>CAWEIU010000015.1:0-21967 GCA_963809245.1 uncultured Alphaproteobacteria bacterium | reverse complement strand
ATGCCAAACGTTCCTCCTCGGCCGCACGCTTCGCTTGGGAAGCCTGGACATGCCCGGGTTCGCCTGAAGCGCTTCGCCGCGCCGGCCCAGACCATAATGAACACATTTCATCAACGATCGACCCGGCGATGTCAATCTCTCTTTTTGCGCAACGCCGCTCACTATGCCACCCTTTCAGCGGGCGGCGTGTCGTGCAACGCGCCCGCCGCGCTCGAGCAAATGAGGGGTTGACTTCACTGATGAATTGAAATCATTTAATTGCGGACAAGGACCGGTTCGGCGCGGCGACAAACAAGGGGGGATTGATCGGTGACAAATCCCGTACGCTTGCAAAGAGACAGCGCCGTCCTGACGATCGTGATCGACCGGGAGGAGCGGCGCAACGCCCTCAACGAAGCGGTCGCACAGGGCATCGCGGCCGGTCTCGATGAAGCGGAAGCCGACCGCTCTGTGCGCGCCGTGGTCCTCACGGGCGCCGGGGACAAGGCTTTTTGCGCGGGCGGCGATCTGCAGCCCGCCGCCGATGGCACGCCCTTCGCGATCGACGCCGCGGACCCGCGCCACTACGTCGCGCATCTGCTGCGACGCATGGATTCCTGCCGGCTTCCCCTCATCGCGCGCGTCAACGGGCACGCGCTTGCCGGCGGCTTCGGGCTCGTTTGCGCCTGCGATCTCGTCGTCGCTCGCGAGGATGCGCTGCTCGGCGTGCCGGAGGTGAAGGTTGGCCTCTTCCCGATGATGATCCTGCCCTACCTGCTGCGCGTTCTTTCCTATCGAACGATGATGGAGCTGTGCCTGACGGGCGAGCCGATTCTCGCGGCCGACGCCGTCAGGGAGCGTGTCGTGAACTACGCTGTTCCCGCCGCTGAGCTCGACGCCAAAACGGCCTGGCTCATCGAACGCGTCGCGGGCAAGTCGCCGACCGGCGTCCGCCTGGGAAAGCAGGCGCTCTCCAAAATTCGCGAAATGAGCGTCGACGCCTCGCTCGAATATGCGCAGTTCATGCTTGCCAATATGGCGCGGACCGGGGATGCGCGCGAGGGATTCGCTGCATTCAATGAAAAGCGCGCTCCGGCCTGGACGGGAGAGTGAGCGCGTCATGAAGGAGGTCATTCGCATTGGCTGCGGAGCCGGCTTCTGGGGCGACAGCCCCGATGGACCGCGGCGCCTCGTCGAGGAGGGCAGGATCGACTTCCTCGTCCTGGACTATCTCGCTGAGGTCACCATGTCGATCCTGGCGCGCGTGAAAGCGAAGAACCCGGACCTCGGCTACGCCACAGATTTTGTGACGATGGTGATGAAGCCGCTGGCGCGCGAGATCGCCGAGCGGCGCATCAAGGTCGTCACCAACGCCGGCGGCGTCGATCCCGAGGCGTGCCGCAAGGCGCTCGAAGCGGTATTCAGGGAGGCCGGGATCGCGCTCAAGGTCGCCGTGGTGCTCGGCGACGACCTCTCCGGCAAGGTCGAGGATTTCAAGCGGCGCGACGTGCGGGAGATGTTTACCGGCGCGCCACTTCCCGAGCGGCTCGCCAGCGTCAACGCCTATCTCGGCGCTTTTCCCATCGCCGCAGCGCTCGACATGGGCGCCGACGTCGTCATCACCGGACGGTGTGTCGATTCGGCGATCGTTCTCGGGCCGTTGATCCACGAATTCAAATGGGGCCCGACCGATTACGACCGCCTCTCCCAGGGCAGCCTCGCCGGCCATGTGATCGAATGCGGCGCCCAGGCGACCGGTGGCATCGTCACCGATTGGCGGATGTCCTCGGACGACTGGGACGACATGGGCTTTCCGATCGCCGAATGCGCCCCCGACGGGGCCTTCGTCGTCACGAAGCCGGAGCGCTCCCGCGGTCGGGTGACGCCGGCGACGGTGGCCGAGCAGATCGTTTACGAGGTCGGCGATCCCTCGTCCTATATCCTACCGGACGTCGTCTGCGACTGGTCGCAAGTGCGCCTCGAGGCGGTCGGCGAGAATCGGGTGCTCGTCCGTGGCGCGAGAGGCAGTACGCCGACGTCGAGCTACAAAGTCAGCGCGACCTACGCCGACGGATATCGCGCCTCCGTCACCATGATGATCGCGGGGCGCGAAGCGGTCGAGAAGGCCGAGGCCGTCGGCCGGGCAATTCTTACGCGCGCGCAGCGGCTCGTTCGGCAGGCGGGCTTTGCCGCTTTTCTTGAGACCTCGACCGAGATTCTCGGCTCGGAAGCGAGCTACGGCGCTGCGAGCCGGGCACGCCGTGCGCGCGAGGTGATTTTGAAGATCGCCGTCCGGCATGCATCGAAAGAGGCTCTGCAGATCTTCGCGCGAGAGATCTATCCCGCCGCCACAGCGATGGCGCAGGGTCTGACCGGCTTTGCCGGTGGACGTCCGGAGCCGCAGCTCGTCGTCCGTCTGTTCTCGTTCCTCGCGGACAAGAGCGACGTCGCCGTTGCCATCTCGCTCGACGGCGAGAGACACGTGCATGGGCCAATCGCTTCCCATTCAGCATCCGCAAGGGGCGAGACGCTAGCGGCGCCGGCAGAGAGCACGGTGGCCGACGCGGGTCCACGCATTTATGTGCCGTTGATCGCGCTCGCGCATGGCCGCAGCGGCGACAAGGGCGACATAGCCAATATCGGGGTCCTCGCGCGGAAGCCGGAGTTCCTACCCATCCTGCGCGAGGGGCTGACGGCGGGCGACGTCCGCGCCTATTTCGGGCATTACGCCGCCGGCGAGGTCGAACGCTTCAATTGGCCGGGCCTGGGCGGCTTGAACTTCCTGCTGCACCAGAGCCTCGGCGGCGGCGGCGCAGCGTCGCTGCGCCACGATCCGCAGGGCAAGGCGCTCGCCCAGGTTCTCATGGATTTCCCGATCGCCGTCCCAGCTCGGTGGCTCGAGGCAGGCGGCCCGCTGGAGGGATGGACCGAAACGCTCACCGCGGACGGTCAATTGGCAGGCGCAGCACGATGACGACCCACGAGTTTGCGACCGAGGCCGTCCCGTTGCCGATCCGCAAGGTGCTCGTCGCCAATCGCGGCGAAATCGCGTGCCGCATTATGCGCACCTTGCAGGCGCTCGGCATCGCTTCTGTCGCCATCCATCATCAGGCCGAGGCGCGCGCGCGGCATGTGCGCATGGCGGACGAAGCCGTCGAGATTTTCGGAGAAACGCCTGTCGCGGCGCATCTCGACGCCGCGCAGATCCTGGCCGCGGCGAAGAAGACCGGCGCCGACGCAATCCACCCCGGCTACGGCTTCCTCTCGGAGAATGCACGCTTCGCGGCGATGGCCGCGGAAGCTGGCCTCACCTTCATCGGTCCGGACGCCGCCACGATCGAACTGATGGGCGACAAGATCTCGGCCCGCACGTTCGCCGAAGCGCATGGCGTGCCCGTGGCGCCGTCGGTGACGCCGACCGGCGACATGGCCGCCTTCGCCGCCGCGGCGCAGGCGATCGGCTTCCCCATCCTCATCAAAGCGGCGGCGGGCGGCGGTGGCAAGGGCATGAGCATCGTCCGCTCGGCCGGCGAACTCGCGGAAGCCGCTCGCATCGCCTCGAGCGAGGCGCAGCGCTATTTCGGCGACGGCCGCATCTACGCCGAGCTCTATGTCGAACGGCCTCGACACATTGAAGTGCAGATCGTCGGCGACGGCGAGGGCGGCGCGGTCCATCTCTTCGAGCGCGAATGCTCGGTGCAGCGCCGTTTCCAGAAGATAATCGAGGAGGCCCCGGCGGCGAACCTCGCCCCTGATTTGCGCGAGCGGATCTGTCAGTCGGCGGTGCGCCTCGCCGCCGCAGCACGCTACAAGAACGCCGGCACCGTCGAGTTTATCCTCGGCGCCGATGGGCGCTTCTTCTTTCTGGAGATGAACACTCGCCTCCAGGTCGAGCATCCCGTCACCGAAATGATCACAGGCCTCGACCTTGTGCGCGTCCAGCTCGAGGTCGCCGCCGGGCGCGGCCTGCCGGTCAAACAGGATCGGCTCGTCCAGCGCGGCCACGCGATCGAATGCCGTATCTGCGCGGAAGATCCGGCGCGCGACTTCATGCCGGAGACCGGCCGCATCCGCTATCTCGGCGTGCCCGAGGCGCCGTACATCCGCTTCGAGAACGCGCTGGATCCGGGACAGAAGATCACGGCCGACTTCGACCCGATGCTTGGCAAGCTCGTCGTCTACGGGGCCGATCGGGACGAGGCGATCGCCCGCTCGATCGCCGCCCTCCACGAACTCACCCTGCTCGGCGTCACGACGAACATCGATTACCTCGCGCGAGTGCTGAACCATGAGGCCTTTCGAAAAGGCGATCTTCACACTGGCTTCGTCGCCGAGCACGCCGCCGACCTCGCGGCGGGAGAGCCCGACACGCCGACGCTCCACGCCGCGCTGATCGCCGCGGCGCTCGGCTTTCGAGAGTTCCGCGACGTCGCTTTCGGCGTGCCCGAGCCGCACGCGCTCATCGGCCGCTGGAGAAACTGACGATGGGCTTCAAAGTAAGCGTCGACGGACGCAACCACGAGATCGAGATCATCAGCCGGCGGCCGCATCTGACCGTCAAGATCGAAGGGCGCGACCACGAGGTGTCGCTCGCCGGCACGCTCGAAGATGGGCGTCAGACCATCGAGATTTCGGGCGCGCTCGTGCATTTCGCGCGCGCCAACGCCGATGACCGGCAGATCATCCGTATCGGCGGCCGCACCTTCGAGGCCGCCATCCTCGATCCGCGTTCGCAGGCCGAAGCCGAGGGCGGCGGCCTCGATCATGTGAGAGCGCCGATGCCGGGGAGCGTAGTCCACGTCCACAAGCAGCCCGGCGACGAGGTGATACGCGGCGAGACGCTCGTCACCATCGAGAGCATGAAGCTTCAGACCGCCCTGCTCGCGCCGCGCGACGGGCGGATTGCGGAGCTCCTCTACGACACCGGCGAGCATTTCGAAAAGGACGAGATCATCGTTCGACTCGAAGCGCTGAATGCTGGGGACTGAGGGCATGCGCAGAATCCGGTCCATGGTTAGCAGCTCAGGCGCGGAGTTTCGCGCCAACGACGCGCATAATCGGGCGCTTGCCCGAACCTTTCGCGAGAAGCAGGAGGCCGCGCGCAGTCAACGCCCGCAGCGCGATCTCGAGCGTCTGGCCACCCAGGGCAAGATGCGGCCGCGCGAGCGGATCGAGAAGCTGCTCGACCCAGGAACGCCCTTCCTCGAATTGTCGTCGCTGGCGGCGAACATGGCCTATCGAGGCGAATCCCCGTCCGCGAGCTCGATCGTCGGCATCGGCATCGTCTCGGGACGCGAGGTGCTGGTGCGCGCCGACGATCCCACCATCAAAGGCGGCGCCTGGTTTCCGCTGACGGCCAAGAAGATCGTCCGCGCGCTCGACATCGCGATGGAGAACCGGCTGCCGGTCGTTCACCTCTGCGACTCGGCGGGCGGCTTTCTGCAGCTCCAATCCGAAGTGTTTCCCGACAAGTACATGGCCGGCCGCATCTTCCGCAATCAGTCGATCCTCTCCAAGATGGGCGTCAAGCAGCTCGCGCTGGTGTTCGGCCATTGCACCGCGGGCGGCGCCTATATTCCCGCCCTCTCCGATTACAGCGTGATTGTGCGCGGCACGGGCGCGGTGTTTCTCGGCGGGCCGCCGCTGGTGCGCGCCGCTACCGGCGAGGAGGTGACCGTCGAGGAGCTCGGCGGCGCCGACATGCACACGAGCGTCTCCGGCACCTGCGACTACGCCGCCTCAAGCGAGGACGATGCGATCCACATCGGACGCGAGATCGTCGCGCAGTGGGACCGGCCGCGCAAATGGGATTGCCAGCGCGAGGCCCCGGAGGATCCAGCCTACGATCCGCAGGAGATCTACGGAATCCTGCCTGACGACATCAAGAAGCACTTCGACATGCGCGAGATCGTCGCGCGCATCGTGGACGGCAGCCGCTTCCACGAATACCAGCCAAATTACGGCGTCACCCTGGTGTGCGGCTTCGCTAACATCTGGGGCTTCAAGGTCGGCATCCTCGCCAACAACGGCGTGCTGTTCAACGATTCTTCGCTGAAGGGCGCCCATTTCATCGAGCTGTGCAACCAGAACAACACGCCTCTCGTGTTCCTGCAGAACATCACCGGCTATATGATTGGGCGCGAATACGAGCGGCGCGGCATCACCAAGGACGGCGCCAAGATGATCATGGCGCAAAGCTGCTCGGGCGTGCCGAAGTTCACCATCATGTGCAACGGCTCGTTCGGCGCAGGAAACTACGGAATGTGCGGCCGCGCCTTCGACGGCCGGCTCTTGTTCGCCTGGCCCAACCACCAGATCGGCGTGATGGGCGGCGAGCAGGCGGCCAACACGCTGACCGAGGTGAAACTCAACCAGATGAAGCGCGCCGGCGGCGAGATCGACAGGGCCGAGCTCGACCGGGTCTGGGAAGACACCCGCAAAGCCTATCAGGAGCAGCTGTCCGCCTTCTACTCGACGTCTGAACTCTGGGACGACGGCATCATTGATCCCGTCGACACGCGCAACGCGCTCGGTATCGCAATCTCCGCTTCGCTTAATGCGCCGCTCAGCGAGGCGGGATACGGCGTCTTCCGGTTCTGACCATGGCCGAGCCGATCCGCTTCTATTTCGACTTCGCTTCGCCCTACGCCTATTTCGCGCTGGACGGCATCGAGGGACTGGCGGCCGAATATGGACGGAGCGTCGAGTGGCGCCCCATCCTCGTCTGGGCGGTGCTCAAGGCGCAGGACATCGCGCCGCCGCTCGATACGCCCGCGCGGCGCAGCTACTTCATGACGGACATGCCAAGGTCCGCCGCCTTTTACGGCATCGACTACCGCCAACCCGAGAAGCTGCCGCTCTCTTCGCACCGCGCCGCCCGGCTCTACTATGCGCTGGCCGAACGCGAGCCCGAAGTTGCACGCGCCTTTGGCCGCGACGTATTCTCAGCCTTCTTCTCGTGCGGCGAAGACATCTCCGAGGAAAAGTCCCTGACGCGCATCGCCGGGCTTCATGGCCTCGACGTGAGCGTCGCTCGCGACGCGATGGATGGCGAAATCGGCCGGCGCCGCCTCGCGGCGGCGATCGACGCGGCGGTCGCGGACAAAGTCGTCGGCTCGCCATGGTTCATCGTCGACGGCGAGCCCTTTTTCGGGGCCGACCGTCTACCGCAAATCGAGTGGCGGCTTTCGCAAGGCCTAGGGTAAGGAGGGCGAGGCATGACGGAAGCGGACATCTCATCCGAGCGCGACGGCGCCATCCTGCGCATTACCGTGCAGCGCGCCGCGCGCCTCAACGCCTACCGCGACCAGACGGCCGACGAATTGATGGAGGCGTTTCGCGGCGCCGAGGGCGATCCTTCGGTGCGCGTCGTCATTCTCACCGGGGCGGGGCGCGCATTCGGCGCCGGCTACGACCTCTCGACGGTCGAACCCGACGCGACGCCTGAACTCGACCGGGTGCTGGAGGATCATTTCAATCCTCTGATCCGGCACATGCGCGCTTCGCGCCTGCCGATCATCAGCATGGTGAACGGGCCCTGCGCCGGCGCCGCGGTCGGCGTCGCGCTGGCCGGCGACATTGTCGTCGCCGCCCGCTCCGCCTATTTCTACGAACCGTTCGTCGGCATCGCGCTCGTGCCGGACGCCGGCAACACACTCTTCATGCCCCGATTGGCCGGCCGCGTGCGCGCGGCGCCGGCCATGCTGCTCGGCGATCGGATCAGCGCAGAGGAAGCGCTGAGCTGGGGCCTGGTCTGGCGCGTATTCGACGACGCGCAACTCCCCGCCGAGACGGACGCGATCGCGCGAAAGCTCACGCGGCAATCCCCGGCCGCCATCGCAGCCACCAAGCGCCTCATCGGAGCTGCAGTGGACGGCGGCATCGAGGCGCATCTCGCTCTCGAGCGCGATCTGCAAGGGATCGCCGGACGTTCGCCCGAAATGAAAGCGGCGATCGCCGCCTTTTTCGCGGCGCGGCGGCGCGACTGACGGATCAGAAGCGCTCGATCGCCAAGGCGATGCCCTGGCCGCCACCGATGCACATGGTCACCAGCCCGTAGCGTCCGCCGGTCCGCCCGAGACTGTGCAGGGCCTTGACGGCGAGGATCGCGCCTGTCGCGCCAACGGGATGGCCGAGCGCAATCGCGCCGCCGTCCGGATTGACCTTCTCCGGGTCGAATCCGAGTTCGCGCGACACCGCCAGCGCCTGCGCCGCGAACGCTTCGTTCAATTCAATCACGTCGAAATCATCGATCGTGAGGCCGGTGCGTTCGAGCAATTTGCGCACCGCAGGAATCGGCCCGATGCCCATCACCCCTGGCTCGACGCCGGCGTGCGCGTAGCCGACGATGCGGGCGAGCGGCGTCAACGACGCTCTTTTCGCGCACCCCGCTGAAGCGAGGACCAGCGCGGCGGCGCCGTCGTTGACGCCGGACGAATTGCCGGCGGTCACCGTGCCGTCCTTCTTGAACGCAGGTTTCAGCGCCGTGAGCCCGTCCAGTGTCGTACCGGGCTTCGGGTGCTCGTCGACGGCGAACCTCACGCTCGTCCTGCCTCGCGCCACTTCGACGGGAAGAATTTCGTCAAGGAAACGGCCGGCGAGAATCGCCTCTGACGTGCGCCGCTGGCTCTCGAGCGCGAAGGCGTCCTGATCGGCGCGCGACACCTGCCAGCGCGCGGCGACGTTCTCGGCCGTCACACCCATGATGCCGTTGCCGAACGGATCGGTCAGCACGCCGACGAGCCCGTCGACCATTGCGACGTCGCCCATCTTGTGGCCGAAGCGCCCGCTCTGGAGATAGTGTGGCGCGCGGCTCATCACCTCCGCGCCGCCGGCCAGCGCGACGTCGGCGTCGCCCAGCATGATGCTCTGCGCCGCCGAAACGATCGCCTGCACGCCGCTGCCACAAAGCCGGTTGAGCGTCATCGCCGGCGCCTCCGCCGGCACTCCGGCCTCGATCGCCGCGACGCGCGCGAGGTAGGCGTCACGTGGACCCGTCGGGATCACGTTGCCGAAGACGACGTGGCCCACGTCGTCCGCGGCGACGCCGGCCCGGCGCAGCGCCTCTTTTGCGACGAGCGCGCCGAGCTTGGCGGGCTCCTGGCCGGCGAGCGAGCCGCCGAAGGTTCCGATCGCCGTTCTCGCGCCCGCGAGAATCACGACGTCCGCCGTCATGTCCATGTTCCTTTCATCGAGGGCTCAGGGCCGTCATGGTCTCAGTGAGCGCCGGCCCGCGAACTATCGCGCGCCGCGCGGTCGCGGTCGCGGTCGCGGTCGAGAATCTCAAGCATGCGCCCATGATGGGCGCGCATCTCCTCGGCGAAGGCGTCGTACGGAAAATCGTCGAACTCGCCGACGAAGCGCACATATTCCATGTGCTTGCGGCCGGCCTCGTCGAAGGGATGGAGAATTGAATCGTTGCGTCCGTCGAAATCGAGAGGCTTGACCTTGTGCCGATCGCACAGAGCGAGATCGAAGGCCGGTGTCGCCTTGACCCATTTCCCCTCTAGAAAGAGCGACGTATAGGCGTGCCAATGGAAAACGTCCCCATCCATCATCTCGCTGACTCTCGGCGAGGTGAGATGGTTGCGGACGTCCGCGAAGCCGAGCCGCGCCGGAATTCCAGACGCGCGCGCGACGGCGGCAAGCGCGATCGCCTTGGGCACGCAGAAGGCCGATGGCGCGCTCAGACAGTTCGACGCGACGAACTGCCGCGGATCGAGACCGAAGGTGAACATATCGTAGCGAACGGAATCGCGCACGGCGTGATACAGACGGATCGCCTTTTCTCGCGCTTGGCCCTCCCCCGCGTGGGTCGCGGCGAAAGCCTTCACGGAGCGCGCGTCCGCGTCGATGAATCGCGTCGCCTGTAAGGTCGATACATGAACATCGCTCATTTGTCGCCTCTCATTGCCTCAGATTTGCAAACGCGCGTCGCTCCGCGATCCCTTTATAGCATATCGACCCGATGCGGCTAGCCGCACATTCCACTTCCCAACGCGCTCTAATGAATAGCACTCACTATCCTGTCACGCCGGCTCGGCAAGAGCGTCGCGCTTGCGAACTTGCCGTGACCCGCATTGGTCAGGACGAACCGAAGAGGCGGACCGACCACCTCTTCCCCCTTGGATATAAGCGGACCGCGCCTTGCGAGGCGGCGCGATCGTATGGCGCGCGTCAGCTCAGGCGTTGTAAACGTTCGTCAAGCTCGCCCGAAGCTTGGCCTTCTGAATCTTGCCCGTCGCCGTCTTCGGCATCGCCTCCGTGAAGATGACGCGCTTCGGGCATTTGAACGGACTGAGGTGCTCGCGGGTCTTGGCGATTAGGCTCTTCTCGTCGAGGTTATATCCCTGCTTGGCGACGACGACCGCCGTCACCGCCTCGCCCCAATGTTCGTGCGGCAGCCCGATCACCGCGACTTCCAGCACGCCGGAATCGGCGGCGTAAACCGCCTTCTCCACTTCAATCGAGGCGACGTTTTCGCCGCCAGTCTTGATGACGTCCTTAAAGCGGTCCTCGAACCACAGGATCCCGTCGCTGTCGAAATGCCCGCAGTCGCCGGAATGGAACCATCCGTTCGCGAAGGCGGCCTCGGTCGAGCCGGAATCGCGCAGATACTCGGTCATCACCTGTGGGCCGCGATAGACGATCTCGCCGGACTGTCCTTGCGGCAAGAGCTGCCCTGAGGCGTCCATGATGGCGACCTGCACGTTCGGCGCGGGTGTCCCGACGGCGCCGGGGTGGCTCAATTGGTGCTCGGGGCGGAAGTAGACGGCGAGCGGATTCATCTCGGTCTGCCCGAACATCAGCGAGAATTCGCAGCCGAAGGTCGCCATCGCGTTCTTCAATTCGTGAGTCGGCATCGGCGCCATGGCATAAACCGCGAGGCGCATGCTCGAGACGTCGCGGGCGCGCTGCCCGAGCTGCTCGATCATCGCGCGATACATCATCGGCAAAGCGAAGGTCACGGTGATCTTCTCGGCTTCGATAAGATCGAGCAGCCTGTTCGCTTCGAAGCCCCGCTCGATGTAAAGCGCCGCGCCAACCGAGATCGCCGGAGTGGCGACGGCGTTGAGCTGCGCGGTGTGAAACAGGGGCATCAGCGCAGTCACGCGATCGCTCGCGCTCATGCGCGTGTCGAGGGCCGTGCCCATGGACTCGAGGTAGACCGCGAGATGGCTGCTGACCACGCCCTTGGGCGCCGAGGTCGTGCCGCTGGTGTAGAGATAGGAGACGGGATCGCGATCCTCGACGTAATGCGTTGGCTCGTCGGTTGGCTGGCCCTCCGTCATCGTTTCAAATCGCAGAGTGCGACGACCCGCCACGCTCGCGCCGTCGGACGGGCCAAGGATGACAATGTCCTGCACGCATTCAGCCTCCGGCAGGCCAGTCAGCAACTGGTCCAGGAGGTCGCTTTCCGTCACGACGCCTTTGGCGCGGGCGTGGGCGAGTACGTAGGCGAGCTCCTTGTGACGCCAAAAGAGGTTGATCGGCACGCAGACGACGCCGAGCTTCGCGCAAGCGAGATACGTGAAAAGAAATTCCGCGTTGTTGGTCGACATCAGCGCCAAGACGTCGCCTCGCGCGTACCCGAGGCCTGCGAGACCGTGGGCCGCGCGGTTCACCTGGTCGTTGAAGTCGCGGTAGGAGAAACGGCGCTCGCCGTCCACGAGCGCCAATGCGTTCGGCGATCGCGCGGCGCTTCGGACCAGCAAGCCGCCGACATTGACGCGTGAAATCAGATTTCGACGCAGACCTTGATCAAACATCCATTCCTCCCACCAACCAGTCACTTGTTTATCCGCCGAGGATCCGGCGCTCAGGCCGCGGCATTCGGCCCGCAGCGGCTCGAGGCGCCCATCTTGTAGAAGACCTGGACGGGCTTGCCCATCTCCTCGGGGACGTCGCTGACGAACGCGATGGGCTGAAGGCTTGGCAGAGCCCTGGCGACCTCGATTCTCAGTGCCAACACGCCTTCTCGAGATCGCCTCTGGATGTGTTTCAGCGTGGGGTCCCAGCGCCGATCGGCGCGGCAAGCGTTTGAAGTTATTGGTGTGGGTGGGGTCAAATCCCGGAGCCGCTCCACAGCCAACCTTTAGGAACAGGTGACCGGCTGGCGCTGACGCAACAACAAAGTCCGCGAAGCCCTGCTCAACGATGTAGGTCCGCAGGCAAGGCATAATCGATCGGCGGAGGTCCGACCGATCACGCATCGCTGGAGTAAAGATCGATTCTGTCGCGCAGTAGCTTGACCATCATGTCCCGCACCGGGTCGCGCGTGCTTCGGGTCCAAGCGACCGCCAGGGGCAATTTCTTCAACCCTTGCGTCTCTGGCGTGTCGAGCGCGACATAGGTCACACCCTTGACCTGCATTCGGGAAACCCAGCGCGGCACGATCGCGATGCCCATTCCGGCTGCAACCAGGTTCACGATAGTCTGCTTTTCGTCGGCCAGGTGCACGACTTTGGCGGACAGGCCGCTCTCGCTGAAGAGCCGCATTGTCAGGTCGTGGCTGTGCGGACGAGATCGCCGCTCCGGAACGATAAGCATCTGGTCTACAAGGTCGGGCACGGACACACTGGCCCGTTGCGCCAGTTCATGGCCAGAGGGCACGGCCACGACTGCCGTTTCGTAAAGTAGGAACACCAGTTCCAGGCGGCGGCTCGGCGCGGCCGACGGCCGAATCAGGGCGACGTCGAGCCGGCCGGACAGCATCCGTGGAAGTAGGCGGTTGGTCTTGTCTTCCATGACCTGCACGATTGCGTTGGGGGCAATTTCCTTGAAGTCGTGCAGGAGGCGCGGCACCAGCCCGACCGCCGCGCTGTCGATGGCGCCCAGGCGCAGCACCACCGCACGGTCGCGGCCCTTCTCGCGGATGCGGCTTTCCAAGTCGCCCGCCTTGGCAAGCAAGGACCGCGCTTCTTCCAGCAGGAAGGATCCGTGCTCGGTCAACACGGCATTCCGGGTGGTGCGGATCATCAGCCTCACGCCGAGATCCTCCTCCAGCATGCGGATATGCCGGCTGAGCGAAGACGGTAGCATGTCGAGACGCTGCGCAGCGCGTCCGAAATGCAACTCGTCTGCTGCCATGACAAAACATCTCAATTGGTGCAGATCCACGCAGCGGACTCCTGTACACACCGATTAAATCACATTTTTATATAATTGGGAGCGCATTGAACCTCAGACGCCTCCGCCTCTAAACTCGTCACCGGTTGGTTTGGCGCGCCATGCGCTGTTCCTCCGCCCCGGGCAAGCTCCAGCCTCTAGTGGCTCTTCCCGTACATGCCATGCCAAGGAGACTGATAGTGCGCGAATATTCGATCGCCGCGATTCCCGCTGACGGGATCGGGCCCGAGGTCATCGGCGCCGGCATCACCGTATTGAAAGTGTTGGCCGAGCAGCGAGGTGACCTGAAGCTGAGCTTCAAGACCTTCGATTGGGGTTCGGATTACTACAAGCGCAACGGCGCGATGATGCCGGTCGACGGGCTGGAGCAACTCAAGAAATTCGACGCGATCTACTTCGGCGCCGTCGGCGCGGTCGACGTCCCCGACCACGTGACACTGTGGGGGCTGCGCCTGCAGATCTGCCAGGGTTTCGACCAATATGCCAATGTTCGACCGACAAAGATCCTGCCCGGCATCGCCTCGCCGCTGCGCGACGTGCAGACCGGAGATCTCGATTGGGTGATCGTGCGTGAGAACTCGGAAGGCGAATATTCCGGCGCCGGCGGACGAGTCCACCGTGGCCTGCCCGAAGAAGTCGGCATGGACGTATCTGTCTTCACCCGCGTCGGTGTGGAGCGCATTATGCGTTATGCCTTCCGGCTGGCGCAATCGCGACCGCGTAAGCTCCTGACGGTCGTCACCAAGTCGAATGCGCAGCGTCACGGCATGGTGCTGTGGGACGAGATCGCCGAAAAGGTTTCGCATGAGTTTCTAGATGTGACCTGGGATAAGATGCTCGTGGATGCAATGACGGCGCGCATGGTGCTGAAGCCTCGGAGTCTCGACACGATCGTAGCCACCAACCTGCATGCCGACGTGCTGTCCGATCTCGCCGGGGCTTTGGCCGGCAGTATCGGCGTGGCGCCGACGAGCAATATCGATCCAGAACGGCGCTTCCCGTCCATGTTCGAGCCTATTCATGGTTCAGCGTTCGATATTGCGGGCAAGGGCATCGCCAATCCGGTCGCTACCTTCTGGTCGGCGGCGGAGATGCTCGGCCATCTGGGCGAGCAGGAGGCCGCCGATCAGCTTATGCGCGCCATCGAGCGTACCGGCGAAGCCGGCATCATGACGCCCGATGTCGGGGGCAAGGCGACGACTCGCGAAGTCACGGAAGCGGTCTGCAACACCATACGCGGACGCAATGTCCTGACGGCCTGACGCTCAGCCCAGCGCTAGTGTAGTTGACGGAAAAGCTTGTACAGCTCTGCCTTCTTCTCAAAGCCGACGCCGGGGATGTCCGGTAGTCCGACATAGCCATCCACCACGGCGATATCGTCGGCGAAGCCACCGAAGGGCTGGAAGACGTCAGGGTAGGATTCGTTGCCGCCCAGATGCAGCCCGGCGGCGATGTTGAGCGACATCTGGTGACCGCCATGCGGCACCACACGCCGCGGCGACCAGTCGAGCGATCCCATCACGTCCAGCGTGCGCAGATACTCCACGAGGCCATAAGAAAGAGCACAGTCGAACTGCAGATAGTCTCGGTCGGACCGCATGCCGCCATAGCGCAGCAGGTTGCGCGCGTCCTGATGCGAAAACAGGTTCTCGCCTGTAGCCATTGGGCCGTCATAGTGTGCTGCAAGCTCCGCCTGCAGGGCATAGTCCAGGGGATCGCCGGCCTCCTCGTACCAGAACAGGCCGTAGGGCCGCATCGCCTTCGCGTATGCAACTGCGGTCTCGCGGTCGAAGCGGCCGTTGGCGTCCACCGCCAGATATTTGCCTTCTCCCACAACTTCCAGCACCGCCTCAATGCGGCGCAGGTCTTCGTCCAGCGGCACGGCGCCGATCTTCATCTTCACGACCTTGTAGCCGCGGTCGAGGTAGCCGCGCATCTCGGCCTGAAGCTTGGAATGGTCCTTGCCGGGATAGTAATAACCACCGGCCGCGTAGACCCACACGTTTTCGTCCGCCACGCCATTCCGGTAGCGGTCGGCAAGCAGCCGCCACAGCGGAACGCCGGCGATCTTTGCAACCGCGTCCCAGACCGCCATGTCGATCGTGCCCACCGCCACCGAGCGTTCGCCGTGGCCGCCGGGCTTCTCGTTGGTCATTAGCGTCTTCCAGATGGCGAATGGATCGAGATTGTTGTTCTCGCGATCGATCAGCGTTTCTGGATCGGCCTCCATCACGCGTGCGAGGAAGCGGTCGCGCATCATCGCGCCTTGGCCATAACGGCCGTTCGAGTTGAAGCCGTATCCCACCACCAGCCTGCCATCGCGAACGACGTCGGTGACCACAGCGACCGCGGAGCAGGTCATCTTGGAAAAGTCGATATAGGCGTTGGCAATGGGGGAGGCAATCGAGACCGTCTTTTCCCTGATGTCGACGATGCGCATGTGCGGTCCTTTATCTTTGAAGCGCGGCTGCCACCGCCTTGCCGCAGGTCACGGTATCGGCCTTGCCGCCGAGATCGCGGGTGCAGGTGGCCTCGTTCTTGAGCGTTGCCTCGATCGCTTCCACGATCGCACACACATTTCTGTGCCCTGGCGAGATCGCAAAGTGGCGAGGAAAGGGCGACGACAAGAACCACCACATAACTGGAACACTGCCGCAAAGGCATCCCTCCCTCAATTATATTAAATATCGCAACAATCGAGCCAAGTCCGGCAATATTCGGCGTCAGCAGCTCCTCAAAGCGAAGTCCCGCTTAAGGCGACGTAGCCAGCGCTCGCGCATGACCTGGGAGCGATTCCAGCCGTTCATCGCGCTCTACATCCCCAAGGTCCGAACTCTAAATCCCTATCCCAACCAGCCCTTTGCGCCATGACTCGAGGCAGGAGCCGTATGCGGTAGCGCTGCACGTACGGATCTGTGCGGGGGGCGTGGGGAAACCCACGTCCGTACCGCGACCTTTACTGATGCTTGAAAGAGAGGTGCATATGACTCACTCGTCGCACGAGGCCGAAGCGGTGGGGCGATCGACGTGGTCGCAACTGTTAGGAGCTTGCGCGCGAGCGCGCCAGGTCGAAGGCGAAGCGCAAGATCCTGCGAACGCGCCCGCTCGCGGACGATCACCCAGTCGATGTCTTTGAGCTGGTGGCCCTGAGTGGGCTTTGAACGCCATCCAGAATGCCTGCGAGACGAACATTAGCATGCTGGTCGAACGATCGGCATATCGCCAGCCTGGATCCCCAGGGCGTCACGTGATCGGGGGATATCCCGGTGGTCCGTAATGTTCGAAGCCCCGGCCGAAATAAGCGATATCGACAGCAAATCCGCCATCGTGCGCGGCCGCGGCCGACAGGATTTCAACGCCTGCCGCGGCGACATCCTTTTTGATACACCGTCGCCGGGAATGGCGGTGATCCGATGTGTACGCATTCCCACACCCTCCGCCGATGCGCCTCAACCGGTGTCAGATCGAAGCCGTCAAATGGCTTCGTATCGCCTCGATCCCGCGCATTGTGAGCAGAATCCGTTCCTCGTCCATCGCCAGCGCCTGGGACGAGAACTTGGCGATGACTATCTCGTTCTTCACATCCACGAACAGGTTCTGTCCGAAAACACCGACCGCGAAGAGCAGCGGAGCATCGCCCCGCAGGACATACCATTTGCTGCGGTAATGGATGGGCATGCGCGGGAAATATTTGACGAAATCGCCTTTGTCCCAAGCCCCGACATCGCCCACCGTGGTGATGTCGTCAATCCAGGACGACGGCACGATCTGCCGGCTCCCATACGCCCCGCGCCCAGCAACCAATAGCCCAAGACGGGCAAGATCCCGCGCGGTGGCGCAGAAGCCGCCGGCGCAACGCGGCGCACCGAGACGATCGACGGTAATGTAGCCGTTATGCTCGGCGCCCATGGGCTGCCAGAGAAGCCGGGCAACCAGGTCGGCATATCGATGGCCTGTCGCCCGCTCGATGACCCAGCCCATGATGTCGGTGTTCGGAGATACGTAATGGAACCTGTCCTTGTGTGGACCGTCCGTTTCGACGAGAGAGGAAAAGAAGCTGCGCAGGTCGTCTGGCTCTTCGCCGGGGCCGAGCGGATCCCAGTTTTGCGCCTTGCGGTACTGGATGATGGGGCCGGCGCTCGCCAGATAGTCCTCGTCGAAGAGCACGCCGACCCGCATGTCGATAAGATCGCGCAGCGTGGCCGCGGCATAAGCGGTTCCCTTCAGCTCCGGAAGCCAGTCTGTAACGCGTCTTTCGAGGTCGAGTTCTCCACGACCTACGAGGATGCCGACAAGAAGCCCGAGCACGGATTTCGAGACGGACATGAGAATGTGCGGCGTCGCGGCGGTCATGCCGTCGGCGTAGTATTCATAGATGCTCTTGCCGCCCCGCGTCACAATCAGGCTGTCCGTGTCGGTTTCCCGCAGGAACGAGTTCAGATCATAGGTAGTTTCCTCGGCCTCGATCGACAGATTTTTGAAGTCGTAAGCCGCACTCGGCAATTCCCGAACGTTTGCGGCATCGTTCGCTATCTCCGCCGACGGGACGATCTCACGCACGTGCTGGAAGGCCCATTTGTTGAACGGCGGTTTTCTCCAGTTCGCCAGAGTGACCAACAGGTCGCCAGGCGGCGGAAATCCCTTCATAAGCTGCGCGTTGTTCACGAACATGACCTCCATGCTTTCCAGATTTGTTAATTTCGATCAAGCTACAGATGATTCGACCTACAGCAGATCGTCCGCTTGCTGAAGAAAGTGCTTCAACGATGAGCGTATCGCAGCTTCCTCCAAGTCCTGGACGATGAAGACCAGACGGGAACTACGGTCTTCGTCGGGCCAGGCGTCGAGATGGATCGGAGGATGAATGAAATGCTGCACGACGTTCGAGAAGATCGGCCCTCCGGCACCGGGTACGTCAAGAAGACCTTTGACGCGCAGGATTTGTCGGCCATGGCGATGCACGAGCAACGAAAGCCATACGGCAAAAGGCGTCCAGTCGATCGGCCGGTCTGCGCGAAAGACAAAGCTGCGGATCGAGGGGGAATGGCGCGATAAGCGACCGTTGGCATGGGACGATTGAGCCGGCAGCTCTTCCGCACACCCAAACCAGGAGCGCATCTCCGAGCCTGGTTTTCCCGCGTGGGACGTGCCGCCGCCAAGGAGGCGTTCCCAGAGATCGTCGCCTCCAGGAAGGCGGATGACCGGGGCCGCCGGGTTGACGCCGAAAAGCGCCTGCTCCAGCCTCTCGATCTGTTCGTCGGCGCAGAGGTCCACCTTGGTGATGACAAGCCTGTCCGCTGTCGCAGCCTGCCGCATTGCCTCCTCCTGCTCTTCTATCTGCTTGACGCCGTCCATGGCATCGACGGTCGTGACGAGACTGAGAGGCGCAGCCTGTTCCGCAGCATTGGATCGACCACGAGCGTCTGCACGAGGGGAACAGGGTCCGCCAGTCCCGTCGTCTCGATCACAATGCGATCGAGGACGGGATTTCCCCCCGTCCGGCTGTTGAGCAGTTCACGTAGGCCGGAACGCAGTTCCGAACGGACCGAGCAGCAGACGCAGCCGTTCTGCAGCAAGACGGTGTTGCGGGTCACGTTGACCATCAGATGATCGAGACCGACCTCGCCAAACTCATTGATCAGAACGGCTACGCGCGCACCGCCTTCGGCCTTGAGCAGGCGTCGCAGGAGGGTCGTCTTGCCGCTGCCGAGGAAACCCGTCAGCACCGTGACCGGGAGGGGCGGAATGACATTCACGCCGTCTTCTCCGATGCCGGATGCCGGTCAGCGGATCAACGCGGCGGCGGCCGAGTTCGTCAGCCGCTCGCCATGCGCCGATCGGTCACGAGCCTTGTAGAGCCGGTGGCGCTGCGGACGACAAGCCGCCGTCCGTGCTCGCCCAGCCTGACCCCGGCATCGAGCAGCAATCGACCAGCGCCATCCGGCTGACGCCGCTCCGCGAGCCGACGTGCTGCGGCACCCCCTCGCCGGCCACGCCCTCGATCGAGTCGAACCGTTCTGGAATTCGCATGCGCTGCACATGACCGCCTCCGCTCCTTCCATTCGCGAATCGTCCTGAGAGCCCGCTGTGCCGCCAGCTCGTTCCTGCTTCCGAACGGCACGCGCTTGCGAAACTCTGCCATCTCGCGAACGTGACCATCCGCACGCCCGGATGGGCCAGCATGTGGTCGACCAGCCTCTCCAGCGTCATCAGGACGTGCGGCTTCCCGGCACTGTCGGGATGGATGGTGATGGGAAACACCGCGTCAGTCATGGTTGCGATAACCCAGTCGAACTGATCGGTCGAGATTCGGCCAAGCGCGCGGCCCGTCACCCAGCAGCCATGGCTATTGGGAAAGGCCTTGACGAACATGGTGGGCGAGTGTTGTTGAGATGCCAGCTCGCCAGGATTCAGACCAGATCGACCGCCGCTCGCCAAGGTTTCATCACTCCGAGGCCTTTTTGCCAGAGTTGATCTGTCCAGCTGTCGCCGATGCGCAGAAAGGGATGATAGTCGTCCTCCATCAGACTGCTGTCATATTTTATGCCGCGTTCGAGCAGGAGTTCGACGGAATTAGGACTGAGTTCCCACCGGGCGCCATATAGCCTACAGGCGCCTTTCCGCTCATCGATTTGATGACCTCGAAGGTGCGGTCGAGCACCTCAGTCTCCTGCTCGACATCCGCCATAGCGAGCGGGTTTTCATGCGTGTAGCCGTCAATGCCGATTTCGTGGCCGTGGCTCAACATCATCTCCCGCGCGCGCGGAAGCTTTCCATCGAATGTCCGGTGACGCCCAGGTGGTCGTTATGCCGTAGCGCTTGAAGAACTCGATCAGGCGCGGACGCCGCGCTTCGCGCCGAACGCCGCGCGAGATATCGCACGGCGAATCCTCGCCTCCGAACGAACCGATCGAAAGCGCGACGGCGTCGAAATGCGGATTGATGCAAACCTGGATATCCTTGGCCATGGCTTCCCTTTCGAATTTCAGCGTGATTGTCTTCGCGCAGCATCAGCACTGCGCCGAGAAGGACGAGGCCGTAGGTGATGTCGCGCACCGCTTCCGGTAGCGACGTGCTCGCCAGCACTGCTGCTCCAGCGCAGTGAACAGCAGCACCACCCAGAATGCCGATATAGTCGACCTCGGCCGCCATTGATGCTGGTGCCGCCGAGGACGACGATGGCGATGGAGGCCAGCAGATAAGGCTTGCCCATGTCGTAGTAGGCCTGCCCGGTAAAGCCGGCAAGGAGAACGCCGACCAGCGCCGCGCAGAAGCCGCTCAGCACATAGGCCGCCACTCGTACGACGCCCGTCCGCACGCCTGAAAGCCGGGCGATCCATTCGTTCTGCCCACCGCGCGCAGGCGCCTGCCGAAGCGACTTCTGTCGAGAAGGTCGTGGAGGCAATCACGAACAGCAGCAGGAACCACACCAGGCGGAATGCCGACAAGACGGCCACTGGCGAACCAGATCAGCGCCGGCGGTGTTGCCCCGTTGGAGCGCCATCGCTGAAAACCAGGGCGCTGCCCTTCGAGGATGCTTCCCGTAGCGAGCGTGGCGATGATCGGCGAAAGCCTGAGCCCACGACTAGCAGGCCGTTGACCAGGCCACCACGCCGATCAGGAGTGCCAGCGGAACGGCCACGCCGCGGCTGCGTCTGAGCCGTTGGCATATGCGGTCAACACGATGGCCGGAAAGGTGATGGTCCACGCGACGGACAGATCCAGCCCGCCGGCCAGAGCCACCGGCCCGCCGAGACCGAGAATGGCGAGAAACGACCCAAAGACAAGCAGGACAACCAGATGGTTCGCGAGGGAGAAGCCCACCCCGCGGCGACAGCGGTTGCGGCGATCGCGAGGACGCACACCCAGGCCGGCGCAACATAGCGCAGCGTTCGCGCGTTGCACGAACCAGCCCGGCAGGGCGCTGGCCGCGGAGACAGCGCGGCCGGGCTTAGCATGGCAGGCCGGTGATTGTGACTACGGCTTGCCGTCCTGAATCCAGCCAGCGCCCTCCAAACCGGCAGGTCGCGAGCGGCAAAGCGAGCACAGCAGCGATCAGCACCACCCCCTCGACGATCGGCACGTAATAGGTGCGGATGCCAAGGACGAGAAGATGTTGACCAACGGTCAGGATGAAAGCGCCGATGACGCCGCCCACGGCGCCGCCTTTGCCGCCACCGATGACGCTGCCACCGATGACGACCGCGGCGAACACCTTCAGCAGCATGTCGGCGTCGATCAGCGGGTTGCCGATCTGCGTCGGCGGCGACGAAATACTGCTGCGCCGTAGAAGGCTCCGGCGATGGTGAACGACCAGAAGCGGGTGGAAGGGCCACTCACCCCGTTGCTCGCGGCGGCGGACGCGTCGCTGCCGACGGCGTAGGTCCCGACGCCGAGGCCGTGTCGATTTCAGATAGAGCCACCAGGTAGACCGATCACAACGGCACCAAGCGGTGTGGCAGCAGGTTCTGCATGGTGTCCCCGACAAGGAGCATGGAGAAGTCGGAGCTGAATTCACCGCCAGGCGATTTAAGAACCAGCAGCGCCGCGCCCTGCGCGATGAACATCGTGGCCAGCGAAACGATGATTGACTGCATAGCCGACGAGGAAGCCGTTGATCGCGCCGAGCCTGGCTCCGAGCCCGAGCGCATGGACCAGAAACGCATAGAGAGCGGGAGGCAGGCCAGCGTTGCCAAGCTGGGTGACCAGTACGACATTGACGAGAAATACTACGGCGCCCGCCGACAGGTCCAGTCCGCCGCCGATCAAACCGAAATCGTCTCGCCGATGGCAGCCAGCGCCAGCGCCGTTCGCTCGCACTGTACCGCGCTGATATCGAAATAGCCGAGGCGGCCCGGAT
>CAWEIU010000014.1:0-61933 GCA_963809245.1 uncultured Alphaproteobacteria bacterium | reverse complement strand
ATGCGGCGTCTCGATGCGTAGGTGCACGACGCGATGCGCGAAGAAATCAGACGTTCGCTGAAAGTCTGCGGACGCGGCGTCACCTCGATTTGCGCCGTGATGACGCGCTGGCCACCCTCGGAGCGCGGCAGCAGGCGCAAAACGCAGGTATTCACCGCAACCGGCGCCCCGTAGCGATAGCGCGTGAGATGCTTCACATCGTAGATCACGCGAGGCCCGTGATTTTTTCTGCCCGGCCGTGCGCCGCGCCCTGAAGGAAATAACGCGTGGCGATCGCCTCCGCCAAAGTCATCAGGCGCTGCTCGATGGCGAGAATGCGCGAGTCGCTCGAGTCGGTCCGCATATTCGGTCGCGAGTTCCGCGCGCAGCAGCGTCGGCGAGTCGGCGCGGTTCCTCGGGGACGCCATCTTGCCGCAGAACTGGGAGCGCGCCGATGTGATCGTCGACGACGTTGGCCTGAAACGCCACCGAGCGCGGATTGAACGGATCGAGAAGCGCCATGTCGCGCACTGGCGCCAGCGCCACGCCGATCAAGGTGCGCGAACGGTAGGTGATCTGCGAGTCGATGAGATCGAGCAGCATGTCGAGATCGTATTCGGAGGCGTTCTGGCCGGCGAATTGGCGCGCCAGTCGGCAAGTGTTGATGCCGCGTTCGATGCGTCGGCCGAGCTCGTAAAAAATCCAGCCTGCGCCACGGTTGAAGTTCTCGTCGAACAGGCCGGCGAGCGCGGCGATGGTGGTCAGCGCCTCGTCGACGCAGTCGATGATCTCCGATTCGGCGAGTGGGCGCCGCGCGCCTCCAGGATGACCGTTTCGAGCCGCCCGATCAACTGCCAGGTCTGTTGTGTGAGGCGCTCGCGGATCACCGAAGCGGCGTAGCGCGCCGAACGCGCAATCGACAGCGCGGAGCCATAATTCTCGGCGTCGCGCAGGGCCGCTTCACCCGCCTCGGCTGAGGTTGCTGACGCCATTGCGGCGTCGATGGCGCCCCACGCGACGAGCAGGGTCTTCAGTCGCTCGATCGATTGACGCGAGCCGTTCATTGGCGCGTCGGGATCGACGGCGCGCGCACAGAGGCAGCGCACGAGCCGCAGCGTTCCTTCCTCGCGCTCGAGATAACGGCCGAACTCAGAACAGATTATCGGCGGCGCGGCTCGGCAGATTGCCGAGCATGCGCACGATCCGCACCTTTTCGGGCGTCGTCAGCAGGCTCGTCGTCTCGACTGGGCGGTCCGCCAGCACCCACACGTCGGCGGATTCGACGCCCTCGCCCATCGACACCGCACGCGCGTCGGGTCGGTCGGAAATGCGGCAGAAGCCGCCCGGCATCACGCGCCAGCCGTGCGGCGTCGCGGCGGCATAGACGCGCAATACAAAGGGGCGGGGGACAAGTCGTCCTTCCTCCCAGCGCGGCGTCGTCGAAAGCCGCACGATGTCCTGGCCGACATAGTCGATCCCGCGTGTCTCGATGGCGGCGCGCAAGGCCGCGCGCTCGTCGGGACCGAGCTCGGCGCCCACGATGCCGCGGCGTCCGCCGAAGCCGGGAGCGGAATCGCGGAAGGCGCCAGCGATCGAAACGAAGTCGAGCGAAGCGAGAACCCGCTCCCGCTCGCTCGGCTGGCCGCACCACCACGTGGCGATGTTCGGCATCGCCAGATCCTCGCCGATGAGGCGGCGGGCGAGGGCGGGCAGAAACGCCAGCAGCGCGCGCGACTCGACCAGGCCGGCGCCCGGCATGTTCTCCACTGCGACGCCGCCCGCGCGAATCGCGTCGACGAGGCCGGGCACGCCGATATGCGAGCGGCATTGAGTTCGAGCGGATCGCACCATTCGGCGTCGACGTCGCGCCAGAGGACGTCGCAGTGTTTGAGTCCCGCGATCGTGCGCACGAAGACGTGACCATCGCGCATCACCAGATCGTCGCCTTCGACAAGCAGGAAGCCGAGATAGCGCGCGAGATAGGCCTGCTCAAAATAGGTGGCGCTTAGCGGGCCGGGGATACAGACTCGATGCGCGGCTCGGTGCGCTCGCCGCTCGCCTTGAGACCGGCGCGCAGTTCGCGGAAGAAGGGCGCCAGACGCTCGACGTTCATCTGGCTGTAGAGGCTCGAGAACGCTTGCGAGATCACCAGGCGATTTTCCAGCGCGTAGCCGGAGCCCGAGGGCGCTTGCGCACGATCGCCGAGCACCCACCAGCCCCCATCGGGTCCGCGGCCGATGTCGACGGCATAGAGCCGGAGCCACCGCTTGCCAGGCGGAGCGACGCCCCGCATCGCGGCGATGTAGTCCGTCGATCCCGTCAGTGCGGCGGCCGGGAGGACGCCCTCGGAGACCAGAAGGCCCTCGCCATAGACGTCGGCGAGGACGCGTTCGAGCAATTCGGCCCGCTGAGCGACGCCGTGGGCGATTTCACGCCACTCGGATTCGGGAATGACCAGCGGCATGCGACTGAGCGGCCATACCCGTTCGGACGTTTCGCCCTGCACACGATACGACATGCCCCGATTGCGAATACGCCGGTCGGCCGCCGCAAAACGTTGCGCGATCTCGCCCGGCTCGAGGGCCGCGAGCGCATGCAGCAACTGCAGCCAATGGGGGCGGCGCGCCCCGTCGGGGCCGATGAACTCGTCGGGAATGCCTGGAAGCGGCGCATAGCCGCGCGTCCACTCGGCGACGCGCGCCAGGGTGTCATCGTCGTGCGGCGCAACGGACCGGGCGCTAGCGGGCAATGTGCCTCCGCAAATCCAACGTCATCGGAAATTCGTTTGACGACTCGTTGGGTGGAACGGGCGCCGGTCCGCCAGTATGACCGTGATCTTGGAAGCGCGCCAGTCGCCGCGCTTCGGCCTCGTAGGAATTCACTGGCGAAGTCTCATAATTACGACCGCCGGGATGGGCGATGTGATAGACGCAGCCGCCGAGCGAGCGCCCGTTCCATGAGTCCACAATGTCAAAGGTGAGGGGTACGTGCGGGTCGATGGTCGGATGCAGGCTGGAGGAGGGCTTCCACGCCTTGAAGCGCACACCTGCCACCGCCTCGCCCGCTTTCCCCGTCGGCTGCATTGGGAGCCGGCGGCCGTTGCAGGTCAGGACGTGACGTCCGGCGATGAGGCCCTTGGCTTTGGCTTGCAGCCGCTCCACCGAGGAATCGACATAGCGCGCCGTGCCGCCGGTGGTCGCCTCCTCCCCGAGCACGTGCCAAGGCTCGAGCGCCTGCCGGATCTCGAGTTCGACCCCGCCATGGGCTACGCGACCGTAAACGGGGAAGCGAAACTCGCGCTGGGCCTCGAACCATTCCGCCTCGAAAGCGTAGCCGGCGCCTTGGAGATCGCCGAGGACGCCGAGAAAGTCCTGCCAGACAAAATGCGGCAACATGAAGCGGTCGTGAAGGCTGGTGCCCCAACGGACCGGCGCGCCTTGCTGCGGCTCACGCCAGAACCAGGCGACGAGGGCTCGAAGGAGCAGTTGTTGGGCCAGGCTCATGCGCGCGTCGGGCGGCATTTCGAACGAGCGGAACTCCACTAGACCGAGCCTCCCGGTCGCGCTGTCCGGCGAATAGAGCTTGTCGATGCAGATTTCCGCACGGTGAGTGTTGCCGGTGACGTCGACGAGCAGATTGCGATAGAGCCGGTCGACGAGCCACAGCGGCGCGGCCTCGCCGGGCGGGGGCGTTCGCGAAAGCGCGATCTCCAATTCATAGAGCTGATCGTCGCGCGCTTCGTCGAGACGCGGAGCCTGGCTGGTCGGACCGAGGAATAGCCCAGAAAACAAATAGGAAAGCGACGGGTGGCGCTGCCAGTAGAGGATTAGGCTCGCCAGCAGATCGGGCCGGCGCAGAAACGGCGAATCCGCTGGCTTGGCGCCGCCGAGCACGACGTGGTTGCCGCCGCCGGTCCCGGTGTGGCGCCCATCGGTCATGAACTTGTCGACGCCGAGCCGCGACTGGCGAGCATCTTCATACAGCCCTGTCGTCGTCTCCACCGCTTGGCGCCAGGAGGCGGCGGGATGAATGTTGACCTCGATGACGCCCGGGTCGGGCGTCACCTTGATGCAATCGACGCGTGGGTCGAACGGCGGCGTATATCCCTCGATCTCGAACGGGAAGCTCTCTTTCGTGCGCGATCGCTTCGACTGCGCCGAGCAGTTCGAGATAGTCGTCGAGCTTCGGCGTTGGCGGCACGAAGACGCAGAGTACGCCGTTGCGCGGCTCAACGCTCAACGCAGTGCGCACCGCGCCTTCGGCGGCGAACTGCTCGGTTTGCGTCTGTTGCTCCGCGCCTGCGTCGGGCCGGGCATACGCCGCCTGACGGAACTGAATCGGTTCCGGGAGGTCGCCCCGGGGGTCCATAGGATCCTGCTCATGGACGAAGGTGGTGCTCCGACGGCTTGACATGGGGCAGCGTCTTCATCGGCAAGCGCAGAGCCGACCGGAAAGTCGCCCGGCACCAGAAAGAGCTGGCCGCGCCGGAGCGGCCAACGTTCGCTGCGCCAGGCCGATTGCGCCTCCGCGTTCCAGCGTTGCACCGGCAACACGTACCCAGTCGGACGCGACAAGCCGTGGTCGAAGGTGCGCACCATGCGCGCGCGCTCTTCTGGATCGTCGATCTTCGGGTCGGACGGATCGACGTTGACCGGCAGCGCGCTTTCCTGCAGCAGCCAATACGGCCGCGTCCTCGTAGGCCGGGATGACGTAGTCGGGCTCGATGCCGAGGCGCGTCGCCATTTCGCTGACGAGCGCCTGCGCGTCCGCGTCGGTCGCGGTGGCGATCGCCCCGGCTCCGGCGATCAGCAGGGGATCGTGCCAGATCGGCTGGCGTCCTTGCGCCAATAGAGCGCAAAGGCCCAGCGCGGCAGGCTTTCGCCGGGATACCATTTGCCCTGGCCGTAATGCAGGAGGCCGCCCGGGGCGAAACGAGTCTCGCAGGCGCCGGATCAGCGTCTCGGCGCGCTCCTGCTTGGCGGCGCCGACCGCGGCAGTGTTCCATTCCGGCGCGTCGTAATCGTCGATCGAGACGAAGGTCGGCTCGCCGCCCATGGTCAGGCGCACGTCCTGCGCCACGAGATCGCGCATCGACCCTGTTCGCCGAGCGCGTCGAGCTCGTCCCAGGCGGCGTCGGTGAAGGGCAGGGTGACGCGCGGCGCCTCGCGCAGACGCGTGTCACGTTCATGTCGAAGCCGAAGGTGACCTGCGCCGGCTCGACGACGCCGGTGATCGGCGCCGCCGAGCGGTAGTGCGGCGTCGCGCACAGCGGCAGATGGCCTTCGCCGCAGAACAGGCCCGAGGTGGCGTCGAGGCCGATCCAGCCGGCGCCGGGAATATAGACCTCAGCCCAGGCGTGCAGGTCGGTGAAATCCTTCTCCGTGCCGAGCGGCCCCTCGATCGGGTCGACGTCGGCCTTGAGCTGGATCAGATAGCCGGAGACGAAGCGCGCCGGCGAGGCCGAGCCGCCGCAGGATCTGCACCAGCAGCCAGGCCGAATCGCGGCACGAGCCCGAGCGCAGCGCCAGCGTCTCGTCCGGCTCCTGGACGCCCGGCTTCCATGCGGATGACGTAGTGTATCGATCCGCTGCAGTTCCGCGTTGAGCGCGACCAGGAAATCGATCGTGCGCGGCCGCGTCGCGCCGCGACCTGCGCCGATAATTCGTCAGCAGCGGGCCGCCGGGCTCGGCCACGAGATAGGCGGCGAGCTCGGTCGCGAGTTCGTCGGCGTAGGCGAACGGGAATTCCTCGGCGTAAGGTTCGACGAAGAAGTCGAACGGGTTGACCACCGCGAGTTCGGCGGTCAGATCGACCTCGATCTTGAATTCCTCGTCCGGCTCCGGAAAAACGTAGCGGGCGAGCCAGTTGCCATGCGGGTCCTGCTGCCAATTGACGAAGTGATTGGCCGGCGTGACCTTGAGCGAATAGCTTGGAACGCGTGTGCGGCAATGTGGCGCTGGACGCAGCCGGATCGACTGCGGCCCGAGCGCGACCGGCCGATCGTAGCCATAGCGGGTGACGTGGTGCAGGCCGACGAGTATCGCCAAGAGGTCGCCTTTCGAGGCTGGATGCGTTTGCCATGTGCAAGGCGTGGGCCGCTAAGCGATTTGGAGGCATAGGCGGCAGGTATGTCAATGCGGATCGCCTGAGAACGAGCCAAGAATGCCTAAACGAGCGGCCCGGTCTCGACAGAATGACTAACAAAGGGGCGGGAAAGTCCGGGGACGGCAACTTAGCACGCCACACTTGCATCGGCGCCCGCGTTGCGGCAAAAGGGACCCCGTTAGGAGTGTAGCTCAATTGGTAGAGCACCGGTCTCCAAAACCGGGGGTTGGGGGTTCGAAGTCCCTCCTCTCCTGCCACCGGTTTTCTAATCATTTGATATTAAACGCTTTTTCGGTCAAGTGGGACACATCCCCCTCGGCGGTGGGACTTTTTGTGTCCTCTTTCTGTTCGCGCGCGAGCAGATAGATGGCCGTTCCGGCGAGTGCTTTTTGGTTCGCTGCACGGCGATAGTGCGCGGCCATTTCCGCCTTCGACCAGCCGAAGATCGCCATGAGCTGGGCGTCGGTCGCGCCGCGCTCGGCGGCGATCGTCGCGCCGGCCTTGCGCAGGCCGTGCGCCGAGCACTGGGGCAGCCCGGCCTCGTCGCACCAGGTGCGAAAGCGGTTGCCGAAGCCGGCCGCGGTGAACGATCGGCCATAGGCGGTCACGAGATAGGTCAGGTCGCCCGTTTTGCTGGCGTCGATGATCGCCTGCAGCTCGGGAAGGATCGGCACGCTCATCGCGTCCGGGTTGTGCTTGCGCGTCTTGCGCTGCACAAAAGTCAGCCATCCGCCGCGCGCGTGCTGGCGCCCGAAGGTGACGACGTCGCCGCGGCGCTGGCCGGTGAAGGCGAGCAGCGCCATGGCGAGCCGGGCCTGCGAGCCGATGGGATGACGCGCCTCGAATCGCGCCAGCTCTTCCGTCCTCCAGGTGTGGAAGCCCTGCGTCTTCGGCATCTTCGCCTTGACCTCGCGCGCCGGGTTGCTGTCGCAATGCTCATGCTCGATACCCCATCCGAACATCACCGACAGCGCGCGGACGCGGTTGCGCGCGGCGCCGGGCTTATCGGACTTGGCGTCGCGCAGGGAACGGACATGAGCACCGGTGAACAGCTTGAGCGGACAGTCGCCCATGATGTCGGCCGCGCCCTTGCGGATTGGCGCGCTGAGGCAGGACTCGACGATGTGACGCCGCGTGCTCTGGGTCTGCGGCTCGAGGTCGCGGCGGAACTCGGGCGAGGCGAAATAGAGCCGCGCCAGCCAGCCCAGCGTTTCCTTGGTCAATTCGGGGCGGCGTTCGCCGGAAACGCGCCTCTGGCGGCCGTCTCGGCCCTCGACGGCAGCATGGTAGGCTTCGAGAAACTCTGCCGTCCCGGGCTGGTCCTTGAGCCGCACCTTGGGCCGGCCCTTGATCCGGACATAGATCCGGGCGTTCCCATGCCGATCGAAATCGATGACGATATGCGGGAGATCGATTTTCACGGCGCGCCTCATCCGGCCGCCCAGCGAGCGGCGTCAACCGCATCCTGCCCGCTCTCCGGCAATTCGGCAAACGCTCGCTCGATCTCGGCGCGCGACCACACCCGGCGCGACCCGATCGCTTTCGGCTTCGGCATCCGGCCGTCGCCGACCATCACATCGAAGGTGGAAGGGGAGACGCCGACATATTCGGCCGCCTCCGGCCGCGACAGACCGAGCCGGGCGTGCGGCGGGATGATCGAAGTGTCGATGCGGGCGGCGAGGGCCGGGCGGGGCATGTCAGGCGCCCGCCGGCTGAACGTCGGCGGGATGCGAGCGGAGAATTACGTCGCTGTCGTCGCGCATGAAATGGACGTATTGGCCGAAGCCGATCACGCGCGTCGCAGGCTTGCCGCCGACCAAAATGCGCTTGCCGACGCCGGGCGGATTGTCGACGCGCCGGATCGAAGATCGCGACAGGAAGTCTCGGAACGAGACGTCATAGGTAGAGCTATAATCTCGCCAGCAGCTAGCGCGCGCCTTGGACGGCGTCCTCGCGCTGTAGAGCGCCGCCCGGTTGCCGTCGACCTTGATTTCATAGGTCTTGATCGGCTTCATGGTCACACGGCCTCGCAGATTGGGGCGTTCGCCCGCTCGAGATAGAAATCGACGTGGCAGGGCTGACTGAGGCCGCAGTAGCAGGCGAGGTTCCTGCCGCGCAGCTCGGCGAGCGCCTGACGAGCGGACGGCCATTGTTCGAGCGCGCGTTCCCAGCGCTGGCGGTGCATCGCGACGGCGATCTCGGCTGTAATCGCGGGAAAGCGGACGCCCTCGGATTCGAAAGCTGGCGCGATCTTGTCGGGGTTGCCCCATTTCCCCGGCCGGGCGCAATTGACCGCCGGCAGGCCGTTGGTCGCGAGCGACAGCGCCTGGAGGTTGGAGCCCTTGCGGCGCGAGAGTTGCAGGCGGACGGGGCGAGCGGCGGTCATCGTCGCGACCTCGCGACGACAATGATGACGATGATGGCGAAGGCGATCACGGAGGCGATGTTGCGAGCCGGGGATTCGGGCGAGAGGTCGATCATCGCGCGCCCTCACCCTGGCCCTCTCCCGCGAGCGGGAGAGGGGACGCCTTCGACCGTATCGTGGCGATCTGGACGAGCTTCTGCCGTCCGTAGGCGGCGATCTCCGGATCTCCGGATGCGACGTCTAGTCGCGCAACATGCTCGACCGGTCCGTATTTGTCGGTCAGCACAGCGCCAAGCGCGATCGCCTTCGCCTTGACGCCGAGGCTGACGTCGAAGTGGACCCACGAGGCCTCGGGCGGCTGTTGCAGCCAGGCGCGTTTCAGCGACAGGCGATCGGCGAACGTGAGCAGCTCGTCGAGGGAATCGGCCCAGAGATGACACATGATCATGCGGCCGAAGGGATGGCGGACGTCGTCGACGTAGACGGTCATATCGCCGCCACGTCTTCGAAGTTCACGATGCGGCGTCGGCTTTGGCTAACCGCGAGCTCGTCGCCGTCAATTCGGATCGCGTATTTCGCCGCGCCGAAGCTTGAGATGTCCGTGATCTCGCCCGTCTCGCCGGACCGCAGCTTGACGCGGGACCTGAGCGGGAAGGGCGGCGAGATCGCGTTTTCCCGAGCCCATTGCTCTTCGGCGGCGGCGATCAAGTCGCCCACCTTGTCCGAGAAATTATCGAGCGCGTCCACCCACTGCGAGTTGGGCGAGTATCCGCCTTCGTCTTCCAGCCCTTTCGCGAGCGCATAGCCGTCGCTGTAGCGTTCGCCGCAGCGCGCGATGTCGCGCGCGAGTTCCAGCGCTTCGGCGGCGTCGATGAGCGCTTCGCGGGCCATCTCCTTGGCGACGGCCGTGGCGGCTTGCTCGGCAATCGCCGCGGTCATGGTCGTTGGCCGAGGCGGTATGCTCGTCGGGGTCGTTTGCTCGCTCATTGCCCGTCCTCCCACATCTCACTGAACGCCGCATCGAAGCCGGCGCAGGCGGTCGGGCCGCGCAGGATCATCAGGTCGTTGTCCTGATGCTTGAGGCCGGACGCGCTGAAATTGGCGGCTCCGGCGCGCAGGGTTTGGCCGTCGACGCAATAGCTCTTGAGGTGCATGAGGTCGGGGCCGCGCTTGAAGCGCTGCGTCACGCTGCGCTCGGCGGCGAGGCGCGCCTCGGCCTCGGCGACCGCGCCGCGCGCGGGATGGTCGGCGGGAAAGCGATAGAGGCGGATCGTCACGCCGCGCTCGGCGGCGTCGATCAGCGCGTCGATCACGGCGACGTCGGTGAGGATGTAGGCCGCCATGTCGATCCGCTCGCCGGCCGAGTCGATCAGGGCGACGTCGATCGGCTCGAGGTTTTCGCGCGGGGCGTAGTGGAGTTCGGGGGCCTGGGCGAGGGCGGGGGCTGCGAGCAGGAGAAGCGCGGCGGCGGCGAGACCCCTCATCCCGATGCGAATGCGTAGCATTCGTCCGCGTCGCGCAGCGCGCGCCACCTTCTCCCGCAAGGGGAGAAGGGGATCGCGGCGGCGCGCTGTGTGCTGGCTGGTCATCGTTGGGGCTCCGGGACGGCGCTGCGCTCGACGCCATCGCATGACGGCGCGTGGTCGGCGTAGAGCGTCCACGATCCCAGCAGCACGGCGGCGCAGACGAGCGCGGCGAGAAGGATGGGAAGCGAGAGCGGATGGCCGGCGTGACGCGGGTTTGGCACGTGGCCCGTGAGCTGGCACGCCTCGCGGTAGCCGATCGATCCGCCGAGCGCGATGATGCCGAAGAAGACGCCGAGCATGAACACCAGCGATGTCGAGATAGCCGTCATCGGCGCGGCTCCGGGAAGACGTTGTGCTCGACGCCGTCGAGCAGGCGGCCGGCGCGGCGCTTGCCGACGCGGATGAGGGTCGAGCCGTCGGATTGGCGCTCGCAGCACAGGCCGCAGGCCGCGGCGAGCTGCTCGGCCTGTTCGAACGTCAGGGGCCTCAGCGGACCGAGGTCGAGGTAAATCCCGCCGATCGCGATCGCACCGTTCTGCGCGAGGCCGGCGAGCCATTCGTCGGCGTCGATGAACTCGCCGTTCTGCTTGTGGAAGTAGGCCGTTCCCGCCGAGGCGCATTGGTCGCGGATAGATCGGGACCAAGCGCGCGGCGCAGCGCGGGCCTTCGGGCCTGAACTCGTTGCCAGTGATGATTTGGTCGACCTTCGGTACCCGAGCCGTGGCTCCGCCCTCGGGGGCGTCATGGTAGCGAATGCCGGCGAGGGCATCGAAAAACGAATGGCCGTCGCAAATCGTGGTGAAGTCGATCGGCCCGAGAAGCGGCTCGGCGCTGACGAACCGAAGCGCCGCCGGCGAGGCGAGGAGATCGGGGATGCGCTCGTCGGCGCGGGGCTGATCCTCGGCGCTGACGCCGAGCCAGACGTTGGGGAGGGGCAGTACGTGTACGCGTCCAAGCTGCACGTCGTAGTTCATTGCGAATGAGATTTCCCCCATCGCATTCGCAACGCCCATACGGCGGGGCCATGCGGTTAGGAAGGCGGAGCCGTCCCACTCCTGGCTGCCATCGCACTCGGCCATGTAGGCCCGCATCCGCTTCGACCGCTTCGTCAGCACCTGAAACGTGTGCTGCGGCGCGAGCGCCATCACCGCGAACAGCTTGTCGATCATCTCGTCGGGCACGAAATCCGCGAACAGGTCGGTCATCGAGCAGACAAAGATCATGCGCGGCCGCTTCCAGCGCAGCGGCGCGAGCAGCATCTCCTCGTCGAGGAAAATCTCGATGTCCTTTTCGTGGCCGGGCTTGAAGGGCAGCCCGGTTCCGAGGCGCTTGTTGAGCCCTTCCGCGTAGCAGAACTGGCAACCCGGCGACGCGTGGACGCAATGCCAGCCGACCTTGCCCGTCGCCTTGTTGCGCGCGCGGATCGGCGTCCACGACGCGTCGGTCCATTCGATGGCGGATTTCTCGCCCATAGTCAGACAAGCCCCTTCTCGATCGCGAGCCACTCGGGCAGCGCGAGGTCGTGGAACAAGATGCCGTTGACGACGGCTTTTAAGCTGATCTCGATCTAACTCTTGGCCAGCCACACGGCGCGCGACTTGTCCTCGTTGTCCTCGCCGACGAGCACGGCCTTGTCGGTTTCGGCGAACTTGAAGACGACGATGCCGAGGATGTCGGATTTCATGTCAGGCTCTCCCTGCCCGTTCGGGTTTCGGTTGGCGTGTCATTCATCGGTTCACTTGCTCCGCTCGCACCCGGGTGTTGCGCGAGTAACCCGGTAAATCTCAGCCGCTGTGCCCGTTTGCGTGCTCGGTGGATCGGCCATCCCGTCACTGTACCTGCGAGGGGCTGGCGGCCCCGATCTGCGATCCTTTATTCGGCTGCGACCGCGCTGCCCTCATCCGTCGCTTCGCGCCACCTTCCCCCGCATGCGGGGGAAGGGAAGAGGCGGCGGCGTTCGGTTTCGGCGACGAGCGCGTAGCGGTCGAGGCGGGCGATGTCGTTCGCGTCGACGCCGGCGGCGAGATAGGCGCTGGCGCGGGTCGGGCGGGCGGAGAGATCGGGCAGGGCGCGTAAAGACCGGGCCATGGCGGAGACGGCGGCGAGTTCGTGCATGAGCCTCATCGCTCCGGGCCGAGGGCGGCGATGGCGTTCGAAGCGATGATCGTCGGGATGGCCTCTGGCAGCGTCATCGCGTCGCCCCCATCCAGATCGCCGCGCTGACGAGGCCGCCGACGAAGCCGGCGCCGCAGCCGACGAGGACGGCGGTCTTGAGGAGGATGAGGGCGGCGACGCCGGCGATGCGCGGAATCGCCATCTCAGGCCTCCACGAGCGCGAGGGCGGCCGCCGCCGAAACGCTCGTCAGCGCCAGCGCGGCGACCGCGCATTCGAACGCAGCGTCCTCAATCGGAGCGCGCCGGACGTAGCAGCGATAAGCGACGTCGCTCATGACAGGCGCGGCGCCGAGCTCGGCGAGCGCCGCATTGAGGCGGCGCCAGTAGGCGAGGAAGGGGGTTTCTCTTGGCATCGGCGGCGCTCCATCGGGCAGGCGCATCGGGGCCTCGCAAGCGTGATTTGCGCCAGTGTAGCCATAATGGGGACAATCTGTCAACGAAACGGGGACACATAAAGCAAAAAAACGCTGCCGCCGCCCAAAAGGCGGCCCGAAACGGGGCCGAAACGCAGGCGCTTTGCCTCTCGCCCGCTGCTGGCGTTTAGATCATTGGATGGAAGGTTCCGATCACGAGACCGACGATCTCGACCATCGCGCCGTCGACCTTGGCGTCAGACGGAATGCGCGGGACGGCGATTACTTCTTTGTGGCGGGGATCACTCGACCGCGAGACCAGGTCGTACCCTGTTCCGGTTATCTCGATCTGCTTGCAGCTCCGCTCTTTGAGCGTGCCCCGCGTGCGCTCGACGACGACGTTATCGCCGTTCGTGATCCGGGTTCTCGCCTCAAAATAGGGGATGCAAATGACGTAGTCGCCATCGAGAATTCGCGCTTCGTCCATGCTGTCGCCGACGACCAAGTACGCGATTTGATTAGCGGATTCGTAGCGCCCGGGAACGGCCGGGACAGCAGAGAACCTAGAGGAGGTAGCGTAGTCCATCTCGACCCAGCGCCCCGCGGCGGTCTCGCCAAGCACGGGCACCGTCGAGATTTTGAGGTTAGGCACCTGCGGACCAAAAAGCAATTCGTTTGGCGTTACGTCGAGGTGAGGCGCGATGCGTTGCGCCCACTCTTTCGAGAGCGAATTTTTGCTGATTTGCTTGGCAATCGTCTGGCGATGAACACCGAGCAGCCGGGCCAACTCGGCCGGCTTCATGCCCTTTTGTCCTAAACAATGTCTGAGCCAGTTCATGCCGACTTTTACATAAACCATCGGTGTCGCCCACGTTGTCGCGAGTTAGGGGACTATATCTCTTGACACCGGCCGAAACTGTCCCTAAATCGGGGACATGCAATTGGCCGAATATCTCTCTCAGCCCGATGTGTCGAAGGTCGATTTTGCCCGACGCCTCGGGGTCGTGCGGCAATACGTCCACAAGATCGCGACCGGCCTTCAGTTGCCGTCGCCAGCTCTCGCGCGGGCGATAGAGGAGGCTACCGGCGGCGCGGTCACGAAGGCGGAGCTGCGCCCCGACATCTGGGACGCGCCAGTTACCACGGGCCCGGCCGCCCATCCGTCCGACGACCGCAACGCGGGCAGCGAAGGTGGGGCTCAATGAGCGCGCCTGACTTTGCCGTCGTATACGACGCCCACCGCAATCCGATTTGTCTCATCGACCAGCGTCCCGCGCAGCATTCAATGCTTCTGGCCGAGCTTGGTCGGAAACAGCAGCGTCTGGAGGATCGCGTCGCCCTGCTGGATCGCGCCTTCGAGGAACGCGGCTGGCGCGCCCGGCCCGAAGACGCCCCGAAGATCGGCGCGCGCCTCGTCGAAAATGGCGCGACGGAATGCCTCGGGGTTGGGGCTCTCGTTGGCGAGGCGCGTAATCAGCGCGCGCAAAACGAAGCGCCCGGCGAGGGCGTCCCCATGTTGCGCGCCCTGCACGCGGGCCTCGTCGTCGTCTTTGGTCATCTCAAAATACTCCTGGATTGGCGCAGCCGGTATGGCGGGGGCCTGTGATGGACGCGCGTGGCACGACCGGGGACGCGATCGGCGACTTCGCCGATGTCATGGATGAGCTCGACCGCGAGGCGCGGTCGCTCAAATGGATGGCGCTGATGGCGCGCCGCCGCGCCGACGCAAAACGCTCCGCTCGAAAAAGCCCGCGCACAGAGAAAGAAGCCGGCGGCCAGGGCGGGGAGAACGCGTGATGGACTCGCGCAACATCATCACCGCCGAGGATCGGCTCGAAACTTTCGACCGGATCGCGCTGGAGGCGCGAGAGAGGCGGCGGCGCAAAAGGGGAGCGATCATGGCAAGTGAAATCTCCATTCGGTGCGGATGCGGCGCGGTGCACAGCGTCTCGTCCGTTGCGGCCGAGCGCGCCGCGCCGCGCCTGGTGTTCGTGGTCGCGGGCTCGCCCGCCTGGGAGGCGTGGCTCCGCTTTCGCGGCGGCCGGTCGCTGCCGCAGGTGCGCTGCCCGGAAACTGGGCGGCTGGGCTGGTGGTTGCCGTCGCTCTGTCCGCCCGTCGCCGAGGGCCCGGCGGCGGCCGCGGAAGACGTCAAACCTGAGAGCGCACATTCCCAAGCAACGTCCGCCAAAACTGGGCGACCTCTGGCGACGCGCCCTGCTGAGTTGCAGCCTGCTCCATCGTCAAAACATTCTCCTCGAGGTCGCGGCGAATCCGGTCCTCGCCGCAAGCGGCGTGCGCAATGATCATCACCGCAGTCTCGATCGCGTCCATGCGCGCCGTCAGGACAGCCATGCTCGTCGATTCCAATTCCGCCTCCGTGGTTAGTTCGCGCTTCCATGGAGCGGAAAGCCGGGCGGCCCGCAAGGGCCGTCCGGCGGCAAATCGGGCCATCGCGGCCCCAAGCTCTTCGGCCCTGTGCCGGAGCCTCCCTACTTGGCGCGGCGGCGTCCCCGCCGCCGCGCCTTTTTCGGGGGTTGTGAGTGCATAACCGTTTGAAGGCTTTCGAGGCTGTCCAGGCGAGGGAAGTCCAAACGGCTTGTCGGTTGCGTCGGCGTTTCGGTTCCACATGGCCCTTTAACCACGTCGGAGTCGGACAGTGCGTCCAAATTTCACGGATGATTCATCCATGAGCGTCGTGAGCGTCGCGGAGCGTTTGATCGCAGAGGAGGCCCGTCGGAGCGCCGTCAAGCGTCCCGTCGCCCGCGCGATCGTTGCTCGGGAGGCCGGGGTTTCCCCCGGCTCGCTCGAAAACCTGGAACGGGGTCGACTGAAATTCGTCGATCGGATCGCGGGCAAGCTGAATGACCTTCTCGTCAGGAAGATCGAGCGAAGTATTGCCGAGCTCGAAAGCGAAATCGCCGTCATTCGCGCATCTCCTGGCGACGCTCGCGCGGTTGACGTGGTGGGCGCGGCGGCTGCGATCGAAAAGGCAAAATCTTGCCTCGGACGGGCATAGTGGGAGGCGGGCGCCATGAAGCGCTGCGAGGTCAAATACCCGACGAGAGAGCAGCTGCTGGCAGTCCTGGACTACGACGCGGAAACCGGCGCCTTCACATGGCGACGGCGTCCTGACGTCGATCTGCGCTGGAACGCGCGCTTCGCGGGGACAACAGCCGGATGCGACGGCGGCAGGGGCTACCTCGTTGTGACGTTCGCTGGGCGGCAGTTCCTGCTGCATCGCCTCGCATGGATCATTGCGAACGGGGAAACGCCGCCGGGATTGATCGACCATATCGACGGCGACAGATCGAACAACCGGATCGTCAACCTGAGGCTGGCGACGCAATCGCAGAACCGGGCTAACAGCGCGCTTACATGGGCAGCTAGCGGCTTCAAGGGCGTCTACTGGAAGCCGCGCCAGCGCCGCTGGCAACCGACGATCATGATCGACGGCGTCGTCAAATATCTCGGGACGCACCTGACGAAGGAGGCCGCTGCCGCCGCCTACGCGGCGGCCGCGCGCGAGCACTTCGGCGACTTCGCGAGGATCGAGGGATGAGCAACGCGGTTTCGCCGACCATGGCCGGCACGGTTTCGGGGCGGTACGTCGAGCTGACCGATCCGGGCTGGCGCGATATCGATTTGGCCGACGTCGCGCACGGCCTTTCGCAGGCCAGGCGCTGGGCCGGGCAGGCGCGCCGCGCGATCAGTGTCGCCGAACACTCCCTTCTCGTCGGCCGGCTCGTGCCGGCGAAGTACCGGCTCGCGGCGATTCTGCACGACGGTCACGAGTTCATCATCGGCGATCTCACCTCGCCGGTCGCGAAGGCGCTGGCCGCTTATGCGGGGACGCGCGTCGGATGGGCGCTGGCGACGATCAAGCACAGGCACGACGTCGCGATCGCTCGGCGCGTGGTCGAGGATTTCGCGCCGGTCGGCGCCATCGACTTCGAAGGCGCGGATCGCGAGGCGCGCTGGCTCGTGGTCGAGATGCGCTCGGAGCCGGTGAAGGCCGCCGACGCGCTGGCCCTGCGCTACGAGGACGCAGTGCGCCGGCGCGACGCGCTCTTGAACCTCGACGCGTTCGGCGAGTGCGCCGCGAGGTTGATTCCGCCCTACGCGCCCGACGAGGGCGAGATGGCGGCGCGCTGGCTCGGCGAGGTGAAGGCGCTGACGGTGGCGCGGTTCGCGGGGAGGGTTGGTTGATGAAACCCGAGGATATGCCGGCGCCGGGCGCGGCTGTCGAATATGACGACGGCGAGTTTTCGCCGGCGATGTTTCACTACGCGATCGAGGGCGCGGACACGCGCGCCATCGCTCGCGAACATGGGTTCGATTGTCGCTTCCTGATGATGGAGGACGACAGCCGCGACGAGGTCGAGCCCCTGCGACAGCGCTATGGCGGCGGGGACGACACCGCGCTCGCGGAGTGGACGCCCCCCGACGCCGAAGAGGGTTGGACGCTCGCGGGCAAATGGCAAAGCGAGGACGGCCCGGTCGCGCTCTGGCTGCGGCCGAGAGTCGCGGCATGAGCGGCGACGAGCGCATCGTGCGGTGGTTCGCGCTGCACCGGGAGTGGGGCGCTTCGCTGATCGTGTCTCGCGTCGGCGAGACGAAGACGCTGACGCTGCCGAAGCGGCTCATCACATGGAAGCACCTGCCGGGCGTCGCCGAGGGGCCGCATGGGCGGAAGCTGGCGTTGATCGAGGCGGACATGCCGGCGTGGGTGGCGAGGGATAGGGGGGTCGCATGATGATGGGAAAGAACATACCGAGCGGCAAGATTCTCGCGAGCTTCGTCGAGCGCATCGAGCGCGTGCGCGCCGAGAAAAAGGAGCTGTCGAACGACGAGGGCGCGATCATGGCCGAGGCCAAGGCCGCCGGCTTCGTCACGACGGTGCTGCGCTACATCGTCGCGCGCCGCGCCAAGAAACCGCACGATCTCGCTGAAAGCGAAGCGATCGCCGACACCTATATGGCGGCGCTGGGCATGGCGAGCGAGACGCCTTTGTTCCGGCAGGTAGGGCTGATGAGCGTCGACGTGGCGCAGCGCGACGAAGTGATCGAGGCGCTCAAGAAGTTCACGCCGCTCAACGGCTCGATCACGATCGAGGCGGGTGGGCATCCGGTTCGTCTGACGCGCGATGCGGACGGCAACGTGCTGGCGGCGGAAGTCGCGCCGGCGAGGCCGGCCGAGCCGAAGCCGGCGTCGGCGCCGAAGGGCGCGGAGCGGCCAGAGCCGCCCGCGGTCGACGCCGATGGCGCGGAAGAGCTGGGGCGCTCGGCGTTCCGCGGCAACGCCGCGATCATCGCTAATCCCTTTCCGTTCGGCGACGCGCGGCGCGCGCGATGGGACAGGGGATGGCGCGCCGAGAGCGGCGGCGACGGCATGGGGCCGGATGATTGATGCGCCTCACCATGGCTCGTCCCAAGCTCGAAGATTTCGGCGATCTGTTCGAGGCGTCCGAGGCGGCCGAGCCGATCCTCGCGCGCTCCGTGCGCCAGGCGCTGACGGAATGGCTGACCGAGATCTGGGCCGAGGACGAGCTCGCCGAGATCGGCATCGCGCCACGACGGCGCGCCATCTTCTCCGGGCCGTCCGGGACTGGCAAGACGACGCTCGCGCATCACCTCGCGGCGCGCCTCGGGCTTCGAATGCTCGCGGTGCGCGCCGATCGGATGGTTTCCAAATATGTCGGCGAGACCAGCCAGAAAATCGGCTCCGTGTTCGACCTCGCGGCGATCCAGACGCCGAAAGAGATCGAGGCCGGCGAAGCGCCGCGCGATCCCGTGTTGCTGTTCTTCGATGAATTTGACGCGCTATCGCGCCAGCGTCGTCGCGCCGAACTCTGGGGCGGAGCGACTCGCGCAACGAAGAAGTCGACACGCTGCTGCAGCGGATCGAGCAGCACCGGGGTTATCTCATCGCGGCGACCAATCACGCCGAGCATATCGACAAGGCGATCTGGCGGCGTTTTGACATGCACATCGTCGTCGAACTGCCGGGGCAGGGCGAGCGCGAACGGATTCTCGCGCGCTATTTCGCGCCGTTCGTGCTGCCGAAGGCGGCGCTCGCGGCGCTGGCGGAATCCTGCGACACGGCTTCGCCCGCGCTGATGCGGCAGCTCGCCGAGAACATCAAGCGCACGCTCGTCGTCGGGCCGAAGCTCGGGACCGATATGAGCAAGGCGGCCGTGTTCGCGCGCGTGTTGAGCGCGATCCACCCCCATCCCGACCTCGGCAAGCCGAGGCTGTGGTCGAAGGGCTCCCGGGATCCCGCCTTGGCTGCGTTGCCGTGGCCGCTGTCGCGCGAGGTTGTGGGCGCCGAGCCTGTTGCGCCGCCGGCGGCGAACGTCGTCGTCGCGCCATTCCGGGGGCGGGCATGAACATCCATCCCCTCGCCGAACTCTTCCCGATGATGGAGGGTGATGCGCTCGCCGGGCTCGCCGACGACATCGCCAAGCACGGCCAGCGCGAGGCGATCGTGCTGCTCGACGGCGCGATTCTCGACGGGCGCAATCGTTTTTCCGCCTGCGAGATCGCCGGCGTCGAGCCGCGGTTTCGCGATTTCGAGGGCGACGATCCGCTCGCCTTCGTGCTGTCGCTCAATCTGACCCGCCGCCATCTCAACGAGAGCCAGCGCGCCATGGTGGCGGCGCGGCTCGCCAATATGCGGCACGGCGGCGACCGCCGGAGCGATCAAGCGGCAAATTTGCCGCTTGTTTCGCAGGCGCAGGCGGCGGACCTGCTGCATGTCGGCGCACGAACCGTTCGCGACGCAGTCGCAGTTCGCGAAAGCGCCGAGCCTGAAATCAAGAGGGTTGTTGACGCCGGCAAAATGGCCGTCAGCGCCGCTGCCCAGGCCGCCAAACTGCCGGTCGAGCGCCAGCGCGCGATCGCCGAGCGGGCCGAGGCTGGCGACGCCAACGCGGCGCGCACGATCCTGAAAAAGGAAGTGCGGGCGACGCGCGAGGCGGCGCTCGCCGCCGAACAATGCGCACTGCCGCAGAAGAAATTCGGCGTGATCCTCGCCGATCCGGAATGGCGGTTCGAGCCGTGGTCGCGCGAGACGGGGCTCGATCGCGCCGCCGACAATCACTATCCCACCAGCGCGCTCGAAGTGATCGCTGCGCGCGACGTCGCCTCGATCGCAGCAAAGGATTGCGTGCTCTTCCTGTGGGCGACGGCGCCCATGCTGCCGCACGCACTGGTCGTGATGGCGGCGTGGGGCTTCACCTACAAATCGCATGCGATCTGGGGCAAGGATCGCATGGGCAACGGCTATTGGTTCCGCAACAAGCACGAGCTGCTGCTCGTCGGGACGCGCGGCGATGTGCCGGCCCCGGCGATGGGCACGCAATGGCTGTCCCTGATCGAAGGGCCTTGGGCCGGCCATTCCGCCAAGCCGGAAATCTTCCTCGAGATGATCGAGCGCTATTTCCCGCGCCTGCCGAAGATCGAATTGAACCGGCGCGGCCCGGCGCGGCCGGGGTGGTCTGCTTGGGGGAATGAGGCTGTCGACGAGATGGCTGCGCTGATCGCCGTTGCGCCGGAAACCGACGCCGGCGGCGAGCCTTCTTGGTGGGCCGAGGCGCGGGCGCGGCGCGCGGCTGGTGCGCGCGTGTTCGACGTCGCGGCGGCCCTCGGACGCTCGCTGTCGAGTGTCCACTACGCGCTGAATGAGAGCGGCAAAGCGCGCCAGGTGGTCGGCGCGCGCAAACAGCGCAACGCGCGGGCGCGCCGCAAGCGGGACGGCGCTCAAAAAGGGGACCGGGGGAACTGATGACCAAGCAGCCGGGCTGGACCGTGCAGGCGCGGGCGATGCGAAAGCTGGGCTACTCGGTCGAGCGCATCGCCGAGAAGTTCGGGGTCACGAAATGGCTCGTGCGCCAAGCGTGCGACGAGGATGGCTCGCGCACGCGGCGCAATGTGCGGCGACGCGAGGGCAGGCAAGCGCATCTGTCGGCGCAAGACCGGCGGCCGCGAATGTTGCTCGATCGCGAGGCCATTCCCGGAGCGGCGCTCGCCTTCGCGCAGGGGCTCATCGACCGGACTGAACTAATGCGGCGGATCACGCGGATTGAGGCGTAGGGGGCGGCGATGGGCGTGATGTTGAGCGCGGCTGAGATCCGCGACGCGCAGATTTACGCGCGCGGGTTCGAGGACGGCAAGCGCGCGGGGTTCCGGCGCGCGACGAGGCTGCGCATCGGCGAGCTGCGCGGGGCGGCGATGAGCGATGATGTGCGCCGAGAGGAAGCGCGGATCGCGCGCATTCTCGCCGTGGTCGCCGAGCGGTTCGGGGTGACGGTCGACGATCTCAAATCGCGGCGCAGGCCGACGTTGCTGACCATCCCGCGGTTTCTCGCCTGCCATCTCGCCGATCGGCTGACCCGGCGCAGCCTGCCGGAGATCGGCCGCGCGATCGGCGGGCGCGACCACACGACGATTCTCAATGCATTGAGCGGCTTTGAGCGCTTCGCGCGGCGCGATGCGCGATGGAGGCGGGAGGCGGAGGAGATCGCGTCCGAGATCGAGCGCGGGGAGGAGCCATGAACGCCCCGCTTTCGCGCGAGCTGCGGCGCGCCATCTCGAAGCTGGTCGAGGACGGCCACGCCATCCTCGACGCAGTGCCGCCCGCGCCGAAGCGGGAGAAGTTCGCGCCCCGCATCCTCGAGCTCGCGCTCGACGGGCTCGACAACATCGCGATCGCTAGGGAGTTGGGCATCGGCGTCGGCACGGTTTCGCAGACGATCTCCTATGCCAGGCGCAAGAAGGGCTTCGCGATTCCACGCTGGCGACGCAGCGCGAAGGACGGATTCCTCGTGCATCTCGACGAGGCGACACGCGTCGGCTTGCACGCGGAGGCCGCCCGGCGCGGCGTCGGGCCGCACGAGCTGGCGGCGGCGCTGATCGGGGCGGGGCTGGGGCGGTGACACTTCGCATCATAAGCCTGGGCGCTGGGGTCCAGAGCACGGCGCTCGCCCTGATGGCGGCGCATGGCGAAATTGGGCCAATGCCGGATTGCGCGATCTTTGCCGACACGGGCGATGAGCCTGCTGCTGTGTACGAACACCTACGCTGGCTTATGTCGCCGAACGTTCTGCCATTTCCCGTCCATCTGGCAACCGCCGGTAAACTCTCCGATGCTTTCAAGTCGGGCGACGACGGCGCTCGAATTCCATGCTTCGTCGGCGCGGGCGGCCTCTCGAAGCGGCAGTGCACGCGAAACTTCAAGATCAGGGTGATCCGGCGCAAGGCGCGAGAGCTGCTCGGTATCAGCCCCCGTGGTTATGTCTCACCCGGATCAATTGAGGCTTGGATCGGCATTTCGACCGACGAAGCCATTCGGGTGAAGCCGTCTGGCGTCTCATACGTCGTCAATCGCCATCCGCTCATAGAACGCTGGATGAATCGCTCGGCCTGCAAGACCTGGCTGCGCGCCAACGGCTATCCGGAACCACCAAAATCGGCCTGCATCTACTGCGCGTTTCAAGGCAATGCGGGATGGCGTCGCCGCAAGCAAACTCCTGAAGAATGGGCTGCGGTCGTCTCTCTCGACCGTTGGCTCCGCGAGCCTCCGCAAATCTTGCGATTTCGCGGCTCATTGTTCCTGCATCCATCTCTCACCCCGCTTGAATTTGTCGACCTATCCGAACCGGAAATGCCTCTCTTTGGCGGCGAATTCGGGCACGAGTGCGAGGGGGTCTGCGGCGTATGACGAACCGTCAGAGAGCGCCGTCGATCTCTTGGAAGCCTCTTTTTTCCGAGGCTTTGACCCTGTCAAGGGCGCGCGTCGCGCGCCGCCTCCGGCGGTCGGAGACCCTTGACAGGGTCACAACCTCGGAAGTGCGATCATCCAAGAGATCGACGGCGCGGTGTGCGACTGGCCCTGACCGCATCGCTTTGCGCGAGCGGCGACCATGAGCGCGCGCGAGGAATTCCTCAGCGGGCGGGTCGCCCTCTACGGCGGCAATTGCCTGGACGTTCTCGACGGGCTTGCGGCGAACAGCATCGACGCTGTCGTCACCGACCCGCCCTACCATCTGACGAGCGGCAAGCGCGGCGATAGCGGGTTTATGGGCAAGGCGTGGGATGGCGGCGACGTCGCGTTCCGCGCCGAGACATGGGCGAAGATCCTGCGCGTGCTCAAGCCCGGCGGCCATCTCGTCGCGTTCGCGGGAACGCGCACCTATCATCGGCTCGCCTGTGCAATCGACGATGCAGGATTCGAGATCAGAGATCAGCTCGCATGGGCCTATGGGACCGGGTTTCCGAAGTCGCACGACGTGAGCAAGGGAATCGATAAGGCGCTCGGCGCGGAGAGCGAGATCGTCGCCCAAGGCGATTCTGTCAAGCGAATGATCCCGGGCGCCGATCAGCACAAGAACGGCTGGGAAAAGACCAGCGCGCGCGAATTCGTTCCGACCGTCACCACAGCGGCGACTGAAGAGGCGCGTGAATGGGAAGGGTGGGGCACCGCGCTCAAACCTGCGTGGGAGCCGATTTGTCTCGCGCGCAAGCCGCTCTCGGAAAAGACCGTCGCCGCGAACGTGCTGCGCTGGGGAACCGGGGCGATCAACATCGATGCATGCAGGGTCAACGGCACTGGCAACAAAACGTTTGAGCGGATCGCGGGCGACCGCGCGCGCGACCAATATCGCACCGGTACAGCCGCGCCGGGGTCACAGCGCGAGACTGACGTCGGACGCTGGCCGGCGAACATTGTGCATGACGGATCGCCGGAAGTGCTTGCGGCGTTTCCTGATAGCGCGGGCGGTGGGTCAATCAGCAATCGTTCATCGCCGAAGACGACGGGCATCTACGGCGCAATGTCCGGCGAGGGCGAGAGATGGGCCGGGTACGAGGATACCGGCTCCGCCGCCCGCTTCTTCTACAGCGCCAAGGCCGACGCCGACGATCGGCTCGGCTCGAAGCATCCGACCGTCAAGCCAGTCGATCTGATGCAATGGCTTTGCCTGATGGTGACGCCGCCGGGCGGCGTAGTCCTCGATCCGTTCGCCGGAACCGGCACGACGGGCGAAGCCACATGGCGCGAGGGTTTTCGCGCCATGCTGATCGAGCGCGATGCGGATTATCGCGCCGACATCGCTCGGCGGATGGCGCTGTGTCTAGCGGGGCCGGGGACACGAAAGCGCAAGTCGATCAAGGCGGCTGGAAAGGCCGCGGACGCCGGGCCACTATTCGATGGGGCTGCACCATGAACGCTCCGCGCCATCGCTGGTCCGAGCCCGTCCGATTTCCTCTCAAGACCGAGCGCGAATGCCGGCTGTGCGGGCTGGTGCGCGTCACGCGCCACGATGGCGGCGCGAGTGTGATCCCGTGGGGCGAGTTTTGGCGTGGCGGCGTGCGTTTGGAGGCGCGTGGAACGCCGGCTTGTGAGCCGGGCAGACGGGACGATGAATGAGCGCGGAAGCGTCCAACTGGGCCAGGCGCATGCAGACCGGCTCGCCCTCGACGAAGGGCGTGCTGATGGTGCTTGCCGACATCGCCGACAACGAGGGGCATATCCGGTTCATCTCGCCGGACTACCTCTCGGAATGTTCGGAGCTTTCGCGCGCCGCTGTTTTCAAGCATCTGCGCCGGCTTGAGGCGGGTGGAGTGCTGCGTCGTGAGCCGGGCTCGCGACGCGACGACGGCGCGCTCGTCGTGACGGGACAGCTTCTGGTCGGCGAAAAGTTCGCGCCGCCCGGCGCAGGCGAGACCGGCGAGGGCGGCGATCAGGTTTCCGAAAATGAGGAAGTTGGCAGGGGGGAGTCCACCAGGTGGACTGGGGGGGAGTCCACGACGTGGACTGGGGGGAGTTCCACCTGGTGGACTGGGGGGAGTCCACGTGGTGGACTCCCCCCTTATATATAACAATACTACTAAACAATACCTCTCCTCTCCTAGCAGTGATCTTGAAGCTGAGCGCGAGAGAGAGAGGAAAGCTGATTTTCAGAAAAGGCTAGACGAGGACTGGGGTAGGTTGCTCAAGGCCTATCCCGTCACCGGCGCGATGGACCTCACGCTCGCCAAGCGCGAGCTCGGCCGGCTGTCGCTCGGCGATCGCGGCGAGGCAATCCGCTGGGCGTCCGTCTACGCGGCCGAGGTGCGCGCCGCGAAGCGATCTCACCCGAAGGAAGTCTGGCGCTGGCTCGCTGATCGCGATTTCGAGCGCATCGCGGAACTGAGGCAGGCGCGAGCCGAAAAGGGCGGCGACGCAAGGCCGCGCACCTTCGTCGAATTTGGAACGCCGGCCTTCGCGGCCTGGGCGCGCGCCAAGGGCAAGCCGATCGAGGCGATGCTGACGACGCGCAACGAGGCCGGCAAGGTCGGATGGTGGTTTCCGACCCTGTTTCCGCCCGGCGTGCAGTCGACCGGGCCGCCGCACGCTGCGGAGTGAGGGCGTTGCGGTGGGTTCGGCGCGTTGGGCTTGGATCGAGGGGATAATTCATGGCAAAGCGCTATTCACCATCGTTGGCGATCAGTCGTGGCTCGTTGTTGATGGTCAGGCCGCGCGAGCGGGTAGCGGTCGAGAATGTCGAGAGCTATCTCGCTGGGCTGATCTCATCCGGGCAGATCGAGTCGCGGCGGTATCATCCCAGCGCTGCGCCGCATCCCTCGCCAGCGCCGAGATCGCGCGACGAGCCGCTCGTCGATCCCGTCAAGATCGAGGTCGATGATCTGCGTTGGGCCGTGGCGCGCGCGGTGAGTGGATGCGAGCGTCGCGTCGCGCGGGATCTGGCGGACGCGGGGTATCAGACCTATTGCCCGCTGGGCAGACGTCTGGCGCAGCGGGCGCGGATCAAGGGAACGTCGCGGCGCGAGCGCCGCATCCGGCAATTCTGCGTTTTCTCGCCCTACATCTTCGTCGGCTGTCCCAAGGGTTTGGAGATCGGGCGGCACACGCACGACAAGATTCGAGTCCGTGATCAGCGACTCGCGCGGGCCTGTCTATGTCGCGGGGCGAATCATCGCCGCGATCAACGATCTCGAGCTGGCGGGGCAGTGGTACGACACAAAGGCGTGGCGCGAGCAGACCCGCCTGACTGTTGGTGCACAGGTTCGTGTGACCGACGGGCCGTTTGCGAGTTTCCACGGGATTATCGACGGTTTGCCGGCGGAGATGAGGGTCAAGGTCAGCCTCAACCTGTTCGGTCGCGCGACGCCCGTGCATCTCGACGCTTGCCAACTTGAACCGGTTTGAGCTAAGCGAGTCGCCCAACGCGAGTCGCTCCCTATCGAGCGCGATCTGCGGGGCGGTGTTGCAAATTTGCAACCCCACCCTGCCGCCGCAATGGCGATCTTCCCCTTTTTTCGATTTGCGAGGCGGCCATGTGCGCCTGTGCTGAACGTGGCGTCGCGATCGGCGATGGCGTCAAGGCGCTTCGCGGCGGCGATGTGGCTGCGGCGCGTGCCGCTGCGGCGTTCGTGGTCACGAGTTCGGTGACCGATCTGCGCGCCATCGCGGCACGGGCCGCTGTGGCGGCGGCGCGGATGAGGCTGGCGCGGTGAGTCTCGTCGCTGTCAGGATTTCGAGCGATCTCGGCAAGACGTCCGCCGCGCTCGCCAAATTGAGCGGACGCGTCCAACTCGCGATCGCGCGCGGCCTGAACGAAGGCGGCGACAAGGTCCGAACCCAGGTTCGCCGCGCGATGCGCGAGCAGACCGGACTGGTGAAGCTGCAATCGGTTACGAAGCGCTCCTCGACGATCCGCGCCTTTCCCGGCGCGCCGCGCAGCGGGATCGGTCCGGTCGGCGTGGGCTCTCTCGCCTACCAAATCGTGTTTCGGGGCAAGCCGTCGACGCGGCCCGACGAGTTCCCCTACCGGGTCAAGACCGGCCCGGGCGGCGGCGTCACGGTCCGGATGTGGGGCGTCGATCACAAGTTCAAGCGCTCGTTCCAGATCGCCGGGCATAGCGGGGCTTCGGGCCTGCGCATGCGCCTCGGCGGCGAGCGCTTCCCCGTGCGCGGCTTCGACGGGCCCAACCTCGCGAAGGAAGCGGTCAAGGGGAGGGTGGCTGAAACCTTCCTCGCGCTCGCGCCTGTCGTCGTGCCGCCGATCATCGGCAAACATATCGCCCGCCTCGTCTGACGGGTCCTTCCCCGCCCCCCTCCCACCAACACGCGGCCGCCGCAGTCTGCGTTTTTGCCAGTGAGGGTGGCTGAAATTCAGGGCTAACGGTGCTAACAGAGGCCGCTAACAGCGCTAATGCGCCGCGCGCCGTCATGTGGAGCGTCGCGCAGGTCGCCGGGCGGGACGGCGTTTCTCGCCCGACCGTCTCGATCCGGGTCAAGCGCTTCGTCGAACAGCACGGGCTGACGGTGGAGCGGGACGCCCAAGGGCGCGTCGCGCGCTTCAACGTCGCCGAATATGACGCGCTGCGCGGTCGCTATGACGATCCCTCGAAGGCGCAGGCGCCGAGACAGTCCGCCGAGCTCGATACGCAGCTCGGCGAGAGCTACGACGAGGCGCTGCGCCAAAAGACCTGGCTCGAGACCGAGCGGAAGCGCATCGATCTCGACCAGATCAAGGGCAAGCTGGTCGACGCGCAGTCCGTCGCCGAGGGACATGACCGCGCCGCGGCGATCGTCGTCGACGTGATCGACCGCATCGACGATCACGAGGACGAGCTCGCGCCGATCGTCGTCAAGGACGGCCTCGGCCTCGCGCTCAAACGGCTGAAGTCACTCATGCGCCGCGACATCGCCGATCAATTGCGTTCCGAGGCGCGCCGCCTGCGCGCCGCGATCACCGAGGATGCGGGCCGCGGTTCACAATGAGCCACGCCGCGACCGTCGCCGACACACTCGAAGCCTACGCGCTGCGCGTCGAGCCGATCCCGCCGCTCCCGCTGTCGCGCTGGCTCGAGGAAAACCTCGAGCTGATCGACGGCCCCGCCGCCGGACGTCTGTGGAGCGCGAAAGGCGCGCCATACCTGCCGGAAATCGCCGATTGCCTCGGCGACGACCATCCTTGCAACCTGGTGACGGTGCGCAAGTCGCAACAGTCGGGCGCCTCGATCCTCGCGCTGGGCTGGACGCTCTACATCGCCGACCGCGAGCCCGCGAACACGCTCTACGCCGTCCCCGGCATCGACGCGCTCCGCGACCTCAACGCCGGCAAGCTGCAGCCGTTGATCGACGCCTGGCAGAAGCGCACCGGCCGCACCGTTATCGAGCCGCAGACTTCGCGCTCGGGCGCGGGATCGACGACCTATGAGAAGGTTTTCCCGCGCGGGCGCCTGTGGCTCGGCAACGCCAACGCGGTGATGGACCTCTCGTCCAAGACGGCAAAGAAAGGCGTCAAGGACGAGCTGTCAAAGTGGCAGGATATCCCCGGCTACGGCGACCCGGAGACGCTCTTTTTCGGCCGCTTCACCGCTTTCCGCCGTCGGCGCAGTTGGAAGATCCTCGAAATCTCGACGCCGGAAGTCGATTCCGGCGACGAACTCGGCGAAGCGCCCGGCCATTGCCGCATCGACCGCTCGTTCAAGCGTTCCGACCAGCGTTTCTGGCATTGCCCGTGCCCGCAATGCGGCGAGCCTTTCGTCCACCAGTTCAAGTCGCTTAAAATCGACGAAGCGCGGCCGCATAAGAGCTATTACGTCTGCCCGCACTGCGGCGCCTGCATCGACGATGCGGCGCGCGTGCCGATGATCCGCGAGGGCTTCTGGCGCGCCACGGCGCACGAGCCCGACCGCCATCCCGGCTTTCACATCGACGCGTTCATCTCGCTGATGATGAGTTACGAGGCGATCGCCGAGGACTGCCTCGCGCAATCGAAGAAGGGCGAGATCGGCCGCAAGGACTTCTCCAACCTGGTGCTCGGGCTGCCCTACCTCTTCAAGGGCGACGCGCCTGACCATGCGCGGCTGATGGAGCGGACCGAGGAAGGCCTGAAGAAGGGCCACATTCCCGCCAACGGCCTCATCCTTGTCGCCGCGGCGGACGTGCAGATGCGCGGCATCTGGTGCGAGATCGTCGCATTCTCGCCGGATCGACAGAGCTGGGTCGTCGACGCGTTCTATGTCGACGGTTCGACGGAAGCGCCGGACGGCGAAGCGTTCGAGAAGCTGAAGAAACTAACGCTCGATCGCGAATTCTCGGATGCGTTCGGCCGCACGCGCAAGCTTGATGCGCTCGGCGTCGACTCGGGGTATCGCAGCCATGTCGTCTACGCTTGGGTTCGGCAACATCAGCGCGTCCATCCCGATTCCGGCCAGGATGTCGTGCTCGCGCTCGACGGTCGCGACGGATGGGGCAAACCGGCGATCGGAACGCCGTCGCTGGTCGACATCAATCTCGCCGGCGCCAAGGTCAAGAAAGGCGTCAAGCTGTGGCCGGTCGGCACGTGGCCCCTGAAGGGCGCGTTCTACGCCGATCTCGGCAAGCTAGGGCTCCGCTCGGGCCAGAAATCGGACCCGGAAGGCTATTGCCACTTCGCCGATTGGCTCGACGAGAACTACTTCAAGCAGATCACGTCGGAATATCTCGCCGACGAAGCGTTTCGTGGCCGCACGCGCAAGGTCTGGAAGATCGCCTCGAGCGAGCGCGACAACCATTTCCTCGACTGCCGGGTCTACAACCAGGCGCTCGCCGAATATTTGGGCTTGAGCGCGATCACGCAGGATGAATGGGCGCGCCTCGCCAAGGCGCGCGGCATGCCGCCAGACGACGCGCTGGCGCTGTTCAAGCTGCGCGAGCCTGAGGCAGCGGAAGCGCTGCCGCCGAGACCGGCGACGCCCGCACAGAGCGAACCTGCCGAGACTGAGGATATCGATGCGCTACTGGCGCAACTCGGTAAAGCCAATTCGGAGCGATTTCGATGAGCATGACCGCCGCCGAGCGCCTCTGCGACGCGCAAGAGAAGCTGCATCAGCTCCAGACCGGGCGCCTCAGCGTCGAGGTCGAGGTTGACGGGCGCAAGGTGCGGTACAACCGCACGACCGTTGCTGATCTCCAGGGCTATATCGACGCGCTCAACGCCGAGGTGGCCAATCGGGTCCCGCGCTACGGCGCGATCGGGTTCACGTTCTGATGAGCTTCCTCGCCGATATGGGGCGTCAAGCTCTTCGCGGTCTCGGCGGCGGCATGCGCCGGGTCGGCGCGATGCTCGAAAGCGGCCCTATCACCGACTACGAGGCTCCATACCACGCGCAGAGCCTGCTTTCCCAGGATGTCGCGGCGTGGCGGCCGCCGATGCGCTCCGGCGACTTCGGCGCGACGATCCGGCGCGATCTCACGCTGGCGCGTATCCAGGACATCGTCCGCAACGATCCGCACGCCTCGGCGGCGATCGACAAGCTCTGCGACCACATCGTCGGCTCCGGCCTGCGCTGGTCGTCGCAGCCAGACGGCGCGGCGCTGGGGCTGACCGATCGCAAGGCGGTACGCGCTTTCGCCAAGCAGATGGAGGCGGAATTTCGCCTCTTCGCCGATGACCCGCGCCGCTTCTGCGACATCAGGCGACAGCTAAGCCTCAACGGGCTGTTCCGCCTCTACGCGCGGACCTGGCTGACCGCCAACGAGGCGTCATACGCGTTGAAGGTCAATCCCGAAGGCGTCGCACGCTATCGCACCACGTCCATGCCGATCGATCCCGATCGCATCTGCAACCCCTATGGCGAGCGCGACACGCTGACGCGCCGCCTCGGCGTCGAGATGGACGCCAGCGGGGCGCCGGTCGGCTATTGGGTGCGCGACGCGCATATCGGTGATTATTGGGCGCCGAGCCAGCAAGTGAGCTGGACCTATGTGCCCAAGCAGACTGATTGGGGCCGCCCCGTCTTCGTGCATGGCTACGAGCCGCTGCGCGAGGGCGACACGCGCGGCACGTCGCCGCTGATTTCGCTGATCGGCCGGCTGCGTATGCTCGGCAAGTTCGCCGACAACGAGCTCGCCAGCGCGACGATCAATGCGCTGTTCGCGGCGACGATCGAGTCGGACGCCCCGGTCGACGAGATCGCCGAACGTATGACGCCGCGGGTCGACGTGCGGACGCAAAAGACCCATGCGGCCTGGATGCTCGACTATTACGAGAAGAATCCGGCGCGCATCGGCGGCGCGCGCATCCCGACGCTGCTGCCCGGCTCGACCCTCAAGATGAACGCGAGCCCTCGCCAGACGACTGCGTTTCCAGCCTTCGAGACGGCGTTCCTGCAAACCATCGCCTCCAAGCTCGGCCTCAGCTACGAGCAGCTCAAGGGCGATTGGTCGAAGACCAACTATTCCAGCGCACGCGCCGCGCTCAACGAAGTCTGGCGCGGCATCGCGCGCATGTCGAAGGCGTTCGTCGAGCAGATCGTCACGCCCATCCACCTCGCCTGGGCGGACGAAGCGTTCGAACTCGGGCTACCTCGTTGCCCCCGCCGGCGCGCCGGATTTCTGGGATCGGCCCGGCGCTTACCTGCGCGGGCGCTGGATCGGTCCGCCGCGCGGCTATGTCGATCCGGTCAAGGAAATGCAGGCCTCGGCGCTGCGCATGGAAGGCATGGTCTCGACCCTGCGCGACGAATGCGCCGAGCAGGGCAAGGACTATGAAGAGGTGCTCGACCAGATGGCGCAAGAGGTCGAGGACCTCGACGAGCGCGGCCTGGAACGCGAGTCGCTGATCGCAGTGGTGCAGTCGACAAGGGGTCCGAAGCCGGACAGCGAAGACGCGGTCGGGCCGGCCGGTCCGGGCGGCGAGGACAAGGAAGGCTCGCGATGACGCAAGACCCGGCTCATCGCCTCGCGCGGCTCTCGGCGCGGCTCTTCAATTCGCCGCTGCTGGTGACCCCCGACGTCGCCGAGACGATCGCATCGAACCTCGCCGAGCGCCTCGGCGTCGAGCCGCTCGCGACGCCGTCGCTCGTCGTCAAGGCCGGCCCCTTCGACGACGACGGCGACGATGACGGCCCCGGTTATTCCGTAGAGAGCGGGATCGCGACGATCGCGGTGCGCGGCGAGCTGGTCAACCGCGGCTCGTGGCTCAACTCCGCCTCCGGCATGACGTCCTATGAGGCGCTGACCTCGACGCTCCGCAAGGCCGAGGCAGATTTCCGCGTCAAGGGCATCCTGCTCGACATGGACTCGCCGGGCGGCGAGGCGGCGGGCGCGATGGAGACCGCCGACGTGGTGCGGGCAGTCTCGAAAAACAAGAAAGTCGTCGCCTACGTCAATTCGCTCGCCGCGTCTGCCGCCTACGCGATCGCGGCGGCCGCTTCGGAAATCGTCGTGACGCCGAGCGCCAACGTCGGCTCGATCGGCGTCGTCTATCTCCATCTCGACCGCAGCGCGGCGATCGCGGCGCGCGGCGTCAAGCCGACGCTCATTCATGCCGGCGCGTTCAAGGTAGACGGCAATTCGATGCAGCCGCTCGAGCCCGAGGCGCGCGCGCGGATCCAGTCGGCGATCGACGACGTGTACGCGCTCTTCACCGACAGCGTCGGCAAGCATCGTCCCGAACTCGGCGTCGAGGGCGCACGGGCGACGGAAGCGAGCCTCTTCATGGGCCGCAAGGCGGTTGTATCAGGCCTCGCCGACAAGGTCGGCTCGGTCGAGACCGCGCTCAAGTCCCTCCCGCGTTCGTCCCCCTTCGCGCAAATGCGAACTTCACGAGGTGAAAACATGGACCCTATCCACACGCAGGCCGCACTCGACGCGGCGGTCGCCAATGCCGTCGCGGCCGCGCGCCGCGACGCGGAAACCGCTCACGCCCTCGCCCTCACCCAGGCGCGCGCGGAAAGCGCCGCGGCTGAGCGCACGCGCATCAAGGCGATCCTCGACGGCGACGCCGCCAAGGGCCGCGGCGCGCTGGCTCGCCACTTCGCGCTCTCGACCGACATGAGCCCCGAAGCCGCCGCCGCCGCGCTCGCCGCCGCTGCGCCCGAGGTCGCCAATCCGTCGCGCTTGTCGCAGACGCCGAACCCGCATCTCGCTCCGGGCGGCTCGCAGCGCAGCGAGAACCCGCAGGCCGGCATCGACGCCGGCTGGTCAACGCTCGCCGCCAACCTCAACAAGGAAGCCGGCCTGAAGGCCTGACCGGCTGAATCGCCAGCGCATCAACCCAAACTCATCCGGAGTCCACACCCATGACTGTCACCGCTTTCACTGAAGCCGTCCACCCGATGGCGCCGCTCCTCGAGGCGGTTCACCAGCTCTCGATCGACGAAGTGATCGTCGGTCAAAACCAGACGATCGTTGTCGGCCAGGTGCTCGGCGCGACCGGCGTCACGGCCGACGACACGGTCACCAACGCCGCCGGCGCCGGCAATGTCGGCAACGGCACGATGGGCACGGTGACGCCGACGGCGGCCGCGATCAACGGCCAATATAATTTGGCGTTCCTCACCGCCGGCGCGACCGCTGAATTCGAACTCACCGATCCGAACGGCCAGCTCGTCGGCACGGGCAAGGTCGGCACGGCGTTCGCGGGCGCACTCGGCTTCGCCATCACCACCGGCGGCACGAGTTTCGCTGTCGGCGACACCTGGTCGTTCATCGTCACGCGACCCTTCGACGAAGGCGGCGAGCAGTTCGAGGCCTGGAACCCCGCGGCGACCGACGGTTCGCAGAACGCCGACTCCATCGCGCTTTATCCCTGCACCACCGGCGCGGGCCAGACGGCGAAAATCGCCGCGCTGCGTCGCGACGGGGCGGCGCGCGCCTCGGACCTGACCTGGAACGGCTCGGCGACGACGGCACAGATCGCCTACGCGACGCAGCAGCTCGCCAAGAAGAATATCGTTCTGCGCTGATGGCCAAGCGGTCGGCCACGGAGCGCGCCGAAAAGCTCCTCGCCAGTCCGGCCGCCAAGGGGCGGCCGGACTTCGCGCTCCGCGCCGCGGCGTGCCACGCCCTGGCTCCGCTCGGCCACATCGCCGGCTTCGAGATCGCCTCGGTCTGGCCGGGGCGTCTCCAGGATTTCGAACCGCTCGCACCGGATGAGCACGCCGCTCTCGCCGCCGAGCTGATGGCGTTGCAGCGGCGCACCCCGACCGCCGCGGCCTGACCGCGGCTCACCACTCAAACAAGGATCATTCCGATGCCGGTAATGGACGTCTTCGACGCTGACGCCTTCAGCTTCGTGTCGCTGACCAAGGCGATCAACCAAATGAGCCACGTGCCGAGGATGCTGTCGAGCATGCCCGGCCTGTTCCAGGCCGTCCCCATCCGCACCAAGGCGGTGTGGATCGAGCGCATCGGCGATCAGCCGGTCATCGTGCAGTCGACGGCGCGCGGCACGCCGCCGACGCAGCTCGGCGGCGACCGGCGCGACGCGCGGGCGTTCAACACGTTCCGCCTGGCGCTCTCCTCGCGCATCACCGCCGACGAGCTGCTCGGCATCCGCCGCTTCGGCTCCGAGATCGACGTCAAGGACCTGATGAGCGAAGTGGGGCGGCGCTTGTTCAAGATGACCAACCGCCACGACATGACGATGGAATATCATCGCTTCAACGTCGTGACCCAGGGCAAGACGCTCGACGCCGACACGTCGACGATCTACGATTGGACGCAGGAATTCGCGACCGCGCCGAAGGGCGGCCGCACGCTGACGGCCCCGACCGAAACCGCCTTCGACTTCGCCGCGGGGACGCTCGGCTCGATCCGCCTCCTCGCCAACGCGATCGTGCGCGCGATCAAGCGCAACCTGACCCAGGCGAGCGCCGCCGATGAGATGATCGACGCGGATCGGGCCCAGGTCGTCGCTTTGTGCGGCGACGGGTTCTACGACGCCCTCGTCACTCACCCGGAAGTCCGCGCGACCTTCCTCAACTGGGAGGCGGCCGCGTCACTGCGCGGGAGCGTCGGCGAAGTGTGGAAGCCGTTCGAATATGCCGGCATCGAGTGGGTCAACTATCGCGGCACCGACGACACGACTGGCGCCGCCGCGGACACGACCGGCGCGTCGAGCCTCACGAGCTTCGGCGTCGGCACCAGCCACTGCAAGATCTTCCCGCGCAACGCCGGCATCTTCCAGATCGCCTATGCGCCCGGCGAGAAGTTCGAAGATCTCGGCACGCCGGGCCAGGAACGCTATGCGATGATCGTTCGCGACACCAAGCGCGACATGTGGGCCGACGTGGAAACCTACACCTATCCGCTGCCTGTTTGCGTCGTGCCGCAGGCGCTCGCGTCCGGCCGCGCCGGGACCTGACGTGGCCGGCGATCCGCGCTTCGCGCGCGAGGTCTACGAGGCCTCGCGAGCGATCGACGAAGAGTTCGCGGCCGAGTGGACGCTGACGCCGTACATGGCGGCGGCGGAACGCGCGGCCCCGGACGTTCCCGACACGAGCCGCCAGGTCGTCACGCTGCGCGCGGTCTATGCCGACCCCGAGGCGAAGCCGATGGAGCCAAACTCCTACGACGTCAGGCAATATCGGCGGCCGGGCGTCGAGGGCGGCTCGCCGCGGGCCGAGATTTCGCCGCATGAAATGGCGCGGCTATCGTGCGTTCTCGGCGTCGCGTTCCAGGCCGGGCCGCCGGATCATCTCCAGCGCGTTTCCGACGGAGCGCAGTTCCGCGTCACGCGCATGTTCGTGACGGCCAACGGCGTCGCGCAGCTTCACCTCAACCGGATCGGCTGATGTCGCTCTCCCGCCTCGCGCTGCGCCTCGCCGCCTATGAGGCCTTGTGCCCCTACGCCTCGGTCGTCGCCAGCGGTCCTTGGCCGACCGTGGCGGGGGCGGAGGTCTACGACTCGCGCGTCGACCCCGTCGCGACCGAGGACGGTTGGAAAGCGTTCCTGACGAAGATCGAGGGCAAACCCCTCATCATCGTCTACACCGAGGAACAGGAGACGTCGCCCTACGCCGGCGAATATCCCGCCGACAAGGAGGAGGTCGAGCTCGTCGTCGAACTGATGATCGCGGCGATCGGCTCCGTGACCGTCGAGCAGCCGAACGGCGAGACGACGACGGTCGGCACACTGGAAGCCCCGATCAGCGACCGCCTGCGCGAGGCGCTCCTCGACTTGCTCGAGGCGCAGGTGCGCTTCGTGCTCGATACGCAATCCTACGCGCCCACGGCACTCGTCTATAGCAAGATCGCGCGTGAGCTGCATCACGTCCATTCCGTGCCCCAGCGCGACGCCGCCACACAGGCGCGTGTCGCGGCGCGCACGGTCAAGTTCAAGCTGGCGGTCCCTGCGACTTCGTGGCCGCTCGCGCCGTCCTCGCCGCCCGCGTCCGGCCTGGCGCTCTTGCCGTCGCCGTTGCTGGGCGTCGCGCAGGCGCTCAATCCCGCCTCGAGCGGCGGTTTGGTCTGCGCGCAGCTCGCCGGCCTCGTCGCGCAGCCGGCGCCGCTCGTGCCACTGACGGACATCCGCATTCTCGCCAACGTCGATCGCAGCGTCGCGCCGACCGCCCCGACCGGCTCGGATTCGGATGTCGTCGGCGACGCGCCTCTCTCCGGTTGAAGGGAAACACCATGAAACTCGATCCGACGCGCTATGTCCGCGCCCGCCTTGTCGATGCCGCGCACCGCCTGCCGTGGGGCATGCGGCTGTTCGGAACCAACGCCGAAGATCCCGGCCACGAGCTGGTCGATCTGTGGGACTCGCACGTCTCGATGCTGCTCACCGGCGGGTCGATCGTTCGCGCGCCGGCTGAGGCCGCGCCGGCGGATCCGCCCATTGAGGCTGCACCGGCGGAGCCGCTCGCTGAGACTGCGCCGGAAGAGGACCCCTCGGTCTAGTCGCACACCGCGCCGTCGACCTCATGATGGCAAGACTTCCGAGCCTCTGACCCTGACAAGGGGCGACGCCCAGCTACAGGGCCGCGCCAAAGCCCGTCGAGAGACGGGCGTCTCTCGACGCCCTATGGCGCGCCCTTGACAGGGTCAGAGGCTCGGAAAAAGAGGCTTTCATGAGGTCGACGGCGCTCTCTGCCGCGCCGCGCCCCGCCGCCGCCTGACGGCCGCTCCCCTTCACCCGCGTTCCCCCGTTCGCCCCTCCATCCCCGGAGTCCGCCATGGCGTCGCCCATCCTGTTCAACAACATTCCCGGCTCCGGCCCGGTCGCCCCGATCTTCACCTTCGAGGTGAATTCCGGCGGCCAATATGAGCAGATCGACCGCTTCATCATCATCGGCCACAAGACGTCGGCGGGATCGATGGCGTTCGATCAGCCGATCGTCGTTTCCAGCCAGAACCAGGTCGACGCCTACGCCGGCCCTGGCTCGCAGCTTCGCGAGATGTATCGTATCGCGGTGCAGAACGCGCCGGCGACGCCGTTCTGGATCATGGCGATCGACGATTCCGCACTGACCGCCGCGTCGTGGACGCTGACCGTCGGCGCGCTGCCGGGCGTTGGCGTCGGCGTCTTCGAGGTGTGCGGCGAGCAGATCCAGATCCCGGTCGGCGCGGCCGACACGCCGACGACGATCGCCGCGGCGATCGCGGCCGCCATCAACGCCTATTGGAACCCGCTCACCGGCGCTATGCTGCCGGTCACCGCCGCGGCCGCCAGCGCCGTCGTCACTTTGACCGCGCGCAACAAGGGCGCGATCTTCAATGAGACGGATTTCTACGTCTCGCCGCTCATCCAGGGCAACCTCTTCGCCGCCGCGGGCGTCTGGACCCTCGCCGTCGCGACGGCGGGCGCCGGCACGCCGGCCGGCGTCGCCGCGGCGCTGGCGGTGCTCGGCGACGATCCCGCCGATTTCGTCGTCTGCCCCTGGTCGGACACCACGTCGCTCGGCTCCTACACCGCATGGGGCTCGGACATCAACGGCCGCTGGGCCTGGAACCGCCAGTCCTACGGCCATGTCTGGTGCGCCTCGCGCGGCACGTTCTCGGCGCTGACGACGCTTGGCCTGACGATGAACGATCGTCACACCACGATCCTCGGCTGCCTCGCGCCGGGCGCCAACGGCACCCCGCATCCTTCCTATCTCTGGATCGCCGCCTTCGCGGCGCGCGTCTCGCCCTGGCTGATGGATTGCACGACCGGCAACGTGTCGCGCAACCAGACCGGCCTCGTCGTGCAAGGCCTGCGGCCGCCGCGCGACCGCTCGGTGTGGCCGAACTACACCGGCCGCAACACGCTCAACTCCTCGGGCATCTCCACCTGGCAGGCGGGCGCGGACGGCTCGGTGCAGGTCGCCAAGATCATCACCACCTATCAGACGGGGTCGAGCGGCCAGCCCGACACGGTGTTCCGCGACATCCAGGCGATGTATCAGGTCTCCGGCGGCCTCGAGTTCATGCGCGCGGGCCTCGCGACGGCGTTCGGCCAGAAGGCGATCGCCCCGTCCAATCCCGGCAACCTCGGGGCGATCGCGACGCCGGCGGACATCAAGGCCGGGTTCATCCAGCTCTATTCGCAGCTCTGCAGCCAGGGCGTCTTCGCCGACAGCGCGACTTTCGCCTCGCTGCTCAACGTCGTGCAGAACGCGTCCAATCCCGATCGCGTCGATGTGTTCTGCCCGCTCGAACGCGTCAATCCGCTCGATATTCTCGCCGCCAACGCGACGGTCTATCAGCAGTTCCCGCAAGCGGCGTAGGGCCGCGTAACGATGAACCCTTCTCCCGCAAGCGGGAGAAGGTGGCCGCGTAGCGGCCGGATGAGGGCCTTGGCCCTTTAACGCGCCTGTCGGCGCATCCCCTCACCCCACCCCTCTCCCGCAGCCGCCGAACATAGTGTTCGCGGCGGGGAGAGGGGGTCCAAGGAGCACCCCCATGGCCGATTTCGGCGGTTTGATCCGCTTCACTTATAACGCCACGCCGATCAAGATCAGAGCGAAGGTCGAGATCGAGCCGACCAGCGGCGACTACAAAGCGGAAGACAACCAGGACGGTTCGTTCGACCGCTTCTTCCAGCCGATGGGTCCGAAGTTCGACATCGAATTTGTCGACTCGGTCGACGGGGTCAACCCGATATCGCTGCCGTGGGACTCCATCATGGCGGGCGGCCCATACAACGTTTCGCTGATCGAGGATACGAACAAGGTTCTCCACACCTTCACCGGCGCGAAGTTCCTCGGCCGGCCGAAGATCGACCGCCTCAAGGGCATCGTCACCGGCATCACGGGACAGTGCGCCGTCGGCGGCTATCAGCAGACCGGGACCTGACCATGGCCGACCACAGGCACACACTCGCCGAGCCGATCGATTGGTTCGGCAAGCGCATCGCGCAGGTCACCCTGCGCCAGCCGCGCGGCGGCCACCTGCAGCGCCTCGGCGAGCCGCGCATGTCGGTGTTTCAGAGCGACGGCACGCGTTATTTCGTCGACCGCGACGACAAGATCGCCAGCTATTTCGACGAGCTGCTCTCGGTCGACGGCGTCAAGCCGGTCGAAGGCGGGGCGGCGGCGCTGCTCACATTGGTCAGCCTCGAGGACGGGATCGCGCTGCGCGACGCGCTATTCGATTTTTTCGCGGACGCGCATCTAGCGATCTTCAAGAAAAAGCAGACTTCCTCGTCTTCAACCTGAAGGTCGTCAGCCTCGACGTCGCCGATGGCTGGACCTTCGAAGAGATCGAGCGCCAATTCGCCCGCGCGATTGCCTGGGCTGAACGCAGGAAGCGGTGATGCCGGTCCTCGAATCCAAGCTCATCATCTCGGCGGTCGACGAGACCGCCAAGGCGTTCGAGTCGGTCGAAGCCAAGATCAAGCAGCTCTCGCGCAGCGTGTCTGTCGCCTCGCGCGCGGTCGGCGCGACCGGCTCTTCGGTCGCGAGCGCCTCGTCCGCCGCGCAGGCGGTGCGCAACGCCGGCGTCGGCCTCGGCACGGTCGCCTCGGCGGCCAGCGCCGCGGCTGGCTATGCCGTGGCGGTCGGCGGCGGCTTCGCCGTCCATGCCGCGATCAAGGCGGTCGGCGCGCGCCAACACGAACTCGTGCGCATGGCCGTCTCCGGCATGAACACCAACGAGATCGCCGAGGCGACGGTCGCCGCGGCCAAGCTCTCGGCGGAAATGCCGTCGATCGATCAGACCCAACTGATGCACATGCTGCGCAACGCGCGCTCGATCGTCGGCACGTATTCCGAGGCGGCCGAGATCGCCGAGCCGCTGACCAAGCTGCGCGTGCTGGCGCAGCTCGCGCGGCCGGGCGAGGATGTCTCGGAGGATTTCGACCAGCTCATCAAGGGTCTCGAAATCAAGGGCGTGACGCAGAACCCGGCGCAGTTCCGCGAATACATGGAGGGCATCGCCAAGGGCATCAACGTCTTCGGCGACACGCTCAAGCCCTACCAATATTACGAGATGTTCAAATACGGCCGCCAGGCGACGTCCGGCCTGTCGGAGAAGTTCATTCTCGGCACGGCGCCGACGCTGGCGCAGGAACTCGGCGGTTCGAGCTATGGCCGCGCGGTGAGCGCGTTCAACGCGGCGATCGTCGGCGGCGTGTTGAAGACAAAGGCCGTCGACGAATTCTACCGGCTCGGCCTGCTCGGCAATGACGACGTCAAGACCTTGAAGAGCGGAAACAAGCAGATACTTGCCGGCCATAGCGTCAAGGGCTGGCGCGAGGCGCAATCCGATCCGAACGCCTGGGTTCGCGATTATCTCGTGCCGGCGCTCGACAAGCTCGGTCTCAAGGATCGCGCGGATGTGATGAAAGAGGTTTCGACCCTCTTTCAAAACCAGATGGCGGGCCAGATGGTCGGCCTGCTCGCGACGCAGCAGTCGCGCATCGACAAGGATCTGGCGCTGCTCGGCAACGCGCCGGGCCTCAGCGCCGCCGATCGGGCGATGCGCGAGGATCCAACGCTGGCGTGGAGCGGCCTCAAATCCGCGATCGAGTCGCTCACCGCGACGCTGGGCCAGGAGTTCCATTTCGCCGGCGCGGTCACCGACTTCGCGCAGGCCGTGGCGCATTTCAATGCGGGCGTGCAGGAGGAGCTCAACGCGCAGAACAAGGGCGAGGCTTCGCCTGGGATCGAGGAGTCGAACCGCCATCTCAACCGGCTGTTCTGGGGCGTCGACACTTCGGACTTCGGCTATGCCGCCGACATGGCCGCGCGGCGAGAGACCGACTTGGGCTACAAGAACAACGTCATCCGATGGACCTCGCGCGCCGACGAACTGAACGCCGCGATCGGCGAGGATGACCGGATCATCTCCGGCGGCTCTGGAAGTGACCCCGCGGTGCAGCGCGCCTTTGCGGAGCGCGATGCGGACCGGGCGGAACTGGCGCGGCTGCGCGCCGAGGCGCGCGACGAAACGGCGCGCTGGCGCGGCTCGGTCGAGCTGCGCGGCCAGGAAGACTTTGATCATGATCTGAAGGGCGCGCTCGGCGTACGCGCGCGCGGCGGCGACGGTCCGTTCTCGGTCGGCGCGGCGGGGCAGAGCGTCGATGCGTACATCGCCGCGGCGACTCGCGCGGCGGAGGAAGCCGTCTTCGGCAAGGCGCAGGTGCAGCTCGACCCCAACTCCAAGGCGGAGGTCATAGTGAACGTCAGCGTTCGCGCCGCCGACGAATTGTTGCGGACGATCGCCGACGTTAAGGCCGCGGCCTCTGGCAATCTCGCCGCGCATGTTGGCCGTATGGACAGCGACGCCGCGCCGCGCCGCGCCGGCGGCCCAGGGCAAATGTGATGGCCCGCGACTGGCCCGCGACGCTGTGGCCCGCTTCCTTCATGGGCGTGCCGTTCTGGGTCGAGCGCGATCACGCGACGACGGGACGGCGCATTTCGGTCACGTCATTTCCCGGGGTCGACGAGCCCTTCAACGAGGATCTGGGCCGGATCGCGCGCACGGTCGAGATCACCGGCTATTTCATCGGCGATGTCTCCGACAGGGGGATGACTGCGCTGGAGACCGCGTGCGAATCCGACGCCGGCGTCGGCGTGCTGGTGCTGCCCGCGCAAGGGCCGATTCAGGCGCGCTGTGAAACGATCAAACGCGACCGGATGCGCGACAAGATGGGCCGCTTCGGCTTCGAGGCGAAGTTTGTGCGCGAGGGCCTGAGTTCGCCGCTGGCGCCGGCCGAATATCTCGCCCAGCTCGCCTTCGACGCGGCCGGCACGCTCGCCGCGGCTGCGCCGAGCCTGCTCGGAGAAATCGCACTGTGACGCTGGAGACTGTCACCGTCAGCGTCGGCGGCCAGAACTTCGCGACGTGGGAGAAAATCACCATCCACGCGGGCGTCAAGCACGCCGTGCGCTCTCTCGAGCTGCATATTGTCGATCAGCTCGGCGCGCCGCTCGCGCCTGGGGTCTTCGGCGCCGGCGCTTTCGTCACGGCGACGGCCTCGGGCGATCTCATGTTCACCGGCTACGTCGACCGGCTGCGACCGCACCTCGACGGCAAGACCTACACCGCCGTCATCTCGGCGCGCTCGAAGGGGCAGGATGCGCTCGACTCCAGCGTCGACCACACCAAGCCGGATTATGTAAACAGCAACGTGCTTTCGGTCGCGCAGGATCAAGACGCATTCGGCATCGGCTTTTCCGCCGATTTCAAGCCGGACGGGTTCGACCGTTGGCGGCCGAACGTCGGCCACACGCTTTGGGAGGCGCTCGTACCGCTCTGCGAAGACGAGGGCGCGACGATGTCGGGGCAGCCCGACGGCTCGATCAAGATCACGCGGGCCGGCGAGAGCGCCGAGCCTCAGGGCGGCCCGATCGTCGAAGGCGTCAATCTCTGGAAGGGCGACGGCGATTTCGATTTGTCGGGCCAGCACAGCGTCGTCAACGAGCACGGCCAGTCCTATAAAGGCTCGGGCGCGCAGGCGATCGCAATCCACGCGGTCGCCAGCAACGACACGGTGACGCGCCATCGCCCGCTGCACCATCACCACGATCGCCAGACCGACCGCCATCGCGCGCTGCGCCGCGCCAAGCGTCGGCGCGACAAAGAGCAGGGCGAGGGCAAGCGCGCGCCGGGCGTGCATATGCGCGGCTGGCGCGATTCCGGCGGAGCGATCTGGATGCCGGGCAAAAAGGTCTACGTCAAATCGCCGTCGCTCTATCTCTGCCAATACATGCTGATCGAGTCGGTGCTCTACACGCAAGGCGGCAAGACGGAAGAGGGCACGTTCAGCCAGCTCCATCTCGTCGATCCGCGCGCCCATGGCGGGACGGGTGGCGGGGTCAACAAATCCGGCGCGGATTGGGACTTCGACGACTCGGCGGCGCAATGAACCCAAATATCCGTTCACAGCTCCTTCGCGCGATACTGCAAAGCGTCAACGATTCCGGCCCGCAGCAGCTTATGACGCTGACCGGTCTCGCGGGGCAGACGATCGGCGAGGCGGTGCGGTCGCAGCACTTCGGGCTCTCCAGCGTGCCTCCGGCGGGCGCGGAGGCGCTGATGCTGGCGATCGGCGGCGGATTCGACCGCGCGCATGCGCTCGGCGTCGAAGCGCCGACGCTGCGGCCGACCAATCTGCCCTCGGGCGCGACGGCGCTTTATGATTTCGAGCGGCAACATCATCAAGCTGATCGGGCCGGGCGGCGCGGTGATGAACTTCAACGCCAACGGCTGGACCGTGACCTGCAAGGGCGCGACGATCACCAGCAACGGCGCCGACATCACCATCCAGGCGCCGGGCGCAAAGGTCTATCTCGGCCAGGGCAGCTACGCCCAGGTCGAGACGGTCGGCGGTCCGTCGAGCCAGGTCTACGCGGCGCTCTGAAACGAGCGGTCTGGGAGGCGCGCATGTCCTATCCGAATTGGGTCATCGCCGATGTCGTCACTGGCCTGCAGGACGTCGTTGCGATCCTCGAGACGATCTCCTCGACCAACACGCTCAACGGAGCATCGGCCGCGGCGTTCGCAGCCAACGTGGCGACCGGGCCGGCCTCCTCGGCGACCGTCGCCGCGCCGGTCGCGCCGGTCGTCGGTTTAGGCGACGTGATGGTCGCGCTGTTCAACGCGATCCCGACGCTGGTGACCGAGACGACGGGCATTGATCCCAGCGTGCCGGCGGGGCTGTTCGCTCTGGCCGGCGGCCTCGCCGCGGCGATGACGCCCGCCAGCGCCGTCGCGGCCTTCGCCGCCGCGGCCGATGCGCTGCCCGACGCGCCGCCAGCGCCGACGCTGACGCCGAACCGCCTCGTCGACGCCGCGAACATGGAAATCGTCGCGCGCCTCAGCCGCGGCGTGCTGCTCGGCGGCTATGCGCAGGCGTTGGTCATGACGAGCTATGCCTCGCGCCCCGACGCGATCACGGCGCGCGCCGATTGCGTCGAGCGTTTCGAGCGCGAACTCAGCCTTTGCCAGGGCGCGCCGGACGCGCGCTGGGCGCACGGCTTGACGAAACTGCGCGATGCCTGCGTCGCCTATCTCAGCCAGGCGATCATCAATTCCAAGCCGGTCATGACCGTGTCGGCCAATCTTTCCCTGCCGTCGCTGTGGTGGGCGTGGCGGCTCTACAAGGACCCGACCCGCGCCGGCGATCTGATCGCGCGCAACCGCGTGCCGCACGCCAGCTACATGGCGACGCAGTTTGAGGCCTTGGCGCCCTGATGGACATCAACGTTCGCATCGACGAGGGCTGCGCGCCGCAGCCTGAATTGCTTTGGGATGCGGTGTGGAACTCCGCGACGGGGTTCGCCGATTGGCAGGTCGCGCAACCCTCCGAGCCGCTCAACGCGGGCGGCTTGCGCGCGATGCGGCCGCTCGACACCGCCGTCATCCTGGCGCTGTTCACCGATCGCGCCTGTCCGCCCAATCACCCCCTCGCGCCGCCGGACGGCGATCTCCGGGGATGGTGGGGCGACGGCGTCGATGTTCGCGCCGATCTCGGCGAGGGGCCGCTGGGGTCGCTGCTGTGGCTGCTGGAACAGTCGATCCTCGATCCCGTCGCAACGCCGCGCTGGGCGGTCGCCTTCGCCCAGGACGCGCTCGCCGGCCTGGTGACGCAGGGCGCGGCCGCCTCGGTCGCCGTGCAGGCCTACGCCAATCCGCCTGATCGCCTCGATCTCGCGGTGCAGCTCTACGCCAAGAGCGGCGCCGTGCTGTTCAACCAGCGCTTCGCCGACATCTGGTCGAAGGAATTTTCGCCGATCCCGACCGCTCCCAGCGGGTCGCCGCTGTACGACGCGCCGAGCCTCGATTTCAGCGACCCCGACAACAGCGGCCTTGCGCCGCTTCTCCCTTGAGGAAGCCGACATGATGATTGGGAGATGGCTGACGGCCGCGGCGCTGGCGGCGGCGCTCGGCGGCGCTGCAGCGCCGGCGCGGGCGCAGACGCTGAGCGAGCAGAACCTGCATATTCTCGACGGCAACCGCAACCCGCAGCAGGAACATTGCTGGGCGGTCGCCGACGGCTCGCTCGCCTGCGGCTTCGTCTTGGTCGATCCGTCGACCGGCAATCCCTATTCGCCGTCCAATCCGATCGCCGCGACGCCGACCGATTGCGGCGGCACGATCGCGGTCGGCGGCACGGCGCAGAACGCCGCGGGCGCCGATGCGGCGCGCAAGACGATGCTGATCGAAAACCCCGTCACGGCGACCGAAGATCTCTACGTCGCCGTGGCCGGGGCCGCGACGGTCGCCGGCGCCGGCGACTTCGCCGATCTCGCCCCTGGCGGCTCGGCCACGATGACGCTCGCGGGGACGGTGATCCAATCCGCTGTCTCGGTCAACGCGGCGACGACAGGGCACCGCTTCCTCTGCACGTACACCCGTTGAGCGCGGGGCAGCCGCGATGACCTTCACCATCCCGCCGCTCGCCGCCTGCGTCTCGGCGGCGCGCCAGGCCTTCCGCGCTTATCTCCCGGGAACCGACGCGTGGCTGTGGCCCAACAATATCGGGCCGACCGCCAAGGTCATCGGCGGCTCGGCATGGGAGCTGTTCAACCGGCTCGACTTAGTGCAGCGCGCCAAATTCGCGCTGACCGCGGTCGGCTCCGATCTCGACGATCACGGCTCCGAGATCAACCTGCCGCGCAAGCTGGCGCTGCCCGCGGCCGGCAATATCGTCGTCACCGCGACGGCGGCGATGGCGATCGCGGCGGGCGCGCAGCTCCAGCGGCTCGACGGCGTCGTGTTCACCGCTTCGATCGGCGGCTCGATCGGCGCCGCCGGAACGTTCAGCGTCGCCGTGGTCGCGGCCGTCGCGGCGCTGGCCGGCAATACGCAGGCCGACACGGCGATGACGATCATCTCGGGGGCTGCCGGGCCTGGCGCGTCGGGAGCGACGGCAGCGGTGGATTCGAGCGGGCTCGCCGGCGGTCTCGACATCGAGGCGGACGGCGCGCCTTACACCTCGGACCTTTCGACCTATCGCGGCCGGATCCTGTTCAGAAAACGCAACCCGATCCAGGGCGGCGCGCCGGCCGACTACGTCACCTGGGCCGGCACGGTGCCCGGCGTGACGCGGACCTTCGTCGAGCGGCTCTACAACGGGCCGGGCACGCTGCGCGTCTTCCCGATGTTCGATGCGCTGTTCGCCGGCGGCGTCGCCGACGCGGCGCATATCGCCCTCGTCGCCAACGCGATCGCGGCGCTCGCGCCCGGCGATGCGCAGATCCTCGTGCAGGCGCCGACCGCGCAGCCGATCGCCGTCACGGTGCAGGGCCTGACGCCCAACACGACGACGCAGCAGAACGCGGTGCAGGCCGAGCTGCTCGACACGTTCCAGCGGCTGGGGCGCGTCTCCGGCGCCGACGCCGCCACGGCGGGGATGCTGACCGCGATGCCGTTCCTCGCCGTGCCCGCGTCGTTCGCGGCGCTATGGGCGGCGCAGGCCGTCGCCAATTCGGCCGGCGATCAACGCGGCGTGATGATCGCGCCGACGACGGACACCACGATTGCCACCGCGTGCGTGCCGACGCTGGGGGCGCTGACGTTCGAGTGAGGGTGAGGCGGTTCGCGGTCGCCTTGGACACACCGCGCCGTCGACCTCTTGGATGATCTGACTTCCGATCCTTTGAGGCTGTCAAGGGGCTTCGCCCGCCGTAGGCGGCGCGCCAAAGCCCGTCGAGAGACGGGCGTCTCTCGACGCCCTAGGGCGCGCCCTTGACAGCCTCAAAGGATCGGAAAAGAGAGGCTCTCCAAGAGGTCGACGGCGCTCTCTGACAGCGTGAGCCCATGACCTGCCAATCCCCCTCCAACGCCTTCGACATCTGCCCGACGCAGGCCGAGATCGTGCCGCAGCTCCTGGCGCTGCTGCCGCGCGGGCGGGCGTTCAACACGCACGACGGCGGCCCGCAGCCGGGCACGACGATCTGGGCCTTCTTCAACGCGCTCGCCAATGTCTGGGCCTGGGTCAACCAGCGCATCTGCGCGCTGAAACTCGAATTCTTCTGCGCGACCTGCGACGAGACGCGCGACCTCTGGATGGCCGAATACGGCCTTCCCGACGGCTGCGATCCTTACCCCGATCTCTGCGCCAAGGTGGCGGCGATCGGCGGCAACCAATGCGCCTATTACCAGCAGGTCGCGGCGCAGGCCGGCTGGGCGATTTCGTGCTCGATCTTCGGGCCGAACTGCGGCGGATTGCTCGGCAATGCGCTGCTCGGCGCCGCCTCGCTCGGCGGCGGCGTGCAGCCGGCGATGCTGCGGATCACCGTCTCGCTCTCCGGCAGCCCGGCCTACCAGGGCGGCTATCACACGCCGTCGCTGTTCGGCCGCATGCAGCTCGGCATGCCGCTCACCTGCGCGCCCGACATCTCCGCCCTGCAATGCCTGTTGGCCCGCATCACCCGCGCCCATTGCGCTCTCGTCTACGAGGAAACGCCCTGACATGAGCAACGACGCTTTCGGCTTCGGCAACACCCCCAACGCTGTGACGACGCGCCCGGCGGACAGCCGGACGTTCACCTCGGCCGACACCTTCGGCAAGGACTGCTCGTCGTCGACGGCGCAGGACGGCACGCCGATCACCGCCGAGCAGTTCGACGAAATCATCGCCAATCTGCGCGCGCTGCTGCGCGGCAACGGCAATCTCGGGTCGGGCTCGCCGGTCGTCGTCGAGAACCACGCCGACGCGATGCTGCTCAACGGCGTGCAATATCTCGTGCAGCGCGGCCAGCTCGATTTCGCGCTCGACACGGGCTCGGCCGACGCGCTCGTGCTCAGTCCGACCCCGCCATGGCTCGAATACAAGCAGGGGATGAAGGTCAGGGTCGCCAAGGCGGCCTCGCCCAACGCGACGCAGGCGCCGTCCGCCAACGTCTCCGCGCTCGGCGCCAGGACCATCCTGCGTTCGGACGGCTCGTCGATCCAGCCCGGCGACCTGCCGGGTTACGGGCTGTTCGAGCTCGAGGTCGACGGCAATCTCAACCTGCGGCTGAAGGCGCTGCCGCCGGCTCAATCGCGCATCCGGCTGACGGCCAATACGACCTTCTACGTCGACGCGTCGAGCGGCAACGACACCTCGGGCCTCGGCACGGCCGCCGCGCCGTGGGCGACGCTGCAGCACGCCCGCAACGTCGTTCAGCAAAGCTACGATCTCGGCGGCTACGGCGTCACCTTCAATTGCGCTGGCGCGTTCACGGCCGGGGTTGTGGCAGTGATGCCGCTCGTCGGGCAATCGTCCTCTGGGGGCGAGATATGGTCGCTCACTTCCGGCTCGTCGGTTAGCGCCTCGGCGGCCTCTTGCTTTATCGGCAGCACTGGCGCGGTCCTCAATGTCCATGCGCCGAGTGGGGTGGCGACGCTCGCGGCATCCGGGACAAGCAATACCCAGGGCTGCGGCCTATTTGCCCAATATGGCGGCTTCGTCTCCCTCGGATCGGGCATCGCCTTCGGCGCCTGTGCGCAGGCGCCGTTCGGGACCGGGCCGCTCGGCTCCATCTCGATCGCCGGCAATTACGCGGCGAGCGGCAACGGGAACACTCACTTCTTCTTCGACAGCGGCGGCACGATCCAGGTCGCCTCGTCGGGAATCACCTGCACCTTGAGCGGCACGCCCGCTTACGCTCTCGGCTTCGCCTATGGCGTCAGCGGCGGCACGCTGTCGGCCTGGAACATGACCTTCGCCGGGTCGGGCGCGACGGGCAAGAAATACAACCTCTTCTCCAACGCCGTCGCCGACACGGATGCCGCCGGCGTGTCCTACTTCCCCGGCAGCGTGTCGGGAACGAACGTATCGGGGGCCGAATATGTCTGATCTTTCGATGCGCTACTGGGTCGCCGGCAACAAGCCCGGCGTCGTCTTCTCGGCGCCGGCGGCCGCTTGGGTCGCGCCGACCGACGCCGGCTATCTCGCGTTTGTCGCCGCCGGCAAAGCCGCGACAAAAATCTTGTGCGACGGCGAGCTCGCCCACGTCTTCTGGCGGGCCGGCCTCAACGCGCTGGCGGCGGCGGCCGGCGTGACGTCGCTCGGCGGCGCGGGCGGCATGTCATCCGGCGACGCCGTCGCCATGCTCTCGGCGCTCGGGCTGCAGATCGCCTCGACCGGAACGCCGTTGCTGGATGCAATCTATCCCTGCGACCCGCAGAGCCGCTCAAATCTGCAGGGGCTGCTGGTCGGCTACATGCTCCGCGGCTCCTTTCCCGGCGGCTCGGCGAGCTTCGCCTACCCTGACGCCGCCGGCGCGACCCATGCGGTGACGCAGCCGCAGCTCCAGGCGATCGGCGCGGCGATCGAGGATTACGTCGCCGCGCTGGCGGCATGGGGGCCGGTCTTCGCGGCCGACCCGTCCGCGCCGCCGCCGGCGGCCGTCGCGACGATCGCCTGAACTCGAGGCTGCCCGATGCTCAGGAAATTCCTCGCCGCCGCGCTCGTCCTCGCGGGGGCCCCGGTCGCCCTGGCCGACGGGATCAACAACCCGTCGCCGTCAGCGCGCATCAACACGATCCGGAGCGCATCGTCGAGCGCCGACAATATATCCGCCACGGATTATTTCGTCTGCCCGGCTAATTCCGTGGGGTCAGCGACAGAGACCTTGCCGCCGTCGCCCGTTGCTGGACAGCCGTTTGTCGTAAAAGACTGTAACGGCGCGTCTCATAGCAACAACATAACGATTATCCCGTCATCCGGCACAATTGACGGCGCGTCATCTTATGTAATGAACGTAAACTACGAAAGCGTCACGATTATGTATTCGGGAACGCAGTGGCTCGTCTATTGAGCCGAGGGGGCATATCGATGTTGAAGCAAATAAAGAGGGCGGCTCTTGCGGCGGCCCTTGCGCTTTGGGGCGCAAGCTTAGCGTTCCCCGCCTATAATTCGCTCGTCAATCTGGCGACGCAGGTCACCGGCAATCTTCCGCCCGCCAATCTCAATGGCGGCGTATCCGCGAGTTCGTCCACCTATTGGCGCGGCGACGGCGCCTGGGCGACGCCGCCGGGCACGGGCGTCACCAGCGTCGGGGAGACCTTCACCGGCGGCATCGTCTCGGTCGGCGGCAGCCCCATAACCGGCTCGGGAACGTTCTCGCTCACCATCGCCGGCACGGCCGGCGGCATTCCCTATTTCGCCTCATCGTCCACATGGGCATCGAGCGCCGTTCTGGCCAGCGGCGCGCTGATGGAGGGCGGCGGCGCGGGCGCCGCGCCGTCGACGTTCACGCTCGGCGGCGACTGCGCTTTCAGCACTCCGAACATCACCTGCACGAAGACCAACGGAACCCCCTTGGGGACCGCCGCAACGCAGAACACGGGCACATCAGGCGCGACGGTTCCGCTGCTGAACGGCAACAACACCTATAGCGGGATTTCGACCCACACGTCTGGAACGGTGCAACAAATCCGCGTCGTCACCGCATCCGGGGCGGTGACCGTTGCCGCGAGCGATTTCATCGTCGTCGTCAACAAGACGACCGGCGCGGCGACGACAGTGAACCTGCCGTCCTCGCCGACCTCAGGGCAGACCTTCCGCATCAAGGACGGCAAGGGCGACGCCGCGACCAACGCCATCACGATCACCCCGGCGGCCGGCGCCATCGACGGCGCGACGACCTACGTCCTCAACGTCGCCTACGAGAGCGTCGACCTCGTCTACAACGGCACACAATGGAACGCGCTATGACCATGAAAATGAGGGCGCTCGCGGCGCTGTGCGTGCTGGTTTCGCTGCATGGGGCGAGAGCGGCCAATCTCGATATAACGCACGTTCCCAGCGGCACGATTCAGCCGTCGCAGATCCAACTGGGGTCGGGGGTCGGAACTGCGCTTGGCGTCGGCGTCGGCTCGCCCGGCGCGCCTGTGCTGTTCAACGGCGCTGGCGGCACGCCTTCGTCGATCAATCTCGGCAACGCGACCAATCTGCCAAACTCGGCGTTGCAGACGGGCGCGGCGGCGGCGAACCTCGGCTTCACGCCGCTGGCCCCCGGCGCGCTCCCGAGCGCCCCGGCCTCGCAGCTCTACGGCGGCACGGGCGCGGCGGGCGCCGCGCAAGAATTCCAGATGACCGGCAATTCGGTGCTGCTCAACGCGAGCGCGGCGTCGGGACCGCCCGCGCCGTTCACCATGCCGAATTGCTCGGCGGCGATCGACGCACTGATCTGGACGACGAATTCCGGCTTCGGCTGCAACACGCTGACGACGGGCGGCTATTACTGGCTCGGCGCGCAGACCGGCGTCGCCTGCAATGGAACGCAGGATGACACGAGCTATCTCCAGGCGGCATGGACCGCCGCGGCGGCCGCGCACGAGGACTTGTGGATCGGCGGCGTCGGCACGGGCGTCTGCAAATTCTCGTCGATCACGGCCCCGACGCCGACCAGCGGCAACATCGGCAATCGCGCGTCGATTGCCGGACCGGGCGAAGGCGTCGTCGAACTCAATTCGACGGTGACCGGCTCCAATTGCGCAATCATCCTGTCGGCAACCTACGGGACGAACGGCTCGTATAACGACACGTTCCGCGGCTTCTCTCTGCTCGGGACAGCTTACGGCGGCAATGGAATTTGCCTTACCAACATCACGCACGCTTCGTTTGAGCACATTTGGATCGGAATTTTCAATATCGGCGTCTATGCCAAGGATTCGATCGATATTTCGTGGATCGAGGACACCTGGGATGGGTTTACAGACGCCGCTGTTGACGCAATTTACGGGTCTAACTCCTATCCAAATGCCTGGACGTTCATCGATCCGCATGTCTTCTTTGCGACCAACTACGGTCTCATTTTTCAAAATCCAACCGATTTGAATATTGTCGGGGGCGATTGGGAAAACAACAATATTTCCGGCACTGCCGGCGACGCCTCGATCTACATCAATGGCAATCCGCTCAACGGATCGAAGGGGCTGACCCTCACAGGCGGCTATTTCTCGGCCAACGCCGGCTCTGCGGATATTTTCATCGCCGACGGCGGCGCTGCGATTTCTGGCGTCCATACCATCAACGGAGCGGAGTTCGATCGCCCCAGCAATACGCAATACGTCGCGTATAACGTGTTTATCAATAACGCCGGAACCGGGACCACAATCCTCAATATCCACGGCAACGGCTTTGCGGGGTTCAATAGTTATGTACCAAGCGCGTCGCGCCCTTACGTCACCGAACTCACGCCGGGCGGCACGAACTATGTCATTAACTCGGGTGGAAACTATTTCCAATCCGCGATCGAAACGCCAAGCGGGCCATGGTGGGAAGAAACGGGCTGGTATTCCTACACGCCATCTGTCACGTGCGGCTCCGGCTCGCTCACGGCCTACACGGCGACGGGCTCGTACAAGCGCCTGACGCGGAAGACGATCGCGGTTCAGACGGTCGCGACTATCACGACGATTGGGACGTGCGCGAGCTACCTGATCGAGACCTTGCCGACGACGGCAAACTCGCTTGAACTCGGCGCGATCCGCAACACGACGAACAATGTCAGCGGCTCGATGTCGACCGCGGTGGGGTCGAACGCGGCGACGTTGCTAACCGCAACCGGGACGATCCCGCCGACAGGCAGCGGTCAAGTCATTGAAGGCTCGCTCACTTACGAGAGCCAGTGAACGAACGCCGCTATGGCTGCGGCGTCGGCGAAGCCGCGAGATTGTCTCAAGCGACGGGAGTGGCTGTTCCCTCAACGGTGGCGCGCCGTTCCAAGTCTTCCTGTCGCCTTTGGGAATCTCTCGAAATCCAATCCGCCAAGCGCACCGATGGAACATCGACCAGGCGATAGAAAACCTCTGCGAGCGGAAAAAGGACGACGAGCAACGCGATAAGCGCGAGCAACGCGTACGCCCAATAGTCCAACCCCATGAATTGTCCGAGCTCGGCAACACGAAATGACACCGACAAGATCAGCGGGAAGTGGAGTAGATAGATCGCGAACGACACCCGTCCGAGATAGACCGGGATGCGGTGATTGAGCATTCGCGACGCTCCAGCGGAGCCGATCACGCCGGCAACAAGAAAAACCGCTCCGGCCGTATGCCAAAACAGCACGCGATCGGTCTTGAGATTGGGTCCATACGGGGCGAAGTCGGGCAGCCGGACATGATCCATCAGCGCGAATGCCGACGCATGGCTGAAGGAAACGCCGACAAGTCCTAAACCAATGCACGTCCACCCCAGCCATGGCGATAGGCGCAAGCGCGGCTCGGCTAGATGCAATAAGCTTCCGCCAAGGAACGCCACATAGTACAGCACCCCCGTTCCACGGCCGGTGAGCATGCAGGCGAAATAGAGGAACCATAAAATCATCATCGGTTTGCTCTTCGCTCCAAATAAAGAATAGCATGCGAAGAGCAGAATCGACCCGACGAGCTCGATCTGGATTGTCCAGAGCGGGCCGTTCAGTTCGGGCTGGCCGAACAGCGGCGCGCCGATCACGCCGCGCAGAACCGCAGTTCCGAATGATACAGGCCCGGCATAGAATGCCATAACCCACCCGGCCGTCCCCAAGGACGGCGCCAGATTGTTGGCGTAGGCTCCGGTCGCAAGGAGCGCCCAAGCCAAGAGAACGCTCACGAAGGCGGGCAAGACGAGCCGGGCGTACCGTTTGATTGCCGCCGCCTCAAACACATCACTTCGCCCTGTCGCGTAGAACCGGCGCGTCAAAACATAGCCGCTCAGCACAAAGAATATCGATACTGCGGGGTCGGCCAAATAGAGAAACGTGAAGGGTGGATAACGCAAGATTTCCTCAAAACCATATTTCGCGGCGGCCCCAGGGTAGGGCCGAACGTCGTTTGCCAAATATGGAAAGAACGCAAACAGGAAATGGCCGAGCACGACATTGAGGCTCGCGACACCGCGTAGCCCTTCGATGGCAAGGTTTTTTTGTTTCCCCACGCGCGCTGCGCCCCTCGAATGATATTCCCAGCTTGGCACTGCGTGCTTCTTGGGAGCAATGCGTCGAAACGACTTGGCGCGCTGGCGCTCCGCTGTCCCGAGGCGAGACGGTCAGATCCCGATCAACAAGTCGCGCCCGCCATAAGTCGCCACGGGGGCGCTGTCAAATAAGGAAAAAGTGATGCCCGACCCGCGCCCTGCCGCGCGGCGCGTTCGCGCGCATTGCGATCTTCGCCGCGCTTGCACTCGCCGCCGTATTAATCCGGCCTTGTCGCGCTACGGGCGTCGGCGGCGCGGCTCGCGGCAGCTTCCTGGGCGTTGAGCCGGGTCACCAGGTCCTCGGCGAGCGCCGAACTCATAGCGCCGCAAACGGCCCGCCCGTTGCGTCGGTAGACGATTTCCTGGACCGCATAGAGCGGAAAGTCGCTCGGTTCTAACGGAAACATAGCTGCCGCCCATGTGTGCGCCGCCGTTGCGTCGCACGCCCATCGCACGGCGGCAAGGGCGCGTCACGCCGCCTGACCCTCACGAAAGGTTGATGGAATGCCCGACCCGCGCCTGCCGCGCGGCGCATCGCTGCGCCTCGCATTCGTCGTCGCCATCGCCGCCGTTCTGTTCGCGCCGCACCTGGCGCGGGCCAGCGGGCGCGGCGGCCAAGAGCCAGCGAGGGGCGGGGCTGAGATTGTCGCAACCGCCGACGTCCTCGCCGAGGCCGCGCGCTGGATCGGGCAGGGCAACATGACGGGGAAGCCGGGGCCGTGGTGCGCCGACTTCGTCTCGTTCGTGCTGCGCCGCTCGGGCCGCGCGCCGCTTGCCGGCCGCATGGCGGCCGACGCGTTGCGCTACGGGCCGCGGCTCGGGCGCCCGACCGCGGGCGCTCTCGCCGTCATTTCAACGCCGCGCGGCTGGGCCGGCCACGTCGGGATCGTCGAAGGCGTCGAGCCCGACGGCTCGATCCGCCTCGTCTCCGGCAACTGGGGCCATCGCGTCGCCCGCTCGCTCGTGCCGCGCGGCGCGGTCGTCGCGTTCGTGGAGGTGAGGTGATGGCTGCGAATATCGAGATCGAAGGCGGCGAGATCGTCATTCGGATTCCGATCGACGCCCTTCCAATAGCCGCGCCAATCGCCTTCGACGGCGCCTATGGCTTCGGGAACCACGCGATCGCGGTGACGGACGTCGCGGCCTTCGCGAGGGAATTCCTGATCGAGCTCAAGCGCGAGAGCGAGACGGGAGAGACGGCGGTCACTCGCATGCTCGACGCCGCCGTCGTGCGCGCCTTCGAAAACGGCGCGGAAGGCCTTATCGGAGAGGTGAGGCCGACATGATGGGCAAGCTTTCGCCGAAGCTGCGCAGCGTCGAGGGCGGCTTCTCGCATTGGTGTCCTGGCTGCGAGGAAATGCACGTCATTGCAACTCGCTGGTCGTTCGACGGCAACGTTGATCGGCCGACGTTCAACCCGTCCGTGAAGATCACCGGCGTTCAGAGCGTCGTGGTCAAAGGCGAGTGGACCGGCGAGTGGGTGCGCGACGCGCAGGGCAAACCTCTCCGGTACTGCTGCCACTACATCCTCACCGCCGGCCGGCTGAACTTCTGTCCCGACTCGACGCACGCGCTCGCCGGCAAGACGGTCGATCTGCCCGACCTTCCCGAGGGCTTCTGATGGACTGGGCCTGGTGGCGCGAGGCCGCCGGCTGGGCCGCGTTCGCCGCCGCCGCCTATCTCGTCGGCATCGGCCTTTTCTATCCCTGCAAACATAAACATACCGAGGATGATCGATGACGCCGCAACTCGCTGACATCAAGCAGACCCCGTCGCCGAATTACTCGCCGACGCCGATCGCTCATGATCTCGTCATTCTTCACCTGATGGAGGGCGGCTGCGCCGGGTCGGTCGCCTGGCTGTGCTCCAGGCAGGCGGAGGCCTCGGCGCATCTCTGCTCGAATGAGGACGGCAGCGAGGTCTGGCAGCTCGTGCCGCTGTCGCTGAAGGCCTGGGCCGAATGCGCGTTCAACGGGCGCGGCGTCTCGATCGAGTATCCCGGCTTCACCGCCAAGGGCGTTCTCGACGTCACCCTGCGCGCAATGGCGCGCCACACCGCGTGGCTGCTGCACGCCTACGGCATTCCCTGCCAGCACGCCGTCGGAGGGCAGGGGCGCGGCTACTGCATGCACCACGATCTCGGTGCCGCGGGCGGCGGCCACGTCGATATCTGCGGCGTCAACGACGCGACGTGGCAGACGCTGGAGGGCTACATCAAGGAGGAGTACGACGCCTTCTCCTCCGGGCCGCTGCCCGCATGGGCGCTGCACGGGCTGCCGGCGCCGCACACCCTATCGCTGCCGCCTAACGTGACGCCCGAACCGTCGCATGGCGGCGCGCCGCGCTCGGAGCCGGGCGATACGATCGCGCATCCGACCGCTTCGGGCTATCCGCACGGCTCGATCGCCGATCTGCAATGGCGGCTGCGCAAGGTCGGCGCGAATCCGGCGCTGGGCGTAGACGGCGACGAGGGGCAGGCGACGCGCGCCGCGATCGGCGTCTTTCAGCGCGCCGCCGGCCTGCCGGTCACGGATGACATCAATCTGGCGACGTGGGTCGCGCTCGATGCGGCGACGGCATCATGACCGAAGCCGCCGTCCAGTTTCTCGACATCCATGGCGAGCCATGTCCGGACGGCCAGAGGCCGGCGCGGTTCACCTTCCGATGCGTCGGCTGGAATCGCGGTCGCGATCCTCGACTGCCGCAATCGACGTGCAACAATCTTCTCATTGCCGAGGGGCCGCATTCGGCCGCGCACGGCATCAAGCACGATGGCCAAGGTCAGAACGGCGGCCGCCCACAATGGCGGTGGGACGGAAACCGCGAAGCGCCGACCTTCTCGCCCTCGATCAACTGCGCCGATCGTGGCTGCTGGCACGGCTACATTCGCAATGGCCGATGCGTGAGCGTCGCCGGAACGGATGAGCCGTAGCGCGGCACCTTCCGCCCGGTTCCCCCAACCCCCGCCGCGCGGCGGCTCCCGCGCATCCCCTGAGGACCTCAGATGTTTCATTTCATCATGCGCGCCAGCGCGCAGGAATGGCTGCGCCGCTTTTTCAGCTTGGCCTGGATGATTGCCCTCACTGTCGGCGGTTGCTGGCTGCGTCCGCCGCATCGCCGCGCCTGGCGCGGCTTCTTCGCCGTGATCGCCCTGGCGCCCGTCGCAGCGCTCGTCGTCATCGGCGATGGTGACGCCTTCGCTCAGACGACGCCGCCGGGCGCCTCAATCCCCGCATCGAGCATCGTCGGCTTGGTGCTGCCGTTCGTTCTCGCAATCCTCACCGTCGTCATTCGAGCGGCGGTCCAAGAGCTCATCGTGGAGCTAAGGAAATGGAACGTCCTCAATGTTCAGCAGGACGCGGTCGACCAGCTCGACGCTTTCATCGAAAACAAAGTCGGCGGCGAGGTTGCGACTGCGGCCGGCAATCTCGCGACCGCCTCCATCCCACTTGGATCGGACCTAGTCGCGGAAATCGCCAAGTCGGTCATCGCCGAGGCTCCGGATTTGCTCGACAAGGCCGGCGTCACGCCGGACGCCGTCGCCGGCATGGTGCATGGCGAGATCGGCAAGTGGCAGGCGAGCATGACGCGCGTCGCGCCGCCGGCGGCTCCTGCGGCTGCCACTGTAGCGACGGCGTCGTGATGCGCGGCGTCGCATTCTACTTCGGTAGCCTTGGCGACGGGCATTATCTCTACGACACCCGCGGCGAGGGGTTCTTCGACCGCGACCGCCGCCTTCGGGAGGCGTGGCCGGACGACGTGCCGCTCTGGTCGTCGGCCTTGATGGATACCGGGCTGCTCAAGAACGGTCAGCATCCCGATAATCCTGACGGGCGCGTGTTCTGGACGTGCGGGAAGGGCGATTGGCTTGCGTTCTTCTGGTGGGATCGCTCTGGCGATCGGCGGGGGAACTCAAACTCCGGCTTCTATGTCCACGGCTTCGATTGGGAACGTCGCGCGGAGGCGTTCGCCTTTGCGTGCGCGGCATTCCCGGTCGTCGTCACGCGACAGCGACATCCGCTGGTGCTCCAGTCATGATCTCCCATCACGACCTCGCAGTTATCGCAGGCTCCGTCTATCGCGGCCCGTGGTCGGGCGTCGCCGACCTCGACGAGCGCTACGCGCTGCTGCCGCGCGATGGCGAGCTCGTCTGCGCGATCGCCGGCACGGACCCGCGCAACGCGCTCGACTTGATCCGCGACGCGCGCGCCTGGCCGAGCTGGATCCCTGGCCTCGGGATGATGCACTCGGGCTTCGGCAAGGGCGCGGCGGGGCTCTGGGAGCGCATCGATCCGCGGATGCGCCGCGACGGGCTCATCACCTATGTCGGCCACAGCCTCGGCGGCGCGATCGCCGAGAACCTCGCCGCCCATCACGCGCTGAAGCGGCCGGGTCAACCATTCCGCGCGATCGTCTTCGGCGCGCCGCGCATCGCCTGGCTCAACCCTTGGCCGGCGCATCTCCTCCGGAGAGCCGTCGAATCGATCGAATATCGCAACGCCGGCGACCCGATCCCGACGCTGCCGCCGCGCGCCCTCGGCTTCCTGCACGCCGCGCCCGGCGACGAGCTCGGCGCGCCACACGGCGAATCGCTCGACCAGCATTCGGTCGCGCTCTACGCGGCCGGCGTCGCGGCCTGAGACAAGCATCTCGGTCAGTTTGCGAAATTGCGCAATTTCGCAAGTTCGCAGGTTTCCCGCGCGCCGGCGGCCTCCGGCGCATCTTGAAAGGAAGAGTCCGATGAAGGTCCGCGGCAAGTTCTACGTTCGGCAGAAGACCGAAATCCCGGTGTGGGGCGCCAACGGCTACGACAGCAAGGTGACGATCGTCGATCTGTCGGCCATTTTCGAAAGCGCGAAGGGCATCGACGGAAACGCGGTCGAAGAGAACCGCGTCTTTGCCACGCACACTCCTTCCGCCGACATCAAAATGTCGATCGCCAATCAGTCGGCGGCCGACGGCTTCGAAACGGGCAAAGCCTACTATGTCGACTTCACGCCGGCTGAGTAGCGGCGTCCGGATCGGCGGCGGCGCCGCCGAGTGCCCGCGATGCGGAAGCGTCGCGGTGTCGCCGGCCGATGACTTCAACGGCAGTTATCGACTGCGCTGCGGCGGCTGCGGATACGCGGCGATCCGCTCGGCGTTTCGTCGCAAGTCGCCGCTCTACGAGCGCCCTAACGAACGACCGCCGTTGATCGACGGCCGCCGCATGCCCGTCTTCTTCGACGACTGACATCCGCGCGCCGGCGGTCCCCGGCGCACCTCCAAGGACATCCTGAAATGAAAATCTTTGCTCTTCTGGGCGCGCTGGCGCTTGCCTGCGTCTCGCTTGGCGGCTGCGTAGTCACCGGCAACCCGTCCGCCGATGCTACCAACTTTAACGCCAATCTCGCGGCCGACGTGGCAGCATTCAATCAACAAGTCGGGCAAGACCTTCCGGCGGCGTGCGCGCTGTCTGTGTCGGCGGATGTGACGTTTCAAACGGTGGCGGCCACCGGCAAGATTTCGAGCGGCAATGTGTCGGCCGAAAAGGCGGCGATGGCGGGCGTGACCTCACTTTGCGCCAATCCGTCGTCCCTGACCAATCCCTTGCTTGCGCTGCCGACGCTCGCCAACGCCTACGCCGCGATCGTTGAGGCGGGCAAGACGAGCTGATGGCCGCCTCTGCAACGGCGGTCGCCGCTGACCTGCAACGGGGCACGTCCCTGTTGCAGGATATCCTTGCGGCCTATCAGGCGAAATTCGCAAGCATCCCGGCCGACGAGACCCTGGCGCTCGATGTCGCGCAGATCGCGGCGATGATCGATCCGGCGCTGGCACCGGCGGTCATGATCCTGCCGATTGCCGAAGCCCTCGTTGCGTGGGTGGCGGCGAATAACAAATCGGTCGGGCCAGACGCCGGACAGTCGTTTGTGCCGGGGTCGATTAGCGGGACGCCAAGCTGGCGGTGACGCTGACATTCAGCCGACCGTCGCCAACGCGGACGGCTCCGAGCTCACTCAATAATTCCTAAAGCAAGGGAACACACATCATGGCTGGGGTACCACCTCTTGACAGTCCCTCATGGCAACCGATCGAGTGGGCGCTCGGGATGCTGATCACCGCGTGGCTGGCGATTAGCGCCTTCGTCTTCGGGACGCGGGCGACGACGCGCGATCATGAACGGCGGATCGCGGCTTTAGAGAAGTGGTCCCGCGAAGACGTTCAACGGCTCGAGCGAAAGATCGATGATTATCACGCCGCGACGACGCAGATAATTCTGGACATCGGGCGCGGGCGCCGGGACTGACTGCAAATCCGCCCGAAAATATTCCAAACCTATTCCGCCCCGTCGCCCTAACCGGCGGCGGGGCTTTTTTTTTGCGTTGAGGACCTTTAGTCATAGGGATCGTGCGCGCCCCGGTCGAGAAGCTGGAATCCTACCAGCTGCCCGTTTTCATCCTCGACCCACGCCTTGAGATTCTCGGCTAGGAAATCGTTGCGCATCCGCACGGCCTGGTCAAAGTCGCTCACTTCAGTCTTGGTGATCGCTCCGTCAGGCCCTTCCTTTTTCACAACCCACGTCATTGGCGCCCCCTTTTGCCCCCAAAGCATACCACGATGCGAGCGGAAGACGGAGCCGAGGGAGATCAGCGCCTAAACGACCTCCGCCCATAAGCCGGGTTCCTCGTCTTGATCCAGTCCCGTGTCGCTCCGTTCGTATAGGACAAATCCGCGCGCTTGGAGACGATCCCCTCCAAGCCGAGCGCCGAGGCGTGGGCGAAGATCGTTGGCCCATCGCCAGCCAGATGCTCGACATATCGCAGCCGGTCATCGACGCCGGCGATCAGCCGCGCGAGCGCCGCCTTGCGCTCCAGCAGCGGGCGGCGGCGCAGGTCGTCGCCGTCTAGGCTGAGCAGGTCGAACGCATAGAGGACCGCGCGCGACCGACCGTCGCGCGAGCGCAGCCCATGGAAATCGGGCAGGCCATCGGGACCGATCGCGACCGCCTCGCCGTCGATTATGAATTCGGCCGCCAGCAAGCTCAACAGCGCGTCGCGGATCCCCGGCAGCGAATCCGCCCAATCCCGGCCCGAGCGGCTCCAAAGATGCACGGCCTCGCCATTGCGAACCGCGACGATGCGATAGCCATCGTGTTTTATTTCGTACACCCAGCCGTCGCCCCTTGGCGGCGCGTGCCGCAGGGTCGGCTGCGCCGGGGCGATCGGGGCGTCGTGACTGAGAGAACGCCGGCGGAGGATTTTGTTCACCGCTCCTATTTGGGCGCCGTCCGCTCGGCAGGGAAGGGCGCGAACCCCGACGTAAGAGGTCGGACGCAGGGCGTCTTGTCGCCTTTGCACCGGCCAGCGATAACGCGCCATGCCTCGCGACGGATCCCTGCTGCTCTCCGACCTGGCCGCCGATCGCTTAGGCGTCGCCTGCGAGCGCTGCGGCCGCCGCGGCTCCTATTCCGTGGCCCGGCTCATGCGCGAGCGGGGCGACGTCAGGCTGACGGATTTCCTCGACGAGCTGACCGCCGGCTGCCCGCGCCAGAAGGCTTTCGGGCTGCACGACCGGTGCGGGGCGCGGTTTGAGTTTTAGCGCGAGATTAGCGCTCGTCTTGGCTCCTCGTCTCTCGCGTCCAGGGCTCGCGCGGGATTTGCTCGACGTGATCGCCAAGCCTCCTCATCGTTCTTCTGATCGCGGCGAAGGTCCGGATCGCGTGCGATCGATGCTCGACCACTTCGTTTGACAGTTCACGCACCTTGGCTGCGAGATCGTCTCGCGACGCCGTGGCGATAAATGCTTCCAATCTATCTGTCGGGCTCAACTCAATCGCCCGTGTCTTTGCGGCCATTCGCCTCTCCCTTCACCGGCTTCGCTCGCGCGAACTTGGCAGCCTCGGAAACTCGCGCGTAGTGGGCGGCCTCGACCCATACCTTCCGGGTGAATTCCTCCCAACCCGTACCCTTCGCCAGTTCGTGGGCTGCCTCCGCGGCTTTCATCGTAGTCAGGATCGCGTTCGCCAGCTCAGGCGTCATGCCGATTTTGTGCTCGGCTTCGTCGATTATCTCGCTCATGGAAACCTCTTTGGAGGGGCCAGCGGAGGCCCGGGTTACGGCGCGCAGTCGCCACGTTGTCGGCTTCGCTCATCCCCTTCGTAACGGACGCGGCTTCGTGCACCGTCAATCGTAACACACCCTTTCAAATCAACGACAGGATCCCGACTTAAAATCCCTTGCGCGGCCGGGCGAAAAAGTGGGACTTTGGCGTTCGGAAATCAGCGGAACCCGTTAGCGAAATTTCGATCCCACTTTCTTGTAACACGTTGAAACATCGTACTTTCCGCACT
>CAWEIU010000013.1:0-150120 GCA_963809245.1 uncultured Alphaproteobacteria bacterium | reverse complement strand
GACGCGCGAGGAGCCTTCGCTGAGACCGAAGAAAACCCCGCGCGCGTGCGGATCGTCGTGCGGCGTTCGCTCGCCTGAGAGATAGGGCAGGAAGATCGTCTCACCCGGTCCGCGGTAATCCTGCGCCGCCTCCGCTTCGAGATCGGCCACCTCGCGCCCGAACAGCCGCGCGGCGAAGGCGAGCGCGCCGGCGCCGTTGAGCATGGCGCCCATGCGGTACCACCGGCCGGGCAGCGCATGAGCGAAGCTATGCACCAGACGCTCGGGCGCCGCGCTGTAGCGATCGGAGGCGACGATGAGCTGCGTCGCCGTGCCGAGCGAGATGAAAGCGTCGCCGGGGCGACGGCCCCGAGGCCGACCGCGCCGACTGCGGCGTCGCCGCCGCCGATCGCGACGATCGCGCCGCGCGGAAGTCCAAATTCCGCTGCCGCCGAAGCGGAGAGCGGCGCTCCGGCGTCGCCGCCTTCCGCGAGCGGCGGGACGCGCGTTGGCTCGAGGCCGGTCGCCGCGAGGGCTTCGGTCGACCAGCGGCGCGCACCCTCATCGAGCCACCACGTGCCCGCGGCGTCGCTCATGTCGGTGCGCCTTTCCCCGGTCAGGCAAAGGCGCAAATAGTCCTTCGGCAACAGCACGCAGGCGACCTTGTCGAAGGTCTGCCGCTCGTGCCGCCTGAGCCAGAGCAGTTTGGGCGCGGCGAAACCCGCCATCGGCTTGACGCCGACGACACTGGCAAGCTCGCGATGCTTGTCCCACAGCTCGGCGGCTTCAGCGAAAGCACGGGCGTCGTTGTGCAGCATCGCGGGCCGCAGCGGACGGTCGTCGTCACCGAGGAGCACCGCGCTGTGCATCTGTCCGGAGAAGCCGATCGCTCCGACGGCAGCGAATTCGCGCGGCACGCTCTGCTTCAGCTCGCCGAGCGCGGCGGCCATCGCGGCGCGCCACACCTTGGGATCTGTTCCGACCAAAGCGGGTGGGGATGATCGGGGCGATAAGGGCGGATCGCCGAGGCTATGACATGCTGGTCGTCATCGACCAGCATCGCCTTCAGCCCCGAAGTCCCGCAATCGATCCCGAGCGTGATCATTGCCGAACTGTCGCGGAAAAGCTCGGTGGCGACAAGTCGGATTGCGGGCCTTCGCTCCGGGTGGTTCCCTTACTCGCAGCAGAACACCGCGCGGGAGGCGTGGATCGCCCAAGCCGGGGGCGTGTTTTCGTCGCTATCCTCGTCCTGCGTCTCGACGCGCAAGCGCCGATCGAGAATATAACGCAACCCCGACAGAATGGGCTGATCCGCGCCGCGGGCCGCTTCGTTAACGCCGTTCCAATCGTCTTGGCCGGCGCTTCTGGCGAAATCGCGAACGAGACGCGCCGCGAACACTCCGCTCGGCAAATCGCGCCGCGAGGCGTCCTCTGCAAATCTTTCGGCGAAGTCTCCGCCGATCGAGGCTACCGCTGCGTGCGCAACATGAGCGTTGGAACAGGTGCGAACAATCTCCCGCAACGCCTTCATTGGCTCCCTCCTGTATCGCTCTCAACGTGGGCTGAGATGTAGCGAGTGATCGCGACGAACGTATGGCGCGGAAGAAGAAAGAGCTCGAGATGCAGAAAGCGCGGCGCCTGTTGAGGCGCCGCGCGGTTTGTTGCAGTTCGATGAATGCGGCGGCCTCGTTTCCGCCGGATTGCTTACTTGCCGAACGCCTTGTCGGTGACCACGGTGGTGTAGGCGCCGACCGGCTCCTTCGAGATGACGGGGTCGGACCCGCCGGTGAGCAGCGTCTTCACCGTGCGCTCGTAGTCGGCCTTGTCGAGCTTGCCGTCCGAGCCCTCAGTCAGCTTGTTGATCTCGCTGAGCATCTGGGTCTGATGGTGCTCCGTTTGTGCGCCGGTCGCGTCATTGTCGAGCACGATCTTCACCGTGTCGGCGGGGTTCTGGCGCGCATAGTCCCACCCCTTCATCGAGGCCCTGACGAAACGCGCCATCTTGTCGACGAACGCCGGGTCCTTGAGCTTGTCCTGCATCACGTAGAGGCCGTCCTCGAGGGTGGAGACGCCCTGGTCGGTGTAGTTGAACACGACGAGCTGATCGGGCTTGTAGCCGGCGTCGATCACCTGCCAGTACTCGTTGTAGGTCATTGTCGAGATGCAGTCGGCCTGCTTCTGGATCAGCGGATCGACGTTGAAGCCCTGCTTCAGCACCTTGACGCCGCCCTTCGAGCCGTCGGTCTTAAGGCCGAGCTTGTTCATCCAGTTGAGGAACGGGAACTCGTTGCCGGCGAACCAGACGCCGAGCGTGCGGTCCTTGAGGTCGGCCGGGGTCTTGATGCCGGTGTCGGCGCGGCAGGTCATCTCCAGGCCGGAGCGCTTGAACGGCTGGGCGATGTTGACCATCGCGGCGCCCTTTTCGCGCGCGGCCAGAGCCGCCGGCATCCAGTCGACGACGACGTCCGCGCCGCCGCCGATCAACACCTGTTCCGGCGCGACGTCCGGGCCGCCCGGCTTGATCGTGACGTCGAGACCTTCGGCCTTGTAGAAGCCCTTGTCCTTGGCGGCGTAATAGCCGGCGAACTGCGCCTGCGTCACCCATTTGAGCTGCAGCGTCACCTTGTCGTCGGCGTGCGCCGCGCCGGCAGCGAGCATCGCCGCGGCGCCGGCTATTGCAAATAGCGTCTTCTTCATTTGATCCACCCTCCGTTGCTAGACAAATCCCGGGCGTCGCCTCCGGCTCGGGTCGCTTAATTCTGTCTCGCGCGATAGGACGCGTGCCAGAAGGTCGCGCGGCGCTCGATCAGGGCGACGATGGCGTAAAACGACGAGCCGGCGACCGCCGCGACGACGATGGTCGCCCAGACCATGTCGATGCTGAGATGGCCGACCTCGGTGCTGATGCGAAAGCCCATGCCGACGGTGGGCGTGCCGAAGAATTCGGCGACGATCGCGCCGATCATCGCCAGCGTCGTGTTGATCTTCAGCGCGTTGAAGACGAACGGGGCCGCGGCGGGCAGGCGCAGCTTGGTCAACGTCTGAAAATAATCGGCCGCGTAGGTCTTCATCAGGTCGCGCTCGATCGGGCCGGCGCTCGAGAGGCCCGCGTTGGCGTTCACCAGCATCGGGAAGAACGTCATCACGACCACCACCGCCGCCTTCGATTGCCAGTCGAAGCCGAACCACATCACCATGATCGGCGCGACGCCGACGATCGGCAGCGCCGAGACGAAGTTGCCGAGGGGCAGCAGACCGCGTTGCAGAAACGGCGAGCGGTCGATCAGGATCGCAACGAGCAGGCCCGCCGCCGAGCCGATCGCAAAGCCGGCCAGGACGCCTTGAATTGTCTGAATGAAATCCGCCGCGAGCGTCGGGACGGACGTGACGAGGCGCAGCGCGATCGCCGAAGGCGGCGGCAGGATGATCGTCGGGATGCCGAACAGGCGGACGGTCGCCTCCCAAAGCGCGAGCACGGCGAGGCCGAACAGCAGCGGCGGGGCGAGGTCGGCGGCGCGCGCTTTCATGACGTGAAGGCCATTCGTTGGAGCACGATCCGGCCGACCAGACCGATGATCGCGACGAGGGCGGCCGAGAGCGCCGCCGCGGTGAACAGCGCGGCCCAGATCTGCACGGTCTGGCCGTAATAAGAACCGGCGAGCAGGCGGGCGCCGAGGCCGCCGTCCTCGCTCTTGGTCACCTCCGCCACCACCGCGCCGACGAGCGCCGCCGCGGCGCCGATCTTCATGCTGGCGAAGAAGAAGGGCGCGCTCGCCGGCGCGCGCAGCTTGAGGAAGGTCTGCGTCTGCGTCGCTGAATAGGTGCGCATCAGATCGAGTTGCAGCGGATCGGGCGAGCGCAGCCCTTTGACCATGCCGACGGTGACGGGGAAGAAGGAGAGATAGGCCGCGATCACCGCCTTGGGCGCGAGGCCGGTGATGTTGAACTGGTTGAGGATCACCACGATCATCGGCGCGAGCGCGATGATGGGAATGGTCTGCGAGGCGACGATCCAAGGCATCAGCGAGCGCTCGAGGCTGCGCACCGACATCACCAGGACCGCGAGGGCGATGCCGAGGGTCGCGCCGAAGAAGAAGCCGATCAGGGTTTCCTGCAGCGTGATCGAGGCGTGATAGACGAGGCCGCGCTTGGAGGTCGGCGGCGTCTGGAGGATCAGCCTGTCGAGCTCGGCGACGATCTGATGCGGGGCGGGGAGCTTCGGTCGCTCCATGTTGAGCGAGGCGTCGATCAGTTCGGCCGTGGTGTAGTCGGCGCGGCCGGCGTTGGTGAAAGCGTCGCGCTGCAAGGGCGCGTTCATCAGCACGGCGGCGACATACCAGACCGCGAACAACGCGACGACGACGATGGCGATGGGGAGGGCGTTCTTCATGCGAAGCCTACCCTTCCCCCCTTGCGGGGGAAGGTGTCGCCCCACAGGGGCGACGGATGAGGGGTCGCGCCGTCAGGCGCGTTTTTTGCTGCGCGACAAACGCGGCGCATTCGCATTTCGCGGCGAGCAGTGAAAGAGAATCTCGCCAAGAGAAGTGCGCTGGCGCGCCTCCCCTCATCCGTCATCGCTGACGCGATGAAACCTTCCCCCGCAAGGGGGAAGGAAGACGATGCCGCTCACTCGTCATAGGAGTGCCCTTGGCGCAGCCCGTGGCGCACGCGGTTGGCGATTTCGATGAACTCGGGCGTTTCGCGGATTTCGAGCGCGCGCTCGCGTGGGAAGTTGGTCTCGATGATGTCGTGGATGCGCCCCGGTCGCGGCGACATCACGACGATGCGGCTGGAGAGGAACACCGCCTCGGGGATCGAGTGGGTGACGAACAGCACGGTCTTGCGCGTCTTCTCCCAAAGGCGGAGCAATTGCTGATTGAGCATGTCGCGCACGATCTCGTCGAGCGCGCCGAAGGGTTCGTCCATCAGCAAAAGGTCGGGATCGAACGACAGCGCTCTCGCGATCGAGGCGCGCTGCTGCATCCCGCCCGACAATTGCCAGGGGAATTTGTTGCCGAAGCCGACGAGGTTGACGAGTTCGAGGCCCTTGGCGACGCGGGCGTCGCGCTCGGCTTTGTCGAAGCCCATGATTTCGAGCGGCAGCGCGATGTTGCGCGCCACGGTGCGCCAGGGATAGAGGGCCGGCGACTGGAAGACGTAGCCGTAGGCGCGCTTGAGGCGCGCCTCGCTGGGGCTCATGCCGTTGACGCGGATGACGCCGCTGGTCGGGCTCTCGAGATCGGCCACCGCGCGCAGCAGCGTCGTCTTGCCGCAGCCCGAAGGGCCGATGAACGAGACGAACTCGCCGCGCGCGATCTTGAGCTCGACGCCGCTCAGCGCCTGCACCGGCCCGTCGCCCGTCTCGAAGCACAGCGAGACATCCGTGATGTCGATCACGCTCTCGGTCGGCGCGACGGAGGCCGATTTGGCGAGCGGCTCGAGCATGTCAGCGCGCCACCGCTTTCGGGGCCGTATAGTCCTTGAAGGTCGCGAGCGCCCGCGCGTCGGCGGTGAAGGGTTCGCGCCTGACGAAGCGTCCGCGTCCGGGCGCGGCCGAGACCTTGCCTTCGGTAGCGACAACCTCGCCGCGCGACAGGGTGAAGCGCGGCAGGCCCTCGACCTTGATGCCCTCGAAGACGTTGTAATCGATGACCGAGAGTTGGTTCTCGGCGGCGATCGTCTTCTTGGCCTTGGGGTCCCAGACCACGAGATCGGCGTCGGCGCCCGGCACGATCGCGCCCTTGCGGGGATAGAGATTGAGGATGCGGGCGATGTTGGTCGAGGTGACGGCGACGAACTCGTTCATCGTCAGCCGCCCGGTGCTCACGCCATAGGTCCAAAGCACCGGCATCCGGTCTTCAAGGCCGCCGGTGCCGTTCGGGATCTTGGTGAAGTCGCCGAGGCCCATCTCCTTCTGGCGGGTCGTGAAGGCGCAATGGTCGGTCGCCACCACTTGTAGCGAGCCGGCGCGCAGGCCGTTCCAGAGATCGTCCTGGTTCTTCTTGTCGCGGAACGGCGGCGACATGACCCGGCGCGCGGCATGCGCCCACTCCTTATTGTAGTATTCGCTCTCATCGAGCGTCAGGTGTTGGATCAGCGGCTCGCCGTAGACGCGCATACCCTTCGACCGTGCGCGCGCGATCGCCTCGTGAGCCTGAATGCACGAGACGTGGACGATATACAGTGGCACGCCGGCCTGATCGGCCAGCATGATGGCGCGGTTGGCGGCCTCGCCCTCGACCTCCGGCGGACGCGACAGGGCGTGGCCCTCCGGGCCCGTGACGCCCTTGGCGAGATAGTGCTTCTGCAACGCGGCGACGATGTCGCCGTTCTCGGCGTGCACGAGCGGCATCGCGCCGAGTTCGGCGCAGCGCTGGAACGACGAGAACATCTCCTCGTCGTTGACCATCAGCGCGCCCTTGTAGGCCATGAAGTGCTTGAAGGTGGTGACGCCGCGCTCGACGACCTTGGCCATGTCCTCGCGCAGCTTGTCCGACCAGTAGGTGACGCACATGTGGTAGGAATAGTCGGACGCCGCGCCCTCGGCGCGCTTGTCCCAGGCGGCGAGGGCGTCAAGCAGCGGCTGGCCGTGCTCGGGAATGCAGAAGTCGAGCACCATGGTCGTGCCGCCCGCGAGGCCGGCGCGCGTGCCGTGCTCGTAGTCGTCGGCTGAATTCGCGCCCATGAAGGGCATGTCGAGGTGGGTGTGCGGATCGATGCCGCCCGGCATGACGTAGCAGCCGGCGGCGTCGAGCTCCTTGGCGCCTTTGAGGCCGGAGCCGATCGCCGTGATCGTCCCGTCTTCGACGAGCACGTCCGCAGCATAGCTGCGATCGGCGGCGACGATCGTTCCGCCTTTGATGACGAGCGACATGTTTCCTCTCCTGTTTTTCCTATAGCACTCCGCCTCTCCCCGCGTGCGGGGAGAGGGCCGGGGTGAGGGGCCTGGGCATTGGCTGCTTGTTGCGGCACATCCCCAAGCCCCTCGTCCTAACCTTCTCCCGGCATGCGGGGAGAAGGGACTCCGCGCATTCAATCGACGATTTCCGCCTTCTCCAGGACGGCGTGCATCAGAACGTTTGCGCCGGCCGTCGACCATTCCTGCTTGATGTCCTCGCTCTCGTTGTGGCTGACGCCGTCGACGCAAGGGGTGAAGATCATCGAGGTTGGCGCGACGCGGGCGATGTAGCAAGCATCGTGCCCCGCGCCCGAGACGATGTCGCGGTGCGAATAACCGAAGTGCTTGGCGGCGCGGCGCACCGCCTCGACGCATCCCTCGTTGAAGGCGACGGGAGGGTAATAGAACACCTGCTTGAGGTCGTAAGTCAGGCCGATGCGCTCCGCGATCGCCTTGACGCCTTCTTGCAAGGCCGCGTCCATCTCGCTCAAGGTCGTGTCGCTGGGATGACGGAACTCTGAGGTCATGAAGACCTCGCCGGGAATGACGTTGCGAGAATTGGGATAGGGGTTGAGCATGCCGACGGTGGAGACGGCGAGCGGCGCCTTGGAGAGACCGATCGCATTGACGAGTTCGACGATACGCGCCGCCCCCAAGAGGGCGTCCTTGCGGCGCGGCATCGGCGTCGAGCCGGCGTGGCTCTCGAAACCGGTCAGGCGGATTTCATACCAGCGCTGGCCCTGGCCGTGCGTGACGACGCCGACGTCGATCGTCTCGTCCTCGAGGATCGGGCCCTGCTCGATGTGCAGCTCGAACATCGCGTGGATCGGCCGGCCGCCGATCGGCTCGTCTCCCTTGAAGCCGATGCGCGCGAGCTCGTCGCCGAGCGCCTTGCCTTCGGCGTCGAGGCGGGAATAGGCGAATTCCTTGGTGAAGACGCCGGCGAAGACGCCGGAGGAGATCATCGCTGGCGCGTAGCGCGAGCCTTCCTCGTTGGTCCAGTTGGCGATCTCGATCGGGCGGCGCGTCTTGATCTTCAAGTCGTTGAGCGAGCGCACCACTTCGAGGGCGCCGAGCACGCCCAGCACGCCGTCGAACTTGCCGCCGGTCGGCTGTGTGTCGAGATGGCTGCCCATCATGACGGGCGGCAGATGGTCATCGAGGCCGGGACGGCGCGCGAACATGTTGCCCATCTCGTCGACCTTGACGGCGCAGCCTTCTTTCTCACACCAGGAGCGGAAAAGTTCTCGGCCTTGCTTGTCGAGATCGGTGAGGGTGAGGCGCTTGCAGCCGCCCTTTGGCGTGCCGCCGATTTTCGCCATCTCCATCAGCGCGTCCCAAAGCCTTTGGCCGTTGACGCGCACGTTCGACAGGTCGGACATCCCGCCTCTCCCCATTGTCGGTTTCGTCAACGCTATTATGAATTTGACCAAATGGTCAAATGCCGTAATTCTGGGCTGAGCGCCTAGCTTTGCGGCGCCGATCGAGGCGCTGATGGACAAGCCGATCGCCAGAGCCAGCATACGCGAGGAGAATGAGCGCGCGATCCTCGCCGCGGCCGAAGCGGTGTTCGCCGAACATGGATTTCGCGGCGCGACGATGGCGGCGATCGCGGTGGCGGCCGGGGTGCCCAAGCCCAACGTCCACTATTATTTTCCCACCAAGGAGCGCCTCTATCGCGCGGTCACCGAGCGGGTGCTGACCGCGTGGCTCGAGGCCGCCTCGTCCTTCGACACCAGCGACGACCCTAAGGAGGCCCTTACCTCCTACATCAGCACAAAAATGGATCTCGCGCGTACGATGCCGCTCAGTTCGCAGGTCTGGGCAAGCGAGGTCATGCGCGGCGCGCCGGTGATCCAAGACTTCCTTGAGACGACTCTCACGCAGTGGGTGCGATCGCGCGAGCGCGTCGTGCGCAAATGGATCGAAGCGGGCAAGCTCCGGCCGATCGAGCCGAGGAACCTCTTCTATCTGATCTGGGCGACGACCCAGCATTACGCCAACGCCGCCCACGAGATTGCGACGCTGGAAAAAGGCCCGCTGGACGACGAGGCCTTCGAGCGCGCGAAACAGCAGGTGGTCGAGATGATCCTGACGGGCGTCGTGGCGCGGTAGGGTCGTGGGATCGCGGCCGCCGCGTAGCACCGTCTCCACGACAAAAGCTTGCGCTATCGGCTTCGAGTTGCGGTGAAATACAAGCCGCGTGCCGTCAACCTTATTCGCTGCAATAGAACGTGGATTTTGTCGCCCCGCAAATCGTCCGTAGCGTGAATACTCGATTAATCTCTTCTCGCTAGATCGAAGCTATGACGTGTCGATCCGGCCATCGCCGCCGATCGAGGGCATGAGGCCGTACGGTCATCCCGGTTTCAGTCCGGAATTTTCCTTCCCCGCAATCTTTGTCGTGCTCCCCGCGCGCAGTGCTTGGTCGTTTGCGCGCGCTCGAAGCCAAACAGGCGCCTGATGAACATCGTCAACCTCAAGCTGCGCACCAAATGGACGCCGGCGGCTCCTCGGAGCGGTTGTTGGCCCGGACAGCGGCCAAGGCCGTCGTCAGCGGCGCCCGGTGCGCCATCAAGGAAGTTCTGAAATTCCGACGAGGACCGCAACGGGTCGAGGGCTGCACCCGACCCGGCGGCCCGGCCCTCATCGTGCAATTCCAAATCGTTTCCCGGTTGAAAATCGGAGGGGATAGTCGTGGGTCTGTTTTCCAAACTGAATAAGAACGACGCGCACGCGCGGTTGAAAGCCGAACTCGAGGAGTTGAAGCAGCGGGTCGACGTTCTCGACCATCACGCGGGCGTCGGCCTTTGGGTGTGCCAAGCGCATCAGGGCGACCCCGCCCATTCGCAGAGCCGCTGGACTTTCTCCCCGGAATTTCGTCGCCTGGTCGGCTTCCAGAGCGAGCGCGAATTTCCCGATGTCATGTCGTCCTGGTCGGATCGCTTGCATCCCGAGGACGCTCAGCCGACCTTCGCGGCGTTCTCCGCGCATCTGGCGGATCGCAGCGGCCGGACCCCTTACGAAGTCGAATACCGCCTCAAGGTCAAGGACGGCGCGTATCGATGGTTCCGCGCCATGGGCGGATGCGCGCGCGGTCCGGCTGGCGAAGCCTTGCGGGCGTGCGGCTCGCTGGTCGACATCCACGAGCAGAAAATGGCGGAGGCCGCGCACCAGCGCGCCGCCGACGACCAGGAGACGATCATCAACCAGTTGGCGGCCGGCTTGCGAGCATTGGCGGACCGGAACGTCAAGTTCCGGCTGAACGATCCCTTCCCGGGCCCGTTCGAGAAGCTTCGTTCCGATTTCAACACGTCGCTCGACAGGCTGCAGTCGGCATTGGCGCAGATCGGCGTGAGCGCTGACGCCATGCAGTCGGGCGCGCACGAGATTTCGTCGGCCTCCGACGACCTCTCGCGCCGCACCGAACAGCAGGCGGCGAGTCTCGAAGAGACCGCGGCGGCGCTCGATGAAATAACGGCGACGGTGAAGAAGTCCGCCGAAGGCGCGGCGCATGCCCGCCAAGTCGTCGCCTCTGCGGACGACGACGCCAAGAAGAGCACGGTCGTCGTGCGTCAGGCGGTCGAGGCGATGGACGCGATCGCCAAGTCGGCGCAGCAGATCAGTCAGATCATCGGCGTCATCGACGAGATCGCGTTCCAAACCAATTTGCTCGCGTTGAACGCCGGCGTCGAAGCGGCGCGCGCCGGCGAGGCGGGGCGCGGCTTTGCCGTCGTCGCGTCGGAAGTGCGCGCGCTCGCGCAGCGGTCGGCCGAGGCGGCCAAGGAGATCAAGGGGCTCATCTCGACGTCGGCCACTCAGGTCGGCCAGGGCGTCGATCTGGTCGCCGAAACCGGCCGGTCGCTCGAGCGGATCATGGCGCAGGTGACGGAGATCAACTCCGTCGTCGGCGAGATCGCAGTCGGCGCGCAGGAGCAGGCGACCGGGCTTCAGCAGGTCAACACCGCGATCAACCAGATGGACCAGGTCACACAGCAGAATGCGTCGATGGTCGAGGAATCGACCGCCGCCAGCCACTCGCTATCGCAGGAGGCGACGCAATTGCTGAACCTCATCGGCCAGTTCCAGATGGAGCGCGGGAAAGACGCCAATTCACTTCGGCGGGAACTGCAAAGGGCCGCGCCGCATGCCTTCGGCCGTTCGAATGCGGCCTAACCGCTTGCGGCGATAAGCAAGAACAACACGGTCGAGAGCTCCGCCAAGGCGGGGCTCCGCAACAAGGGGCGGATTTCAGATGGATGCAATCAGCAAAACGGACGGCGCCGCGGCGCAGGAAGTCATCACCTTCCTGATCGGCGCTCAGGAATTCTGCGTCGACGTGATGGTGGTGCGAGAAATTCGCGTCTGGACCCCGGCGACGCCGGTGGCCCATGCGCCGAGCTACATGTGCGGCGTCATCAATCTGCGCGGCACTGTGCTGCCGATCATCGACTTTGCGGCGCGGCTCGGCTTCGCCCCGAGCGAGCCGACGACGCGCCACGCGATCTTGGTGATTCAAATTCGCCAGCAGGTCGTCGGCCTGTTGGTCGAGGGCGTGTCGGAAATTCTGACGGTCAATCCGGACGTGATCCAGCCGACGCCCGACGTCGCCTCGCAGACGGCGAAGGACTTCATCCGCGGCATCGTCGCCATCGACGGGCGGATGATCAGCCTGATCGCGCTGGACGCGATCGTGCCGGCGAGCGTTCAGGAAGCCGCGTAGCCGCGGGAGTGGCGCCCCTGGCCGTTATGGCCGGGCTTGTCCCGGCCACCCCAAGGCGATTGCGAGCAATCGGCCGCACGCCGGACCGCTGCGCCACAGTTTAGACGTTTGAATCTGTCAGCGCCGGGTTTGGACGATTGCTTCGCAATCGCCTTCGGGTGGCCGGGACAAGCCCGGCCACGACGGCTTGCGACCGACGCGGCGCTTTCCCTTGAAGTTCAACGGCGTTACGCTCGCCGCAAGCCATACGACCCGTTAAGCGCTCAAAGGGACCCTCCCATGGCGGACGACGTCGCTCGTATCGAAGAGGAGCAATCTCTGACCTTGGCGAGTCTGCCGCCGGGGCTGCGGCAGAAGTGGCTGGCCGCTGCCGTCGTGCTGGCGAGCGTCATCGGCCTTGGCGTGGCGGCTGGGCCGTTCTCGTCGGTTCGCCTGGAGGTGGCCGACAGCGTCGTTCCCGCTTTGATCATCCCGACGGCGGTGATCGAAGCGATCACGGCTGTGCTGCTCTTCGCGCAGTTCTCGATTCTCGGCTCGGTGGCGCTGGTTACGCTTGCGACCGGATATTTGTTCACCTCGCTCTCTCTGATCGCATGGATGCTTACGCTTCCCGGCGTATTTGCGCCTGGCGGACTGCTCGGAGCGAACCTGCAGAGCGGATATTGGCTCGCGACGCTCTGGAATGCGGCGTTTTCGCTGTTTGTGATCGCCTATGCCGTGCTGAAAGACGCCGATCTTTCCAAGCGGGTTCCCGAGCGCGCGCGCAACCCGGCGATCGCCGCGAGCGTCGTCGCGGTCGTCGTGGTCGTCTGCGCAGCCACATTTCTGCTGATCACGCGGGATGGCCTGCTGCCCCCGGTGATGCTCGATGAGGACCGTGGCGCGCCTCTTTGGGTCTATCGCGCCGGGACGATCGCCGTATTGAGCGTCGTCGCGTTGATCGTGCTCTGGTGGAAATGTCGCTCGGTGCTCGATTTGTGGCTCATGGTGGTCATGAGCGTCTATGCGAGCGCAGGCGTTTTGGTCGCGGCTCGCTCGCCGGGGCGCTACTCCATCGAGTGGTATGCGATGCGAGGGGCCGAACTCGTCGCCGGCAGCCTCGTCCTCATCGTGCTGGTCTATGAAATTTCCGCTCTTTACGGGCAGCTTTTGAGCGCTGTTCTCGCTCAGCGGCGCGAGCGGGAGGCGCGGCTCGTCACCGGCGACGCGGTGACCGCCACCATCGCCCATGAGATCAAACAGCCTCTCACGGCGATGCTGATCAACATGTCTGCGTGTTTGAACTGGCTCGAGCGCCCGACCCCCGATATCGACAAAGCGAAGACCGCGGTGAAGCAGGCCGCCTCGAACGGCGAGCGCGTCGGCGCAGTGGTCGACAGCGTCCGGGCTCTCTTCAAGCGAGACGTCCGCAACAGGAGTTCGCTCGACATAAAGTTGCTGATTGCGGACTCTTTGGCGCTCCTTCGCGCAGACCTTCATAAGCACGGAGCCACGGCGGAGATAGCGCCGCTCGACGCGCCGTTGCATGTCATGGGCGATCGAGTTCAGTTGCGGCAGGTTCTTCTGAACCTGATGACAAATGCGATCGAAGCCATGGCGAACACCGACGGGCGGCGCGTCCTGTCCGTGGGCGCCGAGATCGTCGAAGGTTCCGTGCTGATATCGGTCGCGGATACCGGGCCGGGTATTGAGGGCAAGGACATCGATTGGGTGTTCAAGCCTCTCCTCACGACGAAGCCCCAGGGTATGGGGATGGGACTGACGATCAGCCGCTCGATCATCGAGGTCCACGGGGGAAGGCTATGGGCGAGGCCTAATAATCCTGTCGGCGCGATTTTTCAGTTTACGCTGCCCGCTGAGATCCCGCCGGCCGCTGCGGCCAATTCGGCGACCGCCGCGCCCGCTTCGGACGGCGGCGCCGCTCCACGCTTCATCGTCCGGTACCAATAAGCCGCCTGCGGCTCCGCTCGGCGTTGCGCCGACCGAGCCGACGACACGACACGCGCGGTCGTGCTCGAGCGCTCGAATCGGCGTCGTGCGGCATGGCGGTTGGATGGCCGATCGGCTATAAAGGCGTGCTCATACGACCGTTTAGACGCTCAAGGGATTTCCCATGGCGGACGACGTAGCTCGTATCGAGGGCGCGTCAAACCTGAATTTGGCCAGCCTGCCGCCGGGGCCTCGCCAGAAGCGACTTGCCCTTGCCGTAACGCTTGCGATGGCCATCGCCCTCGCCGTGGCGGCGGGGCCGCTGTCGCCGATTCGGCTGAAGGCCGACAGCATTGCTCCCGCGTTGATCATCCCGACAACGGTGACCGAAGCGATTACCGCCGCGCTGCTCTATGCGCAGTTTTCAATTCTTGGCTCGGCGGCTCTGCTTACGCTTGCGACCGGCTATTTGTTTATGTCGATATGTATGATCGCATGGATGCTCACGCTTCGTGGCGTCTTCGCGCTGAACGGACTGCTTGGAGCGAGTCCGCAGAGCGGGTATTGGCTCGCGGGACTGTGGCACGCGGCTTTTCCGTCAGTCGTAATCGCCTTTGCGCTGCTGAAGGACGCCGATCCGTCGAAGTGGGCAATTCGGCGCTGGCGCGGCGGGGCGATTGTCGCGAGCGTCGCCGCGGTCGTCGTCCGTCTGCGGAGCGACCTTTCTCCTGATCGTGGGCGACCGCCTGCTGCCCGCCATGATGGTCGATGAGGACCATGCCACGTCGAGTTGGTTCTTCCGCAATGGCGCGATTGCGGCGTTGAGCGTCGTGGCGCTCGTGGTGCTGTGGCGGAAACGGCGCTCCGTGCTCGATCTATGGCTGCTGGTGGTCACGAGTTCTTACGCCGCCGGGGCGCTTTTGATCGCGCCTCACTCGCCGGGGCGCTACTCGGTCACGTGGCAGGCGATTCGGGTCTCCGATCTCGTCGCCGGCAGTCTCGTCCTTATCGTGCTGCTCTACGAAATCTCGGCGCTCTATGGAGACCTATTGAACGCCGTTCTCGCTCAACGGCGCGAAAGGGAGGCGCGGCTCTTCACAGGCGACGCGGTGAGCGCGACAATTGCGCATGAGATCAAGCAGCCCCTCACCGCGCTACGGATCAACGTGTCGGCGAGCTTGAATTGGCTGGAGCGCCCGGCGCCCGATTTCGACAAAGCCAAGAAGGCGATGAGGCAGGCCGTCGCGAACAGCGAGCGCGTATGCGCGGTGGTCGACACCGTTCGCTCGCTGTTCAAGCGCGATGTTCACAGCGGCAGCGCGTTTGACGTCAGCTCGTTGCTCGTGGATGCGCTGCTCGCGCCGACCTCCATAAGCACGGCGTCAGAGCGGAGATCACGCCGGTCGCCGAGCCGTTGCAGGTTATAGGCGATCGGGCCCACTTGCGGCAGGTCCTGCTGAACTTGATGAGCAATGCGATCGAAGCCATGTCGAGCACGCCGGGGCCGCGCGTCTTGACCGCGAGCGCCGAGGCCGTCGACGGTTCCGTATCGATATTGATTGCGGATACCGGGCCAGGCATCCAAGGCAAGGACTTCGAATGGGTGTTCAAGCCTCTCCGCACGACAAAGCCCGAGGGCATGGGAATAGGACTGACGATCAGCCGCTCGATCGTCGAGGCCCATGGGGGACGGCTCTGGGCGAAACCGAACCATCCTGTCGGCGCGATATTTCAGTTCACGATCCCCGCCGAGACGGCGACTCGCCCAGCTTCGGACGATTTGGCGAGAGCCGCGCACGCTTGATCTGCTCATCGTCCCGGATACCAATAGGCCGCCTGCGGTTTGGAGCGGTCGATGACGACGAACTGGTCGGCGAAGACGCGGTAGGGATAGCTCCACTCGCCGTCCGGCCATTGCACCCGGATTTCCGCGCGCTCGGCGGTCCCGAGTCCGACATGGATCCAGCCGGCGTGGCCCGACGCGTCGCCGCCGCCGACCTCGACGGCGCGCATCTGCGTGCGTGTGCCGGTCTTGATCGCGATCTTGGCGCCGACGGCGTCCCGGTTGGGGCCGGACTCGACCAGCCGGATCTCGCTCCAATTGCCCATCGGCCGCGTGCCGCCGCGTCCGTCGTCGGCGCCGAGGTTGCGAAACAGCGTCGCCGGAGCGCCGCGATTGATGACCAAAAGATCGAGATTGCCGTCGAGGTTGAAGTCGGCGATCAACGCGCCGCGACCTTGCCGGTTGAGGGCGATGCCGGCGAGATCGCCCGCTTCGGCGAATTTGCCGTTCCACTGGCCGAGCAGCAGATTGTTCGGATCGAAGGCGGCGAAGTCTGGCATCTGCGCGACATTGCCCTTGGCGACGAAGAGGTCGAGCAGCCCGTCGTTGTTGAAGTCGGCGAATTCCGAGTGCCAGCCGGTCGAGGGCCGCTTGTCGCCGCCGGCGTAGGGGATATGCGCGGTCGCGCCGACTTCCCCGGCGATGTCGCGATAAACGGGATAGTCGCCGCGCCCGGCCTCGTCGGGGTCGAGCTTTTGCAGCTTGGTGTCGCCCATCGAGGTCAGCGCATATTGGGGAAAGCCGGAGCCGTCGATGTCGCCCTCGGCGATGCCCATGCCGAAGATCGAGAGATGCCGCCAGCCGTCGGCTCGCCCGTAGAGGCGCGGCGTCTTGCCGGGCTCGATCCGCCACATCTGCTCTTCGCCGCCGCGATAATATTGCCGGTCGTTGGAGGCCCGTAAGGACGGCGTTCCTGAGCGGTTCCAATCGGTGAAGAGCATCGAGAGCGCGCAGAAACCCGGCGCGAGCGGCGTGCGCACGGAATAGTCGGGCTTGTCGCCGGGCTGCGGCCGGTAGAGCGAGTTCTCTTCGCATTCGCCCCAGGGCGAACCGGGCGCGCTGCGGTCGACGTAATGGCCGATGGCGAGGGTCGGGAATTTCTGCCCCTTCTCCCATTCGGCGGCGAACGACGTCGTCCAGCCGGAGTCGCCCTCAAAACCCCATTCCTTGTTGGCGAGGGTGAAGGTGCAGTTCGGACCGCCTTTGAGCAGCAGGTTCGTCCCCACTCGCAGGACGAAGAGATCCGTATGGCCGTCGCCATCGATGTCGATTGGGTAAGCGCCGATCACATTGTCGAGCAGGCCAGGATCGGCGCCGATGTCGAGCGGCTTCTCCTCAAATTTCAACGGGCCGCCAGCCTTCGATTTGTTGACGAACAGCCGGGCGCGATTCTTGCCGCCGGCGAGGAAGACGGAGGCAAAGCCCGAGCCGTCGCAATCCAGCGCCGCCCCGCCGCCGCCGACGAAGAACTCCCAGGGGCCGTCGTAGACGCTATGCACGCCCGCCGCTTCGGCTTCTTCATGAAAGATCGGCACGTCGCCGAGCGGGCGTGGGCGGGCGTCGCCGGCGAGAGCCGGGGCCGCGCTGACGAGGGCGACGAGGAAGAGGAGCGCGCCCCAGCCGTCATTGCGAGCGAAGCGAAGCAATCCATAGGCGCCGGCGAACCAAGCGGATGCATGGATTGCTTCGTCGCTGCGCTCCTTGCAATGACGAGCGCCGCGATCTTGCTTCATCCCCGGCGTCCTCATCACGGCGCCTCGATGACGAGCGAGCGCAGGAACGCGATCACCGTGTCGCGCTCCTTCTTGTCGAGCGCGAGATAGGCGTCGCGCGCGAAGCGCCCTTCGCCGCCGTGTGCGGCGATGATCTCGTCGAGCATGCGGAAATCGCCGCGATGGCCGTATGGCGCGGTGCTGCCGACGCCCCACAGCCGCGCGGTCTGGAACACGTCGCGCTCGACGAAGCGTTGCGCCTGCAATTCGTTGCCGAGCGCGTCGACCTCAGAATCGACGATGAGATGGCGCTTGAGGTCGCTGAACAGCGGCACCAGCCATTCGCCCTTGTCGTTCTTGGCGAGCTGCTTGGCGAAGGGCTGCTGCGAGAGGTCGATGACGATCGGCTTGGCGACTTCGCTTTCGCGCAACGTCCCCGCCATATCGTAGGGCGCGGGGTCGGTGAAGACGAGCGACTTCAGCGGCAGCGCCGGAATGTGGCAGGACGCGCAGCCGAGCGCCTCGAACCGCTTGGCGCCCTCCGCCGCCGCGATGCGCCAGTCCTCCGGCAGATCGGCCTTGACGGTCGGCGGCGGCAGCGTCGCCTGGAACGCGACGAGCGCCGAGACGTCGCCGTCGGTCATCGCGTCCGGCACGCCGCTCTCGGCGAAATCGTGGCTGCCGGTCCAGCGCACGCCGAACCGCTCCGGCGCCTCCATGCCATGGTGGATGTTGAGGGCGTTGATGGTGAATTGCCGGATCGACGTGAACACGCCCTTGCGGCTGAAGGGGCGCAGGATGAGATCCGCGTCGATCCCCTCGACCGAATCCAGATCGACGACGCCGTCGGCATGGGCGGTGATCGCGCCGAAGCGCACGCCCTTGGTGACGAGATCGGCGCGAACGTCGGCGCCGCCCGCGCGCGCCCGCGCCACGGCGTCGGCGCGGATCGCTTGCAAGTCCGCGGTCATCTCCCGCGCCAAGAGTTCGATCAGGCCGGAACCCGTCAGCGTGATCGTGTGCCGCTCGCTCGAGAAGGAGGGATCGGTGGTGTCGAATTGCGCGCTCTCAAAACCCTCGGAGACGAAGACGTCGGTGACGAAGTCGCCGCTGCCGCCGACGACGGGGTCGTTGTGGCAGCCGAAGCAGGAATTGGAGTCCGGGCCGCTCGTCCTCGTGAAGGCTGGGTTGACGCCGCTCCTTCGCTTTGTCGGCACGATGGCCTGCGTCGCCTTGGGCCGCCCGGCCCCGTCCTCCGTCGTGTACTTGGCTTTGAAGAGCACGCGGCCGCGCGCGATCAGACCGGGGATCGCCGCCGCGCCCGCCGCCGCGACGGCGTCGAAATCGACATGCGAGGAGAAGACCTTCTCGTCCCAGCTTGCGCCCGGCGCCTTCGCCGCGCCGATCGCCAATGCGACGGCCGCCAAAGCTGCAACAGCGCTCAATCGGCGCTTCATCTTCGCCTCCCTGTCGCCGGACCGTCTCGAGGGCCCGGTCTCACCGTCCCGCGCGTTAAGGCAGATTGTCGCGCAAATAAATGTCGATGCGGATGCGCTCCTGGCCGGGATCGATCGGCACGCCGTCGGCGAGCGCGCGCAGGATGCGGATTGCGCTGCGCGCCTCGTGGCCGGGATCCTGGTTGAGGATCGCCGCAAACGAACCGTCGTTGAGCGCCGCGCGCGAATGGGCGGTCAGTTCGTGCGCGACGACGCAGATCTTGCCGGCGAGGCCCCGCTCGCGCAGCGCCGCTAGAACGCCGCGATTGCCGGCGCCGAGGCTGTAGACGCCGACGATGTCGCGATGCGCGTCGAGCGTCGCGCCGAGCGCCTCCTCAGCGATCGCCGCATTGTCGAGGCCCTCGATGACGGGCAGGGGGGCGAGATCGGGATATTCGGTCCGCAGCACCTGCTCGAAGCCGTAGCGGCGCTCGGCATGGTCACGCAGCAGCAGCGAGCCGGCGAGAATAGCGATCCGTCCCTTTTCGCCGCGCAAGAATCGCCCCATCAGCGAGGCGGCCGTGCGGCCGGCGGCGCTGTTGTCGATGCCGATGTAATGCGCCCGCCTCGAGGCGGGGACGTCCGAGACGAGCGTCACGACGGCTACGCCGCGGGCCGCGAGCTCGTCGATCGCCTGGCGCACCGCCGCGTTGTCGGAGGCGACCACCGCGACGCCGGTGATCGATTGGGCTTCCAATCGATTGAGCGCTTCCGCGAAGGCCGCGTCGTCGAACGGCGGCGCCTCTATGATGGAAATGAAGACGCGATCGGCGCGCGCGAGATCGGCGAGCCGCCGAACTTCCGCCGCCAGATTGCCGAGGAAGGTGTTGACGCCGGTCGGAATGAGGAAGGCGAGGCGGTACTCGTGCTGCTTGGCCAGCATCGCCGCGGCCGCATCGCGACGGTAGCCAAGCCGCGAAATCGCCTGCTCGACCTTCTCGATCGTCGCCGCGCGCACGCCGCCGCGCCGATTCAGCACGCGGTCGATGGTCGCCAGGCTGACGCCAGCCGCCCTCGCCACGTCATGCACGGTCGCACGCTCCACCGGCGGCTCCACCCCTTGAAACATTTTGATGAACGTATATCAAAGCGCTATCTTCCCGACAAGTCGAGCGTCTCCGGTGAATACGTTGGCGGTTGTGCGCCTTCACATTCCCTTGCGGCGTTGCGACGGGGCCTGCTGATTGACGTACCTCAGGCCGTCCGCTATGGATTACGCAAAAATAGGGAGGACGCGTTGTGAGCGGCAGCGGATTTTTCGGCGATTTGGAACCGGTCCGTTATGAGGGACCAGGCTCCGACAATCCTCTCGCCTATCGCTATTACGACAAAGACAAGCTCGTTCTCGGCAAGCGGATGGAGGACCATCTGCGCGCCTCGATCGCCTATTGGCACAGCTTCGTCGCCAACGGCTCCGATCCGTTCGGCGGTCCGACCTTCCTTCGGCCCTGGTACGGCGACGACATGGCGAGCGCTCGGCTGAAGGCCGACGTCGCCTTCGAGATGTTCGACCTGCTCGGCTTTCCCTTCTTCGCCTTCCACGATCGCGACATTGCCCCTGAAGGCGCGAGCCTTGCGCAATCCAACCGCAACGTGCGCGAGATCGCCGACGTCTTCGCGGCCAAGATGCAGAAGAGCCCCGTGCGCCTGCTGTGGGGCACCGCCAATCTCTTCTCCAATCGGCGCTATATGGCCGGCGCCGCGACCAACCCGGACCCGGATGTCTTCGCCTATGCGGCGGCGCAGGTGAAGACCGCCATCGACGTCACGCATCAGCTCGGCGGCGCCAACTACGTTCTGTGGGGCGGGCGCGAAGGCTATGAGACGCTGCTCAACACCAATCTGAAGAGCGAGCTGGCGCAGCTCGGCCGCTTCCTGCAACTCGTCGTCGACTACAAGCACAAGATCGGCTTTCGCGGCACGATCCTCGTCGAGCCCAAGCCACAGGAGCCGACCAAGCATCAGTACGATTACGACGTCGCGACCGTCTACGGCTTGCTCCGCGCGAACGGCCTCGAGAACGAGGTCAAGGTCAACATCGAGGTCGGCCACGCCGTGCTCGCCGGCCATTCCTTCGAGCACGAAGTCTCGCTCGCCGCCGCGCTCGGCGTCCTCGGCTCGTTCGACGCCAATCGCAACGACTATCAAAGCGGGTGGGACACCGACCAGTTCCCCAACAACCCGCCTGAGATGGCGCTGGCGCTTCATGCGATTCTGAAGGCGGGCGGCCTCACGACCGGCGGCTTCAATTTCGACGCGAAAGTGCGGCGCCAGTCGTTCGACCCGGTCGATCTGCTCTACGGCCACATCGGCGGCATCGACACGCTGGCGCGCGCGCTGATCGCCGCCGCGGCGATGATTGAAGGCGGCGAGCTCGACGGCTTCGTGGCGGACCGCTACGCCAAATGGGGCGAGGGCGAGGGCGCCGATATGCTCGCCGGCAAGCGCGACCTCGCCGCGATCGCGGAGCGCGTCGAGCGGCTCGGCCTCGATCCGCAACCCCGATCCGGCCGCCAGGAGTATCTGGAGAACCTGGTGAACCGGTATGTGTGACCGCGCCTGAAGCGCGGGCTCGTCCAGGACGAACGGCAAGGCGGCTCCGCTCAACGAAAGCGAGTCTGCAAACAGGGAGAGGAAACGACAATGAAGAAAATCCTGCTGACGGGCGCCGCCTTCGCGGCGCTCTGCGTATCGACCTCGGCCATGGCCAAGGAGATCACGGTCGGCGTGTCGTGGTCGAACTTCCAGGAGGAGCGCTGGAAGACGGACGAAGCCGCGATCAAGGCCGCCCTCGCTCCCTCCGGCGCCAAATACATTTCCGCCGACGCGCAAGCGTCGCCCACCAAGCAATTGACCGACGTCGAGAGCCTCATCTCGAAGGGCGCCGACGTGCTCATCATTCTCGCCATGGATTCCGAGGCGATCCTTCCGGCCGTCAAGAAGGCCAATGACGAGGGCATTCCGGTCATCGCCTATGACCGCGAGATCGAAAGCCCGAACGCGCTCTATCTCACCTTCGACAACGTCGGCGTCGGCCGCATGATGGCGAAGGCGATCCTGGCCGCCAAGCCCGCCGGCAACTACGCCTTCATCAAGGGCGACAAGGGCGATCCCAACGCGGACTTCCTGTTCTCCGGCATTTCCGAGGTGCTGAAGCCGGCGATGGACGCGGGCAAGATCAAGAACGTCGGCGAAAGCTATTCCGACGGCTGGAAGCCCGACAACGCGCAAAAGAACATGGAGCAGATCCTCACCAAGAACAACAACAAGGTCGACGCGGTGGTCAGCGAGAACGACGGCATGGCCGGCGGCGTCGTCGCGGCGCTCACCGCGCAGGGCCTTGCGGGCGTCGTGCCGGTGTCGGGTCAGGACGGCGACCACGCCGCGATCAACCGCATCGCGCTCGGCACCCAGACCGTGTCGATCTGGAAGGACAGCCGCGATCTCGGCAAGCTCGCCGGCGAATCCGCCGTCGCGCTCGCCCAGGGCAAGAAGATGACCGACATTCCGAACGTGAAGCCCTTCTCGGGCGGCGCCAAGCACGTGACCGTCAACAGCGTCCTGCTGACGCCGCTCGCCGTCACCAAGGACAACCTCGGCGCCATCGTCGACAAGGGCTGGATCACCAAGGCTGAGGTCTGCCAGGGCGTGAAGCCGGGCACGGTCGCTTACTGCAAGTGAGCTGACCCAAGTCCCCTCTCCCCGCGAGCGCCCGACAAACGCGGCGCGTTTGCGGTGGAGAGGGTTAGGCTGAGGGGCTTGGTGATGCGCCGCCGCGCAGGTGGCCAATCACCCGGCCCCTCACCCGCAAATGCGGGGCGAGGAAGAACGAACGGCGGAATGCTCGTCATTGCGAGGAGCAAAGCGACGAAGCAATTTATGCCTCGGCTTGATATCGTCGGCGTCGCCGGATTGCTTCGCTTCGCTCGCAATGACGGCGTTGGCTTTGCAAAGTACTGAACGAATAGGGGAGGAGCATGTCGTCAGCGACACCGGGAGCGGCGCACAAGATGGCGACCGAACCGCTCGTTCCCCGGCTGCTTCGCGCGCTGGAAATCGACACGCGCATGCTCGGCATGATCGGCGCGCTGCTGCTGATCTGGGTCGGCTTCCATCTCTACGGCGCGCTGTCCAGCGGCGAGGGCATGTTCATCACGCCTCGCAATCTCTGGAACCTGCTGGTTCAGACGTCGTCTGTTGCCGTCATGGCGAGCGGCATGGTGCTCATCATCGTGATGCGCCACATCGATCTCTCCGTCGGCTCGATCCTCGGCTTCGTCTCGACGATCATCGGCGTGACGCAGGTCTATTTCCTGCCGCATATCCTCGGCCTCGACAACCCCGCGATCTGGATCATCACGGTGATCGTCGCGCTGGTCATCGGCGCGGCGATCGGCGCCTTCCATGGTTATCTCGTCGCCTATTTCGCCATTCCGGCTTTCATCGTCACGCTGGGCGCGCAATTGTTCTGGCGCGGCGCCGCCTGGTGGGTGACGGCCGGGGCGACGATCGCGCCGCTCGATGCGCGCTTCGCCTTGATGGGCGGCGGCCCGCTCGGCTCGATCGGCGCGACGGCGAGCTGGATTCTCTGCGCGCTTGCATGCGTCGGCATTCTGGTCGGCCTTTATGCGAACCGCCGGCGGCGCGCCCGTTTCCGGTTTCCCCAGCGCCCGATGTGGGCGGAGGCGGTGATCGCGCTCGTCGGCTGCTTCATCGCCCTGGTCGTGACCTGGACGGTCAACGCCTATCCCTGGCCGACGCGCGTCGCCGCGCGCTATGCGGCCGATCACAACATCCCCGTGCCGGAGGGCGGCCTCTTCATCTCAACCGGCTACGCCATTCCGGTGCTGATGGCGCTCGCGGTTGGCGCCGCGATGACGTTTCTCGCGACGCGCACCCGCTTCGGGCGCTACGTCTATGCGATTGGCGGCAATCCCGAGGCCGCGGAGCTTGCGGGCGTCAACACCAAGAAGATCACCGTGCTCGCCTTCGCGCTGATGGGGATGCTGGCGGGGATCTCCGCCTGCATTTCATCGGCGCGGCTCGACTCGGCGACCAATGTGCTCGGCCAGTTCGATGAGCTCTATGTGATCGCCGCGGCGGTGATCGGCGGCACGTCGCTCGCCGGCGGCGTCGGCACCATCTACGGCGCCTTGATCGGCGCGCTCGTCATCCAGTCGCTGCAGTCGGGCATGGTGCTGCTCGGCTTTGACTCGGCGTTCCAGCAGATGGTGGTCGGCGTCGTGCTGGTCGGCGCGGTCGGGATCGACACGCTGTATCGCCGCCGCACGGCGAGGGGGTGAGGATGCAACCGAACCAGGGAACGCCGCTCGTCGAGATGAGGGACATCTCGATCTCGTTTGGCGGCATCAAGGCCGTCGCCCACGCTTCGATCGACCTTTATCCTGGCGAAGTGGTCGGCCTGCTCGGCCACAACGGCGCCGGCAAGTCGACCCTGATCAAGATTCTGTCCGGCGCCTACAAGCGCGACACCGGCGTCATCCTGATCAATGGCGAGGAAGCGACGATCAGCAATCCGCGCGACGCCAAGCACTACGGCATCGAGACGATCTATCAGACGCTCGCGCTCGCCGACAATGTCGACGCCGCCTCAAACCTGTTCCTCGGGCGCGAAATCCTGACCCCTTGGGGAACGCTCGACGACGGAGCGATGGAATCGCAGGCGCGCGAGGTGATGGCGCGGCTCAATCCCAATTTTCGTCGCTTCAAGGATCCCGTCCAATCGCTATCCGGCGGACAGCGCCAGTCGGTGGCGATCGCGCGGGCGATCCATTTCAACGCGCGCATCCTGATCATGGACGAGCCCACCGCCGCGCTCGGCCCGCAGGAGACGGCGCAGGTCGGCGAACTGGTCAAGCAGCTCAAAGCCGAGGGCATCGGCATCTTTCTCATCAGCCACGACATCCACGACGTCTTCGATCTCGCCGACCGCATCGCCGTGATGAAGAACGGCCAGGTCGTCGGCGTCGGCTCTGTTGAACACCTCACCAAGGACGAGGTTCTGGGGATGATCATCCTCGGCAAATGCCCGCCGGGCGCGACGCCGGGGCCGGGGGCGATGGCTGCGGGGTGAGTTGAGCTCGGTCAGGGTCCTGACGAGCGTTCAGTTTCGCCAGTCCAAACCAAACACCGGGACCTTTTCCGCAAAGCCTTTCAACCGCCGGTCGCCAAGCTGCACGAAGCGTGCGAAGTCCTCCTCGCAGAGCTCCCGCACGAGCCCCGAGACGGCGACGCCGTCCGCCTCCGCTTCGCAGCACAGCCGATAGGCGAGTTGGACTGTCGTGCCGAACAAGTCGTTGTGGTCCTCGACTGGTTCGCCGGCATGGATGCCGATGCGGACGCTCAGTTTTTCGGAAGCCTCTGCGTTATGAGCGGCGAAGCGCCGCTGGATGTCGGCTGCGGCGTGTACGGCCTTCGGCGCTTCATCGAAGGACGCCATGATGCCGTCGCCGGTGTGTTTCACCTCACGCCCGCCGTAAGCCCTGAGCCCCCTGCGGACCAGTGCATCATGCGCCCGCACCAATTCGAGGGCGGCGGCGTCGCCAAGGCGCGCCGTCATCTCGGTCGAACCGACGATGTCGGTGAACATGACGGCGCGACGCCCGGGATCCACGGACGGCGCAGGGCCGCTTCCGGACGTAAGCGGTTCGCCGATACGGCCGAGAAACGCCTCGACGGCGGCCAGATCCACCGGGATGATGGCGTTGGGGATCGCGCCATGTGCTTCGCGATGGACCTTCTCCGCGGCAGCGGCGTCCGGCGCGTGAACGAGGCAAAATCCGGTCCCCCGCTCCTCGTCGAACCAATAGGCCATATATTTCACGCCGTACCGGTCCTGAATTTCGATATCCCGGGTGTGCGCCTGAGCGACATCCACTCGGGTCAGGCCGCGAAATTCGTGGCGGTCCATGAAAATCGGCATAGTGAGCACCCGTGGTCTGCGCCGGGAAGCTTCGAGCCGCTGGGCGGACGTCTTGCACATTCAAGTGAACGGATCTACCCAGCTAGGGTTGGCGCCAAACAAGGACCAATTTGAGGCTACCGTTCCGTCCAGGGCGCAATCGAATACGCTGCAGCCCTTGACGCGCATGATTCGCTTGAGTACTTTGCCGCGACTTAGGGATAGGAGCAGCCCGTCGTGGCTTTGTCGCTTATTGTATCTTGCGCGCTAGGGGGTGGACGGGCTTAGATCCCGCTTCCGCAAACTGGCGCATGCCCAAGGCCCCTCGCGGGCCTTTTTTATTGCCTTGAATTCCGGATTCCCGCGGCGCGGACGTGAAACGCCACCGGGAGCGTCGATGGAGATACGCAATGTCGAAGCAGATGACCGGCGCCGAGATGGTGGTCGAGGCGTTGAAGGACCAGGGCGTCGAGCACGTGTTCGGCTATCCCGGCGGCGCGGTCCTGCCGATCTACGACGCCATCTTCGGCCAGAACGAGCTGCGCCACGTCCTTGTGCGCCACGAGCAGGGGGCCGCCCACGCCGCCGAGGGCTATGCGCGTTCCACAGGCAAGGTCGGCGTGCTGCTCGTCACCTCCGGCCCCGGCGCGACCAATGCGATCACCGGCCTCACCGACGCGCTGCTCGATTCCATCCCGCTCGTCTGCATCACCGGCCAGGTGCCGACCCATCTCATCGGCTCCGACGCGTTCCAGGAATGCGACACCACCGGCATCACGCGAAGCTGCACCAAGCACAACTACCTCGTGCGCCGCATCGAGGACCTGCCGCGCATCCTGCATGAGGCGTTCTATGTCGCCTCGCACGGACGGCCGGGTCCGGTCGTCGTCGACATCCCCAAGGACATCCAGTTCGCGACGGGGGCCTACGCCTTCTCGCGCAACATCCAGCACAAGACCTACCAGCCGCAGGTGAAGGGCGACATCGGCTGCATCAAGCACGCCGTGGAGATGATGACCAAGGCGAAGAAGCCGGTTTTCTACACCGGCGGCGGCGTCATCAATTCGGGACCGAACGCCTCGTCGCTGCTGCGTGAACTGGTGCGCTTGACCGGCTTTCCCATCACCTCGACGCTGATGGGCCTCGGCGCCTATCCCGCCTCCGACAAGCAGTGGCTCGGCATGCTCGGCATGCACGGCTCCTTCGAGGCGAACAACGCGATGCATGATTGCGATCTGATGATCTGCGTCGGCGCGCGCTTCGACGACCGCATCACCGGCCGCCTCGACGCCTTCTCGCCGCACAGCAAGAAGATCCACATCGACATCGACCCGTCCTCGATCAACAAGAACGTCAAGGTCGATCTCGGCATCGTCGGCGATTGCGGCCATGTGCTCGAGGACATGGTGCGGCTGTGGCGCCAGGAATCGGCGCGGCCCGATCCCGCCGCCCTCGCCAAATGGTGGCAGACGATCGAGCATTGGCGCGAGCGCCGCTCGTTCGAGTTCCGCAACTCGGAAACGATCATCAAGCCGCAGCATGCGATCCGCCGCCTCTACGAGTTGACCAAGGACCGCGACGTCTACGTCACGACCGAGGTCGGCCAGCATCAGATGTGGGCCGCGCAACACTTCCACTTTGACGAGCCCAACCGTTGGATGACCTCGGGCGGTCTCGGCACGATGGGCTACGGGCTGCCGGCCGCGATCGGCGTGCAGATGGCCCATCCGAAATCGCTCGTCGTCGACATCGCCGGCGAAGCCTCGATCCTGATGAACATCCAGGAGATGTCGACAGCGATCCAGCATCGTTTGCCGGTGAAGATCTTCATTCTCAACAATCAGTACATGGGCATGGTGCGTCAGTGGCAGGAGCTGCTGCACGGCGGGCGCTATTCGGAAAGCTACACCGAGTCGCTGCCCGATTTCGTTAAGCTCGCCGAAGCCTATGGCGCGCACGGGCTGCGCTGCTCGGATCCGGCGAAGCTCGACGCGGCGATCCTCGAGATGATCGAGACGCCGAAGCCGGTGATCTTCGACTGCCTGGTCGATCAGAAGGAGAATTGCTTCCCGATGATCCCCTCGGGCAAGGCGCACAACGACATGCTGCTGGCCGAACTCGGCGACGACGCCGGCGTCGAAATCGGCAATGTGATCGACGAAAAGGGCAAGATGCTCGTTTAGCCGAAAGCGGGTCGCCGCGCCGCCAAACGGCGGCGTCGGAACCTACTCCTGCCGCAAAGGGATCCCTTCTCCCCGTTTTACGGGGAGAAGGTCAGGATGAGGGGCTTGGTGACTAGCCGCCGGCGTGCGGCCAACCCCCCAAGCCCCTCACCTCAGCCTCTCCCCGCGCGCGGGGAGAGGGAGGAATGCCGTCTCGATACGAAGGATCGACCTCATGAACAAATCCGCGCCGGCCTATCCGCCCTCGCCCTATTCCTCGCCGCTCCGCAAGCTCGGCATCGAGAGCCATACGCTCTCCGTCCTTGTCGACAACGAGCCGGGCGTTCTCGCGCGAGTGGTCGGACTGTTCTCCGCCCGCTCCTTCAACATCGAGAGCCTCACGGTCGCCGAGGTCGTGCACGAGACGCATCTCTCGCGCATCACGATCGTCACCTCGGGCACCCCTGAGGTCATCGAGCAGGTGCGCCACCAGCTCGAACGGCTGGTGCCGGTTCATTCGGTGACAGACCTCACCCTCGCCGTGCGCGCGATCGAGCGCGAGTTGGCGATGGTCAAGGTGCGCGGCAAGGGCGACAATCGAGTCGAGGCGCTCCAGCTTGCCGAAGCGTTCCGCGCCAAGGTCATCGACGCGACGACGGAGAGCTTCATTTTCGAGATCACCGGCGCGCCGCGCAAGATCGACGATTTCGTCGCGCTGATGCTGCCGATCGGCCTCGTTGAAGTCTCGCGCACCGGGGTGGCGGCGATTTCGCGCGGCCCCGAGGGAATCTGATAGAGCCAACGAAAAACAAGATCGCCGAGCCTCTTGCCGCGCCGCGCGCCATCCGGCGACAATAGCGCGACAATGAGACAGGCGAGAGAATGAACGAGGGCGCCGACACTTTCGACTATGTGATCGTCGGCGCCGGCTCGGCCGGCTGCGTGCTTGCCAACCGGCTGACGGAAGACGGCCGCTCCAGCGTGCTGGTGTTGGAGTTCGGCGGATCGGACCGCTCGGTCTTCATCCAGATGCCGGCGGCGCTGTCGATCCCGATGAACATGAAGCGCTACAACTGGGGCTACGAGAGCGAGCCCGAGCCGCATCTGGGCGGCCGGCGGCTGCACTGTCCGCGCGGCAAAGTGCTCGGCGGCTCGTCCTCGATCAACGGCCTCGTCTATGTCCGCGGCAATCCGCTCGACTTCGACCGCTGGGAGGAGGAGGGCGCCAAGGGCTGGGCCTATCGCCATGTGCTGCCCTATTTCCGCCGCGCCGAAGGCTGGCGCGAGGGCGCCGATCCGTATCGCGGCGCTGACGGCCCTTTGGCGACGATGAGCGGCGCGAGGCGCAATCCGCTGTATGACGCTTTCATCGAAGCGGGCCGGCAGGCGGGCTATCCGGTCAGTCCGGACCTCAACGGCGAGCAACAGGAGGGGTTCGGGCGCTTCGACATGACGGTGAAGCACGGCGTTCGCTGGTCGGCCGCCAACGCGTATCTGCGGCCGGCGATGAAGCGCGCCAATCTTCGCGTGCTCACCCACGCGCTGGCGACGAAAATCGAGTTCGACGGGCGCCGCGCCGTCGGAGTGCGCTACGAGCGGGGCGGGCGCGCGCATTTCGCCCGCGCGCGGCGCGAGGTGATCCTCTGCGGCGGCCCGATCAATTCGCCGCAACTGCTCAAGCTCTCCGGCGTCGGCCCTGCGGATGAGTTGCGCGCGCTTGGCCTGCCGGTCGTCGCCGACCGCGCCGGCGTCGGCGAGAATTTGCAGGACCACCTCGAATTCTATTTCCAGGTCGCCTCAAAGCTGCCGATCACGCTCTACGGCAAGACGGGGCTCATCGCTCGCGGCCTCATCGGCCTGCAATGGCTAATGCGCGGGCACGGCGACGGGGCGACCAACCATTTCGAGGCCGGCGGCTTCATCCGCTCGCGGGCGGGCGTCCGCTACCCCGACATCCAGTACCATTTCCTGCCGATGGCGGTGACCTACGACGGCAAGGGCATGGCGCGCGAGCATGGCTTCCAGGCTCATGTCGGGCCGATGCGCTCCAAGAGCCGCGGCTGGGTGCGCCTCAAGTCCCGCGATGCGCGCGAGGCGCCGCGCATCCGCTTCAACTATATGAGCCACCCCGACGATTGGCAGGAGATGCGCGCCTGCGTCAGGCTGACGCGCGAGATTTTCGCGCAAGGCGCCTTCGATCGCTATCGCGGCCGCGAGATCCAGCCGGGCGCGGGCGTCGTCGACGACGAGGCGATCGACGCCTTCGTGCGCGAGCGTGTCGAGAGCGCCTACCACCCCTCCTGCACTTGCAAGATGGGCGCGCCGGACGATCCGCTCGCCGTCGTCGACAGCGAGGCGCGCGTCATCGGTCTCGAAGGGCTGCGCGTCGTCGACAGCTCGATCATGCCTTCGGTCACCACGGGCAACCTGAACGCGCCGACCATCATGATCGGCGAGAAGGCGGCCGACATGATTCGCGGCCTGCCTCCACTGCCGGCCTCGAACGCACCCTATTACGTGGCGCCGGATTGGGCGCAAAAGCAACGCTGAGTCCTTCTTCATGCCGCCAGCGCATTTCTAGGGTTCAAATTTGCTGCGGCTTGGCGCAGCATCCGGCGAGCCAGCACAAGCGTCGCAAGGGCGCGACGATAAGAATCCAGGGGAGGAAGTCGCCGATGTCGACCGTTTCGCCACCCGAACATCATGAGCCGCGCCGCGGCCGCGAAGCCCGGCGCTCGGCCCGGGCTCAGCGGAGCGTCGCCTCGATTCCGTACATCACCCGTGCGATTCCCTTGACCGAAATGCTGAGCGAGGAGGGGCTCGCGATCATCGAACGCAACGCCGACACCTTGCTGCAGGAAGTCGGCGTCGAGTTCCGCGACGCGCCGCGGGCGATCGCTTTGTTCAAAGAGGCGGGCTGCGACATCAAGGGCGAGCGCGTGCGCTTTCCCCGCGGCCTGGCGCGCAGCCTCTGCGCCACGGCCCCGGCGCAGTACGTGCAACACGCCCGCAATCCCGAGCGCAACGTCGTCATCGGCGGCAAGGCGACGGTCTTCGCGCCCAATTACGGCTCGCCCTTCGTGCACGATCTCGACAAGGGCCGGCGCTATGGCACGATCGAGGACTTCCGCAATTTCGTGAAGCTCGGCTATCTCTCGCCGTTCATCCATCACTCCGGCGGCACGCTTTGCGAGCCGGTCGATCTGCCCGTCAACAAGCGGCATTTCGAGATGGTCTACGCCCATATGAAATTTTCGGACAAGCCCTTCATGGGCTCGGTGACCAAGCCCGAGCGCGCCGAGGACACGGTGCGCATGTGCGAGATTCTGTTCGGCGAGGAATTCGTGCAGGCCAATACGGTGTGCACCAGCCTCATCAACGCCAATTCGCCGCTCGTCTGGGACGCGACGATGCTCGGCGCGGCGGAGGTCTACGCCCGCAACAACCAGGCCTGCATCATCACGCCCTTCATCCTGTCCGGCGCGATGAGCCCTGTCACCGTCGCCGGCACGCTGACGCAGGTGCTCGCGGAGGTGATGACCGGAACCGCCTTCTGCCAGCTGGTGCGCCCCGGCGCGCCGGTGGTGTTCGGCACTTTCGTCTCGACCCTCTCGATGCAGTCGGGCGCGCCGACCTTCGGCACGCCGGAGGCCTCGCTCGCCATTTATGGCGCGGCGCAACTGGCGCGGCGCATGAACATGCCGTTTCGAACCGGCGGCTCGCTCTGCGCCTCCAAGGTTCCGGACGCGCAGGCGGCCTATGAGAGCGCGCAGACTTTGGTCCCGACCATTCTCGCCGGCACGAACTTCGTGCTGCATGCCGCCGGCTGGCTCGAAGGCGGCCTCTCCGCCAGCTATGAGAAGTTCGTAATGGACTTCGACCAACTCGGCGCCATGCACGTCCTCGCCAAGGGCATCGATCTCAGCGACAACGGACAGGCGATGGAGGCCTTCCACCAAGTCGAGCCGGGCGGCCACTTCCTCGGTTGCGCGCACACGCAAGCCAATTTCGAATCCGCCTTCTATCGCTCCAACGTCGCCGACAACAATTCGGTCGAGCAGTGGCAGGAGGAAGGCTCGAAGGACGCCGCGACCCGCGCCAACGCGCTGTGGAAGAAGATGCTCGCCGAATATGAGGCGCCCGCGCTCGACCCGTCGAAGGACGAAGCGCTGCGCGCCTTCATCGATCAGCGCAAGGCTTCGATGCCGGATGCGACGTATTGAGGCCAACCGCTGACACCGCCGTCATTGCGAGCGAAGCGAAGCAATCCATCTACGTCAGAGATGCAGGCGGAACCATGGATTGCTTCGTCGCTCGCAATGACGATGTCGGGAGAATTCTAGGGAGGGACAGATGAGGACGCACGCACGCGCGGTGGTGATCGGGGGCGGGGTGGTCGGCGTCTCGACGCTCTATCATCTCGTCAGGAAGGGCTGGAGCGACAGCGTGCTCGTCGAGCGCAAGGAGCTGACGTCGGGTTCGACCTGGCACGCCGCCGGGCTGCTGCCGCTCTTCAACCTGAGCTATTCGGTCGGGCAGATCCATAAATACTCAGTCGCGCTCTACAAGCGCCTCGGCGAGGAGACGGACCTCGACGTCGGCCTGCGGCAGGTCTCCAATATCCGGCTTGCGCGCACGCGCGACCGCCTCGACGAATATCGCTACTATGCCGGCGTCGCCGCCACGATCGGCGGCGTCGAGGTGAAATTCCTCACTCCCGAAGAGGTCAAGGCGATCTGGCCGCTGTGCAACGTCGAGGGTCTCATCGGCGCGATCCAGCATCCCGAGGACGGTTACATTCAGCCCGCCGATCTCACCCAGGCGCTCGCGCGCGGGGCGCGCGCCGGCGGCGGCGAGATCAACCGGCAGACGAATGTCGTCGCGATCGAACGCAGGCCAAGCGGCGAGTGGAAAGTCGTCACCGACAAGGGCGAAATCGTCTGCGAGCACGTCGTCTCGGCGACCGGCAACTTCGCGCGCCGCACTGGCCGCATGGTCGGGCTCAACGTGCCGGTCATCCCCGTGCAGCACCAATATATCGTCACCGAGGCGCATCCAGCGATCATGGCGCGCAAGGCGCAGGGCCTGCCGGAAATGGGGGTGCTGCGCGAGTCCGATTCCTCCTGGTACATGCGCGAGGAGGCCGGCGGTCTGCTGCTCGGTCCCTATGAAGCCGGCGCGCCGGCTTGCTATCTCGACGGGCCATCGGCGGACAGCGAATACGAGCTGTTCCAGGAGGACCTCGATCGGCTCGGCCCCCATATCGAGACGGCGATCGCCCGCGTGCCCGCCTTCGGCGAGGTCGGCATCAAGAAGGTCTACAACGGCGCCATCGCGTATACGCCGGACGGTTCGCCCATCGTCGGCCCCGCGCCGGGCCTCAAAAATTTCTGGCTCAACGAGGGCCATTCCTTCGGCATAACGGCGGCCGGCGGCGCCGGATGGCAGTTGGCGGAGTGGATCGTCGAGGGCGAGCCGAGCGTCGACATGCTCGGCGTCGATCCGCGTCGCTTCGGACCCTATGCGCAGGGCGGCTACCTCAAGGAGAAGAACGAGGAGGCCTACGCCAAGGTCTTCACCGTGCACTATCCCGACGAAGAGCGCGCTGCCGCGCGGCCGCTGCGCCAGACGCCGTGCTTTGGCCGGATGCGCGATCTCGGCGCCGTATTCGGCTCCGTCTACGGATGGGAACGGCCGAACTGGTTCGCCCCGCCGGGCTATGGGCTCAGCGACGCCGATCTCGCCAAGCCCGACGTGCTGCTGAACGAGAACCATCCGCCCGTCGCGTCAGGCGAACGGCCGCGCGAGAAGTGGAGCTTCCGGCGCTCCAACTATTTCGAATTCGTCGGCGCCGAGTGCCGTAACGTCCACGAGAACGTCGGCCTGCAGGATATGTCGGCTTTCGCGAAATTCGAGGTGTTGGGACGCGGCGCCGAGGGGTGGCTGAATTCGATCCTGACCAACAAGATTCCGAACGCGGCGGGCCGCGTGACGCTCACCTATCTCCTGACGCGACGCGGCGGCGTGCGCGCCGAATTCACGCTGACCCGGCTCGGCCCGGAGCGCTTCTATCTCGTCTCGGCTGGCGCGCTCGAGAGCCACGACTACGATTCGCTGCAAAAACTCGCCCCGACCGACGGCAGCGTGCGCATCGACAAGGTGACGACGCAATATGGTGTGCTGGTGCTGGCCGGGCCGCGCTCGCGCGACGTGCTCGCCAAGGTGGCGGACATCGACGTCTCGAACAAGGCGTTTCCCTGGCTGACGGCGCGGCCGATGTCGGTTGGCGCCGCGGGTCTGCTGGCGCTGCGCGTCAACTTTCTGGGCGAACTCGGCTACGAGTTGCATCACCCGATCGAGATGCAGAACGCTGTGTTCGACCGGCTGATGGAGGCCGGCGCCGAATTCGGCATCAAGCCGTTCGGCATCCGCGCGATGGATTCGCTGCGGCTGGAGAAGTCCTACAAGCTGGTCGGCCGCGAACTGTCGATCGAATACGCGGCGCTCGAGTTCGGGCCTCGAGCGCTTCGTCGATCTCGGCAAGGGCGACTTCTTGGGGCGCGACGCGCTGCTCGCCTGGCGGGAGAGGGGCTTCGCCAACCGGCTCGTCACCTTGGAGGTGCAGGGCGTCACGGACGCTGACGCGCGCGGCTCGGAGCCGGTGAGCCGCGACGGCGCCTCTCTCGGGCGCACGACCTCGGGCGGCTTTGGCTGGCGCACCGGCAAGTCGCTGGCGCTGGCGATGGTGCGCCCCGACTGCGCCGCGCCGGGGACGGAACTCGAGATCCGCGTTCTCGGCGAGGCGAAGCGAGCGGTGGTCATCCCCGACAGCCCGTTCGACCCGGAGAATTCGGCGCTGCGGGGGTAGGGCGCTTGGCTCCGCCTGCTGAAACGCCGTCATTGCGAGCGGAGCGAAGCAATCCATTCGCTCCGTCGATGCAAGCGGAGGAATGGATTGCCTCGTCGCTCCGCTCCTCGCAATGACGGCCCTTACGCCAGCGCCACGCTCCTTCGCTGTTGCAGCAGGGCGCGGTAGATCTCGTCGTCGCCGCACAGTCCGGCGAGACGCCCGAGTTGGTCGACGAGCACGATCGGATTGCCTGAGGAGCGGCGCAATTCGATCGCCGAGCGCATCTTCAGGTTGATCGGCGCGACGATGATGTCCGACTTGGCGATGGCCGAGGAGGCGACCCCCGTATCTCCGTCAGCCCGCGCGAGCTTGCCCGCGGCGCCGTCCAGCGTGCAGCCAACCGGGCGGCCAGCGTCGTCGAGTTGAACCCTGATGCGTCCGCCGGCGTCGAGATGCACCTCGCCATCGGCCTGCTTGAGCGCCTCCGCCGGCGTCATCAGGGCGCCGCCGCGCAGGACGTTGAGCGGATTCATGTGTTTGACGAATTCGGCGACATAGTCGTCGGCCGGCCGCAGCAGGATGTCCTCGGCGGAGCCGCATTGTACGATGCGTCCGCCTTCGAGGATGGCGATGCGGTTGCCGAGCTTCAGCGCTTCGTCGAGATCGTGGCTGACGAAGATGATGGTCTTCTTGAGATCCTTTTGCAGCAACAGGAGTTCGTCCTGCAATCTGTCGCGGATCAGCGGATCGAGCGCCGAGAACGGCTCGTCCATCAACAGAATGTCGGCGTCGGTGGCGAAGGCGCGCGCGAGGCCGACCCGCTGCTGCATCCCGCCCGAAAGCTCGTGGCCGAACTTGCCGGCCCATTGGGTCAGCCCGACCATCGCCAGCTTCTGCTCGACCACCCGCGCGATCTCGGGCTTCGGCACCCCGCGCAGTTCGAGGCCGAAGGCGACGTTCTCCGCGACCGTGCGCCACGGCAGCAGGGCGAATTGCTGGAACACCATCGCGATGCGGCTGGTGCGCAGCATTCGCAGGTCTTCGCCGCTGCACCGCGTGACGTCGATGGCGCCGTCGCCGTGCTTCACCAGCAGTCGCCCGCGGGCGACCTTGTTGAGCCCGTTGACGGCGCGAAGAATGGTCGACTTCCCCGAGCCGGAGAGGCCCATCAAGACGCAAATCTCGCTCGGCTCGACGGTAAGATTGACCCCCGCCGCGCCGAGCACGACGCCGGTCGCGGAAAGGATCTCATCGCGCCGCTTGCCCTGATCGATCATCGCCAGCGCCTCGCGGGTGCGGGCGCCGAAGACGATGTCTATATTCTCGAAGACGACGGCCGACATCAGGAACTCGTTCTCCGCTGCGGATTTCGGCAAACGCGATCGAGTACGATCGCGAGCAGAACGATCGACAGGCCCGCCTCGATGCCCATCGGAATATTCACCGTGCCGAGCGCACGCACGACGGGCGTCCCGAGCCCCTCCGCGCCGACCAGCGCCGCGATGACCACCATGGACAAGCTCAGCATGATGCATTGGGTGACGCCCGCCATGATGGTCGGCGCGGCGTAGGGCAATTCCACCTTCCAGAGCATCTGTCGCTTCGTCGCCCCGAAGGCTTCGCCCGCCTCCTTCAGCGACGCCGGCACGGAACTGACGCCGAGATGGGTCAGGCGGATCGGCGCGGCGATGGCGAAGATGACGGTGGAGATCAGGCCCGGCGCCGCGCCGAGGTGGAAGAGCACCAGCGTCGGGATGAGGTAGACGAAAGTCGGCAGGGTCTGCATCAGATCGAGGATCGGCCTCAGGAGCGTATAGAGCCACGCCCGATGCGCCGAGGCGATCCCGAGGGGCACGCCGATCGCGACGCTGACCAGCGTCGAAAATCCGACCAGCGAAATCGTCTGCATCGTCGCCTGCCAGTAGCCGAGGTTGGCGATCAGCAGGAAGGCGGCGATGACGAAAACCGCGAGCCGCCACGAGCGGTGCAGCCAATAGGCGCCGGCCGCGATCACGAGCATGACGACGAGCGCCGGTACGTGCAGCAGGATCGCCGTCAGTCCGTCGACCAGGAAGTCGATCGCCGCGGTGATTGCGTCGAAGACCGACGCCGCATTGTCTTGCAGCCAGGTGATGAACTGCTTGACGATGCGGCCGAGCGGCAATTTGGGTTCCGTGAACCAGCTTTCCACGAGGCGCCCCCGACCAACCAAAAGGCTTGGACGCCGGGAGCTCAAGGCCCCCGGCGATCGCAATTCAGAGACCGAAGCTCGCCTTGACCGCCGGAAGCCCCGGCTTGCCGTCGAAGGTCGTCACCCCGTCGAGCCAGGCGGCGAGTTCGGGCGGGTTGGTCTTGATCCACGCCTCGGCCGCCTTCGGCCCTTCCATGCCGTCGGTCAGGATCTTGTTCATCACGAGGTTTTCGATGTCGACGGTGAATTTCAGGTTGCTGATTAATTTGGCGGCGTTCGGGCACTCCGCGGCGAAGCCGGCGCGCTCGTTGGTGTAGACGACGGCGCCGCCGAAATTCGGCCCGAAGCTGTCGTCGCCGCCTGTGAGATATTGGATCTTGAAGTTGACGTTCATCGGATGCGGCGCCCAGCCGAGGAAGACGACGTCTTCCTTGTGGCTCGTCGCCCGCTGCACCTCAGCCAGCATCCCCTGCTCGCTGGATTCGACGAGCTGGAAGTCCTTCAAGCCGAACTTGCCGCCCTTGATGATGTCGAGGACCAAGCGATTGCCGTCGTTGCCGGGCTCGATGCCGAAGATCTTGCCCTTGAGAGAATCCTTGTACTTTTGAATGTCGGCGAAGTCCTTGAGGCCCTTGTCGTAGGTGTACTGCGGCACCGCCAGGGTATATTTGGCGCCCGTCGGCAAATTGGCGCCGATCACGACCACGGATTTGTCCTCGACGTAGGGCTTGCGATCGTTCTCCATGCTCGGCTGCCAGTTGCCCAGGAACACGTCGATATCCTTGTTCTTCATCGACGTGTAGGTGACGGGCACCGAAAGCACAGTGACCTTGGGGGTGTAGCCCAGCGCGGTCAGGATGTCGGAAGCGATGGCGGTCGTGGAGGTGATGTCGGTCCAACCCACGTCCGAGAACCTCACGGTCTTGCAGGTCTCAGGGTCTGCAGCGTAGGCGGCCGAAGCCCATCCCAACGCCACAGCCGCAAGCGCGATGACAGGTGACACTTTCATTGTTGACCCTCCCTTGGTTGTCGTTTCCTTTGTTGGGCGTCGTTGCGTCTGACTTTGTATCTCTGACGGCGCAACTATGTGCCCAAGCTGGAATTCCGTCAAAACATGATTTTCAGTCGCGACAGGGGCGCCGCCGCGCCATCCCAAGCCACAATCGTCGCCGAACCGCGCCAAGACGTTTGAGATTGGGCCCGCGAGCCGCTAGAAGAACCGCGCCCGATCGCCGGAGAGACCATGACCGACGCGCTCAAAGCCAGTCCGCAGGAGCAGGCGGAAATCCTGATGCAGGCGCTGCCGCACATGCTGCGGTATGACGACGCTATCGTACTCGTGAAATACGGCGGCCACGCCATGGGCGACGTGGTCGCAGCGCGCGACTTCGCGCGCGACATGGTGCTGCTCGAGCAATCCGGCGTGAAGCCGGTGGTCGTGCACGGCGGCGGGCCGCAGATCGGCTCGATGCTGGAGAAGCTCGGCATCCAGTCGCGCTTCTCCAACGGGCTGCGCGTCACCGACAAGCCGACGGTCGAGATCGTCGAAATGGTGCTCGCCGGCTCCATCAACAAGCAGATCGTCGGCACCATCAATGCGCAGGGCGGCCGGGCGATCGGGCTTTGCGGCAAGGACGGCAACATGGTGATCGCGCGCAAGGTGACGCGCGCGGCCGGGGGCGGCGACGTCGGCGACGTGGTCGACCTCGGCTTCGTCGGCGAGCCTGAGAAGATCGACATCACGGTCCTCGAGCAGGTGCTCGGCCGCGAATTGATCCCGGTGCTCGCCCCGGTGGCTCAGGGCGTCGACGGCGAGACCTACAACGTCAACGCCGACACCTTCGCCGGGGCGATCGCCGGCGCCTTGAGCGCCAAACGGCTGCTGTTCCTCACCGACGTTCCTGGCGTGCTCGACAAGGACAAGAACCTCATCAAACACCTCAAGGTCGACGAGATCCGCGGCCTCATCGCCGATGGCACGATCACCGGCGGCATGATCCCCAAGGTCGAGACCTGCATCTACGCCATCGAGCAGGGCGTCGAGGGGGTGGTGATTCTCGACGGCAAGACGCCGCACGCGGTCCTCGTCGAACTGCTCACCGACTACGGGGCGGGAACCCTGATCACGCGCTGAAGGGTAGGCTGCCGCGATGCGAATTTTGGCGATCGACACGTCCTGTGCGGCCTGCAGCGTCGCGGCGTACGACGGCCAGTCGCGCGCCGTCCTGTCGCGGCGAATCGAGCCGATGGCCCATGGCCAGGCGGAAGCGCTCGGCCCGATGGTCGAGGCGGCGATGGCGGAGGTCGAGGGCGGCTTCGCCTCGCTCGGCAAGATTGCCGTCGCGGTCGGTCCGGGCTCCTTCACCGGCATTCGCATTGGCCTCGCCATGGCGCGGGCGATGGGGCTGACGCTCGGCGTGCCGGTCGTCGGCGTCTCGACGCTCTCGGCCTATGTCGCGCCGCTGCTCGATGATCCGCAGCCCGGCGCCCTCGTGTCGGCGATCGACGCCAGGCACGGCAGCGTCTACGTCCAGATCTTCGAGCCGACAGGACGGCCGGCCTCTGCTCCGCGCGTCGCGCCGTTTCGCGAGGCGGCGAGATCGATTGGGCCCGGTCCGGCGCGGATCGCCGGCGACGGCGCCGCGGCTTTCGCGCTCGAAGCGCAGCGCGCCGGGATCGCCTGCGAGGCCTTTCCTGCGCCCTATCCCGAAATCGTCGCGATCGCGCGGATCGGCCTCGCGGCCAAGCCGGAGGACTGGCCCGCGCGGCCGCTCTATGTGAAGCCGCCGGACGCCAAGCCCGCCTCGGGCGACGCCATCGCGCGCATCGAGGGATGACGGACCGCGCGATGGTGTTCGGACTTCGCCGACTGACGCCTTCGACGATCCGCCCGCTGCGGGTCGACCGCGCCGCGGAATGCGCGGCGATCCACGCGAACGCCTTCGCCCACGCCTGGCCGGCCAGCGATTTCGCTTCGCTGCTCGCCAGCGCCTCGACGATCGGCTCGGCGGCGCTCGACCCCTCGAGCGGGCGCCTGCGCGGTTTCGCGGTTTCGCGCTTGGCGGCGGACGAGGCGGAAATTCTGACGATCGCCGTCGAGCGGGCGCTGCGCGGTCACGGCGTCGGCGCCGACCTTCTGCGCGAGCATCTTTCCCGCGCGCTCTTTTCCGGCGCGCGCGCGATCTTCCTCGAGGTGGATCAGGCCAACACCGCGGCGCTCGCGCTTTACGCCCGCTTCGGTTTCGTGAAGGTCGGCGAGCGCAGAGGGTATTACCGACGGCCGGACGGCGATCCGGCGACGGCGATCGTGATGCGGAAGGACCTCGCATGAACCGACGTGGGGGCTTTCCGGGTCGGCAGGGGCCTCGTCGAGCGCCATGACCTATCCGCGCCTCGCGTTCGGCCTGGTGGCCGCTGTGCTGTTCCTTCTCGTGTGCGGTCCGCCGCGCAGCTTCGCGCAGTCGCGGCGCTGGCGCACGGGGCGAAACACGCCGGTCCTGTTCCACCGCCTGCTCTGCGCGGCGGTGGGCGTCCGTGTGCGCGTCCATGGCCGCCCGGCGCGGGCCGCCCGGCGGCTGATCGTCGCCAATCACGTCTCATGGCTCGACATTCCCGTGCTCGGATCGGTCGAGCCAATGACCTTTCTCGCTAAGAAGGAGGTCGGCGCGGCCGCGCTGGGCGGCCGGCTCGCACGCCTCCAGGGCCTCATCCTGGTGGATCGCCGGCGACGGCGGGGCATTCCGCGCGTCAACGCCGAAATGGTCGAGGCCATGTCGCGAGGCGAGCCGGTGGTCCTGTTCGCCGAGGCGACGACCGGCGACGGCAACCGGATCCTGCGCTTCCGCTCCTCCCACTTCGAGGCGGTGCGTCAGGCCGCCGCCAGCCGAGGGGCCGGCGAGGCGGTCGTCCAGCCGGTTTTCCTCGATTATTCGCGTCTGGCCGGCATGCCGGTGGCGCGGCGCGAGCGGCCGCTGTTCGCTTGGTACGGGGACATGACTTTCTTCGGCCACTTCCGGCGGTTTCTCAGGGCGGGCGGCTTGGTCTGCGACGTCCACTTCGGGCCGCCCATTCCCGTCTCGACCGACTCGCGACGCAAGGCGATCGCCCGTTCGACGGAAATCTCAGTGCGCGGGCTCGCCGGAAGGGCCCGCCGGCCGACGGCGCCTATTCCTGCCGGGCTCAGTTCGTCGTAGAAGGGAGCGAGCGGCCGGAGACCCCTTTGCCCATTTCGAATTCGCAAAATACAATGACGAGCGACGCGCCCGAGGCCAAGCCGGACCGGCGGGTGTTCATCAAGTCGTTCGGCTGCCAGATGAACGTCTACGACTCGCAGCGCATGGCCGACGTCGCGGCCGAGCAGGGCTACCGGGAAGCGTCGAGCGTCGAGGAAGCCGATCTCATCGTCCTCAACACCTGCCATATTCGCGAGCGCGCCTCCGAGAAGATCTATTCCGAGCTCGGCAAGATTCGTGAGCTGAAGGAAGAGCGCGCCGCGGCCGGGCGGGAGACGACGGTGGTTGTCGCCGGATGCGTCGCGCAGGCCGAGGGCGGCGAGATTTTGCGCCGCCAGCCCGCGGTCGATCTCGTCGTCGGCCCGCAAAACTATCATCGCCTGCCGCAATTGCTCCGCGAGCGCCGGCGAGGCGGCGTGGTCGACACCGACTTCCCGGTCGAAGACAAGTTCGACCACCTGCCGGCGAGCGCGCCGGCGGCGATCCGCGCGCGCGGCGTCACCGCCTTTGTGACGGTGCAGGAGGGCTGCGACAAATTCTGCTCGTTCTGCGTGGTGCCCTATACGCGTGGTGGCGAAGTGTCGCGCCCGCCCGAGAAGGTGCTGGCCGAGATCGAGCGCCTCGCCGTCGCGGGCGTCGCCGAGGTCACGCTGATCGGCCAGAACGTCAACGCCTATCACGGACAATGCGCCGACGGCCGGAACGTGACCCTTGCCGAACTGATCCAGGAGGCCGCGAAACTCCCTGGGGTCAAGCGGCTGCGCTATGCGACGTCCCACCCCAACGACATGGGGGAGGACCTGATCCGGGCCCATCGCGACGTTTCGGCCCTCGCGCCCTATCTGCACCTGCCGATCCAATCGGGATCGGACCGGATCTTGGCCGCGATGAACCGGCGCCACACCGTGCGAGACTATCTCGACATCATCGCACGCGCGCGCCAGGCGCGCCCCGACATCGCGCTATCCTCGGATTTCATCGTCGGCTTTCCCGGCGAAAACGAGGCCGATTTCGAGGCGACCCTGGCTCTGGTGCGCGAGGTGGGGTTCGCTTCGTCCTACGCCTTTAAGTATTCGCCGCGGCCCGGCACTCCGGCGGCGGAACAAGGCGACCAGATCGACGAGGAGACAAAGGTCAACCGCCTCGCAAAGTTGTTCGCTTTGCTCGAGGAGCAGCGCCTCGCCTTCAATCACGCGCTCGTCGGGCGCCGTTTCGATGTTGTTTTCGAAAAACCCGGCCGGCGGCCTGGTCAAATCATCGGCCGCTCTCCTTATATGCAGTCGGTGTATGCGGAGGGGGATGTCTCGCTGATCGGCGCGGTGGCCGAGGTGGAGATTGTCGGCGTCGGCCCGAACTCGCTGGTTGGTCGGCTTGTCGCGGAAAGTTCATCTAGGTAGCGTCATGGTGCATGAGTTTGAGAAGAGAATAAGTCTGCGAGCGCAACGGAGGCTGTGAATTTGAAAGCTCAGGATCAGACGTTGTCGAGACTCCCTGTTTCCGCCGTCGCGCGGGAGGAACGCGAGCCCAAACCGATAGAAATTGCGCTCGCTTTTGCCGACAACGGCCTGGCCTCGGTCGTATTCGGACACTACGATCAAAACATCGCCCGCATCGAACGCCGCCTTGGCGTGACGGCGAACGCCAACGGCAATCAGGTTGTCATCCGCGGCCCGCGAGAAGCGAGCGAGCAGGCGCGGCGGGTGTTCGAGCTGCTCTATGAACGCGCCAAGCTCGGCCAGCTCTCCGGAGAGGGCGACGTCGAGGGCGTGATCGAGGAGACCGGCTACCAGGGCAATCTGTTCCCGGGCGACCTCGACCGCACAGTCGAGGGTTTCGGCCATGTCAAGACGCGGCGGCGCGGCGTCGTCAGGGCGCGCAACGCCGCTCAGGACCGCTATCTCGCCGCGCTGCGGAAATACGAGCTCGTCTTCGCCGAAGGGCCGGCGGGCACGGGCAAGACGTGGCTCGCGGTCGGCCACGCAGTCTCTTTGCTGGAGCAGGGGTTGGTGGAGCGCCTGATCCTGTCGCGTCCTGCCGTCGAGGCGGGCGAGCGGCTCGGCTTCCTGCCGGGCGACATGCGCGACAAGGTCGATCCCTACCTCAGGCCGATTTATGATGCGCTTTACGATTTCATGGAAGGGCGGATGGTCGAGCGCGGCATTCAGACCGGCATGATCGAAGTCGCGCCGCTCGCCTTCATGCGGGGGCGCACCTTGGCGAAGGCGGCGATCCTGCTTGACGAAGCGCAGAACGCCACCGCGATGCAAATGAAGATGTTCCTGACGCGCCTTGGCGAAGGCTCGCGGATGATGATCAACGGCGATCCCTCGCAGACTGACCTCGCGCCGGGCCAGAAGTCGGGGCTCAGCGAGGCGATCGGCCTGCTCAGCGGATTGGATCGGGTCGGTCATGTCCGCTTTCGTCACGGCGACGTGGTGCGACACGACCTCGTGCGCCAGATCGTGGAGGCCTATGAAGGCGTAAAGCCGGCCGAGGGGCCGGATGGCGGCCGATGAAACCTAAAGTCGAGTTCATTGCGAATTCGCCCCGCTGGCGCTCGTCGCTGGCGGCGCGCAAGTTGGGGCGACAGGCGATCGAGGCAAGCGTCGCGGAATGCGGCGTCGCGCTCTGCGCGGGCGCCGAGCTTTGCGTCCACCTGGAGAACGACGCGCACGTCCGCGAGCTGAACGCCCGCTGGCGCGGCCTCGATAAGCCGACCAACGTCTTGTCCTTCCCCGCCGCGGACGCAGCCTCTCTCGCGCAGGCGCGCCTGCTCGGCGACATCGTCCTCGCCTTCGAGACGGTGGCGCGCGAGGCGGAGGAGGAGGGCAAGCCGCTCGCCGACCATTATCGCCATCTCGTCGTCCACGGCTTCCTGCATCTCGTCGGCTTCGATCACGAAAACGACGCCGACGCGGAAATCATGGAAGCCATGGAGACGCGCATCCTCGCCCGGCTCGGGGTCCCGGACCCTTACCGCGCCGGCGAACTGGCCGGCGAACTGATGGACGCCGCGTCATGAGCGAATCGCAAAACGGCGGCGAGCGAGCCGCCTCGCCTAGCGGGCGCGAAGCGCACCCGGGCCTCATCGAGCGGCTGCGCGGTCTCTTTGGCATGGGGCAGGCCTCGGTGCGCGACGACATCGAGGACGCGCTCGACGACGCCGGAACCAACGCCGACTTTACGCCGCAAGAGCGCGCGATCCTCAAGAACGTTCTCGGCCTGCACGACGTGCGGGTGGCCGACGTCATGGTGCCGCGCGCGGACATCATCGCCGTCAGCATCGAGGCGACGCTGGGCGAACTCCTCGCGCTGTTCCGGACCGCGGGCCACTCGCGCCTGCCGGTCTACGGCGAGACGCTCGACGATCCACGCGGCATGGTCCACATTCGCGACTTCGTCGACTTCCTCGCCTCCGAAGCGCATTTCGGCCTCGCCGAGCCGTCGCCGGCCGCGAACCCGTCGCCGGAACAGAAGACGCTCGCCGCCCAAGGCATGAAGACGCCGCTATCGGCCGCGCGCATCCTGCGTCCGGTGCTGTTCGCGCCGCCCTCTATGCCCGCGCTCGATCTGCTCGTGAAAATGCAGGCCTCGCGCACGCACATGGCCCTCGTGATCGACGAATACGGCGGCACTGACGGCCTCGTCTCGATGGAGGACGTGGTCGAAGCGATCGTTGGCGATATCGAGGACGAGCACGACGAGGCCGATCGGCCCGGCGTCGTCGCAGCCGGCGACGGCTCCTACGTCGTCGAAGCGCGCACCAGTCTCGAGGACGTCTCGGAAGCGGTCGGCTTCGATTTCTCCAAGTTGGCGGACGCCGAAGACGTCGACACGATCGGCGGCCTCTTGACCGCCGCGGCGGGACGCGTGCCCGGACGCGGCGAGATCGTCACCGGGGCGGGCGATTTCGAGTTCGAAGTGCTGGACGCCGATCCACGCCGGGTCAAGCGGCTCAAGATCGTGCGCCGCGCCGCGCCGCGCCGCCGCCCGCCCGCCGCCCAGGGCGCGCGCGCCGAAAAGGAAGACGCGGAGCCGACAGACAAGCTGCCTCCGGCGCGCGAGACGCCGTAGCGTCCATACGAGTCCCGCCCAATCCGCGCTATGATGGCGAAGCCGAATCGCCCGTGACGGAAAGATCCCCTTGTCCCTGCAGGATTCGACGCCGCTGCCGCGTGAGAACCTTTTTGGCGTATTGGCGCACAACGTTATCCTCGCCTGGGGCTGGCCGCGCCGCGGCGTCGCGTTCCTTGGGGGCGCGATCGGCGCGTTGGCGATGCCGCCGATCGGCTTCGTCCCGGCGATTGTTGTCCCGTTGGCGCTTGCGATCTGGCTGATCGACGGATCGATGGACCGAGAAGCCGGGGAGGGCGCGCGATGGGCCTCTTTGCGCGCCGCCTTCGGCGCCGGCTGGTGGTGGGGATTTGGCTATTTCACCGCGGGGCTCTGGTGGCTCGGGTCGGCTTTTCTCGTTGAGCCGGACAAATTCGCCTGGGCGCTGCCGCTCGGCGTGCTCGGCTTGCCGGCAATGCTGGCGTTCTTTCCCGCATTGGGCTTCGCCCTCGCCCGCATGCTGTGGCGGCCGAACCCTTTTCGCGTGCTGGCGCTCGCCGTCGGCCTCGGGGCGAGCGAGTGGCTGCGCGGCGTCGCCTTCACCGGCTTTCCATGGAACGACCTAGGCATGACGCTCGGACAGAACGTCACGCTCGCCCAGATCGCCTCGATCGTCGGCTTGCACGGCCTGACGCTGGCGAGCGTGGCGATTTTCGCGGCGCCGGCGACTTTATGGACCGAGAGCGGCTCCTGGCGGCGATTCAGCCCAACGATCCTCGCGGGCCTGGCGCTGGCGGCGATCTTCGCCTTCGGCGCCGTGCGGCTGGAGGCCCCCGCGAGCGCAACCGTCGCGAGCGTCAAACTGCGGATCATGCAGCCCAATGTCGCGCAGGACGCCGAATTCGCCCCGGAAAACGGAGCGGCGATCGTCAAGCGCTATCTCACCCTTTCCGATCGCGCAACATCGCCGGCGACGTCGGGCGTCGCCGACGTCACGCATCTGATCTGGCCAGAGTCGGCGTTCCCCTTCATCCTCTCCCGCGATGGGGCGATGATGAAGGAGATCGCCGGCTTCTTGCACGGCGGCGCCATCCTCATCACCGGCGCGGCGCGCATGGAGCACGACGACCGGCCGCACGGGCGCTTCCACTATTACAATTCGATCGAGGTCATCGATCGGCAGGGGCTGCGGCCCGAACTCTACGACAAGCATCATCTCGTGCCGTTCGGCGAGTATATGCCGCTCTCGAATCTGATCGAGCGGATCGGCGTCACCCAATTCGTCAATATTCCCGGCGGCTTCGACCCGGGGAGCGGAACGAATGTGCTTCGCATTCCCGGTCTGCCGCCTGCGCTGGCGATGGTCTGCTACGAGGCGATCTTCCCCAACGAGCGTCCTGCCGCCGCCGGGCCGGATCGGCCGCGCTGGCTGCTTAACGTGACGGACGACGCCTGGTTCGGCTTGACTTCCGGGCCCTATCAGCATTTCGCCCAGGCTCGCTTGCGCGCGGTCGAACTCGGCCTGCCGCTGGTGCGCGCAGCCAACACCGGCATTTCGGCCGTCACCGACGGCTTCGGGCGTGTCCTCGCCGAGACCGCTCTCGGTTCGGAAACCGTGCTCGACAGCCCGTTGCCCGAGCCGATCGCGCCGACCTGGCAATCGCGCTGGGGATCGGCGAGCGCCGCCCTCTTCGGCCTTGCGCTGCTCGTTGTTTGTTTCGCGACGCGCAAGCTGCGGTGAATTTTTTGCCATTGCGCGTATTGCGCGCATCCGCTACAAATTCCCTTACGTCATCCGCCCGGGGGCATTTTGGCGTGATTCGGACCGCCCGGTCCGGTCATTCGACGGATTCCGGAAGCATGAACAAAACGCCCAATCCGATCGACAAGCACGTCGGCGCCCGCCTGCGTATGCGGCGCATGATGGTTGGGATGAGCCAGGGCAAACTGGGCGACGCCTTGGACGTAACGTTTCAGCAGATTCAGAAGTACGAGAAGGGCACCAACCGGATCGGCGCCAGCCGTCTGCAGCAGCTCGCGCGGGTGCTGGAAGTGCCGCCCGCGTTCTTCTTCGAGGGCGCGCCGGCCCCCGCCTCCGGGGAGGCCGGCGCGATGGCCTTCGCCGAGCCGAGCGCCAGCTCTTATGTCGTCGATTTCCTCTCGACCTCGGAGGGGCTGCAGCTCAATCGCGCTTTCGCAATGATTCGCGACCCGAAGGTGCGCAAGAAGATCATCGATCTCGTGCTTTCGCTCGCCCAGGAATAGGCAGCGCTTTGGCTCCGTTCGTTCTATAAAAAGAACGAATCCTCTCCAATGGCTTGACCAAACGAACGCCGCCTGTCAGAAGCGACGGCTGACTCTTGTTCGTTCGGGGGCCGCGGGGGCGCGTCGGCCGAAGCGGCAAGCAAATTGGAGATCGAAGCGATGGCCCGACAAAACTATCTGTTCACCAGCGAGTCGGTTTCCGAAGGCCATCCCGACAAAGTGTGCGACCGCATCTCCGACGAGATCGTCGACCTGTTCTTCCGCGAAGGCGCGCGCGCCGGCCTCGACCCCTATCAGATCCGCGTCGCCTGCGAGACGCTGGCGACGACCAATCGCGTCGTGATCGCCGGCGAGGTGCGCGGGCCCGACCTCGGCGTCGCAAAGATCGAGGAGGCGGCCCGTGCCGCCATCAAGCAAATCGGCTACGAGCAGGATGGCTTCCACTGGAGGGACGCCAAGGTCGAGGTGCTGCTGCACGCGCAGTCCGCGGACATCGCGCAGGGCGTCGACGCCGCCGGCAACAAGGATGAGGGCGCGGGCGATCAGGGCATCATGTTCGGCTACGCTTGCCGCGAGACGCCGGAGCTGATGCCGGCGCCGATCGCTTACGCGCACCGCATCCTCCGCCTCATCTCCGAGGCGCGCCACGCGGGCCGCGAGAAGGCGCTCGGCCCCGACGCGAAGAGCCAGGTGACGGTGCGCTACGAGAACGGCAAGCCGGTCGAAGCGACGCAGATCGTCGTCTCGCACCAGCATGTCGAGCCGAGCCTCACCTCCGAGGACGTCACCGCGATCGTCCGCCCCTATGTGGCGGCGGCGCTGCCCGAGGGCTGGATCACGCCCAAGACCGTCTGGCACGTCAATCCGACCGGCAAGTTCCACATCGGCGGCCCTGACGGCGATTGCGGCCTGACCGGACGCAAGATCATCGTCGACACTTACGGCGGCGCGGCCCCGCACGGCGGCGGCGCCTTTTCGGGCAAGGACCCGACCAAGGTCGACCGCTCGGCGGCCTACGCCGCCCGCTATCTCGCCAAGAACGTCGTCGCCGCGGGCCTCGCCGATCGCTGCACGCTGCAGCTCTCCTATGCGATCGGCGTCGCCAAGCCGCTGTCGATCTACGCCGACCTTCACGGCACGGGCCAGATCGACGAGGCGAAGCTCGAAGCGGCGTTGATGGACATCATGAATCTGTCGCCGCGCGGCATCCGCGAGCACCTCAGCCTCAACAAGCCCATCTATGCGCGCACCTCCGCCTACGGCCACTTCGGCCGCGCGCCGGAGGCCGACGGAGGCTTCTCCTGGGAGAAGACCGACCTTGCGGGCCAACTGCGCGGCCTCGCGTAAGCGCCGTTGCGGGAGCCGAGCACTGAACCGCCGGCGCGCCGCGCCCTTTACGGGCGCAGCAAGGGCAAGGCGCTGCGCGCGCATCACGCGCGCCTGATCGCCGAGCGCCTGCCGGCGCTCGAAGTGGATGCGGCGGCCCTCGGGACGGGGGCGCCGGCATTCCCCTACGAGCCGAGCGAGCTTTGGCTCGAGATCGGTTTCGGCGGCGGCGAGCATTTGATCGCCCAGGCGCAGGCTCATCCCGATGTCGGGCTGATCGGCTGCGAGCCCTTCGTGAACGGCGTCGCCAAGGCGCTGGCTGCGATCGAACTTTACGGTCTCGAGAATGTGCGCCTCAGGGCGGGCGACGCGCGGGCACTGATCGAGGCGCTGCCGCCGGCGTCTTTGTCGCGCGTCTTCATCCTCTATCCGGACCCGTGGCCGAAGCGCCGCCACAACAAGCGGCGGGTGATCTCCGACGAGATGGTCGCCGAACTCGCTCGCGTCGCCAAGCGGGGCGCCGAGATCCGGTTCGCCACCGACATCGACGATTACGCCGGATGGACATTGCGGCGCTTTCTCGATTCGGTGGATTTCGAGTGGACGGCGCGCCGTGCGGATGATTGGCGTATACCTTGGAAGGGCTGGTCTCCCACACGCTATGAGGCTAAGGCCCGGGCCGCAGGCCGTTCCTCCGCCTATTTGACGTTTGTGCGCCGCTGAATCGAACGCTTTCAGCGTTTCGGTAAGAAACCATCGTTAGTATGTTCAATCTGAGCGAATAGGGTGAACATGTCGGACAGTCTCGATCGGCGGCGCGTTCTGAAGGGGGGCGCAGCGGCGGCCGCCGTAGCCATGACTTCAGTCGGCGACGTGAGGGCCGCCGCTTCGGAGGCGCTGAACTTCGACGCCCCCGTCGCCTTCTCCTACGACCTTCTGAAGGCCCACGCGCGCGAGAAGGCCAACGCCGCTTATATGCCCCCGCCGCATCCCGCCCCGGAGATCGTCCAGAAGATCAACTACGAGGAGTGGGGCAAAATCCGTTTTCGCAGCGATCATGCGTTGTTCGCGGACGGACCCGAGCGCTTCCCGCTGACCTTCTTTCACCTCGGCCTTTTCTTCCAGAAGGCGGTGGAAATGCACCTCGTCGAGGGTGAGCAGTCGAAGCGGATCGTCTACGAACAGTCCTATTTTGACATGCCCTCGGATTCGGTCGCCCGGCAATTGCCGCAAGGGGCCGGCTTCGCGGGCTTTCGCATCCAGGAGTCGCGCGACGGCGCGCTTGACTGGCGCAAGAACGACTGGGTCGCCTTCCTCGGAGCGGCCTATTTCCGCTCCATCGGCGAATTACACCAATACGGCATGTCGGCGCGGGGCATCGCGCTCGATGTCGCGGTCGCCGATCGGCCGGAGGAATTCCCCGATTTCACCAACTTCTACATCGACTCGAAAGAGGGCCAGGACAACGTTCTCATCTACGCGCTGATGGAGGGCCCCTCGATCGTCGGCGTGTATCGCTTTCTGATGCAGCGCGCCAAGGGCGTCGTGATGGACATCGAAACGACGCTGTTCACCCGCGCGCAGGTTTCCCGTTTCGGCATCGCGCCGCTCACCTCGATGTACTGGTTCTCCGAGACCAAGAAGGAGACGGCGATCGATTGGCGCCCCGAGGTGCACGATTCCGACGGCCTGTCGATGTGGTCGGGCAAGGGGGAGCGGCTGTGGCGGCCGCTCAACAATCCCCCGCGCATCATGGTGTCGTCCTTTCTCGACGAGAATCCGCGCGGCTTCGGCCTCTGCCAACGCGATCGCGTGTTCGACCACTACCTCGACGGTGTTTTCTACGACCGCCGCCCGACCGTGTGGGTCGAGCCGCTGCCGAGCCCGCAAGGGCAGGGCTGGGGCAAGGGATCGATCCAGCTTTGCGAGATCCCGACCGACGACGAGATCCACGACAACATCGTGGCGATGTGGGTGCCCGAGAGGCCGGTGCCGGCGGGCGCCGAGCTCAACCTCAACTATCGCCTTCACTGGCTCGCCGACGAGCCCTATCCGACCAAGCTCGGCCGTTGCGTCGCGACCCGTCTCGGCCGCGGCGGCCAGCCCGGTCTGCCCCGCCCCAAGGGCGTGCGCAAATTTGTCGTCGAGTTCCTCGGCGGCCCGCTCGCGACGCTGCCCTATGGGGTCAAGCCGGAGATGGTGGTGAACGCCTCGCGCGGCTCGCTGCAAGGCTACCGCATTGTCGAAGCCGTGCCCGACGACGTGCCGGGCCACTGGCGCCTCGAGTTCGACCTGACGGCGGAAGGGACGGACCCGATCGAACTGCGCTGCTTCCTCCAGGCGAACGGCGAGACGCTGACCGAAACCTGGATGTTCCAGTACCATCCCTTCTGAGTGGGCTGAACGCGACGCGGCCGTCGGCTCTTGCGCGGCCGTCGCGGGGTTGCGATAAGCCGCTCCTTCTCCAGCATTTTCGCGGGTCGAGATGGCCAAGTTCTCTGAATTGGTGTTTTCCGGCATTCAGCCGACCGGCAACCTGCACCTCGGCAATTACCTCGGCGCGCTGAAGCGCTTCGTCGAGATGCAGGCGAAGTACCCTTGCCTCTATTGCGTCGTCGATCTCCATGCGATCACCATGCCGCACGATCCGGTGCAGTTGCGGCGCACGACGCGGGAGGTCACCGCAGCGTTCCTCGCCTGCGGCATCGATCCGAAGAAGAGCGCGATCTTCAACCAGAGCCGCGTCGCCGAGCACGCCGAACTCACCTGGGTGCTCGATTGCGTTGCGCGTCTGGGCTGGCTCAATCGGATGACCCAGTTCAAGGAGAAGGCGGGCAAGGACCGGGAGAACGCCTCGATCGGTCTCTATAATTACCCCGTGTTGATGGCGGCCGACATTCTGCTTTATCGCGCGACCCATGTGCCGGTGGGCGACGATCAGAAGCAGCATCTCGAATTGACCCGCGACATTGCGCAGAAGTTCAACAACGACTTCGCCGCGACCATAGCGGAATGTGGGTTCGGCGACGCCTTCTTCCCGCTGCCGGAGCCGTTGATCCAGGGGCCGGCGACGCGGGTGATGAGCCTGCGCGACGGCACCAAGAAGATGTCGAAGTCGGACCCCTCCGAATACGCCCACATCGCTCTGACCGATGACGCCGACATGATCGCGCAGAAGATTCGCAAAGCCAAGACAGACGCCGGCGCGCTGCCGGGCGAAGTCGAGGGCCTTGCGGGTCGTCCGGAAGCCGACAATCTCGTCGGCATCTTCGCCGCCTTGGCGGACGAGACGAAGGCGGACGTGCTGCGCCGCTTCGCCGGCGGCCAGTTCTCGCAGTTCAAGAGCGCGCTTGCCGATCTCGCCGTCTCGAAGCTCGCGCCGATCCGCTCGGAGATCGTGCGCCTCAACGCCGATGCTTCCTATGTCGACACCGTGCTTGCCGAGGGCGCCGAGAGGGCGCGCGCGATCGCCAGGCCGAACATGGATGCGGTCAAGGACATCGTCGGCCTCATTCGCTGAACGAGGCCAGCAAAAATATTTTTCTGCGCCGTGGCGCCGTCTTGGAGGGCGCCAGGCAGCCAAGATGGCAACATGTTGAGTCGACCGTTCGCGGTCACACTAAATGCTGCTGCCTGCGAGTCAGGCCCGCATAAGCATGGCAAAGTTCAGGTTAACGACTTTCTCGTTAGGTTTGCGTAAGTCTGTGGCGAGCTGATTCGTTCTTCTTGGCGGAAGAGGGCGGCAGCGGCGGCGGCGAGCCATACAAAGTGGGTGCGCCGATGTCTCAGGGGGCCATGGCGTGCGACGGAAATATAAACCGGCGAGCGCAGCAGGTGGGTCGAGGGGCGCCCGTCCGCTGGCTGGTCGGATTTGGCCGAAGGGCGCAGCGGCGCTCGTAGCGGTAGCGGCGCTCGCCTCGTCCCAGGCGAACGCGCGGGGCGACTTCGGTTCCGACTTGCTGTCGGGCGACGCGCTGCTGACCAACGACATCACCGGCCTCGTCATCCTTCTCCTGCTGTTCTTCTCGGTGCTGACCGCCTCGCTGCATCTCGTCGGGCGCCGACGCTGGACGCATCGCGAGAACGAACTTGCCGACGAACTCGCGCGCACTCGAGCCGGCCTCGATCGCGCCAAACTCTTCCTCGCCAGCGAGCCGCAAATTCTCGTCGCCTGGGAGCGGCCAGACAGCGAGCCGCGCATCGAGGGCGAATTCGCCCTCGTCGCCGATGCGCCGCTGCCGCAACGCGTGCTCTCCTTCTCGACATGGCTCGCGCCGGCCACGGCCGCGAATGTCGGGCAGGCGGTCGAGCGGCTGCTCGGTCGCGGCGAAGCGTTTTCGATCGCCGCCGCGAGCCTCAAAGGGCGCCATTTCGAGATCGACGGCCGCGCGGTCGCCGGCTGCGCGGTGATGCGCATCCGAGACGTCTCGGGCGACCGCCTGCAGCTCGCCCGCCTGCGCGACAGCCACGCCGAGGCCAACAGCGCCTTGGCTTCGTTGCGCGCCCTGCTCGACGCGGCGGCGCATCCGGCCTGGACGCGCGACGCCGAAGGCCGCGTCGCCTGGACCAATCTCGCTTACGCGCGCGCCGTCGAGGCAAATGACCCCGCCGACGCGGCGAGCCGCAATCTCGAACTGTTCGACCAGGAACTCTGCGCGGAGGCGCTTGTCGAGCGAGGCCGTTCCGGCGCCTGGCGGCGCGATGCGCGCGCCGTCGTCGCCGGCGAGCGCAAGCCGTTCCGCGTGGTGGAGGTCGCCACCGAGACGGGCGCTGCGGGCCTCGCCACCGATCTCTCCGAGGTCGAGGCGCTGCGGGCCGAGATGGAGCGCCACACCGGCGCCTATTCGCGCATGCTCGATCAGCTCTCGACCGCGGTCGCGATCTTCGATCGCGCCAAGCGGCTGACCTTCTACAACGCCGCCTATCGGCAGATTTGGTCGCTCGATCCTGCGTTCCTCGATTCCCAGCCGACCGACGGCGAGATCCTCGACCGTCTGCGCGCGAAGCGCCAGTTGCCCGAACAGGCCGATTTCCGCTCCTGGAAGACGCAGGCGCTCGCCGCTTATCAGGCGATCGAACCGCTCGAGAACGTCTGGCACCTGCCGGACGGGCGGGCGCTGCGCGTCGTCGCCAGCCCCAATCCGCAAGGCGGCGTGACCTATCTCTTCGACGACGCGACGCAGAGCTACGCGCTCGCTTCGCAGGTCAACGCGCTGACCCGCGTGCAGGGCGAGACGCTCGACGCGCTGAAGGAAGGCGTCGCGGTGTTCGGCGCCGACGGGCGGATGAAGCTCATCAATCCCGCCTTCGCCGCCACCTGGGGTTTCGACGCGGCGCGCGCCGCCGATCGCCCGCATATCGAGGAGGTCGCGCGAATCTGCGCGCCGCTGCTCACCGATTCGAGCCTGTGGGACGGGTTGCGCCAAACAATCGTCGGCCTGCCGGAGGACCGCCACGGCTTCGGGACGCGCGTCGAGCGCAAGGACGGCCTGGTCCTCGACTGCGCCGCGCTGCCGCTGCCGGACGGCGCGACCTTGCTCACCTTCCTCGACGTCACCGCCGGCGCCGACTTCGAGCGCGCACTGACGGAACGCAACCAGGCGCTGGTCAGCGCCGAGAAGCTGCGCAACGACTTCGTCAATCACGTCTCCTATGAATTGCGGACGCCGCTGACGAACATCATCGGCTTTACCCAATTGCTCGCCGATGGCGGCGTCGGCCCGCTCAACCCCAAGCAGCTCGAATACGCGGGCTTCATCACGACCTCCTCGGCGGCGCTGCTGGCGATCATCAACGACATTCTCGATCTCGCCTCCATCGACGCCGGCGCGCTGGAGCTTCGCCCGGAGAACGTCGACGTGGTCGAGGCGATGAAGGCGGCCGCGGAAGGGGTGCAGGACCGCCTCAGCGAATCCAAGATCGAATTGCGTATCGTCGCGACCGACGACGTCGGCTCGCTCCGCGCGGACGGGCGGCGTATTCGCCAGATCCTGTTCAACCTGCTTTCCAACGCGATCGGCTTTTCGGCGCCCGGCCAGACTGTTACCCTGGCGGCGATGCGCCGCGGCTCCGAGATCGTCTTCAAGGTCAGCGATCGCGGGCGCGGCATTCCCTCCGAGGTGCTCGACCGCGTGTTTGATCGTTTTGAGAGCCACACCGGCGGCTCGCGCCATCGAGGTCCTGGTCTCGGACTGTCGATCGTGCGCGCGCTCGTCGAATTGCACGGCGGGCGCGTCCAGATCGACTCGGCGCTCGGCGAGGGCACGACGGTGACTTGCATGTTCCCGATCGACGGCGTGACGAACGTCGAGAGCGCGGCCGCCTGAGATGGTCACTGCGCCAAACGGCGTTCGCGTCGAATCGATTGATCTCCCCGACGAAGCGGCGACCCTCGAATTCGCCAGATGGGCCGCCGATTTCGTCGAACCGGGCGATTTTCTCGCGCTCGCCGGCGATCTCGGCGCCGGCAAGACGACCTATGCGCGCGGCTTTCTGCGCGCCTTGCTCGGCGATCCCGAACTCGAGGCGCCGAGCCCGACCTTCACCTTGATGCAGATCTACGAGGGGCCGCGCTTTCCCGTCGTTCACGCCGACTTCTACCGTCTGCGCGGCGCCGAGGAACTGGTGCAACTCGGCTGGGACGAAGTCGTCGAAGGGGCCGTAACGCTCGCCGAATGGGCGGAGCGTGCGGCCGAGGCGCTGCCGGTCGACCGGCTCGAGATCGCCTTCCTCTTCGACGTCTCGAAAGGCGCCGATTTCCGGCGCGCCGAAGTGCGCGCGTTCGGCGCGCTCGCGAGCCGCTATGCACGGGCGCGCGCCATCGAGGCACTGCTGCGTCAGACCGGGTGGGAGGAGGCGCGGCGCGAATTTCTGCAAGGCGACGCCTCCGTGCGCGCCTACGAGCGCCTGACCATGGGCGACGGACGGACCGCCATCCTGATGATTTCGCCGCCGCGGCCGGACGGCCCGATCGTGCGCTACGGCAAGCCCTACGCGGCGATCGCCAAGCTCTCGCCCGACATTCGCGCGTTCCTCGCCATGGCGGACGGCCTGCACGCGGTCGGCTATTCGACGCCGCGCATCTACGCCCACAGCGTCGCCGACGGACTTGCGCTCCTCGAGGACTTCGGCGCCCAGACGATCGCCGACGAGCGGGGGCCGAACGCGGCGCGCTACGCCGAGGCGACGGCGCTGCTCGCCGATCTGCACGCTCATTCGCTGCCTGGCGAGCTTCCCGTCGACGGCGAGACCTATGCGCTGCCGGTCTACGACGTCGAGGCGATGCTGGTCGAGGTGGAGCTGGCGATCGATTGGTACGCGCCTGGGTTCGCGCGGGTGATGCCGAGTTCGGGCGCGCGCGTGCAGTTCCTCGCGCTGTGGCGCGACCTCCTCGGGCCGATCCTTGCGCAACCCGTCACCTGGACCTTGCGCGACTACCACTCGCCCAATCTGCACTGGCTGGAGAATCGGGCCGGCCTGCAACGCCTCGGCCTGATCGACTTCCAGGACGCAGTGCTGGGGCCGCCCGCCTATGACCTCGCCTCCCTGCTGCAGGACGCGCGCGTCGACGTCTCCGACGATCTCGAGTTGCGGCTCCTCGCGTTCTACGCGCGCCTGCGCGCCGGCGCCGATCCCGACTTCGACGCCGAGGGATTCGCTGCGGCATACGCCGTCATGGCGGCGCAGCGCGCGACGAAAATCCTCGGCATCTTCGCGCGGCTCGACAAGCGCGACGGCAAACCGCAGTATTTGCGCCATCTTCCGCGCATCGAGCGGCGTCTCGCCAAGAACCTCGCGCATCCCTTGCTTCAGCCGCTTCGGTCCTGGTATCAGACGCACCTGCCGCGCGCCGCCGGCGACGCCCAATCCTCCCCCTCAGAGCCCTGACCTATGCCTTCGCCGACGCCCACGACCGCCATGGTGTTCGCCGCGGGGCTGGGAATGCGCATGCGCCCGATCACCCAGACGCTGCCCAAGCCGCTGATCGAGGTCGCCGGCCGCGCCCTGATCGACCACTGCCTCGACCGCTTCGCGGAAAACGGCGTCGCGCGCGCGATCGTCAACGTCCATTGGCTCGCCGACCAGATCGAGACGCATCTCGCCAAGCGCCGCGCGCCGCAGGTTCTCATTTCCGACGAGCGTAAGCGGTTGCTCGATCAAGGCGGCGGCATCAAGCGCGCCTTGCCGCTGATCGGCGCCGAGCCGTTCTTCCTATGCAACACCGACGCCTTCTGGATCGAGGGGCCGCGCTCGAACCTCGCGCGTCTCGCCGCCGCCTTCGATCCGGAGACGATGGACGCGATGCTTCTGGTCGCCGCGAGCGCCGGCGCCGTTGGCGTCGACTGGCCTGGCGATTTCAATATGGACCGGGACGGGCGCCTCTCACAGCGCGAGCACCGTCAGGTGGCGCCGTTCGTCTACACCGGCGTCGGCATCATCAAGCCGGAACTGTTCGCCGAGACCGAGGCGGACGTGTTCCGCCTTGCGCCATTCTTCTTTCAATCCGCCCAGAAAGGTCGTCTGTTCGGGCTGCGCCTCGACGGCCTCTGGCTGCATGTGGGGCGTCCTGAGTCGATCGCCGAGGCGGAAAAGGCGATCGATCGTTCGATTCTGTAAGCGCGGCCTCGCCGCTGGCGAGGCTTGAGAGGATCGGCGGGCGATGCAGAGCTTGGACCAAACGCCGAAGCGGACGAAGGGGCGAATCGCCGCGGTCGACATCGCGCGCGCGGTGGCGCTTCTCGGCATGGGCGCCTACCACCTGACGTGGGACCTCGCGCATTTCGGCTTCATCGGACCGAGCGTTCCGTTCACGCCGGTCATGCGGCTCGTCTCACATACGGTCGCGAGCGCCTTTCTGGCGCTGGTCGGCGTCTCGTTCGCGCTGGCGCATTCCAATGGGTTGCGGCGCGACGCGTTTCTTCGACGCGTGACAGTGGTCGCCTGCGCCGCCTTCCTGGTGACGTTGGCGACGGAGTTCCTCGCGCCGGAGGAGCCGATCACCTTTGGCATCCTCCACTGCATCGCCGCCGCGAGCCTGTTGGCGGCGATATTCGTCGCGGCGCCGATCTGGATGGGGCTGGCTGCAGGTGTGCTGGCGCTCGCCGCGCCGCTGGTCGTCTCGCTCGATCGGTTCAACGGTCCCGCCCTGGCTTGGCTCGGCCTCGGGACTGTCCCGCCGCCGACGCTCGACTGGCGGCCTCTGCTGCCGTGGTCCGGCGTCGTCCTCGTCGCCCTCTCGTTGGCGCGCGTCGTCCTGCCGCGTGTCGCCCACGCGCGCTGGGCGCGCTGGCGTCCTCATGCGATCGCTGGCCGCGCGATGGCGTTCGCCGGCCGCCACAGCCTCGCGATCTATCTCGTTCACCAACCGATCCTGTTCGGGGCGCTGTTCGCCGTGGCGAATCTGACCGGCGTCGCGGCACGGCACGAACGAACGTCCTACATCGAGGCCTGCCGGCCGGCTTGCGTCGATAACGGCGGCGAACTGGATCTTTGTGAGAAGGCTTGCACCTGCGTCGCGGACCGCGCGCAAGCCGCCAGCTTGCCGCTCATGTCGGGCGGAGGGGAGAACGAGGAGACGCGCAAGCGGCTCGGCGCCGTCGTCAACTCCTGCAGCGCGGAGACGCGGTGACGAAGTCGCCCCTACGGGGGAAGCGCAGCAATTTAAGCGGGGGCAAGGATTGCTTCGTCGCTTCGCTCCTCGCCATGACGGCGGGAGGTTACTTCATCAGCCACTCGTGCGCCGGGTCGTTGTGGAAACGCCAGATGCGCTTCGGGCCCGCCATCACGTTGAGATAGTAGAGGTCGTAGCCGTGCGGCGCGCCGACGGGATGATAGCCGCGCGGCACCAGCACCACGTCGCCGTCGGAGACCGCCATCGTCTCGTCAAGCGAACGGTCGTCGGTGTAGACGCGCTGGAACGCAAAACCCTGCGGCGGCGACAGGCGGTGGTAATAGGTCTCCTCGAGATAGGATTCTTCCGGCAGCGCGTCGCGGTCGTGCTTGTGCGGGGGATAGCTCGACCAATGGCCGCCGGGCGTGATCACCTCGACCACCAGCAGGCTTTCCGCCGGCGCCGTCTCCGGCAGCACGTTGCGGACATGCCGCGCGTTCGTGCCTTTTCCGCGCGTCAGCGTCTCGACGTCGCTCGGCGGAATGAGGCGGGCGGAATAGCGCCCGACCGCGGGGGCCGAGCAGATCGCGACTTCGCAATCCTCCACCGCCTCGATCGCTGCTTCCACATGCGGCGGCGCATAGACCGACCACGGCGAGCCGGAGAAGACATCGGACCGCTCGCCGATCGGCCCGGAATCGAAATCGCCCGCCGTGACCCGCGCCTTGCCGGAGAGAACGACGACGCAAATCTCCCGATCGCCGGTCGCAAAAGCCTCTCGCGCGCCGCGCTTCATCACGCGCGACTCGAACCCGACGTAGCGCCAGCCGGCGCTCTCCGGCGTGATGCGGTGGCGAACGCCGTCGCTCGCGGCGCTGGGGCGAACGAGTAGGGGGGAACCTGTCATGGGTGAAACTCCTGGTCTCAGCCGATCCCCGCCTCGCGCAGCGCCGCGCCGAGATGCGCGACGCCCTTCTTCGCGTAGGGCAGCGTCGGCGCTTTTTTCGGATCCTGCTCGGCCTCGATAATCACCCAGCCTGAGTAGCCCTGCAACTCACGAAACACTGATGGGTAATCGATCATCCCGTCGCCGGGCGCGGTGTAGACGCCGAATTCGGCGCCGAGGCCGATGATCGCGTCGAGGAAGCTGAGGTCCTTGGCGTTCGCCTCTTTCATCTTCGCCTCGCGCACGTCCTTGCAATGGACGTGGCCGATGCGATCGCGATAGCGGCGCGCGAGCGCGGCGGGGTTAGCGCCGCCCCACGTCGCATGACCCGTGTCGAGCAGCAGATGCACCGGCGGTTGTGTCGCCGCCATGAAGGCGTCGATGTCGGCCTCCGATTGCACGATCGTGCCCATGTGGTGATGGTAGCAGAGCTTCACGCCTTCATCGGCGACGCGGCTTGCGAATTCGGTCATCCGCGCGCCGAATTCCTTCCATTCCGCGGGCGCGAGTTTCGGCCGGCGGGAGAGCGGCGCGCTGCGGTCGCCGTGGATCGTGTTGGAGCATTCGGCGGCGATCATCACGCTCGCGCCGGCGCCCTTGGTCATTGCGATATGCGCCTTGGCGTTCTCGAACTCCTCGGCCGCCGAGCGGCGCCGCAGATGGGTCGAATACCAGCCGCCGACGAAGACCAGCCCGAACTCGGCGAGCTTGGCCTTGAGCGCGGCGCCTTCGTTCGGCAGCTTGTTGCCCTTCTCCATCCCCACGAAGCCGGCCTCACGAGCCTCGGCGAGGCAGGTCTCCAGCGGGATGTCGCCGCCAATTTCCTGCAAGTCGTCGTTCGACCAGCCGATCGGATTTACGCCGAGACGAATCGCCATTCCTCAATCTCCCAGTCGCTGGGCTTCCAGCTTCTCTTCGTATGCTTTGCGCGCGGCCCCGACCTCGGCGCGCTCGGAGGCGGCGGGAACCGCGACGTCCCACCACGCGCCGCCGGCGTCGGTCGAGGCGACCGGGTCGGTCTCGATGACGATCACCTGCGTCGAGCGCGCCTTGCGCGCTTCAGCGAAGGCGGTTTCGAGCTCGGCGAGCGAATGGACCTTCACCGCCTCTGCGCCGAGCGAGCGCGCGTGCGCGACGAAGTCGATCTCCGGCAGCGTCTCGTGGCGCGCGTCACGCAGCAGATTGTTGAACAACTCGCCGCCGGTCGCCCGCTGGAGGCGGTTGATGCAACCAAAGCCGCGATTGTCGTTGACGACGACGATCAGCTTGCAGCCGAGCATCAGCGAGGTCGCGATCTCGGAGTTCATCATCAGATAGGATCCGTCGCCGACGACGACGATCACCTCTCGCTCGGGCAGCGCGAGCTTGACGCCGATGCCGCCGGCGATCTCGTATCCCATACAGGAATAGCCGTATTCGACGTGATAGCCGAGCGGCGCGCCTGCCTCCCAGAGCTTGTGAAGTTCGCCGGGAAGCCCGCCGGCGGCGCAGACGACGACGTCGCTCGGCTCGCCCGCCCGCTGCAAGGCGCCGAGCACCTGCGCGTCGCTCGGCGCCGGCGCGTTGGTCGCGGCGCGATACCGCTCTGCGACCCGCCGCCAATCCGCCTTGCGGCGCGCCGCCGCTTCACGCCACGACACCGGCGCCGACCAGCCGGCGATCTCGGTGTCGAGCGCGTCGATGCCGACCCGGGCGTCGCAGATCAGCGGCAGCGCGCGATGCTTGCCGGCGTCGAACGGCTGGACGTTGAGCGCGATGAAGCGGCGCGCTGGGTTCCTGAACAGCGCCCACGAGCCGGTCGTGAAGTCGGCGAAGCGCGTGCCGACGCCGAGCACGACGTCGGCTTCCTCGGCGCAAGCATTGGCGGCGGCCGTGCCGGTGACGCCGATCGCGCCGAGATGCAGGGGATGATCGGCCGGCGTCGCCGATTTTCCGGCCTGTGTCTCGGCGACCGGGATGTTGTGCGCCTCGCAGAAGGCCATCAACTCCTTCTCGGCCTGCGCGTAGAGGACGCCGCCGCCGCAGACGACGAGCGGCTTCTGCGCCGAGCGAAGCAATGCAGCGGCCTCCTCGAGTTCGCGCACATCAGGTCCCTGACGGCGCAGGCGATGCACGCGCTCGGCGAAGAAGGAAAGCGGATAGTCGTAGACCTCCGTCTGCACGTCCTGACAGAAGGCGAGCGTCACCGGGCCGCATTCAGCGGGGTCGGTCAGCACAGCCACCGCGCGCGTCAGCGCCGGCACGATCTGCTCGGGACGCGAAATGCGGTCGAAATAGCGAGACACCGGGCGGAAGCAGTCGTTCGCGCTGATCGTGCCGTCGTCGAACGCTTCGATCTGCTGCAACACCGGGTCCGGACGGCGATTGGCGAAGACGTCGCCCGGCATCAGCAGCACCGGCAGGCGGTTGACATGCGCCACCGCGGCGGCGGTGACCATGTTGGTCGCGCCCGGTCCGATCGAGCTTGTGCAAGCCATCATGCGGCGGCGGCGCGAAGCCTTGGCGAAGGCGATCGCCGTATGCGCCATCGCTTGTTCGTTGTGGGCGCGATAAGTCGGCAGAACGTCGCGTACGCCATAGAGCGCTTCGCCGAGCCCGGCGACGTTGCCGTGGCCGAAGATGGCGAAGACGCCGGCGAACAGCGGCAGGACGGCGCCGTCGATCTCCGTCCGCTGTGCAGCGAGAAAGCGGACGGCCGCCTGCGCGGCGGTGAGGCGGAGGGTTTCCATTGCCGTTCGAGCCTCTCTCACGGGGTTAAGGCGCGCGCCGGACGCAGCGCGCGAAGGGGCGCGGGCATGACGGCGTCGAGATAGGCGCTGATCGCGGGTAGACGGCGCTGTAAGGCGACGCCGGCAAAGATGACCGCGAGCCCGATCGCCGAAAGGGCGAAGGTGAAGACCAGCACGTTGCTGAAGGTCTCATAGGCGAGATGGCCGAGATAGATCGAGACGCCAATGGCGCCGAGCACCGCATAGATGCGGCGATTGAGGAACAATGCGAAGGCGATGAGCGCGACGTTGATGACGCAATAGATCGCCTGGCCGAACTCGTCGCCCGAGCCGGAGGAGAGCGCGCCCCAGAAGGAGAGGCCGCCGAACAGATGCAGCCAGAAGCCGAAGTCGCCGAGCCTGCCCCATTTGAGGTCGATCGCCCAGGCGATCGCGATCATCGCGAGGCCGAACACGAGCGAGACGTGGCGGCGAAATTCCCACTCGTCGTCCCAGGCGAGCGAATGGCCGTGCATAAGCAGCAGCGCGAGGTCCATCGAAAGGAACCAGCACGCGACCGACGCGACCATCAGGATGAACGGGAACGGGAAGGCCCTGAGCGCGATTGCCGCGGCGATGATCGTCCCGATCTCCATCGGGACCCAGCCGGCGTTCATGAGCGGGTAGAAATCGTGATAGGGGCCGGGGCGTTCGGCGAGCGACCACAGGCCGAGCGCGTCTTCGACGCCGTAGATCGCCAGCGGCGCCATCGAGACCGCGACCGCGATGGCGAGGCCGCCCGGCGTGCGCGTCTCCGGCTTCGACCATAGCCGTCTTCCGAGGGCGACGAAGCCAATGGCGTAGAGAACGCCGGTGGCCGCGAGCGCCCAGCCGCCCAAGGCGCTGAAGGCGGTGGTGGAGAATAGGCCCATCGCGGAAATGACAATCAGCGCACCCGCGTAGTAGAGCACGTGGACGGCGTCGAACTTTGGCGCCTGGGCAACAATCGCCGCGGCCGCCGCGCCGCGCCTGTCCTCGCGCTGACGCAAGAACGCGACGAGCCTCGCCTTTGTCGCCGCGTCGAGGACGCCGGCGTCGGCCGCCGCGTCGAGATCTGTTTCCCTAATCATGGCGTCGCTCCCGGCGCCGCGTTCTCCCACATTGCGCACAGGCGCGCAAAGGCATCCGCCATCGCGCGGGTCGCTTCGGCGTCGTCGATGCGGCCCGAGAACCAGTTGATCGCCGGCTCGACGAAGATGGTGCGGCCGACGGCAAAGCCGCGCACCCACTCGCATCGCCGCGCTATGCGGAAGGCCTCCGCGAGCTCGTCTTCCGGGGCTTCGAGTCCAAGCAGCATGATTCCCCGGCAGAGCGGATCGTTCGCCTCGACCACCCCGGCGACGTTGCGCCAAGCGGCGGCGTCGACCTGTCCCTCGAGCTTCCACCAGTCGGGCTTGATCCCGATCGCGTAGAGCCGCTGTAGCACTTCAGCCAGCGTGTCGTCGCCGACGTCGCCGTTCTTGCTCGCGATGATTTCGATCAACAGCTCTCGTCCGACGCGCCGTGTCGCGTCGGCGAGCCGCAACAGTTCGCGCTCCTGGCGCGCCTTCATCTCCGAGGGGTCGTTCGGATGATAGAAGCAGAGACACTTGACCGTGTGCGTGATCGGCCATTCCGTCAGCTTGGCCCCGAGCGAGCCGCCGCCCTCGAATTCTAGCGGCCGCGAGCCCGGCTCCTCGACGGGACGGCCGATCCAGAAACCATGATCGGCGGCGCGAAACAGCGCTTCGCGGCCGTAGCGGCCGTCGAGCAGCATCCCGTAGCCGGGGCGCCCGGCGGCGACCTGAGCGGCTGCGTCAACCGCAAGGCGCTTGAAATGGCGGATGCGCTCCCGCGCCGCGCCGGCCCGGTCGGCGATCCGTTCGAGCTGCGCGCGGTGGTCGATCGCCAGCGCCATCAAACCCGGCGGTTGCGGACGGCGCGTCGTCGCCCAATGAATATCGTTGAGCGCCTCGTCGGCGCGTAGCGCGCGATGCGAAGAGCCCTTGTCGAGGAAGCGCTGCAGCTCCGGCCAGGTCGGATATTCGGCCGAGCAGAGCAGGCGCGAGACGGCGAAGGCGCCGCCCGCGTTCGCGTACGCGCAGCAGGTCTCGAGCGGCTTGTCGCGCAGCCATCCCCTGAGAAAGCCGGACATGAAAGCGTCGCCGGCGCCGAGCACGTTGTAAACCTCGACGGGAAAACCGGGTCCTTTGACGCCGTCCTCGACCGTGTCGGGGATCGCGCCGGGGAAGACGACGCAGCCCATCGGCCCGCGCTTGAGGACGATCGTCGCCTTGGTCAAGGCGCGCACCGCTTTGAGCGCGGCGAGCGGCTCGTCGACGCCGCCCGCGATCATCAGCTCCTCCTCGGTTCCGACGAGGAGATCGCAATCCGGCAGGATCGCCTGCAGGCGCTGGGTCACCGCATCCGACTTGCGGTAGCGCTCCTCGCCTGAGCCATGGCCGCCGAGGCCCCAAAGGTTCGGCCGGTAGTCGATGTCGAACGCCACCCGCCGGCCATGCTTTTGCGCATAGGCGATCGCGAGCTTCTGCGCCGCCGCGGTGTTAGGGCGCGAGAAGTGGGTGCCGGTGACGACGATCGCCTTGGCGCTCGCCACATAGGCTTCGTCGATGTCGCTCTCGTCGAGCGCGCCGTCGGCGCAGTTCTCGCGGTAGAAGATGAGCGGGAAGGTCTTGTCGTCGCGAATGCCGAGCAGGACGAGCGAGGTGAGGCGCTCGGGATCGGTGTGGATGCCGGCGACGTCGACGCCTTCACGCAGACATTGCTCGCGGATGAACCGCCCCATGTGCTCGTCGCCGACGCGGGTGATGAGGCCGCTCTTGAGCCCGAGCCGCGCGGCGCCGATCGCGATGTTGGTCGGGCAACCGCCGACGGCCTTCGAGAAGCTCGCCATATCTTCGAGATGGCCGCCGACCTGCGCGCCATAAAGGTCGACCGACGAGCGGCCTATGGTGATGACGTCGAGAGTCGGATCGGACATGCAGCGTCATCTCCGGCAAGAGGGGCATCAAGAACGCACCGCGTCATCCGAACCAACGCCGTCATTGCGAGCGCAGCGAAGCAATCCAGTGGCGCCGACGATGCGAGCGGAGGCACGGATTGCTTCGTCGCTTCGCTCCTCGCAATGACGATTCGACCTCATTGCAGATGGCTCTCGTCTAAGGCTCGAGCGGCGGATCGCCGCTTCCGACGACGTTCTGGTCGAAGTCGATGTTCGATCCCGTCATCAGGCCCAACTCGCTGGAGGCGAGATAGGCGCACGCCCGCGCGACCTCCTTGGGATCGATAAGGCGGCCGAACGGGCGCGTCTTGACGGCCTCTTCGAGCCAGCCATCCTTCGCGCCGTGATAGGTCTTCATGATCCGGTCTTCGCCGGGCGTCGACATCCAGCCGACGTTGAGGCCGTTGACGCGGATGCGGTGCTTGAGCAGCGAGTGTGCGACGTTGCGGGTCAAGGTCGCGAGCGCGCCCTTCGACGTGCAATAGGCGGTGATGAAGGGTTGGCCGCCGTGCGCCGACATCGACTGGATGTTGACGATCGAGCCTTCGATCTTCTCGCGCTTCATGATCTTGACCGCTTCCTGAATGAGGAAAAACGGCGCGCGCACGTTGACGTTCATGATCTCGTTGTAGCGCTCTTCGGTGGTGTCGAAGATGTTGCCGCGGTCGGTGAGGGCGGCAGCGTTGACGAGAACGTCGAGGCGGCCGAAGCGGCGGTCCGCCTCCGCGACGACGGCGCGGCATTGCGCGACCTCGGCGAGATCGGCGCGGACGAAATGCGTGGGGCAGCCGGTCTTGGAAATTTCCGCCGCGACGCGCTCGCCGTTGCCGGCGTTGCGGCCGCAGATGATGAGCCCAGCGGCGCCCCGCTCGGCGAACAGCCTGGCGATCGCCTCTCCCAGTCCTTGCGAGCCGCCGGTGACGACGGCGATCTTGCCGGCGAGATTGGCGGGGCCGGCGGCCTCCTTGCGGGCCGCGGCGGGTTCGTTCGCCATTCCGTTTCCTCCGATGTTCCCTTCTCTCGCGGGCCTTGCCACGGGCCGGCGGCGATGCTGTATGAAACAAAAATTCTATTCACAAGTCAATATGGAACGTGTATTCGTTTTTCCAAGCATCGTCGAACGCGGCGAGTGTGGGAGGACGATATGAGGTTTGGCATCATCGGCGCAGGGCGTATCGGGAAGATCCACGGCGCAAACGTCGCGGCGCGCGCAGACAGCGAAGTTCGCTTCGTCGCCGACGCCGACGCGGCCGCCGCCGCTGCCCTGGCGGAGGCGACCAGCGCTTCGGTCGGATCCATCGACGAGATCCTGGCCTCGAAAGAGGTCGACGCCGTCGCCATCTGTGCGCCGACCGACATGCACGCCGATCTGATCGAAACGGCCGCGCGCGCCGGCAAGGCGATCTTCTGCGAGAAGCCGATCGACCTCGACGCGGCGCGCATCCGGCGCTGCCTCGATGTCGTCGCCTCCAGGGGGGCGACGCTGATGGTCGGCTTCAACCGCCGCTTTGACCCGAATTTCGCCGCTCTGCAGGACCGCATCGCGAACGGGGCGATCGGCGACCTCGAAAGCGTCCACATCACCTCGCGCGACCCCGGGCCGCCGCCGATTTCCTATATCGCCCGCTCGGGCGGTCTCTTCCGCGACATGATGATCCACGATTTCGACATGGCGCGCTTCCTGCTCGGCGAAGAGCCGATCGGGGTGAGCGCGATGGGCTCGGCGCTGGTCGACAAGGCGATCGGCGAAGCGGGCGACATCGATACGGCGGTCGTCGTGATGGAGACGAAGTCGGGCCGGCTGGCGCAAATCACCAACTCGCGCCGCGCGACCTATGGCTACGACCAGCGGGTCGAGGCGCACGGCTCGAAGGGGATGCTGCGGGCAGGCAACATTCACGAGAGCACTGTCGAATTCGCCGGCGCCGAGGGCTTTAGGGGCGACAAGGTTCTCAACTTCTTCCTTGAACGTTATGCGGGCGCCTATCGCGCCGAACTCGATGCCTTCATCCGCGCGGTGAAGTCCGGGGAGAAGCCCCGGCCCAGCGGCGAGGACGGCCTCAAGGCCAATCTGCTCGCCGACGCGGCCTATCTCTCCTGGCGCACCAAGCAGCGCGTTTCCCTCGCCTAGCCCGGCGATTTGCCGGCGCTGCGTCCCGAAGCGCGCGGCGAAAAGGGGTCGCCGGTTTTCGCGAAAAGCGCGCGGCAATTGGGGAATCTAGACCGTGCGGCGATTCTGTCGAGTCGCCGCAGGGTCTATGGCGCGCTTGCCGCATGGGCGCATGGGGCTTATAGGCCCTTCGCGTTCGCGGAAAGCAGGCGAGGAGTAGTGCGACAGAGTTGGGACAGCGTACATCGCGACAAGGCCGGAGGCGCAACGGCGTCGTCCGGCGCGCCGGACCGCCTCGCGCGCTGGACCGCCGCGATCGAGGCCCGCCGCCCGCTGCTGCGGCGGATCGGATTGGCGTTGAGCCTGCTCATCATCTCGGTCTCGACGTTCACCTTCGCCCGCACGCTGCTGCGGATCGACGTGGTGAAGTTCAAGGCCGCCTTCGCGGCGACCAGCGGCGATCAGATCGCGATGGCGTTCGCCTTCACGACCCTGAGCTACCTCGCCTTGACCGGCTATGACGCGCTGGCGCTGAGACACCTCAAGATCCGCGTGCCCTACCGCTTGACGGCGCTGGCCTCGTTCACGAGCTACGCCGTCTCCTTCACCCTCGGTTTTCCCCTCGTCACCGGCGGGGCGGTCCGATTCTGGATCTACGGCTCGGCTGGGCTGTCGGCGGGAAAAGTCGCCAGCCTCACGGTCGTGGCGGGCGTCACCTTCTGGCTCGGCATGGGCTTCATCGTCGGCGCAGGCCTGATCGGCGACTCTGAGGCGATCGGCAGCCTCAATCATTTCAGCGTTTTGGCGAACCGGACGATCGGTAGCGCGGTGATCGCGGCGCTGGTGGCCTACCTCGTCTGGATTCAGTACATGCGCCGGCGCGGCAAGCCGATTTTTCTCAATTTCAGCCTGCCCGGCCCCTTCCTCACGCTCGGCCAGATGGCGCTCGGCGTCATCGACGTCTGCTCGGCCGCCGCGGCGCTCTACATGCTGCTGCCGAGGGGCCACGGGCTCGGCTTCCTGACCTTCAGCGCGCTCTATTCCTTCGCCGCAATGCTCGGCATAGCGAGCCATGCGCCGGGGGGCCTCGGCGTCTTCGAGGCGGCGATCCTCGACGGGGTCGGCGGTTCGAGCGACGAGGTGCTGGCGTCTCTGCTGCTCTTCCGCGGAATATACTACGTTGCGCCGTTCGTGTTGGCGATGGCGCTTCTCGGGGCCTATGAGGCGGTGCGTCGCTGGCGCACCCTGCGCGAGGCGATGGCGGCGCCCCGGGCAGAGGATGAAGAATAGGGCGGCTGCGACCTGATGTCGCGGCCTGGCGCGGGATCGGGGCATGGAGCAGGGGAATCTGGACAGGCGCGCGTTGGCGGCGGATCTGCGCTCGCCGCTCGCCGCCGAACTCGTCGGCGCGATGCCCGAACCGGCGGTGATCGTCGACGCCGACGGACGCTCGGTCGTCGCCAATAAGCCGGCGCTCGGATTGCTGCCCGGCCTCAAACTCGGCGAGCCGTTCGTTCTCGCCTTGCGCTCGCCCGACGTGATCGACGCGCTGCCGCGCGTGCTTGCGAGCGGAGCGGCGGAGACGGTGCTGTGGAGCGAGCGGGTGCCGATCGAGCGCCTGTTCGAAGTGTGCGTCGCGCCGCTCGCCGCAGGGCCCGGCGAGGTCGTCGCGACGCTGCTCACGCTTCGCGATCTGACCGACACGCGCCGTGTCGAGCGCATGCGCGCCGACTTCATCGCCAACGCTAGCCACGAATTGCGCACTCCGCTCGCCTCGATGCTGGGCTTCGTCGAGACATTGCAGGGCTCGGCTCACGACGATCCGAAAGCGCGCGACAGATTTCTCGCCATCATGCGCGAACAGGGGCGCCGGATGGCGCGCCTGATCGACGATCTGCTGTCGCTCTCGCGCATCGAGCAGAAGCAGCACGTGCGGCCGGAAGCGCCGGTCGATCTCGCCCAGACGGTGCGCCACGTCGCCGACACGCTGGCGCCGCTCGCCCGTGAGATGCATGTCGAGATCAAGCTGGTCGCCGATCCGGCGGTCGTCGTCACCGGCGATCGCGACGAACTGTTGCGGGTCGCCGAGAATTTGATCGAAAATGCGATCAAATACGGCGCGCGACAGGATGGCTCGGGCGGCGATCGGGTCGAGGTCACGGTCAGCCGCACCGCGACCGAAGGCTCGCTCATCGTGCGCGACTTTGGCCGCGGCATACCGTCTGAGCATTTGCCGCGCCTGACCGAACGTTTCTATCGCGTCGATGCCGGGCAAAGCCGCGCCAAGAACGGCACCGGCCTCGGCCTTGCGATCGTCAAACACATTCTCACCCGCCATCGCGGCCGTCTCGCGATTTCCAGCCGCCTCGACCGGGGCTCGACATTCACGGCGACGTTACCGCTGCATCGACGATAGAAAATCCATGAAATATTAAACCGTTGTGATGTCATTGCCCTGTCTCTTGAGTGTCATACAAGCACGGCGGGCGACGACTATAGCTTCGCCTCTCGATGCGGCCCGCCAGTGCGATGCCGGATGCGAGCTCCCAAGGTCGCGCTGCCGGATCTCGCGATCGCCGTGATTCACCGCGCCGACGGCTCGGGCACGACCTTCAACTTCACCGATTACCTCTCCAAGGTTTCGCCGGATTGGGAGTCGAAGGTGGGTGAGGCCACCTCGGTCGAATGGCCGACCGGCATCGGCGCGAAGGGCAACGACGGCGTCGCCAACAACGTCGCCGACACCAAGGGCGCGATCGGCTATGTCGAATACGCCTACGCCAAGCAGAACAAGCTGACCTTCGCCGACATGATCAACAAGGATGGCAAGACCGTCGCCCCGGACGTCGACACGTCCCAGGCCGCCGCCGCCAATGCGGACTGGGCGCATGCGCCCGGCTTCTACGTGATCCTGGCCAATCAGCCGGGCGAGAAGTCCTGGCCGATGACCGCCGCGACCTTCATCCTGATGTACAAGAAGCCGGCCGACGTCACCGCGTCGAACGAGGCGTTGAAGTTCTTCACGTACGCCTACGACAAGGGCGCCCAGATGGCGAAGGAATCCGCGCTGCGCCGCTCCGCGCTCTGGACCGAAGTGAAGGACAAGCTCAACGTGAGCGGCCTCAGCCTCTCCGGCGGCCGGCAGCAGCGGCTGTGCATCGCGCGCTCGGTCGCCATTAAGCCGGAGGTGATCCTGTTCGACGAGCCGTGCTCCGCGCTCGATCCGATCTCCACAGCAAAGATCGAAGAGCTGATCGACGAATTGTCCGGAGACTATACGATCGCCATCGTCACGCACAGCATGCAGCAGGCGGCGCGCGTGTCGCAATACACCGCGTTCATGTACCTTGGCGAAATGGTGGAGTTCGACGAGACGAGCAGGGTTTTCACCTCGCCGCGCGACAAGCGCACGCAGGATTACATCACCGGCCGGTTTGGCTGAAGGAGCTGGCGCCGTGGTCGAACATACCGTCAAAGCCTACGACAAAGAACTCGACACGCTCGAGCGGCGGATCGCCGAAATGGGCGGCATCGCCGAGAAAATGGTGGTCGACGCGATGGACGCGCTGAGTCAGGCCGATCTGACGCTCGCCCATCAAGTGGTTGCGACCGATCCGCGCCTTGACGCCTTGCAGCGCGAGATCGAGGAGCAGGCCGTTCTCACTATCGCGCGCCGGCAGCCGATGGCGGTTGACCTGCGCGAGATCATCGGTGCGATCCGCGTCGCGGGAGACCTCGAGCGGGTCGGCGACCTCGCCAAGAACATCGCCAGACGGTCGATGAAGATCGGCCTCGAGGCGCGCGTGCCGCGCGCCATCATTGGCCTCAGGCACATGAACGAAGTGGCGACCGAGCTGATGAAGGACGTGCTCGACGCCTATGCGCAGCGCGACGTCGAGCGCGCCCGTGCAGTCTGGGAGCGCGACGCCGAACTCGACGCGCTCGAGGATTCGGTGTTCCGCGACCTCTTGACCCACATGATGGAGGATCCGCGCAACATCTCGTTCTGCGCGCATCTTCTGTTCTGCTCGAAGAACATCGAGCGCATCGGCGATCACGCCACCAACATTGCGGAGACGGTGTTCTATCTCGTCACCGGCTCCACACTGCCGTCCGAACGGCCCAAGGGCCGGCCGGACTACGATGCTGAGCCCACGGGGACTGAAAATCCATGAATGAAGTTCGTCGAGAGCCGCCTCGCACGGGCGCTGGCGCCGCTCCTCGAATTCTTGTGGTCGAGGACGAAGCGGATTTGGCTCTGCTGCTGAACTACAATCTCGAGGCCGAAGGCTACGTCGCCGAGAGCGTCGAGCGGGGTGACGAAGCCGAGTTGCGTCTCGCCGAGTCGCCGCCGGACCTCGTGATCCTCGATTGGATGTTGCCGGGCGTATCCGGCCTCGAGATCTGCCGGCGTCTGCGCGCCCGCGAAGCGACCAAGACTGGGCTATTCCTTCGACGAGACTTTCGGCAAGTCCTGACCCCTCGCCCCCGCGAAGTCGGGGGCCCAGGCGCCCGCCGCGAACCTCCGGTTATGAAGCGCCCGCGCCCTGCGCCGCTGGATGCGCGGGGTCCGCGAGCACGACAGGAATAGGCATGCGAGCAAGCGAGGGGGCGCGGATTCGGCGGAATCGCCGACGCCCCGAGACGCGGGCGCGACACGCCCGCCCGTTCCCTTAGCGTACGAGCACGCGCCTGTCGCGCTCACGCTCGCGGCGGCGATCCTGCACCGGCTGGTAGGCGAGCTGGCCATGGTGCGTGCAATAGGGGCTCGCGCCCGAAGCCGGCGAGCCGCAGTAGCGGAATTCATGGGAGCTCGGATCGCCGAGCGGCCAGCGGCACATCGCCTCCTTGAGTTCGACGATGGTGACGCGCAGCGACATCGGCACCACCACGTCTTCCTCGAGGAACACCGGCCGCGCTTCGAACACCGGCTCCGGCGACACGGCGAGCGCGGTGTTGCCGCGAACCGGGGCGCGCGCTGCAGGTGCGGCGCTCGGGGCTGGGCGCGGCGCAACTCGGGGCGCGGCTACGGGCCGCGGCGCCGCTGGAGCGGAAGAAGGGGACTTCGCGCGTCCGGCGAGACCCAGTCGGTGCACCTTGCCGATCACCGCATTGCGGGTCAGGCCGTGCCCTAGTTGCGCCGAAATCTGGCTCGCGCTCTTGCCGTCCAGCCAAAGCTGGCGCAGGAGCTCCACTCGTTCATCCGTCCAAGACATCTTTGGCCTCGCTTCCTGGCCATCGCGCGGCCCTAAGACCTTCGCGCAGCCGATCGAAAATGCTTTGGGCCGAATCCGGCCGCCTCGCTTGACCAGCCGCGCTGGCAAGCGTCACGCACCGAAACGCTCTCATGAAGGGTGCGCCACGACATTTCGTGGTGCGTTAACAGGAAACTACACTAGTCGTTGAATCGCGCGCAAGAGTTGGAGAGGCGCGCGGCCCGGGCTTTTCCCCAGGTCTCGGCGGCGCGGCGCGGCCTCTGCGCGACGGCGCGAGATTTGAGCGAGTCAGTTCAACATTTTAGCGAGCGCTGCGACGTTTCGGCCACGGCGCAATTTTTTTCGCGTTTCGCGCTCGAATTGACCGGCGCCGCCGCTTGCCCCTATTATCCGAGGTCTAAGGCCGTCCCTGCGGGGCGGCGTTTTTATTTTTGCGCTGCCGTGGCTTCGCGCCCCGGACCCTCAGAGGGAGCAAGCCATGTCGTCTGCGATCGTCCCGGTCTATGCGAGAGCCGATATCGCTTTCGAGCGAGGGGACGGCTGCTGGCTGACCGCGACGACGGGCGAGCGCTATCTCGACTTCGGCGGCGGCATCGCGGTCGCGGCGCTCGGCTACTCGCATCCGCATCTCGTCAACACGCTGACGACGCAGGCCGGCAAGCTGTGGCACACCTCCAACCTGTTTCAGATGCCGGATGGCGAGCGCTTGGCGCATCGGCTCGCCGAAGCCACCTTCGCCGACCTCGTCTTCTTCACCAATTCGGGCGCCGAGGCCAACGAAGCGGCGATCAAGATGGCGCGCAAGCGCCAGGCGGTCGGCGGCCATCCCGAGAAATACCACATCCTGACCTTCGAGGGCGCGTTCCATGGCCGCACCCTCGCGACCATCGCCGCCGGCGGGCAGGCCAAATATATCGAAGGCTTCGGCCCGAAGGTCGACGGCTTCGACCAGATCCCTGTCACCGATCTCGCGGCTGTCGAGGCGGCGATCGGCCCCGGGACCGGCGCGATCATGATCGAGCCGATCCAGGGGGAAGGCGGCGTGCGCACGATCCCTGCGGAGTTCCTCAGGGGCTTGCGCGCCCTCTGCGACAAGCACGGCCTGCTGTTGATCTTCGACGAGATCCAGACCGGCGTCGGGCGCACCGGCAAACTGTTCGCCTACGAGCACTCGGGGGCCGTCCCGGACATCATGTCGATCGCCAAGGGTATCGGCGGCGGCTTCCCGATGGGCGCATGCCTCGCCACCGCGGATGCGGCGAGGGGCATGACGACGGGAACCCACGGCACGACGTTCGGCGGCAATCCGCTGGCGATGGCCGTCGGCAACGCCGTGCTCGACGTCGTGCTCGAGCCCGGCTTCGTCGAGCGGGTCGCTAAGCTCGGTTCGCTCGCGCGCCAGCGCCTCGCCGAACTCGAAGACCGCCATCCCGGCGTCATCGAGGAAATCCGCGGCGAGGGATTGATGCTCGGCGTCAAGGTCAAGGTGTCGCCGCAGGATTTCGCCGTCGCGGCGCGGGCGCAGAAGCTGCTCGCCATTCCCGCCGGCGACAACGTCGTGCGGCTTCTGCCGCCGCTCATCCTGAGCGAGGAGGAATTGCTCGAGGGCGTGCGGCGCCTCGATGCGGCCTGCGTCGAAATCGAGACGCGGTTCGCCGCCAAAAAGGGCGCCGCTGCATGACCTTGGCTAACGCCGGCGCGCAGCGCCATTTCCTCGATCTGCTGGATCAGCCCGAAGACGAATTGCGCGCCATTCTCGACGCCAGCGCGGCGATGAAGATGGCGCGCGTGAAGGGCGAGCTCCCATCCAAGCGCCCGCTCGCCGGCAAGACGCTGGCGATGATCTTCGACCGGCCCTCGACCCGCACGCGCGTTTCGTTCGATCTCGCCATGCGCGAGCTTGGAGGCGAGACGATCATGCTGACGGGCGCCGAAATGCAACTCGGCCGCGGCGAGACGCTCGCCGACACGGCGCGCGTGCTGTCGCGCTACGTCGACGCGATCATGATCCGCATCCTCGACCACAACGATCTCGACGAGCTCGCGCGCTACGCGACGGTGCCCGTCATCAACGGTCTGACGAAGCGCTCGCACCCCTGCCAGGTGATGGCCGACATCCTCACCTTCGAGGAGCGCAGCGGGCCGATCCGTGGCCGCAAGATCGCCTGGAGCGGCGACTACAACAATGTCCTGTCGTCTTGGATCGACGCTGCGCAGCGCTTCGATTTCACGCTCGACATCGCCTGCCCCAAGGAATTGCAGCCGCCGCCGGAACGCATCGCTTCAGCGCGCGCGGGCGGCGGGAGGGTCGTCATGCGCGAGGATCCCGCCGAGGCGGTGGCCGGCGCCGCGGCGGTCGTCTCCGACTGCTGGGTCTCGATGGGCGACGAGGACGAGGGGCGCCGCCACAACCTGCTCGCGCCCTATCAGGTCAACCGCGCGCTGATGAGCCGCGCCGCGCCCGACGCGATCTTCATGCACTGCCTGCCCGCCCATCGCGGCGAGGAAGTGACCGACGAGGTGATCGACGGACCGCAGTCGGTCGTGTTCGACGAGGCGGAAAACAGGCTTCATGCCCAGAAGGGCGTGCTCGCCTGGTGCTTGGGAGCTTTGAACTCATGACGCTCATCGAGCGGGAGGTCTCCGACGTCGGGCACGACGACATCGTTCTGCCCTACACCGTCGAAAGCCTGAGCACCCGCGGACGGATCGTGCGGCTCGGGCCGACGATCGACGCAATCCTGAAGCGGCACGCCTATCCCGACGCGGTGGCCAAGGTGGTCGGCGAGGCGGCCGCGCTCGCGGTGATGCTCGGCTCGACCCTCAAGCTCGAGGGCCGCTTCCAGTTGCAAACGAAATCGGCAGGTCCAGTGAACATGCTGGTGGTCGATTTCGACGCGCCGTCCAACTTGCGCGCGCTCGCTCGGTTCGACGAAGGGGCGCTCGCGCTGCGTCTCGCCGAGGGCGGCGAGGGCGACCTGCTGGGCGAAGGGCATCTCGCCTTCACCGTTGATCCGGGCGGGGACATGTCGCGCTATCAGGGCGTCGTCGCGCTGGAAGGCCAGGGTCTCGAACAGGCTGCCCATTCCTATTTCGAGCGTTCCGAACAGATTCCAACCCTGATCCGGCTCGCCGTCGGGCAGATCGTGACGCCGGGCGGCGCCGAATGGCGCGCGGGCGGCCTTCTCACTCAGTTCATGCCGGATTCGCCCGAGCGGCGCACGCACGTCGACTTCGATCCGGGCGATGCGCCCGATGGCGTCGCGTCGCCTGCCGCGCCCGAGGAGGACGACGAGTGGGTCGAGGCCAAGTCGCGCGCGGCGACCACCGAGGATCACGAGCTCATCGATCCCACCTTGTCGACCGAGCGCCTGCTGTTCCGCCTCTTCAACGAGCGCGGCGTTCGCGTCGCCGAGCCGACGCCGCTCGCGGACGCCTGCCGCTGCTCGGCCGAACGCATCGACGCGATGTTGCAGAGCTTCTCGCCCGAGGAGCGCCAGGCGATGGTGGGCGACGACGGCATGATCGGCGTCACGTGCGAATTCTGTTCGGTCAAGCGGGTCTTCGATCCCGCCGATTACGCGGGTTGAGGACTTTTCGATGGACGACAAGGCTTTCGCGGCTCGGCTCGCGCAGATCGGCGCGGAAATGGAAGCCGAGCTCGACGCGCTGCTGACCCCTCGGCCGCTCGACGGCGAGCTGGCGCGGCCGGGCCGCCTCATGGAGGCGATGCGCTACGGCGCGCTTGGCGGCGGCAAGCGTCTACGGCCTTTTCTAGCCGTTGAGACGGCGCGCGCCTTCGGCCTCGCCGGCGCCGGCCCGCGCCGCGTCGGCGCGGCGATCGAGTGCGTGCATTGCTATTCGCTCATCCACGACGATCTGCCGGCGATGGATGACGACGATCTGCGCCGCGGCCGCCCCACAGTGCATCGAGCCTTCGACGACGCGACGGCGATCCTGGCTGGCGACGGACTGCTGACGCTCGCCTTCGAGATCCTCGCGCGGCCTGAGACCGCGCCGGATCCAAGCGTTCGCGCCGACCTCTGCGCCGGCCTTGCGCGCGCCTCTGGATTGGCGGGCATGGTCGGCGGCCAGATGCTCGACATCGCCGCGGAGAGCGCCGCTGCGCCGCTCGATCTCGAGGCGATCGCGCTGTTGCAGGCGATGAAGACCGGCGCGCTGCTGCGCTTTTCGGTCGAAGCGGGCGCGATTGTCGCCGGAGCGCCGGTCAAGGCTCGCGCCGCGCTCGTGCGCTACGGCGAGGCGCTCGGCAAGGCGTTCCAGGTCGCCGACGATCTGCTCGACGCCGAGGGCGACAGCGCGGCGCTGGGCAAGCGCGCCGGCAAGGACGCGGAGCGCAACAAGGCGACCTTCGTTTCCGCGCTTGGCCTCGATGGTGCGCGCGCGCTGCGCGACAAGCTGGTCGCCGACGCGCAAGCGGCGCTCGACGCCTCCGGCCTCGCCGGCGAGGCCGACGTGCTGCGCGCTGCGGCGACGTTCGTCGCGGCGCGGCGAAATTGAGCCTCTCGACAGCGTGCGGGGTCAGGTCGGTTCCACAACGCGGAGCCTCGTGACTTTGAGGCGGTCGGCGTGCAGCCTCGCGCGCCAGAGATGGGGTGGATTGAACATTTCCACGACGCGCCTCCGTTCCGGCTAATCGCAGTCTTCAAAGTCGACATTGACTGCGTCCTCGCCCTCGATGCCGGGCGCTTCGCTGGCGAGCCTCACGTCGCAGTGCAACTGACGCCTACATCGAGCCGAACAGCTTACCGAGCAAGCCGCCGTCGCGCGGGGCCGGGCCGGTGGGCGCGCGGTCGTCTGCGTTGGGAACGTCCTCCGGCGGCGCGAGGGCGTTGGGATCCGCGGATGCGGGCGTCCGTCCCGGCGCCGTCGGCGCGATTGGGCTCGACGAGGCGGTTCCGCCGCGGCCGATGACGAGCGGCGCGCCGACAGTGGCCACGGGCGGCGGCGCGTCGGGAGCGGGCGCGTCGGGGTTGCGCCAGACTCCGTACGGCAGCGCGGCGATCGGCACGCCCCGGTGAGCCGCCCTCATGAAACGGCTCCAGACTTCCACAGGCAGCGTGCCGCCCGTGACCCTCTTGGTCGGCGAGCCGTCGTCGTTGCCGAGCCAGACGCCGGCGACGAGGTAGCTCGTGTAGCCAACGAACCAGGCGTCGCGCCAATCCTGGCTGGTGCCCGTCTTGCCGGCCGCCTGCCAGCCCGGCAATTCCGCCCTGCGGGCGGTGCCGGTCAGCAGCGTCTCCTCCATCATCGTGTTCATCATCGCGACGTATTGCGGATCGATCACGCGGCCGAAGCTCGCGTTGCGGCGGGTGTAGAGCAGCTTGCCGTTGGCGGTGCGCACGCGGGCGATCACGTGCGGCTGGACGCCGATGCCGCCGTTCGCGAAGGCTGCGTAGGCGGAGACGAGTTCGAGCGGCGTGACCTCGGACGTGCCGAGCGCGATCGAGGCGTTAGGCGCGAGTTCCGAGACGATGCCGAGCCGATGGGCGGTGCGCACAACCGTCTTCGGGCCGACCTCGAGACCGAGCCGCACCGCGACGGTGTTGAGCGAAAGCGACAACGCCTTCGTCAGCGTGACCGGGCCGAGATATTGGCGCTCGTAGTTTTCCGGGTTCCAGCCCTTGACCGAGATCGGCGCGTCCTCCCGGATCGTGTCGGGCGTCAGGCCCTTTTCGAGCGCGGCGAGATAGACGAAGGGCTTGAATGAGGACCCGGGCTGGCGCTTGGCGGCAACCGCGCGATTGAATTGGCTGTCGGCGTAATTGCGACCGCCGACCAGCGCCTTGACCGCGCCGTCGGGATCGAGCGCGACGAGCGCGCCCTGGCTGACGCCATATTTTTCGCCCTTGGCGTTGAGCTCATCGGTGAGCGCCCGCTCGGCGCTCGCCTGCATTGCGGGGTCGAGCGTGGTGGTCACGACGATGTCCTCGTCGATCGCCCCGACCGTGTCGTCGAGCATGTCCATCACATAGTCGGCGGCGTAGTTGATCGAACCCGAGCCGTGCGGGTGCACCACCTGCGCGGGCGAGGCGAGGGCGAGCTTGGCCATCGCTTCGGTGATGTGGCCCTGCTCGGCCATCGCCGTGATCACCTGGGCGGCGCGCTCGTTGGCCGCGGCCAGATTGTGGTTGGGCGCGAGGCGGGTCGGCGACTTCATCAAGCCGGCGAGAAGGGCGGCCTCGGAAAGCGTCACTTGGCGGGCGCTCTTGCCGAAATATTTCTGCGCCGCCGCTTCGACGCCGAACGCCCCGGAGCCGAAATAGACGCGGTTGAGGTAGAGTTCGAGGATCTGGTCCTTCGAATATTTCCGCTCCAGCCACAGCGCGAGGATCGCCTCCTGGATCTTGCGCGAAATCGTACGTTCCTGGGTCAGGAACAGGTTCTTGGCGAGCTGCTGGGTCAGCGTCGAGCCGCCCTCCATGCCGCCGCGCCCGGTCACGTCGCGGAACACCGCGCGGGCGATGCCGATCGGGTCGATGCCGAAGTGCTGGTAGAAGCGGCGATCCTCGATCGCGACGAAGGCTTTGGGCAGATAGGGCGGCAGTTCGCTCAAGTGCACCGCCGCGCCGCCGGTGTCGCCGCGATTGGCGATCAGCGTGCCGTCGGCGGCGAGAATGGCGATATTGGGCGGGCGCTTGGGCACTGCGAGCTGGTCGATCGGCGGCAATTGGCTCGCGTAATAGGCGAACAATCCCGCGACGGCGATGACGCCCCAGACCCCAAGCACGAAAGTCCAGTAGACGAGGCGGCCGAGCAGCGATCGGCGCGGCTTGCCGGAGCGGCCGCCGCCTGAGCCGCGCTTGGCGCTTTTGCCGCGTCGCGGCGGGCGATCCGCGGGATCTGCGCGCAAGTCGTCGTTGCGGCGGCTGCGCGGCGAATCGTCGAGCCGCGGCTCGATCCTTACCGCTTTGCGCTTGCCGCCTTTGCCGAACATTGCGACCCCGCCTCGGGCCTTCTCGAGGCGAAGTTCCCCGAACCCGCCCGACGCATCAAGGTTAAAGGCGGCGATTTAAGGGCCAGTTAAGCGGCGCTGCCGTGCTGTGGATAGCTCTCGCAAAGTGTCGCGCTTGCGCTATCCTTGCCTCCTTGGCAAAGTCGGCGGCCCGCGCTGCGTTCGGCGAGATTGGCCCGCGCCAAAAAGATATTGGGATGTTGCGATGAAGGTCACCATAGAGCGTACAGCCTTGCTCAAGGCGCTGGGTCACGTCCATCGCATCGTCGAGCGGCGCAACACCATCCCGATCCTCTCAAACGTCCTCATCGAGGCGAACGAGGGAAAGCTGACGCTCAAGAGCACCGACCTCGATCTGGAGGCGACGGAATCGGCGCCCGCCGACGTCGCGCTGTCCGGCGCGACCACGGCGCCGGCGCATGTGATCTACGACATCGTCCGCAAGCTGCCGGAGGGCGCGCAGGTGAGCCTCGAACTCGCCGGCGACGTCGGCCAGCTCCTGCTGCGCTCGGGCCGCTCGCGCTTCTTCCTGCAAAGCCTGCCGGCGTCCGACTTCCCCGACCTCACCGCCAGCGAGTTCTCGCATCGTTTCACGCTGGCCGCGGTCGACCTCAAGCGGTTGATCGACAACACCCAGTTCGCGATCTCGACCGAGGAGACGCGCTACTATCTGAACGGCATTTTCTTCCACACGGTGGAGAGCGGCGGCGCCACGGTGCTGCGCGCGGTCGCGACCGACGGCCATCGCCTGGCTCGCGTCGAGACGCCTGCGCCCCAGGGCGCGGCGGGCATGCCCGGCGTCATCGCGCCGCGCAAGGCGGTCAGCGAAGTGCTGAAGCTGCTCGAGGACATGACGCAGGAGGTTGTGGTCGAGATCTCGGCGACGAAGGCGCGCTTCCAGTTCGGCGACGTGGTGCTGACGACGAAGCTGATCGACGGCACGTTCCCCGATTACAGCCGCGTCATTCCGGCGCACAACGACAAGCGCCTCGTCGTTGAGAAGGAGCCGTTCGCCAAGGCGGTCGATCGCGTCTCGACGATTTCGTCCGAGCGCGGCCGTGCGATCAAACTGGCGATCGCCGACAGCAAGATGACACTCTCTGTCAACAACCCCGACTCGGGCTCGGCGAGCGAGGAAATCGAGGTCGACTACGACGCCGCGCCGATCGAGATCGGCTTCAACGCGCGCTATCTGCTCGACATCGCCAGCCAACTCGCTGGCGACACCGCGCTCATCAAGCTCTCCGACCCGGGCTCGCCGACGATCATCCAGGATCGCGACGGCTCACCGTCGCTCTACGTGCTGATGCCGCTCAGGGTGTAGGCCGCAGCCGCCTCCGTCATGGCTTCGCTGCGCTTGCCATGACGGGGCCGACGCTGGCCCTTTACGCCCGTCCCGTGCGCAGCGTTCGTAGCACCATCGCGACGATCGTCTCGAAACGGGACGCCATCGCCGCGGTCGCGACGTCCTTGTCGAGCCGCAGCGCGATCGGATGAACGAAGCGGTGCGCGGCGTCGAAGATCAGCGACATCGCGCGCCGGCGGTCGGTCATCGCGAAGGCGCCGGAGGAGACGCCTTCCTCGACCACGCGCTGAATTTCCGACTGCACTCGCGCGCGATGGCGCCGTGCGCTGCCGCGATCCTCTTCGAGCGCCTCGATCAGGAGATCGAACAGCGCGGGATCGCTCTCCATCTTTTGCCGATAGGCCTGATGCAGCGTCATCAGCATGTTTTCGAGCTTGTCGTAGGCGGGCGCGGCGCCTTCCGCCGTTTCGCGCAACCGCGTCTCGATCGGCCGCAGCCAGGAGGCCGTGATCTCCTCGAACAACGTCGCCTTCGACGGGAAATAGCGATAGACGTTGGCGTGCGTCATGCCCGCTTCTTGCGCGACGCCGACGACGGTGGCGCGCGCTGGGCCGAACTTGCGAACGTGAGCCCGCGCGATCTCGAGGATCCGAGCTTCGACGGAATCTGCAGGCGACGATTGAGGCAAAGTCGCATTGTCTCCGGCAGGAATGCGCGAATGCTGACATGAAACGCGCTGGTGCGCCAGTCAGGTTTCGACCAGTCCACCGAGATCGCCAGATCGTCCGCCGCGCGCGCCGCCATGCGGCTCCGCGAGATAGTCGACGGAGCGCATTTCGACGAGTCGCGAAGCGGCGCGAGCGAATTCGAACGCTTCCGCGCCGCTCGCGCCGGTATAGAGTTCGGCCGGCTCGGCGGCCGCCGAGGCGATCAGCTTGACCTTTGCGTCGTAGAGCGCGTCGATGAAGGTGATAAAGCGGCGCGCCTCGTTGCGATTCTCGAATCCGAGACGCGGAATGTCGTCGACGACGATCGTGTGGAACCGGTCGGCGAGGGCGAGATAGTCCGCCGAGCCCAAAGGCCGACAGCAAAGATCGTCGAACGAGAAGCGCGCCACGCCGTCAATCGCCTGCGGCACACGCAACATGCGCCCGAGCAGCTCGATGTCGATCGGCTCGCCCTGCGTAGCGCCGGTGAGGCTGAGGAAGGTTGCGTCGAGCGCCGCCCGCGCCTTGTCGCCGGCGGGACAATAATAGACGGGGGCGCGCGAAAGCTTCTCCAGCCGATAGTCGGTGCGCGAGCGCAGTTCGACGACATCGACCTTCTCGCTGAGCAGGGCGAGAAAGGGGAGGAACAAGGCGCGGTTGAGCCCGTCCTTGTAGAGGTCGTCGGGCGCGACGTTCGACGTCGCGACGACGACGACGCCGGCGGCGAACAGCGCGGTGAACAGGCGCGCCAGGATCATCGCGTCGGCGATGTCGCGGACGCTGAGTTCGTCGAAGCAGAGCAGCCACGCCTGCCCGGCGAGATCCATCGCGACCGGGCCCATCGGGTCGTCGCCCGACACTTCCCCGCGCTTGCGCATCTCGCGCCAGCGATGCACCCGCGCATGGACGTCCGCCATGAAGGCGTGGAAATGAACCCTACGCTTGTGCTCGACCGGCGCGCCTTCGAAGAAGAGATCCATCAGCAGGGTCTTTCCCCGCCCCACTTCGCCGTGGATATAGAGGCCGCGCGGCGCCTCCTCGCGGCGCGCGCCCAGAAGGCGAGCGAAGGCGCTGGCGCGGCGGCCCGGCCGGTAGCCCGCGAGCCGCGCGGCGAGCGCATCGAGGCGGGCGACGAGTTCGGCTTGTGCGGGGTCAGGCTCGATGCGCCGCTCGGCGACGAGGGCCTGGTAGCGCTCGAGGAGAGATGAACTCATCGAGGGCGCGCCACCCAATTCGCCCGCTTCGCTGTTCGCGCCCGCAACTTCACCCCGATTGCTTCGTCCATCGATTGACGTCCCGCGCCTCGCGCCCGCGGGGGTTCTGTCCGTTTGGCGCGCCGGAGTCAAAGGGAGGTCGTGGAAGTCCCAGACGTCGCCGCCGGAAGCGACAGCAGAGGCGCCAAGGACCGCGCAAGCAGGTTTCAACAGCATGGCCTCCGCCGCGCGTATTGTCTAAACTGCTGGCATGACTCAGAACTCTCGTCCTGTCGGCCCCGGCGATCACGTTTTCCTCGTCGACGGCTCATCCTTCATCTTCCGCGCCTATTTCCAGTCCATTCGGCAGGATCAGAAGTACAATTACCGTTCCGACCGGCTGCCCGTCGGGGCGGTGCGGCTGTTCGCCACCAAGGTGCTGCAGTTCCTGCGCGACGGCGCGGCGGGCATCAAGCCGACGCATCTGGCGATCATCTTCGACAAATCGGAGAATTCGTTCCGGCGCGAGATCTACCCTCCCTACAAGGCGCATCGCCCCGATCCGCCTGAAGATCTGGTGCCGCAATTCCCGCTGATGCGCGACACGGTGCGCGCCTTCGGCCTGACGCCGATCGAGCAGGACCGCTACGAGGCCGACGACCTCATCGCGACCTACGCCCGCCAGGCGCGTGAGAAGGGCGCCGACGTGCTGATCGTCTCGGCCGACAAGGATTTGATGCAGCTCATCGAGCCCGGCGTCGCCATGTTCGATCCCGCCTCCGGCGACCGCGAGGAGCGGCGCATCGGTCCGGCGGAGGTGGTGGAGTACTTCGGCCTCGGCGCCGACAAGGTCATCGACATCCAGGCGCTGGCGGGCGATTCGACCGACAACGTCCCAGGCGCGCGCGGCATCGGCGTCAAGACCGCGGCGCAGTTGATCGGCGAATACGGCGATCTCGAAACGCTGCTCGCGCGCGCGGGCGAGATCAAGCAGCCCAAGCGCCGCGAGATCCTCACCGACCCGGACTCGGTCGCCCTCATCCGCGTGTCGAAGGCGCTCGTCTCGCTGGTGCGCGACGTCGAGGTCGCGACCTCGCTCGATACGCTCGGCCTCCCTACGCTTGAGGGCGCGCCGCTCATCGGGTTCCTCAAGGCGATGGAGTTCACCACCATCACCAAGCGGGTCGCCGACATCTGCGGGCTGGACGCCAACGCCATCGAGGCCGATCCGCGCTTTCTCGGCGGCGGCGGCTGGCGCGGGCGCGACGGGGAGGCGGTGGAGCCGACCCCGGCCGCGCTCGCGGCGACGCCGGTCCAACGCGCCTCGGTTCGCGGCTCGCGAGGCGGGCCCGCCCAGCAGCCGCAGCCGGTTGGCGAGCTGACGCCGAGCGCGCTAGCCGCCGCACGCGCCGCGAAGCTGCGCGCTTTGCCGTTCGACGTCGCCGCCTATCCGACCGTGACGACGAAGGAGGCGCTGCAAGCGTGGGTCGCCCGCGCTTACGAAGAGGGGCTCGTCGCCTTTGACACGGAGACGAGCCTGCTCGATCCGCTGCAGGCGGAGCTCGTCGGAATCTCCCTCGCGGTCGCGCCGGGAGAGGCCTGCTACATTCCGATCGGGCACCGGGCGGGGGAGGGCGATCTGTTCGACGGCGGCGGCTTGCTGCCGGGCCAGATCGCCGAGGCGGACGCACTTGCGCTGCTGAAGCCTCTCCTTGAAGACGAGAGCGTGTTGAAGATCGGCCAGAACGTCAAGTTCGACTGGCAGGTCCTCGCGCGCCGCGGCGTCGAAACAGCGCCCTTCGACGACGCGATGCTGATCTCCTATGCGTTGGATTCGGGCGCGACCGGCGACGGACACGGCATGGACGCGCTTGCGGAGCGCTGGCTCGGGCACAAGCCGATCGCCTTCAGCGAGGTTGCGGGCTCCGGCCGAAACTTCATCGGCTTTGCGCGCGTGCCGGTGGACAGAGCGACGCAATACGCCGCCGAGGACGCCGACGTGACGCTCCGGCTGTGGCTGGCGCTCAAGCCGCGTCTCGCCGCCGAGGGTATGACGACGGTCTACGAGACGCTGGAGCGTCCGCTCGTCCTGCCGCTCGCCCGCATGGAACGACGCGGCGTCTCGATCGATCGCGAGATGCTGTCGCGGCTCTCCGGCGAATTTGCCCAGACCATGGCGCGCATCGAGGCCGACATCCAGAAGCTGGTCGGCGCGCCGTTCAACCCGAGCTCGCCCAAGCAACTCGGCGACATCCTGTTCGGCCAGATGGGCCTGCCCGGCGGCAAGAAGACGGCGACGGGCGCCTGGTCGACCTCGGCCCGCGTGCTGGAAGATCTCGCCGAGGAGGGCCACGAGCTGCCGGCGCGCATTCTCGACTGGCGCCAGGTCGCCAAGCTGAAGTCGACCTACGCCGACGCGCTGCCGAGTTTCGTCGATCCGAGGACGCGCCGGGTCCATACGTCCTATGCGCTTGCCGCCACGACGACCGGCCGGCTCTCGTCGTCCGAGCCGAATTTGCAGAACATTCCCGTCCGCAACGAGGAGGGACGCAGAATTCGCCGCGCCTTCGTCGCCGCGCCGGGCTGCAAGCTGATCTCGGCCGACTACAGCCAGATCGAATTGCGGCTGCTCGCTCATGTCGCCGACATCGGCGCGCTGAAGCACGCCTTCGCGGAAGGCCTCGACATTCACGCGATGACCGCCTCGGAAATGTTCGGCGTGCCAATCAAGGATATGCCGGGCGAGGTGCGGCGGCGCGCCAAGGCGATCAATTTCGGCATCATCTATGGAATTTCCGCCTTCGGCCTCGCCAACCAGCTCGGCATCCCCAGGGAAGAAGCGGGCGCCTACATCCGCAAGTATTTCGAGCGCTTCCCCGGCATTCGCGACTACATGGAGACGACGAAGAAGCAGGCGCGCGCGGAAGGGTTCGTGCGGACCATCTTCGGGCGCAAGTGCCATTTCCCGAGGATCAACGCCTCGAACCCATCCGAGCGCGCCTTCAACGAGCGCGCGGCGATCAACGCCCCGCTGCAGGGCTCGGCCGCCGACATCATCCGCCGCGCCATGATTCGCATGGACGGCGCGCTCGACAGCGCCGGCCTCAGCGCTCGCATGCTCATGCAGGTGCACGACGAACTCGTGTTCGAGGCGCCCAACGAGGAGATCGAGGCGACGATCAAGCTCGTCTCCAAGGTGATGGTGGACGCGCCGACGCCGGCGGCGACGCTCGGCGTGCCGTTGGCGGTCGACGCGCGCGCGGCGGCGAACTGGGACGAGGCGCATTAGAAGGCAGAGACATTAAGTGGGGCGTTATTATACTTCCCATACCCACCCGCGAAATGTAGACTGCGCGCATGGCGGCGATTTGCCATGAACGCGCATGTTCGGATTTCGGAATTAGCGGACATGCTTCATGGGCGTTCGAACCCGTGGAAGGCGATGTCGCTAATGCAAGCCTATTTCGATGAGACCTGGAACGGCGGGAAAGGGCAGCGGATCACGGCGCTGGCGGGGTTTGTCGCGCCAGCGGCGGTCTGGTCGGCCCTCGAGGATGACTGGCGCACGGCGTGGGAGCCATATGCGGAAAAGTATGGAATAAAAACATTCCATATGACTGCGTGCGCGGGGGGTTACGATGAGTTCGCGAGGATCGATACCTTCTTCAGGATGGCGATCATAACAAGTTTGTCGCGGGTCGTCGGCAAGCATTCAGTTCAGCCGGTTTGGTCAGCAGTAATTGACGAGGACTGGGCCTCGGTCGTGACCGACGCGGCGTTCTTGCGCCGCTACCCGAGTCCGTTGGATTTGTGTTTCGATCACGTCGTGCAGCAATTGATTGGTCTATCCAAGCGCAATGGTTATTCGGGCGGAGTCGCCCCGATGTTCGCGGACCAGTCAGAACATAACCCACTAATGATGGAAGTGTATTCCGCTTACAAACATCATCCGCAATGGGAAGGGTTCTTGCGGCCGATTGCCTTTGGCTCGCCGCGCCAAGTGATCCCCTTGCAGGCGGCGGATATGCTCGCCTACGGGATCGGGATGGATAGGGCCGATATCGGGTACCCGAAAGAAGACGCCACGCTGGCGACCATTGGCCCTCGGCGGTTCCTAATCAATATGACCGGCTATCATGGGCTGCACGTCGGCGGGTGCTTTGACGCGGTCGCCCTTCGAAACGCTGTTAGGGATTTCCGGACTTAGGCCGGCGCGCGATCTCTTGCGTCTTCGTCTTTGGCGCCGCGACCTTTCGAATCGCATTCGTCAGACCTTCATCGGTCTCGGCCGCTTCAACTTCCTTCGCCGCCTCAATGAAGCGTTCGAACTGAGGTTTTTCGTCGGGCTTTGGTGGCGATTTACGAGGCATTGTAAACCTCATTCGTCGGTCGGGCAGGCCATTTTATATAAGCGACGATCCAAAGAATGGCGATCATCCCTAGCGGGATGAACGACAAGAGCGACCAAGCCCAGTGCATTCCAACGCGCCTCAGCAATGTGAGCGCCGGGATGCCCGTTAGAACGACTAGAATCGCGTATGGCAAAAATGTAATGGGAAAATCCATGGTTTCAGGACCTCAATTCGAGCCGGATTTTTCCTCGTCAAGCAGGGACATGGCCGAACTAATCGAACTAAGCGCGATGCGGGGGTTTGATCTTTTTGGATGTCTCCGCCTCCTCAGCGAGGCGGGAGCGCCAACTCTCTGTAGTAAGCTCGATGACGGTCCCGCAACCTCCGCAGGTCACCGTATCGTTCGCTATCAGCTCAATGAGCGGCTCCTTGAGCTTCTTTCCGCATTGAGGATTGGTGCAGTCCACCTCAATGCGGATGAAATCGAAGGCGCTACCTGTCAGGTCGGCGCGCTTTCTTTCCTCTTGGAACGGCCTTCGCATAGCGCCTCTCAGTAACTAGTCGTTTGATAGGTCAGCCTCTTGCCCTTGACGCCCAACAGCGCCCGATCGGCCCGGATGGTGTCGTCAACGCCGAGCTTGACGCGGTTCGAATAACGGAAATCGAACTCGGCAAGATAGCGGTGCAAGTGCTTCTCTTTGCAGTGCTGATAAACGCCCCTCATGCCGCGCTTGAAAATCGAATAGTAGCCCTCGACGGTGTTGGTCGAAACAAGCTTGGTCCCTTCATATCGGACGTATTCGTCTTCGCCATGGTTCACGGTGTCATGGCTCGCGAACTGGCGGCCAATCTCGGGATACCAAGTAGCCTGATCGGTCATCATCGCAGTCTCGCGCGCAATGTTCGCGGTGATGATGGGCTTCAAGGTTCCAATGGTGGTCCCGTCGACATGGAAGGAACGGGCCGAGCCGCCGCGCTCGACCAGGGTCAAGACGACATTGCGGAAGTTGTAGCCTTTGGCGATCCGCTTCGGCGCGCCCTCCTGTTTGCCCATCGAAGTTTCGTCGACTTCAACGGTCCGGCCGGCGCCGCCCAGAGGGGACAAATCGCCGTTCCGCATCGCCTCGCGAATGCGATGCATAAGAAACCACGCGCTCTTGAGGGTGACGCCCAAGGTGCGGTGGATTTGGTTGGCTGAAATGCCTTTCTTCGAAGAGCAAATCAGGTGGATCGCCTGCAGCCAGAGATGAAGCGGAATATGCGAGGACTCAAAAACGGTCCCCATGCGCACGGTGAAGGGCTTGCGGCATCGATAGCACTTGTAAAGGCCAACGCGGGTCGATTCGCCTTGCATCTTGGAAATACGCTCTACACCGCCGCAGTGAGGGCAATGCGGACCTTCCGGCCAAAGAGCGGCTTCGACATAATCGAAAGCAGCTTCTTCGTCCTGAAAGTGTTTGGCGGTGAAAATTGGCTCGGCCATGGCTCACTGCTCCTATGGCCAAAAACTAGATCATGGGGATGGGTATGTCAAGTATAATAATGCCTTAAGTGGATAAGAACAAACAGTGAACATATAATGGGGCCGTCCAACTGGGAGGCCCATTGATGCAGTTCGACCGATATTTCCGCTTGGCCGACGGGGTTGGAACGGGGGTCTGCCGCGACGAGCGGGGCCTGTTCGTCGGCGACACGCCTCTCCTGGAACAGGTCGCCGCACGAACTGGCCGAGCCGAATGGCGGTCGCGTCGCCTATCCGATCTCAATTGTGAACTCGCCAAGGCTTGCGGCCTGCCAGTCGAGTTTGGGCTCGAAAATCGCCCCCGACCAAGAAGGACATTCTCGATCTTGTGCGCGCCTTGCAAGCCAGCGATCTCCTCAGTCGTGATTGGGACCCGTCAAAGCACCCCCGTTGGCCAGCCCACAGCTCGGGCGGCGTTGGCGGACGGTTTGCGCCTCTCGATGGCGTCGCCGACGACTCGGAGCCAGCAACATCGATCATCCCCGCACAAGCGACGGTTACCGTCCCCTGGGATATTCCAGCTCTTGACCCGATCCCGCTTCCCTCGGAGATCGCGCCGCCGATCGTCGTCCCGGATACGGTACCGCGCAGCTTGCCGCAGAACCCCTATCCGAGCCGACCAGAATGTATGAGGGAATGGGCCGACGCGACCGAGTTTTGTGAGAACTTGAAGACTCAAGGCCTTTTGGGAAGGGGCGATTACAGAGGCATGGGAAGAACGATGGCCGAGTGCATAATGGGACAGGTTTCCGAGGCCTGCGGCGGCAACAGTACAAGCGCTTGATCAATTCCCCGGCCTGGAGGCTAAATCGGTGAAAGAACCAACGACGCCCGAGGAAGTGCTGGAGATGCACAAAATCCTCCGCAAGGATCCGCAACGATACCTTCAGATCGTCAATGATTGGATCCGCGAGAATCCAGAAAATTCTCACGCCTACTACAGCCGCCACCTAGGCTGGATGAGGGTCGGCGAGCCGCGGCGGGCGCTCGAGGATCTGAGTAAATGCATCGAACTCGTCCCTGACCAAGCGGCCTTTGAAGCGCGGGGGCGCGTCCATCGGCATCTCGGCGAATATGAAGCCGCGTTGCAGGACTACCTGCAAGGCGAGGCGTTGGATCCCGCCTTATATGCAGAAGGCCATTCCCTGCTTTATCAAGCTGACTGCCACGCTCGACTGGGCGACGAAACCGCGGCGTTGACGTGCTGCGCTCGCCTGCCGGACGACTTCTGGACCCCTGGACCTTTCGACGCCCCAGCCGGCGACAAGGCGGCCGTCGCCGACAAGCTGCGCGCCATCGCCACCGAGGCGCGTCGCGGGCGCCGATAGGCAAGCGCTAGATCGATTTTCTAGCCTGGAGACTGAATCGGTGCAGGAACCAACGACGCCTGAAGAAATGCTTGATATGCATAAGATCCCCCGCAAGGACACGCAGAGGTACCTTCAGATCGTCAATGACTCGATCCGCGAGAATCCAGATAATCCTTACTCCTATTACAGCCGTCACTTGGGTTGGATGAGGGTCGGTGAGCCGCGGCGGGCGCTGGACGATCTCGGCACATCCATCGCCCTTGCTCCCCGCCAAAGGGCCTTTGAAGCGCGGGCGGGCGTCCATCGGCATCTCGGCGAATACGAGGCCGCGTTGCAGGACTACCAGCGAGGCGAGGCGTTGGATGCCGCCTCATATGCGGAAGGGTTCTCCCTGCTTTTTCAAGCCGACTGCCACGCTCGATCCAACGCAATCGCAATCGGCTCTACACAAGATAGTCGCTCAAGGCTTCCAGGGCCTGTTGTTGGAACTTCATAGGCGGCAGCCTCAGGCGGGGCCTAGCGGTGAGGTGAGGGACACGGAAAACGTCGAGGGTCGCGGCGAGCCGATCCAGATAGAGGAATTCCTCTTTGGTGCGCAGATCGAATTGCGAGAACCGGAGGCGCCCATCGGCAAAATCGCGATCCGAGACAGCCTGTTCCGCAAAATCGATCCAAGGTGATTGTTTCTGGCTTTTGTCGAGGCCCGAACCAATATGCATCGGCGCTTTTCGTCGATCGCGTATTGCCTGAGGAAGGTGATCGCGATGCAGATCCCAGAGGCTGCGCAAAGGGGCCTTGCCGACAGTTCCGCCCGCCGCTTGCTGCAATAGGGCGTGCGCCGGCAAGCTGAGCGCATAGCTGATCACGGACGGATCGAGGAACGGTTCGCGCAGTTCGACCTGGAAGCGCATGCCGAGCCGGTCGAGCCGCTGCAAGTTCGTCTTGTGCATTGTGGAAAGCGCCTGCTCGCGGACCAGCCGTCCGGAAGCCTCTCCATCCTGAAACGCAATTTCGAGCGGCTCATAGCCCGCGAACAGCTCGTCCGCCCCCTCGCCGCAAAGCGCGACGCGATAGCCGTCTTCGTGGATGCGCCGCGCGAGAAGGAAGTTGCAGTAGCCGTCGCGGATCGCGGAGGGTTCAAAGGACTCCATGGCGGTAACGACGCTGTCGATCTCCGACGACATGCTCTCCCCCGCGTCCGTCAAGGCGACGCGCCGTAAATCGAACTGGGTCCGATCCGCATAGCGGCTCGCATATTCATAATCGGGAGAACGTTCGTCACCGAGAAAGTAGCCGGGGATCTCGGGCTTAACTTGCCGGGCGTAGTGAGCGACCAGGGTGCTGTCGACGCCGCCGCTGAACAGCGTTGCGACCGGCAAATCGGCGGGAATCCGGATGTGGACCGCTTTCGCGAGCCGGCCGTCGAGAATTTCGGGGTCGTGCGCCAAGCGCGGCTCGGCGTGCGCTGTGATGAATGAGCCGAACTTGGTCAACGATTTCCGCGTCAACAAATGCCCTGGCGGCAGGAGCAGTACAGGACCGCTTTCGCACGCATTCAGGAGAGGCCGGATCTCCGAGCAAAAGAGAAATCCTCGCTCCGACTGAATGAGATAAAGCGGCTTGACGCCGAGCGGGTCTCGAGCCGCCAGGAACTCGCCGTTCGCCGTATCGACCGCAACGAACGCGTACATGCCGTTGACGCGCTCAAGCGCCCTGGGTCCCCATACCCGCAAACTCGAAGCGAGCACCTCGGTGTCTGACGCGGTGCGGAAGGCGATGCCCATCGCCTCCATTTCGCGTCGCAATTCGACATGGTTGTAGATCTCGCCGTTGAACGAGACGAGTAAGCGACCGTCGAAAGATGGCTGCGGTTGGACGGCATGATCGCCGTCGACAATTCGCAGACGTCGGGTGCCCATCGCGATTCCGCGTGACGGAGAAACGATGGGGTCGGTGACGTCGCCCCGATGATATAGGCCGGCGACAAGGCGCCGCACGGCTTCCTCGGCGTCGTCCCAGTCGATTGCGACAGCGATGCCGCACATCAGGCGTCACAACCGGGCGCGCCGCCCGAACGTGCGCGCGAGGGCGGGCGAAGTCTAGCCCGCGTGACAGTCTTGATCATCGGCCTGCAACACAATAGCGCTCGATTCGGCGCGGTTTAGTGTCTTGCGAATTGTCTGGCGAAACTGCGGCCGCAAATATACAAAACCGTAATCTAGACTGGCGCCGTCGCGCGAAGATCGCATGTTGCATCACTCGGCTGGCGATGACACGCTCCGGGCCGGCGGGACAAACCGAATCTGCTCTCGACGGAGGAGCCGTGAAAATTCTCGTCGTCGAGGACGACCGCGACAACGCGGAATTCATCGTCAAAGGACTGTTGGCGCTCCACCACAGCGCCGATCTGGCGGAAGGGGGCATTGACGGTCTCGATCGCGCGGTCGCAGGGCGCTATGATGCGGTCATTCTCGATCGAATGCTGCCAGAGCTTGACGGTCTCAGCGTCGTCAAGGCGATGCGCGCCGCGGGGGTCGCAACCCCAGTTCTGTTCCTGACCAATCTTTCCGGCATCGACGACCGCGTCGAAGGCTTAAGCGCCGGCGGAGACGACTACCTCGTCAAGCCATTCGCATTCAGCGAACTTCTCGCAAGATTGGCGGCGTTGGCCCGTCGCCCGCCGCTGGCGGACGAGCGGACGATTCTGACGGTCGACGATCTCGAAATGGATTTGATCCGCAGGACCGTTCGCCGCGGCGGACAAATGATCGAGCTTCAGCCGCGCGAATTTCAGCTCCTGGAATTCTTGATCCGGAGCGAAGGACGCATCGCGACGCGAACGATGCTGCTGGAGAAAGTCTGGCGCTTTCATTTCGATCCGAAGACGAACATTGTCGAGACGCACATCAGCCGGCTGCGCGCGAAGATCGACAGAGGCGCCCCGACCGCGCTGATCCACACGGTGCGCGGCGTAGGATATTCGTTGCGTGCGCCATAACAAGATTTTTCAAACGACAAGCTTTCGCCTGGTCGCCGTCTATCTCGGCGTATTCACGCTGTCGGTCTTGATGCTTGGAATCGTCGTTTATTTCAACGTAGGCAGGGAATACGAGATTGAATTCGACGAACGCGTCGCCGCGGAAACCAATGCGCTCCTGAACTACGCTCGGACCCATGACGCAGACGCGTTGGCGGAAAGAATCCGCTTTCTGACCCGGCAGGCCGGAGCGCTAGACTATCGGCTGGAAAATCCGAGCGGCGCGACCCTTGCCGGGGGGCTGGCGTCGATCAGAACGAAAGACGGAAAATACCGCGACGGATGGATTGAAATCGCCACGCCCGAGCCCGGATCGAAAGCCGCGTCTGATGTCGATTGGGAGCGCGCTTTGGTCTCGACGCTCGGCAATGGGGAGGTGCTGATCGTGGGCCAGCAACTCACGGCGGTCAATGAAGCCCGCCGAGCCGTTTTGATCGCCTTCGCCTGGGGACTTGCCGCGACCCTGGTCTTGGGAGCGGGCGGCGGCCTCGTCATCAGCGCCAGCTTCCTTCGCCGGCTCGATGGGATGAGCCGCGCCGCGGAGGGGATCATGGCGGGAAATCTTCGCAGACGCATTCCCGAGATCAACGCCAACGACGATTTGGGTCGCTTGGCGCACACTTTCAATCGCATGCTCGAACGTATCGAAAGGTTGGTCGAGGCCAATCGGCATGTGAGCCATGATATCGCGCACGACTTGCGCAAGCCTCTGGGGCGCATCGTCCGGCGCCTGGAAGGGGCGCGAGTGAGCGATGTCGGGGTTCGGGAGTACGAACAAGCTGTCGACGCCGCCATCGCCGATGTCTACGGCGTCCTCGAGACATTCGACGCCCTGCTTCGCATCGCTCAGGTCGAAACCGGAGCTCGCCAAGCCGGCTTCAAGATGGTCGATCTTTCGACCATAGCGCGTGAAGTCGCCGAGGCGTTTCATCCGGCCGCCGACGAAGAAGGAAAGACGCTCAACATTGAGACGAGCGTCTCGTTCGTGTTGGCGGGCGACGAAGAACTATTGAAGCAAATGGTCGCCAACGTCATCGACAACGCGTTGCGGCACACTCCAAAAGGCACGCGCATCGACGTCCATAGCGCTCAGATCGCCGGCCTCGCTACGCTTGTGATTGGCGACGATGGGGGCGGCGTGCCGGAAGTCGAACGCCAACGCATTTTTGAGCGCTTCTATCGCCTTGACGAGGCGCGTACGACCCCTGGGGATGGTCTCGGCCTCAGCCTCGTGGCCGCGGTCGCCGAACTCCACGGCCTGAACGTCGTCGCAGAGGACAATTGTCCGGGATTGCGCATAGTCATCGAGGCGCCTGCGAACTGAGAGACGAGCCTAGCTTCCGCGTGTCCCTTTGCAGACGAGCGGCGTCGCAAGCCTCAAGATAATTCAAATCCTGGCGATCAGCGCGGTTCCGCCGTTGAAAAGCGGCGCGCGCTCGCACGTGGTTCTCAATTCGCAAGGGGAACGCTGACGAGGGATAAGAGATGCGAGCTCATAACGTTCTCGTCAGCCTCATTCTCGGCGGCGTCGTCGTTCTCGCCGGCGCCGCGCAAACGGTCTTCGCCGACGACAATTCGACACGCACCGGCGCCGCCGCCTATGGCGATTGGCGCAGCGACGCGCCGGGCGTGAGCCGCAAGATCACGCCGGCCGACATGCCGGCGCTGGGCGCGAGCCGCGTGTCGACGGGCATGTCGCGCATGGTCGCCCGGCCCGACGGCGCCTTGCCGAAGGTCCCCGCGGGCTTCGCGGTCAGCCTGTTCGCCTCCGGCCTCAATCAGCCGCGCGTCATCCGCGTCGCGCCCAACGGCGATATTTTCGTCGCTGAGAGCGGCGCCGGGCGGGTGAGCGTGCTGCGCGCCGACGACGGCGCTCCGAGATCCTCGAGCGCCACGGTTTTCGCCGCCGGTCTCAATCGTCCCTTCGGGATCGCCTTTTATCCCCCGGGAGCGAACCCGAGTTACGTCTATGTCGCAACGCCCGGGCAGGTCGTCCGCTTCCCCTATCGCAGCGGCGACGCGAAAGCGTCGGGTCCCGCGGAGGTGATCGTCGCCTCGATGCCCGCCGGCCGCGGCCATTGGACGCGCGATCTTGCGTTCTCCGCGGATGGCAAGACCATGTTCGTTTCGGTCGGCTCCGGGACGAACGACGGTGAGGACATGTCTGCGCTGGCCAGCGCCCAGCGCGCCGCGTTCGAGGCGGCGCATGTTCGCGGCGCCGCCTGGGGGCCTGAGGAGGGCCGCGCCGACGTGCTCGCCTTCGATCCCGACGGACGCAACATGCGCATCTTCGCTACGGGCCTGCGCAATTGCTACGTCGCGGTGGCCAAGGACGGCGCGCTGCTCGTCACCGACGACGGCGGCGACGCGATCTGGCGCATCGCCTACAAAGGGCGCTAGATTCCTCAATTGCCGCACGCTTTAGGGAAAACAGGCGGCCGCTTTTTCGCCGCGCGCTCTTGCCGCGCTCAAGCCGCCAGAGTTTCGCCCCTGCCTCGCCCTAAGATTTACGTCTAAATTCGCGAGTTTGCGGGTTTGTTCATCCCCTGGTCATTCCCCCTGCGCCATGCTCCGAGTTGGAACGACCGGCGCCGGGCAGCGGCGCCGCAGATTGAAATGAAGCCCATGTTGTCGCGTTTTCTGACGGGCGCCGCGGTGGCGACGCTCGCGGCGTTCATCGGTTCGGACTCCCTCATCGGCAGCGCCCAGTCGCTGACGATCCCGACCTATTGCGTCGAGGGCGAGCAATGCTCGGCGCTGTGCCGCAACCTCGTCGAGGTCGGCCAGACGCCCCAGGACTTCATTCAGCGCGCCTCCTACGACCTCGGCCGCTCGGACTTTTCGGGCCTGCCGCCCGCCAATTTGACGATGCCGGCGCTGCCCGATCCCAAGAACGTCTATTCGGAGACGGCGGCCGGCCGGTTCAGCCCGGCGACCGCGGGCGCGCTGTCGCGCGTCTATGCGCCGAATCTCATCACGGGCAAGGTCGACGTCATCGACCCCGAGACCTTCAAGGTCGTCGACAGCTACAAGGCGATTCCGAGCCCGCAGCATATCGTGCCCTCTTGGGACCTGCAGACGCTCTGGGTCTCCGGCGACATGAGCTACCGCGGCGGCCACGCGTCGGTGGCGGCGATCGACCCGAAGACGGGCAAGGTCGTCAAGACGATCGACGTGCCCGACGCCTACAACATGTATTTCACGCCGGACGGCCGCTCGGCGATCGTCGTCGCCGAGGCGATGCGGCGCCTCGAGTTCCGCGATCCGCACACCATGGCGTTGCAAGGCTACATCACCGCGCCAAAGTGCGCGGGCATCAACCACGCCGACTTCGCGCTCGACGGCTCCTATGCGATCTTCACCTGCGAGTACGACGATCAGCTCGCCAAGATCGACCTCGTCCATCACAAGCTCGCCGGCATGCTGCAATTGTCGCCGGGCCACATCCCGCAGGACATTCGCGTCGCCCCCGACGGCTCGGCCTATTTCGTCGCCGACATGCTGAAGGACGGGCTCGTCGTCGTCGACGGCGACAGCTTCAAGGAGACCGGCTTCATCCCGACCGGCGTCGGCGCGCACGGCCTCTATCCGAGCCGCGACGGCAAGCTGCTCTACGTCTCCAATCGCGGGACGCATAATCTCGGCGGCGTCAAGGACGGCCAGGGCAGCGTTTCGGTGCTCGATTTCGCCACTCGCAAGGTCATCGCGACCTGGACGGTGCCCGGCGGCGGCAGCCCGGACATGGGCAATGTGAGCGCCGACGGCAAATGGCTGTGGCTCTCCGGCCGCTACGATGGCGTCGTCTACGCCTTCAACACCGAAGACGGCTCGGTGAAGACGATTCCCGTCGGAGGCATGCCGCACGGCCTGACCGTCTGGCCCCAGCCCGGCCGCTATTCCCTAGGCCACACCGGCAACATGCGGTAGGGACCGCGCTGCGTCGGGTCTAAGCGACGAGAGCCGAGGCAGGGGAATCGGAGGGCCCTCATCCGGCGCTTCGCGCCACCTTCTCCAGGCGAATACGGAGCATTCGTCCGCTCCCGCAAGCGGGAGAAGGGGATAAGCGGCGCCGCAAAAGCCCCTCTCCCGCCTGCGGGAGAGGGGTGCTACCCCGCGCCGCCGATCTCCTCCACCGCCGCGGCGAGCTTGTGCAAGTCCGCCCAGGCTTGCCGCTTGGCGGCGGGCTGGCGCAGCAGATAGGCGGGGTGAAACATCGGCAGCGCTCTGATCGTCTCGCCATCGTCGCCGACATATTCACGCCAGACGCCGCGCGCGCGCGTGATGCCGTCCTTCGTTTCGAGCAGCGTCTGCGTCGAGGACGCGCCGAGGCATACGAGCAAGCGCGGGCTCACCAGCGCGATCTGGCGACGCATGAACGGAAGGCAGATCGCCGTTTCCTGGGGAGTCGGCGTCCGGTTGCCGGGCGGACGCCAGGGAACGACATTGGCGATGTAGACCTTGGTCCGATCGAGGCCGATCGCGGCGAGCATCCTGTCGAGCAACTGTCCCGCGCGGCCGACGAACGGCCGGCCCATGCGGTCCTCGTCGGCGCCGGGCGCTTCGCCCACCAGCATGATTCGCGCGTGCGGCGAGCCGTCGGCGAAGACGAGCTGCGTCGCCGTCGCCTTGAGACCGCAGCCCTCGAAGCGCGTCAGCGCGTCGCGCAATTCGTCGAGGTCGCGCGCGGCGGCGGCGATTTCCTGCGCCGAGCGGGCCGCCTCGTCGGGCGCGGCGATCGCCGCCTGCACCAAAGCGGGCGCCGCTCTCGCCGGCGAACCGGCGCCGGGCAAGGCGGGCGCCGCCGCCTGCGCCGGCCTTGCAGGCGGGGCCGCGACGGCGCGCACGGGCTTCGCCGCGCTCTCCGAGAAACGATCGTGGGGCGTCTCGTCGATCGCAAGATCGACGCCCGCTTCGAACCACCAACGCAAGGCGTTGGCGGCTTCATGAGCAGTCAGCGGGTCGGATTTCGAGGGCGGGTTCATGGCGGGAACGGGAGAGGGGGCCTCAACTCTACCACGCCCGGGCGAAGCGACGAAGCGACGAAGCAGCCGCGACTTTCCCGCTGGATTTCCTGCAATTAGCGCTTGCGTTTTTTTGCAACGCGTCAATCTTGTTGCCCGTTGTTGCGGAACGAGAACAAGAATGGCCAGTGAGAGCGAGCTGCCCCCTCGGGAGGCGATGGAATATGACGTGGTCGTCGTCGGGGCGGGGCCGGCGGGCCTTGCGGCGGCGATCCGGCTGAAGCAGCTCGATCCGGAGATTTCGGTTGTCGTCGTCGAGAAGGGCTCCGTCGTCGGCGCCCATATCCTCTCCGGCGCGGTGATCGACCCGATCGGTCTCGACCGGCTGCTGCCGGATTGGCGCGAGGACGCCGAGCGGCCGCTCAAGACGCAAGTCGCCGCCGACCATTTTTATTTTCTCGGGCCGTCGGGCGGCATGAAGCTGCCGAATTGGCCGATGCCGCGCCTGATGAGTAATCACGGGAATTTCATCGGCTCGCTCGGCGCCGTCACGCGCTGGCTCGCCGCGCACGCCGAGGCGCTGGGGGTCGAGATCTATCCGGGCTTCGCCGCGGCCGAGGTTCTCTACGGCGAGAACGGCGAAGTCGTCGGCGTCGCCACGGGCGACATGGGAATCAGCCGCGACGGCGAGCGGACTGCGAACTTCACCCGCGGCATGGAGCTGCGCGGCAAATATACGCTGCTCGGCGAGGGCGCGCGCGGCTCGCTCAGCAAGCAGATCATCGCGCGCTACCAGCTCGACGCCGGCCGCGACCCGCAGAAATACGGGATCGGTCTCAAGGAGCTCTGGCACGTCCAGCCGTCGAAGTTCCGCGAAGGGCTGGTGCAGCATAGCTTCGGCTGGCCGCTCGGCGGCGGAACGAGCGGCGGCTCGTTCCTCTACCACTACGACGAAAACCTGGTGTCGGTCGGCTTCGTCGTCCATCTCAACTACCAGAACCCGACCTTGTCGCCGTTCGACGAGTTCCAGCGCTTCAAGACGCATCCGCTGATCCGCGACACTTTCGAGGGCGGCAAGCGTCTCGCCTATGGCGCACGGGCAATTTCCTCCGGCGGCTGGCAGTCGGTGCCGAAGCTCGTCTTCCCCGGCGGCGCGCTGATCGGTTGCGCGGCGGGCTTCGTCAATTTCGCCCGCATCAAGGGCTCGCACAACGCGATCCTGTCGGGGATGCTGGCGGCGGAGAACGCGCATGAGGCGCTCGCCGCCGGCCGGCGCGGCGACGAGCTCTCCGCCTACGAGGGCTCCTGGCGCGCCTCGGACATCGGGCGCGACCTCTTCAAGGTGCGCAACGTCAAGCCTCTGTGGTCGAGGCTCGGGCTCGCCGTCGGCGTCGCCTGTGGCGGCTTCGACATGTGGACCAACGAACTGTTCGGCGGTTCGCTGTTCGGCACTTTGAAGCACGGCAAGCCGGACAACGCGACGCTGAAGCCGCTCGCTGAAGTCAAGCCGATCGTTTATCCGAAGCCGGACGGGCGCATTTCGTTCGACAAGGCCTCGTCGGTATTCCTCTCCAATACCAATCACGAGGAAAACCAGCCCGTTCATCTGCGCCTGCGCGATCCCTCGATTCCGATCCGCGACAACCTGCCCCGATACGGCGAGCCGGCGCGCCTCTATTGTCCGGCGGGCGTCTACGAGGTCGTCTACGCCGACGAAGCCAAGCGGTCCGATCCGCGTTTCGTGATCAACGCGCAGAATTGCGTCCACTGCAAAACATGCGATATCAAAGATCCCGCTCAGAACATCGATTGGACGCCGCCGGAGGGTGGCGGGGGGCCGAATTATCCGGATATGTGAGTCTCTCCCCTGGCCTCGGCGCCAAAGCGCCACTTTTGCCTGAGATCGTTTCTCGGATAGAACGTCTACGTTCGCGCCGATCGCCAAATCTCAAACAGGGAATGTCAAACGTGCCAGGCAAGCCTTCGACCCGAGTTCGAGGACCGTTGTTGCGCGTGCTGCTCGCTGGCGGCGCGATTTTCGCTGCGATTGGAGCGGCTCAGGCGGCCCAGCCCGCGGCGGCGGCCGTCGAGGTTGGCGACACGCAGGAGGGCAACTACCTCTCCGCGCTCGTCGCCGGCTCCGACCGCGACACCGGCGCCGCCGCCGTCTATTTTCGTGAGGCGCTGCGCGGCGATCCAAGAAACCCCGATCTCATCGAGCGCGCCTTCGCGGCCGCGCTCGCCGATGGCGACGTCAGCGACAGCTTCCCGCTCGCCGACCGCTTGATCCAGCGCGATCCGGGCAACAGCCTCGCGCATCTCACGCTCGCCGTCCGTTCGATCGCCAGCGGCCAATACGGCGCCGCACGCGCCCAATTGGCCTCCGGCGACGCGGGTCGCGCGCATGACGTGACGACGACGCTGCTGAGCGCCTGGACTTACGCCGGCGCCTACGACCTGCGGCATGCGCTCGAGGCGCTCGACCGCATCCACGAGCCGGCGCTGACGGTGTTCCGCGACTATCACGCCGGTCTCATCGCCGACCTGCTCGGTGATGCGCCGGAAGCGCAACGCCGCCTCAAGGCCGCTTACGAGGGCGATAAGAACACCCTGCGTCTGGCCGACGCCTATGCGCGCTTTCTGGCGCGCCACAACGACGTCGAGGGGGCCAAGAAGGTCTATGCCGATTTCGACCACGTCGTTCCCCATCATCCCTTGATCACCAGCGCGCTCGCCGATCTCAATGCCGGCAAGCCGCTCGCCGCGGTGGTGCGCAACCCGCGTGACGGCGTCGCCGAGGCGCTTTACGGACTTGGCGGGGCGGGCACGCGACAGGGCGACGAACTGGCGGCGATGATCTATCTTCGCCTCGCGCTGTACCTGCGGCCCGATCACGATCTGGCGGCGGTCACGGTCGCCAATCTCTTCGAAGACCTCAAGCGCGACGACGAGGCGATCCGAGCCTACGAGCTGGTGTCGACCGCCTCGCCGATGCACGAAAGCGCGGAAATCCAGTCCGCGCTGGAGATGGAGGCGATCGGCCACGCGGACGAAGGGATGAAGCGCCTTCAGGACATCGTCGCCGCGCATCCGACCGACGTCGAAGCGTGGAGCGCCCTCGGCAGCTTGCAGCGTTCGGGCAAGAAATTCGAGGAGGCGGCGGCCTCCTACGACAAGGCGATCAGCCTCGTGCCGAATCCCGATCGCAGCAATTGGACGTTGTTCTACTTCCGCGGCATCTGCTACGAGCGCTCGAAGCAGTGGCCGAAGGCGGAAGGCGACTTCAAGAAGGCGCTGGAGCTCTATCCCGACCAGCCCCTGGTGCTCAACTATCTCGGCTATTCCTGGGTCGATAAGGGCATCAATCTCGACGAAGCATTCAAGATGCTGCGGCGAGCGGTCGATTTGCGCCCGAGCGACGGCTACATCGTCGATAGCCTGGGCTGGGCGAACTACAAGCTCGGCCATTACACCGAGGCGACGGAGGAGCTCGAAAAGGCGATCGATCTCAAGCCCGGCGACCCGGTCGTCAACGACCATCTCGGCGACGCCTATTGGCGGGTGGACCGCAAGATCGAGGCGCACTTCCAGTGGAACCACGCGCGCGATATGGAGCCCGATCCGGACGACCTGCCGAAGATCCTCAAAAAGATCGAGTTTGGCCTAGCGGATGAGCCGGCCAAGGACGCGCCGGCTGCGGCCGCCGCGCCGGTCGACTCGGCCAAGCCCGCCGCGCCGTCTCCCGCGCCGGCGCAGGATGCGACGCCGGGCTCCAAGAGCGGCGGCTAGCATTTGCCCAGCTCGGCGACGCCAAGGCTTTGGCGGGCTCCCGCCAAGGTCAATCTGACGCTGCACGTCCTCGCGCGGCGCGCCGACGGATGGCATGAGCTCGACAGCGTCGTCGCCTTTACAGGCTGCGGCGACTGGCTGCGCTTCGAGGCGGGCGAACGCCTGTCGCTGGTGGTCGAGGGGCCGACGGCGCCTGAGGCCGGCCCCGACGAGGACAATCTCGTGTTGCGCGCCGCCCGCGCCCTCGCCGAGCGCGCGCCGGGGATCACGCTCGGGCGTTTCAGCCTTCGAAAGAGCCTGCCGGTTGCGGCGGGGCTGGGCGGCGGATCGTCGGACGCCGCGGCGGCGCTGCGGGCGCTCGCGCATGAGAACGGAATTCGTCCGGACGACGAGCGCCTGTGGTCGGCGGCGCGCGCGGTGGGCGCCGACGTGCCGGTATGTCTGGCCGCCCGCGCTTGCGTCATGGCGGGGCGCGGCGAACGCCTGAGCCCGCCGCTCGAGACGCCGCCGCTCTTTGCCGCGCTCGCTAACCCCGGCGTTCCGGTCGCAACGCCGGCAGTGTTCGCGGCGCTCGGTCTTTTCCCCGGTCAGTCCGGCCAGCCGGCGCCGGCGTTTGGCCTCGGCGAGCGGCCTGACCGGCGGAGCGTCATCGCGGCGCTCCAGCACGGACGCAACGATTTGCAGGCGAGCGCGGTCAAGATCGCCCCTGCGATCGCCGAGACGCTGGAGGCGCTGGAGCGAACAGCCGGGGCGAGGCTGGCCCGAATGTCGGGCTCGGGGGCGACCTGTTTCGCGCTTTACGAGGATCGCCGTGCGGCGGCGCTCGCGGCGGCCGCCCTTCGTCGCGCCTATCCTTCCTGGTGGGTGCGGGCGACCGTATTGCGATGAGCGGCCCCGTATCTGATCTTTGCGCCGGACCGACTCGGCCCTATAAGACCGCCTTCCCTTGGTGAGTTCGAACGATGCGTCTCGTCGCCACTCCCGCCAATCCGATCCCGGAGGGCGCGATCGTCGCCACCGTGCGGGCGATCGATGGCGTGAGACTTCGCACCGCGCGCTGGACGCCCCCGGTCGCCACGCGCGGCACGGTCGCCCTGCTTGGCGGACGCGCCGAATTCATCGAGAAATATTTCGAGACCATCCAGGACCTGCTGGACCGCGGCTTCGCGGTCGCGGCGATGGATTGGCGCGGGCAGGGCGGCTCGCAGCGCCAGTTGAGCAATCCGCGCAAGGGGCACATCGACGATTTCTCCCTCTACGAGCGCGATCTCGACGCGCTGGTCAGCGAGGTGCTCGGTCCCTCTTGTCCGCGGCCCTGGTTCGGGCTTTGCCATTCCATGGGCGGCGCGATCCTGCTCGCCTCGGCGCGAGCCGGCCGCTGCCCGTTTGAGCGCCTCGTCTTGAGCTCGCCGATGATTGGCCTCGCCGGGCTGAGAAGCCCGGGCTTCGTACGTTTCTTCGCGGAGGCGCTCGATGCGGTCGGCCTCGGGGGCGCCTTCGCGCCGGGCGGCGGCCCGCAGATCGTTTCGGCTGCGCCGTTCGACGGCAATCCGCTGACCTCCGACCCAGTGCGCTACGCGCGCATGGCCGCCGTGGTGGCGCAGGAGCCCGAACTCGGCCTCGGCTGGCCGACAGTCGGCTGGCTGAACGCTGCGTTCCGCCTCATGCGCGCCTTCGAGGATCCGGATTTTCCCCGCCGCACGTTGGCCCCGATTCTGGTGATCGCCGCCGGCGCCGACCGCGTGACCGATACGCGGGCCGCCGAGCGCTTCGCTTCGCGGCTGCGCGCGGGCCGGATTGTCATCGTCGAGGGTGCGGCGCACGAACTGCTGGTCGAGCGCGATCGCTTCCGCGACCGGTTCTGGGCGGCGTTCGACGCCTTCATTCCCGGCGTCGAAGCCGAGAAGGTACGGGCCATTTCGTGACGACGACGCAACGCGGCGCCCTTCGCGCCGACATCAACACGCGCGTCGCGCTTGCGCTCATCGCCGCCTTTACGTTGGCGCGTCTCGTGCTCGCGACGACGTTCGGCCAAGGGTTTGACGAGGCCTATACGATCGTCATCGCGCGCCGGCTCGATCTCTCCTATTTCGATCATCCGCCGCTGCACCAGTGGATCGCGCATTTCGCCGCGCTCGCTTTCGGCGAGGGCGTCGGAACGCGCTTGCCCTTCGTCGCGCTCTTCGCGGCGACGGGTTGGATGCTGTTCGTGCTGACGCGCCGCCTCTACGACGCGCGCGCCGGTCTCGTCGCGCTGATCGCGCTCAATCTCTCCCTTTTCTTTCTCGCCTCGGCGGGCGAATGGGTGTTGCCGGACGGGCCCCTGCTGTGTGCGCTCGCCGGCGCCGCCCTCGCGCTCGGCGAGCTGATGTTCGGCGCGCCGACGCGCCGGACCAAATGGGCGCTTTGGCTCGTTGTCGGCCTGTGCCTTGGCCTCGCTGGGCTTTCCAAGTACAGCGCCGCGCTGTTCGCGCTCGGTCTGCTCGCCTTTCTCGTGCTGAGCCCGCGCCAGCGCCATTGGTTTTCCCATCCCGCCCCCTATGTCGCGGCTCTGATCGCCATCGCGCTCGTGACGCCGGTTTTCATCTGGAACGCGCAGCACGGCTGGGTCTCGTTCGTCTTCCAAGGCAAGCGCGGCGCTGTGGGCGGTGAATGGCGCCCCGAGCAAGTGGTCGAGATGATCTTCGGCCAGTTCGTGTATCTGGGCCCCTGGATCTTCGTGCCGCTCGCCGGCGCACTCTTTGCTCCCGGCTGGCGCGGTTTGCGCGACGAGCGGCGGCTGTTTCTCACCTGTCTCGCGCTGCCGCCGATCGTCGTCTTCACGATCACCCCGCTCTGGGGGGCGCGCGGCCTGCCGCATTGGCCGATGCCGGGCTGGTTCTTCGCCTTTCCCCTGCTCGGCGCGTGGCTCTGCGAACCATGGGCCCAGCGGTTCGGCGTGAAGCGGTGGACGGTCGGCCTCTCCGCGCTGACCGGGCTGCTGGCGATCCTCGTTGTCTCGCAGGCGGCGACCGGCTGGGCGACGCGGCTCTTTCCGTTGCCTCACGGCACGGTCGATCCGACGCTCGAAATGCTGGATTGGGGCGCGCTCCGCGAGGCGCCGCTCATTCAGGCACATCCGGCCTTCGTCGTCACGACGCGATGGACGGAGGCGGGCAAGATTGGGCTCGCGCTTGGCCCGAAGCAGCCCGTTCTCACCTTCTCCAGCGATCCCCGAGGCATAGCGTATCTCAACGATGGCTCGCGCTACGTCGGCGAGGATGGCGTCATCGTCGTCCCCGAGCGGCGTTTGAACGAGACCTTCACGACTCTTTGGCCCTACTTCGAGCGCTTCGACCGGCCGCAGATCGTGACGCTGCTCCGCGACGGCGTCGACGCGATCGACGTCGCTCTCATCCCAGCCTACGGCTTGACGCGCGCCTTTCCGGCGCCGTATCGGCGCTGACGCGGCCGCCGGCGAATCGAGGCGCGCCGCGGTCGAGGGCGAATGACGTCACAGACTGGGATTCCCGAGGCTCGACCAACCCTCTCCGTGGTCGTGCCGACCTACCGCGAAGCGGCCAACGTTCCGGTCCTGTTCGAGCGGTTGAAGACGACTCTCGCGGGCTTGCCGTGGGAAATGATCGTCGTCGACGACGATTCGCCCGACGGCACCGCCGACATCGCCTTTGGGCTCTCGAAATCCGATCCGCGCATCCGCTGTATCCGGCGCGTCAATCGCGTCGGTCTTGCAGGCGCGGTGATCGAAGGCTGGCTGTCGTCGAGCGCCGATCTCGTCGCGGTGATCGACGGCGATCTGCAGCACGACGAATCGATCCTGCCGAAGATGTACGAGGCGCTCGCCTCGCGGCGCGGCAATCTCGCCGTCGGCACGCGCGTCGCTGACGACCACGCGCCCAAAGGGCTGTCGCCGGCGCGCCAGAAGCTGAGCGAACTCGGCGCCTGGTTCTTCCGTCGCGTCGCGGGGATGAACGTTCGCGACCCGATGAGCGGCTTCTTCATGATCCGCCGCGAGACCGTTTCCCGTCTTGCCCCGCGTCTCTCGCCCGACGGCTTCAAGATTCTGGTCGACGTGATCCTCTCCTCGCGCGGCGATCTCGAGATCGTCGAAACGCCTTACGTCTTTCGCAAGCGGCAGGCCGGCGAGTCGAAGCTGTCGCCGCTCGTCGGCCTCGACTTCCTCGGCCTCGTCGCGCATCACGCGAGCGGCGACCTGCTGCCCACCCGCTTCGTGCTGTTCGCCTTGGTCGGCGCGGTGGGCCTCGGCGTGCATTTTCTGGTGCTGCTGACCCTGATCCGCTTGCTCGGCGTCGCCGACTTCGTCGGCGCCCAAGTCGTCGCAACCCTGGTCGCGATGGGGAGCAACTTTCTGCTCAACAACGAGATCACATACCGCGCCAACCGCTACCGCGGCCTCGGCTTGATCGTCGGCTTCGCCCAATTCGCGCTTCTGTGCAGCGTCGGCGCGCTCGCCAACATCGACATCGCCTCGACGCTGTTCGCCCGCGATCGCGTCTGGTGGGCCGACGGCCTCGCCGGCGCGCTGATCGGCGTCGTCTGGAACTACGCGGCGAGTTCGACCATTGTCTGGCGGAAGCGGCGCAAAGCCTAGAGCCGGTCATGGCGGGCCATCACCGGGGATTTTCATGACCTTCTTGGCGCCGCGCCGGAGCGTCGTTCTTGGTTTGAGCGCCTGCATCAGCCTCGGACTCGCGACCTCCCTGGCGGCCGCCGAGAACCCGATTGCGGCGATCGAACGACGCCATGGCGGACGGCTCGGCGTATTCGCGATTGACACGGGATCGGGCCGGGCTCTGGCGCATCGCGCCGAAGAGCGCTTTCTGATGTGCAGCACGTTCAAGGGACTGCTCGCAGCATACGTCCTGACTCGCGTCGACGCTGGCGAGGAGAGCTTGGTCCGCCACTTGCCATATCGCGCGCAGGATCTGATTTTCACTTCCCCGGTGACCAAGGCCCACGTCGCCGAAGGCTCTATGTCGGTCGAGGATCTCTGTCAGGCGGCCGTGGAGGTCAGCGACAACACTGCCGCAATCTTGCTGATGCAGGCGAGCGGCGGCCCTGCCGGTCTCACGCGCTTTGTCCGCAGCCTGGGCGACGCGGTCACGCGGTCGGACCGTTACGAGCCCGACTCGAACGCCTACCAGGGCGAACTGGATACGACCACCCCGCAAGCTATCGCGACGACTGTTGGCGCGATCCTTCTGGGGAACGTGCTCAAACCCAGCTCGCGGGCGAGGCTGGACGGCTGGATGGTCGCCTGTAAGCCGGGCCTAAAGCGGCTCCGCGCCGCTTTGCCTGTCGACTGGATCGCTGGAGACCGGCCCGGGACGAACGTGGAGCGGCAGACGAACGACTACGCGATCGTAAGGCTGCCTGGGCGCGCCCCGCTGCTGGTCGCCGCCTACTACGACGCCCCGCAACTCGCCATGGAATCCCGCGAGACGGTCCTGCGCGAGGTCGGCAGTGCGCTGGTGAACTGGGCGGCCTGACAGCCTATGGTCGGCGCTATGCTCAAGGACGCGCTCGAACTCGCTTGCCGACATTGCCTCTCCGCCCTTTCGCAGGGTGGCCGTCAAGACGGTCGCGCTGACTGCGGCGATCCTCGTCGTCGTCTGGTTCGGCCTCGATCGGCTGGCGCTGTCGCTGGTCGGCGTCGAGCCGCATTGGCTCGCGGTGACGCTTTCGCTGCTTGTCGGGCTCGGACTTCTCGTCGGGATCGTCTTCCTCGCCGCGCCGGTTTCCTCGCTGGTCGCCGGTTTCTTTTTCGATGAAGTCGCCGCCCACGTGGAGCGCGAGATCGATCCCTCGGGGCCGCAGGGACGCGCGGCGCCGGTCGGCGAAGCCGCGCTCGCGGCGGTTCGCTTCGCGGCCCTTTCCCTGTTCGTCAATGTCGCCGCGCTGATCATGCTGTTCGTCCCGGGCGTCGGCGTCGTCGCGTGGTTCGGCGCCAACGGCTATCTGCTGGGTCGCGAATATTTCGAGCTCGCGGCGATGCGGTTTTGCTCCGCCGCCGAAGCGCGCGCGATGCGGCGCGACCGTGCCTTGACGGTGTTCGCCTATGGGCTGCTCATCGCCGTCTTCGTCGCTATTCCGGTCGTCAACCTCCTGACGCCGCTGTTCGCGACGACGCTGATGGTCCGCCTGCATAAGCGGCTGGCCGGATTCTGATAGTAAGGCCATTGCTTAAGTATCTGCGTCGTGATACTAAAGCGTATGCTTAACCAATCCGCCGCCCTCGACATGGCCTTCCAGGCGCTCGCCGACCCGACGCGACGCGCGATGCTGGAGCGTCTGTCGAACGGACCCGCCTCGGTCAGCGAACTCGCCAAACCCCTGTCGATGTCGCTGCCCGCCGTGATGCAGCATCTCGCGTTTCTCGAGCAGGCGGGACTGGTGGCGTCCAGGAAGGTGGGACGGGTCAGAACGTGCCAGATCGAGCCTTTGGCGCTGACCGCAGCGGAAGCGTGGATCAACGCGCGCCGCGTCGAATGGCAGCGTCGCTTCGATCGGCTCGAGGACTATCTCGAGGAGATGAAAAACCAAGGAGAGCAGTATGAATGAGGCCAAGCATCCGGCCATGGGCCAGAAATTTGGACCGCTGGTGATTTCACGCGACTTCGCCGCGCCTCGCGCGCTGGTGTTCAAGGCCTGGAGCAGCGCGGACCACGTGAAGCGCTGGTTCAGCCCCGCAACTTACACCGTGCCCGAGGCCGAGATCGACTTCCGCCCAGGCGGCGTCTTCGCGGTCTGCATGCGCTCGCCCGACGGCGTCGACCATTGGTCGCGCGGCGCGTTCGATGAGGTCGCGCCGCACGACCGCCTGTCGTTCACCTCCAGCGTCGCATTCGACGGGGTCACGACATTTACGGTGCGCACGCTGGTCGTTTTCGAGGACGCGCCCGGCGGCGCCCGCATGACGGTGCGCCAGGAATATGAGGTGCTCGATCCCGCTTTCGCTTTCGCGATCGAGGGCGCGCCCGAGGGCTGGCGCACGACGCTGGACAAGTTGGAGCGCGAGGTCGCGCGTATCCGGCTCGATGCGGGCAAGGCCGCCGTTCATGCGAGCTTCACGATCGATCGCGTCTTCAAGGCCGCGCCGGCGCAAGTGTTTCGCGCCCTCACCGACATGGCGGCCAAGGCGCGCTGGTTCGCAGGCGGCGAAGGTTACACTCTGGTGAAACGCGAAATGGATGCGCGCCCCGGCGGACGGGAATATGTGCAAGGACGCTGGGCCAGCGGCCTCGTTTCGACCTTCGACGCCGTCTATTTCGACGTCGTCGCCGACCGGCGGCTCGTCTACGCCTACGAAATGCATCTCGACGACCGCAAGATCTCAGTGTCGCTCGCGACCATGGAGCTCGAACCGGCGGACGCAGGAACCCGCCTGACGCTGACCGAGCAGGGAACGTTCCTTGAAGGCTTCGAGGACGGCGGCGGTCGCGAGCGGGGCACGCGCATGTTGTTCGACCGGCTCGAGGCGTCGCTGGCGGCGTGAGCGGCGCGATCAGCGAAAACGATTGCCATGGGCCTTCGGCGACGGCAGTCTTTGCGCCGTCGCGTTCGGCGCTGGGAGGCTCTTATGAGGATGGTGTTGGGTTCCGCCGCGTTCGCCGTCGTCGCGCTCGCGGGCGCTGGCGCATTCAGTCAGACGATCATCGACGACTGGCGGAACGTAAAGGTTCCGCCGCCGCCGCAACTCCAGCCCGTCGTTGTCGATCCAAAGACCGACGCGCTGCTGGCGCTCGATTTCAATGGCGCGGACGCCGCCGCCAGCGGCCCCTGCAACAAGACGACCAAGCCGCGCTGCCTCGCTTCGCTGCCCAGGATGCGCAACCTCATCGACAAGGCGCGCGACAAGGGTATGTTCGTCGTCTTCAGCCTGAGCCCGAACGGCGTGCCCACCGACATTCGCCAGGAGATTGCTCCTCAGCCGGGCGAACCGGTCGTCAAGTCAGGTCCCGACAAGTTCCTCAACACCAATCTTGGCGAACTGCTCGCCAACAAGGGAATCAAGCGGGTCATCGTTACGGGGACCGCTTCGGAGGGCGCCGTGCTCGACACCGCGACCGACGCCGCGCTGCATGGCATGAACGTCGTCGTTCCCGTCGACGGCATGTCCTCGACCGAACTTTACGCCGAACAATATGTCGCCTGGCATCTCACCCACGCGCCGGGCGTCGCGCCCAAGACGACGCTCACCCGGATCGACATGATCAGGTTTTAAAGCCGTCTGGATCGTCATTGCGAGGAGCGTAGCGACGAAGCAATCCATTCCTCTGCTTGCATCGTCGGCGCTACTGGATTGCTTCGCTTCGCTCGCAATGACTGGCCCGGACGGTCAGCCCCGGAGCGCGTCTCCCGCCGTCGCGACCAACGCCGCCGCCCGCGCGGCGTCGTAAGGAATGACTGCGCCCGCTCCCCAGACAGGACCCGGCCACGCTGGATCGCCCGGCCGGCGGCCGAGCACGTGGACATGCAACTGGCTGACGACGTTGCCGAGCGCGCCGACGTTGAGCTTCTCGACGCCGGGCAAGGCGCGCACGAAGCGCGACGCGCTGGCGATCTCCTCCATGAGGAGCGCCCGCTCCGGGGCGTCGAGGTCGACGATCTCGCGCAGGGCCTCGCGGCGCGGGACGAGGATCAGCCAGGGATAGCGGCTGTCGTTCATCAATAATAGGCGCGACAGCGCAAGATCGGCGACTGCGAACGTGTCGGCGGCGAGCCGTGGATCGAGGGCAAAGGTCATTCGAGCCAGCTCGCGCCATGCGCCAGCCGCGGCAGCCCCAGCCAATGGGCGACGGTCGCGCCAATGTCGGCGAGCGTGCCGCAGGCGCCGATCGGGCCCGGCGCCGCGCCCGCGCCGAACGCGAGGATCGGCGCCTGCTCGCGGGTATGGTCGTAGCCGCGCCAGGTCGGATCGTTGCCGTGATCGGCGGTGATGACGCAAAAATCGTCGGGACGCATCGCGGCCATGATCTCGGGCAGGCGCTGGTCGAAGGCTTCAAGGCACGCCGCATAGCCCGGAACATCGCGCCGGTGGCCGAATTCGCTGTCGAAATCGACGAGATTGACGAAGATGAGGCCGCCGTCGGCGGTCTCTCGCAACGCCGCAAGCATCAGATCGACGTTCTCCGCGTTGTTGCGGCCCTTCACCTCGCGCCCGGTGTGTCGGTGAGCGAAGATGTCGCCGATCTTGCCGACCGAGACGATGTCACGCCCGGCGCCCGCTGCGCGCTCGAAGAGATTGCCCGGCAGGGGCGGAATGGAGAAGTCCTTGCGGTTCGCCGTGCGGGTGAAGTCCTGCGCGGAGCGGCCGACGAACGGGCGGGCGATGACGCGACCGATATTGAGCGGGTCGCAGAGCTGTCGCGCCACGCGGCAGACCTCGTAGAGACGTTCCAGCCCGAACGCCCCCTCATGCGCGGCGATCTGGAACACGGAATCGGCTGACGTGTAGCAAATCGGCTTGAGGGTCCGCACGTGCTCCTCGCCGAGCTCCTCGATGATCTTGGTGCCGGAGCCGTGGCGATCGCCGAGAATGCCGGGCAGGCCAGCCTGAGCGACCAGCGCGGCGGTGAGGGCGGCGGGAAAGGCGGGGATCGTTTCGGGAAAATATCCCCAGCCGAAGTCCACCGGCGTTCCCGCGATCTCCCAGTGGCCGGAGGGCGTATCCTTGCCCCTCGACGTCTCGACGCCATAGCCCCATTGGCCGAGCGCCGGGCCGCGCCCGAAGCCGGGCGCGCTCGTCCCGCTCGAGGCGCGCATCGCAAGGCCGAGGCCGAGCGCGTCGAGCGCCGGCAAGCGCAGCGGTCCGGATCGCAGCCCTTCGCGATCGCCGGCGCCGCGCGCGCATTCGAGCGCGATATGGCCCAGCGTGTCGGCGCCCTGGTCGCCATAGACGGAGGCGTCCGCCGCGCCGCCGCAGCCGACCGAATCGAGAACGATGATGAGCGCCCGGCCCATGGCGGTGTCCTACTGGCTGACGACGCCCGTCGCATCCGCTTCGATGGCGAAAGCGGCGGCGAATAGCGCCTTGGTGTACTCCTCGCGCGGCGCGGCGAAGATGTCGCGCGCCGAGCCGCTCTCGATAACCTTGCCGCGCCGCATGACGATGACGTCGCTCGCGAGCGCGCGCACCACCTTCAGGTCGTGCGAGATGAAAAGATAGGCGAGCGAACGCCGCTGTTGCAAATCGCGCAACAAGTCGACGATCTGCGCCTGCACCGACATGTCGAGCGCCGAGGTCGGCTCGTCGAGCACGATGAACTTCGGATCGAGCGCCATTGCGCGCGCGATGGCGATGCGCTGGCGTTGCCCGCCGGAGAATTCGTGGGGGTAGCGGTCCATGGTCGCCGGATCGATCCCCGTGTCGGCGAGCGCACGGGCGACCGCCTCGCGCCGCTCGGCCGCGCTGAGGCGGGTCTTCTGGGCGATCAACCCTTCCTCGACGATCTCGAACACGGAGAGGCGCGGCGACAGCGAGCCGAAGGGATCCTGAAAGACGATCTGCATGTCGCGGCGCAGCGGCCGCATCTGGCGCACCGACAGACCGTCGATGGCGCGCCCGCAATAGAGGATGGTTCCCTTCGAGCGGATCAGGCGCAGGATTGCGAGCCCGAGCGTCGTCTTGCCCGATCCGGATTCGCCGACGACGCCGACCGTCTGGCCTTCGCGCACCGTCAGCGAGACGCCGTCGACCGCTTTGACGTGGCCGACGGTCCGGCGCAGAAACCCTTTCTTGATCGGGAACCACACCCGCATGTCGTCGGCGGCGACGATCGGCTCGGCCGAATGATCCGTCGCCGGCGCGACGCCCTTCGGCTCGGCGGCGAGCAGCATCTGGGTGTAAGGGTGGCGCGGATTGGCGAACACGTCCGCGGTCTTGCCCGCTTCGACGATACGCCCGCGCTGCATCACCGCGACGTCGCTCGCGATCTTCCTGACGATGCCGAGATCGTGGGTGATGAACAGCATAGCCATGCCGAGCCGCCCCTGCAGCTCCTTCAGCAGCTTGAGGATCTGCGCCTGCACAGTGACGTCGAGCGCGGTCGTCGGCTCGTCCGCGATGAAGAGGTCAGGCCGGTTGGCGAGCGCCATCGCGATCATCACGCGCTGGCGCTGGCCGCCAGAGAGCTGATGCGGATAGGCGCCGAGGCGGGAAGCGGGATCGACGATGCCGACTTCGTTCAGAAGTTCGATCACGCGCTTGCGCGTCGAGCCGTTGCGTCCGCCGTGCAGCGCGATGATCTCGCCGATCTGCCGCTCGATCGTGTGGAGCGGATTGAGCGAAGTCATTGGCTCCTGGAACACCATCGTCACGCCGGCGCCGCGCATCTCTCTCAAGTCCGCGTCGCTCATCTTGAGCACGTCGCGGCCCTTGAAGAAGATCTCGCCGCTTGGATGGCTCGCCGCGGGGTAGGGCAGCAGGCGCACGATCGATTGCGCGGTGACCGACTTGCCCGATCCCGATTCGCCGACCAGAGCAAGCGCCCCGCCGCGCTCGAGCGTGAAGGAAACCTTCTCGACCACGATCTGGCGCCGCCCGCCTTGTTGAAAGGCGACCGAGAGATCCCTGACCTCGAGAAGGGGGCGCGGATCGGTCACGAGAAGGTCTTTCTGGGGTCGAAGGCGTCGCGCACCGCTTCGCCAATGAAGATCAGCAGCGACAGCATCAGAGCGACGATGGCGAAGGCGGAGAGGCCGAGCCATGGCGCGGAGAGATTGGACTTCCCCTCCAAAAGCAGCTCGCCGAGCGAAGGCGATCCCGGCGGCATGCCGAGTCCTAAGAAGTCGAGCGAGGTCAGCGTGCTGATCGACGAATTGACGATGAAGGGCAGGAAGGTCAGCGTCGCCACCGTCGCGTTGGGCAGCACGTGCTTGACGATGATCTTGAAGTTGGAGAGCCCAAGCGCGCGCGCCGCGTTGACATATTCGAAATTGCGCGCCCGCAGGAACTCGGCGCGCACGAGATGGACGAGCGTGACCCAGGAGAACAGCAGCAGGATCGTCAGCAGCACGAAGAAGCTCGGCGCGAGGATCGCCGAGAGGATGATCAGGATATAGAGGTGCGGCAGCGACGACCAGATTTCGATCAGCCGCTGCATTACGAGGTCGAGCCAGCCGCCGAAATAGCCTTGCACCGCGCCCGCAAAGACGCCGATCACCGAGGAGACGCCGGCGAGGATGAAGCCGAACAGCACCGAGATGCGGAAGCCGTAGATGAGGCGCGCGACGACGTCGTGGCCGTCCGCGTCGGTGCCGAGCCACATCGGCTCGAGATCGTGGCACGAGCCGCCGTCGGGAGGAATCTTCTTCGGGTCGCCATGCGCCTGCGCGACGACCGCGGCGCGGCACTGCGCCTGGCTGAGCGTCCAGGTCGGCGGCGAAGGGAAGGGCGTCGGCGGGTCGAGCTTGGTCGTGTTGTTGGCGAAGCGGATCGGCGGCCAGATCATCCAGCCATGCGCCATGATCTCGTCGGCGATGGTGGGATCGCGATAGTCGGTCGTCGCCTCGAAGCCGCCGAACTTGTCCTCGGGGTAGTTGACGAAGACGGGATACAGGAGTTCGCCCTTGTAGGAGACGATCAGCGGCCGGTCGTTGGCGACGAATTCGGCGCCGAGCGAGACGACGAACAGGACGAGGAAAATCCAGAACGACCAATAGCCGCGACGGTTGCGCCGGAAATTGTCGAACCGGCGCTGGTTCATCGGGCTGAGCCAGGGGCGGCGATCCAGGGCTTTGGCGGGAGGGGCCGTGACTTTCATGCGACGTTCCGAAAGCGCGGCAGGCGAGCGGGCGCCTCCCTTCCCCCCTTGCGGGGGAAGGTGTCGCCCCGTAGGGGTGACGGATGACGGGGTCGCGCCGTCAGGCGCTCGCTTTCCCGTTGCCGCGACCGAAGCCTCGCTCCGCTGTCGTTTCGACGGCCGCGCCTCGCGGCGCGACCCCTCATCCGCCATCGCGATGACACCTTCCCCCGCAAGGGGGGAAGGGGGCGCCTGCTTTCGGCGTCGTCAGTCGGAACGATGCTTCGCATCACACCTCGCGGGTCTCGAAGTCGATGCGCGGGTCGATCCAGGTGTAGGTGAGGTCGGAGATCAGGTTCACCACCAGTCCCATCAGCGCGAACACATAGAGCGTGCCGAGCACGACGGGATAATCGCGCTGGATCAGCGAGTCGTAGGAGAGGTAGCCGAGCCCGTCGAGCGAGAACACCTGCTCGATCAGCAGCGAGCCGGTGAAGAAGGCGCCGATGAAGGCGCCGGGAAAACCGGCGATGACGATCAGCATCGCATTGCGGAACACATGGCCGTAGAGCACGCGGCGCTCGGTGAGCCCCTTCATGCGCGCCGTCTGCACGTAGGACTTCTTGATCTCGTCGAGGAACGAGTTCTTGGTCAGCAGCGTCGAGGTGGCGAAGGAGCCGAGCACCAGCGCGGTCACCGGCAGCGTGATGTGCCAGAGATAGTCAAGGATCTTGCTGGGCCAGGAGAGATCGGCGAAATTGTCCGAGGTGAGGCCGCGCAGCGGAAAAATCTGCCAAAACGAGCCGCCGCAGAACAGCACGACCAGCAGGATCGCGAAGAGGAAGCTCGGCACCGCATAGCCGAAGATGACGAGCGCCGACGTCCAGGTGTCGAAGCGCGAGCCGTCCTTCACCGCCTTGCGCACGCCGAGCGGGATCGAGATCGCATAGGAGATCAGCGTCATCCAGAGGCCGAGCGACATCGAGACGGGCAGCTTCTCCTTGATGAGGTCGACCACCGGCTCGTCGCGATAGTAGCTCTTGCCGAGATTGAAGGTCGAATAGTCGCGCACCAGAATCCAGAAGCGCTCGAGCGGCGGCTTGTCGAAGCCGTATTGCTTTTCGAGTTCCTTGATGAATTTCGGATCGAGCCCCTGCGCGCCGCGATAGCGCGAGGAAATGTCGCCGCCGGCATGGGCCATCGCGCTCGCGCCGAACTGACCGCCTCCGCCGCCGATGCCAGCGGTGGAACCCTGGTCGGCGCCCTGCAATTGCGCGATCGCGCGCTCGACCGGACCGCCCGGCACGAACTGCACGATCGCAAAGGAGACGAGCATGATGCCGAAGATGGTCGGGATCATCAACAGGATGCGGCGGGCGATGTAGGCGAGCATGGGTCAGGCCCGCGGATGGCGAGTGGCGAGCGGCGGGAGCCGGCCGGCGCCAGGAAACCCGGCGTCATTGCGAGCGAAGCGAAGCAATCCAGCGGTCGCGGCGGCGCCGGCTTCGCAATCGAGTTTCGCCTCGAACTCTGGATTGCTTCGCTCCGCTCGCAATGACGGGCGCTTACGAATGGCGTTGCCAACGCGAGCCGCCATTCCCTGTTCACTCCTCGCCATACTCTTAAAGTCCAATTTTCTTCGCCTTGTCCGCGTCCCACCACCAGGTGTCGGGCGCGCCGGTGCCGAGCTTCGGCGTTTGGTCGGGCCGCGAGAAGACGTCCCAATAGGCGAGCCAGGCGTCGTCGTTGTACCACATCGACACCCAGTAATGGCCGGCCCTGAGCACGCGGTCGAGCGCGCGACAGGCCGTGTTGAGCTCCTCGCGGGTCGAGGCGTGGACGATTTTTTCGACCAAAGCGTCGACGGTCGGGTCAGCGACGCCGGCGAGGTTGCGCGAGCCGGGCATCGAGGCCGAGGCGGTGGAGAGGAACACCCGCAACTCCGCGCCCGGCGTCACTGACCCGCCGAAGGCGGCTGCGACGACATCGAAGTCGAAGCTCTCGGTGCGGCTCTTGTACTGCGCCGGGTCGACGATGCGCGAATGGGCGTCGATGCCGAGCTTTTTCAAGTTCTGCTGGAAGGGCGCGACATGCGGCTGGAAGAGGTCCGACGAATCGAGGAACTCGATCGTGAAGGGCTTGCCGTCGGGCAGGCGCAGGACGCCGCCCTCGCGCATGCAGCCCGCGGCGAGCAGCATCTCGTTGGCCTTTTTGAGCAGCGTGCGGTCGCTGCCCGACCCGTCGCTGACCGGCGGCACGTAAGGTTCGCCGAAAACGGAATCGGGGATCTTGCCGTGGAAAGGCTCGAGCAACAGCGAGTTCCCCGGGGCCGGGCGGGCCCTTGGCCTCCATCGCCGTATTCTGGAAATAGGAGACGACGCGCTTGTAGGACGAGAACATTACGTTCTTGTTCGTCCATTCGAAATCGAAGCAAAGTCCTAGGGCCTCGCGGATGCGCGGGTCCTTGAACTGGTCGCGGCGGGTGTTGAAGTACCAGCCCTGCGAGCCGGTCGGCGCGCCGTTGTGGACCGACTCCTTCTTGATCCGGCCCTCCTTCACGGCGGCGAAATCATAGCCGTTGGCCCAGATGCGGGAGGTGTATTCCTGATGGAAGTTGATCGCGCCGGCCTTGAAGGCTTCGAAGGCGACCTGGCGCTCGCGGTAATATTCGAAGCGCAGGCGCTGGAAGTTGTTGGCGCCCACGTTGACCGGCAGGTCCTTGCCCCAATAATTGGGGTCGAGCTCGAACTCGATGTAGCGCCCCTGCTCGAAGGTCTTGACGCGATACGGGCCGGAGCCGAGCGGCGCCTCGAGCGTCGAGGCGTCGAAGTCGCGGCCCTTCCACCAGTTCTGAGAAAACACCGGCATGCCGACGACGACGAGATGGGCGTCGCGCGTGCGCTCCTTGATGAAGCGCACCAGCACGACGTCGTCAGCCTCGGCGGCGACGCTCTCGACCTCGCTCAGCAACTGCGAGTAGGTCGGATGCGCCTTCTCCTTGAGCGTGTTGAGGGAGAAGGCGACGTCCGCCGCGGTCACCTTCGAGCCGTCGGAAAAGCGCGCCTCGGGCCTGAGCAGGAAGCGGTAGCTGAGCTTGTCCGGGGAATAGCGCACCGCGCGGGCGAGCAGCCCGTAGACCGAGTCCGGCTCGTCGCCGTTGCCGGTCATCAGCGTGTCGAAGGTCGCCGACATGCCCGCCGCGCCGTCGCCCTTCTTGGAATAGATGTTCATGGTGTCGAACGTGTCGAAGTTCTGGTTGCCGGCCGTCGACGTGATCTGGAGCGACAGCACGCCGCCTTTCGGAGCGTCCGGATTCACATAGGCGAAGTGCTTGAAGTCCGCCGGCAGCGCGAGATCCCCGAACGAGGAGAGGCCGTGCGTCTCGATGTCGTCGTCCGCGAAGGCGCGGGGAAGGCGCAGCACGCCGCCCGCGACGAGGCCCGCGGCCGTCAGTTTGATCGCGCCGCGTCTTGTCAATGTGAAGCCCATGAGGCTTGCTTTCCCGTCTAAACTTCCGTTTGGCTGATTCGCCGTCGATTTAATCCGGCTTTGCGCCGCTTGGCCAGCGCCCGACGGGGGCCGGCGCATCGAGGGAAAACGCATGAAAGACGCCTTTTTCAAGACCGCGACGCGGTCATTCTCCTTCGGCTTCCACGGCGCGCCGCTCGATCGGCTCGCCGGCAAGCGCGACGACGCCGCGTTCCTCGAGGCGTTGCGTCGCCGGCCCGACGCGCGGGCGGTCATCCTCGCGCGCGACATGCCCATCTGCCCGCTCTGCCCGCGCGCGAGGGCGTGCGTGATCCGTTGTTCGCGATCGAGGAGGTCGCTGCGCTCGGCGGGGCGCGCTTCGAGGTCCTGCTCGGCGTCGATGCGGCCGGCGCTCCGGTCTACGCGGCGCTGCTGCCGGACGGCGCGGTCGAGGAAATCGCCGATCTCAGCGACGGCTTTCTCGACCGGCGGACGCTGGTCGCGCCGGGCCGGCAGGATCTGCAACTCGTCGATCTGCGCTCGATCGCGATGCAGGGCCTCGTCTCCCCCGCCGACGTCGCGACCCTAGGCCAAGCGAAGGCGATCATGCATTGGCACGCGCGCCACGGCTTCTGCGCCAACTGCGGCGCGCCGACGCGCGTCGGCGCGGCCGGCTGGCGGCGCGAATGCGAGGCCTGCAAAGCCCAGCATTTCCCTCGCACCGATCCGGTCGTCATCATGCTCACGGTCGATGGCGACAAATGTCTGCTCGGGCGTCAGGCCCGCTTTCCCAAAAGCATGTATTCGGCCCTGGCCGGGTTTCTCGAGCCAGGCGAGACGATCGAGGAGGCGGTGCGGCGTGAAATTCATGAGGAGGCGGGAATCGCGTGCGGCGAGGTCGCCTATGTCGCCTCGCAGCCCTGGCCTTTCCCGTCCTCGCTGATGATCGGGTGCCTTGCGCGCGCGATCTCGCGCGAGATCACGGTCGACCGCGAGGAACTGGAGGACGCCCGCTGGTTCGAGCGCGCGGAGGTGGCGGCGATGTTCGAGAAGCGCCATCCGGCAGGCCTGATGGCGCCCAACCCGATGGCGATCGCGCACCACCTGCTGCGCTTCTGGGTAGAGTCCGAGTGAAATCCGTCATCGGGGATTTTGTTGGCGTCATCAACGACTTGCTGATGCCTATGCTCTTCAAATAAAACGCCTCAAGCGTGAGGATTGGCTGTAGACCTGTCCAATCCTTCCCTGCATATTGACTTGCACCGAGTTGTCGCGCCTAATGTCTATGAGGGGGCGCGCCATGGATGGACGATTCACGCTCTACTTGATCAAGCCCTCGCATTACGACGAAGAGGGCTACGTTATTCAATGGGTTTGCTCGGCGATCCCTTCTAACACGCTGGCCGTACTCTACGGGCTGGCCTGCGATTGTCGGGCGCGGCGCGTGCTCGGCGATTCGGTTTCCATCGACATCGTCGCGATCGACGAGACGAATACGCGCGTTCGTCCAGAACGCATCGCGGAGGCCATGGCGGCCACGGGCGGACGGGGCCTGGTCTGCTTCGTCGGCGTCCAATCCAACCAATTTCCCCGCGCCGTCGATCTGGCGCGACGCTTTCGCGCCCAGGGAGTCCAGGTGGCGATCGGCGGTTTCCACGTCTCCGGCTGCCTGGCGATGTTGCCGGAAACGCCTGCCGATCTGCTGGAGGCGCAGGCGCTTGGCGTCTCGCTGTTCGCTGGCGAGGCGGAAGGGCGATTGGACGAGGTTCTGATTGACGCCCACGCCGGCGCCCTGAAGCCGCTCTATAACTTCATGGACGATGCGCCCGGCCTCGAAGGCGTGCCCGCGCCGATGCTGCCGGCCTCGAGCATTCGGCGTACGGCGGGGGTGGTGACGAGCTTCGACGCCGGCCGGGGCTGTCCGTTCCAATGTTCATTCTGCACCATCATCAACGTCCAGGGACGCAAGTCGCGCTACCGGACGGCGGACGATGTCGAGGCGATCATTCGCGGCAATCTCGCGCAGGGGATCTGCCATTTCTTCATCACCGACGATAATCTCGCGCGCAACAAGAACTGGGAGCCGATTTTCGATCGCCTGATTGCGATGCGACGCGACGAGAAGCTCAACTTCAATTTCGTCATCCAGGTCGACACGCTGTGCCACCGCATCCCTGGCTTCATCAAAAAGGCCGCGGCGGCAGGGGTGAAGCGGGTCTTTCTCGGCCTGGAGAACATCAATCCCGACAGCCTGCTCGGCGCGAAGAAGAAGCAGAACCGCATCGGCGAATATCGCGTCATGCTGCTCGCCTGGAAGGCGGTCGGCTGCTTCACCTACGCCGGCTATATCCTCGGGTTTCCCGGCGACACGCCGGAGAGCATCGTCAGGGACGTCAAGATCATCCAGCGCGAGCTGCCGCTCGACCTGCTCGAGTTCTTCTGCCTGACGCCCTTGCCGGGATCGGAGGATCACCAGAAGCTGGCGAAGGCGGGCGTCCCGATGGACCCCGACATGAACAAATACGACCTCGAACATGTCGTGACCGCCCACCCCAAAATGTCTAAGGCGGAGTGGGAGCGCGCCTATCGTCTGGCCTGGGACACCTATTACACGCCCGAGCACATGGCGACCGTGATGCGCCGGGCGGCCGCGACCGGCATCAGCCCCGGCAAGATGATGTTTCTCCTCATCTGGTTCTACGGCTGCGTGACGGTCGAGAAGATTCATCCGCTCGAGGGCGGCTATCTGCGCCGAAAAGCGCGGCGGGATCGGCGCCCCGGCATGCCGATTGAAAATCCTGTGATTTTCTATCCGAAATATGCGCTGGAGCTGATTGGCAAGCATCTGGCGATCACGCGCGTCGTGTGGCGCATGGGCGCGGTGCGGCGGGCGATCAAGCGCGACCCTCAGGCGCGCGCCTATCGCGATCAGGCGCTCACCCCGGTCAGCGAGGCCGAACTCGACGACCTCGAAATGTTCAACGTGACGCCCTCGGCGCGCGCCGCCGCGGACAAGACGAAGCAGCGGCTCGCCAGCGCCTGACGGCCTGGGCAGTTGGCTCAGCCGAGCGCGGCCTTCTGCAGCGCGACCAGCCGTTCGACGCCGCCGCGTGCGAGCGCCAGCAGCTTGATGAGCTCGGCTTCGCTGAAGGGGGCGCCCTCGGCCGAGCCCTGCACCTCGACGAGGCCGCCCGAGCCGGTCATGACGAAGTTGGCGTCGGTCTCGGCGGTCGAATCCTCGGCGTAGTCGAGATCGAGCACCGCCTCGCCCTTGACCACGCCGCAGGACACGGCGGCAACGTGATCCTTCAGCGGATTGTCCTTCAGGATCGAGCGCTGCGTCATCCACTTCAGGCAATCGTGCAAGGCGACCCAGGCGCCGGTGATCGCCGCCGTCCTGGTGCCGCCGTCCGCTTGCAGTACGTCGCAGTCGAGCGTGATCTGCCGCTCGCCGAGCCGGGGCAGATCGACGACGGCGCGCAAGGAGCGCCCGATCAGGCGCTGGATCTCGTGGGTCCGGCCGGACACCTTGCCGGTCTGGGATTCGCGGCGCGTCCGGGTCGCCGTGGCGCGCGGCAGCATGGCGTATTCAGCGGTGATCCAGCCCTTGCCCTGGCCGCGCAGCCACGGCGGCGGCTTGTCTTCCAGCGACGCGGCGCACAGCACATGCGTTTCCCCGAAGCGCACGAGGCACGAGCCCTCCGCGTAGCGCGCGACGCCGCGTTCGAAGGTCACTTTGCGCATTTCGTCGATGGCGCGTTGGGAAGGTCGCATCAGATCGTTCCTTGTATGGGCGGGACGCCGCAGGGCAGCGGCCCGCCTAGGCAATGGTGGGGGAGACTAACCGGCGACGGGGACGGTGTAGTTCAGCGCCAGCCGTCCGCCGTCGGGATAGACGGTCTGGCCGGTGATGTAGGAGGCGTCCTCGCTGGCGAGGAACGAGGCGACCGAGGCCACTTCCTCCGGCTCGCCGGCGCGGCCGATCGGCGTGCGCTCCAGCACTTTGCGGCGGGCGCTGTCGTTGGTCATCACCGCGTTGCGCGCGAGTTCGGTGAGAATGGTCCCCGGGCCGATCGCGACGACGCGGATGTTGTGCGGCGCGAGCTCGACCGCGGCGACCTTGGTGAGCTGATTGAGCGCGCCTTTGGAGCAGGCGTAGGCGGCGAGGCCCGGAATGGCCAGCAGCGCGTTGACCGAGGACATGTTGATGATCACGCCGCCCTTCCCTGAGGCGACCATCTGGCGCGCGGCGAGCTGCGTGCCGATGAAGGCGGAGCGCAGGTTGGTCGCCATCGTCTTGTCGAAAATCTCGTCGCTCATCTCGATGAGGGGCGCGTTGAGGGCGACCCCGGCGTTGTTGAGCATGATATCGAGGCCGCCGAACTCCGCGGTCGCGCGCTCGATCAGCGCGGCGAGCGCCTCGCGCTGCGTGACGTCGGCGGTCATGAAGATCGCCTTCGCGCCGCCTTCACGCAGCGCAGCCGCCGCCGCTTCGCCGGCCTCGGCGTCGAGGTCGGCCAGCGCGACCGCCGCGCCGTCCGCGGCGAAGCGCTTGGCGCAGGCGAGACCGATGCCATGGGCGGCGCCGGTGACGATGGCGATTTTACCGTTCAGTTTGCTCATTGGGCGTTTCCTTGTCGCGTGGTCGCGAGCCTATCAACCTTGACAAGCCTTTAGCACAAAACACAGATGCGCAAGCCTGGACCTCGTGAGGAAGCGCGCCCCTATGACGGAAACCTACGACGTGGTGATCGCCGGCGGCGCGGCGATGGGCTCTTCCACGGCTTATCATCTGGCGAGCCAGCCGGGCTTTTCCGGCCGGGTGCTCGTCGTCGAAAAAGATTCGACCTACGCCAAGGCGGCGAGCGCTCTGTCGCTCAGCTCGGTGCGCCAGCAATTTTCCTCGCCGGTCAACATTCGGGTCGGTCTCTTCGGCGTCGAGTTTCTCAGGCACGCGGCTGAACTCCTCGCCGTCGACGGAGAAGCGCCGGATCTGCCGCTGCGCGAGAACGGCTATCTCTATCTCGCCACCGAGGCGGGCGCGCCGATCTTGCGCGAAAACCACGCGATCCAGTTGCGCGAAGGCGCGGACATCGTTCTCCTCGACCCGGGCGAGGTCGCCCGCCGTTTCCCCCATGTGAACGTCGAGGACGTCGCGCTCGCCGCCTGGGGCCAGCGCGGCGAAGGCTGGTTCGACGGATACGCGCTGACCCAGGCCTACCGCCGCAAGGCGCGCAGCCTCGGCGTCGTCTATCGCGAGGACGAGGTGGTCGAGGTCGAGCGGCAGGGCTCTCGCGTGATCGGCGTGCGGCTCAAAAGCGGAGAGCGGGTCGCTTGCGGCGTTTTCGTCGACGCGGCGGGCGCTTCGGGGGCGGCGAAATTGGCGCGCGATCTCGGCGTCGACATCCCGGTGCGGGCGCGCAAGCGCTGCGTCTTCGTCTTCGAGGCCAAGGAGCGCTTCGAAAATTCTCCCCTGATCGTCGACACGACCGGCGTCTATGTTCGCCCGGAGGGGCGCGTCTATCTCGCGGGCGTTTCGCCACCGGAGACGGACGATCCCGACAGCGACGATTTCGACGTCGTCTGGAGCCAGTTCGACGACATCATTTGGCCCGCGCTCGCGCACCGCGTCCCGGCCTTTGAGGCGCTCAAAGTCACGCGCGCTTGGGCGGGGCACTACGACCTCAACATCTTCGACCACAACGCGATCGTCGGCCGCCTGCCCGGCGCCGACAACGCCTATCTCGCCGCCGGCTTCTCCGGACACGGAATGCAGCAGTCGCCCGCGGTCGGGCGGGGCCTGGCCGAGTTGATCGCTCAAGGACGCTACGTCTCCCTTGACCTCGCTGATTTTGGCTTCGAGCGCATTCTGGAGGGGCGGCCGCTGATGGAGCGGAACGTTATCTGACCGTAATCCTTGATCTTTCGGGAACAAGGCCCCGGCGTCATGGTTGATCCATAAGCAAGTGGACTTCCTTCGGCGCGCTTCAGCGCGGGATGGCCCGGGGGAGAATGCGCATGTCGCAGGAGCCGGCCAGAACTGCGCCGACCATCATTCACGAAGCCCTGGTCCCGCCTAAGGGCTGGAACGATCCGGTGCGAGGACGCGTAAAGTGGCGCACCTTGTTCTCGCAGGGCCTCACCCCAACCGGGGCGATTACCTGCGGCGTCGCGGAATTCGGTCCCGGAGGCCATCTGGAACGGCATCGCCACGCTCCTTCCGAGGTCTACCGCGTCGTCGCGGGGGAGGGGGTCGTCCATCTCGACGGCAGCGAGATCCTCGTGAAGGCGGGCGCGGCGATGTTCATTCCTAGCATGGCTGAGCACGGCGTCCGCCAGACCGGCCGGGCGAAGCTGCGGATCTTCTACGTCTTCGCCATCGATTCGTTCGATGGCGTCGAATATCTGTTCCCGGATCCGGCCGAGGGCGCGATAGTCCGGGAATGAGGAACTTGCGGCGCCTGGAGGCCGACGCCGCTGAATGTCGAGAGGGAGATGGACGGGGGCGGACCCGCAAGAGCGGGAGCAGTGGGAGAGAACCGATGCCCGACATCAACACCGATAAAGTGTGCTACGTAATCGCCAAGGCTCGCGAATTGGAGGGCGAGGACAACGGCATGGAGGCCGACGCCTCCAACCCGACCGACGACAACTTCCACAGCATGCTGACGGACGACGCCTACAACTCGATCCGCGCGGAACTCAAGGCGTACATTGACGCGATGGACGAGGACGAGCAGTGCGAACTCGTCGCCTTGACCTGGGTCGGACGGGGAGACTACACGGCCGAGGAATGGAAGGCGGCGGTGGCCGAGGCGCGTGGGCGCCGGGACGCGCCGACCTCCACCTATCTCCTCGACAATCCGCTGCTCGCCTCGCATCTCGACTATGGCTTGGCCGAGTTCGGCGAGAGCTGCGAAGGCTTCGCGGCGGACCGGCAGTGATGGCCGAGGCTATTTTTAAGCGGTGGCGCGCTGCCGAAAATCCTGTATAAGCCGCCGACCCGGGGGTTACGCCCCGGGGCGACCGACCTGGACGACATCCCGGTTCGGCCGCAAACCCCGTGGCGGGGTCGCCCCTGCCGTAACGAAAGGAAAACTCGATGTCGATCACTGCCGAGCGCAAGGCCGCGCTCATCAAGGACTATTCGTTGAAGGCCGGCGACACGGGTTCGCCTGAGGTTCAGGTCGCGATCCTCACCGAGCGGATCTCCAATCTGACCAGCCACTTCAAGTCGCACGTCAAGGACAACCACTCGCGTCGCGGCCTTCTGAAGATGGTCTCACAGCGTCGTACGCTTCTCGACTACGTCAAGAAGAACGACGAGGCGCGCTACAAGAGCTTGATCGAGCGGCTCGGCATTCGCCGCTAAAGCTGCAAAGAAGAAAACTGCGCGGCGGCATGGGGCCGCCGTCTGTTGGACAGGATCGCGAAAGCCGCGCATCGTCCGTCGCAAGACGTTCGATCGCTCGAGGAGCCCGTTCACGACGGGCGTTCTTGCGCCCTACGGCAGGATCGCCAGGGACTTGGCCCCCAAGTCTCTCGCCGTCTTGCCGTCCGTGACTGGGGAACGGGCAGCCGGGGCTAAAGGCTTTCGCATCCTATCGCCAAGAAAAGGATGATGAAAACATGTTTGACATACAACGCGAGGAGCTGACCCTCAGCGGGCGCAAGCTCGTTCTCGAGACTGGCCGCATCGCTCGGCAAGCCGACGGCGCGGTGCTGGCGACCTGGGGCGAGACGACGGTTCTCGCAACGGTCGTCGCCGCGAAGGCGCCGAAGCCCGGCGTCGATTTCTTCCCGCTCACCGTCCACTATCAGGAGAAGGCGTTCGCCGCCGGCCGCATTCCGGGCGGCTACCTCAAGCGCGAAGGCCGATTGTCCGATCGCGAGACTCTCACGTCCCGTCTGATCGACCGGCCGATCCGCCCGCTGTTCCCCGACGATTTCCGCTGCGACACGCAGGTGATCGCCACCGTGCTCAGCCACGACATGGAGAACGATTCCGACATCCTGGCGATGATCGCCGCCTCGGCGGCGCTTACCCTGTCGGGCGTGCCCTTCATGGGTCCGATCGGCGGCGCGCGCGTCGGCTTCATCAAGGACGAGATCAAGGTCAACCCGACGATCGAGGAGATGAAGGAATCCGTCCTCGACCTCGTCGTCGCCGGCACGGCCGATGCGGTGCTGATGGTCGAATCGGAGGCCAAGGAGCTCTCCGAGGAGACGATGCTGAAGGCCGTGATGGCCGGTCATGCGGCGTTCCAGCCGGTGATCCAGGCGATCATCAATCTCGCCGAGCGAGCCGCCAAGGAGCCGCGCGAACTCGAGACGGCAGACAAATCCGCGGTCGAGAAGGCCGTGCTCGAAGTCGGCGAGGCCGATCTCAGGGCTGCCTATTCGATTACGCAGAAGCAGGAGCGCTACGCCGCGGTCGACGCCGCGAAGGCGAAGGTGCTGGGTGCGCTGCTGCCGGCGGACGGCGAAGCCAAGTTCAAGCCCGAAGAGGTCGCCGAGGCGTTCCACAACGCCCAGGCGAAGGTGGTGCGCTGGAACATCCTCGATCATCAGCGCCGCATCGACGGACGCGACCTGACGACGGTGCGCCCGATCCTCGCCCAGGTCGGCGTGCTGCCGCGCACCCACGGCTCGGCCCTGTTCACCCGCGGCGAGACGCAGGCCCTGGTGGTTGCGACCCTCGGCACCGGCGAGGACGAGCAATATGTCGACTCGCTGGAGGGGACGTATAAGGAGCGCTTCCTGCTCCATTACAACTTCCCCCCCTATTCGGTCGGCGAGACGGGCCGCATGGGCGCGCCGGGCCGGCGCGAGATCGGCCACGGCAAGCTCGCCTGGCGTGCGATTCGTCCCATGCTGCCGACGGCGGCGGAATTCCCCTACACGATCCGCGTCGTCTCGGAGATCACCGAGTTCGAACGGTTCGTCGTCGATGGCGACGGTCTGCGGCTCCTCGCTGGCGCTGATGGACGCAGGCGTTCCGCTCAAGCGGCCGACCGCGGGCATCGCCATGGGCCTCATCCTCGAGGGCGAGCGCTTCGCCGTGCTCTCCGACATCCTGGGCGACGAGGATCACCTCGGCGACATGGACTTCAAGGTCGCAGGCACCACCGAGGGCGTCACCTCGCTGCAGATGGACATCAAGATCGCCGGCATCACCGAGGAGATCATGAAGGTCGCCCTCGCCCAGGCGAAGGATGGCCGTCTGCATATCCTCGGCGAGATGGGCAAGGCGCTCACGGGCGCCCGCTCCGAGCTCGGCGAGTTCGCGCCCCGCATCGAGACGCTGAAGATCCCGACCGACAAGATCCGCGAAGTGATCGGCACCGGCGGCAAGGTGATCCGCGAGATCGTCGAGAAGACCGGCGCCAAGATCAACATCGAGGACGACGGCACGGTGAAGGTCGCCTCCAGCGACGGCGCCAAGATCAAGGCGGCGATCAACTGGATCAAGTCGATCGCCTCCGATCCGGAAGTCGGCCAAGTCTACGACGGCACCGTGGTCAAGACGATGGAGTTCGGCGCGTTCGTCAACTTCTTCGGCTCGCGCGACGGTCTGGTGCACATTTCGCAGCTCGCCAAGGGTCGGGTCAACAAGACGACCGACGTCGTCAAGGAAGGCGACAAGGTGAAGGTGAAGCTGATGGGCTTCGACGATCGCGGCAAGGTGAAGCTGTCGATGCGGGTGGTCGACCAGCAGACCGGCGCCGACCTTGAAAAGGCGGAAGCCGCCGAGGCCGCCGCGCAGGACTAACATCCGTTCACTATAAAGGGTTAATTTTTGTTAACCGGTCGATATTTCTGGGCGGCGCCACTGTGGCGCCGCCCTTTTCCTATGGTGTTCTCCTCGGTTCGTTTTCGTCAACCGTAACTGCGATGTCGTCCCGTATGCGATCGGTGTTAAGGCGGGCGAAAGCTTAGACCGGCTATCTTTCCAGTAACAGATGAGCGAAGTTTCCATGGAAGTCAGTTTCAGCGGCGTGCTTGCCGATGGGCGCCCCCATCACGCAATTGGCCGTATCAAAGCTGTGGGGCGTTGGCGCGGCGCCGTCGAGCCGCATCTCGAGGCCGATCGCGCCGCCGTATTGAGCGCCTTGATCCGCGAGGCTGAGGAATACGGCGCGGACGCGCTGACCGAGGTGAACTTCGAGATCGAAGAAGCGCCCGGCGCCGACATCGACCGCGTCGGCCGGCGCCGCGTGGTGGCAATCGGCTCCGCCGTCCGCTTCGCCCTCGCGGCCTGAGCGACGAGCCGAGCCCCTTCGCCCTTGCGGAATGACGGGTCCGCCCCGCACGCAACGTCATGACCGGGCTCGTCCCGGTCAGCCGCCGCTGAGCCGGGGCCCATCGGGATCTCCACGGGCGGCGCCGTGTCGTCCGCGGAGCTTTGGTCCTCCCTGGGATGCCGTGGCGCCGCGTTGATGACCGGGACAAGCCCGGTCATGACGGCATGGGCGCTCATCGAGCGCTTCGCGTCCCTTCACCAGGCGAATGCGTGGCGTTCGTCCGTCCCGCAAGCGGGGAAGGGGTCACCCTGCAATTTTCGAAAAGTCGGCCACTGTGTGAACCGCTTCGCGCAATTCGCCGAGCAGGCGCAGGCGGTTCAGGCGCAGCTCGGGCGTGTCGACGTTGACGGTGACGCTGACGAAGAACGCGTCGACCGGCGCGCGTAGCGAAGCCAGCGCCCGCATTGCGCCCTCGAAATCCTCCCGCGCGACGCGCTCGCGGGCCTCGGCGCCCGCCCCGGCCAGCGTGTCGGCGAGCGCGATCTCCTCCGGCAGCGCGAGGGCGCGCGGATCGTGCGCGCCCGCGAAGGCGCCCGCGCCGTCCTTCTTTTCCTCGGCGCGCACGATGTTGGCGGCGCGCCGATAGCCGGCGAGCAGGTTCTTGCCGTCGTCCGTGTCGAGCAGGCGCCCGAGCGCCTCGACGCGCCGCACCGCCATCAACAGGTCGTCCTGGCCGGGCAGGGCGAAGACGGCGTCGATCAGATCGTGCCGCGCGCCCTTGTCGCGCAGATAGACTTTTAGGCGGTCGGCGAAGAAGGCGAGCAGGTCCTGCGCCCGCGAAGCGCCGAACCAGCGCGCGGCCTGCCAGGCGGCGTGGAATTCGTCCCAGCCATGCCTTCCAAGATGGCGCGTCCAGATGTCCTTCGAAAGTTCGGTCAGCCCGACGCTGGCGACGAGCTTCTCGATCAGCGCCGGATCGGCGTCAATCCGCTTGGCGTATTCCATCAGCGGCCAGAACGAGAACTTCACTTGCAAAAGCGGCGTCAGCGGCAGGCGCTGGTCATTCTCGATCAGCAGGCGCAAAATTCCGAGCGCCGCGCGCCGCAGCGCATAAGGGTCCTTGCTTCCAGTCGGTTTCTCGTCGATCGCCCAGAACCCGACCAAAGTGTCGAGCTTGTCGGCGAGCGCGACGGCGATCGAGACCGGGGAGGTCGGTATGCGGTCGTTCGGTCCTTGTGGCTTGTAGTGCTCCTCGATTGCGTCCGCGACGCTCGGCTCCTCGCCTTGCGCGGCCGCGTAATAGCGGCCCATCAGGCCCTGCAACTCCGGGAATTCGCCAACCATCTCGCTCACGAGATCCGCTTTGGCGAGGCAAGCCGCCCGCTCGGCGAGGTTGGGGTCGGCGTTCACTTGCGGCGCGAGCTCGCGCGCGAGCGCGGCTATCCGCGCTATGCGCTCACCCTGCGTGCCGAGCTTCTCATGGAAGACGATGGCGAGCGCGTCCAGCTTCGCCTGCCGCTGGTCGAGCGGCTGTCCCGCCATGTCGCGGTAATCGGGCAGGGGCGCGAGGTCGGTGAGCCAGAAGTGACGCGCGTCGGCGAGGCGCGCGCGCACGACGCGCCCGTTGCCCCTGGCGATCGCGCCGCCGCCGTCGCGGGCGAGAAGATTGGAAACGACGATGAACTTGTTGGCGAGTCCGTTCTGATTGCGCAGCACGAAGCATTTCTGATTGGCGCGGATCGTCGCGCGGATTACTTCGGGCGGGATCTCGAGGAACGCTGCGTCGAACTCGCCCATCAGCACGACCGGCCATTCGACGAGGCCGGCGACTTCCTCGAGCAGGCCCTCGTCCTCGACGAGTTCCAGCCCTTGCGCGAGCGCGAGATCGCGCGCGTCAGCGAGAATCATCTCCTTGCGCCGGTCGGCGTCGAGCACGACCTTCGCTTTCGCAAGCGCTGAGACGTAATCCTCGAAGCGGCGCACCTGGATCGGCTGCGGCGCCATGAAGCGATGCCCGTAGGTGAGGTCACCGGCCGTGACGCCGTCGACGGCGACGGGAATGACCTCGGGGGCCTCGAAGGGGCCGCCGAAGGTGCAGAGGATCGAGCGCAGCGGCCTCACCCAGCGCAAGGCGTCGGGTCGCGCCGAGGCGGCGCCCCAGCGCATCGACTTCGGCCAGGGAAAGGCGCGAACGATCGCCGGCAGGATCTCGGCCAGCAATTCGCGCGTGGGCCGTCCCGGCTTGTCGATGACGGCGACGTAGAACTCGCCCTTCTTGGCGTCGGTCTCGATTTTTGCGTCTTCGATGCGCGCGAGGCCGGCGCTCTTGAGAAAGCCCTGGATCGCGCCGTCCGGCGCGCCGACACGCGGGCCTTTGCGCTCTTCACGCCGATGCGGTTGCGCCTCGGGCAGGCCGACGACATGCAGCGCGAGCCGACGCGGCGTCGCATGGGCGATCGCGCCCTCGTAGGTGACGTCGGCGGCGACGAGCGCGTCGGTCACGAGCCGCTTGAGATCCTGCGCCGCCTGCCGCTGCATGCGCGCCGGGATTTCTTCGCTGAGCAGTTCAAGCAGGAGGTCGGGCATTGGCAAGTCCGAATATTAGCGAATGTTCAGTCGACGCGCCCCTTCTCCCCTTGCGGGAGAAGGTGGCCCGAAGGGCCGGATGAGGGGTCGGCGCGAAAGCGACTCGTTCGCGCGCCTTGCGGCGCGACCCCTCACCCCTGACCCCTCTCCCGCAAGGGGAGAGGGGAAGAGCGCCCGCCGTCATTGCGCGCCGCCGCCCTCTGTCTTCAACCAGGCGGCGCCGCAGGCCTTGGCGAGCTCGCGCACGCGAAGGATGTAGCTCTGGCGCTCGGTGACGGAGATGACGCCGCGCGCGTCGAGCAGATTGAAGGCGTGGCTCGCCTTGATGCATTGATCGTAGGCGGGCAGAGTCATCAGATGCCGGTCGCCCGCAGCGCCCTTTTCAAGCAAGGAGCGGCATTCGTCCTCGGCGTCCTTGAAGTGGCGAAAGAGACGCGCAGTGTCGGCGAATTCGAAGTTGAAGCGCGAATATTCCTGCTCGGCCTGGAGGAACACGTCGCGGTAGGCGATCTTCTGCGCGCCCTCGCGGCCGTTGAAGTTGATGTCGTAGAGGCTGTCGACGCCCTGCACATACATCGCCAGCCGCTCGAGGCCGTAGGTCAGTTCGCCCGACACCGGCGCGCACTCGAAGCCGGCCACCTGCTGAAAATAGGTGAATTGCGACACTTCCATGCCGTCGCACCAGCACTCCCAGCCGAGCCCCCAGGCGCCGAGCGTCGGGCTTTCCCAATCGTCTTCGACGAAGCGCACGTCGTGCAGGGAAGCGTCGACCCCGATCGCCGCGAGCGATTCGAGATAGAGCTCCTGCAGATTCTCGGGTGACGGCTTCAGGATCACCTGGAACTGGTAGTAGTGCTGCAACCGGTTCGGGTTCTCGCCGTAGCGCCCGTCCTTTGGGCGGCGCGAGGGCTGCACATAGGCCGCCTTCCAGGGCTTGGGGCCGAGCGAACGCAGCGTCGTCGCGGGATGAAACGTGCCGGCGCCGACCTCCATGTCGTAGGGTTGCAGGATCACGCAGCCCTGCTTGGCCCAAAAGCTCTGCAACGTGAGGATCAACCCCTGGAACGATCGCTGCGGATCGAGAGACGCGTCGGAGCGGGCCGGAGACATGGATTCTGGATCCGAAATGTGGTGGTTCGCGGCGGACCCTAGAGACGGCGCTCGCCCCGGTCAATCACGCGGGCCAGTCGATCGTCGCTTCGCCGCGGTGAATGGCCTCGGCGCGCTCCGTGAAGGCGCCAGAAGCCTCGTGCAGCACCAGTGGCGGGGCGATGCGCAGCGGCGCCCTCGAACCTTTGACGCCCGAGATCAGCAGCCGGTGCGCGCTCTGCTCCGCCTTGGGATGGACGGGCAGGAGCGCTACTCCCCCGAGCCGGCGCCCGACCGCGGCCAAGATCGCGCCAAGCGCGTCGGCGCGGTGGATCATCACGAAGCGCCCACCTGGCGCCAGCAAAGCGAGGCTGGCGACGATCCAGGCCTCAAGCGCCGAGCCGCCGTCGCGCGCCGCGGCGACATGGGCGCGCGCCTTGCGGGCGTCCGGCGAGACCCGCACGGTTCCGGCTTCGAAGAACGGCGGGTTGGTGACGACGAGATCGGCTTTGCCGTCGGCGAGGCCGGCGTCGCGCCGCGCGCGGGCGTCGAGCGCGTCGAGCGCGGCGATGTGCGCGCGCGAAGCGAGCCCGTTCAGGCTCGCGTTGTCCTGCGCCAGCGCCGCGAGGTCGGCGTCGAGTTCGACCAGGGCGCCGCTCGCCTCGGGCCAGCGTTGCAAAAGCGCTAGACCAACCGCGCCGGCGCCGGCGCCGACGTCAACGAGACGCCGCGCCGCCGGGCCAGCCGCGGCGGCGAGCAGCACCGCGTCGGCTCCGACGCGGTGGCCGGAGGCGAGCTGGCGCAGCTTCAATCTTCCGCCGAAGATCGCGTCGAGGCTGGTCTCGGCGCCAGCCGCTTCAGCCATTGCGCAACTCGCCGGAAAGTCCCGCCTCGCGCATCAGCCGGCGCGCCCGTTCGTGCTGGTCCGCGTCGACGAGGATGCGCCGCGGCAAAAAACCGAGCGAGCCTTCGACCGCGCTCATGTGTTGGTCGGCGACAAAGAAAGCAACGCCGGCCGCGGTGAGAAGCGTTTCGATCACGGAGATCAACACGAGATCGTTGGTGCGCACGAGTTCGACCAAGTTAAGTCTCCATCTCGTGAGCTTTTCCACGCGGCGCCGCCCTTGCCGGCTCGCCAGGGCGTCTTTATGGTCGCCAGGCTGCGCTCTGGCAAGGGAAGCGTCCGTGGGAATTGTCGTTCCGCTCGAAGAGAAGTCGCCGGATAGGCTCATCGAGCGTTTGATTACGTTGGTTTCGGGCGACATGGGGCTCGTCAATCAGACGATCTTGTCGCGGACGGGCTCGGATGTGGCGATGATCCCGGAGGTCGCCAACCACCTCATCTCCTCGGGTGGCAAACGCCTCAGGCCGATCTTGACGCTCGCCTCGTCGGGCCTTTGCGACTATCGCGGGGAAGGCCATATCAAGCTCGCCGCCGCCGTCGAATTCATGCACACAGCGACGCTGCTGCACGACGACGTGGTCGACGAAAGCGATCTGCGTCGCGGCAAAGCGGCGGCGCGCGTGCTGTGGGGCAACGAGGCAAGCGTGCTGGTCGGCGACTTCCTGCTCGGCCAGGCGTTCAAGATGATGGTCGAGGTCGGCTCGCTCGCCTGTCTCGACGTGCTGTCGAGCGCGGCGGCGGTGATCGCCGAGGGCGAGGTGATGCAGCTCTCCGCCGCCAAGGACACGGCGACGACGGAGGACGCCTATCTCGCCGTGATCCGCGCCAAGACGGCGGCACTGTTCGCCGCGGCGTGCGAAGTCGGCCCTATTCTCGCGCAACGCGGCAAGGCGGAGATCGAGGCGTGCCGCGGCTACGGCGCCAATCTCGGCGTCGCGTTCCAGTTGATCGACGACGCGCTCGATTACGGCGGCGCCGCCTCCAAGCTCGGCAAGAACGTCGGCGACGACTTCCGCGAAGGCAAGATCACGCTGCCGGTCGTGCTGTCGTTTCGCCGCGGCTCGACGGAGGATCGCGAATTCTGGCGGCGCACGCTGGAGCGCGGCGAGATCGTCGACGGCGACCTCGAAACCGCCCTGACGCTCATGAAGAAGCACCGTGCGCTGGAGGATACGATCGAGCGCGCCCGTCACTACGGCGCGATGGCGCGCGACGCGCTCGAACTCTTTCCGTCCTCGCACTGGAAGCACGCGCTGCTCGACGCGGTCGATTTCGCGGTGCAGCGGGTCCACTGACGCGTTTGCGACTATCTCGACCAACTCCGTCATTGCGAGCGCAGCGAAGCAATCCATCGGATGGATCGCTTCGTCGCTCATGAGGCTCGCGATGACGAATGCGATGTGAACTCAGAAAGCCTCACGCGAATTTCGCGCCGAGCCCCTCCATCAGCGCGCGGAAATTGGGGAAGCTCGTCGCGATCATCGACGCATCGTCGACGCCCATCGGCGCACGCGACGCCAGCCCCATGACGAGGAAGCTCATCGCGATGCGGTGATCGAGATGGGTGGCGACGACGCCGCCTCCCGCCACTTCGCCCCCGCGCACCAGGAGGTCGTCGCCGACGATCTCGTGCGCGACGCCGGCCGCCGCAAGGCCGGCGGCGACCGCGGCGAGACGGTCGCTCTCCTTCACGCGCAATTCGTGCAAGCCGTTCATGCGCGTCTCGCCCGCGGCGAAAGCCGCCGCTACGGCGAGGATCGGATATTCGTCGATCATCGAAGGCGCGCGCGCCTTCGGCACGTCGACGCCCTTCAGTTCGCTCCCGCGCACGCGCAGGTCCGCGACGTCTTCGCCGCCTTCGTTGCGGCGATCGAGGATCTCGATCTGGCCGCCCATTTCGAGGAGCGTCGTGATGAGACCGATGCGCAGCGGGTTCATCATCACGCCTTCGACGACGACGTCCGAGCCCGGCGTGATCAAGGCGGCCACGATGGGGAAGGCCGCCGAGGACGGATCGGCGGGCACGACGACCGGGCGCGGCCGCAGCTCCGGCCGCCCGACGAGGGTGATGCGCCGGCCTTCGCCCTCGGGCGCAACGCGCACCTCGGCGCCGAAATGGGCGAGCATCTTCTCGGTGTGATCGCGCGAGGCTTCGCTCTCGATGACCGTCGTCTCGCCGCGCGCGTTGAGGCCGGCGAGCAGCACCGCCGACTTGATCTGCGCCGAGGCGACGGGGGTGCGATAGACGATCGGCGCAGGCTCGTTGGCGCCCTTCAAGGTGATCGGGCAGCGGCCGCCCTCGGCCTGGGCGACGACCTCGGCGCCCATCAGCGCGAGCGGATCGAGAATGCGTCGCATCGGCCGCTTGCGCAGCGAGGCGTCGCCGTCGAAGGTGGCGGTCACGCCGTTGCCGCCGACGACGCCCATCATCAGCCGGGAGCCGGTTCCCGCATTGCCGAAATCGAGAACGTCGCGCGGCTCGAGGAGCGATCCGAGCCCCGGGCCCTCGACTTTCCAGCGGCCTTCGCCAAGGCGCTCGACATGCGCGCCGAGCGCCTTGCAGGCTTCGCCGGTGCGCATGACGTCGTCGCCCTCCAGCAAACCCTCGATCGGCGTCGCGCCCCTTGCAAGCAGGCCGAAGATGAAGGCGCGGTGCGAGATCGACTTGTCTCCAGGCGGGCGCGCACGGCCCTTGAGCGGGCCGCTGCGCTCGGATTGCAAGGGCTGCGCGGCAGACGGGGGCATCGAAGACATGCAGGCTCACAATTGGATGCCGGCGCCTCACGACGGGGCGTCGAAGAAGGGGCTCCTAACACCCCCGCCGGGCGCTGTCGACCGGCCTCGCCGAAAGCATTGACATGGGCGGCGACGCCGACTAACCGAGGCTTTCAACGCAGCCGCCAACGACTAAGGAAACGTAAGCCGTGGCTAAACCCGAGCTCGGATCCAAGCGCCAGTGTCAGAACTGCGGCGCCAAGTTTTTCGACCTCAACCGGGAACCGATCGTCTGCCCGAAGTGCGGCACGATCTTCCAGGGCGTCGCAGCGCGCGCGGAGCGCGTGAGCGCCAAGGACGAGGATGAGGAAGACGAAACCGCCCAGCCCGCCGGCGTCGAGCTGGTCTCGCTCGACGATGTCGAGGCGGGCGAAGAGAAGACCGCCGAAGCGGCCGTCGACGACATCGACGTCGAGGACGACACCGAAGCCGACGACGCCTTCCTCGAAGAGGAGGAGGAGGACGACGACGACGTCAGCGCTCTCATCGACGGCGACATCGCGCCGGACGAGGAGCCGTAAGCCCTTTTCGGGGCGAGCGAAAAAAAATCGCTCGCCGGCTCTTGTGGGCCGCTCCGGTTTGCGGCTATAGAGCCGGCCCACAGGGACGCCGCCTCACCCCAATGAGGCGAGCGATAAAGTGTTGGGAGAATGTGGGGCCATAGCTCAGTTGGGAGAGCGCTTCAATGGCATTGAAGAGGTCGTCGGTTCGATTCCGTCTGGCTCCACCATCCAACTCATTCACTTAGGCAATCACATCTGCGAGACCTAGGCACCGACTAGGCACTTGGCGAAGACGATACGCCACGCAACGTCACGCTCTCCTCGCCACCGGCGGCAGATCGAAAAGCAGCACCACGCGGCGCGATCCGCAGCGCGGGCACTTCAACCGGCTCTCCAACATCGAGACGGGGAAGGCCGCGCCTCTCGTCCAGATCAGCGAATCAAGGTCGAGCCTGATGCTCTCCTTGCAGGCTGCAACCGTCTTCATCGCCTCGCGCCGGCCCCAGGCGCAGCGAGCGGTGATCTTCACTCCTGCGTTGCGGGCTTCGATGAGGGTCTCGATCATCAGTGAAGAAAACAAATTAAGAACAGAAAGTCAACGAAGGAGGATTGACGGAAAAAGCAGACCGACATATTCAGGGATCATCTACCTAATGCGCCTGTATATGGCGGAGGGGTGGCTTCGAGCGCCCTTGTTTGATGCGGAATGCGGTGAATGACCGAGAATTGGAAACAAACATGTCTAGATGCACAGCCCCAGTAAGAGGCCACATACGGGGCGGCGGAGCGGACTGCCCAGTGTGCGGGCCCCGATATCGCGGCTTTCGGTCGTCTTACACCCCGTCCTATTCCCCGTCCTACACACCTTCTTACTCTCGTCGGGGAGCAGCGGTGGCGGTGGGAGCGCCGGTGGTTCGCGTCGCAGCGCAAAGCCACGCTGGTCGGGAGCTGGTTCGTCTCAGTTTTACACGCCCGAGGAAGTGCGGGCGCTCACGCCAATCCGCGAAACCGTCGAGAAGCGAGCGTCCCTGCCGGACCTTCGGCACATCTTTCTGTGCCACGCGTGGGACGACCGGCAAGGGGTCGCCAAGGAGCTGTGCGATCTGCTCGTGGCACGGAATGTCTCGGTCTGGTTCAGCGAGAATGACATTGGCCTCGGCGAGCCGTTTCTCCGCGCTATCGACAAGGGCTTGGCGAAGTCGCGGATCGGGATCGTGCTGGTGACCCCTGCGCTGCTGAAGAGCCTCCCAGCAGCGGGCGTCGCAGACAAGGAGCTTTCGGTACTCCTAGCGCGTGACCAGCTCGTTCCCATCGTGCATAACACGACGTACGACGCTCTCCGCGACGTCAGCCCCATGCTCGCCTCGCGAAACGGCCTGGACACTGCAGAAATGCCGATGGCCGAGGGCGCCAAATGCCCAGTTCACAGCTACGATTGGCGACATCGTCAGCGCGAAACGCACGATATTCAGTTCTTCCGATAAATGTCCTGTGACGCTGGTGGAGCTTGGCGCAGGATTGATCTGAAAGGATCGCCGGAGACGGTGGCCTTCAGACAGCATCGCGAGGCGGAGCATTTGGCGCGTGTTCATCGCTCGGAAATTGTCGATCGATCCGTCGGATCGAGCGACGTCGATGATCCGGGCGAGTTGGGTTTTTCGTTCGGTCATATGTCATTTGCCGTCTCCCAAGAGGAAGTCGGGAATGGTTTCGACGTGCTCTGATAAAGTGCGACCGTCGCTCATGACGGTGTAAGGTAGGAAGACCTGCTGCGTCGTCACCATCTGGGTCTCGACCAGCGCCATCGGCCTCGACCCAGTCTGTGACGATGCGCCAGGCGGTGCGGACCGCCTGCTGCTCCCAATCCGACACCCATGTTCGTTTCCTCGCCTCGTCCCAGTGCGGATTTTTCTTTCCCTTGTGATGATCGCGTAGACGGACTTCCAATCGCACGGCAAGCGGAAGGTCATACTCTGTTCGTTGACGGTGACCCTGAATGCGAGGCTGACACGAGGCCGCGCTCTTTGTCGTATTCGGTCATCTCGGCTGATGCGCCGTGCGAGGAGGCACGAGCGATCTCGCCCGCGGTTTTGTCCGGGTCGACCTTGGTCGTGGAATTGAGAAGTGCCATATTTCAGCGCGGCAGATAACCTGCCGCAATTGGGTCTGGTAATCGGACGTTGGTCAGGGCGCAGATCTATCGAGGTACTGCTGAACTCGACCGTCGATAGCTCCGTTGTCGATGCGGGAAGTTTGATCTCCTCCCCACGCACCGTGACGAAGCGCGGCGGCAGAAGCTTCCTCTTGAAAAACTCGTGGAGGTCGTCGGCGTTGTCGCCGGTGTCATCCGCGATGATCGTCAGTAGAGGAAGTAGTACGCGTTCTGCGTCAACGTGCGGCCTTGCTTGAGCGGCCGGACAGTCAGCCGTTTCCCCTCGTGCTCCCCCGCCCACTCTCGAAATTTGAGCAGGACGTCGAGGAGCGAATCTGAGGTCGCCGTCGGGATCCGACAGCGAAAGTCCATGGTCGTTCGGCATCCAGTGCCACGAATCCAGCTCGTCGAAGTCGCCGCATCAGCTTGGGCCGCACGAAATCAAGCACCGCGACAGGTTCTCAACCTGGTTCGACCCTCGACCGAAATAGGGCCTCGGTGTTTTTCTTCTCTCGGATTTGTTTATCATCGCATCGCGCGGCGCCACGATCGCATCCGTAAAATTCAGAGGCGGCCTAACAGCAGCGCCGCCGCTGAGTATATTCGGACGCTATCGCCGCTCGATCACTAAGCTAGGGCTTCATCGCCGAAGCGGCGACAGGCGCGGAAACGAGTTCAACTCGCCGTGTCGCTCCGCCGCGACGTGACGCATAGATCACTGCCCCTCACGGAGCGCTGTGTTGGCGATTAGGACCTTCGCCAAGCGTTCATGTGCGCGCTCATCGTGAACGAAGCTGCGGGTTGCAAGGCGGACTAGTGGCTGGCTTCAATAATTGCGAAAGGAATTAATGATTCCTTATCCATCGCGGCTGGAGCGATGGAGGAAATCATGGCGGCGAGAGTGCCTTCGGTGAAGCGGTATGTGGTGCGGTTGAGCGCGGAGGAGCGGGGCGAGCTCGACGCGCTGATCCGCAAGGGCAAGAGCGCGGCGCAACGGCTTTTAAAGGCGCGCATCTTGTTGAAGGCCGACGTTTCGGAAGACGGCGAAGGGTGGAGCGACAGCCGGATCGTCGAGGCTCTGGAGACCAGCGTTTCCATGGTCTACCGGGTGCGCAAGCAATGGGTGGAGGACGGGCTCGCGGCGGTGTTGAGCCGCAGGGCGCCCTCCGCGCCCTCCCTGCGGCGAATTTTCGACGGCGAGAAGGAAGCCCGGTTGATCGCCCTGGCCTGCTCCACGCCGCCCGAGGGATACGCGCGCTGGAGCTTGCGGCTGTTGGAGAGCAAGGTCGTGGAGTTCGGCATCGTCGCGGCCGCCAGCGACAGCACGATCCAGCGCGTGCTCAAAAAAACGCTCTTCAGCCCCACCGCCGCAAATATTGGGTCATCCCGCCCAAGGCCAGCGGCGCGTTCGTAGCGGCGATGGAGGACGTGCTCGCGGTCTATACGCGGCCTCGCGATCCCAATCGCCCGGTGGTTTGCGTCGACGAGACGTCCAAGCAGCTCATCGCCGAAACGCGCGCGCCCGTTGCGATGCAGTCGGGGCGCCCGGCCCGCATCGACTACGAGTACACGCGCAACGGCACAGCCAACCTGTTCATGATGTTCGCGCCGCTCGAAGGCTGGCGCAACGTCAAGGTCACCGACCGCCGCACCGCCGTCGACTTCGCCCATGTTCTGAAAGACTTGGCCGATGTCCACTTCGCGCAAGCCGAGACGATCGTCCTCGTCCAGGACAATCTCAACACCCACGCCGCCGCGTCGCTCTACGAAGCCTTTCCCGCCGCCGAGGCCAGGCGTCTGGTCGAGCGCTTCGAATGGCATTACACGCCCAAGCACGGTTCTTGGCTCGACTTGGCCGAATCCGAACTCGGCGTCCTCGCCGCGCAATGTCTCGACCGCCGAATCCCCGACAAGCAGACAATCAGCGACGAGGTCGCCGCCTGGGTCCGCGACCGAAACAAAAATCACGCCGTCGCCGAGTGGCACTTCTCAACCGACGACGCACGCATCAAACTCACAAGCCTATACCCCTCGATATGAGTGAATTGAGGCACTAGTCTCTCCCGCGAGATCGTCTCCTATGGCGCGGCGCTCGGCGTTCGGTTCTCAACGACGGCCAGATCGTTCGGCGCCGGAAGATGGGGCGGATTTTTGAGCCGGCAACAATTGTTTCAAACCGGCCGCATCCGGGGCCTGACGATTCACCAAGAGACTAGGAACTGCGACATGTCGATCTCAACATTCAATATGGCTCTCGTCGCCTTGTCGGCGTTGGGCCTCGCCGCCTGCTCGTCGACGAGCGAGAGACTGAGCGGCGCGGGCGTCGGCGCGGTCGCGGGCGGTTCGGTAGCCGGGCCGGTTGGCGCGCTCGTCGGGGGCGTCGCCGGGGCGGTCGAAGGGCCCTACGTCGCGAACGACATGGGCGTGCCGCATCGCCGCTATCACCGTCATTGGCGCCGTTGGCGCCACTATCATCACTACTCGAATTCCTGATCGTCGCCGGCGTTCTCCCGGGTTTCGCAGTCGTCTCAACGGCGGATGAGTCTCGCGGCCCCGACATGGGGCCGCGAACGGTGGCGAGGATGGGAACCAGTCTCCGATTTCCCTCGCGTCACCGAGGTTCGAGGTCGCTTCGAGGGTTGTTGTAAGGGCTTGCGGTCACGCGCACCTTGATCGTCATCCCCGCGAAGGCGTCGCTGTTGCCCACAAAGCTGCCGGCGACCGGCATGACTTGCCCCATGTCGCGCCCTACGGCGACGGGAATGAGATTGAAGCCGCCAACGCCGCGGTTGGTCGGATCGAAACTGATCCAGCCGGCCCCCCGATACGAACACCTCCCCCCAGGCGTGCGTCGACCCCCGAAGAGCTGCAGTTCCACAACGCTGTCGATGACGAGATTGTTCGTGGCGCCTTGGAACATAGCGGTGGCGATAGAATTGCCGAAGACGCCATGCGCCCAGGCGACTTGCGCCAACCGCGCAACCGTCAGCGCACTTGAGATCAAGCGCAGGTCGCGGCTCTCGCGCGGGCGAAGCATCAGTCGATGCGGACCGAGATCGACCGGCGCGCCATATCGGTAGCGGGTGCAATGACGAACCTCGAGGGCGATCAAGCCGTCCGTCGCGCCGGCGACGCCGCCATTCGCCGCGCAGGGCGCACCCGCCGCGGCGAGCCCGCCACAACGGAAGGGTTGACGAGGCGGCGACGCGGAGCACGGAGACGACGCTGACGTTTCGCAGACCGCTTCCTTTGTCGGCGGTCGAAGGCCCATTACCGGCGGGAATGTATCATCTCGTTGTCGACGAGGAAGGGACACCGGGACTTTCCTTCCTCGCTTTCAAGCGAACCGCTTGGCGCACGACGTGGGGCTCGTCGAGGTGACCGGCTCCCGAACCTTTCGGCGAGTTGGCGCAGTTGATCGCGGCCTTCGACCTCGCCGCGCGCATCGCACCGAGCGAGCGGCGGCCGCAATATTCCCGCCGCGACAGCATCTCCTCACCCTAGCGTCACATGAATGCGATGAACCGCGACGCCGTCGAGCAAGCCGATACGCAACGGCCGTTCCGCGATTTCAACTCCATCCATCTCGGCGAAGCGCACGCCGCGGCTGACCCCGTCGAGATTGTCGACGGTAATTTCGTAGAGCGCGGATTGCCAGCGAACGGTCATTTGAAACGTGGGCCAAGCCTTGGGAATGCAGGGGTCGAGATGCAAGAACGCTCCGCGGATACGCAGGCCGAGAATGCTCTCGAGGCCGGCGCGCTGCATCCAACCCGCCGAGCCCGTGTACCAAGTCCAGCCGCCGCGTCCAACATGAGGCGCCGTCGCATAGACGTCGGCCGCGACGACATAAGGTTCCACCTTGTACCGAAACACGTCGGCGCGGGAGCGCGCGTGATTGATCGGGTTGAGCAGCGAGAACAGATCGACCGCCTTGTCGCCGTCGCCGAGTGCAGCGAGGGCCATCACCGACCATACTGCGGCGTGAGTGTACTGGCCGCCGTTCTCGCGCACCCCAGGCGGATACCCTTTGATGTAGCCGGGGTCCAACGCGGACTTGTCGAAGGGAGGTGCGAACAGCAGGGCCAGACCGTCCTCGTCCCGGATCAGTCCGCGCCCGGCCGCGTCCATGGCTTGCACCGCGCGTTCCGGCGCCGCGGCGCCCGAGAGCACTGCCCAGGATTGTGCGATCGAGTCTATTCGGCATTCCTCGTTCGCAGCCGAGCCCAGCGGCTCTCCAGAGTCGAAGAACGCCCGCCGGTACCAGTCGCCGTCCCACGCCTCGCGCTCGAGCGAGGCCTGCAGGGCGGCGGCGTGCGCGGTCCATTTGACGGCGCGGCCCGTCTCCAGACGCGCCTGAGCGAACGGGATGAAAGCCGTCAGCGCCGCATGAAGAAACCAGCCGAGCCAAACGCTCTCGCCGGCGCCCTTTTCGCCGACCCGGTTCATGCCGTCATTCCAGTCCCCGGTCCCCATCAGGGGAAGTCCATGGCCGCCAAGCGAGAGACTGGCGTCGAGGGCCAGCGCGCAATGCTCGAATACGGTCGCGGTCCGATCGGCGACGGTTGGATTGAAAAAGCTGTCGTGCTCTTCGGGCGCCAGCGTCTGGCCCTCCAGGAACGGGACCGTCTCGTCGAGCACGGCGACGTCGCCGCTGGCGTCTACGTAGTGGGCGACCGCATAGGCCAGCCACGCGCGATCGTCGGAGATGCGGGTTCGCACGCCCTGACCGGAATGCGGCAGCCACCAATGCTGAACGTCGCCCTCGGCGAACTGGCGCGCGGCGGCGCGCAGCAGGTGCTCGCGCGTGAGGGCGGGATACGAGGCTGCGAGCGCCATGCCGTCCTGCAATTGATCGCGAAATCCATAGGCCCCGCTCGCCTGATAGAAACCGGAGCGCGCCCAGACGCGGCAGCTAAGCGTCTGGTAGAGCAGCCAGCCGTTGAGCATGACGTCCATCGAGCGGAGCGGGGTCTTGACGACGACCGCGCCGAGGATGCGGTCCCATTGACGCGCGACTTCCGCCTCGACCGCATTGAGATCGGCGGCGCGATAGCGCGCCACCAAGCTGCGCGCCTCGTCCGCGCTCGCCGCCTCGCCAAGCAGAAAGACAATCTCGACGCTGGCGTTCGGCGGCAATTCGATCTTCGTGCGCATCGCCGCGCAGGGATCGAGGCTGGCGCCGACCCTCTTCGACAGCGGCGCTGCGCCAGCGAGTCCGGCAGGATCGGCGAGCGTCCCGTTGCGGCCGATGAACTCGCGCCGATCGCCCGTCCAATCGGTTTGCGCGCCGCGGAGATCGGCGAAGGCGACGCGCGACCCGAAGCCCATGTTCCAGGGATTTCTAGCGAAGATCGCTCCCGTGACGGCGTCGAGCTCAGTCGAAACGAAGCCGAGCGAAGCGGAACGTGACGTGCCCAAAACCCATTCGGCATAGGCCGTCAAGCTAAGCCGGCGCGAGCGGCTCGAGCGATTGGTGAGCACGAGCCGCGAAATCTTGATCGGAGCGTCGACCGGCACGTATTGGAGGAGATCGGACGCGATCTCGTGCGCGACATGTTCGAAGCGGCTGTAACCGCGGCCGTGTCGAGCGGTATAGGTCCCTGCGAGGTCGCGGATGGGGCGGGCGGTAGGGCTCCACAAGTCTCCGGTGTCGTCATCGCGCAAATAGAAGGCTTCGCCGCCGCGATCGGTGACAGGGTCGTTCGACCACGGCGTGATCTGATTCTCGCGGCTGTTGACCGACCATGTGTAGCCGCCGCCCTCGGTTCCTGCCTGAAAGCCGAACGCCGGATTGGCGATGACATTGATCCACGGCGTCGGCGTCGACTGGCCTGGCCCGAGGATCGTCACATACTCGGCGCCGTCGCGTGCAAAGCCGCCAAGGCCGTTGAAAAATTCGAGATCGGGAGGGCGAGGACGCGACGGCGGCTCCAGGCGCGCCAGCGGGCGCTTCGGAGCCGCTCTCGCGGACGCGAGAGGCTCGACGATACGTTCGAGCTGTTCGAGAAGCCCCCCACGCTGCGCTGGCAAGACAACTCTTGCGACGGACATCAGGAGGTCGCGCGTCTCCGCCGCGATGAGGTCGGTACGCAGCACGAACACTCCTCCTGGTCGGCCTTTCGCTCCAGGTTGCGGACGCGACTGGCTCGCCCGGACGAGAGTCTCGATCGCGATTTGAAGCTCCTGGACATAGGAGGATTGACGCTCGTTCAGGATCACGAGATCGACGGCGAGCTGTTTCATCTGCCAATATTCGTGCGCCTGCAGCAATTCGTGGACAATGTCGAGGTTTTCGACATCGGAGATGCGCAGAAGCACGATCGGCAGATCGCCAGAAATGCCTCGCGACCACAATCCGGATTGCGGGCCGGCGCCTCGCACGATCGTTTCCGAGGATGGGCGCAAAGCCGGCGCCGCATAGAGAACGTGTCCCGCGAGCCGCTGGAACAGACCCGCTTCACCCGCCGTCACGCCGAGATGGTGGAGTTGCACCTGGGCCTGTGTCCACGCCAAAGTCGACGCGCGCACGAATGCGGTGGCGTCGCGATGTTTGTCGACGCCATCGAGGAGAGTGGCGCGGCTCGCGGCGGCGATGGTCCAGAAGGCCACACGAACGGTAGCGCCTGGGGCGATGCGTATGCGGCGGCGGATCGAGAAGATCGGATCGAGAACGGCGCCGATGGAATTCGACAACGGTCGACTGTCCATCACGGCGATGGGCGCGCGAGGGCCACGACCGCGTCCGAGAAATCGCGCTCGGTCGGTTTCAAATTCGGGCGCTCCGATGGCTTCGCCGTCGACGACGCTCAGATGCGCCGCCCAGATCTCCGGCTCGGCCGGCGTGCGTCTCCGCCGCGTCGCAACAATTGCGCCGACGTCGGGGAGATATTCCGTTTCGATGAACAGCTTCGAAAAGGCGGGATGCGCGATGTCGGCACTCTGCGGCGCCAGCACGAGTTCCGCGTAGGACGTGATCTCGATGTCGCGCGTGCGGCTACCGGAATTGGCGATCGACACCCGGCGCACTTCCGCATCGGCCTCGGCGGAGACGAGCACGTCGAGCGTGGTCGTCAGCGAGCCGTCGCGGCGCGAGATCTCGGCGCGATCCTCGTTGAAGACAACCTCATAGCCGTCCGGCTCGACGCCGGTCGGCTGAAAGGCCGCCGACCACGCCACGCCGCTGCGCACGTCCTTGACGAAGAGGTAGGAGCCGTAGTCGTCGCAAGTCGCATCTTCGCGCCAGCGCGTCAGCGCCAGGTCGCCCCAGCGACTATATCCCGAACCTGCCGAGGTGAGCATGGTGGCGTAGCGCCCGTTCGAGAGAAGGTGCGCGGCGGGCGTCGCCTGATGCGGAGAGGCGAACCGGCGTCCGCCAGAAGGTTCGACATCGCGCGCGCCGGCGGCGGACTTTACTTCCGTCGCCCACGGGCGCACCGCGGCGACGTCGCGCGGCATGCGCTCCTGCAGCAGCAATTCCGTCGCCTTGATGATCGGCTCGGCGTGGAAGCGCTCCCGCATCGCGCCATGTAACAGAACGTCCGCGATCGCGACGATCGTCATGCCCTGATGATGGGCCATGAAGCTTCGGACGATGGCGACGCTTTCGCCTTCCGGCACGCGGGCCGGCGTATAGTCCAACGCGTCATAATAGCCGTAGCGCCCCTGAGCGCCAGCGGTCGCTAGCCGCGCCAGATTGGCCGCGGCCGCGCGTGGGTCGACCATTGCGGCCAGAGCGGTGGCGTAGGGAGCGATCACGAGATTCTCGCCGAGACCGCGCTTCAAGCCGAGGCCGGGAACGCCGAAGTTCGAGTATTGGTAGCTGAGCTCCAGGTCGCGTGCGTTGTACGCGGACTCGGATATTCCCCATGGCCGGCCAAGCTTTGCGGCATAGTCGATTTGACGCCGCACGATCAGACGGTTGGTCTGCTCGAGCAAGCTTCCCTCCGGCGCTCGCATAACGAGCGAGGGCATCAGGTATTCGAACATCGATCCCGACCACGAAATCAACGCGGCGCCGTGTGCGACCGGCGTCGCGGCGCGGCCGAGCCGGAACCAATGCTTCGCCGCGACGTCGCCTTTGGCGATCGCGAAGAAGCTGGCGAGCCGCGCCTCGGATCCCAGCAAGTCGTAGCAATTCGAGTCGAGGGTGCCTTCAGGCACAAGGAACCCGATGGACAATAGCTGCCGGCTGCGGTCGAACAAGAAGCTGAAGTCCATCGCCAGCGCCATCGAGCGCGCCGCGCTCTCGAGGGTCGAGAGCCGCATCGAGATGGCTGGAGACTCGTCCGCCGATTGCGCGAGATCGTGGCGATGCGCCTCGATCGCGTCCAGAGTGGCTTGCGCCCAGAACAGCATATCGGCGCCGCTGCCGTCGCCACGTTCGATCGCGAGCGCCTCTGCGATGTCGATCATAACTTCCGCGTCTGCGGAGAGACCAACGAGTCGCGCCGCGAGATCGTCGTCCGTGCGAGCCGTCTGGCGCACGGCGAGGGCCACCACGGCGAGCGCGTCGTCGAACTGGTGCACCGTTACGGTCTGCGTTTGGCCGCCGTCGCGCAAGCGAACGGATTCCGCGCGCGTAATGTCGAGAGCGTCGGCGACGCCGTCGAGCCGCCGCTGCGTCGCGAACGGCCGCTCTCTCCATTCTCTGCACGCGTTCGCCAGCGCGATAAGATGCCCGGCCAAATTGCCACTATCGACGGTGGACACGTATCTCGGGTCGAGCAGGCGCAGGTCGCGCGTGTCGTACCAATTGTAGAAATGCCCGCGAAAGCGTTGCAGCCCGCTCATCGTCGCAAGCGTCGCCTCGAGCCGCGCGACAGCCTGGTCGGTCCCGATCCAGCCGAAGTCGCGAGCGGTGACGACCGAAAGGAGGTAGAGTCCGAGATTGGTCGGCGACGTCCGATGCGCGACCGCGGGTGTCGGGCTGTTCTGGAAGTTGTCGGGCGGCAGCATATTCTCCGTGGAGGTGACGAACGTCTCGAAGAACCGCCACGTGCGGCGCGCCGTCCTCCTCAGGGTGCTGGCGTCGGCGTCGGACATGGGCAGGCGAGCGGCCGCGGCAGGAGCGAGGCTTATCGCCCGCGCAACGGCCGGCGAGGCGACCCACAGCGCGGCGAACGGAAGCGCCAGAGGCCACGATCCGTGGCGGAACGCCAAAGCGACAAACGCTCCCGCGGCGCCGACACCAAGCGCTCCCGCCATCCGGCGCGTGAAGCCCACGAGGTCGAGGCGGGGACCGATCGCCGCCTGCGCAGCGGGAACCCATTCGAGCAAATGGCGCCGGGTCACACCAACGCGCCAGAGGGTGCGACAGATCGCATCGCCCATCAGGCACGCCTGGTCCGCCAGGAACGCGATAGTCAGCGCAGACAGCGTCAAGGCAAGGCGGAGGTCGCCGCCGAGCGCACGCGCGTGGCTCGACAACGTTACCCCCGGACGTCGCGGCGGAATGGCTGCAATGACCGGGATGAGGGTCGGCAGGACAATCGTGAGCACAACGAAAAGGGTCCAGATCGACGCCGCCTGAAGGGGGAGAGCCCAGCCCGCGAGCAGCGCCAGGACACCGGCCGGCGCCGAGAGAGTGCGGCGCAGATTGTCGAGCATCTTCCAACGACCGATCGCGGAAATGGCGCTCTTCACGGGCTCCGCGCCCGGCTGCTTGGGAGCGCGGCCAAGGATCCAGGGCAGCAATTGCCAGTCGCCGCGCGCCCAACGGTGGTGGCGAAGGGCGCCGACGTCGTAACGGGCGGGGAATTCCTCGACGACCTCGATATCGGAGGCGAGGCCGGCGCGGGCGAACACGCCTTCAAACAGATCGTGGCTAAGGAGAGTCGAGTCCGGCGTCCGGCCGGCCAGCGCCGCTTCGAAGGCGTCGACGTCGTAGATGCCCTTGCCCGCATACGAGCCTTCGCCGAACAAGTCCTGGTAGACGTCCGAAACGGCCGATGCGTATGGATCGATCCCGCTCAGGCTCGAGAAGACGCGCTGAAACAGCGAGCCCTCCCGGTCGGTCGGCAGCGAAGGGGTGACGCGCGGCTGCAGAACCGCGTAGCCCTCGACGATCCTGCCAGTGGCCTCCTCGAAGCGCGGCTGGTTCAACGGATGCGCCATCTTGCCGATCAGGCGCCGCACCGTATCGCGCGGCAATCGCGTGTCCGCATCGAGGGTGAGGACATAGCGGATCTCGGCAGGCGCCGCTGGCGCGCCGTTCGCGACGTCGATGAACGTCGTGTCAGTCGCCCCGCGCAGCAGCCGGTTGAGTTCGTGCAGTTTGCCTCGCTTGCGCTCCCACCCGATCCACCGTGATTTGCCTTCATTCCAGACCCGACGGCGATGCAGAAGCAGAAAGCGGACGCCTTTCGGCGCCGGGCCGTAACGCAGATTGAGCCTCGCAACGCCTTCCGCGGCGGCGGCCAGGAGCGCCGCGTCGCCCTCCACGTGCTCACTCGCAGCGTCCGTCCAGTCGGAAAGCAGGGCAAAGTGCAGATCGCCTTCCGGGCTCGCGAGGTGGTGAATCTCAAGTCGCTCGATTTGTTCCTCCACAGCCTCCACGGTCGTCAGCAAGGTCGGCACCGCGACGAGCGTGCGGAGATGCGAGGGAACGCCGTCGCGCAGCTCAAGAGACGGCAGAAGGGTCGCCGCAAAACCGAGGTTGACGGCGCGATTGACCAGCGCGACCGCAGCGTCCACGGCGGGAATGGCGCCGAGAATGCCGAGAAGGCAGAGAGCGGCGAGGCCAAGACCCCCAGAGAAAAGAGCGAACAGCGGAGCCGCGAGGATGAGCGCGGCGACGACAGAAATTGCCGTCAGGTAACCGCCGATCCCGAGGGAACGGTTCAGTCGCGCCAGCGCATTTCGCAGCGGCGGGCGATAGCCGATCGCCACTTCAAAAGCGCGGCGGCCCCCACCGAGCAGGTGGTAGCCCGGATCGCCGCGCCGCGCCTGCTCGGCGGGGGGCGCCGACGACTGCTCACGACCGGCCGCGGTCACCGCGGCCCGAGCGATGTCCAGCTCTGTGGTGGTCGAGCCGCGGGCGAGTTCCTCGACCGCGCTGCGGTAAAGCGTGCGGGTGGGAAAATCCATCCCCTCGAACGGGCTGTCGGCGGCAAAAATAGCGTCGACGTAGCTGAGACGTTCGAACAATTCCTTCCAGTCGGCTTCGGAGATCAGGCGCAGACTCGTCACGATGTTCCGCACGGTGACGTTCGAGGCGCCTTGTCGGCGATGAACGTCGCGCACCACCACGTCCGGCGTCGTGTCCTGGATCGCCAGGCGCTCGTCGAGCCACCTCAACGCCGGCGTTATACCGGGATCCTGGTCGCGCAGCCGATGCACGAGTTGCACCGCCAAGGCGTCGGCAAGCGGCGCGCCCTCCTGCGCGGACAAGACGACAGCGACCGACTCGGGCGGCTGCCCGCCCATCCCGAGCAGCCGGTCGGCGAGACCGTCCGCGGTATGGCGCGCCGCGCGGTTCTGCGTGATCTGCTGCGCGAGGCGCGCGAGATTCTCGACCAGCACGATCCGCAGCGTGATCGACACGGCCCAGAGTTCGCCGATGGTGAGCGGTTGCACCTCCTGATACGCCCGCACGTAGCGAACCAGCATCTGTGCGTCGAAGCGGCTGTCCGTGTGGGCGACAAAAGCCCAGGCCACGCCGAATACCCGGGGATAGCCGGCGAAAGGCCCCGAGGCGAGCTTAGGAAGCTGACGATAATAGCCGGGCGGAAGGTCCGAACGAATGTCGCGAATTTGCGTCTCGACAAGATGATAACTGTCGACCAGCCATTCCGCGGCGGGCGTTATCGGGCGACCCTCGTTGATCGCCTTGACGATCGAGCGGTAGGCCTCGAACAGAACAGCGCCATTGTCAGCGAGCCGTCGCGCGAGAGGTTGTCCCTTCGCCGCCCTGGACGACACGATCTGGGCCAGCGCGAGACTTCGCGCATGCTCCTCGAGGCGCTCGACGCTGAACAACTCCTCGCGAATAGGTTCTTGATTGTTCCAGGGCGACGACGGCTTCTCGGCCTCGAAGGCGCGACGTGCGAAAGCCAACAATTGGACCTTTCCGTCGCGCATTGAGAGCGCGACGAGTTCAGAGAATGAGGAAGGGGATTTAAATGATGCTTCTGTGGCGCGAACGGCCGCCATAAGCCACGGCGCAAGAGGCGCGCCGAAAGGTCACGGTTGCGCGGATCCTGCGCCGAACGCGGCGAGACCGACGCTTCTCAAGACACGATTTTTCTGG
>CAWEIU010000012.1:0-705000 GCA_963809245.1 uncultured Alphaproteobacteria bacterium | reverse complement strand
TCGATTTTGCCGATCTGCTTCTGTCGCCCGGCGTCGGCGCGCGCACCGTGCGCTCGCTCGCGATGGTGGCGGAAGTGGTGCACGGGGCGCCATGCCGTTTCGCCGACCCGGCGCGCTTTTCGCTCGCCCACGGCGGCAAGGATCGTCATCCCTACCCGGTGCCGACCAAGGTTTACGACAACACTATTTCGGTGCTGAAGTCGGCCATCGCCCAGGCGAAGCTCGGCAATGACGAGCGCCTCGAGGCGATCCGCCGTCTCGACCGGCAGGCGCGGATGCTCGAGCGCGAAGCGGACGGGCCGAGCCTGCCGGAATTCATTGACGAGGAATTGCGCCGCTCGCACGACTATGGCGGGCGAAGCGTGTTCGGGTGGGAGCCGCCTGCGGAGGCGGGCTCCGCCGAAGCGGGCGGCGCCGACGCGAGAAGCGCGGCGCGCCGCGCGCTCTGAGCCAACTTCAATCGATCTCGTGAGCGGGGGTGCGCTCGTGGGCGCCGTGCGGGCCAGCGCGCAAATATTGCGCCGGCCAGGAAACGGAGTGGCCGAGTTCGCTCGCGGCGCGCAGTGGCCAATAGGGTTCGCGCAGCAGTTCGCGCGCGAGCAGCACCATGTCGGCCTCGCCGTTGCGCACGATCTGGTCGGCCTGGGCCGGCTGCGTGATCATGCCGACCGCGGCTGTCGCGATTCCCGCCTCGCGCCGGATCCGTGCGGCGAAGGGAACCTGATAGCCAGGGCCGACCGGGATCGCGGCCCGTTCGACATTGCCGCCCGAGGAACTGTCGATCGCGTCGACGCCGAGGTCTTTGAGGCGGCGCGCGAGTTCGACAGTCTGTTCGACGTCCCAGCCGCCTTCGGTCCAATCGGTGGCGGAAACGCGCACGAAGAGGGGACAGCGGTCGGGCAGCGCCTTGCGGACCCTCGCGACCGTTTCGCAGAGGAACCGAATGCGATTGTCGAAAGCGCCGCCATAGGCGTCGGTGCGCTGGTTGCTCAGCGGGGATAGAAATTCGTGGGCGAGGTAGCCGTGCGCGGCGTGGATTTCGATGACGCGAAATCCGGCGGCGTAAGCGCGTTCGGCGGCGAGCGCGAAAGCATTCTGGGTCGCCGCGACACCCTCGAGGCTCAACGGCTCGGGCGCGGCATAGTCCTCGGCGAAGCGGATCGCGCTCGGCGCGATGGGCATCCAGCCGCCTTCAGCCCTGGGCACGGCGCCCTTGCCGGACCACGGGCGGTAGGTGCTCGCCTTGCGGCCGGCGTGCGCGAGCTGAATGCCGGCGATGGCGCCTTGTGCGTCGATGAAGCGGGCGACGCGCTCGAGCGGCTCGAAGTGCTTTTCGCTCCAGACGCCGAGATCGTGCGGCGAGATCCGTCCCTCCGGCGTGACGGCGGCCGCCTCGGTGAAGACGAGCCCTGCCCCGCCGACCGCCCGCGCCGCGAGATGGGCGAAATGCCAGTCGTTCGCATAGCCGTCGTCACAGGAATATTGGCACATCGGGGAGACGCCGATGCGGTTCGGGATGGTGAGATCGCGGAGCCGAAGATCGCTGAAGAGATGAGGCATGGGAGGATTCCGTCTGAGGGAGCCGGCTATTCTCTCCAGCGGCGCGATGAGCGCAAGGCGGCGGCGGCGCGAGCGTTATCAAAGTTTCCTGACGGCTTGGCGCCTCGACCGGCAGGCCTATTCGTCCGGGCGGGACAAAGAGGGGCTACGCAAGAATGCCGTGGCAGTGCTTGAACCTCTTATTGGAGCCGCAGGGGCAGAGCTCATTACGCCGGACCCCGAGATATCGCATGTCGGCGCCGTCAGCGCGCCTTACGATCGGCTCCCGGCTCAGCCTGTAATGACCGGGGAAGTACAATTCATGATTTCCGGTCGGGCCGAATATTGAATATTGGAAGCCGAGCTCCTCTATGTCGACAAGCCGAAAACGACCGCTTTGGCGAACGCTTTGAATCGCGAGCGTATACGCAATCGGTCCGGTGACCTGCAGGACGCCGCGCTTGCCGACACCGTGCTCTGCCGGATCATACGCATCGATGTTCTTTTTGACCCGCTCAATCACCGCCTCGAGAAAGGGGTGGTGGGCGGCCGCGACGATGTGCCATTGCTGATATTCCTCGTCCACGCCATGGCGTGGATGATGTCGACCCCATCCTTTGTAGGGGTGGCCTTCCCTATTACTCCAGTGAGACAGCAAATATTCGTCGTTTGGGCTTAAGACGTCGTCGAGCGGCCTCGTCGCCGTGGATTTAATATCCAAATAGACGCCGCCGAGCTCGTATACAGCGAGGTAGCGAAACAAATCTGCTTTCGCCGAGCCATAGGTCGGATTGATTCGATTGTAGTAGCTGAGCGCATCAGGTCCATAACGGTCCGATATGAATGACGCCCGGTCGCCGTCGTCGTATAAGACGTGTCGCCATTGAGGGTTCGACGATACCAGGTGCGATATATTCGCGAGGAATCGCGGGTGGAGGCTGCGCTTGTCGTCAACGGTCTGATGGATAATTCTAGGGATCGCCATAGCCGGCCCCCGTATCAAACCTCCATGACGCCACCCTCGATCGGCTTCACGGCGAAGCTCGCGGGCGCCTTCCCCCGTCGGTGATTCCGCCACATGGTTTCGTAGGCGCTCTCGATATGGCGGCGGTAGCGGTCGGTGTCGAAGAGGGAAAACGTCTCCCGATTCTGCGCCAGCCTCGCCTTGACGTCCGAAAGCGCGCTTTCGTCGCTCGCGAGCCTCAGCGCCAGCGCCTCGTAATCGGCGAGGGTTTCGGCGATCAGATCGGGCAGGCCGACGGCTTGCAGTAGGCTCGCCGCAACCCGTCCGGCGAAACTGGAGCCCAGACAGGTCACGAGGGGAAGGCCCACCCACAGGGCGTCGCTCGCCGTCGTGTGGGCGTTGCACGGCAGGCAGTCGAGAAAGAGGTCGGCAAGGCGATGGCGCGCAAGGTGGTCCTTCGGGGTCACGCGCGGCGCGAAGACCAAACGGCCCGGGGCGACGCCGCGCTCTTCCGCGTTGCGTCTCAAGTTTCGAGCGGCGGCGGCGTTGCCTTCCAGCAGCCAAAGCACGCTACCCTCGACCTGATGGAGCAGGCGCATCCACACGTCGAACACCGGAGGCGTGATTTTGAAGCTGTTGTTGAACGAGCAGAATACGAACCCGGCCTCGGGCAGGCCCACTTCCGCGCGGGTTGGCGTTTTCTCGCTGATGCGCCGTTTGAAGTCGTTGGGCTGGTACGCATCCGGGAGATAAACGACCTTCTCGGCATAGCAGGATTGGCGCCCCTCGGGGATGACAATTCGATCGCCGATGAGATAGTCGATGTAAGCCGCGCCCAGTGTTCCGGGATAGCCGAGATAGTTCACTTGCAGCGGAGCTGGCCGAAGCGCGAGAATTCCTGGCCGCGAGTCCGTCGTATAGCCTTTGAGATCAACGGCGATATCGATCTCAAGCTGCCTGATAAGCTCAGCTACCTGATTGTCGCTGTGATTGCGGACATCGATAAATCGATCGAACGAACTCCGCAGTCGCGCGCTCGTGTCGTCGTCGCGTACTGGGCCAAACGAAATCGCGGTGATGTCGAATCTCGACTTATCGTGGACCTCGAACAATCCGGCCATCAAGAAGGAAGTCGCGTGCTGATGAAGATCGGCCGATAGATAGGCGATGCGTATCTTTCGATCTCGATGATTTTCGTCATCTTGAATTCGCGCCAGAGGCGCGGGATATTTGCTCCGAGCATAGCCTTGCGCGCATTCGAGCTGAGCTTCGGCGGATCCGGAGATTGCGAGAAAGACCCAGGGATGGGCGGCGCGGCCGCCGGAAATGACTGCGCTTTCGACGCGGTTCAGATCTTCGCTGTACGAATTCCAATCGCAAGCCATCAGCTTTGCGTACAGCGCATAACCGAGGGCATCCTCATAGGCCGGGTTCAAACTCACCACCCGCTCGAAGTCGCGCGCGGCCTCGTCCGGACGCCCGAGATCGAGGTAAGCGTGACCGCGGTTGTTGAGGGCGACAACGAAATCAGGCTCCAGCGCGAGCGCGCCGCTGTAGCTTTTCACGGCCTCTTCGAGGCGCTTGAGCTTGGCCAAGGCGTAGCCGTGACCAGCCAAAGCCTCCGCGTTGGGCGCAGCCCGCAGCGCTCGGCCATAGCTGAGCAGCGCATCCTCGACCCGTCCAATTTCAAGCAGGGCGTAACCGCGATTGACGAGAGCGCCGGCAAACTCAGGGCTGACGGCCAGCGCCGCGTCGGCGCTGGCGATCGCCTCCTGGTAACGCTTCAGCTTGAGCAAAACCGCGGCGCGACTGTTGAGGGCGAAAACGTCTTTGGGTTTGAATACAAGGGCGCGGTCGACGCTGGCAAGCGCTTCGTCATACCGCCTCAGCAAGCGCAGAGCGTCGCCGCGATTGTTGAAGGCCTCGGGAAAGTCGGCTCTCACCGCCAGCGCCCGATCGTAGGTGGAAACCGCCTCGTCGTAGCGCCTGAGGTCGAGCAGGACATTGCCGCGGTTGTAGAGAACCAGCGCATTGTGGGGTTGAGCCCCCAACGCCGCGTCGAGGCTGATCAGCGCATCGTCGTGCCGGCCAAGCATCCGCAACGCCGACGCGCGGTTGATCAGGGCGCCGAAGTGGTCCGGCGCAATGGCCAGCGCCTGATCGAAGTTTGCGAGCGCCTCGTTGGTGTTTCCCAGACGCTGGAAGATTACGCCCAGGTTGTAATGAGCCTCTGGGAACCTTGGGAAAGCATGAATCGCCTTCCGAATGTGTTGAACGCCCGCTTCGACTTCTCCTGTCGAACATAGGAGAACGCCTAGCCAATGCAGCGCCGCGTGATGTCGCGGGCTATCGCGCAACACCTGTTCATAAACTTTGCGAGCTTCTTTTAAGGAACCAGCCTGATGGAGTGCGATTGCCGTTCGCATAAGGACCAACTCATTCATGGCCCCCGAAGGCATCCGGCCTGATCCTCCGTTCAGTGCGCGCTGGTGGCCAGACGCTAGATCCGATGGGCCGCCGACGACAAGGCAATCCCGCGAGCCCACGAAAATGTGATTTCGAGAGGGTGTTGCGGCGACGCGGCGGCCGATTTGTTGGCGAAAGGCGGTCCCGCTTCCGAGGCGATTCCACATATCGCCATTGGCGCCGGCTTCCTATATAGACGTCGCTTCTTTGAGTGGGGCGGCGCCGGCCGGCCCCGAGGCAGATCGTTAGTCGAGGCGTGAGATATGGCCCAGAGCCGCTGGAGTCCCGAGAGCTGGAGAGGCAAGCCGATCGAGCAGTCGCCGTTTTATGCCGACGCGAGCGCGCTGGCCGATGTGGAGCGTCAGCTCGCCGGCTATCCCCCGCTCGTCTTCGCCGGCGAAGCGCGCAAGCTCAAGGCCGCCCTCGGCAGGGCTGCGGCGGGCGACGCCTTCCTGTTGCAAGGCGGCGACTGCGCGGAGAGCTTCGGCGAGCATTCCGCCGACAACATCCGCGATTTCTTCCGCGTCTTCCTGCAGATGGCGGTCGTGATGACCTTCGCGGCGGCCTCGCCGATCATCAAGATCGGCCGCGTCGCCGGGCAGTTCGCCAAGCCGCGCTCCTCCGACAACGAGACGATCGGCGGCCAGACGCTGCCGGCCTACCGTGGCGACATCGTCAACGACATCGAATTCACCGCCGAGGCGCGCACGCCCGATCCGCGCCGCCAGCTCGAGGCCTATCGCCAGTCGGCGGCGACGCTCAACCTCCTGCGCGCTTTCGCGACCGGCGGCTACGCCAACCTCGAGAACGTGCACCGCTGGATGCTGGGCTTCGTCAAGGACAGCCCACAGTCCGAGCGCTATCAGGGCGTGGCCGACCGCATCACCGAGACGCTCGGCTTCATGCGCGCGATCGGCCTCGACCCCGAGGCGCATCCCGAACTGCGCGCGACCGACTTCTACACCTCGCACGAGGCGCTGCTGCTCGGCTACGAACAGGCGCTGACGCGGCTCGACTCGACCTCGGGCGATTATTACGCGACCTCCGGCCACATGATCTGGATCGGCGACAGGACCCGCCAGCTCGGCGGCGCGCATGTCGAATATAGCCGCGGCGTGCGCAATCCGATCGGCCTCAAATGCGGCCCGAGCCTGCAGCCGGACGACTTGATCCGCCTGATCGACGCGCTCGATCCGGCGCAGGAGCCCGGCCGCCTGTCGCTGATCTGCCGCTTCGGCGCCGACAAGGTCGAGGCCAGCTTGCCGCCGCTGATCCGCGCCGTCCAGCGCGAAGGGCGCAAGGTGCTGTGGGTCTGCGACCCCATGCACGGCAACACGATCAAGACCGCGACCGGCTACAAGACCCGGCCGACCGATCGCATCACCTCGGAGATCCGCTCCTTCTTCGCCGTTCATCGCGCGGAGCGAACCTACGCCGGCGGCGTCCATCTGGAAATGACGGGCAAGAACGTCACCGAATGCACCGGCGGGGCGCGGGCGATTTCGGAAAGCGACCTGCGCGACCGCTACCACACCTATTGCGATCCGCGCCTCAATGCGGAACAGGCGATCGAGGTCGCTTTCCTGGTGGCCGAGCTTCTCAAGGCCGAGCGCCTCGCGGCGCCGGCGCGGCCGGTGCAGGCGGCGGAGTAGGTCGCGCGATCCCCGCGAGGCGCAACTCGTTTCGCCGCGCCTCCGGAAAAGTGGAGCGCCGATCCTCTCTACGGGTCAGCGCCATGATTTCCTCCGTCGTCGCCTCATGATGGGCCGTCGGCGGCTGACCTCCTCGAGCGCACGCAAATAGGAGGCAGCCGCGTCGTCGTTCTCGGTGGGAGCAGGCGCTTCGGCGCGGACGCCACAGCCAACAAGGGCTTCCGTCCTTTACGCTCGCCCTGCCCTCAACGAACGACGAAAACTTTGGCCTCGGGAAAATAAGTCGCGTACGGGCGCGGGTCGCGGGTCAAAATTGGAACTTGAGCGCACTCGGCCTCCGCGCCGAGGAAGAAGTCCGGGAGGACGTTGGTTTTCGCGCCGCCGCGTCGGCGATATTGGCGAAAAGCTTGGCCGGCCCGCCAAAGCGCTTCGCTGGACATGGGCCGTCGCTCGATTTCCAAGGCAGTCAGAAAACGCTCACAGGCCATAGCGGACGAGAAGGGAACAGAGGTTTCAGCGAAGATCGCGTCAATAATCTGTACACGCCCGAGCGCAGCCCTCGACACAAAGGCGTCGCGCGATGGCTCGCCCCAAACCGGATCGTTCAGCAAGAGGTCGAGGAGGATATTGGTGTCGACGAGCGTCAATCCTCGCCCCGAAGCAGTCGCATCCAGTGATCGGTGGACATCGTGCGGTCGACTTCGTCCGCGCGCACAGCGGAGACGGCCCGCTCGATCATGCGCCGCTTGCGTTGCTCGGCGTCCCCGGCCTCGCTCGACGAATCTCGCTCGACAAGGATTCCGCCTTCGGGCCGGACCCGAACGCTCACCCGATCGCCCGGTCGGATCCCAGCGGCCTCACGCACCGCCTTTGGCAGCGTCACCTGCCCTTTCACAGTCACGGTCGTGGTCATAGGCATCCCGGTAATACCGTATTTCAAATTGGTAATACTCACTGGCGAAGCCGTCAAGCGCGCATTGTAACCCGCTCCGTCCCAAGCTAAACCGACCCCATGCCCGCTCCCGCCGACCGTCTCGTCATCGCGCTCGCGCAAATCCCGTCGATCGTCGGCGACATCGACGCCAATCTCGCTCGCCTTCGCGAGGCGCGGGCGGAGGCGGCGGCGTTCGGGGCGGACATCGTTCTCGCGCCGGAACTCTATCTTGCCGGCTATCCCCCTGAGGATCTGGTCCTCAAGCCCGCCTTCCAGGAGGCGTGCCGCGCCGCCTGCGAGGCGCTCGCCCGCGACACCGCAGACGGCGGCCCTGCGGTGCTCGTCGGCCTGCCGTGGCTCGAAGACGGCTCGCTCTACAACGCCGCGGCGCTGCTCGACAGCGGGCGGATCGAGGCGGTGAAGTTCAAGGTCGATCTGCCGAACTACGGCGTCTTCGACGAGAAGCGCGTGTTCCGGCCGGGCCCCCTGCCCGGGCCGCTGGTGTTCCGCGGCGTGCGCATCGGCGTGCCGATCTGCGAGGACATCTGGGGCCAGGACCCGGTCGAATGCATCCTCGAAACGGGCGGCGAGATTCTGCTCGTCCCCAACGCCTCGCCCTATGAACGCGACAAGCTCGAGGTGCGCCAGAACGTCGCCGTCTCCCGCGTGCTCGAAAGCGGTCTGCCGCTCATCTACCTCAACAAGGTCGGCGGTCAAGACGAACTCGTGTTCGAAGGCGGCTCGTTCGGCCTGAATCCGGACCGCTCGTTGGCCTTCCAACTGCCCGGCTTCAAGGCTTGCGTCGCGCGCACGGTGTGGCAGCGCGGCCCGAAGGGCTGGCGCTGCGCGGAAGGCCCGCGCGAACTCCTCGAACAAGGCGACGAGGGCGACTACGCGGCCTGCGTGCTGGGCTTGCGCGACTATGTCGACAACAACCGCTTCCCGGGCGTCGTGCTCGGCCTATCCGGCGGGATCGATTCCGCGCTCTGCGCGGCGATGGCGGTCGACGCGCTCGGCGCCGAGCGTGTCCATGCGGTGATGCTGCCCTACCGCTTCACCTCGCAGGAATCGCTACGCGACGCCGCGGCCTGCGCCAAGGCGCTCGGGATCCGCTACGACATCGTGCCGATCGCCGAACCGGTCGAGGGCGTCGAGCGCGCCCTCGCGCCGATGTTCGCGGGCCGAGCGCGCGACATCACCGAGGAGAACATCCAGAGCCGCGCGCGCGGCCTCATCCTGATGTCGATCTCCAACAAATTCGGCGCGATGGTCGTCACGACGGGCAACAAGTCGGAAATGTCGGTCGGCTATGCGACGCTCTACGGCGACATGAACGGCGGCTTCAATCCGATCAAGGATCTCTACAAGATGGAGGTCTTCCGCCTCGCGGCGCTGCGCAATCGCTGGAAACCGGACGGCGCTAAGGGGCCGGACGGCGAGGTCATTCCGCCCGCCATCATAAGCCGCCCGCCCTCGGCCGAATTGCGCGAGGACCAGAAGGACGAAGATTCGCTGCCCCCCTATCCGGTCCTCGATGCGATCCTGCTCCGCCTCGTCGAAAAGGAGATGCGCGTCGCCGACATCGTCGCCGACGGGTTCGACCTCGAGACGGTGCGCAAGATCGAGCGGCTTCTTTATCTCGCCGAATACAAGCGCCGCCAGTCGGCGCCGGGCGTCAAGATCGGCCCGAAAAATTTCGGCCGCGACCGGCGCTATCCGATCGTCAACCGCTTCCGCGACGCCGGCGCGCCGTTGCAGCCGCCGGACCCCGCAATCGCGCCGCGCAAATCGTTCGGCACGAGCGAGCGGTTTGAGGAATAGGGAACTCCAGCGCATCCCTCATCCGGCCCTTCGAACCCCCTTCTCAAGGCGAATGCGCAGCATTCGTCCGCTCCCGCGAGCGGGAGAAGGGGTCCGTCCCTCGCCCGCTTGCTCCCGACAAACGCTATGCGTTTGCGGCGGAGAGGGGTGTTGCGCCAATAGAAACACGCCACTTAATCTCTTGGGCCTCGCGCGCATGATTCGTCTTGAGAACATTGGTAAGCAGAACGGCCACCAGCTCCTCTTCATCGAGGCCTCCGCGGCGCTCCAGAAAGGGGAAAAGATCGGCCTCGTCGGTCCCAACGGCGCCGGCAAGACGACGCTGTTTCGGATGATCACTGGCCGCGAGCAGCCCGACGAAGGCCAGGTCGCCGTCGACCGCGGCGTCACCATCGGTTACTTCAGCCAAGACGTCGGCGAGATGTCCGGACGCAGCGCGGTCGCCGAGACGATGGACGGCGCCGGCCCGGTGAGCGAGGTGGCGACCGAACTCGCCGAACTCGAAGCGGCCATGGCCGACCCTACCCAAGCCGACGAGATGGACGCGATCATCGAGCGCTACGGCGAGGCGCAGGCGCGCTTTGAGGAATTGGGCGGCTACGCCCTGGAGGGCCGGGTGCGCGAAGTGCTCGCTGGGCTCAGCTTCACCGAAGACATGATGGACGGCGACGTCGGCAAGCTCTCGGGCGGCTGGAAGATGCGCGTCGCCCTCGCCCGCATTCTGCTGATGCGTCCCGACGTCATGCTGCTCGACGAGCCGAGCAACCATCTCGACCTCGAGAGCCTGATCTGGTTAGAACAGTTCCTTCGAGGCTATGACGGCGCGCTGCTGATGACCTCGCACGATCGCGAGTTCATGAACCGCGTCGTCAACAAGATCATCGAAATCGACGGCGGCTCGCTGACGAGCTATTCCGGCGACTACGAATTCTACGAGCACCAGAGAGCGCAGAGCGAGAAGCAGCAGCAGGCGCAGTTCGAGCGCCAGCAGGCGATGCTCGCCAAGGAGATCAAGTTCATCGAGCGCTTCAAGGCGCGTGCCTCCCACGCCGCCCAGGTGCAGAGCCGCGTCAAGAAGCTGGATAAGATCGAGCGCGTCGAGCCGCCGCGCCGCCGGCAGTCGATCATGTTCGAATTCCAGCCGGCCCCGCGCTCCGGCGAGGACGTCGCAAGCCTGAAGAGTGTGCACAAGCGTTACGGCGCCCGCCCCATCTACGAGGGTCTCGACTTCCAGGTTCGCCGCCGGGAGCGTTGGGCTGTGATGGGCGTCAACGGCGCCGGCAAATCCACGCTGCTGAAGCTGGTGACGGGCGCCGCTGAGCCCGACCAAGGCGACGTCGCGATCGGCGCCAGCGTCAAGATGGGCTACTTCGCCCAGCACGCGATGGATGTGCTGAGTGGCGAGCGCTCCGTGTTTGAAACGCTCGAAGACACGTTTCCGCGCGCGGGCCAGGGATCGCTGCGCTCGCTCGCGGGATGCTTCGGCTTCTCCGGCGACGACATCGAAAAGAAGTGCCGCGTCCTCTCAGGCGGCGAGAAAGCGCGCCTGGTGATGGCGATGATGCTCTACGACCCGCCAAACTTCCTGGTGCTCGACGAGCCGACGAACCATCTGGACCTCGCGACCAAGGAAATGCTGATCGCCGCATTGGCGCAATTCGAAGGCTCGATGCTGTTCGTCTCGCATGATCGCCGTTTCCTCGCCGCCCTCTCCAACCGCGTGCTGGAGCTGACGCCGGACGGCGTTCACAAATACGGCGGCGGCTACACGGAATATGTCGCACGCACGGGCCAGGAGGCGCCCGGCCTCAGGGGGTGAGCGGGCGGAGGGGACTCGGCGCCGCGAGCCTCAAATCGTCCTTGAGCGCGACGCCCGTGAGCTGGCGCCGGCGCGCTTCGTTGCAGAGATAGGTGAGACGCGCCGCCGCCTCTTCGTAGCCCATGCCTTGCGGATGGATGTTCGAAAGGCAGTTGCGTTCAGCGTCGCTGCGCCCGACCTTCGGGGCGAAGGTGAGATAGACGCCAAGACTGTTGGGCGTCGTGAGGCCGGGACGTTCGCCAATGAGCACGGCGACGACAGCCGCCTCCATCAGTTCGCCGATCTCGTCGCCGATGGCGACGCGCCCATGCTCGACGATCGCGACCGGGGCGATCCGCCACCCCAGGCCGGCCAAGGCGGCAATGGCCGCATCGAGCAACGCGGGCGCGTGCGCCGCGACGGCCCCTGCGCTGAGGCCGTCGGCCAGAACGAAAGCGAGGTCGAAGCCCTTCGCCCCGGAGGCGAGGGCGTGTCGCGACGCGGCGTCGAGGCGTCGGCCGAGATCGGGGCGCTCGAGATAGGTCCGCCGATCCGGCGCGCGACTGGCGAGTCGGATCGCGCCGAGGCCGCGCTTACAGAGCGTCGCGGCGAGACGGTCAACGTCGAGCCTGTTGCCGACAGCGTCGCGCGCCTGCGCATGGGCGAGTTGGAAGGCCAGCAGATCGCGCGTCGTGACGGCGGCTCCGCTCCGGGCAAGGCCGATGCGCGCCGGAGTGACGGCGCGCAGTTTCGCCCAGAGGCGGTCGATCTCGCTTTGAGGCTTGGGCGAATCCATCGGATCAGGCCCCCGAGAGCAACGGCAGGAACTGCGGCGGCAAGACGCCCGAAGCCACTCCGTCCTGGTCGGCAAGACCCATGCGAGCAAGCCAATCCGCGAATTCCGGCGCGGGCGCGAGCCCAAGCAGCCGGCGCATCGCAAGCACGTCGTGAAAGGATGTGCTCTGATAGTTGAGCATCACGTCGTCGGCGCCCGGAACGCCCATCACGAAATTCACGCCGGCGACCGCGAGCATCGTCAGCAAAGCGTCCATGTCGTTCTGATCGGCGTCGGCATGGTTGGTGTAGCAGACGTCGCAGCCCATCGGCAGGCCGAGCAGCTTGCCGCAAAAATGATCCTCCAGCCCGGCGCGCAGGATCTGCTTGCCGTCGTAAAGATATTCGGGCCCGATGAAGCCGACGACCGAATTGATGAGCAGCGGACTGAATTCGCGCGCGACGCCATAGGCGCGGGCTTCGAGCGTCTGCTGGTCGCAGCCGTGATGAGCTCCGGCCGAGAGCGCGCTGCCCTGCCCCGTCTCGAAATACATCACATTGTCGCCGACCGTGCCTCGCCCGAGCGAAAGCGCCGCGTCGCGCGCTTCCGCGAGGCGGCGCAGCTCGACGCCGAAGCTCGCGTTCGTCGCCTCTGTTCCGCCGATCGACTGGAAGACGAGATCGACCGGCGCGCGCCGCTCGATGAGACCGATGGTCGTCGTAACATGGGTCAGCACGCAGGACTGGGTGGGAATATCGAGCCGTTCGCGCACGTCGTCGATGAGGCGCAGCAGCTCATAGCAGCGATCGGGGCTGTCGCCGGCGGGATTGATCCCGATCACAGCGTCGCCACAGCCGAGCAGGAGCCCGTCGACGACGCTCGCCAAAATGCCTTTGGGATCGTCGGTGGGGTGATTGGGCTGGAGGCGGGACGAGAAGCGTCCGGGCAGTCCGATGGTGTTGCGAAATCGGGTGACGACGCGGCGCTTGGCGGCGATCGCCATCAAATCCTGATTGCGGCAGATTTTGCTGACCGCCGCCGCCATCTCCGGCGTCAGCCCCGGCGCCAACGCGGCCATCGTGTCGTTCGTCGCCGCCTCGCCAAGCAGCCAGTCGCGAAATCCACCGACTGTGAGATGCGCCACCGGCGCGAACGCCGCCGAGTCATGCCGGTCGATGATCAACCGCGTGACGTCGTCATTTTCGTAAGGGACGATCGTTTCGCTGAGAAACACGCGCAGCGGCAGATCGGCGAGCGCAATCTGCGCCGCGACTCGCTCAACGGCGCCGTTCGCCGCGACGCCAGCAAGTTCGTCGCCCGAGCGCGCGGGCGACGCCTTCGCCATCAGCGTTTTCAGGTCAGGAAAGACGTAGCGCGTCCCGCCGAGCGTCGTCCGATGCACCGCCCGCCTCCAAGCTCGCCGAGGGCGAGCCTAGCTGAGAGGGCGGCGGGGTCAACGGGCGCGCGATCGACTGTGCCCGTTGGCTGGAGGCGCCTTGCCCCGGCAGATGCGATTGATGATAGTCGCAGCCGACCGCGCCGACGTCTACCACCGGAGCGGGCGGGGGCGGAATGGTCGCGAAGACTTTAACGAGCGTGGTGGCGGAGTTCGGCGCCGCCGTCAAAGCGAAGCTGTCGAACGCGGCCATACAAGGCGCTCCCGAGGACCAGCTTCGAGGTCCGCTCGAAACGCTCCTGCGCGAACTGGCGGAAACGCTTGGACTGGTCGCGGGCGAGCTTCAACTCGTCGGCGAGACCTCGCTGCGGCATTTGCAGGTCAGGCCCGATTTCGCCGTCAGCGTGAATAACGCCCTGGTCGGCTTCATCGAGGTGAAGGCGCCGGGCAAAGGATTCGACCCGAGGCGGTTTTCCGATCCTCACGACAAGGCGCAGTGGGCGAAGTTCAAGTCCCTGCCGAATCTCCTCTATACCGACGGCAACGGCTTCAGCCTGTGGCGAAATGGGGAGCCAGCGGCCAAAGCCGTTGCGTTCGAAGGGGATATAGAGACTTCGGGAGCAAAGCTCCGCGCGCCTGATACGCTCAGCGCGCTCCTGTCAGACTACTTCAATTGGAAGCCGCAGCCGCCTGCCAACGCGAAGCGTCTCGCTGAGGTCAGCGCGCGGCTTTGCCGTCTGCTGCGCGACGAGGTCGTCGAGCAGATGGCGCAAGGCCAAGCCTCGCTGCTCAGTCTGCGCGAGGATTGGCGCAAGCTGCTGTTTCCCAACGCGGACGATGCGCAGTTCGCCGATGGCTACGCCCAGGCCGTGACGTTCGGCCTGTTGATGGCGCGGGCTTTCGAGATTCCTCTCGATGAAGGGGTCGAGCTTGCGGCCCTACGGTTGAAGAAATCCAACTCGCTGATTGGGACCGCGCTCAACCTACTGACGGAAGATGCAGCCAGTCAGGAGGCGCTGAAGACGTCGCTCGGCACGCTGCTACGCGTTCTCAACGAGGTGAACTGGGCCGCCATCAGCAAGGACAAGCCGGAGGCGTGGCTCTATTTCTACGAGGATTTCCTCGAGGTCTACGACAACCGGCTGCGCAAGCTGACGGGCTCCTACTACACGCCGCCAGAAGTCGTGAGCGCGATGACGCGACTGGTCGACGAAGCGCTGCGCGGGCCGCTGTTCGACCGAGCCTCGGGCCTCGCGTCTGCGGACGTGACGATCGCGGATCCGGCCGTCGGCACGGGCACTTTCCTGCTCGGCGCCTTGCGCAAGATCGCACAGATCACGCGCGACGATACGGCCAGGGGCGACGGCATGGTGGCGGGCGCCGTCACGGCGGCGGCGAAACGGATGTTCGGCTTCGAACTGCAGTTCGGCCCGTTCGCGGTGGCGCAGTTGCGGATTCTCGCCGAAGTGCGGGCGCTGACGAAGCCCAAGGAGAGCTCGAAGTCGAAGTCCGTTACGGCGCCCGAGATCAATCTCTTCATCACCGATACGCTCGGCAATCCCTTCGTCGAGGAAGAGCAACTGCCGCACATCGTCGAGGCGGTGGCGAAATCGCGGCGCGACGCCAATCGGGTCAAGCGCGGCCAACCGATCACCGTCGTCATCGGCAATCCGCCCTACAAGGAGAAAGCGGAAGGGCGCGGCGGCTGGATCGAGAACGGCGCCGGCGGCAGTCTGGCCGCGCCGCTCGATCGCTGGAAGGCGCCGCCGGCGTGGGGCGTCGGCGCGCATGGCAAGCACCTCAAGAACCTCTATGTCTATTTCTGGCGCTGGGCGACGCTGAAGGTCTTTGGCTCTGGCGGCTACGCCGCGACCGGACAGCCCGATCAGGACGAGGAAGGCATCGTCTGCTTCATCACCGTCGCCGGTTTTCTCAACGGGCCCGGGTTTCAAAAGATGCGCGATGATCTGCGCCGCACGTGCTCGGCGATCTGGGTGATCGACTGCTCGCCAGAGGGCCACCAGCCCGATGTGCCCACGCGGATCTTTCAGGGCGTGCAACAGCCCGTGTGCATCGTCCTCGCCGCCCGCAAACATCAGAAGAACGCGGAGACGCCAGCCGCAGTGAAGTTCCGAGCGCTTCCCGAGGGCAACCGCAACGACAAATTCGCGGCGCTGGCGAAAATCTCGCTCGGCGATTCGGAATGGATCGATTGCGCCTCCGAATGGCGCGCACCGTTCCTGCCGAAGGCGCGAGGCCTATGGGGTTCGTTCCCAGCGCTCGCATCGCTGTTCGTCTACAACGGCTCGGGAGTGATGCCGGGACGCACTTGGATCATCGCGCCAGACGTCGGGACGCTGGAGCGGCGGTGGCAGGCGCTGATCACGCAGAAAGACTTGGCCAAACGAGAAGAGCTCTTTCATCCGCACCAGAATGGGGACAAGACCTCGATCAAGCCGACAAAGATAGGGCTGATGGGCCATGAGTTTCGCGCGCAGTCCGTCTCGACCGACAAAGCGAAAGTCATCGCGGCTGCTGGCTACGCTTTTCGCTCGTTCGATCGTCAGTGGATTGTTCCGGACAACCGCCTCATCAACCGTGCCAATCCAGCGCTATGGGATGGGTATTCCGGACGGCAGGTCTATTTGACGGGCCTGCATAGGCAAGCGCCGAGATCTGGTCCACCGATCACATTCACGGATCTCATCCCGGATATGGACCATTACAACGGCCGAGGTGGTCGCGTTTATCCCCTGTGGGCGAATAAACCAGCCAGCACGCCGAACGTCCGCCCCGAACTGCTCGACCTGCTCGCCAAGACGTACGGAGCACCCGTCTCGCCCGAAGACGCGTTGGCCTATATCGCCGCCGTCATGGCGCATCCCGCCTTCACTGTCAGCTTCGCCGACGACCTCAAGCGGCCCGGCTTGCGCCTGCCGCTAACCGCCGACGCGGCGCTGTTTTCTGAAGCCGTCGCGGTCGGGCGCGAAGTCGTCTGGCTGCACTGCTACGGCGAGCGCTTCGCCGATCCGCTCGCCCACCGTCCCAAGGGCGCGCCGCGCATGGCGAAGGATGGCCCGCGCATCCCCGCTGACGGCGCGATCCCGCCGGCGCCGGAGCCTTTGCCGGACACGATGACCTACGAGCCGGAGAAGCGCCGCCTCCATGTCGGCAAGGGCTTCATCGACAACGTGAGCCCCGAAATGTGGGCCTACGAGGTCTCCGGCAAGCAAGTCGTCTGGCACTGGTTCAGCTACCGGCGCCGTGACCGCTCGAAGCCGATCATCGGCGACCGCCGGCCGCCCTCGGCGCTGGAACACATCCAGCCCGAGGGATGGATGCACGAATATACGACCGACCTGCTCGATCTTCTGCACGTCCTCGGCCGCCTCGTCGCGCTCGAACCGACGCAGGCCGATCTTCTGGGTCGAATTTGCGAGGGGCAGCTCATCGAACCGGCGCGGCTGATCGCCGCCGGGTTGCGCGAGGCGGAGGCCGGCGGCGAGGACGAGAACGCCTGATCTTTTCAACAGCCTCGTTTCTCCGCCGCCGGTCCGGCGGGTTATAGTTCGCCCGAATCGACAAGGCCTAAGAATGAAACAGGGCGACCTCTTCGAAACAGACAGCGAGGCGGGCGCCGCGACCGGCGCCGCGCCTTACGTGTTCAAACCGAATCTCGAAAAGATCCGCGCGGAGTTGCGCGGCGTCGTCACCAAGGCGCGCGCCTCTGAGGGCGAGCCGTGGGACGCCGCCGAGTTTCGCTATTATCGGACTGTGTTGCCGCAGATGAGCCGTTGGCTTCCCGACGATGAGCGCGCCGAACTCGTCCGCGAATTCGAAGCCGAAGCCGCGCGGCTCAGCACGGCTTGAAGCGCGCATGAAAAAGGGGAGCGTCGCTCCCCTCTTTTAGTCTAGTGTCTCGGCTATGCCTCGCGTCAGTTATCCAAGAAGCTCCTCAGCTTCCTCGACCGGCTCGGGTGCTTGAGCTTGCGCAGCGCCTTCGCTTCGATCTGGCGGATGCGTTCGCGCGTCACCGAGAACTGCTGGCCGACTTCTTCGAGCGTGTGGTCGGTGTTCATGCCGATGCCGAATCGCATGCGAAGCACGCGCTCCTCGCGCGGCGTCAGCGAGGCCAACACGCGCGTCGTCGTCTCGCGCAGATTGCTCTGAATCGCCGCGTCGATCGGCAGCACCGCGTTCTTGTCCTCGATGAAGTCGCCGAGGTGGCTGTCCTCCTCGTCGCCGATCGGCGTCTCGAGGCTGATCGGCTCCTTGGCGATCTTCAGCACCTTGCGCACCTTCTCGAGCGGCATGGCGAGCTTCTCCGAGAGTTCCTCGGGGGTCGGCTCGCGGCCGATCTCGTGCAGCATCTGGCGCGAAGTGCGGACGATCTTGTTGATCGTCTCGATCATGTGCACCGGAATGCGGATGGTGCGCGCCTGGTCGGCGATCGAGCGGGTGATCGCCTGGCGAATCCACCAGGTCGCATAAGTCGAGAACTTGTAGCCGCGACGATACTCGAACTTGTCGACCGCCTTCATCAGGCCGATGTTGCCTTCCTGGATGAGATCGAGAAACTGCAGGCCGCGGTTGGTGTATTTCTTGGCGATCGAGATGACGAGACGCAGGTTCGCCTCGACCATCTCCTTCTTGGCCTGACGGGCCTCGCGCTCGCCCTTCTGCACCATCTGCACGAGCTTGCGGAATTCCTGGATCTCGAGGCCGGTCTCGGTCGCCAGCGCGTGGATCTCGGAGCGGATCTCCTTGATGTGATCCTTGTCCTCGGCGACGAACTCCTTCCAGCCGCGGGTGCCGAGCTTCGAGACGCGCAGCACCCACTTCGGATCGAGCTCCGAATTCTGGTAGTTCTTGAGGAAGTCTTCGCGAGAAATGCGGTGCGACTCGGCGAGCCGCATCAACCGCACGTCGAGGCTGATGAGCCGCTTGTTGATGTCGTAGAGCTGCTCGACCAGCGCGTCGATGCGGTTCTGGTTGAGCGCGAGCGACTTGACGTCCGCGACGATGTCCTTTTTCAGCGCCTTGTATTTGCGCTCCTGGGCGGGCGACAGCGTCTCGTTCTTGAGCCGGTTTTCGACGTTCTGGTCCTGCAGCCGGCGCAGCTTCTTATAGGCCTCGGCGATGCGGTCGAACGTCTCCAGCACCTTCGGCTTGAGCTCGGCCTCCATCGCGGAGAGCGAGACCGAATTTTCCAGATCGTCCTCGTCGTCGAAGCCTTCCGGCGCGCTCATCGGCTCGCCGTCGAAACCCTGCGGCGGCGTCTGCGGCGCGGTGGCGGGCGCGACGCGCTCGCGAATCTGCGCGGCGAGCGCTTCGGCGGCGCCAGGCGCGGTCATGTCGATCTTCGGCGTCCGTTTGCCGTCAGGGCCGGCGTAGGTCGCCTCGAGGTCGATGATGTCGCGCAGCAGAATCTTGGCTTCGTTCAGTTCGTCGCGCCAGATGATGATCGCCTGGAAGGTCAGCGGGCTCTCGCAGAGGCCCGCGATCATCGCCTCGCGGCCAGCCTCGATGCGCTTGGCGATGGCGATTTCGCCCTCGCGCGACAGCAACTCGACCGAGCCCATCTCGCGCAGGTACATGCGCACGGGATCGTCCGTGCGCTCGACCGGCTCCGAGGTGCGGGTGGCGACCGCGGTGGAGCGGGAGGCCTCGACGATCTCGCCGCCCTCCGTCTCTTCGTCGTCGCTTTCGGCCGGCTCTTTTTCGGCCTCTTCCGCGTCCTCGCTGTCGACGACGTTGATGCCCATCTCGCTGAGCATCGCGTTCATGTCCTCGATCTGGTCGGAGGAAATCTCTTCGGACGGAAGCACCGCGTTCAATTCGTCCTGCGTGACCCAGCCGCGCTTTTTGGCGATCTTGATCATGCGCTTGACGGCGGCGTCGGTAAGATCGAGCAACGGGCCGTCTGCGGCTTCCACAACCGCCGTTTCGCCTTCGGCCTTCGCCTCGTCGTTCCTTGCCATATCGGCGTCTCCATGACCACATCCGCGCCCAAACACGCGGAAAGTTACGCTCTCGACCGTCGCCGGCCGCTCACACTACGACGGCGTGAACACATTTTCGTGCAGCCCCGCCGTCCAAGTCGCCGCGTCAAAATCCGCCTTTACGCCTAACCCCGCGTTAACCCAGACACATCCCGTCATAGCGAAGACGCCGCGACGCGCCCCGAAAGGTCGCCAAACCCCTCGATGGCCGCCTCAGCGTTCGCCAGATCGGTCAAATGCGTTTTAATGTCCAGCAATCTCGCGAGATTTTGTTCGGTCGGATCCGACGCGAGCGCTTGCTCCGCCAGCTTCAGCTCCCTATTTAGCGCCCCCGAACTTCGTTGCAAGGCCATGGTTTGCCTAAGAACGTGCGCGGCGTCCGATGCTTCGGCCTCTGCGCGCAGGCACCACCAATTGGGCATCGCCGCCGCCGCCCGCAATATCCGGGCCCGCTCATCGGCGACGCCCGCGGCGTCCAGCGCCTCCGCTAGAGCTTCCGCCGCGCGATAGGCCTCGGCGGACAGACCGACCAGGCGGTTTCGAAAGGCCGAGAGGGCGGGCGCGGTGAACTCCAGCGCCGCGATTTCCTCGAAATGCTGCTCCAGCAGAGCGGGATGGCCGAGCAGAATGGCGAGGATCGCAATTTCCCGCGGCGCTTCCCTCGGCCGCTGGACGAGATGACGAGGCGCCTGGAGCGGCGCGCCGGCAATGCCCGTCCGCGGTCCGGGATCGAAACCGCCTTGCCGCCGTCCCCCGCGCGCCTGGCGTTGAAACTGGCGTTGGAAGCTGCGCCGGCCCGAAGCCGGCTCGCCGACGCCGAAAAAACTCGCGAGGCGCTGGTCCATGTCCGCCGCGTAATGGCGTCGCAGCGTCTCGTCCGTAATGAGGCCGACCCGTTCGCGCAATCGCTTTTCGAGGGCGGCGCGCTTCTCCGGCGTATCGAAGGTCTGCGCCTCGGTCTCCTTGAGGAACAGCATCTCCGCCATCGGCTGCGCGCGGCCCAGCACCTCGCCGATCGCCGCCGCGCCGCCCGACCGCGCGAGATCGTCGGGGTCCTGGCCCTCCGGCATCATCGCGAAGCGCAGGCTCTTGTCGGCGCCGATGAGCGGCAGCGCAACGTCGATGGCGCGGAATGCCGCCTTGTGGCCCGCCTTGTCGCCGTCGAAGCAAAGGATGGGCTCGCTCGCCATGGTCCAGAGAAGGCCGCATTGGTCCGCCGTCAAGGCCGTGCCCAACGGGGCGACGGCTTGGGGAAAGCCGACCTGGGTCATCGCGATCACGTCGACATAGCCCTCGACGACGACGAGTTGCTCAGCGTCGTGGGCCGCTTTGCGGGCGCGATGGTGATTGAACAGCAGGCCGCCCTTGTGGAACAGCTCGCCCTCGGGCGAATTGAGGTATTTCGCCTTGGCCCCGTCCTCCATCGCCCGCCCGCCGAAGGCGACGACGCGCCCGGAGCGGTCGTGGATCGGGAACATCGACTCTGTCCCGGAAGCGGTCGTAGGGCACGGCGATGCCCTCGCCGTGCGTCAGGAGGCCGGCGTCGATCATCTGCTGCGCCTCGACGCCGCGCGCCGCCAGGGCGTCACGCAGAGCGTAGCGGTCGGGCGCCGAATAGCCGAGGCCGAACTGGCGCTGCGTGGCCGGATCGAGCCGCCGGTCGGCGAGATAGCCGCGCGCCTTGGCGCCGATCGGCGTATGCAGCGTCTCCTCGAAGATCTGCTGGGCGAGCGCGAGGACGTCGTGCAGGCTCGCGCGCTTGCGCTCCCGCTCCTCGCCTTCGGGGCTTCGCGCCGGCATCGGCACGCCGGCCATGGCGGCCAGCCGCTCGACCGCCTCGGGAAAGCTCAGCCCCTCCGTCTCAGTCAAGAACGAGAAGATGTCGCCGTGTTTGCCCGAGGAGAAGTCGTGGTAGAAGCCCTTCTGATCGTTGACGAAGAAGGACGGCGTCTTCTCGGCGTTGAACGGTGAGAGACCGCGCCACTCGCGGCCCTCCTTGCGCAGCCGCACCCGCGCGCCCGCCACCTGAGAAACCGGGAGCCGGGCGCGGATTTCGTCAAGGAAGGCGGTGGTGAATTTCATCCGGTTCCGAGATTGGGCCTTCGCGTCGCATTGGCAAGCCGAGGCGCGAATTGTCCCCGGTTTACACAGGCCGCGTTCACGACACCACTGCGCCCATCAACTTGCGCGCGGCGGCGGCGGACATCGGTTCGCCGAAAGCGAAGCCCTGCGCGAATTCGCAGCCGAGTTGCGACAGCTCCACGGCGTCCGATTCGGTTTCCGCGCCCTCGGTGATCACGTCCATGCCGAGATCGTGCGCCATCGCGACGACGGAGCGCAGGATCGCCGGTCTCCCGCCCGGCCCGTTCGGGCGGACGAGCGAGGAATCGATCTTGAGCGTGTCGAAGCGATAGCGCTGGAGGTGGCTCAAGGACGTGTAGCCGGCGCCGAAATCGTCGAGCGCGAGCCCTGCGCCGAGCTCCCGCACCCGCCGCAGCAACTGGACGGCGTATTCCGGGTTCTCCATCACGAGATTCTCGGTCAGTTCGAGCTTCAGCGTGCCGCGCAGCACGTAATGGCGGTTGAGCGCCATCCGCAGGTCGCTCAGGAGGTCGTGGCCGATGATCTGGCGCGAGGAGACGTTGATGCTGGCGAAGATCGGCGGCGTCACCTCGAGCGCCTTCTGCCAGGCGGCGAGTTCGCGGGCGGTCGTCTCGATTGCAAAAACGCCGATTTCGCCGAGCACCTCGTTCGAATCGGCGAGCGAGAGGAAGTCGTCTGGGCCTAGCAGGCCGAGGCGCGGGTGACGCCAGCGAAGCAGCGCCTCGAATCCGGCCACAGTGCGGTCTTCGAGACGCACGATCGGCTGGAACATCACGGTGATCTCGCCGCGATCGAGCGCGTGGCGCAAATCTTGGGCGAGCGAGTGGCGGTCGGAGCGCTCCGCACGCATGTCGGGGGTGAAGATGTTGGCGCGGTCGCCGCCAGTCTTCTTGGCGTGAGCGAGAGCGATCTCCGCGTCGGAGACGATGTCCGCCGCCTTGCCGTGCAGTTCCGGATCAAACGGCGCGACGCCGATCGAGACCGTGAGCGCAACCTCGCGGTCGCCGAAGCTGATCGGCGCAGCCATCAGTTCGCGCAACGATTCGATGAAGGTGGAAAAGACCGGGTCCTCGTCGAGCATGAGGATGACGCCGAACTGATCGCCGCCGATGCGGGCGAGGGTGTCGCCCGGCCTCAGCTCGCGGCCGAGCCGGCGCGCGACCGTCAGCAGCGCGGAATCGCCGAACGCCATGCCGAGCGCGTCGTTGATCTCCTTGAAGCGGTCGACGTCGATCGTCAGCACGGCGAAGCCCGGCGCGCCGGGACGCTGCGACTGGACGAGCGCGGAGCCGAGCCGGTCGAAGAACAGTTCGCGGTTCGGCAGGCCGGTCAGATTGTCGTGGATCGCATCGTGCAGAATGCGCTCTTCGGCGGCCTTGATCTCAGTGACGTCGGACAGCGAGCCGATGATCCGCACCACCTCGCCCTCGGCGTTGACCACCGGGCGCGCCTTGAGAACGAAGCTGTGGTAGCGGCTGTCGGCCCCGCGCAGGCGGATGTCGTGGTTGATGCGGCCGGAGCGCTGCTGGAGGACGCCCTCGAGGGCGGCCGAATAGCGGTCGCGATCGAGCGGATGCAGCGTGTCGAGCCAGGCGGCGGCCGGCCCCTCGAGCGCGCCGCGCCGGAGGCCGAGCTGGTTCTCGATCTCGGCGCTGACGTGGATCTGGTCCGCGCCGACGTTCCAATCGAAGATGGCGTCGCCGCAGCCGGTCATCGCCAAGGCGCGCCGCTCCGCGTCAGCGCTGCCGGCGCGCACGCCTCCGGAATCCGAGAAGGCGTTCTGCATGATCGTGAAGCCGATCAGCATCACGATCAGCACCAGACCGCCGATGAGGCCCGGCGCGGCGAGATCGTTGGTCAGGACGCCGAGCGCGGCGGATCCCGCCGCGCCGACCCAGACGAGCAGCAGGAACCAGGTCGGGATCAGCATCACCGCGCGGTCCGAGCCGCGCGCGGCCATGCTCAAGATCAGGAGGAAGCCGATAGCGGCGACGGTGGCGATCGAAATGCGCGCGACGCCCGCGGCGACAGGCGCATTGTAGACGGAGAGGCCGACGACGACCGCCATCGCCAAGAGCCAAACGAGCCCGATATGCAGGAAGCGCACGTGCCAGCGGCGCAGGTTCAGATAGGCGAACAGGAAGACAATCAGGGTTGCGCCCATCGTCGCTTCGACGCCGGCGCGCCAGACGCGCTCGGCCTGGTCCTCGAAGCCGAAGATCTTTCGCCAGAAGCCGAAGTCGATGCAGACATAGGCGAACACCGACCAGGCGAGCGCCGCGGCGGCGGGAAACACGAGCGCGCCGCGGACGACGAAGACGATCGTCAGGAACAAGGCAAGCAGGCCCGCGATGCCGATCAGAATCCCCTGGTACAGCGTCAGGCTCGCGCCCTTGTCCTTGTAGGCGTCCGGCTCCCAAAGATAGATCTGCGGCAGCGAAGGGGTGCGCAGCTCGGCGACATAGGTGACTGTCGCGCCCGGATCGAGCGTGACGCGGAACACGTCGGCGTCGAGCTCATCCTCCCGCTCGGGCGGGCTGCCCTGGCTCGCGGTGATGGTGGTGATGCGCGTCGAACCGAGGTCGGGCCAGACGACGCCGGAGCCGACGAAGCGGTAATGCGGCGCGACGACGAGGCGGGTGAGCTGCTCGTCGGAATCGTTGGTGAGCGCAAACACGATCCAGGCCGGCTTGGCGCCCGCCTCGAGGGCGCTCACCTCGATGCGCCGGACGATGCCGTCCGCCCCTGGCGCGGTGGAGACCTGGATGCGGTCGCCTTGCGCGCCGTAGTGCTCGACCGCGGAGGAGAGGTCGATTGCGTCGGCGTCGACAGGGACGCGGACCGATTGAACCGCGAAGGCCGCCTGACAGCCCAGGACCGTCCACAGCGCCAGCGCCGCCAGACGTCGCCAGCCGCGCAAGCCCGCGAGACTCTCCCACACGCGCAAGATCCGCTCAATCAAGGCGCGCCGCCTCGCCCTCGAGGAGCCCGAACAGGACGTGATCGCGCCACGCGTCGTTGATCTTGAGATAGGCGCGGGCGAGGCCTTCGCGGCGGAACCCGTTGCGCTCGAGAAGCGCCATGGAGGGCGCATTGTCGGGGATGCAGGCCGCCTCGATGCGATGCAGCCGCAAATTCGAAAAGCCGAACCGCACCACGGCGGCGACAGCGCGCGTCATATGTCCCTTGCCGGCGTGTGGCGCGCCCATCCAATAGCCGAGCGTGGCCGCCTGGGCGACGCCGCGACGGATGCCCCCCAGCGTCAGTCCGCCGATGAGCTCGTCCGACGTCGCGTCGAAAATAAGGAATGCGTAGGATTCGTCGCGCGCCATTTCCTCGGCCTGGCGGCGCAGACGGCGCCGGAAGGCGGCGCGGGTGAGATCGTCTTCCGGCCAGGTCGGCTCCCAGGGGGCGAGGAACGCCCGGCTCTGTTCGCGAAGGCGCGACCAAGCGAGATAGTCCCCGCCGACTGCCGGCCTCAGGTAGACGCCGACGCCGCGCACCAGCGGTTCGGGGTCGAGCGGCCGGGTTAGGCGGAAGAGCGCCATGCGGTCAGCCCCCGCCCAGGCGCGCGGCGACGCCGGCCGAATCGAGAGCCTTGCCGACGCTGCCGATCGCCGCGACGGTCGGCGTCGACGTCAACATCGCCGCCCCGACCCGGCGGACGTCCTCGACGGTGATGGCGTCGATCCGGCCGAGCATGTCCTCGAGGGAGAGCGGGCGTCCATAGATGAACGTCTGGCGCGCGATCTGGTGGGCGCGGGCGCTCGGCGATTCGAGCGCCGTCAGCGTCGAGACCTTCAATTGCGCCTTGGCGCGGCGGATCTCGTCCTCGGTGAGGCGTTCGGCCGCCGCGGAGAGGCAGTCGAGCGAAGCCCGAACGAGCTCGCCGACGTCTTTTGCTGCCGCGCCAGCGTAAAAGCCGAACAGACCCGAATCCGAATACGCCCAGTGGAAGGCGTAGATGGAATAAGCGAGGCCGCGCTTCTCGCGCACCTCCTGGAAGAGACGCGACGACATGCCGCCGCCGGTCGCTGCCGCGAACACATGCGCCGCGTCGCGATCGGGCGCCTCGATCGCACGTCCCTCGAAGCCGACGACGATATGAGTCTGTTCAAGCTTCTTCTTGACCAGGATTTCGCCGCCCCGATAGGCCGCGGCCGCGGGCGGCTCGGCGGTCTCGCCGCCAAGGCCTTTGAGAAGCTGCTCCGCGCGGGCGACGACCTGGTCGTGATCGACCGCGCCCGCCGCGGCGACGACCGTCGCGCCGGAGCGGTAGTGGCGGCGTAAATAAGCGTCGATGGCGTCGCTGTTGAAGGCGCTCACGCCTTCGCGGGTGCCGAGAATCGGCCGTCCGATCGGCTGTCCCGGCCAGGCGGCGGCGGTGAAGTAGTCGAACACCAGATCGTCCGGCGTGTCCTCGACCGCGCCGATCTCCTGGATGATGACGTTCTTCTCGCGGCCGAGTTCCTCAGGATCGAAGCGGCTCTCGGTGAGAATGTCCGCGAGCACGTCGAGTGCGAGATCGACGTCCTCGCCGAGCACGCGGGCGAAATAGGCGGTCTGCTCGACGCCGGTCTCGGCATTGAGGTCGCCGCCCGCATTCTCGATCGCCTCGGCGATTTCCCGCGCATTGCGCCGGCGCGTGCCCTTGAACGCCATATGTTCGAGCAGATGCGAGAGGCCGTGCTCCTGGTCCGTCTCATTGCGCGAACCGGCCGAGACGAAGACGCCGAGCGAGGCCGTTCGCAGGTGCGCCGCGGCGTCGGTGACGACCCTCAGGCCCGAGGGAAGAGTAGTGACGCGCACGCTCACGCCAAAGCCCTCGCGCGTTCGCGCACAAAGTGGGCCACCGTAGCGGCGTCGTTCGGAAGCACGCTGAAGCGTTCCTTGCGCGTTTCGATGTCGATCAGATGCGCCGGCAGCTCCGGGCGCTTGCCGATCGCCCGTGCGACCGCGTCGGGGAACTTCGCGGGGTGTGCAGTCGCGAGCGCGATCGACGGCGTCGCGGGATCGCGCTCGAAGGCGCGGCGCGCCGCATTGACGGCGACGGCGCTGTGCGGATCGATCACCACTCCGCTCTCGCGATAGACGCGGCCGATTTCGGCGGCGCAAGCCTCCTCGTCGACTCGGGAAGCGTCGAAATCGCGGCGAATGGCGGCTAGCGGGCTCGCGGCGATAGCGAACTCGCCGGATTGCGCGAGGCCGCCCATCAGCCCGCGGACGGCGGCCGCGTCGCGATCATAGGCTTCGAACAGGAGGCGCTCGAAGTTCGAGGAAATCTGGATGTCCATCGACGGCGACTGCGTCGCCTTGACGCCGAGCGGCTTATAGACGCCGCTCGCCAGCGCCCGGGCGAGAATGTCATTCTCGTTGGTGGCGATGGTCAGGCGATCGATCGGCAGGCCCATACGCTTCGCGTAATAGCCGGCGAGCACGTCGCCGAAATTGCCGGTCGGCACGGTGAAGGAAACCCGCCGGTCCGGCGCGCCGAGCGTGACCGCGCTCGTGAAATAATAGACGATCTGCGCGAGGATGCGCGCCCAATTGATCGAATTGACGCCCGACAGCTTCATCTCGTCGCGGAAGGGAAGATCATTGAACAGCCGCTTCACGATCGCCTGGCAGTCGTCGAACGTCCCCTCGATCGCCAGCGCATGGACGTTCGGCTTGTCGACGGTGGTCATCTGCCGGCGCTGAACGTCGGAGACGCGGCCATGCGGGAAGAGGATGAAGACGTCGGTCTGCAACTGGCCGCCGAACGCGTCGATCGCCGCTGCGCCCGTGTCGCCCGAGGTCGCGCCGAGGATGGTCGCCCGCGCGCCGCGCTGCTTCAGGGCCCGGTTCATCAGCCGGCCGAGCCATTGCATGGCGAAGTCCTTGAACGCCAGCGTCGGCCCGTGAAACAGCTCGAGCAGGAAGAGATTATCGCCGAGCTGCGTTAGCGGCGCGGTCGCGGCATGGCGGAACCCTGAGTAGGCGTCCTCGGCAAGCGCCAAGAGAGCGGGTTCATCGATGTCGTCGCCGACGAAGGGGCGAACGACGCGGGTGGCGGCGGCGGCGTAGGAAAGTCCCGCGAGCGTGCGAATATCCTCCGGCGCCGTCCGCGGCGTCGTCAGAGGCGTATAGAGGCCGCCGTCGCGGGCGAGCCCGGCGAGCATCGCCTCGGAAAACCCGAGCGTCGGCGCTTCGCCGCGCGTTGAGATATAGCGCAACTTCCGTGAGTCCCTGGCTTGAGCCTGCGTCGTCTAGCGCATCTCGCGCCAAAGGTGAACGGGAAGCGAAAAAAGGCGGGAAAAATGAGGCCAAACGAAGGAGCGACAGGCGCCTCTATTTGCCGATTCGCGCCTCCAGCGCCTCGAAGAGCGGGTTGCGGGCGTCGAACACCTGCTCGAGCGCCACCACGCTCACCCGCTCGGCGCCTTGCGCCAGCAGCCAATCCGCGAGGTCGGCCGCCTTGGAGCGGGCGCAGTGCAGCGCGACGAAACCGTGAGGGTCGGCCTCCTCGCCGAAAGCCGGGGTCGCGTCGAAAATCGCGCAGGCTTTTTCGACCACGACATGTACAGGCGTCGGCAGGCGCGCGCGGATTTCGCGCGCCTTGCGAGCGCCCTCGGTCGCCGCGACCCGCATCAGGATCGCCCGCGCGGCGGCGCGCGCCGTCGGCGTCCAGCACGCCTGGGGGGATGCGACGAGCATCGCCTGCGACCGCAGGATCGTCCCGTCGTCCAGCGTCTTCAATGCGTTGGCGGCAAGGGTGGCGCCGGTCGTGGTGATGTCGACGATGAGTTCCGCCGCGCCGGCGGCGGGCGCCCCTTCGGTCGCGCCGAGGCTCTCGACGATGCGATAGTCGGCGACGCCGTGCTCGGCGAAAAACCGGCGGGTCAGGTTGACGTATTTCGTCGCCACCCGCATCCGCTCGCCGCGCCGGGCGCGGTAGTTGGCCGCGACGTCCTCCAAATCGGCCATTGTGCGCACGTCGATCCAGGCCTCGGGGGCCGCGACGACAACATTGGCCCGCCCGAAGCCGAGCGGGGCGAGCAGCGCAAGACGAGCGTCCGCCTCCGGCACGTTCTCGCGCACCAGGTCTTCGCCGGTGACGCCGAAGTGGACGGCGCCGGCGGCGAGCTGGCCGACAATCTCGGAAGCCGAGAGAAAGGCGACTTCGACGCCGGGCAGGTCGGCGATCGCGCCGCGGTAGTCGCGCGCGCCCCGCCCCTGGACGAATTCGAGCCCGGCCCGGGCAAAAAAGGCGGTGGCGTTCTCCTGCAGCCGCCCCTTCGAGGGCACGGCGAGGACGAGCGGCGCATCGGCCTCGATAGTCATGCGCTCACTCCTGCGCTCGGCAAACGGTCGACCCAGACGGCCGCGCCCACCGCCGGCACATCGTTCGCGGCGCCGAGGCGGCGCGCAAGGCCGTCGTAGCGGCCGCCGCCGATCGCCGGCCGGGCGTCCGGCCGCGTCGCGTCGACGGCCTCGAACACGAAGCCGGTGTAATAATCGAGGTCGCGCACGAAGGCGGCGGAGAAGACGAAATCCTCGATCTTCATGCCGCGCGCGGCGAGGAAGCCGGTGCGCTGGTCGAAAGCGTCGAGCGCGCCGCCGAAATCGAGCCGAGCGTCCGCCGCAAGCTGCCGGAGTTGGCGGGATGCGGCGTCAGGATCGCCTGAAATAGCCAGAAAGCGCCGCAGCACCTCCTGCTGCTCGGCGCTGACGCGGGCCTCGGACCGGGCGGCGGCTTGCTCGAGGAAACGATCCGCGATCTCGCCGGCGCTGCGGCCGCCCACCGCCTTGATGCCGGCGATCGCCAGCAGATCCTCGACGAGCGCCTTGGCGCCCGCGTGGTCGGCGCTTTCGAGCGCGGCGAGAACCCCCGGCTGCGCGATCGCAGCGTGCCCGTTGCCGACGAGGATCGCCTCAAGCGCCCTGCCGCGCGCAAGGCCGCGCCGCACCCGGCGGAGCCAAACCTCGGGGAGGCCGAGCGCGGCGAGCGCGCTGTCGAACAGCCGGGCGTCGCCGAGACGCACCGTCAGCGGGCCGGCGCCCGCCTGCTCCGCCGCCTCGAGCGACAAGGCGAGGATTTCCGCGTCGGCCGCCTCGGTGTCGGTGCGGCCATAGCTCTCGAGGCCCGTCTGCGTCATTTCGCCGCTTTGCCCCGCTCGCGCGCGGAAGACCGGGCCGAGATAGGCGTATTGCGCCGGACGGCCGGCCTCGGAAGAGGCGAGGTAAGCGAGGCAGACCGGCACGGTGTAGTCGGGGCGCAGGCAGAGTTCCGCGCCCGAAGCGTCGGTCGTCAGGTAGAGACGGCCGCGGATGTCCTCGCCGGACATGTCGAGAAAGACCGACGCCGGCTGCAGGACCGGCGGTTCGAGGCGGGAAAACCCGGCGGCAAGGAAGTAGGCGAGCGCCTGCTCGCCCGCGCCGAGCTTGCACGCATCCGGTCCGGGCGCCTCGGCCGACTGGGCTGGGGTCAGGTTCAAGACATTTTCCTCAAATTCGCGGCCTCCTTTAACAAAGCCTTGCGCCGCGTGCAGCCCTTTTCCAGTTCCAAGGTGAATGGAGTCGACGCCCATTGCGGCCACAGGGCGGCCATGGTCGGATGCGACGAGGCGCCCCGCGCCGAATCATAACGGGGAGTCGTTTGGCCATCCTTCGCGCCCTTCGCCTGCTGATCCTGGCGTCGCTGATCCCGTTCGCCTTCGCGGCGTACGCGGGAGGCGACGACACGAATCACCAGACCCTCGAGACGGCGCGCGCGGTGCTCGCCGAGATCGACACGGGCCTCAAAGCCGACAATCTCACCGTGGCGGACCTCGAGCGGCTGCGCTCGGAGACCGACCCGGTCGCACTCCAGTTGCAGGCGGTGCTCGCCGACCTCGCGCCGCGGCTCGAAGCCTCACGGAAGCGGCTCAACGAACTGACCCCGAAGTCCCAGGACGCGCAGCTCACCGACGCCGCGAACGCGGAGATCGCCGCCGAGCGCCAGAAGCATGACGCGCTCGCCGCCGACGTTCGCTCCGCGCGCGCCCTGCTGCTGCAGATCGACGACGACAATTCGCGCATCGGCGCCGCCCGCCGCGACCTCTTCGCCCGTCAGACCTTCACGCAGACTTCGAGCGTCCTCAGCCCGCTGCTTTGGTTCGAGGTCGCTCAGGAGGCGCCGGGCGACGTCAAGGCGGTCAGCGCCAATCTGCGCGATTGGATGCACGGCCTCGCGGCGCGCGTCACCCCCGCCGAGGCTTTCGGCCTTCTCGCCGTCGCCCTTGCGATCGCCGCTGCGTGGGCGCCGTTGCAATGGGTGACCCGGCGCGTCGTCGCGCGCGATCCCGCGGCTGCCGCGCCGAGCCGTCTGCGCCGAGCCCTCGCCGCCGCCTGGACCATCCTGGTGCTCGCGGTGCTGCCGCTGCTGGCCCTGGCGGCGCTCGTCTATGCGCTCGACTTCTTCGACATCTCCGACCCTCGCATGCAAGGCTCGCTCGACGCGCTGCTCGACGGGCTGCGGCTGATCGTCGTCAGCAGCGCGCTCGGCCGAGGATTGCTCGCGCCGCGCCGCCCCAACTGGCGCCTGGTCGACGTGCCTGACCGCGTCGCCGCGCTTCTCTACAGCCTGTGGCTGTCCGTCGCGGCGATCCTGGCGGCGGAGCGGCTGCTGGAGCCGCTCGTCGACGCGGTCGGTTCGCTGAACATCGCCGTGGCCGGGCGGGCCGTCGGATCCGCCCTCTTCGCGATTCTGATGGCGCGCACCTTGCGGCTGATGGCCGCGCAGACGGCGGCTGGAGCGCCCGGCGCCCCGGCGCGCGAACCTTTAGCGGCGGTTCGGGTGCTGCTCTGGGCGCTCGTCGCCGTCATTCTCGGCGCGACCCTCGCCGGCTACATCGCCTTCGCGACGTTCCTCGTCAATCAAACCCTGTTCGTCGCCATCATCGCGACGGCGCTCTACGTGATCGACGTCATCGTGCAGCAGGGCGCCGAAGAGTTGCTGCGCCCCAGCGCGCCGATCGGCCGCGGCCTGATGACGATGATCGGCCTCAAGCGCGACGCGCTCGAGCAGGTCGTCGTGCTGGTTCAGGGTTTCGCGCGGCTCGCGATCGTGGTCGCGGGCGTCGCGCTCATTCTAGGGCCATGGAGCGTCTCGCAGGACTTCGCTTCGACGCTCCGCGCCGCCTACTTCGGGATGAAGATCGGCGGCGTCACGCTCTCGGTCTCGACGCTGGTGATCGCCGGGATGGTGCTCGTGGTCGCCATGGTGGTGACCCGCGCGGTGCAGAATTGGCTCGCCGAGCGCTACCTGCCGCGCACCCACCTCGACGCGGGCGTCAGGAATTCGATCCGCACGATCGTCGGCTACGTCGGCGTGCTGACCGCGCTGATGCTCAGCGGCGCTCAGCTCGGGCTCGATTTCGAGCGGGTGACGATCGTCGCCGGCGCGCTCTCGGTCGGTATCGGCTTCGGCTTGCAGTCGATCGCCAACAATTTCGTTTCCGGGCTCATTCTCCTATGGGAGCGCGGCATCCGTGTCGGCGATTGGGTGGTGGTCGGCGCGGAGCAGGGCTTCGTGCGACGCATCAACGCGCGCGCCACCGAGATCGAGACCTTCGACCGCGGCACGCTGATCGTTCCAAACGCGACCCTGGTCGGCGGCGCGGTGAAGAACTGGATGCACGCCGACCGCACGGGGCGCATCGTGCTCGCCGTCAACGTCGCCTACGAGAGCGACGTCGAACTCGTGCGGGAGCTTCTGATCGCCGCCGCGAAGGCGCAGGACGCCGTCCTCTCCTTTCCCGCGCCTCAGGTGCTGTTCCACGAATTCGCCGATTGGGCGCTCAAGTTCCAGCTCATCTGCTTCGTCGACGACGTCGTGCTGGCCGAGCGCATACGCAGCGAGATGAATTTCGACATCCTCCGGCGTATGCGCGAAGTGGGGTTGCGCATCCCCTATCCGAAGTAGGCGCGAACCCGCCTCACGCTTTGGCCTTCCCCTCGGTGACGGTCAGATCGACCATCATCTCGCCGGCCAGCCGTTCGAGCGTCTTACGCAGATCGTCGCCGCTGAGCCCGTCGGGAATGCGCAGCCGCGCCGAAGCGCGGAACATCTCGGTGCCGGTGAAAGGGGCCGCCTCGACGCCGCTTACGAACTCCTCGATGTTGACGCCGAGCTGCGTCAAGGCTTGCGTGACGTCGCGCACGATGCCGGGCCGCTCGTTACCGACGAGGGCGAGTTCGACGATCCGCTCGCTCGGCGGGGAGACAGAGGCGGCGCTCCGCTCGACGGTGACGCGCAACCCGTTCGCCTCGAGATCGCGAAGCGCGGCGGAGAAGTCCGCGACATTCGCCTCCGGCACGCCGACGAGCAAAATGCCCGCGAATTCGCCGGCCAGGCGCGCGAGGCGGCTTTCCAGCCACGTGCCGCCGGCGGCGGCCACCTTCTGCGAGATGGCGTTCACGAGGCCCGGCCTGTCGCGGCCGATGAACGTCAACACGAGCGGCGTCGTCATGCTCAACTCCTCCGTCTGTTTTGTCTGAACCGACCCCGTCTTTGCGAGCGAAGCGAAGCAATCCGATGACGCCGACGATGCAAGCGGAGGAATGAATTGCTTCGGAGCTAACGCTCCTCGCACACGTCTCTGGATCGCGCAGCGATTTGCTCGAACGCCGCGCGGTCTCGATACCTCAATTGCCGCGCAGGCGCCCGCTCACAGAATGAAACGGCTGAGGTCGGCGTTGTCGGCGAGGTCGCCGACGTGCGATTCGACGTAGGCCGCGTCGATGACGATCGTCTCGCCCCCCCGGTCCGGCGCGGTGAAGCTCACGTCGTCGAGCACGCGCTCCATCACCGTCTGCAGGCGGCGCGCGCCGATGTTCTCGACGCTGGCGTTGACCTTGGCGGCGACCCGCGCGATCGCCGCGATGGCGTCGTCGGCGAAGCTGAGCGTCACGCCCTCCGCCTCCATCAGCGCCACATATTGCTTGATGAGGCTCGCCTCGGTCTCGGTGAGGATGCGTTTGAAGTCGTCCTCGGTCAGCGACGACAATTCGACCCGGATCGGCAAGCGGCCCTGCAATTCGGGCAGCAAATCGGACGGGCGCGAGACGTGGAATGCGCCAGACGCGATGAACAGAATATGGTCCGTCTTCACCGCGCCGTGCTTGGTGGAAACCGTCGTTCCCTCGATGAGGGGCAGCAGATCGCGCTGCACGCCCTCGCGGGAAACGTCGGCGCCGCCCCGCCCCTCGCGGGCGCAGATCTTGTCGATCTCGTCGAGGAAGACGATGCCGTTGCTCTCGACCTCGTGGATCGCTTCGCGCACCACGAGGTCCTGGTCGAGCAGCTTTTCGGCCTCGGCGGCGACCAGAGGCTCGTGCGCTTCGGCGACCGTCATGCGCTTGGGCTTGAGGCGCTGGCCGAAGCCCTTGCCGAAGATGTCGGAGAGGTTGATCGCGCCGACCGACGCGCCGGGCATGTTCGGCAGCTCGAACATCGGCATGCCGCCGCCGCTCTGCGGCAATTCGATCTCGACTTCCTTGTGGTTGAGTTCGCCTCCGCGCAGCTTGCGGCGGAAGGTCTCGCGGGTCGTGGACGAGGACGCCGCGCCGACAAGAGCGTCGAGCATCCGCTCTTCGGCGGCAAGTTCCGCCTTGGCTTCGATGTCCTTGCGCTTCTTCTGCTTGACGAGGGCGATGCCGACCTCGAGCAGGTCGCGCACGATCTGCTCGACGTCGCGCCCGACATAGCCGACCTCGGTGAATTTCGTCGCTTCGACCTTGAAGAACGGCGCGCCGGCAAGCTTGGCGAGGCGCCGGGCGATTTCGGTCTTGCCGCAGCCGGTCGGTCCGATCATCAGAATGTTCTTGGGCATCACCTCCTCGCGCATCGGCGAGACGAGGCGCAGGCGACGCCAGCGGTTGCGCAAAGCGATCGCCACCGCGCGCTTGGCGGCCTTCTGCCCGACGATGTAGCGGTCGAGCTCGGAAACGATCTCGCGCGGCGAGAATTCGGTCATGAGATCACAGGCTCTCGAGAACAAGATTGGTGTTGGTGTAGACGCAGATGCTCGCCGCGATCCCCATCGCGCGGCGCACGATCTCCTCGGCGGCGAACTCGGTCGGCAGCAGGGCGCGCGCGGCGGCCAGCGCGTAATTGCCGCCCGAACCGATCGCTGTCGCCGAGCCGTGGCTGTCGCCCTCCGGCTCCAGCACGTCGCCGGCGCCGGTGATGACGAAACCCGTCCCCTTGTCCGCCACCAGCAGCATCGCCTCGAGCCGGCGCAGATAGCGGTCCGTCCGCCAATCCTTGCCGAGTTCGACGCAAGCGCGCGGCAACTGGCCGGGATATTGCTCGAGCTTGGCTTCGAGGCGCTCGAACAGCGTCAACGCGTCGGCGGTCGAGCCGGCGAAGCCGGCGATCACCTCGCCCTTGGCGAGCCGGCGCACCTTGCGGGCGTTGCCCTTCATCACGGTGTCGCCGACGCTGACCTGGCCGTCGCCGCCGATCACGACCCGGCCGCCCTTGCGCACCATCAGGATCGTCGTCGCGTGCCAGCCCGGCAGGCGATCGCCCGTTCTTTCGTTCATAGTCTGACATTCCCTGCCGCCGCTCGCGGGCAGGCACCGATTTATGGCCGCGGCGCCGCAAGCGCAAGGAGCGGCTAAACCAGCTCGTCGATCCAGATCGGATTTGTCCACGCGCGCCGGCCCGCCGCGTCGATCGCGACGACGCGAAACCACTTGTCGGCGGCCGTGTCGGTCCAGGCCTGCCGGGCGACATTCGTGAGGTCGAAGACAGCGTTCGTGATGTGGCGGCCGACCCGCGACAAAGCGCGCGACGTGCCGGTGAGGACCGCCACCGCATGCACCGGGGAACACGAGACGGCGACCTCCGACGCGCTGACCTCGACGTCAAGCAGGCGCGGGCCCTGGCTCGAATAGAAATGCCCAGCCTTCAGCGCCGCCAGCAGGGCCTCGGGATCGAGACTTTCGGCCTTTACCTCGACGAAGCCGCCGAAGGCGTCGAAATCGCCGTTGCGGAAATGGGCGTCGTCGGTGGCGATCGCCGTCAGCCGCCGCCCCTCGTTGGCGAGCCGGTCGAGCAGATAGAAGCCGTCGCCGCGGTCGTTCTCGACCGCGCAGCCATGGTTGTAGATCTCGACGGCGTGCGCCGCCTCGAGCGAACGGCCGTCCTCGGCGGTGAGTTGCGACCAGGCGGGATGGGCGATGGCGACGAACGCGCCGGCGGCGCGGGCGCGCGCGGCGAGTTGCGGCCCGGTCTCGCCCGGCTTCGGCGGCGGGAAGTCGAGCGACAGGCCGACGGCGAGGATGTGCCAGAGTTCGCCGACCTCGGTCCCCATCGCGTGCAGTTCGGCGCCGATGAGCGTGGTGAAATCGTTGGCGCGCCAGCGGCGGGTGTCCGCGATCGGCCAGCCGAAGCGCTCCATGAAGTGGTCCGAGAGCTGGAGGAAGTCGTAGCCGGCGCTTTTGTAGGCGCCGACCACCGCCTCCGGCGTCAACGCGCCGTCCGAAAGATTGGAATGGGTATGGAGATTGCCGCGCCAGAACCGGCCGGGCGACGAGAAGGGGGCGAGGCGCGTCACCGGCGATCCTTTGGCTTCGACGACTGGCGCAAAATGGTCGATCCGCGGGGCGTCGTCCAGAGCCCTCCACCCGCCCCAAAGGCCCGGCGGCGCGAGTTCGAGCGGTTTTCTATTGCATTCGCCAGCGGGCTCGCCTATATCCAGTCGCGTACGTAATCTCATAGCTCCTGATCGGCGACGGTAAGGAGATTTTTTGAGAGTGGGGCCCGACCGGGACCCGCTCTTTTTTATTGCCGCAAGGGATCATGGACCTGGCGCCTGTTCCACATGATGGGCCCGATGAAGGGCTCGACGAGCCGCGTCTGATCGGCGACCACGGCCTCGCGCAGCGCATTGCGCAGACGGCGGGGCCGGTGCTTCGCGATCTCGGCCTGCGCATCGTCCGCGTCAAGGTGTCGGCCGCCGCGCAGAGCGCGACCATCCAGATCATGGCCGAACGGCCGGACGGCACGATGACGATCGACGACTGCGAGCGCGCCAGCGACGCGCTCTCGCCGGTATTCGATCTCGACGAGCCGATGAGCCAGGCCTACCGGCTGGAGATTTCATCGCCCGGCATCGACCGGCCGCTGGTGCGCGTGTCGGACTTCGAACGCGCCGTCGGCCACGAGGCGCGGGTCGAAATGGCGGTCCCGGTCAACGGGCGCAAACGCTTTCGCGGATTGATCGGCGCGGTCGGCGTGAGCGGAGAGTCGCCGGCGATCGTTGTCCGGCTTCCCGGCGAAGACGGCGCCGAAACGACTGTCGAGTTGCGCATCGCCGACATGGGCGAAGCGCGGCTGGTGCTCACCGAGGACCTGATCCGCGCCACGCTGCGGCGCGAGAAGGCGTTGCAAAAACAAGCGAAGGCGGCGCGCGCCGAGGCTGCGCCCAAAGCCAAGCCCAGGCAAGTCGCGCCGAAGCAAGCCGCGCCCAAGCAAGCCACGCCGAAGCAAGCCGCGCCGAAGCGAGCGAAGAAAGAGACCTGAAGACCAACGCTGCGACTCCGGCGCGAAAAACGCGCCAGGGGCCAGACCGAAGGAGAAGACGATGGCCGTCAGCGCCAACAGACTCGAACTCTTGCAGATTGTCGACGCCGTCGCGCGCGAAAAATCGATCGACCGCTCGATCGTGCTCGCCTCGATGGAGGACGCGATGCAAAAGGCCGCGCGCTCGCGCTACGGCCAAGAGACGGAGGTGCGCGCCGAGATCAACCCCAAGACCGGCGAGATCCGCTTCTCCCGCCTCCTCCTCGTCGTCGACAAGATCGAGAACGACGCGACGCAGATCACTCTGTCGGACGCTCACAAAAAGAACCCTTCCGCACAGATCGGCGACTGGATCGCCGAATTGCTGCCGCCCTTCGACTACGGCCGCATTCCGGCCCAGGCCTCCAAGCAGGTGCTGGTGCAGAAGATCCGCGAGGCCGAGCGCGACAAGCAGTACGACGTTTATAAGGACCGCATCGGCGAGATCATCAACGGCCAGGTCAAACGGGTCGAATACGGCAATGTGGTGGTCGATCTCGGCGGCGCGGGTGCGGGCGAAGCCGTGGTGCGGCGCGACGAATTGATCCCGCGCGAAATGTTCCGTCCGGGCGATCGCATTCGCGCCTATGTCTACGACGTCCGCCGCGAGGCGCGCGGGCCGCAGATTTTCCTCTCGCGCACGCATCCCCAATTCACCGCCAAGCTGTTCGCTCAGGAAGTGCCGGAGATTTACGACGGCATCGTCGAGGTGAAGTCGGTCGCCCGCGATCCAGGCTCGCGCGCCAAGATCGCCGTCGTCTCCAACGATTCCTCGATCGATCCGGTCGGCGCGTGCGTCGGCATGCGCGGCTCGCGCGTGCAAGCGGTCGTCAACGAACAGCAGGGCGAGAAGATCGACATCATTCCCTGGTCGCCGGACGCCGCAACGTTCATCGTCAACGCGTTGCAGCCCGCCGAGGTGATGAAGGTCGTGCTCGATGAGGATTCGACCCGCATCGAGGTCGTGGTGCCTGACGATCAGCTCTCGCTCGCCATCGGCCGGCGCGGCCAGAACGTCCGTCTCGCCTCGCAACTGACGGGCTGGGACATCGACATTCTGACCGAGGCAGAGGAATCCGAGCGGCGCCAGAAGGAGTTCGTCGAACGCACGAACGCCTTCATGAACGCGCTCGACGTCGACGAGACGGTGGCTCAGTTGCTCGCCTCCGAGGGCTTCCGCACGGTCGAGGAAATCGCCTACGTCGACGCGCACGAACTCGCCTCGATCGAAGGCTTCGACGCCGAGACGGCGGACGAGATCCAGGCCCGCGCGCAGGGCCACCTCGCGCGCATCGAGGCCGAGCACGACGAGGCCCGCAAGGCGCTGGGCGTCGCCGACGACCTCAAGGAAATCGACGGGATCACGACGCCGATGCTGGTCAAGCTCGGGCAGAATGGGGTCAAGACGGTCGACGATCTCGCCGGCTGCGCCAGCGACGATCTTGTCGGCTGGACCGAGCGCGGCGAGCACGGCGAGAAGAAATTCGTGGGCTATCTCAGCGAGTTCGACGTTTCGCGCGAGCAGGCTGACACGATGATCATGGCGGCGCGCGTGAAGGCCGGCTGGGTCGACGAGCCGGCGCCGGCGAGCGCGGACGAGACCGACGCCGCGGTGGAATCGCAGGCTTAAAGAGGCCAGGAGGCGGCGCGATTGCGCAAAGACGAAGCCAGAGAAGAAGCTGGGTCAGAGCGCACTTGCGCGGTCTCCGGCGAAAAGGGGCCGCCGGAGGCGATGCTGCGGTTTGCGCTTTCCGGCGCGGGCGAGGTGGCGCCGGACATCCGGCGCAAGCTCCCCGGCCGAGGCGTGTGGACGCGGCTCGACTTCGCGACCGTGCGTCAGGCGGCGGCCAAACAGATGTTTTCGCGCGGCTTCCGCACCAAGGCCACCGCGCCGGCGGATCTCGCTGAAACGGTCGAGCGGCTGCTGGAGCGCGACGCGCTGCAGTTCCTGTCGATCGTCAACAAGGCGGGGCTCGTGGTGGCGGGGGCGACGAAGGTGGAGGCCGCCATCGCGGCGGGCCGCGTCGTCGCGCTGATTCACGCCGTCGACGGCGCCTCGGACGGGGCCGGCAAGCTGGAGCGAGCGCTGCGAAGCCGCCTCGGCGAAGCGGCGGACGCTGTCCGGAGAATAAATCTCTTTCCCTCACGCCAATTGGATTTGGCATTGGGAAGGACAAATGTGATACATGCAGCGCTCAATGCGGGCGAGGCCAGTGAGGCCTTCCTCGCGAAAGTCGCTCGCCTGAACCAATATCGGGCAAGCGAGGCTGCGCCGGGGGCCGCGATCGATGCGAGCCCCAGCGGCGCGAGCGATGAAGCGCCGAATTCAACGATGTAGCCCGGGTCCTGGAAAAACGCATGAGTGAAACGAACAACAGCGGCGACAAGTCTTTGGGCGGATCGGCGCCGAAGCCGACCTTGCACCTGAAGCGTCCCGTCGAGCAGGGAACAGTGCGTCAGAGCTTCTCGCACGGCCGCAGCAAGGCGGTGGTGGTCGAGAAGGTCAAGCGCCGCGTTCTCGGGCCGGGCGAGGCGCCGGCCGCCGCGCCGCCTGCTCCAAGCGTTCAGAAGGCGGCCGCTCCGCCTCCGGCTCCGGTCGCGGCGGCGCCTGCGGTCGCGCCGCGTGCGCCAACGCCGGTCGCGCCGCGCGCGCCGACCGCTCCCGTTGCGCCGCCGAAGACGGGCGTCGTACTGCGCACGCTGACCGAAGAGCAGCGCGAGGCGCGCGCCCGCGCGCTCGTCGACGCACGCGCTCGCGAGGAAGAGGATCGGCGCCGCCAGGAGGCGGAGGCCGCGGCGCGCCGTGAACGCGAGGCCCGCGAGAAGGCCGAGCGCGAAGCCGCCGAAGCGCGCAAGCGCGAGGAAGAACAACGCCGCCAGCAGGAAGCCGCCTTCAAGCGGCAGACCGAGGACGAGGCGCGTCGTCGCCTCGCCGGCGGCGAGCCGGCCGCCACCCCCGCGACCTCGCTCGGCCGCAAACCGCCAGTCGCGCCGGCGGCCCCGGTGGCCGCCAAGCCTGCGACCCCAGCCGCCCCCGCTGCGCCCACCCAAGCGGACGACAGCAAGCGCGTGATCCGCCGTCCCACCCCGGCCGTCATTACGCCGGCCCCGAAGGTCATGCTGCCGACGCCGCGCCCGACGCGCACCGGCGATCAACGCAACCGCGGTCGCCTCACCGTCGCCAGCGCCACCTCCGGCGAGGAGGAGCGCACGCGCTCGGTCGCCGCGTTCCGCCGCCGCACGCAGCGCCTCAAAGGCCATGGCGCCCAGGAGGCGAAGGAGAAGATCGTCCGCGAGATCGTGATCCCCGAGGCGATCACGATCCAGGAACTCGCCAACCGCATGTCCGAGCGCGCCGTCGACGTCATCAAGCTCTTGATGCGCCAGGGCCGCATGGTCACCTTGACGGATACGCTCGACGCGGACACCGCGCAGCTGATCGCCGAGGAAATGGGCCACACCGTCAAGCGCGTCGCGGAATCGGACGTCGAAGAAGGTCTGTTCGACAGCCCGGACGATCTCGGCGCGCCGATTCCCCGCCCGGCGATCGTCACCATCATGGGCCACGTCGACCACGGCAAGACGTCGCTGCTCGACGCGATCCGCCACGCCAACGTGGTGGCGGGCGAGGCCGGCGGCATTACGCAGCATATCGGCGCCTATCAGGTCACCGCGCCCGGCGGCGAGAAGATCACCTTCATCGACACGCCCGGTCACGCCGCTTTCACGCAGATGCGTGCGCGCGGCGCGAAGGTGACCGACATCGTCGTGCTGGTGGTCGCGGCGGACGACGGCGTGATGCCGCAGACGATCGAGGCGATCCGCCACGCCCAGGCGGCGCACGCCCCGATCATCGTGGCGATCAACAAGATCGACAAGCCGGACGCCAATCCGCAGCGCGTGGCGCAGGAACTGCTGCAATACGACGTGCAGGTCGAGGCGTTCGGCGGCGAGACGCTGGCGGTCGAGGTTTCGGCCACCAAGCAGACCAATCTCGACAAGCTGCTCGAGGCGATCGCGCTCCAGGCCGAACTGCTCGATCTCGTCGCCGACCCGGATCGCAGCGCCGAGGGCACCGTCATCGAGGCGCGCCTCGATCGCGGCCGCGGCCCGGTCGCGACCATCCTGGTCCAGCGCGGGACGCTGAAGGTAGGCTCGATCATCGTCGCCGGCTCGGAGTGGGGCCGCGTGCGCGCGCTCCTCAACGACAAGGGCGAGAACGTCGATCAGGCGAAGCCTTCGACCCCGGTCGAAGTGCTCGGCTTCTCCGGCGCGCCCGAGGCCGGCGATCGCGTCGCGGTCGTCGACAACGAAGCGCGCGCCCGCGAAATCACAGAGTACCGCGAGCGCCAAAAGCGCGAGAAGCTCGCCGCGCGCGGCGGCGTGGTGCGCACCTCGCTCAGCGACATGATGAGCAACCTCAAGGCGGCGGGCCGCAAGGAGATGCCGATCGTCCTCAAGGGCGACGTCCAGGGCTCGGTCGAGGCGATCACCGCCGCGCTGGAGAAGCTCGGCAACGACGAAGTGGCGGCCCGCGTGATTCACGGCGGCGTCGGCGGCGTGACGGAATCCGATGTCACCCTCGCCGAGGCGTCGAAGGCGGTCATCGTCGGCTTCAATGTCCGCGCGCACAAGGAGGCGCGCGACCTCGCCGAACAGAACGGCATCGAAATTCGCTACTACAACATCATCTACAACCTCGTGGACGATGTGAAGGCGGCGATGTCGGGCATGCTGGCGCCGACGTTGCGCGAAACGATGCTCGGCAACGCGCAGATCCTCGAGGTGTTCTCGATCTCGAAGGTCGGCAATGTCGCGGGTTGCCGCGTAACCGACGGCGTCGTCCAGCGCGGCGCCCACGTGCGGCTCATTCGCGACAACGTCGTGGTGCACGAGGGCAAGCTGTCGACGCTCAAGCGCTTCAAGGACGAGGTTTCGATCGTCCAGGCCGGCCAGGAGTGCGGCATGGCGTTCGAGAACTATCAGGACATGCGCGTCGGCGACGTCATCGAATGCTACAACGTCGAGGAAATCCGCCGGACCCTCTGACGCATCGTCCCCGGAGGGCTGGCGCCGCCGGTGCGGCGCTGGGCCCAAGCTTGCCGCTTACGCCCGCGTCCGCTCCGAAAAAGGCGTGGATGGGTGTGAGCGGGCGTTCGCGCATGGCGGGGCCGGCGGTTCCTATCGAGTTCGTATCGCGCGGTCGGGCAGGCGCTCTCGCGTGAGCCCGCCGCGCAATTCAGGCTATGTGACATGTCTCGTTCTGACGCCAAACATGCCAGCCCGTCGCATCGTCTCGAGCGGGTCGGCGAATCGATCCGCCACGCGATGGCGGACATACTGCAACGCGGTGAAATCGCCGATCCGGTGCTGAACCGGCAGGTCGTGACCATCCCCGCGGTGAAGATGTCGCCGGACCTCAAGATGGCGACGATCGCGGTCATGCCGCTCGGCGGCAAGCACGCCGAAGCGACGATCGACGCGCTCAACGCGCACAAGAAGGCGCTGCGCACCCTCGTCGCGCGGCGCGTCAATCTGAAATATGCGCCCGAGTTGCGCTTCGCGCTCGACCTGAGTTTCGCCGCCCAAGCGAAGATCGACGCGCTTTTGAAATCGCCGGAAGTCGCGCGCGACTTGCGTCACGACGAAGAGGAAGACGACAAGTGAACGACGACGCCGAAGTCCACGCCCGCCCGGCGCGCTCGGGCAAGCCGCGGCAACCGCAACAGCGTCGCGCGCCCCGCGTCGAAGTCAATGGCTGGATCAACCTCGACAAACCGGTCGGCGTGACCTCGACCCAGGCCGTCGCGCATCTGAAGTATCTCTTCAACGCCAAGAAGGTCGGCCACGCCGGCACCCTCGACCCGCTGGCCTCTGGCGTGCTGCCGATCGCCTTCGGCGAGGCGACGAAGACGGTTCCGATCGTGCAGGACGGAACCAAGGCCTATCAATTCACCGTCCGCTGGGGCGAGGAAACCGACACCGACGACGCCGAGGGCCAGATCGTCGCGCGCTCGGACCGCCGGCCGAGCGTCGACGAGATCGAGGCCGCTTTGCCCGCTTTCGTCGGCGTCATCACCCAGACGCCGCCGACCTTCTCGGCCATCCGCATCGCCGGCGAGCGCGCCTATGACCTGGCGCGCGGCGGCGAAACCTTCGAGATCGCGCCGCGCCAGATCGTCGTTCACCGGCTCACGCTCGTCCACGCCGACCGCGACGAAGCGCGCTTCGAAGCGGAGTGCGGCAAGGGCGCCTATGTGCGCGCGCTTGCTCGCGATCTCGGCCGCGCACTCGGTTGCCACGGTCATGTCGTGCTGCTGCGCCGCACCCGGGTCGGCCCCTTCTTCGCCGATCAGGGCGCTTCGCTCGACGCGTTACGCGACAATCCGGCCGATGCCGCGGCCGCGCTGCTGTCGATCGAGGCGGGCCTTGCGGAATTGCCGCGCCTCGCCCTCGACCGAAACGGCGCTGCGATCCTGCGCCGCGGCCAGAAGCTGCTGCTGCGCGGCGCCGATGCGCCGCTCGAGGGCCCGGTCTACGCCGCATGCCTCGGCGCGCCAATCGCCTTCGGCGTCGTCGAGGGCGGCTATTTCGTCTCGACGCGCGTTTTCAACTTGCCGGGCTGAGGCTACGAGGGCGTTCCGGCGTGCGCGGAATCGGGCGCCATTGCGAACAAGCGAACCGATCCGGAGTTTTGGCTTGCTCCCGCGCTCACCCGCGTCGCAATGCCGGTGTCTCGCGTTCCGCCGCGCCGCCTGCTCGCGCCTCACGCGCCACGCGGCCGGCCAACGCTCTTCAGCCCACTCTCACTTCCAGGCGGCCAGCGCCTCGTTGAGAATGCGTTCGCCGTCGGCGCCCTTCTCGAAGGTCAGCTTGGCGATGCGGTCGTCGTTGAGCAGCATCGGAAAGTCGAACCAGCCACGATTGGCCATCAGGTCGACGTTATGCGCGATGTCGGCGTCGGTGCGGTTGAGCCCGACCAGGAAGTAGCTGTCGCTGATCTTGACGCGCACGCCCGACAGCGAATCCTGCGCCGGCGGATCGTCCCTGCGCATCAGCGGCACCCGCATGTCCTTGATGCCCTTGATCTCCGCCCCGTCGGCGAAGGTCACGCGCAGATCGATGGTATGCGACGCCGGCAGGCTCGGATCGGTATTTTTGCGGATCGTCATGACCGCATGCATCTTCAGATCCGGAATGTCCGCCTCCGCCTTGACGGCGACCGTGGCGGGCTGGCCGGGGGCCGGCGGAATTGTCGTCCAGACGACCGAGCCGAGACTGACGGCCGGGGGCTTCTGCGTATCCGATCCCACCGCGATGAGCATCGCCGCTCGCGCCGCGACCGGCATCGCTGGCGTCGCCGCAGGCGCCGGCGTCGCGCTGGCGGCCGCGCTCGGCGCGCCAGTTGGAGTCGCGCTCGCCGTCGCGGCCGGCGTCGGGTTCGGGGAAGCCTCCGGCGAAGGCGATGGCGCCGCTGACGCGCTCGGCGTCGGAGTGGGCGTCTCCCCACTCCCGACGCGTTCGGTAATCTTGGGCGCATTCGCCGCCGGCTGAGCGTCGCTCGTCGGGGTCGGCTCCTTGATCGCGAGGTCCTGCGGCTTCTGACGCAGCAGGAAGGCCGCCACCGCGATGGACAGCACGAGGCCGACGACGACCGCGAGGAGGATCCAGGGCAGCGGATTGGCGCGGGGCGCTTCGAAACGGCTGGGCGCGCTGGGGCGCAGAGAATTGCCGTCCGAGCCCCCATTGCGAGGCGCGCGGTCGTTGTCCGCTCCCGCCTCGATCATCGGCGCATGATTGTCACCCTCAAAATCGAGCCCGGCCGAAGCAAACACCGGCGGGGCCGCCGAAGCCTCATTGTCGGGATGGACGCGCTGCGCCACTGGCATTGGAGGCGACGGGGGAGGGGAAGGAGGCGACAACGGCGCGGCGGGCGCGGCGCGCGGAGGCAGAATCGAGCGAGCGACTGGCGCGGCGGCGGACGGCCGAAGCGGCGTCTCCGTCGCCGGCGCGCTGGGCGGGCGCGGAGCAGGCGGACGCAGGGACGGAACCGCGCTCGAGCCGAGCGGGGGCCGAGCCGGGGGAATCGGGGGGCGAGGCGCGGGCGTTGAGATCGGCGCGGGAGGCCCGACCGGCTTAGGCGGAGGGCCTTGAATCGGCTTCGGCGGAGGACCCTGAACTGGTTTCGGCGGAGGCCCCTGAAGCGGCTTCGGCGGCGCCGCAATCGACGGCCGAACCGGGTTTTCCGCCGGCTGTGGAGTTGGCGGAGGGGGAGGGGGAGCCGCGGCCAACTGTTCTTCGAGACGCGCGACGGCGGCCTCCAAAGCCGCCTCCTCGCGCGCAATGTCCGCTTCCGAAAGGGTCGGGCCAAGCGAGCGCAACTGCCGGATCAGCGCGGCGCGCGCCCGGTCGTAGATCGCTTTGCGCGCCGAAGGCGGGCTCGTCTTCGGCAAGTTGCCGACGGCTTTGGCAAGCAACGAAAAATAGTCAGCCATGATCCAGTCCGGTCACCCGCGTGAGTCGCTGCCGCGGGTCACCATTCGGTTAATCTTGAAACGGGTCATGCACAAGAATCGTATCGTCGCGTTTTGGACTCGTCGAGAGCAGCGCGACCGGCGCGCCGATGAGTTCTTCGATGCGGCGCACATATTTGATCGCTTGCGCGGGCAGGTCGGCCCATGAACGCGCGCCGACCGTCGCCTCGCGCCAGCCTTCGATCGTCTCGTAGATCGGCTCGATGCGCGCCTGGGCGGCCTGCGAAGCGGGGAGATAGTCGATCTCGACGCCGTCGAGACGGTAGCGCGTGGCGACCTTGATCTCCTCGAAGCCGTCGAGAATGTCGAGCTTGGTCAGTGCGATCCCGTCGATGCCGGAGGTCTTGACGCACTGGCGGGTCACCACCGCGTCGAACCAGCCGCAGCGGCGCGGCCGCCCGGTGTTGGTGCCGAATTCGTTGCCGCGCTTGCCGATCAGCCGGCCCGTGTCGTCGTCGAGCTCGGTCGGGAAGGGACCGCCGCCGACGCGGGTCGTGTAGGCCTTGGCGATCCCCAGGACATAGCCGATCGCGCCGGGCCCGAGGCCGGAGCCGGACGCCGCATTGGCGGCGACCGTGTTGGAGGAGGTGACGAACGGATAGGTGCCGTGGTCGACATCGAGCAGGGCCCCTTGCGCGCCCTCGAACAGAATGCGCCGGCCGGCGCGGCGCTCGCGATCCAAAAGCTCGAAGGTCGGCGCCATATAGGGCAGCACCTTCGGCGCGATGGCGAGCAATTCGTTCTTGATTGCCTGAGCGGACGGCGTCGGCAGGCCGAGCCCGCGGCGCAACGGCTCGTGATGCGCGAGCAGGCGCGCGATCTGGCTGTCGAGGAAATCCGGCTCGGCGAGATCCATCAGGCGGATCGCGCGACGACCGACCTTGTCCTCATAAGCCGGGCCGATCCCCCGCTTGGTGGTGCCAATTTTCACGCCGCCAACTTCACTCAATTCGCGATGCGCGTCGAGTTCGCGATGCAGCGAGAGAATCAGCGTGACGTTTTCCGCGATCTTGAGATTGCTCGGCGACACCTCGACGCCCTGAACGCGAATCTTCTCGATTTCGTCCGCGAGGTGGTAGGGATCGAGCACGACGCCATTGCCGATGACCGACAGCTTGCCCGGACGCACGATGCCCGACGGGAGCAGCGCCAATTTGTAGGTCTGATTGTCGATGACGAGCGTATGGCCGGCGTTGTGGCCGCCCTGGAAGCGCACCACGACGTCCGCCGAGACCGACAGCCAGTCGACGATCTTGCCTTTTCCTTCGTCGCCCCACTGGGCGCCGACTACAACGACGTTGGCCATCGCCGTGCGATCCTCTCAACCTGAAACGCGAAGCCCCGGCGCCAACCGCAATGGGCTGGGCCGGGGCTCATTGCGCGCATGAACTACGCGATCAGGCGCCGCGAGTAAAGTCGCGCCAGCGCCCCTACGTCATCAAGACCACCGGGAATCCTCAGCCGCCTCTTGGATCAAGGGCATTCATCGCCCATATCCCGTGCGCGGGCCTGTGGGCCCCATGACGGAGACTTCCATGACCCCCCAAGAACGCCAAATGCTCGCAGACCTCTTCGAGCGCGTTCGCGCAAACGCGGGCGGCCAACGCGACCCAGAGGCTGAAGCCTTCATCGGCGACGCGGTTCGCGCCGCGCCGCACGCGCCGTACGTTCTCGCGCAGACAGCGCTTGTCCAGCAACATGCGTTGGAGGCCGCCGCAGAGCGCATCTCCGAGCTCGAGGCGCGCGTCGCCCAGGCCTCGGCGCCCCCTCAGGAGACCAGCTTCCTGGGCAGTCTGGGCAAATCCTTGTTCGGCGGCGGCGCGTCTTCGCCGCCCCCGCCCTCGTCGGCTCCGCCGCGATCGGGCTACGATGCGAGCGGCTATCAGCGCGGCGCGCCCGATCCCGCGCCTGCCTATCGGCAGCCCGCCTACGCTCCGCCGCCTCCGCCTCCGCCGCAGTCGGGCCCCTGGGGTTCGGCCGCGCCGTCCAGCGGCGGCGGCGGTTTCCTCTCCAACGCGATGACGACTGCGGCGGGCGTCGCCGGCGGCATCGCGGCGGTCGATCTGTTCCAGAATCTGCTCGGCGGCCACCGCAGCGGCGGCCTGTTCGGCGCCACTTCAGGCGGCCTCGGCGGCCTCGGCGGCGGCGAAACGGTGGTCAACAACTACTATGATTCCGATCCGGCCGGCCAGCATGCCGAGGACGTGCTGCAGGACCAGGATCAGGACCAGGACGACGCGCAGGACGCCGGCTGGGACGATTCGGGCTCGGATACGAGCGGCGACTACGATACCTAACGACAACAGGCGGAGCCGCGGCGGGCCCCGCCTCTCGTCACATCACGATCACTTTGGCGCCGACCCGCACGCGGTCGTAGAGGTCAATGACGTCCTCGTTCATCATGCGGATGCAGCCCGAGGAGACGTTTTTGCCGATCGTCGAGGGGTCGTTGGTGCCGTGGATGCGGTACATCGAAGAGCCGAGATAGAGCGCCCGTGCGCCGAGCGGATTGGCCGGGCCGCCGTCCATGTGGTCCGGCAGATCGGGGCGGCGAAGCCTCATCTCCGGCGGCGGGGTCCAGCCCGGCCATTCGGCCTTGCGGCTGATGGTCTTCACGCCTCCCCATTCGAAGCCGGGCCGGCCGACGCCGACGCCGTAGCGAAGCGCGCGCCCGCCCGGCAGCACGAGAAACAGGAATTTTCTGGGGGTGTCGATGATAATCGCGCCCGGCCGCTCGGGGCCTGAATAGTCGACCTCCTGACGCCGGAATTCTGCGCTCGGCTCCCCCTCGAGATCGCTTTGCGTCGGCAACGCAGCCGTCTGCATCGCAGGTTGCGGGAAAGGTCGCGCTGCGCCGGTCGGCTGCGGCGCGGGCCGCGCGCCGCCGCTGTTGCCGGTTAGGACGAATTCGATGAAGCCCCCGCCGAGATTGTCGCGCGAAGGGGGAGGCGCGACCGGCAGGGTGGAGGGACCGATGCCGGGAATGACGAGGCTGTCGATCGAGGTCGCTGCGGCCTGCGCCACACTGAGCGCGAGCGCGGACAAGGCGACGAAACTGCAAAGGAAAGAGCTGGCTCCCGGCCGCATGGACATTTCTCCGCCGCGGCGTCGCTCCCACGCTGAATTTCGCGCGCGACGCCAGACGAAGACCAGTTTACGCGAAGGCAGCGTTGCACGCCTCGCCAGTCTCCTGCGATGGTTATCGGACAGCAACGAATTGTGATTAAGGAAGATTGACGATCTTCGCGGCTTCCGCCTTCTCCAACGTTTTGCGGCCGAGCAGCGCTCGCGTCCGACGCCGTAAGCCGGCAATGTCGAGGAACCAGGCGAGCGCGCCATAGACGGTCGCTCCGATGGCCACTTGCAGAACGAGCAACGCGGCGCTTGGCGGCAGTCCGGCCAAAGGCCGCAGCGCCAACGCGAGCGCCGCCGTCGCCCCGAGGGCGCCGAGCAGATCGCGCGCGCGCGGCCATTGTGGCCGTGAGGCCGCTGCGAAAACGAGTGCCACCAACAGCCCGACTGTCAGCGCGCCGCTCTGGGCCCAGGCCAGCCAGAGCGCGCGGCCGTCCCGCGGCAGGATGGCGATCAGCGCCGCCAGAGTTGCGAGCGCGGCGAGCGCGGCGACGACCATCGGCGCCGTGCGCTTGGCGATCTGGAAGATCGGCGCGACGGCGTACATCGTCAGCACGAAGGCGCACAGGCCAGGCAGCATGGGCGCCAGATGCGCCGAGAACGGTCCGCGGAAAGCGGGCGGCGCGATCAGCGCCTCGAGGCTCGGCAGGCACAGCCACAGCCCGGCGGCGGACGGCAGGATCACCGCGACGACGAGCGCCATGTTGTCGGCGAGTTCGGCGCGCGCGGCCTCGATCCCCTGCCCCTCCTCGGCGCGAACGGCGCGCTGAAACAGAACGACGTCGAGCGCCGAGGCGATCGCCGCCAGCACGCGTACGCCGATGTCGTTGGCGAGCGAGAACTGGCCAGCTTCGCCGTCGCCGTAGAGGGCGCCGGCGAGGATGCGGCAAGCGAAAGGAATGAGCTGAAACAACACTGACGAGAGAATGAAAGGAGCGGCATAGGCGAAGAACACGCGCGCGAGCCGCCAATGGGCGAGCGTCGGCCGCGCTAGGGGATCGGCGAGGCCGCGATATGTCGCCGCCATCGCCGCGCCGATGCTGAGGCACACGCCAGCCAGCGCGATCTTCGCCGAGCCGAAGGCGAGCGCGCCGCCGACCGTCAGCGTGAGGCCGAACCCGTTCTTGATCAGAACCGTCGCAACATAGGGTCCATCGAGGAAACGCGCGCGAGCAAGCGCGGTGCGCAGGTCGTAGAGACCGCTCGCCACGCCCGTCAGCGCCGTCATGGCGACCAGCGTCGGCGAAAGCGGGAGATCGACCCGCGACAGCGCCAGCGTCAACGCGCCGAGCGCGACGATCATCGCCATGACGGCGAAGCAGGCGTCCAGCGTCGCCCGCACGGCCGGCTCGTCGCGACGGACGCGCTGCGAGTAGAAGCGCACCGCCGAGAGGCGAAGCCAATCGAAGCCGGCGGTGTTGACGAGGACGGCGGCCGCCCAGGCGATCGCGAAGCGGCCGAACTCGGCCGGCCCGAGGAAGCGCGCGACCAGCAGCGCGACGAGGAAATTGAACAGCGCGTTGGAGACGAACGCGAGGCCGACGATCATTGCGCTGACGTCCGGTTCAGACGGCGGCCCGCGCCGGGGCCGACCCTTCGTTATCTGGCGGACGATAAGAAAGTCTTGAAGTCGTCGCCCCGGCGGGCGTTCATTTCAGATTGTGCAGAACCTCGTCGACGATCGGTCTGACGCCTTCGAAATGATGGGGAATGAGGGCAAAGATGGCGTCCGCCGCTTGCTGAAGCGTCGCCACGGACAGATTCTCGGGGATCGGCGCCTGCGTCGTCTCCGAGATGACGTCGACCGCGCCGAGGAACGCGCGGCGCATCGCCGCTATCGAATCCTTCACCGTGGGGCTGAATTCATTTGGCGCTTGCAGGATCTCGATGGCGTGATTGGCGAAAACGGCGGACGTCGCCGTGCCGTCCAACGACAGATTGAGCGCTTCGAGGATAAGCCGAACCGGCACGAACTCCTGCTTGGTCAAGCTCTCGACCGTCCTTCCCTCAAACTGATCGATCGCGGGTTCGCCGACCAAAAGCAACGGCCGAACCCTTTCAAAGTCGCCGAGCGTTTGCAGGAAGCGCGACGGAGACTGGCCGGTGCCGACGAGATCGACGAGGTAGTTCCGCTCGCCCATATGAAATTGGAAATAGGCTTCATATTCAGCCGAGGCCGAATAAAAGAGTTTGCGCGACGTGCGGATATAGCGAACGCGAGGCGATCGAGCCGAGCGCTGCAGGAGCACCCGGAGGAGAGGCTCCCACAAATTGCAATCGCGCGAGCACATCAGCAGCGTGTCGGCGTCCCATTCTTGCGATTTGGCGGCAAGGTAGAGGCTGCCGATCGTCAGCAGCGGCAGATTGATTTGCAACTGCGCCGCCTGGACGGCGCGCAGCTTCGGATCGTCGTCATACGCCCTCAATCGTGCTTCGCGAATTGCTTGCGCGTAAGGCCGCAATCCGAGTTCCAGCAGGACGCGCTCCCCATGGAGCCACTGCGAGATCGTCACGTGCTGGGATTGAATTCCATGCCGGCCCGGACTCACGACGTCGGCGTGTGGATTGTCGCCGAAGTGGCGGACGATCTCGTGGTTCGGCAAGAGGATCGGCCAGATGACCCCGAAGTGCTTGCCGTAGTTGCTGAGGTGAATTGGCCGTCCCTGGAGCCCGCACTTCTCGTCGACGATCTTCCGGACGAAGTCGAAGGGAAGATACATGTCGGAAATGATGAGGTCGCGAGGGCGAACGAGCGCGACGGTTTCCCCGATGGGGAAAAGGTTGTCCCATTCCTCGGCCAGCTCCATCATCTTGAGCTTTTGAACGAGCTTTTCCCCCCAGCTCGTCTCGACGAGCAATTGCGCATAGATATCGTCGAAGCCGTACAGCCGTCGACCAAACATCCTCATTTCGACTTCGTGACGCGCTCGCGCAAAACCAACGACGCCACTTTTCCTTTCCACGGCGTGAAAGATATCGAGCGGATCGAAACAACGGCGGGCGACCAGCGTGTCGAAGAGATCGAAGGTCATGACCTCGATCTCGGGATCGACCACCTTTTCTTCGATGTAATGCGTCGTGTCTGTGGGGACGGAGGGCTCCGCCGGATTGATGAAAGGCCCGGAGAGCGACACGCGGCCGTCCCGCACGCCGGCGGTCAGAATGCACGACGGCTGGCCGGACTCGGTCAGGATATAGAGCTGGCCGTCCTGGATGCTCCACCGCGTTTCGTTCGCGTGGCTGTAACCCGCGATCGCGCCGTCGACTTCAAAACGCAACGCGCGGCTTAACACGGCTCCGCGCGGCAGGGCGCCGAACACGAACGAGCGGGAGACGAGCCATTCCGCGCTCAATTCGAATTCTGCGCCAGGATCCGCGGCGAGAACGGCCTCCGCCATCGACATCATCCCCATCGTTTCGCAAAAGCGAGCCTGAACTTCTCAGGCTCTCGGAACGGTTGCGCAGATGAGGGATACGGGCCCGGACTTGCCCGTGGCTGTCTGTGCGGCGCCGGGGAAGGAAGCGGACGCCCCGCTTAGCGCGCCCCGCTCAGCGGATTCGCAGAATCCCAGGCGTAGGTCAGCGTCTCAAAGCGCAAGGCGCGAGCGTCGATCATGAGGAGGCGGCCGACGAGGCCGCGATCGCCGTCGCTGAAGCCGCCGACGATCTCGCGTATGACCTCCAGCGCCATCATCGAGCCCATGACGCCGGCGAGCGCGCCGAGCACGCCGGCCTCGGCGCAGGTCGGGATGGTCCCGGGCGGCGGCGCCTCGGGAAAGAGGCAGCGATAGGTCGGATTGAGCGCGCCTTCAGCGTTGCGCTCATAAGGCTTGAGGGTGGTCAGCGTGCCGTCGAATTCGCCGAGCGCCGACGTCACCAGCGGCTTGCGCTCGAAGAAGCAAGCGTCCGACACGGTGTAGCGCGTGTCGAAATTGTCGGAGCCGTCAAGCACGATGTCGTAGTCCGCGACGATCGCGCGCGCGTTGTCGGCGTCGATCCGGCGCGCGATCGTCTCCACGCGCACATGGGGGTTGATGCGGGCGATCGCGTCGCGCGCGCTGTCGACCTTGGGGCGCCCGACGTCGCCGGTCGCGTGCAGCACCTGGCGGTGCAGGTTGGACAGCGCGACCTCGTCATCGTCGATGACGCCGAGAACGCCGACCCCCGCGCCGGCGAGATATTGCAGCGCCGGGGCGCCGAGGCCGCCGGCGCCGATCGACAAAACGCGCGCCGCCTTCAGCTTGTTCTGGCCCGGCCCGCCAACGCCGCGGAGCACGATCTGACGCGCATAGCGCTCGATTTCTTGGCTGGTAAGCTTCATGCCGTAAGATTAGCCGGCCGCCAGCCTTGCAGGCAATGGCGGACGGTTCCGGGTCGCCGCGGGCGCTTACAGCCGCGCCGTCACGCCGTTGGCAACTTGTAGTCTTTGAAAGCCTCGCGCAGCTTCAGCTTGTTGATCTTGCCGGTCGCGGTGTGCGGAATTTCCGTCACGGTCTGCATGTCGTCCGGCATCCACCATTTGGCGATGCGCCCCTGGAGGAAGCCGAGCACGTCCTCCCGCTGGGGCGTCCTGCCCTCCTTCGGCACGACGACCAGCAGCGGACGCTCGTCCCATTTGGGATGGCGGATGCCAATCACCGCCGCCTCGGCGACGTCGGGGTGGCCGACGGCCAGATTCTCGATCTCGATCGAGGAGATCCATTCGCCGCCGGACTTGATGACGTCCTTGGAGCGATCGGTGATCTGCACATAGCCGTTGGGATCGATCGTCGCGACGTCGCCGGTGTCGAAGAAGCCGTTCTCGTCGAGGATCTCGCCGCCGGCGCCCTTGAAGTAGGATTGCGCCACCGCGAAGCCCGCGACCTTCAGGCGGCCGAAGCGCTTGCCGTCCCACGGCAGCTCTCGATTCTCGTCGTCGACGATCTTCATCTCGACGCCGAACGGCGCCCAGCCTTGCTTGGCCTTGAGCGCCAGGATCTCGTCGCGCGGCAGGCTGGCGCATTGCGGCTTGATCGAGCCAGTGGAGCCGATCGGGCTCATCTCCGTCATGCCCCAGGCATGCCGGACGTCGACGCCGTAGTCGTCCTCGAACGTCTTGATCATCGCCGGCGGGCAGGCCGAGCCGCCGATCAAGACTTGTTTCAAAGTGCTCAGCCGCTTGCCTTCTTTTTGCATGTGAGCGAGCAGCGTCAGCCAGACCGTCGGCACGGCGGCGGTGATCGTCACCTTCTCCGTTTCGAGCAGCTCGTAGACCGAAGCGCCGTCGAGCCGCGCGCCCGGCATGATGATCTTGACGCCGCGCATCGGACCGGAGAAGGCGAGCGACCAGGAATTGGCATGGAACATCGGCACGATCGGCAGCACCGTGTCGGCGGGCTTGAGCGGGATGCAATCGGCCCCAGTGCTGGCGAGCGAATGCAGCAAGTTGGAGCGGTGGGAGTAGAGAACGCCCTTGGGATTGCCCGTCGTGCCCGACGTGTAGCAGAGTCCGGCCGCCGTGCGCTCGTCGAAATCCGACCAGTGGAAGTCGCCGTCCGCTTCGCCGATCCAGTCCTCATAGCAAACCGCGCCTTTCAGCTTGGTGGCGGGCATATGGGCGGCGTCGGTCAGCACGACGTAGCGCTCGACGGTCGGCAGCTTGTCGGCGAGCGCTTCGAGCAGCGGCACGAAGGTCAAGTCGATCAGCGCCACGCGGTCCTCCGCGTCGTTCATGATCCAGGCGATCTGCTCGGGATAGAGCCGCGGATTGACGGTGTGGTAGACGGCGCCGACGCCGGTAATGCCGTACCAGCTCTCGAGATGACGGTAGCCGTTCCAGGCGAGCGTCGCGACGCGGTCGCCCGGCTTGACCCCGTCGCGCGCGAGGCGCTGGGCGACTTTGAGCGCGCGCCGCCGCACGTCGCGGTACGTCTCGCGATGCATCGGACCTTCGATGGTGCGGGAGACGACTTCCTGATTGGGGAATTGGGTCGCGGCGAAGTCGATGACCTTGTGGATCAGCAAAGGCCATTCCTGCATATGCCCCAGCATGGCGTACCTCCGCATATTCTTCGCGCCTGACGGTCTCCAGTCGCGACTTTTGCTATTTTGTGAAGGTAGTATCACGGCCCCCGGAGCCGCGCTAGGCGCGCCGCTCGCCGCCGCCCAAATTGCCGGCGCTCTCGCGGGTCTGTAGGGTTATCGGCGCGCGCGGACGCGGGGGACGAGGATCGATGCAAAAGCCGGAAACTCACGATCTCGCCGTCCGCGTCTGGTTCCGCTTCCTGCGCCTGGAGAGCCGGCTTCAAATCGCCGTCTCGGAGCGGTTGCGCGAAATCGGGCTGTCGGTGCCGCAGTGCGACGTGCTGACGACGTTGACCGAAGCGGAAGGGATCAGCCAGCAGGATCTCGCCAAGCGTCTCTATGTGACGAAGGGCAACATCTCCGGCCTGCTCGACCGGCTGGAGAACGCCGACCTCGTCGAACGCCGCTCTATCGAGGCCGACCGGCGTCAATACGCCATCTATCTGACGGCGCGCGGGCGCGATTCCGCGGAGAAGGCGATCGCCGTACAGCACGCGCTAATCGCCGCGACGCTCGGCAAATTGGCGCCCGAGAGCCTCGCGACCTTCGAGGATCTGCTGATCACGACGCGCGACCTCGTGCGCGCCTATCATGACGGCGGCCAGGCCGAGCGCGCCGGCCGACCGCCGTCCAAATCTCCGTCGCAGACCAAGCCGCGCGCCCGCGCGAGCGCGACGCGCAGCTCGCGCGCTTCCTACTGACGCCTTGCTACTTAAACAAAGTCATCGCGTTGGCGATTGTCGTCAGCACGCCCCAGGCGAGGGGAACGCCGATGAAGCCCCAGGCGAGCGCCAGTTTCAGCGTCGTCTGAGCTGACCGGTCCGTTTCGGTGATGATCGCCGCTCTTCCGGCTTTCCGCGGTGCGACGGCGACGGCCGTTTGCGCATCTTCGGCGTCGCCTTCTGGCCGCATGTGAAAGCGCGGTTTCACTGCCGTGACCGCGAGATTGCAGAAGAAGCCGACCACCAGCAGCCCCGCCATGATGTCCATCGTCGTGTTGTAGGCCTGCGCCTTCGGCACGCCGTTTTCGATCTGGTATTGCCTGATGTAGTTCACCAGCACCGGCCCGAACACGCCCGCCACCGACCACGCCGTGATCAGCATGCCGTGGATTGCGCCGACGTAGCGCGTGCCGAACATGTCCTTGAGATAGGCCGGAACGGTCGCGAAGCCGCCGCCGTACATCGAGAGGATCACCAGGAAGCAGAGGACGAACAACGTCACGCTGCCCGCCGATCCGGTCCAGGGCACGAGGGCGTAGAGCGCCGTCCCCAGGACGAAGAAGCAGAAATAGGTGTTCTTGCGCCCGATGGTGTCGGAGATGGAGGCCCAGAAGAAGCGTCCGGCCATGTTGAACAGGCTCAAGAGCCCGACGAAGCCCGCGGCGGCGACCGGCGTCACTCGGCCAGGGAATATTTCCTGGCTCATCGCCGAGGCCTGCCCGAGCACGCCGATGCCGGCGGTGACGTTCAGACAGAGCACCGCCCAGATCAGCCAGAACTGCGGCGTCTTCACCGCGTCGTAGACATAGACGTCGTTCTTGGTGACGAGCTTGCGGGAGACCTGAGGCGGCGTGTAGCCCTCCGGCTTCCAGTCTGGCGGCGGCACGCGCACGATCGCGGCGCCGACCCACATGAAGGCGAGATAGATGACGCCGAGGCAGAGGAAGGTTTCCGCGACCCCGATGTGCGTCGGCGTCGAAAACCGCTGCATGAGCCAGACCGAAAGCGGCGAGGCGATGAACGCGCCACCGCCGAAGCCCATGATCGCCATTCCGGTCGCCATGCCCGGACGATCAGGAAACCATTTGATCAGCGTCGAGACCGGCGAGATGTAGCCGAGCCCAAGGCCGACGCCGCCGAGGACGCCGTAGCCGAGATAGACGATCCACAGCGCGTGCAGATAGACGCCCACCGCCGAAACGAGGAAGCCGCCGGCCCAGCAGAGGCCGGAGACGAACATCGCGCGCCGTGGACCGCCCTCTTCGACCCATCGCCCGAACACCGCGGCCGAGACGCCGAGGAAGAAGATTGCAATCGAGAAGATCCAGCCGAGATCGGTCAGCTTCCAATCGCTCGGCGCCGCATGGTCGATGCCGATCAGCTTGCTCATCGGCAAGTTGAACACGCTGAACGCATAGGCCTGCCCGATGCACAAATGGATGCAGAGCGCGGCGGGGGGAACCATCCACCGATTGAAGCCCGGCTCAGCGACCGTGTTGGCCCGGTCGAGGAAGTCGAGGAATCTGCGTTGGTTTGGTGCGGCGGTCGCGCTGGTCATAGCGACGCCTCCAACCGCAGGTTGCGCGAGCGGGCGCCTGAAGCGCCGATACGCCAATCCGCTAGGGGCCGTCGGCGCGCGTACGAGCGCGACGCGGCGATTCCACACCTCGGCATAGTCCCCTCCCTATTGGCTCGGCGCGCAACGCGGCCGGCCCACCTGCGAGACGCTGGTTTAGGCAGCGCCTTCGTTTTTCAACGCCTTCACCGCTCCGGCCGCGACCGGACTGAGCCCGGTATTGCCCGATTCGGCGAAAGCGATGATTTCACTGATCATCTTCGGCGTCCAATAAAGCTGGAGATGCCGCGCTGCGTTCGCGGCGGCCTCCCGCTCCGGCAGCGCGCCGAAGGCGACGCCAATCTGGTTGGCCATGCGCACGAGCTTGTCGGTCTTGCCGGTGCTCACGCCGCCCCTCCGCTGGTCTTCGCCGCCGCGTCGCCGAAGATGGTCGCCCGGTCGGCGCGCGCGATGGCGATGATCGTGAGGCCGGCCTCGCGCGCGCGTTCGAGCGCGAGCGAAGTGGGCGCGGACACGGAAACGAGGGTCGCGGCGCCGAAAGCCGCGGCTTTCGCCACCATCTCGAACGAGCACCGGCTGGTGAGGACGATGAAGCCGCTCGCCGGATCGACGCCGCTCCGCGCGAGCGCGCCGATCAGCTTGTCGAGCGCGTTGTGGCGTCCCACGTCCTCGCGCGCAAAGAGAACCACGCCGTCCCGGTCGCTCCAGGCGGCGCCGTGCACAGCGCGCGTCTCGGCGTTGAGCGGCTGCGCGCGTTCCAGTCCTTGGAGAGCGGCGCGAATCGCAGGCGGCGCGATCGGCGCGCTCGCCGGCACGAGGCCGCGCGGCTTCGGCAGATGGGCGAGATCCTCGATGCCGCAGAGGCCGCATCCGGTACGGCCCGCCATCGCGCGCGAGCGAGCGAAATGCTGCGACAGGCGTTCGCCGGTGAGCGCGACGTCGACCCTGACGCCGCCGCCCGCGGATTTCGTCTCCACCGCGCGAATGTCTTCGATGCGATCGATGACCCCCTCGGTGAGCGCAAAGCCGACGACGAAATCCTCGAGATCGTCCGGCGTCGCCATCATCACCGCATAAGCCGCGCCGCCGAAGGCGATCTCGATCGGCGCCTCGACCGCGATCGCGCGTTCGCCCACGGGACCTGAGGCGCCGTCCTCGTAGTCAAAAGTCCGCGTCGGCTCCTTGAGCGAGATAGGGCGCTCACTCGGCGGCATTCACTTCACCTCCGGCGATGCGGCGCTGCAGGACGCCCTCTTCGCGATCGCGCTCCTGCCAATCCGAATACGCATTGGTTCGCCGTACCTGGACCGCGGTGACCTTGTATTCCGGGCAATTGGTCGCCCAGTCGGAGTTATCCGTCGTCACCACATTGGCTCCGCTGCCGGGGTGATGGAAGGTCGTGTAGACGACGCCGGGCGGCATGCGCTCGGAGATTTTCGCATGCAGCGCAACCTCGCCGACCCGGCTCTGCAGCGAGACGAGGTCGCCATCGCGCACCCCGCGGCTTTCCGCGTCGAAGGGATGAATCTCGAGCACGTCCTCGTCATGCCACATGCTGTTGGCGGTGCGACGCGTCTGCGCGCCGACATTGTATTGCGAGAGGATACGGCCGGTCGTCAACAGAAGCGGGAACAACGGGCCGGCGCGCTCGTCCGTCGCGACATATTCGGTCAGCATGAACTGGCCCTTGCCGCGCACGAAGCGATCGACGTGCATGATCGGCGTTCCCGTCGGCGCGGCCTCGTTGCAGGGCCACTGGATCGAGCCGAGTTCGTCGAGACGCGCGTAGGAGACTCCCTTGAACGTCGGCGTGGTGAGCGCGATCTCGTCCATGATCTCGCTCGGGTGCCGGTAAGGCATGCGCACGCCCAGCGCCTCGGCGAAGGCGATCGTCGTCTCCCAGTCGGCCTTGCCGGCGAGCGGCTCCACCGCCTTGCGCACGCGGCTGATTCGCCGCTCCGCATTGGTGAAGGTGCCGTCCTTCTCCAGGAAGGAAGAGCCGGGGAAGAACACATGCGCGTAGCGCGCCGTCTCGTTGAGGAAGAGATCCTGCACGATCACGCATTCCATCGCCTCCAAGCCGGCGACGATGTGTTTCGTGTCGGGATCGGACTGTGCGATGTCCTCGCCCTGGATGTAGAGGCCCTTGAACGCGCCCTCGACTGCCTCGTCCATCATGTTGGGGATGCGCAAGCCCGGCTCTTTCGGCAGCGCGACGCCCCACAGGCGCTCGAACACTTCGCGCGTCGCGTCGTCCGAGACATGGCGGTAGCCGGAGTATTCGTGCGGGAAGGAGCCCATGTCGCATGAGCCCTGCACGTTGTTCTGGCCGCGCAGCGGGTTCACGCCGACGCCGTCGCGGCCGATGTTGCCGGTCGCCATCGCCAGATTGGCCATCGCCATCACGGTCGTCGAGCCCTGCGAATGCTCGGTGACGCCGAGACCGTAGTAGATCGCGGCATTGCCGGCCGTCGCGTAGAGGCGCGCGGCCGCGCGCAGCTCCTCGGCGCGAACGCCGGTCACGGCTTCCGTAGCCTCCGGGGAATGGCGGTCCTCGGCGATGAAGCGCGCCCAGGATTCGAAATTGGCGGGGTCGCAGCGCTCCTTGACGAAGGCCTCGGCGACCAGGCCCTCGGTGACCACGACGTGAGCGAAAGCGTTGACGACGGCGACGTTCGCGCCGGGCCGCAGCGCGAGATGATGCGTCGCCCGGACATGCGGCGTGCGGACGAGATCGATCCGCCGGGGATCGACGACGATCAGCTTGGCGCCGGCGCGCAGGCGCTTCTTCATACGCGAGGCGAAGACCGGATGCGCGTCGGTCGGGTTGGCGCCGATGACGAGAATGACGTCGGCCTGCTCCACCGACTTGAAGTCCTGCGTGCCGGCCGACGTGCCGAAGGTCTTGGAGAGGCCGTAGCCGGTCGGCGAATGGCAGACGCGCGCGCAGGTGTCGACGTTGTTGTTGCCGAAGCCGGCCCGCACGAGCTTCTGAATGAGAAACACTTCCTCATTGGTGCAGCGCGAGGAGGTGATGGCGCCGACCGAATCGCGCCCGTACTTCGCCTGGATGCGCTTGAACGCGCCCGCGGCGTAGCCCACCGCTTCGTCCCATGTCGCCTCACGCCAGGGATCCTTGATCGAAGCGCGGATCATCGGCTTGAGGACGCGGTCCTTATGCGTCGCGTACCCGTAGGCGAAGCGGCCCTTGACGCAGGAATGGCCCTCATTGGCCTTGCCGGCCTTGTAGGGGACCATGCGCACCACTTCCTCGCCTCTCATCTCCGCCTTGAAGGCGCAGCCGACGCCACAGTAAGCGCAGGTGGTGACGACCGAGCGCTCGGGCGCGCCGAGCGCGATGACGCTATTTTCATTGAGCGTCGCCGTCGGACAGGCCTGCACGCAGGCGCCGCAGGAGACGCATTCCGAGCCGAAGAAATCGCCGCCGCCGGGCGACACCTTGGAAGCGAAGCCGCGGCCAAGAATCGTCAGCGCGAAGGTGCCCTGCACTTCCTCGCAGGCGCGCACGCAACGCGAGCAGACGATGCATTTCGAAGATTCGAAGGTGAAGTAGGGGTTCGAAGCGTCGGTCGGCGCGTCGAGATGGTTCGCGCCCGCATAGCCGTAGCGAACGTCCCGGAGGCCCACCACGCCAGCCTGCGTCTGCAATTCGCAATCGCCGTTGGCGCTGCAGGTCAGGCAATCGAGCGGATGATCCGAGATGTAGAGCTCCATCACGCCGCGCCTGAGCTTGGCGAGCCGCGGCGTTTGGGTGCGCACCACCATGCCCTCTTCGGCGGGCGTCGCGCAGGAGGCGGGCGTTCCCTTGCGCCCCTCGATCTCGACGAGACAAAGCCGGCACGAGCCGAAAGGCTCGAGACTGTCGGTCGCGCAGAGGCGCGGGATCTCGGCGCCGACCAGCGCGGCGGCGGCCATGACGGACGTGCCGGGCGGCACGCTGACCTGGCGCCCGTCGATCGTGAGCGTCGCCGTCGCTTCGCCTGCGCGGATCGGCGTCCCCGAATCGAATTCCTGCAACAGCGCCATCGGAATCTCCTATTCGGCCGCGGCTTTCGGCGGCCTGTTCGGCGAAGTCCTCCTCGAAATGATCGAGCGCGCTGAGCACCGGCAGCGGCGTCAGGCCGCCGAGCGCGCACAGCGACCCGTCGGTCAGCACCTCGCAAAGATCGCGCAAAAGTTCGATGTTTTTCAGGCGGTCGCGGCCAGCGACGATCTTGTCGACCGTCTCGGCGCCGCGCGTCGAGCCGATGCGGCACGGCGTGCATTTGCCGCAGCTCTCGGCGGCGCAGAACGCGAAGGCGAAGCGCGCCTGCCGCGCCATGTCGACGCTGTCGTCGAAGACGACGATCCCGCCGTGGCCGAGCATGCCCTTGGCGGCGATCATCGCCTCGTAGTCGAGCGGCGTATCGAGCAGACTCTACGCGGAAAGTAGGCGCCGAGCGGGCCGCCGACCTGCACGGCGCGAACGGGCCTGCCGGTGCGCGTCCCGCCGCCGAAATCCTCGACGAGATCGCGAATCGTCGCGCCGAAGGCGAGTTCGACGAGGCCGCCGCGCTTGACGTTCCCCGCGAGTTGGAACGGCTGCGAGCCGCGCGAGCGGCCGACGCCGTATTCGGCGTAAGCCTTGCCGCCGTTGGCGAGAATCCAGGGCGTCGAAGCGAAGCTCAACACATTGTTGATGACGGTCGGCTTGCCGAACAGGCCGGAAAGGGCGGGCAGCGGCGGCTTGACGCGCACCTGCCCGCGCTTGCCCTCGAGGCTTTCGAGCAACGACGTCTCTTCGCCGCAGATATAGGCCCCGGCGCCGAGCCGAGCCTCGATGTCGAAGGCGCGGCCCGAGCCCAGCATGTCCGGCCCGAGCAGACCGGCGGCGCGCGCCCGCGCAAGCGCCGCGGAAAAGGTCGCGAAAGCGTGCGGATATTCCGAGCGGATATAGACGTAGCCGCGCGTCGCGCCGACCGCCAGCGCCGCGATCGCCATGCCCTCGATCAGCACGAACGGATCGCCTTCCAGCAGCATCCGGTCGGCGAAGGTGCCGCTGTCGCCTTCGTCGGCGTTGCAGACGACATATTTCTGGTCGGCGGTGGCCCCGGCGACGGTGCGCCACTTAATTCCCGTGGGAAAGCCGGCGCCGCCCCGGCCTCGCAGGCCGGACGCCACGACCTGCTCGATCGTTGCGGCCGGACCCAGAGCCAGCGCCCGTTCGAGCCCGGCGAGGCCGCCATGCCGCCGATAGTCGTCGAGCGACAGCGGATCGACGACGCCGCAGCGCGAAAAGATCAACCGCTGCTGCCGCTTGAGGTAGGGGATGTCGTCGACGAGCCCGAGCGCCTTCGGATGAGGCCGGGCGGAGAGGAAATCCGCCTCGAACAGCGACGCAGCGTCGCCAGGCGCGATCGGCCCGTAGGCGAAGCGCCCCTGCGGCGTCTCGACCTCGATCATCGGTTCGAGCCAGAAGAGGCCGCGCGAGCCGGTGCGCACGATGGTCAGCGCGACGCCGCGCGAGGCCGCCTCGTCGGCGATCGCCTGCGCCACTCTGTTGGCGCCGACCGAGATGGCGGCCGAATCGGCGGGGAATCATGAGGCGCGCGCTCATCGCGCCTCTCCGCGGCTTTGCGCCACGATGTCGTCGATCGCCTTGGCGTCGAGCCTGCCGATCGGCTCGCCGTCGAGCAGCGCGGCGGGCGACAGCGCGCAATTGCCGAGGCAATAGACGGTCTCGACGACGAGCGGCGCGCCTGCCTCGGCGGCGTCGACCGCGACGCCGTGCGCCTTGGCGAGATGCGCCACCAGATCTTCACAGCCGAGCGACTGGCACGATTCGGCGCGGCACAGCTTGAGCACCGCCCCATCGACGGGCGCGCGGCGGAAGTCGTGATAGAAGCTGACGACGCCGAGCGTCTCCGCCTTCGAAAGGTTCAGAGCCTGCGCCACGAGAGCGATCGCGGCGTCGTCGACGTAGCCGAAGCGCTCTTGCAAAGCGTGCAGTATCGGCAGCGCGGCGCCGGGTTCGGCGCTCCGCTCCGCGATCATGGCGCGCGCCTGGGCTTCGTCCCAGGGCATTCGGCCATCCATCTCATCGCCTCCATCGGGCGGCTCCGCCGCCTGATCCCAGCATCCTCCTACGCCACGAGTCGACGCAAATCGAAGTTTTGCAAGAGGCGATAGAAACCCTCTATCGACTTATCTGCCCCAGCGGCGCTTCCACGAGCGCGTCGAGGTCAGCCTCGTGCTCCATGGCGAAAAGCTTGCGCGCCAAGGGCGACGGCGGTTCCCGATCCGCCATGATCAGGCCGATGGTCCGCCGCGCGGTCGGCTCGACGAGTTCGAGGGCGCGCGTGTTGCGCGGCTCGCCGAGGATGCGCAGCAGCTGCCGCGGCACGATCGACGAACAGCGCCCGGCGCTGGCGTGCGAAACGAGGTCGAAAATGGAGTTTGTCTCCACCGACGGCTGCGGCGTCGCGCCGACCGAGCGAAAGACGCCGTCGACGATGCGGCGGTTCTGCATATCGGGCGTCAGCAGGCACAGCGGGGCTTCGGCGGCCTCCTTCCAGGAGATCGTCCGCCGATCGGCGAAGGGACTCGTGAGCGGCGTGAGGAAGACATAGTCCTCCTCGTAGACCGGCTTTGCCTTCATGTGCTCGAGCGGTTCGTTGTCGAGATAGGTGAGGCCGACGTCGAGCTCGAAATCCTCCAGCCGCCGCTGAATCTCCTGCGAAGTGAGGGAAAGCGACGTCACGGTCACGCTGGGATAGCGGGCGATGAAGGGCGTCGTCAGATGCGAGAGGATTGGCAGCGCGGTCGGAACGGCGCCGAGCCGCAACCGGCCGGTAAGGCCCTTGCCGAGTTCCTCGATATCCCGGCGCATGGCCTCGGCCTCGGCGAGGATACGGTGGGCGTGCTCCAGCGCGAGCCGGCCCTGGGGCGTCAGGCCGACATAGCGATTGCCCCGTTCGACGATCGGCGCGCCCAGATGCTCTTCGAGCTGGCGGATGCCGGCGGAAAGCGTCGGCTGCGTCACATGGCACGCGTCGGCCGCGCGGCCGAAATGCTTTTCGCGCGCCAACGCCACAAGATATTCCAATTGTCGGACCACCATGGCCGCAATCTAGCCCCGGCGTCCGGCAGACGATAGCCTACGTCTATCGATTGCCGGCGGCGGGCCGAAGCGCTATCCAGCATCGGCCTTTGAAGGAGACCGACTTTGAGCAAAGCCAAAGCGAGCGGCAAATTCTCCGGGCCGGGCGGCCAGTTACGCTCCTTGGCGATCGGCCTAGCGTTGGCGGTTCTGATCGGCTCTGGCCTCTGGATCGCCGTGACCCCGGGTCGGAACGCGACCGCCGCCCTGATCGGCGGGCCGTTCACGCTTCAGACCGGCGACGGCAAGACGCTGACCGACGCCGACCTCAAGGGCCATCCGTTCCTGGTCTATTTCGGCTACACCCATTGCCCCGACGTCTGCCCGACGACCCTGGCGCAGATCTCGGACGTGCTGCGCAAGATGCCGGACAAGCCGATCCGCGCGCTGTTCATCACCGTCGATCCCGCGCGCGACACGCCGGCCTCGATGGCCGATTACGTCAGCAGCTTCGATTCCCGCGTCGTCGGCCTCTCGGGCACATCGGAACAAATCGCCGCCGCCGAAAAGGGCTATCGCGTCTATGCGCGCAAAGGCGAGGCGCAGGCGAACGGCGGCTATTCGATGGACCACTCCTCCATCGTCTATCTGATGGACGCCAAGGGGAGTTTCGTCGAGGCGCTCAATCTCGACCGGCCGCCCGAGGACGTCGCGAAGGAATTGTCGGCGTATCTGTGAACGAACGGCTTCGAGCGTTCGTCGCCCTCGGCCGTCATTGCGAGGAGCGAAGCGACGAAGCAATCCTTGCCTCCGCTTGCAGGAGCGGCGCCGCTGGATCGCTCCGCTTGCGCTCGCGATGACGGTTAGTCCATCCGCATCGCAACGCCCGCCGCGGCCATGTGTTGCTTGGCCTCGCGGATGGTGAATTCGCCGAAATGGAAGATCGAGGCCGCGAGCGCGGCGCTGGCGTGGCCCTCGACGACGCCGGCGACGAGGTGGTCGAGCGCGCCGACGCCGCCCGAGGCGATCACCGGGATCGCCACCGCGTCGGCGACCGCGCGGGTCAGGGCGATGTCGAAACCGATCTTGGCCCCGTCGCGATCCATCGACGTCAGCAGGATCTCGCCGGCGCCAAGCGCGGCGACTTCGCGTGCGAAGTCGACGGCGTCGATGCCGGTCGGCCGCCGCCCGCCATGGGTGAAGATCTCCCAGCGCCCTGAGGAGACCTGCTTGGCGTCGATCGCGACGACGACGCACTGGCTGCCGAATTTCTCCGCCGCCGCGCGAACGATGCGGCGGTCCGCCACGGCGGCGGAATTGATCGAGACCTTGTCGGCTCCGGCGAGCAGGAGGTTGCGAATGTCCTCGGTCGTGCGCACGCCGCCGCCGACCGTCAGCGGCATGAAGCAGACCTCGGCGGTGCGGCGCACCACGTCGATCAAAGTGCCGCGATTTTCGTGCGTGGCGGCGATATCAAGGAAGCACAGTTCGTCCGCGCCCGCCTCGTCATAGGCGATCGCGCACTGGACGGGATCGCCCGCGTCGCGCAAATCGACGAAGTTGACGCCTTTGACGACGCGTCCGTCCTTCACGTCGAGGCAGGGAATCAGCCGAGCCTTAAGCATGGCCGAGCTCCCGGTCGCGGATCAGCGCCAGCGCTTCGCGCGGATCGAGACGGCCGTCGTAGAGCGCCCGGCCGCTGATGGCGCCGGCGAGGCGCGCGCAATCGGGCTCGAGCAGGCGTTGAACGTCGTCGATCGAGGCGAGGCCGCCTGAGGCGATGACGGGAATGTCGACCGCCTCCGCGAGCGCGACGGTGGCGGCGATGTTGAGGCCCTGCAAGACGCCGTCGCGGCTGATGTCGGTGTAGATGAGCGCAGCGACGCCAGCGTCCTCGAACCGGCGCCCGAGGTCGAGCGCGGAAATGTCGGACGTCTTGGCCCAGCCGTCCACCGCGACGCGGCTGTCGCGCGCGTCGATGCCGACCGCGATGCGGTTCGGGTAGAGCCGAGCGGCCTCTTGAACGAAAGCGGGATCCTCGACCGCCGCGGTGCCGATGATGACGCGAGCGACCCCCTTTTCGAGCCAGCCGTTCACCGTCTTCATATCGCGCACGCCGCCGCCGAGTTGCACCTTCAGCGTCACGCTGGCGAGGATGCGCTCGACCGCCGCGGCGTTCATCGGCTTGCCCGCGAAGGCGCCGTCGAGGTCGACGACATGCAGCCACTCGAAACCTTGCGACGCGAAGGCGCGCGCCTGATCGGCGGGATCGCGGTTGAAAACGGTCGCCTGCGCCATGTCGCCGCGCACGAGGCGGACGCACTCGCCGCTTTTGAGGTCGATTGCCGGAAAGAGGATCACGGGCGCCACTTCAAAAAATTGGCGATCAGGGCCAGGCCGAGCTTTTGGCTCTTCTCGGGGTGGAATTGCGTTCCGATCAAATTGTCGCGAGCGACGATCGCGGTGATCGGCCCGCCGTAATCGGCGGCGGCGACGACATCCGCGGGATCGGCGGGATAAAGCTGGTAGGAATGGACGAAATAGGCGTGCAGGCCACCCTCGCCCGTCGCGACGCCGTCGAGCGCGGGATGGGCGCGCTTCACGGCAAGCGTGTTCCAGCCCATGTGCGGGATCTTCAGGCCCGGGTCCTCGGGAAGGATCGGCGCAACGTCGCCGCGGATCCAGTCGAGGCCGGCGACGGTCTCGTGCTCGAGTCCGCGCGAGGCCATCAACTGCATCCCGACGCAGATGCCGAGGAAGGGCCGGCCTCGGCCGCGCACCGCCTCTTCGAGCGCCTGGAGCATCCCCGGAACGGCGCCGAGGCCGCGTCGGCAGTCCGCGAAGGCCCCGACGCCGGGCAGCACGACGTGCTCGGCGCGCGCGACGACCTCGGGACGGCTGGTGACCATGACTTCGCGGCTCAGCCCCGCCTCGCGCGCGGCGCGCTCGAAGGCCTTGTGCGCGGAATGCAGGTTCCCCGAGCCGTAGTCGACGATGGCGACGCTCATGTCAGCGGTGAGCCTCCGGAAAGAGGCCGAGCACCTGCGGCGGCGGCGCGCCTTGCGGCGGCCGCCCCGAAGGCGGAGCCGAACGGGCCGGCGCCTGCTGCAGGCCGCGCTCGAAAAAGGCGCGTTCCGCAGTCGAGCGGTCCGCCGCGCAAACGATGTCGGCCAGCGGCTGCCCGCGACGCGCCAGCGCCGCTTCGAGGAGGGCCCGACCTTCGATGCCGAGGTAGAGCGCATAGAGGATGTAAAGCCCAACGGCGGCCCCGGTCCCGATGACGCCGATCGTTATCAGATAGCCAAGCACGACGGCGCCGACGATGAACGCCGCCAACGGACGCCACAGCCGATGGGCGAGCGCCCAGACCGGCCCGAACAGGAATGCGCCCCAGGAGAATCCGAGCTTCACCAAGCGCGCGCGGTCGAACGCCGCCGCCTGATCGGCTTCCCCGTCCGGACAATGCACCGCATAGATCGCCATTCGCTTCGGCCGCCGGTCGAGGCGGCCTCCCTATGCCATCGTGATTTACAGGGCGCCCTTGGTGGAAGGAATCCGCGCAGCCTGCCGTGGGTCGACTGCAAGGGCGGCGCCAAGCGCCCGGGCGACGCCCTTGAAACAGGATTCGGCGATGTGGTGGCTGTTGGCGCCGTACAGCGTCTCGATATGCAGCGTGATCCCGCCGTGGACGCTGAGCGCCTGGAAGAACTCGCGCACCAGTTGAGTGTCGAAGGTTCCGATCTTCTCCGTGGGAAACTCGGTGCGGAAGACGAGGAAGGGCCGGCCGGAAATATCGAGCGCGACGCGCGTCAGCGTCTCGTCCATCGGCAGCAGGCAGTCGGCGTAGCGAGTGACGCCGCGCTTGTCGCCGATCGCCTCGCGGAGCGCCTGGCCCAGCGCGATGCCGACGTCTTCGACCGTGTGGTGGTCGTCGACATGACGGTCGCCTTGCGCGCGAATCTTCATGTCGACCAGCGAGTGGCGGGCGAGCTGATCGAGCATGTGGTCGAAGAACCCGACCCCCGTCGAGACATCCGACGTGCCCGAGCCGTCGAGGTCGACCTCGACCTCGATCCCGGTCTCGTTGGTCTTGCGCGAAACGGCGCCCTTGCGCATGGTCTGCCCTTGGATGACTAAGAATTGGGCGGGGTGATAGCAAGCCTAGCGCGGCTTGGCCACCGGCGGGAAGCAGATGGCGCTGGCAAGATGCGCCGGCGGGACCCTCACAGCCTGCCGGAGGACCAATAACTGGCAGGAACAATGCGTGAATAGCGGCCGAAAAGCCAGCCATTCACGCGATAAACCTTAAACCCTGACGGGCTGCTCCGGATACGAAAGCTGCTCGCGGGCGCGCCAGTCGTGCGTCACATAGTTAAGGATCACCGAGCGGCGCACGCCCTCGATCGGGCGCTTGACGAAGCCGTGCCAGGTGTTGTCGCCGGGCACAAAGACCATCGCGCCGCCGCGCTTGAAGGGCGAGGAGCCGAAGTGGCGGTCGCGATCCGAGTAGATGTCGGTGCCGAGCTTGTCGTGGCCGGGGCCGTCGGAGAGATAGATCAGGCAGGTGAACTTCTTCACGCCCAGATCGGTATGGGGCTCGAGCCAGAAGCCGTCGATGTCCTGCGCATATTCGAGCCGCAGGAAGGTGTCGTCGATCGGCGCGTCGAAGGCGTCGCGGATCAGACGGGTGATTTTCCTGCTTTGTAGCGCCTCGGCGACGCCGCGCATAACGGGAAAGCGCTCGACCCCGGCGGCGTCGAAATAGGTGCGCTGGTCGTTGTGCAGCTCGCGCTTGCCGGAAAGCCCGTTGAGCACGGGCGCGGCGAACGGCAGATCGGCCAGCTCCTGCGAGACGTCCGCGGGGAAAACGTTCTCGATCAGATAATGGCGGTAAGGCGTGTCGAAGGTCTGGCGCGCCGCGATCGACGCCGTGAAAGCGTCCGCAATGCGGGCTCCTTCGGGGCTAAGCGCCTCGGGACTGCTGTGTTGCGCGCTTTGAACCGTCATGACCTTCACCTTGCTTTGTGGAATTGAGCCGCGCCAAGGCGCACCTTCAGTTCATGCCGAGGGCGGCGAGATAGAGCTCGAGAATTTCCTCTTCCTCACGACGCTTGTCGCGATCCTGTTTGCGCAGCGAGACGATCTTGCGGATGATCTTGACGTCGAAGCCATTGCCCTTGGCCTCGGCGTAGACGTCCTTGATGTCGTCTGCGATCGCCTTCTTTTCTTCCTCGAGCCGTTCGATGCGTTCGATGAAAGCCTTGAGGTGGCCTGAGTTGACCTCCTCTCCGCTGGCGACGATGTCTTCGTTCATACCGCAATCCGTGTTGTGAAAAGACAGCCAAGGGGCCAAGCCATGGCCGCGCCGGCGCGCCGCGTCAAGCGGGCGCGTGGCCGGGCGGCTGAGCCGGGCCTGAGCCGGCGGCGCGGCTGCCCCAGTCTTCAATCTGGCGAACCGCCTGAGACGCGATGAGCGGTTCGATGATTCGCGCGAGCCGATCCGCCCAGGCTTCCGCGCTCTCCCGGTCGGCGATCAGATCCTGGCGCACTTCGATCAGCGCGTTCGACAGCCCGCGGGCCGTCGCGACGGCGTTGATCGTGTCGCCGGGCAGAGCGCCTTCATAGGGTTCGTTGTCGCCGATTTCCTCAGGCGCGAGGTCGTCCTCGTCGGCCAGCGCGCGCAATACCGGCTTCGGCAAACGCGGATCGTTGTCCCACAGCACGCCCACTTTCCACGGCCGCGCAACGCCGCGCCAAAGCGGCGTGAAGGAATGGATGGAGAGAACGACGGGCGGCTCGCCGGTCGCGAGCATCGATTCGATCGTCGCATCGATCGCGCCTCGGTAGGGCGCCCAAAAGAGTTGGCGGCGGCGCTCGATCTCGCGCGCCTCGATGCGCGCATTGCCGGGAATGAGGGCGCCGTCCGAGATGCGCATCACCAGCGTCGGGTCGTCGGCGCCGCGGTTGGCGTCGATCAGCAGGCGCGAGAAGGTGGAGAGGATCGCCGGCGCGCCGAGCCGGGCGGCGAGGCGACGGGCGAGCCAGGCGGCGCCGATGTCGTAGGCGATGTGGCGCTCCAGCGCCTCGCGCGGCAAGCCGAGCGCGCCGTAGCCGGGCGGAAAGGCGTTGGCGGCGTGATCGCAGATGACGAGCGCGCCGCGGTCCAGCGCTCCCTCGACCGAATCGAATGGTTGAAACGCTTCTTGCGCCTTGACCACTTCCCGCGTGAGCATCGCGTCCATGGGGCCCCCTTGCTGGAACGATGCGGCGAGAATAAGGACGGGCCGCAATTTTGTCGCGGGTTCGCCCCGCGCGGACGTGAGGCCGAATGACGCGGACAATTTCGGCGGTGAAATCGCAGAGCGGGCTTGGAGCACCCTTCGCCGCTTTGGTGGCGGGGACTCTCGCGATGGGCATATCGCCCATTTTCGTCCGCATCGCCGACGTCGGTCCCTTCGCCAGCGCGTTTTACCGCGTCGCGCTGGCGCTCCCTGCGCTCTACGCCTGGGCGCGTCTGACCAATTCACCGGACGCCGCGCCAACGCGGCCATTCGGGCTCGCCACAATCCTCGCCGGCCTCGCCTTCGCCGGCGATCTCTTCTTCTGGCATCTCTCCATCGTCACCACGAGCGTCGCCAACGCGACATTCTTCGCCACCACGGCGCCCATCTGGGTGGTCCTGTTCAGCTGGTTGATTCTCGGCGAGCGCGCCGAATGGAAGACGCTCGGTGGCCTCGCCTTCTGCATCCTGGGCGGCGGCGCGCTCCTTGTTCAGAGCCTGCACCTGAGGCCGGCGGGCGCCATCGGCGACCTTTATGGCCTAGCGACCGGCGTCTTCTTCGGCCTTTATTTTCTCGCCGTCAAAGCGGCGCGCCGGCGCTCGACGGCGGCGCGCGTCACGCTCGAAGCGACGACGATCACCGCCGCGATCCTGTTGGTCGTGGCGCTGTGTCTCGAAGGCTCGATCGTCCCGCACAGCGCCAGGGGCGTCGCAGCCCTGCTGGCGATGGCCTGGATCAGCCATGCGGGCGGTCAAGGCCTGCTTTCGGTCGCCCTCGGGCGCCTGCCGGCGGCGTTCTCTTCGCTGGTCATCTTCCTCGAGGCGATCGCCGCCGCGGCCTTCGCCTACGTGTTGCTGGGAGAGCCCGTCTCGCTGGTGCAGGCGCTGGGAGGCGTGTTGATTCTGCTTGGAATCTACGTCGCCAGACCGGCTTGATTGGGCGCGCGGCGTGGGTTTTGTTTGAGTTGACACGCGCGCGCCGCCGAAGAATATGGCGCGGCGAAAGCGGGACGTTATGGCTTGGAAATTCGGTTTGCCGTTTCTCGGGGCGGCGCTCGTCGCTGCGAGCCTGCTGGCCGCTGCGTCTCCGGCGCGTGCCGATTTCCGCATGTGTAACCTCTCATCCAGCCGCATCAGCGTCGCCTTGGCCTATACCGACGGCCAGGGCTGGGTCAGCGAGGGCTGGTGGAATCTCAAATCCCAGGACTGCGACACGCTGCTGCGCGGCGCCCTCGCGGCGCAGTTCTATTACGTCTACGCGATGGACGAGCGCGGCGGCGAATGGAAAGGCAAGGCCTTCATGTGCACCAGCGATCGCGAGTTCAAGATCGAGGGCCGCCAGGACTGTTTCGTGCGCGGCTACGACCGCACCGGATTCTTCGAGGTGGACACCGGCAAGGACGCCAAGAACTGGACCGTCCAGCTAACCGACCCGGGTAACCCCAACCCTTGAGTTTCGAGCCCGCTCGCTGAACGCGACGGGATTTTTTTTGCACTATTCCATATTTCGGAGGCAGCATTGGTCCGACGTCGACGCCGCATCAAAATCATCGCCACGCTCGGACCGGCCTCGGCGGACCGCGAGACGCTGGCCGCTTTGTTCGAAGCGGGCGCCGACGTCTTCCGCATCAACATGAGCCACGCATCGCACGACGCGATGCGCGAGCGCGTCGCGATGATCCGTTCGCTCGAAGAGGAATTCGATCGCCCGATCGGCATTCTCGTCGACTTGCAGGGGCCGAAGCTGCGGGTCGGCGAGTTCGAGGCCGGCGGCGTCCCGTTGCGCAAGGGCGACGCCTTCACGCTCGACAGCGACAAGACCCCCGGCAGTCAGACCCGGGTCTATTTGCCGCACCCGGAAATCCTCGATTCGCTGCAGCCCGGACATCGCGTGCTGATCGACGACGGCAAGGTGTTGCTGCGGGTGTCGCAGGTCGCCCCCGGTCGCGCAGAGACGATCGTCGAGGTCGCCGGCCGCATCTCCAACAAGAAGGGCGTCAGCCTGCCCGACACGACCATCCCGACTTCGGCGATGACCCAGAAGGACCGTGCCGACCTGATGGCCGCGCTCGAGGAGAACATCGACTGGATCGCCGTGTCGTTCGTGCAGCGTCCCGAGGACGTCACCGAGGTGAAGGCGATCGCCGCCGGGCGCGCGCTGGTGATGGCAAAGATCGAGAAGCCGCAAGCGATCACGCGGCTTGAAGAAATCCTTGAAGTGTCGGACGCGGTGATGGTGGCGCGCGGCGACCTCGGCGTGGAAATGCCGGTCGAATGCGTGCCCGGCCTGCAAAAGACCATTACCCGCCTGGCGCGGCGGCTCGGCAAGCCGGTGGTCGTCGCCACCCAAATGCTGGAATCGATGATCTCCTCGCCGGTGCCGACGCGCGCCGAGGTCTCCGACGTCGCGACCGCGGTGTTCGAGGGAGCCGACGCGGTGATGCTTTCCGCCGAGAGCGCGTCCGGCCAGTATCCGCGCGAGGCGGTCGCGACAATGAACCGGATCGCGGAGACGGTGGAGGGAGAGGCGGTCTACGCCAGCGTCATCGCGGCCCAGCGCGCCGCGCCCGAGCAGACCGGCGCGGACGCGATCGCGGAGGCGACGCGCGACGTCGCCGAGACGCTGCAATCGAAGGTGATCTGCGCCTGGACCGCTTCCGGTTCGACGGGTCTGCGCATCGCCCGCGAGCGGCCGCGCTCCTCGATCCTCGCGCTGACGCCGATCGTCGAGACGGCGCGCCGCCTCGCCGTCGCCTGGGGCGTTCATGCGGTCGTCACCGACGACGCGCGCGACGAGCGCGACATGACCGATCGCGCCTGCCGCCACGCCTATATCGACGGCTTCGTGGGCGCGGGCGAACGGGTGATCATCGTCGCCGGCATTCCGTTCGGAACCCCCGGCGCGACCAACAATCTGCGCATCGCCGTGATCGGCTCGGACGGCGGCGCGGCCGCCTGAGCAGGGTCGCCTCGCGCCGAGCCGTCATCGCGAGGAGCGTAGCGACGAAGCGATCCATGCATCCGCCTGCATCGCCGGCGCCATGGATTGCTTCGCTCCGCTCGCAATGACGGGCAGCGGCTCAGAGCGCTTGGCCGGCCAGGGCCGCTTTGACGCGCGCCTCCGCCTCGACGATCGGCGTCCAGTGCGGAGCGATCTCCAGCGCGCGTTGGTAGGCGCGCAACGCCTGTTCGCGTTGGCCGCTGTCCTCGAGGATCATGCCGAGACCTGCGAGCGCGCCGAGGTGCCGCGGATTGCGCGCCAGGGTCTGCGCAATGTCGGCCACGGCGCCCTTCGCGTCGCCCGAGAGATAACGAGCGGTGGCGCGCTTGTTCCAGCCTTCCGCCCAGTCGGGCTGCAAGTCGACGATCGCGTCGAGAAGAGAGAGCGAGACGGAATAATCGCCCCGCTCCATCGTCGCGACGGCGCGCTGCATCAGGAGATCGCTGGTGGCGGAGCCGGATCGCAGTTGCAGGCGGTCGATCATCGCGACGATGCCGGCCGTCTCGTCGCTGTCCTTGGCGGCGGCGAGACGCGAGAACAGCTCGTCGAGCTGCTCACGCTGGGTGGGAGCCGGAGCGGGCGCCGTGGCGGGCGGGGCGCTTTGCGCGAAAGCAGGGGCGCTTAGCGCCAGCAGCACAGCGCAGACGAACGTCGAGCGTCGCATCATAAGCCGAGCCTACGCTGCGAAGCCTCGACGGTCAAAGGCCGCACGGACGCGACCGCCCGAAACGGGCGGCGCGCCGCATCAAAACAATGAGAGCCGGGGTCAGCCCTGGCGCGCCTTGAAGCGCTTCTGCGTCTTGTTGATGATGTAGACGCGGCCCTTGCGGCGCACGAGGCGGTTGTCGCGATGGCGCGTGCGGAGGGACTTCAGGGAATTGCGGACCTTCATGGGAACACCCAATACAAAAAAGCGCGGGCAAAACCCACGGCGAACGATTTCGCCGTTCCTATGCCCGATTCAAAGGCGAGGATCAAGGCCAACCGTAACCGCAGTCGGCCGGCGCTTTGGTGTCCTCTCGGAGGGTTGAAGGCCAAATCGCCGGTTCTATCGAGGATCTTCCCAGCGCCTGCGGTCCGGTCGGAGAACGAAAACATCGTCAATCGCCGCGGGACGATCGAACGCCTGTCGAGGCGCGGTCGCCCGTCGCGGCTCACGAAGGGAGCGAAACGATGCGATCGCCTATGCCGATGGGCGGACGGGAATTCGACGTGTTCGAGGGTTTCCGCCGCGATTTCGACGACCTTCTCAACGACTTCGGTCGACGGCTGCCGACACCCTGGCGCCCCGCCGCCAGCGGGACCGGCCTCGCCGCGATCGACATCGGCGAAACGAAAGACGCCATCGAGATCGCCGCGGAATTGCCCGGCGTCAACGAGAGCGACGTGAAAGTCTCCGTCGAGGGGCAGAGCCTCGTCATTTCCGGCGAGAAGAAAACGGAAACCGAGAAGAAAGACAAGGAGTGGCAGGTGATCGAGCGCAGCTACGGCGCGTTCCGCCGCGTCGTGCCGCTGCCGTTCAAGCCCGACCCGGCCAAGATGAGCGCGGCCTTCGATAAGGGCGTCCTGCGCGTGACAGTCCCCAAGCCGGCCGAGATGGTCGCCAAGAAAGTCGACATTCCGATCGGCAAGCCGCACTGACCGTCGCTGTCGCGGCGACGCTGCGAAGCGCTCATCAAAGGACCGCCGGCGTCCGGCCGGCGGTTCGTCACTCCACCAACCCGGAGCGGGCGATGGCGGCGACCTACAAAGACATCATGGTTTATCTCGATCCGACCGACGGATCGCGGGATCGGCTCTCGCTGGCGATCGCACTCGCGCGCGACCACGGCGCGCGGCTCATCGGCGTCGACGCGACCGCGAATGTGGCCTTCAACGGGTTATGGGCCGAGCGAGCGTTGCGAATCGGGCCGGATTTCAACGCGGCTCTGCAAAGCGCCGGCCTCAAGGGCGAATTCCTCGCGTCCGAACCGCGTTGGCCGCCCGGCGAGGGAGTGATGCATTGCGTTGATCTGATCGTCGCGCCGCGGCCTGAAGGCGAAGCGCGTCCCTTGGTCCGTTCGGAAGTCCCGGACGGCTCCCTGCACGCCTCCGGCGCGCCGGTTCTGATCCTGCCACAAGACTGGAAGCCCGGGCCCGTCGGCGAGAATGTCGTCATCGCCTGGAACGCGAGCCGCGAAGCGACGCGCGCCGTGCACGACGCCATGCCGCTGCTCACGAAGGCGAAGAAAGTGACGATCTTCACCTTCTCGCCGCGTCCAAGCGAGTTGCGCGCCGCCTCCCAGCTGCTGGCCGACCATCTCTCCCATCACGGCGTGGCCTCGAACCTGTCCGACTGGACCAACACCGGCGACATCTCGGCGGTCGAAGCCTTGTTCGCGAGCCTCGACACGCAGGACGCCGACCTGATCGTCGCCGGCGCCTTTGGCCATTCCCGCTTGTTCGAGAGCCTGTTCGGCGGCGTCAGCCTCGATCTCCTGCGCCAGCCGACGATCCCGATCCTGATGTCTCACTGAGCGGGTGCCGTGATGCGTGCGATGACGCTTCGGAAGATCGGCGGCCCGCTCGTACTCGAGGAGCGGCCGAAACCTGCCCCTCACCACGGCGAAGTGCTGGTCCGCGTGCTCGCTTGCGGCGTCTGCCGCACCGACCTGCACGTCGTCGACGGCGAGCTGCCGAATGTCCCGCTGCCGATCGTGCCGGGCCACGAGATCGTCGGCTTCGTCGAGCGGATCGGCCCCGGCGTCGAGGGCTTCGCGATCGGCGAGCAGGTCGGCGTGCCCTGGCTCGGCCATGCCTGCGGCCATTGCTCCTATTGCATGGCCGGTCGCGAGAACCTCTGCGATCACCCTGGCTTCACCGGCTACACCCGCGACGGCGGCTACGCGTCCCATGCGCTCGCCGAAGCCGCCTTCGTGCTCAAGCTGCCGCGCGATTGCGATCCCGTCGCGGCCGCGCCGCTGCTTTGCGCCGGGCTGATCGGCTGGCGGTGTTTGAAGATGGCCGGTCCATCCCAGCGGATCGGCCTCTACGGCTTCGGCGCCGCCGCGCACATCGTTGCCCAGATCTGCCGCCACCAGAAGCGCGAAGTCTTCGCCTTCACGCGGCCCGGCGACAAGGCGGCGCAGGATTTCGCGCGCACGCTCGGCGCCTCCTGGGCCGGCGGGTCGGACGAGGCGCCGCCCGAAGAGCTCGACGCCGCTATCCTCTTCGCGCCGGTCGGCGCGCTCGTGCCCACGGCGCTCCGCGCCGTGCGCAAGGGCGGACGGGTGGTGTGCGGCGGCATCCACATGAGCGACATCCCGAGCTTTCCCTACAGCTTGCTCTGGGGGGAGCGGCAAATCGTCTCGGTCGCCAATCTGACCCGGCGCGACGGCGTCGAATTCCTGGAGATCGCTCGCAGGGCCGGCGTCAAGACCGAAACGCGTCGCTACGATCTCGAGGACGCCAACCTCGCGCTCGCCGATCTGCGCGAAGGCCGGCTTCAGGGCGCCGCGGTGCTGACGCCGTGAGGCCTCTTAACTCCCCATTGTGGCGCCGAGGGCGAGCGGGACGGGACTTTCGGGAGGCCGCTTCCCGGCTCAAGCTGACCTTGAGGGCTCCCGAACAATCCTATGACTCTCGCCACTCAAGAGTTGGTGTAAGAGTTGGCGGTCCGCGGAAAACGCCGCTTGTAGCAGAACGAGGTCACACATGTCTCCAAATCAAACCGTCGACGACCCCGCGGCGCAGGGAAAGTCCGCGCGTTTCGACGTCACGGCCATCGCCGCGAGCCTGCCCCCTACAGCCGCCACGCTCCTGGTCGACCGCTATCTGACCGACAGAGAGTCGGCGAGCGCGCGGGTCTTCCGAGTGTACCGCGCGACGCCGGCACACTACCACGCGACCTGCGACGAGTTTCTTTACGTCCTCTCCGGCCGCGGAACGTTCTGGATGGAGGATCCCGCGACCAAGGCGGAATTCGCCCCTGGCGACTTGCTGTTCTTCGAGCGCGGCACGGTGCACGCCCTGCCGGAAATTCTCGCGGAGCCGGTCGTGTTCCTCTCGGTCGATGCGCCGCGGCGCGAGCCTACCGATATCATCTTCGTCAATCCTGAGGACGGGACGCCTGCGACCTTCATGGCCCGCAACGCCGCTCCGTAACTGGCAAGTCTGGGGGTCTCAAAGGAGGGATCCATATGGCGACTTCTCATCATCTCACCCATGCCGAGCATCCGCATCACCACGGCCCCGGCTGCGGTCACATCGCCGTCAGGCACGGCGACCATGTCGACTTCCTGCATGACGGGCATCTGCACCATCAGGATGGGAATGAGGTCGACGAGCACGTCATTGAAGTGAGTGCGCGAAACCCAAACCAATGTACGCCGGAGAATGGCCACAAGGGCCATGAGGCCGGCCACGTCCATGGACCCGGCTGCGGGCATGAGGCGGTTCCGCACGGCGACCACGTCGACTATCTCGTCGACGGCCGTCTCCATCATCCCCATGGCGACCATTGCGACGACCATGGCCCTCTCGAAGTTGTGAAGGGCTAGGGGCCATCACGGCGCGTCTTCTCGAGGCGCCCGTCGTCTTGACAGTCCGCCCCGTGGCGCGCCATGCCGCGCCCTCTCCTTCAGCGGACCGTCATGCCTCGTCTCTCCATCGCCGAACTGACCGAGCGTTTCCCGGAATTCCGCGTCGCGCTGATCGTCGCCGAAGGCTTGCACGTCGTGGCAGGGCGCAGCGCGGCGCTCGAGGCGGAGGTTGAGGCGATCGAAGCCGGATGCCGGCGCCGATGGGGCGACGTCGAGCTCTCCGCCATTCCCGGCGTCGCCGCCTGGCGCGCCGCCTATAAGGGCTTCGGCATCAAGAAGACGAGCTATCGTTCCTCGGTCGAGCGCCTGATCAAACGGGTCCTCGGCGGCGGCGCGCTGCCCGGCGTCAACGCGCTGGTTGATCTCTACAACGCCGTCTCGCTCGACAGCGCGCTCTGCCTCGGCTGCGACGATCTCGATCGGATCGAGGGCGATCTCGCCTTCCGCTTCTCTCGGCCGGGGGACACCTTCATCGACATGGGGGCGGAAGATGGCGAGGACCCCAACGATCCGCCCAAGGACGGCGAGGTCGTCTACGCGGGCGCGCGCCACGTCCTGTGCCGGCGTTGGAACTGGCGCCAGGACGCCCGCAGCGCGGTGTCGCCGCTCACAAGCCGCGCCGCGCTCACGGTTCAATCCAACGGCTTCGGCGACGTCGAAGCCGCCGCTGCCCGCCTGGCGAAGCTCATCGCGCGAGAGTGTGGTGGCGATTGCCGGGTTGTAGTGGCCGATCGCACGGAACCTACCGTGACGTTCTGACGCCTCGCGGTTCAGGCGTTCGACATCCGAGAATTCGCTGCGAGGAAGGCCGCATAGCCGTCCTCGTTCATGGCGCCTGCGGCCAGCGCAAGCACTGCTTCCACCGCGTTCTCTTCACTGGCGAAGAACTGGTAGCCGTTGAGTTCGAGAAAGAGCACGCCCACGACGAAGCCGGTCCGCTTGTTCCCGTCGATAAAGGGATGATTGCCGACTACGCCAGCTGCGTAGGCGGCGGCGAGTTCGACGATTCCGGAACGCTCCCTGTAAACCCACCGATTGCGCGGGCGCGAGAGGGCGGACTCCAGCAAGCCCGCCTCCCGCACGCCCGCACGGCCTCCGTGGAGAGCGAGCAGTTGCTCGTGAAGGACCGTCGCTTCGCGGACGTCAATCCAGACGGGTTCGCTCACTTCGCGAGCGCTTGCAGCGTGTTGCGGTAGCGCCGCATGATGTCCCGCGCCTTCGCCATCTTCTCCTCGAAGGTGGGATCGAAAGGCGTCAGCCGATAGCCGCCCTCCGGCGCTTCAGTCAGATAGACCCGCTCGCCTTCACCGACGTTCAGCCGTGAAACCGCTTCCTTCGGCAGGACCACGCCCAGGGAGTTGCCGACTTTGCGTAATTTCAGTTCGATCATGAGCGATACTCCGAGTTATCACAATTGTAATAACATCGAGGAGAGAGTGCAACGCTGGCCACCGCGCCTGGCGATGGCTATGAGATCATTTCATGAACATCCGCCCGATTCGCATCCTCGGCGTCGACCCCGGCCTGCGCAACACCGGCTGGGGGGTGATCGATGTCGCGGGAACGCGACTCTCCTATGTCGGCTGCGGCTCGATCCATACCGACGCGGCGACGTCGCTCGCAGAGCGGCTGGCGACGATCCAGCGCGCGCTGACGAAACTCGTCGAAAGCGAGAGCCCAGCCGAGGCGGCGGTCGAGGAGACCTTCGTCAACCGCGATCCCCAATCGACGCTGAAGCTCGGGCAGGCGCGCGGCGTCGCGCTCGCCGCGCTGGCGCTGATGGACCTGCCGGTCGCCGAATACGCCGCGAACCTCATCAAGAAGACGGTCGTCGGCGTCGGCCACGCCGAGAAGAACCAAGTCGCGATGATGGTGAGGATGCTGCTGCCGTCGTGTCAGATCGGCTCGCCCGACGCCGCCGACGCGCTGGCGGTGGCGATCTGTCACGCGCAACATCGCACCGCGCGCGCGAGGGGGGCGGCATGATCGGCAAGCTCAAAGGAATCGTCGACACAGTCGAGGACGAAGACCTGATCCTCGACGTCGGCGGCGTCGGCTATCTCGTCTCGGCCTCCGCGCGCACCTTGCGCGCGTTGCCCCCGATCGGCGAGGCGGCGACGCTGCACGTCGAGACGCAGGTGCGGGAAGACGCCATCCGCCTGTTCGGCTTCCTCACCACCGCCGAGCGCGATTGGTTCCGCCTGCTGCAAAGCGTGCAGGGCGTCGGCGCCAAGGTGGCGCTCGGCATTCTCGGCGCGCTGTCGGGCGAGGCCCTGAGCGCGGCGATCGCTCATCAGGACAAGACCATGATGGCGCGCGCGCCCGGCGTCGGCCCAAAGCTCGCCGCGCGCCTCGTGCTGGAGCTCAAGGACAAGGCGCCGGCGCTCGGCGTCGCCGACCTCGGCGGCGCGATCGCGAACGTCGGGGGCGCCGCCTCGAAGCTGCCGAAGGCGGCCGAGGATGCGGTGCTGGCGCTGGTCGGCCTCGGCTACGGCCGCCCGCAGGCGAACGCTGCCGTCGCCAAGGGCGTGGCGGCGCTGGGCGGCGAGGCGCAGACCGCGGCGTTGATCCGCGCGGGGCTCAAGGAGCTGGCGCAGTGACGGAGTTTTACGATATCGTTATCGATCATCGGAGGGTAAAACAATGACCGCCGTATCGACGATCTCGCCAAAGTTTCAAGTCTCAATCCCCAAAGAGCTCCGCGACAAGATGCGCTGGCGCCCAGGTCAGAAGGTCGCCTTTATTCCGAAGGGCTCTGGCGTACTGATGATCCCGGTGCCGACGAGGGAGGAACTGGTTGGCATCGCACGCGGAGCAAATAGTGAAGACTATCGCGACCGCAACGATCGCTATTGATGCGCGTCGTTGACACCTCTGCGTGGATCGAATGGCTGATCGACTTCGGATCTCGGCCGCAAAGTGGGCCGAGAGATGCCTGAACAGGATGAATGGATTGTGCCAACGGTCGTGCAGTACGAACTATCGCGCTGGCTGATCCGCGAGGTCTCCGAGGAAGCCGCTGGCAGCGCTATAGCGTTCTCCAACGAATGCGTCGTGAGCCCTCTTGAGACGGCCGTGGCGCTAAGGGCTGCCGATCTCGCAAAGGAGCACTCGCTCGCCATGGCCGACGCGATCATCTACGCGACCGCGCTCGACGCTGGCGCAGACTTGCTGACCTGCGACGCGCATTTCGCCAATTTGCCGGGCGTCCTACATCTGCCGAAGATGCACCCATGACCACCCCGCCCCGCCGCCTGGTCTCCGCCGAGAAGCGTCCCGAGGACGACGTCGCCTTGCGTCCGCAGGTGCTGGCCGACTTCACCGGCCAGGAAGCCGCGCGCAAGAATCTCAAGGTGTTCATCGAATTGGCCAAGGCGCGCGGCGAGGCGCTCGATCACGTGTTGTTCGTCGGGCCGCCCGGCCTCGGGAAGACGACGCTGGCCCAGATCGTCGCGCGCGAACTCGGCGTCAACTTCCGCTCGACCTCCGGTCCAGTCATCGCCAAGGCGGGCGATCTCGCGGCGCAGCTCACCAACCTCGAGCCGCGCGACGTTCTGTTCATCGACGAGATCCACCGCCTCAATCCCGCGGTCGAGGAAATCCTCTATCCCGCGATGGAAGATTTCCAGCTCGACCTCATCATCGGCGCGGGGCCGGCGGCGCGGTCGGTCAAGATCGACCTTGCGAAATTCACGCTGATCGGCGCGACGACGCGCGCGGGGCTACTGACGACGCCGCTGCGCGATCGCTTCGGCATTCCGGTGCGGCTCAATTTCTACACAGTAGCCGAACTCGAGGGCATCGTCGGGCGCGGCGCGCGGGTGATCGGGCTGCAACTCGCCGACGAGGGCGCAAACGAGATCGCCCGCCGCTCGCGCGGCACGCCGCGGATCGCCGGGCGGCTGCTGCGGCGGGTGCGCGACTTCGCGGTCGTCGAGGGGGCGGCGGTCGTCACCCGCAAGATCGCCGACGGGGCGCTGCGGCTGCTCGACGTCGATCCGATCGGCCTCGACCAGATGGACCGGCGCTATCTCGAGATGATCGCCGTCAACTTCAGCGGCGGCCCGGTCGGCGTCGAGACGATCGCCGCCGCGCTCTCCGAGCCGCGCGACGCGATCGAGGAGATCATCGAGCCCTACCTCATCCAGCAGGGCTTCGTGCAGCGCACGCCGCGCGGCCGGCTGCTCACCACGCACGCTTTCCGCCATCTCGGCCTCGCCGAACCGGCGCGCGAACCTTTGCAGGCCGGATTGTTCGAAGAGGACTAGCGGACCGCTTGCGCCCGGCTCGCTTCGCGCGACAATGGGGCTGCCGAATTGGCGTCAGAAGGCGATCCCGAGACCGTGCCCACTCTTTTCCGCCTCCTCGTCGTCATCGCCGCTCTCGTCGGCCTCGTTTATGGCGGCATGGTCGCGCTGGTCGATCTGGTGAAGGTGCAACCGCGCGAAATGACCGAGATCGTCAAAATCCCGAGGGCGCCGCAATGAGCGCGCGCGGTCCGGCGGCGGCGCCTCGCCTGATCCAATCCTTCCTCGAAGCGATCGCGGCCGAACGTGGGGCGAGCGGCAACACGATCGACGCCTACCGGCGCGACCTCGACGACTACGCCGAGTTTCTCCAGGACCGCGGCGTCGCGCCGCTGGCCGCCTCGAGCGCGGACGTGCGCGCCTTCATCGCCGCGCGCGGCGCCGAGGGCTTTGCGGCGTCCTCGCTGGCGCGGCGACTGTCGAGCGTCAGGCAGTTCCACAAACATCTCTACGTCGAAGGCCGGCGCGGCGACGATCCGACCCTCGCCATCGAGGGACCGCGCCGCCCGCGCCCCCTGCCGAAAGTGCTTTCCGTTGCGGAAGTCGAAAAGCTGATCGCCGTTGCGCGCGAAGGCCTCGACGCGGCGCGTCCGCCGCGCGAGCGCCTCGCGGCGGCCCGCATGGCCTGCCTGATCGAGCTTCTCTACGCCTCGGGCTTACGCGTCTCCGAGCTCGTCGCCCTGCCGAAATCGGCGGCGCGCGCCAAAGAACCGCTGATCGCCGTGCGCGGCAAGGGGAACAAGGAGCGCCTCGCGCCGATCTCGGAGCCGGCCCGCGCGGCGATGAAGCGCTATCGCGATCTCATCGACGAGCTTGCGCCGGCGGCGGCAAGCGGGCCATGGCTGTTTCCCTCGGAGAGCGAAAGCGGCCATCTGACGCGCCAGGCTTTTGCGCGCGATCTCAAGACGGTCGCGGCGGCGGCGGGAATCGCTGCCGCGCGGGTGAGCCCGCATGTGCTGCGGCACGCCTTCGCCAGCCACCTGCTGCAAAATGGCGCCGATCTGCGCGTCGTGCAGGATCTCCTCGGCCACGCCGATATTTCGACGACGCAGATTTACACCCACGTGCTCGACGAGCGCGCCAAGGCGATGGTGCGCGATCTGCATCCGCTCAACGACGAGGACGGCGCGTGAGCGAGGCTCCCTGGCGCCCGACGCTCGACGGCATCGTCATCGCCTGTCGCCTGACGCCCAAAGGCGGCCGCGACGCGATCGACGGCGCGGCGACGCTGTCGGATGGATCGCGCGTGCTGCTGGCCCGCGTGCGCGCCGCGCCAGAGGACGGCAAGGCGAACGAGGCGTTGTGCGCGCTGATCGCCGACAAGCTCGGGGTGGCGGCGTCAAAGGTGCGGCTCGTCGCTGGCGCGAAGAGCCGGGTCAAGCAGGTGGCGGTGACGGGGGAGCTGGAGGGGTTGGTGGAGGCGCTGAAGGGGCTGCCGCGCACAGGGGAGTCGTCTTCAGGCGCGAGCAGGTGATTTCAATGGGTTGCGAGCTGATTTCCGCCGTGGCGGTGCAAGGCGCGAAAGGTGTGGCGATTTTCTGGGTAATTGTCAGAAATTTCTCCCGCGCAGAGCTTCGCACGCCCCCTCCAGGCCAGGAAACAACGAACCTGCTGTGATGCCCATCAGAGCAAGCTCCTACATAACAAGATCGCGCTGCCGTACGGGAAGATCAATCGCACTTAGGTAAGGGCGACCATTCGTATGCTCCACCCAGCTTATATAGGTCTCTAGGTCGCCGACGTTCGACATTGTTGAGATTCCCTGTTGGGGAATGAATTGTGAATTGTCGAATGCAACAGCGTCTAATACAGACATATGCGGACGCATCGGAAACAGTTTGATAAATTGAGGAAGCTGATTCCAGGCCAGAATGTCGAACTGGTATATCCTAATCTTATCGCCTCGCTTGTATTTATTTCGTGCTCGAATATTACGATAAGCAAAGAATATTGCGACGTAGGGATACCATGTCCAATCTAGCAAAGGAGTTGAATAGCCATCGTCCCGACAGTGCGATATTGGCGCTGCCCGCCATCAACGACGTCCGCTGCTTTAGCGGCGCATAAGTCAGATGACTTCACAACGAATTGCAAATGATCGAGTCTGAGGCGGTAGCTATGGTTGATCAGTGTAATTTTGGCATACGTCCCTCCGCACGGTTCAGGTCCGTGAGCCTGCGGCCGATGCCCCCCTCTCCCGTTCGGGAGAGGGGTCGGGGGTGAGGGTTTTAGGAAGGCGCCGGCATGGTCTCCGAACCGCATCGTTTCGCTCGCGGCCTACGCAAAGGTTCGACCTCTGCCGAGGACATTTTGTGGGCGCGGCTGCGCGGCTCGCGCTTTCACAGCGCTAAATTCAAACGGCAGGTTCCGATTGATCGCTATGTCGTGGATTTCTGCTGCCACGCCGCGCGCCTCGTGGTTGAGATCGACGGCGTGCAGCACGAATGGCAATCTCCGTACGACGATGTTCGCACGAAGACCCTGGAAAGCGCCGGTTTCCAGGTGGTGCGTTTCACTAACGAGGAAGTCCGCGACGATCTCGAAGGCGTTCTGCGGAAGCTCGGAGAGGAATTGCGTCTGCCGTTCGACTAGACCCTCACCCCCGGCCCCTCTCCCGAACGGGAGAGGGGAGGGCGACTAACCCGATCCTCAGTACCGATAGTGCTCCGCCTTGAACGGCCCCTGCTGCGACACGCCGAGGTACTTCGACTGCTCGTCCGTCAGCTTGGTCAGCTTCACCCCGATCTTGTCGAGATGCAGCGCGGCGACCTTCTCGTCGAGGTGCTTGGGCAGCGTGTAGACCTGCTTCTGGTACTGGCCGGGCTTGGTGAAGAGCTCGATCTGCGCCAGCGTCTGGTTGGTGAACGAGGCCGACATCACGAAGGACGGGTGGCCGGTCGCGTTGCCGAGGTTCACCAGGCGGCCTTCCGACAGTAGGATGATGCGTCGGCCGCTGGCGAACTCGATCTCGTCGACCTGCGGCTTGACGTTGTTCCACTTGAGATTGCGCAGGCTCGCGACCTGGATCTCGGAATCGAAGTGGCCGATGTTGCAGACGATGGCGCGATCCTTCATCTGGCGCATGTGCTCGATGGTGATCACGTCGACGTTGCCGGTCGCGGTGACGAAAATGTCGGCGCGCGGCGCGGCGTCCTCCATCGTCGTCACTTCATAGCCTTCCATCGCCGCCTGCAGCGCGCAGATCGGGTCGACCTCCGACACCATCACGCGGCAGCCGGCGTTGCGCAGCGAAGCGGCCGAGCCTTTGCCGACGTCGCCGAAGCCCGCGACCATCGCGATCTTGCCGGCCATCATCACGTCGGTGCCGCGGCGGATGCCGTCGACCAGCGATTCGCGGCAGCCGTAGAGGTTGTCGAACTTGGACTTGGTGACGCTGTCGTTGACGTTGATCGCCGGCCAGAGGAGCTTGCCCTCCTTCGCCATCACATAGAGACGATGGACGCCGGTGGTGGTCTCCTCGGTGACGCCGCGGATCGAGGCGGCGTTCTTGGCGTACCAGCCGGGCTTGCTGGCGAGGCGGCTCTTGATCGCCGCGAACAGAACTTCCTCTTCCTCGTTGGTGGCTTTGTCGAGGAACGCCGTGTCGCCATTCTCGGCGCGCAGGCCGAGGTGGATGAGCAGCGTCGCGTCGCCGCCGTCGTCGAGGATCATGTTCGGGCAGCCGCCATCGCTCCATTCGAAGATGCGATGCGTGTAGTCCCAGTAGTCCTTCAGGCTCTCGCCCTTGATGGCGAAGACCGGCGTGCCGGTCGCGGCGATCGCGGCGGCGGCGTGGTCCTGCGTCGAATAGATGTTGCACGAGGCCCAGCGCACGTCCGCGCCGAGCGCCTGCAGCGTCTCGATCAGCACCGCGGTCTGGATCGTCATGTGGAGCGAGCCGGCGACGCGCGCGCCCTTGAGCGGCTGGGAGGCGGCGAATTCCGCCCGCGTCGCCATCAGGCCGGGCATTTCGGTCTCGGCGATCGCAATTTCTTTGCGGCCGAAGGCGGCAAGGCCGAGATCGGCGACGGCGTAATCGTTGGTCATCAGGAAAAACCTCGGCGGAATGGATCGGGGACGAGCCATATCAAATCCGCCGGAGAGACACAATAAAGATATAAGCAAATCTTTATATGGCCTAACCCCAAAGTTGCAAGCATCCAGCGGCGCGTTGCCATTGAGCGCAGAATTGAACCGTTCATCGACCATCCGCTCGAACAGGCCTTGTCTTTTGTTCGGTTCCGCGTGGTATAAGCAAAAACCGAGCCGCGGGGCCTGGGAAGCTCGGGCTTGTTGAGTTCGGTGGGTACGAATGGCGCTTTCGAACAAACTCGCCTTGCGTCAGAGCCAGTCCATGGTGCTGACGCCGCAGCTCTTGCAGGCGATCAAACTTCTCCAAATGCCGAACGCCGAACTCGCCGCCTTCATTGAGGGCGAGTTGGAGCGCAATCCGCTGCTGGAGCGGGCCGACGATCTGGCCCACGAGCCGCACGGCGAAGTAGCGACCCGCCTGCCGCTTCGGAGGCCGTCGAGCCCGGCGACTGGACCTCGGAATCGTTGGAGGCGGAGCCAGCGGCGCTCGCCCAGAATCTCGGCACCGAAATCGACAACGCCTTCGACCCCGACCGCGCCGCGACGCCGCGGGAGCGCGGCGCGCCGGACGAGGGCCAAGGCCTCTCCGCAACGTCGTGGACCGGGGTCGCCGGCCGAGGCGGCGAGGAGGGCGCGCCGGACCTCGAATCCTACGTCGCCGCGCAGGAAAGCCTCGGCGAGCACCTGACACGGCAGGCGATGATCCTGCTCGCCGACCCGGTCGACCGGCTGATCGCCGCCGCGCTGATCGACCTCGTCGACGAGGCTGGCTATTTCATCGGCGACCTCGAGGAGGTCGCCGAGCGCCTCGGCGCGCGGTTCTCGCGCGTCGAGGCCGTGCTCGTGCGCCTGCAGACGCTCGAGCCGACCGGCGTCTTGGCGCGCAATCTCTCGGAGTGCCTGGCGCTGCAATTGATCGAGCGGAATCGTTACGATCCGGCGATGCAGGCGCTGGTCGAAAACCTGCCGACGCTCGCCAAGCGGGATTTAGCGGCGCTCCGCCGCCTTTGCGGCGTCGACGACGAAGACCTCGCCGACATGATCGCCGAGCTCAAGCGCCTCGACCCCAAGCCGGGGCGCGCCTTCGGCGGCGCCGTCGAGCCGCCGGCGATCCCCGACGTCTTCGTCACCGCGGGACCCGACAATTCCTGGCGCATCGAGCTCAACAGCGACGCGCTGCCGCGCGTTCTCATCAACGAAAGCTACGCCGCGCGCATCAAGCGGGGCGCGTCGCGCGACGAGGACCGTCAATACCTCTCCAGCAACCTGCAGACCGCCAATTGGCTCACCAAAAGCCTCGAGCAGCGCGCGCGCACCATCCTCAACGTCGCCTCGGAAATCGTGCGCCGGCAGGACAGCTTTTTGGTCGAAGGCGTTTCCAGCTTGCGGCCGCTCAATTTGAAGACGGTGGCGGACACGATCGGCGTGCACAAATCAACCGTCTCGCGCGCCACCTCCAACAAGTTCATCCAGACGCCGCGCGGCCTCTTCGAGATGAAATACTTCTTCACGACGTCGATCGCCTCGGCCTCGAACGGCGCCGGCCAGGCTCACTCGGCCGAATCCGTTCGCTTCAAGATCAAGCAGATGATCGACGCGGAGGACCCGCGCGACGTGCTGTCCGACGACGTCATCGTCGCAAGGCTCCGCACCGCCGACATCGTCGTCGCGCGCCGTACGGTCGCGAAGTATCGCGACAGCCTGCGCATACCCTCATCGATCGATCGCCGTCGCCTGAAAATGGCGCCGCCGCGCTCGCCCACGTCAGGTGGGAACCCTCTAAACGCTTGACCGTTCAAGCGTTATCGACTTGTCGACCGGCAATACGAAGGCGCCGATTGACATCGCCTGCGCCTGCTTCTAACGCTTAACGAGATGATAACAAGACGGCTGGACGGGCTGTATCGGGGGGCAAGGGGGCGTAGGATTGCAAGTCGGCGGACCCTCGTTGCTGTGAGTGTGAAAGTCGTCGCCGGGGGGCCTCGACTTGAAGCCGACCAGAGAGGCCAAGCGATCAATGCCGTTACGGATATCCGGCAAGAATCTCGATATCGGAGAGTCTCTTCGCCGTCATGCGCTCGACAAGGTCGAGGCGATCGTCGCTCGTTATTTCGACGGCCGGGTCAGCGGCCATGTCGTCATCGCCCCGGAAGGGTCGGGCTATCGAGCGGACTGCTCATTGCATTTGAGCTCGGGCATGAACCTCGTCGCAGAGGGCAAAGCACACGAGCCGTATGCGAGTTTTGAAAGCGCGCTCGACAAGATCGAGCGCCGCCTGCGCCGCTATAAGAAGCGGCTCAAGGAGCATCAGGCGGCTCAACCCGTCGCCGATGGGGGCGACCGCCTGCAGATTTCCGATTACACGATCGAGGCGCCCGAAACGGACGAAGAAGAGCCTTGCGACTTCAGTCCGGTGGTCGTCGCCGAAGGTTCCCAGCCGCTCAAGAGCCTGTCGGTCGCCTCCGCGGTCGCCGAGCTCGACCTGAGCGGCGCGCACTTCATCATGTTCCAACATGCCAGCAGCGCCCGAGTGAACGTGGTCTATCGCCGAGGCGATGGCGCAATCGGCTGGCTCGATCCGCATTAGGCGGCAGGCGGGCGCGCCTTTGAAGTCGCCCGCGAACATCGGCCACGGACCCTCATTCCCGAGTTCACTATGGCACTAAGCGACCTTCTGACGCCAGACGCGATCTTCTCCGCGCTGCGCGTCAACGGCAAGAAGCAGGCCTTGCAGGAGATGAGCGAGCGGGCGGCGCAAGTCTCCGGACTGCCCGCGCGCGAGATCTTCGACGCGATTCTCCAGCGCGAGCGGCTCGGCTCGACCGGCGTCGGCGACGGGATCGCGATCCCGCACGGCAAGCTTGGGCGATGCGGCCGCATCTTCGGCATCTTCGCCCGGCTCGAACGCCCGATCGACTTCGAGGCGCTCGACGGCCTGCCGGTCGACCTGATCTTCCTGCTGGTCGCGCCGGAAAGCGCCGGCGCCGACCATCTGAAGGCGCTCGCGATGATCGCGCGCGTGTTGCGCGACCCGAACCTCGCGGCGCAACTCCGCTCGACGCGCGACCCTTCCGCGATCTATTCCCTGCTGACGCTGACGCCGACGTCCCATGCGGCGTAAAGCGAACTTCTCCTAGCAAGGCCTCCGATGAAAGCGCGCGTAACTGTCACCTTGAAGTCGGGCGTTCTCGACCCGCAAGGCAAGGCGATCGAGGGCGCGCTGAAGGCGCTCGGGGTCGAGGGAATCGCCAACGTCCGGCAGGGCAAGGTGTTCGACATCGACATCGACGCCGCCGACCGCGCCGCCGAGCGCCAGCTCGCCGAGGCGTGCGAGAAGCTGCTCGCCAACACCATCGTCGAAGATTACGCGGTGGCCTATGAATAGGCCGCTGCGCGCCGCCGTCATCGTCTTTCCCGGCTCCAATCGCGAAGGCGACGTCGCTCGCGCGTTGCAAAAGGCGAGCGGCGAGGCGCCGGCCTTCGCGTGGCACGCGGACCGCCAATTGCCGCCGGGAACGGATCTCGTCGTGCTGCCGGGCGGATTTTCCTACGGTGATTATTTGCGCTGCGGCGCGATCGCCGCGCGCGCCCACATCATGGACGCTGTCGGAACCCACGCCGAGCGCGGCGGGCTGGTGCTTGGCGTGTGCAATGGCTTCCAGATCCTGTGCGAGGCGGGGTTGCTGCCCGGCGTGCTGATGCGCAACGCGCGCCGCCGCTTCGTCTGCCGCATGCAGCACTTGCGGGTGGAGAACGCCGCGACGCCCTTCGCCAAACTCTATGGTCGAGGCCAGGTGATCAAGGTCGCGATCGCCCATGGCGAAGGCAATTTCACCATCGACCCGGCGGGCCTCGCCGAATTGGAGAGCGCGAGGCGTGTCGCCTTCCGCTATTGCGACGCGAATGGCGCGGTCGGCGGCGAAGCCAACCCTAACGGCTCGGTCAACGCGATCGCCGGCGTCTACAGCGCGCGCTTCAACGTGCTCGGCCTGATGCCGCACCCGGAAAATCTTATCGACCCGCTGGTCGGCGGCATCGATGGCCGCGCCATGTTCAACGGCCTGGCGGCCTGAACAGCCGATGTTCGTCGTAATCTTGTCGCCTTGATCTAGCCTACGTCTGTCCACAAGACTTGAGCCGCATGAACGATTCGCTCGAACGCCTATACGCTTCGGTGGTCGCCGCCAGGGGTCGCGATCCCACGGTTTCGCGCACCGCCAAGCTGTTTCGCGACGGCGTGCAGAAGATGGCCAAGAAACTGATCGAGGAAGCGATCGAGGTCGGCCTCGACGCTGTGCAGATGAACCGTGAGGCGGCGATCCTGGAGAGCGCCGATGTGCTCTATCAGCTTGCTGTCATCTGGGCCGAATGCGGCATCGCGCCGGGCGACGTGCTTGACGAGATCGACCGGCGCGAGCGCGTCTACGGGATCGCCGAAAAACTGCCCAAGCAGGCGAGCGCCGCGCAGGCGCGTCGCCTGTTGGTTGCCGCGCCGGGGCGCAAAGTCGTATCCTGACGCCGTATCTTGAACCAAAGCCCGGCGCGTGATGCAACGCCGACGCTTTGCGCTTGAACTGGGAAGTGCGCGCGGTCAAATCCGCGCGTCGGAGGAGGCCGCTGGGCAGATCGTCCGCGCGCCGCCGCAAAGTCGACGGAGGCCGCGTTGAGCGAGAGCAAGATGGACGACCGACTTGCGCGTCTCTTCCCAGATCGCGGGGATTCGCCAGATCGCGTCGAACCGACCGTGGGCATCCCAGCCGTCGACCCTTCGCCCGGCGAACCGCTACCCGCCCCCTCGCCCGCGCCGCCGGTGGCGATCGAACCGCCCACGCCCCCCGCCCCGCCGCGCGAACCCGCTGCTCTACGCTGACTCGACTGAGGGCGCCGATTTCCTCAACGCGGGCGAGGCGACGTGGCCGCTCGCCGAACTGTGCCTCGCTCAAGACGCGCAGTCGCCGTTTCTGGTCGGCCTCGTCGGCCCCTCCGGCTCGGGCGCGAGCTTCGCCTTCGTCGCTGGCTCGACAATGTCGAGACGCTCGCCGACGCTGCCGCGCGCACGAGCGGAGTCCTTTCGTTTCGCGGATTGTGGTGGCGAAGATCGACGCGGCCGGCGTTTCGGGCGATCCGGAGGCCGCGATCGCTTCCGCCGCCTTCGCCGCGCTCGAGCGTGACCACGAGGGCGTCAACTACGCTGCGTTTGCCGACGAGGCCGCGCATGCCGGCGTCGATCCGCTGCGCGCCGCCGCGATCGCCGCCGAGCGTCACGACCAAATCGTCCAGCGGCTCGAAGGCGAGCGCGCCGCCCGCGACGAGGTCGAAGCGAAGCGCGCGCGCCTGACCGAGGCGCTGCTCTACGAGACGCCGGGCTCGCGCGTCGATCGCTACATCCGCGCCAACCGCGGCGCGATCGAGGCGCGGCTGCGCCGTTTCGATCTCGCCGAGGGTGACCCGACGCTCAACTATCGTCACCTCGTGCGCGATTTCGAGGCCGCCGGGCCGGCGGCGCGCGCCAGCGTCGGCGTGCGCGCGATCTGGTCCTATCGCGGCCAGTCCGGCTGGCTGATGACTCGCCGTTATCGCCTTCCTGCTGGCCTTCGCGATCAGTCAGGCGCGCGGGCCCGGCGCCGGCGAGGGTCTGCGGACGCTCGCCTCGTTTCTCGCTCCGCTCGCCGACTGGCTCGCCGCGCACGATGGCTGGCTTCGCGGCCTCCAGGAGGCGCTGACCCTCGCCGGCGTCTTCGCGCTGGCGGTCAATCTCTGGCGCGCCTTCGGCTTCACTGCGATGCTGTTTCGCGGCTTGACCCTGCTCGGCCACGACCTGCGCGAGCGCCGGCGTGAACTCGACGCCAGCGCGGCGCGGCTCAATCAGCGGGTCGCGGCGCTCGACGCCGCAGACGGAGGCGGCGCCGCGCCACGCCGAGGCGGCGGCCAAACGCGTCGGCGGGCGCGCGGCCGAGCGCGCGCCCGGCCCGGTGTTCGCCAGCGGCCTCGAGGCGCCGCGACGGCGGCGCGCTCGTTCTTCGTCCAGCTCGGCCGCCTGATGAGCGGCGCCGACGATCGCCCGCCCCGCAGCGGCTGATCTTCGCCTTCGACAATCTCGACGCGCTCGCGCCCCCCGACGCGCTGCGCAGTTGCTCGAGGCCGCCCATGCGATGCTCGGGCCGGGCTGCGTCGGCGCCGTCGCCTGCGACCCCGCGCGCTGGCGGGGCGCGACGGCGGGCCGAGGCGGCGCGCCGTCGAATGGAGAAGCTGTTCCCGGTCGTCTTCAACGTCGCGCACGCCTCGATCCCGGCGACAACGGCCGTCTCGTCGCGCGGCTCATCGGCTCCAACGCCGTCGCCAACCCGCGCCCGGTCGACGCGGCGCGACTCGCCGATCACCGAGCCGTTGTCGTCGGGCGAGGCGACGCTGCTCGGCGCGCTGGCGCCGCTCGCCGCGGCGACGCCGCGCGGCGTCAAGCGCTATCTCAACGCCTATCGGGTGGCGCGCGTCGCCGAGGCGCGCCGGCCGGCGCTCGCGCTGATGCTGGCGCTCGGCCAAAGCCGCGACGAGGAGGCGGGCGCCGCGATGGACGCGCTGCTGCGCCGGACCAGCTCGCGCTGCTGCCGATCCGCCGGGCCGCCGGCGCTGGTCGCGGCGGTGCGCGCGACGCGCGCGGCGACGGCGGGACGCGCTGACGATCGCCGACCCGATCGCCGCGCGGAGGTCGCGCGGCGCTATCAGCTTCCGGCTGACGGCGCGCCGCGCCTATTCCGGCGGCAGTTTCGTCGTCCCAGCCGCCGCCGAGCGCGACGATCAGGCTCACGACGGCGAGCACCCGCTGCTCGCGCGTCGACAGCAGGGATTCCTCGTCCGTCAGCGCCGTCGCCTCGCGCGGTCACGACCGTGGTGAAGTTCTGCGTGCCCGCCTGATATTCGTTGAGCGCGATCTGCACCGCCTGCTCGGCCGCCTTGACCGCGTCGACCTGCACCGTCGCTTCGCGCGTCAGAATCGGGATCGCGGCCAGCTGGTCCTCGACCTGCTGAAACGCCGTCAACACCGTCTGGCGATAGGTGGCGACGCTCGCCGTATAGGTCGCGCGCGCGGCCTCGACCTGCGCCGCCGTCAGCCCGGCGTCGAACAGTGTCTGCGCCGCCGACAGGCCGTACGACCAGGCGGATTGGTTCGTCGGGCCGAGCCCGCTCATGCTGAGATAGCCGACCGCGCCGGTCAGCGTCACGTCGGGATAATAGCCGGCGAACGCCACGCCGATCAGCGCGTTCTCCTGCTTCATCGTGCGCTCGGCGGCCGCGATGTCGGGGCGCCGCTCGAGCAGCGTCGAGGGCAAGCGCACCGGCACGGTTGGAACGCCTTGCGGCGAGCTTGCCGTGCGGGATCGACAGCCCCGCCGGCGGGCGGCCCATCAGCACGGCGATCGCGTGTTCGTACTGCGCGCGCGCGACCCCGGTGCTGATCTCCTGGGCCTGCGCGGCCAGCACGAGCGCCTGCGCCGTGATGACGTCGGATTGCGCCGCCGTGCCGGCGTTATATTGGTTTTGCGTGATCTGCAGCGAGCGCTGGTACTGCGCGACCGTGTCGGCGCAGCAGATCGTGCAGCGAATCGGTCTCGCGCAATTGTAATAGGCGTGGCGAGCGAAGACTGCATCGGAAAGCGTCGCGTTGGCGAGATCGGCGGCGCTCACCTGCGCGCCGGCGACTTGCTCTCGATCGTGCGGCGCACCTTGCCCCAGAGTCGGGCGTCCAGCTCCCGCTCGACCTGCGGCGCTGAGGCTCGTCGAAGCCCGCCGACGCTCGAGGCGCGCGTCAGCGACGGGTCGAAGTCGAGGGTCGGGAAGAGTTGGGCGCGGGCCTCGGCGATCAGCGCCTGCGCCTCGCGATAATTGGCCTCGTCGGCCTTCACGGTCTGGTTCGAGACCGCGACCTGCGCCTCGAGCGATTCGAGCTCGCGGATCGCGGAACAGCCTCCACCATTCGCCCTTGGCGAAATCGTCGCGCGGCGCGCCGAGCTTCCAGCCCTTCATCTCCTTGTATTGCGCGGGAACGATCGCCGCCGGCCGCAGATAGTCCGGGCCCGACCGCGCAGCCGCTCAGCGATGAGCGCCACGCCGTCAGCGTCGGCCACGCGCAACGCTTCGGCCAGCCCCATTACCGAGCTCCCGCGACTCGGCCCGGTTGACCCGAGATAGAACCGATCCCAGAGGCGGCGCAGCCACTGCCGAGTCGGTCGAGATAAAGATAGATGACCGGCGTGGTGTAGAGGGTCAACGCCTGACTGACGATCAGGCCGCCGACGATCGCAATTCCCAGTGGATGACGCAGTTCCGAGCCCTCGCCGGTTCCGAAGGCGAGCGGCAGCGCGCCGAGCAGCGCGGCGAAGGTCGTCATCATGATCGGTCGGAAGCGCAGCAGGCAGGCCTGGAAGATCGCCTCGCGCGGCGACAGGCCGTCGCGCTCGCGCCTGCAGCGCGAAGTCGATCATCATGATCGCGTTCTTCTTGACGATGCCGATCAGCAGGATGATGCCGATCAGCGCGATGATCGTGAACTCGATGTCGAACATCTTCATCGCCAGCAGCGCGCCGACGCTGGCCGACGGCAGCGTCGAAATGATGGTGAGCGGGTGGATGTAGCTCTCGTAGAGCACGCCGAGCACGATATAGACGGCGACGAGCGCCGCGGCGATCAGCAAGGGCTCGTTGGCAGGCGATTGCTGATAGGTCGCCGCCGTTCCGGCGAACGAGCCGCGAATCGTCGAGGGCATGCGGATGTCGCCGATCGCCTCCGTCGATCGCCGTCTGCGCCTCGCTGAGCGCATGGCCGGGCGCGAGATTGAACGAGATGGTCGTCGCGACGAACGGCCCTGGTGATTGACCGGCAGCGGCGTGCAGCCGCGGCTCGAAATGGCGAAGCGGCGAGCGGGATCATCGTCTCCTCGCTGGTCGACACCGAAGCGCCGGACGAGGCGGTGGAATGGCCGGTCGCCGCGATCGAAGTTGATCGCCAGGTTGCGCGCCGAATCGTGGCGGCGATCGCCGCCGCGGGCGTGCGCCGTCGACTCGTCGAGGCCGGCGCGGAGCGAGCGTATAGGTGCCGGCGGTCGCGTTGGTGGTCTGCGTGCCCGAGGGATTGGCGCCGGAGGTCGAGACCCAGATGTCCTTCAGCGTCTCCGGGTTCTGCCAGTAGCGCGGCTCGACCTCCATCACGACGTGATACTGGTTGACGCGCTGTAGATGGTCGACACCTGGCGCTGGCCGAACGCGTCGTAGAGCGTGTTGTCGATGGCGCTCAGGATGTGAGGCCGAGGCGCGCGACCGTCGGGCGGTCGATATTGCAGGTCGGTCTGCAGGCCGCCCTGCTGCTGGTCCGAATTGACGTCGGTGAGCACGGCGATCTTCTGCATCGCCGCGGTCAGGCGCGGCGTCCACTGATAGAGCGTCGTGCGCATCGTCGGCCTGCAGCGTGAACTGGTACATCGCGTTGCTTTGCCGGCCGCCGGTGCGCAGATCGGCGGCCGCCTGCAGAAAAGGCGCGCGCCGGGGACCGCGGCAGTTTGCCGCGCAGCCGGCCGACGACCTGATCCGGCGGGACCGTCGCGTTGCGTCGAGCGGCTTCAGCGAGACGAACACGAAGCCGGAATTGGTCGGCCGGCCGCCGGTGAAGCCGACGACGGTGTCGACCGCCGGATCGGCCTGCACGATCGCCTGCAACTGGGCGAGCTTCTGCTTCATCGCCTGGAACGAAATGCTCTGGTCGGCCTGGATGTTGCCGATCAGCAGGCCGGTGTCCTGGGCCGGAAACAGGCCGTAGGTGATATGCGTGAACAGATAGACGTTCAGGCCGATGGATCGCGATCAGCATCAGCGCGACGATCAGCGGAGTGCCGCAGCGCCACGCGAGCGTGCGGCGGTAGAATCCTGCACCGCGTCGAAGACCGCGCTCGGTCGCCCGATAGAACCAGCCGTTGGAATGGGCCGGCGCGATTGGGCAGAAAGCGCGAGCACATCATCGGCGTCGCGGTCAGCGAAATGAACAGCGAAATCGCCACCGCCATCGACAGGGTGACCGCGAACTCGCGGAACAGCCGGCCGATGATCGAGCCCATCAGCAGGATCGGCAGGAACACCGCGACCAGCGAAATGCTCATCGAAATGCACGGTGAAGCCGACTTCGCGCGCGCCGAGCAGCGCCGCCTCGCATGCGCGTCTCGCCGCTCCTCATATGGCGGGAGATGTTCTCCAGCACGACGATCGCGTCGTCGACGACGAAGCCGGTCGAAATCGTCAGCGCCATCAGCGACAGATTGTCGAGGCTGAAGCCCAGCAGATACATCGCGCCGAACGTGCCGATGATCGACACCGGCACGGCGATGCTCGGAATGGCGGCGGCGCGCAGATTGCGCAGGAACACGAAGACGACGAGGGTGACCAGACGCGACCGACGATCATGCAGCGTGCGCTCGGTCTCGGCCAGCGAGGTGCGGATCGTCGTGCGAGCGGTCGACGACGAGCTGAGATCGACGTCGCCGGGCAGCGAGGCCGCAGGCGCGGCAGCTCCGCCTTCACGACGTCGACGGCCTCGATGATGTTGGCGCCGGGCTGCGCGTAGAGAATGACGACGACCGGACGGCTTGCCGTTGGCGAGGCCGGCGTTGCGCAGATCCTCGACCGAATCGACGACCTCGCCGACGTCGGTCAGCTTGATCGCGGCGTTGTTGCGATAGGCGACGACCAGATCGCGTGTATTGAGCGGCGTGGCTCGCCTGGTCGTTGGTGTAGATCTGATAGTGGAAGTCGTCGTCCTCGATCGCGCCCTTCGGGCTGTTGGCGTTGGCCGAGGCGAGCGCGGCGCGCACGTCCTCGAGGCCGACGCCGTATTTGAAACAGCGCGCCGGGATTGAGCTCGACGCGCACCGCCGGCAGCGCGCTGCCGCCGACGTCGACCTCGCCGATGCCCTTGAGCTGCGACAGCCGCTGCTGCATGACGTTGGAGGCCGCATCGTAGAGCTGGCCCTGCGTGCGGGTCGGCGAGGTCAGCGCGATGACCATGATCGGCGAATCGGCGGGATTGACCTTGTGATAGGTCGGGTTGCGAGCGAAGGCTGGTCGGGCAGATCGGCGCGCGCCGCGTTGATCGCCGCCTGCACGTCGCGCGCCGCGCCGTTGATGTCGCGGTCGAGCCCGAATTGCAGCGTGATGCGCGTGCATTCCGCAGCGAGCTCTGCGACGTCATCTCGGTGACGTCGGCGATCTGGCCGAGATGCTTCTCCAGCGGCGAGGCGACGCTCGTGGCCATCGTGTCCGGGCTGGCGCCGGGCATCGTCGCCTGCACCGAAATGGTGGGAAAATCGACCTGCGGCAGCGGCGAGACCGGCAGCAGCCCGAAGGCGAAGCCGCCGGCGAGCGCGATGCCGATCGTCAGCAGCGTCGTCGCGACCGGCCGCCGGATGAACAGCGCCGAGATATTGTTGTTCACGGCGGTCTCCGCCGCGACCGGCGCCCGAGGCGGCCGAAGCGCCGAGCCGCGCGCCGATGCGCTCGAACAAGAGATAGATCACCGGCGTCGTGAACAGCGTCAGCACCTGGCTGACCGCCAGGCCGCCGACGATGGCGAGACCGAGCGGATGGCGCAGCTCCGAGCCGACGCCGGTGCCCAGCATCAGCGGCAGCGCCGCCGAACATCGCCGCCATCGTCGTCATCAGGATCGGGCGCAGGCGCAGCAGGCAGGCCTGGATAGATCGCCTCGCGCGCGTTCTTGCCCTCGTTGCGCTGCGCGTCGAGCGCGAAGTCGATCATCATGATCGCGTTCTTCTTGACGATGCCGATCAGCAGCACGATGCCGATGATGCCGATGATGTCGAGGCCGGCGCCCGCCATCATCAAGGCCGAGCAGCGCGCCGATGCCGGCCGACGGCAGCGTCGAGAGAATGGTGACGGGATGGACGAAGCTCTCGTAGAGCACGCCGAGCACGATATACATCGTCGCGACGGCGGCCAGCAGCAGAAACACCTCGTTCGACAGCGACGACTGGAAGGCCGGCGCCGCGCCCTGGAAGGTCGATCGGCGAAGCTGGCGGGAAGCTTCGATGTCGCGCGCGCGCGGCGTGATCGCGTCGACCGCCGCGCCGAGCGACGCGCCGGGCGCGAGATTGAACGAAATCGTCGTCACCGGCAACTGGCTGAGATGCGAGATCTGCAAGCGGCGACGGCTTGACGTCGAGCTTGCTGATCGCCGACAGCGGCACCTGCGCCGGGGTCGAGGCCGGCGAGGGCAGATAGATCGAGCCGAGCGACTTCACCGAACGCTGCATCGCCGGATCGACGTCGAGAATGACGCGATACTGGTTGGACTGGGTGAAGATGGTCGAGATGATGCGCTGGCCGAACGCGTCGTAGAGCGCGTTGTCGACCGTCGCCGGCGTGATGCCGAACCGCGCCGCGGTCGGGCGGTCGATGTCGACAGGTACCGAGAGGCCGTTCGGCTGCAGATCGCTGGCGACGTCGACGATGTCGGGGATCTTGGCAGCCGCGCCATCACCTTCGGCGTCCACTTCTGCAGCGTCGCCAGATCCTGGTTCTCGAGCGTGAACTGATATTGCGTGGCGCTGACGGTGGTGTCGATCGACAGATCCTGCACCGGCTGCATGAACAGCGCGATGCCGGCGACGTCGGCGGTCTCCTTCTGCAGGCGCCGGATGATCTGGCTGGCGGTCGATTTGCGCTGGTCGTGCGGCTTCAGATTGATCAGGAAGCGGCCGGAATTGAGCGTCACGTTGGAGCCGTCGACGCCGATGAACGAGGACAGGCTGACGACGTCGGGATCCTTCGAGGATGACGTCGGCCAGAGCCTGCTGATGCGTCGGCCATCGTGTCGAACGAGATCGTCTGCGCGGCCTGCGTGACGCCCTGGATGACGCCGGTGTCCTGCACCGGGAAGAAGCCCTTCGGGATCGTCACGTAGAGATAGCCGGTCAGCGACGAACGTCGCCAGCGCGACGAGCAGCGTGAGGACCTGATGATCGAGCACGACGTTGAGCGTCGCGGCGTAGAGGCGCAGAAGCGCCTGGAAGAAGCGGCCGCCGCTCGCGTGGCTGACGCCTGCGCGTCGCCCCTGCGCAGCGGCGGCTTCAGCAGCTTGGCGCACAGCATCGGCACCAGCGTCAGCGACACGATCGCCGAGATGACGATCGTCACCGCGAGCGTGATGGCGAATTCGTGGAACAGCCGCCCGACGACGTCGCCCATGAACAGCAGCGGGATCAGCACCGCGAGCAGCGAGATGGTCAGCGAGATGATGGTGAAGCCGATCTGCTCCGAGCCCTTGAGCGCCGCCTCGATCGGCGTCTCGCCCTCTTCGAGGAAGCGCGCGATGTTCTCGATCATGACGATCGCGTCGTCGACGACGAAGCCGGTCGCGATCGTCAGCGCCATCAGCGACAGATTGTCGAGGCTGAAGCCGAGCTCGTACATGATCGCCAGCGTGCCGACCAGCGACAGCGGCACCGACAGGCTCGGAATGATCGTCGCCGGGATGTTGCGCAGGAACAGGAAGATCACCAGCACGACGAGGCCGACGGCGAGCGACAGCTCGAACTCGACGTCCTCGACCGAGGCGCGGATCGTGGTCGTGCGGTCGGTCAGCGGCGTGATGGTGATCGAGCGCGGCAGCGAGGCGGTCAGCGAGGGCAGCAGCTTCTTGATGCTGTCGACGACCTGGATGACGTTGGCGCCGGGCTGGCGCTGGATGTTGACGATGAGCGCCGGCGTCGCGTTCATCCAGGCCGAGAGCCGGTTGTTCTCCGGCGCCGATCTCGACGGTCGCGACGTCGCTGAGCTGCACCGGCGCGCCGTTGCGATAGGCGACGACCGAGTTGAGATAGTCGCTTGGGATCGCGGATCTGGTCGTTGGCGTTGATGGAGAAGGATTGCGACGGGCCGTCGAAATTGCCCTTCGGCGTGTTGACGTTGAGATTGCCGATCGTCGTGCGCAGATCGTCGAGATTGAGGCCATAGGCGGCGAGCGCCAGCGGATTGGCGTGGATGCGCACCGCGGGCGCTGGCCGCCGGAGATCGACACCAGGCCGACGCCGGGCAGCTGCGACAGCTTCGGCGACGAGCCGGCTCTCGACGATGTCCTCGACGTCGGTCAGCTTCAGCGTCTTCGACGTGACGCCGAGCGTCAGGATCGGCGCGTCGGCGGGATTGACCTTGGCGTAGATCGGCGGCGCCGGCAGGTCGGCCGGCAGCAGATTGCCCGCCGCGTTGATCGCCGCCTGCACCTCCTGCTCGGCGATGTCGATGCTGATGTCGAGGCCGAAGCGCAGCGTGATGACCGAGGCGCCCGCCGAACTCTGCGACGACATCTGCGCCAGGCTCGGCCATCTCGCCGAACTGCCGCTCGAGCGGCGCGGTGACCGAGGAGGTCATCACCTCCGGGCTCGCGCCGGGATAGAAGGTCTGCACCTGGATGGTCGGGTAATCGACCTCCGGCAGCGCGGACAGCGGCAGGAACTTGTAGGCGACGACGCCGACCAGCAGGATCGCGAACATCAGCAGCGACGTCGCGACCGGCCGCTCGATGAAAAGGCGCGATGGGTTCATGGCCGGCGCCTTCCGCGCGCCGCCGTCACGGCGAGCCGTTGCGCGCGGCGTCGCTGGCTCGCGCCCGTGGGCCTGGCCGTCGACGCTGATGCCGGTGTTGGCGCTTGGCCGGCGCCGGCGCCGGGTCGGCGGCGCTTGCGCCGCCGGCGTTCGGCGTTGTTGCGCACGCTGACCTTGGCGCCGTCGCGCAGCCGGTCGACGCCGTCGATCACCACGTTCTCGCCGGCCGCAGGCCGGTGACGATCACCGTATGCTGCGCGTCGGACGGGCCGGTCTTCACCTTGCGCACCGTGACGGTGTCGTCGTCCTTGACGACATAGACGAAGTTGCCGTTCGGCGCCGAGCTGGATCGCGGCGTTGGGCACGAGGACCGCGCCGGTCAGCGTGTCGACGAGCAGGCGCACGTTGACGAACTGGTTGGGGAACAGCGCGCTGTCTCGGTTGGCGAAGGTCGCGCGCAGCTTGAACGTGCCGGTCGTCGTGTCGATCTGGTTGTCGAAGGTCGTCAGCGTGCCCGTCGCGAGTTGCTTGACGTTGGCGCGGTCGAAGGCCGTCACCGGCAGCGTCGCGCCGCTGTTCAGGCGCGCGGTGATCTGCGGCAGATTGTCCTCGGGCGTCGAGAAGATGACGCTGATCGGCTCGATCTCGGTGATGACGACGATGCCGGTGGCGTCGGTCGGCTGCACGTAATTGCCGGGGTCGACCTGGCGCAGGCCGACGCGGCCGCTGACCGGCGAGACGATGCGGCAATAGGCGATGTTGAGCTTGGCGGTGTCGATCTGCGCCTGATCGCTGGCCATCGCCGCCTTGTCCTGCGCGACCAGGAAGACTTCTGGTCCTCGACCTGCTGCGTGGCGATCGAATCCTGCTTGCTCAGCGTCTCGTAGCGCGCGAGATCGGCCTGCGCCTGCTGCGTGCAGCGCGGTGTCCTTGGCGAGTTGCCCCTGCGCCTGCGCGAGCGCCGCCTCGTAGGGGCGCGGATCGATCTGGGCGAGGAAATCGCCGGCCTTGACGATCTGGCCTTCCTTGAAGCCGACCTGCATCAAGCTTGCCGGCGATCTGGGTCTTGACCGTCACGGTGGCGAGCGGCGTCACCGTGCCGAGCGCGTCGATGGTGATCGGCATGTCGCCCGTTGACCGCCGGCGCGGCGCGGATGGTCTGCGGCGGCGGCCCGGACGGCGTCCCCCCTGGCTGTTGGAGGGGGCGATATTTTCGACGTATTGCCACCCGACGACGACGACAGCGGCGAGCGCCAGGGCGAGAGCCAGCCCCCCCAGCGATGTCCCTTGGGGGCCGGACGCTGCGGCGCCGGGGTTGGCGTCGCAGGAGGCGCAACCTCGATCTGGTCGGGGTCACCGTTTCGTTCATATCCCGCCCTCAACTCCCGCCACGCGCTTCGCACGGACCCGGGCCCAGTTCAATTCACGCTCAGTTCTAATGCTTTACAAAGCGCCGCCAATTGTTGGCGAAAGGGGAGTTGCATTTTCTTCGGCATGGGCCATAAGCGCGCCGACGGCGACGCCGTCGCGGATGCGGGTGTAGCTCAGGGGTAGAGCACAACCTTGCCAAGGTTGGGGTCGAGGGTTCGAATCCCTTCGCCCGCTCCAGATTTTTCTCAATCGAGTTAGGCATGTGCCTCCAGGGCGGCCAGCGCAAGCGACGGCCGCCTGACTTGTTGTGAGCCTGGGTCCACAATCGTTTTGGGTGGGACCCGGTTCCATATATAGTGGCGCAGACCAATTTCGCCCCTGAAACGTCGCCACCGTAAAGGCGCGGACGAACCGGATGCGCTGGCGAGCGAACCCGAGCGGCTTGAGGGCCGCCATCTGCGTCGTCCGAACCCCGCCGCCCCGACCGAGGGCAAACCCAGCTCAAGGGCCTTCGCGACTTTCCGCTTGAATTATATAACCGAGCGGTTATTGATTGATCGATAGCCACTGGGTTATTGATCGTGACGCCAGACCCCCGCGACATTCTCTTCCGATCGTTGGCCGATCCGACTCGCCGGGCGATCTTCGAGCGGCTTTGCCGCGAAGGAGAGCAGACAGTGGGGGCGCTGACAGCTCAGTCCGGGGTCTCGCAACCGGCCGTGTCAAAGCATCTCGGCGTTCTGAGGCAAGCCGGGCTGGTGCGCGATCGCCATGAAGGACGACAGACCCACTACAGCGCCCAACTCGGCGCGCTCGCTCCGCTGATCGACTGGACAAGTCAGATGTCCGCTTTCTGGCGGAGCCGGTTCGACCACCTTGAAGACCTGCTGAAAAGGATGGACCAATGACCGATCCTGCGACCGCAACGCTCTCCGTCGTCGTCGAACGCGAGATCCCTCATCCCTCGGAAAAGATCTGGCGCGCTCTCACCCAACCACACCTGATCGAGGAGTGGCTGATGAAGAACGATTTCCAGCCTGTCGTGGATCACAGTTTCAGTCTTCGCGCCGATTGGGGCGCCGTCGACTGCCAGGTTAGGACGGTCGAGCCGAACAAGACGTTGTCTTATACCTGGGAGGCCTATGGTCTCGAGAGCGTCGTCACCTGGACTCTCACCCCGACCGGCACAGGAACGCACCTGCGCATGGAGCAGGTCGGCTTCCGGCCGGATCAGCAGCAGGCCTATCAGGGCGCGAAGTACGGGTGGCAGAAATTCTTTGCGAACCTGGAGCAGGTCTTGGCGCGTGTAGATTGAGGTCTGCCGGCGCAGCTCAATGCGAGAGCGTTCTGCGCTGATATTGTCGCGGCGTCGCGCCCCCTGTCATGCTCGCTTTTCGCGGGCATGACAGCGGTTTGTGAGAGCTAGGGCACGCTGTCGTCAGGTTTAGGCGGACCCCTGTCGTCATCGCGAGCGAAGCGCGGCGATCCAGAGATCGAGGCGTCCGCAAATTGAGGCGCCCACGGAACGCCTCGCGATCTGCTGGCGAGGTCTCGATCGCTGGTTTGCTTCGCTCCGCTCGCAAAGACGGTTCCACGTAACTGCAGGACGCTCTAAGAGAACGGGTCGTCCGTCAGTCCTTCATCCGCGCGGCTTCGGGCGACATCTGCGTCGGCATCATGTTCGCGTTCGCGTTGTGCATGACCCAGAGCGAGAGGCCGACGATCGTCGCGATCAGCAAGCCCGTAAGGATGAAGACGACCGTGTTGTTCCGCTGTTCGGGCGCCGCGCCGAGATGGAGGAAGTACACGAGCTGCACGACCAACTGGATCACGGCGAGAACCGTGATCGCCGGGATGATCATGTCCCTGGGAAGCGCGCCGCCCATGACGGCCCAGAAGGAGAGCGCCGTCAGGACGAGCGAGAGAATGAAGCCGACGACATAGGTCGTCATGCTGCTGTGGGATCCGCCGTGGGATTCCCCATGCGCCGCGTGGCTGGAAGCATGCGCGCCGGCCATCAGATCGCTCCTCTGAGATAGACGACGGTGAAGACGCAGACCCACACCAGGTCGAGGAAGTGCCAGAACAGGCTGAGGCAGGCGAGGCGACGCTTCACGACGTCGTCGAGCCCGAAGTGGAGCGTCTGGTGCATCATCACTGCGAGCCAGACGAGACCGGCGGTCACGTGCAATCCGTGGGTGCCGACGAGCGTGAAATAGGCCGAGAGGAAGGCGCTGCGGTCAGGGCCCGCGCCATCGGCGATGAGATGGGCGAACTCCTTCACTTCCATGCCGATGAAGCCGGCGCCGAGGACGAAGGTGATGACGAGCCAGTTGAGGACCTTGGCCCGGTCGCCGGCTTGCATGGCGAGCGCCGCCAGGCCGAAGGTGAAGCTGCTCACCAGCAGCAGCAACGTTTCGCCGCCGACGTAGGTAAGGTCGAACAACTGCTTGCCGTCCGGCCCTCCCGCGACGTTGTCGACCAGCACGCCGAAGGTCGCGAACAAGGTCGCGAAGATCAGGCAGTCGGTCATCAGGTAGACCCAGAACCCGAAAAGGGTCTTGGATCCGTCGTCGTGCGCGTGGTGATGCGCGGCGTGTCCGACCTCTGGCAACTCGATCGTCGCCAGAGGGTGGGCAGAGGTGCGAATGTTCATGATTACACCGCCTTAGCGAGAAGAGCGTGGCGCTCGTTTTCGATGCGCGCCACTTCCGCGGCCGGGACGTAGTAATCGATGTCCCGATCGTAGGTGCGGCTGAGGAAGGCGCCGACCATGCCGGCGAGGCCAATCGCCGCGAGCCACCAGATGTGCCAGATCAGCGCGAAGCACAGGACGAAGCCGAAGGCGCCCATCACGAAGCCCACACCCGTATTCCTGGGCATGTGGATGTCCTCGTAATCGGTCTCCTTGCGCCAAGCCCGACCCCGCTCCTTATCTTCCCAATGCTGCTCGAGCGAGGTGATGTGGGGGACGATGGCGAAGTTGTAGAAGGGCGCCGGCGAAGCCGTCGACCATTCGAGGCTGCGCGCGTTCCATGGGTCGCCCGTCAGATCGACGTTCTTCTTGCGATCCTTGATGCTGACCGCGATCTGGATCAGCATCGCCAGGATCCCGGCGCCGATGATGAGGGCGCCCAGCAGAGCCACCAACAGATAGGGCTGCCATTCCGGCACGTCGAAGTGGTTCAGGCGCCGCGTCATCCCCATGAAGCCGAGGATGTAGAGCGGCGTGAAGGCGAGCCAGTAGCCGACGATCCAGCACCAGAAGGAGACCTTGCCCCAGAAATCGTTCAGCTTGAAGCCGAACACCTTGGGGAACCAGAAGTTCATTCCGGCGAAGCTGCCAAACACCACGCCGCCGATGATGACGTTGTGGAAGTGGGCGACCAGGAACAGGCTGTTGTGCAGGACGAAGTCCGCGCCCGGCACCGCCAGCAGAACGCCGGTCATGCCGCCGAACGTGAAGGTGAACATGAAGCCGATCGTCCACAGCGTCGCCGAGTGGAAACGGACGCGGCCCCGATACATCGTGAAGAGCCAGTTGAACAGCTTCACGCCGGTCGGGATCGAGATGATCGTCGTCATGATGCCGAAGAAGGCGTTGACGTCGGCGCCGGACCCCATCGTGAAGAAGTGGTGCAGGTAGACGCAGAACGAAAGCACGCCGATCGCCGCCGTGGCGTAGACCATCGACGTGTAGCCGAACAGCGGCTTGCCGGAGAAGGTCGGGATCACCTCGGAGAACACGCCGAACAGCGGCAGGATGAGGATGTAGACCTCGGGATGTCCCCAGACCCAAAAGAGGTTGATGTACATCATCGCATTTCCACCACCCGCGTTGGTGAAGAAATGCATGCCGAGGTAGCGGTCGGCGGCGAGCATCGCGAAAGTCGCGGTGAGCACGGGGAAGACCGCGGCGATCAGAATGTTGGTGATCAGCGTCGCCCACACGAAGACCGGCATCTTCATCATGTCCATCCCTGGCGCGCGCATGCGCAGGATGGTGGCGATGAAGTTGACGCCGGTGAGCGTCGTGCCGACGCCGGAGAGCTGCAGCGACCAGAGATAATAATCGACGCCGGTCGACGGGCTCATCCCGAGCTCGGTCATCGGGGGATAGGCGACCCAACCCATCGCCGCGAAGTCGCCGACCCACATCGAGATCATGACGAGCGCCCCGCCAAAGGCGGCGAACCAGAAGCTCAGCGAGTTCAGGAACGGAAAGGCGACGTCGCGCGCGCCAATCTGCAGCGGCATGACGACGTTCATCAGGCCGATGATGAAGGGCGTCGCCACGAAGAAGATCATGATCACGCCGTGGGCGGTGAAGACCTGATCGTAGTGATGTGGCGGCAGAAAGCCGCCGGAGCCGGTGGACGCAATCGCCTGTTGCGTGCGCATCATGAGCGCGTCCGCGAAGCCGCGCAGCAGCATGACGATGCCGAGGATGAAATACATCACGCCGATCCGCTTGTGATCGACCGACGTGATCCACTCCTTCCAGAGATAACCCCACAGCCGGAAGTAGGTGATCAGCGCGAGGACGCCGAGGCCGCCGAGGGCGACGACGACGCCGGTGCCCATGATGATGGGCTCATGCCAAGGAACCGCGTCGAGGGTGAGCTTGCCAAACATTAGTCGTTCCTCCTCGAGAGCGGTCCCTCGGGCGTGCAGATCGGGCCGCTGAGCGAAGCCGTCTTCGGCGATCGCGCGGCCATGAAGCGATCGACGACCCGGTCAAACAGACCCGGCACGGCGCTCGCATAGATCGTCGGCGGGGTCTTCTCGCTCGGCTCCTCGAGCGCCTTGAAGGTCGCTTCGTCGAGAATGGCCGGCGCGGTCTTGGCCTGCTTGATCCAGGCGTTGAACTGATCCCACGACATCGCGTGCGTATCGAAGTGCATGTCGGAGAAGCCGGGCCCGCTGAACGAGGCCGAGACGCCGCGATAGACGCCCGGCTGATCGGCGATCAGGTGGAGCTGCGTCTGCATCCCGGCCATGGTGTAGACTTGGCTGCCGAGCTGGGGGATGAAGAACGAGTTCATCATCGAATCGGAGGTGAGCCGGAAGTTGATCGGGGTTCCGGTCGGGACGGCGAGCTCATTGACGGAGGCGACGCCGTAATCCGGGTAGATGAACAGCCACTTCCAATCGAGCGAGACGACCTCGACGTTGACCGGGGCCGTCTGAGATTCGAGCGGCCGATAGGGATCGAGCGTGTGGGTCGTCCTCCAGATGAGGACGGCGAGCATCAGGACGATTACGCACGGAATGGACCAGACGACGACCTCGATGCCGGTCGAGTGCGACCACTTGGGTGCGTAGGTCGCCTTGGTGTTGGAGGCGCGGTAGCGCCAAGCGAAGAAGACCGTCAGCGCCATCACCGGGATGACGACCAGCAACATCAGGCCGAGCGCGATCAGGATCAGTTTCTTCTCTTCCACGCCGATCGCCCCCTTGGGGTCGAGCACCGCGAAACGGTCGCAGCCGCCTAGCGCGAGGAGCATGAACGGGAGGGCGATTCGGCCGGCGACCGAGGGAAGCTTACTGAGCATGGCGCATCATCCTCAGGCCGCAGGGGCGACCTTCCGGGCCCGAAAACGTAAAGCGACGGGACCCAAACGCCCGTCGGTTCTCAGGTCCATTGCAAGTGTCGCCGCCTCCCCGGGCGGCCATAATGATCGGTAGCGCCAGCAACTCAGCATCCTCTTGAACCAGGGGCTTTTCGTTCGCCGCAGGTTCGTCAGCGTCTGTAGGGCTGCGGCTGTGAAACCGGGCGCGACAAATCCTCCGATATTGTATGCGTGTCAAGCGGGCGGAAGCCGCGACAAATTGCCCCAGTACGGGGTTTCCGTTGTCTGGCTAAACGGCAGTGCAACATTACAAACAACATGTTTTCGCCGCACTTTTTGCTGGACGGCGCCGCGGCGCCCTCCTGGTCCGATTGCCATAATCACTTCCCCTCCCGGCATCTTGAATCCGTTGAACTCCACGTTACTTGACTTGTACGGCTCCGCTCCTTTGTACTCGCGCCAAATTGTATGGCTAACGCCGAGTACAATGGCGACCGATACCATACAGCAGCGTGCGGGCCCCCGCCTGCGCCCGCCAATCAGGAGCGATCATGACGACGCTACCCCTACGCACGATCGATGACGCCCCGGACGCCGCAAAGGGGCTCCTCGTCGCGGCGGAGCAGCGCAATGGCTTCCTGCCCAATCTGTTGGGCATCCTCGCCAATGCGCCGGCCGCGCTGGAGGCCTATCTGACGGTCTCCGGGATCAACGCTCGCGCGTCGCTCTCGCTCGCCGAGCGCGAAACGGTGCAGATCACCGCCGCGGCGACGCATGGCTGCGGCTTTTGCGTCGCAGGCCACACGGCCATCGCCTACAAGCAAGCCGGCCTCGACCCGACGACGGTCGAAGCGCTGCGCAGCCTCGCTCCGTTGCCGAACGCGCGTCTTGAAGCCGTCGCTCAATTCACCCAGGCGGTCATCGCGACGCGCGGCCGCGTCGAGGCGACCGATCTCGACGCCTTCAAGGCGGTCGGGTTCGACGACCAGGCGGCGCTCGAGGTGGTGCTTGGCGTGAGCCTCGCCACGCTGTGCAACTTCGCCAACAATCTCGGCGGCCCGCCGCTCAACCCCCAGCTCGAGCCGTACCGCTGGAACGGAGCCGACCAGTCGGCGACCCGATGAGCCGCGCGTCTTCCTCGCTCGACGCCCGGCTTGCGGACCTGGCTCGACGACAACGCCGTGAGCCTCGATCAGGAAAGCAGGCTGGCTGACGAGGCGCTGCTGCGCCTCGCCGCGGGTGGGGCGCTCGGGGTTGGCGTGTCGAGGGCGGCCGGCGGCGCGGGCGGCGACGTGGTCGACGGCATCGAAGCCGTCGCCGCGGTCTCCCAGATATCGCTGGCGGCCGGCTTCGTGCTTTGGGCGCAGCGCAGCTACATCGAATATCTCGTCAACAGTTCAAATACGGCGCTGCGCGAGGCGCAGTTGCCGGCGCTCATGACGGGACGCGTCGGCGGCGCGACCGGGCTCTCGAATGCGATGAAGTTCCTCTGCGGCCTCGAGGAGCTGCATGTAAAGGCTGGCCGTCGAAGCGACCGCTTGGTCCTCGAGGGCAAGTTGCCCTGGGTCACCAATTTGAGCCGACAGGGGTTTCATGTCGCGGCGGCGGTCGCGTACGAGGATGGACAGGGGGCGTTCGTCGCGTCGCTCGCCCACGACGATCCCGGCCTCGTCCGTTCGGCCGATCTCGATCTGATGGCGATGCGCGGGACCAATACGGCGGCCTTGACGATCTGCGGCGTCGAGATCACGCCGCAGCGCATTATCCATCTCGACGCCGAGGCGTGGCTGACAGCGGTGCGGCCAGCGTTTCTCGGCCTGCAATGCGGCATGTCGATCGGGCTGGCGCGGCGCGCGCTCGCCGAGGCGCGCAAGTCGCTTAGTCCCGGGCGCAGCCCGCTGGCCGAACCGGTGGCGGAGGCGACGCGCGCGCTCGCCGATCAGGAGCGCGCGCTGCACGAAGGGCTGCGCTCCGGCTTGTTTCTGAGCAAGGCCGCCGCGCTGTTCCGCATCCGCATCGCTCTCGCCGAAATCGTCGCCCAGGCCGTCGCGCTCGAACTTCAGGCCTCAGGCGGCCGCGCCTATCTGACGGGCCCGGGCGCGGGATTCGGCCGACGGTGGCGCGAGGCCGCCTTCATCCCGGTCATCACGCCGAGCGTCGTCCAGCTCAAGACCGTGCTCGCCGCGCAGCGGCAGAACGCTGCCTGACCCTACCCGGGGGTTTGGAGCTCCAGACGTTCATCCGGGCGTGAACCTGGCGCCGCCCACGCCGGGCTCAAGCGTCGGCGCGCGCGGCGCGCTCTTTCCTTTCCCCGTCAAACCGGGAACAATGTCTTTCAAAACACCATACAAAAGGGAGGGTGTGATGTGGCGACCGCGGCTGATCGACAGCGCCCGGATGAAATATCTCGGAATTGTCGAGGCGCTCGAAGCGGATGTCCGCTCCGGGCGGGTGGCGCGCGGCGAACGGTTGCCGCCGCAGCGCGCCATCGCAGAAGCGCTCGACGTCGATCTGACCACCGTGACGCGGGCCTTCAACGAGGCGCGCAGGCGCGGCCTCGTGGCAGCGCAAGCGGGGCGCGGCACCTTCATCACCGAGAAGGCCGACGGCGCCGAGCCCCCGGAATACGCCCACCCGCTGATCGACCTCAGCATGAACATTCCGCCGCAGCCGGGCGAACTGTTTCGTCGGCTGTTCCCGCAGAGCATCGCCAGCATTCTCGGCAGTCCGCGCGGCCTGCTCACCCTGCACTATCAGCAAAGCAACGGCGCCGAGGCCGACCGCCACGCCGCCGCTCACTGGCTCGCGCAATGGATCGAGGGCGTCGCCCCTGAGCGGATCGTCATCGCCGGAGGCGCCCAGAGCGCGCTCTTCGCCATTTGCGACTTCCTCCTTTCGCGCGGCGACGTCGTCGCGGCTGGGGCGATGACCTTCCCCGGGCTCAAAGCGGTCGCTGCGCAAAAGGGGCTCGTCGTGGCGGCCCTCGCGATGGACGAGCAAGGCATCGTTCCCGACGCCTTCGAACAGGCGTGCCGCGAGAAATCGCCGAAGGCGCTCTACGTCATTCCGACCATCGACAATCCGACCACGGCGACGATGTCGGAGGAGCGCCGGCGCAAGATCGCGGGGCTCGCCAGGACGTACGGCGTCGCGATCATCGAGGACGATCCCTACGCCCCGCTACGGCCGGAACGGATCGTCACGTTGACGGAGCTCGCCGGCGACATCGCCTGGCATGTCGCGACGCTCTCGAAATGCGTGACCCCTGCCCTGCGCGTCGCCTATGTCGTCGCGCCGAACGCCGGAATGGCGCTTCGCCTCGCGGGCGTGCTGCGCGCGACGATCCTCATGGCGCCGCCGCTGATGTCGGCCCTCGCGACCCGTTGGATCGCCGACGGCGCGCTCGACGAAATCACGAGGGCGATCAGCGCGGAGAGCGCGGCGCGCCAGCAACTCGCCGCGTCGATCCTGCATGACGTCCCCTACGCGGCCGATCCGCACGGGCATCATATCTGGCTGCATTTGCCGGAGGATTGGCGCGCCGGGGACTTCGCCGACCACGCCGACCGCGTCGGCGTTTCGATCGTGCCGAGTTCCGCTTTCGCCGTCGCCGCGCATCCCAACGAGGCGGTTCGGATTTCGTTGGGCGTGGCGCCGGATCGTGGCGCGCTAGAGGATGGCCTCACCCAGCTCGCCAATCTGATGGCGCAGCCTTCGCTCGCCACGAGAGCCGTCGTGTAGTACCTGTAGCGTTCGAGCCGCCGCTTCCAACAGTGCAAAAAATTGCTGCGGCTTGATCGGGCTCGAACGGCGGATATTCGGCGCCGCCGATTCCTGATTATCGAGACTACGCAAGGCGATGACGGCAGCGCGCGAGCCTCGCTGTCGATAAGGCGAATACGAGCGAAGTTCAAGACGTCGCCAAGATAACGCCAATGCTGCGGCGAAACGCCACCTTTTAGCGGGAGTCCAAAGCGGTATGTTGGCCCTCATGGGCCAATCGAGCGCGCGCGATCGCTTGTCGGCTACGCTTTCCGGGTCACTGTGTAAGACGATTCGCCTGCGCGGGCGAACGATTTGGTCAGCCGGAAAGAAGACATCAGGAGATCTCGCCGTGTTCCACCTAACCGCGCTCCAACTAGCCCGAATGCAATTCGGCTTTACGGTATCGTTCCACATCATATTTCCTGCCATCACGATCGGGCTCGCCAGTTATCTGGTTGTGCTCGAAGGCTTGTGGCTGTGGAAGAAAGACCCGGTCTACCGTGAACTCCACCACTTCTGGGTCAAGATCTTCGCGGTTAATTTCGCCATGGGCGTCGTTTCCGGGCTGGTCATGGCGTACGAGTTCGGCACCAACTGGAGTTACTTCACCGGTTTCGCCGGCTCCGTCACCGGGCCGCTGCTCGCCTACGAGGTGCTGACCGCATTCTTCCTCGAGGCCGGCTTCCTCGGCGTCATGCTGTTCGGCTGGAACAGGGTCGGGCCGGGCCTTCACTTCTTCGCGACCGTGATGGTGGCGCTCGGCACGCTCATCTCGGCGACCTGGATCATCGCGTCGAATAGCTGGATGCAGACGCCGCAGGGATACGAGATCCTCAACGGCCGCGTCGTTCCCGTGGACTGGCTGAAAGTCGTCTTCAACCCGTCTTTTCCTTACCGGCTCGTGCATATGACGATCGCGGCCTATCTGGCGACCGCCCTGTTCGTCGGGGCTTCAGGCGCCTGGCATCTGCTTCGCGGCAATCAGACTCCAGCCACCCGCACGATGTTCTCGATGGCGATGTGGATGCTGCTGGTGGCGACGCCGATCCAGATCGAGGCGGGCGACCAACACGGTCTCAACACGCTCGAACATCAACCCGCCAAGATCGCCGCGATCGAGGGCCACTGGCGCAACGATCCTGGCCAGGGCGTGCCGCTGATCCTGTTCGGCTTGCCTGACATGAAGGCCGAAACCACTCGGTTTGCGATCCAGCTTCCGCATGTCGGCAGCCTGATCCTCACGCACAGCTTCGACGGCCAGTTCAAGGGGCTCAGCGACTTCCCGCCCCAGGACCGGCCGAACTCGACGATCGTGTTCTGGACCTTCCGGATCATGGTTGGGCTCGGCTTCCTGATGCTGGCGCTCGGCCTCTGGTCCGCGTGGCTCAGGTGGCATGGCCGCCTTTACGATTCGCGCCTCTTCCTCATGTTCGCGACGGTGATGGGGCCGGCGGGGCTCGTCGCCATCGTCGCCGGTTGGGTCACCACCGAGATGGGCCGGCAGCCCTGGGTGGTCTACGGGGTGATGCGGACCGAAAACGCGGTGTCGAACCACTCGGCGCTGGCGATGACGGCGACGCTTCTCCTGTTCGTCGTCATGTATTTCGCCGTCTTCGGCACCGGCATCAGCTACATGCTCAAGCTGGTCGCAAAGGGCCCGGAGAAGGAGGGCGAGGAGGATCGTTCCACTCGTCACGGCCAATCGCAGCGTCCGGCGCGCCCGCTGTCCGCGGCCCCCGACAATATCGATCCGGCGATCGGCTAAGGAGACGCGACAATGGGTATCGACCTTCCTCTCCTCTGGGCCATCATCATCGGCGTTGGCCTCATGAACTATGTCGTCATGGACGGCTTCGACCTCGGCATCGGCATCCTGTTCCCCTTCGTGCGCGATCCGGTGGAGCGGGACACGATGGTCAACACCGTGGCGCCTGTCTGGGACGGCAACGAGACCTGGCTGGTGCTGGGCGGCGCGGCGCTGCTCGCCGCCTTTCCCGAGGCCTATTCGGTGATCCTGAGCGCGCTCTATCTGCCGATTGTGCTCATGCTCGCCGGGCTGATCTGGCGCGGCGTCGCCTTCGAGTTCCGCTTCAAGGCCGACGAGGCGCACAAGCCCTTCTGGGACAAGGCGTTCATCTGGGGCTCCTATGTCGCGGCCATTTCCCAAGGCGTGTCGCTCGGGGCCTTCATCAACGGCTTTCAGGTCAAGGACAACGCCTATGCCGGCGGTCTGTTCGACTGGCTCACGCCGTTCAGCGTGTTCACCGGCGTAGCGCTGCTCGTCGCCTATGCGCTGCTCGGGGTGACCTGGCTCGTCATGAAGACAGACGGAGCGCTGCAGCGACGCCTGCGCGAGATCGGTCAGCCGATCACCTTCGTGGTCGTGCTGACGATCGCCATTGTGAGCCTCTGGACGCCCTACGCTCACCCGGAGGTCGCGACGCGGTGGTTCTCGCTGCCGAACCTCATCTTCTTCCTGCCTGTGCCGGTGCTCGTGCTGATCTCGGCCTGGCTGCTTCTCAGGGCGCTCCGCCGCGAGGAAAGCCACGCCGCCCCGTTCGGCCTGGCGCTGTTTCTGCTCTTCCTGGGATATACGGGCTTCGCCATCAGTCTCTGGCCCAACATCATTCCCCCGGGAATCTCGATCTGGGATGCGGCGGCGCCGCCGCAGAGCATGGGCTTCACCCTGGTCGGGGCGCTGTTCATCATTCCCATCATCATGGGCTACTCTGGCTGGTCCTACTATGTGTTCCGTGGCAAGGTGCGGCCTGGAGACGGGTACCACTGATGAGCGCGACGCGTTCTTCTCCCGCGGGCCTGTGGGCCCGCCGGTTGGGCTGGATGGCCCTCCTCTGGACGGTGAGCGTCGTCGCGCTGGGGATCTTCGCTTTCGCCTTCCGGGGATTGATGGCCCTCGCCGGGCTGACGCCCTGAAACAATCAAGGGGCCCAGGGCCAAGGCTCTGGGCCCCTCCGATATCAATTTTCCGTTGTCGAATTGATCGCCGGCGCGGCCGCTGGGATGATCGCTGCCCGATTCGCCGGATTTCGAATGCCCCAATCAACGACGGCGGTTCTCGCCGATGGACTGCCCCGCCGCGATCGTCTCGAGGCGATCGCCGCGATCTCTCTCACGGTCGCGATGGCCAACCTCGACGGCGCCATCGCCAACACGGCCCTGCCGACCATCGCCGGCGATCTCGGGACGAACGGCGCGGCGGCGATCTGGGTCGTCAACGCCTATCAGGTCGCGATGCTCGCCGCTTTGCTGCCGCTCGCCGCGCTCGGCGAGATCGTCGGCCATCGCCGGGTCTATGTGGCGGGGCTGGCGCTGTTCACCGCGACCTCCCTCGCCTGTGGCCTCGCGTGGTCGCTGCCGAGCCTGATCGTCGCCCGCGCGCTGCAAGGGCTCGGCGCGGCGGCGATAATGAGCGTCAACACGGCCCTCATTCGCTTCATTTACCCCTCGAACATGCTCGGGCGCGGCGTCGGCTACAACGCGCTCGCGGTGGCGATTGGAATCACCGCGGGCCCGACCGTCGCCTCGCTGGTCCTGTCGGTGACCTCGTGGCACTGGCTGTTCCTGATCAACGTGCCGGTCGGCCTGCTCGCCATCTGGTTCGCCCGCAGCCTGCCGAAAACCGCCCGGGCGAAGCACCCGTTCGACGCCATCGCGGCCCTGCTTTGCGCCGGGCTGTTCGCGCCCCTGGCGCTTGGGCTGGGCGCGGCGACGCATCGCGAATGGCCTCTGGCCGCAGTCGAATTGGCGGTTGCGGTCGTCTGCGGCGTGGCGCTCGTTCGCCGCCAGGCGGGACATCCCGCGCCAATGCTGGCCGTCGATCTCTACCGCATCCCCGTCTTCGCGCTGTCGAGCGCGACGGCGATCTGCTCCTTCACGACGCAGGGCCTCGCCTTTGTCTCGCTGCCCTTCCTCTTGCAGACCGCGTTGGGCCGGAGCCAAGTCGAGACCGGCTATCTCATCACGCCCTGGCCGGCGGTGGTGGCGCTGATGGCGCCCATCGCGGGGCGCCTGTCGGATCGTTATCCCGCAGGCCTCCTCGGCGGCATCGGCCTCGCCATTCTCGCCGGCGGCATGGCGCTCAGCGCTGGGCTGCCGGCGGATTCGACATCGCTGCAGATCGGCGCCGCGATGGCGCTGTGCGGCGCCGGCTTCGGCTTTTTCCAGTCGCCCAATCTCAGGGCGTTGATGACGAGCGCGCCGCGCGAGCGCAGCGGCGGCGCCAGCGGCATCGTCGCCACCGCCCGCCTGCTCGGCCAGACCGCCGGGGCCGCCCTGGTGGCGCTTTGCCTCAGTCTCTCGTCGGATCGCGGGCCGACGCTCGCGCTATGGCTGGGGTGCGGCTTCGCGGCGCTTGGCAGCGTCACGAGCTTCCTGCGGCTCCTCGCCGCGCGGCCGCGCAAAGGCTGAGCGCCTCACGCGACCCGCAGCGTCTCCATGAGCCGCCGATGCGCCTCCGGGATCGGCGTCGGCCGGCCGGTCGCGCGCTCGACGTAGACATGCGTGTAGCGCCCCTGCGCGCTGGCGACGGGCGCGTGGGCCCGAAAGGTCGCCAGGAGATAGCGGACGGAGGAGCGTCCAAGATGCTCGACCTTGACGCCGACTTCGATCGGGTCAGGAAAGGCGAGGCTCGAAAAGAACCGGCAGTTGCTCTCTGCGACGAGGCCGATCACCGGGCTCGAAGCGGGGTCGAGCAGGCCCGCGTCGATCAGGATGGCGTTCACCGCCGCGTCGAAGAACGTGTAATAGACGACGTTGTTGAGGTGGCCGTAGGGGTCGTTGTCGCTCCAGCGCGTCGTGAGCGGCACGAAACGGGCGAACGCCCCGCGGCCGAGCGGCGGCTCACGCTCCTCGGGCGCGCTCAGCGGCGCCTCCTTTGCCCGAAACCCGCGGCTCGCCTCATCGTCCCGTCGCCTTGCGCTTCCTATGTCAGCGTATAGACAAGGCGGCGGCGGCGAACAAGCTGACCGCCCGCCATCGAAACGGAGCGCGTCGTGAGCGATTCTTCGAACGATCTGCCGCCGCCTTCCCGCGCCGAGGAGGCGGCGAGCGGCGTCGTGACGCGCCTCTCGGGCCTGACGCGCCGCCTCATCGCCGGCAACGCCTCGCCCTACACCTTCACCGGCACGTGCAGCTACATCGTCGGCGCCGGCGACGTCGCGATCATCGACCCGGGCCCGGCGGACGAAGCCCATCTCGACGCCCTCCTCGCGGCCGTCGAGGGCGAGCGGGTCAGCCACATCGTCGTCACCCACACGCATCGCGACCACGCCCCCGGCGCGGCGATCCTGAAGGCGCGGACGGGCGCGCCGATCGTCGGCGCGCGCGCCCATGTTCCGCGCCCGGGCGCGCCGCAGGGCCTCGACGCCTCGCACGATCTCGCCTACGCGCCCGACCGCGCGCTCGCCAACGGGGAACGCATCGCCGGCAACGGCTTCACGCTCGAAGCGATCGCGACGCCCGGCCACGCGGCCAACCATCTCTGCTTTGCGCTGCTCGAGGAGAACGCGCTGTTCTCCGGCGATCACGTCATGGCGTGGTCGACCTCGGTCGTTGCGCCGCCGGACGGTTCGATGGCCGATTACATGGCCTCGCTCGAGAAGCTGCGAAGCCGCTCCGAGACGGTCTACTGGCCGGGTCACGGCGGGCCGGTGCGCGAGCCGCAGCGCTACGTGCGCGCACTCGCCCATCATCGCCGCCAGCGCGAGGCCGCCATCCTGTCGAGACTCGAGGCTGGCGACGCCGAGATTCCGCAAATCGTCGCCAGGGTCTACGCCGGCCTCGCGCCCGCGCTCGTGCGGGCGGCGGGCCTGTCGACGCTCGCCCACCTCGAGGACCTCGTCGCGCGGGGGATCGTTGCGAGCGAAGGCCCCCCGTCGCTGTCGGCGCGCTTCCGTCTGGCGTAAACCTACCGCTCGCTCATCGACTCCTGCACCGCGGCGGCGAACTTATCGATGCGGCGCGCGTTGGCGCCGAAATCGTGCCGCCCCACCCGCGACATCGAGCGGATGTCGATGCGGGTTTGCGTCGCCAGCGGGCGGACGCGGATGACGATGTCGTCGACGAAGCCGAATATGAGCGAGCGCGCGGTCGCCTCGATCTGCGCGGCGCCGTCGACGCGCAGGTTGGGCGGGTTGGCGTCGACGACCTGCCAGCCAAGCTCTTTGGCGATGCGGAGCGCGAGTTGGTAGGCTTGGTCGGCTTCGAGATCGACCAGGATCGGCTGCACCTCGGGATAGGCCGCCCGCTGAAGGGGCGCGGCGGCGGCGTTCCATACCGGCGACGGACGGCCCGCGCGCGCTTCCCTCGCCTTGGCGGAAATCATCAAGGACGGCGGCGCTTCGAGATCGGTCGATATGTCGCTGAGAGCGGGCAGGCGCAGCGCGACGACGGTCAGATAGGCCGGATCGGCGAGCAAGGCGAGCGACAGAACGAAGCCGAGCGCCGCCTGGTCCGCGCCGCGCCGCCCGGTGCGCCAGATGACGACCGCGGCGGAGCAGGCGAGCAGCACGGCGAGAAAGGCGAGCACGAGGGCGGCGCCGAACACCGTCAGCGTCGCCGCCGGGTCGGCGTGTCCGAAACGCGACAGCGCGATCGAAACGCCCGCGGTGGCGAGCGCGAAAACCGCCGTCCGGCGGCTCCAGACCGCGGCGCGCGAGAGCGGCTCTTCGACGATCAAGCGGCGCATGGCGCGCCTTCGGTTTCGCGCAATCGACCGGCGCCGTTAGGGCAAGCGGCGTAGATCGCTTCGTCGCTGCGCTCCTCGCAACGACGATTTGACGTGACCCGCCGCTGATTATTTCGCCTGGCCGCCAGCCTGCCCTTGCGCGAGCGCGTTGCGCGCGCCGATCTGTCCGCTCGCTTCGCTGAAGGCTTTGGTGTCATCGCCAAGCTGGACCGTCGGCATGCAATTCGGATTGCACCAATAGGACACCCGGTCGGCGCCCCGTTGCACGACCAGCACCGATCGTGTCGGCTCGACGTCGATCTGCTTCTCGTCGATTATATTACCCTGCGCGTCGAGCGCAATCAGGTTGGTCTCGCCGTAGCTCTTGCCGGTGACGACCATCGCGACGCCGCCTTTGAGCATCGTCACGTCGGCGATGGCGGGATTGCCGACGACGAGGGTGGTGGCGCCGGCGGGAAGCCGCGCGACCTTGGCCTGATCGAGGGTGATGCTGAGCCCGCCAGGCGAGGCCGCGAGCGCAGCGCCGGCGGCCGCTGGCGTGAGCGCGAGCCCAGTCAGAGCCAGCAAGAGGAATGCGCGAGGCGACATGGTTCGTCCTTTTCGACCGGGCGAGCGGCGGCAAGCGCGGCCTCGCCGCCACGCCGTCGGGAACTTTGACTCGAAATAGGTGAATGAACCCTCAACGGGCCCGCGGGCCGAGCTGCTCTCGGCGCTTGCTCTTGACGCCGCCTGCGGGAGCCTGTTTGCGTGCGCTCCCATTCGCCGCTCAACCCTTGAGGCTCCTTATGTCCGACTGGCCGCAATCCCTCATCCTGGTCGGCGCGGGCAAGATGGGCGAGGCGATGTTGCGGGGCTGGCTGGCCGCCGGCCTGGAGCCGCGCCGCATCGCCATCCTGGAACCCACGCCTTCGCCGTCTATCCTCGACCTGACGGAGCGGCTCGGCATTCCCCTCAATCCCGCCCTCGGCGCGCTCGAGCCGCCCGAGGTGTTGTTCCTTGCGATCAAGCCGCAGATGCTCGACGCCGCCGCGCCGAATCTGGCGCCGCTCGCCGCGCCGCGGACGCTGATCGTCTCCATTCTCGCGGGCAAGCGCATCGCCGATCTTCGCGCGCGCTTGCCGAAGGCCGGGGCCTTCGTGCGGGTGATGTCGAACACGCCCGCCGCCGTCGGCCGGGGCGCTTCGGCGGGCGCTGCGACGCCCGAAGCGAGCGACAGCCAGCGCGCCTTCACGCAAAGCCTGATGGGCGCAGTCGGCGCCTTCGAATGGCTCCCCGACGAGGCGCTGATCGACGCGGTGACGGCGCTCTCGGGCTCGGGACCGGCGTATGTCTTCGCCCTCGTCGAGGCGATGGCGGCGGCTGGGGAGGCGGTCGGCCTGCCCGCCGATCTAGCGATGAAACTCGCGCGCGCGACGATCGAGGGCGCCGGCGAACTGCTGCACCGCGAGCCCGCCGTTTCAGCCGGCAAGCTGCGCGAAAACGTCACCTCGCCCGGCGGCACGACCGCCGCCGCCCTCGCCGTGCTGCGCGCGCCCGACGGCCTCGCCGCGCTGATGACCCGCGCGGTCGCCGCGGCGCACCGGCGCGCTGGCGAACTCGCGGGCTGAGCAAGCGGCGCCTCTGGCGGCGGCTGGCGCCTCCGGTAGCGATAACGTGCTTTAAATTCAGCGGCCAAGTTGGCGCGGCGACGCCAAAGCGATAGACTCTTCATGGCCGTTGGGGTTGGCGATGAGGAGGTTCGCATGGCGGAAAACAGCAAAGCGAAGGCCGCGGGCGCGCCGGCCGATCCGCGCGAGCAAATCGTCGACGCCCTGATGGTCCTGGCGGTCGAGCGCCGTTTCGAGGACATAACCATCCGCGACGTCTGCGAACGGGCGGGCGTGTCGCTGGCCGATTTCCGCGTCGCCTTTCCCTCGAAGGGCGCGGCGCTCGGCGCCTTCACGCGCCGCATCGACCGGATCGTCCTCTCCGCCGACGACACCGAACTCGCCAAGGAGACGCCGCGCGAGCGCCTGTTCGAGGTCCTGATGCGGCGGCTCGATGCGCTCGCGCCCTATCGCGAGGCTCTGCGCAGCATTTCCGACTGGGTCGCCCGCGATCCGGTCGCGGCGCTGGCGATGAATCAATCGGTCGTCAATTCGATGCGCTTCATGCTGGAGGCCGCCGGCATCGACAGTCCGGGGATCGCGGGCGCGATCAAGCTGCAGGGCCTCGCGCTCGCCTGGGCGCGCATTCTCAGCGTGTGGCTCGACGATAACGAGCCAGAGCTCGCCAAGACCATGGCAGAGCTCGATCGCGAGCTGTCTCGCGGCGAAAGGGCCGTCGCCGGCGTCGAAAAACTCGACCGGATTGCGGCGCCGTTCCGGGCCGCCGCCCTTGCCGCATTCGCCAGTCGCCGCCGAGCGCGCGACGCCTTTCGGCGTCGTCCGCGCGAACGGGCGGACGCCTCGCGCGACGCCAGCGCGTTGTGAGCAAAACCTGAATGCGGCGAATTTGACGGTTTTGCGAAACTGCGCGCCAAACATGGACCCGGGAAAGACGGACAGCTTCCCGGGATCGGTAGAAGTTTAGTCGTCCGCGTTAGTCCGCGTTGAGTCGGTCGGCCGTTTGCTCCCCCAACAAGATTGGCCAGGAGAGATGGCGCGATGCAGACCGCCCCCAAGTTTCCCGCTTTCGCGCCCCGCCGTTTCGCCGCGCCCGATCCGCGCGCCGACGGACGGCGCCGGCTCGTGCGGCTCGACAGCGACAACGTCCATATCGCGCGGACCGTCGCCGGGGTGAACATGAACGTCACCGTCGCGACCAGCGCCTACCGGGGCGTCGGCCTGCGCGTCGTCAGCATGCGGGACGAAGGCTTCACTTACGAGATTCGCCTCATCCACGCCGATCCGGATCTTTGCGTCGCGCTGGCGCAAGCCGACGACGATCTCGACGTTCAAGCGGAATGGCGCCTCTGGGCGCGGGTCCTCGGACTGCCGGCGCTGGTCGAGCGCGTCGAGGGCCGCGACGAGCCGGACCGCCCGCTGCTCGGGCGCGTCGCCTTGGGCGCGCCCTCGCCGCGTCGCCGCGGCAAGACGATCAGTGCGCGACGGGCGCGCTTTCTCACCCGGCGCAAGACCGGCCGCCACGAACTCTGCGCGCTGCTCGCGCCGACGAGCGAATTGTTCGCCGGGCCGCGTCCCGAGCGCTGAGGGCCGCCTGTGGCGCGATTGTCTCTGGCGGCAAGGCCCGCTTCGCGTTAGGGCTCGGGCGGACGCGTCGTTCGTCCACAGCGAGCCGAGCATGATGCGCACCGACGTCCTCGCCGCCATGGTGGCGTTCTGCTTCGTTTCCGGCGTCACGCCGGGCCCCAACAATTTGATGCTGATGACGTCGGGCGTGAACTTCGGCTTTCGCCGGACCGCGCCGCATCTCCTGGGCGTGGTGCTCGGCTTCTGCCTGATGGTCGCGTTGGTCGGCCTCGGCCTCGACGCCGTCTTCAGCCGATTTCCGGCGCTGCTGCCGGCGATGCGCTATCTCGGCGCGGGCTATATGCTCTGGCTCGCCTGGAAGATCGCCCACGCCGGCCCGGTCGAGGAAGGGCAGGCGCGCGGGGCGCCGCTCGGCTTCTTCGGCGCCGCGGCTTTTCAGTGGATCAATCCCAAGGCATGGGTGATCGCGGTGAGCGCCCTGACGGCCTATGCGGTCGTCGACGATTACCGGCTGAACGTCGCCCTGGTCGCCCTGACCTATCTGGCGGTGGGCCTGCCGGCCAGCGGCGCCTGGGCGCTGCTCGGCTCGGCGATGCGCCGCGCGCTGACCGACCCGGCGGTGGCGAAGCTCTTCAACCTGACGATGGCGCTGCTGCTGCTCGCCTCGGTCGTGCCGGTGCTGATGGAAAGGTAGCTTGCTTACCGGAACGGCGGCTCGTCGAAGCTGCGCAGCTTGCGCGAATGCAGCGAGGCGCGCTGGTTCTGCAGCAACTCGAGCGCGGCGATGCCGATCTGCAAATGTTCGCCGATCGCCCGCTCGTAGAAGGCGTTGGCGGCGCCGGGCAGCTTGATTTCGCCATGCAGCGGCTTGTCGGAGACGCACAGCAGCGTGCCGTAGGGCACGCGCATCCGGAAGCCCTGGGTCGCGATGGTCGCCGATTCCATGTCGACCGCGATGGCGCGGGAGAGATTGATGCGCCGGCGCTCCTGCGTCCACCGCAGCTCCCAGTTGCGGTCGTCGTTGGTGACCACGGTGCCAGTGCGCAGGCGCCGCTTCAGCGCCTCGCCGCGATCGCCCGTCACGCGCGCGACCGCTTCCTGCAAGGCGACCTGCACTTCGGCGAGCGCCGGGATCGGCATGTCGAGCGGCACGGCGTCGTCGAGGATGTGGTCCTGCCGGACATAGGCGTGCGCGAGCACGTAGTCGCCGATGAGCTGCGACTGACGCAAGCCGGCGCAATGGCCGACCATCAGCCAGCAGTGCGGGCGCAGCACGGCGAGGTGGTCGGTGATGTTCTTGGCGTTGGCGGGGCCGACGCCGATGTTGACGAGGCTGACGCCGCGCCCGTCGGCCCGCACGACGTGGTAGGCCGGCATCTGGAAGCGGTGCCAGACGACCGCCGCCGCCTTCGCTTCGGCCTCCTCCGGCGAGAGGCTGGCGTCGATCACGACATTGCCGGGCAAGACGATCTTCTTGACCGCGCCCTGCCGCAATTGCTCGAGGCCCCAGCGCACGAACTGATCGACGTAGCGGTGATAGTTGGTCAGCAGCACCCAGGGCTGCATCGCCCGCCAGTCCGAGCCGGTGTAATGCACCAGCCGGCGCAGCGAATAATCGACCCGCGCGGCGTCGAACAGCGAGATCGGCCGCTCGAAGCCAGGCCGGATTTCGAAGGCGCCGTCGGCCACTTCGTCGCCGACCTCGGCGAGCGAAGGCACGGGGAAGAACCGCGCGAGCTCGGAGGCGGTTGCGCCGCCGCGGCCGAGTTCGTCGCCGCTCTCGAACACATAGGGGTAAGGGATTTCCTGCTGGCCGACGCCGACGTCGATCTGGGCGCCGAATTCCCTCACCAGCGGCTCGAGCTGCTCGAGCAGATAAGACCGAAATGCCTCGGGCTGGGTGACGGTCGTCGAATAAACGCCCGCCTCGGTGAATTTGGCGAAGGCGCGGGGGCTCGACGGCGGCACGCCTTCCGGCTCGTAGCTGACGCGCAGCTCCGGGTAGCGGAACGTCGCCCGCACCTCTTCGGTCGGCGTCGTTCCGTCACGCAAGAACCGCTCGACCGCCGCGCGGAGCGAGGCGGTCGCTTGTGAATAGAGGTCGGCCAGCCGATCGACCGCTTCCGTCGGCGTCGATACGCTTTCGAAGCAACCGGTCAAGCCGCCCTCCTTCATGTCATTTTCCCCATTTATCGTTTCTATGTGACGCTTAACGCGCCTTGGCCGCCACGCAAACGATCTCGACGTTGTAGGGCGGCGCGGCCAGCTTGGCCTCGACAGTGGCGCGGGCGGGCGTCGCGCCCTTGGCGACCCAGACGTCCCAGACCGAATTCATTTCGGCGAACGCACCGATGTCGGTGAGATAGATCGTCGTCGAGATGAGCTGGGTCTTGTCGGTCCCGGCCTCGGCGAGCAGGCGATCGATCGTCTCCAGGATCTCTTTGGTCTGCTCGGCGACGCTCTTGCCCGCGGCTTTATCCGCGACCTGTCCGGCGAGATAGACCGTGTCGCCGTGCACGACCGCCTGCGACATGCGGGGGCCGACGCCGTATCGTTGAATGCTCATGACAAAGGCCTCGATAGGTTGGATGCGAATGATCAGACGAGCGCGAAGCCTGGGACGGCGCCCATGAAGTCCCGCTTGCCGATCGGAACGCCGGCATAGCGCAGAATGCCGTATGCAGTCGTCAGGTGGAAATGGAAGTTCGGCAGGACGAAATGCGTGATGTAGTTCGCGCCGACCATCTTCGCCCGGTTGGGACCGACGGGGAAGACGATCTCGCGGTCGGCGTCGACGGCGTTCGGGTCGACCTTGGCGATAAGGTCGAGCGTCTTCTGGATGCGCGCCTTCAGGTCGGCGAGCGACGCCTCGGTGTCCTCGAACTTCGGCGGCTCGACGCCCGCCAGACGCAAGGAACCGTTTTTGGCATGGTCGCAAAAGGCTTGGACCTGGCGGCCGAGCGGGAACATGTCGGGCCGCAGGCGGAGCGTCAGATAGATCGCCGGATCGAATTTGGACGCCTCGGCATGGGCGGCCGCCTTGTCGAGGATCGCGGAGAAGGCGTTCAGGGACCGTTCGAAGACGGGAACGCTGGACTGATAGAGCGAGTACGACATTGCCGGCGCAGCCTCGGTTAAGGGACGTGAAGGCGCGCAACTTGCACAGAATGAGGGGCGAATACAACCAATAGCCCCCCGGGCTCATTGGCTGAGGCGAACGACCGCGGACCATTGCCGCCGCGCCAGCTTGCGCGGGTCCGGCGGCGGCAGCGGCAGCGCAGCGAGAATCTGCAACAGCCAGGGCAGTCGGCGAAGTCGGCGCGCTTCCTCGAGCAAGGAGCGCATGTCGCTCGTGCGCCAGCCAAGGGCCTCGAAGAACGCGATTCCCTCGGGCGGAGCGAACAGCATCGGCGCGCTCGCCAACGTCTCGTCCATTTGGCGCATGACCTCGTCTCTCGTCGCAGGGCTCAACATGTCGAGAATCCAGGCGCGCACGGAGGGACGCGCAAAATCGCGCGCGAGCGAACGAACGACGTCGTCCGTCAGGTACGTGAGAAGACCTTCGGTGATCACCAAGGCGCGGTTGGCGCCGACGAGGGCGCGGTCGAGAAAGGCGGCGCGAGCGGCGGGATCGGCGAGATCGACCGCTTCGCGAGCGAGACGGCAACGCGGGACGGCGTGCGACAGCGCGGCGTTCTTCTCCGCGATGAGGGCGGGCAGATCGGCTTCGATCCAATCGAGCGAGGCGGGAAGATCGAGGCGATAGGGCCGCGTGTCCAGTCCGGCCGCAAGGTTCAGCACGCGATCGCAACCCTCCGCCAGCGAACGCTGAATGAGATCGTCGATGGCCTTCGTCCGCGCGACGACCGGCCAGCCGTTGCGCACTTGCCGTGGCGACCGGGCGGCTATCAACATGCCCCGATCGCCGGCCAACTGCGCGGCATACGGGTCGTGGAAAAGGGGGTCGTGGCGCGCCGATTCTATCGCGCGCCAGGCGGCCACCCAACGCGCGGTGTCGGAAACGCTTCTCACCAGCCCGTCGGCCCTTTCAGGCGCTCTCATGTCGCGCTCCTTGCGAGTTGAAGGCGAGGCGCGTTGCGTAGTCGCGAATGTCGGTCGGCCAGTGGGAGGCGCGCTGCGCGAAGCCTGCCTGGTCGTCCGCGAATAGGGCGCGCAACGCCTCCTCGAACCCCGGCAGGTCTCCCGCCATGGCCGAGAGGAAGCGAAAGGCCGCCGCTTTCGCCGTGCGCGCCTCGCTCGCCCCGCCATCCCCGCGGCGGGCCTCGTCGACAAGCCGACGCAGGGCGACGGACGCGCCGCCGGGCTGGGCGGCCAGCCATTCCCAATGGCGCGGCAGCAGGGTCACCTCGCGCGCGACGACGCCGAGCCTCGGCCGTCCGCGGCCGCGCGTCTCGGCGACCGCCTCGTCGGCGCCGAGCCGAGAGAGAATGTCGCCGTCCGAACCTCTGAGATCCAGGTCGATGACGGCGCCGCTGGCGTCGTCGAAGGTCAGCACCGGACCTGCGGCCCCCGCCGCAAGCGCGTCGCGCACCGCTAACGCGACATCACGCAGCCGCCCGACGGCGATCAGGCGGCTTCCCTCGAAGGCGGCGCAGGGTCTTGAGGGCGATTCGGTCATGATTTGCCAAGTTTCTATCCGGGTGAAACTGATTATCACCCGGATAGAACTCTGCCAAGGATAAAGCGAGCACGAGGCGCCAGCGGCGCATAGCCCGGACTTGCCGAGGCGGCCAAAGCCGGCGATGAAGGCGGCGCAATTCCTGGGAGAGAAGCCATGGCCAACCGTTTCGCCGCCGCGATGGCGCGTCTGCCGCTCGTCGCGATCTTGCGCGGGCTGAAGCCCGAGGAGGCGCCGGCGATCCTCGAGGCGCTGCTTGCGCAAGGCTTCTCGCTGATCGAGATCCCCCTCAATTCGCCCGAACCGTTCGCCAGCATCGCCACGATGCGAAAATTGGCGCCGCCGGAGACCTTTATTGGCGCCGGCACCGTCCTCAGCGTCGCCGACGTGGGCAGGGTCGCCGACGCCGGCGGCGATCTGATCGTCATGCCGCATGCCGACGTCGCCGTGATCGCGGCGGCCAAGGCGCGCGGCCTCGCCTGTGTGCCGGGCGTCGCGACGCCGACCGAAGCCTTCGCCGCGCTCGCCGCCGGAGCCGACGGGCTCAAGGCGTTTCCCGCCGAGATGATCACGCCGGCCGTGGTCAAGGCCTGGCGGGCGGTCGTCCCGAGAAGCGTGGCGGTGATGCCGGTCGGCGGAATCACGCCGGACGGCATGGCCGTTTACGTTGCGGCAGGCGCCAGCGGCTTCGGCCTCGGCTCGGCCCTTTATCGGCCCGGCGACAAGGCCGCCGAAGTGGAGGCGCGCGCCGCCGCCTTCGTCAAGGCTTGGCGCGTGCTGGCTGCGCCAGCCTAAACCGCGAAAATCGACGCCCCCTGCTCGGCGCGGCTGACGGCGGCGCGGAAGGCGCTGAAGAGTTCGCGGCCGACGCCGAAATGGGCGGCGCTGAGGTCCTTCGTCGCCAGGGAGCGCGCAGCCCATTCCGCGGGGTCGACCAGGACGTCCAGACGGCCTGCCGGCGCGTCGAGGCGGATGAGGTCGCCATCGCGGATTTTGGCGATCGCGCCGCCGGCGTCCGCCTCGGGCGTCACATGGATGGCGGCGGGCACCTTGCCCGAGGCGCCGGAGAGACGTCCGTCGGTGACGAGCGCGACGCGATGGCCGCGGTCCTGCGCGACGCCGAGCGGCGGCATCAGCTTGTGCAGCTCGGGCATGCCGATCGCCTGCGGTCCCTGAAAGCGCACCACGGCGACGACGTCGCGGAACAGTTCGCCGGCGCGGAAGGCCGCGTGCAACTCCTCCTGGCTGTGGAACACGCGCGCCGGCGCTTCGATCACATGCCGCTCCGGCGCGACCGCCGAGGTCTTGATGACGGCGCGGCCGAGCGGCCCCTCGAGCACGCGCAAGCCCCCGGTCGGCTGGAACGGATTGCCGGCGCCGCGCAGCACGGTTTCGTCGCCGCTGCGCTCGGCGGCGTCGCGCCAGGTCACCGCGCCGTCGTCCGTCAGCATCGGCTCGACGACATAGTCGGCGAGGCCTTCGCCCCAGACGGTGCGGGCGTCCTCGTGCGCCAGCCCCTCTTCGAGCAAAGCGCGGATCAGCAGCGGCATCCCGCCGGCGGCCTGGAAATGGTTCACGTCCGCCTTGCCGTTGGGATAGATGCGGGCGAGCAGCGGCGTGACCTCGGCAAGGTCGGCGAAATCGTCCCAGGTGAGATGGATTCCCGCCGCCGCCGCCATCGCGATCAGATGGATCGTCAGATTGGTGGAGCCGCCGGTCGCATGGAGGCCGACGACGCCGTTGACGATGGCGCGTTCGTCGATGACATGGCCGATCGGCGTGAACGAGGAGCCGAGCGCCGTCATCTCCAGCGCGCGCTTGGCGCCGAGCCCCGTCAGCGCGTCGCGCAGCGGCGTGTTGGGATTGACGAAGGAGGCCCCTGGCAGGTGCAGCCCCATGATCTCCATCAGCATCTGATTGGTGTTGGCGGTGCCGTAGAAGGTGCAGGTGCCCGGCCCGTGGTAGGCCTGCGCTTCGGACATCAGGAGTTCGTCGCGCGTCGCCTTGCCCTCGGCGTAGAGCTGACGAATCTTGGACTTCTCGTCGTTGCTGAGGCCAGAGGTCATCGGCCCGGCCGGCAAGAACACCGCCGGCAGATGGCCGAACGACAGCGCGCCGATCAGCAAACCCGGCACGATCTTGTCGCAGACGCCGAGATAGACCGCCGCGTCGAACATCTGGTGCGACAGCGCGACCGCCGTCGACAGCGCGATCACGTCGCGCGAGAAGAGCGAGAGCTCCATTCCGGCCTCGCCCTGGGTGACGCCGTCGCACATCGCCGGCACGCCGCCCGCCACCTGCGCCGTCGCGCCCATCTCGCGCGCCGCCACGCGCACGAGGTCGGGAAACCGCTCGAACGGCTGATGCGCCGACAGCATGTCGTTGTAGGCGGTGACGATCGCGAGGTTGGGCGCGACCCCGTCGCGCAGCGCCTGCTTGTCGCCGGCGCCGCACGCCGCGAAGCCGTGGGCGAAGTTCGCGCAGCCGAGCGACTTGCGCGTCGGTCCCTGCGAGACCGCATGGTCGATCCGGTCGAGATAGCGTCGGCGCGCGTCCCGGCTCCGCTGGACGATGCGTTCCGTCACTTCGCCGACGCGGGCGTTCAGGGTCTTGGGCATAGGGAGCCTCTCTCAAATGGCGGGCGCTTGACGAGACTCTTATTGCGCCTTGGCGGCTAACGAAAGGCGGACGCGCCGATTTAGAACGCTCTGCTGAGCGACGGAATCGGCGCCTCCTTTCCTTGTTCGCCGCGAAGCTGTTCAGCCGCCGATCGCGTCGAGCCTCGCGAGCGCCTGCGCGGGGAGTTCGAGCTCCGCGGCCGCGAGGTTCTCGCCGAGGTGCGCGAGCGAAGACGTGCCCGGGATCAGGAGAATGTTGGGCGCGCGGCGCAGCAGCCAGGCGAGCGCCGTCTGCATCGGCGTCGCCCCCAGCTCCTGCGCGACCTCGGAGAGGGCCGAGGACTGCAGCGGCGTGAAGCCGCCGAGCGGGAAGTAAGGCACGTAGGCGATGCCCAACGCGCCGAGTTCGTCCACCAAAGCGTCGTCGGCGCGATGGACGAGATTGTAGTGGTTCTGCACGCAAACGACCGGGGCGATGCGGCGCGCCTCGGCGACCTGGGTCGAGGTGACGGTGCTGAGGCCGAGGTGGCGGATCAGACCTCGCCGCTGCAATTCCGCAAGCGCCGTGAACCGTTCTCCGATCGATCCTTCGGTCGGCTCGTGCACCTTGCCCATGACGCGCAAATTGACGACGTCGAGGGCCTCCACGCCGAGGTTCCTCAGGTTATCGTGGACGGCGCGAACGAGGTCGGCCGGCTCCTGCGCCGGCATCCACGAGGCGTCGGCGCCGCGCCGCGCGCCCACCTTGGTGACGATCGTCAAGCCCTTGGGATAGGGGCTGAGCGCCTCGCGAATGATCTCATTGGTGACGTACGGCCCATAGAAATCGCTGGTGTCGATGTGGTTGACGCCGCTCGCCACGGCTTCGCGCAGCACGGCGAGCGCCGCGTTGCGGTCTTTCGGCGGTCCGAACACGCCGGGCCCTGCGAGTTGCATCGCGCCGTAGCCCATGCGGTTCACGGCGCGGTCGCCCAAGGAGAAAGCGCCAGCGGCTGTAATGTTGGTCATGTCGGGTCTCCAAAACTGGAACGTGGCTCAATATGGCGGCTTCAAGGGCGCGCGATAATCCTGCATAATCGGCACGGGCTGTGCGGATACACGAACAATGGCGACCGACCTCAACGACCTCTCCGCCTTCGTCGCCGTCCTGCGAGCAGGTGGATTTCGCGATGGCGCGCGGCGGAAGGGCGTCTCCGCCTCCAGCTTGAGCGAGGCCGTGCGGCGGCTGGAGACGAAGCTGGGCGTGCGGCTCGTCAATCGCACCACCCGCAGCATTGCCCCCACTGAGGCGGGCGCGCGCCTGCTCGAGAGGCTGACGCCGGCGCTGGGTGAAATCGAGGCGGCGCTCGACGTCGTCAACGCCTTTCGCGACCGCCCGACGGGCACGCTCAGGATCAATGTGCCGGCGACCGTCGCGCGCCTCGTCCTACCTTCGATCGTGCCTCCGTTCCTGAAAGCCTATCCGGAGATCCAGCTCGAGGTCATCGTCGACGACAGTTTCGTCGACGTGCTGGCCGCCGGTTGCGACGCCGGCGTCCGCTATGACGAGCGGCTCGAGCAGGACATGATCGCCGTTCCGATCGGCCCGCGCGTCCAGCGCTTCGCGACCGCCGCCTCGCCGGCCTATCTCGACGCGCGCGGCCGGCCGGAACATCCGCGCGACCTCCTGGCGCACGCCTGCCTGCGCGGGCAGTTCGCCAGCGGGGCGTGGCCGCCGTGGGAGTTCGAGCGCGACGGCGAAGTCGTTCGGGTCAACCCCGTGGGGCCGCTGGTCGTCCGGCTCGGCGCGGCGGTGGACTTGGCGGTGGACGCGGCGGTCGCGGGACTCGGCGTCATCCATCTGTTCGAGGAATGGCTGCGTCCCTATCTCGACAGCGGCGCCTTGGAGCCGGTGCTGGCGCCCTGGTGGGAAAGTTTTTCCGGACCGTTTCTCTACTATCCCGGCCGCCGCCATCCGCCGGCGCCGCTGCGCGCTTTCGTGGACTTCATCAAGAGATAGACGGGCGTCGATCACTCCTCGCCATTCGGCTCCTCGGCTTCGATCTCGGCCAGCGCGGCCTTGCCCTCGTGGAAGGTCACGATCGAGTCCGGCATGCCGATCAGCACCAGCGGACAGGGATTGCCGACGCCGCGGCGCAGACGGTCCTCGAGCTTGCGCCAGTGGGTCGTCGCTTCGCCGAACTTGTCGGCGACGAATTTGTCCGTGAAGGCGTCGCGGAAGGGCACCGGGTTGCGCTTGCGCAGCACCCGATTTTCGATCGCCTTGCGCTGCTTGGAGGTCGGCTCATAGCCCCATTGCCTGAGGTCCTCGAAGCCCTGGATTTGCCTCTCGTCGAGAAAGCGCCTGACGAGGCCTCGCATGTTGTCGTGCAGCGACCGCCCGCGGGTGACGATGACGCCGATCGAAATCGCGCCGTCCGCGTGCAGCCGTTTGAAATTCTCGAGGTCGCGATCGTAGAACGGGTCCTTGTTGTTCCATTCGATTTCGAGCGCGATGCGCGACCCGTCGGCGAACGCGCGCACGTGGTCGACTTCGTGCGACTGGCTTTCCCTGGGAACGTCGTTGATGCGCTTTTCGACGACGAACGTCGTCTTCGGCCAGTTCCGCTCCGACAAGGCGCGCCGCAGCCGCTGCGTGCCCTTGGCTTCGCCGCCGCCGCTGGCGATGATCTCTTCGATCGGGATCGTCGCCTGAATCAGCGCGGATTCGAGTTCGACCGCCGCCTCGGGGAAGTCCATCGCGAGAATGGCTTTGGCGTGCGCGACGTAGCGAACTTCAAAGCCGTTTGCCGCCAGCGCCTCGAACATCGAATCGTCCTGTCCGGCTGGCGGCCTCGTCTATTCGGCCGCGAGCGGACTGCGGTCCGTCGCCGAATTGTGGGAATAGGTATTCCAGGTCGGCGCGTAGGATTCGTCGGCCTGATTGCCCCACATCATCCACCCCGGCCGCGTGCCGCGAGCGAACATTTCGAGATACGGCCCCGGCGAACACGCCTCGATGATCTCGTATTGCTCGTCGGGCTTGCGGCTGTGCTCGCGTTTGCGCGTCGAGAACAGGTTCACCTGCCGGCGGCCCGGCGGCAAGGTGCGGGCGTTCTTGCCGCGAACGCCGAACAGGACGATTTCGGTGACGTTGCGGAAATAAAAGCCGACGCCGCGCCCGTCCGAGCCGCCGTCCTTGCGCACCTTGTGCCAGACGATGTTCGATTTGTACCGAAACCCCCAGGCGCGCAGCACCTCGATGCCCTCAGGCAGGAGGGCGTTCGGCACCCAGAGGTAAAGGTGAGCGGTCTCCTCGGCGATGCGCGCCACGGGCAGCGCCTTGATGGCGTCGAGCTTCATCGTGCCGTAACGATTGAGCCGCCGATGCTCGGGGGCGACCTTGCCGGTGCTGTTTTGGAACCGCCATGGCGGGTCCGCCAAGATCGTCTTGAATTTTCGCCCTTCGGCGCAGGCGAGGAGGTCTTCAGACACCGATTTCACGAGCTAGGCCCCAACCCGATTCGCCGAAGACAACAAACCTCTATCCCAGAAAGCTTGGAACAAAATGAGAACAGATGCAACATCGAATTGGTTCTCCACCGCAATTCGGCGCGCGCCAAGCGCGCCGAACCGAAAGCGAGGGCGAAAGCCAGATGAGGGCCGTCACATCTGCCCGAGCAGATGTTCCGCGGTCGAAAGGTCGGCCTTGCCCGGGGCCTCTTCGATGTTGAGCAGCTTCACGACGCCGTTTTCGACCAGCATCGAATAGCGGCGCGAGCGCACCCCGAGGCCGTTTGCGGAGGCGTCGAAATCGAGGCCCGCCGATTTGGCGAAGTCGGCGCTGCCATCCGCCAGGAAGGTGACATGGCCGCCGGCGCCGGTGTCTTTCGACCAGGCGGAGAGGACGAAGGGATCGTTGACCGACGTCATCGCGACCTCCGCGACGCCCTTGGCCTTGAACGCGGCGTCGTTGGCGATGAAGCCGGGGAGGTGGTTCTTGTGGCAGGTGGGCGTGAACGCGCCGGGGAGGCCGAACAGAACGATTGTCTTGCCCGCGAAGAACTCCTGCGTCGTCACCGGACGCGGACCGTCCTCGGTGACGAGCCGGAATGTCGCGTTGGGCAGCTTGTCGCCGACTTTGATGGTCATGATGGCTCCTTCAGGAAAACACTTCGGGAAAATGGCAGGTCTAGTGCGTGCAAGGCGCGCCGGCAATCTCAGGATTTCGGCCCCAGCGAAAGCGTGACGTCGAGCGCGCCCGAGCCGCCGGTGATGGTGGCGCGCGCGCTCACTGGAAGCGCGCCGTCGGCCGGCTTGTCATGCAGCGCGATCGAGAAGCAGTCGCGCGCCCCCGACCGCGGCTCAGCCTTGGCGGAAAGCCACCAGCCCGACGGCGCTTCGAGGAAGAGGTCGCGCGCAGGGCCCCGCTCGCCCGGCAGGCAGAGCCGCCAGTCTTTCCCGTCGACGCTCACGAGTTGGCCGCCGAGGGATCCCCAGGCGACCGGACGAGGCGTCAGGGCGCTCGCCGCGCCGATCGCGGCGGCGTAAGGCGTCGCGGCGCTTGCGGGCAGGCTCAGGGTCAAGTCCGCCTTGGCGGGCAAACAGAGCTTCTCGCACACCGCGTAGCCCGCCTTGAGCGCGAGCGTCACCGGCTTCGAAGGGTCGACCGGCTCAATCGTGATGGGGAACAGGACGTCGCCGCTATAGCCGAACGCCTCCGAGCCGTCCGGCTCTGCGATGCGGGCGGGGGCTGGAAATTTCGCCTCCGCGTGCGCGAGATTGACCGACCCCGAGAAGTCGAACACCGGCGGCACGCCCGCGTCGCCAGGGTTGCGCCAATAGGTGATCGCGCCCGGCGCGAGCCGGATTTCGAAGCCCGCCGTCCTCGGCCCGCCGGCGAGGATGCGCGCCTCGGACTTGGACGAGCCCACCCAATCCGTGGAATACGCGTCCGCCGCAAAGGCCGCGGGAGCGGCGAAGGAAAGGAGCAGAGGGAGTAACACTCGGGAGAACATGCACGCCATTTGAGCATCTCGATAAGGCGGAGTCATGAAAATTCACCTGTAATAACACCACGTCGCCACGCTTACCTCTTTCACCCCGCCGACGGCGCGAGTAGGATGTCGTCATGCGACGCCCATCGGGATCCTTGCCATCGCAGAGCTACGAAGGCCAGTTTCTTATCGCCATGCCCAGCTTGCGTGACGGGCCTTTTGCGCGATCGGTGGTTTATTTGTGCGCCCATCGCGACGACGGCGCGATGGGGATCGTGATCAACCAGCGCGCTGACGAGATCGAATTTTCGAGACTACTCGTCCAGCTCGAGATCGTCGGCCAGAGCGAGGCGATCCGCTTGCCTGCGAGGGCGGAAGCGGTGAACGTCCTGCGCGGCGGCCCGGTCGACACCGGCCGCGGCTTCGTCCTCCACTCCAATGATTACCGGGCCGAGGATTCGACGGTCGCCATCGGCGACGGAGTGTGTCTGACCGCGACGCTCGACATCCTGCGCGCGATCGCCAAGGGCGACGGTCCGACCAAGGCCGTCTTGGCGCTCGGCTACGCGGGCTGGGGTTCGGGCCAGCTCGAGAGCGAGATCCTCGCCAACGGCTGGCTGGTCGCGCCGGCGGATTCGACGCTGATCTTCGATCCGGATTTCGGGGCGAAGTACGACCGCGCGCTTGCCCTTCTCGGCGTCCACGCGGCGTGGCTATCCTCCGAGGTTGGCCACGCGTGAGACGCTCGGCGAGGGCGTGACCCGTCCCGGCAGCACCTCGAAAAGCTTCGCGCGCTCGCCGAGTTCCGCGAAAGCGGCGGGATCTGCTCCGGTGACGAACACCTGAGCCCCCAGGCGCCCCAAGGCTTCGAATAACGCAGCCCGGCGCCGCGGATCGAAATGCGCCGCCACCTCATCGAGCAGCGCGAGCGGCGCAACGCCGGACATTTCCGCCACGAGGCGCGCATGCGCCAGCACCAGCCCAACGAGCAGCGCCTTCTGTTCGCCCGTTGAGCATTGCGCGGCGGGGGCCCCTTTCGGGCCGTGGCGGACAGCGAGATCGGCGACATGCGGGCCAATCAGAGTGCGTCCCGCCGCGGCGTCGCGGCCGCGGCTGTCGCGCAACAGAGCACGATAAAGGTCTTCCGCCGCGAGGGCGGGATTTTGCGCCGTGAGCGCCTCGACGTCGCCTTCGAGCGCGAGGTCGGCCCAGGGGAAAGGCGAGGCCTCGTCGAGGTGAAGCGCAATCAGGCCCCGCAGCCGATTCACGCACTCGACGCGCGCGGCGGCGACCGCCACACCGAGTTCCGCCGCCTCGCGCTCGATCGCATCGAGCCAGGACGCATTGCGAGCGCCCTCTTCGAGCAGCCTGTTGCGGCTGCGCAAGGCGCGCTCGAACTGGCTGACGCGCGCCCCATGGCTCGGATCGAGCGCCAGCACCAGCCGGTCGAGGAAGCGTCGCCGCTCGCTCGCAGGCCCGCTGAACAGGCTGTCCATAGCCGGCGTAAGCCAGACGAGGCGCAGATGGTCGGCGAAAGCGCGCGCCGAGGCGACCGGCGCCCGATCGACGCGGTTGAGGCGCTCGGACGGCCCCTCCGGGGAAGGCTCGAGCCCGACGCCGAGCTGTGTCGAGACGCCGTCGTCCTCGACCTCGATCGAGATCGCAAAGCCGCCTGTCCCCCCGGCCCGCGCGCAGGCCGCAAGCTCGGCGCGACGGAGCCCACGGCCCGGCGCGAACAGCGACAGCGCCTCGAGCAGATTGGTCTTGCCCGCGCCGTTCTCTCCCCAGAACACGATCAGGGCGCCGTCGAGCGCAAGATCGAGCCCGGGGTAGGAACGGAAGTCCCGCAGCATCAGCCGTCGAACCATAGGGCGGCGGCGCGCAAGGAGGGAGGCGTTCGGACTCGACATCACGGGGATGTGGCACGTTAGGCCCCGGCGCGAAAGAGGCGCTCGGCTTGTCGCGCGGCGCGTCCTGTCGCATGGTGCGGGCGTTCTCAGCGGCCATAGCCAGAGGAAGCGACGATCGTGACGGCGTTTGAAGTGTTGATGCCCGCCGAGGGCATGCCGATAATCTCTGAGCGGATCGAACAGCGCGCGACGCTGCATCGGCTTTGGCAGGCGCCGGATCGCGACGCAGCGCTCGCCGAGCTCGCGCCGCGCATTCGCGCCATCGTCTCGACCTGGCACGCGGTGAAGATCGACGCCGACTTGATGAGCCGCTTCCCCAACCTCGAGGTCGTCGTCAGCTTCGGCGTCGGCTACGACAACATCGACGCCGCCTGGGCCGGGGAGCACGGCGTCGTCGTCACCAATACGCCAGGGGTGCTCGACGAGGATGTCGCCGACATCGCCATGGCGCTGACGATCGGGGCGGTGCGCCGCCTGCCGCAGGCCGAACGCCATCTGCGCGCCGGCCGCTGGCCAAGCGGGCCCTACCCGCTGACGGCTTCGCTCCGAGAGCGAACGATGGGGATTTTGGGTCTTGGGCGCATCGGCAAGGAAATCGCCAAGCGCGCCCGCGCCTTCGGGCTCGACGTCGTCTATCACGGCCGCAAGCCGCAGGACGAAGCGCCCTACCTCTACTATCCCTCGCTACTCGGCATGGCGAAGGCCTGCGACATCATGGTGGTCGCCGCGCCCGGCGGCGCGGGCACGCGCCACATCGTCGACCGGGCCGTGCTGAGGGCGCTCGGCCCCAACGGCGTGCTGGTGAATATCGCCCGCGGCTCGCTCGTCGACGAGGCGGCGCTGATCGAGGCGCTGCGCGAGGGGGAGATTCTGGCGGCGGGGCTCGACGTGTTCGAGAACGAGCCGCAGGTGCCGCCGGCGCTGCTGGCGCTCGAAAACGTCGTCGCGCTGCCGCACGTCGGCTCGGCGTCGCACCATACGCGCCGCGCGATGGCGAACCTCGTCGTCGACAATCTCTTCTCGTGGATGGACGGCAAGGGGCCGCTCACCCCGACGGCGGAGACGCCCTGGCGCCCGTAGAATTCGCTCGCGGGAATGGAGCGGCGTCGCATAGCGGCGCCGCTCGGGGTTAGGTTCCGCCGGTCAGTGCGTAAACCGCGCCGGTCGCTGAACGCCCTGCCGCGCGCTATTCCACAGGGCGGGGAAGAGCACAATCTCGTCCTCGTCGGCGTTTGCGAAAGCCAAGGCGACGTCGGCCTTCGCAAGGTTGAGCGAAAGCACGGTCGGATCGGAATAGCTGATGTTGCGCCGTCCCGAGGCGTGCGCCCAGGCCCGCGTTTCGGACAGCGTGAACGCGCCGCCGGCCGCCAGTTCGACGCCGTTCTGACCGCGATAGGCGGTGAAGCTCTCGGGCAGGGAATCGTAGAAGCGACGATCCTTGTCCGGCAGCGCGTCCGGGGTCCAGAAGGCCTTGTAACGGGAGAACAGGCGGGCCGAGCGCGTGCGCTCAACGACATTGAAGCCCGGCCATTCCCGGATGACGAAGCCCCAAAACTGCTCGCCGATCGTAGCGGAACGGCGCCGCATAAAAAAATAGTCCAGCGCCGCGCCGGGGCGGGGCGTCTGGCGCGCGAACGCCACCAACTGTTCCGGCGCATGCGACTCAGGCAACGAAATTGCGCTCAACTCATACCTCGCGGGTTTGTCCGTGAGAGGAATGTGAAGTGGCAAGGTTGCTCGGGGCTGGAAGTTCGACTGGCCAAGGTTGGGGCTTTGCAAGCCTTCGCATCGGGATTAGGCTGCGCTCCGTTGCGAGAACGATGGAGGCGTCTCATGCGCTCAACGTTGCTCAAACTCGTGCTCGGCGCAGGCCTCGTGGTCGCGGCTTTGGCCCCGGCGGCAGCGTGCGAGTATAACGCCGCAATGGCCGCTAACGATCACGCGTCGACGAACCAGACCGCGCAGGCTCAGCCGCCGGCGCAAGACCAATCCAACTGACGTTCGAATAGGCTTTTTCACGCAGACCTCCGCGCGGCGGTTCCGCGCGGAGTTTTTTGTTTTGGTTCGGCCGGGCGCCAAACCATCCCATGGGATAGGCGGCTTATCGCCGTCGACCTAACCCCGGGCGAGCCCGGCGCGCGCGGCGAGCGCCGTCAGGGCGGCGGAAATGACAATGTTCCAATTGGCGAGCGTGAGGCCGAACACGCGCAGTTGCACCTCGTCGCACCGCACCACCTTCACCTTCGCAAGCTGTTCGAGCAGGTTGCCGCCGCCTGTCGCGCCGATGGCGCCGGTGCAGGCGGTCGGACCTTGCCAAAGCTTGGCCTCGACGCCGGAATGGTAGATCGCCAGAACCACATTGGCGGCGAAAATCAGCGCGATGAGCCAGAAGAGGGCGCGCACGAGCGCTGGGGCCGCCCCGCTCGCCGCGAGCGCGAAGGCGACCGCCGCGAGCGGCACGCCGGCGTAATAGGCGTAGCGCTGCGTCAAGCAGAGCTCGCACGGCTCGTAGCCGAACGCCTGGAAGATCCAGGCGCAGGCGATGGTGACGAAGGCCAGGGCGCCGATCATCAAGGCGGCGCTCTTGGCGCCTTTGGACGGCCAGAACGTGATGGTGGGCATCAGAACACCCGCGCCGCGATGATGAAGCCGGCGACGACCGTTAAGGCGAGGATCGCCAGGAAGGCGGCGAAATGCCGCTCCAGCGCGGCGCGCAACGGATCGCCGTAACGATTGAGGGCGCCGGCGAGCAGGAAAAAACGAGCCCCCCGCGTCAGCACGGACAGGGCGACGAAAGCTGCGAAATTGTACCCCATCAGCCCGCTGACGATCGTGACCAGCTTGTAGGGGATAGGGGTCAGGCCCTTGATGAGGATCACCAGCGCCCCCCAACGCGCGTAGGTCTCCTTCAGGGCCGCCATCCTGTCGGCGTAGCCATAGAGGTGGATCAGCCACTGGCCGATCGTGTCGTAGAGCAGCGCGCCGATCGCATAACCGAGAATTCCGCCGAGCACCGAGGCGATTGTCGCGATCAGCGCGTAGCGCCAGGCGAGGCGCGGCTTGGCGAGCGACATCGGGGCGAGAATGAGGTCGGGCGGAATGGGGAAGAACGAGCTCTCGGCAAACGCGATCGCAGCCAGCGCGTAGGGCGCATGGTGGCTCTCGGAAAGCGCGATGATCTTGCTGTACAGGCTCTTGAACATGCCGACCCTGAAGGACGCCGCCCTGCCCGAGCCATAGACGCCGTTTGCGGAGAAGTCCACCGTTGGGAGCGACAAAGGCCGCCTCGCCGTTGACCGCCGCGTCGGCGCTGTTCTATACCGCAGCGACCGCTTCACGCGGGCCCCTGTGGCGGAACTGGTAGACGCGCTCGACTCAAAATCGAGTTCCGCAAGGAGTGCTGGTTCGATCCCGGCCAGGGGCACCAATAATTTGCCAAATGGCGCGTTCGACGATCCCACATTGATCCCACGTCAGTCGCACCAAGCGGCGCCGCGCAACAGCGTGGTTCGGCGACCGTCGCTCGCGAACATCGATCGGATGAACGCCACGGCGCGCGGCCGTGGCGTCACCGTCGGGCAAGGCGAACCGCTGTCAGCAGTCGGGCCGGCGAGCGCGCCACTCGCCGGCGTCTTCGATCACCTGCGCCACATCGATCAGCTTCTGTTCGGCGTGATAGGCCCCGATCAGTTGCAATCCGATCGGCAGACCGCCGGCCGTAAAGCCGCAAGGAACCGACAACGCGGGATTGCCGGTCAGATTGAAGGGATAGAGATATCCCGCCCATTCCGCGTACATCGGGCTTTCAATCGAGCCGCCGGCGTCGAGCTTGACCGGCGGCGCCGTCAATGTCGGCGTGACGATCACATCATAGGCCTCAAGCAGGCGCTGCACGGCCCTGAACAGAACGCTGCGCCGGTCGCTGGCGCGTTGCCATTCCGCAGCGGAATAGCCAAGTCCACGCGTCACGCTCTGGCGGAGCGACGGTGTAATCCGATCGCCCCAACGGGCCACCAGCGCTTCCAGTCGCGCCGCATGGGCCGTCGTCGCGATCACGACGTAATAATCGAAGACGTCGTCGAAGATCGGTGTCGACACCGGCTCGATGCGCGCGCCTTGCCGGGCGAGCATCTGCACCGCCGCGGTCGTCAGTGCGGCAACTTCCTTATCCGGTCGGACCTGGCCGAAATTTTCGATCCAGGCCACACGCAGGCCCCGGATCGGAGCCCTGACCGGCTCCGCGACGAACTTCTCGACCGCGTAGGAGTAGGGATCGTCGATCTGCCGACCCGACATCACGGACAGCAGCAGCGGAATGTCCTCGACCGTTCGCGTCATCGGCCCCGCCGCCGCGTAATTGACGAAACTGTCGGGAAACTGCTCGTAGGGGATACGCCCGAGCGTCGCCTTCAGCCCGACGACGCCGGTGCAGGACGCCGGACAGCGGATCGATCCGCCGCCGTCGGTGCCGATCGCCAGCGGCGCTATTCCAGCCGCCAGCGCCGCCGACGCGCCGCCACTGGACCCTCCCGGCGTCCGCTCGAGATCATAGGGATTACGTGTGACCCCATAGACGGGACTGTCGGTAAGCACCTTGTGCGCAAACTCCGGCAACGTCGTCGTGCCGATCGGAATTGCGCCAGCAGCCTTCACACGCGCCGTGATTGTCGCATCCTCAGCGGGAACGACATCAACAGAGGCGAGAGAGCCATTTCGCATCGGCACGCCGGCGATCGCCACATTGTCCTTGATGGTGATCGGCACCCCGTGCAGCGGACCCAACGGATCGCCCCGGGTGACTTTCGCCTCGGCCGCCCGGGCAAGCTCAAGCGCCTCGTCGGCCCGGAGCATTGCGAACACATTGAGGGTCGGCTGCAACCTCTCCGCCCGTTCCAGCGTGGCCTTCATGACTTCCACGGGGGAGATCATGCGCTTCGCGATCATCTGAGCGAGCCGCGTCGCAGAGGAGAAGCAGATATCGTCGTTACCCACCGGGAGCCTCCTTACGCCTTCGAGGCGCCGTCGACGATCTTGCCGCTCTCATCCAAATCGTAGCCCTTTTCCCGCACCGCCTTCATCACATTTTGCTCCCAGACGACTTGGCCGGGATTGGTGCCTCCGACGACGACGAGCAGATAGCCGGTATCCTTCCCGACGTTGCGGAAGCCCCGATTGACGTGAGGCGGCACGGACGTCACGTCCCATTCGTTGAGAACCAACTCGTTCTCGCCCTCGTCTCCCCACACGATCGCCCAACTGCCGCGTAGCGGCATGAACACCTCGACTGTGGTGTGGTCATGCAGGCCGGTCCCCTTTTCGGGCTCGGCCTTGACAATCGAGAGGTGAAAGCCGTCGACGTCCCGGATCGGGATGTGCATCGTCGGATCTTCAGTGACTCCCCCGCCGATGATGTTGAAGATCTCCCGATGGAACTGAGGCAGCACCGCATCCACCAGCGGACGAGAGCTCGGTATGAGCTTGTCGAAGAAGGCCGTGCGCTTCAGCATGTCCTCACGGCTGACGGGGGTACGAGTCATTGATCTCCCTTTCTCGCTTGCGGGCCTTCCGTGTGCGCCAAACAACGGCATTCGCCGGACGCTCCGCCCTATCTCCTGATCATGCGGACGCTCCCAGTCCCGTGTTGTGGGTTCTCGGCCAGATATGATACGATTCTGGCGTCGTCGTTCCGATTGACGCAATGGTTGGATGCATGCGGCCCTATTTCGTGCAGCTTTGGCCGTCCGCGGACCAATCCTGGACGTTCCTCAATCGCCAGCTCGATGACGAAATCCCTTTCCAGTGGCACTTCCACCGGGAATACGAGCTCACACTGACGCTCAACAGTCGGGGGCAGCGCTATGTCGGGGATCACATCGGTTCCTACGACGATGGCGATCTCGTGCTTCTGGGCCCCAACCTTCCGCACACCTGGGCCTCGGTCGAGAAGATCGACAACAGCTTGCCTCATCGCGCGCTGGTCATGTGGTTCCGGGCGGAGTGGGTCGACAAGGTGGTCGACGGCGCCATCGAGCTCGGGCCGATCAGACCGATGCTGGCCGGATCGCGCAGGGGCATTCGCTTTTCAACGGCCGCGACCAATTCGGTTCGGGACGCCATCCTGGAGATGGAAACGCTTCCGGCCGCGAAGCGCTTCTTCAATCTGCTGGATATTCTCGTCACGCTCTCGCGCAATGCCGACTGGACGCCCTTGACGAGTCCCGAGCTTGAACAACGCCTCTTCGAGCCGAGTGAGCGGCCGCGCATTGAGCGCGTGCTGGGCTACATTCACAGCAATTATCAAGAGCAGATCACGATCGACGCTTTGGCCGAGCTGGCGCATCTGAGCGCCTCCGGTCTTCACCGCATGTTCAAGCGCCACACCCGAATGACCATCTTCGAATACATCGCGCAGTTGCGCATCGGACGGGCCTGCCAAAGTCTCATCGCCACGGGCAAGCCTGTCGCGCATATCGCGGACAGCGTCGGTTACAACAATCTGTCGCATTTCAATCGACAGTTCCTGGGCCTGAAACGCGTGGCCCCGAGAGAGTTTCGCCGCAAATTCACGACGCAACCGGCGCGGTGAAGATCGACGGCCTCCCGACGCGCCCCGAGCGGCGAGGGCGGGGGCGACCCCTCGCCGATTCCGGCGCTCGCCCCGGTGATGAGAACGCGCCTTGCTCGCAGATCGTCCATGTGGTTTGAGTCCTTTTGCTCTTCTCGCGACAATGATATTGTACGACCAATAGCCTCGCACGTGGAGCGTGGCGCCCTGTCGAAGCCGATCCCTTGATGACGATTTTTGAGAATCTCGGAAGCAACAGCCTGAAAATTCATCTCCGGGTCGGCGATCAGCTTGGCCTCGCGGTGGTGCGCGGCGATTTCCCTGGGGGAAGCGTGCTGCCGCCCGAGGTCAAGCTCTGCGAGATGCTCGGCGTCAGTCGTACCGCGATGCGCGAAGCGATCCGGGGCCTGATCGCCAAGGGGCTCATCGATTCCCGCCCGAAAGATCGGGACGCGCGTGCGTGATCCCGAATATTGGAACCACCTCGACCCCGACGTCCTGCGCTGGCGGCTCGAGGTGTCCGACACCGAATCCTACTTGCGCAAGATGTTTCAGCTCCGGCACGCAGCGGAACCGGCGGCCGCCGCGATCGCCGCGGAAAACGCCGATTTGCACGACCGCCAGCGTATCCAGGCGGACTTCCAGGCGATGGTCGACGCGGGCGACGACAACGCGCTGTGGGTGGAGGCGGACCTCGCCTTTCACAAGTCGATCTATCTCGCGACGCACAACGAATTTTTCTGGCCGATCGGCCAATTGTTCAGTCTTGCGCTGAGAGAGATGTTCCGCATCGCGGCGCTCGGCTCGCACCGTCCGCGCGCCATCGTCGAGCACGGCGACCTTCTCCGCGCGATCCTCGAGCGAAAGCCGGAGATGGCGCGCACCGCGGCGCTGACGCTGCTCGGAAACGCGGCGAGCGACATCCGCCATATTCGAGCCCAGGAGCTCGACCGCTAGCTCGTCGGCGGCCCGCGCGGCCGCTTTGACTCAAAATTGGCCTATGGTATGGCTAATGGAACGCTGCGGACTCGTCTCCGACGGCGGGCGAAGCCGACCGCCCAGCGGGCGAACGGCGCGCGACGCAGCTGCGTCCAAGACGACCATAGGCAAGGCGCCCACGAATGGCGCTCGAACTCGGGAGAAACGCAGATGATCAAGGGGGTATTGACGGCGTTGGCCGCGGGGATCGCCATCCTGGCGGCGGCGACGCAACCGACGCTTGCCGCGAGCAAAGGCCTCGTCGTCTTCTCGCAGGCGGAAATGAGCAACGAATGGCGGGTGATGGACACCAAGGAAATGGAGCAGGCGTGGAAGAGCGCCGGCTACGATTTCGCGTGGACCAACGCCAATTCCGATCCTTCCAAGCAACTCGCCGACGTCGAGGACTTGCTCTCCCGCAAGCCGGTCCTGCTCGTCGTGGCGCCGATCGAATATGAGGCGTTGGCGCCTGTTCCCGGCCTTGCTGCGAAGGCGGGCGTCCCGCTCATCGTGGTCGATCGCAATCTCCCCGGGAAGGCGGGCGAGAACGGCTGGATTTCGGTCATCACCACCGATTTCAAGGATTCCGGCATCCGCACTGCCAACGACGTCGTCGCCAAGCTCACCAAGAAATACGGCTCCGCCAAGGGCACGCTGCTGCACGTGACCGGCAACACCGGCGCTTCGCCCGTGATCGACGAAGAAAAAGGGCTCGAGGAAGTCTTCGGCAAGAACCCCGGCATCAAGGTGGCCGCGTCTTGCGACAGCAAGAACTCGCGCGAAGGCGGGCGCAAGTGCATGGAGGACCTGCTGCAGTCGTTCCCGGCCGGCAGCATCGACGGCGTCGTGTTCGACAACGACGACGCCGCGATCGGCGGCCTCAGCGCCATCAACTCCGCCGGACGCAACGAGCTGAAGGGCTGGCTTTGGGGCAAGGACGGCACCGTCGACGGACTGCAGGCCATTCTCAACGGCGACCTCGCCTTGAGCGTCCAGACGCCGCCCTTCTTCGGCAAATCCTCGGTCCAGGCGTTCGAGGATTTCAAGGCGGGCAAGAAAGTCGAGCCTCTGGTCTTCGTGCCGAAAGAGACCTTCGACGCCAACACACCCGAGCATAAGGCGCGCGCCGGGGAACGCATCAAAGAGTTGAAGGCGCTCGGCGTCGGCTGCTGCTAGTCTAGAGTCGCGTGTAATTACGGCCGTCATTGCGAGGAGCGTAAGCTCCGAAGCGATCCATTTTTCCGCTTGCATCGTCGGCGCAGATGGATTGCTTCGCTTCGCTCGCAATGACGGGGACGGTTCAGACAAAATGCAAAAGGCCCTAACGCCGGGTCCCGAACGCCGGCCGCCAAGCGCCAAACGCGGCCAAGACAGTGGGGAGGATAGGATTCAAGTGGAAGCGTCCTCCCCGTTTCTTTTGCAAATGCAGGGGGTGGCGAAGAGCTACCCCGGCGTCCGGGCGCTGCAGGGCGTCGACTTCGACGTCAAGCCCGGCGAAATTCATGCTCTCGTCGGCGAAAACGGCGCCGGCAAATCGACGCTCATCCGCATGCTCAGCGGCGCGGAAACGCCCGACCGCGGGGCGATTGTCGTCGACGGCCGCACCTACGCCGGCCTCACGCCAGCGCTCGGTCATGCGTTGGGCGTCGGCGTCATCTATCAGGAATCCGATCTGGTCCTGCCGCTGAACGTGACCGAGAACATCTTCCTCGGACACGAGACGAGCCGCGCCGGGTGCCTGCTGCAAAAGCGTGACATGCGCGCGGCGGTCGTCGATCTGATCGCTCGTCTCAACCTTCGTTTTTCGCCCGACACGATTGTCCGGGATCTCGGCCCGGCCCAGCGCCAACTCGTGCAGATCGCCAAGGCGCTGTCGCGCAAGATCAAGATTCTCATCTTGGACGAACCGACCGCCGCCCTGACCGAGAACGAAATCGGGTACCTCTTCGACCTCCTGCGCAAGTTGAAGGCGCAGGGGATCGGCATGATCTACGTCTCCCACCGGCTTAACGAGATCATGGCGATCGCCGATCGCGTCACCGTAATGCGCGACGGCCAGCGGATTTCGACGCTGCCGATCTCGGCGGTCGACGAGGAAGGGCTTATCGAGCTCATGGTCGGCCGCAAGGTCGAGGCCGCGACCCGGAACAGCGCGCGAGGCGACAAAGTCGTCCTCTCCGCGCGCGACCTCTCTGTTCGCGGCCAATTCTCCAGCGTCAGTTTCGATCTGCGCGAGGGTGAGATTCTTGGCCTCGGCGGCCTCGTCGGCGCGGGACGAAGCGAACTGCTCGAATGCCTGTTCGGGTTGACGCCTCCCGACTCCGGAACAGTCGAACTCGACGGCGCGCCCGTCCGCTTCAGTTCGCCGCGCCAGGCGATACAGGCAGGCTTCGGTCTCGTGCCGGAAGAACGGCGCGAAAGCGGCGTCGTTCTCGGCCTCTCGGTCGGAGCGAATCTTTCCTTTCCAATCCTCGATCGTCTTTCTCGCGCAATGTTCGTCAATGTGGGACGCCTGCGGGCTATCGCAGGCGATCTCGTCGCGCGCCTGAGGATCAAGACACCCTCGCTGAGGCAGCCGGTGCGGACGCTGTCGGGCGGCAATCAGCAGAAGATCGTCATTGGCAAGTGGCTCGCCGCGCAGTCCAGGATTCTTCTCCTCGACGAGCCGACGCGCGGCATCGACGTCAGTGCGAAATTCGAGCTCTATCAGCTCATCGACAGTCTTGCGCGCCAAGGCGTCTCGATCATCATGGCCTCCTCGGAGCTGCCGGAGCTTCTGGCGCTGAGCGATCGCATTCTGGTTCTGGCGGAGGGCCGCCTCGTGGCGGAATTCGACGCTCGCAAGACCAATCAGGTCGAGATCATGCGCTACGCGGTGGCGCGGGACGACGTCATCAAGGGAGCGACCACGTGAGCGCCGCATCGATCGGAAGCGACCGCGGCAAGCCGAGGCGGCTGCGCACGCTTCTGGCGCGCAACGACGTCTTCGTCATCCTCGTCTGTCTCGGCGCGCTGGCCTCCCTGCTGAGCCCGGCGTTCCTCTCCGCCGGCAATCTCAGCAATCTTCTGACGCAGTCGGCGCTCCTCGGCATTCTGTCGATCGGCCAGTTCATGGTGATCGTGACGGGCGGCTTCGACCTGTCGGTCGCTGCGGTGATGGCGCTGTCCTCGGTGGTGCTGGCGCGTCACGCGTCGATCGGCTTGGCGCCGATGGCGCTGGTCTCGCTGGCGGTCGGGGCGGCGTGCGGCTTGTTCAACGGGCTGGTGATCGCCAAGGGCCGCGTCCAGCCGCTGATCGCCACGCTCGCCATGATGGGCATCGCGCGCGGCCTAGCCTTCTCGCTTTCAGAAAAGAGCATCCTCGTCCACGATCCCTTGTTGACGCGGCTGCGCGACATGGACGGCTTTTTCTCCGCGCCGACGCTGGTCTGGATCGTTGTCGCCGCGCTCGCCTTCGTGTGGCTTCGCAACACGCGCCAGGCGATTCATCTTTACGCAATCGGCGGCAACGAGCAGACGGCGCGGCTGGCCGGCGTCGCCATCGACCGTGTGAAGATCGGCGTCTACACGGTCTCGGGAATGCTCTCCGGGCTCGCCGGGGTCGTGCTCGTCATCCGCTCCAGCAGCGGCGTTCCGCTCGGCGGCCTCGGGTGGGAGCTGGACTGCATCGCCTCGATCGTCATCGGCGGCGCGAGCCTGTTCGGCGGCGAAGGCCGACTGATTCCCGCGATGGCGGGCGTGGTGATCTATCAGATGATCGCCAACGTCATGAACCTCGTCGGGCTCGATCCGTTCTATCAGAACATCGTGCGAGCGGCCGTCATCATCCTCGCCGTCGGCGCCAGCATCCTGAGGCAGCCGAGCGGCGTCCGTCGCAACATCCTCGGGCGGCCATGAGCGTCGACATTCAGAAATCCGAACCCCGCGACAGCGAGGCGTGGCCGTTGCGGCTGGTGCGCGGCAACGCGGGCGTCATCGTCTTCCTGGCCTTTGTCGTCGTCGCGACGATTGTCTCACGTGGGCGCTTCATTCAGCCTGCCAACATTTCGGTCATCCTGTTTCAGGGGTCGGTGATCGGGGTGCTGGCGCTCGGCCAGACGCTCGTCATGCTGCTTGCCGGAATCGACCTCTCGATCGTCACGGTCGCGATCCTGGCGGCCATCGTGATGGGCGCGGGCGGCTCAGAACGGCAACAGATGATGGATATGTCGGGCATTCTTCCCTTTCTGGGGTTTCTGCCCTCGATCGTCGTCGCGCTCGTTGGATCGGCCGCGATCGGCTTCGTGAACGGCCTCGCGATCGTGAAATTGCGCATCCCGGCCTTTATCGCGACGCTCGCCATGTCGCTCGCACTCTCCGGCTTGGCGATGCTGGCGACCGGCGGCTCCCCGGTCCATTATCCCGACCCCTTCTACGACGCCTTCGGCCACGCGAAGATTCTCGGGCTGCCCCTGACGGTCTACGTCTATCTCGCGCTGGCGCTGCTGCTTGCCGTGTTCCTCGCGCGCAGCTCGTTCGGCATGATGATTTATGCGATCGGCGGCAACGCCCGCACTGCGGCGCTTTCCGGCATCCCCGTCGGGCGCATTACAATTTTGGTCTACGCGCTCTCGGGCCTCTTGGGTGGCGTCGCCGGCTTCCTGTTTCTGGCGCGCACGGGGTCGGTCGCCCCGACGTCGGGGGGCAGCCTTCTCCTCAACACGATCGCCTCGGTGGTCATCGGCGGCGTCAGTCTTTACGGCGGCAAAGGCTCGGTGACCAATGCGGTGATCGGAACGCTTCTTCTCGCCGGCCTCGGCAATCTGATGAACATCCTCCTCATTTCGCCGTATCTCCAAGACGCGGTGAGCGGCCTCATCATCGTCGCCGCCATCATGGTCAACGTACGGCTCGATCGCGGCTGACGGCCAAAGGCCTGACGCGCTCAATAGGCGAAGCGCTGCGCCAGGAACGGCGTGGTTGCGAACTCGGCGCGGTTTCACAGAACCTTCGAGGCGATAGTCGCGCGCCTGCGGGGATTTAGTTCGCAGGCGCAGAGTTAAACAGTGACAAGCCGGCCGACGGCGACATAGGATCGTCCTCGTTTTGTCGCTGGGGCGTGAAGATTCGATTGGTAGAAATGGACTATTCAGCAATAAGTAGAATTGAGCGGTCATCACCGCGGGCGGCGCAGCGTATGATTCGCGTTCGCCTAGACTTCGTTCTTCGCACATGAGGCGGGCTATGCGGGCGGGCGCCGCGAGCAGCGGCTTGTGTTGTTGCGCCGGCGCGGGCAAGGGCAGTCTGCTTGAGCGCTGACGAACTTGCGCCCTTCGGCCGCGGCGAGCGTGGCTCGCTTGCGGGACGGACCATCCTGCAGATTATCCCGCGACTCGACGCGGGCGGCGCGGAGCGGACCACGATCGACGTCGCCGCGGCGCTTGCGCGGGTCGGCGCGCGGGCTCTGGTCGCCTCCGAGGGCGGCCGCCTCGTCAGCGAGTTGCAGGCGGTCGGCGGCGTGCTGGCGCCGTTTCCCGCCGCGACGAAGAATCCTTTCGCCATGGCGTTGAACACACGGCGGCTCGCCCGTCTCGTCCTTTCCGAGCGCGTCGATCTCGTTCACGCGCGTTCGCGCGCCCCGGCCTGGGTCGCTCTCGGCGCCTGCCGCATCGCGAAGCGGCCGCTCGTGACCACTTTCCACGGCGCCTACAGCGGCCGCTCGTCGCTCAAGCTGCTTTACAATTCGGTCATGGCGCGCGGCGACGCCGTCATCGCGAATTCGGAATACATCGCCGAGATGATCGCTCGGCTTTATCCGGACGCGCGGCCTCGCCTGCGGGTGATTTATCGGGGGACCGATTTTTCCAAATTTGCGCCTGAGACGGTCGATTCCGCGCGCGTCGCCCGATTGCGCCAGGCTTGGGGCGTCGCGTCCCACGACCGTATCGTGCTTCTCGCCGCGCGCCTGACCGGTTGGAAGGGCCACAAGACGCTGATCGAAGCCGCGCGCCTCCTGAAGGCCGGCGGCGTAACCGACGTGCGCTTCGTGTTCGCCGGCGACGCGCAAGGGCGCGATTCGTATGTGCGCGAGATCGACGCGCTGATCGAGAAGAGCGGTCTTGCCGGGGTCGTCCTGCGGGTTGGCCATTGCGACGACATGCCGGCGGCGTTTCTCGCCGCGAGCGTGGTCGCAGTTCCCTCCACCGAGCCCGAGGCGTTCGGCCGCACCGCGGTCGAAGCGCAGGCCATGGGGGCGCTGGTCGTCGTCTCGGACCTCGGCGCGGTGCCGGAAACCGTGCTGGCGCCGCCGCAGGCGACGCCCGAAGGGCGCACCGGCTGGCGGACGCCGCCCGGCGACGCCGAGGCGCTCGCGAAGGCGCTGCACAACGCGCTGAGCCTGGGCGCTTCCGGCCGCGACGCAATGATCAAACGCGCGCGCGCCCATGTCGAGAGCAAGTTTTCGCTCGAGCACATGTTGCGTGAGACGCTCGACGTCTACCAGCAAGCGCTGGCCTGACGCCGCGATGCGACCACGCCCTTCGCGCTGAAACACAGCCGCCTCCACGGCGCAGCCGGGAGAAAGTTCCCCCTCGGGATTCAGTCGGCTCTCCGCGCCGCGAGGGATTTGCGCGCGGACTTGACGGCCGCTTCGTCGACCGGCGCCGCGGCGGAGCCCCAGGCGTTGCGGATGTAGGTGAGCACCGCGGCGGCCTGAGCGTCGTCGAGGCGCCAGGAGAACGACGGCATGATGGGTCCGGTCGGCTCGGCGTCGGTGGCGACGCTCTCGGCCCCCTCGAGCAGCACGCGAATCAGCGTGGCGGGATCGGCGGAGCGCACATTGGGGGAGCCGGCGAGCGCGGGAAACAGCATGGCGACGCCTTTGCCGTCGTCGGCGTGGCAGGCGGCGCAGGCGTCCTTGTAGATCGCGGCGCCGGCGGCCATCCGCGGATCGGAGGCCGCCAGCGGCGGCCCGCTCGGCTCTGAGCCGGCGAGATCTTTCAAATACACCGCGACCGCGCGCAGGTCGGCGTCGTTGAAATGCGACGTCGACATCTCGACTTCCTCGCCCATGGTCCCGGTCGCCGCGCTCGTCGCATTGTGGCCGGTGCGCAAATAGCTGACGATGTCGTCGAGGCTCCAGGAACCGAGCCCGCTCGTCATGTCGTTGGTGATGTTCGGTGCGAACCAGCCTTGCAGCGCGTAGCCCTGGAAGGCGCGCGACGTCTCGTCGCCGCCGAGCTGCGTCTTGGGCGTGTGGCACGCGCCGCAATGGCCGGCGCCCTCGACGAGATAGGCGCCGCGGTTCCACTCCGCCGACTTCGAGGGATCGGGCGCGAAGCCGCCGGGCGTGAAGTAGAGCGCGTTCCACGCCGTCATGCCCTGGCGAATGTCGAGGGGGAACGGCAGGCGGTTGGCGACGACGGCGTTGCGCACCGGCGCGACGGTGTTGAGATAGGCGCGCATCGCCAACCCATCTTCGCGAGTGAGCTTGGCGTAGTAGGGATAGGGCATGGCGGGGTAGAGCGACGCGCCGCTCGGCGCCTTGCCTTCGCGCAGCGCGCGGAGAAATTCCTCATCGCTCCAGCCGCCGATGCCGGTCTCGAGATCCGGCGTGATGTTGGGCGCCGCGACGACGCCGAACGGCGTCTCGATCGGCCGGCCGCCGGCGAAGGGCGGTCCGCCCGGCTCGGTGTGGCAGGCCGCGCAATCGGCGACCAGCGTCAGATAGCGCCCGCGCTCGATGAGGGAGAAGTCCTGCGGATCGATGTGGGTGCTCTCCTGGCGCGCCCACGCCAGCGAAGCGAAGACGGCGGCAAGCCCGAGGGCGCCGCAAGCAAGGCCGACGCGGTTACGCATGGACCAGCGGCCCCGGATTTTTCAGATATTGCGTGCGGATCGCCTCGGCCGACCAGAAGGCCAGCGCCGCCAGCGTGTCGGTCGGATTGTAGCCGGCGTTCTGCGGGAAGGCGCTGGCGCCCATCACGAAGAGATTGGGAACGTCCCAGCTCTGCAGATAGCGGTTGAGCGCGCTGTCGCGCGGGTTCGTTCCCATGATCGCGCCGCCGCAGAGATGCGTCGTCTGGTACTTGGTGACGTCGTAGGGGGCCTTTCGATATTCCTTCGTGACGAGCTTGGCGCCCATCGCCTGAATGATCTCGGCGAATTTGTCGGTCAGGAAGGCGTTCTGCTTGATCTCGTTGTCGTGGAAATCGATCGTCATGCGCATCAACGGCCGGCCAAAGCGATCGCGATAGGTCGGGTCGAGATCGAGATAGACGTCGCGATAGGCGTAGAAGCTGCCGTGGACGCCGGTGCCGGGTTTGACGGTGCTGAGGTAGTTGTCGCGCACGGCGCTCTTCCAGCGCGCGCCCCAGCGCGGCGTATCGGGCGGAACGGGCGTCGTCTCGATCGGCCGGCCGTTGGTTTGCACCTGCCCCATGTAGCCGCCGCCGACGAAGCCGTGCGGTCCGTGATCGAAATTGTCGCCGTTGAATTCGTCGATGCACATGCCGATCGCGCCGGACGATATGAATGGATTGAAATTGAATTTGGTCCGATCGAAAAAGCCGACCGCTTCGGAGATCGTCTGATGCGTGAAGTTGCGCCCGATCACGCCGTCGTTCGCTTGCGGGTCGTAGGGCTTGCCGATGCCGGAGAGCAGCAGAAGCTGGACGTTGAAGACCGTATAGGCGGCGAGGATGACGAGATCGGCCGGCTGCTCCCATTCCTCCCCGCTCGCATCGACGAAGGTGACGCCGGTCGCACGTTTTCCGCTTCCGTCGAGGTTGATGCGCGTGACTTCGCATTCGGTGCGCGCGCTGAAATTCGACTTCCGCACCAGCACGGGCAGGATCGTCGTCTGCGGGCTCGCCTTCGAATAGTTGCCGCAGCCGAACCATTCGCAAAAGCCGCAGTAGGTGCACGGCCCGAGGCGCACGCCGAGCGGGTTCTTATAGGCCTGCGACAGGTTTCCCGAGGGCTGGGGAAACGGCTTGTAGCCGAGTTCGCGAGCGGCTTTGGCGAACAAAGTGTGGCTGAACGGCTGGGCCTGCGGCGGCGTCGGATAGGGGCGCGAGCGCGGTCCCTCGAAAGGATTGCCGCCGTCGAGGATCTGGCCGTTGAGATTGCCGGCGGCGCCGGACGTGCCGCATAAATACTCGAACTGGTCGTAATGCGGCTCGAGGTCGTCGTAGGTGACGCCCCAGTCCTGGATCGTCATGTCCGGCGGCAGAAACGCCGCTCCGTATCGTTGCGTGAGGTGGGTTTTCAGCACGAAGTCGGAGGGCAGGAAGCGCCAGGTCTCCGCGTTCCAATGAACGCCCCCGCCTCCCACCCCATTGGGCGGCATGAAGGCGCCCCAGGTGCGGATCGGCAGCGCCGTCTGATCCATCTTGTTGCGGAAGGTGAAGGTCGTCTGCGCCGGGCGCACGAACAGGTCGTGCCGGATCCGGTATCGCAACTCGTCCTGGAGGTAATTGACCGACAGATCGGTCGACGTGTCGCGCCAGGGACCGCGCTCGATGGCGATCACCTCGAGCCCGGCGTCAGTCAGTTCATGGGCGAGAATCGAGCCGGTCCAGCCGAGGCCGATGATCGCAACGTCCTTACGAGGCAGCTTGCGCGCCATCGGTTCGCCTCACGGTTTGGGTGGACTCCAGGCCGCGCGTCCCTCGATGCCGACAGGCGGATGCGGATAAGCCTCGTTGTGGCGGCCGACCCAATCGCGGTAGTCGTAGCGGGCGCCGGGGAAGCCGATCATCCGCCATGCGCACATGTCGCGATTGCCGCCGTAGATCGGGTCGGCGAAGAAGCCGTTCTGGACGTCCGCCAGCAGGGTCTCGAAAAAGGCCTGTCCGTCGACGCCTTCCAGTTTGACGTCGCCCGTCTCGAGACCGCCGATGAGCGCGTCCTTGTCGGGATCGCCGAGGTCGACGAAGGTCTTGCCGTGGCGCGCCTGGCACGCCCGGTCGATCGCTGCGAGCGCCAGCCGATAGCGCGCCGCGGGCGTTTGCTCGTCCTGCGGGCCCTGGTTCTTCATCCCTTTTTGGAACGGCGCACTGACATAGAGGCCGGCGCTGCGCCCGTAGGGGCCCGCGAGCTGGCGGTCGATAAATACCGCGCAGCCGGCGTCCTTGCCGCCAGGCGTCTGGGGATCGGGAGGAATGATGCGATCGGCCAACGCCTCGACCGTCACCCCCTCGCTGGCGGTGAAGAAGGTCCACGCCCCTGGAACAAAGCGAGGCGGCGGTTCCCCCGCGTCCGGCCGCCAATGGCGCGACACGGCGAATGTCTGAGCGCCCGCCGGAGTCCGGCCGACGAAAAGGAGCGCGGCGCCACTCAACAAATCGCGTCGGCGTAACACGTTTCACCCCGATTGAAGCCAGCCGGGGATTTAAACGCGGTCCGCGCCGCAAGGTTCCCATCGCAAGCGAGGCCGCCGACTCGGAACCGTTTGATCGCCCGATCGTTCCGGATGTATCGGCGAAAATCAGGAGTTCGCGATGGACAAGGAACACGTGAAAGGCGCAGCCGACAAGGCCAAGGGCGCCGTGAAGGACGCGGCCGGCAAAGTCATGGGCGATGACAAGATGCAGGCCGAGGGAAAATTCGACAAGGCGAAGGGAAACGCCAGGCAGGCGGTCGGCGACGCTAAGGACGCCGTGAAGGACGCCTCGAAGCACTAAAGGCGCGTTGGACCCCGCTCCTGCTCAATCCTCGCCGCCCCCGGGGCGGCGGTTTTTTTTGCGCGCGCGTTTTCAACCCCGACCGGGTCTCCAAGGTAGCGCAGCCAGTGACTGGGGAGTGAAAATCGGCGGAAGTCGCTAAAGCTTAAAATCTTTGGCGCTCCCATGGGGAATCGAACCCCTGTTTTCGCCGTGAGAGGGCAGGCTTGCTGTCCGTAGCCGTGTCCGCGCGTGTCCACCTAATCCATTGATTTATAAATACTTCTGTCGTTTCGCCGTCCGCCCTTGTGCTGCGCGTGTTTGTCCCTGTATATTGGACAGATATTGGACACCGTTCCGAACCGAAAGGTGTTTTCGCCGTGGCAAAAACCGTTCGCGATAGCCGTCTCGACAGCCGTTCCGCCCGGGAAAAACTGAAGCCGTCCGGCAAGCCGTATTTCCGGGATTTGGAACCGAACCTCCACCTTGGATATCGAAAGGGGACAGCACGGCGGCAAATGGGTTATGCGCCGCTACGTGGGCGATGAAAAATACGTCGTCGAGACGATCGGCGGCGCCGACGACTTCGCGGACGCCGATGGCGTCGAGACCCTGACATTCCACCAGGCGCAGACGAGGGCGCGCGAGCGTGCGCAGGCGGTCGTCGGAGGAAGCGCGGATCGCGAGCCATGGGCCCGGCGATTACGGTGCGCACGGCGATCGATGAATATTTGGCCGTGCGCGAGAAGCGCGAGGCAAAACATCACGCCAAAATCGGATTGAAGCGGGACCCGCGCTCGCGGCTCACAAAGCACGTGCTCGAGGCCAACGAAAAGCTCGCCGCGAAGCCGCTGGCGGCCCTGACGACAGGCGACCTCGCCAAGTGGCGGGACGGCCTGCAGATGGCGCCCGGTTCCGCGCAGCGCACCGTGAACGACTTCAAGGCGGCGCTCAACGCCATTGCGAGGCGCGCCAAGGCGCAACTTCCCCCGACCATGCGCGACACCATCAAAGACGGCTTGGCGACCGTGCACGCCGCCCCGGCCGAGCCGCGCGGGAGGCGCAAGTGCTGCCGGACGCGGACGTGCGCGCGCTCATTTCGGCCGCATGGGAAGTCGACGCGGGCGGCGCAGTGGGAAGGCGATCTTGCGCGCATTGTGCTCGTGCTCGCCGCCACTGGAGCCCGGTTCAGCCAAATCGCCCGCATGACGGTCGCCGACGTCCAGGCTCGCGCAAAAGCGACTGATGATCCCCGTGAGCCGCAAGGGCAGCGGCGTCAAGAATTCGTCTCACATCGGCGTGCGCGTCGGCGACGACGTGCTGGCCGCGCTGGCGAAGGCGACCGCCGGGCCGCAAGGGTTCGCAGAGCCTCTGTTCCTTCGCCCGCGCTGGGAAGCCGTCGCCGCCGCGCGCTGGGTGAAGGGCGAGCGCGGTCCCTGGCATTCCGCCGCCGAGCTGACGCGCCCATGGGCAGCGATCGTCGCTCGAGCTGGCCTGGCCGCTGGAGCCGTTCCTTACGCGCTCCGTCATAGCTCGATCGTTCGCGGCCTTCGCGCCGGCCTGCCCGTGCGCTTGGTCGCGGCGCTGCATGACACCAGCTCGGCGATGATCGAGCGCCACTACGCGGCGTTCATCGTCGACGCCATGGACGAGTTCGCTGCGCGCGCGGTTGTGCCGTTCACGACGGCGCCGGCGACCGTCCGATCGATCGCGCGGAGGGGACGCTGATGCCCACCATAGAACTCACATTTAGAGACGGTGAAGAGCCCGCCACTCTCAAAACGAAGGTCGCACCCCTATACCTTCAGGCACTTATGTTCTTTCCTCACAATTCTGAGCGCCGCACTCGACTGGGGAACGCGGTCTTAGCGGCCAGCCTCCAGGCCGTCATGACAAAACAGCCTAATCTTGAGGTTCCAGGCCACCTAGCTAGGTTCGCGTTTGAAGCGGCCCCGTGGGGCAATATTATGGACAGCGCGAAGCCCGCGGTTTGGAGCCCTGCAAAAACTCAAAAGAGGGGCCACTTATTCGGAGGGGTTGTAGCGGGATATATTCTATTGATCCCATTCTTCGTGAATTGGGTCCACGGGAGGAAAATCGGACGCCTCAAATCGTACGAGGCGATACAAAGTTTGTTCAAAGCTGACAAGATGATAGGTTTAAGCAAGCGCAGCCTTCAGGCTACATGGAAACAATATGAATGCATAGCGCATCTATGGCTGCGTTTATCCTGGTTAGTGATTTTGCAAATGAAGAGACCATGATTAAATTCCTGACCATATCCGAGGTGTTCAGGAAATGGGGCGAACAATACACCCCCCCACAGAGCACGTAATTTCTCACTTCGCATTATGTACCATGCCTAAATTCTCCGCTCTCGCAACAGCTTCGCGCAGACCGATCATATGCAGCAAGGGGGACGCGAATGACCGGCCGTCGCCTGGACCTGACCGCCGCGCCCCGTTCGCCTGCCTAGCTTTGGCCCGACGACCCGAGCTTTTCGACAATTCTAATATCGGCGCGATCGAGCTAGGCGAGGCCGGCCTGAATGAGGCGCGCTGGTTCGTCGACATGACCGATAAACTCGAGCCACCGAAAGCGCGACGCTGCGATCCGCGCTGCTGCGAGCATTCGATGCACTCTGATCTCCGCGACTGCGAAGCGCTGAAGCCGACACTTCCAACGTACATCGCGGCGCTTCATATCGATCGGCGAGGCGCTGCTCGCTGCACCGGCGCCGACGCTCGGCGCTTCGGCGAAATCTGCTGACGCATCGCAAAACTAACGGACGGCGACGGCCTCGGCGTGGCGACACATCTTCAAGATAATTACGAATAAGAATTAATTTTTTGCAGATTTCGCGCGTCGCAACTGCACACGTTTCTTGTGTTCCATGATACGCGTTGAAGAGAGTCGATCCATGGGATTCATCTCAGCAATTCTTGGCACTCATTCGCGCAACAGACGGCCACTCTCGCAGCTCGATCGCGCGACGTCGAGGCTGCGCTCGCGCGCTCGCAGATGAGCGAGTCACTGCGCGCGACGCGAATTTCACCGCGATGCAGCGATTGCGACGAGGCGCTCTTGCTTGCGCGACGACAGCGACGCAGAAGATCGCCGAACTCGACGCGACTGGCCGATCGCTGCGCCTGACGCTATGAGCGCATCGAAAAGCTGCGAGCCGATCATTCTTGAGGAACTCCAAGGCGCTCGCGAAGAGGCGAAGCACGAGCAGTGGCGTCGCATATTCGCCCAGCGGTACGTCCCGGCCGTTGGCCGACTTCGCCGCCAAGCACCGCGCCGCGCTCGAAGCCACTTGAGGCGCTCAACGCGATCCGCGGCGAAGCGCAAAGCGCCGGATTCGGCTCCGAAGCCGCACACGCCATGCCGCCCGTCGGGAACATTCTGACCCGCGAGATCCTGCACTACATCGAGCGCGAGGCCGATCGCGCCCGCGACGCCGCCAACGCCAAGCCGCGCAAAGCTGCGCCGATCGCGCAGCCGAAAGCCGCGCCGGCGCCTGCCGCGCCCAAAGCGCCAGCGCGGCGAATGGTCGAGATAACTGCGCCAGCTTCGAACGATCTCACTGTGCTTCAGCGCAAGCGCGATCGCGATCTGCTGCGCATCGAGGGGGACATCCCGCCCGGGCATAAGGCGCTGCGCCTCCTCCGTTCCGATATCGAAATCAAGCCGGGCTTGATGGGCTGGAAGGGCGACGAAGTCGCTCTGCCCGAATACCAGGCGCATCGCATGGTCGAGAATTCGGCCGCCGAGTTCATCGAGCCGGCGCCAGCCTCCGCCAGCGCGCCGGAAGGTGCCGAATCGGCAGCTCCGGAGACGCCGCATGACCCTCGCATCCTGGCAATCTTCAGCGATCAGAACCGGCATCGGTCGGCTCGACGCCGATCGTCGCGCAGGTCAGCACGCGGCTCGCTGGCGGTGATCGCGACGCGTCACGCTGAGCGCGAACTACGTCCGTGCGCCTGATCCGGCCTATCCCATCTGCGATGCAGGAAGCCGGGCCTATCTCGCCGCGCCGCAGACCATTCCGTCGGGGACGGCGCTCAATCTCTACAGCGACGAAGCTGCGGCATTGGTCGCGGCGGGAGCGGCTTCCTATGGCTGAGGCAGTCATGACCGAGTTTCAGCAGATTCCTCGCCATGCTCGACGGCGAGAAGTCGACACCCCAAGCGCAACCAGCCTTCGACGCATCGATGCGCAAGGCGCGGAAATGCCTGGAACGGGCGCGCGTGGCGTTCATCGAAATGGGCGACGCGCTGGCCGAGCAGCGCGCCGAGTTTGCCAAGTTCGCGGAACTTCTCGCCGCCCTCAGATCGAACGGCAATACGCATGGAGGCGCACGGCAATGATCACGAAGCGGAATGGCGAGCGCGTTCGCAAGCTGCTCGATACGACGCCGCAGACCCTCGCCGATAAGCGGCAAGTGCTGCTCAATGTCTCGTCCGAAGCGGTCGACCGCGCCGGCGATATCGTCGTCCAGGCCGGCATCGACACCCGCGACTTCATGGCCACGGGCGGGACGGTTCTCTGGCAGCACGACCCGATGCAGCCGATCGCCCGCGCGCTCGAATGCAAAATCGTCAATGGCAAGCTCCGCGCGCTCGTGCAATTTCCGCCGGCGAACGTGAGCCGAACCGCCGATGAGGTCTACGAACTCATCCTCGCAAACGTCGTCAATTCAGCCTCGATCGGGTTCAAGGCTGTCGAGTCCGAGCCGGTCGATCCCGCGCGTCCTTATGCCGGGCGTCGATTCCTCAGAAGTGAGCTGATGGAGTTTAGCTTCGTCAGCATCCCTTGCGCGCCGGAGGCGACGATCATAGCGCGGTCGGCATTCGCCAAGGCCGGGCGCGTCTTGAGCGGCTCCAATGCAGCTCTGTTGGGTGCCCTGCAAGAGCGGCTCGACAAAGGCGAGAAATGCAGCGCGAAGGCTCTCGATCTCATCGAGAAGGCGCGACTGCATCATGCGATGGCTCAGCGGCACGCCGCCGCGATCGCGGCGAGCGCGAGCGACTATGACGTCGATCCCGACAGCGACGACGCCAATCCGGATGATCCCCAAAGCGATGTCGAGCTCTCCGCGCTGATCGGGCGCCTTCAGGACGTTCGCAGGCTCGACGGCGACGCTGGCCAGCGACGGCATCGACGCGAAACAGCGCTCGCCTATGAACTTGGGTTGAACGGCGATCCCGATGCTGCTCGGCGCCGGCGCGAAGTCGAGGTCTTGGCGCTCGCGGCCCCAGCCTGGGCTCATGACGGTGACGAAGCGGCGGCGCGCCGCCGCCGGCAAATCGAAATTCTCGAACTCTCGGCTCCGCGCCAATGAACGCGAAGCCAAAATCCGCTGAATTCCAAGCCTTCGCAGCACTCTGAACTAGGAATCCTTCATGCCCAGATCACTCCCCGTTTATTCCTCAGGCACGGTCACGGTCGCCTATACGAATGGCGCATGGACCGTCACCGGCTCGGGGACGAATTTCGTCTCGCCCGACGGGGTCCCGAACTACACCCTCGTCGCAGGCGACATGTTCGTCATTCCCGGCGTCGGCTTTTCGCCGATCTCCGCCGTCAACTCGGCGTCGAGCCTTACCCTCTCCAATTGGACAGGCGGCGCGGTGGCGGCGGGCGCGTCCTACGTGATCTACCGCTTCGAGGGCCTGCCGTCGAACGCGGTCGCGGCACTGGTGCAGGAACTCCTGACGCTTGGCACCGACGCCAATCCTCCCGCCTACGAGACGATCGACACCGGCGCCGTGCGGTTCAAGATGGACGACGACGGATCGGGCAATATGCGCATGCGGGTGCGCGCCTCGAGCCTGACCGACGCATCCTATGTCCTTGCCGCGCGCGTCAACGACGCGACCGGAGTCTGGCAGGTTCCTGCGATCGTCGGCGCGCGCGTCGCGGTTTCGGACGCCAATTATTCGCTCGCCGCGGGCGTCAGCACAGTCGCTTATACGGCGATCACGGCCGCTCGCACGGTGACGCTGCCGGCGGCGAGTTCGTTCGCGCCGGGCCAGCAGCTTCTCGTCGTCGACGAAAGCGGGGGCGCCTCGGCGACAAAGACGATCACGCTGGCGCCGAATGGAGGCGACACGATCAACGGCGCGGCGAGCGCGGCCATCGCGGCCGCCTACGGCTATCTGGCGCTCGAAAGCAACGGTTCCAACGCCTGGACGATCGTCGACAGCGGCGGCGCGTTCGTCGGCGACACCGGATCTCGGTGGCTCTGCCGGCTTCGTTCCCGCGCCGCCCTCTGGCTCGGCCGCATCCAACGAAGTGTTGGGCGCGGGCGGTTCATGGGTCGGCCGCATGGCCGGCTTTCGCAACCGCATCATCAACGGCGCGATGGCGATCGACCAACGCAACAACGGCGCGGCGCAAACCATCAGTAGCGCCGGAGGGGACGTCTATACGATCGATCGCTTCTACGCCGCGTGCGCGGGCGCGAATGTCACCGGTCAGCGTATTGCCGGCTCGGCGCCCGATCAATACCGCTATCAGTTAACGGGTGCGGCGTCCGTCTTGGCAATCGGCTTCGGTCAGCGCATTGAGACGGCCAATAGCTTCGACCTCGCGGGAACGACGGCGACGCTCAGCGTAAAGCTGGCAAATACGGCGCTGACGGCGGTGAGTTGGACGGCCTACTACGCCAATGCCGCCGACAATTTTAGCTCTCAAACACAGTTTGCGTCCGGCGCCTTCACCGTCAATTCGACGCTGACGAAATACAGCGCGCAAATCGCAATCCCCGCCGCCGCGACGACCGGCATTAACATCTATTTCAACGTCGGCGCGCAGACGAGCGGGACATGGACGATTGGCGAGATGCAGCTTGAGGCCGGACAAGCCGCGACGCCGTTCGAGCGACGACCCTACGGCGCGGAGTTGGCGCTGTGTCAACGGTACCTGCCCGCGCTCAACGCCAATGGCGCCGCCGCAGCCGCGCTTTGCGTTGCTATCGTTACCAACAGCACCACGTTAACTTCGGTGCACCCATTCCCAATCACCCCACGCGTTACGCCGACCGGGATAGTAACGAGCGCGGCCTCCGGCTTCATAACAGGGGGCCCGATCGGTCTCACGCCGACCGCAGCGGCGTTTAATGCAGGCACGAGCCCAAACTGCGGCATAATCAGCTGGACCGTCTCAGGGGCGACGCCGGGGCAATCCGCTGCGTTTTATATGCAGTCCACTACGGCGCAAATTCTCTTCACGGGGTGTGAGCTATGAGTGACCCGATTTGGCAACTCGTTGCGGACCCCGTAACCGGGGCGCAAAACGTGGTATCGCGGACATGGCCTGACGGCACGATCGAGTCCTGCCTCGTCGCCGCGCCCGAATATCAGCAATGGCTCGCAGCGGGAAACACGCCGACGCCGGTCCCCGCGCCGACGCAGGCCCAACTCGCGGCGTCGCTGACCTCGGCGGCCAGTGCGGCCTGCGCTCTCGTCGTCGCTCAGACGCTTCCGGACCCGTCTCACCAAGCCGCGTTTCAGAATGCCGCCGCGATCGTCAACGGCAACGGGGGAGCTGCCCCGACGACCGGGCCGCTGGCGACGAAGTTCGCCGCGCTAGCGACCGTTTACGGCATGTCGGCGAGCGCATTCGCCACGCTGGCTGTCGCGTTCCAGGGCGCCAGTCTCGACCTATCCACCGCGCTCACAACGCTGTGGGCGGCGGCCAGTGCGGCGACGACCAGCGCGCAGCTCGCGACGGCTCTGACTGCCTTCGAGACAGCGATCGGCAACGTCGTCGCCGAGATCAACGCGGCTGGCCCACCGGGTCCGACCGTCGCGCCCGCGGCGATCATCATCGCTGGGATCAACGCCTAAAGCCCAACGCGTGAAGGGTCTCCCATGCCCGCCCCCTGCCTCAAGCGGGGGGCGGGCTTTCGCGCGGGCGACGAAGCCGGCGGGCGCTGGGAGGGCATGAATAGACCCTGAGCGCCAACACGCCGGATCAGAATCGCACGCCAGCCGAGAGCGTTCCTTGCGCCTCGCCGAAATTGGTTAAGATACCGACGTCGCTTCGCGTGTACATAATATAGTTCATGCCGAATTCGCCCCTTACGAAGTATTTATCAAAATTCCTTTCAAATCCAAAGCCAACTGCGAGATACGGCAGGAAGTCCTGGCCACTGCTCGTGCTGGAAGATGTCTGCGTCTGTGTCTTGTTGCATCCTATTATCGATTCGCTCCAGGAGTGTGCGTCGCTCGAAAGGCTGGTAACAGGCTCTACGCAGGTCGTCGTCGATTGATAATTCGTTGTCGTTGCATCGAAATGTTGAGCGCCCAAGCCGAGGCGTCCAAACAAAAGCCAATCGTCTATCGTGAAGCCGGGCCGGATCGAGACATCGCCGCCGAAATTTTGTCTGACGGACGCGTACTGTCCGTTCACGGTCGACAGCAGTGCCGACGTTAGAGATGTGTTAGGCGGGCACGGAGTGAACGAGCAACTCCCGCCGGCGGTCCAACTGGGGATGGTGAGGTTGTACGTTGAATACGACGTGTTTTCGTCTGATTTTGTCAAAGCGTCATGGGCGCGAAGTTCCAAGCCGAGAAGAAGCGGATCGCTGACGACGTTGAAGCCAGCAAGCAGTCCGCCGCCAAGGCCGCGGAACGACTGCCCCGTAGAGATCGCCCCTGGTGAGAACGATGAGAAGGTGTCTATGGATGCGCCGGCGTAAGGCCCAGCAAACCCTCTTCCGACTGACTTCGGTGCGTCGACCCTCATTGCCGCAGACGTCGCTTTGTGCCGCGCATTGACGTCGCGACTGGATGCAGGCGCGGAAGCCTCTAGACGGGCGACTTTTTGCCTTAGCTCGTAGTTCTCTTTTTCCAGCGCGTCTAATCTCTGCAATACTTGGCCTTCATCGAAGGCGTTTGCAGAAGTCGAAATTGACAAAAGAATACTTGTCGAGGCGAACAAAATCGTCTTCGGATGCACCGGCGGCTTCCCCCCGTGGGCGCGTGAACGGTCCGATGACATCGGATCTAGGCATTCACAGGCATAGATTGGGAAAGGTAGGCGATCGGTTCAGAGCCTGCAAGCGAGCTTCGGCAACGAGCCAACGGGCAAGATGGCCCCTTGTAACCCAAAAATAGGGCCTGCCTTTAGATCTTCGCTTTCCTGAGCCTCACGCCCGGCCCCTCGCCGTTCTCCGCGACGAAGATGACGCCGGCGGATTCCAGGGCGCTTCGCAAAGCATCGACCGTCCGCGGTTTCAATTCGTCTCCCGCCTCAAAGCGGGAGATTGTGGCGGGTGCTACCTGCGCAAGTTGGGCGAGTTCTCGGATTCCGAGCCCAAGCGCCACGCGCGCCATCTTGCATTGGACCGGAACCATTTTGAGCACCCTGTTATCAATTTAGGTTGACGTTATGGTTACGTAGCTCTAAAAAGAGATCGTCGTTCTTTTTTCATAACACGAAGCAATCTTAGGAGCAACAATGCCGAAAACCACCATTTCGGCCGCCGGCGGAGCTATGCCAGCCGAGGCCCCACAATCAGACCGACCGGATGCCGCGATTTTCGCCCTCGCCGAGGAATGCATCGCCGCTAGTCGCGAGCGCGACAAAGCGCTCGACCGGCTGGAGGCCGCCGAAAAGCGCCATCGCCCCGTTCCGCCGCCGGGCGCCGTCCTTAAGACGGAGAAAGACGCGAGGCTTGGGCTCTACGTTGGGCCTGGTGCTGACGAGCCCTACGACCGCGAAGAAATCGCAGCGATCCGGGTGTTCTGCCGCGCCCAAGGCGCCAAGCCATGCGGTTCGTCGGTCGAAACGGCCGCCTATTTTCGCGGAGTTGAAATCCTCGACGCGTGGGCAGATTGGCAAGAGAAGGTCGTCCGCGAGGAAGAGCGGTCCGGCTTGGCCGCGGCGAGGCGAGCCGACATCGAGACCGCAGGCAAGTTTGACGCGATCGCGGGGAAACTCGCAACGACGCCGGCCAGCACTGTCGAGGGCATCTTAGCGAAGACCCGTGCGAACTCTTAGCGTCTTCATCGGGGACGACGGGATCGCGAAGAGCATTCGGGAGGGATTGCGCCGTTACGGGCCGAACGACGACGACATTTCGATGAGCCTCGCGCGCGATCTTATTCGTTTGGTCAAGAGCGAGGGGGTTGCGAAATGACAACCGGCCCGAACCGCCGCGCCGCGCTTGGCGCCCTAGCCGGCCTGCCAGCGCTGGCGCTCGTCACAGCGCCGGCCGCGGCCCTCGCAAAAGGCTTCGATCCCATCCACGCAGCGATCGAGCGCCACAAACAGGCGCTCGCCGCCTTCACGGAGGCTATCAAGCGCACCGACAGCGTCGCCGCTCGCAATGAAGGGCGCGAAGTAACCGAGGCTGAAGAGGCCGCCGAAGAGGCCACTTCGGCCGCCGAGCAGGACGCGCTCGACGCCCTCTTAGACACGGAGCCGACCACGCCGAAGGGCCTCCGCGCCCTGGTCTCCTACGTTCTGAGAATAGAGCGCGACTTATTAAGCGAAGACACGCCCGCGTACCGCTGCCTTGAGGCCGTACTCAATTCGCCGCTGCTCGCGGTCTGACGTGCGCTGCCCTTGTGCACGCCGGCCGCCGGGGCGACTCGGCGAAGGCCAGCTACGAAGAAGGAAGGGACGACGGGCGCCGTCCCTTCAGTCCGTAGACAGGGGCCGACGACGAAATCGGAAGCCTACCGTCTGAAGCCATACCGCGCTTCAGGCCGCCGACAACGGGGCGGAGATCGGCGGGCGCAGGCAGCCAATTTCGTCGTCAACTCGGCTTTTGCCAGAATAAACTTGTGTGAGGCTCACACGGGCGTGATCGGGCCGGGCGCAGGGGCGGCTCGGCCGGTTGTCCATCTCAATCCATCCAAATCCGCGCCTGTATATTGGCCAGATATTGGACACGGCAGGGACGATTTTGGATAAGTGGTTGATTTTGTTGGCGCTCCCATGGGGAATCGAACCCCAGTTTTCGCCGTGAGAGGGCGACGTCCTGGACCGCTAGACGATGGGAGCGCGGCGACTGGCGTTCTATATCGACGCGCGGGCGCGAAAGCAAGGCGCGCGAGCCGCCTTAGGCGGGCGCAGAAGCGGCAGGCGCGTAGGCTTTGAGGACCATCTCGACCGCCTGATCGACCGCCTTCTCGATCGCCTCCGGCGCTGGCGCCTCGATGACCCCAAACAACACCTGCTTGTGGAAATTCGCACAGCAGAGGTTGATGAATTGGCGCGCGGCGACCTCCGGGTCGGCGATGTTCAGCGCGCCGCGCTTCGAAAACGCTTCGAGCTGTTCGGCCAGGCGGCGAATGCCGTAGCCGGGGCCGGCCTCGTAGAAAGCGCGCCCGAGACTGGGAAAACGCGCCGTCGCGGCGATGACGATGCGGACCTGCGCAATCGCCTCCGGACGCATAGTCAGTTCAACCAGGCGACGGCCGAAGTCGCGCAGCAGCACGCCGGGGTCGCCTCCTTCAGGCGGAAAGATGCACAGCCGCTCCGCCTGCTGCTCCTTGTCCTGGCGGATCAGCGCCTCGAAGAGCTGTTCCTTCGAGTTGAAATAAGCGTACAGCGTGCCCTTCGATACCCCGGCCGCCCGCGCGATGTCGTTCATGCTCGCGCCGTCGAAACCGGCGTTGAGAAACGCGGCGCGCGCCCCGTCAATCACCTGGCGCCGCTTGGCGCCGCCGTCTGGCGCGTCGCGTTCCGTGATCGTCTCGGCTTCCATCGGCGCCGCAAGCTCCATTGTCAGAAAAAACGGACCGAACCGTTCGGTTCGGTCTTGATTTAGGTCGAGCCTGTCGCTAAGTCAACGCGAAATGACCGAACCGTTCGGTCACCGAGGGGAATGTTTCGCGATGTCGCAGGATCAGACAAAGGCCGCGCCGATCGCCCTGCCGACGGCGCGCGAGCGCCAGCCCTCGCCGGCCGTCGCTCGGGACACGCCGGCGCCCGCCGCGGAGACGGCTGCCTCCACGACGCCTCCGCGCCGGTCCCGCCGCCGCCTTATTCTGCCGGTCGTCGTCATCGCCGGCCTCGGTTACGGCGGCTATCTCGCTTACAACTGGTTCGTCGAAGGTCGCTTCATCGTGACCACCGACGACGCCTATGTCGGCGCCGATACGGCGATCATCGCGGCAAAAATCGCGGCGTACGTCGCCGAGGTCACGGTCACCGAGAACGCGTCCGTCCATGCGGGCGATCTCCTGGTGCGGCTCGACGACGGCGACTATCGCCTCGCGGTCGACGCCGCCCGCGCGAAGATCGCCACGCAAGACGCGACGATCGGGCGGTTCGGCCGGCAGGTCGAGGCCCAGGGCCCCGTCATCGCCCAGGCGGAGGCGCAGGTCCGATCCGCCGATGCGCAGATCGAGAGCGCCCAGGCCGACGGGCAGCGCGCCGCGCTCGAATTCGATCGCGCGCAGAAACTCGCCGAGACGAATTTCGGCTCTCAGCAGCGCCTCGAGCAAGCGACCGCCGACCGCGCTCGCACCGCCGCGGCGATGAGCGCCGCGCAGGCCCTGAAGGCCTCCGCCGAAGCGGCGCTCGCCGGGGCGAAGGTCAATCTCGACGTGCTGAAGGCTCAACAGACCGAGGCGCTGCGGGTTCGCGACGAACTCGTGACGGCCGAACAGAAGGCCGAACGCGACCTTTCCTTCACCGAGATCCGGGCGCCCTTCGACGGGGTTGTCGGCAACAGGGCGGTCGAGGTCGGGCAATACGCTCAGCCCGGAACCCGCCTGCTCGCGCTCGTGCCGCTCAGCGCCGCCTATGTCGACGCCAACTTCAAGGAGACGCAGCTCGATTCGATCCGCCCTGGCCAGAAGGTCGATCTTTCCGTCGATTCCTATGGCGGCCGCGTGGTGCCGGGCGTCGTCGCCTCGATCGCGCCGGCTTCAGGCGCGCAGTTCTCGCTGCTGCCCCCCGACAACGCGACGGGGAATTTCACCAAGGTTGTGCAGCGCGTCGCCGTTCGCATCGCCGTGGCGCCCGAGGCGCTCGCGGAGGGGCGGCTGCGATCCGGCCTGTCGGTCGTCGCATCGGTCCACACGCGTGATGAAAGCCTGCCTAAGCCCACCCTGCTCGGCGCGCTCGGCTTCGGCGGGAAGGCGGCGGAAGAGGACGCCAAGCGGTGAGCGCGACCGCGATTGGGGCGGCGCCAGCGGTCGAGCGTTTCGACCTGCGTCGACTCGCCGCCTTCATCTTCATGGTCTTCGGCATGTTCATGGCGATCCTGGACATCCAGATCGTCTCGGCCTCGCTGTCGGAGATCCAGGCCGGCCTCTCCGCCTCGCAGGACGAGATCACCTGGGTGCAGACCGCCTATCTGATCGCCGAAGTGATCATGATCCCGCTGTCGGGATTCCTGTCGCGCGCCTTCTCCACGCGCATCGTCTTCTTCGTCTCGGCGGCCGGCTTCACGCTGATGAGCTTCTTTTGCTCGCGCGCCTCCTCGATCGACGAGATGATCATCTGGCGCGCCCTGCAAGGCTTCATCGGCGGCGGCATGATCCCGACCGTCTTCGCCTCTGCGTTCACCATCTTTCCCCGTAGCAAGCAGCCGGTCGTCGCGCCGATCATCGGCCTGGTGGCGACGCTGGCGCCGACGATCGGACCGACCGTCGGCGGCTATCTCACCGATCTCTTTTCCTGGCACTGGCTGTTTCTCGTCAACATCATTCCCGGGATCGTCGTTTCGATCGCTTCTTGGGTGCTGATCGACTTCGACGAACCGGACCTGAAGCTGTTGAAGAATTTCGACTGGGCCGGGCTTATCGGAATGGCCGCCTTTCTCGGCGCGCTCGAATATGCGCTGGAGGAAGGCCCGTCCAAGGACTGGCTGGAGAGCCAGCCGGTGACGTTCGCCCTCATCGTCTCGGCAGTTGGCGCGGTCGTCTTCTTCGGGCGCGCCTTCAGCGCGCGCCAGCCGATCGTCGACCTCACCGCTTTCCTCGACCGCAATTTCTGGGTCGGCTCCCTCTTCGCCTTCGTGCTCGGCATCGGCCTCTACGGCCTCACCTACATCTACCCGGTCTATCTCGCCTCGGTGCGCGGCTATTCCTCGCTGATGATCGGCGAGACGATGTTCGTCACGGGCGTGTGCATGTTCATCATGGCCCCGATCTCGGGCCGGCTGATGGGCAAGGTCGACCCGCGCCTGATGATCGCGCTCGGCTTCATCGGCTTCGCCGCGGGAACCTGGCAGGCCTCCCACATCACCGTCGACTGGGACTTCTGGGAATTGCTGGTCCCGCAGATGCTGCGCGGCTTCTCGCTGATGCTCTGCATGGTGCCGATCAACAATCTCGCGCTCGGCACCATGCCGCCGCACCGCATCAAGAACGCATCGGGCCTGTTCAACCTGATGCGCAATCTCGGCGGCGCCTTCGGCCTCGCGCTGATCAACACGACGCTCGACAAGCGGATGGATCTTCATCTCGAGCGCCTGCGCGAGTCGGTGATCTGGGGCCGATCGGCCGCGGAGGAGACGCTCGCCCAAATGACGGCGGCGCTCGCCTCGCGCGGCTCCGACGCCGCGCTGGCGGCGACGCGCGAGATGGCGCTGACGGTGCGCCGGCAGGCCGAGGTGCTCGCGCTCGCGGACGTGTTCCTGGCGCTGACGGCGATCTTCCTCGCCCTCGTCGCGCTCGCCGCTTTCATGCGCCGGCCGCAGCCGATGGGCGCTGGCGCAGGAGGCCATTAACGCCCTCAGAGAACTGGCCCTTGCGCGTTGGGGCCGCCCCTCCATATTATTGACGAGCGCGGCGCGCCGTCCGAATGCCGGCGGCGCGAAGCCGCGCACACATGACGAGGTCTTTCCATGTCCGACTACGACCGCTTCGCCGGCGCCCGACCTGGCTTCGGCTATGCCCGGTCCGGCGCGGCCGCCATCGATCAGGGCCTACGCGCCTACATGCTGGGCGTTTACAACTACATGACGCTCGGGCTCGGGATCACCGGCGTCGTCGCTTATGTCGCTTTCAAGCTGGGCGCCGTCGAATCGGCGACCGGCCACATCGTCGGGCTGACGCCCTTCGGCCAGGCGATCTACGTGTCGCCGCTGCGTTGGGTGGTGATGCTCGCGCCGCTGGCTCTCGTCTTCGCGATCTCGGCCGGCAGAAATTCGATGTCGATCGGCACGACGCGGGCCGTGTTCCTCGCCTTCGCGGCGCTGATCGGGCTCTCGCTGTCGACGGTCTTCGTGGTGTTCACGGGGGCGTCGATCGCGCGGGTGTTCTTCATGACCGCGGCCAGCTTCGGCGCGCTGAGCCTCTACGGCTACACGACCCGTCGCAGCCTCTCGGCGATGGGCTCGTTCATGGTGATGGGTCTCTTCGGGCTCATCATCGCCAGCGTCGTCAATATCTTCCTGCACAGCACCGGCTTGCAATGGGCGCTGTCGGTCCTCGGCATCGGGATCTTCGCGGGCCTGACCGCGTGGGACACCCAGGCGATCAAGCAAGAGTACTACGCCGGCGACGGCTTCGAAGTCGCGGAGAAGAAGGCGATCTACAGCGCCCTCCGGCTCTATCTCGACTTCATCAACATGTTCCAGCAGCTGCTCTACCTCTTCGGCGACCGCCGGAGCTGAGCGCTTCGCTCTCGAACGAACAAAGCCCCGGCTCCCCTGCGGACCGGGGTTTTTTGTTGGGGATTGCGGATCGAGAAGCCAGTGCTGCGTCGACGCGCCGGTCAAGTGGCTCGCGGCGGCTGGCTGGGACCCTCGCATTTTTGCGGGGTGACAGTGGGACGCGCGTCGACAGTGTTCGCCGCGGTCTTCCTTGTTTGGGAGGAGTGATGGAAACCGTTACGGTTCACGCCGCCAGGACCCGTCTGTCGCAGCTGCTCGCGCGCGTCGAAGCGGGCGAGGAAATTGTCATCGCGCGCGGCAAACGTCCCGTCGCCAAACTCGTGCCTTTCGCCCCGCCTCCAGCCAAGCGACGGTTTGGCGCGCTACGAGGCGCACTAAGCGTCGGGCCCGAGTTCTTCGAGCCTTTGTCTCCGGAGGAGTAGCCCTCACCCCTCCGCCAGTCCCAGCACGTCCGCCATCGAATACAGCCCCGGCTTGCGGCCACGCGCCCAGAGCGCGGCCTTGAGCGCGCCGCGGGCGAACAGGGCGCGGTCTTCGGCGTGGTGGGAGAGGACGATGCGCTCGCCGTCGCCTGCCAAGATGACGCTGTGCTCGCCGATCACCGAGCCGCCGCGCAGCGAAGCGAAGCCGATCGCGCCCCGCTTGCGCGCGCCCGTGATGCCGTCGCGGCCGCGCTCCGAGTGCGCGGCGAGGTCGATGTCGCGCCCCGCAGCGGCGGCTTCGCCGAGCAGCAGCGCAGTGCCTGAGGGGGCGTCGACCTTCATGCGATGGTGCATCTCGATGATTTCGATGTCGTAATCGGCAAGCGCGCGCGCCGCGTCGCGCACCAGCTTGGCGAGCAGATTGACCCCGAGGCTCATATTGCCGGAGCGGACGATCGGCGCGTGCCGGGCGGCGGCCTGGAGGCGCGTCAGATCGTCGTCGGTGAGGCCCGTGGTGCCGATCACATGCGGGACGCGCGCCTGCGCGGCGAGCGCCACGAGTTCGACCGTCGCGGCGGGCGCGGAAAAGTCGACGACGCCTTCGGCGTTGAGCAGCGCGCCGAGCGGATCGTCGGCGATCTTCACGCCGGTCGCGCCGACGCCCGCGAGCAAGCCGGCGTCCTCGCCGAGCGCCGGCGAGCCGGCGCGCTCGATCGCCGCGGCGAGCACGACGCCCGGCGTTTCGACGATCATCTTGACCAGCATCCGGCCCATGCGCCCGGCGGCGCCCGTCACGACCAGCCGCATATCCTCGGCCATTGGTTTCCCTCGATTGCTAGGCCGGCTGAGGCCCGTCGTATCCCTCGATTACGATAAGGTTCGCTTCCGAGACCGCCTCGCGAAGCGCCTTGGCGCGGGTATATTCGTCGGACGCGTAGCAGGCGAGCGCAGTCGCGTAGTCCTTGAATTCGATCACGACATGGCGCGCCCGCAGCGCGCCCTCCTTCATTTCGCCCGCGCCGCCGCGCACCAGGAAGCGTGCGCCGTATTTGGCGAAGGCCTCGGCGTTGGCGCGCTGATAGGCCTTGTAGGCTTCAGGGTCCGCCACGTCGACATGCGCGATCCAATAACCCTTGGCCATGGTCAGACTCCCTCGACGAGGACGAGCTCCAAATGCGCCGCGCCTTCGCGCTCGGCCTTCGCGGTCTGATATTCCTGCGAATCGTAGTAAGCGCGCGCCGCGTCCCAGTTCTCGAACTCGAGGACGACATTGCGCGCTCTTGCCGCGCCTTCGAGAGCCTCATGGCGGCCGCCACGCGCCAGAACCCGAGCCCCATGTTTCTTCTGCGCCTCCGTCGCCCCGGCGGCGTAGCGCGCGTAGGCCTCGGGATTGGTGACGTCGACGCGGGCGATGACGTAAGCCTTCGGCATTTCCGACTCCACAGTTGGGGCCGCGAGATTAGCGCCCACACGGGAGATGGCAAGCGCTCAAACCGCGGCGGCGATCTCGCGGACGATCTGCTCCGCGGCGGCCCATGGGTCCGACGCCTGCGTCACGGGACGCCCGACGACGAGATAGTCAGCGCCGTCGCCGATCGCCGCGCCGGGCGTGGCGATGCGCTTCTGGTCGCCGGCCGCCGCGCCGGCAGGCCGAATGCCTGGGGTGACGAGAAGCAGCGAATCGCCGACCGCCTGCCGCAGCATCGCCGCTTCCGAGGCGCTGGCGACGAGGCCGTCGACACCCGCTTCGCGCGCCTGTTTCGCGCGTCGCGCGACGAGTTCGCGCACGCCGAAAGCATAACCGGCTTCCGCTAGGTCAGCGTCGTCGCTGGACGTCAGCACCGAGACCGCCAGCAGCCTGAGGCCGGAGCCCTTGGCCCCCGCGACCGCCGCCCGCATCGTCTGGGGATAGGCGTGGATGGTGAGGAAATGCGCGCCAAGCCGCGCGATCTGCGCGGTCGCGCGCTCGACCGTGTTGGGGATGTCGTGCAGCTTGAGATCGACAAACACCTTCTTGCCCGCCGCCGCCAATTTGGCGGCGAGGCCGAGGCCGCCGCCGTACACGAGCTCCATGCCGATCTTATAGAAGACGACGCTGTCGCCGAGGTCGGCGACGAGGCGTTCCGCCTGCCCCACATCGGGCGCGTCGAGCGCGACGATCAGGCGTTCGCGGGGGGGAATGAGTCGTGGGGAGTTCATCGGACGGATCCCGCCTGGCCCGGCGCGAGACGCCTGACGCTCCGGGCGACCCGCGCAATCACCGGTTCGGTGAAGGCGCCGTTCGGATCGGCGCGATAGGTCCAGACCCGCGCAGGCGGCAAGTTGCGCCAGATTGGCGTCGGTGCAATGGGCGGAATAGCGGCCGGCGCAGACCTCGCGCGAGATCGGCGAAGCGACGCCGTAGGTGAATTGGACGAAGAGGCCGTTGGGCCCCATCAGCGCGAAGGCGTCCGCAATCAGCTTGGCCCGCAGCGCCGGAGGCTGGTTGAGCAGCGGCAGGCTCGATACGACCGCGGCGACCGGTTCGCCGGCCAGCCCGGCGAGCGTGCGCGGCAAATCGTAAGCGTCGCCCTGGACGATGCGGACCGGCGCGAAACGCTGGGAAAGCAGGCGGCAAAAGCCGCCGTCGTACTCGATCAGCGCGAGGCGCTCGCGTTGAACGCCCCGTTCGAGCAGCGCCTTCGTCACGGGGCCAGTCCCAGGACCAAGTTCGACGACGAGGCCAACGCCGGCGGGATCGACCGGGCGCGCCATCGCCCGCGCGAGGAAGCGGCCGGAAGGGGCGACGGCGCCCGTCAGGCGGGGGCTTTCAAACAGCGTTTTGAGGAAGCGCCGTTCGTCTCGAAGCAAGCCGCCGGAAGTTCTCGGGGAAGTCTGAGCCATTCTCGAATTGTCCTTGTCCCGGGCGGGAGAGCACGAGAACCAGCCTCCGCTGGCGGGGAGAGGGCGCCCTCGCGGCTTACCTCCTGGCCCCTCATCGTAACCTTCTCCCGCGCAAACGCGCCGTTTGTCGGGCGCGGCCGGAGAGAAGGGACTGGGCGATTCGCCTTAGCTCAAGCCCTCGAAAAACTCTTTCATCTTGGCGAAGAAGCCGGAACTCTCGGGCTGAGTTTTCTGCGACGACTCGGCCTCGAACTCCGCCAGCAGTTCGCGTTGGCGGCGCGTAAGGTTCTGCGGCGTTTCGACATTGGCCTGGATATAGAGATCGCCGAACTCGCGCGAGCGCAGGATCGGCATGCCCTTGCCGCGCAGGCGCATCTGATGCCCGGACTGGACGCCCTCGGGAATACGGACCTTGGCGTCGCCGCCGTCGAGCGTGCGCACGCTGAATTCGCCGCCGAGCGCCGCCTGCACCATCGAGATCGGTACGCGGCAATAGAGGTCCGCCCCATCACGCTGGAAGAAGGGATGCGGCTTCAGGGACAGGAAGATGTAGAGATCGCCCGACGCGCCGCCACGTAAGCCCGCCTCGCCCTCGCCGGAAAGGCGAATGCGCGTGCCGTCCTCGACGCCCGCCGGCATGTTGACCGACAGCGTGCGTTCGCGCGTCACGCGGCCCAAGCCGCCGCACTTGTCGCAGGGGTTGTCGATCGTCTGGCCGCGTCCGCCGCAGGTCGGGCAGGTGCGCTCGATCGCGAAGAAGCCTTGCTGGGCGCGCACGCGCCCATGGCCCGCGCAGGTCTTGCAGGGGGTCGGCTTCGAGCCCGCCTTGGCGCCGGAGCCGGCGCACGCCTCGCAACCGACCGAGGTCGGCAGTTTTATCGTCGCGGTCTTGCCGTGATAGGCTTCCTCGAGCGTGATCTCGAGATTGTAGCGCAGGTCCGCGCCCCGCTCCTTGCCGGAGCCTCGGCCACCGCGGCGGCCCATAATGTCGCCGAAAAGGTCGTCGAAAATGTCGGACATCGACGTGGCGAAGCCGTCGTTCATGCCGCCGCCGCCCTGCTCGAAGGCGGCGTGGCCGTAGCGATCATAGGCCGCGCGCTTCTGGCCGTCGGAGAGGTGCTGGTAGGCTTCGTTGAGTTCTTTGAACCGCGCTTCAGCCTGCTTGTCGCCAGGGTTGCGATCGGGGTGACATTGCATCGCCGCCTTGCGAAACGCCGCTTTCAGCTCCGCGTCTGTCGCGGTGCGGGCGACCCCAAGAGTTTCGTAAAAATCGCGCTTGCCCACGTTGACAGCAACCCAGTGTTTTCTCGAGGCGTCCGCGCCGCCCACCTATGAAGAGCTTGCGCCGCCCCGTCAATTACTCCCAGCGAACCGGCTTCCGGCGCGCGAGGCCGGGCGATCCGCATTGCGGCCGATTTGATCGGGCGCGCTCGAGCAGCGCGCCCGAATCTCGATCGTCAGGCCGACTTCTTCTTGTCGTCGTCGACCTCGCGGAACTCGGCGTCGATGACGTCGTCCTTCGCTTGGCCGCCGCCCTCGCCGCCTTCCGCGCCGGGACCAGCGGCCTGCTGGGCCTTGTACATGGCCTCGCCGAGCTTCATCTGGGCCTGCATGAGGTCGTTCGTGCGGGCTTTGATGGCCTCGACGTCCTCGCCCTGGAGCGCGTCGCGCAAGGCGGCTACAGCCGCCTCGACCGCGCTGCGATCAGCCTGCGAGACCTTATCGCCGTACTCCTTGAGCGCCTTCTCGGCGTCATGCGCGAGCGATTCGCCATGGTTCTTGGCGTCGACCGCCTCGCGCCGCTTCTTGTCGTCGGCGGCGTGCGCCTCCGCGTCCTTCACCATCCGGTTGATGTCGTCGTCGCTGAGACCGCCGGAGGCCTGAATGCGGATCTGCTGTTCCTTGTTGGTCGCCTTGTCCTTGGCGGTGACGTTGACGATGCCGTTCGCGTCGATGTCGAACGTCACCTCGATCTGCGGCACGCCGCGCGGCGCGGAGGGAATGCCGACGAGATCGAACTGGCCGAGCGCCTTGTTGTCGGCGGCCATTTCGCGTTCGCCCTGGAAGACGCGAATCGTCACCGCCGTCTGGTTGTCCTCGGCGGTCGAGAACACCTGGCTCTTCTTGGTCGGGATCGTCGTATTGCGCTCGATGAGGCGCGTGAAGACGCCGCCGAGCGTCTCAATGCCGAGCGAAAGCGGCGTGACGTCGAGCAGCAGCACGTCCTTGACGTCGCCCTGCAGAACGCCGGCCTGGACCGCGGCGCCGATGGCCACCACTTCATCCGGATTGACGCCCTTGTGGGGCTCCTTGCCGAAGAACTGTTTGACGATCTCCTGCACCTTGGGCATGCGCGTCATGCCGCCGACGAGGATCACCTCGTCGATCTGGCCCGCCGAGAGTCCGGCGTCCTTGAGCGCCTTGCGGCACGGCTCGACCGTGCGCTGAATGAGGTCGTCGACCAGCGCTTCGAACTTGGCGCGCGTGAGCTTCAGCGCCAGATGCTTCGGCCCCGTCGCGTCGGCGGTGATGTAGGGCAGGTTGATTTCGGTCTGGGCGGCGGAGGAAAGCTCGATCTTCGCCTTCTCGGCGGCCTCCTTCAGACGCTGCAGCGCGAGCTTGTCCTTGGTGAGGTCGATGCCCTGCTCTTTCTTGAACTCGGCCGCGAGATATTCGACGAGGCGCATGTCGAAGTCCTCGCCGCCGAGGAACGTGTCGCCGTTGGTCGACTTCACCTCGAAGACGCCGTCGCCGATCTCGAGAATGGAGACGTCGAAGGTGCCGCCGCCGAGGTCGTACACGGCGATCGTGCCGGACTTGCGCTTGTCGAGACCGTAGGCGAGAGCGGCCGCCGTCGGCTCGTTGATGATGCGCAGCACTTCGAGGCCGGCGATCTTGCCAGCGTCCTTGGTCGCCTGGCGTTGCGCGTCGTTGAAGTAAGCGGGAACAGTAATGACGGCCTGAGTGACGGGCGAGCCGAGATGCGCCTCGGCCGTTTCCTTCATCTTCTGCAGGACGAAGGCGGAAATTTGCGAGGGAGAATATTGCTTGCCGTCCGCGGTGACCCAGGCGTCCCCGTTGGGAGCCTTGATGATCTTGTAGGGGACGAGGCCCATGTCCTTCTTGGTCATCGGGTCGTCAAAGGAACGGCCGATGAGGCGCTTGATGGCGAAGAAGGTGCGCTCGGGATTGGTGACGCCCTGGCGTTTGGCGGGCTGGCCGACGAGACGCTCGCCATCGTCGGTGAAGGCGACGATCGACGGCGTCGTGCGCGCGCCCTCGGAATTCTCGATGACCTTGGGAGTGGCGCCCTCCATGACCGCGACGCACGAATTGGTGGTGCCGAGGTCGATGCCAATTACTTTAGCCATTGTCTCATTCCTCATTGTTTCGCAAGACCGCAAGGCCCCGAAGCGGCCTAGCCTTGGAAGCGCGCCGCCCAGCCAGAAGCTGGCCGCGGCGCCGCGCTTCGGTCTCCGACGCACGGTTTCAAAATCCGCAGGCGAGACGTTTGCCCCAACGCTGCACAGGTGGGCGGTATATAAGTGGGGCCCTAAGACGGCGCAAGGCGTCGGGACGCCTCTCAAAGGCCAGAAAGCTGCCCGCGCAGCGAACCGACGCGGCGCCGAAGGCCCGGCCCTTTCCATTCCGACCGCCAGATTCTAACATTCCTCGATGACGCGGATTTCCCTTGTGGCGCTGACTGTGCTGGCGACGAGTTGCAGCGTGGCGCACGCTCAGGTCACCCTTCCCGGCGCCCCGACCGAAAGCCAGAACCCAACGCCGGCGCCATCGAAGGCGGACGGCCAGAAGAGCGAGAAGGGCGAGAAGAGGCACAAGTCCGGCCTGACCTCCTCGCTCCACACTGTCGCCGACAAGGTGCTGCGCCTCAATGGAAGCCAAGGCCAGTTCCTGCTCTCCGACCGCGACAAGGTCCTGCACATCGAGAAGCTCAGCCTTTCCGGGGAGGTAATCTCCGACCCTTCGCGCAAATGCTTGATCGACATTGTCGCCGACGCGCCGATCGAGACCAAGAGCCTCGGCAAGCCTGACGGGCTCGCTCGCTTCGAGGCGGAGATCCCGGCCTGCACGTTTACATTCGATGTGCTGGACGGGGCGGTGCTGGCGCCGCCGCAGGACCGCGCCTGCGTGTTCCAAGCCGCCGACTGCCAAGCCACGCCCGCTGGCCTCTGGGGACCCGATCCGTCGACGCTGCACAGCGACGCCAAGGCGATCGGGCGGCAACGCTTGCGCGCCGATGCGGCGGCGGAGCGGACGCTGCGGGCCATCCAGGCGAAGCTCAAAGGTCAGCCCGAAGCCGACGCGGTTGCGCGCGAGGACAGCGATCTGGCGGCGCGCCGCGCCGAGGTCTGCCACGACTACGTTCAGGAGGCGACCTACGCCTTTTGCGCGTCGCGCATGGCTCAGGCTCGCGCCGCTTATATGAAGGCCCGCCTCGATTCCCTGAAGAAGAAGCCGACCGCGGAGCAGGACTGATCCACGGCTCCTTCTCGCGGAGCGAGCGTCTGCGCCGCCTTTATCTCCCTTTGCGCATCAGCTAAAACATTCTGCGGTGAGATCGACGCGCCGCCCTTCCTGTCACGTCCCCATAAGCGGGCCGCGACCTTCTCGCTATAAAACGCACGTGGCCTGGACGCCCGCTTTCGCGGGGCATTGACGCCCGCGAACCGTGAGGCCGGCCAGACCGGCGCAACGGGGATATCAGAGGAGGGAGGCATGCTGAAGGAATTCCGCGACTTCGCCATGAGGGGCAATGTCGTCGATCTCGCCATCGGCGTGATCATCGGCGCGGCCTTCGGCAAAATTGTCGATTCGCTTGTGAACGACATCATTATGCCGATCATCGGCGCCATCGGCGGCGCCGATTTCTCCAATTATTTTTTCGGGCTGTCGCACGCTGTCAACGCTGGCAACCTCGCCGACGCCAGGAAGCAAGGCCCCGTCTTCGCCTACGGCAATTTCATCACTGTTCTCGTCAATTTCCTCATCATCGCCTTCGTCCTCTTCCTCGTCGTGAAAGCGATCAATACGATGCGGCATTCCGCGCCGGCCGTCCCGGCCGACCCTCCGCCGCCAACGGAGGAAGTCCGGCTGCTCAGCCAAATTCGCGATGCGCTCGTCGAGCGGTGACAACAGGCGGCGCGGGAATCGAGATTTTCCTTGCCGGCGGCCGCGCGCGCGTTCATGACGCGCGCATGGACCTTTCTTTCACCCAACCGGCGCGCGAGCCCGATTGGCTGGGCGCGATCCAGCCAGCCATGCGCGCCGTTGCGCAGAGCGGCATCGTCGAAGTCTTCAACTACGGACGGGACCGGCAGGGCCTGATCCCGCTTTGGGTCGGGGAAGGCGACGCGCCGACGCCGAGCTTCATCATCGACGCGGCAAAGGCGTCGCTCGACCGCGGCGAGACCTTCTACACCCATCAGAGGGGCATTCCGGAACTGCGCGAAACGATCGCGCGCTACATGACGCGCATTTACGGCGCGCCCGGCGCCGGCTTCTCGCCCGAGCGTTTTTTCGTCACCATCGGCGGCATGCACGCGCTCGACATCGCGGCGCGTCTGACGATCGGGCCCGGCGAAGAGGCGCTGATCCCGTCGCCAGCCTGGCCGAACTTTGCCGGCGCGGTCTCGCTCGCAGGCGGTCGCGCCGTCTTCGTGCCGCTGGAGAGGGGCGCCGAACGCTGGCGCCTCGACGTCGAGCGCCTCGCCAGCGCGGTGACGCCGGCGACGCGGACCATCTTCGTCAACACGCCGGCCAACCCGACCGGCTTCGTCGCGACGCTCGAGGAGATCAAAGCCGTTCTCGCGCTCGCGCGCCGGCACGGCCTCTGGATCGTCGCCGACGAAATCTACGGCCGGCTCACCTATGCGGGCGAGCGCGCGCCGTCCTTCCACGACGTGATGGAGCCGGACGACAAGATCCTGTTCGTCCAGACGCTTTCGAAGAACTGGGCGATGACCGGCTGGCGCGTCGGCTGGCTCGAAGCGCCGCCCGAACTCGGCCCGACGATCGAGAATCTGGTGCAATTCACGACGTCGGGGGTCCCCGTCTTCACGCAGCGGGCCGCGGTCGTCGCGATCGAGGAGGGCGAAGACTTCCTCGCCCGCCAGGTCGCGCGGATGCATGAGGCGCGCGACATCGTCAGCCAAGGGCTAGCGGCGACCGGCCGGGTGAGCTTCGCGACGCCCCAGGCGGCGTTCTACCTTTTCTGCGCCGTCGACGGCGAGAGCGACTCGCGCGCGCTCGCGCTGCGCCTGATCGACGAGGCGGGCGTCGGCGCTGCGCCTGGCTCCGCCTTCGGGCCGGGCGGCGAGGGCTATCTGCGCTTGTGCTTCGCGCGCGCCCCGGCGGAAGTCGCCGAGGCGACCAGCCGGCTAGCGCGCTGGCTGAGGACCCCATAGACAGGATCTAGCGCGAGTGCGCCGCACAATCTAAAGGTGAAGCGTCCGTCAGGAGTTTGTCATGGTCGCTCGCCCGCGTCGCAGCGTGCTCTATATGCCGGGTTCCAACCCCAAGGCGCTCGCCAAAGCGCGCAGCCTTCCCGCCGACGCGATCATCATCGACCTCGAGGATTCGGTCGCGCCCGACGCCAAGGCGGCGGCGCGCGCGCTGGCGGCCGAGACAGTGCGGGCCGGCGGCTTCGGCGGGCGGGAAATCGTTATTCGCGTCAACGGAGCGCATAGCCCCTGGGGCGCTGAGGACCTCGCCGCCGCCGTCGCCGCGGCGCCGGACGCGATCCTTCTACCCAAGGTCGACGGGCCGGGCGCGATCATGGTCGCCGCTCGGGCGCTGCGCGAAGCGAACGCCCCGCCGACGACGCGCCTCTGGGCGATGATGGAGACGCCGATGGCGATCCTCAGCGCCGGCTCGATCGCCGCCACGGCCGCCGATCCCGAGGCGCGGCTCGAAGTCCTGGTGATGGGCCTCAACGACCTCGCCAAGGAGACGCGCGCCCGCATAACGCCCGGCCGTCCCGCCATGGCGAACTGGCTCGCGATCTGCGTCGCGGCGGCGCGCGCGCACGGTTGTGACATCGTCGACGGCGTCTACAACGACCTCAACGACCCGGTCGGCTTCAAGGCCGAATGCGAGCAGGGCCGCGACATGGGGCTCGACGGCAAGACGCTGATCCATCCCAACCAGATCGAGATTTGCAACGCGACTTTCGCCCCGACCGAAATAGAGGTCGAATCCGCGCGCGCGATCATCGCCGCTTTCGCGTTGCCGGAGAACGCCGGCAAAGGCGCGATCCAGCTCAACGGCAGGATGGTCGAACTGCTGCACGAGCAGATGGCCCGCCGCACGCTGGCGGTCGCCGACGGCGTCGCGGCGCTGGCGAATGGAGCCGCCTGAAGGCCCTACGCGGAAGCGTTGTGGCGACCGCGTCCGGCTACGCCGCTTTCTTGACGACGATATCGAGCGTGCGCCCGAGCGCCGCGAAAGCCTCGACGAGGGAGTCGAGCCGCGATCGTCGACGCAGGTCGAGCAACCGGTCGACGTGCGGCAGCGCCACGCCGAGCCCGCGGGCGAGTTCGGCTTTGCCGACGGCGTCAATTCGCATAGCGCGATAGAGTTCCACCTTCGCCGCCGACAGCGCCGGGAGAGCGACGGACTCGCCGCCGCGTGACGTCGGGCGTGGAATGTCCTCGCGCGCCGCGATCCGACCGATGATCGCCGTTTCAATCGCCTCCACGGCGCGCGCCCGCGCTTCGTCGCGATTCTCGCCAAACGTCACAACTTCGGGGAAGTCGGGCGCGGTCACCAGAACGGTTCCATTGTCGTCCGGGGTCAGCGTGACGGCATAACGCATCATCAGTCCTTGATCTCGAGTTGTTTCAAGATCGCCAGCCAAAGTCCCTTGCCCAACTCCTTTGAACCTCCGTGTTGCGGCAACACGGCACGCTTCCCGTTCAGGGGTCACAATGAGATGACCACCCTTTCCGGGAGCGAAGGTCGCGCCTCTCTTGGCGAGAAAACGTTTTGCCTGACTGCTGTTCATGACGCAACATATGTGTTGACTCCGAGATTTCAACACAACTTTGCAGTGATACGACGCCCTTGGAATGCCGCGTCTTACGGACTAAACCGCTCCCAATCCCATTGCACCGAGAGGCGCGCATCGTGAGCCAAGCCTATCACTCCCTCTTTCAACTCGGCCCGGATGCGACGCCGTACCGCAAACTGACGTCCGAAGGCGTGCGTGTCGAAAAGGCGTTCGGCCGCGACGTTCTGGTCGTCGAGCCCGAGGCTCTGCGCCTGCTCGCCGAACAGGCGATGATCGACATCAACCACCTGCTTCGTCCCGGCCATCTCGCCCAGCTCGCGAAGATACTCGACGACCCCGAGGCGACCGCCAACGACAAATTCGTCGCCTACGATCTCTTGAAGAACGCCAACATCGCCGCCGGCGGCGTGCTGCCGATGTGCCAGGACACCGGCACGGCGATCGTCAGCGCCAAGAAGGGCCGCCTCGTGTGGACCGACGGCGACGACGAGCAGGCGATCGCGCAAGGCATCGGCGACGCCTACGCCAAGAAGAACCTGCGCTACAGCCAGGTCGCGCCGCTCTCGATGTTCGAGGAGAAGAACACAGGCGACAATCTGCCCGCGCAGATCGAAATCGCCGCCGAGGGCGAGGACGCCTACAAGTTCCTTTTCATCGCCAAGGGCGGCGGCTCGGCCAACAAGAGCTTCCTCTACCAGGGGACGCCGTCGATCCTGTCGCACGACCGGATGATCGCGTTCCTCAAGGAGAAGATTCTCACGCTCGGCACTGCCGCCTGTCCGCCCTACCACCTCGCCATCGTCATCGGCGGCACGAGCGCCGAGCAGACGATGAAGACCGTCAAGCTCGCCTCGACCCGCTATCTCGACGCCCTGCCGACCAGCGGCGGCGCCGACGGGCGCGCTTTCCGCGACCTCGAGATGGAGCAGGAGATTCACAAGCTGACGCAGCAGCTCGGCGTCGGCGCGCAATTCGGCGGCAAGTACTTCTGCCATGACGTGCGTGTCATTCGCCTGCCCCGCCACGGCGCCTCGCTGCCGATCGGGCTCGGCGTCTCGTGCTCGGCCGACCGGCAGGCCCTCGGCAAGATCACGCGGGACGGCGTGTTCCTCGAGGAGCTCGAGCACGATCCGGCGCGTTTCCTGCCCCATGTCGACGAGGCGGGCCTCGGCGGACCGGTCGTGCGCATCGACCTCAAGCGGCCGATGAAGGACATCCTCGCCGAGTTGAGCAAGCATCCGATCCGCACCCGCCTTGCGCTGACCGGCACGATGATCGTCGCGCGCGACGCCGCGCACGCCAAGATCCGGGAGCGGCTGGAGCGCGGCGAGCCGATGCCCGACTATTTGAAGAACCATCCCGTCTACTACGCCGGTCCGGCGAAGACGCCGGCCGGCTATGCCTCGGGCTCGTTCGGCCCGACGACCGCGGGGCGCATGGATTCGTTCGTCGACCAGTTCCAGGCGGCGGGCGGCTCGATGGTGATGCTCGCCAAGGGCAACCGCTCGCGCGACGTGCGCGAGGCCTGCGCCAAGCACGGCGGCTTCTACCTCGGCTCGATCGGCGGCCCCGCCGCGCGCCTCGCGCAGGACTGCATCAGGAAGGTCGAAGTGCTCGAATATCCCGAGCTCGGCATGGAAGCGGTCTGGCGCATCGAGGTCGAGGACTTCCCCGCCTTCATCGTCATCGACGACAAGGGGAACGACTTCTTCAAGGAGCTCAATCTCGGCTAAGGTCGCCTCGAGAGGCGCGGCGACTTGCTCAAATCGCCGCGCACCCTAAGCTCGCCATATCGACAAGGCGGGAGGACGGAGGAGGCGACCCATGCCGATGAGTGGTGGATGTCTTTGCGGCAAAGTGCGGTTTGCGATCGCAGCCGATCGGCCCATAGGGGTCAGGCAATGCTGGTGCCGCGTCTGCCAGTACCTCGGCGCCGGGGCCGGGACGATCAACGCGGTCTTCCCTAGGGAGGCCGTGACCGTCACCGGCCAGACGGCCGTCTACGCCTCGACCGCCGACAGCGGATCGGCGATGCGCCGCACCTTCTGTCCCGCTTGCGGCACGCCTTTGTTCAGCGAAGCCGAACCGCGCCCCCACCTCATCATCGTGCGCGTCGGCGCGCTCGACGACCGCGAAGCGGCCAGGCCTTCCGACGTGATTTGGACGCGTTCGGCGCCGAGTTGGGCGCGCGTCGATCCGACGCTGTCGCGCAGCCAGACTGAGCCGCTGTCGAAGTAGCGGCCTTCACCGTCTGCCGAACAGTCGCTCGATGTCGGCGAGCTTCAGCTCGACATAGGTCGGCCGGCCGTGGTTGCACTGGCCGGCGCCGGGGGTCGCCTCCATTTCGCGCAGTAGCGCGTTCATCTCCTCGGGCTTGAGCTTGCGTCCCGAACGCACCGAATGGTGACAGGCGATCGTCGCCAGCCGATGATCGAGCCGCCGCTCGAGCGTCATCGCGCCGTCCTCGGCGGCGAGATCTTCGGCGAGATCGCGCACCAGCGCCGTCATGTCCGCGCCGTTCAGCAGCGCGGGCGCTTCGCGCAGCAGCACGGCGCCGGGGCCGAAGCTTTCGACGACGAGGCCGAGCGCTTCGAGGTCCGCCGCATGGTCGACCAGCGCCGCCGCGGCGCCCGGCTCGAGATCGACGACGACGGGCGAGAGCAGAATCTGTCGCGCGACGCCGCTTTTTTCGCGCTCGCGCTTCAGCTTCTCGTAGACGATGCGCTCGTGCGCGGCGTGCTGGTCGACGATGACGACGCCGTCGCGCGTCTGCGCGACGATGTAGGCGTCATGCACCTGCGCGCGCGCGGCGCCCAGAGGCGCGGAAAGATCGACGCTCTCGGCGGCGGCGGCGCTCGCGTTGGCGGCAGGCGCAAAATCGCCGAGCCAGGGTTGAACCGGCTCCGCGAAGGCCGTTGGACGCGGCGGCGCGGCAGGCGAGGCGCGCCAATCCCATGGCCGCGACGGCGCTTCCACGCCGCGCCATTGCGGCGCGCGCAATGCGGCGAGCGTCTCTGCGCCGCCAGTCGTCGTCGCGCGATGCAGCGCCCCTTCGAGCGCATTGCGAACGGCGCCGACGATGAGGCCGCGCACCAGGCCGCCGTCGCGAAAGCGCACTTCGGCTTTCGCCGGATGCACGTTGACGTCGACTTCGCGCGGGTCGCAATCGACGAACAGCGTCGCGGCGGCGTGCCGGTCGCGCGGGAGATAGTCGACATAGGCGGCGCGCAGGGCGCCGGCGAGCAGCTTGTCGCGCGCCGCCCGGCCATTGACGAAGAAATATTGCGACAGCGCGTTCGGCTTGTTGAGCGTCGGCAAGCCGACATAGGCGGTGATGCGGACGTGCTCGCGTCCGGCCTCGAGGCGCAGCGCGTTGGCGATGAAATCCTCGCCGAGCGCTTGCCGCAGACGCTCCCGCTCGCCCGCCTCTCCGGCGCCGCAAGCCGGCCAATCGAAGCCGGCGCCGATGTCGCTGGAAAGAGAGAACCGCGTCTGCGGATTGGCGAGCGCGAGCCGGCGCACCACGTCCACGCAGGCCTGCGCCTCGGCGCGGTCGGACTTGAGAAATTTGAGCCGCGCCGGGGTCGCGGCGAACAGATCGCGCGCTTCGACGCGCGTGCCCGAGGGATGCGAAGAGGGACGCAGCGCGCCGCGTGCGCCGTCCTCGACGCGCATTTCGTAACCCGCGTCCGAGCCGCGCGCGCGGGTGCGGATCTCGAGCCGCGACACGGAGGCGATCGAGGGCAGCGCCTCGCCGCGAAAGCCCAGGGTCGCGATCGCGGTGAGGTCGCCGTCGGGAATTTTTGAGGTCGCGTGGCGCTCGACCGAGAGGGCGAGATCGTCCGCGTCCATGCCGACGCCGTCGTCGCTGACCCGGATCAGAGAGCGGCCGCCCGCCTCGATCGCCACCTCGACGCGGCTGGCGCCGGCGTCGAGCGCGTTCTCGACGAGCTCCTTGATCGCCGCCGCCGGCCGCTCGATCACCTCGCCGGCGGCGATGCGGTCGACGAGCAGCGGATCGAGGCGGCGGACTGGCATGGGGATTCGCTCAGGCTGGGCGGGCGAATCCCGCGACTCAGTCTAACCCGAACGCCTCAGAGATGCGACGCCGAACCCCTTCTCCTCCTGCGGGAGAAGGGGCGCGGCATCTACGCTTTCGCGGGTCGTCCCACCAGCACGACGCTGAGCGCGCCGTCGCCGAAGACGCGTTCGGCGGCGCGGCGGGCGTCGGCCATCGTCACCGCGGCGATCCGCTGGTTGCGCTCGACGAGCCAACTCGGATCGTGGCCTTCGAGCTGGATGTGCACGAGCTGGCCGGCAATCTTCGCCGAGGTGTCGAAGCGCAGCGGGTAGGAGCCGATCAGATACTTCTTGCCCTTCTCGAGCTCCTCGTCGGTGAGGCCGCCGTGCGCGAGATCGAGGATCTGCTGCTTGATGACGTCGAGCGATTCATGGGCGCGCTCGTTCTTGGTGGTCGTTCCGCCATAGAGGTAGCTCGCCCGATCGTAGGTGGTGAGGGAGGCGGAGACGGAATAGGCGAGGCCGCGCTTCTCCCTGACCTCGCGGAAGAGGCGCGAGGAAAGGCCAGTGCCGCCGCCCAGCACATGCGTCAGCACGACGCCGGCGATGTAGTCGGGGTCTTCGCGCGGCACCGCCGGACGGCCGAAGCGGATGGTCGATTGCGGCACGTCGAGATCGATCACCTCCAACCCGCCGAGGCCGGCGAATGGCGCTTGCGGAACCGGTTTGAGCGCGGCGTTCGCCGGCAGATCGGCGAAGACGTCGTCGATCAGCCGCGCCGCCCGCGCCTCGTCGATCGCGCCGACGACGGCGATGTGCAGCGCGCCGCGGGTGATGAGTTCGCGCGCCAACCCCTTCAGCTCGCCACGCTGGACGGCGGCGAGGCTTTCTACGTCGCCATTCGTCGGCAGGCCATAGGGATGGCCGCCGAAGACGAGCGCACGCCATGCCCGGCTCGCCATCGAGCCGGGGTCATTGGCCTCATGGCGCAACTGCGCGTTCATCTGCTCGCGCACGCGTTCGAACGGCGCTTCATCGAAGCGCGGCGCATTGACGCAAAGGCCAAGCAGCTCCGAGGCGCGGTCGAGATGGCGCGCCAGAGTGCGCATCCGGCCGCCGAGGAAATCGCGCTCGCTGTGGAACGAGATCTCGATCGCCTTCTCGTCGAGCGCCTGATGGAAAGCCTGATCGCCGAGATCGCCCGCGCCCTCATCGAGGAGGCCCGCCAGCAGCGTCGCGGCGCCCGCCTTGCCGATCGGGTCTTGCGCCGCGCCGCCGCGGAAGGCGAATTCGAGCGACACCAGCGGCACCGCATAGTCCTCGACCAGCCAAGCGCGCACGCCGCGCGGGGTGACGAGTTCGCGCACGTTGACCGTGCCGTTGGCGGCGGGAGTGGCGAAGGCCTTGTTCATGAGCGTTCCCTCGATGACAGCGCCTTGGCGACAAGCGCTTCGTTTCGATTTTGCATTCGACTTCGACCGTCAGGCCGCCTCGTTCTCGGGCGGCAGCAGATAGCCGGTGACGGCGCGCCGCCGCTCGAGCCACTTGCGGCCGGCGGCGATCACCTCGTCCGCGCTCACCGCTTCGATGCGCGCCGGCCACTCCTGCACGTCGCGGATGGCTTGGCCGGTCGTCAGCGCCGCGCCGTACCAGCGCGCCAACATCGCCTGATTGTCCTGCGCGTAAATCGCGTCGGCGACGAGGCGCGTCTTGGCGCGTTCGAGTGCGCCCGCGTCGACGCCGTCTGCGAGGAACGCTGCAACGACCCGATCGACCGCGGCGTCGAGCGCGGGCAGCGAGACGCCGGGCGCCGGCATGCCGTAGAGGTAGAAGCGCGTCTCGTCCAACGCCGAGCTCATGTAATAGGCGCCGACGGCGACGGCGAGCTTCTCCTCGAGCACGAGCTTGCGATAGAGCACGCTCGTCTGGCCGCCGCCGAGGAGATGCGTGAGCACTTCGAGCGCTTCGGATTCGCCGGGCGCGGCGGTGTGATGGGACGGCGCGAGATAGCAGCGCTGCCAGCTCGGCTGCTCGACCTTCTCGTCGTTGACGACGACGAGGCGGCGTGCGACCGGCTCCGGCTCGCGCTGGCGGCGGCGTTCCGGCGCGGCGCCGCGCGGGCGGATCTTGCCATAGTGCTGCTCGGCGAGGCGGCGCACTTCCTCGGCGTCAGTGTCCCCGGCAACGATCAGGATCGCGTTTTCGGGCGTGTAGAAGCGCGCGTAATAGGCGAGCGCGTCCTGGCGATCGAGCGTCTCGATCTCGTGGCTCCAGCCGATGATCGGCGTGCCGTAGGGATGGTGGGTGAACAGCGCCGCCTGCACCGCCTCGTTGAGCTGGGCGCCGGGATCGGCGTCGCAATGCATCCGCCGCTCTTCCAGCACGACGTCGCGCTCCGGCGCGACGATCTCGTCAGTGAGCACGAGGCCGGTCATCCGGTCCGCCTCGAACTCCATCATCAAGCCGAGGTGCTCCTTGGCGGTGCGCTGGAAATAGGCGGTGTAGTCGTTGCTGGTGAAGGCGTTCTCCTGACCGCCGATCTCCGCGATACGAAGCGAGAATTCGCCCTGGGGATGCGTCTTCGTGCCTTTGAACATCAAATGTTCGAGGAAGTGCGCGATGCCGGACTTGCCCGGTGGATCGTCGGCCGAGCCGTTGCGGTACCAGATCATGTGCGTGACGACGGGAGCGCGGCGATCGGGGATCACCACCACCGTCAGACCGTTGTCGAGGCGGAAATCGACGACGCCTGGGCCGGCCGCCGTCGGCGCGGAAGCGGAATTTTCCTTAGTTTCGAGCAAACTTCCTTGGGGAGGGGTCATCGAGACTCGACCGGCTGGAGAAAATTGTGGACGTCCCTGAGGAGCGCCCGAGCTGGCATAAATTCGACATATAGGACGCCTTCGTGCGCGCCGCCAGTCGCCTGCGACTCGCTCGAGAAGCGACAGCCTGCCGCTCAAAGGTGACGGAGCGCGATACCGCCAAGATCGACCGCAAGCACCAGGAAAAGAAACAGGTCTGAAACCATGGCGATGGTTTCAACGCCGTTTCGTTCGCCTTTCAGCACGTGCCCAAGGCCGGCCAATCCGTAGAACAGCCCTCCGGCGAGCGCCGCAGGGACGACCCAATCGTCGACGAGAAGAGCCAGCGCGCCAAGTAGCCCGATCGACAAATTGCCGAATCCGAGTTCTCGGACGATTGGCAGCGCCGCCTTATCGTTTGAGCCGAAGAACGTCGCGGCGGTGAAGGTCGGATTGACGACCTGTCTCAGGCCCGCCAGGAGCAGGCGCACACCGACAGACCAGAAGACGAACCATCTCGCGATCACGAACAAAACATCGGCGCCGTTGTGAAGGACGAGTTCGCCGACGATCGAGGCGGCGGGAAGAAGGCCCATGAGCGCAATGACGATCGCGAGATACATAAGGCCCCTCCGTCAATCTAATGTGAGCTGCTTTGCGACGCTGGCCGCCTAGTGGCGGTCCGCCGCAACGAAGAACGCGATGCCCGTATCGCCGTAGGTTCGCTCATCCACGAGATCGAGTCCTACCGGCGCCTCGATTGCGGCCTTCGCCGCCTCTTCGACGACGACGATCGCGCCCGGCGCGAGCCAGCCGCCGGCGAGCAAGGCGCCGAGAGCTGGACCCGCAAGGCCCTGGTCGTAAGGCGGATCGAGGAAGGCGAGGGTGAAGGGCGGCCCCGCCGGCGCCTTGCCGAGCTTCGTCGCGTCGGCGCGCCAGATGCGGGTCAGGCCGCCGAGCGCGAGCGCCTCCATGTTTTCGCGCAGCAGGGCGCGCGCCTCCGAGCCGTTGTCGACGAACAGCGCGAAGTCGGCGCCGCGCGAAAGCGCTTCAATTCCGAGGGCGCCCGAGCCGGCGAAGAGATCGACGACGCGCGCGCCCTCCACCGCGCCCTCGTGCCGGTGAAGCAGGATGTCGAAAATCGATTCGCGCAACCGCTCCGAGGTCGGGCGAATTGCCCGCGAGGCCGGGGCGTGCAACGCGCGTCCTCTAAGCCGACCGCCGACGATGCGCATCGCTTAAGGGCGCCGCGGCGGGCGTCCGCCGCCATGGGCGCCGCCGCCGGAGGGGCGTTTGCCGGGCGGCCTGCCGCCGGAGCGGCTCGGGCCGCGGCCTTCGCTGGATGACGAGCGGCCGGCGAAGGGCTTGCCGCCGCCGCGTCCAGCCGGGCGTCCGTCGGCTGACCCTCGTTTCTCGAACGATCGGCCCTCAGCAGCGGGCGGCCGCTTGCCAAACGGCTTGCCCTCTCGCGATGGCGCGCGGCCCTCGCCGGACGCGCCTCGCCCCTCGAACGATCGACCCTCGCCGTACCGGCCTTCGCCCGAGGGCAGGCGCTTGCCAAACGACCTGCCTTCGCGCGACGGGGCGCGGCCCTCGCCGGACGAGCCTCGCCCCTCGAACGATCGACCCTCGCCGTACCGGCCTTCGCCCGAGGGTGGGCGCTTGCCAAACGACCTGCCTTCGCGCGACGGCGCACGACCCTCGCCGGACGCGCTTCGCCCCTCAAACGATCGACCCTCGCCGCGGCCCGCGAACCGGCCTTCGCCCGAGGGCGGCCGCTTGCCAAACGGCTTGCCGCCGCCGCGCGACGCCGGACGCTCGTCGGATGACGCTCGCTTCTCGAACGACCGGCCTTCGGCGCGTGGCGGCCGTTCGGCGAAGGCCCGGCCCTCGCGCGACGGCGCACGGCCCTCGCCGGACGAACCTCGTCCCTCGAACGATCGGCCTTCTCCCCGACCTGCAAACCGGCCTTCCCCCGCGGGCCGCTTGCCGAACGCCTTGCCTTCGCCAGTGGGCGAGCGCGCGTCGCGGCCCGGAGCCCGCTTCTCGAAACGCCTCGCCTCGCCGCCGGCCGCATGTCCGCTCCGCTCCGGCGCGCCTTCCCGCTGACCTCGCACGCGCGGTTCGGCCGTCATGATGCGCTCGACCTTGACCTCCCTGCCCCTACGATCGCTCGTCGCCCCGCGTTCGATGCGTCGACGCGGACCGCTCGCCTCGGCTTCGGCCTCGGCGCGCAAAGCGCTGACGTGCTTGCGCTTGCGGGGCATAGGAACGGGCTCAGGCTCGCTGCGCTGGGCGGGTTTGCGAGGCGCGAAGCCCTCTCGCTCCGGGCGGCGGCGTTCGGGTCGGCCATGCTCGGCGCGCGCGCCTCGCGGCGCCGGCCGCGGGGTCTCTTGCGGAACCGCGTGGTCGACGATTTCGGCGTCGAAGTTGACGCCCGCTTCCCGCGCGAGCTTGGCGCCGAGTTGGTCGCGCAGCACCCGCGTGCGCACCTCCGCAACCTCGCCCTCGGCGAGATCGCCGAGCTCGAACGGCCCGAAGGAGACGCGAATCAGCCGGTTGACCGACAAGCCGAGGTGCTCGAGCACGCGCTTGATCTCGCGGTTCTTCCCCTCGCGCAGACCCATCATCAGCCAGACGTTGGAGCCCTGCTCGCGCTCGAGCCGCGCTTCGATGCCGGCGTAATGGACGCCGTCGATCGTCAAGCCTTCACGCAGCGCGTCGAGCCGCTCCTGTTCGATTGCGCCGTGCGCACGCACCCGGTAGCGGCGCAGCCAACCGGTGGCGGGCAGTTCGAGCACCCGCGCCAGGCCGCCGTCGTTAGTGAGAAGCAACAGCCCTTCGGTGTTGATGTCGAGCCGGCCGACGGCGACGACGCGCGGCAGATCCTCGGGCAGCGCGTCGAAGATGGTCGGCCGCCCCTCGGGGTCGCGAGCCGTGGTCACCAAGCTGCGCGGCTTGTGGAACAGGAACAGGCGCGTCCGCTCGGCCTCCTTCAGGCGTTGGCCGTCGACGCGGACGTCGTCGTCCGCCGTCACGTTGAAGGCGGGGCTGTCGAGGGTCTGGCCGTTAACGATGACGCGCCCTTCGAGGATCCACGCTTCAGCATCGCGGCGCGAGCAGAGGCCAGCGCGCGCCATCACCTTGGCGATGCGCTGGCCCTCGCGGGTCGGCTTCGGCGTCGCGGCGCCCTCGGGAGTTTCGGTCATGGCCTCGTCTTGCTTTGCTCAAAGGGGTGTCATAGAGCGCGCGGCGAAAAAGTGAGCGCGCGAAAATTGAGGAATTGTGGCAATGCGACGATTCCAGAGCCGCATGGTCTAGCAGCTTGAAGCGCGCCTGTCGCGAGGCGCGAGGAGGCGCAGCGATGGCAAAGGACCCAATGAGCGTCGCCTTCGCTGAGGCGCGCCAGGCCGAGCGGCGGGGCGAAGTGCCGATCGGCGCCGCGCTCGCGCGGGGCGGCGAAGTGATCGCGAGCGCCGGCAACCGCACGCGCGAAGACGCCGACCCGACCGCCCATGCGGAAATGCTCGCGATTCGCGAGGCCGCGCGCACGATCGGCTCGGCGCGTCTCGTCGACTGCGATCTCTACGTGACCCTGGAGCCGTGCGCGATGTGCGCCGGCGCGATCAGCCACGCACGACTGCGTCGCCTCTATTTCGCCGCGCCAGACCCAAAGGGCGGCGCCGTCGAGCACGGCCCCCGCTTCTTCTCGCAGCCGACCTGCCTGCACGCGCCCGAGATTTACGGCGGCATCCGCGAGAGCGAAGCGGCGGCGTTGCTGAGGGATTTTTTCCAGGGAAAGCGGTGAGCGATAAATCCGCTCACTCTTCCAGCCGCCGCGCCTCCTCCGGCAGCATGATCGGAATGCCGTCCCGGATGGGATAGGCGAGTTTGGCGGCGCGCGAGATCAGCTCCTGGCGCTCGGCGTCGTAGCTCAGCGTCGCGCGCGTCAGCGGGCAGACCAGGATTTCGAGCAGACGCGGGTCGACGCGGGTCGGCTCGACCGGCGGCGTCGTGAGCGCGGGCGGGGGATTGGCAGCCATTCGGCGAAATTTCCGTTCTTCAGGCGGCGCGCGCCGCGCCTCCACGATAGCACGGAAGCGGAAAGTTCTCCGCTTCCGCTCAGCCGCCCGGCAGCGCGTGTGTCGCCACGATTTCGTAGTGCGCCGCGCTGGGGTCATAGCGCTTGAGGTAGCGACGGCGCGCTTCCGGCACGACGGCCGTCTCGTAGTCGGCTCCAGCGACGGCGCGAATCGCGTCGATCGACTCCCAGAGCAGGATGGTGATGAACTCGATCTCGTCGCCGACCGACCGCTTGAGGAGATAGCTGCCCTGATATCCCGGCGCGCGGCCAATCCCCGGCAGCGGCTCGGGTTTCAGCATCGCCTCATAGGCGTCGGCGTCTTCCGGCTTGGCGACGCCGCGCCAGAGGCGCACGATCTTCGCCGGCGCCGCGGCGGCGGCCGGGGCGAGGCGATCGAGCGCGGTTTGCATCGCCGCCATCCCCGCGGCCATCGCGGCGGCGATGTCGTCGCGCAAGCGAATCGGGAAGGAAGTCGGCCGTCCAGACGATGCGCGCGCCAGCGGGATCGTCGTGGACCTGGACCGCGGCGTTGTAATGCGTCATGCGGCCGCCCTCGGCGGACCAGACGAGCCGCCGCGCCCCTTCGTCGAGCGCGACGATCGGCTCGCGTAGGACCGTTCCGTTGGCGAAGGTCACGATCCGGGCGCCCGGCTCGAGGCGCGTATCGACGACGAAGCCGGGGACGAGGCGCGTGTGCAGCGCACCGATGTCGCGGATTGCGTCCCAAGCCTCGCTGGGCCGAGCGCGGGTGACGATCTCCCTGACGACGCGAGGCCATGGCTCACGCCTCCTTGCTGCAATAGGCTTCGAGACGGTATCCCTCCGGATCGACCACGAAGGCGGCGTAATAGTTCGGCCCGTATTCGTCGCGCAGGCCCGGCGCCCCGTTGTCGCGGCCGCCCGGCGGCGAGCGCCGCCTTGTGAAAATCTTCAACGCTTTTGCGCGTCGGCGCGACGAAGCAGAAATGCAGCCCCGACTCGGGATTGGCGGGGACCGGGCTCTCGCGCCGCGAGAAGCCAGAACATCGCGCTCTCCCCGCCATAGCCGAGCGCCGTGTCGCTGGGCATCAGGCATCGGTAGCCGAGCGGTTGCAGCGTCGAATCGTAGAAGCGCTTGGCGGCGGCGATATCGCGGACGCCAATCGAGACGTGATCGAGCATGATGAGCCCTCCTCGAGGGGATGCGACTGGCGGCAGGATGCGCCGCGGCCGCTTTCGAGGCTTGGGGAAAATTGCTATTCTGCGGCCATGTCGTCAGTTCCCCAACGCGGTTCCGGCGAAGACTTGGCGCGTCAGGACGGCGCGCCGCGGGTGCGGCCGATCGCCTCTGGCGAAGGCTGGAGCGTCGGCGAGTTTGTCTGCGACGCGGGACCGTCCGACCGGCCGTTCGAGGAACGGCACGAGGGCTATTCCATCGCCGCCGTGCTCTCGGGCTCTTTCACCTATCGAGGCGAAGCCGGCGAAGCGTTGCTGCTGCCTGGCGCGATGTTGCTCGGCAATCATGGCCGCTGCTTTTGCTGCGACCACGTCCACGGCGTCGGCGATCGGTGCGTCAGCTTCAATTTCGCGCCGGAGATCTTCGCCGAGATCGCGGCCAGCGTGGCGGGCTCCAGCCGCTATCGCTTCGGCGCGGACACGGCCGCGGCGCGCCGCGGCATGACGCCGATCCTCGCCGCCGCCGCGACGATCGCGCGCGAGCGCTCGCCCCTCAGCGTCGAACCGATCGCGTTTCGTCTCGCCGAGCGGACCATCGCCGCGCTCGCCGGCCATGTGGCGGCGCCGCCGCGCGCCAACGCCCGAGAGCGGCGGCGCGTCGCAGCAGCGTTCCGCGCGATTGAAGAGCGGGCCACCGAACCGCTCGACCTCGCGACGCTCGCCGGCGTCGCGCGGATGAGCAAATATCACTTCCTCAGGGTGTTCCGCCGCGTCGTCGGCCTGACGCCCTATCAGGCGCTGCTCAACGCCAGGATGCGCCGCGCCGTCGAGCGGATCGCATCGTCACGCGACACGATCGCTTCGATCGCCTTCGAGGCGGGCTTCGGCGATCTCTCGACCTTCAACAATCGCTTCCGCGCCGAATTCGGCATGAGCCCGTCGGCGTATCGGGCGCGCGGTCCGCTTTGAGCGATCACGCTGGCTGTCATGCTCGCGCAACGCGGGCATCCAGACGGCAGGGCGCTGACGCTTCCAGGTGTGAAGCTTGCGGCGGCGGTCTGGGCTCCCGCTTTCGCGGGAGTGACACACCGCCGGAGTCAGAACCGCAGCGCCTTGGCCTGCTTGACGCCAGGGATCTCGCCGACCTTGGCGAGGACGCCGTCCGGCGCCGCGCCGTCGATCGACACCAGCGCGATCGCCGAGCCGCCTTCGCGGTCGCGCCCGAGCGCGAAGGTGGCGATGTTGACGCCGGCGTCGCCGAGCAGGCTGGCGAAACGCCCGACGAAGCCCGGCTTGTCCTCGTTGGTGACGTAGATCATCGACGGCGTGAACTCCGCGTCGACCTTGATGCCCTTGATCGACAGGATGCGCGGCTTGCCGTCGTGGAACACGGTCCCGCCGACCGAGCGTTCCATCTTCTCGGTCGTCACCGACAGCGTGATGAAGCTCTCGTAGTCGCTCTGCGCGGCGCGCGTCGCCTCCTCGATCACGATGCCGCGCTGCGCGGCGACCGAGGGCGCCGAGACGACGTTGACTTCCTCGAGCGACGGCCGCAGCAGGCCGGCGATCGCCGCGGAGGTGAGCGCCTTGATCTTGAGCCCGGCGACGGCGCCTTCATAGGTGATCGTCACCTGGGCGATCGGATCTTCGGTGAGCTGACCGGCGAAAGAGCCGAGCCCCTCGGCGAGCGCGATGAAGGGTCTGAGAACCGGCGCCTCCTCGGCGGTGATCGAGGGGAAGTTCACCGCATTGGCGATCGCGCCGCGCAGGAGATAGTCGGACATCTGCTCGGCGACCTGCAGCGCGACGTTCTCCTGCGCCTCGTTGGTCGCAGCGCCGAGATGCGGCGTCGCGACGACGTTGGGATGGCCAAACAACGGGTTGCCGACCGCCGGCTCCTCGACGAACACGTCGAAGGCCGCGCCGGCGACATGGCCGCTGTCGAGCGCCGCGCGCAGGGCGACCTCGTCGACGAGACCGCCGCGCGCGCAATTGATGATGCGCACGCCCTTCTTCGTCTTGGCGATGTTCTCCGCGGAGAGAATGTTCTTCGTCTGCGCGGTGAGCGGCGTGTGCAAGGTGATGAAATCGGCGCGCTTGAGCAGGTCGTCGAGTTCGACCTTCTCGACGCCCATCTCGGCGGCGCGCTCGACGCTCAGGAACGGATCGAACGCGATCACGCGCATCTTGAGGCCGAGGCCGCGCGAAGCGACGATCGCGCCGATGTTGCCGCAGCCGATCACGCCGAGCGTCTTGGCCGTCACCTCGACGCCCATGAAGCGGTTCTTCTCCCACTTGCCGGCCTGCGTCGAGGCGTCGGCGGCGGGAAGCTGGCGCGCGAGAGCGAACATGAGCGCGATCGCGTGCTCGGCGGTGGTGATCGAATTGCCGAACGGCGTGTTCATCACGATGACGCCGCGCGCCGTCGCCGCGGGGATGTCGACGTTGTCGACGCCGATGCCGGCGCGGCCGATCACCTTCAGCCGCTTGGCGTGCTCGAGCAGCTTGGCGGTGACTTTGGTCGCCGAGCGGATCGCAAGGCCGTCGTAATCGCCGATGATCTTGGCGAGTTCGTCCTTGTCGAGGCCGGGCATGACGTCGACGTCGACGCCGCGATCCCTGAAGATGGCGACGGCGGCGGGCGAGAGCTTATCGGAAATGAGAACGCGAGGAGCCATTGGGAAATTCCCTTGAGACCCTTCCGCCCTTGCGAAGTTGTAACGAACCGAAAGCCTTCGCCGTCAGAAGGGGGCGCAAAGCGCCGAAGATGAAGGTCGGCGCCCGACAGGCGCCGGTGGGGAACTGAAAGCTAACTGAACCAGCATTGCGAGGAGCGTAAGCTTCGAAGCAATCCATGCATCCGCTTGGATCCGTTCGCTGGATGGCTTCGCTTACGCTCGCAATGACGGGGCTGGTCGAAACAAACGCAATGCGGACCTAAGCCGCTTTGGCGAGCTTGGCCTTTTCCTCAGCGAAGGCCCAGTCGAGCCACGCGGTCAGCGCTTCGACGTTGCTGCGCTCGACGGTCGCGCCGCACCAAATGCGCAGCCCGGGAGGCGCGTCGCGATAGGCGCCGATGTCGTAGGCGACCTTCTCTTTTTCGAGCAGGCTGGCGAGCGCCTTGGCGAAGGCCGCCTGGGCGTCCGCCGGCAAAGCTGCGACCGCCGGATCGACGACCTTGAGACAGACGCTGGTGTTCGAGCGGGTCGCCGGGGCCTTGGCGAGGAAATCCACCCAGGGCGTCTTGGCGACCCAGTCGGAGAGCGCCTTCGTATTGCCGTCCGCCCGCGCAAACAGCGCCGGCAGGCCGCCGATCGACTTCGCCCACAGCAGCGCGTCGATGTAGTCCTCGACGCAGAGCATCGAAGGCGTGTTGATCGTCTCGCCCTCGAAAATGCCGTCGATCAGCTTGCCGCCCTTGGTCATGCGGAAGACCTTCGGCAGCGGCCAGGCAGGCTTGTAGGTCTCGAGCCGCTCGACTGCGCGCGGGCTCAGGATGATCATGCCGTGCGCGCCCTCGCCGCCGAGGACCTTCTGCCAGGAGAAGGTGGTCACATCGAGCTTGGCCCAGTCGAGGTCCTGCGCGAAAGCGGCGGACGTCGCGTCGCAGATCGTCAGGCCCTTGCGGTCGGCGGCGATCCAGGCGGCGTCCGGCACGCGCACGCCGGAGGTCGTGCCGTTCCAGGCGAAGACGACGTCGTTGTCGAAGTTGACCTGAGCGAGGTCCGGCAGCTCGCCGTAGGACGCACTGAAGGTCCGCGCGTCCTTGAGCTTGAGCTGCTTGACGATGTCGGTCACCCAGCCTTCGCCGAAGCTCTCCCAGGCGAGCACGTCGACCGGGCGCGCGCCGAGCAGCGACCACAACGCCATTTCCACGGCGCCGGTGTCGGAGCCGGGAGTAATGCCGATGCGGTAGTCCTGGGGAACGCCGAGGATCTCGCGCGTCAGGTCGATCGCTTGCCTGAGCTTGGCCTTGCCGAGCTTGGCGCGATGGGAGCGGCCGAGCGCCGCGTCTTTCAGGGCTTCAGGGGTCCAGCCGGGGCGCTTGGCGCAGGGTCCGGACGAAAAACGCGCGTTGTCAGGCCGCGCGGCGGGCGTGTTCGTCATGTTGGTCCATCCTTTCAGATGGGCGCCTCTCGTTGGGGAGAGGTGTCCCGCTGTCGTGGCTACAGGACGAGGCGCGGGATGGCAAGGCGATTCGTTGCGGAGCGACGTTGGCGGGAGCCGTTACAAGATCGCCTCGATCCCCTTTTTGTCGGCGAGAGCGAGAAGCTTGAGAGAGGGGCCGCTCGGGCGCACCTCCCCACGCTCCCATTTGCTAATGAGGACCGTGCTGACATTCAACGCCAAGGCGAAGGTCGCCTGGCTCATGCGCGAGCGTTCGCGGATCTTCCTGATCGCCTCGGGTTCGAGAGCTTCCACCGGGGTCAGGCAACTGAGATCAAAATGGCGCATTGTCGCCTTGTCGATCACGCCGACTTCGTGAAGGTCCTCTGCAACCTCATGGAGCGACCGAAGCGCGGCGCTCCGGTGTCGCTTCGTCTGGCTCATATTTCCAATTCCCTCCATCCTCTCGTTGCGCCGAGTTCGCGCAGATTCTGCTTCCGTCAGCCCTTCAAGGAACTTGGCCACTTTCAAGTACTCCGCCAGCTCGGATTGGTTAGGTTGGCTTTGTCGCTCTTTGAGAAGATGTGCAGGAAAACCGCAATCTCCCCCCGCTTGTAGAAAACAACAGCTCGCGCCCCTTTTGCGGCGCCTTGGTTGCCTCTGGGGATTTGTTGTTTGATCAGACGGCCTCCCAGCTCGATCAGCCCCCGCTCAGCTCTTCGTATCGCCTCTTGGCAGTCCTCCTCCGACACGCCATCGTTCTTGGCTTCACGCTGAAACGACTTCGGCAGATAGGCCTTCATTCTCGCCTCTTGTCCTTCGCCTTTGAGGCGAATTGGGAAGGGACTTCATGACGTTCCCTCTCGCTTTGCCAAGAGTGGGCACAATCGCCCTCCCGTTATCTATAATAGCGGCTACTATATTTCAAGAGCTCCAGCCGTGTTGCGACCGAGGCGCGCTGCGCGGGCTTCCAGGCGCACGGACCAGGAATCGCTGCGCTGCACGAAATCCAGATTCTTGGAGGCGGTTGGCTCAGGGTTGATCGGCCTTACCCGCGCCGCTTGCGGCGTCCGCCGCCCGCGCCACCCATCCCGCCGGACGGCGGCGCGCCTGATTCGCTTTCAGGAGGCGCCGGGGGTTCCTCAACGCGCTGATAGCGCACGCCCGTGAAAAACAGGATCTGCGCGGGCTCGCCGCGCGCCGATCGAGTCTTGCGTTCTTGGCCCCCCACGGGCCGGAACAGGAGTAGCTCGCCCATCGCCATACCCGAAAAGCGCTCGCCCCACCCGCTTCGCGCCTTATCAGCATTACGCGGGCCGAAGGTTAACACTCGGTCAACGACGATCGTCGTAGTTGTCGCTTGTGTCTTCCTTGTAACGGAGCGCGTTTTGGCTTCGGACCTCGCCCCCGCCGACCTCCCGTTTCTCGATGGGCTGGCGCACAGCGCGCGCTCGGCCGACCGCATGCTCTGGCTGCGCGTCGCAACCGATTACTTTCTTGCTCCGGATCCCCATTTGCACGGCAGGCGAGCGGAATTCGCCGCCGCGCTGAGTGAAAGTCTGCGCAACGCCGACGAGCGGACGCGCTGCGCGGTGGCGCACAAACTCGCGCCCTGCGCCGAGGCCGGCGAGGTGCTCGCCACGCTCGTCTCGCTCGGCGGCGAAGCGGCGCTCGACGTCCTGCGGCGCGCGACCGCGCTACGGCGCGAAATCCTGATTGAGGCGGCGGAAGCCGACAATGCGCGCGCCCGCGCCGTCGCGCGACGCGACGATCTCGATCAGGAACTTGTCGCCATTCTCGCTGAGCACGACGAAATCGAGGTGCTGCTCGCGCTGGCGCGCAATCGCCGGGCGCCCATCAATTCGCGGCTCTTCGCCAAGCTCGCGCGGCGCGCGCGGCAGCGGGTCGAGACAGCGCTCGACCGTCGCCTGGCGCAGGCGCTTCTGGACCGCGGGCCGGCGGGAACTCGAACAGGCGACGCTGTTTCTCGAAGCAGATTCCGGCCGCCGCGCCGCCATCATGACGGCCGCGCAGCGCGCAGCGCTCGGCGGCTGGCGCGCGCCGACCGGTCTACGCAGTTCCGCCGATACGGTCGGCCGCCTCGAGCGGTTCGCGCTCGACGCCGAGCCCGAACGTTTCGCCGAAGCGCTGGCTGGGGCGCTCGAATGTTCGCCGGAGCTCGCCAGACGCATTGCCGGCGATCCCTCCGGCGAGCCGCTGGCCGTCGCGCTCGCCGCGTTGCGCGCGCCGGCCGACGTCACGGTGCGCATCCTCACCGCTCGCGATTTGCAGGACGGCGCGGACTACCGCCGCATCGGCGCGCTCGCCCGTTTCATGGACGCGCTCAACCCGGCCGCCGCGGAGTTGCTTGTCGCGGCGATGATCGGCGACGCCGCCCGGCCGCGGCTGCAGCGGCAGAGAGCGCTCGACCCCGGCGCCGCAGCGACGCCGAGCCGGCCGCAGGGCTTCGGCTCGGGCGTCGCGCCGAAGAGCTGGCTGAAAGAGACCGATCTGACGCCAGCCGCGCTGCGCCGCCGGCGCGCCTTCGCTCTCGGCTCAGGCCGCCGGCTCGACGAGGTCGGTTAGACGAAGAGCTCAGCCGAGAAAGCCGAGCACGGTCGGCGCGAAATAGCCGAACCCCATCAGGACCGCGCCGATTGCGCCGAGGCCCACGGCGAGCCAGACGAGGGCGCCAATTCCCGTGATGATCGCGGCCGAGGCGAGCACGATCGCGATCTGCAACGCGCCGCTCGCGTATTCGAAGTGCTCGAGCTTGTGGTTGGAGAGTTCGCGCTCCTCATCCGCCGTCTTGGCGCGCTCCTGGATCGCATCGAGGCTGTCCTGCGGGTTCTTCGTATCCTTCTCAAACCGCGCGATGGTCCCCTTCCAGTCGGCGATCTGCTTGTCCAGCGCCTCTTGCGCCTTGGGATCGGTGACCGCGGCGCGCTCGGCCTCGAGCGTCCCCGTCGCCGCCTCGAACACCGTCGAGCGCACTTTTTTGGCCTGATAGAAATTGTAGAGGTCGGACGCTTCGATGTTCTGCTCGGTCGAGCGATGCTCCGCGTTCTTACCGCCGGCTTCGGCGAGGGCGAGAAACAAGGCGAGGATCGCAATAATCAGGGCGACCCTCTTGTCCTCGGTTTCCACGGCGTCTTCAAGCGGTTCAGGCATCGTCGTCCCCTCCAGGCTAGAGCGCGCGGCGAAAGAGCGACGGCTTTTCGCCAAGAACGCGCGACAATTCATCAATCCAGAACCTGCGGCCGTCGTTGAACAAGACGCCGCACAGTCCAGGCGGCGCACCCCGCCGCGGCAGACCAATAGATTGAGATTTCCGAAAATTAAACAAGGACCTGCGCCCAAGTGCGGCGCTATGTCTCAGCGCTCCGGCGCCATCGGTTGACCTTGCAGGATTTTCCCCGCCGGCGCGGGATGCATCGCTTCGCTTCCGACCGGCGTCTCGGGGAGGTCGAATTCGACGAGGCTGGGCGTCTCGACCCTTGCGAGGCCAGTCTTGCCGGATAGGCGCACAACGTCCCGACCCAGGCGCGCAATGGCGTTGCGCAGCGCCTGATCGCCCGCCGTCTTGCCGCCGGCCCGCTGCGCCGCGAGCCTTGCGCGCAAACTGTCGATCTCGCGTCGCTGTTCGGCCAGTTCGGCTTCGAGCCCGGCGCGGTTCGCTTCGGCTGGGGCGCCGGCCGCGCTCAATTGCTCCGCAAGGGCGCGCTTTTCCGCGCCGAGCGCGCGCAAAGCCGCGTCGCGTTCGGCGATGCGAGCGAATTGCCGACCGTTCTCCAGCACAGCCTCCTCGCGAGCCGCCTCGCTGCGCGCGAGCAGCGCCTCCGCCTCGGCGACGCGGGCGCGGGCCGCGGCGAGATCAGCGGCGACCTTCGCGCTCTGCCGGGTGGTGCTCTCCAAATCCAATTCCAGGCGGCTGGCCATTTGCTTGCGCTCGCCGAGCGCAGCGGAAAGGCGGGCGATTTCGGCGCCGGTCGTATTGGCGGATGCGGTGGCGGCGCGCCCGGCGGCGGCGGATCGCACCTCGAGCGCCGCTCCGCGGGTCTCCAAGGTGGCAATCCGCGCCCGCTGTTCGTCGGCGAGCATCGTCAGTTCGAGCCGCTTGGTCTCGCTCGCGGCCAAGGCCGCGTCGGCCAAATCGCGCTGGACGGTCAGATCGTTAAGGGCGAGTTGAGCCGCTCCGAGCTGGGCGCGCAAGTCGCGCGCCTCGGCGCCGAGCGCAACGACCTCAGCCAATTGCTGCGCTGAACCTTCGTCGAAGACGACCAATCGGCTGGCCTGGCGGCCAATTTCGATCAGCCGACGCGCCGACGTCTCCTCGACCGCGGCGAGGCGTTGCTCGAGGCGGAACTGTTCGACCGCGTGTTGCGCTCGCAGCGCGTCCCGTTCGGCGATCGCCTGCGCCTCGGTCAGCGGCGCCTGCAAACGTGCGCGCGCTTCCGCCAGGCGGCGCGCACGGCGCGTCACCGCAGGCGTCGCCGCCAATGCGAGAAGGGCGGCAACGAGGAAGCCGATGCAAGTGAAAATCGCCTGCTCGATCAATTTCGTCTCGTTCCGAGGCCGAAAACGGCGCGCATCTTCGCATGGCGCCGCTTCTCAAGCAAAGCGCCCCGCTGAGACAGACATGGTGGCGGGGGTGGCGACTAGAAAGGGTTCCAGGTCGCGTGGGGCGTGAATTTCAAGTAGCTGACGTTAACGCCGAGCCGAGCGCCGACGCCGGAGCGGATCGGCACCACGACCACATTGTCCGCGCCGAGGGCGGTGAACCCGAAATCCGCCGACGAAATAGGCCGAGCCGTCGATGCCGCCAAAACGGCGGAAAATCGCCGCGCACAGCCGGCAGGCTGTAGACCAGCATCATAGTGCGGTCGCCGTCTGCGCCGGCGTCGAAGCCGACCGACGGGCCCTGCCAAAAAATCTTCTCGTCGCCGGCGTTGCGCGTATAGAGCTTGCCTTCGCCGTAGCGCAGACCGCCGACGAAGGCGGCCGAGGCCTCCTGGCCGAGGATGTAGCCGTTCGGCAGGCCCCAGCGGCGTCCGGCCTCCTGGACCACTTCCGCCAGTCCCCGCGAAACGGCGCCGAAGAAGCGATGCCCGCTGTCGACGATCTCATCGAGCTCAAAGGGCGGCGGGGCATCGGCGCGGGCCGGGCTCACGAGCGCCACGGCGCCTGCCGCCACAGCTCCGCTCAGCAAGTTCCGGCGCGTCAAACTCGACATCGCACTCCTCCAAAGCAGCCCCGCAAAACAGCCCCCCAGACAACTCAATCCGTAGCTCTATCCCACTGCGATTAACGCAACATTAACGATACTGCGAACGCGCGGCCAGCGCAGGGTCGCCCCAGGCGACGAAGCCTCCGTTGCGAAGTCCCGAGGCGATCTTGCCATAGGCGAGCGGGCCGCCTTCCGCCGCGAGCACGATCCCGCCCGCCGCGCGCAGCACGGCGTCCCCCGCCGCAGTGTCCCATTCCATGGTCGGCGCAAACCTCGGGTAGACATCGCCCTGCCCCTCGGCGATCACGCAAAATTTGAGGGACGAGCCGGCGGACCGGCGTTCACCGATCGGCAGTCGCACAAGGAAGGCCTCCGTCGCCGGATCGCCGTGCGAACAACTCGCAAGCGCGACCAGAGCGGCCGGGGCCGGACGCGCGCGCAGCGGGCGCCAGCCGGCGCGCGGCGGCAGCTCGGCCCCTGGCGCAACGGCGCAGACGAAGGCTTGGTCGCCGCCGAACCACAACCGCCCGAGCGCGGGCGCATAGACGGCGCCGGCGATCGGCGCGCCATTCTCGACGAGCGCGACGTTGATGGTGAATTCGCCGTTGCGGGCGACGAATTCGCGGGTTCCGTCCAGCGGGTCGACCAAGACGAACCGCTCGCCGATGGCGATCGCCTCGCCCGCCGAGGTCGCCTCCTCGGCGACGATCGGCGTTTGGGTCGCCGAGCGCTGCAACAATTCGCGAATGACCGCCTCGGCCCGCTCGTCGGCGAGGGTCACCGGGCTGCCGTCGCTCTTGGCGCGCGCGGTTGCGTCGCCGCCATAGACCTCCATCACCGCCGGGCCGGCGGCCAAGGCGATGCGGGCGAAGGTTTCGGCCAACGCGTCAGGCGGGTCCCGGGCGAGATCGAACGGCTGCGCGCTTCCCTCTGAAATCATCGGCCCGTTGTCCTTGCTTTGTGAACGGCGCAGTCGCGGCGCTGCGGCGAATCCGATACCATCGATCGAGACTCGAACGCATGATTCGCCGCGGCTCGCGCGGCTAAGACCACAGGATTTGCCTTATGACAATTGTCGCCCTCGGACCGATGGATCTCGCCGCGCTGCTGTGTTCTCGCGTTTGCCACGACGTGATCAGCCCGGTGGGCGCGATCGTCAACGGTCTCGAGGTGCTCGAGGACGAAAAAGACGCCGAAATGCGCGAGGTGGCGATCCAACTCATCAAGAAGAGCGCCAGTTCGGCCTCGGCTCGGCTTCAGTTCTGCCGCCTCGCCTTCGGCGCCGCAGGCTCGGTGGGGGCCTCCGTCGACACCGGCGACGCGGAATCGGTGACGCGCGGGCTGATCGCCAACGACCGCACGACCCTGGTCTGGAAGCCGGCGCGGCAGTTCGCGCCAAAGAACAAGGTCAAGCTGCTGCTCAATCTCAGCTTGATCGCCATGGCGGCCATTCCGCGCGGCGGCGTCGTCACGGTCGACCTCACCGGCCAGGACGACAGCCTCGCGATCCGCGTCGAAGCGAAGGGCCCAAACATGCGGGTCGCGCACGGCGTCGCCGATCACATCGCGGGGCGACCGGAAAACGGCGGGGTGGACGCGCACACGATCCAGCCGTTCTTCACCGGCCTCGTCGCGCGCGAGTGCGGCATGGAGGTCGCGATCTCCGTCGAGGCCGACACGGTCACGCTCGAGGCGAAGCCCACGGCGGCAGCTTAAGGATGGGTTAAACGCCGAGCTTCAACGCTTTTTAAGGATGAAGGCGCATCGTCTGCAAATGGTGGCCGATGGCTGCCGGCAAAATTGCCGACGCCGAGAGGGACCCTGAACCCAGCCGAGGACAGACGATGAAGCAGGTGCTCGTGGTGGACAATTCGCCCGTGATTCGCAAAATCACTCGACGCATCCTCGAAGGCATGCATCTGGGCACGTCGGAGGCCGGCGACGGCCGCCAAGCTTTGGCGGCCTGCTCGTTCGAAATGCCCGACGCCATCTTTGTCGACGGCGCGATGCCCATCCTCGACGGCTACGAGTTCCTGAAAGAGCTGCGGGCGATGCCCGGCGGGGACAAGCCCAAGGTCGTGTTCTGCACCAGCGAACACGACGTCGCCCAGATCGCTCGCGCCATGCACGCCGGCGCCGATGACTTCCTCATGAAGCCGTTCGACCGCGATCACGTCAAAGCGAAGTTCGAGAGCATCGGCGTCTGTTAGGCGGAATCAGCGCCCGCAATTCCAATCCCCTGTCCACGTCCAGCGGCGTAGCGCGCGGTTCCGCGGCGGCGCTGCCCCCGCGGGGACAGCGCGGCGCCCGCTCACTCCGAGACGGGCGCGTCGTCGGTCACAGGCGGGGCCTCGCCGCCCTCTTCGGAACTGCCCGCGGCGTGGAAGCCGTAAGGCGAGCGCAGTCGGCGGCGGCGGCCGCGGCCCGGAAAACGCCCCTGTCCCTCGGGCGCGGACGCGTCGACATTCGGCTGCGCCTCCTCCATCGAGGGATTCGCTTCGCCGCCAGCCTCGACGACGGGCTCGGGCTGAGGCTCGTTCTCCTGAGGGCCGGGCACGCGAGGCGCCGCGGTGATGAATGAAGGCAAACCGGGGGCGGACGCCTCGGCGCCGTTCTGGCCTTCCCGCACATACGGCCGGAACTCACGAGGGCGCCCGTCACGTCCCTGCTGCCCCTGGAAGCCCCGGTCGGGCCGCGGACCCCGGTCCTGATTGCGGTTGTTCTGACGATCCTGACGGCCTTGCTGATAGGGGCCGCGATCCGGTTGGCGATCGTTTTCGCCAGGCGCGCGATCGATGTATGGCTGGCTCGCCTGCGGGGCGGACGGATTGGGCTGCGGCTGCTGATACGGCTGCGGCGGTTGCGCATAGGGTACTGGAGCGCGCTCGGCCGGAGAAGCGAAGCGGTCGGACACGCCGCCGAAATCGTCATCGTCCTCGAATTCGTAAGTTTCAGCCTCCCCGGGGGGACGCGCTCCGCCGCCTTGGGCCTGAAGCTGCGCAGCCTGAGCCGAGGCGATCAGCCGAAAATAATGCTCCGCGTGCTGGAGATAGTTCTCCGCGGCGACTGGGTCGCCGCCGGTGTGCGCGTCGCGCGCGAGTTGCAAGTATTTCTCGGCGACATGGTGAGCGTTGCCCCGGATTTTCACATCCGGACCGTTGAACTCGTAGGAACGGGTCAGCGGATTGGGACCACGCCGATTGTTGGACGGGCGTCCGCGCATCCGCTTATTCTGACCAGGTCTCATCGCATATCCTTTGATTTGCCTTTGTTCTCAGTCTCGAGGCAAGACCGGCGCAGCCCTTCCGTGACGCGCATGGCGCGTTGTGACGAAGCCTGCATCGGTCGCTCGGCATCGGCGGATTGAGTTCTCGCAGGGGCGCCCTGCCTAATCTCCCCGCACCTGCGCCCCGATCGCCCCATGATCGGCCGCTTGGCGGTACGTCGAAAATACGGAGTTTGGCCTCGCAGCCCGTGGCCGACGCGAACCTCAGTCGGTTGCGTCCGCAGTTCGGCTCGCTCTGGAAACCGAGCGTCGCGCGAGCGACGGCCCCGCGACGAATCTGGTTGTACTCTAGCCCTTTTTCCACGCCTCGCCAAGAGGCAAGTTCTGTTGCGACCTTAAGTCACGCGCCGTGATCGGCGCTCAATGAGGCAACTCCTACGGCCGAGCCGAGGTTCCAAAGCACACGAAGCCGGCGGCCGTTCAAGTTGCACTCAGTTGTCGATCTTCACGCCGACGCCCTCGGCGGGCTCGCGATAGCCCTTCGGCGGAATCCGTCAGCCAGTCGCGATCGGGCTCCGCCGCGAGTTCGGTCGGCGCCTTCTTCTGCAGGCCCACCCACGTCAGCGGATTCCAGTTGATCGAGGGTGAAGTGTGCGTTCCGCAACTGGACCCGGGTCCTTTGTCGCAGGGTCGCTCCCCCGCCCCCTCGCCGGCGACGGCGCTGATCGTCACTTTGCTGTCGCGTGTCGTCGTCGGCGTCGGGCGCATGTGCAACGGGACGAATTCGTAAGTTTCGCGCTCCAGCTTTTCCCGCTTGCGCCGCTCGACGTCGGGATCGCGGGGCCACGCCACGTTCGCGGAGGCGTTCGCGCCGCCCGGCGGCGGCAAATTCATCGAGGGAGGCAGCACCAGCTTGGCGTGGTCGCGGTACTCGATCGGGTCCTGATATTTGCCGCCGAAGCCGATAATGGAGCCGATGCCAACCCACAGCGGAGCGGCGCCGTCGTCGGCGGCCTTTGCGGGCGCGCCCGCAAAGCCAAGCCAAAGAGCGCAGGCCGCGCACGCGACGACGCCGCGACGTGCTTCTCCAAGCGTCAGAGATCGCATGCCTGAATGACCCCTTTTTTCCTTCGTCAACTCTCGCTAAGCGCGACCGCGACGAAACCCGACTTTTGGTTGCTGCGGCAATCCGGCAATTCGATGACGGAGTTTTCCTGCCGCGAAGCGGCGGCCACAGCCGATCGTCTTCCTTAACATGAAAAACGGGCGCTGGGGACTCCCCCTAAGACCGCTCGCTCGCGGGGCCTGTCCGCGACAGAAAAAGCCCGTCGAGGATCAGCAAGGCGACCCCGACGTTGATCGCCGCGTCCGCGCCGTTGAATACGAAGAAATGCCGGTCGAGGACATGCAAATCGAGAAAGTCCGCGACCGCGCCATAGGCGAAGCGGTCGTAGCCGTTGCCGAGGGCCCCGCCGATGATCGCGCCGAGACCGAGGCAGGTCAGCGGCGTGCGGGCTCGCCACAGCCAGACGCCGAGCACCACTGTCACCGCGGCGGTGACCGCGAGCAGCATCCAGCGCCCGGCCGCCGTCTCCTGGGCGAAAAGGCTGAAGGAGACGCCGGGGTTCCAGCGCAAGGTGAAGTTGAGGAACGGTCCGAGCGCGAAGGGCGCGCCGCCCTCCGTATCGAAGTATCGCACGACCCCGTATTTCGTGGCCTGATCCAGCGCCAGCGCGCCGAGGATCGCCGCCCCGCCGAGCGCTTGCGGCCGCATCAGGCCGCCCGGGCCGCCAGTTCGCGCAGCGCAGCGGCGTCGCGCGGCGTTACGTCGGGATATTCCGGATCCGCCGTCGCGGGATCGAAATAGCGCCACGAGCGCGCGCATTTGATCCCTTGGGCGCGCTCGACGACGACCGCGACGCCAGACGTATCGGCGAGACGGAACGCCTCTTCGGGCGCGGGCGCGGCCGTCTCGATCGCAATCGACGAGGTGATGCAGACCTCGGCGAAATCGACGCCTTCGAGCGCGGCCGCTAGCGCCGGGTCGCTGACATAGACGCGCGGGCTCGCCTCGAGGGAGGAGCCGATGCGCTTGTCGGCGCGCGCGATTTCGATCGCGCCGGTCACGACCGAGCGCACCCGCCGCAAAATCTCCCACTTGGCGGCCAGCGCCTCGTCGCGCCATTCCGAGGGGATGGCGGGGAACTGCTCGAGATGCACCGACCGGGCGTTGGGGTCGCGCGCGCTCCACGCCTCCTCGGCGGTGAAGACGAGGATCGGCGCGAGCCAGACGGTGACGGCGCGGAAAATGTGCTCGATCGTCTCCAGCGCGCCGCGCCGCTTCACGCTCGACACCGGATCGCAATAGAGCGCGTCCTTGCGGATGTCGAAATAGAAGGCGGAAAGGTCCGCGTTCATGAAGGCCGACAACGCAGCGATCACCCGCGCATAGTCGAAGGCGGCGTAGGCTTCGCGCACCTTGTCATCGAGTTCGGCGAGGCGGTGCAGCATCAGCCGCTCGATTTCGCCCATCGCGCCGAAGCCGACCGCGTCGCCCGGGGCGTAATGGGCGAGCGTGCCGAGCATCCAGCGGACCGTGTTGCGCAATTTGCGGTAGTTGTCGGACACCGTCTTCAGGATTTCGGGGCCGATGCGTTGATCGTCCGCATAGTCGACGCTCGCCACCCACAATCTCAATATGTCGGCGCCCGAGGCCTTGATCACCTCTTGCGGAAAGGTCTGATTGCCGAGCGACTTCGACATCTTCCGGCCCTTCTCGTCGAGCGTGAAGCCGTGCGTCAGCACGACGTCGAAGGGCGCGCGGCCGCGCGTGCCGCAGCTCTCGAGCAGCGAGGACTGGAACCAGCCGCGATGCTGGTCGGAGCCTTCGAGATACATCACCTCGTCGACGCCGCCCTCGATTCGGCGCTTGATGCCGGCGAGGCCAGGAAAATGCTTGGCGTCTTCGAGCACGAAGGCGTGCGTCGAGCCCGAGTTCGAACCAAACTTCGACGAGATTGTCGATCTTCTCGTAATCCTCAGGGTTGTGCGCGGCGCCGAGGAAGCGCTCCTTGGCGCCCTCGGCGAACCAGGCGTCGGCGCCTTCCCTCTCGAAGGCGTCGGCGATGCGCGCGTTGACCTCCGGATCGTAAAGAACCTCGTGCTCGCCCTTGCGCACGAAGATCGACAGCGGCACGCCCCAGGCGCGCTGGCGCGAGAGCACCCAGTCCGGCTTGCTCGCCACCATGCCGGTGATGCGGTTCTCGCCGGCGGCCGGCACCCAGCGCGTCTCTTTGATCGCGTCGAGCGCGACCGCGCGTAGGCTCTGGCCCCGCGGCGCGGCGGCGAAGGGCCGATCCATCGCCAGGAACCATTGCGGCGTGTTGCGGAAAATCACCGGCTTCTTCGAGCGCCACGAATGGGGATATTGGTGCTTGAGGCGCCCGCGTGAAACGAGGCGACCCACCGCGACGAGCGCCTTGATCACCGCCTCGTTGGCGTCGCCCTTCTCGCCCTTGTCGGTGATGACGCGCCGGCCTTCGAAACCGGGAGCCTCCTCGGTGAGCGCGCCGTCCTCGTCGACCGTGTAGGGAATGCGCGTGTCGACGCCGCGCTCGGTGAGAACGCGGCCGTTCGCCATCCACAACTCGAAGTCCTCGCGCCCGTGCCCAGGCGCGGTGTGGACGAAACCCGTGCCGGCGTCCTCGGTCACGTGGTCGCCGTCGAGCAGCGGCACGACGAAGCCATAGCCAAGCCGTTGCAGGGGATGCGCGCAGACCATGGCGCCGAGCGCCTCGGCGCCGACTTCGCCGAGGAATTCGTAGGCCTCGACCTTGGCGTCTTCGAATACCTTCGGCGCCAGCGACTGCGCCAGGATGTAGGTCGCGCCGACCTTGGCCCAATTGCCGTCCGGCGCCTGGGTGACGCGGTAGCGGCCGTAGGAAATACGGCGCGAGAAGGCGATTGCCCGGTTGCCGGGGAGCGTCCAGGGCGTCGTGGTCCAGATGACGACCGAAGCGTTCTCGCCTTCGACCGGGAAGGCGACATAGACGGTGTCGCTGGTGTGCTCCTCGTATTCGATCTCCGCCTCGGCGAGCGCCGTCTTCTCGACGACGCTCCACATGACCGGCTTCGAGCCGCGATAGAGCAGCCCGTTGGCGACGAACTTGAAAATCTCGCGGGCGATCTGCGCCTCGGCGGGATAGCTCATCGTGAGATAAGGATGATCCCAATCGCCGACGACGCCGAGGCGCTTGAACTCCTCGCGCTGCACGTCGATCCAGTGCTCGGCGTAGGCGCGGCACTCGCGGCGGAAGGCGATGAGCGCCTCGGGGTCGGAGAAATCGGGCTTGGTTTTGCCCTTCTTGCGGTAGTGCTCCTCCTCGACGCGCCATTCGATCGGCAGGCCGTGGCAATCCCAGCCGGGTACGTAGTTGGAGTCCTTGCCGGACATCTGCTGCGCGCGGACGACGAGATCCTTCAGGATCTTATTGAGGGAGTGGCCGATGTGAATGTTGCCGTTGGCGTATGGAGGGCCGTCGTGCAGCACGAATTTCGGCCGCCCCCTGCCCGCTTCGCGCAGCGCCGCGTAGAGGTTCTCACGCGCCCAACGCGCCAGAATCTCGGGCTCCTTCTGCGGCAGACCGGCCCTCATGGGGAAGTCGGTCTTCGGCAGGAACAAGGTCTGCGAGTAATCGGGTCCTGGAGCGGGCGCGTCGGTCATGAAGGTCGTGCCGGAAGCGAGGGATGGCAGCGAAGCTGCGAAGCCGATCCGATTAGAGGATTTGGGGCGAATCGCCAAATGCGCGCTCGGCGAGCGCGGCGCGGGCGCGCTCGATGTCGCTCGCCATTTCGACCTTGAGGGCGTCGAGCGAGGGGAATTTCCGCTCCTCTCGCAAGCGCGCAACAAAATCGACTTCAATTTCCTGGCCGTAGATGTCGCCCGAGAAATCGAACAGGTGGACCTCGAGCAGCGGCGCGCCATTGTCGACGGTGGGGCGGACGCCGTAGCTCGCGACGCCGCCATGGCTCCGCCCGGCGACGTGCGCGCGCACCGCGTAGACGCCAAAGGCGAGGCGATTGGTCGGCTCGAGCTGAATATTGGCGGTGGGAACGCCAAGCGTGCGGCCGAGCATTTGACCGGCGCAGACAACTCCGGCGACGCGAAAGTCGCGCCCGAGGCCGCGCGCGGCGGCTGCAACGTCTCCCTGTTCGAGCGCGCGGCGAATGCCGGAGGACGAGATGACCTTCGAACTCGCCGTCGTCGCGCGCCTCGACCTTATCGAGGATCTCGACCTGAAATCCGTGGCGCTCGCCGGCCCTGGCGAGGAAGTCCGGCGTGCCGGAGCGCGCTTTGCCGAAGTGGAAGTCCCAACCGACGACCACCGCGCCGACGCCGAGCCGCTCGACGAGCACCCGTTCGACGAACTCGGCGGCGGTGAGGCCCGCGAGCGAGGCGTCGAAAGTCAGGAAAACCGCCCCGTCGACGCCAAGGCTGTGCAAGGCGCGCGCCTTGACCGCGAACGGGGTCAGCCGGAAGACAACCGGGCGCCCGGCGAAGAAGTCGGCGGGGTGCGGCTCGAAGGTCAGCACCGCGCTTGGCAAGCCGCGCTCCTTGGCGAGCGCGCGGGTGCGGCCGATCACTGCGGCGTGACCGAGGTGCACGCCGTCGAAATTGCCGATCGCATAGACCGCTTTCTCAAGTCCGATCGGACAATCGGGAGGGTCGACCGCGAGCGCGAACGAGGAATTCGTCGAAGCCTGTGTCAAAGCTGCATCCGTGCGGAGCCCTCGAGGGCCGGGGCGCGGGAACCTGCCTCGCCAGCCCCGCAGGGTCAAGCCGAGGCGGCAGTCTAGTTTCCTCAATAGTCGCGCGCTTACGGCGAAAATCCGGCGTCCACCTTTTCGCCGGGCGCTTTAGGCGTCGGCGGCACGCTCAGGACGCCTTCGCCGTCGAGCACGAGCCGCCCGTCGACCGAGCATTCGCAGCGAAGCCGCACCCGCCGACCCTTTTCGACGAGCTCCGCCACCTCGACGCTGACCTCGACGACGTCGCCGATCTTCACCGGCCCGCGGAAGTTGAGCGTCTGCGAGACATAGACGGAGCCGGGTCCGGGCAGGCGCATGCCGATCACCGCGGAAATGAGGCTTGCCGTGTAAAGCCCATGGACGATGCGTTCGCCGAAGCGCGTCTTGCGCGCGAAATGCTCGCTCAGATGGATCGGATTGTGGTCGCCTGAGAGTTCGGCGAAGCGAATCACGTCCTCGATCCCAACATTTTTGCGCAGTGTCTCGCGCATACCGACAGCGAGGTCTTCGAAATAGAGGATCTGAAACGGTGGATTCGCCATGGGCGTCAAGTCCTCGTGCGCTCAGTCCCGCATCGAAGACACTATGCCCGCGGCGCCGCCGGCGGGCTATTCGACGTTTGGGCTAGGCTTAAGGCGCGAGCGCGTAGGCCGCGGCGACCGGCCGCAGCTTCTCGCGGGCGAACAGGCTGTGCAGCCGGTCGGCGACGGCGGCCGCCGCCTGGCCATGCAGGTCGTCGCGGTGAATGCCGCTGGTGACGAACAGCGCGTCGATGCCCTGGCTGGCCGCGCCGGCGATGTCGGTGCGCATCGCATCGCCGATCGCCAGCACCCGCGCTAGGTTCACCGGGGCGCCGCGCGCCGCTGCAGCCGCCGCGAGGGCGGCGGCATAGATTGGCGCGTGCGGCTTGCCCGCATAGACCGTCTCGCCGCCTAGGGCCTCATAGGCGTCCGCGAGGGCGCCGGCGCAATAGAGGAGTTCCTGGCCGCGATGGACGATGAGATCCGGGTTTGCGCAGATGAGGGGCAGACGGCGGGCCGCCATTGCGCCGAGCCGGTCCGCATAATCGGCGGGAGTTCTCGACCTCGTCGTCGAACAGGCCGGTGCAGAGGATGTAGCTCGCCTCTTCGGCGCCGACGAGCCTCGGCCGCACGCCGCTCAACTTGGCCGCCGCCTCGAACAAGGTGAGATCGCGGTGCGGCCCGATGTGGTGAACGGGCGCCACGCCGCGCTCGGCGATGAGGCCGATCGTCACGTCGCCGGAGGTGACGACCGCATCGAAAGCGTCCGGCGACACGCCGAGGCTGATCACCTGCTGGCGGATCGGCGGGCTCGGCCGTGGGGCGTTGCTGACGAGCACCACCGTGCCGCCGCGCTTGCGGAAAGCGACCAGCGCATCGGAAGCGGGGCGAAAGGATTCTTTGCCGTTATGCAACACGCCCCAGATGTCGCACAGAACGACATCGTAGCGATCGGCGATGGCGCCGAGCCCGTCGACGACGGGCACGCGCGGTTCCGCGGAAGCTGTGATCATGCCCGAGGGGGCTAGGTCGCTGGCGGGGCGGTGTCAAGCAAAAGCCATCGCGGCGCTGAGGCGCGAGGCCGCCCCGCCGTCGGTTCAGGCTGCGAAATAATGCGCTTGATCGAGATCGGCGATCAGCCCCTTCTGGGTCGGCCGCCACCCCGTCAGCTCGCGCGTCTGCGCGCTCGACGCCGGGCAGTCGAGCCCCGCGAACTGGGCGAACCAGCCGAAGTGGTCGGCCGCCTTCTGGGGCTCGAGGCCGACGACCGGCACGCCGAGGCGGCGGCCGATGACGCCGGCGATGTCCCGAAACGGCACGCCCTCGTCGGCGATCGCGTGATAACGGGTTCCCGGGGCGTTCCTTTCGAGCGCGAGCCGGTATAGGCGCGCCGCATCGAGCCGGTGAACCGCGGGCCACCGGTTCAGCCCCTCACCCACATAGGCGGCGGCGCCCTTTTCGCGCGCCCGAGCGATGAGAATCGGAACGAAGCCGTGATCGCCCTCGCCATGGACGGACGGGGGCAGACGCATCACCGACACGCGCCCGCCCTTCGTCGCGGCCGAGGCGGCGGCGACTTCGGAGGCGACGCGCGGAAAGGAGGTCGCCTCGAGCTTGGGGACGATGTCTTCGGTCGCGATGCGCCCGGGCGACACCAAAGCGGTCCCGGAGGTGACGATCAGGGGGCGCTCGGAGCCGGCGAGCGCCGCGCTCAGTGTTTCTATGGCGGCGAGATCGACCCGGCAGCTCGCCTCGAAGTTCGAGAAATCGTGGATGAAGGCGGTGTGGATCACGCCGTCCGTCACAGCCGCGCCGCGGCGCAGGCTCTCCAGATCTTCAAGATCGCCGCGATGGGGCTCGGCGCCGGCGGCGATCAGAGCCTTCGCGGACGCGTCGGAGCGCACAAGGCCCACGACTTGGTGACCTGCGCCAAGCAATTCCTTCACGACCGCCGAGCCGACGAACCCAGTGGCTCCTGTCACGAAAACACGCATTCCGACCTCCTCAATATCGTCTGGCGGGACTATCCTGCCTGGAGCAACGCGGGAAAAGCCGAGAGATCATACCGGTATGACCACTAACACCCTGCCGGGCGCCGCCTTCACCCTCGGCGTCTTCCTTCGCGACCGCCGGGCGCGGCTGTCGCCGGGGCCGGACGCCCCGAGCCGGCGCCGCACGCCTGGGCTTCGGCGCGAGGAGGTGGCGGCGCGGGCGGGCGTGAGCGTCACCTGGTACACGTGGCTGGAGCAGGAGCGCGGCGGCGCGCCCTCGGACGAGGTGCTGGAACGGCTCTCGCGCGCGCTGGAGTTAGACGACGCCGCCCGCGAGCTTCTGTTCCTCTTGGCCCAGCAGCGCCCGCCGCCGCTGAAGCCGGCCCCCTTGTCTCCGGTCCCGCCGGCTTTGCGGCGCGTGCTCGACGCCATGGCGACCAGTCCCGCCATCGTGAAGACGCCCACCTGGGACATCGTCGCCTGGAATGCGGCGGCCGAAGCCGTGCTGACCGATTACGCCGCGCTGCCGGCCGATCAGCGCAACGTACTCCGGCTCTTGTTCGGCGGCGCCGTCGCCCGCGCCAGGCTGCCCGATTGGGAAGCGAGCGCCCGCTTCGCGATCGGCGTGTTCCGCGTCGAGGTCGCCCGCACAGGCGGAAGCCCGGAAGCCGTCGCGCTCGCGGCCGAGCTCCAGACGTCCAGCGCCGACTTCCGTCGGCTTTGGGCCGAGAATGACGTTCATAGCCACCGGGTCGAGATGAAGCGCATTCTGCATCCCCGTGCTGGCATGCTTACGCTCGAGACCTCGGCGTTCGCCGTCGACGGCGCGGACGGGCTGAGCATGATCGTCTTCACGCCAGCGACGCCCGCCGACGCTGAGGCGATCGCGCCGCTTCTCCAGGAAAAAGCCCGCTTGTAGGATATTGCGAGACGTTACCCCAAAGCGGCGGCTCGCTTGACGCCCTGCTCTCGCCCCACGACAACTGGCTGCAATGCTGGAGGGAGCCCTATGACCGCCGCCGACCGGCCGCCGGCCATCACGTTTGACGATTTCTTGATCGTCGACATTCGCGTCGGCACGATCGTCGCGGCGGAGCCGTTTCCGCAAGCCCGCAAACCGGCCTACAAGCTGACGATCGATCTCGGCCCCGAGATCGGGGTCAAGAAATCCTCGGCGCAAATCACCCGCCATTATCGGCCCGAGGCGCTGGTCGGCCGGCAGGTCGCGGCGGTGGTCAATTTCCCGCCGCGGCAGATCGGCCCCTTCATGTCGGAGGTGCTGACCCTCGGTTTTCCCGACTCTGAAGGCGAGGTCGTGCTGATCGGCCCCGAACGCAAAGTTCCCGACGGCGGCAGGCTGTTCTGAGCGCCGCGGAAACCTCGCGCGGCTTGACGGAATTGCGACAGGTTCCTAACTATCACGACGAGGGTGTTTTTTGCTTTTCCGCCTAGAGGAAACCATGTCCGCCACATCCAAGGTCACCGACGCCAGTTTCGAGACCGACGTCATCCACTCGAGCGAACCCGTCGTGGTGGACTTCTGGGCGGAGTGGTGCGGGCCCTGCCGCATGATCGCCCCGGCCCTCGAAGAGATCGCCACCGAGCTGCAGGGCAAGGTGAAGATCGCAAAGTTCAACGTCGATGAGAACCCCAAGGTCGCCTCGGAGCTCGGCATCCGCTCGATCCCGACCCTGATGGTGTTCAAGGACGGCAAGCGCGTCGCCACCAAGACGGGCGCCGGTCCCAAGAGCGAACTGTCGCGCTGGATCAGCGCCTCGGTCTGAGCCCGGTCACGTCGGGATTCGCAAACTCGCCCTGAGCCCGCCGAGCGGACTCGTCGAGAGGACGATGTCGCCGCCGTGCGAGCGGGCGATGTCGCGCGCGATCGCGAGCCCAAGCCCGCTGCCGCCTTCGTCCTGATTGCGCGCCTCGTCGAGGCGCAGAAACGGCCGGAAGACGTCCTCGCGAAGCTCGGCGGGAATCCCTGGCCCGTCGTCGTCGACGTGGACCGTCACGAAGCGCTGCTCGCGCCAGGCGCGCACGACGATCGTCTCCGCGTGGCGCCGGGCGTTGGCGAGGAGATTGCCGAGGCAGCGCTTGAGGGCGAGCGGGCGGACTTTGACTGTTAGGTCGCCTTTCGTCTCGACGCCGAGCGGCGCCCCGTGCCGCTCCGAGTTCGGAGCGCAGATCGTCGAGGATCTCGCGAAGATCGAACTTCGCTGTCGGTTCGCCGGCGTCGCCGCGCGCGAAGGCGAGATAGGCCTCAAGCATGCTCTGCATCTCGTCCACATCTTTTTGCAGCAGCTCGATCTCGGTCGATTCGTCGATGACGGCGAGCGACAGCTTGAAACGGGTGAGAATGGTGCGCAGATCGTGGCTGACGCCGTTGAGCATCGCCGTGCGCTGCTCGGAGGCCCGCTCGATGCGCCGCCTCATCTCGATGAACGCGTAGCCCGCCTGCCGCACTTCTCGGGCGCCGCGCGGGAAGAAGTCGATGTCGCGTCCCTTGCCGAAATCCTCCGCCGCTTCGGCGAGGCGAAGGATGGGGCGGATCTGGTTGCGCAGGAAGAGGATCGCGACCGCCACCAGAACGATCGAAGCGCCCAGCATCCACAGAATGAAGATGTGAACGTTTGGCTCATAGGCGAGGCTGCGGCGCGTCACGAAACGCAGCACGCGGTCGCCGAAGTCGACCCGGATCTCCATCAGCCCCGACCGGCCGACGGTGTCGACCCAGAACGGCAGCTTGACCTGCTGGCCGAGTTCTTCGGGCAGAGCCCGGGTCAGCGGATCGAGCGAACTGAAGAACGTCTTCGGCATCCGCGGCGGCAACGGGCCGGCGGGGAGCATCTCGACGTCCATGCGAAAACGCTCGGCCGCAATCTGACGCAGGCGCTTGTCGTCTCCCTGGGGTGGGATCATCGAATAGAGGTCAACCATCGCGCCGACGTCGCGCGCGACCGCGGCTGACAAGCGATGCGTGACGAGGTCCCAGTGACGCTGCATGAAGACATAGGCGACCGCCGTCTGCAGCAGCACCATCGGCACAATGACGATCAGCAGCGAGCGGGCGTAGAGCCCCTTGGGCAGCAGATCGGCGAGCCAGCGCGCCGCGACGCGCCAGAGGCGCCGGAACCGCAAGATCGCCCGCGAAGCTGGCGTATGCGCGAGGGCGCTCATCCGTCGGCGACGAGCCGGTAGCCGGAGCCGCGCGCCGTCTGCAGATAGATCGGATTGGCCGGATCGACCTCGATCTTGCGCCGCAGCCGATTGATCTGCACGTCGACGGTGCGCTCCTGAGCGACGCCCCCCGTTCCCGAGAGCGTCTCGCGCGATACGCTCGCACCCGCATTGGAGCACAACAGGCGCAGGATGTCGCGCTCGCGCTCGGTGAGACGCACCACATCGACCCCGTTGCGCAATTCGCCGCGCTCGATCGAAAAGCAGAAGGGTCCGAAGCGGACGGCCGCATCCTCTCCCTTGAGCGGCGTCGCGCGCATGCGGCGCAGCACTGAGCCGATGCGCAGCAGCAGTTCGCGCGGCTCGAACGGTTTGGTGACGTAATCGTCGACGCCGATCTCCAGGCCGAGCACCCGGTCGGGTGCCTCCGAGCGCGCCGTCAGCATGACGATCGGGACTTGCGAGGCTTGACGCAGCTTGGTCGCGAAGGCGAAGCCGTTCTCGCCGGGCATCATCACATCGAGCACGATGATGTCGAAGGCGAGGCTTTCGAGGAAGCAGCGCGCTTCATCGGCGGACGCCGCGACGGTCACCCGATGGCCGTGCCTGCTCAGGTAGGTCGACAGGAGATCACGCAAGCGCCGGTCGTCGTCGACGACGAGCACATGGAACGCGTCGTCCAATGGCGCGAGTTGGGTCTGATTCACTCCGTCCTCCGGCGGCTGTCGCCGATCAGCTCGACGACCCGCTCGCGTTCGCTCGCGTCGACCATCGCGAGCAGGAACGCGGCGGCGTGCTCCTTGCCCCCCGGCCCGAGCCTTTCCATTGCGCCAGCGAAGCGCTGGCTCTGCATCTGCGCCAGACTGCGCGCCAGATTCTCGCCCTCGTCGGTCGCATACAATTGGCGATGACGCCGATCCACGGCGCCGGCCCTGGCGTCGATGAAGTCCTTGGCGATCAACTCCTTCAACACCCGGTTCAGGCTCTGCTTGGTGATCTTGAGGATGTCGAGCAGTTCGGCGATGGTCAAGCCGGGATGGCGGCTGACGAAGTGCAACACCCTATGATGCGCGCGTCCGAAGCCGTATGCCTCGAGCAGCCGGTCGGCGTCGCCGACGAAGTCGCGATAGGCGAAATAGAAAAGCTCGATGAGGTCGTACATCGGCGCGCTCTCGCGCTCGAAGCCAGAACGCGCTTTGGCTGGGGCGCTCATGCGGGGAATCCGTCCATTAGGTCAGCAATGTTGACATATTGGCGCGTCCCTGCTAGGCGTCGATACATTAAAGCGACCGCGCTATTTAATCTGGGCGCGGACAAAATGAAAACCGCCCCTTCGCAAATCGAGGAGTACGCCATGGCGGGCCCGACATTCGATGATAGAGATGGATGGATTTGGTTCGACGGCCAGTTGACGCCGTGGCGCGACGCCAAGGTTCATGTCCTCACCCACGGCCTGCACTACGCCAGCGCCGTTTTCGAGGGCGAGCGCGCCTACGGCGGCAAGATCTTTAAATCGACCCAGCACTCCGAGCGCTTGAAGGAATCGGCGCGCATTCTCGACTTCGAGATTCCATGGAGCGTGGCGGACATCGACGCCGCCAAGGCGCTCGTCCTCGCCAAGAACGATTTCGTCGACGCCTACATCCGGCCGATCGCCTGGCGCGGCTCGGAGATGATGGGCGTCTCGGCGCAGAACAACACGATCCATCTCGCCATCGCCGCCTGGGTGTGGCCGAGCTATTTCGACCCCGCGCAACGGATGAAGGGCATTCGGCTCGACATGGCCGACTACCGCCGACCCGACCCGGCGACTGCGCCGTCGCGCTCGAAGGCCGCCGGTCTCTATATGATCTGCACCGTCTCCAAGCATCGCGCGGAGCGTCGCGGCTATGCCGACGCGCTCATGCTCGACTGGCAGGGCCGGGTCGCCGAATGCACCGGCGCCAATGTCTTCTTCGTCAAGGACGGCGTGATCCACACGCCGACGGCCGATTGCTTCCTCGCCGGCATCACCCGCGAGACGGTGATCGACCTTGCGCGCAAGCGCGGCGTCGAGGTCGTCGAGCGGCGCATCATGCCCGATGAGCTATCGAGCTTCAGCGAATGCTTCATCACCGGCACCGCGGCCGAAGTGACGCCGGTCGGCGAAATTGGCCCGCACAAATATACGCCCGGCGCGCTCACCGCCGCGCTGATCGACGACTACACCGCGGAAGTGCAGCCGAAGTCCAAGGCGGCGTAACGGGCTAGGCGCGCGGCGGCGCTCCCGCGAAAGCGGGAGTCAAACCGCCGCCGCAAACTTACGACCGCAAGCCTCAAGCCGTCTGGCTGCCCGCATTCGCGCGCATGACAGGACGGAGCTTCAATCCGCCGCGCTGACGAAGCTGTCGACCACCAGCTTGCGGCCGGCGCGGTCGAAATCGACCGTCAGCTTCGCGCCGTCGACGAGCGCAACGCTGCCGGGGCCGAACTTCACGTGAAACACGCGGTCGCCCTTGGCGAAAGCGGCGGGCGCGTTCGACCGCGCCACCACCTGCCCCTCGATGACGCGCGGCGCGCGCGAGGGACTCTGCTGGCGGGCGGCGTTCTCCTGCGCCCGACGCCAGCCCGGCGTCTCGTAGCGCGACGCGAAGGCCGGTTCGCGGTCGAACCGCGAGACGGGATAGGCCGGCGCTCCCGAACCCTCGACGACCTCGACATGCGGCTCCGGCAGTTCGTCGATGAATCGCGATGGGACCGAGGTCTGCCACAGGCCGCGCACCTGGCGATTGGCGGCAAAATAGATCTTTACGGTCCGCCGCGCCCGGGTGATGCCGACATAGGCGAGCCGGCGCTCCTCCTCGAGACCGGCGCGACCGTTCTCGTCGAGCGAACGCTGGTGCGGGAACAGGCCCTCCTCCCAGCCGGGCAGGAACACCAAGTCGAATTCGAGCCCCTTGGCGGCGTGCAGCGTCATGATCGAGACGCGCTCGCCGCCTTCGGCGTTTTCGACGTCCATCACTAGGGAGACGTGCTCGAGGAAGGCGGCGAGGGTCGGGAACTCGCCCATCGAACGCACGAATTCCTTCAGGTTTTCGAGCCGCCCCGCCGCATCCGCGGTGCGCTCGGCCTTCCACATGTCGATAAGGCCGCTCTCTTCGAGGATCGTCTGCGCGAGCTCTTCGTGCGGCCTGCGGTCGATCTGCGCCGACCAGCGATCGAAGTCCGCCAGCAGATCGCGCAGGATCTGGCGCGGGCGCGACTTGATCTCCTCGCTCTCGACCATCACCCGCGCGGCGCGCGTCAGCGAGACGTTTGCGCTGCGCCGATAGGCGTGCAGCAAGGTCAGCGTCGCCTCGCCGAGCCCGCGACGCGGCGTATTGAAGATGCGCTCGAAGGCGAGATCATCGTCCGGCTGGACGACGCATCTGAGATAGGCGAGCGCGTCGCGAATTTCCGCCCGCTCGTAGAACCGCGGGCCGCCGATCACCTTGTAGGGGACGCCGAGCGCGATGAAGCGTTCCTCGAATTCGCGCATCTGGAACGAGGCGCGCACGAGGATCGCGATTTCGTCGAGCGAAACGCCGGCGCGCTGCGCGGCCTCGATCTCGTCGCCGACGACGCGCGCTTCCTCCTGGCTGTCCCAGAGGCCGCTCACGGTCGGCTTTTCCCCGAGGTCGGCGCTCGTATAGAGCGTCTTGCCGAGCCGGTTGGCGTTGTGCGCGATCAGCCCCGAGGCGACGGCGAGGATATGGCCGCCGGAGCGATAGTTGCGCTCGAGGCGAATCACTTGCGCGCCCGGAAAGTCGTGCTCGAAGCGGAGGATGTTGTCGACCTCGGCGCCGCGCCAGCCATAGATCGACTGATCGTCGTCGCCGACGCAGCACAGATTGCGGTGGCTCTGCGCGAGCAGGCGCAGCCACAAATACTGGACCACGTTGGTGTCCTGGTATTCGTCCACCAGAATGTAGCGCCACCGGCGCTGATATTGCGCAAGGATTTCGGGCTGCTCGCGGAACAGTCGCAGGCTCTCGAGCAACAGATCGCCGAAGTCGACCGCATTGACGCTCTTGAGACGCTCCTGATACGCGCGATAGAGCTCCGCACCCCGACCATTGGCGAAACCGGCGGATTCGCCGGGCGGCACATGCGCGGGATCGAGGCCGCGATTCTTCCAGGCGTCGATCTGGCCCGCCAGCGCCCGCGCCGGCCAGCGCTTCTCGTCGATGTTCTCGGCTTGCAAAATCTGCTTGAGCAGGCGGATCTGGTCGTCGGTGTCGAGGATCGTGAAGTTCGGCTTGAGGCCGACGAGTTCCGCGTCGCGGCGCAGCACCTTGGCGCCGATCGAATGGAACGTGCCCATCCACGGCATGCCCTCGACGACGCCGGTCAGCGCGCCGACGCGCTCGCGCATTTCGCGCGCCGCCTTGTTGGTGAAGGTGACCGCGAGGATCTCATGCGCTCTGGCGCGGCCGGTCGCGATCGTATGGGCGATGCGAGTCGTGAGGACGCGCGTCTTGCCGACGCCAGCGCCCGCCAGCACAAGCACAGGCCCGTCGATCGCTTCGACCGCGCGGCGCTGCTCCTCGTTGAGGCCGGTGAGGTAGCGCGGCGATAGATGCGCGGCGGCGCGCTCCGAAAGGCTTCGCTTTTCGGTGGGCGGGTCGGCTTCGGAGGGCTCCGGAAATCGGACGGACAAGGGGGACGTCTCGCGGCGCATGGGGAATCATGCGTCGGCGCGCGTCGCGATGCAAGGCGTCGCGAATTCCCCTGTTTTGCCAGTTCAATTCCAGTGGTTGATCTGGATCGCCGCGGGCGTGAGAATCGCGGCAAACAGGCCGGGCAGAAAGAAGAGAATCATCGGCACCGTCAGGGTCGGCGGCAGCGAGGCCGCCTTCTTCTCCGCTTTGGTCATGCGCTGGTCGCGGCTCTCCTGGCTCAGCACGCGCAGCGCCGCGCCCAGCGGCGTGCCGTAGCGCTCCGCCTGGATCAGCACGGTCGTCAGCGAGCGGACCGATTCGAGGCCGGTGCGGGCGTTCAGGTTCTCGAAGGCGGTGCGTCGATCCTGCAGATAGGACATGCCCGCGGCGAGCAGCGCCATCTCCTCCGCCATCTCGATGCTCTCGATGGCGACCTCGGTGCTGACTTTACGCACCGAATGCTCGATCGACATGCCCGATTCGGCGCAGATCAGCAGAAGATCGAGCGTGTTCGGATAGGCGCGCTCGAGCGACTTCTGCCGCTTGGCTGTCGCGTTGCGCAGATAGATCTCAGGCGCCTTGATGCCGAGATACATCGCGACCATCACGAAGCAGATTCGCACCGGCAGCGGCTGCGTCAATTTCGCGATCACGAAAATGTAGAGCGCTGAAACCAGGGCGAACAGAAGCGGCGCAACGAAGCGGAAGGTGAGGAACGCATATTCCGCCCCGGCGCCGCGGAAGCCCGCCATCGCCAGCTTCTCTTTGGCCTTCTCGGTGCCGAGCCAACTCGCCAGATTGAGCGAATCGACGATGCTCTTGAACATCGTGCTGGGCTTCGGGCGCAGCCGCGCCTTGTTCTGGTTCTGGCTGCCCGCCATGCGCTCGCGCTCGCGCTGGCGCATGCGTTCGCGCTCGACGCCGACCGCTTTGATGCGGCGCGACAGATTGTCGCCTTGCAGCAGAGGCACCACCACGACGACGAGGGTCGCGGCGCAGCCGATCCCGGCGAGCATCAACGCGATGAAATGCGCATCGCCGAGTTTCGCCAGAACAAGGTCAAACATCGCGCGTGTCCCGTCAGAAGTCGAAGTTGATCATCTTCTTCATCATCGCGGCGCCGATGCTCATCCAGAGAATCGCGATCGCGGCGACGATTTTGCCATGCTGGGTCGACCAGAGAAGGCTGATGTATTTGGGCGAAGAGAGATAGAGCAGTCCGGTGACGACGAACGGCACCGCGCCGATGATCGCCGCGGAGGCTTTCGCTTCCATCGCCATCGCGCCGATCTTGCCCTTCATCTTCTTGCGTTCGCGCAGCGTGCGCGACAGATTGCCGATCGCTTCGGAGAGGTTGCCGCCCGCCTTGTTTTGGATGCCGATCACGATCGAGAAGAAGTTCGTCTCGCTGGCCGGAACGCGCTGAGCCATCTTTTCGACCGCCTCGGGAAGCGGCACCCCGACCGCCTGCGATTCGATGATCTTGCGGAATTCCGACCGCAGCGGCTCAGGCGATTCGTTGGCGACGATGCGCAACGTGTCGCCGAGCGGCAGGCCGGCTTTGACGCCGCGAACAATGATGTCGAGCGCATTGGGAAAGAGGTCGACGAACTTCCTGATGCGTCGCCCCCGCAGGCGCGAAAGCGTCAGATTCGGCAGGCCGACCCCGGCCATCACGAGAACGAGGACCGCGAACAGCAGGCTTCCCGACTTGAAGTAGGCGAGGCCGCCGAGCACCACCGCGACGGCCGCGAAAATGATGATGAACTGCTGGCGCGTGAGCGACATGCCGGCCTGCTCGATGCGCGTCTGCAGGTCTGCGCCGGGCCGTCGCGACTTTTTCTCGAGGTCGCGGACGTTCTCGGCGATCTGCTTGCGCTTGACGGAGCGGTCGACCGTCGCGTCGGCCTTGGCTTCCGTCTTCTTGACGGCGGCGCGCCGTTTGTCGGCGCGGGACTCGCCGCCGGCGAACGCAAACGCCAGCCCGCCGAACGCGAGAATGACGCATCCCGCCGCGAGAACTACGTTGTTGACCATCGCTGCGCGTCCTTAGAGCCAACCCTACGCCGTTTCGACAACCTCAGAGGCGTCGAGCGCGGCGGCGAGGCGCTGCTCCTCGCCGAAATAGCGCGCCCGGTCCCAGAAACGCGGCCGGCCGATTCCCGTCGAGCGGTGCCGCCCTTTGAGCTTGCCTTGCGCGTCCTCGCCCAGAATGTCGTAGACGAAGAGATCCTGGGTGATGATCACGTCGCCTTCCATGCCCATCACCTCGGTGATGTGCGTGATGCGGCGTGAGCCGTCGCGCAAACGCGCGGCCTGCACGATGACGTCGACCGAAGAGATGAGCATTTCGCGAATGGTGCGCGACGGCAACGCATAGCCGCCCATCGTGATCATCGATTCGATACGGCTCAACGCTTCGCGCGGCGAATTGGCGTGCAACGTCCCCATCGAGCCGTCGTGGCCGGTGTTCATCGCCTGCAACAAGTCGAAGGCTTCCGGACCGCGCACCTCGCCGACGATGATGCGCTCTGGGCGCATGCGCAGGCAGTTCTTGACGAGATCGCGCATCGTGATCTGGCCGACGCCTTCGAGGTTGGGCGGGCGCGTCTCGAGCCGCACCACATGCGGCTGCTGCAATTGCAGTTCGGCGGCGTCTTCGCAGGTGATGACCCGCTCGTCCGGCTCGATGTAATTGGTCAGACAATTGAGCAGCGTCGTCTTGCCGGAGCCCGTGCCGCCGGAAATGATGATGTTGCAGCGAACGCGGCCGATGATCTTGAGAATCTCCGCGCCGGCCGGCGAAATGGAGCCGAAGCGCGTGAGCTGATCGAGCGTCAGCTTGTCCTTCTTGAACTTGCGGATCGTCAGCGCCGCGCCGTCGATCGCCAGCGGCGGCGCGATCACATTGACGCGCGAGCCGTCGAGCAGGCGCGCGTCGCAAATCGGCGAGGCCTCGTCGACGCGACGCCCGACCTGGCTGACGATGCGCTGGCAAACGTTCATCAATTGCGTCGCGTCGCGGAACCGCACGTTGGTGAGCTGAATCTTGCCGCCCACCTCGATGAAGCAGCGCGACGGCCCGTTGACCATGATGTCGGCGATGTCGTCGCGCGAGAGCAGCGGCTCGAGCGGCCCGAAGCCGAGCACGTCGTTGCAGATGTCGTCGAGCAGGTCCTCCTGCTCGGAGATCGACAGCACGAGATTCTTGATCGTCACGATCTCGTGGACGATGTCCCGGATCTCTTCGCGCGCGCTTTCGGGGTCGAGCTTGGCGAGCGCCGCCAGATCGATCGCTTCGATCAGCGCGCCGAAGATCATCGACTTCGTCTGGAAATAACTTTCGGAGCGTCGTTCCGCCAGCACGTCCGGCGCGGGATCGGCTGCCGGGACGGCCTTGGGCGGCGGCTCCATTCGCGGCGCGGCGGCGCTCGCCGCCTGAGACGGCGGCGGGACGCTCAACCCCGGATTCGAACGCTTACCGAACATCGTCTGTTTCCCTTCGCGTCAGCGCCCATCACGCCGCAAGCGACGACGGGCGGCGCGACTGTCATGCTCTCTTGCCGACGAGTTTCGCCAGAAACGGATCGAGCAAACCGCGCTTGGCCTTGCGGCCCTCGCCGCGGCCCGCGACCGCGCTGGCGAGATCGGCGAACAGCTCCGCGATTTTTCCCTTCGGCTCGATTTCCGCGATCATCTGTCCGTTGTTGGCCGCCGAGCCGAACAGCTTGGCGTCGTAGGGGATCACGGAGAAGGGCTCCATCTCCACGGTCTTGGCGAAGTCCGCGACCGAGATCTCGGGCCGCTTGGGCACGCCGACGCCGTTGATGACGAGGCGCGGCGGGTGGTCGTTGGGACGCGACGAGCGGATGTTGTCAATGATGTTCTTGGCGTTGCGCAGATTGGCGAGATCGGGTCCCGCGACGACGACGACTTCGTCGGCGGCGATCAACATGCGCCGCGTCCAGGCGGTCCAGGCGTGCGGAACGTCGAGAACGATCCACGGCGCGGATGTGCGCAACGTGTCGACGACAGCGTCGAACGCGGTGTCGGAGAAGTCGTAGAGGCGCTCGAGCGTCGCCGGAGCCGCCAGCAAGTGCAGATTGTCGCCGCACTTGGAGAGCAGCCGGTCAATCAACGTCGTATCGACGCGCTCGGGCGCGAACACAGCGTCGGCGACGCCTTGGGGCGGGTCCTGGTTGTAGTCGAGCCCAGCCGTACCGAAGCCGAGGTCGAGGTCGACGATGATCGTCGCCATGTCGAGGCCGGTGGCGAGCGCCCAGGAGAGATTGTGCGCGACCGTGGACGCGCCGACGCCGCCTTTGGCACCGATCACCGAGATCATGCGGCCGAGCGGCTTGGCGCCCGGCGCGCGGAAGAGGTGCGAGATCGCCTGAACGAAGTCGACGGCGGTGAAGGGCGCGACAAGATATTCGCTGACGCCGCGCGCCATCAGTTGCCGATAGAGCACGATGTCGTTGAGCCGGCCGAGGATGATCACCTTCGTTCCGGCGTCGCAGAATTGCGACAGCTCGTCGAGCTGCTCGACCAGCGCGTCGCGATTGGCGGTCGCTTCGAGCACGATGACGTTGGGCGTCGGCGCATTGCGATAGGCCTCCACCGCGGCGGCGGCGCCCCCCATGTTCTGCTTCACATGGGTCTTGGCCATGCGCCGGTCCGCGATGGCGGCCTGGACGATCGCGGCGGTCTCGGGCGTCTCGCAAAACGCCTGGATAGAGACGCGAGGGACAGGGTCGATCTGCGGGATCGCGGGCCGCAACGGGATCGCCGTGTCGGACGTTTCGGCTGCCTGCATGCGCATCATCAGTTTCCTACCTGGCCGATCGTCGTGAGCTTGTTGGCCCACTGCGTGCCCGGATCCTGCCCGTTGCGGACGTCGCCGATCGCCCTCATCCGCATGGCGACGTCCGACGGATCGGTGGGGCGGGCCTGCACGAGGTCGCGCGGGTCGGCGACCTCAGCGGCGAGCACGGATTGAGTGGCGCAGCCGAAATTCGGATAGCCCTCATTCTTCCAGCCCTCGAGCGAAGAGCCGGAGGCGAGATCGCTCGGCCATTGGCCGCAGGCCGTCGGCACTTCCGCCTTCAGGCCGCGGAAGATGAGGCGCACCGGCGCCGCGCCGGCGGGATAGGCGACCGGGTAGACGCCGACGCCCACGTAGCCGCGCAAACCCGTCGCGGCGAGCGCGCGACGAATCTGATCGACGACGTGAGCAACGCGCTCGCCGTGACCGGCCGGCGTCAGGATGGCGATGCGACCCGCGCCGAGCGCGCGGTAACGTTCGGCGAAGTCGCGAATGCTTGCTTGGCTCCGCGCGTCGAGGCTTCCGCCGACCGGATAGATGTCCAGCGTCGTGGGGGCCTCGGCAAGCACGATCGGATGCTGCACGTGGTAGTCGGCGACCAGCGGCGTGTCGTTGGAAGCGTAATCGACGCCGCATCCGCCGAGCGCGCCCGCCGCCAGCAAGGCGAGCAGCGGAGCCCAGCGCGACGAATGGCGATAGGATGTCATCGACATGCAGGGATTCTCGTGTGCGGGGGGCTGCGCCATGACCTTGTCTTCGCTCAGTCCGTGATGAATCCGACCTTGCCGGAATAGACGGGCATCGGCTGCAAGGCGCCGGCGCTCGAATAAATGCGGTTGACGCGCCCGAGCAGCCACGCCTGCGGATCGCTCGCCTCGGCGAAATTGTCGTCGGGACGCGCAACCTCGCGCGGATCGATGGCGTGCACGACGTAGGGCGTGACGATGATCAGCAACTCGGTCTCGTCGCGCTGATAGTCGCGCGAGCGGAACAGGGCGCCGAGCACCGGCAGATTCATCAGGCCCGGCACGCCGTTGATCGCCTGCTGGGTCTGCGTCGATATGAGGCCAGCGGTGGCAATCGAGCCGCCCGAGGGCAGTTCGACCGTGGTTTCGTTCCGGCGGGTGCGAAAGCCGGGGACTGAGGTGTTGTCGATGGTCTGCTGCACCGAGGTGTCGATGTCGGTCACTTCCGTTCCGACGTGCAATTGGATGCGACCCGGCGACAGGACGACCGGCGTGATATTGAGCGTTACGCCATAGGGCTGCTGTACGATCGCGAGCTGGCACACGCCGCTGGTGCAACTCTCGCCGTTCGGAATTGGGATCGTGCCGCCGGCGAGAAACTTCGCGCTTTCGCCGGACACCGCCGTGACCGTCGGTTCGGCGAGTGTGCGCGCCACGCCTTCGCGCTCGAAAGCCTGGAGCTGCGCCGAGAGACTGTTGCCGCCATTCACCCAGCCGAGCGTGCCTTGGGTCGCGCTCAGGGCGCCGTTGATGGTGAACGGATTGCTGATCGTGAAGTTGTTCGCCCCCGAGACGCCCGACATATTGACGCCGAGCTGCTTGAGGACCTCGCGGCGGATTTCGCTGACGGTGACGTGCACGCTGACTTGGTCGAGCCCGCGAATCGTGAGCGAATTGATGACCTTGCCTTGCGCGCCGGACGGGCCCGAGGGCGCCGAACCGTTCGTGCTGACCGAGATCGACGTTCCTGCCCCTGGGGGCGGAGCGAGCTCGGATGTGCTCAAAAAGCCTGTGGCGATGTCATAAGCCCTCTGCGCCTCGCCCGCCGAAGCGACCGAGCCGGTGAGGATGATCGATTCGGACACCGTGCGAACGTGAATGTCGTTGCCCGGGATCGCGGCGTTGAGCAGGGTCGTCAATTCCGCGACATCGCGCCCGACCGAAATATTGAGCACGGCGATCTTCCGGCCGTCCGGGGCGAGCGCGAAGATGGTCGTCTGTCCCGGCGCGAGCGTCGAAACGAACATGCGCCGCGCCGAGCGAACGACAGCGTTGGCGACCTTGGGTTCGCCGACGAAGATTTCGGAGGCGTCCTCCGGCAGATCGACGATGACCGACCGGCCGACGCCGAGCTGCAAGTTTCTGACCGCGCCCTCGGATAGGGAAAGCGAAGACGCTATCGCCGCATCGCCCGCCAGCGCCGGCGCCATCGTCGCCGCGGCGAGAAATGCGATCAGCGCGCCGATCGAAAGCGCCGAGCAGCGCGCGAGGCGGCGGCTCTTCATCTCCGCAATCTTCATGTCGAATCCCGCCATCCGCTTCCCGTCCTCACCGAGCCGCCGTTTGCGACTCGCCGTAGCGCACGATCGTCAGATCGTTGCCGCTGCCCGAGCTGTTCACGTCGCCAACCGTTTCCGTCGGGCCGGAGCTGTCGGCGAGACTGCGCAGCACCAGATGGAGATTCGTGTTGCCGGTCTGCTGGGCGAGAATCACCAATTCCGCCTGGGCGGGATCGAGTTCGAGGGTCGCATTGGCGCCGACCACGACCTTCTTCCCATTCTGTTCCTGAATGTTCTGTCCGATCGCGAGAACCCGCACATTGGCGAGGATGGTGCGCGCCCCGAGCACCGCGACGCCGCGGGCTTTGGTCGCGTCGTCGTCATGATAGATCGTGACCACGTCGACGCGGTCGTTCGGCAGGATGAAGCCGCCGGCGTAGGAGTCGCCGGCGTTGTCGACCTTGATCGCCACCGCCCGCTTGCCGGCCGGCAGGATCGCGGACATGAAGCCGTTGGCGCCCTTGACGAGTTTGTCGCGGCGCATCGGTTCGCCGCGCAAGAAGGAGTCGCGCGTCATCGAGCCCTTGACGTCCTCCAGGACGTTCGCCCCGCTCGACTTGACGATCATGTTTTCGGAGATGGCCTGCTTGGGCCAGATCGCCCACGCCACGGAGGCGTCGCTGATCTGCGTGCCCATCGGCAGATCCTGCGCCGCGATCAGCACGTCGTCGGTCTCGATCTTTGGCGCCTGCACGACACGGGGAGCCTGCGGCGCCGGCGTGGGCGCCGTGTTGAACAGGACGTAAGCCGCGCCAAAGGCGACGACCGTCGCACCGAGCACCGCGATTTGCACCTTGTTCATGAAACTCAAGCCCTTTTCGCGCGAACACACGCAACGCAAGGGCAATAAGAACAGCCAATCGTCAAATTACGGTTAATCACCCGTATCCAAGTTATGACGAGATTATTAACCTCGTGAGCTTCCCCGCCGCGCTCAAAGACCGGCTACGGCTCGCCAGATTTGCGTATGCGGGTAAAGCATCATCCCCGCCGCAGCGAGCGCGATACCGTAGGGTACTCCGGTCTTGCTGTCGTGCAGCCGAGCGATCCACAGGTGACGGGAGAGCCACATCGGCAGAACGAGCCGGCGGCCGAGCAGAATGAGCAAAGTTAATACGCCCCCGTAGATCGCCGCCGTCGCGCTGAAGTCGAGCATCATTCCCCAGCCGAGCCAGAGCGATGTCGCCGCTGCGAGCTTGGCGTCGCCGCCGCCGATGAAGCCAAAGGCGAACAGCGCGAACATCACCGCCAGCACCGCCGCCGCGCAGGAAACATTGATCAGGATTGCTCCGGGCGGCACGCCGACCGCCAGCGCGACGACGAAATAGCCGATCGCCAAAGCGGCGCAGATCCGGTTCGGGATCGTCATCGTGAGAAGGTCCATCGAGGCCGCCAGGGCCAGGATAGCCGGAAAAAAAACGATTGCCGCAGGGATGAGGATCGTCGCCGCCATGATTCGCCAATCGGGTCGAAGGTCGCGGCCAACGTTAAAGGCAAAACGTTGCTGGTGAGTTACCTCGGACAAACACGAAGGACGTCGGCGAACCGGCAGGCATCGCCGACGCTTTCATCGTTCGTTTGGCTAAGTCTCTATTTGAGAGCGCCGCTGACTTCGCCGAACTCGCTGCTGATGCTTGTTCCGAGGACAGTGAGGGCGCCGATGATCGCGACGGCGATGAGAGAAGCGATCAAAGCGTATTCGATGGCGGTCGCGCCCGCCTCGTCCGTAATGAAGGAATTAAGAAACCTGATCATGAGCATGACCCCGCTGGAACTCCTGTTGCCCACCCCGGCGGCGTGGCTTGGGAGCGGCGCCAATCTGAGGTGAAACAGCATCTAGATAGCTAAATACATGCAGAGAATTGTACAATAAATCCGAAATGTCGCCACCATGGTTAAGCGTGCGTATCGCCCTCCTCCGAAACCTTAGGAGAGACTGGCGCGAACGTTACGACTCGACGAGATCGAGCCAGCAGCGACCCTGGCGGTCCTCAACCTCGACAAGCCAGAGATCCTGGTCGAAGCCGATCTCCCGGGCGATCCGCGCCTCGAGCGCGGCGGCGTCGAGCCAGTCCTCGCGATGCGCGCGCCCCCATTGCCGCTCGACGCCGCGTTCGCTGACCTCGGACTGCGGCGCCGGGGCGTAGAGCGCGGCAGTTCCGTCCAGGCGATCGACTTTGATGAAGATTGCGCCCGCTTCGGGCGCGCCGCGACGTCGAAGCGCGGCGAAAGCGCCCTCGATCGCCACGCGGCGCAGATAGGCCGCGACCCAGATGTCCGAACGCAGCCGCACGGCTTAGCGCGCGGCCGCGGCCAGATGCCGAAGCAGCCGCGGCGTCAATTCCGTCGAGACCGGCAGTCCGTGGGCCCGCTCGAATTCGCGTAGCGCGATCAGCGTCGCGGAATTGGCGACGCCGTCCGCCCGAACCTGATACCCGAGTTTGATCAGGGCGTTCTGCGCGGCCAGAACCGGCCTTGAGCTTTCCCTAGGCGCCTCCTCCCGCAGAATGTCGCCGATCGCATCGGAGCGCCGTGGCGGAGTCGGTTCCTGGACCGCGCCCAGACTGGCGGGACGCTCCGGCGGCAGCACGATGGCCGGCGCGTCGTCGGCCGGCCGAGCGGCCGGCGGCGCCGGGGAAGGGGGGGCGAGCGGGGCGGGCGCAGCAACCGAGGCGGCCGGGTGCGGGGCGAAGAAGGGAGCGGGGTGGCGCTGGTGCTGCATCGTCAAGGCGTTGACGACGATGCCGGTCAGCACCGCTGTCAGCGCAGCGCCGGCGTAGCCGCGCAGGGGAAAAGCGCGCAGCCGCCGCAACACAACGACGAACGCGCTCGGCTGGGCCGCCCGCGCCGGCCGGGTGAGGACCGAGTCATGGCGCATCCGCGCTAACGCCTCAGGCAAACTTCTTCTCCTGCGCCACCGATGCGGGCGACCGTGGCGCGCCGCGATGGCCGAAATGAGACGCCGTCTCCAAGGTCGCAACCGCGCCGCGGCCGGCCCTTTCGTCAGGCCGGCATACCAGCGGCAGCCGCGCCGTCACCCGGGTGCCGACGCCGGCGACGCTCTCGAGCAGGAGCGCGCCGCCATGCAGCCCGACGAGCCCGCGCACCAGCGAGAGGCCGAGACCCGCCCCCTCGAAGCTGCGATCGTAGTCCGCGCGGACCTGGAAGAAGGGGTCGCCGAGCCTGGGCAGGAATTCGGCGGGAATGCCGACCCCGGTGTCGGTCACGTGGAGGTGCATCCGGTCGCCGACGACCTCGGCGCCGACAATCACCCGGCCGCCCGGCTGGGTGAACTTCACCGCGTTGGACAGAAGATTGATCAGGATCTGCCGGCAGGCCTGCTTATCGGCGACGAGATCGCGCGTCGCGTTCATCGGCACGCGGACCAGCGCCACCTCGCCCGCTTCCGCCCGCAGCCGAAGCATGTCGCAGCAATCCGCCATGAGCCGCTCGACGTCGAAGGGCTCGGGCGCGATACGGAACTTGCCGGCGGCGATCTTCGAGGTGTCGAGGATCACGTTCACCATGGAGAGAAGGTGTTCGGCCGAGGCGTGAATGATCTGTGCGTATTCCGCCTGCTTGGCGGGTTCGCGCGGCGCCAGCTTGGGATCACGGAGCATTTCGGAGAAGCCGAGAATGGCGTTGAGCGGCGTACGCAATTCGTGGCTGACGTTGGCGAGCAGGCGGTCCTTCCAGGAGTTGGCGAGTTCCGCCTCGGCGCGAGACGCCTCCAGCCGCTGCTCGGCGGTCTTGGCGTCGGTGACGTTGCGCACCACCGAGATCGCCGTGGCGCCGTCACTCCGCGAATCCGGACCGAACCGGTGCACGCGAATCTCCGCCCAGGCGAACACCGGCTCTCCATAGCCCGCGGAGGAATGATGGCTCTCGCCGGTGCGCAGGCGCACCGTGGCGGTCATCGCGCCGTCGCGCTGCGCCGCCATGTCGATCGTGTGGAGATAAGCGGGACGATCGGCGACGTGGACGCGATTGAAGAGGCCACGGCCAAGCAGAGCCTCCTTCGCCAGGCCGAACTGAGCTTCCGCGTCCCCACTCGCCGAAATGACGCCGCCGGCGGCGTCGTGACGCATCACCAGGTCGCCGATCGCGTCGGAAAGCACCTGATAGTGCTTGGCGTGCGAGATCTCGACCCGGCGCTGGGCGCGGCTGACCCGGTGTCCGCCGAGCAGATGCAGCGCGGCGTAGGCGCCGACGGGAGCGGCGAGAGCGGCCGCCGCCGCCGCATCGAACGGCTTTGCCGGGGCGATCCACCCCCAGCTTTCCAGGCCGGCGAGCGCGAGCAGGATCGCCAGCGCGAGCAGGCTGGCGAAACGCAGCATCGTCGAGGAGCCGAAGACGGCGGCTTCGAGAGGCACGAGCATCAACCAGCCCAGGCTCGCCTCCGGCGACAGAGCGGCGCCGGCGGTGACGAGGACAGCGAGGACGGCGAGGCTGAAAAGCGAAATGAGCTGCGCCTCGATCAGGTTGCCGGTGCGCGCGAGCTGCGCGATCGCAGCGATCGGGGCGATAAGCCATATGACCGTTGCGACGCTCCAACCCAGATCGGCGCCCGCCGTGGCGAGATAGCGGGGAACGAATGCGGCGACGACGGCGATGGTGACCACGCGCGCTAAAATGAAGGTCTCGTGGCGGACGCGTTCGAGCTTCGAGACGCGAGCGTCCGGATGGACGAATTGCTTGAGGCGCTGACGCACGGCGGCGATGGGACCTGGGGACACGTACCTTTGGCCTCCGACCATTGGTCGATTCGACCACGCCGAACGATCCCAGCCCGCGCTTAAATGAACCCTAAAGCCCCGTATTGCCTTCAGTCATGGTTACCGAAGGATTGCAAGATTGACGTTGCGGCACGGTTAACGCGGGCGCTCGAATTCGCTCGTTTCCGGGCGCCGAACCGCAAGACGGACGCGCTAAGGTACGCCAAGTCGCCAATCGGGCGGCGGCAACTTCTGGCGAAGCGCGTCCATGGGTTTCCTTCTCCGCACCGCTTTCTGGCTTGGCCTCACATTCCACGCGATGTCCTGGGGCGATGCGCGGCTCTCCGACGTCGTGCCGAGCCAGGCGCAATCCCTCGCCGCGAGCCTCACGGGCAAGAGCGACGACGGCGATGCGGCGGGCGTCATCGCGCGGGCGGTCCTGCGAGGCGCGCTGCAGCCCGAGCCGGCGCCGGAGCCGAAACACCCCCGCCTCGCCGAAGCGACGCCGAGGCGCAAGCGCGCGTCGGTCGACACGCTTTCCAGCGCCGATCGCCTGCCACCCTGGCGCGGGGCGCTGCGCGGAACCTTGTGACGCGCGATGTTGCGCGCTCAAGGTTGGCCTCAGCCGGGGCAAGCCTTATATCAGGGTCGCAGGACCTCAATTCGCGAGCGCGACGCTGACCTCGATCGACGCCATCCGTGACGATTTCGCCTTCCTCGACGAGTGGGAGGACCGTTACCGCTACGTCATCGAGCTCGGCCGTTCGCTCGAGCCGCTGCCGGAAGCGGCGCACAGCGACGCTAACAAGGTGCGCGGCTGCGTCAGCCAGGTCTGGATCGAGCGCGAGACGCGTCAGAACGATCAAGGGCGAGCGGTTCTGCATTTTCGTGGCGACAGCGATTCGCACCTCGTTCGCGGGCTCGTCGCCATCGCCATTGCGCTGTTTTCCGACCGCACGCCCGAGGCCATCCTCGCGACCGACGCGGTGGCGGCCTTCCGCGAACTCGGGCTCGAACAGCATCTGACGCCGCAGCGCTCCAATGGCGTGCGGGCGATGATCGAACGCATCCGCGCCGACGCCTTCGCGCCGGCGTGACCCTGGGTCAGTCGCTGGGCAGTCCCTCGTCTTGAACGACGCTCTTTAGATATTCAGCCATCGCCTCGCGGTAGGAGTCGGGCAATTGCCCCGTGCTGCGCACGACGAGCGCCATCAGACCGCGAAACATGTCGCCTCGCGGAGTTGCCCCCGTCCGCAGCGCCTCGGCGATCTGCGGCTTCGTCCAATCCTTGAGACCGGCCGAAGTGATGTTGGGCGCGCGGCCGACGCCATCGGGACTTGGGCCGCCAGTGAGACGGCGGTGGGCGACGATGCCGCCGAGAATGTTGCGCGGCGAATGGCATTCGGCGCAATGCCCCGGGCCTTCGACGAGGTAACGACCGAGCTTCCAGGCCGCGTCGTGTCCAGGAGCGTCGCCGAACGGGCGGGAGCCCATAAAGAGTCGCTTCCAGAGTCCGATCGAACGGCGGATCGAAAAGGGCAGATAGGGCGCGTCGGGCGGCGCGCGTCCCGACACCGCCGGCAGCGTACGGATGAAGGCGAAGAGATCGCGCACGTCCTTGGGCGTCATGCGCCGGTACGACGTGTAGGGAAAGACCGGATAATAATGCTCGCCGCGCGGCGACACGCCGAGCAGCACGGCCGCGGCGAAGTCGTCGGCGCTCCAGGCGCCGATGCCGTCGGTCAAATCCGGGGAGATGTTCGGCGCGTAGAAGACGCCGAAGGACGTCTTGATCGCGCGCCCGCCGCCGAGGCGCAGCAGGTCCGACTGGCCTTGAGACATATGGCAAGAGCCGCAGCCGGAGGCGAAAAACACGATGCGGCCAGCCTCCGCGTCTCCTGGCGCGGCGACAGCGGCGGCGACCGCGCTTTTGAGACGCCGAGGCGCGGACACGTACCACCCGGCGGCAAGGAGGGCGGCGACGACCACCAACGGCACGACCGCAAACAACGCTTTCTTCATGGAGACATTCGCCTGAATTCGCGCCGGCGCACGAAGCGAAAAGCAAGCCCGCGGCCAGCGCATCCGCCCCACCTCACGCATTCTTGAAGCAATCGCGCGCGCCGCATTGATTTCTTCAACACACCAACGGAATGCGTCGAAGTCAACAGGATCGCACATATACCGCCGATCTCGCGCCACTGTTTCAAACCGAACACGCAAGCGACTAAGATGAGTCGGGGGTAAAATTGGAGACTGACATGACCCTGATCGCCTCTCGACGCGCCGCACTCGCCGTTATTGCCCTAGCGGCGCTTTTTACCGCCGGCTCTACCGCCACGCCGGCGCAGGCCGCGCCCGTTTCGTTCACGGTTCCGCTTTCGGGCGGGGAACAGTCGCCGGCGGTGACGACGAAGGGCTCGGGCACAGCCGAGCTGACTTATGACCCGACGTCCCGCGTGGTCACCTGGTCGATCTCCTACAGCGGCCTTTCCGGACCGGCGACAATGGCGCATTTCCACGGGCCGGCGGCGGCGGGCGCCAACGCGCCGGTGACGATCTGGTTGAGCAAGCAAGGGGCGCCGGTTTCGAGCCCGATCCGCGGCGAAGCCACGCTCAGCCCGGCGCAGGCCGAACAGTTCGCCGCCGGCCAGTGGTACGTGAACATCCACACGCACGATCACCCGGCCGGCGAAATTCGAGGCCAGGTCGTCCCGCCGAAAAGCTGATTTCGTCCGTTGCGAGGGAGCAAGGCGCTTCGCAACGACGACTTCAAAGCCGCTTTAGAGAAAGCGCGCGATTGCAGCGGCGGCGCCGGCGCTGCAGGCAAGGATGATTGCGGCCAGCGCCAGACCGCGCATCGCTGGCGCCGGCGCTCCGGCCGGCAACCGCTTCGCCCCCGTCACCATGGGAAACACGAGGTTCTGACGCTTTACGGCGGCGTAGAGCGCGATCGCGACAATATGCATTGCGATCGCCGCCAGCAGCGCATTCCACAGCCATTCATCGTGGGCGGCTTCGATGAGATTGGCGATCCAAGCGGGAACGCTCTCCGTCAGCGGTCCTTCGTCGGCGATGTCATTGCCGACGTAGATCCCAGTTAGCGCCTGCCCGATGAGAAGCGCGAGCAGCGCGACGACCATCCATCCGCCGGCCGGGTTGTGCCCGACCTGACCGTCGGCTTCGCGTCGAAACAGATGCGCGATATGGCGCAGGGCGCCCCGAGGCGCGGCGAGGAAGCTGGAGAAGCGGGCCGTCTCGCTGCCCACGACGCCCCAGACGAGGCGGAACAGCACGACGGCCAGCAGCGCATAGCCAGCGCGAGCATGCCAATCCATCCAGTTCAGCCGCTCGGTCGCATAGGCCGCCGCAACCAGAGCGACGACGAGCCAATGGAAAAGGCGCGTCGGCGCGTCCCATACGGCGACGATACGCTCGCCGTGATTCTCACTCATCGCAACTTCCCTAGGCCGCCTGAGCGCCCGCGCTCTTGATCGCACGGTAGACGGAGAGGGGCGTCGCCGGCATGTCGATGTGCTCGATGCGATAGGCGCGCCAGAGCGCGTCGCCGATCGCGTTCATCACCGCCGGCGTCGAGGCGATCGAGCCTGCCTCTCCCGCCCCCTTCAGGCCGAGGGGATTGGTCGTCGACGGGATGTTGCGCGTCTCGAAGTCGAAGCTGGGGAGATCGTCGGCGCGCGGCACGCCGTAGTCCATCAGGCTCGCCGTCAACAATTGGCCGTTTGCGTCGTACACGGTTTGCTCCATCAGCGCCTGGCCGGCCCCTTGGGCGATGCCGCCGTGGACCTGGCCAGCGAGCAGGAGGGGATTGAGGGTGAAGCCGAAATCATCGACGCTGGAGTAGCGCACGATGCGCGTCGCGCCTGTCTCGGGGTCGATCTCGACTTCGCAGATGTGAGTGCCGTTGGGGTAGGTCGCGTCAGGCGGATCGAAGGAATTGGTCGCCGTCAACGCCTGCGCCGAGGCGCGCGGCGAGGCGGCAAGGTCGGCGTAGGAGATCGCGCGATCGGTGCCGGCGACGCGGACGCCGCCTTCCGCAATTTCCAAATCCGCGACCGACGCCTCGAGTTCCTCGGCCGCCAGGTCCTTGAGCGAGGCGGCGAGCGCTTGCGAGGCACGCGCCGTCATCACCGCGCCGATCGGAATGGAGCGCGAGCCGCCCGTGCCGGCGCCGCTCGCCACGCGATCGGTGTCGCCCTGCACGACCTTGATCCGCTCCAGCGGCACGTCGAGATGCTGCGCGACGACCTGCGCATAGGCCGTCTCGTGCCCTTGCCCATTCGACTGCGTGCCGATCAGGAGCGTGAAGTCGCCGCTCTTGTCCAGCGTCAGCGAACCGCGCTCGCCGTCGCCCCAGGCGGTGCATTCGATGTAGCTCGAGAGACCGATGCCCCGAATAAGGCCGCGCCGACGCGCTTCCGCCGCCCGCTGTTCGAACCCGGCAGCGTCCGCCTTGGCGAGGCAGGCGCGCAGGGCGCCCTCGAAATCGCCGACGTCGTAATCGCGGTCGGTCTGCGTGTGATAGGGCATTTCGGACGATCTGACGAGATTGCGCGCGCGAATCTCCTCAGGCGCAAGGCCCGCGACACGCGCGCAGCGGTCGACCAGCCGCTCCAGAACGTACGCCGCCTCCGGGCGGCCGGCGCCGCGATAGGCGTCGACCGGCACCGTATGGGTGTAGACGCCGCGCACCCGCGCATGCAGCGCCTCGATATGGTAGGGCCCGGTCGCCATCGACGCGCCAAGCCACGGGATGTAGGGCGCGAATTGCGAGAGATAGCCGCCGAGATTACCGAGGATGTCGAGGCGCAAGGCGAGGAACCGTCCTTCCGCGTCGAGCGCCATCTCCGCCGTCGTCACATTGTCGCGACCCTGGGCGTCGCCGACGAAATGCTCGTTGCGCTCCGCCTGCCAGCGCACGGGCCGGCCGAGCCGCCGAGCCGCCTCGAGCACGAGCGGATATTCGCGGTAGACGAAGGTCTTGGTCCCGAAGCCGCCGCCGACGTCGGTGGTGACGACGCGCAGCTTGTCGGGTGAAATCCTCAAAATCTTTTTGGCGATGGTGTCGCGCTGGCCGTGGACGCCCTGGCTGCCGACGTGCAGCGTCAGCCGGTCCGTCTCAGGGTCGTATTCGGCCAGCGCGGCGCGGGTTTCCATGAAATTGGCGACGACGCGCGGATTGACGATCCGAATCTTGGCGACTTTGGCCGCCGAGGCGAAAGCGGCGTCGGCCGCCGCCTTGTCGCCGATATGGGTGTCGTAGGCGAGATTGCCGGGCGCGCCGGCGAACACTTGCGGGGCGCCGGGGCGCACCGCCTCCTCGACGTCGGCGACGGCGGGTTGATCGTCCCAGGCGACCGCGATCGCCTCGATAGCGTCCAGCGCCTCGAGGGGCGTGTCGGCGACGACCATTGCGACGATGTCGCCGACATGCGCGACTTCGTCCTGCGCCACCACGGGATAGGGCTTGAGGGGGGTCAGCGATCCGTCGGAATTGTCCACCGTCGCGAGGCAAGGAAGCCCCCCGAGCGCAGCGAAATCGGCGGCGACGTAGACCCCCCGCACGCCGGGCGAAGCGCGGGCGGCTTCAACGTCTTCGATACGGAATTTGGCGTGAGCGTACGGACTGCGGAGGAAGGCCGCGTGGAGCGCGCCGTCCCTCGCGATGTCCGAGGTAAAGAGGCCGAGGCCGCTCACCAGGCGAACGTCCTCGACGCGTTTGACGCTTTGGCCAATTCCGAACTTGATCGGCTGCATTCCCTTTTTTCCTCCGGCGGCGCACACGAAGAGCACACTCTCCTTTGCGTGGAAGCTGTCTCGTCCCTGCTCGAATCCGGCCACAATATTTGCTCGCCGGGATCCTATTTGGTCAACGCTCCGTTAATCCACTCGGACCAAACTGAGCGAAGTTGGCGCTATTGTCGGATCTATCCATGAACGCGCACGAAGAAACAAACCCCGAGAATCGAAACGACGCAACCGCGTCGTCGAATGAAGCGGCGACGCGCCCTGCGACCGGGGCGGAGACGTCAGCCCACCCGGCCGAAAAGCTCGGCTCGGCGCAAAGTTCGGGCCAGTCCGGCGCGGCGCCAAAGGTGGAGCCGCCCCGGCTCAACTTGATTCCTTATCTTGCCTCCCCTGAGGCCGAAGCCAAGGGCCCGCCCGCCCCGAGCATGGTGCGGTGGGTCTCCGGTCTCGCCGCTGGTCTCGCCCTCCTCGCCGCCGTCACGGCGGTGGGGCTGTACGATCACGCCCGCCAGTCGGGTCTGCTCGCCGCGAAGGCGGAGGAAAGCGCAAGTCTGGCGCAGAACGTCAAATCGCTCAAAGAGCGCCTCGACGCCGTCGAGGCGGCGCGCTCACGCGACGAGAGCGGCGATTTGCGCAAGATCGCCGCCGAAATCAAGGCGCAGCGCGACGCGACGCATGACCTGAACACCGCGCTCGCCCAACTGACGGCGCGCGCCGATCGGGTGGACCACGACCAGAACGCACGCCTCGACAAGCTCGCCGAGCGAATCGACCATGATTCGAGCGCTCGGCTGGCCGAGCTCGCGGCGAGGATCGACAAGATCGACAAGATCGAGAAGCGGCCGGCGCCGGTCGTCGCCGCGGTCGCGCCGCCCCCTGCGCCGGCCCCGACGCCGGCTCCCAAGGTCGCGTCGGCCACGCCGACTCCCAAGCCGGAAGCGCTCGTCTCCGACGAGACGACCGGTTCGATCGACAAGTCGCGACAGATGCTACGCAACTATTGGCTGCTCGACGTTCAAGGCGGTTACGCGCTCGTCGGCGGGCGCACGGGCCCGCAGCAGGTTGGGCCGGGCGATTTCCTGCCCGGCGCCGGCCGCGTGCTGCGCGTCGAGCGCCGTGGGCGCGACTGGGTGCTGGTGACCAGCGGCGGCCTGATCGCGAGCGCCGATCAGCCGCGGTTCTGAGAGGGAGCCGGCTTCTGCGCGCCATCCCGCGGGCTGGCGCGGCGGACGCGCACGACGACGTCGACGCGCGCGATCTCGTAGCCCTCGGGGGCGCTCGGCAAGCGCTCGAGCGCCACATGTCCTTCGGGAATGTCGATCAGCGCGCTGCTCTCTTCGATCAGGAAGTGGTGGTGCGACGTCGGATTGGTGTCGAAATAGGTCCGCGGCCCGTCGATCGCAATTTCGTTGAGCAGCCCGGCGGTCGTGAACTGGTGCAAGGTGTTGTAGACGGTCGCCAGCGAGACCGGCACCTTGGCCGCCTTCGCCTCCTCAAACAGGATCTCGGCCGTCACGTGCCGGTCCCCCTTGCCGAACAGCAGCCAGCCGAGCGCGACGCGCTGGCGGGTGGGGCGCAGATTGGCTTGGCGCAGCTTGGCGCGAAGCTTATGAACCGGGCAGCCATCCATGAAGCCGCTTTGCGGCCGGGGCCGAGCTGTCACGGGGACGGTCACGGGGGGCACTTCAGAAGGTCTCTCGTTCGTTCGCTCTGCTTGCGCCCGAGGCGCAAACCACCTCATATCATAACAAATCGCCGCCGTCAGCCGATGCGGCGAACCTGATAAAAGGATTGCCGGCTGGCGCTTTCGGGACGCGCGCGGCTGTGTTACGAAGCCGCACAAAATGGTTGTTGCGCGGCGTCGCCGCGTCCGAAAAGCCAAGGAATCAACGCGAGCATGTCGGAACAACGGCGCTCTCACTTCGCCTATGAAGAGCTCTTGGCCTGCGGGCGCGGCGACCTGTTCGGCGCGGGAAACGCCCAGTTGCCGCTGCCTCCTATGCTAATGTTCGACCGGATCGCCGACATCAGCGAGACGGGGGGCGCCCACGGCAAGGGCGCCGTGCTCGCCGAATTCGACATCAAGCCGGATCTGTGGTTTTTCGGCTGCCACTTCAAGGGCGACCCGGTCATGCCGGGCTGCCTCGGGCTCGATGCGCTGTGGCAGCTCACCGGCTTCTTTCTCGGCTGGCTCGGCCTGCCGGGTCGCGGCAGGGCGCTCGGCGTCGGCGAGGTGAAATTCGTCGACCAGGTGCTTCCCTCGATCAAGAAGGTGATCTACGGCGTCGACGTGAAGCGCGTCTTTAGGGGCAAATTGGTTCTCGGAATCGCCGACGGTTGGCTTGAGGCCGACGGCAGGCGGATTTATGAGGTCAAGGACATGCGGGTCGGCCTTTTCGGCGCCGCAAAGGCGAGCCAAGCCTAAGGTCCCCGGTCTCTTTTCGAGCCGACAAAACTGTCTGGAGCAACGCGGATGAGGCGGGTCGTCGTCACCGGTATGGGGATCGTTTCCTCAATCGGCAACAACGCTCAGGAAGTTCTAGCGAGCCTGCACGCCGGCCGCTCGGGCATCTCGCGCGCCGAGAAATACGCCGAGCTCGGCTTTCGCAGCCAGGTTCAAGGCGCGCCGACCTGCGTCCCCGAGGAGATTCTCGACCGCCGCGCGATGCGATTTCATGGCGGGGGCACCGCATGGAATCACGTCGCGATGGATCAAGCGATCCTCGACTCGGGCCTCGAGCCGAACGAAGTCTCCAACGAACGCACCGGAATGGTGATGGGCTCCGGCGGGCCCTCGACCCGGGCGATTGTCGAAGCGGCGGACGTCGCGCGCGCCAAAGGCCCCAAGCGCGTCGGCCCCTACGCCGTCCCCAAGTCGATGTGTTCGACCGCCTCGGCGACGCTGTCGACCTGGTTCAAGATCAAGGGCCGCGCCTATTCGATCTCCTCGGCCTGCGCGACCTCCAATCACTGTATCGGCGCCGCCGCCGAGCAGATCCTGATGGGCAAACAGGACGTGATGTTCGCCGGCGGTTGCGAAGATCTCGACTGGACTTTGTCGGTGCTGTTCGACGCCATGGGCGCGATGTCGTCCGGCTACAACGACACGCCCGAGCGGGCCTCGCGGCCTTATGACAAGAACCGCGACGGGTTCGTCATCTCGGCTGGCGCCGGCGTGCTGGTGCTCGAGGACTACGATCGCGCCAAGTCGCGCGGCGCGCGAATCTACGGCGAGATCGCCGGCTACGGGGCGACCTCCGACGGCGCCGACATGGTGGCCCCGTCCGGCGAAGGCGCGGCGCGCTGCATGCGCCAGGCGATTGCCGGCGTGAAGACGCCGATCGACTACATCAATCCGCACGCGACAGCGACGCCGGTCGGCGATCTCAAGGAGATCGAGGCGCTGCGTGAAGTGTTCGGCTCGGGCGAGAAATGCCCGCCGATCGCCGCCACCAAGGCGCTCACCGGCCACTCCCAGGGCGCGACGGGCGTTCACGAGGCGATCTATAGCCTGCTGATGATGCAGAACGGCTTCATCTGCAAGAGCGCGCATATCGACGAGATCGATCCGGCGGTCGCCGACATGCCGATTTTGCGCGAACGGCGCGACAATGCGCAATTGCGCGCGGTGCTCTCCAACTCTTTCGGCTTCGGCGGCGCCAACGCGACCCTCGTTTTCAAACACGTCGACGCATAACGGCAAAGAAGAAGCAGCGGGATGAATTCTGGCCTGATGAGCGGCAAGCGCGGCCTCGTGATGGGCGTCGCGAACGATCACTCGATCGCCTGGGGCATCGCCCAGTCTCTCGCCGCTCACGGGGCCGACCTCGCCTTCACCTATCAAGGCGAGGCGCTCGAGAAGCGGGTCCGCCCGCTTGCCGAGAGCCTCGGCTCGAAGCTCTCGCTGCCTTGCGACGTCGAAGACCTGCAATCGGTCGATGCGACATTCGCGGCGCTCGCCGAAACGTGGGGCGGCCTCGACTTCATCGTCCATTGTATCGGCTTCTCCGATCGCAACGAGCTCAAGGGCCGCTACGCCGACACGACGCGTGAGAATTTCGTCCGGACCATGGTGATCTCGGCCTTCTCCTTCACCGAGATCGCCAAGCGCGCGGCCGCGCTGATGGCGAACGGCGGCGCGATGCTGACGCTCACCTTCGGCGGCGCGACCCGCGTCATGCCGAATTATAACGTCATGGGGGTCGCCAAGGCGGCGCTCGAGGCGAGCGTGCGCTACCTCGCGGCCGATTTCGGCCCCGCTGGCATCCGCGTCAACGCGATCTCGGCCGGGCCGATCCGCACGCTCGCCGGGGCCGGCATCGCGGACGCCCGCTTCATGTTCAATTTCCAGCGCAGCCATTCGCCGCTGCGGCGGACAGTGACGATCGAGGATGTCGGCGGCTCGGCGCTCTATCTTCTCTCCGAGCTCTCCGCTGGCGTCACTGGCGAGGTGCATTTCGTCGACGCCGGCTACAACGTCATCTCGATGCCTCGGCCCGAGGACATCAAGAACGGCGGGTGACTTTTTCCCGCCGTAGGTATGGTTTATTTTTTCTCAAGGGCTGCCCCCTAAGCTCCCGCGCAACTCAAGCGTGAGGAGGGTCATGACGAGGTTCGCTCCGATCTCCGGGCTTGCCGCGCGCACGTGGCGGACATGGTTGGCGCGCACGATCGCCGTGCTGCTTGCGGCGTCGCCGAGCGGTGCGCTCGCCGTTCCCATGCCGCCCGTCAGGCCGGGTCATCCCGCTCCGGTCAGAGCCGCCCCTCGCACGGCGCCCCACGCCAGGCCGGCGGAGAACCCTATGGAGATCGAGTTCCGCAAGTTCATCGCCGAACTCTGGCCGCGCGCCGAGGCCCGCGGGATCTCCCGCAAAACCTTCGACGCCGCCTTCAACGGCGTGACGTTCGAACTCGAATATCATCGCCTACACCAAGGCGCAGCCGGAGTTCGTCAAACCGATCTGGCAGTATCTCGACACCGCGGTGTCGAATTCGCGGATCCAGCGCGGCCGTGCGAAGGCGGCGGAGGTGCGCGCCTGGCTCGCCAAGGCGAAGACGACCTACGGCGTGGACGAATCCGTCATCATGGGGATCTGGGGCATGGAGACCGAATTCGGCGCCTTCGCGGGGTCGGACAACGTCATCCGCGCGCTCGCCAGCCTCGCCTTCGTGCATTTCCGCGGCGACTATTTCCGCGACGAATTGTTCGCCGCGCTGCATATTCTCGAGGAGGGCGACATCGGCCCCGGCGAGATGCGCGGCTCCTGGGCCGGCGCAATGGGCCAGACCCAGTTCATGCCCTCCAGTTTCAACGAATATGCGGTCGACTTCGAGGGCAACGGACGCCGCGACATCTGGAACAGCGCGCCCGACGCGATCGGCTCCACCGCCAATTATCTCGCCAAGCATGGATGGGCCGCCGGACCGCCCTGGGGTTTCGAGGTGCGCCTCCCCCGCGACTTCAAACTGACGGACGCGGATTCCACGCATTTGGCGCCGTTCTCGACCTTCGCCGAACGAGGCGTCGTCCGCGCCGACGGCGGCGAACTGCCGCGTTCGGGCGAAGCCCAATTGCTGATCCCCGCCGGGATCAACGGCCCCATCTTCCTCGTCACCGGCAATTTCCAGACGATCAAGAGCTACAACAACTCAACAGCTTACGCCCTCGGTGTGGCGCTGCTGGGCGACGCCATCACGCAAGGGCGCACATTGCAGGCGGCTTGGCCGGTTCACGATCCGTTGCTGAGCGAGGGCGAGGTGCGCGACTTGCAGACACGGTTGCGCAAACTGGGCTATGATGTCGGCGCCGTGGACGGCAAGGTGGGCGATACGCTGCGGGCGGCGCTGCGAGCCTATCAGGAGGCGATCGGCGCGCCGCCAGACGGGTATCCGACACTGGCGCTGCTGAAAAAGATGCGCGAACGCGGCTGAGTTTTGCGTGACGGGCGTTCCGGAATGATGCGTCGAGTTCCTCGCTCATCAGTTTGGCCGTATCGCCCGATTGGCGGCGATCGTCCTCTGCTGCGTTTCGCTCGGCGGCCCTGCTGTCGAGGCCGAAGACGGGGGGTTCGGCAGTTTCCTGCAGCATCTCTTCGGCGGCGGCGATGCGGCTAGGCCGCCCGAACCGGCTGCGCCGGCCGCGCCGCTCCGCCATCCCCGGAAGCGCGTGCGCGACTTCGTGCCAGCGACAACCACCCGTCAGCCGGGAACGCCGGGCGGAGCGCCGGTGAAACCCACTTTCTTCATCGACGTTCTCGGCGACAGCCTTGGCGGCTACGCGGCGGGAGGCATCTCCGAGGCTTTCGCCACCCGGCCAGAGGCCTCGATCGCGAACAAGACGCACGACGCGTCCGGCCTCGTGCGCGACGATTATTACGACTGGCCGAAAGCGGCGCGCGAACTCGCGGCGAGCAAGGACCACATCGATTTCGTCGTCATCATGGTCGGCATCAACGATCTGCAGCCGATGCGCGACGGCTCCGACGCGCTCGACACGTTGAGCGATCAATGGCGCACGCTTTACGGGCAGCGCGTCGAAGCGATGGTCGCGCCCTTCGCCGCCGCGCACATTCCGGTCGCCTGGGTCGGCCTGCCGCCGGTGCGCACCGAGCGTTTGAACGCCGACATCATCAAGCTCAACGAGATCGACAAGGAGCACGCGGAAAAGGCGGGGGCGAAATATATCGACATCTGGGACGCCTTCGCCGACCAGAACGGCCAATTCGACGCCTTCGGGCCCAACGTGGATGGGCAGAACGTGAAGCTGCGCGGCGTCGACGGCATCCATTTCACCAAGGCCGGCTCGCGGAAGGTCGCCCACTTCCTCGAAGCGGAAATCAAGCGGGTGATGGACAAGGACCGCCCGCAGAACGAGACCGCGACGCTGCCGCCCGACATCGAACAGGCGGCCGGCGACATCAACGCGCAAATCCGCCGCGAGATGGGCGCGCCTGACGAAGCCCCAGGCGCGGCGCCGATCGAAACAACGAAGCCGCTTGCAGGGCCGATCCTGTCGCTGACCGCGCGGCCGACATCGCCCGGCGGCGTCCTCGCCGCGCGCGAAATGATCCCTGCGGGCGAACCAGGACCCGTTGCGCGAGTTCTGAGATTCGGGGAGCCCGCCGAGCCGAGAAGCGGCCGCGCAGACGACTTTTCCTGGCCTCGGCTTTAAACGGACCGGAGCAGGCAAAACGCGGCCTGCCGTCCTTGTTCGCGAGGAAGCCGCGTGATAGGCGACCTGCGAACGAACACCCCGAGGGGCCCAGGAGAGACGGATGGCAGAGCAGAACAGCAACGGCGCGGACCAACCCGGCGCGACGGCGCCGCGGTTTTCCGTCCTCGCGCAATACATCAAGGACCTCTCCTTCGAGAACCCCAATGCGCCGCGCTCGCTCGCGCCGCAGCAGGGCCCCAACATCAACTTGCAGGTCAACGTCAACGCGCGCCAGATCGCGCCGACCGACTACGAAGTGAGCCTGCTGCTGGAAGGCGGCGCGGGCGAGGGGGCTTCGGCGCTGTTCAAGTTCGAGCTCAACTACTCCGGCGTGTTTCGCGTCGAGAACATTCCGGCCGAACAGATCCAGCCGCTGGTGATGATCGAAGGGCCTCGCCTGTTGTTCCCCTTCGCGCGCCAGATCGTCGCCGATGCGGTGCGCGGCGGCGGCTACCCTGCGCTCTACGTCGACCCGATCGATTTCCACGGCCTCTACGTGCAGCGCGTCGCGAACGCTTCGGCGAACCCTCCCAGCCTTCAGGCCTGAGCCTCGATTCGTTCCTCTGAAGCGTAACGGCCCCAGATCGCCGCGTCGCCGAGCGTGGCGATCAGGGCTTTATGCGCGGCATATTCCGGCTCGGTGAGCCTTTGCGGCAGCGGCGCTGGCCGCTCGCGGCGGATCGCCGTGACGACCCCAATATGGGCCCGCTCGATTTCGGCGGGCGCGAAGGCGAGCGAACGCTGCCGCCCGCCCAACAGCTCCGCATAGACTTCGACCAGAATTTCCGCGTCGAGCAACGCGCCGTGCTTGACGCGCCGCGAGCGGTCGATGCGATAGCGGTCGCACAACGCATCGAGATTGTTGGGCGCGCCGGGATGTTTGCGCCGCGCGAGCGCGAGCGTGTCGACCACCCGCTCCTGACCAATCGCTGGAAAGCGCATCGTCGCGAGTTCCGCGTTGATGAAACGCATGTCGAACTCGGCGTTGTGGATCACCAGCCGGTCCTCGCCGATAAAGGCGAGAAACTCCTCGACCACCGCCGCGAAGACCGGCTTGTCGCGCAAGAATTCCGTCGAGTGCCCATGCACGCGACAGGCGTCCTCCGGCACGTCGCGCTCGGGATTGATGAGAACGTGAAAGACCGAGCCGGTCGCGATCTGATTGACGACCTCCACCGCGCCGATCTCGACCAGTCGATGCCCCTGCGCCGGATCGAGCCCGGTCGTTTCGGTGTCGAGCACGATCTCACGCAAGCGTTCGTCCCCCCGGCATGGCGGCGATCGCACGCAGCACGCCGGCCGCCTGCGCGCGCGTCTGCTCGAATGTTAGGCTGGTGTCGATGACGAAATGCGCGCGCCGCCGCTTCTCGGCGTCAGGCGTCTGGCGCGCGAGCAGCGCATCGAGTTTGGCTTCGCTCATGCCGGGACGCGCGAGGGCGCGGGCGCGCTGAGTCGCCTCGCCGGCGCTGACGACGAGCACAAGATCGACGCTTCTGTCGCCTCCGGTTTCGATGAGTAGCGGCACGTCGACCACGACGGCACGCCGCCCCTCGACTCTCGCGCGCTGAAGAAAGGTCTGGCGAAGCCGCCCCACCTCGGGATGCACGATCGCCTCGAGCCGCTTCAGCGCGTCAGCGTCGCCAAGGGTCGCCGCGGCGAGCTTCTCACGATTGACCTCGCCGTTCTCGACGACGCCAGGAAAAGCCGCCTCGACGGCGGCGGCTCCGGGCGAGCGATAGAACGCGCGGACCGCCAAATCGGCGTCGAACACCGGCGCGCCGAGGGCGGCGAACATCGCGGCGACGGTGGTCTTGCCCATCGCGATGGAGCCCGTGAGGCCGGCGACGATCACCCGCGTTTGCCCTCCGCCGCCAGAATGTCCGCCTCCACCAGCGCGCGCAACTCGGCGGTGACGCTCGGATGCGCGCCGAACCAGCGCGCGAATCCCGGCGCCGCCTGATGCAGAAGCATGCCGAGGCCGCCGACGGCGCGCAAGCCGCGGCGCCGCGCGGCCTCGATCAGTGGCGTCGCCAGGGGAACATAGACGATGTCGGCGACGACGACGCCCTGAGGGATCGGCGCAAGATCGATCTCGAGCGGCGCTTGTCTCGCCATGCCGAGCGTCGTCGTATTGACGAGGAGATCCGCCTCGGCGAGCCGAGCCGGCAGATCGCGCCACGCCGCGGCGCGCGTCGCCGGCGAGAAACGAGCCGCCAGAGCCTCGGCGCGTTCGAAAGTCCGATTGACGACGACGATTCGCTCGACGCCACGCGACAGCAAGCCATAGATGACCGCGCGCGCCGCGCCCCCGGCGCCCAGAACGACAGCCGTGCGAGTCGTCGCGCGCCAATCCGGCGCCTCGGTGTCGAGGCTGTCCAGAAAGCCCGCGATGTCGGTGTTGTCGCCGCAAAGCGCGCCGTCTTCGCGCCACAGCGTGTTGACCGCGCCGGTCGCTTGCGCGGCGGGCGATAGCCAGTCGCAGGTGGCGAAGGCGGCCTCCTTATGCGGGATCGTGACGTTCGCGCCGACGAGCCCTTCGACCCCGATCGATGCGGCGAAAGCCGGAAACTCGGCGGCCTCGACGGCGAATCGCTCATAGGAGCCGGCGAGGCCGAGCGTGCGCAGCCAATAGCCGTGAATGAGCGGCGAGCGGGAATGAGCGATGGGCCATCCGCAGACGCCAGCGCGCGGCGCGGTTTGACCGTTCATATCGCGAGCGCGCCTTCGCGGCGAAGGCAGGCGAGCAGCTTCAGCATCGGCAAGCCAAGAATCGTCGTGTGGTCGCCTTCGACCGATTCGAACAGATGCACGCCGAGCCCTTCGAGCTGATAGACGCCGACGCTTGCGAGAACTTGCGGGCCGGCGATTTCGAGATAGCGCGCGATCGCGCGCGCGTCGAGCGGGCGCATGGCGAGGACGGCGCTATCCTCGCCTTCGGCGACGAGGCGCCCCTCGCGCGCCAAGGCGAAAGCGGAGGTGAGCCGATGGCGTCGCCCGCTGAGCGCCGCCAGCGTCGCGGCCGCCGCCTCCAATGTCGCGGATTTATGGACGAGGCGACCTTCGAGACTGAGCGTCTGGTCTGCGCCGAGGCAGAGCGCATTCGCTCGCCGCGCGCTGACCTCCAGCGCCTTGGCGCGAGCGAGCGCCAAGGCGAGCGTTTCGACCGGGCCGCCTTTGTCAAAAAACTCGTCTTCGAGGGCGCGCTCGTCGATTTCGGCGGGATCGATGTCGAATTCGAGCCCGGCGCTGGCGAGCAACTGCCGTCGGCTGGCGCTCTTCGACGCCAGGACCAGCGCTTGGCGGGCGGTCCAAAGGGAGGAGGAAGACGACATTCAGTTTCAGGCCTGGGTAATGAACTTGAGACGGTGTTCCCGGTAGAGATCGAGGATCGCCGCCGCGGTCTCCTCGATCGACCGCCGCGTGACGTCGATGGACGGCCAATTGCGGTCGGCAAAGAGACGCCGCGACGCCGCGACCTCCTGGGCGACGGCGACGCGATCGACGTAGGCCGTCTGCGGATCGGCGTTGAGCGCCAGCACCCGGTTCTGCCTGATCTGGATGATCCGTTCCGCCGAGGCGACCAGCCCGACGATCAGCGGTCGGCGCAAATGACCAAGCGCAGGCGGCAAAGGCAGGCCCGGCACGATCGGCACGTTGGCGGCTTTGTAGCCGCGATTGGCGAGATAGATGCTCGTCGGCGTTTTCGAGGTGCGGCTGACGCCGAGCAGCACGATGTCGGCGTGCTCGAGATTCTCCGGCAATTGGCCGTCGTCGCACATCATCGTGAAATTCAGCGCATCGATCCGCTTGAAATATTCAGGATTGAGCATGTGCTGCGCGCCGGCGCGCGGCGTCGAGCTCTGGCCGAGATAGGACTGGAACAGGCCAAGGATCGGTCCGAGCACAGAAAGGCACGGCGAGCCCGACGCCTCGCAGGCCGCCTCCAGGCGGCGCGACAGTTCGGGATCGACGAGCGTGAAAAGGACGATCCCGGGCGCGTTGTCGATCTCGGTGACGACTCGGTCGAGCTGCGTGCGGGTGCGCACGAGCGGATAGACGTGCTCGATCGAGGCGACGCCTTGATATTGCGCCGCGGCCGCGCGCGAAGCGGCGATCAGCGTCTCGCCGGTCGAATCCGAAACGAGATGAAGGTGAAAGTAGCTGCGCCCCATCTTCGGCCTCCAACGCCAAACCCTGTATAGCCGCCCGACGCGGCTGTGGACAGGCGTGGAGAACTTGCCGCCGCCGGGGGCCTCTCGGGTCGGGCTATGAATTTCCCGGCCTGGTCATCCCCAGTCGATTTTTTGGGACAGCGAATCGGTCCGCCAAAATGAGACCGGGAATTGTGGGGAAAGCCACACGACGATTCACAGCCCCCGATCGTGCGGAAGGCCTGAGTTTCTTAACGTCGCGTTAACTTGTCCCCAGGCCGGTCAACGGCTCGAGCACACAACCCTCAGCCCTCGACGGCGGGGTCGAGTTTGGGGACGGAAATGCATTCATGCCTTTCAGCCCTTAAAAGAGAATTAAAAAGATATCCTTTTCTAAATTGGTTTTAGAGCGCCCCTTGCGCCGTCCGAGCCTTTGATCTCGCCGGGCGAGCGTGGCATGGTGCGCTCTTCGCGCGACGCCCAGTTCGCCTCACCCCAACGGACCCCGATGGAATCGATCGACCTCTGGCTCAAGACGCTGCACCTGATCGCCGTGATCGCGTGGATGGCCGGCTTGCTGTATCTGCCGAGGCTGTTCGTCTATCACGCCGACGCCGCCGTCGGTTCAGAGGTCTCCCAGACGTTCAAGGTGATGGAGAAGCGGCTCCTCAGGCTGATCATCAATCCCGCGATGATCGCCGTCTGGATCACCGGGCCGCTCCTCGCCTACCGCATGGGCTACTTCCAGTCGGGCTGGCTGCACGCTAAGATTGGGCTCGTCGTCATCCTGTCCGGCGTGCACGGCTACTTGGCGGGACGGGTGCGGGCCTTCGCCGAGGATCGCAACGACCGCCCGGCGAAGTTCTACCGGATTCTCAACGAAGTCCCGACGGTCATCATGGTTCTGATCGTCTTCCTCGTCGTGATGAAGCCTTTCTAGACCGCCAAGGCGACTTTCGTTCAAAAGAGCGTTGAAAGAATCGCCAAAGGCGATTAAGCAGTGGTCCTCACCTTCAGCGGGCGCTTCCCTCGTTAAGTGGATCGAACGCGATCCGCGCTGGCGCCAGCCAGTCGAGGCAAGCAGCGGCTTTCAGTTTTCCGCTCCCTCCGCTTTCTCACCCCGTTGCCGACGCGCGAGCCGCGCGTCCCTTTCAAGGACGTCCCAATGCGGGAAATCAAACTCAAGGACCTCAAGAAGAAGTCGCCGACCGAGCTCCTCGCCTTCGCCGAAGAGAACGAGGTCGAGAACGCCTCCATCATGCGCAAGCAGGAGCTGATGTTCGCGATCCTCAAGCAACTCGCGGCGGTCGAGGTCGAGATCATCGGCGAGGGCGTGATCGAGATCCTGCAGGACGGCTTCGGCTTCCTGCGCTCGGCGGACGCCAACTACCTCGCGGGTCCCGACGACATCTATGTGTCGCCCTCGCAGATCCGACGCCTCGGACTGCGCACCGGCGACACGGTGGAAGGGCGTGATTCGCAGCCCGAAGGAGGGCGAGCGCTATTTCGCGCTGCTCAAGTGCAACGGGATCAATTTCGAGGACCCGGAAAAGACCCGGCACAAGGTCCACTTCGACAACCTCACGCCGCTCTATCCCGACGAGCGGCTCCGTCTGGAGGTGGAGGATCCGACCCGCAAGGATATGTCTCCGCGCGTCATCGACATCGTCGCGCCGATCGGCAAGGGCCAGCGCGCGCTGATCGTCGCGCCGCCCCGCACCGGTAAGACGGTGCTGCTGCAGAACATCGCGCAGTCCGTCACCGCCAATCATCCCGAATGCTTCCTCATCGTGCTGCTGATCGACGAGCGGCCGGAGGAAGTGACCGACATGCAGCGCTCGGTGAAGGGCGAGGTCGTCTCTTCGACCTTCGACGAGCCGGCGGTGCGCCACGTGCAAGTCGCGGAAATGGTGATCGAGAAGGCCAAACGCCTCGTCGAGCACGGCCGCGACGTCGTGATCCTGCTCGATTCGATCACCCGTCTCGGGCGCGCCTACAACACCGTTGTGCCTTCCTCCGGCAAGGTGCTGACCGGCGGCGTCGACGCCAATGCGCTGCAGCGGCCGAAGCGTTTCTTCGGCGCGGCGCGCAACATCGAGGAAGGCGGCTCGCTGACGATCATCGCCACCGCTTTGATCGACACCGGCTCGCGCATGGACGAAGTGATCTTTGAAGAGTTCAAGGGCACCGGCAATTCGGAAATCATTCTCGACCGCAAGGTGGCCGACAAGCGCACCTTCCCGTCGATGGACATCACCCGCTCGGGCACCCGCAAGGAGGAACTGCTCGTGCCGCCGGACATCCTCAAGAAAATGTACGTGCTGCGCCGCATCCTCAACCCGATGGGCACGGTCGACGCAATCGAGTTCCTGCTCGGCAAGCTACGCGAGAGCAAGACCAACGCCAATTTCTTCGAATCCATGAACACCTGACCGCATCGTTCCCTCTCCCCGCTTTGCGAGGAGAGGGTTAGGGTGAGGGGCGGGGTGCGCCGCTGGCCAATCGCCCCGACCCTCTCCCGGTGAACGGGGAGAGGGGAAGTGTGGTCAGAACGCAATAGAGGATCCTGTGTCCGAGCCGGCCGCCGATTCGCTTGCCCAGCTACGCGTCGATATCGATCGCATCGACGCCGAGATGCATGCCCTGCTCATGGAGCGTGGACGCATCATCGACCGGTTGATCGCGATCAAGGCGCGGCAGGGCGGCGGCTCGGCATTCCGACCGGGGCGCGAAGCGGCAATGATGAAGGCGCTTGCCGAGCGTCACGAGGGCCTGCTGCCGCTCGATACGGTCGAGAGCATCTGGCGCGTCATCATCGCGACGTTCACCTATGTGCAGGCGCCCTATAGCGTGCATGTCGACGTCTCGCGAGGCGACGCGGCGATGCGCGATTCGGCGCGCTTCCATTTCGGCTTCACGGTTCCCTGCATACCCCACATGAGCGCGAACGGCGTGATCGGCGCGGTTGCGTCGGCGAGCGGCGATCTTGGCATGTTCGCGCTGGACGGCGGCGCGGGGGCGGGCGCCTGGTGGATGCGTCTGGCCGAGCCCGCGGCGCCCAAGATCATCGCGCGCCTGCCTTTCGTCGAGCGGCCCGACCATCCCGCGGGTCTGCCGGTGTTCGTCGTCGCCAAGCCGCTCGCCGACGGCGGCGCGCGCGACGTCGTGCTCGAAGCGGTGACGCTCGACCGATGGCGCGGCGAATATCCGCAGGCGATCGCGGCGATCGGCGGCGAGATCATCGGCAATGCGGCGAACGGCATGGGCCTTTCGTTGCTCGTCGCGCGACCGGGCGGCCTGACGGAGGGCGCCGGCGGCGAAGCCCTGAGCGCGGCCGGCGCCAGCGACGTGCGTAGCGTCGAAATCGGCTCGCACGCCGCCCGCTTCGATGGATCGAATTTGCGGCCGCGCCGGACCTGAAGGGATCAAGAGGAAGCGATGTCCAAGAGCGAGAATTTGCGACCGCAACCGCGCGCCGAGGTTATGGCGATCGACGCTTATGTGCCGGGCAAGAGCGGCGTTGCGGGCCTCGCGAAGGTCTACAAGCTCTCCTCGAACGAATCGCCGCTTGGTCCCTCACCGCGGGCGATCGAGGCGTTCCGCGCCAACGCCGACCAGCTTGCCCTTTATCCCGACGGCTCGTCGCGCGTGCTGCGCGACGCGATCGGCCGCCGCTATGGGCTCGACGCCGAGCAGATCATCTGCGGCAATGGTTCGGACGAACTGATCTCATTGCTGGCCCATGTCTATCTGCGGCCGGGCGACGAAGGGCTCTACAGCCGGTACGGCTTTCTCGAATACCCGATCGCCATCAAGGCCGCCGGAGCCGTTCCCGTGGTGGCCGAGGAGAGCGACCACACCACGAACGTCGACGCGATGTTGGCGAAGGTCGGCCCGCGCACAAAGATTGTCTTTGTCGCCAATCCGAACAATCCTACCGGCACTTATGTGCCGTTCTCCGAGGTCAAGCGCCTGCACGCGGGGCTCCCTAAGGATACGCTGTTGGTGCTCGACGCAGCCTATGCCGAATATGTCGGGCGCAACGACTATGCCGCCGGCATCGAACTCGTTGCGACGTCCGAAAACGTCGTGATGACCCGCACCTTCTCGAAGATCTACGGTCTCGCCAATCTGCGCATCGGCTGGGCCTATGCGCCGGCGGCGATCATCGACGCGCTCAATCGGGTGCGGCCGCCTTTCAACCTCAACGGCGCGGCGATCGCGGCGGGCGTCGCCGCGATGGCGGATACGGCGCATGTCGACGCCGCCGTCGCCCACAACGACAAATGGCTTCCCTGGCTCGCCGAGGAGATTTCTGCGCTCGGCGTCAAGGTGACGCCGAGCGTCGGAAACTTCCTGCTGCTCCATTTTTCAGGCGCCAAAGGCCGCACGGCGGCGGACGCCGACAAATTCCTCACCGCGCGCGGCTTGGTGCTGCGGGCGGTGTCGGCCTACGGCCTGCCGGAATGTCTGCGCTTGACGGTCGGGGGCGAAGACGCCAATCGGGCGGTGGTCGCCGCGCTGGCGGACTTCATGAAGGACGGCTCTCGTGTCGGATAGGTTGGGGCCGCCGCTCGATGAGCCGCTCGTCGGGCGTTTGGCGATCGTCGGCATCGGGCTGATCGGCTCTTCGATCGCGCGCGCCGCGCGGCGCAAGAACGCCGCGGCGACGATCGCGATCGCGGATATCTCGCCCGAAGCGCGCGATCGCGCTGTCGCGCTGGAACTCGGCGATGAAGTCTTCGCCTCCGCCGCCGATGCGGCGGCCGGCGCGGATCTCGTGATCCTCTGCGTCCCCGTCGGCGCGAACGAAGCCGTCGCGCGGGACATTGGTCCTGCGCTGAAGCCCGGGGCGATCGTCTCGGACGTCGGATCGGTGAAAGGCGCGGTCATTGCGGCGGTCGCGCCTCATCTTCCCGAGACGGCGCATCTCGTGCCGGCGCATCCGGTCGCGGGCACCGAGCAATCAGGCCCCGACGCGGGCTTTGCGACCTTGTTTGTCAAGCGCTGGTGCATTCTCACGCCGCCTGAAGGGGCCGATGAGAAGGCCGTCGCACTGCTGCGGACGTTTTGGGAGACGATCGGCTCGAATGTCGAGGTGATGACGGCGGCGCATCATGATCTGGTGCTGGCGATCACCAGCCATGTGCCGCATCTGATCGCTTACAACATCGTCGGCACGGCTTCGGACCTCGAGGAGGCGACGCGTTCCGAGGTGGTGAAATTTTCGGCCGGCGGCTTTCGCGATTTCACGCGCATTGCGGCGTCCGATCCGACGATGTGGCGGGACGTGTTCCTCAACAACAAGGATGCGGTCCTCGAGGCGCTGGGTCGGTTCAGCGAGGATCTGACGGCTCTGCAGCGGATGATTCGCCGCGGCGACGGCGATGGACTGTTCGCGCTTTTCACGCGCACCCGCGCCATTCGTCGCGGCATTGTCGAACAGGGACAGGAAACCGCGGCGCCCGATTTTGGCCGCCGGGCGAGTGAGAACGGCGACTCCGAGACTTGAGACAATGACGACGCGAGCAGTGCAGGACCTTTGGGTGTTCGGATACGGCTCGCTGATGTGGAACCCTGGCTTCGCCTATGTCGACCGGCACAAGGGGTTGCTGCGCGGCTGGCGCCGCCGGCTTTGCGTCTATTCGCACGTCTATCGCGGCACTGCGGAGCGTCCGGGCCTGGTGCTCGGGCTCGACTGGGGCGGCGCCTGCCATGGCGTCGCTTTCCGCGTCGATGCGGCGCTGCGCGAGGCGACCCTGCGCTACCTGCGCGAGCGTGAGCTCGTGACCTCCGTTTACATCGAACGCACGTTGCCGGTCACGCTCAGCGACGGCCGAGAGGTCGTGGCGCTCGCTTATGTCGCGGACCGGGGCCATGGCCAATATGCGCCGCCGATGGAGCGCACCATTCTGCTGAAGCTGGTGCGCCAAGGCGTCGGTCAGTCCGGCGACAATGGCGAATATGTGCTCAACACCCGCGACCACCTGCGCGAGCTCGGCATCGTCGACAGCGAGCTCGAGTGGCTGACGGCTCAGCTCCGCGCGGCGTGAGGCGCAGCGGCTGCGAGGTCGTCCAGCGTCGCCCGGCGTTCGGCTGACGACGCGGCGAGCAGATGGAGATGGAGCTCGGTTCTTTCGCCAGCCGGCGCCAGCGAGCGCAGGCGGGCGATCAGCGGCTCGGGGAAGACGCCGGTGTCCGCCACCGCCAGCGCTCGCCGTCGTCCCTCCGTCGACACCGCCACCGCGATCACCACCGCGTCGCAATAGGGCGGACAGGCGTTCCCATCATAGACCGAGACGATGTAACGCCTTCCCGACGCACCGCGCCAGGAGCAGAAGCGGGGCGACAGCGTGTCGCCGATCAGCGCGGCAAGGGGTTCTCCGTCGGGCTCGGCGACGAAAGCGGCAGGCGACGCTGCGGACTGAGGCCAAGCCTCCGCATCGAACGATGCGACGGAGCTCGGCGAAACAACTTCGAGGAGCGCTTCCATCGAACAGTTCCTATGCTGGGCGGCACAGGAACAAAACTAGAACGTAAGGGAACCCGCGTCAAGCCTCGCGGGCGCGCGGCGCTGGCCGAGGCTCGTCGATCGTGGCCGCGCCGGCGGCGAGGACCGGTGCGAGCGAGGGATTGGCGGCGACCGCCTCCGCATTGAGCCGCGCGCAGGCGCTTTCGATCGTCGTCTCCAGGCGCTCGGCGAAGGCCTCGCGCGACAGTCCCGGCGCGATCGGCGGCAGATATTCGATCACCGCGACGCCAGGGCGGCGCGTGAAGCCGCGCCGTCCCCAGAAGAGCCCGGTGTTGAGGGCGACCGGCAGGCAGGGCGCATCGGTCGCGGCGTAGAGCGCGGCGACGCCGTGCTTGTACCGCGACGGGGCGCCCGGCGGTCGTCGCGTGCCTTCGGGATAGATGATCGTCTGCCGTCCCCCGCGAAGCACCTTGCCGGCCTGGGCGATGATCTGCGCGAGCGCGTTGCGGCCGCGGCTGCGATCGATCGCGATCTGCTGCGCGCCGACGAGATAGAGCCCGAACAACGGAATGTAGACGAGCTGCTTCTTCAGGATGATGGCGAAGTCGGGTGCGTGCTCGAGCAGGGCGAAGGTCTCGAGAAAGGACTCGTGCTTGGCGGCCAGGATGTAGCCGCCATCGGGAATGTTTTCGAGACCGCGGAATTCGAGGCGCAGGCCGCAGATCCTCTCCATGAGCCAGATGGAGATCGTCCCCCACAGCCGCGCCAGCGCAAAAACGCCGTGGCGGCCGGCGAGGATCATCGGCAGGCCGAGGATCATCAGCACGACGAGATTGGCGTAAAAGGCGACGTTGAAGATGAGCGAGCGCAACCTGATCATGGCGGTCCGTCGAAAGGGGTGCGGGCGCCGCTTATAGCAGGCCTCGCAATTGTCGGAATACGATTTGCCGGGAGAGGAAGCCGGTGAGCGCCGCGATGGCGAGGCAGATGACGACGATTGCGAAATAGCCGAACGCGCCGAGGCGGAAGGCGCCGAACAGGGAGCTGATCTCTTCACCGCCCGCCGAGCGCGTGCTCCAGTTCGAGATCAGCGCGCCGAGGGCGAAAAACAGCGTCGCCGCGACGCCGCCGATCGCCGCGCCCTTGAGGCCGAGCCGCAAGAAATGGCCTTGGAACTCGCGGGCGACGTAAGAATCCGCCGCCCCGACGAAATGCAGCACCTCGATGATCTCACGCGCGCCGGCCATCGCCCCGCGCGTCGCAAAGCCGATCGCGGTGGCCATCGCGACGATCATCAGCGCGAAAAGCGCGGCGGCGAAAACGACGACGGCGTTCGCCATCGTGTCGAGCCTCGACAGCCACAGGCGGTGGTCGTCGAGGCTCGCGGTCGGCGCGCCCGCCGCCAGCGCGTCGCGCAAAGGCTTCAGGTCGTCGCGATGGGCGCTCTGCATATGGACGATGAGCAGGCGCGGAACCGGCAATTGCCCGAGGTCGAAGCCGTCGCCGAGCCACGGCGCGAGCAGCTTTTCCGATTCCGCCTTGCTGTAGGGGTGAACGTCGGCGACGCCTGGCGCTTTCGAGGCGACGTCGGCGGCGGTCGCGACCAAAGCGTCGACGTCCTCGCCGGGGCGCGGCTTCACCTGGATCGTCACGTCGCGCGATACGTCGTCGCGCCAGCCCTCCGAGGCCTCGCCGATGAGGATCGCGGCGCCCGCCGTCAGGCAGGCGAGGAAGGTCATGATCGCGATGACGACGATCAGCGCGCGGCCGGCGATCGAATCCGGCGGCACGAGCGGCATGTCGCGCTTGAGCTGCGAATCCGAGGGGAGGCCGGGCAGGGGCGTTTCGGTCACGGCGAATCGCCCTCGAAGATGCGCAACTGCCCGTCGCCGACGACCAGCCGGCGCGCATAGCCGAACTGGTCCATCAGCGTCAGGTCGTGAGTCGCGATGACGACCGCCGTGCCGGACTTGTGCAATTCGACGAACAGGCGCAGCAGCCGGCGCGCGAGCGACGGGTCGACGTTGCCGGTCGGCTCGTCCGCCAGCAGCAGTTCGGGGCGCACGATGAGCGCGCGGGCGATCGCGGCGCGCTGTTTCTCGCCGCCCGAGAGGACCGGCGGCAAGGCGTTCATCCGGTCGCCGAGGCCGACCCAGCGCAACAGTTCGACCACTTCCGCGCGATAGCCGCGCTCTTCACGTTCCATGACGCGCAGCGGCAGGGCGACGTTCTCGTAAGTCGTGAGATGGTCGAGCAGGCGGAAATCCTGGAATACGACGCCGATGCGCCGCCGTAGCGCCGTGATCGCGTCCTTGTCGAGCGAAGCGGCGTCCTGCCCGAAGATGCGGATCGTCCCGCGCGTGGGAAGCAGCGAGAACAGCATAAGCTTTAGCATCGTCGTCTTACCGGCCCCCGACGGCCCGGTCAGGAATTGGAAGCTCTGGGGGGCAATGTCGAAATTGAGGTCGCGCACGACCTCGGGGCCGATGCCATAGCGCAGGCCGACATTCTCAAAGCGTAGCAACGACGAGCCTCTGCGGATGTGCGCTTAACGCCGCCTTAACCATGAACGCGACCAAATGCCAGTCTTTCCAAGCGCCGCCGGAGCGGGCCAATTCGCCATGTTCGTCGTTTGCAGAACTTGCTCCAGTTCATACCACATTCCCGACGAGATCCTCGGGGAAGGGCCGCGTGATTTTCGCTGCTCGCAATGCGGCGAACGCTGGCGCGTCAGGCCGGGGGCGACGCTCACCGCCCCGGCCGCCTCGACGCGCGGCGCACTTCCTCGCGCAGAGCCGACGCCCAGGGTTCGCGCCGCTGCGCCTCGCCGTCTTCGCCGCCTCGCTGGCAGGATCGCCGCCCCGCTCGCCCTCGCCGGCCTGCTCGCCGTCTCTATGGTCGCCATTGGGGCGCGCGAGACGATCGTCGGGGCAGCCCCGCTCGCGGCGGGGGCTTATGCGGCGATTGGCCTTCCCGTCAATCTGAGGGGGCTGGCGATCGAGGACGTGCGGGCGCGGCTCGAACAGAGCGGCGGCGCGACGACGCTGGTCGTCGAGGGGTCGATCGTCAATCTGCGCCAGGCGGAGACTCGCGCGCCGGCGTTGCGGATCGCGCTGCGCGGGAAGGACGCGCGGGAGCTTTACGTCTGGACCACGCGCGCGCCCAAGGATGCGCTGGCCCCGCGCGAGCGAACCTCTTTCGCGGCGCGGCTCGCGGCCCCCCCGGAGGGGGCCAAAGACGCGCTGGTGAAATTCCTCGCGCCGGGGGATAAGATCGCTCCAAACCCGGAGGGATCATGAGCGGCGAGCGGCAAGTCGAGGTATTGTACAAAGAGACGGCGATCGCCGAGCGGACCATGGCGCTGGCCACGGAGATCGCCAAGGCGGAGCCGAAGGATCTGCTGGTCGTGGCGATTCTCAAGGGATCGTTCATGTTCGCGGCTGACCTGCTGCGCGCCATGCACCGCGTCGGCCTCGAACCGCACGTCGAATTCTTCCACCTCTCGAGCTATCGCGAGGCGACCGTCTCGTCGGGGACGGTCACGATCCTGCGCGACATCGAATCCTCGGTGAAGGACCGCGACGTCGTCCTCATCGACGACATTCTCGAATCCGGCCGCACGCTCGCCTTCGCCAAGGACCTGTTGGCGGCGCGCGGCGCGCGGCGCGTGCTGATCTGCACGCTGCTGGAGAAGCGCGGCAAGCGCGAGGTGCCGGTTCACGCGGATTTCGTCGGGTTCGACTGCCCGGACGTGTTTGTCGTCGGCTACGGCATGGACGTCGCTCATTCCTATCGGGAGCTGCCGTTCATCGGGCGCGTCGTCACCCAGGGCGAAACGAAGTGACGATGACGTCGGCCGGCGGTTTCGAGAGCGTCCATCAGACCTTCGCCGAAATCGGCGGACCGGCGCATGGCCCGGACCGCGTGAAGGCTTTGCGCGCGGAGCTTGCGACCCGCGGCCTCTCCGGTTTCGTCGCGCCTCGGGCTGACGAACATCAGAACGAATATGTGCCGGAGAGCGCGGAGCGCCTGCTTTGGCTAACCGGCTTCTCCGGCTCGGCGGGCCTCGCGATCGTGCTGGAGGACAAAGCGGCGCTGTTCGTCGACGGGCGCTACACCGTCCAGGCGCCGGCGCAGGTGGATGGCTCGGTGTTCACGGTGCGCAATGTCGCCGACGTTTCGCCGACGGCCTGGCTGGAGGCCAACCTCAAGTCCGGCGCGCGGATCGGCTACGATCCGTGGCTCCACACGCCCGATATGGTCGAGCGCCTGAGCAAGGCCTGCCGCGCCGCCGGCGGCGAGCTCGTCGCGCTCGAATCGAACCCGATCGACGCGATCTGGCTCGACCGTCCTGCCTCTCCGCTCGGCGCCGTCAGCGAGCGCCGCCCTCGCCTCGCCGGGGAAAGCGCCGCCGCGAAGATCAAGCGCGCCCGCGCAGGGCTCGGCGCGAGCGACGGGCTGATGATCAGCGATGCGCACAATATCGCGTGGCTTTTCAACATCCGCGGCTCCGATGTCGCCTATACGCCTCTGCCGCTGAGCTTCGCCTATCTGCCGCGCGAGGGTCGGGCTACGCTTTTCATCGACGCGCGCAAGTTGTCGAACGCGATCCGGGCGCGGCTGGGCGAACTCGCCGACATCGAGGAGCCGGACCGGCTGGCCGCTTTGGTCGCCGAACTCGGCGCCAAGGGCCAGAAAATCGCCTTCGACGCCGCCACCGCGCCGGCGCGGCTCACCCAGGCGCTGGAAGCGGCGGGCGGCGCAGCAACGGTCGCGCCCGACCCGATCACGCTCATGAAGGCCGCAAAGAACAAGGCGGAACTCGCCGGCGCGCGCGCCGCCCACATCCGCGACGGCGCGGCGATGGCGAATTTCCTCGCTTGGTTCGACCGCGAGGCGCCGAAGGGCAAGCTGACCGAGATCGTCGCGGCGGCGGCGCTCGAGACGTTCCGCCGCGAGACGGGCGCGCTCAAGGACATCTCGTTCCCTTCGATCTCCGCCGCGGGGCCGCACGCCGCGATCCCGCACTACCGCGTCAGCGAAGCCTCGGATCTTAAGATCGGGCGCGGCATTTTTCTGATCGACAGCGGCGGGCAGTACGAGGACGGCACGACCGACATCACCCGCACGATCGTCGTCGGCCGGCCGAGCGCGGAGATGCGCGACCGCTTCACCCGCGTCCTCAAGGGCCATATCGCCATCGCGCGGGCAGTGTTTCCGCTGGGTACGACGGGCGCGCAGATCGACGCGCTGGCGCGTCAGGCGCTCTGGCGCGCCGGGCTCGACTTCGATCACGGGACGGGCCACGGCGTCGGCTCCTATCTCTCGGTCCATGAAGGGCCGCAGCGGATCGCCAAGACCGGGACCACGCCGCTTGCGTCGGGCATGATCATTTCGAACGAGCCTGGCTATTACGCGCCGGGCAAGTTCGGCATCCGCATCGAGAATCTCGTCGTTGTCGAGGAGCGCGGGATCCCCGGCGGCGAGCGCGAGATGCTGGGCTTCGAGACGATCTCCTTCGCGCCGATCGACCGGCGCCTGATCGAGCCGAAGCTACTGGACAAAGAGGAAACCGCTTGGCTGAACGCCTATCACGCCAATACGCGGCAGTTGCTGCTACCGCTGGTGGCGCCGGAGGCGCGGGCGTGGTTGCGCGAGGCGACCAAGCGAGTGGGGTGAGGCGTGTCCCTTCTCCCCTTGCGGGAGACGGTGGCGCGGAGCGCCGGGTGAGGCGTTGCGGCCAGGCGCACTCCGCCCCGCTCCTCGGCGCAAGCCCTCACCCCTGACCCCTCTCCCGCAAGGGGAGAGGGGAGTCGGTCACTCCCTGAGCTTCCTCGCATGCGCGATCAACCCCGCGGTCGACGGGTCGAGCGCGCTCAGGTCCGCCTTCGGGTCGGCGACGATCGGGGCGAGGCGGGAGGCGAGCTCCTTGCCGAGTTCGACCCCCCATTGGTCGAACGGGTTGATGTCCCAGATCGCCGCCTCGACGAACACTTTGTGCTCGTACAGCGCGATGAGGCGGCCGAGGGTGCGGGGCGTGAGCTTGGCGTAAAGAAACGTCGAGGACGGCCGGCTGCCCGGGAAGGTCTTGTGCGGGGCGAGCCGCGCCGCCTCTTCGGCGCTGGCGCCCTGGCGCGCCGTGATCGCCTCGGCGTCTGCCGATGTGCGCCCGCGCATCAGCGCCTCGCCTTGCGCGAAGCAATTGGCGAGCAGCAGCTCGTGATGTTGCGGGTCGGCGTTGGTCGGCGTCGCCGCGACCAGGAAATCGAGCGGCACGATCTCCGTGCCCTGGTGCAGCAACTGGAAGAAAGCGTGCTGGCCGTTGGTGCCCGGCTCGCCCCAGATGACGGCTCCGGTCGCCTCGTCGACCGGCGAGCCGTCGCGGCGCACGCTCTTGCCGTTGCTCTCCATCTGCAATTGCTGGAGATAAGCGGGAAAGCGCGAGAGCCGCTGGTCGTAGGGGATGACCGCGTGCGCGGCGTAGCCGAGCACGTTGCGATTCCAGACGCTGATGAGACCCATCAGCGCGGGGATGTTCGCCTCGAGCGGCGCCAGACGGAAATGACGATCGACGTCGAAACCGCCATGCAGGAATTCGAGGAACGCTTCGGAGCCGATCGCGATTGCGAGCGGCAGGCCGATGCTGGACCAGACCGAATAGCGCCCGCCGACCCAATCCCAGAAGCCGAACACGCGCGTCGCTTCGACGCCGAATTCGGCGACCTTGTCGAGACGCGTCGAGACGGCGGCGAAATGATCAGGCACTGCGCTTTCGCCGAGCGCGCGGACGATCCAGGCGCGCGCGCTGCGGGCGTTGGTCATCGTCTCCTGTGTCGTGAAAGTCTTGGAGGAGACAATGAAAAAGGTGCGGGCCGGATCGAGCCCATGGAGCGTGTCGGCGATGTCGGCGCCGTCGACGTTGGAGACGAAGTGCATGCGCAGATTCGGCGCCCCATAGGGCGAAAGCGCCTTCGTCGCCATGGCGGGGCCGAGGTCGGAGCCGCCAATGCCGATGTTGACGATGTCGGTCATCGGCTGGCCGAGCGCGCCGCGCAGGCGGCCGTCGCGTACGTCGTCGGCGAAGGCGAGCATCCGCGCACGCTCACGCTCGACTTCGGGCATTACGTTCACGCCTTCGACGAGCACCGGCTCGCCGGAAAAATTTCGCAACGCGCTGTGGAGCGCGGCGCGCCTCTCGGTGGAGTTGACGAGGTCGCCGCGGAACATCGCGTCGCGCTTGCCCTCGACCTCGGCGGCGCGAGCGAGCCGGAAGAGCAGGTCGCGCGCCGCGACATCGATCCGCTGCTTGGAGTAGTCATAGAGCAGATCGTCGAGGGTTGCGTGGAAATGCTGGAAGCGCGCGGCGTCGGCGGAGAATTCGGCGCTGGCCGAACGGGCGAGGACGGCGTCGCGCTGGGTTGCAAACTCTGAAGACAGAGCGGAAAGCGCGGTCTGCGTCATGGACCTTTTCCTTTTTCGCCTGGGGCTCTATGCCTTCGAGCCCCTGTCAGAGTGTGCTTCATATGCCGCCCCAATTGCAATTGCGAGACATTCGCCTCACCCTCGGCGGCGCCCCGCTGCTCGAGGGCGCGGAGCTGACGATCTCGCCCGGCGATCGCATCGCCCTCGTCGGCCGCAACGGCTCCGGCAAGTCGACCCTGCTGAGGATCGCGGCGGGGGAGACCGTCGCCGATGGCGGGACGCGTTTCGCCCAGCCGACCGCGCGGCTGCGCTATCTCCCGCAGGAGCCTGACCTTTCCGGCTTTGCGACGACGCTTGATTATGTCCTGAGCGGCCTCGGCGAGGAGGACGGCGCCTACCGTGCGCGAGCGCTGATGGACGAACTTGGCGTCGATCCGGAGGCGGAACCGGCGCGCCTGTCGGGCGGCGAGGCGCGTCGCGCCGCGCTGGCGCGAATTCTCGCGTCCGATCCGGACATTCTGTTGTTGGACGAACCGACCAATCATCTCGATCTCGTCGCGATCGAATGGCTGGAAAAGGAGCTGGCGCAATCGCGGGCCGCGTTCGCGGTGATCAGCCACGACCGGCGTCTGCTCGCGGATCTGACGCGGGCGACCGTGTGGCTCGATCGCGGCCGTACGCGTCGGCTCGACCAGGGCTTCGCGGCTTTCGAAGCCTGGCGCGACGCGCTGCTCGAGGAGGAGGAGATCGCGCGCCACAAGCTCGACCGCAAGATCGTCGAGGAAGAGCACTGGATGCGCTACGGCGTCACGGCGCGCCGCAAGCGCAACATGCGCCGCGTCGGCGAACTCGCGACGCTGCGCAGGGAGCGACGTGACGAGCGGCGCGCCCAGGGCGTCGCGACGATGGTCGTGCAGGACGCCAAGACCTCGGGCGCGCTGGTGATCGAGGCCGAAGGGGTCTCGAAGGCCTTTGGCGAGCGTCCGATCGTCAGCGACTTTTCCTTGCGCGTGATGCGCGGCGACCGCATCGGCATCGTCGGCGCGAACGGCGCGGGCAAGACGACGCTGATCAATCTGCTGACCGGCGCGCTTGCGCCCGATACAGGATCGGTGCGCCTCGGCGCCAACGTCGCGATGGCTACGCTCGACCAGGGGCGCGCCTCCCTGCAGCCGACCACGACGCTGGTCGACGCGCTTACCGGCGGCGGCAGCGACTTCGTCGCCGTCAACAACGAGCGCAAGCATGTGATCGGCTATATGAAGGACTTCCTGTTCGCGCCCGAACAGGCGCGCACGCCGATAGGAAAGCTCTCGGGCGGTGAACGCGGGCGGCTCATGCTGGCGCGCGCGCTCGCGCTGCCGTCGAATCTGATGGTGCTGGACGAGCCGACCAACGACCTCGACATCGAGACCCTGGACCTGCTTCAGGAACTGCTCGGCGAATATTCCGGCACGATCCTGCTCGTCAGCCACGACCGCGATTTTCTCGACCGCGTCGCAACCTCGGTGATCGTCAGCGAGGGAGAGGGGCGGTGGCGCGAATACGCCGGCGGCTATTCCGACATGGTCGCGCAGCGCGGCTATGGCCTCTCCGGCGCGCCGGCGCCGGAAGCGCCCAAGGGGGAGAAGGCGCCGCCGCGCGAAGCGTCGCGCCCGGCCGCGAAGCGTAAATTGTCGTTCAACGAGAAGCGGGCGCTGGAGACGCTGCCCGTCCGCATGGAAAGCCTGCGCGCCGAGATCGCAAAACTCGAACGTGCGTTGGGCGACGTCGATCTGCACGGCCGCGATCCGACGGCCTTCGAACGCGCGACACGCGCCTATTCGGAGAAACGCGCCGACCTTGAGCGCGCCGAGGACGAGTGGCTCGAGCTCGAGATTTTGCGCGAGGAAATCGGGGGTTAGCGGGCTGCTGTTAAATGGAATCCGGGAGACTCCCTCTCCCTGCAAGGGGGGAGAAGGGATCCCCTGTCAACCTCGCAGCAGCAAGCTCTAGCGGGCTTGACGTCCGGCCTGCCCCGAGTCCCAATAGGACTGTCACAAAAGTGGCGGAGGCGGCAATGGCGCGGAAAGTGCTGGTGCTCGTCGGCTCCAAAAAGGGCGCTTTCATTTCTGAAAGCGATGAAGGGCGGAAATCCTGGAGTCTGAGGGGTCCGTTTCGTGAGACGTGGCCGATGAATCACGACATCGGCGACGCGTCGAGCGAGGCGAAATACGGCGAGGGCGGTAACGAGGGGTTCAGCCCTGCCGTCTGGAATTTAGGGGGTCGGGTCCGGCGCGCTCTGTGCGAGGGCCGGCGAGGGGGAGAACTGGCCGCACATTGCGGTGACTCTACCGACGATTTCGTCGGTCGAGACGCTGATCGTCGAGGCCTGAGATGACGGCGACCGACTTCTCCCGCCAGGCCCGCCCGGCGCTCGTGCAACTCCCCGCGGCGCTGGGCGCCTTGTTCCCCGATGCTGACCGCGTGCTTGCGATGCGCGTCGACACGGTGAGCGCCCTATTCGACACGCTCGATCGGCGCTGGCCCGGCATGCGGGACCGCCTGTGCAATTCCTCACCGGCGATCCGCCGCCACATCAACGTCTTCGTCAACGGCGAGCGCGCGACCTTGGCGACGCGCGTGCCGGATGGCGCCGACGTGTTTATCCTGGCGGCGATCAGCGGCGGGTAGGCTGGAGCGCGCTGCGCCGATAGCCCGCCGTCCTGTCACCCCCGGGGAAAGCGGGGGGCCAGACAGCCGCCGCAAGCCTCTCGCTATAAAGCGCCAGCGCCCTACGCCACTGGATGCCCGCTTTGGGCGGGCATGACGGTCTGCGGGTCGGACTCTGGCGCACGAGCAGCTTTACGCCGCGAGCGCCGTCTCGACGAGGCGCGCCCAATAGGTCATGCCGTAGGGCAGGGCGGCGTCGTTGAAGTCGTAGCCGGGGTTGTGCAAGCCCGCGGTGTCGCCATTGCCGAGCAGGATGAAGGCGCCGGGGCGCGCCTCGAGCATGAAGGAGAAGTCCTCGGCGCCCATCACCGGTTGGATTTCCGTCAGCACCTTGTCGACGCCAGCGACTTCGCGGGCGACCGAGGCGGCGAAATCGGTCTGCTTGGGGTGATTGCGCGTCGCGGGATAGCCGCGGTCGTAATGGACGCTCGCCGTCACGCCGGAGGCGGCGGCGACGCCGGCGACGATTTCCTTGAGGCGGCGCTCGGCGAGGTCCCGGGTCTCGGGCAGCAAAGTGCGCGTCGTCCCGAGGAGCTCGGCGCTCTGAGGCAGGATGTTGAACGCCGTGCCGGCGTGAAAGCTGGTGACCGAGATGACGCAGGAATCGAGCGGGTCGAGATTGCGCGCGACGATGGTCTGCAGCGCCGTCACGATCTGCGCGCCGGCGACGACCGGATCGATGCATTGGTTCGGGCTGGCCGCATGGCCGCCGCGGCCCTCGAGGCGGATGGTGAAGGCGTCGGCCGCTGCGAGCAGCGGACCCTTGCGCAGGGCGAAAACGCCGAGCGGCACCTTCGGCATGTTGTGCATGCCGTAGATTTCCTCGATGGCGAAAGTCTCCATCAGGCCGTCGTCGATCATGGCTTTGGCGCCGGCGCCGCCCTCCTCGGCCGGCTGGAAGACGACGATCGCCGTGCCGGAGAAATCCCGGGTCTTCGCGAGATAGCGCGAAGCGCCGAGCAGCATCGCGGTGTGGCCGTCGTGGCCGCAGGCGTGCATCTTGCCGGGGACGGCCGAGCGATAGGGGAGGTTGGTCGCCTCTTCGATCGGCAACGCGTCCATGTCGGCGCGAAGCGCGATCGCGCGCTTGCCGTCGCCCTTGCGGCCCTTGATGACGCCGACGACGCCAGACCTGCCAATCGCGGTTCTGACCTCGTCGCAGCCGAATTCGCGCAGGCGCTCGGCGACGAAACTCGACGTGCGCGGCAGGTCGTACAGAAGCTCGGGATTGCGGTGGAGCTCACGCCGCCACTGCTGCGCGTCCGGGACTAATTCCTGAATCGCGGGATTAACTGACATGAACGCTTCCTCCGTGAAGGACGGAAGGAAACGCCCATGGGGCGAGGCTGTCAATCGGCGGTGCGTCTGGGATGAAGCAGGAAAACCGCCTGTTCGCCGAGAAGGTTCCACGCCCAGGTCGGCAGGGTGACTTGGAGCGGATTGCCGTGCCGGTCCAGCGCCACGCTGCGATCGATCGTCGCGCCGACCTGCCTGGCCAAGGCGATGAAGTCCGCGATGGTGCAGAAGTGAATGTTGGGCGTGTCGTACCAGGAATAGGCGAGGCTTTGCGTGACCGGCATGCGCCCACGGAAAGCGAGCTGCGCGCGCACCCGCCAATGCCCGAAATTGGGCACCGAGACGAGCGCCCGCTTGCCGATGCGGAGCATGTGCTCCAGCACGACGCGGGGACGGCGGGTCGCCTGCAGCGTTTGCGAGAGGATCACATAGTCGAAGGCATCGTCGGGGTAGTCGACCAGATCGGTGTCGGCGTCGCCCTGGATGACCGACAATCCCTTGGCGACGCATTGATTGACGCCGCTCTGCGAAAGCTCAATGCCGCGGCCGTCGACGGCGCGGGTCTCGCGCAGCAAGGCAAGCAATTCGCCGTCGCCGCAGCCGACGTCGAGGACCCGTGAGCCGGGCTCGACCATCCCTGCGACGACGAGCAGGTCGACGCGGGGCGCCGTGGTGAGGGGAGCGGGTGCGCGAGACTGGTCCATCACGCAATCCCCCGTTCGCGCGCCGCGGCGTCTATGAAGCCGCGCGTCGTCGCGAAAAGCTCCGGCAAGTCGAGCAGGAATGCGTCGTGCCCGCGATCCGTCTCGATCTCCACGAACGACACGGAGGCGCCGCCAGCGTTGAGCGCGCGGACCAGCGCGCGCGAATCGCTGGTGGGGAACAGCCAATCCGAAGTGAAGGAAACCACGCAGAAGCGCGTGCGCGAGCCGAGGAAAGCGTTGACCAGCGAACCGCCGTAATCAGCCGCGAGGTCGAAATAGTCCATCGCCCGCGTCATAAAGAGATAGGAATTCGGATCGAACCGTTCGACGAAGATCGAGCCCTGATGGCGCAGGTAGGATTCGACCTGGAAATCCGCGTCGAACGAGAAGGTCCGGGCGGCGCGGTCCTGCAGATTGCGGCCGAATCGACGGTGCAATGCGCTGTCCGAGAGGTAGGTGATATGCGCGGCCATGCGGGCGACGGCGAGGCCCTTCGACGGGCGCGCGCCTTCGGCGAGGTAGCGCCCGCCGCGCCAATCGGGATCGGCCATGATCGCCTGCCGCCCTACTTCGTGAAAGGCGATGTTTTGCGAGGAATGGCGCGCCGCGGTCGCGATCGGCAAAGCCGAGAACACGCGCTCGGGATAGAGAGCGGCCCATTGCAGCACCTGCATCCCGCCCATCGAGCCGCCGGCGACGCAGAACAAGGTCTCGATGCCGAGCGCGTCGATCAGCATCGCCTGCGCGCGAACCATGTCGCGAATCGTCACGACGGGAAATTCGAGACCGTAGGGCTCGCCCGTCGCAGGGTTGAGCGAAGCCGGGCCGGTGCTGCCCATGCAACCGCCGACGACATTGGCGCAAATGACGAAGAAACGGTCGGTGTCGAGCGGCCGCCCCGGGCCGACCATGGTCTGCCACCAGCCGTCCCGGCCTGTGACGGGATGGCGGTTGGCGACATGCTGATCGCCTGTGAGCGCGTGGCAGACGAGGATGGCGTTGCTCTTGGCGGCGTTGAGGACGCCGTAGGTCTGATAGGCGATCGTCAGCGGGGCGAGATCGACGCCGGCCTCCATGCCAAGCGGACGATCCGCCCCGAGCCGTAGCGTGAGGCTGTGCGGGTCGTCCGCTTCGCCCGTCGCGGGCGGCTTCGTCAAGGCGCTGGCTTCACCCAAGAGGGGGATTCCCGTTTGCGGCCGCTCTCGGAGAGAGTTCGGTTTGGAGAACAGATCGTTTGATATAACGGAAACGCTCGCCGCGCAAGCCGGGCTGGAGCGGCGCGGGAAAGGGTCCGCCCGTTAACAAGGCGTTGAGCGTTCTGCAAGTTTTGCTGCCGGCGTAACGGAATCCGCAAGGCGTCGCCGCTTACTTTCGCACCACAACGACCCAAATGGGCGTGGCATCGACATGAGCGGCATCATCACACGCGGCGGCCTCGGGCCGTTCGATCCCTATTGGACCGACGACATCCGGCCACCCGTGCGCAGACGGAGTGGGTGGCTCGTGCGGGCGGCGTTCGGCCTGGCGGCGGCGTTTGGGCTCGTTGGCGTCGCGCTGATGGTGTCGACCAAGCCCGATGGACCGGCCTCGCTCGCGCCGCCCCGCGCGCCGGACCTCGTCGAGACACTCGACCCGAACCTTCCGCCGCTCTTTACGTTTGATGCCGGGGACGGCGCGCGCGGGCGTTACGAAGCGCACATCGTCGCCGCGACCGGCGATCGGCGCGACCTCTATAGTGTCGGCGATTTCGGGCGCGATGCTCCGGCGCTTCGTCTTGAACTCTGGAAGCGCGCGAAGCCGACAGCGCCGTCGAGCCTGTTCGTCGAGATCGCCGAGCAGGCGGCTGCATCCGGGGCCGCGGTGGAACGACTGGAAGTTTCGCGAAACCTCGCGACGTCGCAAGGGCCCGTCGAATGGGCGGAGCTAAGCTTGGCCGGCGCGCGCGGCAGTTGCGTCGGTTTCCGCCTTCTGGGAGGCGGGGAGGCGGGTTTGCGGGGCCTCGCCTGCGCGCCGGCCGGGGCGAAGATCGACGCCGCCGCCTTGGGATGTCTGTTCGACCGCCTCGCGTTGACGCAAGCCGGCCGCGACGCTGGGCTCGATTCCCTCATGAAGGGGACCGGCCAGCGCCGAGCCGCTTGTCGCGCGCCGATCGGCTGAAGGGCGCGGCTTAGAACTTTCTGCTGTTTGGCGAAGAACCCTCACCCCAACCCCTCTCCCGCGAGCGGGCGAGGGGGCTTTGCGACGCCGCCCTGTCCCTTCTCCCGCTTGCGGGAGAAGGGGGGCGCGAAGCGCCGGATGAGGGGCGTCCGATGCCATCACACGTCAGCGCACTAAGCCGCGCCGCTCTCGAGCTCGGCTACGATCGCGTCGCCCATTTCGCGCGTCGAGACGAGGCGGCAGCCCTCGGAGCGGATATCGGGCGTGCGCAAGCCGCTCGCGAGAACCCGCGCAATCGCGGCGTCCAGCTTGTCCGCCGCCTCGCCGAGGCCGAAGGAATAGCGCAGCGCCATTCCGAACGAACCAATCATGGCGATTGGATTGGCGAGGCCTTTGCCGGCGATGTCAGGCGCCGAGCCATGCACCGGCTCATAGAGCGCCTTGCGCTTGCTGGTCTTGGCGTCGACGTCGCCGAGCGAGGCCGAGGGCAGCATGCCGAGCGAGCCGGTCAGCATCGAGGCGACGTCCGACAGCATGTCGCCGAACAGATTGTCGGTGACGATCACGTCGAACTGCTTGGGCCAGCGCACGAGCTGCATGCCGAGCGCGTCGGCGAGCTGGTGCTCGAACTTCACGTCGGGGAATTCGCGCTTGTGGAGCGCGGTCATCACCTCGTCCCACAACACGCCCGACTTCATGACGTTGCGCTTGTCGGAGGAGGTCACCTTGTTGCCGCGCTTGCGCGCGAGGTCGAAGGCGACGCGGCCGATGCGCTCGATCTCGTAGGTGTCGTAGACCTGGGTGTCGATGCCGCGCCGCTGACCGTTGCCGAGGTCGATGATCTGCTTGGGCTCGCCGAAATAGACGCCGCCGGTCAGCTCGCGCACGATCATGATGTCGAGCCCTTCGACCACCTCGCGCTTGAGGGAGGAGGCGTCGGCGAGGGCCGGATAGCAAATTGCCGGACGCAAATTGGCGTAGAGGCCGAGGTCCTTGCGCAGGCGCAGCAGGCCGGCTTCGGGGCGCACCTCGTACGGCACGCTGTCCCACTTGGGACCGCCGACCGCCGCCAACAGCACCGCGTCGGCCGCATCGGCGAGCTTCATGTCGGCGTCGCTGATCGCCTGGCCGTGCGCGTCATAGGCGCTGCCGCCGACCAGGCCCTTCTCCGTCTCGAAATGCGCGATGCCGGCGCGCGAGAAATAGCCGGTCACCTTTTCGACTTCCGCCGTGACCTCAGGGCCGATGCCGTCGCCGGGAAGAAGGAAGAGCTTGTAGGTCGCCATGGGATTTCGCCACTTTTGCCTGCGTGATGGCCGGGGTCGTCCCGGTCATGACGCAGAGGGGGCGCGTCGCCCCGAATGGCGGGCTTGCTAAACGATTTCGTCGCGCCTGTCATGCCCGCGAAAGCGGGCATCCAGTTGCGTAGGGCGCGGCTCCTTCACAATGTCGCGGCGGCTGCTGGGCCGCCGCCTTCGCGGCGCTGGCAGGAGGAGAGACGCAGGTCGATCCCAGCGTTGGCGCTCCAGCCGACTAGCCGTCGCCCTACAATCTGGATGCCCGCGGTTCGCGGGCATAACAACGCAGCGGCTTTCCGCAGGTTCGGTCTCGGTTCCCTCTTGCAAGCTCGCGCTCTAGAGTGCGCTTGACGGTGATGCTTGGGGCGAGGCTGGCGGGGTTGTGACGACAATCAGCAATACGACGGCGGATGCTTTCGTCAGGCGGCCGCCGGCTGCAGTGCGGTTCTTTCTCGTTCATGGGACCGATGAGGGGCTCATCCATGAGCGCGTGAAGGCGCTCGTCGCCGCCGCGCTGGCCGGCGACGCCGATCCGCTTCGCCTGACCCGGCTCGATGGCGATGCCGTGGCGCGCGATCCCGGAGCGCTCGCCGACGAAGCCTATGCCATCTCAATGTTCGGCGGTTCTCGCGCGCTCTGGATCGAGGCGCAGGCGCGCGACCTGATGCCGACGCTGGAGCCACTGTTCGCGCGTCCGCCGGGGGACTGCGTGGTGATCGTCGAAGCGGGGTCGCTCAAGAAGGGGACGGCGCTGCGAACCGCCTTCGAGAAGGCCGACGTCGCCGCCTCCATCGAGTGCTATCCCGACGACAAGCGCTCGCTCGGCCCCCTGATCGAGGCGGAGGCGCGGGCGGCGGGGCTCTCGATTGCGCCAGACGCGCGGGACTATCTCGTCAGCCTGCTCGGCTCCGATCGCATGACGACCCGGGGCGAGATCGCCAAGCTGATGCTCTTTGCGCGTGACAAGCCGAGAATCGAGGTTGCAGACGTCGAGGCGATCGTCGCCGACGCCGCGCCCTCGAGCCTCGATGCGCTGATCGACGCGTCGCTGCTCGGCGACATGGCGGAGGTGGAGGCGAGCGGAAGCCGCTTCTTCGCAGAGGGCGGCGACGCGGGTTTCCTGCTCATTCGCCTCATTGCGCGCCTGATGCTGTTGCACCGGCTGCGGCTGGAGATGGAGCACGGCCGCAGCTTCGACGCAGCGATGCAGGCGCAATATGTGCGCCTGTCGCCGTCGGCGCGCGGCGCGCTCGCCAAGCAGGCGGAGCGGTGGTCTTCCGCAGCGCTCGCCAAGCGCCTCGCGGCGACCGCGGCGCTGAGCGGTCGCGTGCGCCGCGACCCGCGCCTCGGCGATATCCTTGCGACCCGAGCGCTTTGGTCGCTGGCGTCGAGCGTGCGGCGGGGCTGAGATTGGCGAGACCGCGGACAGGCGCGTCTTGGCCGGGCTTGTCCCGGCCATCCATGTCGAACCCGTTATGCCCGTCGCCGGAGCGCTTTCGAAAGCGGCGCAGCGTGGGCGGCCGGGTCGAGCCGGGCCAAGACGTGGGCGAGCAGTCCCGCTTAGGGCTCTTCGTACCGGCCGGTCGGCTGGCACAGCCGGCGGCAGAAGTCGTCGAGCTGCTCGAAGTTGCGGAAAGCGAGACGCATTTCGCCGTTGTCGCCGGAATGACGGATCGTGACCTTGGCGCCGAGCGCGAGGCTGAGCTTTTCCTCCAGCGCGCGAGTGTCGGGATCGACCTCCTTCGGCGGCTTTGCGGCGCGTTGCGTTTGCCCGGCGCGTTCGCCGAGCCGCTCCACATCGCGGACGGTCAGACCCTGCTCGACAATGCGATCGGCGACCGCGTCGGGATCGGAGACGGCGAGCAGCGCGCGCGCGTGGCCGGCCGAGATGGCGCCGGAGGCCAACAGTTCGCGGCTGTGAGGCGGCAAGTGGGTGAGCCGCATCGTGTTGGCGATGTGGCTGCGGCTCTTGCCGACGATGCGCGCGACGTCGGCATGGACGTAGCCGTGATCGGCGACGAGCTTGGCGTAGCCGTCCGCCTCTTCGAGCGCGTTGAGGTCGGCGCGCTGCACGTTCTCGACGATGGCGAGTTCGAGCGCTTCGCGATCGCCGGCCTCGACGACGAGGATCGGAATTTCGTGCAGGCCGGCGCGCTGCGCCGCCCGCCAACGCCGCTCGCCCGCAATGATCTCGAAGGCGTCGGCGACGCGCGGGATCGGCCGCACCAGCACCGGCTGGATGACCCCGCGCTCGCGGATGGAGGCCGCGAGTTCATCGAGCTCTTCGTCCGGGAAGGCCTTGCGGGGGTTATGGGGATTGGGATGCAGGAATTCGATCGGCGCTTTGCGAGCGCCGCCGCGCGCCTGGGCGGGCGTTTCCTCGACGGCGTCGCCGAGCAAAGCGGCAAGGCCGCGCCCGAGGCGCGGACGATGTTCGGCGTGGCGGGCGGCGTCTTCGGCCATCACAGTTCCTCTTAGAGCAACCTGTACTCGTTGAAATCGTCATTGCGAGGGGTGGAGCGACCAAGCAATCGATCCATCCGCTTGCGGCGTCGGTGGTCCAATCACGGCAATGCGCTCGAACGGACGCGCCTCACGCGGCGCGCCAGCGCCCTTCGCGTTGAATGACCTCGGAGGCCAGTTTCAAATAGGCTTGGCTGCCCGAGCACTTGAGATCGTAGAGCAGCACCGGCTTGCCGTGCGAGGGCGCCTCGGAAACGCGGACGTTGCGCGGGATCACCGTCTCGTAGACCTTCTCGCCCATGAAGGCGCGGACATCCGCGACCACCTGGCTGGCCAGCGAGTTGCGCGGGTCGAACATCGTCAGGACGATGCCGTGTATGGTTAGCGAAGGGTTAAGCGATCGGCGGACCTGATCGACCGTCTTGAGCAATTGCGACAGGCCTTCGAGCGCGAAGAACTCGCACTGCAACGGCACCACCACCGAGTCGGCGGCGGCGAGCGCATTGATGGTGAGAAGGTTGAGCGACGGCGGGCAGTCGATCAGGACGTAGGTGATCGCCTCATCGTTGTCGTCGGCGAAGAACGACTTCATCGCGTTCTTGAGCTTGTAGGAGCGGTCCGAGTGGCCGGAGATCTCCAGCTCGACGCCGAGCAGATCCATCGTCGACGGCGCGATGAACAGGCGCGGCACCGCGGTCGGCGTAACGATCTGTTTGAGCGAGCGTTCGCCCACCAGCACGTCGTAGCTCGAGGAGGTGCGCGCCTTGCGGTCGATGCCGAGGCCGGTGGAGGCGTTACCCTGCGGATCGAGGTCGATGATGAGCACGCGCTCGCCGATCGCCGCGAGGGCGGTGCCGAGGTTGATGGCGGTCGTCGTCTTGCCGACGCCGCCCTTCTGATTGGCGAGCACCAGCACGCGGGGCGTCAGAACGCTCGGGGGCTTTTCGCTGGGTTGGTCGAGATCGGGCGAGACGGCGTCAGTCATGTCTTGGCCTTTGAAGCAGCGCGAACCCTCAGGATCGCGGCCCCAGAGTCGAGCTTGCTGGGGACGAGGTCGATCATGAACTCTTGCGCTGCGGAAGCGGATTCGAGCTGGGCTTCGGCGGAGCGTCCGCGCGGGAAGACGCCGACCGCGCCTTGGGTTATCCACACCTTGGCGAAATCGAGTACGCGCGGCAAGGGGGCGAAGGCGCGCGCGGTGACGGCGTCCACAGGCGATAGGTTGTTCGGGTCGATGGACTCGATGCGAACGGCGTGAATCTGCGCCGGCGCGCCTGTGGCGCGCGCGACCTCGCGAAGGAAGGCGCATTTGCGCTGGTCGCTTTCGAGGCAGTGGACGTGGGCGCCGGGAACGTCGGCGAGCTGAATCGCCAGCACCATGCCGGGGAAGCCGGCGCCGGAGCCCATGTCGACCCAGCGTCGCGCATCCGGCGCGAGGGCGAGCAGTTGCGCGCTGTCGGCGATGTGACGCGTCCAGACCTCGGCGAAGCTCGCTTCCGAAATAAGATTGGTGATCTTCCGCCAGCGCGCGAGCAGGTCGACGTAGACGGCCAGCCGAGCCTCGGTCGCGGGGGAGACGGGCGCAAGCGCGAGCGCCCGGGAACGGTCGTCAGTCATGGGGGTGTTTCACGTGAAACAAGAGGGAGGGTGGCGGGGGAGGGGGATCCAAATCGGGGCGAAGCTCGCTTCGAAGTTGAGCATGGAAGAGGGCCGACGATGCCAGAGACTCGGCTGCAGGCCGACCTTGCTCGGCCGCCGTCTCCCTGGGCATATGGATGCCCGCATTCGCGGGCATGACAAGAACGGCCTCGTCACTGTGTGCCCTCCGGTGACTGTAATCAGCCGCCGCCGCTGTGGCGCTGTCATGCCCGCGAAAGCGGGCATCCAGAGACTTGGCGCAGGCCGACGTTACCTGGCCGCCCCGCGCCAACGCCGTCTCACTGGGCAGCTGGATGCCCGCTTTCGCGGGCATGACAAGAATGAGTTCGTCGCTGCGCGCCCTCCAGTGACGAAGCGACGGATTCGCGGACCGTTCTGGAGGGTTTTGAGGTTCGTCCAGGCCCTTGTCGTCATTGCGAGCGAAGCGAAGCAATCCATGAACGTCATTCCAAGTGGAGGCATGGATTGCTTCGTCGCCTCGCTCCTCGCGATGCACTGGGGATTGTTGACCGGCGAGGAAACATGGCCGCGGAAATCGGCTGGCTGAGGCCTGATCGGGAAGGGGGCTGCGCATCAGAAATGTTTCACGTGAAACAGCCGAGCCGAAGCCACGCTACCCTCTGCCCAGGCAAAGCTCATGCTTCGACGGCGCCGCCGGCGCGCGCCTGACGCCGCCGCGCATGGGCGGCGATCAACGCGAGGGCGGCCGGAGTCGCCCCCTCTATGCGTCCCGCCTGGCCGAGGCTCGAGGGGCGCGCGGCGATGAACTTGGCCTTCAGCTCGTTCGAGAGGCCGGAGAGGCTGGCGTAGTCGAGGTCGGGCGGGATCGCGGCCGTTTCGCTGCGGCGGTAGCGGGCGATGTCTTCGTCCTGCCGGTCGAGATAGACTGCGTATTTCGCGTCCGCTTCGAGGCGACGCGCAAGAGCGGGCTCGATCGCGCCGAGCTCGGGCCAGACGCGCGCCAGCACATCGATCGTCAAGTGGGGCTGGGCGGCGAGTTCGAAGGCCGAGCGGCGCACGCCGTCCTGATTGACGGCGACACCCGCGGCGGCGAGCGCGGTCGGCGAGGCGGCGGTGGATTTCATCATGGCGCGCGCCGCCTCCAATCGGGCGGCGAGGTCGCGATGGATCGTCGCTCGCTCGCCGCCGACGCAGCCGAGTGCGACACCCTTGGCCGTGAGCCGCTCATCCGCGTTGTCGGCCCGCAGGGAGAGGCGGTACTCGGCGCGCGAGGTGAAGATGCGGTAGGGCTCGCTGACGCCCTTGGTCACGAGATCGTCGATCATCACGCCGAGATAGGATTCGGCACGGTCGAAGGTAGCCGGGGCGGCTCCTCCGGCGAGGCGCGCCGCATTAAGTCCGGCGACGAGGCCTTGCGCGCCAGCCTCCTCATAACCGGTGGTGCCGTTGATCTGTCCGGCGAGGAAGAGACCGGGGACGCGCCACGATCCTAGGCTCGGGTCGAGTTCGCGCGGATCGATGTAGTCATATTCGATCGCATAGCCGGGGCGCAGGATGCGCGCCCGTTCGAGCCCGGGGATCGTGGCGAGGAACGCCTCCTGCACGTCGGCGGGCAGGGAGGTGGAAATACCGTTGGGGTAGATGGTCGTGTCGTCGAGTCCCTCCGGCTCGAGGAAAATCTGATGGCTTTCGCGATCCGCGAAGCGAATCACCTTGTCCTCGATCGAGGGGCAGTAGCGCGGTCCCCGGCCCGAGATGGCGCCGGAATAGACGGCGGTGCGATGGGCGTTGGCGCGCACAATGGCATGGCTCGCCGCCGTCGTCTGGGTAATGTGGCAGACGACCTGCGGCGTCGTGATCGCGCGCGTCATTGTCGAGAAGGGTTCGGGCGGATCGTCGCCGGGCTGCACCTGGAGACCGGACCAGTCGATCGTCGTCCCGTCGAGCCGCGGCGGCGTGCCGGTCTTGAGACGGCCGAGCGCGAAGCCGATCGCGTCGAGCGAGCGGGCCAAGTCGTTGGAGGGCGGATCGCCGGCCCGGCCAGCGGGCGTGCGCTGCTCGCCGAGATGGATCACGCCGCGTAGAAACGTGCCTGTCGTGATGACGACCGCGCGGCAGGAGAGCCGCCGGCCGTCGGCGAGATCGAGGCCCGCGATCGCGCCGTCATGAAGCGCCAAGCCGCTCGCTTCCACCTCGACCACGTCGAGATTCGCCGTGTCACGAATCAGCCCCTGCATGGCGACGCGGTAAAGTTTCCGGTCAGCCTGGGCGCGCGGACCTTGGACGGCCGGCCCCTTGCGGCGGTTGAGCACGCGAAACTGGATGCCGGCGGAGTCAGCGGCGCGCGCCATCAGTCCGTCGAGCGCGTCGATCTCGCGCACGAGATGGCCTTTGCCGAGGCCGCCAATCGCGGGATTGCACGACATGACGCCGATAGTGTCGCGCTTTTGCGTGACGAGCGCCGTTCGGGCGCCGTAGCGCGCGGCCGCCGCCGCCGCCTCGCAGCCGGCGTGGCCACCGCCAATGACTATGACGTCGTAGTCGCTCATCCCAGTCTCGAGTGTTTCACGTGAAACAGTTTGGCGCTGCCGCGCGGAAGCGGCGCCGACCGTACCTCATTTGCCGACGCAAAGTCGCGAAAATATGTCGCCGAGCACTTCTTCGACATCGATCCGCCCGACGATTTGCTCCAGCGCCCGCGCGGCCAGACGCAGATCCTCCGCCACCAGCTCCAGCTCCTCGACGCGCGGATCGAGCGCCCGCTCCAAAGCGTCGAGCGCGTCGGCGAAGGCGAGGCGGTGCCGCTCCTGCGCAATGAGGGACGGCTCTTGTCCCCCCATCTTCTCTTCCGCGACGTCGGCGATCGCGTCAAGCAACTGCGGAAGCCCTTCGCCCGTCAGCGCCGAAATCCGAATCGCTTGGGGCAGGGGCTCCTTGCCTTCGCCTGCTGCACGGTCGGCCTTCGTCAACACGTACAGCGTCGGGCCTTGGCCGGCCGGCGCAACGGGCGCGGCTGCATCGTCGCTCAGCCAGAGCGTCAAGTCGGCTTCCTCGGCGCGGCGACGGGCTCGCGCCACGCCCTCGCGTTCGATCGGGTCGTTGGTTTCGCGGATGCCAGCGGTGTCGACCAGCGTGACGGGAAAGCCGCGCAGCTCCAACGGAACCTCGACAAGGTCGCGGGTCGTTCCAGGAATTGCCGAGACAATCGACACGTCACGGCGCGCCAAGGCGTTCATCAGCGTCGACTTGCCGACATTGGGCGGACCGGCGATCACGACGTTGAACCCCTCGCGCAATCGCGCCCCCGCCGCGGCGCCGGCAAGCGCGGCGCGCAGCCGATGCGCGGCTTTCGTCGCCAATGCGCGCGCCGAATCCAGCGACAGCGCGTCGGCGTCCTCGACGTCGGAAAAGTCGATCTGCGCCTCGATCTGCGCCATCGCCTCGACGAGCGTGGCGCGAATTGCTTCGCTTTCCCGGCTCAGTGCGCCGCCGGCGATGCGGAGCGCCTGACGCCGTTGCGCCGCCGTTTCCGCCTCCACGAGATCGGCGAGCCCCTCGACCTCGGCTAGGTCGAGCTTGCCGTTCTCGAAAGCGCGCCATGCGAATTCGCCGGGCTCGGCCGGCCTCAGGCAGGGCACGCGGCCAAGCGCAGCGAGCACGCCCGCGACCACGGCGCGGCCGCCGGTCACCTGCAGCTCGGCCATCTCTTCGCCGGTGAAGCTGCGCGGCGCCGCGAAGCGCAGCACCAGCGCCCGGTCGATCGTCTCGCCGGTCGCAGGATCGCGCAGCGCGTGCAAGGTCGCGACGCGGTCCGCGAAATCCGTGCCCGGGGCCAGCGCCTCGAGTGCGGCGGCGCAGCCTCGTCCGGAAATTCGAACGACTGCGATCGCCGCCCGGCCCGCGCCGGAAGCCGGCGCGAAGATGGTGTCGCGAGGGGAACGAAAGGACCGGGTTTGGTGCATGGTTGAACGGCGCTCGGGAAATGGCAACGCCCGCGGCATCGCTTGCGAGCGCGGCTTATATAATGCAGCGCGCGTCTCGCGTCGTCGGCGATCGCAGGACGCGGGAGTCGGCGCGCATTGCGCAGGCAAGCGGGAGGAGAAGCTCATGCTGGTCGACGGACGGTGGAGCGCGGACTGGCATCCGCTGCAAGCGAGCGACGGCAAGGGCCGCTTCGTGCGGCAGACATCGAGCTTTCGCAATTGGGTGACGCCGGACGGCGCGCCGGGCCCGACGGGGGAGGGCGGCTTTGCTGCGGGAGCGGGCCGCTACCACCTCTATGTCGCGCTGACTTGCCCGTGGGCGTCACGCACGCTGATCGCCCGCAAGCTCAAGCAACTCGACCACGCGATCACGGTGACCGTCGCCGAGCCGATCATGACCCCGCAGGGTTGGCGCTTCGGCGATCGCTTCGGCGCGGATTTCGACACCGTCAATGGCGCGACTTACATCCACGAGATCTATAGCCGGGCCAATCCGCACTATACGGGCAGGGCGACCGTGCCGGTGCTGTGGGACAAGCATCGCAAGACGATCGTCAACAACGAATCGGCCGACATCCTGCGCATGTTCAACTCGGGCTTCGGCAAGCTGGCCGATCCATCGCTCGATCTTTACCCCGCCGATCTCGCCGCGGAGATCGACGCACTGAACGCTCGGCTCTATTCAGGCCTGAACAACGGCGTCTATCGCGCGGGCTTTGCGACGACGCAAGAGGCCTACGAAGAGGCGTTCGGCGATGTCTTCGCGACGCTCGACGAATTGGAGATGCGGCTTGGTGGCGGACCGTATCTTTTCGGCGACCGTTTCACCGAAACCGACATCCGGGCTTTCGTCTCGTTGGTCCGTTTCGACGTCGCCTACAACGGCATTTTCAAATGCAACAAGCGGCGGATCGTCGATTATCTCGGACTGCAAGCCTATCTGCTGCGCGTTCTCGCGCTGCCGGGCGTGCGGGACACGGTGTCCATCGAGCACATCAAACGCGGCTATTATTCGATCAAGGCGCTCAACCCCAATGGGATTACGCCCGTCGGGCCGCACGTTCCAGGAGTGACGGACGGGTGAGAGTTCGGGGCTCGAAGTCTGGACCGACTGTGGTGCGCTCTCGCGTCATGGCCGGGCTTGACCCGGCCACCCACGCAGCGCCGCTTATCGGAACTCTCAGGGGAGGCGTAACGGAACGACGTGGGTGGCCGGGTCAGGCCCGGCCATGACGGCAAGGGCTACGCGCGCGTGACAGGGCGACGTCTCACTTATAAGGCGGCGTGCACACGACGTATTGATCGGTGATCGTCTCGGTGTCGCCCTGCTTCTCCCGCTGGAAGTACAGGTAGCAGATGCTCAGCGCGCCGGAGCGATAGTCGACCCGGAATACGCCGCCCTCCTGCTCGTGACGGGTGGCGACGAGGCCGTAGTCGCCTGGGTCCTGTTTGGTCGCGCCGTCGCCGCTGCGGTAGCAATTGGTGATGCCGAACGCGCCGGGCTCGATGTCGGTCTTCCCAGGGTTATGGGCGTACTGGCAGGCGATCACTTCGCCGGTCAGCTTATCCAGACGATAGACCAGAGAGAGATTGATCTGCGGCGCCGCCAGGAACTCATACTGCGGCGAGGCCGTCGCCACGCCGGCGCCTGCCGCCATAAACGCCGCCAAAATTGAAAGCCTGCGCCGCATCGTCCGGTCTCCCCGCGAATCACTCGGGGAAGAGTCTAGAGCACGCGGCGATGCGATGGAATCGGAGGGCCTTCATCGGCGCTTCGCGCCCCTTGTCCCGCAATCGGTCGCAAGTGGGAGAAGGGGCGAGTCGGCGCCGCCGTCTCTTGATCAGTCCGTGAGGACGTCCTTGGACTCGACGGTCGAATCCGCCCGCAGCCGATAGACGAGCGGCACGCCGGTCGCGAGCTCCATCGCCGGGATCGTCTGTGGCGTCAGGCGGTCGAGCACCATCACCAGCGCGCGCAGGCTATTGCCGTGGGCGGCGACGACGACGCGCTTGCCGTTGAGGACGGCGGGCAAAATGTTCTGGCAGTAGTAGGGAAGGGCGCGCGCCACCGTGTCCTTGAGGCTCTCGCCGCCGGGAGGCGCGACATCGTAGCTACGCCGCCAGACCTGCACCTGCTCCTCGCCCCACTTCTTGCGGGCGTCGTCCTTGTTGAGGCCCGAGAGGTCGCCGTAGTCGCGCTCGTTGAGCGCCTGGTCGCGGGTCTCCGGCAGGCCGGACTGGCCGAGCTCGGCGAGGGTGAGGGCGAGCGTATGCTGGGCGCGCGTCAACGCCGAGGTGAAGGCGACGTCGAAGGCGAGGCCGCGGGCTTTCAACCGGCGACCCGCCGTTTTGGCCTCCTCGACCCCGAGGGGCGAGAGGTCCGGGTCCTTCCAGCCGGTGAACAGGTTCTTGAGGTTCCAGTCGCTCTGCCCGTGGCGCAGCAGAACGAGCAGACGGTCCGATTGGGGCATGAATCAAGTCTCCGGCGGAAGCGTTGGCGCGTTAAAAGCATGATCGGCGCGAGCCGACAATGGCGAAAAGCGGGCGGGCTGGTGGTGCGCGGCCGGCGCGAGGCCCGGCTGAAGCGCCAGCGTCTGGCGGCGGGCGACGCGGCGGACGCCGACCGGCCGGTAGACCTGCTTGGTCGCCTCGACAATGTGCACGCCGGCGAACGGCAGGCCGAAAGCCGAGCCGACGCGCTCGATCGCCGGCGCCGAATTGATGAAGAACCGCCGCCGGAATGGCGGCGCATAGAGCGCCTCCCCCCAGAACAGCGGAGAAAACAGCGCATCACGCATCAGATCGCGCAATTGTCCCTTCGAATAGGGCTGGCCCTGGCCGAACGGCGTGCCGTCGACCCGCGCCCAGACGCCGCGCCGCGACGGCGTGACGACGATCAGCCGGCCGCCCGGATTGAGGATGCGCCAAACCTCCTCCAGCACCGCGCTCGGATGCTCCGCCGTCTCCAGGCCATGAACGATCAGAACCCGGTCAATCGAGGAATCGGGCAGCGGCAGCATGTCGGGCTCGACCAGCGCGGACGCCGATCGTCCGCTCGCCGGCCAATTGACGACGCCGTGTTCGGCCGGCATGAACGCCAGAACCCTTTGCGCCTCGTCACGAAAACGCTCGAGATAAGGGCCGCCATAGCCGAGGCCGAGAACCGAGAGTTGCGCGCAATTTTCCCAGCGTGTTCTGAGGACGCGGCCGATCAGCCGCCGCGAGACGTCGCCGAGCGGGGAAGAATAGAAAGCCAGGAGATCGTTGACGTCGAGCGGCATGGGTGGTTACGCGTAGCGGCATACGCCAGCAAATTTGGACCAGTCCGCGCTGCGGCGCAATCGAACCGCCTGCCGCCGCGCCAATCAGGAAAGGCTCCCCATGAGCACGCACGTTCATCAATTCCTTTGCCTTAAGGACAATTACGGCGTCCTCATTCACGATTCCGGCACGGGCGCGACGGCGGCGATCGACGCCCCCGACGCCGGTGCGGTGATCGCCGCTGCCGCCTCGCAGGGCTGGGAGCTCACGGATCTCCTGATCACGCACCACCACGCCGATCACACCCAGGGCATTCCCGGCCTTCGCGCCCGCTTTCCCAAGCTCCGCATCGTCGGCCCCGCGAAGGAGGCCGCCCGCATCGGCGCCCTCGACGGCACGCTCAGCGAGGGCGACTACGCGCGCGTCGGCGCGCTCGAGGCGAAGGTGATCGAGACCCCTGGCCACACCGCCGGCCACATCACGTATTGGTTCGCGGAGGACGAGATCGCCTTCGCCGGCGACACGCTGTTCGCGCTGGGCTGCGGCCGCGTGTTCGAGACGCCCTATCCGGTGATGTGGGATTCGCTCGTCAAACTGGCCGCGCTGCCCGGCGAGACGACGGTCTATTGCGGCCACGAATACACCGAATCCAACGCCCGCTTCGCGCTGACCATCGAACCGGACAATGCGGTGCTGAAGAACCGGGTTGAAGAGATTGTCGCCCTGCGGGCGGCGGGCAAACCGACTGTCCCCACCACCATCGCGGTCGAACTCGCAACCAATCCGTTCCTTCGCGCGGAACGCCCGAGCGTGCAGGCCGCGGTCGGTATGCCCGGCGCCGACGCGGCGGCCGTCTTCTCGGAAATCCGCACGCGCAAAGACCGCTTCTGAAGCGTAGTTGTCGATACGTTAAGCGTAAACGTCGCATTAACTCCCTTCGCCGCATTCTTGTTCGACCCCCTCCGAAACGGGGCCGAACGGGGAAGCGCGTGCAGGACACCGAAACCTTTTCCGATTGCGATGCGGCGTTTCGAGCGGACCGGATCGCGGAATCGGCCGAAGCGGCGGAGACCGGCCGCGCGCTCGACCCGCGCGCGGTGCTGCGTTCGCTCAGCGCCGTCGTCTACGACTGGGACATCGTCAGCGATCGGCTGAGCTGGGGCGCCAACGTAGGCGAGACGCTCGCCGCTTTCCCGGCTGCCTCGCTCGATAGCGGCGCCGCGTTCGCCGAACTGGTGACGAGCGATTCCGAATCGTCACGTTTCCAGGCGGTCAACAATTCGACCGCCCGCGACGCGGGCGAAGGCGCGCCCTATCGCGTAGCCTATCGGCTCGCGCGCTCGGACGGCTCGTCTTGCGCCGTCGAAGACGTTGGCCGCTGGTTCGCCGACGCGCAGGGGCGGCCGGCGCGCGCACACGGAGTCCTCAGGATTCTCTATCGCAACGAGGGGCTCGGCGCGGCCGGCGACGGCGGCCGGGGCGGCGACGCCGTCCTCGGCAACCGCCGCGCCTTCAATGAGGCGCTGGATGCGCGCTTCGCCCAGGCCCGACCCGGCGACGGCGCTTTCGCGGTGCTGATGGTGGGGGTCGAAGATCTGGTCGAGCTCAACCGCCGTCACGGCTACGACGCGATGGACGAGGTGATCTCCGCGGTGGGACGTCGGCTCGGCGCAAACGTGCGGAAGATCGACGACGTCATGCACTATGCGGGGGGCAAGTTCGCTGTCCTGCTCTCAGCCGGCAATCCGGAGCAACTGGCGCTGGCGGCGACGCGTCTCGCCCGCAGGGTCAATGCCGACCTGTTCCTGACTTCGGCGGGCGCCGTGAAAGCGTCGATTCGCGTCGGCGCCGCGCTCGCGCCGCGCCACGGCCGCAGCGCCTGCCGGTTGCTGCAACACGCCGAAGAGGCTTACGAACAAGCCGCGGGCGAGGAAAGCCGCTACGCGCTCTACGCGCCCGGGCAGGCGCTCAGCGAGGCCCAGCGTCGCGAAGCGGCTGTCGCCGACGAGATCCTCGCCGCGCTCAACCAGCGGCGCATCGTCGTCGCCTATCAGCCGATCGTCGCCACTCAGTCGGGCGCCGTCGCCTTCCATGAGGCGTTGCTACGGGTTCGCCAGGAGGACGGCGCCGTCGTCGGCCCCGAGATTCTGTTGCCGGTCGCCGAGAAGGTCGGCCTCATCACGCAGTTGGATCAGCGCGTCTTCGAGCTCGCGCTCGATCGCCTGTCGGCGGAGCCCGATCTCAGGGTTTCCGTCAACATCTCGGTCGCCACCTTGCGCTCGCCCGAGTGGCTGGACGCCATGAAGGCGGCGCTCAGCCTGCGCCCGGGCGTGGCCGAACGGCTGATCGTGGAGATCGTCGAGACCCTGGCGGTCGAGCCGATCGACGACGCCATGCGCGTCATCGCGCGAATGAAGGCGCTCGGCGTGATGATCGCGATGGACGATTTCGGCGCCGGACATACTTCGTTTCGTAACCTCCGCCGCCTCGGCGTCGACATCGTCAAGATCGACGGAGCCTTCGTGCAGAACGTCGCGCGCTCGCTCGACGACCGCTTTTTCGTGCGCACGCTGGCGCAGCTCGCGCGCCACCTCGGCATTCAGACCGTCGCGGAATGGGTCGAAGACGTCGAAGCCCGCCGCCTGCTCGCCGAATGGGAGATCGACTTTCTCCAGGGCCACCTCGTCGGCCGGCCGGAGCTCCACGAGCCGGCGCAAGCCGCGAGCGCCGCGGTCAGTTCTTCTCGGTAAGGCTGTCGAGCCGGCGGCGCATCTCGGTGAGCTGGGTGCGCAATTCGTCGAGGTCGGCGCTTTGCGGCGCGGGGTCCGGCTTCTTGGGCTCGGGAGCGGACGCCGCGCCGGCCGCGAAGGGCGAAAACAACCCCAGCGCCTGATTGAACGCCGCGAGATTTTTGCGCGTCATCTCCTGCAGCGCAGTGAACGAGGAAGGGGAGAACGGAGCCTGCCCGAACACCCGGCTTGCCGCCTCGCGTATCGCCTGCTTCTCGCCGTTGAACTGGTCGATCGAATATTCGAGGTAGCTGGGAAGCAAAGCTTGAACGCTATCGCCATAAAAACGGATCAATTGCCGCAGAAAAGTGATCGGCAGCAGCGATTGGCCTTCGATTCCTTCCTGCTCGAAGATGATCTGCGTCAGGACGGAGCGGGTGATGTCTTCGTTCGTCTTTGCGTCGAAAACGACGAAATCTTCCCCCGTCTTCACCATCTTCGCGAGGTCCGCCAAAGTGACGTAAGCGCTCGAGGCCGTATTATAGAGCCGCCGGTTCGCATATTTTTTGATTGTGATCGGCGTGGCTGGATTCGACATCGTGCGGGGTCTCGACTCGACGCTTGCGCGGCCTGAACTCCTATAAGATAGGCTTTTTTTCGCGCTGTCGGAACACTTTTTTGCAACGCGGTAAGCGCCGTGGTCGAATTTTCGCCAGCCGAGTCAAGGCTGGCCCGCGAGGGACGGTCGAGTCTCAGTGTTCTTGCCGGAACACTGGCGCGCGGGGGCGCCGTTCGTGTAAAGAAAAGGGGAAGCCAGCGCTTAGATATCGGCGCATCCGCCCTCAAGGGAGCCTCCCATGCCCGCACCGGAAATCGTCATCGCCAGCGCGAAGAGAACCGCGATCGGCTCGTTCAACGGGGCGTTCGCCAATACGCCCGCCCACGAACTCGGCGCAGTCGCGATCAAGGCGGCGATCGAAGCCGCGCATGTGGACGCGGCGGAGGTCGACGAGGTGATCCTCGGCCAGATACTCTCCACTGCGCAAGGCCAGAACCCGGCTCGCCAGGCGGCGATGAAGGCTGGGATTCCTCAGGAGAAGACCGCTTTCGGCATCAACCAGGTCTGCGGCAGCGGCTTGCGCGCGGTTGCGCTCGGCTTGCAGCAGATCGTCAACGGCGACGCTTCGATCATCGTCGCCGGCGGGCAGGAGTTGATGTCGCTGGCGCCCCATGCCGCCCATCTGCGCGCAGGCGTAAAAATGGGCGACATGAAGTTCATCGACACGATGCTGAAGGATGGCCTGATCGACGCCTTCCAAGGCTATCACATGGGCAACACCGCCGAGAACGTCGCCGCCAAATGGCAGATAAGCCGCGAGGACCAGGACCGTTTCGCGACCGCTTCGCAGAACAAGGCCGAGGCGGCCCAGAAGGCCGGTAGATTCAAGGACGAGATCGTCCCCTTCACCGTCGCGACCCGTAAGGGCGACGTCGTCGTCGCCGACGACGAGTTCATCCGTCCGGGCACGACCTACGACGCGCTCGCCAAGCTGCGACCCGCCTTCACGAAGGACGGCACCGTCACCGCGGGCAACGCCTCGGGAATCAACGACGGCGCCGCCGCGCTGGTGGTGATGACCGCCGCCGAAGCCAAGCGGCGCAATCTCACGCCGTTGGCGCGCATCGCGTCCTGGGCGACGGCGGGCGTCGATCCGTCGATCATGGGAACCGGACCGATCCCGGCCTCGCGCAAGGCGCTCGAGCGCGCCGGCTGGTCGGTCAAGGACCTCAACCTTGTCGAAGCAAACGAGGCCTTCGCGGCGCAGGCGCTCGCCGTCAACAAGGACATGGCCTGGGATCCGGCCATCGTGAACGTCAACGGCGGCGCGATCGCGATTGGGCACCCCATCGGCGCGTCCGGGGCGCGCGTGCTCGTCACTCTGCTGCACGAAATGAAGCGCCGCAACGCGAAGAAGGGCTTGGCGACGTTGTGCATCGGCGGCGGCATGGGAATTGCGCTTACTGTCGAGCGCTAACAGCGTTTCGCAAGTCGAGCGAACAATGATGCGCCGCCCAGCGAGGCGGCGCGGGAGGAGGCGCGAGGAGGTCCTATGGCGAGAGTCGCAGTCGTTACGGGTGGAACGCGCGGGATCGGCGGCGCGATTTCCAAAACCCTTGCCGGCGCCGGCTATGCCGTCGCGGCGACCTACCAAGGCAATGAGGAGGCGGCGGCCAAGTTCAAAGCCGAGACCGGCGTGAACGTCTACAAGTGGGACGTCGGAAGTTTCGAGGCGTGCTCGGCCGGCCTGGCTCAGGTCGCCCAGGACCTGGGGCCGGTCGAAGTGCTGGTCAACAACGCCGGCATTACGCGGGACGCCGCATTCCACAAGATGTCGCTCGAGCAATGGCGAGCCGTCATCGACACCAATCTCAATTCGCTCTTCAACATGTGCCGACCCGTGATCGAGGGAATGCGCGAGCGCGGCTTTGGCCGGATCATCAACATCTCCTCGATCAACGGCCAAAAGGGCCAGATGGGACAGACGAACTATTCCGCGGCCAAGGCGGGCGACATCGGCTTCACCAAGGCGCTGGCGCAGGAGAACGCGAGCAAGGGAATCACCGTCAACGCCATCTGTCCCGGCTACGTCGCGACCGAGATGGTGATGGCGGTTCCCCAGGACATCCTGGACAGGTCGATCCTCCCGCAAATCCCGGTGCGACGGCTTGGCCAGCCCGAGGAGATCGCGCGATGCGTCGTCTTTCTCGCCTCGGACGAAGCCGGCTTCATCACCGGCTCGACGCTCACCGCGAACGGCGGCCAATACATGAGCTGAGGCGATCTGCCGGAGGCTCGCAGTTCCTTGCCGACTGCAAGATAGCGAGAACCCTCAGGGCAATCTCGTCGACAGGGGAGGCTATCCTTTGGCCTTCTCCATGAAGGCCATGAAGGCTGCGCGCGCCTCCGGCGAACGGAGCCGCTTGTTGAAGACGCGCAACTCCTCGTCCATGCGCGCCAGCAGGGGCGCCGGATCTCCTCGTAGCAAGCGCCGGGCCGCGAGCAGCGCTTCGCGCGGTTTGGCGGCGAGCGCCGCGCTCTTGGCGAAAGCGTGTCCGCCCAGCGCTTCCGGTTCGACGATCTCATTGACCAGGCCGAGTTGCTTGGCCGCCGCGGCGTCGAACGGCTCGCCGAGCAACAACGCCTCCGCTGCTTTCGCCATGCCGAACCGCAGCGGCGCCAGCAGTGAAGAGCCGGCCTCCGGGACAAGGCCCAGATTGACGAAGGGCATCGAGAAACGCGCGCTCGGCGCGGCATAGACGAGATCGCAGTGGAAGCACAGAGTCGTGCCGATGCCGACTGCGGGACCCTCGATCGCAGCGACGAGCGGCTTGTCGAATTTCGCGAGCGTGTAGATGAAGCGCAAGCCGGCGGGGATCGTATTCCCGGCGGAGGCCGCCATCGCCGCAGCGAGGAAATCGCCGATGTCGTTGCCGGCGGTAAACACGCCTTGCGAGCCTGTGAGCAGCAAGGCGCCGATGCTTTCGTCGGCGCTCGCCTCCTCGAATGCGCGCGTCAACCGCTCGTACATCACGCTCGTCAGCGCGTTCTTCTTCTCCGGCCGCGCGAGCGTGACGCGGCAGACTGCGCCCTCGCGGCTGACTTCAACGAATTCGCTCATCCGGCCTCTCCCAAAATCCTGTCGTAATCCTCCAACGCGCCCGCGCCGGAGAGGATGGAGCGCGCGAGACCCGGCGCGGCGGGCGCCAGCTTCTCCACAAAGAAGCGCGCGAGCCCAATGCGGCCGCGCTGCGACGCGTCGCCTGCCTCGGCGAGATCCTGCGCGGCGAGCCCTGCTTTGGCGAGGCAAGCGCCGCCGAGCGCGAGGCCGAACAGCCTGAGGTATGGCGTCGCGCCGGCTAGCGCCGAAGCAGGATCGCCCGCCAGAGCGTCGCACATCGCCGCCGTGGCGGTTTCGAGCGCGCCGATCGCCTCGCCGAGGACAGCCGACGTCGCGCCGAAGCCGGGCTCGCCGCGCCGCGAGACCTCCGCGACGACCGCGCGCATGGCGGCGATCTCGTTCGCGACGACCGCGCCGCCGGAGAGCGGGAGCTTCCGCTGAACGAGGTCGATGGCCTGGACGCCATTCGTTCCCTCATAGATCGCGGCGATGCGCGAATCCCGCAGGAATTGGGCGGCGCCCGTCTCCTCGATATAGCCCATGCCGCCGTGCGCCTGGAGGCCGAGCGAAGCGACCTCATCGCCGATATCGGTCGAAAAGGCCTTGGCGATCGGCGTCAGCAGCGCCGCCTGCTCGCCCGCCGTCGCCCGCTCCTCGGCGCTCTTGGCGTGGAGCGATCGATCGATCGCGATCGCGGTCAGATGGCAAATGCCGCGCGCAGCCTGCACGAGCGCTTTCATCGTGAGAAGCGTGCGATGGACGTCGGGGTGTTCGATGATCGGGCTCATGCCGGCGCCGCCCTTGAGGCTCTTGCCCTGGCGGCGCTCCCTAGCGTAGGCGAGCGCATGTTGCAGCGCCTTCTCGCCGATCGCGACGCCCTGCATGGCGACGCCGAGCCGCGCGCTGTTCATCATGACGAACATCGCCGCGAGGCCGCGATTTTCTTCGCCGACCAGCCAGCCCGTCGCGCCGCCGGCGTCGCCGTAGATCATCACGCAGGTCGGCGAGGCGTGGATGCCGAGCTTGTGTTCGATGCTGGCGCAGCGCACGTCGTTGCGCGCTCCCAGCGAACCATCCGGCTTGACGAGAAATTTTGGGACCAGGAACAGCGACAGGCCGCGCGTGCCGGGCGGCGCGTCGGGCAGCCGCGCGAGCACGAGATGCACGATGTTGTCGGCCATGTCGTGCTCGCCGTAGGTGATGAAGATCTTTTGGCCGAACAGGCGATAGGCGCCGTCGGCGGCGCGTTCCGCGCGAGTCTTGACGGCGTTGAGGTCGGAGCCTGCCTGTGGCTCCGTCAAATTCATCGTGCCGGTCCATTCGCCGCCGACGAGCTTGCGCAGATAGGTCGCGCGCAGATCGTCGCTCCCGTAAACGTTGAGCGCGCCGATCGCGCCTTCGGTAAGCAGCGGGCACAGCGCGAAGCCCATCGACGCGCCCGTCCAGATTTCGCCGCAGGCGAAATTGACGCTGTGCGGCAGACCCATGCCGCCGTCCTCGGGCGCGGCGGTGACGCCGGACCAGCCCGCTTCCGCCCATTGCCGGAAGACGTCGCGAAAGCCGGGCGGCGTCGTCACGGCGCCGTTCTCGTAGCGGGCTCCGATCTCGTCGCCACGCCGGTCCAGCGGCGCGATCTGCTCGGTCGCGAAACGGCCGGCTTCCGAGATCACCGAGGCGGCGGTCTCGGGGTCGAGGTCGCCGAACAAGCCGGCGGCGATCGCCTCATCGAGGCCGGCCACATGTTTCAGAGAGAAGAGAATGTCGGCGACGGGCGATCGGTAGGACATGACGCGCTCCCTCTCGATGCCGGCGGCGAGCGACGTCTTTGCCTCCCGCGCCGGTTGTCGGCTAACTTGTCGCGCCGCGAGGCGCCCGGCAAGCGGGCTGAATGTTTATATATAAACCAAGTGCCGCGCAAGGCGGCGAGGCGCATGTCACCACTGTCTCATCGCACGACCCGCATCGCGTCTCCCGACCAAAGCTCGATCGCCGCCGCCGCCGCCTCGATCCGCGCCGGCGGTCTCGTCGCGATGCCGACCGAGACCGTCTACGGCCTGGCGGGCGATGCGACGTCGGAGACCGCCGTCGCGGCGATCTACGCGGCCAAGGGCCGGCCCGTCTTCAATCCGCTGATCGCCCATTTCGCGACCACCGCGGACGCCGCGGAGGAGGCGATCTTCGACGATCATGCGATCGTCCTGGCGCGCGCCTTCTGGCCCGGGCCGCTCACGATCATCGCCCCGGCGGCGCCGAACTGCCGCGTCAGCCTGCTCGCCCGCGCAGGCCTCGATACGCTCGCGCTGCGCGTTCCCTCGCATCCAGTCGCCCAGGCGCTGATTGCGGCGGCGGGCGTCCCTCTCGCCGCGCCCTCGGCCAACCGCTCCGGCCGCGTCAGCCCGACCCGCGCCGCCCATGTCGCCGCAGACCTCGAGGGGCGGATCGATTGGATTCTCGACGACGGGCCGACGCCCTTCGGCCTCGAGTCGACGATCGTCGCCTGTCTCGGCGGCGTCCCTTTGCTGCTGCGGCCGGGCGCGATCGCGCGCGAGACCATCGAGGCCGCGCTCGGCTTCGCCCTGGAGCGGGACGCCCCTAGCGGCGCCGAGCAGGCCCCATTGGCGCCCGGCCTGCTGACGTCGCACTACGCCCCGCGCGCGGCGGTGCGTTTGCGGGCGGTCCAGGCGAAGGCGGACGAAGCCGCGCTCGACTTCGGCGGCGCGCTCGCCCAGAGCCCGGCGCGTCTCCGGCTCGATCTTTCGCCAAGCGGCGAACTCGCCGAGGCGGCGGCCAATCTCTTCGCGCATTTGCGCGCGCTCGACGCCACCGGCGCGCGCTTCATCGCTGTTGCCCCGATCCCCGAGCGCGGCCTCGGCGTCGCGATCAACGACCGCTTGCGTCGGGCCGCCGCGCCGAGGGACGGCGACGGGCCTCCTCGGCCATGAACGCGGGCTTGGACTGGGACGAATTTCGGCTGGTCAAAACGATTGCGGACGCGCGCTCCCTGGTCGGCGCGGCCGCGGCGCTCGGGGTCAACCATTCGACGATTTTCCGGCGGCTGGCGGCGGTCGAGGCGGCGGTCGGCGCGCGGCTGTTCGAGCGCTCGCGGGCCGGCTATCAGCCGACCAGCGCCGGCGAAGAGATGATCGCGCTGGCGACGACGATGGCCGAATCGATCGCCGAGTTCGAACGGCACGTCGCCGGGCGAGACGTCACGCCCACCGGCGAATTGCGCGTCACGACCGTCGACACGATCGCCGTCGCGCTGCTGCCGCCGGCGCTGGCGCGCTTCCGCAAGGAAACTCCCGGCGTTCAGCTCGACTTGATCGTCGCGGCGCAGACCCTGAACCTGTCGCGGCGCGACGCGGACGTCGCGATTCGCGCCACCAATGAGCCCCCGGAATCGTTGGTCGGCAGGCGCATCTGCACGATGCGCTGGGCGGTTTACGCCCTGTCGCGGCTCGTCGATGAGTTCGGCCCGCAGCTCGCCGCAGCCGGGCCCTGGCTCGGCTTCGGCGACGGCCACGCGCCGCCACGCGCAAGGCGCTGGCTCGAGGAGACGGTCGGCCCACGCCGCCAGGCGTGCCGCATCGATTCGGTGCTCGCCATGGCAGAGGCTGCCGTCGCGGGCGTCGGAGCCGCGATCCTTCCCTGTTTCCTCGGGGACCTGCGACCAGAACTCGTTCGCGCCGGACCGCTACTCGCCGAGCTCGACGTCGACCTCTGGATCCTCACCCACGCAGACCTGCGCCATTCGGCGCGGGTGCGCGCTTTCATGGAGGTCGCCGCCGCCGAGCTGGTGAAGATGCGCAAGCTGCTGGAAGGCGGGGCCGGGGTGAGCCGGGCCTGAAGATCAGCTTTGTCATGCCCGCGAGCGCGAGCAGCGGTCGGGCGCTTGTGGCGGTAGTCTGGCCCACGCTTTGCGCGGGGGTCACAGACGAGGGTGTCTGAAAGCCTCTGGCGCCTCAGGCCTTGGCGACGCTCGCCGCCGTCTGCCCGAACAGCAGTTTCTTCCCCTCTTCCGTCACGGCGGGCTGCGCCGAAAACGGCTCCGCCTTGGCGTAGGCGCGCTCCGTCGCCGGCCTATGGCGAATGGCCTCGAACCAGCGGCGAAGGTTGGGAAAATCGTCGAGGTTCTGCTGCTGGCGTTTCCAGGGAACGATCCAGGGATAGGCCGCCATATCGGCGATCGTGTAATCCGCGCCGGCCAGGAACGCATTGTCAGCGAGGCGTTTGTTCATCACCCCGTAGAGGCGATTGGTTTCGTTGACATAGCGGGTGATCGCGTAAGGAATCTTCTCCGGCGCGTAGGTCCCAAAATGATGGTTCTGCCCCGCCATCGGGCCGAGGCCCCCCATTTGCCAAAACAGCCACTCCGTCACGGTCTTGCGGCCGCGCAGGTCCGAGGGGAGGAAGCGCCGCGTCTTCTCCGCGAGATAGAGCAGAATGGCGCCAGATTCGAACACGCTGACCGGCTCGCCGCCGTCGGCGGGATTGCGGTCGATGATCGCAGGCATCCGGTTGTTGGGCGAAAAGGCGAGGAACTCGGGCTTGAATTGATCACCGGCGCTGATGTTGACGGGGTGGATGACGTAGTCCAGCCCCGCTTCTTCGAGGAACATCGTGATTTTGTGGCCATTAGGGGTCGGCCAGTAATAGAGATCGATCATCTCGCTCGCTTCCTATTCATCGTCGGTTGGGTCTTCGGCTCAAAGCGCCGAATGGTCTTTTACGGCTTCTTCCAGAGCGGGTTTCAGTCCTAGAAACCGCTCGTCCACGGCTGCCGGATCATCGCGATTATGGGCGATCATCTTGGCGCGCGCCTCGCCGCCTCGGATCACGTCGTAGGCGCCCGTCTCGACCCCCTCGACGATGGCGTCCGCGACAGCCGAGGCCGGCTCGCGCGAGAAACCGAGTTCCGGGCCGGCGCGGTTCGATTTCATCATCGGCGTGTCCGTCCCGCCGGGATAGGCAGTCAGCACATGGACGCCTTCGCCTTTCAGTTCCCGTCGCAGCGCCTCTCCGAAGCGGGCGAGCCCAGCTTTCACGCCCGCGTAAGTCGTGTAAAACGGCGCGCCGATCAACGCGATTCCCGACGCGACGTTCACAACCATGGCGTCGCCGCTGGCGCGCAGCGCCGGCAGCGCCGCGCGGGTAAGAAGGATCGGCGCGACGAGATCGACCGCGACCATCGCTTCGATGTCGGCTTCTGAGGTTTTCTCCAGCCGGCCCGCTCGGACCCCTCCGGCGTTGTTGACGAGGATGTCCAGCCCGCCCAACGCGTCGAGCGCCTGTTTGAGCGTCGCCGCCCGGCCTTCCCTCGTGCTGATATCGGCGGCGACGCCTTTCACGAAGGCCTCGTCTGTCTGGAGTTCGCCGACGGCGGCCGCCAGTGCGTCCGGCCGCCGGCCAGTGATGACCACCCGCGCGCCTTTGGCGCTGAGGGCCCGGGCGAGGGCGAAGCCGATGCCGCTAGAGCCGCCGGTGACGAGGACGCGCTTGCCTTGCAGAATCATGATCGCCTCCTCACGCGGCCGGAGGATAGTTCGAGGGGAACAGGGCGCGCCTCGTCTCGTCGTCGTTGACCTTCTTGAAGGGGTGATCCTTGCCGACCGCGCGGGCGCGCGCCACGGCGGGTCGGGCGTCGACCGTCTCAAACAGCCGTTTGAGATGCGGAAAGGCGCCGAGCGGATCCACTTCGCCCTTTCTCACGCGCGAAGCGCGGTCGAGCCACCCCCAGGCGGAGATGTCGGCGATCGTATAGCCGTCGCCGACGATGAAGTCGCGTCCGGCCAAGTGGTCGTTGAGGACCTGATAGTGGCGTTCGGCCTCACGGCGGTAGCGGTTTACAGCGTAGTCGAGCCCCTCGGGCGCCGCGAACTGGAAATGAACGGCTTGACCGGAGAACGGGCCAAGGCCCGAGGCGATGAACAGCAGCCAGGAGAGCAGCTCGGGCCGGTCGGCCGGCGAGCCGACGAACTTGCCCGTTTTCTCCGCGAGGTAGATCAAAACCGCGGTCGAATCGAAAACCCGCGCCTCCCGGCCCTCGGGGCCGTCCGTATCGACGATCGCTGGGACCTTGCCGTTCGGGTTGATGGCGCGGAAGGCAGGGGTGTGCTGCTCGCCTTTGCTGGTGTCCACGGGAATCGCTTCGTAGGGAAGGCCCGCCTCCTCCAGAAAGAGCGCGATCTTCGCGGGGTTTGGCGTCGGATGGAAATAGAAGCGGATCATCAGCGTCTCCGTGGCGTCGGGTCGGGCGCCTTGAGTTTTAATGCGACCGTTCTAGAAAGCATCTTCACCAGGAAGATGGCAAGATGATGCAGAGGGCGTTCGCCCGGCACGGACGACGGAATGGCGAGACCGAGGGAATTCGACGAAGAGACTGTGCTCGACGCGGCGGTCCAGTGCTTCTGGCGGCGCGGCTACGAGGCGACATCGGTGCGGGACCTGATCGACATGACGGGGATCGCCGGCGCCAGTCTGTACAACGCCTTCGGCGACAAGCGCGCGCTCTATCAGACGGCGCTCGAGCATTACGTCGAGGGCAGCATCTCCGCGCGCATCCGGCGATGTGAGTCTTTGCCGCCCTACGATGCGATCGCCAGCTTCTTCGCCGAAATTCTCAGTCGCTCGCTTGGCGATCGCGACCATAAGGGCTGCATGCTGGTCAATGCGGCGCTCGACGTCGCGCCCAACGATCCGGGCTTTCAGGAGATCGTCGCCGCCGTCCTCGTGCGCATAGAGGCGTTCTTTCTGCGCTGCATCGAGGCAGGCCAGTCCAATGGCGCGATCGGCAAATCGCAGTCCGCGGAAAATCTCGCGCGCCACCTCCTCGGCGTTCTCATGGGCGTACGCGTTCTGGCGCGCGTCCGGCCAGAGCAGGCGCTGCTGGAGGGCGTCGTCGAGACGGCTCTGGCCCTTCTCAAAGGCCCCTCTCTGCCCGAAACGGCGAAACCATGAGACGCTTCGCCGCTCCATCGCCCGCAAGCAGTGAAGGGCGAATGCCGGGCAGACGGCTAATCTGTGTTCTGCGCCGCGGCGAGCGCGGCCATCGCACGGTTCTCGACGCGCCTCGTGGGTGTGCGCATTGTCACCAGCTCCTCGCCGGCGGTCGGGTGGACAGCCATCGTGGCGTCGAGGTCGGCCTTTGTCGCTCCCATCTTGATTGCGATCGCCAGCATCTGGATCATTTCGCCGGCCTCGTGGCCGAGGATATGCGCGCCGACGACGCGATCTGTCGCCGCATCGACGACCAGCTTCATGATCATGCGCTCCTGGCTGCCGGAGAGCGTCGCCTTCATCGGGCGGAAATTCGTCATGTAGATGTCCAGCGCCGCATAGCGATGCATGGCTTCGTTCTCGGTGAGTCCGACGGCGCCGATCTCCGGCGTCGTGAAGACGGCGCTCGCGACGTTTTCATGGTCGACGTTCGTGGTCTTGCCGCCAAACAGGCGATCGGCCAGCAGATGCCCCTCGCGGATCGCGACCGGCGTGAGGTTGATGCGGTTCGTCACGTCGCCGACCGCATGGATCGACGGAACGTTGCTGGTCGAAGCGGCGTCGACGACGACTGCGCCAGCTTCGTCGAGCGCGACGCTCGCCGTCTCGAGCCCGAGCCCTTTCGTATTGGGCGCGCGACCGGTGGCGATCAAAACCTTGTCGACTTCGATGATTTCCCCGTTCGTGAGTTCGACATGAAGGGTCTCGCCGCGCCGCTCGATGCGGGTCGGCAGACATTCGAAGCGCAGCTTGACGCCGGCGCGTTCAAGCTCGTCACGCAGGCCTACGCGCATGTCCTCGTCGAACGCGCGCAGAACGTTGCCGGCGCGCATCACCTCGGTCACGTCAGAGCCGAGCCGGGCGAACAACGAGGCGAATTCGACCGCGATGTAGCCGCCGCCGACAACCAGCAGGCGCTTCGGGAAGGTCTCGAGATCGAACACCTCGCTGGAGGAGATCGCATGCTCCATGCCTATGATGGAGGCAGGCGAAACTGGGTGACCGCCGGTCGCGACGAGAATATGCCGCGCGCTGACCGTTCGGCCGTCCGCCAGCCTGACTGACTGGGGGCCGGTCACGACCGCGCGCTGCCGGACGATCTCGACGGCCGCCTTCTCGAGGTTGACGCGGTAGATGGCCGACAGGCGCGAAATCTCGCGCTCTTTGGCCGCCACCAGAGTCGGCCAATCGAAATGCGTCGATCCGACAGTCCAGCCGTATCCCTCGGCATCGGCGAAATCGTCGGCGAAGCGGCTGGCGTAGACCAGGAGCTTCTTGGGGACGCAGCCGCGGATGACGCAGGTGCCCCCGATGCGAAACTCCTCGGCGACCATCACCTTGGCGCCGTGCTGGGCCGCGATGCGCGCCGCTCGCACTCCGCCCGAGCCGGCGCCGATCACGAAGAGATCGACATCGAACGCCATCGCCTCAACCTTTCCTTTCGCCCAGCCGAGAGCCTGTCAGAACGAGTAGCCCTTTTGCTTCATCTCTTGGCGAGCCCGCGTGAGCATGTCGTCCGAGAGCTTCTCGCGCCAGGCGCGCGCCAGTTGCCCGACCTGCCCGAGCACCACGGGCTGAACCGCAAGAAACTTCTTGCCCGAGGGACCCTCGAAGAACGCCACGGTCTCCTTGAGTTCCTCCTCGGTCATGTGGCTCGCGAGCGCCTTTGCCGAATCGGCCAGAACGGCGTCCTCGGTCTTGACGTAGTCCGGCTGGAGGGCGACCAGCGTCTGATGGAGCGGATCCTTGAGTTCGGGGCGGGTCGTGGTGATGGTGCGCTCGAGCTCAGCCAGCAGCGCCGGCACGACCTGATCGAGCGACGACTTCATGCCGATGTCGACGAAGAGCTTGCTGGCGTAGCCGATGGCGGCGGCCGAGGGCTGCGCATCCTGCGCCTCAGCGCTCGCGCCGGCGAGCGCGAACAAGGCGGCGGCGCCGAGCGAGGCTTTGAGTATCGAAGGGATCGAGGACACGATTTTTAACTCCGTTGCTTGTCCGGGAAGCGATCAGTCGATGGCGCCGAGGACGGTCACCCCTTGCGGACCGGCAAGGACCGCAGCACTGGCCATGCCGAGGAACAGTCCGTGATCGACGACGCCGGGAATAAAGGCGAGCACGTTGGCCAGCGCTTGGGGGTCGGGGATCGCCCCAAACGCGCAATCGAGAATATAGTGGCCACCGTCGGTGACGAAGACTTGGCCCTGGCGCTGGCGGAGCGCGACGGTCCCGGCGAGGCCGAGCGCGGCCAAGGCGCGCTCGATCCGGCGGCGCGTTGCGCCGAGACCGAACGGGACCACCTCGATGGGAAGCGGGAAGGCGCCCAGCTCGGCGACGAACTTCGAGGAATCGGCGATCACCAGCATCCGGTGCGAAGCCGCGGCGACGATCTTCTCGCGCAGGAGCGCGCCGCCGCCGCCCTTGATGAGGCGCAGCGACGAATCGATCTCGTCGGCGCCGTCGATCGTGAGGTCCAGTTCGGGTGTTTCGTCGAGCGTCGTCAGCGGCACGCCGAGCGCCGCCGCTTGGCGGGCGGTCGCCTCGGAGGTCGGCGCGCCGACCACCTTTAGGCCCTGCCGCACCGCCTCGCCGAGGAGGTCGACGAAATACTTGGCGGTCGATCCGGTGCCGAGGCCGAGCCGCATGCCCGGACGCACGAACGTTATCGCCCGCTCGGCCGCCTGACGCTTGAACACATCGCTGTCCGACATCAGCCGAACTCCGCTATTGGCATCGGCGCCGGTCCAACGGTCCGAGACGTTGCCTCGGCCCTTGCCGATCCCGACCCGGCGCATCTCGGCGCGATGGGGTAGCGATTCGGCGGAGCAAAGGCAACTCGCCGCGGAAGGTTTTTGCGGAGCCTGCCGTCCGCGTCAGCGGCTCGCCGCCTCGACAACGTCCTCGAAGGTGCGCAGGCCTGCCTTGGGCGCGCCGACCAGCACCGCCATGTTCCCCGGCGCATGCTGGTTCTTCCACATCTTGGTGTGCGCCAGGGGAATCTTATCCCAGGGGAACACTTCCGACATGCAGGGATCGATGCGCCGGTCGATGACGAAGTTGTTCGCCGCCGCCGCCTGTTTGAGGTTGGCGAAGTGGGAGCCCTGGATGCGCTTCTGCCGCATCCAGACGAAGCGGGCGTCGAAGGTGAGATTGAAGCCGGTCGTGCCGGCGCAGAACACCACCATGCCGCCGCGCTTCACGACGAAACAGGAGACGGGGAACGTCTGTTCGCCGGGATGCTCGAACACCGTGTCGACGTCGCGCTTGCCGGTGATGTCCCAGATCGCTTTGCCGAACTTGCGCGCGCCGCCCATGTAGGCGGCGTATTCCGGCGAATTGACCCTTGGCAATTGGCCCCAGCAGTCGAAGTCCTTGCGATTGACGACGCCCTTGGCGCCGAGAGACATCACATAGTCGCGCTTGGACTCGTCGGAAATGACGCCGATCGCGTTGGCGCCGGCGGCGGCGCAGAGCTGCACGCCAAACACCCCCAGGCCGCCCGAAGCGCCCCAGACGAGCACGTTGTCGCCCGGCTTCAGGCGATGCGGCTCGTGGCCGAACAGCATGCGGTAGGCGGTCGCGAGCGTCAGCGTGTAGGAGGCGCTCGCCTCCCAGGTCAGGTGCTTCGGCCGCGCCATCAATTGGCGGTCCTGCACGCGGCAGAACTGTGCGAAGGAGCCGTCCGGCGTCTCGTAGCCCCAGATGCGCTGCGAAGCCGAGAACATCGGATCGCCGCCGTTGCATTCCTCGTCGTCGCCGTCGTCCTGGTTGCAATGGACGACCACCTCGTCGCCGACCTTCCAGCGCTTCACCTTCGATCCGACCGCCCAGACGACGCCCGAAGCGTCGGAGCCGGCGATATGATAGGGGTTCTTATGGACGTCGAGCACCGAGACCGGCTCGCCCAGCGCCGCCCAGACGCCGTTGTAATTGACGCCCGCGGCCATCACGAAGACCAGCACGTCGTGGCTGTCGAGCTCCCAGGTGGGGACGACCTCGACGAGCATCGACTGCTCGGGCGGTCCGTGCCGCTCCTTGCGCACCGTCCAGGCGTACATCGAGGCCGGCACATGGCCGAGCGGGGGGATCTCGCCGATCTCGTAGAGGTCCTTCTTCGGCGCCGATCCGGCGTCGGAGAGTCCGGCCGCCGCGCCGCCCGATGGGCGTGTGCTCATGACGTTCCTCGCATCGCGGTCCGGCTGGAGCCGGCGTTTTTTTGCACCGCACCATCGAACATGGCGCGGCGCCCCACGAAAATCAATCCTGCTTTCGAGCGAGTTGCGGGGTCGCCGCTGCGGCGCATTCACTTCACGCAAAGGAATTGGACGTAGGTTCAAAAGCGTCGCACCGCTGGACAACGAGGAGCGCCGTCATGGCCGCCATGGCCCCGTTCTTCAAAATGATCAACGGGCTGGAAGGGTTCGAACTCACCTGCTTCTGGCTCGCTTTTTTGGTCGTACTCGCCCTGATCGGCTTCCTGCTCGATTACATCATGGGCGGGCAGGGTTTCGGGCCTTTCGGCAATTCGGCGCTGGCGTTGATTGGCGCTTTCGCTGGCTTGTACGCGCGCTACAATTTCTTCCTCGGCTACGTCCGCTATGAGCCTTATCTGAGCTTGACGCTCCTGCTTTCCGCGCCGGTCGTGCTCATCGTGATGCTCAGCTTCCTGAGAACGCGCGTTCTTTAAGCCATGCGCCGCTGGCGGACAGCGGCTGCGGGACGCCGTCTGCGCCCTGTATCCCGTGCTCGGTCTTGGCCCAATGGAAGGGTCGGACCGCGAGATCGATGAGGGCGATCCAACTCGCCGCGGAGATCAGGAGATAGTAGAGCGGCAATGACGCGAGAACGAAGCCGCGCGTTAATCCACGGCCCCGGCCGGTGACCAGGGCGGGCGCGAGGACCGTCAGCAGCCCCGAGATCATCAGCGTGTAGATCGCGACGTCGCCGGCGACGCGCCACGGGCTCGCGCCCGCCAGGCCGCCGGACCCCGCGCGCAGCAGCGCTTCGGCGGTGAGGGCGGGGCCGAACAACCCGCCGAACACCGATCCCCCGATCATCGCCATCGCCGCGGCTGCCCGAGCGGGGCCGAGCTCGCGCACGATCCGCGCCGGGCGGCGGGTGTGCACGATCAGGGTCTGCATCCAGCCCTTTTGCCAACGCACCCGCTGTTTCAACCAAGTCCACAGGAGGACCGGCGCCTCCTCGCGCGTGTCCGAGCGCAGCGAGCCGACGCGCGCGCCCTGACGCGCCAGGCGCAGCCCGAGATCGGCGTCCTCCGTGACGTTCCAGGCGTCCCAGCCCCCGGCATTGCGAAGCGTTCGCGTCCGAAAATGGTTTGACGTGCCGCCGAGCGCAATCGGCAGCCCGAGCGCGGCGAGGCCGGGATTGACCAGATCGAACAGCGCGGCATATTCGATTGCGAACATGCGGCTGATCCAAGCCTTTCCGCCGTTCTCGATGGTCAGTCGCGCCTGGAGGCAATCGAGGGTGGGGTCGGCGGCAAAGCGGGCCGCCGCCCGGCGGAGCTGGTTGGGGTCAGGCGCATCCTCGGCGTCGTAAACGACCACCAAATCGCCGCGCGCCACGGTCAATGCGACGTTGAGGGCGCGCGGCTTGGTGCGCGGCCAGCCTGGCGGCGCCACAATCGTCTCGTAACGCGGCGGCAGTTCGAGCGCTTGGATCGCCGCCAGCGTCGCAGCGTCGTCCTCCTCGACGACCAACTTGATGTCGAGCTTGGCGCTGGGATAGTCGAGCGCCTCGAACGCGCCGACCAGCTTGGCGACCATGTTCGCCTCGCGGTAGAGCGGCGCGAGGATCGAATAGACCGGCAACGCCGCGTCCTCCAGACGCGTTTCGGCTCCATCGCTGTCCGCGGCGGCCGCGACGGCGAGATTTCTCAAGACGATCCAAGCGGCGAAGATTGCCCAAAGGAACGTCGACGTCACCGCTTGGAGCGCCCCGGGCGCAACCGGCGCCAAAGCGACGGCCGCGAAAAGCGCCGCCCCCGCCCCGGCGATTTGCGGCCACGAGGGTCCGGCATGGGCGCAGAGGTGGCGGTCGCGGCGATTGAGATCGCCGGCCGCCGCCTCGGCGACCTTCTCCCCGGCGCGCTTGCGCACGAGTTCGCCGAGGATGCGCGGCGAGGTGAGGGCGAGCCCAGCGGCCGAACGCCCCGTGGCGGCTGCGGCGATGAGAAAGCCGATCGCGACGCCCCGCGGCGCCAGGACCGCGCGCAGGTCGAACGCGTTGGGCGTCAAGGGAGCGACCCCGGTGGCCAGCGCTTTGGCCGGGTCCAGCGCATCGTCGAACGCGATCTCGCCGTCGAAAAACGGCATGCGCAGATGGCGCGCCAAGGCTTGATAATAAAAGCTTTCTCCGACCAGCCCGTCGGCGAGCAGGACTTCGTGCGCTGCGGCGCCGCATTGCTGCGCGGCCCGCGCAGCCTGCAGAAGGACGCCCGGCCTGACGCCCTGGGCGCCGAGGAAAGCGATCTCGGGGGGAAGGCTCCCCAACGCGACGCGCGCGCCGTCGCGGCGCTCCCGCATCAGGGCGCCGCTGTCGAGAGGCCGCGCCGCGGCGGCGCTGGCTTGCTTGAACAACTCTGGCACGCTACGAACTCGCAACGACGCAAACGACCGGGGTCGGCCGGCCTCGGACAAACCCGAACAATTTTATCCACAGTTTAAATGCAAAAACACTTCTGTCATGTGGATTTTGCGCCCAAATCGAAAAATCATCATGATTCTCGTGTGGCTCGTCGGCCTCGGCGGCCTAGCCGCGGCCCCGCGCGACGGCGCGCCGAGCTTTTGGGACCCCGGCCTGCACTCCGAGCGTCCCGATCTCTCCGGCTTGCGCGCAATCCGGTTTCTTACCGACGATGACTATCCGCCGCTCAATTTCGCCCTCGCCGACGGCTCGCTGACGGGCTTCAACGTCGACATCGCCCGGGCGATCTGCGAGGAGCTGCATATCGGCTGCACCATCCAGGCGCGGCGCTGGGACACGCTGATCGACTCCCTGGAGACGGGTAAAGGCGACGCGGTGATCGCCTCGATCGGGTCGAGCCCCTCGGTGCGGGCGCGGATCGACTTTACCCAGCCTTACTACATGACTCCCGCCCGGTTCGCGACGCGCAAGGTTTCCCCCTTGAGCCAACCGACGCCCGCCGGCCTTGTCGGCAAGACGGTCGGGGTGGTGGCCGGCTCCGCCCACCAGTCCTATCTCGCGACGTTCTTTCCCGGCGCACTCGCCAAGACCTTCCCGAACTTCGCCGCGCTGCACGACGCGCTGAAGAGCGGCGCGATCGACGCCGCTTTCGGCGACGGGCTCACGCTCGCGGTATGGCTCGCCGGAGAATCCTCCGGCGACTGCTGCGAGTTCAGGGGCGGTCCCTATACGGAGAGCCGCTTTTTCGGCGAAGGCGTCGGCATCGCCGTTCGCAAGGAAGATGCGGACCTTCGCCGCGCGATGGACTGGGCTCTGGCCCGGCTCGCAGCGCGCGGCGTCTACGCCGAGATTTATCTCAAATATTTCCCGATCGGCTTTTACTGAAGCGCGCTGCTGTTTGGGCGCCGCTCAGCGCTTCCCCGCAGGCGGCTCGACGTGGCCGCCGAAGCCCTTGCGCATCGCCGAGATGATCTTTTCCGCGAAGGTGTGGCTCTGGCGCGAACGGAAGCGCGTATAGAGCGCGGCGGAAAGGACTTCCGCCGGCACCGCCTCGTCGATCGCCGCCTGGATCGTCCACCGGCCTTCGCCGGAATCCTCGATATAGCCGGAGTAGGACTCGAGGTCGCCCTCGCGCGCCAGTGCGCTGGAGGTCAGATCGAGCAGCCAGGAGGTCACGACGCTGCCGCGGCGCCAGACCTCCGCGATGTCGCCGATGTCGAGGGTGAAGCGGTGTTCAGGCTCGAGGCCGGGCGAATTGGCGTTGCGCAGAATGTCGAAGCCCTCGGCGTAGGCCTGCATCAGCCCGTATTCGATGCCGTTGTGGACCATCTTGACGAAATGGCCGGCGCCGCAGGGCCCGGCGTGCAGATAGCCCTCTTCGACGCGCGGATCGCGCCCATCGCGCCCGGGAGTTTCGGGGATGTCGCCCCGGCCGGGCGCCAAAGCCTTGAAAATGGGGTCGAGCCGCCGCACCGGTTCGGCCTCGCCGCCGATCATCATGCAATAGCCGCGCTCAAGCCCCCAGACGCCGCCGCTGGTGCCGACGTCGAGGTAATGCAGGCCCTCGGCGGCGAGCGCCGCGCCGCGCCGGATATCGTCGCGCCAGAAGCTGTTGCCGCCGTCAATCACCACATCGCCCGGCGAAAGGAGCGCCCTGAGGGCCTCGATCGTCGCTTCGGTCGGCGTTCCGGCCGGCAGCATGATCCATACGGCGCGCGGCGCCGTGAGGCCCGCCACCAGATCGGCCAGCGACTCGGCCGCCTGCGCGCCCTCGGCGGCGAGGGCCCGGCCAGGGGCCGGATCGCGATCATAGACGACGCAGGAGTGCCCGGCGCGCATAAGCCGGCGCACGATGTTGGCGCCCATTCGTCCAAGGCCGACCATACCAAGCTGCATGCCGAGATCTCCGTCAGGAACGCAACGCGTCAGTCTTTGGCGCGCTCAACGTAGCTGCCGTCTTCCGTCTGGATGACGACGCGGGTTCCCGTCGAGACGTGCGGCGGCACCATCACACGCGCGCCATTGGAAAGCTTGGCCGGCTTGTAGGACGACGACGCGGTCTGGCCCTTCATCGCCGGCTCCGTCTCGACGATCTCCAGCGTCACCCGGGGAGGCAACTGGATGCCGACAGGCGTTTCGTTGAAGATCGACAGGATGACCTTCATGCCCTCCTGCAGCCACTGCGCCTGATCGCCGATCACGTCGCCCGCCACCTGGATCTGGTCGTAGGTGTCGGCGTTCATGAAATGATAGCCGTCGGCGTCGGAATAGAGAAAATCGAAGTTCTTGTCCTCGACGAAGGCGCGCTCGACCTGCTCGGTCGTTTTGAAGCGGTCGGTCACCTTCACGCCGTCGGACAGGCGGCGCATGTCGATCTGCGTGGTCGGCGTGCCCTTGCCCGGATGGAAGCTTTCGGCCGAAAGGACGACACAGAGCTGGCCGTCCTCCCGCTCTATGATGTTGCCCTTGCGGATCGAGCTTGCGATGACTCTCACGTGCCTATTCCCTAGAATTTTGCGCGCGCGAAACCGCGGCGGCGACGTTATCCTCAAGCCTTGGCTTGCGCGAATGCGGCGGGCAACATACCCATTTCGCGGCCAAAGGCCAGACACGATCGCACGAATTGACGCCGCTTCGCCGCCCCGGACGCTCCCTTGATAGCTGCTTCCCCATTCTGGAGACAGAGCCGCCATGCCGACCGGCGCCCGCGGCTGCTCGCGCGGGCGCGCATTTTGAGGGCGCTGCGGCGCTGGTTCGACGAGCAGGATTTTCTCGAGGTCGAGCCGGCCGCGTTGCAGGCTTCGCCAGGCAACGAGGCGCATCTGCACGGATTCGCCACCGCGATGATCGGGCCGGATGGGCGCCCGCAGCCCGCTTTTCTCCATACCTCCCCGGAATTCGCGATGAAGAAGCTGCTCGCAGCCGGAGAGCGCCGCATCTTCGCCCTCGCGCGCGTGTTCCGCAATCGTGAGCGCGGCGCTCTCCATGCGCCCGAATTCACGATGCTCGAATGGTATCGCGTCGGCGAACCGCTGGAGGCGCTGATGGCGGATTGCGCCGCGATCCTCGCTTTGGCGGCGCGCGAAGCCGGCGCCGAACGCTTCGTCTTTCGCGACCGGACGGCCGACCCTTTCGCCGACCCTGAGCGGCTTTCCGTTCGGGAGGCCTTTCTGCGCTACGCAGGGGTCGATCTTTTCGAGTCGCTGCCCGAGAACGGGATAGGGGAGCCGGAGCGGGACCGCCTCGCCGAACAGGCGAAGGCTTTGGGGATGCGGGTCGCCGCCGACGATAGCTGGTCGGACGTCTTCAGCCGCATCCTGAGTGAAAAGGTCGAGCCGCGCCTTGGCCTCGGCCGGCCCACCTTCCTGACCGACTATCCCGCCTGCGAGGCGGCGCTCGCGCGCGCCCATCCCTCGGATCCGCGCGTTGCAGAGCGGTTCGAGCTCTATGTCTGCGGCGTCGAGGTCGCCAACGCCTTCGGCGAATTGACCGACCCGGCCGAGCAGCGCCGGCGCTTCGAAGAGGAGATGGCCATCAAGCAGCGCGTCTACGGCGAAGCCTATCCGATCGACGAAGACTTTCTCGCCGCCCTCGCCGAAATGCCCGAGGCAAGCGGCGCCGCGCTCGGTTTCGACCGGCTGGCGATGTTCGCTTGCGGCGCCGAACGGGTCGACGACGTACAATGGACGCCCGTGTTCGATCCCGCCGGAGCGAGGCGTTGAGCGGCCTCCAAGGCCTGATGGATCAGGCGCGCGCGGAGCTCTCGCGCGTCTACGGCTTCTCAGGCTTTCGCGCCGGGCAGGAGGAGATCGTCGAAGCCGTGCTGGCGGGCGACGACGTTCTCGCCGTCATGCCGACCGGCAGCGGCAAGTCGCTGTGCTTTCAACTGCCGGCGCTCGTCCGGCGCGGGCTGACCGTGGTCGTCTCGCCGCTGATCGCGCTGATGCGGGATCAGGTGGCGCAGCTCGGTGAGCTCGGCATTGCCGCGGCGGCGCTCAACTCCGCCAGCGAGGGGAGCGAGCGGCAACGGATCGCTCGCGGCCTTCGCGACGGTTCGCTGCGGCTCCTCTACGTCGCGCCCGAGCGCCTGCTGCGCGAGGACATGCTCGAGACGCTGAAGGACGCGAAAGTCGATCTGTTCGCCATCGACGAGGCGCATTGCGTGTCGCAATGGGGCCACGACTTCCGCCCCGAATACCGGCGGCTGCGCGAGGCAAGCGAGGCGCTCGGCGGCGCCCAGACCATCGCTGTGACGGCGACGGCGGATGGGCCGACGCGCGAGGACGTCGCCGCGCGCCTTTTTGTGCGGCCGCCGCGGGTGTTCGTGCGTTCGTTCGACCGGCCGAATCTGTTTCTGGCGATGCGCCCGAAGGGCAATGCGACGCGCCAACTCGGCGAGAAGCTCGACACGCATCGGGGCGAGAGCGGCATCGTCTATTGCGCCTCGCGCCGCCGGGCGGAGGAACTCGCGCAGGAGTTCTCCGCCGCCGGCCGGCGCTCGCTGCCCTATCACGCCGGCCTCGACCATGAAGCCCGCTCGCGCAATCAGGACGCCTTCCTGCAGGAGGACGGCGTCGTGATGTGCGCGACGGTCGCCTTCGGCATGGGCGTCGACAAGCCCGACGTGCGCTTCGTGTTCCACGCCGACATGCCCTCGTCGATCGAGGCCTACTACCAGGAGATCGGCCGCGCCGGGCGCGATGGACTGCCAGCCGACACCTTCACCCTCTACGGCGCCGGCGACATCGAATTGCGCCGGCGCCAGATCGTGGAAGGCGGCGCGCCGGATGAGCGCAAGCGCATCGAAATGGGGAAACTCGACGATCTCGTGACCCTGTGCGAGACCGCCCGATGCCGCCGGCAGGTGCTGCTCGGCATGTTCGGCGAGGAGGCCGCGCCGTGCGGCCATTGCGACGTCTGCAACGGCGCGGTGCGCCTCATCGACGGCAGCCTGGAGGCGCAAAAGGCGCTGTCCGCAGTGCTGCGCACCTCGGGACGCTTCTTCTTCGGCCATCTCGCCAACATTCTCTCTGGGAAGGCGAGCGAGGCGATCGAACGGCACGGGCACGACCAGCTCAAGACCTTCGGCGTCGGCAAGGACCGCGCGCCCGCCGAGTGGCGCGGCGTGCTGCGCCAGCTCCTGTCGGGGAAGCTGATCGAACATGATGGCGCCGACCGGGACCGGCTGATCGTGACGGAGGAGGGGCGCCGCGTGCTGCGGGGCGAAGCGCCGTTCGCGCTCCGGGAGGACATCGTCGCCAAGAAACCGCGCCGCGAGAAACGGCTCGCGCCGACAGCGGATGAGGCGGACGGTGATCTCCTGGCGGGCCTGAAGGCGCTGCGCGGCGCGATGGCGCGCGCGCAGAACCAGCCCGCCTATGTCATCTTCCCCGATCGCACCCTCATCGAGATGGCCAAGGGGCGGCCGACGACGCTCGATGAATTAGGGTCGATCCACGGCGTCGGCGCCGCCAAATTGCAGAAATACGGCGCGGCCTTTCTCGCCGTGATCCGGGATCATCCTCATGCCTGAACTGCCCCATGCCTGAACTGCCCGAAGTCGAAACCGTGCGGCGCGGCCTCGAACCCGCGCTCGTCGGCTTTCGCCTGCTGCATGTCGAGGTACGGCGCGCCGACCTCCGTGTTCCGTTTCCCGATCGGTTCGCCGAGCGCCTGACCGGGCGCCGGATCGAAGCGCTGACGCGGCGGGCGAAATATCTGCTCGCGCCGCTCGACGCCGGGGAGACGCTCGTCATGCACCTCGGTATGTCCGGCTCGTTCCGCGTCGAGCGCGACGGTGAGACGGTCGTGCCGCCGTTCCACAACGAATTCCCGAAACTCGCCGCGCACGATCACGTAGTCTTCGCGCTCGATAGCGGCGCGAGGGTCACGTACAACGACCCGCGCCGCTTCGGTTCGATGATTCTGGCGCCGACGGCGCGGCTCGATGAACACCCCGCCTTCCGCGATCTCGGCGTCGAGCCGCTCTCTGAAGATTTCGACGCCGCGCGCCTCGCAGCCGTGCTCGAAGGCGCGCGCACGCCGCTCAAGAGCGCGCTGCTGGACCAGACGCGCATCGCCGGCCTCGGCAACATCTACGTCTGCGAGGCGCTCCACCGCGCGGGCCTCTCGCCGACGCGCCAGGCCGGCTCGCTGAAGGCCAAAGGCCGCAACTCGAGCGTCGGCGCGCTGGCGCGCGCGATTCGCGAGGTTCTCGAGGAGGCGGTCGAGGCGGGGGGCTCCACGCTGCGCGACCATCGCCAGCCCGACGGCACGCTTGGCTATTTCCAGCACTCCTTCGCGGTCTACGATCGCGAAGGCGCCGCCTGCCCCAAGCCCCGCTGCCACGGTACGATCACACGGATCGTGCAGGGGGGCCGCTCGACCTTCTATTGCCCCACCTGTCAGAAGTGAGCCGAGACCGCGTCCCGCAGGCGGTCAGCTCGCAATGAACAAGAGGGAGCGCGAGCTCGTTTCGAGCAGGCGATCAGCCGTCTCCCCGAGAGGGAGCGCCTCGCCAGGACGGCGGGCGACGCCGAGCACGATGAGCGTCGCGTCGTCTCGTTCGGCTTCTCTGAGGATGGCGCGAGGCCATGGCCCCGCGCTCGCGGTTCTGACGCGCACCGCCTGGTCGCGCAGGTCGGCGCGACCGACAATGTCCTTGACGACTTCCTCCTCATGGCGGTTCGCAGCGGCGCGCCGTCGCCCGGCGGAGGCGCGGATGGAATCGTCGCTGGTCATAACGAGGATGCTCAGTTCGCAGCCGCTGGCTCGCGCGAGTTCGACCGCGACTTCGGCGGCCCTCTGGGAGGTCGCCGTTCCGGTGATGGCTGCGAGAATTCGCAGCGGCGCGCCGAGCGGGTCGCGCTCGTGCGGGGCCCTCGCGGCGACGATGGCGACGGGCCCTTCGAATGAGCGCGCCGCGGCGGCGATCTCGGGGTTGAAGCCGCCCTTCGGCGCTGCGGGCGGATCGAGCCCGATAATTAGGAAGTCATAGCCTTTCGGGACCTCGTCGGACAGCATTTGCGTCACGGGGACCGCCTCCGAACGCACTTTGATCGCGACGTTACGGTCCACGGGCTCCTCGGCAGGCCGTGTGCGGCGCGCACGATCGGCTCCGCATTGAACCGCCGCGGCGACCGGCGCGCCGTCAGCGATCGCCGCGGCGCCTGGCTTTGCGTGCAGCATTGTCGCCGGCTGGCCTTTCGCGCCGGCGAGCAGGCCCGCGAGGCGGGCAGCGAAGCGGCCATTCGCCCGCTCGCCGGCGACGATCAGGAAGCGCTCCATATTCGTGACGAAGCCTTTGGCTTCGAACGCCTCCCGCTCCAAGCGTTCGCGCTCGCCAGGCCGGCACGGAACGCGCGTTAGCGCCCAGCGCAGGGTCGGCGGCATGGCGCAGGTCGTCACGGCGGCCATGGCGACGATCATGGAATAGAGCTTCGGGCTCAAGGCGCCGTTCGCGAGCCCGATGCTGGCGATGATCACCTCCGTCGAGCCGCGAGCGTTCATGCCGATCGCCAGCGCCAGCGACTCGGCGCGCGAAAGCCGGCCGATCCATCCGCCGATGAAGGCGCCGGAGAACTTGCCGAGAACTCGCCACCAGGACCAGCGCGAGCATCCAGGCGGCTATCTCGGGCGACTTCAGCATCGTAAGGTCGGAGTTGAGGCCGGCGAGGGCGAAGAAGATCGGCGCGAAGAACGAAGCGACCATGCCGCGCAACTGCGCCGCGATCCGCTTGGTCAGAATCGGGGACTGGCCGACGAGGACGCCGGCGAGGAAGGCGCCCAGCACCGTCTGGACCCCCAGCCCGTCAGTGATCAGCGCCATCGCGCCCATCAGCACGAGGATGAGGCTGACGACCGCGTATTCGCCGACAAAGTGATCGTTGACGATACGAATCGCCCACGCGACCAGCCTGCGCCCGATCGTCAGGCTCCCGGCGACGAACAGGGCCAGCGCTGCGAATCGCGCAGCGAGCGATGCGGCGCCGTCGGCGCTCGCGCCCGCGAAGGCGAAGACGGCCGCGATGAGGAGCCAGCCCAGCGAATCCTCGAGGATCGACGCCGAAATGATGATCTGCCCGAGGTCCCGGCGCGCGAAGTTCATGTCGCGCACGACCATCGCAAGAATCTTAATCGACGAGATCGCGAGCGCGACGCCAAGGAAAAGGGCGCTGATCAGCCGCCGGCCAGAATCGGGCAGCAGCGACGTGGGCAGCGCAAACCCGAGCGCGACGCCGAAAACGAGCGGCACGCCGACGCCCATCACCGAGACGCTGACCGCGGGAGCCCCGATCCGTCGCACCAAGCCGACGTCGGTATCCATGCCTGTCAGCAGCAGGAGCAGCAGGACGCCGAAATCGGCGACGCCGTGGAGCATCGTTTGCTGCGCAGAGCCGGGAGGAAAGACTGCATGCTGGGCATCTGGCCAAACGAGGCCGACGAAAGAAGGTCCCAGCAGAATGCCGGCAACCAATTGCCCGATCACGGCGGGCTGGCCCAATCGCTGCGCTGCCTCGCCGAGTAGGCGCGAGGCGAGCAGAATTACGACGATCGCGGCGAGGAACGTCGCCGAGGCGCTCATGGCGGCGCTCGCGACGAAACGCCCACGCTGCTTACGGGGTGATCAGACTGGCGAAGGCTAGGCCCAGAATGACTCCCAGCGCGCAGCCGACAATGAGCACGGACCGCAGCATCTGCTCCGTGTGGCTAAGTCTGACGACGCTGTCGACCTCTTCGTCCAAAACGGCTTGGTGGTCATCCATGGAACGGCCCTTCCTCGAACATTCGCGCCACTGCGCGGCGATGGTTTCAAATCAGCTTTTCCAGCCGGATCGGCAGCTCGCGGATTCGCTTGCCTGTTGCGTGGTAAACCGCGTTTGCGACGGCTGCATTGAGTCCCACGTTCCCCAGCTCTCCTAGTCCTTTAGCGCCTAGCGGATTGACCCACTCGTCGGTCTCGGGAACGATGATCACGTCGATGGTCTGGATGTCCGCATTCACCGGTATCTGGTAGTCCGCCAGATTGTCGGTCACATAACGCGCTGCCCTCTCATCGAGTTCCGTCGTTTCGTGCAGCGCCGAACTCAGTCCCCAGATCATTCCGCCCATCAGTTGGCTTCGCGTTGTCACAACTCCCCCGGCGGCGAAGGCTCCGACAGCGCGAGGCGCGCGCTCGTGCGTGCGAGCGTGCAGGCGCCGCACTGTTCATGATCGCGGCTCTGCTCGCGCAGCGCGTCGCGCAAGGTGGTGCGGGTATCGAGGGCGATTGAGCTGGCCGCTGACTCTCAGCGAGAAGGCACGCCAGAGCGTTCGGACGCATCCTCGTGCGTCGCCGCGGGCTGGCCGAGAAGCCGAGCAGCCGCGCGTAGATCATCGACGAACGCCTCGAAGGCGACGCGCCTTTCTTCCTCTTCGCGCAAGCGCAGTAAGGACGAGGGGTGGACCGTCACGAACACTCTGCGCTGCGCCGCCTCGAAGGCGGCGCCTCGGGAACTCGTCACCCTTATTGGTCGCTGGGCCAAACTCATCGCCGCCGTCGCGCCGAGCGCGACCACGAGCTGCGGCACAACGAGATCGAGCTCGGCGATCAGCCAGCGACGGCACACGTTGATCTCGCCGACATTCGGTCGCTTGTGGAGGCGCCGCTTGCCGCGCAGATCGTTCTTGAAGTGCTTGACCGCGTTGGTGACGTAGACCCTGCTCCGGTCGATGCCGGCCGCCGCGAGCGCTTTGTCGAACAGCGCTCCGGCTGGCCCGACGAAAGGCCGCCCCGCAATGTCTTCGCGATCGCCGGGCTGCTCACCGACGAAAACAATCTTCGCCTCGGCGGAGCCTTCGCCAAACACGGTTTGCGTCGCGTTTCGCCAGAGCGGACAGGCGCGGCATCCTCTCGCCTCGTCGCCCAGTTTGGAAAGCGCCTCCGCGGCTCCTGTCGTCATCGTTCGCCCGCTAGCGGCTCCCTTTACGGGCCGCCGCGGCCGCCAACCGCGCCGAACACCTGTCCGGTCGAATAGGTCGGCTCGGACGAGGCGAGGAGCACGTAGATCGCCGCCAGTTCGGCCGGCTGGCCGGGACGACCCATCGGGCTGTTGGCGCCGAAGTGCGACAAAGCGGCGGGCGGCTGTCCGCCGCTCGGCTGCAGCGGCGTCCAGATCGGACCGGGCGCGACGGCATTGACGCGAATGCCCTTGCTGGCGACCTGCTTGGCGAGTCCCTTGGTGAAGTTCATGATCGCCGCCTTCGTCGCGGCGTAATCGAGCAGAATTTCGGAAGGATCGTAGGCGTTCACCGACGTCGTATAGATGATCGTCGAGCCCGGCTGGAGATGCGGCAAGGCGGCCTTGGTGATCCAGAACATCGCGTAGACGTTGGTCTTGAAGGTCGAGTCGAATTGCTCGGTCGAGATGTCGAGCAGCGACGTGCAGGCGTGCTGCATGGCGGCGTTGCTGACGAGAATGTCGAGGCCGCCGAGTTCGCGCGCCGCGTCGTCGACCAGGCGCAGACAAAATTCCTCGCTGCGAATATCGCCAGGCAGAGGAATCGCCTTGCGGCCTTCGGCCTGGATGAGTTGCACGACTTCGCGGGCGTCGGGTTCCTCGACGGGCAGATAGCCGAAAGCGACGTCGGCGCCTTCGCGCGCATAGGCGATCGCGGCTGCGCGGCCCATGCCAGAGTCGCCGCCGGTGATCAGCGCCTTGCGCCCAGCGAGGCGCCCCGAGCCCTTGTAGCTGGTCTCGCCGTGATCGGGCCGCGGCGTCATCTTGCCGGCGAGCCCCGGCGGATCCTGCTGCTGCGGGGGAAAGGGCGGACGCGGGTATTCCGACCGCGGATCCTTGAGGGCCTCGGCCATCGCGGGCGCCGCGTAACCTTTGTTTTGCGCGGCGGCCGATCCGCTGGCGACGGCGGCGATGCCGGAGGCGACGCCCGCGAAGACTTGCCTTCGCGAGGAGCGCAATTGATCAAGGCTCATGGGGCTTCTCCTCGGGATGGCGTGGCGCGACGCTCAGCGCGCCCGCCCAAAAAGCTCGCGCAGCTTGGTCTTCGCCTGTTCCAACGTTCGTTTGCGCTGGGGCGACAGGTTGCCGCCAGCCCGGTTCACGTACATCGTCAGCATCGACATGGCGGAGCGGAAAGGCGTTGACTTGCGCCGATCGCTGACATCAGCAGAATGCTTGAGCGAGCGTGCTATCTCGCTTGCGCTGCGCTTGGTGAAGACGCCCGGCTCGAGGTCGAGCGCGTCGGAGCGCGCCGTCGCCTCAGCCGACCATCGACGTTGCTTGCGATCCTCCACGGCCGCCTCCTTCAGAGACGCATTGCCCTCACCAAGGAAACCGGAGCGCCCGTGAAAAGGTTCCTGCCCAGCGATATCAGTCCTTCCATTCCCATTCGAGCACGCCGGGCGCCCGCGCGAGTTCGACGAAGGCGGCGGGCAGGTCGTGCTCCGCGGGAAGACGGCGGCGGCGCACCTCGCACTGCAGTTCCTGCACGTGCTGCGACGGCTCGCCTCTGACGGCGTAGCTGGCGACTTTCATGTCCGCCGTATTGAGCGCGGCCAGCACAGCGGCCACGTCGAAGTCGTCGTGTCCCCACTTGATCCGGACGTTCGACGCACGCTCCTGGTGAATGCGCTCTTCGAAGCTCTGCATGCCGCGCAACACGAACACGCCGATCGCGGCGCCGATGACGCCGAGCGTGATCTGTCCGCCGCCCAGGCAGAGCCCCACCACGGTCACGAACCAAAGCGTCGCGGCCGTCGTCAGTCCGAGCACACTGTCGTCGCGCTTGAGGATCGCGCCGCCGCCGATGAAGCCGACGCCGGTCAAAATGCCAAGCGGCAAGCGCATCAGATCGAGCACGACGAACGAGTCCGGCGTCTTGCCGACGCTGTTCATCAGCCAGTTCGCCTGGATCATCGATAGGCACGCCGCCAGCGCCACCAGCAGGGTGGTGCGCATTCCCGCCGGCCTTCCGCGCGCGCGACGGTCGAAGCCGATCGCGAGGGCCGCCAGCGCCGTCACCAGAATGCGCAGGCCGATGTCCGGCCACGTCAGCGTCAACGGCATGACGACCTCGATCGGCGGATCAGGTGGATCGCGCCCCGGCGGCGGCCTCGTCCTGCCGGGCCGATTCGTCGCCGCACAGCACCTCGATCACCACGTCCTGGCCCTCGCGCAGATTGCCTTCGGCTTCTGCTACGGCGACTTCATAAGCCGCCGAACGCGTTGCGTAGGTCATGGTCGTGCGGCCCTCACGTTTCAGCGCCCATTCGCCGCCCACGGGCTCCACCTTGTAGGCAACCGTCGACATGACTCCTCCCTTCAGCAGAAAGCGCCCCTTCAAAAGAAAGCGCGCCCAAGCGGCGAAGCTCGGGCGCGCGTTGGGTTGGCGAAGCGCTCAGCGCGCCCGTGCTTCGCGACCGCCGCCGCCGTCGGGGTTGGCCTCTCGCCTGGCGAGTGCGGTCAGCTTGTCGTCGGCCGCGTATTCCTCGTCGAGCGTCTCTTTCAGAATGGAGGCGACGTCGTCGAACCCGAGATTCTCCGCCCATTCGCGTAGCGAGCCGTACCGGGTGATCTCGTAGTGCTCGACCGCCTGACAGGCGAAAATGATGGCCGCGTCCGCCGCCTGCGACTTGCCGAACTTCTCGACGACCTCATCGCCTTCCTTCAGGATCCCTTTCATCGCCTCGCAGGGAGTCGACTGGCTCTTGACGTCGATCGCGCGGAAGGCCTCCTCCAGTCGCTCGACGTGGCCGCTTGTCTCGTCGCGGTGATGGCTGAGCGCCTCCTTGAGGTCAGGGCTCTCGGCGGCGTCGATCATCTTCGGCAACGCCTTGATGATCGCGTTCTCGGCGAAATACATGTCTTTGAGACCATGAACGAGCAAGTCTTTGAGGGGGGTGTCAGGCATGTCGCCTCTCCGTGTCTCGAAGGGCCCTGCAACGCCTTGCGGCAGCGCCTGACCAGCGTAACAATCGATCCACCTAAAGGTTCCTGCCGACACAGGCTCCTGCGCCTCGATCCGGTCGTGCGACCAGCCTGGTTCGCCGCCGTTCTCGCGCCCAATCAGCCGCGCATATTCGTCCTCGGCGATTCCGTAGGTCGGGCCTGCGCGGCGGCGCAGTTTGTTGCGGTCGAGCACCTCGATGCGCGCGCGCCGCGCCCGGACGGCGCCTTCGCTCTCGAGCATATGGATTGCGAGCGTCACGCCGGCGCGTCGCACCGCGAGCGCCCTCGAAATGTCGGAATGGACGACGGGCAGTCGCGGCCCGACCCGGTCGGCGCACATCAGGAGCCAGCGGGCGAGGCGCGCTTCCAGTCGCTCGGTGGCGTGCGCCACCGCTGCGGAGGCGGCCTGCAGCAGGAGGACGTGCTGGAAGCGAAGGAAGATGTCCTCGGCCATACGGTCGCGCCGGACCACCATGCGCAAGAACTCGGCGTCGATGACGAGCGCGCAACAGGCCATCTGCACGGTGAGCGAATAGGGGCAGCGCAGCGCGTGCATCGCGGGCGGCGCGGCGAAGCCTTCGCGACCGATCACGTATGCCTCAGCCGCCGAGCGCGTCGCATCGAGCGTCGCCGAAATCATGCCCGAGCAGGGGAAGTAGACGGATTGCAGCCCCTCGCCGGAGCGGCAAAGCAATTCACCCCGCGCGAGCGAGACGAGGGTCATGCGCGGGCGCAGCGTCTCGAGGACGCTTTCGGGGAGGCGACCCACCAAACCGTTCGAGCCCGCGATGAAGCTGCTCGTTAGCGAGTCCCGCTGCGACAGATCTTGCGTCTCTTGCATCATGCGCATCTTCTCTTTGGCGCGAGGCGTCGGGGCCGGTCGGGTCCTCGTACCGTCGCGCCGTTAGGAACCCGCCCTTGGCGCCGCCGATGCAAGCGAGGCGCGGACCGGAGCCCGCGCCTCTCGAGGGAACCGGGAAGGGCGGTTAGCCCTCCCGAATTCCGCCACCCGTGGGGCGCCGCTTAGTGGTCGTAGCGCGACCGCCGACGATCGCGATCCTCATCGTCGCGCTCGCGGGAGCGATACTCGCCACCCTCGCGTTCCTCCCAGCCACGCCGCGAAGCCATCGAATGGCCTTCGGGATCGCCGAACCAGCCGCCGCCATGGCCACGTCCGCGCCCCTCTTCCTCACGACCGCGGTAGCGTTCCTCTTCGAAACGACCGCCGCGATAGCGTTCGTCCTCACCGAAGCGGCTTCGGCTGCGCATTTCGCCGCCATTGCCCTGGCGATAGTCGCCTTCGCGCTCCTCCCAGCCGCGCCGGGAAGCCTGCGAATGGCCCTCAGGGTCGCCGAACCAGCCGCTTTCGCCGTGGTGGCCGCTCCGCCAGCCGCGCCGTGAGGCCTCGCTATGGCCCTCGGAATCGCCGAACCAGCCGCTTTCGCCGTGACGGCCGCTCTGCCAAGCGCGGCGCGCCGCTTCGCTGTGACCTTCGGAATCGCCGAACCAGCCGCCGCGGCGTCCCCGACCCATATCCTCGCCGCGATAGCGTTCGTCCTCGTCGTAGCGGCTGCGGGCCCGCCGCTGGTCTCGATCGTCGTCTTCGTATCGGCCGCGCATCTCTTCTCGGCCCCGCATGTCGTCGTACCGACCCCGCGACTCGCGCTCATATCCGCGTCCCCCGCGCTCCTCCTCAGGAAGGAAGCGGCCTTGCTCGTCGCGATCGCGGTAGCTCTGATTTCTCTGCATCTCGTTCTCCCTTCGGGATTGCTGGCTCATCGAGCGGGCGCTGAGGCTCCGCGACGCCAGCGCGCCAAGAGCCGCTCCGAGATTATCGCCCGCCCTTTCCAGGCGACCCTTTCTAGCCTCGTGGCGCTCCTTCATTCGGTCGAGCAGGTCGGGCGAGGCCTCGCTCGCCGACTCGACGCGTTCGGACACGTCTCCGAGGCGTTCCTCCATGGACTGCAGGGCGCCGTATTCGGCGGCCAAGATCTCGAGCTTGGCGCGCGCCGAATCCTGTTCGGGCTGCCCAAGCAAGTCGGCCAGCACCAGATTGATGATGTCGTGACGGATGACCGACGATGCGAGGGTCTCGACCTCGACGCCCCCCGACACCATCGCGGGGTAGAGCAGTTCGATTTCGATGTCGTCGTGCGGAATCCACGCCATTGCGAATTCCCTCACGACCGAGCCCACGTCCCCGTTTTGGTTGCGTTTTTCCAGCGCGCTTTCCAGCGCCTGATGCTGCGCGCGCATCAATTCAACAATATCCTTTTCGTTCTCGCCCTTGGACCCGTTTCCTGATTTGGACTGACTCGATTTGGACCCGCTGTCTTTTTGTTGCGATTGTTGGGTCTCAGATCGGTGCTGCTGGGTCTCGCGGGCCGGCTTCTCCGCGTCCTTCGCCATGCCGCACTCCTGCGTTCGCTTCTGGTCACCAACGCAGTTCACAGGGCGCGGTTCCGTTAAATTCCGGACTGTGCAGATTCGTACCCCTTCGCCCAAACCGTCGCGTTCTACGGCGACTTGTCCTTGGCGCCGCCGCGTAGCTCGGCCGGCCCTACGCCGCCGGCGAGATTGTGGGCGGTGTTGATCAGGGCGAGATGAGAGAAGGCTTGGGGAAAATTGCCAAGCAGCCGGCCCGTCTGCGGATCGTATTCCTCCGCCAACAGACCCACGTCATTGCCGAGCGCCACCAAGCGATCAAACAACATCCTCGCCTCTTCCAGGCGACCGGCCAGGACGTAATTGTCCGCGAGCCAGAAGCTGCACGCGAGGAACGCGCCTTCGCCGGGAGGCAAACCGTCGGTTCCCGTCCCCGTGTCGTAGCGCAAAACCAGTCCATTGCGGACGAGCCTGCGCTCGACTGCGGCGAGCGTGCCTTTAACGCGCGGATCGTCCGCCGGCAGAAAGCCGACCAAGGGAATCAGCAGCGCGCTGGCGTCCAAGGCGTCAGACCCGAAATATTGCACGAAGGCGTTCTGCAAGGGATCGTAGCCGCGCCGGCAAACGTTCTCATGGATCTCGTCGCGGATGTCGCGCCAACGCTGAAGCGGGCCGTCGAGGCCGAACTCTTCGATCGATCGCACGGCGCGATCGAAGGCGACCCAGCACATGACCCTCGAATGGGTGAAGGGCTTGCGGCCGCCCCGCACTTCCCAGATCCCGTCGTCGGGCTCGCGCCAGATTGTCTCGAGATGGGCGAGGAGCGCGCATTCGAGAGCCCAACTCGCGTCGCTCGTAGCCAGCCCGGCGCGTCGCCCGACGTAAAAGGCGTCCAGCAGTTCGCCGTAGACGTCGAGCTGGAGCTGTCCGACCGCGGCGTTGCCGACCCGGACGGGGGCGGAACCCTCGTAGCCGGGCAGCCACGGAATTTCATACTCCTCAAGGCGTCGCTCGCCGGCGACCCCGTACATGATCTGCAGATCGTCGGGCGACCCGGCGGCGGCTCTCAGCAGCCATTGATGCCAATTCTTCGCCTCGTCGTAGAAGCCCGACTCGGTCAGCGCATAGAGGGTGAACGTCGCGTCCCGCAGCCAGCAGAACCGATAGTCCCAGTTCCGAGGTCCATTGAGTTTTTCAGGCAGGGACGTCGTGCCCGCTGCGACCAGCCCGCCGGTTTCCCAATGGGCGAGCGCCTTCAGGGTGAGGAGAGAACGCATCACCGCGTCCGACCAGGGCCTCGAGCGTTCGAACGGGCGCGCCCACTCGGTCCAGCTCGCTTTGACCTGGCTGAGGGCTTCACGCGGGTCCATCGGATTCGGCGTCGGGCGATAGGACGGGCACCAAGTGAGGACGAAGGTGACTTCGTCGCCTTCGCGAACGGTGAATTCGCCGAGTGTGCGGAAATTCTCCCCCCGCGTCGGCGCGTTCGTTTCGAGCATGAGTCGATCTGGACCGGAGACGAATTGGAGCCGTCCGTCCGCCTCGCACGTCGTCCACGGCGTGACGGAGCCATAGTCGAAGCGCACCACCAGCTCCAAGCGCATGTCCATCTGGCCGCGCACGCCGCGCACGATCCGCACCAGGTCGGCTGAGCCGTCGCGGCGGCTCATGAAATCGGTCAGCGTGACCGCGCCTTCGGCGTTCTCGAACCGCGTTTCGAGGATGAGCGTGTCGCCGCAATACTGCCGCTCGGCGCAGCTTGAACCGTCCGCCGGCCCCACGAGCCAACGCCCGTGCTCGGGCGAGCCGAGCAGCGCGGACAGACAAGCCCCGCTGTCGAACCGCGGCAGGCACAGCCAGTCGATCGAGCCGTCGCGCCCGACGAGCGCGATCGTCTCGCAATTGCCGATGGCGGCGTAGTCCTCAATACGCCCGGCCATTCCGGCGCTCCCAAAATGTTGACAGAAAACCGAAATTCATGGCGTCAGGCCGCGGTCGGCGAAGTAGGCGCGCAAGGTTTCGACCGAGGCTGTTTCGTCCGCGGCTGCGACATAGTCGTCGGGGCGCAGGAGATACAGCGCGTTCAGCGCCAGTCCGGCCTGTTCGTAAGCGGGCGCCCAGGGGAAGACGTGCAACGCCAGCGCCCGCTCGCGGCACCAGGCGACGAGTTCCGCGCTCGCGACGCCATAGACGTGCGCCTGCCATGTGAGGCCGCCCAAGGTCTGGAATGTATCGCCGGCGGCGGTCCTCGCCCAAGGCAGGCGATCGCCGCCATGGACCCGCCCCGCCTTGCCGAGGCTAAGCGGGCCGCCGCGGTAGTTGAGGCCAATCTGGGAGATCGTCCAAAACAGCCACTCGCGCCACGCCTCGAATTGCGCCAACGTGGAGAGCGCGATCGGCGCGACATTGACGCGGATCGTATTGGCGAGCGACCCGTCCGCGGTCACGAAGGTGAACAGCCGGTCGGTGGTGGCGACGAGCCGGCGCGCGAAGGCGATCCGCTCGGCTTCGAAGCTGTCGAGCAAGCCGTCCTGCGCCCGGCGGGTGAGCGCCGCTTTCAGCTTCCAGGCGAGGTTGATCGCGTCGCCGATCCCGGTGTTCATCCCTTGGCCGCCGACGGGGCTATGAATGTGGGCTGCGTCCCCCAGCAGGAAAGCGCGTCCGCTGCGAAACCGTTCGGCGACGCGATGATGCACGCGGTAGGTCGAAAACCAGTTGATCGTCTCGACGTTCAGCTTGAGGTTTTCGATCGCGCGCCGGCTGACGTCGGCGAAGCCGAGGCTTTCTGGGCGCTCGGCCGCTTTGCCTCGCACCGTGCCGATGAGCCGGACACGACGCTCGGCGGCGAGCGGAAAGATCGCGAGGAAATCGGCGTCGTCAAGGTCGACGACGAGTTCGCCGTTGATCGCGGGCCCAGCCGCTTCGACGTCTGCGACATAGAAGACGTGGGGGTAGGTCCCGCCGCCGAAGCCCACACCGAGGGTTTCACGCACGCGCGAATGGGCGCCGTCGCATCCTGCGACATAAAGCGCTTCACACGTCTCGTCGTCTCCGTCGCTGCGCCGCAGCCTGGCGACGATTCCCCCGGCGTCCTGCGAAAATTCGACGAGCTCGGTTCGCCACTCCACCGCAAGGCCCGCGGTTGCGAGCCGATCGATGAGCAGCCGTTCGTGCTGGTCCTGCGGGAAAATCCGCAACGAGGGGTAGGGCGTCACGGCCTTGCCGACCTGCTCGAAGGGGATGCGTGCAACAGCGCGCCCGCGAGCCCACAAGTTAACCCCCGACGCAGAGTAGGCCCGCTCGGCCACGGCGTCGGCGAGATCGAGCTGGCGGTAGAGCTCGAGGGTGCGCGCTTGCACCGCGAGAGCGCGCGACGCCGTGCCCGGCCCTTCGGCTTTGTCGACGATCCGAACCTTGACCCCGAGCCTGACCAGCCAGAGCGCAAGCACGAGGCCTGTTGGTCCGGCCCCCACGATCAGCACGTCGCAACGCTGACGCAATTCCGGCCGAACCGCCATCGCCGATGCCTCCCGGCGCTGAGGGGCGCTAGCGCCCGTCATGCGATCCAGGGAGAATACTGCTTAGCAACTGGCGTGTCATGCCCGCGAGAACTCTACCCTCGCGGGGGTCGCCCTTGACCACGGTTTGCAAAAGCTTCTTGGCTTCGTCCAGCGTGATGTGGGGCGGCAGCGGCGGCACCTCCGGATCGGTCTTGACCTCGAGCACCACGGGCACGTCGGACGAAAGCGCCTCGTCCCATGCCCAGCCCAGTTGATCGGGATCGTCGACGTAGATGCCCTTCAAGCCGATCAATTCGGCGAAACGATGATAGGGCACATTGGGAATTTTCTGCGACGCGTCGAATTTCGGGTCCCCCTCCATCACCCGTTGCTCCCAGGTCACCTGGTTGAGGTCCTCGTTGTTGAAAACGCAGACCACCCACCGGCTATTGCGCCAGCCGCGCCAGTATTTCGCGACGGTGATCAGCTCTGCCATATTGTTCATTTGCATCGCGCCGTCGCCGACGAGCGCGACGACGGGGCGTTCGGGGTGGGCGAACTTCGCCGCGATCGCGTAAGGCACGGCCGCGCCCATCGAGGCCAGTCCGCCCGACAGCGAGGCCATCATGCCGCGACGCATCTTGAGGTCGCGCGCATACCAATTGGCGCAGGAGCCGGAATCGCTGGTGACGATGACGTCGTCCGGCAGCCGCGGCGACAGCTCGAACGTCACGCGCTGCGGGTTGACCGGATTTGCCGACTGCATGGCGCGCTCCTCGAGCGTCTTCCACCAGCGCGTCACATTGTCCTCGATCCCGTCGCGCCAAGCGCGGTCAGCCTTGGGCTCGAGGAGGGGCAGCAGCAGGCGCAAGGTCTCTTTCGCGTCGCCGAGGAGATTGAGCTCCATCGGGTAGCGCAGCGACAGCATGTCGGGCGCGATGTCGATCTGCACGCCGCGCGCCTGGCCCTCCCTGGGCAGAAACTCGGCGTAAGGGAAGCCGGAGCCGACCATCAGCAGCGTGTCGCATTCGGTCATCAAATCATAGCTTGGCTTCGTGCCGAGCATGCCGATCGAGCCCGTCACATAGGGCAGATCGTCGGGCAACGCGGCCTTGCCCAGCAGCGCCTTGGCGACGCCGGCGCCGAGACGCTCGGCGACCGCGATCACCTCGTTCGTCGCGCCGAGCGCGCCGGCGCCGACCAGGATCGCCGGCTTTCTCCCCGCATTGAGGATCTCGGCAGCGCGCCGCAGATCGGCTTCGTAGGGAACGGTCCTCGGCGGCGCGAAGCCGACGCCGGAGCGCAGCGTCCCGTGCTTGCGCGGCGGGTCTTCGTAAGTTTCGTCCTGAAGGTCGTTGGGAAGAATGATCGCCGTCACCCGGCGTTCGCCGATTGCGATGCGAACCGCGCGGTCGACGAGATGGCGCACCTGCGGCGCGGCGGCGGCCTGCTGGACGAAGGCGCCGGCGACATCCTTGAACATGCTGACGAGGTCGAGCTCCTGCTGATAGTGGCCACCGAGGGCGTCGCGCGCCTGCTGGCCGGCGATCGCCAGTACGGGCATATGGTCGAGGCGGGCGTCGTAAAGCCCGGTGATGAGATGCGACGCGCCCGGCCCGGAGGTCGCGATGCAAACGCCAAGCTCGCCGGAAAATTTGGCGTAGGCGCACGCCATGAATGCGGCCATCTCCTCGTGGCGCGTCTGAATGAACTGAATCTTGCCGCCCGCTCGGTTCAAGGCGCCGAAGACGCCGTTGATGCCGTCGCCGGGATAGCCGAAGATCTTGCGCACGCCCCAGGCATGCAGCCGCGCGACCACAAAATCTCCCATAGTCTCGGACATTGCGTCGTCTCCTTGCGGTCGGCAGCGCGACGAGGCGTTCGTCGCAGGGTTTGGCCCTCGATTGCTGCGCGCCGGTCTGCCTATGGCCCGCCGGTAGGCGGAGGAATGGGAATTTCCGGCGGCGGCGACGGCGGCGCTTCATTGGGCTGCGGCGACGGGGCTGTCTCCGGTTCCGGCGTCGGCACGCCGACCGGGGCGTCGGGAGGCGGCGTTTCGGGCGGGCTCGGGGGATGCACCACGTCGGGCGCCGGCGGCGGCGAGGGTTGTTGCGGTTGGTTCACGGATTCCTCGCAGCGTTCCGCGCGAGCCAGCGCTCGCGCTAAGACGAACGCTGGTCTGAAGTCCTTTGTTCCTAGCCGCTCAAGCGCGCACAGCTTCGCAGAACCTACGGATTTCTTTGGGGGAACCTTCCGCCCCCGGGCGCGTTCGCTAGCAGGGACAATTCACAAAGGAGCTGACCCATGCGCACCATTTTCATGAGCGTCATCGCGGCTACCGCCCTCGCCGGCGCCGCTTTTGCTCAGAATGCGACGACAAAGGAAACGCCACAGCCGACACCGAACGCGACGCCGAATTTCATCACCCTGGACAACGCCGACATGCTCAGTTCGAATGTCGTCGGGCTCGACGTCCGTAACGACCAGAACAACGACATCGGCAAGATCCAAGACGTCGCCTTCGACAGCTCAAAATCCGTGAAGGGCTACATTCTCTCGGTCGGCGGATTCCTCGGCATCGGAACGCACTATGTCGCTGTGCAACCTGAGGCGGTGATGATCCGCTATGACGCCAGTGCGAAAACCTGGCGCGCCACGATGAACGCGACCAAAGATCAGTTGAAGGCCGCGCCCGAATTCAAGTACGGCGGCCAGTGGACCGCGAGCCGCACCTGATTGCGCCTGTAACCTCTGCGGGGCGGGCGCGCTGTCCGCCCCTGAACGCGCTTAGCTTGAAGTCCGCCTGCTGCGCCGCGCCGAATCCGCTCATCACGCGGTCGCGCGCGTCGGTGCGGCCAGGAGAAACCGTCATTTCATGAAAGATGGTGGGCGATACAGGGATCGAACCTGTGGCCCCTCCCGTGTGAAGGGAGTGCTCTACCGCTGAGCTAATCGCCCTGGCCGCGGACGCTCCCTTTATGGCGGGGCCGCGTGCGAAGTCAAGGCGGGCCCGCCGATCCGAAGGAGCCGGCGATGGCCACTAGCCGGAAGTCGTGGCCGGGCTTGGCCTGGGTTATCCCGGCCACGACGTCCCACCCAACCATGCAGATGCGACTGCCGCCACGACGCACGACGGCTCGTCTACGTCGCGGGATGCACCAAAGTCGGGCGGTCTCGATAGGCAGCTGGGAACAGCCGTTTCAAATTCTCGATCTTCGGCAGATCGTTGAACACGATGTAGGGTTGCGTCGGATTCTGGAACAAGTAGTCCTGGTGGTATTCCTCGGCGGGATAGAAAGTCTGGCCGGGCTCGACCTTGGTGACAATCGGCGCGCCATATGCATGGGCCGCCCCGAGCTGGGCGATATAGGCCGTCGCGACCTTCGCCTGCTCCTCGTCGACAGGGAAAATCGCCGAGCGGTATTGCGAGCCCTCGTCAGGCCCTTGGCGGTTCAACTCGGTCGGGTCGTGCGCAACCGAGAAAAAGATCTGCAGGATGCGGCCATAACTGATTTCGCCGGGATCGAAGGTAATGCGGACCGATTCGGCGTGGCCGGTGTCGCCTCGGCTCGTCAATTCGTAGTGGGCCGTCGCGGCTTTGCCGCCCTCGTAGCCCGAGACGGCGCTCGAAACGCCTTTGACGTGCTGGAAAACCCCTTGCACGCCCCAGAAGCAGCCGCCCGCCACGACAGCCACTTGCTTGCCCCCGTCCGCTGGCGCGTCGACGGCGGGCGGCGGAACGAGGCGCGCCTCCTCGACCGCTTGCGCCGGCGCGGCGAACCAACCGGCTGAGAAAAGCGCGATCAAGGGCGCCGCCGCGACGCCGGCGACGAGAAGTCGGGAACGCAAGCTCATGATTGCCTCTCCTATCCGCAGCCGCCTGAGGGACGCGGCTCGCACCCTCTATTCGGGCGGCAAGCGCGTTCGTTTCAGGGCATGATGGCCGCGATTGAAAAAGAGAGGCAAGCCGGTCTCCGCCCGTAACCCTTTTGTTGGCCGGGACGACGGCGCCTTGGTGGCGTGACGCCTGGACGATATGAGGCGACGGCGCCGTAGGGCGGCGCCGGCGGCACTATCAGCTCACCTTGGCGGCGTCGCCGCCTGTGACGGCGAATTCGGCGCCGGTGACGAGCGCCGCGGCGTCGGAGGCCAGGAAGACGGCGACCGGCGAAACGTCCTCCGGCTGCAACCAGCCGACCCCGAGCGGCACGGTCGGCGCCCGGGCCTCCCAGGCTTCCTCGGCGGTTGGATTGGCCGAAGGCGTCCGGTTGGACTGCGCGATGGCGGCGCGGAATCGTTGCTCGTTGTAAGTGAGCGCCGTTCCGATCAAACCCGGCAGGATGGCGTTGGACGTGATGTTGCGCTTGCCGAGTTCGAGCGCCGCCGACTTCATCAGGCCGATGATGCCCCATTTTCGACGCGGAGTAGCTCGCGCCGCCCAGGGTCCCCATCTTGCCCTGCATCGAGGAGACGAGGATCAGCCGCCCGTAGTTGCGCGCCGCCATCTTAGGCGCGAAGGCGCGCACCGTGTTCGCGGTTCCGGTCAGATTGTTCTCGATCTGATCGGCCCAGTCCATATCGTCCATCTCGAGCAGCGGCTTCCACCCTTGAATGGCGGCGTTCGCCACGACGATGTCGGCCTTGCCGTGGTCGCGCTCCACCTGGTCGGCGATGCGGCGCAGCGCCGCCATGTCGCGGATGTCGGCCTGGATCGCCGTGCCGCTGCGCCCGTAAGCCTTGATTTGAGCGAGTGATTTCGGCGAGCTCCGCCGGCGTCGCCGGGATGGCGTCGGCCGTCGGGCTCACCGCGCCGGCGATGTCGATCGCGACGGCGTCGGCGCCGTTCGCCGCATATTCGACCGCGATGGCGCGACCGATTCCGCGCGCCGCGCCCGTCACCACCGCGATCTTTCCGGTGAGGGCGACGCCGCGGCCGGGCTTGATCGGTCCGGCAGTCTTCGCCGCCGGCGGCACAGGGTATGGGCCGCTGACAGGCTCGGCGACCGGGCGACGCGCCGACGCACCCGCGGGAGCCTGAGCGTGCGTCTGCGCCTGGGCCATGCCGCCGGTCGCGCTCAGCGCCGCCATCGCGACCCCGCCGCCGATCATCAGCGAGCGCGGAGCCCATCCGGCTCGTTGGGGTCTCGATTCGTCATTGCCGCACTCCATTTTGTAAACTGGCGCTCTGCCTAACAAAACGGAGGCGCCCGGCCATCCACCGCCGCGGCAAAAGGCTCTTGTCGAAACGGTGTGAGGGGGCGTGAGCAGGGCGGCGCTTGCAACGCCGCGCCTCAGATGCGAAACGATAGGTCTAACACACTAAAAACGCGGGATTTCCGTACCCTACGAAGGTTTTACTGGGGAGTTCCCCGGACATCCCGACTTCAGCCTCAATTAACCCATCTTTGGGCGCCGCCGGCCGGTCCGGCTAAAGCCCTCGCGCCGTCTCCGGCGCAAGCGAACGGCAGTCGAGCGAATTTGATGGTGGACAGTCCAACGACGGGCGCAGCGGAAAGCGCCAAGGTCCAGGCGCTAAAGGACGAGGCGCCAAAGGAGTTGCGAAGCGAGTCGGGGCCGGAAGTCAGGAAGACCGCCGGAGCCGACAACGGCGACGCGCAAGAGGAAGCCAAGCGACGCAAGCGCCGGCCCGTCGTCGCGCTGATCGGCGTCCTGGTTGTCCTCGGCCTTGTCGGCGGGGGCGCCTATTACTGGATCTCGACGCGCGGGCTCGAGAGCACCGACGACGCCTTCACTGACGGGCGCGCGGTCGACATCGCGCCGCAAGTCTCGGGGGTCGTGGTGTCGCTCGACGTCACGGACAATCAGTTCGTCCACAAGGGGCAACCGCTCATCCACATTGATCCGAGGCAATATCAAATTGCGCGCGATCAGGCGCAGGGCGCCCTCGACAGCGCCGAGGCCCAATATCAAGGGCAGCTTCTCGGCGTCGAGGTTGCGCGCAAGAACTTCCCCGCGGTGCTGCAGCAGGCGCAAGCGCAGCTCGCCAACGCCAAGGCCAATCGGCAGAAGGCCAAGGCCGATGACGATCGCCAGAAGAGCCTGCCCAAGCTCGCCACAACGCAGCAGGAGATCGACGCCGCCGACGCCGCCCTCGCGCAGGCGGATGCGCAGGTGCTGCTGGCCGACGCGCAGGTGCAACAGAATTCGCCGGTCCCGCAGCGCATCGGCGAGTCCGACCAACTCGCCGGACAATTGAAGGGCGCGGTGGAGGAGGCGAAGGCGCGGCTCGACCAAGCCAATCTCAACCTCGCGTGGACGGTCGTCACAGCGCCGCAGGACGGTTGGATCACCAAGCGGAACGTCGAAGTGGGCAACTACGTCGCTCCCGGCCAGCAGATTTTCTCGATCGTTTCCCCCGAAGTCTGGGTGACCGCCAACTTCAAGGAGAACCAGCTCGATCTCATGCGTCCGGGCCAGCCGGTGACGATCAGCGTCGACGCCTACCCGGGGCTCGACCTGCGCGGCCACGTGGACAGCATCCAGCGCGGCTCCGGATCCAAGTTCACCGCCTTCCCGCCGGAGAACGCGACCGGCAATTTCGTCAAGATCGTTCAGCGCGTGCCCGTCAAGATCGTCATCGACCACGGCCTCGATCCCAAGCTCCCCGTGCCGCTCGGCATTTCGGTCGAACCGACGGTTCGGGTGCAGTGAGCGGCGATATGCCGGGTACGCAATGGCGGCCGCGTCACAATCCCTGGCTGATCGCGCTGTCGGTGACGTTCGCGGCCTTCATGGAGATTCTCGATACGACGATCGTCAATGTCGCGCTGCCGCATATCGCGGGCGCGATGTCGGCAAGCAACGACGAGGCGACTTGGACGCTGACCTCCTATCTCGTCGCCAACGGCATCGTGCTGACGATCTCGGGCTGGCTCAGCGACATGCTTGGCCGCAAGCGCTACTTTCTCATTTGCCTCGGCATGTTCACGGTCTGCTCGTTCCTGTGCGGGATCGCGACGAGTCTTGGGCAGCTCATCGTGTTTCGCCTGATGCAGGGCTTCTTCGGCGGGGGCCTGCAGCCGAACCAGCAGTCGATCATCCTCGATTCGTTTCCACCGGCTCGCCGCGGCGCGGCCTTCGGCGTAACCGCGATCGCGACGATCGTGGCGCCGATCCTTGGGCCGACGCTCGGCGGCCTCATCACCGACAATACGAGCTGGCGCTGGATCTTCTTTATCAACGTCCCGGTCGGCATCGTCGCGGTGCTTGCTAACTCCATTCTGGTCGAGGATCCGCCCTGGGAGAAAAACAAACGCGCTCGCGGCGTCGACTACATCGGCCTCTCGCTCATCACGATCGGCCTCGGTTCCCTGCAAATCGTGATGGACCGGGGCGAGGACGACGACTGGTTCGGCTCCCCCTTCATCCTCGCGATGTCAGTGGTCGCCTTTGTCGGTATCGTCAGCGCGATCCTGTGGTTGCTCGTCGCCCGACGGCCGATCGTCCATCTCGACGTCTTCAAGGACAAGAATTTCGCGGGCGGCTGCGTAATGATCGGCGCCATGGGTGGAATTCTCTACGCCAGCGCGGTGATCATCCCTCAGTTCGCTCAGGAGACTCTCGGCTACACCGCGACCTGGGCGGGCCTCATCCTTTCGCCGGGAGGGGTGGTGGTCATCCTTCTCATCCCGTTTGTCGGACGGCTGATGACGTTCGTGCAGACACGCCTCATCGTCGCGACAGGTTTCTTTATCATGGGGTGCGCGCTCGTCTATTCGAGCGGACTGGCGCCGAACATCGATTTCAAGACGTTGGTGATGATGCGAAGCTTCCAGACGGCCGGGCTCGCCTTCCTCTTCGTGCCGATCAGCACGCTCACCTACCTCACATTGCCGCTCAAACTACGCGGCGACGGCGCCGCTCTGTTCTCAATGTTCCGAAACGTGTTCGGGTCGATCGGCGTTTCGCTGTCGACGGCGCTCGTCGAGCAGCGCTCTCAGGTTCGACAATCCTATCTGTCCCAGTGGGTCTCGCCCTTCCACCAGCCCTACGAGACGCTGGTGGCGGCCTACCAGCGGACCTTGATCGCCATGGGCCATGCGACGGGCGCGCATTCGCTCGCCGTCGGCGAGGTCTACCAGCAATTTCGAACCCAGGTGGCTGTTCTCGCCTATTCCGATGTGTTTTTTCTGTTGGCGATTCTCGCCTTTGCAGTCGTGCCGCTTTGTTTCCTGCTAACAGCAAAGGCGGGCGGCGGAGAGCCGGGCGCGGCGCACTAGGGGCTTTGTGATGGCGAAGTTGCGGTTTGCAGCGGTTTCGGCGGCGGCCCTTGGCGTGGCGGCATGCAATGTCGGCCCGGACTTCAAGCCGCTCGAGTCGGGGTTGCCCAGCGTCCCCTTCGCGCACGTCGCCGCCAAGGACGGCGTGACGAGCGTCGAGACCGCGCAGCCAGTCGATCCGACGTGGTGGAAGACGTTCTCCGACGCCAAGCTGACGAGCCTCGAAAAGCGCGCCGCGCTCGCCAACCTCGATCTTCAGACAGCGACCTTGCGCATCGCGGAAAGCCGGTTCCAGCGCGGCTCTGTCGCTTCGGCCGAGTTTCCGAGCATCAACGGCTCGGCCAAATATCAGCGCGAGCAGTATAGCCAGAACGGAATCGCGAGCCTCCTCACCGAGTTGGCTCCCCCCGGCTCCGCACCGCCGTCGATCGGGGCCCTCAACGATTACACGCCCGGCTTCGACGCCTCTTGGGAGCTCGATCTCTGGGGCCGCGTCCGCCGACAGGTCGAGGCCGCCGACGCGCAGGTCGAAGCGGCCGAAGACCAGCGGCGCGACACGCTCGTCTCCCTCCTCGCCGAGGTGGCGCGCGACTATGTCCAGTTGCGCGGCGCGCAGGCGCTGATCAACAACGCCAACGAGAATTTGAAGGTCGAACAGGACCTCCTCGACCTGACACGCACCCGTCAGGAGAAAGGCCTCACCACCGGCCTCGACGTCGAAAACGCCGCGGCGCAGGTCGAGGCCGTGCGGGCGATGATTCCGGGCTTCGAACAGCAGGAATCCGCGCAGATCAACGCGCTGAGCTTCCTGCTCGATCTGCCGCCCAACGCCCTCAGGGCCGAGCTCTCGCGGGTCAAGGCGACGCCGCCGACGCCGGCTCGCGTGCCGATCAGCGTTCCCGCCGAGCTGGCGCGCCGGCGCCCCGACATCCGCCGCGCGGAAGCCGAACTGCACGCGCAGACCGCCGACACGGGCGTCGCCGTCGCCGCCTTCTATCCAACCGTCCAGTTGAACGGGACGCTGGAGCTCGATTCGCTCACGCTCGACAAGCTTTGGAGAGGAAGCTCGATACAATACATGGTCGGTCCGAGCTTGACTCTGCCGATCTTCGAGGGCGGCAGACTGAAGTCCATGCTCGAGCTCGCCAAGGCCCAGCAGCAAGAGGCCGCGATCGCCTATCGCAAGACCGTGCTGCAGGCCTGGCACGACGTCGTCAACGCGATGGTCGCCTACCGCGCCGAGCAGCAGAGGCGCACTCATCTCGCCGGGCAGATCGCACATTCTCAGGAGGCGCTGACGCTCGCCCGCGCGCGCTACAACGACGGCGTCGCCGACTTCACCACCGTCCTGGACACTGCGCGCACCGTTCTAGAGGCCCAGCAGCAATACGTTCAGAGCACGGCCAATGTCTCCGTCGATCTCGTGCAGCTTTATAAGGCGCTGGGCGGCGGTTGGGAGGGAACCTACCCTGCGCGGCCGGCCGGCGAACCGGTCAAGCAGGCGGTGAATTAAGGCGCGTTGTTTTGCGCGGCGCCATCTCCGTCGCTGCGAGCGCGAAGCGACCCAGTAGCGCCAAGCGGAGCGATCGATTGTTTCGTCGCTTCGTTCGGGCGAGGACGGTTCGCTCCGCGCTTCCGCTTCATCCCGCCGGCGGCTTCCACCACAGGCCGGGTGTGGCGAACTCCACCAAGGCGCCGTCAGGATCTTGGAAATAGAGGCTGACGCCGCCCCGCGGCCAATGGTACTCGCCCGTGATTTCGATGCTGCGCTCGGCGAGCCGCGCGCGCCAAACATCAAGGTCGCTCGCTGCGATCGACAGTGCGAGATGCAGCCGCCCGCTGCCGCCGTGGCCGGGAATCCGGCCGCGCTGATCGACAGTGTCGTCCTCCGTCGCGCCGGCCTGGAAGACCAGCAGCACGCTCTGGCCGGCGATGTCGAACGCGACGAGGCGAGGGCTGTCGACCAGCGTCTTCGCGCCGAGCAGATCGCGATAGAAGCCGGCCGTCCGTTCGAGATCGCGCGCGTAGAGCGATGTCTCGAGCAGTCCCCTGAGCGGCGGCGCCGTCGCTTCGGGCGCCTCGGCCATGCGCGCCTCCCTTATCGACGCACGTCGACCCGTGGCTCGGGCGCGGCGCCGAACAGCGCCCGCAGACTATCCAAAAGACCGCCGCGCTGGCGGACTTCGCCGAGCGTCGTCAGGTAATCGTCGGCCCAGCGCTTGATGTCGTGCTCGAGGAGATATTCGAGCATCGGCGCATGGCGCGTGCGGCGCTCCTCGCGTGGCATTTCGAGGGCGCGCTTCAGCGCCGCCGCGACGCCCTCGATTTCGTGCGGATTGACGATCAGCGACTGATTGAGCTTGGCGGCGGCGCCGGCGAATTCGGAGAGAATGAGAACGCCGGGATCGTCCGGATCCTGCGCCGCGAGGAATTCCTTGGCGACGAGGTTCATGCCGTCGCGCAGCGGCGTCGCCATCGCGACGTCCGCCGCCCGGTAGATGCCAGCGAGGGCGGTGCGCGAATAGGATTTGTTGATGTAGCGGATCGGAGTCCACGCCGCGTCGCCGAAGCGCCCGTTGATGCGGCCGATCAGGCTCGTCACCTCGGCTTCGATCTCGCCGTACTCCTTGATGTCGCCGCGGCTCTTGGGGGTGATCTGCAGCAAGGTCAAACGCCCGCGCCATTCCGGATTGTGCTCGAGGAAGCTCTCGAACGCGCGAATGCGCTGCGGGATGCCTTTGGAATAGTCGAGGCGGTCGACGCCGAGCACCAGACGGTGCCCGTTGAGGCTCTCCTTTACCCGCGCGACGAGCGGCGAGCGCACCGCGTTGCGGGCGAGGCGATGATAGACGGCCGTTTCGATGCCCACGGCGAAGACGCCGAGCCGGACCTGCCGCCCATCGACCTCGTAGGTGTCGTTGCGGCCCTCCCGCGCGCCTTGCGCGAGGAGGTATTGCGCATAATTGTCGCGATCGTTTTCGGTCTGGAAGCCGACGAGATCGTAGTGGGAGAGACTGCCGAGAATCTCCTTATGCGCCGGCAGCGTCTGGAGAATATCGGGCGGCGCGCAGGGAATGTGCAGGAAGAATCCGATCGGATTCTTGTGGCCGCGCGCGCGCAGCTCCCGCCCCAACGGCATCAGATGGTAGTCGTGGACCCAGAGGATGTCGTCCTCGCGGATCATATGGGTCAGGTTGTCGGCGAAGATGCGATTGACGCGCAGATAGCCGGTCGCGTCGGAGCGGGAATATTCCTGCAGGTCGACGCGATAATGCAGGATCGGCCACAACACGCGATTGGCGAGGCCGTTGTAATATTCCTGGAAATCGTTCTCGGACAGGTCGATCAGCGCGTAGGTGACCTTGTTGATCGCGATCGTGCGCGGCTCCTCGGCCGGCTTCTCCTCGATGCGGCCGCTCCAGCCGAACCAAAGACCGTTCCGATTCTTCAGTGACGCTTTGACCGCAACCGCCAATCCGCCGGCCATCGGAGTCCGCGAGGAATCCGGCACCGCCACGCGGTTGGAAACTATGACGATGCGCGAGCCCATGCGTCCTCCCAACTCGACGACAGTCTCGTCGCCGTATTGATTATGCCCGCCATCGAATAGGTCTGAGGCAGATTGCCCCAGAGTTCGCCGGTGTCGGGGTGGATGTCTTCCGAGAGAAGTCCGTAGGCGTTGCGGCCAGCGAGGATTGCCTCGAACACCTCGCGCGCCTCGGTCTTGCGACCGATCTGGCATAGCGCGTCGAGGTACCAAAAGCTGCAGGCGAGGAACGCGGTCTCCGGCATTCCGAAATCGTCGGCCGCGACGTATCGCATCACGCGGCCGTTGCGGATGAGATCCCGTCCGATCGCGTCGCAGCTCTTGACGAATCGCGGATCGGTCGGCGGCAGCAGGCCGAGCTCCGAGATCAACAGTACGCTGGCGTCGAAGTCGGGGTGGCCGAGCGCGCCCGTAAAGGAGCTGCGCTTTTCGTTCCAGGCCTCGGCGAGGATGCGCGTGCGGATCGCGTGCGCGTGCTCCTCCCAGTAGCGCACACGGTCGGAGAGGCCGAGGCGTCGTGCGATCTGGCCGAGGCGGTCGCAGGCCACCCAGCACATCGTCGCCGAATAGGTGTGCGCGTGAGCACGGCCGCGGAACTCCCAAAGTCCGGCGTCGGGATCGAACGCGCGCAGGCGGGCATGTTCGCCGAGCGGTTCGAGCAGGCGGAACAGCGCCTCGTCGCCCATTTTCGGCAAGCGCTCGTCGACGAACATCTGCGTCGCGGCGAGCACTACGCTGCCATAGACGTCGTTCTGCACCTGGACCGACGCCTGATTGCCGACGCGAACCGGCCCTTGGCCGAGAAAGCCCTGCAGGTCGGGCGCGGTCCGCTCTTCGAGCGAGGAAAACGGTATGATGCCGTGCACCGGCTGGATATGCGCGGCGTCGGTGGCGATGGTCGTGATATAGTTGATGTAGGCTTCCATCGTCTGCGTCGCGCCGAGGCGATTGAGCGCGTCGACGACGAAATAGGCGTCGCGCATCCAGCAGAAGCGATAGTCCCAGTTGCGGGTCGAGGAGGGCGCTTCGGGAATTGACGTCGTGTGCGCGGCTACGATCGCGCCCGTCTCTTCGAAGCTGCAGAGTTTCAAGGTGATCGCGGCGCGCACGACGGCGGACTGCCACTCGAAAGGCACTGCGAGGTGGCGCACGAAGCCGAGCCAGTGATCGCGCGTGCGTTCGAGAAACTCCTTGCCGGTCGCGTCGATCCCGCTGCGGAAGGGATCGTCCTGGCCGAAAATCAGAGTGATCGGCTGCGTGAGCGCGAACGTCACCTCCTCGCAGATGTAGGACAGCGGGCCGTCGCTCGTGAGGCGCATCACCTCGTCGCCGCCGATATAGCGGATATGGTTGGAGCCGACGACGAATTCCTTGATTGGCCGCCCATAGTTGTGCGTCGGCCGCACGCGGATGGCGACGCGCGGCAATCCTGCGACGGGTTCGATGCGGCGGATGATCTGCGGCGGGCGGAAGGTGCGCTCATAGCGGTCGAAGCGCGGCGCGAAATCGGTGATCCGCACCGAGCCGCCGCGAGTGTCGGTGAGCACCGTTTCGACGATCGCCGTGTTGCGCACGTAGCGCGACGTGCTGCTCGCAAATTCCGCCAGCACGACGTCGCAAAATCCTTTCTCCTCGTCGCCGGCGAGCAGGCGCGAAAACACGGGATCCGAATCGAAGCGCGGAAAACACCACCACACGATGCGGGCGCGGCTGTCGACAAGCGCCGCGACGCGGCAATTGCCGATCAGCGCCAGGTCCAGACTTTGTTCGCGCGTCTGTCGGGTCGACCTCAATCCGGCCTCCTTTCGTTTGCAAACGCCATGAGCCAGGCGCGCACCGCCGTCGGGCTTTCAAAGAGGCCATTCGCGCCGGGTCGCCAACGGCCGACCGCGTAAGCGCAGCCGCCGCGCGCAGCGACGACGGCGAAGCCCGTTTCGTCCGTCGTGTCGTCGCCTACAAATATGGGAATGCGGCCAACAAATGGCTCGCTCTCCAAAAAAGTCGTGATCGCGCCGCCTTTGTCGAAGCCGGGCAGCCTCAATTCGAACGCGCAATGCGCATCGAAAATCCCGATTGCGCCGTCGGCCTCGTTATCGATTACGCGCTGCAAAATTGCGCGGACCTGCGGCCCGGTCTCGGGCGCGGCGCGGTAGTGGACGGCGAGGCTGTAGGTTTTCTGCTCGATGAGAAGTCCTGGGAATGCTCGCAGCGATTCCGCCACCAGATCGGTCAACGACTCCGGCACCGCGTGGGCCGTCGGCAATACGCGCGGCTCCTCCTCGGGATCGAACCGCATCTCTGCGCCGTGCACGCCGCTCGCCCGCAAGCGCAAGGGTGAAAAGAGGCGATCGATCTCATCGATTGTGCGGCCGCTGATCAGAGCGACCGCGCCGCAAAGTCTTTCTTCCGCGCGCGCCAGTGCGCTCACTAGGGGTGGGGGAATCAAAACAGCGCCGGGCCGCTCGGCGATATCGAGCAGCGTTCCATCGACATCGAGAAAAAGAGCCGCATCGGTCGTGAGGGCCGGGTCGGCCGTGCGAGCGCCCCTTTTCCCGTGTGCAGCCCCCGGGACTCTCCGCGAGTCGCCGGGTTGGCCGTCGTCTTCAACATTCATAGACGACTTCTCCGCGTCCGCCGCGAGGCTGAGCCCCCGCCAACGAAGCGCCGTACCCCTCAACCAGACGAACTCGCGAGGGGGCGCAATTGTTCCCTAGGGAGCGTTCGCGGCAATGGCGTGGCGCCGGGGGCAAAATTGTGCGCTCCGGAACTTTGACTGCCGCGGCGCGTTCCCGGAGACGAAATCCGGCGACGGCGCCGGCTTCGAGGAGAGGCATCATGGGCAGCACGACAGACAAGGTCAAAGGCGTGACAAATGAAGCGCTTGGCAAGGCCAAAGAAGCGGCCGGGAAGGTGCTGGACGACCGCGAGATGCAGGCCGAAGGCAAAGTGCAACACGCCAAAGGGGAAGCCCAGCACGCGGTCGGCAGGGCAAAGGATGCGGTGAAGAAAGCAGTGGACGGCGACTGACGCCGCTTGGCGCCACCATCGCGGCGCGCTGGGCCCCTCACGTGCGCGGGACGTCCTGCGACGTCTCGCGCTCGATTTGTGCGTCGAGAATGGCGCCGATCAGCACGGCGCTGGCGGAGAGCCAGATCCAGGTGAGGAAGATGGCGACCGTCGCGAGCGATCCATAGACGGCCTGGTAATTGCCGAGGCGCGACACGTACCATGCAAATGCTTCCGAAGACGCGCCCCACAGCGCCGCGGCGATCAGGGCGCCGGGCCAGAGCGGCGCGTGAGGCGGGCGGCTGCGGCTCGGCCCGACGCGGTAGAGAACGGCGATGGACGTCGCGGCGAGAATAAGGAAAATCGGCCAGCGCAGCCACGCCACCGCGAACGCGATCACCCCGCCCAACTGAGGCGCGAGCCCGGTGACGAAGGCGGGTTCGGCGGCGACGAAAAGGATGGCGATCACCATCCAGACGACCGCCCCGATCGTCACCGAGAAGGCGATCGCGTTGAGGCGGATGAACGATCGCTTCTCGCTCTCGCCGTAAATGGCGTTGAGGCTGTCGAAAAGGGCTTTCGCTGCGGCGGTGGCGCTCCACGCCGCGACGGCGAGCCCCGTGATCAGGCCGAACGAGAGCGAGCGGCCGGAGGAAGAAGCGATGCGCTCCGCCTGATCGACGACGAGGTCGCGCGCGGCGTCTGGAAAGAACGTCGTGAAAGGCGCCAATTGCGAAACGACGGCGCGCGGGTCGGCGAGCATCCCGTAGATTGATATGAACACCGTCACCGCCGGAGCGAGCGCCAGAATCCCGTAGAACGCCACGGCGGCTGCGAGCGAAAACAGCCGAGCATTGTTGGCGGTGGAGATCGAGCGAGAGACAATTCGCCGCCATCCCGACAGGCTGATTCGCGTTACAGACGGCGCAGGCTCCGATCCATCCCCCCTTACGCCCCCGTGGCGGGCGCGTTCGGCGATAAATCCGGCGAATGCGCTTGTCGCGGCGAGCGCGAGCAGTCGGCGAAACATAAGGCGATTGTCCTGAGCCGTTCGGAGGAAATCAACAAGCGCCGCCGCGCGAGGTTCCCTGTGGATTTGGGGGCGCGGCGAAGTTCGCACGGGCCGGACGGCGGGGAAAGGGGCGCTCGTGCGTGCGCCCGACGCGGGCGTCCCTCGGGGGAACTCTCTTGGCGTTTGCGCGTTTCCGAATGTGCGCATCGGCGCGCGGGCGGGCCTGGGGAGGAGGATTCCATGAATGAACAGAAGAGTGACATGGGCGTCACGAAGCAAGCGGCGGACCGTGCCAATGAGATTGGCGTCGCCGTGGGACGGGACGCAGAGGCGTTTCGGAACTCCGTGACGCGAAGCGCGTCGGATTTGATGGACAGCGTGAGCGCCCGTCTGCGGTCGGTTGGCGTCGACCCGGACACGCTGGGCAATGTCGCGCGTGACCAGGCCGGTGAACTCCAGCGCTACGTCGAGGGCGAAATCCGCCACCGGCCGCTGCGCGCCGTCGGCGTCGCGCTCGCGCTCGGCGCGATCGTCGGCTTTCTGACCGCGCGCTGACGATGCTGCGGTATCTGGCCTTGGCCGCCGCCGGCGAGGCGCGCGCGGCCATCCGTCGTCAGGCGATCGCGGTCGCGTTCTTCGCAGTCGGCGCGATTGTGGTCATCATCGCAATCGGCTTCGCTGCTTTGGGAGCGCGGGACTGGCTGGCGATTTATGCCGCCTTGACGCTGACGCAAGCGGATCTGGCGGTGGCGTTCGCTCTCATCGTCATCGCGGCGATCCTCGTGGGCATAGGCGTTTATGAGCGCCAGCGCCGCATCGAGCGAACGCCGCTCGCCGCCAGCGCAATTCTGGCCGCTCCAGTGGCGGCCGGGGCGCTCGGCAGGCGGTTCAGCTTCCGGACCGTCATCGCCGTCGCGGCCGTGGTCGCTGGCGCCTACCTCGGCCGCCAAGCGGGGCGCCGTTGAGCGCCGCTTATTTTGATCGGAATATTTTTCTCGGCGCCGGAAACCAAATCCGCGTCCGTGCGTTCTCTAGATGTCGTGATCATGGACGTGTGTCGGAGATCGCGCCGCTCCGGAGGTCGCAAGATGGGCAACCTTCTCTATTACGCGATCGTGTTTCTGATTATCGCCATCGTCGCCGCGTTCTTCGGCTTCGGTGGCGTGGCGGGAACGGCTATGAGCGGCGCGCAGATCCTGTTCTGGGTGGCGATCGTGTTGTTCATCGTCTCCGCAATCGCTGGAGTGGTCCGGCGAGTTTGAAGCGTCTTTGGCGCGTGTTTGACCCCCCGTTGACTACCCCGGCGCCTATGAAGCGTCGGGGTTTTTCTTGCCCGGCTGAAACGTCAAAATCGACCGCGCGCCGGCGCCGTCGCTCTCCAACTGGAAGTCGCCGTCCACCTGCCGCGCGAAGGCGTGGATCAGCGTAAGGCCGGTGCTCCTGGCGCTTTGCGCATCGAAGCCAGCGGCCAAGCCGGCTCCATCGTCCCAGACCGTCAGACGCGCGCGGCCGGCGTCGTCGGCCTCCAGCCGGACCTTGATCCAGCCGGCCGCCTCGCCGGGAAAGCCGTGCTCCAAGGCGTTGCTCAAGCATTCGCCGAGCGCCAGCGCCACCGGCAGGATGAAGTCCGAGCGCATGTCGGTCAACTCGAGATAGACGGAAGAGCGCACTCGCCCCTCGGCGCCATGAGCCGCAATGGATTTGCCGACGAGGCGCTCGGCGAAGGCCGTGTCGAAGGCGAATCCTTGCCTTTGCGAGTCGTTCAGCATCTGGTTGACTTCCGCGATCAGCAGGACGCGCCGACTCGCGTCGCGCAGCGCCCGCCGCGTCGCCGGGTCGGACGATCTCCTGGCTTGAAGGTCGAGCGCCGAACAGATGACGGAGAGGCTGTTGCCGACCCGGTGCTGGGCTTCGGCGAAGATGACCGCTTGCATGGCTTCGCCGCGGCGCGCCTGGCGCAGAACATCGGCCTTGCGCGAAAGCGCCCAGATGAGCACGTTGACGAGGCCGATCTGCACCGCCGCCAACGCGCAAATCGACGCGGTCCAATAGCCGCCCGGGCCCAGAATGCCGACGGCCGCCACCGTCGCCATCGCCGCGGCCGCAAAGGCCGCTGCGGGCCCGAACGCTACGGCCTCCCAGGCGACTGCGGGAGCGAGCAGGCCGACGGCCGCTCCGGTCGGAAAGGCCCATAGGCCGCCGCAGCCAAGAAGAAACAGCGCGAAGCCGACAGAGGACGCGGCCAGCGGCCTCGCGGACCAAGGCCTTCCGTGCGTCGTCAGCCTGTCGAACCACCCCTCTTCGGGCTTCATGCCACGAATTCCCTTCAAGCATCCCTCTCAGAGGCCCCGCCGGAACCCGCGCCGGCGAATTCTCATTCGTAGTCGCTTGCCGCCAAACGTCTGCTCCGTAGTGAACATAACGGATCACTCGACGTTGAATCCCCGCAGCAGAGGACCCGACATGGGATTCGACGAAGCCGTTCAATCGGACCACAAGGCGAGCCTCCCGGAAAACAATCTGTTACGAGCGCTGCGGCGGGACGACTACGAATTGCTGCGGCCCCGTCTGACCATCAGCGAGCACCGCGCGGGCGACACGCTTTATGAACCGGGCGATGTCGTGAACTACGCCTATTTTCCGTGCGGACGGGCCATGGTGTCCTATCGGGTCGTTTTGCCGGACGGGCGTGGGGTCGAGACCGCGTTGATCGGCCGGGAGGGGGCGGTCGGCGGTATCGTCAGCCAGGGCAAGCTGCCTGCCTATGCCCGCGCCCTCATTCAGCACGAGGGCCAATTCCTGAAGATCCCCTCGCCCCAGCTCGAGAGCCTGAAGAAGCAATCGCCGAGCCTCAACCATCTCTTCGCCCGTTACGCCGATTGCCTGCTGGCGCAGATATTCCAATCCACGGCTTGCAACGCCACGCATACGGTCGAGCAGCGTGCGGCGAAATGGATGCTGGCGACCCTAGACAGGATCGGCTCCGACGAGGTGCCTCTGACGCAAGAGCAACTCGGCGGCCTTTTGGGCGTCGGGCGCAGCTATGTCAGCCGCGTCCTGCTTGGTTTGCGCGACGAGGGGGTGTTGGCGTCGCGCCGCGGCCGCATCCTGGTCGCGCGGCGCCAAGAGCTCCAAGCGCGCGCCTGCGAATGCAACGATTCCGTACAGGCGCATTTCGAGGAAGTGCTATACGGCGTCTATCCCGGCGAGGACGAAGCGACGTGATCCTCGTCAGCCGGCGCCCGGCGCTCGGGTCGCCTCGATCACTCCGTCGTCGCGCGAACTCGTCTTCTCAAGCGCCGGCAGAACGGGGGGCGGGCCGCCTTGGAAGCGCCAGTGGATGATGACGCCCGGCTCGCGCGGCTCGATCGTCGCGCCCAGCTGGACCGCGAGACCCATCATCAGCCGGTCGTCCGGTTTGTTTTCGGCGAGCGTCCCGTCGGTCGACACGCACAATTCGAGTTGCCGGCGCTCGCGCTCGACGATCAGGATCAGCACGCGGCGCGCGCCTTCGGCCCTCAATCCCGCCATGACCGCCTCGACCAGCGCCAGACCCATCGGAATGGCGCGGTCGATCATCAGCGCGGTCGTAATCTCGGCCTCGAGTTCGAGCGTCAGCCCCGCGCGGCGAAAGGATTGCGAGAGATGGCGCGTCAGCTCCTCGGCGAAGAGACGGACGCGCAAGTCGCGCATGCGGCCTTGCGAGAACGCCTTGCGGTAGGCAACCGCCAGGACCTGGACGCGCGCCTCCATCGCCGAGATCGCTTCGGAATCGTTCGAGGCGCCGTCGAGCCGGCGCGACAGCGAGAGATAGCTCTGGATGATCTGGAGACTGTTCTTGACCCGATGGTGCAATTCGCGAAGCAGGAACTCGTTTTCGGCCGCCGAGCGCTTCAACGAATCCTCGCGGATCGCCGATTCGCGCGCCATCTCGTTGAAGGTCGCGGCGAAGTCGCGCAATTCAGCCGGCATCCCGACGTCCATCGGCGCGAAGGCCTTGGCGCTCTGGCCGCGCCGACGGGCCAGGATCGCCAACTTGATGCCTTCGATCCAGCGCAGCACTTCCGACTGGATCGCCCAGGAATAGACGACATAGAGAGCCGCCAAGGTCGCGAGCGGCGCCACCGACAGAATGAGGAAGCGGAACCAGGCGGCGCTGCGGGCCGAAGTGTCGAAGCGCCGCAGGATGTAATATTGGGAGCCGAGCACGGATTGGGTCGCATAGCTCTGCGTCGATCCGGACCGCGACGGCGCTTGCGTGGCCGCATAGGCTTCACTGATCGTTTCCGTTCGAGGCAACCAGCCCTCGTCGGCTGGGTCGAGCCCGTCCGCGACGATCACCTTTCCGCCCCGCTCCATTAGCGCGACGGCGTCGTTCGGGCCGGGCTTGGGCTCGAACAATTGGTCGAGCAGCTTCCCGTCAAGCAGGGCGACGGCTGTCCACTTTTGCTCCGAAGACGGCGCCGACTCGACCTGGAGGGCGAGGAAGCGCTCGCCAGCGACGAACACGCCCAGCGCGATCCGTTGACCCTGGGAAAAGACAACTCGTGGCTTGTCGCTGAGCTCGGCGAGCGCCTTGCCGGCGGCGTTCGCCAGATCGGGGCTGCGCCCTCCGGCGCAAGCCCGCCCGTTGTCGAAACGCACGCCGATGGCCTCGTAGCCTTCGATCACACCGGCCATGTCGCTCAGCATTCGGGAGCAGTCGCCCCCGTGCACGCTGGCGGCGGTCGCGGCGGCGTCGAGGGTTCGCGTCGCCCCCCTCAGCCAGACCTGAGTGCGGACCACATAGTCATCGGTCGATTGCCGCCAGGCGCGCTCGATGTCGTTTGAGAACGACTCGTCCGTAGCCGCTCCCAGCGCAACCGTGAGCACCGCGACCGGAACGATGACGACCGCCATGAGCGCGAGAAGTCGCGTCTTCACGCTGCCGAAGGGAGCCAATAGTCTCATACGGGCGATACCGAATTGCCTCCGCGTTTCACCACCGCCTCGACGTTCCGGTCCGCCGCGTAGTCCTGCGGCCCACTAATGCCCAGCAAATCCGCAAGCTTCGCGCGAGCGCGGTTGACCCGGCTCTTGATCGTTCCCACCGCCACGCCGCAGATCGCCGCTGTCTCCTCGTAGGAGAGTCCCGAAGCCCCCACCATAATGAGAACTTCGCGCTGCTCCTCGGGGAGCTTCGCGAGGGCGTTGCGGAAGTCGGCGAGATCGATCGCGGCCTCCTGCGAGCCGGGGACGGACAGCCGTTCCTCGATCAGGCCGTCGATATCCTGGAGCTCTCGCCCCTGCCGGCGGTAGCTGGAGAAGTAGGTGTTGCGAAGGATGGTGAACAGCCACGCTCTGAGATTGCTGCCAAGCTCGAAACTGGAGGAGTGGCTCCACGCTTTGAGCAATGTGTCCTGGACGAGATCGTCGACCGGCTGCATGGAGCCGCATAGGGAGGCGGCGAAGGCCCGCAGCCCTGGAATTTCCCGGATCAATTGATCACGGAAAGTCGCCGGCGGTTCCGCAGGCCGGGAAGAGTTGTCAGTTGTCACGCCCACCGCCTTTCAGTTCCTGCGCTTCCAATTGTGCAAGCAGGACCAGAAATCGGTCGGGGATCGGTTCCTTGGCGATGTCGTCGTAATAGGCCTTCAGGGATCGTCCGATTGTCTCCTGCACCGCTTCGCTGAGATGGACTTCCGGGAAATCGCCGTCGTCCGTCTCCGCGCCGGCCTTTCGCCCTGGTGATTCGCCCGAACCTGCTGATTTCATCTGCGCCTCAAGACTGTCGCCTTCCACCACTAAACTTTTCCGACGGATCAAGGAGAGCCCTCGGGACGTCGCGCTTTTTTCGGCGCTCGGATCAAGCCCATAACGTTCGTTTGAGCCGATTGGTTCCGTTGAGAACAAAAAATAAATTGCTTGCCAAATTCCACGTCGCCCGCTGCTTTACGGGCTCTGGCACGGAGTCGCATGATGTCGATTGCACGACAAATTACGCCGCAATTGCCGTCGCTTCGACGCTTCGCGCGCCTGATCGCGGGCTCGCAGGCCAGCGGCGACGCGCACGTCGCGGCGACCCTCGAGGCGCTGATCGCCGATCCCGACGCGTTCCCGAAGGACATGCCGCACCGGCAGGCCCTCTACCAGGTCTTTCTCAAGCTCTGGAGTTCCGCCGACCCCGACGCGAAGGGCGTCGCGCGCCCCGCCCTGCCGGCCCCGGAGCGCAACCTCAGCGCGATCACGCCGTTGGCGCGCCAAGCGTTCCTGCTGCGGACCGTCGAAGGCTTCACGTTCGACGAAGTCGCGGGGATTCTGAATATGCCCGCCGAAACGCTGGACGCCCTGCTCGACCAGGCTGGCCGCGAGATCGCCGAACAAGTCGCCACCGACGTTCTCATCATTGAGGACGAGCCGATCATCGCGCTCGACATCGAGGCGATGGTGCAGGACCTCGGCCACACCGTGTCCGGCGTGGCGCGGACCCATAAGGAGGCGATCGAGAGTGTGAATCAGCGCCAACCTGGCCTCGTGCTCGCCGACATCCATCTCGCCGACGGGAGCTCCGGCCTCGACGCCGTGAACGAGATCCTGAATTCCATCAACCTGCCGGTGATCTTCATCACGGCCTATCCCGAGCGGTTGCTCACCGGGGAAAAGCCGGAACCGGCGTTCCTGATCACCAAGCCCTTTCAAGCCGACACGGTGCGGGCTACGATCAGCCAAGCGCTATTTTTCGATCGCCGCGCCGGGCGGCGCACCGTCCATTAGGGGCGGGCTCCGTCGTGTGAATTCAGGGCTGGCCGGAAGACGCCTCGGCGACGGCGACGGCGTGGGACGCGTTGCGGTCGAACACAACAGCCCTCGTCGGCGTAACGGTTCGCTCGAGCGTTCGCCGCGCCTCTCGGCCGGCCGCTTTCCGCGTCAGGACCGGGCAGACGGCGGGTCCGTCGGCGGCGGCAAGATCGAAGTCGGAGGCAAAATCGGGGTTGGTCGTGCGGAAGCCCATCGGCGAAGGCGAATCTCGCAAGGCGACCTGCGCGCGCTCGAGAGGCTGTGCGCACCCGCGCCCCTGGCCGCCCGCCTCGATCGCCGCGAAGCAGCCGACCGCCATCGCGCCGACCGCGAGTGCGCGCCAATGAATGCTCGTCCAGGCTTCGCTCATAACGGGTCTCCGTTCCTGGCCTGCGGCTTCGTCCATCGCAGGAGCGCCGGCGCTGGTCGCCGAGGGCCGCGAAACCCTTCGACAACTTGCTCGTCGGGCGAACTTCCGAGCGACAACTTTGTTCCCCCACCACAAAGCCGTACCCACAATTGGTGCGACACGGTCGCGCATCCGCTGCGCGCGTCGGCTTGGTCGGATTCCGGAGTCGAGGCGTATTCGCAAAAGTGCACTGGAGATCACGATGGCGGCCTCGCGCATCGCTTTCCTTAGGGGCACGGTGCTTCTTCTGACGGCTGCAGTCGCCGCGCTCGTTCTGATCGTCGCGGTTTCGGTCAGGCTATCGCTGAAGACGGAGGCGAATTTCGAGGAAACGCAGAAGGCCAGCGCGGTCCGGACGGCGGCCATCGATCTCCTGTCTTTGATGCAGGACGCGGAGATCGGCGAGCGCGGCTATTTGCTTTCCCGCGACGAGTCCTATTTGGCGCCTTACACGGACGCTCAATCTCGCTTCCAGGAGCGTCTCGTGGCGTTTGTCGCCGCCGTCGCCAAGGCGCCCGAACTCACCGGGTCGATCGACGGCTTCCCCGATCTGCTTCGGGCCAGGATGGCCGACGCGAAAGCGACGGTCGATCTGATGCAAAGCGGCCAGTATGACGCCGCCGAGGCGAACTTCGCCAGCGACCGCGGCAAGGCGTTGATGGACCGCGTGCGCGCTGATTTCGACCGCATCGTCTCGCTTTCGGAGGACGATCTGCAGACGAGCCTTGGCGTGGAGAGGGCCAACGTTCGCCTGCTCAGCCGGGTGACAATCCTCAGTGCGGCGGCCATTCTCGCAATGGCCGGCGTCGCCGTTGTGACCATCATGCGCCACACCGGCCAATTGATGGACGCCCGCTCTGCACTCGAGGCGCTCAATCGCGAGCTCGAAGAACGCGTGCGTCTGCGCACCGACGCGCTCGCCAGGGCCAACGCCGAGATCCAGCGCTTCGCCTACGTCGTAACGCACGATCTGCGCTCGCCGCTGGTCAACATCATGGGCTTCACGAGCGAGCTCGAAGAAAGCCTGAAGCCGATCGAAGCGCTGGTTCGCGCGAAGCGACCGCCGGACGAGGCGGTCCGCGCCGAGGGCGAGCAGGCCTTGCAGGTCATCGCGCCAGAAGCGATCGGCTTCATCCGCTCTTCGACGGACAAAATGGACCGATTGGTCAAAGCGATTCTGAAAATCTCGCGCGAAGGGGCGCGCGCCCCGCGGCCGGAGACGATCGATCTCGAAGCGATTCTGGTCAGCGCCGCCGGCGCGGCGCGGCGCCAAGCTGCGCTTGACGGGGGAACCGTCGATGTCGCCTGTCTCGTCGGCCAGATCGTCACCGACCGGCTTTCCCTCGAGCAGATCGTCGCCAATCTCGTCGACAACGCGCTCAAGTATCGCGCCCCGGAACGCCCGCTGCAGCTTGAAATTCGCGCGCGGCGATTGCCTTCGCGCAGTGTTGCAATCGTCGTCAAGGACAACGGCCGCGGCATCGCCGAGGACGATTGCGAACGCATCTTCGACCTGTTCCGCCGCTCCGGCCCGCAAAACGTGCCGGGCGAAGGAATCGGACTTGCCCATGTGCGAACCTTGGTGCGCAATCTGGGCGGCGAAATCGGGGTGCAGTCGCAGTTGGGGGGCGGCAGCACGTTCACCGTGACGCTGCCGCCCGAGCTTCGGTCGGACGGAGGAACCACGCATGACGCCTGATGGAAATTCCGTTTCGATCGTCATGATCGAGGACGACGAAGGACACGCTCGCCTCATCGAACGGAACATCCGCCGCGCCGGCATTCGAAGCGCCGTCCTGCAGTTTCGGACCGGCGGCGCCGCGCTCGACTATCTCCTCGGCGAGGACCGCTCCGGGCAGGTCAACTCCGGCCGCAGCCAGTTGATTCTGCTCGATCTCAATCTGCCCGACATGAGCGGCGTGACAATTCTTCAACGTCTCAAGACGAACGCGCGCACGCGGTGCTCGCCGGTCGTTGTCTTGACGACGACCGACGAAGATAGTGAGATACGGCGTTGCTACGATATCGGTGCGAATGTGTACATTACGAAGCCGGTGGAATACGAGAGCTTCGCCAACGCGATCCGCCAGCTCGGTTTGTTTTTCGCGGTCATGGAGGTGCCGGAATCGTCGTGAACGTCAGTTCCGAAACCGTCGCATCGCCCTCAGGCGCGGCGAACGTCGTCCTCTATATCGACGACGACCCGATCATAGCGCGATTGGCCGAAAGGCTTCTCGGCCGGCACGGCTACCGCGTGGAGCACGCAGCCGGTCGCGAGGCGGGTCTGGCTCGCGTCGAGCAGGGCGGCGTCGAAGCGATCATCCTCGACCACGACCTCGGAACCTCCTCGGGGATGGAGCTGCTGGCTGCGCTGAAGGAGAAATCCGAAGCGCCTCCGGTGGTCTACGTCACCGCTTCCTCCGAGCTTTCAGTCGCCGTCGAGGCGCTGAAGGCTGGCGCGGCGGATTACGTTCAGAAGACGGTCGGCGCCGATTTCGAATATCTCCTGCTGGCCGCACTCGATCAGTCGATTCACAAAGCGCGCTTTACCCATGAGAAGGAGCGGGCCGAGCGTGAAGTGCGCGAAGCCAGGGATCGCGCGGTCGCGTTGCTGGAAGAGGTGAACCATCGCATCGCCAACAGCCTCGCGCTGGTCGTCTCGCTCGTGCGGATGCAGGCCTCGGCGGTGCAGGACCCTTCGGCCAAAACGGTGCTGGCGGAGACGCAAGCGCGCATAACGGCGATCGCCAGCCTGCATCGCTCGCTCTACACCTCCGAGGATGTCCGCAACGTCAACCTCTCACCTTACCTCGGATCTCTGGTGGACGAGTTGCGCCAGTCCATCGCCTCGGAGCCGCGGCACGTTTCCGTGACCTTCGCCGCGCCGCCCGCCCGCATCCAGACCGACAAGGCCATCTCGATCGGCATGATCTTGACCGAACTGATCACCAACGCCGTCAAATACGCTTATCCCGACGGCGTGGGCGAGGTGCGGGCCAGTCTCGCGCCGCATCCCCAGGGCGGCATGACGCTCAGCGTCGACGACGACGGGGTCGGCATCCAGGACGGCGCCGCGAAGGGCGCGGGCCTCGGAGGCCGCATCGTGAGCGCGATGGCGCGCACGCTCGACAGCGACCTCGTCTATGAGCCGGACGGCTGCGGCACCCACGCTCGCCTCCATCTGAAACCAGAACTCTTTTCGTGAACCGGCGCGCAGACGGCGATACGCAGCGCCGCCTTCCCAAGGCGAATGCGTGGCATTCGTTCGCTCCCGCAAGCCGCGATCGGAGAACCCCGCGACGTCGCCTTTCGCGGCGAAGGAACTCCGATCAAGCGACGACGTTGAGGTGTGCGATTCGCTGAGCCGCCAACGTGCCGATCGTCTTGCCGATAAGCGACGCCTCCTATTCCGCCGTGCTCGAATGCGAGGTCGCAATGAAGCTCTTCAAATGCCAGGCATGCGGCAACGTCGTGCATTTCGAAAACACGCTGTGCGTCGGATGCGGGGCGACGCTCGGCTACGTCCCCGACCGTTTCGCGATGTCGACTTTGACGCGCGCCGGCGACGTCTGGACGGCGGCCGCCGATCCGACGCGAACGTTTCGCCTCTGCGCCAACGCCGAGACGGGGGCGTGCAATTGGGTGAGGCCGGCGAGCGATCAAACGGGTCTCTGCCGCGCGTGCCGGCACAATCGAACTCTGCCCGATCTCAGCGTCGAAGCGAACGTCGTCGCGTGGCGTAAGATCGAGCTCGCCAAGCGCTATCTCTTCTATTCTCTCACGCGGCTGCGTCTCCCGTTGCCGCTCAAGCGCGACAGCGAGGCGGACGGGCTCGCCTTCGATTTTCTTTCCGGCGCCGCGACTGGCGGCGCTGTGACGACCGGCCACGACGGCGGACTGATCACCCTCGACATCGCGGAAGCGGACGACGCCCAGCGCGAAGCGCGGCGTACGGCGATGCGCGAGCCCTACCGCACTTTGCTCGGCCACTTCCGGCACGAGATCGGTCATTTCTATTGGGACCATCTGGTGCGCGACGGCGGCAAGCTCGACGCGTTTCGCGCAATGTTCGGCGACGAACGTGCGGACTACCGGGCGGCGCTTCAGGCGCATTACCAATACGGTCCGCCGGCGGACTGGGCGACGCGCTACATCAGCGCTTACGCCTCGACGCACCCTTGGGAGGACTTCGCCGAGACTTGGGCGCACTATCTCCACATTGTCGACGCGCTGGAGACTGCGCAGTCGTTCGGCCTCAGCCTCTCGCCTCGCAACCAAGCGCTGCAGACTCAGGTTGATTTCGACCCTTATCAGGGCGTGGCGTTCGATCAGATCGTGCCCGCGTTCGTCGCCATCACGGTGGCGGTCAACAGCCTCAACCGCAGTCTCGGGCAAGCGGACATCTATCCGTTCGTCCTTTCGGCGGCGGTGATCGACAAGCTCGCCTTCATCCACGCGCTGGCGCATCCCGAGGAGGCGGCGTTGACCTCGCAAGGAGGATCATGATCATCTTGGCGGGAGTAAGCCGAGAACGCCATGTCTGCGCCCCGTCCGCCCGCCTTCGACACCCTGAGCCTGCATGCCGGGCAGCGTCCCGACCCGACGACGGGAGCCCGCGCGACGCCGATCTACGAGACGACCTCCTACGTCTTTCGCGACGCTGACCAGGCCGCCGCGCTGTTCAATCTGGAAACCGCCGGCCACCTCTATTCTCGCATCTCGAACCCGACGACCGCCGTGCTCGAGGAACGTATCGCCGCGCTCGAGGGCGGGGTAGGGACGGTCGCCACCGCGAGCGGCATGGCGGCGCTGCATCTCGCGGTGGCGACGCTCGCTGGCGCTGGCGATCACATCGTCGCCTCGGCCTCGCTCTATGGCGGCACGATCAATCTCTTGACCCAGACGCTGCCGCGCTTCGGCATTCGCACGACGCTCGTCAAGCCGCGCGACCTCGAGGGCTTCGCCGCCGCGATTCGCCCGGAAACGCGCCTCGTGATCGGCGAGACGATTGGCAATCCGGGCCTCGAAGTGCTCGACATTCCCGCCGTCGCGCGCATCGCGCATGCGGCGGGCGCGCCGCTCCTGATCGACAACACCTTCGCCACGCCCTACCTCAGCCGGCCGATCGAGCAGGGCGCGGACATCGTCATGCACTCGCTGACGAAATGGATCGGCGGCCATGGTCTCGTGATCGGCGGCGCCCTCGTCGACGCGGGCCGGTTCGACTGGTTCGCCGCTGGGCGCCACGCGACGATGATCGAGCCTTGCGCCGCCTACCACGGCCTCGTCTTCGCCGAGCACTTCGGTCCTGCCGCCTTCGTCATGCGGGCGCGCACCGAGGGCTTACGCGATTTCGGGGCGTGCCTTTCGCCGCACAATGCGGCGCGCCTCCTGACCGGGGTGGAGACGCTGTCTCTGCGCATGCAGCGGCATATGGAGAACACCCGCGCGGTGCTCGAGGCGCTCGGCGGCAATGAGGCGGTGACTTGGATCGCGCACCCCTCGCTGCCGAGCCATCCCGATCATGCGCTGGCGGCGCGTCTCATGCCGCGCGGCGCCGGCTCGATCGTCAGCTTCGGCGTCAGAGGCGGGCGCGCCGCGGGCCGCAGGTTCATCGAGGCGCTGCGACTGGCGAGCCATCTCGCCAATGTCGGCGACGCGAAGACGCTCGTCATTCACCCCGCGAGCACGACCCATCAGCAGATGTCCGCCGAGCAGCTCGCGGCCGCCGGCGTCGGCGAGGACATGGTGCGTCTGTCGGTCGGCCTCGAGGGGGTCGAGGACATCGTCGCCGATCTCGAACAGGCGCTACGGGCGTCGCAGAAGGCTTGAAGTCGCCATGCGCCTCGACGTTGACAAACGCTTGGTCTTTGCCGCGGACGGCGGCGAGGGCGAACAGGGTCTGCCCCTCGTGCTGTTCCTGCACGGGGCCGGCATGGATCACAGCGTCTGGGCCCTGCAGAGCCGTTGGTTCGCCCATCACGGCTGGCGCGCGCTTGCGGTCGACCTTCCCGGCCATGGCCGCTCGGAGGGGCCGCCGCTGACGGAGATCGGCGCGCTCGCGGACTGGACCGCCCGTGTCATCGCGGCGGCGGGCGCGAAAAGCGCCGCGCTGGTCGGCCACAGCATGGGGGCTCTCGTCGCGCTGGAGACGGCGGCGCGCCACCCGCGGGTGGTCGCGCGCCTCGCCTTGGTCGGCATCTCGGCGACAATGCCTGTTCACCCCGACTTGCTCGCGGCGGCGAAGGCCAATTCGCCTCTCGCCGTCGACATGGTGAGCCTGTGGGGCCTCGGCGCGGCGGCCACGCTAGGCGGCAGCCCGGCGCCCGGCCTCTGGATGCTCGGCGGCGCCGCGCGCTTACTGGAGAATGCGCCGCCCGGCGTGCTCCACGCCGATCTCGCCGCCTGCGACGCCTATCGGAGCGCGGCGGAGGCGGCGCCGAGGATCGCCTGCCCGACGACGCTGGTCTTGGGCGAGCGCGACCTCATGACGCCGTTGAAGGGCGGCAAGGCGCTTGCCGCACTCATTCCAGACGCTCGCACGAACGTCATTCCCGGCGCCGGACACATGTTGATGATCGAACGGCCGGCCGCCGTGCTGGAGACTCTCAAGGCTGCGCTCGCGGCGATGTGAAGCGCGCAGCCCGTGAATTAACACTTCTGTAACCAATTGGCGGGAAAAACCTAATCAAGGATTGAGCAAGCGTCGGGCGCTCGGCGACGGACGCGAATCATCGGCTGCGAGAGCGAACGTTGAGCACGACAACCGGCACTTTTCTCTCGATCTCGCAGAATCTCAGCCGCTACCAGCAGTCGATCGCCGCGCAGCCGGCGGTCAAGACGGCGAGCGAATATTACGCCGCCAATATCGGCAGCGTCACGTCAGTCAGCCAATTCGTCAGCAACTACCGCCTGCTGTCCTACGCGCTGGACGCTTATGGGCTCGGTGATCAGGTCAACAACACGGCCCTGGTCAAGCAGGTGCTGGAAGGCGGCGTCAGCAGTTCCAAGAGCCTAGCCAACACGCTGAGCAATCCGAACTGGGCCAAGTTCGCCGCCGCTTTCAATTTCACCGCTGAAGGCGCCTCCTCGGTTTCCACCCCAAGCGCCATCCAGACCACGACGAACGACTACGTCGAGGAACAACTGGAGACCCAGGAGGGCAAGCAAGATCCTGGCGTTCAGCTCGCGCTCTATTTCCAGCGCGTCGCGCCGACGATCTCCAGCGGCTTGAGCGTCATGGGCGACACCAATCTGACGGACGTGGTCCAGACGATCTTCAACCTGCCGCCCGACACCGGGGCGACCAACGTCAATGCCGAGGCGTCCGAAATCGATCGGCTCATGCCGATGTCCGAATTGCAGAATCCCAAAGAGGTGACGCAGCTCGCCGAGCGGTTCACGGCGGTGTACGATCTCGACTACGGAGCGGGCGGGGCCGACGCAAGCTCCCCCCTCATCGTCAATTCGGACGGTAGCACATCGACGGCAAGCGGTGCGGCGTCGACGATCCTCTCCGGCGTCATCAGCGGCAACAGCACCGCCTATTCGTCGTCGACGGCGTCTTTGTTCAACAACGTGCTGCTGTCCAGCATGCAGAGCCTCACGCTCGGCGGCTGAGGCGGCCGTCCCTTCGACAAGTTTCGAGCAAGCGTCGCGCGGTTCTCTGTCGACAGGGCCCCGACGGGCGGGTCGCCGCATCCGGATTTATTGTTTTGGAACATTCCAGCCCGGCGCCGATCGATCCCTCCACGCAGGGGCTCGCCGCGCCGCAGCCCGATCTCCCGCCCGAGTCGCTCTACATTCACGGAGTTGCGTTGTGGAACGCGGGACGGCGCCAAGAGGCGATCGCGCTGCTCGACGAGGCGATGCGCCGCAATCCGGAATTTCCCGAGGCGCTCTGCATGAGCGCCTTCGTGCTCGGCGAATTGGGCAAGGTCGACGCCGCCTTGCAATTCTATCGCCGCGCCATCGGCTTCAAGGTCGACATGCCGGTCGCCTGGTCGAACGCGGGCAAAATCCTTTTCGACCTCGAACGCTACGCGGAGGCGCTCGACGCCTTCAACGCCGCGCTCGCGCTGGCCCCCGATCACGCCGACCTCTGGAACAGCCGCGCCGGCGCGTTGCGCAAGCTCAGCCGCATGGCCGAATCGGCCGAATCGGCCCGCGAAGCTCTTCGCCTGCGGCCGGATTTCGCCGAAGCCGCCGTCAATCTCGGCAACGCTTTGATGAAGCTCGACCGCTGCGAGGAGGCGCATGAAGCCTATCGCCTCGCGGTCGCCTGCAAGCCCGATTTCGCCATCGCGCTGTGCGGCGTCGCACTGACGCTGGAGGCGCTTGGACGGATCGGAGAAGCGCGCGAAGCGTACCAGGCGGCGGAGCGTCTGGGCAATCGTGAGGCGATCGGCAACAGGGCCTGTCTCGACCTCTCGCTCGGCGATTTCGAGCGAGGCTGGATCGGCTACGAGGCGCGCTGGATGTCGGGCAAGTCGCTCGCCGAAGCGCTCGGGGTGCGCTTTCCGACCTGGCGAGGGCCTGGAAAGGCGGGCGAGCGCGTCCTGGTGATGAACGATCACGGGTTAGGCGACACGATTCAGTTCGCTCGCTACATCCCGATGATCGCCGCGGCCGGCGCCGTGCCCACCTTCCTGTGCCCCGCCAAGATGCTGAGGCTCCTCTCCTCGTTGCCGGGCGATCTCCGCCTTGTCGAGAGCGTCGACCCAACGGAGGCGTTCGACGCCCAGATTGCGATCAGCAGTCTGCCCGGCGCGTTCAAGACGCGCCTCGACAGCGTGCCGGCGTCCGCTCCCTATCTCGGCGCCGAGCCGAAGCGGGCGGAGAGATGGGCGGCGCGCATCGGCGATTCGGGCTTCAAGGTCGGCGTCGTCTGGCAAGGCAATCCCGACCCCGAGGCGGATGTCGCGCGCTCCGTGCCGCTTGCCGCTTTCGCCCCGCTCGCGGCGACGGGTGGTGTGCGCTTGATCGCGCTGCAGAAAGGCTTCGGGGTCGAGCAGCTCGACGCTTTGCCGCCCGGCATGCGGGTCGAAACGCTCGGCGAAGATTTCGACGCCGGTCCGGACGCGTTCGTCGACACGGCGGCGGCGATGACGCATCTCGATCTCATCGTCACCTGCGACACCTCGATCGCGCATCTCGCCGGCGCGCTCGGGCGCCCGGTGTGGGTGGCGCTCAAGAAGAACGCGGAGTGGCGCTGGCTTCGCGACCGCGGCGACTCGCCCTGGTATCCGACGATGCGGCTCTTTCGCCAGAAAACGCATGGCGACTGGAGCGGCGTGTTCGCCCAGATGGCGGAAGCGCTCGCCGAGACGCGCGCGGGCAAGGGGGGGCGGTTGTTCGCCATCCCCGGCGCAGTGGGAGAACTTCTGGACAAGATCACCATCCTGGAAATCAAGGCCCGCCGCATCGCCGACGCCGACAAGTTGCGCAACGTGAGCCGCGAGCTTGCGCTGCTGCAGCACAGCCTGCGCGAAGCGGGCTTGGAGGGAGCGACGCTCGAAGCCAAGAAGGCCGAGCTTGCGGCCGTCAACGAGCGCCTTTGGGACGTCGAGGACGAGATTCGCGTCTGCGAAAAGAACGGCGACTTCGGCGACGGGTTCATCGCTCTTGCGCGGGCCGTCTATACGACCAACGACCGGCGCGCCGCGATCAAGCGCGAGATCAATCGGATGTTCAATTCGGCGATCGTCGAAGAGAAAGCCTACGCCTGATCGCCGACGCGCGGCTCTCATGCCCCGCGAAAGCGGGCATCCAGGAGTCAAACGAGATAGCCTGCGGCGGTTGTCTGGACCCTCGCCTTCGCGGCGGTGAACGGCTGCGCTGCGTCAACCAAATTGCAAAACCGCCCTAATCCGGCACGGCGTAGTAGCGTCCGCGCAGAGCGGCGCGATCGCTGGGCTTGACGGAAACGGGATCGGAGGCGCGCGTATAGCGCACGCCGACGGTGGCGCCGCGGCGCCACACCGTCGCGACGACGTCGATCGCGCCCGTTTCGTCGTCGTGGACGTGGAATTGCGGCGGAAGCTCCGCGCCTCGCGGCAAGGCCAGCCGCAAGCCGGTCGCCGAGCGGTCGTGAATCAGACAGTCGCAGAGAAACTTGTTCGCCTGATCGAGAATCTTGCCGGAACGCAACCGGGTGCGGCGCCGCCCGGCGCCGCGATTGTCCGCACGCCCGTTAATCGGCGGCTGTGGCTGCGGCTCCGATTCGACGACCGAGTAGCTGACCTGGCCACGGCGCGCGAGGCGGCGAAAATAGTCGGGGTCGTCGCGCCGACCCGGCCCGAGAACGCCTTCGAACGTGTCTGTCATTTTCCGAAGCGCCGCGCAAAGTGTCCAAAGCGGATCGAACTGCCTCAGAGGCAGCTCCCACCGCCAGCCTAGACGCCAGCGCCTTGCCAAATCGTTGCGGTCGGTCTGACGTAACGGCGTCCGCGATGTCTCTCGGGCATATCCAAAAAATATATGGTTAATAAGAAGCTAACTTTTTCCAACGAAAATTAACATCTTGTTAACCATCGCCTGTGTACTTTTTTGACACACGAAACGGACGCCAGGATACGCGAATCGCGGGCGGACGAGAGGGGCGACGAGCAGAGCAACGCTACGTAACATAATAGACATAAAACATTTAAATTTCAAAGATCGTGGCGTGTCTCTCTGTCAGTCTGAGTGGCGGCAATTGTCCCTGAGTAACGTGCTTGCGTAACATCAAGTGCTGCACGTGTAATCGATTTATCGCGTACATAACGTTTATGGAACGGGGCATAGGCAGATGTACATTATTGTGGACGAGCGCAACATTGTTGCGGGGGGATATGCGTCCAGCTTCGATCGAGAGGGAGTTACAACAGCCGGGATTGACCCCAAAGAATTCAAGGAATGGATCGGGAAAGTCAGCGACGTCGATGTAAAAGCCGTCGAAGCCTTCCTGATCGGCGATTGCAGCAACCGGGAAGTCTTTCCGCGCCTCATCCGCGAAAGGACCAGCGCGCCGGTCCTTTGCCTCAACGACCGCCAGTCGCTCGATGAAACGCTGGAGCTTTTCGCCGCCGGCGTCGACGACGTCGTTCGCAAGCCGGTTCACGTGCGCGAAATTCTCGCGCGTGTGGGCGCCATTCATCGGCGCTCGCTCGGCGAGAAGGGTCACGTGACGATCGGCGACCTGCGCATCTACCTCGACGGCCGCGAGCCGGAGGTGAAGGGCGTGCCGCTGCCGCTGCCGCGCCGTGAATGCCGCATTCTCGAGTACCTTGTGCGCAACCGTGGCCGGCGCGTCACCAAGACGCAGATCTTCAACGCGGTGTACGGGCTGTTCGACGAGAACGTCGACGAGAACGTGGTTGAGAGCCACATCAGCAAGCTGCGCAAGAAGCTCAAGCACCGGCTGGGCTACGATCCGATCGATTCCAAGCGGTATCTCGGCTATTGCATCGAGAAGCGCTGACGACAGCAGCCTCTTTCAAAGCGAAAAGAGCGCGCCTTTCGGGCGCGCTCTTTTGTTTTTTTCGACATTCCACCACGGATGGAGAGCGCGCCCGAGGGCGCGCTCCGTTATCCTTAGCCGTTGAACAGCTTCAGGATGAGCTGCGAGTTCTGGTTGGCGATCGAGAGCGCCTGAATGCCGAGCTGCTCCTGCGTCTGCAGAGCCTGCAGCTGCGTGGACGCCGTGTTCATGTTCGCGTCGACGAGGCCGGCGACGCCGGTCTGGTAGTTGGTCGACAACTGGTTGTTGAGGTTGATCGCGTTGTTGACGCGGTCCAGCGTGGTGCCGACCGTCGCGGCGTAGTTCTGGATGCTGTTGAGCGACGCCATGGTGGCGCTCAGCATGTCTTGGGCGTTGGCGGTGGTGACCGCATTGCCGCCGGCGCCGAGACCGGTGAGGTCATACGTTCCGTTGGTGACGGTTCCCGTCGCTTCGAGGAAGCCGCTGGCGGAGTTGGCGCCAGTGGTCACCGTCTGGGCGGTGAAGCTGATCGTGGTGAGGGTGCCGCCGGACGACGTCGCATTGAAACCGGAGACGAAGTTCAACGCCGCAGCCTGCGAGCCATTGAGGAGGTTGACGCCGTCGAACGAGGCGCCGTTGACGGCGTCGGTGAGCTCGCTGGAGAGCGAGGCGAGCGACGTGTTGATGTTGGTGAGGTTGGCGGTGGGGCTCTCCGCCTGGGTCACCGCAGCCTGGATTGCTTGGATCGTGCTGATGACCGACGAGATCGCGTTCGTCGCGGTGGAGAGAATCGACTGCGTCTGGCTCATCGCCGAAGTCGCCGCGTTAACGACGCCGTTGTCCGAGGTGAGCTGCGTGGCGATCGACCAGTAAGAAGCGTTTTGCGACGCGTCCTGAACGGCAAGGCCGGTGGAAACCTGGTTCTGCACAGTGTTGAGGTTGGTCTGCGTCTGCTGCAGCGACTGCAGCGCGCTGAGAGCCGACGGATTAGTGAGAAGGTAGCTCATAAGGGTGCTCCTGTCCGTGAAATCACGAGATTATTTGTGACATTTCGGATTTGCACCGAGACGACGAAGCGGCCTTATGCCTTTAGGCTCCGTTCTCCGAGCCTAATCATCGTGTGATTCCAGAGCCGAGCCTTGCGGCAAGGCGTCCTGGTTGGGGCGAACTTGCCGCATAGTCATTAAAAATGCGTAAAGCCTACGCGCCGGGAACGCGCGCCGCGCGACTCGAATTGACACACAATCTCGCTTCATCGCCGCAGCGCCACGCAATGTCCGCGCAAGCTCCGGCGTCAAGAGTGGCGTCGACGAGCCTGGAGTCCCGCAAATCGGCGGACTTCGACTCGGCTTGACGTGGCGGAGCGCGGACCCGAGTGACATGAACAACGCATTGGCGCAGGTCGAGCGGCTGTGGGCGAATCTGATGGCCTTGGGCCCAAGGCGCCTGGCGGCGCTTGCGGCGATCGGTCTGATCGTGTTCGCGGCGACGGGAGCGGTGGGCTATTACCTCAGTCGCCCGACGATGGAGATCCTTTATTCCGGCCTCGATCGCGACGACGTCGTCAGCATCGGCTCGACGCTCCGGGAGGCCGGCATCGCGTTCGACGTGACGACGGACGGCGCTGCAGTGACGGTGCCGGTCGGACAGGCTTCGCTCGCGCGCATGACGCTTGCCGAAAAGGGCCTGCCGCACAGCGGCAGCGTCGGTAACGAACTCTACGACAAGCTCGGTTCGCTCGGCCTCACCTCCTTCATGCAGGAGGTTACCCGGGTGCGCGCGCTCGAGGGCGAGCTCGCCCGTACGATTCAGATGATGCACGGGGTCAAGGCCGCCCGCGTCCATGTCGTGATGGCCGACGCCGGCTCGTTCCGCCGCGAGCGTCAGCCGCCTTCCGCGTCCGTGATCGTGCGCACTGACGGCGGCGACGACCGTATGGTCGGCGAGGCGATTCGCCATCTCGTCGCCTCCGCGATTCCCGATATGAAAGTGGACGAAGTGACGGTCCTCAACGTCGACGGCCGCCTGCTGGCGAGCGGCTCCGATTCGATGGAGAAGTCGCCCGACAACCTTCTCGGCCTCGAGAAGGAAGTGACGCAGGATCTTCGCCAAAAGATAACCACGACGCTCGCGCCCTACTTGAGCCTGCAGAATTTTCAGGTCAGCGTCGCGGCGCGCCTCAACGCCGACAAGACGCAGACCAACGAGACCATCTACAACCCCGACCAGCGCGTTGAGCGGTCGGTGCGGGTCACCAAGGAGCGCCAGAACTCACAGAACGCGGACGGCACCCCGCCGACCGGCGTCAACGCCAACTTGCCCAAGACGAACAACCAGCCGACCGCGACCAAGCAGTCGACCGACTCGACCGACAAGCGCGAAGAGCTGACCAATTACGAGATTTCGTCCAAGCAGGTCACGACGACGAGCGCCGGCTATACGATCAAGGGATTGTCGGTCGCCGTGTTGGTCAACCGGTCGGCGCTGCTGCGCGCCCTCGGCGACAAGGCGACGCCGGACGCGATGGACAAGCAGATCAAGGATATCGAGGGGCTCGTCTTCACCGCCGCCGGCTTGCAGAAGGACCGGGGCGACACCGTGAAGGTCGCCGTGGTCGATTTCGTCGACGCGGACCGCGATCTTGCCCCGGTCGAGCCGCCGTCCTTCATGGAGCTCGCGTTGCGTCAGTCCGGCTCCTACGTCACGGCCGGCGCCGTGGTGCTCGCCGCCGTGCTGCTCATCTGGTTCGGCCTGCGGCCGGCGACGAAGGCGCTGCTCGCGCTCCCCTCCGAACAGACGCAGGAGGCCTTGGAGGCTCTCCCCGGGCTCGGCGAGATGGCGACCGCCCTGCCGGCGCTCGACGGCACGCCGGGCGGCGAGCACAACTTCCTCATCGAGGCGAAGGACGAACGCGACGAATTTCTCGAATCCTTGTTGGCGCGTAAGGACAAGAGTCCGCAGCGCCACCTCCAGAAACTCGTCGAATTTGACGAAGACGTCGCCGCCGCGATCCTCAAGCAATGGATCCGTCAAGGAGCGAGCACATGAAGCCGGTGCCGATTTCCCAGTATCTCGATCACGTCGGACGAGCCGCCCGCTCCGAATCGCCCGAGCCGCGCCGCGAGGCTCCCGTCTTCAAACCGCGCGTGATTCGCGCGGTCCAGGATGCGCCGCGGCCCGCGCCGGCCATGGCGCGCGTGGTGCGCGAGGCGGCGACCGGCGGACGCGCGGCCCAGCCGCGTGAGGAACGCCGCGAGCGCCCCAATCTTGAAAACGCATGGGCGCCGCCTGAGAGCGTCGTCCCGCCGCGGCCAGAGCCGCCCGCCGTCGATGTCGAGAAGCTCGTGGCCGAGGCTTACGAGCGTGGCCTGCGCGAGGGCGCGGCGACCGCGCGCGCCGAGGACGCGGAGATTTTGGCGCGCGAGCAGGCCGCCATGCAGCAGCGTGGGGTCGAGAGCCAAGTCGATTTCCAGGCCAATGAATATGCGCGTCTCGCCGAGGCGCTCTCGACCGGCCTCGCCGAGATGGAGGATCGGATCGCCGCGAGCGTGACCCGCATCCTCGCCCCCCTGCTGAGCGCAGAGATGACGAAGCGCATCGTCGAGGACCTGTGCGACGACATTGCCCGGCTCTCCTCGGCCGGCTCGCCGGAGATCGTGAAGATTCGGGGGCCTGAGCGGTTGCTCAAGGTGTTGCGCGAGCGCGTCGCCGGGCTTCCGGTCGAGGTCGAGTTCGTCGAGGAGGACGCGGTCGAGGTGACCGTCGAGGCGCAGCACACGCTGATCCGGTCGCAATTGCGGCCTTGGGAGGATCTCATTTCCTCCTTCGTCATCTGAGCCGCCGCGATGGCCGACCATCCCCCGGAAATCATCATCATCAAACGTCGCAGCTCCCACGAAGAGGAGCATCACGGCGGCGCTTGGAAGATCGCCTTCGCCGACTTCATGACGGCGATGATGGCGTTCTTCCTCGTGCTGTGGATCATCAACGCGACCGACAAGAACACGAAGATGGTGATCGCGCGGTACTTCAATCCGATGAAGTTGGAGCAGTCCTCCAAGACGCCGAAGAATATCCGCAACGACGGTCCCGCGCCGTCGGTCAACGCCCCGGACTCCAAGGAGACACGCCCGAGCGATTCGCCCCCTGAGCCCAACAGCACGCAAACCGCCGCCGCCAATCCGCCGCCGGCCAACACGGGCGACAAGTCCGAGCAGGGCCCGGGCGTGACGCAGTCGGCCGATCCGGCCAACCCAAAGTCGACCATGACCGAAGGGGTTCTCTTCAGCGATCCCTACCGCAGCCTCGATTCGATCGCCGGGCCTGCCTCGCCCGATCTGCACGTCGTCGCGCAGGTCGGCCAGCCGAAAGAGCCCAACGACGCCGCAGATCCGGACGCGTTCCGCGATCCCTTCCGGCCGATCGGCCGGGATGTCCCGTCCGATGCGCTGACGGCGGCCGAAAAGCCCGCGCCGCGGCCGGGGTCCGCTGCGACCGCGCCGCCGACGCCATCCGGCTCGCCGCCGAGAACCGGGACCTCGGCGCCGGTCGATCCGAAGACCGTGAATCCGCCCCCAGGCGACGCCAAGCCGGCGCCGCCCACTACCGCAGCGGCGCCCGCGGTCGAGGCCAAGCCGGCGGCGCCGCCGATGGAGGCTAAGCCCGCGACGCCGCCGGCGGCCAAGCCTGCGGAGGCCGACGCGCAAAAAACTCTGGCGACGACGGCGGCCCGTCTCGAAAGGGAACTGCAGTTGCAGGTCGCCCCGCCCGGCGCGCCGCATGTGGGGCCGGCGATCGACGTCAAGGCGACCAGCGAGGGCCTCCTCATCAGCCTGACCGACAATTTGAAGTTCAGCATGTTCCCGCTCGGCTCCGCGGAGCCGCAGCGCCAGGTGATTCAGGCCATGGACGCGGTCGCCCGCATTCTGAAGAACCAGCCTGGCGCGATCGTCGTGCGCGGCCACACCGACGGCCATCCCTACCGTTCGGCGACCTACGACAATTGGCGCCTCTCCTCGGCGCGCGCGCAGATGGCCTATTACATGCTGTCTCGCGCAGGAATCCCCGAGGCCCGGTTCGACCGCGTCGAAGGCGACGCCGATCGGCATCTTCGCGACGCGGCGCATCCGTTCGCGGCGGAGAACCGTCGCATCGAGATCCTCTTGAAGGCGCCGACCCCATGATCGCGCGACGACTCGCCGGAGCAATCTTTGTGCTGGCGCTCGGGCTGTGCGCGCTGGATCCGGCGCGCGCGCAGTCGATCGCAGCGATGACCAACGATTTGCAGGCGCTGCAAGTGAAGGTCGCAGCCGGGGATAAGGCCGCTTACGAGGCCCAGCGCGAGCGCCTGAAAGCGATCGGGGCCGCGATCCAGGCTGCCAAGCCGGAGACCTGGAAAGACAAGAACGAGACCGACGCTGCGGTGATCTATCTCCTGAGCGGCGGTCGCCCGCGCGAAATCATCCAGTTGTTGCAAAGCGGCGCGGTGCCGCAGAGCGAGACGCCGCTGATGCGCGGGGCGCTCGCTTACATCGTCGGCGACGAAAGGCAGGCGCGCTCGCTGCTCGACGGCATCGATCCGCGTTCGCTCGATTTCCGGCTCGCCGGCCAGTTCGCCTACGCCAAGTCCATCCTGGCCTCGTCGCAGGATCCGCAAAAGGCGATCGAACTGCTCGACCTCGCTCGGTTGCTGGCGCCCGGCGGGCTGGTCGAAGAAGCTGCTCTCAGGCGCGAGATCGCGTTCCTCGCCGAAGAGCGCGACATCGACCGCTTCGTCATGCTTTGCCGGCAATATGCGACCCGATTCGGACATTCCGTCTACGCCGATCGCTTCCTCGGCGGGGTCGTGAACGCCGCGCTCAGGGCCGATCTGATCAAAGATCTTCCGAGCTTTCAGAAGTTCCACAACTTCGTCTCCAGGCTCACGCCCGAGGAGCGCGGACGCTTTCTTCTGACCGTCGCGCGCGAGGAGACGGTCAACGGTCAATTCGCGGTCGCCGGCGTCGCGTCGGGCGAGGCCTTGCAGGAGGCGCCGGGCGACAGCGTCGAGGAGGCGCGCGGCAGGCTCTACGAAGCGAGCGCGCGGATCATGACGCCGGAATACGACAGCGGCCTTGCGGAGTTGCAGAGCGTAGCGGAGGCGAAGCTCGACACGCGCGATCAGGCTCTGCTCGGCGCAGTGCGCAGCGTGGCGTCCTATTTGCGCCAACCGCCGCCCGACGGAAGTCCGCCTCCCGCATCGGACCCGGGCGCGGACCCGGCGGCGACGGCTATCGCCCTCGCCGAAGAAGCATTGAACCGCACGGCCGCCGAGAGCGACCCCGGCGGAAAGGGAAAGCCATGAGTCTACCAGCGCTTCACTCGTCGGCCGGCGCGCCTCCGCCAGCCGCAAGTCACCCGCCGCAGGACGCCGCCGCCAAATCCAGCGGCGGCGAAGCCTTCTCCGCCATCGTCAACGCTTTCTCCGGCGAACCGGCGCAAGCGAGCGCGCCGGGTTCGTCGAGCAAGAACGCGCCGGAGGAAACGAACAAGCAGTCGGCGCAAGACGAGGCGTCGAAGTCGCCCAATTCCCAATCGCTCGATTCGGATTTGGCCGGGCTGGTCCTGGGCGCACTTCCGACCGGAGGGGAATTCGGCCAGCCGGCCTCCCATTCCGCCGGTTCGAAGAAGCGAGCGTCTGACGACCCGGAAACCGCCCAGGGGACGCTGGGTGCAGCTCTCGCCTCGGGAATTTCGCTGGGCAGCCCGCTCTGGCGCGCGCAGGCCGACCTCGCAGGTTCGGCGATCCCGAGCGCCGCGCCCCGGTCGGCCTCCGCCTCGATCGCCAGCGCCAGCGGGCTTGGCGCCACATCGAGCCTTGCCGCGCTCGCTTCGGCGGCGGCGAAGCCGGCCGCGCCGATTTTCGCCCATGCCGGCGCGCTCGAGAACTCCGCAGGAGGTTGCAACGCCGGTGAGCTTCACCGTCGAGCAAAGCCGCACGCATCTCGGCGTCGACGGGGCCGCTCAGACCCTGGCGAAGGACCCAATTCTGCGCGCTCAGGCAAGCGCGAGCCTCACCCCCGCGGGCACAGCGGGGGCTGCGAGCACGCAGTTCGACCGCGCCGCGCCGCAGCCCGCGACTGCGCCGTCCGCGACTGCGCCGTCCGCGGCGGCGTCAACGGTTCCGCTGGGCGCCGTGGTCGCCCAGGCCGTTGTGGCGCCTGCCGGATCGGGCGCCACCGGCGCGACTTCGCCGCGGGCCAAGGCGTCGCCCGATTCGCCCGTGGGTGCGAGCCGCTCGGCCGCTCAGACGAACGCGACGGCGTCCGTTGGCCACGCAGACGTCGTCACCTCTCGCGTCGCTGCTTCTTCCAGCGCGCAGAACGAGACCGAATCGCAGAAGCGTTCGGCGCGCGACAGTCGTGGGAACGCCGCTTCCGGCGCGCCCCAGGCGACAGCCGGGTCCGCAGCCGCGAACCCGACCGCTTCAGTCCTTGCTGGCGCCATGGTTGGCGCCGCCTCGACGACGATCAGCCTCGGTCCTGTCCCGTTCGGCCGATTGGCTGAAACGCTCGCCAGCCAGGCGGCGGGCCTCGTCTCGCAGGCGGCTGCCTCGGCGTCCGCCCCGGCGGGCAGCGCCAGCGTCGCCGGCTCGCAGCCGGTCAAGGAACTCGAAATTAAGCTCGATCCGGCGGATCTCGGCGCGATGTCGGTCAAGATGCGCCTGACCGACGGCAAGCTCTCCGTCGTGATGGAAGTGTCCAAGCCCAGCACGCTGAAGGCGGTCGAGAGCGACCGCGACGCCATCGCCCAGCGACTCGGGTTGAGCGTCCAATCGCTGGAAAGTCTCGTCATCAAGCCGTCCGCGGCGAATGCCCAGACGGGCGCCGACGGGGCCGCCGCCTCCGGCCAGAAACCCGAGGGAAGGGAAAATGCACAGAGCGACGCCCGCAGCAGCGGAGACTCGCAAAGCCGTCAGGAATCGTCTCGCCGCGATGGGTCGACGGATCGGGGAAGCCGCCAGCAGCCGTCTTATCAGCCTGTGGCTGGCCGCGGCTTTGGCGATATGCTGGTCTGACGGCGCTTTTGCCCAGGGTGCGCGGCCGGAGCTTTGCGAAGAGCAAATGGCGCGCGCGGCCCAGGAGCACGACATCCCCCTCAACATTCTCTATTCGGTTGGTCTGACGGAGACCGGCCAGCGGGGAACCTTGCAGCCCTACGACATGAACGTCGACGGCCGGCCGGTGCATTCGGACACGCTGGCGGAGGCGCTGCAGCGCTTCGCCCTCGAACGGGCGCGCGGCGCGAAGCTGATCGACATCGGCTGCATGCAGATCAACCAGCGCTGGCACGGGTCGCATTTCCGCTCGCTGAGCGAGATGTTCGATCCCGCCCACAACGTCGAATACGCCGCGAATTTCCTCAAAACGCTCAAAGCGCAGGAGGGCAATTGGACGTTCGCCGTGGCGCGCTACAACGCCGGCCCCGACAAGCCGAAGGCGCAGAAGATTTACGTGTGCGCGGTCATCGCGCATATGGTGGCGAGCGGGATGGGCGAGTGGACGCCGAACGCGCGGGCGTTCTGCAGGTGACGCGCCCCCGACTCGCCCGCGAGGCTGAATAACCATTCGGTAAGCTCTCTGCGGCAGGCTGCGCCTCTGTCCGAATGAATCGGACGCAGTTTGTCGCATCGGGCGTAAACGCGACGCATTCGTCGCAGCCATGACGGCCGCCACGCGCTAGGAGCGAAGGGGTCGCGTCGTCATGTCGGCATTGGGAACACGCCTGCTAACGGGCGCGCGTCGACGTCTCCCGTCGGGCCGCCGTCGCGCAGCAGGCGTCCGATGACCGCCTCGGCGCTTCGGCATCCCGTCAAGCTTTACGGCGCGCTCGCCTTCGTCGCGTTGAGCGCGCTGGCGGCGGCTCAGACGCGCGGCGACTGGCAGGCCGAGGCCTATGTACTGTCCCTCAGCGCCGTCAGCATCATCGGATTCTTGGTCGCTGGCGCGGACTCCGCTCGCAAAGCGGCGGCGCAAGAGGCGCGGGCCAATGCGCACGAGGCTGAACGCCGCGATCTCGCGCAAAGCGTCGACGCGACGCTGGCGCATGTCCTCGGGCTCATTCAGGACCATTCGGTCGAAGGCGCGAAGTTCGAGGATACGCTGGCCGGCGCCGACCGCCGCCTCGCGCGAAGCGACTCCTACGACACGATCCACGAGATCGTGCTGACCCTCATCAGCGACAATCGGGCGATGCAGGCGAAGGTGAACGTCCTGTCCGAAAAGCTCGAGCATTCACGCCACCAGGTGGTGCGGCTTCGCTCGAGCCTCACCAAGGCCGAGGAGATCGGCAATCGCGACGGCCTCACCGCCCTCGGGAACCGTCGCTTTTTCGACCATGCGCTTGCAGAAGAGATCGCCAAGGCGCGCGACCACGGCGGCGAATTGTGCGTAGCGCTGGCCGACATCGATCATTTCAAGCGAATCAACGACAAGTTTGGCCATGTCGCGGGCGACATGGTGCTGAAACGCTTTGCCGAGACGTTGACGGCGAGCGTGCGGCGGCAGGACAGGGTCGCCCGGTTCGGCGGCGAGGAATTCGCGATTCTGTTCCCCGATTCGCGGCTCGCGGATGCGACGGCCGCGGTCAACGCCATTCTAAGGCAGCTCGAGAACAAGCAATGGGCCGTCGCCTCGACCGGAGAACGGGTCGGCGCGATCACCGCCTCGTTCGGCTTGGTGAGATTGCTGCGCGACGAAACAGGCGAGGATCTGGTTCGCCGCGCCGACGCCAAGCTGTACGAAGCCAAATCCGGCGGGAGAAACCGCGTGATGGTCGACGCCGCCGGCCAGATCGAACACGAGTTCGAGTCGTGAAGGACCGTTCCCCTGATGCGGACGGCTGGGCGTCTTTCGAGAGCGTGCTCGACGCGTTCGAGCGCCCAGCGGATGAGGCAGAGGAGCCGGCGCACGCGGAGAGCGTTCTCAACGGCGCTTTTGCCACCTTCGCGCCGCCGATCGACTTCGGTCGCCAGGGCCTCGCTGCGGCCGATCGCTGGGACCAGGCGCTCGATTGGATCGCCGATCCGCCGGCGCCCGCGCCGAGGCCCGCCGCCGCGCTGAGCGTCAATCCCGACACGATCGCCGCCGAGCTCGGCCTGGCGCGTGCCGCGTGCCGCGACGATCTCAAGCGCGCGCGTCGACGGTTCATGTGGGACAATCATCCCGACCGGCGCCCTGATGCGCCGCCGGAACTCGCCAATCGACGGGTCGCGATCGCCAACATGCTCATCGACCGCGCCGAACAAGCGCTGCGCACGCGGCGTATGTGAGGCGTCAGCGCCGCCACAATGTGACAATGGCGCCGCCGAGCAGGATGAACAGACCGCCGACCATGATCGGCAAAGTCGGCGGGGCTCGGAATACGAGCAGATTGATGATTTGCCCGACGACAAAGAACGTCGCGACATAGGCGCCCATCAGGCGACCCCAATCGAGCGGGCCGAGATTGACCGTCAAACCATAACAATAGAGCACGATCATTCCGGCCAGCATAAGCCCGATGCGGGTCTGGACGGAGTGAGTTCGCAGGCCGACGCGAATGATCGCGTCGCCGCTTGCTTCAAACGCGGTGGCGAGAACGAGCAGTGCGATCGGCACAAGAAAACGCATTGGGGCCTCTTACGCGCGGCCGAAGCGCCGCATCGGCCTTCTTCTCAGTCGCCGCGCGCTGGATCAATCGCTGGTCCCAAAGATCATCCGCCGCGCGAACGGGTCGGAGCCTTTGTGCTCCGGGGCGTCGCTCATCAGCATCGGCGCGCCCGAATCGTCGATCAGCGCCCAGCGCCCGTCGCGCTTCTCGATCGAGGCGACCCGGCCGAGGCCGGGCGCCACGTCGCCGATCCTGATCGCCCGGATTTCGGCGCCGTTGGTCAGCCAGGCGACGCCGGGCTCGACCGCGAGGATGCGGAAGCCGTCCGAGGCGCCGGACCCGGTTGCAGCCGGGTGCGGAATCGAGCCGGTCGGAGCCATGTCGAGGCCGTCGCCGCTGACCTTCGTCGCATTCGCCATGGGCGCCGCGCCCGAGACGGTCGCGGGCGAGGGTGAGGCGGCCGGCGCCGGGGAAGCCGAGGCGACGGGCGCCGGCGAGGGCGCCTGGGCCGCCGGGGCCGGCGCGTCGATGACCATGGGATGGGTCGACCCAATGGCCGGGCCATGCGGCTTGGCGAAGATCGCGAGATATTCCATGCCGTTGATCCGCGGCGCATGATCCGGCTGGGACAGCATGTAGCCGGCGAAGGCCATCGCGCCGGCCGCCATCGTGACGCCGACGCCGACGAGGGCGACGTCGCCGAGCGACTTTGTCCCTATGAAACCGAGCAAGTTCATTGGTCCCGCCTTCTCTGCGATCGTCCTTGTCACGCGGCGGCCTGCTCGGCCGGGTCGTCCGACTTGCCGTCGTTGCGCAGAGCGGCGGCGAGTTCGATGAAGGGATCCTGGCACGCCGGAGACGACAGGCTCTGGGACATCGCCTCGTAGATGCGCGGCACCGACTTGACGGCCTGATCGAGCAGCGGATCGGCGCCGGGGGTGAACCCGCCCATCAGGCGCAGGTCGCGCGTCTCCTCGTAGCGCGCGACAAGCGAACGCAGCTTGGCGACGAGCTTACGCTGCTCGGGCGTGCGGTTGGGCGGGTTGATGCGCGAGATCGAGGAAAGGATATTGACGGCGGGAAAGCGCCCTTGATCCGCGATCGCGCGGTCGAGCACGATGTGGCCGTCGAGCGTGCCGCGGATGCTGTCCGCCACGGGATCGTTGTGATCGTCGCCGTCGACCAGCACCGAAAAGACGCCGGTAATCGAGCCAGAGCCCTCGACGCCGGGGCCCGCGCGCTCGAGCAGTCGCGGCAGGTCGCTGAACACGCTCGGCGCGTAGCCGCGCGCGACGGCGGGCTCGCCCGCCGCCAGGGCGACGTCGCGCGCCGCATGGGCGTAGCGCGTGACGGAATCGACGATCAGCAGCACCGAATCGCCGCGGTCGCGGAAGTATTCGGCGACCGCCATCGCGGTCCGCGGCGCAAGGCGGCGCATCATCGGGCTTTCGTCGCCCGTGGAGACGACGGCGACCGACGACTGCCGGTTGGCGGCGAGCGCGTCGTCGAGAAATTCGCGCACTTCGCGGCCGCGTTCGCCGACCAGCGCAATGACGACGGTGTCGAAATCCGGGGCGCGCGCCAGCATCGCCAGCAGCGTCGACTTGCCGACGCCGGACCCCGCGAAGATGCCGATGCGCTGGCCGGCGCTGAGCGGCGTGAAGAAATCGATGACGCGAATGCCCGAGCGGATCGGCTTCTTGACGCGCGAGCGGCGCAGCGCCGGCGGCGGCTCCGCGTCGAGCGGCATCGCGCGGTCGCCCTGCGGCAGATCGCCTTCCCCGTCGATCGGCCGCCCGAGCGCGTCGATAACGCGGCCTTTCCATTCGGGGCGGGGCCGCAGCGACAGCGCGTCCGCCCGGAAGGCGCGGGCGCCGATCGCCGCGTCGCAGCGCGCGTCGAAGGGTTTTAGCGTGACGGCGCCGTCGTCGATCCGGACGACTTCGCCGAGCTGGACGCGATCGCCGACGTCGACGCTGACGCATTCGCCGAGGCGGAGAAATCTCGACAGGCCGGCGACGCGGTAGTGCGACATCGCGATCTCTGTCACGACGCCGCTCACGCGCGTCCGCGGCAGCGACTTCGCGCCCCAGGCGAGTTTCCCTTCCAGCCTATCGAGCGCGTTGAAGCGCTGGCTGGACAATCCGATGCTTGCGTTCATCCGCCGTCCCCATTCTCAATAGCGAAAAGCCAGCCCCCTCAGGCGCCGAGCGTCTTGATGGCGTCTTCCATGGATGTTTCCGTCTGCGCGACTTGCGCGTTCACGCCGTCGAAGGCGCGTGTCACCTCGATCAGCCGTGACATCTCCTCGATCGGATTGACGTTGGAGCCTTCGGTGTAGCCCTGAACGACGCCGTTCTTCGTGAAGTCGAGGATGGGCGTGGGCGCCTTGTCGGGAATGACGCCGGAATTCTCGGTGCGGGTGAGGTTCGCGGTGTCGTCGATCTCAAAGAGGCCGATCGCGCCGACCTGCTTGCCGCTTTGCGCGATCATGCCGTCGCCGGAGATAACCGGAGCGCCGGCATTGGGATCGAGCATGATCGGGGCGCCCCCGGCGTCGAGCACGGCGTTGCCGGTCAGCGTCTCGAGAGCGCCGGTGTCCGAAATCTTCATTCGTCCGTCGCGCGTGTAGGCGACGCCGTTGGCGGTGCTGATGCCGAGCCAGCCGTCACCCTGGACGGCGACGTCGAAGGGATTGTCTGTTTTGACGGAGGGGCCAGACTCCCGGGAGATGTACGTCTTTCCGGGGGAGACGTAGGCGACGTTGTGGTCGCCGGCTTTGGCCAGCTCGGTCTGGAAGGAGACCCCGTCGGCGCGAAAGCCGACCGTGTTCATGTTCGCGACGTTGTTGGCGATCGTCTCCAACCGCCGCTCCAGCGAAACCTGCCCCGACAAGGCGACATAAAGTCCGTTCTGCATTCCGACACCCATGACGGCGCGCCTCGTGGCTCGCCCTCGGGAACCATTGTCGAGCGGCCTTGCATGAAGCTGACGTCGCGGGAAACAGCCCCACGTAAGATTGCCGCTGCACGGTCAGCAGGCCGAGCGACGGGAGAAGGCACTTGAATTTCATAATTGGACTCATCATCGCCGTGGGGAGCATCCTCGGCGGATATGGAGCGCTCGGCGGCCATATGGAAGTGCTGATGCAGCCGTTCGAGTTCCTGATCATCGGCGGCGCCGCATTGGGCATCTTCATCGTCGCCAATCCCTTCTCCACGATCAAGGATTGCGGCCGGGCGATCGCCGAAGCGGTCATGGACAAGGCGCCGAAGCCGCGCGACTACCTCGACGTTCTGAGCGCGATGCACGCGCTGATGAGGGAGCTGCGCAGCAAGTCGCGCGGCGAGGTCGAGGGGCACTTCGACAACCCCACCGAATCCGAGGTGTTCAAGGGCTATCCGCGCCTGATCGCCAATCGCGATCTTCTCACCTTCATTTGCGACTACGGCCGGCTGATCATCATCGGCAATGCGAAGACGCATGAAATCGAGGCGCTGATGGACGAGGAGCTCGAGACCCTCGCGCACGATCGCTACAAGCCGGTGCATGCGCTCCAGGCAATTTCCGATGGCCTGCCGGCGCTCGGCATCGTCGCCGCGGTGTTGGGCATCATCCATGCGATGGGCGCGCTCGACCAATCGCCCGAGGCGCTCGGCGGCCTGATCGGCGCTGCGCTGGTCGGCACGTTCGCCGGCATCTTCTTCTCCTATGGAATCGTCGCCCCGGTCGCTGCGAAGATCAAAGCGGTCCGTCAGAAGCAGCTTCGCCTGTTCGCACTCGTCAAGCAGAGCCTGCTCGCCTTCATGAACGGCGCGATGCCGCAGGTGGCTGTCGAGTTCGGCCGCAAGACCATTCCCTCGAAGGAGCGCCCGACCATCGACACCGTGGAAAACGAGACGATCGCCGGCCCCTCGCCGGCCGCCGAATCGTCGGTCAAGGAAGCGGCCTAACTCATGCCAACGGAAGACCACCACGCCGTCGCCCCGGCAGCCTGGCTGCAAGGCGCCTCCCCGGAGAGCGGGGGCCTCTCGATCGAGCGGATGCCCGGTCTCGGCTACGCGCTCGAGCAATTCTCGCTCAGCGCCGCCGACGCGCTGGTCTCGTTCTGCAAGGCGTCCTCCGCCGGCTCGGTCGACGAGATGCGGTCGACCCATGTCTTCGAGTTCCTCGGCGAATCCCAGGGTCTCGCGGCCGCGGTGTTGAACTGCGCCGCCTACGAAACGCGCATGCTGATGATTTTCGACGATCGGATCGCCGAGACGATCCTCGGCTCGGTTTTCGGCGGCGACGCCCAGGGGATGGCTCCGCCGCGCTCGCGCCGGAACATGACGAACGTCGAAACTGCGCTCGTGGGCGAGTTCGCACGCCATCTGACCAAGGCGCTAACCAAGGGATTTGCGCAGAACGGTGGCCTCAGCCTCGCCTTCGAGCGTTTGGAGACGCTGACCGACGTCTATGCGCTCGGGCGGCGCGACACGCCGGCAATCGCCGCGCGTGTGACGATCGACACCGCCGGCGGCGCCGCGCCAGTCACCTTCCTCTTTCCGCAATCGCTGCTGTTGCCGGTTCGCAAGGACCTGACCTTCGATCCCGGCAGCGAAGCCCCGACGTCCGACCCCCGCTGGATCCGCGAGCTCGAGGCCGGCGTCACCAAGGCGCCTCTCCTCGTCACCGCCGTCCTCGAGGAAGTCGAGATGACGCTCGGCGACGTCGCCCGCTTCGCCGTCGGCGAGGTGCTGAGCCTGCAAGGGGTCGGGATGGGCCGGGTTCGCCTCGAATGCGCCGGCCATGAAATCTTCTGGTGCAAGCTCGGCGAAGCCGACGGACGATACTCGCTCAAGGTCGAGGAGGCCATCGTGCAGGAAGACGACGTCGCGGCGCCGCCGTTCCACTGACCGGCGGCCTCCCCAGGGCAGCAACCCATCGAGCAAGAGAAAGCCCGACCCATGGAAAACGAATACGAAACGCTGGACGACGAGCACGAACAGGAAGCCGGGCCCGCGAGCGCGGCGGCGCCGAGCGCGCCCAGATACGACGCCATCCTTTCCATCCCTGTGACCGTGCAGGTGGTCCTCGGCACCACGACGATGCCGGTCGCCAGCTTGATGAAGCTGGGGCGCGGCGCGGTCGTCTCGCTCGATCAGAAGGTCGGCGACCCCGTCAATGTCGTGGTGAACGGCAGAGTGGTGGCCCGCGGCGAGGTCGTCGTCGTCGACGAGGACAGCGCGCGCTATGGCGTCTCGCTGACCGAGATCGTCACCGCTCCACGCGACGAACGCACAGCTTGAAGACCGAGGCGTCATGACCATCGATACCGACGATTCGCTCGAGGGGGAGCGCGAGTTCGGCGGGGCCCAGAAGGCCGCGGCCATTCTGCTCGCCATGGGCAAGCCGCCGGCGGCGCAGCTCTTGAAGCATCTCGAACCGCACGAGCTGCGCGAGGTCACGCGGGCGGCGGCGCAGCTCGGCACGGTCTCGATTGCCGAGCTCGAAGCGCTGGTGGAGGAGTTCACGTCCGACTTTTCCGCCGGCGCCAAGCTCCTCGGCGATGTCGGACAGGCGCGCGAGATGCTGACCGGCGCGATGCCGCCGGAACAGGTCGCCGACATCATGGAGGACGTGTTCGGTCCGGGCGGCAACGTCTGGGTGGACCTCGGCGCGATTTCGGAGGCGGTGCTGTCGGACTATCTCGTCGGCGAGCATTCGCTCACGACGACCTTTATTCTTTCGAAGCTCGATCCCGGCCTGGCGGCGCAAATCATCGCCCGTCTGCCGCGCGACACGCGCAACGAAGTTCTCTGCGCGATGATCTCGCGGCCGAAAGTGTCGGAAGAGACTCAGCGCGTCATCGAGGAGGCGGTCCGGGCCGACATCGCCATGCTCGCCGCACGCGCCTCCGGGCTCGACAATCACACCCGCATCGCGGAGATCATCAACAACCTCGAGCCTCTCGAGGCGCGAGAGGTGGTCAAGTCGCTCGTCGCGACGCGCCCGAAGGAGGCCCGCATCGTGATGAAGATGCTGTTCTCGTTCGACGATCTGCCGCGCCTTTCGCAGCGCGCCCGCTCGACGGTGTTCGACAAGGTGGCGACCGAAGTCGTCGTGCTGGCGCTCAGGGGAACCGACGCGCAGTTCCGCGACTCGGTGCTCTCCGCGATGGCGTCGCGCTCGCGCCGCCTCGTCGAGGGCGAGCTCTCCACCGGAGCGAACGCGCCGCCGCGCGAAGTCGCCAAGGCGCGCAAGCAGATCGTCGATCTGGTGCTCAAGATGGCGCAGCGAAACGAAATCGAAATTGCGCCTCCCGAAGGCGTGGAAGCCGCCTAACTTTCGCCGGATGCAGGCATGGCAGACGAAGATTCGGACAGCAAGACAGAAGAAGCGACAGATAAGAAGCTCAATGACGCGATTGAGCGCGGCGTCGTTCCGATGTCGCGCGAGGTTGCGGTTGTCGCTTCTCTGGCTGCGATCCTGATTGCCGTCGTTTACGTGATCCCGCCGCGCGCGGCCGAGTTCGTCGGCACGCTCGTTCACTTCCTCGACGATCCGGGGGGGTGGAGGCTCGAACAGGGGAGCGACGTGCTCGCTTTGGCGGGGATCCTCGTGATTGCGGCGGGGCAATTTCTGCTGCCGACCGTCCTCCTTCTGATGATCGCCGGCGTCGTCGCCTCGATCGCGCAAAACCCGCCGCGCATTGTGTTGAATCGGATCATGCCCGATCTCTCCAGAATCTCGGTCGTGGCCGGATTTTCGCGCGTGTTCGGGCTGCGCGGCCTGACCGAATTTCTCAAGAGCATCGCGAAAATCGGCGCGGTGATCGCGATCGTCGGCGGCGTGCTGAGCGGCCAGAAGTATCTGCTGACGTCGGCGATGTTCTTGGACGTCGGCGACTTGCCGGAGCGTATCAGTCGCCTGTGCGCCGACGTCGTCGCCGCCGTTCTCGTGGCGACGCTCGTCGTCGCGGGCGCCGACATCACCTGGGCGCGCATCCACTGGCGTCGTGATCAGCGTATGAGCCGGCACGAGGTCAAGGAGGAGCTCAAGCAGACCGAGGGCGACCGCATGGTGAAGGCGCGTGTGCGGTCGCTGCGCCTCGATCGTCACCGCCGGCGGATGCTGGCGGCAGTGCCGAAGGCGACGATGGTCGTGGTCAACCCGACGCACTACGCGGTCGCGATGCGTTACATTCGTTCCGAAGGCGGCGCCCCGATCGTACTCGCCAAGGGCGTCGATCTCGTCGCGCTGAAGAATCCGCGAGATCGCGGAGCAGAATGAAATTCCGATCATCGAGGACAAACCCCTCGCGCGCGCGCTCTACGGCGCTGTCGTCGTCGACAGCGCGATTCCCCCCGAGTTCTATCGAGCGGTCGCGGAAATCGTCCATTTGGTCCAGGAGAAGAAGCGCTCCTGGCCCTTGATAAGGAACAAATGAGCCATGAACACGAGCCATGCCGAGCCTCGTCACCTGGCCCACGAGGAGATCATCGCCAACGCGATGATCGACGTCGCGACGGAGTTGCGACTGGCCGACCTGTCCGAACTCGTTCTGTTGATTCGCAGCGAGCAGGCGGCGAACATCGCCGATCTCGTCAATTCGTCGAGCGAACTGTTCTTCAGGAGCGGCACGTTGCGCTACGCGCTGTCGGCGGCGTGCGAGTTTCGCTGGGAATCGGCGCCGACGGTCCGGCTCGACATGGAGTTTCGCAACGCCGCCGTCTGCGCCTTCTTCAGCCTGATCATCGGGCGCAAGCGCGCCGGGGTCCATGTCGCGCAAATCCTGTTCGAAGGCGAGGGGCTCGACGAAGCCGAGAAGATCCGGCGCCTTCTGGCCGCGATCGAGGAAGCGCGCCTGCAGCCGCTCGGACGCTCGCGAGGCGATGCGTTCGATCGCATCGCGCACTTGGCGGGCCCGACATGGCGCAAGCCTGGAGCAAGGCCGGCCGCCTAAGTTCAACGCGTTGCTTACGAATGGGATTCTGACGCGTGGCTGAACCTTACATCTTCAAGCTCGCCTCGCAAAGGTCGCAGTGGCTGACAACTCGTGAGACCATGATCGCCGGCAACGTCGCCAATGCGAACACGCCCGGCTATCGGGCCACCGATCTGCAGCCGTTTTCCTCCGTGCTCGACTCGACGCAGATGACGATGGCCACGACCAACCCGATGCACATGACGCCGACGGAGGACGATCTGAACGCCTCCCGCGTCGTCGAAACCGAGCCCTCCGACGAGACGATTTCCGGCAATTCGGTTCGAACTCGAAGACCAGATGATCAAGCTCGGCGAGGTGAACCGGGACTATACAATGGACACGAACCTCAAGCGCGTCATGCATCAAATGATGATGTCTGTTTTGAAGTGAGCGATTATGCCTGATCCTTTAGAATCCTCGTTGAAAATCGCCGGCGCGGGCCTCGAGGCTCAGTCGCTTCGTCTACGTATCATCTCCGAGAACGTCGCGAACTCGCAGTCGACCGCGACGACGCCGGGGGGAGATCCCTACACGCGGCAAACCATCACGTTCGGCAACGAGCTCGACCGTGCCTCCGGCCTCAATTTGGTTCAGGTGAAGAGCATCGGGCTCGATCAGGCGCCGTTCAAAGTGGAGCACGATCCGGGCAATCCGGCTGCAGACGCGAGCGGTTTTGTCAAGCTGCCTAACGTCAACATGCTGACGGAGCTCGCCGACATGCGCGAGGCCAACCGCAGCTACGAGGCCAATTTGCAGGTCGCCAAGCAATCGGCGGACCTTCAAAACCAAACTGTCAGTCTGCTCAAGGACGCGTGACGGCGTCGGCGTCGACTGATTTTCGATTCGGTTCACCTTAAGAAGGGAGGCGCGCAGCGACCGGTCTAAGCCGGGCTCGGCGCGCAGAGCGACATGGCGATTGATGCAGTATCCGCGATCAGCGGAAGCCTCGAGATGGACTCGCCGAGCGCGACGACCGGCCCTTCGATGGCGAAGTCCACCTCAGGCCCCTCGTTCGGCGAGACGCTGATGCAGTCGATCAACGACGGCATTCATACCGTGCAGAACGGCGAAGCGGCGTCCATTCAGGGTCTGCAAGGGACGATGCCGCCGTTCAAAGTGGCCGAAGCGGTCATGTCGGCCCAGCGCACGCTTCAGCAGGCGATATCCATCCGCGACAAGGCGGTCAGCGCGTACCAAGAAATTTCGCGCATGACCATTTGACGCAACTCCTCGATAGGACATTCAAAGCATGGAAGCGCTTGCGATCGCCGCCACCGGCATGAACGCTCAGGAACAAAACCTCGAGGTCATCGCCAACAACATCTCGAACCTCAACACGACCGGCTTCAAGCGCTCGCGCGCCGAGTTCACCGATTTGATCTATCAGACCGAGCGCGTGATGGGCGTCAGCACGCGCGGCACCAACTCGACGGTGCCGGAGGGCGCCCAAGTCGGCCTCGGCGTCCGCACGGCGGCCATTCGCACGCTTCAGATACAGGGCGCGCTGACCAACACCGGCAATTCGCTCGATCTCGCCATCAACGGGCGCGGCTGGTTCCAGGTTGCGACCCCCGCCGGCGAAACGGTCTACACGCGCGACGGCGCGTTCAACACCAACGCACAGGGTCAGTTGGTGACGTCCGATGGCTACACCGTGACGCCGCCGGTCCTCGTTCCGTCGACCGCGACCAGCGTCACCGTCAGCCAGACCGGCTTGGTGACGGCGACCATTCCCGGCACGACGGCGCCGCAGACACTCGGTCAGCTCACGATCGCCAACTTCATCAACGAGGCGGGCTTGCAGGCGCTGGGCAGCAATTTGTTTCAGCAGACGGCGGCCTCCGGCCCACCGACGGTCGGCGTGCCGGGCGACACCGCCTTCGGCATCCTCCAGCAGGGCTATCTCGAATCCTCGAACGTCGATCCGGTGTCGGAGATCACTAACCTGATCGCCGCGCAGCGCGCCTACGAGATGAATTCGAAGGTCATTCAGGCTGCCGACCAGATGGCGGGCACCATCTCGAACATGAAGTAAGGAGGTCGCGTCATGCGCGCGATTGGTATCGCCGTCCTGTTGACGTCGCTGGGGGTATGGCTGGCGCCGAATGCCTGCGCGCTTGCGCAGGACGACGCTGCGCCGACGCCGAGAGCGGTGATCTATCCCGGCGATGTCATTCGCGACGACATGCTGGCCGACCTGCCCCTCAATACGCCGCGGGGCCCCATCGCCGTCGCCGAATCGCGGTCGGCGGTGGTGGGCAAGATCTCGCACCGCACGTTGTTGCCGGGGGCGCCGATTCCGCTCGACGGTCTCGACAATCCGCGCCTCGTCACCATCGGCGCTCAGGTGCAGCTCGAATACGTCGAGGGCGGCCTGACGATCGTCACGATTGGCGCGGCGCTGCAGGACGGGAAGGCCGGCGACGTGATCAGGGTGCGCAACAGCGACAGCGGCATCACGGTTACAGGCGCCGTCCAACCGGACGGCACGGTGCGCGTGAGCGGCTGATGAAACACTTTATTTTAACTCTCATCCTTTGCGCGCTGGCCGGCCATGCGTCGGCCGCCGTTCGCATCAAGGACATTACCTCCGTGCGCGGGGCGCAAGACAACCAGCTCATCGGCTACGGTCTCGTCGTCGGTCTCCAGGGCACCGGCGATACGCTGCAAAACGCGCCTTTCACCCGACAGGCGCTGGAGTCGATGCTGGACCACATGGGCATCAACGTGCGGGGCGCTCAGGTGCGCAATCGCAACCTGGCGGCCGTGATCGTCACCGCCGACATGCCGGTGGGGCTCGACATCGGTTCGCGAATCGACGTTACCGTTTCGGCGCTTGGCGATGCGCCTTCGCTGATGGGCGGCACGCTCCTGATGACGCAATTGACCGGCGGCGACGGCCAAACCTACGCGACCGCGCAGGGGGCGGTGTCGGTCACGGGCTTCGACGCCGCCGGCCAAGCGGAAACGCTCAGTCAAGGCGTGCCGACCGCGGGCCACATTTCGAACGGCGCGATCATCGCACGGCCGATCCCGACGCCGCCGGACCAGCTCAGGATCACCCTCGAGCTCAGGAACCCCGACTACAACACCGCGGTGCGGATCGTCGATGCGATCAACGCCTATTCGCAGCAACGGTTCGGGCGCCGCTCCGCCTTCGAGATGGACGGCCACGCGGTCGAGTTGTTCCGCCCCGCGAACATGAGCACGACGCGCTACATGGCGGAAATCGGCGAATTATCGGTCGAGCCCGACACGCCCGCGCGAGTCGTGGTCGATTCGCGCACCGGCACCGTCGTGATCGGGCAGGACGTGCAAATCTCGACGGTCGGCGTAACCTACGGCACGCTTTCAGTGCGGGTCTCCGAGACGCCCGTCGCCTCGCAACCGAACCCGAGGTCGAAAGGCACGACCGTCGTCTTGCCGCGCACCCAGATCGACGTCGAACAGCCGGGCGGGCAAGTGGCCGTCGTCAGCGGCTCCAGCCTGCGGACCCTCGTCAACGGACTAAATCGCATCGGTATCAAGCCGAGCGGCGTCATCGCGATTCTGCAAGCGATCAAGACCGCCGGCGCCCTGCAAGCCGATCTCGTCGTGCAATAGCCGCGTCAGCCCGGCGCAAGCCGGGCGCTCCATTTCTAACGACATCGAATCCTCGGTCTCAGCGCGCCAGTCATGCCCCTCCTCGTCAACCGCTTCGTCGCCGTCGCCGCGATCTTCGTCCTGGCCGGGATCTCGGCGAGCGGCGCGTTCGCGCAGAACGATGCGAAGCCGAAACCCGCGACGACCGCGCTCGCCGCTGGGAGCGTCGATGGCGTCTCGCGCTATTGCAACAATGTGGCCCCCATTGCGGCGGAAGCGCGGATCGCGTGGCAGACCAAGCGAATGAGCGAACTGGAAACCCAGCTCAAGCAGCGTGTCGACGAGCTCGACGCCAAGGAGGCCGAGGCGCGCGACTGGGTCGCCAAGCGCGAGACCATGATGAATTCCGCCACCGACGACGTCGTGGCGATCTACGCCAAAATGGATCCGCAAGCCGCCGCGGGGCAGATGGCGACCATGGACGAATCGATGGCTGCGGCCGTTCTCGGCAAGCTGAAGCCCAATGCGGCGGGCGCCATTCTCGACGAGATGGATCCGGACAAGGCTGCCCATTTGACGGGCATCATGTCCGGCGCGGTCTCGCCGATACTGTCTCCCACCGACGAAAAGAAGTCGTGATGCGCGCAGCAGGATTGAGAGCTTTCGCCGCCGCGCTGCTCGCCTCGTCGCTTGCCGGCTGCGCGTCGCTTCCTCCGGACTATATGCGCGAGCCGAGCCTGTCGCCGGTCGGCAGCGGTCTCGTCGCGGCCAACCAGCGCGCGCTCGCGGACGCCTCCGAAAGCGCGTTCGATCCGCGTTGGCGGCGAGGTTCGCCGCAGCCGATCAATCTCTACTCGGACCAGCGCGTCGCCCAGATCGGCGACATTCTTACCGTCATCATCGCGATCAACGACAAGGCGAACTTCGACAATTCGACCGACCGCTCGAAGACCGCAACCTCGAATGTCAACGTTGATTGGGGCGTCAGCAGCGGCAACGCGCAAACGCAGCCTTCGACGCTGACCGGGGGCGTCAACTCGACCTCCACGACGCAAGGCCAAGGCAACATCGGACGGCAAGAGCAAATCCAGGTCTCGGTCGCCGCCGTCGTGACGGAGGTCTTGCCCAACGGCAATCTCGTCATCAGCGGGTCGCAGGAAGTGCGCGTCAATTACGAGATGCGCGATCTCACGATCGCCGGCATCGTGCACCCCGACGACATCTCGCCCAACAATACGATCTCCTACGACCGGGTCGCTGAAGCGCGCGTGTCCTACGGCGGGCGAGGCCGGCTGACCGAGGTTCAGCAACCCAACTGGGGCCAGCAACTCACCGATATCGTCAAGCCGTTCTGAGCCGCCGGGAATCCGAAGCCATGACCACCGAAGCCGCTTCCATGCCCGCGGGCCCGTCGATGAAGCAGACGCTCATCGCCGCGGCGGTGGTCACCGTGATCGCAGCCGCGATGGGGGCGCTGTTCGCGCTTCCCCTGCCGACCCAAATCGCGAGCCAAAAGGACAAAGCCGCGGGCGCCGAGGCGGCGCACGCGCCGGCGGCTTCCGGCTTCTTCGATCTGCCGCCGATCGTCACCAATCTCGGCGGGTCGAGCGACGTCTGGATTCGCCTCGAGGCCTCGATCGTCTACGACGTGAAAGCGCTGCCGCATCCGGAAGCCGTCGCGGGCGAGATCGCGGCGGACGAACTCGCCTATCTCCGCACGGCGACGCTCGCCCAGATAGAGGGGCCGATCGGCATGCAGGGCATCCGGCAGGATCTGACCGAGCGAGCCAAGATCCGCTCCCAGGGCAAGGTTTCCGAATTGATCATTCGTACGCTGGTGGTGCAATGAAACGCCTGACGATCGCGGCGTTCGCGCTCATTGTGACGGCTTCGGCGGCGGGCGCTCAGACCGTGGATCTGGGGACGCTCATTCCGAGCGGCGGCGCGTCGGTTACGGCGCGCCTCATTCAGATGATCGCGATCCTGACGGTTCTGTCGGTCGCGCCTGGCCTCTTGATCATGGTGACCAGCTTCACGCGCTTCACCGTGGCGCTCTCCTTCCTGCGCTCGGGGCTCGGCATGCAGTCGGCGCCCGCCAATCTGGTGCTGATCAGCTTGTCGCTGTTCATGACGTTCTTCGTCATGGCGCCGACCTTCGACAAGGCCTGGCAGAACGGACTGCGGCCGTTGATGGACAACACGATCAACCAGGAGGAAGCCTACACGGCGATCGTCCAGCCGTTTCGCGACTTCATGCTGGCGCAGGTGCGCGAGAAGGATATGGCGCTGTTCGAGGACCTTTCAAAAGGCAGGTTCGAGATCACGGACCGCTCGACCGTCGACCTCAGAATCCTCGTTCCCGCGTTCATGATCTCGGAGCTGCGTCGCGGTTTTGAAATTGGCTTTCTCATCATTTTGCCCTTCCTCGTCATCGATATGATCGTCGCGGCGCTGACGATGTCGATGGGCATGATGATGTTGCCGCCGTCAGTGATCTCGCTGCCGGTGAAGGTTTTGTTCTTTGTGCTGGTCGATGGCTGGAATCTGCTCGTCGGCAGTCTCGTGCGTTCGGTCAACTGACCCCGTGGATTGAACAAGCTCCGCGCAAGGGTCGTGACCGCTAAGTGGAAATAAGAGAACTTCCGAAAGGACCGATCGATGAGCATTTTGAACACGTCCGTTTCCGGCATGTTGGCGGATTCGAACTGGCTTGCGACCATCTCGCAGAACGTCGCCAACGCCAACACCACCGCCTACAAGGATTCCGAGACGGAGTTCGCCACGGTCGTCGATCAGCTCGGCTCCGCCGCCGCCAGCGGCGGCGTCACCACAAGCACGCTCGCGATGAACTCGCAGCAGGGCAACGTCGTCGGCACCTCGACGACGACCGACCTGGCGGTCAAGGGCGACGGATATTTCGTCGTCTCCGATTCGAGCGGCAACCTCTATCTCACTCGCAACGGCTCGTTCGTGCCCGACAGCAACGGCAATCTCGTCAACTCGGCGGGCTACTACCTGATGGGCCAAAACGTGCAGGACGGCGCAGCCGCCAGTTCATCCAATTCGACGTCCGACTTGACGATGGTCAACGTCACCACTTCGGGCGAGCTGTCGACGCCGACGACCACCGGAACGCTGTCGGTCAATCTCGATTCGACCGCGACCGCGGTGACCACTCCGGCAGACTTGCCGTCCGCGAACGGCGCTGGAGCCACCTACACCAGCGAAACGTCCCTCACCACTTACAACAATCTGGGCGGTACGCAGTCGGTCAACGTCTACTACACAAATCTCGGCTACAACGCGGGGACCGGCACCGACCAGTGGGAGGTGACCGCCTACAACGCCGCCGACGCATCGACATCGGCTGGCTTCCCCTACGCGGTAGGTGGCACGCCCGATACGCCCTTGGTGACGGCGACGCTCAATTTCAATCCGAACAACGGCCAGCTCGGCAGCATCACGGGGGAAAGCGTAAATGGGGTCGCGACGACCGTGACGGGCTCGAGCCTCACGCTCACCGTGCCGAACGGGCAGCCGATGACCCTCGATCTCACCGGGACGACCCAGCTCTCCGCGGCCTTCGGCGTGAATGGGTCGGTGGTCAACGGCAATGCGGCAGGCACGCTGAGCGGCCTCTCGATCGGCACGAACGGAACGCTCGACTTCCAATACAGCAACGGCGCAAGCAGCCCCGCATACGACATTCCCCTCGCCACCGTGCCGAGCGAGGACAACCTGACCGCGGTGAGCGGGAACGCGTACACGGTCAGTCAGGCCTCGGGCAACATTCGCTTGGGAACGCCAGGCTCCAACGGCTTCGGCACGATCGATTCGTCCTCGCTCGAGAGCTCGACGGTCGACCTCGCCACCGAACTCACCAACATGATCGAAGCGCAGAGCGCCTATCAGGCAAGCTCCAAGGCCTTCCAGGCTGGCGTGACGGTCCTGGACGTCCTCAATAACCTGAAGTCCTGAACTTAGCGAACTCGCACCAGAGGGCCGCGCGATGAGCCTTTCCTCCACCTACAACATCATCAGTTCGGCGTTCGCCTCGAACGCCGCGCAGACCGCCATCATCTCGAACAACATCGCCAACGCCAATACGCCTGGGTACAACCGTCAGGTGGCGAACGTGGTGACGACCTCCTACGGTGGCTCACAGGTCGTCTCGGTCACCCGCGAGGCGAACAACGCGCTGCTCGATCAGGTCAATGCCTCGACGTCGCTGGCGGCGGCGCAGCAGGCTGTCGCCTCCGGACTGACGACGCTCGCTGCGACGGTCGATGACAGCGCGTCGTCGACCTCCTCGACGCAAAACGGCAATTCGCCCTCGGCGATGCTGTCGAATCTCGAGAGCGCGCTCGCCACCTACCAATCCTCGCCGAACAGCCAGGCGGCGGGACAGGCCGTCGTGACCGCCGCCTCGGAGCTCGCCTCGTCGCTGAACACCGGAACCTCCGCCGTCCAGCAAGTGCGACAGCAGGCGGACTCCGGCATGGCGTCGTCGGTGTCGACGATCAATTCGCTGCTCACCCAGTACGCCCAGGCCGACGCTGCGGTCGTCAATGGAACGGCGACGGGCGCGAACGTCAGCACGGCCGAGAACACGCGCGATTCTCTGCTCACCCAATTGTCGCAGCAGATCGGCGTCTCCACGACCACCAATCCGAACGGCTCGGTGTCGATCTTCACCGACAGCGGCGTGCCCCTGTATCAGACCGGCGTCGCCAGCCAGCTCTCTTTCACGGCTTCGCCGACGTTGCTCGCGGGCCAGAGCGGCAATCCGGTGACGGTGAACGGCGTCGCCATCACCGGTCCCTCGGCGCCGATGGCGATCCAGTCGGGAGCCCTGGCCGGTCTGTCGACGCTTCGCGATACGGTCGCTCCGCAATATCAGTCGCAGCTCGATCAAATCGCCAACGGCGTCATCAACGCTTTCGCGGAGACGGATCAGTCGGGCGGAGGCAACCCGCCCATGCCGGGGCTGTTCACCTATCCCGGCGCGACGGGCGTGCCCTCGTCGACCACGGCGACCGGGCTCGCGGGCGAAATCGAGGTCAACCCGGCCGTCGACCCGTCGCAGGGAGGCAATCTCAGCCTGCTGCAGAACGGCGGCATCAACGGCAGCAACTACGTCTACAACACCACGGGGGCCGCAGGTTACACCGGCCGCATTCAGGACATGATCTCGTCGGTCACGTCGACGCAGGCTTTCGATCCATCGGCCGGCCTCGGTTCGTCCGCCTCGCTTTCTTCTTACGCCAGCTCTTCGGTCGGGTGGGTGCAGGGGCAAAACCAGCAGGCGACCAACGCCGTCACCTATGAGAACTCGGTGGTGACCCAGGCGACCGCGGCGCTCAGCAACGCGACCGGGGTCAATCTCGACACCGAGCTGACCAACATGCTCACCATCGAGAACACCTACACCACCACCGCGAAGCTGCTCACCACAGTCGGCGACATGTTCAACGCGCTGATCAGCGCGACCAACTAACCGGGCTTGATGACGATGACCACAACCAACGTCTCCTCGAACTACCTCATGACGTCGATGCTGCCGTCGATCGCGCAGACCCAGGCCACCCTCGCCGCCGATGGCGTCGAGCTGTCGACCGGGCAGTACGCGAACCTCGGCCTGCAACTCGGCGACCAGTCCGGCTACGAGCTGTCGCTCAAGAACGAGTATCAGCAGTTGCAGAGCCTCACCGCCAGCAACAACGTCGTCACCACGAACATGACGACGGCCCAGGACGCGCTCAACGCGATCCTGTCCGCCGCCCAAAGCGCGCAATCCAGCCTGACGACCTGGGCTTCGAATTCGGCGTCGGCGACCCCGACGTTGCAGACGATCGGCGTCGATGGCCTTCAGGCGCTGACTTCGACGGCCAACATCACTTCGGATGGAGCCTACGTGTTTGGCGGCGTGAATAGCAGCGTTGCGCCGATGAACGACTATTTCGCGACGCCGGCCTCGGCCGCGCAGACGGCGGTCAGCAATGCGTTCACCAGCGCGCTCAGCGCGGCGGGCGCAACGCCCTCGACCATTTCGGCCAGTGACATGCAGACGTTTCTCAACGGTCCGTTCGCCGCATTGTTCACCGGGTCCGGTTGGACGAGCAACTGGTCGAACGCCTCGAGCACCAATACGACCGCTGAAATTGCGCCGGGTCAGACGAGCGCGACCTCGACCAACATCAACCAGCCGGGCTTCCAGCAGATTACCGAGGGCTATACGATGCTGGCCGCATTCGGCAACGCGGGCTTGAGTACAAGCGCGGAGCAGGTGGTCGCATCGACGGCGCTCTCGTTGATCTCGCAAGGCCTCTCGGCGATCACGTCGCAGACGGCGAACCTTGGGTCGTCGATGGCGCAGGTCACCAACGCCACCAGCTCCATGTCGTCGCAAATGAACATCCTGCAAACGCAGATTGGCAACCTCGACAACGTCAATTCGAGCGCAGTCGCGACGCAGCTCACGCAACTGTCGACTCAGTTGGAGACTGCGTACCAGCTGACGTCCCAGATTACGAGACTGAGTCTCGCCCAATACCTCCCCGTAGCGTAAACTGAGGGTTCGCCCATGTACGAATTCTCCTACAATGAAGTGATCGAGGATTTGCCTCAGGTCATGCGCGCGCACGAGCGCCAAGCGATGGACCGCGTGGTCGAGTTGCTGCGAGTCGCGCGCACGAAAGGACCTGGCGCTCGCGAGGTCATCGAAGCGCTGTACTACCTGGGCCGCTTGTGGGCGATCTTTCTCGACGATCTGAACAATCCCGAGAACGAGTTGCCGGACGAATTGCGGGCCGGGCTCATTTCCATTGGCATCTGGATGAATAAAGAGATCGCTCGGGTCCGCACGGGGCAGACGACGGATCTGACGCCGATGATCGAGATCAACGAGATCATCCGGGACGGACTGAAATGAGGACTTTATGAATATAACTCTTCGCGCGGGCGAAAAGCTTTATATTAACGGCGCCGTTATTCGGGTCGATCGAAAGGCGACGATCGAGCTTCTCAACGATGTGACCTTCCTCCTGGAAAATCATGTCATGCAGGTCGACCAGGCGACGACCCCGCTTCGCCAGATCTATTTCGCGGTCCAGGTCGCGTTGATGGATCCAAGCGCCCTCGAGACCGCGACGACCTTGTCGGGTCGACTGATCGAGGGAGCGCTGCAGGTCTTTCTGAACCCCGCGCTTCTGGCCGGCCTGAAAACGGTCGCCAGCCAAATCGAACGTTCGCGTAACTTCGAGGCCCTGAAAACGCTGCGTGGTCTGTTCCCGCTCGAGGAGAGCGAAATGGCCGGCGCGGCGTCCTCCCCACCACAGCACGCAGCCTGAGGAACGATCATGACCGTCTCCGCTCCTTCTCCCGTCAACGGGTCGAACAGTTCGCAAAATTCATCGTCGGCGACGGCCGCCGCCGCGACGAACAGTCTCAGCTACAACGACTTTCTCACGCTGCTGATGGCGGAGATGCAAAACCAGGATCCGACCCAGCCGATGGATCCGAGCCAAATGGTCAGTCAGCTCGCGACGATCTCCCAGGTCGGGCAGTCGGTGCAGACCAACACTACGCTCTCCTCGCTGCTGACCGAATCCTCGCTGACGCAGGCCGAACTCGCAGTCGGCTCGCAGATGACCTCGAGCGACGGGTCGTCCTCCGGCCAAGTGGCGGCGGTCAATGTGACGCCGGCCGGCGCCGCGACTGCGGCGCTCACCAATGGAGATACGATTCCGTTCGCCAACGGCGCCATCGTACAATGAGCGAGGGCGACGCGCTCGACGTCATCCAGGCGGCAATCTGGATGGTCATCATCGGCGCTGGTCCCGCTGTCGGCGCCGCGATGGCCGTCGGCATCGTCATCGCACTGCTGCAGGCTTTGACGCAGGTCCAGGAAATGACCTTGACCTTCGTGCCCAAGATCCTCGTCGTCTTCCTGGTCGTCAGCCTGACCGCGTCGTTCATCGGCGGTCAGTTTTACATCTTCACCGAGACCATCTACGCCCGCATCGAGCACGGGTTCGCCAACTGATCCCGTCGCTCCGCCCGAGCGCACAATCCGTCTGCATGGGGCTTCCGTCGCCAGGCGAGAATCGACGCCCCAGCTCTATCCGCTTGACCGCACTTTTCATCCGCGGCCGTCATGCTCGCGAAAGCGGGCGTTCGGCGTCGCAGTGCGCAGGCGCTTCGTAACGAGAGGTTGCTCCCGCCTTCGCGCATGTGACGGGACAGGCCCAACGCGCTCCGCCTGAGGCGAGACTCGCGCAAGCTTCGGCGAGCACTGTCCGGCCGACGCAACGCGGAGAGCACGCAATGTCAATGGCGACGGCCGCGGCCGACCCGACAATCGGCCGAGGAGGCAAGGACGTCGGCTTCGCCGTCGGCATCGTACTGATTCTGTGCCTGTTCTTCCTGCCGGTCCCGGCAGCGTTGATCGACATCGGCCTGGCGTTCTCGATCGCGCTTTCGGTCCTGATCCTGATGGTCGCCCTATGGATCCAGAAGCCGCTCGAGTTTTCGTCTTTTCCCACCGTCCTGCTGGTGGCGACCATCCTTCGCCTCGCGCTCAGCATTTCGGCCACGCGACTGATTCTGTCGCAGGGCGCGCAGGGCGCGACGGCGGCTGGCCATATCATCGCCGGCTTTGCCAGCCTCCTGATGAGCGGCGACTTCGTCATCGGAATTATCGTCTTTCTCATCCTGGTGACGATCAACTTCCTCGTCATCACGAAGGGCGCCACGCGTATTGCGGAAGTCGGCGCCCGCTTCACCCTCGACGCGATCCCCGGCAAGCAGATGGCGATCGACGCGGATCTGTCCGCCGGCCTGATCGACGAGAAGGTCGCCCAACAGCGTCGCCGCGAGCTCGAGGAGGAGAGCACGTTCTTCGGCTCGATGGACGGCGCGTCGAAATTCGTGCGCGGCGACGCGATCGCCGGCATCATCATTCTGGCCGTCAACATCTTCGGCGGCATCGTGATCGGCGCCACCCGGCATGGGCTCAGCTTGTCGAGCGCCGCGGACGTCTTCACCAAGCTCTCGGTTGGTGAAGGCCTCGTTTCGCAGATTCCCGCGCTGGTCATTTCGCTCGCCGCAGGCATGCTCGTCGCCAAGGGCGGCACGCGCGGCTCGGCCAACAAGGCGATTCTCGATCAGCTCAGCCACTATCCCAGTGCGCTGTTCATGGCGGCGCTGCTGATGATTGTGCTCGGCGTCATGCCTGGGCTGCCATTCATTCCCTTCGCCGGGCTCGGTGGGCTGCTCGCGTTCGCCGGCTTTGCGATTCCCAATCGATTGGCGCGCGAAAAGGCGGTCGCCGCGGCCGAGAAGGCGCAGCAAGAGGAGAAAGTCCGCGCCGACGCGCGCACTTCGATCAAGGAGCAATTGAAGTCGGCCGAGATCGAACTGTGCTTCAGCAAGGAGCTCACGGCGACCTTGCTCGGGGCGCACGACGAGATCGCTTCGCGCGTCGCCAAGATGCGCCGCAAGTTCGCCCGCCAATACGGCTTCGTGGTGCCGGAGATCAAGCTGACCGACGACATCAAGACGCCGAGCAAGTGCTATCAGATCCGCGTTCACGGCACCGTCGTCGCGACGCAGGAGCTGCGCGTCAGCGACGTTCTCGTCATCGTCGGCGACGGCCGGCGTCCCAACGTGCCCGGCGACGAAATTCGCGAGCCCGCCTTCGGCATGAAGGCCCTCTCGATTTCGCAAGCCTACATCAACGAGATCAAGCGCGAAGGCTTCAAGCCGATCGATCCCGTGTCGGTGCTGCTGACGCATCTGAGCGAGGTGATCAACAACAATCTCGCGCAGCTTCTCTCTTACAAGGACATGCGTTCGCTGCTCGACCGTCTGGAGCCCGAGTACAAGCGCTTGATCGACGATCTGTGCCCCTCGCAGATCTCCTATTCGGGGCTTCAGGCGGTGCTCAAGCTGCTGCTAGCCGAGCGAATCTCCATTCGCAATCTGCATCTGATCCTGGAGGCGATCGCGGAGATCGCGCCGCATGTGCGTCGCCCGGAGCAGATTGTGGAACATGTGCGCGTGCGGATGTCGCAGCAAATTTGCGGCGACGTCCAGGATAACGGCGCGATCAACGTGTTGCGGCTCGGCAACCGTTGGGATCTCGTCTTCCACCAGAGCCTCAAGCGTGACGCCAAGGGCGACATCGTCGAATTCGACATCGATCCACGGCTCATGGAACAGTTCGCCACCGAGGCCTCCGTCGCGATTCGCAAGCGGCTGGAGGAGAAGCGGGTGTTCGCGCTCGTCACGACGGCGGAAACGCGCCCTTACGTGCGCATGATCATCGAGCGCATGTTCCCGACGCTGCCGATCCTCTCGCAGCTCGAAATCGCCCGCGGGTTCGAGATCAAATCTCTGGGAACGATTTCCTAGTGCACGGCGCGGACTTTCTTACGGGGCCGGGCGGTCTGCTCAACCCGAACGTCACCCTCGCCACCTTCATCCTGTTCTGCCGCATCGGCGCCTGCCTGATGTTCATGCCGGGCGTCTCGAGCGCGCCGATTCCGGTGCAGGTGCGTTTGTTCGTCGCCGTGGCGGTGACCCTGTCGCTGGCGCCCATCCTGCTCGACCAGGCGCCGCTGAAGTCTCTCAGCGACGACCCGATCCCGGTGCTGCGAATGATCGTGGTGGAATCGCTGGTCGGGGCGGTGATCGGCTTGCTGGGGCGCTTCTTCTATCTCGCGCTCGAAACAATGACGGTAGGCGCGTCGACCATGCTCGGCATGGCCAATCCGTTCGGCGTCGAATTGGAGCAGGGCGAGGTCATGCAGCCGCTCGCACAGATGGTGACGCTGTCGGCGACGGCTCTGATCTTTATGACCAATATGCACTGGGAAGTGCTCAGAGGCCTTGTGGCGTCTTATCATGCGATCCCACTCGGCTCCGATTTCGACACCGCCTATTCGTTGCGGCATCTCGTCGACATTCTCGGCGACACCTTCCGGGTCGCTTTGCGCGTGTGCTCGCCCTTCTTCATCTATGCGGTCATCGTCAACTTCGCGATGAGCATCATCAACCGATTGGCGCCGCAGGTGTCGATCTTCTACATCATAACGCCGTTCGTCGTCGCGGGCGGTCTCGTGTTGCTGTACTTCTCCATCCGATCCCTGCTCGTCGAATTCATGGCGAGCTTCGGCGCGTGGCTCTTGTCGGGATAACGATGAAGAACAGGCTGGAATCGCTCGAGAAGATCGAGCGCCTGTACAAGCAGATGCACGATCTGGCGGTTTGGCGCCTCGCGGCGCTCGAACGCGAGCGTGACAAGCTCGTCGAGGATCATCGCGCGATTCTCGCGGCGATGGAGCGCGATATGCTCTCGTTCGGCCCCCTGGCGATCACCGCGGCGCGCCGCATCCGCGCTCTCGAGGTCAAAATCGCCGCCGCCAACGCCGCATGCGATGCTCAGGCGAAGAAAGCCTTGGAGCAGGGAACGCGGGCCAAGCTCGCCGACCGGGCGCTCGGCGACGTCGAAGCGCGCTATCGCGACCAGCAGCAGCGCAAAGATCTCGCCGAACTGATCGAAGCGTCGCTCCGCAATTCAAAATCAAGCCCGGCGTAAGCCTCGGGTCCGAAGGTTGGAAAAATCCAACTCTCCACAGCGGTGACATGGCACTCGATCCTCCCTCGGACGTCGTTCTCGAAGTGGCCAAGGCGGCCGATCCGACGCGGGCCGCCGCCGCGGCTCAGCGGCTCAACGCGCTCGCCGTCGCAGCCGGCCAAAGCGGCAGTTTCGCGCAGACGCTCGCGCAGACCGCCCCAGGTTCGACTGGACCGGGGATCGCGGGCCTCGCAAACGCCCGCTCGGCGTTGGCCGATCGCGCCGCCGTCGCAAGCAGCAAAGAGGCCAAGGCGGAGGTCGAGTTCGAGGCGTCGATCCTCAACAGCTTCGTTAAGGAGATGATGCCGAAGGACGCCACGGCGACGTTCGGCGAGGGCCTAGCCGGCGACATGTGGAAGCAGATGATGGCCGACCAGTTGGCGCATCAAATCGCCAAATCAGGCGTCCTCGGCATTTCCCGCCGTCTGTTCGCGGCCCATCCGCTGTCGGCGGGCGCATCGCTCGAGCGCGCCGCGCGCGTCACCGCCGCCCAGGCGCACGACGCGACGCAGACGAGCGCCAACGCGCTGTCGCTGCCGGACGGCGCCGAATTCGACCAAGGCGCCATCCTCTTTGCGGATCACAAGCCCTCATGAGCCGATCGATATTTCGCAATTTCACGCTTGGCGGCGCCAATGCAAGCCCCTCGTTGAGCCCTATGGCGATGATCCTGCCGGCGGTCGACCGGCTGCGGAAGACGCTCGAGGAGGAGAACCAGGACATCGCTCGGCGCGGCCGCGTCGATTATCACGCCTATAACATGCGCAAGAGCCAGGGCTTGTTGGAGCTCAAGCGCCTCGCGCCGGCGATCGCGGGCAATCCGATCGGCCCGGTGCTGCGCGACGCCCTGGTCGATCTGCAGGCCAAGCTCGAGACCAACAGCAGTCTGTTGCGCACGCAGCTCGACGCCGCGCAGGCCGTCGCCGACATCATCGCGCGCGCGATCCGCGAAAGCCAGTCGGACGGCACCTATTCCCCCCGATTGGTTTTGGACGAGCAAGAATGATCAAGATCATCCTCGTCGGCTTCTGGGCTTGCCTGACGACGCTCGCCGCCGGCTACGCAGTCAATCACTTCCGCGAATCCGCCGCCAAGGCGCCTGTCGCGGCGACGGCGGGGCGCGAATCCCGGAAGACGAAAGAGATCAGCGTCCCGAAGATCCGCGACGGCGTGGTCAAAGGCTACATCGTCGCGCAGCTCTCGTACGTCGTCGATACGGAGGCCGCCAAGAAGAGCCCCGTTCCGCCCGAGGCGTTCGTCGTCGACGAAGCGTTTCGCTACATCTACGACGATACGACGATCGACTTCGATCATCTCGAGAAGTTCGACGTCGATAAGATGACCAAGGCGCTGATCAAGAACGTCAACGCGCGCATGAACGCCGAAGTCGTCGTCGATGTCGGCATCCAGGAGCTGACCTTCCTCACCTCCGCCCAAGCCAAGCAGCACTTGTAAGGGGAAGCTGCCGAAAGGGCTCGCCCTGGCGCAGCCGCCGGGCAGTTCTCCCACCCTAGCGTGCGAGGGTTTTTATGCCTGCGAAAAGCGGGCTCCAGAGGCGTAGGTTACAGGCAATTCATAGCGAGAGGTTCACGGCGGCCGCCTGGACCCCCAATGCGGGGACGACAGGAGAGGCCAAGGCCCGCTCGCCGGCCGCTGCGCCCGCACTCCTCGGAAAGTCCAGCAGGCTTTCGCTTACGCCCAGCGGTTGTCGCCGGCGAAGGTCAATGCGCGCGCGCTTCCGCCGCGGCGGCGGGCAGGGGGCGCCCCGCCGTCTGCACGGTGGCTGCGAGCTGCGCGCCGCGATAGACTTTCGCCATGGTGAAGGCGTCGATGAAGTCTTCCCCGCGGCGCACGAAGTCGCGATGGCGTCCCTCGATCTCGAAGCCGAAGCGCCGATACAGCTTGATGGCGGGCTCGTTGTCGGCGAACACCGTCAGTTGCACCCGACGCAAGCCGATCGTGACGCTGGCGATCGCCATCAGCATCTGCAGCAGCTTTCCGCCCACGCCCTGCGCCTGAAATTCCTCGTGGACGCCGAGCAGAATCCAGCCGGAGTGCGAGAGGCCGTCGCCCATCACGTAAAGGGCGCCGAAGCCGATTGTCTTATCGCCGACCACAGCGACCACCTCGGCGCGATTCGAGCACGCGATATTGGCGAGCCAGCCCTGCAAATCGTCGGAGGAGGCGAACGGCCCGCGCGCGGAGGCGTAGCGCAGGAAGCGCTCCTGGTTGAACAATTCGAACAAGGCGTCGTCATCGCGCCTGTCGCGCAGCCTGAGTTTCAGCGCTTCCGCGGGAAATGCTTTGTCGGCCATAGGCTTTCCATGGATATGGCGGCGCGGGCGCCGTTCAAATGACAGCCAACACACCAGCGCAAGCTTGCACAGGCCTTGCGCTTGGCCTCGGCTATCGCGATCGGATCGTCGCAGGGGCCACGGTTTGCGCCGCGCGGTGAAATTTGCGAACTCTTGCCGCGACATCCTCCGGCGCCGCCGGGGAGCGCTTACGGGAGCAGCATGGCCATGAAAGAGAAGGTCGGGTTCGTCGGCGTCGGGTTCATGGGCCACGGCATGGCCAAGAACATTGTCGAAAAGGGTTGGCCGCTGACCGTGCTGGGGCATCGTCGGCGGGAGGCGATCGAGGACCTCAAGTCGCGCGGGGCGGTGGAGGCGGCCAGCGCGCGCGAACTCGCTCTCGCCAGCGACGTGGTCGTGCTCTGCGTGACAGGGTCGCCGCAGGTCGAAGCGGTCATCCACGGCGAGGACGGCCTCGCGGCGGCGGGCAAGCCGCTGCTGATCGTCGACTGTTCCACCTCGGATCCCGCCGCCACGACGCGTCTGGCGATGTCCCTCGCGCCGAAAGGCGTCACCCTGATCGACGCTCCGCTCGGCCGCACGCCGAAAGACGCTTGGGAAGGCACGCTCGACGTTATGGTCGGCGGCGATGCGGACAGCGTTGCGCGCGCTCGGCCCATCCTCGAAGCCTTCGCAGGCCGCGTCATTTCGACCGGCCCGGTCGGCACCGGCCACACGATGAAGCTGCTCAACAACTTCCTGTCGATGGGTTACGCCGCGCTCTATTCGGAGGCGCTGATGATCGGCGCCAAGGCGGGCCTGTCGGCTCAGGTGTTCGACAGTGTGATCCGTGGCGGCCGAATGGACTGCGGGTTCTATCAGACGTTCTTCAAATATGTGCTGGAGCGCGACCGCAACGCGCATCGATTCACGATCTCCAACGCCCACAAGGACGTCACGTATCTCGCCTCGTTCGCCCAGTCGCTCGGCGCCGCCAATCCGCTCGGCGCAGCCGTGCGCAACAGCTTCGCTCAGGCGCTCGGCGGCGGCCACGGCGAGGATTACGTGCCGATGCTGTCGGATTTCGTCGCGGAGTGGAACGGCGCGCCGCCGCACAAGCCTGCGCAGTGAGGGCGGGCGGCGCTTTACCGCATTTTGCTTGACGCGCCCTCTCCCTCTCCCCGCTCGCGCCCGACAAACGCGATGCGTTTGCGGGGGAGAGGGCTGGGGTGAGGGGCTTGGTGGTTGGCCGGAGGCTTGCGGCTACTCACCAAGCCCCTCATCCTAACCTTCTCCCCGCACGCGGGGAGAAGGGACAGGTTCGTGCTGCGTCAACCAGAAAGCAAAAAGCGCTAGGCGGCGAACAGCTCGATCGCTGCTTGATTGAACTGAGGAATGTCGTCCGGCTTGCGCGAGGTGACAAGACGGCCGTCCGTGACGACCGGCTCGTCCGTCCATAAGGCGCCGGCGTTGGAGAGGTCCGTCTTCAGCGACGGCCACGACGTCATCCGCTTGCCCTTCACCGCGCCCGCCTCGATCAACGTCCACGGTCCGTGACAGATCGCCGCGATCGGCTTGCCCGCCGTCACGAAGCCCTTCACGAACGCGATCGCTTCGGGAACCATGCGCAGTTTGTCAGGACTGGCGACGCCGCCGGGGAGCAGCAAAGCGTCGAAATCATTCGGCTCGGCGTCGCTGAGGGCCATGTCGACCGGGATTTTGTCCGCTCGTTCGTCGTGGTTCATCCCCTGGATCAAGCCTTTCCTGGGCGAGACGATGGTGACCTTCGCGCCCGCCTTGCGCAGCGCGCTGGCGGGCTCAGTCAGTTCGACTTGCTCGACGCCGTCAGTGGCGAGAACGGCGATTTTGCGACCGGTAAGGTTCGGCATGTGGATTTCCTCTCGCGCCTCAGGGGCCGTCGAAGCCGCTCGGCCCGGCCCGTAGACATCGCGAAGGAAACCGCGAGCCGCCAGGGCGGTTCCAATGTTTTTTGGAGGGTTCAAGCATTAGGCGGAATGGGGGCGAGCGGTTCTCGCTTGCTTTTGCTCTCTGCGGCTGTTCGGAGCCGATGTTCGGCGGGGGCGCATCGACAAAAAGGGCGCGCCTGCTTGCGCGCCCAAAATGCTACTTCTTCATTTTAAGGGCGCCGGCGTCGAAAGTCGTGACCATCGCCTGCATGAGACCGTCCTTGGTGATGTAGGCGTCGGAACCCTTATAGGGCTCAGCCAAAAACGGCGCTGTGGCCACCCATTGGGTCACCAGCGTATCCCCGATGGTGGCGCTGACGCCGGGATCAAAATAAATCCCTTTCAGGCCGCCGTCTTTCGTGTCTTTGCACAGGCCTGCGAAGAGTTCGCCAATCGCCGCGCGCCCCTTTGCAATCGCTCCGGCCGGCAAGTTGATTTGGGCGTCTTCGGGATACTGCGCGACAAGCCGATTCCAGTCGCATTTGTTCAGAGCGTCAAGATGCTCGTCGAGCACGGCTTGTGGGCTCGACTGTTTCTTGATTTCCGGCAGCTTCATGTCGGCCAGAGCCGCGGAGCTTCCGCCAATGAGCGTGAGACTGAGGACAGTCAGCAAAATTGCTTTCACGTATTCCTCCATTGTTACGATTATTTATAACCTTGGTGAACCAATACGAAGAACTGGTTCACATCGAATATGTTATTGTGTTGTTGGCTCTGCGGCAAGTGTAGCCTTAAGTCCCGCGGCGGAATAATCTTGATCAGGACGGCCGTAGATTGGCTCAAATAAAAGCCTCGCAGGCTTTCGCCGGCGAGGCTGAGTTGAGCGAGGACGTTTGCGATACGGCGCCGCAAACTCCAATGCGAAACGGCCGCCGGGGCCACTCGGCGGTTGGGCTAGCGCGTGCTGCAGTTTGGTTGAACCACCCTCACCCCAACCCCTCTCCCGCAAGCGGGCGAGGGGCTGCCGGCGCCGCGTAGATCCCTTCTCCCGCTTGCGGGAGCGGACGAATGCTGCGCATTCGCCTTGGGATGACGGGAACAGCTCTGATTCCGTCACATCGCACTCTAGCAGCCCTTTAACGCCTCGCCCTGGACCTCGCCGTATAGCCGCTCTCCCTCAAATGAAGCGCGGGTCACGTTAGTTTTGAAGCAGGCGAGGGGCGATAGAAGTTTCCTCGCAGTCTTTTGCGGATCCGTCCTGCCAGGACTGCACGAGGAACGCGCCCTCGCGATCGAGGCCGATGATCCCATGATGCCAGATGCCTCTATGGTAGATGGCGCCGCCGCCGGACCGAAACAGGAAGGCCCTCAGGCTGCTCAATTGGGGCTGCCCCGCGCTATCCGGAAGGCACACAACGAGCACGAAGCGTCCAGCCTGCATGCCGACAATCATCTGCTCCGAATGAAAATGACGTTCGAGCGTGTCGACAACCAGCGGCAGTTTCCTCTCCCGCGTCGCGAATACCGAGGTGACCAGTCGACTGGCCGGCCGTTCATCCTTGTCGGACACTGCGACATCGTAGCGCAATGCTGTGCCTTTGTTTGCTTCGCGTGGCGGAGCTGCGCCGGTCTCTGCGATAACGCCGTAAGGCTGGAAATCGACTGCCGTCGCAGGCTCGATCCGCAAGGGGAAACAGTGCGCCCCGTCCATGGAGCCGACCATTCCCCGGCTCCCATCGGAATGGATGAGATCGCTCAAGACCAAACCTTCTTTCGCACCTTGCCGAGAACGACGGATTTGGTTTCGGTGTAGTCTTCGACCGCCAGCTTTCCACACTCGCGGCCAAGACCGCTTTCCTTGAACCCACCGAAGGGCATTTCGGGAAAGACCTCCATGAAACAATTGATCCACACGGTGCCCGCCCGGATGCCTTTCAGGCCCTCAAGGATGCGATCGCTGTCGCCCGTCCAGAGGCCCGCGCCGAGGCCGTATCGTGTTGTGTTCGCGATGGAGACGGCTTCGTCGAATGTCGAGAAGGTGGATATTGAGAGCACAGGGCCAAAGACTTCTTCCTGCGATAGGGTCGCGGCGGATGCTACACCGGTGACGACGGTCGGCTCGAAGAAATGTCCAGCGGCGCCAGATATGCGATGTCCGCCGAGTTCGATGTTGCCCCCCTCCGCGCCGGTCGAAGCGACCAAGGAAGTGATGCGCTTCATCTGCGCGTCGCTGACGATCGCTCCCATCTGAACCCTGGCGTCAAGCGTATCGCCGACCACCACCTCCTTTGAAAGGGCCAAGACACGATCCGTGAACTCGCGTGCTATGCTTTGCTCGACAATGATCCGTCCCGCCGCCTGGCAGCATTGGCCGGCGTTGAAAAAGACGCCGTGAACGACCGCGGCGGCCGCCGCTTCAATGTCGGCGTCCGCGCAGATGATTTGGGGGTTCTTTCCGCCCAGCTCGAGGGCGACCTTCTTGACGGTCTCGCTCGCCGCTAGCGACACTTGTCTGCCAGCCCGCGTCGAGCCGGTGAACGACACCATGTCGACGCGCGGATCGCGCGCGAGCGCTTCGCCCACGGATGCGCCATCGCCCACCACGATATTGAGGACGCCACGCGGCAGCAGACCCGAGACGAGTTCGCCGAAGCGGAGCATCGAAGCGGAGGTCATCTCGCTCGGCTTGAAGACGATCGTGCAGCCAGCCGCCAAAGCGAACGGGATCTTCTGTGAGGCAATGAGAAAGGGAAAGTTCCAAGGCGCAATCATCGCGACGACGCCGATGGGCTGGCGAATGGTCGATGCGAAGATATCCGGACGAAGATTGGCGTAGCTCTCGCCATGGAGCGCGCGGGCGAGGCCCGCGGCGTAGCGGTACAGCTCCGCCGAATCCGCAATTTCGCCGCGGGCCTGGGTGAGAGGCTTGCCGGCCTCGAGGCAGTCCAATAGGGCAAGCTCTTCGCGATTATCTTCTATGATCTGCGCGATCGCCAAGAGCAATGCGCTGCGTTCCCGCGTCGGCATCGACGACCACTTGCCCTTGTCAAAGGCGCAGCGCGCCGCAGCGATCGCGCGTTCCGTCTCCTCAACAGACGCCGAATTGTAGGTGGTGACGGTCTGCCCGTGCGCTGGGCTTTTGCGGGAAAACGCTTGCGATCCGCTGCCGGGGACGATCTCACCATCTAGAAGCATCGAGAAGGCGCGCGTTTCCCCGGCGAGCGTTTTGGGTTCGACAAAATGCATTGCGTTCTCCCTGATCTACGATCTGTAAAATGCAGCGGCAATGTCAGCTTCACGCGGACTTGCCGCGCGTCACCCGGTCGATCAGCATCGCGACGATGATGATGACGCCCGTTGCGAGCAATTGGTAGAAAGCTTGGACATTCAGAAGGGTCAGCCCATTGGTGACCGTTCCGAGGATGATCGCGCCGAGCAGCGTTCCGATGATGCTCCCCCGCCCCCCCGACAACGAAGCCCCGCCGATCGCCGCGGCGGCGATCGCTTGCAATTCCCAGAGATTTCCGAGCGTGGGATCGGCGGCGCCGAGCCAAGCCATCAGAACCATTGCGCCAAGCGCGGACAGCGTGCCGCTGATGACGTACGAAGCGATCTTCGTCCGCGCGATCGGCACGCCGGCGACGCGGGCTGCCTCCTCGTTGCCGCCGACGGCCAGGAAATATTCGCCCAGGGGCGTCCCGCGCAGGAGAAACCACGCCACAATTCCGACGCCCATCACCAAAATCACCGGGATCGGGAATATCCAAATCTTGGCTGCGAAGATCGACCGAAACGAATTGGGCAGCCCGAAGACCGGATTTCCGTCCGTTATGATGAGGGCCATCGCCCTGAAAATGCTCAGAGTGCCAAGGGTGACGATAAACGGCTGCAACCCGGCGTACGCCACCATGGCGCCATTGATCAGCCCGGCCGACATACCGACCGCACACGCCCCGAGGATCGCGATGGGCACAGGCGCGCCCACCACCATCAGGCTTGCGCCAACGACTGCTGAGAGAGCCGCTGTCGAGCCGACGGAGAGGTCAATACCGCCCGAAATGATCACGAGCGTCATTCCGACCGCGATGCAGCCGTTGATGCTCGACTGTTGAAGCACATTGATCAGGTTCTGCTCGGTCAGAAAATATGGCGACAAGAGCGAGAAGACGACGAAGATCGCCAAAAGACCGAGCAAGATGCCCGCGTCTCTGAGGAGTGCGATGTTCAGGGCCCACGGGCGGCGCTGGATGACTGCGATCATTGTACGCTTCCTCGATCTGTTTTCGCCGACGAACCTGCGCCGGTAGGGACCGCGAACTCGAGAATCTTGGCCTCGGTCAGCTCGGAAGCTTCGAGGACGGCGGCGCTTGCGCCTTCCCGGATGACCAGCACCCGATCGCTGAGGCGGATGATCTCGGGCAATTCGGACGAAACGACCACGACCGCCTTGCCGGCGTCAGCCAACGAGTCGATCAGGTCGTACACCTCCTGCTTGGCCCCGACATCGATGCCGCGGGTCGGCTCGTCGAGAAGAAAGACTTCGCTCTCAGCCATCAGCCAGCGCGCGATAATCGCCTTCTGCTGATTGCCGCCGCTGAATTTGCGAATCTCGCGGTCGATCAACATGGGACGGAACGCCACGCTCGCCAGGATCCGGCTCGTCTCGGCCCGAATCCTCGATTGAGGTTGCACCCCGAGGCGCGCCATACGACCGAGGACGGACAGGCTGACATTCGCGACCACCGAGCGAAGGGGAATGATACCCTCCTTTTTTCGGTCTTCCGGCACCAAGCCAATGCCGCATCGCGCAGCGGCGGAGCGTGTCGTGAAGTTTACGAGCTTCCCGTTCATCAGGATCTCGCCTCCGGTTGGCCGCTCCACTCCGGCGAGAAGACGGATGAGTTCTGTTCGGCCCGCGCCAACCAGACCGGCGACACCGAGCACCTCGCCTCGACGCACCGTGACGGACACTTCGCGAACGCGATCCTTCCAGCTCAGTCGGCGCGCTTCCAGGATCACCTCGCCCGCGCGCCGACACGCGCTCTTCCTGAATTCAAGTTGCCGACCGACCATCAGAGAGATGATCTCGCTTTGAGTGCGTTGGCTCATCGTGATGTCGGCGATGACGCGACCGTCCCTGAGAATGGTCGCGGTTTCACAGACCCTCGCCACCTCTTCCAGCTTGTGGGAAACGTAAATGATCGAGACCCCCTTGGCGCGGATCTCCGCGATGAGGGCCTCCAGCGCCCCGAACTCCTTGTCGGTGAGCGCGGAAGTCGGCTCGTCCATCGCGATGATGCGAGCATTGGCGAGGAGCGCCCGCGCGATTTCGACCAGCTGCCGCTTGGCGACGCTGAGCTCGGAGACCCGGCTGCGCACGTCGATGTCCGCGTAAAGTTCGGCTAGGGCGGCTCGGCTCTGCTCCTCCATCCTGGCCCGATTGGTCACAATGCCAAAGTGGGCCGGCGGGGCGCCCAAGAACATATTTTGCGCCACCGTCATATAGGGAACAAGCTGAAGCTCTTGGTGAATCATCGCAATGCCAGCCGCCCGGGCCGACTTCGGCGTATCCAGCTTGACCTTCTCCCCGCCGACAAGGATCTCTCCCTTGTCGGCCTGTTGGGTCCCTGCGAGGATTTTGAGCAGAGTGCTCTTTCCGGCCCCGTTCTCGCCGATCAGGGCGTGCGCTCCGCCACGCACGACGTTCAGACTGACGTCATTCAACGCGGTCACGCCGGTGAACGATTTGTGGATATGGCGCAGTTCCAAAACGATGGGACTTTGCATGTCGTTCTCCGACGCGACCAAGAGAGACGCCCTATTGGCGGGGATGCGCGCTGACGAGCCGTGGGGTCATTTCACGCCCGCATCTTCCATCAGCACGGCGCGCTGATTGGCGTGCTCGCCGCGGTATCGCTCGTAGTTTTCCTTGGTAATGAGCGCCTGCCCACTCGAGACCACGCGCGGAATTTTCTGACCGGCGAGCAGCCGCACAGCCACTTCGACTGCAATTTGACCATTCAGTTCAGGAAAGCTGTCAACGGTCGCAGTCAATTCGCCCGCTTTGATCGACTTCAGGGCTTCGGTTTCACCGTCCGTGCCGATGACGGCCACCTTGCCGAGCTTGCCTGCCGCCTTGACGGCCTCGACGACGCCGAGCGCCATCCCGTCGTTGGCCGCGTAGACGCCTTTCAACGCTTCATGCTCTTGGAGGATGGTCCGGGCGGTGTTGTAGGCCAGTTCGCGATCCCAATTGGCGGGCACGCTCGCGACGACTTTGTATTTGCTTCCCGCTTCGGCAAGGGTTTTCTTGAAGGCGTCTACTCGCTGTTTTCCGGCGTAGGAGCCCGCCATTCCTTCGATGACGGCGAACTCGCCGCCGTCGGGATTGTGCGCGATGAAGTACTTCGCCACCCGCACCCCGATTTCGCTTTGCGTGTTCCCGACGAAGTGCGCGGCGCCGGGCACAATCGAGTCGCTCACGTCGAGCAGCAGGACATTGCTGGCTTTGCTCTCGTCGAAAATGGGCTGGAGGTTGTTGCTGGTCAGGGGCGACAGGAGTAGCGCCGCGTAGTGCTTGGCCAGCATGCTGCGGGCGATTGACAACTGTCCCAGCTGGTCGTTTTCGTTCTGCGCGGCCTGCACATCGATGTGGACTCCAAGCGTCTTCGCGCCTTGCTCCATCCCGTCCGCAGTCGCTCTCCAGAATTTATTAACGAACGTCTTCACCAGGCCGCCAAGTTTGACGTCGGCCGGCAATTTCGGAACAGGCCCAAACTTTGCAGTCAATTCGTACCAGTTGATCCGATCCGATTCGGCGTCCGGGTCGAGCAACGGCGGCAGCGTTTGCGCGAAACTATGCGTGAGTGTGATTCCCACGAATACCGCTGTCAAGGCTAAGCATTTGAATGAAAACGTCATACGTTCCTCCTGTACAACCACAGATCTTATGTAATCGCTAGTGTCTTTGCGAAATCTGGTTGGCTTTAGCTTACTTCCCGACGGCGAGGCCTCCACATTTGCAGCCGAGACGACTTCCGGGCCCCAACTATCTGACTAGGGAACAATGTAACGAGCAGCGGATTGCGGCCAGGCGGCCGCAATCGTCCTCATGTTTTATCTTTCGCGATCTGATCTGACCGCGGGTTGGATCGGTCTGGAGGGCGGCGTCCTGGAGGCGCCGTCGCTCAAGTTCGTGCAATCGTTTGCATGCTCAAGCGCCGACCTCCCAGGCGCATGAGGGTCAATGTCGACGCATCTTCGGCTCAGCTTCTGAGTCCGCATCGCCTAACCCTCAGCGTGTGCGAGAGACGGGGTGCGCTGGTGCGCCGACCCGAGGATGTAATCGGCGGCGCGTTCCGCCACCATGATGGTCGGCGCGTTGGTGTTGCCGCTGATCTCCGTGGGCATCACCGAGGAATCGCAGACCCTGAGACCTTCCAGGCCGCGGACCCGCAACGTCTGATCGACAACCGCCCCGGGATCCTCGCCCATGCGGCAGGTCCCGACGGGATGATAGTCGGTTTTGCCGACACGCCTCAGGAAGCTCGCCAGCGCGTCGTCGTCGAGCCCGTCGATCGAGCAGGATCCGCCGATGAGATACCGGGCGATGGCGGGCGCATGGAGGACGTCGCGAGCGATCTTCAGCGCCTCGACCCCGCGCGCCAGGTCGTCCGGCTCGGCTAGGAAGTTCGGGTCGATAAGCGGATGATCGTCGGGATTGGCGCTCGCGAGCTTGACCAAGCCGACGCTCCTGGGGCGAAGCACGTTTGTGTTCAGCGTGACGCCGTACTTGGCGACCCGCTCCATGCCGTGGTTCTTCACGATCGCCGGCATGAAGTGCAATTGGGCGTCTGGCCGAGGCTCGTGCGGCTTCGTTCGCACGAATGCTCCCGCCTCGCACACGTTCGTCGTCAAGGGACCCGTTCCAAACATCAGGTATTGCGCCACCCACCAAGCTTGCTCGACCCACTGGTCCTTGCCGAAAAAGCTGTATGGGCCGGAGCATTCGGCGGAGATCGCGACGCCGAGGTGATCCTGGAGATTTCGCCCGACTTGCGGTGAGTCATGGACAACGTCGATCCCCAGAGATCGCAAATCGTGGGCCGGGCCGACGCCGGAGAGCATCAGCAACTTGGGCGAGCCGATCGCGCCGGAGGTGACAAGAACCTCGCGCTTTGCACGAACCGTTTGCTGCGCTTGTCCTCGTCGGCGGAACGCTACGCCGGTCGCTTTGTCGCCCTCGAACACGATGCGGTCGGCGACGGTGCTGGAGAGAACCGTCAGGTTGGGGCGCTTGAGGGCAGGGCGGAGATAGCACACGGCCGCACTGGCCCGCCGGCCTTGAAATGTGGTGGTCTGATAAATCCCGACGCCGTCCTGCGCTGCGCCGTTGAAGTCGGCTGTGAAAGCAATGTTGGATTGCTGGCTCGCTCTCAGGAATTCGTACGTCAGCGGATGGGGATTGATCGGGTCTGAGACCGCCAAGGGCCCATCAACTCCGTGATAGGGTTGCGCAAGCCGTTGGTTGCGCTCCGCTCGACTGAAGTAAGGCAGGCAATCGTCAAACGACCACTGGGAACATCCGAGGTCCGCCCATTGATCGTAATCGAAACGTGACCCGCGCGTGTACAGCATCGCGTTGATGCTCGACCCGCCTCCGATCGTCTTTCCCTGTGGGTACCAAAGCCTGCGCCCATCCAGCCCAGGTTGGGGCACGGTCTCGTATCCCCACGTCGTCTTCGGACCGGACAGCTTGGTGTATCCGGCCGGGATGTGAATGAAGGGATGTCTGTCCGGCGGTCCAGCTTCGAGAAGCAGAACCGTCACGGCCCGATCCTCGGTCAACCGATACGCCAACACACAACCGGCCGGCCCCGCCCCGGTGATGATGTAGTCGTACTCCGTCAACGATCGCCCTCCTGAGTGGGGAAGGGGAGCCGGGCATCCCCGCTCTTGGCGGCTATACGCACACGCTGGAGCGCTGGGTTGGCGGCTATCGCATCGATGACTCGCGTTCGAGCCGAGTCGCTGATTGCGAGCAGCGGTGGACGGGGACGGGCGCAGCCGATGATCCCGAGATGCTGAAGGCCCGCTTTGATCCTCGTGTGCATGTCCATTCTCGGCGGGACGCCGTATATGCTACGGACGATCGGATACAGCCGGTCGCTGACGGCGCGCATGGCTGCGAGATCCCGCCGCGCGGCAGCCTCCCAGAGCTCGTTCAGCTCTTGCGGGACGAGGCTGCCGAGGCCGGAAAGAATACCGTCGGCTCCAATGGCGAGCTGTGGCAAGAACCAATCGTAGTTGGAGGGCAGGATGGCGAGAGAAGGGTTGATGCGCTTGAGGACTCGCCAATTGTCTTCATAGAGCGCGATGTTGTCGCCGCCCTCTTTGATGGCGATGACCCGTGGCGTTCTAGCGAAAGCGGAGAGGGTCTCGAGGTTGTAACCCATGCCAGACCCAATCGGATACTGGAATATCGACAAGGGTGTTTGGACCGCTTCTGCGATCGCGTTCACATAAGCGACCGGCGCGTCCGGGGTCGCGGTTCCCCCCGCTTGAAACTGACTCAGCGGGAACACCACGACGCAGTCCGCTCCAGCGTCTTCCGCGAGCTTGGCCTGTCGAACACCCTCCTGGGTCGACAAGGCGATGATGCCCGACAAAATGGGTTTCGATCCGACCGCCGCCCGAGTTTCCCTGAGGACGCGGACGCGCGCCTCGTCATCGAGGGCGGCGCTCTCGCCGGCATGTCCGTTGACGAAGACAGCCGTTGTAAAGTCCGGCGCCGCGCAATAGTCGAGCAGACGACGATAGCTGCGCCAATCGATGCTGCCGTCTTCCGCGAAGGGAAGAACCGTTGCGACCACATTGCCGTTTAGTGAGAGGGGCTTCGTCATGGGCAGGGGTCTTTCATTCCGCGGCGCGGCTCACCGACCGCTAAAACGTGGCTTGCGACGCTCGAGAAAGGCGGCCATGCCTTCCCGTCGGTCCTGCGAGGCGAAGACTTCCGCGAAAATCCGACGCTCGACGGCGAGACCATCGGCCAAGGAATTGTGAAACGCCTCGAGCACCGCCCGTTTGGCCCCCTGCGTGGCGACCGCCGAATGGCGCGCGATGAGTGCGGCGACCTCGATGGCCCGGGCGACCGCTTCGTCCGGCGGAACCACTTCCGACACCAGACCGGCTCGCAGTGCGATCTCGGCGCTGATCGGTTCGCCCGTCAGGATCATCTGCATCGCCAGCGACTTGCCGACCGCTCGAATGAGGCGTTGGGTGCCCCCGTCACCAGGAAAGATGCCGATCTTGATCTCCGGCTGGCCGAAGCGCGCGTCATCGGCGGCAATGATGATATCCGCCAACATGGCCAGTTCGTTGCCGCCTCCAAGGACGTATCCTGTGGCCGCGGCCACGAGGGGCTTTGGAAAATTCTCGATCTCACTCCAGTCCGCCAGCCGCCCCGGATGGAACACGACATTCTCGCCGTGTTCGTGCTGATCGGCGATGTCGGCGCCTGCCGAGAAGGCGCGGCCGCGGCCGCTGAGCACGACGCAGCCGATTGACGGATTGCGCTCAGCGTCGCGCAGATGCGAAACAAGTTCCGATAGAAGCGCGACGCTCAGAGCATTCAGTTTCTGCGGCCGGTTCAAGATGACCTGCGCGACGCCCTCGGCCGGATGGGTGACTTCAACGAGGTCGCTCATGGAGATCTCCTCGGCTTGACGATCGGGCTCGCCAAGCTGTCGCGAAGCCATTTGTCGAAGAGCGGTCCCGGGCCTGTCATAATGACCGCGTCGATCGACTTGACGTCGGCCGCGACGCGAAGCGGAAAGTCGAGCATAGGAGCGATATCGCGGTCGGGATCGACGCCAGGCGCGATTTCGACGAGCAGCCATCCGTCAGCGGTCAGCGCGAACACGCCCCGCTCCGTGATCATCGTCACTTCCTGCCCCCTGGAGAGGCAACGACGGCCATTCAGCGTGATCTGTTCGACCTCGCGAACGAGCTTCTTCTTGCGCCCTTCGCGCGAGATTACGACGCGGCCGTCGACGACATCGATTACCGGCCCGTCAGCCGCGATCGCGCCGCAGATCACGATGCGACGCGTGCGAGCCGTGATATCGATAAACCCGCCAACGCCCATCATCCGTCCGCCAAATCGGCTGACGTTGACGTTGCCTGCGCCGTCGGCCTGGGCGAGGCCCAGGAACGTAATGTCCAACACCCCGCCGGCGTAAAAGTTGAACGTGTCGGTCGGATCCAGCAAAGCAAGCGGATTGGCGTGTGCGCCGAACGGCGCGGCCTGAGGAAGTCCGCCGATCGCGCCGTGCTCAGTCGAGAACGTCACCTCGTTCTCGAGCCCGGCTTCACGCAGGAGCCTCGGCGTCTGAGCGGGAATCCCCACCCCGAGATTGGCAAGCCAACCCGACCGAAGCATGGAGGCGGCTCGTGCAAGAATGATCCGTGTTGGACCTTCGGGCAACGGCGCGCGATCGAACTCCGCCTGGCTCTCTCCCGTGATCGTCGGATCGAAACGCGACACGCCGGATTGCGGCGCGTCGGGCGCAAGCACGACGCCGTCGACAAAAGCGCCGGGAACCAAGACGGACTTTGCCCGGATCTCGCCAACCGGAACGACGCGTTCAACCTGCGCGAAGACTTTGCCGCCCGAGGATTTCGCGGCGATGGCCAAGGAGAGCGCCCCCAGGCTGAGCGGCTCGTTTTCGATGCTGAGATTTCCGTCCGCGTCCGCCGTCGTCGCCTTGAGAAATACGACGTCGATAGGAAAGGCCTTGTAAAAGAGCAGGTCTCGACCGCCTACGACGTGGCGCTCCACCATGTCTTCCCGAGTGGACGCATTGAGCTTGCCGCCAGACTGAGTGGGATCGACGAAAGTGTCGAGCCCGACCTCGGTCAACACGCCCGGCCGGCCCGCGCCGATCTCCCTGGTTAAACTGTAGAGCACGCCCATCGGAAAATTGTAGGCCTCGATCGCGTCGTCCTGGATCAACTGGGCCAATCGACCACCCTGAAAGGTCGGGAATGCGGCGCAGATTAGGCGTTTGAGCAATCCGCGATGGGCCAGTCTCTCAATGCCAGTGCCCGGGCCAAGCGTCGCGTTGCAAGGCTCGAAGACCGTCAGATTGCTGGGATGACCGGACCTTGCAAATCGTTCTTCGACCGCCTTCAGCAGATCGTCCACGACCATGATGGTGAGATTTCCTGGGAATGCGAGCGTGCATCCGTCGGGAATCTGGTCGGCGACGCTTGCGGCGTCTGTGAGTTTCGTCACGGCATCAGCCTCACTGTCACGCGGATATTTGCAGGTTCACCAATTCACGGCGCCGGATTCGGATTGTTTTCGTGGATGCGATCAATCTCGATGAGAAGTTCGGGGGGCAAGCGATCGGTCGCGGCGGCGACGTTCTCGCGCAATTGCTCGACCGTCGAGGCGCCCACGACCACGCTGGTCACGAACGCGCGTGACGCTGAAAACGCGATGGCCATTGCGGTTGGACTCCGGCCGTATCGTTGCGCGAGGGCGACATAGTCATCGATCGCCTGCTGGGCGCGGGGGCGATTGTATCGCGTGTACTGCGGAAACAGCGCCAAACGAGTGTTCGCAGGGCGTTGTCCGTTTGCGTATTTGCCGGACAGGGTCCCGAACGCGAGAGGCGAATAGGCGGCAAAGCCGACATCCTCCTGCAGCAACACTTCCGTCAGTCCGATCTCGGCGCAACGGTTGAGCAGGTTGTAGGGATTCTGCAGCATGGCGATGCGAGGCAGGCCCAATTGCTCGGCGAGGGCGAGGAACTTCATCACGCCCCAAGGAGTTCTCGTTGGAGAGGCCAATAAACCGGATTTTCCCCGCGGAAACGAGATCGCTCAGCGCGTGGAGCGTCTCGACGATCGGGGTTCCGTCCTGGTCCGCCTCGATCAATCCGAGCTGACCAAAATTGTTTGTCCTGCGGTCGGGCCAGTGGATCTGGAAAAGGTCGATGTAGTCGGTCTGAAGGCGGCGCAACGAGGCCTCAACCGCCGCATTGATGTTGGCGCGATCCAGGCGAGCGGCTCCGTCGCGCAGAAACGGCGTCTTTTCTCCGTTTCCGACCACCTTTCCGGCCAGTACAAAAGCATGGCGCAGCCGGCGATCTTTCAGCCACTCTCCGATGATGATCTCCGAGAGGCCCTGCGACTCGGCGCTGGGTGGTATCGGATACATCTCGCCCGCGTCGATGAAGTCGACTCCGACGTCGTAGGCGAGGTCCAACTGCGACCGCGCATCCTCGCGAGGGGTTTGCGATCCCCAAGTCATCGTTCCCAGACAAAGCCGGCCGACTTTCAACTCCTCGAACGAACCGGACATGCGTTCTCGCCTTCGAAATCTGACAATTAACGCCCGCGGCATCTTGCGGTCGCTCTGTACGCAAACGTTTGCGTAAGTCAGCAATCTATTTTCGCCCGCTGTCGGGTGTCAAGGGGAATTGTCTGCCGATTTCGTGGACGTCAGATGGCCGAAAAATTGTGCAAACGATTGAAAAAGACGCCCAGTTTCGATATTCAGCAATGGGTCGCCGTCCGAGGCGATCTTCGCTTTGGCTTTCGCACGGAACCGCGAATTCAGCTCGTCGCTCGGATTGACGCGTTCTACGGGAGATTAGCGGATGATCACGTTGGAAGATGTGGCGCTTGCCGCGCGAGTGTCGGTCAGCACGGCGTCTAGAGCGCTGGCCGGAAACAGCCAAATCAGCCATCCGACGATCCTGAAGGTGCGGCGAGCCGCCGAACGACTTGGGTATCGGCCGAACAGCCTTGCGCGCGGCCTAAAGACAAACAGCTCGCGCCTCGTCGGGCTGGTGGTCCACAATATTTTCAACGCTACCTACCAAAGGGTCGCTCAACTCATCCAAGCGCAGTTGGCGGCCCGCGACTATCAGGTAATCCTATGCATTTCGAACGACGATCCCCACCAAGAGGCGCTTTATCTCAATACCCTGCTGGATCACAGGGTCGACGGTCTCATCATCGTGCCGACCGGAAGCAACCTTGACCTTCTCGAGCGCATGGCCTCGCACGACATTCCTGTGGTGACCGCGATCCGGCGTCATGCAAAGGACCGGTTCGACGCAGTTTTGCAAGCGGACGCCGAGGGCGCTTACAAAGGCACGAAACATTTCCTTGAACAGGGCCATCGGCGGATCGGCATCATCGTCGGATTGGGCGAAACGACATCGGGCCGCGAGCGCCTGTCAGGATATTATCGGGCGCTGGACGAGTTCGGCGTGCAACCGCTCCCGGAACTTGTTCATCAAGGACCCTACAAGGTCGAAACCGGGGTCGCTGGATGCGAGGCCCTTTTGGGTCTCAAATCCCCCATCTCCGCGCTCTTCTGTGCGAATCACGAAGCCTCTCTCGGCGTGATGAAGGTCTTGTCCGAACGGAACATAGCGATTCCCTCGCAGATGTCCTTGATCTGCTACGAGGACTCGCCGTGGCTGAGTTGGAGAAAGCCCGGCATCACGGTCATCGACAACGATCCAGAACTCGATTGGAGAAACGTGTGTCGATCTCTTGCTTCGAGCGATGTCGAACCAAACGCGCTCCGACGAGAATTACTTCGGGCGGGAACTTCGCATAGGGGCCAGGCTTGTTGTGCGGGAATCCTCGCAGCCGATGGCGGCGACGCGCACGAGCAGCGCTCGCAAATCCTAACGACTGGCGACGCACTAGCGTCCGTGCTTTCCACATCGAACGTCTGCTTCCCCCAACGTTTGATTCAACATCGGGGCGGGCGCGAATCTGCTCGCCAGCGGCGCTGCATGGCGTTGGGCAATGAAACCCTGGATGCGCTTGCGCATCCGGAGGGCGGCATGCGTAGACCCCTCGGTCGAGCCTGCCTTCTTCATTTCGGCGATCAACACGAGGGCCGAAGCTATTTTGGCCCAAGCTTCGTCAGGAGCGGCGCTTGTTACAGCAAGCCACTGATATATTTCCGAGAAATTGTGGTAGCGGGAGAGGGACTCGAACCCCCGACACGCGGATTATGATTCCGCTGCTCTAGCCGGCTGAGCTATCCCGCCAAACCTCGGATACGAGGTCGCCCGATCGAGCGGCCCGCTTATAGGAAAAGGGCGGCGAAGCTGTCAAGGAAATGCGCCGCCGTCTTCACTTATTCTGCCGGCGCGGCCGAGGTCGCCGCAACACGCCTGGAGACGCCCGGGCCCACCATGACGACGATCATCAGGAAGACGCCCCGCACGACCGACTGCCAATAGGCGCTGAGGCTGATCCAGCCCATGCCGTTCTCGAAATTGAGCACGTTGAAGATAAGGCCGAGCAGCAGCACGCCGGCGAGGGTCGTCGCCACCGAGCCGACGCCGCCCGTCAGCAGCGTGCCGCCGACCACCACCGCGGCGATCGAGAACAGCTCCCAGCCGACGCCTTCCGCCGGTTGGCCGGCGCCGAACTGCGCGGCGAGGATCACGCCCGCGAGGCTCGCGAACAGGCCCGATTGAACGTAGGTCGCGAATTTGACGCGGTCGACCGGCAGGCCCATCAGCCGCGCCGCCTCCTCGCCGCCGCCGACCGCCAGCACGTGGCGTCCGAAGGCGGTGAAGTTCAGCGCGATCGAACCGTAGACATAGGCGACCAGCGCGATCCAGGCTGGAATCGGAAAGCCGAGCCAGTCGCCCTGGCCCAGGCTGGTGAAATCCGTATCGTAGGAGACGGAGACGGATTGGTTGTGCGCAAGCAGCAGCCCCGTGCCGCTGGCCATCAGCATTCCCGAAAGCGTCGCGATGAACGGCTGGATCTTGAGACGCGTCACCAGGAGCCCGTTGACGACACCGACCGCGAGGCCCGCGGCGAGGCCGGCGAGCAGACCCGGCCACAGGCCGTAGGGAGAAAACATCGCCGAGACGACGCTCGCCATCGCCGCGGTGGCGCCGACGGAAAGGTCGATGCCGCCGGTCATGATGACGAAGCACATGCCGAGCCCAGTCAGCGCGAACATCGAATTGTAGCGCAGCACGCTGAGGATGTTGAACGCGCCCAAGAAATGATCGTAGCGCAGCGCGCCGAAGACGATCAGCAGCGCGAGTGCGATCATCACTCGCTGCGTCGCCGCGCGGGCGAACAGGCGCACATGGGCGCCCGGCGCGAAAAAGGCGAGCAAGGCGTTCATGCGGCGCGGCTCCGCTGCTGCGACCACACCGCGCCGGCGATGATCGCGCCTTTGACGACCAGCGCCGCCGCGTCAGGCACACCGTTGGCGAGCAAAGTGTAGCGCACGAGCTGGATGATCAGCGCGCCCATCAGCGAGCCGACCACGGTCGCCTGGCCGCCGGTGAACGGCGTGCCGCCGACGGCGACGGCGGCGATCGCGTCGAGTTCCATGCCGAGGCCGACGAGATTGGCGTCGCTCGACGAGTTGATTGAAACGACGACGAGGCCGGCGACGCCGGCGCACAGGCCGCTGATCGCGTAGACGCGGCGCTTGACGCGGGCGACCGGCACGCCGGCGAGCCGCGCCGCCTTCTCGTTGCCGCCCACCGCCAGGATCTCGCGGCCGAACAAGGTCCGGCGCAGCATCCAGGCGGCGAGCGCCACCATCGCCAGCATGATCAGCACTTGAAACGGCACGCCGAAGACGCGGCCGAGGCCGATGAACTGGAACGTCGGATTCTTGAAGACCTGCAAATTGCCGTTGGTCATCACCTGGCCGATGCCGCGCCCGGCGATGAACAGCACCAGCGTGCCGACGATCGGCTGCACCTTGAAGCGGGTGATGAACCAGCCGTTGAAGAGGCCGAACAGTCCTGCGACGCCGACGGGGACGACGAAAGCCAGTGCGTCGCCGACCGCCCCGTGCGCGCGGCCGAACGGGCTGAGGAAGATCAGCGGCGCCAGCGCGCCCGAGATCGCCATCAACGAGCCGACCGAGAGATCGATGCCGCCGGTGGCGATGACGAGCGTCATGCCGACCGAGACGATGACGATCGTCGCGACCTGCGTGAGGTTGACGTTGAGCGTCTGCCAGCTCGCAAAATTCGGCGTGACGAGGAAGTTGAAGACGAGCAGCGCCGCCATGGCGGCGAGCGCGGGATAGCGTCGCAGCAGTCCCGAAATGTCCGGCAAAGCCCGGCGAGGACGGGCCATTCGCGCTTCAACCATGTTCGCTTCCGCCCACGAAACCCTCTTCGTCGGTGTGGGCCATCGCCGCCATGATGGCAGGCCCGGTGACGCGCTCGCGCGGCAAATCGGCGACGGTGCGCCCATCGCTGAGGACGAAGGCACGGTCGGCGCCCTCGACGATCTCGTCGAGTTCGGAGGAGATCATCAGCACGCCGAGGCCCTGGTCGGCGAGTTCGCGAATGAGCGACTGGATTTCCGCCTTCGCGCCGACGTCGATGCCGCGCGTCGGCTCGTCGAGGATGAGCAGGCGCGGGTCGGCGCACAGCCAGCGCGCCAGCAGCGCCTTCTGCTGATTGCCGCCCGAGAGCTCGCGGATCTTCTGATCGGGGCTCGACGCCTTGATGGCGAGACGAGCCATGAAGCGCTCGACGATCTTGCGCTGACGCGCCTCGTCGACGACGCCGAGGCGTGTCAGCGTCGGCAGCACGGCGAGCGTGATGTTTTCGCGCACCGACATGTCGGGAATGATGCCTTCGACCTTGCGGTCCTCGCTGCAGAAGCCGACCTTCAGCGCGATCGCCTCGCTCGGCTCCTTGGGCGAGACCGGCTTGCCCATCAGCCGGATGGCGCCCGCGTCGGGCGCATCGGCGCCGAAGATCGCCCGCGCGACTTCCGTCCGCCCGGAGCCGAGCAGGCCGGTAAGCCCGACGATCTGGCCGGCGCGCACTTCCAGGCTGGCGTCTTTGACCTTCTTGCCGATCTTGAGCCCTTGGGCCGCGAGAACCTCGCCGCCCGCCGTCCCCGCCGCGTCGCGAAACCCGGTCGAGCGCTCGCGCACTGCCGCCAGGTCGCGTCCGAGCATCGCGGCGACGAGGCGCAGTTTATCCATCGCGGCCATCGGGCTCTCGAGCACCGTGCAGCCGTCGCGCAGCACCGTGACGCGGTCGCAGATCGCAAACAGCTCGTCGAGCCGATGCGAGATGAAAATCACCGCGACGCCCTCGGCGCGCAATTGGCGCACGACGTCGAACAGGACGCCGACCTCGCGCTCGTCGAGCGAGGACGTCGGCTCGTCCATGATGACGAGGTGGGATTTGAACGACAGCGCGCGCGCGATCGCCACCATCTGCTGGACGGCGGTGTTGAACTCCATCAGCGGCCGCGTGACGTCGACGGCGACAGAGAAGCGGCGCAGCAGTTCGGCGGCTTCCCCGTTCATGCGCCGCCAGTCGAGCAGCCCATATCGCCTCGGCTCGCGGCCGAGGAAGATGTTTTCCGCCACCGAGCGGTACGGGATGAGGTTGATTTCCTGGTAGATCGTGCTGACGCCGCCGCGCTGCGCATCCTGGGGCGAGGCGAAGTCGACCGGCTGGCCGGCGAAGACGATCTCGCCGCCGTCGCGCCGGTGGGCGCCCGTCAGCACCTTGATCAAGGTCGATTTGCCGGCGCCGTTTTCGCCGACGAGCGCCATCACCTCGCCCGCCGCGACTTCCAGCCTGGCGGCGGAGAGGGCGTGCACGCCCTGAAAGCGCTTGTCGATGTCGCGCATCACGAGGAGCGGTGCGGTCAAGAGCTCGACCTTTGTGGTTGCCGGCTTGGCGTGACGCCCGCGCGGTTCTTCCGTCCGCATTCAAGCAGGCGGAAGCGATTTGAGCAAACCTTCCTCATCCGGCGCTTCGCGCCACCTTCTCCCGCAAGCGGGAGAAGGGATTGAGCGGCGCCGCAAAGCACCCCTCTCCCGCTTGCGGGAGAGGGGTCGAGGGTGAGGGCTTGTTCCACAGGCACCAGCCTCTAGAACGCCGTCTCCAGCATCTCCTTGGCGTTGCTCGCGTCGAAGAAGCGGTCGGGATTGATGATGACGGGCGGGATCTTCTCGCCGGCCGCATATTGATACATGATCTCGAACGCCTTGGGCCCGAAGCGCGGGCTGCATTCGCAGGTCGCGCCCATCTTGCCGTCGATGATCGCCTGCACCGCGTCCTTTTCGCCGTCGATCGAGACGACGAGGATGTCCTTGCCCGGCGTCTTGCCGGCCGCCTCGATCGCCGCGATGGCGCCGAGCGCCATTTCGTCGTTGTGGGCGTAGACGATCGTCGCGTCGGGATGCGCCTGCAGCAGGGTCTCGGCGACCTGCCGGCCCTTGTCGCGGGCGAAATCGCCGGACTGGCTGGCGAGGATCGTCATGCCCGGCGCGCCCGCCTTGATGGCGTCGTCGAAGCCCTTCTTGCGGTCGTTGGCGGGCGACGCGCCGATCGTGCCCTCCAGTTCGATGATCTTGCCCTTGCCGCCGGTCTTCTTGATCGTCCATTCGGCGACGCGCTGGCCTTCCTGGATGAAGTTCGAGCCGACGAAGGCGAGGTAATCTTCGCCCGCCTTGGCGAGCGACGGGTCGACGCTGCGGTCGATCAGCAGAACCGGAATGCCCGCCTTCTTGGCGGCCATGACGGCGGGGATCAGCGGCTTCTCCTCGCGCGGGGCGAGGAAGATGAAATCGACACCCTGCGCAATCATGCTGTTGACGTCGGCGACCTGCTTGGCGGCCGAACTCGCGGCGTCCGTGTAGACGAGCTGGCAGCCCCGCTTCTTCGCTTCGTCCTGCATGCTGGCGGTTTGCGCCAGGCGCCAGGGGTTGTTGCTCTCGGTCTGCGCGAAGCCGACTTTGTAGGTGTCCTTCTTCTTGAGGGGCGGTACGGCCGCGAAAGCGGAGCCGAATCGAAGCGCCGCCGCGGCGCCCGCGGCGCCGAGCAAAATTGTGCGGCGATTGATGATCATATCGTTTCCTCCTGGAGCAGCGCGGACTTTGCGTCCGCTTCGAATCCGGTTTGGGCGTCGCGCTTCATCCCGCGCCGCTTGCCCTGGCTGCGCGAGTTGAACGGAGGTTCCCATCGCTGATAATAATTGTCAACGGACTTCCCGCGAAAAAGCGCGCGGGACGGGCGGGACGGCTTGATTATCAGTATGTTATGTTGCTAATAATATGCGCAAAGAGAACGACGAGAACCAATCGATGAGGGAGACGCGCCACATCGGGCAGGAGGGCGAGAGCAAGCCGCGCGCCCGCATCGAGCGGCCGGCCGCTGGCCGCCGCACGACGATGATCGACATCGCCAACGAAGCCAGGGTGTCGCAGACCACGGTGTCGCTCGTGCTGAACCGCGCCGACGGCGCGCGCCTTTCCGCCGAGACGCGCGAGCGGGTCCTCAAGGCTGCGGCGAGGCTCGGCTATCAGGGCAGCCGGCGCGGCGGCGCGCCGCTCGCCTCGCACGCCCCGGTCATCGGATTCGTCTGCGACGAGATTTCGACCGATCCCTGGACGTCGATCGGCTTCGACGGCGTGCGCGAGAAGGCGTGGGAGCGCGGCTACACGGTCGTCGCAATGGCGACCAGCGGCGATGCGGAGAAAGAAGGCGCCGCCTTCGCGCAACTCGGCTCGCAGCCGCTCGCCGGCTTGATCTACGCCACCATCAACACCCGCCTTATCCATCCCCCTGCCGCGCTGGCGGCCGTCCCGACTGTCCTGCTGAACTGCCATGCGGCGAACGGCGGGTTCTCGTCCGTCGTGCCGGGCGAGGCGGCGGGCGGACATTCCGCCACCAACTTTCTTCTGCGCGCCGGACACACGCGCATCGGCTACATCAACGGCGAGCCGAGCATGGAGGCGTCGCGCCAGCGGCTCAGAGGCTACCGCCGCGCGCTCGCCACCGCCGATCTGCCGTTCGATCCCGATCTGGTGCGTCAGGGCAATTGGCAGCCGCTTTCCGGCTACGAGGGGGCGCAGGCGCTGATGCGGCTCGCCAAGCCGCCGACGGCGATCTTCTGCGCCAACGATCTGATGGCGGTCGGCTGCTACGAAGCCTTGCGGGAACTCGGCCTGCGCATTCCCGACGACGTCGCCGTGATGGGCTACGACGACCGCGAAATCGCGCAGCATCTCCATCCCCCGCTCACCACCGTCCTGCTGCCGCATTTCGAGATGGGGACGATCGCCGCAGAACTCCTGCTGGACGCGGCCGTCGGGCCGCCGCAGCATATCAAAGTCGAATGCCCGATCGTGAAGCGAAAATCGGCGTGAACTGCCCATTTTAGGGAGGAGCAAGCATGACCCAGGCGTTGTCGGAACTGTCGAGAGGGGCGTTGGACGACCTGAGCCGGGTCTTCAAGCAACTGCCCGACGACGCGGCGGACGCGCTGATCGAGGCGATCGTGGCGGCGAGGAAGATCGTCGTGTTCGGCTGCGGTCGCGAGGGGCTGCAAATGCGCGGCTTCGCGATGCGGCTGTTCCACATGGGGCGGGACGTCGCCGTCTGGGGCGACATGACGACGCCGCCGGTCGGGCCGGGCGACCTCCTGATCGCCTCCGCCGGCCCCGGCGCCCTCGCGACCGCGCATGTTCTCCTCGACATCGCGCGCAAGGCGGGCGCCCGCACGGCGCTCGTCACCGCCCAACCCCAAGGCGATCTCGCTGGCCGCGTCGACATTGTGAGCGTGATCCCCGCTCAGACGATGGCCGACGATAGCGGACCGAGCCTGTCGGTGCTGCCGATGGGCTCGCTGTTCGAGACGGCGCAGATGATCTTCTTCGAGCTGGTGATCCTCAAGCTGCGGCCGCGCTTCGGCGAAAGCGCCGAGACGATGCGCGCGCGGCACACCAATTTGGAATAGTTTGCGCTGAGCCCCGCTGGGGATAAAGTCTCGCTAATTTGATCGCGCCTTACGGTTGCCGTAAGGGACTGTCATGGGCGGGGTCCAGTTGGAAGCGGGCAAACTCATTGGGCGCGTCAACGAGCTTATCGTCCTCGGAAGGCCGGAAGCCGATCCTGCAGGTTCTGCCGCGCGGGATGCGCTATTCCTTGGCCGCTGCGACGTCGATCGATCTTTTCGTCTGTGAAGTGGCGGCGTACAGCCGGTATCGCGTCGAGATCGTCGCCGAATCGAGCAAGCCGGCGTTGCCGGCGGCGGCGATCCACAATCTGCCCGCCTATGGCGTCGCCAACACGATGCGCCGCGCCCATTTCATCGCCGGCCTGGCGCGCGGCCTCGAACCGTCCGCGATCGTGGTTCAGCAGCACCTGCCTTCGGCGTCGGGCGTGCGCGCCCTGACCCGGGCGCCGATCATCTTGCAAAAGCACAATTTTTTGCGTCCGCCGCGGCGCGCCAAATGGACCAAGGCGATTTCGCAATGGCGCCATGCGCGCCAGCTCAACTCGCTGGCGGGACTCACCTTCGTCAGTGAAGCGGTGCTGGAACAGTTCGAGCGCGATTGGCCCGAGGTGCGGACGCCGCGCCGCGTGGTTCCCAACGGCATCGACCTCGGAGCGTGGAGCCCGGCGCCGATACGCGAAAAAATAATCGTGACGGTGGGCCGCGCGACCCCCGAGAAGGGCCTGCTCGAGGCGGCGCGCGCGATGCGCCAGATCCTGCCGCAGCGCCCGGACTGGACGGGCGTTTTCGTCGTCTCCGAGGCGGATCGCTATCCCGCCTACTTCGCGGATCTCTGCGCCGCCTTGGCGCCGCTCGGCGAGCGTGCCCAGCTTCTGGTCGACCGGCCCTTCGCCGAGGTCAAGGCGCTCAACGAAAAGGCCGCGATCGCGCTGGTCCCCTCGATGTGGCGCGAGCCGTTCGGGCGCACCTGCCTGGAGGCCCATGCCGGCGGGGCGGCGGTGATCTCTTCCGGCTCGGGGGGCTTGCGCGAAATCAGCGGCGAGGCGGCGGTCATTCTGCGGCGCGTCGACCCGGGCACCCTCTCCGAGGCGCTCGAAGCGCTGATCGAGGACGAGGGCCTTCGCGATCGCCTCGCCAGAGAGGGCATGGAGCGGGTGCGCCGTCTGTTCGACGTGCGCCGCGTCGCCGCCGATCTCGACGATTTCTGCGCCGAGGTGATCGAAACGGCTCGCTCCGCCTGAGCGAGCGGTCGTCATGCGCGCTTAAAAGGCGGCCGTCCAGCGCTCACAACGAGAGGCGAGCGGTCGCTTTGTCAGGAGGAGCGGCGCGCGCCAGCGCCTGCGCGCGGATGATGTCGAAGACCGTCTGAGCGGCCGGCGACAACGGACGGCCGCGCAGCGCGATGAGGCTATAGGGCTGCACGATGATGGCGAAGTCCGTCGGCAGCAGCGCCAGCGCCCCCGGCGCGCCCTCCTGGCAGGCGAAACGGGCGGCTTCGACAGAGAGCGGCGCAATCGCGTCGGACCGCGCGACCAACATCATCGTCAGGAAGAGCGAGGTCGTGTTCACCAAGCGGTCCGGCGTCGCCGCATTGGCGGCCTGGAACGCATTGTCGATCGCGCGCCGAATCGGCGAGCCGCGCGGTTGCATCACCCACTCGTAGGCGTTGAGCGCGCCGATCGGCGCCGAGCCCCGCGCGAGCAAGGGATGGCCGCGCCGGACCACCAGCCGCGCTTCCTCGACGCCGATGACGAGGCTGTCGAACAGGCGCGCGTCGAGATCGTCCGGCACCCGCGCGATCATGAAATCGAGGCGCGAGGCCAACAGATCGCGGGCGAGCACATTGCTGCTGTCGACCTTGATGTTGAGCTCGATCGCTGGCGCCGCGGCGCGAATTTGCGTCATCGCCGGGGCTGCAAGGTCGATCGCCGGCGCGGTGACCGCGCCCAGCGAGACGAGGCCGCGCCGGCCTTCGCGCAGCTCGGCGAACTCCTGCTCGGCCTGGGCGAGTTGCAGCAGCATGGAACGGGCGTGACGCGCGAGCGCCTGGCCGAGCGGCGTCAACCGGACCCCGCGGGAAAGCCGTTCGCACAGCGGCGCCGCGAGCAGGGCCTCGAGTTCGGCGATCATTCTCGAGGCCGCGGGCTGAGACATGTTCACCGCCTGCGCGGCGGCGCTCACCGTCTCGGTGTCCTCGATAGCCGCGATCAGGCGCAGGTGGGCGAGCTTGAGCCGACTCTGCGGCTGGGCCTTGAACGCGCCTCTGCGCGCGGACGAGGCTGCTCCAACCGACGGGAACTCATCGTTCACGGCCTGCCCCCAGAATCGTTATCGTTGTCGCAAGTATATCAAATTCGCATAGCAAGCGCTATGTTACGCATTTGACTGTCATAACGATTTCCACCTAGCTAAACGATTAGGCGCGGGGATCGGCGAACCGATTTTTGGCGTCGCCGCAAGGTCCGGCGTCTGTAAAACCGCGCGCCCGGATGACACAGGGAGGGGATGCATAATGAAGTTGAGATCTCTCGCCGCCGGCGTTGCGCTGGGGCTGCTGGCCTTTGGCGTCGCGCAGGCTGCGGACAAGGGCGTCATCGGCATCGCGATGCCGACCAAGTCTTCGGCGCGCTGGATCGCCGACGGCGACAACATGGTCAAGACGCTCGAAGCCAAGGGCTACAAGACCGACCTGCAATACGCCGACAACGACATCCCCAATCAGCTCGCCCAAATCGAGAACATGATCACCAAGGGCGAAAAGGTCCTGGTGATCGCGGCGATCGACGGCACCACGCTGTCCGACGCGCTCCAGAAGGCGCATGACGCCGGCATCAAGGTGATTTCCTATGACCGTCTGATCCGCGGTTCGGCGAACGTCGACTATTACGCGACTTTCGACAACTTCCAGGTCGGCGTGCTCCAGGCCACCAGCATCGTGCACGGCCTCGGCCTCGACGCCGGCAAGAAGGGCCCCTTCAACATCGAACTGTTCGGCGGTTCGGCCGACGACAACAACGCCTTCTTCTTCTACAACGGCGCGATGTCGGTGCTGCAGCCGCTTATCGACAGCGGCAAGCTGGTCGTGCCCTCCAAGCAGATGGGCATGGACAAGGTTTCCACCCTGCGCTGGGACGCCGCGGTCGCCCAGTCGCGCATGGACAACCTCTTGAGCGCCAACTACACCAGCAAGCACGTCGACGCGGTGCTTTCGCCCTATGACGGCCTCAGCATCGGCATCATCTCGTCCCTCAAGGGTGTCGGCTACGGCTCCAAGGATCAGCCGATGCCGGTCATTTCCGGCCAGGACGCCGAGGTGCCGTCGGTCAAGTCGATCATCGCCCACGAGCAATATTCGACGATCTTCAAGGACACGCGCGATCTCGCCAAGGTCGCCGCCGGCATGGTCGACGCGGTGCTTTCGGGCGGAACGCCGGAGATCAACGACACCAAGACCTACAACAACGGCGTCAAGGTCGTGCCGTCCTATCTCCTGAAGCCGGTCGCGGTCGACGCCTCGAATTGGAAGTCGGCGCTCATCGACTCCGGCTACTACAAGGCCTCGCAGTTCCAGTGACGGCCGTCTGACGACTAAGGGGCCTTCGCGTCTACGGCGCGCAGGCCTCCTTGCCGCGGTGTTGCGCAAACCGATGACGTCATTGCGAGCGAAGCGAAGCAATCCAGCGCCGCCAGCGGTTGCATGGATTGCTTCGGCGCTTTGCTCCTCGCAATGACCCCTCCCGACAAAGCAACGCGACCTAGGGGCGAGCGAGTTTGCGAATGAACGCCATCCTGGAAATGCGGGGGATCACCAAGACGTTCCCGGGCGTCAAGGCGCTCAGCAACGTCAATCTTATCGTCCGGGAGGGCGAGATCCACGCGATTTGCGGCGAGAACGGCGCCGGCAAATCGACGCTGATGAAGGTGCTCAGCGGCGTCTACCCCCACGGCTCCTACGAGGGGCAAATCCTCTACAAGGGCGAGGAGCAGCGCTTCGCGCGAATCGCCGACAGCGAGCATCTCGGCATCATCATCATCCACCAGGAACTGGCGCTGGTGCCGCTGCTGTCGATCGCCGAGAACATTTTCCTCGGCAACGAGCCCGCCAATGGGATCGGAGTGATCGACTGGGCCGAGGCGTTCCGCCGCACCCGCGCGCTCCTCAAGACGGTGGGTCTCAGGGAATCGCCGGATGCGCTGATCACCAATCTCGGCATCGGCAAGCAGCAACTCGTCGAGATCGCCAAGGCGCTCGCCAAAAAGGTGCAGCTTCTGATCCTCGACGAGCCGACCGCCAGCCTCAACGAAGCCGACAGCGACGCTCTCCTGAAACTGCTTGTCGAGTTCCGCAACCAGGGCATCACCTCGATCCTCATCTCCCACAAGCTCAACGAGATCGCCCGCGTCGCCGATTCGATCACCGTGCTGCGCGACGGCGCCACCGTGGAGACGATCGACTGCCATGTCGAGACGATCAGCGAGAGCCGCATCATCAAGAGCATGGTGGGCCGCGAGATGTCGGACCGCTATCCGCACCGCAGCCCCAAGATCGGCGACCGGCTGTTCGAGATTCGAGATTGGCGCGTCGAGCACCCGCTACACGCCGGCCGCGAGGTGATCAAAGGCGTCGACCTGCATGTCAAAAAGGGCGAGATCGTCGGCATCGCGGGCCTCATGGGCGCCGGGCGCACCGAGCTCGCGATGAGCGTGTTCGGCCGCGCTTATGGGCGCAACGTGCGCGGCGAGGCGCGCATGAACGGCGCGCCGATCGACATCTCGACCATTCAGAAGGCGGTCGCCAGCGGCGTCGCCTATGTCACCGAGGACCGGAAATCGCTCGGCCTCGTGCTGAACGAGGACATCAAGAACAACGTGACGCTCGCCAATCTGCCCGGCGTCGCCTGGCGCGGCGTGATCGACGAGGCGCGCGAGGCTGCGGTCGCCAACCGCTACCGCACCACGCTCAACATCCGCTCGTCCGGCATCTTCCAGCGCACGCTCAATCTCTCCGGCGGCAATCAGCAGAAGGTCGTGCTGAGCAAATGGCTGTTCGCGCAGCCGCAGGTGCTGATCCTCGACGAGCCGACGCGCGGCATCGACGTCGGCGCGAAATACGAGATCTACACGATCGTCAACGAGCTCGCCGACTCCGGCAAGGGGGTGGTGGTGATCTCGTCGGAAATGCCCGAACTGCTCGGCATTTGCGACCGCATCTACGTGATGAACGAGGGGCGATTCGTCGACGAAATGCCGGCCAAGGACGCCACGCAGGAAAAGATCATGGCTTCGATCATGCGGCAATACGGAGCAGCGACGCAATGAAACACGAAGCCGTCCCGGTTCCCAGCTCCGCCGCTGCGGCGGCGCGCGCCAACATCTGGAAGAACAGCCTCAGGGATTACGGTCTGCTGTTCTCGCTGCTCGTGATCATGGGATTCTTTTACTTCCTGACCGACGGCGTCTCGCTCGCGCCGCTCAACGTGACGAACCTCATTCTGCAGAACAGTTACGTCGTCATCATGGGCCTCGGCATGCTGCTGATCATCGTCGGCGGCGCCATCGACCTTTCCGTCGGCTCGATCGTCGGCTTCGTCGGCGCCGTGGCGGCGATGATGATGGTCGGCTTTCATCTGCCCGGGTTCGATATCGACGTGAAGATCGATTGGCGGCTGGTCGTTCCCATGTCGCTGGCGGTCGGCGCGCTGATCGGCGCGGCGCAGGGCTATCTCGTCGCCTACAGCAAGATCCCGTCGTTCATCGTGACGCTGGGCGGCATGCTGATCTTCCGCGGTCTCACCGGCAATATGCTGCTCGGCCAGTTCGTCGGGCCGTTTCCCAAGGCGTTCCAGAACATCAGCGCCGGCTTCATTCCCGCACTCGGCGACTTCGATATTTTCAAGTCGCTGGTCGGCAATTCCCGCTTCCATTGGGGCACGATGATCGTCGGCGTCGTCGCTGTAATCGTTCTGCTGGCGGTCGGTCTGCGGCGCTGGCGCCATTCGCGCGCCGAGGCGATGGAGACGGAGCCCTTCGCGCTGTTCATCGGCAAGAGCGCGATCTTCTCCCTGCTGATCCTCTTCTTCAGCTACCAGCTCGCCTCTTACAAGGGCCTGCCCGAGGTGCTCGTCATCATGGGCGTCCTCACGCTCATCTACGGCTTCGTGACGACGCGGATGACGATCGGGCGGCGCATCTACGCGCTCGGCGGCAACCGGCTCGCCGCGCAGCTCTCCGGCATCCGCACCGAGCGCCTCACCTTCCTCACCTTCGTCAACATGGGGGTGCTGGCTGCGCTCGCCGGCCTCATCGTCGCCGCGCGGCTGAATTCGGCGACGCCGAGCGCCGGCGTCTCCTTCGAGCTCGATGTGATCGCCGCCTGCTTCATCGGCGGCGCCTCGGCCTCGGGCGGCGTCGGCAAGGTGATGGGCGTCGTCATCGGGGCGTTTGTGATGGGCGTGATGAACAACGGCATGTCCATCTACGGGCTCGGCATTTTCTGGCAGCAGGTCGTCAAAGGCGTCGTGCTGCTCGCCGCCGTCTACATCGACATCTACCAGAAGAACAAGGGTTGAGCGCAGCGTAAGGGCCGTCGCCGGTCGCGCACGGCAGTTGACTGGCGGGGGGATTTCCCCCACCATGACTGGATAAGAAGCGCCGCGCCGCCGGCGCCTTGAAAGATTTGAGAAGTGTCGGGCGCCCTCGCGGGCGGACACGGGCGAGGGGAGCGAATTCGAGGAGCGTCGCTCCGATGGCCGTCTCTGTCGCCGACAGTCCTCAATTCACCGACATTGTCCGCCTCGTCGACGTGCAGAAATATTTCGGCGCGGTACATGCGCTGAGGAACATCAATCTGGCGGTCGGCCGCAACGAGGTCGTCGGGCTCATCGGCGACAACGGCGCCGGCAAGTCGACGCTGATCAAGACGATCACCGGCGTTTTCCGGCCGACCTCCGGGCGGATTTTCGTCCGCGACCAGGAGATCGACCTCGCCGCCCATTCCGTGGGCAAGGCGCATGACCTCTCGATCGAGACCGTCTATCAGGACAAGTCGCTGGGCGAGAAGCAGCCGCTATGGCGCAACTTCTTCGTCGGCCGCCAAATCACCAACCGCTTCGGCTTCATCGACGTGAAGGCGGAGAAGGCGGTCGCGCAGGACATCCTCCTCAACACGATCGGCTTTCGCGGCGTCGGCATTTCGGTCGATTCGCCCGCGAGCCTGCTCTCCGGCGGCGAGCGGCAGGGCATTGCGATCGGGCGGGCGATGCACTTCGACTCGGACCTGATCATCCTCGACGAGCCGACCGCAGCCCTCGCCGTGAAGGAGGTCCGCAAGGTTCTCGACTTCGTGCGGCGCATCAAGCGGTCGGGCCGCGCTTCGATCTACATCGAGCACAATCTCGCCCATGTGCATGAGGTGGCCGACCGCCTGGTCGTGCTCGACCGCGGCGAGATCGTCGCCGAGATCCGCCCGGCCGACATGACCGTAGCCGAACTCACCGAATATCTCATTCAGTTGCAACACGAACGTTGAAAGGGGCCGCGATGGCAAAGACCGCAGCTCTTCGCGCCCTCGCTCGGATCGAAGGCCTGCCGATCATCATCGTTTCCGCTCTCATCATCGGGCTGTTCATGGTCACGGCGCCGAGCGTCTTCCTGCGGCCGGAAATCTACACCTCGACCTTGCTGTCGACGGCGCCGCCGCTGGTGCTGCTGGCGGTCGGGCTCACCTTCGTCATCGGCGCCGGCGAGATCGACCTCTCCTTTCCCTCGATCATCGGCTTTTCCGGCTGCGCCTTCGCCATCCTGTTCAAGGTCTACGATCTCGGTTGGATCGCCATCCTGGCCGCGCTCGCGGCGGGGCTGCTGATCGGCTTCCTCAACGGCGTCCTGGTCGCCAAGGTCGGCATCCCGTCGTTCATCGCCACGCTCGGCTCCGGCTTTTTCTGGAACGGCATGGCCACCTACTGGTCGGGCGGCAAATCCTATGCGCTGCGCGGCGTCGAGGACACCAGCGTCTACCAGATCATCGTCGGCCGCCTGCCGATCGGCGACCCCTCGACCTACGCCTGGTACACGCAGATCTCGGTCCAGTCGGCGTGGACGGCGGCGATCGTCGTCGTCCTCTGGTTCGTGCTCAATCGCCACCGTTTCGGCGAGCACCTCCTGTTCATCGGCGATTCCAACGATGTCGCGCGCGTCGTCGGCGTCGACGTCGATCGCGAGAAGATCAAGCTGTTCACCTTGATGGGCGGGCTCGCGGCGGCGGCCTCGATCATGCTGACGCTCGAGGACAGGAATTATTTCGGCAACCAGGGCCAGGGCTATCTGCTGCTCGCCATCGCCTCGGTGCTGATCGGCGGCACGTCGATCTTCGGCGGCAAGGCGACGATCGTCGGCACGGTCTTCGGCGCGGTGATCATCTACCTGATGGAACCGGGGCTGGTGGCGGCCGGCGCCACCGCCGAGACGGTCCAGATCATGCGCGGGCTCGTCTTCCTGGTTTCGGTGATTTTCTACCTGTTCATCGAGGAGCCGGCGCGCCGCCGCGCGCTTCTGCTCCGCTTCACCGGAAAAGCGAGTTCCGGTCCGGCGCGTCCGGCCCGGGAGCGTCCTGCGCAGCCGACGCAGGGGTCGTGACAGGGGCGGAGCCCCTGCAGAAAGGGAGGATGACGATGACGCGGAAGTCTGCACTTCTCGCCGGGGCCGCGGCCCTTGGACTGATCGTCGCCGCAGGAAGCGCCGAGGGGGCGTCCGACCCGCCCGGCAAGGGCGTTACGATCTACATGCAGATGGGCGGCAATCCCGGCGACGGGGCGACCCTCGCGCGCCAGACGGGCGCCGCGGCGGCCGCGACCGCGCTTGGGATCGACAAGCTCAACGCGCAGTTCTCGGCCTGGGCGCCGGAGACGATGATCGCGCAGTTCAAGGAAGCGCTCGCCGCCAAGCCGTCCTGCATCGTCATCATGGGCCATCCCGGCTCCGAGGCTTTCGCGCCGCTCGTCAAGCAGGCGGTCGACCAGGGCATCGTCGTCACCGACGGCAACTCGCCGCTGACGCCGTTGCAGAAGGAGTATGGGCCGAAAGGCTTCGGCTACGCCGGGGTCGATCTCTACGCCGGCGGAACGCTGACCGCGCAAAACATGATCGTCGACGGCAAGCTGAAGTCGGGCGACCAGGCGATGGTCTACGGCGTATTCAGCCAGGCCGAGCGCGGCCAGTCGGAAAAGGGCCTCGCCGACACGCTGGAGAAGGCCGGCCTCAAGGTCGATCGATTGGAGATCACTCAGGAGGCGAATTCCGACGTCTCGCTCGCCGTGCCGATCCTGACCGCCTATGTCCAATCGCATCCGAATCTGCGGGCGATCGGCACCCAGCACGGCGGCATCACCAGCATTCTCGCCGACGTCTTGAAGAAGGCCGGCAAGAAGCCCGGCGACATCGAGGTCGGCGGCATCGACCTCGCCCCGGCGACGATCGACGGATTGAAGTCGGGCTATGTCTCGGCGACCCTGGACCAGCTTCTCTATCTCCAGGGCTTCATGCCGGTGGTCCAATGCGTGATGAGCTCGAAATACAAAATGCCGGGGCTCAATTTGAACACCGGCGCGGGCGTGGTGACGCCGCAGTCGATCGGCGGCCTCGTCAAGCTGATCGACGAGGGGATACGGTAGAGTCCACTCTCCGTCCGATAGGAGAGGCGCGCGCCCATCGCCGTCATGGCCGGGCTTGTCCCGGCCAGCCACGTCGAGCCGTCCACCAGGCGGCTCGCGTTTTTTGCGTTGCCGACCGAGCCGATTTTCAAGCCCCGCCAGTCCGCTCCTTGCGCCGAGACGACCGAGCAGGCAACGCCGCGTGGATGGCATCCCGGCCAAGACGGGGCCAGCGGCCAGACTACCCGCCCGTCCCCACATCCTCCATCGCCAGCTTCGCCATCAGCGGCACGGCGGCGCCCATTTTGCGGGCGCGTTCGGGGTTGGAGGCGTTGCCGTCGAGCGAGCGTTTGTAGACACCCTGCGCGATCGCGGCGATGCGGAAGAAGCTGAAGGCGATGAGGAAGCCCCAGTCGGGAATGTGCGACAGCCCGCGCCGCCGGCAATAGTCGGCGACGTAACTCGCCTCGTCGGGAATGCCGAGCGCGGCGCGATCGGCGCCGGCAAGGCCACGAAAGTCGCCCGCGTTCGGCAGACGCCATTGCATGCACTGATAGGCCAGATCCGCGAAGGGATGGCCGAGCGTCGACAATTCCCAATCGAGCACCGCGAGCAGGCGCGGCGCCTCAGCGGCGAAGATCATGTTGTCGATCCGCCAGTCGCCATGGACGAGCGCCACCCGCCCGTCGTCGGCGGGCGTATGCGCGCCGAGCCAGTCGATCAGCCGGTTCATGTCGGCGATCTCGCTCGTCTCGCTGGCGCGATATTGCTCCGTCCAGCGCTGCAATTGCCGCGCAAAATAATTGCCCGGCTTGCCGAAGTCGGAGAGGCCGGCGGCCGCGACGTCGATCGCGTGCAGCTTGGCCAGCGCCTCGTTCATCGCGTCATAGACGCCGGCGCGCTCCTCGCGCGTCGCGTCCGGCATCGCCGGATCCCAGAAGATGCGGCCTTCGACATGGCTCATCAGATAGAAGACGGAGCCGACGACGCTCTCGTCCTCGCACAAAGCGAAAACGCGCGGGGCGGGAAAGCCGCAGGCCGCGAGCGCTGCGAGCACGCGATATTCGCGCTCCACCATATGCGCCGATTTGAGCAGCTTGCCCGGCGGCTTGCGCCTGAGCACGTAGCGCGCGTTCGGCGTCGTGATGAGGTAGGTCGGGTTCGATTGGCCGGTCGGGAACTTGCTCGCCGCGCTCGGCCCCGCATAGCCCTCGACATGCGCGCCCGCCCAGGCGTCGAGCGCGGACGTGTCGTCTGGAAATCCGGCTCCGCTCATCGCGTCTCGTCCGAATTGTCGTAGCGCTTGAGTTCGGCCTTGGCGATCACTTGCCGATGCACCGCGTCCGGCCCGTCGGCGAGGCGCAGCGTGCGCACGCTCGTCCACATCCGCGCGAGCGGAAAATCCTGGCTGACGCCGGCGCCGCCGTGCATCTGCACCGCCTGATCGATCACTTCGAGCGCCACGCGCGGCGCGATCACCTTGATCTGCGAGATCAGCGGCGCGGCGGCGCGCACGCCCTGCGTATCCATCGTCCAGGCGGCTTTGAGGCATAGCAGGCGCGCCATCTCGATGCTCATGCGCGCCTCGGCGATGATGTCGCGGTTGGCGCCGAGCGCGGCGAGTTTCCTGCCGAAGGCTTCGCGAGCCACGGCGCGCCGGCACAGCGCTTCGAGCGCGCGCTCGGCCTGGCCGATGGCCCGCATGCAATGGTGGATGCGTCCCGGCCCGAGCCGCCCCTGGGCGATCTCAAAGCCGCGGCCCCGCCCAAGAATCAGCGCATCCTTGGGGACGCGCACGTCGGTGAAGCGGATGTGCATGTGGCCGTGCGGCGCGTCGTCGTTGCCGTAAACCGTCATCGCCCGCAGCTTCTCGACGCCTTTCGCCGCCGCGGGGACGAGCAGCATCGAATGGCGCGCATGGCGCGAAGCCTCCGGGTCCGTCTTCGCCATCACGATATAGAGCGAGCAGCGCGGATCGCCTGCTCCGGACGACCACCATTTCTCGCCGTTGAGCACCCACTCGTCGCCATCCAGGCGCGCGTCCATCGCGATGTTGGTCGCGTCCGACGAGGCGACGCCCGGCTCCGTCATCAGATAGGCCGACCGCGTGCGCCCCTCGAGCAGGTCGGGAAGCCAGCGCTGCTTTTGCTCCGGCGAGCCGAAGCGCTCGATCACCTCCATGTTGCCGGTGTCGGGCGCCGAGCAGTTGAACACTTCCGAGGCTATCATGGTCCAGCCCATCTCCTCCGCGAGATAGGCGTATTCGACCGTCGTCAGGCCGTAGCCTTTGTCCGATCCGGTCAGCCAGAAATTCCAAAGGCCCTTGGCGCGCGCTTTCGCCTTGAGGGATTCGCGGATCTCGACCTGGCGCGCGGTCGGCTGGAAACGGTCGCCCGAGCGGCCAATTTCGGCCTCGTATTCTTCCTCGCTCGGGATGATTTCGTCGCGCACCATGGCGCGGACCGCCGCCACGAGCGGGCGAACCTTGTCCGTGACGCCCAGATCCATGCTTTCCTCCCGAAATGAATTTTTCACTCCGAGTTGACCCGCAATCGGCCGTCGGCGCAAGGGTGTAGGCGGGGCTCGTTGAAGCGGAACGGAGCGCGAGCGCGCGGTCGGGCGACAACTTCTTTCCGAAGGAGCGAATTTCGGCTAGAACTTTGGTCTGTTGTGGCGTCTCGGGAGGCGCGGGATGCGATCCCCCAGCGAAATCGAAGCCCTTTTCACGATCCTCAAGCGGTCGGCTACGCCGCCGGTTGCGGGAGCCATCGAAACGTTGCTTCGCGAGGGAAGCGACGAGGAACTCTGCCGCGTCAACGCCTTGGCCTTCGCGGCCAAGCGAGGTCTTGACGCCGAGGAGACGATTGCAGGCTTCCTCCATGCCACGCAGGTCGGTTTTTTCGATCAGGCCTGGAACGTTCTGTGCCCCGGCTGCGGCGGCGTGCTCGACACCGGCGCGACGTTGAAGACCGTGGATCGCGCGATCTATTCGTGCTCGCTCTGCGCGACCGGCTACGAGCCTACCCTCGACGAAATGGTCGAAGTGACCTTCACCGTGAGCCCCAATGTGCGCCGCATCGCCGCGCACGATCCCCACAGCCTGCCGGCGCTCGAATATTATCGCCAGGTCTTCTGGGGTTCAGGCGTCGATTTGCCGGACTACGAAACCCTCGAGCGGGACTTCCAGGAGATCACCCTCAACTCGCTGGAACTGCCGCCAGGCGAAAAAGCCACCGTTTCGCTGCAAGCTCCGGCGGAGTTCATCATTGTTTTCGATCCCGTCACCCACACGGCGCAATTCGTCGATGTGAAGGGCGAGCCGACGCGAGAACGCCAGACGCTCACGGTCTTGCTTAATAAGCAGCAGGCGCCGACTGAAACGACGACGATCCGGCCCGGTCCGCTGCGCATCCTGTTCGAGAACCGGACGGATGCGCGCGCGTTGCCGACCGTCTGGATCGCTGGCGAGCGATTGCACGCCTTGATGGAAATGCGCCGCCCCTTCCTCACGGCCAAGCGCCTTCTCACTAACCAGACGTTTCGCGATCTTTACCGGACCGACACGATCGACGTCGCTCAGCGGCTGAAGATCACCAGCCTGACCTTCCTGTTCACGGATTTGAAGGGCTCGACCGAACTCTACGACCGAGTCGGGGACATCGTCGCTTACGATCTCGTGAATGCGCATTTTGGCGCGCTCCAGGATATCGTCGCCGCCGAGGCCGGCGCCGTCGTCAAGACAATCGGCGACGCGGTCATGGCGACCTTCCCAACTCCCGACCGCGCGGTCGCCGCGGCGCTGCGAATGCGCGAGGCGATGCGCGACTTGGACGGCGATCTGATCTTGAAGATCGGCATTCACGAGGGCCCGTGCCTCGCCGTGATGCTGAACGAGCGGCAGGACTATTTCGGCCAGACCGTCAACATCGCCTCGCGCGTCCAGGGGCTCGCCACCTCGACGTCGATCTTTGCGACCGGCCAGGTGGTGCGCTCCGACGAGGCCTCGCGGGTTCTCGAGAGAAGCGGCATCACGCCGACCCCAAACGAGCAGAAGCTGCGCGGCATCGCCGAACGGCTGTCAGTGTTTGAGATTCCCTGACCGCCGCCGCGCCGCCTCGAAGGCGCCCGCTCGTTATTTCGGGAACGGGACCGGGCTGTCCGACAGCGTCTGGAGATAGGCGAGAATGTCGGCGCGCTTGTGGCCCTCCGACTCGCCGGGATAGGACATCTTGGTGCCGGGAGCCACCGCCGAGGGCTTGTGGACCCAATCGTTGAGCTTTTCGTAGGTCCAGTCGCCGCCGAGCTTCTTGAGCGCGTCGGAATACGAGAAGCCCGCGATGGAAGCGATCGGCCGGCCGACGACGCCGTAGAGCGGCGGGCCCACCTTGGCCGGGCCGCCCTTGGCGAAGCTGTGGCACGCCTCGCAGGCCTTGGCGTCGGCCTGTCCCTTGGTCGCGCTCGCCTTGGCGAGCAGAGCCGGCAGCGGCTCCTCGGGGGCGGCTTTCGCCGCCGGGGCGGAGGCTGTCGAAAGGCCGGGCAGTTCGAAGCCGGGCTTCACCGCCCGGTGGGGCGCAAAGACAGCGCCGGAAAACACTCCGAGCGCCATGGTTCCTAGTAGGGTGCTGAGGACGGCCAGAGCAATCTTGTTGGCGTTCGTCGTTTCCATGCGCGAATCAGCCCCCTATGACGTCCGTTACGGAACTTGCCGTTCCGCAGTTGAGCTTGATTAGCCGCTTTGCGCGGGCCTTGGCAACACGTATAAGCGCGGCGGCATTGCGTTTTTTGGCGCGCGTAGGCTCAACACCGCTCATGATCCGTCCTCTCGTCCTCATTCCCGCACGAATGGCCTCGACGCGCCTTCCCGGCAAACCGCTGGCGGACATCCACGGCGAGCCGATGATCGCGCATGTGTGGCGCCGCGCGGTGGAGGCCGACGTCGGTCCCGCGCTCGTCGCGGCGGACGATCCTGCGATTGTCGAAGCGGTCGAGGCTGTCGGCGGCCGCGCGGTGCTGACGCGCGCCGATCACGCCTCCGGCTCGGACCGCATCTATGAGGCGCTCTGCGCCTTCGATCCTGACCGCCGCCACGACGTCATCGTCAACGTGCAGGGCGATCTGCCGACGATCGAGCGGGAGGCGGTGCGCGCCGCGGTCGGCCCGCTGAACGATACGCAAGTCGACATCGCGACCCTCGCGACGCCGATCACGCGCGAAGCGGAGCGAGACAACCCGAACGTCGTGAAGGTTGTGGGGACCGAGGTGGCGCCGGGCCGGCTGCGCGCGCTCTATTTTACCCGCGCGCGGGCGCCTTGGGGCGAGGGGCCGCTGCTGCATCACATCGGGCTCTACGCCTATCGCCGCGAGGCGCTCGCGCGTTTCGTCACGCTGGCGCCCTCGCCGCTCGAGCGGCGCGAGAAGCTCGAGCAATTGCGCGCGCTCGAGGCGGGCATGCGGATCGACGTTTCGCTGGTGGACGTCGCGCCGCTGGGCGTCGACACCCCCGAGGATTTGCGCCGCGCTCGTGAGATGCTGGCCCCCAGGAAGAACCCATGACCCAGACCAAGACGATCGCCTATCAGGGCGAGCCGGGCGCCAATTCGCACATCGCCTGCATCGACAACTATCCCGACCATGAGCCGCTGCCTTGCGCCACCTTCGAGGACGCCTTCGCCGCGTTGCAGGAAGGGCGCGCCGATCTCGGCATGATCCCGATCGAGAATTCGATCGCCGGCCGCGTCGCCGACATCCACACCCTGCTGCCGGCGTCCGCGCTGCACATCGTCGGCGAGACGTTTCTGCCGATCCATTTCCAGCTTCTGGCGGTCGAGGGCGCGAAGCTCGACGGTCTGCGCAGCGTCCACAGCCACATCCACGCGCTCGGCCAGTGCCGCAAGATCATCCGCAAACACGGCCTGACGCCGGTCGTCGCCAGCGACACCGCCGGCTCGGCGCGCGAAGTCGCGGAATGGCGCGATCCGACGCGCGCCTCGCTCGCGACCCAGCTCGCCGGCGAGATCTACGGCCTGAAGACGCTCGCCGCCGACGTCGAGGACGCAGCCCACAACACGACCCGCTTCGTCGTGCTCGCCAATGCGCCGAGCTGGTCGGCGGCAAACAACGGTCCGCTCGTCACGACCTTCGTGTTCCGGGTGCGCAACGTGCCGGCGGCGCTCTACAAGGCGCTCGGCGGCTTCGCCACCAACGGCGTCAACATGACCAAGCTTGAGAGCTATATGGTCGAGGGCGAATTCACCGCCACGCAGTTTCTCGCCGACGTCGACGGCCATCCCGACGACCTGCCGCTCAAGCGCGCGCTCGAAGAGCTCGAGTTCTTCTCGCGCGAATTGCGCATTCTCGGCGTCTATCCCGCCCATCCTTTCCGCGTCGAGACGCAGAAGGGCGCGGAGTAGCGGCCGTCGTAGGTTGAACTGGACCCCTGTCGTCGTCATCGCGAGCGAAGCGCGGCGATCCAGAAATCGAGGCGTCGGCGATTGAGGCGCCCACGGAACAACTCGCGACTTGCTGGCGAGACTTCGATCGCCGGATCGCTTCGCTCCGCTCGCAATGACGGGAAGCGGCCGCCTCGCGCGCCTCACCAGACGATTTCGAAGATCCGGTGAGCGCCGGCGAGGCCCTTGAGCTCCCGATCGCCCATCGCGGTGAAGCGCAGATCGCCGGCGTTCGCCGCCAGATCGCGCAAGGTCGACGACGTGAGGATCTGACCGCCCCGCGCGAGCCCCGCAATTCGCGCGGCGAGAATCACCGCCTTGCCGAAATAGTCGGCCAATTCGTTGATCGCCTCGCCGACGTGCAGGCCGATCCGCACCCGGATCGGCAGCTCGGGATGCCGTTCGCAATAGGCGGCGAACGAGCGCTGCACCGCGATCGCGCAGAGCGCCGCGCGCCGGGCGCTGGAAAATGCGACCATGAAGCTGTCGCCGAGCGCCTTGACTTCGGTGCCGCGATGGGCAGCGATCTGCTGGCGCACGATCTCGTTGTGGATGCGAAGGATTTCATGGGCGCGCAGGTCGCCCAGTCGCTCGTAGAGCGAGGTCAATTCCTCGATGTCCGAGAAGAGGATCGTGACCGTGCCCTCGAACGCGGCCTGCGCGCTGAGGTCGCGGGCGCGCGCGATCGCCGCTGCGACCACGGCCTCGACTGCGTCGGCCTCGTGCGGCTGCAAGGCGACGCGGGCCGGGGAGGAGGCGTCAGCGCGGTCGGCCTCGCGCGCGCCGTCGGCTCCGCTCGCTGCGCGGGCTTGCGCTTCGGCGGCGAGGCCTTCGAGCTTCGCCTTGAGGCGGCCGAGATCGAGCGCCTCGCCGGTCTGCCGCGCTGACGCCAGGAGCTCCAGGGCGCGCGGGCGATCTCCGCTTGCGCCGCGCGCGAGCAGCAGGCGGGCGAATTCGCACTGGGTATGCGCGAGGCAGACGGTTCCCCGGATTCGGCGATTGGCGGCGAGAGCCGCCTCGAAATGCGCCGCCGCAGCGTCGAACTCGCCCCGCAGCCCGGCGAGCCGCCCAAGCGCGAACGCCACCGAGCCGTAGGAATAGACGTATCCCAGCACGGCGTTTTGCGAGGCGTAGGGCGCGAGCAGACGATAGAGGGTCTGAGCGTGCTCCGCTGCGCCGAGGTCGGCGCAGATGTCGGCCAGGACGAACATCGACGGCAGCCAGTTCCAGTCGCGCGGAACTTGGCGGAATTCGTTCTCGGCCAGGCTGTCGAACTCGATCCGCGCTTCCTCCCGCCGACCAAGCTGCAGCAGGCAGAGCTGCAATCCGCATCGGCTGAACACGATCAGCGGATTCTGGGAGATGAAGGCTCTCAGCGGCCCTTCGAGTTCGCCCAGACGCCCACGCTCCCACAACGTCATGCCGTGCTGAATGAGGTAGGAATTCAGGGCCAGCGGACGCCCGCTCTGCTGGCCGCCGACGAAAGCCTGCTGCGCGAGCGCCGCCGATTCGTCGAGGCGTCCGTCCATCAGCGCGCGCATGCCGCGCAGCAACAATCCGCGGGTGTAGCGGTCGCGCAGTTCCGCTTCCGCGGCGAGATATTCGCTCAGCGCGACGTCGGCGCCGATGACATCGCCGGCCTCGATCAGATCGGCGATCCCGTAGAAGCGCGCCTCGAGCGCGAAATCGCGCTCGCCGGCGCGCTCCGCGATGGCGATCGCCTCGCGCGTGTCCGCAAGCCGCTGCTCGAGGCTGTCCGGGCCCCGCATCGCGAGATGCCGGCCCCACAGCGCGACGATCAGCGTGTGGGGATCGCCGAGCCGCCTCGCCATCTCGACGGCTTGCTGGCAGAGCGCGACCGCCTGTTGCGGCTCCGACCAGTAGAGCTCCATCCCCAGCCGCGCCAGCGCCTGCGCGCGCAAAGGGCTGTCCGCTTCGTCGAGCCGCTCGTGCGCCTCGTTGAGCAGCAGCACGAGGCTGCGGTCCGTCACGCCGGAATTGCTGACGCCCCGGCCTGCCGCGACCACCGCGCGGGCGAACAGCGCGGGCTGGTCGGTGCGGCGCGCGACGTCCGCCGCCGTGAGGCAGGTCTTTCGCGATGCGGCGAGGTCGCCAGTCTTGAATTGCGCCTCGCCGAGTTCGCACAGGAGCTCCGCATAGAGACGGTCGTCCGAGCCTCGCCGTAGTCCGAGAACGTCGATTGCATTGCTGAGATGACGGGCCGCATGCTCGTAGGCGAGTTGCCTCTCCGCCGTCCGGGCCGCCTTGCGCGAGAATTCGACCGCGAGATCCGCGACGCCATGCGAGGCGCCTTGGCAGTAGTGATAGGCGATCTCGGCGAACGGCCCGGTTGGGCCGCTCATGGCGCGAATCGCCTCGGCGACGGCGCAGTGCAGCCGGCGGCGCCGGCCGGCCGGCAGGCCGTCGTAAAGCGCCTCGCGAATCAGCGCGTGCCGGAAGCTGTAGCGGCCCGCGGCGCCGCGGACCTCGTTGATGAGTTTGAGCGTCGCGGCCTCGTCGAGACGCTCGATCAGGTTGTCGCGCGGCGCCTGGCTGGCGGCTTCGAGCGTGGCGAGATCGAATTCGCGGCCGATCACCGAGGCGGCGCTGAGCAGGTCGTAGGTCTCCGCGGCGAGCGGCTGGGTGAGCCGCTTGATGAATTCGCTCACGCCGTGCGGGATGCTGAGCTGGCTCGGCGCTTTCGACAGGTCGCCCGCGAGTTGTCCCTCCGCCGCCATCTGACGAAGGATCTCGCCGAGGAAAAATGGATTGCCGTCTGTGATGTCGAGCAGCGAATTCACCAGCGTAGCGGCGTCGGTGACGCCCCAGGCGCGCTCGATGAATTCCTCGATTTCGCGCTCGTCCAATCCGCGCAGCGGGAACTTGACGCCTTCGCGCTCCGCCTCCGCAATCAGCGCCGCGAGTTCGGGGCTCTGCTCGATCTCCACCTCCCGGTAGGTGCCGATGACCACCGTGCGGGTCGCCCGCACGTGCCGCGACAAGGCGATCAGCATCAGCAGCGAGGTCGGATCGGCGGCGTGCAGATCGTCCAGCAGAATGAGCAGAGGCTTGGCTTCGGCGGCCTTGCGCAAGAACGAGACGACCGCGTCGAACAGGCGAAACCGCGCCTTCTCCGGCTGCGCCAGCGCGGCGCTCGGCAATTCGCGGAGATCGGCCATCTGATCGTGCAGTTCGGGCACGATCTGCGCGATCTCCGCGGCGCCGGGTCCCATCCAGTCGGAGAGCAGGATCGGCTCGGCCCCCTTCGTGAGGTCGCGCAAGACCTGCATCCACGGCCAGTAGGCGGGCGCGCCGCCGTGTTCCCAGCACCGGCCCCACAGGACACGCATTCCCTGACCGGCGGCCAGCGAGGCCGCTTCATCGGCGAGACGGCTTTTGCCGACGCCGGGCTCGCCGGCGATCGTCATCAGACGCCCGCGCCCGGCCAACGCTCCATCGATGCCCGCGCGAAGTTCCGCGAGCTCGCGCAGCCGGCCGACAAAAGCGCCTCCGCTGTGGTCGATTTCCTGGTTGCGCATCTGCACCAAACACAGGCTGAGCCGGCTCATCTTGACAAAATTCAAAGCAGAAGGCTAGCTTTGAATGACGTTCTTGCCAATTTGTCGCGACCTATATTTCCCAAGGATTAGCGCTTTTCGCGCCACGTTCAGGGAGGCTCATCATGAGCAGCGGGGCAGGTCCGAACGAGTTCTTTGAAGTTCTTAGCGACGCTAAGTCGCCACACCATCACGACGTCGACTACCTTGTCGGACGCGTCTTCTCTGCGGAGGATGGGTCGCGGAAAGTTCCGTCGGTCGGCATCACGGAGCATGGGCCGCAATATGTCGGAAAGGCCCATGTCGCCGAGCTGTTTCAACAACTCTTCACCACCTTTCCCGACTTGACGCTGACCCCGCTCGCCGGAGCGCCGTGGCTCGAGTCGCCAGGCGGGGATTCGCCCAAGACGGTCGGGGTTCAGACGGTGCTCGCGGGACGGCATCACGCGAAGTGGTTCCCGCAGGGACACCAGTTCTATTCGCCGCCGCTGTCGAACATTCACCCCGACAAAGTCCATACGATGAATGTCCCGGCCTTCGCCGTCTTCACCCTGGACGGCAAGGGCAGAATTGCCCAGCTCGCGCTTTACCTCGACCGCTACCGGATGATGCAGCAGTTGACGCCGTCGGATGCGAAGAACGCGCCTGTCGACGGCTCGACCGTCAATCTGACTGCGGGCAAACGCATCACGATCACGATCGAGGGCTGAGCGGGCAGGGGACTTCTACTTCGTCCCGAACATCCGGTCGCCCGCGTCGCCGAGGCCGGGCACGATATAGCCGTGGTCGTTGAGCTTCTCGTCGATCGAGGCGGTCCAGATCTGCACGTCGGGATGCGCGCTCGAGAGCCGGGCGACGCCCTCCGGGGCGGCCAGCAGACAGACGAATCGGATGTCCTTGACGCCGCGGCCCTTCAGGCGGTCGATCGCGGCGACCGCCGAATTCGCGGTGGCGAGCATCGGGTCCATCACGATGACGAGTCGATCGGCGATGTCGGTGGGCGCTTTGAAGTAGTACTCGACCGCCTCCAGCGTGTTCGGATCGCGGTAAAGCCCGATATGGGCGACGCGCGCGCTGGGCACGAGATTGAGCATGCCGTCGAGAAAGCCGACGCCGGCGCGCAGGATGGGCGCGAAAACCAGCTTCTTGCCGGCGATCATCGGCTTCATCGTGGTGGCGAGCGGCGTTTCGACCTCGACGAGTTCGATGGGGAGATCGCGCGTCACCTCATAGCACAGCAACATGCCGATCTCGTTCAGGAGCTGGCGGAACCCTTTGGTGGAGACGGTCCTGTCGCGCATCAGCGTCAGCTTGTGCTGCACCAGCGGGTGCTCGACGACGTGGACGTTGGACATTGCGGAGCTCCTCACCAGCCGGTCTGACGCGACATTAGACCAAAGCGCCGCGGCGCCGTTGTCGTTGAGTTGATCATCCCCAGATATTCCCCATGTGGAGCGTCGAACGCGTCTATTGACGGAGTGCGCCGCAAGATGTCTTTTGGCGAGCCCATGGCCGATACCCCCGCCCGCGTCGCCAGTCGCAACTGGAGCCTGCCGAACCTTTTGACCTATGGTCGGGTGGCGGCGGTTCCGCTCGTCGTCGCTTTGCTGTTCTGGCCGACCGAGCCGTGGGCGCGCTGGAGCGCGCTGGCGATCTATATCGCAGCGGCGATCACCGATTTCTTCGACGGCTATCTCGCTCGCGCCTGGTCGCAGCAATCCTCGCTCGGCCGGATGCTCGATCCGATCGCCGACAAGCTGCTCGTCGCGGCGGTGTTGCTGGCGCTCACCGCCGACCGCACCGTGGGCGGCCGCTCCCTCTGGGCCGCGATCGTCATTCTCTGCCGCGAAATTCTGGTTTCCGGCTTGCGCGAATATCTCGCGGAGCTGCGCGTGCCGATGCCGGTCACGGCGGTCGCGAAGTGGAAGACGGCGGTGCAGATGGTCGCTCTCGGCTTCCTGATCGCCGGCCCGGCGGGCGAGGCGATCCTGCCCGGCGCGATCTCGATCGGCACCGTGCTGCTGTGGGTGGCCGCCATCCTGACGCTTTACACCGGCTGGGACTATATGAAGGCCAGCTACGACCATGTCGGCAACAGTTGAAAGCGAATGAAAGCGGTCTATTTCGCCTGGGTGCGCGAGCGAATCGGCAAGGACGAGGAGGCGATCGAACCGCCCGCTGAGGTGGTGACGGTCGAGGATTTGATCGCCTGGATGTCGCAGCGCGGCGAGGGCTACGCCTACGCCTTCGAGAAGCCGAAGGTGATCCGCGTCGCGATCGACCGGGCGCACGTCGGACCCGACGCGAAGATCGCCGGCGCGCGCGAGATCGCTTTCTTTCCGCCGATGACGGGCGGCTGAGCCGTGGCGACCGTGCGCGTCCAGCGCGAAGATTTCGACGCGGCGGCGGAGGCGCGGGCGCTCAGCGCCGGGCGGCGGGACATCGGCGCGCTCGTTACGTTCGTCGGCCTGTGCCGCGACGAGGGCGGCTGCCTCGCTGCGCTGGAGATCGAGCACTATCCCGGGATGGCCGAGGCCGAAATCGCACGCGTGGCGGCGGCGGCGGAGGCGCGCTGGCCGCTGCTCGGGCTGACGGCGGTGCATCGCCAGGGTTCGATCGCGCCGGGCGAGCAAATCGTCCTGGTGGCGGCGGCGGCGGCCCATCGGCGCGACGCCTTCGAGGCCGCCGAAATGGTGATGGACTATCTGAAGACGCAGGCCCCGTTCTGGAAGCGGGCGCGCTTCGCCGACGGCTCGGCCGGCGCATGGGTCGAAGCCAAATCGAGCGACGACGACGACGCGGCGCGCTGGAGCGTCCGCAAGAGCTTGTAAGCCGGGCTCGCTCAGGCTCGTGCCGCGACCGCGCGGTAGATGAGCAGAACGACGATCGCGCCGATCACTGCGAGGACGAGGCTGAAGATATTGAGCCCGGTGACGCCGCCGACGCCGAGCAGATTGCCGATATAGCCGCCGACGATCGCGCCGACCACGCCGAGCACGATGTCCATGATCATGCCCGAGCCGGTCTTGTTGACGATTTTGCTGCCGATGAAGCCTGCGATCAGGCCGAGAATGAGCCAGCTCAAAAGACCCATGGCGCGCTCCCCAAAGATGTCGTTGTGTGGAGCCCGGTCGAGCTCCGTGCCGGCGATTGTTGCGGCATAGACGCGCAAAACACAAGGCGGTAATCTTACCGGGTTGCAGGCTCGCTGTACGAAGCTCAACTCAGGGAGGATGTCATGGGGTTCTTCGATGACGCTCTCAAGGGCGCCGTTCCCGGCGGCGATCTCACGAAGCCGATCGCGATCGCTGCGGGGGCCCTGTTGCTCGGCCGCATGTTAGGAGGCGGACAGGCCGCGGCGCCGCCCCGTCCCGCTGATCCTGCCGCCCCGCCGACCGCAGGGGGAGGCGGCCTGCTCGACGGCTTGTCGGATTCTCATGAGCAAGCTCGGAGCCTCCGGCCAGACGGCGCATGTCAATTCCTGGGTGGGGAGCGGAGCCAACATGCCCATTCAGCCCGGCCAACTCGGGAGCGCGCTCGGCCAGCAGACGGTCAGCCAACTCGCGGCGAGGGCTGGGATGAGCGAACAGGAATTGCTCGCTCAGCTCGCGCAGGTCCTGCCTGGGCTGGTGAACAATCTCACGCCGAACGGGCGTGTTCCCACAGCGGCGGAGCTCGCCGCGCAAGGCCGGTGACGCCTGCCGACGAACACGGATCCGGATCGCACCCCCTCGGTCGTCCTGCCCGGCCTTGCGCCGGGCATCCACGCCGCGCGGCCGCCGCGCTGCTCGAGAGTTTTGCGCCGGAGGCGCCGCGTGGATGGCCGGGTCAAGCCCGGCCAAGACGCTGAAAGGTAGGCTCGCGCCGTCCCTTTTTGCGTGAGTTTGAATTTCCCCGGACAGCCCTGCGCTTTCCGGGGAGAGAGAGTGATGTGCCGCCCTACCGGAGCGAGGCCGTGAAGCGCTGGATCTTGTGGCAGGCGATCTCGAGGTTCTGCAGCGAGGTCGCGTAGGAGATGCGGAAGTTGGGGCCCTGGCCGAAGGCCGAGCCATGCACCGCCGCGACGCCCTCGGTCTCCAGCAACTCGGTGACGAAGTCTTCGTCGGTCGCGATCGTCCTGCCCGAAGGCGCCGTCTTGCCGATCGCGCCGGCGCAAGAGGGATAGACGTAGAACGCGCCTTCCGGCTTCGGGCACTTGAGGTGCTGCGCCTGGTTGAGCATCGACACGACGAGGTCGCGCCGCTCCTCGAACGCCTTGCGGCTCTTGGGGATGAAGTCCTGCGGCCCGTTGAGCGCCTCGACCGCCGCCCATTGGGCGATCGTGCAGGCGCCGGAGGTCTGCTGGCCCTGCACCATGTCCATCGCCTTGATGAGCTGCGCGGGGCCGGCGGCGTAGCCGATGCGCCAACCGGTCATGGCGTAGGCCTTGGAGACGCCGTTCATGGTGAGCGTGCGCGAATAGAGGCTCGGCTCGACCTGCGCCGGCGTCGTGAAGACGAAGTCGCCGTAGACGAGATGTTCGTACATGTCGTCGGTGAGCACCCAGACGTGGGGGTGGCGCACCAGAACGTCGGTCAGCGCCTTCATCTCGTCGCGCGTATAGGCGGCGCCCGACGGGTTCGAGGGCGAGTTCAGCACCACCCACTTGGTGCGCGGCGTGATCGCCCGCTCGAGGTCCGCGGGCTGGAGCTTGAACGCCTTCTCCAGCGTCGTCGGCACGAACACCGGCTCGCCGCCGTTGATCAGCACCATCTCGGGATAGCTGACCCAATAGGGGGCGGGGATGATCACCTCGTCGCCCTTGTTCAGGGTCGCGAGAAAGGCGTTGTAGAGGATTCTGCTTGCCGCCAGTGGCGACGATGGTGTCGCTCGCCTTGTATTCGAGCCCGTTCTCGCGCTTGAACTTGGCGGCGATCGCCTCGCGCAGCGGCGGAATGCCGAGCACCGGCGGATACTTCGTCTCGCCGCGGCGGATGGCGTCGATCGCCGCCAGCTTGATGTTGTCGGGCGTGTCGAAGTCCGGCTCGCCGACCGACAATGAAATGACCTCGCGTCCCTGGGCTTTGAGATCGCGCGCCTTCTGCGTCACCGCGATGGTCGCGGAGGGCTTAACGCGAGAGAGGACGTCGGCGATGAAGGCCATGTTCGAGTTCCAACTTCTGTTGAAGGGCGGCGCACCATAGTTACGCGCGCGCCGGGCCGCAACCACCCTCTTGCGTGCGACAAATTGCCGCCGATCAATGACCTGGCGGCGACGCATGTCCTCACCTCCGATCACGACATTGTGACACACGACTGCTGTTTGTATGGTTCGCGTGCGACAGCGCCTGGCGGGCGTGACGCCTGGCGTCCGAGCCCTGGTCTTTTGTCGCGAGTGCGCCTAAATTAAAGGCTGCGGGGCTGGGGGGTTCGTCAGGACCATATTCCTCGGGGCCGTACGATCCCTATGGGAGCTGTCCCTGTCCTTGCCCGTGGGCTTGGACACACGGCGCCCACCTACTTACGTAGGCGCCCGGGATCTCCGTCCAACGGCCATCTCGGCTCCGCGCTTTTCAAGGGACCGGCAAATTCAAGCGAACATGTCCGCTCTCCCCGCCGATCCCGAGCCGCTTTCCAAAACGCTGTTGCGCCAGGCGGCGCTGTCCCGCCGCGGCGCGATCGCGCCGCAAGCCCGCGATCTCCTCACTGCTCGGCTCATCGAGCGCGGCGTCGCGTTCGCGCGCGACGCTGAGGCGTGCGTCGTCTCCGCCTTCTCGCCGATCCGCGACGAGCCCGACGCGCTCGCCCTGCTTGCGGCGCTCAGCGCCGCCGGCTTCGCGACCGCTCTGCCGGTGACCGTCCGCGCCGGCGAGCCGCTCGTCTTCCGGCTGTGGCGGCCGGGCGATCCCACCGTCCGTGGCGCTCTCGGCATTCGCGAACCCTCGCCCGAAGCGCTGGCGGTCGATCCCGATCTTCTCTTCGTGCCGCTCGCGGCCTTCGACCGGCGCGGTCATCGCATCGGCTATGGCGCCGGGCATTACGACCGCACGCTCAATCGCCTGCGCAAGGCGGGCCCGATCCATGCGGTCGGGGTCGCCTATTCCGTCTGCGAGGTCGACGGGGTGCCTGACGAGGGGCACGACGAACGGCTCGACTTCATCCTCACCGAGCGCGATTGGATCGACGCGCGAGGCGCCGCCTGATGCGGCTGCTCTTCATCGGCGATGTGGTCGGCCGCTCCGGCCGGGCGGCGGTGCTTGCTCAGGTCGCCGCGCTGCGCGCGCGCTGGGCGCTCGATTTCATCGTCGTCAACGCCGAGAACGCGGCCGGCGGCTTCGGCCTCACCGAGGCGCTGTGCGAGGAGTTTCTCGCCGCCGGCGTCGATGCGATCACGCTCGGCAACCATGCTTTCGACCAACGCGAGGCGCTGGTGTTCATCGAGCGCCAGCCGCGCCTGATCCGGCCGGCGAATTTTCCCAAGGGGACGCCCGGGCGCGGCGCCAATCTGATCGAGGCCGCCAGCGGCGCGCGGGTGCTCGTCGTCAATATGATGGGCCGCGTCTTCATGGACCCGCTCGACGATCCGTTCGCACGCATCGAAGAGGAGCTTGGCGCCTGTCCGCTCGGCCTCGGCTGCGATGCCGCGATCGTCGATTTCCACGCCGAGGCGTCGAGCGAGAAGCAGGCGTTCGGCCATTTCGTCGACGGGCGCGCCAGCCTCGTCGTCGGCACCCACACCCATACCCCGACCGCCGATGCGCGCGTGCTCGCCGGAGGCACGGCCTTCATGACCGATGTCGGCATGACCGGCGACTACGATTCGGTGATCGGCATGGAGAAGGACGAGCCGCTGCGCCGCTTCACCCGCCGCATCCCTTCCGCACGCTTCGAGCCTGCGCTCGGCCCAGCGACGCTGTGCGCCGTCGCGGTCGAGACCGGGCCGGACGGTCTCGCGCGCCGCGTCGCGCCGGTGCGCATCGGCGGTACGCTCGCCCCGGCGGAGCCCGATTTCTGGAACGCTTGAAGGAGCAGACGTGTTCGATCCGACGCCAGTTAAAGCCGACGCCACGATCGTCTTCGACCTCGACGGAACGCTCGCCGAGACCGCGCCCGATCTGATTGGGGCGCTGAATTTCGTGCTGACGAGCGAGGGGATCGAGCCCTTGCCGCTCGTCAGCGCCCGCTATCTGTTAGGAGCGGGCGGCCGGGCGCTGATTTCACGCGGCTTCGCCCAGGCGGGGCGGCCGCTCGATGCGGCGACGCTCGAGACGTTGTTCGCCCGTTTCCTCGGCTATTACGACAGCCACATCGCCGACCACAGCGCGCTGTTTCCCGGCGTCGTCGACAGCCTCGACCGCTTCGCGGCGGCGGGCTGGCGGCTCGCCGTCTGCACCAACAAGATGGAAGCCTCGTCTCATCTGCTGCTCGGCAAGCTCGGAATCGCGGAGCGCTTCGCCTTCATCTGTGGGCAGGACACGTTCGGCGTCGCCAAGCCGGATCCCAAGCCGCTTCTCGAGACGATCCGCAAGGTCGGCGGACGGCCCGGCGCCACGGTGATGGTCGGCGATTCGCGCACCGACATCGAAACCGCGCGCGCCGCCGGAACGCCGGTCGTCGCGGTCGACTTCGGCTACACCGACAAGCCGGTCGCCGAACTCGGCCCCGACCAGGTGATCTCGCATTTCGACGCGCTGTTCCCCGCCGCGCAGGCGCTGCTGAGGCAACCTGCGCTGGGGTGAGCGGCGAGCTCCTGCATCGGACGATCCGCCCGCGGCATGTGACGGAATCAGAGCCGTCCCCTCATCCGGCCCTTCGGGCCACCTTCGCTAGAGCCTTCTGCAGTTACGTAGAACCGTCTTTGCGAGCGGAGCGAAGCAATCCAGCGATCGAGGTCTCGCCAGCAAATCGCGAGTCGTTCCGCGGGCGCCTCAATCGGCGGACGCCTCGATCTCTGGATCGCCGCGCTTCGCTCGCGATGACGACAGGGGGGCCGGCTCAACCTAACGACAGCGCGCTTTAGGCGAATGCGTAGCATTCGTCCGCTCCCGCAAGCGGGAGAAGGGACCTACGCGGCGCCGGGAGCCCCTCGCCCGCTTGCGGGAGAGGGGTTTGGGGTGAGGGGTGGTTCAACCAAACTGCAGGACCTTCTAAAGCCGCGCCGCCACGGCCTCGAGCTGGCGCGCGCATTGCGCCCAGCCCTCGTGGAAGCCCATCTTCTCATGCGTCTCTCGATCGGCTGCGCTCCAATGCAGAACGCGTGCGGTGTAGCGCGTCCCCTTTCCTTCATTCTCGAAGGTCAGAGTCACGGTCATGAATGGCTTGACCGAGGGAACCCACGCGGCGACGTAGGCGTCTGTGAACACCAGCCGTTCGTTCGGGACGACTTCGAGGTAGACGCCGCGATTGGGCATCTCCTGGCCGTCGGGCATCCGCATCACGACGAGATTGGCGCCGCCAGGACGCACGTCGAGTTCCGCGACCGGGGTCGTCAAAGGATGCGGCGCGAACCATTGCTTGAGCAGTTCGGGCTCCGTCCAGGCGCGATAGACGTTGGCGCGCGGCGCATCGAGAGTCATCGTGAGCACGAGCTCGCGCTCGTCGGCGGCGTGTTTCGTCATCCGTCTCCTCCGGGTCGAGTTTTCATCAGCGCCGCGGCGCGAGCAGACCGAACAGAGCGCCGCGCGGGTCGCGCCCGTTCATCATCCATTCACCGGTCGGCACTTGATGCGGGCCCGAAATCAGCGTCCCGCCGGCGCGCTCGGCCCGAGCGATGGCGGCGTCGATCGCCTCGACATTGATGTAGTAGAACCAATGCGCCGGCGCGTCGGCGGGCTTCGTCATCATCCCGCCGATCAGCGCGCCGCCAGCGGTGAAGGTCTGGTAGGTTCCCATCGCGCCCATATCGACCGCCATGTCCTTCGCCCAGCCGAACAGCCGGGAATAGAAGGCGAAAGCGCGCTCGGAATCGCCCGCGCGCAGCTCTCGCCAGGCGAAATGGCCAGGCGTTCCGCGCGTGGCGACCGGCGGCGGGACCTGGGCGGGCTTGGGCGAGAACAGCATGAAGCCGGCGCCGTCCGGATCGCCCGCCACCGCGACGCGGCCAACGCCGGGAATGTCCCAGGGTTGCCGGTGGATGACGCCGCCCGCCGCGACGACCTGTTTGGCGTGATAGTCGACGTCCTCGACCCCGATGTAGCCCATCCACGCAGGCCGGACGCCGGCGGCGCGCGCGTCGCCGGGGATCGGCATCAGACCGCCGGTCATCGCGTCGCCGGCGCGAAAGAGCGTGTAGTCGACGCCGGGCGTGCCCGCATCCCGCGCCGTCCATCCGATGACGCTCGTGTAGAACGCCTCCGCGGCGGGGACATCGTCGGTCATCACGTCGTACCAGACGAAGTTTGCGGCGTTGCTCATGGTTTCACTCCCTCTTCTCGGCGAAAAAGCAAAGTGATGTGGCGTCTGAGGTGATCGAGGCAGTCGGCGGCGATGCGTGGACCCTCGTCGGCCTTGGCGAGGATGAAGGCGCCCTGGAGTACGGCCTGCGTGTGCAGCGCGAGGCTTTCGACGCTCCAGTCGGCGTCAGGGGCATAGAGCGCCTTCGCGGCGGCGATATCGTCGATCAGGGTCGCCGCATGGCCGAAAATGCCGGCGCGGCACGCGTCGCGGATCGCCGGACGGCTCAGGTAGGTTTCCTGCACCATGGAGCCGAGGAGGCAGGTGAAATCCTGCGGCGCACCTTGGAGCAGCGCCTTACGGAAGTCGACATAAGCGAGCAGGCGGTCGAGCGGATCGTCGGGCAGGTGGTAGGGCGCGGTTTCGAACAAGGCCCCGGTCGTCACGCCCCACCGCTCCGCCGCGCTGATCGCGAGATCCTCCTTGCTCCGGAAATGATGGAAGAACGCGCCTTTGGTGAGCGCCGCGGCGGCGCAGACGTCGTCGACCGTCGTGGCGTCATACCCCTTGGCGCGAATCGCGCCGATCGCGGCGTCCAGCAGACGGTTTTTCGACTCAAGGGGGCTGCGCATGGTCTCGCCTCCGTTAATTTTAGCATACCGACCAGATGGTATGTCGTCAAGGCAAGGCTTCGACCCCGGCGCACGGCGCGCCGCCGCTTCCGAATATCCCCCTCCGCCGGGGAATGACACTTTCGTGATCGAGCCAGTGAGGACCGCCGCGAGCCTCGGCTGGGAATTGGTGTACCAAACGCCGCCCCGTTCCGGTTCGACAGTTCCCGATGCCTCCCGACCGCGATCCTTGGCGACGCAATCTCGTCGTCTGCTTTTTCGGCTCGTTCTCGACGATCGTCGCGATGACGCTGATGCTGCCGTTCCTGCCGCTCTATGTGGAGCAGCTTGGCGTGCGGGGGCACGCGGCCATCGTGCAATGGTCGGGCGTCGCCTATAGCGCGACATTCCTCTCGGCCGGGCTCGTCGCGCCGCTGTGGGGCCATCTCGGCGACCGCTACGGGCGCAAGCTCATGCTCGTGCGCGCGAGCCTCGGCATGGCGATCACCATGTCGCTGATCGGCCTTTCCGCCAACATCTGGCAACTCGTCGCGCTGCGGCTGCTGGCCGGCGTCGCCGGCGGCTATTCCTCCGGCGCGACCATCCTCATCGCCGTGCAGACGCCGCGCGACCGCTCGGCCTGGGCGCTCGGGGTGCTCTCCTCCGGCGTGATGGCAGGCAACCTCATCGGCCCGCTGGTCGGCGGCTCGCTACCGCCGCTGATCGGCGTCCGCGCCACCTTCCTGTGCGCCGGGGCGCTCATCTTCGTCGCCTTTCTCGCGACCGTCTTCCTCATCAAGGAGGGCCCACGCCCCGCCGGAGCGGCGAAGGCGCGCGCAAAAGGCGGCTGGTCGCAGATTCCGAGCAAGGGGCCGGTCGTGGCGATGCTCGCGACCGGCTTCCTGCTCGTCTTCGCCAATATGTCGATCGAGCCGATCATCACGGTCTATGTCGGCGCGCTCATCGACGACCCCAGGCGCGTGACCGTCATGGCGGGTATCGTCATGTCGGCCGCGGCGCTCGGGAGCATTCTCTCGGCCTCGCAGCTCGGCAAGCTCGCCGATCGAATCGGCCATTCCACGGTGATCGTCCTGGCGCTCGTCGTCGCGGCGGCGCTGCTGATCCCGCAGGCCTTCGTGACCTCAGGCTGGCAGCTCGTGGGATTGCGCTTTCTGATGGGGCTTGCGCTCGGCGGCCTGCTGCCGTGCGTCGCCGCGGTCATTCGCCACAGCGTCCCCGACCATTTCGCCGGGATGGCGCTCGGCTATTCCATCTCGTCGCAATTCGCCGGACAGGTCGGGGGGCCGCTGATCGGCGGCTTCATTGGCGGCCATATCGGTATGCGCGCCGTGTTCCTGGCGACTTCGGCGCTGCTGCTTCTCGGCGCCGTCGGCAACGCGCTCCAGCGGCGCGCGTCGATCGCCCGATTTATTCCTTGATGATCGAAATATCCGGCGCGGCGGGGTTCTTCATCCCCACGACATGGTACCCGGCGTCGACGTGCAGGACTTCGCCGGTCACCCCGCGCGACATCGGCGACAGCATATAGACCGCCGTCTCGCCGACTTCCTCGATGGTGACCGAACGACGCAGCGGCGCGTTCAATTCGTTCCAGCGAAGGATGTAGCGGAAGTCGCCGATGCCCGACGCGGCGAGCGTCTTGATCGGCCCGGCCGAAATGGCGTTGACCCGAATCGCCTTTTCGCCGAGGTCGGCGGCGAGATAGCGCACGCTCGCCTCGAGGGCCGCCTTGGCGACGCCCATCACATTGTAGTGCGGCATCCATTTTTCGGCGCCGTAATAGGTCAGGGTCAGCAGCGAGCCGCCGTTCTTCATCAGCTTCTCCGCCCGCTGAGCGACAGCGGTGAAGGAATAGCAAGAAATGGCGAGCGACTTGTTGAAGTTGGCCTCGGTCGTGTCGATGTAGCGGCCGGTCAGCTCGTCCTTGTCGGCGAAGGCGATGCAATGAACGACGAAATCCAGTCCGCCCCACAATGTCTCAGCCTCGGCGAACACCGCGTCGATCGACGTGCTGTCGGTGACGTCGCAATGGCCGAGGATATGCGCGCCGAGTTCCTGAGCGAGCGGGCGCACCCGCTTCTCCAGCGCTTCGCCCTGATACGTAAAGGCAAGTTCCGCGCCGGCCGCGCGCGCGGCTTTCGCGATGCCCCAGGCGATCGAACGATTGTTGGCGACGCCGAGAACGACGCCGCGCATCCCGCGCATGACGCCAACGCCGTTTCCGATCGAGCCTTCCTGCGCCATCGAGACCCTCGTCCTGCGTACGCCCCTCCCGCAGGGGCGTGCCAAAGAGTCTTCCCTTACCGTCGCCTGCGGCCCATGGGAAGAGGGCCCGGCCGTCACAAAAGGTGTGAAATCATTTCAGACGGCCCTTGGAAGAGCTAAATGTTCGGAATAAACTTGTTAAGGCTAATTTGCGCTAACGGATGACGCGGCCGTGCCTTCAAGCCGGGAATGGTGTGACGACGCCGGCGCGATGCGCCGCTTTGGCCGTGCGTTGGTACGCGACGACCGCTTCGTCTGCGACGAAGCTTCCGCGATCGCGCTGGTCGATAAATTGTTCCGCCAGGCCTCGCTGACGCTGATCGACGAATGTCCCGGCGACGGCGGCTCGGCCCGGGTGCGCGCCTTCGCGCAATTCATCCGGCTCTATCGACGGCACGTCAGGCGTATTGCCGCGGAGGAGGCGGACGGCGGGTGGGGCGACGGCCCAAACATGTTCGCTCGTCAGAACCCCTCGGTGACATCGGGAATGCGGGCTTTGCCGCTCGATCTGCGCGAGGCGCTGCTACTCGTCGTCCTCGCGGGGTTCTCGCATAGCGAGGCCGCGCAAGCGCTCGACATTCCCCTTGCCGCAGTCGTCGATCGCCTGTGTCGCGCGCGCCTGCGGCTCGCCGCGCACATGGGCGGCCCCAAGCGGGACGCCCTCAACGATACGCTGTGGCCGAACGCCGCCCATCTCAGGATCGTCAAGTGACCCGCCGCTTCGACGTGGCGGAGACGTTCGCCTATGTCGACAATTGCCTGACGCCCGCGCAGCGGAGCGCCTTCGAAGCGCGCCTGAGGGAAGAAGCCGAACTGAGGCGAGAGGTCGCGCTCTGGGAAATGCAGAACGCGGCGATTCGCGCCGCCTTCGGGGCCCCCGTCTCCGCCCGCGCGGCGATCGATCTCGGGCGCAACTCCAACGAGAACCAGGCGGTCCGGATAGTCGCTGCTCCGCTGGAGTGGCCTCCCGTCGCTTCGCTGCGGCCCGCCGAGCCGAGGGCCTTGCCGGCGGCGCCCCGCGCGGCGGCGGCGCCGAGCGCGCAGAAGTCGCCGACGAGCGTTGCAAAGCCAGCGACGAGCGCCGCGAAGGGGACGAGGATGGAGGGAAGGCTGCTTCGCCGCGCCCTTATCGCGATCGTCGCAACGGCGGTGGCGCTGTTGTTCGTCGCGACGAACAATCCCTCTTGGCCAAGCGACAAGCTGACCGTAGCGGGGCTCGCCGCCTATCGGGCCTTCGCCGCGCCGACGGCGCCGACGCCGCTCGAAGTTCGCACCAGCGATCCCGGGGCGCTGAGCCGGTGGCTCGCGCCGCAGTTCGCCCGCGGCGTCGTCGCGCCGCAGCTTCGCTCGAGCGCGCTCAGGTTGATAGGTGGCCGCATCGCGCCGGGGACGGCGGCGAACGCCGCGTTCCTCGTCTACGAGGACGCTCACGGAAGCCGGGTCGGGTTGTTGATCGAGCCGCTCGACGCGCCGCCCCCCACGCAACCGCAGATTCAAAAGCGCGAAGGGCTCACAGTCGCCGCCTGGACCGACGCCGGCCACGGCTTTGTCGCGATCGGGACCGACCGCAAAGCGGTGGGGGAGCTGACGGGCCTCGTCGCGGCGCTGGACCGTGTGGCGATGCGGTAGATTCGCCGCATTCGATTCGTCATTTGCCGCGCGCTTTTTGGCGAAAAGCCGCCGTCCCCTTTTTCGCCTCGCGCGCCAGGCTCGGCTCGCCCCTGAAACTCGATCAGCGGCGGTAGCGCGCCTCCAGAAGCTCGAAGGTCGCGCGCGCCGCCTGCACCTCGCCGCCCTGCGGGCCGAACGGGCGCGGCTTCGGGTTCCACCCATAGATGTCGAAGTGCGCCCAGGCCTTGGCGGCGGACACGAAGCGGGCGAGGAACAGCGCGGCCGTGATCGAGCCGGCGAAACCGCCGCTCGGCGCGTTGTCGAGGTCGGCCGCCTTGCTTTCCAGCATCGAATCGTAAGGGCGCCAGAGCGGCAGGCGCCAGACCGGATCCTGAACCCGCGCGGCGCTCGCCGCGATCTCCTCGGCCAAGGCGTCGTCGTCGGTGTAGAAGGGCGGCAGATCGGGACCCAGCGCGACCCGCGCGGCGCCGGTGAGGGTTGCGAAATCGAACAGGAGATCCGGCGCCTCTTCGTCGGCGAGCGCCAGCGCGTCGGCGAGAATCAGGCGCCCCTCCGCGTCGGTGTTGGTGACTTCGATCGTCAGCCCCTTGCGGCTGCGCAGAATGTCGCCGGGCCGCATCGCGGGTCCGGAGATCGCGTTTTCGACGATGGGGACGAGAACGCGCAAGCGAACGGGAAGCGCGGATTCCATGATCAGGCGCGCAAGGCTCAGCGCTGCGGCGGCGCCGCCCATGTCCTTCTTCATCAGCAACATGCCGCTGGCAGGCTTGATGTCGAGCCCGCCGGTGTCGAAAGCGACGCCTTTGCCGACGAGCGTGACCTTGGGGGCGTCGGCGCGGCCCCAGCTCAGATCGACCAGCCGCGGCTCCTCGGCGGCGGCGAGGCCCACCGCATGGATGAGCGGCAGGTTGCGCTCCAGCAGCGCCTGCCCGCGCGTCGCCTCGAAGCGCGCCCCGAATTCGTCGGCGAGGCGCGCGGCGGCGTGCTCCAGCGCGGCGGGGCCAAGATCGTTGGCGGGCGTGTTGACGAGATCGCGCCCGAACGCGATCGCGTCGGAGATGCGCTCGACGCGCGCAATGTCGACGTCCTCCGGCGCGACGAGACGCGGACGCGGCGAGGAATCGGCGCGGTAGCGCTCGAAGCGGTAGGAGGCGAGCAGAAAGGCGAGCGCCGCGAGCTCCGGCGCCGCGGGCGCGTTGGCGAAATGGTAATTTCCCTCGGGCAGCCCGGTCGCGAGCTTGCCGGCCGCCATGGCGTCCTGGCCTTTCCGGTCGTTGGCTGCGATTCCGAACAGCACGCCGGCGAGGCCCCCGTCGCTGTGCGGCAGCAACTGCAGGCGGCCTGCCTTCGGCTGAAAACCGCAGACCTCGGCGAATCGCGCCGCCTCCGCGCCGATGGCGGCGCGCACCTCCTCCCAGTTCTCCGCATTGACGAACCAGACGGGGACGGCGGGGGACGCGGGCGGGGCGAAGCGGGCTGACAAGTCTCTCGGTTCCCTTCAATTCGACGAAGAGCGGATCATATCCGCAGGCCGGGCGACCGCCGAGTCCCAATGTGAGGCGTTAACTATCCGTTAGCCGTTAACGATCCATTAGGATTGGCAACTTAATGGTGTGAGAAGCCACCGCGATGGGCTTCGACATGCCGTTCTTTTCCGTTATGCGCCCATTCCCGCGGCGGCTTCGCCTCGGCGCCCTGCTTGCCGCCTGTGTCGCTGTGGCGCCGCTTGCCGGTTGCAACACGATTGGCGGCTTCGGCGGCGGCATGACCGCCTCGATCGACCGGCAGCCCCTGCCGGCGAACGACGCGGATCTTCGCGCTTACGCCGAGAATTGGGGCAAGCGATACGACGCCAACCCCGGCGAGAAGGTCGCTTCGATCAACTACGCTCGGGCCTTGCGGGCGTTGACCCGCTACGACGAAGCGGTGGCGGTGACGCAATCGGCGGCCGTGAAGGCGCCCGAGGACTACGAAGTGCTCGGCGCCTACGGCAAGGCGTTGGCCGACGCCGGCCAGTTCGCGCAGGCCAAGGAAGTTCTCGGACGATCCTACGCGCCTGAACGGCCGGACTGGACTATCATGTCCGTGCAGGGCTCGGTCGAGGATCGGCTCGGCGACCACGACGCGGCGCGACAGTTCTATCGCGACGCGTTGAAGATCGCGCCGGGCGAGCCGTCGGTGCTCACCAATCTCGGGCTGTCTTACGCGCTGACCAAGGAATTGCCGCTCGCCGAGGACGCGCTGCGTCAGGCGAGCGCCAGTCCCCACGCCGACGTGCGGACGCGCGAGAACCTGGCGTTGGTGCTGGCGCTCGAGGGCAAATTCCCTGAGGCCGAGACGGTCAGCCGCCGCGACATGTCGGCTGACGCGGCGAGCGCCAACGTCCAGGCGATCCGGCGCATGATCGCCCAAAGCGACACCTGGCGCGACCTCCAAACCGGCGCGAACACGAAAACCAAGCGGGCTTCGAAGACCCCCGAGCCGTCGACGCCCGCATCCCCGCTTGCGCTCGGCCAGCCCGCGGGTTAGCAGCCGCGCGGCGGAGCCGTTCCGCCGCCAGGCCAGCCAATGACCCCTTCGTTCCTCGCGCTACTTGCGCTCGTCGGCTTCGCCTCGGGCTTCATCGACGCGATCGCCGGCGGCGGGGGCCTGCTGACGCTGCCCGCGCTCGCGCTTTCCGGCCTCGACCCGGTCGCCGCCGTCGCGACCAACAAGCTCGCCGGCACTTTTGGGACCGGCTCGGCGACGCTCGCCTTCGTGCGCGCCGGCAAGATCGACCCCAAAGTGATGGCCGAGCCGGCGATCGCCGCAATGGCCGGCTCGGTCCTCGGCGCCTTCGCGCTGCCCTATGCGCCGCGCGACGCGCTCGCGAGCGCCCTGCCTTTCGTGCTCGTCGCCGTCGCGCTCTATTTCGCCTTCGCGCCGCCGATGGGCGAAAGTCTCATCCGCGCCCGCATGAGCCCGCGCCTCTATGCGCTGACCCTCGCGCCGGCGATCGGCTTCTATGATGGCGTCTTCGGGCCCGGCGCGGGCTCTTTCTATATGATCGGCTTTCTCGCCTTGGCCGGCTTCGGCCTGATCCGCGCGATCGCCAGCGCCCGCATCGCCAACTTCGGCAGCAACGCGGGCTCGCTGGCGATCTACGCCCTCAGCGGCAATATCGCGGTGGCGCCGGGATTGGCGATGGGCCTCGGCTGCTTTCTGGGCGCGCGGGTCGGCGCCCATTCGGCGCTGCGCGCCGGCGCGGGGCTGGTAAGGCCGCTCATCGTGCTGATGAGTTGCGCCATGGCGCTGCGGCTCGCGAGCCTGCCCGACGCGCCGTTGCGGCTCTGGTTCGAATCTTTCGCGCCGCACGCTTTCGGCGGTTGACGGCGCTCGGCGGAAACGCTTATAAGCGCGGCCCAATCGGCTGGGCTTAAACCCGGCCCCATTGGGTTGAGCGCAAGCGCCGCGGGCGCTTGGGCAGTTAAGGAAGCGAGTTCATGGCCAATACGAAGTCGGCCCAGAAGGCCGTCCGCAAGATCGCCCGCCGCACCGCGATCAACAAGTCGCGTCGCAGCCAGATGCGCACCTATGTGCGCAAGGTCGAGGAGGCGCTCGCGGCCAAGGACCCGGCGGCTGCCGCCACCGCGCTGAGCGATGCCGAACCCCGCCTCGCCCGCGCCGCCCAGAAGGGCATCATTCATCGCAACGCGGCGTCGCGGAAGATTTCGCGCCTGACCAAGCGCGTCAAAGCGCTCGCCGTCTGATTCGGGTGCGGCGCTCGATCGCCGGGAAACTTCTGTGACCGACCAGCCGCCCGATCGCCTCAGCGTCGATCCCAACAGCCCCCATTACAACGAAGCGGCCCTGGCTCGCGGCGTCGGCATTCGTTTCAAGGGGAGCGAGCGGACCGACGTCGAAGAATATTGCGTCAGCGAGAATTGGATTCGCGCGCCCGTCGGCAAGACGCGCGACCGCAAGGGCAATCTGCTGACGATAAAGCTCTCCGGGGCTGTCGAGCCTTATTTTCTCACGCCGAAACCGGAATAGCGCCAGCCGTCGCGCGCAAGCCCGCTCGGCGGACCCTTTTCGCCGCAGGCAAAGCGGCTTAAGGTTAACCCTTGAGGAGGCCGACCTCAGGGGAAGCGCAGATGAGAGCTTCACGCACAAGTATGGCCGCCGTCGCCGTTCTCGCAGCCGTCGCGTTCGCTGCGAGCGGCGCGCCCGCAGAGGCGAACGCGCGTGCTTTTTTCGGCTTCCACGGACAGCGCGTCGCCTTCGGCGAAGGCGCGGCGCACGGACGCTTCGACGCCTTCCACCGCAATTTCGACCGTCCGTTCGGCGGCGATCGTCGGGTCTGGCGCGGCCGCCGCAACGGCTTCAACGGCTACGGCTTTGACGGTTACGGCTTGGGCGGTTACGGCTTCGGCGGCGACGACGTGCAGCAAACAACCGGGGCGCCGGTCTTCTTGAGCGTCTATACGGCGCCGAATTTTTATGCGCCGCTGGACCCGATGCTCGCCTACGGGCCGCCGCCTTGGGGCCCGAAGATCATCGAGCTTGGCCGGCGAGCGCCGAGGCGCGTCCTGCGGCCCGTCGTCGTCTACGGCGATTCTCCGTAAGCAGCGTTGACTCCGCCGAGCCTCCCTTCTATAGGGGCGCTGCTCATGCGCGGCTACGGCCGCGCTTTTGCTTTGGCGCGTCTCGCGCCAGGCAGGAGCGAAACCGGCAGGATCCACTGCAAAGAAGCTGGCCGCGCAACCTCGCGCAGAGCCAGAGAGAACACGGAGAAAACGATGTTCGCAGTCATCAAGACCGGCGGCAAGCAGTACAAGGTCGCCGCCGACAATACGATTACCGTCATGGCGCTCGATGGCGACGCCGGGGCGCAGGTGACCTTCGAGGATGTCCTCGCCCTGTTCGACGGCGAGACGAGCCAGATCGGCGCGCCGCACGTCGCCGGCGCCAAGGTGCTGGGCGAGATCGTCGAACAGACTCGCGGGCCCAAGGTCATCGCGTTCAAGAAGCGCCGCCGCAAGAATTCGCGCCGCAAGCGCGGCCACAAGCAGGATCTGACGATCGTCAAGATCACCGAGATCCTGACAGGCGCCGCCTAAGGGCGCGCCGGGGCTGCGAACGGCTTCAGGGGAATTCGGATTCCCTCGGACGAGATTTTGAATTATACACGCGGAAATTCTGCGCCTTCGAGCGCGCCGCGTAAGATTTGGAGCGAGTGACATGGCTCATAAGAAAGCAGGCGGTTCGTCGCGCAACGGCCGCGATTCGGACGGGCGCCGACTTGGCGTCAAGAAATTCGGCGGCGAACAGGTCCTCAGCGGCATGATTCTTGTTCGTCAACGCGGCACGAAATTCCACCCCGGCCGTAACGTCGGCATCGGAACGGATCACACGCTGTTCGCCACCGCCCCCGGGGCCGTGGCTTTTGAAAAGAAAGGCAACGGCCGCCAGTACGTAACGATTATTACGCAAGACGCAGCCGAATAAACGGCGGGGATGAGACGAGATCCCCGCCGCGGCGACAGCCCCCGCGGACGATCTCGAGCCAGCCCCCGAGAACAGGAAGGTCAAAATCCCTTCCAAAAAGTCCGGTAAGCGAAGCGCTTATGAAGGGGATGCGTCGCCGCATCTCCTTCGTCGTTTTGGGGTCGCGACGCCGCCCCGCTTGTCCGGAGTCCAAATGTTCCCCGATCTAGCCCGAGACGATGTCTTCCGCCTGGAGACGCCGCGGCTGTGGCTTCGCTGGCCCAAGGCCGCCGACGCGCCGGCGATCGAGCGCTACTGCAGCCGGTGGGAAGTGGCCCAATACACTGCCCGCATTCCGCATCCCTATCCCCCGGGAACGGCCGAACGCTTCATCTTCGCCGCGCGCGAAGGCAACACCAGCGGGCGCGATCTCACCCTTGTGATGACGCCGATCCGCGGCAAGCGCGAGGCGATCGGCGCGATCAGCCTGGAGGGGCGCGCTCAGAGCCGGCTGACGCTGGGCTATGCGCTGGCTCCGGAAGTCTGGGGCAAGGGCCTGGCGAGCGAGGCGGTCGAGGCGATGGTGGAAGCGGGCTTCGTGATGACGAGCGCGGTCGAGATCGAGGCGAGCGTCAGGGTCGAGAATCCGGTGTCGCGGCGCGTCGTGGAAAAGGCCGGCTTCGCATTCGTGGGCGTCGGCCCGCAGGGCGCGCCGGCCCGCGGGGGCCTCGTCTCTTGTGACCGCTTCCGCCTCACCCGCGAAGCGTGGCTGCTGCGAAGGGCTTCGGTGGCCGCGCAGGCGGCGTCGAGCAACCAGGAAAGCGCGCATGAAATTTCTTGATCAGGCCCGCGTCTACGTTCGCTCCGGCGACGGCGGCGCCGGCTGCGTCTCGTTCCGACGCGAGAAGTTCATCGAGTTCGGCGGACCCGACGGCGGCGACGGCGGACGCGGCGGCGACGTCGTGGTCGAATGCGCCAGCGGCCTCAACACGCTGATCGACTTTCGCTATCAGCAGCACTTCAAGGCCAAGACCGGTATGCACGGCATGGGCAAGAACCGCGCTGGCGGGCGCGGCGCCGACGTCGTTCTCAAAGTGCCCGAGGGAACGCAGGTGTTCGACGAGGACGGCGAGACGCTGATCGCCGACATCAGGACGCCCGGCGAGCGTTTCGTGATCGCCAAGGGCGGCAACGGCGGCTTCGGCAACGCCCATTTCACGACCTCGACCAACCGCGCGCCGCGCCGCGCCAATCCGGGCCAGACGGGCATCGAGCGCATGATCGTCCTGCGGCTCAAGCTGATCGCCGACGTCGGCCTCGTCGGCCTGCCCAACGCCGGCAAATCGACCTTTCTCGCCGCCGTTTCGGCCGCGCGGCCCAAGATCGCGGACTATCCGTTCACCACCCTCCATCCCGGCCTCGGGGTCGTCCGGGTCGACGACCGCGACTTTGTTCTCGCCGACATTCCCGGCCTCATCGAAGGCGCCCATGAGGGGCACGGCTTGGGCGATCGCTTCCTCGGCCATGTCGAACGTTGCGGCGCGCTCATTCACCTCGTCGACGTGACGGGAGAGAACGCCGGCGCCGCCTACCGCACAATCCGTCGCGAACTCGAAGCCTATGGCGCCGGGGTCGCCGAAAAGACCGAGATCGTCGCGCTCTCCAAGGTGGACGCGGTCGACGAGGAGACGCTCAAGAAGCAGCGCGAGCGGCTGAAGCGCGCCATCCGCAGCTATGGGCCGCCGGCGCCGGAGGGCGCGAAGCGTGCCGCCCCGCTCGAATTGTCGGCGGTGACCGGCAAGAGCGTGAAGGACGCCCTGCGCACGGCCCTCGACGCGGTCGAAGCCAATCGCGCGCGCGAAACCGCCGAGGCGGAACCGGCGCCGGCATAGGCGCGGAAATGCCTCACGCCGTGGCGCGGCTGTTCATCGCCCACTGCACGCCGAACTTGTCGGTGAAGTTGCCGTAGTGATCGCCCCAGAACTGACGGGCGAACGGGACGGTGACGCGGCCGCCGGCGGAAAGGGTGGAAAATAGCCGTTCGGCTGCGTCCGGATCCTCGTTCTCGATCAGCAGCGCGCAGCCCTTCATAGGTTCCGAATCGGCGCCATCGGAGGCGTAGAGGCGCAGATCCGGCCCCTCGAAAAGAGAATGCAGGACCTTGTCGGCCCAACCGTCGCGCTCCGCCATCGGCGTTCCCTGGTAGCGACGCAATTCGCGAATTTCGCCCAGGCCGCAGGCCGCGTAAAACTTGAGCGCGCTCTCGCAGTCGCCGCGAAAATAGAGGTAGGGCGTGAACGTCATCGGATCCTCCGAGCTTTCAGTTTTCGCCGGCCGCTTCGCTGGCGATCGCCGCCAGCCCGGCCTGCATCTTCTCGGCGATCGCGTCAACGCCGTGCGGGAGGCCGTGGCGCCGCACCAGCCATAGCGGATCGTTATAGGCGACAAAGACGCGCCCCTCCACATCCTGCCAGACCAGCATCTTCAGCGGCAGGTCGATGCCGATCGTCTGCGCGGCCGCCATCAGCGGGGTACCCGCCGTCGGCGAGCCGAAGATGACGAGGTCGGTCGGCCGTAGCTCGAGCCCCGTGGCCTTGGCGCCAGCCGCGTGATCGACCCGGGCGAAGACGGTCATGCCGTGCGCGGCGAGCGCCGCTTCGAGACGCCGCAGAGTTTCCTCAGGCCCATCGCGGCTGGGGCAAACCACAAGTCCCTCACCCGACATGGCGAAGCCCTCCTTGCGCCGCGGCGCTGCGGCGAATCTGTCTTTCCCAGTGACGTCTACTCATGACGTAAAGTCGCTGTTAAACATTGCGACGCGTCTATAACAATTCAAGGCCGCTTCGAGCGGCCCTAAAGGTGCGGTGACGCCATGCATGCATCCCACGAGGACGCGCCCTTGGGGCTCAGGCCCGGCGACGACGCGATGATGTTTGAGCTCGCTCCGGTTTCGCTGTGGGTCGAGGATTACAGCGCGGTCAAGGCGATGTTCGACGCCTGGCGCGCGGCCGGCATCGCGGACCTGCGCGCCTATTTCGCTGAGAATCCCGAGCGCCTGCAGGCGTGCGCGGCGGCGATGCGCGTCGTGCGCGTGAACCGGCGCACGCTGTCGCTGTTCGAAGCGGAGGACCTTCCCCATCTCGTCGCCAATCTCGGCCGCGTCTTTCGCGCCGACATGCTGGACAATCTCGGCGAGGAGTTGCTTCAGCTCTGGGACGGGAAGGGCGGCTTCGTCAACAACGGCGTCAACTATTCGCTCGGCGGCCGGCGGATCGACATCCAGGTCAAAGGCGCGCTGCTGCCCGGCTACGAAGCGAATTGGGCGCGGGTGCTCGTCGCTGTCGAAGACGTCAGCGAGCGCGAGGGCGCCCGCCGGCTGCTTGCGCTGACCGAGGACTATTCGCGCGGCCTGTTCGAACACTCGCCGATTTCGCTGTGGGTCGAGGATTTCGCCAAGGTCAAACAATTGCTCGACGATCTGCGTGCGCGCGGCATCGAGGACTTCCGCGTTTTCACCGACGTGCACCCCGAATTCGTGACCCGCTGCATGAGCGAGATCCGGGTGATCGACGTCAACGGCTTCACGCTGCGCCTGTTCGGCGCGCCAGACAAGGCGACGCTTCTCAGCCGGCTGCCGGACATTTTGCGCGACGCGATGGCGCAGCCGTTCCGCGAGCAGTTGATCGACCTCTGGGACGGCAAGTTTTTCCAGCAGCGCGAGGTGGTGAACTACGCTCTCGACGGCTCGCCGCTGCATCTGCATCTGCAATTCTCGGTGTTCCCCGGCCGCGAGAAGGACTGGTCGCTGGTCCAGGTCGCGCTCACCGACATCACCGCCCGCAAGAAGGCGGAGGTCTATCTCGAATACCTCGGCACGCACGACGTCCTGACCAAGCTCTACAACCGCTCCTTCTTCGTCGACGAGCTCAACCGGCTGGAGCGCAAGGGGCCGTGGCCGGTGACGGTCCTCATCATCGACGTCAACGGCCTCAAGGTCGCCAACGATCAGTTCGGCCACGCGGTCGGTGACGAATTGCTGCGGCGCGCAGGCGAGGTGCTGAGCAAAGTGGTCGAGGCGCCCTGCCGCGTCGCCCGCATCGGCGGCGACGAATTCGCGGTTTTGATGCCGGCGCGCGACGAGCGCGACGGCGAGGGGATGATCACGGCGATCAACGATCTCGTCGCGCTCAACAATCAATATTATTCGCGGCTTCGCCCTCGGCCTGGCGATCGGCGCGGCGACCAGCCGGCCGGGCGAGCGCCTCGAGGCGGCGGTGCGGCGCGCCGACGCGGCGATGTATGTCGAGAAGCGCGCTTTCTATGCGGACGAGCCGCGCCGGCTTCACGAGCCCTCGGCCGAGCGCAACTGATAAGGCGAGGCCGCGCGCCGATCGCGGCCTCGCCGGTCGCGCGCGTTATTCCGCCGCCTTGCGGGATTCGATTGCGGACAGCGCCTGCGCGAGATCCTCGATCAGATCGTCGGCGTCCTCGAGGCCGACCGAGAGCCTCAGCAGGCCCGGGCCGATGCCGAGCGCGGCGCGCTGCTCGGGCTTGAGGCGCTGATGCGTCGTCGTCTCGGGATGCGTGATCAGCGACTTGGCGTCGCCGAGATTGTTGGAAATGCCGATGATCGACAGCGCGTTCGCCACCGCGAACGCCGCCCCTTTGCCGCCCTTGACCTCGAAAGCCAGCAGCGTGCCGCCGCTCGCCATCTGCCGTTCGATCACGGCGCGCTGCGGGTGATCGGGACGGCCGGGATAGATGACGCGCGCCACGCCCGGATGGCCGGCGAGAAAATCGGCGATTTTCGCCGCCGACCGATCCTGCTGGGCGACGCGCACCGACAGCGTCTCCAGGGATTTCAGCATTACCCAGGCGTTGAAGGGCGAGAGCGAGGGGCCCGTCTGGCGCAGGAAATTGTGGATGTGCTCGCTGATGAACGCCTCGGAGGCGAGAATGACGCCGCCGAGCGTGCGCCCCTGGCCGTCGATGTGCTTGGTCGCGGAATAGATGACGCAATCGGCGCCGAGCTTGAGCGGCCGCTGCAGCATGGGCGAAGCGAAAACGTTGTCGACCACCAGCGTCGCGCCGCCCTCATGGACGATCTTCGCGACGGCGGCGATGTCGACCACCTCGAGCGTCGGATTGGTCGGGCTCTCGAGGAACGCCGTCTTGGTGTTGGGGCGCATTGCGGCGCGCCACGCCGAGAGATCCGTGCCGTCCACCAGCGTCGACGTCACGCCGAAGCGCGGCAGCAACTCCTCCACGACGTAGAGACACGAGCCGAACAGGGCCTTGGCGGCGACAACGTGATCGCCCGCTTTCACCTGGCCCATCAGCGCGGCCGTGACCGCCGCCATGCCGCTCGCCGTCGCGCGCGCCGCCTCGGCGCCCTCGAGCAGCGCCATGCGCTTTTCGAACATCGAGACGGTGGGGTTGGCGAAGCGGGAGTAGATGAAGCCGGGCGAGTCGCCTTTGAAGCGCGCTTCGGCCTGCTCCATCGTGTCGTAGAGATAGCCTTGGGTGAGGAACAGCGCCTCCGACGTCTCCTCGAACTGCGAGCGCATCGACCCGCCATGCACGAGCTGGGTGGCGGGACGTAATGTGCTGAAGTCTCGGTTCTTGCGGGGACTCGTCATGGCGCGCTCCTTGACCGCCCGGGCCGAGCCGGGCGTTGGGCCGAGAACAGGGCGCCGTTCGAAGAAGGCCCCGATCTTTTAGCCCGTTGTTTAACGTGGCGGCAAGCCGATCGGCTCAAATGACCACGAGCAGGAGGCATAAACCCAGGCGCGCATAGGCGTCAAGACGCAGCGCAGACGCCTCCACGCCGCCACGCGCGGCGCCAACGCCTTCCAAGCCGAAATGAACGCCAGCGGCGCAGAGATCGGCAGGCGTAGAAATTAACGCGCGACGCCAGGGCGAAAGAGCAAGGAAAGAATGTCGCCAATCCGCCTGAATTAAGGCGTACCCTTTTTTTGTCGTCTACTCATGGAGACGGCAATGCTCGGGATGTTGAACACAGACCACAATCCGGCCGCTTCGCGGACAAAACGCGTCGCCGCCGGTCTAGTGCGGATCGTGACGCATCGGTGGATCGACGTCGACGCGAAGTGCCTCGAAGAGCAACGCCTCGAAGAAGCGTCGTGTTTCCGAGAATCCGCCGCGGCGCTGCTCACGCATCGCAATCGACATCACACCGCCCTTGACGACAACCCTTCATCGGGCTGACCGTCAGTGTGCAAGCGGATCTCCACGTCGTAGCTCGGCCGGACGCTAGGTCACAGTGATCTCGGCCGCGCAACGGCGAGAGTTGCGAGTCGGATGAGGCATCGAGTAAGCCGACCGACAGCTGCCGGTCGGCCGCAGTTGTTTGTCGCTGTGGGCGACGGGCGAGTTCGCAGCGCCAGGACGCAGATCTTGGCCTCGAGAGGGAGAGAGGCTAACAAGGCCGATCGCCTCGAGGCTCCCATGACGACAGCCAAACCGTTTCCTCCCCCGCGCGACGCCATATTCGACGCGCCGTTCGGCCTCGTGGCGCGCCAGACGATCAAAACGATGGCGCAGGGCGGTTTCGTCCGCGCCGCCAAGCCGATCGAGGCGACGCAATTCCAGCCGGCGAGCCTCGATCTGCGGCTCGGGCCCGAGGCCTATCGCGTCCGGGCAAGTTTTTTGCCGGGGCGGGGGCGCAGCGTGGTCGAGGGCCTGCAAAGCCTCAATCCGGAGCGCGTGTCGCTCACGGGCGAAGGCGCGGTGCTCGAGAAGGGCATCGTCTACGTCGCGCCGCTGATCGAAAGCCTTGCTTTGCCTGCCGGGGTCTCGGCCGCCGCCAATCCGAAGAGCTCAACCGGGCGGCTCGACATCTTCACGCGCCTGATCGTCGACGGCTCCGAGGCGTTCGACGCCGCGCCGGCGGGCTATCGTGGAGCCCTATGGGCGGAAATCTCGCCGCGCAGCTTCAGTGTGCGCGTGCGCGAGGGTTCGCGGCTCAATCAGGTGCGTTTCCGCCACCATGACGGCGGGAGCGCCGCCTTCGCGCTCGACGCCGACGCTTTGCGCGCCCGCCACGCCGCCCACCCGCTGGTCGACGGCGAGTTCGCCTTGCGCGACGGCCTCGTCGTGCACGTCGGGCTCAGCGGCAAGTCCGGCGACATCGTCGGCTATCGCGCGATCAAGAACGGCGACGTGATCGACGTCGACCGGCCGCGCGGCTACGCCGCCGAGGATTTCTGGGAGCCGCTGCGCGCGCGGCGCGACGGTCGGCTGATCCTCGACCCCGACGAATTCTACATCCTCGCCTCGCGCGAGCGGATGCAGATCCCCTCCGATCTCGCCGCGGAGATGGCGCCGATCGACCCCGCCATCGGCGAGTTCCGCGTCCATTACGCCGGCTTTTTCGATCCCGGCTTCGGCCAAGGCGCGGACGGCGCCCCGTCCGCGCGCGCGGTGCTCGAAGTGCGCAGTCGCGACGTGCCGTTTCTGCTCGAGGACGGCCAGCCGGTCGGCCGTCTCGTGTTCGAGGCGCTGGCCGACGCCACGGACCAACTTTACGGCGCCGGCGAGACTTCGAACTATCAGGGCCAGGGCCTGAAGCTGTCGAAGCACTTTCGCGATTTTATCGAGGCGTGAACAAAAGCGCCGGGCCGCTTGTCCGCGAGGCGCGGGGCGCGCTATAAGGACTTCGCAGTTCCCCGTCGCGGGGGCGATGCGGGCGTAGTTCAATGGTAGAACGGAAGCTTCCCAAGCTTCATACGAGGGTTCGATTCCCTTCGCCCGCTCCAATTTCCCAGCAAACCATCGACCTGTCGCCGCTGGCCCGCTCGCGCGTCCGTGGCATGGCGACGTCTTGCGTCAGCGCCCATTGCCGCGAACTTACATCTCGATCTGTAGCGCGCAAAAAAAGGGCCACCCGGAGGCGGCCTGAGTCTAGGGAGGAAACGCCCAAGGAGGGCATACGGCGTCGAAACGCCGCGCCGTCAACATATGCTGCGACGCAACAATTGCAACGGGAAAGCGGCGCCATCGTTACCAAATCCCGAAAACGTGATCTTTTTGCATCACCTAGAGGCCGCCTTTCTCCCCGCGAAGAGTCGCAAGCGGGCGAAGAGGCCCCGGCGCCAGACGAGCGCTTTCTGCATTCTGGTGGACGCGCCGAGCGGCTCTTTTCGTCATGCCCGGCCTCGTGCCGGGGCCCCAAGGCGACTGCAAAGCAATCGTCCGCACGCGGAGCCGACGATTCCAACGTCATAGGAGTCTTTGTGACGGCGCCGCGTGGCTGGCCGGGACAAGCCCGGCCATGACGATGTGCGTCGACCCATTTGCAAATGGCTCTAGACGCAACACTCTTTAGGGCAGGCGACACTGGTGGTCGCTGGCTTCCGCCCCAGGCGAAAAGGCGGGCTGAGGGCGTCGCCTATTGTTTGACGGTCACCTTCGCCCCGTCGGCGAGGTCGACCGGCGCGTCGAGCACCAGCTTCTCGCCGCCCTTCAGCCCATTCTTCACTTCCACCGAGGTTCCAAGATCGCGGTAAATGTCGATCTTTTGCATTTTGACATGGTCGCCGTCGACGACCGCGACGTGCATCCCCTGCTGGTCGAAGATCAAGGCGTCGGCCGGGACGAGGACGTGCGGCGCGGCTCTCGGGATGTCGAGCGCGACATTGACGAAGAGGCCCGGCCGCAACACGCCATCGGGATTTTGCACGTCGACCTCGGCGTCGTGCTCTCCATACGCTTGATGCCGTTCACGTTGTTGGAGAGCGCGAATTCGCTGTAGGTGGTGACGCGCGACGCCATGTCGGTAGGGTCGAGCCCGGTGTAGGTCCAAACGACGACCACGACGGGGATGTCGACGTTGGGCAGCACGTCCTTGTTCGCGACCACGCTGGCGCCGATCCCGCTGAGAAGGATCAGGAGCCCGAGCACGTAGAACGTGATGCGAAACTTCAGCGCAAATTTAACAAGCCCCATGCGCCGTCCTCCGCCGCGCTGGCGCCGCGCGAAGGACTTCGTTGCTTGCGAGGGTCGCCAGACCACATCGCAATTGCGTGATCGGCTTCACACCTAGGTCGATGCTTGCTAAGACTTGGCTACCGGGCGCCTCCACGTCGTATGGCGCGCGTATAGGGAGGCTCACGATGACGATGAGGCCCGACCCGACCTTCCATGCCTCGCCTAAGCTTGCAATGGAAGCCGCTCCTGAAAACTTTGCCTATACTTTGCTGCTCAGTCCGGACTTCTCGAAGCCCGACGCGCTCGCGGTGATCGACGTAAAGCCCGGCTCTCCGACTTTCAGCCGGGTCGTCCACACCGTGACGATGCCCCATAAGGGCGACGAGTTTCACCATTTTGGCTGGAACGCCTGTTCGTCGGCCCTCTCGCCACTCGCCAGCCACGCGTTCGTGGAGCGCCGCTTCCTGATCATTCCCGGCATACGGTCGTCGCGCATCTATGTCGTCGACACGAAGCCTGACCCCACCAAGGCGAAGATTCATAAGATCATCGAGCCCGAGGAAGTCTTCAAAAAGACGGGCTACTCGCGGCCTCACACCGTCCACTGCGGGCCCGAGGGCATCTACGTCAGCACCCTCGGCGGCGGCGGCAAGGATGGCGCGGACGGGCCGCCCGGCGTCTTCATCATGGATTGCGAGACGTTTGAGGTTCTCGGCCGCTGGGAGATCGATCGCGGCCCGCAGAAGCTGCACTACGACTTCTGGTGGAACCTGCCGCGCGATTACATGGTGACGAGCGAATGGGGGCTGCCGCCGCAGTTCGAGCATGGGATCGTGCCGGAGGACCTCCTGGCGAACAAGTATGGCCATCGGGTCCACTTCTGGGACCTCAGGGCGCGGCGCAACGTGCAAACGATCGATCTCGGCGCCAACCACCAGATGCCGCTCGAGGTACGGCCCGCGCACGATCCCGTTCGCGAATACGGCTTCGTCGGCGTTGTCGTCGACACCACCAATCTCGAAGCCTCGATCTGGACCTGGTGGCGCGACGACGGGACGTTTCATATCGAGAAGACGGCGACGATCCCTGCCGAGGCCGCGCCCAAGGACCAACTGCCGCCGTTGTTGCAGGGGTTCGGCGCCGTGCCGCCGTTGGTGACCGACATCGATCTGTCGATGGATGACCGGTTCCTCTATGTTTCCTGCTGGGGAACCGGCGAAATGCGCCAGTACGACGTCGCCGAGCCGAGGAAGCCCAGGCTTGCTGGATCGGTCCACATCGGCGGCATCGCCCGCCGCGCGCCTCACCCAAGCGGCGAGGCGTATGCGGGCGGTCCGCAGATGGTCGAGATCAGCCGCGACGGCAAGCGGGTCTACTTGACCAATTCGCTCTACTCGACGTGGGACAATCAATTCTATCCCGAGGGAGTGCCAGGCGCTCAGGTCATGGCCAACGTGAACCCGAGCGGCGGCCTTGAACTGGCGAAGGACTATTGGGTGAAATTCCCCGACGGGTACCGGGCGCATCAGACCCGGCTTGAGGGCGGCGATTGCTCCACGGATTCGTTCTGCTACCCCTCGGCGTGAATTCCCGGGTGGACGCCGGTCGGTCTCTGGCTCGCCGTGGTCGTGAGCGGCCTTTATCACGGGGTGAACCCGGGGATGGGATGGCCGCTCGCCGTCGCCGCCGGGCTGATGGAAAAAAGCCGGCGCGCCTTCGTTGCCGCCCTTTGGCCGCTGGCGGTCGGCCATCTTCTAGCGATGCTGCTGGTGATCCTTCCGTTCGCGCTGCTGGTCACGCTGGTCGAATGGCGGCGCCTGATCCAGGTCGTCGCGAGTCTCCTGGTCATCGGCTTCGGCCTCTTCCGGCTCGCCAAGCGGCGCCATCCGAGGGCGCTCGCGCGGATACGGCCGACCCAGCTTGGCCTCTGGTCCTTTGCGGTGGCGATCGCGCACGGCGCAGGATTGATGCTCGTGCCGATCTATCTCGGGCTTTGCCGGGCGGCCGACCCCGGGAGTGGCCATGAGGCGGCCGGCGTCCTCATCAACGCCAATCTCGGCATGGCCGTCCTGGTCTCGCTCGCCCACACTGCGGCGATGATTTTCGCCGGCGGCCTCTGCGGCTGGCTGGCCTACCGCTATCTCGGACTGAAATTCGTGTCGCGGAGTTGGTTCAATCTGGAGGCGACCTGGGCCGTCGCCCTTGTCTTGGTGGGCGCGCTCTCGCTCGCGTTCGTCCTTGCGGCGCAGGATTGAACTGGATCTGCGTCGGTCGAATTGCCTGGCTGTCATGCCCGCGAAAGCCTCCAACCTCCAGCGATATTCCTGCTGTTAAATCAATGCGTTGATCCTGCAGCGGGGAGGGGTCCCGCTTCGGTGATGATTCTCCGACGCCGCCAGGGGCGCAGCCCGGATTATTTTTTGCCGCTGGGAATAAACCGAGCTCGAGGGCGTCCTAACCAATAGACGGCAATCTCTGAAGGATAAAACATGAGCCCGAAGCACATTCTCGTTCTTGCAATCGCAACCTCTGCCCTCGCCTCATCGGCGGCGCTCGCCGCGACCGGAACACCGGAGCGCGTGCGCGGAGTCGTAGCGTCAGCGGCCGCGAATTCCGTCACCGTCGATACCGACGCCGGCAAGCCGGTCACCGTCGCCCTGACTGATAAGACCGCATACCTGAAAGTGGAGAAGTCGAATCTCGACAAGGTCGAGAAGGGCAGCTTCATCGGAACCGCAACCAAGGATGTTGGCGGGACACAGGTCGCGCTGGAAGTGGTGATCTTTCCTCCCTCGATGCGGGGCGCCGGCGAGGGCCACTATGCCTGGGACAAGATTCCGGACACCTCGCTGGCCGGCGGCGCTCAGACCAGCAGTTCCATGACGAATGGCAATGTCACCGCGGTTTCGACCTCCGTGCCGGATGTGAAAAGCTCGATGACGAATGGCGACGTCGCCGCCGCAAAGTCGCAAGGAGGCGTCACGCATCTCGTCGTCACATACAACGGCGGCAAGCAGGATGTTCTTGTGCCGCCGACCGCGCCGATCGTCACCTTTAGGCCTGGCGCCATGGCGGAGGTGGCCAAGGGGGACGCTGTCTTCATCAAGGCGACCAAGACCGACACCGGCCTCGTCGCGAACGCAGTGGCCGTCGGCGTCGGCGGGGTAAAGCCACCGATGTGACGGGCCATCCCCCGCGCTTTCGGCGCGGGGGCTTCGTACTGCAATTGGGATAACCGATATGGACCGATATGAAACCGGCCGGCCGGCGCATCCGGTCGCGATCCGCGTCATGCACTGGATTGGCGTCTATGCCATGGGCTGCATGATCTTCAGTGGCTGGGAAATCTACAACGCCTCGCCCAGCCTACCTTTCCTGTTCCCGAGCTGGACCGGCCTAGGCGGCTGGTTGGGCGGAGCGCTGGCCTGGCACCTGAGCGCCATGTGGCTGCTGTTCGCTGACGGCGTCGCCTACCTGATCTACGGTTTCGCCAGCGGCCATTTTCCGCGGGACCTGAAGCCGCCACGTCCCGCTGAGGTGGGACACGACCTCAGCGCCGCCCTGCGCTTCCGCCTGAAGCATCGCATGGGGCAGTACAACGCCGTGCAGCGCGTGCTTTACGCCGGCGTCATCGTCGTCATCATCCTGCAGGTGATGACCGGCCTCGCCATCTGGAAGCCCGTGCAGTTTGGCTGGCTGGCCGGACTGTTCGGCGGCTATCCGATCGCCCGCGGCATTCATCTCACCATCATGTTCAGCATCGTTGCCTTTGCTCTCGTGCATGTCGCTCTGGTGGCGATCCATCCGAGCACGCTGAAGTCGATGATCGTCACCGTTCCCGCAGAAACCGGAGAAAGCCGATGAGCGGCCAGCGCAGCAAACCAGCCGTCAGCATGGCCGAGATCAGGCCGGAGCTGGCCAGTCTATCCCGGCGCGGCTTCTTGCGGAATACGCTCTCGCTTGGCGGCCTCGCGATGCTGACCGGCTACGAACTTTCCACCCATTCTGGCGTTGATGTCGCGCTCGAAGCCGTTCTCCGCCTCGACGACAGGGTGCAGGCGGCGCTGTTCAATCCCCATCGACTGGCGAAGACCTATCCGGCTAGCGCCATCACTCGGCCGTTCCGTTTCAACGCCTACTATGCGGAATGGCAGGTGCGTCCGACGCCGGACAACTGGGTGCTTAACGTGAGCGGGCTTGTGACGGATAGAAGACCCTGGACAGTACCAGCCCTGATGAGGCTGCCGCAGCAGGGGCAGATCACGCGACACATCTGCATCGAGGGCTGGAGCCAGATCGGTCAGTGGAGCGGCGTGCCGCTGGGCGTGTTTCTACGCCGCATCGGCGCCGACCTGTCGGCCCGCTACGTCAATTTCAAATGTTTCGACGGATACTCGACCAGCATCGACATGGCGAGCGCCCTTCAACCGCAGACGATCCTGGCGCTTGACTTCGAAGAAAAACCCTTGGCCCCGCAGTGGGGCGCCCCGCTGCGGCTTCGCATCCCCACCAAGCTCGGCTTCAAGAACGCCAAAAACTTGGAAGCGATTGAGGTAACCAACAAGTACCCCGGTGGATACTGGGAAGACCAAGGTTACGACTGGTATGCAGGAGTTTGACATCGGCGGGCGGAGTGTCGACGAATATCTGCCCGTCGGTCTGCCCTGGGTTGACGCAAACCGTCATGGCCGGGCTTGTCCCGGCCAGCCACGCGGCGCCGTCACAAGGATCCCTGTGACACTAGAATCGGCGGCTCAGCGTGCGGACGATTACTTTGCAATCGCCTTTGCGCCGGGCGCCCACGCGGAGCCGACGATTCCAACGTCATAGGAGTCTTTGTGACGGCGCCGCGTGGCTGGCCGGGACAAGCCCGGCCATGACGGTGCGTCAACCCATTTGCAAATGGCTTCTAGCGCCTTCGCGGGGATGACAGGCGTCGATTGCTCTCGCTCCCGATCACAGCCAGGGATGAGACGAGGCGGCCTTCTTCTCGTGGGCGTCGATCGCGGGCGCTTCGACCATGGTCAGGCCGATGTCGTCGAGACCCTCGAGCAGGCAGTGCTTGCGGAAGGCGTCGAGCTCGAACTTGACGACGCCGCCGTCCGGGCCGCGGATCTCCTGGGCCGGCAGATCGACTGTCAGCGTCGCGTTGGCGCCGCGCTGCGCGTCGTCCATCAGCTTCTCCAGATCTTCGGGGGACACCTTGACCGGCAGGATCCCGTTCTTGAAGCAGTTGTTGTAGAAGATGTCGGCGAAGTCGGTCGAGATCACGCAGCGGATGCCGAAATCGAGCAGCGCCCATGGCGCGTGCTCGCGCGAGGAGCCGCAGCCGAAATTGTTGCCGGCGACGATAATCTGCGCCTTGGCGTAAGCGGGCTTGTTGAGGACGAAGTCGGGATTGGCCGAGCCGTCTTCCTTATAGCGCATCTCGGCGAACAGTCCGGCGCCGAGGCCGGTGCGCTTGATCGTCTTCAGATATTGCTTGGGGATGATCATGTCGGTGTCGACATTGTCGATTTCGAGTGGCGCGGCGACGCCGGTCAATGTCGTAAATTTGTCCATCGCGAGGAGTTCCGCTGGCCTGATGACAGTTTCGGCCCGAGGGTCTAGCAAAAGCGCGCGCGCCGGGCAAACGGTCCGGCTGAGTCGCCTGAAGAGCCGCCCATGATCCCATCCGTCCTCGCCGGCGCGCCCGGCGTTCTCGCTATCGACCTCTCGGCTCTCGCCGAGAACTGGCGCATTCTGTCGCGCCGCGCCGCGCCCGCCCGATGCGCCGCCGTCATCAAGGCGGACGCCTACGGGCTCGGCATCGAGGTCGCCGCCCCGGCGCTCTACGCCGCGGGCTGCCGGACGTTCTTCGTCGCGCATTTGAGCGAAGGTCGGCGCGCCCGTGCGGCGCTGCCGCAGGCGGACGCGCGCATCTATGTGCTCAACGGCCTGCAGAGCGCCGCCGAACCGATGTCCGATTACGCGGCTTTCCGCCTCGCGCCCGCAGTCGGCAGCGCGGAGGAACTGGCGCGTTGGGTCGCCTTCACGTCCTTCCACCCGGCGCCCGCTTGCGCGCTCCATCTCGACACCGGCATGAACCGGCTCGGCTTCGCCTCCCTCGGCGATTTGCGCGCCGCGATCGCGCGCTGCGGCGAGCGGCCGCATGCCGATCTGCTGATGAGTCACTTCGTCTCCTCCGAGCGACAGGACGATCCGCTCAACGCGCTGCAGATCGCACGCTTCGAAGAAGCCCGCGCCGCCTTTCCCGGGCTCGCCGCCTCGCTCGCCAATTCCTCCGGGATCTTTCTGCCGTCTCAGCCGGCGTTCGATCTCGCGCGGCCGGGCTACGCGCTCTATGGCGGCAATCCGACGCCGGTGGCGCCCAATCCGATGCGCCCGGTCGTCGCCCTCGACGTCGCGATCCAGCAGACGCGATGGATCGAGGCGGGCGAAAGCTGCGGCTACAATGCGCAGTGGACGGCGCGGCGGCGCACCCGGCTCGCGACGCTTCTGGCCGGTTACGCCGACGGCCTGCCGGTAGGCGCGGGCGGCGTCGACGCAAAGCCGGGGGCGGAGGTCGTGATCGGCGGCCAGCGCTGCCCGCTCGTCGGGCGCATATCGATGGATCTCTGCATCGCCGACGTGACCGACCTGCCGGAGGATGCGGCCCGACCGGGCGACTTCGCCCGCTTCTTCGGCGAGGACATCGGTCTCGACGAATTCGCCGCGGCGTCGGGGACCATCGGCTACACGGTGCTGACCAGCCTCAGCGGACGCTATGCGCGCCGGATCGTCGGCGGGGCTTAGAAGGCGCTGCCTTGTGTTGGGACGCCCCTCATCCGGCGCTCCGCGCCACCTTCTCCCGCAAGCGGGAGAAGGGACTAAGCGGGGCCGCGGGGCCGCAAGGCCCCTCTCCCGCTTGCGGGAGAGGGGTGGGGGTGAGGGGCGCCCACGAACAGCAAAAGCCCTAAGAAGGACAGGCGTCGCTCAGCCCTTCCAGGCCTTCCTTCTTGCGCGCGAAGGTCGCACGCCCGGCGCTCCAGTCGATCGTGACGACGTCGAGGCTGTCGAAATCGTCGTCGTTCCACTTGGCGACGGCGTTCGGATCGCCGCCGTGCTTGGCGAGCAGGTTACGCGCGACGACGTCGATCAGCTTGTGCTCCCAGGCGACGAGGACGAGCCCCTGGCGCCGCGCCGGCGCCTCGAGCGAGGCCTGCAACGCGGCGACGTCAGCGAAACCGATCCTGGCCTCGACCGGCAGGCCGAAGGCGACCGCGGTCGGCTCGATGGTCGCGAGGGGCCGTACGTAGTCGTAGGTCTGGCCTCCGTCGCGCTTCTGGTCGGATGGGTCCGGCGCGATGATCGCGTCCGGCTTGCCGAAAGCGCCGGCGATCACTTTTGGAAGAGCGAGCGCGCGGTTGAGGCCGCGGCAATCGATCTGGCCGAGGCCGAGCGCAGGCTTCTCGCCATGGCGCAGGAAGACGATGGTCTCGACCTGCCCTTCGCTCCGCGCCGGCCCGCCGACTAAGGCGATCGCGCTTGCCGCGAGAGCGGCGGCGATCCAGTTTCGCATCACGGTCATAGGGCCTCGCGTTTCCCCGTGGACCCTATCGACGCGCGGCGGAGCGGACAAGCGATCGCGACTCCGGCCGGCCTCCGACTCTGGAATTTCGGTTCGCGTGGTCGTAAGTAAGGAGTGCGAGCGGGGCGGCCGCAAGCGCCGCTCGGCGCCGTCGGGAAAGAGGCCTTATGAACAAGTTGGACATCAGCTCTCCCTCCGCCGCAGAGGCCCAGATTCATTATCTCGACGGCGACTTCCGCGTCGTGCGGCCGGGCGCCTTCGTGCGTTGCGCCGTTACCGGCGTGCCGATTCCGCTCGACGGCCTGCGCTACTGGAGCGTCGATCTTCAAGAAGCCTACGCGAGCCCCGAAGCCGTTCTGCAACGCTTGCGCGTCCGCCGAGCCTGAAAAAGGGCTTGGCGCTTTTCCCCTTGCACGGCGCGATCTAATGGTTCATATGTAAACGATATGGGACGGCGCGCGGGCGCTCGTCCCGGCGCGGCCCTCCAAGAACCAACGGACCCCGAAATGCCCAGCTACAAAGCTCCGGTCGACGATACGTTGTTTCTCCTCCGCGACGTCCTCGAATTCGAGCGTTACGGCAATCTGCCGCGCTTCGCCGAGGCGCCGTTCGACGTCGTGGAGGCCGTGCTGCGCGAGGGCGGCAAGTTCGCCGAAGAGGTGCTTCAGCCGCTCAATCATCCGGGCGATCTGGAGGGCTGCCGGCGCGACGGCGACGGCAATGTCACGACGCCCAAGGGTTTTAAGGAGGCTTACAAGGCCTTCGTCGAGGGCGGCTGGGTCGGCCTTGCCGGCAATCCGGCTTACGGCGGGCAAGGCCTGCCGCATGCGCTCGCGGTCGCCTTGAGCGAATATTCGATCGCCGCCAACCTCGCCTTCTCGATGTATCCCGGGCTGACCAACGGGGCGACCGCGGCGCTCGAGATCCACGGCGGCGACGGGTTGAAGGCCAAATACCTGCCGAACCTGACGAGTGGGCGCTGGACCGGCACGATGAACCTCACCGAGCCGCATTGCGGCACCGATCTCGGCCTCATCAAGACGCGCGCCGCCCGGCAGGCGGACGGCTCGTTTGCGATCTCCGGCCAAAAAATCTTCATTTCCGCTGGCGAGCACGATCTCGCCGAGAACATCATCCATCTCGTGCTCGCGCGCATCGAGGGCGCGCCGGCGGGCACGAAGGGCATCTCGCTCTTCCTCGTGCCGAAGGTGCTGGTCAACGAGGACGGCTCGCTCGGCGCGCGCAACGGCGTCGTCTGCGGCTCGATCGAGCACAAGATGGGCATCCACGCCAACTCGACCTGCGTCCTCAACTATGACGGCGCGAAGGGTTGGCTGGTCGGCGAGGAAAATCGCGGCCTCAACGCGATGTTCGTGATGATGAACGGCGCGCGGCTCGGCGTCGCGGTGCAGGGCCTGAGCATTTCCGAGGTCGCCTATCAGAATGCGGCGGCCTACGCCAAGGACCGCCTGCAGGGCCGTTCGCTGACCGGCGCCAAGGAGCCGGAAAAGCCCGCCGATCCGCTGCTGGTCCATCCCGACGTGCGGCGCATGCTGCTCGAGGTTCGCGCCTTCAACGAGGCGGCGCGCGCGCTGATGCTGTGGGTCGCGCTGTCGCAGGACGAGGCGCTGGCCTCGCCCGACGAGGCCGCGCGGCGCGTTGCGGACGACCGGCTCGGTCTGCTTACGCCGGTCATCAAGGGCGTCTTCACCGACATGGGCTTCGCCAACGCCGTCAAGGCGCAGCAGGTTCTCGGCGGGCACGGCTACATCGCCGAATGGGGCATGGAGCAGTTCGTGCGGGATGCCCGCATCGCGATGATCTACGAGGGCGCCAACGGCGTCCAGGCGCTCGATCTCGTCGGCCGCAAGCTGCCCAAGGACGGCGGGCGCGCAATCACCGCCTTCTTCGGCGAAGTGTCCGCCTTTCTTGCCGCCAACAAGGAGGACGCCGCGCTCGCGCCCTATCTCGCGCCGGCCAAGACGGCGAGCGGCCAATTGCAGCAGGCGACGATGTGGCTGATGCAGAACGGCATGAAGAATCCCGACAACGCCGGCGCCGCCTCCACCGACTACATGCATCTGTTCGGCCTGACGGCGCTCGCCTACATGTGGGCGCGGATCGCCAAAGCGGTGCTGGCGCGGCAGGCCAAGGGCGACAGCAACGAGGCGCTTGACTCCAAGCTCACGCTCGCCAAGTTCTTTGGCGCGCGTATCCTGCCGGAAGGCGGCGCCTGCCTCGCCCGCCTTTCGAGCGGCGCCGACACGGTGATGGCGCTGCCCGCCGCGGCGTTCTGAACCGCGGGGAGGCCAGGGAGGATGAGCCAATGGACCCGCGCGCGAGCCTGACCGGCGGCTGCCAGTGCGGCGCAATCCGCTATCGTGTGACGGCGACCCCGAGCGGCGCGAGCATCTGTCACTGCCGCATGTGCCAAAAGGCGGGCGGCGCGCCGTTCATGGCCTTTTCCGGCGTGCGCCTCGCCGACTTCGACGTCACGCGCGGCGCAATCGCAACCTATCGCAGCTCGGACGTCGCCGAGCGCGGCTTTTGCGCGCAATGCGGCACGCCGCTCACCTATCGCAGGCTCGGCGCCGATCGCATCAGCTTCACGCTCGGCAGTCTCGACGAGCCGGACCGGGCGCCGCCGACCGAGCAGATTTGCGTCGACGCGCGGACGCCGTGGTTCGACACCTTGTTCACGCTGCCCGCCAGCACGACGCAGGAGTGGCTTGCGAAGGCCCACGACGGCTCAATCGCGAGCCGACAGCATCCCGATCACGACTGAACCGAACGCGGCTCCGAACGCCGCATGGGAGATGAGAAATGGCTGAAGCCTACATCTACGACCACGTGCGCACGCCGCGCGGACGCGGCAAGGCTGACGGCGCGCTGCACACGGTCTCGACGCTGCAACTCGCCGCGACCGCCCTGAAGGCGATCAAGGATCGCAATAACCTCAAAGCCGGCGGAGTCGACGACGTCGTAATGGGCTGCGTCGATCCGGTTGGCGAGGCGGGCGGCGACGTCGCCCGCATGGGCGCGCTTGCGGCGGGTTTCGGCGACGCCGTGCCCGGCGTGCAGATCAACCGTTTCTGCGCCTCCGGCCTCGAACTCGGTGAACTTCGCGGCTTCGCAAATCATGGCCGGCCAGCACGATCTGACGATCGGCGGCGGCGTCGAATCGATGAGCCGGGTCGGCATCGGCGCCTCGGGCGGCGCCTGGCCGGTCGATCCCGCCATCGCCATCCCCGCCTATTTCATGCCGCAGGGGGTCTCGGCCGACCTCATCGCCACCAAATACGGCTTCTCGCGCGATGACGTCGACGCTTACGCCGTCGAGTTGCAGCGCCGCGCCGGCGCGGCCTGGGAGGCGGGGCGCTTCAAGAATTCGATCGCGCCGGTGCGCGACCTCAACGGCCTCACCATGCTCGACCGCGACGAGCACATGCGCCCGGGAACGGACATGCAGTCGCTTGCGTCCTTAAAACCGTCGTTCGTCATGATGGGCGAGCAAGGCGGCTTCGACTCGGTCGCCATCCAGGCGCATCCGGAAGTCGAGCGCATCAACCACGTCCACCACGCCGGCAATTCGTCGGGCATCGTCGACGGCGCCGCCGCCGTGCTGCTCGGCTCCAAGGAGGCCGGCGCCAAGCTCGGCGCGAAGGCGCGCGCCCGCATCCGCGCCTTCGCCAATATCGGCACCGAGCCGGCGATCATGCTCACCGGCCCGGTCGACGTGACGAAGAAGGTGCTCGCCCGTTCGGGAATGAGCATCTCCGACATCGATCTGTTCGAGGTCAACGAAGCCTTCGCCTCGGTGGTGCTGCGCTTCCTGCAGGCGTTCGACGTCGATCCGGCGAAGGTCAACGTCAACGGCGGCGCGATCGCGCTCGGCCACCCGCTCGGCGCGACGGGCGCGATGATCCTCGGCACGGCGCTCGACGAACTCGAGCGCAGCGGCAAGAGCACTGCGCTCATCACCCTCTGCATCGGCGGCGGCATGGGCACCGCCACCATCATCGAACGCGTCTGATTCGAACGGAGCTGACCGTCATGGACCTCAAGAATTTCCGTATCGAGACCGACGCCGACGGCGTCGCGCTGATCACCTGGGACATGCCTGGCCGTTCGATGAACGTGCTGACGCCCGAAGTGATCGAGGAGATGAGCGTGCTCGTCGACAAGGCGATCGCCGACGCCGCAATCAAGGGCGTCGTGATCACGTCAGGCAAGGAGGGCTTCTCCGGCGGCGCCGATCTGACGATGCTGCAATCGATGGGCGGCGAATATGCGCGCATCGCCAAGGCCGAGGGCGAAGAGGCGGCGATGCGCTTCTTCTACGACCGCACGCGCCAGCTTTCGCTCGTCTATCGCAAGCTCGAAACCTCGGGCAAACCCTTCGCCGCCGCGATCAACGGCGTCTGCATGGGCGGCGGCTTCGAGCTGGCGCTCGCCTGCCACTACCGGATCGTCGCCGATTCCGACAAGGCGCGCGTCGGCCTGCCCGAGATCAAGGTCGGCCTCTTTCCCGGCGGCGGCGGCACGCAGCGCATCGCGCGGCTGATGCCGACGCCGGATGCGTTGCAGATGCTGTTCAAGGGCGACCAGCTCAAGCCCGCCGCCGCCAAGAAGATGGGCCTCATTCACGACGTCGCGCCGCTCGGCGAGATCGTCGCGCGCGCCAAGGAGTGGGTGAAGGCCAACCCCGCCGCCAAGGCGCCGTGGGACGATCCCAAGTTCAAGCCGCCGTCCGGCAAGGTGTTCTCGCCGCAGGGCATGATGATCTGGCCGCCCGCCAACGCGATCTATCGCCGCGAAACCTATGACAATTACCCCGCGGCGAAGGCGATCCTCGCCAGCGTGTTCGAGGGCCTGCAACTGCCGATGGATCTCGCGCTCGCGGTGGAGAGCCGCTACTTCGCGAAAATCCTCCGCTCCAAGGAAGCGGCGGCGATGATCCGCTCGCTGTTCGTCTCGATGGGCGAGCTCAACAAGGGCGCGCGGCGGCCGGCTGACGTACCGGCGAGCAATCTGCGCAAGATCGGCGTGCTCGGCGCTGGCTTCATGGGCGCGGGCGTCGCCTATGTCTCGGCGAGCGCGGGGCTCGAGGTCGTCTTGATCGACCGCGACCAGGAATCCGCCGACAAGGGCAAGGCCCATTCGGAGAAGCTGATCTCGAACCAGATCGCCAAAGGCCGCGCCAAGAGCGCCGACCGCGACGCGCTGCTCGCCCGCATCAAGCCGAGCGCCGACTACGCCGATCTCAAGGGCTGCGATCTCGTCGTCGAGGCGGTGTTCGAGGACCGCGCCATCAAGGCCGAGGCGACGCGCAAGGCGCAGGAGGTGCTGGGGCCGGACGTGATCTTCGCCAGCAACACCTCGACGCTGCCGATCACTTCGCTCGCGGAGACCTCCCTCAAGCCGGAGAATTTCATCGGCATCCACTTCTTCTCGCCGGTCGACAGGATGATGCTGGTCGAGATCATCATGGGCGGGCAGACGGGCGGCAAAGCGCTGGCGACCGCGATCGATTTCGTGCGCGCGATCAAGAAGACGCCGATCGTCGTCAACGACTGCCGCGGCTTCTTCGCCAATCGCTGCGTCGGCAACTACATCCGTGAGGGCCACCTCATGCTGATGGAGGGCGTGCCGCCGGCGATGATCGAGAACGCGGCCAAGATGGCGGGCATGCCGGTCGGGCCGCTGACCCTCAACGACGAAGTGGCGATCGATCTCGGCTGGAAGATTCTCCAGGCGACCAAGAAGGATCTCGGGGCCAACGCGGTCGATCCGGCGCAGGAGAAGCTGCTCGAGGCGATGGTCGTCAAGGAGCAGCGCCTCGGGCGCAAGAACGGCAAGGGCTTCTACGACTATCCCGCCGCCGGCTCGAAGACGCTGTGGCCCGGCCTCGGCAAGATCGCCGGCAAGGCGCTCGATCCAGATGCGATCAGCGTCCAGGATCTCAAGGACCGGTTCCTCTACACCCAGGCGCTGGAGGCGGCGCGCTGCATGGAGGAGAAGGTGGTCACCGATCCGCGCGAGGCGGACGTCGGCTCGATCCTCGGCTTCGGCTTCGCCCCGTTCACCGGCGGCGTGCTGTCGCTGATCGACGGCATGGGCGCCAAGGCGTTCGTCGCGCGGGCGCAGGAACTGGCAGGCAAATACGGCCCGCGCTTTGCACCAAGCGCCGGCCTCGAGGAGATGGCCGCCAAGGGCGAGCGCTTCTACGGCAAGGCGGCCAAGGCGCAGGCCGCCTGAGGCGGCCCTTCCGCGATGCCCGCGAAAGCGGGCGCCAGGGGCCGGGCGCCGCTGCTTCGGGAGGGGCGGCGGAGGGGAGGGCGCTCGGCCCCTTTTAGAGCACGCTGTCTTTAGAGCGCGTTGCTTTTTGGTTGACGCACACAGCCTGTCACCCCCGCGAAAGCGGGGTCCAGATAACCGCCGCAGGCCTTCCCCCTTGACTCCTGGATGCCCGCTTTCGCGGGCATGACCGGGGAAGTCCGGAGAGGCTGCTTCTACGGAAATGCGCAGGGCTCTAGGTTGAACCGGGCCCTGCCGTCATCGCGAGCGAAGCGCGGCGATCCAGAGATGGAGGCGTCAGCCGATTGCGGCGCCCATGGAACGTCTCGCGACTTGCTGGCGAGGCCTCGATCGCTGGTTCGCTCCGCTCGCAAAGACGGCTCCACGAACTGCAGAGCGCTCTGGCGCTTGACCGCCCGTACAAAATGAGAAGGACCGCCCCTTGCGGAACGGCCCTTCCATTGTCGCGACCACGCAGAGATCGCTAGAGACCTGGAAAGCTAGCGTCTGCTATGCGCGGAAATCCTGCGCACGGACAATGTTCCAGGACTCTTGGACGCCGCATGGCGATGGACAATGAGACACTGGATCACCTCCTTTCAGTTCGTTGACGACCACCTCAGGATAAGGTGATTCGCGGGTTTTGACAGTCCCTTCGATTCGGACATCCACCGATTTTGGCTTCACGTCAGGCTGCGGCCTTGGCCACGGCGTCGCACACATCGTTGACGAGCGTATCGACGAGGGCGCGATCCTCCGCCTCCGCCATCACGCGGATGACGGGCTCGGTGCCCGATGGGCGGATCACGAGGCGGCCGTGCGAGCCGAGACGCTCGGTCGCCGCGGCGATCGCCTTGACCACCGATGCGTCTTCGAGCGGCTTGCCGTCCCGGAAGCGCACGTTGCGGAGCACCTGCGGCAGCGGCTCGAAGCGCCGGCACACTTCGCTCACCGGCCGGCCCTGCTTGCGCACCACCGCGAGCACCTGCATCGCCGCGAGGAGGCCGTCGCCGGTCGTCGAGTGGTCCGTCAGGATGATGTGGCCGGACTGCTCGCCGCCGACGTTAAAGCCCTTTTCGACCATCCGCTCCAGCACATAGCGATCGCCGACCGCGGTGCGTTCGAGGCTAAGGCCGAGATCGGCGAGGCGCCGTTCGAGGCCGAGGTTGGACATCACCGTCGCCACGATGCCAGGGCGGGAGAGCCGTCCGTCCGCGTGCCAGCTCTCGGCGACCACGGCGAGGATCTGGTCGCCGTCGACGAGGTGCCCCTTTTCATCGACGATGACCATGCGATCGGCGTCGCCGTCGAGGGCGATGCCGATGTCGGCGCGCAATTCGCGCACTTTCTGGGCGAGCGCCTCCGGCGAAGTCGAGCCGACGTCGAGGTTGATGTTGACGCCGTTCGGCTCGACGCCGATCTTGATCACCTCGGCGCCGAGCTCCCATAGGGCTTCGGGCGCGGCCTTGTAGGCGGCCCCGTTGGCGCAATCGATCACGATGCGGAGGCCCTCGAAGGTGACTTCGCGCGGCAAGGTGCGCTTGGCGTATTCGATATAGCGCGCCTGCACGTCGTCGATGCGGCGGGCGCGCCCGAGCTCGGGCGATTTCGCGAGTTGGGAGGCGATGTCGCCGTCCATCAGCGCCTCGATGCGCGCCTCGATCTCGTCAGACAGCTTGAAGCCGTCGGGACCGAACAGCTTGATGCCGTTGTCTTCGAACAGGTTGTGCGAGGCCGAGATCATCACGCCGAGGTCGCAGCGCATCGAGCGCGTCAGCATCGCGACCGCCGGCGTCGGCGTCGGGCCGAGCAGCAGCACGTCGACGCCGACCGAGGTGAAACCGGCGACGAGAGCATATTCGATCATATAGCCGGAAAGGCGCGTGTCTTTGCCGATCACGACGCGATGGCGATGTTCGCCCCGCTGGAACTCGAGCCCCGCGGCTTGCCCCACCTTCAGTGCAAGTTCGGCCGTGATCTTGCCGTTGGCCCGACCGCGAATGCCGTCGGTGCCGAAATACTTGCGCGACATATCCCCGTCCCTGAGTTCAGCTGAGAATCGAAATTCAATAGCCGATAATAGCGGGGCAGAAATTCAAAAATCGTTTCAATACGTATACAGAAACGCTGCTGCGCGCGCAAACGCGCCGCGAACGGTCGGTCCGCGGCGCGTCAAAAATCGGCGCGAGAAAAAGCGTGGCCGGGATCAGGCCTTGGCGGTCTGCTTGACGGAAACGCCGGCCTCGGCGAGCAGGGCCGCAAGTTCGCCCGACTGGAACATTTCGCGGGTGATGTCGCAGCCGCCGACGAATTCGCCCTTCACGTAGAGCTGCGGGACAGTCGGCCAGTTCGCGAATTCTTTGATCCCCTGGCGGATCTCGGCGTCCTCGAGCACGTTGACGCCCACGATCGGCGCGCCGAGATAGTCGAGGATCTGCACGACCTGCCCGGAAAATCCACACTGCGGGAATTGCGGCGTGCCTTTCATGAAAAGGACGACCGGGTTTTCCGAAATCACCTTCTGGATCCGTTCTTGGACGTTCGACATGGCGCGGGGACCTCGCTTGACGGGCTTCAAGGGCTCGCCTTCAGGAAACCTCATATAACCGGCGGGAGGGGCGCCCGCCAGAGGCGGGTGGTCCGGCGGGTGAATTTTCGCCCTCGCCTCAACCTCCGGTCACGCTCATGTGGCGGCCGGTGGAGGCGTGGCTGCCGGTGCGCTCGATGACGAAGTCGTGGCCCTTCGGCTTGCGCTGGATCGCGGCGCGGATGGTCGCGATCAGAACGTCGTCGCCGTCCGAACGGCGCATCGGCTCGCGAAGGTCGGCCGAATCTTCCTGGCCGAGGCAAAGATAGAGCTTGCCGGTGCAGGTGACGCGCACCCGGTTGCAGCTCTCGCAGAAATTGTGGGTCAGCGGCGTGATGAAGCCGAGCCGGCCGCCCGTCTCGGCGACGTCGAAATACCGCGCTGGGCCGCCGGTGGCGTGAACGGAACCCGTGAGCGTGAAGCGGCGCTCCAAGGCGGCGCGCAGTTCGGTCAGCGGCAGATATTGGTCGAAACGCTCGCTGTTTATCTCGCCGAGCGGCATCACTTCGATGAAGGTCAGGTCGAAGCCGCGCCCATGCGCCCAGGCGACGAGCTCCGGCGCCTCCTCGTCGTTAAAGCCCTTGAGCGCGACGGCGTTGATCTTGATCTTGAGGCCCGCCGCGTCGGCCGCGTCGATCCCCGCCTTCACCTTGTCGAGATCGCCCCAACGGGTGATCGACCGGTACTTGTCGCGATCGAGGGTGTCGAGCGAGACGTTGATGCGCTTCACGCCGCAGTCGGCGAGTTCGGAAGCGTAGCGCGAAAGCTGGGAGCCGTTGGTGGTCAGCGTCAGCTCGTCCAGCGCGCCCGTCGCCAGATGGCGGGACAAAGCGCGGAACAGGGTCATGATGTCGCGGCGGACGAGCGGCTCGCCGCCCGTGATGCGCAGCTTGCGCGTGCCGAGCCGCACGAACGTCGAGCACAGCCGGGAGAGCTCCTCGAGGGAGAGAACGTCGCGCTTGGGCAGGAAATTCATGTCCTCGGACATGCAATAAGCGCAGCGCAAATCGCATCGGTCGGTGACCGAGACGCGCACATAGCTCACCACCCGACCGAACGGATCGACCAAGCTCGAGGGAAGGTCGGACGCACGAACATTCATGTATAGTTACATAGTGCCGCCGGCCGCCGAAAGAAAGGCGGCCGGTGCGGCGCATTGTCGCGCCAGGGCGAGTTCCGCCCTCAGCGCAGAACGACGACCTTCGCGCCGACGTGGGCGCGGCCGTAGAGGTCGATGACGTCGTCGTTGGTCATACGGATACAGCCGGACGACACCGCCTGACCGATCGTGTCGGGCTCGTTGGAGCCGTGAATGCGATAGAGCGTGCCGGCGAGATACATCGCACGCGCGCCGAGCGGATTGTCGATGCCGCCAACCATGTGGCGCGGCAGATCGGGGCGGCGGCGCAGCATCTGGGCTGGCGGGGTCCAGTCCGGCCACTCGCGCTTGTTGGCTATGCGGGTGACGCCCGCCCAGGTGAAGCCCGGCCGGCCGACGCCGACCCCGTATTTGAGCGCCTGACCCCCGGGCAAGACGAAATAGAGGCGGCGCTCGCGGGTGTTGATGATGATGGTTCCCGGCGCGTAGGTCCCGTCGAAGGCCACCGTCTCGCGCGGGACTGGCGAGGCCAGCGGTCGCTCGTCGTCAGGCGAGGTCGCCTGGTCCGACGCGGAGGGCTGATTGAACAGGAAGAAGGGTGAAGAAGCCTGCGCCGCCGAAGCGGACAGGACAAGGCCGGCGATCAGCCCGGCGGCGAGAGCGAAACCGCGCATTTCACAATCCTCTTGGAACAATCCATTGGCGAATCCGGTCGCCCAAACGGGTCCGGCCCCCGTCGCCAAAATCATGGGGCCGAGTTGAGGTTTGACGCAATCTCACGCGAGGCTCTTGAGCCGAAGACCCGCGATTTGCGTTAACAAGTAACCAAAGCGCCACAGCGACGCCGCCGAGAGTGCGCTTGTGCGCAAGAAAATGCCGCAGAGGCGAAAAGGTTCCGCTTCGTGGCCGGCTTATTTCTCTCGCTCGGCTGCGTTGACGGGGTACCCCCTTTGGTCTATTCGTTCGTACACAGAACGAACAAATAAGAAAGAGACATGAGCGCCGACCACGCCTCGCTCGCAAAGCAATTTTCCCGGCGCATCATCGCCGAGGCGCTGCTGCACAATGGGCCCATTTCGCGCGCCGATCTCGCCCGTACGACGGGCCTCTCGAAACAAACCACCTCGCTGGTGATCGCCGAACTCGAAGCCGGCGGCTGGGTGAAGCCGGTCGGCGTCGTCAAGGGCGGCGTCGGCCGCAATGCGGTGAATTACGAGGTCGCGGGTGACGCCGCTTATTCGTTGGGCTTCGATCTCGGCGGCACGAAAGTCATCGCCGCGATCGCCAATCTCGTCGGGGAAATCGTCGCTGAGGCCACCGAGCCGACCGATCCGCGCGGCGGCCGCTCCGTTCTCCAGCAAATCTGCGACCTTGCCGACCGGATTTGCGGCGATGCCGGGATCAAGACCGAGCGCATCCGAAGCGTCGTCGTCGGTATGCCCGGCGTCGTCGACCCGGCCTCCGGCGCCGTCGCGCTCGTTCCGAACATCAAGGGCCTGTCCGATCTCAGCGTTCCCCAGGTTCTGGCCGAGCACTTCGGCCGCGAGGTGGGGGTCGAGAACGACGTCAATCTCGCCGTGCTCGGCGAGGCTTGGCAGGGCTGCGCGCGCGACTGCGAGAATGCGGCCTTCCTGGCGCTGGGAACGGGGGTCGGCCTCGGTCTGATCGTCAACGGCAAGCTCGTTCGCGGCGCCGCCGGGGCGGCCGGCGAGATCGCCTATCTGCCGATCGGCGGCGATCTCACTTCGCCCGATGCTCTGTCCGTCGGCGCCTTCGAGCTGGAAGTCGGCGCCGCCGGCATTCTGCGCCGCCATCAGACGATCGGCGGCGCGTCGGCGCCAACCGTCAGAGACCTGTTCGCCCGGCTCGACGCCGGCGACGAAGCGGCCGCCCAGACGCTGGAAGCGACCGCCGCGACGATCGCGCTCGCCATCACCGCGGTGCAGTCGATCGTCGACGCGGATCTTGTCATTCTCGGCGGCAGTATCGGCATCCGGCCCGAACTCGTCGAGCGCGTGCAAAAGCGGATGGGCGCGGTGTTCGCGCGCAAGGCGACGATCCGCGCCAGCGCGCTCGGGGCGCGGGCCGCCCTCGTCGGCGCCGTCTCCCTCGCCGTTCACAGGCTCCACAACGAGCTTTTCGGCATCTCCGGCCTGCCCCAGGAGCTGACCTTGCCGGCGACCAGTCTTGCGAGGGCCGCCGAATGACCTTCGACGCTTCGCTGGTCCACCGTCTCAAGGATGCGCTCGACGCTGAAGGCGCGCTCGACTTGCTTCGCCGCGCAATCGGGACCCCGAGCGTCACCGGCGAGGAGGCGGCTTTCGCGCGGTTGCTCGCCGACGAATTGACGGCGCTCGGCGCCGCCGAAGTCGCCCTGGAGGATTTCGCGCCGGGCCGCCCCAATGTGCGCGGCCTGCTGAAGGGCGCGACGCCGGGACCGCGCCTCCTCCTCACCGGCCACACCGACACCGTCCATGTTCGCGGCTGGTCCGAACGATGGAAGGGAACCGAGCGGGAAAGCCCGTTCAGCGGCGCGCTGGTGGACGGCGCCGTCTGGGGGCGCGGCGCGGGCGACCTGAAAGCGGGCATTTGCACGACGATCGCCGCCGCCCGCCTTCTCAAACAGGCCGGCCTGCCGCTTGCCGGCGAGATCCTGTTCGCCTTCGTCGGCGACGAAGAAAGCGGCGAGCCCGGCAGCGGCGTATCCGCCGGCATGAAGGCGCTGGTCGCGGATATTGCCTCGGGCGCGGCGCCGCGCCCTCACTTTGCGATCTATGTCGAGCCGACGCAGCTCAACGTCTATGCGGCGCAGATGGGCTTTCTCATCTGCGACATCACGGTGACTGGCCGCTCCGCTTATTTCGGCGTGCCGGAGCTCGGCGTCGATGCGTTGAAGGCGGCGCATGCGATCCTCGCCGCGCTGTTCCAGTATTCGGCGAAGCTCGAGGCTCGCGCGCCGCATCCCCTCGTCGGCCATCCCTTCCTGCTCGTGACGGGGTTGAGCGCCGGCGGCTATATCGCCGTGCCCGGGGAATGCCGGATCAGCCTCATCCTGAAGCTTCTGCCGGGCGAAGGTCTCGACGACGCCGTGCGCGATCTCGAGGCGGCCGTCCGCGCCGCGCCGATCGATTCCCGGATTACGCTCGCCTTCGACTATCCCGCTGGTCGCGATCATCGGCGCGGCGGCACGCCGACCGAGACCTCGCCTGATCTTCCCTTCGTGCGTCTGCTGACGGGGGCGGTGAAAGCGGTCCGGCCGGATCGCGGCGCGATCGAAGGCGCGCCCTATTGGTCGGAAGCGCCGTTCCTCGCCGAACAGCTCGGCATTCCCACCGTCTATTGCGCGCCCGGCGACATCCGCAATTGCCACACGCTCGAGGAGCGCGTCGAGCTTCACGAATATCTCGACGGCGTCGTCGCCTTCGCGGCCTTCCTGGCGCAACTCGGCGGACTTCAGCGTTCATAAACGAAAGGGCCGGACGCAACGGCCACAACAGGAGAGGAGATCGGGCATGAAGAGGAAACACACCGCTGCGGCGCTGGCCATGGGCGCCGTTCTCGCGATGACGACGCTGACGTGGGCCGGCGAGACAGTCGGCCCTGGCGGCGAGAAGGCGACGCCGACCAGCGCGCTGACCCTGAGCGACGCGGAAGTGGCGAAGCTGAAGGACGGCAAATTCACCGCGGCGCTTCTCTGGCACACCTCCTCTGATTTCGTGAACGCCGTCAGCGCCGGCGCCAAGGACGAATTCGCGCGCCTCGGCATTCCCGTCGTCGCGCAGACGGACGCGGGCTTCGACTCCGCCAAGCAGAAGAGCGACGTCGAGACGATCCTCGCCAAGAAGCCCAGCGCCATCCTCGCTTTGCCGCTCGATCCGGTGACCTCGGCGGAGGCTTTCAAGCCGGCCGTCGCCTCGGGCGTCAAGATCGTGCTGCTGTCGAACAAGCCGAAGGACTTCGTGCAGGGCAAGGACTATGTGACGATCGTCACCGACGACCTGTTCCAGATGGGCAAGCACGCCGCCGACGCTCTCGCAGACGCAATCGGCAAGAAGGGCAAGATCGCCTGGATCTATCACGACGCCCAGTATTACGTGACCAACCAGCGCGACAACGCCTTCAAGACGACGATCGAATCCGACTACCCCGACATCAAGATCGTCGCTCAGCAGGGCATCGCCGATCCGGCGCGCGCGCAGGACGTCGCGCAGGCTCTGCTGCTTCAGCACCCCGATCTCGACGGCATCTACGTGACGTGGTCGGAGCCGGCTGAAGGCGTCCTCGCCGCGCTGCGCGCCGCCGGCAACAAGCACGCCAAGATCGTGACGCTCGATCTCTCCGAACCGATCGCGCTCGACATGGTGAAGGGCGGCAATGTCGTCGCGATCGTCGCCGATCAGGCTTACGAGCTGGGCCGCGCCATGGCGACGGCGGCCGGCTATGGCCTTCTCGGCAAGGCGGCTCCGCCCTTCGTCGTCGCGCCCGTGCTGACGGTCACCAAGGCCAATGTCGCGCAAGGCTGGCAGGAATTGCTGCACCGCGACGCTCCGAAGTCGGTGCTCGACGCCGCGAAATAGGCTCGCATAAGGGCCGGCCGGGCGCCCCGGCCGGCTCGTCCGTCCTCGATCCATTCCTCGCGACCGGCGCGGCCATGACAGCGTTCTTGAAGACGACCCATCCGAGCCGGTACGTCATCTACGTCGGCTTCCTCGTCATCTTCGCCGTCTTCGCGGTCGTGCTGCGCGACGCCGGCTTCGCGACGCCCGCCAATCTCCTGAACATCGTCCAGCAAACGACGCCGGTGACCGTCATGGCGGTCGGCATGGTGTTCGTCCTGACGGCTGGCGAGATCGACCTCTCGGTCGGCTCGATCGTCGCCGTGTCGGCTCTGCTGGCGGCGGTTGCGATGCGCGCTCTGCCGTGGCCGGTCGGGGTCCTCGCCGGGATCGGCGTCGGCGCGGCGATCGGCGCGCTGAACGGCGCGCTCGTGGCCTATGGCCGCTTGCCGTCCTTCCTCGTCACGCTGGCGACGATGGGCGTCTTCGCCGGGGTGGGACGGCGAATGACCGACCTCAAATCGATCCCGATCGAGAACGACGCTTTCAACGCGCTGTTCGGGTCGGGTTCGCTGTTCGGCGTTCCCTCGCTGGTGATCTGGACCGTGGCCGCCGTCGGGCTCGGCGCCTTCGTCTTCCGCGAGACCCGGTTCGGGGCGCACGTTCACGCGACCGGAGACAGCGCGCGCGCCGCCCGCGCGACAGGCATCAAGGTGCTGCGCCTGCGCTTCGCCGTGCTCACCCTGAGCGGGGCGCTCGCCGGTCTCGCCGGCCTGCTCTACGCAGGCCGCCTCAATGGCGCGCGCTACACGCTCGGCGAGGCCGACCTTCTCACCGTGATTGCGGCTGTGATCGTCGGCGGCACGCGGCTCAACGGCGGCTCGGGATCGATCGCCGGCGCGCTGATCGGTTCGCTGCTGATGGGCATGCTGAACAACGGACTCATTCTGATGGGCTATCAGCCGTCCGATCAGATGATCGCGCGCGGCCTCATCATTCTCATCGCGGTGGCGCTTACGCTGCGCGAGCCCAATCGCTGAAAGGAGCGTCGTTCATGTTTCTCGACCTCATTCGTCGGCGCAATCCGGCGCTCATCGAACATACCATCGCCTTGCACCAATCCGGGCGGCTTCCCGCCAACAGCTATGTGATCGATCTCGACGCGGTCGAAGGCAACGCGCGGATCATCGCCGGCGCCGCCGCCCGCCTGAATCTCAAAGCCTTCGCGATGACGAAGCAAATGGGCCGCAACGCTTCGTTCTGCCAGGCGGTCGCCAAAGGCGGCCTCGGCCAGGCCGTCGCCGTGGATATGGAATGCGCCCGCGCGACCCATCGGGCGGGCATGGGCCTCGGCCACATCGGCCACCTCGTCCAGATCCCGCGATCTGAGGCCGATGCGGCGGCGTCGCTTCAGCCGGAATATTGGACCGTGTTCAATCTCGAAAAGGCTGTCGAGGCGGGCTCCCCGGCGGCCCGGCTCGGCCGCACGCAAGCGATTCTCGCGCGCATCGTCGCCCCCGGCGACACGTTCTATCGCGGCCACGAAGGCGGCTTCGCCGCGGAGCACGTCGTCGCCGTCGCCGACGCGATCGATCGGGTTCCCGGCGCGCGCTTCGCCGGCGTCACCTCGTTTCCGACCCAGCTCTTCGACCACGCGACCGGCAAGGTGAAGCCGACCCCTAACCTCGACACGCTCGCCCGCGCGGTCGAGGCGCTGAGGAAGGCCGGCCGCGTCGCGATCGAAGTAAATGCGCCGGGCACGACCTCGACCGAGATCCTGCCGATGCTGGCGCAGGCGGGCGCGACGCAGATCGAGCCCGGCCACGGCCTGACGGGAACCACCCCGCTGCATGTCGTCGAGGATCTGCCGGAGATCCCCGCAGTCGTCTATCTCAGCGAGGTCTCCCACCTCATCGGCTCGGAGGCCTTCTGCTTCGGCGGCGGCCTCTATATCGATCCGGTCTTTCCCGACTATCCCCTCCAGGCGATCGTCTCGCGAGAGCCGACGACGGCGGCGGAAAGCCTCGCGCCCGTCGAGATCCCCGCGCCCAACGCGATCGACTATTACGGCATGATCGACGCGACAGGCCTCGTGAAGCCGAGCGTCGGCGACAGCGTCGTGTTCGGCTTTCGTCCGCAGGCTTTCGTCACCCGCGCCTATGTCGCCGGCGTCTCCGGCCTCTCGCGCGGCGCGCCGAAGGTCGAGACCATCTCCGACGCCTTAGGGCGCACGGCCGACTGGCCGCTGTGAGGGCGTCATGAGCGCGCGCGAAACGGTCCTCTCCCTGCAGCAGATTCACAAGACCTACGGCGGGGTCGTCGCGATCGAGACGTTCGACCTCGATATCGAGGCGGGGGAGATCGTCGCGCTCGTCGGCGACAACGGCGCCGGCAAATCGACGCTGATCAAGATCATCGCCGGCGTCGAGCCGCCGACCCGCGGGCGCATCCTCGTGGACGGCGCGGAAGCCGTCATCAAGGACCCGAGCGTCTCGCAGGCGCTGGGCATCCAGGTCGTCTACCAGGACCTCGCGCTCGCCGACAGCCAGCCCGTCTACATGAACATGTTCCTCGGGCGGGAGCTCACCGTGCCGCCGTTCGGCAGGCTCGATCGCAGGCGCATGATCGCGGAGACCGAGGCTCTCGTGCGCGAGCTCGACGTCCGCATCCCCTCGGCGCAGGCGACGATCCGCGATCTCTCGGGCGGCCAGCGCCAGGGCGTCGCCATCGCGCGGGCGACCCATTGGGCGAGAAAGCTCGTGCTGATGGACGAGCCGACTGCGGCGCTCGGCGTCGCCGAGACGGCCAAGGTCGAGAAGATCATCGAAGCGCTGAAGGCGCGCAATGTGCCCATCCTCATCGTCAGCCACAGCCTCGATCAGGTGTTCCGCCTCTCCGACCGCATCTGCGTGCTGCGGCGCGGCAAGCAGATCGGCGTGCGCGAGACCGCCAAGACGGACAAGAACGAGATCGTCTCGATGATCACCGGGCTCAGCGCGCGGTGAGCTCGGCGCCCCGCTTTCCCCTGGCGAGCGAATCGTCGATGATGCCGCAATGAACCGCTCCCTCGCCCTTGCCGCGCTCGCGCTTGCGGTTGCAAGCCCGGCCCGCGCCGATTTCTCCTCCTGTGTCGGTTCGCTGCGCGCCGAGGCCGCCGGCGAAGGCGTCTCCGCCGCGACCCTCGACGCGGCCTTCCGCGGCTTGCGTCCCGATCCGAAGGTGCTGGAGTTTGAAACGAGCCAGCCCGAATTCAAGACGCCGATCTGGGACTATATGGCGGGCCTCGTCGACGACGAGCGCGTCGCCGACGGCAAGGCGGCGATGGCGAAGAACGCGGCGGCGCTCGCCAAGGCACAAGAACGCTTCGGCGTCGATCGCCATGTTCTCGCGGCGATCTGGGGCGTCGAATCCAATTTCGGCGAGGCCATGGGTGGGCGCCCGCTGGTGCAGTCGCTGTCGACGCTCGCCTGCATGGGCTCCCAGCGGCCCGCCTATTTCAAGAGCGAGCTGATGGCGACGCTGAAGATCGTCGACCGCGGCGACATCCCGCTGGAGCGGCTGACCGGCTCCTGGGCGGGCGCGTTCGGGCAGACGCAGTTCATGCCGTCGACCTTTCTCAAGCTTGCGGTCGACCTCGACGGCTCGGGACGCGACATCGTCGATTCCTCGGCCGCCGCGCTCGGCTCGACCGCCAATTACCTCCAGCATTCCGGCTGGACGACCGGCGAGCCCTGGGGCTTCGAGGTGAAGTTGCCCGAGGGCTATTCCGGCCCCTCGGGGCGCAAGGCCAAGCAGCCGATGTCGTCCTGGGCCGCGCGCGGGATCAGGCGCCTCGACGGGCGCCCGCTCGGCGAGGGTCAGGCCGGATTGCTGCTGCCGGCGGGGCCTAGCGGTCCCGCCTTCCTCGTCACCCACAATTTCGATGTGATCTACAGCTACAACGCGGCGGAATCCTACACGCTGGCGATCGCCATCCTGGCGCAGCGCCTCGCCGGCGGAGCGGGCATCGAAACGCCCTGGCCGACCGACGATCCCGGCCTGTCGCGCGCCGAGCGGCGCGAAATGCAACAATTGCTGATCAAGCATGGTTACGACGTCGGCGAGCCGGACGGCGCCATCGGCAACAAGACCAAGACGGCGATCGCCGATTTCGAGGGCAAGAACGGCCTCGCGCAGAACGGGCGGGCGTCCGTAAAGGTGCTGGAGGCGCTGCGGCGGTAGGGCGATTGCGGGGCGAAGATGCTGTTCGCTATCATTATCATCGCGTGGCGCGCCGTCGACCTCATGGCTTCGGAAACGAGCGGCTTTCACTAGGCCGACGCCGGTCCCTGCTCCGTCGGACTTGGCGGTCGGGATGTCCGGAGGCCTGGACGGCGCCTGTTCACGTCAAATTGACGAAAGGTGATGCGCCGAGCGAGGCGATTCCTCTTGCGCGCGATCCCCTTCATCCCACCGGCTTCGCCGGTCACCTTCCCCCACAAAGCCGGAAGCGGCGCGCCCGCGGCGGCCCCCTCGCGCCGCAAATCGATTTGACAACCGCTGGTCAGCGTTTAAGCCGCCTTTCACAGAATCCAAGCCGTAGACCAGGTAGGCTCCATGTCCTCTTCGATCCTCTCTTCCTCCGATGCGAAAGCCCCACCGGTTCTCGTCAGCGGACCGCCGGCTCGGGAGGAGGAGCGGCGCGTCGGCCTCCTGGTCTTGTGCGCGCTTGCGCTGGTCGTCGGCGTCATGACCGGCGTCGGGGCGGTGGCGCTGCGCATGCTCATCGGCCTCATCCACAACGCTTTCTACAACGGCACGCTGTCGGCTTGGTACAACGCTAACATCAGCGAGGGGCCGAGCCGCTTCGGCGCTTTCGTCTTGCTATCGCCGGTCATCGGCGGCGTCATCGTGGTGTATCTGGTGCAGCGTTTCGCGCCGGAGGCCAAGGGCCACGGCGTTCCCGAGGTGATGGACGCGGTCTTCTACAAGGGCGGCAACATTCGCTGGCAGGTCGCCGTCATTAAATCGCTCGCTTCGGCGTTGTCGATCGGCAGCGGCGCGGCGGTCGGCCGCGAGGGCCCGATCATCCAGATCGGCGCTGCGCTGGGCTCCGCGTTCTCCCAGGCTATCCGGCTTTCCGCCTGGCAGAAGATCACGCTGCTCTCCGCCGGCGCCGGCGCCGGCATCGCCGCGACCTTCAACACTCCCCTCGGCGGCGTGTTGTTCGCCCTCGAGATTCTGCTGCCCGAGGTCTCCAACCGCACCTTCCTGCCCGTCGTCATCGCGACCGGCGCCGCGACGACCATCGGCCGCCGGCTGCTGGGGCCGGACCCGGCCTTCGTCGTGCCCAACATCCAGTTCTCCCTGGCCAAATCGTTCACGTTCACCGATGCGACCGCCTTCGTCGTGCTGGGCGTTCTGTGCGGCGTCGCCTCGTGGGGGTTCATCCGCCTGCTCGTCGTCATGGAGGACGGCTTCCCCGAGATTCCGGGCGGCGCCTACGTGCAGAACGTCATCGGCATGGCGATCGTCGGCGCGATGATGGTCGTTCTCTCCCACGCCTTCGGCCACCCTTACGTCGACGGCGTGGGCTACGGCGTCATCCAGTCCATCCTCAACAACGACATGGGCGCGGTCAGCCTGATGGCCCTGCTGTTCGTGATGAAGCTGTTCGCCACCACGATCAGCCTTGGGGCGGGAGCGTCGGGCGGCATCTTCTCGCCGTCGCTCTACCTCGGCGCGACGCTCGGCGGCGGCTTTGCGGCGCTCGTGGGCCTCGTGCTGCCGCACAGCGGGCTGACGATCCCCTCAGCGGCGATCGTCGGCATGGCGGCGATGGTCGGCGCCGGCACGGGCGGCGTGATGACCGCGATCATCATGATTTTTGAAATGACCCGCGATTACGCGATCATCGTTCCCGTCATCGTCGGCGTCGCGGTGGCGGCCGGCGTGCGGCGCGCGCTGATCAGCGAGACGATCTACACGGTCAAGCTGCGCCATCGCGGCCACCGCATCCCCAAGGAGCGGCATATCAACCTCTACCTCGTCAAGCAGGCGCAGGACATCATGGAGCGCCGCTTCATCCTCGCCAAGGGCGGCACGTCGCTGAAAGAGGCGCTCGATATGGAGGACGCGACCGACCTCCCCGCCATCGTCGTCGAACGCGAGGGGCGGATCGCGGGGCTCGTTAACCCTCGCTCAGGCCTCTGGTTGGAGTCGCGAAACCATCCGGAGAGGCTGGTCGACGATTTCATCGAGAGCCAAATCGTCGTTTGCCGCGACAGCGACCTGCTCAGCCTCGTCTTCGCCCGCCTCAAGCGGCATCGCGCCGGCGCCGCGATCGTCTTCACCGGAGGCGAGCGGCCGCGCGCCCGCGATATCGTCGGGGTGATCACGAAGCGCTCGATCGCGGACACGGTGATCGACAGCTACGACGATTGAGGGGAAAGCGGCGGCGTCGCCGTTCGCGGAGAAGGCGGACAGAGCGACTCGACATTCCCGGAGTGCTCCGCATGACTGCGCCCACACCCTTGGGCGTCAGCCTCGGAGCTTCGCAATCTCCGCCCTCGCGGCGCCGACGAGTTCATCGTTCGTATGGGCGTGTCCCCAGAGTCCCCAGCCGCCCGGAGCCGCTTCCGTTAGAAGCACCCAGGTCCGCTTCTTCAGGCCTGGATCGTTCGCGGCCGCAGCGACAAGGTCAGTGAGTTGCGACACGACGGCGATCTGCTTTTCGCGGTCGAGCGCGCCGGCGTTGGTGAGCACCTGAACGCGCACATAGCCACCATCGCCGTCGACGTTCGCGATGGCCCCGGCGGCCATTTCGTGGACGAAGGCAGCGGTGTTCTGGCGGAACATCGGGATGTCCGGGACCTTCTCCACCGCCTTCACGACGGCGGCGGCATCGGCCGCCAGCTTGTGGGCGTCGGCGAATGTGCCGACGGTTGCATAGATGTCGATCATCGGCATGGCGGAGGGCTCCGGGGCAAGGTGTCAGAGGTTCGCGAGGAGGCTGGTCGCGTCGAAGTTTACCGCAGGTGTTGATGCAGAAATTCGCTGGTCCGCCCGTTGGCGAGTGCTGCCGCTGCGGCGTTGTAGTGCGCCCCATTGTGCCGAGCGAAGGCGTGATTCTGACCCGGATAGCTGTAGACTCTCGCATTTGGTCTGCCGGCAAGCGCCGTTTTGATCTCGGCTTGCGCAGACTTGGAAATAAACTCATCCTCCTCGGCCAGATGCATCAGCAGCGGAGCGTGGAGGCCGTCGACCTCGCCGAGATATTTCTCGGTGTCGCCGCCGTGATAGGCGACCGCAGCGTCGACGCCGTAGCGCACGGCCGTCAGGAAGGTCATCAGTCCCCCGAGGCAATAGCCGAGGACGGCGACCTTGCCGATGCACTCGGGCAGCTTGGCCACAACGTTGGCGGTGTCCTTGACGTCCCTGGCGCCGGCGTCTCTGTCATAGGCCTGATTGAGACGAAGGCCGTGGCGCCAGTCGGGCTCGGAGGTGACGCTGAGATCGACGCCGGGCTCCTGACGCCAGAATAGGTCGGGCGCGACCGCGATGAAGCCTTGTTCGGCGAGGTCTTCGCATGTCTTGCGGATATCGGCGTTTACCCCGAACACCTCGTGCAGGACGACGACGGCGGGAGCCGGCAAGACCTTCGGCCGCGCGATATAGGCGCCAAACGCGCCGTCCCGGCCTTCTATGGTGATGCGATCCTTCATTTCGCTCTCCGCAGACGATCATGTGCGAAGGCCGGTCCGTTGAAAGCGTGCGCGGCGTGCATCGCCTCATCGCGCGTCCTCAGAGCAGCCTCCAGATATCAGCGTCGACTCACCGACTGAGGGATGCGGCGGCCTCTTCGATGAGCTTGGCTGTTTCTTTCGGGTGAGACATGTAGGCCACGTGGCTCGCCTTCACCTCGACCGTCGTGGCCTTGGCGCGCTTCGCCATCATCCGTTCCTGGTCCGGATTGATCGATCGGTCTTCTGTGGCCACCATGTACCAGGTGGGCTTATGTTTCCATGCAGGGTTCGTAACCTGATGGGTGAAGCAGTCGGTGGAGATCGGCACCTGCGATATGGCCATGAACTCTGCCTCCTCCCGCGGAATATCCGCTGCGAAGTCCGCCGCGAAGTGCTGTTCGTCTATCCACCAGTTGCCATTGCTGTCCGGCTTGAAGGCCTTGGAGGCTTGCGGCAGGCCCTGTTCAATCGACGCACAACTCTCACCTTCGTCGAGAGCAAATGCAGCAATATAGACAAGCGCCGCCACGTTCGGATGGTTGCCAGCCTCGGTGATGATAGACCCGCCGTAGCTATGGCCGACCAAAACCACCGGCCCGCTCATAGCGTCGATTGCGGCCTTCGTGTACTTTTGGTCGTCGGCGTAAGAGGTCTCTGGGGGCTGCGGCACCGACACCTTGTACCCATTGTTCTTCAGGATGCTAGCGACGGGTGACCAGCCGGAGCCGTCGGCAAATGCGCCATGCACCAGGACCACGTTCTTAATTTGCTGCGTCATGACGTTCTCCTCCCTTTGAAACTGCGGCGGCTACCGGCCGTAGAAAGCCCACGGTCGACCTGGGGCTGGAAAGGACATTGCGGGCAGAAGCTACACGTTTGAGCATCCGCTCGCTAATGAGCCTCATATTCGGCTTCGCCCTCCGCATCAACAACCCATTGAAATACAACTAGTTTTCTTGTCGCTTTCGTGCAAAAATGGCGCTTCTGGACAATCTTGCAGCCGGCCGGAGTGCGTTGTAAGCTGCAGTCACGGCGACTCCAATCGGGTCAGTCATGCAGTCCAGCGGCGAAGGCGAGTGGCTGCACAAGCGGTTTCATTCCGCCGTGCAGGCTTGTTTCGCGGCCGGGCTGCCGGACGTCGCGCCGCAGGCGACCTTCACCAGCCTGCGCGCCGAACACTGGACCCGGCTCGGCGACGTGACGCCCGAGGACGCCTATACCCTGCATCTCAATCGCAGGTCGTCGACCAGCATCTTGCTCTACGGGCGGTTCGGCGGGCGTCAGCGGCACGACATTCCGTTCTACGGCGCAACCCTTTTCGACCTCTCGGATTTGCCAATGGTGGAGGTGGAGGGGCGCTATGACATGACGCGGGTCTACCTCCCGCGGCGCCGAATGATCTCAATCGCCGAAAGCATGACCGGCCGGTCCGACGTGAAGCTTCGCCTGCCGACCCCCGGCTTTGACGATCGTATTATCGCGAACCTGCTCAACATGATTGATTGCGCTTTCGAGACGCCCGCGCGGATCACGCAACTTTTTGTCGATGAAGTCTCTGTTCTGCTGATGTCTCATTTGATCCACAATTACTCGGACGCATCGCCTGTCGAGCGCAGCCGCGGCGGGCTCGCGTCATGGCAGGAGCGCCTCGCCAAGGACATTCTGTTCACTAGGCTCAGCAACCCTCCGACCATCGACGAACTCGGCCAGGCTTGTGGTGTGTCGGCCCGACATTTCATCCGGGCTTTCCGGCAGTCCACCGGACGCACGCCGCACCAATGGCTGATGCTGGAGCGGGCCCTCAAGGCTAAGGACCTCCTCGAGCATTCAGACAGAACGCTTGCCGAGATCTCAACGATGTGCGGCTACGCCAATCAAGGCCACTTCTGTCGGGCTGCCCTAAGGTACTTTGGTAAGAGCCCGTCGATGGCAAGGCGGCAGGCAAAGGTGACGGCTGCGAGTCGCTGACAGACCAGCAGACCCGGCGTCTGTCAGTCGCCGCTTTCCGGAATTCAGAATTCGTAGTAATCTACAAACTTGTGGTCTGGCGAGCGTCGCCAAGCCCGAGCAAGGCCGTTGAAGCTTGACAAAGCCGCGCCGTGCCCTTGACGGCTGTGTAAGCGATTGGAATCGAAGGGAATAATCGCAGAACGTCAAGCCGGCGCTTGACGAAATTTGACAGACCTCGACGCGACTTGACGAAGCTTGCCGACGAACTTGACGGTCGAGACGAAGCGCCCCGGCGCTCCATCGCGGGCGTAGGCCCCGATTGCCCCCGCCGCCCTCTCCCCGTTACAGTCGGGCAACGCCGAGGGAGGCCGCCCCAATGATCCGCAGCATCGCCACAAGGCCCTACGCCGACCAGAAGCCCGGCACCTCGGGCTTGCGCAAGAAGGTCACCGTCTTCCAGCAGCCGAACTACGTCGAGAACTTCGTGCAGTCGATTTTCGACTCGCTCGAAGGCTTCTCCGGCAAGACGCTGGTGATCGGCGGCGACGGCCGCTTCTACAATCGCGACGCGATCCAGAAGGCGATCCGCATCGCCGCCGCCAACGGCTTCGGGCGTGTGGTCGTCGGGCAGGGCGGCCTGATGTCGACGCCGGCCGTCTCCGCGCTCATCCGCGCGATCGGCGCCTACGGCGGCATCATCCTCTCGGCGAGCCACAACCCCGGCGGCCCCGAGGGCGATTTCGGCATCAAATACAACGTCGGCAACGGCGGCCCGGCGCCGGAGAAGATCACCGACGCCATCTTCGCGCGCACCAAGTCGATCACCGCCTACCGGACGATCGACGCCGCCGACATCGATCTCGATACGATCGGCGAGACGCGGCTCGAGGGCGCGAGCGTCGAGATCGTCGATCCGGTCGCCAACTACGCCGCGCTGATGCGCAGCCTGTTCGATTTCAAGGCGATCCGCGGCCTGTTCGCGGGCGGGTTCCGTATGCGCTTCGACGCGATGCACGCGATCACCGGCCCCTACGCCCACGCCATCCTCGAGGACGAACTCGAGGCGGGCGCGGGGACGGTCGTCAACGGCACGCCGCTGCCCGATTTTGGCGGCCATCACCCCGACCCCAACCTCACTTACGCCAAGGATCTCTATGACCTGCTGATGTCGCCCGAGGCGCCCGACTTCGGCGCCGCTTCGGACGGCGACGGCGATCGCAATCTCATCATCGGCAGGGGGCTTTTCGTCACGCCTTCCGATTCGCTCGCCATGCTCGCCGCCAACGCCCATCTCGCGCCCGGCTATTCGAAGGGCATCGCCGGCGTCGCCCGCTCCATGCCGACCAGCGCCGCCGCCGACCGCGTCGCAGCCAAGCTCGGCGTTGCCTCCTATGAGACGCCGACCGGTTGGAAGTTCTTCGGCAATCTGCTCGATGCTGGGCTTGCGACGATCTGCGGCGAGGAGAGCGCCGGCACCGGCTCCAACCATGTGCGCGAGAAGGACGGACTGTGGGCGGTGCTGCTGTGGCTCAACATCCTCGCCAAGCGCGGCGTCTCGGTCGCCGATCTTGCGCGCGAACATTGGGCGACCTATGGGCGCAACTACTACACGCGCCACGACTTCGACGAAGTCGACCTCGCCGCCGCCAACGGCCTGATGGACGCGCTGCGCGCCGCCTTGCCGACGCTGCCCGGCAAGAGCTTCGGCGCGCTCAAGGTCGAGGCCGCCGACGATTTCGCCTATCACGATCCGGTCGACGGCTCGGACACCAAAGGCCAGGGCGTGCGCGTGATGTTCGAGGGCGGCTCGCGCATCGTCTACCGCCTTTCCGGCACCGGCACGGTCGGGGCGACGCTGCGCGTCTACATCGAGCGCTACGCGCCGCCGGACGGCGACCTCGCCGAGGACGCGCAAACGACGCTCGCCGACCTGATCGCGCTCTCCCGCTCGCTGGCTCAGATCGAGCAGCGCACGGGGCGCAAGGAGCCAAGCGTGGTGACGTAAACGGATGCGCGGATTCCTTGACCTGGCGCGTTCTTGAAGCCAACGGTTGGCGGAAGGTCGCTCAGACGGGAGGCGACGTTCAGTTCATGCATCCCGACAAGTTCGGCCGGGTGACGGTTACCCATCCGAGCAAATTGTCGGGTAGCCCCAAGGCGCCTGATCACGTTCTCATTCCGCCGCCGCCCGCTTGGCCGCCGTTTCCCGGCGATGGAGCGCAAAGCCACTGGCGCCCGGGTCGTCGAGCTCGGGGCGAAGCTGCATCGTCGGAATCAGATAGTCGCCGCCGTTCTGCATTCGAAAGGGGATCGGCGCGGTGGTCGCGATCGTCCGCATACGCTCCCGCAGCCGGGCGGCTATGGGCTCGAAGCCGTCTTTGCTCAGCCGATCGACCCGGTAGGCGACGAACGGCGGCAGAACGTCGTATCCGGGATAATACAGCACGCCGTGATGAATCGGGAATAGCAGGTCGTCGATCGGCCCGTTGACGCCGCGAGCGGAGTAGTGCTCCTCCCAACCGCCCGCCGTCACAATCAGCATTGCGCGCCTGCCCGCCAGGGTCCCTTCGCCATAGCGGTCCCCCCAGCGTCTGTCGTTGTGTTCGCCAACGCCATAGGCGAACCCATAGGCCCACACACGGTCAATCCAGCCCTTCAGGATCGCGGGCATCGCGAACCACCAAAGCGGGAACTGGAGAATCAGCACGTCGGCCCAAAGGACCTTTTCGATCTCCGCCTTGACGTCCTCTGTCAGCGCATCGCCTTCGAACGCCTTCTTCGAGGCGGACGCAGGCGCGAAACGATCCTCAGGGAGGCAGGTCGGAAAGTCCGCGCGGTCCACGGCGGATTTCCAGCCCATGGCGTAAAGGTCGCTCTGCCTGACCTCATGGCCCTGGGGCGATCAGTTCCCGGATGGCGATGTCGCGCAGCGCGCCGTTGAGCGAACGGGCCTCGGGGTGAGTGAAGACGAACAGCACTTTCATGGCGATGGTCCGAACTTGATGGCTTCCGCCCTCATCTAGCGAAGCGCATACTGATCCACTACATGCGGGTAATTGATAACATCGTGCCGAATAATGGATAAATCTGACGCCACGCTCGAACTCATGCGCACGTTCATGCGGGTCGCCGAACGCGGAAACCTGTCAGCGGTCGCCCGTGAACTCGGCCTCGGGCAATCCACGGTCACCCGCCGCCTTCGGGAGCTCGAGGAGGCCATTGGAGTCGTCCTGCTCGGCAGAACAACCAGGCGAGTCGCCCTGACCGAAGAAGGCAGCCGGTACTACGCCAATTGCGTGCAGATCTTGCGGCTGGTCGAGCAGGCGGGCGACGAGGCGCGCGGGACGCGCGGCGCTCCTGCAGGCGCGATCCGCCTGTCATGCACCGCGGCGTTTGGGGTCTTGCACGCCAGCCGGCTCCTGTTCGCCTTTCAAGATCGATATCCGGACATCGGCGTCGACCTCAGTCTCACCGACGAGCGCGTGGACCTTGTGAAGGAGGGGGTCGACATCGCTTTGCGCCTGGGTCCCTTGTCCGCAAGCACCATGAAGCTCCGCGCACTGGGCATGTCCCGCCGTTTGCTGGTGGCCGCGCCATCCTACCTCGAGGCGCGCGGCGTGCCGATTACGCCGCACGATCTGATCGGACACGAAGGCATTCGAATGTCGAATGTGGCCGGCAGCGACACCTTGGTCCTGCACGATGCGAAGGGTGGGCGCCATGCGGTTCCGTTCAGCGGCCGGTTTCGGATCGACCACGGCCTCGCCGCGCGAGAAGCGCTTGTCGCCGGACGCGGCGTCGCCCCTGCGCATCAATGGCTTGTCGACGACCTTCTTGCCGCCGGCCAAGTCAAAGTCATTCTTGAGCGATATTCGTTGCCGTCGACCCCGCTCAATATGCTCATCGCCCCAGAACGAGCTGGAATTGCGCGCGTGCGTCTGCTCGTCGAATTCCTTGCCGATGAGATCGCCGGCATCCCCGGTTTGCAGAAACCACGCCCTGAAGGCTAAGCCGCTGGGCGCAGGGCGGACTGTCCCCCTCGCGCGCGGTCCGATAATCATTGAACGGGGCGCTCGCCGCGATAGATTGCGGCCAACCTCTCCTGGGCCCCAGCGAAGCGCGAGCGCCTCTATCTCTTCCTGCGCGCCGCGCTCTACGCCCTGCGCGGCGGATTCCTCATTCGGCCGTTCGTCATCGCCCTCGTCTTCGGCGCGGCCGGGGCGATCCTGTCCTCGGCGGAGGAATACGCGCCCCGGCTCAGCGCCTGGATTCCGACGACGCTCTTTCCCGTCAACCAGGATCCGGCGGTCGCGCTCACCATCCTTTCGGTGATCGCAGGCTCGATCATGACGGTCGTCTCGATCGTCTTCGCGATCCTCTTGATGACGCTGACGCTCGCTTCGACGCAATTCTCGCCGCGTATCCTCGTCAGCTTCGTGCGCGACAAGAGCACGCAGCGCACGCTCGGCGTCTTTCTCGGCACGTTCTCCTATTGCATGGCGGCGCTGCCGGCGGTGCGTTCCGTGCCGCGCCCGTTCGTGCCGACGCTAACGGTGTTCGTCGCGATGCTGCTCGCGCTGGTGTGCGTCGGGTGGCTGATCTTCTTCATCAACCACATCTCGCGCTCGATCAGCGTCAGCAACATCGTCGACCGCATCGCCCGCGAGGTCGAGCAGGTGATCGACGAGCTGATGCCGCGCCTGCGCGGCCCCTACGAGATCGCCGAGCGCATCGAGCCGTTGCGGGAGATGCGCGAGCGCCTGATCGTCAATCGCAAATCCGGCTATATCCGTTTCGTCGACGTTGCTTTCCTGTTCGAGCGGGCGCGCTCGGAGGGCTTGCGGATCGTGCTCGAGCCGCGTCGGCCACTTCGTATTCCTGCCGGCGTGCCGATCCTGCGCGTCGCCGAGGCTGGCCGGGTGACGCCTGGGCGAGAAGCGCAATTGCTGACGGCGATCGACATCGGCCCGGCGCGCACTTTGCAGCAGGATGTCGAGTTCGGGATCATCCAGATCGTCGACATCGCCCTGCGCGCGATCTCGCCCGCCGTCAACGACCCGACGACGGCGATCAATTGCATCGACCAGCTCGCGCGGGTTCTCATCTATTGGGCGGCGCGGACGCCGCCGCAGTCCCGCTTCTACGGGCCGCCGCATGTGCTGCGGTTGGCGATGCCGTGGATCGCCTACGAGGGCCTACTCGACACCGCCTTCGAGCAGATCCGCCACTACGCGCGCGGCGATGCGGCGGTGAGCCTGCGCCTGCTGCGCGCCTATGAGGACATGGTCGGCGCCGATCTCCCGCCCGGCTGGGCCGAATGGCTGATCGAACGGGCGCGCCGCGTGATCCGGAGCTGCAGCGAGGTTCTGCCGGAAAGCGACCTCGGGCCGCTGCGACGGCGTTTGGAGCGGCTCGAGGCGCTGGCGACGACGCGCGGCGATCGGCTCGGCGTGGCGATCGGAGCTGACTAAGCGGAGGGCTTTTCCCGCCGCGGAGGGGTCAGCCGCGGGGGTCGGGCCGGCGCACCTCAAAACCGGCGTCGTCGCCGGGCTCACCTCTACGCTCTGCGGGTTTTCCGCGCCGCGATCCAGCCGGAGCGGCAGGTCGGCGAGTTCGCGCGGCGACATCGCCGCGATGGCTGGATGGTCGATCGGGTCCGGCTGAAGCGGCGGCGGAGCCAGCGCGGCGTCGCGCAGGCATCTCCGTCGCGCCGGTGCTGGCGGCCAAGTGGCGGGCGCCGCGGCTGACCCGTTTCTATGCAGCCCATCCCGGGGTCCCGCTGCGCATCGACGCCTCGGTCGAACTCGCCTATCTGGACGCCTCGGACATCGACGCCGGCCTGCGCGTCGGAACCGGGCCATGGCCGAACGTGCGGGCGGAAAGGCTCGCCGGCCTCGATCTCTTCCCAGTCTGCAGCGCGGCGCTGGCCGAGCGGATCCAGGGCGTCGACGACCTACGCAACCTTCCCGCCATTCGTGACCGCGGCTCGCCCGGCCGGTGGCGGCAGTGGCTCGCCGGACAGGGGACGCCCGACCTGCCGCTTGGCGGCGGCCCCGTCTATTCCGACGCGGCGCTGTGCCTGGAAGCCGCGATCGCCGGGCAAGGCGTCGCGCTCGCGTGGCCGACGCTCGCCGTCGACGCGCTGCGGTCGGGCTGCTTGAGCGGCCTTCCCGCGCCGCGTCGCCTCGGACAGTCTGTTGCGCTCGTCACGCCGACGGCGCGAAGCTGTCAGCCAAGCGCGCCTTCGTCAAAAGCTGCGGGTCAGAAATTGCGACTGACTGCGTACCGAGGCGAACGGTAATTTGGCCGAATCGCCAAATCCGGCTATTTGCGAGGGTTCAACCATGCGCTGGCTGCCCCGCCGCGCTGAGGAGAACCCCATGAAGCTGCCGAGCGAGCTTGGCCCCATTCATTTCGTCGGCATCGGCGGCATCGGCATGTCCGGCATCGCCGAAGTGCTGATCAATCTCGGCTACAAGGTCCAGGGCTCGGACGCGAGCGACAACGCCAACGTCAAGCGGCTGCGCGAGAAGGGCGCGCGCGTCTTCGTCGGCCACGATGCGGGCAATCTCGGCGAGGCGGCCGTCGTCGTCGTCTCGACGGCGATCAAGCGCGACAACCCGGAGCTTGCCGTCGCCCGCGCGCGGCGCATTCCGGTGGTGCGGCGGGCGGAAATGCTCGCCGAGCTGATGCGCCTCAAGCAATGCGTCGCCATCGCCGGCACGCACGGCAAGACGACGACGACCTCGCTGGTGGCGACCCTGCTGGAGGCCGCGGGCCTCGACCCGACCGTCATCAACGGCGGCATCATCAACGCCTATGGCACCAATGCGCGGCTCGGCGGCGGCGACTGGATGGCGGTCGAGGCGGACGAGAGCGACGGCACGTTCCTCAAGCTGCCCGCCGACGTCGCCATCGTCACCAACATCGATCCCGAGCACCTCGACCACTTCAAGACGTTCGACGCGATCAAAGAGGCCTTTCTCGCCTTCGTCGAGAACCTGCCGTTCTACGGCTTCGCGGTCATGTGCCTCGACCACCCGACCGTGCAGGAGCTCGTCGGGCGAATCGAGGATCGGCGCGTCATCACCTACGGCGAGAATCCGCAGGCCGACGTGCGCCTGCTCGACGTCGATCTCAAGGGCGGCGTCACGCGCTTTTCCGTGCTGATCCGCGATCGCAAGACGGGCCGGGCGACCTTCATCGACGATCTGGCGCTGCCGATGCCGGGGCGCCACAACGCGCTCAACGCTACCGCCGCAATCGCGGTCGCCCACGAGCTGAAGGCGCCGGTCGAGACGATCCGCAAGGCGATCGCCTCGTTCGGCGGGGTCAAGCGCCGCTTCACCCGCACCGGCGAATGGAACGGCGCCGCGATTTTCGACGACTACGGCCACCACCCCGTCGAGATCGCCGCCGTATTGCGCGCCGCGCGGGCGGCGGCGGAGGGCAAGGTGATCGCCGTGGTGCAGCCGCATCGCTACACCCGGCTGCAATCGTTGTTCGAACCCTTCGCGCAATGTTTTAACGACGCCGACACGGTGATCGTCGCCGACGTCTATCCCGCCGGCGAAGCGCCGATCCCGGGCGTCGACAAGGACGCCCTCACTGCGGCGATCAACGCCCACGGCCACCGCCACGCGCTTGCGCTGCCTTCGCCCGACAAGCTGGCTTCGCTCGTCCACGGGATCGCCAAGCCCGGCGACTACCTCGTTTGCCTCGGCGCCGGCAACATCACGCAGTGGGCCTACGCGCTGCCGGGTGATTTGGCGGCGCTGGACCGGCCGGCATGAGCAAGCTCGCGCTCGCGCTGCGGCATGTGGCCTTCGAGGATGTCGGCGTGTGGTCGTCCGTCCTCGTGGAACGCGGCTACGAACTGCAGTACGTCGAGGTTGGCTCGAGGGGGCTGCCGCTCAAAACGATCGAGGCGTGCGACCTGCTGATCGCACTTGGCGCGCCGATCGGCGTCTACGAGACGGACGCTTATCCGTTTCTTGTCGAGGAGACCGACGCGATTCGCCGCCGTCTCGCCGCGCGGCGGCCGACGCTCGGGGTCTGCCTCGGCGCGCAATTGATGGCGGCGGCGCTCGGCGCGCGCGTCGCGCCGGGGCCCGGCAAGGAGATCGGCTACGCGCCGGTGGCGCTGACGCCGGAGCGGCTGGGCTCGCCGCTCGCGGCGATCGACGGGGCCAGCGTTCTCCACTGGCATGGCGACAATTTCGATCTGCCGGCCGGCGCCGTGCGGCTCGCCGCGACGCCGCTTTGCCCCAATCAGGCGTTTCGCCTCGGCGACTTTGCGCTGGGGCTGCAATTTCACGTCGAGGCGGACCCGGCTTCGCTGGAGAGCTGGCTGATCGGTCACGCCTGCGAGCTGGCGGGCGCCAAAATCGACCCGCGAACATTGCGCGCCGACGCGCGGCGCCATGGCGAGGCGACGGCCGCCGCCGGCCGGCAGGTTCTCAGCGCTTGGATTGAGGGTTTGCCGCAATGAAGGTCGGCGTTTCAGAGCTTGCGGCCGAACTCCAGGCGCTCGCGCCGACCTTGCGCGGACGCGTCAGCGCGAATGTTCCGCTTGCGCCCTACACCTGGTTTCGTGTCGGCGGGCCAGCGGAGGTGTTGTTCTCGCCAGCCGACGAGGAGGATCTCGCGGCCTTCCTGGCGGCGCAGCCGCGAGGCGTTCCCGTCACCGTCATCGGTGTGGGCTCCAATCTCATCGTGCGCGACGGCGGCATTCCCGGCGTCGTCATTCGCCTCGGCGGCAAGGGGTTCGGCGCGATCGAGACGACGGATGATCTACGCGTCGTCGCCGGCGCCGCGGCGCTCGACGCGCAAGTCGCGCGCGCCGCCGCCGAGGCTCGCGTCGACGGCCTCGCCTTTCTGCGCGGCGTGCCCGGCTCGATCGGCGGCGCGCTCAGGATGAACGCCGGCGCGCACGGCGGGGAGACGGGCGACTGCCTCGTCGAGGCGCGCGGCGTCGATCGCGCTGGAACAATCCACGTCTTCGACAACGCCGCCATGGGCTTCTCCTATCGCCACAGCGAGGCGCCGGACGACATGATTTTCACGCGCGCCGTCTTTCGCGGCCGGCGCGGCGATCCCGAGACGATCCGCGCCGAAATGGAGCGCATCACCGCCGCTCGCGAAGCCTCGCAGCCAATTCGCGAGAAGACGGGCGGTTCGACCTTCAAGAACCCACCCGGCCACAAGGCGTGGCAATTGGTCGACGCCGCCGGCTGCCGCGGCCTCGTCGTCGGCGACGCTGAGGTATCGCCGATGCACTGCAACTTCCTCATCAACCGCGGCGCGGCGACGGCGGCCGACATCGAGGCGCTTGGCGAAGAAGTGCGCCGACGCGTCAAGGACACGAGCGGCGTCGAGCTGGAATGGGAGATCAAGCGCCTGGGCGTCGCGGGCTCCGCTGCTTGAGGCTTTTTGCTTTTTGTCCGAGCCGCCCCGTCTTTGCGAGCGGAGCGAAGCAATCCAATTGCGCTGCCGACTTAAGCGGAAGAATGGATTGCTTCGTCGCTGCGCTCCTCGCAATGACGATCCAACCCGTATTGCCGGCGGCTCTCGCTTCAGCGTTCCGTGTGCGCCTCGGCCAGCGTCTTGCGCATGAGCGCAACTTCGGTGTCGTAGATCGTCGCCGATTTGACGATCATCGTCAGGCGGCCGATCGGCGCCTCGAGGCGGGCGGCGACGTGGCGCTGGATTTCCGCGAGCTGCACCAGATTGCCAAAACCCTTCTTGCCGAAGTCGATGCTGTGGGCATAGATGACGAGCTCGAGGCGTCCCGCCCGGCGCCAGAAATCCAGCAGACTGACGCAGGGAATGTAGGTCGTGTCGGTCAGCGGCTCGAATGTGGTGATCGTCGCGTAGCTGGCGACGGGATCGCGCTTCAACGTTTCGGCGACATGGGCGAGCTGGTCGCGCCCCGAGCCGGCGTAGTCGAACAGCCGGCTCGCATAGCTCCGCGCGCCGCCGAGTTCGGCGACGCGGGCCGAGTCCTTGAAATTGGCGCGCATCCAGACGAGCCAGTCCGGGCTCGCGTGACGCGCAATCAGGGCGTCGTCCGGATCGGGCCGGGCGACGTCGAGCGTCAGGAGCTCGACTTCGAGCAGCGGCAGCCCGTCGAACGTGCTCGGCGCGCCCTCGGCGAGGATCGCTTCCGCGGCGCCGAGCCACGCCTGCCCCAAGGTTTCGGTCGCGACGGTCCGCCCGCGCGAGGCCGGCGGGAGGAGGCTGGGTGCGCTGACGTTCAAAAGAATTCCCCCGGGGCTCCGCGGCTGGTTGGCGCCGCTTTCCCAGGACGCTAGCGGACTTTACCCCTTGCCGTCGAGACGGGCTGCCAGAGGCGGACTCAATGATGCCGTGACAATGCCGCGAGCCCGCGCCACCATGAGCGCCCACCGCGCTCGTTTCGCTCATGGCTTGCAACGGTCCCGCTTCACGGCGCGCGCGCCTTCTCGGCCTCGCCGTCGTCGTGCCCCTTCTTGCCGCGACGGCGGGTCCGACGCGGCCGTGGGACGATCGTTCGTTGCCCCCAGCCAAGCGCGCCCATTTGGCGCTGACGCAGATGACGCAATCGGAGAAGCTGCGGCTCGTTCACGGCGGCCTCGGCGCCCCCTGGGGCGGCGAGCCCAAACCGACGGGGGCGGTCGGCTCGGCCGGCTATGTGCCGGGCGTTCCCCGCCTCGGCATTCCCGCCCTACAGGAAACCGACGCCGAACTCGGCGTCGCCAATCCCGGCCATATCCGCCCCGGCGACACGGCGACCGCGATGCCCTCCAATCTCGCGCTCGCCTCCACCTGGGATCCCGAGCTTGCACGCCGGCAAGGAGAGGCCGTCGGCGCGGAAGCGCGCGCCAAGGGGTTCTCGGTGTTGCTGGGTGGCGCGATGAACCTGATCCGCGACCCGCGTGGCGGCCGGGGTTTTGAATATTTTTCCGAAGACCCGCTCCTCTCCGGGAGTGATGGCGGGCAGCGCGGCGGCCGGCGCCGAGAGCCGCCATCTCATTTCGACCGTCAAGCATTTTGCGCTGAACTCGCAGGAGACCGATCGCGTCGTGCTCGATGTGCGGATCGATCCTGCGGCGGCGCGCGAATTGGACCTTCTCGCCTTCGAGATCGCGATCGCCGCCGGCGACCCCGGCAGCGTCATGTGCGCCTACAATCAGGTCAACGGCGTTTATTCGTGCGAGAACGACTGGCTGCTCAATCAGGTTCTCAAAGGAGACTGGCGCTATCCCGGCTTTGTGATGTCGGATTGGGGCGCCGTCCATTCGACCGTGCGCGCGGCGATGGCGGGGCTCGACCAGGAATTGGGCGAACAGCTCGACACCGAGAACTTCTTCGAGGTCCCGCTGGAGCGCGCCATTCGCGACGGCGCCGTTCCGCAGGCGAGGCTCGACGACATGGTCGGGCGCATCCTGACTTCGATCTTCACCTGCGGCCTCTACGACGACCCGCCAGCGCCGCACGCGTTGGACGCCGAGGCGAGCGAAAACGTCGCGCTCGAGATCGCGCGCGAGGGGATCGTGCTGCTGAAGAACGACGGCCTGCTGCCGCTCTCGAAAGCCTTGAAGCGCGTCGCGGTCATCGGCGCGCACGCCGATAAGGGGGTGCTGTCCGGCGGCGGTTCGTCGCAGGTCTTCCCGAGCGGCGGGGTCGCGGCGAGCGTGCTGACCCCCGACAAGAGCGGCGCGCTCATTTTCGATCCCTCGTCGCCGCTCGCGGCGATCCGTCGCCAGATCCCGGATTCCGAAGTCGCCTACGACGACGGAGCCGACCCCGAGCGGGCGGCGAGGGTGGCGGCGGGCGCCGAGACGGCGATCGTGTTCGTCGATCAATGGATGACGGAGACCGCCGACGCGCCGGATTTCTCGCTGCCCGACGCGCAGGACCGCCTCATCGAGGCCGTTGCGCGCGCCAATCCCCGCACTGTGGTCGTGCTGGAAACGGGCGGCGCCGTGCGGATGCCCTGGCTCGCCGCGACGGCGGCGGTGTTGGAGGCCTGGTACGCCGGGCAGAAGGGGGGCGACGCGATCGCCGACGTGCTGTTCGGCGCCGTCGATCCGTCGGGGCGCCTGCCGGTCACCTTTCCCGACAACGAGGCGCAGCTTCCTCATCCGCGTTTGCTGGGCGATCCCAAAGCCGCGCCGCTCGGGCCGGTTGGCCGAGGCGGCCGCTATGGCGCGATCATCCCCGCCGACTATAGCGAGGGCGCGCTCGTCGGATACAAATGGTTCGCCGACCGGCGCGAAGCGCCGCTGTTCCCATTCGGCTTCGGCCTGTCTTATACGCGCTTCGCCTTGCGAGACTTTGAGGTCGTCACTGTCGACGGCTCCGTGACGGCGAGCGTCACGGTTCGCAACATCGGCGAGCGCGAGGGCGCGGCGATTCCGCAGTTTTATCTCACCGGATCGGACGGCGCCGATCTCCCCTTGCGGCTCGCAGGCTGGAGCCGGCTCATGCTGAAGCCGGGCGAAGAAGCGCGCGTGACGACCGCGATCGACCCGCGCCTGCTCGCCCGGTTCGACGAGACCACGCGGCGCTGGCGCATCGCGCCGGGCGTCTATCGCTTCGCAGCCGGCTTCGACGCCGAGCGCCTCGACCAGCAGGCGAGCACGCGCCTCGAATTTTCCACGCTTCCGCCATAGGTCGGCGCGAATAAAGGCTCGACGCGCATTTCGAAACGGGGCGTACAACCTCCGGGCGCCGAGTCGATTCCGGAGACGAGATCCGTGGCTGGCCTGCCTTCGCTGAGACAATTGGGATATCTCGTCGCGCTCTACGAGCACCAGCACTTCGGCCGCGCCGCGGAGGCGTGCAACGTGACGCAGTCGACGCTGTCGGCTGGCCTGAAGGAACTCGAGACGGTGCTCGGCATGGACTTGGTCGAGCGAACCCGCAGGGTTGTCGTCTTCACCCCCGTCGGGGTCGGCGTGGTTCGCAGGGCGCAAGAGATCTTGCTGCGCGCTCGCGAGATCTCGCTGCTCGATGTGGCGTCGCTCGCCGGCGCGCTCCGATTGAGCGTCATTCCGACGATTGCGCCCTTTCTCCTCTCCCGCATTCTCACTGGCGTGCGCCAGTTTCATCCCGAACTCGAGTTGCATGTGCACGAGGAGACCAGTCCCGAAGGCTGCGCCGGTCTTTCGCGCGGGACGCGCGACTGCACGCTGCTGGCGCTGCCTTACGAATGCGGCGAATTCGAATACGCCACCATCTTCGAAGACCCCATCGTCGTAGCGGTGAGGCGCGACGATCCGCTCGCCGAAAACGCTCAGATCGATCCCCAGGAGTTGCCCGACGATCGGCTGCTGCTCCTGCAAGACGGCCATTGTCTGCGCGACCAGGCACTCAAAGCTTGCCGACGGCCGGATCACCGATCGAACTCGCCGTCGGGGGCCTCGATCCACACGCTTGTCCAACTCGTCAACGCCGGCTGTGGCGTCGCGCTCGTGCCGCAATTGGCGGTGGAATGCGGCATTCTCTCGGGAACCGATGTCGTCACTCGCCCCCTCGCAGGTCCCGAGGCCCAGCGCATCGTCGTCATGGCCTGGAGACGGCACAGTCCGCGGGCCGAAGGTTTCGCCCGTCTCGCCATGAGCATTCGCGAGATATGCGTACAAGATGGATTGGCGAAGGTCGCGTAATCACGTCTCCGTGTCCATGATCGAATGTCTCGATCAGGCTATACCAATCAATTCGTTTCCCTCCTCGATCTTCCAATTCTAAGTCCAGGTCTTCTTCGTGATCGACGCGATGAGGAAACCTGACTATGACCTTTAAAACGCCCGTTGCGGCTCTCGCATTCCTGGCGATCAGCGCAACAGCCGCCCTTGCTCAGTCGCCAGGCATGACACGCGACACCGGCGCGCCCATCGGCGACAATCAGAATTCGAAGACGGCGGGGCCGGACGGTCCCGTGCTGCTCGAAGACTACAGCCTCATCGAGAAGCTCGCGCGCTTCGATCGCGAGCGGATCCCGGAGCGCGTCGTTCACGCGCGCGGCGTCGGCGCTCAGGGCTTCTTCGTCGCCAGCACGGACTTCTCGCAATATACGCGCGCCTCTGTGCTGGGCGCCGCCGGCAAGGAAACGCCGGTCTTCGTCCGCTTCTCGACGGTCATGAATTTCCGCGGCTCGCCGGAAGCGGCGCGCGATCCGCGCGGCTTCGCTGTCAAATTCTACACCGACCAGGGCAACTGGGACATCGTCGGCATCAACGAGCCGGTCTTCTTCATCCGCGACGCGATCAAGTTCCCGGACTTCGTGCACGCCAACAAGCCGTCGCCCGTCACCAATGTGCAAGACCCGGCCCGGGCGTTCGATTTCTTCTCGCACGTTCCCGAGTTCGACGCACGAGTTGACGATGCTCTACACCGATAGCATCGGAATGCCGGCGAGCTACCGGACCATGGACGGTTGGGGCGTCCATGCGTTCCGCCTCGTCAACCGCGACGGCAAGACCGTCTTCGCGAAGTTCCATTGGAAGTCGCAGCAGGGCGTCCACGGCATGACGCTGGAGGAGATGAAGGCCGCCGACACCAGCTACGCGACGCGCGATCTCTACGCCAACATCCGGGCCGGCAACTTCCCGAAGTGGGATCTGATGGTGCAACTCCTGACGCCTGAGCAGGTCGCGCAAGCTTCCCTACGACGGCTTCGACGACACCAAGATCTGGACCGGCGTGCCGGAGGTGAAGGTAGGCACGATGACCCTGAACAAAGTGCCGGACAACTACTTCGAGACCACGGAGGAGTCCGCCTTCTGCCCGTGCGACTTGGCGCCGGGCATCGAGCCTTCGCCCGACAAGATGCTGCAGGGCCGCCTGTTCGCCTACGCGGACACGCAGCGCTACCGCATCGGGCCGAACTACATGCAACTCCCCGTCAATCGTCCGCTCGTCGCGGTCGCCAACAACAACATCGACGGCGCGATGGAGGCCTCGGGGCAGAAGGGCGACGTCAACTACGATCCGACCGACTCGACCGAGCGGCCTGTCCAGCAGAGCGGCTATCGCTACAGCGAATATCCGGTTTCGGGGATGACCCAGCAGAAGCCGGTCGACAAGCAGGACAACTTCCGTCAGGCGGGCGAGTTCTATCGCGGCCTCGACAAGACGGCGCAGGATCACCTGATCAAGAATCTCGCCAACGATCTCAGTCAGATCGCGAGCGCCAAGATTCGCGAGACGATGGCCAGCTACTTCTATCGCGCCGACACGGACTACGGCACGCGTGTCGCCAAGGCGATCAACGTCGACCTCGCCGCGGTCAAGACGCGCGCTGCGCAATAAGCGCACGGCCGGAGGTGCGCCGACGAAACCTACGCGCCTCATCCCCCTCTTCCCGCTGGCGGGGAGAGGGGACCGCCACCGCTAGATCCATTTGCAAATGGGTTGACGCACACCGTCATGGCCGGGCTTGTCCCGGCCAGCCACGCGGCGCCGTCACAAAGACTCCTATGACGTTGGAATTGTCGGCTCCGCGTGCGGACGATTGCTTTGCAATCGCCTTGGGGCGCCCGGCACAAGGCCGGGCATGACGAAAAGAGCTGCTCGGCGCGTCCACCAGAATGCAGCACGCTCTAAGTCAACAATTCGCTCTAAGAATAGAGGCGTTCGATGAAACTCTCCGACAAGTTCAAGCACGTCGCAGCGAGCGTCGCCTTCGCGCTCACGATTCCGACGCTGGCGCACGCCGCCGATCCGTTGCCCGACCATTACAAGGAGCTCTATTTCGCCGCCGCGCGCGAAGGGCGCGCCGATCTTCTCGAGGGAATGATCAAGGACGGCGTCCCGATCGATATGCGCGATAGCCAGGGCTACACGGCTCTCATCATCGGCGCCTATGACGGCCAGCGCGCCGTCGTCGACCTGCTGCTCGAGAAGCACGCCGACCCCTGCGCTGCGGATTCCAAAGGCAATACCGCTCTGATGGGGACTGCCTTCAAGGGCGAACTGGAGATTGCAAAGCTGCTCGTGGCGCACTGCGACGTGAACGCGCGCAACGCCAACGGACAGACGGCGGCGATGATGGCCTCGCTCGTCGGTCGCGCGGATTTCATCAAGATGCTCGCCGAGCACGGCGCCGACTTGGGTCTGAAGGACAACGCCGGCGCTACCGCCACGAGCGTGGCCCAGCAACAAGGCAACGCCGGAATGGTGCAGCTCATTGCGGGCCTCTCGGCTCCCCAGCAGACGCATGCGCCGAGTTCCAAGGATTAGAGTCATTTGCAAATGGGTTGACGCACACCGTCATGGCCGGGCTTGTCCCGGCCAGCCACGCGGCGCCGTCACAAAAACTCCTATGACGTTGGAATCGTCCGCTCCGCGTGGGTGCCCGGCACAAGGCCGGGCATGACGAAAAGAGCTGCTCGGCGCGTCCACCAGAATGCAGAAGGCGCCTAGCGCGAAAAGTCATAAGACAAGCGTGTGCTGCATTTACTCTGACCCACCCCTCGTCCTGCGGCGAACCCGGAATCAGGCTGTTGCCTGTGAGCGGCGAAGCCATTCGTCAAGACCGACGCGGCCGAGGCGCGTCTCCCCCAACGGTACAAGCGAGCGCTCCTCGACCCGGCCGCCCCAGTATCGGGCCTCGGGGTCGCTCACCACCTCACGCGGGTCGCCGATCGCCCTCAGATAGCGCGCGAGGATCTCGCTGAACGGCGCTCGTTCCGGGCCGGCGATCTCGACGACGCCATTTCGCGGCGCGGCGAGCGCCACCTCGGCGACGAAAAGAGCAACATCGTCCGCGGCGATCGGCTGGAACAGGACAGGCGAAAGCCTGACCTTGTTTCCGTCCGCACTTGAAGCGGCGATGCCGCCGAGGAATTCCATGAACTGGGTCGCGCGGACGATGGTGAAGGGGATGCCGGAGGCTTCGATCAGTTTCTCTTGGGCGACCTTGGCGCGGAAATAGCCGTTGTCGGTCCGGTCGATTCCGACGATGGATAACGCGACGTGATGCTGGACACTCGCCGAGGCCTCCGCCGAGAGAAGGTTGCGCCCGGAAGTCTCGAAGAATTCCAGCACCGCTCGGTCTTCAAATGAAGGCGAATTGGTGAGGTCGATCACCACCTGCGCGCCAGCCAAGGCGCCTTTGAGCCCCTCGCCGGTGATGGTGTTGACGCCGCTTTTAGGCGAGGCGGCGATCACCTCGTGGCCGCCCTGGCGGAGGACGGCGACGGTCTTCGAGCCGATCAACCCGGCGCCGCCGATGACGATGATTTTCATGGGTTTGACCTCCGTTCTCGATGACGGAAGATCCAAATGGGTTCGAATGCGCTTCGTCGGATGTCGGAGAACGGGTCCTTAGTCCGCTCAATTGCCTAATTTATGGCCGACCCCGAAGGGGTGCTGAAAATTATCCACACGGGTCGAAACGGGTCCGACTGATCGACCCAACTCACGCGCTTCCCGCGCTCCGCCACGCATTGTAGCCGCCGATCACATGGACCGCGTCGATAAAGCCGGCGCGGCGCGCGGCTTCGACCGCCATCGCGGAGCGTTCGCCGTAAGCGCAGATGAATACGAGCCGCCTGCCGGTCGCGCGCGCCAGCGTGTTGAGGAGGCCGCCGTCGCAAAGCGCGTCCGCGAGTTGGCGATAGGGCGAATGAACCGAAGCCTCGATCGCGCCGTGGCGCGCGCGCTCCGAGGATTCGCGGAGATCGACGAGCAGAGCGGCGCCGCCGGCAAACATCGCCCGCGCTTGCTCCGTCGTCAGGCCGATGTGCTCGACGCCGTCCTGCGCGATGCCGATGTGGCGGTTCGCCGGCACGGCGACATCCATCATTTTCGGATTGGGCAGTTTCAGGTTGTTCATCAGCTCGACATATTCGTTGATCGAGCGCACTTGCAGACGCGGATTGCGTGCCCGCTCCTCGCCGATCGTCGAGACCGTGTCGCCCTTGTAGTCGTGCGCGGGATAGAGCAGCGTTTCCTCCGGCAGTTTGAGCAGCTTGCCGAAGATCGATTCATATTGCGCGCGCGGGTCGCCGTTCTGGAAGTCGGTGCGCCCGGTGCCGCGGATCAGCAGCGTGTCGCCGGAGAACACGCGGTCGGGCATCACGAAGCTGTAGGAATCGTCGGTGTGGCCGGGCGTGTAGAGCACATCGAGGTTGACGCCCTCGATGTCGACGACGTCGCCCTCGGCGACGCGCATCGAGACGACGTCGGCGCTCGTCGTCTCGCCCATCACGGTGATGCAGCGCGTCCTGTCGCGCAAAGCGCCGAGGCCTGTCACGTGATCGGCGTGCAGATGGGTGTCGATCGCCTTGACCAGCCGCAGGTCGAGATCGTTCAGCAACGTGACGTATCGGTCGACCTTCTCGAGCACCGGATCGATGATCAGCGCCTCGCCGCCGCGTCGGCTCGCGAGCAGATAGCTGTAGGTGCCGGACGTCGCATCGAACAATTGACGGAACAGCATCGCTCAGCCTCCCGGCTATGCGGCTACGGCGGCAATCGGATCGTTCGGATCATACCAGAGAACCGCGCCCCGCGCCGTCGCCCTGTTCGAAATCGTGCCCCCGGCGGCTCATCTTTGCGCAAGTCCTAGACAATGGCGACAGTTTTTCGATTGCAGCCGGCAAGATTGGTTCCCACCTCATACGCACCGACAACATGAAGGAAACTTCGACATGCTGAGAAAGACAATCGTCGTCTTGGCGACGGCCATCGCTCTGTCATCAGGATGCGCCGCGGATGCTTTGGCGGCCGGCGGCGGCGGCAACTGGAGTGGCGGCGGCGGCGGCTATGGGGGCCCTGCCTATGGCGGCGGCGGCCCTCCTGGCGCCCAGTTCTACAAAGACGGAGGCGGCGGAGACCAGGGAGCCAGTTGGCAAGGCGACTCCCGCCACCATCGCGCCACCGGCACATTCGGCCCGTGGGGAAGCGACTGCCGGTCCAGCACTTACTACGGCCATCCCGGCAACGACCAGTGCGAGTATTGACGGGAGGCGTTCGCCTCTCTCGGCGCGGGCGCGCTCGCTCCGGCGGGCGTTTCGATACACGACTTTGTTTCGGAAAAACGGAAACCGTGTTATGCTGCGAATATCGCTGCCAGGCGCATCGGGCATGGCGCAAAAATTCCGGGGGAAAGGCGCAATCAGGCTCGCACCGTGAAGGCGCTTGAAGGGGTCATTGGCAGCGCCTGACTTATCAATCAGCTGGTGCGCCGTAAGCGGTAAGTACCGCTTGCCGCAGATTCCGGCGGCATGTAGGATTCCGGGCATGGGAGACTTCGAGGACCTTAGCTTCGTCATTCCGGGATATGTCCCGGAAACGATGCCTCTTGATCGTCTCATTGAGTACTTGCAGCAGATGGCGGTTGTCCTCGGAGACCCCAAGAATCTGCATCTTGTCGAGATACGAGAATCTAGTGTTAACCCCGTGCTGCGCGCCCCGATAGCTACCGCGCTAGAGGCGCGAGACCGGGCCTCGCGTGTGCAGCATGGCGATGGCACCAAGCGGCAAGTTGAGGCCTATAACCGAATCCGCCGTATGGTCCGGAGAGACGCCGTAGGGACGAAATATGCCGGGCGTCCTGCCCTCCTAAAGACCAACGGTCGGATCATTTTGGAAATCCCCGCCGCTCCTGATGATTCGGGGATCGTGGAGGGGTTGCGGCAAGCGACCACGATTGATGGTCAACTAATTCGCGTAGGCGGCGCTGGTGAAGACGCCGCGCTCCAAGTTCAGGATATTGATGGACGTATCCTCTCGGGGTTCACCGCAAAGAGGCACCTCGCGAAAGAGCTTGGTCAATTGCTATGGGAGCCGGTGCGACTGGCGGGCGTCGGCATTTGGTGCAGGGATTCCGATGGTGTTTGGAGTCTTTTGCGCATGCAGGTGCAAAGCTATGAGCGCCTAGAGGATGAGGACGCCACTCTAACGCTTGAACGCCTCAGAAGCTTGGACGTGAAGTGGCCGGCAGACGCTTTGGAACGTCTCCAGGATGAGCGGGGGCCGGATCTGTGAGCGCGGTCGCGTTTGACAATACGATGCTAAGCATCCTGCTCAATCCGAATGGAAAAATCCCCTTCGCGGAAGGGACAGATATACCAGTCGAATTTGCGAAAGAGCGCGCAGAAGCGGTAATAGTGGACGTGCAGAAAGCTCGTCGGAAAATAATTATTCCGGCTCCCGCTTGCGCCGAATTGCTAACCGTCATTGGGCCAACGGCCGAGCAATACATAAGCCTTGTAAGTCGGTCTCGGATATTTGAGATCGGAAACTTTGACGCAAGGTGTGCCGCCGAACTGGCGTTCCTGAACCGAGATTCGTTTCATTATCAGGACGAAAAGAATAAGGTTGAGCCATATCAAAAGAGAAAGGTCGACCGACAAATAGTGGCAATATGCAAGGTTTACGGGGCGACAGAGATTTATACTGATGACAAGGGATTGGCCAGCAGAGCGTTGCTGTGCGGCGTTACGCCAATAGGAATTGCCAAAGTTGCTATTCCCGAGGGCGCGCGGCAAGGGAAACTGAATCTTGAGCAACACGAAGACATCCCGGCCCCGGAAGACGATCCCGCCGGCTCAAAATGAGCAGTCGCTAGGTTTCATTGAGGCCGCTCGCGCTCTCGGCTGCGATGAGCCCGAAGAGCGTTTCGACGCGGCACTGGTGAAGATCGCGCGGCATAAGCCAGAGTAGGCGATTGCCAAAAGTCCAGTTCTAGGGGTTAAGAGGCCTGCGCCACAACAAAAACCTTTTTGAGAGTGTCGTATACAAATCTAACGGGCGGACGAAATACTGGGAGTCCGGCATGTGATCGATCAACCGCCACGCCTTGCGCCTTCAGTTGTTCCACGATGTTAGCCCAATCCTTGTAATCTGTTGGATTAATTCGAGCCTCAATCATCAATTGTCAATCCTGGATTGTATGCGAGCCTTGAGTTCGCTCTCTTTGGCATCAAGCCAGAGGGTCAGTAGGCCAAGAATTCGGGATTTCTGCGGCTTGCTCGCCGACGCGCCATTCAACGCCAGGTACCACGCATTTAAGACGCACGCGAAGAGCCAGCCGAAAACGAACCACGGAACATTGAAGCGGTCCTTACTGGTGATATAGGCGATGAAGGCGGCCGTCCCTAGGGACGCGGCGATCAGCAGCAACCGCAACCAGCGCAAATCGACCTCGTATGCATTTCCCCCGCGGGAAATAAGAGCCTACACGATTTCGCATGGTTCGCAAAAGAATCTAATCGCCTCAAGGGAATGCTTGACAAGCCTTGACGTTGTTTGACGAAGGTTGACAGGACTTGACGCCCCCTTGACGAGAGGTGGACGCGCGAACCGCGGCCCCTCGACCGACGTTCCGGACCGCCTTCTCCAGGCGAGGCATCCTCAAGCCGCCGCGACAAACTCCCCCGCCAGCGCCTTGGCGATCAGCGCGCGCGTCTCCTCGACGCCGTAGAGCGCGATGAAAGAGCCGAGGCGCGGGCCGCGCTCCTCGCCGAGCAGCACCCCATAGACCATGTTGAAAAAGTCGTTCGAGACGCCCGGCCGCTCCGGCGTCGCGCCCTTGGCCTTCATGTCCTGGTAGCGCGGGATCGGCCGCGCGATGTCGTAGAGCGCGTGCTGGATTTCCTCGGCGCTCGACTCGGCCGGCAGTTCGGCGAGCTTGGCCGACACCGCCTCGAGCGCGGCGCGCTCCACGTCGTCCGCCGCGCGGTAGCGCTTCTTGGGCGCGACGAAGTCGCGGAAGTAGGCGACTGCGTATTGGACGAGCTTGTCGAGCCGCGGATGCGTCTCCGGCGAGGCCGAGGGCGCATAGCGCTTGAGGAAACCCCACAGCACCGCCGGATTGTCGCTGTTGGCGACGGCGGCGAGGTTGAGCAGCATCGCGAAGGACACCGTCGTTTGCGCTCCCTCGCCGTGGACAAGCGTCTCGGGCGCCGGCGGCTCGCCGGAATGAATGTGCCAGACCGGATTGCCGAGCCGCTCCTTCCACTCCTGGCGCGGATAGGCGTCGAGGAAGCCGAGATAGTCGTCGACCGTGCGCGGGATCACGTCGAAATAGAGCCGCTTGGCCGCGGTCGGCTTCTGGAACATGAACAGCGACAGGCTCTCCGGGCTCGCATAGGTGAGCCATTCGTCGATCGTCAGGCCGTTGCCCCTGGACTTCGAGATCTTCTGGCCCTGCTCGTCGAGGAACAATTCGTAATTGAAGCCGGCCGGCGGCTCGGCGCCGAGCGCGCGCGCGATCTGCGAGGAGAGCTTGACCGAATCGATCAGGTCCTTGCCCGCCATTTCGTAGTCGACGCCGAGCGCACACCAGCGCATCGCCCAGTCCGGCTTCCATTGCAGCTTGCAATGGCCGCCGGTGACCGGCGTCTCGAATTCCTCGTTCGTATCCGGGTCGCGCCAGCGGATCGTTCCCGCCTCCGGGTCCATTCCCAGCAACGGAACCTGCATGACGACGCGGGTGCTGGGGTGAATGGGAAGGAACGGCGAATAGGTCGCCGCGCGCTCCTCGCGCAAGCTTGGCAGCATGATGGCTTGCACCGCCTCGAACCGCCGCAGCATGTGGAGCAGCGCCGCGTCGAACCGGCCGGACTTGTAATATTCCGTCGAGGAGGCGAATTCGTAATCGAAGCCGAAGCTGTCGAGGAAACGGCGCAGCCGGGCGTTATTGTGCGCGGCGAAGCTGTCGTATTCGCCGAACGGGTCGGGCACCTCGGTGAGCGGCTTGCCGAGGTGCTGGGTGACCATCTCGCGGTTGGGGATGTTGTCCGGCGTCTTGCGCAGGCCGTCCATGTCGTCGGAGAAGGCGAGCAGCCGCGTTTCGATCTTATCGTCGGTCAGCACGCGAAAGGCGTGGCGCACCATGGTGGTGCGCGCAACTTCGCCGAACGTGCCGATATGCGGGAGGCCCGAGGGGCCATAGCCGGTCTCGAACAGCACCTGACGCTGCCCGGTGCGCTCGATGCGCGCGATCAGCTTGCGCGCCTCCTCGAAAGGCCACGCCTTGGAGACCTCGGCGGCCTCGCGCCGGCCTGCTTCAGACATCAGTTCGTTCCTTACCCGTTCCGGCTGCGGCCTCGGCTTTTGACGCCGCGTGAGCCGCGCACAGTAGAAATGCGAGGCTGCGAGTCAACCGCCGACGGGCGGCGCCGCCCGCCTTCAGCGCTGGTTTGGCAGATTTCCAGCAAGCGCGTCTGAGAAACGTCGTATGATGGGCGCCCCGGGAGGAAGGCGAAGCACGTTCCCGGCGCTGTTATTTAGGGATTGATTGAAAATGAGACTGAAGGGCAAAATTGCGATCGTCACCGGCGGCGGCTCGGGATTCGGCGAGGGCATCGTGCAGAAGTTCGTCGCCGAGGGCGCGCGCGTGATCGTCGCGGATCGCGACGGAGCCGCCGCCCGCCGCGTCGCCGAAGCGCTCGGCGCGGCGGCGGCCGCGGTGACCGCCGACGTCTCGACCGAGGCTGGCGTCGCGAGCGCGGTCGCAGAGGCGCAGAGCCGGTTCGGCGGGCTCGATATTCTCGTCAACAACGCCGGCGTCGGCCACACGCCGCAGCCGCTCGAAACCTTGGCCGAGGAGGCGTTCGACCGCATTGCCGGGGTCAACATGAAGGCGATCTACTACGGCGCCAAACACGCAGTGCCGCTGTTCAAGGCCAAGAAATACGGCGTCATCCTCAACATCGCCTCGACCGGCGGCGTGAGCCCGCGGCCGAACCTCACCTGGTACAACGCCTCGAAGGGCTGGGCGATCACGGCGACGCGCGCGATGGCGGTCGAGCTCGCCCCCTTCGGCATTCGCGTCAATGCGATCAATCCGGTCGCCGGCGACACGCCGCTGCTCAAGACCTTCATGGGCGCCGACACCCCGGAGGTGCGCGCCAAATTCCTCTCGAGCATCCCGATCGGCCGCTTCTCGACCCCCGAGGACATCGCCAACACGTCGGCGTTCCTTTGCTCGGACGAGGCGAGCATGATTACCGGCGTCGCGATCGAAGTCGACGGCGGCCGCTGCATCTGAGGATCGGAGACCTCCAGTGAAACAGACCTATCGCATTGCCGTCGTCCACGGCGACGGCATCGGGCCGGAAGTGTGCAAGGCGACGCTCGAGATTCTCGACGCCGCCTTCGGCGCCGAGCGGCCGCTCGAATTCATCGAATATCCCGCCGGCGCGCGGCACTTCGTCGAGACGGGCGATTCCTTCCCCGAGACGAGCTTTACCGGCTGCCGCGATTCCGACGCGATCCTGCACGGCGCGGCCGGCATTCCCGGCATCGTGCATCCCGACGGCACTGAGGCCGGCCTCGACTTCACGCTGTCGTTGCGCTTCCGGCTCGATCTCTACGCCAATGTGCGTCCGATCAAGCTCTATCCCGGCGTTCCCTCGCCGCTGCGCAACGCCAAGGCGATCGACTACGTGATCGTGCGCGAGAACAGCGAGGGCCTCTACGCCTCCCGCGGCGCCGGGGCGCTGCTGCGCGAAGAGGTCGCCGTCGATACGCTGGTCCAGACCCGCAAGGGCGTTGAGCGGATCGTGCGCTTCGCCTTCGAACTGGCGCGCCAGCGCAACGGCGCGCCCGCCGACGGGCGCAAGCGCGTGACCTGCTGCGACAAGGCCAATGTGCTGCGCAGCTACGCCTTCTTCCGCAAGGTGTTCGACGAGGTCGCGACGCAATATCCCGACATCGAGAGCGAACATGTCCTGGTCGACGCGATGACCGTGCATCTCGTCAACCGGCCCGAACACTTTGACGTGATCGTCAGCGAGAACATGTTCGGCGACATCATCTCCGACCTCGCCGCGGCGACCATCGGCGGCATGGGCATGGCGCCTTCGGCGGAACTCGGCGACGGGATCGGCTTTTTCCAAGCCTCGCACGGCTCCGCGCCGGACATCGCTGGCAAGGGCGTCGCCAATCCCTACGGCACCATCCTCGCTGCGGTGATGATGCTGCGCCGTCTCGCCGAGCGGCACGGCGACCCGCGCCTCGGCCGCGCCGCGGATCGCATCGAGAGTGCAGTCGAAGCCGCGCTCGTCGATGAGGCGCTGCGCAGCCGCGACATCGGCGGGCAGGCGAGCACCAAAGCGATCGTCGCGGCGCTTCGCGAGCGGTTGGGCTGAGGGTTTCGTTCGAACCCGTGTCGTCATTGCGAGCAACGCGAAGCAATCCGTCGCTTCGCTCCCCGCAATGACGCCGCCATCACGCTGCGAAGGGTGATGGCGGCGCCGCGACCGTGGCTTATTTCTGTAGTTCGAAGGCGCCGGCGATGGTCAGGCGCACGTCGTCGCCGACCAGCGGCAGATACTTCGTGACGCCGAAGTCGCTGCGCTTGATGACGCCCGTGGCCTCGAAACCGACCGTGAACGCCTTGTCCATCGGGTTGACGCCGGAGCCGACCAGATGGGCGGTCAAGGTCACCGGCTTGGTGATCCCATGCAGGGTCAAATTGCCGTCGATCTCGGCGGTGTCCTTGCCGGTCGGGCGGACCTGCGTGGAGGTGAAGGTCGCATTCGGATATTTGGCCGTATCGAACCAGTCCGCGCCCTTCAGCTCCTGATCCAGCTTCGGCACTGTGCTCAGGATCGAAGCGACCGGAACCGTAACCTGGAGCTTGGCGGATGACGGCGCCGTTGGCTGGAGTTGAAGACTGCCCGACGCGCCGGAGAAGAAGCCCGAGTAGTTGGTGAAGCCCATGTGCAAGATCGAGAAGCCGATCTGGGTATGGCCGGGCTCGACCTTATAGGTCCCCGGCTTGACGGCGGCGGGGTCGGTCGACGAGACGGACTGTGCTTCGGCGCCCGAACCGAGCGAAGCGACAGCGACTAGGGCGGCGGCGCAGGCCGCGAAAAAGTTGGCCTTCATGGGAAAGTCGTTCCTGGGGTTTGCGGGGGGTGGTGACGCGCTGCGTCAGGCGGCTGGCGCGACGAAGTCGTCCGCCAGCGCCGAGGCGGCTGATTTGCCAGCTCGCCATCTCTACGAAAAGCCGGTATCTTTCGATATGAATCCATCGGTTCTGGCGATAAGTTGCGTACGTGTTGGACGGCGTCTCTCTCGATCAATTGCGAGCCTTCATCGCTGCTGTAGAGGAAGGCAGCTTCTCCGCCGCCGGGCGCAAGCTGCGCCGGGCGCAGTCGGCGGTTAGCGACCTCATCGCAAGTCTCGAAGGCCAGATCGGCGTCGACCTGTTCGATCGCCGGGGTCGCCGCCCCAAGCCTACGCCGCAGGGCGCCGTCCTGCTCGCCGATGCTCGCGCCGTGGTCGCCGGCGTCGACAGCATGAAATCTCGCGCAAGAGCCATGTCGGGCGGTCTCGAGCCGGAGCTTTCGGTGGTGGTCGACGTCTTTTTCCCCATCGAAGCCATCACCGAGACGGCCAAGGAGTTCAGGGATCGCTTCCCCACAGTGCCCTTGCGGCTCCTGGTCGAGGCGCTCGGCGGCGCCTTTCAACCTGTGCTCGATGGGCGCGCTACGGTCGGCGTCGTCGGGTCTCTGCCGGTCCTTCTGCCGCCGGCCGTGGTGGCCGAGCGGCTGATCGATGTAGCGTTCGTCATGGTCGCCTCGAGCGGGCATCCGCTCGCCGCGGTCAAAGGGCCGATCGACCGCCAGGATCTGGCGCGGCACACTCAGCTCGTACTGACCGACCGATCGGACCTGTCGCACGGTCGGGAATTCGGGGTGATCGCGGGGTCGGTCTGGCGCCTCGGCGATCTGTTCGCAAAGCACGCCTTCCTGCTGAACGGACTCGGCTGGGGCGGCATGCCGCGCCATATGGTCGAGGCGGACATCGCCGCCGGGCGGCTCGTGGAGCTGGAAACCGAGGACGTGCCGCTCGGCGGGATCACCCTGCAGATGTCCGCGCTCTATCCTGTCGCCACGCCCCCGGGGCCAGCGGGCCGCTGGCTCATCGATCGGCTGCGAGCCTTCGGCGCCAATTCGAGCCGGCGCGAGAGCAAGCTTCCTGCCTGACCTGATTTAAGCGAGAATATCGGGCCCGATACCGTTGCATACGCCTCCAAACAGTCGCCGGAGGATGGAAAAGGATACGGCAATGAACGAATTTGCTCCCCTGCGCTTTTTCGTGCCGGAGCCCGCTGTTCGACCAGGCGACGCGCCTGACTTCTCGAATGTGAAAATCCCCGAGGCCGGCTCGGTGCGCCGCCCCGATGTCGAGGCCGACCCGGAATCCATTCGCGATCTCGCCTATTCGATCATCCGCGTGCTCGATCGCGACGGCCAGGCGGTCGGCCCCTGGGCGGGCTCGCTGACCGACGACGAACTCGCCGAGGGCCTACGCCATATGATGACGCTGCGCGCCTTCGATGCGCGCATGCAGATGGCGCAGCGCCAGGGCAAGACCTCGTTCTACATGCAGCACATGGGCGAGGAGGCGGTGAGTTGCGCGTTCAGGCGCGCGCTTGCGCCGGGCGACATGAATTTTCCGACTTATCGGCAGGCCGGCCTCCTGATCGCCGGCGGCTATCCGATGGTCGACATGATGAACCAGATCTTCTCCAACGAGAACGACCCGCTCAAGGGCCGCCAGTTGCCGGTGCTGTATTCTTCAAAGGAGCATGGCTTCTTCACAGTCTCAGGCAATCTCGCCACGCAATTCGTGCAGGCGGTCGGCTGGGCGATGGCCTCGGCCATCAAGAGCGACACCAAAATCGCGGTCGGCTGGATCGGCGACGGCGCCACCGCCGAGTCCGACTTTCACGCCGCGCTCGTCTTCGCCTCCACCTACCAGGCGCCGGTCGTGCTCAACATCGTCAACAATCAGTGGGCGATTTCTACATTCCAGGGCATCGCGCGTGGCGGCTCGGGCACTTTCGCGGCGCGCGGGCTCGGCTTCGGCCTTCCCGCTCTGCGGGTGGACGGCAACGACTATCTCGCCGTCCATGCGGTCGCCAAATGGGCGGTCGAGCGAGCGCGGCGCAACCTCGGGGCGACGCTGATCGAATACGTCACCTATCGCGTCGGCGCGCATTCGACCTCGGACGACCCTTCCGCCTACCGGCCGAAAGCCGAGTCGGAGGCCTGGCCGCTCGGCGATCCGGTGATCCGGCTCAAGAACCATCTGATCGTGCGCGGCAGATGGTCCGAAGAGCGCCACAAGCAGGCCGAAGCGGAAGTGCTCGACGAGGTGATCGAGGCGCAGAGGCAAGCCGAGCGTCACGGCACCCTGCACGCCGGCGGCAAGCCCTCCGCGCGCGACATCTTCGAGGGCGTCTTTGCTGAAATGCCGCCGCACCTGCGCCGGCAGCGCCAGCAGGCGGGGGTCTGACGCCATGCCCAAGATGACCATGATCGAGGCGATCCGCAGCGCGATGGACGTCTCGATGGCGCGCGACGACAATGTCGTCGTGTTCGGCGAGGACGTCGGATATTTCGGCGGCGTGTTCCGCAGCACGATGGGCCTGCAGCAGAAATACGGCAAGCGCCGCTGCTTCGATACGCCGATCAGCGAGCTCGGCATCGTGGGCACGGCGATCGGCATGGCCGTCTATGGCCTGAGGCCCTGCGTCGAGGTGCAGTTCGCCGACTACGTCTATCCCGCCTACGATCAGATCGTCTCCGAGGCGGCGCGGCTGCGCTACCGCTCGAACGAAGAGTTCACCTGTCCGATCGTCGTGCGAATGCCGACCGGCGGCGGCATTTTTGGCGGCCAGACGCACAGCCAGAGCCCCGAGGCGCTGTTCACCCACGTCGCCGGCCTCAAGGTGGTGGTGCCCTCCAATCCGAACGACGCCAAGGGGCTGCTGATCGCCTCGATCGAGGACCCCGATCCGGTGATCTTCCTCGAGCCCAAGCGCCTCTATAACGGCCCGTTCGACGGGCGCCACGACCAGCCGGTCACGCCGTGGTCCAAGCACCCGCTCGGCGAGACGCCCGAGGGACACTATCTCACCCCGCTCGGCAAGGCGGCTGTCCGCCGCGAGGGCGCGGCCATCACCATCCTCGCCTATGGCACGATGGTGTATGTCGCCGAGGCCGCCGCCGCCGAGACCGGCGTCGACGCCGAGATCATCGACCTTCGCACTCTGCTGCCGCTCGACATCGAGACGATCGTCGCCTCGGTGAAGAAGACCGGCCGCTGCGTCGTGGTCCATGAGGCGACGTTGACGTCGGGCTTCGGCGCCGAACTCGCAGCGCTCGTACAGGAGAACTGCTTCTATCATCTCGAGGCGCCGGTCGCGCGCGTCACGGGGTGGGATACGCCCTATCCGCACGCGCAGGAATGGGACTATTTCCCGGGGCCGGCGAGGCTCGGGCGCGCGCTCCTCGAAACGATGGAGGCGTGAGATGGGCGAGCTCGTGATCAAGCTGCCCGACGTCGGCGAAGGCGTCGCCGAAGCCGAGCTCGTCGAATGGCAGGTGAAGGTCGGCGACCTCGTGCGCGAGGATGCCGTGCTCGGCGCCGTCATGACCGACAAGGCGACGGTCGAGATTCCTTCGCCCGCCAACGGCGAGGTGCTTTGGCTCGGCGCCGAAGTCGGCGACCTCGTCGCGGTCGGCTCGCCGCTGATCCGAATGAAGGTCGAAGGGGAGGGCGTCGAACCCGCCGCCAAACCCCCGCGCGAAGCCGTGTCCGCGGTCGCCGAGCCGCGCGAAGAGCGGCGACGTGAAGCGGCGCCGAGCGTCCAGCCTCCGCCCCGCGCGGCGCCGCCCCTTGTCGCTCCGCCTCACCCTGCCGCTCCGCCTCACCCTGCCGCGCTGCGGGCTGAGGGCGAGAAGCCGATCGCTTCGCCCGCCGTGCGTCTGCGCGCGAAGGAGGCGGGCATCGATCTGCGGCAGGTAGCGGGAAGCGGCCCCGCGGGCCGCATCACGCATCAGGATCTCGAGGCGTTCATCGGCCGCGGCGCGCAGGTCGCGCGCGCTCCCGGCTTGCAGCGGAATCTCTCCGTCGATGACGTCAAGCTCGTCGGCCTGCGCCGCAAGATCGCCGAGCGGATGGCGCTGGCGCACGCCCATATCGCGCCGATCACCTATGTCGAGGAAGTGGACGTCACCGCGCTCGAAGACCTGCGCGCCGCGCTCAACAAGCAGAAGCGGCCTGAACAGCCGAGGCTGACGCTGCTGCCGTTCCTGATGCGCGCGATGGTGAAGGCTGTCGCCGACCAGCCGAACATCAACGCGCTCTACGACGACGAGGCGGGCGTCGTTCATCAGCACGGCGGCGTGCACATCGGCCTCGCCGCGCAGACGGCGGCCGGCCTCGTCGTGCCCGTGGTCAAGCACGCGGAAGCGCGCGACCTTTGGGACTGCGGCGCCGAGGTCAACCGCCTCGCCGAAGCCGCCAAGAACGGCTCCGCGACGCGCGAGGAGCTCTCCGGTTCGACGATCACCATCACCTCGCTCGGCGCGCTCGGCGGGGTCGCGACGACGCCGATCATCAACTATCCGGAAGTCGCGATCGTCGGCGTCAACAAGATCATGACGCGTCCAATGTGGGACGGGGCGGCCTTCATCCCGCGCAAGATGATGAACCTCTCCTCCAGCTTCGACCACCGGGTGATCGACGGCTGGGACGCCGCCGTGTTCGTGCAGCGCATCAAGGCGCTGCTCGAAACCCCGGCGATGATTTTCCTGTAGCGTGTTGGGTTGCGCTCGGTCGTCCTGCCCGGCCTTGTGCCGGGCATCCACGCCGCGCAGCCGCCGCTACGCTGGAGAGTTTCGGCCCGCGGCGCCACGTGGATGGCCGGGTCGAGCCCGGCCAGGACGCCCAAACGCCCGCGGAGATGGACAACCTGGAGGCCTAAATGAAAGAGATCGCCTGCAAGCTGCTCGTCGTCGGCGCCGGCCCCGGTGGTTACGTCTGCGCCATTCGAGCCGGACAGCTCGGCCTCGACACGGTGATCGTCGAGCAGAATCGCCTCGGCGGCGTTTGCCTCAACGTCGGCTGCATTCCCTCCAAGGCGCTGATCCACGCCGCCGACGAATTCGACAAAGCTCGCCGCATGGCCGCCGGGGAAAGCCCGCTCGGCATTTCGCTCCGCGCTCCCGAGATCGATCTCGCCAAGACGATCGGCTGGAAGGACGGAATTGTCGGCCGGCTTCGCAACGGCGTCGCCGCGCTCCTGAAGAAGAGCAACGTCAAGATCGTCGTCGGCCCCGCGAAGTTCCGCGACGGCAAGACGGTCGCCGTCGAGACGGAGACGGGGCTCCAGATCATTCGCGCGGAAACGATCGTGATCGCCACCGGGTCGGCGCCGGTCGAGCTGCCGTCGTTGCCGTTTGGCGGACCGGTGATCTCCTCGAGCGACGCGCTGGCGCTCGACAAGGTGCCGGAGAAGCTGGTCGTCGTCGGCGGCGGCTATATCGGGCTGGAGCTCGGGTGCGCCTTCGCGAAGATGGGCTCGGCAGTGACCGTCGTCGAGGCGATGGCGCGCATCCTGCCGCAATACGATGCCGAACTGACGCGGCCCGTCGCCAAGAGTCTCGCCGCGCTCGGCGTCAAGACGCTGACCGGCGCCATCGCCAAAGGCCTGACGCCCAAGGGGGACGCGTTGCTGGTCGAGGTCGGCGACAAGGAGACCCGTCTTTCCGCCGATAAGGTTCTCGTCACCGTGGGGCGTCGGCCGGTGCTGGAGGGTTGGGGCCGTGAGCAACTCGTGCTCGACATGGACGGCAAGTTCATTCGGATCGACGAGCAGTGCCGCGCCTCGATGCGCGGCGTCTATGCGATCGGCGACGTGACGGGCGAGCCGATGCTGGCGCATCGCGCCATGGCGCAGGGCGAGATGGTCGCCGAGATCGTCGCCGGCCACAAGCGAAGCTGGGACAAGCGCGCCATTCCCGCTGTCTGCTTCACCGACCCCGAGGTCGTCTCCGTCGGCCAGTCGCCGGAGGACGCGCGCCACGCGGGCGTTGCGACCAAGATCGGCTTGTTCCCTTTCTCGGCCAACGGCCGCGCGATGACCAAGCTCGCCGAGGACGGTTTTGTGCGCGTCGTCGCGCGCGCCGACAATCATCTGCTGCTCGGCTTGCAGGCGGTCGGGCGGGACGTGTCCGAACTCTCGACCGCCTTCGGCTTGGCGCTGGAGATGGGCGCGCGGCTCGAAGACGTCGCCGGAACGATCCACGCCCATCCGACCCTAGGCGAGGCGGTGCAAGAGGCGGCGCTGCGCGCACTGGGACATGCCGTGCATATTTGAGCGGGTCGGCGTCATTGCGAGGAGCGAAGCGACGAAGCAATCCATGCATCCGCTTGCGTCGTCGGCGCCACTGGATTGCTTCGCGCTGCTCGCAATGACGGCGTCGGTTCGGACAATATGCTCCAAGCCTTACGGCGTCGTCGCGTCGGGATGGAGGAGATCGCCGGTGCAATTGCGCCGGCCCGAGGCGATGCAATTGTCGATCTCGTTGTGACGCTCCATCTCATGGAAGATCCAATATCCGCCGAGCGTCAGCACGGCGATGAACAGCAAGGCGATGAGGGCGCCGCGCCGGCTGCCCTCTCCAGGCTCGGTCGGGTCGGGGTTTTCAGGCGTCGTCATTGCTCTTCCGATGATCGGTCGTCGAACGCGCGTTCGACCTTGGCGACGATGTCGCCGATGATGCCGTTGATGGCGAAATCCTTGGGAGTGTAAACGGCGGCGACCCCCTCGGCGCGCAGCCGCTCGGCGTCGTCGGGCGGAATGACGCCGCCGACGATCACCGGCACATCGGAAAGCCCCGCCTGCCGCATCAAGGCAAGCACCTCCCGCGTCATCGCGACGTGCGATCCGGAGAGGATCGAGAGGCCGACGCAGTCGACGCCCGCCTTGGCGCGCTCGACAATTTCCTGCGGCGTCAGCCTGATGCCGTCGTAGACGACGTCGATGCCGGCGTCGGCGGCGCGCACCGCGATCTGCTCGGCGCCGTTGGAATGGCCGTCGAGGCCGGGCTTGCCGACCAGCAGCTTCAGGCGATGGCCGAGCTTGAGCGACACGCGCTCCACTTCCCCGCGCAACGGATCGAGGTCGGCGGCCTCCTGCCGCGCGCGTCCGGAAACGCCGGTCGGGGCGCGATATTCGCCGAATTCGCCGCGCAGCGCCGCGCCCCATTCGCCGGTGGTGGCGCCCGCCTTGGCCGCCTCGATCGAGGCCGGCATGATGTTGGCGCCGCTCTTGGCGGCGGCGCGCAACGCGGCGAGCGCCGCCGTGACGCGCGCCTCGTCGCGCCCGGCGCGCCAGGCCTGAAGACGCGCGATCTGCTCGGCCTCGACTTCGCTCGAGGCCGCCATGATGACGCTCTCGCCAGCCATCAGCGGCGACGGCTCACTCGTCGTGAAGCAGTTGACGCCGACGACGCGTTGTTCGCCGCGCTCGATCGCCTCGAGGCGGCGCGTGTTGGATTCGACGAGCTTGCGCTTCATCTCGCCCGATTCGATCGCGGCGATCGCGCCGCCCGCCGCGTCGATCGCGGCCAGTTCGGCCATCGCCTCGCGCTTGAGCGCCGCGACACGCTGCTCCAGCACGACGCTGCCGTCGAAAAGGTCGTCGTATTCGAGGAGGTCGGTCTCGAACGCCATGATCTGCTGCAGGCGCAGCGACCATTGCTGGTCGAACGGACGCGGCAGGCCGAGCGCCTCGTTCCAGGCCGGCAATTGCACCGCCCGGGCGCGCGCGTTCTTGGACAGCACCACCGACAGCATCTCGATCAGGATGCGGTAGGCGTTGTTCTCCGGCTGCTGTTCGGTCAGCCCCAGCGAATTGACCTGCACGCCATAGCGAAACCGTCGCTTGGTGGGATCGGCGACGCCGTAGCGCTCGCGGGTGATCTCGTCCCAGAGCTCGGTGAAGGCGCGCATTTTCGCAAGCTCGGTGACGAAGCGCATCCCCGCGTTGACGAAGAACGAGAGGCCGCCGACCACGTTGGCGAAGCCGGCCTCGTCGACCTCGCCAGAGGCTCGCACGAGGTCGAGCACCGCGATGGCGGTCGCGAGCGCGTAGCTGAGCTCCTGCGCCGGCGTCGCCCCCGCCTCCTGCAAGTGATAGGAGCAGACGTTCATCGGGTTCCACTTCGGCGTCTCGCGGGCGCAGAAGAGGATGAGGTCCGTGGTGAGGCGGAGCGACGGCCCGGGCGGAAAGACATAGGAGCCGCGCGACAGATATTCCTTGATGATGTCGTTTTGCGTCGTGCCGGCGAGGCGCCCGCGCGGCGCGCCTTGCTCGTCGGCGACGGCGATATAGAGCGCCATCAGCCAGGGCGCCGTCGCGTTGATCGTCATCGACGTGTTCATCGAGGCGAGCGGGATGCCGTCGAACAACGCGCGCATATCGCCGATGTGCGAGATCGCGACGCCGACCTTGCCGACCTCGCCGCGCGCCAGGGGATGATCGCTGTCGTAGCCCGTCTGGGTCGGCAGGTCGAAGGCGATGGAGAGCCCGGTCTGGCCCTTGGCGAGATTGGCGCGGTAGAGCCGGTTGGATTCGAGCGCTGTCGAGTGGCCGGCGTAGGTGCGGAAAATCCACGGCTTGTCGCGCGCAATTGTTTGCGCGGACTCCGTTTGCGCAATCTCTTGGGCGGCCGCCGCTTCCGATCGTCCGCTCGCCTGCATCTCGTCTCCCAGCTTGGCGCCACGGGCTTTGTGCGCAGCACAATTACAGAAAACCGAGGGGCGCGGCTAGGGTGGGGCCAGAACGGGCACGTCAGCCGCCCCCGTCGCCGGCGTCCACGGCCTTGCCAGGCGTGTCATCGCTCCAGTCGGGATCCCAGTAGGGCGGCTTGCCGAAGCGCTTTTGCGTGAAGTCGAGGAACGCCCTCACTTTCGGGGGAACCATCCGGTGCGGCGGGTAGATGCCGAAGATGCCGCTGGGCCTGGGCGAGATCGTCGCCGCCCAGTCCGGCAGCACCTGCCGAAGCCGGCCGGCCTGGATGTCCTCGCCGATCAGCCAGGTCGACAGAAGAACGACGCCCAGGCCGGCGAGAGCGGCGGAGCGGAGCGCTTCGGAATCGTCCGACCGGAACGGGCCGGTCACCGGCACTTCCTCCCACGGTTCGCTCCCGCCGCCGCGCTTGCGGAAGAACCAGTTGTCGGTCGGCTGCAGCGTATAGACGAGGCAACTGTGCTGGAGCAGATCGGCCGGCTCGACGATCTCGGGCGCGCGGATGAGATAGTCCGGGCTGGCGCAGGCGAGACGGCGGTTCGGCGCAAGCTTGCGCGCGATCATGGAGGAGTCGATTTGCGGACCGATGCGGATCGCGAGGTCTGCGCCGACCGCCAACAGATCGACCCGCACATCGGTGAACGACACGTCGAGGCGGACATCGGGATAGGTTGCAAGAAAGTCGGGCACGAAGGGCATGATGTGAAGGCGAGCGAAGGCGCTCGGAACGTGCAGGCGGATCAGACCCTGCGGCCTGCCCTCCGCGGCGGAGGCGGCGTCGCGCGCCTCGTCGAGGCTTCTCAGCACCGCTCGCGCATGTTCGTAGAAGGTCGCGCCCGGCTCGGTGAGGTGGACGCGGCGGGTGCTGCGATGAAACAGCGCCACGCCGAGATCCGCTTCGAGGCTCGCAATGGCGCGCGAGACGGTGGACGTCTTGGCGTTCGCGTCCGCTGAGGCCTTCGAAAAACTGCCGAGCTCCACGGCTCGCACGAACAGTTTCAGCGCGCCGAGATAGTCCACCTTTCATCCTCCGCGTCGCATGGAGCGCGCCGGCCTGACGCGCCTACGGCCATGCTAGGCCCGAATCTGCAACAATCCTTTGCCGCGGCAGGGATTTCGGGCCGCGTCCGGATCGTTCAAGACCTGCCCGCGCCAACGCTCCATCTCGCGAGAACCTTATACGCATGCGTTCTCAGTACGCCACGCCCTTCGACCTGTGCGCCGGCGCCCGCTCGCCGGCCGCGCCATGACGAGTCGTCGCAATCTTTCGAACCTCAGAGGTTGATGCGACATGAAATCGCCACGCGTGATCGGGGTCGCCCACTTCACGCTCGCGCGGGCTGTCGTCCCTCTAGAGGGCGCTGCGATGTGACGGAATCAGAGTTGTTCCCCTCATCCCAAGGCGAATGCGCCGCATTCGTCCGCGGCCCATCGGGCCACCTTCGCTAGGCGAATGCGTAGCGTTCGTCCGCTCCCGCAAGCGGGAGAAGGGATTTACGCGGCGCCGGCCCCCTCGCCCGCTTGCGGGAGAGGGTTGGGGTGAGGGTGGTTCAACCAAACTGCAGCACGCTCTGACGGTGTTGCGCGGTTTGCAACAGTCCTTCCCCGCCACGGGGATTTCGGCCCCCGAACGGAGGGCCTAGCTAATGAGCACACGACTTTCCTTTTGCTGTTGGCAGGACGAACATGTCACATAAAGCGAAGATCAAAGCTTATGCAGGACCCGCCGGAGGCTGGGGAGCGCTTGAGGCCGTCGAAAAGCACCTTTGTCGTCAGAAGGTGTTTTTCAGTGGCAATCGTACGCTCCTTTCCATAAATCAGCCCCAAGGCTTCGACTGCCCGGGCTGCGGCTGGCCGGATCCGAAGCACACGAGCTCGTTCGAATATTGCGAGAACGGCGCGAAGGCGGTCGCGTGGGAGACCACGAAGAAGCGCGTCACGCCCGCCTTTTTCGCGGAGCACACCGTAACCGAACTTCTCGACTGGACCGATTTCGAGCTCGAGGACCAGGGGCGGCTCACCCATCCTCTCGTCTACGACGCGGCGAGCGACAAATACGTCGCCATCGGTTGGGAGGAGGCGTTCCAGCTCATCGGAACCGAGTTGCGCAAGCTGCCCGACCCCGACATGGCCGAATTCTACACCTCCGGCCGCGCCTCCAACGAGGCGGCCTTCCTGTTTCAGGTGTTCGCTCGCGCGTTCGGGACCAACAACTTTCCCGACTGCTCGAACATGTGCCACGAGTTCGACCAGCGTCGGCTTGCCCAATTCGCTCGGCGTCGCGAAGGGAACCGTGCTGCTCGAGGATTTCGAGCACGCGGACGCGATCTTCATCTTCGGGCAGAACCCCGGCACCAACAGCCCGCGCATGCTCAACGACCTGCGCGCCGCCTCGCGCCGCGGCGCGGCGATCGTGAGCTTCAATCCCATCCGCGAGCGCGCGCTCGAGCGTTTTGTCTCGCCGCAGCAGCCGGTGGAGATGCTCAGCCTCATCGGCACGCAGATCAGTTCGCAGTACCATCAAGTGCGGATCGGCGGCGACATGGCGGCCATAAAGGGCATCATGAAAGCCGTGATCGAGGCGGACGACGCGGCGCAGATCGCCGGGCGCCCGCGCATCATCGACGTCGAGTTCATCCGCACTCACACGCACGGCTTCGAAGCGCTGGCCGATTCGATCCGCCGAACCTCGTGGGACGACATCGTCCTGCATTCCGGGCTTTCGCGCGACGCCATTGCCCAAGTTGCGGCGGTCTACATGCGGGCGAAGGCGGTGATCGGTGTTTGGGGCATGGGCATCACGCAGCACAAGACCGGCGTCGCCAACGTGCAGCAGATCGTCAACCTGCTGCTCCTGCGCGGCAACATGGGCCGGCCGGGAGCCGGGGCATGTCCGGTGCGTGGCCATTCCAACGTCCAGGGCAACCGCACCGTCGGCATCACCGAGAAGCCAAAGCCGGAGTTTCTCGACCGCATGCGCGACGTCTTTCACTTCGAGCCGCCGCGCGAGTGGGGGCACGATGTGGTCGAGGCGATCGAGGCTATGGTGGAAGGTCACTCGAAGGCCTTCCTCGGCCTCGGCGGCAATTTCTTTCTCGCCGCGCCCGACACCGATCTGACCGCGCGGGCCATGCGCGGGCTGGATCTCTCGGTGCAGATCGCCACTAAACTCAACCGCGGCCATCTCGTCCATGGGCGGACAGCGCTGATCCTGCCGTGTCTCGGCCGCACGGAAATCGACACGCAGGCTGGCGGCCCGCAGTCGATCACGGTTGAGGATTCGATGTCGTGCGTGCATGCGTCCATGGGCATGAACAAGCCTGCGGATCCCAATCTCAAGTCGGAGATCGCCATCGTCGCCGGCATCGCGAAAGCGACGCTGCCCGCCGGGATTGACGTCGACTGGGACGGATTGACCGCCAATTACGACCTCATCCGCGACAAGATGGAAGCCGTATTCCCCGATCTCTTCCCGGATTACAACGAGCGCATCCGCAAGCCGGGCGGGTTTCGCCTGTATTCGCCCGTCGACGAGCGAAACTGGAAGACGGCGAACGGCAAGGCCAATTTTCTCGTCTGCGAGCGGATGGCGGAGAACGACATGCCGGCGAACCGCGAGCGCGTCCTGGAGCTGATGACGATACGAAGCCATGACCAATACAACACGACGATCTACGGCCTCGACGACCGTTACCGTGGCGTGTTCGGACAGCGGATGGTCGTGTTCGTCAACAAGACGGACCGAGAGCGTCTTGGCCTGGCGGAAGGCGGTCTGGTCGAGATGAATACGGTGAGCGACGACGGCGTCGAGCGTCGCGTCGCCGGGTTCAAGCTGATCGACTACGACATCCCGCAGGGCTGCTGCGCCGCCTATTATCCGGAGACCAATCCGCTGGTTCCGCTGAGCCGGAAAGCTGACCGCAGCAACACGCCGACGTCGAAGTCGGTCCCCATAAGTTTGACGGCGTGGCTCGGCCTCTGACGCGCCTTCTGCCGACATTGCGTTCGGGCTCCCGAGACCGCCGATTCGACCAGAATCGGCGGCCTCTTGATTCGTCTGGCGACGCCCCATCGCACGAGGCGATTGTTTGGCTGGAATTCGACCGCTGAGACCAAGGCGGTTGCGTCGGACAAGAACATGTGCTTGTGTGTTTGTGCGAAGCTCGTACGAACACGTCCAGGCGCTGATGGCGCCTGGCGGCCGGATCTGGGCGGCCGACGGCTGCAAAAAGGGAAAGGGGAACGCCAATGTCTTTGAGGAAAATCTCTGGGGCCGCGATGCTGCTGGCGCTGGCGGCGCCGGGAGTCGCATTGGCCGACGACGCGAAACTTTCGATCGGCATCGTCACTTTCTCGACCTCCGACATCGACACCAACCGCATGGTCGATTCCATGACCGACGACGCGAAGGCGCGCGGCTGGACCGTCACCAACGTCAATGCGCGCGGCGAGCCGCTGCAGGCCAACACCGCCATCAAGCAGCTCGTGACAAAGAAGGTCGATGCGATCATCGTCACGGTGTTCGATTCGAATTCGTTGGCCTCCGGCATCGCCGCCGCGAAGGACGCTGGGGTTCCGATCCTCTCGGCGGGCGGCGGACTGGCCCCCGGCGTCGCCCTCGCCGCCAGCACCGGCGCCGCACAGCCGGTGGTCGATCTGATGCTCAAGGATCTCGACAACTCCGGCACGGCGCTCGATCTGACCTACCATCCCGGCGTTCCCTGCCGTGAGCGCGCCGACGCCTTCGATGCGGCGATCAAGGCCCATCCGGGCATCAAGGCGACCAGCCACGAGATCGACATTCAAAGCTCGGCCGCGTCCTCCCAGGCCGCGACGTCGGCGTGGCTCAGCGCCAATGCCAAGGCGACCGGCCCGTTCGCCATCTTCAATTGCTACGACGACAACGCGATGGGCGCGATCGCCGCCCTCAAGCAGAACGACCGCAAGGACGTGAAGGTCTATTCGTTCAACGCCACGGCGCCGGCGATCCACGCCGTGCGCGAGGGTTGGATGACGGCGACGTTGACCGTCGATCTGAAGTCGGCGGGCAAGATGCTGGTCGACGCGATCCCGGAAATCCGCAAGGAAGGCGCGGCCTGGAAGCCGAAGTCCTTCATCCCCGACCATGTGATCGTCACCAAGGACAACGTCGACGACTTCATCAGGACGCATCCGGATCGCGAGTAAGAACCGGTCGTAAAGAAGCGCGATTCGGCCGGTTCGCCGGCCGGGTTGTCGCGCGAAGCTAAAGAGGATGGTTTTGAGATGAAAACTGCGGACCCGGTGCGCGAAGCGGCCGCGAAGGCGACGCCCGGGGCTTCCGGCGCGCCCATTTCCGCCGGCGGGGCCGCCTCGCTGCTCGGCGCGTGGCGCAAGCCGGGCCCCGGCCTCACCAAGGTCCTGAGCGCCTACGGCACGATCTTCGCCCTCGTGCTGATGATCGCGATCTTCACGGCCGTCCAGCCCGACACGTTCGCGACCTTCGGCAATTTCAAGAACATCCTGAACGACATGGCGATCAGCGCGATCGTCGCGGCGGGCCTGACGGTGCCGCTCGTCGGCGGCGATTTCGATCTGAGCATCGGCTACGTCTGCAGTTTCGCCGGTCTTCTGGTCGTCGGCCTTCTCAGCGACAACCAGTGGCCGATCCCTGTCGCCGTCCTCGCCGTCATCGGCGTCGGGGTCGTCATTGGCGTCGTGAACGGGCTGATCGTCTCGAAGATCGGCGTCAACGCCTTCATTGCGACGCTCGGCACCGGCACCATGGTCGTCGGCCTCAACTACGCGTATTCCGGCGGCGTTCCGCTGCAGCTCACGCACGGCCTGTCCTTCACGGACGTCGCGCTCGGCCGGATATGGGGCGTGCCGCATCTCATCATCATCATGGCGGTGGTGCTGGTGCTGCTGTGGGTCCTGTTGAACCGCACGGTGCAGGGACAACACATCAAGGCGATCGGCGTCAGCGCGGAGAACGCGCGCCGCGCCGGCATTGCGGTCGATCGCAGCCGCATCGTCGCCTTCGCGATCGCCGGCGGCTGCGCCGCCACCGCGGGCGTGCTGATGGCCTCCAACCTCGGATCGGGCCAAGTCGCCGCGGGCGACGGATTCATGCTGACGTCCTTCGCCGCGGCGTTTCTCGGCTCTGCCGCGTTGCGCGAGGGCGAGTTCCATATTCTCGGCACCTTCCTCGGCGTGATGACGGTCGCGGTCGGCAACAATGGCCTCGCGATGATCGGCGCGCCGATCTTCACGCAATATCTGTTCTCCGGCGGCTTGCTCGTGGTCGCGGTGGCGCTCGGCGGCGTCGGACGCCGGTTGTCCAGAAGCTGAGGGCCAGCGCAATGACGGCACAAACCGAGAATGGCGGCGCGGCTCTCGTCAGCCTGCGCAACATCGTCAAAACCTTCGGCGCCATCGACGCGTTGAAGGACGTCTCGCTCGACTTGCGGCGCGGCGACGTCGTCGGACTGGTCGGCGACAACGGCGCTGGCAAGTCGACGCTGGTGAAGATTCTCTCCGGCGCCTACGAGCCGACAAGCGGCGAGATTTCCATCGAGGGAACGCCGTGCGCGCTCGCGCCGCCGGCGCAGGCGCAGCGCCTGGGCATCGAGACGGTGTATCAGGACCTCGCCCTCATCAGCAGCTTCACCATCGCCGAGAATTTCTTCCTCGGCCGGGAGCTCGCCGTCGGCAACGGCCCGCAGCTTTTTCGCTTCATGCGTCGCGGCGCGATGACCGAGGCGGCGGTGCGAGGCCTCGAGGAGCTGCACATCGAGATTCCACGCGTGCGCACGCAGGCCGTCGACCGCATGTCGGGAGGCCAGCGCCAGCTCGCGGCGATCGCGCGCGGCGCCTTCTGGGGCAGCAAGCTTCTTCTTCTCGACGAGCCGACCGCCGCGCTCGGCGTGCGCGAATCCCGCGAGGTGCTGGATCTGATCACGCGGCTCAGTGCGCGCGGCCTGACGATCCTGATGGTCACCCATAATCTCGAGCATCTGTGGTCGGTCTGCAACCGGGTCATCGTGATGCGGCGCGGCACGAAAGCCGCCGACATGGCGAGCCGCGACACCACGATGGACGAGGTCGTCGCCTACATCACTGGCGCCAAGGGCGAACGCAATCTCTCGTCGCAGCCGGTCGCTAATGGAGTCGAAGCGTGAGCGAACCCGATCTCAAAGCGCTCGAGCGCTTGCTCGACGGTTCGCCGACCAAGTGGGGCCATTGGGGACCCGACGACGAGATCGGCGCGCTCAATTACCTGACGCCCGAGGAAGCGCGCGCCGGCCTTGCGATGGCGCGCGACGGGCGAACCTTCACGCTGGGCGCGCCCGTGGCGGACCCCGCGGGCGATCCCGTCTTCCCGGGACGCTGGCCGGCGCGGCATTTCGTCGTGGCCGACAAGGCGGGATTCCGCGCCGGCCATTGGCAGCCGCTGCCGGGCGGACTGGAATTCGCCGACGATTACGTCACCGGCTTCGCCCAGGCCACCACGCATTGCGATGCGCTCGGCCACATGTGGTACGGCGACAAGGTCTGGAACGGCTATTGCGCCGATTGCACCAACGGCGGCATGCGCAAGGCCGGCATCGAGCCGATCAGCGCGCATGGCATCGTCGGACGCTGCGTGCTCCTCGACATGGCGCGATTTCGTGGCCGCGACGTGTTGGGCCGCGCCGAGACGTTCGACCACAACGACCTGATGGCGTGCGCCAAAGCGCAAGGCGTCGAGATCGCGCCGCGCTCGATCCTCATGATTCGCACGGGATGGCTCGGCGCGCTGCTGGATGGGCGCACCTCGATCGGGCCGAAATACTGGGAGCCGGGCCTCACCTTCAGTCCGGAGCTCGTCGCGTGGTTCGACGCGATGCAGATCCCGTCCCTCGTCACCGACACGCTCGCCAACGAAACCACCTATGAGCCGAACACCGGCGTCATGCTGCCGCTGCACGGGGCGCTGATGCGCAATCTCGGCGTGGTCTTCACGGAAGCGGCGTTGCTCGACGATCTCGCGGCCGATTGCGCCGAGGACCGGCGTTACGAGGCCTTCTTCTGCGCGAGCCCGATCAAGGTCGTCAACGGGACTGGCGGCTCGGTCAATCCGATCGTGCTGAAGTGACCCTCTGGTTTTCCCACCCAATGAATGGACCAATCGAATGGCGACGCCGGACGACGTAACGAAACTTTGCTTCCTGTCGGCTACGGAACTCGCCGCGCGCATTCGGCGCCGCGACGTCTCGCCGGTCGAAGTGGTCGACGCCTATCTGAAGCGCATCGATCAGCGAAACCCCGTCATCAACGCCTACACGCTGGTGCTCGCCGAAGAGGCGCGCGCCGCCGCGCGCGAGGCGGAGCGCGCGGTCGCCGCGGGCGGGCCGCTCGGCCCGCTGCATGGCGTGCCGGTGGCTATCAAGGATCTCGACGACGTCGCCGGCGTGCCGACCTCGATGGGTTCGCTCGCCGTCCGCAATCGCGTCCCCAAGACGAGCGCGCTCGCGGTCGAGCGTCTGCTGGCCGCTGGCGCGATCATACTCGGCAAGACCAACACGCCGGAGTTCGGCCACAAGGGCATCACCGACAACCTGCGCTTCGGGCCGACGAGCACCCCGTGGGCGATCGGACGCAACGCCGGCGGCTCGTCAGGCGGCGGCGCCGCCGCCGTGGCGGACGGCCTCGCCGCGCTCGCGCAGGGCACCGACGGCGGCGGTTCGGTCCGCATTCCGGCCTCCTTTAGCGGCGTCGTCGGCTTCAAGGCGTCGTTCGGCCGCATCCCCTCGATCACGAGGCCCGACGCCTTCCTGTGGGGACACCCCCTGGTGCACATCGGCCCGATGGCGCGCACGGTCGCGGATGCGGCGCTGATGGCGCAGGTCATGGCGGGCCCCCATTCGCGCGATCCGCTTTCGCTCCCGCGCGATGGCGCGGACTACGGCGCGAGCGTCAGCGCGAGCATCGAAGGTCTGAAGGTCGCCTACAGCCCGCGACTCGGCAACTTCCCGGTCGACCCTCGCGTCGCCGCCGTCATCAAGGACGCGGCGACGACGCTCGCAGCGCATGGCGTTCCCGTCGACGAGGTCGAACTCGCGATGCGTCCGCATCACAGCGTGCTCGCTGAGCTGTGGGTGCGCACGATCGCGGTGCATTACGTCGCCATCGCGCACCATCTCAAGGCCGAAGGCATCGATTTGTTGGGCGCGCATCGCGACGCACTGACCCCGGACTTCCTTGCGATGATGGAATCGGTGCGCAACGTCTCGGCGGTCGACCACGCGCTTGACGACGTGCTGCGCACTGAGGTGCACGACGCGCTGGAGGATGTGCTCGACCGCTACGACGTCATCATCTCGCCGACTCTCGCGGTTCCGCCGGTGCTCAACGCGACCGACGGCAACACCCGCGGCCCGCGCGAGATCAATGGCGAAGCGGTCGATCCTCTGATCGGCTGGTGCATGACCTATCCGATCAACTTCACCGGCCATCCCGCCATCTCGGTGCCCGCTGGCTTGACCAGCGACGGTCTGCCGGTCGGGCTTCAGATCATCGGCCGGCGTCATTCCGAAGCGACGGTGCTGGCGATGGCCGGCGCGTTCGAGCGGATGAAGCCCTGGTTCGCCTCCTATCCGGGGCTTGCCGGCTAACGAACTCCCTGCGTCCATCTTCGGATGGGCGACCTCCAAACTTGGGCGTCCGCGAGGACGCCCTTTTTTTGTTGGAGATGTTTCTCACTCGCGGCTGTCATGCCTGCGAAATCCAGCGGCGCAATGCGCGAGCGCTTCGCTTGCACATTTTAAGTCCTGTCTGCACCGTCGCCGTCATTGCGAGCGACGCAAAGCAATCCCGTGGCGCCGACGATGCAAGCGGAGGAATGGATTGCTTCGGAGCTCTCGCTCCTCGCAATGACGATCCAACGGTGTTGCAGACGTAGGAGAGGCTCGCGGCGGCAGTCTGGACCTTCGCGTTCGCGGGCTTACAGCGGAAACTGCAGCAGGTCCGACAGCACCAATCCCGCCGCGCCCAGCAACGCCGCCCGGTCTTCCGTTTCACCTGTCGCGAACACGATCTCGCCGCCGGGATGCGAGGGCACCATTCGGCGGACGTGACTGATGATCGCGTCGATCATCGTGGTCCCGCCGCCGACGACGTCGCCATGCAGGATGAAGAAGTTCGGCGCGACGGTCTGCTGCAAATTCGCAATGCCGACCGCGACGTTGCGCGCGTAACGATCGATCAACCCGGCGGCGGCCGAATCGCCGGCTTCGGCAAGCGCGACCAGCCTGCGGGAATCGATCGAGTCGGCCTCGGCGACGCCGGCAGCGTGCGCCTCACGGCGCAGCCACCCGAGGGTCGCGATCGTATCCCAGCAGCCGCGGCGTCCGCAGCGGCACAGCTCGCCGTCGATTTGCACGAACGTGTGCCCAAGCTCGCCGCCGGCGCCGGCCGGCCCGCGATGAAGGTGTCCGTCGAGATAGAGCGCGCCGCCGAGGACTTCGCCCGTATAGACCACCGCGAAGTCGCGCACGCCGCGTCCTTTGCCGAACCATCGATCGCCGACGAGGAGGGCCCTCGGATGGTGATCGACCGTCACGGGGACTTGGAAGCGCCGGTTCAGATCGTCGCCAAGCGGAAAGCCGTCGAGCGCCGGCGCCAGATTGACGGCGACGACCGCGCGCCGGTTCGTGTCCACCATGCCGCCGACCGCGACGCCGATGCCGAGCGGCGCGCGGCGCGCGACCGCGAACACCCTGGCGATGCAGTCGACGATCGTCTCCAGGAGTTCGGCGCGACTTCCCGCGTCGGTCGGCAGCTTCTCCTCGTATTCCGCCTCGATCCGGCCCTCCAGCGTGACGAGCGAGGCGCGGATCGAACCGGGCATGAGCAGAACGCCGCAAATCGGCCGGGCGTCGGGCGAGAACCACAGCGGACGCGCCGGCTTGCCGCCGACCTGGGTGGGCGGGATCGGCTTACCCTCGACCAGGATCTGGCCGTCGAGCAACGGCTGCACGATGCCGGAGATTGTGGTTCGGTTGACGCCGGCCTGCCTCGCCAATTCGACCCGGCTCGTCGGGCCGAGATCGAACAGCGCCTGCAAGACGCGGCCGCGATTGGTCGAGCCGACGAGCGACGAGGACAGAAGCGGGCGGCGGGCATTGGCCGCCCGGCCGGCTTCCCGCGGCTCGCCGTCGGCGAGGCCGGGCCGAAACGAAGCGGCGCGGCCCGTTGTAAACAAGTCGTCGGTGTCCATCGCCATCCATACCACGGCATTTCGGCGCCCGTCGGCGAGATGACGCCGGTCCCCCTTTTACTCCACGCCCGGATAGGACACGAGCAAATCCCCTTCTCGTGCGCAGGCCTCGCCCGCTTCAATATGGGAAATCAGGCCGCCGGCCCCAACCCGTTCAGCCCCAGACAACAGGGAAGGGCCGGGTCTGGCTAATCGCTCCGCTTGCGGGTCGCCAGCAGCGCAGGCTGGAACAACAGCGCCGCGGCGAGCGTCGTCGCGAGGGCAAGCGCCATCAGCTTGCCCATGCTCGAGGTGCCGGGATGGCGCGACAGCCAGAGGCTGCCGAAGGCGGTCGCCGTCGCCAAGGCGCTGAAGAAGACGGCACGGGTCAGGCTCAACTGCAAGAAGTTGGTTTCGCCGGCGCGCCACGCCATCACGTAATAGATTTTGAAGGCGACGCCGACGCCCAGCAGCAGCGGCAGCGCGATGATGTTGGCGAAGTTGAGCTGGAGGCCGATCAACACGCAGATCTCCAGCGTGGCGACGATCGCCACCAGCAGCGGGACGAGCGTCAGCGCCACGTCGGCTGGGCGGCGCAGCACGGCGAACAACAGCAGGGCGATCGAGACGATCGACCACAGGCCCGCTTGCCAGAACGCGGTGACGATGGTGTTGGCCGCGTCGAGAACGAAGACCGGCGCGCCGGCCGCCTGCGGCGCAATGGCGAGAACCGCATTGGCGAACCGCCGCATCGTCGCGTTGTCGTTCGAGTCGCCTTTCGGGGCGACCTCGATGCGCGCTTCGCCGTCGCTGGCGATCCAGTCTTGCGTGAGGGACTGCGGCAGGCTCGCGATCGTCACCGGCTCGGCGAGGAGCAGACTGCGAACGGAGGCGAGCGTCGTGTCCAGCGGTTTGACGATGGCGTCGCGAACGGTCGCGCGCATCGTCGCCGGAGCGTCGGCCAGACTGACGAGGAGGCGGCTCAGCCGGCGCGCCTGATCGGCCGCAATGGCGCGCGATGCGCCGATTGCGCCGCTCAGGGCCTGCGCGGTCGCCTTGAGCGCCGCGGCGTCCTCGGCGTCGGTCGGCGCCGGCTTGACCGATTGCGGATTGAGGGTGTTCTGCAGGAAGAAGCCGGCGTCCTGAATGATGGCGAGCTTGTCGTCCTGATCGGTCGGCACGAAGCTCTGCAAGGTCCGCGTTTCCGCGACTTCCGGCGCTTGGGCGATCTTGGCCGCCAGCGCCGTCGAATGGGCGAGATCGGGCGTCAGCACGTCGATCGTATTCGGGCTGGCGTGCGGATCGCGCATCAGATCGAGCAGGGTCGACACCGATTCGGTCTTCGCGCTGCGCAGGTTCAAGGGATTGAAGTCGAACTGCAGCTTCAGCAGCAGCGGCGAGCCGAGCAGCGTCGCCGCCAGCGTCGCTCCGATGATCCAGAAGCGCTGTTTTGCAAGGAAGCGATCGACCGGCGCGAGCCCGGCGAAGCCGATCGCGGCAGGTTCGGCCTGTGGCTTGAGCACGGCGATCAGCGCGGGCAGGAGCGTGACGCTGGTCGCGAAAGCGATCAGCATCCCCGTGCCCGCGATGAGGCCGAGTTCCGAGATGCCGCGGTAGGCGGTCGGCAGGAACGAATAGAATCCTGCCGCAGTCGACGCAGCCGCCAGCAGGAGCGGGCCGCCGACGCCCGCGGCGGCGTTGCGCAGCGCCTTCGCGACTTTGAACTCGTCGCGGCGCGCGTCGCGATAGCGAACGCTGAATTGAATGCCGAAATCGACCCCGAGGCCGATGAAGAGCACCGCGAATGCGACCGAGATCAGATTGAGGGCGCCGACCATGGCGAGCCCCACCGCGGCCGTCATCGCCAGTCCGACGACGAGATTGATGAGAACCGCGACGATCAGCCGCGGCCGCTTGAGCGCCAGCCAAAGAATGAAAATGACGGCGCAAATCGTCGCGACGCCGTTCACCCCGGCGCCGTCGGCGAGGGTGCCGAATTCCTCATCCGACATCGGAACTGGACCGGTCAGGCGCACCCTGACGCCATGGTCCAGCGTCAGCCCAAGCGACGTGACCGCTTCGCGAATGGCGGCGGTCGGCCGCTGCCCCGGCTGCAGGTCGCTGTAGTCGAGCTTGGGCTTGATAAAGAGGAACTGTCTGAGTTCCGCCGGTTCCGGCGCGCGTCCGCTGATCAGCGCCCGCCACGAGAAGGCGGGGTCGCCTCCCGCCATCGCCCGCTCGATGGCGTCGGCGATGAGGATCATCGGGCGCTGCAAGTCGACGAGTTTCGCTTCGCCGAGACGTACCCCCTGAGCCGCCTGCGCCAACGCTCCCATGACGCCGCGCAGGCTCGGATCGGCGGCCAGCGCGCCGAGGAAGGGCTGCGCCCGGATCAGCTCTTCGCTGTCGCGGCGAACTTCGCCCACCGGCTCGAACAGAAGCGCGTTGTGGGCGAAGAACGCATCGCCGGCCGGCCAGCGGACCGAGCGAAAAAGGTTCGTCTGCGGGGCGAGGCGCTGCGACAGCGTTCTGGCGGCCGCCTCGGCGGCTTCCGGCGTCGCGCCGTCGATGACCGCGAGAATCAGGTCGGCGCGCTGGGGGAACGCCTTGTCGAGCTTGATCTCCTCCTGTCGCCACGGCAAATCCTCCGACAACAGCTTGTCGGCGTCGGTGGTGATGGCGAAATTCTCGGAAAGGTAAAACGCCGAGATCAGCGCGAGAAGCAAATACCCGGCGATGACGACTAAGGAATGCCGGGTGCAGAACCCGGCGGTGCGCGCGATCGCAGCGGCAATCATCGGGAACTCGTCATCGCGTATCGGGCGCCTAATTTGGGGAACGGTCTTTTGGACGCGGTCGGCGCCTCGGGTCAAGGGCGGGGGCGGCGCGCGGAAAAGCGGCAGCCGTGGCGAATATGCATCACGCCGCAGCCCCCGGCTTGAAGAATCGAAGGATTTGAAGGCGCCCAAGCCGCGACGAGGGGACTCATGGAGGCCGCAATCGGTCCCGATCGGTTCGGAATTGCGCCAAGCGTTCGGCCAATTCGATTGCCGGCGTCACCCGCCACGGATAGATTCCTCATCTTGGGGCGGGCGAATCTCGAATCAGTGGGAGCAGAACGGCGCCTTGCGCTCGCATGGCGTTGGCTCTCATTGCATTGTTGCAATCAAGTGGTCCGGTGGTCGATGGCGTCGCACGCGATACGAACGAAATTTGGGCTAGCGGCGCTGAGCCTCATGCTTCTTGCGGGATGCGCAAGCGCCCCGCGCGATCCGATGGCGCGGATCGACGATCCCAATGAAGCCAACAATCGCAAGATGCTTGCGGTCAATCAGGCGATCTTCGGACCGATTTCGACCGGCTATCACGCTACGCCGCCGATCTTGCGGGAGGGCGTCGGCAACGTCAGCTCCAATCTCAACGAGCCGCGCATTTTTGCAAACGACATCTTGCAACTGCGCTTGGGCGCGGGCGCGACAACGTTCGGCCGCTTCGTCGTCAATTCGACCTTCGGCGTCGGCGGCCTGTTCGACGTCGCCAGCATGAGCGGGTTGCCGAAGCAGAGCGGCGACTTCGGCCAGACCTTGTTCGTGTGGGGCGTCGGCGACGGTCCCTATTTCGTGTCGCCGCTGCTAGGCCCCTCCACCCCGCGCGACACCTTCGGCTACGTCGTCGACCAAGTCGGCGACCCCGTCGGCTTGGCGCTCAGTCTCACCTGGGGTTGGCCCGCGACGATCGCCATCGGGGGCATGGATTTCGTCAGCCAGATCGATCAGCTCAAACAAGCTCAGGACAGCTCGATCGATTTCTACAGCTTCTTGCGCTCGGCGTATTACCAGAACCGGCGAGCCCAATTGCGCGAGGCGGTCGGCTTGCCCGTGAGCGTCGAGACTCCGGCCGACGTCGACGGCGATACGGCGGCTCCCACGCCGAAGGCGAAGCCGAAGCCGAGGAAGCCGCACAAGACCTTGCCGTCGGCAGCGGCGGCGCAGTAGGCGGCGCGCTGCGGCTAAAGCGCGCCAAGCCTAATTGTTCAGAGACATCGCCCAGGCGCGAGCAATCGCAGCGAGGCGCTCGCCGCGAGTGAGAACAGCGGGCGCGCCACACAGCATATTGATCTAGCCGCCGAGCAGTTGCTGGGTGCGCTGGCGCAGTTCTTTGGTGAGCCCTTGCGCGCCGCCGGACGAAGCCAGGATCGAGGCGAACTCGGCGCGGCGGGTCGCCAGTTCGCTGACCGTGCCGTTGGCGTAGATGTCGAGGATGCGGGAGCCGCGCACGAGGTAGTCGATCTCGGTGGAGCCGAGAGACGTCTTGACGATCTGATCGCCGTTGCGAATTTCGACGTTGGGATCGACCTTGTACTGTTCGCCCGAGTAATCTCCGAGCTGGTTCGCGTAATCGGCGACGATGAACTTGCCGAAAGCTTCGATCGTTTGCGAACGCTCGGCGCCGGAAAAGCTGGACCATGCGGGCCCGACCGCGAGGCGAGTCATGCTGGGGATGTCGAAAGCGCTCATGATCGCCGCCGAAATGCGGCGGGCGCGTTCCGCGACCCCGAGGCCGCGCGCCCCGGCGACCGCCGGCAGCAGGCTGGCGTAGTACGAGGAGATGCGTTGCGCCGCCGCATCCATCGCGCACGCCGGCGACGGAACTGCGCCGCATGCCGCGACGAGCAGGGCGCCAAGCGCTCCCGCCGCGAACTGGCGGCGGTTGGGGTCGTTATGCATGCCGTTTGCTTCCTTTCCTACGTATGCTCGCGGACAGGCGGTCCCTGGCCGATGAAACTCGCTGTCGCCCCCGTTGGTTTCCGCCACTGTTCCGTCGTTGTGCTTACGCGAAAGGCGTTCCGTCTGCGTGTCGGCCCACGGGCCGTGGACGGCTCTGAATGCCGCCATGTGCGACGCCGAGCCTACCCGCGCGGCGTCGATGAATAGACGCCCGAGAGGTTTATCTCCAGGTGTTTCCGCCACAAAGATCATGTGAACACTGCGCCGCTTCAAGTGGCGCTCAAGCCCGCGCTCGAAAGATGTCGATCAGACATCCCGCATCGTCGGGTGGTAAAAATCCGTCCGGTCGGTTTGTATTTGCACATTCGCGCGCTGAACGCTAATGCTTTTTGGCATGCTCGCCCGGTGGGCGAGGGGTCGGCGACAGGCAAGGCTGCCCCAGTCGGCCTCGCTTGCGCGAGAGCAGAGAGATCCTCATTCTCGAGGGGCGCGATTCGATGCGGGCGCCGCCGGCGAGGCGCGGTCGTTGCTGGCGTGGTCAATCGCCGCGACGGGGCCGACGCTTCTTCGAGGCTGAGGGGCGCCGCGCGGAGACGAAACGGCAAGCTGGCGTTCAGGACAGGGGGCATGCGCATCTTCGAAACCAGGCACGGCTTCGTCGCCGCGCGCGATGAATCCTCCGGCGCCGCCGCCGCGGGGATGGCGACGGAATTGTCGGCCCTTTCGCCCGCACTGGTCACCGGCGCCAGCGGTTTCCTCGGCTCGGCGGTCGCGGCGGCCTTGCGCGGCGCCGGCGCGCCTCCGCGCGTCCTCGTCCGTCCGACCAGCCCTCGAACAAATCTCGATCCGGCCGATACGCTCGTCGAGGGCGATCTCAGGGACCGCGCGTCGCTGACGGCGGCCCTGAGGGGCGTGCGCTACCTTTTTCATGTCGCGGCCGACTATCGCCTCTGGGCGAAAGACCCGGCGGAGATCGTCCGCAACAACCTCGAGGGAACGCGCCTCCTGATGGAGGAGGCCTTGCGCGCCGGCGTCGAACGCATCGTCTACACGAGCAGCGTCGCGACGCTGAAGCTCGTCGAACGCGGCTACGCGACGGAGGATTATCCGCTCGCCGAAAAGGACGCGATCGGCGCCTATAAGCGCAGCAAGGTCGCGGCCGAGCGCCTCGTCGAGACCATGATCCGGCGGGACGGGCTGCCCGCCGTCATCGTCAATCCTTCGACGCCGATCGGTCCTCGCGACGTCAAGCCGACGCCGACAGGCCGCGTCATCCTCGAGGCCGCGAGGGGGCGGATGCCGGCCTTCGTCGACACCGGATTGAACCTCGCCCATGTCGACGATGTCGCGCAGGGGCACCTTGCCGCCATGCTGCGCGGCCGCATCGGCGAGCGCTACATTCTCGGCGGCGAGAACGTGCTCCTCGCCGACATGCTCGCCGACATCGCCTCGATCGTCGGCCGCCGGCCGCCTCGGCTCAGACTGCCGCGCACGGCGCTCTATCCCGTCGCCTATGCGGCGGAACTGGCGGCGAGATTTACCGGCGTCGAACCCTTCGCCACGCTCGATGGCCTGCGCATGGCGCGCTACTACATGTTTTTCGACGACACCAAGGCGCGGCGGGAACTCGGCTACCACTCCCGGCGTCATCGGGAGGCGCTGAGCGACGCGATCGCCTGGTTTCGCGCCAACGGACGTCTGCCATGATTGCCGCGGCGCTGTCATTCATCCCGCTCGTCGTGTGGGCCTATTTGCTGATTGGCCGAGGAGGATTCTGGCTTTGCCGCGAGCGCGACGACGCCGCCGCAAACGCGAGCGGATCGCCAGGCGCCTGGCCGAGCGTCGTCGCCGTCGTGCCGGCACGCGACGAGGCGGATGTGATCGCCGAAAGCGTCGGCTCGTTGCTGCGGCAGAATTATCCCGGGCGGCTGTCGGTCGTGCTCGTCGACGACCAGAGTTCGGACGGGACGGCCGAGGCGGCGACCGCCGCTGCCCAAGCGGCGGGGGGTGAGGAGCGCCTGCGCGTCATCGCCGGGACCGACGTCCCGAGCGGCTGGACGGGGAAGCTGGCGGCGATGCGACGGGGCCTCGCGGAAGTCGAGGCCGGCGCCGAGCCGCCGGAGTTCGTGCTGTTCACCGACGCTGACATCGCCTATGCGCCGCATGTCCTGCGACGCGTCGTCGCCATCGCTTGCGCCCGCGGCTCCGTCCTCACGTCCCTGATGGTGAAGCTGCGCTGCGCGAGTTTGGCCGAACGCTGGCTAGCGCCGGCTTTCGTCTTCTTCTTCCAGATGCTCTATCCCTTCGCCTGGGTGAACGACCCGAAGCGCAAAGTCGCGGCGGCGGCAGGCGGCTGCATGCTGGTGCGCCGGGAGGCGCTGCGGCGCGCGGGCGGTCTCGAGGCGGTGCGCAATGCGCTGATCGACGATTGCGCGCTGGGAGCGCTGATGAAGCGACAGGGGCCGATCTGGCTCGGCCTTACCGAGGATGCGCTGAGCCTGCGCGCCTATGAGACCTTCGCCGATTTCGCGCGCATGGTGTCGCGTTCCGCCTATGCCGAACTGCGCTACTCGGCGCTCCGGCTCATCGGCGTCATCGTCGGGATGAGCCTCGTCTATCTCGCCCCGCCGCTGTTCGCCCTGTTCGGGCACGGCCTTGCGCGTTGGAGCGGCGTGCTGACCTGGGCGATGATGGCCGTCAGCCTCGCGCCAACTCTGCGGCTCTATGGTCGGCCGTTGATCGGCGCCCTCGCTCTTCCCGTCATCGCGGCTGGCTATGTCGTGTTCACGTTGCAATCGGCGGTGCAGTTTTGGCGCGGGCGCGGCGGTTATTGGAAGGGGCGCTTCCAGGCTCCGATGGGTGAGGCGGGCGCATGACGAATGCGACGGAGACGCTCTCCGGCAAGACTCATCGCGACGAGAATTTTCCTGTCGCCTCGTGGCTGATGAGCGCGCGCAATCGCGCGCCTATTCTCGCTTTCTATCGGTTCGTGCGCGGCGCCGACGACGTCGCCGACCATCCCTCGCTTCCCCCGGATCGCAAGCTGGCGCTGCTCGACGGTCTCGAAGAGGCGCTTTGCGGCCGCGCGCCGCCCGATCCGCTCGCCGAGCCGCTGCGCGTCGCCCTCGCCGAGCGCGGCCTCAGCCCGCGTCACGCGCTCGATCTGCTCGACGCGTTTCGCTTCGACGTGCGCAAGAGCCGTTACGCGAACTGGGTCGAACTGATCGAATACTGCCGTCTTTCGGCGATGCCGGTCGGGCGGTTCGTTCTCGACGTGCATGGCGAGGACGAGGCGCTGTGGCCGGCGTCAGACGCGCTCTGCGCAGCGCTTCAGGTGATCAACCACCTCCAGGATTGCGCTGAGGATTACCGCCGGATCAACCGCGTTTACCTGCCCAAGGACATTCTCGCCGCGCATGGCGCGTCGGTCAAGATGCTGGACGCCCCGAGCGCCTCGCCGCAGCTGCGCGCGGCGATCGGCGAACTCGGCGCGCGTGCGTCCGAATTGACACAGCGCGGCGCGGCGCTGGCGCCGCGGATCGCCGATCTCCGCCTCGCCCTGGAAATCGGCGCGATCGAGAATCTCGCGCGCCGCCTCGCGCGCGATCTCGAAAGTCGCGATCCCTTGAGCCAGCGCGTTCACCTCGGGAAGGCGGGCTTCGCCTGGGTCGGCGCCGTCGGCGTGCTGCGCTGTCTCGGCTCGCGGCTCATGCGTTCGGTCGGCGTCTCGTCGGAGGCCAAGGCATGAGCGCCGAGGCGACACCGGCGGCGCCCGCGTCGGGCAGTTCGTTCTACATGGCCATGCGCATCCTGCCGAGCGCGCAGCGCGAGGCGATGTTCGCGCTCTATGACTTCTGCCGCGCCGTCGACGACATCGCCGACGAGCGCGGTGCGATGACCCGGCCGCAGCGCATGGCGGCGCTCGAGCGCTGGCGCGCCGACATTGCGGCGCTCTTCGCCGGGCGAGCGCCGGCCCAACTCGCCCCGCTCGCGCAATCGGTCGGCCGCTACGGCCTGAGGCGCGAAGACTTCGAGGCGGTGATCGACGGCATGGCCATGGACGCCGACCGCGACATTCGTGCGCCCGACTGGCGGACGCTCGACCTCTACTGCGATCGCGTCGCAAGCGCGGTCGGACGGTCCTCGGTGCGCATCTTCGGGCTTCCGGGCGAGGCCGGCGAGGCGCTCGCTCATCATCTCGGGCGCGCGCTCCAGCTCACCAACATTCTGCGCGACATCGACGAGGACGCCGCGATCGGCCGGCTCTATCTGCCACGCGAGGCGCTCGGCGCCGCGGGCGTTGCGAGCGACGATCCGCTCGCTGCGGCCGCCGACCCGAAGCTCGCCCCGGCGTGTCTCGAAGTCGCGAAACGCGCCCGCTGGCATTTCGAGCAGACCGAGCCTCTGATGGCGAAGGCGCCGCGCCAAGCGGTGAAGGCGCCGCGGTTGATGGCGGCGGTCTACCGCTCCATTCTGGACCGGATGATCGCCGAAGGCTTCGCGCCGCCGCGGCGACGCGCCAAGGCGAGCCGGCTGCGCATTCTCGCCGCCTTCCTTCGCTACGGCCTCCTGTGACCGGCCCGACCGTGCATGTCGTCGGGGCCGGCGTCGCCGGCCTGAGCGCGGCCGTGCGTTTGATCGATGCTGGGGCGAAGGTCGTGGTGCACGAGGCGGCGCGCGCCGCCGGCGGGCGGTGCCGCTCCTACTACGACCAGTCGCTCGGCCTCGTCATCGACAACGGCAATCATCTGCTGCTGTCCGGCAACGCCGTCGCGCTCGACTATCTCAGCCGCGTCGGCGGCATCGGCGCTTTGCAAGGCCCGCGCGCACCCGTGTTCGATTTCGCCGATCTCGGCACGGGCGAGCGCTGGCGCATCCGGCCCAATGCTGGCCGCATTCCCTGGTGGCTGTTGGACCGCAGCCGACGCGCGCCCGGCACGAGCCTGCGCGAATACTTCGCCCCGCTCGCCACGTTCTTCGCCCCCGCCGCCGCGACTCTCGGCGAGACGATGTCTTGCAAGGGGCCGCTCTATGATCGGTTGTGGCGGCCGCTTTTGCTTGCGGGATTGAACACGGAGCCGTCCGAGGGCTCCGCCGTGCTGGCCGCCGCGATGCTGCGCGAGACCCTTGGCGCGGGCGGGCGGGCGTGTCGGCCCCTCATCGCGGCGCAAGGACTATCCCAGGCTTTCGTCGATCCGGCGATCAGCTTCCTCGAAGCGCGCGGGGCGACGGTGCGTTTCGGACGGCGCCTGCGCAGCGTGACGTTCGCGGAGGCGCGCGCGGTCGAGCTCGATTTCGAGGCCGAGAAGCTCGCGCTCGGCCCCGACGACGCGGTGGTTGTCGCCGTCCCGCCCTGGATCGCCTCCGAACTCCTGCCAGCCGTCGAGGCGCCCGACGAGTTCCGAGCGATCGTCAACGCCCACTTTCGAATCGCGCCGCCGGCGGGACAGCCGTCGATCCTCGGTGTGGTCAACAGCCTGACCGAGTGGCTGTTCGCCTATCCTGACCGTCTGTCGACGACGATCAGCGGCGCCGACCGGCTGCTGGAGCGCCCGCGCGAGGAGCTCGCCGCCGAAATCTGGCGCGAGGTCGCCGCTCTGACGGGGCTGTCCGGGGCCATTCCGCCTTGGCAGATCGTCAAGGAAAAGCGGGCGACCTTCGCCGCGACGCCAGCGCAAAACGCCAAGCGCCCGCCGTCCCGCACAGCCTGGGAGAACGTGGCGCTGGCCGGCGACTGGACGCAGACCGGCCTGCCTGCAACACTCGAAGGCGCAGTGCGTTCCGGCTATACAGCGGCATCGATTCTCACCGGGAAGCGCGACGGCGCGCCGAAATCCCGCTTGCCCCTGGGTGTTTCGCAATGACTGTCGCCTTCGACCGCGCCCCGCACGCGCCCTCGCCCGACGCGCTGGAGCATCACATCTCGCGCGCCGCGCAAGCGCTGCTGGAGCGCCAGCAGCCGGACGGCCATTGGTGCTTCGAGCTCGAGGCCGACGCGACGATCCCCGCCGAATACATCCTGTTCCGACATTTTCGCGGCGAGAAGCCGGATCTCGAGCTCGAGCGCCTGATCGCAGTCTATCTGCGCCGAATTCAGGGCGACCATGGCGGCTGGCCGCTCTTCCACGCAGGCGCCTTTGACATGAGCGCGAGCGTGAAAGCCTATTTCGCCCTGAAGATGATCGGCGACGATCCCGACGCTCCGCACATGCGGCGCGCGCGGGAGGCGATCCTGGCGCACGGCGGCGCCGCGAGGAGCAATGTCTTCACCCGAGCCTTGCTCGCGCTCTACGGCGCCATCCCTTGGCGCGGCGTCCCGACGATGCCGGTCGAGATCATGCTGCTGCCGCGGTGGTTTCCCTTCCACCTCGACAAAGTCTCCTATTGGGCGCGCACGGTGCTCGTGCCCCTGCTGGTGCTTCAGGCGCTGAAGCCGCTGCCGGTCAATGCGCGCGGCGTCACAATCGAGGAGCTGTTCGCCGCGCCGCCCGAGACGGTTCGCGATTGGCCGACCCCCGCGCATGCGCCTCCGGGGTGGGTGAAATTCTTCGGCGTGATCGACAAGCTGCTCAAGCTCGCCGACCCGTTCTTCCCCAAGGCGCTGCGGCAGCGCGCCATCAAGGCCGCCGTCGCCTTCGTGAAGGAGCGCCTCAATGGTGAAGACGGCCTCGGCGCGATCTATCCCGCCATGGCGAACACCGTCCTGATGTACGACGCCTTGGGCTATCCCGCCGGCCATCCCGATGTCGTCATCGCGCGCCAATCGATCGAGAAGCTGCTGGTCGTCGGCAAGGACGAAGCCTATTGCCAGCCGTGTGTGTCGCCGGTCTGGGACACCGGGCTTGTGAGCCATGCGCTGCTCGAGGCGGGCGATCCGGCGAGCACCGCCGCAGCGCTCACCGGGCTCGACTGGCTCACGCCCCGTCAGGTGCTCGACGTGAAAGGCGATTGGGCGATTCGGCGCCCGGACGTGCGGCCCGGCGGCTGGGCCTTCCAATACAACAACCCGCATTATCCCGATCTCGACGACACCGCGGTCGTGGCGATGGCGATGGACCGGGCCGACCGTCTCAGCTTCAGCTCAGGGCAGGGGCCACGCCAGGATGCGATCGACCGCGCGAGCGAATGGGTCGAAGGGCTGCAGAGCCGGGACGGCGGCTGGGCGGCGTTCGACGCCGACAACACCTACCATTATCTCAACTACATCCCGTTCGCCGACCATGGGGCGCTGCTCGATCCGCCGACGGCCGACGTCACGGCGCGCTGCGTCTCGATGCTGGCCCAGCTTGGGCGCACCGGCGAAACGCTGTCGCGCGGCGTCGAGGCGCTGCTCGCCCAGCAGGAGAAGGACGGCAGTTGGTTCGGCCGCTGGGGCATGAATTACATCTACGGCGCCTGGTCGGCGCTCTGCGCCCTCGCCGCGGCTGGCCAAGATTTGAAGTCCGAGCCCGTGCGCCGCGCGGTGGCATGGCTCGTCGGCATCCAGAACCCGGACGGCGGCTGGGGCGAGGCGGGCGAGAGCTACAAGCTCGACTACAAGGGTTACCAGCGCGCGGCGAGCACGGCGTCGCAGACGGCCTGGGCGCTGCTCGGCCTGATGGCGGCGGGCGAGGCCGACCATCCCGCTGTGGCGCGCGGCGTCGCCTATCTCGCCGCCGCCCAGGGCGAAGATGGGCTGTGGACGGAAGACTTCTACACCGCCACAGGATTTCCCCGCGTCTTCTACCTACGCTATCACGGTTATTCGAAATTCTTCCCGCTGTGGGCGCTTGCCCGCTATCGCAACCTGAAGCGGGGCAACAGTCGCGCCGCGACGCTCGGTATGTGAACACTTGAAGCACTATGCCCCGCATTCCTCCCATCTCTTGTTCGTCAGCGGCCTCAAGCGCGAGGCGAAGATCGCTCTCGCGCCCGATTCGCTTGCGATCTGTGGCGGCGCCGTCACGCTGCGCCGCCGGCTCGAGGAGGCTCATGCGCGACACCGGCTGACGATCAGCTTCGGCATCTGCGGCGGCCTCGATCCGAGCCTGCGCAGCGGCGACATCATCATCGGCACGCATGTCGTCAGCGAGGGCGACAGCGTGATGGCGGACGAAGAGGTGGTGTGGGCGCTGGCGGCCCGTCTGAGAGCCGCCGGCGAGCGCGTCAAGATCGGCATCGTCGCCGGCGTCGACGCGCCTGTGCTGACGCGCGCCGGCAAGGCCGAATTGCGCAAGGCGACCAAGGCGGCTTCGGTCGACATGGAGAGCCAGATTGCGGCGCGCTTCGCCGCCGATCGCAAGGCGCCGTTCGCAATTCTGCGCGTCGTGTCAGATCCGGCGGGGCGCGACTTGCCTCCGCTCGTCATGAAGGCCGTCAAGGCCGACGGAAGCGTCGATCTCGGCGTTGTCGCTTTTGGAATGATGAGGTCCCCCGCTCAGACGCGGGGGCTGATTCACGGGGCGCGCGACAGTTCGGCCGCTTTCGCGGCGTTACGCCGCGTCCGCCGACTTCCGGGCCTTTTCGGCGGCCTCGGCCTGCCGCATCTCTGACAGCTTCTGCGTTACGTTCTGCTGAAAGACGTATTCAGCCGGACGCTGCTTATCGAGCGGGATCTCGGGAGCCATCGGCCCCTCGGTCTTCACGCCGCGCAGCGCCACGCCGAGCGCCTTCCAGGGCTTGGCGACGGTGTGGTTGACGGCGGTCGCTTCGAAGCCGCTGTGGACCATGCAATTGGCGCACTTCTCGTAATTGCCGGTCCCGTAGCTGTCCCAGTCCGTCTCCTCCATGAGCTCTTTGAAGGTGGCGGCGTAGCCTTCGCCGAGGAGATAGCAGGGGCGCTGCCAGCCGAACACGGTGCGCGTCGGGTTGCCCCAGGGCGTGCAGTGATAGGTCTGGTTGCCGGCGAGGAAGTCGAGGAACATGCCCGACTGGTTGAAGGCCCACTTGCGGCCGCCCTTGCCCCGCTTGAAGACGTCGCGGAACAGTTGCTTCGTCGCCGCACGGGTCAGGAAGTGCTGCTGATCCGGCGCGCGCTCGTAGGCGTAGCCGGGCGAAACCGTGATGCCGTCGACGCCGAGGGCGGTCACCGTGTCGAAGAAGGCGGCGATGCGCGCCGAATCCGCGTCGTTGAAGAACGTGCAGTTGATCGTGACGCGGAAGCCCTTGGCCTTGGCCAGCTTCAGCGCGGCCACGGCCTTGTCGTAGACGCCCTGCTGGCAGACCGACTTGTCGTGCATCTCCTTGTCGCCGTCGAGATGGATCGACCAGGTGAAATACGGGCTGGGCTTGTACTGATCGATCTTCTTCTCGAGCAGGAGCGCGTTGGTGCAGACGATCGCGAACTTCTTGCGCGCGACGACGCCCTCGACGATTTTCGGCAGCTCCTTGTGGAGGAGGGGCTCGCCGCCCGCCATGACGATGACCGGGGCGCCGCATTCGTCGACCGAGGCGAGCGCGTCCGCGACCGAAATGCGCCGGTTTAGAATGGCGTCGGGATAGTCGATCTTGCCGCAGCCCGCGCAGGCGAGATTGCAGCGGAACAACGGCTCGAGCATCAGGACGAGCGGATAGCGCTTCCGGCCAACGAGATGCTGGCGGACGATATAAGCGCCGACCTTCACGACTTGTCTGAGAGGGATACCCACGCGACGCTCCTTCAAGGCTGGGCCGCTCCCGCCGCTGCGTGCGGGGCGGCGCTTCCGACTTTGGCGGACTTCAGGACGCGAGTCCGGCCGGCAAACGGAAGCTGACGTTCTCCTTGAGCCCATCGAGGTTCGACACCTCACAGGGCTCGATACGCTTCAACGCTTCAATCACGTCGTCCACCAGAACCTCGGGCGCCGACGCGCCGGCGGTCACGCCGACGACGCGGGCGTTCGCGAACCATTCCGGCCGAATGTCGCCGCCGTCGGCGACAAGATAGCTCGGCAATCCGGCTTCTTCGCCAATCTCGCGCAAGCGGTTCGAATTCGAGCTATTCGGCGCTCCAACAACGATAATCACGTCGCAGACGCGCGACAAGTCCCGCACCGCCGTCTGCCGGTTCTGCGTAGCATAGCAGATATCCCGAATCTCGGGACCTTCAACGTCGCTGAACTTGCGATGCAGTGCGGCAATGACGCCGCGCGTGTCGTCCACGCTGAGCGTCGTCTGGGTGACATAGGCGATTGGCGCGTCGGCCGGGATTTGGAGTCGCTCGACGTCCGCCTCGCTCTCGACAAGGTGAATTTCGCCGTCGATCTGACCGAGCGTGCCTTCGACCTCGGGATGGCCGGCGTGGCCGATGAAGACGAGGATGCGCCCCTGGCCGACGTAACGCCGGCCCTGATTGTGCACTTTGGTGACCAGGGGGCAGGTCGCGTCGATGATCGGCAACTCCCTCATTTTCGCCTCGTCCTCGACCTTGCGGGCGACGCCGTGCGCGCTGAAGATGGTCACCGCGCCGGTGGGGACCTCACTCAGCTCGTCGACGAAGCGGGCCCCCTTGCTCTTGAGCGATTCGACGACGTGGCGGTTGTGAACGATTTCATGGCGCACGTAGACCGGCGCCCCATGTTTTTGCAGCGCCAGCTCCACGATCTCGATCGCGCGAACGACCCCCGCGCAAAAGCCGCGTGGCTGGGCAAGAATGATCTTCATTTCGCTTGATCCTAACGTGGGTAAGGGTACAGAGCGACGCCGCCGCGCGAAATAATCCGAAATCCGCGTATAGTACGGCGCCGCAGATTAGACAAGAATGCGCCCCTCAAGGTTCCAAGTTCCTAATTCCTTGCGACGAAGTCTGCGTAACCTCCGAGCGTCGCGCCGGAATTTCTGAGAGCGTCCCGAGCTTTCCCCGACATCAGCGCGGCGAACTCGTCGCGATAGCGATAGCCGGGCGCCGCGTCGCGGAAGCCCCCGTCGGTCGTCGCCGGATGGAGGTAGATTTCCGTCCGCCCTTCGGGCAGCCGCGCGATCAGGCCGGCGAGGCGCGCCTCGGTCATCGCGCCGGACCACGCGAGGCCGAAAACGCGGTCGGCGACCGCAAGGCCGGCTGAGCGGACGCGCGCCCGCATCAAGGCCGTCCACGGCGCGGCGATTCGAGCGACCAGCGACGGCGGCGTCGGCTCGACGGCGGCGAGCAGCGCGCGCGGCTCGAAGGGCACGCGCAGCGCCCTCATGCCGTAACCCCTGCCGATCTCGAGTATCTCGGCCGTGATCCAGGGATGCAGATGATAGTGCTGATGGGCGTTGACGTGGTCGAGCGGCAGCCGCGTCGCCCGGAACGCTTCGAACTGCGCGCGGATCTCGCGCCGGATCTGACGGCGCGCGCTCGGGCGCACCGCGATCGCCAAGCCATAGGCGGCAAGGTCGGTGCGCAGACGACCCGATGCGTTCACCAAAGCCGGGATCTCCGCGGCCGGCGCCGCCGGGTCGCCCTCGACGAGGACGAGATGCAGCCCGACGCGCAACGCCGGCATCCCGCGCGCCCGCTCGACGGCGTCGGCCGCGGCCGGCGCGGCCACCATCAGGCTCGCCGCGCTGAGGACGCCTTGCCGATGCGCGCGCTCGACCGCCTCGTTCACTTCCCTGGCGAGACCGAAGTCGTCGGCGTTGACGACGAGCCGCTTCACACGATCACGTCTTCTCGCTGACGCAGGAACTGGAAGAACTCGACGCCCTCGCGCAGACGGCGCTTCATCATTTCCGGGCTGCGCACCATCTCGCCGACGATGGAGGCGATCTTCGAGGGCCGGAAGTAGAATTTCTTATAGAAATCCTCGACAGCGTTGAAGATTTCGGTGTGGCCGAGATCGGGGTAGTTCAAGGGCGCGATCTGCGTCCCGTCCTCGGTGAGAAGGTCGACGTCCTCGGCGAACCAGCCGTTCTCCTTGGCCTGCTTGTAGAGGAAGGTGCCGGGGTAGGGCGCCGCCAGCGACACCTGGATCGTATGCGGGTTGATATCCTTGGCGAACTTCAGCGTTTCCTGAATGGTCTCGCGCGTTTCGCCGGGCAGGCCCAGGATGAAGGTGCCGTGGATGATGATGCCGAGTTCGTGGCAGTCCTTGGTGAACCGCCGCGCGACGTCGACCAGCAGTCCCTTCTTGATGTTGTGCAGGATCTTCTGGTTGCCGAACTCGTAGCCGACCAGCAGCAGCCTGAGGCCGTTCGCCTTGAGGATTTCGAGCGTCTTGCGCGGCACGTTCGCCTTGGCGTTGCACGACCAGGTGACGCCGAGCTTGCCGAGCTCCTTGGCGAGGGCTTCGACGCGCGGCAGATTGTCGGTCAGCGTGTCGTCGTCGAAGAAGATCTCCTTGACCTGAGGGAACGCCTCGCGCGCGTATTTGACCTCGGCGACGACGTGCTCGATGGAGCGCACACGGTAATTGTGGCCGCCGACCGTCTGCGGCCACAGGCAGAAGGTGCAGCGCGATTTGCAGCCGCGCCCGGTGTAGAACGACAGGTAGGGGTGCTTGAGGTATCCGCCGAAATAGCGGTTGATGTCGAGGTCGCGCTTGTAGATCGGCGTCACGAACGGCAGCGCGTCCATGTCGGCGAGGACCTCGCGATCCTCGTTGTGGACGATCACGCCCTGGGCGTTGCGGTAGGAAATGCCTTTGACGTCCGCCCAGTCCCGCCCGTCCGCGATCTCCTTGATGGTGAAATCGAATTCGTTGCGGGCGACGAAATCGATCGCCGTCGTCGCCTGGAGGCTTTTCTCCGGTTCGACCGCCACCTTGGCGCCGATGAAGCCGATTTTGCAGGTTGGGTTGATCGCCTTGATCATCTCCGCCGTCTTGGCGTCCGATCGGAACGACGGGGTGGAGGTGTGCATGACGATGAGCTCATGGCTCATCAAATCCGGCTTGATGTCCTCGAAGCTGAGGCGGTGCGGCGGCGCGTCGATCAGCTTCGAGCCTTCGACCAGCGCAGCCGGCTGGGCCAGCCACGTCGGATACCAGAACGAGCGCACTTCGCGCTTCATCTGATAGCGTGCGCCCGCTCCGCCGTCATAGCCGTCGAAGGAAGGGGCCTGCAGGAAGAGTGTTTTCATTGCGATCTCTCATCTGCGGTTAGCCGGCCATTGGCCTGCATGCGGTAACTTCGGCCTCGCCAAGTCAAGTCGGCGCCGAAGAAGCTCCAGACGAACACGGCGAAAGACAGGAGGTCGCGCACCGGCGCAAGCCAGTAGATCTGCGCCCCAAGCCTGTAAGCGCACGTGACAGTACGCAAAAGCACAATTCGGCACGCGATGGCAAGACCGGCCAGCGCCGCTCCCTCGGCCGGGGCGCCCGTCACGGCGGCGATCAGCGCCCAGACGAAGGGATGGGTGACGAACAAGCCGGCGTAGCCGACTGAATCGACCGCGCGAATGGTCCGCGCCCAGCGCAATTCGTGGCCCCAAAGCTCCGGGAAGGACGATTCGGCGCAGCTATGGGCAACCAGCATCGGCGCCGTGACGACCGTGAGACCCGCAGCGCGCACCGCGTCCCCCATGGCGTAATCGTCCGCGAGGTGGTCGGCGAAAGCCTCGAAGCCGCCGATCTCGGCGAGCACTTGGCGCGTCAGGGCGATCGTCGAGCCGAAGCAGGGCCGCGCGAGACCGCTCCGTAGCCCGACCAGCGCGTTGGGCAGGAAATGTGCGTTCACCGCGAGCGCCGATAGCGTTGACCAGAAGCCTGCCGCGCCGACGCCGCTGTAGAAGCAGGTGACCGCGCCGACGCCTGGCTCCGCCAGCGCCGCCGTGAGCGTCTCGAGGTAGTGCCGCTCGACCCCGATGTCGCTGTCGGCGAGCACGATGCAATCGTGGCGCACGTGCCGCGCCATATTGATCAGATTGGCGACCTTCAGATTGGCGCCGTGCTGCGTGCGGTCGACGACGAGTTGGATGTCGGCGCCGGGGAACGCAGCCTTGAGGCGCTCAACGACGTCGATCGCCGCGTCTCTCGCGTTCTGCACGCCGCAAATGATCTGAACCGGCCCCGCGTAATCCTGGAGGCAGAGCGAGGCGAGATTCTCGAAGAGTCGCGGCTCGTCGCCGCTGAGGGGCTTCAGCACCGTCACCGCCGGCGCGCCGGAGGCGGCGGCCGGAGGCCGTGGCGGCAGCGCGGCGAGCGCGGCGACCAACAGATAGAGGCATCCGACCGCCGCGATGATGACGAAGAGGATGGAGATCACGGCCTGCCGCCTTCCGGTTGGGCGGGCAGCGACTGCAGCGCGCGGCCCTCGAGAACCTGCCAGCCGATCAGGCTGGGCACGCCGAACACGAGATCGGGCACGCGTTTGATCAGCGACAGGGCGATCGCCACGTCCGCCGGTACGCCGAAGATGGCGCAAAGGGCGATCAGGCCGCCCTCCTGCGCCCCCAACGCGCCAGGGATCGCGAATGCCGCGCCCCGGATGGCCTGCATCAGACTCTCCACGACCAGCGCCTCGGAATAGCTCGCCGGAAATCCCATGCAGCCGAGCACGGCCCAGACTTCGAAGGCGCCAATGAACCAGACGGAGGCGTGGATCGCAAAAGCGACGGCGAAGCCGCCGCGGTTGGAATAGATGGCGGCGAGGCGGCTGTATAGCGCTTCGATCGCCCCGAAGGACAGCCATTCCCGCTCGCCCGCGAGGCGCCTGAGCGCCGCCGTAACGAATCGTTGCCCGACCGGGCGCTGCGCGAGATAGAAGCCGCCGAGGGCCGGAATGGCCGCGACGACGACGATCGCGACCGTCCCGCGGATCGAATCCTCACTGCGCATCGAGGCCAGGGTCGCCAGGCCCAGAATCGCGAACAGGAATTGGGTCACCGCCTGGACGAGGACGTCGACGATGACGCTCGCCGCCGACAGCGACGCCGGCGCCCCGCGCAAAGTCAGCGCGCGTGCGCCGATGACTTCGCCGCCGATCTGCGTCATCGGCAGCAGGGCGCTGCCGCCCTCGCGCAAGAACCGGATTAGCACGCAGGTCCAAAACGTCGGCCGCCAGCCCTGGGGAAAGAGGAAATACCAGCCGAGGCCGGCTGTTGAGAGGGCGGCGCCTCGCAAGGCGACGACGACCAGAACGGCCCATCCGGCCGCGGCTACGGCGTCGAACACCGGGCCGGCGCCGGTCCAAAGGATAAGACCCAGGACCGCACAGGCGCTGACTGCCCAGGCGAGCTTGCCAAGCACGCCCATGCTCAAAACTTGCTCATGCTAAAAATATACCCACTCCTGCGCGGTATGGCCCTGGTGCTGTCCGCGGCGCGCGCAACCTACCCGTCCTTGCGAGATTTCGCCATGCGATTGTCTCGATTAGCCTGAGTTAAGGCTTCGGTTTGCCCATTTTACGCATGTCAGGCGCGGCTTCGATGGCGCAATTCGCCAAGGAAGGAAGTGGTTAGCTGCAGGTCCTGCTGGCTTAGACCATGATTCGACGGCAAGATTTCATGCCGAACCTCGGCGCCGGCGTCTCTGAGCATGGTCGCGAGCCGAACCGCATTGTCCACCGGCACGATCGGGTCCAGCGCGCCCGACAGGATGAGCGCCCGCTTTCCCGCCAGATTTGCCTTCGGCGGTGGCTCGTCGAGCGGGACCATGGCCCGAATCAGTACGGCGGCTTCGAGCGCTTCCGGCCGCAGCAGGAGAAGAGCGGCGGCGATGTTGGCGCCGTTGGAGAAGCCGAGGGCGACCGGCGCGCTCAATTGATAGGCGCCACGCGCCTCGGCGACGAAGTCGGCCAGCTCGTTGGCGCGGCGCCGAACGTCCTCTTGGTCGAATACGCCCTCCCGCAGGCGGCGGAAGAATCGCGGCATGCCGTTCTCCAGCGTCTTGCCGCGCGGCGACAGCAGCGCCGAGCCGGGGGCGACCGCCCGTCCGAGCGCAAGCAGGTCCGTTTCGTCGCCGCCCGTTCCGTGCAGCAGCAGAATGGGCGGCGCCTGAGGGTCGGAGGCCGGTTCGAACGCGTGGACGAAGGAGAGAGCGGCGGTCATGGCGGCAGGTTCAGTCGAGTTTGGGCAGCGCCGCCTCAATGGCGCTGCGGTGGGCCTCGAGGAAGGGAGGCAGCTTCAGCGCCTCCCCGAGCGTCGCGACGGGTTCGTCGACGGCAAAGCCTGGCGGGTCGGTGGCGATCTCGAACAGGACGTGGCCCGGCTCGCGGAAATACACCGAGCGGAAGTAATTCCTGTCCTTCTGCTCCGTCGTACGGACCCGGTGGCGCTCGGCGAGCTTGTTCGCCATTTCCGCCTGGTCGGCGTCGTCGGCGGCGCGGAATGCGACGTGGTGGACCGACCCCGCCCCTTGCCAGCCGCGCGGGAAGTCGCCGACCGCGCGAATGTCGACGATTGCGCCCGCGTTGGTCCCCGGCGCGCGATAGCGTCGGATCGACCCTTCGGCGGGGCCGGCCTCGAAGCCGAGCACGTCGGTCAGAATGTCTCCTGTCGGTCCGCCGTCCTCGAGCAGCAGGGTGACGCTGTGAAATCCGCGGATCGCGTATTCGGACGGGATGTGGCCGGCGCTCCACCCCGGCTCCGCTTCAGCGCCGGGTTGCGCGACGAGTGCGAGATTGGCTCCGTCCGGATCGGCGAAAGTGAGGACGCTCTCGCCGAAGCGTCTCACGAGCGCGTCGTGTTTGACGCCCTTCTCCAGAAAGCGATGGGTCCAATAGCCGATCGCCCCTTCGGGCACGCGAAACGCCGTCTCGCCCGTCTCGCCCACGCCGAGGCGGCCGGCCGGAACGCCCTCCCAGGGAAAGAACGTCAGAATCGTGCCGGGGCCGCCCGTCTCGTCGCCGTAATAGAGATGATAGGTTCCCGGATCGTCGAAGTTGACCGTCTTCTTGACGAGCCGCAGGCCAAGGGTGCGAACGTAGAAGTCAAGGTTTCGCCGCGCGGCGCCGGCGATCGCCGTGACGTGATGAATGCCTCTGGGCCGCATCGCTTCCTCTCGCGTTCGGGGAAACCTTCCGCGAGATTAACGGAATCGGCGGCCTGCGTCTCGCGCCATGACTCCTCGCCAACCACGAGGCGGGACGGGCGGTGCAAAACGTCAGCCCGTTCGCTACTGCTTAAGATGCTTGCCGAAAAAGGCGGCGATCTCGCCGAAGGCTTCCGCCGTCTCCGGCGCGGTGTCGTCGAAGAGGTAGTGGGCGTGGGCTTGCCCCTCGTAGACGTGAAGGTCGGCAACGACGCCGGCCTGCCGCAGCTTACGATGCACTCTGACCGTGTTGCTGAGCAGAAGGTCGCGCGTCCCGCTGGTCAGGATGGTCGGCGGAAAGCCGCTCAAGTCTCCATAGACCGGCGACAGCAGCGGATCGGCGAGATCGTGGCCGTTGGCGTAGAACAAGGTGGCTGCGTGGCAAAGGCCGTCGCGCGACACCAGCACATTGTCCAGCGTCTCGTTGGTGTACAACGTGTCGCCGACCTTGGTCGTGTCCGACATCGGCGTGCCTGCGGCGATGGCGGCGGGCAGCGGCAGGTTCTCCGCCTTGGCGCGCAGCACCAGAGCGAGCGTCAGCGCGCCGCCCGCCGAGGTGCCGAACACCGCCATTTTTGCTGGGCCGGTAGTTTTCGAGGCAGCCTTCCAGACCGTCGCCGCATCGTCGATCGCGGCGGGGAAAAAGGCTTCCGGCGGCATCCGATAGTCGACGGAAATCACCTTGAAACGCCCGAACCCCGCCATCAGGACGGCCTCGGTGACCCCAGCCTCGCCTGGGCTCATGACGTAGCAGCCCCCATGCAGATGAACCAGCAGCCGGTCGCGGTTCTCCGGCGCGATCTCCTTCGGCGTGACGACGAAGGCCCGCACGCCGTCGATCGTCGTCTTTTCACACGAGACGCCGAGGCGCTCGCAGGTCGCAGGGAGCTTGGCGATCGCCAAGGCCGCCCCGGCGTCGACGATCGTCTTCCATTCGGCGTTCGTCGTGGGCCGGAGTTTCCACGTCGGGCGGGGCGGCGCGGCGATGATCGCGCGCATTTGCGGGCTGACGTCGGAAGGGGCCGGCACGACCCGGGCGGCGAGCTCCAGGCCGTCCGCAGACTGGCCGCCGGCGCCCGATGTTTCGGTGATCGAGGATAGGTTCACGCAAACCTCCTTGCGGATGCGATTCCAATTTTCGGCGCCGCAGCGCGCCAATCCTTCGACGTCCTGTCAGGGGAGGACGATTTCCCGTTCGGCGTATGCTTTAACAGCGATCCGCTCGCAGGCGTTTGCGCAGCGCGCCGAATGAGATCAGGCGCTGCGCATCTTCATCCCACAGCGCGTAGTTCACGCATCGCAAGCTCTGCCATAGGGTCAGTCGACTGATCTCGCCGAGCTCGGGATGGTCACGCAGCACCTCGCGCAGGCGATAGAACGGAATGCGGCTTGAGAGGTGATGCACATGATGAATGCCGATATTGGCGCTGAACCAGCGCAAGGGAAACGGCAGATCGTAATGCGAGGAGCCATGGAGCGCCGCCTCCGGCAGCGTCCAATGGGGTTCGCGCGCCCAGCGCGTGTCCTCGAACTGATGCTGAACGTAGAACAGCCAGACCCCGATCGTCGCCGCGATCATGAAAATTGGCCCGTGGATCATCAGGAACGCCCGTGGCCCGACCAGCCACATCAGCAAAGCGACGACGACGGCGATCGCTGCGTTGGTCGACATCGTAGAGACCCACGGCTTCCAGCCGGCGCCGCGCATGAGGCCGAGCGGAGCGCGATGCTGGAGAAGGAAAACATAGGTGGGGCCGATGCCGAACATGATCAGGGGATGGCGATAGAGGCGATAAGCGAGGCGTTTGCCCCAGCCGAGGCCGAGGTATTCTCGGACGGTCAGCGTCTCGATGTCCCCCAGGCCGCGGCGGTCCAGATTGCCGGCGGTCGCGTGATGGCTCGCATGGGTGCGCTTCCAGTAGTCGTAGGGAGTCAGCGTGACGACGCCGACCACGCGGCCCACCCAGTCGTTGGTCGCCCGGCTGCGGAAGAAGGAGCCGTGGCCGCAATCGTGCTGGATGAGGAAGAGCCGCACGAGAAATCCCGCCGCGGGCACGGCCAATGCGAGGCTCAGCCAATAGCTTATATGCATCAGCGCCCACATGGCCGCCCATAGCGCGCCGAGGGGCGCGATGGTGACGGCGATCTCTGCTAGGCTCGACGCGAGCTTTGGGTCGCGATAGCGCGCGAGAATGCCGGGGAGCCGCTGCGTTTCCGGCAGCGTCGTCTGAAGAGGGGTGTGGTCCATGGCGCCCGTGTGGGCCCGATCAATGCGGCATTTGGGTGGCGTTTGTCCAGCGACTCCGGCGAGCCATTCAATTTCCCCGGCTGACGCTCGGGTTAAGGCCGCATTAACGCCCTAGCCTTAATTCTAACTTAATTCGACCGGCCCGCGCCGGCTTGGAGGATTGATGAAACACGTTGCCGTGCTGATGGGCGGCTGGTCGGCCGAGCGGCCCGTGTCGCTCAGCTCCGGCCGCGGCTGCGCCGACGCGCTCGAGTCGAAAGGCTATCGCGTCTCGCGCATCGACGTCGGCCGCGACATCGCCGACGTTCTCTCAAAGCTCCGGCCGGAGGTTGCGTTCAACGCGCTGCATGGGCCTGCCGGGGAGGACGGCGCCATTCAGGGCATGCTCGAAATCCTTCGCATTCCCTATACCCACTCCGGCGTCCTCGCCTCGGCCCTGGCGATGCAGAAAGACCTCGCCAAAACGGTGCTCCAGGCGGCGGGCGTGCCCGTCGCGCCCGGTCTCACCGTAGACCGCCGCGAGGCCGCGCGTCGCCACGTGATGGAGCCGCCCTATGTGCTCAAGCCGGTCGCCGAGGGCTCGTCGTTCGGCGTCGTCATCGTCAAGGAGGACCGCGCCCATCCGCCGCAGGAGGTCGGGCGCGAAGACTGGCCCTATGGCGATCGTCTGATCGCCGAACGCTTCGTGGCCGGCAAGGAACTCACCTGCGCCGTGATCGGCGACCGCGCGCTCGACATCATCGAGATCCAGCCGGTGTCGGAGGCCTTCTATGGCTATGACGCAAAATACGCCAAGGGCGGCTCCGTTCACGTCCTTCCTGCGAAAATTAAACCAAAAATTTACCATGAGGTCCAAGAGTTGGCCTTACGCGCCCATCGTGCGTTGGGATGCCGCGGCGTCAGCCGGGCCGACTTTCGGTGGGACGAAACGAGGGGGGAATCCGGAGAACTGGTCTGTTTGGAGGTGAACACGCAGCCGGGGATGACGGAGACTTCGTTGGTGCCGGAAATGGCCGCGTACGCGGGCCTTTCCTTCGGTGATTTGGTGGAATGGATGGTGGAGGACGCTTCGTGCGATCGTTGAGCGAAACGCTCGGGTTCCGGCCTACGCCGCAGCCGGCGTTCGCCCTCGCACGCCCCGCAGCGTCTTCGCCGCGGGTGCTGTTGCGGGGCGAGCGCGCGGTGCGCGGCCTGACGCGCTGGCGCATGTGGCTGGACCGCCCGGCGCCGCGTGGGGTCGGCCTTTGCCTCGCCGCCGCGCTTCTCATCGGCTCGCTGCTGTTCGGCGCCAAGCTCGGCGGTGAATATCAGGCGTTCGTCGCGGCGGAAGGCGGGATCGGCGACGTCGCCGCGCGCGCGCTCGGCTTCGGCATAGACGTCGTCACCATTTCGGGCGAAGCGCAGCTCACCGAATCCGAGATTCTTTCGCTCGCCGGCATCACCCCCAAGGAATCCGTCCCGTTCTTCGACGCCGTGCAGGCGCGCAAGAACCTCGAATCGTTGCCGCTCATCAAGCAGGCGAGCGTGCGCAAGCTCTATCCCGATCGCATCGTCATCGACATCGTCGAGCGCACCCCGGTCGCGCTGTGGCAGAAGGACGGCGACGTCCGCACGATCGCCGCCGACGGCGCGGTTATCGCCGAAATGCGCGACCAGCGCTTCGCCTCGCTTCCCTTCGTCGTCGGCGATGGCGCCAACGAGCGCCTGAGCGAATATTCGGCGCTGCTCGACGCTTCGCAGGAGCTGCGCCCGAAGATCGTCGCCGGCGTGCTGATCAGCGAGCGGCGCTGGAATTTGAAAATGAAATCCGGTCTCGAGGTCAAGCTGCCCGAGAACGATCCGCTGTCGGCGATGGCGGAACTGGTCTCGCTGCAGCGTCAGTCGCGCATTCTCGACCGCGATGTGCTGAACCTCGACTTTCGCGTTCCCGGCAAGGTTTTCGCGCGACTGTCCGAGGAGGCTGCCGCCGCCCGTGCCGAAACGCGCCCGAAGAAGGCGGCCCCGCAATGACCGTCAAGCCGCTGACGCCGCGCCTGCGGCAAATCCCCTCGCGCAAGAGCGCGGTGCTCTCCGTCCTCGACGTCGGCGCCTCCAAGGTCGTGTGCCTGATCGCTCGCCTGACGCCGATGGAGCGGTCCGACGCGCTGCGCGACCGCACCCATCGCTGCAAGGTGCTGGGCATCGGCCATCAACGCTCGCGCGGCGTGAAGGCCGGCGCGATCGTCGATCTCGACGCCGCCGAAAATGCGGTGCGCCTGGCGATCGACGCCGCCGAGCGCATGGCGGGCGTCGAGGTGGACAGCGTGGTCGTCAACATGTCGGGCGGCCGCCTCAGTTCACATCTCTACGAAGCCAAGGTTCACCTGCGCGGCAAGGCCGTCGGCGAGCACGATATCCACCGTGTGCTCGAAGCGGCGACCGCGGCCGGCTCCTACACCGGGCGGGCCGTGTTGCACGCCGTGCCCACCGGCTTCTGGCTCGACGCGACGCGCGGCGTGCGCGACCCCAAGGGAATGATCGGCGACGAACTCGGCGCCGAGATGCACGTCGCCTCGTGCGACGCCGCCGCCGCGCGCAACCTGATGCTGGCGATCGAGCGCTGCCACCTGCGCGTGGCCGCGATGGTCGCGACGCCCTATGCGGCGGGATTGTCGACCCTGGTCGACGACGAGGTCGAAATGGGCGCCGCGCTGATCGATTTCGGCGGCGGCTCGACGACCGTCGGCGTCTATGTCGGCGGCCGCCTCGTGCATGTCGATTCGATCGCGGTCGGGGGCAACCACATCACCATGGACGTCGCGCGCGGCCTCTCGGTCAGCCTCGCCGACGCGGAGCGCCTGAAGACGCTCTACGGCGCCTGCATCTCGTCGCCGTCCGACGACAGGGATTCGATCGCCGTTCATCGCGTCGGCGACGACATGGACCATGCGAGCCATCTGCCGAAGTCGGAGCTGGTGCGCATCATCCGGCCGCGCGTCGAAGAGATCCTCGAGCTTGTGCGCGATCGGCTGAAGGCGGCTGGCCACGCCGCCCATGCGGGGCGCCGGCTGGTGCTGACCGGCGGCGGCTGCCAACTGACGGGGCTGCCGGAACTCGCACGCACGATCATTTCGAGCCAGGCGCGCATAGGGCGGCCGCTCGGGGTCGAAGGCCTGCCGGAATCGGCCAAGAGTCCGGCCTTCGCCGCCGCCGTCGGCCTGATGGTCTATCCGCAAGTGGCGGGCGTCGAGCATTTCGAGCCGCGCCGCTCGCGTCCTCCCGCCGGCCTTGCCGACGACGGTTACGTCGCTCGCGTCGGACGATGGCTGAAAGAGAGTTTTTGAAGCGAGGCGACGCGCGCCGCGCTCCGGGTTGAAGAGAATCCACGCACATGAACCGGCGCCGGCGGGCGTCCTAGAGGTGAGGCCAGCTATGTCGATCAATCTGAAGGCTCCGGAGCTCCGGGAACTGAAGCCCCGTATCATCGTCGTCGGCGTCGGCGGCGCGGGTGGCAACGCAGTCAACAACATGATCGTTTCCGGTCTCTCCGGCGTCGATTTCGTGGTCGCCAACACCGACGCGCAGGCGCTCACCTCTTCGCGCGCCGAGCGGATCATCCAGATGGGTCTGCAGGTGACCGAGGGCCTCGGCGCCGGCTCGAAGCCCGAGGTCGGACGCGCCGCCGCCGAAGAGGCGATCGAAGAAATCCGCGATCATCTCGCCGGCGCGCATATGGCCTTCGTCACCGCCGGCATGGGCGGCGGCACGGGAACCGGGGCCGCGCCGGTGATTGCCCGCGTCGCGCGCGAGATGGGCATTCTGACCGTCGGCGTCGTCACCAAGCCCTTCCAGTTCGAGGGCGGCCGGCGCATGAAGCTCGCCGATGGCGGCATCAACGAATTGCAGAAGTCGGTCGACACGCTGATCGTCATCCCGAATCAGAACCTGTTCCGGGTCGCCAACGAGCGCACGACCTTCGCCGACGCCTTTGCGATGGCCGACCAGGTGCTCTATTCCGGCGTCGCCTGCATCACCGACCTGATGGTCAAGGAAGGCCTGATCAATCTCGACTTCGCGGACGTCCGCTCGATCATGAGCGAGATGGGCAAGGCGATGATGGGAACCGGCGAGGCCACCGGCGAGCGCCGCGCCGTGACGGCGGCCGAGGCCGCGATCGCCAATCCGCTGCTCGACGAGACCTCGATGAAGGGCGCGCGCGGCCTGCTGATTTCGATCACCGGCGGCAACGACCTCACCCTCTATGAAGTCGACGAAGCGGCGAGCCGCATCCGTCAGGAGGTCGACGAGGAGGCCAACATCATCCTCGGCGCGACGTTCGACTCGGCGCTCGACGGCGTCGTTCGCGTGTCGGTCGTCGCGACCGGCATCGATCAGGCTTCGATCGATCGGATCGAGCCGCCGGCGGCGCCCGTTCGCGTCGAAGCGCCGGTTCGCTCGCGGCCGGTCGCCTCGCGCCCTTTCCCGACGCCGATCGCACCTGAACCCATCCCCGAGCCGGCTCCGCTCGCGTCCGCGCCCTCTGCGGCGCATCAGGTCCCGGACGAGGTCGAAGTGCGCCCCGCGGCGCCACGGACGATGGTCTATCCCGAGCCTCAAATGATGCGTCACGAAGAAGAGGCGATCGAGGAGGACTTCATCCCGCCGGCGCCCGAGCAGCCGACGTTCCGGCCCCGCATGCCGCAGATCGAGGAATTGCCGCCGATCGCGCAGAACCAGTTGCGCGTGCAGCGCGGCGAGGCGGTCGCTGCGGTTCATCCGGCCGAGACGCGCCGCCGCTCGTTGCTCGAGAAGCTCGCCGCATTTGGCATCAGCCGCAGCGAGGACGCCGCGCCGCCAGCGCCGGCGCCGCGCGCGATCGCCCCGCCGCCCCAGCAGGCGCAGAGGGCGGCGCCGCCGTCCGTTCATGCCGAATACGGCCGGCCGCAGCCGCGTCCTGCGCCGGCTCGTCCCGCCCAAGGGACGCTCGACCCGCATGGCCGCGCCGGGCCGCGTGGGAACCATATCGAAGATGATCAGTTGGAGATCCCCGCCTTCCTGCGCCGCCAATCCAACTCCTGATTCGGTGATTTTTCGCCGGCGACGGCCGTCGCGCCTTGCGCGGCGGCCTTTTCATGTTCCGGAAGTCACATCTGAGAATGTCGCTAACCCTTTGTTACGCCATTCAAATGCATGGTTGCTAATTCGTGTAACGAATGTTCACGAAAGGTGATTTTGCCGCGGGCGGGGAGGCGCCTATGGTCGCGACAAGCTGCTGGGAGCATAAGACCGCGGAATTGCGGCGAATTCTTCTCCAGCGGGTAAGTTGAGCGGGGACGGTCGATTGATGAAGTTGGGTTACCAGACGACGCTGCGCGACCGCGTGGAGATTAGCGGTCTTGGCGTTCATTCGGCTACGCCCGCCCGGTTGGTCCTGCATCCCGCCGACGTCGACACCGGCATTGTCATCCTGCGCACCGGGCTGCCTAACGGGCGTGAGCGCCTGATCGAAGCCAAATGGACGAATGTGACGCAGACGTCGCTGTGCACGGTTCTCGGCGATTCCACCGGCGCCGCGGTCTCGACGGTCGAGCATGTGATGGCGGCGCTGGCCGGCCTGCATGTCGACAACGCGCTGGTCGAGATCGACGGGCCGGAAATGCCGATCATGGACGGCTCGGCCGCCCAGTTCGTCGAGGCGATCGACGCCATCGGCCTCGCCCAGCAATCCCGGCCTCGCCGCTTCATTCGTGTGCTTCGTCCAATCAGAGTCGAATCGGGCCGCTCTTATTCCGAACTGCGTCCCGCCAGCCGCGGCTTCCGTCTCGACGTCGAGATTGATTTCGAGACCTGCGGCACGATCGGGCGTCAGCACCGCGTATTCGACCTCTGCCCGAACGTCTTCCGTAAAGAAATCGCCCGCGCGCGCACGTTCGGTTTCGTTTCCGACGTCAAGAAGTTGTGGCAGGCCGGCTTCGCCCTCGGCTCCTCGCTCGAGAATTCGGTCGCGCTCGACGGCGAAGCGATTCTCAATCCCGAGGGTCTCCGCTTCAACGACGAGTTCGTGCGCCACAAGACTTTGGACGCCATCGGCGATCTTTCGCTCGCCGGCTCGCCGATCATCGGTTGCTACCGGACCTATCGCCCCGGCCACACCATCAACGCCATGATGCTGTCGGCAATGTTCGCTGATCGCCACGCCTACGAAATCGTCGAAGGCGCGCCGCGCAAGGTCTATTCCGCCGGGGCCGGCGCCGTCGGGCGCATGGCCACCGTTTTCGCCGCCAATGCGGACTGAGGCCCGGCCTCCAGCAGGGCGCGCGCGAAACTTCTGCTTTTCCGTGCAACAGTGTGTCTTTGTCGCCGCGAGCGAGAGCCGTGCGGGTGGCGCGTAGGCGCAGACTAAGGTAAAGAGCGCGGATTGGATGGTCGGCTTCGGCCAGCGCAACCTTTTGAGTTCACCGAATGACCCTTGCCGCTTTGACTTCCCGCGCGTTCGTTCCTCGTTTTCGTGCGTCGCGGTTGGTCCTGCGGAGCGCGCTGATTCTCTGCGCGGCCCTTCCGATCGCGTCGTGCTCAATCTTCGATGAATTCAATCCGTTCGGCGGCGAGAAGTACAAGATGGTCATCGAGCCGGACGTTCCGGCGAGCAAAGTCTACGACCAGGGCCTCGCTCAACTCGCCAACGGGTCGCCGTCCGAAGCGGCAAAGAAGTTCACCGACCTCGGCACTCAGTTCCCCGATTCGGACTGGGCGCGCAAAGGTCTGCTGATGACGACCTACGCCCAGTTCCAGGGCGGCGACTACGACAGCGCCGAGTTGTCGGCCGAGCGCTACATCAAGCTCTATCCCAAGTCCCAGGAAGCTGCCTATGCGCTCTACATGGAGGCGAGCTCCTACTACAATCAGATCCCCGACGTGTCGCGCGACCAGGATCGCGCGGCCAAGGCGCTCGCCGCCTTCCAGAAGGTCGTGCACGACTACCCGAACTCCGAATATGTAAGCGACGCCAAGTTCAAGATCGACGTGACGATGGATCAACTCGCCGGCAAGGAGATGTCGATCGGGCGCTTCTATCTCAACCGGCGCAACTACACCGCCGCGATCAACCGCTTCCGCGCCGTGCTGACGTCCTATCAGACGACGCGCCATTCCGAAGAGGCGCTCTATCGCTTGACGGAAGCCTATCTCGGCCTCGGCGTCTCCGACGAGGCGCAGACGGCGGCGGCGGTGCTCGGCCACAACTTCCCCGACGGGCAGTGGTACAAGGACGCCTACAATCTTCTGAAGGGGAACGGCTTGCAGCCGCGGGAAAACCAGCAATCCTGGATTTCCAAGCTCTACCACTCCGTCGTTCCTTCCTGACGGGCCGGGGCCGCAATCATGCTCGCCCGGCTTTCGATCCGCGACATCGTGCTGATCGATCAGTTGGACCTCGAGTTTTCGCACGGCCTGACGATCCTCACCGGCGAGACCGGCGCAGGAAAATCCATTCTGCTCGATTCGCTGTCGCTGGCGCTCGGAGCGCGCGGCGATGGCGGTCTGGTGCGTCAAGGCCAGACGCAGGGGCAGGTCGCCGCGACCTTCGATCTGCCGCCGACCCACCGCGCCTTCGTGCGGCTCGCCGAGCAGGAGATCGCTGCGGACGGCGAACTCATTTTCCGCCGCGTCCAAATGGCCGATGGGCGCACCCGCGCTTTCATCAACGACCAGAGCGTCAGCGCGCAGACGCTGCGCGCCGTAGCGGCCGATCTGGTCGAGATTCACGGCCAGCATGACGAGCGCGCGCTACTCGACGCTTCGACGCATCGCGCACTGGTCGACGCTTACGGCGGCCAGGAAGCCTCTGTGAAGGCGACACGCTCGACCTACGCCGCGTTGCGCGAAGCCGAGACCAAACTCGCCGCCGAGCGGGCGCGCGTCTCGGCGGCGCGGGGGGCGGCGGACTTCGCGCGCCACGCGCACGAGGAGCTTACGCGCCTCGATCCGAACCCCGGCGAGGAAGAGGCGCTCGCCGAGGCGCGCGCGCGCATGATGCAGGGCGAGAAGGTCGCCGCCGACATCCGCGAGGCGCACGACAATCTCTCCGGCGATGCGGCGATCCTGCCCGTGCTCTCGGCGATCGCGCGGCGCCTGCAGCGTCGCATGCCACAGGCGCCGACCTTGATCGAGCCGAGCGTGCTCGCCCTGGACGAGGCGATGCAGGCGCTCGAGTTCGCAACGCAAGCCGTCGAGAACGCGCTCACCGCCTGCGACTTCGATCCCCGCGAACTCGAGCGCTGCGAGGAGCGGCTGTTTGCGCTGCGCGGCATGTCGCGCAAATATTCGACGCCGGTCGATGGCTTGGCGGCGTTGGCGCAGAAATACGCGAACGAACTCGCCGACCTCAGCGCCGGCGAGGAGCGCATCGCCGCGCTCGAAGCCGAAGCGCGCGCCGCCGCGGCGGCTTACGCGGCTGCGGCGACGGGGCTGTCGAAGGCGCGACAGCGCGCCGCGCGCGAGCTCGAGCAAGCGGTTAACGCCGAGCTTCCCGCGCTGAAGCTGGAGCGCGCGCGGTTCACGGTCGAGATCGCCCGCGACGAGAAGCTCGTCTCCCCGGACGGTTACGACCGCGCCGAATTTTGCGTCCAGACCAATCCGGGTTCGCGCCCCGGTCTGCTGATGAAAGTCGCTTCGGGCGGCGAGCTCGCGCGCTTTCTGCTCGCGCTCAAGGTGTCGCTCGCCGAACGCGGCACGTCGCCCACGCTCGTCTTCGACGAGATCGACACCGGCGTCGGCGGCGCGGTCGCCGACGCGATCGGGCAGCGGCTGGCGCGCCTCGCGGCCAAAGCGCAGGTGCTCGCAGTCACGCACGCCCCGCAGGTGGCGGCGCGCTCGCACCGACACCTCAAGATCATGAAGAGCGAGGTCGGCAAGGGCGAGCGCGTGGCGACGAAGGTGCTGCCGCTCGACCCGTTGGCGCGCCGTGAAGAAATTGCGCGTATGCTCGCCGGCGCCGAAATCACCGTCGCGGCGCGCCTGGCCGCCGAAAGCCTGATCGAGAAGGCTGGATAGCGTCCCAGCGGGCAGGGGCGGCGGGGATTGCGGGGAATATGGCTTGCCCGGCTTTCGGCGCCGGCCTATCAAGCGCGTTTGTTGTCGGCGAGGCGGCCATGAGCCGGGACGGAGCGCGGGAAGTCGAGGAGAAGCGGCGGCGCGAGCGCCTGGCTGCGGCGCTGCGGGAAAATCTGAAGCGCCGCAAGGCGCAGCAGCGCGGCCGCGCCGTGAAGCAAGAGGCGGCGAGCGACGAGCCGCCGGAACGCGCGAACAAGGGCTCTGGCGTCTAGAGCGCGCGGCGAAAAAGTGGACGCCGGTTTTTCGCCGAAGGCGCGCGGCACTTGAGGAATCTAGATCGTGCGGCGATCCTATCATCGCCGCAGTGTTTAGAGACGGGCGAATCGGGTTCATCGGAAGGATCGAGGCATGGATCGCATACAAATCCGGGGCGGCGCGAAGCTGCAGGGCGTGATTCCGATCTCCGGCGCCAAGAATGCGGCGCTGCCGCTGATGATCGCGTCGCTCCTTACCGACCAGACGCTGACGCTGGAAAACCTGCCGCGCCTGGCGGACGTCAGCCAGCTCGCGCGCATCCTCGGCAATCACGGCGTCGACTTCTCGGTCGACGGCAAGCGTCTCGGCGAAGAGGCGACCGCAGGCCAGACTGCGCACCTGCGCGCCAAGACGATCGTCGACACCACCGCTCCTTATGATCTTGTTTCGCGCATGCGGGCGAGCTTCTGGGTGATCGCGCCGCTGCTGGCGCGCACGGGCGAAGCGCGCGTCTCGCTGCCGGGCGGCTGCGCGATCGGCACGCGGCCGGTCGACTTCCTGCTGATGGTGCTCGAAAAGCTCGGCGCCGACATCGCTATCGACGCCGGCTACGTGGTCGCCAAGGCGCCCAAGGGCTTGACCGGCGGCGAGATCGTCTTTCCCAAGGTCACCGTCGGCGGCACTCACACGGCGCTGATGGCGGCGGCGACGGCGCAGGGCTCGACCCTGGTGCGCAACGCTGCTTGTGAGCCGGAGGTGAAGGATGTCGCCGACTGCCTCAACAAGATGGGCGCGCGCATCCACGGCGCCGGCACGCCGACGATCGAAATCACCGGCGTCGCCCGCCTCAACGGCGCGCATCACCGCGTGCTGCCCGACCGCATCGAGGCGGGCACCTACGCGACCGCGGTGGCGATGACGGGCGGCGACATTCTGCTCGACGGCATCCAGCCCGATCTTTTCCAGGAGGCGCTCGACGCGCTGAGCCAAGCGGGCGCGAGCGTCTCCAGCGACAATCGCGGCGTCAGGGTGATGCGCAACGGGGCCGGCATCGGCGCGGTCGATATCTCGACGGCGCCTTTCCCGGGCTTCCCGACCGATCTGCAAGCGCAGTTCATGGCGCTGATGACGCGTGCGCGCGGCGCCTCGCGGATCACCGAGACGATCTTCGAGAATCGCTTCATGCACGTCCAAGAGCTCGCGCGTCTGGGCGCGCGCATTCGGCTGGACGGCGACACCGCGGTGGTGGAGGGGGTCGAGCGCCTCATCGGCGCCCCGGTGATGGCCACCGATCTGCGCGCCTCGGTGTCGCTCGTCATCGCGGCGCTGGCGGCGGAAGGCGAGACGACGGTCAATCGCGTCTACCACCTCGACCGCGGCTTCGAGCGGCTCGAGCACAAGCTCGCCGCTTGCGGCGCCGACATCGAACGAGTGCCGGGATAGGCATGACCGCCTCCTCCTCGAACCTGCTCAAGCTCGTCGCGCTCGACCGTGAAGGTCTGGGCGTCATCTCCGCGCACATTCAGGATTCGTGTCTGCGGCGGCCCGACATGGCCTATCTGCCCAAGCAGAAGCGCTTTCTGCTGAGCTCAATGCGGTTCGATTGGGCGGCGGCCAAAGAGGGCCGCTCGGAGCGCGTCGGCTCGGTGCTGCGCTTCGACCGCGTTCTCAAAGTGTCGCATCTCGGCCTGGCCGACCGCGACGACCGCGCGACGCTGAACCTGCTGGCGGTGACCTTCGACACGACCGATCCGCCTTCCGGCATGGTGCTGCTCGCTTTCGCGGACGGCGCCATCGTACGCCTCGAAGTCGAGTGCCTCGAGGCTGAGCTGCGCGACATCGGACCGCGCCGTCCCGCGCACGAGTGCCCCGGGCACGCCTTGACGAGCGCGGAATCCTTCTGACGAATTCACGGAGTCCACGGATGGCGATCACCCTCGACATGGGCGCGGCGGATTTCGAGCCGCGCTTCCGCGCGTTGCTCGAGGCCAAGCGCGAATCCTCCGTCGACGTCGATGCGGCGGTCGCTGCGATCATCGCCGAGGTCCGGGCGCGCGGCGACGCCGCCGTCGCCGAATATACATTGCGATTCGATCGGGTCGATCTGACGCGTTCTGGCTTTCGCGTCGGCGCCGAGGAAATCGAGGCCGCGGTCGCCGCCTGCGATCGCGAGGCGCTGCGGGCGCTGGAGTTCGCGCACGAACGGGTGCTCGCCTACCATCAGCGCCAGACCCCTGCCGACGTCGCCTTCGTCGACGGGCTCGGCGTCGAACTCGGCTGGCGCTGGCGTGCGATCGATTCCGTCGGACTTTACGTGCCTGGAGGCGCCGCGAGCTATCCCTCGTCGGTGATCATGAACGCGGCCCCTGCGAAGGTCGCGGGCTGCCGTCGCATCGCGATGGTCGTGCCGACGCCGGATGGCAAGCTGAACCCGCTGGTGCTCGCCGCGGCGAAGATCGCCGGCGTTTCCGAAATCTATCGCCTGGGCGGCGCGCAGGCGATCGCGGCGCTCGCCTTTGGGACCGAGAGCATCGAGCCAGTGGCGAAGATCGTCGGCCCCGGCAACGCTTATGTCGCGGCGGCGAAGCGGCGCGTCTTCGGCGTCGTCGGCATCGACATGATCGCCGGGCCGTCGGAGGTCGTGGTGCTCGCCGATCAAAGCGCCGATCCGCGTTTTGTCGCCGCCGATCTGCTCGCCCAGGCCGAGCACGACGAGGCGGCGCAATCGATCCTCATCACCGACGATGTGGCCGTGGCGCGCGCGGTGAGCGAGGCCCTGGAGGCCCAGCTCGCCGAATTGCCGCGCGCGGCGATCGCCGGCGCGAGCTGGCGCGACTACGGCGCGATCATCCTCGCGCCCAGCCTCGCCGCGGCGGCGCCGCTCGTCGATCGGCTCGCCCCGGAGCACCTCGAGATCATCGCGCGCGACGCCGACGCGCTGAGCCTCAAGATCAACAATGCGGGCGCGATCTTTCTCGGCCCCTACACGCCGGAGGCGATCGGCGACTATGTCGGCGGTTCGAATCACGTCCTGCCGACCTCGCGCTCGGCGCGCTTTTCCTCCGGACTCGGCGTGCCCGATTTTCTCAAGCGCACCTCGATTCTGAAGTGCGACGCCAAATCGCTTGCGGCGCTGGGGCCCGCCGCGGTCACGCTCGGCGAGGCTGAGGGCCTGCAGGCTCACGCGCGTTCGGTTGCATTGCGCCTCGCGGGGGGCGGGGCGGCATGAGCGAGGCCGCGCCATCGCGGAATCGCATCGTCGCGGTGAAGCTCGACGAGGCTTCCATTCCGCGCGGCGTCGCCGACCGCGATCATGAGCGCGATGTCGCGATCTTCGATCTCGTCGAAGAGAACCGTTTTGGCGTCCCCGGCCGCGACCAGGGGCCCTACAGCTTGAGGGTCGCGCAGTCCGAATCGCGGCTGAACTTCGAGGTGCGCTCGGCGAGCGGCGCCATCGTCTCGGAGTTCTCCGTCTCGATGACGCCGTTTCGGCCGCTGCTGAAGGACTATTTTCTGGTCTGCGAGACCTATTATTCTGCGATCCGCTCGGCCAGCCCGCGCCAGATCGAGGCGATCGACCGCGAGCGGTCGGCGCTCCACAACGAGGGCGCCGAGCTCGTCGCGTCCCGTTTCGCTGACAAGGTCGACATCGACGAGGCGACCTCGCGCCGCCTTTTCACGCTTCTCTCCGCATTACATTGGAAGACATGAAGCGCACGGCGGAAGAGCGAGCTTCGTTCATCCGCGACAACACGCGGCTCCTGGCGCCGCCCTTGGCGCCCACCATGCGCCTGCGCCTCGCCGACGAAGCCGTAGATCTCTGGCGCAAGACCGAGGACGAACTCGGCGAGATGGGGCTGCCGCCGCCGTTCTGGGCTTTCGCATGGGCGGGCGGTCAGGCGCTGGCGCGCTACGTCCTGGACAATCCCCACTTCGTCGCCGGCCGCAGCGTGCTCGACTTCGCCTCCGGCTCGGGCCTCGTCGCCATCGCGGCGTCGATGGCGGGGGCGGCGCAGGTTGAGGCGAGCGATATCGACGAATTTGCTCAAGTCGCGATCGAGATGAACGCGGCCGAGAACGGCGCGGCGGTCAGTGTGCTGGCGGAGGACGTCGTCGGCGTCGACCGCGGCTGGGACGTCATCCTTGCCGGCGACGTCTCCTATCAAAAGGACATGGCGGAGGCCGTGACGGCGTGGCTCGAGACGCTCGCCGCGCGTGGCGCGCTCGTCCTCATCGGCGACCCGCGCCGCAATTATCTCGCCCTCGACAGGCTGGAATGCGTGACCGAATACAGCGTCCCAGTGACGCGCGCGCTGGAAGACGCCGAGATCAAGCGCGCCGGAGTGTTCCGCTTCCGCTCGCCGGGCGGCTGAAAGGGGCGCCTTGCGGCGGGCGCTGGCGAAGGCGTGCGCCCCCGGGCGGCCGGCATCGCGCGCTGGATGGCGACGGCCCTCAAGCGGCCGCGTGCACTTCCTCGAGGCGCACGTCGTAGCCCCACAGGCGGCGGATGTGGCGGATCGTTTCGTCGCGTGTTCCGACGTCGAGCCGCACCCCGTCGCGCACGTTGTGCTGCAGGATGAGTTCGCGGTTGCCGAGAAGGTCGACGTCCGCGACTTGGATGTCCGGCTCGCTGCCGCCGATGTCGTAACTCTCGGCGAGGATCTCCCGCACCCGCCGATACCCTTCGGCGTCGTGGATCGCCTCGACCCGATAGTTCGGCTCCTCGGCCTTGTCGGACAACGCGAACAGCTTGAACTGCCGGATCAGGTGCGGGCTGAGGAACTGCCGCACGAAGGACTCGTCGCGGAAGTTCGACCAGATGTCCTTCAAGGCGCCTCGCCAGTCGGTCCGCCCCGCCAAGTCGGGGAACCACTCGTGATCTTCGGCTGTCGGGGCGACGCAAATGCGCTGAATGTCCTGCATCATCGCGAAGCCGAGGGCGTAAGGATTGACGCCGTTGTAGCGGGGATCGTCGAACTCCGGCTGAAAGACGACGTTCGAGTGACTGTGCAGAATCTCCAGCAGCGAGCCTTCCGAGATCAGGCCTTTCTCGAACAGCTTGTTCACGATGTAGTAGTGGACGAACGTCGCGCAGCCTTCGTTCATCAGCTTGGTCTGGCGCTGCGGGTAGAAATATTGCGCGATGTTGCGGACGATCCGTAGCAATTCGCGCTGCCAGTCCTGCAGGATCGGGCTGTTCTTTTCCAGGAAGTACAGCAGATTTTCCTCCGGCAACCGCAGGCGCTGCTTGCGTTCGCGCACCTCGGCGTCGGTGAGATCCGGTGCGCGAGCGTTCGGGGAGGTGGGCACGGTGCGCCACAGGTCCCTGTAGCTGCGCGCCGCGTCCTCCTGCCGGTCGCGCCGACGTTTCTCATACTCGCCGAGCTTGAGCTTGGTGGCGCGGCGATAGCGGAAGACGCCCTGGTTCATCAAGGCGTGCGCCGCGTCGAGCGTCGTCTCGACGGCCGAGACGCCATGTCGCTCCTCGCATTCCAGCACGTAGCGCTTGGCGAAATCGAGATAGTCGAGAATGCTGCTCGGATCCGTCCATTGCTGGAAGAGATAGTTGTTCTTGAAGAAGTGGTTGTGGCCGAACGCCGCGTGCGCGAGCACCAGCGTCTGCATCGCCATCGTATTCTCCTCCATGTAATAGCTGATACATGGATCGGAGTTGATGACGATTTCGTACGCCAGCGCCTGGTAGCCTTTGCGGTACAGCGCCTCGTCGCGCACGAAGCGCTTGCCGAACGACCAGTGGGCGTACATCAGCGGCATGCCGACGGAGCAGTAGGCGTCGAGCATCTGCTCGGCTGAGATCACTTCGATTTGGTTGGGGAAGACGTCGAGGCCAAGGTCGTTGAGGGCGATGTCCTGGACCGCCTCGTAGGCCCTCATCATCGTCGGAAAATTCCACTCGGCGCCTTCGTAGAGATGATCGCCAGCGCCGGCGCCTATTTTGCGGGCATCGAGTGCCGAAAATTCCATCAGGTCACGCCTTTATGGCTCTGTTTAGCGAAAAGCTCGCGAAACACCGGATAGATGTCCCCTCGTCCGGCGACTTGCTTCATGGCGAAGTTCTTGGCGCCCGAAAGCTCCGAGTAGCCCCGCCACAACTCCTTGCCTCCTATGGAGAATCCTCTTGCGCCATCTTCGAGAGACTCCGCAATCTCTATGTAGGCGTAGTATTGGGTCATTGGGAGGATCGCCTCATTCAAGAGTTCGACACAGCCAGCCGTGTCACCGCCTGAATTGTCGCCGTCGGACGCCTGTGCGCAGTAAACGTTCCAGTCGGCGATCGGATACCGCTGCTGGCGGATTTCGATCATTTTTTCCAGCGCCGTGCTGACGACCGTGCCGCCCGACTCGCGTCCGTAGAAAAACTCCTGCTCGTCGACTTCGCCCGCCTCATGCGTGTGGCGAATGAACACCACCTCGACGCGGTCGTACTTCCGCTTGAGGAACAGGTGGAGCAGGATGAAGAACCGCTTGGCGAGGTCCTTTTCCCGTTCGCCCATCGAAGCGGACACATCCATCAGGCAGAACATCACCGCCTTGGCGCGCGGCGTCGTAACCGGGGAGAACCGGTTGTAACGCACGTCGATTGGGTCGATGTACGGAATTGCCCGATGTCGTCGCTTTAGCCGCTCGATGTCGGCGGTGATCTCGTCGCGGCGCTCGCCGTCGACCGGATCCGGCGAGTCTTTGCCTTCCTGCAACGCTGCGAGTTCTTCCTCGAGGCGCTGGATCTCGTCCTTGCTCGGGCGCCGCAGAGCGAGGCGGCGACTCATGCTCGTGCGCATCGTGCGCAGCACGTTCAGATTGGGCGTCGTGCCGTCGGTCGAAAAGCCGGCGCGCCGGTATTCAGCGACCGTAAGGTCGGTCAGCGACGATTTGACGAGATCGGGCAGTTCGAGGTCGTCGAACAGGATGTCGAGAAACTCGTTCTCGGTGAGGGCGAAGGTGAAGGCGTCCTCGCCGCTTCCCGAGTTGGAGGCGTCCCGGCCCGATCCGCCGGCGCCGCCGCCGGACGGCTTTTGGATTTGGTCGCCCGCGACGAATTTCTTGTTGCCGGGGAATACGCGCTCTCGGTTCCCGCCTTTGTCGGAGAACACGAAGCGTGGTTCGCCGATGCCTTCGGTGGGAATGGAAACCGACCCGCCCTTGGCGGCGTCCGCGATCGAGCGATCACGGACGGCCCGGTCGACGGCCTGCTTGATCTGCGCGCGGGCGCGCCGAAGGAAGCGTTGTCGGTTGCCGAGGCTCTTGTCGCGCGGATTGAGACGGCGATCGATGAGCTGAGGCATTCGCTTGTCTCTTTCCGTCACCCGGCCTTGTTGACGCGCATATACCACTCAACCAGCCGGCGAACCTGTCGTTCCGTGTAACCGCGCGCTGTCATACGGGCCAGAAAATCGGCGTGTTGCTGCTCGGTCTTGGAGTCCTGCTTGGCGCCGAAGCTGATGATCGGCAGCAGCTCCTCGACCTGACTGAACATGCGCTTCTCGATCACCTCGCGGATCTTCTCGTAGCTGGTCCAGGACGGATTCTTGCCCTGGTTGTTCGCCCGGGCGCGCAACGCGAATTTGACGACCTCGTTGCGGAAGTCCTTCGGATTGGCGATCCCGGCCGGCTTTTCCGTCTTGGAGAGTTCGGCGTCGAGAATTTGCCGGTCGAACACCTGGCCGGTGTCGGCGTCCTTGTAATCCTGCTCCTCGATCCACGCGTCCGCGTAGGCGATGTAGCGGTCGAACAGATTCTGTCCGTATTCGCTGTAGGATTCGATATAGGCCTTCTGAATCTCGCGGCCGATGAATTCGGCGTAGCGCGGCGCCAGGATCGACTTGATGAAGTCGAGGTAACGCTCCTCGATCTCCTTGGGATGTTGCTCGCGCTTGATCGCCTGTTCGAGCACGTACATCAGATGGACCGGGTCGGCGGCGATCTCCTCGTTGTCGTAGTTGAAGGTCTCGGACAGCACCTTGAAGGCGAAGCGGGTCGAGATGCCCGACATGCCTTCCGCCACACCGGCCGCCTCGCGGTATTCCTGGATGGATTTGGCCTTCGGATCGGTGTCCTTGAGGTTGTCGCCGTTGTAGACGCGCATCTTGGAATAGAGCGGCGAATTCTGGTGCTCCTTGATGCGCGAGAGCACGCAGAAGCGCGCCAGGATCTCGAGCACCTCGGGAGCGCAGGGCGCGGCGGAGAGTTCGCTGCCCTCCAGCAGCTTGGCGTAGATCTGAGCTTCCTCGCTGACACGCAGGCAGTAGGGCACCTTGACGACGCAGATGCGGTCGAGGAATGCCTCGTTGTTCTTGTTGTTCTTGAACGTCTCCCATTCCGACTCGTTGGAATGGGCGAGGATCACGCCTTGGAACGGCAGCGCCCCGAGATTTTCGGTGCCGGCGTAGTTGCCTTCCTGGGTCGCGGTCAGCAGCGGGTGGAGCACCTTGATCGGCGCCTTGAACATCTCGACGAATTCGAGCAGCCCCTGGGTCGTGCGATTGAGGCCGCCAGAGTAGCTGTAGGCGTCCGGGTCGTGCTGGGAGTAGTGCTCGAGCTTGCGGATGTCGACCTTGCCGACCAACGCGGAAATGTCCTGGTTGTTCTCGTCGCCGGGCTCCGTCTTGGCGACGCCGACCTGGCGCAGCTTCGAGGGATACATCTTGACGACGGAGAACTTCGACAAATCGCCGTCGAATTCGTCGAGCCGCTTGGCCGCCCAGGGCGAGCAAATGCCGGTGAGCCGGCGGGCGGGGATGTCGTACTGGCGCTGCAGGAAGGCGCCCATCGACTCGGGCCGGAACAGGCCGAGCGGCGATTCAAACACGGGGCTGGTCTCATCGCCCGCGGCCAGCACGTAGATCGGCTGGCTCTCCATCAAGTGCTTCAGCCGCTCGGCGAGCGAGGACTTGCCGCCGCCGACCGGGCCGAGGAGGTAAAGAATCTGCTTGCGCTCTTCGAGGCCCTGGGCGGCGTGCTGGAAGTAGCTCACGACCCGCTGGATCGTGTCCTCCATGCCGAAGAAACCGGCCATCGTGGGGTAGATTTTGATCGTCCGATTGAGGAAGATGCGGCCGAGGCGCCGGTCCTTGCTGGTGTCGATCACCGTCGGCTCGCCGATCGCCGTGATCATCCGCTCCGCGGCGGTCGCATAGAAACTCGGGTCGCTGCGACATCCCTCGAGATAGTCGCTCAGGCTCATCACCTCGCGCCGTTCTCGGTTGTAGGCGGAGGAAAACAGGCCGAACACTTCTGCGCCTTTGCTGGGCGCGCCGGAAAGGGATTCTGCATTAACCGAGTGCGAATACACGTGCACCGCTTTGGTGTTCATTGCGGACTCCCAGAGGGATCGTTGCTATCTTCTCCTGGTCGCAGCCGAGTGTGGTGACAATTGGTTGAAACGACGTTTCGACTGTGCCGTATTGAGACACAGCATAAACGGCGCCAACGAGCCTGGAGTGATTCCCTCATGGGCGCAAGCTCCAAAATCTCGCCTCTCGCTGGGCTCCACACTTAACATTTTCGGCGGCTTTCCCCCTCCGACAAGGGCCCCCTTGCCAAGAGGCGAAAACCAAAAGACCTTATACTCCAAATGTGCCACAAAAATGGGCGCCTTCTGGTGTGGGCGGCATGGGGCCTTGGTTTAGGAACGCTGCAACGTGAGGTTCGTTCACGCACTTACGGTCTTTTATTTCCTTGCGGCGCCGGGTGGCTTTGCGCTGGATCAGCAGCTATCGGCGCCCAAAGGGCTTGTCAGGGAGATCGCCATGGCCGACGTTTCGGAACCTTCGACGCCTGCGCAGGCGGAGGAATTCTTGAGCAAAATCCTGCCCTTGGCCACGGCCGCAAATCCGAAGTACCGCTCCGGCGGATCAAGCGAGCTGACGCAGTGGGTGACCAAAGGCGTGCGCTTTTCCCGGGGTCCGAAGCCTTCCGGGATCGTGATTTCGATGAGCGAGGAGGCTGCGGTCTTCCAAGGCGGCGCCCAAACAGCGGTCAATTCGCATCAGGCGACGTTCGCAATCGAGGATGTTCACATTATCGAGTACGAATACCCCGCCGACACTACGGAAACCGGCGAAAAAGCCGTTGGCGTCATGTTTAAATGCGACGCCGGAAATTGCATCCGCTCCTCGTGGAACGGCCACGAGTCGGACAAGGCGGAGGCTGACCTCTATATCTACGACTCTGCCGTTCGCGCGCGCATCCTGAGGGCCTTCGCTATTCTGCGTGAGGCGGCGGGCGGCAAGGCGTGATAAGCTTTCACGCCCCTTCGTCGAACGAGACGCCTTCATCGCAGCAACGGCGCTCGCGCACGGCACGACAGTCGTCACCCGGAATCTCGCCGATTTCGAAACGTCTGGCGCTCTGCTGCTGAACCTTGGGACGCTTCTCGATGACCGGGAGCGGCTCAAGGAGCCATTGTGACGGCTCGAAGGGCGCCAGGGCCGGAAATGGTGCTGCAAGAGAGGATTGAACTCTCGACCTCTCCCTTACCAAGGGAGTGCTCTACCACTGAGCTACTGCAGCGTCGCGTCCGGCGGTGCCGGCGAACGGGGCGCTTTTGCCATAGGCTGGCGCCCAACGCAAGAACGTGAAGCGCCGTTATGCGGCGCCGACGCGAAGCAGATCGTGGAAATGGACGATGCCGACGACCTCGCCCGCCTCGAGCACCAACAGCGCCGATATTTTGTGGCTGATGATCTCGAGCGCTTCGGCGACCAGCGCGTCGGGCGCGATGGTGCGCGGCGAGCGGGTCATCACCTCTTCGACCGGGGTGTCGACGATCAGGTTCGAGCGCAGATGACGCCTCAGGTCGCCGTCGGTGATAATGCCGACGAGGACGGCGTTGTCGTCGAATACGCCGACGCAGCCAAATCCCTTGGACGACATTTCGACGATCGCGTCGGCCATGCGCGCGCCGATGCGGATGCGCGGCACGCGCTCGCCCTCGTGCATCACGTCGCGCACATAGGCGAGCTTCGCCCCTAGCTTGCCGCCGGGATGGAAGATTCGGAAGTCTCGGGCGGTAAAACCCTTCGCCTCGAGCAAAGCGATCGCCAGCGCGTCGCCGATCACGAGCTGCATCGTCGTCGAGGTGGTCGGCGCGAGCCCGTTGGGGCAGGCCTCCGGCGCGCCCGGCAGGCACAGGACGACATCCGCTTCGCGCCCGAGGGCGCTATCGGCGTTGGCGGTGATCGCGACGAGCGGGATCGCGAACCGCTTGGCGTAGGTGATGATCGCCGCCAGCTCGGCGGTCTCGCCGGACCAGGAGACGGCAAGCGCTACGTCGCCCGTCTGCATCATGCCGAGGTCGCCGTGGCTCGCCTCGGCGGCGTGGACGAAGCTGGCGGGCTGTCCGGTCGAGGCGAGCGTCGCCGCGATTTTGCGCCCGATGTGGCCGGATTTGCCGACGCCGGTGACGATCACGCGCCCCTGCGCCGAGGAGATCGTCGCGACGGCGCGCGCGAAGGCGGCGCCGAGACCGCCTTCCCCGGTTTGGCGCAGCGCCTCTTCCAGCGCCGTCAGCCCCTGTTGTTCAGCGCAGATCGTCCTCACGGCCGAGGCGACCGCGTCGAATTTCGGTTGGATCATGACGGGCTCTTAACACTGCGCCGCGCGCGATGCACCCCCCGGGAAGCGCCGGCGGGCACGGCGGAACCAGCCTTAGGCAAGTCCTTTAAGGCAGAATTAACCATAGACTTTTACCCATCGGCATAGGCGCCGCGGGCGAATGCGCGTGCGAATAGGAGTGATTTTTGCGGTCGCGCCTCAGCGAGCTTGGCCGGGTTCCGCGCGTCGCCCTCGGCGCGTTGGCGTTCGCCTGGGCCGCAGGTGCGGCGCCGAGTTTCGGCCAGCAGACGCTCCTTGATTCGGTCGGATTGCGCGGCGACGATTCGCCCGCCCTGGCGATGGACGCCGCGCCGTCCGATTTCGCCTCGCCCGCGCCTGACTTTGCCCCGCCCGCGCCTGACCTAGCGCCGTCCGCTCCCGATCTTGCGCCGTCCGCGCCCGGCAGCGTCTCTCCGACCAACAAGAAGCCGCCGCTGCCCAAGACAGCGGCGCCGCCGCTGAGGCTCGGCGTCTATCCGGGCGCGCAAAGGCTCGGTCTGCGCGGCGGGCCGCCCGAATCCGCCGACGGCCAGACGCCGTCGCCGACGATCGCGGCGCTTCCGGCGCCCCCGCCGCGACGAAAGCCGGCCATCGACGACAAACCGTTCGATCCGGTCGGGATCGAGGTCGGCGATCTGAAGCTCTCGCCCTATGTCGAGGAGGATGTCGGCTGGTCCTCCAATCCCGGCCTGACGGCCGGAGGGCAGAAAGGCTCGGCCTTCGAGACGACGGAGGGTGGCTTCGCGCTGCAGTCGGATTGGTCGCGCAGCGACCTCCACGGCTCCTTCAAGGGCGGCTACACCGACTATTTCGCCTCGGCCGCCGACAACGCGCCTTATGGCTCCGGCACGCTCGACGGACGGCTCGACGTCACGCGCGACCTCTCCCTCGACGCGGAGGGACGCTTCAACATCAGCACCCAGACGCTGACTTCGCTGGGCCTGACTTCAACCACCGCCACGACGTCCAATCCGCTGGTGGAGACCTATGGCGGGACGATCGGCGGCGCTGAGAAGTTGGGCCTCTTCACGCTCGGGCTGCACGGAGCGTTCGACCGGACGGCCTACGAAGACGCGACGCTCGCCGATGGGGTCCTGTTTCCCCTCTCGACCGACGACTACAACGACTTCGGCCTGAAGGCGCGCGCGTCGTATGAACTCAGCCCGGCAATCTCGCCCTTCGTCGAAATCGACGTCGACGCCCGTCGCTACGACGACGGGGTGGACTACGCCGGCTACGCCCGCAATTCGAACGGCGTGGCCGGGTTGGCCGGCGCGAGCCTGGCCTTCAACCAGAAACTCACTGGCGAGGCGAGCCTCGGCTACGGCGCGCGCAGCTACGACGACCCGCGGCTGCCGGACTTGCGCAGTCCGCTGATCGACGCTTCGCTCATTTGGACGGCGACGCCGCTGACGACCATAACCGGCAAGGCCACGACGACCCTCGCCGACACGGTCACGCCCGGGGCGTCGGGTTCCGTGCAGCGCGCGTATACGATCGACGTCGCCCATTCGCTGACGCGCGCCGTCACGCTCGGCGCTTCCGCCGGATATTCGAGCGACGATTATGTCGGCGTCTCGCTGCGCGATTGGACGACAACCTTCGGCGCGACCGCCGAATACCATCTCTCGCGCGACGTCGTCCTCAAGGCGAGCGCGTCGCGCCAGCAATACGAGTCGACCGCGCCCAACTCGAACTACATCGCCGACATCTTCCTGCTCGGGGTGCGCGTCCAGCGCTGAGGAGCGGCCTTCTCCGCCTGACAGCCGAATTCAAGATTGCGCTTTGCCGACGGTGTCGGCGACCACGGCGCCGCGCGCGCCGAGCGGTTTGTCGCTTTCGGCAGTCGAGTCCTCCGCGGTCTGGCGTTCGATCTCGGCATTGAGCTGCGCGCCAAACAGGATCACGATCGAGGACACCCACATCCACATCATCATGCCGACGCCTGCGCCCAGCGAACCGTATGTCGCATCGTAATTGGCAAAATTGGCCAGATACCAAGAGAGCAGAGCGGAGCTGACGAGCCAACTCACCGCGGCGAAAACGCTTCCGACGGTCAGCCATCGCCAGCGAGGCTCGCGCCGGCTCGGACCATATCGATAAAGCGCCGCCAGCCCCACGATCACGAGGGTCAGCAAGAGCGGCCAGCGCGCAACTCGCAGCAGCGCGTCGGTGAACCCTCCGATTCCGAGGAAGTTCAACGCGAGCGGCAAAACGACCACGGCGCCGATCGCCAGGAGAACTGCGACGATTCCCGCCATCGTGAACGCGAGCGAGGCCAGATTGAGCGAGACGAAGCTTCGCTTTTCCTTCTCGTCATACGCAACGTTCAGCGCGTCGATCACTGCCTTCGTGCCGGCGTTCGCGCTCCAAAGCGCCACCGCGAGGCCGCCGATGAAACCGACGCTCAACTTGGCGCCGCTATGGGCAGCCAGCCGGTTCACCTCCTCATGAACGACGTCGAGCGCTCCCGACGGCAGGATTCCCGACGCCATCGACAGTTGGTCGTTGATGGTCGACGGATTGGCGAACAATCCATAGAGCGACACGAAAGCGGTGAGCGCCGGAAAGAGCGCCAGAAGTCCGAAGAACACCACGCCCGCCGCTACGGCGAGCAAGCGATTCTCGTTCAGTTCCCGATAGCTCCGCCAGAGGATGTCCTTCCAGCCTTTTCCAGGGGATCTGCCAGGGCGCCTGAGCGGAGCGGCCGCGCCCCGGCTCTGCGGCTCGCGCGCGCTGCGCCTCCACGGGGCATCGTCGCCGCGTCCGCCGAAAGAACCGGAAGACCGATGCTGAGCCTGCCCGCGCCTATCTTGTGCCTGACGCGCCAGCAGGTATCCGACCATGGCCGCCAAACCAAGATAGGGCCATCGGCGCGCGGACATCGAGGCGTCTCCGGATGCCCCGAGACAACGCCGCGAGCCGAAGAAGGTTGCTTTTCCCGCGCCGCGCCAGGGCGAAACGTCGCGGGAGCCGCTTTTACGCCAACAGCTTGCCAATCTCCTGCCGCAGCGGTCCCGCGAGATCCTCCCGCTGAAGCCCGAAGGCGAGATTGGCGGTCAGGAAGCCGAGCTTGGAGCCGCAATCGTAGGTCCGCCCGTCGAACCGGACGCCGTGGAACGACTGCCGCTTGGCGAGTTCGATCATGCCGTCGGTCAATTGGAATTCGCCGCCCGTGCCCTTGGGGATGGAGTGCAGGATCGAGAAGATTTCCGGCTGAAGGATGTACCGGCCGGAGATGATGAGGTCCGAGGGGGCGGTTCCCTGCGGCGGCTTCTCGACCATGCCCTTGATCTCGAACGTATGCCCGAGGTCTTCCCCGACCGCGACGACGCCGTAGTGATGGGTCTCCTCCGGCGCGACCTGCTCGACCGCGATGATGTTGCCGCCGTGCTTGGCATAAGCCTCGACGCACTGGGCGAGGCAGCGGCTCTCGCGCGCGCCGCCGGCGGTGATCATGTCCGGCAGCAGCAGCGCGAACGGCTCGTCGCCGACCATCTCGCGCGCGCACCAGACCGCGTGGCCGAGGCCGAGCGGCGCCTGCTGGCGGGTGAAGCTGGTCGATCCCTCCGGCAGGAGGTCGGACGCCAGCGCGTCCAGCTCCTTCTGCTTGCCGCGCTTGCGCAGCGTGTCGTCGAGCTCGTAGGCGATGTCGAAATGGTCTTCGATGACCCCCTTGTTGCGGCCGGTCACGAAGATGAACTGCTCGACCCCCGCCGCCCGGGCCTCGTCGACGACGTGCTGCAGGATCGGGCGATCGACCACCGTCAGCATTTCCTTGGGGATCGCCTTGGTCGCAGGCAAAAAGCGGGTGCCGAGACCCGCGACCGGCAGGATCGCTTTTCGGATGGGTTTGTTCATTCGCAATCCTCTCCAGACAAATACCCCCCGCTCGCGGCGGGGCGGGGGCGATTTGCACTTAATTGCACTCGACAGGGTTCGTTGATTGAAACAACTTCACAAAGATGGCAAGAGCCGGGCCGGCATTGCGAGGCGAAGAGATGGCGGTTTTGGTCACGGGCGGAGCCGGATACATCGGCGGACACATGACTCTGGGGCTGCTCGACGCAGGCGAGAAGGTTGTCGTCCTGGACAATCTTTCCACCGGCTTCGCCTGGGCGGTGCCTGAGGCGGCCAAGCTCGTCGTCGGCGACTTCGGCGACGCGGAACTCGTCTCCCGCCTCATCGCGGAGCACGAGATCGACGCGATCGCGCATTTCGCGGCCAAGATCGTGGTGCCCGAATCGGTCGCCGACCCGCTCGGCTACTACCTCAACAACACCGCCAAGGCGCTGAGCCTGATCCAATGCGCGGTCAAGGGCGGCGTCAGCCGATTCATCTTTTCCTCCACCGCGGCCGTTTACGGCGAGACCTCGGCCGAGCCGGTCGGCGAGGACGCGCCGCTCAACCCGATCTCGCCCTACGGCCGCTCGAAGCTGATGGTCGAGTGGATGCTGCAGGACGCGGCCCGCGCGCACGATCTGCGCTATGTCGTGCTGCGCTATTTCAACGTCGCCGGCGCCGATCCCAAGGGCCGGCTCGGCCAGTCGACGCCGAACGCGACGCATCTGATCAAGCGCGGGGTGCAGACCGCGCTGGGGCGCTATCCCAGCATGGACGTTTTCGGCGAGGACTATCCGACCCGGGACGGCACCTGCGTGCGCGACTATATCCAGGTCACCGACCTGATCGACGCCCATCTCGCCGCGCTCGCCTATCTCAGGGGCGGCGGCGACAGCGTGACCTGCAATTGCGGCTATGGGCACGGCGCGACCGTCAACGAGGTGATCGACGTCGTGAAGCGCGTTTCCGGCGTCGACTTTCAGGGTCAACCGGGCCCCCCGACGCGCCGGCGACCCCGCCGCCATCGTCGCCAAGGCGACGCGCGTGCGCGAAATCCTCGGCTGGAAGCCGAGCCGCGACGACCTCGACGGCATCGTCCGTCAAGCGCTCGACTGGGAGCGCCGCCTGCACAACCGCCAGACCTGACGGGGCGCCGTCGGGCGCCCAAGGTTCGAGCTTTACAAGCACGACGACAACGTCTTTCTTAGCGATAACGACAACTTGGGAGGAAACCGCATGCGGGCGGGCGATCGGCGGCGATGAGCGAGGACGACATCCTTGTCACCGAGCGCCTGGGCAAGTCTTTCGGCGATTTCGCCGCGGTCAGCGACGTTAGTCTCAAGGTGCGGCGTGGTTCGATCCACGCGCTGATCGGGCCGAACGGAGCGGGCAAGACGACCTGCTTCAACATGCTCACCAAGTTCGTTCGGCCGACGTCCGGGCGCATCGTCTTCAACGGCCGCGACATCACCGGCGTCCGTCCGGCCGATGTGGCGCGGCTCGGGCTGGTGCGCTCCTTCCAGATCTCGGCCGTGTTCCCGCATCTCACGGCGCTCGAGAACGTGCGCGTCGCGCTGCAACGCAAGCGCGGCAACTCGTTCGACTTCTGGCGCTCCAAACAGTGCCTGACGCCGCTCAACGATCGCGCGATGGAGCTGCTCGAGGCGGTCGGCCTCGCCGACTGGGCGAATTCGATCGCGGTCGAGATCTCGTACGGGCGCAAGCGCGCGCTGGAAATCGCGACCACCCTCGCGCTCGACCCGGAGATGCTGCTGCTCGACGAACCGATGGCCGGCATGGGCCACGAGGACATCGACCGCATCGCCGCCCTCATCCGCCGGGTCGCCGCCAATCGCACGATCCTGATGGTCGAACACAATCTGCAAGTCGTCGCGAACCTCTCCGATCGGATCACCGTGCTGACGCGCGGACGCGTGCTGGCCGAGGGCGACTACAAGACCGTGTCGGAGAACCCTGAGGTGAAGCAGGCTTATCTCGGGGTCGGTCATGGCTGAGGTCGTCAACATCGCGACGCGGGCGGCCCCGAGCGCGCCGCCGCTGCTCGCCGTCTCGGGCCTCGAGGCCTGGTACGGCGAATCCCACATCCTGCACGGCGTCGACTTCGACGTGCGGCCCGGCGAGGTCGTCACCCTGCTCGGGCGCAACGGCGCGGGCAAGACGACGACGCTCAAGTCGATCATGGGCATCGTCGGCAAGCGCAAGGGCTCGGCGAAGTTCGGCAATGCGGAGACGGTCGGTCTCTCCCCCGACCGCATCGCGCGGCTCGGCGTCGCCCTCTGCCCGGAGGAGCGCGGCATCTTCGCGAGCCTCAGCGTGCGCGAGAACCTCATGCTGCCGCCCAAGATCGCGAAGGCCGGCGGACTGACGCTCGAGCGCATCTTCGCGCTGTTTCCCAATCTCGCCGAACGCTTGAACAGCGGCGGCGGCAAGCTCTCGGGCGGCGAGCAGCAGATGCTGGCGATCGCGCGCATCCTGCGCACCGGGGCGCGGTTCCTGATGCTCGACGAGCCGACCGAGGGGCTGGCGCCGGTGATCATTCAGCAGATCGGCCGCACGATCGCCGAGCTGAAGCGCGAGGGCTTCACCATTCTGCTCGTCGAGCAGAATTTCCGCTTCGCCTCGACCGTCGCCGATCGCTACTTCGTCATGGAGCATGGCCGCATCCTCGACGCCTTCGCCAATTCCGAGCTCGCCGCCAATATGGGCAAGTTGCATGAATATCTCGGCGTCTGACGCGCTTGGCGCGATGAGCAAAGGCTTGGCCGGCGCCTGCGGCGGAAGGGCGATGACATGAATATTTTCGGTCACGTCATTTCCGCCCCGGAGCTCTACGGGCAATTGCTGATCGGCCTGATCAACGGCTCCTTCTACGCCCTGCTGAGTCTCGGCCTCGCCGTGATCTTCGGCATGCTGAACATCGTCAATTTCGCGCACGGCGCCTTCTATATGCTCGGCGCCTTCACGGCCTATTTCCTGCTGCACGGCCTCGGCCTGAACTACTGGTGGGCGCTGATCGGCGCGCCGCTCATCGTCGGCGCCTTCGGCGCGCTGCTCGAACGCACGCTGCTTTACCGGCTGCGCGGGCTCGATCCGCTCTACGGCCTGCTGCTCACCTTCGGCATGGCGCTCGTGATTCAGGGCGTCTTCCAGAACTATTTCGGCGCGTCGGGCATGCCCTACGCGATCCCGCCGCAGCTCGCCGGAGCGCGGAACCTCGGCTTCATGTTCCTGCCGAACTACCGCGCCTGGGTCATCGTCTTCTCCGCCATCGTGTGTTTCGCGACATGGTTCACCATCGAGAAGACCAAGCTCGGCGCTTATCTGCGCGCCGCGACCGAGAACCCGACGCTGGTGCGCGCCTTCGGCGTCAATGTGCCGCGCATGATTACGCTCACCTACGGCTTCGGCGTCGCGCTGGCGGCGCTCGCCGGCGTGCTCGCGGCGCCGATCAATCAGGTGCGGCCCGGCATGGGCGCCGACATCATCGCGGTGGTCTTCGCGGTGGTGGTGATCGGCGGCATGGGCTCGATCCTTGGCTCAATCGTCACCGGCTTCGTGCTCGGCGTCGTCGAGGGGCTGACGAAGGTCTTTTATCCCGAGGCGTCGAACACCGTCGTCTTCGTCATCATGGCGATCGTCCTTCTCATCAAACCGGCGGGCCTCTTTGGAAAAGTCGCATAAGATGAGCACCAACCCCGTCGCAGCGCCGACACGGCCGCTCCTCGGCGAAGGCCGTGAATTCGGCCTTGTCTTCGTGATCATGCTGGTTGTGATCGCGGTCGCGCCGTTCGTCGCCTATCCCTTCTTCGTCATGCAGGCGCTCTGCTTTGCGCTGTTCGCCTGCGCGTTCAATCTGCTGATCGGCTATGTCGGCCTGCTCTCGTTCGGCCATGCGATGTTCCTGGGCCTCGCGAGCTACGTCAGCGCGCACGCCGCCAAGGTGTGGGGGCTGGATCCCGTGCTCGCCATTTTTGCCGGGGTCGCGAGTTCGGCTGTTCTCGGCCTCATCGCGGGCGTCCTCTCGATCCGCAGCCAGGGCATCTATTTCGCGATGATCACCGTCGCGCTGTCGCAGATGATCTATTTCCTCTGCGTCGAGGCGCCGTTCACGCATGGCGAGGATGGCATCCAGGCCGTGCCGCAGGGGCGCGCGCTCGGCTTCATCGATCTCTCGCAGCCGCTGATCCTCTACGCCTTCACGGCGGTCGTGTTCCTAATAGGCTTTCTCGGCGTCTACCGGACGATCAATTCGCCGTTCGGCGAAATTCTGAAGGCGATTCGCGAGAACGAGCCGCGCGCGGTCTCGCTCGGCTATCGCGTCGCGCGCTATAAGCTCGCCGCTTTCGTTCTGTCCGCCGCGCTCGCCGGCCTCGCCGGGGCAACCAAAGCGATCGTGGTGCAGAACGCCTCGCTTACCGACGTCGGCTTCGCCATGTCGGGCGAAGTGGTGCTGATGACGCTGCTCGGCGGCATGGGGACGCTCTACGGTCCGGTCGTCGGCGCGCTGATCGTCGTCGCGATGCAGAACTATCTCGCGCAATACGGCCAGTGGGTCACCGTCATCCAGGGCGCCGTGTTCGTCGCCTGCGTGCTCGTCTTCCGGCGCGGAATCGTCGGCGAGATCGGCAAGGCGCTCAAATGGTCGATTTGACGCGGCCGAAAGCGGGCATCGATCCCCGTCATTGCGAGCGAAGCGAAGCAATCCAGCAGCGCCGAGCGGAACGGCGGATTGCTTCGTCGCTTCGCTCCTCGCAATGACGATCCCGCGTATCTGCTTGTGTTACTTGCGCGCCGACAGCGCAAGCTTGCGAAGATCGAACCCGAGATCGCACGCCTGCTCGGGCGTCAGCGGCAGGGCGCCGTCGAGGATGCGGCGCGCCGCCATGTGGTCGCCGCTGCGATTGACCGTCTCCACCGCGGCGAGGACGGCGCCGCGGAAGCCGAACGCCGCGAAGGCGCGCGACTTGGGGTCGCCCCTGAGCTCCCAGCGGTCGACCCCATGCGCGAGGCCGGCGATCTGCAGTTTGAGGTCGCCCTGGTCACTCCAGAACCAAGGCAAGGCCGTGTAGGGCTCCGGCTTGCCAGCAAGCCGCCGCGCGACGCAGCGGCCCTGGTCAGTCGCGTTCTGCACCGATTCCAGCCGGATCGACAGCCCGAGCGTGCGTTGAGGGAACTGCGCGCAGTCGCCGATCGCGGAGACCGCTGAGTCGGACGCGATGAGCTGTTCGTCGACGACGATTCCGTTCGCGCAGGCGAGGCCCGCCTCGCGCGCCAGCCGGTCCTCCGCGAGGACGCCGACGCCGACGATGACGACATCGGCGACAATCCGCTCGCCGTCCAACAGGACGACGGCCTCCGCCTTGCCGGCCGATCCCTCGATCGCCTCGATGCCCGCGCTGAAGCGCAGCTTGGCGCCGAACGCGGCGTGCGCCTCGTGAAAAAAGTTGGAGGTCAGCGGCGACACCGCCCGCCCGAGCGGCCGCTCGGCGATCTCGACCACCGTGACCTCGCCGCCGAGGGCGACAGCCGTCGCGGCGATCTCGAGGCCGATGAAGCCCGCCCCGATCACCACCACCCGGGCGCCTGTTCCCAGGCGCTCGCGGATGGCGAGAGCATCGGCGATGTTGCGAAGGCCGAGCACCCCGTCGAGATCGGCGCCGCGAATCTCGAACGGACGTGGCCTGGCGCCTGTCGCCAGCACCAGATGTTCGAACTCGAGCGGGAGGCCGGATGCGCGTTCGACGCGGCGGGCGGCGAGATCGACGCGGGTCGCCTTTTCGCCGAGCCGCAGATCGATGTCGTGGTCGCGATAGAATTGCTCGGCGCGCAGCGGCAGCCCGTCGCGGCCCATCGCGCCCTTGAGAAACGCCTTTGACAGCGGCGGGCGCTGGTAGGGCAGCTCCTTTTCGTCCGACAGAAGGACGACCGGGTCCGAATAGCCTTCCTCACGCAGGCTCGCGGCGGCCTGAACGCCCGCGTGACCGGTTCCGACAATGACGATGGGGCGGCGAGACATGCCGTTCGCCTAACATGAAACACCCGGCCGGCGATAGCGCGGAGCGATCAGTTACAGCAGTTGCCGGCGAAGCGAGCGGCCGAAGGCGAGCGACGCAAGGCTATAGGCGGCGGCGTAGACGAACACGACGGCGACGCCCGTCAATATGATGTCGAGTTCGTTCCGCAAAATCGGCAAGCGGCGCACGAATTCGTCGATCGCATTGAAAAGCAGGGGAGCGGCGAAGGCCGCGGCGCCCGAGCAAAACGTGGTGATGGCGATGTTTTCGATCAATTTCGCGTCGGGCCGCATCAGGCCGCGCCGCAAGCTCAAGACGATGAGAAGACTAAAATTGATCCACGCTCCCGCCGCCGTCGCCAAGGCGAGACCGACCGCGCCTTCGCCCTGGTAAAGGCCGACCTTGAGCGCGAGATTGATCACGAGCCCGCCAAAGAAGCACAGCATCGGCGTCGTCGTGTCGCCGCGCGACTGGAAGCCCGCCACCGCGGAGCGGATGAGCACCATCGGCACGAGGCCGAGGCCGTAGGCGGCGAGCACCGCGGCGGAACGTACGGCGGCGACGGCGTCGAAACGATCGCGCAGGAACGCCCCGCGCACCACCTCGTCCGGCAGGACCAGGAAGGCGACGAGGAAGGGAGCGGCGAGCGCGAGCGAAAGGGCGATCGACCGGTTTTGCGCGCCCGCGGCTCCATCCGCGTCGCCCGTCGCAAGGCGCCGGCTCATTTCCGGCAGCAACACCGTCCCCGCCGCGACCCCGATCACTCCGAGGGGAAGCTGAAAGAGCCGGTCGGCGTAATAGATCGAGGAGACCGCCCCCGTCGGCAGCGCCGAGGCGAGGATCGTGTCGGCGAGGATGGCGATTTGCTGGCCGGCCGAGCCGACGACCGCCGGCCCGAGCGCGCTAAAGAACCGCCGCACGTCCGCATCGAACGCGGGAAACGCGAGGCGCTCGAGCACCCCGCGCCGCCGCGCCTCCGCCATCAGCAACGCGAGTTGGGCGAGGCCGGAGACGGCGACGCCCCAGCTCGCGGCGATCCCGGCGTCGGGGAATAGGAAGGCGACCGCCAGGAACGCCATCACGAAAAGATTGAGCAGAACCGGCGCGAAGGCGCCGACGCTGAAAAAGCCGTGCGCGTTCAGCGTTCCGGTGTGCAGCGTCGCCAGCGTGATGAAGGCGAGATAGGGGAACGTGATGCGCGTCATGTTGACCGCATAGGCGAACTTCTGCGGGTCTTTCTCGAAGCCGGGAGCGATGATCTCGACCAGCAGGGGAGTGAAGGCGAAGGCGAAAATCAGCAGCGCGACTTGCGAGATCAACAGCAGCGTGAAGATGCGGCTCGAAAAGGTCTTGGCCCGTTCGTCGCCCTCGGCGACCAGCACGCGCGAGTAGGTCGGCACATAGGCCGAGCTGAATGCGCCCTCGCCGAAGATGGCGCGGAACTGGTTGGGCAGGCGCAGCGCCACGAAATAGGCGTCCGCCAGAGGCCCGGCGCCGAGAACGGCGGCGATCATCAGATCGCGCGCGAAGCCGGTGAGGCGCGAGAGCGCGGTGAAACCGCCGACGGATAGGAAGTTGCGGTACATCAGTTGGTTTTGAATCACCGTCCAGAAGGCGCCGAATCGCAGACCTAGGCCTTTATCCCGAATATTGGGTTTCGCGTAGGCGCATTTCGGGCGGCCCTATCTGTATCAAAACCCGGCGTTTCATTGCCCGCCCGGCATTGGCAGCGCCCCGACGGTCGGGTAAAGAACCTCGCCGCACCGGGCGCCGACACATCGGGCGGCGCTTCGAGCACTCGATCGATTTCAAAGGACGCGCGATGGAAGAGGCAGATGCGGGGCAGGATGGCGAAGCGGCCGCCGCGCCGCCCGTCGCATCCCTCGATCTCAGCAACGTCAGGGGTTTTCAGGCTTTGCCTGGCGCAGGCGACGCCCCGGCCGACGCGTTGGACGAGGAAACCCGCCAGCGCGAGTTGGCCAAGGAGTTCTCCGCGCGCGCGGCCCGTTTCGCCGAGGCGGTCGACGACGCGATCGTGCTCGCCAATGACGGGGCGATCCGTTGGCTCGGCGATCCCGTGGCGAAGATCGTCGCCGGCGAGGAGACGCTGAAGCCGCGCGCCGTGATTTTGGCTGACGATGCGCTGCCGGCGGAGGGCCGCCAAGCGGCGGAGCACCGCGTCGAGCTCTGGCTGTCGGCGCATGTTCGCAAGACGCTCGGACCGCTGCTGACCCTCCTCGAGCCCGAATCCGTGCCCGAAGCGGTCCGCGACATCGCGCTCAAGCTGTCCCAGTCGCTGGGCATCCTCGAACGTGAGCGCGTGAAGTCGCAGGTGAAGGCGCTCGATCAGAACGCGCGCGGCGCGCTGCGCAAGCTCGGCGTCCGCTTCGGCGCGCATTATCTCTACGTCCCGGCGCTGCTCAAGCCGGCCGCGCGCGCCCTGTGCGCCCAGCTTTGGGCCTTGTCGCGGGGCGAGGCGGACAAGGAGGCGGTCGCCGAGAAGCTGCTGCACTTCGCCTCTTCCGGGCGGACCTCGTTCGCCGTCGAGGGTCCCGCGTCCGGGGAAGTCTATCGCGTCGCCGGGTTTCGCCTCTGCGGCGAGCGCGCGGTGCGCGTCGACATCGTGGAGCGGCTGACCGACCTCATTCGCGCCGCTTTGCCGCGTCACTTGACGGCCAATCCCGCCGCGGAGGGCGAGGCGAGCCCCATCGGCTTCGTCGTCACCAACCAGATGACGTCGCTGACCGGTTGCTCGGGCGAGCATTTCGCCTCGATTCTGCGCTCGCTGGGCTTCGCCAGCCATCAGGTGAAGAAGTCGGCCTATCTCGCCGCGCTCAAGGCGGCCCAACCGGCGCCGGTCGAGCCGGTGGTTGCGCCCGCTGCGGAAGTGACCACGGCCGAGGCGCCTGTTGCGGGGGAAGGCGAGCAGGCAGCGTCTGACGCGCCTTCGCCGCACGATGAAACGAGCGTCGTCGAGCCGACGGGCGAGGTTTCGGATGCGCCCGCGCTCGAAGTCGCTGAGCCCGAGCCGGCCGAGGCGAGGCGGAGGCGGAGGCTGTCGCTGAGGCGCTCGCGCCTCCCGACGCGGAGGAACTTGCGCCTGCAACCGACGCGGAAGAGCCCGCGGTCGCTGAAATCGAGGCGCCAAGCGTCGATGCAGCGCCGTCGAATGACGCGGAGCCGTCGGCTGCCGCTTCTGAGGCCGCGCCCGGCGCTGAGCCTCCCTCCGATCCCCTTGCTTCGGAGACTGCGGCGGCTGTCGAGGCGGCGGCCGGCGAAGAGGACGAGCTCATCGAAATTTGGCGGCCGGCGCCGCGCCGTCCGCGCCCTGTCGGCAAGGACCATCGCCGTCCGCCGCATCGTCACGGGCAGGGCGCACCGTCCGAGGGGCCTTCGCAGGATCGTCAGCCGCGCAAGCCTTGGCGCGATCGTCCGCGTCCTCAGGGCGAACAATCCCGCCAGGAGGGCGCTCGCGCTGGAGAAGCGCCGGCGCAAAACGGGGAAGCGCGTCCTGCCTCCGAACAGGGCCGCGAAGGCCGCCGGCAGCCGTGGCGGCGCGACGGCGCCAAAGGGCCACGCCCCGATGAGAATCGGAATGCGGAGGCGGGCGCCGACAAGGCGAAACCGCGTCAGCATCCCGAACCCCGCAAGCCGAGCGTCAATCTCGATTCGCCCTTTGCGAAGCTGCTCGACCTCAAACCGCTTCTGAAGTCGCGCGACAGCGCCAAATAGGGCGCGATTCGGGGGCGGGTTGAAGGTCCCCGATTGATCCATCCGGCCGGCGGATGGTATTATCGTTAGGAATATTCGCCTAAGAGGCGCTTTTTCGTCGGCGGAACTCCCGGGCGCCCGCCGCGCCCGCGCCGGCGACCGATCGGGCAAGGGACCAATCCATGACGTATGTCGTTGTAGAAAACTGCATCAAATGCAAATACATGGACTGCGTGGAGGTCTGCCCGGTCGACTGTTTCTATGAAGGCGACAACATGCTCGTCATCCATCCCGACGAGTGCATCGATTGCGGCGTGTGCGAGCCCGAGTGCCCCGCCGAGGCGATCAAGCCCGACACCGAGCCGAACCTCGAATCTTGGCTTAAGGTGAACGCCGAATACGCCAAGGTTTGGCCCAACATCACTGTTAAGAGAGACCCTCCCGACGACGCGAAGGAATTCGACGGCAAGTCGGGCAAGTTCGAGGCTTATTTTTCGGCCAATCCCGGCAAGGGCGACTAGACGATCTTACGCAATTCGTCCGCCGCGTGGGCGCCCGCCCAAGAGGTTAACGCTGGCGCGCGGCTAGCTTTGATTCCTGCCGAAATTTGTGCTAAAGGGTTTATTAATCGGGTCTTTGTGCCCGTTGCAACACCCTTTAGCGCCTTGAAGCGCTGAGATCGAGGCGAATTGCGTTAACAATCGGGAGTTTTGTGCCGGCGTCAGTGTTGCGCCGTCGCGAAGCTTCTTGCGTGGAGTACAATGGCCATGGCGGCGCGAAAGAAGGCGAACAAGAAGTCGTCCCGTCCCGTTGCGAAGAAGAGCAAGCCGGCGGCCGGCGCCACTTCGACCCGCAAGCGTAAGCCCACCGCATCCGCATCGCGCGCTTCGCGATCTTTGGCGAAGAGCAAGGCGGCCAGGACCGCGAAGGTGAAGCCGGCCAAGAGCGCCGGCGCTCGGCGGCCCGGAGCCTCCGCAAAGACGACCAAAGCGCCGAAGAGCGCGACGACGAAATCACGGACGGCGCGCGCCTCGGCGCGAACTGCCCCTGCGACAGCGACGAAACCAGAAAAACCGGTGGATACGAAATTGCAAGCAAGTGAAAATCAAGCCCGAGAAACAGCGAAGGCAAAGGCGGCCAGCGCCAGCGAGCCCAAGCCGGCGCCCGCGGCGTCGGGCGCTAAGGCGAGTTCTCCGCCTCTGGCCAAGCGCGCGCCGCTCGCCCCCAAGCTGGGCAAGCCCGCGGACGCCGGCGAACGCGACGACGAGGCTCCCGCGAAGGCGGCCAAGCCGGCGAGCCCGCGCCAGGGTTTCAAGCTGAACGAATTCGTCGTCTATCCCGCGCATGGCGTCGGGCAGATCGTCGCAATCGAAGATCAGGAAGTCGCGGGTTTCCGGCTTGAACTGTTCGTGATCAATTTCGCGAAGGACAAGATGACGCTTCGCGTTCCGACCTCGAAGGTCGTCGGCGTCGGCATGCGCAAGCTTTCGGAGCCGGATGTCGCCAGGAAGTCGCTCGACATCCTCACCGGCCGCGCGCGCGTCAAGCGCACGATGTGGTCGCGCCGCGCCCAGGAATATGAAGCCAAGATCAATTCCGGCGACATCAACGCGATCGCGGAAGTCGTGCGCGACCTCTATCGCTCGGACGCGCAGCCCGAGCAGTCCTATTCCGAGCGACAGCTCTACGAGGCCGCTTTGGACCGCATGATGCGGGAAATCGCCGCCGTGCAGAAGCTGAGCGAATTGGACGCCTTCAAGGTGATCGAGGCGCAGCTCAAGAAGTCGCAACGTCGCGCCGTGAAGGGCGAGACCGTCGAAGGCGACGAGGGCGCGATCGAAGAAGCAGCCTGATCGAAGCGGCGGCGGGGAGCCCGAACGGCGCCCGCCGCTCTTCGGGCGGAGTTCGTTCGCCCGCTCCGGCTCAGAGAACTCTGCCGCATTTTCCGTTGTGTCTGTACCGTTCCCGTCCTTGCGAGCGGAGCGAAGCTACGCGCGCCGCATTGGCGGAGGCGACAACAGGGCGCGCCGCGCGGCGGCGCGGGTTCTACAAGGCGCTGAACGGGGAGGAGAGCCGTGACGTCCGCCATTCTCGTGGTCGACCAGGGGACAACTTCGACCCGATCGATCCTCTTCGATGAGCGCGCGCAACCGGTCGTCACAGCGCAGCAGGCGTTCCGCCAGATTTATCCCCATCCCGGCTGGATCGAGCACGACCCCGCCGATCTTTGGCGCACAACCGAAGAGACGATGCGCGAAGCGCTCGCCGGGGCGGCCGAACGCTGTCTCGGGGCCGCCGCCGTCGGACTCGCCAACCAGCGCGAGACGACGCTCGTCTGGAGCCGGGCCGACGGCGCGCCGATCGCCAATGCGATCGTCTGGCAGGACCGGCGCACCGCAGAACATTGCGCCCGCCTCAGGGCCGCCGGCGAGGAAGCGCGGGTGCAGGCCCTGACCGGCCTCGTGCTTGATCCCTATTTCTCCGCGACCAAGATCGCCTGGCTTCTCGACAATGTCCCTGGCGCGCGTGAGCGGGCCCGCGCGGGCGAACTCGCCTTCGGCACGGTCGATTCCTACCTGCTGTGGCGGCTGACCGACGGCGCGGTGCATGCGACAGACGCCACCAACGCCTCGCGCACGCTGCTCTACAACATCGAGACGGGCGCCTGGGACGATGGCCTGCTCGCTCTCTTCGACATTCCCGCCGCGATGATGCCCGAGGTGCGCGACACCGCCGGCCCGTTCGGCGTCATCGCGCCGGGCCGGCCCGGGGCCGGCCTGCCGATCCTCGCGGCGGCGGGGGACCAGCAGGCGGCGCTGATCGGGCAAGCCTGCCTGCGTCCTGGCATGATCAAGGCGACCTACGGCACAGGCGGCTTCGCGCTGCTCAACACCGGCGCCGAGATCGCGCGCTCGCGCAACGGCCTCCTCAGCACGGTCGCCTATCAGTTCGACGGCGTCCGTCACTACGCTCTGGAGGGGGCGATCTTCGCGGCCGGGGCGTCGGTGCAATGGCTGCGCGACGGCCTCGGCGTCATCGCCGCGTCGGCCGAGGCGAGCCGACTGGCCGAAGAGTCCGATCCCGAGCAACCGGTCTATCTTGTTCCCGCCTTCGCCGGGCTCGGCGCGCCCTATTGGGACAGCGAAGCGCGCGCGTCGATCGTCGGTCTCACGCGAGGAACGACGCGAAAAGAGATCGCCCGGGCGGCGCTGGAGAGCGTCGGCTATCAGTCGCATGACCTGTTGGCGGCGATGCGCGCCGACTTCGCCAATTCGACCGGCGCGACGCAACTCCCGCCGGCGGTGCGGGTCGACGGCGGCATGTGCGCCAGCGATTGGACGCTTCAGTTTCTCGCCGACATGCTGGAGACGCCGGTCGAACGGCCGACCAATCTCGAAACAACGGCGCTCGGCGCCGCCTTTCTCGCGGGATGGCGCGCCGGGCTGTTCGCCGGGCCGGAGAGTTTCGGTGAGAGCTGGCGGCTCGAGCGCGCATTCCGCCCGTCCATGCCGGCGGCGACGCGCGCCGCCAAGTTCGCCGGCTGGCGCGACGCCGTCAGCCGGACGCTGTCGCGCGGGACGGTCTGACACTTGCTGGGCGAGAGGCCCTTTAGAGTCTTCCGCAGTTTGGCGGAACAGCCCTCACCCCAACTCCTTGCAGCGGCGCTTATTCCGCTACGCGAAGCGCCGGATGACGGCCTTCCGATTCCGTCACACCGCAGCGTGCTTTAGCTAGAGCCATTTGCAAATGGGTTGACGCACACCGTCATGGCCGGGCTTGTCCCGGCCAGCCACGCGGCGCCGTCACAAAGACTCCTATGACGTTGGAATTGTCGGCTCAGCGTGCGGACGATTGCTTTGCAATCGCCTCGGGGCGCCCGGCACAAGGCCGGGCATGACGAGCAGAGCCACTCGGCGCGTCCACCAGAATCCAGAAGGCGCTAGGACGAGGGGGCGCCCGGTCTGATTGACAATCAAACCGGGCGGGCTTCTCAGAACTCTTCCCAGTCGCTCGCGGCGCTCGCCCTGCCGCCCGCTGCGGCGACCTTGGCGCGGGGCGCGGCGGCCGAGCGCGTCGGAGCCTTGGCGGGCGTGCGGAAGGCGTGCGGGGCCACCTTCTGCAATTCGCGCCGCATCGGCTCGTCGGCGGCCGGGCTGCCGACGCGGAACTGGCCGACCAACTGGGAGAGCTTCATCGTCTCTTCCGAGAGGGAGTGGCCGGCCGCCGTCGATTCCTCGACCATCGCGGCGTTCTGCTGCGTCACGAGGTTCATCTGCTCGATCGCCGAATTGATCTCTTGCAGCGCCGTCGACTGCTCCTGCGAGCCGGCGGCGATGTCGGCGACAACGGTGTTGATCTCCGCCACCTGGGTCATGATGCGCTCCAGCGAGCGCCCTGTCTCGGCGACCAGCTTGACGCCGGCGTCGACCTGCGTGGTCGAGTCGGAGATGAGCCCCTTGATCTCCTTGGCCGCTTCCGCGGAGCGTTGCGCGAGAGCGCGCACTTCCGAGGCGACCACGGCGAAGCCCTTGCCGGCGTCGCCGGCGCGGGCCGCTTCGACGCCCGCGTTGAGCGCGAGCAGGTTGGTCTGGAATGCGATCTCGTCGATCACGCCGATGATCTGGCTGATCTGGTGCGAGGACTTGGCGATCGCGTTCATCGCGTCGACCGCCTCGCGCACCACGACCGCGCTCTTCTTGGCGTCCTCATCGGCCGTGGCCACCACCTCGCGGGCGTGACCGGCGCCCTCGGCGGACTTCTTGACCGTCGCCGTCACTTCGCCGAGCGTCGCGGCGGTCTCTTCGAGATTGGCCGCCTGCTGCTCGGTGCGGCGCGACAGATCGTCGGAGGCGACCGAAATCTCCTGCGTGCCGGACTGGATCGCGCCGGTGCTCGCGACGACCGAGAGGATGGTCGATTTGAGCTTGTCGATCGCTTCGTTGAAGTTGTCGCGGATCTGCGCATAGGTCGGCGAGAAGCCGTCGCCGAGACGCACCATCAGGTCGCCGCCCGCCAAATCCTTGAGCGCGGCGCCGAGGCGGCGCACCACTTCGGCCTGCTCCTCGGTCGCCTTGGCGCGCTCGGCCGCGATGCGTTCGCGCTCGACTTCGCTCTGGCTGCGGTTGGCCAGCGCCTCCGCCTCCAGCCGCTCGCGCTCCATGGCGTTCTGTTTGAAGATCGCAACCGCGCGGGCCATGTCGCCGACTTCGTCGTTGGTCGAGATCGTCGGCAGGGGGACGTCGCTTTCGCCCGAGGCGAGGCGCGTCATCGCCGAACTCAAAGCATTGAGACGGTTCGACAGGCGGAACATCACGACGCCAGCGAAACCGCCGATGCCGACGAGAAAGAGAAGCGCCGTCGCCGCCGTCCAGAGGACCCTCGACCAGATCGCCGCGTCGACGTCGTCGACGTACATGCCGGTGCCGATCGTCCACTGCCAGGGCGTGAACAACTTGACGTAGGACAGCTTGGGCGACGGCTGGTCGAGCGGCGCGCCCGGCTTGGCGTACTCATAGTCGACGTAGCCCTCGCCCTTTTCGGCGGCGAGCTTCGTCATTTCGACGCTGAAGTATTTGCCGGTTGGATTCTTCTGCTTCGATCCGTCCAGGCCTTCCTGGTCCGGCCGCGGGCCGAGGACGAGGGTCGTGGTATTCTTGTCGAGCACGAAGATGTAGTCGTTCGCATTGTAGCGCATCGCGCGAACGCTGGCCTTGGCGTGGTCCTCAGCCTCCGCCTCGGTGATCTTGCCGCTCTTGAACTCGTTGTATTGCTGCTCGATCGCCTTGTGGGCGACCTCGGTGACGGTCCGCAACTCGTCGCGCCGACCCGCGTATATGTCGCGCGCGTCGATCCAGGTGAGGGTTGCAACCATCGCGACGAGCGCGATGCCAAATAAAATAATAATTCCCAATAGTCGGCCGCGAATTGAGCCGAAAAAGCCGTGCGATGGGGATTCGCCCCCGGACATAATCATGACAGATCAACTCCCTCGACTCGGCCGCGGCCGGTCCTATGTGCAGCCAAGTCAAATTGTCCACGAAGAGTTGATCGACGATTAATCAAGCCGATAGTTTTTTCGTGTGGCGCACGAGCTAAAAAGCGAGTGAGAACTGTACATCTGCTGTTGGCGAATTGATATCCGCGCACGCTGGCATCCAGTGCGCGTGAGGCGCTGAACGGTGTCCCGGCGAGGGCGGCGCAATGAGGGCCGCCGCTCGTGAGAGCGACGGCCCTTCCCCTTCCGCCCCTAGCTCTTCTGCGACTTCACGTGTGCGATGTAACCGCGCACGTCGTTCGCTGGTTCCGTGTAGGCTTCGCCGAGTGCGCGCTCCATCGCGCCCATGAACGCTTTCGCCCAGTCGGGCAGGGGATAGTCGATTACGGCGAGGAATTCGAGGGTCGCCGAAAGGCGAATGTCGGCGATCGAGGGATGCTCGCCGCCGATGAAAGGCTTTCCGTTCATGTAGAACGCGTGAAACACGTGGAGCGGCTCCGCGATCGCCGTCGTCGCGGCTTTCTGCGCCGCGTCCTTCGCATGCGGTTCGGCGTCGCTGGCGCCGACCTCGCCCGGATATTGCGGGAAGCCGAGGAAGGGATAGGTCGCTCGGGCGACATAAGGATAGAGCGTCCCGACGATGTAGAACATCGCGCTGTCCACCATAGCGCGCGGCGCCGGCGCGGTCGGGTAGAACTGATGCAGCCCATGCTTGTTGCACAGATACTGCATGATTGCGCAGCTTTCCCAAACGACGCCGCGCGGCAGGTCGGGCGCTTCGAGCATCGGCGTCAGATGGGCCGGATTGCGCGCCAGGAATTCCTCGCTGCGGGTTTTGCCCCACACGTCGTCTTCGCTGAAATCCAGTTTGGCGGCGCGCAGGAATACGCGCGCCGTCATGTTGTTCACGCTCGGCTTCAGGATATGCAATTTGATCGCGGCCATTGGCTCTCCTCCCTGTTCGCTTGGTTATTCCACTGCGACGGCCGGTCTTACGATCGGCGCGCGTAGGGATTCTTCGGCGCGCGATCCTCGGAGAGGCTCTTGCGCGAGCGTAGCACGAGTTGCTCGATCGCGTTGGCGATGTGCGCTTCGCCGATCGCGCCGTCGCCCGCCTCGACACGCAGCTTATGCGCCTCGAACAGCACGTCCGAATGGGTGAAGCCGAACGGCGGCTCGAATTTATAGCAGGAGAGTTCGATCAGCAGACCGAGCGGATCTTCGAAATAGATCGCGTCGAACATCTGCCGGTCGCGCACGCCGGTGTTCTTGATCCCGCGCGCATCGAGCCGCTCCACCGCCTGCATGAAGACGGCGCGTGAGACGTTGAACGCGATGTGATGCACGCACCCCGGATCGGTCGGCGTGCGGCGCGCCTCGGGCTTGCGGTCCTCGCGCGTGAAGACGGTGATCAGCCTTCCGTCGCCAGGATCGAAATAGATGTGGCTTTCGCCGGGGTTGTCGAGATTGGGCTGCTCGAACACGAAAGGCATGCCAAGCAGGCCTTCCCAAAAGTCGATCGAAGTCTGCCGGTCGGCGCCGACCAATGTGATGTGATGAACGCCCTGGGTCTGCAGCTTCTTCATCGACGCCTCCCTTCAGGCCGTTTCGACGAGCTTCGATTTGTACTCGCTGCGCGGCAGGCTTCCCGCTGCGACGAGCTCGATACGCGTCGACACCAACAGCGTATCGCGAATCCGCGCACGGATCTGCTCCGCCAGTTCTTCCCCCAATTCTTCCCGGACCGCCTCGACGGCCACCGGCAGCGGCGGCTCCTGCCGCACGCCGGCCGTGGTTGGCCGAATCATGATGACGCCGGTGACCTTGGGCGCGAATTGATGAACGACCTCGCGCACCGCGGAGGGAAAGACGTTGACGCCGCGCACGATCAGCATGTCGTCGGTGCGGCCGATGCAGCGCACGCGCGGCGCTGTGCGCCCACAAGCGCAGCGCCCGACGCTGAGTCGCACATGATCGCGCGTGCGAAATCGAAGCAGCGGCGCCGAGCGATTGACGAGATGCGTCAGAACGAGTTCGCCCTCGGCGCCGTCGCGCAACGCGATCGGCGCGCCGGTGGCTGGATCGATCAGTTCGAAATGCACGAAGCCGCGTCCGGAGAAGTGCATGCCCGCCTTCGTCTCGCATTCGCCCCACAGCGAGACGGAGATGTCGCCGATGCCCATCGCCTCGGTGACGCTCGCGCCCCAGCCGGCCTCGAGCTTGGCGCGCATCGCGGCTTCGCCGCCGCCCGGTTCGCCCGCCACCATGACGCGCTTGACGCTCGAGCGCGCCAGATCGAACCCGCGCTTCGCCGCCCACTCCGCCAGATGCAGCGCGTAGGACGGCGTCAGCACGACGACGGTCGGCTTCAGCAGGTCGATTGCGGCGATCAGCCGCTCCGTGTGGCCGGAGCCGACGGGTATGTGGCAGAGGCCGAGCCGCGCGAAAGCGTCGAGCGCGGCGCCGGCGACGAAGGGGCCGGCGTTGTAGGTCGAGACGATGCGCTCGCCCCGCGCGACGCCCGAGGCGGCGTAGCTGCGCGCCGAGGTGCGCACCCAGACGTCGAGATCGGAGGCGACGAGTGGAATGTAGCTCGGCGTCCCGGTCGTCCCGCTGGTGGAATAGATGCGCACGATCTCCTCGGGCGCCGCGGTGCGATGCGCGCCGATCGGCTCCTCAGCGGTGCGGGAGCGGCGCAATTCGTCCTTCTCGGTGAAGGGCAGGGCGGCGATGTCCGCGAGGCCGCCGACGGAAGCTGCCGAATCGAATCCGGCCGCAGCGAATTTGTCGCGATAGAAGCGCGAGCGCGCGAAGAGATGGGCGATCTGCGCGCGGTAGAGCGGGTCGTCGCGCGTGATCTGATTGTCCCAGGGCGCGGCTTCGATCTCAGGTTCGATCATCGCGCGTCCTCCCCGCAATAGCGAATTGCCGCCTCGGCCTCGGAGGCCATGAAGAAGCCGATCGGCGTCTCAGCCTCTTCGGCGAGGTGGGCGATGAGGCCGGCCGTGCGGGCGAGGATGGGCACGCCGCGAACGACCGCTGCGGGAACATCGAGGTCTTTGAGCGTCGCGGCGATCGCCATCGAGACGTTCATCGGCAGCGGCTTGCCCCAGACGCGCGCGGCGGCGGCGGTCAGGCGCGCAGCGCAGTCGACGCCGCGTCCCGCGACGCCCCGCTCGCGCGCCAGCGCGATCATGCGCCGGGCGCGGGGATCGACCGGCTTGTGCAACGGGTGGCCATAGCCGGGAAGCGCCTTGCCGGCGGCGCGACGCTCGCGCGCAATCTGCTCGGCCGCCTCGTCCGGCGTCGCGCCGGCGTCGATGCGCGCCAGCGTCTCGTCGATCAAAGCGCGCGCCAGATCCGCCGTGCCGAGCACGACCGTGCCGCAGCCGAGAATGCCTGCGGCGACGGCGGCTTGCGGCGCCGCCGGATCGGCGGCGTAGGTCATGCGCGCGGCCTGGACTGTCGGGGTGAGTCCGTGCTCGGCGATCGCCACCAAGGCAAGGTCGAGAAAGAAGCGCTGCTCCGAGGTGGGCGCGCGGCCTGTCGCGAGCAGGAAGAAGAATTCCGTGAAACTCGTCGCGCCCATCAGGTCGGCGGCGAGATCGCGCCCGCGCACGACAATGCGCTCGGCGTCGGCGGTGGAAATTGCGGTGGCGGCCGCGCCGCGCTTGCCGATCAGCATGGGCTTTCCTCCCGCCGGCGCTTGTCTTCACGCCAGAATTGTAGGACAATATCACCACGCTGGCCGCCGTCAAGCTGAGCTCTTGCGTGCGCCGCATGAGGCGGCATGCTTCTCGCGAATCGCGGGTGTAGGATTCGGACGTCGCCGCCGATGGATCAGTCGAGCACAGCATCGCCAACGCCCGCCCACGGCGCCACCGTTGCGCATATCGTCGAGCGCCTGCGCGAGGACATTCTCGCGCATCGGCTCACTCCAGGCGCGCGGCTGATCGAGAGCGAGCTGACGGCGCGCTTCGCGGTGAGCCGCGGCCCCGTGCGCGAAGCGTTGCGCCGGCTCGCCGCCGAGGGCCTGATCGCACACGCGCCCAATCGCGGCGCAGTGGTCCGGCGGCTGACGGCGCACGACCTCGGCGAATTGTTCGAGATCCGGCTCGAGCTCGAGGGGCTCGCGGCGCGCCGCGCGGCAGAAGCTAGCGACGCCTGCGAGCGCGAGCGCTTCGCCGACGCCATCCGCCTGATCTTCGACGACGCGCCGCGTGTCGCGCGCGACTATCTCTCAGAGAACGCCGCCTTCCATGACGCGGTCATGCGCCTGGCCGGCAATCGTCAGCTTCAGGATCTCTCGATCCGACTGCACCTGCCTCTGATCATGGCGCAGGTCGGCGCCGCGCTCACCGCGGAGGTGCTGTGCCGCTCGGTCCTCGAGCACCGCGCGATCGCCAAAGCGATCCTGGCGCAAGATCCGAACGGCGCCGCCGCGGCGATGCGAGCCCATCTCGAACGCGCCGCCGCCTTCGCCCTGGCGCGCGAAAAGGGTGAGGAGTGAGGACGCCAGAATAAATTAAACCGCTTTGTCGTCGGTATTACCGCGGTTCGAATTCATTCGCCAACTGCAAACGACTGATTCGAATTCATATTCGTCCGCCGTTGAGCCTGACGGAAACGGTGTCATATAAGATAAATGACGGTGTTACTACAGATACGAATGTAAATTCTCCTTGTTGTTTGCCATAAAGGCGGATATAACGGCCACTTACGGGGCTGACTAATCGAACAAGCAAAAACACGGTCCCCCGCAACGCTTTTGTTGCGTCATTTGCAATGGGGCGACCGGTTGTGCTGGGAGGCATGACAGGAGGAAAGGCCATGAGTGCAACATCGTCGGAGGAGAAGAGCAATCTTGACGTCGTGCGGCGCGGCTATGAGGCCTTTCAGGCTGGGAACACCGAAGAGTTGATGAAAACCATGACGCCGAACGCCCATTATCATCTCGCCCCGATTGGCAAGTTCAGTGGCGATTACAAGGGCGTCAAGGCTATCATGGAGTTCTTCGGGGAGATCGCCCGCGAGTCTGGGGGAACGTTTCGCGTGACGCCTGTCGAAATGGCGGCGGCCGGCAATCGCGTGTTCGTACTGTACGGAGCGAGCGGGAAGCACGGCGGAAAGACGTTGGACAGCCGAGACGTGGCGGTTTTCACCTTGGCCGGTGGCCGGGTGACAGACGCAATGTTCTGCGCGAGCGACTATCCGGCTGAGGCCGCGTTCTGGTCATAGTGCGGGACAGGACAGCGAAGCTGCGAACGGCGCGAGGCCGGCGGCGCCATGGGGCGTGTGGGGCCCGCGCTCTCATCAAAACCCCTTCGCCTTCAGCGCTGCGGCGATCTCCTCCAGCACAGCGGGATCGTCGATCGTCGCCGGCGTCGTCCAGGGGTCGCGGTCGGCGATTCTTTTCATCGTGCCGCGGAGGATCTTGCCCGAGCGGGTCTTCGGCAGGCGCGCGACGACGAGCGCCGTCTTGAAGGCGGCGACGGGGCCGATCTTGTCGCGCACCAGGGCGACGACCTCGCGCTCGATGTCCTCGTGCGGCCGGTTGACGCCGGATTTGAGCACGACGAAGCCGCAGGGCTGTTCGCCCTTGATCTCGTCCTTCACGCCGAGCACCGCGCATTCCGCGACGGCCGGATGCGAGGCGACGACTTCCTCCATGCCGCCGGTCGAGAGCCGGTGGCCGGCGACGTTGATGATGTCGTCGGTGCGGCCGAGAATGGTGAGATAGCCGTCCTCGTCCTTGAAGCCGGCGTCGGCGGTCTTGTAATAGCCCGGGAACTCCTGCAGGTAGCTCTCGCGCATGCGGTCGTCCTGGCGCCAGAGCGTCGGCAGGCAGCCGGGCGGCAGCGGCAGCTTGATGACGATCGAGCCCATCGCGCCGGTGGGAACGGGACGCGAGGCCTCGTCGACCACGTCGACGACATAACCCGGCATCGGCACTGAGGGTGAGCCGCGCTTGATCGGCAGAAGCCCCAGCCCGACCGGATTGCCGGCGATCGCCCAGCCTGTCTCCGTCTGCCACCAATGATCGACGACGGGAACTTTGAGCGCGTCCTCCGCCCAGGCGACGGTGTCGGGATCGGCCCGCTCGCCGGCGAGAAACAGGGTGCGCAGCGAGCCGATGGAATAGGTCTTCAGCAGCTCGGCGTTCGGGTCCTCCTTGCGCACGGCGCGGAACGCGGTCGGCGCGGTGAAGAAGGCGGCGACGTCATAGTCCTGAATGACGCGCCAGAAGGCTCCGGCGTCCGGCGTGCCGACAGGCTTGCCCTCATAGAGGACGGTCGAGCAGCCGTGCAGCAGCGGCCCGTAGACGATGTAGGAATGGCCGACCACCCAGCCGATGTCGGAAGCGGCCCAAAAGGTCTCGCCGGGCTGAACCCCATAGAGGTTCGACATCGACCATTTCAACGTCACCAGATGGCCGCCGACGTCGCGCACCACGCCCTTCGGAACGCCTGTCGTTCCCGAGGTGTAGAGGATGTAGAGCGGATCGGTCGCGGCGACCTCGACGCAAGGAGCCCGCTTGCCCGCCGCGCGCGCCGCGCCGACGAGGCCGGCCCAGTCGTGGTCCCGCCCCTCGCTCATTTCCGCCTGCCGCTGCGGTCGCTGGAAGACGACGCAGGCCTGCGGCTTGGCCTTGGCAAGATCGAGCGCGAGATCGAGCAGGGGCTTGTATTCGACGATGCGGCCGGGCTCGACGCCGCAACTCGCGGTGAGCATCAACTTGGGGTCCGCGTCGTCGATACGCGTGGCGAGCTCTTTGGCCGCGAAGCCGCCGAACACCACGGAATGAATGGCGCCGACGCGGGCGCACGCCAGCATGGCGACGATCGCCTCCGGGATCATCGGCATGTAGACGATGACCCGGTCGCCCTTGGCGACGCCGAGATCGGCGAGGACCGCGCCGAGGACTTCGACCTCCTCGAGCAGTTCGGCGTAGCTGATGCGGCGCTTGGTTTCGGTCACCGGGCTGTCGTAGAAAATCGCCGCCTGATCGGCGCGCCCGCCGGCGACGTGACGGTCCAGCGCATTGAAGCAGGCGTTGCAGGTCGCGTCGGGGAACCAGCGTCCGTAAACCCCGGCCTTCTGGTCGAAGATCGCCCGCGGCGGCCGAATCCAGTCGATCTCCTTGGCCGCCTCGGCCCAGAAGCCTTGCGGATCGGCCTGCCACTGGGCATAAACTTGCCTGTAAAGGCTCGTCATGGCTTCGCTCCCCGTCGCGGCGCACGGCCGGTTCCAAGTTGTTTTTAAGCAAGATTGGCGCGCGCAATTGGCTTTGGCAACGCACAAGGCCGGCTTTCGACACGATCGACATTGCAGAGATGAGCGGCCTCGATTGGACTTTCTATCTCGCGGCAATCCCGGCCGTCGTTCTCTTCGGCCTCTCCAAGGGCGGCTTTTCCGCTCTCGGCTCGCTCGCCATTCCGGTGTTCGCGCTGGCGATCTCGCCGGTGAAGGCGGCGGCGATCACCTTGCCGCTGATGGTGATCCAGGATTGGGTGAGCGTCTGGGCCTTCCGGCGCGACTTCGACCCGCGCAATCTCATCATCATGATCCCCGGCTCGCTTCTGGGCGTCGGCGCCGGCTGGCTGCTCGCCTCCCACGTCAACGAAGACGCGGTGCGCTTCGCCGTCGGGGCCATTTCGATCGGGTTCGTTCTCTTCATGCTGGCGCGCGATCGCGTCGCGCGAGGCAAGGCGACGTCCGCCGCCGTCGCGCCCGGCGTCTTCTGGGGCGCGCTCTCAGGCTTCACCAGCTTTATCAGCCACGCCGGCGGGCCGCCGATGATGATCTACGTCCTGCCGCAGAAGCTGTCGCCTCGTATGTTCGCCGGCACTTCGACGATGTTCTTCGCGGCGACCAACCTGCTGAAACTGCCGCCCTATTTCGCTCTCGGGCAGTTCAGCGCCGACAATCTGTTCGCCTCGGCGACGCTCTTTCCGGTGGCGATCGCCTCGACCTTCGCCGGCGTGTGGCTGGTGCGGCGCATCGCCGCCGAACGCTTCTACAACGCCGTGCTGCTGCTGACGTTTCTGATCGGGCTCAAGCTGTCCTATGATGCCCTCCGGGCGCTGCTGGCCTAGACGAGAGCAGGCGGAGCGCCGGATCCCTTCTCCCCGCGTGCGGGGAGAAGGGGAGTCCAACCAAAACTTAACGCCTGAGGCGCAGAAATTTGACGACTAGGGACACGACGACCCGACAAGGAGTGGGCATGGAGGTCGCGGAGACCGGCACGTTTGATGCAGGTTCGCAATTGAGCCGTCAGATTCCGGCTTTTGTCTTCGTCGGCGTGGTCGGAGTCTTCGTCGACGCGGGCGTCACCTACGCGCTCGCTAAGGGCTTCGACGTTTCGCCCGTGCTGGCCCGTCCGCCCGCCTTCGCGGTGGCGACGGTGGTCAATTTCGCGCTCAATCGTGCTTTGACCTTCCGCTCCAGCACGGCGCCGCTGCTCAGGGCCTTCGTGCGCTATGTGATGGTCTGCGCCGCCGGACTGGTGGTCAACTACGCCGTCTATCTCGCCTGCATCGCGGCGAGCCCGCTCGCCGGGGTCACGGTGACGCCGGCGATCCTGCCCCTGTTCGTCGCGGCCGGCTCGGCGGCGGCGATGGTGCTGACCTTCCTCGGCTTCCGCTTGTTCGCCTTTCGCGCCTAGTTGCCGCCTGAAGGTCTCCCATCCGGCGCCGGGGTCGCTATGATGCCGCCTCCAAGCTCTTTGGAGGGGACGCCATGACGATCACGCCATACGATCGCGATCTCGATCGCAACCCCGCCAATTTCGCGCCACTGACGCCGCTGAGCTTCCTGGCGCGCGCCGCGGCGGTCTTTCCCGACCGCCCGGCGATCGCCCACGGCGCGCTGCGGCGCAACTATCGCGATTTCTACGCTCGCTCGCGCCGCCTCGCCTCCGCACTCGCCGAGCGCGGTCTCGGGCGAGGGGACACAGTCGCCGTCATGCTCGCCAACACGCCGGCGATGCTGGAGTGCCACTACGGCGTCCCGATGTGCGGCGCCGTCCTCAACGCGCTCAACACGCGCCTCGACGCGCCCGCGCTCGCCTTCATGCTCGATCATGGGGAGGCCAAGGCGCTGATCGTCGACCGCGAATTCTCCGTCGTCATCGACGCCGCGTTGAAGATAGCCAAGGTGCGTCCGCTGGTGATCGCCTATGACGATCCCGAATACGACGGGCCCGGCGCGCTCCTCGGCGAGATCGAGTACGAGGCGTTTCTCGCCGAGGGCGACGAGACGTTCGAATGGCTGCAACCGCGCGACGAATGGGACGCGATCGCGCTCAACTACACCTCCGGCACAACGGGCGATCCGAAGGGCGTCGTCTATCATCATCGCGGCGCCAATCTGCTCGCGATGGGCAATGTCGTCACCGCCGACATGGGCCGCCATCCTGTCTATCTCTGGACGCTGCCGATGTTCCATTGCAACGGCTGGTGCTTTCCCTGGTCGATCAGCGTCAAGGCCGGCTTGCACGTGTGCCTGCGTCAGGTGCGCGCCAAGGCGCTGTACGATCTCATCGCCGAGCACGGCGTCACGCATCTCTGTGGCGCGCCGATCGTGATGTCGATCCTGCTCAATGCGCGCCCCGAGGAGAAGCGGCCGCTGCCGCATGTCGTGCGCTTCTTCACGGCGGCCGCGCCGCCGCCGGCCGCCGTGCTAGCGGCGATGCGCGAGGCCGGTTTCGAAGTGACCCACCTCTACGGGCTTACCGAGGTCTACGGGCCGGCTGTCGTCAATGACTGGAAGAGCGAGTGGGACGCGCTCGACGGCGCAGAGCAAGCCGCGCTGAAGGCGCGCCAGGGCGTGCGCTATCACGCGCTCGAGGCGCTCGATGTGCTGGACCCGGAAACGATGCAAAGCGTGCCGGCGGACGGCGAGACGCTAGGCGAGGTGATGTTCCGCGGCAACGTCGTCATGAAGGGCTATTTGAAGAACAAGGCCGGGACAGACAAGGCCTTCGCCGGCGGCTGGTTCCACTCCGGCGACCTCGGCGTCAAACATCCCGACGGCTATATCCAGCTCAAGGACCGTTCGAAGGACATCATCATTTCCGGCGGCGAGAACATTTCCTCGATCGAGGTCGAGGACGCGCTGTTCCAGCATCCCGGCGTTCAGCTCGCCGCGGTGGTCGCGCGGCCCGACGACAAGTGGGGCGAGACGCCCTGCGCCTTCGTCGAGATGAAGCCGGGCTGCAGCGCCAGCGAAGCCGAACTGATCGCCTGGTGCCGCGAGCGCCTCGCCCACTACAAGTGCCCGCGCCACGTGGTCTTCGCCGAGATCCCGAAGACCTCGACCGGCAAAGTGCAGAAATTCGCCTTGCGCGAGTTGGCGCGCGGAATGGGATCGCCGTGATAGGGGCCGATGCGGCCGCAGGGCCCATGACGGAGAGGCGAGCAGCGTAGGGGGCTTTGCGTTGTGTCTGAAAAGCAATCCAGTCGCGCCGACGATGCAAGCGGAGGAATGGATTGCTCGGAGCTCACGCCCCTCGCAATGACGATCCAACGGAGTTGCAGACAGCTCCAGCCTCAGTCGATCAGTCGATACGCCGGCAGCGTCAAAAACTCTTCAAACGTCTCGCTGAGCGACATCGCGCAGAAGAGGTCGATCGCCTCCGCGAAGCGGCCCTTGTCGAAGACGGACGCGCCGAGCGCCTCGCGCACTTTCGCCATCTCGTCGGCGAGCGTCGCGCGGAAGAGGTCGGGCGTGACTTTGCGCCCGTCGGCGAGCTTGGCCTTGTGGCGCAGCCACTGCCAGATCTGGGCGCGTGAGATTTCCGCCGTCGCCGCGTCCTCCATCAGGTTGTAGAGCGGCACGGCGCCGCGGCCGCGCAGCCAGGCTTCGATATATTGCACGCCGACGCGGATGTTCTCGCGCAGGCCCGCTTCGGTGCGCGAACCCTCGTGCACGCGCAGCATGTCTTCGCGCGTCACGGCGACGTCGTCGCGCATGACGGAGAGCTGGTTGGGGCCCGGCATGAGGCGGTCGAACACTTCGCGCGCGACGGGGACGAGGTCGGGATGGGCCACCCAGGTGCCGTCGTGGCCGTTGCCCGCCTCGCGCTCCTTGTCGGCGCGAACTTTGGCGAAGGCGACCTCGTTCGCGCTCTGGTCGCCTTTGATCGGAATCTGCGCCGCCATGCCGCCCATCGCGAAGGCGCCGCGCTTATGGCAGGTCTTGATCAGCAGCAGCGAATAGGCGGCGAGGAACGCCTTGCCCATCGTCATCTCGGCGCGGTCCGGCGTCAGGAAGGCCGGGTTGTCGCGCAGCCGCTTGATGAAGGAGAAGATGTAGTCCCAGCGGCCGCAGTTGAGGCCGACGATGTGCTGGCGCAGCTCGTAGAGGATCTCGTCCATCTCGAAGGCCGCCGGCAGCGTCTCGATCAACACCGTCGCCTTGAACGCGCCGACCGGCGCGCCGAGGCTCTCCTCGGCGAAGGCGAACACGTCGTTCCACAGCCGCGCCTCGAGGTGGCTTTCCATCTTCGGGAGATAGAAGGCGGGCGTCGCGCCCTGCGCCATCTGTGTTTTGGCGCAGTGGAAGACGTAGAGGCCGAAGTCGAACAGCGAGCCCGAAACCGCCGCGCCGTCTACCAGCACGTGGCGCTCGTCGAGATGCCAGCCGCGCGGGCGCACCATCAGCACCGCGGGATTGCTTCTCAGCGCGTAGCGCTTGCCGGTCGTCGCGTCGGTGAAGTCGATCGCGCCGGCCCAGCGATCCTTAAGATTGGCCTGGCCTTCGATCATGTTGGCGAAGACCGGCGAGGAGGCGTCCTCGAAGTCCGCCATGAAGACCTTGGCGCCGGAATTGAGGGCGTTGACGATCATCTTGCGATCGACCGGGCCGGTGATTTCGACGCGGCGGTCGACGAGGTCGACGGGAATCGGCGCAACTTTCCACTCGCCCTCGCGGATCGTCCGCGTCTCGGCGAGGAAGTCGGGCGTTTCGCCGGCGTCGAAGCGCTTCTGCCGCTCGGCGCGTCGCGCAAGCAGCTCCTTGCGGCGGGCGTCGAAACGGCGATGCAGCTCGGCCAGGAAGGCAAGCGCGGCAGGGCTCAGTACTTCTTCGAGCCGCGGCGTCGGAGCGGCGCGCAGCTCGACCCCGGAAACAGGCGCGGAACCAACCATGGCGAAACCTCCAAAGGAACCCATTGTCTACCGGTTTCTATAGAGAACTTCGCATTCCGGGGATATCCGCGCCCCACTCCAATTTCGGAAAGTCACTTTTGCGCAAAGGGGAAAGCCGGTTCGTTTCAGGCCGCCAGATCGCGATGCGACGGCCCGAACCAGGCGCGCGTCGCGCGGGCGCGCGCCAGCCGCTCGCCGGGGTCGTCGTCCAGAGCGAGCGCGGTGCAATTGACCAGGTCGGATCTGAGCAGGCCGATGTCGCTCAATTCGTGGTCGGACATCTGGGCCAGTTCGGCGAGGGTTCGCCTCGCCGCGCTCACGCGCGCCGGCCACCCGAGCACGCGCTGGATGAGGCCGGCAACACCGGCGCGGCGACGAAAGGCGGGAGAGACGTCAAGCATGGCAGGCTCCATCGGGCGAATTTCGCCGCCCGCCGTCCCTCGAAGGACGGCGCCGTCAGCAGCGAAAAGCCTCTTTGATGGCCTCACTATGATGCTTTCCTATTGATCGGTCCAACGAATGTTTGTACGGTAATCCATGATGAATGGAGATGGGTGGCCATGCTCGACACCGATCAGTTGCGCTCCTTTCTCGCGATCGTCGACACGGGCTCGTTCACGCGCGCAGGCGAGCGGGTCAACAAGACCCAGTCGGCGGTCTCCATGCATATCCGGCGGCTCGAGGAGCAGCTCGGCTGCGCGCTCTTCGTCAAGCAGGGGCGATCGGCCAAGCTGACCAACGAAGGCGAGAGGCTGATCGAGTTTGCTCGCCACATGATCCAGATCGAGGCCGGCGCGATAGCGGCGCTGTCGCGCCGAGGACTGAAAGGTTCAGTGCGCTTCGGCATTCCCGACGATTACGCCGAGTCCTATCTCTCGGACGTCCTGACCTCTTTCAATCGGCGCCATCCGCTGGTCGAGGTCGCGGTGATTTGTGAGAATTCGGTCGAACTTGCGACGCAGGTGAAGGCGGGCGCGATCGACATCGCCTTGGTGACGGATCACGAGGAGCTGCAGAATTTCGAACTTGTTCGCGAGGAGCCTCTGGTCTGGGCCGCCTCCAAGCGCTTCGCGCCAACCGCAGGCGTGCCGATTCCCCTCGCGGTGGGAAGCCCGACCTGTCTTTGGCGCCGGGTGTTGGACGTCGCCTTGCGGAACAGGCCGAGCGCGACGCACGGCCTGTTCTCCTCAAAGAACTACACGGCGATCGGCTCCGTGGTCCGGGCGGGGCTCGCCGCCACCGTGCTGCCGCTCGGGATGGTCGGCGACGATTTGCGCATCCTCGGCGAGGAGGATGGACTGCCTCCCCTGCCGCTGACGCGCATGGGTCTCATCCGAGCGCCGGGTCGCCATTCGCAGGAAGCGTCCGCCCTCGCCGAGGCGGTGCGGGACGCGGTTGGCTCCTTAACTCGCAAGGTCGCCTGAGGCTTAGATCGAGCCCGGCGGGATGAATGCGCAATAAAGGAAGATGCCGTCGAACACGTTCGACGAGGCGGGCCCGGCCATGTCGTTGTCGGTCGCCGAGCGGTAGCACAAATGTGCGTGATGCGAATTGCCGCTGGGCGGATCGCCGGGAATCGGCAGAAAGGTGATGCGCTCCTGCGGGATCGTAATCCAGCGCTGCTCGCGGGTCAGGAATTCGTAGTGGCCGCCACGCTCGCGAAACATTGTCGATGCGCAGTCATAGCCGCCGCAGCAAAGCTGGCCGTCTTTTCCGTGCACGCCGGTGTAAATGTCGTGCGCTCCGGCCACTGATAGGGGCGCGACAGCTAGCGCGCCGCAAAAGACTGCGCACAAGAAGGCTTTTATCATACCAACCGCTCCTGTTGGGCGGCCGATCGATCGAGGCGCTTGTCGAGCGATCAAGCCGCGTGCCGATCGCCCCCCTTAACGCTTTTGCTCCTCTCGTAGTTCCTGGACGCGCGTGATCTCTCCCCGTCCGCGGCGCGTACAGGATCGCCTGGCCATTCGGCTCAGATCTGCGCCTTCGCAGCGCAACCGCCTCGCAAATGCGAGGAACGGGTCAGGGCCAGTTGCGCTAAGGCGTTGAACGCTGCGGCCCATTCACGCACGATAGGCGCGTCAACCGGCGCATGAAATCGCGCGAGCCGCCTTTCGTCAAGTCCGACGTTGGCGCCGGAAGGCTTGTCCGCGGGTGAGGGAAGGCGCGGCGCCTCAAACCTCCAACACGGGTTCGCGCTGCGGCTCGGGCGCGAATCCGCACGCAGCGAGAGCGCCCTGCATATGCGGCGGCGCCGGCGCTTCGACGACGATCGGCGGCTTCGATTTGGACAACGGCACTTCCACGCGCCGAGCCAGGAGTTGCAGCGGTCCTGCGTCGGCGGTCCGCTCGCCGTAGATCGGATCGCCGAGGATCGGCCATCCCTCGGCGGCGCAATGCACGCGCAATTGATGGGTGCGGCCCGTCAACGGCTCCAGTTGCAGCCAAGCGACGGCGCGCTCGCCCCAGCGTCCCCGCGCCCGCACGCGCCAGCGCGTCTGAGCGGGCTGGCCCGCCGGATCGACCTTCATCCACCAGCCGCGCGTTGCGTCGAGTCGCGCGAGCGGCAGATCGATCAGCCCTTCCTCGGCCGCTGGGCCGCCGACCACGATCGCCCAATAGGTCTTGGCGATCTTGCCCTGCTTGAACAGAAGACCCAGTTTCTCGAGCGCCTTGTGATGGCGCCCGAGCACCAGGCAACCTGCCGTGTCGCGATCGAGCCGATGCGCGAGCGCCGGGTTGCGGGGCAGGCCGAAGCGCAGCGCGTCGAAATCGTCCTCGAGGCTGGCGCCGCCTTTCGGGCCGCGATGCACCGCAATTCCGGCGGGCTTGTCGAGCACAAGCATCATGCCGTCGCGATAAAGTAAGCGCGCTCTTGTTTCCTCAGGGCTCATGAGGGCATAGCTAGGCGAGTCGAGGGGGCGCCGGCAAGGCCGCGTCACCTCAGGCGCAGTGGGAAGGACGAAAGGTTGAGCGACAGCGGCGAGGAAAAGCCGAAACCGGGCTTGTGGCGGCGGCTGTTCCAGCGCGGCGATGCTGCCCCTCCGCCCGCCGAGACCCCCGAGCCGCGGCCCGAGCAGGAGGAGGCCGCCCCACCTGTGCAGGAGGCGGCGCCCGCGCCCGTGCAGGAGGTTGCGGCGACGCCCGCGGCGACGCCAGTGAAGCGGAGCTGGTTTGCGCGATTGGCGGCGGGGCTCTCGCGCTCGTCCTCGGCGATCGGGCGCGGCATCACCGACATCTTCACCAAGCGCAAGCTCGACGCGACGTCGCTCGACGATCTCGAGGACATCCTCATCCAGGCCGATCTCGGGCTCGCCGCCGCGACGCGCATTCGCGAGGCGGTCGCGCGCGGACGCTACGACAAATCGATCGATCCCGCCGAAGTGAAGGCGATCCTGGCGAGCGAAGTCGAGCGCGCGCTGGCGCCGGTGGCGCGCCCGCTCGTCGTCGACGCTACGAAGAAGCCGTTCGTGGCGCTCGTCGTCGGCGTCAACGGCTCGGGCAAGACGACGACGATCGGCAAGCTAGCCGCGAAATTCACCGGCGAGGGACTCAAGGTCACGCTCGCGGCCGGCGACACGTTCCGCGCCGCCGCCATCGAGCAGCTCAAGATCTGGGCTCAACGCACGGGCGCCGACATTGTCGCGCGCGATCAGGGCGGCGACGCCTCGGGGCTCGCCTTCGACGCGCTGACGCGCGCGCGTGCTTCGGGCGCGGATGTCGTGTTGATGGATACGGCCGGGCGCTTGCAGAACCGCGCCGAGCTGATGAGCGAGCTCGAGAAGATCATTCGCGTGATGAAGAAGGTCGACCCCGAGGCGCCGCATGCGACGCTGCTCGTGCTCGACGCGACGGTCGGTCAAAACGCGCTGAGCCAGGTCGAGATATTCGGCCGCACCGCAGGCGTCACCGGGCTCGTGATGACGAAGCTCGACGGCACCGCCCGCGGCGGCATCCTCGTCGCCATCGCCGACAAATTCGGCCTGCCCGTTCATTTCATCGGCGTCGGTGAAGGCGTCGACGATCTCGAACCCTTCGCCGCGCGCGATTTCGCCGAAGCGATCGCCGGCGTCGAGCGCGACGAGGGATGACGATCATGAAGGTAGGGATCGTCATCGCGAGAAACGCAGCGACGAAGCGATCCATCGATCGGCTTGCATCGCCGGCGCCGCTGGATTGCTTCGCTTCGCTCGCAATGACGGCTTTGGCTTCGACATTCAGCCGCGCTCTGCGCAATGAGGACATTTCGCGATGACGCAGAATGCCACCGCTCCGGCCCCGCGCAGGACGCTCAATCCGTGGGTAAAGTTTACGCTCGAGCTTGGGCCGCTGGCGCTATTCTTCATCGCCTATGGCCGGCTCGGCATCTTCGTCGCGACGGCGGTGCTGATGGTCGGCGTCATGGTGACGCTCGGCGTCTCCTACGCCATGCTGCGGCGCATTCCGATCATGCCGCTGGTTACCGCGGCGATCGTCGTCATCTTCGGCTCGTTGACGCTCGTCTTCCACGACGAGACGCTCATCAAGATCAAGCCGACCGCGCTTTATGTCCTCTTCGGCGCCGCTTTGCTCGTCGGGCTCGCGATCAAGAAGCCGCTGCTGAAGATCATGTTCGACGGCGCCTTGCACGTCACCGAAGAAGGCTGGCGCATTCTCACCTGGCGATGGGCCTTCTTCTTCCTTGCGATGGCGGTGCTCAACGAGTTGGTCTGGCGCACGCAGACGACGGATCTCTGGGTGAAGTTCAAGACCTTCGGCTTCATGCCGCTGACGCTGCTCTTCGCGCTCGCCCAGGCGCCTCTGATCACGCGCCACGAGGCCAAGCGCGAAGAGGCGGACGAAGCGTTCTAGCCAACGAGGGTGTTCCGCCAACGTCTTGGCCGGGCTTGTCCCGGCCATCCACGTTGTCACGTTGCTTCCTGCCGGAGCCGTCCGAGAAACGGCGCCGCATGGATGGCCGGGACAAGCCCGGCCAAGACGCGGAAAGCGGAGCCACCAGCCCTCACCCTTTAATGAACGCCAGAAGATCCGGGTTGATGGTCTCCGGATGCGTCGTGCACATGCCGTGCGGGAAGCCCTTGTAGACCTTGAGCGTCGCATTCTTGAGGAGCTTGGCGGAAAGCGGCGCGGCGTCGGCGAACGGCACGATCTGATCGTCGTCGCCGTGCATGACGAGAACCGGTTGCTCGATCGCTTTCAGATCCTCGGTGAAGTCGGTCTCGGAGAAGGCTTTGATGCACTCGTAATGGGCATTGGCGCCGCCCATCATGCCTTGGCGCCACCAATTGTCGATGACCCCTTGGGAGGCCTTCGCGGCTGGCCGGTTGTAGCCGTAGAACGGGCCCGCGGCGACTTCGCGGTAGAACTGGGCGCGGCTGGCGGCCAAAGCGGTGCGGAAGCTGTCGAACAGTTCGATCGGCAGGCCTCCCGGATTCTTCTCCGACTTCACCATGATCGGCGGAACGGCGCTGATCAGCGCCGCTTTGGCGACCCGTCCCTTCCCATGCCGGGCGACATAGCGCGCGACTTCGCCGCCGCCGGTCGAATGGCCGACGTGCACAGCGTCCCGGAGGTCGAGCGCTGCGGCGAGCGCCGCGACGTCGGCGGCGTAGGTGTCCATGTCGTGGCCGCTCGCCGTCTGCGTCGAACGGCCATGGCCACGACGGTCATGCGCGATCACGCGATAGCCGCGATCGAGGAAGAACAGCATCTGGTTGTCCCAATCGTCGGCGCTGAGCGGCCAGCCGTGATGGAACACCAAAGGCTGTCCCTTGCCCCAATCCTTGTAGAAGATCTCGACGCCGTCCCGTGTGGTGATCGTGCCCATCGTGCATCTCCCTTGCGCCCGCGATTGTAGGATGCGTCGGAGACAGGCTGACGATGACGCCGCGCTGTCCCTGCGCCGAGGCGGGGCGATGCACATCCAGAACCCTCTGTCGCGAGAAGTCCAGGCCCTCCGGAGACAAACGAGCGCAGGCGCCGCATTGCGCAAACGGAGCGCGCGCTACGACTTGGCGCCGCCATTCAGCGCCGGCTGGCCGCTCATCGCGTCGAAACTGGCCTTCTGCTGAACTGTGAGCGAGCCATAGAAGGTTTGCAGCGCGGGCCGCACCGTCTCGACCCCCTTCACCATTGCGTCAAGGCGGTTGCGCACCGCCTCGAGCCGCCCAGGCGGGGTCAGCGGCGGCTCGGCGGGACAGGTCGCGAGAATCATGTCGTCGGCTTTGGTCGCGGCGTCGCGCAACGCGATGAGATCCGTGCGCTGCTGTGCGTCGGGCTGCACGGCTCGCTCAATCCGCTCGATTGAGACGACCGGGACGGCGTTCTCTGGTCCGCATAATTGCGCCAGACTGCCGGGCTGGGCGGCGCCCGGCGTGGTCTGTCGGCTCTGTCCAATCGCGTTGAATCGCGCCTTCTGCTCGTCGGTCAACGACGAATAGAAATCATCGAGCGGCGCCCGCACGCTATCCACCGCCGCGATCATCCCCTGCAGCCGTGTCTGCACCTCGTCGAGGCGAGCGAGCGCAGTGGTCGCAACTTGCGTGACACACGACGCTCTGAGGGTCTTCTCGGCGCTCGCTTCGCTCTTGGCGAGGGCGTCGAGCTTCGCGCGCTGATCGGGCGTCGGCTTGACAGCCTGGGCGATGCTATCGATCGAGGGCGCGCCGGTGGCGGGTTGAGCGGCGGCGCAAGATTGGAAAAGCGCGGGCACCGCGCCGCCGCTCGGCGGAGGGTTCACGCCGACAGTGGCGGGCTGAGCCGGCCCGGAGCCATAGACGGTAGGGTAGTCGTACGGCAGCAGGGTTCCCGCGAAAAGATCGTCGTAGCCATAGGCCCAGAATTGGTCGCCGTAAGAATCGGCATAAGGCCAGAAGGCATAGTCGACGACGTCATCATAGGCGTAAGGCCAGAAAACGGGACCAGCCCAACCCACATAGCCGCGTCGGAAATGCGAGAAATCGAACTGGCCGTGCCGAAACGCTCGCGCGCCGCCGAATCCGGCGGTCGCCGCCAGCCGACCGGGGGCCGCGCCAGAAAGCTCAGCGCCGCGCGCGGCTGCGAAGCCGTTGGGATGGCCGCCGAGTGGAGCCTGGAAGGGCCGCACACCGAAATGCTGGCCGCCGAAGCGCATGCCGCCGCCGCCAAAGTGCATGCCTCCGCCGCTAAAGTGCATGCCGCCGCCGCTAAAGTGCATGCCGCCGAAATGGCCTCCTCCGTGGAAGCCTCCTCCGTGGAAGCCTCCTCCGTGGAAGCCTCCTCCTCCGTGGAAGCCTCCTCCTCCGTGGAAGCCTCCTCCTCCGTGGAAGCCTCCGCCCCCGTGGAACCCTCCGCCCCCGTGGAACCCTCCGCCGCCGCCGCTGAACTGGCTCGCGGAAGCGGCGTTGAAGGCGCACCCCGCGGACCCGAGGAGAAGGGCCGCCGCGAGCGAGACTGCGAGCTTGCCAGTCATGCGAAACCTCCATCGCCTGTCGGGGCGAACGGAAGACCGCAGACGCTGGCGAACGCGCTGCGGCCGCCGACCCATCCCCGAAATCCTGAGAAGTGGGTCGCATCGAGCCGGGTCGGGCGCGGGCGACGCATTCCCGTTGGCTGCCAGGTAGCACGTCAACGACTTCGGCCGGATTTCCTCCGGGTTAACGATCGTCCATCGGCGCCGGCGCAGCCTCCCGGCGCCCTCCGCCAAGCCCACGGCGCGCGAACCGCCGCGCGCCGGCACAGGCGGATCGCAGGCCTCAGGCGCTAGGCCAGCGCCTTCTCCATCAGCCGCCGCAGCCGCGCCGAGAAGGCCGGCGCGTCGCGCAACGTCTCGCCCTCGGCGAGCAGCGCCTCGTCGTAGATCAGCCACGCGGCGTCTTCGATCAAAGTCTTATCGGCGCCGGCGACGAGCCGGCGCGCCAGCGACAAGGTGAGCGGATGGGTCGCGTTCACCTCGAGCGCCGGCTTGGCGCGCTCGCTGAGGCGGCCATGCGCGGCGAGCATCTTTTCGAGCTGACGGTCGGGGCCGAACTCCGGCGCGACGAGACAGGCGACGCTGTCGGTCAGGCGGTCCGAGGGCCGCACGTCCGCGACCTCGCCGTCCAGCGTCTGCTTGACGAAAGCCAGCAGGCTCGCAACGTCAGACGACGCCTCGGCGGGCGGCGGCGCGCCCTCCTTGAGCGGAATCGACTTGATGTCGGCGACGCCCTGGCTGACCGACTTGAACGGCTTGCCCTCGTAGCCGACGGCGCTCGACACCCAGAAGGCGTCGACCGGATCGGCGAGCAGCAGCACCTCGACGTCACGGGCGCGGAAGCCTTCGAGCTGCGGGCTTGCGGCGAGGCGCTTGGCGTCGTCGCCGGTGAGATAGTAGATCGCGGTCTGGTTCTCGCGCAGCGCGGCGACATAATCGGCCAGCGTGCGCTCGCCGGCGGGATGCTTCGACGTCGTGAAGCGGGCGATCTTGAAGATGCCGTCGCGGCGCTCCGGGTCCTCGTAGAGACCTTCCTTGATCACCGCGCCGAAGTGCTCCCAGATCTTGGCGAATTTCTCAGCGTCGCTCTCGGCGAGCTTCGTGAGCTCCTGAACCATGCGGTTGGTCACGCCCTTGCGGATCGCCGCGAACACCGCGCTCTGCTGGATCATCTCGCGCGAGACGTTGAGCGGCAGGTCGTTGCTGTCGACGACGAGCCTGACGAAACGAAGCCAGCCCGGCAGCAGATCTGCGTCCTGGGTGATCAGCACGCGCCGAACATAGAGCTTGTTGCGGCTCTTGCGCGCGGGATCGAAGAGATCGAATGGGCGCGAGCCCGGAATGAAGGCGAGCGCCGAATATTCATGGCGCCCCTCGGCTCGCCAATGCACCGTCAGCGCCGGCTCGTCGAACTGGCCGGAGAGGCTACGGTAGAATTCGGCGTATTCCTCCGACGTGATCTCGCTCTTCGGCTTCACCCAGATCGCGGCCCCATCGGCCACGCGGCGCGGCTCGGCGCCCGGCTTCTCCACGAGATCGATCGGCACCGCCACTGCGCCGGAATGTTCGCGCACGATGCGCTCGAGGCGATGCGGCTCGAGATATTCGTGCGAAGCCTCATTGAGATGGAGGATGACGCGCGCGCCGCGTGTCGGCGCGTCCTCCAGCGGCAGGTGCGCGATCGTGTAGGCGCCCTTGCCGTCGGACGACCAGCGCCAGGCCTCGCTGGAGCCGGCGCGCCGCGTCTCCACCACGACGTGGTCGGCGACCATGAACGAGGAATAGAAGCCGATGCCGAACTGGCCGATCAGATTGGCCGCTTCCTTGCCGGCCTCCTGCGCCGACAGCATGTCGAGGAAGGCGCGCGTGCCGGAGCGGGCGATCGTGCCGAGCGCCTCGGTGAGATCTTGCCGGCTCATGCCGACGCCGTTGTCCGTGAAGGCGATGGTCTTCGCCTCGGGATCGACGGCGATCTGGATGGCGAACGGGGCGCCGCCCTCGGCAAGTTCCGGCTTGGCGATCGCCTCGTAGCGCAGCTTCTCGCAGGCGTCCGCGGCGTTGGAAACAAGCTCGCGAACGAAAATGTCGCGGTCCGAATAGACGGAGTGAACCATCAAGTGCAGGAGGCGCGAGACGTCGGCCTCGAAATTCTGCGTTTTTGCGTCGTCGCTCGTCTGGGAAGGGACGTCGGTTGTCAAATTCGCCTCGTCAAAATGGGATGACCCTCGCGCCGGCGCTCGGTGAGGCGGGCGGCCGCGCTGATATCGCTGCAAGGGCTGAAGGTTTCAAGTCTTCGCGAGCGAGGCCGACGAAGCAAAAAAAAGCGGATCGGCTGGGAGGGGGCCCGCCGATCCGCTAGCCTGCGAGGCAAACTTCCGGTTCGACTTGCCGCTCGGGGGCTGGGGGGCAAAAAACACCGAGCAAAGCGTCAAACCGAACCATCGCGGCTCGGGTAATGTTTTGCCTCTCCGTTGCGGCGTGCACTTGACCATAAACAGGCTAAACTAAGGCATTTTTCACGCTTCCGTGACGGTTCCGAACAGGTCAATGCTGTGACGGAACCGGCGGCTGCGGCGCCTTGTCTTGCGGAGTCTTAACGGGCGTCGTCTTGGCGAGATGAGCGACCCGGGAGTGCATGGGCGCACGCGCATGACGAAAGTGTCGTTTGGTCGTGATGAGGGCCAAACTCTTGGCGGCTGGCGTCGGGCGGAGCGCCCCCTGCAAGGCCGCCGGGGCGCTCGACGCGTCCTGGCCTTGGATGGAGGGCCTGTCGCCGGCGTAGGCGGTGGCGTTCGGCGTGACGGGCTGGGCGGGCGCCGGACTGGCTGCGAGCACGGGGCCTGTCCACCCCGGTTTGGGGCCGATGAAAACAGGAATGGGATCGAAATGAACCGGCGCGGCCGCCATCGCATCTGTCATCGAAGCGGCTGCCGGAGCGGCAGAGGCGCCGACGGAGCCGCCGACGCGACCGCTGACCAGTGCGGCCGTCGAGGTGACAGCCGCATCCTCTTCTTCCGCCGCCTCGATCGCCGCGCGGTTGCGGCGCGAGCAGACGTTCGCGCGCATGTCGGGGGCGAAAGCCACGTTTGAGGCGGCCAGGTTCTCCAGCGAGCCCCCGCCGCCGCCTTGCGCAAAGCCGCGGTCGAGCAGGTGCGCCGCCTCCATCGTGCGGATGCGCGCGGAAGGCGCGCCGAGCACGACGACGATCAGGCGCCGCCCCCCCTGGGTGGCGCTCGCCACCAGGTTGAAGCCGGCCGGGCAGGTGAAGCCGGTCTTCATGCCATCCGCGCCAGGATAGCGGCCGAGCAGGGGGTTATGGTTGGGAATGATCATGTTGCCGAGCTGCAGCGCGCCGATGCTGAAGAGGTCGGCGTGATCGGGAAAGTCCCGCAGCAGCGCGCGGCCCACCATCGCCATGTCGCGCGCCGAGGAAACGTGACGGGGATCATGCAGGCCGTTGGGATTGACGAAGTGCGATTCCCTGAGGCCGAGCCGTTGCGCCGTCGCATTCATCTCGTCGGCGAAGGCGTCCACCGAGCCCGAGATGTTCTCCGCGATCATCACCGCGACGTCGTTCGGCGATTTGACCATCAGCATCTTGAGCGCGTTGTCGAGCGTCACTTCGGTCCCGGGCCGGAAGCCCATCTTCGAGGGCGGCATGCTCGCGGCGCGCGCGGACATGGTGAGCGGGGTGTCGAGCGTCAATCGCCCGTCCTTCACCGCTTGCAGGGCGACATAGGTCGTCATCAGCTTGGTCAGCGAGGCGGGGTACCAGGGTTCCGTCGCATCGCGCTCGAACAGGATTTGGCCAGAGGCGGCGTCGACCACCAGAGCCGGGTTGGCGGCGGCCTCACGGACGCCGAGCATGAGCGCGCAGAGGAGAAAGGCGGCGCGCAGCCACGTGGTTGAAGTCGCTGTTGACCCCATCGCTTGAAGCATCCCCGTTGGTTCGGCCCCCGCCCCCCACGAAGCGCATCTGCATGTGGTAAAGAATAAACCTTGCAATCTCAAGTCGGCGGGATCGACGTGCACAGCGCATAGAATGTTGGCGAGGCTGGGGCGCCGCAGGGCAAAAAGCGATCGGCGCGCCTTTGGCGGAAAACGGCGCCCACTTTTTCGCTGTGCGCTAGCTGCGCGCGACCGGCTTCACCAGTCTCCGGAGGCGCCGCCGCCCCCCGACGATCCGCCGCCGCCCGAGAAGCCTGCGGAATTGCCGCTGGAGGAGCGGAAGCCGCCTCCCCCGCCCGTCGAGACGACCCATCCGCCCGCTAGGCCGCCACGCCGCCATGCGACGATGAAGATCACGACGAAGAGGATGACGATCGGGGCCAGGACGAGCAGGAACACGAAGAACGACTGCCCCTTGGACGACCCGCCGGCCCGCTTCGGGCTGAGGTCCGGCGATTTACGCCAGTTCGCCGAATCCGTCGTCAACACGGTGATGATGTCGTCGACCGCGCGCCCGACGCCGCCGTCGAAATCGCCGGCCTTGAAGCGCGGAGCCACCGCATTGGCGATGATCAGCTTCGAGGTGGCGTCCGTCAGCGTGCCTTCGAGACCGTAGCCGACTTCGATCCGCATGTGGTGTTCGTTGGGCGCGACGAGGAAGAGAACGCCGTTGTTCTTTTTCGCTTCGCCGAGCTTCCAGGCGCGAAACAGGGCATTGGCGTAGGGCTCGATCGCCTGCCCGCCGAGCGAGGGCGTCGTCGCGACGACGAGCTGGATGCCCGATTTCGTCTCCAGATCCGCGAGCTTGCCCTCGAGGTCGGCGCGTTTGGTGGCCGACAGGATATGCGCATCGTCGACCACCCGGCCGGTGAGGGCGGGAAGGTCGGGCGCCGCGGTCGCCGGCAGGCCGACGAGCGCGGCGAGGAGCGCCAAGGCGAGCGCTGCGGCGAAGGCGCGAAGCGGTTGAGCGAACATTCTCGCCGCGCCGGTCAGAACTTCACCTTCGGCGCCGCTTCGGCGCCTTGGGTGGCGGTGAATTCGGCCATCGGCTTGGCGCTGCGGAAGAACGTCGACGCCCAGATCACGCCGGGGAAGGTGCGCAGCTCGATGTTATAGGCCTGGACGGCGCCGATGTAGTCCTTGCGCGCGACGGCGATCCGGTTCTCGGTCCCTTCGAGCTGGGCTTGCAGGGCGAGAAAATTCTGGTTCGACTTGAGCTCGGGATAGTTCTCGCTGACCGACAGCAGCCGGCCGAGCGCGCCCGAAAGGGTGTTCTGCGCGTCCTGCATCTGCTTGACCTTCTCAGGGTCGGTGAGATCGGCGGCGTCGACGTGGATGGCGGTCGCTTTGGCGCGCGCCTCGGTCACCGCGGTCAGCACGTCCTTTTCCTGCTTGGCGTAGCCCTGGACCGTCTCGACGAGGTTTGGAATGAGGTCGGTGCGACGCTGATACTGGTTCTCGACCTCGGCCCATTGCGCCTTGGCGGTTTCCTCGAGCGTCGGAATGGTGTTGAAGCCGCAAGACGCGACGACGAGCCCCGCCGCAACGGCGAAGGCGATCGCGCGCAAGCGCGAGACGATGGTCGACAAGGAGCCCCCTCCAGCGCCGCACTGTGCGGCCGGCCATATATACCCCGCCATTCCCTTGGGCAATCCGAGGGATGGCCCTCTCCCCAAAAGCCGAACTCGGCGCTGTTTTGGTCGGCGCGCTTGATCAGCGTCGGCGCTTTCACTAGAAAGTCGCGATCGGCGCGGCGATTTTCGTCCTGCCCCTTTTTCACAGTCAAGCAGCGTCGAACCGCCGCGAAGGACATATCACATGCGCGTTTATTACGATCGGGACGCCGACCTGAACCTCATCAAGGGCAAGAAGGTCGCTGTGGTCGGCTATGGCAGCCAGGGCCATGCTCATCTCCTCAACATGCGCGACAGCGGCGTCAAGGACATCGCGGTGGCGCTGCGCCCCGGTTCGCCTTCGGCCAAGAAGGCTGAGGCCGAGGGCATCAAGGTGCTCGACGTCGCCAGCGCCGCCAAATGGGCGGATGTCGTGATGATGCTGACGCCCGACGAATTGCAGGCCGACATCTATCGCAACGAACTCGCCCCCAACATGAAGCAGGGCGCGGCGCTGATGTTCGCGCACGGCCTCAACGTCCACTTCAACTTGATCGAGCCGCGCGCCGACCTCGACGTGCTGATGGTCGCCCCCAAGGGCCCCGGCCACACGGTGCGCTCCGAGTACAAGCGCGGCGGCGGCGTTCCCTGCCTGATCGCGATCCATCAGGACGCGAGCGGCAACGCGCACGACCTCGGCCTCTCCTACGCCAGCGCGATCGGCGGCGGCCGCGCCGGCGTCATCGAGACGTCCTTCCGCGAGGAATGCGAGACCGATCTCTTCGGCGAGCAGGTGGTGCTGTGCGGCGGCCTCGTCGAGCTGATTCGCGCCGGCTTCGAGACGCTGGTCGAGGCGGGCTACGCGCCGGAAATGGCCTATTTCGAGTGCCTGCACGAGGTGAAGCTGATCGTCGACCTCATTTACGAGGGCGGCATCGCCAACATGAACTACTCGATCTCCAATACCGCCGAATACGGCGAATACGTCAGCGGCCCGCGCATCATCACGGCCGAGACCAAGGCGGAGATGAAGCGCGTGCTCGACGACATCCAGTCCGGCAAATTCACGCGCGACTGGATGCTCGAGAACAAGGTCAACCAGACCTCGTTCAAGGCGATTCGCGCCCGCAACAACGCCCATGAGATCGAGAAGGTCGGCGAGAAGCTGCGCGCCATGATGCCGTGGATCGGCGCCAACAAGCTGGTCGACAAGGCCAAGAACTAAATCGCGCGCGGCGCTCTTTTTCAGTCGCATTTGAGGCTGGACAGGGCGCCGCCGCTTTGCTACATCCGCGACCTCTCGCCGGCCCCGGCCGGCGATTTCGATGGGCGCATAGCTCAGTTGGTAGAGCAGCTGACTCTTAATCAGCGGGTCCAAGGTTCGAGCCCTTGTGCGCCCACCATCGAAATCTCGAGAAATCAATAGTTTAGGAAAAAGCGCTCTGGAATGGAGCCGGAACGTAGGACTGTTTAGGACCGCGTAGGACCAGTCCTAAAGTCCTACGTAGGACTTCTCCGTTCCCTGCAGGTCTGCACAGCTCGCCCACCATCAAATTCTTGAGACCCAGCCAATCCCGAGTTGCGAGACAGGGGCGTGGTGACCACATGGGCGCCACCCGCCGAACCGCGGCGTGTGTTGCGCAAGTCGGTTTAAAATAGCGAAAGAGATATGCGATTGGCTCCATGATAACCCCCTTTCGACCGAGGGAGTTTGCACGCGTGGTGGATCGGAGCAGCGTTCGTGCTGCCGTCCCCGACACCGTCAACGTCGAACGCCTTCTCGTCTGGGGCGAAACTCCGAAGTCGGTTCCGCCGTAGGCATGAATCAGTGGCGGAGTGCGGCTGCCACGCACACATGAACGACGGGTTGCGCCGCCCCTCTGCTGACCTGATTGGACAATGTGACAAAGCGCATTGGACGCTTCGCGCCGCGGCGATGGGGTGTGGCGCAAAGCCGTCGCCGCCGCCTGAAATTGCAAGAACACAATCGCTTCGCATCCTGACGGCAAAGTGACAACGCAGTCCCGGCCAATGCCGTATACGAAGGTTTAGGCCGTTTAGACTGCAATTCAATGGTGAACCTCTCCTGTCGACCTTAGTTAACTCGTGCCATCTCGAATTCTCCAACTCTCGCGAGTGTGACAGGTGAGAACGCCTTTCACTTCGGCGCAGTCGCGCGCCTACCGCACTGCCCTGCTTATCCGGGCGTGCGGCGACAGCTCGGCCGCCAGACGCAGCCAGTCGCGCAATGCGATCGCCGGGCAGCCGAGCGAGAGCGCTGGCCGTTGCGGCGTTGAGGCCAAGTGACGGCGCCTCGTAACGTCACAAGAGAGTGCTGACAAACCATGGGCATCGTTCGCTTCGCGCTAAGGTTTCCATACACTTTCTACGTCCTTGCGGCCCTCATTGTGTTTCTCGGCGGCACGGCCATCGTCGTGATGCCGAAGGACATCTTCCCGCAGATCAACATCCCTGTCGTCTCGGTGATATGGCAGTACACCGGCCTGAGCGCGCCGGAGATGGAGCAGCGCGTCAGCACCTACAGCCAGTACTCCATCAGCTCAAATGTCGACGGCATCAAGAATATGGAGGCGCAGACGCTCAACGGCATCTCGGTGCAGAAGATCTACTTCCAACCGGGCGTCAACCTCGATCTCGCCATCTCCCAGATCGTCTCGGCGACCAATTCGATCCGCGCCCTGATGCCGACCGGCATACAGCCGCCGACGGTGGTGTCGTACAATGCCTCGAGCGTGCCAGTGCTGCAGCTCAGCTTGAGCTCCGATCGGCTCAATGAGCAGCAGCTCTACGATTACGGAATTTACAACCTGCGCCAGCAGCTCGCCCCGGTTCCGGGCGTGACCTTCCCGACCCCTGACGGCGGCAAGTACCGGCAAATTATGGTCGACATCGATCCGGCCAAGCTCCAGGCCAAAGGGCTTACGCCGCTGGACGTCGTGAACGCGGTCAACGCGCAGAACCTGACTTTGCCGTCGGGCCTCGCCAAGATCGGCGACACGCAATACACGGTGCGCACCAACGCGATGCCGACGACCATCGCCGACCTCAACAACATTCCGATCAAATATATCAACGGCCAGACGGTGTTCGTGAGGGATATCGGCCAAGTGCACGACGGCTGGGCGGTGCAGCAGAACATCGTGCGCGAAAATGGTCGGCGCTCCGTGCTGCTGAGCGTCATCAAGAACGGCAGCGCTTCGACGCTTGCCGTCGTCAATGGCGTTCGCGAGGTCCTGAAGGTCGCGCGCGCGGCCGCGCCCCCTGGCCTGAGCATCAACGAACTGTTCGACCAGTCGAAGCTCGTGACCGCATCGATCGCGAGCGTCGTCCGCGAGGGGGCGATCGCAGCCGGGCTCACCGGGCTGATGATCCTGTTGTTTCTCGGCTCGTGGCGGTCGACCCTGATCGTCTTGATCTCGATTCCGCTGTCGATCCTGGCATCGATCGTCGTCCTGTACTTTCTCGGCGACACCCTCAACACCATGACGCTCGGCGGCATGGCGCTCGCGGTCGGCATTTTGGTCGACAATTCGACCGTGACGATCGAGAACACCCACCGGCTGCGCGGTGAAGGGATGAGCCTCGCGGCGGCGACCCTGTACGGCTCCGCGGGCATCGCCGTCCCGACGATGGTCTCGACGCTCGCGATCAGCTGCGTGTTCACGTCGGTGGTGTTCCTGGAAGGGCCGGCCAAATTCTTGTTCACGCCGCTTGGGCTTGCGGTGGTGTTCGCCATGCTGGCGTCATATGTGCTGTCGAGGACGTTGACGCCGATCATCATCGGTACGCTGCTCAAGGGCGAACACCACGACGCCACGCCTGGCTCGGGCAACTGGTTCACGCGCTTTCACCAGGGGTTCGAGCGCGTCTTCGAGCGATTTCGCCGCGGCTATGTCCGCGTGCTCACGATGCTCCTCATGCGGCGCTGGGTCATCGCGGTCGTCGCTGCGCTTATCCTCGCGCTGGGCGGCGTCATGCTTATCTTTGTTGGCCGTGACTTCTTCCCCGCGATCGACGGCGGCCAGATCAAGCTTCACGTCCGCGCGCCCGCCGCCACACGCATCGAAACCACGGAGCGCATCTTCCAGGAGGTCGAAGACAAGATCCGCGAGGTGATCCCGGGGCGAGAGCGCGACCTCATCGTCGACGACATCGGGATCCCGCAACGAACGTACAACCTCGCCTTCACCGACGGGTCGACCATCAACGCCAACGACGGGGTGATCCTGGTGTCCCTGAAGGACGGGCATGCGCCAACCGCCGATTACATACGCAGGCTTCGCGAGGCGCTGCCGGCCGCCTTTCCCTCAGTGACCTTCTATTTCCAGGCCGCCGACATGACGACCCAGATCCTCAATTTCGGCTTGCCGGCGCAGATCGACGCTCGCGTGGTCGGCCGCGACCGCGCCACGAACCTTAAGGTGGCGCACGAGCTGCGGCGTCGTATGGCGGCCATTCCGGGCATTGCCGACGCCCACCTTCAGCAGGAGCTCAATGCGCCCGCCTTCATGGCCACCATCGACCGGGCGAGGGCGTTGCAACTCGGTCTCAACGCGCAAACGGTCGCCACCGATCTCAACATCAGCCTCAGCTCGTCGGAGCAGGTCACCCCCAATTTCTGGAGCGATCCGGCTAACGGAATTCCCTATTACATCGCGGTCCAGACGCCCGAGCATCAGGAGAGCTCGCTCGGCGATCTCGGCAACACCCCGGTGTCCAGCATGCTGGCCGCCGCCGGTCCGCCGATACCAGGGCTCCTGAGCAACGTGGCGACCTTGCGGCGAGACACCGTTCCCACCAATCTGAACCAGACCAACATCCAGCCGGTGTACGACATCTACGCCAGCGTGCAGGGACGCGACCTCGGCAGCGTCTCCGGCGACATCAACAAGATCGTCGCCGCGCTGCAGAAGGAGCTCAAGCCCGGCAACACGATTCGGGTTCTCGGCCAGATCCAAAGCATGAACGATTCCTTCCGGGATCTGGGCATCGGGCTGCTGTTCGCGGCCGTATTCGTCTATCTGCTCATGGTCGTGAACTACCAGAATTTCGGCGATCCGTTCGTCGTCATCCTGGCGCTCCCGGCGACGTTGTGCGGCATCCTCACGATGCTGTTCATCACCGGCACGACACTCAGCGTCCCCTCGCTGATGGGGGCCATCATGGCGGTCGGCGTCGCCTCGGCGAACTCCATTCTGCTGGTCACCTTTGCGCGAGAGCGGCAGCTCGCCGGCCGGACGGCGTTCCGCGCCGCGATCGAGGCGGGCTCGACCCGCATCCGCCCCGTGCTGATGACGGCAGGCGCGATGATCGTCGGCATGATCCCGATGGCGATCGGCGGCCCCGGCGAGGAGCAAAACGCGGCGTTGGCCCGGGCCGTGATCGGCGGCCTGCTGTTCGCGACGCCCACCACCTTGCTGGTCGTCCCCTATCTCTTTGCCCTGCTGCGCAAGGGCAACGACGGCGTCGCGGCCCATGGCGTATTCGAGGAGCTCCCCGATGAATGATTTTGGTAGCCCCGTTCGGGATGACGCGATCGACCGCGATCGCAAGGACGACCCCGCCGTCGTGGGAGGAGTGCGGCGCCGATGGGGCGGGCGACTGTTCGCGATGGGCTCATTTTTGTTGCTCACCGGCGGCGTCGCGCTGGGCGCATGGGGATACTATTCGCGGCAGCAGGAGGTGATGGCGACTGCCGCGCAGGAGCGTGATTTCGTGCCCAGCTTGCGTGTCGCAACGGTCGAGGCGAGCCCCAGCATCGAAACCGTCACCTTGCCGGCCACGACGGCCGCTTTTGCGCAGGCCGAGATCTACGCCCGCGCGACCGGCTATATTGGCAAGCGCTACGTCGACATCGGCGATCGCGTCAAACAAGGCGAGACGCTGGCGGAGCTCGCGGTGCCCGAGCAGGATGACCAGATTTCCCAAAACGAAGCGACGCTCAATCAGTTGAAATCGGCGCTGCAACAGGCGCAGGCCAGCTTGAAGCTCGACCAAGTGACCTGGGGCCGGGACCAGCCGCTGGTCGATCAAGGCTGGGCGACCAAGCAGCAGGGCACTGTCGACGTGCAGACCGTGGAGGCGCAGCAGGCGGCAGTCGCCGTCGCGCAAGCCAATGTCGCGGCTCAGGAGAGACTGCTCAAGACGCTGCGCCAGAACCGCGATTATGCGTCGGTCGTGGCGCCGTTCAACGGCGTCGTCACCCAACGCAACGTCGACATCGGCAGTCTGGTGCAGGGCAACGCCAACACCGGCACGTTCATGTTCGAGGTGATGCAGAAGGACGTGATCCGAGTCTTCGTCTACGTGCCGCAGGACGCGGCCATCGGCGTGGCGCCGGGCGTTGACGCCATCGTGCGCGTGCCCGAAATTCCGAATCGCGAATTCCAGGGCAAGGTGACCCGGATCGCCGACGCGCTGCAAAGCGGTACGCGAACGCTGCTGACCGAGATCGACATTCCCAATCGGGACGACGCGCTGGCGCCGGGGGTCTATTGCACCGTCGAGCTCAAGATTCCACGCAAGACGTCGTCCTTCGTCGTGCCCGCCGAAGCGATCATCTTCAACCGCAATGGTCTGCAGGTCGCGGTGGTCAACGATGGCAAGGCTGAGATCCGCAAGCTCGGAGTGGCGCGCGACTTCGGCACATGGGTGGAAGCGGACGCCGGAGTGAAGGCCGGCGAGCGTGTCATCCTCAATCCGCCGGTCTCGCTCGTCGACGGCGGCAAGGTGCAGATACGCTCGGAAGTCGCGGCGGCGGCCAAATAAGCTGGTCTAGAACTTTTTGCTTTCTCGTTGACGCAGCGCGGACCCGTCCCCTTCTCCCGCTTGCGGGAGAAGGTGGCGCGAAGCGCCGGATGAGGGGCATGGCGAGTCGCCGCAAGCCTCCGGCCAACCACCAGGCCCCTCTCCCCCGCAAACGCATCGCGTTTGTCGGGCGCGCGGGGGGGAGGGAGAGGCGCGTCAAACAAACTGCAGAAGACTCCAGAACCGGGCGGAGGGTGGCAAGCCTGAGCTCGAAGCTGGGCCTCCTCCGCCGACGGCTCACCCGCCTCGACGGCGGGGCTCGAAGACCGCACGTAGCAGAATCAACACTTTAACCAATTCTATGGCGCCGCATATCCCGCGAAAAGTCGCCTATTCTCGGCCAATGTGACAATCCCTGGGGACCGCAAGCTCAACGCGGCGTGACGTTGCCTTCCATGCGGCGGCGCGCCGGATGTCGAAGAGCCGGACAACGTTTCGCTTGCTCTCGATCTCGCGGAATGGTTTGATACCAAACAATGCGGCCGCAGGGCCCGCAAAAAAATGGCGCGCTCAGGCGACGTCTTATCGGGAGGAGAAAATGGCTTCCAAATCCGGCATCGGACGACGGACGGTTTTGAAAGGCCTCATGGCGGGAGGGATCACGTCGGTCGCGGGTCAGAAGATCGCGTTTGCGGCGCCGCGGACGATCAAAATCGGGCTCGTCATGCCGCAGACCGGCCCGCTCGCCTTTTTTTGCGAGCACATGCCTTTCGTGCTGGATCAGGTGAAAACGAAGATGGGCGGCCATTTCGAAAATGGCGGCGCGCAACATCCCTATGAGATCATCGTCAAGGACAGCCAATCGAGCCCCAATCGCGCGGCGGAAGTGACGCAGGATCTTCTGCTCAACGACAAGGTCGACATCGTCGCCACGTTCGCCACGCCCGAGACGACCAATCCGGTCGCGGATCAGTGCGAGCTGAATGGCGTGCCGTGCGTCAGCAACGACGCGCCCCTCGAGCCTTATTTTTTCGGGCGCAATGGCGATCCCAAGAAGGGCTTCGATTGGACGTACCACTATTTCTTCAGCGGCGACGAATTGGTCAGTTCGCTGATTCCCTTCTGGAACCGGTTGCCGACCAACAAACTGGTCGGAGGTCTCTGGCCGAACGACGGCGACGGCATTGCGCAGTCCAAAGGGTTCCCGGGTCTTCTGAACAAGGGCGGATACAAGGTCGTCGATCCTGGCCGGTTCGACATGCCCGCGAGCAATTACAACGCGCAGATTGCGGCGTTCAAGGCGGCGGGATGCGACATCGTGACGGGTGTCGTGCCGCCGCCGGAAATGACGACATTCTGGAACGGTTGCGCGCAGCAAGGCTATAAGCCGAAGGCCGTCTATATGGGTAAGGCGCTGGAGTTTCCGGCGGCGATCGCGCCGATGGGCGAAAGGGCCGCAGGATTGACCACCGAAGTCTGGTGGACGCCGACCTCGCCGTTCAAATCGAGCCTCACCGGCCAGACGTCCCAGGAGCTCGCGGACGCTTACGAGAAGTCCGGCGGTCGGCAGTGGTCGCAACCGCTCGGTTTCCGTCACTCCTTGTTCGAGGTGATCTTCGACACGCTGAAGCGGACGCAGAATCTTGATAAGGCCGACTCGATCAGGGACGCCTTGAAGGCGACGAAGCTCGACACGATCGTCGGTCCGATCGATTTCACCAAGGGGCCGTTCCCGAATTGCTGCCTGACCCCTTTGGTGATCGGCCAATGGCTGAAGAAGCAGGGCTCGAAATATCCGTTCGATCTTATCGTTGTCGACAATACCAACTTCCCGCAAATTCCCGTTGCTGGAAAGCCGGAAGCGATACCCTACAGCTGAAGGGGCGCGGACCGTGGCGGCCATGCTGGAGCTTCATGCGCTTTGCCGGCATTTTGGCTCGCTCAAAGTCCTCGACGATCTGAACCTGAACGTCGCCGAGGGCGATGTTCTCGGCGTGCTCGGACCCAACGGGGCGGGCAAGACGACGTTGTTCAACGTGATCCTCGGAGTGCATGGGGCGACTTCGGGAAGGATCGTCTTCGAAGGGCGCGAGATGAGCCGCATGCGTCCCTGGAGTCGATGCCGCGCGGGCATAGGGCGCACCTATCAAGTCCCGCGGCCTTTCACGCACATGACCGTCTATGAGAACATCCTGGCCGCTGCGGTGAGCGGCGGCGGCATGCGGTTGGGGCAAGCGCGCGACTGGGCCATGGACGTGCTGGAGCTGACGGGCCTCGATCATCGCGTCCGAAGCCTCGCGGGCGATCTCTCGCTCCTGGATCTCAAACGGCTCGAGTTTGCCAAGGCCATCGCCTGTCGTCCACGCCTCCTCTTGCTCGACGAGATTGCCGGCGGCCTGACGGATTACGAATGTGACGCGCTGTTGGAAATCATCGAGACCGTCCGTGGCCGGGGGACTACGATCGTCTGGATCGAACACGTCATCCACGCCCTGCGGCGTGTCGCAACCCGCCTCGCCGTGCTCTACGGCGGGGCCATCATCAGCGACGGAGCGCCCGAAGCGGTGTTGGCCGACCCGAAGGTGCGTGAGGTTTATCTCGGCGTCGAGACCTAGGCCATGGGGTCGCGTCCACTTCTGTCGATCGAGAATCTCTCCGTGTTCCACGGTCAATTCCAGGCGATCCGTGACCTGAACCTTGAAGTGGACCCGGGCGAGATCGTCTCCATCATCGGCGCCAACGGCGCCGGCAAGTCCTCGCTGCTCAAAGCCATCGTTGGCCGGGTCGACCGCGTTGAAGGGGCGATCAAGCTCGACGGGGTCGACATCGTCGGTCGCGCGACGGCCGCGATCGTAGGCAGCGGGGTCGCTCTCGTGCCGGAGGGCCGGCGTCTCTTCCCCTCGTTGACGGTGGAAGAGAACCTGAACATCGGTTGGGAAGTCGGACGGCGCGGCGACGTCGGTTTCGACGAGGTCTACGGCTATTTCCCTGTCTTGCGGGAGCGACGTCGCCAAAAGGCGCGCGAGCTTTCCGGGGGGCAGCAGCAGATGGTGGCTCTGGGGCGCGCGTTGCTGGGCAATCCGCGTCTGCTGCTCTGCGACGAGATCAGTCTTGGACTGGCGCCGACCATCATCAACAGCCTCTACGAAATTCTTCCCAGAATCCGCGACCGCGGCGTTGGCGTGGTCGTCGTCGAGCAGGACATCGGCCGATCGCTCGCGGTCGCCAACCGCTTCTATTGCTTGCTCGAAGGCAGGATTAACCTGACGGGGCGACCTCAGGAAACCACGCGCGAGATCGTGGCCAGGCATTATTTTGGAGTGTGAGATGCTCGCCGCGACGACAAACCAGATCCTTCAAGGCGTCTTGCTCGGCGGCCTCTATGCGATGTTCGCGATGGGGCTCTCCTTGTCGGTCGGCGTCTTGCGGTTCGTCAACATCGCGCACGGCGACCTGATCGTCGCGGCGTCCTTTCTGCTGCTGACCCTCACGACGCAGTTCGGCCTGCCCCCGCTGCTCGCCGTCGCGCTTACGATTCCGGTCGCCTTCGGGATCGGCTATTTCCTGCAAAGGCTTTTGTTTCAGCGGGTGCTCGGCAAGAACGTCCTGCCGATCATTCTTGTCACCTTCGGCCTCTCGATCATCATTCAGAACGGGCTGCTTGGCGCCTACGGCGCCGACACGCGCAAGGTCGCCGGCGGGGCCTTCGAGACCGCCACGCTGGCGCTCGGCGGCGGCGTCAATATCGGCGTGCTGCCGCTCGCCATTTTCGTGACCGCCGTCCTCATGATCTGGGCGCTCGACCGTCTTCTCTACGCCACCCGGCTGGGAGCGCGGATCCGCGCCGTCTCCGACGATGTCGGAACGGCCGACCTCGTCGGCCTTCCCTCCGCGCGCATCTATGCGATTGCAATGGGGATCGTCGGCGTGACGATCGCGATTTCTGCCGGATTCATGTCGATCTGGACCAACTTCGATCCGACGAGCGGCCCCAGTCGGCTGATTACGGCGTTCGAAGCGGTGGTCCTGGGCGGCCTGGGCAGCCTGTGGGGAACGCTGGCAGGCGGGATCGTTCTCGGCGTCGCGCAGACCCTGGGCGCGCAGGTGGACGCGGCGTGGCAAGTGTTGGCCGGGCATCTGGTGTTCCTGGCCGTGTTTTTCGTCAGGCCGCAGGGCCTCTTTCCCCGCGTCTGAGGACCGCGCATGTCCATGTCGAACGCATTCTGGACTGTCGTGCTCGGGCGGGCGCTGCTGGTCTGCGGCGCGATCGCTCTGATCGTCGGCCCTGTCCTTTTTTCCATCCCGCAGCTTCAGCTTCTCACGCAGTTCCTTTCGCTGCTCGTCATCGCCATCATGTGGAATCTTCTCGCCGGCTACGCCGACATCATCTCGATTGGACAACACGCTTTCGTCGGCGTCGGCGCTTACGCGTTCTATGGCTTTGCTGTCTTTGCGGGCCTCCATCCGCTAGCGGCGTTGCCGTTGGCGGGGGCGACAGCCTTGCTGTTCGCTTTTCCCATCATGCTGGTCATCTTCCGGCTGCGAGAGGCCTATCTTGCGGTCGGCAGTTGGGTCGTGGCCGAAACGTTGATGCTGATCGCGGGAAAGCTTTCCGCGTTTGGCGGCGGCTCGGGCGTCAGCATGCCGGTCTCGGTGGTCAAGTCCCTCGGAGCGCATCCGGTCCTGCGCTATCAGACGATCTATTGGTTATCGCTTGCGCTGGCGGCGCTGGCCCTCGTGTCGACGTTCTTCCTGATGCGGTCTCGCGTCGGGATCGGTCTGACGGCAATGCGCGACGACGAAGAGGGAGCGGGCGCGATCGGCGTCAATCTCGTTCGCTCGCGCATCCTCTGTTTCCTCTGGGCGGCGCCGTTTCTCGGCGTCGCCGGCGGCATCATTACGCTGCAAAAGCTGCGCGTCGCGCCGCCGGCTTCCTTCAGCATCACCGACTGGACCGTCTACGTAATCTTCATCGTGGTCATCGGCGGCATCGGCAGCTTCGAAGGCCCCATCATTGGCACGATCGTGTTTTTCCTGATCCGCCAATATCTGGCCGACATCGGGGTCTGGCACTTCATCCTGTTGGGGACGCTCTCGATCGCCGTGATTCTGATCGAGCCGCGCGGGCTTTGGGGCCTGCTGCGCAGAGCAATGCCTCAGGATCTCATTCCCGTTTCGCACGCCCCGCCGAGGCGAACGCCGAAAGCGCGCGAGTCGGCCGGCGCCTCTGCAAAGTCGATGTAGAGTGTCTAGGTTGATGCGGACCCTTATCGTCATCGCGAGCGAAGCGTGGCGATCCAGCGCTCGCGACGCTCGGCGCTGCTGCGCCGAAGGCGTCACCGCCTCGATCGCTGGATTGCTTCGCTTCGCTCGCAATGACGCTCGAGGTGAAGTTGAACACGGGAGGAAAATCAATGCCTGAAGCGGCAACCACGGAATTCTGGAAGGATCTCAAACCGATCGCCACTGTCTTCCAGCCTAACGCTCTGCCGGAAATCTACACGCCCGACGTCGCCAACGCGGATGAACGCTACTTTGTGCCGTTCACCGAAACGGTTTCGTCGCGCCCGTTGTGGATTTCGCCATCGCAAAACAAATGGTGCGACGTTCTGCGAGCCAAGCGCGCGGGGCTGGTCAATCGGCACTACCACCCGCATCAGGTCTTCGCCTACACGATCTCCGGCAAGTGGGGGTATCTCGAACACGACTGGACTGCGAAGGCCGGCGATTTCGTGTACGAGTCCGCAGGGGAGGGCCACACGTTGGTCGCCTACGAGCACGAAGATCCGATGCGCGCGATCTTCATCGTCGAAGCGCCGCTGATCTGGCTCGATGAGAACGGGAACGCGCAGGACTATTTCGACGTCCACAAATACATCGCGATGTGCAAGGCGCACTACGAAGCGGTGGGTCTCGGCGCCGGGCTGATCGATGCGCTGATGCGGTGAGGGGCGTGCGCGTTCGGCGCTTCGGGCCGCGGACGAATTGTCATTGCGAGCGGAGCGAAGCAATCCAGCGATCGAGACTTCGCCAGCAATTCGCAAGTCCTTTCGTGCGCGCCTCATTGGCTGACGCTTCGCTCTCTGGATCGCCGCGCTTCGCTCGCGATGACGGCACGAGAGGCCGCCGCCCTACAATCGCGGCAGCCAGACGTCCAGCACCGCCGATCGTTGCTCCTCGCGCACGGCGCGCAGTCCGTCGGCGATGGCGCTATCGACTTCGCCGGCCGATTTCACCGTCCGCACGAATGCGCCGCCCGCCGCGGCGGCCACGCCGGCATAGTCCGGGGGCGGGTCGAAGCTGACGTCGATGTCGTTGGCGCGGCTGGCGTAGCCGTCGGGATGAACCGCGAGGGCGGAATATTTCGGCGCCTTCCAGCCGCGATTGTTGTAGACGATCTGCAGAAACGGCGCCCGGTAATGTCGAGCCATCCAGTGCACCGTGGAGGGAATGGAAAACATGTAGGAGCCGTCGCCTGTCAACGCCACGAAGGTCTTGTCCGGCGCCACGAGCTTCATGCCGATCGCAGCGCCGCCGTTCCAACCCAATGAGCCGCCGCCGCTCGCGAAATAGGTGAGCGGCTTGGTGCGGGCGATGTGATCGCAGATGGCGGGATAGTTGGTGATGCCCTCGTTGAGGATCACGGTGTCCGCGTCGATCGCGCGGCGCACCCTCGCGGTCAGAAACTCCGGTGTGATGGCGTCGCCGTCGGGCTTTTCCAGAAGCGCGAGCCGCTGCGCGCGTTCTTCGTGAAGCGCCGCATAGTGCTGACGACGTGTGCGCGCAGCCTCTTCGTCGGGCGCCTCGCGGCGCAAATGGGCGTTGATCTGGGCGAGCCCAATCGCCGCGTCGGCCCGGAAGGAACGGTGCGCCTTGATATACCAGAGCGGCGTCGCCTCCTTGAGCGGATCGACGTCGATGTGAAAGACTCGAGCGTCTTCCCGGGGTTTGCTGTTCGTGGGTATCCAGGGCACGTCGCTGTCGAGGACGAGAATCACGTCGGCTTCGGCCAAGCGCTGATTCTGAAAAGGGTGGTTCCAGTGGCTCCCCTGGTACATGGCCGCGTCATGCGGATAGTTCATCGTGGTCGGGACAGACTCCAACACGCCGACGCCCAAGCTCTCGCAGAGCTGCACGAGCTCGCGTACGGCCTCGGAGCTGCGTCCAAGATAGGTCGTCACGACCAGAGGTCGTCGGGCGGCCGCCAGCACGGAGGCGATCTCCGCCACGCCGGCCTCGGGCAGCGGCGAGGCCGGGATCGGGCGCCAACGCTCCGGGTCCATCGCAATCGGCTCGGCTCTCTCCTCCATCACCTCGCGCGCGCCCGTGAGGTAGACGGGTCCCTTGGGGTCGCTGTGCGCCATTTGCATCGCGCGGCGCACGAGCTGCGGCACGTTTTTGCCGGTGCGGAACTCGTTGGTGTATTTCATGTAGCCGCGAACGATGCCGCGCTGATCGGCGACGTCCTGAATCCATTGGATGAATTCATTGCGGCTGCCGCGCAGTTCGCCTTCCTGCGTGAAAGGGGAAAGCCCGGCGAAGATGAAGGCGGGTATGCGGGCCTTCGCGGCGTTATGGACGGCGCCGCCCAACGCCTGAGTCCCGCATTCCACGTGAACGATCACGGCTTGCGCCTGCCCGGTGAGCTGAGCGGCGCCATGAGCGCAGCTCAGCGCCACCATCTCGTTCGGCGAGGTCACGATCAGAGGTATGGCGCGGCCATGTGCGCGCGCTTCGGCGATCGCCTCGACCAGCGCGGGATGATCGCTGCCGAAGTTCGCGAAGATGTGCGTCACTCCGGAGTCGCTCAAAGCTTCGAGAAGGGCCGTACTGGCGCTGTACATGCTATTCCTCCCAACAGATCGCCGTTAGCTCAGAGCGGCGGCGATTTTCTTCAGCAGCGCGATGAGCGTGGGTTTCGACTTTCCGACGATCGCGTCGAGCCGGCGGTCGTGCGCTTCGACATCCTCGAGCAGCTTGTCGAGAGCGGCATTCCCTTTGGGGGTCAGCTGCAAGAGCACGCTGCGACGATCCGTCAGAGAATTCTGGCGATCCAGCAGTCCCCTGTTTCCCAACTCGCGGATGATCGGACTGATCGTGGATTTGTCTCGCCCGATCGCGCGACACACCTCGATTTGCGATATTCCCGGGTTGAGCCGCACGACCATGAGGGTCGCGAAGTGACCGGGCTTGAACTCCGGACGGTGAGAGCTCGCGATAAACGCGCGCAAAGCGGTCTCTTGCGCCATGCGCAAGTGGAAAGCGATGTAGTTGTCGAGCGGCCCCAGATCGACTTTGGACGTACCACCTTCGGCGGCTGCCTTCGATCGTTCGGGCTTTCGGCGCGTTCGCCCCGTAATGGCCTCGGTCACGCGCTCAGCCCGCCGTCGGCCATCAGGAGGCTTCCCGTGGTGAAACTGCTGCGATCCGAAGCGAGATAGAGAACCGCCTCGGCGATCTCCTCCGCGCGCCCATGCCGGCCGAGCGGGATGACCTCGTCGAAAAACGCCGTCGCGTCTCTGCCCATGACCTTCGACAAATCGCTTTCGACGACGCGCTGGAAGTGATTGTCGATCGGTCCCGGGTGGATCGTGTTCACTCGAATCCCGCGCGGAGCGAGATCTTTGGCGAGACAGCGCATGAGGCCGACCTGGGCGTGTTTGGCGGTGACATAGGCATATGCGCCAGGATCGCCGCGCGTTCCGACGATGCTGGACGTTATGACGATGCTGCTGCCTCTGCTCATGTGAGGCGCGGCGTATTTCGCAAGGAGAAAGGCGCCCTTCACGTGAACCGCGTAGACCGCGTCAAACATGTCTTCAGGGAACTGCTCAATCGACGCCACGGCGCCGAAATTTCCGGCATTGCTGAATACGACGTCGATCCTGCCCCAGAGTTCGACAGCGCGTTCGATCACCCGCTGGACGTCCGTCGTCCGCGTCACGTCGGCCGCGATCAGAACCATGCCGGTATGCGCAAGTTTCGCGGCGGCTGCCGCGAGAGCTGTCTCATCATGATCGACGAGAAGCACCTTTGCTCCCTCGCCGAGAAACACTTGCGCGGTCGCCATGCCAATGCTGCCGGCGCCGCCGGTGATGACGCAGACCTTGTCCGTCATAGCCTCCATCGTCTCCTCCGCGACGGCACGTTCGATTCACGCCTTATGCGTTCACTCCCTATCTCGAATATAGTTTGACGTCAAACTGATTGGCCATGGTCACGTCGCGCTCTCGGGTGTGTCAGCGCCGAGAAGGCGCCCTACCGCGAAGGGCAACGCGGCCGATCACGCCGGCCTGCGGAGACCGAGCTGCGGAAGCGATTGCGTGATCTGGGCAACGAGCGCCGGCGGCTGTTCGTCCGTCGTTGTCACACCGGCGGTGAGCCCTGCAATCTCTCTGGCGGATCGATGGCCCAGTCCAAGCGAAACGAACACGCCGCGCGGAAACAGGCGATCACTCGGCGAAGCGTGGATATATCAGCTCGAGGAGGAATCGAGGCGCGTTGCCGCCGAACGCGCGGCGGAACGCCTCGGCGATTTGCCAAGGCGTCATCGGCAGGAATCGAACATTGAACAGAAGTCGGCCGGCTACCCGTGCCCTGCTTGTCCACTCCCCGCCCCTTCGTCAATTCAGGTGCGGCGGCCCCTCCGCCGCTTCGAGCACCGCCGCGCGCCATTCGCGCTTGATGGGCAGGATCGGCGGCATCGGCGCGGTTTCGGGCAGCGACGTCGCCGGCGCGATCAACTCGATGTTTTCGGTGCGCGACGCCTTGCGCATGAAGGCGTTGTAGATCGCCCATTGCGTGCGATGCCGTTTGCCGCGCAAGGGGAACCGGTTGGCGATCGAGGACATCGAATAGAAATTCCTATAGGCGCGGTCGAGGCCGACCCGCAGTTCGTCCGCCTCCATCTGCGCGGGGCGATAGACGACATGGCCCTGGTCGTACATCGTCCAGTCAAACGAAACGATGCGGTTGGTCCGCTTCAGATCGTACCAGGTGAGCGTGCCGGGGTAGGGGGTGAGCGCCGAATAGGCGCAGGCGTCGTATCCGGACTTGATGTTGAAGTCGACTGTCTCATCGAAAACCGACTTATCGTCGCCGTCGAAGCCGAACATGAACAGGCCGAACACCATAATCCCGTAGGAATGCACTTTCTCCACCAGGGCCGCGAAGTTCTCCGGCCGATTGACGTGCTTGTGCACGCTTTCGAGCGTCTTGCGCGAGATCGAACTCGAAACCGATGCTCAGCATCGTGCAGCCGCTCTCGGCGGCGAGTTCGAGCATGTGGTCGTCTTGCGCGAGCTTGGAGGTGACGCCTGCCTGCCAATGGAAGCCACGCCCCTTCAACGCCCGCATCACTTCCTTGGGACGCTCGGGCGTGCCGAAAAAGTCGGCGTCATTGATCGAGATCGTGCGCGAACCGCAATTCTCCATTTCCTGAATCACTTCGTCCACCGGCCGATAGCGGAATTTCAGTCCGTTCATCAGCGGTTCGGCGCAGAAAGTGCAGCCTTGATGGCAGCCTCGCGAGGTTTGGACGAACGTCTTGTTGACGTATCGGTGCTTCTTAAGGAGGTCGTAGCGCGGCATAGCCAACCCGACCATCGGGTGCAGCTTCTCCGACTTGTAGGCTCCCCGCATCGAACCCTGCCTGAGATCATCGAGCAGCTTGTCGATCACCAGCTCGACTTCGCCGATCACCACGGCGTCGGCATGCGTCAGCGCTTCCGGCGCCATGAAGCTGGGATGGACGCCGCCCATGACGACCGGCACGCCTTTGGCGCGGAACCGGTCGGCGATTTCGTAGCCGCGGTTGACGTAACTCGTCATCGCGGAAATTCCGACCAGATCCGCCTGCAGATTGAAGTCGATCGTCTCGATGTTCTCGTCGGTGAGAACGACTTCGTACTGGTCGCGTGGAATGGCCGCGGCGACGGCGAGCAAGCCGGCAAGCGGAGAATAAAGCGCCCGGTTCATGTAAATCGGGCGGGTCGTCAGCGAATCTGTTTTCGGATTGATGAGGTGGATGACCCGGGTGCGCATTGACACTCTCCTGGGCAGCTTCGTTGCCTTAAGCGGCATCGTGAAGGAAATGTTCCCACGTTTTCGTGGAATGGCAAACCCTCCGTAAACCGGGCGTCGCCGGACTTGGTCAGGAACTTGGCGCGCCAAGAGGTCGTCGGGGGCCGCGAAGTTGCGGCTGGCGAAGATCGCGCCCGACATGACGCTGAGCCGATGGTCGCGCGCCTTGCACTTGGTCGGGCTGTTAGATCAGTCGCTTAGATCGCCGCCGGGCGGCGGCCCGCATCGCCGCCTACTCACCGGCCCGGCTATCATGGCTCGTCAGGGACGCTCGGCGCCGCTGACAACTCCGTCGATGAGATTGGCGGCCATGAGCCGCTGCGCAAGCGTCGTCGGCTTGGCCCTGAGACCGGCAAGGAACTCCTGTTGGAGACGGTGACGGGTTCTGACGCACTCTATGGCGGCGGCGGGATCGGTGCTCGCGAACGTTATCTGGCTGCGACTGCGTAGTTGCGCCAAGCTGTCCCATTGATCGGATATAACGGTAGCTATCTTAGGATAACCGCCTGTTGTTTGATGATCCGAAAGCAGCACGGTCGCCGCTCCATCGCCCGAAACCTGGATGGACCCCCGGGAAAGCGCCTCGGAAGGCATGTCGAGCGCCGTGTTGAGGGGAAGCGTGGGCCCCGCGAGGCGCACTCCCATCCTGTCGTAGGCGTCGGTCAGCGCGAACGGAAGGGACAGCAGATTCTCGAGGGCCTCGGGCGCAAAGAAGCGTTCCTGCGGTCCCAGCACGACTTTTACGTCGGTGTGAGGCCGGGACCAGGCGGGGCAGGGGATCTCGCCGACGCGCTCGTCCCGGATGTCGGCGTCCTCGACTTCCAGGCGCTGGCCGGCGGCAAGGCTGCCGCCGCCGAGGTTGGAGTTCGCCAGGGTCGAGACGCTGCCGAGCCATGATTTCGCTCTCACCGTTCCGGCGAAGGCGAGGTAGGTCCAGCTTCCCCAGGGGCCAGGTCGCACGGTCAGGCGGGAGCCGGCGCGGATCGTCGCGACGATCCAGGAGCCGTGCTTCGTCCGGTCGATCGAGGTGGCGAAGCCTCCGCCCGCGAGCGCTACGGTCACAGCGCCCTCGACGCACTCAAGAGCTAAGCCCCCCAATGAAATCTCGATTGCCGCCGCGGACGATGGATTGCCGAGCGCGGCGTTCGCGATCTCGAACGCCGCTCGATCCATCGGGCCCGAGGCCGGGACGCCGTAACGCATCAGGCCGGGACGGCCCCGATCCTGGATGGTGACAAGCGGGCCGACGCTCGAAACGACGAAGCCGGCGGCGGCCATGGTCAGCCGCCCGCCATGGCGTCGAACTCGGCGCGGCTGATCCGCTTGAACGTCACGTGATCGCCGACATCGAACAAGAAAGGCCGGTCGCCTCCATCGTTGAAGATGCGGGTGGGAGAACGGCCGATGTTCCACCAGCCCGCCGGCATCGTCAGCGTCGTGACGAGACACTGCGGTCCCGCAATCACCACGCTGCCCGCAGCCACGCCGCGCACGGCAGCGGGCTTGCGTGGAATCTGGATTCGCTGAGGCACGCCCGCGAGATAGGCGTAGCCGGGCGCGAAGCCGTACATGAAGACGCTGTACGCGCCCGAGAGGTGCTCCTCGATGACCGCTTCCACGGAGGCGTCCACCCGCGCCGCGACCGCGGGCAGGTCCGGCGCAAGGTCGTCGTCATAGCAAACGAGGACTTCGTGAGCTGAGGGCGTTCTTTTCGCTCTTTCCGCAGTCGCAAGCAGTTCCGCGACCGCGCTCAGCACGGCCTCGTGGTCCGTCACGAGCGGATCGAACCGAACCAGCACGCTTACGTAAGCCGGAACCGCTTCCGTGAAGCCGGCGAACGGCGACCGTGACAGCGCCGCGTCCAGATTGAGAACCTGCTCGTGCGCGTCGGCAGAAATCGTCTCGCCGAATTCGACGAGCACCGAATGATCGGCGACGCGCTGAAAGCGCGGAAACGTCGAGCTTGGTGGGACGGTCACGGAACGGACTCGATGAAGGGTTTGAGCCCGACGCCGTTTCCCGCAAGCCGCTCACGAATCCTTCGCGCCATGGTGACGGCGCCGTGGCTGTCGCCATGGACGCAAATGGACTGCGCCTCAAGTCGGATCGGTTCTCCGTCGAGGGTCGGCATCAGGCCGGTTTCGAGAAAAGCGATAAGTCGATCCGACGCCGCGCCGGTGTCCTCTATCATCGCCCCGGGACGGCTTCGCGGCACAAGACGGCCCGTGCTCAGATAAGCGCGATCGGCGAAGATCTCGCTGTAGACCGCGAGCCCCGCGTCGCGGCCGGCGTGCTCCAGTTCGGTCCCCGATATCGCGAGCAGGGCAAGGTCCGGGGAAATCGCTCGCACGGCCAGCGCGATCGACGCCGCGACGCTCCTGTTGTCGGCGGCAAGGTTTCCCAAGGCGCCATGCGGCTTCACATATCGCACATGGGCCCCAGCAAGCGCGGCGACGCCCATCAAGGCGCCGACCTGCGCCGCGATCAAGCGCTGGATCTCGGCTTCGGTCATCGGAAGGATCCGCCGCCCGAAGCTCTCCTTGTCGGCGTAGCCGGGGTGAGCGCCGATCGTTACGCCGCGCGCCTTCGCTTCGCGCAGGGTGGCGAACATCGTCTCGGGGTCGCTCGCGTGACCGCCGCAGGCGACATTGGCGCTGGTGACGAGCGCGAGCATCGCCGCGTCGTCACCCATCGTCCACGGGCCGTAGCTTTCGCCGAGATCGGAGTTGAGATCGATTGTTCGCGTCATGACAGGCACCCTGTCGGCCGTGTCGAAACGCCTGTGATGACCGCGATCTTGGCCGCCAATTTCATGAGGTCTCTCCTCCCTCAATAGACGATTGTTTCGTGCAACGGCTCGCCGGCGCGAATGCGGGGGTAGCCCAGTTCCGTGAGATCGATGGTCTCGTACCCGCCGGACAGAATGTGCTCCGCCACCCCGCGTCCCGTAGCGGGCGAGTGCATGACGCCGTGGCCCGAGAAGCCTGTCGCGAAGACCAGATTGGAGATTTCGTCGTGCGGCCCAACGACGCCATTGTGATCAAGAGCGTTCATTTCATAGTGCCCCGCCCAGGCGCGTTCGACGCGCAATTGCTGGAGCGCGGGGATGCGGTGCGCGAGCGCCGGCCAGACAATTTCCTCGAAGAGATCGTGCGCCGGTTCAAAATCGCCGAACGCCTCCGGGTCGCGATCTGCGGGCGGCGCAATGCCGCCAATGAACCCTTCGCCCTCCGGGCGGATCCAAGCGCCCGAAACATCGAACAGCATCGGAAACCCCGACCTCGGGAGCGGCGCCTTCAGCGAGAACACGGTCCGTTTGCGCGGTGAAATCGGGAGCGGAATGCCGAGGTCGGCGACGAGCGTCGCCGAATTCGCGCCGGCTGCATTTACGCACCAGTCCGCTTCGAGTGTCTCGCCAGAGGAAAGCTTGACGCCGACGACTTTGCCGTTCCGGATCGCGAGCGACTGCGCTTCCGCCTGGACGTATTCAGCGCCTCTGTCTCTCGCTCGACGGCGAATGACAGACAGCAATGACCAAGCGTCGAACCAGCCTTCGTTTCGAGCTCCGAACGTCGAAAGTCCGAGATCTTCGACGTTCAGCCAAGGGAAGCGCGCCAACAACTCGGCCGGGCCGTAGCCCTCTATTTCGGCGCCTTCGCCTCGCTGCATTTCAAGCCCCGCGAGACGGGCCGCAGACGTTTCCGGCGAGCCGAGGATGAGATAGCCGTTCTCCACGAAACCGATATCGGCTTCGGGACCGAGGTGAGACTTGATGTTGCGAAAGAAGTCGGCGCCGAACAAGCTCATGCGGATATTGACGGCGCAGCCGAACTGGGTGCGGATCGACGCCGCCGAAAGCGCGGTGGAGGACTGACGATAGCTCGGGTCGCGCTCCAACACCCGAATTTTGCCAGTGAAGCCCTTTTCCTGAAGAAAATAGGCGACAAAGCTGCCGACAATGGCGCCGCCGACGATGACGATCGTTTCACTGCCGGTAGGTTTCATCGTAGCCCTTTTCGAACTTGGCCGAATGCGGGCGGCCTACAAGGGAAGGAGCGGGCGCCGCATCGGCGGCGCCATCTGGATTTTCAACGGATGATGAACGGGTTGGCGGTCTTGCCGACCGTGTCGATCCAGACGGTCTTGGTCTGGAGATAGGAGTCGATCGCCTCTTGCCCGCTTTCGCGTCCGACGCCGCTGCGCTTGTATCCGCCGAACGGCGCCATGTAGCTCACCGCCCTATAGCTGTTGATCCAGACCGTTCCCGCCTCCAGCGCAGCGCTGCCGCGCAAGGCGCGGCCCATATCGGACGTCCAAAGCCCGGCGGCGAGTCCATAGGGACTGTCGTTGGCGATCGCGTACGCTTCCTCCTCGTCGTCGAAAGGAATGACGGAGAGGATCGGTCCGAACACTTCTTCGCGGGCGATGCGCATGGCGTTGTCGACCCGCGTGAAGATGGTGGGTTGGACGAACCACCCCGCAGACAGCTCCGGCGCCTCGGGCTTTGCGCCGCCGAGCACGCATTGCGCGCCTTCGGACTTCGCGATGTCGATATAGCCGAGCACTCTCGCACGCTGCGCCTGCGTCGTGATGGGGCCGACCTGCGTCTGCGGGTTGGAGGGGTCGCCAACTCGGGCGGCGCGCGCGAGAGCCACGACCCCCTCGACGACTTCGTCATGAACCTTCCGGTGAACAAGGAGGCGTGATCCAGCGATGCAAGTCTGTCCCGTCGCCGCAAAAATACCGGATATCGCCCCGTTGATCGCGCTTTCGATATTGGCGTCGTCGAAGACGATGTTCGCCGACTTTCCGCCGAGCTCGAGCGTGACTGTCTTCAGGCCCTCGGCGGCGGCCTTGTAGACCGCGATGCCTCCGGCCTCGCCGCCGGTGAACGCGATCTTGGCGACCAGCGGATGCGAGACAAGCGGAACGCCGACGTCGTTGGGAAAGCCAGTCACCGTGTTGACCACGCCCGGCGGGAATCCCGCTTCGGCGAACAGTTCGACGAAGGCGAGGGTCGAAGCCGACGAGTGTTCCGACGGCTTGATCACTACGGTATTGCCGGCCGCCAATAGGGGGGCCAGCTTCCACGTCAGCAGCATCAGCGGGGAATTCCAAGGCACGATCGCGGCGACGACGCCGATCGGTTCGCGCCGCGTGAAGGCGAACATTCCCGGCTTGTCGATCGGGAGCACCGCGCCCTCGATCTTGTCGGCGAGGCCGCCAAAGTAGCGGAACCACTCGGGGATATACCGCAATTGCGCGCCCATCTCGGTGATGAGCTTGCCGTTGTCGCGCGTCTCCAGCGCGGCGAGCCTGTCGGCGTTCGCGGCGATGAGATCCGCCAGGCGGACGAGCAGGCGTCCGCGCGATGAGGGCGTCATCGTCCGCCACGCGCTCGATCGGAGCGCCCTGTGAGCGGCCGTTACCGCTTTGTCGACCTCCTCGGACCCGCAACGCGGAATGCTCGCCCAGGGCGCTCCGGTGAAAGGGTCGTAGCTCTCGAAAGTGTCGCCGACCGGTTGCGAGACGCCGTCGACCAGATTTGCGAACGAGATAAGTGAACTCATTGCGCTAGCCTCAGTTGGGGGCGAATCCGAGGTGATTGCGGAAGCGGTTCTTGATGAAGACCGCATCGCGGGGCGGCAGCGAGCGCGGCGGGTTTTCCGCCGCGACCTTTACGACGTAGAGTCTCGGCCCTTCGGCGGGCTCCAGAATCGCCCGCGACAGGGTCTCGACTTCATCGATGCGGGTGAGGGTCGCGCACTCGGCAAAACCGCAGGCCGCGGCGACCTTCTCAAAGTCGAGCCCATGCCCGGTGTGGCTCGTCTGCATGCCAGTCTCGCCGAAATGGCCGTTGTCGATGACGGCGATCACGAGATTGCGCGGCTTGGCGACCGATATCGTCGCCAGACTGCCGAAGGCCATGAGTTGCTCGCCGTCGCCGGTGATGACAAGGACGCGCTTGGAAGGTTGAGCTTGCGCCAGGCCGAGCCCCACGAGGGCCGCGCCGCCCATGGCGCCCCAGAGGTAATAGTTGTCGTCGCGGTCTCCCGCGGCGTGGACGTCGTAGCTCGGCGAACCGAGTCCCGTGACGACGAGCACTTCGTCGCGATTGCTGAGCAGCTTCGCGACCGCCTCGCGTCGCGACAGCTTCGAGAGTTCTTGTGACACGGAGCCAGCCATGAACGTCACCACTTTTTCTTGCCGAGCAGGCGCTGACCGATGAGCACGGCGATCTGCTGATCGGCCTGGAAAGCGAGCGCCGCCGCCGACTCGACCGTGTCGATCAGGTCTTCCGCGGCATCGGCGCGCATGACGCGGACCCCAACAGCTTCGAGGGCGGCTTGCGTGGCTTGTCCCATTGGCGTTTGCCACGGATTGAACTCAGCCCACTCGCCTCGCATGGTGACCAGCATGAGGAGTGGAAAGCGGGCCATCACCGGCAGCGAAAGCATGTTGATGCAATTGCCGACGCCGCTCGACTGCATGAGAAGTACGGATCGCCGGCCGCCGAGCCAGGCTCCCGCCGCGATCGCAACGCCTTCTTCTTCCGTGGTCAAAACGTTCGAAGCGACTTCGGCGTCTTGGCAGAACAGGTTGATCAGCGCCGTGTGCCCCGCATCCGGCACGTAGGCCATCTGACGCACGTCCGCGGCCTTGAGGATTTCGTACACCCGCGCCGGCCACTCGCTGCGGGCCTCGGAGGGGGGAGCGGCTTCCGGATCGGGAATCTTTCGAATTGCGGCATCAACCTGCGACACAGCCGGTCTCCATCCTGCGCAGCCTGCGTGATAGAGCCAGCATAGCTAGACACGAGACGAAAGCCTCAGGTTCTTTCTTGTGAACAGATATGCTGATATTGTATCGCCTATGGAACTTTCCCAGCTTCGAACCCTTATTCACGTGGCCGAACTCGGCAGTCTCAGCAAAGCCGCCGACCGCATGCGCATCGCGCAGCCGGCGCTCAGCCGCCAAGTGCGGATGCTGGAAGAGGAACTGGGGGTCGCGCTTTTCACCCGCCACGGGCGAGGCATGGTGCTGACGGACCACGGGCGCGAGGCGCTCAAGCACGCATCCCGGATCGTCGCCGAACTCGACGAACTCCGCACCACCGCTTCGGACGTCGATACGCCGCTTAGCGGCCAGATCGCGATCGGCCTGCCGCCGACAGTGGCGGACATCATCTCTGTTCCGCTGGTGGCGGCATTCGGGAAGTCCCACCCGAACGCTGTCCTGCGCCTCGTCAGCGCGTACACCGGCTACCTGCTCGACTGGCTGCATCGCGGCGAGATCGACCTGGCGGTGCTTTACGACCCCCGCTCGGCGCGCTCGCTGCGCTCGCGGCCGCTCTTGCTGGAAAATCTGTTCCTGATCGGGCCGCCGGAGGCGGACTTTTCGACGGTCCGGGCGATCGCCTTCGAAGATCTCGATGGCAAGCGTCTTCTGCTGCCGAGCGTTCGCCATGGCTTGCGAACGATCGTCGAGCGTTGCGCGGTCGAGGCTGGCATCTCGCTCGATGTCGTCGTGGAGGCGGATTCCTACGCAACCCTGAAAGACCTTGTTCGGCACGGGCATGGTTGGACGATCCTGCCCCTGGCGCCTATCCACCAAGACGTCGTCGATCGAAAGCTCACCGCCGCGCCCTTGATCGATCCTGTCCCGGTGCGCCGTCTGGTTCTCTCATTCCCCGCCGATCGCCCCATCCCACGGCTTGCGCGCTTTGCCGAGCAGGCGATCGTCGACATTGTCGGCGATAGGGTGCAGCGGGGCGTCTGGGTCGGCCAACTCCTCGACGTGAAGCCCGCCAAGCCATAGAATAACGCTATATCTGTACAGCCGGAAATCTCATTGTCGTTAAGGTAATTTGCCGCAATCTTCTTGCTTTCACCAGGGCAAGCGCGGCAATGGCGACCCGGTCAGTGGGAGACGACTCGGACACTCGGGAGGGCGTGGCCAAACGCTGCGCCCGGTTCCCGGGAGAGGGCTATGGGTTGGCGCCCACCGTCATGGCCGGGCTTGTCCCGGCCATTCACGCGGCGCCGTCACAAAGACCTTGTGACGTTCGAATCGTCGGCTCAGCGCGCGGACCGTTGCTTTGCAATCGCCTCGAGACGCCCGGCACAAGACCGGGCATGACGGAAGAGCCACTCGGCGCGTCCACCAGAATGCAGATGGCGCTAGTCCCGGAGGCGTTCGGCGTCACGGAGCCCCTCGCGTGAACGTCCTGATCGTCCACGCGCATCCCGAGAAGAACCTTACCGTGGAAACGCTGCGCACGGTGGTCGCGAGCGATCCCTACGCCATGCGTTTTCACGCCGTCGTCGGACCGGACAATTCCCTCGGCGAGAGGTCCGGTCCGGAGTTTCCCAGCATCGCGTCGGAACAGACGAACGCGGTCACGACCGGGACGCTCGCTCCAGGGGCCACAAGCAGCATCCGCGCGGAATTCGCGGGCGGACGCTTGAGGGAGAATTCGAGTTCCGAGCCGGGCTTCTCGTCAGTGATCTTGAGCGCGTCGATGGGACGCAATGAGGGAGAGTGAAATGAAGTCGGTATGTATTCGTCTGTTCGCTACCGCGGCCGCCCTCGCGGTTGGCTTCGCGGCCACCGCCGAGGCGGCCGAAATCAAGATCGGCATTGTGGCGCCTTTGTCAGGTCAGTTCGCGAGCGAAGGTCAGGACTGGGTGAACGCGATCAAGCTCGCGTTCTCGAAGGTCAACGCCAAGGGCGGCGCCGCCGGGAACACGATCACGACCGTGTCCGGAGACGACGCGTGCGACCCGCAGCAAGGGGTCGCGGCGGCCAGCAAGCTCGTCTCGGACGGCGTCGTCGCGGTTGTGGGCGGATATTGCTCGGGCGGCGTGCTTCCGACGCTGAAGATCTACGGCGACGCCGGCATCCCCTTCGTGATCGTAGCGGCGAATTCGACCAAGCTCGTCACCGCGAACCCCGGCAACGCATTTCTGATCGACTCCACGGGCGACGCGCAGGCGCTCACCGCCATTGGCCTCCTGAAGAAGAAGGGCCTCAAGTCGGTCGCGATTGTCGACGAAGGCGACGCCTATTCCTCGGATCTCGCCAAGATCACCGCCACGGAATTCGAGAAGGCCGGAGGGAAGGTCGCCGCGAAGGAAACAGTGGCGTCCGGCGAACAGGACTTCTCCTCACTGGTTTCAAGAATCAAGGCTGCGAAGGCCGACGCGGTGTTCTGGACGGCCTATTACGGCGACGGGGCGCTTCTGACGAAACAGCTTCGGCAGTCGGGTTACCAGGGCGCGATCGTGCTCGGCGACGGCAACAATTCGCCGGAATACCTTCAGATTGCGGGCTCTGCAGCGGAAGGCGCCTATCTGATGTCGCCGCCGGTGCTGGAGTTCCTGCCTGACGCAAAGGCGTTCATCCAGGACTACAAGAAGGCCGCCGGACGCGAGCCGGGCGCCTATGCCGCGTTGGCCTACGACGGAGCAAGCCTGATCGCCGACGCGATCTCGCGGGCCAAGAGCACGGACTCCAAGGCGGTCGTGGCCGCGCTCAAGGCCAGCGATTTCCAGGGCCTCGCGGGCAAGATCAAGTTTACCGACAAGAATACGCTGGAGGGATCGAACTTCGCGATCCTTCAGGTCGCGGACGGGAAATGGAAGCCCGTCAATTAAATCAGTAAGCGCCCGGGACCGCGGTCCCGGGCTCCCGTCGCAGCCCCAACGCAGAGCACGCGCATGACGCTGGATATGGTGACGCAGCAGCTTGTCGACGGTCTCATCACCGGCTCTTTTTACGCCCTGATTGCGCTGGGTTACACGATGGTCTTCGGCGTCGTGAAGCTGCTGAATTTCGCGCACGGCGACATCTACATGGTGGGCGGATTCGTCGGCGCGGGCGTTTTGGCCTTCGTCGGCGTTTGGACAGGCACAGGATGGCTCGGCATCCTCGTCGCCCTCGTCGTCAGCATGTTCGCCGTTGGCGCGCTTGGCGTCCTCATCGAGCGGGTCGCCTACCGACCGATGCGGCGCGCGCCGCGGCTGTCTATTCTCATCACCGCGCTCGCGACGTCGATGATTTTGAGCAGCTCTGTCCTCGCGCTGACGGGCGGTCAATATAAGGCGTTCAAGACAAGTCTGGGCTTCGACGGCGTCGACCTCGCCGAGGTCCATGTGACCTATACCCAGATCGTGCTCGTCGGCCTTGCGATCGCGCTGATGATTGGGCTCGAGCTGTTCGTATCGAAGACCCTCTATGGCAAGGCCATGCGCGCCGTCGCCATCGACATGAACGCCAGTCGCCTGATGGGCATCGATGTCGATCGGATCATCGCTCTGACATTCTTTATCGGTTCCGCGCTCGCCGCCGTCGGCGGGGTGATGGCCGGAGCCTACTACGGCAGCCTGCATTTCTTCATGGGCTTTACGATGGGTTTGAAGGCCTTCACCGCGGCCGTGATTGGCGGCATCGGAAGCATTCCCGGCGCCATGCTTGGCGGCGTCGTGCTCGGCCTTCTCGAAGCGTTCGGTTCTTCCCTGCCGTTCGTGAGTTCGCAGTGGCGAGACGTGATCGTATTTGGCGCCCTCATCGCGTTTCTGGTGCTCAAACCTACGGGATTGCTCGGACGCACGTTGGTGGGCCGAGTTCTGATGGAAGCGCCACCCCTGGAAGCGGAAGGCGCAGGCGTCGTTCGCAAACCCCGGCTCAGCGCGACGGCGACGCTCGGCGCGGTCGTGTTGGTCGCCGCCGCGCTCGTTCCGACGTTCGCCAATTCCTATATCGTCGAGATCGGAACGACTGCGCTGCTCTATACCGTTCTCTGCCTCGGCCTAAACGTTGTCGTAGGCTACGCGGGACTGCTCGACCTCGGCTATGCCGCGTTCTTCGCGGTTGGCGCTTACACGACGGGAATCTTGACGACCCAGTTCGGCGTCAATTTCTGGCTCACGCTGCCCGTAGCGATCGTCGCCGCGGCGGTCGCCGGCGTCGTCATCGGCGCTCCGACGCTTCGCTTGCGGAGCGACTATCTCGCCATCGTTACTCTTGGGTTCGGTGAAATCGTCCGCATCTTCGCGCGCAATCTCGAAATCACCGGCGGCGCGAGCGGACTTGTCGGGATCGACCGGCCGCGCATTTTCGGAATCGCGCTAACGAGGATCTCGGACTTCTACTATCTCTTCCTCGTTCTCGCGGTCGCGACCGTCTTTGTATGCTACAGCATCAGCCGTTCGCGCATCGGCCGAGCCTGGTTCTATGTCCGCTACGACGAGGACGCGGCGGCGGGGATCGGAATCAACCGGACCGCGGTGAAGCTGTACGCCTATGTCACCGGCGCCATCATCGCCTCCGTCGCCGGCGTGTTTTATGCCGCGAAGATGACGGCGATTTCTCCTGAAAGCTTCACGTTCAGCCAGTCGATCCTGATTCTTCTCGGCGTCGTTCTCGGCGGCATGGGCAAGATTCCAGGCGTCATCCTTGGGGCAGGGGTCATGACGTTGATTCCTGAAATGATGCGAGGCGCCGGGACCTACCGACCGCTCGTCACCGCCATTGCACTGTTGCTGCTCATGCTGTTTCGACCGAATGGCCTCTGGCCGGACAGGAGAGTCTAGCCATGGCGCTCCTGGCCGTCGACCAGGTCAGTCTCCGGTTCGGGGGGCTGACTGTTCTGTCGAGCGTCTCGTTCTCCATTGACCAGGGTGTAATTCACAGCCTCATCGGCCCGAACGGCGCCGGCAAGACGTCGCTCTTCAATTGCCTGACCGGTTTCTATCGACCCGGGGCGGGCCGGATAATCCTCGAGGGGACGGACATCGTCTCTCTGGCTCCCCATAAGATCACGCGGCGCGGTCTCGCCCGTACATTCCAGAACATACGCCTATTCGGGGAAATGACGGTTCTGGAGAACGTCATGTCGGGCCGCCATTGCCGCAGCTCGTACGGTCTCCTGGCGGCTATCGCGCACCTGCCGGGGCAGAGACGCGAAGAGCGCTCTATCGTGCGCGAAAGCCAGAGATGGCTCAAATTCGTCGGCATCGAACGACACCAGCACCAGCTCGCCGGCAATCTGTCCTACGGCGACCAGCGGCGTGTGGAGTGGGCGCGGGCGCTAGCCTCCGAGCCCAAGATCCTGCTCCTGGACGAGCCCGCCGCGGGCCTCAATCAGAGCGAAAAGGCGGATCTCGTCGCCCTCATCCGGCGGGTGCGTGACGAGGGCGTCACGGTGCTGCTCATCGAACACGACATGGGCCTTGTCATGCAGGTCTCGGAGCACGTCATCGTGCTGGACCATGGGCAGAAGATCGCCGAGGGGGCGCCGGCCGTCGTTCAGCACGATCCGAACGTCATCGAAGCCTATCTTGGCGCGGAGGAATAGCCTTGTCCGACGCTGTTTTGACGGTCGTCGATCTGCATGCGCGCTACGGCGCCGTTTCGGTGCTGCACGGGATCAATCTCGAGGTCCGGCGCGGCCAATTGGTCGCGTTGCTGGGCGCCAACGGCGCGGGCAAGACGACGGCCTTGAGGGCGATTTCCGGATTGCTTCCGCCCCATGCGGGAACCGTGAGGCTGCTCGATCAGGACATCACCAGACATCCGGCTCACAAACTGCCGCATATCGGCCTGGTCCACGTTCCCGAAGGCCGCCACATCTTCGGCGGCATGAGCGTCCAGGAGAATCTGGAGTTGGGATCGTTCATCCTCACGGACAATGCGCAACGTGAGCGGCGGCTTTCCGAGGTCTTCGAGACCTTCCCGATCCTGGTCGAGCGCCGTCGCCAGGACGCGTCTTTCTTGTCGGGGGGCGAGCAGCAAATGCTGGCGATCGGGCGCGCCTTGATGGCTCAGCCGAAACTGCTGCTGCTGGATGAGCCATCGATGGGGCTCGCGCCGCTGATGGTGAAGGAAGTGATGAAGATTGTGGAGCGCCTTCACGCAAACGGGACGACGATCCTTCTGGTGGAGCAGAACAGCAAGGTCGCGCTGAAATACGCCGATTACGCTTACGTGCTCGATGCGGGGCGAGTCGCGCTCGAAGGAAAGGGGGCTGAGCTTCTTCACGACGATGCGGTCGTAAAGACGTATCTCGGCGGGGGCGCATCGATATGAAGAACGGTTTGATGGGCGCCTAGTTTAGAGCGCCGTCTGCAATACCGTTCGATCGCCATTGCGAGGAGCGTGAGCTTCGAAGCAATCCATTCCTCCGCTTGCATCGTCGGCGCAGATGGATTGCTTCGCTTCGCTCGCAATGACGGGGACGGTTCAGACAAAAACGCAAAAAGCTTGGCGCCGCGATTGAACGTCACGGACCGTCCGCCGCGAGCATATCACCGATCTTGGTCGCTGCGGCGCCGAGGCTGGGCAGGACGCTCTGGAGAAGCCGCTTGCGTTCTCCCGCGATGCTAAGGACGAGACTGCTGAGAGCGGCCTGAACTTTGCCGTCGGGAGCCATAATAGGAACAGCGACTGCCCATATGCGGGATTGATAGACGGCTTCGAGATATTCTTCGTCAGCGAAGGCATGCCCATCCCGACGGATCTGTTTGAGCTTCGCAGCAAGTCCGGAGCCGATCCTGGGGTCATTGTCCCATCTCCCACCCGCGGCCCTGGCGAGAGAGAGCGCAGCTTGCCGCTCCTCCTCGGCCATATGCGCCAGCGTGATGAGACCCACGCCGGTGGCTTGAAGGGGGATGCGAGCGCCGGTGCGCCCAGGCAGAGACAGTCCCAGCGACGCGCGATTGCTGTACACGATGACCATTGCGTCGCGATCAAACACCGCGAGGTTGCATGGCCAGCCGGTCTGTATGTGCATCTGGTCGACAATCGGCGCAGCGATTTCGAGCAGCCGCGACCGCTTGTCAAATCCCCGACTGAGCGAAAGCGATCGTCCGGTCACCCGATATTTCGACTCGCCCGGCTGTCGATACACGTATCCCTCAGCGATCAAGGTTTCGAGGATTCGAACGACCGTTGGTTGCGGAAAACCGCAACGCGCCACGAGATCGACGATCGCGATCGGTCCATGCTCACTCACCGATCTGAGCACCGCAAGACCCCGCTGGATCGCGCGGACCGGTTCGTAAGACGCCATCGCCCTCTCCCGCGCGACCTAATCTGTCGCGTGCTGTCAGGATCCTGTCTCGGCTGCGCCTTCGAGGGCCCTTTCGACGATTTCCGCCTGCTCCCGTTCATGGCGCTCGGTTGAGCCTCCGGCCGCCGCCGCCATAGGCGGCCTGCCGACGAAGCGGATCGTCGGTCGCCCGGTCAACTCAAACAATTGCTCGAAAATGTATGAAAAGCCGCCCTGGTTTCGTGGCTCTTCCTGACACCAGATCAGCTCGGCGTCGGGATGCTTGGCCAACAGGATCCGAATTTCGTCGGCCGGGAACGGATAAAGTTGCTCGATCCTAACCAGCGCGACATCGTCCAAATTCTGACGCAGGCGCCGTTCGTTGAGCGGATAAAAGACTTTGCCGCAGCAGAACACGATCCGCTTACAGCGGGCGAGGGCTTCTGTCACGATGACCGGCCGAAACCGCGTTCCCGGCCCCATTTCCGTGAGTGTGGCGTGGCAGTCTTTCTCCCGCAGCAGCGACTTGGGAGCGATCAGGAACAGCGGCGTTCGGCGCGATCCCCGCTGCTGACGGCGCAGCACGTGAAACAGATTCGCGGGCGTCGAGGGGACGGCGATCGTCATGTTTCCGCCGGCGCAGCTCTGAAGGAGACGCTCGATGCGCGCTGACGAGTGGTCCGGCCCCTGGCCCTCGAGTCCATGCGGCAGGGCGACGACGAGGGACGATTGCATCCGCCATTTGGATTCGGCCGTGACGATGTACTGATCGACGACGATTTGCGCGCCGTTCAGAAAGTCGCCGAATTGAGCTTCCCATACGCATAGCCGGTCCGGATCCGCGAGGCTCATGCCGTACTCGAAGGAGAGCACGCCATACTCGGTCAGCGGCGAGTTGATCGCGTCGAACCGGGCGAAGCCCTGCGCGACATTCGCGAGCGGAACGATCGTGCGGCCGTCCTTGGCGTCGTGGAAGGCCAGATGCCGCTGCGTGAATGTGCCGCGCACGCAGTCCTGGCCGCTGAGCCGCACAGAGGTCCCCTCGTGGAGCAGGCTGGCGAAGGCGAGAGCTTCCGCGGTCGCCATGGTGATGCCTGATCCCCTCGCCAAACTGTCCCAGCGCGCCCTGGCGAACGCGCGGACTTTCGGGTCCGGCGTAAAATCATCCGGAATGTGCGTCAGGCTTTTTCCAAGCGAGAGAAGCGTCTCGGGATCCATCCCCGTTGAAGGTTCGGCCTCCGAGGCGCGCTTTGGATTCGCTTCCGGAAAGACGTTCGTCTCGCGTCGCAATCTCGTTCATGCGCAGATCGGCGTAAGTCTCGTATGCGATCTCCAATTGTCTCGCGAACTCGTCCCGTCGCCGCTCCGCCAGTTCGAAAGCCGTGCGCGATCGCTGCTGCACGGTGTCAGTGAACACAGCGCGCAACGTCGGATGCTTATCGATCGCGGCGGATGCGACAGGCTGGGTGAAACGGGGCTCGTCGAGTTCATTGTGGCCATTGCGGCGGTAACAGACGAGATCGATGATGACATCTCTTCCGGTGCGCCGCCGCCATGCGTGAGCCACGCGAGCGACGGCGGCCGCGGCTGCCGGTTGATCGCCGTTCACATGAAATATCGGAATGCCGTAGGCCTTGCCGATGTCCGAGGGATAGGGGGTTGATCGTCCCTCCCTTGGTGTCGTCGTGAACCCGATTTGATTGTTGACGACAAGATGGATGGTCCCGCCGGGAGAGTACCCGTCAAGTCCCCCCAGTTGCAGCAACTCGCTCACCAGACCTTGACCAGCGAACGCCGCGTCGGTGTGCATGAGCACTGGCAATACGGCTCCAGGCGCGCCCTGGCGCCCTCGCAACTCTTGGCGAGCCCTGGCCGCCCCCGCCGCTACCGCGGCCACCACCGTGAGGTGAGAGGGATGCGGCAGCAAACGCACCTGCAAAGCGCCGGAACCTGTCTCGACTTCCGTCGCCAGCCCGTTGTGATAAGCAACGTCGCCGGTGAAAAATGCGTCGCCGTCTGTAATGTCGCGCCCTTTAATCTCGGCGATCAGGATCGGCAGCGACTTTCGAAGCACGGTTGCGAGCGTCGCGAGTCGTCCACGGTGCATGCCGCCGATCACGACCTCCGCCTGACCGGCCCGCGCAGCCTGACGGAATATCTCTCGCAGAATGACCGTCGAAGACTCCGATCCCTCGACTCCGAAGCGCTTCTTGGTCGGCCACTTCGTCTTGATGAAACGCTCGAACTCATCAGCGAGCAAGACGGCTTCCAAAGCGAGAGAAAGCACGCCTTCGTCGGCCTCCGCGAGCACTTCCTTCTCGAATGCCTCGTAGAGCCAGGCGCGATCGCCGGGATCCTCGACATGAGCCGCTTCGATCGCGGCGTGGCCGCAATAGATGTTGCGAAGGATTTCGTCCGCGCGCTTTCCCGTCGTCTCGATCGGTTTGCCGGCGATCGTGAGTTCGACTTGCCCGTGCGCGACTCGCGCCTTGGCGGCGGTCAACTCCTGCGCGCTCTTGGCCGGCGTCAAGCCGAGTGGATCGAGCCGAGCTTCCCTATGCCCGTGCGCGCGGTAGGCGTCGACAAGCGCCTGCGCCAAAATCGATGGGTCGCTATCGCTGCGCTGGGGGCCGCCGTCGAGGGTCTCGAAGTGCACCATCCAATCGGACGGCACCGATTGCGGATCCTTCCGATAGCGGGCGTAAAGATCCATAAAATAAGAACTGTCGCCGGAGATCGGGAGATTCATCGTCGTTCGCTTCCTTCGCGTCGCCAGTCCACGCGGGGCATTTCCTGAAGCAGGCATAATCTCGGGCGTGGGCTGATGCGGATAAATTGGATGAGAAATTCAGTGCATGAATTTTTTTACCGCCATCTCGTTGGGCTTTGGCGCGAAATTGGCGGCGAGATGCAATCCGGGTGACGCTCCGTCTGGCGCCTTTCCATAATTTAAGGCATTCGGTCGCATACAAATCCACGACTCAGCGTCCAGTTTTGCGCTGACGCCACATTCGCGGAACCGCGTCGGGCGACGGGAACGCGAGAGGCGGCGTCGGTCGACCGAAGGCCACCAAGAAGCGCCAACCTGGCGGAGAAATGAGGACAGAGCGAATTGGCAGCACGTCGAGCGAACGCCAGGATCAAATCACGCGGCCAGCGCGGCAAGGCGCGTAAAGCGAACGCCGCCGAGCAGGTGATCGCCTTCGGCGTCATTGGAGCGGCGGTCGCTTTCCTTGTGCGGCATCCCCTCTATCTTGTGCAGGTGGTGGCCGCATTGCTGGTCGTCGGAACCGGCCTCTACTACTTTGATCACTCCACGACGGAGCGCCCGCTCAAGGGTGTAGCGGGATCTGAGGCAAAGGCCACGCCGAAGCCGATTCCCCCCGCCCCCTCGACAGCTAGCGGCGCCCGACGCGACGAAGCCTCCGTCGTCAAGTCCCGCAGCAATGAGAGAGAAGCTTCGCCGCCGGTCAAAGCGCCCGTCCAGACCGGGTCGATGAATGCGCCACGGGACGCCGAACTCGATAGCTGGTTCATAAAGGCGTATCTGAGCTGCTGGACCCCGCCGACAACGCTTCCGGACGGAGAAAAATACGCGGCGCAGATCCGGGTGGTCCATAACAATGACGGCTCGCTGGCGGCGACGCCGTGGTTGGTCAATCCGCCAAGCGATCCTGCATGGCGAGCCTTCGCTGAGAGTGCGATTCGCGCAGTGACACGATGCAGCCCTCTCAAGACGCCCGCTCAATATCAGTCGCGATTTGACCAGTGGAGAAAGATGACCTTGTACTTCAGTCCGGACAATGCTCCGGACTGACCGCAAGCGATGAACCGTCTTTGGCGATCCGTCCATTGGATTGCCGCCGGGCGATGGCTGACATCGCCGCCTATTCACACACCGCTTGGGCGCAGAGCGCCCTTTCCTCGCGGCGGAACAGGTCTCGATAGCCGTATCCGCTTGACAGGGACGCTTCGGCCCGAAATGATTTAGATCGATACAAAACGAAAAAAATAGGGCGGAAACGGCAAGCGGATCCGATCGGACCGATCGAATCGGCCAGATCCGCTGGGAGGGCCGCGGGTGCGGACGACGGTTAAGGACATCGCTCGGCACGCCGGCGTTTCGCCTGCCACTGTCTCGCTTGTGCTGCGCAAGAGCCCGCTTGTCGCCGAAGCCACGCGGGCCCGCATCGAATCCTCGATCGACGTCTTGGGCTACGTCTATCACCGCGCGGCGGCCAATCTCCGCACTCGGTTGACCCACACCGTCGGCATGATCGTGTGCGAGATCACCAATCCGTTCTATGCCGAGCTCACCGCCGGCATCGACGAGGCGCTGGACAAGGCCGGCTGGATCGCGTTCCTCGCCAATACCGACGAGTCTCCTTCGCGACAGGACAGGTTCGTCACCCGCCTGCGCGAGCAGCGCGTCGACGGCGTGATCATCGCTCCTGCGGAGGGAACGCGGGCGGAGGCGTTCACCCGATGGCGCAGTCAGGGCTTGCCCGTCGTTCAGGTGCTCCGCCGCGTCGGGCGGCCACCGGGGGATCACGTTAGCGCCGACTTCAAACTCGGCATGACCCTCGCGGTTGAACATCTGCTGCGGCTCGGCCACCGGCGCATCGCGTTCGTCGGCGGCGCGCGGAGCGTATCGACCGCGCGCGACCGCACCGATTCGTTTCGCGCGATACTGTCGCGCTTCGGCGCGCCGGTCGGGCCGATCGTCGCGTGTCTACCGACCCGCGAGGACGGCGTCCGCGCCGTTTCGCAACTCTTCGCCGGGCGGCCGGACGATCCGACCGCGGTGATCTGCCACAACGATCTTTGCGCGATCGGCGTCATGCTGGGCCTGGCCGACCGGGGCCTCGCGCCGGGTCGCGAGGTCGCCGTCATCGGCTTCGACAACATTCCCGAGGGCGCGCTGCATCGTCCTGCGCTGACCACCGTTGCGGTCGGCGCGCGCGAAATCGGGCGAGAGGCGGCCGAACTGCTGCTGCGGCGGATCGCCTCGCCGGAAGGCGAACCTGAAAACATCATCCTGCCGCCTAGGCTCGTCGTGCGGGCGAGCTGCGGCGCGCAGCTCAGGTGTTGACCGAGTCCAACTCACGCGGACCTAAAGGGAGGAGCGAAAATGTACGGACGCATCATCGGACATCTGATCCCTGCGACGGCGATCGCCGCGCTGGCGATAGCTGGCGCGATTCCCGCCCACGCCGACGCGGTCTCTGACGCCAAGGCTGCGGTGGCCAAATACGCGGGCCCACAGACGACCTGGGAAGGCCCGACGAGCGGACCGAAACCCGCGCCCGGAAAGAAAGTCGTCTTTCTCTCGGGCGACGAACAGAACGACATCTCGCATCTTTATGGCGTCTACATGCAGGAGGCGGCCAAGAAACTCGGCTGGACCCTCACTGTCATCGACGGCAAGGGCAGTCCGACCTCCTGGCTGGCGGGAATGAATCAGGCCATCGCTCTCAAGCCCGACGGCATAGCGATGTTCGCCGATGCAGCCAGCTTGCAGGACCCGATCAAGGCGGGCGCGGCGCAGGGCATCAAATTCGTCGGATTGCATGCGGCCGGCCTGCCTGGCCCGCAAGCCGACCTCGGTCTCTTCGTCAACATTCAAGAGGACCCGCGCGAAATCGGCAAGGCGGAGGCGGATTGGGCGATCGCCGACTCCAATGGGCACGCCAACGTCGTCGTGCTCACCCATAACGAATACGCGATCGCCAAGGTCAAATCGACAGCCACCAAGGACGAAATCGAAAAGTGCAGCGGTTGCAAGGTGCTCGACTACGTCAATTCGCCCGCCTCGGAAGCCGCGCAGCGTCAGCCGCAGCTCACGACGAGCTGGGTCCAGCGCTTCGGTCTGCCGCTCTATGCGACATCCGTGGGCGACAACGACTGGGATTTTGCGGTCCCGGTGCTGCGCTCCGGCGGGGTCGATCCCTCGCAGATGAAGCTGATCGGTGCGGACGGCAACCGCTCCGCATATGACCGCATCCGCAAGGGCGACCAGTATCAGACCGTGACGGTTTCCGAGCCGATCGAATTGCAGGCTTGGCAGGCCGTCGACGAGCTCAACCGCGCCTTCAACGGCGCGCCGCCGAGCGGATTCGTCCAGCCGCCGTTCCTCGTCACCAAAGAAAACGTGCATTCCGAAGGCGGGGACAAGAACACGTTCATACCGAGCAACAACTACCAGGAACACTACAGCCAAATATGGGGCGTCAAGTAAGCTCGCCGCGTCTCGGCCGGCCCTCGTCGGCCGGGACTCTTCGCTCGCCGTGACCGGCCTCTCCAGACTGCCGCAGACATCAAGGAAGCCGACCTTGCAATCCGCCGAACCCGATCCGAGCGCGCAGCCGTTGCTCAACGTGCGCGGGCTGACGAAGCGCTTCACGGGGACGCTTGCGCTCGATCGCGTCGATTTCGATGTGCGCGCTGGCGAGGTGCACGCCTTGCTCGGTCAGAATGGAGCGGGAAAATCGACTCTCATCAAGATTCTCGCTGGCGTCTATCAGGCTGACGCGGGCGCGATCGCTTGGCTCGGGCACGATGTCGACCCAAAACACGAGCGCGGGCCGATCGGATTCATCCATCAGGACCTTGGTCTCGTCGAGTGGATGGACGTAGCGGAGAACATCGCGCTGCAGACTGGCTATCCGCGCTCACGCCTCGGCCTCGTGTCCTGGTCGAAGGCGCGCGAGGCCGCGCGCAAGGCCCTCGCGGCGCTTGGCGTCGACATCGATCCGAACGCGCCGATTGCGTCGTTGCCAGCCGCCGAGCGCTCGTTGGTGGCGATTGCGCGCGCGCTCGCGCTGCAGTCGCGAATCCTCGTGCTCGACGAACCGACCGCGGCGCTGCCGGAGCGCGATGTCGAGCGGTTGCTCGACACCTTGCGGCGGCTGCGGGCCGCGGGCATCGGCATCGTCTATGTCACCCATCGGCTCGATGAAGCCTTCCGCATCGCCGATCGAATCACGGTGTTGCGCGACGGTCGCAATGTGGCGACCGTGCCGATCGCGGGAGCGACCCACGACGACCTCGTGCGCATGATCGTCGGTCGTTCGATGAGCGAGGCGTTTACTCGCCCCGCGCCCCCGCAGGCGCAAATCGTTCTTGCGCTCGAGGGCGTGGCCAGCCAGGGGGTCGGACCGGTCGATCTCAGCGTGGCGGCCGGCGAGACTCTCGGTCTCGTCGGTCTTCGCGGCGCCGGCCATCACGCGATCGGACGCGCCATCTTCGGCCAGTCTCCGCTTACATCAGGCAGCGCTCGGCTCCATGGGGCTCCGTTTGCGCCACGCGACGCGGCCGATGCGATGTCGCTCGGCGTCGGCTTCATCTCGAGCCGCCGGGCCGAGGAGAGCGTCGCCGCCAATCTCGCGGTGCGCGAAAATCTCTATCTCAATCCGGCGGCGAGCGGCGCCGGCGTGTTCGAGTTCGTTCCCCGCTCGCGTGAGAACGCCGACGCCGACGAGGCGATCGCCCGATTTTCGATCAAGACCGCAAGTCGCGATGCGCCGATCGCCACGCTTTCTGGCGGCAACCAGCAGAAAGTCGTCGTGGCGCGCTGGATGCTGGCTCATGCCCGGCTGCTGGTTCTCGAGGAGCCGACGATCGGCGTCGATGTCGGCGCCAAGGCGGAGATCTACAGGTTGCTCAGCGAGTCGCTGAACCAGGGCATGGCGGCGCTGTTGATATCGTCCGATTTCGAGGAGGTCGAACGGATCTGTCACCGTGCGCTCGTCTTCAGCCGGGGTCGCGTGGTGCGGGAGCTCGCCGGCGAGGCGCTGTCCGTCGCGAATTTGACGGCGGCCACCGCAGGCGGGGCGGTCGGGATCGTCGGGGGAGAGACACAATGAAGGCTTACCGAGGCGATTGGCGCAGGGGCGCCGTCACCCGCGCAGTGTCGGTCTGGGGCCTGCTGATCCTGCTGATCGCGCTGATCGTCGTATTTTCGGCGCTGAAGCCCGACACCTTCCTCACCTATTTCAATATCCGTTCGATTCTCTCCAACAAGTCTGTGCAGGCGCTGGTCGCGCTTTCAGTGTTCATTCCGATGGTCAGCAATCAGTTCGACCTTTCCGCGGGTTTCAATGTCGGCATCTCTCAAGTGCTGGCGATCGGCCTGCAGGGTCAGGGCTGGCCCTGGTGGCTCGCGGTGATCGCCGTGATTGGGCTCGGCGCGTTGGTCGGCCTCGTCAACGGGTTGCTGATCACTCGGGTCAAGATCGATTCCTTCATCGCCACGCTCGGCGTCGGCACTGTTCTCTACGGTCTCAACGCTTGGTACACCGGCGGCCAGCAAGTGCTCGCAACCCTGCCGCCTCAGTTTTTGGCGATCTCCGGCAATCTCTGGATTTTTCCGGCGCCGGCGATCTATGCGCTGGTGGTCAGCCTGGCGCTATGGATCGTCTTCGAATACCTGCCGCTCGGGCGCTATCTCTATGTGCTCGGCGCGAGTCCCCGGGCGGCTGAGCTCAACGGCATTTCGGCCGCGCGGTTCATCACGCTCGGCTTCGTCGCCGCGGGAGCGCTTGCCGCCTTCGCCGGCGTCGTGCTCCAGTCACAATTGCAAGTCGGCCAGAGTTCGGTAGGCCAGGAATATCTTCTTCCCGCCTTCACCGCGGCGCTGCTCGGCGCCACCTCGGTCCGGCCGGGGCGCGTCAACGTGTGGGGAACGGTGCTGGCGGTCTCTGTGCTTTCGGTGGCGGTCGCCGGCCTCAACCAGCTCGGCGCCCCATTCTTCGTCGAGCCGCTCTTCAATGGAGCGATGCTGATCCTGGCCGTCGGACTCGCAGTTCAGGCGACGCAGCGGCGCCAACAGCGCGGCGCCGACGCCGACAGGACCAGCGCGCCGGCCGGCTCGGGCGACTGAGAAGGAGAAACGCCGTCATGAGCGACACGACAGACGAGCAGGGCGCGATCAGCCCGGTCTTGGGCCCTGATTGGTTCAATTCGCGCTGGGGCCCCGAGGATCAGCGCGGCAATGGCAATCTGATGACGCCCGCCAAGGTCCTGCAAGCGACGAAGCTCATCAAGACCGGCGAGATTGTCAGTCTCGGCATGCCCTATGACGCGCGCATGCCGCTGGCGCCTGGGCGCGCCTACGCGCTGAGAATGCCGGGCGGCCCGACCGGCGGCCCCTACGGCGACAAAAGCCGCACAGTCTGGAATGACGAATTCATCGCAACCGAGATCGGTCAAATCGGCACGCAGATGGATGCGCTCGGCCATCTGGGCTGCATGTGCGGCGCCCGCGGCGACAAAACGAAAATGCTATTTTATAACGGCAACAAGCTTTCCGACATGTGGTCGCCCTACGGCCTGCGCAAACTTGGCATCGAGAACGCCAAGCCGTTCTTCACGCGCGGCGTGCTGTTCGACGTTCAGGGACTGAAGGGCCGCGTTCTCGACGTCGGCGAGGAGATCCAGCTTGCCGACCTGCACGCCTGTCTCGAGCGACAGGGCGTTTCCGCCGACATCATAGAACCCGGCGACGCCGCATTCGTTCGCACCGGCCACGGAACGCGCTGGTACACCGAAACCCGGACGTTCTACGATGGCGCGCCCGGCATCGGGCTCGAATGCGCGCGCTGGTTTTCCAGCCTGAACGTCTGCATTGTCGGCGCCGACAATTTCGCGGTCGAAGTGGTCCCGCCGGTCGACCCGGAGGTGTTCCACCCGTGCCATCAGCACCTCATCATGGAGAACGGCATCCATCTGCAGGAGGGCATGACGTTCGAAGGGCTCGTCGAGCGCGAGGCCTGGGTGTTCGCCTACGTGTTCGCGCCCTTGCCGATTGTCGGCGCGACAGGCTCACCGGGCAATCCCATCGCGGTGCTATAGCGCATTTCGCGTTGTGTCTGAACCGTCGCCGTCATTGCGAGGAGCGTAGCGACGAAGCGATCCATTTCTCCGCTTGCATCGACGGCGCCACTGGATTGCTTCGCTCCGCTCGCAATGACGGCGCCGTTGTCCGAGCGGTCAATCGTGAAAGGCCTCGAACTTGTCCTGCAGCTCGCGCAGCTTGCCGAGGCGGGGTTCGATGGAGTCGCCGAGCTTTGTGATGATGGCGTCGAGCAGCAGGTTGGTCAGGGTCAGGAACGGCGACTGATTGTCCCAGAACAGCTGCGACTGCGTCCTCACCGAGAGCACCAGATCGGTGTAGTCGCGCGCCCAGTAGCAATGGCTGTCGCAGACGACGATGAGCGGAATGCCGCTCTGTTGCGCCGCTTGTGCGAGACGCAGGCTGGTCTTGGTGTAGCGGCGCATTTCGAACAGCGTCAGGCAAGGCGCGCCGCCGCCGTCTGCGAGCAGTTCGCTGAACGTGCCGTTGCGTCCGTCGAGGAAACGTACGTTGGGGCGCACGTAATCGAGCCGCGCGGCGAAATCGGAGGCGATGCCGCTGATCGTTTGAAACCCTGTCACGAAGACGTCTGAACTGGTCGCCAGCGTCTCGACGACGCGCTTCCACAAGGGCGCTGCGAGCAGTTCGTAGACCCCGAGCGTCGCCTGCATTTCCAGTTCGAAGTTGTCCCACAGCTTGTCGCCGCGGCGCGAGGCCTTGCGGATGCGCGCGAGGCGGTCAGAGATCAGCAGCGGCGTTGCGTCGGGTTCGGTCCGCAAGTGCTCCTTGAGTTCGCCGAGGCCGTTGTAGCCGAGCCCCCTAAGAAAGCGGCTGACTGTCATCGAACTGACGCCCGCGCTTTCGGCGATCGACGCCGCGGTCTCGTAGGGCAGGCTGTTCAAATGCGCGAGCATGTAGCTCGCGACGGCCTTTTCCGACTTCGTGAGGTTCGGGAAGCCGTCGCGAAGTCGTTCGGCGATGCTCGATGTCATTTCGGAAGAAGGGGCGTCTTGTCGAACCATGGTCTTGCCGCCTCCAACTGAGCCGCGAGTCGGAACAGCGTCGCCTCGTCGCCGAAAGCGGCGCTGAACATGACGCCGATCGGCAGGCCGCTTTCGCTCCAGTGCAACGGGACGGTCATGCTCGGCTGGCCGGTCATGTTGAAGAGTTGGGTGAAAGGAATGAACTCGGCGAGCGCGCGGCCATAAGCCTCGATGTCTGGATTTTCGGTGCGCAGCGTTCCGAGCGGGACCGGCGGCTTCGCCAGCGTCGGGCTCAGGATCACGTCGAAGCTGCGATGGAATTCCGCCATCCGCCGGCCTTGCAGATGGATGCTTCGCAGCGCCGCCGGATATTCCTCGACGTCGAGGGTCGCGGAGAAGGCCACGGCGTTCCAAGTCACGGGATCGACGACCTCGGGTTTCAGCTCCCGCCCGAGTTCCTGCACGCGCCGACGCACCGTTAGCGAGACGTTGCTCGCTACGAGCACCCAGAGCGCGTGGCTGAGTTCCTGCCACGGCCCGGGCAACTCAACCTCTTCCACACGATGGCCGAGACTTTCGAGGAGCGCGGCCGCGTCGTCGACCGCCCGCAGGCATTCGGGATCGACGGCGACGCCGGACATCGGCCGACGGTGCAGAGCGATGCGAAGAGGCTTGGGCCGCGCCTCGAGCTCGTCGAGGAAGGGTCGCTCCGGACGCGGCGCCTCATAGGGATCGCCGGGGGCAGCGCCTCCCGTCGCGTCGAGCATCGCCGCGCTGTCTCTCACGGAGCGCGATACGACATGGTGCGTCGATAGGCTTCCCCAGCCTTCGCCAACAAATGGCCCCATCGGCGTGCGAGCTCGCGTCGGCTTCAGGCCGAACAGTCCGCAGCAAGAAGCGGGGATGCGGATGGAGCCGCCGCCGTCGCTTGCGTGGGCGACGGGAACAATTCCGGCGGCGACCGCGGCCGCGGCGCCACCTGACGAGCCTCCGGCGATGCGGGTGAGGTCCCAGGGATTGCGCGTGGCCCCCGTCAGGCTCGTCTCGGTCGAAGGAGCGAGCCCGAGTTCCGGCGTGGTCGACTTGCCGAAGACGACGACGCCGGCCGCCTTGTAGCGCTCGACCAGCGTCGAGTCGCTCGCGGCGGGGGGCGCGTCGGCGAACAGGCGCGACCCTTGCGTCGTTCGCGCTCCCTTCAACTGGGCCGAAACGTCCTTGATGAGGAAGGGGACGCCCGCGAAGGGCGCCGCCTTGTCGAGGCTGGCGAGCGAGGCGAAAGCCTCGTCATAGAGCTTCTGCGACAGCGCGTTGATGCTAGGATTGATCCGCTCGGCCGCCTCGATGGCGGCCTCGAGCAGTTCGCGCGCCGAGATCTCGCCGCGACGCACCAGCGCCGCAAGGCCGAGCCCGTCGTGGCGGCGATATTCTGCAAACTCGGTCACTTGGCGTTCTCCCACACATGTTTGCGAAATAACATGGCTTGACTAATTGGGACAGACATAACAGAGTTCGTCAAGGCCGGGAGGACGGCGTTCGGAGAAAAGCGCATGACGAAGGGCAGGAAATGGCTAGGCGCGACCGCGCTGGGGGTGATGCTTGCGGCGGGCGCCGCGGCGCACGCGGCCGACAAGACCATGGTATGGGGCAAGCCCGCGGAAATCACCGGTTTCGACGTTCATGTCGCTGGGACCGTGACGGACTGGGAAATGTACGAGATGGTCTATGAGACCCTCTTGACCACGGACGAAAACCTGAAGCTGCAGCCGGGTCTCGCCGTGTCCTGGCAGCAGACTTCGCCGACAAGCTACGTCTTCAAGCTGCGGCCGGACGCCAAATTCTCCAACGGACGCCCCGTGACGGCCGACGACGTCGCCGGCTCGCTCGAGCGTATCGAGGACCCCAAGACGGTCTCCTACTGGGCGGCTCAGCTTGGCACGATCTCGAAGATCGAAACCCCTGACGAGCACACGGTGAAGGTCGAATTGAAGACGCCTCACCCCGCGTTTCTCGCCGCGCTCGCCCATATCAGCGCCGCGATCATTCCGATCAAGGAGCTGAAGGCGGGAACCTTCGATCCGACCAAGGATTTCCTCGGCTCCGGGCCGTTCATGGCCAAGAGCCACAAGCAGGACGAAAGCTGGTCGCTCGTCCGTAATCCCAACTATTGGGGCAAGAACCTGCCGGTCGCCGACCGTCTCGACGCGCCGATCATTCCCGACAATTCGGCCCGCATGGCGGCGCTGCGCGACGGCCGCATCGATTTTACGACCTTCGAAAATCCCGACATTGCGCACACGCTGTCGACGATTCCGAACATCTCCGTGCTGCCGCAGAAGACGACCAACTACTTCCGCATCGACGTCAACGCGGTCAGCCCCAAGTCGCCGTTCCACGACAAGCGCGTGCGGCAGGCGATGAACCTCGCGCTCGACCGCGACGCCATCAACAATCTCGTCTTCGCCGGAACGACCAGCGTCGACTATCCCGTGCCGGCGGCCTTCGGCAAGAACGCGTGCAAGTCGACGCCGACCTACGCCTGGCCGCGCGACAAGCGGCTGGCGAAGGCGAAGGCGCTGCTCAAGGACGCCGGCATGGAGCATCCGCACGTGACGCTGCTCGCCTCGTCGACGGACCCGGTGTTCGGCATGATCGCGCAGGTCGCCCAACAGAGCCTCGCGGAGGCCGGCTTCGACGTGCAAATCCAGCAGCCGACGATGGCCGAGTATCTGAAGAAGGTCTTCACCGACGGCAACTTCGACTTCGCGATCTCCTGGCTCGCCGGCTACACCGATCCCTCGATGGTGATCGCCTGGTGGAACCCGAACTTCGCGGTCTGGAACAAGACGTTCCAGGTGGACGTGCCCGCGCTCGACAAGACGCTCGACGAGATCAAGTCGATGCAGGACGGGCCGGAACGCGACGCCAAGCTCGACGAGGCTTGCAAGATGATCGACGACGGCGCGAATCTGGTCGCACTCGTGAGCAAGGTCGACTATGTCGCCTATCGCTCCGACCGCGTGAAGGTGAAGGTCGCCCCGCGCACGGGTTCGTCGAACACGTTCCAGTACGCCGCGGAATTCGTCCCGCTGCACTGACGAAAGGGGCTTCGAGGCGCGCGGCGAAACGCGCGTCTCGAGGGCGGTGAGAATGCGACTTTTCCTCTATGCGGCGTCGACGTTGGCGTCGGGCCTCGTCACCCTGCTGGGCGCCGCGGCACTTGTGTTCGCGAGCCTTCGTTTCGTGCCTGGCGGCTACGCCGACATTTTGCTCGGGCCCTTCGCAACGCCGGCGGCGCGCGAAGCGATCCAGCGTCGCTACGGGCTCGACGAGCCGCTATTCGCCCAGTTCCTGCACTGGATCGCGGCGATGCTGCGCGGCGATTTCGGCGTCTCAATGGTGACGCAGCGGCCTGTCATCGACGAGTTCCTGCGCCGCGCGCCCGTGACGTTGGAACTCGCCGTGCTCGCTCTGACGATGGCGCTCGCGGTCGGGCTGCCGCTCGGCGTGGCGGCCGGCGTCGCGCCGGTCAAGGCCAAGCGCACCCTGCTCGCCCGTCTCGTTGGCGCTTTCGGCGCCAGCGTGCCCGACTTCGTGCTCGGCACGATCCTGATCTTCGTGTTCTCGGTCTGGTCGCTATGGCTGAAGGTCGGCGGATTCGTTCCTTTCAGCGAAGACCCCATTCTCAATCTGCGCACGATGCTGTTGCCGGCGGTGACGCTGGCCGTGTTCGGCGCGGCGCTGATCGTCCGCACGACGCGCGACGCGGTGCTGCGCGTCATGACGGAGCCTTACATAACGGCGGCGGTGGCGCGCGGAGCGACGCCGTGGGAGATCGTGCGCCGGCATGTCCTCAGAAACGCCGCGATCCCAGTCGTCACGGTCGTGACGACCTATTTTGGTTTCCTTCTCGGCGGCGCCGTCGTCGTCGAGGTTCTGTTCTCGATCCCCGGCGTCGGGCTTTACGCCTACAACGGGCTCGGCAATCGGGACTATGCGATCGTTCAGGCCGGGGCGCTGCTCGCGGCCTGCGTGTTCATCACGATCAACATGCTGGCGGATATGCTCTACGTCCTTATCGATCCACGCCTGGCGGCCGCGGGGACGCGATGAAAGGGGACGCGATGAAGCTGATCGTGCGCCCGGAACGCGCCTGGCTCGCCCTGTGGCGCCGGGACATCCTCTCGGCGATCGGCCTGACGACTCTGGTCGTGCTCGTATTGCTCGGGCTGTTCGGTTCGCACCTGCCGATCGGCGACGCGACCAGGATTGCGGCCGGTCCGCGCCTTGCGCCGCCCTCCTGGCGCTTTCCCTTCGGCACCGACGAACTCGGACGGTCCTTCCTGCCGCGCGTCGTGCTCGGCATTCGCGCGACGTTCCTGCTTTCGGCCCTGGCGGTTGCGATGACGGCCTGTCTCGGCACGCTGCTCGGGATGGTGGCCGGGTATTTTCGCGGAGCGACGGACCAAGTCGTCGCGCGCGTCGCGGACGTTCTGTTTTCGTTTCCGGCGTTGCTGATCGGCCTCTTGATCGCCGCGGCCGCTGGGCCGGGCGAGACGTCGGCCGTCGCCGTCATCGCGGTGGCTGCGCTGCCGCTGTTCGTGCGCGTCGTGCGCTCTGTCACGCTCACCTTGAGCGGGCGGGGCTTCATTGTTGCGGCCGAGGTGGCGGGCGCTTCGCCGCTGCGGATCATGGGGGTCCATATTCTGCCCAACATCGCCGGCGCGGTCGTCGTGCAGCTCACCTATGCGCTATCGATCGGCATGATCATCGAGAGCGCCTTGAGTTTCCTCGGCCTCGGCGTGCAGCCTCCGGATGCGTCGTTGGGCTCGCTGTTGCGGCAGGGCAGCGCGTATCTCACCTTCGCCCCCTGGCTCGCGCTTTCCTCCGGGCTCGTCCTCTCGGCGGCCATCATGTCGGTCAACCTCGTCGGCGACGCGGTGCGCGACGCGCTGGAGCCGTTGCAGGGGCGGTCGCTCACATGAGCGCGCTGATCGAGGCGCGCGACCTGACGATCGCCTATGCGGCGCGCGAGCGACACGCGGTCGCGCTCGACGCGGCGGAACTGACGGTGCAGCGCGACGACAGTCTCGCGCTCGTAGGCGAAAGCGGCTCCGGCAAGACGACGCTCGGCATGGCGATCGGCCGCCTGCTGCCGCCCGAGGCCCAGCGCGAAAGCGGCGATCTCCTGGTGGACGGACGCTCCGTCTTCGCGGTGGGCGACGAGGAGCTGCGGGCGCTACGCCGCGACAAGCTCGGCTTCGTCTTTCAAAACCCGATGACGGCGCTCGACCCGACGATGCGCGCGGGCCGGCAGGTCGCGCTCGCGCTCGGCGGCGCGAACGCCGAGACCGTCCGCGAGTTGCTGGCGCGCGTCGAGCTTTCCGATCCCGACCGCGTCATGCGCAGTTTTCCCCATCAGCTCTCCGGCGGCATGGCGCAGCGGGTCGTCATCGCGATGGCGATCGCGCGAAAGCCGTTGGCGCTGATCGCCGACGAACCGACGGCCTCGTTGGACGCCTCGATTCGCGATCGCGTCATGGAGACGCTCGGCCGGCTGCGCGCCGAGACGCGCGCGAGCCTCGTGATCCTCTCGCACGACTTGCGCATGGTGGCGCGGCACGCCGGAAGGGTTGCGGTGATGTACGGCGGCCGTCCTGTCGAGACAGGCCCCGTGGAGCGCGTGTTAAAGCAGCCCGCTCATCCCTATACGCGCGCCTTGCTGCGCGCCGGCGCCGGCGGCGAAAAGCCGGGCGAGCGGCTCGAGCCGATCGCCGGCTCTCCGCCTGTCCTCACCGGGCGCGCCGAATCTTGCGCCTTCGCGCCGCGCTGCCCGATGCGGCAAGCTGTCTGTTCGCAAAGCCGCCCCGAGCCGCGCCCTGTCGAAGGCCGCCTTGTCGCATGCCATTTCGCGGAGACGATGCTGGCGGAGCGACACGCCGTCGAGGAGACCAAGCCGTGAGCGAGCCGGTCGTCCGATTGCGCGACGTGTGGGTCACCTATCGCGGCCGCATCTTCCGCCCGCCCTTCGACGCGGTGCGCGAGGTCTCGTTGGACATCGCCCCGGGCGAGACGCTGGGCCTCGTCGGCGAATCCGGCTCCGGCAAGAGCACGCTCGGCCGGGTGTGCCTCGGCCTCACGGCGCCGTCGCGCGGCGAGATGTTTTTCGAGGGACAGCCTTTCGGCCGTCTGTCCAAGCGGCGCGGCCAGCTCTCCGTCGTGCTGCAATTTCCAGAATGGGCGTTGAATCCGCGCCTGCGCTGCGGCCGTTCGGTCGAGGAGCCGCTGGTCGTGCTGGGGGTCGGCGCCGAGGAGCGCAAGCGACGCGTCGCCGCCATGCTGGAGAACGTCGGCCTCGACGCCGCCATCGCGGAGCGCCTGCCGGGCCAGTTGTCCGGCGGCCAGCGCCAGCGCGTCGCCATCGCGCGCGCGCTCGTCACCGAGCCTCGCTTCATCGTGTTCGACGAGGCGGTCAGCGCGCTCGACGTTTCGGTGCAAGCGCAGGTTCTCAACCTCATCCGCGATCTGCAGGCTCAGCACGGCTTCGGCGCGCTGTTCATCTCGCACGACATCGCCGCGACGCGCTACCTGTGCCATCGGATCGCGGTGATGCGGGAAGGCGAGATCGTCGAGATCGGCCCAAGCGAGCGCTTCTACGGCCAGCCCGAGCACGAATACAGCCGCGCCCTGCTCGCCGCCGCATTGTGAACACCTGGAAATTTTGGAGTCATTGAGATGGAAGATAGCGCCGCAGCGTTGCTCGAAGCCGTGGACGAAGGCTTCGCCGCGCAGCTCGATCTGACGGCTGAACTCGTGCGCTTCCCCTCGACGCGCGGACTGGAAAAGGAAGCGCAGGCCTTCATGGCCGAGGAGATGGGCAAGCGGGGCCTCGAAGTCGACCATTTCCGCGTCGACCTCGACCGCATTCGCAACCTGCCCGGCTTCTCGCCGGCGCATGTGTCCTATGACGAAGCCTACAATGTCGTCGGCACCCGGCGCGCTCCCGCGGCCCGTGGCCGTTCGCTGATCCTCAACGGCCATATCGACGTCGTGCCGACCGGGCCGCTCGACATGTGGACGACGCCGCCCTTCGAGCCGCGCGTCACTGAGGGCTGGATGTACGGCCGCGGCGCCGGCGACATGAAGTCGGGGCTCGTCGCCTGTCTATCCGCGCTGGACGCCATTCGGCGCGCCGGCTTCGAGCCGGCCGCGGATGTCATCGTGCAGAGCGTCGTCGAGGAGGAATGCACCGGCAACGGCGCCTTGGCTTGCCTCGAGCGCGGCTATCGCGCGGACGCGGTGCTGATCCCCGAGCCGATGAACGACAGGCTCTTGAAGGCGCAGGTCGGCGTCATCTGGTTTCAGGTCAAGGTGCGCGGCGTGCCGGTCCATGTGGCCGACGCGGGGGAGGGCGTCAACGCGATCGAGTCCATGTATGGCGTCATGCATGCGCTGCACGAACTCGAAGAGGCGTGGAACGCGCGCCGGCACGAATATCCGTCGCATGCGGCTCTGCCGCATCCGATCAATCTCAACGTTGGCCGTATCGAGGGCGGCGACTGGGCGTCCAGCGTGCCCGCCTGGTGCGTCATCGATGTCCGCGTCGCGATCTATCCGGGTCAGTCGATCGACGCGGCGAAGGCCGAAATCGAGAGCGTCGTCCGCGCCGCTTCGCGGCGCGATCCCTTCTTGCAGAACAACCCGCCCGAGGTCGTCTATCACGGCTTCGAGGCTGAAGGGTATGTGCTGGAAAACGCCGACGCGCCGGTGGCGGCCTTAGCCGGCGCGCACAAGCGCGTCTTCGGATCGGATCTGAAGACGGTCGCCTCGACCGCGACGACCGACGCGCGGTTCTTCGGCCTCTACGGAAAAATGCCGGCCCTCGTCTATGGGCCGCGCACCGAGTTCATTCACGGTTTCGACGAAAGGGTCGACCTGGCCTCGCTGCGCAACATCACCAAAGCGATGGTCCTGTTCATCGCCGAATGGTGCGGCCTCACGCGCTCGGCGTAGGGCCGTCTGCGACTCCGTTGGATCGTCATTGCGAGCGAAGCGAAGCAATCCATTTGCGCCGACGATGCAAGCGGAGCCCTTTGTCGTCATCGCGAGCGAAGCGTGGCGATCCAGCGATCGCGACGCTCTGCTTTTGGTGCGCCGAACGCCTTCACGAGCCGAGTGAAGAAGTCGAGTCTACTGGCGACCGCCTCGATCGCCGGATTGCTTCGCTCCGCTCGCAATGACGCGCGAGGTTATCCGCCGAGACCGCCCATCAGCAGGTATTTCATCTCGAGGTATTCCTCGACGCCGTGGCTGGAGCCTTCGCGCCCGAGGCCGCTTTCCTTGACGCCGCCGAAGGGGGCTTCGGCGGTCGAGATGATGCCTTCATTGATGCCGACCATGCCGTATTCGAGACCCTCCGCCACCCGCCAGACGCGGCCGATGTCGCGGGCGTAGAAGTAGCAGGCGAGGCCGAATTCGGTGGCGTTCGCCATCTCGATCGCCTCGTCCTCAGTCTTGAAGCGGAACAGCGGCGCGACCGGCCCGAAGGTCTCCTCGCGCGCCACCGCCATTTTGGACGTGACGTCGGCAAGCACCGTCGGCTCGAAGAAATTGCCGCCCAGCGCCTTGCCGCCGAGGATGAGCTTGGCGCCCTTGGCGAGCGCGTCGTCGATGTGCTCCTGCACTTTCGCGACTGCCGCGCGGTTGATCAGCGGGCCGGTGGTGACGCCGCTCTCCACGCCGTCGCCGACCTTGAGCTGCTTGACCGCTTCCGCGAGCTTATGGGCGAAAGCGTCGTAGACCCCGTCCTGCACCAGAATGCGATTGGCGCAGACGCAGGTCTGGCCAGCATTGCGGTACTTCGACGCCATCGCGCCGACGACCGCGGCGTCGAGATCCGCGTCGTCGAAAACGATGAAGGGCGCGTTGCCGCCGAGCTCGAGCCCGAGCTTCTTGATGGTGGGCGCGCATTGCGCGTAGAGCAGCCGTCCGACTTCGGTCGAGCCGGTGAAGGTCAACCCGCGCACGATCGGATTGGAGGTCATCTCCTGCCCGATCTCCGGCGCGTCGCCGGTCAGCACCGAGAACACGCCCTTGGGAATTCCGGCCCGCTCGGCGAGTTCCGCGATCGCCAGCGCCGAGAGCGGCGTCTCCTCGGCCGGCTTGCAGACGAAGGCGCAGCCGGCGGCGAGCGCCGGGGCGGCCTTGCGGGTGATCATCGCGTTGGGAAAGTTCCACGGCGTGATCGCGGCGACGACGCCGAGCGGCTGCTTGACGACGACCATGCGCGACGTCGGCCAGGGCGAGGGAATCGTCTCGCCGTAGATGCGTTTGGCTTCCTCGGCGAAGAACTCGACGAAGGACGCGCCGTAAGCAATCTCGCCGCGCGACTCGGCGAGCGGCTTACCCTGCTCGGCGGTCATCAGGCGCGCCAGATCCTCCTGGTTCTCCATCATCAGATTGAACCATTTGCGCAGGATCGCCGCGCGCTCCTTGGCGGGCTTGCGCGCCCAGGGTTTTTGCGCCTTCTCGGCGGCCTCGATGGCGCGGCGCGTCTCCGCAGCGCCGAGCTTCGGCACGAAGCCGATGACGCTGTCGTCGACGGGATTCGTGACCGCGATCGTCGTCGCGCCGCGGATCCACTCGCCGGCCACGTAGCATTTGTCTTTGAACAACGAGGGATCCGACAGGGTCAGGGGGTGGGCTGCGCTCATCGTCACTCTCTCCAGGTTCGCTTGCATTGCGGCGCCTGCGCCAATCCGTTCAGACCTTCAAGGCCGCTTCAAGGAGATCCATCCCCTCGTCGACCAGAAGGTCGGACGCCGTCAGCGGCACAAGGATGCGGATCGTGTTGAAGTTCACCCCGCAGGAGAGCAGGACGAGACCGAGTTCGGCCGCCCGCTGCACCACCGCCTTGGTCGCGGCGGCGTCCGGCTCGTCGGCGCCACGCTCGGCGACGATGTCGAAGGCGACCATGCCGCCAGGCCCGCGAATGGCGGCGATCGGCAGGCTCGCGTTCGACTGACGGATCGTCTCCAGGCGCGCCTTGACGCGCGCGCCGATCACGTTGGCGCGAGCGACGAGACCCTCTTCTTCGAAGATGTCGAGCACCGCCAGCGCAGCGGCGCAGGCGAGCGGATTGCCGGCGTAAGTGCCGCCGAGACCGCCGGCGTCGGCCGCGTCCATCATCGCCGCGCGGCCGATCACGCCCGACAGGGGGAAGCCGCCGGCCAGGCTCTTGGCGACGCAGATGAGGTCGGGCTCGATCGAATAGTGCTCCATCGCGAACATCTTGCCGGTACGCCCGAAGCCGGTCTGCACCTCGTCCGCCACCAGCACGATGCCGTGTTGATCGCAGATGCGACGCAGCCCCTCCATGAGCTCCGGCGGCGCCATGTGAAAGCCGCCTTCGCCCTGCACCGGCTCGATGATGATCGCGGCGACGCGCGAAGGATCGATGTCGGCCTTGAACAGGAAGCCAAGGTGCTTGAGCGAATCCTCCGCGGTCACGCCGAATTGCGCGACCGGGAAGGGAACGTGGTAGATCTCGGGCTGCGCCGGTCCGAGCCCTTTCTTATAGGGAACGACCTTGCCGGTCATGTTCATGGCGACGATCGTGCGGCCGTGAAAACCGCCGGTGAAGGCGATGACGCCCGAGCGGCCGGTCGCGGCGCGGGCGATCTTGATCGCGTTCTCCGTGGCTTCCGCGCCTGTGGTGAACAGCGCCGTCTTGGTCGGACCGGAGATTGGCGCAAGCGCGTTGAGCCGCTCTGCGAGCTGCACATAGGTATCGTACAGCGTCACCTGGAAGCAGGTGTGGGTGAAGCGCTCCATTTGCTCGCTCACCGCCGCCATCACCTTCGGATGGCAATGTCCGGTGTTCAACACCGCGATGCCGCCGGCGAAATCGACGTAACGCTTGCCCTCGACATCCCAGATCTCGGCGTTGCGCGCGCGGGCGGTGAAAACGCCGGTCGAATGACCGATGCCTCGCGCCACCGCGGCGTTGCGGCGGGCGAGCCACTCGGCGTTCCCTGAAGCTTCCGGCTGGGATGTCATCTCACGCTCCTCGATCAGCAATTCGAGGGGGAACATGCTCGCGTCCGCGCCAGGCACAATCAGTTAGTTTGCATCCGACAGTTGCCTTTTTGGCAATCGTCGCTTCGTCGCCCGACGCAGCCAGTCGGCGAGCGCGCGCATCGGCTCATCCTCCTGCGTCTCGGCGCGCATCGCCAACACGTAGGAGCCGAGCCGTACGTCGGTGCGGCCGATCTCGAGCAGCCGTCCGTCGGCGAGATCGCCCTCGACCAGGAGCTCATTGGCGAGCGCGACGCCCTGTCCAAGCTGGGCCGCGCCGATCGCGAGGTGCGCGTGCCAGAGGCGGACGCCTTCCAGCCGCTCCTGCGCCCGCGCATCGATCCGCAGGCCAGCAGCCTGCAGCCAAGCTCGCCATTCGTCACTAGAGAGTTCATGAATCCACGGTAGCTCGAACAGAAGTTCGAGATCCTCCGGCGGCCGCGCGTGACGGCTTGCCAGCGCTGGGCTCGCGACCGGCATCACGCGCGGCCGCGCGAGCTCGATCTCGACAATTCCCGCTCGCCGCGGCTCGTCGGCTGTTCGGTAGACGATCTCAGCGTCCGCCTCGCCGCGGATGAGGTCCGCTCGCGCGAGCGTGGGATGGAAGTGGACGGCGTACCCGGGCAGGCGCGCTTCCAGCTCCGGCAGACGCGGCAACAGGCGCATCACCGCGAGGCCCGGCCAGCACCAGAGCCGCAGCGGCTTGCGCACCGGCTTGACCAATTCGCCGGTCGCAGCGTCGATCAGGTCGAAGGCGCGCGCCACCTCGGCATGAAAGCGGCGCCCCGCCTCGGTCAGCGTTACTGAACGGCCTTTCGGCGCGATCAGCGCCACGCCGAGGCGCTTCTCGAGATTGTCGAGGTGACGCGAAACGACGGTCGGGCTCACGGCGAGCGCCTCGGCGGCGGCGCGCATGCTGCCGGTCGATCCGACCGCCTCGAATGCGCGCAGCGCCACGAGCGGCGGCAAGTTGCGGGGACGTTTGCTGTCTGGAGCCATTGCGAATCGCGCTTATCGCTTTCGCGCCAATTTTGGCGGCGCGTCGGCGTTTGTCCAGGCCGAGCGATTCGGGCCTATTTCGCAGACGATCCCCGTTTCCACCTTGCTGAGGAACTGCTATCGAAGATTTCGGATTCCTATCGAGCAAGGATGACGACGTGGCGTTCCAATGCGACGTTCCGGCTTCGGCGACGGTGCTGCAAGACGACGAGACGGTGCGGATCACGCGCTGGGACTTCGCGCCCGGCGCCGTCACAGGCTGGCACCAGCACGGCCACCCCTACTTCGTCGTCCTGCTGACTGACGCAACGATGCGCATCCACGACGGCGAAAAAGTCGTCGAGGCGACCTTCGCGGCCGGCCACAGCTACATGCGCCCCGCCGGCGTCACGCATGACGTGATGAACGGCTCCGATCGTCCGATGGCGTTCGTCGAGATCGAGGTCAAGCGGCCGGATCGCCTCGAAACGCTTCAGTAGCAGAGCCTCTCTGCGGGCCTGCCGCCTGCGAGACCGCGTGGCGATCTGTCAAATCGCAGTAGGGCGCGCGCATATTTCCAAGTTTCGCGGCTTTTGGCGAAAAGCCGGCAGCTGCTTATTCGCCGCTCGCTCTGGCGCCGTCGATCCCGGCGGGAGCGCGCCGCGCTTGAACGCGCCCTCGCAGGACCGACACCGACGTTCCGCCGATCATGGACTCGCGTTGACAGGTGTGGTCAACGTTCTTAATTTGATTCTGATACGACCGTATTGAAAACTGGGATGGGCGCGTGACCGCAATGGATGCTGGCTTTTCGGCCACTCGACAGCCGCCCGCCATTGACGTGGACCCTTACGCGGACGACGTCCTCGAATCCCCGTTTGACATGCACAAGGCCGTGCGTTCCGCCGGACCGGTGGCGTACCTCCCGCGTTACGGCGTCTACGTCATGGGTCGGCAGCGCGACATCGCTGCCGCGCTCAAGGACTGGGGGACCTTCTCCTCTACTGGCGGTTCCGGCTTGGCCGACATCCGTCGGCCCGACGCATGGCGCGCGGCAAGCCCTATCGTCGAAGTCGATCCGCCGGATCACACGAAGGTGCGCACGGCGTTGCAGCGCATCCTTTCGCCGGCTTTGATCAGGCAGTGGCGGGAGGATTTTACGCGCGAGGCCGAGCGGTTGATCGCTCAGCTCGTCGAGCGGAAGAGGTTCGACGGCGTCGAGGATCTGGCGGAATCCTATGTGTCGACGATGTTCCCGGACGCGCTCGGCTTGCGATGGTCGCCCGAGCGGCGCGAAAACCTCTTCGTGCTGGGCGCTTTGAATTTCGACGGCCAGGGGCCGCGCAACGCGCGATACGAAGCGACCCAGCGCGAGGCCGACAAGATCGCCGGCTGGTATGAGGCGAGCATGAAGCGCGAAGCGATGCTGCCCGACGGCTTCGGCGCCAAGATCTATCAGGCGGCCGGCGCCGGAGAGATCGATCCGCAGATTGCGCCGCTGCTGGTTCGTTCGTTCCTGCGCGGCGGCCTCGATACGACCAGCAGCGCCATTTCGGCGGCGCTTTGGCATCTCGCCAGGGACCCGGCGCAATGGGCGCTGCTACGCGCCGATACGAACCGCGCGCGCTCCGCGTTCGACGAGGCGATGCGGCTCGAAACGCCGATCCAAAACGTCTGCCGCCAGACGATGCGGCCGGTGGAGATCGACGGCGTGCGCGTCGAGGAGGATCAAAAGATTCTGATGCTCCTCGCCTCGGCCAATCGCGATCCGGACTTCTGGGAGCGTCCCGACGCGTTCGACCTCACGCGCTCCACGCTGGGCCATCTTGCGCTCGGGACCGGCATTCACGCCTGCATCGGGCAGATGATCGCACGGCTCGAGGGCGAAGCCGTTCTCACCGCCGCCGCGAGGCTCATCGACACGCTCGAACTCGAGGGCGAGCCGACCCGTCGCCTCAACAACAACCTACGCAGCCTCAAGACACTGCCGCTGCGCGTCTCGGCGGCCTGACTGAGCCTGCCGTGAATTGCGTGCAGACGCGCGCGGGGCAGTGATGATCTCGCAATGTTCGAGGCGGCCGTGTTGATTACGGCTTCCGCTTTCGTCATTGTCGCCTCAAACGCAAGCGATTGCCGATTGACGAAATTGAAGCCCACCTGATGAGCAAATCAAGCGGTCGGCCGAGCGTCGACAAAAAGGCGAAGGCGAAGTCGGCGTCGATCGACGAGCGGCTCTTCCTGCAATCCGTGGCGCGCGCGCTCGACGTGCTGGAGGCCTACGCCGACAATCCGAATCCGAAGTCGCTCGGCGAGATCGCCGCAAGCGCCGGCGTGAACAAGAGCGCCGCGCAGCGTATCGGCCAGACCCTGCTGAGCCGGGGCTATCTCGAGCGCGCGGAAGACGGCGGCCTCGCCCTCGGACGCCGTCTGCTCGATCGCTCCTTCGACTACCTGCGTTCGAATTCGCTGATCGAGCGCGCGACGCCGATTCTGATGGACCTGCGGCGGATGGCTGGAGAGCGCGTCGATCTCAGTCTGTTCGACGGCACGACGACGCTCTACGCCATTCGGCTGCAAAGCAAGCGCGAGACCTTCTACGCCACGCTGACCGGCCGGCGCATCCCGACTTTCCTGTCGTCGGGCGGGCGCGCCTGCCTTGCGCGCCTTTCCGACGACGAGGTCGAGGACATTCTCGCGCGCTCGGATCGCCGCAAAGTGACGCCGAAGACGCTGATCGACACCGACAAGATCTGGGGCAAGGTTCGGGAGGCGCGCCGCGACGGCTACGCCTACACTTCCGAAGAGGCGCTGATCGGCGAGGTCGTGCTTGCGGCCGCCGTGGTCGGCAAGGGCGGAAGGCCTCTCGGGGCCGTCCACATCGCGGGCTCGCTGAGCGAATGGTCCGTCGACGACTTTCGACGGAAGTTCGCCCCGCTCGCCGTCGAGGCGGCGCGCGCGCTCAGCACTTGATGGCGCGCGGGCGGCCCGGAGACTGCTCGAACACTGTGTCCCGGCTGAGCCGGCCTCCGGTCGTCATCGCGAGCGAAGCGCGGCGATCCAGAGAGTCGAGGCGTCAGCCGATTGAGGCGCCCGCGGAACGACTCGCGACTTGCTGGCAGGACCTCGATCGCTGGATTGCTTCGCTCCGCTCGCAAAGACGGTTCCACGTAACTGCAGCTTCTATAGGCGGAGGGAAGTCGGCCGAGATCGAAGAAATGGACCGTTCTCTGGGAACGAGGGAATATAAAAACCCCGGGCGCAGGCCCGGGGACACTCTCGTAAGAGACCGGCGGCGATTGCTCCGCCGATCTGCAATCGGATCAGAACCGGATGCGCACGCCGGCCGTCGGGGCCCAGTCGGTGTGGGCGAGGTAGCCGTTGGACAGGCCGCCGTTGACTTCGGAGAACATCACGCCGGCATAGGTGTCGACATGCTTCAAGACGCGCCAGTCGACCATCGCGGAAACCGCGTCCAAGGTGCCGGAGCACTGCGAATGCGCGCTCTGAGTGTTGCAGTTGTTCGCCCCAGACGGGATGTAATACGAATTCTGCAGGTAGTGATAGTACGCGCCGGTGATGTCGAGGTCCGGCGTGACGGAGTATTTGGCTCCGGTCCACATCACCTGCAGGGTCTTCGAGTTGGTCGTGCTCGATCCGTAGGCGTTGTTGGTCACGTTGTTGAACGTGTAGCCGCCGATGCCGCGGAACATCGAGAAGTCCGTGGTCGGGTTGTCGAAGTCGATGTGCTCGTAGCCGCCATAGAACGTCCAGGAGTTCCACTTGTATTTCGCGAGCAACGTCACGGCGTCGTTGTCGGACAGCGTGGCCGTGAGCTGCTGAGCGTTGACCGCGGCGAGCTGCGTCGGGCTCAGCGCGCCCCCGAGCGCGGGAGTGTAAGCTGCAGCCGACACGGCATCGGTCAGATGGGTGTAGATCGCGTCGACCGACAGGCCGCCGAAATCACCGCCGAGCTGGACTTCATAAAGGCCCTGCGCGCCGTTGCCCTGTTCTAAGCCGCCGGTCTGGACCATCGCCGCGGCGCGGAACTGGCCGTAGTTGATGCGATACTTGAGGGCCGAGTTGTCGCGAGTGTTTTCGGTGTTGCCCGCGCCGGCGGTGGCGCCGGAATAGCCGACCAGCGAGAAGGCGTAGGAGCCGCCCATCGGGTCGTAGGCGTTGATGCCGTCAAGGTCGAGCGTGTTCTGGCGGCCCCAGGTCAGGGTGCCGAACGTGCTGTTGCTGAGACCCACATAGACCTGCGAGTTGAAGATCTGGCCAGCGCGAGCCCCATCCGCGTTATCGCTCTGCTGGTTGAGCGGGACGCCGTTGTTGTCGATCAGCGAGCCGAGGGCGTTGCCGAGACGGAAGGTGGCGGGATCAAAGCCGGTCTCGGCGTCGAACACGACAGACGTGCCGCCGATCCCCGGGATGGGCTCTTCGCCCTTGATGCCGACCACCGACTGGCTGAGACCATTCGGCGTATAGTTCCACATCGGCTTGTAGCTGTTTTTCGAAATCAGCTCTTCGACGCCGGTGTACATCTGCGAGTTGAACAAAACGCCGTGGCTTTGATAGCCCACGCCCTCATCGAGGGTGCCGTACAGCGTGATGCCGTAGCAGGTCAGTGTGCCGGGCGTGTTGAAGAAGTCGACCGGGCTGTGCAGCTGGCTGATGGTGTTCAGCAGCGGGCTGCACGGCGACGCAGCGGCCGGCGGCGCCGGCGGCGTCTTCCTGGTCGGCAGGTCGGCCGCCTGAGCGGCCCCCGCGAACATCAGCCCGGCCGTCGAAGCGAGGAGAAATTGTTTCGAGTAATATAACATAATACAAGCCCTATCTATGATATGGCCGCGCGCGCTCGAACGCTGGCGACCGGTCGCAACTTCCCATTTTCGGCCTTGTTTGGAGGCGCACGCGCTCTTTTCGCCCTATTCGAGAGCAGGTCTTCAGACCCGTCTCCCGTTCCCCGGGCGCGGCGATCTTCTCAGTTCAAGCGTGCACAAAACCGATGTCCCTCAAGCGCTTAGCGCGCGCTGAGATGACCATCGCAATCATTGGATCGCTTGCGGCAACCGCTAAGGAAGGCAGATAACGCGCGTGTGACAATCAAGCCTTCGCCGCCTCGAAAGCGGCGCCGATGGAGCGCGTTTTCCAACCTCTGCGATGATGTTCGCACGCCTTGCCAGAGGCGCATTTCGTTGCTCGTCAGGTCGACAAGGCCTGGTGACGAAAAGGCGATCCGTCAGCAGAGGCTCACTTCTCAGTAGCCCGAAATTTTCGGGTTCGTGGCTGCTCGGCGGCGTGGATGCCCGGCGCAACAACGCCGGGCATGACTGCCGGACACGCGTCAACCCAATAGCAGCAAGGGCTAGTGGCTGGCTTCAATAATTGCGAAAGGAATTAATGATTCCTTATCCATCGCGGCTGGAGCGATGGAGGAAATCATGGCGGCGAGAGTGCCTTCGGTGAAGCGGTATGTGGTGCGGTTGAGCGCGGAGGAGCGCGGCGAGCTCGACGCGCTGATCCGCAAGGGCAAGAGCGCGGCGCAACGGCTTTTAAAGGCGCGCATCTTGTTGAAGGCCGACGTTTCGGAAGACGGCGAAGGGTGGAGCGACAGCCGGATCGTCGAGGCTCTGGAGACCAGCGTTTCCATGGTCTACCGGGTGCGCAAGCAATGGGTGGAGGACGGGCTCGCGGCGGTGTTGAGCCGCAGCGCGCCCTCCGCGCCCTCCCTGCGGCGAATTTTCGACGGCGAGAAGGAAGCCCGGCTGATCGCCCTGGCCTGCTCCAAGCCGCCCGAGGGATACGCGCGCTGGAGCTTGCGGCTGTTGGAGAGCAAGGTCGTGGAGTTCGGCATCGTCGCGGCCGCCAGCGACAGCACGATCCAGCGCGTGCTCAAAAAAACGCTCTTCAGCCCCACCGCCGCAAATATTGGGTCATCCCGCCCAAGGCCAGCGGCGCGTTCGTAGCGGCGATGGAGGATGTGCTCGCGGTCTATACGCGGCCTCGCGATCCCAATCGCCCGGTGGTGTGTGTTGACGAGACGTCCAAGCAGCTCATCGCCGAAACGCGCGCGCCCGTTGCGATGCAGTCGGGGCGCCCGGCCCGCATCGACTACGAATACACGCGCAACGGCACAGCCAACCTGTTCATGATGTTCGCGCCGCTCGAAGGCTGGCGCAACGTCAAGGTCACCGACCGCCGCACCGCCGTCGACTTCGCCCATGTTCTGAAAGACTTGGCCGATGTCCACTTCGCGCAAGCCGAGACGATCGTCCTCGTCCAGGACAATCTCAACACCCACGCCCCCGCGTCGCTCTACGAAGCCTTTCCCGCCGCCGAGGCCAGGCGTCTGGTCGAGCGCTTCGAATGGCATTACACGCCCAAGCACGGTTCTTGGCTCGACTTGGCCGAATCCGAACTCGGCGTCCTCGCCGCGCAATGTCTCGACCGCCGAATCCCCGACAAGCAGACAATCATCGACGAGGTCGCCGCCTGGGTCCGCGACCGAAACAAAAATCACGCCGTCGCCGAGTGGCACTTCTCAACCGACGACGCACGCATCAAACTCACAAGCCTATACCCCTCGATATGAGTGAATCGAGGCACTAGACTAGTTTGCGGGACCGCCGCCCGCGCCCGCCGGCATCAAGACGATGCGCTGGGCGGCGGCCTCGTCGACGGCCCGCTTGGAGTAGAGGAAGGGCACATATTCGCCCTTGGCCCATTTCTCCGCCAGATCGCGATAGTGAGGAGAACGGCTGTCGCCCGATTGTCCTGGGGTGTTGACGCAGACGCTTGCGTCCCAATTGCCGACGTCGAGAACGAAGCGCACGGAGGCGCCCATGATCACCCGGAAATCCTGGGGCCGATAGGCGGCGTGCATGACGGTCGATGCGCTACCGCCCTTCGGCAGCGGGCCGACGTCGATCTGCCGGCGCAGGTCCTCGCCCGCGACCGCGCCGAGCGGGTGCTCGAAATAGCCGTGGTGCAATTGCCCCCACCGCCAGGCGGAAGGGTCCGCGCCGAGGCGCTTTAGGGCGTCGCGGTAGGCCTCGCAGAGCGTGGCGATGATCAAGGCGTCGCGCGTCGCGGCCGGGTCGGCGCCGAAACGAGCATCGGGCCGCTCGAGCGAAGTCAGGATGCCTTCGACATCGCCGGGCGCCATGAGCGCTCGCGTGGCGGCGTCCGGCACGAGAAGGGCGAGAAGCCCAGGCTTGAGATGCTTCGCGTACCACAATTCCGACAACGCGCCGGGCGCAGAGGCCGCCTCGAGCGCGTTGTCCCAATCGAGCAGCATGGCGCGTGCGGGCGCGAAGTCGGGATCGTCCGCGCGCTCGATCGCCAGCAGGAGGCGCTGCAGGCGCAGGGCCGGGCGAGAATGCACGTCGGTCTGCAGAGCGAGCGAGGCGGCGATCGTATGCCGCGCGTCCCGACCCAGCGTCTCGTGGATGTGGACTGCGCGGCTCTTCTCCAGCCACTCGTAGCCGATCCGTACCGTCTCCTGGTCGAAGTCAGCGGGCAGGTTCGCCTCGTTCGCAGTGGCGACGAATCCCGTGGCCGGATTGACGCTGCGCGGCATGTCGTCGAGATCGACGAAGCCTTCCCACTCGAACCGGCCGTCGCCCGCGACGGGCAGCAGGCCGTCCCAGTTGCGCCGCACCGGAACCATTCCGGCCGGCTGCCAGCCGAAGGTTCCGGTCACGTCCGCATAGAGGTGATTCAGCGAGGGCGTGGCGAAACGGCGCAGGCCCTCCCGAAACGCGTCCCAACTCTTCGCCCGCATCGTCGAGAGCGACGCCATATAGGCGGCCGAGCCTGCCTCGAACCAGACCGAGCGGAGCGCAAAGGCGCGGTTGCGCGTTGCGTCGACATAGACAACCGGTCCATGCCGCGTGAACTTGAGGACGTGGAGCTGGTCGGCTGCGCCCTTGACCGCGAAGCGCTCCTCGACGCGCTCCATCTCCAACCATTCGTCGTTGTGCTTGTAGCGATCGGGATGGCCCGGCTCCGTCTCGTAGACGTAGATGTCCTCCTGATCGGCGCTGAAGATGGTCTGGCTGAAAGCGGCGAAGCCGTTGTGCCCCGTCGATACGCCCGGCACGGAGGGTTCGCCGGCTCCGATGACGTCGAGACCGGGCGCCGTAAGGTGCACCAGATATCGTAGCGAGGGAATCGAGTGGTTGCGGTGCGGATCGGCGGCGAAGATCGGACGGCCCGTCGCCGATCGGCTCGCCCCGACCACCCAATTGTTGGAGCCCGTCGTCGCGGTCTCCATCGCGACCTCGGCGAGTTCGTTCACCTTGCGCCATTTCGGCGCATCGGCGAGCGAGGCCGAGAGCCGCTCGTGCGAGAACGACACCCCGGCCGTCGCGAGCTTGAAGAGATCGAGGACGGCGAGCGGAATCTCGTCGAGCGCGATCCCGGCGGGGTTGCCGGGGACGACGTGCGGTTCGAGATTCTTGCGCAGCAGGTCGTTGTCGAAGCCGGCCTTGCTCGCGACATTGGCGCGCAGCACTTCCGAAAGCGCGTTACGGGTGAGGGCGTGGCTGCGGATGCGCACGACATCCTCGGCCTGCCAGCGCTCCGGCCTGGTTCCGGTGACGCTGAATTCGATCGGCAGCCGCTCCGGCTCGCGTTCGGTCAGCGCGACGAAGGCGTTCACGCCTTTGACGAAGGCGGCGCAGATCGCCTCGGCGTCGGGCGCATAGCTCTCCCACTCGCGCGCCATGTCGCCGCGGTAGAGGAACGCGCGTGAGGCTTGATCCTGGGCGAGGTAGCCGGGACCGAAATGAGCCGCGAGACGGCCGAGGCCGCGCTTGCGCCACAAGTCGATCTGCCAGAGGCGGTCGCGGGCCGCGTTGAAGCCCTGGAGAAAGAACAAATCATCCTCATTGGCGGCCCGCAGGTGCGAAATGCCCCAGGGGTCCACGATGATTTCCGCGGACGCGCTGAGCCCCTCGACGACGAGGGTTTCGTTGAGGCGCCCGGCTTCGAGCTTCGTCGGCATCGCATTCCTCGTCATGATCCGCCCGCGGCGGTTGCAGGTGAAGGGAGCGATCGCCCTGGGCGAAAGCCCAGAGACCACTCCGAAGGCCGGTCACTGCGATAGGCGGCCAGTCCGACTGGGCGCGGGCCGTCCGATTGGCGGCGCACAATCCATGCTGTCATATCGTCTATCAATACGGACGTTGTGATATGCGATATATCGGGCAAAAATGCAAGAGATCCCGCGATGCATCCACAGCCTATGTTTTGTGCGCCGCAGCCCAGAATTTGAGGTTTGACACGGTTCTCGGGCCGTAGCATGATATCGATATAACCGTATTGTCAAACGATACGGCGCAAGAGGAATCGTCGATGGCTCAGCTTTCCCGTAGGCATATGCTTGGCATTCTGGGGGCGAGCATCGCCGCTCCGAGCATTGTGCGCGCGCAGAGCGCGCAGCCCCTCAAGATCGGCGGCATGCTCCCGCTTTCCGGTACGGCGAGCATCGAGGGGCGCCAGATCATTCAGGGCCTGCAGTTCGCGGTCGAAGAGTGGAACGCCAAGGGCGGCGTCTTCGGGCGCAAGATCGACCTCGTGATGGAGGACGACGAAGGCAACTCCACCAAGGGCGTGACGGCGGTGCGCCGCCTCATCGAGCGCGAGGGTGTGCCGTTCATCGTCGGCACCTACGCCTCCGCCGTCGCCGCGGCCGCGTCCAAAGTCTCCGCCGAGTACAAGGTTCCGATGCTCTCGGGCGGCTCCACCGGCGCGATCGTCACCGACCAGAACACGCCCGGCGATCCCTGGTTTTTCCGTTCCTGGCCCGACAGCAACAGCCAGGGCGAGGACACCGCCAAGGCGATCGTCCAGAAGTTCAAGAAGACCAAGGTCGCGATCCTTCACGACAATACGAACTACGGCGTGACGCTCGCCGAGCAGGTCACCCGCGTGGTCACCGGCGTCGGCGGGACGATCATCTCGAGCGACGGCTACAACCCAGGTGAGCAGGACTTCTCCACGGCTCTCACCAAGCTGCGTTCGCTCGCTCCCGAAGCAGTCTACATCGGCGGCTGGGCCGGCGATGGAGCCAACATTGTCCGGCAGGCGGCGGAGGTCGGATTGCGTACGCAATTCGTCGGGTCGGGCTCCATGATATCGGACGATTTCATCAAGCTCGCCGGGGCGGCGTGCGAGGGCTTCGCGGTCGCATCCCTCTACGAGGCGTCGACGCCGAATCCGGTGGGCAAGGCGTTCGGCGAGCGCTTCAAGGCGCGCTTCAATCAAGAGGCCAACACGTTCAGCGCGTTGGGCTACGACTCGACCAACATCGGCATCGAGGCGATGCGCCGCGCCGGAAAGCCCGATGGGCTGGAGATCCAGAAGATGCTGAAGAGCGGCATGAAGGATTTCGGAATCGCCTGCGGTCCGGCCGGCGCGACCGCCGCGTTCGACCAGAAGGGCAGCGTCAACTTTCCCATGTTCATCGCCGTCATCAAGAACGGCAAGCGCGTGCTCGACACCTGAAGCTTCGTCGCGCCTGGCGCCGCGGGCCATTCGCCGCGCGCTTGCGTCTCACATGGAGAGCCGCGCCGCAAGACGGCGCGGCTAGGCCCGATCAAGGCTCGTTGTGTCGGAAATGGATCTCTTCCTTCAGTATTTGGCGAACGGCGTCGTGGTCGGCAGCACTTATGTGTTGGTCGCCGTCGGCCTGACGCTCATTTTCGGCATCCTCGGCGTCGTCAACTTCGCCCACGGCGAGTTCTACATGATCGGCGGCTATGTGGGCATCTTCGCGGTTACGGTGCTCGGCTGGTCCCTGGTACCCGCGGTCGGCCTCGTGCTGCTCGCGGCGGCCGTGGTGGGCGTCGCCGCCGAGGCCATCCTCCACAGGCCGATGAAAAACAGGGACGCGACGAGCTCAATTATCTCGTCCTTCGGCCTCGCGATCGCGCTTCAAAACGCTGCCCTCATCGTCATGGGACCGCAGCCGCAGCGTCTCAACACCAGCCTCGACGCCATTCCGATCCAACTCGGACCCGTGTTCCTGCCTCTGCAGCGCGCCATCATTCCCGTCGTCATGGTGGTCGTCATCGCCGCGCTGCATATCGCGCTGCGCTACACCTGGACGGGGCGCAGCCTGCGGGCCATGGCGCAACACGCAACGGTGGCGCGGCTCTGCGGGGTGCGGGTCGAGCGCGTCGCCGTGGTCACGTTCGCGGTCGGCGCGGCTCTCGCCGGCCTTGCGGGGATGCTGATGTCGTCGGTGTTCTTCGTGCACCCGATGGTTGGCAACATGATCGCGCTCAAGGCCTTTACCGTGGTCGTTCTCGGCGGCATGGGCAACGTCGCGGGCGCGGCGGCCGCCGGGCTGCTGCTCGGCGTCACCGAATCGTTCACTTCCGCTTATATCGCCAACAGCATGCGCGACATCGTCGGTTTCGTCTTCGTCATTCTCGCGCTGCTGTTCCGGCCGCAGGGGCTCTTCGGCAAGTCGGTTGAGCGCTCATGAGCCGGTTCCTTCTCGCCCTCGCAGCGATCGCCGTCCTCGCGCTCGCCCCGCTCGCGCTCGGCGGGTATGAGATCAACGTGATGATGGTGATCCTGTTCTACGTCATCCTTGCCGTCGGGCTCGACCTCGTCTCCGGCTATTGCGGCCAATTCTCCTTCGCCTCGGGAGCCTTCTACGGTCTTGGCGCCTATGCCGCGGCGATCATGACGCGCGACCTCGGCACGCCGATCTGGGTCAATCTCCCGGCCGGCGCAGTCGTCGCTGGCGCGTTCGGCCTGTTGCTCGGCATTCCCGCGCTGCGGCTGAAGGGACACTTCCTCGCCATCGTCACCATCGCCTTCCAGACGATCGTCTATCTCGTCATCTCGCAATGGACCTCGTTCACCGGCGGCCAGGTCGGCCTCACGTTGCCGAATATCGGCCAAGTTTCAGCGTTCGGCGTGCGGTTGTTCGAGATCACGACGCTGCGCGGCTATTACTATCTGACGCTCGCGCTGACCGTTGTCTGCGTCTTCGTCGCTTGGCGCCTAGTCTCTTCCCGAACTCGGCCGCGAGTGGATCGCCATCCGCGACGACGAGACGCTGGCGAGCGCCGTCGGCCTCAATGCGACGCGCGGCAAACTCGCCGCCTTCGTCGCCTCGGCGGCGCTCTCCGGCGTTGCCGGCGCCCTCACCGCCTATTGCCTGCGCGGCGTCACCCCCGACGACTTTACCATTTGGATTTCCGCCACGGTTGCGGCGATGATGGTGATCGGGGGGCGCGGCACGTTCATCGGCCCGATCATCGGCGCGGCGTTTCTCATCGTCTTGCCCGAGTTCCTCGGCACGTTCGCCGAGTACAAGATGCTGATCTACGGCGTCCTTCTCGTCGCCGCGATCACCTTCGCGCCCGAAGGCCTCGTCGGCCGGCTGCGTGAGCGAGTGCGCGCGTGATCGAGCAAGCTCCGCCCCCCGTTCTGGAAGCCCGCAACGTCGTGAAGCGATTCGGCGGCGTCACCGCCGTCTCGGGCGTCAGTCTCAGCATCGCGAAAGGCCAGATCGTCGGCCTGATCGGCCCGAACGGCTCGGGAAAATCGACGATGGTCAATCTGGTTACGGGCGAGCTCTTTCCGAATTCCGGCGCCTTCGCCTTCAATGGAAAGGACATCACGTCCGCGCGCTCCCACGAGAGGGCTCGCGCCGGCATGGCGCGGTCGTTTCAGCTTCTGCGCCTGTTCGGCTCGCTCAACGTCGAGGATAATCTTCTCCTCGCCCATCACATGCGGATGAAGACGAGCCTTGTCGACACGTTCCTCGGCCGACGGGTGGCGCGCGAGGAGGAGGCCCGCGCGCGTGTGCGCGCCCGCGAGCTTCTGTCGTGGTTCGAGCTCGACAACCTCGCGCTCAACCCGGTCACCGCCTTGTCGATCGGACAGCAGCGCATGGTCGAACTTGCGCGCGGCCTCATGAGCGAGCCAAGCCTCTTCGTGCTCGATGAACCGGCGGCCGGCCTCTCGCCGCCCAACGTGGACAAGCTGATCGTGCTGATCCGCCGCATGCGCGACGAATTCGGCATGAGCATCCTTCTCGTCGAGCACGACATGCGCGTTGTGCGCGATCTGTGCGATCAGGTCGTCGTCCTCGATTCCGGCGCGAAGATCGCGGAAGGACGGCCCGCGGCGGTGGTCAAGGATCCGATCGTCGTCGAAGCCTACATCGGTTCGGGATGGAAGCGCCGTGCTCAGCGTTGAGAACATTGTCGCCGGCTACGGCCGCAGCCGGATCCTGCATGGCGTCAGCATCACTGTGCCCAAAGGCGGGCTCGTGGCGCTGCTCGGCGGCAACGGAACCGGCAAGTCCACAACGCTCAAGGCGATCGTCGGCCTCGTGCCGGTTCAGGAGGGTCGGGTCGTCCTGAACGGCCAGCCGATCGACAACGTGCCCGCCGAGAAGCGTGCGGCGCTCGGCCTCTCATTGGTGCCGCAGGGCAAGGAGGTGTTCGCGGCGATGAGCGTCGAGGAAAACCTCCTCATGGGCGCCTATCACCGCAGGCGCGAGCGTCAGGCGATCGCCGAGGATCTCGAGAGCGTTTACCAGCGTTTCAAGCGGCTGCGCGAACGGCGCAAAGTCAACGCCGGCATGCTGTCGGGTGGCGAACGGCAGATGCTTTCGATTGGGCGCTCGCTGATGGCAAGGCCGTCGGTCCTGCTGCTCGACGAGCCTTCGGCGGCGTTGGCGCCGCGTGTCGTCGAGGAAATCGCCGAGGCCATTCTGGGACTGCGCGATCTCGGACTGACGCTTCTGCTCGTCGAGCAGAACATCGGGATGGCGCTGGACATTGCCGACTCCCTCTATGTGATCCGCAGCGGCAAGATCGCCTACCAGCGCGAGATCGGCGACGGCGTCGCCATGGCGGAACTCGAGGAATTCTATCTTGGAGGCAAGGAGCATGACTGATCGCTTCACGAACCGCGTCGCCGCCGTTACCGGCGCGGCTGGCGCGCTTGGATGCGCGGTTGCGCAAAACCTCGCCAGGGAGGGCGCCAAGCTCGTGCTGTTCGACCGCGATCGCGACGGCCTCGCGATCACGGCGGCGCTCTGCCCCGGCGCCGTCACGGTCGTCGGCGACGCCGCGTCCTCGGCCGATGTGGCGCGCGCCGCCAGTGCGGCCAAGCAGGCGTTCGGCCCCGTCGAGTTGCTCGTCGTCGCCGCCGGCATCCTCGGACCGTCGAAAGCCATCATCGATGTCGACGAAGCCGATTGGGACATGGTCTTTGCGGTCAACGTCAAAGGCGCCTATCTCGCCGCCAAGCATTTCATTCCCCAGATGCGCGGGATCGGCAAGGGATCGGTCGTGCTGTTCTCCTCCACCGCCGGCCTGCAAGGTTCGCCCGTGCTGTCGACCTATTCGGCCACCAAGGGCGCCGTCACGCTGCTGACCAAGAGCCTCGCGCTCAACCACGCTGCCGAGAACATCCGCGTCAATTGCGTCTGCCCCGGCACGATCGATTCCCCCATCCACCGCCAAGCGGTCGCGGCCGCAGGGGACGCCGCCGCGCAGGCCGCGCGCGAGGCGTTCCAGAAGTCGAAACATCCGATGAATCGCTTCGGACAGCCGCAGGAAGTGGCCGACGCCGTGCTCTATCTCCTCAGCGACGCCGCGAGCTTCACCACCGGCGTCGCGCTTCCGGTCGATGGAGGCCGTCTTGCTTAACCTCAAGCGTTTCGAGGGTCAGGTCGTCATCGTCACCGGAGCCGCCCGCGGCATAGGCGAAGGCATCGCCGCGCGTTTCGCCGCCGAGAGCGCGAAGGTGCTCCTCGTCGATGTGCTCCCCGAGGTCGAGGCGACGGCCGAGCGGCTCGGTCAGGTCGCGCTCGTCAAGAACGTCGCGGATCGCGACGCCGGCGCGACGATCGTCAAGGCGGCGCTCGAGGCGTTCGGGCGCATCGACATCCTCGTCAACAACGCCGGCGTCGGCGGCTCGAAGCGCCTGCTCGATTCCGACGACGCGTTGATCGATCGCATCATCGACACCAACCTGTCGGCGATGCTGCGCGTGACGCGCGCGATCGTTCCGCATCTGCCGAAGCCCGGCGGGCGGATCGTCAATGTCTCCTCGGTCTTTGGGCTGACCGGCTATCCCGGCACGACAGCCTATGCGGCGGCGAAAGCGGGCGTCGCCCAGTTTACGCGGCAGATCGCCGGCGAGCTCGCGCCAGAGGGAATTCGCGTCAACGCCGTCGCGCCCGGCGTCATCGAGACGGCGATGACCTCCGCCCATCGTCAGAACCCGCTTTACCTAAAGCTTCAGGTCGAGGCCACCCCGATGGAGCGCGTCGGCCACCCGGTCGACATCGCCGGCCCAGTCGCCTTCCTTGCGTCCGAAGATGCGGCTTTCGTGACGGGAGCGGTGCTGCCCGTCGATGGCGGCTTCCTGGCGGCGCGCCACGGCAAGCTCTGAGCTGACATTCGGAGAACAATGATGTCGAACCTTCTCGTCTGCCTGACCTTCGATCACGACAACGCGTCCTTGATGATCGCCCGCGGACAGACGACGCCGACGGCGATATCGCGCGGAGACTTCGGCATCGCCGCGACGCCGCGCATTCTTTCGCTGCTTGCCGCGCACAATGCGCCGAGCACTTGGTTCATTCCCGGCCACACGATCGAAAGCTATCCGCGCTGCGTCGAGCGCGTGCGCGACGCGGGGCACGAAATCGCCCATCACGGCTGGACGCACCGTCCGCCGGCCTCGATGAGCCGTGAGGACGAAGAGCAAGAACTTCTGCGCGGCTTGCAAGCGATCGAGCGGCTGACCGGTTCGAAGCCGGTCGGCTATCGCTCGCCCTCGTGGGACCTCAGCCCGCACAGCGTCGAACTCCTGCTCAAGCACGGCTTCGCCTACGACAGCAGCATGATGGGCCACGACACGCTGCCCTACCAGGTGCGTAGCGGCGACAAGGTCACGCTTCTCGAGCCGATGGTGTTCGGCGAGGACACGCCGCTCGTCGAAATGCCCGTAAGCTGGAGCCTCGACGATTTTCCGCATTTCGAATATTCGGTCTCGGAGCGCGGAATCCTGCCCGGCCTCAAGGAGGCGGCGGCGGTCGAGCGCAACTGGATCGACGACTTCCTCTACATGAAGGAGACGCAGGACTGGGGCGTCTTCACCCTGACCTTTCACCCCCACGTCATCGGCCGCGGCCATCGGATGCGCATGCTCGACCGGTTGATCGGGCGGCTCGCTGCGGAGGGCGCGCGCTTCGTGACGATGGCGCAGGCGCTCGAAGCCTATCGCGGGCAATATCCGCAAGGCCTGACGCTGCGCTCCTAGGCCTAGTTGTCCAAATCCGACGCTTGGCGCCCGCGACGACTGGCTGGAGTCGACCCTTAAGCGACGTTCGCCGTGTTTCGAATATCAAAAATTATGACGAAGCGCTTTTCGCCCGAAAATCGGGATTTCGGAGAGATCGGCATGCATTCTTGACGCTGTCCGGCATCAAGACTTTAGCACAGGGAGCAAAAGTCGGGACGAAGCCAAAATTCTATTCATCGAACTCGTGCCTATGGTGGCGTGCCTGAACATCAACAGCGCGGGCTTGTCATCGCCCTGATCGTCCGAGGTCAGATAAAGCCTGATTCGGCGCCCCGCTTTGAAGCGCCGCGCATTGGGCACGAGCGGAATCCGGTAGCAGACCGTCTCACCTATTGGCACGGCTTCAAATGCCTTGCAGTCGAGAGCGGGGGCGCCGGGCTTGCTTGTGGCCTCAACGACCGCCCGCAATCCTGCTCGAAGATATCCGGCCGTAACGTTGGTTTCCCGGCCGCTGGGATCGAGGTCCTGAAGAACCGCGATGAAGGCCGTGTCGGGTGCGGTGCAGGTGGCGTCCAGCTGCAATTCTATAGGACCAACGATATCCAAATCCTCGGTCAGCGGCGCGCTATCCCAGATCAAGAAAGACGGCGGGTCCGTATCGCTGGAGCGAGGGCGATTAAGACCCGCACCTAGATTCATGTAGGTGCGCGATCCGGCCCCAGCTTCGTCCGCACTCAGGCGACCGTCTTCATGCAGGGCGTAGGCGTGAAGCGCCGCCTCAGAGAGCGGCCAATTATCCGACGTACGCCATCCCTCGGCTTCGGGGATGACATACCGGAAGCGCGGGCCTTCTAGGATGCCGGTATCGTTGCCCTTCAGCCATTGATCAAACCATGCGAGCGCCTCGATGTGCAGGCTTTCCCACGGCCATGCAAGGCCGTGTTCGCCCAACATCGCGACTCGAACATGCTTGCTGTTCGTCAGCTTCTTGAGCGCGGTGAAGGTGTGCGGGAGATGCAGAGGCACGTTCTGCCAATCGCAGCCGAGATAAACCGGGCATTCAACCTGATGCAGAAGGGGCAGAAGGTCTCTATCCTCCCACCAGCTGTCCCGAACCGGGTGTTCCGCCGCGATGGCGCGCCAGAGATCATCCCAAGGATGGGGATCGTGATGCAGCTTCAGCAAGACCTTCAAGCCGGCGATGGCGGCCTCACCATTCGCATGCTCGAAATTCTTATGGATGGAGGGCGTCAGCAGAAGCGTGCGGACCGCGTCGACTAGCTTGCTGCGCCAGAGCTTGTTGGTGTGACCCGAAGTCATGCCGATCATGAAAAGGAACGGCGTGACGAAGGCGCTGCTCATCAGGCCGTGATGTGTTGCAGATTCAAAAAGGTCGAAAGTTCCCGCGACCGGCATGATGGCTTTGAGATGCGGCGGCTTTTCGACCGCCGCCTCCATCTGTGTGCAGGCAAAGTAGCTGATGCCGATCATGCCGACATTGCCGTCGGACCAAGGTTGCGCGGCAGCCCATTCGATAAGATCGTGCATATCGCGGCGCTCTTGGCCGTCGAAGAAACCGAAGACTCCGCCCGATCCGCCGGTGCCCCGGCAATTGGCGATCACATGGACGTAGCCGCGTGGCACGAAAAAG
>CAWEIU010000011.1:0-578444 GCA_963809245.1 uncultured Alphaproteobacteria bacterium | reverse complement strand
TAAGGCCTGTGGACATTTAGTTGAAGGCTTGGGATTCCCTTTTCGAGTGAATTTTGATTCAAGGCTCGAAAAGGGAGACGGGTCTTGGATCGCAGGGTTTTGAACGACATGCAGTGGGAACGTATCGGGCCGCTGCTTCCTGGCAAACCCGGTGACCCCGGTCGGAGCGGCGCTGACAATCGGCTTTTTTTGGAAGCCGTTTTGTGGGTTGCCCGCACCGGGTCACCGTGGCGCGATCTGCATCCTGAGTTCGGGCTTTGGAACTCGATGTTCCGACGGTTTCGCCGTTGGGCGAAGAAGGGCGTGTTCGAAAAAGTATTCCAAGCGTTATCCGGGGAACCGGACTTCGAATACGCCATGATCGACGGCACGATCGTGCGGGTCCACCAACACGGGACCGGCGCAAAAGGGGGACTCAAAATCAGGCGATCGGCCGATCGCGTGGAGGGTTGACGACCAAGATACTCGCGCTCGTCGATGCGCTCGGCAATCTGGCGCGCTTCATTCTCTTGCCGGGGCAGCGGCATGACAGCGTGGGCGTCGACGCACTGATCTGCGATGTCCCGTTCGGCGCATTGCTCGCCGACAAGGCCTTCGACAACAATCGACTGCGCGCCGAGCTCGCCAAGAGAGGCGCCATCGCCGTTATTCCCACCAAGGCCGACCGCTCTCACCCGATCCCTTGCGATTTCGAAATGTATAAATGGCGTCATCTCATCGAAAACTTCTTCTGCAAACTCAAGGAATTCCGGAGAATTGCAACGCGCTACGAGAAAACTGATGAAAGCTATAGCGCCATGATCCACCTCGTCGGATCAGCAATCGTCATTCGATCAATGTCCACAGGCCCTAGTCTCACCAGGGCGGTCGCTAAAAATAGCGTACGGATATCGAGCACAATTTCGCGTCATTTCACTGACCAAACAACCGCGCTGAGAATGCACACGTCGCGTTACTAAAGGGGAAATCGGCAAGATTGGGCCACTGAATTGCGTGGTTTTTTAGGGTCCCCCGACAAATCGCGGCCGGCGTACAAGCTCGGGGCAGGCGGAGAAAATCCGCCGGCTCGCAAGGAAAGGATTGAGCTATTCGGCGATTGGCGAGTGATTCGGCCTCAGCGCGCAAACGACCGCCAAGGCCAGGTCCAAATCTGACGCTTGCTACCCGCGGCGACTGGCTGGAGTCGACCCTAAGCGGAAGTTGCGATGTGGTTGTGAAACGAGCGGCGGTCGTGCGTTCGATCACCCCGAGGATGTCGGACTCTTTCATGATCAGGAGGTCTTCCCCGTCGATCATGACCTCGGAACCGGACCACTTTCCGAAGCGCCCGATCGCCCGCATTCATTTCGAGCGGGATGACTTGCCGCTTTCGTCGCGCGCGCCCAGCACCACGGCGACAACCTCGCCCTCTTGGGGCTTTTCCTTGACGGTGTCGGGAATGATGATCCCGCCCTTCGTTATGTCTTCCCCCTCAACACGGCGGATCGCAACGCGGTCGTGCAGGGAACGAAATTCCATGGAGCTCATTTCCGGTCGACCCGCATATTCGGCCGAGGCAGGCGCACTGGCTTTCGGCGGCGGTTCGATACGCTTCTTGGGTGGCGATTGTTGGCACTCATTGCGCCTGGCGCCGGCGACCGTAATAAATCGTGAACCCACACATCCGACGCCGTGGACTGAGCCCCAAATGGATTGCAAGTGATTGCGTTCGTTCAACGTTAATCGAGGCCTCTGGCATGGAATGCCAATGTACAGATTCATTTATTTCCTATGCATCCTTGATACAACTGAAACGCGCATTAGATGTTGGCAGTAGGTTGGATAATAATAACTTGATGTTATTTTTCGTATTATTTTGGAGGAAAAGCGATGACGACACATTCGACGGAAAATCTATCCATCCACCACAAGGTCAAAGATTACGCGACATGGCGTAAGGGTTACGATGAGCATGCGAAGAGCCGCCTTTCGGCGGGCGTCACGAACGGGCGGGTATTCCGCGCCGCCGATGACCCGAATGATGTCATGGTCGTACTGGACGCGGCCGACATTGAAAAGGCACGCGCTTGGCTCGGCGCAGAGGACCTGAAGACCGCGATGCATAAGGCCGGCGTCATCGGCTCCCCAAGCATCCGCTTCGCATCCTGATAGGACCAGCAGGCAGTTTGTAAGATGCCGCGTGGCGCCGGCGCGTTTTTTATCGCGTCTCTGTTCCACGAACCGAGCCCCGGCCTGTCCCGTCAAACAGCGTGACGACCGGGCGTCTCTCATTCGGGAGCCGGTTTGTCTTCGTAGATCTGCGAATGAAGCTCGCGCGCAGCGCGAAACGACGCCGGTAGCGTCTCAGTTCGAGAGTTCGCGTTGCTTACGAACGCTCGTTGTGCGGCGCTCCCATGAAACGGCTATCTTTCGATCGGGAGGCCGAAATGGGCGATCACGACTTTTCAACTCATGGCTGGCGGCGACGGCGCGAAGAGGCACTGGCGAACCTTCGCGTTTTAGGCGGTGGCCCGCGCTGGTTCCGAAAGGGACAAGACGTGACCAGCTTCGAATTCGCCAAGGAAACGCGAATAGTCGCGCAGCTGGACATTCTCATCGCCGATTACGAGGCCGATAACGCCAATGAGCGTCACTGAGCAATCGACGAGGAGGCGGAAACCGCTGTCAGCAACGCCAAGTTCAAAACGGCTGAAATCCTTGCCGCGTCTCGACCATACGCGATCGCATTCGCAACGACCGCCTTCAGCCGCAGGCAGAGGAACCGCCGCGGGTGAAGGAACGCGCTTTTGGAAGCACCAGTTCTATGCTCATAACTGAGATGGGTGCGAAGTTTCCGCGCGATGTCCGCTTTCCCCTCCAATTGCGGGAGTGCGGCGTGCAGACGACGCTGCGAAGACTCAGAAGTGACCTTGGGATAGTCTCACGCGCCCGCCGAGGGCAAGCGCTGAGGAGGGAGTGGCTGGCTATGGAGGCTCGATCATGCCCGCCGGCAGCCAACACACCCCCGATCAGTGTGAAGCGGCTCCACATGTTGACCCCATTCTAGCCAATTTCTTCAGAGGCTTAGCGCGCCGATCGGCGCTCGGACCCCATGCCGATCTACACCTACTGATCCCACTGCAGCACGATGCGCCCGTGCGATTTCTGGTCGAGCAGCGTCGAGGCCAACGTCTGGACGTCGGAGAAGGCGTGCAGCGACCGCGTGCGATCGAACGCTCCGCAGGCGGCGGCGCGCGACAATTGCGTCCACGCTTCGTCGCGGCTCTGGCGCGGGGCGGCGACGGAATCGACGCCGAGCAGCGAAACGCCGCGCAGAATGAACGGCGCGACGCTCGCCGGCAGGGCCATCGATTGCGCGAGGCCGCTCGCCGCGACGGCGCCGCCGTATCGAAGGCCTGCCAGAACATTGGCGAGCGCCCGGCCGCCCAAGACGTCCACCGCGGCCGCCCAACGCTCTTTGGCGAGCGGTTTCGGCTCCGCCTCCAGTTCCGACCTGTCGAGGATCTCGGCTGCTCCAAGCGCATGGAGATAGCCGCTCTCCTGGTGCGCGCGCCCAGTCGCCGCAACTACGCGATAGCCGCGCGCCGCGAGCAGCAGGACAGCGAGGCTTCCAACGCCGCCGGTCGCTCCGGTGACGAGGACGGGCCCATCGTCCTTGCCGACGCCAAACCGTTCGAGGGCGAGAATCGACAGCATCGCCGTGAGCCCCGCGGTGCCCAGAGTCATCGCATCGACCGGCGTTATGCCAGCGGGGATCGGCATGAGCCATTCCGGCTTGAGGCGGGCCTGCTCGGCGTAGCCGCCCCAGTGCGCCTCGCCAAGTCCGTGCCCTGTCGCGAGAACTGGGGCGCCGACCGAAAACGTGCCGGAGGGGTCCGCGGTGACGATGCCCGCCAGATCAATGCCCGCGACCATCGGGAAGCGCCGAAAGATCGGCGCACGCCCGGTGAGCGCCAGCGCGTCCTTGTAGTTGAGCGCCGAATGCGACACGCGGACGCTCACCGGTTCGGCAGGAAACTCCGCCTCGGGAACGTCTTCCCAAGCGATCTGGCTGCTTTTGTCGCGTTGAATGAGCGCTCGAACCATTTGACCTCCCCATTGTTGTCGTCGCGCATTCGCGCTTGCCCCCGCGGATGCGGCGCGTTCGCCGAAGCCGCTCGGTCTGTTGTTAGTCGGCGTGCACTCGAATCAAGGATTTGCCGATCGTGCGTCGTGCTGCGAGGTCGCCAAGAGCGTGCAGCGCGTCTTCCAGCGGAAAGACCTTTCCGACGAAGGGCCGCAATGATCCGTCCCCCAGCCATCCCAGCAACTCGGCGATGTTTTCGGCATAGGCGTCGGGTGCGCGCCTTGCCAGTTCGCCGATGCTGATCCCCATCATGCTCGATCCCTTGAGCAAGGGAAGGTTGAGCGGAAGCTTGTGGATTTGGCCAGCCGCAAAACCCAAGACGACGTGCCGGCCGCGCCAAGCCGTTCCGCGAAACGCCGCCTCGCTCCATTGCCCGCCGACGGGATCGATCACGACATCGACGCCGCGATTCCCCGTGAGGGTTCTGATCGCGTCACGAAGGTCGACCTCAGCGTAGTTGATCGTCTCGTCCGCGCCATAACGACGGCAGAGCGCGAGCTTCTCCTCGCTGGAGGCCGCCGCGATCACCCGAGCGCCCATCAGCTTGCCGAGTTCCATCGCAGCGAGGCCGACGCCGCCGGCAGCGCCCAGCACGAGCAGGCGCTCGCCCTTCTGCAAGTGGGCGCAGGTCTTCAAACCGGCGTAGGCCGTGGCGTAATTGAGGGTGAAGGCGGCGGCCACCTCCAGCGAGAGGCCGTCCGGCACGCGATGCGCTCTGGCCGCCGGCGCGACCATTTCCTCGGCGAACGCGCCGATGTCCGTAAAGCCCGCGACCCTATCGCCGCGCTGAAGGCCTGTAACGTTCTCGCCCGCCGCGACGACGACCCCAGCGAATTCGCCGCCCAAAGTGAAGGGCGGCGCTGGCTTTAGCTGGTAGCGTCCTTGAGCGATCAGAAGATCGGGAAATCCGACGCCGCAGGCTTGCACGCGGATCTTGACTTCGTCAGCCTTGGCGATGGGGGAGGGGATTTCCTCGAGCGTGAGATCGGCGATGTCGCCGGATCCGTGGCAGCGTATCGCTTTCATGGCGCGCCTCGCACGTGGCTATGAAGCTGATGAGAATGGCTGTTCATGCGCCCATCGTCCGATCGTGAGAAGGCTCCATCCAATATACCACCCTGCGCTGCACGAATTGCACGGCGGCGTGCAGGACCATGCCCATGACCGAGAGCACAACGAGGATCGAGAAGGTGCCGGCCATGTCCATTGAAAAGTTTCGTTGCATGATGAGATAGCCAAGACCCGCCTGCGAGCCGACGAACTCTCCGACGATCGCGCCGATGATCGAAAGCACGATCGCGACGTCCAGCCCGACGAATATGTACGGGAGCGCCTGGTACACTTTGACTTTCCAGAACACCTGCCAGCGATCGGCGGTGTAGGCAACCAGCAATTCAAGCTGATCCGCCGGCGTCGCCCTTAGCCCCACGATCGTGTTTGCGAGCACCGGAAAGAACGCGATCGTCGCGGTGATGACAACCTTCGAACTCACGCCATAGCCGAACCAAATGACGATGATGGGAGCGATCGCGACTTTGGGAATCGTCTGGAACGCAACGACGTACGGATAGAGCGTGCGCTCGAGCAGCGGAAACTGGCCTATCAGCGCTCCCAGAATGAGGCCGCTTGCGGCTCCCAGGGCGAATCCGGCCATCGTCTCGAAGAAGGTGATCCACAGATCGACGAGAAAGCGCGGCGATTGGAGGCTGTCGATGAGAGACAGCAGCACTGACGATGGCGCCGGCACAATGATCGGCGGGATATTGGCGAGCCGGACGATCAGCTCCCAGCCGCCGACGATGACGATGAAGAGCGCGATCGCTAACGGAATTTCGGGGCGCTCGCGGAGGCGCGCCGCCAGGCTGGGCCGCGTCGTTGTTTCCGCCGAAGGGTCTGATCGTCGTTCGATGCGCATCAGTCGATCCCGCCAGCCGCTGAGAAGTGGGCCCGGATCGCCTCGACATAGCGTCCGAACTCGCTTGAATTGATCATTGCGAGAGCGCGCGGGCGGGGCAGATCGACGCGGATGATCTCCGATATTCGCCCCGGTCGCGGCGACATGACGATGACTCGATCGGCGAGGAACACTGCCTCGGGGATGCTGTGGGTGACCAAGATCACCGTCTTGCGATTCTCGCTCCAGATGCGCAGCAGTTCGATATTCATCTGTTCGCGCGTCATCGCGTCGAGGGCGCCGAACGGCTCGTCCATCAGCAACAGGGCCGGGTCATGGACGAGGGCGCGGCAAATGCCGACGCGCTGTTGCATTCCACCCGACAATTCCCGCGGGTATTTCGCCGCAAAATCTTGCAATCCGACGAGCTTCAACAGCTCCTTTGCCCGTTCTTCGAATTGCGGCCGGTCGCGGCGATGGATCTCGATCGGCAACATGACGTTGTCGAGGATCGTCCGCCACGGCAGCAGGACGGGCGCTTGGAACACGATGCCCAGCTCGCGGCTCGGTCCGTCGATTTCGCGCCCGCGCATGGCGATGCGACCGGCGGTCTTTCGCAACGTTCCGGTCAGGATCTTGAGCAGCGTGCTCTTGCCGCATCCGCTTGGGCCGACGATCGTCATGAACTCGCCGTCGGCGACGTCGAAGTTGATTTGTTTCAGCGCCTCGGTCGGCGCGCCGAAGCGGCTTCGATAGAGCTTGTCGAGAGCCTCGACCTGGATGAGCGCGGGAGGCATCGTCAGCGCCCCCGCAGCCAGGTCAGGCCGAGACGTCGGCTTCATCGCATTCCCCAATGTCATTTCAGGTCGCACGCCTTGGCGCTCGCGACGATCGCGTCGTGATCGAAGTCGTTGACGCGTTTGTAGAAGCCCTCGTCCTCGACGACGAAATTGCTCGCCGGCGCGCTCTTCCCGATCAGGCCGACCTGCGTCATGAACGTTTGCAGACGGGCGTATGCGTCGCTGCTGGCCTGACCCCAAAGCCCCGACGGACTTAGCTTGAGCGTGGTCTTCATGGTGTCGAGCTGCGCGTTGAGCAAGTTGAGATCGTGCTTGGCGAGGATATCGGGATCGGCGCCGGTCGGCTTACTGTCAGGCCATTTCATCCATTGGATCTTGCGCACGCAATCCGGGTTCGCCATGGCGAACACCGTCGCCTTGGCTGCCCCGCGCGCGATCGCCTCGATCATTTTCGGATCCTGCTTGATCGTCTTGTCGAGCGCCGTCATCGAAAAATCCGGGAAAGTCAGCCAAGCCGGATCGCGCATGTAGCGCAGGGAAAGCCCCGCGTTCTCGAAGCCCGCGTTTGCGGGACCCCAGAACATCAGCGCGTCGACCTGCTTCGACTTCAAAGCTTGCACCGCGGGCGCGCCGAGACCGACTGCAATGAGCTGCACGTCGTTATCCGGGCTCAAGCCGCTCTTGGCGAGGTATGACTTCAGCAAAGGAATGCCGCCGCTGGCGAGGTTGAAGACGCCGATTTTTTTGCCTTTGAGATCGGCGACCGCCTTGATGTCCGAGTCGGATTGGACTGCGATTGACCAGTCGATGACGCCGTTGGTCATGAACGCGCGCACGGGGATGCCATTGACGACATTCGCCTGGATGATGACGCTGGCGTTGATTTGACCGATGTCGACGCCGCCGCCCACCAGCTGCTGCACGACCTGCAGCGACCCGCCGATGGGAACAACCTCGACGTCGTAGCCCTCGTCCTTCCAGTAGCCGAGCGCCTGCGGCATCATCAGCCATGGATAGGTTATTCCCAGGAAGGTCGTCGCGACGCCGATGCGCACCTTTTTGAGTTCTGCGGCCTGACTCGTCGCCGCAGGGCTTGCGAGTGCGGCGGCCAGCAGGAAGCCCGTCAAGAACTTGACGGCGCTCCGCCGAATGAAGCTCACCCTTGTCATTTCAGGCTCCCTTCCCACGCGACGCGGTGTCATTTGCCAGGATTGGCTTTCATTCGGTTATGGCGTGATCGCGAACTTCTCATCGCGCCACTTGAAGGCCGCCTTCAGGCCGCGCTCCGCTGCGACCGCGAAGAACTCCTTGGATTCCGCCGATTCCGACAAGAGCGTTAGCGCGAAGATTTCGGCGCCATAGTCGATCGTCGAAAGCATGCCGCGGATTTCATAGCTGTGATTGATCGCCTTCTTGTTCAGCTCCATCGCGGGAGGCGGAATCTTGACGAGCTGTTGCGCAAGCTTGTTCGCCTCTTCGAGCAATTGGGCCGGCGGAACAGAGCGGTTAATCAGACCGATCTTTTCGGCGGTGTCGACATTCACGCGGCCGCCTGTCAGCAGCATCTCCTTGGTGCGCTTCATGGGCACCACCCAGGGCATGATGAAGAATGGCGGCGCGGACTGAAACTGAATCTCGGGTTCGCCGAATTCGGCGTCGGCGGCGGCGATAGTGAAGTCGCAGACCATCGAAAGGTCGCAGCCGCCCCCCAGGCAGAAGCCGTTGACCGCCGCGATGACCGGCAGGCGCGACCGCCAGATCTTGAACCATGTGTCGTTGCCGAGTTTGACATGGTCGCGCCAATCCTGCACCGAGGTCAGCGGGTGCTCGCGCGGCGACAGGTCGAAGCCCGCGCAGAACGATTTGCCCGCTCCCGTTATGATCACGGCGCGCACCGACTTGTCGCGTTCGATGTCGGTAAGCGCCTGCTGCATGTCGATCAAAAGATCATCGTTCAGCGCGTTCATCTTCTCGGGACGATTGAGAGTCAGCGTCGCGACATGATGCTTCGTTTCGACGATTACGCTTTGGTAAGACACGTCTTGCAGCTCCTGGTCTATTGGCGCCCCGCGGTCCGCGGGACGATCAAGGCGTCGACGATGCGAACGCCCTTGCCGGCCTCCGCAACGCTGATCGGATTGAGATCGATCGCGTCGATGACGTCGGCGTAGGCGGCCGCGATGGCTGATAAGGACGAGACAACGCGGCCCAAAGCAGGGATATCGCCGGCGGTGGAGCCGCGGTAGCCTCCGAGCAACGCGCCGACGCGCGTCGAGGCGATCAGCTCTTCGGCCCGCGCCGCCGAAATTGGCGCGAGGGTGAGCGCGCTGTCGCGTAGGAGTTCAACCAGCACGCCGCCCGCGCCGACCACGACAGCCATTCCGAAGGGAGGCTCGCGCGTGGCGCCGACGATGACTTCCGTCCCGGCGCCGATCATCTCCTGAACGAGGACGCCGTTGATGCGCGCGGCGGGCGCGAGGCGCGCGACGCTCGTCATGATCTCGGCGTAGGCGCGCTCGAGCTCTTCGCGGCTCCGCAAGCCGATCTTGACGCCGCCGACGTCGCTCTTGTGCGGCAGATCGGGAGATTCGATCTTCAACACGACCGGATACGACAGGCGCTGGGCGATGGCGCCCGCCTCTTCGGCCGAAGCCGCGCATTCCTCACGCGTGACGGGCAAGCCGTGTTCGGCAAGGAACAGCTTCGTTTCTCGCTCGGTCATCGGCGCGCCGGTCGCGAAGCGCCGCCGCCAGGCGTCCTTGACCACGCAAGGCTCGGCGCGCTCGGCCGGCGCCTCGGTCGCAACGGAATTCGTGCAAAGACGTCTGATCGCCAGCAAACTCGCGCGGGCGCCCTGCAACAGCGGCACGCCCGCCGCGACGAGCGGTTCGGCGACGCGCGGATGGATGCCGCCCGCGACATTGCTGTAGAACACGATCGGTTTTGGCAGGGTAGGGGCGAGGTTGGCCACCGTGATGGCCATCTGACGGTAGGTTTCCGCCTGTTGGCTGCCCAGGCCCGCAGGGCAATCCTGCGACGCCGCGACGATGGAAATAGCCGGATCGTCGGCGAGCGCTTCGATGCAGGCGCCGTACATGCGCATGTCGAACACCGCGACCCCGGTGACGTCGAGCGGATTGGAGGCATGGGCGAAGCTCGGCAGCGCCTCCGACAGTCGTTGCTTCGTCTTAGCGGACAGGTCGGGAAGATCGAGGCCGACGCGCTGCGCGACGTCGCACGTCAGGGCGATTTCGCCGCCGCTGACATTGAGCACCGCAACGCCGCTTCCGCCAGGCCGCGCCTTGATGGCCCGCATCAGGACAATGCTCTCGACAAGTTCGTCGATGTCCTCGACGGAAACAACGCCGCAATTTTTGAAGAAATCTTCATAGACCGCGTTCGCGCCGGAAAGCGATCCCGTATGGGCCGCGGTCGCGGCGGCGCCCTTCTCGGAGCGCCCGACCTTCAGAGCGACAATCGCCTTGCCGGCCGCCTTCATCCTGGCGGCCGCCGCGGCGAAGGCCGAGGGATTGCGGATCGTCTCGATGAACAGTGCAGCGACTCGCGTAGCCTCATCGTCTGCGAGGTAGTCGAGATACTGATCCACGTCGACGACCGCGCCATTGCCGATCGAGACGAGGTGACTGACTCCGAAACGGCCGATGTTGCTCAACACGATGCAGCCGGACCCGGAATGCGACAAGACGGCGACGTCGCCGGCGCGGAGCGTCTCGGGAACCACCGCGCTGTAGAGCGGAGCGCCGCGTGAGATGTTCGCCAACCCCAGGCTGTTGGGGCCGCAAATCTTCATACCCGTCCGGCTCGCGAGCGCTTCGAGCCGCGCCTGGCGATCGCGCCCTTCCGCGCCGGCCTCCGCAAAGCCGCTCGCAAAAATCACGGCGGCGCGCACGCCCGATGCGGCGGCGTCTTCGAGAGCGGCAATGACCTTGTCGGCGGACAGGCAGACGACGGCGCATTCCGCTGCCTCAGGCAACGCCGCGATATCGGCATAGGCTCGTATCCCGCAGACTTCCGCGGCGGATGGATGAACGGGATAGATCGCTCCGGAAAAGCCGAGGTCGATGAGGTTTCGCACCACCGTATTTCCGAGCGCGCCGTCCCGCGGCGAAGCCCCGAGAACCACGATAGAGCGCGGGGCCATCAGCGCCTGCAACGGATGGCTGTTCATCGACGCGTATCCGCCGCGTAGACCTGGGAGCCCAGGCAGGATGGCGCGATGTTCAGATAAAGTTCAGCGAGCGGCATGATCTCTCTTCAGAATATTTTCGAACATCACCGCCCGGAATTGTTCGATCGGCGCGGTCGATCGTTCCAGTTTGGCTTGCAGAATCGCGCCTTCCCAAGCGAACCAGAAAAACTTGGACAGTGTCGGGACGTCGAGCGCGGCGGACAGTTCGCCGCGATCCCTGGCCTGGGTCAGGCAGTCCGCAACGTAGTCGGCCCAGGACTGGAATACGTCCAAAATCCGCGCGCGGAAGACGTCGTCGAGCGAGGCCATCTCCTGGCCCATGTTGCCGATCAGGCAGCCGCGGCGGAAGGTGTACTTTTCAAGGCCGCGCACACCCTCCGTGATGTAATTCGAAATGCGCTCCAGCGGCGGCGTCATCGGATCGCGCAGCAGCCGAGTCAACTTTTGCGCCCAAAGATTCTCGTAGTTGTCGATGACCGCTAGGCCGAATTGCGCCTTGCTTTCGAAGTAGTAGTAGAATGAGCCCCTTGGGACGCCCGCCTTACCGAGAATCTCCTCGACGCCCGTGCTGCCGAAGCCCTTCTCGGACAAGATCTCGGTCCCCACGCTGACGAGACGCGCGCGCGTCTCGTTTCGCGGATGGGCCCGTATCTTCGACTTCGGGATTGAACTCATGGCAGTCAGTATTAGACCGGTCGACTAGCCTGTCAATCCCCAGTGCGATCGTTCGCGACGATGGCGTGTGCAGACGCTTGATGACGATCCCCGGGGGTTGGGCCTGTCGTGTCTTTGGCGTTCAGCGCCACCATCGACATTCCGGCTCGCTTCAAGAATTCAAAGGCTGCCGGTCCGTCATTGGGATTGACGCCGGTGCTCAATCAATCGGGAGAAAGCCTGCGGGTTGGCCGGGTCTCGCTGTGCGGAGACGATATGATGCGGGCTCTTCTCTATGAGGCGGCGCAAGTCATGATGACCCGCGTGCAGAAATGGTCGTGGCTGAAGGCCTGGGCGGCGAACGCCGCCAAACGACGAGGGCTAAAGAAGGCCATTGTCGCGTTGGCTCGCCGATTGACGGTCATCATGCATCGCATCTGACTCGTCGGAACTGTTTTCCGTTGGACGAAAGAAGCCGCCCCTGTGAACAGGCTCGGCGTCGTGACCCCACCATGCTCAATGAATGCAAGAGGTTGTTGTGCCGATCAGCGTCGGGACCCCGCGCCGAATAACAGCCGGCCGTCGCCGGCCGGATCGGCGCCATGTCGTGTTGGGGCCGGCGTCGCGATAACGCCTTCACCTAGGAGATCGATGGTTGTATGCGCTCGCATGGCGATCGTGAGCGCAAAGGCTGCATGCTGGTCAACGCAGCGCTCGACGTGGCGCCGAATGACCCAGGCTTTAGGAAGATCATCGCCGAGGTTCTCGTCGACATCGAGGCGTTCTTCCTCGCCTGCGTGAAGGCCGGGCAGGGCGATGGTTCGATCACGCGAGCACTGCCGGCGGAGACGCTTTCCCATCATCTTCTCGGGGTGCTCATGGGCATTCGCGTCCTCGCCCGCGTGCGGCCTGAACGGGCCCTACTGGAAGGAATTATCGCGCCCACCCTCGCGCTGCTCGACCATCCTGAGGGCCAAGTGGGGTCGCGATGAGACCTTTCGCCGAGATCTTCTCCGCGGCGGCCGAGCGCAAGGGCGGCATGGCCGCGCTGGACGACATCCTCGCTAAGACGAGGCCCCGCCGGCCGGCGGAGATTGCCGCGATGACCGATGACCGCATCCTCGCCGAGATGACGCGGCGCATCTTCTACGCCGGCTTCTCGTCGAAGGTGATCGACGACAAATGGGATGCGTTCGAGAAGGGGTTCCTCCGGTTCGAACCCAACGCCTGCGCCTTCATGACGGACGACCATTTCGACGCGCTGACGCGCGATCGCGGCATTGTGCGCAACGGCGCCAAAATCAAGGCCGTGCCGCTTCCTCCGACATAGTGGTCCAGCGCCTTCCCGTAGATCGCGCGCGCAGCAACAACTGGCCGCGTTCAAGGCGGAGTTCACGCGCAAGGCGCCGGCGGGGAGGCCGGCCCTCTACGAGGCCAAGATCGAGGAACTGCGCGCCAGCTTCGCGATGGAAGCGGCGATCGGGGTCGACGATCAGGCGCCGAGTTTCACGCTGCCGGACGCACAGGGCAACCCCGTTTCCCTTGCGGAGTTGCTGCGGCACGGCCCTGCCGTGGTGACCTTCTATCGCGGTGGCTGGTGCCCCTACTGCAACCTCCAGCTCCGCGCCTACCAGGCCGCCCTGCCGGAGATGGCCGCCCTCGGCGCGCGGCTGGTCGCGATCTCGCCGCAAATGCCGGACGGATCGCTGTCCACGGCGGAGGCGAATGCGCTGACCTTCGACGTGCTCAGCGATGTCGGTAACGCGGTCGCGCGCAGCTTCGGCCTCGTCTACGCGCTGCCGGAGGAGCTTAGGGCGGCGCTGCGATCAAACAACAAGGCATTGCCGGGTATCAACGGCGACGAGAGCTGGGAGCTGCCGGTCCCCGCGACCTACGTCATTGACCGGGACCGCCGCGTGGCGCTCGCCGCCATCGACGTCGATTACCGAAACCGCCTCGAACCCGAAACCATCCTGGCCGCGCTGAAATCGCGGCGCGCCTGACCTAACGCCGATGCCGACGTCCGGGACGCGCCGCCACGCCTGATCTGAAGGAAACGTCATGATCCGCTTCTGTTTCCACCAGATCGCGCTCTTCCTGGAGGAGGCGGGCCTGCCCAACGAGGCCGTCCCCGTCGACACCAGCAAGGGGCTGTTCATCGCCTCGGAACTCGGCCCCTTCTCTGGCCAGGCCCTGCATTTCCAACACGAGGTCCCCCAAAACCCGGCAATGGCCAGGTAGGCCGGTAGGCGGGCGACGATTAGAAAAGGTGGAGCTATTATGAATCTCGAAGGTAAGCGCGTAATCATCACCGGGGGATCGAGCGGCATTGGCTTCGCGACGGCGCAGGCGATGATCGCCGTCGGCGCGAGGGTGTTCATCACCGGGCGAAGGGCGGGCGTCGTCGCCAAGGCCGTCGACCAACTTCGCGAAAGCCGCGCCGTGGCGTCTGGCGTCGCGGCGGACGTGGCGACCGAAGCGGGACGCGGCGCGACGCTCAAGGCGGGTCTGGAGGCGCTCGGCGGCCTCGACATCCTTGTCAACAACGCCGGCGGTGTCCGAGCTGGTCGCTTGGAGGATACGTCCGAGTCGGAAATCAGGGCGATGATCGAGGTTGACCTCGTCGCGCCGATCCTGCTGACGCGCGCGGCGCTGCCCAAACTACGGGCCAGCGGCGGCGGCTTGGTTGTCAACGTGACCTCCGGAATCGCGCTCATCGGGTTGCCCTTCTATGCAACCTACGCGGCGGCCAAGGCTGGGTTCGCTCGCTTCGGCGAAGCATTGCGCCGTGAGCTGAAGGGCGAGGGCGTTCACGTCCTGACCGTTTACCCTGGAGGAACTGACACGCCGATGATGAAGTCGAACCGCGCCGGCCCGGAACTCGGTTTTGGCCGGGAGCCGCCGTCCGCCGTCGCAGAAGCGATCATTGCGGGGATCAAGGCTGACGCGTTTGAAGTCGTTCGGGGTGGCGAGGCGGGAGGCAAGATGACCGCACTGAATCGCGAGGATCCCGCCGCGATCGATTAGCGCTTCTTGAGTATCAAGCCGGCTCTCGAGGAAGCCGTGCGCGATCATTCGGCGCTCTGACGCAGCCCTCTGGTGCGCACGCCGGACGTCTTTCAAGGCTTTCATCCACTTTCAAATCAGGAGAACCCGAGATGACCCGTTTTTCTTTGTTCGCCGAACTTAAGGCTAAACCCGGCAAGGCGGAGGAGGTTGCGCCTTTCCTTACCAGCGCCCAAAGCCTCGTCGCCGCGGAGCGCGGCACCACCGCGTGGTTCGCAGTGCGCTTCGACACGCATACCTTTGCTGTCTTCGACGCCTTCAGCGAGGAGGCCGGGCGACAGGCGCATCTAACGGGAAGAATCGCCGAGGCCCTTCACGCTCGTTCGGAAGAGCTCTTCGCGACCGTCCCGGTGATCCGCCGCGCCGATGTTCTGGCGGACAAGCTTCCTTCCTGAACGCGGCGAGAATTCGAACCTCGCTCTTTCCATCTCTCGAACGTAACCACCAAGCAAGGAATCGATCATGTCGCTACAAGACCAGCTTGACGCCTTTAGAACCCAGTTCGAATCGGGCGGGCCTCCCTTCAATGTGCCGCGTTCAATCGTGGACACGATCCATCAGGCGACCAATGAACTGATCGACTCAGGCCAAGCGGATCGTGCGAAGAAGGTCGGCGATATGGCGCCAAACTTTTCGTTGAAAGATCCCGACGGACGTGTCGTCAGTTCGGCAGATCTTTTGGCGCGCGGTCCGCTCGTTCTGACATTCTATCGTGGCGCATGGTGCCCCTATTGCAATCTTGATCTCAAGGCTCTGCAAGGAGCCCTTTCCGAAATCGAGGCGCGCGGCGCGAGCCTCGTGGCGGTCTCGCCTCAGAATGCCGCCAATAGCCGCAAGGCGATTCGTCAGCACAATCTGAATTTCCCGATCCTCAGCGATCCCGGCGGGGAAATTTCCGCCGCCTTCGGTCTGCGCTTCGCATTCCCCGCTTACCTGATCGATCTCTACAAGAACGTATTCAAAAACGACCTGGCGCTCGTCAACGACGATTCCTCCTGGACCCTGCCGATGCCGGGCCGGCTCGTCATCGGCATGGATGGCGTCATCGCCTATGCCGAAGTCAGCCCTGACTATACCAGGCGTCCCGACCCATCAGATCTGCTTCCGACCCTTGACCGGCTCGCGGCGCGGGCCGCCGTGTAAGAATCCTTCGAGAGCCTTGATCGGGCGAATGTCGCGATCAGGGCTCTCTCGCGTCGCCGTGCTCGCTCTTTGACGAGAGTTCTGATAACGTTCGACGTCGTTGCGCCCCCGCGCTCCAGCACCCCCAAAAATTTCTGGATGCCGTTCACGGCCAATCGCCAGTTCAAGGCTTCGCCGCGGACGCTCGTATCGGCCAAGGGGATGTACTATACCTCTGCAGACGGCAGTTTCGTCCTCGACGGCACGGCTGGACTCCGGTGCGCTAATGCGGGGCACGGCCGTCGGCAGATCGTCGAGGCGGTCGAGCGCCAATTGCGCACCCTCGATCTCGCGCCAACGTTCCAGATGGGGCACCCGATCGCTGTCGATTTCGCGGAGCGGTTTGCCGCCATCGCGGCCGCCGACCTCGATCGCATCTTCATCACGGATTCTGGTCCGAGTTCGTCGAAACGGCCCTGAAAATGTCGCTCGCCGATCAGCGCGCCATAGGCCAGGGGACGCGTACCCGTTCTATCGGGCTCGAGGGGGCTATCACGGCGCCTGCTTCGGCGGCATTTCGGTCGGCGGCATCGTCAACAATCGCCGCGCCTTCGCGCAGCTTCCGGGCGTCGACCACCTTCGGCATACTCTCGACATTGAACGCAACGCCTTTTCCAGATGGGCGCCGTCTTGGAGACCGTGGTCACTGCGAAGCGGGACAAAGCCCTTGCGGCTTAATTGTCGCTTGAGGGTGGGCGTGTTGCGCCACGCGCAGGCGACCTGCCGTTACTCTGACAAAGCCCCGCCGTCCGGCGAGTGCTTAATGCTCGGAGTTGGCTAGCCACTCGAATGGCGCCCGCGGCAATCCCACGGGCGGCCTCCGAGGTTAGAAACGCCAAGATCGATCCGAGTCCTCCGACTGGCCGATGCGCTGAAGCGCCCGCACACCGAGGACAACCTTCTTTCCCTCACCTTCACCACAACGTAGCATCAAGACCGAACACCGCAAAGCGGCGGTCTGAATCGCTCCAAATCGCGCTCACGCGCCAACCGCCGTTTCCGACAACGTCGAAGAAGCCGCGCACGTCATATTTCCGGGAGCTCTCCGTGTGAATCGTCTCTCCGACGCGAAACGCGAAGGGCCGACCGTCGACTGTGACTAGCTGTTCGCGAAGGCTTACCAGGTGCATCTCGACGGCAGACTCGGCTTCGTTCCACCGCGCTTGGTGGCCGAACTGATCAAGCGAGAAATCGCCCCCGAGTTCTCGATTGATTCGGACAAGAAGGTTGAGGTTGAACGCAGCCGTGACACCTGCTCGATCGTCGTAAGCGACCAGCAAAGTCTCGACGTCCTTCTTGAGGTCAACGCCGATAAGCGCCGCGCCGCTCCGACCCACGTGCCTGCGGACCCGGCGTAGGAACGCCAAAGTTTCCTGCTTGTCGAGATTCCCTATTGTGGATCCAGGAAAGAACGCGTTGCGTCGCGCTTTGGGAACGCCCGGCGGGAGGACGAAATCGCCTGTGAAGTCGGCGACCACGGGTAGCGTTTCTACGTCGGGAAAGCGCTGCCGCATCCGCGCGGCCGTCTCGTCTAGGAAGTCCCCTGCGATATCGATTGGAACGTAGAGTCGCGGTCTGTCGAGTGAGTCGATCAAGATCTCGGTCTTGACGCCAGCTCCGGCGCCATACTCCAATATGACCGCCTTCTCGCCACAGAAATCCGCGATCTCCTGCGCATTCTCCCTTAGGATAGCGGTCTCCGTGCGGGTCGGATAATATTCGTCTAGGCGCGTGATTTCTTCGAAGAGCTCGCAGCCGCGATCGTCGTAAAGCCATCGGCTCGGCAGTGTTTTTTGCTCCTGATTCAGACCTGCGATGACGTCCGCCCGAAAGGCTTGGAGTTGCGCACTCCGTCGGCTCACAATGTCGAGCATTATGCGTCCTCCGCCAGCCGCAGCCCGGAGAACTGCCACCGCGCGTCCGGCGGGAAGAAGTTGCGATAACTTGGCCGGATGTGCCCCGCGGGCGTCACGCAAGAGCCACCGCGAAGTACGAACTGGCCGGACATGAATTTGCCGTTGTACTCTCCCACAGCTCCCTCAGCCGGTCGAAACCGCGGGTAAGGCGAGAACGGGCTTCGCGTCCACTCCCAGACGTCGCCGAACATCTGGCGCACACTGGCGCCCTCGGCGGACGCTGCTTTCGGCCGTAGGCGACCCGAACCAACAAAATTGCCGGCTTGCGGCACACCGCGCGCTACATGTTCCCATTCCGCTTCCGTCGGCAGACGCCGTCCTGCCCACGTGGCAAAAGCATCGGCCTCGAAGTAGCTCACATGGGTGACTGGCGCCGCGAGATCGACGGGCTGCGCACCGCGTAGCGTCATCGTCCAGAACTCGTCATCCCTCTTCTCCCAATAGAGCGGTATCGACCAGCCCTCGGCGCGCGCCTTCGCCCATCCTTCGGACAGCCAGAGTTGGGCGTTGCGATAGCCTCCGTCGGCAATGAATTCGAGCCATTCCCTGTTGGTCACTAGCCGATCAGCCAGCCGAAACGGCTCCAGCAAAGCGCCGTGACGAGGTCCTTCGCTGTCGAACGCGAAGCCCTCGCCGTCGTGCCCGATTTCTACGACTCCGCCTTTGAAAGTCTTGTATGCGGGGGGCCCCGCCGGGCCCGTTTCGACCACGGCGGGTTCCGGGTTCTTGTAGGCAGGTTGCACCGGATTCTGCGAGAATAAATGCAATATGTCAGTGAGGAGGAGCTCCTGGTGTTGCTGCTCGTGGTGGCAACCGAGTTCGACTAGCTCGGCGACGCTGGCCGAGGGCTCTCTATCCAAAAGCTTGTCGATCCCCGCGTCGACGTGTTCGCGATAGGCGTAGATCACGTCGAGCGAGGGGCGGGTGATCATGCCGCGCCTCGGCCGCGGATGACGAGCGCCGATCGTCTCGTAATAGGAGTTGAAGAGGAAGTTGAAGGATTCGTCGAAGACGCGATACCCGGGTAGATGGGGCCCTAGCACCATCGCTTCGAAAAACCACGATGTGTGCGCCAGATGCCATTTCGCTGGACTGGCATCCGGCATTGACTGGACCGTTGCATCGGCATCTGACAGCGGCGCGCCGAGCCTTCGGCTCAACTGCCGGATGGAACGATAGAATGGCCCAAGGAAGTCGGGCTTCAGGGTGGAGCGAAAGGTGCCCGCGGCTTCCATCGAAATTGTCCTTGTTATTGCTGTGCAGGCCGCCAAAGTCGCCACGAGGCGTGGCTGATCTCACGCCCAGATTGATGACAAGCCGACGTTCATCCCGAGGAGCATCGGCGATGTCAGGTCGACAGAGAGATCGCTTTCGATATCGGATAATTCCTCGCGCGTGCCGCGCGTAGGCGAGCCCGCAATTGGAATCCGACACCTTCGAGAGTCATCGGAGGACAAACGGTTGAGCGTCTCAAGGGTTGTCCGTGGACACCCGCGAGCCTCCGAACCGCCGACAGCCCGCCCCCTCTCTGCCACGGCAATAACTGCGACTTTGCCATTCTGAAGACTTTCTGCCCCGGAAAGCCGCCCGGTAATTCCGAGCGACTGCTGCGCGCAAATGTGGTCGCCAGGGGTGTTTAGGAAGATTAGGAACTGGAATAGATCCTATTCCGAAGCGGAATGCGTATTCTCGAGCCTAGCAAGGGCCGCCGAGGATCGACCTGCTCGCGAATGTCGGGCTAGCGACATCGACTATGCGCTTCGGGGGGCTTTGTCAGAGTAACGGCAGGTCGCCTGCGCGTGGCGCAACACGCCCACCCTCAAGCGACAATTAAGCCGCAAGGGCGCGCCATTCGGCCAATGTGTAAATCGACGTGGGGTCAGAGCCCCGATCGGCTCGCTAAGCCTCTGACGAAACTCGGTTGAGAGGGGTCAACATGTGGAGCCGCCAAGTAGGCCTGACCGAGGCGAAGGCCCGCGAAACCCACGATGCGGTTGTTGCCGTGGTGCGCTTCGACGAGACCACCCGCACGATTATCGACGGCCGGACGGTCGGGTTCTGCAAGCTGATAGCCGACCGGGCGACCTGCGCGATCCTGGGCTGCCACGTTGTTGGCGAGCGGGCGGTCGAGATCGTCCAGGTGGTTGCGGTCGCCATTGCCGCAGGGATGCGAGTGGACGACCTGGCCCGGCCGTCCGTGCAGCGCGTGCCAGCGATAATGAACTTCGACTTCGCGCCCAACACGGGCAGAATGAACGGGCGATTGCCCTCAATCGTAAGAACGCGCTCCTCGCCGGTTCTGACGGCGGCGGCGAAAACTGGGCGATCGTCGCCTCGCTCGTCGAGACCTGCAAGCTCTGCGGCGTCGATCCGCAAGCCTATCTCGCCGGCACGCTCGCCAAGATCGTCGACGGCCACCTCAACCGCCAGATCGACGGATCTCCTGCCCTGGGCCTACGCGCAACCCGAAACCCTCAGGGACGTGGCCTAAAGACAGCGGTTACGAAGCCGCTATCGCGACGGGAGCGGCGCGTTGGCGTGATTGGTCCCCCGTGCCCGCGGGCTAGAATATTCGTTTCGAGAAACAGTCCTATTTTTCATTGAGCACGATCAACGGGCGCCAGTCAGAAGCCAACTCTTCTGTCGTGTGTTTGGCAAATCTGCGCTCATTGAAGGCATAGAGGCCCTTGACCGACTCGGGCGCCAATGCGTGAGCCTCCCTCGCGAGGATGCACGCGCTTTCAAAGTCCCTGTTGCGGTAGGCCGCGAGCATCCTTTTATGAAGCTCAGTTAGTTCGATGAATTCCAGGCTCGCTGCGAGAGCGGGGTCGCCTGCAAGCGCATAAACCCCAACCGGCCTCAACTTGTTCTTGAGTAACACGAAATCAATCTCGAGCCAGGCAAACTCCAATGTCTCTGCACGCGTCGCCTCGCTGCCGATGATGTCGACGTCGAATATCTTGCAGGCGCCCTCCAGGCGGGAGGCGATGTTCACTTCGTCGCCGATCGCCGAATAATCGAAACGCAGAGTCGAACCGAGGTTGCCGACACAGCATTCGCCTGTGTTGAGACCTACGCCGAACTTAAGCTTCCGAGGGGCGCGACCTGTTCTCGACGCCCTTTCCTCCCACCGCTGATTGAGATGCTCAAGCGTCGCCCGCATCTCGAGCGCGGCGCTCACCGCGTGGGTCGCGTGCGCCAGGTCATCGAGCGGCGCGTTCCAGAAGGCCATGATTGCGTCGCCCATGTACTTGTCGATAGTACCCATTTTTCGAAGAACGACGCTCGTCATCGGGGTCAGATATTCGTTCAATAAACTCGTCAATTCGATCGCCGATAAACCCTCCGATATCGTCGTAAACGAGCGCAGGTCGCACAGCATAACTGTGAGCGTGCGTTGCTGGCCGCCCAACTGCACGCTTTCTGGATGCTCCGCCAATTTCGTGACTACCGCCGACGAAACAAATCTCCCAAAGAGCGATTGCATCTCGGACAATTGGCGTCGTTTCTGACCGTACAGCGCCAGGACGCCGGCCAGAAAGACCATCCCAGACAATACGCTAGGCGAAACCGGGTCGATTAGGACACCAAATCTAGTGAAGGCCAGCCAGCTGGACGCAATCATCACCGCAACCGCACCACCGCCCAGGAACGCGCTGCTTAGAGCTGAAGTCACTGGTACAGAGACAGCCAACCCGAGCGACACTATCGTTGTCGCGAGAAGTTCGGCGCCGAACGCCCAATCAGGACGTAGCAATTCGGCGCCGTCGATTAATTGTTCAATTAACTGCGCCTCCGCTTCCACTCCCGGCGTGGAGGGGTTGAGTGGCGTCGCAACCACATCTGAGACCATCGAGGCGCTCGCGCCAACCACAACGATCTTACCGCTGAGGTCGGACAGGTCCGAATTCTCATCCAACACCTTCCACGCAGGCACAATGAGCCGCGGATCTTCCCGCGCGAAATAGGCCAGAATCTCGCCGCCAGAATGGGTTGGAATAACCACATCGCCGACTTTAATTGCAATGACGCCAAAGCTTGGAGCAAAAGAGAAATCCCTGTTGGCGCTCGCTGACTTGACAATATAAGTGGAAGCCCCTTGTGCAACACGCAAGGCCTCGATTGCCAAGTTCGGGATCAAACGGCTATCGAGCGCGCTCAGTAACGGCACGTGGCGAACGACCCGATCTGCGTCGGGTTGCCAATTGACAAATCCTATACCGCTTGCATTCTCCGCCAGACTGTTGACTGGCATGACCATGCCTTGCGAGTGAGGAATGGCGGCGACCGGATCGTCGCCGACAACAACGAATCCAGCCTTGGCCGGAATCGTTTTCGCCCCACCGCGGTTTGTGACCAGTCCGCCGAGAACGACCGGTCGGTCGACGATCGATTTTGCAAACGCCTCGTCCCCTTTGCTCTCCGCACCGCGGTCATCTTTGTCGATATCGACATTCGGAGTGTGCGGATTGTCGGGACCTGGATCGTTTACACCTGCTCGATCGGGCTCGGAAAACAGGACGTCGAAACAGATGGCGGCCGCGTTTGCGTTTCCCAAGGCTTCGACCAGCCTTGCTATGGTGCGGCGAGGCCACGGCCATTGACCAAATCGCCGGATCGATTCGTCGTCAATTTCGACAGTACGGACCACGTCTTGATTTCGAGTTCGGGGATGCCAACGCTCATACTGGTCAAATAAAACGTTCTGAAAAATTGAGTGCACTGGTCTGAAAGTTAGAACCATTAACATTATATCGGCGTAAGCGAACGCGACCACGAAGAGATAAACTCCGAGCTTTTTCAGTCTTCGGATCACGGCTGCACCCAGGGTCAATTTCACACGGTGCTGTCGCGCAACGTATCCTGTCGACCTTCGGCAGCTTGCGCGCTCCCTCCGCCGATTGTGCTAATATTTCAATGATCACATTCTTCTTTGCCGACTACGCCAGTCAATGGCCGTGGCCGTGGCCACTGTTTCCGTTTCCGCCGCCGCCATCTCCACCGTTTCCATGGCCGTGGCCGTGGCCACTGTTTCCGTTTCCGCCGCCGCCATCTCCACCGTCTCCATGGCCGTGACCGTGACCATGGCCGCTGTTTCCGTTTCCGTCGCCGCCATGTCCATCGTTTCCATGGGCGTGACCGTGACCGTGGCCACTGCTTCCGTTTCCTTCGCCGCCATCTCCATCGTTTCCATGGCCGTCGTTGGAGCCCGTTGCCGCGCCGGCGCCGCCACTGGCAGCGCCGGCGCCGCCACTGGCCGCGCCACCGCCGGCACTGGCCGCGCCACCGCCGGCACTGGCCGTGCCACCGCCGCCAGCGGCCGTGCCACCGCGACTCGCCGTGCCGCTGCCGCGACTCGCCGTGCCGGTGCCGTTGCTCGGTGAACTTGCAGCAGCCGAGCCGCGTCCCCCAAGGCCGCCAACGCTGGTGGCCGGAGCTGGGCCTGTTGAACTGTCTGACACCGCGACCTGAGCTACGGTCACAACTGCTTCCGAGTTCAGGCGGGTTAGTTCCGCGCACTGTCTAACTGCGGCCCTCCGGGTGCAGACGACTGCAGCTCCTTCCTCGAGAACGACTGTCGTCTTGGCAGCCGTCGAATTGATCTTCAAAACGGTGCCGCGTACCCCTAGCGTTGCAGTGGGGGTCGTAATTATGTATGCGGCCTTGTCGGCGTTGCCGGTCGCAAAGCGCAGCGCGCCCTTAACGAAGTTGAAAGCAATTGCTCCACTCTGGCCGGCGCCACTGTACACAAAACGATCGATCTTGATCGAAGATGACGGTCCAAGCGACAAACTCGTGCTGTCGAGGAGCGTGATTTTTGCAGTGCTGTCGACTTCCGTTCGAACAGCTTCATCTCGAAAAACGCCGTCGCCTTGGGCGACACGAACAACGCCTCCGGACGCGAGGTTGCCCCTGACCCGATTGACGACAAGCTCCGCCCCGCCAACATTTTGGTCAGCGTATAAGTGGGTCGCGCTTTGGAACAAAGCGATCGCGGCGATCAATAGTTCAAATCGGCAAAGCACACGATAGACGCTGCTCGGCCGAGAGTACGGCCCGTACGCGTTTCTCGACTCTACGCCGCGCCCTGTTCGCATAACAGGCATTCCAATTCAAAATTGGAACACGCATTGTGACAGAAAGTGGACTAAAATATTCTACTTTTTTTTGCGGTCACAACCGGCAGTTCCACGCCCAAGTTGTGGAGTGTAGAAAACAACGACGCCCCCTCATTTCTTGGGCGGAGGTTCTCCGATTATTGCGTGCAATTTCAGGTCACAATCGCGTTCTTGGACTTGCCGCCGTCACGCAACATAGGCGCACTACGGCCTACGCCGGATGCTTACGGCTGACTGACGTCCTGGCGCAGATTGCAATGTCGACGCTGACCGTGGGGAGCCCTAAGACAACGCGAGCTTTGTTGCGCTCCTCCAGCGCGTCCTTCGCCTCGACCGCCGCGTCGAGAGCAAGCCGGCAAGTCCGCGCTTGATCCCCCTCGTCGAAAGCGAGCGTCGCGAGTAACCGAGCCGCGTTCGACTTCGCCGGAGTGGACGCGGCGGCCGGCGTCTTGGCCGAGATAGGTTTGCAAAAGCCCCGACGCGATGTCGTACCCGGCATGCGCCTTTATCGCTAGGGAAAGCCCGGGCAGCGTCGAGCGCAGCAATTGCAATTCTTCGTCGCCAAATCCACCAGACCTATCCGTCGTGAAGGAATAGACCACGCCAGTGCCGTGCGCGGGATCGCCGCCTTCCCCGAAAATGTAACCCACGCAAAGATAGTCGGTCGCGCCGGCAGCGTAGAAATCGCGAAGCGCTGGGAAATCGCGTTGTTCCGGGCCCAATTCGAGATGGCGGCGGAGCCAGGGTGTTTTTTCGCCGGCGCGAGCGCGAGTGATGACCGCATAGAACGGACTATCCCGCCATTCCTGCGAGGTGGCGCCGCGCGAATATTGCTGTGCGTAAACGGAATTGAGGTCGCGCCGCCAAGTGTGCGGAGAATTCACATAATCCGTTTCGACGGCGAGAGCGGGGGATGCAGCGTTTTCGGAGCATGAAGAGGCTACAAAAATTCAGCTCGGTTCTGCGTCGCAATTACCGGAGAGTGGCTCGCTTTGCGGGACGATGTCCGCTAAGGAAACGCGATGAGATTGAAGCAACCCAAGAAGCCGCAGATCCGCATCGGCAAAGAGCCGCGCCCGCAACAGGCAATCCCCAGCGAAGCGACGAGGATGATCGCAGGCATGGTTCGTCCCGCTCCGAAGCCTCATGAGGAATTGAGGCTGGGACGCTCGAAAGGACAAATCGGTCCGAAGTCGCTTCCGCCACGACGAGGCGCGGCCAAATAATCGCCGCGACCGCCGTTGCTATGGGCGCCTCGCCTTGTGGTGAGCGCGACGGTTTCCGTCTTGCGCAATTTCGCTGGCCGCACCCCGCGCAACCCAAGGGCGTCGGCGCTCCGGCCATGATCGCCGGCCTCGAGCCGCAAAGCGACAGCCGTCCGCCGGCGGCCCTTGCTTGAGGCGCTGGAACGTTGCATCGGCGCTCCCGCGGAAGAAGAGGAAGCGAGCTTGCAGTGGCTCCGGGATTGTCAATCGATACCAAACTCGTTAGCGCTCGGCCACGAGTTGCACGGGCGTCGACTCGCATAGCACGGAGACCTTTATGGCCAAGGCAACAACGAAAACCACCAAGCCGGTGGCTGCTAAGAAGGCAAGCAAACGTGTGGCCGCTTCAATTCGTCCAGTGAAGGAGACTTTGACCAAATCGGCGCTGATTGCCCATATTGCCGAGCAGAACGAGCTTCCTCGCAAGACCGCGGCAGCCGTCTACGCCACTTTGGAGAATTTGTTTCTGGGTTCAGTGCATCCCCGCGGCGTCGGCGAGTTTACACTGCCGGGCCTCCTGAAAGTCTCTCTCCGAAAGGTCCCAGCGCGCAGAGCGGGAACTTTAGTTCGTAACCCCGCCAATGGCGAAATGATCAAAGCGGCAGCAAAACCTGCCGGCATTCGCGTGAAAGTCCGCGCTTTGTCCAAGCTGAAAACGGCAGCGACGCCCTAGCTCTCCTGACACGTTCGGACATCGCTCTCTCTCCGAACTAAGAGAACGCTTGCTCGACAAATCGAATACGCTGCGCCATTCACACGACACGACTCCGACGCTGGCGTCGCCCCGCATGACTGCGGAATATGGAGATTTCTGTTGCGCGGCGTCCCAATTGTGCTCGAAACGTGGCGAACTTATGTTTGTGCGAGCGGGTGGCAAGTCAGCCGCGCTGGATACATTCAATCGGCACGAACATTGCCGCGCTCTGATCTGCGGCGGATCGCGCCTTAGCGCAGTGGGCGGGTCATTGGACGGATTCGAAAGTCACCTTCCCAATCCGGCAAAAGTGTTCTCCAATAATCTTGCCGCCGGAAATCTTCCCGACGCACTATAATCACATCGCATCGAGCCGCGCATCAAGAGGGCCGCCATGACGACGAGCTTCAGGACCGACATCCTCCCGTTCTTCACGGACCGCGACATTCACGCCATGAGTAAGGCGTTCAATCTGGCGAGTTACGATGACGTCAAGAAGCATTCGGCGGCGATCTACGATCGCATTCGCGGGATCGGGGGCGCCGTCATGCCTCCCCCGCCGCCCCGGGGCGAAGGGCCGTGGCCGCGACCCCGGATCGACCTCTTCGCCAAATGGATCGCGGACGGCTATCCGCCGTGAGACGCCGGTCTCCGAACGCGCCGGAATAGCCGGAAGTCTCCGGCCGCAAAATTCCGTTTCCCGAAAGGCGCGGATGGCGGCAATCGACGGCGGCGCAAGACCCCGAAGAACCAGGTCGCAAGCGCCGCGACCTGCGGCTCAGAACCGGTGCGCTCATCGAACGGGTTGGTTGGAATGGGATCGTCGGCTTCAGAACGCAGAGGAGCCGTTCAGGGCGCCGCCGGAGCCGCCAGCCCGAGCGCCGTCCATTGGCCCGACCATGCCATCGGTGGATCGGCGAGCCGAGTTGACGCCGAAGCCGCGCGGCAGGCGCCCCTCGATTGCGGCTTTGACGATGGCTGGCGCGAGGAAGGCCAGCGACAGCGTCATGCGGATCGAGCGCTCGGTCTTGCCCTCGCGGGCGGCAATGGTTTCGATGCTCTGACGCGGATCCGCCATCAGCTCGTCGAGCCAGCGGTGGGCGTCGCGCAAACCTTCGACGACCCCGACGCGGGCCTTCTCTCGCATCGGCCGAATCGATGCAGTTTGCGAACCCTCGCCCAGGAGGAACTCTCGGCGCCGGGTCGGTGACGGCGCCGTCCAGTCAATGGTCAAAGAGGCGCTACTCTTCCCCGAAAATAATCCCGTTCGCGTGGAGTGGCTCCTGAAGTGCACCCATCAGGGGAGACACGCTTAAATAGCGGATGTGGCGAAACGCGCGTGCGCTCTCGCATCCGTTTCAGCTACGGCGGCGATTAAGGAATTTTAACGCCGCGGTCATCTCTCAAATAGGCGCCGAAGCGCATGGATAGGCGGTGGAACGCGGGGGAGCGATCTTTGCTGTTGCGGAGAATCATCATGTCTATATTCAACTTGAACAACCCCAACCTTCGCCGTCGTCAGATGTTGGCCTCCGCCGCCGTGTTGGCGGTGGTCGCGTCCGGGGCGGTCGGCGGAATGGTCATGTCCGAATCGGCGCCCGCGCGCGCCGCCGCCATCGACACCTCCGGACTGCAATCTCAGTCGTTGCCGTCCTTCGCCAAGGTCGTCGACCGGGTGAAGCCGGCGGTCGTATCCGTCAGAGTGAAGATGGACGACGCTGCGACCGACTCCAGCGATACCTCGGGTCAGCTCGAAAACCTGCCGCCGCAGATCCAGCAGTTCTTCCGACAGTTCGGCGAGCAGAACGGCATGGGCCACAATCAGATGCCGCCCCAGCACGCGATCGCCCTCGGCTCTGGGTTTTTCATTTCCGCTGACGGTTATGTGGTGACCAACAACCATGTCGTCGACCACGCCAAGACCGTCACCGTCACCACGAACGACGGCAAGACCCTCGACGCCAAAGTGATCGGCACGGACCCGAAAACCGATCTGGCGTTGCTGAAGGTGACCGCGAAAGGCGATTATCCCTTCGTCTCGCTCGCCACGCAGAAGCCGCGAGTCGGCGACTGGGTCGTCGCGATCGGCAACCCCTATGGCCTCGGCGGCACAGTGACCGCCGGCATCATCTCGGCCGAGGGCCGCGACATCGGGGATGGCCCCTACGACAGCTTCCTGCAGATCGACGCGCCGATCAACAAGGGCAATTCCGGCGGTCCGACCTTCAACCTGGACGGCCAGGTCGTCGGCGTGAACACGGCGATCTACTCGCCGTCGGGCGGTAGCATCGGCCTCGGCTTTGCGATCCCGGCGAGCACGGTCAGGACCGTGGTCGACGCGCTTGAACACGGCGGCGTGGTGCAGCGCGGCTATCTCGGCGTCATGATTCAACCCGTCACCCAGGATATCGCCGACGGGCTTGGCCTCAAGGTCGCGGGCGGCGCGCTGGTCGACCAGACCGAGCCGGGAACGCCGGCGGCGGACGCTGGCCTGAAGTCCGGCGACGTCATCACCAAGCTGAACGGCGAACCGGTTAAGGACGCCGCCGATCTGACGCGGCGCGTCGCGGGGCTGAAGCCCGGCGACAAAGCGGACCTCCTGTACCTGCGCGATGGCGAGGAGAAGACCGCCAGCGTGACGCTGGCCGGACAGAAGAGCGAGCAGACCGCCAAGGCGGACAACGACCAGAACGCCGGCGCGCTCCTGCTCGGCGTTGAGTTGGCCCCGGCCAAGCAGGTCGGCGCCGGCGACGCGGGCGTGGCGGTCGTCAAAGTGGATCCGAACGGAGCCGCCGCGAGCAAGGGCGTCTCGGCTGGAGACGTCATTCTCGAGGTCTCCGGCAAGCCGGTGACCCGGCCGAGCGACGTCAAGGCCGACATCGCGGCGGCCAAGCAGGACGGCAGGAAGGCCGTGCTGATGAAGATCCGGACGGCGGACGGCTCGCAATTCATCGCATTCGAGCTTCCGAAGGCCTGATCGGGGCAAGCAAGACCGCGTGTCGCCCGGGCGCCTCCACTCGGCGCCCGGCTACAAGTCTCCTGCCGACCTCGTCAGAAAATCCGAAATGCAATCCCCAAACCAGGGAGCCCTTTCAGCCATTTAAGCGTGCATCACCTGATGGGTGCACTTCAGTCCGCCGGCGCGATGATGACAGGGATTTACATCCCTCACTTACCCGGCAGCGGATTCTCCTCATACAGCTGCGCAAACCCACGCTGGTGCCAGACCGGATAGGCCGCCGGGATATCGCTCGCCGCGTCAAGCGCCTTGATCTGTGCTGGCGTCAGCGCCCAGCCTACGGCGCCGATGTTGGCCACGAGTTGCTCCTCGTTGCGGGCGCCAATGATCACGTTGGCGACGCTTGGGCGTTGCAGCAGCCAGTTCAGCGCCACCTGCGGGATGGTCTTGCCGGTTTCGGCGCTGACGAGGTCCAGGGCGTCGACGATGCGGAACAGGCGCTCCTCCTCATAGAGCGGTCCGGTGCCGGCGATGTCGTGGGCGCGGGTGCCGGGGGCGGCGGGCTGGCCGCGGCGGATTTTCCCGGTGAGCTTGCCCCAGCCGAGCGGGCTCCAGACCACGGCGCCGACGCCCTGATCCACCGCCAGCGGCATCAGCTCCCATTCGTAATCGCGGTTCAGCAGCGAATAATAGACCTGATGCGCCACATGGCGCGCGTACCCGTAGCGATCCGAGACGGCCAGCGATTTCATCAGATGCCAGCCGGAGAAGTTCGAGCCGCCGATGTAGCGCAGCTTGCCGTCGCGAACGAGCTGGTCGAGCGTGGACAGTGTCTCTTCGACCGGCGTGTTGTAATCCTGGCCGTGCAACTGCAGCAGATCGATGCGGTCGGTCCCCAGGCGCTTCAGCGATTTTTCCACGGCCTCGATCAAATGCTGGCGCGAAGACCCGAAGTCGTTGGGGCCGTCGCCGGTGGGAAAGGTGGCTTTGGTGGAGATCAGCAGCCGGTCGCGCTTGCCCTTGATCGCCTCTCCCAGGATCTGCTCGGCGAGGCCTGACGAATAGACGTCGGCGCTGTCGAACATCGAGACGCCGTGATCGAGGCAGATGTCGATCAGCCGGGACGCGCCGGAGGCGTCGGTCGAGCCCCAGGCCTTGAAGAAGTCGCCGCTGCCGCCGAAGGTGGCGGTGCCAAAGCTGAGCGCGGGCACGCGAAGCCCCGATGCGCCAAGGCGCCGATATTCCATGCGTGTGTTCCTTTCGTGATCGTAGCCGCCTCGCTGACGCGCCAAACGTGGTTGGCGTCAGAGGGCGCTTCCGTCTTTTGCCCAACCTTCGCGCGCTTATCGTAGCCGACACCGATCGCCGCGTCGACACACCGGTCGAGCCGACGTTTCGTCGCCGCCGCCGGCTCCGCTGCGCAACGGCTCCGCTCGATCGCATTCTGGTCTGAAGCCGCCATGAGCGGTACGGGACGTGGCCGAACATTCATGCGCTTCAGCGCGCGCGGGCGCCGAGCCTACGGCCGACGCCGCTGGTCGCGGCCGTCAGGATCGCCTTGAAGGCCGGGACGTAGGACAGCATCGTCAGGATGGTGATGCTGGCCAGCGCGATCGAGAGGGGTCGGCTGAAAAAGGGCAGCAGACTGCCGTCAGACAGCACGAACCCTCGCCGCAGGCTCTTGTCCAGCAGGCCGCCCAGCACGAGCCCGAGCACAAAGGGCGCGAGATGATAGCCGAAACGCCTGAGGAAGAAGGCGCCGACGCCGATGAACAGCATCGTGTAGACGTCGAACAGCCGCGAGGCGCTGGCGTAGGCGCCGACCGTGCATAATGTGAAGATGATCGGCATCAGGATGGTGCGCCTGACGCGCATCACGATGAGAAGCGGCCGCACCAGGAAGAGCCCGAAGATCAGGATGCTGATCATCGCAAGCGTTGTCATCGCGACGACATCGAACACGAATTGCGGATGCTGGATCATCATCATCGGCCCCGGCTCGATGCCGTGGATGATCATGGCGGCCATCAGCACGGCCGAAGGGGCGGAGCCGGGGATGCCCAGCGCGAGACAGGGGATGATGTGGCCGGGGATCGAGGCCATGTCGCCGGTCTCCGCCGCCATCAGCCCGTCGATCGAACCCTTGCCGAAGCGCTCGGGTTCGCGGCTCGACGCCTTGGCGGCGGCATAGGACATCCAGGCGCCGGCGTCCTCTCCGACGCCGGGCATCAGGCCGGTCAGGACGCCGATCGCGCCGGAGCGCAATACGGTCGGCCAATATTGCGCGACCTCGCGGAAGCGTGGCAACAGCGAGTCCTTCATCGCAATCATCTTCGGCTCGTGCGGGTTGGCGAGCGCGGTCAAGATCTCGGAGAAGCCGAAAGCGCCGATGAGGGCGGGGATCAGCGCGATGCCGCCCGAGAGCTGTCCCACCCGAAGGTGAAGCGGTCATAGGCGTAGAGCCCGTCCTGGCCGATCTGCGCGGCGAACAGGCCGAGCAGCCCCATCAGCCAGCCCTTCAGTGGGTCGTCGCCGACGAGACAGCAGCCCGAGAGGGTTACGCCGAACAGGGCGAGCCAGAAGAATTCGTAGGAGCCGAAGGACAAGGCGACCTTGGCCAGCGCCGGGGTAAAGGCGGCAAGGCACATCACCCCGAACAGCGTGCCCATGAAGGCGCCCGAGGTGGCGATGCCGATCGCCCGCCCGGCTTCCCCGCGCAGCGCCAGCGCGTGGCCGTCCGCGCAGGACGCGGCATTGGCGGCGGTGCCGGGAATGTTGAGCAGGATCGCCGTGCGCGAGCCGCCATAGAGCGTGCCGACATAGGAGCAGACGAGGATTAGGATAGCGTTGTTGGCGGGCAGCTTGGTGGTGAGCGTGGTCAAAAGCGCGATGCAGAGCGTCGCCGAAAGCCGAGGCAGGCAGCCGACGATGATGCCGATGAGCGCGCCGCCGAGCCCGTAGACGAACGAGGTCGGATTGAGAAACCCATATAGGCGTGGAGGAGATCGCCGAGGCCGGCCAGCATGGGATGCTCCGCCACTTACGGGAGATGCACGAGGAAAATATCTTGGAAGACGAAGGTGATGCCGACGCCGGCGGCGACGCCTACGCCGATCGCCGTGACGAGCGAGCGCGCATCGAGGCGCAATCCGGCTGCGCGTCGCGACGCTGCTTGCAGCGCAAGGATAGAGATGGCGACGAACAGGCTCGCCGCCGCCCAGAAGTGCAGGCCGTGTCCGACCAGCCCACCGCCGAAGATGAGGCAGAGCGCGATCGCGAGGGCCGTCTGGCGTCCGCCCCCGACGCGGGGCGCCGAGGCAGGGGCGCGTTTCGTCCAGCCGTTTCGCCGCCAGGCGCGCAGGACGAGCAGCGCGCCGGCCAGCATGATGGCGACGCCGAGCAGACCCGGCAGGAGGCCGGGGATCGTGTAAGGATTGATGTCCTGGTTTTCCAGGCGGTCCATCCGCAGGGAGGCGATCAGGACGGCGGCGCCGAACGCGACCCACCCCGCGCCGCCGATGAGCTCGCTGCGCGGCGTCGCCAAGTCTTGAGAGTCCTCATGTCGAGAGTCCTCGGCTTCGCGCGTTGACATTTTGACGCTCCGCTATGCGCGCGAGGGTTCAAGGCGCGGGAATGCCGACCGAGGCCGGCGAAACCTTCGCTTTGCCGCTGTTGAAGAGCAGCCACGCATTGGCCTGGACGGCCGGGAAGGCCGCCTTCTGCGCCGCCTCGCCTGTGCTCGGCGCAAACAGCGCGCCCTTGCCCGCGGCGAAACTTTTCAGGGCCGCGTCATTGACAATGGTCGAAGCCCAGATCCGGTTCATCGTGTCGATCACCTCGGCCGGCACGCCCTTGGGAATGAAGATGCCGTAGTAGCTGTCCGGCGCGGCGAAGCCCGGCAGCGTCTTCGAGAGCGGCGGGATCGCGCCGAAGCCGTCGAGCGTCAGCGGCTTATCGCTGATCGTCGCGAGCGGTCGCAGCATCCCGCCTCGGATCATGTCGGCCTCTTCGCCGGCGAGCTGGGTGGTGGCGTCGACTTCGCCGGAGACGGCGGCGATCACAGCCGGATTGCCGCCGTCGTAAGAGACGTGGCGATAGGTGACCTTCGCCGCCTTCGCGAGAAGCTCGATCGCCGAATGGCCGGAAGACGTCAGGCCCGCGGTCCCGACGGAAATCGCGTTCGGCTTCGCCGCCATGGCGTCGATGAGGGCTTTGACGCTCTTGTAGGGGGAATTGGCGCTGACGCAGAGCACAGGAATATTGGCGACCAGCAGGTAGAGATTCCAGTCGCTCAGGCGCGTATCGAGCGACCCCAGCGTCTGATAGGCGCCGAGATCCTGCGTCGCGCCGCCCGTCCAGGTATAGCCGTCGCGCGTCGCGTCCATCGCGCTCCGTGTCCCGATCGCGCCCGATGCGCCGGGCTGATTGATGATCACGATCGTCTGCGAGAGCGTCTTCTCGAGTTCGGAAGCGGCGAGACGCAGCACTTGATCGGTGGCGCCCCCGGCGGCCCATGGCACGATGAGGTTGATCGGTCGCGTGGGCTTCCAATCCGCGCTCTGCGCTCGCCCCGCGCCAACGCCGAGCAAGGCGGCGCCGAGCATCGCGCCGGTCCCGGAGACAAAGGCGCGACGGGCGTAGAAATCAACCCGCCCCTTCTGCTCGGTCATGCGTTCCTCCCTGATGATTCTTTTGACGTCCTATCCGCCGGCGCCGAGGCGCCGATCAGAGCGATATCCGGCGCCCTTCTTCGGCGGCCCAGTAGGCGGCGTAATGAATGCGAATGGCCTCGTAGGCGAGGTCCAGCCCGGAGAGCGGCTGGCGCCCGAAGGCGACGCATTCCATGAAGTCCTGGATCTCCTGGATATAGCCCCGGGTCCATTCCTCCTCGAGGCAGACGAACTGCCAACCCGTTTTCCGATCGACCTTCTCAGTGATGTAGACGCCGTCGAGCTTGGCTTCGTCCGTGAGGTAGGAGACCATGTGGGTGTTCGGCGCGATATTGGCGAAAAGGGAACCGCCGGTCGTATAGGTCTCGACAAGGTTGCGGACGCCGCCCATGATCATGTCGCCGGCGAAGATCGTGGCCTTGGTCGCGTCGGAGAAGGTGAGCGACAGCATCCCCCAATCCTCGACGTCGACGGGGCTGGCCTGGATGAAGCGGCGCTCTTCCGGCTTCAACCCGGCGGTCAGGGTTCCGACGTCGCAGGTCACTTCGGAGACGGCGATCGTCTCGCCCCGCGCGCTGGCTTCCACCTGCTTGAGATAGAGCGCCGCCGAGAGGGGATGGCAGCCCTGGCGGATCAGCGCGCCCCCGCCGGTCATCGCCCATTGCGCGGCATGGGCCGCATGGGAGCCGCTGTGGCTCTCCTCGGCCTTCATGAACAGGATCTTGTCCTTGGTCGCCCTGAGGATTTCCGCTGTCTTGGCGACGGCGGGCGCGTAGACCCAGTCTTCGGCGTACATGAAAAGCTGGCCGCTGGCGCGGATCGCCTCGCGCGTCGCCTCCATCTCTTCAAGGACGCGCTCGTACATGACCGATTTCGCGACGCGCCGGCCGATCGGCGCGGGGTCGGCTGAACGGCCGAAATAGCCGGTGAACGGCTTTTCGCAGATCACGTGCTTGCCCGCGCGCATGCAAGCGACGATCATCTCGGCGTGCAATGCCGGCGGGGTGCAGATGTCGATGACGTCGATGTCTTTGTCTGCGAGCAACTCACGATAGTCTCGATACGTCGTGGGAATGCCGAAGCGCTTGGCGAAATCGACCACGTGGTCGCCGCGCGACACGACCGCGCAAACGCGGACGTCGAGACCAAACACGCGGCGATAGGCGTGCATATGCAGTTCGGCGATAAAGCCGCTGCCGACTATGCCCACGGAAATCTGCTTCATCGCCTCAGTCTTTCCCTCAGTTTTTTGTCAGTCGCGCTTCGGGGTAATTCGAAATGCCGAGAACGGAGGCGCCGTGGAGCACGCGCGTCGGAAGCATGATCTTCGGCTGCCGATATTCGGGCGCCTCGACCTTCTGCAGCAGCAGAAGCGCGGCCTGACGCCCCATCTCCGCTTCCGGTCGCTCGACGCACGTCAGAGTGGGATGGAGCAGGTCATGCCATTCCGGCGTTCCGATCAGCACGATCGAAATGTCGTCCGGCCAGCGCAGCCCGTGCCCACGCAGCCCGACCAGGACGCCCTTGGCGAGGTCATGGCCCTGACCGATGACTAGGCCCGTCACGCCGAGTTGCGCCACCCGGTCGGCCATGCGGCGGCCGGCTTGCTGCGCCAATTCCTCGAGCAGAATCCATTCGCGGCGAACATCGACGCCATGCTGTTCGAGGGCGCTCCGGTAGCCCATCGCGCGGTCGTTGATGTTGGGGATCGGGGAGTCCCACCCGGCGAACGCGATCCGGCGATGCCCGGCATCGAGGAGCGTTCGCGCGGCGAGATGACCGGACTGGAAGTTGTCGTGGCCGACGAAATCCTCGGCGGGAATCGCGTCGCCGAGATTGCGCTCCAGGATCACGTAGGGCACGCGATGCTGCTCCAGCAGAGCGACGTTGTCGCGCCGCGACAGGGCAGGGCTCAGGATGCAGCCGTCGATGCGCTGGGCCACCAACCGCTCCAGGATGCTAAACTCTTTCTCAGGATCCTCGTCGCTGTTGCAGATCGCGACGACGTAGCCGGCCCGCTGCACGATCGCTTCGACTTCGACGCAAATGCGGCCGAAGAAGTTGTTGCCGAACTGCGGAACGAGCACCGCGATGAGCCCGCGACGGGCGCCTTTCAGGCTGCTCGCCGCCGCGTTTTTCACAAAGCCGAGCTCACGGATGGCGAGCAGGACATTCTCCCGCAGCTCCGGACGCACGTAGCGGTCCTTGTTGCTGATGACATAAGAGACTGTCGCGATGGACGTACCGGCTCGTTGCGCGACCTCTCTCAGGGTCGGCGGCTTGGCGCGTTCGGCGACTGGTCTCGGCATTAAACAGGCTCTCGCAAGCCGCGGCGGCGCGACACAGGTAAACGTTTACCGACAGCGCCAACTATCGAGGCGGCGCTACCCGCTGTCAAGCCGGAGGTCGTCCGTCTGGGCGTCATGATGTACGTGAGATATCCGCTGTCGCTGCACAACGTCGAGGATCCCCTGGCCGAGCGTGGGATCGACATCAGCTACCAAGGGTGATGTCACATTATCGAACCGAGAACGCGAAGCGACCATGTAACGCGCAGCGGCGGCGACAGCTCCCATCGCTGCCGCGCGAAGCGTGCGGTGGGTTCGAGCTGATGTCCGATGGACACTCCGATACCGAGCCCCAACAGGTTGAGGAGCAGGGTCGTGACGAGCGTTTCAAGCTATCGCTCGCGCTGAGCGGGATCCCGATTCGTCTGACGTGATCCCGAGCCGTCTCGCCTGCCTCGGTGTTGTAATATAACACTGTGCCCGAACAGGTTACCTCGAATTCGGCATCGTTTCGGTCGGTGGGGAGAGTCCACCAGGAGCGATGTAGCATCATCGGCGACAGTTGAAACAAATCGTACTCGGCGATACTGTTGATAGTGATAGCCACTGTGTAAGGCGCCCAAAGACGGCGCGCTCTTCGTCGTCGACGCTAAGGGTATGCTGTTCCCGCTCCATCCTCTAAATCGGAGTGACACATGACAGACCGCACCACCGACGAGCGGATGATGCGGCGATGCTTCGACCTCGCCATTGAATCGGCGCGGCAAGGCGGATACCCGTTCGGGGCGATCATCGCAAAAGACGGTCGTATCGTGGTTGAGGCCATCAATCGAACCGCAAAGGACCGAGATGTTACGCGGCATGCGGAGGTCGTGGCGCTGTCGGAGGCTCAGAACAAATGCGTGGCCACGAGCCTTGACGATTGCACGCTTTATTCAAACGTAGAGCCATGCGCCTTTTGCTGCTACGCGATCCGGGAGGCCCGGATATCTAGGGTCGTATATGGCCTTCGCTCTCCTATTATGGGCGGTGTCACGCGCTGGAACATTTTGGAAGATCATACGTTATCTGACGCGATGCCGGAGGTCTTCGCTCCTCCGCCCGAAATACTCAAGACTTTTCTAGTCTGCGAAGCGGACCTCGCGCTGAGGCGCGCATCGCCCGTCGTTTGGGCGGCGGTGCGTTGGCGCGGCCTTTTCGATACGGACCCAGTCAGCAACCAGCAGCCGGCAAAGATTCGCATGCGTAAAAACCTGTACTTGCGGGGAATGCGTCTGCTTCGCAATCATGTCTTCGACCGCTTTGGACGTGGTCGAGCTTGAGGCTTAAACTTGTCGCCAACGCGTAAAAGACCAATTCAATTGGTCTATTTTAGTGTATCTGCCTAACACCCCAGGCATTTTGGTCGGCTAAAATCGGAATCCCGGCCAGCTTCAGATCGGAATCGGTCGCTGGCATTTCTATTGGAATTGTCGGAATCCGCACTTACAGGATACTTGCGACATGTCTCAAAGCTCGCGCTCGAAGGTCATCGTCGAGGCCGGCAGCCCCTCGGCAGCCGGTCTCGACCGGCCAGGAACGCCACACGGGCCATTCCGCCGGCTTATGCGCCGCGTCATTTTTTTCTTTTCCTATCATCTGATTCTCAACCGCCAACGCATCCGAACCACCCGGGCGGCAGGCTTTCGGCTTCGCGTACGACCGACGGTGTTCCATCCCCGCTTTTTCCTCAGCAGCGAGTATTTCGCCGAGTTCATCGACGGGTTGGATCTCAGAGGCAAAAGCGTCGCGGATGTCGGCACAGGCTCCGGCATCCTCGCTCTCGCGGCGGCTCGTGCCGGCGCAGCGAGCGTTTTGGCTCTCGACATCAATCCCAATGCGGTGCTCTCCGCGCGGGAGAACGCACAGGCCAACGGCTTTGGCGACCGGGTCACAGCCGCCTGCATGGATCTTCTCGCTGAAGTTCCGCCGCAGCCCGCTTTCGACGTAATTCTATCCAGTCCGCCCAAACACGCAGGCGAGCCGCGCGACCTCGCTGATCGCGGATGGCACGCCGGTCCGCAATATCGCAATGTGGCGGGCTTGTTTAACCAAGCCCGCGAGCGGCTCAAGCCCGATGGCTGCCTGTACGTAATGGTGTCATCGGATTCCGATCTCGACTTATTTGGCCGGTTAATCAATGAAGCTGGTTTCCGCGCCCGCCTCGCCGTTGAGCGCTCGTTCTATATCGAGTCGATGCTTCTCTACGAGCTGCGCCTGCGATAGCCGGGAGTCGCGCCGCCGCATCGCCGGTCGGGACCCCACGAAGCCTGGTCAACAGTCGTCCCTTGCTCCACTCTCGGCCCTGCGCAGCTACAGCCTCTCGCGCCCACGGACTTCGCCCGGCGGGGGATCAACCGCGCCTTACGTCTTGACGGCGAACATAGGCGCTGGACCAGAGCTATTTGTCGTGCCCCCCGCTCGTCCGAGCGCAAATGTTGCGATATGGTGGCTGTTCACAAACGCGGGGATGCGGCGATGGCGACGGGAACAGTGAAATGGTTCAACGCGACAAAGGGCTTCGGCTTCATTCAACCTGATGACGGTGGCCAGGATGTCTTTGTTCACATTTCGGCGGTCGAGCGTGCAGGCCTGAGAGGCCTGAACGAGGGACAGAAGGTGTCCTACGAACTCGTCGCCGACCAAAAGCGCGGAAAGACCTCGGCTGAGAACTTGAAAGCCGGGTAAGCGCTTCTGGGGGCTGATCCGGCGGGCTACCGTATGGCCGAAGCCTCGGCGGCCCGCCCCGAGGATCGGAGCGCAACATCGAACGATCCGCATCGAGCGTGGTCCTGCGCCGACGCTCATGGCGCTGTCGTTGCCGAACGGCTAGGGCCATTTGCAAATGGGTTGACGCACACCGTCATGGCCGGGCTTGTCCCGGCCAGCCACGCGGCGCCGTCACAAAGACTCCTATGACGTTGGAATTGTCGGCTCCGCGTGCGGACGATTGCTTTGCAATCGCCTTGGGGTGCCCGGCACAAGGCAGGGCATGACGAAAAGAGCTGCTCGGCGCGTCCACCAGAATGCAGAAGGCGCTAGGGTCCAATCCGGAAACCGCGCTGACGCTACCAGGTGCGGTCACCGGCCTCGAGGGCGCCATCTGGCAGAACATCGAGCGCGGCGTGCTTGAGCTTTTCACGACGGCGACAGCGGCGAACACGACCGGTCGCGTGGGCGCCGCGGAAGACGTCGCTGTCGGCGTGGCGTTTCTGGCAAGCCCGGTGGCGAGCCGCATCTCCGGCGCCAACCTCCTCTCATCGACGGCGCGCTCACCAAGGCCGTGTAGCGAGCCATTGAAGGGCGCAGGAAGCCGGCTGTCGATCGACGAGCGCGACGCCAGCGCGCAAAGCCTCACGATTCGCTTCGCGGCGGGGATTTGAGAAGCGTTCTCAGAATGACAGTCGTGTGGTCGATCATGGATTGTTGGTACCGATAGAACATTTCGTCTCCCATGGGCGTAGCGAACGAATTGGCGTGACGTTGACACCGCGCGCGCAGCCCCGTCAGACGGCCCAAAATGTCTTGCGCCTCTGCCCGCCCTTTTTCGTCGGACAAGGCGTCTCTTCCGGCGATTTCCTGCGTAGCCGCGTGGATGACGACATCGCCGGCTAGCTTTCTGACCTCGGATTCAAGCTTCTCGCGCGTTGCGTCGATTCGCCAGAGACGAAAGCGGCTAAATCCCCTCATCGCATTGAAGACCGCCGTCACCGCCATTACGAGATAGACCCAGTACGCGGGCGACATGAGGTTGACCAACCACGGAAAATACCGGTCCGCAAACTCCGGCTCGCCGGTGAGAAAAAACTGCCTCGCTTCCTGTGACAGCGGGAGCGCGGTTACAGAGCTCGTTGCGCTCGGCGGGTTGCCGCGCACAAACCCGGCGAGCTCGGCGCTGAGCAACGTGAGAAGCTCAATGCGGTCTGTACGCTTCGCGCATGGACTGGCCACGATCAGCGTATTGACCTGCGGCACAATCTTGTCTGTCGAGGGGGTTTCGCGAACCAGGTCGTAGCGACCTGCAGGCACCTTCCCCAAGCTCAGCCAGGAGTAGCGGCTGATCAGTCCCTGCATATCCTCGAGATCGGCAATGTCGAGGTCGTTCTTGCGAATGATGGTGCGCAGGAGCTCTGCATCATCCCGCATGACGTAGGCGGCAAGATCGAGTTCGCCTTGAGCCGCGAGTCGCGCCTGGTCTTCCAACGCGTGGTACGACAGGCGAACATTGAGCTGCGCCAGATCCGGATCCGCGAACAATTGGCGCATGAGATAGGCTGTGCCTGATCCCTCTGGACCGATGCCGATCGCGGCGCCGCGCAAATCGGCGAGGCTGGAGGCGGGATGCCCCCTGCGCCCCAAGAGCAGCAGCGACTCGCGCTCAGGCAGTCGCCCGAGCAGCTCGAGACCGGAGCCCGTCGGCACGGGAGCGCCGTCCTGGATGAACGCAAACTCTTCGACGCAATGCACGCGATCGGCAATTAAGCGGTCGACATTTTCGATCGAGCCCGCTGTGGCGACAGCCTCAAGACGACCTCCGTCGCGCCTGGCTCTTTCCGACAGGCGGGAAGCCAACGCATAGTATGCGCCTCCCGGGGAGCCCGCGAGCAGCGACGCGCGAAAAGAGCCGTAATCGCGAACCGGGCCCGCCGCCAAAACGACGGCGGCGGCAATCGCCGCAGACGCCATCAACAGCAGCAAGAGACGCAAGACGCCCCGGCGCCGCCGAGCAGAAGCGTCCCCGGCTGGCCTTGTTGACTGAATAGGCACGATACCCCGCGCTCTTGGCTGCGACCCCATGGAAGGATTACACGACGATCCGCCGGTCGCCAGCGGGATCGCAAAGCAGCAGAGTCTGGGCGGTAAGCCGCATGCCCACCGCCCGCAAGATCGCACGGTTGATGACCAGCGGCCACGACCGCCGCCGCGATCGAAGCCGGCGCCCCGATGCTGGCCGAGGCGCGCGACATCATCGCGCGCCTTCCTCGCCATCATCTCAAACGGACTTCAGGAGATGCGCCTCGTGCTCCGTTTCGACCCTTCAAAGGATCGGCGCAGCAACGCCAGCAGACTGCCGCCGGTTGCGGCTCCGAGGAGGTAGACGACGATCGTCAGTAACGCGAGCGGCGCACGAACATTGAAGCCGAGGAACGACATGGTGACGGCTTCAAGGTTCTGCAGGGCGAAGATCACCGTCGCGACCACGAAGAGAATGATCACGACCAAATAGACCGAGCGCATCGGCTCTCCTCCTCCCGGCAGCGCGGGAGATCGCGTCCCTGGGCCGGGCCCGACGAGAAGGCCCTCGAACCCCTGCTGTCATTGCGAAGTGAAGCCCGCGGATACATGGATTGCTTCGTCGCTTCGCTCTTCGCAATGACGAAGCACCCTGGAACACCTCCACGCCCCATTCCAGTTCTCAACTCGCGCGGAAGAATCCGATCGTGTCATCGACCACAGCGGTCGGCCCTACCGGCGCCCTTGCGGGTTTCGGCTGGTTGAGATTGGGGAAGACGATCTTGTCCTGCGAGACCTTGCGAAGGAAATCGGCGAACACGTCGATCGTCAGTTGCTCGCCGGGGCGAGGTCGGTAACCGAAGCCGAACGGCGCGAAACCGGCGTAATCGCACACCGGCATCGGCTTGCCCTCCGCAATGGCGAATACCGTACCGAACCCGCTGTTGGTTATTCCCGTCTTTCGTCCGTCGCTGACTGTCAGTGTCGTGATGTCGAACGGGCAGCGCGGCAGTCCCATCTGTTTGCACTTCGCCTCGCCGATGTCCATGCTGGTGGGCACGCTCTTGTAGCGGTCCGGATCGAACCGTTGCGGGTCGTTCCAGAGACGGGGGTCGAAGCTCGTCGTGGTGTGCGGCGTGTTCATGTAGGCGTGCCGCTCGTAAGGTATTCCGAACTTGGCGAAGGGTGAGCCGCCGTAGAAAGAGGTTCTCGCGTCCTCGATCGCCGAGAGGCTGCCCCCGTTTGGGGAGATCGTGCGGAACAGCTCCATCACCAGCGAGTGGAGCGGCGTGTAAGGCGCCCCGGCGGGGTTGTCGAAATCTCCGGCCATGGTCTTTTCAAAGGCCGCACGAACTGCGGGATCTCCGCCATCCTGGTTGAGACGCGACATGATGCCGAAGATCGAATTGCCCCACTGGCTGAGCGCCACGAAATTGTGGAAGCATTCGAACACGACGTCTTTTTTCGCGAAGTATTTGCCGTCGCCGCTGTTCTTGAGCCAATAATAGGCCATCGTCTTGTCGGCATCGGCGATGCGCCCGCTCGAAATGTCGTCGAGCCGCTGGTCGATCCACTCCTTGAGGAAGGGAAGCAAGGCGCGGACGGTCATATAGTTTTCGTAGACGATCTCTTGTGTCGGATCGCGATAGGCGAGCACCGTATTGAAGCTCTCGCCGATCGTGCGGACCTGTGGCGGAATGGCTTCGCCCTTAACCCCGAGATGCAAATCCCAATAGACGTCCCAGTAGTCGTCGAGGTAGTGCCGCATGAACGGCGTTCCGGCGTGCTTTGGATCGAGAAGCTGATCAAAGAAAGCGACGACCTTGTCATGATATTTTGGGCCGTAGAGGTCGGGGGTGACGCCGCTGAAATAGATTCGCTTGCGCAGGTTGTTCTCGCCGCGATTTTCGAGTCCTTCGAGAAAGACCGTCACGCCCTCCTTGGGGTCGGGCTTCCAGTCTTCGTAAATCAGTCCCCAAAGATCGGCGGGAAGGGCATCCTGCTTGGTAAGGGGCAGGTCAATCATCGGAAGGGTCGGCCGCTCGCCCGCATAGATACTCGACAGATAAAACGGGATGACGACGTTCTCCACATAGTCCCGGTCGAAGTGCCTCGGTATCGAGGCGCGAAACTTAGCGAGAGCTGCGGAAAGGTCTGGTGGAGTGGAAGCCGCTGCGGCGGGGTTGGACATGGCTCCCGCCGCAACCGCCACCGCGCCAACCAGCAGCGCGCGCCGCTCGATCGAAACATGTTCTGAAGATTCGGTGGCCGCTTCGTTATGAAGCCGCGCCGCGGCTTCCGAATGGGGTCGCTCCTCGGACATGCGTCACTCTCCTCGGAAGATTGACGCTCGTAGCCGCGAGATAAGATACGAACGTCAAGTGACTTCGCGTTTCCCGCTCGACCGCAACCGAGACTACTACATCGTCGCACACCGTTCCAGACACGGCATTTTCAGTGACGCCTGCCGGCGGGCGCGGAAACGCTCGCGTCACGATCTCGCCTCGTCTTGCAGTTGCGCCGCGTAGTATTGCGTCGGCATGTTTGCACATGGATTACAGTCGCGCTACGCCGGTCGATGCGCGATTGGAGTACTCCAATCGCGCAAAAAAGATTTTGATGCGCCCGTTCGCGCAGCGGCATAAACTGTGAACACGCGCCGTCGTTGAGGCGAGCGAGGCTTGCGATCCGAATCTCAGCGCGCGGGCGCTTCGAGCGTACGTGGGAGTCGCAAATGATTGCAATCGACCGACGCACGATGCTCAAAAACGCTTTGCTTGGCACGCTCGCCACTGCGGCCGGCGTCACGGCCATAGTCGATGTCGTGGGGCCAATTGAAGCTGAAGCATTTCCCGTCGCGCCGCTAAAGAAAAATGACCTCATTGAGGAGGCTCAACGTCGGCGCCGTTGGGTTTGCTGGTGGCAGAGAGGCGGCCGCGTATGCGGCTGGCGCTGGGTCTAAGCGCCGGCATTTGCAGGAGCGCGTTCAGTTTGAATCGTTGTTGCGAACGCGCCGCTTGTGCAGTCGCGACCTTGGTGGTCCGGCCAAACGTGGGTCGACCTGCGCGTAGCTCCACGGCCGATTAATCTTGGCCCTTCCGGCTTTCGTCGCTCCACGTTGATGCTGCGCTTGCTGACCGAGATGATGTGGATAGCCGAGGGTTGTTGAGCATCCATCACGTCGATGGGCGGCGCTGCGCGAGCGGACCGGCGAGCGACACGTTGCCTGCGGGAGAAACAATCGCGAGATGCGGGCTCCCGCCATGGCGAATTCCACTATGGAATGTAATTCAAACAATGCCGAAGGCGAAGCATTTCCGCTTTTTGATCCGCGTCAGGGCGATTTCGAGGATAACGCCGCAAGTCCCGAACATAGGTCGTTGCTTAAGATAGCCGGGAGTTTGTTGGTCGAAATCAGCGTGCCAAAACTGCTGTTTGCCTGGACGTTCTCGCTGATGCTGCCGGCGGTAGTGCTCGGGCTCACGCCCCTGGTGGCTTCTGTGTGGCTTGCCAAGTTGTGGGGACACGTTGTGGCGCTGACGGAAGTCGGCGCCGCACTGGTTCTGGTCGTTGTCGTTGCGCTGGGATGGATCGGATGGCGACCTCTGTTGCGTGTCGCGGAGGTCAACTTCTGGTCGCTCAACGCGCTTGCAGTCCAGCCGGGCTATGCCTTTTGTCGTGAAGCGTTACGCCATCTGGCGGAGCGGATGTTCAACCGGAACTCCACCCCCACTGGGCTGGCGTGGCTGCGTGCGGCTAGTTCCGCGGGCGCCGGCGTCATTGTGTGCGGATGCGCGGCGTTGATCGTCATTCTCGTCTGGCCGAGTTCGCGCTGGATGGGCGCCGTGACCGACCTCCTGGCGCTTCATCGCTTAGTTGTGCCAACGCTTGCCAACGCCGTCGTGCTGGTGTCGGGTTATCTTGCGATCGCGGCGCTCGTCTGGGGCTTGGCGGACGCCAGCATGGACCAGCCGATCGATCTATCTGCATTCGACACCGCGCCGCGCGGTGGCCGCACCTGGCGGGTCGTGCATCTTTCGGACCTTCACGTAGTCGGTGAGCGATATGGTTTTCGTATCGAAAGCGGAACCGGCGGCCCGCGCGGTAACGAACGCCTCGAGCGCGTCATGGCTCGCCTCGCGGCCATCCATACCAGGCATCCAATCGATCTCGTGCTCGTCAGCGGCGACATGACCGATGCCGGCCGCGCGACCGAATGGGCCGAATTCCTTGACATCGTGGCGAGGCATCCCGCTCTGGCCGTGCGCATGATCGTGCTGCCCGGCAATCACGATTTGAACATTGTCGATCGCGCCAATCCAGCGCGGCTCGACCTGCCATTCAGTCCAGGCAAGCGTCTGCGGCAGATGCGGACGCTGTCAGCCATCGCCGCAGTGCAAGGGGAGCGCGTACACGTGGTCGCCGGCGCCGAGCAACAGGCGTCGAGGCTCAATGAGTCGCTGGCGCCGCACCGCCTGCGGATCGCGGGCTTCGCTAGGAGTGGCGGCCTGCGCCGCTCCGCCGGGCTTGGCCGCGTCTTCGACGATCAGTTTCCGATGATCCTGCGGCCCGATCCGGAAGACGGTCTCGGCGTCGCTATCCTCAACTCCAACGCCGAAACCCACTTTTCCTTCACCAACGCGCTGGGGTTTGTCTCCGTCGCGCAAGCGAATCGTCTCGCGGCGGCGATCAACGCGTTTCCAAAGGCGATTTGGGTCGTCGCTCTGCATCACCACTTGCTCGAATATCCGATGCCGGTGGTGACATTTTCCGAGCGCATCGGCACTGCGCTCGTAAATGGCAGCTGGTTCGTACGCAAGCTGAAGCCGTTCGCGTCTCGGATCGTGATCATGCACGGCCACCGCCATATCGACTGGATTGGCGCTTGCGGCGCGCTAAGTATCGTGTCCGCCCCATCGCCGGTCATGGGGGCGACAGACGACGCGCCCACGCATTTTCATATTCACATGCTTTCCGCCGGCCTTGACGGGCGACTTTCTCTGCTTCCGCCCGAATACATCGAGATCGCTGGCGTCGAACCTCGATCCGCTGGTTAGACTTTACGGGTTTCATCTGCTATGGCTCCGCCGCGCAGAGCGGCGAGCCAAAGGCTCCGCAGAGGGTTCATGGGCGCGGCGATGAAGGCGCCGAACAGGCCCCACCGGAAGGTCCGGAAGAAGATAGTGATCGGCGCGGCTAACGAACAGGACTTGCAAGAAATAGCGATTGCAGCCGTTATCGCTTGTTCGATATGCTTCATCTTCTGTCTCTGCAGACGAACGTCAGATAGGTTTTCGTAATGGAGGACCGTCATGACCAATGCTTCAGACGCCCTCAGAAATCTTCAAGCCGGTTCGGATACGGCGCCGCTTCGCGCTAAGTGCGGCTGGATCATCGCACTCGGGGTCATCTATCTGCTCGCCGGATTTGTCGCGCTTGGCAGCGTGGCAATGGCTACCGTGGTAAGCGTCCTCGTCGTCGGCGTGATGATGATCATCGCCGGCGTCGCCGAGGTATTTAGCGCCTTCCAAATCAAGAGCTGGGGCAAGTTCCTGTTCTGGGCCCTGCTCGGTGGGCTCTATATCATCGCCGGATTCGTCACTTTCGAGAATCCGCTGCTCGCCGCCGCGGTGCTCACCCTCATTCTCGGCGCATCGCTGGTGGCCTCGGGGGTCATGCGGATCATCCTGGCCTTCAGCGTGAAACAGGAAACGCCGTGGATGTGGGTGCTGCTTTCCGGCGTGATCACGCTGCTGCTCGGCCTGCTAATTTTGGCGCACTGGCCGGTCTCGAGCCTCTATATCCTCGGCTTGTTCCTTGGCGTCGATCTCGTCATCGCCGGCGCAGCCTGGGTCGGACTTGGCCTCGGCCTACGTCGCGGTTCCTGAGGTGTAGAGGGCGGAGTCCACGCCACGCGGTCTCTTGGTCGACGACAAGGCGGCATCCTTGCGCTGGTTCCACCTCGCCGTCATCATTCTGTTCGCCGTCATGGTGATCGTCTTCGTGCTGCAGAACTTGGAGATCGCGACCTTTGCTTTTCCCGGCTCAAACGTACGTGTGGCGCTCGCGTTGTAGGTCTCCGTCACTTACCTCCTGGGCGCGGCGACGGGCGTCAGCGTATTCGCGCGGCTGCGTCGATCATACGAAGGATCAAGACGAAGCATGATGGCCTCGTCTTGAATGAAGCGTCGTTGGTCTCCGGTCGGAGAAGATGACGATGAACGAAACAGCGCGCGAACCGGTTCTGGTGGACCTCGCTTTGCAGGGCGGCGGCTCCCACGGCGCCTTCACGTGGGGCGTGCTCGATCGGCTGATCGAGGAGCCTTGGCTGCGGATCGATGGGATCTCCGGCACATCGGCGGGCGCGATGAATGCAGCCTTGGTGGCGGACGGATGGACGCAAGGGGGAGCCGAAGGCGCACGGGCGGCGCTCGAGGGCTATTGGCGGCGCGTATCGCAGGCTGCGGCGTTCAGCCCGCTGCAGCGCTCGCCGCTCGACCGGATGATGGGCCGCTGGACGCTCGACACGTTACCCGCCTACGTCGTCATGGACCTGATGGCTCGCGTGCTGTCGCCTTACGATCTCAATCCGTTCGGCCTTAATCCGCTGCGCGCCATCCTCGCCGAAAGCATCCATTTCGACCGAATTGCCCGTGCGCCGATCAGGCTGTTCGTCACCGCGACCAACGTGCGTACCGGCCGCGGCCGCATCTTCCGCAACAAGGAGATCACTGCCGACGTCCTGCTTGCCTCGGCTTGTCTGCCGACCATGTTCAAGGCGATCGAGATCGACGGCGAGCCCTATTGGGATGGCGGCTATGCCGGCAATCCGACCCTGACGCCGCTGGTGCGCGAAAGTGACGCTCACGACACCATTCTGGTGCAGATCAATCCGCGCGAACGGCCGGACCCGCCGCGCACGGCAAACGAGATCCTCAACCGGCTCAACGAGATTTCCTTCAACTCGCCGCTGATGAAGGAATTGCGAATGATCGCGTTGCTGCGCCAAGTGGCGGACCCCGGACACGGCGAGGGCGCGCGCTGGGCTGGAATGCGCACGCACCGGATTATGAGCGATGCGCTCGCGGATTTCGGCGCGTCCTCGAAGCTAAACGCCGAGTGGGAGTTCGTTTCGTTGCTGAAAGAAGAGGGGCGCAAGAGCGCCGACGCATTCCTCACCGCCCACGCCGAGGACATTGGAAAGCGCTCCACGACAGATCTCGACGTGCTGCTCGCCGAATGCTGAGGTGGTGACCGTGTTAGGGCTTCTTGGCATCCTGATTGGGCTCGGCCTGCTGATCGGGTTCGCCTTTCGGGGCTGGAGCGTGTTGTTGCTTGCGCCGCTCGCCGCTTTGATTGCGGCGCTGTTCTCTCGCGAGCCGCTGCTCGCCCATTGGACCCAGACCTTCATGGTCAGCGCGGCAGGCTTTCTGGCGCAGTTCTTTCCGCTCTTCTTGCTCGGCGCCCTGTTCGGCAAGCTGATGGAGGACAGCGGCTCGGTCGACGCGATCGCGAGCTTTATGACGCGGCGGTTCGGCCCGCAGCGGGCGTTGCTGGCGGTGGTGCTCGCCGGCGCGCTCGTCACTTATGGCGGCGTCAGTTTGTTCGTCGCCTTCTTCGTACTGGCGCCGATGGCGCAGGGACTGTTTCGTGTGGCGGGCATCCCGCGACGTCTGATGCCAGCGGCGATCGTGCTCGGCACCTCGACCTTCACCATGTCGGCGCTGCCCGGCACGCCATCGATCCAGAACGCGATCCCGATGCCGTTCTTCGGCACGACGCCCTTTGCGGCGCCCGGCCTCGGTATTCTGGCGTCGCTGATCATGCTCGGCTTCGGCCTGTGGTGGCTCAATCGCCAAGAGGCTATCGCAAAGAGGAACGGCGAAAGCTTTGGCGATGGGGCGCCCACGCCGGCCGACCGTCTCGCCGCCGACCAAAAGTTGCGTGAACGCGCCACCACCGCGCAAGTGTTCGATCCGGCCGAGATCATCCATGGCGAGGCGACCAATGCGCCGCCTCCGGTCATGCTCGCCGCGCTGCCTCTCATCGTGGTGATTGTCGTCAATCTCGCGATGTCGTTGTTCATCCTGCCGGCGCTCGACAGTCGCTTTCTCGCCGAAGCTCGCTGGGGTGGGACGTCGCTCGCAGCTGTCGGTGGCGTGTGGGCCGTGATCACCGCGCTCGCCTGCGCGATCGCGGCTGTGCTCGCGGTGAGCTATCGACGACTGACCAGTCTGCGCGCGACCATGGATGCTGGCGCCAACGCCTCGGTGCTGCCCGCGATGAGTGTGGCCAGCCTGGTCGGCTTCGGCGCCGTGGTGGCGGCGATGCCTGCTTTCGCGACGGTGCGCGACGCCGTGCTCAGCATCGGCGGCGGACCGCTGGTGTCGCTCGCTGTCGCCACCAACGTGCTCGCAGCGCTCACCGGCTCGGCGTCGGGTGGGCTGACCATTGCGCTCGACGCGCTGGGGGCGACATATATGACGCGCGCGGCGGAGGTAGGGCTCGATCCCGCGCTGCTGCATCGCGTCGCGGTCATCGGTTCGGGCACACTCGACAGCCTGCCGCACAATGGCGCGGTGGTCACATTGCTCGCGGTCTGCGGGTCGACGCACCGAGACAGCTATCGCGACATCGTTGTCGTCGGCATTATCGGCGCCCTCGTGGCGCTTGTCGCCGTCATCGGGCTCGGCTCCGCGGTCGGTTCGTTCTGAGCGGGAAGCGCGAGAAAAGCGGTCTTCGGCTGAATGCGTGGCCTCCTATCCTTTCGCGATGTCCTTGTATATCCGACCGCCTTTCATGATCATTGCTAGATTCGTATCAGGCTTTTCGAGAAGCGCGATGTCGGCGATCGGATCGCCGTTGACGACGAGGAGGTCAGCCAGCGCATCCTTCTCCACCACCCCCAGCGTTCCCGGATAGGGATTGCGCGGTCCCGACAGGGCGAGGAGTTCCCCATTGACTGAAGTCGCCATCCGGAGAATGTCCACGTTTTCGTACCACTGCCGGAGATGGGTCAGCATGACGCCCTGTCGGGTGGCCAAGTCACTCGAAAAAAGAAGATCAGAGCCGAACGCGGTCTTGATTTTGTGCTCCTTCGCTAGCGGGTAGAGCGTATTTGTGCCCGCGAACACCTGGAGCGCATTGAGCCGACTCTGACCGGTCAGCCGGCCGGTGTCTTCTTCGCTGAGAAAAGGCTGGGTGCTGAGCCACACGCCCATGTCAGCCATGAGCTTCGCAGTGTCTTCGTCCATGAGATGGCCGTGTTCGACACACTGAACGCCGACCGCCAGCGCGCGACGGATCGCAGCCGGCGGATAGGCGTGGACGGCGACATACGTATTCCTGTCGGCGGCGGCTTCGACGCCGGCTCGCATCTCGGGTTCGCTGAACGTCAGCATGTCGAGCGTCGTGCGCGGCGACGAGACCCCGCCGCCGCCGACGAGCTTGATCTGGGAGGCTCCCTGCAGGAGCTGCTCGCGGACCCGCAGCCGCACCTCGTCCGCGCTGTCGGCGATATTCGCGGCGCCCTTCTGCTCGAGAAAACTGACTGGCCCGCCGGGACGGCGGGGTAAGTCGGAGAGCGGACGCAAGTCGCCGTGCCCGCCGGTCGTGGTGATCATGGCGCCGCAGGGAAAGATCCGCGGTCCCCGAGCGAGTCCGCCATCGATCGCCTGCTTGAGCGCGAACGATGGTCCGCCGAGGTCGCGAACCGTGGTGAAGCCGCGCATGAGGGTGCGTTCGGCCTCGGCCGCAGCGGCGAGAAAGATGTAGCCGATATCGGCGGAAAGCAGGCTTGAAACACTCAGCCCCGCGAAGATCGCGTGCCAATGCGCGTCGATCAGGCCCGGCATGACCGTACGGCCGCCGCAGTCGATGACCCTCGCGCCTTCCTGAGCGCCGACTTCGCCTGAGTCGATCGCCTTGATCCGGTCCCCCTCGACAAGCAGGCGTAGCCCGGCGCGCAACGAAGCGGATCGCCCGTCGAACAGCCGGAAGTTCGTGAAAATGATCGGTGGAGTCGCCGCTTCGGGCTCCGCCTCGACGCGGCTCACGAATCCCAGGGTTGCGAGGGAAGCGCCCAGTCCGGCCGCGAACCCCCGCCGGGAAAGACCGGCGTTGATCCGACGGCTCGCCGATTGGATGAGCGGCCTGCAGCAGGCGCAACTGCTGACGCCGCTCGTCTGATCGTCATCGCCCGGCATGCAGGAATACATCTGAGCCCCCGAGAAACCGGAGTGACGAATCCGAGACGCAACGAAGCGCGCACTCGCCGCGGGCCGGCCGACTCCCAACTCTGAGCAACGACTAGGCTTTCGAGCGCCGCCCCTTCCTCATTCGGCGAAGACAATCAGGAGCAGCGAACGCGGCCGCGAGCCTGCTCCTGCCTGGATCGGACTCACACAGGCCTATTCTCGAAACGACTTCTCGGTCGAAGTCACGACGGCGATGCCGGCATAGCCGATTGCACACCGGCCAAAGCGGCCTGCAGCGTAGCCTCTTTGGTATGGTCAAGCGAAGTCTTGAGCACCGTACCGCCTTCGCCCTTGAGGCCTTCGAGCACCTTAGCCGACCCCAACGCCTTCGGAAAGGCGCGTCTTGGGGTGTCGCCGCTCTTGCGCGGGGCGGGTTAAGGAACTCTTGCGCGGGGCGGGTTAAGGAACTCGCCGAACGCGGCCTCAAGGCCGACTACCGCGTCCAGTGGACGAACCGGCAGCGCCGGATCGACCGCGAGCGCAAAGGGCCGACTGCGCCCACAACCTGCGCAACGCCGAAAATAACCTTTGATCAGCGGGCGCCGCCGCCAAAGCGCCGTTTGGGGCCGTCGCGGGCCGGCGCTTTCGCGCGGGCCCGCGCCCATCTCGAAATCCAGTCCGAGAACTGGTCGAGGTAGATATAGATCACCGGCGTCGTGAACAGCGTCAACGCCTGGCTGACGATGAGGCCGCCCACCATGGCGTAGCCCAGCGGCTGCCTGATCTCGGAACCGGTGCCCGTTCCCAGCATCAGCGGCACGCCGCCGAGAAGCGCCGCCATGGTCGTCATCATGATCGGACGGAAGCGCTGCAGCGCCGCGCGACGGATGGCGTCGCGCGCGGAGAGGTGATGGTCCTCCTCGGCCTTCATCGCGAAATCGACCAGCATGATGCCGTTTTTCTTCACGATGCCGATCAACAGGATGATGCCGATCAGCGCGATCAAGCTGAAATCGAAGTGGAACAGCATCAGCGTCGCGAGGGCGCCGACGCCCGCCGAAGGGAGCGTCGAGAGGATCGTCAGCGGGTGGATATAGCTCTCATAGAGGATGCCGAGGATCAGGTAGACGACGACCAGCGCGGCGACGATCAGCAGCGGCACTGATGTCAGCGAGGCTTGGAACGCCTGCGCGTTGCCCTGGAAGCTGGTGATCACCGTCGCGGGAAGTTTCAGGTCGTTCTGGACGCGCTGGATCGCGTCGGTCGCCTGGCTGAGCGCGACGCCGGGGGCCAGATTGAAGCTGATGGTCGTCGCCGGAAACTGGCCCTGATGGTTGATCGCCAGCGGCTGCACGGGGCTGGTCGTCCATTTGGCGAAAGTGGAGAGCGGAACCTCGCCGCCCGTCGTCGCCTTCAAGAAGATCTGGTCGAGCGTCGCCAGATTGTTCTGCAGGCTCGGCAGCACCTCCATGATCACTTCGTAGCTCGACAGCTGCGTGAAATATTGGGCGATCTCACGCTGGCCGAACGCGTCATAGAGCGTGTCGTCGATCGTTTGCGCCGTCAGGCCGTATCGCGAGGCTTGGTCGCGATCGACGGTCAGCGTCAGCGTCGTTCCCGCCGCCTCCTGATCCGAGGCGACGTCGCGCAACTCCGGGAGGGCTTGCATCTTGGCGAGCATCTTCGGCGCCCATGTATTGAGCTCGCCGAAGTCGGAGTCCTGCAACGTGAACTGATACTGGGTGCGCGCAGTCCGGCCGCCGACGGTCACGTCCTGGGCTGCCTGAAGAAACAGTTGCGCGCCCTCGACCTCGTCGAGTTGCGGCCGCAATCGATTGATGATCTGGTCCGCGGTCGCGGTGCGCTGATCGCGCGGCTTCAATGTGATGAACATCCTTCCTGTATTGGAGGGATTGCCAGCGCCGCCTATCGCCATCGCCACGTGAGCGACGTCCGGGTCCTTCATGACGACGGCGCCCAGCGCCTCCTGATGGCGCATCATGTCGGTGACGGAAATATCCTGCGCGGCTTGCGATATTCCGGTGATCAGACCGGTATCCTGTTGCGGAAAGAAGCCCTTCGGGATAATCGCGAACAGATAGACGGTCAGGGCGAGCGTCGCGACGAAGACCAGCAGCGTGATCAAGCGAAACTCGAGCACGACGTCGAGACCGCGCTCATAGGCCTTCAGTAGCGCCTCGAAGCCGCGCTCGGTGAGCGCGTAGAGTTGGCCATGATGGGTGTCCTTCGCGGCGGGGAGGAATTGCGCGGCCATCATCGGCGTCAGCGTCAACGAAACGACCGCCGAGACGACGATGGTCAGCGACAGCGTCACCGCGAATTCGCGGAACAGCCGCCCGATGATGCCTCCCATCAGCAGCAGCGGAATCAGCACCGCGATCAAGGAAACGCTGATCGACATGATGGTGAAGCCGATCTGGCCCGAGCCCTTCAGCGCGGCCGCGAGCGGCTCATCGCCCGCCTCGATATAGCGGGTGATGTTCTCGAGCATGACGATGGCGTCGTCGACCACGAAGCCGACCGAAATCGTCAGCGCCATCAGCGACAGGTTGTCGAGCGTGTAGCCCGCCGCCCACATCAACGCGAACGCCCCCAGCAGCGACAGCGGCACCGTCACGCTGGGAATGATCGTCGCCCATAGGCTGCGCAGGAAGAGAAAGATCACCATCACCACGAGCGCGATGGTAAGGAGCAGCGTGAATTGCACGTCGTGAACAGCGGCGCGGATCGTCTGCGTGCGGTCGCTCAAGGTGAAGATGTCGATCGCCGGCGGCATCGACGCCCGGATCCGCGGCAACTCGGCCATGATCTTGTCGACCGTGTCGATAACGTTGGCGCCGGGCTGCTTGTAGATGACCAGGAATATGCTGCGCTTGCCGTCGGCCCAGGCGGCCTGTGTCGTATCCTGAGGACCTTCGACGACCCGACCGATATCTCTGACCCGCAGCGGGCCATCGTTTCGGTAGGCGACGATGACGTCTTCCCATTCCTTGGCCCGGGTGAGCTGATCGTTGGTGTAGATCGTGAACGCGCGCGTGCCGCTGTAGATCGTGCCTTTGGGATCGTCCACGGTGGCGATCGAGAGCGGCGCGCGAACTTCCTCGAGCGACAGATTCTTGGCGACGAGTTTCGCCGGATCGAGCTGGATGCGGATGGCGGGCGTTTGCTGGCCGCCGATGGTGACCTGCGCCACCCCTGGAATTTGGCTGATCTGCTGGACGAGCTTGGTCTGGACATTGTCGTCGACCACGGTCAGCGGCAACGATTTGGAGTTCGCGGCGAGCAGCAGGATGGGCGAATCCGCCGGATTGACTTTACGAAAGGTCGGCGGGGTCGGCAGGTCCTTGGGCAACTGGCCGCCGGCGGCGTTGATGGCCTCCTGCACGTCGCTCGCCGCCCCATCGATGGCGCGGCTGAGGTCGAACTGGAGGGTGATCGAGGTCGACCCGAGCGTGCTGATCGAGGTCATCTGCGAGACGCCGGAAATCTGCGCGAACTGCGTCTCCAGCGGCTGCGCCACCGCTGAGGCCATGGTTTCGGGACTGGCGCCGGGAAGCTGGGCGGAGACTTGCAGCGTCGGGAAGTCGACCTGCGGCAGCGGCGCGACCGGCAAGTTCGGGTAGGCGACGATGCCGACGAAGAGAAGGCCGACCATCAGCAGCGACGTCGCGACCGGATGCCGAATGAACGGCTCGGAGATGTTGAGCGCCATGGTCAGGGCGCCGTGGCCGCGGTCGGCGTCGCCGCCGGCGTGGGCCGCACGAGCGCGCCGTCCCGCAATCGGTACTGGCCTTCGGTCACCACGTTCTGGCCGGGCGAGAGGCCCTGCGAGACGACCGACAGGCCATCGCCCTCTTGCGCGACCTTGATATCGCGCATCTCCACCCTGTCGCCGTCGGTCACGACGTAGGCATAGAGGCCGTTGGGTCCGCGCTGGACCGCATCCGAGGGCACGATGATGACATCCTTTAGCGTGTCGACCAGCAACCGCGTCGAGACCGACAGTCCCGGCCACAGGACGTCGTCATCGTTCGCGAAGGTCGCTTTCATGCGGATGTCGCCGCTGGCCTGATCGACCGAGCTGTTGACGAGGGCGAGATGGCCATGCGAAAGCGTCGTCAGACCATCCGAACTCAACGCTTCGACTGGCACGACCCCCGCGGCCAGGGCCTTGTTGATGCGCGGCACATCTTCCTCGGGCGCGGTGAACACGACCGAGATCGGCCGCAGTTTGACGATCGTCACGATGCCGGTGGACGCGCTCGCGTGCACGATGTTGCCGGGATCGACGAGGCGAAAGCTGGTCTTGCCCGTCAAGGGCGAGCGGATGGTGGTGTAGCTCAGCTCGGTCTGGGCGTTGTCGATCGCGGCCTGATCACCCTTGATCTGCGCCATGAGCTGATCGACCGTCGCCTGTTGCGCGTCGAGCTGCTGGCCCGTCGAGAAATCCTCCTTGCTCAGCGTGGTGTAGCGTTGCAGGTTGAGTTGCGCGTTCTTGAGCGTCGCCTCGTCGGCGCTTTTCTTCGCCTGCGCCTGGTCGAGCGCCGCCTGATAAGGACGGGGATCGATTTGGGCGAGGATATCGCCCTCTTTGACCATTTGGCCTTGTTTGAAGTCGACTTTCAGGATCTCGCCGTCGACCCGGCTGCTTACCGTGACGGTATCATACGGCTCCACGACGCCGAGGCCGGTGAGGTAGACGGGGAAGTCGCCTTTTCGCACCGTCGCGACGGTGACCGGAATGGACGCGGGCTGTGTCGCACGCGTCGCTTCGGCCATTTTCGCGGCGGCGGCGGAATAGGCGCGCCACGCGAGAAAGCCGCCTAGAACGACCGCCGCCAAGCCGACCATCAATATCCAGCGGCTTCGGAGTGACGGCGGTCCAGACGGGCTCACGACGCGCTCCTAATAGACTCGGTCAGCCAAACCAAGTGTTCGACGAGGCCTCGCCGATCCGGGGTCTAGGGGAGGAAAGCTATTCGACGCCGTCCCGGCCAACCAGTATCGGAATCTACTCAGGGCTCGCTTTGGGCCTCGGCCACCCGAGGCCATGCGGCGGCGACCGCCGTGTTCTCCGGCGGTTCTTCATTGCCCACGCCGAATGATTTCAGACTGTACCACTTCGCGGTAATAGCCGCCAGAGTGCGATGAAGTCGCCGAAAGTTTCGATTCCGGCTGTCAGCGCGTGAGCTACGGCGACATGTTGATCTTCACAAAGCAGATACCGCCGTGCCAAGCGCTCACTTTCGCGATAGCCGAAGCCCGCTCCGCTTGCACCCAGCGAATCCCTCTCCAGATAACGGACTTGTTTGTTTCGCACCCCTGTTGAGTAGGAGTAATGGCCGTGGCCACGCGCGGTAATGGGAAGGGCTATCTCAAGCCGACAGTGCAAGAGCCTCCCGATCATAAGAATGAAGCCGCCCCAGATCATTTGCGTGTCGTTTTGGGGTTTACGCAGATGCTGTCTGGCGGCGGCAATGCAGATGAGGCGCCACGCTTCGCAACCGATCATGGCTGGCTCGACGCGAGTGGTCAGCTCTCCGCCGCCGGAGACCAGCTTGCTCGCGCGCTTCTGCAACAAACCGGAACGCGAACGATATTTCGTGTTTGGTGAGTCTTTGCCCATCGACAAGCACTGGCCTCGGCCGCTTTTGTCCGTCGCGGTCCACGCCTGTCACACCTGATCGTCCTCGGGGCGGAGGACATGACTTACTCCGCCCATCCTGAGCTGGCCGGAACAGCGCCGCCCGGTCGACGTCCTACGAGGCCGCCGCGGCCTGAGATCAAGCAGGTAGCTGGCTTTGCGGCCGCTCGCCAGTTTGCGACACGACCTTGCCTTCGACGAACCCATATCCCAGCGTTATGGTTTCCCTCTCTTGTTTTCGTCGGTTGCCGTCAATCGCCGTCGGCGTTCTTGATGATCTTGTCGCGATCGTCCGGGAGCAGATTTTCGGCGGTTTGGCTGAAAGCCCAGGCGTTGCGCTCCGCGTCGAAGATCCAGACGAGGTCAAATCGATGTCCCGGCCAATGGGTCGGCGTAGCGGGGACATGGGGAATTTGGTCGGCGATCCCGATGATGCGCTTGTGCTCCCAGCACACGAGGCAAACGCCGTCCGACAGCATAACGTCCTTGATCAAGCCGGTGATATCGTCCTTGTCATGGCCTATGTCGAAGTGCTGCGCTCGGGCAATCGGATCCGGCCACAAGGCGTCGGCGAGCAGGGAAACGGTTTGCATCGGCCGTTTGCTCTCGCCATCGGGCTTGGCCGCGAAGATCTTCGCGGGCGTCGAGATCCCCGAGGCGTCCGGTTCGGAGAAGAACCCGACGAGGGCGCGCGCGCGTCGCCAACCCTGCTCAGTCAAGCTCGCGGGGTCCTGTGCGCCGTTCGGATCCAAGCCCGGCTCAGGGTCGCCTTCCCCGGGTTTTTCACCGTGTCGAATGATCATGATCTTGCTGGGAGGCATCGGCGCTGTCCTCGTCATGGGGCGGGATGAACCCGCCGTTATGCGACTCCCGCGAGATGGGCCCGGCGCAGGGCTCGGGAACTCCCGGGTTTGATTACGGCTTCTTGGCCGACCGCCCGCGCTTCGCCTTACCCGCGCTCTGGCGCGATTGGCCCAACCCGATCTTCTTCGCCAGTTCCGATCGCTGCGTCGCGTAATTGGCGGCGACCATCGGATAGTCGCGCGGCAAATTCCACTTGGCGCGATACTGCTCGGGCGTCATGCCCAGCGTCGCCAAATGACGCTTGAGCGATTTGAATTTCTTGCCGTCATCCAAGCAGATCAAATAATCCGGTTTGATCGATTGCCTGACAGACACCGCAGGCGTCGGCGCCTGCTGTTCGGCCGGCGCTGTCACGCCGGTTGCTATCGTGACCAATCCCGCATGGACGGACCGAAGCAGGGCCGGCAGTTCAGCGGCCGGCACCGCATTGTGGGATACGAAAGCTGCGACGATCTCTGCTGTCATAGCGGCGAGGCCGGCGGTGTCAGATGGGGAAGACGACATGAAATTATCTCGGCGTTACGATCGGACGTTTCGATATTCCTTTAGATCGGCAACCACAAGAGAGCCCACGCGACAAAAAGACCGAGCGCGAACACCTGTGCCGACCAGCGTTCGGGGCGCAGCACGACGTCGCGCAATGTAACACTCATCAGGCTTTGTCAGATTAAAGGCAGGTCGTCTGCGCGTGGAGCAACACGCCCACCCTCAAGCGGCAATCAAGCCGCGAGGGCGCGCCACTCGGCCAATGCGGCAGAGCGTCTCTGCTTGTAAACTTGGCGGGTTACGAGATGGCGCTCCTGATTGAAATGGTTGTGGGCCTGGGCATGAACGGAACTGAATTTCTGCAACGTCTTCATGCTTCGAAAGCGCTGCATGGCGCGCTCTCGTCGGCGAAACGACTGATGCGAATTTTCCGCGCGATTGTTGAGCCCCCGACCGACCTCTCGCCGATCGGCGTTGCCGACATCCTTCATCGCCGCAGAATGAGCGCGATCGACCAGGGCCGCCGCGAGCATTTGGTCTGACAGAGGTGGGCGCCTTCGGCCAAGGCGTTGCGCATACGCGCAGAGGACCTAAGGGCCGGCCCCTCGATGATTGATATCGCCCATCGCGACCTGATCCATGAGGGAAAGGAGCGCGGGCGGCGCGTTCATCGGTGTGCAGGCCTTGTCGCCGTCGACGAAGAACAACAGACCGTCGGAGTTGTCGCCACCTGGCGTAAACACGGCCTTGTCGCCATAAGGCAGGCCGGGAGGCGCCTCCAGATTCATTGCGTAGACGCCGCGGAGGAACTGCCACTGCTCGGACGTGAGTTCGATCGGTTCGCTGTTTGGGCGCACTGTCGCGAGATCGACGCAGCGGTTGGCGAATTCGGCGCCGACCGCGAACTGCGGCGGACGCGCCGGAGCGCCGACGACGAGCAAGAAATGTCCACTCGACGAGGTGGCGTTCGATCGCCTGAATCTGAAGCTTTGCAGTACCGCGCGAGGGCCGCGACAATGATGGACGTCGTACATATGGGGCTCCCACAGAAACCTGAAACGACCGTATGAAATTCAAACGCCTGTTAGGGGCAAAATTATGTCCCGACACCAAGATCTGTAAATCGGAGTTGAATGTTGACCCGGACTGGCGAAGCCGAACTCAACGACATCGACAATTTTGCGACGGACATCCCACGCCGATCGGCGTTCGGACCCGGGCCGAAGCACATTCCCGCACGCCCGATCGTCGCAGCCATGTGCGCCGCGCCGCCGTCACAAGCAGGCGCGCTTACGGATGACGCTCGCTTTCCAAAAACCGGGCGTTGCGACCTTGTGGGTTTACGAGGCGAGTGCGGGATCGCGGGCGTTGAGCCCAGCTACCGCCATGCGACCGAGGTCGGCCGCCAAATGCTCGACGAAACTGCGATCGATTTTCAAATTCAGCGGCGGTTTGGACAACGCCTCGAGATGACGAATGAAGGGGGCGACCTGCTGAGTGAGCCAGATCGTCGCAACGGTGATTTCCGCTCGGGAAGCGGTGGATGGCAGGAATCGGCGGACAATCCTCTCGGCAAGATCCATAACCGGCAGCTTTTCGCTGGCGATGAAATCGCGATAGACCTGCGTCGGAGCCAACGTTTCCCAAGCGAAAATGCGCAGATAGCGGCTAACCTGGCCATGTTTGAGGAGTGGCGTCACCTGTTGGCGGATAAAGAGACGCACCGCTTCGTCGCGGGAGACTTGTTCAATTGTGCCTTCGTCGAGCAACGAGGCGTCGCCGAGAGCCGAGACGGCCAGCTTCAGAACTTCACGATAAAGCGAGCCCTTGCCGCCAAAATGGTAGTTGATCGCCGCCTGGTTGGTCTCCGCACGGCGGGTTATCTCGCGCACAGAGGCGTTGTCGAAGCCCCTTTCGGCGAACACGTTCGTGGCGTGGTCCAGCAGCGCCTGGCGGGTGAATTCAGCTGGTTTCACAGTCACAATTTCTCTGCAAGGGTGATTAGCGCATTACCGACGCAGACGATGTTCTCGGCCCGCGGTTTCTCGCGCGCTGGCGCGGCGTCCGCGGCGGGTTCGACTGTTTCGAGCGTGGCGCGCGGCGCCGGCGGAGCCTTCGCGGCAATATGCGCCATCCCGAACCCTGGCTCGCTAGCCCTCGGCGCGATTGCAGATCCGGACAGAGAGGGAATGGAGGTTGGGCTCGCGGGGCCGCTCGGCACGGTTATGGTCGCTGCATCTGCGGGAGCGGCAGGTCTCGGACTGGCCACGTGGGACAGCGCGACACGCATCATGAATTCCTTGATCTTCGCCTTCGCTGGGCCTGCCGCGGGCCCACCCTCGAAGCCTAACTGCCCACCACTGCTTTGCGAAGAGGACTGTACAGGCTTCGTCAAAGTGGGAGGAACCGTCAGCGCGACTATGATCGGGAGAGTCGCAGCCAATACCTCAATCGCCAATTTGCGCGTAATGGATTGGAGCCCGTAGCGAACCATTAGAGAGATCGACGCATTCATAAGGGGTCTCCCGCAGAAACATGAAACGCCCGTATGAAATTCAAACGACTGTTTGAGGCGAAATTGTGTCCTGGCGCAAGAAGTTGCCCGACGCACGGCGAACAGGCGGTAGCGGACCCGAAAGCGGCAATCCCGGGCCAAACGCCTAGACTAGACACGCTGCTTTGCCCGGACGATCATCGACTCGAGCCGGTTGGAGTGCGATGATCGCCGGCCGATGCGATCGCACCGATCATTGATCGCGATAGGTCGGCGTTTTTCGCGCACCTGACTTCCGATCCCGAGCACAACTCGGCGCAATTTCGGAGCTCGCGGACCATGAGCGATTTTGAATTGCCCAGTACGCGTTACGCGCTGAGCGGCGACGTCAACATCGCCTTTCAAGTGATGGGCGATGCGCCGATCGACATCATCGTGGTGCCCGGGATCGTCTCTCACGTCGAGTTTTTGCATGAATTCCCGGAATATACGTGGTTTCTGCGCCGTCTCGCGATGTTCGCCCGCGTCGTGACCTTCGATAAAAGAGGCCAGGGATTGTCGGACGGAATATCTGGGGCCCCCTCACTCGAGCAGCGTGTCGACGACGTCCGCGCCATAATGGATGACATCGGTTCGCAACGCGCCGTGCTCCTGGGTCTCTCCGAAGGCTCTGCAATGAGTTTGTTTTTCGCCGCCGCGAATCCGGAGCGCGTGTCGAAGCTCATTCTTTTCGGCGGCTACGCCAAGGCGTTCATAACGGAAGAGGCATTGTCGCAGCGCTTGAAAATCTGGGGCACGGGCGCTGTGATCAGTCGCGCCGCTGTGAGCCTGTCGACAAATCCGGACACGGTCAAACAGCTCGCCAAATTCGAGCGGCTTTCCGCGAGCCCGGGCAACGCCAAGGCGTATATGTTGTTGAACCGGCAGATCGACGTGACGTCGATATTGCCGAGCGTGCGCGTGCCGACGCTCGTGCTTCACCGGCGAACCGATGCGCTCGTTCCCGTTGAACGGGGACGCGAACTCGCGGCGCTGATCCCGGGCGCCAAATACATCGAGTATCCCGAAGGCGACCATCTTCCGTACATCGGCGATGCCGAGACGGTTCTTGGCGACATCGAGGAATTTCTCACCGGCGAGCGGGAGAGTTCCGCCTCCGACACGGAGCGCATACTGGCGACGGTCATGTTTACCGACATCGTCGATTCCACGCGCAGCGCCGCCGAAATGGGCGATCAACAATGGCGCCGATTGCTCGACAACCACGACAGAATTGCGAAACAGGCGGTCGAGAGGCATCGCGGCAATCTAATCAAGACCACAGGGGACGGCGTTCTCGCGACATTCGACGGCCCCGGCCGCGCGGTACGGTGCGCGCTGGCGTTTGAAACCGCGGGCAAACAGATCGGCCTGCCATTGCGCGCCGGTCTGCATACCGGCGAGATCGAACTGAGAGGTCGGGATGTGGGCGGCATTGCCGTGCACGCCGCGGCTCGCGTCATGGCGCACTGCGCGCCGGGCGAGGTTCTTGTTTCCAGAGTCGTCACTGATCTCGTTGCCGGCGCCGGCCTAAAATTCGCCGAACGAGGTTCGCATGAGCTTAAGGGCCTGCCGGGACGATGGGATTTGTTCGCGGCAAGCCTATGAGATCGATTTCAGTGATGGTCTGGTGACGATCGATTGTCGTCCCCGATCTCAGGCATCTGGGCCCGGAGCTGAACGTATGCCGCAACAAGGAAAAGCGGTGCGCTCTGTCTTGGCGCATCAAACGGACTTGTCGGGCCGGCGCGACGAGCCGCTCGTTCCGGCGTGCGCGGGATGGCGGACGACTAGCAACGCGGCGACGCCCAGTATCAGCGCAACGAGGCCGCCAGCGGAGAACACGGTGGAATAGGCAAAACCGCCAAGTTCGCGTAGTGGGCCGACGCCGAAGGCGGCGACGCCATAGCCGACCTGGTAGAAGGCGATCAACTCGCCGGACATCGTGGCGGCGCGTCCGGGAAACTCCGCCCCGCCGAAGCTGATGCTGAGCGGCAAGAAGGCCGAGCAGGCGAGGCCCGCGGCGGCGAGGCCGGCTATTCCAGCTGTCGCGCTGTCGATGTGCGCGACAAGCTGGAAGACCAGAGCGAGAAGGACGGGCAGCGCGACATAGACCCATTTCGCCGGAAGCAGCCGGTCGAACAGCGCGAAGATGACGCGACCCGATGTAACCATGACCCAGAACGCGGTCAGGGCGAAAGACGCGTCTTGCGCGGATATGTGCCGTTGCGCGGAGAAGTAGACGGTCGCCCAATTGCCGTTGAGGGTTTCGACCACGCCATAGAGCAACGCCGCAGCAGCGTATAGCCAGAAGCGTGAGGGAAGCGCTCGCTCGACGCTGACGGCGCCGGACGGCGAGTCCAGCGGCGCCTTCAGCGATGCGAGGGCGAAGAACAAAGCTGCGGCGAACAGCGTCATCAGGAGCGGCAACGCCCACCACGCGCCGAGGGCGGTGAACAGCGCCACCAGGAGCGGCGCAAGCGCTGTGCCGAGCCCGAGCAGCGCATTCAGCGCCAGCACTGCGCCGTCCGCCCGACCCGGGAACAAGCCCTCGATCAGTGTATTCAACGCCATCACGGTCGCGCCAAAACCGAGTCCGAGCGCACCGGTGGCGCCGCATAAGAGGAAAAAGGCCAGGGGTGAGCCGATCAGCAGCGGGCTCGCCGAAAGCAGCGCCATGGACAGGACGTCGCAGGCGACCCCAAGCAACAGAACGCCACGCATGCCAAGCCGCAGCGCGAGCCGCGGTCCAACGGCTGACGCGAGAATCGCCAGGACGACTTGCGGAATGAACATCGCGCCATATTGCGTGCCGGACAGGTTGAACCCGGAGGGGCTGGCGAAGATCGCGCTGGCTGCCGGAAAGGTGACCAGGGCCAAACCCTGAATGACGGCCGCGAGAAAGAGCAGGCCGATCGCGAACCTGCTGGCGGATGGAGGCGCGACCCGCGATTGGATCACCCGAGGCGCCGCCGGAGGTGGTCGCCGACCCGGAGCGCGTTGGCGATAGCGGTAAGCGATGGATTCACCGCGCCGATGCTCACGAAGAAGCTCGTATCGACGACATAGAGATTGTCGAGTTCATGCGTCTTGCAGTCGCGGTCGAGCACCGAGATGGCCGGATCGGTTCCGAAGCGGCACGTGCCGGCCTGGTGGGCGCAGCCCGCCAACGGGATGTCGTTGTGCATGTAGAGATCGCGGGCCACCAAATGCTGAGGCTGCAGCCCTATCTCTCCCAGCATGGAGCGCAGCTTTTCATAGAGCTTGCGCATCGGAACCTGATTGTTCGGCTTATAGGCCAAAGTGATGCGTCCCTCCCGGTCGACGGTCACTCGATTATCCGGCTCCGGCAAGTCCTCGGTGGTCAGCCAAAAATCGACGGCGTGGCGCGCGACTTCCTCCAAAGCGCGATCCGGCACGAGCGCCGTGAGCAGCGGCTTCTCGGCGCGGTACATGCCGCCGAGCGTCTTGCCGATCATTTGGATGTTGCCCATCGGGTAAGGAAACTCCTCCGTCCCGAAATAGAAGTCGTTCAGCGCCAGCGTCTTCTGAAACATCGTGTCATTCGGGGTCAGCGACAGGGCGAGGACGGCCTGGCTGTTATGAAACATGTAGTTTCGCCCCACCTGGCCTGAGCCGTTGGCGAGACCCGCCGGATGTTTATCGTTGGCCGAGCGCAGCAGCAGCGCCGCGGAATTCGCCGCCCCGCACGACACGACGACGATATCGGCCTCAAAGCGCTCGGGCGCGCCATTCAATTCGGCAAGGACGCCGACGACCGCGGTGCCAGCCGGGTTCGTCTCCAGCTTCAGCGCCTTCGCGTTCCGCAGCAGCGTAACATTGGGCTGCTGCAACGCAGGGCGGACAGCGATGACTTCGGCGTCGCATTTGGCGTGCACCAGGCATGGAAATCCGTCGCAGGTCTGGCAGCGGATGCACTGGCTATAGGCCAAATTCTCCTCGCTCAGCATCACCGCGGACGGAGCATGGAACGGGTGATAACCGGCGGCGGCGAGGTCGTCGGCAAGCTTTTGGATGCGTGGTTCGTGCGACACCGGCGGCGCCGGATAGGGCGCGCTCGTCGGCGGCTCGGTCGGATCCCGGCCGCGTTCGCCGTGCACTTGATAGAGCTCCTCGGCCTGTGTGTAATAGGGCTCCAACTCGTCATAGGAGATCGGCCAAGCCGGAGAGACGCCGTCGTAATGCCGCATCTCGCCGAAATCCTCTTTGCGCAGCCGATAGAGCGCGGCGCCGAAAACTTTGGTGGCGCCGCCGACAAAGTAGTGGACTTGAGGCTGGAACGATGTGCCGTCGGGCAACAACCAAGTATCGGGGGAGACATATCGATTGGCCCCGAACACATCCTCCACGCGCCAGTTGCGCGCTTCGCGCGGCAGCCAGTCGCCACGCTCGAGGATGAGTATCTTTTTGCCTGATGAGGCCAAACGATGCGCCAGCGAGCCGCCGCCGGCGCCGCTGCCGATGATGATGACGTCGTATCGTTCGCTCATCGCGGCGCTACAGCCCCGGACTGCTCTGCATAATTCCGCCATCGGCGAAAATCGTCGTCGCGGTCAGATAGCTCGCCCCGTCGCCGGCAAGAAAGACCACGACATTCGCGATCTCCTCGGGTTGCGCCATGCGCCCGAGCGGGATCGCGGCGTCCAGTTTCGCCATCAGCGCCGGGTCCTTCATCGTGGAGAGGTTGATTGGGGTCGCTACGGCTCCAGGGCCCACGCCAACGACGAGAACGCCGTGCGGAGCCAATTCGACTCCGGCCGTGCGGGTCAGCATCCGCATGCCGCCTTTAGACACGCAGTAGGCGGTGTTGCCCGGCATCGGCCAATCCTCATGGACCGACGTGACGTTGATGATCCGTCCGCCGCCGCCCTGCTTGATCATTTGCTTGGCGGCGATTTGAGTCCCGAAAAAGGCGCTCTTGAGGTTGATCGAGAGAACCTTCTCGTACTGCGCTTCCGTCGTGTCGAGCACGGACGTACGGGTTTCGACGCCCGCGTTGTTCACCATGACGTCGACGCGCCCGAATTGCGCCACCGCAGCGTCGACGAGCTTCTGCAGGTCGTCGATTCGGCTAACATCGGCATCGACGCCGATCGCCCGATCGCCGAGCGAGACAATCTCGCGCTCCAGCGCGGTGGTTGCGTCGGGGTCGGCGATATAGTCTATGACGATGCAGGCGCCAGCCCTGGCGAGACCGAGCGCGATCGCCTTGCCAATCCCGCTGTTGCCTCCCGTAACAATCGCGACCTTATCTTTCAGCGACATGGCGTTCGCTCCATAGGCCCGGCGAAAGACTGCGTCGGTAGATCGTCATTGCCAGCCAGCAGCCTAACACGGAAGTCTGCGGTCTGTCGCCCGCGATCGATGCGAATGATGGCCGACCGCTGCTTGCTACGCGCAGGCGCCGCCCTTCGAGAGCGCTGCAAGAGCTAGATCGAACGTCGCGCTTCGACTGTATCCAGATTGGATTGGAAGGCGTTCCCACAAAGGTCGGCCAAAAGTCGACGCGGACTAACGCGTTCTGCAGTTGCGTGTCTTTGCGAGCGGAGCGAAGCAATCCAGCGATCGAGGTCTCGCCTTCAAGTCGCGAGTCATTCCGTGGGCGCCTCAATCGGCGGACGCCTCGATCTCTGGATCGCCGCGCTTCGCTCGCGATGACGACAGGGGGTACGGTTCAATCTTACGACAGCGTGCTCTAGGTTTTGCAAAAATACTCCGAACGGCCAGCCGAATTCCGAATAGGATGAATTGCGGCTCGACGCGTTATCGACGCTCAGTCGCGATCTTTCGCCGGGCGGGGATCGCCCTTTTGCGGGTTGCACGGGACCTCGATAGATGAAGACAGAACCGTCTATGGCGAGGGGGAAACGCGTTGGCGAGACGCAGGAGGGGCTTCGCCTCGCGAGCATCGCCCCCGGCGCCGATTGGCGCCAATGGGGTCCCTACCTCAGCGACCGGCAGTGGGGAACGGTGCGCGAAGACTACAGCGCCGCCGGCTCGGCCTGGGAGTACTTTCCGCATGATCATGCTCGCAGCCGCGCCTATCGATGGGGCGAAGACGGATTGGGCGGCTTTGCCGACGACAAGCTTCAGATCTGCATGAGCGTCGCGCTCTGGAACGGCTGCGACCCGATTCTCAAGGAGCGGCTCTTTGGCCTGACCAACGCCGAAGGCAATCACGGCGAAGACGTCAAGGAACTCTATTATTACCTCGATGGCGTCCCGTCTCACGCATACATGAAGATGCTCTACAAATATCCGCAAGCTCCCTTTCCCTATGCGGACCTCGTCGCGGTCAACGCGGCGCGCGGACTGCAGGACCGCGAATACGAACTCATCGACACCGGCGTCTTCGACGACAATCGCTATTTCGACGTCGAGATCGAATACGCGAAAGCTGCGCCCGATGATATTCTCCTGCTGGTCACGGCGCACAACCGCGGGACGGAGGCTGCGCGGCTCCATGTTCTTCCGCAAATCTGGGCCCGAAATATCTGGTCGTGGAGCCCTGTTACGGCGAAGCCGCGCCTCGAGGCGGCCGATCCGAACACGATACTCATCAGTCATCCAGACTTGCCGGCGATGCAGGCGCTTTGCGACGACGGCGCAGACTGGTTGTTCTGTGAGAACGAAACCAATACGAATCGGCTCTATGGGACGCAGGTCGTCGGTTGCTTCAAGGACGGCGTCAACGATGCGGTGCTCTACGGCAAGACCGCGGCGCTGAATCCCGAACGGCGCGGAACCAAGGCCGCCGCGCACCACATTCTTGATATTCCAGCCGGTGGAAGCCGGTCGGTTCGCGTGAGGCTGAGACCGGCGGGCGCGTCGGCGCCTCTCGTCGATTTCAATGACGTATTTGCGGCGAGGCGGTTCGAGGCGGACGAATTTTATGCGGCCGTGCAATCGGGGATCGACGACGTCGATCAGCGACTGGTGCAGCGTCAGGCCTTCGCGGGAATGCTGTGGTGCAAGCAATTCTACGGCTATGACGTCCGTCGGTGGCTGGAGGGCGATCCGCTACAGCCGGCGCCGCCGCAGGAGCGTTGTAGCGGGCGGAACGCCAATTGGCGTCATCTGGCGATGGGCGACGTCGGCGCTGTTTCGCGGGGCGACATCTTATCGATGCCGGACGCGTGGGAATACCCCTGGTTCGCCGCCTGGGATCTCGCGTTTCATTGCGTGACATTCGCACGGATCGATCCTCAATTCGCTAAAGCGCAGTTGATCTTGCTCACGCAGGCGCGCTCGCTCCATCCCGATGGACAGATTCCAGCCTACGAGTGGAATTTCGACGACGTGAATCCGCCAGTTCACGCATGGGCCGCGTTGCAGATCTACGAAATCGACCGGGCGGCGTCAGGCGTCGGCGACGCCGTGTTTCTGGAGCGGGTATTTCATAAGCTGATGTTGAACTTCACATGGTGGGTCAATCGCGAGGACCATGACGGGCGCAATGTTTTTCAAGGCGGCTTTCTCGGACTCGACAATATCGGTCTCTTCGACCTCAGAACGCCGCTGCCGAACGGAGGTTATCTCGACCAATCGGACGGCACCGCCTGGGTTTCCGCTTTCGCGCTCAGCATGATGCGAATCGCGCTGGAACTCTCTTCCCAAAATCATTGCTTCGAGGATCTCGCAACGAAGTTTTTCGAGCATTTCGTCTATATCGCCGAAGCGATCCATGCGACCGGCGGCGCGGCGGACACCGGTCTTTGGGACGAGCAAGACCATTTCTACTACGACGTTCTGCGCACCCCCGGTCAGCCCAGTCAGATGCTGCGCATTCGATCGATCGTCGGCCTGGTGCCCCTGCTCGCCGTTCAAGTCATTCACCAGGATTTCACCACCGCGCTTCCCCATTTCGCCGAGCGATTGGATTGGTTCGCGCGCCGTCGCCCCGATCTGGCGGGACTCATATCGAACTGGCGCGAGCCCAATCAACAGGGGTATCGGTTGCTGTCGCTGATGCGACGCTATCGACTGAACTGCGTCTTGTCACGCATGCTGGATGAAGCAGAGTTCCTGTCGGATTTCGGCATCCGATCCGTTTCGAAGTATCACGAAAAGCACCCCTACGTGTTTCGACAAGGCGACCAGACTCTGAGCGTGGAGTACACGCCGGGCGAGGGGACCACCCGCATCTATGGCGGCAACTCGAACTGGCGCGGCCCGATCTGGCTGCCCATCAATTATCTCATTGTGCAGGCGCTACATCGGCTTCACAAATTCTATGGAGACGCCTACCAGGTCGAATGCCCGACAGGGTCGGGGACGTTTCTATCGCTCGAAGGGGTCGCCCTGGAGTTGACCCGTCGCCTGCAGCGGCTTTTCGCGAAGGAGCCTACTGGGCGGCGCGCATATTTGGGCGATTCCAGGCGTCAGTGGGAGGACGCCAACTTCCGCGACCGTCTGCTCTTCAACGAATATTTCCATGGCGATACCGGACGCGGCCTCGGCGCCTCGCATCAAACCGGCTGGACTGGGCTCATCGCACTCCTGCTCGATCCACCCGAGAGGGAGGACGCAGCCAATGTTGCACCGGCGGCGGCAGCCAATGCGGACCCGTCGAAATCGTGAGTGTGGACAGGCGTCCAGGATTGACCCCGCCAAAGCGAACCCAATCAAGCGCTTGTGACGCCGATCGGCGTTCGGACCCCGCGCCGATCTGCAACGTCAACGTCCGCGAGGCCGTCGGTTGGTCGAGCGAGGCCGCCGAGGCTGGCGCGGGGTCGCGCAAGGGGAAGGTTTCGCCGCTTGGGGCATCCACCCATTTCCCGTCGATGAGCGCGTGGCGCTTTACAAACGCCGAAAAAGGTTGATCGGTATGACGCCGAGCCTCAAGCCGTCGCGAAACGGAGGTCCGAGTTCGTGAGTGAGATCAATGTCCAAGAGGTCGTTCGCTTCGAGCATCCGGAGCCGGCGGCTCGGTCTTGCTCTCGGCGATTTCATCAAGCTGGAGACGCGGCGAGGCGCGGTCGAAGTGAGAGTGCGTTCGGATCGCGAGGTGCCCGAGAACATGGTCTTCATGCCGTTCTGCTACGCCGAGGTAGCCGCCAATCTGCTCACCAATCCAGCGCTCGATCCGTTCGCCAAGATCCCCGAGTTTAAATTTTGCGCCTCGCGCGTTTCGCGCGTGAAGGCGAACGTTGCGGCGGAGTGAGAAGCGCGACGCGTCAAAACCGCACACCGGGCGGCAGCCATGTCTGACTCTGATCGCACGCTTGGGCTGATCCTTGCCGGCGGCAAGGCGCGCCGGATGGGGGGCGGGGACAAAGCGCTGCTCGCGCTTAGCGGCAGGCCGATGCTAGCGCATGCGATCGATCGGCTGGCGCCGCAATGCCGGGGGCTCGTCCTCAACGCCAATGGCGACAGCGCGCGCTTTGCGTCCTTCGCGCTGCCGGTGATCGCCGACGAGCGTCAGGATTTCGCCGGGCCTCTCGCCGGCCTGCTTGCAGGACTCGATTATTGCGCGCGGGACTTGCCGGAGGTAACCCACGTCGTGAGTCTGCCCGTCGACACCCCCCTCGCGCCGCGCGATCTCGTGGCGCGGCTACACGAGGCGCGACGCTCCTTCGGCGCTGATATCGCCGTTGCGCGTTCGGGCGATCGTGAGCACCATTTGGCCGCGTTATGGCCCGTGTCGATCGCCAGCGCGTTGCGCAACGCGCTCCATGGAGAGGGCGCGCACAAGGTCGGGACCTTCGCTGCGCGGTTCAAGCTCGCTCATGCGGATTGGCCCGTCGCGCCGTTCGACCCGTTTTTCAATGTCAACACGCCGGAGGATCTGACGCGCGCGGAAGCGATCTTGCGCGGCGATTCAGGCGCCGACGCGTAAGGCGTCCTTGCCCCGAAAGCGCGCGCGTCTCCATGGCCTTTTTCTTTCGACCAGAACGCTGGTACATACAACACTATGAGCAAGCTCAAAAGCGACCCGGGAGGCTATTCATGCGCGTGATTGGTCTCGCGGGTTGGAGCGGGGCCGGAAAAACGACTCTCGTCGTCCGTCTCATCCCTGAACTTAACCGACGGGGATACAGCGTCTCGACGCTCAAGCACGCGCATCATGAATTCGACATTGACCGACCGGGCAAGGATTCGTTCCGGCATCGGGCGGCGGGCGCACAGGAAGTGCTGGTCGCCTCAGCCCGTCGTTTGGCGCTGATGCGGGAGATGCGCGACGTCCCGGAGCCGTCGCTGACCGATTTGCTGCACATGCTCGCGCCCGTCGACATTGTGCTGGTCGAGGGTTTCAAGCGAGAAGCGCTCGCCAAGATCGAGGTTCATCGCGCGATCGTCGGCAAGCCGCTTCTTCACCCCGATGATCCCAATATTGTCGCCCTGGTCAGCGACGGAGCGATTCCTCATAGCGATCTCCCGCATGCTCACATCGACGAGATCGGCGCGGTTGCTGATCTCGTGCTGCAGCGCGCGGAGCGGATCGAGATCGCGCTCGAACGGCTCGGGCGCGCCAAGAGCCCTCAAACGTGATATAGAGGGCAGCGATGGCGCAGCTCAGCAGGAACGTATTCGACCGTGGCGGCAAGCCCGCGACGATCGAAGAGATTGCGCAGTTGATTGCCGACCGCATGCCGATTGTCTCGGACGTCGAAGCGGTCGCGCTCGCCGATGCGGATGGCCGCGTACTCGCGCAGGATGTGATCGCGCCGCTCGACTTGCCCGGTTTCGACAACTCTGCGGTCGACGGGTATGCTGTCGCGCATGCCGAGTTGAACACGACGGGCGAGACGATTTTCCCTGTTGGCGCCCGGATTGCCGCCGGCGAGGCGCCGGCCGCCTTTCGGTTGAGCGACGCCGCGGTTCGCATTTTCACGGGCGCGGCCATGCCGCCCGGGGCCGACACTGTCTTCATGCAGGAGGACGTCCGCATCCTGGAGGATGGCCGTGTTGCTTTGCCCTTCGGCCTGCCCAGAGGTTCAAACGCGCGGGCGCGCGGTGAGGATATCGCCAAAGGCGCGATTGCGATCAACGCCCGCCAGCGCCTCGATCCGCGCCACATCGCGCTGGCCGCCGCACTTGGGCAGTCTCGTCTCTCGGTACGGCGCGCCCTACGAGTTCGCAGTGTTTTCGACCGGCGATGAAATTGTCTCGCCAGGCGACGCTCTGGCGCCCGTTGGCGTCTATGACGCCAATCGCTACGCGCTGATCGCCTTGCTCAGGCGGCGCGGATGTCTCGTCAGCGACCTCGGCGTGCTTCGCGACGACCCGTCGGCGATCGCGGCGAAGGTTAGGGATGCGTGCGCGCGGCACGATCTCGTCGTGACCTCTGGGGGCGTTTCGGCCGGCGAGGAAGATCACGTGCGCGCGGTGATCGCGGAGTCAGGCTCGCTGGTCTTCTGGCAATTGGCGATCAAACCCGGGCGCCCGGTCGCAATGGGCATCTTGGATGGCGCGCCGATCGTCGGATTGCCAGGCAATCCCGTCGCCGTGTTCATCGCCTTCGCCTTCGTGGTTCGCCCGCTTCTCGCCGCGCTCGGCGGCGCATCTCACGAGCCAATCGTCGCGACGTCCGTTCGCTCCGGGTTCGACTATCGCAAGAAGGTCGGCCGGCGCGAGTTCGTGCGCGCGAGTCTTACGGGTGAAACGCAGGGCGCCTTGACCGCGCACAAACATCCGATCGACGGCGCAGCCGTCCTCACCTCGCTCACTCAGACCGACGGCTTGGTCGTCCTGCCCGAGGCAACGGAATTGGTGCGCGTCGGCGAACGCGTCGACTTCATCGCTTATGGTTTGCTGCTGTGAGCATTGCGAATGCTGCGACCGCGTACAACAAGCGCGCAGCGAAAACCGCGATATGCGACGACCCTGCCGGAGCTAGGAGTTTCAGCGCCGAACGCCGGCCAAATGTACGATGGATTAGAGCTGGTAGACTCGAACAACCTGTTCGAGGGTTTGCCGTAGCGCGTTACGCAATGCAGCCGGTGACAGAACTTCGACATCCACGCCAAGACGCAGGATCTCGCGAACGCCGAATTCGATAAACTCGATTGGAATGTCGCAGCGAATCCAGCCTGCCTTATCGGGCGGCCCGGCGGTCTTATTGGCCATCTCCACGACAAGCGGGCCCAAGAGGTCGAGCAGTTCGCGCCCCCGAGCCGAGATGCGAATGGAGGCGATTTCGCGGTACAGGCCCGCCTCGTACTGGCGCGCCGCGTTCATCCAATACGACGCCAAGTCGAAATCGGGGGGACGTCCGAACCGCTGGTCGAGCGCCTCGGCTTCAACGATGTTGGCGGCGCGATAGGTAAGTTGCCGCTCGCCCAGCGCGGCGACCAGGTACCAAGCGCCGCTTTTGAGAACGAGCCCGAGGGGACACACCTCGCGCGCACGCACCTCGCCCGAGCGCCGATAGTGAATTCGGAGAACACGTTCTTCCCATACCGCCTGTGCGATCGTCTGCAGATGCTGGGCCTTTTCCGTGGTTCGAAACCAAGCAGCGGCGTCGAGGTGAAACCGGGCGGCGACGCGCTCCGCTCTCATGCCCGCCGGCAGCGAGGCGAGAAGCTTCAGATGCGCTGTGGCGAATAGATCTCCAAGACCGAGCTCCTCGACGGGGCCGGGCAACCCAGCGAGAAGAAGCGTTTCGGCCTCCGATTGGGTCAATCCGGTCAGTTTGGTCCGAAACCCGCCCATGAGTTGAAATCCGCCGGATCGGCCGCGGTCGCCAAAGACTGGAATGCCGGCCGCGCTGAGTTGGTCAATATCGCGATGGATCGTCCGTACCGAGACTTCGAAGTGGCGTGACAACTCGGATGCGCTCATGCGCCCGCGGGTCTGAAGCAGCAACAGGATGGAGAGGAGCCGGCTCGCCTGCATTTTGACCATCCGAAAATACATGACACTCAATGTCATGTATTTGGTCATATGCTGAGGGCGCCGGCAACACTCAGGGAGATTCAGACATGCGGTCGCCGATCAACGACTTCGATTTCTTCATAGGCAGCTGGACGGTTAGCCATCGCCGCCTCAAGCAGCGGTTGGCCGGATGCCAGGATTGGGAGACCTTTGCCGGCGAATCTTCGGTCCAGAAGATCCTCGGCGGATACGGCAACATCGACGATAACATTCTCGAATTGCCCGGTGGCGGCTATCGAGCCATTTCCCTTCGGTCCCTCGACGCCACCACCGGCTGTTGGTCGATCTGGTGGCTCGACGGGCGCTATCCCGGTCGGTTGGACACGCCAGTCGTTGGCCGTTTCGAGAAGGGAATCGGCACATTCCTCGCGGCGGATGTTCTTGAGGGAAAACCGATTCGAGTTCGCTTTCTGTGGACGCGAACGGACACAGATACGCCGCGATGGGAACAGGCCTTTTCGGCGGATGACGGCGAGAGTTGGGAGACCAACTGGTTCATGGATTTTAAGCGTTCCGCTTGAGCGGCCGCCTCATTCACCCACTCCCTCCAAGGAAATAGGCATTCCATGCTCGAACTCCGCCCCAACTGCGAATGCTGCGACCGTGATCTTCCGCCGGATTGTGCCGCCGCCGTTCCTTCGTCTATGGGGTCCCACTCAACCCACCGCGGTGGCCTCTTTTCAGCGCCCGCCGTTGGAAAAGCCTTTACGAGTGGCGAGGCGTGGCGTGCAAGCCGACGCCCGCGTCGTCGGGGAGAATCAGCGGCAACCCGAAGGCGGGAAACAGACGAGGGCCATCGGGTCCCAGGAAGGTCGTCAACCTGGAAACCCTGTCATGCTCGAGCGTGAGCACATGGATCGAATGCGCGTGCCACCGCGGGCCGACGTCGGTGCGTTGGTAGACGGCGAAGGCGGGCTGCCGGTTGGCCGCGGTGGGGACAAGGCGAAGGCCGCCACAGGTCTTCCACGCCAGCGCAAAGAACGACCCGATCGCCTCCCGCCCCGCATACCAAAGGAGCCAGGGCGGCATCGTGAACGTCGCATCCTCTTTGAGGAGCGCCACGAATCCGTCGATGTCGTGCCCCTCCCAAACCTCTAGATAGCGATCAAGCAGCTTTTGCTGGGCGGGGCCTGGCCGAGGCGTCGCCGTCGGTCGGCCCGCGGGATAGCGCTTGGCAAGCGTTTCTCGCGCCCGCTGCAGCGCGCTGTTGACCGACGCCGTCGAGCCGCCGAGCAGCGTTGCGGCTTCATTAGCAGTCCAACCAAGCACATCGCACAGCAAAACCGCCACGCGTTGGCGCGGCGGCAACTGCTGGATGGCGGCGACAAAAGCCAGTTGCACGGCCTCGTGGGCCGCATAGCGCGCCTCTGGATTTGGCGCTTTGTCGGCGATCCCTTCCAGAATTGAGTCCGGGTAAGGTTCCAGCCACGCCACGTCGGTGGCCGGGGCGCCGTCGGGCATCTGCGCGACGACAGCGGCCGGTGTTTGCTGGTCGGGCAGCACGCGTCGCGCGATCTTACGACTCGCGAGCACATTGAGGCAGGCGTTGGTGGCGATTCGGTAGAGCCACGCCCGAAACGATCCGCAGCCATCGAAACTTTCGAAATTGCGCCATGCGCGCAAATAGGTCTCTTGCACGAGATCCTCGGCTTCGTGCAAAGAGCCGAGCATCCGGTAGCAATGCAATTTGAGTTCGCGGCGTAACGGTTCGGCGAGCTGTTCGAACGCCTGGTTCGAACCCTCCGGGGTTTGCGTCCGGCGCGATGGTTGCGCCGTTGTAATTGTCGTCATCATAAGACCTCCCGTGACCTCGCTCGACGGCTCGATCGTCAGGGCGCGCGTTCTAGGCCCTTGCCGGAGACGATGAACACATTGCCCTTGGATCGATCCAGCTTCGTCGTCAGCCCGATGACCGCGGTTGCGACATCCGATGGGGTCGGCGGCGCATCCATACCCTTGATGAAATCGGCCTCCGTAATGCCGAGGTAGCGAGAATAGCCGGCGACCGCATGCTTCCCAAGCTCGGTGTCCGGCATGATGCGCGGCGCGAGCGCGACAAATCGCAGCCCGAGTCCCAGACGATCCGATTCTTTCTGAGCGTAGCTCGCCATGAAGATCTGCGTCCGTTTGGCTCCCGCATAGCCTCCAGAAATCGGCGACCCTGCGAGCGCGGCGCCGCTGGAGATCAGAACAACCAACGCGCCTGCGGGCAAAGGACGCGTCAGCGCCGCCTTGCAGAAGTGAAACGCCATTTTGACGTCCACCTCCCAATTGATGGCGAACTCCTGCCAACTCAACTCATGAAGGGGTGCGTCGGGCGGAAACGCGCCCCCGCATAGAACCAATATGTCCGGTTGGACCACGTCGAAGACCTTGGCCGGCGCACCTTCATCCGATGCATCGAGCGACAGAATTTCAACGCCATCGACCTCTTTGGCCAAATGCAGAAGCGGCGCCTCCGTTCGCGCCACAGCCAGCACGCGTCGCGCCGTTGTCGATCGCAGCTTCCACGATCCGCCGTCCTACGCCTCGGCTCCCGCCGATCACCACAACGGTCTTGCCCGCCAATGGAAGCATCATTTCCTCCTACCGTCCGAGCGGCGCCGACGCCGCCCTCACGTGTAGAACCGGCGTGGCGGCCGAAACTCATCGGCGCTTTTTCTCATCGCCTGTCTCTTTTTGGTTGGGGCGCCCTTCGCGCCTCTACCCCTGCGACCGTTCGACCTCTGGTCGACCGTACAGGCGACACGCGCCGCGGTTCAGTCATAGGCCTGAACGACCTGATGGGGTTGGGACATGATCACGCCTCCTTCGTCACGGGCAGCCGCTGCGCCAGTTCGTCGACCAGCACCCGCTTGTTTTCCGAATAGTCCACGGGGACGATGACGAGATGGACGCCGCCGCCGGCGAACGCCGTCTCCAGGGTCGGCGCCAGCTCGCGGGGGGCGCCCACACGCGACGCCTTCGCGCCATAAGCCTCGGCGTAGCGCACGAAATCGGGATTGCTGAAAGTCATGCCGAAGTCGGCGAACTTATCGACCGCCTGCTTCCAGCGTATCATGCCGAAGGCGTGGTCCTCGATGATGAGGACGACGAGGTTGAGCTTGAGCCGGACGGCCGTCTCCAGTTCCTGGCTGTTCATCATGAAGCCGCCGTCGCCGCAGACGGCCATGACGCGCCGCTTGGGGTAGAGCAGGGCCGCCATCATCGCGGAGGGAAGCCCGGCGCCCATCGTCGCCAGCGCATTGTCGAGCAACAGCGTGTTGGCGAGCCGGGTGCGGTAGTTTCGCGCGAACCAGATCTTGTACATGCCGTTGTCGAGCGCGAGGATGCCGTCCGGCGGCATTACGCCGCGGACATCGTGCACCAGGCGCTGCGGCGTCAGTCGGTCCTCGGTGGCGCGGTCGGCGATCCGCGCCAGGATGCCGTCGCGCAGCGGCAGCAGCGCCTCCGCATCCGGGATCTTGCCTTCGACGCGGTCAGCCAGGAGCCGCAGCGAGGGACCAAGATCGCCGACGACTTCGGCCTGCGGGAAGTAGACCTGTTCGACATGCGCCGGCTGGTAACCGACATGGATGACGTTCGGGCCGTTCCGGCCCATGATGAAAGGCGGCTTCTCGATCGTATCGTGGCCGATCGCGATGATGAGGTCGGCCCGCTCGATCGCCTCGTGAACGTAGTCTCGCTCCGAGAGCGCGGCGGTGCCCATGTAGAGATCGGTGTCTGCGGGGACCGTGCCCTTGCCCATCTGCGTGGTGAAATAGGGAATTCGCGTCCGCAGCACGAACTGGGCGAGGTCGGATGTCGAGCGCGGCCGCGACGCCGCGGCGCCGAGCATCAGCAACGGACGCTCTGCCTGGAGGATCATCTCGGCCGCCCGATCGAGCGCCGCTGCATTCGCCACGGGCAGCTCGACGGGATGCGGCGGGACCATCGGCGCCGGCTCGCAGGTTTCGTGCGCGATATCTTCCGGAAGCTCCAGATGGACCGGACCGGGCCGCTCCTCCTGCGCGACGCGGAACGCGTCACGCACCAGCGTCGGAATCATCGCCGGCGAGACGATCTGGCGCGACAGCTTGGTCAACGGCCGCATCGACGCCACGACGTCGACGACCTGGAAGCGCGCCTGCCGCGATGACAGGATGCCCTTCTGGCCGGTGATCATGATCATCGGCATCGCGCCGAGCAGCGCGTAGGCGGCGCCGGTCGAGAAATTCAGTGCGCCCGGTCCGAGCGTTGCAATGCAGACGCCCGGCTTGCCGGTGAGCCTGCCGTAGGTCGCCGCCATGAAGGCCGCGGCCTGTTCGTGCCGGGTGATGACGAGCTGGATCGACGAATTGCGGATGGATTCGACGACGTCGAGGTTTTCCTCGCCGGGAATCCCGAAGATTCGATCAACGCCTTCGTTCTCAAGCGCGGCGACGAGAAGATCGGAAGCTTTGACGGTCTGCCTTTGCGCGTTCATTCGGAATACTCCTACGAGGTTGGGGAGAATTGTGTGGTCAGCAGGACTGCGCAGGTCATGCTGACGGCGGAGAACAAGTAGCAATGGAATAAGACAGGGGCGCCCTCTTTCTCGGCGATCTTGTACGAGCGAATTCGGCGGCGTGACGTCGAAGGCGACCAACAAGACCGCCAGGATCGCCGCCCACACGGGCGGCAGCGTTCCGAGCGCGGCGGCGCCTTGTTGAACCTGATGCCGACGCCGCTCTTCCAGGTCGCCCCGCCGTAAACGAGCTGGTTCCGCAATCCGGCGAATTTGCTATGTTGCTCCAAGCCTTACGGCACGAACCGTGGCTAAAGTGGCTGCGAGACCGTTTCTGGTTGGGGTTCCATATAGGCTCCATTTTGGTTCCTGATGCGCTCAGGCAAAAAAGGCGCCCATTTGCGTGGAACCAGTCCTCGGGGGCCCGCGTTAATGGATGGCGTATGCCGACGCTGGGGGGGAACGGTTTGGTGGGCGCACTTCGACACCCGGCTTGCGCCGGCCCGCCGGACAAACGGCGCGCCGCTCATCGCCGTCCCTTGAGACGCCGCTACGATGCCGACGCCTCGTCCCATTCGCGTCACAAACGTAGCCAAAGTCTTGCCAGCACACATTTTCCATCTTTGGTCGGGCGAAGCGCCGCGCGCGGCGCTGCCCCTGCCCCTCTATTGCCACGGTGAATCATGAGCGATGCGATCGCCCGTCCCCGATCGGTCCGGCCCTCCGAGAACGGAAGCGGCAAGTCCCGCAAGCGGGAAACCCCCTCGACCATCGGCTCGGAGGGGCGAGCGCAGATGCTGCTCGAAGCCATGACGGCGTTCCGTGACGGGGACTTCTCATGGCGCCTGCCCTCCGACTGGGGCGGCGTCGAAGGGCGGATCGCCGAAGCTTTCAACCAGTCGATCGCCCACGAGGATCGAATCGCACGCGAGGTCGAGCGCCTCAGCGTGACGGTCGGCCGCGACGGCCGGCTCAAGCAGCGCATGTCGCTGCCGGGCGGCATGGGCCAATGGGCGACCAAGGTCGAAAGCATCAACACGCTCATCGACGATCTGGTGCGGCCGACCGCAGAAATTGCCCGCACGATCGGCGCGGTGGCGAAAGGCGATCTTAGTCAGTCGATGGAGCTCGAGGTCGACGGCCGCGACCTCAAGGGCGAGTTTCTCCGCTCTGCAAGGCTGGTCAACACGATGATCGAGCAGCTCTCGGTGTTCACGTCCGAAGTGACGCGCGTCGCGCGCGAAGTCGGCACCGAGGGCAAGCTCGGCGGACAGGCGCGCGTCAAAAATGTCTCGGGCGTGTGGAAGGATTTGACGGATTCGGTCAACCAGATGGCCGGCAATCTCACCGCGCAGGTGCGCAACATCGCCGACGTGACGATCGCGGTGGCGAACGGCGACCTCTCCAAGAAAATCACTGTCGACGTGCGCGGCGAGATCCTGCAGCTCAAGGAAGCGACCAACACCATGGTCGACCAGCTCAGGTCTTTCGCGTCGGAAGTGACGCGCGTCGCGCGCGAGGTTGGCACTGACGGGCGCCTCGGCGGCCAAGCCGTCGTGCCGGGCGTCGCCGGCACCTGGAAGGACCTCACCGATTCCGTCAACGCCATGGCGACCAATCTGACGGCGCAGGTGCGCAACATCGCGACGGTGACGACGGCCGTCGCGCGCGGCGACCTTTCGCGCAAGATCACCGTCGATGCGAAGGGAGAGATTCTGGAGCTGAAGGAGACCATCAACACGATGGTCGATCAGCTCAACGGCTTCTCCTCCGAGGTGACGCGCGTCGCCCGCGAAGTCGGCACCGAGGGCAAGCTCGGCGGACAGGCGCAGGTGCCGGGCGTTGCCGGCACCTGGAAGGACCTCACCGACAACGTCAACTTCATGGCCTCGAACCTGACGGCTCAGGTCCGCAATATCGCGGATGTGGCGGCGGCGATCGCCAAGGGGGACCTTTCCTCCAAGATCACCGTTGAGGTGAAGGGCGAGATCCTCGCGCTGAAGAACACGATCAACACAATGGTCGATCAGCTCAACGGCTTCGCTGGCGAAGTGAGCCGCGTCGCGCGCGAGGTCGGCACCGAGGGCAAGCTCGGTGGTCAAGCCGAGGTGCGCGGCGTCGCCGGCACCTGGAAGGATCTCACCGACAACGTCAACTTCATGGCCTCCAACCTCACCGGCCAGGTGCGCAACATCGCCGAAGTCACTACGGCCGTGGCGAACGGGGACCTTTCCAAAAAGATCACCGTCGACGTGAAGGGCGAGATTCTGGAGCTCAAGGAGACCATCAACACGATGGTCGATCAGCTCAACGGCTTCGCCTCCGAAGTGACGCGCGTCGCCCGCGAGGTGGGCACGGAGGGCAAACTCGGGGGACAGGCCGAAGTGCGCGGGGTCGCCGGCACGTGGAAGGATCTCACCGATTCGGTGAACGCGATGGCGACCAACCTGACGAGCCAGGTGCGCAACATCGCCGACGTGACGACCGCCGTCGCCAACGGCGACTTGTCGAAGAAAATCACCGTCGACGTGCGCGGCGAGATTCTCGAACTAAAGACCACGATCAACACCATGGTCGATCAGCTCAACGCCTTCGCCGGCGAGGTGAGCCGCGTCGCGCGCGAGGTCGGCGCGGAGGGCAAGCTAGGCGGCCAGGCGACCGTGCCAGGCGTCGCCGGTACGTGGAAAGACCTGACCGACAACGTCAACTCGATGGCCTCGAACCTCACCGGCCAGGTGCGCAACATCGCCGACGTCGCGACCGCGGTCGCCAACGGCGATCTGTCGAAGAAAATCACGGTCGACGTGAAGGGCGAAATTCTCGAGCTGAAGAACACGCTCAATACGATGGTCGACCAGCTCAACGCCTTTGCTTCGGAAGTGAGCCGCGTGGCGCGCGAGGTCGGCACCGAGGGCAAGCTCGGCGGGCAGGCGGATGTCCGCGGCGTCGGCGGCACCTGGAAGGACTTGACCGACAACGTCAATTCGATGGCCAACAACCTCACTTCGCAGGTGCGCAACATCGCCGAAGTGACCACCGCCGTCGCACGCGGCGACCTCTCCAAAAAGATCACCGTTGATGTGCGCGGCGAAATTCTCGAGCTGAAGAACACCATCAACACGATGGTCGACCAGCTCAACGGCTTCGCCTCCGAGGTGACGCGCGTCGCGCGCGAGGTCGGCACCGAAGGCAAACTCGGCGGACAAGCGGAAGTGCGCGGCGTCGGCGGCACCTGGAAGGACCTGACCGACAACGTCAACTCGATGGCCAACAACCTGACCAGCCAGGTTCGCAACATCGCCGAGGTCGCGACCGCCATCGCGCGTGGAGACTTGTCGCGCAAAATCACCGTCGAGGTGAAGGGCGAAATCCTCGCTCTGAAGAACACGATCAACACGATGGTCGATCAGCTCAACGGCTTCGCCGGCGAAGTGAGCCGCGTCGCCCGCGAGGTCGGCACCGAGGGCAAGCTCGGCGGACAGGCGCAGGTGCCGGGCGTGGCGGGCACTTGGAAAGATCTGACCGACAACGTCAACTCAATGGCCAACAATCTCACCAGCCAGGTGCGCAACATCGCGGAAGTGACGATCGCCGTCGCCAACGGAGACCTTTCGCGCAAGATCACCGTGGATGTTCGCGGTGAGATTCTTCAGCTCAAGGAGACCATCAACACGATGGTGGAGCAGTTGCGCTCCTTCGCTTCGGAGGTGACGCGCGTCGCGCGCGAAGTCGGCACCGAGGGGCGGCTCGGCGGCCAGGCGCAAGTGCCGGGCGTCGGCGGGACGTGGAAGGATCTGACCGACAACGTCAACTTCATGGCCTCCAATCTCACCGGCCAGGTTCGCAACATCGCAGACGTCGCGACAGCGATCGCGCGAGGCGATCTCTCCAAGAAGATTACCGTCGACGTGCGCGGCGAGATCCTTCAACTGAAGGACACCATCAACACGATGGTTGAACAGCTCTCCGACTTCGCCTCGGAAGTGACGCGCGTGGCGCGCGAAGTCGGCACCGAGGGCAAGCTCGGCGGTCAGGCGGTGGTGCCTGGCGTCGCCGGCACGTGGAAAGACCTCACCGACAACGTCAACTCGATGGCGTCGAACCTGACCGGCCAGGTGCGCAACATCGCCGAGGTGACGATCGCGGTCGCGAACGGCGACCTGTCGCGCAAAATCACCGTCGACGTGCGCGGCGAGATTCTGCAGCTCAAGGAGACCATCAACACGATGGTCGAGCAGTTGCGTTCCTTCGCCTCCGAAGTGACGCGCGTCGCGCGCGAAGTCGGCACGGAAGGCCGCCTCGGCGTTCAGGCCGTGGTGCCCGGCGTCGCGGGCACGTGGAAGGACCTGACCGATTCCGTCAACACCATGGGCGCTAACCTGACCGCTCAGGTGCGCAACATCGCGGACGTGACGACTGCAGTCGCGCGCGGCGACCTCTCCCGGAAGATCACCGTGGATGTGAAGGGCGAAATTCTCGAGCTGAAGAACACGATCAATACGATGGTCGATCAGCTCAACGGCTTCGCCTCGGAGGTGACGCGCGTTGCGCGCGAGGTCGGCACAGAGGGCAAACTCGGCGGTCAGGCGCAGGTGTCGGGCGTGGGCGGTACGTGGAAGGACCTCACCGACAACGTGAACTTCATGGCCTCGAACCTCACCGAGCAGGTGCGCGGCATCGTGAAGGTCGTGACCGCGGTTGCCAACGGCAATCTTAGCCAGCGCCTCACCGTGCAGGCGAAGGGTGAGGTCGCCGCGCTCGCCGACACCATCAACAACATGACCGATACGCTGGCGACCTTTGCCGATCAGGTCACGAACGTCGCGCGCGAAGTCGGCGTCGAGGGCCGGCTTGGCGGACAGGCCAACGTGCCTGGCGCGGCCGGGACGTGGAAGGACCTCACCGGCAACGTCAACCTGCTGGCCGCCAATCTCACCAATCAGGTGCGCGCCATCGCCGACGTGGCGACCGCCGTGACAAAGGGCGACCTGACGCGGTCCATTCAGGTCGAGACGCGGGGTGAGGTCGCCGAACTGAAGGACAACATCAACACGATGATCTCCAACCTGCGCGAGACGACCGAGAGCAATCGCGAGCAGGATTGGCTGAAAACCAACATCGCCAAATTCACCGGAATGCTGCAGGGCCAGCGCGAATTGCGGACAGTCGGTCAGATGCTGCTGACTGAACTGGCGCCGCTGGTGTACGCTCACCAGGGCACGATCTATCATCTCACCAGCAATGACGGCGAGACCTCGCTGAACCTGCTTTCCAGTTACGCCGACGGCGGCGTGGGGCGTGTTCCCGAGAGAATCGTTCCAGGAAAGGGCCTGTTGGGCCAGTGCGCGCTTGAGAAAAAACGCATCCTCCTCGCCAACGTGGCGCCAGATTTCATCAACATTACGACAAGCCTTGGCGAAGCTCGGCGCGTCAACATCATCGTGCTGCCAGTGCTCTTCGAGGGCCAGACGAAGGCCGTGATCGAACTCGCCTCGCTTCATCCGCTGACTGTCGTCAACATCGCCTTCCTGGAGCAGCTCACTCTCAACATCGGCGCCGTTTTCAACACCATCGAGGCGACGATGCGCACGGAAGGCCTCCTGAAGCAGTCGCAACAGTTGACTGTCGAATTGCAGGCGCGCCAAGCGGAGTTGCAGAACACCAACGAACAACTGGGCACGAAAGCGCAACTGCTCGCCGAGCAGAACGCCGAGGTGGAGCGCAAGAACGCCGAGGTGGAGCAGGCGCGCTTCGCCCTCGAGGAGAAGGCGGCGGAGCTCGCTCTCACCTCGAAATACAAGTCGGAGTTTCTCGCCAACATGTCGCACGAGCTGCGCACGCCGCTCAACTCGATCCTCATCCTCAGCCAGCAACTCGCCGAGAACGCGGCTGGCAACCTGTTGGACAGACAAATCGAATTCTCGCGCAACATCAATTCATCGGGGTCAGACCTCCTGAACCTGATCAACGACATCCTCGACCTCTCGAAGATCGAATCGGGCACCGTCACCGTGGATGTCGAGGAGATCTCGTTCGTCGGGCTGCGCGATTCGATCGACCGCAATTTCCGTCACGTCGCCGAAGCCAAGAATCTCCCCTTCAATGTTCGGCTGGCGGACGACCTCCCCACAAGCATGACCAGCGACCCGAAGCGGCTTCAGCAAATTTTGAAGAACCTGCTTTCCAACGCAGTGAAATTCACCAGTCAGGGACATGTCGACGTGCGGGTGTTCCTGGCGACGCAAGGCTGGACGCCGGAACATTCAATCCTCAGCGCCGCGCCGCGCGTGCTGGCCTTCGCGATCGAAGACACTGGCATCGGCGTCGCGCCGGAGAAGCAGCGTCTCATCTTCGAGGCCTTCCAGCAGGCGGACGCCGGCACGTCCCGCAAATATGGAGGAACGGGCCTCGGCCTCGCCATCAGCCGCGAGCTGGCGATGCTTCTCGGCGGCGAGATCAAGCTGAACAGCGTCCACGGCCAAGGCAGCACCTTCACCCTCTATCTGCCTCTGCACTATCAAAGCTCCCCCGCCGTCCATTCTCGAGAAGCGCGCAGCGGCGCCCACCGCGCTGTCGCCGCCTTGCCGCCGGCGCGCGATACGCATGTGGATGACGACAGGGACAGCATCGAGGACGGCGACCCCGCTTTGCTGATCATCGAGGACGATCCGCATTATGCGCGCATTCTGCTTGGACTCGCGCGCGACAAGGGTTTCAAGGGCCTCGTCGCCTCCAAGGGCGCGGTCGGAATCTCGCTGGCGCGGCAATATCGGCCGATCGCCGTATCCCTCGACATCTTCCTGCCGGACATGCTCGGCTGGACCGTTCTCAGTCAATTGAAGCTCGACCCGTCGACCCGTCACATTCCCGTGCAGATCATCTCCCTGGAGGAGGAACGCCAGCATGGACTCGCGCACGGCGCTTTCTCCTACCTCGTCAAGGCGCCGACGACGAGTGAACTGGAAGCGGCGTTCGATCGCATCAAGGAATTCACCGCTCCGCGGGTCAAGCGCCTCTTGATCATCGAGGACAACGAGATCGAGCGCCAATCCATCTCAGAGCTTCTCGGCCATCACGACATCGAGATGGAGACCGTGGGGACTGGCGAGGAGGCGTTGACGGCTCTCCTCGCGCGACGATTTGACTGCGTCGTGCTCGATCTGCGCCTTCCCGACATGAGCGGTTTCGAACTTTTGGAGCGCATGCATACGGAGCCCAATCTTGCGGGCATTCCCGTCGTCGTCTTCACCGGTAGGGATCTCTCGCCCGGCGAACAAGCCCAGCTCAAGGCGATGGCCAAAAGCGTCGTGCTCAAGGACGTTCGCTCCCCCGAACGGCTGCTCGATGAGACTTCGCTGTTCCTCCACCGGGTCGTCACCGATCTGCCGCTCGAGAAGCAGGCGATGCTTGAGCGGCTGCACAGCTCCACCGAAGTGTTGCGCAGTCGCAAGATCCTCGTGGTCGACGACGACGCGCGTAACATTTTCGCGCTCACCTCGGTGCTCGAAAACCATGATATGGAGGTGCTCAGCGCGACCAGCGGGCAGGCCGCCATCGAGCTCATCCAGCAGAACGCCGACCTCGACATCGTGCTGATGGACATCATGATGCCCGATATGGATGGCTACGAGACGGTGCGGGAAATTCGCAGAAGGCCGGAGTTCCGCGCCCTCCCCATCATCGCGCTCACCGCCAAGGCGATGAAAGGCGACCGGGAGAAATGTCTTGACGCCGGGGCGAGCGACTATATTGCGAAGCCCGTGAATACTGACGAATTGCTTTCGCTGATGAGGGTATGGCTTTTCCGATGAACGAGATCGCTCAGCCTGTCGGCGCGCCGGCGGCCGCTTCCGCGTCCGCACGAGCGCCGACGCATGCGACGCAACAGGACGCGCACGCAAGCCGAGCCGCCGAGCCGATCAACATTTTGCTGGTGGACGACGAGCCGAAGAACCTGACGGTGCTCCAGTCCATTCTGGACGATCCCGATTACCGCCTGGTGCGGGCCGAAACGGCCGACGAGGCGCTGCTGGCGCTGATCGCCGATCAATATGCGTTGATCATTCTCGACGTCCGAATGCCGGGAATGACCGGTTTTGAACTTGCCCAGATGATCAAGGAGCGCAAAAAGACCTCCCGCGTCCCGATCATCTTCCTCACCGCCTATTACGGCGAGGATCAGCATGTCCTCGAGGGCTACGGCGCCGGCGCGGTCGACTATCTTCACAAGCCTGTCAACGCCGCGATCCTGCGCTCCAAGGTCGCCGTCTTCGCCGAGTTGCATCGCAAGACGCGCGAGGCCGTCCTCAGCAGCCAGGCGCTGCTTGCCGAGGTCACCCAGCGCCGGCGGGCCGACGAGCAGCTTCGCGAACTGAACGAGACTCTGGAGAATCGCGTGGCCGCGCGCACCGCGGAACTGTTGGAAAGCCGCGCCCGGCTGAGGCACGCGGCCGATCTCGCCAAGTTGACCTATTTCGATCTCGATTATGTGCAGGACCGGATCAAGACAGCCGACAACTTTGACAGCATCATGGGCTTTTCGCTGCCGGCGAGCGATGGCGACGACACGGTCGCCGCTGGCAGAAGGAAGCTGTATCAGCATATCGCGCTGGCCGACCGCGAGCGCTTCGCAGCGCAGACCGAAAGCCTGGAGGGCGGCCCCTTCCGCAAGATCGAGTATCGCGTCATCGGCGACGACGGCAAGGAACGCTGGATCGAGAGCGAATGGCATCTCGAACTGGGACCCGACGCGAAGCCTCTCTTCGCCTTCGCCGCCAACATCGACATCACCGAACGCAAACAGTCCGAGGAGCAACGCAGGATCCTGATGGCGGAGATCAACCACCGCAGCAAGAATCTGCTTGCCGTGGTCCAGGCGCTCGTAAGCCAGAGCGCACGCTACGCCGATCCGGAGACCTTCGCTGCGACCCTTTCAGACCGCCTGCAAGGTCTTTCAGCCAGCCAAGACCTGCTGATCGAGAACGAGTGGCATGGCATCGAAGTGTCCGATCTGGTTCTCGCGCAGCTTTCCCATTTTAGGGATCTTGTCGGCACGCGCATCATCATCGAGGGACCCACCGCGCGCCTGACCGCGGCCGGCGCGCAGGCCATCGGCATGGCGCTACATGAACTCGCCACCAACGCGGTCAAGCACGGCTCGCTCGCGAGCGAGGAAGGTCAGGTGCGCATTTCCTGGCAGGTCTCGGACGAGCCGCAGCCGCAATTTTCCATTCGCTGGAGCGAGGAAGGCGGCGCGCGCGTCTCGGCTCCGTCCCGGAGAGGTTTCGGCCATCTCGTCATAGGAGCGCTCGCCGAGTTGGCCGTGAGCGGCAAGGTCGATCTCGAATTCCGCGAAACCGGGCTCACGTGGGCGTTGAGCGCTCTCGCCGCCGACGCACTGGAGACGCCATGAGCGATTTGACTGATATCGCCGGCATCGGCGCGTCGGCGCGCGTCCTCATCGTCGAAGACGAACCGCTGGTCGCCGAGAACCTTCGCGCCGATCTGCTCGACTTTGGTTTCGAGGTGGTCGGAATCGCGCCAAAGGTCGACAAGGCGCTGAAGCTGATTGAGGACACAGCCTGCGACATCGCGATCGTCGACGCGAACCTCGCCGGGGTAAGCGCGGCTCCCGCGGCGGCCGCCCTCAAGGCCCGCGGGCTGCCTTTCATTGTGTTGTCCGGTTATACGCGCACGCAGTTGCCGAACGAATTTGCGGCGGCCGTATTCGTCCAGAAGCCCTACCGCATCGCACGCCTTATCGCCGAGATCAGGACGCTTCTGGCGAAGCCCTGAGCCCTCAGTCCTTTTCGGCGATTGCGGGGACCGCAGCTTTCTCTCAGAAAGAGCGCCGGCTCGAAGACGACGTTGCGCGGCGAAAGATCGTTGACCCGACTGTTGCGCTCGACGAGAAGCCGTAGCGCCGCATTCGGCTGCTTTCTGGCGGCCCGAATTTGATGCTATGCTGCCCTGCATGGGCGCAGAGCGGGTTTGAGCAAAGCGATTGCTCAACTCCGAGTTGGGGACCGTCGGTCAGGAACACCGTTCCCACCTCTCTTCGCGCCCGCGTGAAGCCCAGGTATCGATTGATCGAAATCCTTCGACCGTCTGCCGTTTCGACGAAATTGCGATCTATCGCGCGCGAAGATTTCGAGGGTGCGTGATCGATTTTCGTTCGGGGAGGACGCACGGGATACAGCCGGAAGCGACCCCCTCCACCCAAGTCGCTTCATTGCTCTAAATGGCGCGACGAGCGGATCTGATCCGGACATACAGGGAGGTGTCCCCATGAATGAACCTTCTGACCTTCGGCTGAAGAGAATGCCGCTCAACAATGGAAGCGGCCATATGCCCGCACTCGGCTGTGGCACTCTCATTTCCGACGCAGCCGAGACGATCACCGTGACCAGAGACGCACTCGAAGCGGGATTTCGGCATTTCGATTGTGCGGAGCGATACCGGAACGAGCGCGAGGTCGGAGAGGGGTTGCGGGCAGGGATCGCTACGGGGCGGCTCGCGCGCGAAGACATCTTTGTCACCACGAAGTTGTGGAACACTAACCATCGGCCCGAGCGCGCCGAACCGGCTTTCGCGGCGAGCCTCAACAGGCTCGGGCTCAAGTATCTGGATCTCTACCTCATTCACACCCCCTTTGCATTTCGACCGGGCGACGAGCAGGATCCGCGGGATCAAAACGGCAATGTCCTCTACGACGACGGCGTGACTTTGCTCGATACCTGGAGAGCAATGGAAAGCCTCGTGGACCAAGGCAGATGCCGGGCCATCGGACTGTCGGACATCGGATTGGATGAATTCGCGACCATCTACCAAGCGGCAAGAATCAAACCGGCTGTGGTCCAGGTGGAAGCGCATCCGTATCTGCCGGAAACGGAGCTCCTTGAGTTCTGCAAGGAGAAGGGAATTGTGTTTTTGGCTTTCGCTCCACTTGGTCACGGAGCGAGGCCGGGGCCGCTTGAAGATCGAGTCATTTTGGCGATCGCTGCCCGAGTTGGGAAGACGCCGGCCCAGGTGCTCCTGGCATGGGCGGTGCAGCGCGGCACGGCTGTGCTCACCACGCCCAGGACCGCGGTTCGCGCGCGAGAAAATTTCGACATCTCCGCACTGCCGCAAGACGCGTTTGACGAAATCAATCGCATTGAGACTCGACAGAGGCTCAATCCAGTGGTGACGACAGGAGTCCCCGGTTTCATCCCGTCAACTCAATAAACGCAAAGGGGAGATTGAATCGTCATTGCGAGGAGCGCAGCGACGAAGCAAACCATCGCTAGCTTGGCGCTGCTGGATTGTTTCGCTTACGCTCGCAATGACGGCATGGGGTCGAATCTCTCGGAGAGGAGAGTCCGGAAAAGAGGTTGCTCGCATATCCGATAGATCTGAGATGAGGTTGATCGCTCCTGTTTTCCGCAGGCGCCCCTTGAGTTGGCGCAGCTTGCATAGGAGGAGCCAATGCCAAAACTTCTATCCGTCAATGTCGGTCTCCCGCGCGACATTGAGTGGAACGGTAAACGTGTCCGCACCGCGATCTGGAAATACCCAGTTTCTCACCGTGTCGTTGCTCGGCGACTTAATCTCGACGGCGATGCTCAGGGCGATCTCAAAGGTCATGGCGGCGAACAGCGCGCGGTCATGGTCTACCAACTCGATGCCTATCGGTATTGGGAGCGCGAACTCGGCCGAAAGGACTTCGAGTATGGACAGTTCGGAGAGAATTTCACCGTCGAAGGTCTGCCTGACGATGAGGTTTGCATTGGAGATCGGTACAGGATCGGAACCGCCGTTTTCGAAGTGACTCAACCTCGCGTCACCTGCTATCGCCTCGGAATTCGAATGAACAATCCCGATATGGCGGCGCTGCTCGTTTCGCACAGCAGGCCAGGGTTCTATTTCCGTGTCATCAGGGAAGGCGAAGTTGGGGCCGGCGACGAAATTCAGAAGATCGCGGCGGGACCGGATAGAATCTCGGTCGCCGAAATTGATTCTCTGCTCTATCTGGCGAATCACGATCTCAATCGCATAGCGATCGCAGCGCGCATCCCTGCCCTGAGTCCGGGATGGAAGGGCTCGTTGGAAGGCTTCCTCCAAGCCGATAAAAAGGGAATCCACAACGGCAACCCAGGGCTCACAGCGCCCGTTTCCTCTCTGCCTGCATGGGAGGGTTTCCGATGGGTGAAGGTGGTCGAAGCGCATCGGGAAACCAGCGAGGTTGCTTCAGTTGTTTTGGCGCATCCGGACGGATCGCGCCTCCCGCCTGCGCTTCCCGGGCAATATCTGGTGCTGCGCTACCTGTCCGGTGAGAATTCACCACCCGTCGTGCGCAGCTATTCCATTTCGGGGGCTGCCGATTTGGGCGCCTATCGTATCAGCGTGAAGCGCGGGATAGGTCCGGGCAGCCACCATCTCGTTGATGCAACGCACGTCGGCGATAAGTTCGAGATCAGCGCCCCACGCGGCGAATTCGTTTTGCGACCGGGTAGGCGACCGGTCGTTCTCTTGAGCGCTGGAATTGGCGTCACCCCGGTTCTTTCGATGCTTCATGCTCTTGCGTCTGGAAGCGCAGCATCGTCCCGGGAAGTGTGGTGGATCCATGCCGCGCGCAGCGCGAAGGATCATGTCTTCGCTGGAGAAGCCCGGCGCCTGTTGGCCGCTATTCCCGGAAGTCGTTCGGCGATCGCGTACAGCAAGCCAGATCCAACCGACCGGCCCGGCAGCGACTTCGATATTCAAGGACGCTGGAACTTCGCGAGTTTGGAGAAACTCGCTGTTCCCGTTGCAGCCGACTTTTACGTGTGTGGGCCATCCGCCTTTCTCGAGGATATGAACCGCGATCTCATCTCTTTGGGGGCGCCGCAAGAAGCGATACATTGCGAAGTCTTCGGACCCGCCAGCGGGATGGAGCCTGGCGTTACGAAGACAGAAATGAAGCGCCCGCATTCTCCTGTTCCTGTTGGAACCGGGCCCATGGTGTCGTTTACGCGAAGCGGTCTCGCTGTGCCATGGGACACCCGGTTCAAGAGCATACTTGAATTGGCCGAGGCATGCGATGTGCCTGTCAGGTGGTCTTGTCGAACAGGCGTGTGCCACACGTGTGAGTGCGGCATTCTGGACGGCAGGCTCCGCTACGCGCCGGAGCCGCTTGATCGACCAGCCCTGAGCAACGCTTTGATCTGTTGCTCGACACCGGAATCGCCAATCGAGTTGGACCTGTAGTCCGTAGTCGCCGCCGTATGCGGGGAAGTCACTGTTCCCCAGGGAATCCTTGAGTTCAAGGAGGTCGCAAATGCGTTCTGACATCGTTCCGGGAACCACTTTCCCCGACTATCAGTTGCCCGATCATACGCGTTCGCTGCGGAAGCTCAGCGAACTCCAGGGAGATGATCCGCTGATCCTCACCCTCGCACGCGGCCACTACTGCCCGAAGGAGCACCAGCAACATCTGGAACTCGCCTCTTTCTATCCGAAAATCGCTGTGGGCTACACTCAGATCGCTACGATCTCCACCGACGACCACCACACACTCCAGGAGTTCCGTGCGTCGGTCGGCGCCCAGTGGACGTTTCTGTCCGATCCTGAACGAACGGTGCAGAAGGACCTCGACATCCAAGAGTACACCGACCCTGAGCACGATCCGATGATTCCGTACACGCTTGTGCTCAAACCCCGCCTCGTCATCCACCGCATCTACAACGGCTACTGGTTCTGGGGCCGCCCTTCCGTCGTCGACCTCTGGCACGATCTGCGCGCGGTCACGAGCGAGATCCGGCCTGACTGGGATCTGAGCGCCCCAGGGCTCCGCGATGCGTGGAACGCGGGCGACCTATCGTCGTTTCACGGGTGGAACAACGGTGCGAAAACGGCTCCGGTTGGATCGAAGGAAAGGCGCTGATGTCCGTACGGCGCCTCAGCGGGTGAATCGCTGATTCCCTCATCGAGCGTGTCGGCGGGTGTCCAAGATCCCGCGTGTCGGCGGGTGTCCGAGATCCCGAGCCTTCACGTCGGCGGAAAATCGCCCGCGCACTCGGCGGCGGCGCGCGACTTGGTGTGATCAGGTCGAGCGCCGCGCCCGTGAGCTCGCGTCACCGCACAGATGTGAACGGCGATCTCCCCATTTTAGCGCTCCGCGCCGTCTTGACAAAAGTGGTAATACCAGTTTGGATATACCGAAAGAGGTTAATGGATCTCACATGGCGTATCATCACGACAATCATTCCGTAGGAGCCCTTTCGAACCAGAACCCTTTGGTCGAACAGGACATAGCCCATCATCTTCATCCCCGTACGGATTGGCGTGCAAACGAGGAACTCGGCCCGTTGTTGGTGACGAGCGCTGAGGGGTGTGAAGTCATCGACAGCGATGGAAATCGCTATATCGAGGGCATGTCGGGACTTTGGTGCGCCTCGCTCGGTTTCAATCATCCCAGACTGGCGAAAGCGGCTTTCGAGCAGATGAGCACGCTCGCCTACTATCATAGCTTTGCCCATCGCACGACGGACAAGACTGTGCTGCTGGCCTCCAAGCTTGCTCAGCTTGCTCCTGAAGGCTTTGACCGGGCGTTTTTCAGCACCTCCGGTTCCGAAGCGGTCGAAACAATGGTCAAGATTGCCTGGGCCTATCACGCGGCGCGGGGCAAGCCGCTGAAAAGAAAAGTGATTTCCAGAATGAGGAGCTTCCATGGAAGCTCCATCGTAACAGCGAGCATGTGTGGCATTGACGCCATGCATCAGCAGTTCGGCCTGCCTTTGCCCGGCTTTCTCCGGGTCAGTTGCCCCGACTTTTACCATCACGGACGACCCGGCGAAAGCCAGGAGCAGTTCGTGAGAAGGCTCGCAGCCGAGTTGGAAACGCTCATTCAGAGTGAAGGTGCAGATACCATTGCTGCGCTCATCGCTGAGCCCATTCAGTCCGGAAACGCGGTTGTCGTGCCGCCTGAGGGGTATTTCGCTGCGATCAGCGAGGTGCTGGACCGCTATGACATCCTTCTCCTGGACGACGAGATCGTCTGTGGTTTTGGAAGGGCGGGAGAGATGTTCGGATGTGACGTCGTTGGGATGAAGCCCGACATGATCGCAGCGGCCAAGGCGCTCTCCTCCTCGTACTTCCCGATTTCCGCCACCCTTGTCAGCGACCGCGTCTACCAGGTCGTCGCAGACCATAAGCGCGAGTCCGGCTTCGGGCACGGATTTACCAACTCCGGTCATCCCGTAGGCGCTGCGATCGCGCTTGAGACATTGGCAATCTACGAAGAGATGGATGTCGCCGCGGTGACGCGATCAAAAGGCGCGTGGCTCAAGGCGGCTCTCGCAGAGCGGATTGCCGGGCTTCCTTTCGTCGGCGACGTCAGGGGCCGTGGCATGATCTGGGGCATCGAAATCGTCGCCGATAGAAAGTCAAAGCGACTCTTTTCGCGGGAATTCAATGGCGCAAAGAGAGTGGTCGACGCAGCAACAGCGCGTGGTCTGATGCTGCGCCCCGTCGGTGACACCATAGCAATCTGCCCACCCTTCATTATCGAGCAGTCTCAGCTCGAAGCCCTGATGGACCGGTTGCTGCTTGCATTCAATGATGTCGCCGACGAACTCACGACGGCGGCTCAGCGATCGGCCGCATAGCGGTCGAACCCTGCAATCGCGCGCGGTCGCGATAGATAGCCCAAAAACATTATGAGGGTGGAACAATGATGTTGAATAGAAGGTCCTTCGCTTTTGCCGTGGCGATGTCGGTCGCTCTGGCCACATCTTCGGCATTTGCGGCGACGCCGAAGGACACTGTGGTAATCGCCAAACAAATCGACGACATCATCAGCCTGGATCCTGCAGAGGCCTACGAGATCAGCAGCGGCGAGACCATAACCAATGTCTACGACCGGCTGATGCGCTATGAGGCGGAGGATATTACAAAGCTCGTCGGCGGCATGGTGGGAAGCTGGACCATCAGTCCTGACAACAGGACCTTTACTTTCAAGCTTCGTCCGGGACAGAAATTTCAGGAGACCGGGGATCCGGTTACCGCAGAAGACGCAGTGTTCTCGCTCCAGCGGGTCATCATCCTAAATAAGGCGCCGTCCTTCGTGATTTCTCAGCTTGGCTGGGACAAGGACAATGTCTCGAAGCTCATCCGAGTGATTGATCCGCAAACCTTCGAGATCACGATCACAAAAGATATGGCGCCAAGCCTGGTTCTCAGTCTCCTGAGCTCCCAAGTCGCATCTGTGGTGGAGAAAAAAGTCGCTCTTGCCCATGAGCAAAACGGCGACCTCGGCAATCTCTGGCTCCGGACCCACTCCGCAGGTTCCGGTCCCTTCAAGCTGGTGTCTTGGAAACCGAACGTTTCCATCACCCTGGAAGCCAATCCAGACTATCGCCTCGGCGCTCCCGCGATGAAGCGCGTCATTATCCAACACGTGCCGGAGCCAGCCACTCAACTCCTTCTTCTCGAAAAGGGGGATGTCGACATCGCCAGGAATCTCTCCGCCGATCAACTCGCCACCCTCAAAACGAACAAGGACATCACTGTCACGCCCAGCCTCGGCACCGATTCTTGGTATATTGGACTGAATCAATCCGACGCCCGTCTTGCCAATCCCAAAGTCCGTGAAGCTTTGCACTACCTGGTTGACTATCAAGGCATGGCCGACAGCTTCCTGAAGGGAAGCTTCAAGGTTCAACAGAGTTTCCTCCCGGAAGGCTTCTTCGGCGCAATCACCGACAATCCGTTTAAGCTGGATGTCCAAAAAGCCAAGGCTTTGCTCGCGGAAGCTGGCTACAAGGACGGCTTCGACATCGAAATGACCGCCTTCAACTCGTCGCCGATGACCGAAATCGCTCAGTCCGTACAGCAGACCATGGCGCTCGCCAATGTCCGCGTGAAGATCATTCCGGCTGAACAGAAGCAGGTTTTCACGGCGTATAGGGCGCGTAAGCACCAAATGGTCGCGGTGACCTGGGGCCCGGATTATCTCGATCCGAACACCAACGCCACAACATTTGCTGACAACCCGGACGATTCCGACAACGCCACGGAACGCCCGATGGCTTGGCGTAATCACTGGGTCATACCCGAGCTTACTGCGGAAACAATCGCGGCAGGCAAGGAGGCGGATGTGACCAAGCGTGCGCAGTTGTACAAGGATCTGCAGGAGAAGCTGCTGGCGGACAGCCCCTTCATCTTCATGTTCCAGCCGATCGCGGAGACCGCCGCACGCGCCAATGTGAAGGGCTTCATCGTGGGTCCGAACCTTGACGTGGTCTACTTCCGGAAGATCACGAAGTAGGAACCAGAGTGTCCGCCGTATCAATCATCTCCGGTCGGCGCAGCCGATGGTGGCTTCTAGCCACCATCGGAACGTCATTGTTTCGCTTTCTCCTGTCGGTCTTTCTCACTTTCATCGGGCTGACAATCGTCACATTCGTGATCGGACGCCTGATACCGATCGACCCGGTGTTGGCCGTCGTCGGCGATCACGCGTCTTCAGAGGCCTACCACGCCGCTCAAGTGCGGATGGGGCTCGATCTGCCGATCTATCTCCAGTACTTGAAATATCTGCTGAGCATTTTCAGAGGCGATCTCGGCACCTCTGTCGTCACCGGACAACCGGTGCTTGTTGATCTTCTGACGACATTTCCTGCAACCATCGAACTGGCAACCATCGCGCTCGCCGTTGGTGTCGGGCTCGGCGTCCCAATGGGCGTGGTATCGGCCGTCAAAGAGGGAAAATGGATTGATCATGTAATCCGCGTTGTCGCGCTTCTCGGATACTCGGCTCCCATTTTCTGGCTTGGGCTCGTCGGGTTGCTTGTATTCTATGCCCAGCTCGGCTGGGTATCGGGACCTGGGCGTCTCGATATGGCCTACAGCGATATCGTACCGCAGATAACCGGACTCCTGCTTGTTGATTTAATACTGTCTGGAAACTTTGACGTCTTCGCCAATGCATTGTCCCATATTCTACTACCGGGGCTTCTGCTCGGCTATCTTTCGTTGGCGTATATCGCCCGTATGACGCGAAGCTTCATGATCGATCAGCTTGGCCAGGAATACATTTTGGCCGCTCGCGCAAAAGGGCTGTCCAGTCTGCGCATCATATGGTCGGAGGCGCTGGGCAACATCATGGTCCCCCTGATCACGGTTGTTGCATTGAGCTACGGAAACCTGCTGGAGGGCGCCGTGCTGACGGAGACGGTCTTCGCGTGGCCCGGGCTTGGCATGTACATGAAGAACGCTTTGTTCAATGCCGACATGAATGCAGTGCTCGGCGGCACGCTGCTGATCGGGGGCGTGTACATATGCTTCAATATGCTCTCGGACCTCTGCTACCCGCTCTTCGATCCTAGAGCGCGCGTCACGCGCGGATAAGGAAAACGTATGCCTGTTCAAAACCCCGCCACTTTGGCGCCATCGTCGGGGCTACAGGCGTGGCTTCTGGATCCGCAGCCAAGAACCCGTCGACAGGCTCGGCTCGGTCGCTACTATCGGAGCTTCGTATCCTTCAGCCGCAACCCGTTGGCCGTGGCCGGCGGAATTATCGTATTCGCCCTGGTGGCTGCCGCGTTGCTGGCCCCATTGATGCTAAGCTACAACCTCGTCACCTTTCAGAATCTGGCCGGCCGCCTGCTGCCGCCCTCTGCAAGCCACGTTCTAGGCACGGACGAACTTGGGCGCGACATATTTGCCCGGATCTTCTATGGCGCGCGCATAACGCTTTCGATTATCGGGATGGTTGCACTCATCGTCCTTCCCATCGGATTGGCGGTCGGGACGGTCGCCGGCTACTTCGGCGGTGCGGTCGACGCCATTCTGATGAGGATAACCGACATATTTTTGGCATTCCCGCGATTGGTCCTGGCGCTCGCCTTTGTCTCGGCGATGGGGCCCGGAATCGGAAACGCCGTCATCGCAATCGCCCTCACATCCTGGCCACCTTACGCGCGGTTGGCGCGGGCCGAAACGCTGTCCTTGCGAAATTCTGAATTCGTCCTGGCCGCGAAACTTCAAGGCGCCTCGTCCGCATTCATTCTTAGAACGCAAATCGTCCCCCTATGTCTGCCTTCTGTCATTATTCGTCTGACCCTCGATATGTCGGGGATCATCCTAACGGCCGCTGGGCTGGGCTTTCTGGGGCTTGGGGCGCAGCCGCCTTCGCCCGAATGGGGTGCGATGGTCGCCTCTGGCCGGCAGGTCGTCATTAGCCAATGGTGGGTCGCGACCATGCCGGGACTTGCGATTCTCATAGTGAGTCTCGGCTTTAACCTCCTCGGAGACGGCCTGAGAGACGTCTTCGACCCCCGAAAGGCATGAGGGAGAATCCACCACGTGTCTTCTCTGATTACCGTAAAAAATCTCAACGTTGCTTATCGGCACGAAGCCGGCGTCAACCAAATATTACGCAATGTCAGCTTCACGCTTGGCCGCGAGCGTCTCGGCATCGTCGGTGAGTCCGGGTCGGGAAAATCGACAACCGGAAGGGCCTTGATGGGGCTCCTCCCTCCGTCAGCCATCATCCAGGCTGATAGGCTTAGCCTCGGAGAGATGAATTTGCTTGGGGTGGGCGAGCGCAAGCTTCGCAATGTGCGTGGCAGACGCATTGCGATGGTCCTCCAGGACCCGAAATACTCCATCAACCCGACGCGCACTGTTGGACGCCAAATCGGCGATACTTACCGGGTCCATTTCGGCGGCAGTCAGAAGACCGCCAAAGCCGAGGCCCTTGCAATGCTCGAGGCCGTGCGGATTCGCGATCCAGAGCGTGTCTACAACCTCTATCCGCACGAGATCTCCGGCGGTATGGGCCAGCGTGTCATGATCGCGATGATGCTGATCGCCAAGCCGGACGTGCTGATCGCCGATGAGCCGACATCGGCGCTCGATGTATCCGTCAAGCGCGAGGTCATGGCGATTCTGGATCGCCTTGTGCGTGAGCGGGGCATGGGGCTGATCCTGATCAGTCACGATCTGAATTTGGTCGCGGGTTTTTGCGACAGAGTCCTCATCATGTATGCGGGCCTGATCGTCGAGACCTGCGATGCGGATGGGCTCGCCAATTGCCGTCATCCCTATACCCGCGGGCTGCTCGAAGCCATGCCATCGCTCAGCAATCGAAGGGCCGAACTGCCACAGCTGCAGCGTGACCCCCGATGGCTCGAGGAGAGCGCGGCGCCATGATCGAACTTCAAGATGTCAATATCCGCTATGGTTCCGGTAAGAGCGCTGTCACAGCAGCCAAAAATATTTCGTTGAGGATCGCGCCGGGTGAGACGCTCGGGCTCGTTGGGGAATCTGGGTCGGGAAAATCGACGGTCCTTCGCGCGGTAGCGGGCTTGAACAATAATGTCGACGGCTTGATACGGATAGGCGGTGAGGCCGTTGGTCCCGTGCGGACCAAAGATCAGTATCGCCGGGTGCAGATGGTTTTTCAGGATCCGTTCGGATCGCTTCACCCTCGCCACACGGTCGATAGGGTGTTGGCGCAGCCGCTTCAAATCAACGGCATATCCGACATCGAGAATCGGATCGGAAAAGCTCTGAGGGAGGTTGGCCTCGGACCGGAGCACCGTTATCGCTTTCCGCATCAGCTGTCCGGCGGGCAAAGGCAACGTGTGGCGATCGCTCGCGCCCTCATCCTAGAACCGCAAATCCTATTGCTTGACGAGCCAACTTCGGCGCTGGATGTGTCCGTGCAGGCTGAGATACTCAATTTGCTGTCGATGCTCCGACGATCTTACGGCCTCACGATGTTCCTGGTTAGTCACGATCTGGCCGTGGTTACTCACATGTGTGACCGCGTCGCTGTCATGCTTGCCGGCGACATCGTTGAGATCACGTCAAGTGACGCGATTTGCGCCGGCGATGTGAAGGCGGCTTACACGAAAACGCTCCTGGCGGATGCAAACGCGTTGCCGGCCGTGCAGGGCAGGGGCTGACGGAAGCTTGGGCGAATTTGATGATGTCGAGCTAGCCGGCGACCACGCGGCTATTTCTCAATGTCCGGGCGGGGCGGGAAATCTGCTGTTTGCGACGACCTCGGGAGTTCCTCAAATCTTGAAGAGCGATGCGCGGATCGCGCCTCGTTATTGGAGAGTTGGGGGAAAGAGGAGCGAATGCATTTCCTGTGAACGACGAAGCATATAGCGTACGATCGCGCGACGTCACTGGGGAAGACTGATACAAACCGTGGCGGCCGTGCGCCGAACGGGCAGGGATTCCCTGGGGCGCCTGTCATGAAAAATCGTCGACATGCGTTATTTTGCCAAGGTCCGCTCTTGCCATGCGCGCGACGTCGCCTGTCATGAATACGTATCGCTTTGAGTTACGGAAAGAGGAGCCATGCCGTCGTTTAAGGAACTGGAAGAGAGCGAGAAGCAGCCCGTGGTGCGCCGGGCGTATGAAGCAATTGCCGGCGAGATCTCCGCGCTCATACAAACGAAATATGAGATTGGAGACAAGCTTCCCTCGGAAAGAGACCTTGCGAGCCGATTTGGCGTTTCTCGACCAGTCGTCAGAGAGGCGCTACTCCGCCTCTCTCTATCGGGAATGGTGGAAGTCCGAAAAAATAGTGGTGTTTACGTGACGAGCAGGCAGGAACTTGCAATCCTTGCCGAACCGGGCGCTGGTCCGTTTGAAAACCTGGATGCTCGCATGTTGATCGAGCCTCAGGTTGCAGCAATAGCGGCCGCTAAGATGACCGACACCGTTCTGGCGCAACTGGCGGACGCAATTGCCATGATGCGTTGGGAACACTCACAGGGACATGAAGCGAACGTTGGCGATCGTCGGTTTCATGTCGTCATCGCCACTGCAACAGGTAACGCGACCCTTGTGAACATTGTCGACCAACTGTGGAAAAGCCAACTCGAGTCAGGCATCTGGAACGAAATACACAAGCGCATGCACATGAAGGCGTATTGGCCCGTGTGGACGAAGGAGCACGAGGAAGTCTTTGCCGCGCTTCAGGAGCGGAATCCGGAAAATGCACGCAGAGCTATGTTAAAGCACCTTCGTCACATACGGGACATTCTTCTGCGGGAGTCCTCGCCAGTTCGATCGTGAATTTCACGAACCCGGCCAATGGCAGACGCGACCTTGCGTGTTCCGCCAACGTGTTCGCCACCCAGATGCGAGACTGGAGTGCTTTGCTTTTTAGTTGGGGCACACAACAGCCTGTCACCCCCGCGAAAGCCGGGGTCCAGATAGCCGCCGCAGTCCTTCGCCCTTGACTCCTGGATGCCCGCTTTCGCGGGCATGACAGAGGGAGTCCGGAGACGCTGCTTCTACCAAAATGCACAAGGCTCTAAACGCCAAGATACCGACGCAACACGTCCGGGCTTGCCTTGATCTCGCTCGTCGGTCCCTCATGCACGATGTGGCCATTATTGATGATGTAGGCTCGGTGCGCGAGCGCGAGCGTGGCCGCCAGATTCTGTTCCACCAGCACCATCGTCTGGCCCGCCTCGACCAGCTTGCGGCAGGCCGCCATCAAGTCATGCACGATCACGGGCGCCAAGCCCTCAAACGGCTCGTCGAGCAGAATGATCTTTGGCTCTCGGACGAGAGCGCGCGCAATTGCCAGCATCTGCTGTTCGCCGCCCGAGAGGTCCGTGCCGCGGCTGCTGCGGCGCTCCTTCAGCCGTGGGAACATCGCGTAGATCCGCTCGAGCGGCCATTTATTTCGTGCGGTGAGTCCCGCCAGCACCAGATTCTCCTCGACATTGAGGCTGCCGAAGATGCGCCGGTCCTCGTGCACGAGCTGAATGCCGGACAGCGCGATCGCATGGCTCTTTTTGCCGGCGATTTCCTGTCCGTCGAACTTTACCGAGCCCGCGCGCGGCGCCACCACGCCCATCAGGCTCTTTAGCGTGGTCGACTTGCCGGCGCCGTTGCGCCCGATCAGCGCGACCACCTCGTTGCTCTCGACGCGCAAGGAGACGTCAAAGAGGATGTGGCTGTCGCCGTAGTAGGTGTTCAGTCCGTTGACCTCGAGCAGGCTCATTGCGCCGCCAACGCCTCGTGCACGCCGCCCAGATAGGCTTGCTGCACTTTGGCGTTGCCCTTGATTTCGTCCGGCGTGCCTTCGGCCAGCACGCGGCCCTCTTGCAGTACGGTGACCTTTTCGACCAGCTCGAACAGCGAATCCATGTCATGGTCGATGATGATCATGGTGCGCCCTTGGCCGATCGACTTGAGCAATGCGACCGTCTCGATGCGCTCCCGCGGGCTCATGCCGGCGAGCGGTTCGTCGAGCAGCAACAAGTTGGGGTTCGTCGCGAGCGCAAGGCCGACCTCGAGGCGGCGTTTCTCGCCGTAAGCCAGGTCGGAAACGGGCGTGTCGACCCGCGCTGAGAGATTGATCAGCCCGAGCGTGCGCTCGACCTGCTCGTCGAGTCCCGGGACGCCTCGTGGGCTGCGGAATAGATCGAGACGGAACTTGCCGCGCAGGTCGGCGAGCGCGGCGATGGTCAGGTTCTCGCGCACGGTCAGCCGGTTGAAGAGCTGGTTGATTTGGTAGCTCTTGGTGAGGCCGAGCTGGCAGACGTCGGTCACGGTCATGCCAGTGATGTCGCGGCCCTCGAAGATGATCTGCCCGGAGGTCGGCCGCACCTCGCAGGTGAGCATCTTGAAAAATGTCGTCTTGCCGGCGCCGTTCGGGCCGATGATGCCGCGCCGCTCGCCGCGACTGACACTGAAATCGATCTCGCTGTTGGCGACCAGGCCGCCGTAGCGCTTGGTCAGGCCCTTGGCCTGCAGAATGACGCCGGACCGCGCATCGGCCGCCGGAATACGCGCGGGCGTGGCGGGGATCATCGGCTGGCTGGCGATCGTCGCTTCGGCGTCCTCTCGCGCAATCGCGGCGCCAACCGGGGCGGGGCCGCGAGACGGCTGGGTCTTCATCCTAGCGCGGGCTAGCATGCTATGGAGATCCTCGATCCCGCCGATCAGGCCGTGGCGAAGGAAGCAGACGAGCAGGACGAACACGACGCCGAGCACAAGCTTCCACGCGGCGCCGAGATGCAGCGTAGTCTGCAGGAAGTCGCTGAGATAGAGCCAAACCGCGGCGCCGAGCAGCGGCCCGAACAACGTGCCGGCCCCGCCGATGGCGGTCTGCATCACCAGTTGTCCTGAGGTATCGAACATGAAGGCGTCCGGAGGCATGAAGCCTTGCATGACGCCGAGCAGACCTCCCGCGAAGCCGGCATAGGCGGCCGCAACGACAAAGGCCGTCAGCTTGTAATGGTGGATGCTGTGGCCAACCGCCGCGGCGCGCAGCGGATTGTCGCGGATCGCGCGCAGCACGGCGCCCACGGGCGAGCGCACGATGCGTAGCGCAATCACCATGCCGATGAAGAACCAGAATGCCAGGAAGGCGTAGAGCCGCGCATCCGAGTCGAACTGGATCGTGGCGAAGCCGAGATACAGCGTCGGCGCCGGCACCCCCGGCAGACCATTCTCGCCCCCGGTATAGTCCGACAGCGGATTGAACTCGACGAAGAAGAAGACTTCCGCGATCGCCACAGTGATCATCGCGAAATAGATGCCTGTGCGCCTGAGCGCGATCAGCCCCACCAGGCAGCCGACGCAAGCGGCGACGCTGGCGCCTATGATCAGCGCCGCGATCACGGATGGGAAGTTCACGACCGTAAGCAGGTAGGCCGCGACCATGCCGCCGGTTCCGAAGAAGGCGGACTGGCCGAATGACAGCAGGCCGGTGAAGCCGAACAGGATGTCGAAGCCGACGCCGAATAAACCCCAGACGAGTATGCGGTTGATTGTCGTCGGCGTGAACCCGAGCGACGGCAAGACGAACGGCGCCGCGATCAGCCCGGCGGCTGTCAGAAGCTCGACCAGGAAGGGGCGTTGCTTGAGCATCAGACGGCATCACTCATTCGCGACCTTCCGAGCCGAGCAGTCCGTGGGGACGCAGGACGAGCACCAGCGTCATGGCGATGAACAGCATGACGTAGGAATATCCCGGATTGAACATCGAGGTGATGCTGATGATCTCGCCGGCAATCAGGCCGCCGATGACCGCGCCTGGGAAAGAGCCGACCCCGCCGATCACCACAACCACGAAGGTCTGCACGAGGATCGACTCGCCGACGTCTGGCGCAATCGACACCACCGGGGCGTTGATGATGCCGGCGAAGCCCGCCGCCATGGCGCCGATGCCGAACACCAGCATGAACACTTTGTAGACGTCGATGCCAAGCGAACCGACCATCACCGAATCCTCGATTCCGGCACGCACGATCATGCCGATTCGAGTCCGGTAGAGCACGACGTAAAGCGCGAGCAGCGCGCCCGTGGCGATGCCCAGAAGCGCGAGACGGTAGGTCGGGTAGAACATGAATCCGAGCGGCGTGATGCCTAACAGCGGCGCAGGAGCCGGCACTGTTTTTGACATGCTGCCGAAGAAGAAGCGCACCAGCTCGACGATGCAGATGCCGAGACCAAAAGTGACCAGCAACTGGTCTTCGTGGGGGCGGTTGTAGAAATGGCGCATGATGATGCGCTCGACGAGAACGCCGACGATCATCATGAAAAGGGATCCGCCAATCACCGCGGCGATGAACGAGCCCGTGTAGGTGTAGGTCCACCAGCCTGCGTATCCCCCCAGCATGAACATGGCGCCGTGGGCGAGATTCAGGATGCCGAGCGTGCCGTAGATGATAGTCAGCCCCGAGGAGATCAGTGCGAGCAGAGCCCCGAGCACCAATCCGTTGAAGCATTGCGATATGAAAGTCGGCCAGTTGAACATTGGCTAGCTGGTGCGGGGTGAGCGGGAGCGCCGCTGGTGGTCAAACCGCCAGCGAGCGCAGCTTATCATGGCGAGATCAGGTATAGTCGCCGAGATTGCAGCCGAAGGCGTCGGGCTTCTGCATCAACGGCGCGCCGGGCACGATCTCGAGGACCTCCCAGTAGTCCTCGTCGTTCTTCATGTCGCTCGGCTTCTTGCCGCGCACGATGATGACCGGGCGGACCAACTGGTGATCTTCTCTACGGAAATACACGTCGCCGACGGTCGACGGGAAGGTTTCGCCCTTCTCGTACTGCTTGATGACGTCAGGCGGATAGAATGAGCCGACCTCTGACACCATGCGAGCCCAAATCGCAAGCGACATGTACGAGTTGTTTGCGCCCCATTCCGGACGAGAGTTGTACTTCTTGCGGAACGAGTTGACGAACATCTTGGCGAGGGGATATTTGTCTTCGAGCGTCCACCAGAAGTCGGTGGCGGCGTAAACCCCTGCGGTAAGTTCCGGACCCGTTTCCTTGGCGAGGAACGGAATCTGGTAGGGCACGACCAGTGTCATCTTGGGTAGGATACCGAACTGCTTCGCCTGCTGGACGGACAGCACCGCGTCGCGGCCCCAGTTCACGTTGATCAGGAACTCGGCGCCGGAGTTCGCAATATTGGTGAGATATTGGCTGAAGTCCTCTGTGCCAAGCGGCGACACTTGGTTGGTGACCATCGTCCAGCCGGCGTTCTGGCTCAGGTAGTCGTTCACCGACTTGGTGACCGTATGGCCGTAGGTATAATCGGGCGTCATGAACGCGGCCTTGCGGCCCTTGCCGAACTGCTTGACCAGTACCGGACCGATGGCGTTCGCCGCGGTCTCGCCATAGAAGTTCTGGCGGAAGCCGTACCGCACGCAGTCCTTTCCGGTGGTGTCATTGCTGCCGGAAATGCCGGTAACGTAGAGCACCTTCTCGCGTTGGGCGAACTTGTTGAGAGCGACGGCGACAGCGCTCGAGGTCGAGCCGGTCATCAGCACGATCTTGTTCTGGTTGATGAAGGTCTGCTCTTCCTGAACTGCCTGGTTAGGCTTGGCGGCGCTGTCGGCGTCGAGCAGGCTGACCTTCTTGCCGAGCAGGCCGTTGGTGATTTTGGGCGCAATCTGCTTGAGCAGCGGATCGCCACTGTTGATATGCTCGACCGCAAGCTGCCAACCCTTGAGCTCGTCTTCGCCCTGCACGGCGTAGGCGCCGGTACGGGGCACGGCGGCGCCGATGTAGACAGTGTCCCCCTGCGAGCCGGCGGGCCAGGTGCCGATCGTCGGCTGATCGGTCGCGCCCGCAGCGAAAGCGGGCACCCCGAATGATTGTGAAAGCAGGATGCTGCCGGTCAGACCCGCGCCTGCCTGCAGCAGGCTACGGCGCGAGAGGGCGCCGGGGCGTCTTTGTGTCAGTCGAGACATTTCGCTTTCCTCCCTATTGTCGTTTTGCGTTTCTATTGTCGCTTACGTGCTCGCCGCCGGCGTCGCCCTACGAGTGTCCGGGTACGCCAACATATCGAGCTTCGATATACATTTCGGACGCTAGCCCATGTTAATCACAGCATAACACCGATTCGCTGGCAGTATTCTATATCAATATGGAATCGTTTAGAGATTTTTTGCTGGCGTCAACTCCGACGCCTGGACCAAATCTATCACGCCGCCACCGACGGCGAATACCCGCCAAATATCCGCCGCAAGAAATGTCGCCGTCGCCTTTGACGGCCGATTATCAGTTCGGATGGCGCTGCGCGTCCAGCAATTTCCGGTCGTCGAGCGGAACGGCTTCTGGAGCGTGTAAGTCGAGCGTCACGCTGCGCCAGGATTGTCGTCGACCGTGCCTGCCACGAATTGATCAAGATCGATGATCGCGCCTGTCATCATGTGAGCGCCAGGAGAAATCAGGAATGCGACAAGGTCAGCGACATCGTCGGGAATCAAGAGGCGCCCGAACGGCTGTTTCGCGCCTATCGTCTCGGCCCAGTTCGCTGGCAGCCCGTGACGTTCGGTTTGGACGCGATGTTCGCTCGGGGTCGCCGTCCAGCCAAGGTTGACGCCAAAAGTCCGCACACGGTCCCGCTTCAGTGTATTTGCAACACCTTTCGTGATCGTCGCCAGCGCCGCCTTCGACGCGGAATAGGCCAGAAGAAACGGCGGCCCGCCGTAGGCGAGCATGCTGCAGACATTGATGATTACGCCCTGTCGCTGTTTGAGGCGCGGCGCCGCGGTCTGCATGATAAAGAACGGGGCGCGCGTATTGACGCCGATCAGCCGGTCGAAGGTCGCAACATCGGTGTCTTCGAGACCGCCGCGATCCGTCAGCCCGGCCGCGTTGACGAGGATATCGAGACCGCCGAGACCATCGAGGGCCGGTTCAATCGCCGCGCAAGCTCGCTCGATGTCGATGAGATCCGCGACGATCGGCGTCGCCTGCGCGCCGTGATTCGCAAGGCGTTCCGATACCTTGTTGAGGCCGTCGGCGTTACGATCGACGAGGACAATTCGCTTGACCCCCTCGGCGACCAGGCGGACGGCTATTGCCGCGCCAACGCCCTGCGCCGCCCCGGTGACCAAGGCGGTTCGATCCGTCAGCTCCATGCCCTCACCTCCCGATTGATCGCGCGCTTGAGAGCGCCGGCCGCCGCGGCGCGGTTGGCGATTGGCTACTTTGCCGCTGGCGCGCTATGCGACTGGCGATTCATAATAGACACCTTGAAAAAATATACGTAAACGTTTACGTGCGTCAAGGCGCAAACGCTTCAGCGTGTTCCAGATTTGTCCAGCGAGGCGCGTCCGGCGCCGAAAAGCGGACGATTGCCCGCCGTCGGTCGCTCAACGCGGATGTCACAGCCGAGACGACGCCATCCCGGCGTCTCCGGCATCTTGAATTCCTGAGCGATACGGGAAACATTCCGCCCGCCGGGGGGCTGCTCGCCCGGCTAGAACCAATGGTCGCAATGCCCCATAAACCGAGAGCAAAACGAGTCTCTGCAAGCTCGCCGCGAAAATGTTGGCGGAGCGGCGCCGGCCCACGCCAATGCAGATATCGCCGCAGCGGCCGCGGTTCGGACGCGAGATGGAAAACGTTCCGCTTTTTCGATCCGGGACGTCGCCGTCCGCGCGGGCGTCTCGATCGCCACCGTGTCGCGGGTGGTCAACGGCGAGGCGAGGGGCGTCTCAAGCGAGACGCGCGCCCGGATCGAGGCGCTGATCAAGGAAATGAACTACCTGCCGAATCGAATCGGGCAGGCTCTGCGCGCCCAGACGAACGATACCTATGCGTTGGTCATCTCGAATATCCAAAACAACTTCTACTCGGCGATCGCATGGGAACTCGAGCGCCAGCTCAATGACATCGGCAAGGTCATGCTGCTCTTCAACACGAACGAGAACGCACCGTTGCAGGACCGCTGCTTCGCGGAAATCAACGCGCGAAGAGTTAGCGGCCTCTTTGTCCTCTGCGCCGTCGAGAGCAAGCAGCTCCAGCAGACGATCGATCAGAATTACACCGTCTTCATCAATCGCCGCATCGACTCGGTCGGCGAGACATCGTTCGTCGGGGTGGACGACTACGCGGCGGCGCGCGACATGATGCTCGCCATCTTGCGAACGCGGGAGACGCCGTTGGGAATCATCCACGGCCCCCTGTATTCCGACACCAGCGTCCGCCGCGTCAGAGGATTCATGGACCTTCTTCAAGAGAAGGGCGTCGCGATCGACGCCAGCGACATTTGCGAAGCGAACTTGTCGATGGACGGCGGCTACCAATGCGCTGCGGAGCTCATGGAACGCAAACGCTATCGCGCGCTTTTTTGCGGCAATGACCAGATTGCGTACGGCGCGTATCGTCGATGCCGCGAGATCGGGCTCGCAGTCCCCGGCGACGTCGCGATCTACGGTTTTGACGACAATCCGCTCAACGAGTGGCTTGCGCCGTGGCTCAACACAGTGCGTGTCCCGCACGTGTCGCTTGCCGCCGAGGCGATCCGGCAATTGCAACGGCTCAGAGACGGCGGTCCGCATCGCTCCGTTATTCTCCCTTACGACATTGTCCTGAGAAGCTAGAGCGATATCGTGCGCGTTCGACGCCTGCTGTAGCTTGCTGATCGTCGTCACGTTGCGACCGTTCACTCGCCAGGATTCTCTGCTCACTTATTGGCTTTGCGCTTCCCGGTTCGCGCCGAGGATCCGGAGCACAAGCGCTCCTGGGCTCAGCGCCACGCGCAAATGCGATCTGCGCCGACTCGGTTGCTTGACATGGTAAAACGTTTACGTTTAGCTCCCGTACGGATCGTCCCGGGCGTTTGCGCGGCAGTCGTTGCTATCGCGTGCTCCCGCAAAAAGGGCGTCCGACAGGGAGGGTGCGGTGATGAGAAAAATCGATCGGGCTGGCCGAGCGGCGTTGGGAGCAATCCTGCTCGGGCTCGCGGCGTCGACCTGCCCTATGGTCGCCAGCGTGGCCAAAGCCGATTCTTCGCCGCTGGTCGTCTTTCTGTTGCCGGAAAACGTAACGGCGCGTTGGGAGAGCCAGGACAAGCCCTTTTTCATCGCCGCCCTGGCGAAGGATTACCCGAGCGCGCAGGTCAAGGTCGAGAATGCGCTCAACGACGCGTCCAAACAGCAAGCGCAGGCGGAAGCGGCGCTGGCGAGCGGCGCGAAGGTGTTGGTGGTGACGGCCATCGATCAGAAGGGCGCGGCGGTGATCGTCAACGACGCGCAGAAGCAAGGCGTGCCCGTGATTGCGTACGACCGCCTGATCAGGAATGCGCCAGTCGCCTACTACGTTTCGGTGGACGGCCTCAAGATCGGCCAATTGCAGGGCTCGTGGCTGGCGGACAATACCAAGGAGGGCGCCCGCATCGCAGTGATCGACGGTTCGCCGGTCGACGACAACGCGCATCTGTTCGAGCGCGGCTACATGGGCGTCCTCAAGCCGCTGTTCGACAAAGGCGCCCGCAAGGAAGTCGCCGAGGTATGGACGCCTCTCTGGGACCCGTCGAAAGCCCAAGCGGAAATGGAGCAGTTGCTCACCAAAACAGACAACGGCGTGGACGCCGTCCTGTCGGCCAATGATGGAATGGCCGGTGGCGTAATCGCCGCGCTCCAGGCGCAACAGCTCGCCGGAAAAGTGCCGGTGACCGGCCTCGACGGCACGCTGAACAGCCTGCAACTGATCCTGCAGGGCAAACAGTCGATGACGGTGTGGCGCTCGCTCAAGGAGCAGGCCGGGAAGGCCGCTGCGATCACCGCGGCGCTGCTAAAGGGGGAGAAGCCGGCGGCGGACTTGTTCAACGGGGCCACGATGAACAATGACCATGGAGACGTGCCGTGGGCGAAGGTAAGCCCGCTGGTCATCACGCTCGACAACATGCATCTCGAGATCGAAGACGGCGCGGTCACCAAGGAGGCCCTCTGCAAGGGCATGCCGGCCGTCGGTCCCTGCAAGTCCTGATCATGACAGAGATGGATCCGGGGATCGATGGCGCGCACGGGGGCGACGCCGCCCCCGTTCCAGTTCTCGAACTCAGGGGGATTTCGAAGCACTTTGGCGCCGTCGAAGCGCTGTCTGAGGTGGACTTCGAGGTCTACCCGGCCGAGGTCGTGGCGCTCGCAGGCGACAATGGCGCGGGCAAATCAACGCTCGTAAAAGTCATCGCGGGCACGCACCCGCCCGATGCCGGCGTCATTCGCTTCGGCGGCGCTGAGGTCAAGATCCCATCCCCTCGTCATGCGACGCAGCTCGGCATCGAAACCGTGTATCAAGACCTCGCCTTGTGCGACAATCTCGACGTTGTCGCCAATATGTTTCTGGGTCGCGAGACCATCGCGGACCCGGCAGTGCTGGGCCGCCTGTCGGAACTCGACATGGAGCGGCGGGCGCTGGAGGTTTTGCTGCGGCTCAATGTCACGACCATCCGTAGCGTCCGCTCTCCGGTTGCGACGCTGTCCGGTGGCCAGAGGCAGTCGGTGGCGATTTCGCGCGCCGTGATGTGGAACTCGAAGATCGTCCTTCTCGACGAGCCCACTGCCGCGCTCGGCGTGGCGCAGACCCACCAGGTGCGAGAATTGATCAAACGGCTGCGCACGCAGGGGCTGGGAGTCGTGCTCATCTCGCACAATCTGCATGATGTGTTCGAAGTGGCGGACCGGATCATTGTGCTGCGCCTCGGCCGCAGGGTCGCGACTTTCAAGCGTGACGCGGCGACTCCCGAGGACGTTGTCGCGGCGATCACCGGAGCGCGGGGCGTCGTCTGATGGAGCCGAACCTAGATGTGTCCGTCGGGGAGCGAGCCACCGAGGAACTCAAGCGCGGAGGGGTCGGCGCTGCGACGGCGTCGATCATTCGCGATCTGCGCCTGCGCGTCGGATCCGGGGAACTGGGCGCGTTGCCGGTGGTGCTTGGGCTGGCGCTCATCTGGACCTATTTCGAGCTGCAGGACACGCATTTCCTGACCGCTCGCAACCTCTCCAATCTCGTTCTTCAGATTTCCGTTTCGGGCTCGATCGCCATCGGCGTCGTTCTCGTGCTGCTGCTCGGAGAGATTGATCTTTCCGTCGGTTCCGTCGCGGGGGCGACGGCCGCGGTTCTCGGCGTTCTCATCGTCGACGACAACTGGCCGTGGTGGGCCGGCATCGTTGCGATGGTCGCGAGTGGCGCGCTGATCGGCGCCTTTCAGGGCGCCTGGTTCGCGCTGCTGCGCGTCCCGTCCTTCGTGGTGACGCTCGCGGGTTTGCTGGTCTGGCTTGGCGTCCAGTTGCACGTGCTTGGCGACGCCGGGACGCTGAACGTCTTTGACGCTCACGTTACGGCGATCGCCTCGACGTTCCTGCCCGCGCCGTGGGGGTGGGCGTTGGCGGTGATCGCCGTCGTCGGATACGCGGGCAGGCGTCTTCTGGAAGATACGCGCCGGCGCCAGGCTGGGATGACGGCGCAGTCTCTGCCGGTCCTGGCGGCGCAGGTCGTCACGATCGCTGCTCTGCTGTTCAGCTCTGTCGGCGTGCTCAACAGCGCATACGGCGTGCCCACGGCGGGCGTCGTGCTGTTCGCGCTCGTGGCCTTGTTCGATTGGCTGGCGCGCCGCACGACATTCGGTCGCCACATCTACGCGGTCGGCGGAAATGCGGAAGCGGCTCGCCGCGCCGGCATCAACGTCGCCCGCACCCGTATCATCGTCTTTGCGCTGGCCGGCACGTTGGCGGCCGTCGGTGGGCTCATATCGACTGCGCGCCTACAGGCGGCGAGCACACAGACGGGGGGCGGCACGCTGTTGCTCGAATCGATCGCCGCGGCGGTCATCGGCGGCACGAGCCTATTCGGCGGTCGCGGCAGCGTATGGGCGGCGCTGCTCGGCGCACTGGTCATCGGCAGCGTTTCCAACGGTCTCGATCTGGTGGGTCAGCCGGCGGACGTCAAATACATGGTCGAAGGGGCGATCCTTCTGCTCGCCGTCACCATCGACGCTTACTCGCGCCGCCGGCTCGCGGTAACGGGTCGATAGCCTTTGCCGAAGACGCCCGCACGATCACCGAGCTGCGGCCGCGGCGCCCTCTTGCGGCAAAGTGAAGTGGAAGACGGTTCCACGCGGCAGGTTCGCGCTCGCCCACACGCGCCCGCCATGCGCTTCGACGATCGAGCGGCAGATCGACAGCCCGAGCCCCAGACCGTTCGGCTTGGTTGTCTGGAAGGTCAGGAAAAGGTTGTCTCGAATCGCTGGCGGCAGACCCGGACCGGAATCCAGCACCGAGACGATGAGGTCGCCCGTCTCGGTCTTGCCCGTGACGATCTGCAGGTCGCGCGGGCCTTCGTTCATATCCGCCATGGCCTCAATGGCGTTGAGGATCAAGTTGAGGATCACCTGCTGCAACTCGATGCGGTCGCCGCAAATCGTCGGCAAGTCGTCCGCCAGTTCCGCCTTGACCGAGACCCGGCTCTTCAAGGCTTCGCTGCGCGTCAGCTCGATCACCTCGCGGATTGCCGCATTGGGGTCTACGCGGTCGTCGCGCGCAGGCGCCTTCTTGATGAAATCGCGGGCTCGGTGAATGACGACGCTCGCCCGCTCCCCATCCCTGACGACGCGGACGAGGGCCTGCCGCGCCTCCTCCAGGGCGGGCTGAGGATGATCCAGCCAGCGCAACGCCGCCTGAGCGTTGGCGAGGCTTGCGGTGATGGGCTGGCTCACTTCATGGGCGATCGACGCCGTGAGCTGCCCCAGAGTCGCGACACGGTTGGCGTGCTCGAGCTGTATCTGCATCTCGCGCAAGGCTTCGGCGACGCGTTTGCCTTCGGTGAGATCGAGCACGAAGGCAACCCCTTCCTCGCCGCCTTTTTCGAACAGCGCCCCGCCGACGAGCACCGGCACGCGGGAGCCGTCCTTGCGGAAGTACTCCTTCTCATACGGCTGCACGATCCCCGTTCGCCGAAGCTCCGGGATCCATTCCCGCTCATGACGGACGAGCCATTCGGTGGGCGTCAGGGTCCTCCAGGAGAGCCGTCCGGCGGCGAGATCCTCTCGCTCATATCCGAGCAGGCGGAGAAGCGCGTCGTTGGCCTCAAGAATTCGACCTTCGAAATTCCAGATGAAAATCCCGACGACGTTGGCCTCGACCAGGCGGCGGATCTTGGACTCGCGCTCAGCGAGATCCTTGTAAAGACGGGCGTTCTCCAGCGCGATCGCCGCCTGCGAGGCGAGCAGCTTCAGCGCCGCGATGCGAGCCGGCGCGAAGACGTGGGGCGTGAGATTGTTCTCGAGGTAGAGGATCCCGATGAGCTTGCCTTGATTGGTCAAGGGAAGGCAGAGAACGGACCGCGCGTTGCGCCGACGAAGGTACGGGTCCGCAGAAAACGGATTGTGAGCCGCGGCGTCGTCGAGAACGACGGTCTCCTGGGTGTGCAGGACGTATTGGAGGACCAACTCCGGCAACGCGGCAGGCGTCGCGGCCTCATCGCGTCGCTCAACAGTGATCGTGTCGCCGATGGCTGCGGCCTCCGCGGCGATCCGCCGTTCGGGCCCCGCCGGCAGGATGAGCAGACCGCGCTCCGCCCCCGCCTGCTCGATGGCCATGCGCATGAGCGTCTCGATGAGCGCCTCGGGGTCGGTCTCGCCGGCGACGGCCTGCGAAACCTTAAGGACCGTCGCGAGGTCGAGGGATTCGACGCGCGCGCCGATCGTGCTCGTAGGCTCAGGCGGCCGTTCCTCTTGATCGAGTTGCGGATAGAATTTGTCGAGTTGCCGCACCTTCCCATCCGCGCCCCAACTCAGGTAGCAGCGCCTTGAATTGCGGAGATGTGCGTCAGCGCTCGTTTGGAGGCCGAGCGCCGCGAAGAATCGTGCGGCCCGTTCGTGGGCCAAGGCCTCGTTCTGGATGAAGCCCTGGCTGCGGGCGGCTCCGATGGCCTCTTCATACAGGCGCATCGCATCCGTATGCCGGCCTTCGAGCGCGGCAATCTCCGCGCCGATCAACGCCGCGCGATTTGCGAATGTCGCCGGGCCGTTTTCCGCCCACACGGTAAGATGCTTGTGATGAGCCGCAAGCGCCTGCAAATGCGCCGGCCGTTCTTCTTCCGGGATCGAATGGCAATGGCCGGCTCGAGCGAGCGCCGCATAGAAATGATATTCGGCCAACTCGAATTGGGTCGGCGCCGTCCAAAGCCGCGACGCAACTTTCGAGACCGCGATCATAGCGGATGGGTCGTCGCCAGAGTAGACGCTTGCTTGCAGCTTCCGTATCCAATACCAGCAGGCGCCGATCGCCAGTTGAGGGTTGTCCTCCAGCCGTTGCGCGAAGCGACCTTCATCGAAATCGTCCTCATTGAACGACCCGAAATCCAACGTCAGCCCGCGGAGCATGCGGACGAGCTGGATCTGACCGGTGATGCAATCGGCGGCGAGACCGAATCTCGTCTTGCCTGCAAACTCCAGTCCTTTGTCGGCCTCCTGCTCAACGTCGCCGAGTAGGTCGCCGCTGGCGATGCGGTTCGTAATCAAATCGATGCAGCTATAGGCCGCGTAGGAAAGGTCGCCGGCGCTTATGGCGGCGTCGAAGGCGCGCCTCAAGAAGGCGCGAGACACCTCGAGGGGCTGGGTCCAGTGAGCGACGTGGACCGCGAAGACGAGGTAGACGCGCGCCTTGAAGCGGTCCAACCCTTGCTTGTCGACCAGGTCCAGTGCAAGCCTGCCAAAGCGCAGGCCCGCTCCGTATTCGTCGAAATACGTTCCGAGAACGCCACCTAGCCACGCGTAGGCGAGGCAGGATCCGTCGGCGTTGCCATGGTCCAAGCTCAGCGCCACCATCCGGCTTACGACCAGGCGGAACAGATTTAGGTCGGTGAACAAAGCCGGAGACGTGAGCACGGTCAGCACGTCCATCATCGCGCGATGGTCGGGGTCCTTCATTCGCGGCAGATCGGTCAGTCCTTCGATCGAGCTCGAATCCAACCGGCGCCACAATCGAGCGTAGTCGCGACGGACGTCGTCGGCGGTTGGATGAATCGACCACTCGCTGTCGACCTGACGGAGATAGTCTAAGCCGACCGCGACCGCGCGGTCGCTACGGTCCATGGTTGTGTAGAGATTGATGCGAAGGCAGGCGACCCCCGCCGAATGAAGGCGGGTCGGGGCTCGACCTGATAGATCGGCGAGGCGTTCGTCCGCCGGCGCCAAATTCCCGATCAGGTAATCGCACTCGGCTCGATTGAGCTCGAGGTCGAAGGCGAGCTCTTGGAGCTTTTGCCCTTCGGCCTTCGGGAGGAACGCCTGGCCCGCGATGAAGTATTGCAATGCGACGTCATAGGCGGTCGCCGCCTTGGCCCGCTTTCCCGCCATGAGATTGAGCTCGGCGACTTGTTCGCGCTCCTGCGGCGCGACGATCAGCGCACCGCCCCGGTCGAGCTGATTGACGATCTCGAAGATAGCCTCTTCCCGCTTCTCGGGAGGCGTACTGGCCACGAGAAGTCGCCCGACCAGGAGATGCATCGCCGCGCGCTGATCTTCCGGAATCAGCGAGTAGGCGGCCTCTTGCACGCGATCGTGCACGAAGCCGTAAGCGTTCGGCAACTGCTCGATCAGCTCGAGTGGGACCGCATGCCCCAGCGCCGCGTGGACCTCATCCTCCGCGATTCCGAGCACGATCGCGAGCGACGTGACGTCTGCGGTGTTGCCGAGACAAGACAGCCGCTGCAGCGCCTCTTGGGCTTCGTGGGGCAGGCGAGCGAGCTTCGCGACCAGGATGTCCACGACGTTGTCCGTGTATCCCTTGGCGTGGATGCGATCGAGATCCCAAGACCAATTCAGCCTTGCATGATCGTAAGCGAGCAATCCCTCATCGGCGAGGGCGTGTAGAAATTGAAGGACGAAGAACGGATTGCCGGCGGTCTTCGCATGAGTGAGCTGGGCCAAGGGCGTCACTCGGTCGGGCTCGTCGCCGAGCGTGTCGGCGATCAGACGCCCGAGTTGTTCGTGATCAAGATTGCCGAGCTTGATGTCGCTAATTTTCGTCCCCGAGGCCCGAAGGGCTTTGAGCTTTTTGGTAAGCGGATGATCAGCGCCCACTTCGTTGTCGCGATAGGCGGCGACCAGCAGCAAGCAGCCCACATCCGGATGCGCAACGAGATGATCGATCAGATCGAGGGTCGCCGAGTCGAGCCACTGCAGGTCGTCGAGAAATAGCGCGAGGGGGTGCTCCGGCCGCGCAAAAACCTGGAGGAGACGCCTGAACGCGAGCTGGAATCGCGCTTGGTGGTCCTGCGGCGGGAGGTCTGGAACCGGCGGCTGCTCGCCGATGATGAGCGCCAACTCCGGGACGAGATTGACCATAAGCTGGCCGTTCGGCCCAAGGGCCTCCAGCAGGTCTGTCCGCCAGCGGCTCATCTCGGCGTCGGCGCTGGCGAGAATCTGCTTGACAAGGCTTTGTAACGCCTGAGCGATCGTCGCGTAGGGAATGTTTCGCTTGTACTGATCGAACTTGCCGGACGCGAACAAGCCCCGCGCGGGAACGAGCGTTCGGTGCAGTTCGTTGACCACCGACGATTTGCCAATGCCGGAATAACCGGAGACGAGGACCAATTCCGGCGTTCCTCTAGCGACGACGCGATCGAAGGCGGCGAGCAGGGTCTCGACCTCGCGCTCTCGGCCGTAGAGCTTCTCGGGGATGATGAGCCGGTCGGGCGTGTCGCGCCCGCCCAGCGCAAACGGATCGACGCGCCCGCTGCGCTCCCATTGATCAAGGCTAAGTCTGAGATCATGCGCGACGCCGGCGGCGGTTTGGTAGCGCTCCTCGGGCGTCTTGGCGAGGAGCTTCATGACGATGTCGGAAATGGGCCTCGGAACCCCGCCGACCCGCTCGTCTGGGGGAACCGGCTTGCGCGCGATATGGCAGTGAACCCACTCCATCGGATCGCTGGCGCGGAACGGCAGCAGGCCAGTGAGCATTTCGTAGAAGGTGACGCCGAGCGCGTAGAGGTCGCTGCGGGAGTCGATCGAGCGATTCATGCGCCCGGTCTGTTCGGGGGCCATATAGGCAAGCGTGCCGGCGATCACCTCGGGCGGATCGGGGCCCTGGCGTTGGCGCGGCAGGCGGATGGCGACGCCGAAGCCGGTGAGGCGCGCCCCGCCGTCGGCACAGTCGACGAGAATATTGGCCGGCTTGACGTCTTTGTGGACGAGGCCGCTCCGATGCGCCTTGCCGAGGGTCGCGGCGATGTCGATTGCGAGGCGCAGGAAGCCGCCAATCTCCATCGGCGCGCCGATGCGGCGCGCGAGGGGCTCGCCGCCTGGGTCTTCGAGCAGGAGCATCGTGCGCCCGCCCTCTCGCTGAAGCTCGAGCGGCCGCGCCGCCCAGGCGGGGTCCAGTTCGTCCCTCAATGTGCATTCATTGAAACGTGGAAAGCCGGCCGGCGTCGACCGTTCGTCGGCGGCCGTGACGATGAGGACCGCGCCGCCGTCGCTTTTGAACGCTCGCCACAGGAGGCGATCGCCGTCCTCCCACAGGACCTCGCGATCCCTCAGACCGGCGTCGTCGATTTGAAGGTGTGGGCTCAAGATGCCGACCCCTTGCGCCCGTTCCGGCCAACGACCGCACGGAAAGTCTCTCATTGTGCCCCTAACAAGGCGCGGCGCAAGCCCTCGGCGGCCAAATTCTTCGATCGCGAGAAGGCTGCACAGTGATCAGCATGAAGGACGACCGGAAACGCATTTTCGCATTCGAATTGCCTTCGGTCCACAGCCGCGCTGCACAGTAGCATCGCGTTGCGGCTGAAGCGACATCCGCGGTTGTCGATGGCCGTGGCCATGGACGGGGTAGGCTCGTTCCGCGTCACCGACGAAACCGGGGCCATCGTGATCCTCACAGGCGTCGCCGCCGCGCAGCCTCACGCCGAGACCGAGACGCCGCGTAACAAGGTCCTCGCCGTCGCTTCGCCTGGGCGATTTCGGGTCAGGCCGACACGGTCTGACGAGCGACGCATTTGATGTCGGAGCGATGAATTCCGATGTCGCAGAGTTCGTGATCGCTCATCTGGGACAATTCGCGGACGGCCTCGCGATAACGGAGCCATGCGTCGAGCTTCTCGGTAATGGTTTTCATTGAGGCCATCCAAAAATGGAGGCCGCCTGTGTCGCCACAAGCGGCCCGAGTGCGGGGCGCCCTAGGTTTGGAGGGCGTTCGAAGAAAATAGGATGATCTGTCGAAGTCCCATACAGGGCATTGGTTTGCGCGCGGTGGCAAATGGGATCGCTGACCAATGCCAAGGTATAGGCTAGCGGCGGCGACCGTTTGTCTTCGCCAGGCGCGCCGCCAATTAGACGGCGAGGTGCGGCTTCGACGCTCCCGTACGTTTTGCGAGAAAATCAGACAGTCGTAATCGGGTTGCGTTCGCCGTGTGTCGCCTCATTGTTGGGGGCTTGGGCGGAATGCCCTCAACAAAAGGTGTGACGGAATGGCGAGGTCATACTACAGCGTAGCGCTGGACCACTCCGCTGAAGAAGTCTGGACTGTCATTCGTCCTTTCGACCACTACGCTTGGGCTGGCGTTGAAAGCCAGACCACAATCGAAGACGGCAAGGCTGGCGATCAAATCGCGGCCGTCCGCCGTGTAATTGTCGGAGACAGAGTTATCAGGCAAAAATTGCTCGCCCATTCCGACGTAGACCGCTCTTACACCTACTCGCTTTGCGATCCTTCGCCATTTACGGTGCGCAATTACATCGCGACAATCCGTGTTGCGCCGATCACTGAGACCAACAAAGCCTTTGTCGAATGGTGGGCAACCTTCGACTGTGCCGCAGACGAATACGACCGTTGGACCAAGTTTTTTGAAAATGACGGATTCGCCAAATGGCTGGCGGCGCTCCGGCGATTTATGCAAACAGCGAGGCGATAGGTCGCCGACGACGCCCGCATCGACCAGAAGAGCAAGATCACCCGAAGTTGGGCCAAGCGCGGGAACGCGCCCGAGCGGGTCGAATGACCAGCGAACCAATCCTTGCTCTCGTTTCCCCTCGAAGGCGTTGGTTGTCTACGGTCTTTGTTTTCGCAGCAATTTTTGCAACTAGGGTTGGCCGCATGCAAAGCGCCGGTATGAGTGGGTCGCTGTGCGGCGGCGCGAAGTCGACACGTGTAAAGATCGAGTTTGTTGCGGTGCGAATAAATTGACACTTACGAAAGCGCCATCAAAGGCCTTATGCCGTTAGCAACTTATCGTAATGAAATACCTTACTAATCGGTTGACCTCCAAGCGTATCCAGCCTCGCGCAAGGTAAGCGGCAGTTATTGAAACTGAAAATTGCGAGAGGATCGATCCATGAGCATAATGGGCACCTCCGTTTCTGGTCTGTTGGCCGATTCCAGCTGGCTTTCGAACATTTCGCAGAACGTCTCCAACGCCAACACGGTAGCTTACAAGGACGAGAACACGGAGTTCTCGACGGTTATCGACCAGGTCGGCGGCAAGAGCGCCGCGAGCGGCGGCGGCGTCGCCGCGAGTGCGCGTTCGCTCAATTCGATGCAGGGCGCGATCGTCGGCACGACGACGACGACCGACCTCGCTGTTCGGGGCGACGGATACTTCGTCGTCTCCGATGCGAGCGGCGATCTCTATCTCACGCGCAACGGTTCCTTCGTTCCGGACGCCTCCGGTGATCTTGTTAACTCCGCCGGCTATTACCTGATGGGCTACGACATGCAGAACGACTCGACGGCAGCCGCGTCGGATTCGCTCGCCGGCATGACGAAAGTCAACGTGACGACCGCGGGCGAGGCCGCAAATCCGACCACATCGGGCGCCCTGTCGGTGAACCTGGATTCGAACTCGACCGCGGTCGCCTCGACCGCGACCTTGCCGTCCGCCGATCCGCCCGCAGCGACGGCGAACTACACGTCCGAAACGTCGCTCGTCACATACGACAATCTCGGCGGCTCGCAGACGGTCAATATCTATTACACCAACATCTCCACGCCCGGCTCGCCGGATACATGGGAGGTTACGGCCTACAACGCGGCCGATGCGACCAACGGCGGATTTCCCTATCAGTCGGGAGGGGTCAACGTCGCTCCGCTGGCGACAGCCACGTTGACGTTCGATCCAACCGACGGGAAGCTGGCCAGCACTACGCAAAACGGGACCACCAGCACCACTGACTTTAACTTGAATCTTACGGCGCCAGGCGGGCAGCCGATGACCCTCAATCTCGGTTCGTCGACCCAGCTCGCGGCGGCCTTCAGCGTCAACTCCTCCTCGGCCAACGGCAATGCGCCGAGCAGCTTGAGCGGCATCTCGATCAGCGCGAGCGGCACGCTCAATTTCCAGTACAGCAACGGCTTAGCGAGCCCCGGCTACGAGATTCCCCTGGCCACCGTGCCGAGTGAGGACAATCTCACCTCGGTGAACGGCGACGCCTTCGAGGCCAATCAGAATTCCGGCTCGGTGCGCGTCGGAACTGCCGGAGCGGGCGGCCTCGGTACGGTCGCCTCGTCCTCGCTGGAGGACTCAACCGTCGATCTCGCCACGCAGCTCACCCAGATGATCGAGGCGCAGAGCGCGTATCAAGCGAATTCCAAGGCCTTCCAGGCGGGCGCCGACATTCTTGACGTTATCAACAACCTGAAGCCTTGATCTCAATTTCGCCACTATCTGGACGCGAAGGGCCCGATGAGGGTTTCAATGTCGTGGTCCATCAGCAATAAATGTTCTGGCAAAGCCCGCTATCGCGCCCCTGCCGCGCGACAGCGGGCCGGCCTGAGAGGCCGCCTGTCGCGTCAAAAGGCCGCCGTCGACGGGTTGGGGCCGATCCGGCCGTCAGCGACGTCGAGCTTGGCGATCGCCGCCAGATCGCCGACGTCGAGGGTGAAGCCGAAGACGTCAAAATTCTCGGCGATGCGCGAAGGCGTCACCGATTTCGGAATGACGATAAGGCCATTCTCGGTGTGCCACCTGATGATGACCTGTGCCGGGGTGCGACGATGTTTGGCCGCAATCGCGGCGATCGCCGGATCCGCCAGCAGCCTGCCTTGACCGAGCGGGCTCCACGACTGCGTGGCGACGCCGCGCGCCACGTGCGCCTCGCGCAGCGCCTTCTGCTGGAAGCGCGGATGCAGTTCGATCTGATTGAGAACGGGCGTTACGCCGGTCTCGCCGATGATCCGGTCGAGATGCTCGATCCCGAAGTTCGACACGCCGATGGAGCGGACGCGACCGGCTTCCTTCAGACGGATGAGGGCCCGCCAAGTGTCGACGAACAGGCCTTTGCGCGGCGCCGGCCAGTGGATCAGGTAGAGGTCGACGTGATCGAGGCGGAGACGCTTGAGGCTCGCCTCGGCGGCCTTCAGCGTCTGGTCGAAACCCTGGTCGGCGTTCCAGACCTTGGTCGCGACGAAGATCTCATCGCGCGCAAGGCCGGCCGCGCGGATGCCTGCGCCCACGCCCTCTTCGTTTCCATAGGCCGCGGCGGTGTCGATGTGGCGATAGCCGATCTCGAGCGCCGCCTTGACCGCGGTCACTGCGACGTCGTTCGGGGTTTGCCAGACGCCGAGGCCAACTTGCGGGATCGAACGGCCGTCGCTGAAGGGGATGATGGGCTGTGAAGTCATGCGGATTCCCTGGGACTCGATGAGATCGGTGAAGTTGCGGGCATTGATATCCCGGATCGGTCGCATGGCGATAGAGCAGCCTCGCAAGATGCGCCCCGCCTCGCGCCGATCAGCCGGCAGCCTAGCGCGCCCGGCGAAGCGAACCTTTCGCATTTCCGCGCTGCCGTTACTGGCGAACCCAATCCTTGGTTCCGCATGAGATGGCCGGAATCGGCTAGGCGGGCGGTCACGCCGAGAAAGAGGAGATGACGTCGCCGTCTCCTCTCCGATGGTCGTTACTTGCGCGAATGTTCGTGGGCGGTCGTGGTGTGCGTGTGACCCTGCTGGCTATGTTCCAAGGCAGCAGTCGCATGCTCCTTCGCCTCGTCGTGCTCGCCGAGATCGTGGTGATGGGCGGCTTGATGATGATGATGGGCGGCCCGCGTGGTGATGAGCGGCAGCCTGATGGTGATGTTCACTGGCCGGATGCTTCGGGGACTTTGCCATGACGCTATTCCTCCAATCCGCCTTTCCGAACGGATAGCGCTTGTATTTAGCATCTGCGGTTTTTTTGCTGCCGCGCCACGCCTCCGCCCGACTGGCCTGGCCGGCTCGAAAGCCCGACGAAGCAGACGCAGCAATGAAGGGAACTCGATGACGTCGCAAAGCGGAATCAAACCGGCTGTGGTTTTTTGGCCGTCGCTCCGCTCGGTTACGGAGCGAAGCCGGGCCCGCTTGAAGATCGAGTCATTTCGCAATCACTGCGCGAGTCGGGAGGACGCCGGCGCAGGCGCCCCTGGCGCAGCTGTGCTAGTGGTCCGGGCCCTGTCGCCATTTGCGGAGGGCGTCCTCGGCCGAGAGGACCGTGCGCTTCAGCGCCGCCGGGTCGCGTTCACCGCCATCGTAAAGCTGGATCAGATTTCGCGTGACGCGTCGTGCGACTGGCGCTCTCTCGGCGGCGCTAAGCGGCGCCGGGTTCGATTTGGACACTTCGGCGATTGCCTCGCTAAGCACCGTCGAAAGCAACCGGATCGTGTCGGAATCATAAGCGGAAAACGGCATAGCTGGTCCCGGTGTCGGCGTCGGGCGATCGACCCGCGCCACTCGCGAGCAAGGCTAAGGCCGTTCTGCGCATCGAGCGAATTGAAAATCCGTGAGGTCAGACGGTTAAGTGGGGTCAAGGAAGGCGTCGTTCGAGGCCGGCGCCTCCGGAGGCCCTGAAAGTGCGGCCTGCTTGACCGCGCCCGGCTGGCGCTCCCCGCGTCGCGGGGGTCGCCGTTAGCCCGGCCGCGGTCTTGGAAATTTACGCATTCTCGCCTAGTCTATTTTCTCAAGGTTTTGGCGTTCGTCGGCGCCTGATGTTTGCGGCTCTCAATGACCCTGGTCAAAACGTCGAAAATCGCCTCGCGCATGCCAAAGATCGCGACCCCGCCGGGGGAGGCGGCCGCTGCCGGCGCGAGCAGGTCGCGCTCCGGCCGGCGCAAGGGCGCGAACGGCTTCGGCAGTGACGCGTTGTCGGAGCGGATGGCCGCGGCCACCGAGCAACTGGCGAGCGGCTTGTCGGAAGCCTCCTCGGCTGCAACAGAATTGGGCGGCGCGATGGCGCAGATCGCCAGCGGCGCCGACGAGGCCGCGAGCGCTTCGCAGGCGCAACTCGCCGTGATCAAGCAGATCTTTGATGCGCTGCGCACGATGCGGGTCGAGGCGGAGGCTTCGCATCGCCGCACCGACACGGTGCAGGCGCTTCTCGCCGATGCGGCCACGCAGATCACGACGTCCGCGCGCGCGATCGAGCGCAATGCGCTGCGGCAGGAGGCGTCGGTCGACATCATCGGCGAACTCGAGAGGCGCGCGAAGGACATCAGCGAAATCACGCAGACCGTCAGCCGCATCTCCGACCAGACGAACCTTTTGGCGCTCAACGCAGCGATCGAGGCCGCGCGGGCGGGCGACCATGGACGCGGCTTTGCGGTCGTCGCCGACGAGGTTCGCGCCCTGGCGGAAACGTCCGACAAGAATGCGCAAAACGTGAAGAGCCTCGCCGAAGCGATCCAGTCCGACGTTCGCGGCGTCGCGGCCAGCGTCAAGGACACCGCGGAGACCGCGGGCGGCGAGGCGAAGGCGGCGGCGTTCGTCGTGGAAGCGCTCGGCGCGCGGCGCGAAGACATGCAGCGCATCGCCGAGGGCAGCCAGGACGTATTGACCGTCGCCCTTCAAGCCGAGCGCGCCGCCGGCGAAGTGCAGAAAGGCGCCGAGCAGATCGCGTCGGCGGCCGAGCAGCAATCGGCCGCCGCGAGCGAGGCGCAATCCGCCGTGCAGCAGCAGGCGAAATCGCTCGAGCAAGGCCAGGCGGCGGCGCAGAGCCTGGCGAAGCTCGCCGAGCGCTTGCGCGACGGCAAGGCGGACGCCGGCGCCGCCGAGCAGATCGGCGCCGCGTCGGAGCAGCTCTCCGCGACGATCCAGGAGATGAGCAGCGCCGCGAGCCAGATCATGGCCGCTGTCGAGCAGATCAATCGCGGCGCGCATCAGCAAGCCTCGGCCACTCATGAGGCCTCCGCGGCCCTCGATCAGATCGAGAAAAGCGCCAAGCACACGCAACTGACGGCGGGAGAAGCGAACGAACGGGTCAAGACGATCGAGGCCGCGCTCGTCGATGGGCGGCGGGCGATCGGGAAACTGATCGACGGCGTCGTCGAAGCACTCGCGAAGACGCGCCAGAGCGCGTCGACGATCGGGAAGCTCGAGAACGTCGGCCGGCGCATCGAGAAGATCGTCGACGCGATCGCGCTGATCGCCGTTCAGACAAGCATGTTGGCGGTCAGCGGCTCCGTTGAGGCGGCGCGTGCGGGCGAGGCCGGTCGCGGATTTGCGGTCGTCGCCGGGGACATCCGCGCGCTCTCGCGGGAGTCCGCCGAGAACGTCGACCGCGCCAAGGATTCGGTGCGCGGCGTTCTGGATCAGATTTCCGCGCTGAAGCGCGATCTCGAGCAAAGCATCGCGACGGGAGAGGCCGAAGTTCAGAACAACCGGACCGTCTTCTCGGCGCTCGAAAAGATCGATGCCGAGCTCGCCGTTCTGAGAACGGCGAACGGGGTCGCGCTTCGCGGCGCCGATACGATTCTTTCGAGCGCATCCGAAGCCGCGGCGGCCTCGCGGCAGATCGCAGCGGCGGCGGAAGAAGCTGGCGCGGCCGCCCGCCAGGCGGCCACGGCGTCCACCGAGCAGGCGCAGGGCGCCGACGACCTTGCAGCCGCGATCGAAGAGATCGCCGCGTTGGCCGAAGCGTTGAAGCAGCAAAATGGCTGAGTCGACGCCGTCGCCCCTTGCTGACGGTCTCCAGCGGTTCCTGACGTTCCTTTCGAGCGGCCGGCTCTACGCACTTCCCGCCCAACAGGTAGCGGAGATCATCAGAACGCCGGCTGTCGCGCGCATGCCTTTGGCGCCGGCGGCGCTGATCGGCGTCGCCAATCTGCGCGGCTCCGTGTTGCCGCTGGTCAGCCTGAGAGGCCTGCTGGGTCAAGAGGGCTCAGGCACGGAAGGAACGCGCGCGATCGTGCTTAGCGGCGCCTCGCCCGCCGCGCTCGCCGTCGACGCCATCGAAGCGCTCGTCACGGCGCCCGTGGAACGCGTCGAGACCCGGCACGCGGAGTTGACCGAGGAGCCGGGCGAGAAGATCGCCGGCGCTTTTCCCGTCGAGGGCCGCGGCGCGGCCAAGATTCTCGACGTTCAAGCGCTTCTTCAAACCGCGTTCGCCAAGCGCGGCGAGCGAAAGCGCCGAGCGCTCGCAGCGGCCGCGCGCCAGAGCGAGCGCGCCTCGCCGCGCCAAGCCGTCGAAGCGGAAAGCCTCGTCACTTTCGATGTCGCAAACCAGGAATATGCGCTGCCGCTGTCGGCCGTACGGGAGATCATGCCCGCGCCGCGGAGCGTGACCGAGATCCCGCGCACCGAGGCGCTGGCGCTCGGCGTCGTCGCCTATAGGGACCGGTTGCTGCCGCTTCTCTCCCTGCGCGGACTTCTCGGTTTCGCGTCCGTTTCGGCGACCGACAAACGCGAACAGGTGCTGGTGACGACGGTTCGCGGTGGCATCGTCGGCTTGGTCGTCGACCGCGCCCGCGCGATCGTCTCCGCCGAGCGGCGTTTGACGGAGCCGGTTCCGGCGCTGCTCGCGGCGCGGTCGGGCGGCGAGGCGCGGTTGCAGGCGGTCTATCGCGGTGAGGAGGGCCGGCGCCTCATTTCGATTCTTGCGCCCGACCAGCTCTTTCGGGAGGACGTCATGCAGCGGCTGGGTTCGATCGAAGGCCCGTCGGCGCCGCAGCCGGCTCCGACCGCGGCGCGCGAACGTCAGTTCGTCGTCTTCCGGCTGGGCGACGACGAATTTGCCTTGCCCGTCGACGCGGTCGAGGAAGTCGCTCGTGTTCCCGACCGCATCACGCGCATCCCCAAGACGCCCGCGTTCCTCGAAGGCGTCGTCAATGTGCGGGGCGAGATCCTGCCCGTCGTGGACCAACGGCGCAGGTTCAACATGCCTCGCTTCGAGGGCGCCGGCCGGCGCCTCATCGTGGTGCGGACGGACCGGCGCCGCGCCGGGCTTATCGTCGACAGCGTGTCCGAGGTGCTGCGTTGCGCCGGCGAGGCGATCGGGCCGCCGCCGGACCTGACCGACGACATCGCCCGGCTGGTGCAGGGCGTCATCAATCTCGTGAAGCAAGCTCGGATCGTGCTCATGCTGGATCCGGTGGAGCTGCTCACGCGGACCGAACATGAACTGCTCGACGCCTTCGAGCCCAAGGCCAAGGCCAAGGCGGGCCCGTGATCAAGGTTCTGGTGGTCGACGATTCCGCGTTGATGCGGAAACTCTTCGAGCGGGTGCTCTCCGGCGAGCCCGACATGGAAGTGCGCTTTGCGCGCAACGGCCGCGAGGCGCTTGCCCAGTTGCACGCCTTCGAGCCGAATGTCGTTACGCTCGACATCAACATGCCTGAAATGGATGGGCTCGCCTGCCTCGACCGCATCATGATCGAGCGGCCCTGTCCGGTCGTGATGGTGTCTTCGCTCTCGACCGAGGGCGCGCAGGTGACCCTGGAGGCCCTGCGCCTCGGCGCAGTCGATTTCGTTCCGAAGCCGGAAGGCGCGATATCTCTCCACATGGACGTGTTTGGGCCGGAGCTGATCGCGAAGCTGCGAACGGCCGCGAGCGCCAAATTGAAAGCGAGTCTGCGGTTGCGCGAGCGGGTCCAGCATCGCATCGGCGCCGCGATATCGCAGCGTAGGACCGTGGAGCCGTCGGATGCGCCGCAGGAACGAACTCTCGGCGGTCGCGTTGTTGTGGTTGGAACTTCCACCGGCGGTCCACCCGCCCTGGAGGCGCTGCTTTCGCCGCTGCCCGCGACCTTTCCGTGGCCAATCGTGATCGCTCAACACATGCCTGCAAGTTTCACCGGACCGCTGGCCCGGCGCCTCGACCGGCTCTGCGCCATCCAAGTGACCGAGGTCGATCGTCCGCTTCGCCTCGAGGCGGGCTGCGCCTACGTGGGACGTGGCGATGGCGACGTAGTCCTTTCGCGGCGCGGCGGCGAGGCAATTGCCGCGCCCGTCGCGGCGGAGGAGAATTACCCCTGGCGGCCAAGCGCCAATCGCCTCGTGCGAAGCGCGATGGCTCGGTTTCGGCCCAGTCAGGTCGTCGGCGTCCTGATGACCGGCATGGGCAACGACGGCGCCGACGCCATGACGAAGCTTCGCGCGGCGGGGGGAAGCACGATCGCGGAAGCCGAGGAGACCGCCGTCGTGTGGGGCATGCCGGGCGAATTGGTCAAGTCGGGCGGCGCCGCATGGATTCTGCCCGCGTACAAAATCGCCGACAAGCTGCTGCAACTGGCGTCCCATGCCGCTGATCCGAAGCACGCCTGAAAAAGCGCCACCCGTCAGCGAGGCGGGCGAGGCGGACCTTCGGAGCCCCTCCGCGGATGCACGCTGGGCGGCGGCGCGGGCGGCCGCCGACCGTCCGGAATCGGTCCCCGCTTTGGCCGAAGCGCTGCGCGGTGAGACCGACGCGCGGGTGCGCGAGGCGATCTTTACCGCATTGGCGCGGATCGCCTCGCCCGAAAGCGTCGATGCGGTTCTTCCGTTCCTGAGGTCCGACGACGCGTCGCTTCGAACGGCGGCGTTGGACGTGCTGCGCGCGGTGCCGAAGTCGCTCGGCGCGCGCATCGAGGCTCTGCTCGCCGATCCCGACGATGACGTTCGGCTGCTCAGTTGCGAGCTCGTGCGAGGAATGGATCCGCCGCGGGCGGAGCGGCTTTTGCTGGCGCTGATCGACGCCGACGCGGCGGCGAACGTCTGCGCGGCGGCAATCGAGGTGTTGGCGGAAATCGGCGACAGGGACGCTTTGCCCGTTCTGGCCCGCTGCGCCGCGCGCTTCCCGGACGATCCGTTTCTCGGGTTCGCTGTCAAGGTGGCCTCTGACCGGCTCGACATATGAGCCGGCGGTGATGGAAGAGCCCTCCATCACAGACCCCGAATACCGCCGGCTCGCCGACTATCTCTATCGTCGCACCGGCATGATCTTCACGGAGTCCCGCCGATACTTCGTCGACCGCCGGATCGCCGACCGGATGGCGGCGACGCGCTCGACTTCGTTCGCGAGCTATTTTGCGAGATTGCGCGGCGATCTGGATGGAGAAATCGAGCAGTTCGTCAACGCGTTCACCGTCAACGAAACCTACTTCTACCGCGAGGATCATCAGCTTCGATGCCTGACCTCCGACCTGCTGCCCGAGCGGCTGACGAGCAAATCTCCCGGCCAGGCTATCCGCATATGGTCCATGCCTTGCTCGACGGGAGAGGAGCCGTATTCGATCGCGATCTGGCTGCTGGAGAATTGGCCCGCGGTCGATTCCTACGACGTCGAAATCGTGGCGTCCGACATCGACACCGCAGCGCTTGCGGCGGCCCGAGACGGCGTCTTCGGCAAGCGCGCCCTCGGCCGCCTCGCGCCCGGGCTCGTCGACCGCTACTTCCAGCCGCTTGACGGGGACCGCTGGCAAATTCGCGGCGAATTGCGCGATTCCGTCCGTTTTTCCGCCGCCAATATCGTAGAGCGTGGCGAAACGCGCCCGCATGGGCTGTTTGATGTTATCTTTTGCCGCAACGTGCTGATCTACTTCGACGACGCCTCCCGTCGGGTCGCCGCGGAGAACCTTTATGAGAACCTCGCGCCGGGCGGGTTCATCTGTCTGGGACACAGCGAATCGATGAGCCGCATTTCGCCTCTTTTCGAAGTGTCCCGTTTCGCGGACGCGATCGTCTATCGACGGCCGATGGGAGACGCGCATGGCTGAGCCCAAAACGCGGATTCTCGTGGTCGAAGACGCCGCCTTGGTGCGACTGTACTATCGCAAAATCCTCGAGCGCGCGGGGTACGAGGTGGAGGAGGCGTTGAACGGCCTGGAGGCCCTGGAGCGCGTCCTGAAGAATCCGGCGGATCTCGTCATCGTCGACGTGAACATGCCGCAGATGGACGGCTTGGCGTTTCTGACGGCGCTGCGGCGGCAGTCTTCACCCGCGGCCGGAATCCCTGCGCTCGTCGCCAGCACGGAGGCGGGCGCGCAAGACCGCCTCGCTGCACGCGCCGCCGGAGCGAATTTTTATCTCGTCAAGCCGATCGGCGAAGCCGTCGTGAGGGAGTGCGTCGCGATGCTGTGCGGGATTCCCGAATGAACGAATTCCTCGGACAGTTTCTGGTGGAATCGCGCGAGCTCGTCGACCAGGCGACGAGAGAATTGCTCGCGCTCGAGGCCGCTCCGGAGGAAAAGCGGAAAATTGACAGCGCATTCCGCGCTTTTCACACGTTGAAGGGCTGCGCCGGCATTGTCGACTTCTCGGCGATGTCCCGCACCGTCCACCGGGCGGAAGAGGCTCTGTCCGAGGTGCGCAGGGGAGAGGCCTCGGCGTCGCCGGCCCTCATCGGCGATTGCCTGAACGTGGTCGATCAGGTGGTGCAGTGGCTGGACGAGATCCAGGCCTCGGGTGAATTGCCGAAAGCGCCCGCCGCCGCCGCGGACGCGGCGATCGCCCGGTTCGCCGAGCACGACCCGACGCCGGCGCAAATCGTCCCGGCGGCGGACGCGCCATCCGTGCCCGCGAGCGTCGATCTCACAGCGACGGCGCGTCGCCTGCTGGAAGAGCAGCTTCTCGTGATCGCGGATGGCGATCCCGCCGGACGGACCGGAAGAGTCGCTGCGGCGGGCCGGGTCGCCGGCAATGTCCTGCGCCATCTCTCGCGGAGCGCCGAAGCCCGGAGCGCCGACCGCGCGGTCGCTTCCTTCCTGGCCGACGGCGACGCCGGAGCCTTGATCGAGACCATCGCGGGAGCGCTGGAAACGCATCAGGCGATCGCCCCGATCGTCCCGGCCGCTGCGCGGCCCGGCGCGGCGCCGCGCTCATTTCGCGTCGACGCCGAGCGCGTGAACGCGCTGGTCGCGCTGACCGGCGAACTGATCGTTGCGAAGAACGCGATCGCGCACGTCTCGAGATCGGCTGACGAGACCCGCAACGCGCTCGCGCCCGTCCTGAAGGCCGAGCGCGCCAGGCTCGAACGTCTGCTCGCGCGTCTACAAGAGACGGCGTTGAACCTGCGCGTCATCCCGCTTCGCAGCGTTTTCGAGCGGTTCCAGCGGGTCGTGCGGGAGCTGGCCATCGACCTCGCAAAACCGGCGGTCCTCGTGCTCGAGGGCGACGACACCGAGGCGGACCGAATGATCGTAGATATGCTGTTTGAACCGCTGCTCCACATCGTGCGCAACGCCATGGATCATGGCGTCGAATCGGCGCCCGAGCGCGCGGCCGCCGGGAAGCCTGCGATCGCGACCATCGGGTTGCGCGCGCATCGCCAGGGACCGCACGTCCTCGTCGAGGTCGACGACGACGGCAGGGGCGTCGACGTCGCGCAGGTTCGCCGCGTCGCGGCGGAGCGCAACGTCATGAACAGCGCCGCACTCTCTGGCGCGAGCGACGCGGAGATTCTCGATCTGATCTTCATGCCCGGCTTTTCGACCAAGAACGCGGTGTCCGATCTCTCGGGGCGGGGCGTCGGCATGGATGCGGCTCGCGCCACCGTCGAACGGATCGGCGGCCGGGTGAGCGTGGAGAGCGAACCGGGCCGCGGCAGCAGGTTCAGGCTGACCCTGCCATACAGCCTGATGGTCACAAGCGTCATGACCGTGGAGGCGGGAGGCCAGACATTCGGAATACCGCTCGACAGCGTCGTCGAAACCCTGCGTCTCCCCCGCGAACGCATTCATCTCATTGGAACCGGCGGCGCCTTCGTATTGCGAGATCGTACGATCCCGCTGATCGACCTTGGGCAAAGCCTGGGCGCCGCCCGCGAGCGAGCCGAGGATTCAGACGCCCTGGTCGTTGTCGCATCGATCGCCGGTCAGATCGGGGCTGTCGAGGTCGATCGTCTCGGAGAGCGCATGGAAGTGATCCTCAAGCCGCTCGATGGGCTTTTGGCGGGGGTCGGGGGCGTCGCCGGCGCGACGCTGACGGGCGACGGACGCGTGCTGCTCGTCCTAGACCTTCAGGAGTTGCTCGGTTGACGAGGGCTGTTCGGCGCCCCCGGCAATACAGTAAGGTCGGCCGAATTTCCGAGCCGGCCTATGGCGGTCAGGGAACTTTCGGGTCGACCGAAGCATTATCAGCCGGGGGAGTGTGAAAACGTATGAAGGTGCTTTTGGTCGACGACAGCAAACTGGCGCGCATGGCCATGGCGAAGGCGTTGAACAAGGTCCGTCCCGGCTGGATCCGTATCGAGGCGGCGAACGCCGAGGAGGCGCTCGCGCAGGTCAGGAACGAGCAGCCGGACCTTGCGATATTCGATTTCAATATGCCAGGAGACGACGGGTTCATCCTCGCGACGGCGTCCAGCGCGCTCCGTCCGGGAATGCCGATGGCGATCATTTCGGCCAATTACCAGCAGGAGATTGTGGACAGGGCGCACGCGCTCGGCGCCACGTTTTTGCCCAAGCCCATCACGAACGAGGCGTTGGAGGGCTTTTTCGCGAGCGCCGAACAAAAACTGAAAGGAGCGTGAGCGTGTCCAACCACGACGCCTCGCTCGACGAGCTCGAACTGGACGCCTTCACCGAACTCGTCAATCTCGGCGTCAGCAGAGCTGCCGTTAGTCTCCGGGAAATGGTGGGTCGGCAGATCATCCTCTCGGTCCCCAGCGTCCTCCTGGTGGAGCGTTGGCGCGCGGTAGAAATTTTGCGCGGCGCCGAACTCAACAAGCTCGTCGCGGTGCATCAGGTCTTCGAAGGCGACATGACCGGGCGGGTCCTGCTGATCTTTCCGGAAACGAAGAGTCTCGAACTCGTCCGGGCGGTGACGAGCAGCGACCTGTCCCTCGAAGACATCATCGATCTCGAACAGGAGGCCTTGGCGGAGACGGGCAACATCATTCTCAATGGTTGCCTGTCGACGATCGCCAATCAGCTCCAGCGAACGCTCAAGATATCCTTGCCGGAAATCCTGCATGGCGACAGCGAAGAGCTGTTTTCGCTTCCGCCGCCTCCCGAGGCCGGCGGCGCGGTGCTGTTCGTCTATATCAACTTCGCCGTGCGCGAAAAGGACATCCAAGGCTACATCGCCCTGTTCATGGACCTGCCGTCGCTGGCGACTCTCAAACAACTGATTGCTGAATACATTCAGCGGACGGCGGGCCATAGCGGCTTGGAAGGCCAATGAAGGACGGGGAAGCTGATCTGAGAGCCGTCTTCGAGGCGATCGATACGGGATTGATCCTCCTGGACGCCGACCAGCGCGTCGTTCACTGGAACTCCGCGTTCTCCGCCATGTGCGGCTTGCGCGCCGACGTTGCGCTGGGACGAAAGCTGGACGACGTCTTTCCGGACGGCGAGCCCGAGCGATTGCGCTACGCGATCGGCGCGGCGCTGGAGTCGGGGGTCTCGAGTCTCCTGACGCACTCGCTTCACACCAGGGTCTTTCCGCTGAGGACGCGCGCCGGCCGTACGCTGGTTCACGACGTCACAGTGAGCGCGCTCGGCCGCAAATCGAGATCGTGCCTCATCCAAGTTATCGACGTTACGGTTGCGGCGGGGCGCGAGAAGGTTTTGCGGGAGCGGCAGAACGCGCGCTACGACGCCGTGGTCGACAGCGCCGCCGATCTGATTGTGACCTTCGACGCGAAAGGCGTCATACAGCACGCCAATCCCGCCGCGCGTCGTCAGTTCGGCTACGCGGAAGGCGAACTCCTGGGAAGAAATATCGACATTCTCTTTCCCGGTGAGGACGCATGGACGCGCACGCGTTGCGCCGTCCTGAACAATCGCCCGGTTCGGCAGCCCGTCCAACTGATTGGCCGGCGCAAGGACGGCTCGCCCAGCCACCTGGAATTATCGTTGTCGCGCTGGCAAAGCGACAAGCGGAACTTCGTCACCGTCATTCTTCGCGATGTGAACGAGCGTCATGCTGCGGAGGAGGAGCGCAGGATCGCGGCGGAATCGCTCGCCGAAGCGAACGCGACATTGGAGCAACGCGTCGCCGAGCGAACGTCCCAGCTCATGCAGGCGGAAGAAGCGCTTCGACAAAGCGCCAAAATGGAAGCGATCGGCCAATTGACCGGTGGGATCGCGCACGACTTCAACAATCTCTTGCAAGGCGTCATCGGCGCCTTGGACCTAATCCAGAGGCGTATCGCCGGAGGACGCCTCGGCGACGTCGACCGTTTTCTCGATGGCGCGATGGCGTCCGCCAAGCGCGCAGCGGCGCTGACGCACCGTCTGCTCGCGTTTTCGCGTCGCCAGCCGGTCGACCCGCGGCCCGTCGACATGAACGAGTTGATCGCCTCGGTCGAGGAATTGCTGCGCCGCTCGATCGGCGAATCCATTGCCATGGATGTCGTTCGCGGCCGCGACCTCTGGCTCGTTCGCTGCGACGGGCATCAGCTCGAAAACGCCCTGCTCAATCTGTCGATCAATGCCCGGGACGCGCTGCCCGACGGTGGAAAGCTGATCATCGAGACCTCGAACACCACGCTCGGCGCCGAGGAGGGCAAGCCGTGGGAGCTTCCGGCTGGCGAGTACGTGTCGCTGCGAGTCATGGACACCGGCGTCGGCATGCCCCCCGACGTCAAGGCGCGGGCATTCGACCCCTTCTATACGACCAAGCCGATCGGACAGGGAACGGGACTCGGCCTGTCGACGATCTATGGCTTCGTGCGCCAATCCGACGGATCGATCCGCATCGAGAGCGAGGTTAGCAAGGGAACGACAGTCCGGCTGCTTCTGCCGCGGTACTACGGCCAAAAAGAAACCGCTGTCGCGGTCGACCGGACCTCTCATGATCAAGAAGGAGGGACAAACGAGGTCGTCCTCGTCGTGGAGGACGAAGCTATCGTTCGCCTCCTCATCATCGATGTCCTGAACGACCTGGGCTATCGGACCCTCGAGGCCGTCGATGGGCCGAGTGCGCTTCGGCTTCTTCTGTCCTCGCAGAGGATCGATCTCCTCGTTACGGACATCGGGTTGCCCGGCCTCAATGGGCGACAACTGGCGGACGCCGCCCTGGAAAAGCGGCCGGCGCTCAGGGTCCTCTTTATGACCGGCTACGCCGAAAACGCCGCCAGCAGCTCCTTTCTCGCATCAGGCATGGAGATCATCGCTAAACCGGTGACGATGGACGCCCTCGCAGGGAGAATCCGGGACATCATGAAGCGCTGAACAGACGTCGGCGATCATTAGGTTGACACGAGGCAGACCCGGCGCTTGGCGGCCTGTGGGCGGCGTGTACGTAAGCTGAATAGTGGGGACATATGGCCCTATGAAACGTTCGACGGCGATCGCGGCAAGTGTAGTCGCAGCCTCAGTCGCACTCGGCGCCGTAGCCGTGGCCTTCGTCTGGAAGCCGGAGATCGCGCCAATCGATCCGAGCCGACGGGCCCGCTTTGATCCCGAGCAGGTCGGAAAGGGCGCCAATCTCGCTGCTCTGGGCGACTGCAACACCTGCCACACGGCGCCGGATGGCCAGGCCTTCGCTGGCGGACTGCCGCTGCCGACGCCATTCGGCGCGATCTATTCGACCAACATCACGCCCGATCCCGAGACCGGCATCGGCCGCTGGTCGGAAGAGGCCTTCCGACGGGCGATGCGCGAGGGCGTCGATCGCGAGGGTCGCTATCTCTATCCAGCCTTCCCCTACGACCATTTCACTTTGGCGTCGGACGCGGACGACGAGGCGCTCTACGCATTCCTCATGACCCGCAAGCCCGCGCACGCCACGGCGCCGCAAAACGAGCTGCCTTTCCCTTTGAACCAGCGGCCAGTGCTCGCAGGCTGGAACCTGCTCTTCCTGCGGCGGGGAGCGTTCAAGCCCGATCCCGCACATGACGATCTTTGGAACAGGGGCGCCTATCTCGTCGAGGGCGTCGGCCATTGCGGCGCTTGCCATACGCCACGCAACATGTTCGGCGCGGAGAAGAGAAACGAAGCCTTCGCGGGCGGCGAAGCGGAGGGCTGGCGCGCCGTCCCCATCAACGCCTCCTCGCCTGCGCCGATCCCTTGGGATGTCGATGCGCTTTACGCCTATCTGCGCCAGGGCTGGCATGGTCTGCACGGCGTGGCGCGCGGCCCCATGGAGCCAGTCGCGGACAATCTCGCCTCGGTCCCCGACGCCGATGTGAGGGCGATCGCGGTGTATGTCGCTTCCCTCATGGGGGAGCCGGCGCAGCAGCGGCGCCAGCAGGGCGAGCGACTCGCGGCGGGCGCCAAACCCTCCGGCCTGGGCGGCAAGCCGCAATCGGCCGGCAGTCAGGCCGCGCCGCCGCAAGCGGCAGGCGGCGTGGGCGCAGCGATCTATGCGGGCGCCTGCGCATCTTGCCATGAGAGCGGCCGTCCCGTGCCCTATGGCGGCGTCAACCTCGCGCTCTCGACGGTGATCAACGCCGAGAACCCGCGCAACCTCCTCAATATCCTGCTGGCTGGCTTGCCGGCCGCCGACGGCGTCAGGGCGCCGATTATGCCGGGCTTCGGGGCGATCCTCACGGATGCACAAATCGCCGCGCTGACCTCCTATCTGCGATCGAGGTTCAGCGCCAAGCCGGCCTGGAGCGATCTCCCCACGCAGCTCCGGGAAGCGCGCGACGGCCAAGCCGCCGCGAACCTTTCCTCGGACGCAAGCCAAATGTCAGTCACGAGCCACTGAGAACGAGCCATGGTCGAACTCACCGTCAACGGCCGACCCCACAGCGTCGACGCCGATCCCGATACGCCGCTGCTCTATGTGCTACGCGATCATCTCGAGCTCAACGCCGCCAAATATGGCTGCGGCCTCGGCCAATGCGGCGCCTGCACGGTGATGGTCGACGGCGAGGCGGTCTTTTCATGCGTCACGCCGATCCTGCTGCTCGAAGGTCGTAAGGTGACGACGCTCGAGGGGCTGGGCGCCATCGAAAAGCCGGCGCCGATCCAACAAGCCTTCATCGAGGAACAGGCCGCTCAATGCGGCTACTGCATCGCCGGCATGATGATGCGCGCCCACGCGCTGCTGCAGAAGAATGTCAAGGCGTCCGATGGCGAGATCAGGCGCGCGCTCGAGCCGCATCTTTGCCGCTGCGGCACGCATATGCGCATCCTGAAAGCCGTGCATCGCGCGGCCGAGTTGATGCAGGCCGCCGCCGCGAAGGGGGCGATCTGATGAGCGCGTCTCTCTTTCCAATCTCGCGCCGCTCGCTCATCAAGGGCGCGGGCTCGCTCGTCGTCAGCTTCTCTCTCCCTGTGCGCGTGGGGTTCGCGCAGCAAGCGGGGGAGACGCCGACCGGCGCCGCCACGCCGAAGCTGCCTGGCAGTCTCGCCGTCGATCCTTATCTCGATTCCTGGATCCGCCTCGAGCCGAACGAGGCCGTTACCGTATTCACCGGCAAGGCCGAGCTGGGCCAAGGCATCAAGACCGCGCTGCTGCAAGTCGCCGCGGAGGAACTCGGCCTTCCCGTGGAGAGGTTGGCGATTGTTACTGCGGACACCAGCCGCACGCCGAATGAGGGCTACACCGCCGGCAGCCATTCGATGCAGGACAGCGGCGTCGCCATCCGCGACGCCGCGGCGCAAATGCGCGAATTGCTGATCGCCGAGGCCGCGCGCCGATTGAACCTGCCGGCGGACGAGCTCAAAGCCGAGAACGGGGTCGTGATGGCGCCGGATGGGCGCAGTCTCGCTTACGGGGCTCTCGTCGATGAAACCATCCAGCACGTGCGCGCGCAGCCCGTCTCGAAGCTGCGCGACCCAGCGACGTTCAAGGTCATGAACACGCCCATGCATCGGGTCGACATCCCTGCCAAGGTCACGGGCGGCGCGGCCTATGTGCAGGACATGAAGCTGCCCGGCATGTTGCATGCCCGCGTCGTGCGCCCGCCGAGCTATGGCGCGCAACTCAGGTCCGCGGACATCGACGGGGTGGCCAAGGCGCCGGGCGTCGTCAAGGTGATCCGCGACGGCAATTTCCTCGCCGTGGCGGCGACGCGGGAGTTCCAGGCGATTAAGGCCATGCGCATGCTGGCAGCCTCGGCGGAATGGGACGAGACGGCGAAGCTGCCGATCCATGGCAACCTCGCCGACGTCATCGTCGCTCTCCCCTCGCGGGACCTGAAAATCCTCGACAACCATCAGGCTGCGAGGCCCGCGGTAAGAACCCTGGAGGCGAGCTATTCGCGTCCCTATCAGTCGCATGGCTCGATCGGGCCGTCCTGCGCGGTGGCGCAATTCGTGGACGGCGTCGTTTCCGTCTGGACCCACACCCAGGGCGTCTATCCAGACCGCGCCGCGATCGCCGAGATGCTGCGGCTGCCGCCGGACAAGGTGCGCTGCATCCATGTGGAAGGCTCGGGCTGCTACGGCCATAACGGCGCCGACGACGCGGCCGGGGACGCGGCTCTGGTCGCCGCGGCCATGCCCGGTGCGCCCATCCGCCTGCAATGGATGCGCGAGCAGGAACATGCATGGGAGCCTTTTGGGCCGGCTATGGTGACGAAGGTCTCGGCCGGGCTCGACGCGATGGGCAAGATCGCAGACTGGCGCTACGACGTATGGAGCAACACACATTCGATGCGGCCGGGCTCGGCGGGCTCCCTGCTTCCGGCCCAGCATGTAGCCAACCCATTTCCGGCACCGGCGCCGCAGCCTTTGCCGCTGCCCGAAGGCGGCGGCGATCGCAACGCCATCCCGCTCTACGTCTTCCCGAATGCGGAGGTGATGCATCATTTCTTGCCGGACATGCCTCTGCGTGTCTCGGCGATGCGCTCGCTCGGCGCCTATATGAATGTCTTCACAATCGAGAGCTTCATGGACGAGCTGGCGGTCGCCGCAAAGGTGGATCCGGTCGAGTTCCGCCTTAAGCATCTCGAAGACGCCCGCGCCCGGGATGTCGTTCAACTCGCCGCCGAGCGCTTCGGCTGGGATAAGCGCAGCAAGCCGGAGAACGGGCTCGGCTATGGCTTCGCCTTTGCACGCTACAAGAACCTTGCCGCCTATTGCGCCATCGCCATGGAGATCGAAACCGAGCGCGAGACCGGCCGCATCCGGGTGAAGCGCGCGGTCTCGGCCGTCGATGCAGGGCAGGTCGTCAATCCCGACGGCGTGCGCAACCAGATCGAGGGCGCGATCCTGCAGTCGTCGAGCTGGACGCTCTATGAGAGCGTCACCTTCGATGAGACTCGCATCACATCAGTGGATTGGGCGACATATCCAATTCTGCGCTTCCATAGCGTGCCGGACAGCGTCGAGGTCCACATCATCGATCGCCCGGGGTCGCCATTCCTGGGCGCCGGCGAGGCTGGACAGGGGCCCGCCGCCGCCGCGATCGCCAACGCCATCGCCGATGCGACAGGACAACGCTTGCGCGATCTGCCCTTGACCGCCGCCAAGCTCAAGGCGGCGGTTGGCGTCTAAAAGCATTTTGCTTTTTGGTTGACGCAGCGCTGCTGTCACCCCCCGGGAAAAGCGGGGGTCCAGACAACCGCCGCAGGCCTTCGTTCTTTGACTCCTGGATGCCCGCTTTCGCGAGCAGGACAAGGGCGCCGCCTGGGTGAGCCCGTGAAAGACGCCAGCGAAAGCCGCTTCGACCAAAACGCAGTTCGCTTAAGCCCGAGGGCTGATGCAAAGCTCTCCTTGGAACCTCGCGGCGACGCGTCCGTTTTGCTTTCAGAAGCACAGGAGGCCGGCGCGCCACGTGGCGACAAGTCGAAATACGCCGACAAGCAGGAGCGCAAGGCCGATCACGCTCATTCCTGACCGAGAGTGGCGCCGATGAAGTCGAAGTTGCTGAGTGAAGGCCAGAACGCGAGAACGTTTGTCGTCGTCCTCGACGCCGGGGACGAGGCGTTCAAGGCGATTTCCGATTTCGCGGCGAAGGAAAATGTCACCGCCGCGGCGCTCACGGCGATCGGCGCCTTCGAGCGCGCGACCGTCGGGTGGTTTGACTTCGCAACGAAAACCTATCGCAAGATTCCTGTTGCGGAGCAGTGCGAGGTCCTCAGCGCAATCGGCGATATCGCCATCGGAGACGATGGAAATCCGAGCCTACATCTTCACGCCGTGCTCGGCTTGTCGGATGGGTCGACACGCGGCGGACATCTTCTCGACGGCCTTGTCCGCCCGACACTGGAAGTGACGGTGACCGAAACACCGGCTCATCTACGCCGCAGGAAGAAGCCGGAACTCGGAATCGCGCTGATCGACCTCCCGGACTGAGCTCAGCGGCGATCGAGCGAAGAGGCGCCTACGTGCGCCCCGTGGCCTTCAGGATCAGGTCGGCGATCTCCTGCGGATGTGAGATGAGCGACAGGTGGCTCGCCCGCACCTCGATCGTCGTCGCCCCCATGCGTTTTGCCATGAACCGCTCCAAGTCGGGATTGATCGTCCGATCCTCCGTCGAAACGGCATAGAAGCTCGGCTTTGTGCGCCAGGCGGCGTGTTGGGTCTTCCCGGTCAGCAGCGCCTTGTGGAAAGGCTGCTGGACCGCGTAAAGCGCCCGCGCCTTGGGTTCGGGCAAATCCCCGGCGAAGTCGTGCAAGAACGCGGCCTCGCTGAGCCGTCCTTCGTCGCCGTCGAAGACGACGCCGGCCGAAGCCGGCGGCGACGGGAAGGTCTTGGCTAGCGCGGTGTAATCCTCCCCCGCGTCCGGCGCCCGCGCCGCGACATAAACGAGCGCCGAGACCTTGGGATTTACGCCGGCCTCGGTCACGATCATGCCGGAGAAGGAATGTCCCGCGAGCACGGTCGGGCCATCCTGGCGGTTCAGAACACGCTGCGTCTCCGCCACGGCATCGTCGAGCGTCGTCAGGGGATTCTGCACTGACGTCACGTTCAGGCCGGCCGCCTGCAAACGCGGGATCACTTCGGACCAAGAGGACCCGTCGGCGAACAGTCCGTGAACCATGACGACATTTCGCGCCGCCGGGGGCGGATTGGCGGCGCGGGCCAGGCGCGGCAGCAGCGCCGCCGTCGCTCCGAATCCAAGCACGGCAGCGAATACACGACGGCTCATCATGGCGATTTCTCCTCAACGAGGGGTTCTCTCAGTCGACCACACTGCCGCAACGGGGCAGGGGCGCCGCGCCCTCGAACGTTAGACCGGGAAGTCGGCTCTTTTCCGGCCACGGACGCATGAGTTCGCAGTTCTGAAACCGCGGGTTCAAAAACAGAGCGATCGAACCGCAGCAACGGTGGCGAGTTGGAAGGGGATGTGGGGCGCTGATTTGCGGAGCAGTCCGATGGGCGACATCAAGGCGTCAGGCTGGGACCGGCGCGGCTTCTTTCAGGTCGCTGCGGCGGGTCTTGTCGCGGCGTCCGGAACGGCCGCGGCGGAATCCTCTCTCGCTCAACCCACAGAGAGCGGCGCTGCCGTCACGCCCCAGCCGACGGCGCCGTCCGCGGACGACCTGAATACCTCTGACATTATCGTTGAGACGCTGATCAATTGGGGCGCGACCCACGTGTTCGGCATTGTCGGCGACGGCATCAATTCTGTCATTGAGGCCCTCCGAAAACGTCGGGATCGAATCCGATACATCGCCGTCCGGCACGAGGAGGCGGCGGCTTTCATGGCGTCAGGATGGGCCAAGCATACTGGAGGACTCGGTGTTTGCCTCGGCACCACCGGTCCGGGGGCCATTCATCTCATGAACGGTCTTTATGACGCGGCGTTCGACGGCGCGCCGGTCGTGGCGTTGACCGGACTAACGTTCCACGATCTGCGCGGCGTTCGCTATCAACAGAGCGTCGATACGGTAAGATTGATGGATCCGTTGACGGTGTACAACGAGGAAGTCACGGGTCCGGAGCACGCCATCATCATCGCCAACCGGGCTTGCCGCGCCGCGCTCGGCGATCGCGGCGTCGCCCATCTCGCGATCTCAAAAGACGTGCAGATGATGAAGCGCTCCTCCGACAGGCGCTCGATGCGCAATCCCGGCGCTCGATCGTCCTCCTCGTGGAGTCCCCCATTGCCGACGCCCCCGGCCGATCAACTGCGCGCGGCGGCCGACATTCTCAACGGCGGCGGCCGCGTCGCGGTTCTCGCAGGCCAGGGGGCTCTCGCCGCGCGCGAGGAAGTCACGCGGCTTGCGGACTTGCTCGGCGCCCCGGTTGCGAAGGCGCTGCTTGGTAAGGCGGTATTGCCCGACGACAGTCCTTTCACGACGTGCGGGATCGGCGATCTGGGAACCGCGCCATCCTCCTGGGCGATGAAAACCTGCGACACGGTGCTGATTCTCGGCTCGACCATGCCGTGGGAGGAATATTACCCGAAACCCGGGCAGGCGCGAGGGATACAGGTCGATCTCAAGCCCGACCGGCTGGGCCTGCGCTATCCGATCGAGATCGGCATGACCGGCGACGTCAAGGCGACTTTTCAAGGTCTCTTGCCTCTCCTCGAGCAAAAGACAGATCGCGGCTTTCTCGCCGAGGCGCAGCGCAGAATGGCCGACTGGAATGAGCTATTGGATAAGGTTGAAACCACTTCTCGATCGCCACTGAGGCCGCAGATGGTCATTCGCGCCCTCAGCGACCTGCTGCCCGACAACGCCGCGATTTCCCTGGATTGCGGAGCGAACACGCATTTCGCCGCGCGGTGCCTTCGACTCAAAGCAAACCAGACATTGACCGGCACCGGCATGCTCGCCAGCATGGGGCCGGGCCTTCCTTTCGCCATCGCCGCGAAGTTGGCTTTTCCGGATCGCCCGTCGGTTGCGGTGGTCGGTGATGGCGGCTTCGCCATGCTGATGGCCGAGTTGACCACCGCCGTCGCGAACGATCTGCCGGTGAAGATCGTCATCCTGAAGAACAACAGCCTGGCCGAAGTGAAATTCGAACAGGAGGCAATCGGCAACCCGGAATATGGCTGTGCGCTGCCTCCGATCGACTTCGTCGCATTCGCCAAAGCCTGCGGCGCTGACGGCTACCGCTGCGAACGAATGGAGGAGGTGAAACCCGCAATTCTGGCCGCTCTGAGATCGCCCCATGCCGCAATCGTGGAGGCCGTCGTGGACGCCGAGGAAAGGCCCGCTAAACCTCAAGATTTGATTGAGTAGGGGAGTGACTATCGGAGAAATGGTGCAGAAATGGCACAAGCGGCGCAAATGGGGCAATTCTGATTCAGTTGTGATGATTTACACGTTGAAGCCAAACTGTAGGTCCGGTAGCTTCAGTATGTGAAGAGGCTTTAGCCGGCCTTGGATATCGGACGTCATTCGCTGACTACTGGCGCTCGGCTACCGATCTCTCGCGTTCGAGACGAACGGCAACGGCCTTGTGAAGAACCTCGCGATAAGCGGCGTCATGGTGGCCGCGAGTTTCCACTTTTGAACGGACGGACGGGCGATATGCGGCGGGCGCAGACGCTCACTTCGTCAGTCAAACGGCATCGTTCGAGACACTCGGGGCGCTTGTCGCGGATGCGGAATTTGATCGATCCTGGCGCATATTGAGTAGTGAGGCTTCGATCGTCGACCTACACTTGATTGGGCAACCGGCAGCGCTTGAAACAGTCGTATTCGCAATGGGGGCGAGCAATGCAAAATCACTCGCGGTTTCGCAAACCGCGGACGCTCCCGAATAACGGTTTCCACTTCGGACAATTTGTATTTGCTCGGGCGAGTTTGCACGGGACCTTGGCAAGCGCTGAGAGCCCAACGCTTGAATTTGCGGGCGCCTGATCAGAACCCGGTCGTTGCGACGTCGCCAACCCGGCGGCCGTCTGGAGAATGTCGGATAGACGCAATTGACGAACGCCGCGCGATCATCCGGCCTTCTCTTCGTCAGCGGCCTCAAACGCGAGGCCTCGATTGCTCACGCGCCCGATTCTCTGGCCATCTGCGGCGGCGCGGCGACGTTGCGCGCCCGACTCGCCGGGGCTACAGCGAACCTGGGGCTCACGGTCAGCTTCGGGCTTTGCGGCGGCCTCGATCCGAGCCTGCGTAGCGGCGACATCGTCATCGGTTCGCATGTGGTCACCGACGGCGTCAGCGTGACGACCGACGAACATGTCGCCCGCGAACTCGTGGCCCGCCTCAAGGCCGCCGGCGAGCGCGTCAGTCTCGGCGTCGTCGCGGGCGTCGACGCGCCCGTGCTGACGCGCGCCGCGAAGGCCGAACTCCGCAAGGCGACCAGGGCGGCTTCGGTCGATATGGAAAGCCAGATCGCGGCGCGCTTCGCGACGGATCGCAACGCGCCGTTCGCGATTCTGCGCGTCGTTTCCGATCCGGCCGGACGTGATCTGCCGCCGCTCGTGATCAAAGCCGTCAAGTCCGACGGAAGCGTCGATCTCGGCGTCGTCGCCTTCGGCGTGATGGCGTCCCCCGCTCAGACGCGGGGGCTGATCGCTGGGGTGCGCGACAGCTCCGCAGCTTTCGCCGCGCTCCGCCGCGTCCGCCGCCTTCCCGGCCTTTTCCTTGGCCTCGGCCTCGCGCATCTCTGAAACGGCGGGGGCGACCGCTTGTCGGTTTACGGCTTCACGAAGAAGCCGAACAGCTTGATGAACCGCCAGGCGAATGGATTCCAATCGCTCCACGCTTTTTGCGCATCGTCTGCGTGGACGCCGACCACGGTTTCAGGCGCTTGGCCAAACAAGAATGGCAAGCGGATCGACAGCCTTTTGTCTTGAAGGATATCCCACCGCGACATGCCTCCCAACACCGGCGAACGGAGTGCGAAGACGACGCGGCCTATGCCCGCGGCCCTTATGCAGAACGAACACATGGCGCACGGCTCGACCGTCGAATAGAGCGTGCAGTCGCGAAGGGAGTTCGTTCCGATAATTCGGCGAGCATGCGCGATGGCAATAATCTCAGCGTGCCGCGATTCGTCCATTTCCCGCACCGTGTGGTTGGTAGCCTCGGCGATAATGGTGTCGCCACGAGCAACCACGCTGCCAAACGGATACTCTCCCTCCTCAACGCCGCCTCTCGCCAGTTGTATGCAGCGAGCCATCATCTTCTGGTCTGTCACATTGATGTTCATATGCTGAACAATGCGCAGGGCTTGACGAACAGGTCATTGAGCAAATCCATGCGCCGCCGTCCCCCCCCACGTTAGACCGTCAGTTAAAACCCCGGTCGCGGCGACCGACACCACGCGTCCGCTGGTTCAGCGGCTTGAGCTTGAAAAATGCAAAGAGCAGCGAAGAAAAGTCCGAGTATGCGTATGGCGTTGGCTCCGCGGACGCGGAAACGTCTTTCGTCTAGGGTCTCCTTCGGGCTCGTCGGCTTGCGGCCCGCCTGCCCATCACCCGCGATTTATACTGCAGATCGGCGCACTTTCGGGCGAGGCATTTCGAGTTACGTCAAAATAGAGACGACCTTCGGTTTGTTGCCGGTCGCCTTTCGGATCTCGGCCGACGCCTCGATCTCTGTGGATCGCCGCGCTTCGCTCGCGATGACGACAGGGGTCCGCACGGCGTTGCTTCGTCATGTTCGCCTCCTGGCGGCCAAGCGCCCAGTCTAGTCGCTATGTCCAAGCCAGTGTTCGCTGGTGGCGCCCTCTTCGATCCGCCAGTCCGCGATCCATGTTGCGATACGCGCGCTGTTCCCCATTCTGGGTTCTTTGATCCAGGCGGCGAAAGCTGACCCCTCCTCGGAAAACATGAATACACCGTCCATTCCGTTCGCTCGGCGGAGCGTATCAAGCGCCTGAACGGGAGTCTGTGCGATCGGTCCCGCAACATTGAAGGATGTGTTGACCGCGATTTCCACTCCTATCCTCCCTCCAAGCGCCTTCAAGTATGCGAACGTGACAGGGTCCGTTCGTTCGCGCACGATTTGCAACCGCGCCGTTTCATCGGCGTGAATCACGGCGGGAATCCGCAAGCGGGCGTCAGGCTTAGCTTTGGCGGTCAATATCATGTAGTTATAGGCGTTGTATTCGTCGTCTGCCGCGCCGTCGGATAGCTCGAAGAATTGCTTCGCTGCTGAAAGTGTGGCCATTGGCGCCAGCGGCCGTATCGGTTCCCGATACTTGACGCGCGCATTCAGGAACTCGCGGGTGCGGGGATTGCAGGGATTGGCGACGATAGACCGGTGCCCCAACGCGCGCGGCCCCGTTTCAGCCGGCCCTTGAAAGATTGCAATGATGCCGTCCCGCGCCGTCACGTACGCCATCAGATCAGCTATGCCGTTTCTCTCATACGTATTGACCGAGTTGCCTACGCATGTCCAAGCGACGTCAGGAGCGCCATTGAGCGCGTCGATAATTTCGGACGTGGTCGGCGCGCGTCCGCAATAAAACGTATGCTCCAGCGTTGGACCGACGCTCGCGCCCAGGGTGGCGGCGAAGGCATAGGGCGCTCCGATCGTCACGCCGGCGTCTCCCGATACGGGCGGCGCCCAGAGGTGAAGGCGCGTCGATCGCTGGAGCACACGATCATAGTAGGTCTCGTCGAAATGCTCGAGCAGGCGCATGTTTGCGACTGCGTTGAGAGCCGCTCCTCCGGTCAGAACGAGCCGGTCGCTTCCTGTCATGCGTATAAAGAAGTCAACGATGTGAAAGAGAGCATCCTCAAACACCATCTGCGTGGCTGCAGCCTTGTCGAGCCGGCTCTGCGTACTCGGTTTGTGATGGATGTCCTCGAGACGAAGGACGGCGTCAGGGTTCCACATTTGCTCTGGAGGGATGGGGGCGCCGAGAATGCGAATGAGTTCCTTCGAATAGGGCTTGCGCAGCAAATGGCTGGGCCAATTCGCGAGAGACCGGTTCAGGTAAACCTGTCCGTCCGGCTGCAAGCTGAGAATTTTCCGCAGTTGGGAATAGAACGGATTGGTCGAGCGGTCGGAATCGCCATACGCCGCCGCGCCCATATAGCGACCCTCGCTACTGAGCGTGGTCCAGCCGCCCTGCGTCGAACTTATCATTGCGTAGAAAAGTCCGAGTGAGTCGAACATACTATCGTTGCTGCGGATTCTTCGCAGATTACCATTTTCGCCGACATACAGCGAAATCGCCCCGGCATCACCCGACCCATCAATGACGGCGACCATCACGGGCCGCGAGTCTCGAGCGAATGGGGACACGAGATATGAGAACCACGCATGGTTGTCGTGGTGCAGCATTCCGATCAAAGGCACAGGATGGTCGAACCCGAACAATTGACCTAACTGGGCTGGAGCGCCGATACCCTCTCTAAGTTGCTCACCGTCATACGTGGGATTGTGATCCTGAAAGAGCAGGTTCGCGCTCGCGGGAAACTCCTCCAACAGGGTGCGAAAACCCGAGGCTATAAAGACTGGGTAGTCGTAAGTGGCGAGCCAGGCGGAGATGCGCTCGGGTCCAATGCCTAAACCCTTCATTGTCCGCATGGTTTCTTCGAGTGACGCGCGCGGGAACATATTCGTATGCTTTTTCCCGGAGAAGCGCTCTTCCTCATTGTTGCAGATAATCCGCGGCCCGCCCTCAGGCGTGACCTCGACAAGCGCGACACCGGTATTGTGGAATCCGCCGATGCTGACGCCAGCGAGATAGGCCGTTTCGCCACGAGCCAATGTCGCCGCGGTATCGCGCATTCGATCGGCCGCGAATTTGCTTGTCGACCGATGAATGTGCTTTGCGCGAAAGAAATGTTCCGCGACCGGCAAGGCGGCCCGAAAGCCAACCGTTGCGATATTTGGGTGGCGAGGCCTGATCCGCGCGTTCTGAGTTGATGTCTTCACGACGAACTCAAGGGGTTGACTTGGGATAGGCCGGCGGGGAAAGGCTCAGAGCAGCTCGCAGCCCGGAAAGGCAAAGTCCGGGCCGAGTAACTGACGCCTCCGACGATGCGCGCCTCGAATAGAAGGCCTGTAACCGCGACGACAGACTGATTGTACCGGGCACCCTCGATCCGGCACTCGCCGGATAGCCATATTCCAACGCAAATCTGCAACGGCTTCGTATTCTTGGCAAGCCGAAGCCGCCGCCACATGTTTACGTCAATCGGGGCGCCCTGGTCATCGCAGCGGAATCCAGAGGGGACTCTTCCAGGCCTTCAGGTCCTCGAGGAATACCAAGTCCCGGACCTGGACCAAGCTGGATCTGCTAAAATGATCAGTGGCGCCGAGAGGAACTGCCCCGTTTCCAAGGTCCTCAACGCCGCGATCACAGTGGACGCAAAGTTGATCTCGACTTAGCCGGCCGCGAGGCGCGTGCCTGTCGTCTTGATGGAGATCCTGGCCGGCGGCGCGCTGAAGACGATGAGCAACGACCTCGACCACCTAAATCCGATCTCGATCGACCCGGCCTTTGAGCCCGAACCGCAGCGGCGACGCTGCCATTCCATTGGAGATGAACATGCCGACACGGAAAACGGCCGTAGTCACCGGCGCTTCTCAGGGCATCGGCGCCGGTCTCGCCAACAGCTTTCTCGAAAGGGGCTACAACGTCGTCGCGACCTCGCGGCGAGTCAGCCAGTCGACGGAGATCAACGCATCCGACCGCCTCGCCCGTGTCGATGGCGACATCGCCGACACGGAGACGGCCAAGGCCGTCGTCGAAACCGCGCTTGCGCGGTTCGGCGCGATCGATGCTCTGGTCAACAATGCCGGGATCTTCTTCACCAAGCCCTTCATCGACTACACGTTCGAGGACTACAGGCGCCTCGCGGCGACCAATCTCGAAGGGTTTCTGCATCTCACGCAGCGCGTCGCGCGTCAGATGCTGGCGCAGAAGAGCGGTGGCAGCATCGTCAGCATCACCACGTCGATGGTGGATCACCCGATCGCCGGCGTGAACGCCTCGGTCGCCATGCTGACCAAGGGAGGCATCGAAGCCATGTCGAAGAGCATCGCCATGGAATATGCGAAGGAGCAAATCCGCGCTAACACGGTCGCGCCCGGCGTTGTCGACACGCCGCTGAACAAGGATAACCCGACGGACTTTCTGAAGACGCTCTCGCCCATGCACAGCGTCTCCAGCGTCCAGGAAATCGTCGACGCCGTCCTATTCCTGACGGAGGCGCCGCGCATAACCGGAGAGGTGCTGCACGTCGACGGCGGCGCACATCTGGGAAGATGGTGACGCCGATGAGCGCGCAAGCCAGCGCGGAGCAGCGGAGCTCGTTTTTGAAATCGCGGCCTAGCTTCAGCGCCGGATGTATCGACGTCTGAGCACAGCGCGGAGGTCCCGCCTCAATTGGCGCCCTGCCTGATCCTGCTGAAGTAGTCGTCTGCGCCGACCTGGCCACCTTTCAGGGCGATCTGCAGGCCGTCGAGGGGTTTTTCGTCGCTGTAGGCGCGGCAAAGAGGCGATCCCGGCGTCGCGGGCAGGGGCAGGAGCGTCGTCAGCGCGTAGACGCCGAGCTGGAGAAGCGCATGGCTTGACGTGTCGCCTCCCGCGATGACGCCTCTGCGAAGACCGGCCTGTTCGACGAGAGAGCGCTCGATCCGGCCCAGCGCCATTCCGATCGCGTGGCGCGCGCTGTCGTTTTCGAACTGGGAGCCGACATCCGTGTCCGGCCCGAGCGCCGTGTAAAAGATCACGCTGCGCCCGTCGGCGAGGCTCGTCAGCCCCGTCTGGATCGTGCGTTCGACGATGCCGTCCTCACCCCTGGCCAGGGCTTTCGGATCGATCGCGAAGCCGTCAAAGCCGTTCGCCTCCGCGTGGCGGATCTGGCGCGCGGTGGTCGCCGAGCAACTTCCGGAGACGACCGCGAGGCGCTCGACAGGGCCCGGCTCGGCGAACCGGCACGTCCCGGCGATCAAGCCAGCGCTCGCCCATTCGTCCAGCAGCGCGTATTCGACGCCAGAGGATCCGACGGCGAAGAGGGCGCGCTCCGATTGCAGGCGGACGAGCTGGCGGCCGACCTCGTTCTGGGTTGCGGCGTCGGCGACGTCGAACAGCACGATCTCAGCGCCGCTTGAGAGAACTGCGTCGACGCGGGCGTCGACATCGCTTGCATTGAGCATCGACAGATCGATCAGAGCGATGGCCTTGTCGGTTTGCTTCCCGAGATGAAGGCGAAGATCCGCTTCGCTCATCGGCGTCACCGGGTGGCGCGACATCACGGGATGGCGATCGATGCGGTAGGTCTCGGCCTGATAGGCCGCGAAGAGATGCCCGAAAGCCGTGTAGCGCTTCAGTTGCGGCGCGCCGACAACGAGGGGGACGACGGGGCGCCCGAAGAGCCGCTGCCCAATGTCGATTGCGCGCCCGATGCTGCCGATCGCCGGGCTGGAGTCGAACGTCGAACAAACCTTGTAGTGACAGACGCCGGCGTTGAGGCCCTTCAGCCAGGCGAGCGCCGGGGTCAGGCGCTCGTCCATCCAAGCCAAGTTCTCGCTACGGCTCGAGCCGGCGAGGCCAACGGCGCGCACGTCAGGGAATCTTTCACGCTGCGCCGGCGTCGGCTGCTGGGTGAACAGAACGGTCGGCACGCCGCGCGACGCCAGCGCCTCCATGACATCGGTGGATCCGGTCAGGTCGTCGCCGTAATAGGAAAGCAGGAGTTCGGGCGGCGTCTTCATGTGCGCCGCCTGCGAACGGCGGCGCGCGAGAGCGGCGGCGACCGGCGCGAAGAGTCCGGCGCACCGTGTTGATCCGCCGGCGCTCGGGCGATGAGCTCAGGCATCACTCTTCGCTCCGCCGAACTTGGCGATCGACCGTGCGAGCTCGCGATGATCGCGCGCGTAGACGTCCAGGGGAATGCCGGCGACCGCCGCTTCCCAAGCCTGCCGGACGGCTCGCACGCCCGATGCAGGACCGCCGGGATGGCTGACGACGCCGCCGCCGCAGAGATAGAGCAGATCCTGGGTGCGGCCGGTCCGCGCGAAGGTCTCGGGCGCCTGACCGCCCCATTGGCCGGAACCCGCCACCGGCAGCGGGCAGTCCTTGGGCGAGAACAGCGGCGCCTTCAGCGCCTCGAACGAGCGAACGAAGGAATTGTCCGGCTCCCAATATTTCGCGCCGATGCCGTTGATCTGGAACTGATCGACCCCCAGCAGCCGCCAGAATTGCTGGTAAACGCGAAAATCCAGGCCCAGGCCGGGATGGCGGGTGAGGATATCCCAGCCGTTGCGATGGGCGTGCAGGACCAGACGCGAGCGCTTGCGCAGATAGGAGAAGCCGCCGTAGCCAATCGAATTGATGTTGACGACCGCCGCATTGCCGCCGGCGTCGGCGACGATGTCGTGGTTGCGCAGCATCGTCTCGGGATCGGCGTGCGAAATCCCGAAGGCGTACATCACTTTCTTGCCGGTCTTCTGCTCGCGATCGAGGATAATCGGCATGATGGCCTTCACGCGATCGGCGAGGCTCGAATAGCCCGGGCTCATCAACTTCTCGTCGTCCTTGATGAAGTCGACATCGGCGTCCACCAATTCGCGCACCATCTCTGCGGTCTCGCTCGGGCGCAGCCCGAGCGCCGGCTTGACGATGGTCCCGATGACCGGCCGGTCCCTCACGCCGGTCAGCGCGCGGCTCCCCGCGACTCCGAATTGCGGGCCGGGATGGGCCTCGCCGAATTCGGGCGGCAGCTTCATGTCGACGATGCGAATGCCGGAGAATCCCTTGATCGAGAACACGCCGCCGATCGCGATGGTGGTCAGCGCCGCGAGATCCGTGCCGATCGCATCGAGAGGAAATTCGATCTCGGCCTCGCCCCGCGAATAGACGCCGCGAAAGCCCGGATCGGTCTCCGGGAACGAAGGGATGTGAACGGGATCGAGCTCGCGGACAGCAACCACCCGCGCGCCGACCCGCGCCTTCAGTTCCGGCGTCTCGCCCGGCGTAGCGACGAAGGTCCCTGTCGACTGGTCACTGGCGATTTTCGCAGCGAGAGCCGCGACGTCGCCCGCCGTCTCGATCCGGTAGGTCATTCGAATGACGGGCTGTGCCATTTTCGTTTCGCGATTTAAATGTCCACGCGGGCGTTCAACAAGCCTCGGATTGGCATTGACCGCACCAGAGGTATGATGACTATATCATCTGATGAGCCGGATCAACCGAATTGCCCGAATCTCGGCGCCATGACATCCTTCCTGTTCCTGCTATGAAACTTCCCATTCGACACGGTTCGACGACTGCAAGCGACGGGTCTTCCGGAACGACAACCATGACGCTCATTTCCGATCCCATCGTTCGCCGGAAATTGTCCGACGAGGTGTTCGATAGGCTGAAGTCGCTGATCACGAGCGGCGAATTGCAGCCCGGCGACGCGATGCCCTCGGAACGCGATCTGATGGAGCGTTTCGGCGTCGGCCGGCCGGCGATCCGAGAGGCGATGCAACAACTCAGCAACATGGGGCTGTTGACGATCTCGCACGGCGAGCGCGCCAAGGTGCGTCAGCCGACCGCGAAGTCGATCTTTCAGCAGGTCGACGCTGCGGCCCATTTGATGCTGTCGACGTCGCCAGCCTCCCTCGAGCATCTCAAGCAGGCGCGCCGCTTCTTCGAGCGCGGCATGGTGCGAGAGGCGGCGGCCAAGGCGACCCCGGCCCAGACCGCGATCCTTCGCACTATGTTGGACGCGCAGCAGGCCAATCTCGGCAATCCTGACGCGTTCATCAACGCGGACATGCGCTTCCACACGCAGATCGCGGCGATCACCGGCAACCCGTTGTTTGAAGCGGTGAGCGAAGCGATGCTGAGCTGGCTGAGGGAATATCACACGGAAATGCTGATCTGGACCGGCAAGGAGAATTTGACCCTTGCGGAGCACGAAGAGATCATCAAATGCGTGGCGGCGGGCGATCCCGACGCGGCCGAGCGAGCGATGATCAAGCACCTCGATCGATCCGCGGCGCTCTACGTCCACCAATCCGGCGGCCAGAGCTAAGGCGTTTTGTAATTCGTCCGACCGGGGGCCGCGTCTTCGCGAGCGAAGCGCGGCGATCCAGACTAAGCCGCCGCCGCAATCCCTAAGCCTGGGTGGCGTCGCTTTGCTCGCCATGACGGGGGCGCTCTGAGCGCCTACCCGGCGCTTGTCATTAGCTTGGCGACGTCCAGCGTCTGCCGCGTCTTCGCCGAGGCGTAAGCGGCCTCGACGAGCGCGAGCGTCTTGACGTTGTCGCGGCCGGAGGTCGCCGGTTCGCGGTTCTCCCGCATGCAGTCGACCCAGTGCTGTTGGATCGCCTGGACGCTCTCCTGAATGTTGTGCCACGGCCGCGACGCCCAGGGCAGTAGCGGCGGCGAAACGTCCTTGCGATAAGCGCCGTTCTTGCCGGCCACGACGAGGTCATAGCCTTGAAGGAGCCGGACGCTTCCCTCTGAACCATCGACCTCGATCAGCGTTTCGGGAAACGGCTCGACCTCGAGGCGCGACGCGTAGCTGCAATCGACGACAGAGGTGAATCCGTTCTCGTGGTCGAGCAGGATCGTCGCCACGTCCTCGCCGCGGATCGAGGGATTGACGCGGCGGGTGCGAGCGGTCGCCGTCGCGACGTCGCCAAACAGGAAGCGCGCGACGTCGAGGATGTGAATGCCGAGGTCCTCGATGATGAACCGCTCGCCCATAGCGAGATAGGGTTGACCGGCGAAGACGTCGTAGGCGGACCGGAAGGAGACGCGCCCCCAGAACGGAGCGCCGATTTCGCCTCGCTCGATCACCGCGGCGAGGCTGCGGATCGCGCTCTGCCAGCGAAAATTCTCATGCACCATGAGGCGAACGCCGGCGCTTTCGCATGCCGCCACCATCGCGCGGGCGTCCGGCAGCGACGGCGCGAAGGGTTTTTGGCAGATGACGCCGACGCCGCGTCTGGCGGCCAGCTCGACGAGCGGGCGGTGCGAGGGCGCCGTCGTGGCGATGTCGACGAAGTCGAGCCTCTCATTCGCCAGCATCTCCTCGGCCGAGGAATAGCGGCGCGCCATGCCGAACTGGTCGCCGGCGATCGTCAGCCGCGCAGGATCGCGATCGCAGATTGCGACGATCGAGGCGTCCTCGACGCCGCGCCAGCCGTGGAGATGGTTGATCGAGAAGAAGCCGCACCCGATCAATGCGCCGCGAAGTTCGTTCATGTTCAGCCCAGCTTCGCCATCTGCCGCAACGCCGCCCTCTGCTGCAGGCGCCTCTGCGCCTGATCGACGACGACGGCGACGATGATGACCAGCCCCTTGATGACCATCTGCCAGAACGAGCTGACGCCCATCATGACGAGGCCGTCGGAAAGGATGCCGATGACGAAGGCGCCGACGATCGTGCCGCCGATCGTGCCGCGCCCGCCGGACATCGAGGTTCCCCCGAGGACGGCCGCCGCGATCGCGTTGAGTTCGAAACTCTCGCCCGTCGCAGGGTGCGAGGCCATCAGCTCCGAGGAGACGACGAGGCCGACGATGGCCGCGCAGAATCCGGAAAACATGTAGACGAACATCTTGACCCGGGTGACGCGGATGCCGGAAAGCGCCGCGGCTCGCTCGTTGCCGCCCACCGCGAAGATCTGTCGCCCGAGCGGCGTGAACCGCGCGAAATAGGCTGCGGCCAGCGCCACGACGATCAGGATCCAGATCACAACGGGCAGTCCGAGCAATCGGCCTGCTCCCAGAAAGCCGTAGCCCGTCGTGCCGAATTCCTCCTTGCCGACGAGGTTGGGAAAGGTCGCGCCGTCGGACGACAGAAGCGCGAGGCCGCGGGCGATGTAGAGCGTCCCGAGCGTCGCGATGAAGGGGGCGACATTGAGCCGGGTGATCAAAAGGCCGTTGACGGCGCCGATCGCCAGCCCGACGCAGAGCGTTATGCCGATGACCTCGATCACGTTGAAGTAGACGGTGTAGCCGATGAGTAGGTCGAGCCCGTTCAGGATCAGCCCGCCGGCGACCATTGCGCACAGTCCGACGATCGAGCCCACGGAGAGGTCGATGCCCCCGGTCACGATCACGAACGTCATGCCCATCGCGAGAAACGCGTTGAGCGCGACATGCTTCGACATCAGAACGAGATTGGCGGCGGACAAGAAGTTCGGCGCGGCCATTGAAAAGAAGGCGAGCACCGCGAAGAGGGCGATGAAGGTGCGAAGCTTCATGAGATTGAGCGTGATCGATCCCGCTCCCGGAACGCCGCGCCCCAGCGTCTCACCCGCCGCCGTCATGCCCGATTCTCCGTCAGTGCGGCCCCATCATGCCCGTGCCCTAGCGCCGAGGCGGCGACCAGCGCGGCCTCGCTCGCATCGCGCCGATCGACGACGGCGGTCACCCGCCCGTTGCTCATGACCGCGATGCGATCGCTGAGGGCCATCACTTCGTCGAGGTCCGACGTCACGAAAATGATGCCGAGCCCTTCGGCCGCCAGACGCCGCATGGTGCGAAAGACCTCAGCCTTGGCGCCGACGTCGATCCCACGGCTCGGCTCATCCATCAGAAGCACTTTCGGTTCCGTCATCAGCGCCTTGCCGATGACGACCTTCTGCTGATTGCCGCCCGACAGCGACGCTACGTCCTGCGCGGGGTCGGCCACCTTGATCGAAAGGTCGCGAATCGCGCGCCCGACCGCGGCGCGCTCCCGCGAGCCGACAATGTGAAACCCGAGGAGGAACTTGGAGAGGCTGGCCATCGTCAGATTGGCGCTCACCGAGAGCATCGCGACGAGCCCCTCGCGCTGCCGATCCTCGGGGATCAGCGCGAGGCCGCGCCGAATGCGGCCGGTGACGTCCCGTTCCTCGACCAGGCGCCCTTCGACGTAAATCCGTCCGGTGGCGTGCGGGCGCCGCCCCATCACGCAATCGAAGAATTCGCTGCGGCCGGCGCCCATGAGACCGTAGACGCCGAGAATCTCGCCTTTGCAAACGGAGAGCGAGACATGATCGACCTCATAGCCGCCGGTCAGGCGCGGCAGGCAGATATCCTCGGCCCGGAACGCTTCCTCATGGGTCGGATGACCCTCGGTCTTGGCGAAGTCTTTCGACGCCGAGCCGATCATCCGCCTCACGATCCAGGCGACGTCCACATTGGCCAAGCGCTCGCGCCCGGTCACGCGGCCATCGCGAAGGACGGTGATGAAGTCGCCGATCCGGATCAATTCCTCCAGGCGATGCGAGATGTAGACGATGGCGACGCCGCGCGCCTTGAGATCGCCGATGATGCGAAAGAGAATTTCGACCTCGGCGGCGCTCAGCGCCGAGGTCGGCTCGTCGAGGATGAGGATGCGGGCGTCCTGCGAGACCGCCTTGGCGATTTCGACAAGCTGCTGCTGCCCGATGCGCAAGTCTTCGACCAGCGTGCGCGGATCGACGCCCGCCTCCAGTCGCTCCAGCAATTCGCCGGCGCGCTGCACCTGCAGGCGGTGATCGATGCCGAGCGGGCCGCGCGTCAGCTCGCGCCCGGCGAAAATGTTCTCGGTGACCGAGAGATTGCCGAACAGATTCAATTCCTGAAACACGATGCCGACGCCGTGCATGGCGGCGTCTGCGGCGTCGGCGAACACGACGGGCTCGCCGTCGAGCAGGATCCTGCCGAGCGTCGGGCGCTCGACGCCCGCGATGATTTTCATCAGAGTCGATTTGCCGGCGCCATTCTCGCCGACGAGCACGTTGACCGCGCCGCGGCGGACTTCGAAGTCGACCTGCTTGACCGCGACGGCGCCGGAATAGACTTTGGTCACACCCTCAAGCCGAAGGATGACGTCGTCGTTACGCTCCTGGCTCATGGCGCCGGCCCCAACGTGATCGCAGCCGGGGCGACGAGGGGCGGCTGGTCGCCGGACTCGAGGGTGAACGCTCCCAGGACCGTCGCCTTGCGGCCGACCAGAGCGTCTCGCGGCAACTGCGACAGGATCGTGCGCAGGACATGCTGATTGAACGCCTTGCCATACTGGGCGTAGTCGATCTGGTTCTTGAAATCGTTGAACGAGACGAAGTCGAGCGAGTTGCGTAGCGCCGTGCCGCGCATGGCCGGGCCGATTTGAACGATCGCGGCGACTTTGCCGTCTCCGCCGCTGTCGACGCTGATGGTCGCTGCGCGAGAGGTCGTCTCGGCGGCGACGATGCGCCCGTCGATCTTCACTGCGAAGGTCCAGGGCTCGCTGCCTTCTTTGGCGCGGTGTCCGAATTTGCGGCCGGCCTCATCGGGATTGGCGCGAGCGAGCGCGACGACGTCTGCGAGGTTGCCGGCTTTGGCCGTGAGATAGGGAACGACCTTCGAATCCCAAATCGCGTCGACCATGGCGTTGGGATCGAATCCGTCGCCGCTCCCCTCGTCCGCGCTCACCGCATGCTTCTTCTGAGTCGCGACGAACTTGCAGGCGCCGAGGGCGAGGCCGAACGGAAGGACGGTCAACCCGACCACCAGACGCCGTCTGTTCACAATTGTCTCCGCTGCGGGCAAAAGGCTTGGGGACGCGGCGGCCGCGAGGGCGTCGTCGCCGCGCCGGACGTCGCGCTATTTCTTGAGAGCGAAAGTCTCAAGTTTCCCTGCGTTGGCGGCGGTGATCAGGACGCAATCCATCAGTTGCTTTTCCTGCGCTGGAGCCTTTTTGTCCTTGATGTAGGCGTCGGCCTGCTCGACTGCGATCTGCGCCTCCTGATAGGCGGGTTGCAGAACGGTCGCCTTGATGCCGCCGGCGAGGATCGAGTCGCGGACATCGTTCGAGCCGTCGAATCCGACCACGATGACGTCTTTGCGGTTGGCGGCCGCGAGAGCTGCGATAGCGCCCATCGCCATCGTGTCGTTGCCCGAGATGACGCCTTTGATGTGCGGGTTCGCCTGGAGGATCGTCTCCATTTTTGCGTAGGCTTCTGTCTGGCTCCAATTGGCGGACTGCTTGGCGACGCTCTTGAGGTCCGGGTACTCGCTGATGACGTCATGGTAGCCCTTGGAGCGAATGCCGGCGTTGGTGTCGGATTCCTTGCCGACGAGCTCCGCGTAGTCGCCCTTCTCGCCCATCAGCTTGACGAATTCCTGCGCGCCGAGCTGGGCGCCCTGATAGTTGTTCGACACGATTTGGGTGACGGCGACGCCGCTCGCGTTGATTTCGCGATCGATGAGGAACGAGGGGATCCCAGCGTCCTTCGCTTTCTTGACCGCGGCGACCGTCGCGTCCGCGCCGGCGTTGTCGAGAATGATCGCTTTGGCGCCCCGCGCGATCGCGGTGTCGAAGAGTTCAGACTGTTTGTTGGCGTCGTCGTCGTGCACGAGCGACAGGACGTCGTAGCCGAGCCCCTTCGCCTTCGCTTCGGCGCCTTCCGCTTCCGCCTTGAAGAAAGGGTTGTCGTGCGACGGCGTGATGATGGCGATGAGGTCGGCGGCCGACGCGCTCGCGCTTGCCCCGAAGGCGACGACGCCGGCCAGGGTAGCGCCCAGCAACATGGTCTTTAGCTTCATTGCGTTCCTCCCCTTGCGATTTTCAGGGTCGTGCCGACCCTTCTTCAGGCGGCGATCGTCCGCCGATCGCCGCATCCTGGGCTCAGGTTATGCGCCGAATGCTGTCGGCGATTTCCTGAGGCTCAAACACCTTCTTCCAATTCGGCTGCATCAGCGTCGGTTTGCCGAACTCGATCGCCTTGTTGCAGGCGTCCGAGAACACGCCCTCGACTTCGCCGAAGATGACGGCCCCGAGCACGTTCATGTGGCCAAGCAGAAAGTCGCGCGCCGCCGCCTGGGGAACGCCGCGCGCCACCACCTCGTCCAGCGCCTCGCGCATGACGACGAGCAACGTCGCGGCGACGGTTTCGGAAAGGCCGGGCTCGAGGAGCGCCATCTGCTCCACGGTCACGCGGTGGGACCGCATCACGGGCGCCCAGATGACCTTGGCGATCTCCTCGCCTAAGGCATAGGCGCTCTCGGGACCCTGCATGAGTGCGCTGACGATGTGCTGCTTGGCCAGGACGCCGCCGAAATGATCGCGTTTGGCGCCCATCTCCGTCTCGTCGTTGAAGATCGGGGGGTGGCACGGGTGGGTCACGAAATAAGTCAGATCGTTGCGCGCGGGCAGGTGGCCGGCGAACGGCGCCGCGGCGTCGAGGGCGACGACCATCGTGCCCGCTTTGAGCTTGTCGCTGATGCCGGCGGCGATCTTGCCGATGTGCGTGTCGGGGACCGCGAGAATGACGACGTCGGCGCCGTTCAGCGCCTGGTCCGACGAAACGCAGTCGAAGCCGAGACCGCTCTTCAGCCGCGCTTGTCCAGCCGGCGCCACCTCGACGTGCCGGACCTCGAAGCGCGAGCCTTTGAGGTTGCTCGCGAGGCGGTAGCCCATTTTTCCGCCCGCGCCGAAGAGTGCGATCGCTGTCACTGGCTTTCCTCCGCCTATGTTCGTGATGCTGGTATAATGAGATAACTTGCATCATGTCAATCTCTGTGCGATGAGATTTAGGGTCAAGCGTCCGAGGCAATACGGACAGGGTGCAGGGAGGAAGGCGATGAGGGCGAGTTTGACGGCAGCGATGGTGGGACTGGCGGCGGTCCCGATGCTCGCGGCGATGGCGACGTCGGCGAGCGCGTCGGCGGACAAGCCGGTGATCGCGTTGGCGAACGCCTATTACGGCAATACGTGGCGTCACCAGATGGTCGAGGCTTTCGAGGCATCGGCCAAGGAAGCCAAGGCGGCGGGCAAGATCGCGGACTACGTCATCCTCAACGGCGACGGCAGCGTCGCGCAACAGAACAGCCAGCTCGCCGAGCTCATCCTGAAAGGGGTGGACGCGATCGCGGTCGACGCGGCGTCGGAAACTGCGGTCAACGGCACGATCGAAAAGGCCTGCGCAGCCGGCATCAAGGTCGTCACCTTCGATTCCGTCGCTTCGGCGCCGTGCAACTATCAGCTCAATTTCGACTTCAAGGGCTACAAGCAGCAGGAAGCCGAGTGGGTGTTCAACAAGCTCGGCGGCAAGGGCAACGTGCTGCAGGTCCGCGGCGTGAAGGGGTCAGCGCCCGACAACGACATGTTCAACGCGCAGGAAGCCGCGCTGAAGAAGTTCCCCGACATCAAGGTGGTTGCGACGGTCTACGGGCAGGCGACGGCTTCGGTGGCGCAATCCGCCATCGCCAATGTGCTGCCGAGCCTGCCGCACATCGACGCGGTCCTGGGGCAGGGCGGCAGCGACGACTTCGGCATTGCGCAGGCCTTCGACCAGTTCGGCGGCCCCTACAAGGACAAGCCGCCGATCATCGAGGGCGGCGGCAGCACCGACTTCATCAAGTGGTGGGCGGCCAAGAGCGCGAGCGGCTACACGACGATCTCCATGAACACGACGCCTGGGATCGGCGGCGCCGCCTTTTGGCTCAGCCTCGCGTTGGTCAAGGGCGCTCACCCCGCGAAGCTCATGATCATGCCAGTCGCGACGGTCACGCAGGACAATCTCAAGGAGTTCGCCAGTCTCCCCTCCGGCATGATCGTTAGCCCGACCTATTCCGAAGACTGGGTCGCCAAGAATTTGCTCGGCGCGAAATGAGCGCGATATTGTCCTGACGAATTGGCCTCGCCGCGCCGGAGTTCCCCCGCCGGGCGCTTCTCCCATCGCCCGGCGGGGCGCGGCCTTGGACTGAAGGCGAGAGATGACCGCTCCGGAAATGACCTTCGCCGAAAACTCGCAGCCGCCGGACACGTCCCGCCGCTTCCTCGGCGATCTCTTGGTTCGCCTCAGCGGCGTGACGAAATCGTTCGGCCCGACGACGGCGAATTCGGAGATCTCCCTCACGATCGCGCGGGGCGACGTGCTCGGGCTCGTCGGCGGAAACGGCGCCGGCAAGAGCACGTTGATGCGCATTCTCTGCGGCGTGACGAAGCCGGACGCCGGGCGGCTGGAATTCTTGGGCAAGGCGCTGTCGTTCGACTTCTATAACGCGAGCGACGCGCAGGCGATCGGCATCCGCATCGTCCATCAGGAGCTTTCGCTCTGCGGCAATTTGACGGTCGCCGAGAATTTCTTCCTCGAGGCGCCGGAAGCGGCGAGGCTTCTGCCGGGATGGCGTGAGGCCTACAAGACGCGCGCCCGCGCCGCGCTCGACGCCGTATTCCCGGGCAACGCGATCGAGGTCGACCGAGAGGTCGGTTCGCTGCCGATCGGCGAGCGTCAGATGGTCGAGATTGCGCGCGCCGCCGCGACGCCCAACGTGAAGCTTGTCATTCTCGACGAGCCCACGTCCTCGCTCGGCCCGGAGCGAAGCCAGCAACTGCGGACCTACATCCACCGCCAGGCCGCGAAGGGCGTCTCCTTCATCTTCATCAGCCACAAGCTCTTCGAGATCGTCGACGTCGCCAAGCAGGTCGCGGTGCTTCGCAATGGCGCGCTCGTCTGGCACGGCGAAACGCGCGAGATCGGCGTCGCCGACCTGGTGCGAATGATGGGCGGAGAGGCGGCGGCGTTGCCCGAGTCCCTGCGCGTCAGGCCGGATTTCGCGTCGTCCGCGATTCGGGTTCGGATCACAGGCGAAGTCGTCTCTTCGCTCGGCCGCGAGATCGAATTGCGCGAAGGGGAAATCATCGGACTGGCCGGCCTCGAGGGCAACGGCCAGAAGGATCTGCTGCATCTCATTTTCGAGCCGGGCCGCGACAGGTTCGCGGCGATCGAGCGGAACGGGAGCGCGAGCTTCGTTTCCGGCGACCGATTGCGCGAGGGCGTCTTCCCGCTCTGGAGCGTTCTGGCGAACATCGGCCTTGGCCGCATCGCTGGTCTGCCGATGTTCCGGTTTCTCTCCGGCGAGCAGGAGAGACGGATCGCTTTGCCGTCGGCGGAACGCCTGAGGCTGGACGTCGAGCGACTGAAGTCGGGCATTCTCGAATCTCAGCGGCGGCAATCAGCAGAAGGCGCTGGTCGCGCGCGCGCTCGTCGCCGACGCGCCGATCATCCTCTTGGACGATCCGACCCGCGGCGTGGACGTTGCGGCCAAGCGCGATTTCTATCGGCTGACCGCCGAGGTCGCTCGATCGGGCCGGCTGATCGTCTGGCACTCGACGGAAGACGTCGAATTCCTGGAGTGCGATCGGGTGTTCGTCTTTGCGAACGGGCGCATCGTCGCGGAACTCTGTGGCGACGAAATCACGGAACAGAACATCGTCGACGCCTCGTTCAGCGCCGCGACGGATCGCGCATCCGGCGCGGGCGGGAACTCGGCCGCGGGCGGAGGCTGGACGAAGGCTCTGATTGGCGGCGCGCCTTTCATTAGCCTGGCCCTGGTGCTCGCGGTGATGATGAGCCGCAACCCGAGGATAGCCTCGGTTTTCGGGCTCGATTTGCTTCTCTGGCCCGCCGTGCCCGTCGCACTCGTCGCTCTGGCGCAAATGTTCGTTGTCGGCGGCAGCGAAATCGACCTCGGCGTCGGCGCCTTCGCCGGTCTTGTCAATGTCGTGAGCGCGACGCTGCTCGTCGATGCGCCGGGCGTTGGCGCCTTGTCCCTCGTCGGCGCCCTTCTCGCCTACGGCGCTCTCGGCGCCTTGATCCAATTGCGGAAGATTCCGGCGATCGTCGTCACGCTGGGCGCGTCGTTCATATGGAGCGGAATCGCCTATACGATGCAGCCGACGCCCGGCGGGTCGAGTCCGGGGTGGCTGACTGCGGCGATAAGCTGGTCGATCCGCGGCGCGCCAACCTCACTGATCACGCTCGCAATCATCGCTGGAGTCGCCTACCTGATCGACTCGACGCCTCTGGGCGTGACGCTGCGCGCCTTCGGGGCCAACCCCACCGCGATGAGCCGGGCGGGCTGGTCGGCGTCAAAATACGCGGCCCTGCGATACTTCATCGCGGGCGTCTTCGGACTGCTGGCGGGACTGTCGCTGACGGCCATCAATACGGCGAGCGACTACAACTCGGGCGGCAGCTACACGCTGCTCTCCGTCGCCTCGGTCGTCGTCGGAGGATGCGCCCTTGCCGGCGGCTTGATCTCGCCGCTCGGCGTCGTCGCGGGGGCCGTCACACTGTCGCTGATCGGCGCGCTCCTCGGCATGCTCGACGTCAGCCCCGATTACAACGCGGCGGTGCAAGGACTCCTGCTGTTGCTGATTCTTGCGCTGAAGACCGCGACGACAATGCGGAGCCGAGAGTCATGAAGACGATCGACGTCGCTGATGTGTCGGATTGGACTGCGCGCAATCGCTGGATCTGGTCGCTCCTGGGCGTCGTCATCCTGTGGGCCATTCTCTCCGCCGTGACGAGCCAGGTAAGCCTCAGCAGCCTCTCGGGCGTCGCGATCACCAGTTCATTTCTGACCCTGGTCGCACTTGGCCAGACCGCGGTCGTCACGACCGGCGGCGGCAACATCGATCTTTCGATCGCGAGCGTCATGACGCTCAGCGCCTACGTCGCGCTGATCGTGGTTGGCGGCCATGACGGACGCCTGGCGCTCGGCGTCGCGGCGACTCTGGCGCTCGGCCTCGCGGTCGGCTCGATCAATGCGGCGCTGGTTCTCCTCGCCCGCATCCCGGCGATCATCGCGACGCTGGCGACCGGCTATGTGCTGGCGACAGCCTCGCTCCTCGCCAACCGCGCCATCCCGGGCTTCACGATCGCGCCGACATTGCGCGTGATCGCGGCTGGGCGCGTCGGCGGGGTTCCGATCATGGCGCTGCTTGCGCTCTTCGCGGTGGGCGCGGCCTCGCTCGTTCTCAACCGAACCGCCTACGGTCGAACCCTCTCCGCGGTCGGCCAGAACATGTCGGCGGCGCGGCTCGCCGGCGTAAGGACGGTTCGCGTCGCAGCCGGCGCCTTTCTCGCGAGTTCCGTTCTTGCGGCGTTTACCGGGCTGCTGCTGGGCGCCTACGTCGGCGGCGCTTTTCTGGAAATGGGGCAGCCCTTCCTGCTGCAATCGCTAGGCGCGGTCGTATTGGGAGGGACGCTGATTTTCGGCGGCGCGCCCACGGCCGCGGGAAGCCTGTTCGGCTCCGTCCTCCTGGTGTTGATCGTCACCACGATGCAGATCGCCAAATTGCCTTCTGGCGCGCAGGACGTGGTGGAGGGGATCGTCATCATCGTCGTCCTCGCGCTCGCCGGAGGGATGACGGTTCGTCGCCGCACCCTGACGAAGCGCAGGAGCGTCCAAGACAGTTGAAGTCACGGTAAAGCTGATGGACGCGACAAAACCTTGGCGGCAGCGCACGAAGGCGCGCGGACTAGAATTTGTAAGTGGCCGAGAAAAAGCCGGTCGTTTGTCTCAAGCGGTCCTGCACGGCCACTTCTTGCGCCCCTTGGAGCGTGAAGGAGACGATGTGGCCGTTGATCAAGGTCGTGTATCCGACAGTTGGTCCGACGCCAACGGCTCTCGTTTCGAACGGCCCTAGGACTGCCCCGGACCCGGTATCGGGGGTAATCTGAATGTACTGATAGGAAATTACGCCAAACTGAACGCCGTTGTCTAAGTGCTTCAAGAGACCTTCTTCGAAATGGACGGCGTCGCCGGATCGATAGGATGTGGCTGGGTTGAACCCCTCGATCGTGAAGCCCACTGTTCCCGAGAATTCGATTTTGTTGGTCGGCTCCACGTAGGTCGCTCCCCAGGATATGTCGGTTCCAGGTCGGTTGAAACCGGCAATCGGGAAAAAGCCGGGCTCGTATTTACCGGTCGTCAGCCACTGCGACACCGATATTTTGTCGGAGAAAGTCGGGCTGACGTCCCAGCCGAGAGAGAGACGCAACGTCGTGTCGGTGGCGCCCCAGCCCTGCACCGACCTTTCGGCGGAGCCGGCGACGCCGGCGATGCTGGCGTCCAAGATGGTGCGAGCGACGCCCGAGGTCACGGACATCGACAAATGGCCTCCCAGCACTGGCTCCGGCACGACAGCGAGAAGGTTTTCGATCTCGGCAGGAGCAAAGTTAGCCTTGGCGGTGAGGGTGAGGCCCCCAAAAGGCACCGGCGTAGACGCCTGAAAATTCCCGTAGCTGATTGCTGTCGTGAAATAGACTCCCCCCGGAGGGGTTTGTCCGGCTCCAACCGCGCCGCTTCCCAGGGAGTAAAGCCCGAAGGTCTCTTCGACCGCGCGTCCCTTGGTGGGCACGGCTATGCACAGTGCTGCGGACATGCCAACCAGGAGTAGCGACGGCGAAACACGCATTACGCGTCCTCCGGGTAACGGGAACAGACGTCGTAAGTCTCTGGCCCCAACGTTAACCCCGAGCACAACTCGATGATAGAATAATTTTGAGAGTCCCTAGAGAGTCGGCAGAATTTATTCATCGTAGTTGCGGAAAGAACACAGAAGCCGGGGAAGCCTCTCCGTCTTCGACTGCCGTCGCGAATTTCTCGATCTACGCCTGCCGCGGATCTGACGTCGTTCAGCCCATTGGCGAATGCATCCTGCCGATCTGACCATCGCGCTTATCTGCGATCCTTGGCTCGACTGCTCTCAAAACGGGTTGACATAGTTGGTGATCGCGATCTGCCGCAGCTGCACTTTGCGGATCAGATGAGCGGCTTTGACGTGATCTGTGAAAATTGCAACCTCGCCGGCGCTCCCCGCCGGCAGCCGTTCAGTGAAATCGGCGTCGTCGAGCGTCACGCGGACCACGAACGGAGCGGACTGAATCGCTCGCGGCGTCACCGCGGCGCCGGAGGCTTGCACCTGTCCCGTGGTGATCGCCTGTAGGACGCGTTCGACTTTGCCGGCATAGATGGTCCCCGGCGCGAACTTGAACGTCAGCTCGACCGCCTGACCGGGCGCCACATAGCGAGCGTCGATCTGTGGGATTTGGATCCCGATGACCGTTTGCGAAGTATCGATGAAGGCCATCGCAGGCGCGAGCGGCAGGCTTGTTACGCGCGCCCCTTTGCGCAATCCGATATTGGTGACGTAGCCGTCCGAGGGCGCGCGAACAACGGTCTGATCGAGCTCCCATTGCGCGTTGTCGAGTTGGGCGGTGAGCGATGCCCGCGGTAGCCTGTCAGTGCTTGCCGGCGCCCGCTTCCGCCATCATTGTCAGCGCCGCGTCGATCGTGAAGCTGTTGGGATGTTGGACCGGCGGGAAGTCCTTGAAGGTCGCCGCCCATTTGTCCGTAATCGCCCAGGCGCCGTATAAAATGTAGTCGTGATAGATGAACCACTCGTAGTAGCTGTTTGAGGTGATATCTGCGTATTCGTAGGGGTCGGTGCGAAGGTTGAACAGCTTGGGCAGCCGCAATCGCGTGAACGGCTCGGCCCAGGTCTGCATGGTGCCGCGGCAGCGTTGCTCCATGAACACGACCTTCCAGTTATCGTAGCGCAGGCCGAGCACGTCGCCGTCGTCGCTCAAATAGACAAACAGCTTGCGCGGGCTCTCCTTCTCCCGTCCTGTCAGATAAGGCAGCAGGTTGTAGCCATCGATGTGGTTCTTGTAGGTCCGGCCGATCGCTTGATGCCCCTTCTTTAACTTCTCGACAACCTCCGCGTCGCCCGCCATCGCGAGGAATGTCGGCAGCCAGTCGTGGTGCTGGACAATCTCGGTCGAGATGCTCCCGGCCTTGATCTGCCCCGGCCAGCGCACCAGCATCGGCACGCGGAATGCGCCTTCCCAATTGGTGTTCTTTTCGCTGCGGAACGGCGTTGTGCCAGCGTCAGGCCAGGAGTTCCGATGTGGCCCATTGTCGGTCGAATACATAACGAATGTGTTGTCGGCGATGCCGAGTTCGTCGAGATAGTCGAGCGCCTGACCGACATTTTTGTCATGGTCGATCATCGTGTCGTGATACGGCGACTGCCAGCGTCCTGCTTGCCCTTTGCTCTCGGGTTTAGGATGCGTGAACAGGTGCATGTGGGTGGTGTTGAGCCATACGAAGAACGGCTTGCCGTCCTTGCTTTGGCGCTTCATGAAATCCTTGGCGGCGGCTATGAATTCGTCATCGCACGTCTCCATCCGCTTCCTGGTCAGCGGTCCGGTGTCCGTGATTTTCTGCTTGCCGACGCGGCCCCAGCGCGGCTCTTCGGTCGCGTCGTCCGCGTCCGTGGCCCAGGAGTGGATGACGCCGCGTGGTGCGTTCATCTTACGAAAATCCGGAAAGTCCTTTTCCGGGTAGTAGTCGTCCATTTCCGGCTCTTCCTCGGCGTTGAGATGATAGAGATTGCCGAAGAATTCATCGAAGCCGTGGTTGGTCGGCAACATCGAATTGAGATCGCCCAAATGGTTCTTGCCGAACTGCCCGGTTGCGTAGCCCTGGTTCTTCAACAGCGCAGCGATCGTCACCAGTTGTTCGGACATGCCGACCGGCGCGCCGGGAAATCCGACTTTGGACAAGCCGGTGCGATAAACGCTCTGCCCGGTGATGAAGGACGATATTCCGGCAGTGCAGGATTGCTCGCCGTAGGAATCGGTGAACATCATCCCTTCCCTGGCGATCCGGTCGATGTTGGGCGTCTGATAGCCCATCAGGCCGTGCGAATAGCAACTGAGGTTGGAAATACCGATATCGTCGCCCCAAATGACGAGAATGTTGGGCTTGTCAGTCTTCGCCATGCCGCTTCTCCCTGCTTGGCGGCGCGGTCAATTGACGCACCGCCGAATTGGCCAGCTGGAACGATGACGTATTTTTGTCGTTTGCTCCGCAGGCGAACCGGACGGCCCGCAGGGAGACTCACACAGGGCCGAAGGCGTTCGTACGATCGGACTGGAAGCGTCGACCGCAGCGGATCGAATGCGCGGGCTCGTGACAGTAGGCCTGAAAGCGCCTTTCCCTAACGATGACTATTCTACTCGACTGGGGACGAGTCAAGCCAACTGAGAATGAGACGCCAGGCCTTGGCGCCAGGTGGCGCTCAGAAGAATGAATGATTCACTGCGCCGTCGTTGCTCGACCGATGAAGTCTTTGATTTCTAATAAAAGACGAATGAGACGAACGACGTGATCATAATCTTCGTCAAAGTCATCGAATAAGCTCGTGAGGAGCCGTTGATCCCGATCGACTTGACGCAAAGGCTCCTAAGGGTAGAGCCTGCGCCGTCGGTGTCGCGAAGCGACGAAACGCCGAAAGCGGATGATGAGGAGCTAGCCATGGCTCACGCTACCGAACGCGCCGGACCAGAGATTGCGCGGGGACACGCGTTCGAGGATGCCCCGCCGCAGCAGATCGCGCGCGCTGGCATGGCGTGGATCCCGGGCGGGACTTTCCTGATGGGGTCCGACAAACATTACAAAGAGGAGACGCCCGCGCACAAAGTCTCCGTTGGCGGCTTCTGGATGGATCGCCACGCGGTCACAAACCGAGAGTACCACTTATTCGTCGAGGCGACTGGCCATCAGACGCTCGCAGAACGCCCCGCAAATGAGGCGGACTATCCAGGAGCGTTGCCGGACCTTCTGGTTCCCTCGTCGGTCGTCTTTAGGAAGGCGCCGCATAGGGTCGATCTTCGAAACACGCACAACTGGTGGACCTATGTGGCCGGCGCCGATTGGCGCCATCCGCAGGGCCCACAGAGCTCTATAGCGGGCTTGGAGGATCATCCGGTTGTTCATGTGGCGTTCGAGGATGCGCAGGCCTATGCAGCCTGGATCGGCAAGGAATTGCCAAGTGAAGCCGAATGGGAATTTGCGGCGCGCGGGGGCCTCGCCGCCGCCGAGTACGTTTGGGGCGACGAATTCATGCCCGACGGCAAACCAATGGCGAACACCTGGCAGGGCGAGTTCCCGTGGCAGAACCTGGCCCAAGACGGCTATGAGGGAACAGCGCCGGTCGGTTCCTTTCCGCCAAACGGCTACGGCCTCTATGAAATGGCCGGCAATGTGTGGGAATGGACGACGGACTGGTACCAGGAGCATAAGCGGATCGAGAGGTCGTGCTGCACGCTCGACAATCCGCGTGGCGCGAAGCGCGAAGAGAGTTTCGATCCGCAAACGCCGAGGACTTCGATCCCTCGGAAAGTCATGAAGGGCGGCTCATACTTATGCGCGCCGAATTACTGCCGCCGCTACCGGCCGGCGGCGCGCATGGCGCAGCCGGTCGACACATCGACATGCCATCTCGGTTTCCGATGCATCTCGCGATCATGAGCGAAGGGGGCGGCGATGGAGGAGTGGCTCGTCGCTGCGACGAGGGTCATAGCCCTGGCCATCGACGCGATGGCGCTCACGATCATCGCCGTCGGGACCCTGGAAGCCTTCCTTTCAACGCTTCGCCTCGTTGTGCGGCGCTCTGCGACGAACTCGGAAAAGCGCCAGGTTTGGCTGGGCTTGGCCCGCTGGCTGGTCGCCGGACTCACGTTCCAGCTTGCCGCCGACATCGTTAGAACGTCCATCGCGCCGACATGGGATGAGATCGGCCGGCTCGCCGCAATCGCGGCTATCCGGACGTTTCTCAATTTCTTCCTCGATCGGGATGTCGAAGAGATTCGCGAGCGACAGCGTCGAACGATCGAGTAATCGCGACGGGCGATTTGCTCGGGCGCCGCGCGGCGCGAGCCCGGGAGGGGCGCCAGACCGGGCCGGCCTCAGCCCTTTTGATTGCGCTGTCCGATGCGCGCCATGAGCGCGACGAGTTGGCCTTGACGGTGGGTGTCGGTCTTCGCGAACACGTTCTTCAGGATTTTGCGCGCGGTCTCATAGGCGACCCCGAGCTTGTCGGCGGCGGTTTCGATCGAATCGTCTTCAAACATGCGGCTGGCCAAGCGCGCCTCGGCCGGCGTCAGCGCAAACGCGCGGGCGAGGTCGGCGGCCTCGACGACGAGCCGCGCTTCGAGATCGACGAAGGCGACGAAGCCGCGACATTGCGCGAACGCTTCGAGCCCGCTTGGCGCCCGCGAGGGATAGGCGAGGATCGGCCGTCGACCGCGGCGCCGCAGCGGGATCGGCGGGTGCAACGCTTCCGGCTCGACAGCCCAGATCAGGCTGTGCAGGGCGCGGTCGAGCGCCGCTGTGGCGTCCGGATCGAACGAAACGATGCGGCGGCCGACGATTTTCAAATCTGCGTCGAGGAGACGCTCGGCCGAGCCGTTGAGCCGAAGAACCTCGGCGTTGCTGTCCATCATCGCGGCGGGTGAACCGCTCGTCTCGAAGGCCTGCAACGCCGCCTCCGCGCGGGCGAAACCGAAGGCGCGGGCGAGTTCAGCGGCGCCGGAGAGGCGGCGCGAGAGATCGGCAAGCCGACGTAATTCGTTCGGCGTGAACGGCCCCTCCACGATCGAGCGCTGGAGGGACAGGCACCACAAATCAGGGCCGTCGCCAACCTTCACGCTCGCGAACCACCGCAGCCCCTGCGGCGCGAGAAACTCCTGATAGAAGGGATGCCGCAGCATTTCGTCATGTGAAATGAAATCGAAGTCGGAGGCGGCGCCGACGCGTATGAGCGTCGGCAACGCGTTGTTTCTCAGGTCACGTTTGATCCATCCGTCCTTCACATAAGCCTGCGACACGAGCTCCAACGTTTCGCTGCGGGGGAAGGCCGGCGTGCGAAGTTCGGGACGTGGAAGGAGGGCGGCGCCGAAACTGCCCGTCGCGCGCGCCGCGACCTCCATCGCCTCGTTCCAGCGCAGCGGATCGATCGCCGCGGCGATGAACGCCTCCCCAATCCCGGCAAGCTGCGCAAAATCCGGCATGGGCGTCTCCCCCGGACATTCGATCCCCCGTCAACTCTTGCAAGGATCCGCTCGCGGCCGCCCGAAGTCGTTTTTTGAGGGCGCATCAAGCCCTTAATCCCAGTCGCGGCCTCTCTGCGAGTATTTCTCGGGCGAACTTCGCCCGGCGACCAAGTACTCCCGCTTCCTTATCAATCGTAATCGACTTCCCACTTCAATTGAAGGCGCGACGAACAGAGGAATTGACGAAAATTTTCATGTCCAGCCGCTCCTGGTCACCCCAAATGGGGGTTGTGGCGCTTGGCTCCGTTAGGCCAGAGTCAAAAAGTTTCCACGCACAGCAGCCGGCGCTTCGATCCGTCTTCGTCTTGCGCGCGCCTGCAAGAGGGGGTCGATGTCGCAGCTGACGAACGAGAAGCTGGACGAACTCGAGGGGATTGCAAAGGCCGCGCAAGACTGGTCGTCGAGCGGGGGCGATTGGGAGGACTATGCGCGGCTCATCGAGTCGATGCGCGAGGCAATCAACGAGCATACTCTGCTGGAACTCATCGCCGCCGCGCGCGAGCGGAACGCCTTGCTGGGATGGCACGCGGCCGGTCTCGCCGGAAAGCCATTGTGGCGCGCGAACAGGTGGAAGCTCACATGGCGTTTTCGCAGGGCGCGTCTTCTGCGAGCGCGCCGGCTTAATGCAGTCGAATGACCGCCGCGCCTGCACGAAATTCGTTGCGACCGCGGTCGGGCGAGACGAGCGCCCTTAGGTCTAGACGATGATCTTCGCTGAAGCCTCGTCGATCGCCCGTTGCAAAGCGTCGATGCGGAATGGCTTGCGGATCAGGATCGCGCCGTCGCCGATCCGCTCTTCGATGATCGCCGTGTCGGAGTAGCCGCTGACGAGCACGATCGGCAGATCGCCGAGCTTTTCGCGGGCTGCGCGCGCCACGTCGGCTCCGTTCAGCCCGGGCATCGCAAAGTCGACGATCATCACATCGGGTCTTTCGCGCTCGAGCAACGCCAAGCCCGCCTCGCCGTCCTCGGCTTCGCTGACCTCGTAGCCGAGCACCTCGAGAAACTCTCGCAACGAGCGGCGCATGTCCGCGTCGTCGTCGATGATCAGCGCCGTTCCGCCCTCCCGGCGCTGCAAGGCGGAATCCGTTTCGGTTCGAACGTCGCCCAAGTCGTTGGCCTCGACGATCGGCAGGAGGATGCGGGCCGTCGTCCCGGCCCCGGGCGCGCTATCGAGGCGAACCGTGCCGCCGCCCTGGCGCGCAATCCCGTAAACCTGGCTCAGGCCGAGGCCGGTTCCTTTGCCGACCGGCTTCGTCGTGAAGAAGGGGTCGAGGGCGCGCCCGAGCACCTCGACGGGCATGCCGGGGCCTTTGTCGGCGACCGACAATTCGAGATACTCGCCCGCCGGCAGCTCGGGATCGCGGCTCAACCACACGCGCGCGGTTCGCACGGTGATTTCTCCTCCCGCGGGCATGGCGTCGCGAGCGTTCAGGCAAAGGTTCAGCATCGCCATTTCGAGCTGCGTCGGATCGCTGCGGACCGTCGCGCCGCCTCCCTCGAGCTGGAAGCCGAGCGCGACCATCGGTCCCAGCGTGCGCGTCAGCATGTCGCGCATGCCGTCGACGAGACTGGAGGAGACGATCGGTTGGAGCTCCATTTTTTGCGACCGCGAGAACGCGAGGAGCTGGCCCGTCAGCTTGGCGCCGCGTTCGGCGGCCGCAAGTCCAAGTTCGGCCCAATGGCGAACTTTTTCGACATCGTCGGCCCTGCGGCGGATCAACTCGAAACTGCCCACCACGGCTCCCAACAGGTTGTTGAAGTCGTGCGCGATTCCGCCGGTCAATTGGCCGACCGCCTCCATCTTCTGGGACTGTCGGAACGCCTCTTCCCGCTCGCGCTCGCGCGTCACGTCGCGGCCAACGGCGTAAATGTTGTCCTCATACGGCACCGCCGTCCAGGAGACCCAAACCGTCCTGCCGTTGGCGGCGTGCGTCCTACCCTCGAACCCCTCGATGACGCCGCCCGCTCTGAGGGTCGCGAGCACCTCCTCTGCCTGCTTTCGATCTTCGGGTTGGACCATTTCGAGGTAGGGGGTCGCCAGGATCTCCTCCGCCGGACGGCCGAGCAGCTTTGTCCAAGCAGGGTTGATCATCTTGAAGCGGCCGTCAAAACCTGCGACCGCAAAGAGATCGCTGGAGAGTTCGAAAAGCCGGTCGCGCTCCTGGGTGCGCGCTTCGACTTGTTTGGCGAGCAGCGCGTTGAGGCGCTGCATTTCGAGCTCCGCCGTTTTCCGCGCGGTGACGTCGATGCAGACGCCGTAGGCGCGATAGGGCCGGCCGGCGGCGTCCCGCACAATGCGTCCCTGGATGTGAAGCCACATCCACCGCCCGTCGGGATGCTGATAGCGAAGCTCGCTGTCGTAGTGAACTTCCGGATCGTTGAGAGCCGCGGTGAAGCGGGCGCGGTCGGCCGTCTGATCTTCGGCCGGGACACGCCCGTAGAATTCCTCTGCGGTGACGCCGCGGCCGAAAATCTCCTCGGCGTTATCCGAGCGCAGAATTTTCAGCGTGGCGAGCTCCAGCTCCCAGGTGCTCATCCTTCCGGCCAGCATCCCGAGCCGCAGCCTGGTTTCGCTGGCCAACAAGGCCGTTTCGGCCTTCGCGCGCTCCGCCGACGCCCACGTCCGCTCGCCGACTTCGCGAACCAGAAGCACCTCGTCTTCGGACCATCGGCGCGGGCTGGCGCTTTGAACGAACAGCACTCCAGCGAATCGCCCCGCGCTGTAGCGGGGCAAGGCGATCTGCGCGCGGATCGAGAACCTCGCCAGTTCTTCCGCGATGATCCCGGCCGTTCTTGGGTCGGTCGCGAAATCGTGGACCACCATCGACCGGCCGGCGAGGAAATCCTCCCTGAACGGCTCGGCGAAATGGGCGATGTTGTGCCGGCCGACGATCGAGGGAGCGCCCTCGGCGCCCCACGCCGCGTCGATTTGCAACTCCGTCATCTCGGCCTCTCCGCTGACGGCTCCATAGCCGACGCGATCGACTCCGAGATAGTGGCCGAGCCGTTCTGCCGTCGCCGAAAGCAACGCGTGCGGCTCATGCAAAGTGCGCAATGCCTCGCCGAGATCGTTGAGGAAATTGCGACGCCGCTCCGCTCTGACGCTTTCGGTCGTTTCGACGACGATCGCGACGACCCCGGCAGGGCGGCCATCCTCGTCGAACACCGGGGAGTAGTCGAGGTTCATCCAGACCTGTTCGGCGTATCCGTGCCGATAGAGGGTCAGCTCCTGGTCGCGATAGGCGAGCGTGCGCCCGGCGAGGCAAACCCGCATGACGTTGTCGTTGAAAGCGGCGACCTCGGGCCAGCCCTCGCGAACTCTCGAACCCAGCAGTTCGGGATGACGCCCGCCCGCAAAAACGGAATAGGCGTCGTTGTAGAGCATGATCCCCTCTTCGCCCCACAGCATGACGATGGGGATCGGGGAGTGGAGGAGAAAACCCAGCGAGGTCGTCAGGCTTTGCGGCCACGCGCCGATCGGTCCGAGAGGCGTTGCGGACCAGTCTCGACTGCGGATCAGTTCCCCCGTTACGCCGCCGCCAGGCGGTAGCCGACTGCGCGGAACTGAGCCTTTCGTTGCATTGATTTGAACCACCACGCCCCGGACCCGTTGCGAGCGCGCGTGCGCGCCTCCCATCACATGTAGGCTCGCCATAATGCACGCCCCAGGCGCTTAAGGAAAGCGTCGGGCCGCGCCACGAGAGCGCTCCGCTTTGTTTGGCGCGACCGGGCCGCGGCGGATTCTGCGTCGGCGTCTTGCCTTCGCGCCGCTTTTTGCGAGGCGTCCGCCCGTGAGCAAGAGCCCCGCGACCGCATGGAGTCGCGGGGCGAGAGGGGCACCGTCCGTTATGGGGTCGCGATTGCGCAGGCAGAGTCCTGCAGATCGGAGGCGTGGCCGCCAACGGAACCCTCGGCGCGGTCGGCGAGCAGAATCACGCTTGGGCTGCCCGAGACATTCACCTGCGTCACGGCGAGCGACCATGAGCCCATGTCGGTCTTCGCCCCCTCGACGCCGTCGGCGAGCAACTGGAAGGGGGACGGCGTCAGGGCCTGCGAATCGAGCCGCCGCGCCCAATAGGTTCGCCCCTTCAACGCGACGCTCATTCGGTTCCAACGATTGTCGATCGAGGCGGCGTTGGCGGCGAGCGACGCGGCCACCCCCTTATCGAGACAGTCGATCGCGAAGCTGAGCACGTCTTGATCGCGCCGCGGCTTCGAATCGACCGTGACCGCGACTGACTCGGCAGGCATTTTGCGCTGCAGGCGCCAATTGATGCTTTCGCGCGCGCCCCACGCGGCGGCGAAATAATTGGGCTTGTCAGGCGACAGCACGGAGGGATCCTCGATGCCGGTCACGAAGCTGGTCGGAATCGCCAGCATGCGCCCACGGCCGACACGGTCCTTGAGCAGCGCGAGCCCGCGGTCCCAGCCGGCGGAGACGTCGACGCGGTCGCAGGGGATGGGCGCTTCTGACTTCGTCAGGTGACGCAAGCATTTGAGGTTGATGATGTTCCACAACGCGTGCCGGTCGATCGGCGCAGGTTCCCCGGCGAACGCAGGGAAGGCCGCAACAATCGCAATCGCGCCGAGAGCCCACGCGGCGCGCTTTCCGTTTTTCATCATTCCGCTCCTAGAGGCGAATTTCAGGACCACGCGCCTATAGGACGCAATCACGACCGTCATATTGCAGTTGTGCGCGCGCGGCGCCGTCGAGCGCCTGGTCCACAGTTTCCGGCGACGCATGACGGAAATGCAAATGGGTTATGTGACGACGATAAGTGAGGCGTCACAGGCCTTTGCTTAGCGTAAATGATATGCGGCCCTGTGCCATCTCGAAATAACGTTCGCTAGCGAATGTATTGCAACGTTCATGGAAGTGTCGCGCAAATTACGAAGTCGTGATTGGGCGTCATGGGGTGCTCAATGAAGTGTCACCAAACTGTGAAATCGCTGCACTAAGCCTTGGCATGGGAACTGTTTGTTCCCGTAATGTTGGGGATTTGCGAAATGCAAAGTTATGAAGTGCAACGGGGGAGTCTGCGCCGACGGCTGCTGGCTTGCGCCGCCGTCGGTATTTTCGCCGGCAATTCGATTATGCCGGCCCTCGCGGACGCGAATGACAACGCGACCGCTTCGCCAATCAAGCACGTGATCGTCATCATCGGCGAGAACCGCAGCTTTGATCATATCTTCGCAACCTACAAGCCGGCCACTTCCGGCGAGACGGTGTTGAACCTTCTCTCCGAAGGAATCGTCAAGGCGGACGGCACGCCTGGCCCGAACTACAACAAGGCGGTTCAGTTCAGCGCGAGCGACACCGACGTCTATCACCTCGCGCCGATGCAGCAGCCTTACGGCACGCTGCCCCCCGCGACGGTCGGCGGCACGTCGACGCCCTACGTGTGCGAATTCTTCGGCGTCACGTCGGGAACGACCTGCAACGACTATCCGAACGGCCCCAACTACACCAACCTGGTGAAGCAGGGCATCGAGAACGGCCTCGAGCCTCAGTATCAGCAGTACCTGCTGACGGGCGGCACCGGCCAGAAGAACGCGACCCCTGACCTGCGCGTCCACTACGACGGCCAGACCGCGACGACGCTGCCGCCTGGGCCTTATCAGCTCACCAACAACGTCGATTCGGCCCACCCTTACCCCTATGACTCGTATTCGGCGAGCCCGGTGCATCGCTTCATGCAGATGCAGCAGCAGCTCGACTGCGACGCCACCAAGGCCAAGAAGGGCGAGAGCTTCGGCTGCTCGAACGGTCTCTACGCCTGGGTCGAGGAGACCATCGGCGCCGGCTCGAACGGCGCGGCTCAGCCCTCGCCCTTCACTCCGGAATCGACCGGCGAAGGTTCGGCCTCGCTCGGCTTCTACAACATGCAGGCCGGCGACGTTCCGTACTTCAAGCAACTCGCCGACACCTACTCGATGAGCGACAACTTCCATCAGTCGGTCAAGGGTGGCACCGGCGCGAACCACATCATGCTCGGAACGGGCGACGCGATCTGGTTCTCGGACAACAAGTTCAAACCAGTTGTCCCGCCGACCAACCCGGTCAATCCCGGGGCTCCCGGCACGACCGAGCCGGGCTACAAGTCCGCGCTGGCCGAAGTCGAAAATCCGAACCCGCAGCCGGGCACGAACAACTACTACACGCAGGACGGCTACGGCGCCGGCGGCTCGCCGACGGCGACGTCGCCGAACGCCAACTACGGCGGCGGCTCTTACGTCAACTGCGCCGACAAGACGCAGCCGGGCGTGAACGAAGAGACGACGTATCTCAAAAAGCTGCCCAACCCGGTCAAGCCGAACTGCGAGAACGGCCACTACTATCTCGTCAACAACTATAACCCGGGCTATTTCGGCGACGGCTCCAACGCCTATGCCGACAACAACCCGGCCAACACCGTCTTCACGGTTCCCCCGTCGAACGTGAAGACGATCGGCGATCTGCTGATCAACGGCAAGGTGTCGTGGGCCTACTACGGCGACCAGTTCGATCGGTATCTCGACGACAAGTACGAACAGGCCGCGACCGACGAATATTGCACCATCTGCAACTGGGCGCAGTACGACACGGCCATCATGACCAACGCGACGCTGCGCAAGCAGCACCTGCAGGATACCTCGGCTCTCTACGACGGCATCCAGGCGGGCAACATCCCCGCGGTGTCCTACGTCAAGCCCTCGGGCTTGGTCGACGGCCACCCGGCTTCGTCGAAGCTCATCCTCTTCGAGGGCTTCGTGAAGAAGATCGTCGACGCGGTGAACGCCAACCCGACGCTCAAGGCCAACACCGCCATCTTCATCACCGAAGACGAAGGCGGCGGCTACTGGGACTCGGGTTACGTGCAGCCGCTCGATTTCTTCGGCGACGGCACCCGCATTCCGCTGATCGTCGTCTCCGCGTACAGCCAGGGCGGCCATATCTCGCACGATTACACCGACCACGTCTCGATCTCGAAGTTCATCGAGCGTAACTGGAACCTGAAGCCGATCACCAACCGCAGCCGCGACAACCTCCCGAACCCGACCTACGGAAACAATCCCTACGTGCCGGTCAACTCGCCGTCGCTGGGGGATCTGTGGGACCTGTTCGACTTCGGTCGTAGCGGCCAGGGCGGCCACGGCCACCACAACGACCACGCCGACCAGGGCGATCAGGGTCATCACGGCTGAGCGACTCGAGGAACGTCGGTCCGCGAAGGCGGGCCGACACCCTTTCGCCAAATCGTCAGGGCCCGGCGTACGCGCCGGGCCTTTCTTACGGACAACGGCCAGGCGCCGCCGTCATCGAACCTGCCGCGCGTCGAAAGCCCGGCTTCAATAGGAGAGTTTCATGTCCTTCTCGCTTCTTCGTCTGGCTGCGGCCGGAGCCCTCAGCTTCGCGCTCGCCGGCATGGCGTACGCTGACGATCTCGCCAGCTATGCGATCACGCTGAAGGATCATAAGTACACGCCGTCGGAAATCCACGTGGCGAGCGGAAAGCCTTTCTATGTCGTAGTGACGAACGCGAGCGAGGCCGCTGATGAATTCGAAATGCTGTTCCCGCCGCTCGAGCAAGGTCTGCAGCCGGGCGAGACGCGCAAGGTGCTGGTCCGTCCGCTGAAGGCCGGCCGTTTCCCGTACATGGGCGAAAACGATCCCGACGGCGAGCGCGGCGCCTTCATCGCGCAGTGATGACGGACGATCGGCTTATGGCCTAGATTGTCACGCGGCCGACACACGAAGACGACAATCGATTGCGCCGGCGCGATTTTGCGCGCCGGTCGAATAAGGAGAATGGCATGGCGCCCGCGCGCTTCTTGCGCTATCCCCGTTTCGCTTCGCGCCGGGCCCTGATCCAGGCCGCGCTCGCGGCAACCCTCGTTTACGCTTCGTTCGGCCCCTGCGCCGGCGGAGCGTCCGCCCAGCCGAGATCGGCAGGCGAGTTGGCCTATGCGCATGGCGACTACGTTCGCGCAGCCCAGTTGCTTGCGCCTGAGGCCGAAGCAGGGCGGGCGACGGCTCAGGCCTATCTCGGCTACATGTACGAGAATGGGCTCGGCATTCCCCAGGACTTCCTCGCCGCCGCAAAATGGCTGACGCTCGCCGCGGAGCAAGGCGTGCCGACGGCTCAATATCTTCTCGCCGGCCTCTACGATCGCGGCGAGGGCGTGAAACACGATCCTATCGTCGCGGAGATTTGGTACAATCTCGCCGCCGCCCATGCGGACCGCGGCAATCGCGAGTTCTGGGCCGGCATGCGCGACGCGGTCGCGAGCAAGCTCAGCAAGGCCGAGGTTGACGAGGCGCAACGCCGCGCACGCGCCTGGGTCGCTCCCGCGGCGCCCTGATTAAGGGCACGCCACGGCCCTCGTGCTAGAGCCTAGCCGCGGACACGGCCCCTTGCGGGACCGGACGAATGCCGCGCATTCGCCTTGGGATGAGGGGCCGCACGACCTCGTTTCGGTCAGCGCGGCGACGCCGTGGACGCCGCGTAGTCAGCCGCTTGCGGCGCCCCTCATCCGTCGGGCTGAGCCCGACACCTTGGCGTCGTTTGCGGCGCGTCAGCGGGCGGTTGGCGGTCCTCACAACCCTGCGCGGCTCGCCAGCCAGCACAGCCAGATCGACGGCGCGAGGACGGCGCCGAACGGCAGTTTTGCGAAACGATCGAGTCCTCGGCCCGAGCGCAGGCGCATGATCAGCGCGAGCGCGAGACCTGACAACGCCGCGAGCTCGATCGACGCGGAAAGCGCGCGCCAATCGAGCCAGATGGCCGCGGCGCCGGCGAGCTTGACGTCGCCGAGACCGAGACCCTGGCGACCGCGCAGGCGCATATAGATCGCCGCGAAGCCATACAGCAGCGCCGCGACGACGATCGCCCGCGCGCCGGCTTCCAGCGCCGCGGCGCCCCAGTCCGGCCCGCGCTCGAGGATGATGTCGATGAGGCCGAGACCGGCGACGCTCGCGTTGAGCGCGTTCGGGATGATGAGGGCGCGCAAATCGGAGATTGCGATCGCCAACATCAGCAGTGCGAAGAGCGCGCCGAGGAGGCCCTCGGCGCCCGCGAAGAGCGCGCCCGTCACTGCGACGGCTTGGCCAGCACATTGAGCGCGGCCGGCAGGTTGGTGGAGTCGATCCGGCCGTTGCGCATCTTGGCGCGCAGTTCTTCGGCGACCTCGGACGCGTCGGCGCTGTTGTGGATCACCTGCGGATGAATCATGACCACGAGTTCGGTGCGCGCGTCCGAGACGGCGGTCGTCGAGAAGGCGCCGCCCACCATCGGCAATTGATCCAGCACCGGAATGCCCGAGCGCGACTTGTTGCGCGTATCGCTGACGAGGCCGGCGAGCACGACGGTCTGCCCGCTCGTGACCGAGATCGTGCTCTGGACCTTCCGCTCCGAGATGGTCGGCGTGAGGTTGGTGGCGCCGGTGTCGGGCACGCTGCTGATCTCCTGCTCGATGGCGAGCGTCACGTTGTCGTCTGGGCTGACGTGCGGCTGGACGTGCAGGATGATGCCGGTGTTCTGGTAGTCGACGGTGTTGACGACCGCGTTGTTGGCGCTCAGCACCGTCGCGCTGCCGGTGGTGATCGGCACCTGGTCGCCGACCTCCAGCGACGCCTTCTCGTTGTCGACGACGACGAGCGACGGGTTGGAGAGAATCTTCACGTCGGTCAAGGCGTGCAGGGCGTTGATGATCACGTTCGGCGTCGTGCTGCCGCCGACGAACACATTGAAGCCCGGGTTGGCGCCGGCGCCGGCTGTGGGCTGGCCTGTCACCGAGTTGATCAACGAGCCCGAATTGTTGGTCAGGTAGTACTGAACGCCGTAATTGAGCTGGTCGTTGAGCGTCACCTCGGCGATGGTGACGTCGATGGCGACCTGCATGCGCGGCCGATCGAGCTGAATGAGCGCCCGCTCGATGGTTCGATAGCTTTCCGCGTTGGCGTAGATCAGGAGCGAATTGGTGCTTTCGTCCGGGGTGATCCTCACCCCCGGGAGAATGGCGGGGCCAGAGTTACCCTGCGAGCCGAAAGCGCTGCTCAAGGCGGCGGACGCCACGCTGCCGAATGGAGAGGAGCCGCTCTTCGAATTCGAGTTGGAGCTAGAGCTGGAACTGGAGCCGGAGCCGGCGCCATTGTTGGGCGCGCCGCCGGTCAGGCGCTCGGTCGAGCTTAAAGTGGCCGAGCCGGAGGACGGCGCGGTGTCGCCGCCTGCGTCTGCGCCGCCGGCGCCGCCTCCTAAGAAGATGTTCTGCAGCAGCGACGCGATCTGTTTGGCGTCGCCGTAGCGCACCTTGTAGACCGTGACTCCGGAGCTCGCGGTGTTGGGCGAATCGAGCCGCGCAATCCAGCGCGCCGTCGCGCGCAACAATTCGGGTTTGGCGGCGACGACCAGGATAGCGTTCTGGCGCGATACAGCCTGTAGCTTCACGAGGCCGTGGCCAATGCCGGATTCGCCGGAATCCATGATCTTTTCGAGTTCGGCGACGATCGGATCGGGTTCACTGTTGTGCACCGGATACATGCCGACGGACTGTCCACGCAACCAGTCGACGTCGAAGCTGCGCACCGTCTCGACCGCAGACTGACGCTCGGGGCCAGTGCCGACGATCATCAGCATCCTGCCGGAGGGATCGGTGCGAATTGCGCCTGGGCGCGCGGCAAAACCTTCGAGCAATTTGGCGAGCGTCGCGCCCGAAACATATTGCAACGGGATCACGCTCATGCCGTATCCGGCCTGCGTGCCTTGGCCGCCGGCGAAATCCGTCGAGCCCGGCGAGCCGTCGGCGATCGGCGCGATTCGGTATCCGGATCCCTCTCGGATCATGACGAGATTGTTGGCGCGCAATCCGCTTTCGAGAACGAACAGCACGTCCTTCTTGCTGATCGGCCTGCCGGTGGCGAGCGTGACCGTGCCTTGCGCTCTCGGATCGATTTCGTAGCTCGCGCCGAGAATGTCGCCGAGAACCGCCTTGGCGACATTCGCGATCGGCGCCGATTCGAAATTGAGCGTGTAGCCGTCGCCGCCGCCGTCGGCCTGCGCAGTCGCTACAACAGTCCCCGTACTCGGCGCTGGACTCGGCGATTGGGCCGGCGCTGCAGACGATCCAAAAAACGAGAAACCCTTGAAGCCCGATCCGCTCGGCTGAGGGTCCGGGGCCGCCGTCGGATTGTGAGGCTGGAAGTTCGCCGAGCGCACCGCGTCTGCTGCGGTTGGCGCTTCGTCGCTACGTTCCTCGAGGATTGGACTGCATCCGGCAAGGGCAAGCATGGATGCGACGACAAGGCACCGGCGGCCGTGCCGGGTAATCATTCGACGAAAAACCACGAGGGCGCCACCGTTATGGAAATGCGAGAGGCACGTTGAAACGACGGCGAAAAATCATTAATGGCTAGGTGGTGTCAAGAACACAAATATTTCCCCAGTCACGATAATGAAACAACATTGTCATGAAAGCTTCAATCGACGGGTTGTCCACAGTATTGGACGCCGAAAGCGAGCATCACGCGCTTGTGATGTTCTTGCGGCGGGGCGTCGCGAACGCCCGCGGAGAGGATCCTGCCCGCGGCGCTAGGGCGCTGTCGCGAGTTCCTCTGCGTCATTTGTGGGAGGCGAGCGACGTTTCGGCGCACGATCTCGCCGACGAGGTGGCGACGCGCTACCGGCTGCCTCGGCTGGGCCTCAGCGACTTGATGGAAACGCGCGCGCTGTGCGCACGCTTTTCGCCGCGCTTCCTGCGCGACGCCGCTCTGTTTCCTTTCGAAGCCGGCGACGGCGTCCTGCGCCTCGCCATGGCCGACCCGGGCGATTCGGCGGTGCTGCGCGCCGCAGAGATCGAGCTCGGCGCGCCGCTCGAGATCGCGGTCGCCTCGTTCGACGACATCGCGACCGCGCTCGCGCAGCGCATTGGCGAGACGAGCGCCGTCGACAGCGAGGTCGCGACGGCCTCGAGCGCGGCTGCGGAGGAGAGCGTCGAGAATCTGCGCGACCTCGCCAGCGGCGCGCCGGTCGTCCGGGCGTTCGACGAGATTCTCGAGAAGGCGATCGATTTGCGGGCGAGCGACGTCCACATCGAGCCGACGCGCGATGGCCTCACGGTCCGCTTTCGCGTCGACGGTCTGCTGCGGCTGGTCGCCGCGCCGCACGACGTCATGCCGCATGCTTTGATCTCGCGCATCAAGATCGTCTCCGGTCTGAACATCGCCGAGCGGCGCCTGCCGCAGGACGGCGCTGCGCGGTTGAAGGTTGCGCGCGTCGAGGTCGACATTCGCGTCGCGACCATGCCCACACAGCACGGCGAGGCGGCGGTGCTGCGTCTGCTGCCGCGCGACCGCGGTCTGATCGACGTCGGCAAGCTCGGCTTCTCGAGCGACGACGAGCGGAAAGTGCGGCGCGCGATCGAATTTCCGCACGGCATGATCGTCATCACCGGGCCGACAGGCAGCGGCAAGACGACGACGCTGGCGACGATGCTGTCGATGCTCAACACGCCGACGCGCAAAATCCTCACTATCGAGGATCCGATCGAATACGAGATTCCGGGCGTCAACCAGTCGCAGGTCAAGCCGTCGATCGGCCTTACCTTCGCAGCCGCCATGCGCGCCTTCGTTCGTCAGGACCCCGACGTCATCATGGTCGGCGAAATCCGCGATCACGAGACGGCCGGCATCGCGATTCACGCCGCGCTCACGGGTCACCTCGTCCTGACGACGCTGCACACCGAGACGGCCGCCGCCGCCGCGCCGCGCTTGATCGACCTCGGCGTCGAGAGCTTCCTGCTCAAATCCACCCTACGCATGGTTCTCGCGCAGCGCCTGGTGCGTCAGTTGTGCGAGCGCTGCAAGACGCGGCGCACCCTCGGGGCCAGCGATGTCGCCGCTGACCCGCGCTATCAAATCTGCGGCTTCTCGGCAGGCGACGTGGTGCACGAGCCGGCGGGCTGCGAGCGCTGCGGCGGCTCGGGCTACCGCGGCCGCATCGGCGTGTTCGAGGCGATGGAGGTGGCCGGCGAGACGCGTGACTTGATTGGGCCGAAGATCGACGCCCACACGCTCGACGAGGCCGCGATCCGCAACGGCATGACGACGATGATGCAGGACGCCGTCGGCAAGTGCCGCGCCGGCCTGACATCGGTCGCCGAAGTGCTGCGCGTGACGATGGCGAGGTAGGACATGCCGAATTTTCGTTACCGGGCGCTCACCGAGGCCGGCGAAATCGTTAGCGGAGCAGTCATCGCGCCGAACGTCTCCGAGGTGGCGCAGCGCATCGCCCATCTCGGTCTGATTCCGATCGAGACCTTCGCCGAGGGAAACGAGAGCGCAGGGGGAGGCTCCAGCGCCTTCTCGATGTTCTCGCGGCCGCGCGCGGAGGATCTCACCATCTTCACCGGCGACCTCGCGCTGTTGCTGCGCACCGGCGCGCGCATCAACGACGCGCTGGAGATGCTCGCCACCGACGCCGACATCGGCCGTATGCGTCCGACGATCGCCGCGCTCGCCGCTTCGATCCTTGCCGGCGAGAGTTTTGGCGAGGCGCTGGCGAAGCACCCTGCCGTGTTCCCGCCGATCTATGTCGCGCTGGTCAAGGTCGGCGAGGCGTCGGGAACGCTCGCACCCATTCTCGAAGCGCTGAGCGCCGAGCGTCAGCGCTCCGAGGCGCTGCGCCGCCGGCTCGCCGACGCGCTGCGATACCCCGCCTTCCTTCTGCTCGCGGCGGGCGGCGTCCTGTTCTTTTTCCTCACGTTCGTGCTGCCGCAGTTCGCCAACGTGTTTCGCGATTTCAACACCAAGCTCGATCCGGTGCTCGCGACCTTCCTCGCACTCTCGGATTATCTGCGCTCGCATATGCAATCGCTCGCGATCGAGGCGGTCGTGTTCGCGCTGGCGCTCGTCTTGATGCTGCGGCAACCGGCCGCGCGCGGCGCGGCGATCGGCGCGCTCGGCCAATTGCCGCTCGTGAAGCCGACACTCGAATATTATCGAACCAGTCTCTTTTGTAGAAACCTCGGACTGCTGCTCACCAGCGGCGTTCCGCTGCCGATGAGCCTGCGAATCCTCAGCGAGATCATGAGCGCGGCCGGGGGGTTCACACAGTGGTCAAATATGATCGACAAGGTCCGCCAGGGTGGAAGACTGTCGGAGGCGCTGACCCTCTCGCGGGCGTTGCCCCCGATGGCGGTGAGAACGCTGCGGCTCGGCGAGGATTCCGGACAATTACCGATGCTCGCGGGGCGTGTCGCTGAATTTTACGAGGCCAAACTGCAACGAAGCCTGGACCGCATGCTCGGGATCGTCGGCCCGCTGGCGATCATGTTCGTCAGCACGATCGTCGGCGGCCTCATAGTGTCGGTGATGACCGCCCTGATTTCTGTCAACGAAGTCGTAAACTGAGGATTGGAACCCATGTCAAACGTCACAGACGCTAGCGCGTCCTCTTCGCGGGCTTCGCGCCGCGACGGCGAAGCCGGGTTCACTCTGGTCGAGATGCTGGTCGTCATCACCATCATCGGCCTGATCATGGGCCTGGTCGGTCCGCGCGTGCTGTCCTATCTCAGCGAGTCGAAGGGCAAGGCCGCCAAGATCCAGATCGAAAGCCTCGTCGCGGCGATGGATCTCTATTACCTCGACAACGGCCGCTATCCCGGCGCGAACGAAGGCCTCGCCGCGCTCGTCGAGCGTCCGTCGGCGGCGCCGGCGTGGAACGGCCCCTATCTCAAGACCGGCTCGGTGCCCGTCGATCCTTGGGGCCACCCGTACGTTTACAAGGTCCCCGGCGACCATGGGCCCTATGAGATCGATTCCTACGGTTCGGCGGGTCCGGAGAGCGGCGGGTCGGCGGGAACGCTGATCACCAGCGCCGAGAAGTAGCGCGATGCGCGGCGAGGATGGCTTTACGCTGATCGAGGTGGTCGCCGTGCTTGCGATCGTCGCGCTGCTGGCGGTGATCGCGCTGCCGCAATCGCCGCGCGCGACGACGGCGCAGGGCTTGCGCGGCTATGCGGTCGAGATCGCGGCGATGCTGAAAGCAGATCGCGTTGCGGCGATTCGCCGGCATGTCTTCGTCTCGACGGCGCTCAGCGCGGCATCGCACACCGTTCGGTCGGGGGCGGGCGGCGGCGTGCTGCAGCTTCCCGCCGACGTCGCCTTCGACGCCATCCTCGCGCAGCGTTGCAATGGCCGCGTCGTCGGATCTTCGATCGACTTCTTTCCGAGCGGCCTTTCGTGCGGCGGCGCGATCGCGCTGTCGCGCCCTGGCGCCGCTTATCAAGTTCGCGTCAATTGGTTGACAGGAGGCGTCGAAATTGTCGCGTCCGAAAAGTCCTGATCGTCGCGGCGAACAGAATTCCGTTCGCCGGGGCGAGCAGGGATTCACGCTCATCGAAGGGCTGGTGGCGCTCGCCGTCGTATCGGCGGCGCTCGGCGCGCTGGCCGAGCTCAACGCGCAGAGCCGGCGCGCGACGCTCTTCGCCGAGCGCAGGAGCGCGCTTGCCGAGGCGGCGCGGATGATCGAAGTCGGTTTGCCGTCTCGCGCGCAAATGGGCGGCGGCGAGCGTTCCGGCGTCGTCGACGGCTATCGCTGGCGGCTCCAGACGGCGGCGGCGCCTGCGACGGCGGGAACGGCGTGGAGCCCGCGGCGGCTCTCGCTGCAAGTGCAGGGGCCCGGCGGCGAAACCCTGCAGATCGAAACCATTCGTCTCCGACCGACGGCCGAAGCCTCCGAATGAGCCCGCATTCCAGGACACCCCGATGAACGCCTTGGCGACCGCGCGAAGCTGGATCGCTCGCGAACTCGATTTTGCTGCCGAGGCGTTCGCGATCGCTTACGAGGCGATGCGGCGTCCGCGCCGCACGCTTCTCCTCGAGCGCCCGGAGGGGGATTTCGCCCTTGCGCCGCAGAAGGCCGGCGAGGCGGGAGAAGCATCGCGGCTCCGCTTTGTCGACGGCGGCTGGACGGTCTCCGGCGGCCCGGCGCCGCGGCTTGCGGGCGCCGACGTCGAGGTTGCTCTCGCTGCGCGGCGCTTCGTCTATCGCGAGATCGAATTGCCTCGTCAGGCGGCCGAGTTTCTCGGCGGCGTGGTGCGCGCGCAGATCGACCGTCTGACGCCTTGGACCGCGCGCGAAGCGGCATTTGGATGGGGCGAGCCGAAAAACGTCGCCGCCGACCGAATCCTGGTCACGGTCGCCGCCGCGCCGCGCGGCTCGATCGCCACGCTCACGCAGGCGCTCGAGGCTGGGCGGGTGCGTTCGTGGACGATCTCCGCTCCCGCCGATGGCGAGGAGCCGGGCGAGGCGCGCATCGTCGTCTCGAACGCGCGCCCGGCGGCCGCCGAGCGGGAGATCGCCATCAAGCGCGTCCTCGGGGTCGCGCTCGCGCTCGCCGCTTTCGCCGCGCTGCTGGCGGGGCTCGCTTCCATCTTCGTGGCGAGCGACCTTGAGGCGCAGTCCGATTCGCTCCGTCACGAGATCGCGGCGCGGCGGTCGGCGTTGACGGGCGGCGGCGGCCCTCAGCAAAAGGCCTTGGCGGCGATCAATGCGAAAAAGCGGGGCACTCTGGCCAGCGTCCTCGTGCTGGAGGCGCTTTCGCGCGCTGTGCCCGACAACACCTATCTTACGCAGCTTCATGTCGAGGGCGGCAAGGTGCAACTCGCCGGCCTGACGGAAGACGCGCCGGGCTTGATCCGGCTGATCGAGCAGTCGCCGACCTTCAAGCACGCGGAGTTCGACGCGCCGACCACCCAGACGCCGGGCGAGCGCGGCGAGCGGTTTCACATCGAGGCTCACGCCGACCCTGTCTTCACGGTGCAGCCATGATCGACTGGATTCGCCAAAATGCGCCCGCCCGCAGGCAGGCGCTTTCCGCCCTGGTCTACACGGTCGTCGTGTGCGGCCTCGCCGGTTACGCGATCACCGCAACATCGAGCATCGTCGCCGCGCGCGCCGACGTCGATACGATGAGCGAGCGGCTGGCGGCGCTCAAAGCGCATACGCGAGCCGGCGCAGGCGCGAACGCCGCTGCCGCCTCGCCGTTTCTGCATGAAGCGACGGTGACGCTGGCGGGGGCGGCGCTGCAGCAACGCATCGAGCAGGCGGTCGCCAAGGCTGGCGGTTCGCTCCAGTCGGACGAGGAGCAATTGGACAGCCTCGGCGACAAGGACGGCTTCATTCGCCTGACCGCGAATTTCGACCTCGCGCAAACTGGACTGCAACCGCTGCTGTACGATCTTGAGGCCGGCATGCCCTACCTGTTCGTCGAGTCGCTCGACGTGCAATCGCCTGAGGCGACGGGAGAGGCGGGCGGCGGCCCGATGCATGTCGCCCTCACCGTGTCGTCGAAATGGGAGCCGGGACTGTGAAGCGCGCATCGATCGTTTTCGCCGCGTTGACCGCGGCGACGCTCGCCGCTGCGGCCGAGGAAGCCCGTTCGTCCGCGACCGCTCCGCATGCGACGGCCGGCGAGGGCAATCCGCTGTGGGCGATTCCGTCGGACAGTCTCTCGGCGACGCGCGACCGGCCGCTGTTTTCCCCCTCGCGCCGGCCGCCCGCCGCGGTCGCCGTCGCGCCCGTCTCGACGTCGACCGCGACCGCCGAGGCGAAACCGGCCGCGCCTGAGCCGCCCCCGTTCAAGCTGCTCGGCACGATCGTCGGCCTCGATGCCCGTGTCGCGCTGTTGAAGGACCGGTCCAGCAACTCCGTGCTGCGCGTGCGCGAGGGCGAGATCCAGTCGGGATGGCGCGCGGTCAAAGTCGAAACGCGCTCGATCGTGCTGGGGCGTGGAACGGACACCGTGACGCTGGACCTGCCGAAGCCGAGCGCTGTGGCCGACGATCCGTCGGAACAAAGCGCGCAAGCCGATGCGGACGGGGGCGGCGCACCGGAACCGGCCGCCTCGTCGGCCGCTGACGGCGTCGATCCCGACACGCCCCGGAGGCCCGACGGCGATGCTCCGGCCGGCCCGGGCGTCCTGCCGCGTTTCCGACATTGATCCGCTACGCGGACGCGGTGTGACGGAATCGGAGGGACCCTCATCCGGCGCTTTGCGCCACCTTCTCTAGGCGAATGCGTAGCATTCGTCCGCTCCCGCAGGCGGGAGAAGGGACGAAGCGGCGCCGCTAGGCCCGTCTCCCGCTCGCGGGAGAGGGGTTTGGGGTGAGGGGTGCTCCATCGAACTGCAGAAGCCTCAAGCGTGCGGCCAAACACCCGCGGGCGAGGAGAGGGAGGATTGCCGGCAGCGCCGCCTCAGGCGGGCGGGAGCGCTCCGTCGAAATCGTCGCTCCAATCGAGAACCTCGAACGGCTCCTCGCCTTTGTCGTTCAAAGCGAAGACAATCTCTGCGCGGTATTTCCGTCCGCCGCCGAAGTCGGCGACGATGTCGGCCCGAATGGCCTTGGAGGGGGAGAGGCTTGTGAACTTCGCCCCGGGGCCGAGCGCTTTGGTGATGGCGTCGGGGTCCGCGTCCGGGGCGGAGCGCAGCTTCAGCAGCGGCCCGAGCAGGTCCGGCGTCATCTGCGGCAGCGCGGCCAGCACGGTCGGATCGGCGTCGAGCGCATCCACCTTCGCCTCGCCGCTATAGACCGTCACGTAAGGCTGCATCTTCGCGACCAATGGCTCGGGCAAGCCGAGCACCAGGCTGAGTTCGAGCGGACTGCCGAACGGACCGAGCCGAGGGCCGTAGCGCAGCTTCGCCGCCTTATAAGCGTCAGTCTCCTGCTGCGCCGTCGTCGCGGCGGCGTCGCCGCGCCAGGCGAGGATGTGGGAGACCATTTCGTCGGCCTTGTCGGCGGGAACTCCGAGTTCGGCGAGCAGACCCGCCAGCATCTCCTTGGGCGCGGCGTTGAGGTCGATGCGCGCCGATTCCGAGCGGCAGTCGACGACTACGCGCGCGCGACCCAGTCGACTCTCGATATGGGCGTGGGCTCTCTGCCGCGCATCAGTCGTGGCGAGCGCGTGATAGGCCGCAAGCTCCAGCCCGCCGCGGATCGCCGCCTCCGCTTGCACCCGTTCGCCCGGAAGGACCGACGCCGACGCGCTCGTCTTGGCGTAGGCGAGATAGATCGAAGCGAGCGCCGTCAGCGCCGCGATCATCCACAGCACCGCCACGAGCACGAAGCCGCTCTCGCCGTCGCCTGAAGGCTTTCCCACGCGCATCGCTCTTTACTGGTTCGGTTGGTCTGTCATACGCCCGGTCGTAGGTTGGTTGGAATCGTCTTTCTTCTTCATCTCGGGCGGCGGCGCGGTGACGTGAATCGCGAACGCCGTCGAGGCGGCGAGAACTCGGTTGTTCGTCGCGTCGCGTAATGTGATGCGCATGGCTGTCGGCAATTTCTTCGCGCCGCGCCAGGCCGGCGCCCAGGCGACGCCCGCTCCCGAATAGGCGAAAGTCACGTGGACGGCCCCCCGCGTCAGAACGACCGGATCCTTCAACGCGATCACGCCAGCGTCGGCGACGGGCGACATCGGAACGAAGGGCGCCTGTTCGCGCACGAGCGCGACGCCGTTTCCGTCCCGCCGCTCGCTGATGCGCACGATTTCGAGTTCGTTGCGCGCGCCGGGGCCGTAAGCGGAGCGAACGAAGGTGACGGAGGAGGGGGAGCCGTCGAAGAAGGGCGTTTTTGAATCGCCTCCTGGCGTGACATAGACGGCCCCCGCAATGTCGGCAGCCATGCGCTCGACCGCGAGACCCGTAAGGTCGGCGCGCTGAGCGTCGGCGAGGCCGTGGCTCCAGCTCGGAATCCATTGCCCCGCGATGACGCCGAGAGCGCCGAGGATCGCCGCCATCACCGCCACCGAGGCGAGCGCTTCGATCAACGAAAAGCCGTCTTCGGCCGCCAACCCGGCGCCGCCGGTCCGGCGGTCGCACGCGGTCATGTTGTCGCTCTTGCTGCGGGCGTCATGGGGACGGTTTCATAGAGGCGCCACATCAAGGATTTGCGACGGGGCCCCACGCGCGCCAAATCCGCCTCCTCCTGCTGAAGGCCTTTGCGCGCCAAAGTTCGGTTTTGCCGATTGCGGCGACTTCGTTCTACACTGCCCCTTCGCCGAGACTCGCCTCGCTGACGGCGAATGCTCGTTCGACTTGTCTCGCTTGTCGCCCAAGGCCAGGGAGCGAACAAATGCCCGCCACTCGCAACGTCGCCGTCTTCGTCGGGAGCCTGCGCAAGGGCGCCTTCAGCCGACTGATCGCAAAAGGCCTCATCGCGGCGGCGCCCCCGGAGCTCAAGCCCGAAATCATCGAAATCGGCCAACTGCCGCTCTATAACCAGGACGAAGACGCCGCGCCGCCGGAGACTTGGGTCGAGTTCCGAGACCGGGTCAGGGCGGCCGACGCGGTGCTTTTCGTCACGCCGGAATATAATCGGTCGGTGCCGGCCGCGCTCAAGAACGCGCTCGACGTCGCCTCCCGCCCCTACGGCCGCAGCGCCTGGAACGGGAAGCCCGGCGGCGTGGTGAGCGTCTCGCCCGGCGCGATCGGCGGCTTCGGCGCGAACCACCATCTGCGCCAGTCGCTCGTGTTCTTGAACGTGCCGGCGATGCCGCAGCCCGAAGCCTATATCGGCGGCGCGGCGACCATTTTCGCCCAGGACGGCAGCGTCGCCAACGAGGGCGTGCAGAAATTCCTCACGGATTTCATGACCGCCTTCGCTGCCTGGATCGAAGCCACCATCCACGTTTGATTCTGTATCATTTCGAGACGGCAAGGGGTGACCCATGACCGGGGACGATCCGAGAAGCTGGATGTGGCCGGAGGCGCTCGCCATGCTCGCGCGGGCCGAGCGAATGCATCGCGAGATCTTTGCGCTCAGACCGGCCGCTCGGCCGGCCTGGGAGCCGCCGGTCGACGTGCTGGAGACCGACCAGGAGGTTCTCATCTTCGCCGCGCTGCCGGGCGTCGCCCCGGAGCAGGTTGAAACGGTGATCGAGGGCCCCGACCTGATCATTGCCGGCCGGCGCGTTCTGCCGCCGCAGTTGCGCACGGCCGCCATTCACCGGCTCGAACTTCCGCAAGGATATTTCGAGCGGCGCGTGTCGTTGCCGCCCGGTCGTTACGACGCGGTGGTGCGGACGGTCAGCGATGGATGCCTGCTCATCAGGCTTCACAAGGCGATATGAGGAGCGTCGATCATGATCTTCCGCCGACAGCCGGATAGGGCGCTCCCCGAGGCGGGATCGAACGCGGCGGGCGGCGGGGCGCCGTTGCCTCCGGACGCCCTCATCATCGTGCCGGTGCGCGACACCGTGCTCATGCCGGGGACGGTGTTTCCGATCACCATCAGCCAGCCGCGTTCGATCGCGGCGGCGCAGCAGGCGGTTCGCGAGGAGCGTCAGATCGGCGTCCTTATGCAACGCGATCCCGCCGTCGAGGACCCGTCCGCGCTCGACCTCCATCGCACCGGCGCGATCGCCAACGTGCTGCGCTATGTCACGGCGCCCGACGGCGCTCATCATGTGGTGCTGCAGGGGGTGCAGCGCTTTCGCGTTATCGAATTCGTGCGCGAGCACCCCTTCTTCATCGCCCGCGCGGAACGCATCGAGGAGCCGGAGGCGCACACGCCGGACCTCGAGGCGCGCTTCCGGAACTTGAAGCAGCAGGCGTTGGAGACGCTCCAGTTGCTGCCTCAGGCGCCGCGTGAGCTTATCGTCACCGTCCAGTCGATCGCCTCGCCGAGCGCGCTCGCCGACCTCGTCGCCGCCTATATCGACATCAACGCCGAACAAAGACAGGAATTGCTCGAAACCGTCGATCTCACCGCGCGCATCGACAAGGTCACGAAGCTTCTGGCGGAGCGCTTGGAAGTTCTCCGGCTAACTAACGAAATCAGTCAGCAGACCCGCGCGGCGTTCGACAAGCGGCAGCGCGAGGCGGTGCTGCGCGAGCAGATGGCGACGATCCAGCGCGAGCTCGGCGAAGGCGACGCCCGGACCGCCGAGGTTCAGGAGCTCAGCGAGAAGCTCGCACGCGCCGCCATGCCGGCGGATATCGAGGAACAGGCGCGCAAGGAGTTGCGCCGCTACGAGCGGATGCCGGAAGGCGCGATGGAAGCGGGGATGGTGCGCACCTATCTCGACTGGCTGCTCGATCTGCCCTGGGCGCCGCCCGAGGAGCGGCCGATCGACATCAAAGAGGCGCGCCGCATTCTCGACGAAGATCATTTCGGCCTCGAGAAGATCAAGCAGCGGATCGTCGAATTTCTCGCGGTGCGCAAGCTCGCGCCGAGCGGCAAGGCGCCGATTCTGTGCTTCGTCGGGCCGCCGGGCGTCGGCAAGACCTCGCTCGGCCAGTCGATCGCGCGCGCGATGGGCCGGGCCTTCGTGCGCGTCAGCCTCGGCGGCGTGCACGACGAGGCCGAAATTCGCGGCCACCGCCGCACCTATGTCGGCGCGCTGCCCGGCAACATCATCCAGGCGATCCGCAAGGCGAAGTCGCGCGATTGCGTGATGATGCTCGACGAGATCGACAAGATGGGCAGGGGAATCCAGGGCGACCCCTCCGCCGCGATGCTCGAGGTGCTCGACCCCGAGCAGAACTCGACCTTCCGCGACAATTACCTCGGCATTCCCTTCGATCTGTCGCGCATCGTGTTCATCGCCACCGCCAATCTTCTCGACACGATCCCCGGACCGTTGCGCGACCGCATGGAGATCATCAGCCTCGCCGGCTACACCGACGACGAGAAGCTGGAGATCGCGCGGCGCTTCCTCGTGCGGCGACAGATGGAGGCGAACGGTCTCAGGTCGGGACAGGCCGAGATCGAGGACGAAGCGCTGCTGCACATCATTCGCGACTATACGCGCGAAGCGGGGGTCCGAAATCTCGAACGCGAGATCGGTCGGGCGCTTCGCAACGCGGCCGTCAAGATCGCCGAGGGCAGCGCGGACCATGCTGCGATTCGCGCCGCGGATCTGCCGCAGATCCTGGGGCCGCCGCGATTCGAGAACGAAGTCGCGATGCGTACGAGCGTGCCGGGCGTCGCCACGGGCCTCGCCTGGACGCCGGTCGGTGGCGACATCCTGTTCGTCGAGGCTGCCCGTTCGCCCGGCCGCGGCGCGCTCATCCTCACCGGTCAGCTCGGCGAAGTGATGCGCGAGAGCGCGCAGGCGGCCATGACGCTGGTGAAGAACCATGCCTCGGCGCTCGGCGTCGGCGCCGAGGCGTTCGAAAAGAGCGACGTGCACATTCACGTGCCCGCGGGGGCGACGCCGAAGGATGGCCCGAGCGCGGGCGTCGCCATCTACACCGCGCTCGTTTCGCTCTTCACGAACCGCACGGTGCGCAGCGACACGGCGATGACGGGCGAGATCTCGCTGCGAGGCCTCGTTCTGCCGGTAGGCGGCATCAAGGAGAAGGTGACGGCCGCAGCGCGGGCTGGCCTCAAGCGCGTAATGCTGCCGGCGCGCAACCGACGCGACTACGACGACATCCCCTGGGACGCGCGCAAGCAACTCGAATTCGTCTGGCTGGAGCGTGTCGAGGACGCGATCGCCAACGCGCTCGAGGAAGCGCGCGCCGCCGTCCCGGCGACAGCGGAGGCGTGACAGCGGCGGCATTGCCTGCGGCGGCGTGCGGGCGCCCTTTAGCGCAGGGCGCGCCCCAGTGAAAGCGTCGTTGCGGCGGCCATGACGGCGGCGAAATAGACCGCGAAGCCGGGAATCTGCAGCGAGAAGTCGACGATCGAGTGCAGCGTGGCGAAGACGAGCGTTGCGAGGCCGCAGATTGGCGCGAAGCGCAGCTTGTGGCGGACCCTCACGCCATGAACAAAGACTCCGGCGAGCGTCGCGTAGCCGATTGCCAAAACCGCAAGGAAGAGGACGCCTAAGCCGAGCCAGCCCTCGAGGAAGAGGTTGTGCGCCCGCTCCCAGACGCCGAAAATGCCAGCGCAGGCGAAGTCGCGATAGACGGGAAATACGTCCTGGAACGCGCCGAAGCCGGCGCCCCAGAGCCAGTTGTCGCGGATGGCTTGAAGGATCGAGGTGAAGGCGCACCAGCGACCGTCGTCGGCTCCGCCCTCTTGCATTCGATAGGCGGAGCGGCCTGCGAGCAGGGCAAAAAGGCCGGCGACGACAAGAAGCGCGCCGATCGCCGCCGCGCGCCGAGGCCATTTTTCGAGCCCGTTGGCCGGCTGATCGCGGGTCATCGGCCGCGTCGCGATGAGCGCGACCGCGACGAACGCGGCGACGAAGGTCGCGCCGACCGCCCCGCGCGACTGCGTGAGAAAGAGTGCGACAGCGCAATCGAGAGCGGCGAAGGCATGGAGAAGCACCTCGGCGTGCCTGCCGGGCCAGCCTACGTCGAGACCGGCCGCCTTCTTAATCAAGGAGCCGAGGCGGACGTTGCGGAGCTCACGAAGCCCAAGTCCAAGATTGAGCAGGAAGGCGAGCCCGAAGAAGGCGCCCGCCGTGTTGCGATTGACGAAGGTCGCGGTGAGCGAGCCGAGGTAGAATCTCTTTGTCTCGAAGAGGATCTGGCCTGGGATAAACAGCTCCTGCAGGATGCCGAACACAGCGTAGCCGGCGCCGAAATAGGCGAGCGCGCGCCAGAGGCGCAGGGCGTCGTGGTCGCCTTGAAAAAAGACGAGTGCGCCAACAAAGGCAAGAAAGGGAAGCGCGAGCGAGGGAAGGGCGTCGAGCGTCATGCCGGGCGCGACCGAGATCGTTCCCTGCGCCGGCCCAATATTCTCGCTAACCGACTGCCATGCGTCGTTGGCGATGGCCGCGCCGGGGATCGGCAGCATCTGGAAGGCCGCATAGCCGAGGACGACCGCGGCGAGCAGAATCGCCACCGTCCGAACGACGCGTATCGGGGCCGAGCCGATCGGCCGCAAGGTCGACACGATGGCGAAGCCCGAGAAGGCGATCGCCGCGAAACTCGTCTGCACGCTCGAGGCCGACCCGTAGGCGACGGTGGTCAAAGCGATTGCCGCAAGGAAACCTCTCTCGAGCCAGGCGCGAAAGGCGAGCGGCGCGCGCGTCGGCGCGGACGTCGGCGCCGCCGTCATGAACCGCTCCGCTCCCGCGTCACGGCGAGTTCGACATCGATGCGACGGATGGAAAGCGGGCTTGTCAGATAGGCACCGCGGTCGAGATTGACCGGGTCGCCGAGGAACGCCTGGGCGAGGCTCGTGTGCCCCCCAGGCGTGTCGGGGCCTCGTTGGCTATCGCCAAGCCCGAAGGCGCCGGCCCTTGCGTTGGCGCGCAGTTGAAGGCGGATGGCCGGCTCCTCTGTCTCCGTCGCGGGCGTTCGCCTCGGCGAGCGGCCGCTTTCAGGAATCGACTATCGCAGTCATTGCGTGTTCGCAACCAGTTATGCTACTTATACGTGTATTGCTGGGTCGAAGAGGGGATCGTGACAGCAGTTCGCCAGTCGCCTTACGCCGCCCGTGCGGCGGCTAAGGAGTGGAGCCTGTCGTGCCGCGCCGTACCGCCGATCGCGGCGGCGCTCGACGCCGGCCTTCTTCTGTCGGCAAGCGCCCTGGGTGACGGCGCATACCAGCTCTACGCGACCGGGTCGCTGGCCTCGCTGGACGCGGCGGCGGCCATCGGGCTGATCTCCGCCGCGCTGTTTGGCCTTTCCGCGCAGATGGAGGGGCTTTACCGCCTTCCTGCGCTGCTCGCCCCAGCGCCCAATCTCGCGCGCCTCGTCACAATCCTGGCGATCGCTCAACTCGGCATCGTCTGTATCCTGTTCCTGCTGAAAATCGGGTCTGAATATTCGCGCGGCGCCATGATCACCTTCACCGCCGTGGCCGTCTGCGCGATTCCGCTCGGCCGCGTTGTGCTCGCACGTGGGGTTCGCGCCGGCATCCGCCTTGGCTTCGTCAAAGGTCGCCGCGTCGTGACGCTCGGCGACGCGGCCGAACTCGAGAGCATGCGAGAGTTCGATTTCCTGGCTTTCGGGATGGAGGAGGTCGCGCGGATCGCTTTGCACGGCGACGCAAGCGGGAGCGACGGCGCGCTGGGCCCGCAGGACCGGGATCGGGTCGCTGAGGCGATCAAGGCGGCCCGCGAGCGACAAGCTCTTGACTTCGCGTTGGTCATGCCGTGGAGCCGCGACCGCGAGCTTTCGGAAGTCTGCGCGCTGCTGCGCGCCTCGCCGCTGTCGGTGCGCCTCTATCCCGACCAACGCATTCGCGGCATTCTCAGGGAAAGAAATGCGCGTGGGTTCGGCGGCGCTTTCTCCGTCGAGCTGCAGCGTGAGCCGCTGAGCGCGCGTGAGCGCGCGCTCAAGCGCGCGATCGATGTCGTCCTTGCCGCTTTAGCGTTAGCCGTGCTCGCGCCGTTTTTGGCGGCGGTCGGCATAGCGATTCGGCTCGACAGCAAGGGACCCGCCATCTTTCGGCAGTTTCGCTGCGGCTTCGACGACCGCGAATTCGTGATGTTCAAATTCCGGACGATGACGGTGCTGGAGGACGGGCCGATCGTCCAAGCCCAGCGCGGCGACAGTCGCGTCACGCGGCTCGGTCGTATCTTGCGGCGCACCAGCATCGATGAACTGCCGCAACTCCTCAATGTGTTGCGCGGCGAGATGTCGCTCGTCGGACCGCGGCCGCACGCGCTTGCGCATGACGACGAATACAAGGCGCGCATCGACAATTACGCGCTGCGCCATCACGTAAAGCCGGGCCTGACGGGCGCGGCGCAAGTGCGAGGCTTGCGCGGCGAAACGCGGCGCCTTTCGCAGATGGAGCAGCGAGTTCGAGCGAGACCTCTGGTACATCGACAATTGGTCGCTCACGCTCGACCTCAAGATCATCGCGATGACCTGCGTCGCCTTGGTCCACTTCGATGCCTACTAGGCTTATGGCGCCGCTGAGGGGCTTCCTGGCCCGTGATCGCGGCGCGCCTTTGCCGTTGTGGGCTTCATTCACGGCCACGGTCACGCCACCCACAGCCGGGCCGACGACTCCCAGCGCCTTTTCGCCCTGTCGGGGCCCCCGCGCCGGCTGGAAAGGCGCGAGCCGTGTCGGTCCAACTCTCTGAAAACCGCCTGATTTCAAGGTTGCGATTTACACCAAATGCGCTATAGCAGTCGCAACACAATCATAGGTTGCATTTCGGCATGGGCTTGGCGGGGTCGACAAAGCGCCTTTCTGGATATCTGACGGCGCTCGCGGTTGCCTTCGCGGCTTTGGGCGGCTGCACGATGGTTCCCGACAGCGGGCCCTCGAGGCGCGACGTCGAATCGCAGGCGACCGTTTCCGCTATCGACACGAGCCGCGGCTCCCTCCTCGACTACGCGCTCGTAGATTTGAACCGTTTCGTCCTTCCCTGGATAGAGGACCTCGGACCAGGCTCATTGCTGCAAACGTTCGGCGCCGGCCATGGCCCCGCGCCCGAAATCGAGGTTGGCGTCGGCGACACGCTTCAAGTGACGCTTTTCGAGGCGCAGGCAGGAGGCCTTTTCATCCCGACCGACGCGGGCAGTCGGCCGGGGAATTTCGTATCCCTTCCGAATCAGACCGTCGACGCGAGAGGCTACATCACCGTTCCCTACGCCGGACAGGTGCGTGCGCTGAACCGCGGAACCCCCGCCATCCAAAAGGACATCATCGACCGATTGAAGGATCGCGCGATCGACCCGCAGGCGATCGTCTCCATCGTCGCGCAAACGTCGACTCAGGTCACCGTCATTGGCGACGTCGGCACGCCCGGCAAGATCGCGATCAACCCGGCCGGCGACCGTGTGCTCGACGCGATTTCGAGGGCCGGCGGCATTCGCAATCCCGGTTACGAAGAATTCGTCACGCTGCAGCGTAACGGCCTCAAGGGGACAGTCTATTTCATCAATCTCGTGAGGGACCCGCGCGAGAACGTCTTCGTCGCGCCAGGCGATACGCTGTACGTCTATCAATACCAACGCGCCTTCATGGCCTTCGGCGCGACGGGCGCGAGCGGACAGTTCAAATTCTTGCAGGAGACCGTGACGCTCAGCGACGCCGTCGGCAAAGCCGGTGGCCTTATCGACAACCGCGCGGAGCCGGGACAGGTCTTCGTCTACAGGATCGAAAAGCGGTCGACGCTGGAGCGGATGGGCGTCAACACGGAGAAGTTCGTCAGCGACCGGCAATACATCCCGACGATCTTCCGCGTCAATTTCCGCGATCCCTCCGGCTTCTTCGCGGCGCGCCAATTTCCGATGCGCGACAACGACATCATCTATGTCGACAACGCCGCGGAGGTCGAGATCACGAAATTCCTCGCCATGATCACGTCGATCACCGACGGAGCCTCGTCGGTTGCGGTCGACGCGGCGGCGACGAAGGCCTCGGTTCGATATCTGCAGAATTGATGCGTCGAAGGTGGGTGCTGAGGCGGTCATGAGATCAGACGACCTGCGGCAGCCAAATGGGGCACGACTTTGGAGGGGAGCATGATGCCGAACAGTGCAATCAGGCGCGCAGCGGCCCTCTTGTGCGCCTTCGGCGTGTCGAGCGGAGCGAGCGGCCTCGCGCAGAGCGCCCCTCCCTCGCCGCCGAGCATTTCGTTTCCAAGACTGCCGAATTCGGAGATCGAGACGTTCAAGGCCAATCCGCGAACGCTGCTGACGGACTACCCATCTGCGGGACTTCCACTCTCGACCCGAGCGCGCAATCTATACCTGTCCGATCCTGGCCTGCTCGCCACGCTCGTCGATCTGGCGAAAGACGCAACCGATTCGCAAAGAGCCGCCATCGGCGCCGGCCTCGCTGAGGCGGCGCGCATGTTGGCGGCTGCCGATCCGCAAAAGGCGGCGCAGATTCAGGCGGCGATCGCGCAGTCGGGCGTCAATATGTTAATCGCGGCGTTCATCGCGGGGGCCGGGGGAGTTCGCGCCGCGGCGATCGGAGGCGCGGCTGGCGCAGCCGGAGGAGCAGGCAGCGGCGGCCAGATCGGCGGCGTCGCAAGCTTCAGCGGGTCGACTGGCGCCTCGAACGGCGGCCCAAGTTCGGGCGGCGTGTCGTTCGGCGTCTCCAACAACACCTCGCCATCCTACTCGGTCGGCGCGGGCGGCGGCCTGACCTATCCGACCAGCCTATCGACCAGTCCTTCAAAATCATCGCTGTAGGCAACTCGACGATGCACGCCCTGACGAAACCTTGGAATGACGAGTTCGCTTTGCGGCTCCGGAATTCGCGCGGAACTCGCTCATGCTGAAGCGTCTCGACGTGCGGCGCGCTGAATATCCGGACGTCGGCGTCGAGCCGACGGTTGCGCCGGCCGCGCCGATCGACTTCGACCAGTTGCTGGCCGCCGTTCGCCGGCAGATTCGTCTCGTCGGTCTCGCAGCGGGCGTCGGCGCCCTGCTGGGCCTCGCGTATACGCTCACGGCGGTTCCCCGATATACGGCGACGACCGACATCCTGATCGACAGCCAAAAAGATCAGAACGCGCTCTCCGCTTCGATCGCCGAACTGACGTTCGACACCGGCGCGATCGACAGCCAGGTGGAGGTGCTGAGGTCGGAGAAGATCGCACTCTCCGTCATTGCGACGATGAACCTGACGCATGATCCAGAATTCATGGGCTCGCGCGGCGCCCTGATCGGACAGGCAATAGCGCTGCTACGCGCTGCGTTCGACTTCAGCGGCTGGTTCATGAGCCGCGAGCGGTCGGATGCGGAAGAGGAGGGCGTCTTGAAGCGCGCGGCGATCGCGCAATTGCGCGCGAACCTCGACGTGCACCGCATAGCGCGCACCTATGTGCTGGCGGTTGACTACACCTCGCCCGATCGCAGCAAGGCGTCGGCGATCGCGAACGCTTTCGCGGACGCGTATCTCACGGATCAACTCGACGCCAAATTCGAAGCGACGCGCCGGGCGGCCGGATGGCTGCAGAATCGCATTTCGGAGTTGAAGCAGCAGTCGCTCGCCGCCGACTTCGCCGTGCAGAACTTCAAGGCCGCCAAGGGCATCGTTGTGACTGGCGGCGATCGACCGGGGCTCATTTCCGATCAGCAACTCACCGAGCTCAACGAGCAGATGGTGCTCGCGCGCGCCGATACGGCGAAGGCCGAGGCGCGCTACGAACAGATCCAGGAGCTGCTGAAGTCGGGCCGTGCGGGAGCGTCGGTGCCGGATTCGCTCGCCAATCCCGTCATCACCGACTTGCGCGAAAAGTATCTCAACGCCTCGAAGCTGGAAGCGCAGCTCGAGAGCAAGCTGGGAAGCGGCCATCTCCAGGTGATCAATCTGCGAAGGGAGATGGCTGAGTTCGAACGCCTGATCTACGAGGAACTGCAGCGAATCGCCGAGAGCTACCGTAGCGACGCCGAGGTGGCGCGCCAGAAGGAGCAGTCGCTGACCTTGGCGATGTCGACCCTCGTCGGCGCGAACGCCTCGACCAATCAAACTCTTGTGCAATTGCGCGAGCTGGAGCGCGAATCCGAAACCTATCGCAACCTCTATCAGACGTTCATGCAGCGCTATCAGGAAACGCTTCAGCAGCAATCCTTTCCCGTCAGCGAAGCGCGGGTCATCACGGCGGCGACGCAGCCCGACATCGCAAGTTACCCGAAGCGGGGGCTGACCCTCGCGCTTTCGCTGATCTTCGGCGCGATGGTGGGCTCGGGCCTCGGCGCCTTACGCGAGTATCGCGACCGAGTATTCCGCGCAGCCTCGCATGTTCGCGACGAACTTGGTCTCGAGTTTCTGGGCATGTTGCAAATCGTCGAAGACCAGATCTCGGTCGAGAACGAGACCGTTGCGCATCAGAATCCAAGACAGATCCATGCCAACACTTCGCTGCAACGCTATACGATCGATCACCCCCTCTCGAGCTTCTCGGAGACCCTGCGCTCAGCGAAGGTCGCGGTGGACCTTGCGCTCGGGGATCAGCAATCGAAGGTGGTTGGCGTCATCTCCATGCTGCCTCACGAAGGCAAGTCGACCATTGCGAAGAACCTCGCCTCGCTGCTTGCCCACCTAGGCGCGCGCTGCCTGCTGATCGACGCGGATTTACGCAATCCGGGGTTGACGCGGGCGATGGCCCGGCACGCCGAGGCCGGCCTCGTTGAGGCGATCCGAGGCGACCGGCCAATGGCGGAACTTCTCCTGTCGGAACCGGACTCCGGGCTTGATGTTCTTCCCGCGATCATCAGGAAGCGGGTGCAACATTCGAGCGAAATGCTGTCGTCCTCCGGCATGCGCAGCCTTCTCGCGAACGCGGGCGAAACGTATCAATACATCGTTGTCGATTTGCCGCCGCTCGGGCCCGTGGTCGACGTGCGGGCGGCGGCTTCGCTGTTCGACGCCTTCCTGCTGGTGGTCGAATGGGGGCGCACGCCGCGCGTCATGGTTCAAAACATGCTGAGCGCGGACAGCGTTCTGTTCGAGAAGTGCATCGGCGTTCTCTACAACAAGGTCAATTTGAAGAAGGTCAATCTCTACGAGAGCTACGGCTCGAAAGATTACTACTACGGCCGTTACAACGCGTACTACAATAAGGACAGGAACGTGGAGCCGGCGCTTTGAACGCCCACCGCGCCACCACGACTGCCGCGACGCTTGTCACGTCGCTGATGCTCACCGGGATCTCGCTCGCCGTCGCCTGTCTCGCCGTCCGCACGTTGATCCTCTTCGCAGCCAACGCCGATCTTTTGGATTTGGCGGCGGCCATCGAAAAGGGAGCGCAGCCGGACGCCGCCTATCTCGCGCGCTTCGTCGGCAGCGGCGCGCCCATCGGGTGCAGCGATCCTGTCACGCGCGCCAGCCTCACCGTCAATCTGGCCGGGTTCGAGGCGGCGACGACCGCGCTCGACGCGTCGCTGATCAACTCCGCGGAGCGGAACGCGAGGCTCGCCGCCGAACGCCGTCTCGCCTGCAATCCCCTCGACGGCAACGCCTGGCTTCGCTACGCGGCCATCCTGACGCGGGCGAATGGGCCCGTCGCCTCGGCGCTCGGCGCGCTTCGCGTTTCATATTGGGCGGCGCCGAGCGAGAGTTGGGTCATCGAGCGACGCTTGGCGTTTGCAACGAATCTCTACCTCGCGGGCGTGGAGAGCGTCTCGACCGAGTACCTCAACGATCTCAGGCGCTATGTCTTGTTTGAGCCGATAGGCCGAGTTGCGGCTGTCTATGTCGCGGCGCCCGGCAAATTGCGCGCCGCGCTGCGCCCGCTGATCGACGCGCAGGTCGAGGCGCGAAGGCGAGCGATCATCGCCGAGATCGACCGTCTCGGCGTCGATGAGGAGGGTCAACGGCAATGATCGTCGACCACGCCCTCTCCCAAAAACCGGCCGAAACACGGGCCTCGCGCTGCGCACTCGCGCCCGGCGAGCGTTGGTGCGTCGCGATGACCTTGCCGCAGCGGGAGCGCGTCGCCGAGCTCAATCTGGCGAACCAAAACTTCCGCAGCTTTTTGCCGGTCCAAATCGAGACCCGGCGTCACGCCCGCAAGTTCAGGACTGTGCTCGCGCCGGTCTTCCCCGGCTACATCTTCATCGCGTTGGATGTCGATCGCCATCGCTGGCGCAGCGTAAACGGCACGTTCGGCGTCTTACGTCTGATCACCGATGGCGAACGGCCGCTCGCGGTCACCAAAGGGGTCGTCGAGACGCTAGTTCAATCGAGCGATCAGCGCGGCGCCTTGAGCTATGCGGGTAGCCTAGCGATCGGCGACCGCGTCGAACTCGTCGCGGGTCCGTTCGCGGGCGCACTGGGTATCCTGCAGCGTCTTGATGGCGCGGAGCGCGTCCAGGTGTTGCTCCAATTGCTCGGCGGCCCCGTCAAAGTGGCGGCGGAACGAAGCATGGTCGCCGCCGCGCCCTGAGCGTGCGGCGCCAAACTGGGTTTGTTTCTGGGGCGGCGATTCACCGCAATGGCGGTAGCGTGCCCGCGCCTCTCGCGCCCTTGGGACCGCAACGCAAAGGCCGACTTCAAAGGAAGCGACGCGAACGCACTGCGATCGGCCCGCGACCTTCGCGGGAAGCCGCCGCGTTTCCAACTCCCGCGTCGAAAGCGAACCATCCGATCCAACTTGCATTTGTCGAGAGGGCGCCGTGAACGAGCGAAAAGTCGCCTTGATTACCGGCGTGACCGGTCAGGATGGAGCCTACCTCGCCGAATTTCTGCTCGAGAAAGGCTATGTCGTTCACGGGATCAAGCGACGCTCGTCGAGCTTCAATACCGGCCGCATTGAACATCTCTACGAAGACCCCCATGCCGGCGAACCGCAATTCGTTCTTCACTACGGCGATATGACGGACGCGACCAATCTCATCCGCATCATACAGGAGACGCAGCCGGGCGAGATTTACAACTTGGCGGCGCAGTCGCACGTTCAAGTCTCATTCGAAGCGCCCGAATACACCGCGAACGCCGACGCAATTGGAACGCTGCGCCTGCTCGAGGCGATCCGCCTTCTGAGGCTGGTGGGAAGGACGCGTTTCTATCAGGCGTCGACCTCGGAGCTTTACGGCAAGGTGCAAGCCGTTCCGCAAGATGAGAAGACGCCGTTCTATCCGCGCTCGCCTTATGCGGCGGCCAAGCTGTACGCCTACTGGACCACCGTCAACTATCGTGAGGCGTACGGCATCCACGCCTCCAACGGCATTTTGTTCAACCACGAAAGTCCAATTCGCGGCGAGACCTTCGTCACGCGAAAGATCACTCGCGCCGTCGCCGCGATCCATCTGGGTCTCCAGGACAAACTCTATCTCGGCAATCTCGACGCCAAACGCGACTGGGGCCATGCGCGCGAATATGTGCGGGGCATGTGGTTGATGCTGCAGCAGCCCGAACCGGACGACTACGTCCTTGCGACCGGAGAGGCGCATAGCGTGCGCAGCTTCGTCGACAAGGCGTTTCGCAGGATCGGGGTCGATCTCGAATGGAAGGGCGTCGGCGTCGAGGAGCAGGGAATCGACGCATCGGATGGACGCGTGCTGGTGCAAGTCGACCCGCGTTACTTCCGGCCCACGGAAGTCGATCTCCTGATCGGCAATCCGAGCAAGGCGCACGAAAAACTCGGGTGGCGTCACGAAACAAAGCTCGACGATCTCGTCGCTGAGATGATGCGCGAAGATCTGAAGATCATGGCGCGGGCCGTGCCACAGCCAGCGGTCGGCAAAGGATTCGCTTATGTCTGAGGCCGTCTTTCCTTTGGAAGGCAAGCGCGTCTGGGTCGCCGGGCACACAGGGATGGTCGGCTCGGCGCTCGTGCGCCGTCTTGCGCGCGAGGACTGCGAAGTCATCACCGTCGGTCGGCGCGATGTCGATCTCGTCCGTCAGGACGAGATCGAGGCGTGGATCCGTCAGGAACGGCTGGACGCAATCGTCATCGCGGCCGCGAAGGTGGGGGGAATTCTAGCCAACGACAGGCGTCCCGCGGAGTTCCTCTATCAGAATGTCATGATCGAGGCGAACGTGATCGAGGCGGCGCATCGCGCCGGCGTCAATCGCCTGCTGTTCCTCGGTTCGTCCTGCATCTATCCGAAATTCGCGCGACAGCCGATCACGGAGGATGCTTTGCTCACCGGGCCACTCGAGCCGACGAACGAGCCCTACGCAATCGCGAAGATCGTCGGAATCAAACTTTGCCAAGCCTACCGCAAGCAATATGGGCGCGACTACATATCCGCGATGCCCGCTAATCTCTACGGCCCGGGCGACGGTTTCGATATCGAGGCGAGCCACGTGCTCCCGGCCCTGATCCGCAAGGCTCACGAAGCGAGGCTCGCAGGCTGTTCGGAGTTGACGATCTGGGGCAGCGGAACCCCGCTGCGTGAGTTCCTGCATGTCGACGATTGCGCCGATGCGCTTGCGCTGATCCTCCAAAACTACTCCGAACCGGAACCGATCAACGTCGGCTCCGCCGAAGAGATCACCATCCGGGAACTCGCCGATGTGGTCGGCCGCGTCGTAGGCTTCGTCGGCCGCGTGACGACGGATCCGAGCAAGCCGGATGGATCGCCGCGAAAGCTGATGAGTAGCGCGCGCCTCGCCGCGCTGGGGTGGCGTCCCCGCATCGAGCTGCAAGCCGGCATTCGCGAGACCTACGATTGGTACCTGAGCCGAGGAAGCGATCTTGGGCGCTAAGCGGTCGCATTGAACCGTCAGCGTCGACTGAGACGCCTCGGAAATCGGCTTCTACGGATCTGCAAATGGCGAAAATCCTGATCTACGCGATGAACTATGCGCCGGAGCTTGCCGGCGTCGGCCGCTACAACGGCGAGATCGGCGCGCATTTCGCGGCGATGGGACACGAGGTTTTCGTCGTGACGGCGATCCCTCATTACCCGGGATGGAAGGCGCTGCCTCCCTATCGCAATGGGCTGTACGCTTCGGAGACGCATGAGGGTGCGCGCGTCGTCCGCTGCCCGCTCGTTTTGCGCGAGCGCATGGGCGGTCTTTGGCGGTTGATCGCGCCGCTGTCGTTCGCGTTGAGCTCGGCGCCTGTCGCCCTCTGGCAGATCCTGCGGCGTCGCCCCGACGCCGTGCTTTGCGTCGAGCCGACGCTGATGACGGCGCCGGCCGCCATAGTGGCGGCGCGGATGGTGGGCGCGCGAACGGTGCTGCACGTTCAGGATCTCGAAGTCGACGCCTCGTTCGCTGTCGGCCACCTTGCCCAGAACGCCTGGCTGAAAGCGCTCGCCCATACTCTCGAAAAGCGATTGCTGCGTGGGTTCGATCGCCTCATCACCATTTCGCGGCGCATGGGTGACCGTCTTGTGCAGAAGGGCGTCGACGCGGATCGCATCGCGATCGTGCGTAACTGGGTCGATCTCGATCTGGTCAAGCCTCTTTTAGGGGTGAGCCCGTATCGGCGGGAGCTGGAGATCGCCGAGACCGACTGCGTCGTCCTCTACTCAGGAAACATCGGAGCCAAGCAAGGATTCGACGATCTGATCGACGCGGCCCGTCTTCTGTCTCCGCGCGCCGACATCAAGTTCCTCATCGCCGGCGAGGGGCCCGCCAAAAGCGCGCTGATCGCGCGCGCGAAGGGCCTGTCCAATGTCAGATTTCTCCCCTTCCAACCCTATGCGCGGCTGTCGGAATTCTTAGGGCTCGCGGACATCCACGTCTTGCCGCAAGCAGCCGCCGCGGCGGATCTCGTTCTTCCCTCCAAAATCGGCGGCATGCTCGCCAGCGGGCGCCGTACGATCGTGACGGCGGCGGCGGGCACCGAAATCGCCGCAGTCGTCGAGGGCGTGGCGGTCCTCGCGCCGCCGGGCGACGCGAACGCGTTGGCGGACGCGATTGAACGGGCGGCGAACGCCGGCCCCGAGGACGCCACGGTCATTCGACGGCGCCTGCAACTCGCCGAAACCTTCTCGAAGCGCGACGGCCTACGAAGTTTCGAAGCGCTCGTGGTTCGCTGGCGGCCGATTGCACAGGCGCCCGCTGGCGCGAGCGTCGGCGCGCTGGATGCCATTGAGCAGCCTGGAGAGGCGCTTGGTTAGGGCGCGCGGCGAAAAGGTGGACGCCGGTTTTCCGCCGAAGGCGCGCGGCAATAAGGGAATCTGGACCGTGCGGCAATTCCATCAAATCGCCGCACGAGCATGAGCGCGCCTAGGATTGGAGCGGACTGCGAAGTGATGGCGAAGCCGGAGGTCAACTACCATTTCCTCGACGTCGGGAAGCCTTATGCGCACCACACGGGGCGGAGATCCGACTTCATTGGCGTCTACGCGCGCCATTTGGCGGCCGAGCCCGGCCTCTGCGGCCGCACGCTCGACGTCGGCTGTGGGCATGGCGAGAATCGCGCCCTCGAACGCATCATCGACAAGATCGGCCTCATGGACGGCGTCGATCCCTATCCGGTCGTCGCGCCGGCGGCGCATTTGGTTCATCGCTGGACGTGCAGTCTGGAAGACATTCCCGTCGGCGCCGACACCTACGACCTTGCCTATTCCTACAATGTCGTGGAGCACGTCGAGAACGTTAAATCCTTCCTCGCCAAGGTCATCGAAATCATCAAGCCGGGCGCGGTCTATTGGTCGATGTCGCCGAACGCGCGTCATCCCTTCACGTGGGCGACGCGGATCGCACAATGGCTTGGCCTCAAGAAAGCGTACGGGAAGACAATCAATCCGCGTGCGAACGACTATCCGGCCTATTACCGCGTCTCTGATGATCGAGCCGTCCTCAGGGCGGTTAAGACGCTTCGGCTTCCAGTCTCACACATCGATTTCTACTACGCGCCGAACGTTCAATGGGACACCTATTTCCCGGCGCGTCTTCGGTTCATCGCGGGTTCGATCGATCGGGCCTTTGTGCTGCGGTCTCCGAAGCGGTCGTTCATCCTGATGTTCCGCCTTCGCAAGAGCGACGATCGATGACGCCCGGTCAGGTCCCGAACGAAAGCGCGATCGCGGTGGTCTACCGGCGCGAAACGGCGCTATACGCGCGATTCAATCGACGCGCGATGTTCCTCGCATTCTTGGCGCTCTATGTTCAACTCGGGCTGATCTTCGCACATCTCTTGGCGGGCGCCTCGCTGCTCTTCAGCTTGTTCAACCTGTTGTTCTGCCTGAGCGCGTTGGCGGTCGCCCGCTTCGAAAGCGAGCTCCTCGTCTTCGTTCTCGCCACGAACGCCAACTGGGTCTTTTCGTTCTCCGCCTATGTCTATTCCACGAGCCGCCTTCAACTCGTCGACGACAAGCTGTTCGGCGCCGAGGACAGCATCGGCCTCGCCTTCGACTTTCATCTCGGATGCGTTGTCGCCTACGCCATATACCGATTGCTCTGGAAAACCTATTTCCCTTCGCGCTCCGATCTGAGGGCTTACGACCGCGCGCTCGCACTCGGCTCGTACAAAGACGTCCTTCTGGTCCTGGGAGTCGTTCTGCAACTGCTGAACGGCGCAATTCCCAATCCGACGTTGTCCGCGTTCGCTTCGCAGTTCAGCACCCTGCTGTGGCTAGGATTGGCGTTCCATTTCATGAGCAAGGGGCGATTTGTCTTCGACCTGAAGACCGTCGCGTTTCTTGTCGTTTTCGCGATCATCGCATCCCTGTCGAACGGGCGAACGATTCTCATTCTCGCAATTTTCTTCATCGCGCTGTGCTGGATCTACTACGCCGATCGCCTGTTCAAAGTGCGGTACCTGGTCGCCATTTACCTCGGCTTCGGATTTCTCAACGTGTTCTCCGACGTCGTGCTGGATTTGCGGCTCAACCAGCGGGACGTCAACGAAAGCCGATCCGTGGGGAACGTCGTCTCCAAGTTGATGAGGTTGGACAACGTCGAGGCGCTGATCAACCCGTTCCATCAGTCTGCGTCCTCCGCCAGCGTCGATCAAAGGTCGTATGTCATCGATTACAACAACGCCTTCCTCATGCCGTACTACTCCGGGGTCGACAGCCTCTCGGCGCGCTTCGTCGCGTTGCCGATGCTCGACAGCGTGTGCGGCCGCTACCATTCGGTGGACCGGATCGCTTGGGGGGCGATCGGCAACATGGTGTCCGCCATTCTGCCAAACGTTGGTCAGGAGAAGGATCTCATCTACAGCGACCGACTTACCTGGGAGCTCGGCCTGCGCGACTACGGCAACATCGGACGGCCCGAGGTGACCAACGCGTGCGAACTCTACACGATGGTTGGCGGGGTTGGGTTGTTCTTCGTCTCCTTGGTCGAATTTCTGCTTGCCTTTATTCAAGTTGAATTTCTCAAGAAGCTGTTGGCGATGCCGGCGCTGTGGATAGCCGTCATCCCGCAGGTCCTCGTCTGGATGACGGTTTCGACCACCGCACTGGCCTCAGCGGCGTATCTGGCGCGAGGTATCCCTCTCACCATCCTGTCCGTCTGGCTCCTCTATAAGTTCGCCGCTTACACGCGCGCGCGAAGTCCACGCACCTTTGTCAGGAGCGGGCCGGCGTCGCTCACGCTGAACCCAGATCATTGAGCTTGGCGTAAAGGCCTTCCGCGAGCCCCGTGTCGTCCCGCCGCCGCGCGAGAGACCGGCGCGCGCGCGACGCGCATTTGCAACACCAACGAGGCAAATCGCTTTGGACCCTTCGTATCCAATTTCGCGTCCTTCGCTCGGACCTATGGAGCGATCCAACCTGCTGCACGCCTTCGATTCCGGTTGGATTTCGTCCAGCGGCGAATTCGTGACGGCGTTCGAAGAAAAGTTCGCCGAATTCTGCGAATGCAAGCATGCAATCGCCGTCTCCAATGGGACCGTCGCTCTTCACCTTGCGCTGCGTGCTTGCGGGGTCGGCGCCGGTGACGAGGTGATCGTCCCGGATCTCTCGTTCATTGCGACGGCCAATGCGGTTCTCGAATGTGGCGCGAAACCGGTGTTCGCCGACATCGAGGCGGATACGCTTTGTCTCGACGCGGCGGATGTCGCGCGGCTGGTCACATCGCGCACCAGGGCGATCATGCCGGTGCATCTCTACGGCCACCCAGCCGACATGGACGCCATCAACGCCGTGGCGAAGCGGCATAGCTTGATCGTCATCGAAGACGCGGCGGAAGCTCACGGCGCGCGCGTCTATGGGCGCAGGGTCGGCGGCCTCGGCGATTGCGCCGCGTTCAGCTTCTTTGGCAACAAGATTCTGACGACCGGTGAAGGCGGCATGATCACAACCAACGACGACGCCTTGGCGGCGCGTTGCCGCACGTTGCGCGATCACGCCATGTCTAGGGAAAAGCGCTACTGGCACAACGAGCCAGGGTACAACTACCGCATCACCAACATGCAAGCCGGCGTCGGCTGCGCGCAGCTGGATCGCGCCGGCGAGCTGCTGCGCCGCCGCTCGGACATCTTTGCCTGGTACACGAAGCACCTTGCGGGCGTAAATGGCATCGCGCTCAATCGGAGGGGCGCCTGGGCCGAGCCGTGCTTTTGGATGATTTGCGCCGAATTTTCTCCCATCGTGGAAGGGGCGCGAGATCGGTTGATCCTATCGCTGCGCGAGCGCGGCGTCGATACGCGGCCTTACTTCTATCCGATGTCGGACATGCCATATTTCAAGGCTGCTCCGACCAAGGTGGCGCACAGCGTCTATTCCCGCGGCGTCAATCTGCCGACTTACTTTGATCTCAACGAGCAGGACGTCCGGAAGATCGCCGCGATTGTCAAAAGCGTTTGGGCAGACCTTGGCGCGGAGGCGGAAGCGTGTCCGTGAGCGAAAGGCGCCGATGGGATCGAGAGGCAAGCGTGGCGGCGCCAGTCGAGCGGGCGCCGAACGGCCTGCGCATCCTCTATCTGACGCCGGGCTGCTACGACAAAGGCGGCATCAGCCGCTATTGCCGGTACCAAATCCAAGCCCTACGCGAGAATCACGGCGCAGAGCGTGTAAGGGTCCTCTCGTTGCTCGGACCCGACAAAAACGGTTTTGAAGAGCCCTTTGACGTGTTTTGGCGCGGCGCGCCGCAAGCATCTTTATTGCAACGGGCGATGTTCGCGCTCGTCGCAGTTTTCACGGCGCTGCGCTGTCGGCCGCATGTAATTCACATAGCGCATGTAAATTATGCGCCGCTCGCGTTGCTGGCCGGCTGCATGGTCGGCGCCCGCACCGTGCTCAACGTCTACGGTCTGGAGATTTGGAGCGGGCTTTCCTGGCGCCGCCGGCAGGCTATGCGCCGGATGGATCACGTCATCGCCGATTGTCACTTCACGGCGAACCATGTGGTGAAGAAGCGTCTGCACGACGAACGTCCCACGGTGATCTGGGATTGTGTTGATCTGCAACGGTTCAAGCCGGGGGCGTGTTCAGACGAGACGCTCGCGAAATACGGCATTCCGGACAAGCGCGACGCGTTCGTCGTCCTCACGCTTGGGCGGCTGGCGAAAGGCGCGGCCCACAAAGGCTACGATCGCCTAATCGACGCGTTTTCGTGCCTGCAGGCGGCGGTCGCGGAAGCGTACCTGGTGGTGGCGGGCGGGGGAGCCTTGCTGTCGGAGCTGGAGGCGCAGGCGCGACGCCTCGGGGTTGAAAAGCGCGTCCGCTTCATCGGCGCCGTCGACGAAGCCGATCTTCCGGACGTCTATCGGGCGGCGACAATATTTTCCTTGGTGAGCGACCGTGGCCACCAACGGGGCGAGGGCATCCCGCTGACGCCGCTCGAAGCGATGGCTTGCGGGACGCCGATCATCGTTGGGGATCACGACGGTTCTCAGGAGGCGATCGCCGATGGGTCGAACGGCTTTGTGATCGACCCATTCGACATCGCGCGTCACGCCGCCGTCCTCGCTGAGGTCGCACAAAACGGCGCCTTGCGTGAAAGCTTGGCGGCCGGTGCTTGCGGAGCCGCTGAAAGACAATTCGGCTTCGACGAATTCCGCAGCAAGCACTTGCGCTGCTACCGGACGATCGGCGCAAAGGCGCCGCTAACAAGTGCGCGCGAAACGTAGGACATTTCGATGCGAATGCTTCGTGTCATCGGCTCGCTCAACCCAGCCGACGGTGGACCCTCCGAAGGCCTGCGGCTTTCCGCCGCTGAGCTTGCGCGAATGGGTTGCGAGACGGAAGTCGCCACTGTCGATGAGCCTGACAGTCCTTGGCTCGGCTCAAGCCCTTTCAAGGTCCATGCCTTTGGTGGACGGAAAAGGCCCTATTCTTATTCGCCCGACCTCTTGCGATGGCTGCGCCGCAACGCGGCCGCTTACGACGTCGTCATCCAGCACGGGCTATGGAACTACACGGCCTACGCGACCGGCCGAATTTTGCGGCGCTCGCGCACGCCGTATTTCGTCTTCACGCACGGCATGCTGGATCCCTGGTTTCGACAGAACTATCCGTTGAAGCACGTCATGAAGCAGATGCTGTGGTTCGGGTCGGAAGGGCGGCTCGTCAACCATGCACGGGCCGTTCTCTTCACCTCGGAGGAGGAGCGTCGCGCTTCGCGAGGCGCGTTCTTCCCCTACCGTTTGAACGAGCGGGTCGTGTCGTACGGAACGGTTGAGGCGAATGGCGATCCGCAGGCGCAACGGGCCGCCATTCTGGCGGCGCTTCCTGTTCTCGCCGGGCGGCGTTTCATCCTGTTTCTCAGTCGCCTGCACCCGAAGAAGGGTTGCGATCTGCTCCTGCGCGCTTTTGCGCGCGTGGCGCACACGCACCCGGACCTCGACCTCGTCATGGCCGGTCCAGATCAAATGGGTTGGCGCCGCGAACTGGAAGCGATCGCTGCCGACGGGGGCGTTGCGGGCAGAGTCCATTGGCCCGGCATGTTGCGCGGGGAGGCCAAGGCCGGCGCCTTTCGTCTGTGCGAGGCCTTCGCCCTGCCTTCGCACCAGGAGAACTTCGGCATCGTCGTCGCGGAGGCGTTGTCTTATGGCAAGCCTGTTTTGATCACGCGCAAAGTCAACATCTGGCGTGAGATCGAAGAAGCTGGCGCCGGTCTCGTCGCGGCGGACGACCAGGCGGGCGTGAACGCGCTGCTCGATCAATTCATGGCCAATCCGCAATTCGGCGCCGTCGCGGCGAAGGCCGCGCGAGACGTGTTCCTGGCGAAATTCGAAATTAAGCGCGCGGCTGCATCCCTCCTTGAAACCATTTCCGCATACGCCTGAGACTTGCGTCGGACCAACGAGCGAGGCGGCCTGTGCGTCGCCTATCGTCGGGCTGCTCAAAAGCGTTGGGCGAGACGATCGCCTTCCGATGCGATTGCGCCTGGCCGTGCTGTCGCGAATCGCCAACCATCGAAGGATCAAACCGGCGCCATTCGAGACCCGCCTGCTCGACAGCGGATGTCTCTATCGCGGCGGCCTCAACGATTGGATGGATTGGAACGCCTATTTTCTCGGCGGCTACAAGCGCGGCGTTCTGAGGCTCTTTCAAACGGCGGTCTGTGCGGCGGCGCCGGCGGGCGATGGGATTGCCGTCGATATCGGGGCGTCGGTCGGCCAGATGGCGATGTCGGCGAGTCTCATGGCGGCGCGCGTTATGGCGATCGAGCCGTCGCCGCGCATCGCCGCGATCTGCCGAGAGCATGTGGCGCTGAACCAGTTGAGTGAGCGGATCACGGTGATTGAAGCGGCGCTGTCGGACGCCAACGGAACGGCGACATTTTTTCAAGGCGCCGACAATAAGGGGACGGGCACGCTGCGTGACGATTTCAACGGCGATCTGCGAAAGGCTGTCGACGTGCAAGTCTGGCGCGGCGACGACCTCCTCGCCTCCCTCGACATCTGCCGCGTCGATGCGATGAAGGTCGACTGCCAGGGGATGGAGGCTCAAGCGACGGAAGGCTTCGCCAAAACCATCGCGAGGGACAAGCCGATCATCATCTATTCGCTGCCCGCCTTCGTTTACCGCAACGGGCGAGATCTTAGCCGCATCCGCGGGGTTTTGGGCGCTGACTATCGTTACTTTCTCCTGCGCAATCAGTTTGACCCGAAAGTCCGGATCGACCCCTTCGTCGACCCGGCCCGCGATCGTGGCAGCGTCATTTTCGTCGCGGCCGTCCCGGAATGTCGAGTTGGCGCCGTTCGGCGCGCGCTCGAGACGGACCGAAAGTCTCACCAGATTTGAAATGTGCGCCCGAGACCGCGCGCCAATTTGCGAGCCGCCGCCATGAACGACCTGAGTCCGCCTGATCGGCAAGCCTTTCGTGACTACGTCTACGGCAACTACGAGAGGACGCATCATGTCTATGGCGCCGCGGATGTCGCAGCGACGCCGGGTCGCCGGCGTCAAATCGCGGCGGCTTTGCGCAGGTGGCTCCCCGCCGACCGAGCTGCGCGCATTCTCGACTTCGGCTGTGGCGACGGAACGTTGCTCTCGATCGCCGAGCGTCTTGGTTACACGCGGCTTCACGGCGTCGACGTCTCATCCGGACTTGCGGCGCTCGCGCGCAAGGCAAGCAGTGCGCAGGTCGTGTCCGGCGACGGTTTCGAATATCTGCAGCGCCTTCCGCCCCTGAGCTTTGACGCCATCGTCGCCTTCGATGTGCTCGAGCACCTGACAAGACCGGAGCTTGTGGCGTGGGTACGTGAAGCGCATCGTGTCCTTGCGCCCGGCGGGGTCGTGCTTCTTCACGTGCCGAACGGATGCTCGCCCTTCGTCGGGCGTGTACTGTCCGGCGATCTCACTCACGAACGCGCCTTCACCGCCAACAGCCTTGGCCAGCTCACGTGTCCGCTCGGCTTTGTCGAAGGCGCCACCTATGAGGACCCACCGCAGCCGCATGGTTTGAAGAGTTTCGTCCGGGCCATCCTGTGGCAGGCCGTCCGCGTGATGGCTGTGAGTTGGCTCGCGATCGAAACCGGCGTTGCACGTGGTCACGTCCTGACGATCAATTTATTTTACGTGGCGCGGAAGGCGCGGGCTTGTCCATGACCGTCTCGAAACTGAGGGGCCGCTCTTGAGCATTCTCGACGCCAAAGAGCACGACACCTGGAACAGCGGCGCCAGCTTCACCCTGGGAAACCGAATCTATCGCGTGGTGTGGGCCGCGACGTGGATGCTTCTGGCGTCGTGGACGCCGGCGCCGATGCACGCTTGGCGGCGATTTCTGCTCCGTCTCTTCGGCGCGCGCATCGCGCCTACCGCCGGCGTCTACGGCAGCGCGCGGATCTGGTCGCCGGCCAATCTCGAAATGGCTGAGGCCGCCTATATCGGCCCGCGTGTCCGCGTCTACGCGATGGCCAAAATTTCCTTTGGTCCCTATTCGGTAGCCTCCCAAGGCGCTCATCTCTGCGCTGGAACCCATGACGTCGCAGACGCGCACTTTCAGCTTCTAGCGCGCCCGATCGTCGTGGGTGCGCGGGCCTGGATTGCCGCGGAAGCATTCGTTGGGCCGGGAGTCAATGTGGGGGTGGGCGCTGTGCTCGGCGCGCGGGGCTGCGCTTTCAGCAATCTCGCCCCCTGGACCGTTTATGCCGGCAATCCGGCTCGCGCCATCAAGAAGCGCGTCATCCGGGCCGGCGGATAGAGCAATCAATCGGAGGACGAGCCAGGATCCGATGGCCGATCTGTCAGCAATCGTACTCGTCTACAACGAGGAGAAGCACGTTTCGCGTCTACTCGCGAATCTGTCTCGTCTTTGTAAGGCGGTCTATGTGGTTGATTCCTTCTCGACGGACGCCACGGTGGAAAAAGCGGAGGCGGCCGGCGCGATCGTCTTGAAGAACCCTTTCGTCAATTATGCGAAGCAGTTCGAGTGGGCGATCGACAATGCGCCGGTGACGACGGAATGGGTGATGCGCATCGACGCCGATGAACTGCTGACCGATGCGCTGATCGCGGAAATCGAGCGCACGCTGCCAAGCCTTGCCGCTGATGTCCACGGCGTCAATCTGAACCGCCGGCATATCTTCCTGGGACGGTGGATCCGCCACGGCGGCCGCTATCCGCTCACGCTGCTGCGCATCTGGCGTCGCGGTCACGCCCGGATTGAACAGCGGTGGATGGATGAGCATATGATCCTCGCGTCGGGACGCGCGATCACGCTTCGCCACGATTTCTGTGATCACAACCTGAACGACCTGACGTTTTTCACGAGCAAGCACAACCAGTACGCGACCCGCGAGGCGATCGACCAAATGGGCAAGAAGCATGGGCTGTTCGATGTGTCAGGTCTCGACAGCGCAGCGACGTCGCGTCAGGCGGCGATGAAACGGCGCATCAAAGAGGGCCTCTACAATCGACTCCCGATCTGGGTCGGACCGGCCTGCTACTTTCTCTTCCGCTATTTTATTCAGCTCGGCTTCCTCGATGGCCGGGAGGGGCTGATTTATCACGTCTTGCAGGGATTCTGGTACCGCTTTCTCGTCGCCTCGAAAGTCGCTGAGTTCGAGCGGAGCCTGCCGCGCGAATGCGACGAAGACCGCAAGATTATGACACTGTCGCGCCTCACAGGCTATTCGCTCGAGGCCTTCAGATAGCCGAGGTTGAGCGCCGGCCGTGATGCAGGCCGGCGAAGGCTGTCCTCGCCGCTCGCCATAGCCACTGCGTCTCATGCGCGTTCGGCAAGCGGACAAGTCGAGCTGTCGCATTCCTTGGAAGGAGCTAACAAAGTGGGTTGCTCAATTGAAGCCTTAGCTGACCCCGCCGCGCGGGCGCGGAGCGGCATGAACATCCTATTCATCGGGGCCGACACCGGGACGAGCAAGCATCGAATTGACGCGTTCGAGCGCTGCGGCCACCGCGTGGACGTCATCAATCCGCTGTCCATGTTCGGATTGAACCGATTGATACAAATTCTCCTTTGGCGCTTCGGCGGCTTTGGCTTGTCCTTCATCACGCAGCTTTACGTGAGATCGCGGATCGGCAACCGCACCTATGACTTTTGCTATGTGAACCATGGGGAGACAGTGTCGCGAGGTCTTGCGCGCGTTCTCAAAGCCCGTTGCGGCTTCGTGACGTGTTACAACGCCGACAATCCCTTCGTGCGACGTGACGGCCTCAAGTGGCGGATCGCGCTGCGGGCGCTGCCCGAATACGACTCGTTCTGCACGCCAAGGGTGTCTTCGGTGAAGCGCGCCTACGAGCGCGGCGCCAAACATGTCATTCGCTATATTCAGACCGCCGATGAAATCGTCCACCAGCCGCGTCGCTTCAGCCAGGAGGATTGGGAGACCTATCGCTCCGATGTGGCGGTGGTCAGCACCTGGATGCCTGAGCGCGGCAAATTCGCCGCCAGAATGATCGCCGCGGGGGTTCCGGTGAAGATTTTCGGGGCCAATTGGAGAAAGGCCCCCGAGTATCCCGAGATCGCGAACCATATCGTCCTGGAGAAATTCCTTAACGACGAGGAGTATGTGCGCGCCATCCAATATTCGCGCATCGCAATCGGGCTGGCATCGGAGGGAAACGAGGACGAGCACACGCATCGGTCGATCGAGATTCCTGCGCTCGGGGCGCTCTTGTGCGCGAAGCGAACGCCTCAACATGCGGAGCTCTACGAGGAGGGCGTCGAGGCGGTTTTGTGGGATGATGTCGAGGACTGCATCGCGCAGTGTCGAGGGCTTCTGGCGGAGCCGGAACAGCTCGCAAGCATCGCAAAGGCGGGGCAAGCCAAAGCGCAGCGGAGCGGCAACTGGAACGAGCCGTTGATGAGACGCGTCATCACCGAGACGGTGGCCGCGGCGACGCGCGCGAAGCGTGGCGCCGCCGGCGCACCCGAGCTGATGTCCCAATGACCGGCGCCGGCCGAACCGGTTTGCGGCGCTTTCGCTAGACATGCGGTCGAATGTGATGATGTCCGGCTTTGAACGAAAATCAATTCTGAGCCGGATTGCGGCGGGCGCTTCGGGTCAGACGGTGTCCCGGGCTACGCTCGCGCTCACCGCGATCGTTTGGCCGTCGGTGATGCTTCGCGCGTGGGGTGTGGTGGGGTATGGCGAATGGATCGCGCTGACTTCGGTCGCCGCCATTCTCAGTTACTCCGATTTCGGGTTGGTCACGCCGTCTGTCAATGAGATCGTGATGGCGGTCGGCGCCGGCGACTTTCAGAGGGCCAGATCGCACCTTCGCCGCTCGATCAGCCTCGTCTTCCTAATGGTCGCCCCGGCATTGTTGGCGGCGGCTTTTGGACTGGCGATGGTCGACTACCCGGCGCGGTTGCACTTCCAGTTCATCGACAACGCGAGCTGCGTCATTATCATCTTCGCGTCGGCTTGGAATGTCCTGTCGCGGACGTTACGCGGCCTCTTCGTGGCGACGCTCTACGCCAACGGCGACTACGGCGTGGCCTACACATGCACAGGCGTGGTGCGGGCGCTCGAACTCGCCGTGGTCGCGGGGATCGTCTACAGTCTTAGCGCGCCGCCTGCGATCGTCGCGACCGTCTCCGCGGCGTTCGCGAGTGTCGATCTCGTCGCCATCGGTACTTTCTCTCTGCGCCGAGTTGCGTGGGCGTCGCTGTTGCCGGAGCGTCTCACGGCGCCGTGGCTGCGGCGATTGGGCCGTCCCGCGATCGGCTTCGCTTTGTCGAACACGACGACACAATTGGTCATGGTGATGGGGCCGCGAATTGCGCTGGGCGTTTTGAGCGGCGGCGCGGCTGTGGCGCTCTATGCCCTCTACGCGACGATGATTCGTCTCGTCGACCAATGCGTCTTGATCTTTCTGCAGCCGCTCGAAATCGAAATGGCGCACAGCGCGGGACGGAGCGATCGCGCGAAGATCGCGCAACTGGTCGCGGTCGGCGCCCAAGCGTCCTGGGCGGTGTTCGCCGCGATCGTCGGCGGGCTGGCGATTGTCGGACCGTTCCTCTTTCCCATTTGGACGCACGGACAGATCGCGTTCGACTACCAGACTTTCGCATTCGGTGGCCTGATGTTCGGCTGCAATCAACTGGGCAGAGTGTGCGCTCAAACCTTGGTTGCGACCAATCGGATGTACGGTCCGTCCGCGCGCATGATGGCATGGTCGTTGATCGCGATTGCGATCGGGAGCGGGCTGGCGGTTCGATTTGGCGTACGCGGAATGTTCTGCGGCGGCATCATCGGCGAACTTGGCCTGTCGCTGATCACGACGATCGCCGTGGCGCGCTGGCTCGGACTGCCCATCACGCAGCTGTTGTTCGATGTCGCCTGGTCGCGCGACGCGGCGCGATTGCTTGTTTCTTGGGCAAGACGGAGGGCGCCGAAAGTCCTCGCGCAGGATCGCGACGCTTGAGGATGCGTCTTCGCAGCGTCATCGTGGCGGCGGCGCTCTCCCTCGCAGGACTTGCTCAAACCCACGCTGCTCCGGCCGTCTTTTGGTTCAACGATCCGGTCGATCCGAATGACAGCGTGATCGTGACCGGCGCCGAGCTCGACCGCGTGTCGAAAATCACGGTCGCGCCGGTTGTCCAAGAGGCTGGAGGTCCCGAGCTTGTCCAGGTGGGGCGGCCGGTCGAGGCGCTGCAGTCGAACCCTCACTCGCTCAAATTTGTTGTGCCCGAAGATTTCGCCAAGGGCGTCTACCGTTTCACGCTGAGCTACCGCGGCGGCGAAATTTCGCGGCTCCTCAACATTCCCAGCGTGTATTGGCGTCAGGGCGACCTCGGGACAGCCGCGAGCGCTGGCGGGTGGCTACGGATTTTCGGTCGCAATATTGTGCGCGGTCGCGCCGCGCGCCTTACGCTCACATCGTTGTCGACAGGCAAGGCGGTCACCGTCGCGCCCGAAGCCGGCAATCTATGGAGCGCGACGTTTCGCATCGCCAATCTCGCCACCGGCGCCTACGCGACGTCGTTGTTCAACGGCGATGGCGTGGAATCGTCAAGCGACGACGGCAAGATCGACATCGTCGCCCGCGCGCCGCTATCGTCGAAAACGTTCAACGCGAAATCGTTCGGCGCGGTCGGCGACGGCAAGGCTGACGATGCGCCCGCGCTCGATGCCGCGCTTGCGGCGGCGAGCGAGGCCGGCGGCGGCCAGGTGAACCTGGCCGCGGGCCGGTACTTCCTGAGCCGCGCGATCAGGATTCCCGACAAGGTCGTTCTGAGAGGAGAGAGTACCGATCGGGTTACCCTTTTGTGGCCCGATTTCGCTGATCCGCCGGCCTCTCTCGTAAGCGGACAGTCGGATTTCGGCCTCGAGGACCTGACGCTCTACGCGTCGAACCATGGCCACATCATTCTCGGCGGCTTCGACGGGGAAGTTCCGCTGTCGAGGGCGCGCAATATCGCCATAGCGCGCGTCCGCATTCGCGCCTCGGCCTATCGCGGGCATTTGTCGCCCGCGCAGACGGCGGCGCGGATGGAGGAACAGAACCGCATTTTCTATGGTTCGCCATACGCCATCAGGATCTCCGGCCATGCCGTGAGCGTGACAGACTGCGACGTCATCAGCTCGGGTGGGTCGCTCCAACTCCTGCGCGCGACCGATGCGGTGATTTCCGACAACCGCTTCGGCAACGGGAGGCGCGGCGGCTATATGATCACCAGCTCGCAACGGGTGATTTTCGAGAACAATGTCATCTTCTCGGCTGACCTTCAGAGCACCGGCGGCGGGGTGAACACGCTCTCTAGAGATGCGCGAGTATCCGAGAATATCTTTGTCGCGGGCAACACGTTCACGTCCGTTCTGGGCTGGGACCGCGAGGGCCTGACGACCGACGGGCCCGGCGGCTATTACTACGGAAGCGTTTCAGCCAAGGGAGAGCGGAGCTATCGCCTCCTGTCGTCGGCGCCCGAAAAGCCGCTTGCGGGCGTGTGGGCCGGAGCGCTCCTCGTCGTCGTGGCCGGCAAAGGCGAGGGCCAATGGGCTGAGGTCACGGGCATGGATGGGGCGCCAGATGAAGGCGGCCACGTCTCCGTCACGCTCGATCGCGCTTTCGCCGTGCCGCCCGACGCGACGTCGGTGGTTTCGATCTCGCCCATGCAGCGAAACTATCTGGTGATTGGGAACACATTTGAGGACACAGCAGTCGCGTTTCAAACCTACGGCGTCGGCTTGGATCACGTCATCGCGGGCAATGTGTCGCGGCGAACGGGCGGCTTCTATCTTTACGGCGGCTTTTACCATCACTTCCAGCCGGATTGGCAGATCCAACTTCTGTCGAACGTATTGCGGGACGGCAACGTCTACCGGGCGGGTCCCAACCAATCCAAGCTCTCCGCCAATGCGCTCCTCTTTATCGAGGGCGATCAGGACAAGGACGGGGAGGGTCTGCCGCCGCTGACGCGCGCAATTGTTGTGCGAGGCAACGATCTCGGGGAGGAGGGCGGTATCGAGATCAGGGGCAAGTCGCGCCAGTCGCCCGGTGTCCGAGACGTCGTTGTCGAGCGGAACTTCGCGGAAGGCCGCCACGTCGTCGTCTCCGCCGACCGCGGCTCGGCGTCTGTCTTCGTCAGGTTGAATCGGTAGGGCGGGCGCCGCGGGTGCTTATTGATCTTCAACAGCAGAAGAATGGGCAGGGCCGGGTTTCCGCTGACCTCTGCATCATCGGCAGCGGCGTCGCCGGTTTGTTGCTGGCGCATCGATTGCGAGGAAAAGGCCGCCGGATCGTCGTTCTCGAGACGGGCGGGCGCGAGGCGAGAGACGAGACGCATCCGCTCAACGAGGTCGTGCAGCGCGGAAGCGTCTACCGGGGGGCAACGAACGGGCGCGCGCGATGCGTCGGCGGCACCTCGAGCCGCTGGGGCGGAGCGATGATCCCCTTCCTGCCCTCCGACCTCGCCGAGCGGTCCTATGTCGACGTGCCACAATGGCCGGTGTGTTTCGACGAGCTTTCTCGCTTCATCCCAGAAATGGAGACGTTGTTCGCGCTGGACCGCGGACCGTACGACGGCGCCTTCTTGCGTGAATTTGGCGACGCCGCGATCCTTCCCCAGGGCGATCCTGATTTTCTGCCGCGCTTCGCCAAGTGGCCGCGCTTCCGCATGCGCAACCTTGCCAATCTCTTTCGCCGCGAGATCGAGCAAGACGACGAATTGCAGCTTTGGTTCAACGCGCACGTCACGTCGTTCGCGCTCGACGAGAGCGGCAATCGAATCGCAAGCGTCACGGCGAGCGCGCATTCCGACCGTCTGATCGAGGTGTCCGCCGAACGCTTCGTGCTGTGCGCTGGAGCGATCGAGTCGACGCGCCTGCTGCTGTGGCTGGACCGGCAGGCGGGCGGCCGGCTCTCGCGCCATGGCGGCGCGCTGGGACGCTTCTTTCACGATCACGTCTCGATCGTCGCCGCCGATCTCGAAGCTGACGATCCATTCTTGCTCAATCGGTTGGCAGGGCTTCGCTTCGTGGGGAGCACAATGCGCAGCCTCCGCTTTGAATTGTCGCCTGCGGCGCAAGCGGAGGAGCGGGTGTCGAGCGCTTTCGGCCACATACAATTCGCCACCCACGAGGCGACCACCTTCGATGCGATACGCGAGCTCTTGCAGTGCATGCAGAAGGGCGCGCGGCCACGATGGTCGTCCGTTACGCGAGCCGTCTATGGCGCGCCGGACCTCGCGATGATCGCGTTTTGGCGCGCCAAGTGGCGGCAATTGCACTGGCCGCGCGCCGCCGACTACCAGTTCCACATCGTCGCCGAGCAGCTTCCCTCGCGCGATAACCGGATCTCGCTGGCGGGCGAGGCCGATCGCTTCGGCATGCCGCTCGCCAGCATCAACTGGCGGGTCCAGCCTCGGGAACTCGCGACAGTGGAGGCGTATGCGCGCCGGTTCGAATCATTTTGGCGCCGGCGCGGGCTCGCGCGCGTCGCGAGGCTCAACTGGCGTGACTTGCGTCGTCGGATCGCCGATGAATCCAGCCCGATGGACGTGTTCCATCCGGGAGGATCGACGCGCATGGGGACATCGGCGAGCGCCGGCGTGGTCGATCGCGACCTGAAGGTCTTCGGCCTCGACAATTTGCATGTCGCCAGCACGTCCGTGTTTCCTAGCGGCGCCAGCGCCAATCCGACGTTCATGCTGATGTTGTTTGTATGTCGCCTTTCCCGTCACCTTCTTGACGGAGGTTTCGCGACGGGAGGTGCGGAGCGCAGTGTCGCTTGAAATGACTCAAGTCCAATACTTGGCCCCGTATCGGCTCGCGGAGACGACAATCCCACTCGCCATTGATAGTCACGGGTCCTTGGCGGCTATGCACGGCTTGATGAGCTGCGATCGGCACCGAAAACGATCGATGACGTCGTTGGCGGTATGCACCGCGGCGGCGATTTGCCGCTGGAGACAATCGCGGTAGTCGGCGGTTGCGGCGATGAAGTGCTCGATGTCGCGCTGGCACTGCGCGATTGCCTGCGGCGAGAGGAACGCTTCGTCATTCGCGCAGGCCGGCGGGATCGGGCGGGCGCAGAGAAATCCGCCGAGCGTAGCCGCGCCGTCGTCGGCCCGCGTGGCGGCCGGCGCAACAGCTAAGGCGACACAGAGGGCGAGCGCGCGAGACAATCGGGGCATGGCATGGTCGAAACGAGCAACCGAGGCGACGATAACCAATCTCTCGACGTAAGCGCAACCGAGGCCGGCGTAGCGGCTGCGCCTATGCCCTTGAGGCTTGCTTCAGCGCCGACCGCCGAGTTCGTCGATGTGTTCGAGCAGATCCGCGGGGTCTTCGTAGACGCGGAAGGCGGTCGCCTGCTGGAGTTCGCTAGCGCCATAGCCGCCGCACAGCAGCCCAACGCCCAGCGCTCGGCAGCGGGCGGCCGCCAGCATGTCCCAAATGCTGTCGCCGACAACAATGGCGGTCTCGATCGGCGCGTCGAGGCGTTCGGCTGCGGCCAGAAACAGATCGGGGTCCGGCTTGGCGTATTTGACCTGATCGCGGGTCACGACCGGCGTCACCGCCGGATCGACGCCGAGCGCCTGCAGGTTGACGGCCGCGGTCTCCATGCGCCCGCTGGTGGCGATCGCCCAGCGAATGCCGGCGTTGGTCAGCCAGGTCAGCAATTCGCGCGCGCCGGGCAGCGGCCGGATGCGGTCGGCCATCGCGCGATAGGCGCTGGCGTGGCCTTGGCGCAAGCGTTCGAACCTGGCGTCGTCGATCGCAATGCCGGTTTCCCGCACAAGCTGATTGGCGAACAGGCCGCCGCTCATGCCGATCTTGCGATGGATACGCCAGACGGAGAGCTCGATGCCCTCGCTGTCGAGCGCTTCCTTCCAGGCGAGAACGTGCTGGTAGACGCTGTCCACCAGCGTGCCGTCGAGATCGAAGAGGAAAACGGGTTCGATGCGCATTGTATGGCTCCCGACGGTTCGGCGGCTTCGCGGCGCCGCTTCGAAAGCCTACAACGGCGTCCGCACGAGCGGCAAAGGCTCGCGCCTCAGGACAGGACGAAGGAGCGCATCGAGATCGACGCCATGTCGAACGCAGCGTTGAAGAAACGCAATTCGTCCTTCGGGTCGGCGACGCCGAGGGGAAACAGCACAGGCAGGAAATGCTCCGGCGTCGGATGGGAAAGGCGCGCAAGGCCGCCGAGCGAACGCGCCGCGGCGACTGCGGCGACGTCGCGCTTCTCGATCAGTTCGGTCATGCGGGCGTCGAAGTCCTGCGCCCAGTCGTAGGCGGCGGCGCCGGGGGCGAGGGCCATCAGATTGTGGACGAGATTTCCGCTGCCGATGATCAGCACGCCCTTCTCACGCAGCGGCGCGAGCTCGCGCGCCATTTCCAGCATTTGCGCCGGCGATTTCGTCAGGTCGAGGGAAAGCTGGAACACCGGCACGTCGGCGCGCGGAAACATCCGGATCAGCACCGACCAGGCGCCGTGATCGAGCCCCCACTCGACGTCCGGCTGGAGATGGCTCGAGCGGACGAGCGCGATCGCCGCCTCGGCGATCTCCGGAGCGCCGGGGGCGGGATATTGCTGGGCAAAGAGCTCGGCGGGAAAGCCGCCGAAATCGTGGATGGTCTTCGGGCGCGCGCCGACGTGTGCGAAGGTCGCGCCGCGGGTCATCCAATGGGCGGAAACGCAGAGGATGGCGCGCGGGACGGGGAGGGATTCACCGAGCTCTCGCCAGGCCCGGCTGTAGGCATTGTCTTCGATCGCGTTCATCGGATTGCCATGCCCGACGAACAGCGCGGGCATACGCGGCGTCGCCGGCAGATCGGAGAAGGCGGCGTTGAGGGCGGACATGGGAACAGGCCTCCGGGAGCGGCTTTCGCCTTAGTCTAGCGCGTAGCCGCCGGCTGGTCGCCTCGCGTTTGCCGAAGCCGTCAGCGGCGTCGGCCATAGGGCGAAGGCGCCGTCGCCAGTCGCGGCGAGGGCGAAGAGGGCGACGATCCAGAGGGCCGGGAATTCCCAACCGCCGTTCGGGTTCGTGAAGAAGAAGCCGGCGGAGCCGTGGACCAGGACGATCGCGCCGATGAGGTCAGGGATCAGCGCGAGCGCCGCGAGACGCGGCCAGAGGCCGAGGATCAGCGCGACGCCGCCGACGACCTCCCAGACCATCGTGAAATAGGCCAGCGACGCCGGCAGGCCGAGCATGCTGAAAAAATGAACCGTTCCCGCCGGCGTGAAGACGAAGATTTTGAGCCCGGCGTGCGCAAGGAACAGCAGGCCCAGGGCCACGCGCAGGACAAAGGCGGCGTAGGGCACCGTGCGGGGGTCGATCATGGCGGTCTCCAAGCGAGGGAAGGTCAATAGGAGGATGCGCCGCTTCGGTTGCGATGATAATCCGCGATGGTAGATAATGATTGCTTCCGAATTGGAAGCAAAAGGCTCACCAGCCTCTTTCCCACGGCGGCACGCCGCGAAAGCGTTCGGCAAGAAAATCGACGAGAACCCGCAGCTTGTAGGCGAGGTGGCGCCCGGGCGGATAGAGGACGTGCACGCCGCCGCCCTGATTTTCAAAATCGGCAAGCAACTGTTTGAGCGCGCCGGCGGCGAGGCGCGGCCCGGCGATGAAGCTTGGGAGGCGGACGATTCCCAATCCTGCCTCAGCGGCGGCCGCGCACGCCTCTCCGTTGGAAAATCGAAGCCGCCCCGTCACCGAGACCACCGTCGGCTCAGCGGCGCCGGGGCTGGGAAAGCGCCAGAGGAGCGGCTCGCGCGAATTGGTGTCGATGATGCAGTCGTGGTCGGCGAGCTGCTCGGGCAGGGCAGGCTCGCCGTTCGCAGCCAGGTAGGCGGGCGACGCCGCGGTCACGATCCGCATGTCGCAAAGCTTTCGCCCGATCAGGTTCGCGTCGGTCGGCCTGCCGACCCGGACCGCGGCGTCGAAGCCTTCATCGATGAGGTTGACGACGCGATCGGAAAAGCTCACGTCGAGCTGAATGTGGGGGAAGGCGCGGGCGAAGTCGACCAGCACCGGGGCCAACTGCGTTGTGCCGAAGGATGCCGGCACGGTGAGGCTGATCCGCCCGCTCGCCTTGCGCGACGCGTTGCGCACGGAGGCGTCGAGGTCGTCGAACTCGTCGATCAGCCGCTTCACCTGCTCGTAATAGGCGCGGCCAAGTTCGGTCGGCGACAAAGCGCGCGTCGTCCGGTTGAGCAATTGAACGCCGAGGTCGGCTTCGAGCTTCGAGACGAGTTTTGACGCCTGCCCCGAACTCGCGCCAAGGCGAGCCGCGGCGCGCGAAAAGGCGCCCGTCTCCAGCACGGCGACAAACATCCGATCGCAGTCGAGCCGATCCATCGCCTGTTCCTGGCCGAAATCGGCCGCGTGGGCAACGGCGGCGCCGGCAGCAGCGCGTTCGAAACGCTCAGGCGGCGATGTAATAGGTGACGGCGCCTGAGACGGCGACGCCGAGGATCGTACCGGCGGCGACATCGGAAGCGTAGTGATGGCCGATCGCCAGCCGCGACCACGCCATCGCCGCCCACATCGCGATGACCACGGGCCAGACGCGCGGCGCGCTGTGGACGATCGGCGTCAGGGCGGCGGTCAAGGTCATGACGTGGCCGCTGGGGAAGGAATAGCGGTCGAGAGTCGGGATCGATTCGGGAAACACCGGCGCGACATCCCGCGGCCGCGGGCGCGCGGTCGTCCGCTTGACGATCGGATAGACGGAATGCAAGAGTAGAATGCTGACCGTCGCGCAGCCGAGCGTCGTCAGCGCGTCTTGCGGATGGAACAGCGCCACCGCGGCGACGATGAAGAGATAGATCGGCCCATTGCCAAGCCTCGATACGGCGTTGGCCGCGAAGAGGGGCGCCCGGCGCTCGCCTGAGAGGGCCAAGGCGCGGGCGATCGGCCAGTCAATCTTACCGAGACGGTCCCACCGGGACCCGGCCCGGCCGGCGTCGTCCAGGGCATCCAGCGCGTTGAGCCGAATCAATTTCAAAGATGCTCCCCCGTGAAGGCATCGGAACGGTAGCGCGCAAATGTGACAAGAAATGTCGAACTGGGGCGGCGGGGGCTCCAGTTGGGGGATGCGGGAGAAAGTGACCACAGGTTTTTTAGAAGCTAACGCCGCGCAGGCGAGACACTTCGCCTGCGCGTGATTTAACCCAAACGCCGTACGGCCAGTCAGTGCAGGCGAGGCTTTCGGAAATGACTGACGCGGTCCGTCGATTGAATGCGCAGGTGCATGCCCCGCTCGTCTCGATTGACGGTGAGGGGGACCTCGACGCCTGACGACCCGCGGCTCCAGATCTTGCGGTAGAATTCGCTGAGGTTGCCGACCGGCGCATCGTCGACTGCGACGATGATGTCGCCGCGGCGCAGGCCCGCCGCGTCTGCCGGTCCGCCGTCGGCGACTCCTGCGATCACCACCCGGTCGTCGCTCTCGGCGCAGTAGACCCCCAGCCAGGGACGCGCCGGCCGGTTCGCCCGGCCATATTTGAGCAGATCGTCCAGGATCGGCGTGAGGAGATCGATCGGCACGACCATATTGACGTCGCGCCGCTGGCCGCGATCGGCGGCCTGCTCGATGTGCAGCGAACCAATCCCGACCAGCTTGCCCTCGGAGCTGATGAGGCCCGCGCCGCCCCAGAAGGGATGCGCCGGCGCGGTGAAGATCGCCTCGTCGAGCACATATTCCCAATAGCCGGCGAATTCGTGCTTGCCTATGATGCTGCCGCGCATGAACTGTCGCCGTCCGCCCGCAGCCACGACCACGGGATCGCCGACCAGCGCCTCGCTGGAACGGCCGATCTCAAGCGCCGGCAGGTCGACGCGTTCGAGCGCCTGCACGAGGCCGAAACCGGTCTCCTGGTCGACGGCGAGCGCGTGACCGGGGATGAGCCGGCCGTCCGAGCTGGTCAGCCAAACGCTCTCGGCCTCGGTGATCAGATAGCCGATCGTGAGCACCAGTCCATCGCCGCGGATCACGACGCCGCTGCCGGCGCGTTTGACGCCGAGCACGGGCGCAGTGAACGCGTCCTCTGGAATTTCCGACTGAAGGGCGACAACGGAATCAAGAGCGCGGTTCAGATCGAAACCGAATTCCTCGGGTTTCGACTGTTCGGGCGGCGAGGCCTCCCAACGGAGCTTTCCGACCATCGTTCATTCCTGTCGGCTGGGTTTACTGGCGGGGCAGATTAGCGCCATGGAGCGCACGCTGCAATTTGAGATGCATCCGGCGGTCGCGTCACTGCGGTTTGACGAATTTGAGCGTGAAGCGGTCGCTCTCGCCGATGGCGGCGTATTTGGCGCGATCGACGTCCTTGAGGCGGAAGGTCGGCGGCAGGGCCCAGACGCCGACCGGATAATCCTTGGTGTCTCTGGGATTGGCGTTGACCTCTGACGCGCCGACGAATTTGAAGCCGGCGGCTTGCGCGAGGGCGATGGCGTAATCCTGGCGCACGTAGCCGCTCTTGGCGAGCGGGTCCTGCGGCGCGTCGGCGCGAGCGCGATGTTCCTCGACGCCGAGCACGCCGCCGGGCTTCAGCGCCTTGTAGAAGGCGGCGAAGGCGGCGGGAGCGTCGCCGGCCGCCATCCAATTGTGGATGTTGCGGAAAGTCAGGACGAAATCGGCGCTGCCCGGCGCGGCGATCGGATATTTGTCGCCCGCGAATTCGGTTGTCTCGATCCGGCCGTAGCGCTCGGGCTTGTCGAGAAATTTGGCGGTGAAGCCGGCGATTGTTTTTTGCGTCTCGTCGGAGGTCGAGGCGCGATCGCCGACCGCCGCGACGTAATGGCCGCGATCTTTCAGGTAGGGCGCCAGTATCTCGGTCCAGTAGCCGCTGCTCCCCGGCAGAATTTCGACGACGACGCTGTCGGGCTTCACGCCGAAGAAGCTGAGCGTCGCCTCGGGATGGCGATAAGAATCGCGCGCGCGATTGGCGGGATCGCGCTCTGGACTGGCGACGAGGGCGGCAAGCGCCGGGTCCGCCGTCTGCGCGGCGAGCGGGACAGGCGCGAGCGCGAGGACAGCGGCAATAGCGAGAAGCACGGATCGGATCATGAAGATGGCCTTTGGTTGGCCCGTCATTGCGAGGAGCGAAGCGACGAAGCAATCCATTGTTCCGCTTGGCGCTGCTGGATTGCTTCGCTTCGCTAAGAAGAAACAACGCGATAAGTGTCTGTGATAACTTGCGATTGTGGTTCAGCCTATCGCCCAAAGTTTCATTCAGCAAGATCGCCTTGAAAAGGCGGTGCCAACTCGCAATGACGACAGGGGTTCGAACAAAACGCGAAAAACTTCAGAACGGGTAGCGCTGCGGCCCTTCGATGGTGATCCAACGCAATTCCGTGAACTCGTCGATCACCGCCTTGCCGCCGAAGCGGCCGTAGCCGGAAGCCTTGACGCCGCCGAACGGCATTTGCCCCTCATCGTGCACCGTCGGCCCGTTGATGTGGCAGATGCCGGTCTCGATCCGCTTGGCGACCGCCAGCGCGCGCTGGACGTCGCGGCTGAACACGGCGGACGACAGGCCATATTCGGTGTCGTTGGCGACGCGGATCGCCTCCTCCTGGCCGTTGACGCGCACGACCGGCTTGACCGGCCCGAAGGATTCCTCGCGGTAGATGCGCATTTCAGGCGTCACGTGGTCGATCACCGTCGCCTCGACGATCGCGCCGTTGCGCTTGCCGCCGGCGACCACCTTGGCGCCCTTGGCGACGGCGTCGGCGATCAGTTCGTCCATCCGCTCCGCCGCCGCGAGATTGACGAGCGAACCGAGCACGACATGACCGCGCGGATCGCCGGCCGGCAAGCCGGCGGCGCGCTTGGCGAGTTTCTCGACATAAGCGTCAGCGACGGATTGGTCGACGACGAGGCGCTCGGTCGACATGCAGATCTGGCCGGAATTGGCGAAGGCGCCGAATACGGTGGCGTCGACCGCGGCGTCGAGGTCCGCGTCGTCGAGCACCACCAGCGGCGCCTTGCCGCCGAGTTCGAGCAGCACGGGCTTGAGATGTTCGGCGGCGAGCTTGGCGATCACCTTGCCGACTTTCGAGGAGCCGGTGAAGTTGACGCGCTTGACGGCGGGATGCGCGATCAGCGCTTCCACCACTTGCGGCGCGTCCTGCGGCGCATTGGCGATCACGTTGACGACGCCTTTCGGGAAGCCAGCGTCGTTCAGCGTCTCGACGATCAGGCGATGGGTCGCCGGGCAGACCTCCGAGGAGCGCAGGATCACCGTATTGCCGCAAGCGAGCGGCGCGGCGAGCGCCCGCACCCCGAGAATGACCGGCGCATTCCACGGCGCGAGGCCAAGCACGACGCCGACCGGCTGGCGCATGGCGAGCGACAGCACGCCGGGCTTGTCGGCCGGGATCACCTCGCCGAGGATCTGCGTCGTCAGCGCCGCCGCTTCGCGCAACAGCGAGGCCGCGAAGTGCACGTTGAAGCCGCCCCACGGTCCGGTGGCGCCGATTTCCTCGGTCATCAATCTGATAAAATCGTCCGTGCGGCTTTCCAGGAGATCAGCGGCCTTCAGCAGCAGCGCGCGGCGCTCGCCCGGGCCGGTCTCCGACCAGGCGGGGAAAGCGCGCGAAGCCGCTTCGACCACCTTGGCGACGTCGGCGGCGCCAGCGGCGGCGGCCTCGCTCGCGACCTTGCCGGTAACCGGGTCATGCCGCGCGAAGGTCGCGCCGTTGGTCGCGCCGACCGACGCGCCGTCGATAATGAAATCCACCTTCATGTCGATCTCCTATGGCTGGAAATGGCGCGCCTCCCGCGCGTCGGTCAGGGCGTTCTAAAATCCGAGGACGCTGGCGTTGACTGAGGCTTCGAGCCCGCCGTCCGCCGGCAGGTTCGCGCCGTTGATCCAGCGCGCGCCGTCCGAGCAGAGGAATAGCACGGCGGGCGCAATGTCGGCTGAAGAGCCGGCGCGGCCCACCCGGGCGATGTCGTCGTCGACCTTGGGGTCGCCGAACATCTGGCGGAATTCGCCGAGGATCGGCGTCGTCACCGGCCCGGGGCTCACCGCATTGACACGCACGCCGCGCTCGCGGAAGAGCGGTTGATGCGCCGCGCGCATCGTCCACAACAGCAGCAGCTCCTTGGAAAGCGGATAGCCCTCGCCGTCCGGCACTTCGTGTTCGGCCAGCAGCGCGGCGATGTCGGGAAAGCCGGGGGGATCGATGAAAGCCTTGGCGCGCTCGAGGTTTGCGCGCCAGCCGTAGCCGGCGATCGAGGCGACGTTGACGACGGCGGCGCCTTCGCGCAGTCGCGGCGCGAGCGCCTCGCTCAAGCCGCGCAGGCCGTAGAAATTGATCGCCAGGGTCTTCGCAGCGCCTCCGACGCCCGAGACGCCGGCGACGTTGCAGAGCGCATCGACGCGCGGCGGCAAGGCCGCGACGAGTTCACCGATCGCCTGCGGCGAGGAGAGGTCGGCCTTCACGAACGCGCCGAGCGGCGCGGCGGGCGGCTTGACGTCGACGCCGACGACATCTGCGCCGAGCGCCACGGCCAGTTCTCCGACGCGCGCGCCGATCCCGGAGGAAATTCCGGTAATGACGAGCGTCTTGCCGAGCAGCATCGCGTCTCCCTTGCGTTTATGGCTTGCGCGTCGCGCCGCCTTTGAGATCGACCCGGTAGCCGACCGGCAGCAGCCGCAGGGCGGTGCGGTCCTCGACCCAGCCCCACAGTCCGCGCGGCAGCGCGAGCGCGAAGACGAGCGCCGTCGCGCCGAGTCCGACGAGATACCAGACGCCGGCGCCGCCGAACCATGCCTCGATCGCAAAGAAGACAACGGCGCCGAGGATCGCGCCCTCGAACGTGCCGAGGCCGCCGACGAGCGCCATGAAGATCATGTAGGCGGTCCACTGCGGGCTGAAATAGGTCTTGGGCTGGAAGGTGACGGCGGTCGCGACCCACAGCGCGCCGGCGAGCGCCGCGCCGAACGCCGCCAGCACGAAGATGATCCGCTTGGCCCGTGTGACGCGCACGCCGACCGCTTCGGCCGCCTCTTCGTTGTCGCGGATCGCCTGGATCGCCGCCCCGAGCGGGCTGCGCAACACGAGGAACACGATCGCCAACAGGCCGAGCATCGCCGCGAGGGAGCACCAATAGATGAGCGCGCGTCGCGCGTCGCTCGAATAGGCGTTGAGCGCGATCAGCGACGTGCCCGTCTCGCCCTGGATCAGCGTGTCGAGATTGACGAGCAGATGCGCCATTTCGGCGACGACCCACATGCCGATGGCGAATTCGCCGCCCTTCAGGCGCAACATGACGGCGGAGAGGGGCAGCGACAGCGCGCCGACGATCAGCGCGGCGACGAACAGCGCGGGATAGACGCTGACGCCGGAATCCGCGAGCCGCACCGCGAAATAGGCGCCGAGGCCGAAGAAAGCCTGCTGGCCGATCGACACCAGCCCGCAATAGCCGACCAGCGCGTTCCACGTCACAGCCAGGATCACATAGATGAACAAGGTCGTCAGCCGGTCGACGAGGTTGGCGTCGAGCAGCGCCGGCCCGAGCGCCAGCGCGATCGCGAGCAGCGCGGCGACGGCGAGCGCAAGGCGCGATTCGCGCGTCCAGCGCTCGACCCTGACGGCAGCCACGGCGCTCATGCCGGCCTCCGTGCGAAGACGCGTTGCACGCGCGGACCGAGGTCGCCGAAGAACAGCCGTGCAAACAAGGCCGCGAAGAAGGCGATGTGACCGGCGAGGAAGAAGCCCTGCGGGCTCACCAGCGCGCCGAGACTCTGCGCGACGCCGAGCACGATTCCGCCGAACAGCGTTCCCCACAGCGAGCCGGCCCCGCCGATCACCGTCGCCTCGAAGGCGAAGATCAATTGCAGCGCGCCGGCGTAAGGGTCGAATGTCGCGCGCATCGCGAGGAAGGCGCCGGAGATCGCGACCGTCGCCATGGCGATGGCGGCGGCGAGCGCATTGACGCGCCGCGCATTGACGCCGACGAGCCCGACGGTGTCGGCATCCTCCGCCGTGGCGCGGATCATGCGTCCGAGTTGAGTGCGCTTGAGGAAGAGCTGGATTCCACCGAGCAGCACGATGGCCGTGGCCAAGGTGAGGGTCGCGAGCTTGCCGATCGCAATGTCGTCGGTGAGGCTCCAACTGTCGTAGGAGAGATCGCCGATATAGGGCGCCAGCGAGCGCGTGTCGGCGCCGAACTGCTGGAACAGCAGGTTGTCGATGATGATCGACAGGCCGAAGGTCGACAGCACCGGCACGAGCAGGCCGCTGCGTGCGCTGCGCTCGAGCACGGCGCGCTGGAGGCCCCAGCCGATCAGCGCCATCGCCGGAACGACGATCAGAAGACCGAGGAAGGGCGAAACGTCGAACCGGTCGGCGAGCACGTAGAGCCCATAGGCGGCGAGGATCGCCAAGCTGCCATGCGCGAGATTGATGATGCGCATCACGCTGAACATGAAGGAGAGGCCGCAGCCGATCAGCGCGTAATAGCCGCCGAGGAGGACGCCCTGAAGGATCTGGTTGAGGAGGATCATGCGGCGCTCCCGTGCGCGCCGCGCCGCAATCCGAAATAGGCTTCCGTCACTTGCTCCCGGGTCAAATCCTTGGTCGCTCCCTCGATGGCGATCGCGCCTTCCAGCATGCAGATCGTGCGCCCGGCCATCGCCATTGCGCGCTTGAGATCCTGCTCGACCAGGACGATTGCGACGCCGGAGGCCTTGAGCGACTCGAGCTGGTGATAGACGCGGTCGACGACAAGCGGCGAGAGGCCGAGCGAGACTTCGTCGAGCAGGATGATCTCGGGGTTGGTCATCAACGCGCGGCCGATCGCCGTCGCCTGCTGCTCGCCGCCCGACAGCGAGCCGGCGAGGCTGCGCCGCCGCGCCTTGAGATTGGGGAAGGCTTCCATCACCGCATCGAGCGTCCACGGCCCCTTGCGGCCGGCCGAACGGGCGAGCAGCAGGTTCTCCTCGACGGTCATGCCCGCGAAAAGGCGACGACCCTCTGGCACCAGCGCGACGCCCATCGCCGCGCGCACGTGGGCGCTGCGCTGGCTGAGGTCCTCGCCCTTAAAAAGAATGCGGCCGCCGGTGAGGCGATGCGCGCCTGCGATCGCGCGCAGCAGCGTCGTCTTGCCCGCGCCGTTGGCGCCGACGAGGGCGAGCGTCTCGCCTTTCTCGATGGCGAAGCTGACGCCGCGCACCGCCTGCAACAGGCCGTGCCGGGCTTCGAGGCGCTCGACCGCGAGAAGGCTCATATCGCGCCTCCGCCGAGATAGGCTTCGATCACGTTGCGGTCCGCCATCACCGCATCGGGCGGCCCGTTGGCGATGACGCGCCCGGCGTCCATGCAGACGAGGCGCTGCGCGACGCGGAGCAGAATGTGCACGATATGCTCGATCCAGACGATGGCGACGCCGCTGCGTTTCAAATCCAAGATGATGTCGACGAGCTCGCTCGCCTCCGCGTCGGTCAGGCCGCCGCCGATCTCGTCGAGCAGCAGAACCGACGGGCCAGTCGCGAGCGCGCGGGCGAGTTCGAGGCGCTTGCGGTCGATGAGGCCGAGCGTCTCGGCGCGGCGGTTGGCGATGCGCGCCATGCCGGTGAGCTCGAGCGAAGAAGCGACGCGGGCGTAGGCTTCGTCCCGCTTGAGGTCGCCGCCATGCGCAGCGGCGGTGTAGAGGTTCTCGAACACCGTCATGCCGCCGAAGGGGCGCGGGATCTGATGCGTGCGCGCGAGGCCTTTCCGGCAGCGCTCCGCCGTCGGCAGCCGGGTGACATCTTCGCCTCGGAAGCGCACGCTGCCCGCGGTCGGCGCATGAGCGCCGACCAGCACGCTGAGCAGCGTGGTCTTGCCGGCCCCGTTGGGGCCAACGATGCCGACCGCTTCATCCGCGCCGACCGTGAAGTCGACAGCGTCGAGCACCACCAGCGCGTTGAAGCTCTTGCGGAGCCCTCTCGCGTCGAGCAGCGGTTCGTTCGCTGTTCCTGGCGTCACGCGCTGTCGTTCCGTCATGAATTGTAGGGCCGCAACTTGGCGCCGATCGGCACGTTCGGATCGTTCTCGTGTTCGGTGACGACGAAGTCGAGCTTGAACTTGCTCCCGGCCGGCGCCTTGACCCATTGGGTGCCGATGATCGGGCCAGTGGCGACGTTCGGCACCGGTCCGTGCGTGAAATCGACCTTGCCGGCGATGGTCGTCGTGTCGAGCCCGGCGATCGCCTTGGCGACCGCGCCCTTGTCCTTCGGCGCACCGCTCTTCTTGAGCGCGTCGAAGCCCGCGTCGAGCAGCGCGAGACTCGCGCCGAGCTGCTGGGTCCATTGCTTGCCGGACGCTTTCTCGTAACCGTCCGCCAGTTCGAGGCCGGTGACGCCGGCGAGCGAGGACTTGTAGGGGAAGGTCTTGTGCCAATAGGCGCCGTTAGCCTGATTGTACCCCAGAGCGCCAAGCGCCTCGACGCCGTCGGGGAACAGGCCCGCCTTGGCGATTTGGCAGATCTTGACCATTTTTGTGTATCCCTGCTGCGCAGACTGGCGCCAGAAGGCCGCAAAATCCGGCGGGATCGGGAACGAGTTGAAGATTTCGCACTTTTCCTTCTTGAACAGCGCGATCTGCGCGGAAAAGTCGGTCGTCCCGTCCTCGTAGGGGCCGGCGTCAACGATCGTGAAGCCGTCCTTGGCCAGCAGCGGCGCCAGATGTTGGCGGATCGCGTTGCCGTCCGCGTCGTTCGGGTAGAGCACGCCCACCTTCTTGTTGGTCGGCAGCAGGCTCCACTGCGACACGTACATCTTGCGGAACTCTTCGGTGCCGAAGCCGAAGTGATAGGTCCATTTGAACGGCGAGGGCGCGCCGGGCTTGGCGCCGCGGCCGAAGTAAAAGGCCTCCCACGGCACGACCGTCGACAGACACGGCACGCCCGCCGCTTCGCAGGCGTCGGCGACGGGATTGACCACTTCAGGAGTCGAAGTGGCGAGCATCAGATCAACCTGATCGGAATTGATCAAGGATTTCGCGAGCTGGCCGGCGCGCGAAGGATCGGACTGGGTGTCCTGATCGAGGAGCTTCACCTCATAGGTCGTGCCCCCGATCGTCAGCCCGGACGCCAGCGCCTTGCGGGCGATCTCGAGCACGTAACCGTCGGTCTGGCCGAAGCCGCCGAGCGCGCCGGTGCGCGGGCTGATGAAACCGACCTTGAGCACATTGTCGGCGGCGGCGCTGGCGCGGCGCGCGCCGCTCGCCAGCGTCAGGCCGGCGGCGCCGGCGGAGAGGATGAGGCCGCGGCGCGAAATGCGCGGGCCGCTAGCGGAGACCGTGAAGTTTGCAGTCATTGAACTTACCTCCCTTTCGGCGCCGGCTCGTGACGAGGCCGGCCTTGATCTCGCGCTCTTCAGGAGCGCGTTCAAATCGGATAGCGGCCCTTGCCTGTGCTGATGGTGATCCAGCGCAGCTCCGTGAATTCGTGGATGGCGGCGGCGCCGCCGAAACGGCCGTAGCCGGAAGCCTTGACGCCGCCGAACGGCATCTGCGCCTCGTCGTGCACGGTCGGGCCGTTGATGTGGCAGATGCCGGATTCGATCCGGCGCGCGACGGCGAGCGCGCGGTTGAGGTCGCGGCCGAACACCGCCGAGGAGAGCCCGTATTCGCTGTCGTTGGCCACCCGCACCGCCTCCTCGACATCGCCGACGCGAATGATGGCGGCGACCGGTCCGAAGGATTCCTCTCTATAGATGCGCATCGCCGGCGTCACATGATCAAGCACCACGGCGTCCATCAGCACGCCACTGGCGCCGCCGCCGCCAGCGATAGCGCGCGCGCCCTTGGAGACGGCGTCTCGCACCAGCGCGCCGATGCGCTCGACCGCCTCGAAGCCGATCACCGCGCCGAGCGGCGTCTTCGCCTTGCGAGGATCGCCGGCGATCAGCGTCGCCGCTTTGGCTGACAATTTAGCCGCGAATTCGTCCGCGACCCGCTCGTCGACGATCAGGCGCTCGGTCGACATGCAGATCTGGCCTTGATTCATGAAGGCGCCGAAGGCGGCCGCCGCGACAGCCTCGTCGATGTCGGCGTCGTCGAGCACGAGCAACGGCGCCTTGCCGCCGAGCTCGAGCAAAGCAGGCTTGAGATGGCGCGCCGCCAGTTCGGCGACCTGCCGCCCGGCGCGGGTCGAGCCGGTGAAGTTGACGCGCCGCACGGTCGGATGGGCGATGAGCGCCTCGACGACGCGCGAAGCGTCGGCAGGGGCGTTGCTCACGACATTGACGACGCCTTCGCCCAGCGCGGCGTCGCGGAACACCTCGCCGATCAGCCGGTGGGTGCGTGGACAGATTTCCGAGCCTTTGAGAACCACGGTGTTGCCGCAGGCGAGCGGCGCCGCGAGGGCGCGCACGCCGAGAATGACCGGGGCGTTCCACGGCGCGAGGCCGAGCACCACGCCGACCGGCTGGCGCAGCGCCATCGCCGTCATGCCGGGCTTGTCGGAGGGGATGATCTGGCCGGCGATCTGGGTCGTCAGCGCGGCCGCTTCGCGCAGCATCGCCGCCGCGAGCGAAACGTTGAAGCGGCTCCAGGCCTCGGTCGCGCCCGTCTCCTCGGCCATCGCGACGATGAAGTCGCCGCCGCGCCGCTCGAGCTCATCCGCTGCGGCCGAGAGGCGCGCGCGGCGCTCGCCGGGGCCGAGGCTCGACCACGCGGGGAAGGCGGCGGCGGCCGCCGCTGCGGCGGCGTTGGCGTCCTCGACGCTCGCGGCGGCGGCGCGCGCGGCCACGTCGCCGGTGATCGGGTTGCGGCGTTCGAAAACGAGGCCGGTGGAGGCGGGCACGTCCCGATCGCGCACGAGAAGCGCAACGTCGGTCAAAAACGCCTCCCTATCGTGCAGCCGGTTGCGTGCGCCGGCTCGGCGCCTCGGTATTTGCGCAGTGGCGCGTGCCTAATAAGCGCCGTCGCTTCCGTCCCTTCAATGGACGATTGTCGATTTGTCTTGTACTTTTTTCGGCAAGGGGAGGAGCCCTAGGGAAGCATGAACAGGCAGCAGCCGAAGGCGCCGCGGGTCGAGGCGAACCCGCACCGCGCCGCCCTGGTGGCGACCAGCATCGAGGCCGCGCTGGCCGACCGCACTTGGTCGACCACGACCCTCGATGGGGCGCGCTGCTTTCGCGCCTTCTTCGTCAAGCGTGGGCGGGCGGCTTACGTGGGTCCCGCTGGACCGCGGCTCGACGTGGCGCCGCCGCAAGTGCTCTGGCTGCCCTTCGCCGCCGGCGGCGCCTTTCGACTCGAGGCGGGCGGCGAGGGCGCTTCTTTCGTCGCGACTGAGGACATGGTGTGGCGCACGATTGGCGACAATGCGCTGGCGACGCAATTGCGCCCGCTGCTCGATCGGACGCTTCTGGCGCCCGCCGCGCGCGTGGCTGAGCGTCTCGCTGAAGTTGACGCGCTTTTCGCCGCGCTCGCCCGCGAATCGAGCGATCCCGGGCCCGGCGCGCCGGCGATGACCGGACTCTATCTCGGCCTCGTCTTGATGCATCTCTGGCGCGCCTGCGACATTGCGCGCGCATCCGACGCGCTCGGCGCCGGCGCGCCGACGGCGCAGCGGTTCCGCCAACTCGTCGAACTGCACTATCGCGACCATCTCGGCGTCGACGATTTCGCCGATATGCTCGGCGTCACGCGCGCGCATCTGCACGAGGCGTGCATGAAAGCGCTCGCTCGCGCGCCGCAACAGTTGGTTCACGAGCGGCTGCACGTCGAGGCGCGCATGCGCCTGCGCGAAACTGCGCAGACGATCGAGCAGATCGCCTACAGCCTGGGGTTTCGCGACCCGGCCTACTTCAGCCGTTTCTTCAGCCGTCGCTCTGGAATATCGCCCGGCGCCTATCGCAAGGCGGCGCGCGTCGCGCCGCCGCCCGAGGCGACGTCCTTTTCCGCATGGCCCTGAGCTTGCTACTCGGCGGCGTGCGGCTGGGCGTCCTGGAGTTCTGGAACGTCGCCGTGCATCTGCTGGCGAGCGTGAGCGCGCGCCGGCTTTCTGGCGCCGGAGAGCCACTGCGAGAGGCGGTCGAGGTAAAGATAGATGACCGGCGTCGTGAACAGGGTCAGCGCCTGGCTGACGATCAGACCGCCGACCATCGTATAGCCGAGCGGCTGGCGCAGCTCCGCGCCGGTCCCCTGGCCGAGCATCAGGGGCACGCCGCCGAGCATCGCCGCCATGGTGGTCATCATGATCGGGCGGAAGCGCATCAGCGCCGCCTTGCGGATCGATTGCTCGGTCGTCAGATGCTCGTCGCGCTCGGCGGCGATGGCGAAGTCGACCATCATGATGCCGTTCTTCTTGACGATGCCGATCAGCAGGATAAGGCCGATCAGGGCGATCAGGCTGAATTCGTAGCCGAACAGCATCAGTGTCCCGAGTGCGCCAATGCCGGCCGAGGGGAGCGTCGAGAGAATGGTCAGCGGGTGGATGAAGCTCTCGTAGAGCACGCCGAGGATCAGATAGACGGTAACCAGCGCCGCCAGAATCAGAAGCGGCACGGTCGACAACGAATCCTGGAACGCCTGGGCGTTGCCTTGGAAAGTGGTCGTCACCGACGCCGGCATGCGAAGTTCCCGCTCCGCCTGCTGGATCGCCGTCGTCGCCTGACCGAGAGCGATGCCCGTCGCCAGATTGAAGCTGATGGTGATCGCCGGGAACTGACCCTGGTGGCTGATCGAAAGCGGGGTGACCGGATTGGTGGTCCACTTCGCGAATGCGCTCAGCGGCACCATCTGCCCTGTCGAGGGCGCGCGGATGTAGATCTTACCGAGGCTCGCCGGATCGGCCTGCAGCGAGGGCAGGATTTCCTCGATGACGTCGTAGGTGTTGATCTGTGTGAAATACTGCGCGACCTGGCGCTGGCCGAAAGCGTCGTACAGCGTGTCGTCGATGAGCTGCGGCTGGATGCCGAAGCGCGAGGCCATGTCGCGGTCGATCTTGAGGGTGAGCGTCGTCCCTGCGACCTGCTGGTCGGTCGCGACGTCGCGCAATTGCGGCAGACTCTTGAGCTTGTTGAGAATCCTTGGCGCCCAAGAATTGAGCTCGTCCAGATTGGCGTCCTGGATCGTGTACTGGAACTGCGTGCGCGCTGCGCGCGCGCCGACCGTCACGTCCTGCGAGGCCTGAAGGTAGAGCCGCGCGCCCGGGACCTTGGCGAGCTTGGGACGCAGGCGGGCGATGATCTGGAACACGTCGGCTTTGCGCTCTTCACGCGGCTTCAGCGTGATGAACATGCGGCCGCTGTTCTGGGAGGCGCTGCCGACGCCTGCGCCTAGCCCCATTGCCACGGTGGCGACATCGGGATCGGCCTGGACGATCGCGCCGAGCGCCTCCTGCTTCTTCACCATCTCGGCGAAGGAAATGTCCTGCGCCGCCTCGGACGTGCCGTACATGATGCCGGTGTCCTGTTGCGGGAAGAAGCCCTTGGGAATGATGACGAAGAGATAACCGGTCAGGCAGAGGGTGCCGATGAACACCAGCAACGTCGCGAAACGGTGGCGCAGAACGAAATCAAGCCCGCGCTCATAGCCGTTCGCCATCGCGTCAAAACCGCGCTCGCTGAGCATGTAGAGGCGGCCATGCTTCTGCTGGCCATGCTCCTTGAGGAAACGCGACGCCATCATCGGCGTCAATGTAAGCGACACGAAAGCCGAAACGATGATGGTCATCGCCAAAGTGACGGCGAATTCGCGGAACAGGCGGCCGATGATGCCGCTCATCAGCAGCAGCGGAATTAGCACCGCGATCAGCGAAAGCGAGATCGAAATGATGGTGAAGCCGATCTCGCCGGCCCCCTTCAGGGCGGCCTGGTAGGGCTTCATGCCCTCCTCGATGTGACGCGTGATGTTCTCGAGCATGACGATCGCGTCATCGACGACGAAGCCGACGGCGATCGTCAGCGCCATCAGCGAAAGATTGTCGAGGCTGTAGCTCGCCCCCCACATCAGGGCGCAGGCGCCCAGTAGCGCAAGCGGCACGGTCACGCTCGGGATGAAAGTTGCCCAGGCGTTGCGCAGGAAGACAAAGATCACCATCACGACCAGTGCGATGGTCAGGATCAGGGTGAACTGAACGTCGTTGACCGCCGCGCGGATGGTCGTCGTGCGATCCGAGAGGACGTTGACGTGGATGTTGGAGGGGATCGCCGCCGCCAGATGCACCATCGTCTGCTTGATCTTCTCGACCGTCTTGATGACGTTGACGCCCGGCTGCTTGAAGACGACCAGGAAGACGTCGCGTTTACCGTTACCCCATGCCGCCTGTGTGGTGTCGGTCGGCCCGGCCACCGCTTTGCCGATGTCGCGCACACGGACTGGTGCGCCGTTCCGATAGGCGACGATGACGTTGTTCCACTCGTCGGCTTTCGTGAGCTGATCGTTGTCGAAGATCGTGTAAGCTTGCTTCTCGCCTTGCACCGACCCCTTCGGACTGTCGGTGGTCGCGATGCTGATTTGCGCGCGCACGTCCTCGAGTTGCAGATTCTTCTCGACCAGCTTGGCTGGATCGATCTGGATGCGGATCGCGGGCGTCACCTGACCGCCGACCCGCACCAGCGACACGCCGGAAATCTGGCTGATCTGCTGAGCGAGGATATTTTCCGCGACGTCGTCGACGTCGATGATCGGCTCGACGTCGGACTGGACCGACAGGATGAGGATCGGCGCATCGGACGGATTGACCTTGCGATAGGTCGGCGGGCTCGGCAGATTTTTTGGCAACTGCCCTGCAGCCGCGTTGATCGCGCCCTGAATGTCGTTGGCCGCAGCGTCGATGTTGCGGTCGAGGTCGAACTGCACGCTGATCGCGGTGGCGCCGAGCGAACTCGACGAGGTCATCTGCGAGACGCCGGGAATTTGCGCGAACTGGCGCTCCAGCGGCTGGGCGACGGACGAAGCCATTGTGTCGGGCGAGGCGCCAGGGAGCTGGGCGCTGACCGTGATCGTGGGAAAGTCGATCTGCGGCAGCGGAGCGACCGGCAGCAGCGGGTAGGCGACCGCGCCGGCCAGCAAAATCGCCACCATGATCAGCGTGGTGGCGACGGGAAATTTGATGAACGGAGTGGAGATGCCGCCGTTCATCGGCTCAGCTCCCGGAGCTGGCGTTCGCGTCGATCGAGACGCGGTCACCCGGCTGAAGCACATAGGCGCCAGTCGTGACGAGGCGGTCGCCCTCTTTCGCGCCCTTTGCGATCACCGACTGATTGACGTCCTGGTGCGCGATCGTGACCGGCCGCATCGCCGCGCGGTTCTGGTCGTCGACGGCATAGACGAACAGGCCTTGCGGTCCGTGCTGGATGGCGACCGTCGGCACAACGAGCGCGTTCTTGTCGACGTCGACAGTGAGGCTGGTCGAGACGGCGAGCCCAGGCCAGAGCGCATTGTCGGTGTTTTCAAACTCCGCCTTCAGCCGGATCGAGCCACTGGCGAGGTCGACCTGGTTGTCGACCACGATCAGCTTGCCAGTGGCGAGCAGCTTCGCGCCGTCCGAGGTTCTGACCTCCACTTTGGGCTCGCCGTGCGCCATCGCGGCGTTGATGCGCGGGAGATCGTCCTGCGGCGCCGTAAAGATGACTGCGATCGGCTGCAATTGCGCGATCGTGACGATACCGGTCTGCTGGGAGGCGTTGACGATGTTGCCCTGGTCGACGAGGCGGAAGCCCGTTCGGCCGGTGAGCGGCGCCGTAATCCTGGTGTAGTCGAGCTGCACCTGAGCGGAGTTGATCGCCGCCGCGTCGGCGGCCGTCTGGGCGATCAACTGCGACACCAGCGCGCTCTGCGTGTCGAGTTGTTGCTGGGTGGCGAAGTTCTGCTTGGCGAGGGTGGAATAGCGCTGCAGATCGAGCTTGGCGTTGGCGAGGGTCGCCTGGTCCTGCGCCTGCTTCGCCTTGGCCTGATCGAGCGTCGCCTGGAATGGCCGCGGGTCGATCTGAGCGATGAGGTCGCCGGCCTTCACAATTTGGCCTTCATCGAAGGCGATTTTTTGCACTTCACCATCGACGCGGGTCCGCACCGTGACGGTGTTGAAAGCTTGCGCCTGGCCGAGGCTTTCGATCGTGACGGGATAATCCTGTCGTTTGGCGACGACCACCGAAACGAGCGCCGCAGGGGGACCGGAGTTGGCCTGGGGGGCGGGGACCGGAGCGGGCTGCGCCTTTTTGCCGAAAGCCGCGTCATGGAGGCGATGTGCGAGACCGGAAGCCGGGGGGAATAGCCTATCGACCCTGTCCGGGGCGTAGCTCGCCGCAGCAGCCGCCCCCGCCAGCAGGACCGCAACGATCCCGACGTATCCACGCACTCCCATTGTGAAGCTCACCCTCTGCGTCGCCACTCCCGCTCAATTCGTCGCCTCGCACGCGTGGAGAGGTCGACGGTGAGCCATCGACCTCTCTGGCATAAAGAAGAAGAGTTTTGGAGATATTACCCCGCGGGCGCGATCAATCCTTAGTGAAGACGCCCGGTTCCGACTGTTTATGCTGGTCAGTGATCCCTCCGCGCTCGCATCCGCGCACTAGCCAGCGTTTACGCGCTCGCGCGAACCTCTAGATTGGGCCGCCGTCCTATCGTCGCGCGTTGAGCCAGCTCCGTCGCCGCATGCCGGCCGAACAGCGCTTCGCGTTCGTCCTGGGTCGAGCGGAAGAAGGGGTAGCGCGCTTCGACGCCATCGCGGACGGCGTGATATTCCATTCCCAGGCACATGATCTTGGGGGCGACGTTTGGATAGGCGCGTTCCTCGCTCCACGGCGTGAATCGAAACACGCGCCGATAGAAGGCTGCGTGGTCCGCCCGAGGCGTCGCGATCGCGAAATCGGCGTCGAAGTGGGCGAGCGCCATAAAGCCGGGACGCAAGGCGAGATAAGGCAATTCCGGAAACCGCTTCGACGCCTCGAGGCGGGCGGCCGCTCGAGTGAAGTCCGCGACCTTGTGGCCCGCGCGAAGGCGAGGCGAGATGACGTCGGAGAAAACGCCCTGCGACGGCAGGGCGCCGTCCGCGCCGACGGCGACGCTGACCCGCACGGTTGCGACCATCTCGCCGTCGATATGTGTGGAAACGATCCAGGAGTTGGGAGCGTCGTCATAGCTGTCGTGCAGAAGCCCGTCTTCGCGCGGATCAATCAGCTCGTTGCGGATGTACGCGTCGTAGCGCAACCGGTAGGCGGCCTCTTTTTCGTCCGGGGTCGTGGCGACGCGATGCTGAACGCGCTCCAGGAATTGAAGAATTTTATCAGAAAAGTGGGAGCCTGACTCCGCAATCGCCGCACCCATCTTTACCCTCCGCTCATCCTTAACGATGCGGTAAGGTTAGCGGAGGGTTAACGGGTGTAAAGCATTTCGTTCAATGTTTATGAAATCTTAGTTAATTATGTTTACCCTAATGCACCCCGTCGTCGCCAGCCGTGGTGAGTTGCTCGAGCCGCAAATGCGCATAGGCGTCGAGCGCGCGCTCCCCGCTCCATTCTCCCAGGCAAGCGCGCCACGCTTCGAAATCGGCGACGAGAATGGGCATCTCCTCGACGCGTTTGCCTTCCCGTTGGGCGCGCAGGCGCGCTTCGTCGCGCAATTTGCTCCATCGCGCGAAGTCGCCAGCTTCGGCGAACGCCGAGATCGCATCTCGGGAACGTGAGAAATCCTCCTCGCCGACACACGCGAAAACCGCGACTTCGCGCTTGTTTTCCAGCGTCCAGGCGATCGCTGCGAAGACGTCGAGCGAGGCCTCGCTCGGCGTCTGTCCTCTGAGCTGGCACCAGCGAAGGAACGACGACGCCGAGACCGGCACGCGCACCGAGTCCACGCCGGCCCAGGACAGGCCGACCTCCGCCCCCATTCGGAACTCGATCCAGTCGTCGTAGTCGAATTCTGCGTCGACATCGATCATCGATGAACGCGCCAAGCTGAATTCCGACTCGGAGAACACTCCAAAGACAAAAGGACTGCTCGGCGCGCTTGGAGAGCGTCCTACATAGACTTCACGCTCGCTGTCGACGACGCTTAAGCCGCGCGGCTCCTCATCGCTAATCTGCGGTACGCGATCCATCTCACAATTCCTATTCACACCGAGCGTGCGAATAATGCGAGAATGAATTAAAGAACTTATTAATTCGAGCGATGGATAGTGCGTCTAGGATTAATGAACCGGCCTCCAATCCTATGGCATCTCGACCGGCGTCCGCCGAACCGCAAGCCGGGGTGAATATCCCGGATGATATGTATATCGGCTTCGTCGACACGCATCTGGTCGACGTGCCGGCGCTCGTCTTCGCCAGTCTGGTGATCGTCGCAGCGCAGGTCGTCGCCGCTTTAGCAACAAATAACGGCTGGCTGTGGGCCTGCGTCGCCGGAATGGTCGTGATCGGCGCTGGCCGTGTGGCGTTGATGGTGGACCATGCCCGACACCGTCCAAGCGGCAGCTTGCAAGCCGCACGGCGCCGCGAGTTCGCTTACCTCCTTGGTGTCATCGCCTACCTCCTGGCCCTCGGGGTGTGGGCGTTCGCCGCCCTCGTGGTGACCGACGACGGTTTCACGCGGCTGTTCGCGGTCACAATGGCGATGTGCTACGCGCTCGGCATGTGGACCCGCAGCTTCGCCATTCGCCGCGGCAACGATCTTCAGCTTCTCATCGTTTTCGTTCCGGTCTCGCTCGGCTTGCTGCTCGCCGGGGGGTGGTACCCCGCGACGATCCTTTTCGAAGTCCTTCCCTTGTGGATCTACGTCAAAGCGTCGTCGGACCGGCTGCGCGCGAACTTCGCCGCCGAGGTCTTCGCTCGCGTGGAAGCGGCGACTCTCGCAAAGCGACTCGACACGGCGCTCAACAACATGTCGCACGGCCTCGTCATGGTCGACGCCAAAGACCGTCTGATCCTCGCCAACAGCCAGATCCGTCGCATTTTCCAGCTTCGCGCCGAGGATTTGGGAATCGGTGTGGATTTGCGGGCGGTCCTTTGCAAGCTCGTCAGAAGCCGGGTCGTCGCGCGCAGCGAGGTCGACCGCATTTGGGACGGGCTGTCCAGCAACCGCGACGCACGCGATTTCATGATCCCGTTCGAGACCCTGGACAACCGCGCGATCGAGATCACCGTTCACCGGATGATGGAGGACGGCGTCGTCGTCGTGGTCCAGGACGTCACGGAGCGCCGCAATGCGGCGCTCGCCATCGACCGCATGGCGCGTGTCGACTCAGTCACTGATCTTGCCAACCGCCGCTGCTTCGAGGAGCAATTGTCGGCGGCGCTGCGCGGGCGCGCCGACGGGGCGGCCTCGGTCAACGTGCTCTTCCTCGATCTCGACGACTTCAAGCAGGTCAACGACAGCCTCGGCCATGCGCGCGGCGACAAGCTCCTCGCGGCGATTTCCAAGCGCCTTCAGGCGATCGTCAAGCCGACCGACCTCGTCGCGCGATGGGGCGGCGACGAATTCGCCATCCTGCAACGGGGCGTCGAGGACCCCGCGCAAACGGCCGATCTCGCCGATAAGATTTTGCGCGAGGTTCGCCGGCCCGTCTTCATCGACGGCTATGAGGTGATCGTCGGCGCGAGCATCGGCAGCGCCAGCGCGCCGAGCGACGGCTTGACGCCGGAGGCGATCCTCTCCAACTCGGACATGGCGCTTTACGCGGCCAAGGGCGAGGGTCGCGGCCATTGGCGCCCCTTCGAAAAGTCGATGGACGCCAAGATTCAAATCCGCCGGCTGATCGAACTCGATCTGCGCGCCGCGGTCGCGAACGACGCAATCGAGGTGTACTATCAACCCATCGTCAATGTCGCGAGCGGCCGGATCTCGGGCTTCGAGGCGCTGGCGCGCTGGAACCACCCGGTGCGCGGGCGGGTCTCGCCGGGCGAATTCATTCCGATCGTCGAAGAGCTCGGCCTGATGGAGGACCTCGGCGCCAGCGTGCTGCGCCGCGCCTGCAAGGCCTGTGCGTCGTGGCCGAGCGACGTCAGCGTCTCGGTCAATCTGTCGCCGATCCAATTCCGCAACGGGCGCGTCGAGCAGACGGTGCGCGAAGCGCTGGCGGCGGCCGGTTTGCCGCCGGAGCGGCTCGACCTCGAGATTACCGAATCGACCCTGCTCGACGATCGCGGCTCGACGCGCGCGACCCTCGATGCGTTGCGCAAGCTCGGCGTGCGCATTTCGCTCGACGATTTCGGAACCGGCTATTCGAGCTTGAGCTACGTGCTCGCCTTTCCGCTCGACCGCATCAAGATCGACCGCTCCTTCACCATCGGCCTCGGTCTGCAGGAGCGCGCCTCGATCCTCGTCGAGAGCGTCGCGCAGATGTGCGCGCGGCTCGGCATGAGTATTCTGGTCGAGGGCGTCGAGACCGACCTGCAACTGCGGTTCATCGAGCGCGTCGGCACGATCTCCGAAGTGCAGGGCTTCTACTACAGCCCCGCCGTGCCGGAGGCCGACGCGCGCAAGATGATCGCCGAGAAAAACCGCATGCGCGTCGCCGCGGCCTGACCGTCGGCCCGCCTCACTCCAGCCGCACCACGATCGAATCCGAAGCGCCTCTGGCGTCGATTACCGAGACGCGCGCGAAGCCGGCGCCATCGGGGCGCCACGCCGACTGGCGGCGCAGGTCCGGCTCGCCGATTGGCGCGCCGTTGACGAACCAAGTGAGCGGCAGCGCGCCGCCGAGCGCCTTCAGCGCCAGCGTCTCGTCGTGCGCGCCCTCCTTCAGCCCGAGGTCGATGCGCGCGCCGTCGGGTGGAAAGGCGATCTTCAGCGGCGGCGCGGCGGTCGCCGCCATCGTCTTGGGCGCGTCCTTGCGCAAATGGCGCAACGGCGGCGGCAGGTCGCCGCTGGTTGTGACGCGCAGCAAGCCCTTGGGCGGGCGGATCAGTTCGATGTCGCGGCCGAGCCGCGCGAAGGCGTCGAACAGTATGGGCGCAGCCGCCTGGCGGCCGATGAGGCCCGGCGTCGGCCCGTTGTCCGGCCGCCCGACCCAGACGCCGATGGTCGTCGCGCGGTCGTAGCCGATCGCCAGCGCGTCGCGGAACCCGTAAGACGTGCCGGTCTTGAAGGCGAGGCGCCCGCTCAGCGCATCCGAGGGCGGCGGCGCGCCGCGCAAGATGTCCTCGACGTAATAGGCGGCGACGGGATCGGTGACGCGCGCCGGCCCAACGATCGGCGGCGCGCCGTCGAGCCGCTCGACCAGCGCCGGGGCCTCGCCGCCGCGCGCAAGCCCCGCATAGAGCCGCGCGATGTCGATCAGCGAGACGCCGAGGCCGCCGAGGCCGATCGCGAGGCCGATCGGCGCGTCCTTGGGCAGCACGATTTGGGCGCCCGCGCTGTGCAACCTGGCGAGGAAGTTCGCCGGCCCTACGTCCGCGAGCAGTTCGACCGCCGGCAGATTGAGCGACATCTGCAAGGCTTTGCGCGCTGTCACGGCGCCTTGATAGCCGAGATCGAAATTTTCTGGCGCATAGGCGCCGTAGCGCGCCGGCCGGTCGAACAAAACCGTTTCCGGATGGGCGAGCCCCTCTTCGAAGGCGAGCGCGTAGATGAAGGGTTTGAGCGCGGATCCCGGCGAGCGCAACGCGCGCGACATGTCGACCGAGCCGTCGCGGCTGGCGTCAAAATAGTCCGCCGCGCCGACGCGCGCCCTGACCTCGCCGCTCGCGTTGTCGATGACGACGATCGCTGCCGAGAGTTTCGGCCCGAGCCGCGCCACGGCGTCGCGCGCCAGCGTCTCGAGCTTGGCTTGCAGCCGCGCGTCGATCGAGAGCTTCAGCACATGGGCGGCTGGGTCGGCGGCGACGGCCTCCTCGGCGGCGTGCGCGGCGAGCGTCGGGAACGGCCTGCGCTCCTGCGGAATCGGCTCCCGCTCGGCGGCGTTTTCCTCCTCGCTCGAAATGACGCCGCGGGCAACGGCGCGCGCCAGAACGCGGGCGCGAGCGATGCGAGCCGCCTCGGGAAACCGCTCGGGCCGTCGAAATTCCGGGGACTGCGGCAAGGCGACGAGCAGCGCCGCCTCGCCGATGGTCAGCCTGCGGGGCTCCTTGCCGAAATAGGCGAGCGAAGCCGCGCGCACGCCTTCGAGATTGCCGCCGAACGGCGCCAAAGCGAGATAGCGGTCGAGCACGCCCGATTTGCCGACCCGCCGCTCGATCTGCCAGGCGCGCGCGATCTGCCTGAGCTTGGCGGCGAGGCTGCGCTCCTCGCGCGGCTCGATCAGGCGGGCGAGCTGCATCGTCAGCGTCGAGCCACCGGAGACGACATGGCCGCGCGCCGCGAACTGAACCGCGGCGCGCATCAACGCGCGCCAATCGACGCCGTCGTGCGAAGCAAACCGGCCGTCTTCGTAAGCGAGCAGCATGGCGAGATAGCGCGGATCGACCTCGCCGCTTGTCACCGGCAGGCGCCAGCGACCATCCGGCAGCGTGAAGGCGCGCAGGAGACGCCCCTCGCGGTCGACAACGATCGTCGACCCGATGCGCGATGAGGCGAGATCGAGCGGACCCAGGCGTTCGATATAGGCGTTCCACGCTCCTGGCAGCGCGAGCGACAGCACGAACACGAGCGTGCCGATCGTCGCGAAGATGCGGCGCTCGATGGGGTGTCGCCGCATGCCCTCACCCCGGCCCTCTCCCGCGAGCGGGAGAGGGGGCGGAAAGCGCAGGATGAGGGCCCTCCAAGGTCTCACTTGCCCGTCACCTCGATCTCGCTGAACGCGGTGCGGCCGAAGCGGTCGGCGCGGTACATGTCCTCCGCCGTCGCCGGCGGGTAGACATAGAGGCCCGGCGCGACGGCGCGCACGACATAGGCGATGCTGAAGAAGGCCGACTGGCCCGGCTCGCGGTCGAATGCGGCGACGAAGCGGTCGTCGCGATATTCGACGTGGACCGGATCGATATCCTTCTTGAGCCAGGAGAAAGCGTCGACGGAGCCACTGTCGAACAAGGTCGGATTGTCGATCTCCAACCCGGCGGGCAGGCGGTCCACCACGAGCAGCTTGGCGTAGCGCGCCTCGCTCTCGGTCACCTTCAGCACGACGACGACCCGTTCGTTCTGCTTGATGCTCTTCAAGTCGATCTTGGTCCCGTCGAGCTTATAGAAGGTGCGTTCGAGGCCGTATCCGTGGTCTGCGGCCGGGTCGGGGGCGACCGGCACGCCGGACACCGTCGTGACGATCTGCGCGGTCGTCTTGCCGACGTTGGCGACGACGGCGAGCTTCTGGCCCAGCGCATAGCCGTTCCACTTGCGATAGACCGAGCCCTTGACGGGGGCGCCGTCGACCGCGAACTCGCTCAAGGTTCCGTGCTCGGCGAGCGCCTCAGCCGCCAGCGCGATCCAATTGTTCTCCTGCGTGCTGGTGTAGGCGCTGGCGTTGCGCGCGCGTTCGACCGCCGCGGCGGCGCGGCCGATCGGGTCGCCCGCAATCTCTCCAGGCGAAAGATTGGCTTCGGCGATGAGCGCGGTCAGCGCCGCGCCGTCGCGCAGGGTCGAGCCGTAGTCCGCCCGCGAGAAGCCGTCGTCGCGCTCGCTGTCGAGCGCGTCGAGCGCCGCGGCGAATACTTTGGCGGCGCGCGTGCGGTCGCCCAGCATGGCGAGGGCGGCGGCCATCTGGCCCTGCGCCATCGGCGTCCGGAAGACGGCGAGCTTTTCGTCGGCGAGGTAGCGCAGGTCGCCGATGATCGGTCGACCGTTGCGCGCCAGCACATAGAGCGCATAGGCGAGCGGCTGGCCCGAGCCTTCGCCAGGATCGCTCGCATTCACCACTTCGTTGCGCAAATGGTCGAGCGCGGAATCGAAGCCGAGCTGCGGCACGGCGAAGCCGCGCTCGCGCGCCCGCGTCAGGAAGTCCATTACATAGGCGTCGAGCCAGAGGTCGTCGCTGTCGGCGTCGGCCGCCCAGAGGCCGAACGCGCCGTTGGCGCTCTGGCGCGACATCTCCTTATCGATCGCCTGCCGGATGCGCCCGTCGAGGTCCGGGTCGACGGCGAGGTGTTCGAGGCTGGCGAGCCGGTTGGCGTAGAGCAGCGGCAGGGCGCGGCTCACCGTCTGTTCCGAGCAGCCGTAGGGGTAGCGGTCGAGCGCCTGGAGGACCGCCGCCGCGTCGAGCGCGCCGAACGGTGAAGCGGCGACCGAAACCGAGCCGGTGCCGGGCACGAATTCGGCGATCAAATCGTCCGAGATCGTCTCGCTCGCTCCCGGCGCGAGCGGACGGACGATGCGGCGGTAGACGTCCGGTGCGCCCGCCTCGACGCCGAGCGGCAGACGCTGGGTGGCGGAAAGGCCGGGCCCGGTGATCTTCAGATCGAGCGTCGCCGTTCCGACGCCAGCGGCGGCGATCGGCATGTCGACCGAGACGCGCTGATGAGGCGCGAGCGTCATCGTGCGGCTCAGCGCGGCGGCCTCCGCCGTGAGCGGGCCGTGAATGTCGAGATCGAGCCGGTAGTCGCCCGCCTCGCCCTCGACGTTGTCGATGTCGACATGCATTTGAGTGCGGTCGCCGAGATCGAGGAAGCGCGGCAGCGACGCCGTCACGACGACGGGATCGCGCACGATCACCGTCGTCTCGGCCGAGCCGACCTTGGTCTTCGACCAGGCGACCGCCATCACTTTGACCGAGCCGTTGAAGGCGGGAAGGTCGAACGAGACGTTGGCGAGGCCGTCGGCGCCGACCTTGACGACGCCCGAGAAGAGCGCGAGCGGCGCCTGGGTCGGCAGATTGCCTTCGAGGGCGCCGCTCCCGTCGCCGCCGGTCTGGATCGGACCCGCCGCGCCCTCCATGCCGTCGATCAGCATCCCGTAGAGATCGCGGATGTCGACCGCCAGCTTGCGCTGGCCGAAGAAGTAGCTCTTCGGATCGGGCGTCTTGTAGCCGGTGAGATTGAGGATGCCGACGTCGACGGCGGCGACGGTGACATTCGCCTCTTCGCCCGCGGCGAGGCCGGCGATCTTGATCGGCACGTTCATCGCCTGGCGCGGCCGCGCTTTGTCGGGCGCCTCTATGGCGACGTCGAGCTTTCGTGCGGCCTCGTCGATGCTGAACCAGGCGAGGCCGAGCGCGCGGCCCGGCATGCGCTTGGCCTTGGCGTCGAGCGGACGATAGGTCGTCGCGACCGCATAGGCGCCCGCGCCCCAGTTCGCGCCAACCTTGAAGGGAACGACGGTGTCGCCCTCGGCGAGGTCGACGTCGATGACCTGATCGAGCTTGTCGCCGACGAGCGCGACCGTCGCCTTGCCGCGATAGCGCGAGGCGATGCGCAGCTTGGCTTCTTCGCCAGCCGCGTAGCTCGCCTTGTCGAGCGTCACGACGGCGTTGTCGGGCGTGTCGGCGCTCGCCGTGCCGCCCCAACCGACGTCGAAGGTGATGCTGGTCTCCTCGCCATTCGGGCTCTTCAGATCGAGCCGGTGCCGGCCCCAGCCGACCTGCGCAGCGAATTTTGCCGGCGCGTCGGCGTCGATGTCGATCGTCCCGTCTGCGACGCGCTTGGAGGACTTGATGGGCTCGTAGCTCCAGCGCCCCTCGGAATTGAACCACTGGTAGTCGTTGACGATTTGGTAGAGCGACCAGGCGACGGCCTTGCGCGCGGTGCGCCCGCCGTCCGGCGCGACGGCGATCGCCTCGAAGGTCGCCGTGTCGCCTTCGCCGAGGCTTTCGTCGAAATCCTTCTTGACGCCGATCGTCACGCCTTTGGCGCGAACGGGCAGGGTCGCGGTGCGCTCGACGGTGCGCCCGCCCGATTCGGCGACGTCGACGATGACCTTGGCTTCGAGCGGCTTGGCCGCCGTTGCGTCGGGCAGTTCGGCGGAGATGTCGGCGTGGCCTTTTTCGTCGGTCTGGACCTTGTCGCCGAACTGATTCTGGGCGGTGGTGAATTCGTCGTCGGTCATGCCGCCGACGTAGCCGGGATAGCCCGCAAGCTCAGATCCCTCGACCGCCTGGAGGCGCACCGAGCCCGTCACGTCGAGCCCTGCGGCCGGCGCTCCGTATAGGAAGCGCGCGTCGAGCGAGAAGTCGATCGGCTCGCCCGGCGTTGCGACCGCTTTGGCGAGGTTGACCGCAAAGTCGAGCCGCTCGGGCACATAGTCCTCGAGAAGGAACTCGGCATGGCCGATGCTCGGCGCCTTCGGGTCGGCGTAGGCGTCGATTTGCCACGTGCCGGCGGCGGAGCCAGAAAGCAGCGGAACGGCCAGCGTATGGCCGCCGAGGCCCTGGTCGGGCGCGCTGGCGCGCTTGTATTCGACGCCGTCAGGGCGCTTGACCACGAGGGTCAGCGGCAGGCCGGTCTTGGCCTCGCCCTTGGCGTCGCGCAGCAAAGCGGTGACGAACACCGTCTCGCCGGAGCGGTAGACGCCACGCTCGGTATAAAGGAAGGCGTCGAGCGCCCCCGGCGCGTCGCGCCCGCCGACGCCGCGGTCGGTGAGGTCGAACGGGCTCTGCTGCAGGTTCAGGAAGCCGTAGTCGTCGGCGAGCGTCGCGACGAGCAGGCCGGGCGCCGAGCCCCCCGTTCCGCGCGACAGGCCCGGGTCGAAATCGACCCGCCCGTCCGCGCCCGTCGACTTGACGGCAAGCACCTCGTTGTTGCGCGCAACGAGCCTGAGCTCGACGCCCGCAAGCGGCGCGCCGGTCGCAAGCGAACGCACCGAGGCGTGGAGTCCGTCCTCGCCCGAGAAGGTCGAGAGCCCGAGATCGGAGACGACCATCCATTGCGTCGCGAGAGCGGAATCGTCGTCTTGGCTCGGGGCCGTGGAGCCCTTCCACGGCCGCGCAGTGACCAGATAGACGCCCGGCTGCAATTTGCCGACAGCGTCGTTGAGCGGGAAATCGGTGACGACGTCCTTGTTGAGGACCGAGGCGACGTCCATCGCGCCGCTCCAGACTTTCGCGCCGTCCTGGGATTCGATTTCGCTCGCCCGCGACGGCGTAACCGGCTTGAGGAAGTCGTCGCGCGCGGTCTCGGCGAGAAGATTGCGGTCGCCGATGCGGTAGACGTCGATGCCGACTTTCGACGTGTTGACGGTGGTCAGCGGCGCGCCGAGCTGGCCTTGGCGCGGCAGCACATAGGCCCGGCCGGCGAAATGCGCTTGCGGCGAACGGTCGCGCACATAGACCGCATAATCCGCTGACTTCAGGAGCGACTCGCCGACCGCAGACGGCAGGCCCTCACGGATGACGATCGCATAGCGTTCGCCGTGCTTCAGGCCTTCGACGCAGATCTGCTGATCTTCGCTCGAGATCGCCGCATTGGCGGCGCCGGCAACCGCGACATAGGGCGAGAAATCTGTCTTGCGGGCGAGCTGTTCGGAGAAGTTGAAGCAGACCCGCGGCGACGCGGATTCGTTGTCGACCTTGTAGTCGACGATGCGGAACCCGTGCTTCTCGCGCATGTCCTCGTAGACCTTGCGCGTATCCTCGTCGTCGCGCCGATCGAGGCTCGCGCGATAAGCGTCGAGCGCGGGACGCCACATTTCCTGCCGGGCGGAGAGATTGCCGAGCAGGGCGAGCGCATCAGCCTGCTGCGCGGCGCCGCTCGATCGCTGATAGGCGGCATAGGCGGCGGTTTGGCCGCGCTGCACCATATCGTAGCGCCCGTTCGCCTTCGCATCGTCCGCCTTTGCGCCGAGCGCGGCGAGGGCGAGCCAGCCAGCGGCGTCCTTCGGCGCCGAGGTGATCGCGGCCCCGAGCAGCGCGCTGGCCTGATCGAAATTGCCGGAGAAGACGGAGGCCGCCGCGTCCGTGCGCAATTGGTCGACGCTCTTGCCTTTGATCTTCGCGCCGATCTGCGCGCTCTCCTTGTGGAGGGTCTCGGTGAGCCGCACGACGTCGCTCGCGAGGTCGTCGCGCACATAGGGTTTAACGTCGGCGAGGGCGAGACCGGCGGCGGTCAACAGCACGAACGCCAGCAAGGCGCGAATGGCTCGGAGCATGTGTCGACCCTCATATCCTCTCGTAGCCGGTTGCCCCCGGCCTGGTTCTTCGCCGCCAGACAGTAAGTGCGTCTGACGACGGTGTGCTTACGGCCTGCGCGATGCTAGCATGTGCCGAGGGCCGGGGAGCAGGGGCATGGGTAGAAATTGTCGGCTGTGGAAAGGCGCCGTGCTCGGCGGCGCCCTGGCGCTGTTGCTCGCGCCATATGCGGCGCTCGCCGAAAACGCTGCGCCGACGCCGGCGCCGAGCGCCGAGGCGCGGGCGGACGGTCAGAAGTCCGCCTTCCTCGCCATGCCGGAGGCTGACCGCAAAGCGGTGCAGGACGCGCTCGGCTGGCTCGGCTTCTATACCGGCGTGGTCGACGGCGCCTGGGGCAAGCGGACGCGCGATTCGATCCTCGCCTATCAGGCGAACCAGTCTGCTCCGACCGACGGCGTCGTCGCCGCGCCTCAATTGGCCGCCATGAAGGCGGCGGCGCGCAAAGCGCGGGCGGCGGTCGACTTTGAGATCGTCGACGAGCGGCGCTCGGGCGTGCGCATCGGAGCGCCGTTGAAAATCGTTGCGAAAATCGCCATGGTCGGCGGCGAAGCGACGATCGAGGCGCCGGACGGCTCGGTGGCGCTGACGATGCATGCGCGCGCCGGAGACCCGCCGACGCTCGCCGCGCTCTACGCCAAGCTGAACGCCGAGAGCAACGGACGCAAGGTGACCTACAAAGCCATCAAGGCCGACGACTTCTTCGTCGTCGCTGGGGAAGACGGCGCGCGGAAGTTCTATACCCGCTTCGCCAAATCGCCGCCCGACTGGGCGGACGGGCCCTCGCTGCGCGGCTTCACCTTCTCTTATCCCAAGGTCCAGGCGGACGATCTCGACAAGGTCGCCCTGGCGATCGCCAATTCCTTTGAGCCCTTCTCGTCTTCGCCGAGCAGTCTCGACACCTCCGCGGCGCGCGCCGCCTCGGCCCTCACGTGGCGCGACATCGTCAAGCCGACGCCGGTGAACGAGGCCGCCGCGTCCACCTCGCCGAGCCAATCCGAAGCCGCCCCGAAGCCTGCGCCGAGCCCGGCCGAAGCAGCGCCGCCGCCTGTGCCCGCCACGCTGGCGACCGGCCTCATTGTCGGCCCCGGCCAGGCCGTGACCGCGGCGGCGCCGGCCGACTGCGCCACGGTGACCGTCGACGGCAGGCCGGCCCGGATTTTGCGCTCCGACGCGGCGAGCGGCCTCGCGTTGCTCGGCGGCGATTTCAGCGCCAACGGCGCGCCGCCGCGCCTCGGCGCCGCCTCGGGCGACCTCGTCGCGCTCAGCGTCTCCGAGGAAGCAGGAGCGGCCAAGCCCACCCTGGCGGCGACTCCGGCGATCCTGTCGGGCCCGGACATGGTGATCGCCGCGCTGGCGAAGAGTGCGGCAGGCGCGCCGCTTTTCGACCGCAAGGGCGGCCTAGCGGCCCTCGTCGCGCCGATTCGTAGCGAACCGAGCCGGGTGGCGGGCGTCGCGCTCGCCCAGCCGCATCCGGCGATCGCGTCCGACGCGATTGCGCGCTTCCTTGGACTGTCCGTCAGCGCGCCAGGGCACGGGCCTGATCTCGGCGCGGGCGACATCGCGCGCGAGAAGGGCGTCGCCGTCGTCGAGGTCGCCTGCCGGCCATGACTGGGGAGGTCGGGGCGCGCGCGCCAAAAGTTCTCGTCTTCGATTCGGGCCTCGGCGGGCTCACTGTCTTCGCCGCGCTCAAACGCGTGCGGCCCGACGCCGAATTGATCTACGCCGCCGACGACGCCTTCTTTCCCTATGGCGCGCTCAGCGAAGCGGCGCTGGTCGAGCGCGTCGGCGCGCTGATGGCGTCCTTGATCGCGCGCCATGTTCCCGATCTCGCGGTGATCGCCTGCAACACCGCCTCGACGCTCGTGCTGCCGCCGCTGCGCGCCGCCTTTCCGCAACTGCCGTTCGTCGGCACGGTGCCGGCGATCAAGCCGGCGGCGGAAGCCTCGCGCTCGCGCCTCGTCAGCGTTCTCGGCACGCCCGGGACCGTCGCGCGCGACTATACTCGGACGCTGGTGCGCGATTTCGCCGCGGACTGCGACGTCACCCTCGTCGGCGCGCCGCGCCTCGCGGAACTGGCGGAGCGGGCTCTGCGCGGCGAGGCCGTCGAGGACCAGGACGTCAGCCACGAAATCGCCCCGTGCTTCGTCGAGCGGGGCGGCCGGCGCACTGACCAGGTGGTGCTCGCCTGCACGCATTTTCCCCTGTTGATCGGGCGTTTGCGCCGGCTCGCGCCATGGCCGGTCGATTTCGTCGATCCCGCGCCGGCGATCGCGCGGCGGGTCGATGCGCTGCTCGGCCCGCACGGCGCGCCTCGCGATACGTTAGCCATGGCGACAGCCTTCTTCACGAGTGGGCGCCTGCCGTCGCTCGCGCTGCAAAAGGCCTTGCGCCGGAACGGACTGACGGTTACCTCGGCTGAGACGCGCGCGGCGACCGGATGAGCGCGGCCCTGAAAGAGGGACGTACCGCGAGTTCCGGGTCGGCGCTCCCCAACTCTTGGCCGTAACGATCGAAAGGCCGCCTCAATGCGCACCGCGACTGGACAGCCCGTGCGGCTGGAAGACTACCGCGCTCCCGATTTCCTGATCGACTCGGTCGAACTCGATGTTTCGCTCGACCCGCACGCAACGCGCGTCGTCGCCGTGCTGCAGATCCGCCCGAACCCGCAGGGGCAGGCGGGCATTCCGCTCGTGCTCGACGGCGACGAACTCGAATTCGTCGGCGCGAGCCTCGACAACGCGCCGCTTGCGCCGCCCGCCTTCGAGGCGACGCCTTCCTCCTTCACGCTGCCCGACCCGCCGCGCCGCCCCTTCGCGCTGCGCATCGAGACGCGGCTCGATCCCGCCGGCAACACGAAGCTGATGGGGCTCTATCGCTCCGGCTCCGCCTATTGCACCCAATGCGAGGCGGAAGGCTTCCGCCGCATCACCTATTTCCTCGACCGGCCCGACGTGCTCGCGACCTATCGCGTGCGCCTGGAAGCGGACAAAGCGGAAGCGCCGGTGCTGCTCGCCAACGGCAATCTCGAAAGCTCGGGCGAGAGCGGCGAGGGACGCCACTGGGCGGTCTGGAACGATCCGTTCAAAAAGCCGAGCTACCTCTTCGCCCTCGTCGCCGGCGATCTCGCGCATATCGGCGACGAGTTCGTCACCATGTCCGGTCGCCGTGTCGCGCTCGGCGTCTATGTCGAGCGCGGGCGCGAAGAGCGCGCGGCCTATGCGATGGACTCGCTCAAGCGTTCCATGGCGTGGGACGAGCGCGCCTTCGGCCGCGAATACGACCTCGAGCGCTTCAACATCGTCGCCGTCTCCGACTTCAACATGGGCGCGATGGAGAACAAGGGCCTCAACGTCTTCAACGAGAAATATGTGCTGGCTTCGCCCGAGACGGCGACCGACGACGACTACGCCGGCATCGAGGGCGTCATCGCCCACGAATATTTCCACAATTGGACGGGCAATCGTATCACCTGCCGCGACTGGTTCCAGCTTTGCCTCAAGGAAGGGCTGACCGTCTTCCGCGACCAGGAATTCTCCGCCGATCAGCGCTCGGCCCCGGTCAAGCGCATCGCCGACGTGCGCGGCCTGAAGGCGGCGCAATTCCCGGAGGACGCCGGCCCGCTGGCGCATCCGGTGCGCCCGGCCGTCTATCACGAGATCAACAACTTCTACACGGCGACGGTCTATCAGAAGGGCGCGGAAGTGATCCGCATGCTCCGTCTGCTGATCGGCCCGGAAGCCTTCCGGGCGGGCATGGACCTCTATTTCTCGCGCTGCGACGGGACGGCGGCGACGGTGGAGGATTTCCTCGCCTGCTTCGCCGAGACGTCCGGACGCGATCTCGAGCAATTCAAGCTCTGGTACTCCCAGGCAGGCACGCCGCTGCTGACCGTGCGCACCGCGCATGACGCTTCCCGCCACGTCTTCCGCGTCGAGATCGCTCAGTCGCTCGGGGCGACGCCGGGCCAATCCACGAAACTGCCGATGACGATGCCGATTGCGCTCGGGCTGATCGATCCTGACGGCGGCGAGGTTGCGCTTCGCTCCGCCGACGCGAGCGAGGCCGAATTGCGCTCGGGCGTGTTCGCGCTGCAAGGCCCGCGCCGGACGTTGGAGTTCACCGGGGTCACGCGCCGGCCCGCGCTGTCGTTCCTGCGCGGCTTCTCCGCGCCGGTGCGGGTCGACGACGACCTTGGCGAAGCCGACCTCATCGCGCTGCTCAAGCACGACCGCGACAGCTTCAATCGCTGGCACGCGCTGCAGGCGCTCGCGACGCGGCTGCTGCTGCGCTCCGTCGCCGCGATCCGCTCGCAGACCGCGCTCCCGGACGATGCGGCGTTTATCGACGCCTATGGGTCGGTCGTGGCCGACGCGCTGAGCGGGCGCATCGATCCGGCTTTCGCGGCCTTCACGCTCGCGCTGCCGAGCGAAGCGGACATCGCCCGCGAGATGGCCGCCAACGTCGATCCGGACGCGATCTTCCGCGCCCGCGACAATTTGCGCGGCGCGCTCGGCCGCGCGCATGCCGCCAACCTGACCGCGCTTCATGATGCGATGGCGGACGCAGGCCCGTTCAGCCCGGATGCGGCGGGCGCCGGACGGCGCGCTTTGCGCAACGGCGCGCTGGCGATGTTCGTGGCCGGCGACGCGATCGCAGGCGGCGAGCGGGCGCATCGCCAATTCGCCGCAGCCGACAATATGGCCGCGCGCCTCGGCGCTCTGGCCTCCATTGCGACGATCCCTGGCCCGGCGCGCGAACGCGCGTTCGAAGCGTTCGGACGCCGCTTCGCCGCCGAGCCGCTCATTCTCGACAAGTGGTTCGCCTTGCAGGCGCAGATCCCCGAGGCGCAAACGCTGGACCGGGTGCGCGCGCTGATGACGCACCACGCCTTCTCGCTAGGGAATCCCAACCGGGTGCGCGCCTTGATCGGCGGCTTCACCGCCAATGCGACGCAGTTCAACCGCGCCGACGGGGCCGGGTTCGAACTCCTCGCGGATGTCGTGCTCACGCTCGATCCGACCAATCCGCAAATCGCCGCGCGTCTGCTTACGGCGCTGCGCTCCTGGCGCTCGCTCGAACCGATCCGTCAGGCCAAGGCGGAGGAGGCGCTACGCCGGATCGTCGCCCAGCCGACGCTCTCGACCGACGTGCGCGACATCGTGACGCGTTCGCTGGCGTAGGGAGGCCTCGGCGGCCCTTTGTCGTCATCGCGAGCGAAGGGAGGCGATCCAGCGATCGCTCAGCTCTTGATGCGCCGAACGCCCCTCGCGAATCTTACTGGCGAACGCCTCGATCGCGGGATTGCTTCGCTCCGCTCGCAATGACGCTCGCCCGGCGAAAGGCCGGGCGTGATCGGAATGCTTCCGCTCCGGCCCGTAGGAAAAATTTTTTGCGTCAACGATTCCTTAAGGTCTGGACAAAGATTCTCACAAAGATTCTTATCATGATGATTCGGGTCGTTGCGGCGGATGCGCCCGATCTCACATCGATTGGAATTGGGGGATAGACGATGACGCGTGCGGGCGCGGCAATCGGACAGTCGCGACCATCGTCTGGCGGCACGGGCGGCTTTGCCGCAATGTCGCGCGCGGCGCGCGACTTCAGACTGTGGCTCCCGATGCTTCCGCTTATCGTGACGGCAGTGGTCCTCATCGCGCTGATCGCGCTGACCGCCGATAGTCTCTATGTCGAGCGCCAGCGCGCGCTTTCGGCCGCTGCGCGCGAGCTTGATCTCACGGCGACGACACTTGCACGCAACCTCGATCAGGCGCTCGCGGCTTCGCCCGGGCGCGCGCCGCTCGACGTCTTGCGCGCGGTGCTGGCGGCGTCTCCCGAGTTGCGGCCGGGGCAGGCGCTGCTCGCCGACGCGAGGGGCCTCGTCATCGGCGGCGAGCCGCAGCGCGACGACGCCGGCGCGACGCTGAGCGCGCTGTTCGGCGCGGGCGAACCGCTGACGATCCTGGCGGAGAAAGCCGGCGCGCTGCGGGTGCTGACGCGCGACGGAGAGGACGCGCTTGCGACCGTGCGCAATCTCTCCTCGACTTCGGGCCAGGTCGCCTTCATCGCGCCAGTCGACGAAGCTCTGGCGCCTTGGCGCCGCACCGCGCTCGTCGCCACGCTGCTGCTCACGACGACTGCACTCGCGATGGTCGGCGCGACGATCTGGTACCTGCTGCAGCTTCGCATGGCGCGCACCCGCGAGCAGGCCGAAGCGACGACCCGGGCGCATTTCGACCTCGCGCTCAACTGCGGCCGTTGCGGCCTTTGGAACTGGGATCTCGCGCGAGGCCGAGTTCGTCTGGTCGAAATCGATGTTCGAGATGCTCGATCTCACGCCGACGTCGCTCGCACTCTCGCTCGACGAACTGCAGACGCTTGTTCATCCCGAGGACGAAACGCTCGCGGCGCTCGCCGAGCGCGCCCTGACCGCGTCCGCCTCGGTCGATCTCGAATTGCGGATGCGCAATCGCGACGGCGAATGGGTGTGGCTGCGCAAGCGCGCCGAACTCGTCGTGGACGCTGTGAGCGGCGAGCGCCGGCTGGTCGGCATCGCGGTCGACATCTCCGACCGCAAGTGCGAGGCCGAGCTGTCGGCGACCGCCGATCAGCGCTTGCGCGAGGCGATCGAGGCGATTTCCGAAGCGTTCGTGCTGTGGGATTCCTCCAATCGTCTCGTGCTGTGCAATTCGAAGTACCAGCGCCTGCACAATCTGCCGAGCGAGGCGGTTCGCCCTGGCGTGGCTTATTCGGAACTCGCCGCGCTCGGCGTCGCGCCGTTGGTCGATCGCGAAACGATGGTCGACGCCGAGCAGGCTGCGCCCGGCGAGTGCGCGAAAGCCTATGAAGCGCGTCTTGCCGACGGGCGCTGGCTGCAGGTCAACGAACGCCGCACGCGCGACGGCGGCTATGTCTCGGTCGGCACCGACATCACCGCTCTCAAGGAGCACGAGCAGCAGCTCATGAAGTCCGAGCAGCTCCTGCTCGCCACCGTCGCGCAGCTCCGCCAGTCGCGCCGATCGCTCGAAACGCAGGCCCAGCAGCTCGCCGATCTTGCCGAGCGCTATCATGAGCAGAAGGCGGAGGCCGAGATGGCCAACCGGGCGAAGGCCGAGTTCCTCGCCAATATGAGCCACGAGTTGCGCACGCCGCTCAACGCGATCATCGGCTTCTCGCAATTGATGGAAGGCGAGACCTTCGGCCCGCTCGGCTCGGATAAATATCGCGACTATTGCGCGCACATTCACTCGAGCGGCCAATATCTGCTGAACGTGTTCTCCGACGTTCTCGACATGTCGCGCCTCGAGTCGGGACGCATCCGCCTCAATCACTCCGTGTTCAAAGTCGAGAAGGCGGTTCAGAAGGCGGTGCTCGACGTCACTCCGACCGCGCGCGACAAGGGCATCGCCATCGCTGTCGAGGTGAGCGCCGCCGACACGCTTGACGCCGATCCGGCCGCGGTCGAGCGCATCCTGACGACGCTGATGCGTAACGCGGTGAAGTTCTCGCCGGAGAACGCAGCGGTGACGATCGGCGCGCAGGCCTTCACCAATCAGATTTATTTCTACGTTGAAGATTCCGGCCCCGGCATCGCGAGCGAGGACATCTCGCGTCTCGGCCGTCCGTTCGAGCAGGCCGACACGACGATGGCCAACGGGATGAAGGGCTCGGGTCTCGGCCTTGCGATCGCCAATTCGCTCGTCGAACTGCACGGGGGCGTGCTTCGCATCACCTCGAAGCCGGGCGAAGGCACGCTCGTCATGGTGAGCCTGCCGAAGTCCGCCCGCAGCCCGCGCACCCTGGCGCTCGCCGCTGTGGCTTAAGGGGCGTTAGAGCGGTCCGCAATACGTTGGATCGTCATTGCGGGGAGCGAAGCAATCCATTTCTCCGCTTGCATCGTCGACGCAAATGGATTGCTTCGCTCCCCTCGCAATGACGGGGACGGTTCAGACAAAACGCAAAAGCCTTAGCCTGTTGGTGTGGCGACAACGTCCTCCTTGGTCGGCAGGCGCGCGAAGAGGTAGAGGCTGGCGACGATATTGGCGACGCCGAGCAACACCATCCCCATCGACTCGCTGAGACCGGTGAACTTGAGCAGCAGCGTCGTCGCGAGCGAGCCGACGACCATATAGACGGAATTGAGCGTATTGACCGCGCCGATGACCCGCGCGCGCCTGTCGACGCTCGACCATACCTGGACGGCGGCGAAGATCGGCACGACGAACAGCCCGGCGGCGCAGGAATAGGCGAGCACCTCGGCGGCGATGCGCAGCCCGTCGGGCGTGCTGAAAAAGGCGACGAGGTCGACTTCGCCGGCCGCCTGCGGCATCGCGCGGGTGTGCAGGCCGAGGTCGATCGCGAGCGCGGCCATGACGAGAAGAAGGAACGGCGCCGGCGCGAGCTGGATACGCCCATGGGCGACAACCGCGGCGAGCAGCGAGCCCGCCGCGATGCCGATGGCAAAGAACAGATTGATCGCCGTCTCGACGTCGACGCCGCCGCCGATGCGGGACTTGATGATGACGGGCACGAGGGACAGGGTGATCGCGCCGACCATCCAGAACCAACTGACGGCGATCGCGCCAACCCACTGGCGGTCGTCCGCCCGCAGCTCACGCAGGATCTCGCGGGTTGCCCGCCAGGGATTGAAATCGACCTTGAGGCCCGGCGCGCCGACGCCCGTCGACGGAATATAGCGCGAGGTCGCGTAGCAGGCGGCGGCGACCACCATGAGCTGCGCGACGACCGTCCATGGCGCGCGTCCTTCGGCCGCGGCGTAGCCGCCGACGACCAGACCGCAAATGATCGCCGCGAAGGTCGCGCCCTCGACCAGCGCATTGCCGGAGATCAGCTCCTCGCGCTTCAGGTGGTCGGGCAGGATGCCGTATTTGATCGGCCCGAACAGCGCCGCGATGCAGCCCAGTCCGAACAGCGCGAGATAGAGCAGTTCGAGTGAGGAGAAATAGAAGCCCGCCGCGGCGATCATCTGCACGAAAATTTCGGCGAACTTGAGCTTGCGCGCAATCGCGGCCTTATCGTTGGCGTCGGCGATTTCGCCGCCGATCGGCGACAGCGGAATCGAGGGCAAGACGAAGATCGCCACCGCCAGCGACACTTTCGCTCCCGTATCCGCGCCGCTGAAGCGAAACAGGATCAGCATCGCCAGCATCTGGCGCACGAAATTGTCGTTGAATGCGGAGAGGAACTGGCACCAGAACAGCGGCGCGAAGCGCCGTGAGCGCATCAAAGATCGGAACATGCACCGCGCCCTCCGCCGACTATCGTTCGAGGAAGGAAGCCTAAACCACGAACCGCGCCAAGCGAAAGTGCGCCTTCAGTCGGCCATGTAGCGGATGCCGATGCGGATTTCCTGCGAGGTGTTCGACTGCTTGACGACCGCGCCGGTCTGCGGCGTGATCGAGGTCGTCGTCGTGCCGGCGTCGAGATAGCGATAACCGATGTCGAGCGTCGCGCTCGGCGAGAGCTGGATGCCGACGCCCGCCATCACGGCCCACGCCATCGAATATTTCGTGTTGCTGAACGAGCGATTCCAGGCCTGCTGACTGAAGGGCACGCCCGGCTGCGGCGACACAGCGGTCCCGTTTGGATTGACCCACACCTGCGGCACAGTTCCCGTCGTCGCGAGAGAGGCGGCGTAAGGCGCTCCGCCGACGGTCGTCGTATAAGCGACGGAGCCGGAGGTCGTGTTGGCGTTCACGCCGGCGCCGGCGCCGACATAGGGCGTAAAGCCCCAATAGTGGCCCAAATCGAAATAGACGTTTGCGAGCCCCGTCTGATTGTGTTGCTGCAAGCTGAAATTGCCGTCGCAGGTGTTCGCAGTGTTGAAGAGATATCCGCTGGCGCCGACCGCATTGAGGCCGTAGGGGCAGACCACCGTGTTGCTGTTCCCACCGCTCGGGCCGACCCGGTAGTCGTAGGTCAGTTCGCCGCGCACATAGTTGTTGAAGCGGTAGCCGACGCCGATGTCGGCGGCGAAGTCGTCGTGGTCGTTCGAGGAGCCGACCTTGCCGTCGAACGGCTGGACGCCAGGGCCGGTTGGCGTCTGCACGCCCGCAAGGGAGAACGACGCGGCTTGGTCGAAGCTCAGGCCGACGTCGCCGCGCAAATACCAGTTGGTCCCAACCTCGACCATCGGCGGCTCCGGCGCTTCAAAGGTCGGCTGCGGAGCCGCTCCGAAGAGGTCGGCGGCCAGCGAGGGCGTCGCGGCCAGCACGACGCCGACGAGTGCGGCGGCGACTGCTTTCATGGTTTCAATCCCCTCGAAGGCGGCTCGCTGCGCGAGACGCCGCAGGGGAAACTACGTCACCATGCGTTAATGTGGATTTAACCCTAATGGAATGTCGCGACGACAGTCGGGCGTTTACGCTCCGTTAAGCGTCGACGAAGCGCTGCGTCGCGAGGAACGCGGTCAGCCGCTCGGCGAAGGCGCGGCGCACGGCGGTCCTGGGCGGCTTGGCGAGGCGGCCTTCGGGCGCCGGGGAGGCCCAGTCGGACCAGGGCGAAGCGGCGAACCAGCTCCGGTAGAGTTCGGCGAAGCGCCGTTCGCCGCGCCAGCCGGCCTGCCAGGGTTTGGGGCTGTTGACGAAGTGCAACACGATCGGCTCGATCGTCGTCTCGAGATCGAGCACCAGGAACTCGCCCATGAAATTGCATCGCGGCGACAGCGGCGCAAACTTGCCCTTGAGCGTCGCGTTGAGCGCGTCCTGCTCCATGAAGGGATAGCGTTCCGGCTCGGCGCGCAGGACGTGGGCGGCGCGTTCGCCGAGTTCGGCGGCGCCCCATGCCGCGCGGTCGATCACCATCAGGCCGGCGTTGAAGTAGGGCGTCGCGAGATCGAGGCCAAGCTTCAGCCGGCTCGCCTGGAAACGCCGCGTCAGCGTCGCGCCGAGATTGAAATCGAAGAAATAGATCATGTCGTAGGCGGCGGCGAGCGGCTTGCCGTTTAGATCGACGCTGGCGAGGCGCGAGAGCCCGGGCCGGACCGCCAGCATGTCCGAGTCCATCGTGACGATGCGCGAATAGGCCTGCGGCAGGACGCGATCGAGAAAGAGACGGCGGAACACCGCGCGCGAGAAGCGGCCGCGTCCGGCAAGGCCGTCTTCGAAGCGCGAGAAATCGGTCACGAGGAGGTTGATGCGGTTGCGCAGGGCCGGATCGAGCGCGTCGAATCCGGGCGCGACGTCTTCCGCCTCGCAGACGATGAAGATGTCGAACGCGTCCGAGTCGCTCTGCGCAATCAGCGAAGCGGCTGCTCGCACCGCGGGCCGAAAGAAGGAGAGGTCGGGCGTGAGGCAGAGCGCGGGCTTCATGGGGCTCCCTCCCGCGCTGTTCCGCATCAGTTATGAAGCGGCGCGGCGCCGGCGTGATCGTAATTGTGGGAGACGCGCGCGTGCCACATGCGCCGCGATTGCAGATGCTCGACGCCCGGCTCGCGCGCGGGCAGATCGAGCGAGGCGACCAGCGCTTCGATCTCGCGCCGCGCCGCCTGCTGGGAAGCGGTCAGCGCGCCGGCGACGGACGCTTCGATCGGATCGAGCGCGGTGAGGCCGATCGGAAACAATTCACGGAAGATCACCCGGTCGTGCAAGCCTTCGGCGACGCGGAAGCGAAGTTCGGCGGCGAGCCGGCCGATGCTGACCGCGATCTGGCGGGAATTGTTGCTGGCGATCGAGGCCATGCGATTGCGCACCATGACCCAGTCGATCACGCCATTATCGACGAGCCGGCGCTTGCGTCGCGCTTCCATGACGAGGTCGGCGTAATGCGCGACGGCGCCGCGCTGCGAACGATCGTGATGGACGCGCGAAAAGACGTCGATATCGATGTAGCTGTCGTTGAGCGGCGAGACCAACGTGTCGGCGAGCGAGTGCGCGAGCCGCATCAGATAGGAATCGCTGGCGGGGGTGTCGATGATGACGAATTCGTATTCGTGCTCGACGGCGCCGATCGCCTCGGCGAACAGGGCGAACTCGTGCGCTTCGTTGGCGCGCACATCGCTGGAATTGCCGCGCTCCATGGCGCAATGGCGTGGCAGTTCGATTTGCCACGGCGCGTTCGCGGACCAGGATCTGCGGTTCTCGAAGAAGCGGGTCAGCGTTTGTTGGCGCGTGTCGAGATCGATGCAGGCCACCTTGCGGCCCGCCTTGAGGAGCGCGACCGCGAGATGGATCGAGATCGTCGACTTGCCCGCGCCTCCCTTTTCGTTGCCGACGACGATCACATGCGCGCTGCGCAAGTCCGCGGTCTCGGTGTCGAAAGTCATTGAGAAGCCGAATCAGTCCTGTAGGGATGGCGCGACAATAGACGCATTGCGGGCGTCGCGGCAATCCGCGCCGACGCCTCGCGCGCGATCAGGATGCGCTCACCAAACGTAAGCTCCGTCAGCGCGCCGGCTCCGCGTGGCCGACAGTACGAATGACGGAAGGAAATTCGTCGCGCATCGAACGTTCGATCGCATCGACGCGCTCGTGCGCCGCCTCGACTGTGGTCGAAGGATCGACCCGGCAATGGAAAATGACAATGTGGCCGTTCGCCGCGACGCGGACGCGCACGTTGTGGACATCGCGCAGCATGCCGTCGCGTGTCGCGGCGCGCGCCAACGCCGCGGCGATCGCTTGAGTGAGCGACGGCTCGGCGTCGCTGCCGCCGATCTCGAACATCTCCATCGGCTCGATATGCGTCTCGACCTCGATGTCCGGGCCGATCTCATCGGCGATCGCGCGTTCGAGTTGCGAGGCGATGTCGTGCGCCGCGCCGAGGCTCATGCGGCCGTCGACCTCGAGGTCCAGCGTCACCGACTTGCGGTCCGCGACATTCTGGACCGCGACGCGGTGAACGAACAGTCGCCGGCGGGCGGCGATCACCTGCACGCGCTCGAGCACGGTCTCGTCGTCGAGCGCGAGCGGGTCGGCGGTCAGCGTCAACGCTACGTCAGGCCATCGGCGCGCGATCGTGTCGGCGACGTCGGCCTTGATCGCCGAAACGCGTTCGAGCGGCAGGGTGCGCGAGACGTAGAGGCCGAGCTCGCCGATCGTAAGCGCGCCGCTGCGGCGCAAGCGCAGGAATTCCGTTCCGGCGACGCCGGGAACGTCCCGCACCGCCGCCCGCACGGCCTCCGCGAGACCCTTGGGCGCCGCGTCGACCAGCGCGTCGATCGTGCGCCGCCCGAGGCGGAAGCCGGCCACGCCGATGAAGGCGGCGACGCCGATGGCGGCGAAAGCGTCGGCGTGCGGCCAGCCCCAGCGCGTCGCGGCGAGGCCGACCAGGACGAGCGCGGAAGAGACGAGGTCGCTCGAATAATGCAGCGCGTCCGCCGCCAAGGCGTCGCTTCGCGTCTGGCGCGCGAGGCGCGTCAGGGCGAGATAGCGCACGACGTCGACGCCGATGGAGACGAGAATGGCGGCGAAGCCGAACAGATTCGCGTCCACCGTCTGGGGCTCGCCGCCGATGCGGCGCAGCGCCTCGACGGCGACCGCGACGGCGAGCGCAAGGAGGAACCCGGTCTGCGCGAGCGCGGCGACGGCCTCGATCTTGGCGTGGCCGAAAGGATGCTCGTCGTCGGCCGGCTTGTCGGCCTCGCGCACCGCCAAATAGGTCAGCGCGCTGGCGCCGATGTCGAGCGTGTTGTGGGCGGCCTCGGAGAGCAGCGCCAAGGAGCCCGTTGCCAGGCCGGCCGCCAATTTGAGGAGCGTCAGGGCGAAGCTCGCCCCGACCGAAGCCAAAGCGGCGCGTCGCTTTCGCCGGGATGACGCTTCTTTTTGACCGCGCTCGGCCGCTTCAACCATATATAACCCCTCCAGGCGCGCTTGATCGGCCTTATGGGCCGCCGGCCGCGCCGAGGCAAACCTTAGAGGACCGGATATGGAATATCTGCACACGATGGTTCGCGTCACCGATCTCGAAAAGTCGCTCGAGTTTTACGTCGGCAAGTTCGGGCTCGTCGAAGTCCGGCGCATCACGAACGAGAAGGGCCGGTACACCCTCGTCTTTCTCGCTGCGCCCGGCGACGTGGAGCGCGCCAAGACGAGCCAGGCGCCTCTGCTCGAGCTGACCTACAACTGGGATCCGGAAACCTACACGGGCGGGCGCAACTTCGGCCATCTCGCCTACGAGGTCGATGACATCTACGCCACCTGCGACAAGCTGCAGAAGGCGGGCGTCGTCATCAATCGGCCGCCGCGCGACGGACGCATGGCGTTCGTCCGCAGCCCCGACGCGATTTCGTTCGAGCTGCTCCAGAAAGGCGAGGCGCTGGCGCCGGCCGAGCCGTGGGCGTCGATGCCGAACACCGGCGTCTGGTGAGGAGCCAGCGCGGCGATCAGATGATCGCCGCGTTGACCAGATTGCGGAACAATTGCCGGAAGAACTCCCGATTCTCCGGCGCTTGCACCAGCAGGATCGCGAACAGGGCGTCGCGCGGCGAGACCCAGAACGAGGTGCCGGCGACGCCGCCCCAGAAGAACTCGCCCGCCGAGCCGATCGTCGGGGCGATCCCCGCCTCCGTCCGCACCGCGAAGCCGAGGCCGAAACCGTGACCGGGCCAGAGGAGCGGGTGCGCCTTGACGACATGCGGGCCGAGATGGTCGCTCGCCATATACGCGATCGTGCGCGAGCCGAGAATGCGCGAGCCGCCAAAGGCGCCGCCGCTGCTCACCATGCTCAGGAAGCGCGCGTAGTCGCCGAGCGTCGAGACGAGCCCGCCGCCGGCGTATTCGCAGCGCGGCGGCTGCCGCGATTCGATCAGGTCGATCCCGCCCGCTTTGAAGAAATCGAACGAGGCGGGTTGCGCGAAGCGGTCGAGCTTGGCGTTCGGCACGTAGAAGGCGGTGTCGTGCATTCCGAGCGGTCCGAACAGCCGATCGGCGAGGAAGTCGCCGAGCCGCTGTCCGCAAACAACCTCGATGACGCGGCCAAGGACTTCCGTCGAATGGCCATATTCCCAGGCCTCGCCCGGCTGATAGCGCAAGGGCAAGGCGGCGAGCGAATCGACGAACTCGGCGGTCGTCTTCTCCTGGGTCATCGGCGCGGCGGCGAGCACCGCCTGCTGCACTTTGGACACGCCGGTGAAGCCGTAGGTGAGGCCCGAGGTATGGCGGAGCAAATCCTGGATGGTGATCGAGCGCTTGAGCGGAACCAAATCGAGCCCGTCGCCGTTCTCCACCCCGACCATCGCCTTGCCGAAAGCGGGCACATATTTCTCGAGCGGATCGGTCAGCAGCAGCCGTCCTTCCTCAACGAGCGTCATCGCGGCGACTGAAACGATCGGCTTGGTCATGGAATAGATGCGGAAGATCGCGTCGTCCCGCATCGGCGGGCCGTCCGGCGCGAGGGCGCCGAGAGTTTGCGAGAAACCGACCTTGCCGTGCCTGGCGATCAGCATCGACGCGCCCGGCGCGCGTTTGGCCTCGATTTCGCGGTGGACAACGTCGGTCAGGCGCTGCAAGCCGGCGCGCGACAGACCGACCTCCTCGGGACGAGCGATCGGCAATCCTGACAGGGCGTTGGCGCTAGGGTTCAAAAGGGCCTCCTGCGACGAAGCGCGCACTATTGTGCCAATTGCCGCCTGCGGGCAAGCGGGTCGCCGGGACTGGACTTGCCCCACGGGCGGAGGGAGAATCGAACCATGAACGGCGGCCCTGATATGTTCGCGCCTCTGGCGCCTCCGCCGCCGCTTCCCGAGCGGCTGCGGCCGCAAAGCCTCGAGGAAGTGGCGGGCCAGGAGCATCTGACCTCGCCTGACGGCGCGCTGACGCGAATGCTTCAGGCGCCGACGCTCGGCTCGATGATTTTTTGGGGCCCGCCGGGCTCCGGCAAGACGACGGTCGCCCGCCTGATCGGCCAACGCGCCGAAGCGGAATTCGTGCAGGTGTCGGCGATCCACTCCGGCGTCGCCGATCTCAAGAAGATCTTCGACGCGGCGCGCGGCCGGCGCGCCATGGGCCGCGCGACGCTTCTCTTCGTCGACGAGATCCATCGCTTCAATCGCGCCCAGCAGGATTCGTTCCTCCCCGTCATGGAGGACGGTTCGATCACGCTGATCGGCGCGACGACCGAGAACCCCTCCTTCGAGCTCAATGCGGCGCTTTTGTCGCGGGCGCGCGTTCTCGTATTCCGACCGCTCGACGAGCAGGCGATCGAGAAGCTGATCGCGCGCGCCGAGCAACTCGTCGACAAGCCCTTGCCGCTCGACGCGGAGGCGCGCGCCGCACTCGTGCGCATGGCCGACGGCGACGGCCGCGCGGCGCTCACCCTCGCCGAAGAAGTGTGGCGCGCCGCCCGCGAGGGCGAGACCTTCGGCGCCGCCGGCCTGGTGCAGGTCGTCCAGCGCCGCGCGCCGATCTACGATAAGGCGCAGGAAGGTCACTACAATTTGATTTCGGCGCTGCATAAGAGCGTGCGCGGCTCTGATCCCGACGCCGCGCTCTACTATCTCGCGCGCATGTTCGACGCGGGCGAGGATCCGTTGTTTCTCGCCCGGCGGGTCGTTCGCATGGCCGTCGAGGACGTCGGCCTCGCCGACCCGCAAGCGATCGTCGTCGCCAATGCGGCCAAGGACACCTACGATTTCCTCGGCAGCCCCGAAGGCGAACTCGCCATCGCGCAGGCCGTCGTCTACGTCGCGACCGCGCCGAAGTCGAACGCGGTCTACACCGCCTTTGCCGCGGCGCGCGCGCTCGCCCAGTCGCATGGCTCGCTCGCGCCGCCGCAGACCATCCTCAATGCGCCGACCAAGCTTATGCGGGAGGTCGGCTACGGCGCCGGCTATCGCTACGACCACGACGAGCCCGACGCCTTCAGCGGCCAGAACTACTGGCCGGAGGCGCTCGGCCGGCGCCAGCTTTACGAGCCAGTCGAGCGCGGCTTCGAGCGGGAAATCCGCAAGCGGCTGGATTACTGGGCGAAGCTGCGGCGGGAGCGCGGGGAGGGGTAGGGCGGAGGGCGCGGAAGCAGAGAGCTTGTCCGCGACGCCCTCCCTCGTGGCCGAGCGTGTCCCGGCCATCCCGGGGCGGCGCCGCGTCACGGACGCGTCGAGGATTGGCAAATTTGGCGCTTGGATTGTCAAGCAATGTCAAGGATTGTCAAGAATTGGCTTGACGGAGTGTTCAGGAATATCAATGACTTAACGAGTGAAACTGGACATTCGCGGCTGGGACGCTCTCGTCAAGGCGAACGGAACAGGCGGAGGAGCGGACGCGGAAACTCATTTGCTCAGGATAGCACGAATTCCGGTTTTCAGAAAGGATGTTGGCCGTAGTCCCTCAGTTGGCGCGATTTTTTGCAGTGTTCGGCGCTCGCCGCCAGCGGCGGGTATCGAACCCAAAGGGGACCGTGCGGAAAATGCGCGCCGATCGACGCTCGGACCTCGCGCCGATTTAGCTAGACGGCACAGTTACGTTGCCCCACGCGCTCGCTCAGAAACGATAAGAGGGCGCTGGGTGTGGGCGGGTTCAAGCGCGGTTCTTGAAGCGCCAGCTTTCGTCCATGAATTCGAACCTCTGCTCGGGCGCCTCCACGGATCGGCGCCCGCTACGACAAACTCGCCGCCAACTTCCTCGCCGCCGTCCAGTCGCCGCAACCGTCCGCTATTGCTTATGAGGTCGACGCTAACACGCCCCGCACATTGAGCGTTGCAGCAATGCGGTCCGTCGTAGGGATGAGCAACATTGTGGATCGAGGCGTGGACGGATCTCTTGCCGCCATTCGAGCAATTGAGGAGAACTCCATGCAAACGCCTCAAGCTGACTACTTTGCCGCGTATCGCAATTTGAAACTGTCACGTGACGATAAGGGTGTGCTGGTCGCCGAGTTCCACAGCGACGGCGGCCAGTTCATCATGACCGCGCAATCACACACGGAGTTCGTCGATGCCTTTCACAGAATCGGACAAGACCGAGCGAACAAGATTGTCATCATTACAGGCGCGGGCGGGAATTTCATTGGGGACGTAGAATGGCCCTCGTTCGGAGATGTCGCCGATCCGGGCGTCTGGAGCAGAATTCACGACGAAGGCGTCCAGGTTTTAGAGAACATTGCGAACATCCGCGTTCCGGTGATCGCGGCCGTCGAGGGACGCGCGCATATCCATTCGGACTACGCGCTCCTCGCTAGCGTCATCGTGGCGGCTGAAGGAGCGACATTCCAGGATGTCGGCCACTTTGCCGTAGGGGTTACGCCGGGTGACGGGATTTTTACGACATGGAGTTATCGGGCTGGACCAGGTCGAGCCGAGGCGTTCCTGCTTAATCCACAGCCGCTTCCAGCGCGTGCCGCATACGAATGGGGGGTCGTTGCAGAGGTCGTACCGAACGGAAAGGCGGTGGCGCGCGCTCGGGAACTGGCCGATTTGTACCTGCGCGCTCCGGAAGTGACGCGCCGGAATACGCGCATTCACTTCATTCAACCGTTGAAGGAACGCCTCGTCCGCGAAGTTGGCTACGGACTATCCCTCGAAGGAGCGTCGTCGGCCGACCTGGTGAAATCAAAGCGATCGAAGGGTTAGCGCAATTTGCAAATGGGTTGACGCACACCGTCTTGGCCGGGCTTGTCCCGGCCATCCACGCGGCGCCGCCACAAAAGCCCTAGGACGGCAGAATTGTCGGCGCAGCGTGGATGCCCGGCACAAGGCCGGGCAGGACGGAAGAGCCACTCGCCGCGTCCACCAGAATGCAGAAGGCGCAAGGCTCAGGAACGCCGCGGGCCGTTGTGGAACGACGTGCAGGCAAAGCATCCTGAGGCGGGCTTTTATCCTGCTTGACGTCGTCGAAGCGGAGCAACTCTGTGGCTTACGCGCCTATGAGCTGGCTGGCGCTCCGCAAACCCGGTGCGCCAGCCTTATTGTCACACCTCACCGCCGCTCACGCCGTTGTCGGTGCGCGTCGCAACGATGTGGCGGACGCCCGCCGCCGTCCGTGTGCGCGCGGCGTCAGGCGCGGGAGTCCGCGACATATGCCGGAGCCTAGTAGCCCCAGCCGTTGTCGGTGACGACTTTGCCAGTGCCCGGCCCGCCAATGCCGTACGGACCGGGGCCCGCGTTGCCGTCGCTGGGGGCGCGGTAGATGTAGCGGGGGCCTGCGTAGCCGTAGCCGTAGCCGTAGCTATAGCCGTTGTCGGCGACGACCTTGCCAGTGCCTGGTCCGGCAATGCCGTAGGGGCCGGGGCCCCAATCGTCAGCCTGCGCAGGTGCAGTGGTGGCGAGCAAAGCTGCGCCCATTGCGGCGCTCGACACGACGCCAATGAGAATGTTTCTCATGACTAGATCTCCGATAGGCGCGCGACGCATAGGCGCGCGCGGTGCCTTTCACCTCGGCGCATCCTGTCTGGACGCGTGCCTCGGCTCCGCACTGCAACATAAGAACGCTTCCTCAGATCTGAAGGCCCGGGAGCGATGGGCGGTTATGTCAAATCGCCGCAGCAGCCATCGAAAAATCAGCTAGGAGATAGGGGGTCGAGAGACGGCATCCCAAACGCGCCGGCGGCGTAAGAATCTCGAACGCCTCGGCGTTGCAAATCTCCGATGCAAATGTCCGCTTTCGCCCCAACCGCGACTTACGCGGTGACGGGCCAACTGGTGCGATTCGACCCGCTGCGGACATTCGCGCCATCAACGCCGATTGGGCCCCTGCGCGACCTCAATGTCTTACATAATGTCGAAGTGCAAATCGTGACTCAGGACCGGCTCGCTCGGGCGCTGGCGCACATGCCGCGCCATCGAGTCCGAAAACCGCGAGCCGAGAATTGCCGTTTTGCTATGATGGCGGATGGACCTGAATCATGAGGCTTGCTATCGAGCGCTGCTCGCGCGCGATCGCCGATATGACGGAGTTTTCTTTACCGCGGTAAAGACGACCGGCATCTACTGTCGTCCGATCTGCCCCGCCCGTCCACCGCGGCCAGAAAATTGCATTTTCCTCGCCTCGGCCGCCGCTGCTCAAGAGGCCGGCTTTCGGTCGTGCCTGAGATGTCGCCCTGAGAGTTCGCCGGACCTGGGAGCCTGGAAGGGTACGAGCGCGACGGTTTCGCGGGCCTTGAAACTCATTGAGGCTGGCGCTCTCGATTCGGGCGATGCGTCGGACTTGGCCGAACGGCTCGGGATGGGCGACCGGCAACTTCGGCGTTTGTTCCGTCAGCACCTCGGAGCGAGTTCTGATATCGGTCGCCCAGACGAGGCGAGTGCTTCTCGCCAAGCAATTGCTCGCTGAGACCAGACTTTCAATCACGGAAGTGGCGCTAGCCAGCGGATTTGCCAGCGTGCGCCGCTTCAATGAGACGATCCAACGTCTTTATGGGCGAGCGCCAAGCGCTCTACGCGGAACCATGGCGAAACGCGATCCCCTGCCTGCCAGCGAGCTTAACCTCATGCTGCCATACAAAGCCCCTTATGATTGGGAGGCGATGCTCGCGGACCTTTCGACGCAGAGCCAGCCTGGGCTGGACGGGGTCGCGGCGGGAAAGTATCGGCGCCAATTCTGGATCGATGGCCGGATGGTTTGGATCGAAGTCTGCAACCAACCCGCCGCATCGGCGTTGCGCCTTTCCGTGTCAACCCCGGCATTGTCCTTGCTGCCGCAGATCATCGCGCGGGTGCGTCGGGTATTCGACCTTGCGGCCGATCCGATCGCAATCGCCGCAGCTCTTCGCGAAGATCCACTCCTTGCTGACCTCGTCGAGCGACGGCCGGGATTGCGACTTGTTGGCTCGTGGGACGCCGCCGACGACGAGGCGGCCGGTCAACGAGGACAGTCGCTAGACGATCTCGGCGCTAGCCTTTCGCGGCTTCTGGAAAGGGAGGTCAGCGACGAAGAAGCGGCGTCACGCTTGGAGACGTGGCGACCCTGGGACGCCTATGCCCGCTCTCACGTCGCCGTCGCCGATGGAGGCCGTAGAACAATCAGGAATGCAATCGATGCGACTGTGGCTTGATCGTCGCGCATCGCCCATCGGCGACATGCTGATTGCCTGGGACGCGGACGGTCAATTGCGCGTCCTCGATTTTGCCGACTTCGAGCCACGGATGCACAAATTGCTGCGGCTTCACTATGGCGATATCGCGCTTGCGAGCAGCCCCGCGCCGACGCTTATCGTTGAGCCGATCAGCCGGTATTTTTCCGGTGAGATTGCTGCACTCGACAAGATCCAAGTCGCCACTGGCGGCACTGAATTCCAGAAAGCGGTCTGGAGCGCGCTACGCAGCGTCAAGCCTGGTGAAAGAATCAGCTACGGCGATCTCGCACGGCGGCTCGGCCGCCAGAAGGCGGTCCGCGCCGTAGGCGGCGCCAACGGCGCCAACCCAATCGGCATCGTCGTCCCGTGCCATCGCATCGTCGGCTTCGGCGGCGCCCTCACCGGCTATGGCGGCGGCTTGCACCGCAAGGCGTGGTTATTGACCCACGAGGGGCGGTACACGAAATCAGGCACGACCGACCTGTTTGCGGGCCAATAAGGAAGTCCCAGGGAACGCCGCCTGACCCAACGAGCTGCGTCGTCTCCGGTCAGATTTTCCCGCCGCTTATAAGGTCCGAAATCCGCCAGCAAACGACGTGTCGCACCCTTACTGTTATTCCACGCCAACAGGTGGAGCGCGCGGAGTGAGCAATATCGACATCGAGAGTTTCATTATCAGTTTCGCGACGGCCTGGGCGGCCCGCGACGGGGACGCGTTTCTTACGTTGTGGCATCCCGAGGGGCAGCTCTACACGCCGTTGGTGGCGCGGCCTGTTCTCGGCGCCGAGTTGAAATTGCTGGTCGAGTCACAAATCAAAGCGGCGCCAGATTTCGTGTGGCAGCTAATTGGTTGGACATCGCGCGCCGACGTCATCGTAATCGAATGGCAGACTTCGCGTTTCGTCGCCGGAAAGCGCTTCGACTGGCGGGGCGTCGACAAGATAATTTTGCGAGATGGAAAGATTTTCGAGGAGCGGGTTTACACCGACACGGCCCTTCTACGAGCGCTGCGCGGCGGCGTTGACATAGACGCGATCCGCGAGGCGGCTGCTCTCGGCATAGCGCATGAGCCCATCACGATTATCTGAAGCTCGCTCTTGCTCGGCGCGGGCGGCGCCTTCACGTTCACTGCGTAAGGCGCTCCCTAAAGATTTCCGCGTACCAGGCTGGATCTGCAATCTCTACAATGGTCCGCTTCCCCCCCGTTTATCGAACCATTCCCGAACGGCGTGACCTCAGTCTTTGCGGACATTTCGCGCTAGCTAGCTTGGCGCTGTTGGATTGCTTCGCTTACGCTCGCAATGACGGCTAGGGCGTTCTGCAGTTACATGGAACCGTCATTGCGAGCGGAGCGAAGCAATCCAGCGATCGAGGTCTGGCCAGCAAGTCGCGAGTCGTTCCGCGGGCGCCTCAATCGGCGGACGCCTCGATCTCTGGATCGCCGCGCTTCGCTCGCGATGACAACGGGGGTCCGGTTCAACCTAACGACAGCGTGCCCTAGCGCCAATAGCGTTCTAATGGGACCCAAGAACGGGAGGCCGCAGTGAACCAGAAGCAGCACAAACACCTTTCCGCGATATGCCAATGCGGCAAGGTTAAATTCGAGGTGGTTGGGCCGCCGATTTTGACCGGCTCGTGCTATTGCACGAGCTGCCAAGAAGCCGGACGCCGGTTCGAGCAGCTTGCTTCCGCGCCGCCCGTGCTCGATCCCGACAGTGGGACAGGCTTTATCCTCCATCGAAAGGATCGAGTGCAATGCGTGATGGGGCAGGAGTTTCTCGAAGAGCATCGGCTCAAGGCCGATTCCCTGACCCGACGGGTCCTTGCCACGTGCTGCAATTCGGCGATGTTCCTCGACTTCACCAAAGGGCACTGGCTGTCGATGTACCGGAACCGCTTTCCGACAGGCGCGCCGCCACTTGAAATGCGGTTGATGACAAAAGAGCGGCGCGTTGGCGTCGAGCTTGCCGATGACTTGCCGAATTATAGTGGCCGCTCCGGCAAGTTCATGTTGAAGTTGATTGCCGCCTGGATTGCGATGGGTCTCCGCAGGCCTGAAATCATCTTGGGAAAGACAGCCCGCAGGGTGCAATCGCACTGATCACCGTCACGGCAGGCATCTGCCAAGCGCTGACGCGGCAAGATCAGCCGCTTCGCCGAACCCCGCATGCCACTGGCTGCTCCGCTTGCCTGCACGCCAATCAGATTCTGTCTGATTTTAGCGGCATCGACTGGGTTTTGAATTCCCCTTAGGCTTTGGGTGTGATTATCGTGCCGTTATCGAATTCGATGACTCGGAATGCACCGAAATGGGAGGTCGGGGCGGTCTCGGTGTTGCTTCTCGAGCGAGAAAATCGGCTTCTTCCTCCGCCCTCCCGCGAAGTTACGACCATGACGGCGTCAGCCGAACTCGTTAGCGCCAAGCCGCGCCTCTATCATACGCCGTCCTCCTATTATTCAATGATTGCGCGCCTCGCGCTCGCCGAGGGCGGCGTCGCCTACGTGCCTGTCTTCGTCGATATTCATTTCAGGATGAGCCAGCAGCGGCCGGACTATGTGCGGCTCAATCCGAACATGACCGTGCCGACCCTGGCGCTGGCGGACCGCATCCTCGATCAGAGCCGCGACATCGCCGAATACGCGCTGGGCGTCGGCGAGGCGTCGCTCGACGGCGAGGCCAAGGCTTGGCTCGATCTCCATTACGCCTATCCGATCGAGGAGCTGACCTTCGGCGGGATTCTCGCCCGCAATCCAATAGCGCGGATCATGGTCCCGAAGCTGCTTGGCGGCGCCCATCGCCGCCTGCTGGCGCTTGCCGCCAAAAACCCCGATCTCAGGGCGATCTATCAAGCGCGCGCCGAAATCTTCGCCGAGCGCGCCCGCATCTTCGATCCCGCCTCGGCGATGCGGCTTTCGGAACAACGCCGCGCCGAGGCGATCGACATTATGGATCGGATGGAACGGACGCTGGGCGACGGCCGGGCTACGATGACGCCGGCCGCCTATGGCGTCGTCGATACGGTCTTGACCGTGTTCCTCGGGCGCATGGAATTTGCCGGCCTTGGCGCAGAAATTCCCAAGCGGCCGGCGCTCGCGCGCTATTGGCGCGCCATGCAGGCGCGTCCGAGCTTCACCGCCGCAGACATATGGACGAGGTTCCATGTCATCCGCCTCGTCGGCGGCATTCTGGGGTGCGAGAGAGGTTGACGGCGACAGCACCGGCGCCGCCCCGCCGGCGCGTTGATCGCGCTTGTACTCTTGTCGGAGCCGGAGCTTCCGTCACTGCCACGCGCCATGAAACCGCGACGACATGAATTCGTGACGTTACGAAACTGACGGACATGGTAAGCTTGCCGGGCCCAATTCGGCTTGCGTCGCAGACGGTTTTTTGACGCACCGGACGGGCCGGCGGATCGCTTGACAGCGGGCGCCGTCCAGACATGACAATGCCCAAGCTCTATGTGTTCGTCGACCTCGCGACAACGCCGCGGAGAGAGCTGATGAAGGAGCGAATTCTCGTATTCTACGGTTCCTACCGGCGCGATCGAATGGGAATCAGGCTCGCCAACTACATCGTCGACCAGTTGTCGAAGCGAGGCAGCGATGCCGAACTGATAGACGCCAAGGCATTAGACCTGCCGATGCTCGATCGCATGTACAAGGAGTATCCGCGCGGCACGGCGCCGCCCGTCATGGAGGCGCTGGCCGAAAAGATACGACAGGCGGACGCCTTCGTCTTCGTAACGGGCGAATACAATTGGGGCGTTCAGCCAGGCCTCAAAAATCTCACGGACCATTTTTTAGAGGAATGGTTTTGGCGCCCGGCTGCAGTCGCCAGCTATTCGGGAGGCCGCCTGTCCGGCGCGCGCTCTAACTCGGCCTGGCATTGCAGCCTGGCGGAAATGGGGATGGTCGTGATCTCAAGCTCGCTCACGGTCGGCCCAATCGCAGAGACTCTCGACGCCAACGGCACGCCGATTCGAGAGGGCGGCAAAGCTTTGGAACGCGCCTTCGGGCGATTTGCCGACGACCTCGTCTGGTGGACCGAGGCTGCAAAGCTTCAGCACTCGCGCCGGCCTCCCCCCTATTGACCTCTGTAAGCAAAGCGCGCGGCGCGAATTGGCAAGGCGCAAGGAACCAGAGAAGAGGCGTGGGGCGCTCTGGCCGTCTCTTATTTCTCGAGCGATCTTGGACCGCTGACGAACGGATTGCCGCGAAGATAGAATCGCAGGAGGCGGTCCGCATCCTGCGAAATGCCGATCCTAATGCTCTGCCCGATTTCGCCGGGTTCGTGGTCGCCGCGTCCGAGCCATAGAGGGCCTTCTCGGCAAAGGTCGAGCGCGTCGAGCCGGCGATCAATTCGCAACGCGGCGGTGAGCTTTCCTGGCCCTCGCGCCAAGTCGCGCAAGCGCTCGACGCCGCGATTGAGCTGCATGATCGGGATGCCTTCGAGCGGCTCGAGCGCCCGGATCAGAACGCCGGCTCCGATGCCGGGTGTCTCGCTTGAGACATTCAGCATAGAGGAGTTGCCGTACGCGACATAAACATAGGCGTGCCCACGCTCGAGAAACAGCGAACGATTACGCCGAGTTCATCCCCCGGTAGGCGTGCCCGGCGGCGTCGCCGACGACATACGCCTCGGTCTCAACAATTCGACCACTGACGACGCCTTCAGGCAGCTCCCGCACCAATACCTTGTCAATGAGATGGCGGGCGAGAGACTCCGTATCAATCGGCAGCTCCAAGCGCGCGAGCGGGCGGCGGATGGCCATCCTTACGGCGGCCAGGTCTCAGGACATCCGCTCGACCCATTGCGCCCGCGAAGGCCCCGGCTCGAACGGATCGGCGAAATACTGGGTCTCGCGGGCCACCTTCCCATCGAGGAACTCCATGATGCTCACCGTGTAAGACGGCCGCCCGTCATAGGTTAGGACAAATTCCGTGACCCAGAGGCCGCCCGAGCCGATTATCCGCCGCACTGCGAAGCGCTTCTGGTTCGGCTGCGCGGCGCGAGACGATTGAATTCTTCTGCCGCCCGCGCAGGCGCTCGCCCGATTGAGGATATTCGAGCACCGCGTCCTCGCGGTAAATTTGGTGTTCGACCTCAAAGTCGTTGGCGTCGGAGGCGGCCCAGTGACGATCCAGAGCCGCTCGAATTTCGCGGTCTTCCATATCACATCTCCCTGACCTTCGCCGTCGATGCGTTTGCCTTGCCACGATACGGCGGGGCTCTTGCGGACTCTCCTGTCCGGTTTCCCCGCAACTGCGACGCTCCGCGGTGGCGGGACGAACTGGCGCTATCGACCCCAAGCGGAAGTCCAGGCGGCCCGAGTTGAGAAGGCCGCTCTCGCAGGCTCCACGCGAGGGCTCACGTTCCACCCCGACATCGATTAACAAGCCGAGATCATCCCCGCGCGGGAGCGGCTCGTTACACGATGTAGTTCAGCCAAGCGTACATCCGCAAAATGATGCGGCGAATGATGGCGGTCCACCGCCAGTGCTCGGTGTAGACCGCAACCTGCGCAGTCGCGCCGGCCGGAAGCTTGTAGCCGGAGAGATCGTCGAGAATGTCGATGCGGGTCAGCGCCCGGGTGGGCGACTTGTTGCGCTCCTCAGGATCGAGAAGTGCGCCGCCTGCCTGCACCTGGCCTTGCGCGATCGCATCGCTGACCAGCGTGACTTTCCCCGCAAATACGCGACCGGGAATGCCATCGAAGGCGATCTCGGCCTCGTCGCCGACGTTGAGTCGCTGAAGGACGTTCTGGGCGAACGACGCCTTCAGCACATTGGCGTCGCTGTGAATAAAGACCATGGTCGGCGTCGACGGATTCGCAACCATCCCGGGCCGCAGAGAGAGTTGCGTCACGTAGCCGTCGGTGGGCGCCTTGGCAGTGGTCGCATTCAGATCGATCTCGGCTCTCGTCAGGTCAGCTTGAGCGCGCGCGACCGAAGTGTTGACGCCGCCAATTTCCGACGCATAGGCGAGCCGCGCCCGTTCCGCAGCCGCTTCCGCGCCAGCAAGAACCTGTCCGGACGTATCGATGTTGCGCACGGCGGTGTCGAGCGAAGCCTGCGCAATGACCTTCTTCTCGAACAGTTCGAGCTGGCGATCATAGGTCTGTTGAGCCAACGTCTGTTCCGACTTGGCTTTGTCCGCCTCGGCGATCGCTTGATCGTACGAGGCCTTAAGCAACTGAACATTCTGTTCGGCCTCCGCGAGAAGCGCCTTCTTTTGGTCCACGACCGCGCGATATGGACCCGGATCGAGCTTGAACAGCGGGTCCCCCTTCTTGAGCGGGGCGTTCGGCGTCACGGGGACTTCGATCACGATCCCCTGAATCGTAGGCGTTATCGGCGTGGTGAAGAAATAGAGGCGCGCATCGGGCGCGAACGGTTGATTGTAGTCCATTCCGAGCAAGGTTCCGCCGACCACAACAACGCCGCCGACGCAAGCCGTCGTCGTCGTCCACTTGTTGACGGGAATGCGCAGGATCCGAAAGACGATCACACAGATCGCCGCGTATCCGAGAAGAAGAATGCCGCCCATGCGTGGCGCCTATCGTTGTTGCGGATGTTCCAACGCGGTGACGCGCGCCTCCAATTGCTCGATCGCCTCCGCCCTATCGCCTGCCGCCGACCCGCTGCTTGAGAGGCCCCAGCCGCGGTCAGGGCGGTAGGCCATGGCCCAAATCCAGAGGAACGGCCATAGCGCTCCGAGCGTGACCAAGCTGACCCAGGTGGCGGCGCCGATCGCGTCCACGTGCGGATGATTCCGCGCCTTGGCGATCTCGTAGGGCATGGCCCACACCGCAACCAGGCCGTAAACGACCAGCGCAACGATCGCGATCAAGATGAAGAGTGCAGCGTAGTCGAGACCGAGCATCGAAGACTCCATCTGTCGCCGCGCGCCGGGCGCTGACCGCGGCGCATATGCTCCGCTAAGCCTCGCGCCATGCGAGGTCCATCAGTTGGATTGGAGTCATGTGATCGTCCTCCTCAAAGGCGTGACCACGACAGCAAGGGTTGCGCACGCGTCGCCCTGTTGTCAATGGAGTCGAAATCTTCCCATTTCTTTGGCGTGGCGATGCCGGACGAAGTACTCCCGCTCACATTGACAGGACCTGGGGGCCGTGCGACGCTAAAAGTACATAGAAACGTCCCGTCATGATCAGAGCCGACATGAGCATGATCGTCGACATGGTTGCTCGCGGGTGGGACAATTTTATCGCGCGCCCGACCGGAAGCCTCAATCTACGGTTCGTGATCCAGCCGACGATCGCGACAATACTGGCCGTGCGCGCCGGGTTGCGAGACGCCAGAGCGGGCCGTCCCCCGTATCTGTGGGCTGCAATGACGAATCCGGACTATCGCCGGCAGTTGCTGCATGGCGGCTGGAAGGACATTCGCACCCCCTTTTTGGTCGCGGCGACTCTCGACGCCGTCTACCAGCTCATCACTCACCAATTCATCTACCCGTTGGAGTTGCTGTTTACCGCAACGCTGCTAGCGCTCGTGCCGTACGTCGTTTTGCGCGGCCCAGTGAACCGTATCGCCAGGCTATTCATTGGTGGGGATCACGGAGCGAAGGCAGTTGACAAGGGTCCCGCCAACTGAACGCAAACAAAAGCCAGGAAAGGGCCAGTCATGTCGAACGTATCGAAGCAAGACGATTGGACGAAACCCGCTGCGATGGCGATCCCCAAGGAGGGATATTTCAAGGATAGCGTAGAGGAGGGCAGATATGGCCCGCTCTTCCCTAAAACTCCAGCGTGCTATGGCTTCAGCGTCATCGCAAAGGTCATCCCCGGAATGGAAGAGCATTTGTACAACAATGCCAAGGTTATGGAGAAAGCAATCGCGGATGATCCAGAGACCCTCGCTATACTAAAAGCGCATTACTTGAGGTGGATGATATTCACCATCAAGGGGGACAACTACCTGATGTATCAGGCCATCTTCGATACCGATTTCGATAAATATTGCGAAGACGCGTCTTACCTCTTTGGGAAGACGGGCATCCGGGCGACCTTTGAAGCCCTCGAAGGATGGCCTGCGGACTACGCGACCAATCCTTCGGCCATCGTCAAGTTTTTCCGCGACCACCAATGGCCGAGCTTCCTCGAATACAGCGAGCATCCCTACGTGAGTTGCGAGGAAATCAAGAAAGGACTCAAGCTCAAGGCCGCTTTTTCGAACATGCTCGACCAGATGCAGTGATCGCAGATGCAGTGATCCCCGGCGCGCTTCCGCCTCCATCGAGAGGTTCCTTGCGTTCAGGCGAACTCCCTCCGAGAGGAAACGACCAAAATGGATACGACAGGCCCTAAGACGGCGATCCGTCGGTACATCGACGCCTTCAACAGGAGCGATCCGAAGGAAACGGCGGCTGCTTTTCCCGGTTCCCGGAACGATCCTCGACGGCATGGCGCCTTATGGCACGGACAGATCGCTGGGGAAGATTGGTACAAGGACGTGCTGCGAGAAGGCGAACAACGCGGCGCCGCGGGTTATCTCGTCACTCTTGATGAGCCTCGGCACGTCAGCGTCACCGGCGATAACGCGTATGCCCCGCAGGGCTGGCGGATCGCCGCCTCGGCGTGGGCGAAAGGCGCTCAATAGCAAACTCCTTAGCTGTTGGTTTTGACGCTCGCTTCGGATCGACGCCATGCTCGAATTCGACGACATCCAGCACTTCCTGCTCGTACGGGCGCCTGCGCTCGCGGCGCGCTACGAATTCCTGTCGTTTCGCAACCCGAAAGGCGCAACCACGTGGCTGTCGGCGATGCTCGATGCCGTGCACTCGGCTGCCTCGACGAAGGCTTCGCTTGAGCGGGAGAAACGCTGGGTGACGGTCGCCTTCACCTGGAACGGCCTGCGCGCGCTGGGCTTGGACGAGGCTTCTTTGGCGACGTTCCCGGAGGAGTTTAAGCAGGGCATGGCGGCACGCGCAGAGATTCTCGGCGACACGGGCGACAACCATCCCGACAATTGGGCGGGCGGGCTCGCCAGCCCGGACCTCCACGCGATCGCGATCCTGTTCGGACGCGACGGCGGGGAAGTGCGCCGGGGCCAAGCCGAGCACGATGCTCTCGTCGCACGATGTGAAGGCGTGGAGGTGTTGTCGTCTCTGGACTTGGAGGCGATTCCGCCGTTCGACTACGCGCACGAACATTTTGGTTACCGCGATCGGCTCTCTGAGCCGGTCATAGAGGGCGCTGGCGCCGATCCGACGCCGGGATGGGGGCCGCCGCTCAAGCCCGGCGAGTTCATCCTGGGTTATCCGGACGAGATCGGGCCGCCAACCGATTTGCCGCAGCCGGAAATTCTGTCTCGCAACGGTAGCTACATGGCGTATCGCCGCTTGCAAGAGCATGTGGGCCGCTTTCGGGATTTCCTTCGCGAGCACGGCGAGACGCAGGAGGAGCAGGAGTTGGTCGCCGCGAAGCTGATGGGACGTTGGCGCAGCGGCGCGCCGCTCGTTCTGGCGCCCGACAAGGACGATGCGGCGCTTGGCGCCGATCCGCAGCGCAACAATGACTTCAACTACAAAAGAATGGATCCGCACGGCTACGCTGTCCCTCTCGGCGCTCACATCCGCCGAATGAATCCTCGCGACACGGCGGCGAACATGAACCGCCGCCGCATGATCCGGCGAGGCGCCACCTATGGGCCGCCTCTGCCGGACGGCGCTCCCGATGATGGCGTGGACCGGGGGATCGCCGCGTTCATTCTGTGTGCGAGTTTGATCCGGCAATTCGAGTTCGCTCAAAACGTATGGGTCAACGATCGAAACTTCCACGAACTCGGCAACGAACGCGATCCGATCATCGGCAATCAGGATGGCACGCTCGAATTCAAGATTCCGAAGCGACCAATCCGAAAGAAGATTGTCGGCCTGCCGGCGTTCACGACAGTGAATGGCGGCGCCTATTTCTTCCTTCCCGGTCTCAAGGCGCTTCGACATCTCGCGACAACGAGTTGAAGGGAAGGAAGCCGTCATGACCACTCCGTCGCCCGCACGCACCTATAATCAGGAGCACATCGCCCGTAAGCATACGCCAGGCAAGCGCCGCCTGAGCATTTACTGGACCTGGAGCTACCCATGGGAATCGCAGCGCGATCCCGCGGCGATGGAAAACCGTTTCTCCACCATGACGGAAGTGCGCAACGTCCTTTGGCCGGCTTATGAAACGCCAGAGTATGACGCTGCACAATTCCTGCAAGGGATCGCCGGCACGTTGGAGCTTTTCCACCGGTCCGCCCTCAGCTTCCAGAGGATTGCCGGCGAAGTGACCGGTCACCCCGTCGCTGTTTTTCAACGCATCGACCAAGCTGGCTACAAGCTTCCAATTGACGAACGGATACTGGCTGACGCCGATACGCTCCTGGTGTTCGGCCTGGACCACCTTCTTTCAGAGCAAGAGGCCGCGCCGGACGAAATCGCAGCCATCCGCGAATGGCTCAAGCGCGAAGGCACATGCCTGCTCCTGGCCCCCCACCACGATGTCGGCTTCACGACCGACATGAAGCAGCGCCAAACGGAATACCTTCATCACGGTGACGCACTCGTGCCGCGCCAGCAGCGTTTCGGGCAATATACCCGCTCGCTGATGAAGGCGCTCGACGTGCCCGTTCATAATACTTATGGGCTGCGGCCAGCGGTCGTGAAGGGGACAAGCGAAATCGCGCCGCTGACGGCCTTTCGGGACATTGACAAGGTGGGCCTGCTCAACAACGTTCCCACTTTGAACTTCCACCCGCACTTGCCGCACTACCAGATTACGGAAACCTCCAAGGAGCCCATCCATTTGCTGGCGCGCCAGCCGATCGATCGCGAGCGTCCGCACCCCTTTAGCGAAGCTGGCAACACAGAGTTCAACTGTCTGCTTTGGATGCCGCCCAACGAGCAGCGGGCCGGCGACATCGTTTTGGTCGACTCGACAAACTTCACAACGCTCTTCGGGGGCGACGCCAGTCTCCAGAATTTCTGGCGCAATCTCGCGTTGATGCGGTAGCCCGTCGTAACATGCGCGCGCCTGTCTGAGCGACGCGCGGCTGTCGTAGCCGGGCCGATCGGGGATCGACAATCGGCAGCTTTCCCCCAAACTGCGACGTTGCCCGTCGGTATTCGCCTCGCCGGTCGAACACGAAATCGGGGGCAGGGGGCCGGGCAGCGCCCTCAGACGTTCGAGAAGGTTATCGTGCCCGGGCTTGCTCGTCATTGCGAACTCGCGCGCGCCCGCTAGGCGGACTTCTCGGCGAACGCAGGCGCCGCCTCAGCTAGACGAGGTTCTTCTGCATGCGGAAGTTGGTCAGCGTCTGCCCGCGCTTTTCCACGAGTTGGGCGGCAATGAGCGAAAAGCCGCGTTTCTCAAAGAATGGCCGCGCCGTGATGCTCGCCTCCGTAAAAAGCCGAGGGATACCCCGAGCGCTCGCGGCTGTCTCCACGGTCTCCAGAAGTAACGTGGCCACCCCGAGGCCCTGGTGGGCGGGGTGCACAAACATCACGTCGAGATGACCGTCGGGCTCCAAGTCCGTAAAGCCTGCCAATGCCTGATCGAGGATGGCAACCCAAGTCGGCCTGCTGAGACGTCGCTCGCCCCATCCGCCGCGATCGACCTGGGCCCATGCGCCGACCTGCGCCTGATTGTAGTCCTTGGACGCAATCTCGCGGATTGCCCCTTGGAAGATCGCAATGACGGCATCGAGGTCGGTCGGCCGATAGTCTCTGACGGAAAGCTTGTCGGTAAGCGGCATGGCCGACATCTTGTCTCTAAGGGGCTCGTCCATTTCAATGTCCCGCCCACTCTCCCGCATAGGACGCCCGACTTTCGACGAGCTATGTGGGAGAGGGCGCGGGCTGACACCAAACAGCAAGTTTCAATTCACCCGCCGCTCGCGCCCGTCCCAGAACGGCTTGCGCAACTCCCGCTTGAGGATCTTGCCCGCCCCCGATAGCGGCAGGGGCTCGGCGCGGACTTCGACGCTGCGCGGGCATTTGTAGCCGGCGATGAGTTCTCGCGCGAAGGCGATCAACTCCTCCGGCGAGACCGACGCGCCGGCGCGCGGCGACACGACGGCGTGGACCCGCTCGCCCCATTCTTCGTCGGGAATGCCGATCACCGCGCATTGCGCCACCGCGGGATGCTGGGCCAGCGCGTTCTCGACCTCGATCGAATAGACGTTCTCGCCACCCGTCACGATCATGTCCTTCACACGGTCGACGATATAGACGAAGCCGTCTTCGTCCATGTAACCGCTGTCGCCCGTGTGCATCCAGCCGCCGATGACCGCCTTGGCGGTCTCCTCGGGGCGCTCCCAATAGCCCATCATCACATTGTCGCCGCGCACGGCGATCTCGCCTATCAGGCCGGGCGCGACCGGCTGATCGTGCGGATCGACGATTCGCACCTCGCAGCCGAAGGTGGCCCGGCCGGCCGAGCGATGACGGCCCTTGGCGAAGCCCTCGCCGAAATGCTCCTCCCAGCGCAGCACCGTCGCCACCGGCGACAACTCGGTCATACCGTAGCCCTGCGAGAACTGCGATTTCGGCAGCGCCGCCATCGCCCGCACCAGCAGGGCCTCGCTGATCGGCGAGGCCCCATAGGCGATGCGCGTAAGCGAGGAGACGTCGTAGGCGCCGAAACGGGGATGATCGACCATCATCTGGATCATCGTCGGCACCAGCACGGTGTCGGTGACGCGCTCTTTTTCGATGGTTGCGAGCGCGCCTTCCGGCGTGAACATGGGGATCATCACGTTCGTTCCGCCGCGCAGCAGCAGGGTGTACATCGCGCCGGCGTTGGCGAGGTGGAACATCGGCGCCGCGTGCAGATAGATCACGTCCCCCGTCGCGGGACGCTCGCAGAGCGAATTGAAGGCGTTCGCCATCAGATTGGCGTGGCTCAGCATCACGCCCTTGGAGCGGCCGGTCGTGCCGCCGGTGTAGAAGACGCCGGCGAGATCGGACCCTTGCCGCATCGCGTCGTCGATCGGCTCGCCCTGAGAAAGGAGCGCTTCATAGGCTAGCGCGCGGCCGGGAGGTTCGTCCTCGCCGGCATAGACGAGGACGAGATCGGGCAGCGCCTCGCCGAGCGCCACAGCGATCGGCGAGAAGGTCTTGTCGAACAGCAGGACCTTCGCTCTGCAATCGCGCAAAGCATCGAGATTTTCCGCCGCCGCCCAGCGGATATTGAGCGGCGCGACGACCGCGCCGGCCCAGGCGACGCCGAGGTAGGTCTCGAGATAGCGGTCGGAATTGAGCGAAAGGATCGCGACGCGTTCCCCCGGGGTGGCGCCGAGGCCGCGCAACGCGGCCGCGAGCCGGGCGACGCGATCGCCGGTCTCGCGCCAGGTGCGCCGCCTCTCGCCGCAGATCGTGGAGACGCCGCGTGGGTTGATCTGCAGGACGCGGCGCAAGCCGTGGGTGACGTTCATCGTTTTCCTCCCCGGCGGCCACGCTCTTCGACGCGGCTCGCTTCAGGAGTTAAGCACGGGCGGCAGGCGGCGGGAAGCGGCCGTTGTCAGCCATTCCCGTTGAGATATTTTGGTAACTCGCGCTCGAACTCGGGAAAGTAACGCGCAATCGTCTTGATCGCGAAGCGCGAGAGAACCGCTTCCTTCGGCTCTCGCTCGAGGAGGAAGCGGAAGGCTGCCTCGACGAGGCGCTCCGGCGCCGTTCCGCCGCCGAGCCGGGCCGCGTCCGCGCGCGTGACGCTCACGCGGTGACGGGTCGTCCCGTCCGGCTCCTCGATCGCCGCCTCGAATTCGAGCGGATCGCCATCGCCAAGCTGCTGGACTTTGATCATGGCTCGTCCTCCGAAAGCGCGCGCCTTGCCGCTCCTGCCCGGCGTCGCTATAAGCGCGGCGCCTTTTCCGCAACCTCGCGAGTTCAATAGCGCCATGGCCCTCGAACGCACGTTCTCCATTCTCAAGCCCGACGTCACCCGCCGCAACCTCACCGGCGCGGTCAATGCGCGGATCGAGGCCGCCGGCCTTCGCATCATCGCCCAGAAGCGCATCCACATGACCCGCGGACAGGCCGAGCAGTTCTACGGCGTGCACAAGGAGCGCCCGTTCTTCGGCGAACTCGTCGAAATGATGACCTCGGCGCCGGTCGTCGTGCAGGTGCTGGAAGGCGAGAACGCCATTCAGCGCTACCGCGACGTAATGGGCGCGACCAATCCCGAGAAGGCGGCCGAGGGCACGATCCGCAAGGAATTCGCGCTGTCGATGGGCGAGAATTCGGCGCACGGCTCGGACGCGCCCGAGACGGCGGCGGTCGAAATCGCCCAGTTCTTCGCCGGCAACGAGATCGTCGGGTAGAGCCTTCCGCAGTTTGGTGGGACACCCTCACCCCAACCCTCTCCCGCAAGCGGGAGAGGGGGGTTGCGGCGCCCTTCTCCCGCTTGCGGGAGAAGGTGGCGCGAAGCGCCGGATGAGGGGAGCGCCACGGGACGCGCGCCTCGCGGGGCCTCCTACGGCGCCTCTTCGCGGGGGCGCGGCTTGGCGGCCCGCGCGCGCTTCATCAGCGCCTCCTCCATGCGCTCGGCGGTTTCGCGCAGGTAGGGATTGCGCGCCTCACGCCCCGCCCGGCCGGCGTCGAGATCGCCCTGGAAGCCGTCGCGCAGCGGCCATTGCTCATCGAGCAACTCGAAGCCGGCCTCCTCGATCGTCTCGACCGCCTTGGCGATCTGCGTCTCTGAGCGGCCGACCTTCGACAGGACGAGGACGATGCGCCCCTCCGCGCCGCGCTTGGCGAGCTTGCGGGCGAGGGCGAGGGTCGGGCGCAGATCGTCGCTCGACGTGCCCGTCGGCAGGAACACCACGTCGCTTTCCTCGGCGAGCTCTTTGGTCAGATCGTCGGCGAGGCCGCGCGTGTCGGCGACGATGAACTCGATGCCGTCGTCGGCCTTGTGCAGCTTCTTGAGGCTCTTGAACGAGCGCGCGTCGATCTCCGGCTCGATCCCGCCGCGCTGACGCGCCGCGTTCCATTCGACGCAGGTCAGTTGTTCGAGGTCGAAATCGGCGAGCAGAATGCTGTGCCCGCGGTGGACGGCGCCGACCGCGAAGAGCCGCGCCAGTGTGCTCTTGCCGACGCCGCCTTTTTGACTGACGAAGCTGACGGTCCTCGTCGGCCGCTTGCCTGTGCTCATGATCCCCCCTCCGCCCAATGCGCGCAGCATAGGGGGAAACGGCAAGCTCAAAAAGACTTCATCCTGGGCTTGCCGCCGCCTTAACGTTTGTTGGCGAGCAGCGCGAAGATGGAGCCTTGCGGATCGCGGCCGCGGACGACCCAGCCGCCGCCGGGAACCTCGTGCGGGCCGACGTCGATCTGGCCGCCGCCCGCTCGGATGCGATCGGCCGCGGCGTCGATCGCCTCGACGTTGAAATAGAACAACCAGTAGGGCGCCGGCGTTTCGGCGGGCTTGGTCATCATGCCGCCGCTCTGGCCGCCCTCGACCTCGAAAATCTGGTAGGTTCCCATCGGCCCCATGTCCATCGCCTGCGTCTTCCTCCAGCCGAACAGGCCGGAATAGAAGGCGAAGGCGCTGTCGAGATTGCCGGCGCGCAATTCACGCCAGCCGACATTGCCCATGGCGTCGCGCGCCAGCGGCGGGCGGGGGTCTTCGGGCGGTTGGCCCTTGAAGAGGATGAAAGGCGCACCGTGCGGATCGGCGACCACGGCGAAGCGCCCGACGCGGGGAATGTCGGCGGGGGCGCGGTGGATGGCGCCGCCGGCGGCGGTGACTTTCGCCGCATAAGCGTCGACGTCGGGCACATGGATGTAGCCGATCCAAGCGGGCTGGGCGCCGGTTGCTCGCACCGGCTCAGGCATCGCCATAATGCCGCCGACCATGTCCTCACCGGCGGAGACAAGCGTATAGGGGAAATCGACCATGCCGGCGTCGCTCGTCTTCCAGCCGACCACGTCGCCATAAAATTTCGCCGCGGCCACGGGGTCGCGCGACATATATTCGTACCAGACAAAGCTCCCGAGCGGCGTCGTCATAGGCTCCTCCCTTTGTGGGCCGCCGCATTGCGGCGGCGTTTTTTAAGTCTCAGACCTGAAGGATCGAATCGAAGTCGAAATTCGCCCCGGGCGGATTTTCACCCACCCGCAACGTCTTCGGGTCAGGAAAATGATACGCCGGCACCGGCAGATTGTAAGGCGCCGGCACGCCGCGGAACACCCGGCCGGCGAGATCGTATCGCGAGCCGTGGCAGGGGCAAAAGAATCCGCCGGGCCAGTTGGGCGCCGGATTGTTGGCGTCCGGCTGCGGGAAGTATTTGGGGATGCAGCCGAGATGGGTGCAAACCCCGACCAGGACGAGGAAGTCGGGGTTGATCGAACGGTGCCAGTTGACCGCGTAGGGCGGCTGCTGAAGCGTCATCGAATTGGGATCGGAAAGCCGCGAGGTCAGGTCGGGCGAGCGCAGGCCGTCGAGCGCCTGGGGCGTGCGATGGACGATGAAGACCGGCCGCGCGGCCCACAGCGTCACGATCTGCTGGCCGGGCTGGATCTGGCTGACGTCGATGTCGACCGGCCCGCTCGCGGCCTGGGTGGCGGCGTCCGGGTTCATCTGGTCGATGAGCGGCCACAAGGTCGCCGCCGCGCCGACGCCGGCGACCGAGGCGGTCGCAAGGTACAGAAAATCGCGCCGGTTGGACTCGGGTTTGGCGTACGGTTCGTCGGTCGTTGGCGAAGAAGACGACATGTTCGCGCCTCCGGCGCCGACATGGCTGGGCGCCTTGACGCCAGCGGTTTAGCAGGCGAATGGGGGAGAATTCGGGCGAAAGGCGAGTTGGGACGATTAGCCCCAGTCCTCGCAGCGCAAGCCGTCGACTCGGTCGAATTGGCCGCGACTTTTGGCTGTTCGCGGGGCGGCAAGTCGATACCCGGCGCGTCGAAGAAATCGTCCCAGACCGCGTTCGCAGGCGCGATCACGCGGCGCTTGCCGTCCCGAAGCACGTTGGCCTCGACATCCTTCGGCGGTCGAACCGCCTGCGAGCGATTGGAGCGGAAATGTCTGGTGCGGCCCACGTCGTGCGTCCTGCATCCGCGCGAGATATGCGTGTAACATACCCCCTCGGCGTCGAGCGTCCAAAGATTGGAGGCGATGGCGGACAGATTTCGCGTCTGCTAAAACTGCGGCATGGAACGCGATGAAGCGATGCGCCTCTTGCGCGGCCACGCGGCCGATCTGAAACGGCTCGGGGTCGAGCACCTTTACCTGTTTGGCTCGACCGCGCGCGGCGACGCGCGGGACGATTCCGACGTCGACCTTTTCTTCGATCATGAGAAGGGCAAGGTTGGCCTGTTCGAGGTGATGGATGTGAAGGCGCGGGCGGGGGAGATACTTGGGCGGCCAGCCGACGTCATGACCCGGCGCAGCCTGCATCCGCGCCTGCGAAAGAGGATCGAAGACTCCGCTGTGCTCGTATTTTGATGACCCAGCGCCTTGTTACGCCGCGCCTCGAAGACATTATCGAAACCGTCGAGCGCATCCAGCATGTTTTGCATGGAATGTCGCTCGAGAGTTTCGAACAGGACTGGGAGAAACGCTGGCTCGTCGAGCGCGGCGTTGAAATAATTTCCGAAGCGAGCCGCCACCTCGATGATGACTTGAAAGGGCGACGGTCGGAAATACCGTGGCCCAAGGTCGCAGGGATCGGCAACATCCTCCGGCGCGCCTACGATCACGTGGCGGCGGATGTGCTGTGGAAACTCGCGCTGGTCGACTTACCGCCTTTGTACCAGGTCTGTCGTGATGAACTCCCGGCGGCGCTGGCGCGAGAGAACGAAGACGATAGTCGCCGGGCACAGCCCAAAACCTGAAAACCTGAAACAAGGAGCTGCGGCCAGCGCCGTCACTCCGCCGCCTGCGCCTTCTTCTTGGCCGGCCGGCGCTCCAGCGCCTCGCGCAGATAGCGGCCCGTGTGGCTCTTGGGGTTGCGCACGATCTGTTCGGGCGTGCCGGTCCCCACCACCTCGCCGCCGCCGTCGCCGCCCTCGGGGCCCATGTCGACGAGCCAGTCGGCGGTCTTCACCACTTCGAGATTGTGCTCGATGACGACCATCGTATTGCCCTGGTCGACCAGCTCGTGCAGCACGTCGAGCAATTGCGCGACGTCGTGGAAATGCAGGCCGGTCGTCGGCTCGTCGAGAATGTAGAGCGTGCGCCCAGTCGAGCGGCGCGCGAGTTCCTTGGCGAGCTTGACGCGCTGCGCCTCGCCGCCCGACAACGTCGTCGCCGGCTGACCGACTTTCACATAGCCGAGGCCGACGCGCTTCAGCGTCTCCATCTTGTCGCGGATGGAGGGGACAGCCTTGAAGAGATCGGCCGCCTCCTCGACCGTCATGTCGAGCACGTCGGCGATCGAATGGTCGCGGTACTTCACCTCCAGCGTCTCGCGGCCGTACCGCTTGCCCTTGCAGACGTCGCAGGTCACGTAGACGTCGGGCAGGAAGTGCATCTCGATCTTGATGACGCCGTCGCCCTGGCAGGCTTCGCAGCGGCCGCCCTTCACGTTGAACGAGAAGCGGCCGGCCTGATAGCCGCGCGCCTTCGCCTCCGGCAGGCCGGCGAACCACTCGCGCATTGGCGTGAAGGCGCCGGTGTAGGTGGCCGGATTCGAGCGCGGCGTGCGGCCGATCGGCGACTGGTCGATGTCGATCACCTTGTCGAGCTGATCGAGCCCGTCGATGCGCTCGTGCGGCGCCGGGGGATCGCTGGCGCCGTTCAGATGCCGCGCCACCGCCTTGTAGAGCGTGTCGATCACCAAGGTCGATTTGCCGCCGCCGGAGACGCCGGTGACGCAGGTGAAGGCGCCGAGCGGGATCGCCGCCGTGACGTCCTTCAGATTGTTGCCGCGCGCGCCGACGATGCGGAGCTCGCGCTCGGGGTCCGCGACGCGCCGGCGCGTCGGCGTCGCCACGAAGCGGACGCCGGAGAGATATTGACCGGTGAGCGAATTGGGATCGGCGATGATCTCCGGCGGCGTCCCCTTGGCGACGATCTCGCCGCCGTGCACGCCGGCGCCCGGGCCGATGTCGACGACGTAATCGGCCGCCAGGATCGCGTCCTCGTCGTGTTCGACGACGATGACGGTGTTGCCGAGCTCGCGTAAGCGCCGCAGCGTGTCGAGCAGGCGCGCGTTGTCGCGCTGGTGCAGGCCGATGGAGGGCTCGTCGAGCACGTAGAGCACGCCGGTGAGCCCCGAGCCGATCTGCGAGGCGAGGCGGATGCGCTGGCTCTCGCCGCCCGACAAGGTGCCGGAGGCGCGCGACAGGGTGAGATAGTCGAGCCCGACGTCGCTGAGGAAGGTCAGCCGGTCGATGATCTCCTTGAGGATGCGATGCGCGATCTCGTTGCGCTGCGCGTCGAGCGCCTGCGGCAGCGCGCGCGCCCATTCGATCGCCGTCTTGACCGACAGCGTCGAGACCTCGCCGATGTGCTGGCCGGCGATCTTCACCGCCAGCGCCTCGGGCTTCAGGCGATAGCCGTGGCAGGCCTCGCACGGCGTCGCGGTCATGAAGCGCTCGATGTCTTCGCGCGACACCTCGCTCTCGGTCTCGCGATAGCGGCGATCGAGGTTCTTGACGACGCCCTCGAACGGCTTCTCGACCTCGTAGGAGCGCAAGCCGTCGTCATAGGCGAAGCGCACCGCCTCGCCGCCCGAGCCGTTGAGGATGACGCCCCGCGCCTTCTCCGGCAGGCTCGCCCAGGGCGTATCGAGGCGGAACTTGTAGTGCTTCCCCAGCGCCTCGAGCGTCTGGAGGTAATAGGGCGAACTCGACTTCGACCACGGCGCGACGGCGCCTTTGCGCAGGCTGAGCCGCGCGTCGGGAACGACGAGACCGGGATCGACGGTGAGCTCGGAACCGAGGCCGCCGCAGGCGGGACAGGCGCCGAACGGATTGTTGAACGAGAACAGACGCGGCTCGATCTCCGGAATCGTGAAGCCGGAGACCGGGCAAGCGAATTTCGAGGAGAAGATGATGCGCCGCGGCTCGGCGCCTTCCTCGGCCTCGGCGAATTCGACGATCGCCAGACCGTCGGTCAGTTCCAGCGCGGTCTCGAAACTCTCGGCGAGGCGGCTCGCCATGTCGGGCCGCACGACGATCCGGTCGACCACGACTTCGATGTCGTGCTTGAGCTTCTTGTCGAGCGCCGGCGCGTCGGCGATCTCGTAGAAGGCGCCGTCGATCTTGAGCCGCTGGAAGCCGCGCTTCATGTAATCGGCGATTTCCTTGCGGTATTCGCCCTTGCGGCCGCGCACGACCGGCGCCAGCAGATAGAGCCGCGTGCGCTCAGGCAGGGCAAGGACCCGGTCGACCATCTGGCTAACCGTCTGGCTTTCGATCGGCAGGCCGGTGGCGGGCGAGTAGGGGACGCCGACACGCGCCCACAGCAGGCGCATGTAGTCGTGGATCTCGGTGACGGTGCCGACCGTCGAGCGCGGATTCTTCGAGGTCGTCTTCTGTTCGATGGCGATCGCCGGCGACAGGCCGTCGATCTGGTCGACGTCCGGCTTCTGCATCATCTCGAGGAACTGGCGCGCGTAGGCCGACAGAGATTCGACGTAGCGGCGTTGGCCCTCGGCGTAGATCGTGTCGAACGCCAGGGAAGACTTGCCCGAGCCGGAGAGGCCGGTGAAGACGACGAGCTTGTCGCGCGGGACCGCCAGGTCGACGTTCTTGAGATTGTGCTCGCGCGCGCCGCGCACGACGATCGCGCGCCCGTCGAACAATTGCTCGACCGGTTCGGCGCTCTTGGTGGGTTTCGCAGACTTGGCGCTCGCCATGACGGCCTTCTCAATTGACGCGAATCGCGCGGCGGCTTGCGCCGGCCAGGCGCGGATGCTAGAACAAACAGAGAACAATGAAAAGCGCCTCGAAAGGGCGCTCTTTCGGGAATGTAGTGCGTCCGAGCGCCGTCGCCAAATGACGGAGAGGGGCGCCGCTTGTGGACAAGTGGCCGGGAGCGGGCAGCGCGAACCGCTTCGGGCATGTACGATGGCGCGGATTTACCCTCTTTCGCGCGAGGGACGCCCCGAAGGGCACGGCGGCGCGCTTGGCGAGGGGCTTGCCCCTTCGTTTCGGCGGCGGCTCGTCGCGAGATGGCGGCGGCAGGCGATGAGGGCCAAAAGGAGAGCAACATGGCGGGTAGCGTCAACAAAGTCATTCTGATCGGCAATATCGGCAAGGACCCCAAAGTGAGCCGCCTGAACTCCGGCGATCAGGTCGTCAGCTTTCCGATCGCCACCTCCGAGACCTGGCGCGACAAGGCCAGCGGCGAGCGCAAGGAGCGCACCGAGTGGCACAACATCGTCATCTTCAACGAGAATCTCGGCAAGGTGGCGGAGCAATATTGCAAGAAGGGAACCAAGGTCTACGTCGAGGGCCAGTTGCAGACCCGCAAATGGACGGATCAGTCCGGCGCTGAGAAATACACGACCGAGGTCGTGCTGCAGCGCTTCCGCGGCGAATTGACGTTGCTCGACTCCCGCGCCGGCGGCGAAGGCGGCCGTGACAGTTTCCCGGGCGGCGAGGAGCGCAGCGCGAGCTTCGGCCGCTCGTCGCCGACCGAACGGCGCCCGGCGCTGACTGGCGGCGGCGGTGGCGGGGCGGGCGGCGGCGACCTCGACGACGACATCCCGTTCTGAGCGGCGTCGTTCGCTGGAGTTACCCGCATGACCTAGGCCGTCATAGTCTCCTCGGCGGCGACGGCGCGAATGTGCGCCGTCGCCGCCGAACGGGCTTCCGTCGCCCGGCCGACTCGAAGAGGTGATGGTCCAAACGCGATCGCGAATGTTCCAAAGCCATGCCGTCATTGCGAGCGAAGCGAAGCAATCCAGCGGCGCCGGCGATGCAAGCGGATGTATGGATTGCTTCGTCGCTTCGCTCCTCGCAATGACGATTTCGTGCGACAATGGCAGTCTAGCGCCCGCTGGACGCAGGCCAAAGCTGGAGACGCGAGATGGCGAATTACAAGATCCTCAGCGAGTCCGAGATTCAGTCCGAGCTGCAGAAGCTGCCGGGATGGTCGGTTAAGAACGGCAACATCGAGGCCGCCTTCGAGTTCGCGACGTTTCGCGACGCCATCGCCTTCATCGTGCAGATCGCGATCGAGGCCGAGGTGATGAACCATCACCCCGAGTTCCACAATTCCTACAACCGCGTCTCGTTCTCGTTCTGCACGCATGACGCGGGCCACAAGATCACCGACCTCGACATCGAGACCGCCTCGCGCATCAGCGCCGCGGCGCGCCGTTTCCAGAGCATGCGTTGAAGGTCAGTTCGGAGGGCGCCGCAGTGCCCGAGCCGCAAACCTGCGCCGACTTCGCCCACAAGGTCGTCGTCGTCACCGGCGGCAGCGCCGGCATCGGCCGAGCGGTCGCGCGCGCCTTCGCGCAGCGCGGCGCGCATGTGGTGGTGGCCGGACGCAACGTCGAAGCCGCTGAGAAGGCGGCGGAGGAGATCGCGCGCGAGACGCGCGTGAGTGCGCTCGCCGCGCCGGCGGACGTGAGCGTTCCCGAGCAATGCGAGAAGCTGATCGCCGAGGCGGTCGCCCATTTCGGCGCCGTCGACGTGCTCGTCAACAACGCCGCGTATTTCGCGCTCGTTCCGCTGCTCGACGCCGAGCCGGAGATCGCGAACCGCTTCCTCGGCGCCAACCTGCTCGGGCCGCTGAATTGCGCTCGGGCGCTCGCGCGCTGGGCGATCGAGGCCAAGCGCCCGGCGACGATCGTCAACGTCAGCAGCATCGCCGGCGCCCGGCCGGCGCCGGGCTGCGGCCTGTACTCCGCCTCCAAGGCGGCGCTCGACATGCTGACGCAGAGCATGGCGCTCGAATGGACGGCCAAGGGCGTGCGCGTCAACGGCGTCGCCCCCGGCCATGTGACGACCCCGGGCGTCCTGGCCGATTTCGCCGCCGGCCGGCTCGACCGCGAGGCGATGGTCGGCCGCATCCCCGCTGGCCGAATTGCCGATGCGGAGGACATCGCCGATGTCGTGCTGTTCCTCAGCGGTGAAAAATCGCGTCACATCGTCGGCCAGACACTGACGGTGGACGGCGGTGAGGCGATGTGAGGTCTGCGCGACCTGACGGACGCGAATTGACGAAACGGGAAACGCGCGCTCGGCGTTAGCAGTCTGGAGGACGCCATCGAGAATGATCTTCCCTGTAACGCTCCTTGACCTCGCCGGGTCGATCGCCCTGCTGCTGTGGGGCATGCATATGGTGCAGACGGGCGTGCAGCGCGCCTTTGGGCCGCGCCTGCGCTCGATCCTGCGCCGCGCTGAAGACTCGCCCGCGGGCGGTTCTCGCCGGTCTGGGCGTGACGGCGATCCTGCAGAGCAGCACGGCGACCGGGCTGATGGCGGCTGGCTTCGCCGCCGGCGGTCTCGTCAAGCTGGAGCCCGCGCTGGCGGTGATGCTGGGAGCCAACGTCGGCACGACGCTGATCGTGCAGGTGCTTTCGTTCGACGTCGCGGCGGCCTCGCCCGCCCTTATTCTCGTCGGCGTGCTGATGTTCCGCCGAGGCGCAAACGCGCCCACGCATGATCTGGGGCGCGTCTTCATCGGCCTTGGGCTGACGCTGCTGGCGTTGCATCAATTGCTCGAGTTGATGACGCCATACGAGGACGCGCCGAGCCTGCGCCTGCTGCTCGGCGCCGTCTCCACCCAGCCTGTGATCGACGTCCTGCTCGCTGCGGCGATCACTTGGGCGGCGCATTCCAGCGTCGCCATCGTGCTGCTGGTGATGTCGCTCGCCGCCAAAGGGGTCGTGCCGCCCGACGCCGCCATTGCCTTGGTGCTCGGGGCCAATCTGGGCTCCGCCGTCAACCCGGTGCTCGAAGGCGCGGGCGGCGGCGATCCCGCGGCCCGACGGTTGGCGGTGGGCAATCTGCTCAATCGCGCCGTCGGCGTGTTGGTTGCTCTCGCGCTGCTGTCGCCGATCGGGCGTCTGCTCGTCACCCTCGAGCCCAACAATGCGCGCGGGGTCGCCGACTTCCACACCGCGTTCAATCTCGCGCTGGCGGCTGTGTTCTTCCCGCTGCTCGGGCCTTATGCGAGGCTCTTGGGCTGGCTCATCCCAGACAAGGTCGATCCGGTCGATCCGTCGCGGCCGCTTTACCTTGATCCCGCCGCGCGGGAGACTCCAATCGTCGCCCTGGGCGCCGCCGCGCGCGAGGCTCTGCGCCTCGCCGACGTGCTGGAAGCGATGCTCGTCGGCGCGCGCGACGCGCTGGCGCAAGGCGATCGCAAGCAGATCGGCGAAACCAAGCGGATGGACGACGTGCTGGACCGCTTGAGCACGGCGATCAAGTCCTACCTGACGCCGCTCGATCCTGACGAACTGAGCGAGGCGGACCATCGCCGGCTCAGCGAGATCCTCACCTTCTCTTTGAACATGGAGCAGGCTGGCGACGCGGTCGACCGCAACCTCCTGCCGCACGCCGCCAAGCGTCTCAAGCGCGGTCTTTCGTTCTCGCGCGAGGGCGAGGCGGAGCTTCGCGCGCTGATGGATCGGGCGATCGCCAATCTGCGCACCGCAGCCTCGCTGTTCATGACCGGCGACGCGCGCGCCGCGCGTCTGCTCGCCGAGGAGAAGCAGGCCTTTCGCGACGCCGAGGCGGCCGCGACGCGCGCCCATTTCACTCGCTTACGCGCGGGCGGCCTCGACACGGTCGAGACCAGCGCAATTCATCTCGACGTTCTGCGCGACATCAAGATCGTCAATGGCCACATCGTCGCCGCCGCGGCCTATCCGGTGCTGGAGCGCTCCGGGGAACTGCTGCAGAGCCGCATTGTCTCCCAGGAGTGAACGCGGCCGGCGCCTTTCACGGCGCTGAGGTGGCGAGATCCTTGGGCTTGAGCTTCGCCAACCCTGTGGCGTCGATCTTCCGGATGATGGCGATGAGGCCCTGCTCCTCGACGAGATCGGCCGCTTCGCTCAGTGAGAACCATTGCACTTCGCGCTGGCCGATCTCGCGCCAGGTCTTGAGCTGCTTGGTGAAGTCGAGGACGTAGACGTCGACCCGGCAAAGCTCGAAATGCGCTTTCTGGCGCTTGAAATAGGTGTAGTGGCCGATCGGCTTCTTGTGCGGACGGCCGACGACACCGGCTTCTTCGAGCGCCTCTTGCGCGGCCGCTTGCCAGGGCGTGCGCCCCTTCATCCGCCACCCCTTGGGGATGATCCAGCGGCGCGTCTCGCGCGATGTCAGAAGCAAAATCTGCGGCTCGCCGTTCTCGTCCAAGCGGACCGGCAAAGCGCCGACCTGAGCGCGCTGGAGTTTGTTTGCCGAGGACGACGACGACTTCATGGCCAGTATGAGGTTTGAAATTGGAGAACGCTGCGTCAGAAAGGCTCTTACGAAGGCGTGGTGTAGATGGAGGGCGAGACCGGCGCTGTCAACGCCGGCTCTTGGTTCGATATCGAACAGTCTTCTCTCGCCGATCGCCTCGCAATGCCGTGCAAGTCTTTCTTTTTGGTGAAGGTTCAGGCGAAAGCGCGCGCCGCCGCGCGATGCTCGGCCATGAGTTGCGCGAGGTCGACGCCGACTGGCGCGCCGTCGACGACGCGCCAATGCCCGGCGACCATCACCCGATCCGCGCGATGCGCGCCGCACAAGACGAGCGCCGCGATCGGATCCTGCGCGCCGCTGAAGCGCGGCTCGTCGAGCGTGAAGAGCGCGAGATCGGCTTCGAGCCCGACGGCGATGCGGCCGATGTCGTCGCGCCCGAGGCAGCGGGCCGAGCCCTCGGTCGCCCATCGCAGGGCGTCGAGATGGCTGACGCCCGCAGCGCCGTAGCGCAGGCGGCCCAGCATCAGCGCGTGCCGCACCGCCTCCATCAGGTTGGAGGAATCGTTGGAGGCCGAACCGTCCACCCCGAGCCCAACCGCCACGCCGGCCGCTTCCAGGTCCTTGGTCGGGCAGACGCCGAGGCCGAACAGCATGTCCGAGGCGGCGCAATGGCAGACGCCGACGCCGGCGCGGCCGAGGCGGCGGATTTCGTCTGAATTGAAGTGAACGCCATGAGCGACCCAGGCGCGCGGGCTCAGCCAGCCCGCCTCCTCGAGCAAATCGACCGAGCGCTTGCCGAACGTGGCTTGAGCGTAAACGTCTTCGTCGAGCGACTGGCAGAGATGCGTATGGAGCCGGCAATCGTAGCGCTCGGCGAGCCGGGCGCTTTCGACCATCACGCGCTGCGGCACGGCGAGCGGCGAGCACGGCGCCAGCGCGACGCGCACCATGGAGCCCGGCGAAGGGTCGTGGAACAGCTTCAACACCCGCTCGCTGTCCTCGAGGATCGCGTCGGAATCCTGCACGATCGAGTCCGGCTGCAGGCCGCCGTCCTTCTCGGAGAGACCCATGGAGCCGCGCGTCACCGTCATGCGCAGGCCGAGCGCCCGCGCCTCCTCGACCTCGATGTCGATCGCCTTGGCGAGCGCGGCGGGAAAGAGATTGTGGTGATCGGCCGCCGTCGTGCAGCCCGACAGCATCAACTCGACGAGCGCCATGCGCGCGGCGATCCTCAGATGCTCGGGCGTGAAGCGCGACCATACGCGTTCGAGCGAGACGAGCCAGGGCACCAACTCCTTGCCGAACCCGGCGGGGTGGGCGCGCGTCAGCGTCTGGTAGAAATGGTGATGGGTGTTGACGAGACCTGGCAGCGCGACGTGGCGCGAAGCCTCGAAGACGGCGTCGACCGGCGTGGCCGGGCCGGCGGCGCCGCGAGCGACCAGTTCGACGATTTTCGACCCCTCGACGACGAGGCCTCGCTCCGCCCCTTCGGCGAGAATGGCGAGCGGGTCCTTGATCCAAAGGCGCATGTCGGCGAGATCCTCGAAAAAGCGGCTGCGCGGCGAGGCCGCGCGATCGGGCTGGCCGGCACTTACGGCGGCTTTCGGTCCACTGTAAATGTCGTTTTGCTGCGATGCGGCGCCAGCAATATGGCGATGTACAGCATTTTCAGAGTCGACTTGGACGTTCTGCTTCTCCTATGTTGGCGCGATAGCGATGTCTGGGCGAATTCGGCAGTCCAGCAAAGGGATGAAACGAGGGCGGAATGGTTCGCATTGGTATCGTGCGTAAGTTGACTGGAGTTTTGAAGACGCTCGAGCGCATGTCCTCGGGATGTGTTTTGGCCGCCGCGATCGTCTGCGCCGGTCCCGCTTTCGCGCTGGACAAGGTGACCTTCGGCACCAATTGGCTCGCCGACGCCGAGCATGGCGGCTTCTACCAGGCGCTCGTCGACGGGACTTACGCGAAATACGGGCTCGACGTGACGATCATGCAGGGCGGCCCGCAGTCCAACGGCGGCATGCTGCTGGTGGCCGGCAAGATCGAGTTCTACATGGGCGGCGACTCGATCGGCGATTTCCTGTCGGTCGAGCAGGGCGTTCCGACCATCGCCGTCGCCGCCGACTTTCAGAAAAATCCGCAGATCTTCATGTCGCACCCGGGCGTCGGCCTGGACAAGTGGACCGATCTGCCGAAGGCGACGGCGTTCGTCAGCAACGGCGCGCTCAACACCTTCTACGCCTGGATGCGGCTCGCCTACGGGTTCACGGACGAGAACGTCAAACCCTACAACTACAATTCGGCGCCGTTCATCGCCGACAAGCACTCGATCCAGCAGGGCTACCTGACCGCCGAGCCGTTCGAGGTCGAAAAGCAGGGCGGCTTCAAGCCCAACATCTTCCTGCTGTCGGACTACGGCTATTCGACCTACTCGACCCTCATCGAGACACGGCGCGACATCGTGGAGAAGCGGCCGGATCTCGTGCAGCGCTTCGTCGACGCCTCGGCGATCGGCTGGTACCACTATCTCTATGGCGACAATAAAAAAGCCAACGAGTTGATCAAGAAAGAAAACCCTGAGATGACCGACGAGCAGCTCGCCTTCTCGATCGCCAAGCTCAAGGAATATGGCATCGTCGACTCCGGCGACACGGTGAAGCTCGGCATCGGCGCGATGACGGACGCGCGCTGGAAGAGTTTCTTCGACACGATGGTCAAGGTCGGCATCGTCAAAGGCAACACCGACTACAAGAAGGCCTACACGCTGCAATTCGTGAACAAGGGCGTCGGCGTCGACCTCAGGCCTAAGTGACGCGACGGGCTAGAGCCGCCGCCGTCTGCACTAGCGTCAGACCGTCATTGCGAGGAGCGCAGCGACGAAGCAATCTATTCCTCCGCTTGCATCGTCGGCGCCACTGGATTGCTTCGCTTCGCTCGCAATGACGGGGACGGTTCAGCCCCGGATCACCCCCCAGGCGGCGCGGTCGCGCCCAAGCCGAGCGAGCGCTTCGCGCGCAATGACGGGGATGGTTCAGCCCCGGATCACCCCTCGGGGGGCGCGGTCGCGCCCAAGCCGAGCGAGCGCTGCATCATGATCGAGTCGGTCCAGCGGCCAAATTTGTAGCCGATCTGCGGGAGATAGCCGACCTGCCGGAAGCCGAAGGCTTCGTGCAGCTTGAGCGAAGCCTGATTGGCGCCGTCGATGTAGCCGATCATCTGGCGATAGCCCGCGGCGGCGCAAGCGTCGATCAGCGCCGCCAGCAACTTCCGGCCGAGGCCGCGGCTCATGTGGTCGTGGTGAACATAGATCGAATGCTTCACCGCGTAGCGGTAAGCGGGCCGCTTGCGGAACGGCACGGCGTAGGCGTAGCCGATGACGACGCCGGCCTGCTCGGCGACGAGATGCGGCAGGCGGCCGCGCAGCATGTTCTTGCGTCGCCGCTTGAGGTCGTCGGCATCAGGCGTTTCGACGCCGCCGGCGGTGCGCGGGTCGACCCCGTGGCGGATATGGTGGAGATAGATCGCCAGCATCGCCGGCACGTCGGTCTCGCGCGATTGGCGCACGAAGACGTTGTTGTCGGTCTCCGCCGCCGAGGTTTGCTCGCTCGTCGAGATGTGGCTGCCCTCTTCGTTGGTCATCGCGCCTTCCCAAGCATTACGCGTGCGTCATTCGCGCACGACATAGGTGAAGAAGCGAATCGCGCCCGAAGCGTCGGTTTCGCGATAGAGCCCTTGTATCTCGGACTCGAAACCGGGGAAGACGTTCGCGCTTCGCTCGAAGGTTTTCAGATAGTCGATCATCGGGCGCGAACGCTCGCACAGCCGCTCGCCCGGGACGATCGTCGCGATGCCGGGGGGATAGACGACGAACAGCGTGGTGGCGATGCGCCCCTCGATCGCGTCGAGCGGCAGATAATCGACGTTGTTGCGCACGAGATGGCGCGACGCCTCGCGCGGCGTCATCACCATGTCAGGCAAATGCGCCGCCTCGAACTGCGCTTTCTGCAACGCGCTGACGCCGGCCTCGCGGAAGAAGGTGTGCATCTCGCCGCACAGATCGCGCAGGCGCCGGCCGCGATAGCGACCCGGCCGGCGCGCGACGAACTCCGGCATCGCGTCGTCGAGCAGCACGTTGTCGTCGTGCAGGCGCTTGAAGGCGACGAGCGCGGAGACGAGCGTGCCCGCCTTGCTCGATTCGACGCCGGGCGTCAGCAGGAACAGCAGCGAGTTGAGGTCGTTCTTCTCCGGCACGACGCGGTTCTCGCGCAGATATTGCGCAACGACGGGCGCCGGAATCCCATAGGCCTCGTAGGCGCCGGTCTTGCGGTCGAACCCCGGCGTCAGGAGCGTCAGCTTGGCCGGATCGGTGATGGCGAAGCCCGCCTCGAGATCGCGGAAACCGTGCCAGGCTTCGCCCGGCGCCAGCGCCCAGAAGCGCGCGTCGCGCGCGAGCAGGTCGGTCGAGACGCTCTCCCACGGCACGACGTGCGCGCGGCCCGTGTCGGCGACGTCGGGGATCGCGACGCGATCGGGCACGAAGGGGTCGAAGAACCAGCGGCGGCTCGGATCTTCTCCTTCTCCTCGAACTCGCGGCGCACCGCGCGCAATTTCTTGCGCAACTCGACGCCGAGCCGGATCGTGTCGTCCCACAGCACCTCGCCCGAGCGGCCCTTCATCATCTGCGCGCCGACGTCGAGCGAGGCGAACAGCGGATAGAACGGCGACGTCGAGGCGTGCTGCATGAAGCCTTCGTTGAAGCGGCGGTGTTCGACGCGGCGGCGCTGGCCCTTGATGTGGCGATCCCGCATGTGGATCTGCGAGGCCTGCGAAAAGCTGGCGAGCTGCTTGTGCGTCGATTGCGTGGCGACGATCCCGGGCGACGTCTCGTTGAGGTTCTTGAGGCCCATCGCAAAGCGCCGCTCGTAGAGCGGGTGGAACTTCATGAAGCCCGCCCAGGCCTCGTCGAACAGGATGTAGTCGCAGAGATGGCCGATGCGCTCGACGATCCGCTCGGCGTCGTAGATCGTGCCGTCATAGGTGCACTGCTCGATCACCGCGACGCGGAACGGCCGCTCGCGCTTCCAGGCGTCCTTGTCCTTGACGAGCGGGTTGGCGCGGATGCGCTCGCGCAGCGTTTTTTCGTCGAAGGCGTCGGGCCGGATCGGCCCGATCAGGCCGTGGGCGTTGCGGTCGGTCGGCAGGAAGATCGGCACGCCGCCGCCGAGCAACAGCGCGCCGTGGTGCGCCGCCTTGTGGTTGTTGCGGTCGAACAGCACGAGGTCGTCTTCGGCGACGAGGTTGGTCAACACCACCTTGTTGGAGGTCGAGGTGCCGTTGAGCACGAAATAGGTTTTCTCGGCGCCGAAGATCGACGCCGCCTCTTTCTGCGCCTGGAGCGCGGGGCCCTCGTGGGTCAGGAGATCGCCGAGCTCGAGAATCGAATTGTCGAGGTCGTCGCGGAACACCGCTTCGCCGAGATGCTCCATGAAGATGCGCCCGATCGGGCTGCGCGAATAGAAGATGCCGCCGTTGTGGCCGGGGCAGGTCCAGAGCTGGTTGCCCTCCTCGGCGTAGTCCACCAGCGCGCCGAAGAACGGCGTCTTCAGCGTCTCAGCGTATTGCTTCAGGCGGGAGACGAGGTTCTTGGCGATGAACTCGGGCGTCTCCTCGGCGAGGAACACATAGCCGTCGATGAAGTCGAGCACCTCGACCGGAATGTCCTCGAAGCGCTTGCGGCGCACAAGAATGACGATCGGCATTTCGAGGCCGCGCTTGCGCATGAGGTTGATGAGCGAGGCCGCCTTGCCCTCGATCCCCTTCTTGCCCCAGTCGACGACCATGCAGCCGATCGCCGCGTCGGTCTGCACGGCGATCTCGGCGTCCTCCAGTCTTCGCGCCTTGATGACCTGAAAGCCCATGCGCTCGATCGCGGTGACGATCTGGTTGACCCTGAGGCCCTCGAGATCGTCCGCGTCGAACATCGGCGCCGAGAACAAGAACGTGAAGCGTTGGAAAAAGTTCATCGGATGGGCAGCCCCCGGCAGAGGACGCGTGCGTGCCGCCGCGCTCCGCTCCGTCTGCTGTGACAACATATCGATGACAGAATCAAGACCGTCCGGCGCTCTCGCCCATCGCGGCGGAGCGAGGCGGCGGAGGCGAGGCGCTTCGGAAACCTTAACCAACTTCCGCCAAGCTCGCCGCATGTCCGCCTTCGCACCTGCCGCGGCCAGCGCTCCGCGGCGCGCTCTTCGCGCGCTGGCCTCAGCGGCCGCCGTCGCGCTCGCCGTCTCGATAGGGGTGCTGGCGAGCCGCATTGCGCCCGCGACGCCCCTCGCGCCCTGGGCGCTGGGCCTCCTCGCCCTCGCCGCGGCCGGCGGCCTCGTCGCGACGCTCGAAGAGGCGGCGCTGCCGCGCGCCGCCGCCGCCTTCGCGCTCGGCGCGTTCGTCGCCCTTGGCGCGGCGCTCTCGTCCGCCGCGCCCGACCAACTTGAAGCCGCCTTCGGCGTCGCCTCGCTGGGGCTCGCGGCGAGCGCGGCGTATCGGCTGTCGAGGTCGTCCCTACTGCCGCTTACGGGAGAAGGCGCCGCAACGCGCGGCAACATCGCAATGCGCTCTCGGATCTGGCTCGGGCGCTACGCCCCCTTCGGCGCGGCGCTCGTCGGCGCGCTGGCGCTTTACTTCGTCGTCTATGTCAGAACCTCCCGGGATCTGATGATCGCCGACTTCATCTTCTACCGGCAGGTGTCGATCGCCGTGGCGACGCTGCTCGACGCCGGACGCTGGCCGCAGTTGATCGCCGCCTTGGTCGTCTCGATGAAGGACGATTATTCCTGGGCCCCGGCGCTTGCCCCGGGCGTCGTGATGGCGGCGAGCGCGCCGCTGTCGCGGGTCGTTTATGAAGCGGCGCTCGTCGTCTTCTACGCCGCGCCGGGCGTGGCGGCGCTCGGCCTGCTGGCGCGCGATCTGGCCCGTCGCGCGAGCCAACCCCCTTTCCCCGCGCGCGGGGAACTCGCCGTCCTCGCCTTCGCCGCGGCGGCGGCGGTCGCCGCTTACCCCACCGGCGTTTCCGTCGCCGCGCGCGGGATGCCGGACATCGGCGGCCTCGTCCTCTATGTCGGCGCGCTCCGGCTCGCCGAGCGGATGTTACGCCTCCTCGCTTTGCCGGCCGGCCATGATATCCGCGTCGGCCGCATGGTCCGGCGCGTCGCGCTCGCCCTGGCGCTCACGGTCTTCGCGATGTTCGTGTTCCGCCGCTGGTATGCTTTCGCGGCGGTCGGCGTCGCGGCGGCCCTGGCGCTGGAGGTGGGGCTCGTCGCGGCGCGGCGCGGCGCAGCTTTGCGCTGGCGCGAGACGGCGATGGCCGCGTCGCTTGGGGTGCTCGTCCTCCTCGCGCTTCTGAGCCCGGTGCTGGTCGATTGGTTGCCGAACCCGGCCGCGCACGACTACGCCGCCCTCTACGCCGCCTATCGCAAGCCCTGGCCAGTGTTTCTCGATGAGATCGGCGATTGGCTCGGCACGGGCGTCCTGACGCTCGCCGTGGCGGGAGCGGCATTTCTGTTCCTGCGCTCGACGGATCGGCGGCTGCTGCGCCTCACCGTCGTCGCGGCGATCGTCGCGGCGTATCTGTTCCTGCGCGTGCAGACGCCCTACGTCCACCACCTCTATCTCATCGCGCCGGCGCTGACGGCGCTGATCGGCGCGCCGCTCGTCCTGCTTTTCGGCCGCTCTCGCCTTGCCGGCTTCGCCGCACTGGCGGCGCTTGCCGCCGTGACGCTGACGCCGGCGGTGAGCGCCTTCGCGCCGCCCGGCGTCGCGCCCATCGCGGGCCGGCCGCATCCGCCGCGCGCCGATCTCGCCGAGCTCCGGCGCCTCAAGGATTGGGTTGACGCGCGCGCGACGCCCGACCACCGCGTCTGCGGCCTCGGCTCGAGCTACACGTTCAGCGGCCAGTTGATCGCCGAGCTCTGGCAGCTCGACGAGACCCGCTCGCCGCTCTATGGCGATCCAAAACTTCGGCCGGACGTAAAAATGTCGGACGTGGACGCTGTCGAAGGGCCGCCCAACCCCGCCCTCAAGACCTGCGCGATCATGATCGTCGGCGATCCCGTGCGGACGCATCTCGATCCCGACGATCAGCAGACGGTGATCGTGCCCTCGCGCGAGATGCTGGCGGGCGAGGGGATCGGCGCGCATTACCGGCGCACCGGCGAGGTCTTCCACCTCGAGAAAGGGGTCGAGGCGGTCGTCTTCGAGCGGACGACGCCGCTCGACGACGCGGACATGGCGGCGCTGGCCGAGCGCTGGCGCGCCGCACGGGCGCGCGTCGCGGCGGGGTTGCGGGGGGAACTGCGTCCTTAGCGAGGCGAGCCCAACATGACCGGATCAAAGTCGGAAGAATCCTGGGGAAGCCAACAGCGGCGTCGCTCGCCGACGCCGACATTCATCATGAGTTCGTCTCGGCGATCTCACCGACGTGGCTAATGATCACGCTCCCGTCCTCGAATCGGGCGGTAATCTCGAACGCGCCGCCAAGCGCCTCGACATAACGCCGCAAGTTGCTCACGTGCATGTCGCCGCGCTTTTCGAGCTTGGCCACGGCGGGCTGGCCGACCATCATCGCCGAGCCCAAGTCCTCTTGCGAGAGCGACCGTGACTTGCGCAATTCTTCGAGCGTCATCGGCTCGCGCAAGGCAGCGGCCTTTGCCGCGACCCTCGCGCGGCGTTCCGGCGTGAAGGTCTTGGTAAGCTCGCCGAAAGGTCGATGTCCAGTCATGGGAGCAACCCCTCTTTTCTGATCTCGTTGATATAAGCGTCATAGAGCGCGTCTGGTCGACTTTCACATCCCACCCCTGCTTCGCGGCGGGCGCGTCGCGTGGTACAGGGCGTGCCAACGGGAGCGGGGCGTTCGATCGGCGCCGCTCTCCTTGTAACAATTATCGCGACGGGACGAAGGACGAATGGGCCAGGAGCCGGCTGCCGCTTCCGGCGACGAGCAATGGGCGTCCCTGATGCGCGCCGCCTTGGCGGGCGACGAGGCCCCTTATCGTCGGCTCCTCCAGGAGATCGGACGCGCGGTTCGGGCCATGGCGCGCGGGGCGTTTTCGCGCGCCCGGCTGGGCGACGCGGATGTCGAGGATGTCGTGCAGGAAACCTTGTTGGCGATCCACCTGAAGCGGCACACCTGGGACGGCGGCCAGAAGCTGGCCCCCTGGGTGAACGCGATCGCGCGCCACAAGATCATCGACGCGATGCGCCGGCGCGGGGTGCGGCGCGCCGAGCCGATCGAGGAGCTCGAATCCGTGCTGGCCGCGCCGCAGGGCGAGGACCCGCATACGCGCTCCGACATCGAACGCGTCCTCACCAAACTCGCGCCGCGCCAGCGCGACATCGTGACCGCGATCTCGCTCGACGGCCAGTCGATCGCCGCCACGGCGGCCCGCCTTTCGATGAGTGAGGTCGCCGTGCGCGTCGCGCTGCACCGCGCGCTGAAAGCGCTCGCCGCGGCTTGGCGGAGTGCGACGCAATGAAGACCGCCGACCTCATCAACTCGCTCGCCGCCGACCCCGTCGCGCCGCCCGTCAACCTCGGCCGGCGGGTCGCCTTGGCGCTGGCGCTCGGCGGAGCGGTGAGCCTCGTCGTCTTCATGGCCGTGCTCGGCCCGCGCGCCGACGTGATGGCGGCGATGCGGACCATGCGGTTCGACCTCAAATTCGCCGATACGCTGACCTTCCTTGCGCCATCCGCGCTGCTGTGCGCCCGGTTGCTGCGGCCCGATGCGCGGCCCGGCGCCCTGGCGCTGCTCTTTCTCGCGCCCTTTGCGCTGCTCGCCGGCGCCGCCCTCGCCGAACTTGCCCTCGTTCCCAGCGAAGAATGGGGAACGCGGCTCATCGGCCACAACGCGCTGCACTGCCTGACGTTGATTCCCCTGATGTCCATTCCGCCGCTGACGGCGTTGATCGCGGCGATGCGAGCCGGGGCTCCCCAATATCCGGCTTTGAGCGGCGCGCTTGCCGGGGCCGCCGCCGCTGGCGTCGCGGCGACCATCTACGCGACCAATTGCGCCGACGATTCGCCCCTGTTCGTCGCGAGCTGGTATCCGCTCGCGACCCTCATCGTCGCCGCCGCCGGCGCGCTCGCGGGGCGGCGCTTCCTGGCCTGGTGATGGGCCGCCGGCCGCCCGCAACCTCCGCTTGAACTTCGCCACCGGCGGCTCTTCGCGTTGCAGAAAAGTCGCGGACCGTCAAAAAGATGACGGGTTGCGGCTCATTCAGCCGGAGAAGCGGAACCTAAGTCGGCGCGCGAGAGTTTTCATAAAAAAAGGGGGCTTCCCCCAAATTGTACGTGTTTTGAAAGGAAAATTCGCCATGTCCATGACCTATACAAGCGCCATATCGCGCGACAGCGCGGCTTACGGCGGCTTGGTCGACGCCGTCGGCGGGGTCGCCACCATGGTGCTCGCGATTGTCGGACTTGCCGGTGTTCACGCGGAGATGATGGTAGCGATTGCGACGATCGTCTTCGGGGCCGCCTTGCTGATCGAGGGCGGCGCGATGGTGTCCGAATACGCGCGGATCATGTTCCCGGCCGGGACGAGCACCGCCTCGACCCAGTCCTACGCCAGCGGTGGGCTATCGGCGCTCTTCCTCGTGGGAGCGGCCGGCATCGTGCTCGGCGTCCTTGCTCTGCTCGGGATCAACGGGGGCACCCTCACGTCGGTCGCAATCATCGCGTTCGGCGCGGCCCTTGTATTGAGCAGCAACTCGGTCTGGCATCTGCACCAGTTGAAGCAATCCACTGAGACGGCGGAGACCCAGACGGCGTCCGGGGCGGCGATTCTGGCCAACGAGATGGCCTCCGGGTCGGCGGGCGTCCAGTCGCTGGCGGGCCTCGCGGCGATCGTGCTCGGCGTCCTGGCTTTGGCGGGCTTGAACCCCCCGGTGCTGACGCTGGCGGCCCTGATCGCGCTCGGCGCGACCCTGATCCTGACCGGCGGCTCGCTAAGCGCGACGGTCATCAGCCTGATGCGTCCCGCGACGGGGCATTGATGACCGGCGGTCGGCGGTTGGGGCGCCGACCGCTCGGTGAAGGGAAGGCTATTCGCGCGCCTACTTGATCAAAGGCTTCAGAATGGCGTCGAAATCCTTGGCGCTCAATTCGCCGCCGTAGACCTTGCCGTCGATCACGAATGTCGGCGTGCCGTTCACCTTGACGGTGTTGACCGCGGTCTGGACGATCTTGTTCATCGCATCGGCCTTCGACTGGTCCTGCAGGCAAGCCATCGCCTTGTCCTTTGTCAGTCCGGTCGGCCGCACGGCGGTTAGCAGCGCGTCGAGCGGCTTGTCGACAAAAGCCCATTTGTCCTGCTCGGCGAACAACAGCTCGATGGTCGGGAAAACTTTGTCGTCGCCGACGCAACGCGCCAGCACGAAGGCCGCGACGTCGAGCGGATTGCGGGAGAACTCACGGAAGATGTAGTGCACCTTGCCAGTGTCGATGTATTTGGTCTTGAGCTCCGGCATGACCTCGTGATCAAACGCCGCGCAGTGCGGGCAGGTCAGCGAGCCGTATTCGATCACCGTCACACCTTTGGGATCGCCGAGCGAAATCTCCGGCAGCGGTCCCGGCTGCAGCACGGTCGCCATGTCCACTGTCCCGTCCGGCTTAGGTGCGGTCTGCGCTTGCGCAGCGCCGCCGAAGACCAGCGCGAGAGCGAAGGCCGCCGCGGCGGCGCGACCAACCAGTATTTGAGAAAACGAAGCGATCACCACAAACTCCCGAGTCCGGACGGGGAACGGGCGGGACATTGGACTCTTTCGCCGCACGCGGCAAGAGTGTGTCCGAGATGGTTCAGGCCATCAATCGCCGAGCGCCGCCCGCAGCCGGGGTTGCGCCAAGGTCACTCCGGCTTGCTCGCCGAGTGCGATCAAACCGGCGAAACGACGCTGCTTCTTGGCCGCGTGGTTGGTGTAGATGTCGCGAAGATAATGGTCGAGGAAGGGATTGCGGAACCGCTCGATCACACTTTGGCGATAGGCGCGGGCGTCTTCGCCGAGGCCGACGGCCGCGAAGACGGGCAGCACTTCGTAATCATAGAGATCGTTGAGATCGGCCAGAATCGCGGCGTCGGCGAGCGTGGCGCGCACCGTCTGAGACGCCTCGCCGCCGCGCGCCGCCCAGCGCTCGGCGAGATAGGTGTGTCCCAAATTGAGGATGAAGAGCTTAAGGCGTTCGTAGCGCTTGAGATCGTCGGTCAGCGTCACGCTGGCGTGCCGGCACGGCATCACGAGGCCGGGACGATTCTCCACCGCCCACAGCGCATAGGGCTCGGCGACTGCGCCCGCCGGCTCGATCGGCTCGGAGACAATGCGGTCGACCAGCGAATTGACCCAGAGACAATCTTCCGTCACCCAGCGCTGAAACGGCTCCGAGAGCCGCCAGCCCCGCGCAACTTCCGCCACGAGCGCGCGCAGCTTGTCGCCATTGGCCTCGATGAGTTCGCAGGGGAACAAGATCGGCGCCGGCCGTCCGGCCTGAAATCGCGCATGGAGAAGCTTCGTCAGCTTGGCAGGGAAGGCGCGCGGCGCCGGCGTCTCGTAGCGGTCGTCCGCGCTGAGCTCGTAGCCGCGGTCGCCCGTGTTCGAGACGATCCAGCGCGGGTCCTCGACGAAGAGGCGTTCGAGCGCGGGCCAATCGGCGTTGGCGTCGACGCCGCGCCCGATGCTGGCGACCTCGATGAATTCGTCGACGACCGCTCCTTGCGTGAGGCCGCGGACGTGCACGCGATAGGGCTGCGCGGAATTGAAGAAGGCCAGGCGGCGCGCGCTCTCCGACGAGGCCGTCGTCTGCACGACGGCGATCTTGCCGGCGCCCGAGCCGTCGGCGAAGCCCTGGTCGACGAAGAGATCGACATGAGCCTGGAGGAAACGGCTGGTGCCGAATTGCAGGATCGGGAAAGTCATTGGCTAGATCTCGATGAGCGCTTTGACGACGCCGTTCGACGGCTGGAGCCAATGCGGGAAAAGTTCGGGCGCGTCTTCGAGCGCGCCGCGGTGCGTGTTGAGGCGCGCGGTTGGGATGCGCCCGGCGCGCAACATCGCGAAGACCTCGTCGAAATCGGCGCGCGTCGCGTTGCGGCTGCCCAAGAGGGTCGTCTCGCGCTTGTGAAACTCTGGATCGGAGAAGGAGATGTCGCCGAGCACGATGCTGAGGAGCACATAGGCGCCGCCGTGCGCGACGAGCGAGAGGCCCGCGTTCATCGCCGCGGCGGAACCGGTGCAGTCGAACACGCAGTCGTAGAACTCGCCGCCGGTCAGGGCGGCGGCCTCGCTGCGCGCGCCCTCGCCGGCCTCGATCGCATGATCGACGCCAAGCGCCTCGACGCAGAAGCGCAGGCGGTCCGTCCGCTTGTCGATGACGGCGACATTCGCGCCGCGCGCTTTGGCGAAGATCGCGCAGGCTGCGCCGATCGGTCCCGCGCCGACGATGGCGATGCGTTGGCCGGCGCCGACGTCGCCGCGCCGCACGCCGTGGGCGCCGATGGCCAGGAACTCCACCATCGCCGCCTCGTCGAGGCTCACGCCCTCGGCGTCGACCAGATTGTCGTCGGGGACCGCTACCCAATCGGCCATGCCGCCGTCGCAGTGGACGCCCAGAACCTTGAGACGCTGACAGCAATTCGTCTTGCCGCGCCGGCATGCGACGCAGGCGCCGCAGGGCAGATAGGGAATGACGGCGACGCGCTGGCCGGGGCGCCAGCGGCTTCCCTCGCCGACCGCCTCGATCTCGCCCGACAGTTCGTGGCCGATGACGCGCGGATATTCGAAATAGGGCTGCGTTCCCTCGAAAATGTGAAGATCGGTGCCGCACACGCCCGCGCGCCGTATGCGCACCAAAGCGCCGCCGGGCGCCGCTTCGGGCTTGGATCGCTCGACAAGGCTCAGCTCGCCGGGCCGCGCACAGAGCAAGGCCCTCATGGCAGGACCCTCATGGCAGGGCCCTCATGGCCTCACCCAGGTGTGACGTGGCGTTTCCGTGATTTGCATGGCTTATTACTAGCATGTCAGCGCTATCGCCGCTATGTATGCCCGACTTTCGCGGGGAAGGAAACCCCGCTCGAGCGGCCGCCACGAGGAGTAGAGAGATGGAATATCGACAACTCGGCAATTCGGGACTGAAGGTCTCCGTCCTGACGATGGGCACCATGACCTTCGGCGGCCAGGGCGGGTTCGCCAAGGTGGGCAACGTCTCGCTCGACGAGGTGCGTCGGCTGATCGACCTGGTGGCGGACGCGGGCGTCAATCTGATCGACACCGCCGACGTCTATTCCGCCGGCGCCTCCGAAGCGATGATCGGCGAGGCGATGGGCGGCAAGCGCAAGCCCGGCATGTTGATCGCCACCAAAGCGCGCTTCCCGATGGGCTCCGGCCCGAACGACGCCGGCCTGTCGCGCTGGCACCTGATCCGCTCCTGCGAGGCGAGCCTGAAGCGCCTGCGCACCGACGTGATCGATCTCTATCAGGTGCATCAGTGGGACGGCGTGACGCCGCTCGAAGAGACGCTGGAGGCGCTCGACAATCTCGTGCGCTCCGGCAAGGTGCGCTACATCGGCTGCTCGAACTATTCCGGCTGGCACCTGATGAAGGCGATGGAGATCGCCCGCCGCGACAACCGCATCCCCTTCATCTCGCAGCAGATCCACTACACGCTGCAGGCGCGCGAGGCCGAATACGAGCTTATTCCGATCACGCTCGACCAGAAGCTCGGCGTTCTCGTCTGGAGCCCGATCGCCGGCGGCCTGCTCTCCGGCAAGCATCGGCGCAACAAGAACGCCCCCGAGGGCACGCGGCAGATGGCCGGCTGGACGGAGCCGCCGATCGCCGACGAGAACAAGCTGTGGGACATCGTCGACGAGCTCGTCGCCATCGGCGAGGCGCATGGCGTGTCGGCGGCTCGCATCGCGCTGGCCTGGCTTCTCGAGCGCCCCGGCGTCAGCTCGATCATCATCGGCGGCCGCAACGAAGCCCAGTTCACGGACAACCTCGCCGCGGTCGACGTGAAGCTCACCGCTGAGGAGCGCGCCCGGCTCGACAAGGTCAGCCAGCCGACGCTGCTCTATCCCTATTGGCACCAGGCCTGGACCGCCAAGGACCGCCTCGGCCCAGCCGATCTGTCGCTGATCGGCCCCTACATCGCGAACGGCCAAGCCAGCGGCGGCGGCGGCGTCTAGAGCCGTCTGCTGTTGGTCGACGCGACGCCGCTGTCACCCCCGCGAAAGCGGGGGTCCAGACAACTGCCGCAGCCTTTGCCCCTTGACCTCTGGATGCCCGCTTTCGCGGGCACGACAGGGGCGCCGACTGGATTATCGCGTGAAAGCGGCCTGCCAAAGGAAGGGCCGGTTCGATCACGCAGGCACAGGGGACTAAGCCGGGCTCACGCCGCACACGAAACGTCATGACAGGGCTAGCTGTTCAGCCCGGCCATCACGGCTCAGCCGCAACTATTTCGGCGCGGGGGGCAGGGCGTTGTAGACGTTGGGCGGCAGAACAGCCGAGACGAAGACGTTGACCGTTTCGCCCGGCTTGAACGGCCCGGCGACTTTGTTCTTCACCGCCGGCAGGCTCTGGAGAAAGGCGGCGATCGCCTCGACGTCCTGGTCCGTGAGCTGGGCGAAGACCGGCATTACGCCGCTCAACATGCGTCCATCCGGTCGCTTGCCCGTGCGCAACGTCTTCACGATGTCGGCGCTGCTCCAATCGCCGATGCCCGTCTCGCGGTCGGGCGTCAGGTTCTGGCCAATGAAGACGCCGGCGCCGGGGATTGCGAAGCCGGTGTCCGATCCGCCGAGATAGCGGGTCATATCGGACTTTCCCATCATTCCGCCGGGCGTATGGCAATCCGAGCAGCCGGCGATTGAGACGAGATATTTGCCGCGTTGGATCTTCGCGTCGTCCGCTGCGGCGGCGACGCAGGGGATCGCGCCGAGCGCGAGCGCGCTGGCGAGCAAGCGAAGTGGGAAAAGCGGCATGGCGGTCTCCTCCTTGGCTGGCGGTCTTAAGGAAGGGGGCTGATCGGCAATCCCTCGATATGCGCGGGTACGCTCCAGGTCTGCGTCGGGTCCGGGAAATGGCGGACCGGCTCAACGTCGCCGCGCCAGGCGACGCCCATCATTTGCGCGGTCTGGTAGACCATGACGCGCCAGCCCCGCGCTCCGAGCGCGCGCAGTCCGGCCGCGACGTGCGGCGAAACGAGATCGTGGAAGAGAACCATCGCGGTCTCCTCGAGATAGGGCTCGCAGGCGAGCGCATCCCGCGCCGGCGCATCGCCGTCATGGTCGCCGTCGATGAAAGCGAACGACCAACGCGCGCCGCTCTGCCCGAGTTCCTGCACGGCGGCCGGACTTTCGCCGGCGACGAGATGCGCTCGTCCGGCGCCGGCGCCTTCGACCGCCGCCGAAAATTCGCGCCGCCACGTGTCCTCGCGCAGCTTCGGCTCGACGACATGCAGCGAGGCGAGGCCGGCGGCGACGAGGTGGCAGGTCGACCAGCCCCGCCACGCGCCGATCTCGATCCCGCGCCGGCCGGCGAACAGCCGCGCATTGCTGTAGAGAACCGCCGCCTCGTCGCGGTTGATGAAGCCGATCTGCGGGTCGCGGCGGTCGGTGTACCACGTGTGGCCGACCCCGCGCCGGAAGTAGGGCCAGGTCAGTGCGGCCGTGTCGCCGACGATCATGTTGGGGAAGAGGGCGTCGAGATTCGGGGTTTCGAGGTCCTTCGACACGTAATCCGTTGAATTCGCCTTTGCAGGTTCGCCTGCCGCCATACCAATCACCTTGATTTCGCTGTCATCGTCATTGCGAGGAGCGCGACCTCCGAAGCAATCCGTCGTTCCGCTTGGCGCTGCTGGATTGCTTCGCTTCGCTCGCAATACCGGCATTGGTTCGAACGAAGCACAACTCGCTATAGCAATTCCAACGCGTTGCATGAAACTTCATCAGACACGCTTGTAACACGAATTGGAGAATGAGCGCCGCTGACCCGGCACGCGATCTGCAAGGCGGGAACAAAACGGCGACAACAGAGTTCTATCAACAGTAGGCCGCAAGGCCGCGGTTGGCCCAACTGACGCCCCTGGTGCGATGTGCGTGAGCGACCGACCGCTGGGTTTGCCCCGTCGCCCCAACCGGCGGTGGGTCAATCGTTGCAGCCTTCTTTCCCATGTCCTGATCTTGTGCGGGCGATCCGAGATGCGGGCCGTGTCCGCGCGATCGGCGTGAGGCTTGAGAGCAAAATGTGAGGCGGAAAGCAACGGGGTCGCAGTGGTCGAAATTCGTAGTCTTACGCAAACCGAGTCTCCTCCGCCGCAGGGAGAGGCTTGGATTCTGATCGAAAAGAAGGAAGATCTTTATTTCATCAGAGGCCAATCCAAAGATGCGAGCGTCGAGGCGTCGCTGGCGGCGACCGGGGTCGATAGCGCCAGGCTCGCGATCAAGGGCGCCGAGGCGTGGGCCGATCTCTTGATGGCCGACGTCGTCTACGTGCGAGACGATCCCTGACGGTCCCTAAACGTGAGCGGCGCCCGCTTCCTGACGCCGCTCTCGGCCAGCGGCGATGGCGCTGTCCGGCAATTTGACGTGTGCCGGGGAGACCTATACCTTTTTGCTTGTATCAAGGGCGTCCTTTGCAAAGGCGCAGGTAGCGGAAGTGGGTTAGGGAACGTGGGAACGGCATTCGATCACGCTAACGTGTTCTCTTTACGTTCGCTGCGCCCGTGCCTGATCATCGTCGCCCGACGAAGCGTTGTCTCCCCATGCCGCTGACCCAGACCTCGGCTCCCGTCGCAACGTCGGGTCTCGCGGCCTCGTCGCCGCTGGCGATGCTGCGCGGCGTCGACAAGGTGTTCGCCAACAAGGTGCAAGCGCTGCGCGGCGTCGACATCGACGTTCGCGACGGGGAGTTTCTGTCCCTCCTCGGCCCGTCGGGCTGCGGAAAATCGACGGTGCTCCGTCTGCTCGCCGGTCTGGCGGCGCCGACCAAAGGCGAGATCACTTGGCGAAGCGAGCGGCCAACGCTGAGCTTTGTCTTCCAGGAGCCCACCTTGATGCCGTGGGCGAACGTCTTCTCCAACGTATGGCTGCCGCTGCGCCTCAAGGGCGAGTCGAAAGACAAGGCGCGCCCGCGCGTCGAGGAAGCGCTCGACATGGTCGGCCTGTCGGCCTTCGCCAACGCCTACCCCAGGGAATTGTCGGGCGGCATGAAAATGCGCGCCTCGATCGCGCGCGCCCTCGTTACGCGTCCGGCCGTCCTCTTGATGGACGAACCGTTCGCCGCGCTCGACGAGATCACGCGCACGAAGTTGAACGACGAATTGGTGTCGCTCAAATGCGCGCTGCGGACGACGGTGATTTTCGTCACCCATTCGGTGATCGAGAGCGTCTACCTTTCGAACCGGATCGTCGTCTTCGCGCCGCGGCCCGGTCGCGCCGTCGCGGAAATCAACGTCGATCACCCGCTGCCGCGCGATATCGATTTCCGGCTGAGCCCCGACTACGCCCAGAAGTGCCGCGAGACCTCGCTGGCGCTGCACGAGGCGATGGCGATGAAGCCCGAAATGCCGATGATCAAGGGCGCGTCGGCATGACGCGCCACGAATTCGTCGAATATCTGCTCCCTTTCCTCGCGCTCGCTCTCGCCCTCGTCGCGTGGGAGGTGGTGGTGCGCGTCTACAACGTTCCCCCTTACATCATGCCGGCGCCGAGCCTGGTCATCCTCACGCTGATCAAGGATTGGGGCGTGCTCTCCGGCTCGCTCGTCGTCACGCTCTCGATCACCTTCGAGGCCCTCGCGGCGGCGGTGGTCGTCGGCGTCGCGCTTGCGATGGTGTTTGCGCAATGGCATTTCGTCGAGCGGGCCTTCTTTCCCTTCGCCGTCGCGATGCAGGTGACGCCGGTCGTCGCGATCGCGCCGCTGCTGCTCATTTACCTCAACGCCGGCACGGCGGTGCTGGTGGTCGCCTTTCTCGTCGCCTTCTTCCCCATTCTCGCCAACACGACTCTCGGCTTGTCGTCGGCGGACCGCAACCTGCGCGATCTCTTCGAGCTTTACGGCGCGACGCGATGGCAGGAACTCGCCTGGCTGCGCGTCCCGTCGGCGCTGCCCTATTTTCTGGCGGGCTTGCGGATCGGCGGCGGCCTCGCCCTGATCGGCGCGATCGTCGCCGAGATCGCCGCCGGCACTGCGGGGCACGGGGCGGGGCTGGCCTATCGCATCGTCGAATCCGGATTCCGCCTCAATGTGGCGCGCATGTTTGCGGCGCTGCTGTTGATTTCCTTCTCGGGAATAACGATCTATCTCGTGCTTTCGGCGCTCTCGCACGTCCTGCTGCGGCATTGGCACGAAAGCGCGCAGAAGCGCGAAACGTAACGACGCGCGGCTGCCGGGCGAAGGTCCGTATGCGGCAAGAGGGGGAGGGACGTCACCCAGGGCGTCGCAGACCCGCCAAATCGAGAGTGAACCCCCTGATGGATATCGGAAACAAGCAACAAGTGCGCGAGTTGGTTCTCGAGACGCTCGGCCTCGCCCGGCTTGTGGACACGTCGACGATGGACATCGCGCAGCCTCACAACGCGCTGGTCGAGCGGCAGGCCGAGCCGGCGCGCTTCGTGATCGACGGACTGACGATCGACGCGCCCGCAGGGATTTACCATCCGACCCAGGATTCGAGCACGGAGTTTTTCCTCCGCAACATCAGGGGGATGAAGTCCAGCGCGATCAGGTCGGCGTTGGAGATCGGGGCGGGCTGCGGCGCGATTTCGCTCTATATTGCGGCCAATTGGGACGTCACGCTCAAGGCTTCCGACATCTCGCCGCTGGCGGTCGAAGCGATCAAACACAACGCCGGGCAGAACGGCCTCGAGGTCGACGTCGTCCAGTCCGACATGTTCGAGCGCATCCCAAGAGAGAAGTTCGATTTTATCGTCTTCAACGCGCCGCTGATCGACAAGATGCCGGAGAACGCGATCGAGCAATACAGCCTCTGCGATCCGAACGGCGCCATCACGCGCGCCTTCCTGCGCGGCGCCGAGCAGCGTCTTACGGAAAACGGTCTCGCGATCGTCTCGATCTGCCGCAACTCCGCCTATGAGGTGCTCAACAGCGTCGACCTGAACTACAGCATCGTCGGCTTCGAGCTATCCTTCGGCGGCTTCTGGCGCGCCATCGTCGGCGCTCGTTTGCCCGAGGCGTGACGCCGCGCCCGGCGTCTTCACGCGGGCCTGCGGCTCCAGTTGACGAGGGTGACGCCCTTGGCCTCGTCGAGAACCTTCTCCGGGCCGGGAACAAGGCCGGCCCGGCGCAGCGCTTCTTCGGCGGGGCCGCCGTGGCGCCCATGCGCGAACACCGGCAGCCCGCCCGGCAGCGAAACGTTGCGCGAGCGCGAGAGGTGGAAGCAGTCGTAGCCGATCTCGAGAAAGAGGCTGTAGACCTCCGGCCCGCCGAGCACTGCGACGAGGCCCCCCGCGAAGCCGAGCGCCGCGCAGGCCGCCTTGAAGGTCACGCCGGCCGGATTCCAAAACATGGCGTTGGGAATGTCCGGGCTTGGCGCGATGCCCGGCACGCGGCGGGTGAGGATCAGGCGCCGGCGCTCGTGCGAATTTCCATGCCCTTCGTGCGAGTGGCGCCCATGCACCAGAAGCTCCGCCCGATCGAGCGAGGCGTCGAAGAACGCCTGATCCTCGTCGTTCTTGAGGATATCCGGCATATGCGCGGTGTGGTCGGCGATGTGGCCGTCCACGGAAACGATGGCGAAACCTTCGATGCGACACACGGCTGGCATGAACGGCTGAACTCCGGAACGTGATCTTCGGCGCCGAGCGCGGCGTCATTCTGACGCCGCCTTAGCGCCTATTGGTTCATCGCGTCGAGCGTCTGCACCAGCGCAGCCGGCGACATTCGTAAGAATCCAGTATAGGGCTGGTTCAATTCTATGATGAGAAACGTCGCGCTGGCGACCGCGAAAGCGCCGAGCGCAAGGGTCGCAACCAAGGTAGCGCCTGTTCCAGCAGCCCGCGCCCGTCCCCCTCGAGCCGCGCTGCACGACCCGCGCGACGCCGCGATGCGGCTAACGCTTTGGGAGCCCTCCACTGTAAGTCTGTTCGTCCGTCCGCCCAAACCGGCGCAAAGCGCCGTTTTCGCCCGCTAAAACCTTAAATCGGAGCCGCTTGCCGGATCAAGCCGGGTTGATCCCAGCCGGGGTTGCGATTCCTTCCGTTTTCCGGAAAGAAGTCGGCTAAGATTCCGCCGCGCGAAAGCGCCGCCGCAACTTGCGCCTGGAGGCGCCGCCTTGATCAACGGCCGAAAAATGCTTCCCGGAAAGCCTGTGCCGCTTCCGGATTATTCCATCGATCGTCGCGACGCGTCGGAGATCTTTGCGCCCCGCTTCATGGATCGGCTCGAGGCGCTCAACCGCGTCGTCGCCGAAACCGGCGAGACGCTGGAAGGCAACATCTTCTACTGGGACAAGGAGAAGAATTTCCTCGGCCGCGCCCCGGAAGCCAATCTCGCCCCGGCGCGACGCAATCTGTGGCGCGCGACGCGCTTCAAGCGCCAGCTGCTCGAAGTCGGCGTCAACGCCGGACATAGCGCGCTGCTTGCGCTGTCGGGCAATCCCGACCTGATCTATCATGGCGTCGATCTCGCCGAACACGCCTACACTGGACCGTGCGTCGAACATCTCGCGGCTGAGTTTCCCGGGCGGGTTCATTTCTGGCGCGGCGACTCCCGCGAGATGTTGCCGTATCTCGCTGAGCGCCGCAGCGATCTCGACTTCGACATTTTTCACGTCGACGCCGGCCATACCGACGACGTGTGCCGGGCCGACATCGAGAACTGCCTGCGCATCGCGCGCGGCCGCCGCGGCAAGCACCTGTTGCTCGACGACGTCAATGCGAGTTGGATTTTCGACGTCTACGCCGAATTTGTCTCGCGCGGCGATCTGACCAGCGAGACGTTCTTCGACGACTGGGAGGACGACAACCGCAACGTGCTGGGCCGCATCCTGTGACCGAAAGCGAGGCCGCCGCGCCGCCTCTTGCGACGTTCTGGCACGGACCGCTCGACGCGCTCACTTGCGCCTGCCTCGCCTCCTTTCCCCATTTCGGCGGCCGCCTGCGCGTCTACGCCTACGACCGTGACCTCGCGGCGCCGCCCGGCGTCGAACTCGCCGACGCGCGTCTGATTTGCCCCGACGAGACGCTGCCGCATCGCTATTACGCGCAAGGGAAGCCCTCGATCGCCACCTTCGCCGACATGTTCCGCTATCGCATGATCCGCGACACCGGCTGCTGCTGGGTCGATTCGGACATGGTGTGCCTGCGGGCGCCGGACTTCGCCGGGGAGCCGATCGTCCTGGCGCGCCAGCCGCCCTTTCGCGGCGAAGCGGTCGTCAATAACGCCGTCCTCAAGCTGCCGCCCGACGATCCGACGCTGAACGAAATTCTCGCCAAGGCGGAAGGCGCGGCCGACGTCGATCAGCCCTGGGGCGCGATCGGGCCGTTCCTGCTCACCGAAATCGCCGAACGCAACGGCGTCGCGCGTTTCGCGCGCACGTTCGAGGATTTCTATCCGATCGAGCCGGACCATTTCTGGAAGCCGTTTCTCCCCGCCTATCGCGAAGAGGTCGAGGCGGCGACGCGCGGCTCGACGATGCTGCATCTGTGGAGCGAATTGATCGCGCGCTCGCGCTATGATCGTGCGATCGGGCCCCCCGAGGGGTCGTTCCTTCACGCCGCCTTCGCGCGGCAGGGCGCGCTCGATCGGTTCGCCGGCTTCTACGACGCGCACACCCTCGAGACGCTGATGGCGAGATGGATGTCGCCGGGCGCCTGACGCCCGGCCTCGCCAGTCTACGCCGCCTGCAAGACCGGCGTGAGCCGGTTGGCGATCTCGACCAGAGCGAGGCGGTAGCCCTGCGCGATCCGGCCGCAACGCTGAAAGCGGGCGGCGATGATGTCGTTCAGTTCGGCCAGCGCGCGCGCGTCCGCGGCAGCCATGCAGGTCGGCCCGACGCCGAGCGGCTGCAAGACGGCGGCGAGTTCGCGCCGCAAGGCCCGGAAGCGTCTCATGTCGCCGGCGATCAAGGCCCGCCACGCCCGCCCGTGCAGGCGGCCCAATTGACCGATCACATCCTTCTGCGTGACGTATGTTCGGTAGGTCTCCGTCAGACAGTCAAAAATCACAGGCTCCGACCATTCCAGCAACTCGGAAAGGCCATCCTCGGCGCCAAATTTTTGCAACGTACTACCCTCAATCGCAGGAAACGACGCTGGCCTCGCAAGGAGGAACACGGCGCCGAACGGGCGCCCCCGGGGCAGTCTTAAGGAGGCGTTAAGAGGGGCGCAACGGGAGGGCGAAAATTTACCGGTGGACGACTCCAGAGCGTGCGGCGCACGGTCTCGATACCTCAATCGCCGCGGGCTTTTGGCGGAAAATCGGCGTCCGCTTTTTTCGTCGCGCGCTCTAGCGCCTTCTGCATTCTGGTGGACGCGCCGAGCAGCTCTTTTCGTCATGCCCGGCCTTGTGCAGCCTTGTGCCGGGCATCCACGCCGAGCCGACGATTCTAACGTCATAGGCTCTATGTGACGGCGCCGCGTGGGTGGCCGGGACAAGCCCGGCCATGACGGTGGGGTGTCAACCCATTTGCAAATGGCTCTAGGCGGCGCTGTCGGCGAGCGTGAGACGGCTCGCGAGATCCATCAGCGCGAGGTGATAGCCCTTGGCGATCCGCTCCGAACGCTGGAAGCGTGCGATGACGATCTCGACCAGCTCGGCCATCGTCTGCGCGTCCGCCTCGGCGAGGCTGCCGAGCTCCAATCCGTGCTGCTCGAGGGCCGCGATCAGCGCCGTGCGCAATTTTTCGAAGGCCGCCATGTCGCCGGCGATCAGCGCGCGCCACACGCGGCAATGCAGACGGGTTAGCGAGAGGCACGCCTTGTCATCGAACACGCGCTGGCCATAGGCATGCCGCAAACGGTCGAAGATGACCGGCTCCGACCATTCCAACAGCCCCAGGCGACCATCTGTCACGTCGAAATATTGCAAGGCGCCCATCCAGCCGTAGGCACACGCGAATCGACTCAACGCAATTAATATGAATATAAACGCTAACGATTTCGGACGCAACCGGTTGCATGACGGGCGCGATTGCCGCGTGGAGTTCAGGCGCGCGCCTGGAACTCCTCGGGGCGGCATTCGCGGGCGAGCGTGTCGAGCACCGCGTTGATCATGCCGCTCTCCTCCGGCCCGAAGAATGCGGCGGCGATGTCGACATATTCCGTAATGACGACCCGCGCCGGCACGTCGCGGCGCGCCCTTCAGCTCGTAATAGGCGGCGCGCAGGATCGCGCGCATCAGCGCCTCGACGCGCTTGAGCGGCCACCCCTTGGCGAGCGTGTCGTCGAGGCCGCGATCGATCGCGCGCTGATCCTTCAGGACGCCGGAAACGATGTCCTGGAAGAACTCCAACTCGGCCGGATTGTACTGATCGCCTTCGACCTCCTGGCCGATCCAATGCGCCTCGAATTCGGCGAGGATGTCGGCGAGGCCCTTTTCGGCGACTTCCATCTCATAGAGCGCCTGGGCGGCGGCGAGCCGGGCGGCGGCGCGGCGGTTGGCCTTGCTCATCGCGCGACCGAATGCTTGAGAAGGGCGAGGCTCAGCGCGGCGCGGGCGGCGTCGCCGCCCTTGTCGCCGCGCCTGGGGTCGGCGCGCTCCTCGGCTTGCGGCAACGTTTCGACGGTGAGGATGCCGTTGCCGAGCGCGAGTTTGCGGGCGACCGACATGTCCATCAGCGCCCTGGCGGATTCGCCGGCGACGATCTCGAAGTGGAAGGTCTCGCCGCGGATGACGCAGCCGAGCGCGACGGCTCCGTCATAGGGATGCGCCTCGGCCTCGGCGGCGTCGAGCGCGATGGCGATCGCCGCCGGGATTTCGAGCGCGCCCGGCACGCCGATCACGTCGAACGAAGCGCCGGCCGCCGCGAAAGCGGCCGCAGCGCCCTCGAGCAGCATGGCGCCGACGGCGTCGTAATAACGCGCCTCGGCGATGAGAAAACGCGCGCCTTCCATTCGGGGCGCGGCGGCGTGAGCGCGCTGCGGTTCGGCCATTGTGTTCCTGCTCTCGATGGGGGCCATTGCCATAGAGGGAACGCGCCCGCGAGGCAAGGCGAACGAGCGGCTCTCGCGCCAGCGTCAGCCCGTGATGAGGCGCTCGATCGAACGGATCGCGAAATAGGCCATCAGCGCGCTGGTTGCGAGATCGACGCCGAAGGTCCACCAGCGCCCCGCGCCGGCCCCTGAGCGTCCGCGCAGCAGCACCACCGAAGCCGACCAGAGGACGCCCCAGGTGAGCGCGCCGGCGATCACCGCCGCCGCCATGATCAACAGCGCGGATGGGGCGTAGCCCGCCATTTCCGGCCGCCCCATGGCGGCGAGCCAGAAGGCGACGTTCCAGGGGCTGGTCAGCGCCATGACGGCGCCGAGGGCGTAGCTGGCGCGGCGGGAATCGAACTGCGACGGCTTGGCGGGCGGCCCGTCCGCTTGCGCCAGCGCGCGCGAGGCGCCGCGCAGGAAGAGGAGGCTGAGCGCGATCAGCAGGGCGACGCTGACGATCCCCATCGCCTCGCGCGCCAGCGGCGCCGTGAACAGCGCGCCGACGCCGAGCGACACCAGCACCGCCCACAGCGCATCGCCGCTGCAGGCGCCGAGCAGCAGCGAGAATCCGGCCCAGAAGCCGCCCGCAAGGCAGCGCCGCGCGATCTCCGCATTGATCGGGCCCGGCGGCCAGGCAACCGACCAGCCGAGCAGGAAGCCGGTGATAAGGAGCGGCGTGAGGGAGGCGGGCATTCGGGCCTAGGGCGGGGAGGGGGAAAGGGACGGTAAGCGAAGCCCTCAGGCCGGCTTGGCGAATTTCGCCTGCAGCGCGGCGACGACGTTGGGCGGGACGAAGGGCGAGACGTCTCCGCCCATCGCGGCGATCTGGCGCACGAACGTCGCGGCGATCGGCCGCACCGGGGAGGAGGCGGGCAGGAAGACGGTGCGGATTTCGGGCGCCATCGCGCGGTTCATGCCCGCCATCTGCATTTCGAAATCGAAATCGGTGGCGTCGCGCAGGCCGCGCACGATGAGCGTCGCGCCCGCCGCGCGCGCCGCCTCGATCGCGAGGCCGGAAAAGGCGACTGCGTCCAGCTTGCAGCCCGTCTCCGCGAGGATCGGCGCGGCGGCGGCGCGGATCATCGCCAAGCGTTCGTCCGCGGTGAACAGCCCCGCCTTGTTGGGATTTGTGCCGACGCCGACGGTCAGCTTGTCGCACAGCGCGGCCGCGCTGGCGATGACGTCGAGATGTCCGTTGGTGATCGGATCGAACGATCCGGAATAGAATGCGATGCGCGCCATTCCACAGGGGTAGCCCGGCTTGCGGCGGCCGGCAAGGCCCGGCTTGCGCGCTTTCGCCGTCCGTGCTTACCAGCTTCCCTTTGTCGGAGGACGCCCATGAACGCCGAGGAACTGCGGACGCTACAGGCGCCGCTGAAGGATCATTACCGCGCCGACCCAGGCGCGGCGAAAGTCACCCTACGGGCCCATGGCTGGCTCGATGACGCTGCGATCGCCTGCAAGGTGGAGACCGGGCACGCCCTCACCGCGGCAGGCCTGCATCCGGCGACGGGTGGGACCGGCCTCGAGCTCTGCTCGGGCGACATGCTGCTGGAGGCGCTTGTCGCCTGTGCGGGGGTGACCCTCAAGGCGGTGGCGACCGCGATCGGCGTCACGCTGCGCTCCGGCGCAGTCAGCGCCGAGGGCGACATCGATTTTCGCGGCACGCTCGGCGTCGACAAGGAGGCGCCGGTCGGCTTCGCCGACATTCGCCTGCGCTTCGCGCTCGACACTGACGCCAGCGAAGAAGAACTCGCCACGCTGCTCAAGCTCACCGAGCGCTATTGCGTCGTGCTGCAGACGCTGAAGCGCGGACCGGCGATCGAGACGACGCTGACGCGGCAGGCGGGCTGACGGGCCCTCATCCGGCGCTCCGCGCCCCCTTCTCCCGCAAGCGGGAGAAGGGGATTAAGCGGCGCCGCAAAGCCCCTCGCCCGCTTGCGGGAGAGGGGTTGGGGTGAGGGCGCTTTGGGGCCGCTCCTCACGCCTCTTCTTCGCCCGCTTCTTCCTCGCCGTCGGGCTCGGAGATGCGGTCGACCGAGACGACGCGCTCCTTCTCGGCGGTGTCGAATATGATGACGCCCTGCGTCGCGCGGCCGGCGACGCGGATGCCGTCGACCGGGCAGCGGATGAGCTGGCCGCCGTCGGTCACCAGCATGATCTCGTCGCCGTGCTCCACCGGGAAGGAGGCGACGAGGTGGCCGTTGCGGGCGTTGACCGCCATCGCCGCGATGCCCTTGCCGCCGCGCCCGGTCAGCCGATATTCGAACGACGACGTGCGCTTGCCGTAGCCGTTCTCCGAAATCGTCAGGATGAACTGCTCGGCGGCCGACATCGCCGCATAGCGCTCGGGCGCCAAAGCGCCGGCGGGCGCCTCGGCTTCCGATTCTGGATCGCCGTTGGTCTCTTCGCCCGCTTCGCCGGCCATGGCGCGGCGCATCTTGAGGTAGGCGGCGCGCTCTTCGCCCGCCGCGTCGAATTCGCGCAGGATCGCCATGGAAATGACGCTGTCGCCGTCGCCGAGCGTGACGCCGCGCACGCCCATCGAGTCGCGTCCCTTGAAGACGCGCACATCACCGACCGCGAAGCGGATGCATTGGCCGAGCGCGGTCGTCAGCAGCACGTCGTCGGTTTCCGAACAGACCTGCACGTCGACGATCTTCTCGCCCTCGTCGAGCTTCATCGCGATCTTGCCGGCGCGGTTGACCTGCGCGAAGTCGGACAGCTTGTTGCGCCGAACCGTGCCGCGCGTCGTCGCGAACATCACGTCGAGCGAATCCCAGGTCGCCTCGTCCTCCGGCAGCGGCATGATGGTGGTGATGCGTTCGCCCTCTTCGAGCGGCAGCATGTTCACGAGCGCCTTGCCGCGCGACTGCGGCGCCGAAAGCGGCAGGCGCCACACCTTCTCCTTGTAGACCTGGCCGCGCGAGGAGAAATAGAGCACCGGCTGATGCGTCGAGGCGACGAACAGCCGCGCGACGAAGTCCTCGTCGCGCGTCGTCATGCCGGAGCGACCCTTGCCGCCGCGCCTTTGCGCGCGGTAGGTCGAGAGCGGCACGCGCTTGATATAGCCGCCGTGGCTCACCAGCACGACCATGTCCTCGCGCTGGATCAGGTCCTCGTCGTCCATGTCCGCTTCGCTGTCGAGGATCTCGGTGCGGCGCGGATCGGCGAATTTGGTCTTCACCTCCGTCAGCTCGTCGCGGATGATGCCCATCAGGCGAACGCGCGAACCCAGGATGTCGAGATAGTCGGCGATCTCGGCGGCGAGCTTGTTGAGCGCGTCCGCGATCTCGTCACGGCCGAGCGCGGTGAGGCGAGCGAGGCGCAGCTCGAGAATGGCGCGCGCCTGCGCATCCGACAGCCGCATCGTGCCGTCTTCGGCAAGCGTGTGGCGCGGATCGGCGATCAGCGCGACCAGCGGCGCCATGTCGCGCGCCGGCCACGCGCGCTCCATCAACGCCACCCGCGCCGACGCGGTGTCGGGCGAGGTGCGGATCAGGCGGATCACTTCGTCGATGTTGGCGACCGCGATCGCCAGGCCGACCTGGATGTGCGCGCCGTCGCGCGCCTTGGTGAGCAGGTGTTTGGTGCGGCGGGTGACGACCTCTTCGCGGAAGTCGAGAAAGGCGACCAGCATGTCCTTGAGGGTCAGCATCTCAGGCTTGCCGCCGTTCAGCGCGATCATGTTGGCGCCGAAATTCGTCTGCAACGCCGTGAAGCGCCAAAGCTGGTTGAGCACCACATCGGCGACCGCGTCGCGCTTCAACTCGATGACGATGCGCATGCCGTCGCGGTCGGATTCATCGCGCAGATCGCTGATGCCCTCGATGCGCTTCTCGCGCACCAGGTCGGCGATCTTCTCGATCAGCGTCGCCTTGTTCACCTGATAGGGGATCTCGGTGACGATCAGCGCCTCGCGGTCCTTGCGCAGCTGTTCGACCTTGACCTTGGCGCGCATGATGATGGAGCCGCGCCCGGTCGTATAGGCCGCGCGGATGCCGGAGCGGCCGAGGATGGAGCCGGCGGTCGGAAAATCCGGGCCGGGGATGTGCTCCATCAGCTCTTCGAGCGTGATCTCGGGCTTGTCCATCAGCGCCAGCAGGCCGTCGATCGTCTCGCTGAGATTGTGCGGCGGGATGTTGGTCGCCATGCCGACGGCGATGCCGCCCGCGCCGTTGACGAGCAGATTGGGGAAGCGCGCCGGCAGGACGACCGGCTCCGTTTCCTTCTCGTCGTAGTTGGGGCGGAAGTCGACGGTGTCCTTGTCGAGATCCTCGAGCAGGGGCAGCGCGACGCGGTCGAGACGCGCCTCGGTGTAACGTTGCGCGGCCGGCGGGTCGCCGTCGACCGAGCCGAAATTGCCCTGTCCGTCGATCAGCGGCGCGCGCATGGAGAAATCCTGCGCGAGGCGGACGAGCGCGTCGTAGACGGCGAGATCGCCGTGCGGGTGGTACTTACCGATGACGTCGCCGACGGTTCGCGCGGACTTGTTGTAAGACCGGTCCGGCGTGAAGTTGAGTTCGTGCATTGCGTAGAGGATGCGCCGGTGCACCGGCTTCAAACCGTCCCTGACGTCAGGCAAAGCGCGGCTGACGATCACGCTCATCGCGTAATCGAGGTAGCTGCGCTTCATTTCGTCGAGGATCGAAACTGGCTTGATGTCAGAGGGGGCGCCGGGTGCGGGACGTTCGTCCTTGTCGTCGGTCAATGGAAAACTGTCCTCACGGGAATTCGATTCTTGAGGATTTATCGCATTCCGGGCTGCGGCGCCACTTTTGCGGGAGGCTGGCGGGGTAGGGGCGCCACCGCCGTCCCGGCCGGGCTTGTCCCGGCCATCTTCGTCTCGCCGGCGTCCGTGCGAGCAAGGGGCGCGGCGTGGGTGGCCGGGACAAGCCCGGCCATGACGCGCTAACGACGATGCATGACTAGGGTTGCTTCGCCGGCGCAGCGTCGTCTGCGTTGCGCCGGCGCCATTCGTCGCGCTCAAAATCCTCGAAGGCGGCGATCATGGCGCGAAAGCTGCGGTCGGCGACGCTCTCGGCGAGGCCGTCCTGGCGGGCGATCGCCTTGACCTTGGCGATGATGGCCTCGACCCGCGCCGGCGCGCTCACCGCCGCCGGGTCGGCTTTGAAGCGCCCGGCCTCGGCGACGTATTTGCCGCGCTCGGCCATCAGGGCGATGATTTGACTGTCGATCCGATCGATGTTGCCGCGCACCTCGGCGAGATTGGCGCAGCACTTGCCGCCGTCGACCGAGGGCGATCCCCAATAGGCGGGATGGGTCGCCGCGTCGTTCTCCGCGCCGAAGGCGGAGAGCGGGCAAGCCAGCAGGACGGCGAGGGCGAGCAGCCGAAATTTCATCAAGAGCGCCTTTCGAGAAGCTAAGCCCGCCAAGCGGGCGTGATTATCCTATCGCAAGAGCAGGCGAACTCTGTCCATTGAGATCCGCATCATTCAACCGAGCGGTTGACTGTTCGACGGCGCGCGCCTATAGTCAACCACATGGTTGAATTACAAACGCCTCAGCTTGATTCTGTATTTCACGCCCTCGGCGACACCACCCGCCGGCGGATGCTTCGCGAACTCGCGGAGGGCGAACGGACGGTGGGCCAACTGGCCGAGCCCTTCGCGATCTCGCTGGCGGCCGCCTCCAAGCACATCAAGGCGCTGGAGAACGCCGGGCTGATCCGTCGCGAGGTGCGCGGCCGCACTCATCTCTGCCGCCTCGAGCCCGGACCGCTCGCCAGCGCTCACGAGTGGTTGGGCTTCTACGAGCGCTTCTGGACCGACCGTCTCGATGCGCTCGAACGGCTCCTCCGCATGGAGGACGCCGGCAAATCCCCCACCGCCAAAGGAGAGGACCGATGAACGAACGCACCACCCTGAGCGCCTATGGCGTGCTGACCGAGCCGGCGACGTTCAAGATCCAGCGCCTGCTGCCGGGCCCGATCGAGCGCGTCTGGGCCTATCTCACCGACGGCGACTTGCGCCGCACTTGGCTGGCGGCGGGCCAGATGGAAATGAAGGTCGGCGCGCACTTCGAGTTCGTCTGGCGCAACGACGAGCTGACCAACCCGCCCGGCCAGCGGCCAGCGGGCTTCTCCGACGAGCACCGGATGCAGAGCCGGATTACCGAGCTCGACCCGCCCCGCAAGCTCTCATTCACATGGAGCGGGAGCGGCGACGTCACCTTCGAGCTGACCCCTCAGGGCGACGAGGTGCTGCTCACAGTGATCCATCGGCGTCTGCCCGACCGCGCAAGGCTCCTGATGGTCGGCGCGGGCTGGCACAGGCATCTCGACATTCTGGTCGCCCGCGCGAGGGGCATGGAGCCGGAGCCGTTCTGGGATGGATGGATCCGCCTGCGGACGGAGTACGACCAGCGGGTGGGCTGACGGCGAGAACAACACGAAGGGAGAAGAGCGATGACGAAGCACATGACCGTCACACGGAACGAGTGGCTTGCGGCTCGGCTCGCGCTGCTCGAGGCGGAGAAGGAGCTGACGCGGCGGAGCGACGAGCTGGCGCAGCGACGTCAGGAGTTGCCGTGGGTCGAAATCCACAAGGACTACCGCTTCGAGACCGACGAGGGGAGCGCCTCGCTGCCGGAGCTCTTTCGAGGGCGCTCGCAGCTCCTTGTCTACCATTTCATGTTCGGCCCCGACTACGCGGCTGGCTGTCCATCCTGCTCGGCGATCGCGGACGGCTTCAACGGCTTCGCCGTCCATCTGGCCAGCCACGACGTCACGCTTTGCGCGGTGTCGCGGGCGCCGCTCGCAAAGCTGCAGGCGTACAAGCGGCGGATGGGGTGGACGTTTCCTTGGGCATCCTCGCTTTCCGGCGACTTCAATTTCGACTTCAACGTCTCGTTCACTGAGCGGCAACAGCGCGAGGGGGACGTCGAATACAACTACCAGCGCGGCGGCCACGCGATGGACGTGACTCCGGCCCCCAAGCCCGTCGCTGAGTTTGCCGCCGCATGCGGAACCGACGCGCCCACCTACTCCCGCGATAGGCCCGGCATGAGCGCGTTCACCCTCGAGGACGGCGTCGTCTATCACACCTATTCCACCTACGCGCGCGGACTGGACGGCCTCTGGGGCATGTACCAGTGGCTCGACCGCGCCCCCAAGGGGCGCAACGAGACGGGCATCTGGTGGCGCCGCCACGACGAATACAACAAGGGGTGAGCGAGGCCCCGATGTCGTGGCGCAGCCGCTTTCCGGGAGAGAAGACATGATCGAGGCGGACATCGGCGGATCCGCCCGCAGCCCGATCCGTCATGAAAGCGGCGCTGCCTTCGGCGCCGCCGACTGGCTGGGCCTCGCGGCCGCGCCGACCTTCGCAATCATGGCGCTGCTGAGCGGCGCCATGAGCGGCCCATCGGATATGCTCTGCCAGGCCGCCCATGATGCCTCGCCGCTGAGCGGAATGGTCCCGATGTACTTGCTGATGACCGCCTTCCACTCGGCGCCGTGGCTGAAGCTGATTTCAAGCCGTCGCAGCGGCGCCCGCCGGCTCTGATGCCGGGGGACGCCGACCTGACGGAATAGGGGCGATCGCCGAGAGCTGCCTCGGCGGTCATGGTCTGGAGGGCGGGCTGGTGGAAAGGGGACACGAGATGAGGAATACTCAATACCGATGGGTGATTGTCGCCTCGGGTGGCCTGTTGGGCTGTCTGGCAATCGGCGCCATGTTTTCTTTGCCTGTTTTTCTCCGGCCCATCGCACGGGACACCGGATGGTCCGTCACCGGCGTATCCGCCGCCATGACCATCGGCTTTGTCGCCATGGCGTTGGCAAGCATGGTTTGGGGTAGTCTGTCGGATCGCTTTGGGCCCCGCCTGATCGTGATGACCGGGTCGGTGCTCTTGGCTGCGAGCCTCGCCTTGGCTAGCCGGGCGACATCGCTGCTTGAGTTCCAGCTCCTCTTCGGCCTGCTGGTCGGCGGCGGCGCCGCCGCAATCTTTGCGCCGATGATGGCCTGCGTCACAGGCTGGTTCGACACCCATCGCAGCCTGGCTGTTTCCCTCGTCTCTGCTGGCATGGGAATGGCGCCGATGACCATGTCTCCTTTGGCGGCGTGGCTCGTCTCCCACTATGATTGGAGAACATCCCTCCAAATCATCGCCGCCCTTGTCGCAGTCGTGATGGTCCCGGTGGCGTTGCTGGTCCGCCGTGCACCCGCTCTGGAGTTTGGAAATACTGTTGCTTCCCCAGATGAAGAGTCGCGACCAGATATGTCATTGCGGCAGGCGATCGGATCGCCTCAATTCATCATATTGCTGCTGACGAATTTTTTCTGTTGCGCGACGCACTCCGGCCCGATTTTCCATACGGTGAGCTACGCCATAAGCTGCGGCATCCCGATCATCGCTGCGGTTTCGATCTACAGCGTGGAAGGGCTGGCGGGCATGGGCGGTCGCATCGCCTTCGGTATCCTTGGCGATCGGTTCGGAGCCAAGCGCGTTTTGGTCTCAGGGCTGCTGCTCCAAGCCTTCGGCGCACTCGCCTATGTCTTTGTTCGCGAGCTTAGCGCGTTTTACGTCGTGGCGGCGTTGTTTGGCTTTATCTATGCCGGCGTGATGCCCCTCTACGCCGTGCTCGCGCGCGAGAATTTTCCGCTGCGGATGATGGGAACCGTCATAGGCGGAACAGCGATGGCCGGCAGTTTGGGCATGGCGACTGGCCCATTGGCCGGAGGGTTTATCTACGACACCTTCGCCAGTTACGGTTGGCTCTACATCGGCGCCTGGGGCATTGGCATTGGCGCCTTCCTGACCGCATTGACCTTCAGGCCCTTCCCCAGAACCGTGCCTGCGCTGGCGCCAGCGCAATGATCGCCAGCAAAGGAAGGGCGCTAGTTACGACGGCGGAACGGCGCCGCGACGCGCCCCTATCCCCAGGCTCGTAGCGCTATTAAACTATGCGCGCCAAGCCCACGGAGCCGCCCTATGACTCTCGCCCTCTGGTGCATCCTCGCCGCAGCGCTGCTGCCCTATGTTCCCTTCGGCCTTGCCGGGGCCAAGCTTAATCCGCGCACGCCCAGGCTTAGCGCTCCCACGCTCGACGGCCTTTCGGCGCGCGCCTATGGCGCCCATCTCAACAGTTTCGAGGCGTTCCCCTTCTTCGCGGCGGCGGTGATCGTTTCGCACATGGTCGAAGGGCCGAGCGCGACGGTCGGCGTGCTCGCCGTCGCCTTCGTTGTCGCCCGTCTTGCGCACATGGCGTTCTATCTGTCGGACCGGCAGCCGCTGCGCACGACGTTTTTTCTCGCCGCGATGATCATCAGCACGGTGATCTTCATTCACCCGGCGTTTCACTGAAGGATCCCTTCTCCCCGCACGCGACCGCGCGCGGGGAGAGGGAGCAGGCTTTAGCGCCCGCCCGAGACGTCGAGTATGGCGCCGGTCACATACGACGCCGCGTCGCTGAGCAGCCAGACGATCGCCTCGGCGACTTCCTCCGGCGTTCCGGGCCGGCCCATCGGCGCCGTCGCGCCGAGCGTGAAGGCGCGGTCGGGCTCGCCGCCGCTCGCATGGATGTCGGTGACGATCAGGCCGGGGCGAATCGCGTTGACGCGCACGCCCTCCGTCGCAAGCTCCTTGGCGAGGCCGTGCGTCATCGTGTCGATCGCGCCTTTTGAACCGGCGTAGTCGACATAGAGGTTGGGCGAGCCGAGCCGGGCGGCGGCGGAGGAAATCAGAACCAGCGAGCCGCCGTCGCCGCCGGACGATTTCGACAGGCGCCGCGCCGCTTCGCGCGCCGTCAGATAGGCGCCGAGCACATTGACCTCGAAAATCCGCCGCATGCGCTCGACGCTCATGTCGACGAGCTTGGCGGTCGGCGCGACGACGCCGGCGTTGGCGACGACGCCGCGCAGCGGTCCGAGCGCGCGCGTCGCGCCGTCGAATACGGCGATCATGTCGTCTTCGCTCGTGACATCGCCGCGCAGGGCGACAGCCTTGCCGCCGGCGCGCGCGATCTCATCGACCACCTCATGCGCCGCGCTTTCGTCGCGCGCGTAGTTGACGCCGACCGACCAGCCGCGCGCGGCTGCGAGCAACGCCGCCGCGCGGCCGATGCCGCGCGAGGCCCCAGTGATGAGGACCGCATTCGCTTCGCTCATTCCTATCTCCGACAAGTCTGGCGTTAGAGCCGTTTGCAATACCGTTGGATCGTCATTTCGAGGAGCGTGAGCTCCGAAGCAATCCATTCCCCTGCTTGCATCGCCGGCGCCGCTGGATTGTTTCGCTTACGCTCGCAATGACGGGGACGCTTCAGACAAGACGCATAAAGCCTAGCGGCCAGCCCCGCGCACTCCGGCGCGGATCGCCTCGATGTTGCCGGCGTAGGCCGCAGCGCCGCCTTTGAAGATGGCCGAGCCGGCGACGAGCGCGTTCGCGCCGGCGCCGACCACCAGCGGCGCGGTTTCATGGGTGATGCCGCCGTCGACCTCGATGTCGATCTTGCGCGCGCCGATCAGGCGCTTGATGCACGCGATCTTGTCGACCATGGCGGGAATGAAGGCCTGCCCGCCGAAGCCGGGATTGACCGTCATCACCAGCACCAGATCGAGCCGGTCGAGCACATATTCGATCGCCTCCGGCGGCGTCGCCGGATTGAGCGCGACGCCTGCGCGCTTGCCGAGGGCGCGGATCGCCTGCAGCGTGCGGTCGAGATGCTTGCAGGCTTCGGCATGGATGGTGAGGCCGTCGCAACCCGCCTCGGCGAAGGCTTCGAGATAGGGGTCGGCGGGCTCGATCATCAGATGGCAGTCGAACAATTTGTCCGAGTGCGGACGCAGCGCCGAGACGACCGACGGCCCGAAGGTGATGTTGGGCACGAAATGCCCGTCCATCACGTCGAGGTGAATCCAGTCCGCGCCGGCCGCCGCCACGTCGCGCACCTCGTCGCCGAGCTTCGAGAAGTCGGCCGACAGGATCGATGGCGCGATGAGAACCTGTGACGTCATTCCGCCTCCGAGTCGCCGGACACGCGCGCCGACGCTTGGTCCAACCCCCTACCACGTTCGGAAGACGCGCGTCACCCGCTGGAGGAAACGCGCCCGCCGCGGCGGGGTGGTGAAGTTCATGTCGTAATGCGCCAAATAGTCGATCGGCGCGCCCGGCGCGACCACCCCGCCGATGTTCGCCTTCACAAAGCGGCGCGGCGGATCGCCTTTGAGCGCAACGTGCGCGCGGCATTCGCCGTAGGTGCACACCGCCGCGAGCCGCTTGAGGTTCCCCAGTGTCGGATGAAAAAGGTTCGCTTCGTCGATCTTGAAGGCCACGCCCGGCAGGAAGACGCGCTCGAAGAACCCTTGCAGGATCGAGGGCAGCCCGTCGAACCAGACAGGATAGACCAAGACGAGCGCGTCGGCGGCGAAAACGCGCTCGACGTAGGACGCGACTTCCGCCCGGTTCTTCGACGTATCGACGTAGTCGCGCATCGTCTCGGCCGACATCACCGGATTGAACTTCTCCGCGTAGAGATCGAGGTCGTCGACCTCGTGCCCGCGCTCGCGGAGCACCTCGACGACGCGCCGGTGCAAGGCGGCGACGAAACTGGTTTCGAGCGGATGCGCAAAAAGGACGAGAACGCGCATCGATTACGCTCTCCCGTGGCCGAGCGACCATCGCTTGGCCCGGCGCTCCGGGGCGATCAGAAAGTCGACGTGCGGCTCCGCGGTCAGCAGCGCGTGCACGTGTTCCTCGAGCAGGCGATCGCAATTGGTGACGCGCTCGCGCAGATGGCGGAACTCGAGCCAGGATTCAATCAAATAGGTCTCCACAAATCGTCCTTCCTCAAAGCCGTCCTCGAAGATGCCCCAGGCGAAGCCGCCCTCCCGTCTGCGCTCGAGGCCCAGTTCCGTCAGCGCGGCGAGGAAGGCGTCGCGCTTTTCGGGATCGACGCGATAGCCGACATTCACCATGACCGGGCCTTCGTCGTCGTCGATCGGGCGTTTGAACTTCGGCGGCCGCCAGTCCTTGGTGGGCGTCAGGTCGAACTGCCCGGCGGCGCCGAGCTTCCACCGCCAGCTTACCGCAATTGCGATCAGCGCGCCGCCGGCGGCGAGATACTGCGCGGCGGGGATGCTTTCGGCCGCCGCCACCTTGCCCCAAACCAGGCCGCCGATCGTCATCGAACCGAAGATCACGGTCAGCAAACTCGACAGGCCGCGACCGCGAACCCAGTCCGGCAGTGCGTCCTGCGCCGCGACGTAGAGGCTCGCCAGCACCACGATGCCCGCCGCGCCCGCGAGAATGCAAGCGAGGAGCGCGAGCGCCGGCCCTCTTGCGAGGCCGAAGAGGACCAACGCGACCACGGTCGCCAGAGAGCCGAGCGCGACGACGCGGTCCGGCCCGAGCTTCGCCTTGAGCCGGGGGAGGATGAGCGTGCCGAACACGGCGCCGACGCTGATTGCGCAGAGCAGGATCCCGTAGAAGCGCGGCCCTTGCGATATTTGGTCGCGCGCGATGAGGGGAAGCAGCGAAAGATAGGCGCTGGCGAATGGATAGATGGCGGCGGCGCGGATCATCGTCGCGCGCAGGGGCGGATTGTTCGCGGCGTGGCGGAGCCCGATGCGCACTGCGCTCGTCAGGCGCTCGGCGGGCAGGCTCTCTTTCCGGCGGCTGCGCGGGCGGCGCCACAGAAGGCCGATGATCGCGAGGAGATTGGCGGCCGCGAAAATCCAGAACGGCGCCGACAGCCCCAGGGCGACGATCGCGAAGCCGCCGAGGCCCGGGCCGATGACGCGGCTGACGTTGTAGCCGATGCTGCCGGCCGCGATCGCGCCGTCGAGCTCCGAGCGGGGCGCGACCGACGGCGTTAGGGCGAGCCAGGCCGGCCCGTTGACCGCCAAGGCGCCGCTGAGAATGAAGGTCGCTGTCAGCAGCGAGGCCGGGGTGGCAAGGCCAAAGGCGACGAGCGCGCCGAACGTCGCCATCAGGACGGCGACGATGGCGGAGACGACGATCAGGCAGCGGCGCGGATCGAGGATGTCGGCAAGCGCCCCCGCCGGCAGGGTGAAGAGGCACATCGACAGGTTCGTCGCGACCTGCACCGAGGAAACCGCTAGCGGGTCGGCGTTGAGCATCGTCATCAGCCAGCCCGAGGCGGTGTCGTAGATCGCGACGCCGATCAGCGCCAGGGTGTTGGCGATCCAGACCACCGTGAAGGCGGGATAGCGGAACGCGCCCCAGGGCGAACCGACGATGGGTTCCGATATCCGCGCTGGATTTGCTTCCATGATCATCGCGCCCTTGATGCGATAGGAGCGTGAAACGCTGCGAATGCATCAGCAACGCTCGCGTAACGCAGACGACCGACAGAAGGTTCACGTGCGCGGCGCCGAGCCGGAGGGCGCCGTCAATGTCGAATGGGTGACGGCGAGGATCTCACAGTGCGGAAGCGCCTATGGGGCGTCGGCGGAGAGGGCGCCGCGGGCGAGTTGACGCCGCCCGAGGCGTGCGGTTACAGGTCGTTCTTTGGCCTCGGCAGTCGCGAGATTTTGGAAAATGACCGAGAAAGTCAACGCTTCGGCCATTGAGAACTCCGAGAGCCTCCGGCTCGGCGGGTTCGAGCCTCTGCCGAGCGACGCTCAGGCGGAGACCGCCTTTCGCGACATCCTGCGCTGGGTCGGCGAGGACCCCGAGCGCGACGGCCTCCGGGAGACGCCCAAGCGGCTGGTGCGGGCGTTTCGCGAATATTTCTGCGGCTACGACGAAGACCCGGAGGAGGTGCTGAGCAAGACCTTCACCGAAGTCGAAGGCTACGACGAAATGATCGTCCTGCGCGCCGTGCCGTTCGAGAGCCACTGCGAGCACCATGTCGCGCCGATCATCGGCCGCGCCTGGGTCGGCTACGTCCCCAACCGCCGGGTGGTCGGCATCTCCAAGCTCGCGCGCGTGGTCGAGATTTATTCCAAGCGCCTGCAAATCCAGGAGCGGCTCACCGCGCAGATCGCCAACACGATCGAAAACGTGCTTCAGCCGCGCGGCGTCGCCGTCGTGATCAAGGCGGCGCACCATTGCATGATGAGCCGCGGGATTCGCAAACGCGGCACCGACCTCGTCACCAGCCGCATGCTCGGCTGCTTCAGGGACCAGCCGATGACGCGCGGCGAGTTCCTTTCGCTGGTGAATTCGGAAGCGGAGGCCTGACCTAAGCGGCTGGCTGATCTCGCGATTCCGCATAGGATGTAAGTCGACCGTATTAGTAGCCTGACGTCGAAACGCCAAGTTTTCCTGCTATAGAGGGTGCAAAGTCAGCTCCCGCGGGAAGCCGAAGCCATGGTCTTTTGTTCCCTTCAGACGGCTTCACGTTGGGTTGACCTGACTTGAAAGAGCCGTGTTGGACGGCCATTTAGGCGGTCCGAGAAGATTCGGCGCTTCCGATCAAGCGCCTCGGGGAGTTAGACTTGAGCGCCGAATTCGATGCTACGGGCCAGCCCGCTGGTCTCGCGCCCCCTCGCTGGGGGCCGTTCGACAGCGTCGCCTTCACCGTCATTCTGGTCGCGAGCACGATCGCGAATATCGGCATTGCGATATTCGACACGTCCTCGGGCTGGTTGATGACCACCCTGAACGCCGATCCCATGGCGGTCTCGATGGTCCAGATAGCGACCACGCTGCCGATGTTTCTGCTGACGCTGCCGGCGGGCGCGCTCGCCGACATCGTCGACGCACGTCGGTTGCTGATCGCTGTCGAAATCCTGGTCACCGTGGTTTCCGCGGTGTTCGCCGCGCTGGTGACCGCCGGCGCCGCCACCGAGACGGCGCTGCTTTCGACGACCTTCGTCCTCGGCGCGGCGGGCGCGCTGATTGCGCCGGCTTGGCTCAAGGTCACGCCGCAACTCGTGCCGCCGCAGGAGCTCGCCAGCGCGGTCGCCGCCAACGGCGCGGCCTACAATATGAGCCGCGCGGTCGGCCCCGCGCTCGGCGGCGTCGCGATCGCGACCCTCGGCATCAATTCGCCGTACTGGGCGTTCAGCGCCAGCAATCTCGCCCTCATCGCGGCGCTCCTTTGGTGGCGCTCGCCGCGCAAGGGTGCCGACAGCCTGCCGGCGGAACGCCTCTCCAGCGCAATCCGCACGGGTCTTCGCTACGCCGCCAACAACCGCCATCTCGGCGCCACCTTGATTCGGGCGCTGGCGTTCTTTCCGTTCGCCAGCGCCTACTGGGCGCTGCTGCCGCTGATCGCGCGCAACCAGATGAACAACGGGCCCGAGGTCTACGGCGCGCTGCTTGGCGCGGTCGGCCTCGGCGCGATCGTCAGCTCCTTCGCGCTGAACTGGCTCAAGGCGGAGCTGGGGCCGAACCGGCTCGCCATTTTCGGGTCGCTCGGCAGCGCGCTGGCGCTCGTCCTCTTCGCCTTCGCCCGGACGCCGGCGATCGCGCTGCTCGCCAGCCTGCTCGCCGGCGCGTCATGGATCGTTCTGCTGGCGTGCCTCTTTGTTTCGGCGCAGGTCGCACTGCCCGACTGGGTCCGCGGACGCGGGCTCGCGATTTTCCTGACCGTCCATTTTGGCGCGATGACGGTCGGCAGCGCCGTCTGGGGGCGCGTCGCCAGCCAGGAGGGCCTGCCGATCGCCTTGCTCGCGGCCGCGGTCGGCGGCGTCATCGCGATCCCCCTGACAGCGCGTTGGAAGCTACAGGCAGCCGCCGGGCTCGACCTTTCGCCGTCGATGCACTGGCGCACGCCCACTTTCGCGCGCGCCATCGACCCCGACCGCGGGCCGGTGCTGGTGACCGTCCAATATCGGGTCGCCAAGGACAATTGCGGCGCCTTTCTCGCCGCTATCGACGAGTACGGGCGCGAACGCCGGCGCGATGGCGCCTATGCCTGGGGCATTTTCGAGGACACCCAGGAGACCGGGCGGTTCATCGAGACGTTCCTGATCGAGTCCTGGCTCGAGCTGCGGCATCTGCGCCAGCGCGTCACCAAGGCCGACCGTTTGCTGGAGGAGGAGATTCGCCAGTTGCTGGTCGAGCCGCCCAAGCCGACCTTCCTCATCGCCTCCCGCCGCAGCCGCCGCAAGAAGAAGAAGAACGTGCTGAAATGGCGGCAGCCAGCGGCGCCGTCGATTTAGGCCGTGTACCCATAAACGCGTTGGCATGACACGACGAGGCGACGTCCCCATTGCACCGTTAAAGCTTTTTGCTTTCTGGTTGACGCAGCGCGTCCCTTCTCCCCGCGTGCGGGGAGAAGGTTAGGATGAGGGGCTTGGTGACTAGCCGCAAGCCTCCGGCCAACCACCAAGCCCCTCACCCAGCCCTCTCCCCGCGAGCGGGGCGCGTCAAGCAAAATGCAGAATGCTTTAGCGACCAAGTTAGCGCAGCGGCGCAATATGTCGCGAAGGGCCGCTGGGCGACATATTGCGTCTTATTCGAAGGTAAAAACGCGATTCCAGTCGTTCTTCATACTGATGACTGTCCAGCCGTTCGTCTTCGCCTCGTCGTCGAGTGCCGCAGTGAAGGCGCCGAACCTGCTGTCGGGCAGGCCGCGCGCCGGGCCATAGGCGTATTCGCGGGCCGCGTCGTCGTGCAGCACCAGCATCATCAACCGCGCGCCGTCGCCGGCTCCGGTATATTCCAGCATCTCGCGGTCACCGTCCGAGTTGCCAAAGGCCGCGTTCGGACGGCGGCCGATCATCAGATGAATGCCCTCGGGTTTGCCGGCCTTGTCGTCGTTCAAAAGTAGCTTCGGCTCCTTGGTCAGGAACGGCTTGCCATCCTTGTCGTAGCCGAACATCGTGCCGCCCATGCTGCCGACCACCTGTTCGGGAGGGATGCCGTAGACCCGCTGCGAATAGACGCGCACAAAATCCTGGCCGCCGCCGGTCACAATATAGGTCTTGAAACCGTTGTTTCGCAGATACTGCAGGACCTCTAGCATCGGCTGATAGGTCAACTCGGTGTAGAGACGCTTCCAGCGCGGATGCTTGGCGGTATCCAGCCAGTTTTTGACGTCGGCTTCAAATTCCTCGACCGGCATGCCAGTCAGGGTCGCGGCGAGAATTGTCTCAAGGTCATGCATCGACAGCTTGGCCATCGCTTCCCGGTCGCCGGACAGCACAGTCTTGAACGGTTCGATTCCCTTGAGTTCGGGCTTCTGTGCCGCCAGCGTCGAAACGCGGTCCAGGCAATACGCCACTTGCGTATAGATCGGATGCTCGACCCAGAGCGTGCCGTCTTGATCGAAGGTGGCGATGCGATCCTCGGCCGGCACGAATTTCGAGCTTCCCTGATCGGTAGTGCCGCGTACAAAGTCGAGGATTGCCTGTTTCGCCGCGCCCTCGTTCCAGGAGGCGAGCGTCGCGTTTGGCGTGGTCTGCGCTTTGATCGGCCAGGAAGCCAGTGTTGTGGACAGAAATGGCAACAAGATGAGGTTTAAAGCCAGAGTGCGACGGTCAATTCCAGGCGACAGGTCGTCGGACTTCATTGCCGTTCTCCGAAATATGAGCGTCGCAACTGCAAACCACAGGTTTTGAAAGGTGGCAGCAATAGTGTGATGGCGGCCCAGCTTCAGGGCGTCAGCGGTAACGCCTCGAGTTCCTTCCGAGCGGCGCCAAAGCTGCCAAGCTGATAGACCGATGCGCCAGTCGCCGAGAACGTGAACGACTCGAATGGCTCGGCCAACATCTTGTTCAAATAGGTTTCCATTCCGACACCGATAGTGACGTGCGGATTGAAATGCTTGCCCGCCGCGATTGTGACGAAATTGGCGACGTACTCGATCAGGAATTTTTGAATGTCGCGTCCGTCCTCGTCGCTGAAGAACGCCGCCGGGGTTCCGGTCTTCACGGTGTAGGGCTCAACGGCCTTGATGAGTTCATCTTGCAGCCGATGCAGGTCTTCAGTCGGTTCGACTACGATCCCTGCGAGGCCGATCGGCGGAGAGGGGATGTAGTAATACTTGAAAGCCTTCAGCGTCCATGCCGTGGGCTTCTCTTTGGCCAGAACCGCGTTCGCCGCCGCAAATACCTTGTCGAGGTCGCCTGTGCGGACGAACTGGTGCAACATACTGATGTGCGGATGGTGCGTCTCATCCAGAGTAAAGCCCTTCGGGAAAGACTTGAGCAGACGAGCGTTGGCGTCCTTCGCGTGCTGAATCATCGTCGCGTCGGGTTCGAGCGCGATGTCGATCGCTGTCACCGGATTTTGTTGCGCGACCGCGCCTTGGGCAAACCCGAGCGGCAACGCCAGCCCGAGGCCGACGACGGTGAAGACCAGTGCGTGTGGATGGCGCGGCTGACCCAAAGACGCAGGAATGCTTGGCACGACGGCGTTCTTCATCACTTTCTCCCTAAATGCTTAGAAAGAAGCGTTCCGTCGAAGGGAGGTTACTCGAAAGCGCCCTTGATGCGCTATGCGCTTTCGGCAGAATTCCAGACATCACGCGATCGTATCTGTTGTCGGCTGGGAAATTCCCGCTTCGTCCCGAAAGCGCCGAAACCTACGACAAGCTTGCAGCCAACTGCCTTGCCTTCGTCCGGCTTGCATCCATCTGGCTATCGCTGGCTGCGCGCCAAGGAGTCCACGCCCTAGTCCAGCGCTCGTCGCCTCCCACGGATTCGTAGTCCAGACTGTGGCTCAAGCGGCTTGACTTGTCATAGGCTAGCCTTTCGCGACATAGTTTCCAGCCGCTTCGCTACGGGGCGAATCAAATGGGAGGGACCTACAATGAGCGCTTCTTCCTTGTGCTTTAAAGCCGCTATGCTGCTGTTGCTTGCAGGAATGACTTGGGGCTTGCAGATGGCGATCTCGCAAGACCACTCCGCATTCCCCGCCCATGCTCATTTGAATCTGCTCGGCTTTGTCGCTCTGTTCTTGTTCGGGATCTACTATCGGCTCAACCCGAGCGTGGAGGCGAATCGCTTGGCGGTCCCGCAGGTCTTGGTGTGGATTGCCGGCACTCTCGTAGCCGCCGTCGGCATCGGGCTCGCGCACACAGGCCACGACATCGGCGATCCGATCGCGGCGGTTGGTTCCCTTATCGTCTTTGCTGACGCCATCCTCTTCACTTGGCTGGTGTTCCAAGCCAAGCCTGTGGAGAAAGGCAGTCCGCTGCGCGGCGTCGCCTGATCAAGAAATCGGGTATCCAGCGGCGTTGCGAAAGCGACTGAGCCTACAGTTCGCCGCGCAACGCCTTGCCCCGTAGTTCACGGTAGAACGGGCGCGGGCGGAAGCGGCTCATTCCCAGGCGCGTGGCCTCGGCAAGATCGCCGAGGACCATGCGAGTGATCGAGGGAATGTCGAGCTCCAGCGCTTTTTCGAGCGGCGTCCAAACGAGTTCGACCAGTTCCGCCTCCGGATGGACGACGTCCTCGGCGCGGTGGGCGATGAGCGCGGCGTCGGCGACGAAGAAGCGCGCGTCGAAACGCCGCGGCCGTCCAGGCGGCGTGATGGCGCGCGCGAGGAAGTCCAGCCCGTCGAGCGCGGGGAAGACGCCCGTTGCGGCGAACCGGGTCCAGGTGCCCTCCGGCGGCTTTTCCGGCGCGCCCCAGTCGGCGACGCCGAGCGCGAGGCCGGTTTCCTCGAAGGTCTCGCGCAAAGCGGCCAGCGCCAGCGCCCGTGCGAAGTCGGGCGAGGAATGGCGCGTCTCAGCAAGCAGCTTGGCTTCGACGATCGGATCGAGCGCGCCGGCGACGCTCATACTCCGATCGCCTGGCTCCAGCGCGCCGCCGGGGAAGACGAACTTGCCGGGCATGAACTTGTGGCCGTCGTGCCGCTTGCCCATCAGCACGCGCGCGCCCTTGAGGCCGCGCTCGATCAGAATGAGCGTCGCCGCGTCGCGGGGGCGAAGGGCGGGGGGACGCGGCGCGGCTGGCGCTTCGGCCTCGATTGTCACGTGTGATCTTTCTCGGGACCGCCGAAGCCGTGCATACGCAGCGCCCATTGATAGCCGACGAGCGCGCCCTTGACGCGCGGCAGGAGCAGGAGGCTCGCGACAATCGTCAGCGCCGCCCAGAAGAGGCCGCTGAGCAGCATCGGCGCGTCCGGCCAAATCTCGTCGGCGGCGAGAATTCCGGCGACGATGAAATGGCCGACGACCAGCATCGTGATGTAGGGCGGCGCGTCGTCGGCGCGCTGGTGCGAGAAGTCTTCGCCGCAGTGCGGGCAGACGTCGGCGACTTTGAGATACGCGCGAAAGAGGGGCCCCTCGTCGCAGCGCGGACAGCGTCCCAAGAAGCCGCGGCGCATCGCGAGGCCGAGGTCGCGCTGTTCGACGACGTCCGTCGCGACCGGAAAAGCCTGGATCATCGCCGTCGCTCCTTCCTCGCGCGCGGCGTTCGGGCGCCGCCCTTGGAAAGCATTTCGAAGCGCAAGGCGCCCGCGAAGGGGGCCGCCTCGACGAGCTTGACCTCGACCGTGTCGCCGAGCCGGAACGTCTCGCCCGTGCGCGTGCCGACCAGCGCCCGACGGGCCTCCTCGAAGCGAAAATACTCGCCGCCGAGGGTGGCGGCAGGGATGAAGCCGTCCGCTCCCGTCTCCTTGAGCCGCACGAACAGTCCGGCGCGCGTCACGCCGCCGATCCGCGCCGAGAAATGCGCGCCGATCTGGGCGCTCATATGGACGGCGATCAACCGGTCCATCGTCTCGCGCTCGGCCGCCATGGCGCGCCGCTCGGCGCCGGAAATGCGTTCGGCGACGTCGGCGAGTTCTCCCATGCCGACGTCTTCGAGCCCGCCCGGTCCAAAGCCCATCGCGCGGATCAGGGCGCGATGGACGATGAGATCCGCGTAGCGGCGGATCGGCGAGGTGAAATGGGCGTAGCGGCGAAGGTTGAGGCCGAAGTGGCCGTAATTCTCATGCGTATATTCGGCCTGCGCCTGGGCGCGCAGCACGACTTCGTTGACCAGCGCCTCGGCCGCCTCGCCCTTCACGCGCGACAGGATCGCGTTGAAATGGGCCGGGCGCATCCGCTCGCCCTTGGCGAGCTTGACGCCGAGCGTCGACAGGAACTCGCTCAGCTCGCCGACCTTCTCGACGCTCGGCGCGTCATGGGCGCGGTAGATCAGCGGCGAATGGGCGGCCTCCAGCGTCTCGGCGGCCGCCACATTGGCGAGGATCATGAATTCTTCGATCAGCTTGTGCGCCTCCAGCCGTTCCGGCCAGCGCACGCCGGCCAGCCGGCCTTCGGCATCGAGGATCAGCTTGCGCTCGGGCAGGTCGAGATCGAGCGGACTGCGCTGGGCGCGCTCGATCTTGACGACGTGATGGGCGGCGTAGAGCGGCTCCAGCACGCTTTTGAGCAGCGGGCCCGTCGTTTCGTCGGGCTGGCCGTCGACGGCGCGTTGCGCTTGTTCGTAAGAGAGCTTGGCGGCCGAGCGCATCATCACGCGATGGAAGCTGTGGCGCTTCTTGCGCCCGTCGGCGCCGAGGATCATCCGCACCGCGAGCGCGGGCCGGTCCTCGTTCGGCCGAAGCGAGCACAGATCGTTGGAGATGCGCTCGGGCAGCATCGGCACGACGCGATCGGGAAAATAGACCGAATTGCCGCGCTCTTGCGCCTCCTTGTCGAGGGCCGAACCGGGCTGCACGTAATGAGCGACGTCGGCGATCGCGACCGTGACGACGAAGCCGCCTGAATTGGCGGGGTCGGGGTCCGGCGCGGCGTGAACGGCGTCGTCGTGGTCCTTGGCGTCAGGCGGATCGATGGTGACCAGCGGCAGATCGCGCCAGTCCTCGCGATGCGCCATCGTGGCGGCCCGCGCCTTCGTAGCCTCGGCGAGCGCCGCGTCGGAGAACACATGCGGAATGTTGTGCGCGGCGAGGGCGATCAGGCTGATCGCGCGCTCCGTGCCGACGGCGCCGAGCTTCTCGACGACGCGCGCGGAGGGCAGGCCGAAGCCGCCCTCGCGCAGCATTTCCAGCGCGACGAGGTCGCCTTCGACGGCGCCGCCGCTCATGCCCTGGGGAATGAAGATTTCCTGCGGCGCGCCGCGCTTCTCGATCGGCAACGCGCGGCCAGCGCCGTTTTCGAGTTCGCGGTAGACGCCGAGCGCCCGCAGGCGGGACTTGTCGAGCATCTTGACGACGCGCCCGCTGTAGCTCGGCTCCTTGGGGCCCGCGGCAGGGTCGAATTCGACCCGCACCAGCACCCGCGCGCCGAGGCCCGGCGCCGGCCCGTTGTCGCGTCTGAGCTTGGGACGGCGCACCAGGATGCGCGGCGCTTCGCCGCCCTCGCTCCAGTCGATCGGGCGGGCGATCAACTCGCCGTCGCGGTCGCGCTCAGTGATCTCGGCGACCACCATCGCCGGCAGCCGGCCCTGCCGGCTGAGAACCTTGCGGCCGCGCGTGACCGCGCCGTCCGCTTCGAGGTCCTTGAGGAGAAGCTTCAGTGCGCCCTTGTCCTCGCCCTTGACGCCGAAGGCGCGCGCGATCTCGCGCTTGGTGATCCGGGCGGGCGGTTTGCCGCCGTTCGGCGCGGCTTCGCCGGAGATGAAGGCGAGCAGTTCTTCCCGCGAGGGAAGTGCGCCCGCCGGCCGGAGCTCGGCGCGTACAGGCGCGGGATCGCGCAGGATTGGGCGCGCACTGACTTGGGGCGCGCTGCCTTGGCGCGCCGCGTTTTGATGTTTTGTGACAATGTAATTTTCTTGGAGGCTCTTAACCGATGGCTGCTTCGCTTCCGGTGTTCGTCGCGGGAAGTGGCGAGCAATCTAGGTGGATGCGGCCGCTCGAACAAGGCGGCATGGCGCGGGAAGGCCGGAAATCCGCGTCTCACTACATGGGGGCGCAGATGGCGAAAATCAACTGAGAGCGTCCGCCGCCTCGCTGCGGTTGAACCGGACCCCTGTAGTCATCGCGAGCGAAGCGCGGCGATCCAGAGATCGAGGCGTCAGCCAATTGAGGCGCCCACGGAACGACTTGCAACTTGCTGGCGAGACCTCGATCGCTGGATTGCTTCGCTCCGCTCGCAAAGACGGTTCCGCGTAACAGCAGAACGCCGCATTCAGTACAGCAGAAATAGGTCTGTCCGTTGGCGCTTCACGGCAGGTGACTTTGGCGCCACGTGTTCAACAGACGCTTTTGAGCAGTCGTGATGATTGGAGAACGTCACGCACCGATAGCCGCATTCGAACAGCATCGAAATCAGCTTTTCCCGATTCGACCCAAACCGTCTGAGGCGCTTATCGGTGTGAAGCTCGAAGAGCAAGAAAGGGCGATGTTGGCGAAACGTATTCAGGCCGCCGGGAATGACTTTGGCCTCATAGCCGTCCACGTCCAATTTGATGAGGTCTGGAGGTCCGTTAGCCGCGGCGAAGGCGTCGATCGACGTCAGATTGACCGTCATTTCGATGAGTTGATCGCGGTCGTGGACGCCCCGCAACGCGAATTTTAGTCGACGCCACCACGCCTCCCGGTAATCGCTTTCCGGAGGCCGCTCTTCGTACATCCGATAGAGGCTGCGCCAGACCGTCCTCTCTCCCTCATCGTGATCCGACATGCCGGCGAGATGGGGGTGTATCTTGCCTGCCGCGTAAGCCTCTCCGGGCAGGATATGGACAAGCGCCTGGTGACGCCTGGCGTCCATTTCGAAGGCGTGTATCGTCGGTTTCCCGCCTTCGATGGAAGCGGCGACAAGGCTGAAATATCCGGTGCCTGCGCCGATGTCGTAGACCGTCTGGATAGGAAAGCGGCGTTGCAGGAAGCTCATGACCGCTGTCGTCACCGGTTCGTAGAGGTCGCCCGACGGAGAGACGCGAAAAAATCTCCGCCGCTTCGCCGGCCAGTACGCGATCGATTGGTGACCCTGAATCTTGAGCCGGTGCCCGCCGTTCAACATTTCGCGAGCAGGCCTGAAGCTGCGAATGAAATCGTTAAGATCGCCCAGAAATTGATCGTCGCGCACGATTTCACCCCCGAATCGTCACCTGGGACGCCATACCGGCAGCCATCCAGGCGCGAAGCAAAACCGCCAGTCGCCAAAAGCCCTCGACCTCGGCCCCCATTGATTGACTCATGCCTAGCAAGGAAGCCGGCGCAAAGTCTCGCAGCAATCGTCCTGCGGCTGCGATAAGTGTCAACAGGACCTAAACGCGCGCCGCCTTGCGCAGCTTCAGCAGGGTGAACATCCGGAACGGCGCAAGTTCGCGCCGCTCGACAAGCTCCGCGTCGGACTGTGCGGCGATCCAATCCCCCACCGCCGCATAGGGGAACTGCGGATGCCAGCCGAGCCAGGCGGCGGATTTCTCCATCATGGCTTCGACGGCCGCGCGCGGCCCGCGCTGCGCGCCGAAATGGTTCATCACGATCATCTGGCCGCGCGGCCGGATCACGCGCCAGACCTCGTCGAGTACGCGAGCGGGGTTCGGCACGACGCTCATAACGTAAGGCGCAAGCGCCGCGTCGAACTGGCCGTCGGGGAATTCGAGCGCGGCGGCGTCCATCATGAGCAGGCTCTTGACGTGTCGCAGCTCCTTGCGCGCCACCCGCTCGCGGGCGACCTTCAGCATCGCCGCGCTGATGTCGACCCCGGTCGCGCGCGCCGTCGACGGCATCAGCTCAAGTTCGAGGCCGGTGCCGACGCCGACGACGAGGATCGACCCGTCGGGCCCCGCCGCTTCGACAGCGGCGCGCGTCGCCGCGAGGCGGCCAGGGTGAAAAGGCAGGTCGAAAATCAGGTCGTAGACGGGGGCCCAACGGCCATATGCGGCTTCGGTCAGGCCTTTGGCGGCAGCGTACGAGACGGCCGCACGAGAATGGGGCATGGCGCCGATCTCCCCTAGTGGCCTTCGCGCGCGCGACCGAGGCCGCGCCGGCAGCCGGGCATGTTACGCCAAGCTCTCGAGCGCGCCAACTTTGCCCCAGTCGCTGGCGCTCAGGCTTTCCGCTTCGTGTTGGTTGGGGCCGCCTTGCTCGCGGCGGCCGGCTTCTTGGTCGTCTTGGCGGCGGCCTTCTTAGCCGGGGCCTTCTTGGCCGGGGCCTTGGCCGCGGCTTTCGGCTGCGCCTCTTGGGCCGGCGCCGCCTTGGTCGATTTGCCCTTCGCCGTCTTCGTCTTCGCGGTCTTCTTGGACGCCGGCTTTCCCTCCCGCTCCGCGATCAGCGCGAGGGCCTCCTCGAGCGCAATCGTGTCCGCCGACGCCGATTTGGGGATGGTCGCATTGACCTTGCCCCAATTGACATAGGCGCCGAAGCGACCGGCGCGAACGGTTATCGCCCCGCCGTCGGGGTGATCGCCGATCAGCCTGCCGCCGCTGCCGCCTCCGCCGGAAGCCTTGGCGGCGAGCATCGCCACTGCGTCCTCCAACGTCAGGGAGGCAGGGTCGGTTCCCTTCGGGAGGGTCGCGTTGACCTTGCCGTGATTGACATAGGCGCCGAACCGGCCCTGGCGAACGGTGACCGCGCCGCCCAGGGACGGGTGGTCGCCGAGCGCGCGCCCGGCGTCGGCGCCGAAGCGCCCGCGCCCGCCGGCGCCGCTCTCTTTGGCGACAATAAGGTCGATGGCGCGATTGGCGCCGATCTCCAGCACGTCGTCGTCCTTGCCGAGGTTGGCGTAGGTTTTGCTGTGCTGCACATAGGAGCCGTAACGGCCGATGCCGGCGAGGATGGGCTCGCCGCTGGTCGGGTGTTTCGCCACCTCGCGCGGCAGCGACAGCAGCGCGAGCGCGGTCTCCAGCGTCACGTCGCCGGGCGAAAGGCCCTTGGGGAGCGAGCAGCGCTTCGGCTTCTCCCCCTCGCCCTGCTGCACATAGTCGCCGAAGCGGCCGCTGCGCAGCGTGATCTCGTCGCCGGTCGCCGGGTCGATCCCGAGCGTGCGCACGCCCGGCCGCTCGCCGTCGCCGGCCGCGCCATCCTGTCCGTTCGGCGCCAGGACGCGGGTGTATTTGCACTCGGGATAGTTCGAGCAGCCGACGAAGGCGCCGAATTTGCCGAGCTTGAGCGACAATTGGCCCTTGCCGCAGACCGGGCATTGGCGCGGGTCGCCGCCGTCGGCGCGGGCGGGAAAGACGTGCGGCCCGAGCAACTCGTTGAGGCTGTCGAGCACCTGGGTGGTGCGCAACTCCTTGGTGCCGCCGAGCGCGCCGGAGAAATCGACCCAGAAGTCGCGCAGCAACTCCTTCCAGTCGATCTCGCTATTCGAGACCCTGTCGAGCTTCTCCTCGAGGTCGGCGGTGAAATCGTAGCCGACGTATTTGGTGAAGAAGGCTTCGAGAAAGGCGGTGACGAGCCGGCCCTTGTCCTCGGGAATCAGCCGCTTCTTTTCGATGCGGACGTAGTCGCGGTCGCGCAGCACGGCGAGGGTCGAAGCGTAGGTCGAGGGGCGGCCGATGCCGAGTTCCTCCATCCGCTTGACGAGGGTCGCCTCGGTGTAGCGCGGCGGCGGTTCGGTGAAGTGCTGGCTCGCGTCGATGCGCTCCTTGGCGAGCTTTTCGCCGGCCTTCATCGCCGGCAGGCGGGCCGCATCCTCGTCCTCTTCGTCGTCGCGCCCCTCTTGGTAGAGCGCGAGGAAGCCGGCGAAGCGCACCACCTGGCCGGTCGCGCGGAAGTCGAGCTTGCGAGCGCCGGCCTCGGCGAGAATGTCGACGGTCGTGCGCTCGAGTTCGGCGCTCTCCATCTGGCAGGCGAGCGTGCGGTTCCAGATCAGTTCGTAGAGCTTGGCCTGCTCGGGTTCGAGATGGCGGGCGATGGCGCGCGGGCGCAGGCTCATGTCGGTCGGCCGGATCGCCTCGTGCGCTTCCTGCGCGTTCTTGGCCTTGACCGAATATTTGCGCGGCGCTTTCGGCACGAATTCGTCGCCGAAGTCCTTGGCGATCACGCTGCGGGCGCTCACGACCGCCTCGGGGGCAAGGTCGACGCCGTCCGTTCGCATATAGGTGATGAGGCCGACCGCGCCGTCTCCGATGTCGACGCCCTCATAGAGCCGCTGGGCGATCTGCATGGTGCGGGCCGGCGCGAGGCCGAGCTTGCGGGAGGCCTCCTGCTGCAGGGTCGAGGTCGTGAAGGGCGGGTAGGGGTGGCGCTTGACCGGCTTCGATTCGATCTCGGCGACCTTGAAGACGGCCTTTTCGAGCGCGGCGGTGAAGTCCTCCGCCTCCTTGCCCGAGCCGATGTCGAGCCGGGTGATCTTCTTGCCGTCGGCGCCGACGAGGCGGGCCGAGAACGGATCGCCGGCCTCAGTCTTCAGATGGGCGAGGATCGACCAATATTCCCGCGCGACGAACCGCTCGATCTCGAGTTCTCGGTCGCAGACGACGCGCAGCGCGACCGATTGGACGCGGCCCGCCGAGCGGGCGCCCGGCAATTTGCGCCACAGCACCGGCGACAGGTTGAAGCCGACGAGATAATCGAGGGCGCGGCGGGCGCGATAGGCGTCGACCAGCGCCTCGTCGATCTCGCGGGGATTGCGCATCGCCTCGGCGACCGCATCCTTGGTCACGGCGTTGAAGACGACGCGGTCGACGCGCTTGTCCTTCAGGACCTTTTTGCCCTTGAGGATTTCGAGGACGTGCCAGGAGATCGCCTCCCCCTCGCGGTCGGGGTCGGTGGCGAGAATCACGCGCTCGGCGCCTTTGACGGCTCCCGCGATTTCGGAAAGCCGCTTGGCGGCCTTGGCGTCGACCTCCCAGCGCATGGCGAAATCATGGTCGGGGTCGACCGAGCCGTCCTTGGCTTCGAGATCGCGCACGTGGCCGAACGAGGCGTAGACGTCGTAGTCCTTGCCGAGGTACTTGCCGATTGTCTTGACCTTGGTCGGCGACTCGACGATCACAACCTTCATGCGAAACCGTCCTTCGGCGCCTTCGGAGCGAAGGCTGTCGGGCATGAGATGCCCCTGCCCCGGCAGGGCGGGACAGGGCGCGGAAAATGGTTGAGGGCGCGCCGCCTGTCAAATTCGGCGTCAGCCCCCGGCGCCTGAGCCCCCTCGGCCGGCCGACTGCTTGCGCCATTGCGGCGCCGCGCATATAGGGTCGACCCCCGATGACGTCAACGCCGCCCGCCGCCCAATTCCAACGCCGCTGCCTGCTCGGCATCGAAGGCTTGTCCCGCCCGGAGATCGAGTCGCTGCTCGATCTCTCGGACGAAGCGGTGGCGATTTCTCGCCAGGTCGAGAAAAAGCGCGCCACCTTGCGCGGGCGCACGCAGATCAACCTGTTCTTCGAGGCTTCGACCCGGACGCAATCCTCCTTCGAAATTGCGGGAAAACGGCTCGGCGCCGACGTGATGAACATGGCGGTCGGCAATTCCAGCGTGAAGAAGGGCGAGACGCTGATCGACACCGCGATGACGCTCAACGCCATGCGGCCCGACATCATCGTCGTCCGCCATAACCAGGCCGGCGCCGTCCATTTGCTCGCCCGCAAGGTCGATTGCGCCGTGGTTAACGCGGGCGATGGAGCGCACGAGCACCCGACCCAGGCGCTGCTCGACGCCCTCACCATACGCCGCAACCTCGGCCGCATCGAGGGCCTGACTGTCGCCATTTGCGGCGACATCCTGCATTCGCGCGTCGCCCGCTCCAACATCCTGCTGCTGGGGACGCTGGGGGCGCATGTGCGCGTGGTCGGGCCGTCGACGTTGCTGCCGGCGGGGATCGAAAACATGGGGGTAGAAGTCCATCGCGACATGAAGGCGGGGCTGAAGGAGGCCGACGTCGTGATGATGCTGCGCCTCCAGCGCGAGCGCATGAGCGGCGCGTTCGTGCCCTCGACCAAGGAATATTTCCGCTATTTCGGCCTCGACCAGGAGAAGCTCGGCTACGCCAAGCCCGGCGCGCTGGTGATGCATCCCGGTCCCATGAACCGCGGCGTCGAAATCGATTCCCTCGTCGCCGACGGCGCCCAGTCGCTGATCCGCGAGCAGGTCGAGATGGGCGTCGCCGTGCGCATGGCCGTCCTCGAGGCGCTGGCGCGGCATCTGCCGAACGGGTGACCCCCTTCTTCCCTTGCGGGAGCGGACGAATGCTACGCATTCGCCTAGGGAAGGTGGCGCGTAGCGCCGGATGAGGGGTGGCGCTGTAAGGCGCGTTGTCGGGCGCCGCGTCCGTGCATCGTCGAAATACAGCAGCGGTGAACGCGCCTGGCGGCGCGACCCCTCATCCGGCCGACTTCATCGGGCCACCTTCCCCCGCAAGGGGGGAAGGGCCCCTCGTCCTGCGCCGACCCCTCACCCCCGACCCCCCTCCCGCAAGGGGAGAGGGGAGCGAACTCACCCCCTCAGCACCCCCGTCGCCTGCGCCAGGCTCTTCACGAACGGCACGCCGACGGTGAGCACCTCCTCCGCATCGCGCGCCACCGGGCGCCAGACGGAGAGCGCGCTGGCGAGCTGCGGCATCATATTGACGAAGGATTCGAGCACCAGGTCGCCGGAGAAATTCGACTGTTTCAGCGCGTTCATCACGCCGCGCCAGTCGATGTTGCCCGAGCCCGGCACGCCGCGGTCGCTCTCGGAGAGGTGGACATAAGCCACCCGGCCCGCGCCATCGGCGAGCGCGGCGGCGAAGTTCTTCTCCTCGATGTTGCAGTGATAGGTGTCGAGGTGGATCATCAGCGCCGGCTCGTCGATCCGTTCGATGAAGGCGCGCGTCTGGGCCGCCGTGTTGAGAAGATGCGTCTCGTAGCGGTTGCACGGCTCGAGGCCGAGCGTCATGCCGAGCTCCCCGGCGCGCTTTGCGACCGGCTTCACCGCCCGCGCGACCGCCTCGTATTCGGCCTCGGTCGGCGGCGAGCCGCTGCGATAGCCGAGCGTCGAATAGGTGACGCCGGAGAGCGTGTTGCAGCCGAGCGCATGGGCGACTTCGAGCGCACGCATCAGGAAAGCACGCGCTTCGTCGGGATGGCGGGACGCCTCGACCTCCGCGGGCAGGCCGAGCGAGGCGGTCGGCGCGACGCGGTGGCGCTTGAAGAGTTCGAGCGAGTGGGCGACGTCCACCTTGTCGGGTTCGAGCAGGGCGATCTCGACCACCTCGAGGCCGTGCCGCGCGGCTTCGCGCACGCTGAGCTCCGCGCCCTCGCGCGTCCAGCCGGCGGTCCAAAGGCTGGAATGCATGCCGAAACGGATCATGACCTTGCTCCCTGATGCGGCGCGTCGGCCGCGCCTACGATATGTGCGACGACGGCGTTCATGCTGGTCTCGCGCGTCGGATCGTCGGCGATCACCGCGCCCTGGCGCAGAACGACGATGCGGTCGCAGACGGCGAAAACGTCGGTGAGGCGGTGGCTGATGAGGATCACCGCAATGCCTTGCCCGCTCAGCACGCGGATGAGATCGAGCACATGCTCGATCTCGCGCACCGCGAGGGCGGCGGTCGGTTCGTCCATGATGACGAGCTTCGGGTTGAAGGTGAGCGCGCGGGCGATCGCCACCGATTGCTGCTGGCCGCCGGAAAGGTGGCCCGCGATCTGTGTGACGGATTGAACGCGCGCGCCGAGCTTGGCGATCATCGCCTCGGCCTCGGCGCGCATGCGCTTCTGGTCGATCAGCTTGACGCCCAGCACGTTGCGGGTGAGTTCGCGGCCGAGGAAGATGTTGGTCGCGACATCGCGCATCTTGGCGAGCGCGAGATCCTGGTAGATCATCTCGATGCCCGCCTCGCGGATGCCGCGCGGGTCCATTTGTGTGAGCGAGGCGCCGTTGAAGCGGATCGTCCCGCTGTCGGGCCGGTGAACGCCGGTGATCGTCTTCATCAGCGTCGATTTGCCGGCGCCATTGTCGCCGACAAGGCCGACGACGCTGCCCGCTTCGACCGAGAAGGTGACGCCGCGCAGGGCCTCGATGGAGCCGAACGTCTTGCGGACGTCGTTGAGTTCGAGCAGGCTCATGGGCGACGCCCCGCGCCGTTGACGCGATCGAGCCAGACCGCCAGCACCAGCACCGCGCCGATCGCCATCTGCTGGTAGAACGATGGCACGGCGAGGAGATTGAGGCCGTTCTGCAGGACGCCCATGATCAGCGCGCCGATCAGCGTGCCGACGACGCTGCCGCGCCCGCCGAAGAGATTGGTGCCGCCGATGATCGTCGCGGTGACGGCGGTGAGTTCGTAGTTGAGGCCCGCGGTCGGATCGCCTGCATTGACGCGCGCCGCGAACAGCAAGCCGGCGAGGCCGGCGAGCGCGCCTGACAAAGCGTAGAGATAGATCTTGTGACGCTCGACGCGCACGCCCATCGCGCGCGCCGCCGTCTCGCTGTCGCCGATCACCTGCGCGTAGAGGCCGAAGCGCGTGTGCGAGAGGGCGACATGGGCGGCGAGGGCGGTCAGCGCGAGCACGATCACCGGCGTCGGCACGCCGAACGGCCGCCCCTGGCCGAGGAAGACGATCGGATCGGGCAGGCCGTAGATCGGCAGGCCGTTGGTGAGCACCAGCGCGAAGCCCCGCGCGACGCCCAGCATGCCGAGCGTGACGATGAACGGCGGGATCGCGCCTTTGGTGACGAGAAAGCCGTTGAGCGCGCCCGCCGCTGCGCCGGCGCCGATGCAGGCGAGGACGCCGAGCGGCCAGGGCAGCGAGAAATTCGCCATCAGGAGGCAACCGGTGACGCCCGACAAGGCGAGCACCGATCCGACCGAGAGGTCGATGCCCGCCGACGAGATGACGAAGGTCGTCCCGATCGCCAGCACGCCGATCACCGAGGTCGCAAGCAGGATGTTGAGGAAGTTGGAGACGGAGAGGAAATAGGGCGACAGCAGCGCCATCGCGGCCGTCAGCGCCGCCAGCACGAACAGCGACTCGATGCGGAACGCGGCGGCGCCGAGCAGACGGCGGCGCAGTGAGGGCGCGGCGGCGAAGCGGGAGATGGCGGACATCGGCGACTCGCGTTGTTTTGGCGCTGGCCCTCACCCCGGCCCTCTCCCGCAAGCGGGAGAGGGGCTTTTCCCCTTCTCCCGCTCGCGGGAGAAGGTGGCGCGCAGCGCCGGATGAGGGTTTCGCGCGCTACTTCACATATTGCAGCATCGGTTCGCTCTTCGCCTCGAGCACGGGCTTGGTGAGCACGAGCGTCGGCACGAAGATGTTCTCGTCGACCTTGTCGCCGGCGAGCACCTTCTTGGCGTTTTCGACCGCCTCTTTGCCGACGAGATAGGGAAGCTGCGCGACCGAGGCGTTGAGGCGTCCGGCGAGGATCGACTTCACCGCGTCCGAATTGCCGTCGACGCCTACGACGATCACCTTGTCCTTGCCCGCCGCGCGCGCCGCCTCCACCGCGCCGAGCGCCATGCCGTCGTTGGCGCAGAAGATGGCGACGAGGTCGGGATTGCGTTGCAACGTGTCGTTGGCGATGTTGGCGGCCTTCTGGCGGTCCCAGTCGCCGGGCAGGGAGGCGACGATGGTCAGGCCGGGCGCGACCTTCTTGAGTTCGTTGGCGAAGCCGCGCGCCCGCTTCTGGCCGGTGATGTTGCCGGAAAGGCCCTCGACGACGAGCACGGGGCCCTTCGCGTCCTTGCCGAGGGTCTCCGCGAGATAGTCGGCGCCCTTGGCGCCCGCGGCCTCGTTGTCGCTGCCGATGTGGAAGGCGACTTGGACGCCCGCCTTGGCGGTGATGGCGGGATCGAGGTTGTTGTCGAGGTCGATCACCGGGGCCTTGAGCTCGTTGGCGTGCTTCAGGCAGGGCAGCAGGATGGTCGAATTGATCGCCGCCGTGATCATGACGGCCGGCTTCTTCTCCAGCATCGTGTTGCAGGTGTTGAGTTGCGGCTCGGCGGCCTGGTCGGACTCGACCGCCTGCAGGAAGTACTGCACGCCCTCTTCCTTGGCGCCGTCGCGCACGCCCTGCTCCATCGCGCCCCAGAAGGGGTTCGAGAGCGTCTTCATCAACACGCCATAGACCGGCGCGTCGGCGGCGAGGGCTGAAGTTGCGAGCGCGAGGCCCAGCGCCAACGCGGAGGCGCCGGCGATCATCGCTATTCTCATGTTGTCCTCCCTTTATGTTTGTTGGTCGTGTCGTCAGGGGTCGGCGACGGCCTTGAGCCGGCGCGGGGCAGGCCCTGACGATTCCCTGACCTTGAGAGTGCAGGGAAGTTCGATGCGCGCGCCCTCGTCTGGCGCTTCCCCCGCCATGCGGCGCGCACAGCAAGCGCCAGGCTTCGGCCGCGAAGCCGTCGATCGGCTGCGCCACCGTCGTCAGATAGGGGCGGAGCGCGAACATCCAATCGAAATCGTCGAAGCCGACGATCGAGACGTCGCCGGGAATGTCGAGCCCGAGACCGCGCGCGGCCTTGATCGCCGCGAGGGCGGAGATGTTGGTCAGGGCGAAGATCGCCGTCGGCGGGTCGGCGCGATGCAGTTCGAGTTCGACCGCGCCGCGCAGCGTATCGAGCCCACGGCCGCCGACGCAAACCCGCGCTCTCGGCCCGAGCGAGGCCTCTTCGAGCGCGCGACGGTAGCCGTCGATGCGCGCGGCGATGTTGTTGAGCCCGATCGAATGGGTGAGCGCCGCAATGTCGCGATGGCCGAGCTCGATCAGATGGCGGGTCGCCGCATAGGCGCCGGCGAAGCAATCGGCGGTCACGGCGTCGAGGCCCGGCGCGGCTTCGCCACGGTCGATGAGGACGGTCGGCGGCAGGATGACGCCCTGGCGCGCCGCGCTGAACGAACCGTCGCTCGCCGGCACGGCCAACAGCCCGTCGATGCGCCGCGAGATAAGCGCTTCGATGCGGCGGCGCTCGGTCGCGACGTCCTCGTTCGAGGAGACGAGCACCAGATCGTAGCCGCTTTTCTCCGCTTGCTCCTCGACGCCGTGGACCAATGCGGCGAAGAAAACGTTCGTGATATCAGGCACGACCATGCCGACGAGACGGCTCGCGGCGCCGCGCAGCGAACTTGCGGCGCGGTCGAGCCGGTAGCCGAGCGTGGCGACCGCTTCGAGCACCGCGCGGCGGCTTTCTTCGCCCACCGGGCGGTTGCCGTTGACGACATTGGAGGCGGTGGCGACCGAGACGCCGGCGCGCAGAGCGACATCGCGAATGGTCGGCGCCTTCCGAGACACGACTTCCTCCCGCCGCGCGTCCAGGCGCGCCTATAACGTTATAGATGCTAGGATGAGCGAAGGCCGTGAGTCAAGAAGAGCTGGGGGCGTCGCGGAATGGCACGCTCGCGACGCTCCTTCGCGCCGACGCGGCCTTGAGCGCCGCGCGGGTCTTCGCATGGCGGCGCTATTCCGCCGGCGCCCGGTAGTCTTGCGCGATGACGGCGGCCTTCTTCATCACTTCGACGCCCTGCGTCCCGCTGATCAGGGGCGTTGTTTTCCAGGCCTTGCAGGCGCCGCCGGCCGATACGGCCATCGCGATCGCTGCGCTGCTTTCGAGGTCCGGTAGATCGAAGATAAACAGCGCGTCGTATTCTCCGGTGCACAGCCAGCCGCCGACCAGCTTGCCGCCTGCCGCCTCGCAAGCGGCGCGGGCGACGGTTTCGACCCTGTTTTGCGGATTCTTGATCTGCGCTGCCCAAGCTTCGGACGTATAGGCAAGCTGAGCCATGTAAAGCGCCATGTCGTCCTCCCAAAGTGCGCCGCAGGGCGTTTTCGGAATGGTCGCCCTCGGCGGCGGGGGGTAGGCTAGGACAAAGCGCAGCCTCTCGCCAGAAATATTTGCGACAGCCAGTCTCTCTACTTTATACTAAGAGCAGAAGCTGTTGTCGTAGCTTGTAGACTTGCTTCGAGAGCCGAAATCACCTCCGCTCGATCGGTTTGCTGCGCGAGCGCGCCACCGTTTCGCGCTGGGCGCGCCGGCAGGAGAGCGGGGGCAGGCCGCGCAGGATAAGTTCGACGTCAGCGACCGTCTGGCGGCCGATTTCGACCAGCGAGTCGGGCATGGCGCCGGCGCGGTGGGGCGAAAGGAGCAGGCCTTCTACGTGGCGCGCCGGATCGTCGGCGGGCGCGGGCTCGATGGGGAAGACGTCGGTCGCGGCGCGAAAGCGGCCGCTCTCGACCTGGCGCAGCAATTCCGGAAAATCGACCACGCCGGCGCGGCTCATCAGCAAGAGGACCGAGCCGGGCGTGATCTGCTCGAATTCGCGCCGCCCCAGGAAGCCCTGGTTCTCGCTCGTCACGGCGGCGAACACGACGATGACTTGGCTCGTCGACAGCACGTCGTCGAGCGAAGCGGCTTCGACGCCGAAGCCGGCCATGAAATGATCCGAGATCCAGGGATCGAAAGCCTTCGCAGTGCAACCGAAGGGCGCAAGCAGTGGCGTAAATGCGCGCGCGAGGTCGCCGAAGCCGATCAGCCCGACGCGCGCGCCATAGAGCGAGAAGCAGCCCTCGGCGCCGTCGAGCAGCCATTTCTCCTTGCCGGCGCGCATCGCGCGGTCCGCCCTGGTGACGCCGCGGCAAAGATCGATCGCCAGCCCAAGCGCCATTTCGGCGACGGGCCTGGCGAAGGCCGAGCTCGGCGCCAGCACATGGATCCCGCGGGCGAAGCAGGTCTCGTAGTCGACGTTCTGCAGGAAGTTGGTTTCGACGTTGACGATCGCGCGCAACTTTGGCGCACGGTCGAGCCGGTCCTTCGGCATGTCGCTCTGGCCGATCAGGACTTGCATCTCGGGCAGCAGCGCCTCGAAGCGCTCGGCCGGCATGCGGCCTTCGCCGTCATGCGCGACGACCTCGCCCGCCGCTTGCAGGCGCGCCCAGAGAGCGGCGTCGAAAATTTCGCGCCCCCGCGGGCTGGGATCGACGACGATCAACGGCCTGGTCATGGGCGTCCTCCCGAAGGCTGCGGCTCGCTCTGCAGACGGGCCTTAGGGAGAGGCGTAAATCGTTATAGAACGAGACGCAAGCGCCCTCATCCGGCGCTGCGCGCCACCTTCTCAAGGCGAATGCGGAGCATTCGTCCGCTCCCGCAGGCGGGAGAAGGGTTTCGCCCCCTCTCCCGCTCGCGGGAGAGGGCCGGGGTGAGGGTCTTTAGCGCGCCGCCTTGTCGAGCGTGGCGAATTCCTCGTCCGTCAGCTTGATCGCCGCCGCCGCCACGTTCTCTTCGAGATGCTTGACCTGCCCGGTGCCGGGGATCGGCAGCATCACCGGGCTGCGCTTGAGGAGCCAGGCGAGGGCGATCTGGCCGGGCGTCGCCTTGTGGGCGTGCGCGATTGTGTCGAGGGCGCCGCCCGGCTTGGCGAGATCGCCCGCAGCGAGCGGGAACCATGGGATGAAGCCGATGCCCTTCTTCTCGCAATAGTCGAGCACGTCTTCGCTGGCGCGGTCGGCGAGATTGTAGCGGTTCTGCACGGTGACGACCGGGAAGACCTTCGACGCCGCCTCGATCTCCGCCACCGAGACCTCGCTGAGGCCGACGTGGCGGATCGTCTTGGCGTCGATCTGCGACTTGATCGCGCTGAACTGCTCGGCTTGCGGCACCTTCGGGTCGATGCGGTGGAGTTGCCAGAGCTCGATCGTCTCGACGCCGAGGTTGCGGCGGCTCTTCTCGATCTGCTGGATGAGATATTCAGGCCGGCCGACCGGAATCCACTGGTCGGGGACCGGTGCGCGTCAGGCCGCCCTTGGTCGCGATCAGGATGTCGGAGTAAGGGTGCAGCGCCTCGCGAATGAGCCATTCGGAGACGTCCGGACCGTAAGAATCGGCGGTGTCGATGAAATTGACGCCGAGCGCGGGCAGGCGGCGCAGCACGCGCAGGCACTCGGCCTTATCCGCCGGCTCGCCCCAGATGCCGCGGCCCGTGATCCGCATTGCGCCAAAGCCGAGGCGGTGCACCTTGCGAGCGCCGATCGAGAAGTCGCCCGATTGGGATGCGTTCGTCATGTTATGATCTCCTTTGAAGCCGACCTTGCGAACGGAGCAGCGAGCCGCTTGGTTCCACCGACGCGCCGTTTCGTCAATGCCTCAAGGCCAGCGAGCCACCGGCGGCATTGAAGAGAGGATCGCCGCGACATTGCCGCCGGTCCTGAGGCCGAACACCGTGCCGCGGTCGTAGAGCAGGTTGAACTCGACATAGCGGCCGCGTCGCACGAGTTGCTCCTCGCGCTCCTCATCCGTCCAGCTCTTGGCGAAATTGCGGCGCACAATCTCGCCATAGAGCGAGATGAACGTCTCGCCGATGTCGCGCGTGAACGCGAAATCCGCGTCCCAGGCCGAATTGGCTGCGTCTCCGGCGCTGTTCAACTGATCGTAGAAAACGCCGCCGACCCCGCGCGTCTCGTTGCGGTGCTTCAGGAAGAAATATTCATCGCACGTCGCTTTGTATTTGTCATAGGACGCAACGCCGGGATGGCGCTCGCAGACCGCCCGCAGCGCGCGGTGGAACAAAACGGTATCGGGATCGTCGTCGCGCCGCCGCGCGTCGAGCATCGGCGTCAGATCGGCGCCGCCGCCGAACCACGCTTTCGTCGTTACGACGAAGCGCGTGTTGATGTGCACTGTCGGCACATGCGGGCTCCAGGGATGCGCGATCACCGACAGGCCGGACGCCCAAAAGCGCGGGTCGGCGTCGGCGCCCGGAATTTGCTTGGCGAATTCCGGCGAAAAGGTCCCGAACACGGCCGAAGCGTGCACGCCCATCTTCTCGAACACGCGGCCGCGCAGCATCGCCATGCGGCCGCCGCCGCCGGGCTCGCCGCTATGATCGAGCCGCTTCCACGGCTCGAGCGTGAAGCGGCCGAGGGGAATATCAGGCGCGCCCAGTGGCGCTTCCGCCTCCAGCGCCTCGATCGCGGCGATCAGCTTGAGCTGCAGCGCCTCGAACCAGGCCTGCGCGTCACGCTTGCGCGTCTCCAAGATGGCTTCCATCGCTTCCTCTCAACGCGCGCCGCGCACGCGCGCGACGAGCCGCTCGACGTGAGCAATCGGCGTCTCGGGCAGGATGCCGTGGCCGAGATTGAAGATATGCGCGCGGCCCGAAAAGCCATGGAGCACGCGGTCGATTTCCTTGTCGAGCGCGGCGCCGCCGGCGAGCAGGGCGAGCGGATCGAGATTGCCTTGCAGCGCAAGCCGCTCGGGCAGCATCGCCGCCGCGACGGCGGGGTCGACGGCGGTGTCGAGGCCGATCGCGGCGAGCCCTTCGAGCGCGGCGATTTTGCCGAGCTGGGTCGCCGCGCCGCGGGGAAAGGCGATGATCTTGGCGCGAGGTTCAGCCGCGCGCAGACGCGTCACCATGCGGGCGACCGGCGCGACGCACCAGCGCTCGAATTCCAGCGGAGGCAGAACGCCCGACCAGGAATCGAAGATCTGCACCGCTTCCGCCCCGGCGCGGATCTGCCGCGCGAGATAGTCGGCGGAGAGGTCGGTGAGCCGGTCGATCAACGCGGCGAACAGGGCGGGCTCGCGGTAGGCGAAGAGGCGGGCCGGCGCCTGGTCGGGGGTGCCGCGTCCTGCGATCATATAGCTCGCCACCGTCCAGGGGGCGCCGCAGAAGCCGACCAGCGCGACTTCGGCGGGCAGGCTCGCCTTGACGCGGTCGACCGTCTCGAACACCGGCTCGAGCCGCGACCAGTCCGGCGTCTCGCGCAGACGCGCGAAATCGGCGGCGCTTTCGATCGGCGCGAGGCGCGGGCCTTCGCCGGTTTCGAAGCTCACGCTCTGCCCCAAAGCGTCGGGCGCGACGAGGATGTCGCTGAAGAGGATCGCCGCGTCGAAGCCGAAGCGCCGGACCGGTTGCAGCGTCGCCTCCGCCGCCAGCTTCGGGCTGTAGCAGAAGTCGAGGAAGGTGGCCGCTTCAGCGCGCAGGGCGCGATATTCCGGGAGATAGCGTCCCGCCTGCCGCATCAGCCAGATCGGCGGGGTCGGCTGCGCGACGCCGCCAAGCGCGGCGAGGAAGGGCTTTGAGGAAGACGGCTCTTCGCGCGAGGCGACCGACATGGGATGTTCCCTGCGTGCGGCGCTCTCACGAGGCCATCGGTTGTGCGCGCCATCGCGGCGCGGAGCGAGCGAGGACAGGTCTTCGCCCGGATGACGTAGCGCGTTTTGCCTTTTTTAGTTGACCCGCGGCTGTCACCCCCGCGAAAGCGGGGGTCCAGACAATCGCCGCGGGCCGTCGCCCTTTGACGCCTGGATGCCCGCTTTCGCGGGCATGACAAGCGCCGCCTCGGTTGCTTCGACCGCGCTAGCGTGAGAGGCCGGATCGGCGCACTCGGCCTATTCCGCCGCCTTCTTCATCTCCGGATAGAGGCATTGCGCGGGCTCCTGCGCCTGCGGGCGGCGCAGCGGCACGACGCGCGCCTCCTCGAACGGCAGGCCGAGCGCGCTCCACACATCGACCAGCGCCTCGACGAGCGCAGCGACCTGCGCCTCGGTGTGCCGCGGCGTCGGCGTGATGCGGAGGCGCTCGGCGCCTCTCGCGACCGTCGGATAATTGATCGGCTGAATATAGATGTCGTGGCGTTCGAGCAGCATCTCGCTCGCCGCGCGGCACTTGGCGGCGTCGCGCACCATCAGCGGCACGATGTGCGAGGGATTGTCGTGGACCGGCAGCCCCGCCGCGCGCAGCGCGTGCTTGACGAGGCGGGCCATCTGTTGATGCCGCTCGCGCTCGACGCCGGACGCCTTGAGGTGGCGCACCGCGGTCGTCGCGCTCGCCGCGACGCTCGGCGGCAGCGTCGAAGTGAAGATGAATTGGGGCGCGTAGCTGCGCACCGCGTCGATCACCGCCGCGCTCGCGGCGATATAGCCGCCGATGCAGCCGAATCCCTTGGCGAGAGTGCCCTCGACGACGTCGATCTCGCCCATCAGGCCCTCGGCCTCGCAGATGCCGCCGCCGCGCGGGCCGTACATGCCGACCGCGTGGACCTCGTCGATGTAGGTCATCGCGCCGTACTTCTTGGCGAGGGCGACGATCTCTCGGATCGGGGCGATGTCGCCGTCCATCGAATAGAGGCTCTCGAACACGACGAGCTTGGCGCGCTCGAGCGGCTCGGCGGCGAGCAACTCCTCTAAGTGCTTGACGTCGTTGTGGCGCCAGACCTTCTTCTCGCAGCCCGAGCGGCGCACGCCCTCGATCATCGAGTTGTGGTTGAGCGCGTCCGACAGAATGAGGCAGTTCGGCAGCAGGCCGGCGAGCGTCGAGATGGAGGCGAGATTGGAGATCCAGCCGGAGGTGAAGACGAGCGCCGCTTGCTTGCCGTGCAGATCGGCCAGCTCCTGCTCGAGTTCGACGATCGGGTGATGGGTGCCGGAGATGTTGCGGGTTCCGCCGGCGCCGGCGCCGTAGGTTCTCGCCGCCGTGACGCTCGCCTCGATCACGCCGCGATTGCCGCCCATGCCGAGATAATCGTTCGAGCACCAGACGGTGACTTCGCGCGCGGCGAGCTTGCCGCACGGCGGACGCCACAAAGCCAGCGGAAATCGCGAGGCGTCGCGCTCGAGATCGGCGAAGATGCGATAACGCCCTTCGTGCTTCAACTGATCGATCGCTTCCTCGAAACGCCGCTGGTAGTCCATCGTCTGTCGACCTTGCTTAACCCGACCTCTTCGCCGGAGAATTCCACGCGCCGCCAAGGGACGGCCGGGATGCTTATCGCCTACTCCTTGGAACCTTTCGAGTAAAGAGAGTGCGATCCGCCAATCCGGGCGAGCCGCATGCGCCGACCGGACCGGATTCGCCAAAGCTCAGGATTTCCGACGGCCGCAGCGTATCGGGCGTTCGGGCGAACGAGGCCGGGCGCGACAATATGTCCTATCCGCCTGAACGGAGCACCCCGGGCGGCAACCGGCCCTTGATGTCGCGCCCGGCGTCCCGGCCCAATCGGGCCGCCTCTTGAGGCGAGCCCGACAGTCTGGCCTCGAAAGTCTCCGAGCCGTCTTCGCGCAGCACCTGGCCGACGAACAGCAGCGTGGCCCCCTCGAGGCGGGCGTGCCCGGCGATCGGGGTGCGGCAGGAGCCTTCGAGTTCGGCGAGAAAGGCCCGTTCGGCCGTGACGGCGGTCTCGGTCGGGGCGTGGCTGATGACGGCGAGCGCGGCGAGCGCCCGGGCGTCGCCGACGCGGGCGGTCAGCGCGATGGCGCCCTGGCCGACCGCCGGCAGGAAGCTGTCGAGATCGAGCGCCGCTCGCGCGCGGTGGGCGAGGCCGAGGCGCTTGAGCCCGGCGAGCGCCAGCAGCGTCGCGTCGATCGCGCCGCTCTCGGCCTTGCGCAGCCGCGTCTCCACATTGCCCCTGAGGAGTTCGACCTTGAGATCGGGCCTGAGGCGGCGCGCCTGCGCCTGGCGGCGCAGCGAGGCGGCCCCGAGCCGCGCGCCCTGCGGCAGGGTCGCGAAAGACTCCGCGATCGACGAAATGAAAGCGTCGCGCACGTCCTCGCGCTCGAGGAAGCCGGCGATCATGAGCCCTTCGGGGAGTTGGGTCGGCAAGTCCTTGGCCGAGTGGACGGCCGCGTCGATACGCCCTTCGAGGAGGGCCGCGTCGATTTCCTTGGTGAAGAGGCCTTTGCCGCCAGCCTCGGCGAGGGGCCGGTCCTGGATGAGGTCGCCGGTCGTCTTGATGACGTCGAGGGCGATCGCCGCCTCGTCCCAGCCGTGCGCCGCGGCCAGCAGCCGGCGCGTCTCGTGCGCCTGCGCAAGGGCCAGCGGAGAACCCCGCGTTCCCAAGGTGAAAAGGACGTCGTTCGCCATATCGCGCCATTACGGGAGAATTTGTGCGCTGGCTAGAGGCTTGTCAGTGTACATTGAAGGCGGCGCCGGGGGGAGGGCGGCGCCTCGGCAGGCGAAGGGGCGACAACCGCCTTCAAGTCTAGCCTTGGCTCAGGGGCTCGCTCGTCGCGCGCTTTAAGCAAGAACCAGCGCCCGCTTTGTATATCCCGCATCGTAAACGTTGACAGCGTGCTCGGATTGGCGTGCTCTCTGCTCCATATCGACGAATAGGGGGGAGACCTATGCGAACTCTTGGCGCTGATCGGCCTTCTGGCGATACTCGGCGCGATCGGCGCGGGGGTATATTTCTTCGGCGGGTTCTACGACGTCGCGGCGAGCACGGCGCAGCCGGCGGCGGTCGATTGGGCGCTCGCGAACGTGCGCGCCGCCTCGATCGGGCGCCACGCGACAGACCGGGCGCCGAACTCGGTCGACGATCCCGCGACAATTCAAGCCGGCGCACGCGCTTTCGCCGCGCGGGGCTGCGCGAACTGCCACGGCGCGCCCGGCGTCGACTGGCAGAAGTTCTCGGAGGGGATGCGGCCGTGGCCGGCCGACCTCAAGGAGATCGCGCCCGAGCGGAACGTCCCGGAAATCTTCTGGGTGGTGAAGAACGGCATCGGCATGACCGGCATGCCGAGCTTCGGCTCGGAGAATGTGCCGGATCAGGAAATCTGGACGATCGCGGCGTTCGTCAAGAAGTTCCCCACCGTTTCGGCGGCGGACTACAAGACGTGGACGGAGGCGAAATAGTTACCTCCGCCAGCGCCGCGTCGCGTTACACGGCGGCGACTTCGATCCGCCGGCCGGCCTCGTCGAACAGGTGGACGTCGGCGAGATCCGCGCCGAGACTGACCGTATCGCCCACCGACGGGGTTTGGCGACCGCGAACTTCGGCGACCAGCATCTGCTCGTCGGCGCGCCGAATATAGGCGAAGGACGATTCGCCGAGGCGCTCGACGAGTTCGACGGTTCCCTTGGCGGCGAACGCCCCGGGCGCGCCGATCTCGAGATGCTCGGGCCTGACGCCGATCGTCACCGGCGCGCCTTGCCCGAGCGTCGCGGACGCGGGCGCGACGAACGTTTCGGCCGCCGGGCCGGCGATATGGGCGCGCCCGTCGGCGATCCGGTCGACCTTGCTCTTGAAGAAATTCATCGCCGGCGAGCCGATGAAGCCGGCGACGAAGAGATTGGCGGGCGTGTAATAGAGATCGAGCGGCTTGCCGATCTGCTCGATGCGCCCCTGGTTCATCACGACGATGCGGTCGGCGAGCGTCATCGCCTCGATCTGGTCGTGCGTCACGTAGATCATCGTCGCGCGCAGCAGGCGGTGCAGCCGCGCGATTTCGACACGCGTCGAGACGCGTAGCGCCGCGTCGAGATTGGACAGCGGCTCGTCGAACAGAAACACGTCGGGCTCGCGCACCACCGCGCGGCCGATCGCGACGCGCTGGCGTTGACCGCCCGAGAGGTCGCGCGGCTGGCGCTCCAGCAGCGGCTCGAGCTGCAGCATCCGCGCCGCCTCGGCGACGCGGCGGTCCATCTCCTCGCGCTCGACCCCGGCGAACCTGAGGCCGAAGGTCATATTCTTGCGCACGTTCATGTGCGGATAGAGCGCGTAGGACTGGAACACCATCGCAATCTTGCGTTCGGCGGGGGCGAGCCCGTTGACCGGCCGTCCGCCGATCGCAATGTCGCCGAGGGTCGGCGCGTCGAGCCCGGCGATCATGCGCAGCAGGGTCGATTTGCCGCAGCCGGAAGGACCGACCAGCACGACGAACTCGCCGTCCTCGACCGCGAGCTCGATGCCGCTGAGGACGCGCGTCTCGCCGTAGTGTTTGGCGAGGTTTTGGATGCGCAGATTGGCCATGGCGCGAGGTCCTATTTCACCGCGCCGGCGGTCAGCCCGGCGATGAGTTGCCTGGAGAAGATCACATAGATCGCGACGACCGGCAGAATCGCCATCGACAGCGCCGCCAGCACGGAGTTCCAATCGGTGATGTACTCACCGAGGAACTGCTGCACGCCGAGCGTGATCGTATGGGTCGAATCGGACGAGGTCAGGATGAGCGGGAACCAGAGATCGTTCCAGATCGGCACGATGGTGAAGATCGCGACCGTCGCGATCGCCGGGCGCAGCAGCGGCGCGATCACCTCGAAGAAAATGCGGGTCTCGGGCACGCCGTCGCAGCGCGCGGCGTCGCGCAGATCCCTTGGGATCTGCTGGATGAACTCGCTCAGGATGAAGATCGCCAGCGGTAGGCCTTGGGCGACATAAACCAGGATCAGCGCCGTCAGCGTGTCGTTGAGCCCGGCCTCCCGCATCATCTTGAGGATAGCGACGGAGCCCAAGCGGATCGGCACCATGATGCCGATCGACAGAAAGAGCGCGAGCGCGGTCGAACCGCGGAACTTGTATTCCGTCAGCGCCCAGGCGGCCATCGCGCCGAACAGCAGCACGAGCGCCATGCTGACCAGCGTCACGATGAGTGAATTGCTGAAATAAGTTCCGACATGCGATGCGTGGAACACCTTCATGTAGCCGATGAGCGAAAAGCTCGTCGCGTCCGGCGGCGTGAGCGGCGAGCCGAAGATGGCCTTGCGAGTCTTGAACGAGTTCATCGCCACGAGCACGATCGGCCCGACCGCAAGCAGGCTGTAGGCGATGAGGATCGCATGGACGCCGAGCGACTGCGCGCGCTGTTTGAGCATCGTTGCTTCCTTAGAACGCGTAGCGCCGCAGGCGTCGTTGCACGATGAAGAGATAGAGGCATACGCCGACGAGGATGATGAAGAACATCACCGTCGCCACCGCCGCGCCCATCGTCGGATTGCCGAGCTGCAACTGGAAGCCGAAGAAGGTGCGATAGAAGAAGGTGCCGAGAATGTCGGCGGCGAAATTCGGCCCGGCGAGCGCGCCCTTGACCGAATAGATGAGATCGAAGGCGTTGAAGTTGCCGACGAACGTCAGGATCGAGACGAGCCCGATGGTCGGCAGCACCAGCGGCAGCTTGATGTGCCAGAAGATGCGGAAGTCGCCGAGCCCGTCGACGCGCGCGGCGTCGATCAGTTCCTCGGGGATGTTGAGCAGCGCGGCGTAGATCAGCATCATCGGAATGCCGACGAACTGCCACACGGAGATGAGGGCGAGCGTCACCAGCGCCGTCGACGGCAAGCCGAGCCAGGGCGCGAACCAGCTTCCGAGGCCCACCGACTTCAGGGCGCCCTCGGCGACGCCCCAAAGCGGCGACAGGATGAGATTCCAGCTAAAGCCGACGATGACGACCGACAGCATGGTCGGCAGGAAGATGATCGTGCGGTAGAAGCTCTTGAGCTTGAGGCCGGAGAGGCTCAGCAGGCCGGCGAGGGCGATGCCAATCGGGTTCTGCACCGCCATATGCACGGCGAAGAAAATCAGGTTGTTCCAGGCGGCGTTCCAGAACGGCTTCGACCACACGGAGTCGGTGAGCAGCGTGACGAAGTTGGCGAGGCCGACAAAGCTATAGGCGCCTCCGTTGTCGGTCGTATAGGTCGCCAGACTGATCGTCGCGATCAGGGGATAGATCGAGAAGAGCGTATAGATCGCGACCGCCGGCCCGAGAAAGAGCGCCATGAGCGCGAGAAAGCGGCCCCTCGGCATGGAGGCGACAACTTGGGACAATTGTTCGGCCATTGTTTGTTGCGCCGGTGCAGGAACCGAAATGAGCGTCGCCGTTTTCCGCCCCCGCCGTCAAGCGGAGCGGCGGCGCATCGAGACTGCGCCCTCCACCGCTAAGCGGAGGGCGCGATCTCAGTGCGTCACTTGGCCGGGTGGTACCACTTGTCGAGGCCGTCCTGGATCTGCTTGCCGGCGGCTTCCGGCGTCAGCTTGCCGTTGATCACCTCAGCCGAGACGTTCCAGAGTTCGTTCTCGAGGTTCGGCGTGCCGCGGTTGAGGATCTGATAGGAGTTGCGGATCGTCGACTTGCAGTCCTTGCGCCAGCCGACCATCTCCGCCGCGAGCGGATCCTTGATCGTCACCGGGGTCTTGCTCAGCGGGAAGAAGCCGGGCAGCGCGTTGGCGTAGAGCGTGGCGAATTCCGGCGTCGTCAACCATTCCAGGAACTTCTTGGCGTCTTCCTTGTTCTTGGACGCCGAGTTCACGCCCATGCCGATGTCGACGTGGTCGGAGATGTAGCACTGGGTGTCACCCGCCGGCAGGGGCGGGGGGAAGGCGCCCATCTGGAATTGCGCCTGCGAGCGGAAGGTCGAAATATCCCACGAGCCGGCCGGATAGATCGCCGCCTTGCCGAGCGAGAACAGGTTCTGGCTGTCGGGATATTTCTGCGCCTGGTAGCCATTGCCCATGTAGGGCGCCCAGCTCGCGAGCTCCTTGAACACCGCGATGTATTGCGGGTCGGTGTACTTCTCCTTGCCCGCGATCAGCGCGGCGCGCCCGGTCTCGCCCTTCCAATAGTTGGGGCCGATGTTCTGGAAGCCCATCGTCGCGGCCTCCCACTGGTCGGCGGTTCCCAAGTCGATGGGCGTGTAGGTCCCGTCCTTCTTGAGCTTGTCGAGAATCTCATGGAACTCGGCCATCGTCTTCGGCTCTTTGGCGCCGATCTTGGCGAAGGCTTCCTTGTTGTAGATGAAGCCGTGGATGACGGACGCCATCGGCACGCAGAAGGCGACCTTGCCGTCGTCGGTCGACCAGGCGGCCTTGGCGACGTCGGAGAAATTCTCCATGCCCTTGAGGTCGGTCACGGCGTCGAGCTGGTGCTTTTGATAAAGCTGCAGCGACGCGTCGAACGGGCGGCAGGTGATGAGGTCGCCCGCGGTGCCGCCGTCGAGGCGCGCGTTCAGCGCCGCGTTGTAGTCGGCCGGCGCGGAAGCCGAGAACTCGACCTTGATGTCGGGATAGTGCTTTTGGAAGGCGGGGATGATCTGGTTGTTCCAGATGTCCGCGTCGTCATTGCGCCAGCTCTCGATCTTCAGCGATCCCGCCTGGGCCGCCGCCAGGCCCGCCAGCAGCGCAGCGAAAGCCGCGCCGCTTCGAATCATGGATGTCGCATACTTCATCGCTCACTCCTCCCATGCCAGGCTTATGCCCGGGTTTGAAACTCCGCGCCGTGCGATGTCCGCTCGAGCGCCGCGGCGAGATCCCCGCCGCAATCGGCCACGAGCGCCTTGGCCGCCTCGGCGTCGAGCCGGCCAGCCGCCGCGACGACCGCAGCTTTGACGTCGAATTGCGTATGTTCGAGCGCGGCCGCCGCCGTCGCCTGGTCGACGTCGGCGAGGCGCGTGACGATGCCGACCGCGCGGGCGCGAAGCTTGGCGTTGTCGGGCCGCAGATTGACCATCATCCCGCGATGCACGTGGCCGAGCTTGGCGCAGGCGAGCGTCGAGATAACGCCGAGCGCGGCCTTCTGGGCAGTGCCGGCGCCCAGGCGCGTCGAGCCGTCGACCGCTTCCAGTCCGGTCGCGAGCAGCACGCTGACGTCGGCTCCTTCGAACAGCGGCGCGCCGGGCCGGCAGGCGATCGAAACGAGACGGGCGCCGCGAGCTTTGGCGGCGCGCGCCCCCGCGAGCGTGAAGGGAGTCGAGCCGCTCGCCGAAACCGCGAGCATGAGATCGCCTTGGGACGAAGCGCCAGCGTGTCGACCGCCGCTCGCGCGTCCTCCTCGTCGTCTTCGCCCGCGCTGCCGATGAGCGCGCCGAAGGGGTCGCCACCAGGGGAGACGAAGGCGACGCTCTCAATGGCGAGGCCGAAGGTTCCAGGCAACTCGGCGCCGTCTTGGATGGCGATGCAACCCGAGGCGCCGGCGCCGAGATAGATCAGCCGGCCGCCGTTGCGCAGTGCATCAGCGACGGCTTCGGCGGCGGCGACGAGGGCGTCCGAGGCCTGCTCGACACACCGGACAGCGCGAAGCTGGTCGTCCACCAGCGCGCCAAGCAGCGCCTCGTGCTCGCGCGGCTGTCCGTCACCCGTCGCCCTCATCGTTCCCCCTCTGTCGTGGCGCGCGCGGCGCGTACCACTAGATACCTCTTGTCTTCGATGATTAAACAAATGTATACCTCTTGTCTAGGGGAGGATGCGCCAGAAAGTGGCTCCCGGCGGGCCTGGTCCGCCCAAGCGGCGCGTCGGAGCCGGAGGACGGGGATGGACGAGCTTCGCGAGGCGCGAGCTCAGCGGGGGCCGTTGTTCGAGGCGGTTGGCGCGGCGCTGAAGCGGGAGATCGCGTCGGGACGTTTCGCCGACGCCGGCGTGCTGCCCGGCGAGCGCGAGCTTTCGGAGATCCTCCAGGTGTCGCGCACGACCTTGCGCCGCGCCATCGCCGGGCTCGTGACGGAGGGCGTGTTGTTTCACCGCCATGGCGCCGGCACTTTCGTGCGCCGCGCCGCCGCGCCGCATGTCGAGCAGGCGCTCTCGCGCCTCACCAGCTTCAGCGAGGACATGCGCTCGCGCGGCTTTGTCTCGTCTTCGCGCGAGATCGAGCGCGGCGTGTTCCTCCCGACGCCCGAGGAGGCGATGATGCTCGGCGTCAGTCCGCGCGAGAGCGTGTTCCGCTGGGAGCGCTTGCGTCTGGCGGACGGCGTGCCGATGGCGGTGGAGCGCGCGGTGGTGCCGATCCGCTTCCTCGCCGATCCGGCCCGCGTCGGCGATTCGCTCTACGCCGCGCTGGAGGCCGAGGGCTGGCGGCCGGTTCGCGCCCTGCAGCGCCTGCGCGCCGTGGTGCTCGGCGCCGAAGAGGCGTCGCGCCTCGAGGTGCCGAAGGGTTCGGCCGCGCTCGACATCCATCGCATCGCTTATCTCCAGGACGGGCGCTGCGTCGAATACACACGTTCCTTCTACCGCTCCGACACCTACGATTTCGTAGCGGAGCTCACCTTGTCGGGATCGACCTCATGACCGCAACCTTCATGGCCACCGAAATCGCAGGCGCCGGGGAGGCGATCGGGCGCCAACTCGCCGCCAATGCGGCGACGGTCGTCGACCTCGCCATGACGCTGCGCAAGCGCGATCCGCATTTCGTCGTCACCATCGCGCGCGGCAGCTCCGACCATGCGACGCTCTATTTGAAGCATCTCGTCGAACTGCGTCTCGGCCTCGTCTGCGCTTCGCTCGGCCCCTCCGTCGCCTCGCTTTATCGCGCCCCGCTGCAACTCGCCGACGCGCTGGCGCTCACCATCTCGCAATCGGGACGCAGCCCTGACATCGTGACGATGCAGAGCGCCGCGCGCGCGGCGGGGGCCTTCACGGTCGCGCTCGTCAACGACGAGACGTCGCCCGCGGCGAGCGAAGCCCAAGCGTTGCTCGCTCTGAATGCGGGCGAGGAGCGCTCGGTCGCCGCGACCAAGACCATGCTCGCCTCGCTCGTCGCCGGCGCGTCGCTGATCGCGTATTGGAGCGCCGACGACGCGCTCGTCCGCGCGCTCGCCGATCTGCCGGCCCAGCTCACAGCGAGCGAAGCGCCGCCGCCCGAGCCGATCGTCGAAGCGCTCGCCGCGGCGCGTTCGCTATTCGTCATCGGCCGCGGGGCGACGCTCGCGATGGCCGCCGAGGCGGCCCTGAAACTGAAGGAAACCAGCGCCATCCACGCCGAGGCGTTCTCCTCCGCCGAGGTGCTGCACGGGCCGGCCGGCGTCATTACATCAGGCTTTCCCGTCGTCGCCTTCGTACCCGCCGACGCGGCGCGCGCGGGCGTCCTCGATACGGTCGAGCGGCTCGCCTCGTTCGGCGCGGCGCCGCTGCTGGTCGACGTCACGCCCCACCCGACGTGGCCGACGCTGGTCGCGCCCGCCGCTGGGCATGATTTGCTGACGCCGATCCTGGCGCTGCACGCCTTCTACCGCTTGGCTGAAGCGACGGCCCGCCGCCGCGGGCGCAATCCCGACGCCCCGCCGCATTTGATGAAGGTCACGCGCACAGTGTGAACGAACAAGTGCGCTTTGCCAGAGCCAAGGCCGTCATTGCGAGCGTGAGCAATCCAGCAGCGCCAAGCGGAACGATGGATTGCTTCGTCGCTTCGCTCCTCGCAATGACGGAAACGGCCTAGCGGACATCGAGGAGGGAACAGGATGAGTGAGCAGACGGAGCCCCAGCAGCGCGTGCTGGTCGTCGGGCTCGGCACGATGGGGCTGAGCCACGCGCGCGCCTATCAGGCGATCGACGGCTTCGAACTTGTCGGCCTCTGCACGCGCAATGCGGCGGAGCGCGGCGATCTCGAGGCGGAGTTCGCCGGCGTGCCGCGCTTCGACGATCTGACCGAAGCCTTGGCGATGCTGAAGCCGGACGCGGCGGCGATCTGCGCCTACACCGAGTTCCATGCGCCGATGGCGTTGCAGGCGCTCGAAGCGGGCGCACATGTGTTCTGCGAGAAGCCGCTTGCCGACACGCTCGAAGCGGCCGAGAAGCTCGTCGCAGCGGCGAAGGCCGCAAAGCGAGTGCTGCTCGTCGGCTACATCCTCCGGGTGCATCCCTCCTGGACGCGCTTTGTCGAGATCGGCCGCGGGCTCGGCAAGCCGCTCGTCATGCGCATGAACCTCAACCAGCAGTCGTCCGGCTCGTTTTGGGGCGTTCACAAGAACCTGATGCGCTCGACCTCGCCGATCGTCGATTGCGGCGTGCATTATGTCGACGTCATGTGCCAGGTGACGCGGGCGCGCCCAGTCTCGGTGCACGCGGTCGGCGCGCGTCTCACCGACGAGATCGCGCCCTCGATGTACAATTACGGGCACCTCCACATCGCCTTCGACGACGGTTCGGTCGGCTGGTACGAAGCCGCCTGGGGCCCGATGATCAGCGAGACGGCCTTCTTCGTAAAGGACATGATCGGACCCAAGGGCTGCGTTTCGATCGCCGCCAAGGAATCCTCCGGCGAGGCGGCCCATTCGGCCGACCACGACACGCATACGCGCACCAACGCGCTGCGCATTCATCACGCCGCGCTCGACGCCACTGGCGCCTTCGCGCAGCCCGACGAAATTCTCACCACCGAGGAAGAGCCCGGCCATCAGGAGCTTTGCGAGCGCGAGCAGCGGCTTTTCCTCAGCGCCATTCGCGGCGAGGTGGATCTCGCCGAGCATCTCGAGGACGCGCTGAACTCGCTGCGGATCGTCTTCGCCGCCGACAAGAGCGTGCGCACGGGAGATGTCGTGCGCCTGTGAGTCCAGGCAAGAGCCCCGGCGGCTCCGCCGCTCGAACCGCTGCAAGATTCCGCCGGCTGGCGGCGCCAGACAATGTCTCTTGACAAAACGATGTGGGATCTCCAAGTAGAGAGATCGAAATTCGGCCGGACTGCTTTTTCTTTGAGCAAATAAACGCTCATGCTGACGCGCTCCCTCGGAAAATCGAAAATTGAGACCGATTTTCGCATCGCGGAATCACGTCTAGACTTGCATTGAAAAGGCTCTATCATGGCTATCGGCACTGTGAAATGGTATAATCCGGACAAAGGTTTCGGCTTCATTCAGCCGGACGACGGCGGCAAGGACGCTTTCGTTCACGTCAGCGCGGTGGAACGCGCCGGCATGAACGGCCTGCGTGAAGGCCAGAAGATCAGCTTTGAGCTCGTCGCCGACCGGCGTACGGGCAAAATGTCGGCGGACAAGCTTCAGGCCGTTTGAACGAGGACATGGATCGTGCCACCGGCGACCGCGGATGTACCGGCGCTAGGGTTATCGAGCTATGTTGCTTCTCCGGCTGAGCGAAGGGTCAGGGTCATTCCTGGCCCTTTTTCGTATGTTTCCTGCCTGCAAGGAGTCGCGCCATGACGCAGCACAAATTCGCGATTGGGCAACTCGTGGATTACGATCCGAAGACCGGGGCGGCTTGGAAGCCTTCCGGCCCCTATGAGGTCGTGCGCGTTCAGCCGGCCGACGATCCGCAATTTCGGGCGTATCGGATCAAGAGCAAGGCCGAGCCTTTCGAGCGCTCAGCCAAGGAACATGAGATCGTCGCGGTCGGGTAGAGCGCGCGGCGAAAAAGCGGACGCCGGGTTTTCGCCAAAAGCGCGCGGCAACTGAGGAATCTCGACCGCGCCTGAGCGAGCGAGCTGCGGATCCTCACGCCTTCGCCTCGCGCCGCTCCCGTTCGCCTGCTGCGCCTTGCAGCAACAGCGCCCAGGTCAGACACGACGCGATCGCAAAGATCGTCATCGCGAGGGGCAGCGCGGTCGGCGTGCCGGCGAACAGCCAGGCGACCAGCGCGCTCGCCGCGGCTCCGCTCAGCATTTGCAGGCAACCGCGCACCGCCGAAGCGACGCCCGCCATTTCGGGGAAGGGCTCCAACGCGCCGTGCGCCGCGAGCGGACCCACGACGCCCATCGCAATGTTGTTGAGAACGATCAGCGGCAGCGCGTCGACAACGCGGAAGGCGCCGAGCAGCGCCAGCGCCAGCAAGGCGACGCTGAGCGCGGCCTGCGCGATGACGCCGGCCGCCAGCAACCGCCTGGGATCAACGCCAAGTCTGCTCAAGCGTCCGCAGAGCAGCGAGCCGGCGGTGAGGCCGAGCGAACTGACCGCGAATAGCATTGCGAACCATCCGGCGCTGAGACCGAGAACGCTGATGAAAACGAAAGGCGACGCCGAGACGTAGGAGAAGAGACAGCCGAAGCTGAGCGCGCCGAGCAGAGCGTGGCCGATCGAGGAGCGATGCGTCAACGCCCGTGCGTAGCTTCGCGTCAGCCGACTGAAGGCGAGCGCCGTCGCATCGGGCGCCTGGTGCGACTCCTCAACGAAGAGGCCGACCACCAGGACGAGCGCGCAGCCGGCGAGCGCGAGCGCCAGAAAGATCGCGCGCCATTCGGCGACCCGAAGGATCAGCGCGCCGATGCTGGGCGCGAGCATCGGCGCCGCGGTCATCACCGCGCTGATGGTCGCCATGCGGGCGCGCGCTTGCGCGCCCTCGAACAGGTCACGCACGATCGCAAAGGCGAGCACGCTCGCTCCGCCGGCGCCGGCCCCCTCGACGAAGCGCCACACCAGCAGGGTGTGGATCGCGCCCGCGAAGGCGCAAAAGAAACCGGAGCCAGCAAACAGGGCGCAGGCGGCGAGGAGCGGAGCACGGCGCCCGAACCTGTCCGAGAGCGGCCCGAACCCGAGCTGGGCTAGCGCGAAGCCGAGCATGAAGAGGCTCAGCGTCAGCCCGGTCTGCGACGCCGGGGCGTCGAGCGCGGCGCCGATCCTGTCCGCCGCCGGGAGGCTCATGTCGATCGACAGCGGCGGCAGCGCGGCGAGCGCCGCGATCAGCAGTGTGAAACCGAGGGAATGGGGACGAAGGGCCATGAGGGTCGCGATGCGGGTGTGAGGGCAGTCCGGTCTTGCCCCTGACGACGTCACTCCCCTGAGCGCGAGCGCATAAGAGGCTCGTTAGCCCTGGGAGTTGTGAGGAGTCAACCCGAATGCGCGCGGCGAAACCGTGGATTTCGGCTCTTGACGGCTTTGGCTCAGAGCACCTCGAACAGCCCCGCCGCGCCCATGCCGCCGCCGACGCACATCGTCACCACGACATACTTGGCGCCGCGCCGCTTGCCCTCGATCAGCGCATGGCCGACAAGCCGCGCGCCGCTCATGCCGTAGGGATGGCCGATCGAGATGGCGCCGCCGTTGACGTTGAGCGTGTCGTTGTCGATGCCGAGCCGGTCGCGGCAATAGAGCACTTGCACCGCGAAGGCCTCGTTGAGCTCCCAAAGGCCGATGTCGTCGGCTTTGAGGCCGTGGGCGTGCAGCAGCTTGGGCACGGCGAACACCGGGCCGATGCCCATCTCGTCGGGATCGCAGCCGGCGACCGCAATGCCGCGATAGAGGCCGAGCGGCTCGAGGTTGCGCTCGCGCGCAGCCTTGGCCTCCATCAGGAGGCAGGCGCTCGCGCCGTCGGACAATTGCGAGGCGTTGCCCGCGGTGATGTAGGAGCCGCCCGTTTTCATATGCCGGCCGCCGGCGAATACGGGCTTCAACGCGGCGAGGCCGGCCAGCGTCGTGTCGGGGCGATTGCCTTCGTCGTGCCTCAGCGTGATGGGGACATCGTGCGTCTCGCCGGTCCCCTTGTCCACGACTTTCATGACGCTCGGCAGGGGCACGATCTCGGCGTCGAAGCGCCCCTCGGCCTGGGCGCGCGCGGTGCGCTGCTGCGACTGCAGCGCGTATTCGTCCTGCCGCTCGCGCGAGATGTCGTAGCGGTCGGCGACGATCTCGGCGGTCTCGAGCATCGACATATAGATGTCGTCGCGGTGCTGCAGCAGCCAGGGATCCTGCCCCCGGTAGAGGTTCATCTTGTCGTTTTGCACCAGCGAGATCGACTCGAGGCCGCCGCCGACCACGATCCGCATGCCGTCGACGAGGATTTGCTTGGCCGCGGTGGCGATCGCCATCAGGCCGGACGCGCATTGCCGGTCGACCGACATGCCCGCGACGGTGGTGGGAAGGCCGGCCCTGAGCGCGCATTGCCGCGCGACGTTGGTGCCCGTCGAGCCCTGTTGCAGCGCCGCGCCCATGATGACGTCGTCGACCTCGCCGCCGGAGACGCCGGCGCGTGCGACCGCGGCGGCGATCGCATGGCCGCCCAGCGTCTGGGCCTGCGTGTCGTTGAAGGCGCCGCGGTAGGCCTTGCCGATCGGCGTGCGGGCGGTGGAGACAATGACGGCTTCACGCATGAAACTCTCCCTTAAATTCGGCCCGGGGCGTCGATCACGATTTCACGAAGCCGCCGCCTTCCCGCGCGAGGCGGGCGAGCAACGGCGCCGGCGCGAAGTCGTCGCCCATCGCGGCCTGGAATTCCTCCATCTTGGCGAGCACCGTGTCGACGCCCACCGTGTCGGCGTAGAACATGGGGCCGCCCCGATAAACCGGCCAGCCGTAGCCATTGATCCAAACGATATCGATGTCGGAGGCGCGCAGCGCTTTGCCCTCCTCGAGGATCTTCGCGCCCTCGTTGATCATCGGGTAGAGGCAACGCTCGAGGATCTCCTGGTCCGATATCGCACGGCGGCTGACGCCTTTGGCGCGCGAGAAGTCGCGGATGATCTCCTCCACCAGCGCGGAGGGCTTGGCGTTGCGCGCCTCGTCGTAGTCGTAGAAGCCTGCGCCCGCCTTCTGGCCGCGCCGGCCCTCTTCGCACAGAATCTCGCGGATGGTGGAGCGCGTGCTGGTCTCCTTCGACCAGCCGATGTCGAGGCCGGCGAGATCGCTCATCGCGAACGGGCCCATCGGCAGGCCGAATTCGGTGAGGACGCGGTCGACGTCCCACGGCGTCGCTCCTTCCAGGATCAGCTTCTGGGCTTCGCGCTGGCGCTGGGCGAGCATCCGGTTGCCGACGAAGCCGTGGCAGACGCCGACGACGACGCCGATCTTGCCGATCGCGCTTGCGAGCTTGAGCGCGGTCGCGACGACGTCCTTGCCGGTCTTCGCGCCGCGTACGATCTCGAGCAGGCGCATCACATTGGCGGGAGAAAAGAAGTGCATTCCGAGCACATCCTGCGGACGGCCCGTGGTCGCCGCGATCTCGTCGATGTCGAGATAGGATGTGTTCGAGGCGAGGATCGCGCCGGGCTTGGCGATCGTGTCGAGCTTGGCGAAGATCTCCTTTTTCAGCGCCATGTCTTCGAACGCGGCTTCGATGACGAGGTCCTTGTCGGCGAGCGTCCCGAGATCGAGCGAGCCGGTCAGCCGGCCCATGCGGGCCTCGACGTCCGCGGCCGTCAGGCGGCCCTTCTTGGCGGTGTTCTCATAGTTGCGGCGGATGATCCCGAGGCCGCGGTCGAGCGCCGCCTGGCTCGTCTCGACGATCGTCACCGGAAAACCGGCGTTGAGGAAATTCATCGCGATGCCGCCGCCCATCGTGCCGGCGCCGATGACGCCGAGGGCGCGCACCGGCCGCGTTTGCTGATCGGCGGCGATGTCGGGGATTTTCGAGGCCTGCCGCTCGGCGAAGAAGACGTAGCGTTGCGCTTTGGACTGGGTCGTCCCTAAAAGCGCGATGAACATCTCGCGTTCCTTGGCGACGCCCTCGTCGAAGGGAAGCGTCACGGCGTTGCGCACGGATTCGATCGCCTTCTGCCACGCTTCGAAGCCACGGAACTTGCGCGCATTGGCTTTGCGGACCGTCTCGAAAATGTCGGCGTGCTCGCGCGCCGGGGCGAGCTTCTCGTCGAGATCGCGCACCTTGCGCAGCGGCGCGCCGGTCTCGACGAGCTTGCGGGCGAACGCCTCGGCGCCTTCGCGCAAATTGCCCTCCGCGACGAGTTCGTCGACGACGCCCCAGTCCTTCGCGTCCTTGGCGCTGAAGGGAGCGCCCGACAGGATGACGTCGAGCGCCTTCTCGACGCCGATCAGGCGCGGCAGACGCTGCGTGCCGCCGGCGCCGGGAATGAGTCCGAGCTTGATCTCCGGCAGGCCGAACTTCGCGGAAGGGACCGCGACGCGGTAATGCGCCGTCAGCGCGACCTCGAAGCCGCCGCCGAGCGCCGTCCCGTGAACCGCCGCGACGATGGGCTTGCTGGCGAATTCAATGCGGTCGAGCACCACGGGAAGGTGCGGCTCGCGGGGCGGCTTGCCGAACTCCGAGATGTCCGCGCCGGCGATGAAGGTGCGGCCGGCGCAGATCAGCACGATCGCCTTGACGGCGTCGTCCGCGTCGGCGGCCTCGACCGCGCGCTTGATGCCGTCGCGCACGTCGGCCGAAAGCGCGTTGACCGGCGGGGAGTCGATCGTGATGGTCGCGACCGGTCCGTTGACGTCGAGCGTGGTCACAGCGTTGATGGCCGTCAAACGTTCCTCCCGAGGTCTGCCGCGCCCCGACATCGGGCGCTGGTCTTGACGCGGTATATATTGGGCCAGTCCGCCCAATGTCCAAGGCCGCGAGGGCTATTGCGCGGTCAGGCCGCCGTCGACGACGATTTCCGCGCCTGTCGTGAAAGAGGATTCGTCGCTGGCGAGATAGAGGATCGCCGCCGCGACCTCCTCGGCGCGTCCAATTCGGCCGATGGGAATGGCGCGACTGAGCCCGTCGCGAAGCCTCGCGGGATCGCGCGCCCTGGCGATGAAGTCCTCGACCATCGGCGTCGCCGTGAAGGCGGGATGCACCGAATTGCAACGGACGGGATAGCCGGCGCGGGCGCAGTGCAGGGCGACCGATTTGGTGAGCAGGCGGACGGCTCCCTTGCTGGCGCAATAGGCGGCCGATTGGGCGTCGCCGATGATGCCGGCGACCGACGACAGGTTGACGATCGAGCCGCCGCCCTTCGCCTTCATCACGCGGACCGCCTCGCGGCAGCCCAGGAACGTGCCCTCGACGTTCACAGCATTGGTCTTTCGCAGGTCATCGAGCGTCGCGATCTCGATGTTGCCGAGGATCGCGATTCCGGCGCTATTGACGAGGATGTCGAGCCGCCCGACCGCGGCCACTGCGTCGTCGACCACCTCGCGCCAGCGGGCCTCGTCGACGACATCGTGAGCGAAAGCGAGGTCGCCGTCGCGGCGGGCTGCCGCCAGCCCTTCTTCGTTGCGGTCGGTGAGGATTAGTTTGGCGCCTTGGGCGCGAAACAGGTTCGCGGTCGCCAGCCCGATGCCGGAGGCCGCACCAGTAATGAGGGCGGTCTTGCCGGCGAGCCGGCCCAGTTTTGCCTCAGCCGAGTTTGCCTCAGCCATGAGCGTCTCCTCGTTTCTTTCTTGTTACCGCTAGACCATACGACGAGCCGGCGTCCACTTTTTCGCCGCGCGCTCCGGAGAATGTCAGAGGTTTCGGGAAAAGGCGAACGAAACCCCCGTGCGCCAGCGTTTTTCTGTTGCGGGCGAAGCGCCGCTCAAGCACGCTGAGGCGCCACCGGGGAGGGGCGGACAATGATGGGCCTATTCGATCTCGCCGGACGCGTCGCAGTCGTCACCGGCTCCTCGCGCGGCATCGGCAAGGCGATTGCCGAGCGCCTCGCCGAGCATGGCGCGCGGGTCGTCGTCTCCTCGCGCAAGGGCGACGCCTGCGCCGCCGTGGCGGACGCGATCAATGCGGAGCGGGGCGCTGGGACGGCGATCGCGATCGCCGCCAACATCTCATCAAAAAGCGATCTGCAAGGGCTGGTCGACGAGACGCTGCGTCAATTCGGGCGAATCGACGTCCTCGTCTGCAATGCGGCGTCCAACCCCTATTACGGCCCGATGGCCGGCATTTCCGACGATCAATTTCGCAAGGTGCTGGAGAACAACGTTCTCGCCAACCACTGGCTGATTCAGATGGCCGCGCCGGGGATGATCGAGCGCAAGGACGGCTCGATCATCATCGTCTCTTCGGTCGCAGGCCTCAAGGGCTCCGAGACGCTCGGCGCCTACGCCGTCTCGAAGGCCGCCGACCTTCAGCTCGCGCGCAATCTCGCGGACGAATGGGGCCCGCACAACGTGCGCGTGAACTGCATCGCGCCCGGCCTCGTGCGCACCGACTTCGCGCGAGCGCTGTGGGAGAACCCATCGACTTTGCGCGCGGTCAACGCATCGACGCCGCTGCGGCGCATCGGCGAGCCCGACGAAATCGCCGGCGCGGCGGTGTTTCTCGCTTCGGCCGCCGGATCGTTCGTCACCGGGCAGACGATCGTCGTCGACGGCGGCGCAACCATGTCGGGGCGCTGAGAACAGGATGTGTCCTTCCCGCAAATCGCGGGGCGGCGGACGAGCCGCAGGCCATGGAGGAGGGACCGCGCATGAACCTCGCCAATCCGTCACGCCTTCGGCGCGACACCTTCTCCCGCAAGGGGAGAAGGGGGACCCTGTCCGCGCCTAAGGCTCGGTCTCGTTTTCATTCAGCGAGATCGCCTTGAAAGGCGGTCCCAACTCGCAATGACGGTTCGACCGGATTGTGGTCGACTCACAGGCAGCCGTCCTGCGCGCCCGGCGGCATACGCACCGCTTGCCGCCTCTCGCGGGATGTCGCATCGCCGAAGGCGGCGAGATCGTCGTGGTCGGCGCTTGCCGATGGAGAGGTCTCTGGTCGAGCTCCGTGCGCGCAGGCTCCAACCTTCGCGTCGTTCGGAGGGGACGCGGCCAATTTCCCGGCGTTCAAACAACTACCCATCAGGATGCAGTCCTGCCTCTGGCCGTGACGCCACTCCCACGTCGAGGTGTCCTCATACGCGTTGGCGTTGGCGTTGGCGGTCGGAGCCGCCGGCGGCGGGGTCAACCGAACGGGGCGCGCGACTGGCGGCGTCAAAAGGGTCCGTTGCGGCTCGTGAACGGCTTTCGAAATGCTCGAGCGCCGCGGCGGCTCCGGCGGGCTTGGCGTTGCGGTCTCCGAGACGGTCGGCGAGGCTTCAGTCAACATGGGCAGGGCAGGCTCAGGCTGCGAGCCGCCGCCAAAATACAACCACGCCATGCCGCCGGCGACGAGGCCTCCGCTCACAATCCACGCGGCGGTCGGCAGCAAGCGGCTGGCGAACCGCCCGAATGTCGCGCGCCGCGCCGCGCCTGCGCCGAGGGAATAAATCCGCATGGGCTCGGCGATGTTCTTGAGTTGCGTCTTGCCGAGATCACGGAATTTGAGATCGAGCTTCGCCTTCACTTGGCGATAAGCGTCCTCGGACAGGCATATTGCGCCGGGCTTGGCGACGCCCTCCAAGCGCGCGGCGATATTCACGCCGTCGCCCATCAGGTCTCCGTCGCTCTCCTCCACGACGTCGCCGACATGGATGCCGACGCGGAAGACAATCCGGCGATCCGGCGCCGCGCGGGCGTTGCGCTGCGCCATCTTGGCTTGGACTTCGAGCGCGCAACGAACCGAGTCGACGGCGCTGCGGAATTCGACCAGGCTGCCGTCGCCCGTGCTCTTGACGATGCGTCCATTGTGCGCCGCGACAGCGGGAGCAATCACATCGCTGCGAAGGACGCGAAGCGCTGCAAGCGTCTGCTCTTCGTTGACGCCGGCCAGGCGGCTGTATCCCACCACATCCGAGACGAGGATCGCCGCAATTTTGCGAATTTCCGTCATCGCGCTTCTCTACCGACTGTTCGGATACCACAAAAGCGCGATGGGATCTTCCGCAAAGTGGGGGCCAAGCCTCGCGTAAGGCGGACGGCGTAACTTCGGATCAGCGCCCTCCTTGATCCCAATGATGAAACCTCTCGCCTTCGCGCCCGATGACGTCCGCAGCGACATGACGCAGCATGGGAGGCGGGTGTGATGTCTATCGAGGCCGTCGACTCTATCGCTCGCTGGCTGGCGCTCGCTGAGGAGCGTCTCGCGCTCGGCGACGACGACGGCGCGGAGCGCGCCTATCTCGGCGCGTTGCGGTTCGGCGAGGATTTCGACGCGCTCAACGGTCTCGGCCTCCTCGCCTATCGGCGCGGCCGGCGCACCGCCGCGCGTCTCGCGCACGAGCGTTCGCTGCGCCTCAGGCCGAACTCGCCGATCGCGCATGTCAACCTCGCCAATATTCTGTTCGATGAGGGCGCGGCGGATGAAGCGCGCGCCCACTATCTCGCCGCGCTCGACGCCGCGCCCGGCTTCGCGCCCGCGCATCGCGGTCTTGCGCGCGGGTATGACGCGGAAAGCGATCCGCGCGCCTCCGAGCACTGGCGCCTCGCCGACGAAGGCGGATGCCAACGGCGCGCCAAACGCGGCGTCGGGCCGGGCTTGCCGGTCCTGCTGATCGCCTCGGTTCAGCTCGGCAACATGCCGACTTCGCCGTGGCTGGACGACGGGCTGTTTGACGCGCACGTCGTCGAGGTCGAGCATTTTCCAGTTGGCGCGCCGCTCCCGCCGCACGCGCTGGCGTTCAATCTGATCGCGGACGCAGACCTCTGCGGCGACGCGCTGCGACGCGCGACCGAGATCGTCGCGATGAGCGACGCGCCGCTGCTGAATGCGCCCGACCTGGTCGCGGCGACCGGGCGGCTCGACATTGCGCGCCGGCTCGGCGCTCTGCCCGACATCGAGACCTCGGTCATGCGATTGACGACGCGGGCCGAATTGCTCGCCGCGCCGCCCGTGGCGTTTCCGCTGCTGTTGCGCGCGCCTGGGTTCCACGCCGGTCGGCATTTCGCGCGGGTCGAGCGGCGCGAGGACCTGCGCGCCGCCGTCGAGGCGTTGCCCGGCGAGGAAGCGATCGTCATGTCCGTTCTCGATGCGCGAGGACGGGACGGATACCATCGCAAATATCGCGCTCTGGCGATCGGCGGAAAATGGTATCCGCTGCATCTGGCGGCCTCCCCGGACTGGAAGGTGCACTATTTCAGCGCCGGCATGGGTTCGCGCGCCGAACATCGGGAAGAGGAGCGCCGCTTCCTCGACGACATGCCGCGCGCCCTCGGGCCGCGCGCTTGCGCTGCGCTGGAGGCGATCGCGGATGTCGTCGGCCTCGACTATTTCGGCGTCGATTTCGCGCTGGCGCCCGAAGGCCGGTTGCGGGTCTTCGAGGCCAACGCAGCCATGGTGACGCTCGATCCCTCAGACGATCCGATGTGGGACTACCGGCGCGGCGCGATCGCCGATGTCCGCGCCGCAGCCAGGACGATGACGGTGAACGCGGTTTTGCGGGGACGCGCCGCCTCGCAAGGTGAGAGCGTTCGCCGCGCTTGAAATTAGATGACACGTCATCTAATGGCTTGGCATGGATACCCCCTCGCTCGTTGAAACGCCTCGCCGGCAGAATCGGGCCGGCTTCGGCGCCCAGGTCGCCTACACGGCCCGCATTTGGCGGCGCGTCGTCGATCAGCGCATGCGCCCATTCGGACTCACCGAAGCGACGTGGCTGCCATTGCTTCGCGTGGCGCGTGCGCCGGCGCCGATGCGCCAGAAGGATCTCGCGAGTTCCTTGTCGCTCGACGGTTCCTCCGTTGTGCGTCTGCTCGACGCGCTGCAGACGAGCGGCTTGATCGAGCGCAGGGAGGACGGCGACGACCGCCGCGCCAAAGCGATCGTCTTGACCGAGCTCGGGCGCTCGACGGTGGCGAAAGTCGAAAGCATCGCCCAGCAGGTGCGCGACGATGCGCTGACCGGGCTGACGGACGACGAACTGGCGACGGCGTCGCATGTTCTCGATCACGTCTGCCGCGCTCTCGTGGCGCATGATCGGGAATTTTTGGCATGAACCGCCATGCCGCCGATCTTCCCGCCCGCAGCGAGGTCGCCGTCGGGAACCGCCGCCATGTCCCGCTGTGGATGCTGGCGATGTTCGCTCTAAGCGCGACGCTCGGCATGCACATTTTTGTTCCGGCGCTGCCGAACGCGGCGGCGGATCTGAAGTCCAGCCCCGGCGCGCTGCAACTGACGATCAGCCTCTACATCGCCGGGCTCGCGATCGGGCAGCTCGTCTATGGCCCGCTTGCGGATCGGTTCGGCCGCCGGCCGGCGCTGATCGGTGGCCTCATCCTCTTCACCGCCTCGGGATTTGCGGCTTTCCTCGCGCAAAGCATCGACGCATTGATCGTCGCGCGGCTGTTTCAGGCGCTCGGCGGTTGCTCCGGGCTCGTGCTGGCGCGCGCCATCGTCCGAGACACTTCGGCGGCGCAAGAGGCGACGCAGCGGCTCGCTCTGATGAACCTGATGGTGACGGTCGGGCCGGGCATCGCGCCGCTGGTCGGCGGAGTCTTGGCCGCCGTCTTCGGCTGGCGCGCCATTCTCATTGCGCTCTGCGCCCTCGGCGCCGTCAACGCGCTGTGCGCCTGGCGGTTGCTGCCGGAGACCGGCGTCAAGCTTGCCAGCGTCGACCGCGCCGCGCTGCTGCGCAACTATGGGCGGCTGCTCGCTTCACCCGCATTTCTTGGCTACGCAATCGGCGGCGGCTGCGCGACGACCTCGCTTTACGCCTTCATCGCCTCAGCGCCCTTTATCATCGTCAATCAACTGCACCGGCCCGAGCATGAGATCGGCCTCTATCTCGCCATCCTCGTGTCGGGGGTCTGGCTCGGCAGCGTGCTGACGAGCCGCCTCGTCGCCAAATTCTCTCTAAGGCGGTTTCTCGTCGCGGCGAATGCGCTGAGCGTGGCGGCGGCCTTCGCCTTGCTCGCTCTGGTGCTGTCGGGAGGTCTCAGCCTCGTGCCGATGGTCGGCTTGATGCTGCTCTACAACGTCGGCGTCGGCAGCGCGGCGCCGGCCGCGCTCGTCCAGGCGATCAGCGTCAACAAGCGCGCCGTCGGCTCGGCCTCCGGCCTCTATGGCTTCGCGCAGATGGCGGTCGGCGCCGCGCTCACCGCGCTGGCGGGCCTCGGCCGCGATCCGGCTTTGGCGGCGGCCGTCGTGCTTGCGCTCGCTGGCGTCGTGGCGCAGGCCTCGTTCTTCATCGCCATGCGGCACGAGGCGCGTTTCGCGGCGACGGATGCCGCGGCGACGGGCTAGGCGTCATTCCGGCGGGTGGAATGCTATGCGTTCGCCGCGGGCAGGCGACCCGGCGAGACTGGCCGCGGAACGGCATCGCAAGCGCGCGACAATAGCCGCAAGCATGCGACAGCAGCGTCGAAGCTCGGTTCCCATCTCACGTTCATCGTTGAATAGGAGATGCACTCTTGAGGAACACTCTCATCGCTGTCGTGTCGAGCGCCGCAATGGGCGCAGCTTTGCTCGCCACCACGGCGCCGGCCCGAGCCGACGATTTGGGTCCCGGTCCCTACGGCATTGGCGGCCCGGGCACCGGCAACGTCGTCGCCGACTATGGCTACGGGGGCCCGGGGCCCGGCTACGGCTACAGTTACGGCTACGCTGACAACGGCAATTGGGGTCCCGGTCCCTACCCGTCCGATGGCAATGCCGGCCCCGGTCCCTACGGCATTGGCGGGCCGGGCACCGGCAAGGTCGTCGCATATCCCTGACGCCACGCCGCTAGAGGGTGCGGCATTTCGTCTGACCCACCCTCGTGCGCCGCGAAGCGGCCTCGAAGGACGTTCCAGAAGGTTCCGACGGCGCCTTCTCGAGCATCCTTCGAGGCCTTTTGCTGCGCAAAAAGGCGGCTCAGGATGACGGGGTTAGACGGTCGCATCAGCGTCCGCTTTGCCCCCCAGCGGCCCTTCCACTCGGGTGCGAGCGTTGGAATTTGCCCCCTATATCGAGAACGTCGTCCGCTCGCCGTAACCGGCTTCTCCAGGGATCGTCAGTGTGAAGCCGGCTTCGCTCTTCACCGCCTTCGGCTCCACGGTGACGATGCGGCGCGCGCGGGCCGCCGCGAGAGCGGAGGCGACGTCGCGGCTTTCGCTCAGCATCTGCACATTGAGCCGCGTCGGAAGCACCATTGTGTAGGCCCCCGCATCCGCCTCCTGGAGCGCGCGAAGCGGGTTGATCCAGGCGGAATCGACGGATTCCTCTCCATCGTGGCGCGCGATCTGATCACGCGGCGCCGCGGCGATGTAGAAGTGGGTGTCGAAGCGCTTGGGCAGGATCGGCGGCGTGATCCAATGCGCGAAGGGCGTGAGCGCGTCGAGCGCGAGCGACAGATCCTCGACCGCGATGAGTTCGGCGAAGCTGCGCCCCTTCGCTTGGGCGCTGATTTCGGCGCAGCGTTCTGCGCCGATCAGCCCAGGCTCGCCGCGCGGCCTCGCGAGCAGGACGCCGCATTCCTCGAACGTCTCGCGGATCGCCGCGACGCGCAGCGCGCGACTGCGCTCGTCCGCCTCGGCGGCGCAGCGCGCGGGATCGGCGGCGATCGCATAATCCCCGGGATCGACGCTGCCGCCGGGAAACACCAGCGCGCCGGAGGCGAAGTCGATCTTATGGTGGCGCACCACCATGAAGACTTCCAAGCCGCTCGCGCCGTCCCGCACCAAAAGGACGGTCGCGGCCGGCCGCGCAATGATCGTTTCCGCCATGTCGAGCCCTCGCGATTGCTGCGGGGGCGCTTTGCGCTCCCGCCGCCATCTCAAGACGAAATGGCGGCGCAAGGCAACGCTTCGGATCAAGCCGCGCGCATCGGCGAGATCCCGTGCCCTTCGATCGGCCGCATGGATTCGGCCGAGGGAGCATCACTATGAGTGAGGCTTCGGAATTGCTCGACGGGAGCCGGCCTTCCAATCAGGTAGCCTTGAATGTGGGTGCAAAGCTCGTCTTTCAGGAATTGCAGCTCGGTGGACGTCTCGACGCCTTCTGCAAGCACCGAAATATCGAGCCCACGGCCGATATCCAGAATCGCGCGAACGATGGTTGCGTCAGCCGTGTTCGTATTGGCCGAGGCGATAAACGAGCGGTCGATTTTGATTCGGTCGAACTGGAAAGCCCGCAAATTCGACAGTGAAGAGAAACCCGTGCCGAAATCGTCCATGGCGATGCGCACGCCGAGCGCCTTCAGCTGTCGGAGCGTCTGGAGTGCGCGGGGCAAATCGCGGATCAGCGCGGTTTCCGTGATCTCCAACTCAAGTCGCGACGGCGACAGGCCAGTTTCGAACAGGACTGCATGCACCAGTTGAGGGAAATCGTTCGCGTACAATTGCACCGCCGACACGTTGACGGCGACACCGAGCGGACGCGTCCAACCCGCCGCTTCCTGGCATGCGGTTCGAAGCACCCATTCCCCGATCTGAAGAATGACGTTGCTTTCCTCAGCGATCGGGATGAACTCGCTCGGCGGAACATAGCCGCGCTCGGGATGCTTCCAGCGCACGAGAGCCTCGAAACCGATTATCTCGTTGGTTTCGACTTGCGCTTGCGGCTGATAGACGAGCGTCAACTCCCGTTGCGCGATTGCGGCGCGCAGATCATGCCCCAACCTTCGGCGTGCGTGAATCTGGGCGTCCATGTTGGCTTCGAAAAAACGATGGCAGCCGCGACCGTCGGATTTGGCGCGATAAAGAGCCGTGTCGGCTTGGCTCAGCAACGCCAAGCGATCCTCGGCGTCCTTCGGATAGAGCGATATGCCGATGCTCATCGAGAGCAGTGCGGCGCCCTCGGCGGTCGCGTTCTCGCTGTCCAACACCGACTTGATTTTCTCGGCAAGACGACCCGCAGCCGTCGCATCGGCGATGTTCGGCGCCACGATCGCGAATTCATCGCCGCCGACCCTCGCCAGCATTTGGTTCTCATTGAGCGCGGGAGGCAGGCATTTCGCGATTTTCCTCAAGGCGGCGTCCCCGCCCGCGTGCCCGAAAAGGTCGTTGATTTCCTTGAATTTGTCGAGATCGATACAAAGGATCGCCATTAAACGGCCGGACGCTTTGTGCGTTTCGATTTCCCGATCAAGCCTTTCCTCGAAGCTGCGGCGATTTGGCAATAGCGTCAACGAGTCGTGCTGAGCCAGGAAACGGATGTGCAGTTCTGACTTTTTGCGTTCCTGTTCGCGGATGTCGAGAGCGAGTCCCACGAAGGCAAAGAACAAGATGGAAAGGGCGGCCCCCGCCACAGCGGTCGCCAGCCAGCCCGTCGGCAGCGCCGTCTCGGAAACCTCGATCGTTGGATCAGGTATAATCGAGACAGCGCTCATCGCGGTGAAGTGAAGGCCGCAGATTGCGATCGCCAAGAGAGCGGCCCCGAAAGTCTTCGATTTTAGCGAATCGCTTCGCGACGCGACGGGCAGGGCGGCAGCGGCGAACATCACGCCAAGAAGGAGCGAAGCGGTCACAAGAGTCGCGTTCCATTCTATTCGTCCGGCGATCTCAAAGGCAGCCATTCCGATATAATGCATGCCGGCGATTCCGCCGCCGACGATAGCGCCTCCCAGGATGAGCGCGCCTAATGGGATAGAGATCATGGCGACGGCGAAGCCGATGCCTGTAATCGCGATCGCCGTTATCAACGACAGGATCGTGAGACCCGAATTATAACCGCTCGGAATGCCCGGCTCGTACGCTATCATCGCGACAAAGTGCGTCGCCCAAATGCCGAACCCACTCGCTGTCGCGGCGACGCAGAGCCATACAACCCGCATTCGATCGTTCGCTTTGCGGGCATGGGCGATCAAGTCAACGGTAGCGAACGATGCGACGACGCAAACGACGGCGGCCAGCGCAACCAATCGGAGATCATGTACGTCGTGAACGCAGCTATAGACTGTCAACATATTTGGATGCCCCAAACATGAGGTCCAACCCCGGGTGCGGTGTGCGAGGACGTTGGCGAATTAGGTCGGACGTTGCGTCCTCGCGGACGATGTCGGTCTTTGAACGAACCAATTTTGTGTTTTATGGATATAAGACCGATGTTAACTGGTAATTACCGTCGCCAACTTCTGAGCGCCGATTTGCGGTTCGCGCCGGGTTGAAGCAGCGTGGCGACGATGAGCCGAAGGGCGTTGTCACGCCGCGTTGGACTTGGTCCGAAATCGTTTAGCAGGGGCTCTATCTTCGGTTCCCGCTGAGGTTTCGCGATGTCGAAGATTTGAGGCTCGGATGATCGCGCAGAAGCGGGGCCTCGAACGCTGGCTAGAAGCGCTCGTCCTGCCAGCGCGAGTAGGACGTGACCCAGTACAGATCATCGAGCGGGCGCGCGACGACCGCGGGCGCCCGGCGCCGTATCGATCGGCAGTGGCAGCGGCGGCGCCTAGCTGGCTGGCGGCCGCCGCTGCGGCCGCCATCTGGCGCAAGGCGACACTTCGATCAAGCCGCGCGCATCGGCGTCGGGCCGATGTAACGCGACTGGGGGCGGATCAGCCGCCCGGATTGCGCCTGCTCCCGCGCATGCGCGATCCAGCCGGCCATGCGGCCCATCGCGAAGACGCAGGTGAAGGCCTCCGGGGGGAAGGCGAGCGCCTCGAGCAGCAAAGCGGTGTAGAACTCCACGTTGGTCTGCAACGAGCGCTCCGGCTTGCGGCGCCTCAAAATGTCGAGCGCGGCCCGTTCCACCGCCTCGGCGTAGGCGAGCCGGCCGGATGCGGGGCCGAGCGTGCGGACGGCGCGCTTCAGGGCGTCGGCGCGCGGATCGCGCACGCGATAGATGCGATGGCCGAAGCCCATCAGGCGGTCGCCGCGCGCCAGCGCGGCTTCGAGCCAGGCCTGTGCGTTGCCGATCTCGCCGATGCCGTCCAGCATCTCGATCACCGGCCCCGGCGCGCCGCCGTGCAGCGGCCCCTTCAGCGCGCTGAAGCCGGCGAGGGCGGCGGAGGTCAGTCCCGCCCCGGTCGAAGCCACGATGCGCGCGGCGAAGGTCGAGGCGTTGAGGCCGTGGTCGCACACCGTGACGAGATAGGCCTCGAGGGCGGCGGCTTCGGCCGCTGAGGCGTCCGCGCCGGTCATCATGCGCAGGATGTCCTGGGCATGGCCGGCGCCTTCGTCGGGAGCGATCGGCGCGGCGCCGCGGCGGGCGCGCAGAACCGCCGGTGTGAAGACCGCGGGCGCGGCCAGCAGACGCAAGGCGGCGTCGAGATCGTCGCCGTCGCCGAGTCGCGCGATCAGCGCGCGCGCCGCCTCGGTCGGCGTCAGCGCCAGCAGCGTCGCATCGAGCGCGGCGACTTCTGCAAACACCTCGACGCGGCTGCGCCCCAGCGCCCTCGCCAAAGCGGCGGGCGGCGGGAGGTCGTCGAAGAATCCGTCAAGCAGTAGATGCGCGACTTCGGCGAAGCTCGCCTTCTCGGCGAGATCCTCGACCAGCCAACCGCGGATGACGAGGCGGCCTGCGGCGCCGTCCACATCAGACAATACGGTCTCCGCCGCGATCACGCCCTCCAACCCATTCGACATCGCCATTCTCCTGTTGAACGGCTTGAAGATCGGGCGCACGAGGCGTAGAATCAATCTTGAACAATATAATCAACGTATCTCATGAGCGACTGGCTGACCGCCGACGAGGCGATGGTGCGGCTGCGGCTCAAGCCGCAGACCCTCTACGCCTATGTGAGCCGCGGCCTCATCGAGGCGAAGGCGGACGACGCGGATTCGCGCCGCAGCCTCTATCGCGCCGCCGACGTCGCGCGCCTCGCGCATCGCAAGTCGCGGGGCCGCAAGAGCGCGGCGATCGCCGAGGAGGCCATCGCTTGGGGCGAACCGGTGCTGGCTTCCGCGATCACGACCATCGCGCAGGGAAAGCTCTGGTATCGCGGCGAGGACGCCGAGGCGCTCGCCGGCTCGGCGCGGCTCGAGGATGTCGCGCGGCTGCTCTGGGCGTGCGGCGACGCGCGCTTTCCCCCGCAAAGCAATCCATCGCGCGAAGGCCCGGCGCGCCAACGCATGTTCGAGGCGCTTGCGGGGCGCGCGGCGGCGGACGCTCCGACCGCCGGACGCGCGCCGTCGGCGCTCTACTTCGAAGCCGCCGCCGTAATCGATGCGCTGGCGGATGCGGTGTGCGGCGGCCCGGGGGCAGGGCCGATCCATGACAGGCTCGCCGAGGCGTGGGGCTGCGGCGCCGGTGGCGCCGATCTCATCCGCAGGTGCCTGGTGCTGCTGGCGGACCACGAACTCAACGCCTCGACCTTTGCCGCGAGGGTCACCGCCTCGACGGGCGCCTCGCTGGCGGCCTCGGCGCTCGCCGGTCTCAGCGCGCTCTCGGGGCCGCTGCATGGCGGCATGGCGGCGCGCGTCGCCGGACTGGTGGCGCAGGCGCGCCGCGAAGGCGCCGAGGCGGCGATCCGGGAGCGTCTCGCTTCGGGCTCGCCGATCCCGGGTTTCGCCCACCCGCTTTATCCCGGCGGCGATCCGCGCGCGCGTGCGCTGTTTGAGGCGTTCGATCCGCCCGGCGATTACTTGGCCGTTTCCGCGGCGGCGCTCGCGACCGCCGGCGTCCGCCCCAACGTCGACTTCGCGCTGTGCGCTGTGGCGGAAGCGCTCGGCCTTCCCGACGATGCGCCGTTCCAGATGTTCGCGTTGGCGCGCTCGGCAGGTTGGATCGCCCATGCGCTGGAACAGCTCGCGACCGGCCGTCTGATCCGGCCCCGCGCGCGCTACGTCGGCCCGCCGCCGGCCGGCGCCTGAGTTCGCGGCCTTTCCTTATCTTGGCTTGATGCCGAGGGCCGTCGATCCGTCTCGAACCCTTACGCCACCCGGCGCTACCCTTCGCTTGAAGCGACAGGAGGGCGCGATGCGCAAAATCTCGAGGGTGCGAGCGGAGAGGGCGAGCGAGTGGGACGAAGCGTATCCGACGCCTTCGCAAATCGCCCTTCGCATTGCAGCGGCAATGCTGGTCGCCTTGTGCATTGCAATCGCGGCAAATGCCTTTGTCGGCGCATGAAAGGGTCCCATGCCAGCCACAGAGCCGGCGTAAAGTTGCTCTCCGATTGAGCAGGAGACGACGATGGTCACGCTGCCGGCCGATGAGGATTACGCGATGGCGATGCTGTCGATCTTCAGCGAGAAGGGTGTTCGCGCAGGCGAGACCCTGAAAGCCGATCAGGTCGGGGTCGAATTCGCCAGACGCAACATGGGGCGGCCAGCCGACTACGAAGCCGCGTTGCACTATGCCGCTTACCGCGGCTGGCTGCGCGTCGAACTCGGGCGCATTCGCTTGACCGAGGCGGGCCGCGCGGAGATGTGAGGCGCTATTTGCGCTGCGCCCGCACCGCTCCGAAATGGTGCGCCAGAAAGCCGCCGCAGACCAAGGCGCCGAGGCCGAAGGCGAGCGTTTCGAGATTGAGCCCGACAGTCCAGGCATGGTGGGTCGCGAGCGCCAATCCGACAACGACATTGGCGGCGCCCCAGAAGAAATTGACGAGCGGCGGCGAGTCGCCGACCCCGGCGGGGCTTGCGAACGGCGTCGGGAAGGGCTCTCCCATGAGCCCTGCCGCGAGATGCGGAATGCAATTGCAGAGAAACGCGCCGGCAAAAAACAAGACGACATAGAGCATAGGTTCCCCCCTCCCGGGTTCGCGCTCGAAACGACCGCTCCCTTACGCCTGCTGTTCCTCGCGCCGGCGCGCCGGCTCGTGCTGCGGCGCGTGCGTCGCCCGCAGCGGCAGTTCGGGGAGAAAGAAAAGGGCGACGAGGGCGAGCGCGACGACGCAGACGCCAGTCGTGAAAATGAGCCCGATCGCGTGGCGGTAGATCTCGACCAGGGCCGGGTCTGCGCTCGCGGGTCCCGCTGCGCGCGCTCCCGCCGCCGGGAGTTGCATCGCCAGGATGGCGCCGGCGCCGGCGACGCCGACGAGCGCGCCGAGCGAGCGGAAGAACGCGAGCGTCGCCGTACCGACCCCGCGATGGGTCGCGGGCAGCCCGTTTTGCACCGCAATCGTCATGTTGGGCGCGACGAAGCCGAGGCCGAGGCCGAGCGCGAAAATCGCCGGCTCGATCACCGTGAGTTTCTGGGCTGTCGCAATGCCCCAGGCGAGCGCCGCGAAGGCGAGGACAGCGATCGTCAGGCCGGTGATCTGCGTTCGCTTGTAGCGTCCCGATCGCAGCAGCACCCGCCCGTTGAAGATGGAGGAGATCACGATCCCCACCATCAGCGGGCCTGTCAAAACGCCGGAATTGGCGGCGCTGACACCCATGACGAGCTGAAAGAACAGGGGAAAGAAGAGGCTCGCGCCGCCGATCCCCATGAAGGCCAGCGCCAACACGAGGCTGGCGACGATGAACAGGCGGTCGCCGAACAGCTCCAGCGGCAGCACCGGCTCCGGCGTGCGCCGTACATGCCACACGAATAGCGCGCCGAGCACGATCGTCGCGCAGGCGGAGCCGGCGATCTGCGGCGAGGCCCACGGCCATTGCGTTCCCCCGAGCGCGAGGACAAGCAGCAGCGTGGTGGTGGCGCTCATCAACAGCGCCGCGCCGAGATAGTCGATGCGCCGGCGATGCGTCGGGTGCGCGCGGCGCAGCGCGCGGGCGATCACGACCATCGAGACGACGCCGACCGGCAGGTTGACATAAAAGATCCACCGCCACGAAAGCAGATCGGTGATGAGGCCGCCGAGAAGCGGGCCGAGGACGCTGCAGACCGCGAAGACCGCGACGATCGCGCCCTGTCGGCGGCCGCGCTCGGCCGGCGGAACGAGGTCGCCGACGATGATTTGCGCGAGCGGCATCAGGCCGCCGGCGCCCACGCCCTGGATGGCGCGGAAGACGATGAGCTGAAGCAGGCTGTGCGCGGCGCCGCTGAGCGCCGAGCCGATGAGGAAGATCAGGATGGAGGCGTAAAGGACAGGCTTGCGGCCATATTGGTCGCTCAGCTTGCCGTAAAGCGGCATCGTGGCGGTGGAGGTGAGCACGTAGGCCGTCACGACCCACGAGAGGTCGGAGAGCCCGCCGAGCTCGCTGACGATGCGGGGCAGGGCGGTCGCGACGATGCTCTGGTCGATCGCCGCCAACGCGAGGACGATCATCAGGCCGAAAAAGACCTCGCGGATCTCGCGCGTCGTCGGCTCGCCGCTGGGCGCTGCTGTCTTGACGTCGTCCTTCATGGCGCGAGCTCGCTAAGCGGGCCGAGCGCCTCGCGGATCGCGCGCTGCGATTGCGGGGAAAGCTCGGCGATCCGGCGCGTCAGCCAGTCGGTTTTGTTGCGCCGCACCGCCTCGATGACCTCGCGGCCCTTGTCGGTCGCAAAGAGCCCGACCCGCCGGCGATCCCTCGGGTTCGGCGTCGCGCGCTCCAGCAGCCCCGCCGCCTGCAGCGCGTTGATCTGCGCGCTCACCGTGGGGCCGCGCAAATTCTCGAGGCGGGCCAATTCGCCGACGCCGACGCCCGGACGCTCGCAAACGCCGACCAGCAGCAAAAGTTGCAGCTTCGAAAAGCCGGCGTCGTGGGTCTCGCGCCGGAATTCGCGAATGAGACGGCGCAGCGTGAGGCGCAGCGCTTCGGCGAGCTCCCTCGCCGCGGCCAGATCGTCAGACGGAATCGTCAGGGTCATGGGACAGACTGATAGTTAGACTAGCTACCAATCTATCCGCCAGCCGGCGCGAACGCAAGCCGCACGACTGGGGCCAGCCAATCAACGGGCGATGGCGGCAGCCTCGGGCTCTCCATCGTCAGGCGGCTCGTGGAGACCATCGCGACCCGGCAACATGCCTCCCAAAGCCAGACCGGCCTTCGCGCCATGGTCGCCTTTCCGCTTGGTCCAAGCGCCTTCTCCCAAAAAGTGCCGAAGCAGCGGAATAAACGGCCCCGCGCCCAGTCTACCGACCAAGCGGATAGCAAGCTCAGGATCGATCGACACTCATGCGCCATTCCATACCACTGCTTGCGGTTATCGCGGCAATCGCCAGCTTCGCCGCCGATCCACCCCTGGCTCGCGCACAGCAAGCCATCGCACAAACCCCAACCAGCACTGCCGCGTCGTCTGGCGAGCGCGCCGCCGAAGCGCCGTTTCTTAGCGAAAACAACACCGCCATGGCCAAGATGATGGCTGGCATGGCCGTGAAGCCGACCGGCGACATCGATGTCGACTTCGCAGCGATGATGATCCCGCACCACCAAGGCGCGATCGACATGGCGCTCGCTGAGTTGCGCTACGGGAAGAACGAACAGCTTCGGCGCATCGCGCAAGAGATCATCGTCGACCAGCAGCAGGAAATCGCCGCCATGCGCCTCGCGCTTGGACAACCGCTGCCGCCGTCCACCGCGGCGCCGACGCAGGTCCAGCCGCAACCGCCGGCCGCGAACGCCCCGACGTCATCGATGCAGATGCATATGCCTGTGAAAGAGGATGAATCGCGATGAAGAGACGTTTGTTCTGCTCTGCCGCTCTATTCGCAGGCGCCATGCTTGCCGGGGGGTTGCCGGCCTTCGGCGGACAGGCGCCCTATGCCAGTTCCGCGCCGGATATCCCGGTCAGCCATCGGGATCGCGTCTACGCGGCCGAGCAGTTCTCGAACACGGTGTCCGTCATCGATCCCGCCGACAACAAGCTACTCGGCGTCATCCGCCTCGGCGATCCGCAGCCTGCGAACTTCAGCCCGCTCTACAAGGGTCAGGTTCTGGTGCATGGCATGGGCTTCTCGCCCGATCACAAGACGCTCGCGGTCGTCTCGATCGGCTCCAATTCCGTCGCCTTCATCGACACCGCCACCAATACCGTCAAGCACATCACCTACGTCGGGCGCGCGCCGCACGAGGCGTTCTACACTCCGGACGGCAGCGAAGTGTGGGTCACCGTGCGGGGTGAAGACTATATCGACGTGCTCGACGGGAAAACCTTCGAGGAGAAGACCCGCATCAAGACGCCGAACGGGCCCGGGATGCAGATTTTCTCGCCCGATGGGAAATACGGTTACATCTGCTCGTCGTTCAACCCGGAGACTGACGTCGTCAGCGTGGCGGATCATCAGATCGTCGCGCGCGTTCCGCAGGCGAGCCCCTTCTGCCCGAACATCGCGGCGACCCCGGACGGCAAACAGGTTTGGTTCACCCTGAAGGATGTCGGCAAGACGCAAGTCTTCAATGCGCGGCCCCCCTTCAATATTCTGAAGACGCTCGACACCGGCCCGATCACCAACCACGTCAATATCGCGCATAACGCCAACGGGACGTTCGCCTATGTCACCATCGGCGGCACGAACGAGGTGAAGGTGTTTCGCACGAACAACTTCGAGCAGGTGGCGACCATCCCCGTTGGCAACTTGCCCCATGGCGTCTGGCCGTCGGGCGACGGCAGCCGCATCTATGTCGGGCTTGAAAACGCCGACGCGATGACCGCGATCGACACCTTGACCAACAAGGTGATCGCCACCGTTCCGATCGGGCAGGCGCCGCAGGCGATAACCTATGTCCCCGATGCGGTTCCGGATGGCGCGGGAACCGAGAACCTGACGCCGCTCGGCGTCGCGGGGCAAGCTGTCCATCTGACGCTTGCGCGCGCTACGAACGCGAAGCCGGGTCGCAGCGAGACGACCGTGTCGTTGTTCGACCAAGGCTTGATCCAGGTGCTGCAAGCCTCGGTTACGGGCCTGGAGCCCAAAAAGCCCTATGTCCTCGCGCTGGCCGAAACCGCCTCGGGACGAGGCGCTCTGCAACCGCTTTCCCAGTTCAAGGCCAACCCAGCGGGGGCGGCGATCGTGAACGCGACGGGCCCGATCCGGCAGATCGTCCAGAGCAACGCGAAGGATGAGAAGCGGTATCTCGTCATCGCCGAGGGAACCGCGGCGCAGCCCGGCGCCGTCGTCCAGATCGAGGCGCATTGACGCCAATCCCGCCCTCCGCCGGCTCCGGCCGATCCGGAGGGCGGACGCCTTCGGGGCGGGTGCGCGTCGCGCGTCGCCGCGGACCTGATCGCCCCTGCTTCCCTGTCAGTCATCAAGGAAAAGAGAATTGAAAGTCATCATTTCCCCGGTTCCGCTGCTCGGCCACCTCAACGCCGTCCTCGCCATCGGTCGTGCTCTCCTCGAAGAAGGCCATGAAGTCGTCGGCCTTTCCGCCACCGCCTTTCGCGAGCGCGTCGAGCGGATCGGCGCCGCCTTCCATCCGTTCCCGGAAGCCGCGGACATCGACACCAGCGATATGATCTCGGCCTATCCTGAATTCGCCACCTTGCCGCCCGGCCACGCGATGACGCTCTTCTACTTCCAACGCGTCTTCGCCGATCCGCTTGCGGCGCAGCACCAAGGCCTTTTGGACGTCATGAAGACCTTCGAGGCCGATCTCATTGTCACCGACAACCTGTTCATGGGAGGCCTTCCCATGCTGCTCGGACCGCGTTCTGCGAGGCCTCCGATCATGTTCTGCGGCACCACCTATCTGCTCTGGCGGCGAGACGACAAAGCGCCCGGCAACACTGGCTTGCCGCCGGCGCGGACTGAAAGCGAGCGACGGGAATATGCGGCTCTGGCCGAACAGGTTGACGAGGTCTTTTACAAGCCGTTCGGCGACCACCTGAACAATTGTCTCGCGTCAGTCGGCGCGCCGCCGATCGAGATGAACGTTCTCGACGCCGTCGAGCATCTCCCTGATGTCCACTTGCAACTCACGGCGCCGAGCTTCGAATATCCGAGAGCCGATCTCCCGTCTTCGGTCCGCTTCGTGGGCGCTCTGCCGATCACCCCAAATCAATCTCCCTTGCCGGCCTGGGCCGACGATCTCGATGGGAGCAAAAAGATTGTGCTCGTGACCCAAGGAACGGTGTCCAACCATGATTTCGGCCTCCTCGTCGAGCCAACGTTACAAGCGCTTGCGCGCGAACCGGACATCCTGGTGGTCGTGACCACTGGCGGCCGCCCAATCGAAAGTATCGAAGGACCCATCGCCGAAAATGTTAGGCTTGCGAGCTACCTGCCGTTTGAGTGGCTTCTGCCGAAAGTCGACGTCCTCGTCACGAACGGCGGCTACAACACTGTCAACCAGGCGCTGAGTTTCGGCATCCCGATCGTCGCCGCCGGGCTGACCGAGGACAAGGCCGACGTAAGCGCGCGAGTGGCGTGGTCCGGCGTCGGCATCAACCTGCGCACCAACGCTGCTGAGGGTGGACCGCTGCGCAATGCGGTGCGCGCCATCCTGGACGAGCCACATTATCGGACGAAAGCTGCCGCGATGGCTGACGAATTAGCGCGCATCGATACTCGCGCGGAGGTTTTGCGGATCGCTCACGAACTCGCTGGGCGCGAGGCGGCTAAAGGGAACGTCCTCGCGCTGTGACGCCAATCCCGCCCTCCGCCGGCTCGAGTTCGATCTGGAGGGCGGACGCCTTCAAAATAAGAATGGCCGCGATCATGACGGATATGGCCCAGTTTCTTGAACCGCTCATTCCGGCGCTGCGCCGATACGCACGCGCCCTGCTGCGCGATTGTACGGCGGCCGACGACCTGGTTCAGGATTGTCTCGAACGCACCATCGCCCATTGGAGCGAACGTCGCGCCGGCGGTGATGCTCGGAATTGGGTTTTCGCCATCCTTCACAATCTGGCGATGACGGAATTGAAGCGCAAAGCCGCGCGATCGTCGGACGTCAATTTCGAGTCCGTGGAGGCGCAGCTTCCAGCGCCCCCTTCGCAGGAGGATGGGTTGCGTTATCGCGAGCTGCTGGGAGCGCTTGCCGCGCTGCCTCAAGACCAGCGCGCGGTCGTGCTGCTGGTCAGCATCGAGGATCTCCCCTATGCGGACGCCGCCAAGGTGCTGGGGATTCCGCTGGGAACCGTGATGTCCCGGCTGTCGCGCGCCCGCGAAAAGCTCTTTAAGAGCGTCAGCGAACATTCAACAGGATCGGCTGAACAGTCACACTTGCGGAGGGTGAAGTGAACAGCCGTCCGATTGCTGAAGACGACCTCAACGCATTCGTCGACCAGCGGCTCGATCCTGGTCGGCAGGCCGAAGTCGCGGCCTACCTGGAGACGCATCCGGAGGTCGCGAAGCGCATCGAGGGTTACGCTAGGCAACGGGATCAACTGAGAACCCTCCTGCTGCCGATCGCCGACGAGCCCATTCCTCCGGAGCTCAACGTCAGGCGCCTCGCGGAGCTTCATGAGCGCCGGTCCCGGTCGAATTGGCGGGCGGCGGCGGCCGCTGCGGCGATTGTGCTGACAACCCTTGGCGGGGCCGGCGGCTGGATGTTGCGAAGCATGTCCGACCCGCCCCTGCAAGGCGTCGCTTCGCTGGCTCAGGAGGCGGCCGACAATTACGCGGTCTATAGTCCGGACCGCCTACACCCCGTCGAACTGCGCGCCACCGCCAGCAATGAGCTCGTCGATTGGGTTTCTCAGCGCATCGGTCGACGCGTTGAAGTTCCGAACCTCGAAGCTTCGGGTTACCGCTTCATGGGTGGGCGCGTCGTCGCGACGCCGCATGGTCCGGCGGCGCTCTACATGTACGACAACGACCACGGCGTCCGGCTGGTCATGCTGACCCGCCCGATGGCCGTCGACCAGGTAGCTCCCATGCAGCCTCTCTCTCGAGGCGGCATCAACGGCTTTTCCTGGGCGGCGAAAGGGATGGGCTACAGCCTTGTCGGCCCGGCCGATTCCCAAACGTTGCATCCCATCGCCGACGAAGTGCGGCGTCAGATCGCCGGCGCTGCGTAGCGTCTGTAACTGGGCGCAGGGTGGAACGCCGCACGCGAGCGGCGTGAAACGCGCGCTCTTGACCAATAGTGCTCCGGCGAGTATTTAGCAGATGCGCTAATTAGCAAGGATGCTAAATACCGAGATGCACGATCCTCTCAGCGTTACGTTGGCGGCGTTAGCTGACCCCACTCGCCGGGCGATCCTGGCACGATTGAGTCAAGGCGAGGCAACCGTGAACGAGATTGCCGAGCCGTTCGAAATTTCGCTGCCGTCGATCTCTCGGCATCTGAAAGTCCTAGAAGGCGCGGGCCTGATCACTCGGGGGCGTCAGGCGCAGTGGCGTCCGTGCAAGCTTGCTACCGCGCCGTTGAAAGAAGTCGACGGATGGCTGGAGCGGTATCGAAAGTTTTGGGCAGGGAGCTTCGACCGGATGGACGCACTTCTGACGGAGCTCGCCAAGGCGCCGGCGAAAGGAGGGAAGCAGTGAGCCAGCACCGTGAAATCGAGCTTCTGATCGAGCGTGAATTCAGCGCGCCAGCTCCGCTTGTGTTCCGACTTTGGGAACGCCGCGATCACATGCTCCGTTGGTGGGGACCCGAAAAGTTCACTACGATCGAGCTGGATTGGGAGCTGACGCCCGGCCGAGCGTGGCGCGGGGCCATGACGTCGAAGCAATACGGTCTGTCGAGATTTGGCGGCGTGATCCGTGAAGTGGAAAAGAATAAACGCATCGTCTTCACGTTTCAGTGGGACGAGGATTTTGGCCGGGACTGCGACACGATAGTGACCGTCACCTTTGCTGAAATGGACGGCAATACGGTCCAGACTTTTCACCAAACGCCATTTTCAAACGTCGCGATCCGCGACGGCCACATCGGCGGATGGAATTCGCTCTTCAACAAGCAGCAGCTTTACGTCGAGAACATCGCCGTGGCCGAGCAGAACGGACTTCGCGCATGATCACGCTCACGACCTACAAATGGGTTCCGGACTTTGCCGCGCCCCTAATGCGCGCCTTCCGCGTGCGTTGGGCGCTTGAGGAGGCCGGTGTCGCTTACAACGTTCGCACGTTGGCGTTGGGGCCTGAACAAAGGTCACCCGAACATTTGGCGCGCCAGCCGTTCGGGCAAGCGCCTGCTATCGAGGAAGACGGCCTTATATTGTTCGAAAGCGGCGCAATTGCTCTATACGTTGCGGAGAAGAGCGAAAGGCTTCTGCCGCAAGACCGTATCGAACGCGAACGCGCCACCGCGTGGGTGTTCTCGGCGCTCAATTCGGTCGAGATCTCGGATTCAACAGCTCGCAAGTCTCGACTTCTTCCATGCGAAGGAGGAATGGACGAAGCAATGGCGACCCGAGGTTGAAAAGATGGTGCGAGACCGCCTCGCGATGCTTGAGAAGGCTCTCGACGGGAAGGACTACCTCGAAGGGACATTCACCGTTGGCGATCTTATGATGGCGGACGTACTGCGCATTATCGATCACACGCACTTAATCGATACCTATCCGCATCTCCTTGCCTATAAGCGGCGCTGTGAAGCGCGACCGGCATTCCAGAGGGCGATGAAGGCGCAGATCGACGGGTTCAAGAATGCGGCCTAGAGAGTCGAGAAACAGCGTAAGCCTTCGCCCAAGCCTGGCTCGCCGACGTTCAGGCGGATCGCTGATACGCCGCAGGCGCGGCTTGCAGAATTGCTGCCTTGGAACTGGCGGAAGGCGATGGTGAGCCATGCGGAAGCCGCTTAAGCCGACCGCTGCATTCTCCGAGGCCGAAAAGGCCAGCGTCACCGCGGCTTGCGAACGATTGATCGACGAATTCCTGAAGCCGCGATTCCTGCCCGTGATCCGGCCTACGGAGTTCAACTATCCCATCGATATCCTCGGCAAATGGCACGGCGCCAAGTATCGCTTCATCCAGCGCTACCGCTCGGGCTTCGCGGACAATCTCGGCGAGGAGTTCGACGCCCCCTTCGCCCGCCTCGAATGGATCAGCCGCGACCGCTTCGACATCCAGTGGCATCGCCACACCGGAGAATGGTTCCGCCTTCATCGCGGCCTCACTCTCGTCAAGGCGATCGAAACGCTCACGTCCGACGGTCTCCTGCACCCCGTGTAGGCTGAGCCGCCAATGCTGCGGTCTTCGGACGTGTACGAAACAGCAAGCGCGCCGGCCAGTGAACTCGTCGGTCCGGACGTGTTCACGAGGTCGTGAACAGGCGGCGCAGTAACGATCGGCCTCAAAATTACGAAACCCGGTGTGCGCCCCACACGGGTGCGCCGAATCTCAATGGGAGAACATTATGTCTGCAAAAGCTGCCGTCAGCTCACTCATCCTCGCCGGCGCCTTGTCCACCGCCTTCGCGACACTCGCCGCCGCTGCCCCGCTGACGAAGGCGGAAGGCGCCGCAGCAATGGCCGCTCACAAGGAGAAGTGCTACGGCGTCGCCTTGAAGGGTCAGAACGATTGCGCGGCCGGTCCCGGCACCACCTGCCAAGGCACCTCGACCGTCGATTTCCAGGGCAACTCGTGGAAGTTCGTCATCGGCGGCACCTGCACGTCGATCGTCACTCCGAACGGTCAGCACGGCTCGCTGAAGCCGGTCTGAGCGCAGTTCGACACGCGCGTATTCTGAGCATCGGAAAGCGGAGAAGCAATCGTGAGCGAAAGACCTGCAAATGTCGATCCGACCGCGATGACAGCGCCTCGCTTTCCGGTGCATCGGATCGACAGCCTCGCTGGCGCGAGCTTCAAACACGAGCACCTGCCGGCGATCCTCGCCGACGGGCCGATGCGAGGTTTCTTCGAAGTCCATGCCGAAAATTACATGGGTGCGGGCGGCCCGCCTCACCACGCGCTCGCAACGATCCGGCGCGACAATCCGGTGTCGTTGCACGGCGTCTGCATGTCGATAGGGGGCCCGCAAGCTCTAGACAAAGCGCATTTGGCGCGATTCAAAACACTCGTTGATCGGTACGAACCAGCTCTTGTGTCCGAGCATCTCGCTTGGTCGACCCACGACACAACGTATTTCAACGATCTGCTTCCCCTGCCTTACACGGAGGCGACGCTCAAGCGGGTTTGCGAACATATCGACGAAGTGCAGGAGACCATACGCCGCCCCATCCTGCTGGAGAATCCATCGACCTATGTCGCGTTTCAGGAGTTGACGTTAAGCGAGACGGATTTTATCCGGGCGATCGCTCGGCGTACCGGCTGCGGGCTTCTGCTCGACGTCAACAACGTCTTCGTTTCTGGGACCAATCAGGGGTTCTCCGCACTCGAATATTTGGCTGACTTTCCGCTTTCTCAGGTCGGCGAGATTCATCTGGCGGGACACGCCGAACAGGCGGACGACGAAGGCGACCTGCTGCTCATCGACAGCCATGACGGTCCCGTCGCCGACGCCGTCTGGAAGCTTTACTCGATCGTCATCGGCCAATGCGGCCCGATCCCTACGCTGATCGAGTGGGACAGCAACATTCCCGATTGGCCTATCCTGAAGGCGGAGGCCGCGGCCGCGCAGACGATCCTCGACCGACACACCCCTATCATCGTGCGGAGCCAAAGCGATGCCGCTTGAATCTGCGCCACCCGTCCGGCCGAGCGCGCGCCCGTCGTATGCCGCGGCATTTTCGATTGCTCTCACCGACCCTGGCTTGCAGACGCCATCCGGCGTGGTCGGTCCCAACGGAAAGGCGGCCCCGAAACGGTACAACGTCTACCGCAACAACGTCACGGTGAGCCTGATCGAGGCCTTGGCGTCGATCTATCCCGCAGTTCAGCGCATCACAGGTCTCGATTTTTTTCGTGCGATGGCGCGCTTTCACCTGCGCGAGACGCCGCCAAAGTCGCCTTTGCTGTTCGAGTACGGTCGGGACTTTCCCGATTTCATCGACCGTTACGAGTATGCCCGGCCCATGCCGTGGCTCGGCGATGTAGCGCGGATCGAGCGCGCTTGGTTGGATTCCTATCACGCCGCCGATCAAGAGCCTCTCGCGACCACGGCTCTCGCCGTTATTCCCGCCGATCGGCTGGCAGATGTGATCTTTCAAGTGCATCCGGCGACACGGATTGTGCGCTCGCGCTACGCAGCGGCGACGATATTCGCCGCGAACCGCACGAGCGCCTCGCCGCCTCTGATCGACGCGGGGGAAGCCGAGGATGCGCTCATCACGCGCCCTCAACTGGAGGTCGCGGTTCGCCATCTCCCGCCAGGCGGAGGGGTATTCCTTCAGTCCCTCTCCGCCGCCATGCCGCTCGGAGGAGCGGCTGCCGCGGCGCTGGAGGCATGCCCCTCGTTCGACTTGGGCGCCGCAATCGCCGGCATGCTCGAGGCCGGCGTATTCACCGCCACTTCCCTCGGAGAGCTGTAGTGTCGATCACCGATCAAAATATTCCCGGAGCGGAAAAGCTCCGACCTGTGGCGCTTCTCGCTGAGAAAGCGAGTTCTTGGTGCGTGCGATCGCGCAGCCGTCCTTGGCGCAGCTGGTGCTGCGGGTCGCGCTCGCCGTTCCGTTCTGGCGCTCGGGCATTCTCAAATGGGATGGCTTTTTGCAGTTGAGCGATACCGCGGTCACGCTCTTTACCGACGAGTTCATGCTTCATCTTCCCGGCGGCCCATATCCCTTCCCGGCCCCGACGGTGGTGGCGTTTTTGTCGGGCTGCGGGGAGATCATCTTCCCCATCCTGCTCGTTCTGGGTTTCGCCACGCGATTTGCCGCCCTGGGGCTGCTCGTCATGACGGCGATCGTGGAACTCACGGTGCCGGAGGGATGGCCGATCCACATCACCTGGGCGGCGATGGCGCTCGGGATCATGGCGTGGGGACCCGGGCGAATTTCCATCGACTACCTGATCCGCCGGATCATGGGCCTTCCGACGGCGATTCGCTGATCTCCGGCGCGGCTCCCCCTTACTCCCCTTCGCGGTTGTAGACGTCCTCGATACGGACGATGTCGTCCTCGCCGAGATAGGAACCGGTCTGCACCTCGATCAGTTCGAGGTTGATTTTGCCGGGGTTGGCGAGGCGGTGGACGATGCCGATCGGCAGGAAGATCGACTCGTTCTCGTGGACGATCCTCAGTTCCTCGCCGCGCGTCACCTCCGCCGTGCCGGTGACGACGACCCAATGCTCCGCCCGGTGGTAGTGCCTCTGCAGAGAGAGCCGGCCGCCCGGCGTGACGACGATGCGCTTGACCTGATGGCGGGCCCCCGAATTGATCGACTGGTAGTAGCCCCAGGGCCGGTAGATTTGCTTGTGCTCGACCGCCTCGCGCCGGCCCTGTCGTTTCAACGTATCGACGAGCTGCTTGACCTTGTCGCCCTGGTCGCTCGCCAGCGCGAGGACGGCGTCCTGCGTCGCGACGATGACGACGTCCTTGAGGCCGATGACAGCGGTCAACAAGCCGTGCGAGCGGACCAGCACATTCTGGGAATCCACCACGACGCCTTCGCCGACGACGGCGTTGCCGCCTTCATCACGATCGCTGAGCTTCCAGACGGCCTCCCAACTTCCGACGTCCGACCAGCCGACGTCGGCGGGAACGACGGCGGCGCGACGCGTGCGCTCCATCACCGCATAGTCGATCGACTTCTTGGGCGCGGCGGAGAAGGCCTGGGCGTCGAGCACGAGGAAACCGAGGTCGCGCTTGGCCTTTTCGAGCGCCGCGTCGGCGGCCTGCGCCATCTCGGGCTCGAAGGCGGCAATCTCCTCGCGCATGACGTCGGCGCGGAAGAAGAAGTTGCCGGAATTCCAGAGATGCCCCTCGGCGACGTAGCGCTCGGCGGTCGCGCGATCCGGCTTCTCGACGAAAGCTCGAATGGCGAGGGCGGCGCCTGACCCGGCCGGCGCGCCCGGCTTGATGTAGCCGTAGCCGGTCGCCGGCTCCGACGGGGTGACGCCGAGCGTCACGATCAAGCCTTCCTCGGCGGCGCCCGCCGCGGCGACGCAGGCGGCGAGAAACTCGTCCCGCTTTGTGATCACATGGTCCGAGGCGAAGACGGCGACCACAGCTTCGGGGTCTTGGCGGGCGGCGAGCGCGGCGGCGATGGCGATCGCCGGTCCGGAATCGCGCCGCGCCGGCTCGATGACGATCGTCGCTTCAACGCCGATCTCGGCGAGCTGCTCTTTGACGAGAAACCTGTAGTCGCGATTGGTGATGACGATCGGCCGCGCAAAGATCGGGTCGGCGACCCGGCGCACGGTCTCCTGGAAAGTGGAGGCGGCGCCGATCAGCGCGATGAACTGCTTGGGCATCGTCTCGCGCGATTCGGGCCAGACCCGGGTGCCCGCGCCTCCGCACATGATGACCGGCAGGATTGTCTTCGCCATTTTCACCCCTCGAGATCCCGCGCAAATATCGCGGCGTCCGAGCCGGACGTCGCCGACCGTGATGAGCCCAGCCACAGCGCGCGCGGCGGCGGGCAGAGAGGCTTGTTGTTCAGTGGTTTCCCACCCCTCGATCGTCCCTGGCCAAGAACGGCCCATAGCAAACGGAAGTCAAGACGTCGAGGCCCGCATCGCCGACCGCGAAAGCGGCGCGAGGGGAATGAGGCGCTCCGCCGCGATCGAAACGGTCATTGTATTCGTTCGAGCGCTTCGACGACGGCGCCAATCTGGCCGCTTTCTCCCATCGCCGCACGTAAGTAGTGTCTACGTGGTTGAAATGTTATCGAACTGCAATTCGAGCCCGATGACTGGCGAAAAGGGCCGCGCGAAGTCCCGATTCCCGAGGGGGATGCGCCACATGAGCAGCAACAGGTATCGTAAGACCGCCGCCGCGCTCGGCGCAATGGCGATGGCCTCCAACGCCATGGCGGCCGAGAGCAACTGGGACGGCAAATACGGCCACGAAACCTCTCTTCAAGCGAAGATCGACCTTCTCCGCCAGAAGGTGAGGTATGTGTTCGTGATCTTCCACGAAAACCAGTCTTTCGACCATTATTTCGGCACTTACCCCGGCGCGAACGGCCTGTTCGAGGCTCCGGAGGGCTTCACGCCGGCCAACCGGACGCCGAGCTTCAATCAGCGGTATCTCGACACGTCGTTGAACGTGCAGACCATCTCGCCGTTCCTGATGCCCCAGGCCGTGACCCGCAACGGCGCCGTCGTTCCGGTCTATCCGGCGGATTACATCTCGGTCGACCATAGCCACCAGGGCATCGCGAACAGCCTGGACGTCGATTCGGCGACTGGGGTTTCAGCCAACGACCGCTACGCGCTGGACCAGGAGGGTCTGACCACCGACCCGTCCGGCGCTATCGTCACTTCGAAGGGCGTTGCGCCGACCTCGATCACGCTGGCGCAGAAGCAGAAGGCCGAAGACGACATCGCCCACATCGACTGCGACACGATCCCGTTCATGTGGAGCTGGGCGAAGAACTTCGTTCTGTTCGATAATTTCCATCAAACGATTGTCGGACCGTCGACGCCGAACGCGATTGCGCTCATCGCCGGCCAAACGGGCGTGACGCAATGGGCTCTGCACCCGAACGAGGGCGCGACGACCGCCTATCCGAACCCGAGCTTCCCGAACCCGCTCGGGGCCAAATACAGCTCGGCTGTCATGCCGTCCGATAGCAACGCCTACGTTCCGGTCATCGGCGACGCCGGTCCGTTCCCGGGCTCGAACCTCGACGCCAGCTCGGTCAAGCCGCCCTATAACTTCGACGAAAACCCGGCGAGTCCGGCGCTTAATCTGACCTTCGCCAGTCAGCCGTTGTCGTTCATGGGCTCGAAGATCGAAAACATCATCAAGAGCGATCCGAATCCGGCGGCCGACCTTCTCGACGTGCAGAGCGACATCAAAGAGATCGCGCGCTTCAACGCGCCGGTGAACTGGGGCTGGTACCAGCAAGGCTTCAATTCGCACGACGAGCCCGATCCGTATGAGAAGCCGGGGTCGCCGACAAACCCGGCCTCGACGGTTCCTCCGAACAGCGGTTACGTGCTGCATCACAACGCGCCGCAGTATTTCGCCTATCTCGCCGACAATCCTGAGGTTCTGAACACCAATCTCCACGGCGCCAGGGACTTCTTGGACGCGATCGATGGTCGGACCCTGCCGTCGGACGGCGGCGTGTTCTACTTGCGCGGCGGCTACGACAACAACCAAGGCATGAAGTCGCTGGACCCGACGCCCGCGGTCCAGAACGCGTTCCTCGGCAACGACGATCACGCGTCCTACTCGGACCAGCAAATCACCGAGGCCTTCGCGGCCCAGGCGATCAGCGAGATCGCCAACAGCCCGTACTGGTCGCAGAGCGCCATCATCGTCACCTACGATGAAACGGATGGCCTGTACGACCACGTTTCGCCCACGAAGCGCAGCACGTTCGCCGACGGCTCGATCTTGGAGGCCGGCCCCCGCGTCCCGACGATCGTGATCTCGCCCTACGCCGCGGCAGGCACGATCTCGCATCGCTACAGCGAGCATGGTTCGGTCATCAAGTTCATCAACGAACTGAAGGGCCTCGTGCCTCTCGCCGAGTTGCCCGACGAGCAGCGTGGTCGCGCGCTCGGCAAGGCCAACCTCGGCCAGAACAACCTCGAGCCGTCCGACGATCCGGATAACAACGTCGGCGATCTGACCGAGGCGTTCGACGACGCGAGGCTGAAGGGCGAACAAGCGCCGATCCCGGCGTCGGCGGCGATCTTCACTTCGGCGCAGATCCAGACGCTGCCGCATCTGGCGACGGCGAATTACTCGCCAAACGGCTACACGAACGGCGCTTGCGCTGCGATCGGCATCCTGCCGACCGACTTCAAGACCTTCGGCGACTATAAGAACGGCAAGCCGATCGACCCGTATCCGGCCGACGTCAATCCGCGGCCGACCGCGTCCCCTGGCGCGCCGACCGCGGGCGATTGGACGCCTTGATCCTATCCCGGCTTGCAGCTCCGGCTGCAAGCCACAGGCTCGGATCGGACGGAAGTTGCTTGTTGCAACCGCGCACAAGGATGCGTCGATGTCTCGCTGGCTTCCCCGACTTGTCGTTCTCGCCCTGTTGCCGCTCGCTTGCGCCGCGAACGCGCAAACGCTGGCTTCGATCAAGGCTTCGCACCACTTTGATTGCGGCACGGTGCAAAGCGAAGACGATTGGAACGGACAGGATGTTCACGGCGATCTCTCCGGCCTTGGCGGCGATATCTGCCGCGCCGTGGCGGTCGCCATTCTCGGCAGTTCGGAAGGGCTCATCATTCACGCCTTCCCGGCAGAGCCGGAGGCGCTCGCGTCATTGAAGACCGGCGCGATTCAACTCGCTGTGGGCCTTTCGCCTTCGGCGGCCGACGCCGTGCAATTCGGCGTCAGTTTCGGACCGCCGGTGTTCTACGATTCGCAACGCATCCTCGTCTCCAAGCAGAGCGGCATCGCCGACCTCGCGGGCCTGCGCGATCAAGTCATTTGCGCCCTCGATATGAGCGCGCCCGAGCGGACGTTGCGTGACGAATTGACCGCCAGGCACATTGCCTACTCGCTGCAGTCCCATTCCGAGCAGGGCGAACTCGACGCCGCCGTCGCCTTGAGTCGTTGCGTGGGGACAGGCATGGAATCGCGCCTTGCGCAGTCTCGCGCCAATTTTCACGCGCGCACGAACGATTTCGTTTTCCTGCCCGAGCGGCTCGCCCTCGCTCCGGTCGCGCCGGCCTATCGCGACAACGATCATGCGTTCGGCTTGATCGTCGATTGGACGATCAGCGCGCTGATCGAGGCGGAAGCGCTCGGCGTGACGCAAGCCAACGTCGCCGACAGCGGGAAACGTCACGACATGCGGGCCGATCAGTTGCTCGGCCACGATTTCGCGACCGCGCAAGCGCTCGGCCTCGCGCACGACTGGGCCGCCAAAGTCATTGCCGCCACGGGCAACTACGGCGAGATCTTCGAGCGCACGACCGGTGGTCCCTACCAACTGGAGCGGGGACTGAACGCCCTGTGGACGCAAGGGGGCCTGATGGTGCCGTTGCCGATGAAATAGTCTGGGGTTTTGACGCGACCAACGATGCGGCGCGGCATTGGCCGATCTCAGCGCCGACACGTCCGGGACCTTGATGGCGGCGTTCCGGCGCTGAAGGCGCCTGAGCGCACCGATTGGGTGGTCTACTAACCCGAGGGTTAACGCTCCCACAACCAATGCGCCCCGCGCGTGTTCCTTCGTCCAATTTCGGAGTTGAGGAAACGGCGTATTCTACCGGAACCTCCCAAGGCCGGGCTTTGACCCGAAGTCCGGCCAGACTCGGCCCCTCCAATCGGGAGGGGCCATTTCCCTCCGGCTTTTCCGCCTCTGCGCGGACAGGAGTGAGACATGATCGACGGCAACACTGAAATGGCCGCTCTAACGCGTCAGGAATTCGCCCGCCTCGGCGACGGCGCGATCGCCTATGTGAAGACAGTCAAGTTGGAAGATGCGCGGCGTCTGTTTCCCGAGGCTACCGACATCCCAGCCGACGTGAAGCTGTTCGCGCTTCTCGCCGCGGATGGTTCGCCCATCATGCTGACCGAATTCCAAGGGCGCGGCGATCGCCAGAGCGTGGCGGCATGAACTGAAGACCGTCACTCTGCACTGAGACCGGCGGTCGCTGTTCGCTCGACAGGTTTCGCGACGGCTCTTCAATCTGTCGGCGCCGCCGGCAGGGTAAAGCGGAACGCGGAGCCGTGCGGCGTGCGCGGCGAGGCCCACAAGCGCCCGCCATGGACTTCGACGATCGAGCGGCAGATCGCAAGTCCCATGCCCAACCCCTCGGACTTTGTCGTGAAGAACGGCTCGAAGATTCGTTGCGCGACGGCGGGATCCAGCCCGGCGCCAGTGTCTTCGACCGCGACAAGCACGCTGCCCGGTTCGTCGAGCGTCGAGGACACCGCCAGCTCCCTCGCGCGTTGCTTGACCGTCCTCATCGCTTCGACGCCGTTCATGATCAGATTGAGCAGCACTTGCTGCAACTGAACCCGGTCGCCCACCACCGGCTGTTCGCTTGCGGCCAGTGTAGTGCGCAGTGTGACGCCCTGTCGGCGCATCTCGCTGCCGGTCAGCTCCAGCACTTCGCCAATGACTTCGTCGATGTCCAGCCGGGTCAATTGCGGTCCGGATTTCCGCGCGAGCGCTCGCAGACCTCGTATCACGTCCGCGGCGTGCCCGACGTCCCGCACGATACGCGAGAGCGCATCGCGCGCCTCGCCAAGGTCGGGCTTCTTCCGGTTCAGCCAATTCAATCCAGCCACGCCGTTGGAGGAGATGGCGGCGAGCGGCTGGTTGATCTCATGGGCGATCGACGCGGCGAGTTCGCCCAGCGTCGTCAGTCGCGCGGCGTGGGCGAGCTCCCTCTGTGTGTCTCGCAGCGCCTCCTCGGCGTGCTTGCGTTCCGTAACGTCAACCGCGACGCCCGCCAGAAGCGGCGCGCCTCCGGCGACCGGCGCCAGAAATGCGTCGACCTCCGCCCAGAATATGCTGCCGTCCTTGCGCCGGTAGCGCTTCTCGCGGTGCTGAACGAACGGCTGACCGGCCAACTGCGCTGCGATGATCGCCTTGGAGGTGGCCTGGTCGTCCTCATGGGTGATGTCGACGGGCGTGAGGCTACGCAGTTCCGCCTCTGAATAGCCGGTCATTCTCTGAAAGGCCGGGTTCGCCGCGACATAGCGTTGGTGCAAGCCGACCATGTTGACGCCGACGGGGACGCATTCAAACAGGTTGCGCCAGCGCTCCTCGCTCATCGTCAGCTCTGCGTAAAGACGGGCGTTGTCCAACGAGATCGCGGCCTGCGACGCCAACAACTCCAGCAACGAGGTCCGGGTCGGCGTGAACACATGCGAGGCGAGATTGTTCTCGAGATAAAGCACGCCGATCAGGCTGGCCTGCTTCACCAACGGCACGCAGAGAATCGAACGGGCGCGCTTTTCCAGGATGTAATCGTCCGCGGCGAACGGGTTCGGCGCCGAGGCGTCGTCCAGGATCACGCTCTGCCGCATCCGGATCACCGTGTGCAGAATCGATTCAGGCATCTGCGCTGGCGTCACGGCCTCCTGTCGGACCGTGACCTTGACCATATTCTCCTCGGTTCTGGCCGTCGCCTCGATCTGCAGCGCATCGCCGCGCAGCAGAATGAGCAAGCCGCGCTCCGCCCCGGCATGTTCGATCGCGATCCGCATCAGGGTTTCGATCAGCCGGTCGAGCACGATCTCGCCGGATACGGCTTGCGAGGCCTTGATCACCGCCCCGACGTCCAATTGCTCGAGCGGCGAGCCAGCGGCGCGAACCGGTTCCTCGCGCAAACGCGGATAGAGCTGTTCGAGCTGGCGGACTTTGCCCTCCGCCCCCCAGCGGCGATAGCAACGTGTGGCGTTGCGCAGATAAGCGTCGGCGATCGTCGCCAAACCGCGAGCCGCATAAAAGCGCGCGGCGAGCTCGCTGGCGACGCCCTCGTTCTGCACGAACCCGTGCTCGCCGGCCGAGCGGGTGGCCTCTTCGTAGAGGCGCTCGGCCTCCAACTCGCGCCCGTCGAGCCGCGCAATCTCGGCGCCCACCAGCGTCGCGCGATTGGCGAAATTCTCGGGGCAGTTCTCCGCCCAGATTCTGGAGTTGCCGGTGGTGGCCGGCGAGCGCCTCCCGCAGCCGCGGTTGTTCCTCGGCGGGGGCCTGGCCGCAGACCGCCGCGCGCGCCAGAGCGCCGTAGAAATGGTACTCCGCCGCCTCGAAGAACGGCGACGATTTCCACAGCAGGGATTGCGCACGATCGGCGGCGGCGATGGCGCCCGCGTCATCGTTGGCGTGAAAGCGCGCCTGCAGTTTCCGGATCCAATACCAGCATGCGGCGAACGCCAAACGCGGGTCGGCTTCGAGGCGCCGTTGGAAATCGCGTTCGTCGAAATGTTCGTCGCCGAAGCTCGAAATGTCGGCGGTGAGGCCGCGCAGAGCGCGGACAAGTCCGAGCTGTCCGGTGATGATGTCAGCGAACAGGCCAAAGTGCACTTTTCGCGTGAATTCGAGGCCATTCTCGGCTTCCCGCTGCACTTCGCCGAGCGGCTCTCCGCTGGCGAGCAGCAGCATGGTCAGGGAATTGCAGGCAAAGGACGCGAAGGTGAGGTCGCCATCCGCCTGGGCCGTCGCCACGGCGCGGCGGACCCAATCGACGCCGTCGCGCAAGTGCTTGGTCCAGGGATTGATGAGATGGCCGAAGTCCGAGTAGATGCGCGCCTTGTAGCGATCGAGTCCGCGCTTCTCCACCAGATCGATGCCGAGCCGGCCGAAGCTGAAGCCGGCCTGGAAGTCGCCGAAATGCGACCGCAGGATCATGCCGAGCCAGACATAGGCGTGGCAAGACGCATCGCTATTGCCGTGTTCAAGGGAGAGGCTCGCCATCCGGACGACAGCGAGGCAGAAGAGGTTCTCGTCGGTGAAATTGGCCGCCGGCACGGCCAGCATGAGGACGTCGAGCGTCGCGCGCCATTCTGGGTCGCGGGTCACCGGAAGATCGATCAGCGCCTCGATCGAGCGGTCACCGAGGCGCCGCAAGAACCGAGCGTATTCCTGCCGCATCGCGTCTTCGCTGGGGCGCCGCGACCAGTGGATGCCGACGCGGCTAAGGTATTCGAGAGCGATCTCGACGGCCCGGTCGCTTCGGTCGAGCGTCGTGTAAAGCGTCATGCGCAGGCAAGCGACCGCCGCCATGTCGACAAGGTTCGCCGACCGCCTCGACAAGGCTGACAGCCGCTCTTCCGCCGCGGCGAGGTCGCCGATCAGCAGTTCGCATTCGGCTCGCTGCAACTCGAGATCGAAGGTCAAACGGTACTGCCGTATCCAGCCGTCCTCCGACATGAACGCGCCGCCCGCCGCGAAATACGCCAGCGCCGATGCAAAGGCGGTCGATGTCTTGGCGCGTTTGCCCGCCAAGAGATTGAGCGCGGCGACTTGCCGCCGCTCTTCCGGCGCATGGATCAAGGTGGCGCCGCGGTTGAACTGGTTGACGATCTCGAAAGCCTGCTCGGCGAGTTCATCCTCGCTCATCGCTTGCACGAGACAGCGGCCGACGCGCAGATGGACCTCGGGCCGCCGCTCCTCGGGGATGAGCGCATAGGCCGCCTCCCGGACGCGGTCATGAATAAATGCGTAGGCGCCGTCGACGCGATTGACAAGCCCGGCCAGCACCGCTTGCCAAAGCGCCGTATGGGCTGCCTCCTTGGTCGCTCCGGAAACCAGGTCGAGCGTAGCGGTCCCAGCGACGTTGCCAAGACAGGCCAGCAATCCCAAGGCTTCCTGCGTCGCTTCGGGTAGACGGCTCAGCTTCGCCGCCATGAGGTCGGCGACGTTGTCGGTGAAGCCCTTGGCGCGGATGCGATCGATGTCCCAGCGCCACGCGGAGGCGTCTGGATCGAACGCGATCAGCCCCTCTTCGGCCAACACCGTGATGAACTGAATGAGGAAGAACGCATTGCCGCCGGTCTTCTCGAACAGCAATTCGGCCAGCGGCCGCACAACCTCTGGATCGAGGTGCAGCGCGTCGGCGACGAGTTGTCCCACGTGCTCAGGCCTGAGCGGCTTGAGCACGATCTCCTGAACGCTCGACCCGGCCTCGCGGATGCGCGCCAGCGTGCGCATGAGCGGATGGGTGCGGCCGACTTCGTTGTCCCGATAGGCGCCGATCAACAGGACGTGCCGCACCTCCCCTTCGGCGAGCAGGCGCTCGATGAGTTCGAGGGTTGCCGCGTCGAGCCATTGCAAATCGTCGAGGAACAGCGCGAGAGGGTGCTCCGGTCGCGCGAACACGCCGAGAAAACGTCGGAACACCATCTGGAATCGGTTCTGCGCCTCCTGCGGCGGCAGGTCGGGGATCGGCGGCTGTTCACCGATGATGGCGGCAAGCTCGGGGATCAGATTGACGATGAGCTGGCTATTCGGGCCAAGCGCCTCCAGGAGCGCGTGGCGCCAGCGGCCGAGTTCCGCGTCGTCCCGGCCAAGGATGTTACGGACGAGACTTTGGAACGCTTGCGCCAAGGTGGCATACGGGATGTCGCGCTTGTACTGATCGAACTTGCCGGCGGCGAAGAGGCCGCGCGGCGGGACCAGCATCTTGTGCAGTTCGTTGACGACGGAGGACTTGCCGGCGCCGGCATATCCCGACACCAGGATCAGTTCCGCCCGGGCGTGGGCCACCACCCGATCGAACGCCGCAACCAGCGTGGCGATCTCCGCTTCGCGTCCGTAGAGCTTTTCGGGGATCAGCAGCCGATCCGAAACGTCGCGCGCGCCGATGGGGAAGGGGTCGATGCGCTGATGGGCCCGCCATGCCGTCAAGCACGCGCGCAGATCCGCCTCGAGACCTGCCGCGGTCTGATAACGGTCCTCCGGGGACTTGGCGAGAAGCTTTAATATGATGGCCTCGACAGGTCCGGGAATTCCGGCCGCCCGCTCGCTGGGCGGCGGCGCGGGCCGCGCGATGTGGCAATGAATCCACTCCATCGCATCCGTTGCCGAAAACGGCGGCGCCCCGGCGATCATTTCGTAAAGCGTCACGCCCAATGAGTAGAGATCGCTGCGGGCGTCGACCGAGCGGTTCATCCGGCCCGTCTGCTCGGGCGAGATGTAAGCAAACGCGCCCGCGATCGCTTCCGGCGGCGTCGGCGCCTGGCGTTCGCGCGGCAGCCGGGACGCCATGCCAAATCCGGTGAGCCGGACATTGGCGGTCGCGTCGACAAAGACGTTTGCCGGCCTGATGTCCCTGTGGATCAGCCCATGCTGATGGACCTGGCGAAGCGCCGCCGCGAGCCCAACCGCAATCTGCAGAAAACGCGTCAGCTCGAGCGGTCGCCCAAGCATTCCTTCCAGGAGTTCGCCCTCGGCGTCCTCGAGAACGATCATGCTCCGCCCGTCGCGGCGCGCGATCGCCAGCGGGCGCATCGCCCAGACCGGATCAAGATCGTTCGCCAGCGCATATTCATGCTCGAGCCGGTTCAATTCCGCCGGCGTTTGCTGGGCGCCCAACGGCGCCAGCACGAGAACGGGCGCCGCCTCGCCGACCGGACGGCCCCGGTACAATGCAAACTCGCTGCCAACTCGCAGCTCCTCGAGCACGTATCCCCGGAGATCCGTCACAAACGCCACTTCGCGCAGCTCCAACGTCCGGGGGATGTCGATCCGCCGCAAACGCTATTTCCATGACTATCGAGGCAGATTCATTTGACCTCGTTCAAACGCTTCGCTTCGGTGAGGTTGGCTTTGGTGATCGCGAGGGGCGGCAAGAGATTGATTTGTTTCTCCGGCCGCCGGCCGGTCTTGATGAAGTCGACAAGAATTCGCATGGCGACAGTGCATTGTTCGGCTGGGAACTGCTCGATCGTCGCGGTCATGCCGCCGTCGCGCACGTTAGCGAGCGCTTCAGGCAACGCGTCAAAGCCGATGATCGCGACGCCGCTCAAGTTGCGCGCCTTGACCGCTTCCATGGCGCCAAAAGCCATCTCGTCATTGGCGGCGACGATCACTTGCGGCGGCTGGGCGAGTCCCGCGAGAGCGGCTTCGGAGACCGAGAGACCGCGCGCGCGGTCAAATCCAGCGGTTTGCTCGTAGACGATCTTGTATTTGTCGCCAGCCGCATCGAGCACATTGTGCAATCCTTTGCTCCTGTCGATGGCCGGCTGCGTGCCCGGTTCGCCCTGCAGGTGCACGATGGTGGCGCCTGCCGGAAACAACTTCAGGATCAACTTGCCCTGCGCCTCGCCCCCTTGGACATTGTCGGCGCCGACATGGGCGAGGATCCCTTTGACGGAGGGAACGCTGCGGTCGACCGTGACGACGGGCACTTTGGCGTCGACGGCCTCCTGCAGCGCGGGAGCCATCGCGTCCACTTCGTTGGGGCTCAGCACGATGCCTTTTACGCCTTTGGTCAAGGCGTCTTCGATGTCGGCCGTCTGTTTGGGCGTCGAAAGCTGTCCATCGCTCTCGATGACGTTCACGCCAAGCTTTTCGCCTTCCGCCTTGAATGTGGCCATCATATAGACGAAGAACGGAAAAGTAAGTCCTGGCACCGAGGCGAGGATCGTCGGTTTTTCATCGGCGACCGCGGGGATGGAGAGACCCAGAGCCAAAAAGGCCGCGACGGCGGCGCGGCGGGTCATGCGCATTGGCGTTTCCTCCATCGTTTTTTGACTCGGAAGAACCAAGTCATTTTAAGAGCCGAGCCTCCAGGCTTGTCAACGTTGGCGTGTTTCCGCCTGGGAACGTGACCCTCCCCAGCTCACGTCATTGAAATCGCCTGCGAAGTTGCTTGATCGAAGGGGCGCCGCTCGCCGGCGGAGGCGGCTGCGCGCTCCCTTTTTATTGTTGTATCAAAGCGATAGTGTGGATTTCGGCGACGAATTCACTTGCGCGCGGAAGCATATGGCAGGCGCCGCATTGCTCGGCGCAGGACTTCGCCCCGCATAGCGGGCTCGCGGCGTCGGCGTTCGTCGTCTCCTTAAGACTGGACAGGCCAACAGTCTCACTTTGCGGTGGCGCGCCGAAATCTCGAACTTGCCGCCACAATAGGCGCGTGCAAGACTTGATCGTCGATGACGCGACCTGCGTGCAAGTGGGCGACAGTCATTGCAAGGGAGGAATTCTCATGCTGAGGAAACTGACTCTCATCATCTGTGGAGCGCTGCTTGCGTTTTCGATTCCGTTGGCCGCGGAGGCGAAAACGTTCTTCTGGATTTCGCACGGCTCGCCTGCCGATCCGGTTTGGACATATTTCCTGGCCGGAGCGAACCAATGGGCCAAGGACACCGGCAACACGGTCAAGACTTCGTTCCACAATGGCGACGTCGCTTCGCAGCAGGAGGCGGTGCGTTCCGCAATCGCCGCCAAGGCTGACGGCATAGTGACGACGAGTCCCGATCCCGGCAGTCTCGTTCAGGTCACGAAGGAAGCCAACGACGCGAAGATTCCGATCATCAACTTCAATACGCCCGATCCCAAAGCCAGTTTCAACGCCTACGTCGGGGGCGACAATGTCGTTTTCGGTCGGCATTGGGCGCAATATCTGGTCGACAAGGGCCTTGTGAAAGCCGGCGATTTTGTTTGGATGCCGGTCGAAGTTCCAGGCGCAACCTACGGCGTCCAGGAAACCGAAGGGATCTCCAGCGTGTTCAAGCCGCTCGGGATCACTTATGAGGTCACCGAGACGACGCTCGATCAGGGCGAGATCATCACCCGCATGGCCGACTACCTCACCGCCAATCGCAAAAAGATCAAGGCGATCATCTGCCTCGGCGATCTTGCTGACGGCAGCATCAAGCGCGTGTTCGATCAGGTTGGCGTCAAGCCGGGCGAAATTCCCGTCGTCGGCTGGGGCAATTCCCTCGACACGACGCAGGAAGTCCTCAACGGTTACGTCAACGCGGCGCAGTGGCAGGATCCGCAAGCGACCAGCTACGTCGCGTTGTCCCTGGCGGCGATGGCGGCCAGCGGCATCCCGCCGGGTTTCAACGTCATCACTGGCGCGCTCTACGAGAAAGACAAGGCGCAGCTCTACGATCATATTCTCTCGGGCAAGTAGCTCTTAGGGGCAAGTAGGCTCTTGCGGGCAAGCAAGCTTTTCCGGGCAAGTGCGTCCCGGCCCGGGCGGTCGCCGCTGGAAGGCGGCTACCGTCTGCCAGCGACCCGGCGACGGGAGGGCGCGGCGCCGGTGGTCTGCGCGGCATGAAATCTCCTTTGTGATCGGCGGGTGAACGTGGAACAGCGCTCTTGGATTCAACGAACAATCGCGCAGCCGGAGTTTGGTCCCTTCGTCCTCCTCGTCCTCGAACTGCTGGGGTTCTGGGCGATCAATCCGGACTTCCTGTCGGTACAAAATATCAGCAACACGTTGGCGTTCACCGTCGAGCTTGGCCTTATCGCCTTGACGATGACGCTCTTGATGACGTCGGGCGAATTCGATCTTTCGGTCGGTTCCTTGTTCGGCTTCTCCCCTGTTCTGATGTGGACGTTGTTCAACGGCGGATTCGTGTCGCTCGACGTCGCTTTCGTCATCGCGCTGGCGGTCGCCGCGTTGATCGGCCTCGTCAACGGGTGGTTCGTGACGCGGCTGAAAATTCCCTCCTTCCTGGTTACGCTGGGAATGCTGCTCGTCGTGCGCGGCAGCGCGCTCTTCATCACTGACGGCTTCCCACAACGCACGTGGAGCGCCGGCGGCCATTGGTTGGCGCAGGCCCTGGTCGGCGACTTCTATGTTGGCGGCTTCCGCATCTACATGTCGCTGTTCTGGTTCATCGTCGCGGCGCTGGCGTCCAACTACGTCTTAGCGGAAACCAAGGCGGGCAACTGGATATTGGCGACCGGGGGAAATCCGGGCGCGGCGCGGGCGCGCGGCGTCAATGTCGATCGCACCAAAGTCACGCTTTTCATCCTTTCCGCCGTGATGGCCTCATTGGCTGGCGTGATCAGTTCGATCCGCACGTCGGCGGCGAACCCCAACAGCGGCACGGGCTACGAGCTCGAAGTCATCGCCATGGTCGTCATCGGCGGCACCGCGCTGACCGGCGGCCGAGGCACGATCGTCGGCACGGTGCTGGGCATTTTCATCCTTCGCGTGATGCGAAACGGCATCGTGCTGATCGGCGTGCCGGGGCTCGCGTACAACATCTTCATCGGCGCGATCATCCTCGGCATGATGGCGCTCCATTCGTGGCTCGAACGCCGACATCAGACGGGAACCTGAGCCGATGGCTGATGAATTGATCCGCATGGAGCATATCAGCAAGTTCTACGGCCGCATCCAAGCGCTTGAAGACGTGAACCTCACTGTCGGCCGGAGCGAGATCGTCGGGCTGCTGGGCGACAACGGCGCCGGAAAATCGACTTTGATCAAGGTTTTGTCCGGCGCAGTGCCGGCGACCAGCGGTAGCATCTTCGTGCGCGGCCGCAAAGCGGCCATCCGCAGAACCACGGACGCCATCGCGCTGGGCATCGAAACAATCTATCAGGATTCCGCCCTGGTCACTCAATTGTCGATCGCGCGCAACCTCTTCCTAGGGCGAGAGCCGATCAAGGGGCCGCGTTTTCTCAACCGCATGGACCACGCATCGATGGAAAAGGTCGCGCGCGACCTGCTCAAGAAGGTCGGCATCGGCAAGGCGATCCCGCCCTCGACGCCGATCGGCTCGCTGTCGGGCGGCGAGCGTCAGGCGGTGGCGATCGCGCGCGCCATGTATTTCGACAGCGATCTCATTATTCTTGACGAGCCGACGAACAATCTAGGCGTCGCCGAAACCCAGGGGGTCCTGCGCTTTGTTCGCAACGCGCGCGATTCCGGCCATTCCTGCATCTTCATCGCCCACAACATCCACCACGTCTTCCAGGTCGTCGATCGGATCGTCGTCATGCGTCACGGCAAAATCGTCGCCGACGATATCGACCCCAAGCGCACCACCGTCGCGGAAGTCGAAGGCGTCATCACCGGCGTCTGAGCGGCCGCAAATTGCTTCTCCTCGTCGTTATTCGCGCGGACGCCAAATAACTGTTATTGCGTGTGAATCTCTTCCGATGAGGCCACGGGGTCACCGTTTCGTGATGGCGGATAGTTTCTTAACGGAAGGCATCGATTTTTAACATAACGTTAAATAACACTGTCGATCTTCCTCACCGGGACGCTTCGTTCCGGGGGGTTTTCGGTAGATGTCGGGGGACAGTTCAGCATTCGTTGTGCCCTTGCGTGGAAGTCTCACGACGCCAAGCAGTGACGAGACTCGCGCCGCCGTGATGCAGGCGCTGAGTGACCATGCATCAGTCATTCTGGATTGCGCCGGCGCGACGGAAATCGACGTCGCCTTCGTGCAAATCCTGATCGCCGCAAGCCGGACGGCGGCGAAGTCCAACAAGCGCATCGAACTCAAGCGTCCGCCGGACGGCCCCCTGCCAGAAGCTTTGAGGCGCTGCGGCTTTCCGCCGCCGCCGGCGACCGCGACGTCGCTCGCGGAAGTTCTGTCTCTCTGATCTGCAGGCGCAATCATGAAAACGATTCTCACTGTGGATGACTCTGCGAGCGTCCGGCAGATGGTCAAGATCACCCTCAGCGCAGCCGGCTACGCCGTCGTCGAAGCCTCGGACGGACGCGACGGCCTGACGAAAGCGCAGAGCCATTCCGTCAATATGATCGTCACGGATCTGAACATGCCGAACATGAACGGCCTCGAGTTCATTCGCGCCGTGCGGCAATTGCCGGCCTATCGCGGCGTCCCGATCGTCTTCCTCACGACGGAATCCGACGACGGCATGAAGCAACAGGCGAAGGCGGCCGGCGCCACCGGCTGGATCACAAAGCCCTTCAAGCAGGAACAACTCGTCTCCGTCGCCAGAAAGCTGCTCGGATGATTTCCAACGCCGATCCCACCGACATCTTTCGCCAGGAAGCTGGCGAACTTCTCGAGCAGCTCGAGGCGGCGCTGCTCGATCTCGAAGTTTCGCCCAACGACAGCGACCTCATCAACAAGGCGTTTCGCGCCTTGCACACGATAAAGGGCTCGGGCGCGATGTTCGGCTTCGAGCAGGTCGCCGCTTTCGCGCATGAATTCGAGAGCGCCTTCGACCGGGTGCGTAAGGGCGACGCCGCGCCGGACCCCGAGCTGATCGGAATTGCCCTGAACGCCAAGGACTTCATCCGCTCGCAGATCGAGAATCCCGCCGAGGCGGACGCCGTGATCGGCGTGTGCATCCTCGCCGATTTGCGCAAGCTGGTGGCCAACGCCGGCGCCCCGCCGCCGAGCCTTGCGAGCGTCGGCGGCGAGAGCCTCGCCGCGCCGGCCGCCGCAGCCGAGACGAAAACCTGGCGCATCGGCATTCGCTTCAACAAGGACGTGCTCGTCAACGGGAGCAACCCGCTTCTGCTGCTCGACGAATTGCGCTCTCTGGGCGAGTGCCGGATAGCCGTCAACGCCGACGATGTGCCGGCGCTCGAGGAGATGGATCCTGCGGCCTGCTACCTTCGTTGGGACGCGGTGTTGACCACGACCCATCCGCGCAGCGCCATCGACGACGTCTTCGTCTTCGTCCTCAGCGAAATGGAATTGCGCGTGGAGGAGATCGAGCCTCCAGTCGAAGAGGCGTCGGCCGAACCTACCAGCGCGAGCGCGCCCTCCGCCAGCCGAGCCGTCAATCCTGCTGCGAATGTCGAAGCCGCCAGCCCGGCAGAGGCGAAGCGAGGCGGCGGCAAGGAGGCCTCGACCATCCGCGTCCAGGCGGAGCGCCTCGACGAAATGATGGACCGCGTTGGCGAACTCGTCATCGCCCAGGCCAGGCTTACGCAGCTTGCCGCCGGCGGCGGGGGAACCAAGGGCGTCGCGGAGGAAATCGAGCGGCTCACCTCGGCGCTGCGCGACGCGATGATGGGCATTCGCATGCTGCCGATCGGGTCGCTGTTCGGTCGCTTCCGCCGTCTCATCCACGACATCTCGCGCGACCTCGGCAAGGAGATCGAGCTCGTCGCCGTCGGCGAGGAGACCGAACTCGACAAGACGATGATCGAGCGCCTCGCCGATCCGCTCATCCACGTGATACGCAACGCCGCCGATCACGGTCTCGAAGATGCGGTGACGCGCCGCGAGGCGGGCAAGCCGTCGGCCGGCCGCATCAGCCTCGTCGCGCACCATGCCGGCGCCGAAGTGCTGATCAGCGTCGCCGACGACGGAAAGGGCCTCGACGCGTCGCGCATCCGCGCCAAAGCCGAGGAAAACGGCCTCGTCGCGCCGGGGGCCGTCCTGTCGGACGCCGAGCTCCACCAATACATCTTTCATCCCGGCTTCTCGACCGCCAAGGAAGTGTCCGCGCTATCCGGCCGCGGCGTCGGCATGGATGTCGTGCGCCGCACGATCGAAGGGATGCGTGGCTCGATCGACATCGCGACCGAAGTCGGCAAGGGCACGACCTTCACCTTGCGCCTGCCGCTGACCCTCGCAATCATCGAAGGACTGCTCGTGCGGGTGGCAGACACGCGCTATGTCGTGCCGCTGACGGCGGTCGAGGAGTGCGTCGAACTCTCCGCAGCCGATGACGTGCGCTCGAAGGGGAGAAGCTTCCTCAACATCCGCGGCGATTTGGTGCCGTTCCTTCGTTTGCGCGAGCTGTTCGGCGAATTGGGCGGCCCGGACGCGCATCAGAAGGTGGTCATTGTCGCGGCGGGTGAGACGCGCGTCGGACTGGTCGTCGACCAGATCATCGGCAGCCACCAGACTGTCATCAAATCGCTCTCGAAGCTGCATGCGGATGTTCCGAGCTTCTCGGGCGCGACCATTCTCGGCGACGGCGCGGTGGCGCTGATCCTCGACGTTCCGCATTTGATGGCGCTCGGCCAGATGCGCGAGGCGCGCCTCAAGTCCGCCAAGCAGGAGGCCGCATGACGACGACAGCCGCCGAGGGCGCCTTTCAAGTTCTGATGCTCGGCGTCGCCGGCGAAATCTTCGCCATCGACGCACGGCAGGTTCGCGAGATCATCGATCCGGCGCCAGTGACGCGCGTCCCGGGAGCGCAGCCCTATGTCGCGAACGTGCTCAATGTCCGAGGCAAGGTGATCCCGCTCGCCGATCTCAGGGTGCGCTTCGGCCTTCCCCCGGCGCCGATCACTGCCGACTCGCGCTTCGTGGTGATCGAAATCGACCTCGCGGGCGATCCGACGACGATCGGGATCATCGCCGACAAAGTCTACGAGGTCACCGAGATGGACGCCGCTACGCTGCAAAAGGCGCCGCCCATTGGAATGCATTGGCAACCAGAGTTCATTGCGGCGATCGGAAAGTGGAAGGACGAATTCATCGTCCTGCCCGACATGACGAGAATATTGAGCATTTGAGGGGGACTTTGGGTTATGCGATTTACTGTCAAAGCTAAGCTCGCGAGCGCGTTCGGCGCCGTCATCATTCTCTCAATGATTACGGGTGGCGTCGCTTACGTGAAGCTCACCCAACTCGCCCATACGAGCGAAGATCTTGTCGCTCGTTCCGCGCGCATCGACCAGGCGGGACAACTGGATTCGGTCCTCCTTACCCAGGTGCGCGCCGAAAAGAACCTCATCCTGGCGTCGACGGACGCGGAGATTGCCGGCTACGTCGATGAGATCGCCAAGCATCGCTCGGAGGCGAGAGGCCTCCGCGACGAGATCGTCGCCGCCGCGACGGAGGAGGGCAAAGTCCTCATGGCGAAATTCTCAAGCGACTACGAGAAGTTGAACTCGGTCGAAGACGAGGTCGTCAAGCTCGCGAAGCTGAACTCCAACAATCGCGCGACGCAGTTCTGGAGCGGCGAGGGCGCCGGGGCGATCAAGGCTTTCGACGACGCGTTTGACTCGACGATGGCCGAGATCAATCACCTGCCCAACTCGATGGAGACTCAAAAGGCGCTGTTCGCCCTGGAGGCGGTCCGATTGGAATTGTCGCGCGCCCAGCGGCTGTTCGCCCAGTCGACAGCGGCCGACAGCATCGAGACCCTTAATGCGGATCTCGCCGGTTTGAACGAGCATATGGGCACGATGACGCATTCGCTCGAGCAGGCGACCGCGCAACTCGCCACGCTCGGCGTTTCTGCCGGGGCCGTCAGCGCTTCGAGCGATCGCCTGATCAAGGCGCTGTCGCATGGCGTTGAGATCGTGCGCGACGGGGGCAACATCAAAGCGTCGGCCATATCGGGGTCTGAAGGACGGACGGCGACAGAAGCCGCGCTCAGCGCCTCGGCCAACTTCGTCTCTTACGTTAGGAAGTCGATGGCCGAGGGGGCGACCCAGGCCGCGGAGAACGCAAGTCAATCCGAGCTGATTCTGACCGCCACGGTCGCCATCTCGCTGCTGGTTGCGCTCGGCTCGGCAATTTGGATCGCGCTCAACATCAGCCGCGGCCTCGGCCGCGCCGTCAGTCTCGCGGATGCGGTCGCCCTCGGCGACCTCAGCCAGAAGATCGAAGCGTCCAGCGACGACGAGGTGGGCGACCTCATCAAGGCGTTGACCGCGATGACGGATAGCCTGAACGCGACAGCACGTGTCGCCGACGCGATCGCCTCCGGCGACTTGACGGTCGAGGCGAAGCGTCTATCCGACAAGGATACCCTGGGTCTCGCGCTGGAGAGAATGCTGAGCAAGCTTCAGGGTGTTGTCAGCGAGGCGATTTCGGCCGCTCAGAACGTCTCGTCCGGCAGCCAGCAGCTTTCGGCGAGCGCCGAGCAATTGTCGCAGGGCGCGACCGAGCAGGCCTCATCAGCGGAAGAAGCGTCGTCGTCGATGGAGGAGATGGCGGCGAACGTGAAGCAGAGCGCCGACAATGCGAGCCAGACGGAGAAGATCGCCCGTCAGTCTGCGCAGGACGCGGAAGCGAGCGGCGCCGCCGTCTCTCGCGCGGTCCAGGCGATGGAGACGATCGCCGAGAAGATCACGATCGTGCAGGAGATCGCTCGCCAGACCGATCTTCTCGCGCTCAACGCGGCGGTCGAGGCGGCGCGCGCCGGCGAGCACGGCCGTGGCTTCGCAGTCGTCGCCTCGGAGGTGCGCAAACTCGCCGAGCGCAGCCAGGCGGCCGCCGCCGAGATCGGCACGCTTTCGAGCGATACGGTGAAGTCGGCGCAGGAGGCGGGCGCGATGCTGGTTCGCCTGGTGCCGGACATCCGGCGCACTGCGGAGCTCGTCGGCGAGATCACCGCCGCTTGCCGCGAGCAGGACGTCGGCTCGTCTCAGATCAATCAGGCGATCCAGCAGCTCGATCAGGTGACGCAGCAGAACGCGTCGGCGTCGGAAGAAGTGTCCGCGACTTCGGAAGAGCTGACGGCGCAGGCCGAGCAGTTGCAGCGCACGATCGCCTATTTCCGCATCGGCGGGGGCGCGAGCCATAGCGCGCAGCACGGCGACGCCTCGCCGCACGCCTCGCTCGACAAGGCCGTGGCGCAGCTCAAGACGAAGGCGGCGACGATGCGCGCCAAGAACGCGCCTGCGGCGAAAGCGCCGATCAAGAAGGTCGCCGCAGGGTCGGCCAAGGGTTTCGCTTTCGACCTGCATGCAGGCGAAGACGAAACGGACGCCGAATTCCGGCGCGCCTGAGGCTATGCGCGGGAGCCGGCCTAGCCGGCTCCCGCGCGATCGCGAAGATCCGGTTGAAGGAGACGAGGCGAAGATGACGCAGGCGAGTCAATACCTGACGTTCGGCATCGAGCAGGAGCGTTTCGCGCTGCCTGTCGAAAGGGTGCTAGAGGTCCTCGACATGCGGGCGATCTCGCGCCTGCCGCACGCACCGCCTTACGTGCTGGGATTGACGGACGTGCGGGGCGTCGGCCTGCTCGTCGTCGACCTCAGGCTGAAGTTCGGGCTTGCGCGCGCGGAGGTGACCAACCGCACGCGCATCATCGTGGTCGAAGCCTCCATCGAGGGCAAGCGAGTGGCGATGGGTCTCGTCGCCGACTGCGTGTTCGCCGTCAGCGACCTCGGGGGCGCGGCTCTCGAGCCGCCGCCCTCGATCGGCTCGCGCTGGAGGGCGGACTACGTCGTCGGCGTCGGGCGCGACGGCGGCGCCTTCGTCGTCGTGCTCGAACTCGATCATCTGATCGCAGACGCCGAGCTGCTCGCGTCTGGCGTACCGGGCTTAGCCGCTTAGGCGGCTTGAAGCGTTTTGTTGCGGCGTAGAGTAACGAGTTGCAGACCATGCACGACCAACTTCACGAGAGGCATTTCGTCAAGCTTGCGCGCCTCGTCGAGGACCATTCCGGCATCCGCCTGCCGCCGGGAAAACGGACCATGGTGGAGGGCCGGCTCCGCAAGCGGGTGCGCGCGCTCGGCCTGCCGAGCCTCGCGGAGTACGGTCGCGCGATCTTGGACGGCGACAGGCTGGACGACGAATTCACCCACCTCGTCGATTGCGTGACGACCAACAAGACCGACTTCTTCCGCGAGCCGGAGCACTTCGCTTTCCTGCGTGATAATGCGATCCCTGATTTGCTCGAGGCGCGGCGCGGGGCCAATGGTCCGATGAAGTTCTGGAGCGCGGCGGCCTCGATCGGCGCGGAGGCCTACACCATCGCTATGGTCGCGGCGGAGGTCTTCGGACTGGAGCGAAGCGACTTCGCCGTCCTGGGCACCGACATCAGCACCGACGTGATCGCTCAGGCGAGGCGAGCCGTCTATCCCCTCGCTTTCGCCGATCCCATTCCGCAGGCGATGCAGCAGCGCTATGTGATGCGCGCGCTGAACGCCGCGCGGCAGGAGATGCGGATCGTCCCCGAGATCCGACGCGTCGTCCGGTTTCAGCATCTCAACCTCATGGACGAGAGCTACCCCGTGGATCGGGACTTCGACGTGATCTTCTGCCGGAACATTCTCATCTATTTCTCCAAGCCGACGCAGGACGGAGTTCTGCGCCGTCTTTGCAGCCACCTGCGCAAAGGGGGCTATCTGATTCTGGGTCATTCCGAGTCGTTGGCTGGAAGCGATCAGCCGTCCCTGCGGCAGGTCGTCCCAACCGTGTTCCGCCGAGTTGCATGAGGAGCCTGGGATGAGCGCGGCGCAGGGCAAGATTCGCGTTCTGATCGTCGACGATTCGGCGTCGGTGCGCCAGACGATGACGTCGATCATCGAGGCTTCGCCGGATCTCGAGGTGATGGCGACCGCCGGCGATCCCTTCGTCGCCGCCCAGCGCATCCACGAGGAAGTTCCCGACGTCATCATCCTCGACGTAGAGATGCCGCGCATGGACGGCATCACGTTCTTGCGCAAAATCATGGCCCAGCGACCGATCCCGACGATCCTGTGCTCGACATTGCTCGAGGCGGGATCCGAGACGCTGCTCGACGCCCTCGAGGCCGGCGCGGTCGATGTGATCCTGAAACCGCGAATCGACACCAAGCAATTCCTGACCGAATTGCAGGTTCGTATCTGGGACTCGGTGAGGGCCGCGAAGCGGGCGACGTTCCGTGGATCACGGTCGGGGCGTAGTCAGATCCAGAAGAAGCTCACCGCCGACGTCATCATGCCGCCTCCCACTCCTACGCGCTCGCTGGCGCGCACGACCGACCAGGTCGTCTGCATCGGAGCCTCCACCGGGGGAACGGAATCGCTGCGGGAGGTCTTGACCGCCCTGCCGCCGAGCAGCCCCGGGATCGTCATCGTGCAGCATATGCCGGAGCACTTCACCGCGGCGTTCGCCAGGCGACTCAACGGTCTCTGCCAGATCGACGTGAAGGAGGCCGAGGACGGCGACCAGGTGATCGCCGGCCGCGCGCTCATCGCCCCCGGCAATCGCCATATGCTTTTGCAACGCAGCGGCGCGCGATACCACGTCGTCATCAAGGACGGCCCGCTGGTTTCGCGCCACAGGCCGTCCGTGGACGTGCTGTTTCGCTCCGCCGCACAATACGCCGGCGCGAATGCGCTCGGCGTCATCATGACCGGAATGGGCGATGACGGCGCCAAGGGCCTGCTTGAGATGAAGAAGGCGGGCGCGACCACAGTCGCCCAGAACGAAGAGACCTGCGTCGTCTTCGGCATGCCCAAGGAAGCGATCGCCTTGGGCGCCGCCGACAAGACGGTGCCTCTCCAGGCCATCCCGGTCGAGATCCAGAACTTGCGTGTCCGGAGCTAAAGCATGCTTGCCTTTGACGGAATCGCCACCTTCTAACCCTCGTCCTTCGAGGCCGCTCCGCGGCGCCCCAGGACGAGGACGAAACAACACACCTTAGCGCCCGGCCCACGTGGCGAGGAGCAGAAATATGACAACGACATTGTCGCGTTCCCTGGCGCGCGAACTGAGGCGTAACGCCAACACGATCAGCCAGACCTTCGCCCAGTGCGAGCAGACCTGTCTCGACGTCGGCGCGCGTCTTGGCGACGCGATTCCCGGCTTGAGCGATCTTGCGGCGCTGTTCGAGGCGCTCTCGCGATCGCTTGAGGGGGAGGACATCCGCGCCGCGGGACTCGATCTCGCAGCGATCGCCCGTGAGCTCGAGCGTTCCGCCGACGAGCTGACCGAGGAGACCGCGGCCCTGGTCGATCTTGTCGGCCTCAATCGCGCGATCGCTCTCCAGATCTCGAAGTTGCTCACCAGCATCCGCACCATCAATGCGCTGGTGTTCAGTGTGAAGATCGAAGCCGCCTCGCTGAACGAGAGCGGAGACGACATGAGCGCCTTTGCGGGCGGCCTCCAGGAGCTCGCCCTGCGCGCCCAGCGCGCGCTCGACGAATATCAGAAGACGCACGAAAAGCTGTTCGAACTGCTGCGCGCCTCCAGCGAGGCGCAGACCGGATTTCAGAGAAGCCATCAGGCCAGTCTCAAGTCGATCGCCGCCGAGATCGCGGACAGTCTCAGCGCCGTCGCCGAGAGACGGCGCGAGATCGGCGAAGCCTTGCAGGAGATCAGCGCGCAGTCCCAGCAGATCGGGACGCAGATCGGCCAGTGCGTGGTCGCCCTGCAGGTCGGCGACAGCACGCGCCAGCGGATCGAGCACGTTCACTATGCTTTGGGGCTCTCCGCAGACAATCTGGAACCGGAGAGCGCTCAGGAGCCTGAGCCCACCGATCTCGCCGCCCGCATCTGCCGATTGCAGGTCTTCCAACTCGACGGCGCGCTGGACGAATTCACCCGCGAGATGGGCGCGGTGTCCGTCTCCCTGCGCGGCGTGGCGGGCGACGCCGGCGCCTTGGCTGGGCGCGGGCGGTCGCTGTTCGGCGCGAGCGGCAGGGGCGGCGGGTCCTTTCTCGAAGGGCTGGAGCGCAAGCTCGAAGCGGCGCGCGCGATCGTCGGCGAGTGCCGGCGCGCACGAGCCGTCGTCGACCGCGCTACGGCGGCGGTCGGGGCCACGATGACCGATCTGAACCAGCGCACCGAGGGCCTTTCCCAAATCGTCGTGGACGTCACGATGATTGGAACAAACGCCGTGCTCAAATCGAGCCGTCTCGGCGACCGCGGCAAAGGCCTTAACATCATCGCTCAGGAATTACGGAACTATGCGGCGCGCATTGTCGAAGGGATTCGCGAGCTGCCTCCCGCGTTGAGCGAGGTCGTCGCCTTTGCCGAGCGCTTCGCCGAGGCGGGCAGGGCGCACGATTCCGAACGCCTCACGACCCTCGACGGACGCATGACGGCGGCAATCGGCGCCTTCAATTCCAACGGCAAGGAGATGACCTCGGCGCTGCACAGGTTGGACGGCGAAGCCGCCAGCGTTCACGATCTGCTCGAACGCGCCGTCGCGCTGCTCGGCGCGCACGAAGACGTCGGCGCCACCTTGAGATCCGCCGCCGCAGTCGTCGACGAACTCTCGGAGCGGATCGGCGACGCCGACCGCGAATCGCCGGAGATCGACGCTTTGATCGACCGGCTGCTGCGGGCCACCTACACCATGGCGAGCGAGCGGCAGATCCACGACGCCTTCACCGGGGGCAACGGCGAGTTTGCCGAACTTCCCGAGGCCGCTGCGCAGTCCGATGTGGAAGAGCTCGCGGAAGCCTGCCTGTTCTGACGTCCGCCGGAGGCGCAGGCCGCCGGCTTCAAGGCGTCCAGAACGAGACAATGTCGTCGGTGAGGAAGGCGTAATCCGCGGCGGCGCGAGAGTGCGGCCGGTAATATCGCACCGCGGTTTTCGAACCGAACGCTTCCGCCAGCGAGACGTCGGTGCGGATGCCGCGGAATATGCGTCGGTGCCCGAATTCCTTGACCAGTTTGGCGAGCACGATGCGCTGCAGATTGATCCGGACGTCGATCTGGACGGGGACGATCGCAAGGTCCGCGAACCTGCGGTTGAGGACGGTCGCGACCCGGAGAAGCACGCTCGAGAAGCGCACGACGCCGTCGTAGGACAGGTGCTGAAGATGCGTCGGAATCAAGACGTGGTCCGACGCCGCAAGGGCCGCGACGGTTGTCACGTCGACCGACGGCGAGGTGTCGATGACGATCTCGTCGTAACGCTCGCTCAGCGCCGACAGGCCTCTGGCCAGCCGCAGGGGATCATTGACCGAATCATGGACCTGGAATTCGCGCTCGGCCGGCAAGACGTCGACATTGGCGACGTCGCTGACCTTCACCGCCGCCGCAAGGTCGACCGGAACGTCGCGAAATATCTGATGCACGCTCGGTTCGCTCCGCGCCGCCACGACGCCGAGCCCGAGCCCCGCGTGTCCCTGAGGATCGAGGTCGACGACCAAGACGCGCCGCCCGCGACTGCCCAGCTCCGCCGCGACATTGACGGCGGTGGTCGTTTTGCCGACGCCGCCCTTGCGGTTCGCGACGGCGATCACGCGCGCGCTCATCGGCTGAGTGAGAGTGGCGGCGCGGCTACCCCGGCGAGATGGTCGGTCTGCGACAACGTAGCCCCCTTCGTGTCAACATAGGCCCCGGCCGTGTTGCTACGACGAAGGGCCGCCGATTCCAAGGCCAGAAGCGCCCGCGAGATTTAGAGCCTGACTCAAAAGTCTACGTCTTCGCGAGCCGCCTGATACCGAGTTGGATTGCGGCAAGGGAGACGAAGGCGGCGAGAGTGTGCGCGAGGGTCTCGTAATCCTTTGCGAGGCGGCGATTTCGACCGAACCATGAGAATGTGCGCTCGACCACCCAGCGGCGCGGCAGCACGACGAAACCCTTCATGTCGTCGGATCGCTTGACGATCTCCATCCGCAGGCCCGGAACCTTGGCGACGGCGTCTTTGACTTGGTGGGCGTTGTAGCCGGCATCGGCCCACACCAGTTCAAGCCAGGGGAAGCGGCGGCGGATTTTGTCGAGCACCAGGCGCGCGCCGTCGCGATCTTGTATCCCGGCGGAATGGACGACGACCCGTAACGGCAGGCCTTCGACATCGACCAAAGCGTGGAGCTTGCGGCCCTTCACCTTCTTGCCGGCGTCATAACCCACTGCGTCGTTTTCGCCCCTGCTTTTACACCCCCTTTTTCCGCCGCCTTCAGCGACTGGCTGTCGATGATGGCGGCGGTCGGGCTCGCCTCGCGGTCGAGTTGTTCGCGCAAAGCCGCGAGCAACTCCTCCCAAATCCGCTCCCACACGCCTTCGTGCTGGAACTTGCGGAAAATGTTGTAGACGGTCGAGCGCGGCGGAAAGGGATCGCAGGGCAGATAACGCCAGGGGCAGCCGGTGCGCAACAGATAGAAGATCGCGTTCATCGCCGCGCGCATGTCGGTCTGGCGCGGTCGTCCGCCGGTCTTGGCCGCCGGGATCAGCGGCTCCAGTCGCGCCCATTGCGCATCCGTCAAATCGCTCGGAAACCCGTTGCCAGATTGCTTGTGCGCCTCACGATGTTCCTTGGTCCACATGCCGAATCACGGGCTCCTCAGCCTATCGCAGACCGTGAATCACGCCGCTGTCGCAAACGCCAGAAACTTTTGGGTCAGGCTCTTAGAGCGCGCGGCGCCGGCATGCGGCTCCTTGGGGGATAGGCTTCGTTGAGGCGGCGCAGAAGCGCCTCGAGCGGGAACGCCGGTCCGGGCTCGACGAGGGTCGCGATCGCCGACAGGAAGGCGTCGACGCAGACGGGGTCGAAGTGCCGCCCCCGCTCGGCCTCGAGCACGGAAAGCGCCTCGCCGAGCGGCAGCGCCTTCTTGTACGGACGTTCCGTCGTCAGCGCGTCGAAGACGTCGGCGATCGCCACGATGCGCGCGCAAAGTGGGATTGCCTGGCCGGCCAGCCCGTTGGGGTAGCCCTTGCCGTCCCACCGCTCGTGATGGCTCTCGGCGATCTCCGCCGCGAGGTTGATCAACTCGGAGTTGCTGTCCGACAGGATGCGGGCGCCGATCGCGGCATGCGTCTTGATGATCTCGCGCTCGCCGTCGTCGAGCTTTGCCGGCTTCAAGAGGATGCCGTCGGGGATCGCGACCTTGCCGATGTCGTGCAGCGGCGAGGCCAGATAGACGCTCCGGCATTCTCTTTCCGACAGCCCCAGTTTCTCCGCGATCATGCGGCTGTAGCTGGCGACGCGGTAGGTATGATCGTTGGTGTCGGTGTCGCGATACTCCAGCGCCTTCGACAGGCAGAAGACCATCTCCTCTTCGCGCAACAAAAGCGACTGCGTCGCGTGCTCGATCTCCCGTGCCTGCGAGGCCACGTGATCGTCGAGCTTTCGCAAGGCGTCGGCGAGACTGATGATATTACGCAACCTGATCGTCAATTCGAGACGACTCTGCGACTTGCTGAGGAAATCGGTGGCGCCGGCCTCGAGAGCCCGCATCTTGACCGCGTCCTCGCCAGTCGCCGTCACCATGACCATCGGCACCTGGCGGTGGTGCCGGGTGTTCCGCATCCGTCCGATCAACGTGATGCCGTCGAATTTCGGCATGATATGATCAACGATCGCCAAGTCGAAACGCTGGGTCGACGCATCTTCCAATGCGAGCTCCGGATCGAGGAATGTTGCGGCCTCGACGGCGTCGAATTGCTCGACCATGGCCTTGAGCTGCGCCAGACTGCTTCGGCTGTCATCGACGATCATGACGCGCATGCGGTGACAATCCTACTCGGCTGAAATCGATTGGATGTAATACAGAAGACTATCGGGCAATCGTAGGGTAAGCGGGTTGCCGTTGCGTTAAATGAACGTGGGCGTTTCGGGGTGCACGACCGGCGTTTTCCCGGCCAATTGCGCCTGCGCGACGCCGCCTGCGTCATGCGCGTCGCCTCGCGCGCCGAGCTGAAGGACCGCAGCCGTTTCGACACGCGTTATTTCACCGACGGCGCTCGAAACATGGCCGTTGTCCGCCACTTCGCCATCCATTCTCGCGTCTGTCTCGACGCCGGAAAGAAATTCAAAGCTCTGCAGCGGCGCCTGGCGACGCTCGGCATGACCCCGGAGCGATATCGCGCGAATGGAACTTGCCGGCTGCGAATGCTGATCGAAACGGAACCCTAACGGTCCTGGTTACGAGGGTGCTCCGAGTGTTGATGAATTCACCATTTTGGCGGGGTCCCGATCGGCGCCAATCGGGACGCTGTCGAGAGCATCTATTATGCCGAGATATCAAATGGTTGACCGCCGCACCACAGAGGTTCCCCACCTTCGGCGTCGAGTGAGAGCGCGGTCGAACGTGATGGCCGCGGCGATGAGAGCCTTTCAGCCGCTCCAGATAATCGCCCACTAATCCAACTCAGTAGGCGGACCCCATCCGAGCTTTCCGCTATGGGCCTCGATTTCCTCTCGCACTGCTGTCAGGGCGGCCTGGAGAGTGGCGAGTTCTCTCAGAGCGTCGGGAGAGGCTGCATTTTCATTCGCAGCGAGCGTTTCGACTGCCTTCAGACGTGCAGCCTCAAGATTTGCGCGAAGCGCATGTACAGGGTGCTTGGTCACTGTGGCCTCCTTTGCGTTGCCCATTCTCAACACACGAGACGCCAGTTGGGTTGCGAGGCCTGGACCACAATGCTCACCCGCCGGGGCAACTCGGCGGCGGTTTCGTTTGGGGTGCCTGAAGAAGTGAACGCGCGAATGCGTGAGCGCGAAAAATCGAAAATCGCTCGATGTTGTCCAGGACCTTGTCCGGCAACAATCTTGCCAGCGCTAGGCCTTCTCTAAGTGCTTGATTTGAATGGTGCCCAGGGGCGGAATCGAACCACCGACACTGCGATTTTCAGTCGCATGCTCTACCAACTGAGCTACCTGGGCGCCGGAGCGGCTAGCGCTGCGGTCGGCGGTTTATAGGGAGCGGCCCTTGGCTTGTCCAGCGGGTTTCGATCGAAGTCGGTCGCATGCCGTCGTCTGTGGAAATCCCCGGGGAAAGAGGGGCCTGACCCCGAGAGACGCCTCCCGCGGCGCCTGGGGCAGGTTGCCGCATTGCCCGGTTTTGGCGCATTTGTCATCATAACCCTTTTGGACCGGCGAGTGGCGCGCGCCGAGTCGTCGAGATGCAACGCGCGCGGGCGGTAGGATGACGGCGGACGCAAGACCCAGTCGAACGGCTTTGACGAACGATCCGCGCGTGCGCGGCTTCGTTTATCAGGCGTTGCTCGCGGCCGCGCTTGCGGCGCTGATCGCGATGGGCTGGCGCAACGCCGTCGAGAACATGCAGGCGCGCGGCATCCCGATGGGCTTCGGCTTCTGGGATCAGACCGCCGGCTTCGACATCAATCAGACGCTGATCGGCTATTCCGCCGTGTCGACCTACGGGCGCGCGTTCTGGGTCGGGCTTCTCAACACGCTGATGGTCGGCGCGATCAGCATCGCGCTGGCGACGCCGCTCGGCTTTGCGGTCGGTGTCGCCCGTCTGTCGCCGAACTGGATTCTCTCGCGGCTTGCGCTGGTCTATGTCGAACTGATGCGCAACACGCCGCTGCTGCTGCAGCTCGTGTTTTGGTACAACGCCGTGCTCAAGGCGTTGCCCGGGCCGCGCCAATCGGTCAGTCTCGGCGGGCTGGCGCTTCTCAACAATCGGGGCCTCTATCTGCCGCGTCCCGAATTCGGCGCTGGCGCCCTTGTCGTTGTCGCGGCGCTTTTGCTCGCCATCGCGATCGCCTTCGCCCTCGCGGCTTGGGCGCGTCGCCGCCAGGCGGCGACCGGGCGACGTCCGCCCGTTGCGCCTGTCGCGGCGCTCGCCGTCGTCGGCCTACCTGCGCTCGCCTATTTCGCCGCGGGCGAGCCGATCAGCCTCTCCTATGCGCGCCTCGCCGGCTTCAACCTGACGGGCGGCTTGCAGCTCTATCCGGAATTCGCGGCGCTCGTGTTCGGGCTCGTCACCTACACCGCCGGCTTCATCGCGGAGATCGTGCGGGCCGGCGTGCTCGCCGTCTCGCACGGCCAGAGCGAGGCGGCGATGGCGTTGGGGCTGCGGCCTTCGCTGACGATGCGGCTCGTCGTCCTTCCCCAGGCGATGCGCCTGATCATTCCGCCGCTGACGTCGCAATATCTCAACATCGTGAAGAACTCGTCGCTCGCCGTCTTTATCGGCTATCCCGACCTCGTCCTCATCTTCGCCGGCACGGTGCTCAATCAGACGCATGCGGCCATCCAGGTGATGGCGATCACGATGGCGGTCTATCTGGCGATTTCGCTCATCGTCGCTTTCGCGCTCAATCTCTTCAACGCGCGCAACGCGCTGAAGGAGCGATGACATGAGCGCTTCCCAACCCGCCGCGCCGGCCTACGTCCGCGTGGCCGCCGAGCCGGCGCTGCCGCCGCCGCTGCTGTCGCGCGGCGCGATTGCCTGGGCGCGCGCCAATCTCTTTTCCTCGCCGTTGTCGAGCGCCGTCACGCTGGCGTTGCTGGCGCTGGCCGCCTGGACGCTGCCGCAACTGTTCGCCTGGGCGACGACGCGCGCCGTCTGGTCGGCGCCGGACGGCGCACTCTGCCGCGCCCATCAGGACGGCGCCTGCTGGGCCTTCATCGCCCAGAAGTTCGACTATCTGCGCTATGGCTCCTATCCGGTCGCCGAGCGCTGGCGGGTCGACGTGGTGGAGATCGTCGGCGCGGCGCTGATCGCCTGGCTGCTGTGGCCCGGCGCGCCGCGCCGGGGCCTCGCGGCGGCCCTGTTTTTTCTCGGCTTCCCGGTCCTCGGCTTCGTGCTGCTGCGCGGCGTCGAGAGCCTCGGATTGCCGGTGGTCGACACGCTGCTGTGGGGCGGCGTCTTCGTTTCGCTGCTGACGGCGCTGGTCGGCATCGTGTTCTCGCTGCCGCTCGGCGTCCTACTGGCGCTGGGGCGCCGGTCGAGCCTCCCCGTCGTCAGGGCGGCGAGCGTCGTCTTCATCGAATTCGTGCGCGGCGTGCCGTTCATCGCCGTGCTCTACATGGCCAACAACATGCTGCCGCTGTTCCTGCCGGCGGGCTGGGAGCCGGACCGGTTCGTGCCGCCGCTGGTCGGCACGGTGCTGTTCGCTGCCGCCTATATGGCCGAGGAGGTGCGCGGCGGCCTGCAAACGCTCGACCGAGGCCAATACGAGGGCGCGATGGCGCTCGGCTTCGGCTATTGGAAGATGATGCGGCTCATCGTGCTGCCGCAGGCGTTGACGCGCGTCATTCCGGGCCTCGTCAACAATGTCATCGGTCTCTTCAAAGATACGACGTTGGTCGCGATCGTCGGCATGACGGACTTCCTGATGGCGATGGACAACGCCTTCAAGGATACGGCGTGGAGCGGTCCGACGATCCTCGAGACCGGCTATGTGTTCGCCGGCTTGTTCTATTTCGTATTCTGCTATGGGATGTCGCGCTATTCCTCGGCGATGGAGCGCCGCCTCGCCGTCGGGCGCAGGCGCTGAAAGGGGTGCGATGGCGGCGGGCAAGGCGATCGAATTCACCGACGTGCACAAATGGTACGGTTCGTTCCATGTGCTGCGAAACGTCAATCTCACGGTCGGGCGCGGCGAGCGGATCGTCGTGTGCGGTCCCTCGGGCTCGGGCAAATCGACGCTCATTCGCTGCGTGAACAGGCTCGAGGAGCACCAGCGCGGCGTCATCCGGGTGGATGGCGTCGAACTGACCTCGGATCTCAGGGCGATCGACGACGTGCGCCGCGACGTCGGCATGGTGTTTCAGCAGTTCAATCTCTTCCCGCACCTCACGATCCTGGAGAACTGCACGCTGGCGCCGATCTGGGTGCGCAAGACGCCGAAGCGCGAGGCGGAAGCGCTGGCGATGAAGCTGCTGACGCGGGTGAAAATTCCCGAGCAAGCCCATAAATATCCCGGGCAGCTCTCGGGCGGCCAGCAGCAACGCGTGGCGATCGCGCGCGCCTTGTGCATGAACCCGAAGATCATGCTGTTCGACGAGCCGACCTCGGCGCTCGATCCGGAGATGGTCAAGGAAGTGCTCGATACGATGACCTCGCTGGCGGAGGACGGTATGACGATGATCGTCGTCACCCACGAGATGGGCTTCGCCCGCAACATCGCCGACCGCGTCGTGTTCATGGACCAAGGCGAGATCGTCGAGATCAATGCGCCGGCGGAATTCTTCGACCATCCCCGGCACGAGCGAACCAGAATGTTCCTGAGTCAGATCCTGCGTTGAGGGAAGGTGTTGAAGTGCCAGCGTCGCGTTTGCATCATGTCGTAGTCGTCGGAGCCGGCTTCGGCGGGCTCGAACTCGTCAAGCGCCTGGCGGGCGCGCCGGTCCGGGTTACGATCATCGACCAACGCAACCACCATTTGTTTCAGCCGCTGCTGTATCAGGTTGCGACGAGCACCCTCGCGACGTCCGAGATCGCATGGCCCATTCGCCACCTCGTGCACAAATTCAAGGACGTTACGACCTTGCTCGGCACGGTCGTCGGCGTCGATTACGCCGCGCGCACGGTTCTGCTGGAGGATGGCGGCGCCGTCGAATTCGACACGCTCGTGTTGGCGACCGGGGCGCGGCACGCCTATTTCGGCCATGACCAATGGGAGCGGTTCGCGCCCGGCCTCAAGACGCTCGAGGACGCCACGACGATCCGCCGCCGAATTCTGTTGGCCTTCGAGCGCGCCGAGCGCGAAACCGATCCTCAGCGACAGGCGGCGCTGATGACCTTCGTCATCATCGGCGGCGGCCCGACCGGCGTCGAACTCGCGGGAACGATCGGCGAGCTCGCGCATCAAACGCTGCCCGAGGATTTTCGCCACATCGACACACGCAAGGCGCAGGTCGTCCTCATCGAGGCGGGCAGGCGCGTTCTTCCTGGCTTCACCGAGGACCTCGCGGACTACGCGCACCGCGCGCTGCAGGGGCTGGGCGTCACGGTCGAGCTTGGGCAGGCAGTCTCGGACTGCAACGCGGACGGCGTCACTTTCGGCACGCGCAAGCTCGCCGCCAAGACCATCCTGTGGGCGGCCGGCGTGCAAGCGTCTCCCGCGGCCGAATGGCTGGGCGCGCCGAAGGACCGGGCAGGGCGCGTCGTCGTCGAGCCCGACCTCAGCGCGCCGGGCCATCCCAATGTGTTCGTCATCGGCGACACGGCCAGCGTCAACGATCCCGACGGCAAGCCGGTTCCTGGGATCGCGCCGGCGGCCAAGCAGCAAGGCGCGCATGTCGCGGCGGTCATTCGCGCCCGTCTCGCCGACCGGCCTTCGCCTGGCGCGTTTCGCTATCGGAACAGCGGCAGCCTGGCGACGATCGGCAAGCGGGCCGCCATCATCGACTTCGGATGGATCAAGCTGCGCGGCCGGATCGCCTGGTGGGCCTGGGGCGTCGCGCACATCTATTTTCTGATCGGCCTGCGCCACCGGCTGAGCGTCGCGCTGAACTGGCTGTGGATCTACACCAGCGGCCAGCGCGGCGCGCGGCTGATCACGCAAGGGCGCGCAGCCAACGGCTACAGGTTCGGACCGTCTTCTCCCTCTCCCCGCTTGCGCGGAGAGGGCGAGGGGCGAGGCGCGGATTTGCCCGACCGCGGCTCACCTCCAGACCCCTCAGCCTAGCGCTTTTTGCGTTGGAACTGTCCCCGTCTTTGCGAGAGAAGCGAGGCAATCCCGTGGCGCCGACGATGCAAGCGCAATCATAGATTGCTTCGGAGCTCACGCTCCTCGCGATGATGATCCAACGGAATTCCAACCTTCTCCCCGCAAAGTGCCGGACGGGGAGAAGGGACTGGGCGGCGAATTACGGCTTCGGCTTCTCGCCCTTGGCGGCGACGTCGCCCGCGGCGGTGGCGTCCGCCTCGCACATGTAGGCGCCCTGCTTGGTCGCGCCGTAGCTGCGATGGCCAGCGTAGTGGTACTTGTGCGACTTCGTGTTGACCCAGACGATGGTGTCAGTCGGGCATTTCCCCTTCGCCTCGGCCTCGGTGGCGAATTGGCCAGCGCCGGTCGCCATCGCGGTCGACTTCTTGGGCGCCGGCTTTTGGGGTGTGGCGGCCATCGGCGCCGGCGTTGCGGCCGCGGCGGGCGCAGGCGCCGCAGCGGCGGCAGGCGCCGCAGCAGGGGCGGCGGCCGGCGCGGTGGAGCCGGCAGCGCCAGCTTCCTTCTGCGCCCGGCACGTTTTCAAAAATTCCGACCAGGTCTGGCCGTTAGTGGTTCCGGCGGCCTTCGCCGCCTTCCAATCGGCGCCGCACTGTTTCATGACGCTTTCCGCATTGGCCGCGCCGGTGCCGCTCAGCCCGAATGCTCCAGCGAGCAGGATCGCCGCGGCGGCGATCCTCAGTGTCTTGTTCGTCATGGCCTCTCCCCTTCTCGTTACCCCTTGGCCGTCGCGACTTGGCGCGACGCCAAAGGCCCCCTCCCCAATTGTCGCCGCGGCGGCCCTTCGTTGAGTCTACGCCGCGGAGCTTGGGATGAACATGTTCTTGAACTTTTTCAGTCTTGTCGAGAACTGATGGCGCCGCTGCTCGCTGTCGACGACTTCCTGCGACGTGACCCAGTTCAATTGGATGGCGCGCCGCTGGCCGGAGATCGGCTTGTGGCCGTGCCAGGAATTGTCGGCGCGGCGAAACGCCAGCAAAGTGCCGCCATAAGGGGGCACCTCGGCCACATAGTCGTCGAGATTGTCGGGACCGCGCAGCAGCCGCAGCCGCCCAGCGTCTTCCTGCCAGCGCTCGTTCATGTAAAGCAGGACGGTGATGATCTTGGTGGTCGAATCGGTGTGGATCGAGCCGTCCTTCTCGCGCACGTAGCCGCGCACGGTATACATCGTCGGGCGGCCGGTGAGGTCGATCTCGAACTTGCGCTCGATCGCCGCCTGGAATTCGGGGCCCTGCAATTCGTCGATCAACTTGCGGAAATGTCCGCGAATGGAGAGTTCCGCCGGAGGATGCGAGCCCGGGCCGGGGACCTTGGGGTAATCGGCGAGAAGCGAGGGAAAAAGGTCGCTGTTGAGGAAATCGGGAACGACGATGTAATTGAACGGATCGCGCTCGAGGGGCGTGCGCTCCAGCGCGGCGTAGTCACAATAGGCCATTCAGTCACTCCAGTCGGCGCCGCGAGAGCGCTTATGTGTTGCGCGAGCGTATAGCAGAAACGGCCCGTCTCGCCAACAAACCCCCGTTGTCGGTTCAGGGCAAAGAGCGACGCGAGACTTGCGAATGTTCGCCGCATCGAGCACTCTTCAAGCGGGCGAGCGACCAATAGTCGCAGGCGCGAACGCGGCGAGCTGTACATAGGCTTGCTGACCCGCGTGAACGCTATGGCTGCAATCGTCCGCGCGCCTTCTCGATCACTGCAGTGAGATCGCCGGTGGCGTCGAGGGCGCTCCAGCCTTCCTCGTCGAGCGGCGCGGCTGTCTGCGTGGCGACGATTCGCGCGTTGGCGTCCGAAGCGTCGGCCGCTCTCATGCGCACCCGCTTGAGGCGCAGAGCGAGCGGCGCTTCCAGCCAGAGACCGGCGAAGCGGACGCCGAGTTCCGCCGCGAGGTGGGCCGCCGCTTCGCGCTCGCGCGGCTGCGCGTGGACGGCGTCGATCACGACGCTCTGGCCGGACTGCAACGCGAGCGCCGCCTTGCGCGCAAGGCGGGCGTAGGTCTCGCGCGAGGCCCATTCGCCGTAGGCTTCGTCGGGAAGCCGCATCGTCTCTTCGACCGCGAAGAGATGCTTGCGCTCGACGTCGCTGCGCAACAGGACGGCGCCCGGCGCGCGGCCGATCTCGGGCGCGAGCGCGGCGGCGAGCGTACTCTTGCCGGTTCCCGAGAGGCCGCCGACGGCGATCAGGCGCGGCGGCGACGGCTCGAGAAAGCGCTCGGCGAAGAGGAAATAGCGCTGCGCGGCCTCGCGCTCGCGCGACTGCTCGGCGCCGTTCAGATGCTCGATGTTCGCCGCTTCGACCTTGGCGCGGATCGCCGCGCGGAGGCTCATGAAGAGCGGCATCGCCGCCAACCCGGCGAACTGCGCTTCGTCGCTCAGCGTCAGATAGCTCGAGAGAAGGAGATTGGCGGCCGGGTGCAGGTCGCGCTCCCAGAGATCCATCAGGCCGAAGGCGAGATCGTAGAGCATGTCGCCGGTTGCAATGTCGGGATCGAATTCGATCGCGTCGAACAGAACCGGCTCCGTTTCGATCAGCGCGATGTTACGCAAATGCAAGTCGCCGTGACATCGGCGCACGTAGCCGTGTTCGCCGCGCACGAGCAGGAGCGGGCGCAGCTCATCGAGCGCGGCGTGCGACTTGTGACTCAGGCGTTCGGCGGCGTCCGCGGCGAAGAGGTCGCTGCGCGCGGTGAAGACTGCGTCGTTCTGGTCGAGATAGGTCGCCAGCGCCTGGGTCGCCCGCTCGCCGTCGCGGCTCGGCGCCCGCTCGTGCGACAGGCGTACGGCGCGCGCGAGCTTGCGCACGATGTCGGGGGTCAGTTCGCCCCGTTCCGCGATCTTGTCGAGCGTCGCATTCTCGTCGAAGCGCCGCATGTGGGTCGCCCATTCCACCACCACGCCCGCGCCGCCGATGGCGAGCGCGTCGTCCCCGCGGGTGATCGGCGCGACGTCGAGATAGATCTGTGGCGCGTTGTCGCGATTGACCGCGATCTCCGCCTCGCATGCCGCGCGGCGCTTCTCCAGGGTCGAGAAGTCGAGGAAGGGCAGCCGGACCGCGCGCCGGACCTTGTAGACGTCGTCCCCGGCGAGGAACACCACGGCGTTTTGGGTGTCGATCCGCTTGACGGGGCCGGGGACGCCATAAGCGCTAGGATCGGCCAGGAAAGCGAAAATCTCCGCCTGGCCGTCTTCGTCGGCATGGACGGGCGGCCCCGCTGACGGGGAGGCGTGTTCGACCATCGTTCTCACCCCGTTGCTCTCGCGCATTGCGCCACGATGAAGATCTCCCCTGGGATGCGGCGGCTTGCCGCAAGCGATTCGCTTCCCCAAGACATCGGAAATCAGACTTTTGACGAATTGATGGTCAAACGCCGCGATGAGACAGGTTGTGGCCGGGCTTGTCCCCTCGATTTGCCGCTTGGCGCAACGGAAGAGTCACATTCACACGCCCTTGACGCAAATTGAACCGTGATAACTTCTAAGCGAAGTTTGCGGCGCCTTATGAGTTTTTTGAACGCGCAAAATGACTTCAGGACTCAAATATCAATTCTGGGACTTAAATTAACGTAGATGTACTGAGACATACTCGCGTTGAAGTCGCCACGCAAGAAGAGCAGCGGCTACACGCTTTAGCAGTCCGCGGTATCTGTTTCATGGAAGAGCAGCGCGTGGCCGCGACGCAAACCTTCGACGGGAACGACTATCAGGCGACGCGCTTTGTCGGCCATAAGACCGGAAGGCCATCGGGACACGCCCTCCAGGTTTGAGCGTGCATGACAGGCTGAGCGAAACGCGGCATCCTTGCGCGGCGGCGCTCGGCGCCCGACAATGCCGGCATGAATTCAAGGTCTTTGTCCCGTCCTGCCGGCTCGAACGTGCGCGTTTTCGATATTCTCGTGGTCGGCGCCGGCCCCGCCGGGCTGTCGCTCGCCGCCGCGCTCAAACAGGCGATGGGGCGCGGCGCGTCCGTTGCCGTGGTCGATCCGCGTCCAGGCCGCGGCGACGGGCGATTGCGTGCGGTGGCGCTGGCGGAAGGTCCGCGCCGCCTGCTCGAGCGGGTTGGCGCCTGGGAGGCGTTGGAGCCGGTGGCGCAGCCGATCCTCCGCATGACGATCGCCGACGGCGCGGTCGGCGATGCGCTGCGGCTCGAGCATCTGAGTTTTGAGGCGCGCGAGGGCGAACCGCTGGCCCATATGGCGTTCAACGACGACGTCGTCGCGGCGCTCGCCAAGGCCGCCGCCGCGCTCGGGGTCGAGACGATCGCGGATGCGGTCGCCGGCTTCGCACCGGGCCGCAGCGTCGCTGATATCGGGCTGGCGAGCGGCGGCGCTTTGCGCGCCCGGCTCGTCGTCGCGGCGGACGGTGGGCGCTCGAGGATGCGCTCGCTCGCCGACATCGAGACCGCCGGATGGGACACGGGCCAGTCCGGCATCGTTGCGACCGTCGCGCACGAGCGCGACCATGCGGGGTGGGCCGAACAATATTTTCTGCCCGCCGGCCCATTCGCTATTCTTCCCTTGCCGGGACGCCAATCGAGCATCGTCTGGAACGAGCGCCACGACGACGCCAAGACCTTGCTCGCGCTCGACGCCGACGATTTGCTGCGCGAGCTCGAAAGGCGTTTCTCGCCGCGGCTCGGCGCGATTTCCCTGGCGTCGCGGGCGGAGGCGTTTCCGCTGAGCTTTCGCTTTGCGCGCAGCTTTGTCGGCGAGCGGTTAGCGCTGGTCGGCGATGCGGCGCATACCGTTCATCCCTTGGCCGGGCAGGGGCTCAACCTCGGCCTGCGCGACGTCGCCGCTTTGGCGGAAGCGGTTGTGGAGCGTATGCGCCTGGGGCTCGATCCTGGCGATCGCACGACGCTCGAAGCCTATCAGCGCGCCCGGCGGTTCGACGTCGTCTCGTCGAGCCTCGGCATGGACGCGCTCAATCGGCTGTTCTCCAACAATTTCGCGCCGTTGCGTTTCGCGCGCGACGTCGGGCTGCGCGCGGTCGATCGACTGCCGCCGCTGAAGTCTTTCTTTATGGCCGAGGCGGCTGGGGCTGGCGGAAGAGCCCCGCGCCTGCTGCGGGGGTTGGGGCTATGAGCGGAACGAACGACTGGAGCGCGCGCACCAAGGCCGCGCAGGCGCTGGGCGCGATCGACGAGGCGACGCGCGCCGTCGTCCCGCCGCTGCACGTCGCGACGACTTTCATTCGCGACCCCGACAACGCCTATTCCAGCGGCTTCGTCTATGGGCGGCCCGACAATGCGACGGTGCGCGAAGGGGAGCAGATCGTCGCCGCGCTCGAAGGTGCACCGTCGGCGCTGTTGTTCGGCTCGGGCATGTCGGCGGCGATTGCGCTCTTTCTTGGCGCCGCGCCCGGCCATATCGTCGCGCCGCGCGTGATGTATTGGGCCTTGCGCAATTGGCTCGCCAACGAGGCGCCGGCTCATGGGCTCGAGGTCTCGTTCTGCGACGCGGAGGATCCCGAGGCGCTGAAGGCGGCGGTCGTCCCCGGGCGCACCCGGCTCGTCTGGCTCGAGACGCCGAGCAATCCGCTGTGGGGCGTCACCGACATCGCGGGCGCCGCCAAGATCGCCCATGCGGCGGGAGCGTCGCTCGCCGTCGATTTCGACCTGCGCGACGCCGGTCTTCACCCGGCCGCTGTCGCTCGGCGCGGATGTGGTCATGCATTCCGCGACCAAATACCTAAACGGCCATTCCGACGCGATCGCCGGCGCACTGGCTTTCGCGCGCGAGGACGAGCGCAGCGCGCGCATCCGAAAAATCCGCGCGAGCCACGGGCTCATTCTCGGCCCCTTCGAGGCGTTCCTGCTCATTCGCGGAATGCGCACGCTCGATCTCAGGGTGCGCGCCGCCAGCGACAATGCGATGGAGCTCGCGCTCCGGCTTTCCAATCACCGGGACGTCGCCGCGGTTCTCTATCCCGGCCTTCCCAGCCATCCCGGCCATGAGGTCGCCAGGCGCCAGATGGCGGGCGGTTTCGGCGGCATGTTGTCGATCCGCGTGCGCAACGGCGAAGCGGCTGCGGTCGCGACGGCGGCGCGGGTGAAGCTCTGGAAGCGCGCCACCTCGCTCGGCGGCGTCGAATTGCTGCTCGAGCACCGCGCTTCGATCGAAGGCGCCGGCTCGCCGTGCCCGCCCGACTTGTTGCGCCTGTCCGCCGGCGTCGAGGACGTCGAGGATCTGTGGCGCGACATCGACCAGGCGCTGCGGGGATAGCGACACGCAGCTATTGGCGCGCGTAGACTGTAATGCGCGGATGTGGGGCGCGCTGGAGAGTGCTTCCCTAGGGAGCGTTTTGCAATTTGGCTGACGCGGCGCAGCTGTCACGCCCGCGAAAAGCGGGGGGCTAGACAACCGCCGCAGCCCTTCTCCTTTGACGCCTCGATGCGCGCTTTTCGCGGGCATGACTGGGGGCGCCTGGATGATCCCGTGAACGCGGCCAGGGGAGAGGGAGAAGCCGCTTCTACCAAAAGCAACTCAGTCTAACAATCGGCCACACGCGCAGCGGCAAGCCGCTTTCGCCCTCCGCCAATTTGCTTTGACAATCGCCAGTCGTGCGCTATATCGGTAGCCGAGTGGTTACGCATTTTGCCCTGAACAGCGAAAGGCGGCGCCAAACCGACATCTAACCCGTAACCATACGGTATTCAAATGCATCGCGCCCGCGCGGATTCCGACGTCTATCGCGCCATCGCCGACCCGACTCGCCGGGCCATCCTCGATCGGCTGCGCGCCGGCCCAATCGCGGTGAATGCGCTGTCTGATGAGTTCGCTCAAAGCCGCCCCGCAATATCGAAGCATCTGCGTGTGCTGCGTCAGGCGCGGCTGGTGACGGAACAGCGCTCAGGCCGGGAGCGGCTCTACCAGCTCCAACCGGCGCCGCTGCAGCAAGTGGTCGGATGGATCGAAGGCTACCGAGCCTTCTGGCAAATCAGCCTCACAAACCTAAAACGACATCTGGAGGAACGATGAGCATCATTTCCAACAAAGCCCGCGCGGTCGCCGACCTCACGGAAGGGACGATTCTCGCGACGGTGGAGATCGCGGCGCCGGCCGAGGCGGTCTTCGACGCGTTGACTACCGGAGACGAAATTACGCGCTGGTGGGGGTCGTCCGAGGCCTATCGCACGACCGAGTGGATCGGCGACGTGCGGCCGGGCGGTCGGTGGCGCGCCAGCGGCGTGGGCGCGGACGGCGCCCCGTTCAGCGTGGAAGGCGAGTTCATCGACGTCACGCCGGGGCGAAAGCTCGTGCAGACGTGGAAGGCGGAGTGGGACGGCGGCAATGTCACCACGATCACCTTTCTGCTGGATCCGATTGACGGCGGCACAAGATTGACGCTTTGGCACAAGGGCTTCGCGGGCCGTCCGGACTCCTGCCGCGGCCATGGAGAGGGATGGGAAATGGTCCTTGGCTGGCTCGCCCGCCACTGCGCCCCTTCAGATCCTCGCTTCTTTTTGTGTCGGCTCCTGCCGCCTCGCGCGTCCTTCGTGCAGGACATGAGCGCGGAGGAAGCGGAGGTCATGCAGAATCATGCGGCCTACTGGACCGGACTTCTCCAGCGCGGAATCGCGGTCATGTTCGGGCCGGTGTTAGATCCGAAGGGCCCCTGGGGCGTCGGCGTCCTTCGCGTCTCGAGCGAGGCGGAGGTCGAGGGCCTGCGCGAAGGAGATCCCGCGATCCTTTCCGGACGTGGGTTTCAATACGAGATCCTGCCGATGATGCGGCTGACGGCGGCCGGGTGAGCGGCGCCGAACATCAACTCGCGGCGGGGCTTGCCTCGCCGACGCCACGACGCGCAGTCACGCTCGCCAGGGGAAGGTCCAGGTCTCCGTCAGCGCCTTGTTGTTGGCGCGCAGGAAGACGCGCACGTCGCAGCTCTGGCCGGGGCTGACCGCAATGTCGAGGCCGGCGCGAAACCCTGAGATGTGAGGGTTCGGCGTGAGGAAGGTGCGCAGCACGCTGCCCGCCGAGGTCGTCGCCACCACTTCGACGAGGCTCGGGTCGATCAGGTAGTAGCTGAGATCGCCGCCGGTGAAGTCGATCAGGAAGCGCGTCGCGCCGGGCGGCGGCGCTTCCATGGCGCCGAGGGCGCGCGCCTGCGTGTGGAACGTGTTGACGGCGCGCGCGCCGGGGGTCAGGCGCGAATCATCCGTCACCGCGGTGATGCGATAGCCGTAGGTCATCGAACGGCCAGCCTCGAAAGCTTCCCTAGGGGTCCAGGCGGCGACGATGTTGTCGTTGCTCTCGTTGTCGGTCGGCAACTCCACAAGCTGCACGGCGCCTTCGCCCCAGCCCTCGCGGGGTTCGATCCAGTAGGTCGGCCGCAGTTCGTAGGCGAGATCGAGGTCCTGGTAGTGGTCGAACGTGCGGTCCCGCTGGACGAGGCCGAAGCCGCGCACGTTGTTGTCCATGAAGCTGGAAATCACCGGCTCGACCGGATTGCTGAGCGGGCGCCAGATCCACTCGCCGGCGCCGGTGTGAATCAGCATGCCGTCCGAATCGTGCAACTCGGAGCGAAAGTCGTCGTCGATGCGGTGGTCGTTCTTGCCTCGCATGAACATGGACGACAGCGGGGCCATGTCGAGATTGGCGACAGTGCGCCGCGCGAACAGGGTCGCGGTGACGTCGACGCTCGTCTCGACCGAAGGAGCGACCTCGAAGCGGAAAGCCCCGGTGGCCGATTCGCCGTCGAGCAGCCCGTGAATGGTGATCCGGTCCGCCGCCGGATCCGGCGTCTCGATCCAGAACTCGCGGAAAAAGGGAAACTCCTCGTTGACATGGGCGCCCGAGCCGATGCCGAGGCCGCGCGCGGAGAGGCCATAGCGCTGGCCGCGGCCGAGAAAGCGGTAGTAGCTCGTGCCGAGAAACGCGATCAGTTCGTCCATCAGGCGCGGCGCGTTGAGCGGAAAGCGCAAGCGGAATCCGGCGAAGCCCGTGTTGATCGGCAAGCCGCTCGGGATCTTGTTGTGGCCGTAGTCGAACAGATTGGCGGCGTAGGGGACCGGCGCCGGAATGCCGTCGCGCAGCACGTTGACGACGACCGGGCGCTTGTAGAGATGCCCGAGATGAAACAGTTCGAGCCGGAAATTCGAGTTGGCCTGGCCGAGCAGCGGCTTATCGGACTTGAACCGGATGTCTCGCCAGTCGTCGTAGTTCAGGGCGCCGAGGCCGTCGGGAAGTTGCGGCAGCGCGCCGTCGTACGGCGCAGCGGCGAGGTCGTGCGCGCGCCTGACGACGTCGGCGTAGGAAAAGGCGGGGGTCGCTGGGGCGGTCGGGGCGGTCACCGGCTGTTGCTGCGCGAGAGCAGGAGGCATGAGGCGCGCGCCCGAGGCGGCGATTACGCTCACGAGCAGCGCCCGTCGATTTAAGGTCTGCATGGGGTCCGTGTCTTGGAGGCGGACCTTTGAGGTAACCCGCGGCGCCGGCGAAGGCAACCGCACCGCACCATAGCTCCGCGGATGGCGTTAACGCTTGGAAAGGTCAGGGGCCGAACGCACCGGGGCCATGGGTGACCGTCGCTTCAACCCCGACATGCAGGTTGTTGGTGACGGCGTAGTCGAAACCGACGCCGGCGGTTCCTACGGCCTGGAGGTCGCCGGGGCCGCCGAATACGCCATTGAGCGAATCGCTCATGTTGGCGATGCCGCCGCCGGAAAAGGCCGGCCGGGCGAGCGCGACGCCCGCCGTGACGTAGGGCGTCAGCCGGCCCATCTCATAGCCCATCTTGACGCTGGTTTCGGTGAAATCGAACCCTTGGAACCGGCCGCCCGGCACGACCCAGGGGCTGAAGCCGGTGGAGAAGCGCGCGCCGAGCACGACGTTGTTGTCGAAGACGTGATCGTAGCCAGCGTAGACGTCGCCGCCGAACGCGCTCTTTGCGCCTTTGGCGAATGCGGCCTCGACGCCGGCGCCGACATAGAAGCCGCTCCAGTTCGGCGCCTGGGTCTGTGGATCGGCGGCAAGAGAGGGGAGGGTCGGAAGATCAGCCGCCAATGCAGGAGAGGCACTAGCGCCCGCCAGCAGGGCGGCGAGAAGCAGTCGCATGAAGGTCGCTTTCGAAGTCTTCGTTTCGCGCGCCATCATGCCAACACGCGACTGCGGCGTCAAAGAGGCGGACGACATCGACCTCGCTTGACCTCATCGCGCGAGATCGATCGCCGCCCGCTCCAATCGCTTCAAGTCCTTCGGTCGCCGCTCACGAAACAGTTTCGGCGGCGGCTGCTGTCGCCTCAAGCGCCTGCGCACGCAACTCGGCAAGCGAGGGAATGTAAGCGCGGATCCCCGGCCGCAGTTCTTGCAGCGACACGAAGCGGCCGTTCGCCAAGCGCAGGCCATCGCGATAGGCGCCGCGATCGGTCTGAGCGAAGGTCGCCCGCGCGCGCTGGCCGACGCCGAAGCGCGTCTGCAGATCGGACGGAATTTCCGTCAGGACGATTGGCGTTTCGCACTCCAGGCATACGACGGTCTTCGCGTCGCCCGCGGCGGTGAAGCCGATGGAGCCGCTCGGGAATCTCGTCGTTGCGTAGAGCTCGCCCTCACGGGCGGGGCGCGATCCGTACATCTCGAGGGAATAGTCGCACATATCCGGATCCTCCGTTGAGTGCACCCTCCAGCCGTTGCATCCAAGGTAGGACCGCCTTGCAGCATTTTTGAGGCCGGTCGCGGTCAGCCGATCTGGGTCACCGCTGTGAAAATGCCCGCAAAATGGCAGGCGGCGGCGATCGCGACGAAGCCGTGCCAGATCGCGTTCTGAAATTTTAGATTGCGCCAGAGGTAAAACGGGACGCCGCCGGAATAGAGGAGGCCTCCGGCGACGACCAGCGCAAGCGCATTCGGCGGCAGGTCGGCGACGAGCGGCTTGATGACGACGATCGCCGACCAGCCGAGCGCGAGATAGAGCGCGACGGCGACGCGCTCGATGCGCTCGGGAGCGAAGATGTTGAGCGCGGCTCCGCCGATCGCGCCGCTCCACACGAAGCCGACCAGCCCGGCGATCCAAAAGCTGCCGTGGACCTGCGAAAGCAGGGCGGTGTAGGTCCCGGCGATCATCAGGTAGATCGCGGAACGATCGCACCGCCCCAAAATCCGCTTCATCCGCATCCTCGACGCCGGGGCCATGTTGTAGGCGAATGAGAAGCTGAACAGCACGAAGAAGGCGGCGGCGTAGACGATCATCGCAAAGCGTTCGCTGAAGCCGCCGTGCAGCGAGGTCTTGGCGAAGAACAGCGAAAAGCCGATGAGGCCGGCGATCAACGCGGCCACATGGATGAATCCGTCGACGAGAAGCTCGCCGTTGCTGTAGGGACGGTCGAGATCGGGCGGTGGCGCGGACATAGATCGCCCTTTCATAAGGCGCAAGCGTCAGCCCACCCAGTTGGATCATGGCGCCGTCCAGTGCCGGCGCGCAAGACCTCGGCCGTCTCGGATCAGCCCAGCGCCGCCCGTCGGGGTTCAAATATTCGCGCGGCGAGCCAGGTCAGCGCGAATCCGCAGGCCGAGAAAAGAAGCGCCGGCGTCATCAGGCCGACCGGGCCGAGCGCCGCGACGCTTGCGGCGAACAGCGGCGGCCCGAGCGCGCTGCCGACATTGCCGAGCTGGGCGATCGCGCCATAGCCGCGCGCCTGCAGCGACGATTCCTGGCACAGCATGGGGATCATCGGATAGATCGCGCCCGGCAACATGCTGAGGAACGCCATGCGCAACAGCGCCGCCGGCACGATTGCGAACTCGGCGTGAACCGCCGCTTGCAGCAGGATCGTCGCCGCGCCGGTCGCCGCGAAGGCGCCGAGCGCGACGCGGAAAGGCGACAGCCAGTTCTGCGCAATGGCGCCCGCCGAGAGCGTCGTGACGCCGCTGACGAGCGGCATGAGGGCGAACAGCCAGCGGCGTGCGTCAGGCGGCGCCAGATCGGCGGTCATCGTCTGCAACGCAAGATACATCACGGTGTAGCAAAGGAAGCAGATCGCCGGCAGCGCCGTGCGCGCGGTGGCGTAGATCTGGACGTGCTGGCGAAACATCGAGCTGAGCGGCGCCGCGCGCTCCGTGGGATGGGCGGCCGCCGGCGGCCGGAGGAACACGAAGGCCGCCGCCGCGAGCGCGATCGTGCAAGCGGCATGGACGGCGAACAGCATGCGGAGCCCAGCGGCGTCGAGGATCGCCGGTCCCAAGAATCCGGCGACGAGGAAGCCTGCGCTGAAGTACGTGCCCCACAGGCTGAGGACGATCGTGCGTTGTCGCGGCGCGACATAGAAGGAAAGGCAGCTCGGCGCCGCGACGATGATCGCGAGATGCGCGCCGCCTTCGACGAGGCGGCTGACAAGAAAGAGGGCGGCCGGCGGCAGGGTGGCCTGAAAGAGCGAGATCGCCGTGGCGCAGAGCAGTCCGCCGATCAGGCTGACGCGAAATCCGATTCGCCCGACGAGCAGGCCGGCCGCTGCGCCGAAGACGATTCCGGCGACGCCGGTCGCCGAGAGCAGCCAGCCGGCGAGCGTCGGCGAGGCGTCGTAATGGGCCGCCAGCCTATCGAAGGCGACCGAGGCTTTCGCAAACTGCAACCCCGCGCCGACCCCGCATAGCCAGAGCAGCGCGACTTTCGTCCACGCTGTTCGCTGCGGCGGGGCCGGTTCGGCCTTCACAGGGATCGTCGATCCACAAGCGTTCCTCAGCCGCGATTTTCGTACAGCAGGCGCGCGCGCAGGGTGCCTTCCAACGCGCGGATGTCGGCCAGGACACGCTGGCTGTCGGCGGGCGAAGCGTCCGCGTCCAGCACCACATAGCCGATGTCGTTGTGGGTCTCGTAGTACTGCGCGGCGATGTTGATCGAATGGCGCGCGAGCACTTCGTTCAGCCTGACCAGCATGCCCGGCATGTTCCGCTGGACCTGGATGAAACGGGTCCCGAGCGCGCGGGTCGGCAGTTGCACCTGCGGGAAATTGACCGCCCCCATCGTCGAACCGACATCGCTGTAGTCGATGAGCTTGCGCGCGACTTCGACGCCGATGCGCTCCTGCGCCTCCTCGGTCGAACCGCCGACGTGCGGCGTCAGGATCACGTTGTCCAGACCCTGCAACGGGGAGTTGAACCGTTCCGCGTTCGAGCCGGGCTCGACCGGGAAAACGTCGATCGCCGCGCCGCGCAGCCGGCCCTCCCGCAAGGCGACGGCGAGGGCTTCGAGGTCGACCACCGTGCCGCGGCTGTTGTTGATCAGATAGGCGCCGGGCTTCATCGTCGCGATTTCGGCGGCGCCGATCATGCCGTGCGTCGCCGGCGTCTCGGGCACGTGCAGGCTGACGACGTCGCTTTGCGCCAAAAGGTCCTGCAAGGTGTCGGTCGGCTCGGTGTTGCCGTGGCGCAGCTTGTCGGTTTGATCGTGGTAGATCACCCGCATGCCCATCGCTTCGGCGAGATAGGAGAGCTGCGAGCCGATGTTGCCGTAGCCGATGATGCCGAGCGTCTTGCCGCGCACCTCGTGGCTGTTGTTCGCCGATTTGTCCCATTTGCCGGTGTGGGCGCCCACGGAACGAGGTACGACCCGGCGGAGCAGCATGACGATCTCGCCGATCACGAGTTCGGCGACGCTGCGCGTGTTGGAGAACGGCGCGTTGAAGACCGGCACGCCGATGCGGGCGGCGGCGTCGAGCGCGACCTGATTGGTGCCGACGTTGAAACAGCCGATCGCAATCAGCCGGTCGGCGGCTTCGAGAACCTCCTCGGTGATCTGCGTGCGCGAGCGTATGCCGATCACGTGCACGCCTTTGACGGCCTCCAGCAGGGCGGCTCCGTCGAGTGCTTTGGGCACGCGCTCGACGCTCGTGTAGCCGGCGGCCTTCATCAACGCGACGGCGCTGTCATTCACGCCTTCGAGGAGGAGAATGCGGATCTTGTCCTTGGGCAGGGAGAGCAGGGGGGAGCGATTATCCACGGTTCGGTCCAAATCCAGGTGGGGGTGGCGCGGATATGCTCCATTCCGGCCATCGTGTCGATTCCGCCGCTTGCCGCACGCAGGGAAATGGGGCGGCGATCGCCGCCCCGGGCCGGTCAGCGGCGCCTCTTCGCGCGTTCGTGGAAGATCGAGCCGATGAAATCGATGCTGGTGCGCGCCGCGAGCAGGGACGTGACGCCGGAGGGATCGTAGGGCGGCGACACCTCGACGAAGTCGGCGCCGACCACTTCGAACCGCTTCGCCACCTCGCGCAGGATGTCCTTGCCCTCATAGTAGGAGAAGCCGCCGTGGCTGATCGTCGCGGTGCCCGGCGCGATGCCGGGATCGAAGCTGTCGATGTCGATCGAGACATAGACGCGCTCGCCGTCCGGAATATGCGCCAGCGAAGCGGCGGCGCCCTGCGCCCGCACCTTGCGCAGCGGGACGACATGCGAGCCGTAGCGCTTGGCCGCTTCCCAGTCCTTGCGGCTGACCGCGGCCATGTTGTGCGGCCCGAGCGTGGTGATGCCCTTCACATGCGCCATTTCGGAGGCGCGCCGCATCGGGCTGCCATGGCCCCAGGTGATGCCGTTGCGCTCGTCGATGAAGTCGAAATGCGCGTCGAGATGGACGATGTGGATCGGCTTCTCCTTGGAGAAGGCGGCGATCGTCGCCATGGTGATCGCGTGATCGCCGCCGAGGATGTAGGGCATCGCCTTGGCGTCGAGCAGCGCGCGCACGGCCTGCTCGGCGTTGGCGAGACTGCGCTTGGTGTCGGCGTAGATGACGTCGCTGTCGCCGGCGTCGACGATCTTCACCTCGTCGGCGGTGAGGTAGGTGACCTCGTCCTCGAAATCGAACACGCCTTCGGGGCCGAAGCCGTGAAACATCGACACCTCGCGGATCGCTCGAGGCCCAAAGCGCGTCCCGACGCGGTAGCTCGACGCGGTGTCGATCGGCACGCCGAGGATCGCGACGTCGGCGCCGTCGAGCTTATTCCAGTCCGGGCAAGCGGGCTGGTGGGCGAAGGTGGTCAGTCCGACGAAGGGAAGATCCATCCTGTTGGGCGTGTTGCGGTTGCTCATGACGCATCCTTTTCTGAGTGGTGGTCGGGGAAGCGCAATTCCCCGAACCTATCCCGGTGTTGGTTTCAGCAAATCTCGTCGACGATGCCTTCGCGCTCGTAGGCGCGACGGACCGAGGGGAGGCCGGTCATCATGTCGAGCAGGCGCGCGACATGGGGACGCGAACGCGGTGGCTTGCTCATCGGGCGCGCCCAGCGGGCGAGCATCACGAGATAGAAATCGGCTGCGCTGAGCTTGTCGCCGAGAAACAAGGGGCCGTTCGCCTTGAGGTGGGCTTCGATCACGTCGAGGAAGTTGCTGGCGCGGGCTTCCGCCCCCCGCTTGACGACCTCTTTCGCCGCGGCGTCGCCGCCCGCCAAACGCTCCGGGTACTGCCAGACCATCAGTTCCTCCTGAAGCGAGTTCGTGAGGAAGATGAGCCACTGATACAGCTTGGCGCGCTCGGGGGTGCCTACCGCCGGAGCAAGTCCGGCTTGCGGATGCCGATCGACAAGATGGAGAGCGATTGCGGCCGATTCGAAGACGACGTTGTCGCCGTCGACCAGCGTGGGAATGCGGCCGTTCGGGTTGATCTTCAAGTATTCCGCTGACTTTTGCGCGGTAGAAGCCCGGTCGACGAGCTTAAGTTCGTATTGTACGCCGAGTTCCTGAAGCAGCATGTGCGGCGCTGCATTGGCGTTGGCTGGAGCATAGTAAAGCTGGTACATTTATCTCTCCTGTCCATGTCTAGGACTGGCGATAGGGTACGGCTGTGCTATTGTGGCCGCAATGATCGACATCCGGCAGATCCGGCCAAAGGCGCGGCAGTTCGGGCCGCGAAAGGGGGCGGCGGACCGAGAGGGAAACTGAGATGAGCGCGCCGGCCAAATCCGTCGTCATCGTGGTGCCGCCGAATGCGCAGTCGCTCGACGTCTCCGGGCCGCTCGACGCCTTCCTCGAAGCGAACCGGCAATCGAGCGGCCCGTCCTACGACGTGCGCTTGTTGTCGACGGGCGCCGGCCGCGAGGTTCGGGCGGGCGGGATGTCGCTCGTCGCGGACGGGTCGATCGCCGATGCGGACCAGCCGATCGATACGCTTCTGGTCGCGGGAACGCCCGACTACGCGCAGGCGTATTCGAGCGCGGACTTCCACGCCTGGCTCAGGCGTCGCACGCCGCAGACGCGGCGCTACGGCTCCGTCTGCACCGGCGCCTTCTTCCTCGGCGCGGCGGGCTTGCTCGATGGATTGCAAGCTACGACTCATTGGCAGCATGCGGCCGAACTCGCCGAACGCTTTCCGGCGGCCAAAATCGTCCCCGATCAGATCTACGTCGAGGATGGACGGCTCTACACGTCGGCCGGGGTCACGGCCGGCATCGACCTTGCGCTCAAGCTGATCGAGGACGACCACGGCCGCGAACTCGCCCTTCTGGTGGCGCGCCGGCTGGTGGTGTTTCTCAAGCGCCCGGGTGGACAGTCGCAGTTCAGCGCCCATCTGGCGGCGCAGATCGCCAGCGAGGACCGCATCCAAGCTGTGCAAAATTGGATCCTCGACCATCTCTCGCTCGATCTCGCGCTGCGCACGCTGGCGGCGCGCGCCGCGATGAGCGTCAGGAATTTCACCCGCGTCTTTCAGAGCGAGACCGGCATAACGCCGGCGGACTTCGTCGAGATGGCGCGCGTCGACGCCGCGAGGCGGTTGCTGGAGGATTCCGACACGCCGCTGCAGCGCGTCGCCTCGCGCTGCGGCTTCGCAAGCCCGGACACGATGCGGCGCGCCTTTTTGAGGCGGATTGGAACGGGGCCGAGCGACTACCGCCAGCGATTCCGGGGGTAGGGCGCTAGGGACCGGAGGCCCTCATGCGGCGCTTCGCGCCACCTTCCCAAGGCGAATGCGCAGCCTTCGTCCGCTCTCGCAAGCGGGAGAGGCGCGCCCCTCTCCCGCTTGCGGGAGAGGGTTGGGGTGAGGGCTATTCAAGCAGCCAAAATGCTCTGAGCCCACCCCTCCGTTTCAGCCCCTGTAGCGCAGCGCCTCGATGAGGACGCCGAAGGCTGCCGAGGATTGGCGGCGGCTCGGATAGTAGAGGTGATAGCCTGGGAACGGCGCGCACCAGTCTTCGAGCACGCGCACGAGGCGACCTGCCGCAAGATACGGCTGCGCCATGTCCTCGGGCATGTAGGCCAGCCCCATCCCAGCCACGGCCGCGTCCAGCCGCAGGGCGCCGGTGTTGAAGACGAAGCGCCCTTCGACGCGCACTCTCAGCGCGCGCCCCTCCTTCTCGAATTCCCATGCGTAGAGACCGCCGTAGGTCGGCAGGCGGAGGTTGATGCAGCGGTGGTCTGTGAGGTCGGGCGGGGCAAGCGGCTTCGGCCGGTCGACGAAATATTGCGGAGCCGCGACGACGGCCATGCGCATCGCAGGCCCGATCGGCACCGCGATCATGTCCTTGGCCACCTGCTCGCCGATGCGCACGCCCGCGTCGCATCGCTCGGCGACGATGTCGGTCATGCCATTGTCGACGACGATCTCGATGTTGATGTCGGGGTAGTCGGGCAGGAGCTTTCGCAGCGCCGGCCAGAGAACCGCATTGGCCGCGTGCTCGCCGGCCGTGATGCGGATCGTGCCGGCGGGCTTGTCGCGAAGGTCGCCGAGCGCAGCGATTTCGGCCTCGATCTCTTCGAACCGCGGTCCGATGGCGAGAAGCAGGCGCTCTCCGGCTTCGGTCGCCGCGACGCTGCGGGTGGTGCGCGTGAGCAGCCGGAGCCCGAGTCTCTCTTCGAGCTCGCGGATCGTATGGCTCAGCGCGGATTGCGAGACGCCGAGCCGTGCGGCCGCCCTGGTGAAACTGCGTTCCTTGGCGACGGCGATGAAGGCGAGCAGGTCGCCGAACGTCTCGCGCGGCATTGATGAGTTCTCCTCATGAGTTTATGCCGATCTTGTCATCTTAAAGCAAGCGCCGTCGTCCTCTACATAGTCGCCACTGCCGTGGGCGAGCCCGCCCGACGACTTCAAGGAGACCGGCGATGGAGATCAAACGGAATGGCTCGCAGCCCTCGACGAAAGGATCCGCCGAATATTTCACCGGCGCCGTACGTCTCGACACGCCGTTTCGAGGCAGCGAACCCGCGCGCGTGAGCGGCGCCGTGGTGACGTTCGAGCCGGGCGCCCGCACCGCCTGGCATACCCATCCGCTCGGTCAGACGCTGATCGTCACCGCTGGGGTCGGTCGCGCCCAGCGCGAGGGCGGGCCGGTGGAGGAAATCCGGCCCGGCGACATCGTCTGGTTCCCGCCGGGCGAGAAACATTGGCACGGCGCCGCGCCGACGACCGCGATGACCCATATCGCGATCCAGGAGGCGCTCGAGGGTAAGGTCGTCGACTGGCTGGAGAAGGTCAGCGACGAGCAATACCAGGGCTGAGGATGAGCGGCGCGGCTTTCATGAGTTCCCCTCACGAGTTTGTGCCAATCGCGTCGTTTAATATCGAGCGCTACAGGGCTTAAACAGCCAACGCCGCATCAAGGAGATAGGCGATGGAGATCAAGCGAAGCGGCTCGCAGCCCTCGGCGAGAGCGCCGGCCGAATATTTTACCGGCTCCGTGCGTATCGACACGCCGTTTCGGCGAGCGAACGCACCCGCTCGGTCAGACGCTGATCGTCACCGCGGGTGTTGGTCGGGCCCAGCGTGAGGGCGGCCCCATCGAGGAAATCCGCGCGGGAGACATTGTCTGGTTCCCGCCGGGCGAAAAACCTGGCACGGCGCCGCGCCGACGACCGCAATGAGCCACATCGCGATCGTCGAGGCGCTCGATGACAAGGACGTCGACTGGCTGGAGAAGGTCAGCGACGGGCAATATCAGGGCTGACTGCAAGAATCGGAGACAGAAATGCAGAAACGCAAACTTGGCAAAACCGGCCTCGAGGTGTCGGCCATCGGTCTCGGCTGCATGGGCATGAGCCACGCCTATGGAACGCCGCCGGACCGCAGCGAAATGATCAAGGTCTTGCGCGCGGCGGTCGAACGCGGCGTCACCTTTTTCGACACGGCGGAGGTCTACGGCCCGTTCACCAACGAGGAACTGGTCGGCGAGGCGCTTCAGCCGCTGCGTCGCGACGTGATGATCGCCACCAAATTCGGCTTCGAGATCGGGTCGCAGGTCAGGGGCGGCGTCGACAGCCGGCCGGAGCACATCAAAGCCGTGGCGGAGGCCTCGCTCAAGCGGCTGAGAACCGACGTCATCGATCTCTTCTATCAGCATCGCGTCGATCCGAATGTGCCGATCGAAGACGTCGCCGGCACGGTCAAGGATCTCATCCGGCAAGGCAAGGTGAAGCACTTCGGCCTGTCGGAGGCCGGCGTGCAGACGATCCGCCGCGCCCACGCCGTCCAGCCGGTCGCCGCGCTGCAGAACGAATATTCGCTATGGTGGCGGCGCCCCGAGACGGAGGTGATGCCCATTCTGGAGGAACTCGGCATCGGCCTCGTCCCCTATAGCCCGCTCGGCCGGGGCTTCCTGACCGGCAAGATGGACGATTCGACGACCTTCGACAGCGCCGACTTCCGCAGCAAGCTGCCGCGCTTCACGCCCGAGGCCCGCAAGGCCAACCAGGCGCTCGTTGATCTCTTGCAGCGGATCGCGACCCAGAAGGGCGCGACGCCGGCGCAAATCGCGCTCGCCTGGCTCATCGCTCAGAAGCCGTGGATCGTGCCGATTCCGGGCACGACCAAGCTCAGCCGTGTGGAGGAAAACATCGCCGCGGCGGCGATCGAACTGACGCCCGCCGATCTCAAGGAGATCGACAGCGCGGCCGCGAGCATCAAGGTCGAGGGGGAGCGATACCCCGAGGAACTCGAGCGCATGGTTGGCCACTGACCAGAACGAGGCAAAAATGACTGAAGGAATTCAAGACAAGGTGGTGGTCATCACCGGCGCAAGCAGCGGCCTCGGCGAGGCCGCCGTGCGCCGTCTCGCCAGGGACGGCGCCAAGCTCGTGCTCGGGGCGCGCCGTCTCGACCGTCTGCAAGCTCTCGCCAAGGAGCTTTCGCTTGGCGAGGGCGCCGCGGTTCAGACCGACGTGACGAAGTTCGACGCGGTCAAGCGGCTGGTCGACCACGCGGCGAAGCTCTATGGCCGGATCGACGTGATGATCAACAACGCCGGCCTGATGCCGCACTCGCCGCTCGAGCGCTGCAAGGTCGAGGATTGGGATCGCATGATCGATGTGAACCTCAAGGGCGTTCTCTACGGCATCGGCGCCGCGCTGCCGTATATGAAGGCGCAGAAGAGCGGCCACATCATCAACGTCTCGTCCGTGGCGGGCCACAAGGTCGGGCCGGGCGGCGCCGTCTATGCCGCCACCAAGCACGGCGTTCGGGTGATCTCCGAAGGCCTGCGGCAGGAGGTGAAGCCCTACAATATCCGCACCACCGTCATCTCGCCGGGCGCGGTCGAGTCCGAGCTGCCCGACAGCGTGACCGAGCCCGACGTCGCCGAGAGCGTGCGCGAGCGCTACGCCAAATGGGCCATCCCCGCCGATTCCTTCGCCAGCATGGTGGCCTTCGCCATGAGCCAGCCGGAGGACGTCGACGTCAACGAGATCCTGTTCCGCCCGACGAGGCAGGAGTATTGACGAGGGAGACACTGGCGGCTCGGAGTGCGAACCGCCAGTGTCCTCGGTGACACATGAAGTCGCGATTCAGCGGTTGGATGCGGGCGAAACAACTGCTACGATTTCAACAGCTTTGAGTAGGCAATCGATGACGAGCCGTCGACCCCGCGCCAACATCGGACGCTTCGCAAGTGAGGACGACGCGCTTCGCGGCGTCGTCGAGCGCTTGGCGACGGCGTTGAATCCTGTGTCTATCTGGCTGTTCGGCTCACGCGCGGCCAGGCAAAATCGTCCCGAGAGTGACTTCGATCTTCTCGTGGTCACAAAGGTGGAGGATGGCGAAGCCGGACGCGACTATGATCGTGCCTACGCGCCGATCCGTGATCTTGATGTGGGCTGCGACGTAATCCCGATCAGGCTTGATGATTTCATCAGGGAATTGGATCATCCCACGAGCATGTTTGCCGGCATCGCCCGAAGCGGGATCAAAGTCTATGGCGGACGATCGGGTCAATTCCTTCCTCTCCCTCGCGGACGAGGAACTGAGCGCGGCGAAGACCCTGCTGGCGTCAAGTCTGCCTCGACAAGCGGCGTATCAGCTTTCGCAAGCCGCTGAAAAGGCTGCGCGCGCGGTATGCGAATTTGAAGAGATTGCGGTTGGGACGACGCACAGTCTGAGCCAGATCAGCGCTCTGCTTCCCCCGGGCCATCCGCTCAAACAACAAATCCGCGAACTCGATTACCTCTCGTCGTCCTCGACCAAATATCGCTATCCGGCCGCGAGCGGGCACATCTCCAAGCCTCCCGAGGCGACGAAACTGAAAGAGGACATTGAGGACGTTGAACGTTTTGTCGAGGCAGCCAAGGATTACATCAAGAAGCCGGTCGTCTCAAAAACCAAGCCGAAGCACACTGAAGAAGAGCGCAAAACGGCGCTCATTGAAAAGATCGTCTCCATTCTAAGAATGCGAGACGTCCCTTTGCCGAATAGCGCGGTTGAGACGCTGTCTACGTATGCTGACGAACAATCTCTTCACAGGATGACGAAGGCCGCCGCTACGGTCGACACGTTCAAAGGACTCTTCGACTCGCAATCGATAACCATTCCGGGCGACAAGGCCGAGTGAAGGCCTCCCCTCGTAAGAATGCGGACACACTTCGCTATGAATCCGCGAGCACACTCAGTTTCAGCGCCTTCAAAGAAGCCCAAAGGCGCTGAAACTCTGCCGACATATTTCAATCCGGACGACAGTCTCTCGCTTACGCCGCCCCTTCGGTCGCCTTCGAGGAGCGCTCCGCCCGTTTGCGGTCGTTGGGATCGAGGAGCGCCTTGCGCAGGCGGATCGACTTCGGCGTCACTTCGACCAACTCGTCGTCCTGGATATAAGCCAGCGCCTTTTCCAGCGTCATGCGGATCGGCGGCGTCAGGCGCACCGCTTCGTCCTTGGAGTGCGTGCGGATGTTGGTGAGCTTCTTGCCCTTCAGCACGTTGACTTCGAGATCGTTGTCGCGCGTGTGCTGGCCGACGATCATGCCCTGGTAGACCTTCCAGCCCGGCTCGATCATCATCGGGCCGCGGTCTTCGAGGTTCCACATCGCATAGGCGACCGACTCGCCGGCTTCGTTGGAGATCAAAACGCCGTTGCGCCGCCCGGCGATCTCGCCCTTCCATTGGCCCCAGTTATGGAACAGGCGGTTCATGATCGCGGTGCCGCGCGTGTCGGTGAGAAGTTCGCCGAGATAGCCGATCAGGCCGCGCGTCGGCGCGAGGAAGACCAGGCGCAGGCGGCCGCCGCCCGAGGGGCGCATCTCGACCATCTCGCCCTTGCGCTCCGACATCTTCTGTACGACGACGCCGGAGTGCTCCTCGTCGACGTCGATCACGACTTCCTCGATTGGTTCGAGCATTTCGCCGCTCTCGTCGCGCTTGAACAGCACCTTGGGGCGCGAGACGCCGAGTTCGAAGCCTTCGCGGCGCATCGTCTCGATCAGGATCGCGAGCTGCAATTCGCCGCGGCCGGAGACGACATAGGCGTCGGAATTGGGAGCAGCGTCGACGCGCAGCGCGACGTTGCCCTCCGCCTCCTTGAAGAGGCGGTCGCGAATCACGCGGCTCGTCACCTTGTCGCCCTCGGTGCCCGCCAGCGGGCTGTCGTTGACCGAGAAGGTCATCGACAGGGTCGGCGGATCGATCGGCTGGGCGTGCAGCGGCTCGACTTCCTCGGGGCTGGAAAGGGTGTCGGCGACGTTGAACTTCTCGAGGCCGGCGATGGCGACGATGTCGCCCGCGACAGCTTCCTCGATCGGCGATCGCTCGATGCCGCGGAAGGCGAGAATGCGGGAAACGCGTCCCTGTTCGACAAGGCCGCCCTCACGGTCGAGCACCTTGACCGGCGCGTTGGTCTTGATCGAGCCGGAGAACACGCGGCCGGTGACGATGCGGCCGAGATAGGGGTTCGCCTCGAGAAGCGTGCCGAGCATGCGGAAGCCGCCGGCGCCGACCTTGGGCGACTCGACATGGCGCAGCACCATGTCGAACAGGGCCGCCATGTCCTCCTTCACGTCGTCGGGCGATTCCGACATCCAGCCCTGCTTGGCCGAACCGTAGAGGATAGGGAAGTCGAGCTGCTCGTCGGTGGCGTCGAGCGCGGCGAACAGGTCGAAGCACTCGTTGACGACTTCGTTGGGCCGCGCGTCGGGCTTGTCGACCTTGTTGACGCAGACGATCGGCTTCAGGCCGATCTTCAGCGCCTTGCCGACCACGAACTTGGTCTGCGGCATCGGCCCTTCGGCCGCATCGACCAGCACGATCGCGCCGTCGACCATCGAAAGGATGCGCTCCACCTCGCCGCCGAAATCGGCGTGGCCGGGTGTGTCGACGATGTTGACGCGCACGCCCTTCCAGACGACCGACGTCGCCTTGGCGAGAATGGTGATGCCGCGCTCGCGCTCGAGATCGTTGGAATCCATCACGCGCTCAGCGACGCGCTGGTTCTCGCGAAATGCGCCGGACTGCTGCAGCAGGCGGTCGACCAGCGTCGTCTTGCCGTGGTCGACGTGGGCGATGATGGCGATGTTTCTCAGATTCATGGAAATCCAGCTTTGGCGCGGCGCAAATTGGAAAAGCGGCCGACGGCCGGCATCCCTCGACGCTAGACATGACGGGAGTGCGACGAAGCGCGTGCCCGCGACGCCGCGCTTCCCCGATTTGTGCGGCGCAATACACGAAAATAGCGGCAAAGGGAAGGCCCGTCCGCTCCCGTGCTGCACGGGGCGGACGAGCAATTGGTCAAGCCTGGGCTTCGTTCTCGGAATCGAAGGGGCGGCGCCGCGTGAATGGCCGCTCGCCCGGCGCCGGAAGCCTCAAATAGAAAAGCCTTCGCGTCTCGAGCCGCCCGTGGCGGACGCTGTCGAGGATGAAGGCGCTGGCGAGGCTGAGGAAGGCGAGGATCATGATCCCGGTCGCCGCGATTGCGGTGGGGAAGCGCGGCACGAGGCCGGTTTTCGCGTAGGTGACGAAGATCGGAACTGAGAGCAGGATCGAGAACGTCGCCGCCACCGCCGCGATCGCCGAGAAGAAGGCGAGCGGCCGCTCCTCCTTGAGCAGCTTGGCGATCGTCGCCAGGATGCGCGCCCCGTCGCGGTAGGTCTGCAATTTCGAGCTGGAGCCGAGCGGCCGCGCAAAATAGGGCGTCTCCACCTCGGCGACCGGCAATTTCAACGACAGCGCATGGACCGTCAGCTCCGTTTCGGTCTCGAAGCCGGTGGCGAGCGCGGGGAACGACTTGACGAAGCGGCGGGAGAGAACGCGGTAGCCGGAGAGCATGTCTTCGAACCGTCCGCCGAACGTCCACGCGACGACGCCGGTGAGCAAGCGATTGCCAAATTCGTGGCCGGCCCGATAAGCGCCGGCCGCGCCGTCGGGGCGGCGCTTGCCGACCACCATGTCAAGGTTCTGCTCGATCAGGCGATGGATCATGTCGGGCGCGCTCGCCGGGTCGTAGGTCGCGTCGCCGTCGACCAGCACGTAAACGTCGGCCTCGATGTCGGCGAACATGCGGCGCACCACGTTGCCTTTGCCCTGCTGCGGCTCGCAGCGGGTCTCGGCCCCGGCGGCGCGGGCGGCTTGCGCCGTGGTGTCGGTCGAGTTGTTGTCGTAGACGTAGATGTCGGCGTGGGACAACGCCGCCCGGAACTCGGCGACGACGCGCGCGATCGTCGCCGCCTCGTTGTGGCAAGGGATCAGGACGGCGGTCTTCATCAAGAAGCCTGGGATTGATTCGCGCGCATTGCCGGCTAACGCGAGAGTGGCGAAAGCTGGCTCGCGCGGCAAGCGCGCCGATTCCCGCCTCCACGGCAAATTCCCCTCATGTCGCCCCTCCCGGGCGACGGCGCCGCGACGGTGAGCAATAGCGTCTCCGCCAGCCTCCACAAGGCTGGCGAAGCGCTTTACGCAACGGTCGGGGCGCCGCGATTTGCTGGCCGGGCCATATCGACGACGACCTCTTGGGGCGCCTCGCTCGACATGAGCGCGACGGTGAGCCCGACCGGGTCAGACGGTACGCGTGGGGGGTCCCGCGGCGCGCGCGGGGGGAAGGAGCACGACCGGCTTAGAACACACGCCACTCGTTGTGCATCCAGTAGCCGCGGCCCGCATGTTCGCGCCAGCGACGATGTTCGTCGCCCTTCCATCGCCAATTGTCGGGATGGACTTCGATATGCGCATCAGGCGGATAGGTGTAGGTGTCGTGGGTATGCCAGCAGTCGTCGCCGGAACAGACGATCGCGGCCGACGCCGCGCCGCCCGACAACGCAAACGCGGCCCCGCCGAGCGCAGCCGCAGCGATCAGGGTCTTGAGTTTGAACATGAAGGGTCCTCCGTTTCCTGCGATAATTTGGAAACGTGAGAGGACGCAAAAGGTTCCCCTTCGGCCCGAAGCCCCGATGTCTCAAATATGAGATGCTTCACCGAAGGTCTGAGCGGTGCGCCGGTTGCAGGATCGCGATCAACGGATGTGACGTGCCGATTGCCCGACCTCGCGAGCGGTCCCGCTGCGCGGGTCCACTTCAGAATAGCGGCTCGAACGCCGCCATGTTCCACCCGTTTCGGTTTCGTCAATAGTAATGCGCGCAAACGCTTCCGTTCCATCGCGCACATCTGCGAGCGTGGCGAACGGTGGTTCTGGCCACGCAGACGCCATTAATCCGTGTCATGCCCGGTCCGCATCCCGCCGCGGCTTGCGTGATCATGCCGTCGGGCTCGTGTGCCGGCGCGACTGTCATCGCCTGTGCTGACGTTGTGACGGCTAAGGCGAAGGCAGCAACCGCGATCAATTTGATCATCAGCTTTCTCCCATATTTTTTTCGAGCTATTTCCTGCACCGCCGAACTCGTGGGAGGCCCCATCGGAGTTGCGCTATTGCGAGCGCCAAGACCTAAACGTGGGAGGACCGATTGGAGTTCCGCTATTGCGAGGCCGAGGCTCGCACAAACCATATGCCTGCGATATTTTCCTGGCGCGCCGAGCCCGGCGAAGGTCGCGGGCCATCATCGATCCAACGCCGGGAAGACCCCAAAGCCTCGCCTCGCCCCGAAATCGCATCATGGAAGGGCAGGCACCCGCGTTTCGACGATTCGGACTATGGCGACGCGAGAGGGAAGGCTTAAGATCGCCCCGGCGACACCCCGATCAAATCGAATCACCAAGGTTGTTTGCTGGTAATGCCTAAGTCCTTGATTTTACTGGTGCCGGTTGCAGGATTTGAACCCGCGACCAACGGTTTACAAAACCGCTGCTCTACCAACTGAGCTAAACCGGCTCGCCATGGCGGCGCAGGACACAATTGATCGCTACCAGCGTGCGCGCGGGCAGGCAAGCGGGGAATTAGTCGACAGTCGCCCGCCAGGGGCCAGTGACCGGAAACGCCTCGTCGGCTCCGGGCCAAGGCGGCATGGTGGCCGCGACGAAGGCGAGCGGCGCCGTCGTGTCGGCGCGGAATTGGAAATGGGCGCCGAGCGGGATCGTGACGCAAACGCCGGGTTCAACCTCGACGACGCTCTCGGTCTCCCCCGTGCGACGCCACAGTCGGCCCTTGCCGGCGACGAAGTACCAGATTTCCTCGACCGTGCGGTGCGCGACCGCATGCGAAACGGCGCCGGCGGGCAATTCGAAATGGGCGAAGCTGCCGCCGGAAAGCGCAAGCAGCAGGCGCACCGCCGTTCCGTCGGGCGCGACGGCGTCCGGGGCCGGACCCAGGATTTTGGTCTCAAAGGGACGCATCGAGGAAGCTCCGTTCGGCTCTGATTTTGACGTGCGGGGCGCGGAGCGCGCAAGGGCGGCGTCGCCGACAAAGCCTTTTGCGCCCCGGCCGCCGGCTGCTATGAAAGCGCCATGACCGCTACCCACGACCTCACTGCCGAACAGGCGCTCGACGAATTCCGCGCCGCCGGCGCCCTCCTCGAAGGGCACTTCATCTTGTCGTCGGGCCTGCGTTCGCCGATTTTCCTGCAGAAGATGTTTGTCTTCCAGGACCCGGCGCGCACTGAGCGCCTGTGCCGCGCGCTGGCCGAAAAAGCGCGCGGCGCCTTTGGCCAAATCGACGTCGTCGCTTCGCCCGCCGTCGGCGGCATCGTGCCGGGCTACGAGACCGCGCGTTGGCTCGGCGCCAAGGCGATTTTCGTCGAGCGCGAGAACGGCGTCTTCTCGCTGCGGCGCGGCTTTTCCATCGCGCCCGGAGCGCGCGTGCTGATGGTGGAAGACATCATCACAACAGGACTTTCGTCGCGCGAATGCTTGGAGGCGCTGCGTCAGCACCCAGGCGTCCTCGTCGGGGCGGCCTGCCTCATCGACCGCTCGGGCGGCAAGGCGGAGATCGGCGTTCCCCGCGTTTCTCTCGCCACCCTCGACATTCCCGCTTATCCCGCCGACGCTTTGCCGCCGGAACTCGCCGCCCTGCCGGCGGTCAAGCCAGGAAGCCGCGGCCTCGCGCCCGCAGCCCAATAGGAAAGGCCTTTCCCATGACCTTGCTGCGTCTTGGGGTCAACGTCGATCACGTCGCAACCGTGCGCAACGCGCGCGGCGGCGGCGCCCCCGATCCGGTTCGCGCGGCGCTGCTCGCGATCGAAGCCGGCGCGGACGGCATCACGGCGCATTTGCGCGAAGATCGCCGCCATATCCACGACGACGACATGGCGCGGCTGAAAGCCATGATCGCCAGCCCGCTCAATTTCGAAATGGCCGCGACGCCGCAGATGCTCGACATCGCGCTGCGCATTCGCCCGCACGCCTGCTGTCTCGTGCCGGAAAAGCGCACCGAACGCACCACCGAGGGCGGTCTCGACGTCGTCAACGGGCATGACGCGCTCAAGCCCTTCGTCGCCGAGCTGACGCGCGCCGGCATTCGGGTCTCGATGTTCATCGAGCCCTCGTCCGAAGCGCTGGAGGCCAGCGCGTCGCTCGGCGCGCCGGTCGTCGAACTGCACACGGGCGCCTGGTGCGATGCCCTGGAGCGGGCTGATCGCGAGCGAGCGGACCGGGAGTTCGCGCGCCTCAAGGCCGCCGCGGCGCAAACCGCCGCCTTGGGGCTCGAATGCCACGCCGGGCACGGTCTCAATTACGAGACGGCGAGGACGATCGCCGCTTTGCCTCAGATCGTCGAACTCAACATCGGCCACTTCCTGATCGGCGAGGCGATCTTCGTCGGCCTTGCCGAGAGCGTGCGCCGGATTCGCGCGGCGATGAACGCGGGGCGCGCCGCCGCGGGGGCGCAATGATCCTCGGGATCGGCAGCGATCTTTGCGACATCCGCCGCATCGAGGAGACGCTCGAGCGGTTCGGCGAGCGGTTCATCGCCCGCTGCTTCACTGACGTCGAGCGCCGGCGCTCGGAGCGGCGGGCGGGTCGCGCCGCCTCCTACGCCAAGCGTTTCGCCGCCAAGGAGGCCTGCGCCAAGGCGTTGGGGACCGGCATCCGGGCGGGCGTGTTCTGGCGCGATATGGGCGTCGTCAATCTGCCCTCGGGCCAGCCGACGATGCGCTTGACGGGCGGCGCGGCCGAGCGCCTCGCCGCCATCACGCCAACCGGCGCCGAGGCGTTCATCCATCTCACCATCACGGACGAGGAGCCGATCGCCCAGGCCTTCGTCGTGATCGAGGCGCGCTGACGCCCGGGGTAGAACGTTGGAATGGCGGGACGACTCTCATCCGGCGCTTCGCGTTACCTTCTCAGGCGAATGCATAGCATTCGTCCGCTCCCGCAGGCGGGAGAAGGGGATTAAGCGGCGCCGCAAAGCCCCTCGCCCGTCCGAAAGGGCGCCCGTCTTACGACGGGCTATGCGGGAGAGGGGTTGGGGTGAGGGTGAGGGTCAAGGCCGGACCGCGATGTCCTTCGTGGCGAGACCCTGGATGCGCCGGGCTTGCATCGCCGCATAGGCGGCCTCAAGAGTCTTTGTGTAGCGCGCGATGTCGAACAAGGGCGCTGTCGCGCGGTTGCCGGCGAGCTTGCGCTTGAGGGCGGCGAGCCGCTCGGTGTCGCTTGCCAAGTCGATCGCGAGGGCCTCGTAGTCCTCGACGCTGGTGGTGATCAGTTCCGGCGTTCCGATGGCTTGCAGCACGCTTGCGGCGACACGCGCCGGGAAGGTTGTCCCAATTCGGGTCACGACAGGGACGTCCATCCACAAGGCGTCGGTCGCCGTCGTATGGGCATTGTAGGGATAGGTGTCGAGAAACAGGTCGGCGCTCTTCACGCGCTGCAAATGCTCGGCGACCGGCATCCGCTGAGCGAACACAAGCCGCCGCTCGTCGACGCCGCGGGCCTTCGCTTCGGCGCGCAAATTTGCAGCGGCGATCGGGTTGTCCTCGAACAGCCACAGGACGGCGCCTTCGACGCGACGCAAAATCCGCATCCAGACGTCGAAGACGGAAGGCGTGATCTTATAGTTGTTGTTGAAGCAGCAGAAGACGAACGCCTCCTCGGGCAGGCCGAGGTCGGATCGGCTGAACCGCTTCTCTGTGGCGAAGAAGCCGCCGCCGTAGCTGGTGGGATAATAGGTATCGGGCAGCGCCACGATCTTCTCGGCGAAGAAGCGGCGCGCCGGCGCGTCGACGACGGTTGCGTCGGCCAGGATGTAGTCGATGAACGGCGCCGCCATCGTGCCGGGAAAGCCGAGGAAACTAACCTGGATCGGGGCCGCCCGGCGGGCAAAGACGCCCGTGCGGCGGCCCGCGGTGAAGCCGGCGAGATCGATCGCGATGTCGATCGACCGCTCGCGTGACAGATTGGCGACTTCCTGGTCGGAGAGCTTCGCGACGTCGAGAAAGGCGTCGAACGAAGCGCGAAGCTCTGCGTTGAGCGCGTCGCCAGGCGGATTGTCGAACGACAAAGCGACCGTCTCGAAGCGCTGACGGTCGTGCGCGCGAAAGACGCCCTGCATGAGGAACGACATCGGATGGGTGCGTAGATCGGAGGAAAAATATCCGATGCGAATCTTGCGCGCTGTCGCGTCGGCCCGCGGGAGAGGCGCCGGGATGATGTCCGCATGCTTCGCCTCGACCCAGGTTTTCGCGGCGGCGAGTTGGAGCTCGCAGGAATCGAAACTCGACAAGGCGATGAACGGCGAGGCGGCGCGATCGTTCGCAGCGACCCGCGCTTCGAGCCGAGCGAGGTCGTGGTCATAGTCGCGCCAATCGCAGGCGTGCATGCGGGTGTGGAAGGCCTCGCCTAGGAGGAAATCGAGGTCGGGATTGAGTGCGATCGCTGCGTCGTAGCTCGCGGACGCCTCCTCGAGCCGTTTGAGATCGCGAAGGGCGTTGCCGCGATTGGTGAAGGCTTCAGCGAAGTCGGGACGGATCGCAATCGCCGCGTCGTAGCTGGCGATGGCGTCCTCGAGGCGCTTCAGCTCCTTTAGCGCATTCCCGCGGTTGTTGTGGGCTTCCGCGAAATCCTGCTTCAGCGCGATGGCGCGCTCGTAGCTGACGACAGCCTCTGGGGGCCGCCTGAGCTCCATGAGGACGTTGCCGCGGCTGACGTGGGCTTCGGCATGGTCGGGCTTCGCCGCGATCGCCCTGTCGTAGCTCGCGAGCGCCTCCGCCGAACGTTTGAGCCCGGCGAGCGCGACGCCTCGATTGAACAGCGCCTCCACGTGAAGCGGCCTCAGGGCGACCGCCCGGTCAAAGGCGGCGACGGCCTCCTCCAGGCGCCCGAGTTGTTGAAGCGCGCGGCCGCGATTGTTGTGGCCTTCGGGGAAGTCCGGCTGGATCGCCAGCGCCTTGCCATAGGCGGCGAGGGCGTCTTCGTTCCGCCCGCTTTCGCCCAGCGCATTGCCCTTGTTGTAGAGCGCCTCGATCGAATTGGGGTCGAGCGCCAGCGCCTTGTCGAATTCCGCCAGCGCCCTGTGGGGCTCCCCGAGCTCGTTGAAGGTGACGCCGCGGTTGTTCAGCGCCTTCACGTGGCGAGGATTCAGGCGGAGCGCGCGCTCGAATTGCGCCAACGCCTCCTGGCGTTTTCCCAAAGCCCTAAGGACGACGCCGTAGTTGTAAAACGAGGCGTCCGACGTGTCGTCCACCGTCACCGCCCGAGCGATATAGGGCTCGGCGTCGGCGTAGCGCCCCATCGCGGTGAACACGACCGTAATCAGGTTGAGCGCGCCGAAATGCGAGGGATTGCTTTGCAGGAACTGCTTGAAGAGACGCGCCGCCTCGGGGAGGTTGCGGCCGTTGAGGGCTTGCATCGCGTTCTGAAAAAGGCGTTCGGCCGTGCTCATGCGCGAAGCTGGCTCCAGTCGGGTGCGGCGGCGATCGAGGGGCCTGGGTTCGCCGATAACGTCGCCGAGATCAAGTCGACTTTTTGCGACGCCCTTCGCCAGCCAAGAGACGCGTCCCGCCAGCGCGCCGGCGCGCCGGCGCAACAAAAAACCCCGAAGCTTTCGCTCCGGGGCCGATTGTCGAAGTTCGATCGCGCGATCAGAAGTCGCGGGTGATCTCGAAGCGGCCTTCGAGGCCGTCCGTGTTCGCGTGCCACGGCAGACCGCCGTTGGCGACGGCCGAGTAGGCCGCAGGCATCGACTGATGGGTGGTCTGGTAGAGCAGCTCGAGGTTGAAGTCGAGGTGCGGGACCGGATCCCAGTGGATGACGCCGCCGCCGATCCAGCTCTCCTGGTTGGGCGAGATGAGGCCGGTGTTGACGCCTGACCAGTTAATCTGGAGGTAGGAGATTTCCGGATCGATCGACCAGGTCGGGCCCAGGTGGAACTCGCCGAGCGCGGTGAGCGACCAGGCGTCCGGGGTCGCCCAGGTGCCGTTGCCGTTCGAGAAGGCGTCGGTCACCGGCATCGCAATGCCGTTGCCGTTGGTGGCGCCGTTCTCACCCCACATCGCGTCGGAAACGCCGGAGTACCAGATCGCGTTTTCCGAGTAGACGCCCTGCAGCTGGATGTTGTCGCCAGCGCCGAAGGACGACAGGTCGAACTTCAGGCCGCCGTCGATCGCCCAGCCCCAGATGTCGATCGTGCTGTTGTCGAGCAGGCTCTGCTGACGCACGTTGTGCGCAACGCCGGCGATGTGCGCGCCGCCCCAGCCCTGCTTGAGGTCGATCGACCCGACGATGTCGGGCGCGCGCAAGCCGAGGACGTCCGAGTTGCCGGCGAAGAACTCGTCGGTGCCGGCGAGGGTCGCGGCCGAGCTCGGGCCGGTCAGGATCGGGTCTTGGATCGAGATCGTCGCCGAGAAGCCGCCGCCGAAGGTCGCGGTGTAGGCCAGCAAGAGAGGCTGGTTGTAGCCCTGCTGGTCGGGGGAGAAGACGTTCGCCCAACCTTCGCCGCCGCCGAAGAACGAGAAGAACGAGTTCGCCTTACCGGCCGTGATGCCCGCCCAGTTCAAAAAGCCGTGATTGATGAAGCCGTTACCAGCGCCTGTGTTATCGAAGCCGCTGCCGTAGTTGAACTGAGTGTCGATGTCCGAGGTCAACACGCCATAGGCGGTGTTGGTCTTGGTGATGAACTCGAGTTCGGCGCGGGTGGTGTAGCCGATTTCGTTTCGGCCGGACGTTCCGACGCCGAGGGCTGCCGGCGTTAGGGCCGGCATAAACTCCGCCGACGTCCACGCCTCTGGGCGTTCGGGTTCGACGGAACGTAAAACAGCTGGCTGCCCGCTCGTGTAGGCGTAACCCTGATCGAGGTTGCCGCCCTCGATCTGAGCCGTCAGGTACCCGGTGATCTTCAAGCAGGTGTCGGAACCAGGAATGACGAAACCAGCGATGCCGTCGATGTGGCAGACCTTAACGTATTCGGCTGCGGGGGCGCCCTTCCGGGTGGGAAGATCGGCGGCCTGCGCGCCGGCCACGACGACCAACGTCGCCGCGGAACCGAGCAGAAGGCTCTTCATGAGCGTCATTTGTGACCTCCAGTGCATTTATGTTTGGGAGTTGGTTGAAACCTTGAACCTTATGTCGCCGACCAGAAACGCGTGCCGTGTCAAAGGTATTAAGCGCCCCTCTTCCCGTTTCCTGCGAACGTCGGGCGCTTGGCGCTGGTCCCCCAGCAAACGACGCCGTCAGTCCAACTCGCGACCGGGAAGCTCCCGTTCACGGGGGAAAACATACAAGCGTCCGGCCCTGGCTCAAACTCGAAAATGCCGGATTTCGGCCCAATTGCGCGTTTCCCAGGCTGATGTTGCAGAAAGGTCACGAAAGCGTGTGTCCGGGCGGCCCGTCCGAGTGTCCGGAGGGCCGTTAATGAGTTGATAACTCTATAAATCCGCAGGGCCCGCAGCGGCCCGCAAGCATCCAAAGCAGCCCGTGTTCGGTCATGCGTCGAGCCTCCTTCACGGGGCGCGAAAGGCGCCTTTGCGCGCCGACGAAAGTCAGTGCGTCCGGTCTGGCCGCGCCCAGGCGAGGCGCAGATTGGCCGAATGACAGAAAACAAAACAGGATCAAAGTGTTGAGACGAATTGACCGCCCTTTGCCGATCATTGGAGAACTTCAAGGCTAGCGGGCGGCGCCGACGAGGTCCGTTACGGGTCCGCAAAACTGACGCTTTTCCGGCCGCGCCGAGGGGCGCGGAAGCGCTCATGAAGCTCACCGAACGCGTCATCCAGTCGCTCGCGTGTCCGGCCGGCCGGCGCGACATGATGGTGTTCGATTCCAAGCAGAGCGGCCTCGGCGTCCGGGTGACGGCGAGCGGCGGCAGGACGTACCTCGCCCAGTACACCCGCAACGGGGTCAAGCGGCGTATCCCGCTCGCGTCCTGTGCGGCGATCTCGCTCGACCAGGCGCGCGAGGCGACCCGAGCGATCATGGGCGACGTCGCCAAGGGCCTCGACCCCGCGGTGGAGCGCAAGCGCGCGGCGGCCGAGGCCAAGCGCACCGAGGTCAACGACGCCCTCACGCTCGATGTCCTGCTCGAGCAGTGGGGCGCCCTGCGGCTCGCCCATCGCCGGCGATCCTACGCCCTCGAGGCGGTCCGAGCCATTCGGCGGGCGTTTCCTAAGCATCTGGGCCTGCCGGCCGCCGATCTCGGCCGGGCCAGCGTCGTGGGCGTGCTCGACGAACTCGCCCGAGCCGGCAAGATCGCGATGGCCGCGCGCACGGCCGCCTACGGCCGCAGTTGCTACCATTGGGCGGTCAAGCGCGGCGCGCTCGACGCCAACCCGTTCACCAATATGCCGCTAGCGCCGGTCGCCAAGCGCGATCGCGTGCTGGCGGATGCGGAACTCGCCGCCGTGTGGCGAGCCGCGAACGGTTCGGGAGCCTTCGACCGCATCGTTCGGATGCTGATCCTGACCGGTCAGCGGCGCGGCGAGGTCGCCGGCATGGCGTGGAGCGAACTCGACCACGACCTGTCCGCCTGGACCATTCCGGCCGCCCGCGCCAAGAACGGCGTCGTCCATGTCGTGCCCCTTTCGCCGCAGGCGCAGGAGCTTTTGAAGGCTACGCCCAAGCGGGCCGGCGAGCGCCTCGTCTTTCCCGGAATGAACGGAATCTTCAACGGCTTCGGCAAGGCCAAAGCCGCTCTGGACGAGGAATGCGGCCTACCGGCCTGGCGCTTGCACGATCTGCGGCGCACGGTCGCGACGGGGCTGCAAAAGCTCGGCGTCCGTCTCGAGGTCACCGAGGCCGTGCTGAACCATGTCTCGGGCAGTCGCGCCGGCATCGTCGGCGTCTACCAGCGGTACGACTACGCCGACGAGAAGCGGGCGGCTCTCGACGCCTGGGGCCGGCGCGTCGTCGACATCCTGGAAGGCCGCGTCGCCTCCGGCGCGGCCGCGCCCGTCCTCCCGAGGCCGCGTTCAGAGCCCGAGCCGAGGGCGAGCTCCTACCGCGCCGGCGCCAGAACCTAAGCCGAAACCAACACGCCGACCACGCGCCCGAGCGAGCGCCCGGGCGGATTCGGCTTGCTCTGCAAAGGTCCTTCAGAGGTCCGGCGAACGACGGCCTAAGGCGACTTTCGAGCGTCGCCAAGGACAGGCCGCCAAGCAACGACGATCTTTCGCAACCCTCGCGGCGTCGAGGGACCCACTGCTTGAAGATCACCGGGTACATGACCGGTCAGGTCGAGGCTGGCACCCTTCACCGGATATGCAGTACACGACGCAGCCGGTTGCGACGACGCTCCCGGCCGCGCCTGCCGGCGTTGCGACTGCCAGGCCGGCGCGGGTACGGTCAGCTGTACTACACCCCGACGCGACAATGCGCGTTCCGACATCGGCTACACCGCCCGCGCCGAGCTCGAGTTCATCACCAAGACCAACACCGCCTATGGCGTGTTGACCGCGGACATCGACACGCAGTTCGACTACGGCAGCGGCTTCGACCCCGAGAGCCAGAACACCGCGTTCATCAACCACGGCTTCGTGAACTGGGCCGGCCTCACCATCGGTAAGGCGAACTCGTTCTTCTCGTTCTTCGGCGGCGGCGAAGGCTGGGCGAACATCTTCTCTCCCGATCGTCAGGGCTATAACCAGCCTCTCTTGCTGGCCTACACCGCGACCTTCGGCGGCGGCTTCTCGGCGACGATCTCGTTGGAAGACCCGACCCTCACCGGCCCGTCGTCGGGCGAGACCCTCGCCGGCACCGACGAGTTCTTCGCCGGCAACTCGACCGTCCTCGGCATGCGCTCGCCCGACATCGTCGCGTCTCTCGACCTGCAAGCAGGGTTGGGGCGGCGCGCACATCGCCGGCGTCGCGCACAACGTGATCCAGCAGAGCTTGCTCGACAACAGCGTGATCAACACCTGGGGCTGGGCGATCGACGGCGGCCTGAAGTTCAACCTGCCGACGCTCGGCGCTGGCGACAACATCCAGCTCCAGGGCGTCTACTCGGAAAACGCGATCTGGTACTCCGGCGTCTCCGACGGGATGTGGGGTGAGAACGGCGCCGTCAACGGCAACGGCATCGCGATGCCGGTTTCCGACGCCTTCTCGAACGGCAACGGCACCTGGGCGACCCCCGAGGCCTATTCGCTCACCGCGATCAGCGAGTTCCACATCGGTCCGAACTTCGCGATCGATCCGGAAATCTCGTACCTCGGTCTGCACTGGACCGGCGTCAACACCGGCCTGATCTCGACCAACATCGACAGCTGGATCGGCGGCGCGGTGTTCCACTGGGATCCGGTCGCGCACCTCGACTTCAACATCGAGCTGCTCTACCAGACCACCCACCAGTCGACGCCTGCGGCCTACTCGGCCGCCGCCAACGGCGGTCTGCCGTGGCACGCGAACACGGACGGTCTCGAAGGCCGCTTCATGGTCACCCGCGACTTCTGATCGCGAGATCACAAGTCCGGCAATCGGCCCCGGAGCGAAAGCTCCGGGGTTTTTTGTTGCGCCGGCGGCTTACGCTTTCGCTTGCGCGGGGCCTCGCGGGCCTCGATAGTGACGAGACGAACGCTTATCTTCGATTGAAACGCAATGGGGTCGGCCCGCCAAATGATGCGGCAGTATGAATTGGTTGAGCGGGTCCGCCGCTACAATCCCGATACGAACGAAGATTTGCTCAACCGCGCCTATGTTTTCGCCATGAAGGCGCATGGCGCTCAAAAGCGCGCGTCCGGCGATCCGTTTTTTTCTCACCCGCTCGAGGTCGCCGCGATCCTGACGGACCTCAAGCTCGACGACGCGACCATCGTTTCCGCCGTCCTGCACGACACCATCGAGGACACCGCGACGACCCGCGACGAGATCGACGGGATGTTCGGCGTCGAGATTGGCGGCCTCGTCGACGGCCTGACCAAGCTCAACAAACTCGACTTCGCCTCCAAACACGCCCAGCAGGCCGAGAGTTTCCGCAAGCTGTTGCTCGCCATCGCCGACGACGCGCGCGTGCTCCTGATCAAGCTCGCCGACCGGCTGCACAACATGCGCACGCTGCACTACATGCCGGAGGGCAAGCGGGCGCGGATCGCTCAGGACACGCTGGACATCTACGCGCCGCTCGCCGGCCGCATGGGCATGCAGGGCATGCGCGGCGAGCTCGAGGATCTCGCGTTCCGCTACCTGATGCCGGACGCCTACATGCTGATCATGGCGCGTCTCGACGATCTCAAGGCCAAGAACGGCGCGCTGATCGCGCGCATCGCCGCCGAACTCACCGATCAGTTCGTGCGGCGCGGCATCAAGGTCGAGGTCAAGGGGCGCCAGAAGCAGGCCTATTCGATCTGGCGCAAGATGGAGCGCAACTCCATCTCTTTCGAGCAACTCTCGGACATCTACGGCTTCCGCATTCTCGTCGACACCGTCGCCGATTGCTACGCCGCGGTCGGCGTCGCGCACACGACGTGGCCGAGCGTGCCGGGGCGCTTCAAAGACTACATTTCGACGCCCAAGCAGAACGACTACCGTTCGATCCACACGACGGTGATCGGCCCCGGCAGCCAGCGCGTCGAGCTGCAAATCCGCACCCACGACATGCACGAGATCGCCGAATACGGGATCGCCGCGCACGCTCTCTACAAGGACCGGGAGCGCACCGATCCGATCGACGCCGGCGAGAGCCGCGCCTATCGGGGCTTGCGGCAGACGATCGAAGCGCTGGCGAGCGACGATTTGGAAAAATTTCTCGAGCATACGAAGCTCGAATTGTTCCAGGACCAGGTGTTCTGCTTCACCCCCAAGGGGCGGCTGATCGCCCTTCCGCGCGGGGCGACGGCGATCGACTTCGCCTATGCGGTCCATACCGACGTCGGCAATTCGGCGGTCGGCGCCAAGATCAACGGTCGCATCGCGCCGCTGATCTCGACGCTCCGCAACGGCGACGAGGTTACGATCATGCGCTCGGAGCGTCGCACGCCGCCGGCCGCCTGGGACAGCATCGTCGTCACGGGCCGGGCGCGCGCGGCGATCCGGCGCGCCACGCGCGAGGCGGCCAAGGCGCAGTACGGCGGCCTCGGGCGGCAAATCATCGAGCGCGCCTTCGCCCGCGCCGACCGAAAGTTCACAGAAGCGAAGCTGAAGAGCGCGCTCTCGCGTCTCGCCCGCGCATCGGTCGATGACGTCTTCATCAGCGTCGGGCGCGGCGAACTCTATTCGGCCGACGTCGTGCGCGCGATCTACCCCGACTTCAAAGAGGAGCGAAAGGCGGGGCCGGCCGTCGCGCCGGGGGAAAGCGGCTGGTTCGGCCTCGCCAAGGCGGCGAACCTGGTTTTTCGCGTGCCGGGCCAGGGGCAGGAGGGCGACGCCCTGCCGCTGCGCGGCATCGAGTGGGATACGCCGGTCCGTTTCGCGCCGAAGGGCGGCGCGGTGCCCGGCGAGCGCATCGTCGGCATTCGCACGCCGGGGGAGGGGATCACGATCTATCCCATCCATTCGCCGGCGCTGGTGGCCTACGACGACAAGCCGGAACTGTGGCTCGACGTGCGCTGGGATCTCGATACGGCGTCCAAGGCGCTCTATCCGACGCAGATTCTGGTGACGACGCTCAACGAGCCCGGCGCCCTCGGGCTCATCGCGACGACGATCGGCGAGGCGGGCGCCAACATCGACAACGTCGTCTTCAACCCGACCGGCCCCGACTTTCGCGAAGTGCGTTTCGACCTCGAGGTCTCCGACATCCAGCACCTCAATGCGATCCTCATCCAATTGCGCGACAAGAGCGTCGTCAGCAAGGTTGAGCGGCTGAGCGGCTGAGAGGAAGCAATGCCGCTGTGTTTCGCCTATGGATCGAACATGGACGTCGCGGCGATGGCGGGCCGGTGCCCTCGCTCGCGCCCGCTCGGCCTCGCCCGCCTGATGCGCCATCGGCTCGCGATCATGCGCGAGGGCTGGCTGACGGCGACGCGCGACGCCAGCGCGACCGTCGAGGGCGTGCTGTGGGACGTCGCGCTCGCCGACATGCGCGCGCTCGACCGCTACGAAGGGTTGAGCGAGGGCCTTTACGTAAAGGCCGCGCAGCCGGTCGTGGTCGCCGGCGGCGCCAAGCGCGCGCTGGTCTATTTCGGCGCCAACGCGGGGCCTGGAGTCGCGCAGGCTGATTATATCGCCGGCGTGCTCGCTGCGGCGCGCGCCTGGGGCCTGTCCGCCGCGTCGATCGCTCGCCTCGAGCGCTTCGCGGCTGAGGCGGGGGCGCCGGCGGGGCAGGCGAGCGCCGAACCGAGGCTCGTGCGGCCGCGATACGCGAGCCCTCTGGACCGAGCCTAATCGACTTCGTTAACCGCGTCGCCGCAGAGCCTTTTACCGAATCTTTGCGGAGCCAGGGCAAACTGGCGCCATTCCGCGCTTAGGCAGACGTCCGTCGCGGGAGGCGAATCGTGCTCAAATCCGCCCTGTTTTTTGCGCTGGCGGCCCTCGTCATTGGGCTGTCCGCCCCGCTGCTGTTCTCAGACGGCGCCAATTTTTTCGGCCTCGGCGCGACGCCGCCGTCCGTCGCCAGCGCGCCCGCCGCGCGGGCGCCATCGGCCACGCCGTCGGCGCAACTCCAGGCCGACAGCGCCGATTCCGGCTTTCGCGAAGCCTCCATCGCCGCAGACGCGCGCGGGCAATTCCATGCGAGCGCGCTGATCGAGGGGCAGGCGGTCGAGATGATGGTCGACACCGGCGCGACCGTCGTCTCGCTCTCGGCGGAGACCGCCGCGCGCCTCGGCGTCGTTCCCGACCCGGCTGTCCCGAAATGGCGCATGATGACGGCCAACGGGGTGTCGTTCGCTTCGCCGGTCGTCCTTAGGAGCCTCAGCGTCGGCTCCATCGACATGTTCAACGTGCAGGCGGTCGTGATGGCGCAGGGCGCCGGGAAGACGGACCTTCTCGGCGCGAGCTTCCTCAAGCGGCTCGCTAGCGTCGAACAGCGCGACGGCGTGCTGCTGCTCAAACAGTAGCGCGGCGGGGGCCTTTTGCTCGCCGCCGCGATCGGCTAGGCAGTTGCTCCGCTCACTCGCGCGCGAGGCCGCCTTGTTCCCCCAGCCGCAAGCACACCTTCGCCCCAACACCTACGCCTACGAATCCCGGCCGATGGTGAAACCGACCGGGTTTCGCGAATATGACGCGCGCTGGCTGTTCGAGCGCGAGATCAACCTGATGGGCGTGCAGGCGCTCGGCATGGGGCTCGGCGCCCTCCTCGAGGAGCTCGGCGTCCGTAAGGAAATCGTGGTCGGGCACGACTTCCGCTCCTATTCGAGCGCGATCAAATATGCGCTGATCTCCGGCCTGACCGCCGCCGGCGTCAGGGTGCGCGACATCGGCCTCGCGATCACGCCGATGGCCTATTTCGCGCAGTTCGCGCTCGACGTTCCCGCCGTGGCGATGGTCACGGCTTCGCACAACGACAACGGCTGGACCGGGGTGAAGATGGGCGCCGCGCGGCCGGTGACGTTCGGCCCGGAGGAGATGGGCCGGCTGCGCGACATCGTGCTGAAAGGCGAGTTCCAGGCACGCGAAGGCGGCGGTTACGAATTCGTCGAGGATTTTCCGGCTCGCTACATCGCCGACCTGACGGCGCGGCCCAAGTTTACGCGCAAGCTGAAGGTCGTCGCCGCCTGCGGCAACGGCACGGCGGGCGCCTTCGCGCCCCAGTTGCTCGAGGCGCTCGGCTGCGAGGTCGTGCCGCTCGACTGCGACCTCGATTTCACCTTCCCGCGCTACAATCCGAACCCTGAGGATTTGCACATGCTGCACGCGATGGCGGCGGCGGTGCGCGAGAGCGGCGCCGACGTCGCGCTCGGTTTCGACGGCGACGGCGACCGCTGCGGCATCGTCGACAACGAGGGGAACGAGATCTTCGCCGACAAGATCGGCGTGATGCTGGCGCGCGATCTCTCCAAGCTGCATCCGAACCCGACCTTCGTCGTCGACGTGAAGTCCACCGGCCTGTTCGCGACCGATCCCGAGCTTTTGGCGCGCGGCGTCAAGGCCGATTACTGGAAGACCGGCCATTCCCACATCAAGCGGCGCGTGCGCGATTTGAACGCGCTCGCCGGCTTCGAGAAGTCTGGGCATTTCTTCTTCAATGCGCCGGTCGGGCGGGGCTACGACGACGGCTTCGTCACCGCGATCGCCGCGCTCGACATGCTCGAGCGCAATCCCGGGAAGTCGATGGCGGATCTCTACCGCGATCTGCCGAAGACCTGGGGCTCGCCGACCATGTCGCCGCACTGCGCGGACGAGGTGAAATATAGGGTCGCCGACCGCGTCGTCGCGCGCTTCGAGGCGATGCGGGCGAAGGGCGAGACGCTGACGGGGCAGGCGATCCGCGACATCGTTACCGTCAACGGCGTGCGCGTCACGGTCGAGGATGGCACGTGGGGCCTGGTGCGCGCCTCCTCGAACAAGCCGGAACTCGTGGTCGTCGTGGAAAGCCCCGTCTCGGAGGCGCGCATGCGGGAGATGTTCCACGCTGTCGACGCCGTGCTGCGCGAGAACCCGGAAGTTGGCGCTTACAACCAAACCATCTGAACCCGCGGCGCACGTCTTGCCCGACGTCCTGCGGCCGGGCCTCAGAATCGTGTTCTGCGGCACCGCGGCGGGCACGGTCTCGGCGGCGCGCGGCTGGTACTACGCGCATCCGCAGAACAAGTTTTGGCGGGCGCTGCACGCGAGCGGCCTGACGCCGCGGCTGCTGGCTCCCCCGGAATATTGGGAATTGCCGCGCTACGGCATCGGCGTCACCGACATCGCCAAGCATGTGAGCGGCATGGACAAGCAATTGCCGCCGGCCGCGCTCGGCGAGGCCGCTTGCAACGAACTGCGGGCGAAGATTCATGCCGCCGCGCCCACCATCCTCGCCTTCACCAGCCTGACCGCGGGGCGGCGCTACCTCAGGCGCGAGGCGGGCTTTGGCGAGCAGCAGGAGCTGATCGGCGAGACCCGCCTCTGGGTGTTGCCCTCGCCCTCGCCGACCGCCAATTGGAACTGGGACGAGGCGTGGTGGCGCGCGCTGGCGGAGCGGGCGAAGGGACTGTGACGCGGAATCCGGCGCGGCCCCACGATATCAGGGACTTGCAGCCTGCTTTTCCGCCGCGCAGGCAGTTGTATGTCCAGGCTGCATTCGGGACAGTGGATGACGCTCGTCTCGGCGTCGGTTGGCGAGGGTCGCTTCCAGCGCAAGGGCCGATTTGCCGGAACGTCAAGATCTTCAGGATGTCGAAGTTGTATTGTTGGTTAGTTTGATAATATAATGTGTATGTTTATAGATATATCGTAATATAGATGCGTTAGAGGCTACGTATAAAGAAATAATTATTATAAATACCATAATTATACATATCTTAGTTTTGCATGCGGGCGCCTAGAAAGGCTGTCTTTCGGTTGAGTCGGTCTCCTGTCGTCATCGCGAGCGAAGCGCGGCGATCCAGAGATCGAAACGTCAGCTGACTGAGCGCCCACGGAACAACTCGCGGCTAGCTGGCTAGTCGTCAAAACCAAACTCTCGGTACCCGGCTCAGAGGGCTGCTGGGCGAGAAAGCGGAGTTTCGAACGCGCGGCGCAGAGGGCCGCTTTGCGCCTCGTAGCGGGCCTTCCTCGGGCTTTTGAGATTTTCCAAAACCAGACGTTTTTCCACGTTGCGAGCGGATCGTAGTCGGATGCCGCGGGCCAGCGTAGAATGCGTTAGGCAGCGCTTTGCTTCCTCGTCCTACGAGGCCTCTGCAGGCTGTTATCTAAATGTCGGTAGTCGAGGAGACCTCGTAGCGCTGCACACTCCGTTCAAGAATCCGGTACTTGGCAACCTCCGTCATGACGCCTTGAAACTCATCATCGGCAAGATGCGTCTCCAGAGACTTCAGGTCCCGCCATGCTTCGCTTAACCGTATCATACCGGGCTCCAGGAGATCAGCCGAAAACGCATAAGCGAGACAGCCATCCTTTTCTCGCGTGCGCTGCATATGGGGCTGCACCAGCTTGATAAACGGCGCTCGGTCCTCGGTCGCCAGGACGAGATAGCCCGTAACAACAATGCGCGGATCAAGTTTGCTCATTCTCATATCTCCATCGAATCGAATGTGAAAAGGCGGATGGCCCGGACGATTGCAGCCTTCGCCCTGGAGGCGTTGGCGCCCGCCCGGCCAAATGCTTAAGCACTGGCCAGGTCGAGAAAGGTACAGAGCGCCGAGATACGCCCTGCATTCACAACGGCAACGTCCAGCCCAGTGATACGATGTGGTTCGTCGGCGCTAACGCCAAGGCCATCCTGCTATTCTACCCTTTCGGTGTTCAAACCTGGGCTTCGCCACCATCGGCAAACAATTCAATACCGGCAACGAAGCTGGAATCATCGGAAGCAAGAAATAACGCGGCGCCCGCGATCTCATCCGGTTCAGCAACGCGCCCCAACGGTAAGCCCGCGGCAAGCTGGTCCAGCAAGCCTTGCTGCGCCTGGGCATCATCGCCGGCGAGCCCCACAAGGCCCGGCGTCTTGGTTGGACCGGGGCTAAGCACGTTCACCCGGATTTTCCGCGCCTTCAGATCCAGGGTCCAATGCCGTGCAAAGCTGCGGATTGCGGCTTTGGAGGCGCCATAGACGCTGAAGGCGGCAGTCCCAACGATGCTCGCTGTCGAACCCGTCAGAATGATCGAGCCGCCATCCGCCAACAAGGGCAACGCCTTCTGCACGGTGAATACAACGCCTTTCACATTGCGCCCGAACGTGTCGTCGAACTGTTCTTCCGTGATGCTGCCAAGCGGCAACATCGTGCCGCCGCCGGCATTGGCGAAAAGCACATCGATTCTGCCCGCATCAGCTTTTACGCGTTCATATAGCCGGTTGAGATCAGACATTTTGGAAACGTCCGCCTGAATGCCGGTGGCGGAAGGGCCGATCGCCCGCACGGCATCGTCCAATTCCGCCTGACGCCTTCCGGTGATGAAAACCTTCGCTCCTTCGCCAGCGAACCGCCTCGCTGTTGCTAGGCCGATGCCGGTGGTGCCGCCGGTGATGACGGCGATCTTTCCCGCAAGTCTGCGTGCCATGATCTCATTCTCTTTTGCCGCAGCGTTTATTCGCTGCTGGATCGGGAGATATGGCAAAATGGAGCGTGGCAAAATAGAAAGGATTGAAATCCAACGTTGCAGGTTTGTCGATGTCAAAGCTCCCGGATTTTGAAGGCCTCGCCATGTTCGCCAAAGTCGCAGAGGAAAGCTCCTACGCTGCGGCCGCCCGCGCCATGGGAGTATCTGTCGCCACCGTCTCGCGCACGGTTGCCCGGCTTGAGGACCGATTAGGCGGCCGCCTGTTCAACCGTTCCTCCCGTCGTCTCGCCTTGACCGATCTTGGCCAAGGCCTCGTCGAGCGCGCCGGGCGGATCTATGCGGAGGCCGAGGAGGCGGAGACACTGGCGCGCGAATCTTCGGCAAGACCGCGTGGCGTCGTCCGGCTCGCAGCACCAATGTCTTTTGGTCTGCGCTGGGTGGCGCCTTTGCTGCCAGATTTCTTCCGGCTTTATCCGGATGTTTCGGTCGACCTACATTTGACCGACGCCAAGGTCGATCTGATCGGGGACGGCTTCGATGCGGCAATTCGCATTGCCGTGCTGGAAGATTCCTCTCTCGTTGCGCGCATCATTTCGCCGGTGCAACGCTATATCTTGGCCGCCCCGGCCTATGTCGCGCGCTATGGAGCGCCACTGCATCCGGACGATCTCAAAGCCCATCACTGCCTGGGCTACGCCTTTCGCTCGCAGCGCGACATCTGGCAGTTCACCAATACAAAAGGTCAGACGGCAAGCGTCATGCCGACCGGACCGCTGCGGGCGACCAATGTGGACGCATTGCTGCCGACGCTGCTGGAGGGCCTCGCAATTGCCGAGTTGCCGGAATTCGTGGCAGCCGAACATGTTGCTTCCGGCGCGCTGCGGATCATTCTGGCGGATTGGAAAATGCCGATAGGCGGCTTGTACTTCATCACGCCGACAGCACGAGCCCGCGCCGCAAAGATCACGGTTTTACTGGAATTCTTTTTGAAGCGCCTATCCTCTCCGGTCTGGCGCATCGCGGAAGCATGAAATGTGCACGGAGTTTGCGAATGTCAGCAGGCAGTTCGCGGCCGACACTTTGATAGATGATCTCTTGGCGCCGGCAACCGGCGAGGGCGATGCGCAACATGGATGTCTGCTATCGCGTTTTCAGAAGCGGACGGTCCGCTACCGTGAATAGTTTCGGGTCGTTCCGGCGTCGGCGACGAAGGTCCGCTCAGAGTTGAACTCCAGCCAGTCGTCGCGGGCGCCAAACGTCAGATTTGGACCACTAGACCTCGATCGCTGGACTGCTTCGCTCCGCTCGCAAAGGCGGTTCCACCTAACTGCAGAACGCGTTTAGGTTCGCGAGAGGGGCGCGCCGACGCGGAAGTACCGTCACTCGGCAGGCAGAGCCCTAAGCCGCGGCGGCGCGGAGCCGAGAATGGCTGCGAACTGAAGGAAGAACCCGACCGCCGAAACGATGAGGCACGCCTCGACGCCGAACCCGGCGCTGATCGCCGCGCCGATCGCGGCGCCTGCGGGGCGCGCGCCGAAGGTCGCGGTGACGATGATCGCGGAGACGCGGCCGAGCATCGCGTTGGGCGTCACGGTCTGGCGCAAGGTGGTCGTCGTGATGACCCAGACGATCGGCCCCATGCCGAATAGGAAGAAGCTGAGCCCAGCGAGCCAGGGGGAGGGCGCCGCGATGGTCGCCGCCATCAGGAGCGAGGCGAGGAAGCCGCAGGACGGCCCGACGACGATCATCGCGCCGAAGCTGAGAAACCGCTCGAGAGCGGGCGCGCCGAGGGCGCCGACGATCATGCCGGCGCCATAGGCGCCGAGCGTCGCGCCGAGGCCCGAGGCGCCGAGCCCCATATGGCGAACGGCGTAGGGCGCGTAAACCGCCTGCAGCACGAACCACGAGAGGTTGAAGATGACGGCCACGATCAGCAACGGCCGCAGCAGATTGTGCCCGACGACGAAGCGCAGGCCCTCCTGCAATTCATGGATCGGATGGCGCCGTTGCACGATGCGGTCCGCCTTCGCGTCGGGCAGGCGCATCAGCAGCGAGACGGCGAACAGCGACAGAGCGGTCGCGACGACGAACGCCGCCGGCGCGCCCGACCAGCCGACGAGCGCGCCGCCGATCGCCGGTCCGGCCGCGAAAGCGCCGCTGCGCGCCAACTCGATCCAACGATTGGCGCTCGTCAGCAATTCGCGCGGCGCGAGGAGGGGAACCATCGCCGGCGCCGCAACGCTGTAGGCGACCGTGCCCGCCGCGCCAAGAAAGCCGAGCGCGGCGAGCAGCGCGAGATTGAGCTTGGCGCTGACGATCAGCGCCAGAATGAGCGCGAGGGAGAGCGCCCGCGTCGCTTCGGCGCCGACCATCAGGCCGCGGCGCGAGACCCGGTCGGCAAGGATGCCGGCCGGCAGGGAGAGCAACAGGAAGGGAAGCGTCTGCGCGGTCTGCAGCAAGCCCGTCTCGGCGCCGTCCGCCCCGAGCGCCAGCACCGCGACGATCGTCCCGGCCGCAAGCGCCATCTGCTCGGAACATTGCGCCGAAAGGTTCGACCAGGCCAGACGGGCGAAGGCGGCGGAGAGGCGTGGCGGCGAGAGAGCAGTCATGAGGTTGGCTCCGCGCTTCGGGGGAGGAGCGCGAGACCTAACGACTGCAAGACTGTGGAGCGACCCGATTGCTGTGGTGCGCGGTTGAACCCCTTTCGACGCAAGGGAAGAAGGAAGACCGCGAAGGCGGCGCTATGGCGAATTGCGTTTTGGTGGAAGCGTCTTGGCGACGCCCCCTTGTCATGCCCGCGAAAGTGGCCATCAGGAGTCAAAGGACGAAGGCCTGTGGCGGTTGTCTGGATCCCCGCTTTCGCGGGGATGACAGCAGCGCTGCGTCAATCAATAGGCAAAATGGATCTAATCAAGATCCGTGCGCATCCACGGTGAACACGGTGCGTCGGGCGGTGTCGTCGTCAGACCATGCCTGTTCAACGTCGGACAGCGGAACGGGTTTGGCCGCGATCTCAAAGCCGGCGGCCACGGTCGCTTGCAGCAGAGCGCGCACGACGTGGACGAAGCGGTCAACGGGAACGCTGCCGATGCCGCTGCCCATCAGGACAATGGCCGACGAGCGCAGCACGGCGCTCGGCAAAGCTATGTTCGGCCCGCTGACGGAACCGATCTGGACGAACCGGATGGGCGTGGCGTCGGCTCCAGCCTTTGCCGCGGCGATCAAAAGACGCTCCGCGCTCTTCCCCCAGAGATAGTCGACGACGACATCCACCCCTTCGGCGAACTGCTCCTTGAAGCTGTCCTCCATGGCCGTCTCGCTCTCGACGAGGGGAATCGTCACGTCGGCGCCGAGGGCTGCGATCGATTGCAGGGCGGCGGCGTTGCGGCCCGTGGCAATGACCTTCTTCGCCCCAAGATGCTTGGCGATCTGTACGGCGAGGCGGCCCGCAGTTCCCGTGGCGCCATTGACGAGGACGGTTTCCCCCACCTTGAGCTTGGCGCGTTCCGTATAGGCCGCCCATGAGGACATGCCGGGATTGGCGATCGCGGCGGCGGTTACGTCATCCAGTTCGTCGGGCAGGGGCAGGCACTGCGTTGAAGGCGCTACGGTTCGCTCCGCCATGGCGCCGTACGGAGCCCGCGGCAGGATGAAAAAGACCCGCCTTCCATCATCGAGCCGTCCGACGCCGTCGACGCCGACGACGAAGGGGAAGTGACCAGACGTACTGTAATGGGCGCCCGAGGCCCGACTCTTCACGAGATGGCTGAGGGCGGCGGCCATGACCGTAATGCGGTTCTCGCCCTCGGACGGCGTCGGCTCCGCGAAATCCCCATAGACCGGCGTTTGACCGGCCGCCCGAACGATTGCGGCTTTCATGGCGGCTTACCTTTCGGTTTCTCATTTTATGTGTATTATGCACATATATGAGGAGCCGCGATGCCGTCAACAAAGAAGGTGCAAAATACACATATAGGTGATCAACTCCGCCGGCTTCACGGGGCGGTCCTCGACATCGTCAGCGCGATGAACCGGCCACAGCGCGACGATGCGCTTATCAAGGCGGCCGGGATTCGGCTCGACAGGGCGCTGTTCCCGTTGCTCGTTGTAATCGAGCGATTTGGTCCGATAGGCGTGGTCGACTTGGCCGACCGCGTGGGGCGCGACTACACCACGGTCAGCCGTCAGGTCGCAAAGCTCGAAAGCCTCGGACTGGTGGAGCGTCAGGGAAGCCCCGCCGACCGGCGCGTGCGCGAAGCCGTCGTCACCCCGAAGGGCAAGGCGATGACGGACCTTGTCGACGCTGCGCGGGAGAGGATGGGCCGCGCGATCCTGGAGACGTGGGAGGCTCGCGACTTCGACGAACTGGTCCGGCTGATGCGGAAGTTCGCGGACGCCATGAACGCCGAACCGCCAAACGCATAGCTCCGGGCCGCCCGCTTCGCCCCTAAATCGACCCCGCCTCGACCATGTAATTGTTCGCGGTGCACATCGCCGAATCGTCGGAGGCGAGGAACAGCGCCATATTGGCGAGATAGACGGGGTCGATGAGATCAGGCAGGCACTGACGCTGAAGTTGGCGGGCGATGGCATCCGGCTTGGCCCAAAGGCTCTTTTGCCGCTCCGTCATCACCCAGCCGGGCACGATCGTGTTGACGCGGATGCGGTGCTTGCCGAGTTCGCGCGCGAAGGAGCGCGTCATGCCGTGCACCGCCGACTTCGCCGTGGCGTAGACCGGCAGGCCGCCGACCGCTTCGAACCATGAGTTGGAGCCGAAGTTGATGATCGAGCCCTTGCCGGCGGCGATCATGTCGGGCGCGACGGCCTGGATGGCGAAGAACATGTGGCGCAGGTTGGTCGCGATGCGCTCGTCGTAGTAGGCGGGGGTGACCTCCTCCCAAGCGTGCCGGTCGTCACGCGCGGCGTTGTTGACGAGGACGTCGATCGGGCCGAGCGCGTCCTTGATCCGAGCGAAGGCGGCGCGCAGTGCGTCGACGTCGCGCAGATCGCAGAGCTCGAAGCGCGTCGTCGAGCCTCCCTCAGAGAGTTCCTGCGCGAGCGCGCGGCCGCGCGCGTCGTCGAGGTCGACGAAGCCGATGCGAGACCCTTGCGCGGCGAAGGCGCGGACCATCGCTTCGCCGATGCCGGAGGCGCCGCCCGTGACGAGCACAACCGTACCGTTGAGACTGGGATAGCGAGCGGACGACAAGGGGCTCTCCTCCGAATTGGTTCGCGCGTTCAGCGCGTTCGGCCTTCAAACCATAGCCCGCTCGGGCGCAGCGAAAAAGGGCGCGCGAAGGGCTGTTTCGCGGCGGCGATTCGGCCCGAGAGGGAACAAAATCGACGATCGGACATTGTGCGATCAAATGGTTGGAGCCAATCGGGAAGGAACACGTCGATGTCTTGTAAATCGGTTGTCCCGTCTCTTCTCGCGGCCGGGACGGCGCTCGCGCTGGCGACGTCCGCTCATGCGGCTATCGGCGGCGCTGCGAGCCTTGCGGCGCGATCCGCGCCGATCGCGCCGGTCGAGAACGTCCAGTTCTTCTTCGGCGGCCGGAACTACTGCTGGTACAACTCGGGCTGGCGTGGACCGGGCTACTACTGGTGCGGCTACGCCTGGCGGCGTGGTTACGGTTGGGGCGGCGGCGTGGGTTGGAACGGCTGGGGCATGCGCGGACACAACTATCGATACGGTGAGCGCGACCACATGAGGGGCCCGGGCGGCCCCGGCGCTATGCATCCCCGGGGAACGCAAGGCAATATGCGTCCGAACCAGGGAACGCAGGGCAATATGCACCCGGCCCAGGGGACGCAGGGCAACATGCATGGCAACATGAACATGCAGGGCAACACGGGGACGCATGGCGGCGGCCCCGCGGCGAATGGGCCTGGCGGCGGGAACGGCGGACCCCCCAACGCCCAGGGCGGTGGCGGCGCCGCCGGCGGGGAAGGCGCGCCGCGGCAGCCCTGACCTTCGCGCCCCCAAGCCGCCGGAGCCCGGCGGCCTTTTGCGTTTGCAAGCGGCTACCGCCGGCGTCCGCCGGCCTGCCCGACGTCGAACTCGAGGCGCGCGCGCCCGCGCCGCGTATGGGACACAACGGGGCCGCCGCGGAAGGGGACCGCGCTCGCATCGGCCGTCGCGCCGCCCTCCGGGTTGGCAAGGGCGTGCACGCCATGCGCGGGAGGACCGAGGCGCGCGAGGCACGCGTTGTAGGCGAGCGGCTGCTCGAACTTGGCGCAGCGCGGATTGTCTTGCGCGCGCGCGTCTGCGCACGAGAACGCGGCGCCGACCGCCAACGCCGCTACGAGGGCCTTTCGCATTATCGAATTCCTTACAATCGCAGCGTCGCGCCCGTCTTTTTCGCCACCTCGGCGACGACCTTGGCGACAACCGCCTCGATCTCCGCGTCCGTCAAGGTGTGCGCGCGCGGTTGCAATGTCACTGTTATCGCGACCGATTTATGTCCCTCGGCCACGCCGGCGCCGCGATAGACGTCGAATACGTCGGCGCTCGCGATGAGCGCGCGGTCGGCGCCGAGGGCCGCCTTGACCATCTCTCCGGCGCGCGCGTTCTCCGCGACGACGAAGGCGAGATCGCGCTCCACCGGCATGAACTCCGAACGCTCGAGCTTCGGCTTGGCCTTGGTCGGGCGCGCCTTGGCGCCCGGAAGCGCGTCGAGAATGATCTCGAAGGCGACAATCGGCCCCTCGACGTCAAGCGTCTCGCACGCGCTCGGATGCAGTTCGCCGAACCAGCCGGCGACGTTCTTGGGTCCGAATTGCAGCGTCGCGGAACGGCCGGGATGGAGAAACGACGGTCCGCCGGGAATGATCTGCACTGCCCCGGCGGCGACGCCGAGCGAGGCGAGCAGAGCCAGCGCGTCGCGCTTGGCGTCGAACACGTCGACCGAGCCGCCGCCCGACCAGTGCCGCCCTTCGCCATCCGCCTTCGCCATGCCGCGCCGCACCACCGCGGCGGCAATGCGTTGATCGTTCTCGCCGGGACCGAGGAAGATCTGGCCGACCTCGAACACGGCGACATCCTTGAGGCCGCGGCGCGAATTGCGTTCGGCCGCGTCGATCAGGCCGGGCGCCAGGCTCGGCCGCATGTCGGAGAGGTCGGCGGCGATCGGATTGGCGAGCGCCAGCGCCGGACTGCCGCCGCCGAACAGCTCCGCCTTCGGCTTGGCGATGAACGACCACGTGACGGCCTCGCGCAGGCCGAGCGCGGCGAGGGTGCGCTTGGCGAGGCGCGTGCGCTTCTGCAGCGGCGTCAAGACGGGCTTCGGCACGCCGTCCTCGAGACGCGGCAGCGGCGTTGCCGGCACGCGCTCCAGGCCGGCGATGCGCACGATCTGCTCGACGATATCCGCCTTGCCGTCGATGTCGGGGCGCCAACTGGGAACGATCGCCTTGCCGTCCTCGACGACGAAGCCGAGGCGAGCGAGGATCGCCAACCCCTCGCTCTCGGGAATGTCGAGGCCGACGAGACGTTTGACCTCGCTGTAGGGGAAGGGAACGGCGCGCCGCGGCTTCGCGGGATCGCCGGCGACGAGGAGCCGCGACGGCTCGCCGCCGCAGAGGTCGAGCACCATCTGCGTCGCGAGTTCCGCGCCGGGGATGCAGAAGTCGGGATCGACGCCGCGCTCGAAGCGATAGCGCGCATCGGTGACGATGCCGAGCTTGCGTCCCGTCTGGGCGATGTTCGCGGCGTCCCACAGCGCGCTTTCGATCAGGACGTCGCGCGTCGTTTCGTCGCAGCCGGAATGCTCGCCGCCCATCACGCCGGCTATCGATTCGACGCCGTTGTCGTCGGCGATCGCCACCATGCTCTCGTCGAGTGTGTAGGTCTTGCCGTCGAGCGCCAGCACGCTTTCGCCGGCGCGGGCGCGGCGGACGTTGAGCGCGCCCTGCACCTTGGCGAAGTCGAACACGTGCAGCGGACGGCCGCGGTCGAACGTGATGTAATTGGTGATGTCGACGAGCGCGTTGATTGGCCTCAGGCCAATCGCGCGCAGGCGCTTCTGCATCCACTCGGGGGAGGAGCCGTTGTTGACGCCGCGCACGAGGCGCAGCGCGAAGGCCGGACAGAGGTGCGCGTCGCCAGGCGCGAAATCGAGCGTGACCGCCGTCGGGCAGTCGAAGCGCCCCTCGACTGGCTTCGGCGCCTGGGTCTTCAGCGTGCCCAGGCCCGCGGCGGCCAGATCCCGCGCGACGCCCGCCACGCCCGTCGCGTCGGGGCGGTTGGGCGTGAGATTGATGTCGATGACGGGGTCGTCGAGACCGGCATAGGCCGCGTAGGTCTCGCCGACCGGCGCCTCGTCCGGCAGCTCGATGATGCCGTCGTGGTCGTTGGAGAGCTCCAACTCGGCGGCCGAGCACAGCATCCCGTTCGAACTCGACGCCGCGGATGACGCCCTGGGCGAGGGTGATCGCCTTGCCGGGAATGTAGGTTCCGACCGGCGAGAAGACGCTCTTCATCCCGGTGCGCGCATTGGGCGCGCCGCAGACGACCTGCATGGGCTCGCCGCCAGCGTCGACCATGCAGACGCGCAGGCGATCGGCGTTGGGATGCGGCTTGGCCTCGATCACGCGCGCGACGAAGAAGCCTTTGTACTTCGCGCTCGGGTCCTCGACGCCCTCAACCTCGAGGCCGATGCGCGTCAGAGCGTCGACGATCTCGTTCAGCGAGGCGGACGTTTCGAGGTGGTCTTTGAGCCAGGAGAGGGTGAATTTCATTTCTTGTCTCGACGTAACCGAAAGAAGACGTTTTCCATGCTTGGAAGTCTTTTCAGACCCAACTCCTGGCGGAGGTTCAATCGCAATTCGTTCAGCAGCTCGACGACTGCCTCGGGATTATTCCTGCTTAGTTGGTTTGTCACACTCACGGCGATTTCGACTTCCCGCTCAGTGCCCAATAGGACTATGCGCGCGATTGCGTCTTCGAATCCGTCGTAAGCGTCATTCCTCGCGCCGGGGGCTGCGCTGTCCCCAACTAGGGCGCCACGCTCTATTTTTCGCCAGCACTCAATCAAATGTTCGATTCTGAGTTCCGCCAATTTCTTATCGTGCTCGCGGCGCTTCGTCATGACGTGATTTGCGGCCGTCACGAGAACGCCACCGATGACAGAGCTGGCAAGCGGCACGATTACGTCTGAAGCAAGCATTACGAGTGATCGCTTTTAGCTTGCCGGCAATGAGGGTTTCGCCCCCGGCGCTTTATGTCCGCGCAAGATGCTCGCGATGCTGATGTCTTCGTCGATTTCCGGCCAGTGGACGCCGAGCGGCGACGTCTCGATCGCGGCGCGCTCCTCGGGAGTCGCGGCGAACAGGCGGGGATACCACCACAACGGCGCGCGCAAGACGCGGCCGTCAGCGAGCGTGACGTTGAGGTACGACTCGTCGCAGTTCGCCGCGACCGGCCTCGCATCCTCAACCTCGATTTGCAAAGTGGTCATTCCACGCCTCCAGGAACGTCTCGCGCTGCTCGCGCGCCTTTCTGACGATCTCGCTGAGTTCTCGCGGAGAATAACCGAAATTGACCGCGACTGTGAGGTCGCTGAGCCAGATTTTCGCTTCCCGATCTGCTCTGACGACATGGATGTGGGCAGGCTCTCCGCCGTCCGCCGAGTAGAAAAAGAAGCGGCATCCATTCCATCGCAAGAGCGTCGGCATCGCTTCACCCGCTCAGTCCCCCCGCCAGCGAGGGAATCTCGAGCGGCTTGAAGCCGTAATGGTCGATCCAGCGCAGGTCGGAGTCGAAGAAGTCGCGCAGGTCCGGCAGGCCGTACTTGAGCATCGCAATGCGGTCGATCCCCATGCCCCAGGCGAAGCCCTGATATTCATCGGGATCGATGCCGCAGTTCCTGAGCACATTGGCGTGGACCATGCCGCAGCCGAGGATCTCCAGCCAATCCTCGCCCTCGCCGAAACGGATCTCGCCGCCCGATCGCCGGCACTGGATGTCGACCTCCATCGAGGGCGAGGTGAACGGGAAGAAGCTCGGGCGGAAGCGCATATTGACGTTCGGCACTTCGAAGAACGCCTTGCAGAACTCGGCCAGAATCCATTTGAGATTGGCCAGCGTCGACGAGCGATCGACGACCAGCCCTTCGACCTGATGGAACATCGGCGTATGGGTCTGGTCAAAGTCGGTGCGATACGTGCGGCCGGGGCAGATGACGCGGATCGGCGGCTTCTGGCTCAGCATCGTGCGCACTTGCACCGGGCTCGTATGGGTGCGCAGCAGCTTGCGCTCGCCTTTCTCGTCCGGCGCGAAAAAGAAGGTGTCATGCATTTCTCGGGCGGGATGGCCCGGCGGGAAGTTGAGCTTGGTGAAATTGTAGTCGTCGCTCTCGATGTCCGGGCCTTCGGCGATCGAGAAGCCCATGTCGGCGAAGATCGCGGTGATTTCGTCGAACACCTGGCTGATCGGATGGATGCGCCCGGATTCGATCCCGGCTCGGCGAACCGGCAGCGTCACGTCGACGGCTTCGCGTCGGAGCTGGGCCTCGAGCGCAGCGGCCTTCAGCCTCTCACGCTTGGTCTCGAGATTCTCGCTGATGACGCTCTTAAGTTCATTGTTCGCAGCGCCCTCGCTCTTACGCTGCTCGATCGGCATAGTGCCAAGGGAACCCAAGAGAAGTGAGATGCTGCCTTTCTTACCGAGCGTGTCGATGCGGACCTTCTCAAGTTCAGCTTCGCTGTTTGCGGCTTCTATCGCCTTTAGCGCATCGACTCGTATTTTCTCTCGATCGGTCATTGTCGTCTCTCGCAGACGGCACGAACCCTTCTCCCCTTGCGGGAGAAGGTGTCGGCCAAAGGCCGACGGATGAGGGGTCGCGCCGCAAGGCGCTCGGTGAGGAGGCGCTGTCGCGCCGACCCCTCATCCGTCGCGACTTCGTCGCGCCACCTTCCCCCGCAAGGGGGGAAGGGAAATAGCCTACGCCGCCTTCGGCAGGTGTCCCTTGGCCTTTTCGACGATCGCCGCGAAGGCCGCGGGCTCGGTGATGGCGAGGTCGGAAAGCACCTTGCGGTCGACTTCGACGCCGGCGGTGATGAGGCCGGAGATGAACCGGCTGTAGGTGAGGCCGTGCTCGCGGACCGCCGCGTTGATGCGCTGGATCCACAGCGCGCGGAACTCGCGCTTGCGGTTCTTGCGGTCGCGATACGAGTACTGCATCGCCTTTTCGACCGCCTGCTTGGCGGCGCGAATGGTGTTCTTGCGGCGGCCAAAATAGCCCTTGGCGGCCTTCAGGACCTTCTTGTGCTTGGCGTGGCTGGTTACGCCGCGTTTGACGCGTGACATGCTTCTTCTCCGGGAATTTTCAGGGCAGGGGCGAGATCAGCCGTTCGGCAGGAAGTACTTCTTGACGTTGTCGCCGTCGGTCTTGAACAGCACGTTGGTGCCGCGCAGATTGCGGATCTGCTTGGTCGTGCGCTTGATCATGCCGTGGCGCTTGCCCGCGTGGGCGTACACCACCTTGCCGGTTCCCGTGATTTTGAAGCGCTTTTTCGCGCCTGACTTCGTCTTCAGCTTGGGCATTTGGCTCTCCTGGGCTTGTCGCCCTTTTTGAGTTTGTCGGACCTCGCGGTCCGTTCGCATCGGAATGAGCGAAAAGAACCGCCACGGCAGCCCTAACGGCCGGGCGGTTCGGATGGACGGGCGCTTGTATGCGAAAGGGCGGATGGGCGCAAGAGCGTGCGCGCGTGGCGTGGCGGGCGAATGGCTAGCGATCACTGCGCGGTCGGGACCTCCCTCACACCCCAAACACTCGCTTCACTAGCCGCATCTGCATTTGCGAGCCGAGCAGCCGGCGGAGCGGGACGGTGCGCTTCGCGTCGGGGCCGGCGAGGTAGCGCAGGCGGTCGCTGCCGTCGGTCGCCGCGCGGTAGATGACCTCGGCGACGACTTCGGGCGGGGCCGCGTTCTTGGTGTAGCGGCTGCGCGCCGCCTTCACCTTCTCCATGAAGGGGGCGTAGTCGGGCAGGGCAGAAATCTCCCAGGCGTCCATCGAACGGCCGCCGAAATCGGTGGCGATCGCACCGGGTTCGACCAGCTTCACTTTGATCCCGAAGGCGCCCAATTCGTACCACAGACCCTCGGAGAGGCCTTCCACCGCGAATTTCGACGCGTTGTAGACGCTGAAGGACGGCAGCGTCATCAAGCCGCCGATGGAGGAGACATTGATCAGCACGCCGGCGCGGTTGGCGCGGAAATGCGGCGCCACCGCCTGCACGCAGGCGATCAGCCCGAAGACGTTGACGTCGAACTGTCGCGCGATTTGTTCGCGCGATCCTGCCTCGACCGGGCCGAAAGCGCCATAGCCGGCGTTGTTGAGCCATACGTCGATGCGTCCGAACGCGGCGAGCGTTTGCGAGACCGCGTCACGCGGGCCGTCGGGATCCTGAACGTCGAGCGGGATGAGCTTGAGCTGGGCGGATTCCGCGAGTTCCCGCTCGGCGGCGGGATTGCGCATCGTCGCGGCGACGTTCCAGCCTTTGTCGCGAAAGAGCTGGGCGGCGGCTCGGCCGATGCCGCTGCTCGCGCCCGTGACAACGACGGTCTTGGTCTGGGCGTTCGCCATGCGCAGCCCCATTTTGCGGCTTTCGGCCGTGATTGGCGACCCTACCGCGCACGCTTCCGTCCGGCAAGCCGAGGCGGCTTGCCATGCCGGCGGTCCGCTGTTTAGTTGCGGCGCGAAAACGCGCCCTCTATCCTCCGGTGATCATGGACCCCCTGCTCGAAGGCTATCGCCGCTTCCGCAAAGAGATCTGGCCCGCCGAACGCGCCCGCTATGAGGCGCTGGCGCGCTGGGGCCAGAGCCCCGAGACGATGGTGATCTCCTGCTCGGACTCGCGCGTCGATCCGCAAACCGTCTTCGGCGCCGTGCCGGGCGAGATGTTCGTCGTGCGCAACATCGCCGGCATCGTGCCGCCCTACGAGCCGGGGACCGGCAGTCATCACGGCACCAGCGCCGCGATCGAGTTCGGCGTCCGGGTGCTCAAAGTGTCGCGCCTGGTCGTGCTCGGCCACGCGCAATGCGGCGGCGTGCGCGCCATGGCGCTGGGCGCGCCGGCGGAGGCGCGCGATTTCGTGGCCTCGTGGGTGGACATCGCCAAACCCGCGATCAGCGCGGCGCGCGGCGACGAAACCCAGCGCCTGGAAGAAATCGAGGCGGCCGTCGTGCGGCTCTCGCTCGCCAATCTGATGGATTTCCCCTGGGTGGCGGAGGCCGTCGCCGCGGGGAGGCTGACGCTGCACGGCTACCGGTTCGACATTCATACCGGCGTGCTGTCGCGCATCGATGCGGACGGCGTGCATTCGGTCGAATAGGGGCCTGGGGTGGCGTCACGTTCCCCGGCGGCGTAGAATCGCAACATGAACGAAGCCGCTCGCCAGATCGACGCGCCAACCCGCGTGACGGCGCGCGCCCTCATTGTCGGCGAGCGGATCGACACCGGCGGGCTCGAGCGGCCGGACATGATCTCCTCGGTGCCGCTCGCCTTCCGGGTGGGATCGACCGGGATGGTCGCCCTGTTTCGCTTTGGCGTCGCCGTGATGATGGGCCTGACGCCGCTCGAGGAAGAGGACACGCTCGCCAAGCTCAGGGCGCGCGTCAGCGGGACGCGCGCCCGCGGCGACGATGAAACGGCCGTGTTCGAAATCGCCCCTGAAAGCGAGGCCGCGGCCGAGACCACCGGGCCGATCCGCGTCAAGGATTTCTCGCCGCCGCGCTTTCTCGTCATCGCCGACGCGCTCGCCAAGACGGTGGCGCTGACGCGCGACGAGCGCGAGGTCAACGCGGTGTTCGACGTCATCGAGCCGTTCGCTTTCCAGCTCGCCAAGTCGGGCAAGCCGCCATTCCGGCGCCGCGCGATGCTGCGCCTCATCGGGCAGGCGCTGCTCGCCCAGCATCGCGTCTCCGGCCGCGTCGCGGTGGAGGAGAAGCCCGACATTCTCTGGGATCGTCCGGATCTCGAGCGGCTCTACGCGCGCCTCGAGGACGAATACGAGCTCAAAGAGCGCGCCGGCGCGCTCAAGCGCAAACTCGACGTGATCGTCGAGACCGCGCACGCGCTCACGGAAATCATCGACGCCGACCGCGCGACGCGCCTCGAGGCGACGGTCGTCGTGCTGATCGTCTTCGAGCTGATCGCCTCGATGTTCCAGATCTATCTCGCCTCGCACGGACGGTGAGCCGGGCGGTCACCCGAGCCCCGGCCTCGTCGCGGCGCTAGGGCATGCTGTCGTTAGGTTTAGCCGGACCCCTGTCGTCATCGCGAGCGAAGCGCGGCGATCCAGAGATCGAGGCGTCCGCCGATTGAGGCGCCCACGGAACGACTCGCGACTTGCTGGCGAGACCTCGATCGCTGGATTGCTTCGCTCCGCTCGCAAAGACGGTTCCACGTAACTGTAGAACGCCCTAGTGGACGTCAACGAGATGCCGAGCCACGGCTCGGGTGCCAATCCAAGCATTAGATTCGAGCGCCGCCGCCGAAAAATCGGCATCGCTCCTTCGCCGCCCGCGCTAAGCTCTCGCGCGACACGCGATTCGCCGAGCAAAGATCGACCCCATGAGCAAGCACAGCTTTCTTCAGCCCGCCACGGCAGGGCTCGTCACCGCTTTTGTCGGCTTCGCCAGCACCTTCGCGGTGATCCTCAAAGGGCTCGGCGCTGTCGGCGCCACCGACGCGCAGGCTGCCTCGGGCCTGATGGCGCTGTCGATCGGGATGGGCCTGGCGGGCGTCGGCCTCAGCCTTTGGACGCGCATGCCGGTGTCGGCCGCCTGGTCGACGCCGGGCGCCGCGTTGCTCGCCGCCACGGGCGCGACGCCGGGCGGATTTCCCGCCGCGGTCGGCGCCTTTCTCGTCGTTGGCGTGCTGATCACGGCGGCGGGCCTCATCAAGCCTTTCGGGCGCCTCGTCGCCGCAATTCCCTCGCCGCTCGCCAACGCCATGCTCGCCGGCATCCTGTTCGGCCTCTGCCTCGCGCCGATCAAAGGGCTGATCGAAGCGCCGTCTGCGACGGCCGCCATCGTCCTCACCTGGCTCGTCGTCTCGCGATGGAAGCGGCTGTATGCGACCCCAGCGGCGGCGATCGTCGCCGGCGTCATGATCGCCTATTCCGGCCACGGGCCGGGCGTGGGCGTCGCGGAGCTCATGCCGCAATGGGCGTGGACGACGCCGACCTTCTCGCTCCACGCGATCGTGTCGCTTGCGCTGCCGCTCTTCATTGTGACGATGGCCTCGCAGAATCTGCCGGGCATCGCGGTGCTGTCCGCCTACGGCTACCGGCCCGAGCCGGGGCCGTTGATCGCGACGACCGGCGTCTTCACGCTCGCCGCCGCCCCCTTCGGCGGCATTGCGGTCAACCTCAGCGCGATCACCGCGGCGATGTGCGCTTCATCGGAGGCTTCGCCCGATCCGAAAAAGCGCTGGATCGCGGCGACGACGGCGGGGGTGGCCTATGTCGTGTTCGGCTTTCTCACCGGCGGCGTCACGCATTTCGTCGCGGGATCGCCCATTCTCGTCGAGGCGGTGGCGGGCCTTGCGTTGCTAAGCGCCTTCGGCGGTGCGCTGCACAATGCGCTCGCGAACCCCTCAGAGCGCGAGGCGGCGCTCGCGACCTTTCTCGTCGCGGCCTCCGGCGTCGGGTTTTATGGTATCGGCGGGGCCTTCTGGGGACTGCTCGCCGGCGGCGCCATCCTGGTGCTGACGCGAGCGGGGGCGACGGAGGGGCGCGTGGCGGGCAAGTCTGGCTGAGCGCTTTCGTCGGCCCGCTGTGCTTTGCTTGAAGAGCCTGCGACGGCGATCTGGGCCCCCGCCTTCGCGAGGGCGACAGGGTTAGCGAGCTTACGCCGCGTAGAGCCAATCGTAGCGCTGCAGCAGTCGCTTGGGGCCCAGCGCGCGCATGGCAAGGTCCCGCGCCAGCGCGAGCGGGCCGCTCATGTGATAGATGCGCCCCTGCGTCAGCGCCTCGCGTTGCACGCGGGTCGCCCGCTCGACGCGGTCGTTCGAATAGGCGAACAGCGCGGCGGCGACGTTTTGCGTCTCCGCGAGGCGGCGGGCGAGCGTTTGCGCGTCCTCGATCGCCTGCGCCGCGCCCTGGGCGAGGAAGGGCGTCATTGGATGCGCGGCATCGCCGATCAGCGCGATCCGGCCCATCGCAAAGTGTGGCAGCGGTGGGCGGACGAACAGGGGCCAAGCGCGCCAGTTCTGCGCGGCGCCGATGAGAGCGCGGGCGTCCTGCGACCAGTCCTGGAAAGCCCGCTGCAAAGCATCGACGTCGGCGGCGCCGTCCCAGGGATCGGCTTGATCGGCGCGTCCCTTCGATTCGATCACCGCGACCAGATTGACGATGGAGCCGCCCCGCAGCGGATAATGGACGAGATGCGCCTTGGCGCCGAGCCGCAGCGTAACCTCTCGCTCGCTCCAGCGCGCCGCGACCTCGCGTGATTCGATCGTCGCGCGGAACGCCATCCGCCCTATGAATTCCGGAGCGTTGGCGGCGCCCAGGCCGAGCCGCTCGCGAACGAGGGAGCGAAGGCCGTCGGCGCCAACGAGAACGTCGCCTCTTTCGCGCATCGTTACGGGGCCGCGCTTCAGGCCGATCGCAACGCCTTGGTCTTCGAGGCCCACCCCGGCGACGGCGGTTTCGAGATGCAGCGCGATCGTCGACGTCGCGGCGGCGTCGGCGAGCGCGCGTTGTAGGTCGGCGCGATGGACGATGAGATAGGGAGCGCCCCAGCGCCGCTCGGCGTCCTCGAGCGGAAGCCGCGCCAGTTCGGCGCCGTCGGCGCCGCGAAGCAGGCGAACCGCGCCCGGCTCCGTCGCCAGCGCGCGCACGCGCTCCAACACGCCGAGGCGCGCAAGGATGCGCGTCGCATTGGGAGAGAGCTGGAGCCCGGCGCCGATTTCCTGCAAGGCCGGCGCCCGCTCGAAGACGTCGACCGCAAAATCCCGCCGCGCGAGCGCCAGCGCGGCGGTCAACCCGCCAATGCCGGCGCCGGCGATGAGCGCGCGGCGCGTCACAATCTTAGGCGGCGTCGTGAAATTCGCACTCGGGCGGGACGGAGTGCGCGCCGAGGGAGGGCTCGTAGACGAAGCGGGTCGAGCAATAGGAGCAGACCGCCTCCGTATCGTCGCCCATGTCGATGAAGATGTGCGGATGGTCGAACGGCGGCTTGGCGCCCGTGCACATGAATTCCTTGACCCCGACCCGGATCGTGGCGACGCCCGGTTCGTTGTGGAAATGCGGAATCGCGTGATCGGCCATTGCGAGCCATCCTCCTAGAGCTATACGGCGGAGCTTAAAGCACTTTCGGGCGGGGAAGGATAGCCTCCGCCGCGCGGCGCACGGGCTGGCCGTCCCCTCCTTCTGGAGCCGTCCTTCGAGGCCGCTTCGCGGCGCCACAGGACGAGCGGCTGGATAGGCCTCGCCGTTAGCCCTCATCTTAGCCCAGGGCACGCTGTCGTTAGGTTGAACCAGACCCCTGTCGTCATCGCGAGCGAAGCGCGGCGATCCAGAGATCGAGGCGTCGGCCGACTGAGGCGCTAACGGTACGACTCGCGACTTTCTTGCGAGACCTCGATCGCTGGATTGCTTCGCTCCGCTCGCAAAGACGGTTCCACGTAACTGCAGAAAGCTCTAGCCGGCAGGCGCCGAGCGGCCGCAAAACAAAACCGCCGCAAAACCAAGTTCGCGGCGGCCAGATCGACGTCAATCGCTCAGCGCATCGCGCTCCTGAGCTCGCGCAGCCGGTCGAGCTTTTCCTGCCAAATGCGCTTCTGCTCGTCGGGCGCGTCGGCGAGGTCTTCCTCGGCGTTGCGGATTTCCTGGTCGAGATGCGCGGTGTCGACCTCGCCCTCGGGAATCGCGGTCTCGGCGAGCAGGATGAGCCCGGCCGCGCTCACGTCGGCGAAGCCGCCGCGAACGAAAATCCTGACTTGCTTGCCTGCCGCTTCCTCGAAGGCGACGACCCCGGGGCGCAGCGCAGCCAACACCGGCGCGTGGTCCTTGAGGACGACGAAGTCGCCCTCGCTGCCCGGCACGAGCACCGACTCGGCCGGTCCGCTGAAGACGAGCTTGTCCGGCGAGACGAGTTCAAAGTGAAAGCTGGCCATGGGGTCGCCCTCTGTGCGCGGCGATTACGCCGCTTCCGCCGCCAGCTTCTTGGCCTTTTCGACCGCCTGCTCGATCGTGCCGACCATGTAGAAGGCCGCCTCCGGCAGGTTGTCGTACACGCCGTCGACGATGCCCTTGAAGCCCTTGATCGTGTCCTCGATCTTCACCTGCACGCCGGGCGAGCCGGTGAACACCGCCGCGACGTCGAACGGCTGCGAGAGGAAACGCTCGATCTTGCGGGCGCGCGCGACCGTGAGCTTGTCCTCTTCGGAGAGCTCGTCCATGCCCAGAATGGCGATGATGTCCTGGAGCGCCTTGTAGCGCTGCAGCACCTGCTGCACGCGGCGAGCGACTGTGTAGTGCTCCTCGCCGACGACGGCGGGCTGCAACATGCGCGAGGTCGAGTCGAGCGGGTCGACCGCGGGATAAATGCCCTTTTCCGCGATCGAGCGCGACAGCACCGTCGTCGCGTCCAAGTGGGCGAACGAGGTCGCCGGGGCGGGGTCGGTCAAGTCGTCGGCGGGCACGTAAATCGCCTGCACCGAGGTGATCGAGCCCTTCGTGGTGGTGGTGATGCGCTCCTGCAAGGCGCCCATGTCGGTGGCGAGGGTCGGCTGATAGCCGACCGCCGAGGGAATGCGGCCGAGCAGCGCCGACACTTCCGAGCCAGCCTGAGTGAAGCGGAAGATGTTGTCGACGAAGAACAGCACGTCCTGGCCCTGGTCGCGGAAATGCTCGGCGACCGTGAGCCCCGACAGCGCGACGCGCATGCGCGCGCCCGGCGGCTCATTCATCTGGCCGAACACCAGCGCGCACTTGGACTTGACGCTCGGATCGGGATTGTGCGGGTCGGCGTTGACCTTGGACTCGATGAACTCGTGATAGAGGTCGTTGCCTTCGCGGGTGCGCTCGCCGACGCCCGCGAACACCGAATAGCCGCCGTGCGTCTTGGCGACGTTGTTGATCAGCTCTTGGATCAGCACGGTCTTGCCGACGCCCGCGCCGCCGAACAGGCCGATCTTGCCGCCCTTCGCGTAGGGCGCGAGCAGATCGACGACCTTGATGCCGGTGACGAGAATCTGCGCTTCGGTGGACTGATCGACGTAAGCCGGGGTCGGCTGATGGATCGCGCGGCGGCCCTCCATGTTGATCGGGCCCGCTTCGTCCACCGGCTCGCCAATGACGTTCATGATGCGACCGAGCGTGCCCTCGCCGACCGGCACCGAGATCGGCTCGCCGGTGTCGGCGACTTCCTGCCCGCGCACCAGGCCCTCAGACGTGTCCATCGCGATGCAGCGCACGGAATTCTCGCCGAGGTGCTGCGCCACCTCGAGCACAAGGCGCGAACCGTTGTTGGTGGTCTCGAGCGCGTTGAGGATGGGCGGCAGGTCGCCGTCAAAGTGGACGTCGACGACAGCGCCGATGACCTGAGTGACGTGGCCAGTGGTGTTTTTCGCCATTTCTTGACGTCCTCGCTTCAATTCCTGAAGACCGCTCGCGCGATCGGTTGGCTCAGAGCGCCTCGGCGCCTGAAATAATCTCGATCAGTTCCTTGGTGATCATCGCCTGGCGCGTGCGGTTGTAGCGAAGCGTATACTTCTTCACCATCTCGCCGGCGTTGCGGGTCGCATTGTCCATCGCGCTCATCTGCGCGCCGAAGAACGACGCCATGTTCTCGAGCAGCGCCCGGTAGATGCGCACCGTCACCGCCTGCGGCAGCAACTGGGTGAGAATCTCGCCTTCCTCAGGCTCGTAATCGTAGACCGGCGCAAGCTCGTCCTTCGGGCCGAGTTCCGGCGGAATCAACTGCTGCGCGGTCGGGATTTGCGAGATCACCGACTTGTATTTCGCATAGAATAGCGTGCAGACATCGAACTCGCCGGCTTCGAACAGCTCGACCACCTTCTTGGCGATCGGCCCGGCGGTCTCATAAGTGATCGTGCGCACGCTGCGCAGATCGATCAGCTCGATGATGGCGCGCTCATGCGTGCGGCGAAGCTGGTCGTAGCCCTTCTTGCCGACGCAGAGGATCTTGACGGTCTTGCCCGCCTGGGTGAGCGCATTGGCGCGATCGCGCGCGAGGCGCACGATCGAGGTGTTGAAGGCGCCGCAGAGACCGCGTTCGCCGGTGCAGACGACGAGGAGATGCGTCTGCTCCGAGCCGCTGCCGGAAAGCAGCCGCGGCGCCTGGGAGCCTTCGGCGACCCCTCCGGCGAGATTGGCGAGCACCGTCTCCACGCGCTCGGCGTAGGGTCGGGCGGCCTCGACCGCGGCCTGCGCGCGGCGCAGCTTGGACACGGCGACCATCTGCATGGCCTTGGTGATCTTCTGCGTCGACTTGACGGAGGTGATCCGGTTTCTCAGGTCCTTTAGGGACGGCATCGCGAGACTCGGCTAGAGAGGCGAAGGATCAGGCGAAACTGGCGGCGAAGGCGTCCACGACCGCCTTGAGCTTGGCCTCGGTCTCGCTCGTCAAGTCGCGCGTGGTGCGGATCGATTCGAGGATCTCCGGCTGCTTGCTGCGCAGAGTGGCGAGCAGACCGTCCTCGAAGGGGCGAACCTTCTCGACCGGCAGCTTGTCGAGATAGCCGTTGACGCCGGCGTAGATCGAGATGACCTGCTCTTCCATCTTCAGCGGCGAGAACTGCGCCTGCTTCAGGAGTTCGGTCAGGCGCGCGCCGCGGTTGAGCAGGCGCTGCGTGACGGCGTCGAGGTCGGAGCCGAACTGCGCAAAGGCCGCCATCTCGCGATACTGCGCGAGCTCGCCCTTGATCTTGCCGGCGACCTTCTTGGTCGCCTTCGTCTGCGCCGAGGAGCCGACGCGCGACACCGACAGGCCGACGTTCACCGCCGGGCGGATGCCCTGGTAGAAGAGATCGGTCTCGAGGAAGATCTGGCCGTCGGTGATCGAGATCACGTTGGTCGGGATGTAGGCTGAGACGTCGTTCGCCTGGGTTTCGATGACGGGCAGCGCGGTCAGCGAGCCCGAGCCGTTCTCCTTGTTGAGCTTGGCGGCGCGCTCGAGCAGGCGGGAGTGCAAATAGAACACGTCGCCGGGATAGGCTTCGCGGCCCGGCGGGCGGCGCAGCAGCAGCGACATCTGGCGGTAGGCGACCGCCTGCTTGGAGAGATCGTCGTAGATGATGACGGCGTGCATGCCGTTGTCGCGGAAGAACTCGCCCATCGCGCAGCCCGAGAAGGGCGCGAGGAACTGCATCGGCGCGGCGTCCGAGGCGGTCGCGGCGACGACGATCGAATATTCGAGCGCGCCGTTCTCCTCGAGCACCTTGACGAATTGCGCGACGGTCGAGCGCTTCTGGCCGACCGCGACATAGACGCAGTAGAGCTTCTGGCTCTCGTCGTTGCCCTGGTTCAGCGGCTTCTGGTTGAGGATCGTGTCGAGCGCGATGGCGGTCTTGCCGGTCTGGCGGTCGCCGATGATGAGCTCGCGCTGGCCGCGGCCGATCGGGATCAGCGCGTCGATCGCCTTGAGGCCGGTCGCCATCGGCTCATGCACCGACTGGCGGGGAATGATGCCGGGCGCCTTGACGTCCACGCGCGCGCGCTTGGCGGCGTTGATAGGACCCTTGCCGTCGATCGGATTGCCGAGCGCGTCGACGACGCGGCCGAGCAGCTCCTTGCCGACCGGAACGTCGACGATCGCGCCGGTCCGCTTGACGGTCTGGCCCTCTTTGATCTCGCGGTCCGAGCCGAAAATGACGATGCCGACGTTGTCGCTCTCGAGGTTGAGCGCCATGCCGCGCGTGCCGTTCTCGAACTCGACCATTTCGCCGGCCTGAACCTTGTCGAGGCCGTAGGCGCGCGCAATGCCGTCGCCCACCGACAGGACCTGGCCCACCTCGGTGACTTCGGCCTCGTTGCCGAAATTGGCGATTTGGCTCTTGAGAATGGAGGAAATTTCAGCGGCGCGGATATCCATCAGCCGACCTCTTTCATGCGTGTGCGAATTGCGTTGAGTTTGGTTTTCAGCGAGCCGTCGACCATGCGCGAACCGAGCTTGACGACGAGGCCGCCGATGATCGCGGGATCGACCTTGGCGGTGAGTTCGACTTCCTTGCCGCCGGAGACGGCGCGCAGCGCCTCCTTGAGCGCGGCGACGTTGTCGTCGGCGAGCGGCGCGGCGCTCGTGACTTCGGCGCGGGTCACGCCGCGGAAGGCGTCGTTCAGCTTGCCGTATTCGGCGATCATGTCGCGAACGGCGAACAGCCGCCGTTTGGCGGCGACGAGCTTGATGAAATTGGCGGCGACGCCCGAAATGCCGGCTCTGTCGAGAATGGCGCCGAGCGCCTTGAGCTGCTCGGGAGCGGAGAAGACGGGGCTGCGCACGAGGCGCTGCAGATCAGGGCTCTCGGCGATCAAGGCGTCGAAGGCTTTGAGCGCGGCGGCTACGCCGTCGGTGTCGCGATTTTCCCTGGCCAAAGAGAAGAGGGCTGACGCGTAGCGCCCCGCCACTCCCGATACAATCGTGTCCTGCTCGGCCAAATCCGTGCTCTTTCACAGGCTGATCGTCGAGTGCGGCGCCGCGAATGCGAATGCCGATCCCGCGTGAATTCACAAAATCCGTCAAACACCCCGGCGTGGGGTCAAATTAAGCCCCCGACCCCAAGGCGCGGGTTGCCTAACATAGGACTTTTGACAGCGCAACCGCGGAAAGTCGCGAATTCGTCGCAATGTAGGAGGCCCCGGGCGCCGCCTCGTCGAGGCCGCTGTTCGATCGGCGCACGGCCTCGATTCCGCTGTCGTCGCGCCCTCTTGGCGAAATACTTGCGTCGACGTTTTCGCCGCCTTGTCTCACCCGAAGCTGGTGCTCCAGCCCGTCTGCGAATCGCCGCCGAGATAGGCGACGCCGTCGACCTTCAGTCCGGCGGCGTTCAGCAAGGTGACGAGACCGCCCGCATCGTTCAGGGCGGCGCCCGGAAGGGGCGCCGAAAGCGGTTCGCCTGGCGCGAGCTGCGGGGCGGGCAGGGGATAGGTCGTCTGCGCGTCGATCAGCAATCGCCAGTTCGTCACGTCGAGCGGCGCGCCGGTCATGTTGGCGACGACGACCGAGGCCGAACCGTCCGGCGCGCGGTGCGCCGACGTGATCTCCGCCGCTCGTTTTGCAAGCGACGGCGTCGCGAGCGCGCCGCCGCTGAAATCATAGCGCGGCGCTTCGCAGCCGGTCGCGCCGAACACCGGGGCGCCTTGGTCGTCGGTGTGCCAGGCCTGGCTCTGGAACGCGAGAAAGATCGCGCTCATCCGGCGCGCCCGAGCGTCCCAGACGAAGGCGGCGCCGTCGCGCCAAACGCCGTTCTCGTGCATGCGCACATCGATCGCACGAGGGTCGCCTTGAGACATGTGGATGTTGTCGAGGCCGAAAGGCGTGTCGGGCGTGTAGCCGAATGCGGCGTCGGTCTGCTTGGAATTGTCTTTGGCGAAGGCGGCGCCGTAAAAGATGACTTCGCAATCCTGGGCCTGGGCGACCTGAAACATGGCGCTCAACTGGTGGACGAGGCCGTCGTCCCCCTTGCCCCCGGGGGGCAGGATGCGCATCGCGTTCGGATTGAACAGATTTCCGCGCTGGAAATCGATCGCCCCGCCGGCATAGGATCGCTCGACCGGAGTCAGCCCTGCGGGGCGGCCCAGCACGGAGCGCGCGATCGGGTGGGCGAAATCGTGGTCGATCAGATAATAGAGATACGGCTGGCCGACCGGGGCGCCGGGCGCTTCCTTGTCGGAGCGCACATTGATGGTGGCGAACCACTGTCGTCCCTCCGCCGCCAAGATCACCCAGAGGTGCGGGTTGGTTGGCGGCTGAGCGGGCGCGAAAGCATGAATCTTGCCACGCAGGCAATGATAGTTGACGCGCGCCAACGAGCCCCCCCGGCCAGCGAAAGCCTTTCTTAGCGAACGTTTGTATAGGCGGTCGAACGGCGGCGCAAACCGGCGTCCGCCGATCGCTTCCTCGGTCAGCGGAGATCGCGATGAGCGTGTTCACAGGCGGGGATTATCGGCGCGGAAGCCTCCACGCGCTCGCGACCGCCGTGCTGCTGGCGATGCAGGAGCCGTTCTCCGCCCCCGCCGCCAGGCACTTCAGCTCGGCGCAATTCGTGTGCTTGACGCAAATCGCGCTGCTGCTCTCAGTGCCGCTCCTCACGCTGCCTGCGCCGAGCCGCAGGGACTTCATCGCGCTGCTGTCGAACGTCCGCAATCTGGGCAAGTTCGCGGTCCTGTTCGCCATCGGCGTCTGCGGGCTGATCCTCTACAATTTCGGGCTGGCCGGCGCGCATCCGATCATCACGGCGGCGGTTTTGAACCTGTCGCCGTTCTGGGCGGCGCTGGTGGCGCTGGTCGTCTCCAAGAGACGGGTTGGGGTTTCGCCCCTGTTTTTCTCCGTCTGCTTCGTCGCCGGCTTCGTCGGGGCGACGATGGTTGCTTGGAGCCAGATCAACGCGTCGAACCAAGAGGTCGTCAGCGACTTCGTCTCGAATTTCTCCCACTATCACTGGATCTATGCGATTCCGATCCCGATCTTCTTCGCCCTGAGCGGGGCGCTGGTCGGACGCTGGTTCGGCGATTTCGACGAATCCGCCACCATCGCCGCCAATTTCGTCGTCGCGGCGGTTATTCTGATTCCGGCGAGTCTCGTAATGATCGCAGAGCGGTCCGACTGGTCCAATCAGCTCGCCCTGGACTCCCAGGAATTGTCGGCGGCGCTGTTGCTGATCCTCGGCACCTTGGCGGCTTCGGCCGCGGGGCGCGTCTATTACCAAATCGCGTTGACCGCGACAAAACACGACAATGGCTTCGTGACGATGTTTTTCCTCTTGATTCCAGTGCTCTCATCGCTGATCGGCCTGCCGCTTTCGAGGTGGAACTCCGATTTGCGGATTCTGGTGGGTCCGATGTTCATCGGCGGCCTGGGGCTGGTCATTGCGCCATTGTTCCTGTTCCTCCTGATATCCTGGCGAAAGATGCCCTAGGGGCTGCGGGAAGCGCACACTGCGCACTCCCGCTGTCTCTTTCACAGCGTTCGTCAACACTTGCGCCAGCGCAATGGATAGTGCTTCGAGATGCTGCTAGGTTGATGCTGCTTTGACGATGCCCCGCCAGGGAGGATCCAAATGGCCGAGAGCGTCTATAAAGTCATCGAGCTGGTCGGCACGAGCACCGAATCTTGGGAGAAGGCCGCCAAAGCGGCTGTCGAGAGAGCTGCAGTATCCTTGCGGGATCTCCGTATCGCCGAGGTGACGGAACAAGATATGCAGCTCAAGGACGGCAAGGTTGAACTCTATCGGGCCAAGGTCAAAGTGTCCTTCAAATTTGAAGGCGCTGATTGAGCCTGAAGGCTGACTTGGGCGCAGGACAGGGGACATGGAGGCTCACGGGAGCGCTCCCGTGGGCGCCAGTTCTCTGAACGGTCTCCTGTCGACCGGCGCAATGAGCGCGTTCAGCGGCTAGCCCCGCCCGAACGGCGCAGCCGCGGTGAAAGGGCGCCTGCCATTTCAGGTTCCCTTCCCAGCGCGGCGCTGCTATGCCCGCGCCAGCCTCATTCACGGCCCTTAGCGGGGCTTGCCGGAACGCCATGACCACCCACCCAATCGAAAATATCCGCAACTTCTCCATCGTCGCCCATATCGACCACGGCAAGTCGACGCTGGCCGACCGCCTGATCCAGCAGACGGGGACGCTAGCCGAGCGCGAGATGGTGGAGCAGGTGCTCGATTCCATGGATATCGAGCGCGAACGCGGCATCACCATCAAGGCGCAGACGGTGCGCCTCGAATACCGGGCCCAGGACGGCAAGACCTACATCCTCAACCTGATGGACACGCCCGGCCACGTCGACTTCGCCTATGAGGTGTCGCGTTCGCTTGCCGCCTGCGAGGGCTCGCTCCTCGTCGTCGACGCGAGCCAGGGGGTCGAAGCGCAGACGCTCGCCAACGTCTATCACGCGCTCGACGCCGGCCATGAGATCGTGCCGGTGCTCAACAAGATCGATTTGCCCGCCGCCGAGCCCGACCGCATCAAGCAGCAGATCGAGGACGTCATCGGCCTCGACGCCTCGGACGCCGTGCCGATCTCGGCCAAGACCGGCCTCAACATCGATCTGGTGCTGGAGGCGATCGTCAACCGCCTGCCGCCGCCCAAGGGCGACGAGACGGCGCCGCTGAAGGCGCTGCTGGTCGACAGTTGGTACGACGCCTATCTCGGCGTCGTCGTGCTGGTGCGCGTGATCGACGGCTCGTTCAAGAAGGGCATGCGCATTCGCATGATCGGGACGGATGCGCACTACGAGGTCGATCGCGTCGGCGTCTTCCGCCCGAAGATGATCGAAGTCGGCGATCTCGGCCCCGGCGAAATCGGCTACATCACCGCGCAGATCAAGCAGGTCGCCGACACCCGCGTCGGCGACACCATCACCGACGACAAGCGCCCGACCGCCGAAGTGCTGCCGGGCTTCAAGCCGGCCCAGCCGGTGGTGTTCTGCGGCCTGTTCCCGGTCGACGCCGCCGACTTCGAGGACCTTCGCGCCGCGATGGGCAAGCTGAGGCTCAACGACGCGAGCTTCTCTTTCGAGATGGAGACCTCCGCCGCGCTCGGCTTCGGCTTCCGCTGCGGCTTCCTCGGCCTGCTCCATCTGGAGATCATCCAGGAGCGGCTCGAGCGCGAGTTCAACCTCGACCTGATTGCGACTGCCCCCTCGGTCATCTATCGCATCGTCCTGACCGACAAGAGCGTGATCGAGCTGCACAATCCCGCCGACATGCCGGACGTCGTGCGGATCGACGAGATTCAGGAACCCTGGATCAAGGCGACCATCCTGACGCCCGACGATTATCTCGGCGCGATTTTGAAACTGTGCCAGGATCGGCGCGGCACGCAGGTCGATCTCAACTATGTCGGCAAGCGGGCGATGGTCGTCTACGAGCTGCCGCTCAACGAAGTGGTGTTCGACTTCTATGATCGGCTGAAGTCGATCTCCAAAGGCTACGCGTCGTTCGACTATCAGCTCACCGACTATCGCGCCGGCGATCTCGTGAAGATGTCGATCCTCGTCAACGCCGAGCCGGTCGACGCGCTTTCCATGCTGGTGCATCGGGATCGCGCGGAATCGCGCGGCCGCGCCATGGTCGAGAAGCTGCGCGAACTGATCCCGCCGCACATGTTCCAGATTCCCATCCAGGCGGCGATCGGCGGCAAGATCATCGCCCGTGAGACGATCCGCGCCCTGCGCAAGGACGTCACCGCCAAGTGCTACGGCGGCGACGCCACCCGCAAGCGCAAGCTGTTGGAGAAGCAGAAGGCCGGCAAGAAGAAGATGCGCCAGTTCGGCAAGGTGGAGATCCCGCAGGAGGCCTTCATCGCGGCGCTGAAGATGGATGACTAGAGCGTCGGCAAATTTACGTTGAAACGTCATTGCGAGGAGCGTGAGCTCCGAAGCAATCCATTCCTCCGCTTGCATCGTCGGCGCCACTGGATTGCTTCGCTCCGCTCGCAATGACGGGTACGGTTCATGAGCGAGGCAGAGTCTGCGCTGGCCTTGACTTGACTTCTTCATTATTGAGCCGGGGGACCAGAAACGATATCCTTACGTTTAGAGGCATGCATCGTTTCAAAAGGCGCCAGCCGAGGGGGCTGAATGAGCAAGAGTGGGGAGCCCGACAGCGGCCTCGAGCGTCCGCACGCTCCACTCCCCGCAGGATATCGGCAGGCGGTGGTGACGGCGATCACCGTCCTCTTGGGATTCTCGCTCCTTTTCCTGCGCTACTGGAACTTCGAGGCGCCGGGCGATTGGAGCGTTGCTGGGGTCACCGCGTCCGTGTTGCTGGCGGTCGCGATCGTGCTGCAGATGGTCGCGCTGTGGCGATCGCTGCAAGTCAAGGACGACGACGAACCCGAATATGCCAAGACGCTTCGCTGGCTCCTGGGCGCGATCGTCCTTTTGCTGACGAGTCTTCTGATCTCCGGGGTCGACTACAATCATCTGTTCGGATTGTGACCCGTCGGCGCCGAGTGCCGGCGATGGTCGAGAAGCCGCGCGAATTGATTCCGCACATGTTCCAAATTCCTGCCGCGGGCCGGGTTTCGGCGCACGCCGCGTCCCGAACTGGCGCGCGCCACGAAGCAGGCCAGCGCGTCGCGCGCCGATGAAGTCAGATGGAAGAGCTTCTCAGTCTTGCCCAAAAGTGCGAAGGGTAGCGGTCGCCGCCAATCGGAGCTTATTCCCTAAAGGCCGGCTTTCTCAATCCACGTCGCCGCCCCTTCGCCCGCCGCGCGTCCCGTCGCGACGGCGGCTATTTGCTGTTCTTTTCGAGGAACGCCCCGGTCGCAGCGATCAGTTCGTCGAGCGTGTCGGCGTTTACGAATGCGTTGAAGCCATGGTCCATTGGACGGACCCACAGCTCGCCGGGGCCTTTGTGGTAGCTTAGCAGCAGTTGGCCGGTCTCCGGTTGTGGAAAGACGATCGTGTCCTTCGTTCCGACCGCGACGAACGCCGGCCCCGGGTATTTTGCAAGCTCGGCAACCGGATCGACGACGTAAAGATCCTTGAAATAGGCCGCTTTCAGCGCCACCGTGCCGCCCCAAGGCATCTTGAGATCGATCGCTTTGCCGTCACTGGCGAGGCCGGCTGCGAAGGCTTCGGGGCCGGCAAAAGTTTGGAACGTGGCCGCGGGGACAACCAATGGATTCCAAAGCGCGACAGCCTTGAGCGGGTGCGTCGATCGTCCCGCCACTGCGGCGGCCACAGCGCCGCCCTGACTCCATCCGACGACGCTGAGCCGCGCCGCGTCGACGGACTTCTCGCCTTGCAGGAAATCGATCGCCGCCAGAGCATCCTTGATCTGCCCGGAAATCGTTGTGTCCTCGAAAGAGCCGTCGCTGTCGCCGCCGCCGCGGAAGTCGATGCGAAGACTCGCGAGGCCCTTCGCCGCCCAAGCGTTCGCTGCGTGCGCGAAAATCCCTTCCTTCACCATCGGCGTCTTCATCTCGTCCCGGCTTCCTTTGAAGCCGTGCAGCAACAGGACGACCGGCGCCGCCGCAACGCCCTCAGGCGTTTCGAGCGTGCCCACAACCTTTTGACCGTCGACTTGAAACGAGACGACCCTCTGGGTCGGCGCGGCTTGCGCGAGGTGCGTAGCCGGCAGCAACAAAAGGCCGGCGAGCAGGACTTTCAGTTTATGCATATTCCCCCCAACACGATTTTGTCGCGGACGCTTCGCCGAAGCGAACTCGCGCCAGCGGCCGCCAATTTACAGCGGTCCCGCGATGATGCCGAAGGCGCCATTCAATTTCAAGCCGCTGTGCTCTCGCCCGCCGACCGCTCTATCCATTCGGCCGCCCCTTCGCCCGCTGCGTGGCCGGTCGAAAAGCAGGCCTGGAGCAGATAGCCACCGGTCGGCGCTTCCCAATCGATCATCTCGCCGGCGACGAAGACGCCGGGCATCGTCTTGAGCATGAAGGCGCCGTCGATCTCGCTCCATTCGACGCCGCCGGCGGTCGAGATCGCCCGCGCGATCGGCGCCGGCGCGAGCAGGCGGAGCGGCAGCGCTTTGATCCGCGCGGCGAGGGCGGCGGGCTCGGCGGGTACGTCGCCCGCTTCGCGCAGCAGCCCGATCGCGACGGGCGACAGGCCGGCGGCCTTGCGCAGGAAGGTCGACAGCGATTGGCCGGGCTTTCGCGCGAGACGCGAAGCGAGCGTCTCGGCCGCGAGATCCGGCTTGAGATCGACCGTCAGCACGGCCGATCCCTCCGCCGCGATCGCCTCGCGCAACCGAGCCGACAGCGCGTAGACGGCGCCGCCTTCGAGGCCCTTGGCGTCGATCATCGCCTCGCCCCTGATGCGGGCTTCGCCGTACGCGAGCGCGATCGCCTTCAGCGGTTGCCCCGCGAAGCGCTCGCGGAAGGCGGGCGACCAATCGACGACGAAGCCGCAATTGGCGGGCCGCAACGGGGCGACCGCGATCCCAGCCGCCAGCAGGATGTCGCTCCAGGAGCCGTCGCCGCCAAGCCGCGGCCATGAGGCGCCGCCGAGCGCCAGGACGATCGCGCCAGCCGTGATTTCCTCTTCGCCCTCGGGCGCAGCGAAGCGCATCGCGTTCGTGCTGAGGCCAATCAGGCGCCGCCGCGGGTGAAGCGTGACCCCGAGCGCTTCGAGGCGCCGAAGCCAGGCCCGCAGCAGCGGCGTCGCCTTGAAGCTTTTAGGGAACACGCGGCCGCTGGAGCCGACGAAGGCAGCTTCGCCGAGGCCTTCACTCCACGCCCGCACCGCGCCGGGCGGGAACCGCTCGACGGCCGGCGCCAGCCGCGGCGCCGCCGTCCCATAGCGCGACAACAGAATCTCGAGCGGCTCGGAGTGCGTCAGATTCAGTCCGCCGCGGCCGGCTAGCAGGAACTTGCGCGCCGGGGAGGGCGCAGTGTCGTAGAGTTCGACGCGATGCCCGCGCGCCGCGAGCGTTTCGGCCGCCATCAAGCCGGCCGGCCCAGCGCCGACCACGACTGCATTCCCCTGCTGCCGCGGCAATTGTTGGGCGCTCACGAGCAATCTTTCATTGTCGGCCGCCGCCGCGTCGCGAGACACGCCTTGTCGAACATTTGGCTAATCATGATGGAAGACACGGAAAGTCGGCGCCCAGTTTTACGGCACATTAATGTGAGCGATATAACGTAACGGGAGTTCACCAGAGCCCGTCTAGACCATCGCCGGGCCGTTGTGGAGCCTCGATGCGCGTCAACCTGAAGGGGCGCTCCGACATCTCGCCGGACAATTCGGCCGTGGCCGCGCTGCTGCGCGTAGCGGCCGAGTCGCAGGAGGCGGCAAGTCGCGATCGCGAGCCCCTCATCGCCGATCTGCAGGCGCAAGCGATCCGCTATCAGACGGCGATCGCCAGCATGTCGCCCGGCGTCAGCCTTTTCGACAACGAGGACCGTCTGGTCCTGTGCAACAACAGCTACGGCGAGATCTACGGGCTTTCGGCCGAAGACACGCGTCCCGGCGCGACCCTGCGCGAGATCACCGAGCGGCGGATCGCCGTCGGCAGTTGTCCGATTCCGCTCGATGAGTACCTCGCCCTCAGCAAATCGATCAATGCGGCCAAGAAGACGAGGGTCTGGACGCTCAAATTGGATGACGGCCGCACGGTGCGCATCCGTCACGAGCCCATGGCCGACGGCGGCTGGGTGTCCATTCATGAAGACGTCACCGAGCTTCAGGACAGGCAGGCCCTCGCCTATCAGCGCATTTCGCTGCAGGCGCTGATCGACGGCGCCCCTGACTATTTCTGGATCAAGGATCTCGACTGCCGCTTCGTCATCGCCAACAAGGCGCTCGCCTCGGACAACGGGCGCGAACGCTGCGACGAGATGATCGGCCTGACGGATTTCGACCTTCATCCCCCCGACGTTGCGCGCGGCTTTTACGAGACCGAACGCGAGATCCTGAAGACGGGTCAGCCGAAAGGCGACCTCGACGAGCGCGTCGTCACCGCGCAGGGCGAGGTCAAGTGGTTTTCCTCGACGAAGGCGCCGATGCGCAACGCGGAGGGGGAGATCTGCGGCCTGATCGGGGTCGGGCGCGACATCACCGCGCGCAGGCGGGCCGATCAGCTTCGGGACGGCCAAGCCGAAATTCTCGAAATGACCGCGATGGGGGCGGGCCTGGAGGCCGTTCTCGAACGCATCGTGCGACTGATCGAATCGCAGCTCAGCGGCGTCTTCGGCTCCATCCTGCTGCTCGACGACGAGGGGACCCATCTCGGCTGCTGCGTGGCGCCGAGCCTGCCTGAGGCCTATGCGCACGCCATCGACGGCGTCGCGATCGGCCCCAATGTCGGATCCTGCGGCGCCGCCGCATATCGGCGCGCGCCGGTCGTCGTCTCCGACATCGCCGCCGATCCGCTTTGGATCGACTTCCGCGACCTTGCTCTGCCGCACGGCTTGCGTTCCTGCTGGTCGACGCCGATCCTCGCCAAGAACGGCGAGGCGCTCGGCGCCTTCGGACTCTATTCGCGCACGGTGCGCGAACCGACGGCGGCGGAGACGCGGTTCGTCGACCTCGCCACCCATATGGCCGGCATCGCGATCGCGCGCAAACGCGCCGAAGATCGCATCCACTTCATGGCCAATCACGACGCTCTGACGGGCCTTCCCAATCGTGGCCTCCTCAAGGACCGGCTGACGCAGGCGATGGGTTTCGCGCACCGCTATGGCCGCTGGGCGACGGTGGTGTTCATCGATCTCGACAATTTCAAATACATCAACGATAGCCTCGGCCACAGCGCGGGCGACGAACTCTTGAAGGCGGTCGCGGCGCGGATGGTGGGCCGCCTCAGGGCGACCGACACAATCGTGCGGCTCGGCGGCGACGAATTCGTCGTGCTGCTGTTCGATCAGGCCAAGAACGTCGACGCGGTGTCGGACATCGTGCGGGATCTTCAGGAGGCGATCGCCAAACCGGTCGAGCTCGACGGGCGCAGGGTTCGCGTGACCAGCAGCTTCGGCATCGCGAATTATCCCGATGACGGCGCCGACGTCGATACGTTGCTCGCGCACGCCGACGCGGCGATGTACCGGGCCAAAGAGATCGGCCGCGACAATTTTCAATTCTACACGCCCGAACTCAACGCCAAGGTGCAGGACAAGTTTCTGCTCCAGGAGGATTTGCGCTGCGCCGTCCAGGCGGGCGAGTTCGTGTTGGATTATCAGCCGCTGGTTGACATGCGGACCAGCCGCATCTTGGCCGTGGAGGCGCTGATCCGCTGGAATCACCCCTCGCTTGGTCTGCTCGGTCCGGACAAATTCATCCCGCTGGCGGAGGAAACCGGCCTCATAGGCCCGATCGGCGACTGGGTTTTGCGGGAAGCTTGCCGGCAGAACAAGGCCTGGCAGGAGGCCGGCCTACCGCGCATCGCCGTGTGCGTCAACGTCTCGGCGCGGCAGTTCTCGGACAAGAATTGGGTCAGCGACGTGATCGGGGCGCTCCGGGACAGCGGGCTCGCGGCCGAATATCTCGAGCTGGAGCTGACGGAGAGCCTGATCATGCAGGATCTCGACCAGGCGCAAGCGACCATGCGGGCGCTTCAGGCGCTCGGCGTCCACCTTTCGATCGACGACTTCGGCACCGGCTATTCGAGCCTGAGCGCCCTGAAAACCTTTCCCGTCGCGCGGCTGAAGATCGATCGTTCGTTCATAAGCGACCTGCCGCACGACGAGCACGACCGAGCGGTGGCCGCCGCGGTCATTTCGCTCGGGCAGAAGCTCAATCTGCGGGTCCTCGCCGAAGGGGTCGAGACCGACGAACAGGTCGCGTTCTTGCGCGAGAACAATTGCGACGAAATGCAGGGCTACCGCATCAGCAAGCCGCTTGCGCCCAAAGCGCTCGCGGCGTTTGTGGCCTCGGCGGCGCATCGCGGCGATTGGCCGGTTGCGAGCTGACGGGCCCGCGCGCAAGCCAAGCCGCTCACGGCGCGGCGGTGGGACTATGAGCGAGCCATGAGAGGACCGTAATGCACCCAAAGGGAGAATTGCGGCGCTGACAACGTAATGAGACCGATCAGCGCCAGCTCCTTCAGACGCAAAGGGCGAATATCCAGAGCATTTATGGCCCAGCAGAGCAGTGGGCAGGATAGCAGGGAGAAGATCCGTGAATGGTCTTCAACCACAAACTCCGAGAGCGTCGTCCAGGCCAGCAGAATGACTCCGACCACGGCCGCCACGCGCCCCTCGGCCGGGGGGAGGGCCGACACCGCTCCCGTCAACAGCACGGCCGCGACCCCGCTTAAAGCAATTGCGATAAATCCTACCGTGTAGGGGAGCATAGATTGGAATTGCTCCGCGAAATGTTGCAACACAAATTCGAACCGGTCGGAAAAGGCGGGAACGAGGAGGTGCGTCGCCGCCTTCGCGGCGACAAATCCGGCCGCGGCGCTAAGGCACAATGGCAGATCCAGCCGGCGCAGTTGCACCCACTCCCCAAGCAAAATGGCGCCTGCCGTGAGAACCGTGACCGGCGGGTGGCATAGCGCGCCGAGCGCGGCGAGCACATTGCGCTCTTTGCCGCGACCGGCGAGCGCCATGCCAATGAGACAGGCGAGCAGATAAGGGTCGGCTTTGCTGACCCAGAGCTGCAAAGTTACGATCACGCGACTGGTCAAGAGCGCCGCGACGAGCGCCCACGGAGCGATCCGCCGCTTCACCAGCGCCACGGTGACAGTCAGCGCCAAAAGCCCATATCCGAGCGCGTTCCAGCAGACGTGAAGCCACACCCCCTTTAATCCGGAAGCGTACATGAGCGCGGCGATCAGGTTCGGGCCAATTCCCTCCAGTACAGGTTGTTGCTTCAGGGGAATCGCGTCTACAGGGCAGTCTCCCGCCATGACGCAAGCGATCGCATCGATTTCCTCCGAGTGAAAGAGAAAGCCGTACGTTAGGATCGAGAGTACAGAAAAGGACGCGAGCACTATGGCCGCCCGCTTGACGCTCGCCGAATACGACGATGCTTCGTCCGACATCCCCAGCCCTTGCCAGTCGCCTTCGCTAGCGGCCTCGAATCGATCCATTCGGATTCTGTGCAATGATAATCACGCCGACAACTCGGGCGCCAGCCCGTTTCTATTGCTTTGGCGTTGCGAAGCCGGGGCGAAGCAAGGGAGAAAGCACGTAAGTTGCTCGCCCTCGCAATAGCGCTTCCAAACGATCGCAGGCCGCTTTAGGGGTTTGGGGCGACACGGAGAGGAGCAGGCCACATGGATCTGGGCATCGTGGGACGCAAGGCGATCGTTTGCGCATCGAGCAAGGGCCTTGGTCGGGCCTGCGCCATGGAGTTGGCGCGCGCCGGCTGCGTGGTGGTCGTCAACGGGCGGGACGAGGCGAAGCTGGAGGCGACGGCGCGCGAAATTCGCGAGGCGACCGGGGCCGAAGTCCTCGTCGCGGCCGGCGATCTTGACCTGCCGGAGGTGCGCGAGGCTCTGGTGGCGGCGTGCCCTGAGCCGGACATCCTCATCAACAACAACGGCGGTCCGCCGCCGAGACCGTTCGCGGATCTGAGCCGTGAGGACATCCTGCGGGGCGTCGAATCCAACATGCTGACGCCGATCGCGCTGATCCAGCGGGTCGCGCCGGGGATGGCCGAGCGCGGCTTCGGGCGGATCGTCAACATCACCTCTGCATCCGTTCGCGCGCCGATCCCTGGGCTCGACGTGTCCTCGGGCGCGCGGGCCGGTCTGACCGCTTTCCTGGCGGCGACTGCGCGCGCCCTCGCCAATCGCAACGTGACGATCAACTCGATCCAGCCGGGCGCCTTCGACACCGACCGGCTGCGGCCTGGCCTCCTCAAGCGCGCCGAGGCGATGGGCGGCGACCTCGCCGCGGCCCGCGCCGAACGCGAAGCGGCCATCCCGGCCCGCCGTTTCGGCTCGCCCGAGGAGTTTGGCGCGCTGTGCGCCTTTCTCGCCAGCGCCCATGCGGGCTACATCATCGGCCAGAATATTCTGATCGACGGCGGCGCCTTTCCCGGCGCGTTCTGAAAAGGCCGCGAGGCCAGGAGAGCGTTTTGCTTATTGGTTGACGCAGCGCTGCTGTCATCCCCGCGAAAGCGGGGATCCAGACAACCGCCCCAGGCTTTCGCCCTTTGATTCCTGGATGCCCGCTTTCGCGGGCATGACAAGGGGTCGTCCGCCTGGGTGAATTCGTGAAATACGCCAGCGGAAAGACGCTTCCACCAAAACGAAAAGCGGGCATCCAGGAGTCAAAGGGCGATGGCCTGTGGCGGTCGTCTGGGCCCCGGCTGACTGCAGCGCCGCGTCAACAAAAAAGGCAGACAGCTCTTAGTGCGAGCCGATCAACGCCGCGACGCGGCCCGCGACGAAGTCATGCCATCTGGGGTCGCCGACGAGATTCGGCAGCAGCGTCTCCATGTGCATGAGCCCCATGATGAACGCCATTACGGCGCTCGCCAGCAATTCCGGATCGAGCGCCGGATCGAGTTCGCCGGCCCGTTGCGCGCCGGCGACCCCATTGCTGATTTCCAGGGTCGTGCGGTCCAACGACTGTCGCAAGAGCCGCCCGACCCGTGGGTGCTTGACCGAGGCGTAGTGGATTTCGACGGCGAGCTGGCGAAGCCGTTTGAGCTTTGGCGTCGTATACATCGCCGCAATCGACGACAGCAGCGGCGCGATGGGAGCAGCCTCGCCGGTCGCGACTGGCGCGGATTGAACGACCCGCCGCACGACCTCGAAGAACAGGTCGGCCTTGCCGTCGAAATGCTTGTAGATGGCGCCGGCGGTGATGCCGCTCGCCTCGGCGATCCCAGGCATTGAAACGCTGTCGAATCCATGTTCGGCGAAAAGCTGCTCGGCCGCCTTCAGGATGCGCTCTCGCGTCGATGCGGGAGCCGGACCCTCGCCGGGCTCGTCCGGCCGTTCGGACGCTTGGCGCGCGGGCTTGTCGGCGCGTTTGCGCCGCACGGTCGTGGACGGCGACGATTGGCCTGGGCTGCTGGGCATCGCTAAGATTTATCGAGTTTCGCTTGACAAGTAAATGCTCATTTACTAATGAGATGCAGGCGGGTAAATGGTCATTCACTTCGGGTTGGGATAGCGCCGAGGACGCGTGATATCCGGGAGGCTGGAGATGGAGCGAACCTACGTCGTCACCGGCGCCGCCTCCGGCGTTGGAGCGGCGACGGCCCGCCGCCTCAGGGAAGGGGGCGACCGGGTCATCGCTTGCGATCTGCACCGCGCCGACGTAATCGCCGATTTGACGACGGCCGAGGGACGCGGCGCGCTGATCGACGGGGTGACGCGCCTCTCCGGCGGCAGGATCGACGCGATCATCGCCAACGCTGGCGGCGGAGCGCCGGAGACGCTCCTCTCGCTCAATTTCTTCGGCGCCGTGGCGACTCTTCAGGGATTGCGCCCGCTCCTTGAGACGAGCGCGGCGCCGCGCGCTGTAGCGGTGTCGTCGATCGCCGCGCTGCAGCCTCCCTATGCCCCGATTGTCGAAGCCTGCCTGAACATGGACGAGCCAGGCGCGATCGCGGCGGCGCGAAGCATGGTCGCGGCGGGAGGGCAGGCCCGGCCCGATGCGGACCCGCTGCCCGACAAGGCGCGGACGCCTTTGGCGTTGTACGCCGCCGCGAAATATGCGTTGCAGCGCTGGTGCCGAAGAGCGGCGAGGCAGCCCCAATGGGCCGGCGCCGGCATAGCGCTCAACGTGGTCGCGCTCGGCGTTTTCGACACGCCCGCGGCCGCCCACATCCTCTCGGATCCGGCGAGCCGGGCGGCATTGGGGGCGATGGTTCCGATGCGGGGCGCGTTTCCCGGTCGGCCCGAGGAAGCCGCCGCCGTTCTCGCCTGGTCCGTCAGTCCGGAAAACTCCCAAATGACCGGACAGATCCTCTATGCCGATGGCGGATTTGAGTGCCGCGCGCGCGGAGACCGCATGCCGTGACCCTGCAATCCATGCTGAAACTGGGAAGAGACGTTCTCGTCAATATCGCGCTTCCCTTCTCGATCTACAGTCTGGCGCAACCGCATTTTGGCGATGTAGGCGCACTGATCGGCTCGTCCGCGCCGCCGCTCCTTTGGAGCATGATCGAGTTCGCGCGCAATCGGCGGGTGGACGCCTTGTCCGCGCTCGTGCTGCTTGGCATGGCGCTCTCGCTTCTGGCCGTTCTCGGTGGCGGCTCGGTCCGATTCCTTCAGTTGCGCGAAAAGCTCGTCACCATCTTCATCGGGCTTGTCTTCCTCGGCTCGGCGGCGATCGGCAGGCCGCTGATGTACGAACTCGTGCGGGCCTATCTGGCGCGCGCCGGCGATCCCGAGCTCCAGCGGGTGGAATCGCTTAAGGACGACAGCGGGTTCAGAGCGGTCATGACGCTCATGACGCTGGTCTGGGGCGTCGGCCTCCTTGCTGACGCGGCTCTTTCGATCGCGCTGGTATGGGTCCTGCCGATCCGCGCCTATCTCGTCGTGAACCCGATCCTGGGTTGGGGGACGATCGGCTCGCTCACTCTCTGGAACGTCTGGTTCGGCAGGCGGAAACGCCGCCAACACGAGGCGAGAATGGCGACGCGCGCGAACGCACCGGGTTAGGGGCGCTGCGCGCCTTCCTCGCCAACGCCCAGGCGGGCTCCATCATCGGCCAGAATATTCTGATCGACGGCGCGGCGCATTCTAAAGCGCTTCGTTCGGGACGAATTTGTTCGATATTCCGGACGCTAGGCCTTATAAGGCCTCGAGCGCGCCCAGTCTGTCACCCCCGCGAACGCGGGGGGCCAGGCAACCGTCGCGAGCCTCTCGTTATGAAGCGCCTGCGCTCCGCCGTTGGATGCCCGCTTTCGCGGGCATGACAGCCGTGGGTAGGAAGAGCAGGCAAGCGAGACGGGCGAGGATCGATAGCAGCGCGCTCTTAGCAGGTCGGAGAGGATCGCGATGGGCGTCGAGGGAAAGGACAAGGCCAAGGTGCTGGAGGCGGGCGCGGCCGCGCTTTCTAACCAGCTCGGCCGCACAGTTCTGAAACTTCGCAAGGGCTACGGCCTGTCGCTCGCCGATCTCTCCACCCAGTCCGGCGTCGCCAAGTCGATCATCTCGCAGATCGAGCGCAACGAGACCAATCCCACCCTCGCCACCATATGGCGTCTCGCTCATGCGCTCGACGTTTCGATCGAATCGATCCTGCATGGCGGCGAGGACGGGCCCTTCATCGAGCACGTCAGCCGCGGCAGCACGCCGGTGCTGCTCTCCGACGACGGTCTCTGCAAGCTCGCCGTGATCGGTTGGCTGAACACAGTCGACTGGCTGCAATGGTACGACTTTCACGCCGAGCCGGGAGGGATCCTCGGGTCGCAGGCGCATCCGCGCGGCTCGATCGAGTGCCTTTCGATCCTGGAAGGCGAACTCGAGGTCGACGTCGGCGGCGTTGCGCAGCTCGCCCGGGCCGGGGAGACGCTGCGCTACCGCGGCGACCGGCCGCATCGGATCCGCAACCTCGGGGCCGCGCCGGCCCATGCGACGATGGTCTGCATCCTGAAGGCGGCGGTGATGGATTGAAACCGCCGCCGCTGGAGAGCGCGGCAAAATAACAAACGCCAATTGCTCGTTCGATTCGGCGAACGGTCCTATGTCGTCAGGGCCGCGTTCGCGCTTCTCGGCACGCTGCTCGCCGTCTACGTCTCGACGTTGCGGGCGCGCGAGCGCCAAGGCGCGGCGGGGCTCAAAAGCCCGTTGAGCGAATCACTCGGTCCGTGATTCGCGCCGTCTTTGTCCACCCTTTGGTCGCCTTATCCCGGATCGGGAGCGCTGCGGGTCAGCCCCGTTCACGACGCAGCAACCATGATCGTCGGCTGGGCGCTCGAACAGCTTGCGCTCCGGCGGTCCCGCCCGGCGAATCGCACCCGCCGCGATTCGTGCGGGGTTTGTTGCCTGTTTTGTCCACGTGCGCTCCATTCCGGGTCAGGGTCGGCGGCTGGGTTGAGACGAACCGGTAACCAAACGGAAGAAAGGCGGCCCAAGGCGCAGAATCAACTCGCATTTGCTGGGAAAAGCGGATTCGAATCGCCCGTCGCCGATTCGTGCTGGTTTTGTTTCCGCTCCCGTCGCGCCGGTCCCGGTGCGGAACGATCGGCCCTCGTCTCCCCGCGAAAGCGGCGTACGCGCCTCGACAGCGCGCCCTGCGCCGGTTATGAGCGCAGGACAACGAGCGAACGGCTATGTCCCGCTTCGCTCCTGATGTTTTCCCCGCGCAACGGATCGCCCGCATCGAGAGTGCAAGTTTCGCGACGATCCCGAGCGCCTGAAGCGAGCGCACGATGACCACCGCCCCGGCCATCATGAGCGAACAGACCCCCGCCGGCGTCCGTTTGGCGCTCGCTGGCGGCTGGACGATCGACGCCGGTTCGCTGCTGGAGCGTCGCGCCAGCGCGATGATCGCGGCGGCGTCGGGCGCGCAGGAGGCGACGATCGACCTTTCCAGGGTTGAGCGCATGGACACCGCCGGCGCCTGGGTGATCGACCGTTCCCGCGAATCGATCGCCGCTCACGGCGTCGCCGCTCGCTTCGTCGGCGTCCATCCCGAACACGCGATCCTGTTGCAGGAGGCCCGCTTTCGGCCCGTCGACACGCCCAAGCCGCGCAACCATCACTCGCTGACGTCGCTCGTCGCCGACATCGGCGAGAGCGTGTACGACGCCGGCATGGATCTCGTCGGCGGCCTGAGCTTTCTCGGCCGCCTCGTGAGTTCGGCGGGGACCGTCCTCGTGCGGCCGCAGCGGTGGCGCTGGACGTCGATCATCTACCATCTCGAAGCCTTCGGCCTGCGCAGCGCGCCGATCATCCTCCTCATCACCTTCCTGGTCGGCGCGATCGTCGCCCAGCAGGGCATCTTCCAGCTCGCGCGGTTCAACGCGACGCCTTATGCGGTCGACCTGATCGGCCTTCTCGTCCTGCGCGAACTCGGCGTGCTGTTGACCTCGATCATGATCGCCGGCCGCTCCGGCTCGGCGATCACGGCCGAGATCGGCGCCATGAAGATGCGGGAGGAAGTCGACGCCTTGGAAGTGATGGCGCTCGACCCGATGGAAGTGCTGATCCTGCCGAGGATCCTCGCGCTGGTGCTGGCGCTGCCGCTGCTGACCTTCCTCGCCGACATGGCGGCGTTGTTCGGCGGCGCCTGCGTCGCCTGGGTTTACGGCAACATCGCGCCGCCGGTCTTCATTGCCCGCCTGCATGACGCAATCGTGCTCAGCACGTTCGAGTCCGGCCTGATCAAGGCGCCGTTCATGGCCCTGGTGATCGGCCTGATCGCCTCGCGGGAGGGCTTCGCCGTCGCCGGCTCGGCCGAATCGCTCGGCCGCAAGGTCACCGGCTCGGTCGTCAAGTCGATCTTCATGGTGATCGTGCTCGACGGCATCTTCGCGATGTTCTTCGCGGCGGTGCGGTTTTGAGCGAGGGAGCCGAGAAAGCCCTGGCGATGGCCGAGCCGCCCGGCGACGCGCGCGAGGTGGTCATTCGCGTGCGCGGCTTGCAGGTCGGTTTCGGCGACCGCCTCGTGATGGACGGGCTCGACCTCGACATCTACCGCGGCGAGGTGCTCGGCTTTGTCGGCGCGTCGGGGGCCGGCAAATCCGTCCTCACTCGCACGATCCTCGGCCTGTTGCCCAAACGGGCGGGCTCGATCGAGGTCTACGGGCGGGACGTCGACACGCTCTCGGTCGTCGAGCGGCGGCAGGCCGAGCAGCGATGGGGCGTTCTGTTTCAGCAGGGCGCGCTGTTTTCCAGCCTGACCGTGCTGCAGAACGTTCAGGCGCCGATGCGCGAACATCTCGATCTGTCGCCGCGCCTGCGCGATGAGCTGGCGATGTTGAAGCTCGGTCTCGTCGGCTTGCCGCCCGACGCGGCGGGCAAGTTCCCCTCGGAACTCTCCGGCGGCATGATCAAGCGCGCTGCGCTCGCCCGCGCTCTGGCGCTGGATCCCGACCTTCTGTTCCTCGACGAGCCGACCTCCGGTCTCGACCCGATCGGCGCCGGCGAATTCGACGAGCTGATCGCGACCTTGCAGCGCACGCTCGGCCTGACGGTGTTCATGGTGACCCACGATCTCGACAGCCTCTATGCGATTTGCGATCGCGTGGCGGTGCTGGGGCAGGGCAAAGTGGCGGCGATCGGGCCGATTTCCGATCTTCTGTCGTCCGAGGACGCCTGGATTAAGGCTTATTTCCATGGCAAGCGCGGATCGGGACGCGAAGCCGCCCTTCACAAGGCGACCGTGGAAAGGCGCAGGCCGTGATTCCACAGCGCCGACCATGGCAAAGCTGCGGCGACGCGTGATAGTAATCTGCCGCGCCGCCGGGCAAAAAGGGGCGACATCGCGCCAAATCTGCTATGGGACGCGGCTGTGTGCGCCGAGGGGCGCCGATTCAGCGCCAGATTCACGGTGCTGGCGAGGACGATAGGAACGATGGAGACACGTGCCAACTTCGTGTTGATCGGCGCTTTCTCCCTGGCGGTGATCGCCGGGGCGTTCCTGTTCGTCCTCTGGTTCGCCGGCGAGGCGCGAAATTCAACTCGCAAGCCCTACGAGCTTCTTTTCACCGGATCGGTCGCAGGGCTCACCCGCGGCAGCCCAGTGCTGTTCAACGGCCTGCGCGTCGGCGAGGTCGCCCATATCGACTTCGTCCCCGACGACCCGCGGCGTGTCAGCGTCATCGCCGAGATCTCGGATCGCGTGCCGATCAAGGCGGACACCAAGGCCCGCTTGGACATGCAGGGGCTGACGGGCGCCGGGGTGATCGCGCTCAGCGGCGGCGCGCCGGACGCCCCGCCGCTGGTCGGGCGCGACGGCAAGCCCCCCGTCCTCGTGGCCGAGACTTCGGAGTTGCAGAACATCCTGGCGGCGGTGCAAAACCTCTCCGCCAAGGCCGACGGGGTCATCGGCAAGGTGGACAAGCTGCTCGACGACAACAGTCCGGCGCTGGTCGACACGATCCGGAACGTCGACCTCTTCTCGAAGGCGCTCAGCGCCAATACGGCTGGGGTCAATTCCGCTTTGGCCGCGGTCTCCGATCTCGGCCGCAAGATCGGCCCGCTGGCCGACCAGCTCCAGACGCTGTCGGCGCATGTCGATTCGCTGGTCCAGGCCGTGGACCCGGCGACCGTCCGCCACGTCGTCGGCAATGTCGACGCCGTCACCACCACACTGGCGAACGACAGGAAGACGATCGATTCGATGCTGTCGGATTCGGCGGCGCTCGCCAAGCAGCTCAACGGATCCGCCGCCAAGCTCGATTCCGCGCTGGCGGACGTCGACACGCTGGTGAAATCCGTCGACACGCGAAAGATCCAAACCTTCGTCGACGGCGCGAGCTCCCTCGGCGAGGTCGTGCGCGACAACAAGGGCAATATCGACCAAACGCTGAAGAACGTCGCCGAGCTCTCGGCCAAGCTCAATGAATCCGCCGACAAGATCGACGGGCTGATGGCGAGCCTGCAAGGATTCGTCGGCTCGCCCGACGTCAAAGGTCCGCTCGGCGAGGTGGGCGACGCAGCGCGCTCGGTGCGCCAGCTCGCCGACGACCTCAACGTGCGCACCAAGGAGATCTCCACCGGTCTGACCCACTTCACCTCGACCGGATTGCGCGAATACGAGGCGCTGGCGGTCGACGGACGGCGCACGGTCAACGACCTCGATCGCGTCCTCAGGAACTTCGAGCGCAATCCCAACGAGCTCATCTTCGGTGCGAAGCCTGCTTTGCCTGAATATCGTGGCGGCCCCTGATGACGGCTGTATCGGCTTCCAGGGGCGCACTCATGCGCGTCGCCGCGGCGCTCTCTTTCGGCCTGCTGCTCGCCGGCTGTGCGAGTTCGCCGCCCGCCACCTTCGACCTTTCCGCCGCCGACCCGCCTGACCGCGCCTTGCGGACGCCGTTGCGCATCGCTGAGCCGATCGCGGGCGTCGATCTCGACAGCGACCGCATTCTCGTGCGCACGGGACCGCAGGAAGTCGCGACCCTCGCCGGCGCGCGATGGTCGGATCGCCTGCCGCTGCTCGTGCAGGCGCGGCTGTCGCAGACGTTCGAAAACGCGGGCTTCATGGGGGTCGCCAGACGCGAAACCGCGGCGGCGAAGTATGAGCTCGACGTCGACATCCGCGCCTTCGAGCTCGACGTTCCCGCCCGGCGCGTCCGGATCGATTTCGCCGCGAAGATCGTCACGCCCGGCGGGCGGCCGATCGCCACCAAAGTCTTCACGGCCGACGCCCCCGTCGCCTCGACCGCGCCGGCGGCGGTCTCCGCGGCGCTCGACGGCGCGCTATCCTCGGTGATGGCTCAGATCGTCAACTTCGTGTCGACGCGCGTTTAGACCTCTCGCGCGCGCTGGGAGACGAGTGAACAACGTAAGGCGTTAGCGCCTCTTCTCCCCTTGCGGGAGAAGGTGGCGCGAAGCGCCGGATGAGGGGTAGCGCCGCAGGCGCGTTGTTTGGGGCGGGTTTTGCGCAATCCCGACCGCAAGGCGCCGCAGCGCGCCTCGCGGCGCGACCCCTCATCCGGCCGGCTTCGCCGGCCACCTTCTCCCGCAAGGGGAGAAGGGGAAAGAGGCTTCTCCGTTAGCCGAGCCGCCCCGAGGCGTGCGCCAGCATCGTGTAGACCTTGCCGGCGTCCGACAGCAGCGTCGCGCGGGATTGGGCGCCGTCGCGGTCGTTCTGGCCGATCTTGGCGAGCAGCCGCTCGAACTCCTGGGTGTAGCGCGTCACCGCTTCCTGGAACTGCGGATTGCCACGGTACTTGCGGCGGATGTCGTCGAACGCCTGCTGGCCCTGGGCGGTGTACAGCCGACGGGAGATCGCACTCGTATCGCCGCCGCGCCAGCGGTCCCACATCTCTGCCGCCGCCTCGGAGTCGACGTAGCGCGCGATGTCGAGCGAGATGCCCTCGAGGGGCGCATCGGCAGGGCGGGCGGGCGGCTGGGGCGCTTCGTCGCGCGACGCCGCCGCCAGCAGGTTGGAGAGCCAGCCCGACTGGCTGCGTTCGCCGTAAGCGGGCGTAGCGGGCGCCGCGGGCGGGTTGGCCGGCGTCTGCGGGGCGCGGGCCGGCCGCAGTGGCGCCGGCTGCGGACGCGCCGGCTCGCTCGGGGCGGGGGCGGCGATCAGCAATTGCCCCTCGTCCTCGCGCGGCGAGGCCGCCACCGCGCGGGCCGGCTCGGGTTTGCGAGCGGGCTCGGCCTTGCGCGGCGCCTCGGCGGCGGCCGCCGGCGCATCGGGTTCGGCGACGTCGAAGTCGACGCCCGATCCGACGACGACCGCGGTGAGCTCCTTGAGCGCCTTGATCTGATCCGAGACGACCCGGCGCATCGCGGTCGCCGCTTCGGTCGTCTCAGCCGGCAGCTCGAAGACGCCGCGGCGCATTTCCTCGCGGGTCGCGTCGAGCTGGCGCTGCACTTCGCCCGCCATCTGCTTGACCTCGCCGACCGATTGGCGGAACCGCTCGGCCGTCTTGTTCATCACCTCCCCGAGCTGGGCGTTGGCCTGTTCGTAGGCCGCTTGGAGAGCCAGCGCGGTCTTTTCGCGCTCCTTGCCCGCGTTCTCGCGGATCATCTCGAACTGGCTGGCGACCGTGGAGGCGGCGCCCTTGGTCGCGACCGTCAGCGCCGCGCTGATCTCCTGCGCGCGGGTCTGGGCCTTGTTGAAGCTCTCCTCGAAAGAGGACGCGAAGTGGCGCGTCACCGCGTCGAACTCCTGGCTCTTCGATTCGATCTCGCCGAACAGGTTCTGCAGGCTCGTCTGGCGATGCTGCAGGGCGAGGTCGATCGTCTGCTGCTTGGCCGCGAGGTCGCGCGCGACTTCCGAGAGCGCGGTCGTCGCCGTCGCCATGCGCTGGACGAGCACGCCCGACTCGTTCTGCGCCGTCGTCGACAGGCGGTCGAGCGATGTGACCTGGGACGCCATCGCGCCGAGCGCGCGCTGCATGTCGTCGATCTTGCCCCCGAGGTCGCCCTGGATGGCCTCGAGCCGCTCCCCAGCGCCGCCAACGACCCGGTCGAGCGCCGAGCTCGCCTGGCCCAACCGCTCGAGCACCTGGCTGAGCTCGCTGCGCATACGCTCGCCCGTGGCGCTGAGCGCGTTAACCGAGGCGCCCGCGCCGCGTTCGACCGCGTCGCGCAACGCCGCGCCCGAACGCTCGACCTCGCCGGTGAGACGGTTCAGCAATTCGCCGATCGTGTCTCGCGAATGCGTCTGGGCTTCCTGCGCCGCATCGCGCAACGCCGCGCCCGAACGCTCGACCTCGCCGGTGAGACGGTTCAGCAATCCGCCGATCGTCTCGCGCGAATGCGTCTGAGCTTCCTCCGCCGCGGCGCGCAACGCCGCCGTGGAGTTCTCGACTTCGGCGCTGAGCTGCCCGGTGAGCGCGCCGAGCGAGCGCGCGGAGCCGGCCGCGCCGGCGTTGATCGCCGCCAGCAGGTCTTCGCCCCGCCGCGACATCAACGCCACCAGGCTCGACGTCTGCTGCTCGAAGGCCTGCACCGCCTGGGCGTTGACGCCGCTGATCTGGCTGGTGACCCGTTCGCTACGCTCGGCGAGCTCGGTGAGGAATTGTGCCGCCGGCCCCTCGATGAGCGTACGCAGCTCTTCGGTGCGCGTGGCGACCGCGCCGGCCATCTCGCCGCTGCGGCCAGCGAGGGCCGCGTCGACATTGGCGATGGCGGTGGAGAGCCGCCCCGCAAGCGCGTCGCGCTGAGCCGCGAGCTTGGCGATGAAGGCGTCGGAGCTGGAAGCGACCGAATTGCTGATCGCGTCGCTGTGGCTCTGAACCGCGATGTCGAGCGCACCCGAATGCTTGGCGAGCACGTCGCCGATACGTACGGCGTGCGTATCCACGAGTTGGCCGAGGCTCGCGACATGCCCCGAGATCTTGTCGGTGATTTCGGCGCCGCTGGCGTCGAATTGCGTCGACAGCGCCTGCAGCGGCGAGACGACCTGATTGCGGAAGCGATCGACGCTGCCGCCGAGCGCGCCGGTCATGTCGTCGAGCCGGTTGGCGAGCGTCGCCGTGATCTGCGAGGACAGCGTCGAGAGCGCCTGCGTCAGCGCTTCCGCCCGAGCGCGCAGAGAGTCTTCGATCTCGCTCGACTTGGCGCTGATGCCGGCGGCGATTTCGCGGCCGCCTTCGCTGAGCGCCTTTGCGGCGTCGATCGTCGACTTGGCGAGACCCTCGTTGAGCGCCTTGCCGCGCGCCGCCAGGCCCTGGTCGATCCGCTCGAGCAGGCCCTCGAACGCCGAGGAAACCTCTCCAAGCTTCTCCGTGGCGCGCGTATCGGCCGCTTTGATGCTGGAGTCCAGGAGCTCGGCCGCTTCCCGGTGGCGCTTGCCGAGGCGCTCGTCGAGCGCCCCGCCGCGCGAGACGATCGTCTCTTCGAGCGCGTTGAGCTTGCCGTCGATTTGCGTCGCCAGGTTCTGCGTCTCCGAAGCGAGGCGGGAGACCAGCGCACGGGTTTCCGTTTCGAGGCGCGAGACCAGCTCGCGTCCGCCGCCCGTCACCACGTTCTCGAAATTCGACAGGCCTTCGCGCACCGACTCCTCGACGATGCGGCCATGGGTCGTGAGCGCAAGCTCGACCACCGTGCGGTGGCCGATCGCCGCATTCTCGAACTCCGCCAGGCGCGCTTCGGACTCTTCCTTGAAACGCTCGTGGTGCGTGGCCAGCCGTTCGTCGAGCTCGCTCTGCCGGCTGGCGAGGCTCTCGTCGAGTTGAGAACTGCGCGCCGCCAAGCTCTCGTCGAACTGCGCGTGCCGCTTGGCGAGGCTCTCGTCGATCAGAGAATGGATCGCAACGAGGCTTTGGTCGAGTTCGGCCTGGCGCTTGACGAGGCTGCCGTCGAACTCCGAGTGGCTCTTAGCGAGGCTGTCGTCGAGCTGGAAGCGGCGCGCGGCGAGGCTTTCGTCGAGTTCCGCATGACGCTTGGCGAGTGCGCCGTCGAGCTCGGAATGAATCTTGGCCGAGACTCTCCTCGAACTGCGCGTGGCGCGTCGCGAGGCTGTGGTCGAGTTCGGAATGACGCGCGCCGAGGCTCTCGTCGAGCCCGGCCTGATGCGCCGCCAGGCTTTCGTCGATTTCGGCGTGGCGCTTGGCGAGGCTCTCTTCGAGCTCGGCGTGGCGCTTGGCGAAGCTGCCGTCGAATTCGCTCTGGCGCTTGCCGAGGCTCCAGTCGAGCTCGGCGTGGCCCCGCGCGAGACTGTCGTCCATATCGCCCACGCGCTTGGCGAGGCTCTCCTCGAGATCGGCGTGACGCTTGGCGAGACTGTCGTCCATATCGCCCACGCGCCTGGCGAGGCTCTCTTCGAGATCGGCGTGACGTTTGGCGAGACCCTCGTCGAGATCGACTTGGCGCCGCCCGAGGCTTTCGTCGAGTTCGGCATGACGGCGAGACAGAGAGTCCTCGAGATCCGTCTGGTGTTTGACGAGGCGTTCGCCAAGCTCGAGCTGCCGATTCGACATGATCGCGTCGATCGCTTCGACATGCGCGCCGAAGTTGTCGCCGAGGCGCGTCGCGTGCTCGGCGATGCGGCCGACCACGCTGTCGCCGCCGTCGCCGACGAGGCCGGCGAGCGTGTTGAGCTGCTCGTCGAGCTGACGGGTCTGGGCGGTCAGCTCGCCGACCAGCACGACGCCGCGGGCCCCGAGCGTCTCTTCGAAGGAGGAGATGGTCGAGGCGAGCGTGTCGTGCATGCTGTCGCCGCTGACGGCGATCGAAGCGACTGCTTCGCCGGCGATGGAGGCGATCTTGTCGGCGACCTGAGCGGCCTGATCGCGCCACTGGCCGATCGAAGCTTCGGCGGCGTCGTGCAGAATGTTCTGGGTCGAGGCGCCTTCATTGGCGATCGCCTGCGCCGCGCGCTGGGCGGATTCGTCGATCTGGCTGGCGATCGCGCTGGCGGATTCGTCGATGAAGCCGCGCAGTTGCGCCTGCCGTACGTCGAAATGCTCGGACCAGACGGCGCCGGCCGCCTCGAGCGCGGCGCGCGCATCGTCGGTGCGCTCCCCGAGCGTCGCCGCGAGCCTTTCGTTGGAGGTGGTGAGCGCGTCCTCGAAAGTCTGGCCGCGTACGACGATCGTCTCGTGCAGCCGGTCGGACGCGTCGTTGAGGCGCGAGACGAGCACGTCGCCGTGATCGAGCACGGTCTCCGAGAGACGGCGGCCGGTGACGTCGACGCGATTGACGAGGTCGTCGGCCCGCTCGCCGAAGTCGTGCGCCAGGGTGTCGCTGACGGTTGCAAGGCGCATCGCGACCGAGTCGCCATGTTGGAGGATGGCTTCGACGGCCTGAGCGCCGCTGGCCTCGATGCGGCCGGCGATTTCGGCGTTGCGGCTCGCAAGGGCGCTCGTGGCGGCCTCGCTGGATGCGGCGAGCTGCAAGGAGACCGTCTCGGTGGAGGCGGCGAGTTCCGCGGCGGCGGCGGCGGCGGAAGTCGCGAGCTGCAGCGTAACCGTCTCGGTCGAGGCGGCGAGCTGCGAGGCCGCGGCCTCGGCGGAATTCTGCGAGCTGACGGGTCGCCGTCTGCGTCGAGGCGGCGAGTTCGGAGGCGGCGGTCTCAGCCGAAGCTGCGAGCTGCCGCGTCGCCGTCTCGGCGGAGGAGGCGAGCTGCTGGGCGGACGTCTCGGTGGAGGCGGCGAGTTCGGAGGCCGCGCTCTCCGCGGAAAGCGCGAGCTGGCGGGTGACCGTATCGGTGGAGGCGGCGAGCTGCGAGGCGGCGGCCTCGAGCTGCTGGACGGACGTCTCGGTGGAGACGGCGAGTTCCGAGGCGGCCGCGGCGGCGGAGATCGCGAGCTGGCGGGTGACGGTCTCGGTGGAGGCGGCGAGTTGCGAGGCGGCGCTCTCGACGGTGGAGGCGAGCGTCAAGGAGGCGATCTCGGTGGAGGTCGTCAGTTGCGAGGCGGCTTCTTCCGCGCGCGAAGCGAGCTGCGAGGCCGCCGCTTCGCTGGTGGCGGCGAATTGCTGCGTGACGTTGCCGGTCGCTTCGGCGAGCTGCGTCGTGACGGCGTGGCTCTGCGCCCGAATGCTCTCCATCGCCACCGCCGAACTGGCGTTGAGGCGCATGACCAGCTCGTCGTTGCGGCCCGTGAGGTCGCCGATCATCGCCTCGCTGATGGAGCGGAAGCGCTGATCCACTTCGCCGACGCGGGCGACGATTTCCTCGGCGCTCTGGGTGCTGACTTCCGCGAGGCGCGACGCGACGTCGGTTCCGAGCGCGTTCAAGGACTCGTGCATTTGCGCGCCCTGGGCGGCGATTTTCTCGACGCTCGACGATCCGGCGCGATCGATCGCGGCGGCGACATCGTCCGCAGAGACGTTGAGCGAGCTGGCGACGCGCTCGCCGACATTGGAAAGGCGTTCGCCGAGCCGTTCGGCAATGCTCTCGAGGTCGGCGGAGATGCCCTGATGGGCGTCGCCGATGACGGAACGCACCCGGCCGCCGCTGGCGACGATCGCCTCGCGCTGGTCGGACATTTCGGCGATCAGCGAGCGAATGCGGCGCTCATTGTCGGAATAGGCGCGCTCCAGCGTCGAAACCTCGGAGCGCACCAGCGTCTCGAGCTCGGCGGCGCGCGCAAGGGCGCGCTCGATGCCGTCGCCCATCGAAGCGATCTCGCGGCGGATGGCCTGGGACAGCGTCGCGACCTGCTCGCCGGCGACGGTCTCAGGCTCGGCGAGACGCAAGGCGACCTGCGTGATCGAGCCGGCCGAGATCCTGAGTTCCTGGAGCCGGCGCGCGAGCGCCGCGAAACCGAACAGGAGGAGCGTCGGCCCGAGCGCGGCGAGGGCGAGCAGCACCGTCTCCGGGCGCAGCGCATAGTCGCGCGCGGACGAGAGGTCCCCTCCCGACGAGCGCAGCCGAATGACTTCGTAGCCAAGGCACAGCCCGAGCCAGAGGACCGACGCCGCGGTGGCGGCGAGGAAGGGCGCGTTGCTCGGGCGGCGCGTCTGCATGGCCTGCAGAATGGGGCCGATCGCCGGGCGGTCGTCATTGGCCGGCGGCGTCTGGGCGCCGAGACCGGAGCGCGGCTCTTCAGGCGCTGCGCTAGGCCGGCGCGCGAAGGGCGGCGGCTCGGGAGCCTGCGGCGCCGGCGCCGGCAGCGGCGGCGTCTGGGGCGGCAGGCTCGCCGGCGCGACGAGCAGCGCCTTGCCGGCCGGAGGGGCGGGCGGGTTGGGAGTCGGCGTCGCCGGCGGCGTCGCGGCCGCCGCGGACCGGTCGTCGTCGGAGGAGAGGTTCAGAGCGTCCTCGATCGCCGACATCGCCGCGGTAACCGCGTCCTGAGCCGATTGCTTCTGCGCCATTTGTCCGCCCTCACTCAAACTCTCGCGCAGGGCTGCAGCCCTTCGCGACGCGCCTCAACCGCACGACGCCTTTGGCCTCGCGTCGCGATTTTTTAAGGAGCATTAACCAACCTCAGTCTACAAGCGGGCAGACGAGATTGAAACATCCGCGGATTCGTATCTTTCAAACGTCGTTAACGCTTCGCACACCATATTCGGGCCGGGTTTGCGGACAATGGTGCGCTCCTAACGATTGATACGCAATTGCTGGGGATAACTCAGCAAATTCTGCGACTTGGAGGCAATCATGTCCGCTATCGGCGTCTCGCGGGACCAAGCTTTCCGCCGCCCAACCTCTCGTGGCCCCGGCGCGTCGACCCCCGAGGAGCCGGCGATCGATCTCGTCCACCTTGCCCGTCAGACCGACAACGATACCGCCTTGGAAGAGGAATTGCTCGGGCTTTTCGACCGCCAATCGGCCAGCATTCTCGCACAATTGTCGCTCGAAGGCGCCGCAACCAAAGTGCGCCTCGACGCCGCCCATACGCTGCGCGGCTCGGCGCTCGCCCTCGGCGCGGCGGCCGTCGCGCGGGCGACGCTGGCGCTCGAGACTGCGCTCCAGGCCGGCGGGGCCGGCCAGGCGGAGCTGGAAGCGCTCGCGCAGGCGGTCGGCCAGGCCCGGGCGGCGATCGCGCGGCTGCGGGGCTGACCTATCGCGAGGCTTTGGGGCAAATCCTGCACTCCTTCATCGCGAAATCGCGCTTCCGTTGTCGGACGGCGCGCTTTATGTAAGCGCGCCCACGCGCGCGCCCTTCGTCCGGGGCCGGTTCGAGGAAAAGGAAGGAAGACGCTGTCCCCATGACGAAAGTGACATATATCGACGCCTCAGGCGTGTCGCGCCAGGTCGAGGCCCAGGTCGGCGCGACCGTGATGGAGACGGCGCTGCGCAACAGCGTGCCCGGCATCGAAGCCGAATGCGGCGGCGCCTGCGCCTGCGCGACCTGCCATGTCTATGTCGCGGACGAATGGACCGAGACCGTCGGCAAGCCGTCCCAGATGGAGGAGGATATGCTTGATTTCGCTGCGGACGTGCGGCCGAATTCGCGTCTATCCTGCCAGATCAAGGTTACCGAGGCGCTCGACGGCCTCGTGGTGACGACCCCGGCAAAACAGGGCTGAACCCATGAGCGAAATCATCCGGACGGACGCGATCATCATCGGGGCGGGGCCGGTCGGTCTGTTCGCGGTGTTCGAACTCGGCCTGCTCGACATCAAGGCGCATGTGATCGACATCTTGCCGAAGATCGGCGGACAATGCGCCGAGCTCTATCCGGAAAAGCCGATCTACGACATTCCCGGTTTCCCCATCGTCACCGGCCAGGAACTGGTCGACAACCTCAACCGGCAGATCCATCCCTTCGCGCCGACCTTCCACCTCGGCGAAATGGTCGAGGGGTTCGAGGCGCTCGGCACGGCGGAAAAGCCTCTGTTCCGCCTCACGACCGACGCGGGAACGGTGCTCGAGGCCAAGATCGTCGTGATCGCGGCGGGCGGCGGCTCCTTCCAGCCCAAGCGGCCGCCGACGCCCGGCGTCGAGGCCTACGAGGGAAGCAGCGTCTTCTACGCCGTCCGCAAGATGGAGCATTTCCGCGGTCGCCGCGTCCTCATCGCCGGCGGCGGCGACTCGGCGCTCGACTGGGTTCTCAACCTGCACCCGATCGCCAGTCGCGTCACGCTCGTCCATCGCCGCGACGAATTCCGCGCCGCGCCGCATTCCGTCAATGCGATGCGCGCGCTCGTCGCGGACAAGAAGATGGACCTCGCCATCGCTCAACTCGTCGGCCTCAAGGGCGCCGACGGCCAGCTCAGCGCCGTCACCGTGCGCGGCGCCGACCAGACGACCTTCGACCTCGAATGCGACGACCTGCTGGCCTTCTACGGCCTGACGATGAAGCTCGGGCCGATCGCCCACTGGGGCCTCAATCTGCACGAAAACCTGATCCCGACCGACACCGAGAAGTTCGAGACGAATGTTCCCGGCATCTTCGCGGTGGGCGACATCATCACCTATCCCGGCAAGCTGAAGCTCATCCTGTCGGGCTTCCACGAGGTCGCGCTCGCCGCGCAGCGCGCGCATCATTACGTCTATCCCGACAAGAAGCTGCTCTTTCAGTACACGACCTCCTCGACCAGCCTGCAGCGTAAACTGGGCGTGAGCTGAGGGGCTGCCGCCGCTTTTTTCGCCTTTTGCGTGAAACGGGAGGGCGGTCCGGGGCGTAAGTCTTATGCGCCGCGATCGAGAGGCCCGTCTGATGCTCAAGTTGAAAGCCCCCTGGAATGAGCGCAACGGGCGCTTCTCCATCCTGAAGCTTGTCGTCTTCCTCGGTCTGTTCGCCCCCGCGGTCTGGATCGTTTACCAGGCGGCGACCGGGATGCTCGATCCCAAGCCGGTGACCGAGATGATCCACCGCACCGGCGACTGGACAGTGCGTTTCATCCTGCTCTCGCTGCTGGTGACGCCGGTGCGCCGTCTCGCGCAATGGCCGAAGCTGATCGCGGTGCGCCGGATGCTCGGCGTCGCCGCCTTCGCCTACGCCTTCGCGCACTTGAGCCTGTACGTCGTCGATCAGAAATACAATTTTCCGCACGTCGCGTCGGAGATTGTGCTGCGCTTCTATCTGACGATCGGCTTCGTCGCCTGGCTGGGCCTCGCCGCGCTCAGCGCGACCTCGACCGACGCGATGATCCGGCGGCTCGGCGCGCAGCGTTGGAATCGTCTGCACAAGCTGATCTACGGGATCGCCGTGCTCGCCATCTTCCATTTCTATCTGCAGTCGAAGGCCGACGTCTCCGAGCCCGTGCTGATGATGGGACTGTATTTCATCCTGATGCTGACGCGCCTTCTCCAGGCGCGTGCGCTGGCCGGCCTGGGGGATCGCCGTCGGCGCGGCGATCGTCGCGCCGATCGCGACGGCGCTCCTCGAGGCGACCTGGTACGCAGTCGTCCGCCACATCGATTTCTGGGAGGTGCTCTCCGCCAACTTCGATCCCGACATGGCGCCGAGCGCAAGCCAGCTCGTCGCGCTTGCGGGGTTGGTCGTCATTGTCGTCGCCGTCGCGCGCAATTGGCGGGCCCGCAAGCCGTCAGCGGTCCTTGTCGGAGCCAAATAGGAACGGGGCGACCTCGGCGACGCCCGGCGGCTTGTCGATCGCGAACGGCGCGGGCCGGCAGACCGCAAGCGCGGAGAGGCCGACGCGGGCCGTCAACAAGCCGTTGAGCACGCCTTCGCCCATCCGCGCCGAGATGCGTGACGCGATGCCGTGGCCGACGATCTGCTGCAGCAGGCTGTCGCCGACCGCCATGCCGCCGGTGATCGCGATATGGGCGCCGATCGAGCGGGCAAGCTTGATGAAGCCGAGGAAACCGGGCCGCCCGCCATAGAGCTCGGCGATGCGCCGAACCAGCCGGATGATCTGCGCAAGGACGAAGATCACGTCGAGAAACGCCCGTGGGCTGATCGCGGTGACCACCGAAACGCGCCGCGCCGCCGCGGCGATTTCGGCTTGCGCCTTGGCGTCGATGGGTCTCAGCAAGGCGCGCTCGGCGACGTCGATCAGATCGCGCCCGTCGACGATGCCGCGGCGGGCTTCCTCCACCTCGGCCCGCGCGCGGGCGGTCTCGGCGCGGCCGGCGTAAAGCGCGGCGAGCCGCGCCACCAGCTTGCGCGCCGCGTCGCGGTCGTCGTCGGCGCGCGCCCGCGCCAGCGCGGCGTGGAGCTCGACGATGCGGCTCTGGCGCGCGAGCGCGGCGAGCTCTCGGATGGCGAGCCCGGCGACGCCGATGAGGAACAGAGCCGCGAAGACGGCGCCGATCGCACCGAGCGAGAGCGCGCGCGCGTAAAGGCTTTCGATCAGGTCGCTCGCCCACAGGCCGACGCCGAGCGATACGAGGCCGCCGAGGCCGGTCCAGACGAGGCTCGCCCATTTGGGCCGCCAGCGCGCCAGCATTCCGGCGCTCTGCGCCGTCTCGATCGCGCGCTCGGCCTCGTCGAGCCGCGGCTCGGCGCGATCTTCCGGGATCGGCGCGCTCTGCGTGCGGATGCTCGCGGTGGGCTGGCCGTGCGCGCGCGCGTCGTCGACCGAGACGCGCTCGTCGTCGAGCCGGAAGGCGCGGGGGCGGGGCGGGCGGTCGCTCATGCCAATCGGTCCCCGATCAAAAACTGCAAGGCGCGGTCGAGACGAATGTGCGGTGGCGGCGCGCCGCGCGCCGTGATCGGCGGCCGGAAGCGCACGAAGCGCCAGTCGTTATCCGCTTCGGGCAAGGCGATCGCCTCCCCGGCGAAGGCCGCGTCGGGATTCTCGGGCAGTTCGCCGGGGAAGATGGCGGCCTCGGCGACGCCGTTGAACACCTCGCCGTCGATCCGCTCGCCCGCCTCGGGTACGCCGACGATCGCCTGAAGGACCTCGCGGCCGTGCCGGATCTCCGCCTCGCGGGTGGCGCGGATCGCGGCGAGGGCGATCACGTCGATTTCGGCGCCGACGCCTTGCGCACGGTCGATCGCCTTGCCGGCGACCGCGCGCAGGATCGCCTCGAGCCGGTCGTGGCTGGTGTGATGCAGATGGTCGGCCTTGGTCGCGGCGAACAGGATGCGGTCGATGCGGGGCCGCAGGATCGACGCGAGCCGCGAGGACCGGCCGGCGCGGAAAGCCTGCATCAGGCCGGTCATGGCGTTCTCGAGGTCGCGCATCGCGGCGGGGCCGGAATTGAGCGCCGTCAGTGCATCAACGAGCACGATCTGCCGGTCGAGGCGCGAGAAATGGTCGCGAAAGAAAGGTCGCGCGACGTGGGTTTTATAGGCCTCGTAACGCCGCTCCATCATCGCCGCCAGCGAGCCTGGAACGGCGCGCTCCTCCGGGCTGACCGGCAACGGCGCGAAGGTGAGGGCCGGCGATCCCTCGAGGTCGCCCGGCATCAGGAAGCGGCCCGGCGGCAGGGTGGAGAGCGCATAGACGTCGTCGCGCGCCTTGCGCAGATAGGCGGTGAACAGCTCAGCGGCCGTTCGCGCCGCCTCCTCTTCAGCCGGCGCCGCCGGATCGAGCGAGGCCAGGAACCCCAGCCACGGCTTGGCGAGCGGCGCGCGCGCCGGCGTCTGGCTCGCCTCCAGCGTCTCGCGCGACCATTCCGCGTAGGACTTTTCCAACAGGGGAAGGTCGAGCAGCCATTCGCCGGGATAGTCGACGATGTCGAGCGCCAGGGTCCGCGCCTTCGACCCCCAGCCGGCGGCGCTCTCGAATTCGATCGTCAGGCGCAGTTGGGAAATGCGCCGGGTCGATTGCGGCCAGTGGCGATCGGCGCCGCTGAGGGCGGCCAGATGCTCCTCATAGGCGAAACGCGGCACCGCGTCGTCCGGCTGCGGCTCGAGATGGGCGCGGGCGATGCGTCCCTCCGCTGCCGCGCGCAGCACCGGCAGGCGGCCGCCGCCGATCAGATTGTTGACGAGGGAGGTGATGAAGACGGTCTTGCCGGCGCGCGACAGACCCGTCACGCCGAGCCGCAAGCCTCCGCCGGAGAGATAATCGGTGAGCGAACGCGCCACGACGCTCGCTTCGAAGGCCAGATTGGAAAGGATGGACAAGGCAGACCGCGGCGCGCTGGGGACGCCTTTTAATCTAGGACGCTCGATGCGGATTTGACAGGGCGTCTCCGTTCGCCCCTTCCCGCAAAGGGGAAGGGGCGAGCGAGGGGCGGCTTTACGCCGCGGCCATCGCGGCCTTCAGGTTGTCGTCGACCTTGTCGAGGAACGCGCTGGTCGACAGCCACTTCTGCTCCGGACCGACCAGCAGCGCGAGGTCCTTGGTCATGAAGCCGGCTTCCACCGTCTCGACGCAGACGCGCTCGAGCGTCGCGGCGAAGTTGGCCAGGGCCTCGTTGCTGTCGAGCTTGGCGCGATGGGAGAGGCCGCGCGTCCAGGCGAAGATCGAGGCGATCGAATTCGTCGAGGTCTCGCGCCCCTTCTGATGCTCGCGGTAGTGGCGCGTCACGGTGCCGTGCGCCGCTTCGGCCTCGACGGTCTGGCCGTCCGGCGTCATCAGAACGCTGGTCATCAGGCCGAGCGAGCCGTAGCCCTGCGCGACGGTGTCGGACTGCACGTCGCCGTCATAGTTCTTGCAGGCCCAGACGTAGCCGCCCGACCACTTGAGCGCCGAGGCGACCATGTCGTCGATCAGACGGTGCTCGTAGGTGATGCCGAGCGAGGCGAACTTGCTCTTGAATTCGGCGTCGAACACCTCCTGGAACAGGTCCTTGAAGCGTCCGTCATAGGCCTTGAGGATCGTGTTCTTGGTCGAGAGGTAGACCGGGTATTTGCGCATCAGGCCGTAGTTCAGCGAGGCGCGCGCGAAATCACGAATCGAGTCGTCGAGGTTGTACATGCTCATCGCGACGCCGGCGCCGGGGAACTTGAACACTTCCTTCTCGATGACGGTCCCGTCCTCGCCCTCGAACTTCACCGTCAGGCGGCCCTTGCCGGGCACCTTGAAGTCGGTCGCGCGGTACTGGTCGCCGTAGGCGTGGCGGCCGACGACGATTGGCTGCGTCCAGCCGGGAACGAGGCGCGGCACGTTCTTGCAGATGATCGGCTCGCGGAAGATGACGCCGCCGAGGATGTTGCGGATCGTACCGTTCGGGCTCTTCCACATTTCCTTGAGATTGAATTCCTTCACGCGCGCTTCGTCCGGCGTGATGGTCGCGCATTTGACGCCGACGCCGCAGGCCTTGATCGCCTCGGCCGCCTCGACCGTCACCTTGTCGTTGGTGGCGTCGCGATGCTCGACGCCGAGGTCGAAATACTGGAGATCAATATCGAGATAGGGATGGATGAGCTTCTCGCGGATGAGGCGCCAGATGATGCGCGTCATCTCGTCGCCGTCGAGTTCCACGACGGGATTGCTCACTTTGATCTTTGCCATTGGCGAATTTCCTAGCGTTCGCGACACTGCGCGGTCACATCGGGGCCCCTAATAGCACCGCCCTTGCGGCGGTCAAAGGTCCCGCTTAAGTCCGTCGCACAGCCATCGCGGCGGGTGATTAAGCCCTAGGCGCCGTCGCCCAATGCGGCGTCTTGCCCTATGCTGGGCGTTGAGAGACGGAGCAGCTTCGACGTGACGATGGACGCGCCTTCTGAAACCTTCGCCCATTCGCATGTGTTCCTCGGCGAGGATCACGCTCGGGGCGAGCGCAACGTCTGGGCCGTGATCGCGCTGACCAGCGCGATGATGGTCGCCGAGATCGTTGGCGGCGCCATGTTCGGCTCCATCGCGCTTGTCGCCGACGGGCTGCATATGAGCACCCATGCGGGCGCGCTGTCGCTCGCGGCGATCGCCTATGCGATGGCGCGGCGACGCGTCGGCGATTCCCGCTTCACCTTCGGCACCGGCAAGTTCGGGGATCTGGCGGGCTTCGCGAGCGCCATCGTGCTGGCGATGATCGCCGCCCTCGTCGCCTATGAATCGATCGGCCGGCTGTTCGCGCCGACGCCGATCGCCTTCGGCCAAGCGATCCCGATCGCCTTCCTCGGCCTCGCGGTCAATGCGGCGAGCGCGTGGCTGCTCAGCCGCGGCGGCCACGAACACCACCATCACGGCCACGGACATGCTCACGGCCACGCCCACGATCACGAGCACGCCCACGACGAGACTTTCAGGCTCGCGGTCGCCGGCGCGCCGTACGAATTGAGCGTCTTCGAGGAGGGCGTCCCGCCGCGCTTCCGCCTCAGGGCGCTCGGCGGGCAGGGGCTCGACGCGGCGGCGACGTCGCTCGAACTCGTCCGGCCAAACGGCGCGCGCGAGAGCTACGCGATGGTCGACCGCGGAGGTTTCCTCGAATCGGAGAACGCGATCCCCGAGCCGCACCAATTCGCCGCAACCCTGCGGATCGGCGCCGCCGCCGCGCAATGCGCCTTCGTCGAGCATGGCCACGCCAAGGATTCCGTCCACCGCGACAACAACCTTCGCGCCGCCGTGATCCATGTGATGGCCGACGCGACAGTCTCGATCTTCGTCATCGTCGGCCTGCTGCTGGCGCGCGGCTTCGGCTGGCTGTGGATGGACCCGGTCGCCGGCCTCGTCGGCGCGGGCGTGATCGTGAGCTGGTCCGTCGGGTTAGTGCGGGACACCAGCGCCGTGCTGCTCGACATGAATCCGGACGCGGAGCTCACGCGGGCGCTGCGCGCGGCCGTCGAGCGCGAGGGCGACCGCCTCGTCGACCTGCATGTCTGGCGCCTCGGACCGGGCCATCTCGGCGCGATCCTCTCCGTCGAGACGGACGGGGCCCGCGACGCCGGTTACTATCGGGACCTCGTTCTGCGCGTCAGGCGCTTCTCGCATCTTACGGTCGAGGTCGCGCGCCGCGGCGCCGCCGAGCGTCCCGCGCGGCGCATCGCCTGAGATCGCTTGGCGGGAATTCCACCGCCGCTCACAAAAGAGCGACAGGGCGATTTTTTTTGCGTTGACAGAAAGAGTTCGCAGGACCATCAGACTGTATGTAGGTCGGAATTCGTTCCGGTCGACGACCTCAATCCAACCGTAGAGACATGGGCAGTACCAGCTCGAGCGATCCGACCGCGCCGCAGGCGTTTGGCCCTTCGCTCAAAGACATCGTCAACGTCCACGGGCCGGAAGCCCGTGCGCGAGGCGTCTGGCGGGCCTAAGGGCCCAAACGGCCCCTCTCGCCTTCCGGCTTTGGACACAACCAAAGAACGGAGGTGAGCCATGAACCAGCTCTCCCTAATTGCGATCGGCCGTGCGACCGATCGTTCCGCGCGTTCCGGCGTCGTAGCTGACTTCGCCGATGCGCGCGCGCGTCTGCGCGCCGCTCGCGCGGGCGGCCCGGTCTGCCGTTGGCGGCGCGATCCCGCCACCGGCGCCCTGTGTTGCGCCTGGACCTTTTCGCGCGGCGGCCACGAGCCCGCGTCGCCGGTCCCCTTACGTCTCGCTAGCTGAAGGACCCCCCGATGAAAGACGGCCCTAGTAGGCCCGTCAGTGCGTCTTTGAGCGCCAGGGCGGGCGGTAAAGAATTCAAACCTCGAACGAAGTCCGCTGCCTCGAGCGCGAGACGAGACGAAGGCTGCTAGGCCGTTCGGCTCGCTCCCGCGCCTAAGGGCAAGGGAGACGAGCCATGACCATGAAAGCAACGATCACCGAGCCCGTGACCGCCGTCCTCGACGACGCGCACGTCGGCCACATTCATGGCGCCTTCGGCACCATTTTCCACGGCGACACGGCCCCTCGTAAGACCTGGAAGCACCGGCTTACCACGCTTCTCGCCATCATCGGCCCCGGCCTCATCGTGATGGCGGGCGACAACGACGCCGGCGCCTTCTCGACCTACGGCCAAGCGGGCCAGACCTACGGCACGACGCTGCTGTGGACGATGGCGCTGCTGATCCCCGTGCTCTACGTGAACCAGGAGATGGTGCTGCGCCTCGGCGCCGTCACCGGCGTCGGCCACGCGCGCCTGATTTTCGAGCGCTTCGGCAAGTTCTGGGGCGCGTTCAGCGTCGTCGATCTGTTCCTGCTCAACGGTCTGACGATCATCACCGAGTTCATCGGCATCGCTCTGGCGCTCGATTACCTCGGGCTGGACAAGAAAGTCGGCGTCGTGGCCGCCGCGGCGCTGGTCATGCTCGCCGTCAGCACCGGCAATTTCCGCCGGTTCGAGCGCTTCGCGATGGCGCTGGTGTTCGCCAGCCTGTTGCTCATTCCGCTTTATTTCATGGTGCATCCGCCGCTCGGTCAGGTGGCGCACGATCTCGTCGAGCCGCAGATTCCGGCCGCCGGCAAGCTCAGCGACGTGATGCTGCTCATCATCGGCCTCGTCGGCACGACCGTCGCGCCCTGGCAGCTCTTCTTCCAGCAGAGCTACATCATCGACAAGCGGATCACGCCGCGCTTCATCAAGTATGAGCGGGCGGACCTCTGGCTCGGCATCGCGCTGGTGATCGTCGGCGCGGTCGCGATCATCTCGATTTCCGCGGCGACCTTCGCCGGCCACAGCGAGTTCGGCAATTTCACCGACGCGGGCGGCATCGCGGCCGGCCTGGAGAAGTATGTCGGGCCGGACCGCCGGCGTGATGTTCGCCGTCGCCCTGATCGACGCCGCGCTGATCGGCGCGTCGGCGGTGTCGCTCTCGACCGCCTACGCGATCGGCGACGTGTTCTCGGTGCGCCACTCCCTGCACCGCCAGGTCGGAGAGGCGAAAGGCTTTTACGCCGTCTACTTCGTGCTGATCGCGGTCGCCGCGGCGATCGTGCTGACCCCTGGCTCGCCGCTTGGTCTCCTGACCACGGCCGTGCAGGTGCTCGCCGGCGTCCTGCTGCCGAGCGCGACCGTGTTCCTGCTGCTGCTCTGCAACGACAAGCCGGTTCTCGGCCCGTGGGCCAATACGCGCGGCCTGAACTATTTCACCGGCGCGGTCATCGCGACGCTGGTGATCCTGTCGGTCATTCTGACCGTGTCGGTGCTGTTCCCCGACGCCACCAGCAATCAGGTGATCTTCAGCATCCTCGGCGGCGGCGCGATCCTCGCGGCGGTCGTCGCGGCGGCGATCATGGTCTTGAGCCGGAACGAGGCGAAGGCCGATCAACAGGACGTCGCGGTCGCGGCGGTGTCGCGCGAGACCTGGCGTATGCCCGCGCTGGCCCAACTGCCGCCTGCGAAGCTGTCGCTCGCCGCCAAGACCTGGATGAGCGTGCTGCGTCTCTATCTGGTCGTCGCCGGCGGAATGGTCCTCTACCGCATCGTCATGCTGGCGATCGGCGGCCAGCCGGGCTGAGGGCCCGCGAAAGCGGGCGTCCAGGAGCTGGCGCTGGCGCTTTTGCTGAGGAGTCAGCAGCGGCGGTCTGGGTCCCCGCGTTCGCGAGGGCGACAGACTGCGGCGGGGGCTTCGGCTTTGCTCATGCCCCGCTTTGCGGGGCGCCAGCCGCTATCCCTCCCTCAAGTACTCCTCGAGCCAGTGGATGTCGTACTGGCCGTTCTGCACTTCGACGTTGCGCACCAGCGAGCGGAACAGCGGCAGCGTCGTCTCGACGCCGTCGACGATGAATTCGTCGAGCGCGCGGCGCAGACGCATCAGCGCCTCGGTGCGCGTGCGGCCGTGGACGATCAGCTTGCCGACGAGCGAATCGTAATAGGGCGGGATCACATAGCCCTGATAGGCCGCCGAATCGACGCGCACGCCGAGCCCGCCCGGCGGATGGAAATAGGTGATGCGTCCGGGCGAGGGCATGAAGGTGCGCGCGTGCTCCGCGTTGACGCGGCACTCGATCGCCGCGCCCTGCAGGCGCACGTCCTCCTGCGTGATCGTCAGCGGCGAGCCGGCGGCGATCTTGATCTGCTCGTTGACGAGGTCGATGCCGGTGATCATCTCGGTGACGGGATGCTCGACCTGGATGCGCGTGTTCATCTCGATGAAGTAGAACTGGCCGTCCTCATAGAGAAACTCGATCGTGCCGACGCCGATGTAGCCGAGTTCGGCCATCGCCTTGCGCGACGACGGCGCCGATCTGCTCGCGCTGCTTGGGATTGAGCGCCGGGGAGGGGCCTTCCTCCCAGACCTTCTGGTGGCGGCGCTGCAGCGAGCAGTCGCGCTCGCCGAGGTGGATGGCGCGGCCCTTGCCGTCGCCGAGCACCTGGATCTCGATGTGGCGCGGCTTGTCGAGATATTTCTCGAGATAGACCGACATCGTCGCCGAACGCGGCCTTCGCCTCGATCTTGGCGGTCGCGATGGCGTTGAGCAAGGCGTCGGCGTTCTCGCGCGACCTTCATGCCGCGCCCGCCGCCGCCCGCCGCGGCCTTGACGATCACGGGATAGCCGATCTCGCGCGGCGATCTTCAGCGCTTCGGTCTCGTCGCTCACCGCGCCGCTCGAGCCCGGCACGCAGGGAATGCCGAGCCGCGCCGCCGTGCGCTTGGCCTCGATCTTGTCGCCCATCAGCCGGATGTGCTCGGCCTTGGGCCCGATGAAGGCGATCTGGTGCTCGGCGAGAATCTCGGCGAAGCGGGCGTTCTCGGAGAGAAAGCCGTAGCCGGGATGCACCGCGTCCGCGCCGGTGATCTCGCAGGCCGCGAGCAGCGCGGGGACGTTGAGATAGCTGTCGCGCGCCGCCGGCGGCCCGATGCAGACGCTCTCGTCGGCGAGCTTGACGTGCATCGCCTCCTTGTCGGCGGTCGAATAGACGGCGACCGTCGCGATGCCGAGCTCCTTGGCGGCGCGCAGCACGCGCAGCGCGATCTCGCCGCGATTGGCGATCAGGATTTTATCGAACATGTCGAACGGCTCCTCGCGGCGCCGCAATCATTCGATGACCATGAGCGGCTGGTCGAATTCGACCGGCGCGCCGTCCTCGACGAAAATATGCGTCACCTTGCCGGCGCGCGGCGCGACGATCTCGTTGAAGGTCTTCATCGCCTCGACGAGCATGATCTTGTCGCCCGCCTTCACGACCGAGCCGACCTCGACGAACGGCTTGGCCTCCGGGCTGGGCCGGAGATAGGCGGTGCCGACCATCGGCGACTTGACGGCGCCGGCGTGCTCGGCAGGCGACGGTTCGGCAGCGCGCAGCGGAACCGGCGCGGCTGGCGCGGCCGCCGACCAGGGGCGGCGACCAACTGCGCGACCGGCGCGGCGCGGTCGCGGGCGACACGGACGCGAAGGCCGGCGTGCTCGACCTCGACTTCGCTTAGGTCATGCTGTCCCGCGATTTTGGCGAGAGCCGCGACGACGGAAAGATCAAAACCATCGGCGGCCGCCTCGGCGGAAGAGGGGCCTAAGGATTTCTTGGTTGGCACTCGCGCACGCCCCGCAGGTCGAAAAAGTCAGCGCGACCTATAGCCTGGACGATCCGGCAAATAAAGAGCGCCCGACCCGCTATCCCTTGCGCGCCCACACCCTGGCGTCGTGGAACGCCGCGCCGCCGAACGGCGCGACGCTGTCGTCGCCGATCAGGGTGTTGACGCCGCGCCCGTCGACGAAGGCGCTGGGCGGCCAGATGCCCTCGCTGACGATGAGGCCGCGCGGAAGCGCCGTCGGAGGCGCGCAGGTGCAGGCGGATCTCGCCGCGCGCATTGCCGAGGCGCACGAGATCGCCGTCGCTCAGGCCGAGCCCCGCCGCGTCGCCCGGGTTGCATCAGCGCCGTCGGGCGCTGCTCGCGCGCGCGCGAGGTCGGCGTCTCGGTGAAGCTCGAATTGAGGAAGTTGCGCGCGGGCGAGGTCGCGAGCTTGAACGGGTGCTCGTCGTCCGCCGCTTCGTTGACCGCCCAATGGTCGGGCAGGGTCGGCATCTCGCGCCAGGCGCCCTTCAGGCCGTCGTTGGCGATAGGGCGTCGTCGCCCAATCCGCGCGGAAGCGAAACTTGCCGTCGGGATAGGCGAAGCCGTTGAGAAAATGCGCCTCCTCGAACGGCGGCTGGCAGTCGAGCCATTGCGCTTGCCTCGAGCTCGGCCAGCGAACCGCGGCCGGAGGCGCGCAAGCGTCCAGTCGATGATCTCGCGCGGGCTCATCGCAAAGCCGCGATGGCTCGGCGCCGACGCGCTCGGCGAGCGCCGCGATCACCTCGTGGTTGGAGCGGCAGCCCTCCGGCGGCTCGATCGTCTTGGGGCCGAATTGCAGATATTGATGGCCGCCGCCGGTGTAGAGGTCGTCGTGCTCGAGGAACATCGTGGCGGGCAGCACGATGTCGGCGGCGCGCGCCGTGTCGGTGAGGAACTGCTCGTGCACGCACACGAACAGATCTTCGCGCGCAAAGCCGCGCCGCACCTTCTCCTGATCCGGCGCGACGACGAGCGGATTGGTGTTCTGGATCAGCATCGCCTTGACCGGGCCGCCGCCTTCCAGCGCCTCGCGCTCGCCGGTCAGAACCGCGCCGATGCGCGATTGGTCGAGACTGCGCACGGCTTGGTCGCGCGCGTCGAGCCCCTCGATCAACGTCTTGTCGAGCTTGAAGACGCCGCTGTTGGAATGGAACGCGCCGCCGCCCTCATGCGCCCAGGCGCCCGATGACGGCCGGGATGCACAGCGCCGCGTGCATGTTGGCCGCGCCGTTGCGCTGGCGCGAGAAGCCATAGCCGAGGCGGAAGAACGTGCGCTTCGTGCGGCCGACCAGCGCGGCGAACGCCTCGATCTCTTCGACGCTGAGGCCGGTGATCGCGCTCGCCCAAGCGGGATCGCGGCTCTGCAGATGCGCCTCGAGATCCTCGCGGCGCGTCGGTGTAGCGGGCGAGATAGTCGCGGTCGGCGAGCCCGTCGCGAAACAGGACGTGCATGACCGCGCAGGCGAGCGCGCCGTCGGTGCCCGGCCGCAGGCGCAGCGCGAGATCGGCCTGCCGCATCGTCTCGGTCTCGTAGATGTCGATGACGACGATCTTTGCGCCGCGCTCCTTTCGCGCGCGCGTCGCGTGGGTCATCAGATTGACCTGCGTCGCGACCGCATTGGTGCCCCAGATGACGACGCAGTCGGACTTGCTCATCTCGCGCGGATCGACGCCGGCGCAGGCGGCCCGTGCCGGCGAGATAGCCGGGCCAGGCGATGCCGACGCAGATCGAGCCGTAGAAGCGCGAATAGCGCTTGGCGTGGGTCAGGCGCTCGATCCCGTCGCGCATGACGAGGCCCATCGTGCCGGCATAGAAATAGGGCCAGACGCTTTCGGCGCCGAAGCGGCGCTCGGCGTCGAGGAAATTCTCGGCGACGATGTCGAGCGCGTCGTCCCAGGCGATCGGCTGCGAACTGGCCGGAGCCCTTCGGCCCGACGCGGCGCAGCGGCTGGGTCAGACGGTCCTGGTGATGGATGCGCTCGGCGTAGCGCGCGACCTTCGCGCAGACGACGCCGGCCGTGTAGCGCTGATCGCGCGCGCCGTGGACGCGGCCGATGCGCGAGCCGTCGATCACCTCGACGTCGAGCGCGCAGACGGACGGGCAGTCGTGCGGACAGACAGAGGGACGTCGCACGACGTCGAGGGGCGCGTTCATGGAGACCTATCCTTCGCGCCCACTGTGCAGAAGCAGAGCCCCTCCCGCAAGGGCCGTCCGGCGGCGCTCTGTCCGCTCGCAATCGCCTACGCGTCATATCGCGAGCGGGCATCCAGGCGTGGCGACAGGCGTGGGGCGTCGAACCTAGCGCCCGTATCCTCCCTCGGCGCTTCCGGCCGCCCGAGCGCCGAGTAGCGTTGATAGCGCTGAGCGAACGTCTCCGCCGGCGTTGCGCCGACGCCTCTCGACGTGCGCTGCGCGTCGAGAATTGTGTTGATTTGCCAACGCCAAGTCGAGATGTCCGATGGCGACGGCTGGCCCGTGTTGTCGGCGCCGACGCCCACTGCGCCGACGCCGGTAAGGGCGAGCGACAACAGCAGTGGCCTGTACATGCCCGTCTCCTCCCATTTTATCGATTTTTGGCTTAGCAGGGGCGACCGGCTGTCCCGCCGAATAGACGCGTCTCGCCAAGCGTTGAAATCGAACACCAATAATGTGACGGGGTGAAGGCGTTCTTCAGTCCGCGGAAGATGCGTCGCGCAAAAACTCGGCCGCCATCGCGCGCGTCACCGCTCTTCCACGCGCCAGCGCCTCGCGATCGAGCGCGGCGACGATTGCGCGCGCCGCATCCAGCGAGCGCTCGATCCGCAGCGCGATGTAGGAGACGACCGAGGGGTCGACGACGAGCTGGCGGTCGCTGAACAATTTGAACAGAACCGCCTTGGAGAGCTCGAGATCGGGCGCGCCGAGCGAAACGATCGGAGCCAGGCGCAGGCGCGAAAGGAGGTCCGGCGTCTTCAGGCCCCACATGTCGGGCTGGGCTCGCGCGGTCATCAGCAAAAAGGCGGCGCTCTCGCGCGTCAGGTTCAGGAGATGGAACAGGGCGGCCTCCTCGGCGCCGATGCGATCGGCGTCCTCGATCAGGAGGGCGCGTGCGGACGCGAGCTCGACCAGCGAGCCGGTGGCCAGCGCATCCGCCGAGACGATGCGCGCGTCGGCCGCGCGCGCCCAGATGGCGCCGAGGTGGGTCTTGCCGGAGCCGGTGGGGCCGACCAGCATGAGCGTCGGCGCCGCCCAGTTGGGCCAAGCGGAAAGGACGCGCAGCGCCTCCGCGTTGCCGGGCGCCTCGAGGAAATCCTCGCGCGCGTAGCTCGGCGCATGCGGCCAATCGAGCGTCAACTGGCGCGGCGGCCCGCTCACGGTTCCTGGCTCGCGCCGCCCGTTCCGAGGTAGAGCGGGCTCTTGAGATAAAGTCCGATCAGGTGGCGCATCAGCACGCCGAGCGCCGCCGCGGTCGGCACGGCGATGATGAGGCCGGTGAAACCGAAGAGTTCACCGAAGGCGAACAGCGAGAACATCAGCCAGACCGGATGCAGGCCGATCGATTCGCCCACCAGCATCGGCGAGATCACGTTGCCCTCGAGAAATTGTCCGACGCCGACGACGCCGAGCGAGAGAAAGAACAGCTTGAGGCTCGGCCAGCCCTGCACGAGGCCGACGCCGAGCGAAAGGACCAACGCGGTCATGGACCCGACATAGGGAATGAAGCTCAGCACTCCTGCGACCACCCCGATCAGAAAGCCGAAATCGAGACCGATCAGCGTAAGACCCAGACCGTACCAGACGCCGAGGAACAGGCAGACCAGCGACTGACCGCGAATGAAGCCGGCGAGCGCGTGATTGATCTCGGCGGCGATCTTGCGCAACGAATCGCGATGGTCGAGCGGCAACCAGCTGTCCAGAGTCGAGATCATCTTACTCCAGTCGACGAGAATGTAGAAGGCGACGACCGGCGTCACGATGATCAACGAGAAGAAGCTGACGAGCGCAGCGCCGCCCGAGGCGAGCGACCGCACGGCGTTGAGCAGCCATTGCGCGCCCTGCGAGACGAAATCGCCGATCGACTTCTGGATTTGCTCCGTCGACAGAGAGTTTCCGAGGCCCAGCGAATTGCGCCACTCGCCGCCGTATCGCTGGATCAGCGCCGAGCCTTCGTCGACGGCGAGCGACTGTAGGCGCACCACATATCCCGGCAACCTCTGCGTGAAACCGATGAGCTGATTGCCGAGGATCGGCACGACGACGACGAGCAGCACGGTGATCACGACGAACGCGACCACGAGAATCGTCAGCGAGGCGGCGAGCCGGCTGAAGCCGAAGCGCTGCAGGCGGCGCACCACCGGATCGAGGAGGTAGCCGAGCGCGATGCCGGTCGCGAACGGCGTGACCGCCGAGCCGAGCAATTGCAGAAGGAAGCAGAAGGCCACGAGCGCCCCCGCCCAGATCAGGATCTGGCGTTCGAGGCTCACAGCGCGGCGTCCCCGGCCGCCCGCGCAGGCTGCAGCAAATCCCACTTGCCGCCCCATGGGTCGGCGAAGACGGCGACGATTCCATAGGCTTCGCGGCGCGGCTCTTCGAGAAAGCGCACGCCGCGCGCCTGCATCCCCGCGTGATCGCCAGCGAAGTCGTCGGTCTCCAGGAAGTAGCCGACCCGGCCGCCCGTCGCCGCGCCGATCGCAGCGCGTTGGCGTTCGTCGCTCGCCTTGGCGATGACGATGCGCGCGCCGCCGCCGCCGGGAGGCGCCATGACGACCCATCGCTTGTCTGGCCCCATCGGTGTGTCGTCGATCAGGGCGAAACCGAGCGCGTCGCGAAACCATACGATCGCCGAGTCGTAATCGGGCGCAAGGAAAGTGACTGCGGCGAGCCTCTTGGTCATGTCGGATCTCAGCGGCTCATGTGATCGAGCCATTGGGCGATATAAACGCCTCCGGAGGCCAGCGTCGAGGCGGCTACGACGATGCCGAGGGCCTCGCGCGCGGCGAATTCGTCATAGCCGTAGGCCTTTGCGCCGAGCACCAGCGCCGCGTAGGCGATCTGCGCCACGGTGTTGAACTTCGAGATCCAGACGGGGCGGATCGCCACCGGCTTGTCGAGCAGCCAAGAGACCAGCACCGCAAACAGGATCATCAGATCGCGCGAGACGACGAGAATGGCGAGCGCCGGCCACACGGCGCCGATCGCCGCCAGAGCGACGTACATCGAAATCAGAAGCGCTTTGTCGGCGAGCGGATCGAGATAGGAGCCCAGTTCGCTACGCAGATCGAACCGCTTGGCGATGAAGCCGTCGACGCCGTCGGAAACGCCGGCGAGGACGAAGATCAGAAATGCGGCGGAGAAACGCTGCGAAATGATCATCGAGACCGCGAGCGGCGTCATCAAAAGCCGTGCGACGGTGATGAGATTGGGCAGGTTGGCGAGAAGCCGCGAACTCGTCATGAAACGCCACCGCCCTCCCTACGCGCCAACCAGAACCGGGAGCGAGAGCGTCCGCCCGATGGCGTCCCGCTGCGACGCGCTCCAATTTTACGCAGCACTGTCGCGCAGTTCTCGCCGAGCGCCAATCGAAATCCCTCTGCGTGCCTCAAGTAGGGCGAAAATCAGGCGAACCCATTCACGTAGGGTTCACTCCGCCCGGAGTATCAAGTCCTTCATAGGCCGCCCTTTTTGGCGGTGTTGAGTTGGAGGCTCGTCATGAAGAACCTTCTCGCCGCGCTCGGTCTGTCGGCCGCGCTGACGGCGTCGGCCGCTTTGCCGCTCGCCGGCGTTTCGCAGGCCGCCATGAGCTACGGCGCTGCTGGCGCGGACCTGACCCATCAGGTCGCGCCGGTCGAAAAGACGCAGTTCGCTTACGGCGGCTACAATTATTGCTGGTATCCGGGCGGCTGGCGCGGCCCCGGCTACTATTGGTGCGGCTATGCCTGGCGGACCGGGCTCGGCTGGGGCGGCCCGTTCGGCTGGCACGGCTGGCGCTGGGGCGGTCCTGGTTGGCGCGGCGGCTATGGCGGGTGGCGCGGCGGCTATGGTTGGCACGGCGGCGGCTGGCGCGGTGGTGGCTGGCACGGCGGCGGCTGGCACGGCGGCGGCTGGCGCCACTGAGTTCCGGACGCCCGGCTCGCCGGGCGTCTCCTAAAAACAGTTGCGGCGGCCCTGAGAGCCGCCGCAATGCCGTCTAGGGCACGCTGTCGTTAGGTTGAGCTGCGCCCCTGTCGTCATGGCGAGCGAGGCGCGGCGATCCAGAGATCGAGGCGTCTGCCGATTGAGGCGCCTACGGAACGACTCGTGACTTGCTGGCGAGGCCTCGATCGCTGGATTGCTTCGCTCCGCTCGCAAAGACAGTTCCAGGCAACTGCAGAACGCTCAAATGACCCCGCTTCGCGTCAGGGATTGCGGACGCAGCGGTATCCGCCAGTGAGGCGCGAGAATTCCGAATGGTTGCCCGGCTTGCACGGGCGCAGGTCGGTTCCGCGCTCCATCATCGGGCGCATGGGGTTGTCGTCGACGGTCACAACCTTACGCGAGGAGTTGGCGCTTTGCGCGAGCGCGAACGTCGCAGTGGAACTCGAGATCAGAGCGAACGCGATCGCCCCAACGAGAGTCTTCCTCATCATCCTTGCCTCCATAATTCGGCGTCGGCGCAGCCAGCCTCTGCGCCGGAAAATCGTCGGCGCGGGCGGTTTCGAGACAATCGACGACAGCGCCATGGCGCACGTTCGCGCACGGCCGTTTTTCTCGTCGGACACAGCCTCGCGGCGACGAACGATCAACCGTGTGATGAGTCATGGCGCCGCTGCGCCGGCTCTTCAAGTCACATAAAGGTTTAGACGGGCTCGACGTAGGTCACAAAGGCTTGAGGCGCGAGAAGAGGACAAGCGTCGACTGCGAATTGAACGGCTCGCCATTGGTCTTCTTGACGCGCCGCGATCGCGCGCTGACCGTGCCGCGATCTGATGGAGTTGTCGCACGGTTTAGATTTCTCAGTTGCCGCGCGCTTTCGGCGAAAAAGCGGCGTCCACTTTTTCGCCACGCGCCCTAGTTCTGGCTGTAAGCTGCGAGGGCCTGGGCGAGGATCGACAGGCTCGCCGACGACGGCGTGTCGTCGTCTTCGAATTCCGGCGCGTTCGCAAACGGATCGTCGGCAATCGGCGAAGCGTCGGCGCTTCGCTGTCGCGCCGGCGGGCGGCGACGCATCGCGGCTCGCGGATGCGGGGTTTCGGCGCCCAACGCGACGTTGGAGACGAGGGATAGCGGCATGGCGTGAGCCTTCGCTAGAACGCTCTGCGGCCTTGATGGCGGCGCGGGCCCAGGAGAACGGCCCAGTGTCAGCGCGTCGAACTGACGCCGAATCATTCCGGCAGATTAATTTTTGGTTAGAAACGTTAAGAAAGAGTTAACGGCCCCGTTCTTGCCTCATGGGCCGTTAACGGCGACATAAAGCGAAGGTTCAAAGTCTCCGCATCACTTCCAGGAGCGCGGCTATGAGTGAATCGACGAACAACGCCACGTTCTTGTCCGGGCTGTTCCAATCGGTCGCCCACCGCGGACGCGCGCTGGTCGGCTTGCCGCGCCCTGAAGGGCAGGGGGTCGAGGCGCTGCTCGGCCTGACGCTCAAGCTGCTCGCCGGGCGCGGCGAAGCGTCCCGAGCGGCTCTCGCGGAGACGATTCTCGCTGGCTACGGACGGCTCGAGCCGTCGCAAAAACTGGAATTCCTCGTCGCGGTCGCTGAGCGCTATGGCTACGATCAGGCGCGCCTCGGCGACGTCGCCCGCGCCTTCCTCGCCGATCCCGGCGAAGCGACGGCGGCAAGCCTCGCCGCGCAGGCCGAGCCGAAGCGCCAGGAGCTCGTCCGCCGCCTGAACCACGCGGTCGGGGGCACCCTCGCGTTGGTTCGCATGCGACAGGATCTGCTCGGCTTCGCCAGCGAACATCCTGCGCTTGCGGCCTTCGACCAGGACTTCCTCCATCTCTTCTCCTCCTGGTTCAACCGCGGCTTTCTCGTCCTTCGCCGCATCGACTGGACCACGCCGGCCAACATCCTGGAGAAGATCATCCGCTACGAGGCGGTGCATGCGATCGAGGGCTTCGAGGATCTGCGCCGGCGCCTCGAGCCGCGCGACCGCCGGCTGTACGCCTTCTTTCATCCGGCCCTCGGCGACGAGCCGCTGATTTTCGTCGAAGTCGCGCTCACGGACGCGATTCCCGCCGCGATCGGGCCGCTGCTGGAGGCGGAGAGAATCGAACTGCCGCCGCAGGCGGCGACGACCGCCGTTTTCTATTCCATTTCCAACGCGCAGCGCGGTCTGTCGCGCGTGAGCTTTGGCAATTTCCTCATCAAGCAGGTCGTGGAGGATCTGAAGCGGGAGCTGCCGCGGTTGCAAAACTTCGTCACCTTGTCGCCCGCGCCAGGCTTCGCCGCCTGGCTGGAGACCGAGCGCAAAGCCGAGCAATCGCGCTACGTCACGCCGGAGACACGCCGCGCGCTCACGCTTCTCGATCACCCCAACTGGATCAACAAACCCGCCGCGGCGGAGGCCGTGAGCAAGACGCTGGCCGCGCTGGGCGCGCACTATCTGCTCCACGCGAGGACGCCCGCCGGATCCGTCATCGACCCGGTCGCGCGCTTCCACTTAGGGAACGGCGCGAAGGTCGAACGGCTCAATCCGCTTGGCGATCGCTCGAATCTGGCGATGCGGCAGTCGCATGGGCTGATGGTCAACTATCTCTACGAACTCGACGAGATCGAGCGCAATCACGAGGCCTTCGCCAACAAGGCCGAGGTCGCCGCTTCGTCCGCCGTGCGGCGCCTGGCGCGCGTGAAGCCGATCAGCGAACTGTCGATCACGAAAGCGCGATCTTGAAACACAAGGCGTTCATCGTCAGCTTCTGTTAACGCCCGGCGTGTGAGGTTGCCGGCACACTGGGTCCGGGTCCCGACTGAAGCGTCGCCGGAAGGCATGAAGCCGTCCCACTGTTCCGGTTCAATCCGGCGTCGGCTTTCATACTGCACAATCTGGAGACCTTGCGATGTCCGCTCTGTCGAGCGCCGATACTTCGCGTCCTTACGCCCAGTCCTCGCCGCGCTCGCGCACGTCGCGCCGCTTGGCGTCGATGCTCGCCAACATCGGGATTTCGCGGCAGTTCGTGCTGCTCTCTACGCTGTCGATCGTGATGGTGTTGGGCTGCTTCGCCTATACGCTGGTCGAGATCCACGCGCAGATGATGGCGCAGAAGCGGGCGCAGATTCAGAACATCGTCGAATCCGCGGATGCGATCGCGCGCAGCTTCGTCGACAGGGCCAAGGCCGGTCAGATGTCGAACGACGTCGCCAAAAAGATGGCGCTGGACGCCATCGGCGCGATGCGGTTCGACGGGAGCAACTACGTCTTCGTCTCCAATTTCGACGGCGTGACCATCGCGCACCCGAATCCCGACATGATCGGCAAGAACAGCCTCGACACGAAGGACGCCAACGGCAAGCTCTACGTGCGCGACATCGCCGATGCGGCCAAGGCCGGACGCGGCTTCGTCGAATACGCCTGGGTCAAGCCCGGCGGGAAGGATCCGAGCCCGAAAGTGACTTATGTGATCGGCGTTCCCGAGTGGAGCTGGGCGGTCGCCGGCGGTCTCTATGTGGACGACGTCGAGTCCGCCTTCTGGAGCGTCGTCGCCAATCTCGCCGAGATCCTCGTTCCCTCGATCGCGCTGCTGCTCGTCCTGATCGCCTTCTTCTCGCGCAACGTCTCCGCGCTGCTGTCGAATTCGGTCGGGGCGATGAATAAGATCGCCGCCGGCGATCTCAGCCTCGAGGTCGGTTATCAGGATCGCGGCGACGAGATCGGCGCCATCGCGCGGGCCGTCCAGGTGTTCAAGGACAATGCGGTCTCGCTCGGCCTGGCCAACGAGTTTCGGTCCAATGCGGAGGCGCAGACCGTCGAGTCGCGCCGGCGTGACGAAGAGAAGGCAAAGGCCCACGCGGAATCGCTCGCGGCTTTCATGGGCGCCTTCTCCAGCGCGCTTAGACGGCTCGCAGACGGCGATGTCGATTTCCGTGTGATGGACACGCTGTCGTCCGACTATGAGCCGCTGCGTCAGGACCTCAACGCCTCGCTCGACCAGCTTCAGAAACTGCTGCAGGCCGTCTCCGCGATCACCGGCGGCATCCAATCCGGCGCTCAGGAGATCTCTTCGGCTTCCGACGATCTTTCGCGCCGCACCGAACAGCAGGCGGCGAGCCTCGAGGAGACCGCTTCCGCGCTCGACGAGATCACCAGCACCGTGCGCAACGCCGCTGAGGGCGCGACCCGCGCCCGCCAGGTCGTCGCGGCGGCGAAGGACGAGGCGACCAAGAGCGGCGGCGTCGTCGACGAGGCGGTGCGCGCCATGGGCGGCATCGAAAAGTCGTCGCAGGAAATCAGCAAGATCATCGGCGTGATCGACGAGATCGCATTCCAGACCAACCTGCTGGCGCTCAACGCCGGCGTCGAGGCGGCCCGCGCGGGCGAAGCGGGCCGCGGCTTTGCGGTCGTCGCCACCGAAGTGCGCGCCCTCGCGCAGCGCTCGGCGGGCGCCGCCAAGGAGATCAAGAACCTCATTTCGACCTCGGCGACGCAAGTCGCCCAAGGCGTCGAACTGGTCGCCGAATCGGGCAAGGCGCTCGATCGCATCATGGCGCAGGTCGCCGAGATCGACACCGTCGTCACCGCCATCGCCGCCGGCGCCAAGGAGCAGGCGACCGGCCTCGACGAGGTGAATGTCGCCATCAACCAGATGGACCAGGTGACGCAGCAAAACGCCGCCATGGCCGAGCAGTCGTCGGCGGCGAGCCGTTCGCTCTCGCAGGAGACGGCTCAGCTCGCGAGCCTGATCGGCCAGTTCAAGGTCGGGCGGGCCGCCAACGACGCCGGCGTCGGCGAAAGCCGCTTGCGCGCCGCCGAGCCGAGCCGCCGGAGCGCGCGCCCCGCCGCGCCAGCCGCCAAGCGCTCCGCGCGCGCCGCCGCGCCGCCGCCGCAAATGGCGGCGACGGCCCGCAAGCTCGAACCCGACTGGGAAGAGTTCTGACCACCCCTTCAAGGCTAGCACCTGCTCCCTATGCAAGCCTGAACCTGGCCCCTCTCCGGAAACGGCGAGGGGCCTTTTTTGTCTGCACGGGTTCTTGAAGAGGAGAACCGGCCGGCCGAGTTGCCAAAGGCGGGCGGGCGGAACAATCTGCGTCCCTCGATTTTGCGATTCTGGAGACGGCCGGTGGGGTGGGGGCTTGCGATGTCCGGCGGATTGTCGGGCGCACTATTGTTCGCGTTGATCGGCTGCGCGGATCGGCCGGAAGTCGACCAGATCGCCCAACATTCGATGATCGGCCTTCCCAAGAAGACGATTCTCGCCTGCATGGGCCAGCCAACGCGCCGCGACGTCGTCGGCTCGACGCAGATTTGGACCTATCCGGTCGGAACGATGCGCACCAATGGCGAGCCCTGGGCGATCGGCCTCAATATGGGCGCGCCGCCCTTGGGCCCGAGCGGACCCTGCGACGTCAAAATCGTCCTCACCGCCGCCAAAGTGACGCAGGTGACCTATACGGCGGCGAGCGGGGGCGACTTGCCGCTCGGCCAGCAGTGCGTTTTCGCCGTCAGGAATTGCGCGCCGGCGCCTTAAGCTTGTCGCGGCGCGCTGGAGGGAGGTCGTCATGACGCTCGACATCCGCGGCTACGCCATTGTCTCCGACGACGACAAGATCGCCGCCGCCGACGGCTTGACCCCGCCTTCCCTGCGCAACGAACAGGACTGGGCCTATTACCAGGCGGCGCTCGCCCGCGCGGACATCGTCGTATTCGGCCGCGTCAGCCATGAGGCGGAGCCGAATGTGCACGGGCAGCGGCGGCTCGTCGTCTCGCGCACCGCGGCAGGGCTCGAACGGCGCGCGGACGCCTGGTGGTGGGACCCATCGCACGAACCGTGGGAAAAGGTCGCGGAGCGATTGCTGCCTGCGGACGCTCTGGTCGCCGCGCCGGGCGGCCAGGTGGTGTTCGACCTCTTCCTATCGATCGGCTACACCGAATTCCACATGTCGCGCGCGCATGGCGTCCGCCTGCCGGGTGGGCGTAGCCTGTTCTCGCGATGCGAGGCGGGCGTGGCCGCCGACACCGTGCTCGCCGAGGGCGGCCTGACCCTCAGCCAGACGATCCCGCTCGATCCGGCGCACGGCGTCGAGATGAACGTCTGGCGGCGCGCCGGGGCCTGAGCCGTGGCGCGACGTAGCTTGTCAGCGTCTGAGTTTGAATTTCGGCTTTGGTGAAGGCTTTCGGACGCGGGCCCGAATACGACAGAAGTTTAATTCAAACTGCTCGACTGTCCCCTTCAAGGCATGTAGTCGTCCTGTCTGCATAACGAGTCGATGGTGGTTGGTATGCCGTTAGAGTTGACATCGTCTATGGACAGCACGTCCACTTTCGATAGCGTTTTGTGACGATCAAACGTGAGTTTCGCATAATACTGTCTAAATGCGACCTGCCCGTTGCCTGGGTCCTCTCTGCTGACAAGCCCACAATAGTCGGTTGCGTGGTCGTGTACTCTAAGGACAAGTGGAGGCCATTGGAACTCTCTGCGGTCTGAGTCTCCCAGCTTCAGCTTAACGGCCTCGGAAACCGACTCCTTTTCTGCGGTGGTCAACTGACGCCTCGGAGCGGCAATGGATTCTCCCGTCGGCTCCATAGGCAGCACCAGATTCGAAAGAGGCGGGTCGCACCCCGCGAGCGCGAAGGAGAACGCTAGAACAACCGCAAATTTCCGCATGCTCCCCACTGAGGTTGAGCTTGGTCGCGCGGGAGGAAGTGGCGCGTTAAGCGCCGACGAGGGGTACTTGCCCCCGTGTTCTCGGAGCGTTCCATATCATTGGGGCTTCATATCGGCGATCCGCATGCGAATTGTCTCAAACAAGTCGAAACCCGATATTCGAACTCCGATGCTGTTCATCCCCGGCCGACCCGAGGGCTGCGCACGCGTGTACAGCCCTCGCGGCGGCCGCGCTCTTTGCCGCGACTGGCGCCACTTTCGCGCGACCTGCGCGACTTGCGCATCGGCGCCCGAGCGGCTAACCCCCTGCCATGAGCCAGACCCCGCCGAAAGGCCTCTCCTACGCCGACGCAGGCGTCGACATCGACGCTGGCAACGCCATGGTCGAGCGCATCAAGCCGCTGGTGCGCGCGACGCGCCGGCCGGGGGCGGACGCCGAGATCGGCGGCTTCGGCGGCCTGTTCGACCTGAAGGCGGCGGGCTTCGTCGATCCCGTGCTCGTCGCCGCCAACGACGGCGTCGGCACCAAGGTGAAGATCGCCATCGAGAGCGGCGTGTTCGACACGATCGGCGTCGACCTCGTCGCCATGTGCGTCAACGACATCGTCGTCCAGGGCGCGGAGCCATTGTTTTTCCTCGACTATTTCGCGACCGCGAGGCTCGATCCGGCGGTCGGGGCGACGATCGTGGGCGGGATCGCGCGCGCCTGCGTCGAATCCGGCTGCGCCCTGATCGGCGGCGAGACGGCCGAAATGCCGGGGCTCTACGCCGCCGGCGACTTCGACCTTGCCGGCTTCGCCGTCGGCGCTGCGGAGCGGGGGACCTTGCTGCCGCGCGCCGGCCTCAAGGCGGGCGACGTCGTGGTCGGCCTGCCCTCGTCGGGCGTTCATTCCAACGGCTTTTCGCTGGTGCGGCGGATCGTCGCCCTGAGCGGCCTCGCCTGGGACGCGCCGGCGCCCTTCGCGCCCGAGCGCTCGCTCGCCGCCGCGCTGCTCGAGCCGACGCGGCTCTACGTCAAGCCGCTGCTGGCGGCGCTGAAGGCGACCCGCGCCATATCGGCGCTCGCCCATGTCACCGGCGGCGGCTTTCCCGACAATCTGCCGCGCGTCCTGCCGGACAATCTCTCAGTGGCGCTCGATCTCGGCGCCTTCGCGCCGCAAGCAGTCTTTTCCTGGCTCGCCGCCACGGGAGGAGTGAGCGAAGGCGAAATGCTGCGCACCTTCAACTGCGGCTTCGGGATGGTCGCCTTCCTCGCCGCCGAAGGCGCGGACGAGGCGATCCAGGCGCTGCGGGACAATGGCCTCGCGCCGACGCAAATCGGGCGGCTGATCCCGCGCGCGGACGAGCGCGTCGTAACCAGCGGGCGGCTGAAGCTGTGAGCGGGCAGGCGCGCGTCGCCATCCTCATTTCCGGGCGCGGGTCGAATATGGCGGCGCTGATCGAGGGGGCGCGTGCGCCAGGCTTCCCCGCCCGGATCGCGCTGGTGATCTCCAACAAGCCGGACGCGGGCGGCATCGAGATTGCGCGCCGCGCGGGGATCGCGACCGAAATCGTCGCATCGAAAGCCTACGCCGATCGCGGCGCCTTCGAGGCGGCGTTGCAGGAGCGGCTCGCCGAGCACGCCATCGATCTCGTGTGCCTCGCCGGCTTCATGCGCATTCTGAGCCCCCCGTTCGTCGAGAGCTGGCGGCGACGGATGATCAATATTCATCCCTCGCTGCTGCCGGATTTGCGCGGGCTTCACACGCACGAACGCGCGCTCGCCGCCGGATACGCCGAGCACGGTTGCACCGTCCACTTCGTCGAACCCGAGCTCGACGCCGGCCCGGTCATCGCGCAGGCGCGGGTTCCCGTGCTGCCGGGCGACACTGCAGAAACGCTGGCCGAGCGAGTGCTGGTCGAGGAGCACCGGCTCTACCCGCTCGCGTTGGCGAAGGTTGCGGCCGGGCTCGCCGGCGCTGGCGTAAGTGCCTGAGACGCGTTCGCGATTGGCGCCGGTATATTTCTGTAACACAATCAACCTAGGTAGGAAGCGCGGAATGCCGAAGCCGGCCGGAGTTCGTTCCGTCGTTCCTCAGAGGAGGCGGAATTGGCGCGACGCGCGGCAGGAGCAGTAAGTCGGAGGGCGACAGCCATGAAGGCGGCGACGGAGACGGTTGAGGTTCTCGGTCCGGATCTGGCGGCCTCGCCGGAGCGCTTCATCAATCGCGAATTGTCGTGGCTGGAGTTCAATCGCCGCGTGCTCGAGGAATTGGGCAATCGCAATCACCCACTGCTCGAGCGGCTGCGGTTCCTCTCGATCTCCGCCAACAATCTCGACGAGTTCTTCATGGTCCGCGTTGCGGGCCTCGTCGGCCAGGTCCTCGCCGGCATGACGGAGACCTCCGAGGACGGCCTCGCGCCGGCCGAACAGCTCGATCGCATCGGTCTGCGCGTCGCCGAACTCGTCGCCTCGCAGCAGCAGCGCTGGCGCGAATTGCGCAAGGAGCTCGAAGGGGCGGGCATCGTCATTTGCGACGTCGCCGGGCTGTCGGGGGCCGACCGGCAATGGCTGGTGGATTATTTCCTGCTGCACGTCTTTCCCGTGCTGACGCCGCTCGCCGTCGATCCGGCGCATCCGTTCCCGTTCATTCCCAATCTCGGCTTCACGCTCGCGCTCGAATTGAAGAGCCTCTCCGACCACCGCACGATGAGCGCGCTGGTGCGCGTGCCGAGCAAGATCGATCGCTTCGTCCGCTTGCCAGAGGCGGGGCCGGGCGGCCCGCACCGCTTCGTTTCGCTCGAGCAGATCATCCTCGCCTTCATCGGCCAATTGTTCCCGGGCTACCAAGTCACGGGGCAGGGCAGTTTCCGCGTCATTCGCGACAGCGACATCGAAGTCGAGGAAGAAGCGGAGGATCTCGTCCGCTTCTACGAGACGGCGTTGAAGCGCCGCCGGCGCGGATCGGTCATCCGGCTCGAGATCGAGGCCAGCATGCCGGAGGCGCTGCGCGCCTTCGTGACCGGCGACGTCGACGTCGTCACCTCCGGCGTCGTGCTGATCGAGGGCGTGTTGGCGCTGGATGAGTTGTCGCAGCTCGTCAGCATCGATCGGCCCGATCTCAAATTTCCCGCTCTGGTGCCGCGCTTTCCCGAGCGGGTGCGCGAGAACGGCGGCGACTGCTTCGCCGCAATCCGGCAGAAGGACCTCGTCGTCCATCACCCCTACGAGACCTTCGATGTGGTCGTGCAGTTTCTCGCTCAGGCGGCGCGCGATCCCAACGTCGTCGCGATCAAACAGACGCTTTATCGCACGTCCGCCGACAGTCCGATCGTGCGCGCGCTCGTCGAGGCGGCGGAGGCGGGCAAATCCGTTACGGCGCTCGTGGAACTGAAGGCGCGCTTCGACGAGGAGGCGAACATCCGCTGGGCGCGCGACCTCGAACGCGCCGGCGCGCAGGTCGTCTACGGCTTCATTGAATTGAAGACGCACGCCAAGCTCTCGATGGTGGTGCGGCGCGAAGGCGGCTCGCTCGTCACCTATTGTCATCTCGGCACCGGCAATTATCATCCGGTCACGGCGCGCATCTACACCGACATTTCGCTGTTCACCGCCGATCCGGCGATCGCGCGCGACGTGGCGCGCATCTTCAATTTCATCACCGGCTACGCCGAGCCCGATGGGCTCGAGCTGATGGCGATCTCGCCGTTCACGCTGAAGAAGCGCCTGCTGGAACACATCGCGCAGGAGATCGCGTTCGCCGAAAGCGGCAAGCCGGCGGCCATCTGGGGCAAGTGCAACGCGCTCGTCGATCCCGAGATTATCGACGCGCTCTATGCGGCGAGCCGCGCGGGGGTCGAGATCGACCTCGTGGTGCGCGGCATCTGCTGTCTGAGGCCCGGCGTGCCCGGCTTGTCGGAGCGAATTCGCGTCAAGTCGATCGTCGGCCGGTTCCTCGAACATGCGCGCATCTATGCGTTTGGCGGCGGCCATGGCCTTCCGAGCCGCAATGCCCATGTCTATATCTCCTCGGCGGATTCTGATGCAGCGCAATCTCGACCGCCGCGTCGAGGCGCTTGTGCCGCTGCGCAATCCGACCGTCCACGAGCACGTGCTGAATCAGATCATGGAAGCCAATCTGATGGACAACGAGCAGAGCTTTCGGGTGTTGCCTGACGGCTCGAGCGTCAGGATCGCGCCGGCGGAGGGCGAGGAGCTGTTCAACGCTCACAAGTACTTCCTGACCCATCCGAGCTTGTCGGGCCGCGGTCAGTCGCTCGCCGAATTGAGCCCGGAATTGCTGCCGCGGCGCAAGCCGCGCGTCTGAGGTCAAGATTCCTCAATTGCCGCGCGCTCTTGGCGAAAAGCCGGCGTCCACTTGTCCGCCGCGCGCTCTAAGGGGATAGTTTGCATGTCGGGGATCGAAGCAAGAGGGCGACTGCCGGGCGAACCCGTTGCGATCGTCGACATCGGATCGAACTCGGTTCGGCTCGTTTCCTACGAGTCTCTGACGCGCGCCCTCACGCCGACCTTCAACGAGAAGGTGCTGTGCGGTCTGGGTCGCGGCGTGGCGACGACGGGCTTTCTGTCCGACGACGCGGTCGCCAAGGCGCTCGCCGCGCTGCAGCGCTTCAAGGCGCTGTGCCGCACAATGAAAATCGACGACATCCGCGCCGTCGCGACGGCGGCGGTGCGCGATGCGGCGAACGGCCCGCAGTTTCTCGAACTGGCGGAGAAGGCGATCGGCTGCCCGATCACCCTGCTCGCCGGGCCGCGTGAGGCGCAACTGGCGGCGCTCGGCGTCGTTTCGTCGATCTACCAGCCGGACGGCGTCGTCGGCGACCTCGGCGGCGGCTCGCTCGAATTGACCGAGGTGGGCGAGGGCAAGATCGGACGCGGCGTGACGCTGCCGATTGGCGGACTGTCGCTGATGGAGCTTTCCGAGCGGTCGCCAAAGAAGGCGGCGAAGATCGCCCGCGACGCGCTCGCCAAGGCGAAACCGCTGGAAAACCTGGCCGGGCGCACCTTCTACGCGGTCGGCGGCACGTGGCGCTCGCTCGCTCGCCTGCATATGCGCCAGCGCCAATATCCGATGCACGTGATGCACAATTACGTAATTCCGACCCGCGACGCGCTTGATTTCGTCAAGCTCGTCGAGCGCATCGAGGTCGAGGCGCTGCTGTCGATCGAATCGGTCTCCTCCGCCCGTCGGCCGCTGCTCGCCTATGGCGCCGCGGTGATGGAGGAGATTATCCGGCAGGCGAATCCGAAGGAGATCGTCATTTCCGCCCTCGGCGTGCGGGAGGGGCTGCTTTATGAAGCCCTGCCGCAGGAGGAACAGGCGCAGGATCCGCTGATCAGCGCCGCGCGCCAGTTCAATGTTTTGCGCTCGCGCTCGCCCGCGCACGCCGAAGAGCTGTTCGAATGGACGAGCCAATTTCTCGCCACCACCCACCTCGAGGAGACGCTGGAGGAGACGCGGCTGCGCCATGCGGCGTGCCTGCTTTCGGATGTCGCTTGGCGCGCCCATCCGGACTATCGGGGCGAGCAGTCCTACGATCTCGTCGCCAACGCCTCTTTCGTCGGCATCGACCATCCCTCGCGCGCCTTTCTGGCGCTTGCCGCGTCCTATCGACACGTCTCGAATGAGCTTGACGTCAGCCCGCTCGCGCGTTCGCTCGTTTCAGCGCGTCAGCTCGACCGCGCCCGCATCCTCGGCGCGGCGATGCGCGTCGCCTACATCGTCTCGGCCGCCATGCCGGGGGTGTTGCCGCGCACGCCGATGATCGCGCAACGGGGCCGGATCGTGTTGTCCCTGCCTAGCGACCTTGCCTCGCTGAATAGCGATCGCCTGCAATCCCGTCTGCGCCAATTCGCCCGCCTGCTCGGCGGCGACCCGGAGGTCCGGGCGGCCACCTAAACGCACAGGCGGCTTCTCCTTCTCCCCGTAAGCGGAGCGGAAGGAATCCCCTTCTCAAGGAATCCCCAACGGGTTCTTTACGAATCCGCGGTCTAATGGCGCGCCGGCGAGCGCTTCGAGGGAGCCGGTCTCGGATTGCGCGCCGCCGCCGTCGCGACCGCCGACGCCGCCAATAGACGGACACGCCATGAAGCTCGAATTGTCGCCTGCCCGTTCTTCCGTTCAGCCGATCCTCGAACGGCGCGATTTCGGCGGCGCGCGCGAGATCGGCCGCCTCGTGGCTCTCAATGGCACCGAAGGGACCATCGCCTGTCGCGTCCACCCGGGCGATGCCGGCGAGCACTGGTCGGTCGGCCATCTCATCACCATCGTCCACCAGGCGTCTCGCCTCGTCGGCGTCGTCTGTGAGCTCGCGACCGCCGATCGCCTCTGGAGCGAGACTGAAAGCAACGTTTCATACGTTGGCATCGAGTTCAGCGGCGAGATCGTGGACGATGACGCCGGCGCTCCCGTCTTTTACCGCGGCATTCGTTCCTATCCGGCGCTGGGCTCGATCGCCCATCGCATCCGCGCCGACGATCTCAGGGCGATCTACAGCTTCCGCGGCGTCCAGGCCGTCGAGATCGGCCGCCTGACGCAGAACCAGACGGTGCCTGCTTCCGTCAGCATCGATGAACTGGTGACGCGCCATTTCGCGGTCATCGGCTCGACCGGCGTCGGCAAGACGACCGCGGTCTCGATGCTGGTCAAGAAGTGCCTCGCCAGCCGCCCCAAGCTGCGCGCGCTCATCATCGATCCGCATAACGAATATGCGCGCAACTTCCCCGACATCTCGGTCGTCCTCACCTCGGACAATCTGGAACTTCCCTATTGGATGTTCAGGTTCGAGGAGATCGCCGACATCATCTACAGCGGCCGCAAGCCCAACTCGGACGAGATGGACGCGCTGTTCGACGTCATCAAGACCGCCAAGGCGCAATTCGCGGCGAGCTCCGCTTCGCTCGTCGCGGCGAGCCCGCTGCGCCGGCAGCCGAGCGGCGACAGCGGCTGGGTCAGCGCCGACACGCCGGTTCCCTATCGCGTCGCCGACATGGTGCACATCCTCGACGAGTGGCTGGGCAAGCTCGACCAGCGCTATCCGCGTTCCGATCTTCGTTCGCTCAAGCACAGGTTGGAGACGCTGAGTCGCGATCCGCGCTACCGCTTCATGTTCGGCAGGGTCGTCGTCGAAGACAACATGGCGAAGGTCATCTCGCGCATCTTCCGCTTGCCCAAGGCGGGAGCGCCGGTGACGGTGGTCCAATTGGCCGGCCTGCCGAACGAGGTCGTCAATTCGCTCGTCTCGGTGCTCGCGCGCCTCGCGTTCGAAATCGCGCTGTGGAGCGACGGCAGCTATGAGATCGCCGTCCTCTGCGAGGAGGCGCACCGCTACATTCCTACCGACCAGTCGCAAGGCTTTGGGCCGACGCGCCAAGCGATCGGACGCATCGCCAAGGAGGGGCGCAAATACGGCGTCTCGCTCGGCATCGTCACCCAGCGCCCGGCGGAGCTCGACGCGACGGTGCTGTCGCAATGCTCGACCATGTTCGCCATGCGCCTCTCCAACGAACACGACAAGGCGATCGTCCGCTCGGCGGTCGGCGTGTCCTCGGCGAGCACGATCGCCTTTCTCTCCTCGATCGCCGACCGGGAGGCGATCGCCTTCGGCGAGGCGATCGCGACGCCGATGCGCATGAAATTCGCCGACGCGAGGCAGGAGAGGGCGGTCCCCAGCGGCGATCCCGAGCCGCAGATGGCCCACCTCGACCTCCGCAAGATCGTCTGCCGGCTGCGCGGCGAATACAGCAGCGAGACCTGAGCGCTTGCCGCACGAGGTTCGTTCGTAGAGACGGCTAGCTTAATCAAGTGGAACAGAAGCTGTCCTGCCGACTGCGCGAAGGGGAGAGCCGAGGTCATCGAGGATGATGAGGTCGAGGCGCGTTAGATAGTCGGCGATCCGGCCCTGTCGGCCAAGCGCGTCCACTCGGCGATCGCGGCTTGCGCCGCTTGCCGCGCGGCGCAGTTGGTCGCGACGATCACCGATTTTCCCCGCGGCTTGTCCCATCCGGCCCACGGGGAGCCTCCGCTCGCGTCAGTCCATCTTCGACGTCGGCGGCCCCGATTTCGCCATCGATTGGTTCGCGAGCGTCGACTGCAGCGACTTCGGTCCCGTCGTCCAGATCTGCCGCATCGACGGGGCGGGGCTGACCGCCGTCAAGCTCAACCCAATATTGCGGATCGCGTTCGGATTGGCGCATGATCCATTCGTAGCCGGTCCTCTGCCATGAGACGATGTTCGATCGCAGGTTGTCGAGGACAAGGTCGCCTTGGTCGGTGCGCACCGTCACGACCATATGACCTTCGCCCCACGGGGTCTTGACGACCGTCAGCGCGAGCGCCGCAGAGGGCCAGCCGCGCTGGATCAGTTCGTGGCGCTTTTGAACCGCGTAGGTGTTGCAGTCGCCGGCGTCGACGTTGAGCTTCCAGTAGCGAAGAGCAGACGTATCGGCCTGCGGTCGGATGGAATGATTGACGGCTCGATTGACGCCCGCCAATTCGACCATCCGTCCACTGGTCAGCCGAATGCGGCTGGGGCCCGCTGATTTCGGGCAATCGCTCGGGTAATCCAAGCAAAATTTGACGAAAGAAAAGGGCGCCAGCGTATATCCGCCCTCGAGCATCGCGGCGGTCGTTGGGGAAGCCGATGCGGTGGAAAGGTTCGCCGCCGCGATAATCGCTGCTGTAGCCGCACATGCCAAAACCTTGACCATCTCGCGCCTCCATTTGATGGCAAAACTCTAGGGAAGGCGATTTGAAACGCCTTAAAATTAGAGCGAACAAACGGAATGAAGCGATTAGAATTTATTTGATCAAAGCAATATCACTGGCTGCTGTACGTAAGGTGGTGACGTTTAATAGTATTGATCTTGGCAAGTGAAGGTTGTTGCGTATTCAATCAATGTGCAACGCGAGTGTTGTGCTATTTTAATCTGGCAACTACGGCGGTCATGATTTGCGACGCCTAGGTGGCAGATGGCAAACTCGCAAGTCTGGCGCCAAACGATGTGTCGCGTTTTTGGACACGGAAGCTTGCCGAGGCGACGGAATCGGCCTCGCCGCCAACTGAACAGCAACTCGGAGCGCGTCTCTCCGACTTACGGTTAAACGTTGATTTAGGCTCGATTGTTCTGGTTCGACCGCGAAGCGCTCGCTCGCGCTCTCCCTGCGAGACTTGACGTCGGGCGTCCGCCGCATTTCGGAGGCGGAACCGGGCGCCAGCGGCTGAGTGCGGCGCCGCCCAGCTTTTCGGTGACCGCCGCCGGCGGATCAGACGCTCCGCGCCGCCGCCATTTAAGGTGTGCCAAAATGGGAGGGCCGACAGAGAACGTGCGCGGGACTCCGAAGGCCGGTAGCCGCGGAGCGCTTGAAGCTCCCCCGTGCCGAGGCGAAAGGCGTCTACGCCTACACACGCGACGTTAGAGACGACGATGCATCGCAGGCGGGCGCCAACCTCCAAGCACGCATGTTCGCGCCGCTGGACGGCATCATCGAGGACCCCGCGACGGGAGTGCGACGGCAGCGGCTGTGGCTCTCCTCACCGGTCTTCGGGGAGATCCGGGACGGCTGTCGCCATCCGCTAAGCTGCCGCCACGGCTTCAATCTCGATGAGGAAATCGGGCCCATACAGCTTCGACACCTCGATCAAGGTCACGGCGGGGGCCGCAGGCGGGCTTACTATTGCAAAGAACTGATCGCGGGCTTCCCGGTAGGCGCCGAGGTCGTTCATGTCGCAAAGAAAGACAGTCAGCTTCACGAGATTGGCAGGGGTGCAACCTACCGCGCCAAGCGCTGCTGCGAGGTTGCGGAATACCTGATCGACTTGGGCAGCGAAGTCGCTCTTGCCGACAAGCATGCCGCTCGCGTCCAGAGCCGTCTGGCCTGCAATGAAAATTATACGCTCGGCTCGGACCTCGACAACTTGCGAATAGCCCGGAGGCGGGCCAAGCGCAGAGGGGTTCACGTGCCGTAGCAGTGTGGATGCGGCCTCGTACATGTTCTCTCCTTTGATTTCGAGGAAGCAAAGCATGCGCTGGCATGTTTCGCGAGGTCCGCTTCCCCCAAAGCCGAAATTCAAACTGAGACACTCCGCGCCGAACGGGCGCCCTTGCGCCAGCCGTCCGCATAGTCCAAATAGGGCGCGGGAGGTTGGCGAAGGACGTACCGCTCGCCAACCGGGTCAGGTCCGGAAGGAAGCAGCCCTAACGAGCCAGGGCGGGTCTTTGTCCAACCTCCTACCGCCCAATTCCACGCCGCCTTCTCGGCGCCCCGCGTTCGGGCCGCAGCGGCTCCGGGCCGTTCAACCCGAGCTTCTGGCGCAATCTGAGCTTTTGGCGAATGGACGAACTGCAAGCTCCTGAAGGTAGCCTCGTCGCCGAACCTGCCATGGACGCCGCGCCGGCCGCGACGCCCTATCGCGTGCTGGCGCGCAAATACCGTCCCTCCCGCTTCGAGGACCTGATCGGCCAGGAGCCGATGGTGCGCACGCTGGCCAATTCCTTTGCCGCGAACCGCATCCATCAGGCCTATATCCTCACTGGCGTGCGCGGGGTCGGCAAGACGACGACCGCGCGCATCCTCGCCCGCGCGTTCAACTATTCGCTGCCCGGCAAGATCGACCGGCCCAGCATCGAAATGCCCGAGCTCGGCGCGCACTGCCAGGCGATCATGGAATCGCGCCACGTCGACGTGATCGAGATGGACGCCGCCTCGCACACCGGCATCGACGACGTGCGCGAAATCATCGAGAACGCCCGCTATCGGCCCGTCTCGGCCCGCACCAAGGTCTACATCGTCGACGAGGTGCACATGCTCTCCAAGCAGGCCTTCAACGGCTTGCTCAAGACGCTCGAAGAGCCGCCTGAGCACGTGAAGTTCCTGTTCGCGACCACCGAGATCGACAAGGTGCCGATCACCGTGCGCTCGCGCTGCATCCGTTTCGACCTCAGGCGGATCGAGACCGGGGTGATGGTGCGCCATCTCGAGAAGATCTGCGCCGCCGAAGGCGTCATCGCGGAGCCCGACGCGCTCGCCCTCATCGCCCGCGTCGCCGAGGGCTCGGTGCGCGACGCGCTGTCGCTGCTCGACCAGGGCATCGCGCATGCCGCGACCGGACACGTCGAGGCGGCGGACGTGCGCGCCATGCTCGGGCTCTCCGACCGCGGCGACGTGATCGATCTCTTCGTCCACGCCATGTCGGGCGCGATTACGCCGGCGCTCGAATTGATGGGGCGCCAGCACCTCAGCGGGGCCGATCCGGCGGCGCTGCTGATCGAACTCGCCGAATTCTGCCACCTCGTCACGCGCGCCAAACTCGCGCCGAACGGCATCGACGAAGCGGCGATCAGCGAGACCGAACGCCGCCGTAGCGCAGAATTGGCCAAGACGCTCAATCTCGGGCCGCTCACGCGCGCCTGGCAGATCCTCCTCAAGGGGGTCGAGGACGTGAAAGACTCGCCCAGGCCCCTCGCCTCGGCCGAGATGGCGCTGATCAGGCTCGCCTTCGCCGCCGATCTGCCCTCACCGGAGGACGCGCTGCGCCGGCTCGCCGAAACGGGCGACGCCGCGCCTCGCCTCGCCCCGGCCGGCGGCGCTGGGCCTTCGTCGGCGCGCCCGTCGCCTTCAGGAGGCGCCTCAGCGCTTCGCGTCGCCGCGCCCGCCGCCGCCCTCGCGCCGTCTGGCGCGCCGCGTCTGTCGCGCTTCGAGGATGTCGTGGCGCTCGCCCGCGCCAAGCGCGACATCCGGCTCTGTCAGGCGCTCGAGGCGGATGTGCGCCTCGCCCGTTTCGAGCAGGGGCGCATCGAGTTCGCGCTGGTCGAAGGCGCTTCGCCGGCGGTCGCGCAGGATCTTTCGCGCCGTCTCCAGGAATGGACCGGCGAGCGTTGGATGGTGTCGGTCGCCGCCGGCGTCGGCGCGCAGACCCTGCGTGAGAAGGAGGAGGCGCGCCGCGCCGAGCGCCTCACCGGCGTCGGCGAGCACCCGGTGGTGCGCAAGGTGCTCGAGCGCTTTCCCGGCGCTCGCATCGTCGCGGTGCGCGCCCCCGAGGAGGAGCCGCCGCCTTCGCCGCCGCCGCCAACCGACGAAGACGTCGCCTATGTCGACATCCTCGACGAGGACGATCTTTAGGCGCGCGGCGAAAAAGGGGATGCTGGTTTTTCGCGAAGCGCGCGCGACAACGTGTAGAATCGAGCTCTGGAGTTCGTGATGGACATTCTCGGAATGATGAAGAAGGCGCAGGCCGTTCAGGCCAAGCTGCAGGAGGCGCAAGAGGAGCTTACGCACCTCGAGGTGGAGGGCCAGTCCGGCGGCGGCATGGTTCGGATCACGCTGACCGGCAAGGGCGAGATGAAGGCCATCCACCTCGACCCCTCGCTGCTGACGCCTGGCGACAAAGAGATGACCGAGGACCTGATCCTCGCCGCCTTCGCCGACGCCAAGACCAAGGCCGACCGCGCCGCCGCCGACAAGATGCAGAGCCTCACGGCGGGCCTGCCGCTGCCGCCCGGCATGAAGCTGCCTTTCTGAGGACCCATGGCGTCGAATGTCGTCGGGCCGGAGATCGAGCGGCTCATCCAGTTGCTGGCGCGCTTGCCGGGGCTTGGACCGCGCTCGGCGCGCCGCGCCGCGCTGCATCTGATCCGCAAGCGCGAGCCGCTGCTCGGCCCGCTCGCCGAGGCGATGCACGTCGCCCATGAGCGGATCGTCGCCTGCACGACTTGCGGCTCGGTCGACACGCGCGATCCCTGCACGATCTGCTGCGACGAGACGCGGGACCGCGCGACGCTGGTGGTGGTCGAATTGGTCGGCGATCTCTGGGCGCTGGAGCGCGCCAACGCGACCCGCGCGCGCTATCACGTGCTCGGCGGCGCACTGTCGCCGCTCGACGGCGTCGGGCCCGACGATCTCAATCTCGCCAGCCTCCTCGCGCGGGTCGCGGAGGGCGAGGTCAAGGAGGTCGTGCTGGCGGTCAACGCGACTGTCGATGGCCAGACGACCGCGCATTACGTCACCGAGCTCCTGAGCCCCTATGCTGTGAAGGTGACGCGCCTCGCGCATGGCGTGCCGGTCGGCGGCGAACTCGACTATCTCGACGACGGCACGCTTGCCGCGGCGATGCGCCAGCGCGCCGAGTTTTAGCCGCCCCACGATTTCGACGTCGTCGCGAATTGGGACCGGCCGCGCTTTCCTCGCGGTGGCGAGGCCATTCGTGCTAGTCTCGATCGGATCAGGGGAGGGACCGCACGATGTCGCTGGCCACGACGACTTCCGCTCCGTTTCGCCCGCCCTCGCCGACGCCGCGCGCAACGCCGGTCGGTGCGTTGGGGACGCTCTACGCGCTCTGGCGCAACCCGCTGGAAATCTGGACGCGCGCGCATTTCGAGCAGCCGGTTCTGGTCGGCCGCACGGTGATGGGAATGCGCGCGGTGGTGAGCGATCCGCCGGCGGTGCGGCGCGTCTTTCTCGACAACGCGGCCAATTATCGCAAGGACGCGCTGCAATTGCGCGTGCTCCGTCCAGGCCTCGGCGCGGGCTTGCTGACGGCGGAGGGGGACATTTGGCGCGTTCAGCGCCGCGCGCTGGCGCCGCTGTTTTCGCCGCGCCAAGTCGCCGATTTCGCGCCGGCGATGCATCGCGTCGCGCGCGCCGCGACGGAGCGCTATCTGGCGCGGCGCGCGGCGCAGATTGCCGACGTCTCAGTCGATATGGCGCGCGTCACGCTCGAGGTGCTCGAGCAGACGTTGTTCTCGCAAGGGCTCGCTCGCGGCGCCGCGGCGTTCCAGCAGGCGGTCACGCGCTACTTCGAGACATTCGGCCGGCTCGATCCGCTCGACGTGATCGACGCGCCACAGTTTCTGCCGCGCTTCTGGCGCCTGCGCGGCCGCGCGACGTTGCAATTTTTCGAGAAGGCCGTCGACGACATCATCGCCGCGCGCAAGCGCTTGATCGAGACGGGCGCGAACACGCCTGACGATCTGCTCACCTCGCTGCTGCGCGCGCAGGATCCGCAGACGGGCAGGGCGATCAGCCAAGAGGATGTGCGCGCCAACATCGTCACCTTCATCGGAGCGGGCCACGAGACGACTGCGAACGCGCTCACCTGGTCGCTCTATCTGCTCTCTCAATCGCCGGAGTGGCGCGCGCGCGCCGAAGCCGAGGTGGACGCCCGCTTCGACCCGGAATTTCAGGGCGACCTGAGCGAAGCGATGCCGGTCGTGAAGGCGATTCTCGAGGAGGCGTTGCGGCTCTATCCGCCTGCCGCCTTCCTCAGCCGGGAGGCGATCGCCGAGGACTGGCTCGCCGGCGCGCGCATCCCTGCGGGAACGGTCGTCACCGTCGCGCCTTACGTGCTGCACCGGCATCGCCGTTTGTGGAGTGATCCCGACGCTTTCGATCCGTCGCGCTTCCTCGGGGAAAATCGCGAGCGCATCGATCGCTACGCCTATCTTCCGTTCGGCGCCGGGCCGCGCGTTTGCATCGGCATGAGCTTCGCATTGCAGGAAGCGGTGATCGTGCTCGCGCATCTCATCAGCGCGTTGCGCTTCGATCTCGTTCCCGGCCACGTCGTCGCGCCGGTTCAGCGCGTCACGCTGCGGTCGCGATTCGGCATGAGGATGATCGTGCGAAGGCGCGGAAAACCGGCGTGAACGCGAAAGTGCGTAGGCGTACGATACGGTCTTCCACAGGGGCGTCGACACGAAAATTGCAAAAAGCGTTTGACAGTTTGAAGTGGGTTCCCCTATATCCGCGTCCACCGACGGCGACGCCGCTGAGGCGGTCGAAAAAGAAGTCGGTTCTTCGCAGAAACGCGGAATTCTCCGCCCGGCCGAAAGGAAGGGGGAGAGCGCTTCGCTCTTCAGTGAGGGCATAGGTTAGGGATTGAGTTTTTCGAGAGCGTTTACGGCTTGCGCCGGGGCGGTTTTGGAGGGCTCTGGAGGACAAGTTTCCTCCATGCTGTTTGACAATTGCATATGAAGGAAGAGAGACGTGGTCGGCGGGGTCCTTGCGGGGCTCTGGCGGTTGGGTTGTCTGGGCGATGAGTCGAGGCGGTCTGGCGTTAGGGTCCGAAGAGATATCTGACGGTCACGTTTCAAAATTCATCGCGCTTGGCGAAGAGCGGGTTGGAACGTCGCGAGACGGACTGGCTTCGTGGTTTTGCCGAGCGGATGTGTTTGGAACTCGTCAAGAATGACCGAGATCGGAGACGATCTCGGGAAGTGACCAGTCAGGACGAAATCTCATTTGAACTTGAGAGTTTGATCCTGGCTCAGAACGAACGCTGGCGGCAGGCTTAACACATGCAAGTCGAGCGCCCCGCAAGGGGAGCGGCAGACGGGTGAGTAACGCGTGGGAACATACCCTCCGGTTCGGAATAACTCAGGGAAACTTGAGCTAATACCGGATACGGCTTAGCGGCGAAAGATTTATCGCCGGAGGATTGGCCCGCGTCCGATTAGCTAGTTGGTGTGGTAATGGCGCACCAAGGCGACGATCGGTAGCTGGTCTGAGAGGATGATCAGCCACATTGGGACTGAGACACGGCCCAAACTCCTACGGGAGGCAGCAGTGGGGAATATTGGACAATGGGCGCAAGCCTGATCCAGCCATGCCGCGTGAGTGATGACGGCCTTAGGGTTGTAAAGCTCTTTCGCGAGGGACGATAATGACGGTACCTCGATAAGAAGCCCCGGCTAACTTCGTGCCAGCAGCCGCGGTAATACGAAGGGGGCTAGCGTTGTTCGGAATTACTGGGCGTAAAGCGCGTGTAGGCGGGTCTTTAAGTCAGGGGTGAAATGCCAAGGCTCAACCTTGGAACTGCCTTTGATACTGGAGATCTTGAGTCCGGGAGAGGTGAGTGGAACTGCGAGTGTAGAGGTGAAATTCGTAGATATTCGCAAGAACACCAGTGGCGAAGGCGGCTCACTGGCCCGGAACTGACGCTGAGACGCGAAAGCGTGGGGAGCAAACAGGATTAGATACCCTGGTAGTCCACGCTGTAAACGATGGATGCTAGCCGTTGGGGAGCTTGCTCTTCAGTGGCGCAGCTAACGCTTTAAGCATCCCGCCTGGGGAGTACGGTCGCAAGATTAAAACTCAAAGGAATTGACGGGGGCCCGCACAAGCGGTGGAGCATGTGGTTTAATTCGAAGCAACGCGCAGAACCTTACCAGCTTTTGACATGTCCTGGACGGATTGCAGAGATGCGATCTTCTCTTCGGAGCCGGGAACACAGGTGCTGCATGGCTGTCGTCAGCTCGTGTCGTGAGATGTTGGGTTAAGTCCCGCAACGAGCGCAACCCTCGCCCTTAGTTGCCATCATTCAGTTGGGCACTCCAGGGGGACTGCCGGTGATAAGCCGGAGGAAGGTGGGGATGACGTCAAGTCCTCATGGCCCTTACAGGCTGGGCTACACACGTGCTACAATGGCGGTGACAGAGGGATGCGAAGGGGCGACCCCTAGCAAATCTCAAAAAGCCGTCTCAGTTCGGATTGCACTCTGCAACTCGAGTGCATGAAGTTGGAATCGCTAGTAATCGCGGATCAGCACGCCGCGGTGAATACGTTCCCGGGCCTTGTACACACCGCCCGTCACACCATGGGAGTTGGTTTTACCCGAAGGCGTTTCGCCAACCGCAAGGGGGCAGGCGACCACGGTAGGGTCAGCGACTGGGGTGAAGTCGTAACAAGGTAGCCGTAGGGGAACCTGCGGCTGGATCACCTCCTTTCTAAGGATATGTCCTTTATCAAGGGTCGACGTCGGCTTGCCGGCGAGGGCGCTTCGAGCTCTCGTTTCGAACCCTTTATCGGACGTCTTAGAATCAGCGGCCTTGTCAAAGGCCGCATTGGCGGGACACCGCCGACTTCGTCTCTCTTTCTTCGCCAAAGGACGAGCCGGGTTCGTCGCTCGCGTTGGGGTGTTCCCG
>CAWEIU010000010.1:0-275980 GCA_963809245.1 uncultured Alphaproteobacteria bacterium | reverse complement strand
TTGGTGGAGCTGAGGGGATTCGAACCCCTGACCTCTGCAGTGCGATTGCAGCGCTCTCCCATCTGAGCTACAGCCCCGTCGCGCGGCTCTTTACGTGCGCCTCACCCGCCTGTCAACGGAGAAAGCGCGGGGAGGCGTCACGGAGCCCGTGGGGGCCCGTCCGGGCATAGGTTCAAGGAGCGCTCATGCGGGCCGTACTTAACATCGTGATTCTCGCTCTCGACCTCTACAAGCTAGTGATTATCGCCGCAGCGGTCATGTCGTGGCTGATCGCCTTCAACGTCGTGAACATCCGCAACGACTTCGTCCGATCTATCTGGAGCACGGTGGTCGGCCTGACGGAGCCCGTGCTGCGCCCGATTCGCCGCTTTCTGCCCAACACCGGCGGGATCGACATTTCGCCGATAGTGCTGTTCCTGCTGATCCTGCTGGTCGAGCAGATCATCGCGCTCTACATCTATCCTTACGTCTTTTAGAGGTCGCCATGAGCGCCAGCGCGCCGACCAAGACCACTATCGGCCGCTTCTTCGAGGATTTCCAGCTCGGCGAAACGATGCGCCATGCGACGCCGCGCACCCTGCGCGATGGCGACGCCTCGCTCTATTCGGCGCTCTACGGGACCCGATTCGCCGTCCAGAGCGCCGAAACCTTCGCGACCGCGATCGGTTATCCAAAGGCGCCGATCGACGATCTGCTCGCCTTCCACGTCGTCTTCGGCAAGACCGTGCCCGACGTCTCGCTGAACGCTGTGGCCAATCTCGGCTACGCCGGCTGCCGGTTCCTCACGCCCGTCTATCCCGGCGACACGCTCACGGCGCAATCGGAGGTGATCGGTCTCAAGGAGCACTCCAGCCGTCAGACTGGCGCCGTCTTCGTACGGTCGCGGGGCTTCAACCAGCGCGGCGAAACGGTGGTCGACTATGTCCGCTGGGTGATGGTCCGTAAGCGCGACCCGAATTCGCCGGCGCCCGCCGCGGTCATTCCCAACCTGCCGGCCTTCGTTCCGCCGGAGGACCTCGGCGCCGCCTGTCCGCCCATCGATGCAGCCGCCTACGACGACGCCCTCGCTGGATCGCCCGATCGCTGGGGCGACTATTTTCAGGGCGAGCAGATCGACCATGTCGACGGCGTCACCGTCGAAGAGGCCGAGCACCAGATCGCTGCGCGCCTCTATCAGAACACCGCCAAGGTCCATTTCAACCAGTTGAGCGAATCGCAGGGGCGATTCGGCAAGCGCCTCATCTACGGCGGCCATGTCATCTCGCTGGCGCGCGCGCTGAGCTTCAACGGCTTCGCCAACGCCTTCCACCTCGCGGCGATCAACGGCGGCCGCCATGTCGCGCCTTTGTTCGCCGGCGATACGCTGTTCGCCTGGAGCGAGGTTCTGGACGCCGCGCCTCTGCCGGGACGCACGGACGTCGGCGCGCTGCGGCTGCGCACGATCGCCGCCAAGAACCGCCCTTGCCACGATTTCCCCGCGCGGGAGGGCGAGGCCTACGAGCCCCATGTCGTGCTCGACCTCGACTATTGGGTCCTGCTGCCGCGCTAGAGGGGAGCGCGCGGCGAAACGTCCTTCGAGGCCGCTTCGCGGCGCCTCAGGACGAGGGTGGGTCGGACTCAATGCAGCACGCCGTAGGTGAACGGATCACCACGGGACGGTGCGGCCGAGATAGTCGAGATATTCCAGACCGGGGGTTCCCTGCTTCGCCAGAAGGACGTTTACCAGGTTCGGCACGCTTTCTTCGATGCTCAAGCGTGCATCCGGGCCACCCATGTCAGTGCGGACCCAGCCGGGAGCCATCAACACCATGGCGCGACGTTCCCCGGCATGACGGGCGGCATAGCTCCGCATGAACATGTTCAAGGCCGCCTTGCTGCCTCGATACACTTCGCGCATGCCGCTCTCGTTGTTGCCGACGCTACCCTGTCCGGATGACATCACGCCGATCAAGCCGGTGGCGCTGACAAGGTCTTCCAATCCCTCGACGGCCCGCATGGGGCTCAACGAGTTTGTGACCATGACGCGAATGAATTCGTCAGTCGTCACGTCCGCAATGGTCTCCTTCTCGTTGTTCGTGACGCCGGCGTTCACGAACAGCATGGCGAACTCGCGTCCCGAAAGACGGGCGTGCAGCGCGACGACCTGATCGGGCTCGCAGATGTCGAGGGTCTCGATCTCGACGCGACCATCATGCTCATCGGCCAAGTCGTGAAGCATGGTCCTGGTCCCCCCGCCACGTACTGTCCCGACGACATTCCATCCTTTCTTCAAGAACTCGGCAGCCATGGCGTGGCCGAGACCGCGCGACGCTCCGATGAGAAGGATTGTGCTGGGGGTATCGCTCGAAGCGACTGAGGGCATGGCGCAATGTCTTTCGGTGGTGAGATTGACCGCGACTATGAGCAATCCGCGCGACTGGCGCTAGACGCATCGAATGCAAATTGTGGTTGCGCGCGGCGCTATGTCGAACGAAGCGGATGAGATACGCTCAGGTCATGAATTTGGACCTGAACCTACTCCTCGCGCTGGAAGCGTTACTTGCCGCGTGACGGGCGCAGCCCGTCACTTTGGCTTGAGCTCCTCCGCCATGAGCCGGACGCTGACACGACTTTGGTCAATTGCCAACCGTGACAAAAATACCGGGAGTGAGGATATGTTGAAGCAGCCGACCGTCCTGAACTCAATCCTGATGACGATGGCCCTCCTCGGGTCGCTCCCTGCCGCCGCGCAACAGAGCGAGCCGCATGGGTGGCTCGGGACAGAAACGCTCAAAACTCAGTCCGGCGACTTTGCCTTCAAGGGTGGTTATCCGGACGGCGACACCGCTGAGCGCTTGCTCGATCTGCAAACAGTCAATCGGGCGACCAATGTTTACCTCACGCAACTGATGCCGGTGAGCGAAATCGCCCTGCGGCAGGGCTTGCGAGCTTTCGGCGCGAAAAAGCCCAACCAAGTCGTGATCTGGGAACAACTGATGGACGCCCGGACCATACTGCTCACAGCCAACACCGAGACGGTCTATGCCCTCGCTCACCTCGCGCTAAAAGACGATGGCCCGACAGTCGTCGAAGCCCCACCGCATATGCTCGGTTTCCTCCAAGACGGACTGCAGCGCTATCTGGCTGACGTCGGCCCCTTGGGTCCAGACAAGGGCAAGGGCGGCAAATTCCTGGTGCTGCCGCCGGGCTACGAAGGTCGCGCGCCGAACGGCTACTTCGTCTTCAAGTCCCCGACCTATTCAGTCACTCTTGGTCGAGCTTTTGGCGATGCTCGTCGATGAAGAGCCCCTGGACAGCTTCACTCCGCTGGAACGCTTCGAGATGCAGGCGATCGGCATCGAAAAGGGTAAGCCTTTCAACCCTGACGGCAAGACAAAGGCTCTGCTACAAGAGGCAGCTCGCCTTGGTGGCGCCATGGCCCGCGCGAATACCTATGCGTCGTCGTCGCCCGATGTCTTCTATTATCACGACCGGAAATGGCAAGGTATCGCCAACGGCATGACCTACACGTTTTCTCGGGACGGCGCCCCCCAGATCGACGCGCGCAACAACATCTACTACATGGCGGCTGGCAACTCGCCTGCTATGATGGCGAAGAACGTCGGCCAAGGGTCGCAGTATCTTTGGACGTATCGGGACGCGGACGGCAACTTTCTCGATGGGGCCAAGACCTACAAGCTCCATGTCCTTCCTCATGTCCCGGTCAACAATTTTTGGTCGGTCGTCGTTTATGACGCCTTGAGCCGCTCCGAACTTCAAAATGGACAGCCGTTCCCTTCTGTCAGCGGCTATACTCATCCGGCCGTTAATCCAGACGGTTCCGTTGATATCGCCTTCGGTCCCGATCAGCCGAACGACAAAGGCAACTGGATCAAGACCGTTCCGGGAAAGGGCTGGTTTCCCATTTTCCGCTTCTACGGCCCCGAGGCGGCGTATTTCGATAAGACATGGAAGCTAGAGGACATTGCGGCCGTTAAATAGCGAGAGGCACGCCGACAGGCGACCTAACGTTCGCAGCCGAGCCACCTTGACGCCCGCTCCGTAGCGACCGATGCCTCCCTCATACACGCCGCCCGCCAGCCATTTCGTCTCCGTGCTACGATTGGATCGAATTGCGGCGCGGGCTAAGTTCGTCGATTGTCGCGCGATCTTGGCGAAGACCGCGCCCTCCGGGAAGTCTCGATGCGCCTGCCAAGCGACGCCACGCTAATCGTCGTCGACGTCCAGCGGGCGATCGACGATCCGCGTTGGGGACCCCGCAACAACCCCGGCGCCGAAATCGCCATCGCCGCGCTTGTCGCCGTCTGGCGGCAGGAGGCGCTGCCGATCGTCCACATCCGCCATGACTCGATCGAACCCGGCTCGCCCTACGCGCCGGGTTCGCCCGGCCACGCCTTCAAGCCCGAGGCGCAGCCGCTCGAGGGCGAAATCGTCATCGGCAAGCGCGCGCACAGCGCTTTTATCGGCACGGCGCTCGAGGAGACGCTCGACCGTCTCGGCGCGACGACCTTGGTGTTGTGCGGCGTGCTCACCCACAATTCGCTGGAAGCGACGGCGCGTCACGCCGGCGATCTCGGCTATCGCGCGTTCGTCGTCGCGGACGCCTGCTGGGCGGTCGACGTCAGGGTGAGCGGTCGAACCTTTGCGGCTGCGGAGGTTCACGCGCTCTCGCTCGCCCATCTCGACCGCGAATACGCCGCGGTGGTCGGCTGCGCCGAGACGCTCGCAGCGGCGCGCCTGGCGCGGGCGCGAGAGAGGGCGAAGCGGCGGGGATAGTTCAATAGCCTTGCGCGTCTTGGCCCGGCTTGTCCCGGCCATCCACGCGGCGCCGCTTTCTCGAACGCAGCGGCCATAGCGGCGCTCGCCGGGGGGACGCCGGCCACAACGGCCCGACGTGGGTGGCCGGGACAAGCCCGGCCATGACGGCGAGGGATGCGTCGTCCCCGCAAGCGCCCTCAGAACGGCTCCATTTAAGGCGGCAGCTCGACCTCCTGCGGTCCAGATAGTCCGATAGCCTTGCGCGTCTTGGCCGGGCTTGTCCCGGCCATCCACGCGGCGCCGCCTCCTCGAACGCAGCGGCCATAGCGGCGCTCACCGGGGACGCCAGCCACAACGGCCGGACGTGGGTGGCCGGGACAAGCCCGGCCATGACGGTGAGGTAGCGCGCTCAGAACGGCTCCTTGTAAGGCCGCAGCTCGATCTCCTGCGTCCAGGCGGTGCGGTGCTGGCCATGGATCTGCCAGTAGGTTTCTGCGATCGCGTCGATGTCGAGCAGCCCGTCCGCGCCGCGCTCGGCGAGCGCCTGCGGGTAGTTCCTGAGCACGCGCTCGCCATGAATGGCGCCGTCGATCACGACATGCGCGACGTGAATCCCGAGCGGCCCGAATTCGCGCGCCATGCTCTGGCTGATCATGCGCAGGCCCGCCTTGGCGGCCGCGAATTGCGCAAAGCGCGGCTTGCCGCGCAGGCTCGCCGAGGCGCCGGTGAAGATCACCGTGCCGCGGCCGAGCGGGACGAGGCGGCGGGCGGCCTCGCGGCCGACGAGAAAGCCGGCGAAACAACCGACGCGCCAGAATTCCTCGAACAGCGCGGCAGGCACGTCGCGGAACTCCATCCGCCGGTTGTTACCCGCGTTGAAGACGACGAGATCGGGCGGCGCGCGCTCGTCGTTCGCGGCAAAGGCGCGGTCGAACAGGCGCACGACCTCCTCCTCTTTCGTCGCGTCGGTCACCACCGCCTCCGCGCCGCCGCCAGCGGCGGCGATCGAAGCGACGACGCGCTCGATCTTCTCGCTCGTGCGTCCGGCGACGACGACATGATGGCCCTCGGCGGCGAACCGCCGGCATAGGGCTGCGCCCAGTCCCTGCTCGGCGCCGACCCCGACCACGATCGCGACGTTTTTGCTCATCGTTAGCCTCCTTGCAATCAGGCGTCGCGCGCGGCTGGGCTTGCCAATCGGCGAGGCGCAGCCGCAATGTGGCGCCGGCGTCGGCCCGCGCCAATGGAGGATGCGCATTCCATGACGGACTCCCCCCGCCTCTATCTCGAGGATTTTCACGTCGGGCAGCGCTTCGTCAGCCCGTCGCACGCGCTCGACGCCAGTCAGATCAAAACGTTCGCGCGACAGTTCGATCCGCAGCCGTTCCATCTCGACGAGGAGACTGCGAAGCCCACCTTCTTCGGCGGTCTCGCCGCCAGCGGCTGGCACGTCGCCGCGATCACGATGAAGCTGCTCGTCGAGGGCGCCGCGCCGATCGCCGGCGGCGTCATCGGCGCCAGCGCCGAAATCGCCTGGCCCGCCCCGACGCGGCCGGGCGACGTGCTGCATGTCGAAAGCGAAGTCCTGGAGATCACGCCGTCGCGCTCGCGACCGAACCGGGGGATGCTCACCCTGCGCAGCGAGACGCGCAACCAGCGCGGCGAGATCGCGCAAGTGTCGACCGCCAAGCTCGTCGTCCATCGGCGGGCGAATCCCTCGCCATGAGAGAGTGAGCCCATGAAGATCCTCGTTGTCGGCGCCGGCGCCACCGGCGGCTATTTCGGCGGACGGCTGTTGCAGGCCGGTCGCGACGTCACCTTTCTCGTGCGCCCGCGCCGCGCCGCCCTCCTGGCCGAGCACGGCTTCACGATTCGCAGCCGCTGCGGCGATTTCCATCGCGCGGCGCCGCCGGTCGTCACGGCGGAGCACCTGAGCGAGACGTTCGATCTCGTGCTCTTGAGCTGCAAGGCCTACGACCTCGACAGCGCCATCGCCTCCTTCGCGTCCGCCGTCGGGCCGCGCACGGCGATCCTGCCGCTCCTCAACGGGATGCGACATCTCGAAGTTCTCGCCGAGCGGTTCGGCGCGGAGCGGGTGCTCGGCGGCCTCTGCGTGATTTCCTCGACGCTCGGCGAGGACGGGACCATCCTGCATCTCAACGATCTCCATCAGCTGACGTTCGGCGAGCTCGACGGCGCGCGCTCGGAACGGATCGAAGCGATCGCCGCTGCGCTGCTGAACGCAGGCTTCGAGGCGCGGCTCAGCGACGCGATCCGCCAGGAGATGTGGGAGAAGTGGCTGTTCATCGCCGCCGCAGCGGGGATCACGTGCCTGATGCGCGCTGCGGTCGGCGACATCGTCGCGGCGGGCGCGGCGGATCTCGCGACGGGGCTCATTGACGAATGCGCGGCCATCGCGACGTCAGAGGGCTTCGCGCCGCGCCCGGCGACGCTGGCGATGGCGCGTGGCGTGCTCACCGCGCCCGGCTCGACGCTGACCGCCTCGATGATGCGCGACATCGAAAACGGAAAGCCTGTCGAAGCGGACCACCTCATCGGCGACCTGTTGCGACGCGCAGGCGCGGCCGACGATCACGCTTTGCTGCGCATCGCTTACGCGCATTTGAAGGCTTATGAGGCGCGGCGAGCGCGGGAGGCGGCGACAAGGGCCGCCTGAAGCCCAACCCCTTGCCAGCGCGCCCCCCGGCGTGGCTATCTCCGGGACCAAATTAGGGAGGAACGCCTTGACGCCTTATTCGATCGTCATCATCGGCGTCGGCAAGATCGCGCGCGATCAGCATCTGCCAGTCATCGCCAAGAATCCGCGGTTCCTGCTCGCCGGCGTCGTCAGCCACAGCGGCGCGCGGGTGGAAGGGGTCCCGGCTTTCGCGACGCCGGCCGAAGCCTACGCCGCGTTGCCGGACCTCGACGCGGTGGCGATTTGCACGCCGCCGAACATTCGCTACGCGATTGCGCTCGAGGCGCTCGAAGCCGGCAAGCATGTGATGCTGGAAAAGCCGACGGCGCAGACGGTCGGCGAGATGCGCGACCTCGCGGCCCACGCCGCCGAGCGCGGCCGCGTCATCTTCGCGACCTGGCATTCCCAGTACAACGCCGCCGTCGACATGGCCAAGGACCGGCTCGCGGGCGCGAAGCTGCGGCGCCTCGCGATCGAGTGGAAGGAGGACGTGCGACGCTGGCACCCCGGCCAGGAATGGATCTGGGACGCCGGCAATTTCGGCGTCTTCGACCCCGGCATCAACGCGCTGTCGATCCTCACCAAGATCGCGCCCGGCCCGATCTTCGTCAAAACCGCGACCCTATCCTATCCCGCCAATCGCGACACGCCGATCGCTGCCTCGCTCGCCTTCTCGAGCCCCGCGGCCGAGCGACCGGACGCCGATCTAAGCGCCAAGTTCGACTGGCGCCAGGAGGGCGAGCAGAGTTGGAACATAGACATCGAGACGGCCGCCGGCGAGCGCCTGTGCCTCACGCACGGCGGCACGAAGCTCTTTCTCAACGGCGCGCTCGCCCACGAGGCGCCGATGGCGGAGTACGAAGGGATCTACGACCACTTCGCCGCCCTGCTCGACGCCCGCTGGAGCGCGATGGACGCCGCCCCGTTCGAACTCGTCGCCGACGCTTTCCTCGTCGGCTCGCGCCGGACGGTCGATCCGTTCGCTTGGTGACCATGACGGCGGCCTGCCCTCATCCGTCGCTTCGCGCGACCTTCTCTAGGCGAATGCGTAGCATTCGTCCGCTCCCGCGAGCGGGACAAGGGAATAAGCCCCTCTCCCGCGTAGGGGCGTCCGAAAGGACGACCGTCTTTCGACGGGCCATGCGGGAGAGGGGTTGGGGTGAGGGGCGTTCCACCAAGCAGACTCTATGAGTTCCGCCGCCAGCTTCCGCAGCAAGTCCCAGCTATAGAGGCCGGTGGCGTGGCCGTCGCTGAAGGTGAAGCGCGCGGCATAGTTGCCGATCGTCTCGAGGTCGATGATCGTCACGCCCGCGCCCGGCGGGCTCTTGTCGGCGCTCGGGCTTGCCGCGCGCAGCCGCTCGGTCTGAATGTCGGCGCTCAGGCCGTCGTCGAACGTGAGGCGCAGCACGCGGCCCTTTTCGCGAACGCGCAGCTCGGTCGGCCAGGGGTTGGAAGCGTTGGTTACGGTCAGTCTCCCATTTGCCTGCAACAGCCCTCACCCCGGCCCTCTCCCGCGAGCGGGAGCGGGGGCGAAGCTGGCGGCGCGTCAGCGCTCACTCGATGACGATGCGCGGCGCGGCGCGGGCGCTCTGGCCCTCGTAGAGCGAGGCGCGAACGCGCACGGCGAGGTCGAGATAGGCTTTCGCTTGCGGCGATTCCGGCGCGCTGGCGACGATCGGCGTGCCGCCATCCGAGGTCTCGCGAATTTTTAAGTCGAGCGGGATCTCGCCGAGGAACGGGGTTCCCTGCGCCTCGGCCTCGTGCCGCGCGCCGCCATGCGCGAAGATGTCGCTGCGCCCGCCGCAATGCGGGCAGACGAAGTAGCTCATGTTCTCGACCACGCCGAGCAGCGGCACGTTGACCTGCCGGAACATCGTGACGCCGCGCCGCGCGTCGATCAGCGAGAGATCCTGCGGCGTCGAGACGATGACGGCGCCGGCCAGCGGCACGGTCTGCGCCATTGTCAATTGGGCGTCGCCAGTGCCCGGCGGCATGTCGACGACCAGCACGTCGAGATCGCCCCATTCGACCTCGCGCAGAAATTGCGTCAGCGCCGACATCACCATCGGCCCGCGCCAGACGACCGCCGACCCTTCCTCGACGAGGAAGCCGATCGAGATCACCTTGACGCCGAACTTCTCGATCGGCTTGAGCTTCTGGCCGCCGGCCGCGAGTTCGGGCTTGCCCGTAATGCCGAAGAGCCGCGGCATCGAGGGGCCGAACACGTCGGCGTCGAGCACGCCGACCCTGAGCCCGAGGCGCGCGAGGCCGAGCGCCAGATTGCAGGCGGTCGTCGATTTGCCGACGCCTCCCTTGCCGGAGGCGACCGCGATGACCTTGTCGATGCCGGGAATCGGCCGCGCGTTCGGCGGCGGCGGACGCGCCCCAGGGGCGCCGTGGCCATGCGCATGGCCGTGAGCGTGCGCTTGCGGCGCGGCGGCCGGCCCCTCGTTTTCGGCGGTGAGCGTCACCAGAGCGGAGACGACGCCGGGCACGGTCTTGATCTTCGCCTCGGCCTCGGCGCGCATCACCTCCATCGCCTTGGCGTGGCGCGGATTGATCTTGATCGCGACGAACGCCTTGCCGTCGCGCACGGTCACGCCGTCGATCGCGCCCGACTGGGGCAGCGGCGTCTTGCCGTCAGGCCCCGGCACGGCGGCGAGCGCCGTCAGGATTTCGTCCTTACCGACCATTCTGATCCGTCCTTCGTTTTGCGGGCTTGCACTGGACCAAATCGCCCGGCGGCGCAAGGCGCGCCACCGCGGATGTCAGGCCACAGCCGCGAGCGCGCCGCGGTCCCGCCCCTCCCAGAGCGCTTCGGCGCGCGCCTCAGCGCTCGCCGGATCGGCCTCGACGCCCATCGCCCAGAGCGCGAGAGCAACGGTGCCGACGACGCTCGCCCTTGCATAATCGTCCATTTCCTCGCCGCGCCAGACCGCCTCGAGGCGGTCGAGATCGATCGCCTCGTCCGCGACCTGCCGCACGTCGAGAACCGCCGGCCAGCGCGTCTCCTCCGTGCGCCCTTCAGCGATCAGCAGCGTGTCGCAGGGCTTGCCGGGCCGCCGCTCGCCCTCGCCGCCGTCGCCGCGAAACACCAGCACGCGCTTGTCGCCGAGCGCGAGCGCGGCGTCGCGATGGATCGCGACATAGCCGGGATGGAAGACGCCGTGCATCGCCGCCGCCGCGCCGAACGGGTTGAGCCCGCGCACCAGAGTATGCACCGGCGAGCGCAGCCCGAGCAGCGCCTTCAGCCGCATCAGTTCGGCGAGCCTCGGGTTGATGCGCGCGAGCGGCAGATAGGCCAGGCGGAAGCGCCTGAGATGGGCGGCGGCCTCCTCGAAGTCGACGGCGATCGGAAAACCGAGACGCCGCAGCGTCTCGCCGGCATAGACGCGCCCCTCGGTGTGGCCGTCGAGCCCATGCATGAAGACGCTCCAGCCGCTGCGGGCGATCAGCGCGGCGGCGAGCAGGAACCAGGGCGCCTGGCGCTTCTTGCCGGCGTAGGACGGCCAGTCGAGATCGACCGCCGGCGCGGCGGCCGGCCGCGCGAGGGTCGCGCGCGCGGCGCGGATGAAGCCGGCGATCTCCTCGCCGGTCTCCTCCTTGACCCGCAGCAGCATGAGAAACGCGCCAACCTGCTCGGGACGCGCCTCGCCGGCGAGGATCATCCGCATCGCCTCCTCGGCCTCCTCGCCGGTCAGCGAGCGCGTCAACGTCTTGCCGCGCCCGAGAATTCTGACGAAGCGAGCGAAGGGATGGGGAGTTTCCGACATGACGAGGTCCTCGTAGCCGCATATGGCCCTTCCCCGCCGCGAGGGCCAGGGGAAGCGACGTCTTTGCGGCGCGCGTGAGGGCGGCTATCGTTTCGCGATGACGATGTCCAGGCCACGGGAGGCGGCGGAGGCGCCGGCTCGCCTCGACGCGGCGGGTTTCATCCGCGCGCGCCTGCCGCTATTGCCCGTCGCTGGCGTTCCGCAAGTCCGCCTGCACCGCGCGACGCCGTCGAGCGGCTTGCGGCGGCTTGCTGAACTCGACGCGGAGGGGTTCGGCGCGCCCTATTGGGCCTATTGGTGGGCTGGCGGGCTCGCGCTTGCGCGGCATATCCTCGAGCGACCGGAGACGGTCGCCGGCCGCCGCGTGCTCGACCTCGGCGCAGGCTCGGGCCTCCTCGCCATCGCCGCCGCCAAGGCGGGCGCAAGCGCGGTGAGCGCCTCCGAATGCGACCCCTACGCCGTCGCGGCGCTGCGCCTCAACGCCGCCGCCAACGGCGTCGCTCTCGCTGCCGTGCTCGGCGACCTCACGGACGGTCCGCCGCCCGACGTCGATCTCGTCATGGTAGGCGACCTCTTCTATGAAGCAGAGATCGCCAAGCGCGTCGCCGCCTTCCTCGAGCGATGCGCGCAAGCGGGAATCGACGCGCTGGTCGGCGACCCCTGGCGTGCCTTCTTGCCGCGCGCGCGGCTGAACCTGATCGCCGAATATCGCGTCGCCGACTTCGGCGACGGCGCCGCCGGCGCAACGACAGCGAGCGCCGTCTTCGCCTTCAGGCGAAGCGCCCGCGCGCTTGAGAACGCCGCGACGCCTGCTTAAGAAGCACGGACTTCCCGCAACGCTCCTCATGAGAGAAAGCTAGGAACGGAATGGTCGACGTGTCGCTCGACGTGCGCGGGCTCAATTGCCCGCTGCCGGTTTTCCGCGCCCGCAAGGCGATCCGCGAAACGCCGATCAACGGCCTGCTCGAAGTGCTGGCGACGGATCCGCTCGCCCCGCTCGACTTCGCTTCCTTCTGCGAGACGACCGGCAACGAGCTTGTCGAATCGAGCGCGAGCGGCGGCGTCTTCCGTTTCGTCATCCGTCGCGCCGCGTAGATAGGCGCCCGAGAGCCGTGCTTACCGATTGAGCAGCGCCCGCTCGACTCCTGTGCACATTCGTACGCGCAACGGCTCGCGATCAAAAAAGAGGCGTCCCCTTATTAAGAAATGATGAAGGCTCGCCTTGGCATGGCGATTGCTCGGTCCTCCGCCGCAGGGCCGCCGGCGCAACGGCGCGCAGTCTTCTAAGGAGTACGCCATGAAGCCTCACGTCATCTCGCGCCGCGGGTTCTTGCAGGCGACCGCCGGGGGCGTGGTCGGCTTGGCCGCCGGCCTCGGTCCCATGAGCCGCGCGCTCGCCGCCGACATCACCGTCGGCGTCCTTTATGTCGGCGCGCGCGACGACTTCGGCTGGAATCAGGCGCACGCGGTCGCCATCGCGTCGCTCAAGAAGGTGCCGGGCGTGAAGGTCGTCGAGGAGGAGAACGTTCCGGAGACCGACGCCTGCGCCAAGTCGATGGAATCGATGATCAACCTGGACGGCGCCAACCTCATTCTGCCGACCTCGTTCGGCTACTACACGCCGTTCGTCGTCGACGTCGCGAGGAAGTATCCGGACGTGCAGCTCCGCCACGCGGCGCCGCTGTGGAACAAGGACAAGGACCCGAAGAACGCCGGCAGCTATTTCGGCTATCTCAACCAGGCGCATTACGTCGACGGCGTCGCGGCCGGCCTCTCGACCAAGACGAACAAGCTCGGCTTCGTCGCCGCCAAGCCGATCTCGATCGTGCTCAGCAACATCAATTCGTTCCTGCTCGGCGCGCGCAAGGTGAACCCGAAGGCGGTCGTCCAGGTGATCTTCACCGGCGACTGGTCGCTGCCGGTTCGCGAGGCGGAAGCGACCAACGCGCTGGTCGACGCCGGCTGCGACGTCATCACCTGCCACGTCGACGGGCCGAAGGTCGTCATCGAGACGGCCGAGAAGCGCGGCGCGATGAGCTGCGGCCACAATGCGAGCCAGGCGCCGCTCGCGCCCAAGGGCTTCATCACCGGCGCGGAATACAAGTGGGAGACGATCTACAAGAGCTACGCGGCCGACCTCGCCGCAGGCAAGACGCCGCCCAATTTCCTCACTGGCGGCTATGAGGCGGACTACGTGCGGAACACGCCGTTCGGCGCCGGCGCGAGCGAGCCCGCCCGCAAGGCCGCGCTCGCCGCCATCGACGGCTTGAGGAAGCGCGAGGCCATCTATGTGGGTCCGCTCAAGGACAACAAGACCGGCAAGATCGTGATCGACAAGACCTACGACAACCTCGATCCCTACCTCGACAAGATGGACTACCTGCTTGACGGCGTTGTCGGTTCGATCACCTGACGCGCGACGACCTCGGCGGACGGCGAACGCCGCCTCGCCGCGGGAGCCTGTCGGGCGCGTATTCGCGCCCCACGGCGACGCGGGGCTCGCGGCATCTCCACACAGCGGGAAGGAAGGAAAGCGATGACTGAAGGCGCAAGCGCGGCGACGCCGGTCGCTGCGTCGGCCGCTTTGCCTGGACGGCAGTCGGCGATGAGCGAATTCCTGCGGCGGCTACGCAGGAATTCCGAATACATCGCGATTCCGCTGTTCGCGCTGATCGTCGCCGCCATCCTGTTCTCGCTGTTTCTGCTGACGATCGGCCGCTCGCCGGCCGATTTCATCGCCTATGTCTGGCGCGGCGGCTTCGGCACCGCCTTCTCGCTGCAAAACACGCTGGAACGCTCCGCGCCGCTGATCCTCACCGCACTGGCGGTGGCGATCCCGGCGCGCATCGGCCTCATCATGATCGGCGGCGAGGGCGCGCTGGTGGTCGGCGGCTTCGCCGCCGCCGCCGTGGCGACGCCGCTGATCGGCGTGCTGCCGCCGATGCCGACGCTCATCATCATGTTCGTCGTCGCCGCTTTCGTCGGCGCCGCGTGGGTCGGGCTCGCCGGCTATCTGCGCTATGCGCGCGGCGTCAACGAGACCATCGCTTCGCTGCTGCTGACCTACATCGGCATCGCGATCATGAACTTCTTCGTCGAGGGCGTGCTGCGCGATCTCAGCAATCCCAACAAGCCGTCGACCAAGCCGCTCGGCGACGCCTACATGGTCGGCAAGATGCCCGGCACCGACGTGCACTGGGGCTTTGCGGTCGGCGTGCTGCTCGCAATCTTGCTGCAAATCCTGATGACGCGGACGACCTTCGGTTTCGCTGCGCGCATCGTCGGCGGCAATTTTCGCGCCGCGCTCGCGCAAGGCCTCAAGGTCGGGCGGATCATCATCGTCTCGACGATGATCGCCGGCGCCTGCGCCGGCGTCGCAGGCTTTTACGAAGTCGCGGCGATTCAGGGACGCGCCAACGCCTCGCTCGCCGCGGGCTACGGCTTCACCGGCATCCTCGTCTCGTTCCTCGCGCGCCACAATCCGATCGCCATCGTGCCGGTCGCTATTCTGTTCGGCGGCCTCGTCGCCTCCGGCGGCCTCATCCAGCGCCGCATGGACCTGCCCGACGCAACGGTGCTGGTGCTGCAAGGCCTGATCTTCCTGGTGCTCCTGGTGTCGGAGACGCTCTACGGGCGCTTCTCCTTCTTCCGCGACGACAAAGGCTCGGATCGTAAATGAACAGCGCGGTTGGAATCGTCCTCGTCGCCATGATCGGCGGCGCCATTCGGGTCTCGACGCCCTTCATGTTCGTCGCGCTCGGCGAGTGCCTCACCGAGAAGTCGGGCCGCGTCAACCTCGGCCAGGAAGGCACGCTGGTGCTCGGCGCGATGGTCGCCTACGCCGTCTCCTATCACTCGGGCTCGGCCTGGGTCGGCGTCCTCGCCGCTGGGCTCGCGGGGGCGGTGCTCGGCGGCTTGCACGGAGCGATCTGCCGCTTGCCGCGCGTCAACGACGTCGCCGTGGGCATCGCGATGATGCTGTTCGGCACCGGGCTCGCCTTCTTTCTCGGCAAGCCCTACATTCAGCCGACCGCGCCACGGCTCGACTCCATTCCGTTCGGCTCCTTCAGCGACAACGCGAACCTGCGCAGCGCGCTCGACGTCAATCCGCTGTTCTTCGTCGGCATCGCGGTCGCGTTTGTGATGGCTTGGGTCTTCCGCAGCACGCGCTGGGGCCTCATCGTGCGCACGGTCGGCGACAGCGCGGCGGCGGCGCTGGCGATGGGCCTTTCGGTCGATCTCGTGCGCTTTCTCGCGACAGCGGCGGGCGGCTTCCTCGCCGGGATCGGCGGCGCCTTCCTGTCGCTCTCCTATCCCGGTTCGTGGAACGAGGGGCTTTCCTCCGGCCAGGGCCTGATGGCCGTCGCGCTGGTGATCTTCGCGCGCTGGAGCCCGCTGCGCTGCGTGCTCGCCGCGCTGCTGTTCGGCGGCGCGGGCGCCATCGGCCCCGCGCTGCAATCCGTCGGCGTGACGCAAGGCTATTACTTCTTCAACGCCGCGCCTTACATCCTCACGCTCGTCATCATGATCGCAACGTCGAGCGCCACACGCTCGACACGCGACATGCCGGGCGAACTCAGCATGGTGAAATAGGAACACGTGTGATGAACGGACTGGGCGGACTCAACAAATCCCCGAACGGCGTCGTCATCGGCCTCGTGCAGCTCCAGTTGCCCGTCGTCGTCACCAAGCACGACCTCGCGCGGCAGACGCAACGCATCGTCGACATGGTCGGCAAGGCGCGGCGCAACATGGGAACGATGGATCTCGTCGTCTTCCCCGAATACGCCCTGCACGGCCTGTCGATGGACATGAACCCCGAGATCATGTGCTCGCTCGACGGCCCCGAGGTCGCAGCCTTCAAGGCCGCCTGCCGCGACAACAAGATTTGGGGCTGCTTCTCCATCATGGAGTCCAATCCGCACGGCAACCCGTTCAATTCCGGACTGATCGTCGACGATCAGGGCGAACTCAAGCTCTACTATCGCAAAATGCATCCCTGGATCCCTGTCGAGCCGTGGGAGCCGGGCGACATTGGCGTTCCCGTCTGCGACGGGCCGAAAGGCTCGAAGATCGCGCTCATCATCTGCCACGACGGCATGTTCCCCGAGATGGCGCGCGAATGCGCCTACAAGGGCGCCGAGATCATGATCCGCACCGCCGGCTACACCGCGCCGATCCGCGACTCCTGGCGCTTCACCAACCAGGCCAATGCGTTCCAGAACCTGATGGTCACCGCCAACGTCTGCATGTGCGGCTCCGACGGCTCGTTCGACTCGATGGGCGAGGGCATGATCGTCAATTTCGACGGTTCGGTGATCGCGCAAGGAACGACCGGACGCGCCGACGAGATCATCACCGCCGAGGTCCGCCCCGATCTGGTGCGCGAGGCGCGCAAACATCTGGGCGGTCGAGAACAACATCTACCAGTTCGGCCATCGCGGCTACGTCGCCGTGAAGGGCGGCGCCGGCGATTGCCCGTACACCTACATGCAGGACCTCGTCGCCGGCCGCTATCGCCTGCCCTGGGAGGACGAGGTCGTCCACACCGACGGGACCGCTTACGGTTATCCCGCGCCGACGCGCCGCTACGGCGCAAAGCGCGCCAAGGCGGCGGAATAACATGGCGACGCTCGACGCCAATCCCTACCCTTGGCCGTTCGACGGCGATTGGCGGCCGGCCAACACCGCGCTCGTCATCATCGACATGCAGATCGATTTCTGCGGACCCGGCGGCTACGTCGACCGCATGGGGTACGATCTCTCGCTGACCCGCGCGCCGATCGAGCCGATCCGCGCGGTGCTCGGCGCGATGCGGGCCAAGGGCTATCCCATTATCCACACGCGCGAGGGCCACCGGCCCGATCTCGCCGATCTGCCTGAGAACAAGCGCTGGCGCTCGCGCCGCATCGGCGCCGGCATCGGCGATCCCGGCCCCTGCGGCAAGATCCTCGTGCGCGGCGAGCCCGGCTGGAACATCATCGACGAACTCGCGCCGATCGACGGCGAGCCGATCATCGACAAGCCCGGCAAGGGTTCGTTCTGCGCCACCGACCTCGAGCTGATCCTGCGCTCGCGCGGCGTCCGCAACCTGATCCTCACCGGCATCACGACCGACGTCTGCGTCTCCACCACCATGCGCGAGGCGAACGATCGCGGCTTCGAGTGCCTCGTCCTCAGCGACTGCTGCGGCGCGACCGACGCCGGCAATCATCAAGCCGCGCTGAAGATGGTGACGATGCAAGGCGGCGTGTTCGGCGCGGTCGCCGATTCAGCGGCGCTGCTGGCGAGCCTGCCATGACGCATGGACGCGCCCGAGGGAGTCTCGACATGACAAACGCCGCCTCGAGCGCCCGCCCTCGCGCGCCGTCGCTGCAAACGATCGGCATGACCAAGACCTTCGGGCGCTTCAAGGCGCTCGACGACGTCTCGATTCACGTTCCCGCCGGCACCTTCCATGCGCTGCTCGGCGAGAACGGCGCCGGCAAGTCGACGCTCGTCAAATGCGTGATGGGCTTCTACACGCCCGACCACGGCGATCTGGTGCTCAACGAGCGCGAAGTGACGGTGCGCAATCCGCGCGACGCGCAAGCGCTCGGCGTCGGCATGGTCTATCAGCACTTCACCTTGGTGCCGTCGTTGACCGCGGCCGAGAACCTGGTCGCGAGCCGCGCCGATGCGCCGGCCATCATCAACTGGCGCAAGGAGCGCGAGGCGCTCGAAGCGTTCCTGTCGCGCATGCCGTTCCGCGTGCCGCTCGACCGGCCGGTCTCCTCGCTGGCGGCGGGCGAGAAGCAGAAGCTCGAAATCCTCAAGCTGCTCTATCTCGACCAGCGCTTCCTGATCCTCGACGAGCCGACATCCGTGCTCACGCCGGGCGAAGCCGACGAGATTCTCGGCCTGCTCAAAGAAATGGCGCATCGCGGCGAGATCACCGCGCTGATGATCACCCACAAATTCCGCGAGGTCGAGGCTTTCTGCGACGACGTCAGCGTGCTGCGCCGCGGCGCCAAGGTCGGCGGCGGCAAGGTGGGCGAACTGACGACGCGCGAGATGGCGGCGATGATGATCGGCGACGCCGTCGTGCGTCCCTCGGCCGCGCGCGTCAAGGCGGCCAAGAGCGAAAGGACGCTCGAGATCGCCGGCCTGTTCGTCGAGAACGACGAGGGCCGCGACGCGGTCGCCGGCTTCGACCTCAGGGTCAATGCGGGAGAGATCGTCGGCGTCGCGGGCGTCTCCGGCAACGGGCAGAGCCAGCTGGTCGAGGCGCTGTCCGGCCAGCGGCAGATCAAGCTCGGCCAGATTCTCATCCGCGATCAGAACTTCGAGCCCAAGCGCGATCACTTCGCGCGCTTCCGCGTGTTCGGCCTGCCCGAGGAGCCGCTGAAGAACGCGACCGCGCCGACGATGTCGGTCGCCGAGAACATGGCGTTTCGCAGCTTCGACCGCGCGCCGATCGCCTCGTTCGGCTGGTGGCTCTCGCCCGGGCCGATGCGCGCGAGGGCGCGCGAACTGATCGCGCGCTACAACGTCAAGACGGTGTCGCCGGATTCGCCGATCCGCGATCTCTCCGGCGGCAATGTGCAGCGCGCGGTGCTGGCGCGCGAACTCTCCGAAGAAGTCGACGTGCTGATCGTCGCCAATCCCTGCTTCGGCCTCGACTTCGTCTCGGTCGCCGACATTCGCGCCCAGATCGTCGACCAGCGCAATCGCGGCGCCGCCGTGCTGCTGGTGTCGGAGGACCTCGACGAAATTCTCGAATTGTCGGACCGCATCGCGGTCATGTCCGAGGGCAAGGTCGCCTATCTCACCGAGGCGGCCGGCGCCGACCGGACGACGATCGGGCGCTACATGGCGGGGCATTGAGGGGTGGCGATGATGGGCCGTTTCGCGATGAGAAAGTGCGAAGGCGTCGCAATCCCCTTCCCCCCTTGCGGGGGAAGGTGGCGCGAAGCGCCGGATGAGGGGTCGCGCCGCAAGGCGCGCTCCCACACGGCGCTTGCGCGCCGACCCCTCATCCGGCCGGCTTTGCCGGCCACCTTCTCCCGCAAGGGGAGAAGGGCTGCCCTATGATCGCCGTTCCCGCCGAACCTTTTACGTTCAAGCTCGATCCCGCGCGCTGCGCGCTCGTCGTCATCGACATGCAGCGCGACTTCATCGAGCGGGGCGGCTTCGGGGAGAGTCTCGGCAACGACCTCACGCCCGTCGCCGCCATCGTGCCGACCGTCGCGGCGCTGATCGGCCTCTTCCGTTCGCGCGGCTGGACCATCCTGCATACGCGCGAGAACCACGCCGCCGATCTCTCCGACTGCCCACCAGCCAAGCGCAATCGCGGCGAGCCGGCGTTGCGCATCGGCGACGTCGGCCCGATGGGCCGCATCCTGGTGCGCGGCGAGCCGGGCGCGGCGATCGTGCCCGAGTGCGCGCCCGCGCCGGGCGAGATCGAGATCGACAAGCCCGGCAAGGGCATGTTCTACGCGACCGAAGTCGACGCCATCCTCAAGGCGCGCGGCGTCAGCCAACTCGTCTTCGCCGGCGTGACGACGGAAGTCTGCGTCCAGACCTCGATGCGCGAGGCGAACGATCGCGGCTATGAATGCCTGCTGATCGAGGATGCGACCGCCAGCTATTTCGCCGAATTCAAAGCGGTGACCCTCGCGATGATCCGCGCGCAAGGCGCGATCGTCGGCTGGACCACGCCGCTTGCAACGCTCGAAAAGGCACTTCGATGACGACATCGCAATTCGACGCCGACGCGCTGATCGACGCGTCGCTGCCGCTCATCGGCGTCACGCTGCCGGAAGGCGCGCGCCCGGTGGTGAAGCTGCATCTCGAAACCGCCGAACGTCTCGCGCGCCTCGTCACCGAATTCCCGCTCGACGACGAGAGCGAGCCCGCGCCGGTCTATACGCCATGAGCGCGCCGCTGCACGCCCTCGGCGCCGCCGAGCTCAACGCCGCGCTGACGAGCGGCCGCGTGAGCGCGCGCGCCATCGTCGAAGCGACGCTCGCGCGCATCGCCGACGCCAATCCGAAGCTCGGCGCCTTCACGGATGTCACGACACATCGCGCGCTCGCGAAAGCCGACGCGATCGACGCCAAGCGCGTCAATGGCGAGGCGCTCGGCCCGCTCGCGGGCGTTCCCTTCGCGGTGAAGAACCTGTTCGACGTCGCAGGACTGCCCACGCGCGCCGGCTCCAAGATCAACCGCGAGCGCGCGCCGCCACGCGCGACGCGAGCCTCGTGCGTCGCCTCGAAGCGGCCGGCGCGATCCTCGTCGGCGCGCTCAACATGGGCGAATACGCCTACGACTTCACCGGCGAAAACGCGCACGACGGGCCCTCGCGCAATCCGCACGATCTCGCCCATATGTCCGGCGGCTCGTCGGGCGGTTCGGGCGCGGCGGTTGGTGGCGGCCTCGTGCCGCTCGCGCTCGGTTCGGACACCAACGGCTCGATCCGCGTGCCCGCTTCGCTCTGCGGCGTCTTCGGCCTGAAGCCGACCTACGGGCGCCTGTCGCGCGCCGGAAGCTTTCCGTTCGTCGCCAGCCTGGATCACCTCGGGCCTTTCGCGCGCTCCGTCATCGACCTCGCGCTGAGCTACGACGCGATGCAAGGCGCCGACCCTGACGATCACGCGCAAGCTGCGCGCCCGGTCGAACTCGCGACGCCTTCGCTCGACGCCGGACTCGCAGATCTACGCATCGCCCGGCTCGGCGGCTATTTTGCGCGCGGCGGCGACGCGGCGGCCTTCGAGGCGGTCGATCGCGTGGCGCGCGCGCTTGGCGCTGACCGCACAGTCGAACTCCCCGAATCCGATCGCGCGCGCGCAGCGGCCTATCTCATCACCATGGTCGAAGGCGCGTCGCTCCACGCCGAGCGCTTGCGCGAGCGCGCCGCCGACTACGATCCCGACGTGCGCGACCGCCTGATCGCCGGCGCGATGCTGCCGGGCGCGTGGGTCGTAAAAGCGCAGAAGCTGCGGCGCTGGTGCCGCGAGCGCGTGCTCGAAATCTTCCGCGACGTCGACGTCGTTCTCGCGCCGGCGACGCCGACGCGCGCGCCGCGCCTCGGCCAGCGAACATTCGTTCTCGATGGGCAGGAGATGCTGGTGCGCCCCAACATGGGCCTCTTCACCCAGCCGATCTCCTTCATCGGCCTGCCGGTCTGCGCCATCCCCGTCTGGAGCGAAGGCGAGCGCCTGCCGATCGGCGTCCAGGTGATCGCCCCGCCGTGGCGCGAGGACCTCGCGCTGCGCGTCGCGCGCGTGCTGGAGCGCGACGGCGTGGTCAGCGCGCCGATTGGCGGGGCGGCTGGATAAGCGTCGTTTCCCCCCTCTCCCCTTGCGGGAGAGGGGTCCGGGGTGAGGGGTCGGCGCGAAAGCGCCTCGTGCGACCCCTCATCCGGCCGACTTCGTCGGCCACCTTCTCCCGCAAGGGGAGAAGGGGGTCCTTTGCTCCAGAAGGTACTATAGAATGACGACTGAAAAATCCCGCTGGGCAGGCCGCAACAGCGTCAAGGACGTGGTGCGCGCCGAAGTTTGGAGCGCGCTCGAATATCACGGCGTCAGCGTCGGCCCGGTGTTCGACCGCATTCCCAATTTCGTCGGCGCCGACGCCGCCGCCAAGCGCCTGACCGAGCTCGAGGAGTGGAAGCGCGCTCGCTTCGTCAAGTGCAACCCCGACCCGTCGCAGATTCCGATCCGGCTGCGCGCGCTCTACGACGGCAAGATGCTGTTCGCGCCGGTGCCGTACCTCACCAAGGGCTTCCCCTATTTGAGGATCGATCCCGACAAGCTCGCCGCCAAGGGCGTCGAATTCGAGACCGCGGCGACCGCGCAGGGCTATCAGCAGCATGGCGAGCCGATCGGCTTCGACGACCTGCCCAAGCTCGACTTCTGCGTCGTCGGCTGCGTCGCGGTGACGCGCTCGGGCGGCCGCACCGGCAAGGGCGCCGGCTTCGCCGATCTCGAACATGGCATCTTCCGCGAGCTCGGCAAGACGACCAAGGACACGCCGATCGCCACCACCGTCCATTCGATCCAGGTCGTCTCCGAGGCGAAGGTCGTCATGGAGCCGCACGACAATCCGCTCATCTTCATCGCCACCGAGAACGAGCTGATCCGCACGGGCGCTGAAAGCCCCGCCGAGGCCGGCGTCGACTGGGCGCACGTGCGCGAAGACCAGTTCCGCGACATCCCCTTCCTGCAGGAGCTGCGCGCCTCGATGGAAGCGCGCAAGGCGGCGAAATGATCGTCAACGACCCGCAAGTGCGCGCCGAAGTCGCGGCGCTGTTCGCTCAGTACGAGCGCGCGCTGATGACCAACGACGTCGCCGCGCTCGACCGCTTCTTTCGCGACAGCGCCGAGACGATCCGCTACGGCGGGGCTGAGAACCTCTATGGCATCGAGGCGATCCGCGCGTTTCGCGCGGGCCGCTCGCCGGCGGGACTGGCGCGCGAACTGGAGCGCACCGAGATCACGACCTATGGCCGCGACTTCGCGATCGCCGCCACCTTGTTCCGGCGCGCCCATGCGCCGGGCAAGGTCGGCCGCCAGATGCAGAGCTGGGTGAGGCTGCCGGAGGGCTGGCGCATCGTCGCCGCCCATGTCAGCGTCATCGACGATCCAGAGGCGAAATGAAACTCGAACACGTCGCGCTTCTTCCCCCATGTCGACGGCGCACAAACCGTCGACATCGTCATCGCGAACGGCCTGATCGCCGCGATCGAGCCGTCGCCTGGAGACGCTGCGCCGCGTTCGCTCGCCATGCCCGCGCTCGCCAATGCGCACGACCACGGGCGCGGCGTCTCGACGACCTCCTTCGGCGGCGCCGGCAAGCCGCTGGAGACCTGGCTGCTGCGCTTCGGCGCGATGCCCTCGGTCGACCCCTACCTCAACGCCGTCGCCGCCTTCGGCCACGCCGCGCGGGCGGGTGTCGGCTCGCTGATGATGCACTATACGCGCCCGCAAGGCCCGATGCCGCTGATCGACGAGGCGCGCATTCTCGCCCGCGCCGCCGCCGACGTCGGCGTGCGCGTCACGCTGGCGATCGCGATGCGCGACCGTAATCCGCTGGTCTACGGCCCCTCCGAGGCGGTGCTCGATACGATGCCCGCCGAGGCGCGCGCAATCGTCGAAGCGCAATTCCTTTCCGCTCCGCCCCTCAGCCCGGAAGAGCACGTCGCGCGCGTCGAAGCGATTGCGGCGGCGGTCGAGAGCCCGACCTTCACCGTCGAGTTTGGCCCGGCGGGGGCGCAATGGTGCTCGGACGAGCTGCTCCGCGCCATCGCGCAAGCCTCGGCGACGAGCGGTCGGCGCGTCCACATGCACATGCTCGAGACGAAGTATCAGCGCGCCTTCGCGGACGCGGCCTATCCCGAGGGGCTGCTGCCGCACCTCGAGACGCTGGGCCTGCTGACTGAGCGCCTCGCGCTCGCCCACTGCGTCTATGCGCGGCCGGAGGAACTCGACGCCATCGCCCGCGCCGGCGCCGTCATCGTCACCAACGCGAGCTCCAACCTTCATCTGCGCTCTGGGATCGCGCCGATCGGCGAGGCCATCCGGCGCGGCTGCCGCGTCGCGATCGGCGTCGACGCTTCGGCGCTCGACGAAGACGACGACGCGTTGCGCGAGATGCGCCTCGCCCATTTCCTGCATGGCGGCTGGGGCTTCGACAGCGTGATCGAGCGCGAGCCGTTCCTCGAGCAGATCGTCGCCAACGGCCGCTTCGCCAATGGCGCGCCGGGCGCGGGCGCGCTCAAGGTCGGCGCGCCGGCCGACATCCTCGTTCTCGACCTCGCCCAGCTCGATCGCGACGCGATCATGCCGGTCGCCCCGGTCGATCTCGTCTTCGCGCGGGCGACGCGCGCGCATGTCGAGCGGCTGATCGTCGCCGGGCGCGAGGTCTTCGCCGACGGGCGCCTCCTCGGCGTCGATCTCGACGCCACCGACGCCGCGCTGCGCGAAGCCTTCCGCTTAGGGATGCCGGGCCGCGCGCCGTTCCTGAAAGCCTGGGGCCCGCTCGAGGCGGGCGTGGCGCAATTCTGCCGCGAGCGGCTCGGGTGCTGTTGAGGGCGAAGGCCCCCTACCCTCGCGCTGCATCGCCGTCACGACGCCGTTTCCGCCCGCTCGCGCGCCCGAACGAAAGCGCGCAGGACAGCATTTATGCGGGTCTGATAGCCCGGGCCCTGCCGCTTGAACCAAGCCAACACGTCGCCGTCGAGGCGGATGTGCACATCCTGTTTTTTTATCGGCAAGCCAATCTCGACCTGGGTTTCCCATGCCGAGGGCAAAGCGCCTTCGTCATCGTCCGCAAGTCGATCTGCATCGGCCTGGGTGACAGCCCTGACGCGCTTCCAATCCGTCCTGCTCTCTCCGCGATCCCTCATCGACTGGATTTCCTCAGCCGAAGCGCGAACGATATGCTTTTCTTTCTGCATGCCTCGCCTTTCTGAGCGAAATCAGACGAATAGCGTCCATTCGCTCCGTCCAGACTGCGGCGACGAACACCTCGGTGACGATGCCGACAGTAACGAACCGCACCTCTTCCTCACGCGGCGACGGGTATGTGATGACCGGGCGGCCATCGAAAAGCGACGCCGCCTCGATCAAATCGAGCCCGTGCTTTTCGAGATTGGCGGCGCGCTTGATTTCGTCCCACTCGAAGATCATAGGGCGGCGTATCCACAGACGTGTACACACTATTTCTGCTGATGTCACGGAGTCAATTGGCGGCGGGATCTGCACTCGTCAGCGTCGTCGCAAGCGCATCACGTCTTTTTGCCCTTTATCCCAGCCGCAGAACGGCCTATGTCGGTTCCCTCCCCATCCCAAGGAGGCCCGCGCGCAATGCCCGAATGGTCGCAAACCTTCACCTTCCTCGACGGCGAGTGGTTCGAGGGTAACCGGCCGATCGTCGGCCCGCGCACGCACGCTTTCTGGCTTTCCTCCAGCGTATTCGACGGCGCCCGCGCTTTCGAGGGCGTCATGCCGGACCTCGACAAGCATTGCGCCCGCGTCAACCGCTCGGCCAAGACCATGTGGCTGAAGCCGCTGATGAGCGAAGGCGCGATCGAGGAGCTGGCGCGCGAGGGCGTGAAAAAATTCAAGCCGGGCGCCCATCTCTATATCCGCCCGATGTACTGGGCCGAGCACAACGGCCCGGGCTCCGTGCCGCCCGACCCAGAGACGACCCGCTTCTGCCTCTCGGTCTATGAGGCGCCGCTGCCGGAGCTGACCGGCGTCTCGATCACCCGCTCGCCCTACGCCAAGCCGCTCGGCGTGACGATGCCGGTCGACGCCAAGGCGGGCTGCCTCTACCCCAACAACGCACGCGCGCTGATGGAGGCGCGCAGCCGCGGGTTCGACAATTGCCTCCTCGCCGACATGCTCGGCAATGTCGCCGAACTCGCCACCGCCAATGTCTTCATGGCGCGCGACGGCGTCGTGCTGACGCCGATGGCGAACGGCTCCTTCCTCAACGGCGTCACCCGCCAGCGCGTGCTCGCGCTGCTGAAGGCCGACGGCGCCGACGTTCGCGAAGCCACGCTCTCCTTCGCCGATTTCGAGACGGCGGACGAGATCTTCGTCGTCGGCAACTACGGCAAGGTGATGCCCGTGCGGCGGATCGAAAGCCGCGACCTCCAGCCCGGCCCCGCTTTCCGCCGCGCCCGCGAACTCTATTGGGATTTCGCGCACTCGCGGTGAGAATCCCCTCTCCCGCACGCGGGAGAGGGTTAGGGTGTTGGTCACCAACAGCAGGCGGCCAATCCCCAAGCCCCTCACCCCCTGCCCTCTCCCACGTGCGGGAGAGGCGGGAACGCCCGCTTCCAAGACGCCGCCAATGCCCACCCGCTTGACCATCCGCTTCGATTTCGACGGCGAACGCCGGCTCGGCCCGGGCAAGATCGCGCTGCTCGAATCGATCGGCGAAACCGGCTCGATCTCCGCCGCCGGCCGCCGCCACGCCATGTCGTATCGCCGCGCCTGGCTGTTGGTCGAAGACCTCAACCGCACCTTCGCCAAGCCGCTCGTCACCGCCCGCCCCGGCGGCCTTGGCGGCGGCGGCGCGAGCCTGACGGAGACCGGGGAGCGCGTGGTTGCGCTCTACCGCGAGGCGGAGCGCAAGATGCGCGAGGCGGCCGTCGGGGAGATTGCGACGATCGAGAAGGCGCTGGCGAAGGACGCAGCGGCGGCCACGCCGACATCGCCCCGACCGCGGTAGAGTTGGGTCTGCAATTCCGTTGGCTCGTCATTGCGAGGAGCGTGAGCTCCGAAGCAATCCATCGTTCCGCTTGGCGCTGCTGGATTGCCTCGCTTCGCTCGCAAAGACGGCGAGGGCTCAGACAAAACGCAAATGCGCTAGCCCGCCGTCTCCCGCTTCCATGCTCACCTCGGCCTGCAGGCTCGCGAGGTCGCGGAAGATCGAGGCGACGGCGAGCGTGCGGCCTTGGCGCTTGAAGCGAACCACGCAGTCCTTGCCCGCAATGTCGCCCTCGACGGCGATTTCGTCCCATTTCTCGGCGTGACCGACGTAGCTGATCTGAACGTCGTAGTGCTGGCTCCAGAAGAAGGGGACGGCGGCGAATTTTTCACGGCGGCCGAGCATGTTGAGCGCCGCCGCCTGCCCCTGACGCTCGGCGACCACCCAATGCTCGACGCGGATGGCCTCGCCGCTGCGGGGATCCGGCCAGCGCGCAATGTCCCCCGCCGCGAAAATCCCGGGCGCGCTGGTTTCGAGATAGGCGTCGACGGCAATTCCGCGATCGATGGTGAGCCCCGCCCGTTCGGCGAGTTCAATCCGCGGGCGCACGCCAATGCCGACGACGACGAGGTCCGCCTCGAGCGCGCCGCCGCTATTGAGCTTGACCCGCTTGCCGTCGATGGAGGCGGCCGTGTTTTCGAGATGAAATACGACGCCGTGCTCCTCGTGAAGCGTGCGCACGAACTCGGCCAACTCAGGGCCCAGATTTCGCTCCATCGGCCGCTTTTCCGGTGCGACCACGTGAACCTCAAGCCCGCGCGCGCGAAGGGAGGCCGCCACTTCGAGCCCGATGTAGCTCGCCCCCAGCACGACCGCCCGGCGCGCCGATGTGGCCCGTTCGATAATGGCGCGGCAGTCGGCGAGCGAGCGCAGCACGCGGACGTGCGGCTGGTCGGCGCCGGGGATGGCCAGCCGGATCGGCTCGGCGCCCGTCGCCAGCAGAAGCCGGTCGTAACGAAGCTTGCTCCCGTCGGCGAGCGCAACCTCGCGCGAGCGCACATCGAGGCCAGCGACATTCGCCTTGAGACGTAGCTCGATACCGTTCTCGGCATAGAAGCTGTCCGGGCGAAGCGGCAGCCAGTCCTCCGGCGCGCTGCCGGCGAGATAGTCCTTGGAGAGGTTCGGCCGGTCGACCGGCGGAGCGTCGTCGGCGCTCAGCATGACGATCTCGCCCAAATATTGCTTGCGCCGAAGCATTTCTGCGGCCGCGAAGCCAGCCGCGCCGCCACCAATGATGACGACCCTCTCCGGCGCCGCGCCTGCGGTCTTGCCGCGAGGCCTTGGCTCCGGTTGTTGGCGTCTTCCCGGCACGAAAATCTTGCCGTCGCGCTGCTCGACCGTCCACGTCGAGATCGGACTCAACGCCGGGGCGCGCACGGCTTCTCCCGACGCGAGGTCAAAGCAGGCGTGGTGCCAGGGACAGCGCACCGTGTCGTCGACGACAAGCCCCTCAACGAGTGGCCCGCTGTAGTGCGTGCAGACGGCGCCGACCGCGAACACCTGTGCTCCGCGCCGCACCAGCAGCACCGGCTCGCCGCCGACGTGGCCGACCAGCTTGCCGCCGTCGGCAAGTTCGGCAAGCGCAATTCCCTGCGCGAGATCAGGGCCGCTCGGCCCGGCTTGATCTTCAGCCACGGCGCTCTCCCCTTGGTTATGTCTTCGCTGCGCGACGATAAGCTGCGGAGCAGCGGGTACCCCGGCCATCATATCCGGATGAAAGCGGCGGAATTCGTTCTTCGTGCGGCCTGCGGGCGAGCCGTTCGAGCCCGGCCTGGAACGGATAGTCGGATTCGATAAGCTGCAACCCTACCGCGCCCCCCTCGAACCGGGCGTTCGGCCATGAGAGCTGCGCCATGCCCCTTCGCATCATCGTCCTGCTTACGTTTGCTTCGCTGCTTCTACTGGGGCGCCCAGAGGCCGGTTTGGCCGCTGCGCCGGTGACAAGGGTCCCCTATGCGTTGCTGATCGACGACAATACGGGCGCCGTGTTGTTCGCAAAAAACGCCGACGCCCCGATGTCGCCCGCGTCGACAACCAAGATTCTCACGGCCGAGATCGTCTTCCGGCAGCTTGCCGAAGGCAGGCTCAAGCTCGACGACGCCGCGCCGATCTCGCCGCGGGCCGCGCGCGAGGGCGACGCCGAATCCGGGGGATCCAGCATGTTCGCTCAGGCGAACTCGCAGGTCCGCATCGAAGACTTACTGCGCGGCCTTCTCATCACCTCGGGCAACGATGCGGCGATCGCCTTGGCCGAAGACGTCGCCGGCTCGGAAGAAGCCTTCGTCGCCTTGATGAACAGACGAGCCCGTGAGCTCGGGATGTCCCGCTCGCATTTCGCCAATGCCTGGGGCGACGGCAGCCCGGGGCAAAAGGTGACCGCGCGCGACATGGCGCGCCTCACCGCCTATGTCATCCGGACCTACCCGCAATTCTACCGCTACTTCGGGGAGACTGGTTTCACCTGGAACAATATCCAGCAGCGCAATCGGAACCCACTGCTGACCATGAACATCGGCGCGGACGGGGTGAAAACGGGCCATCTCGCCCAAAGCGGCTACGGCCTGGTGGGATCAGCCGTCCAGAACGGCCACAGGCTGATCCTGGTCCTCAACGGAGCGCGCTCGGAAGCGGAACGCGCCAGGGAAGCGCGCCGGCTGCTGGAATGGGGGTTTGGGGCGGAGGGGCAGTAGGGGCCGCTGCCGACGATGGCGCTCATCGGGCGCATCACATGCGAACCGGCCGCCGGCGGGTTGCGTGCGCCGTGGCGGTAACGAAACGGTGCGCCAATTTCTGCGCCTTACTGGCTACCCTTTCCACAATGAGACAGGCTGCGGCTGTCATGGCAATAGCGCGACAATAACCGCTGGATTGCGACAGCAGCGTCCCAGCTTGCTTCCCACCTCACGTTCATCGGTGAAATGAACGGGATTTCAAGATGCTACGGACAGCAACGATCGTCTTGGCGACGGCTCTCGCCCTATCGTCGGGCTTCGCCGGGGACGCCATGGCCCGCGGAGGCGGAGGCGGAGGCGGCGGAGGTGGCGGCGGACACAGCGGTGGCGGAATGGGCTCCTTCGGCGGCGGCGGAATGGGTGGAGGCTTCGGCGGCGGAATGGGCGGCGGCTTTGGCGGCGGAGCGGGCCACGGCTTCGGCGGCGGAGCGGGTCACACCGCAGGCGGATACGGCGGCCACTTCGGCTCGGGCTCCGCTGGCCGCCGGATGGCCTCGATGGGGCGCGGATACGATGGCGCGCGGTACCGTCACGGCTGGCGCGGGTACGGCTACTGGGGCGACGAATGCGGCTACAGCACCTACACCAGACCGCCCTACTATACCTGGTGCAACTACTACTGAGGGAGGGCATTCGCCTCTCCCCCGCGCAAGCCGACGGGCTCGACTGCACCGCAGTCGAGCCCGGGGTCCGCCGTTGGCTTGAATTAAAAGTTCCGGGGGCGCAACCCGAGGCCGAATATGACCGCGCGAGGCCGGTTTCACCTGGAACGACATCCAGCAGCGTAACCGAAACCTTAGCAGCTTCCAGATCGAGCCGGGCTGCGACGCGCCTCGCTGTCGCTTCACGCTGGGCCGTGATGCCGGCCAAGGCGCTTCGCGCCTCATCCAGGATCGCGGCTGGCGCAGTCTCCGGCGTGCCGCTGTTGAAGGGCGGTTCGGGCGCGTAGACCATATAAAGCTGGATCGACTGCGCCGCCTCGGCTCCGCGCAATTCAGCGGCGAGCCGCAACGCTCCGTCGATCCCGGCTGTCACGCCGGCGGCGAACACCCAGCTTCCGTCGACCACGACGCGCTCGTTGACAGGAATGGCGCCGAAGAACGCCAGCAGGTCGAACGAAGCCCAATGCGTGGTCGCGCGCCGTCCCTTGAGCAGCCCCGCCGCCCCGCAAAGCAGCGCACCAGTGCAAACGGAGAAGACCGCCCGCGCGCCCGAGGCCTGCCGACGGATCCAGCCGAGCACGGCTTCGTCCTCCATCAAGGCCTCCTGACCGAATCCGCCGGGGACATGGAGCACATCGAGCGCAGGCGCCTCGGCGAGGTCCGCGTCCGCCATCAGCCGCAGTCCCCTGATGTCGCGAACAACGCCCGCGGTCTTGCCATACAAGCGATAGGTCGAGTTCGGGATGCGCGAGAGAACCTCGAAAGGCCCCGTGAGATCGATCTGGTCCATACCGTCGAACACCAGAGATCCAATCTCGAGATGCGTGTCGTTCGGTATCATGGGCGCCTCCTTATGCGGGCCGGACTGGACGCGGCCACTCTGCCATGGCACCTGTTGGCGGCAATGCCAAAGAACCCACAAATCCCGCCAATATCGCCCACGCACTCGGTTGCGAGAGCGATCGAAATGGTCGCATTCCCAGCGGTGCAGTTGCTGGACGTCACGGGACCGCTGCAGGTGTTCGCAACGGCCAACGAGACGATCGTCAAGTCGGGCGGCTCGCCGCCGTACACCGTCCGCATTGTCGCCCGCCAGGCGCGAAGCGTGGCCGCGTCGGCTGGCGTCGTGTTCGCGACGGACGATCTGCCGCCGCTCGACACTCCGGTCGACACCCTGATCATCGCCGGCGGCCCAGGCGTAAAGTCGGCCGCCGCGGAGCGAGAGCTCGTGAGTTGGGTCGGGGCCCGCGCCCTGACGGCCCGACGGACCGCCTCGGTGTGCACGGGAGCCTATCTGCTTGCAGCGACCGGCATCCTCGATGGACGCCGCGTCGCCACGCACTGGTCGTTCTGTGATGATCTGGCGCGAAGCTTTCCCGCCGTGCGCGTCGAGGGCGATCCGATTTTCGTGCGTGACGGCTCGGTTTGGACGTCCGCGGGCGTGACCGCCGGGATCGACCTCGCGTTGGCGCTGGTGGAGGAGGACCTCGGGCGGGATGTGGCTCTGGCCGTGGCGCGATACCTGGTGGTGTTCCTCAAGAGGCCGGGCGGCCAGGCGCAGTTCAGCGCCGCCCTGTCGGTGCAGTCGGGAGAGGAGCCGTTCGGCCCGCTCCACGCCTGGATCAACGCCAATCTGAGCCGCGATCTATCGCTTTCGGTCCTTGCCTCCCAGGCGGGAATGAGCGAGCGCAGCTTCAGCCGGCGCTACCTCGAGGCGACCGGGCTGACGCCAGCGCGCGCGGTGGACCGGCTGCGGGTGGAGGCGGCGCGCCGGCTTCTCTCGGACACCAAGGTCCCCATCAAACGCATCGCGCGGCAATGCGGCTTTGGAACGGAAGAGACGATGCGGCGCAGCTTCCTGCGCCTGCTATCGACGAGCCCGCAGGACTATCGCGCTCGCTTCAGCATGTAGCGAACGAGCTGACAGGTGGCGCGGAAGGTGGGGTCTTTGGCAACCGCGCATCGCCGCGCCGGCCTAAATGGGTTTGGTCAGACGCGCCGAGCATGTATCGCTTTCCCGCCGTTGTCGCAGTTACGCCGCGCCGCGGCAGGGGCGGCGACAGGCAGGGCGCCGCGTCGAGCTTGTTCAACCCGCTCGAAAGGCAAATCAAATGGAACAGTTTCCAGTCTACACGATCGACTCCGCGCCGGAAGCTTCGAAGCCCGCGTTGCGCGACCTGCACGCGGCGTTCGGGATCATTCCCAACATCGCCGGCGCCATGGCGACATCGCCGGTGCTGATCAACAGCCTCGTCGGCCTGTTCGGCCGGGTCCACGGCGGCAGCTTCACCGAGGCTCAGATCCAGACCCTGCTGCTCACCAACGCGGTGACGAACGCCTGCGCCTGGGCTGTCGCGTTCCATACCGCGCTCGCGCTGAAGGAGGGATTGGAGCCGGCCGAAGTCGAAGCGATCCGCGCCGGCCGCTCGCCGAAAGACAGCAAGCTCGGCGCGCTCTCGACGCTGGCGAGGACGTTGATCGAAAAGCGTGGGCGGATCGACGATGAGGGCCGCGAGCGTTTTCTCGCCGCCGGCTTCGGCAAGGATCATTTGCTCGAAGTCATCGCAGTGATCGCGGCCTCGACGATCACAAACTACACCGGCAACGTCACCAACCCTCCGTTGGAGGCGCCGCTCCAAGCGCATGCCTGGAACGGCTGAGCGAGGCCGATTCGCAGCAGAGGCTAGAACACGCTGTCTTTAGGTTGAACCGGACCGTCGTCATCGCGAGTTGGGATCGCTTTAAGGCGATCTCGCTGAATGAAACGGGTCGAGCCTTAGGCGCGGACAGCTCCTTCTCCCTATCGCGCTGTTTCTTCTTAACAAAGCGCGCGATCCAGAGAGCGAGGCGTCAGCCGAGTGAGGCGCCTATGGAACGAACTCGCGACTAACTGGCTAGACCTCGATCGCTGGATTGGATTGCTTCGCCCTGCTCGCAAAGACGGTTCGGAAGCGGAACGCGCCAGTGAAGCGCGCCGGTTGCCGGAAGAGGTTTTGGGGCGGAGGGTCGGTGGTTAACGCAAGCCAAACGCACCGTTGGGCGGCGCGCATCGTTGGGTCAGGGACCGAAAAAGTGCGAGATAGCATTGATTGCGACACCGACGACAATAGTCGCAAATACAACTCTGCTGGATCGCCACTTTTGGCGCAAGAATTTCGTTCGGCATTCGCTCCCCCTCCGACAAAACACTGGAGCATCGTTGTCACTTAGGGAAGCCCCGCCAGTGCAAATTCGCAGTCGCACACGCAGCTTCCTAGCCCCTTCGATCGATGATTTACCATGCGCGGCACCCCTCGCGCATCAATCTCTTTCTGATAATCAGAATCGGTGTTATCATTGTCTTCTCTTTTCTCCACACCACCCAAGCACCCCAACCATGCCCTCGCTCCCCTCCCCCACGCGCCCTGCGCGCGAGCGCGACCTTCGTCGCCTCCGCATCCTGAGCCAAGTTCAAGCCGGCTGGTCCTATGCCGCGATCGGCCGCGAGGAAGGCCTCTCGCGCGAGCGGGTGCGCCAGATCGTGACGCAGGCGCTGGGCGAAGAGACGGCGGGGACGAAGCTCGACCATGCCAGGGTGCAGATCGCGCGGCTGGAGCCGGCGCTTCGGCTCGCCGCGGGCGCCGTCGCCGACGGCGATCTTGCCGCCATCGACCGGCTGCTGCGCGTGCTCGACCGGCTCGACAAATACAGCGCCGTCGAGGGCGCGAGCGAGCCTTATGACGAAAACGCGCGCGAGCGGCTGCTGGTGAAGCTCAACACGATGGCCGAGCGGATGCGGCGGGCCCGCGAGGCGGGAACCGTCGGGGCGGACGGCCGCGCGCCCTCGACAAGCCGCGAAAGCGGGCTTGACGGGGCGGATGACGTTGATATCGCTGGATAGTTCGCGCCCTTGTCAAGCCCGCGGCTTGACGGCGCTGGACGAATCTTGACGAAATTTGACACGACGGGTTGACGCACGCCCTCGCCCCAGCCCCTCTCCGCCGCAGCGTCGACTTGGGCGTGGGAGGCGACTTGGGCGCGGGAATGGCAGCCTCTATTCGCCCGGCGCGGCGCAGTTCGTGCGCCAACAAGAGTCCTCCGCTGGCGACCCTTTTGCCGACCGAGGGAACGAAATGCATGCCGACGCCGTTGATCAGCGAGGGGGTCGGGGGCATGCAAGGAGGCTCTGATGAAGCGTTTCCCAAAGGCCATTTCGTTGGCGGCTCTCTTGGTCGCCGGAGCCGGGGTTGGGCCAAGCTTCGCCAGTGAGGTCAACGACATCTCGTGGAACCTTGAAAATAACTATTATGGCAGCAACCAGACAGTGTGCGTTGCTGAAAATTACCACGACTACCCGGTAAATGCGGTGTTCAATATTTATCCCGCGAACTATGATCCTGACGGCAACCCGCTGCCGAATACGACGGTCGTGACGCTCCCGCCTTACACCGAATCCAGGGTCTTTAGCTGGGCGTCCGATTACTCCGGCCCAGGCCCAAACTGCTCCCTTCTCCATTACTCGGTTTCCGTGGATTCCACTGGCACGGAAGCTCCGGAGTAGTGAGTTTGCGCTCCCTTCTCCCTTTGCGGGAGAAGGGGTTCAGCTCGCCTCCAAGAACCGCTCCGCTGTCGCCAGATCGACGGAAACGATCTGGCTGACGCCGCGTTCGGCCATCGTCACGCCAAACAGGCGGTCCATGCGCGCCATGGTGATCGGATTGTGGGTGATGGTGACGAAGCGGGTGTCGGAGCGCTTGCGCATTTCCTCGAGCAGGTCGCAGAAGCGCTCGACGTTGTAGTCGTCGAGCGGTGCGTCCACCTCGTCGAGCACGCAGATCGGCGCCGGGTTGGTGAGGAACACCGCGAAGATCAGCGCCATTGCGGTTAGAGCCTGCTCGCCGCCGGAGAGCAGCGTCAGCGTCTGCGGCTTCTTGCCCGGCGGGCGGGCGAGCAGTTCGAGCCCGGCCTGCAAGGGATCGTCGGATTCGATGAGCTGCAACTCGGCCGTGCCGCCCTCGAACAGGGTCGCGAACAATTCGCCGAAATGCTTGTTGACGACGTCGAAGGCGCCGAGCAGCCGCTCGCGTCCCTCCTGATTGAGGTTGCTGATCGCCTGCCGCAGGCGCTTGATCGCCTCGGTCAGATCGTCCCGCTCGGCGACCAGACGCTCGCGGCTGCCCGAGACCTCGGTGAGTTCCTCGTCGGCGCGCAGGTTGACGGCGCCGAGACGCTCGCGTTCCTGCTTGAGGCTCTCGAGCCTACGCTCGACGAGGCCGGCGTCCGGCAGTTCCGCGCCGGCGGAAAGACCCGCCAGCGCGGGCAAGCCGGCCGGCTCGACGTCGAGATCGGCGGCGATGGCGCGGAGCAGCGCCTCGCGCCCCTGGCGGGCGCCTTCGACGCGCTCCTCGGAGGCGGCGCGCGACTCCCGCGCCGCGCCCATCGCCTCGAGCGCCGCCCGCGCCGCCTTGTCGGCCTCCGCGAGCGCCGTCTCGGCGGCGGCCCGCGCGTCGCTCGCCGCCTTGCGCTGCGCCTCCGCCTCTTCAAGCTTCGACATCAATTCGCGGCGCTGCTGGAGAAATGTGTCCGGCGCGTCGGCCAGAGTTTCGAGCTCGCTCTCGGCGGCGAAGCGGCGCTCGGCGACCTCCTCGATATGCGCCTCGGCCTTGGCGCGGCGCTCGGCCCAGGAGTGCTGCTCGGCCGCGATGGCGCGCCGCCGCGCTTCGCGCGCTTCGGCGTCGCGCGTCAAGGCCTGCGCCGCCGCGCGCGCCTCGGCGAATTCGGCGCGCTGCTGGGCGGCGAGCGAACGGGCGCGCTCGAGGGACAGCGCCAGCTCGTCGCTCGGCGCGAGCGCCTGCAACGCCGCCTCCGAGCGCGCCTTGCGCTCGGCCGCCTCGTCGCGCGCCGAGCGGGCGCGAGCCAGCGCGTCATCGAGCGCGGCGATCCTGGAAAGCATCTGCGCGCGGCGCCGCTCGGTCGCCGCGAGCTTGTCGCGGCCGGCGTCGAGCGCGGCTCTCGCGGCCCTGGCGCGCTGGCGCGCCGTCGTCTCGGCCTGCGCCGCCTCGCGCAGCAGGGCTTGCGCTCGCGCCGCCTCGGCCCGCGCGACCTCGACCGCCTGACGCGCCGCTTCGGCTTCGCGCGAGAGATCGACCAGCCGATTGCGCTCGACAAGGCGGGTTGCCGCCGGCGTCGGCGCATCGGCGGTGGAGACAAAGCCGTCCCAGCGCCAGAGATCGCCTTCGCGCGAGACGAGGCGCTGCCCCGGCCGCAGCAAAGCGGCGAGACGCGGCCCGTCCTCGCGCGGAACGACGCCGATCTGGGCAAGGCGACGGGCCAGCGCCGGCGGCGCCTCGACGAGCGAAGCCAGCGCTTCGACGCCCTCGGGCAGTTCGGGATCGCCCTCGCTCGCGACGAGCGACCAATGGGTCGGCGCGGCGGTGTCTGTCGAAGCTTCGAGATCGTCGCCGAGCGCGGCGCCGAGCGCCGCCTCAAAGCCGCGCGCCACATTGACGGCGTCGACCACCGGCGGCCAAGGCCCTGACGAGCCCGAGCCGAGCAGCTTGGTCAGCGTGCGCGCCTCGGTGTCGAGCCGCTGCGCCTTGCGCTCGGCCTCGGCCAGCGGACCGCGTAGCGCCGCCTCCGCCTCGCGCGCCTCGGCGTGCGCCTCCTCGGCGGCGAGCGCCTCGCCCTCGGCCCCTTCCAGCGATTCGGCGAGCGCCTCGACGGCCTCGGTCTCCGCATAGAACGCCGCCTCGTCCGCGCCAGCCTCCTGCAAGGCGGCGCGCTCGCGCTCGATCGTGGCGCATTCGCTCTCGAAGCGGGCGAGCCGGCGGCCTTCCTCGGCGAGGCCGGCGACAAGGGCGTTGCGGCGGGCGTTGAGGTCGGACGCCGCGGCCTGCGTCTCGACGAGCCCCGCCTCGGCAACGGCGAGCTCCGATTCGAGCCGGGCCCTGCGCTCCTCGGCTTCGAATTTCACGTCCTCCGAGCGGCCCGCGTCGGCAGCGAGGGTGTCGTCCTCGGCCGCGAGGCGCGCCATCACCTGCGCGGCGTCGACGATCAGCGCCTCCTCGCGCTGCGCGTCCTGAGCGAGTTGGGCGATGCGGCGCTCGAGTTCGGCGAAGCGCTCCTTGGCCCGCTTTTCCTCGGCGGTGAGCGCATCGCGAGCGAGCGCGAGGCGGTGCAGCGCGGCGCCGACGCGGGCCTCTTCGTCACGCAGCGGCGGCAGCGCGGCGGCGGCGATCGCCTGCAGGCGGGCGGCTTCGCCCTGGGCGCGCGTGCGCTCGGCGACCTCGCGCACGTCGGCCTCGAGCTTGTTCTGCGCGCGAAGGAACTGAGCCTCCTGCTCGCGCCAGGCGATGAGGCGGGAGAGCGCTTCGTTGCGGCGGATATCCTGGGCGAGCGAGCGATAGCGCGTCGACTGGCGCGCCTGCTTCTTGAGGCTCTCGACCTGCGCGTCGATCTGTTTGAGGACGTCTTCGAGCCGGGTGAGATTTTCCTCCGCCCCTTTCAGCCGCAGCTCCGCCTCGTGACGTCGCGAATGGAGGCCGGAAATGCCGGCCGCCTCTTCCAGGATGAGGCGGCGCGCCTGGGGCTTCGCCCCGATGATCTCGCCGATCTGGCCCTGCCGCACCATCGCGGGGGAGCGCGCGCCGGTCGAAGCGTCGGCGAACAGCAATTGCACGTCGCGCGCGCGCACCTCCCGCCCGTTGACGCGATAGGTCGAGCCGGATTCGCGCTCGATCCGGCGAGTGACTTCGAGCGTCTCGGCGTCGTTGAAGGCGGCTGGCGCGCGGCGATCCGAATTGTCGAGCACCAAGCCGACCTCGGCGATGTTGCGCGAGGGCCGCTTGCCGGAGCCGGAAAAGATGACGTCGTCCATGCCGGACGCGCGCATGTTCTTATAGGAATTCTCGCCCATCACCCAGCGCATGGCTTCGACGAGATTGGACTTGCCGCAGCCGTTGGGACCAACCACGCCGGTCAGGCCCGCTTCGATCTTGAAATCGGTCGGGTCGCAGAAGCTCTTGAAGCCGGCCAGGCGCAGCCGCTCGAATCTCATTGGGCTTCGCCCTTTCGCATTTTCGGCCGCCGGCCGGCGCACCGCGCTGCGGCGCAAATCCCGGCGCTTGGCCGTTGGATCGAGGTCCGAGGCGGCCATAAAGCCGCCGCGCAATCAAGGCCCGAGCCCGAGAAACCTGTGCGGAACGGCTATTTCAACAGCGGCGTCAGCACTTTGTCGAATTCGTCGATCGACAGGTCGCCCGTCATCTTCAGCCCGTTGACGAAAAACGTCGGCGTCGCGTCGATGTCGAGCCGCGTGGCCGCCAAATTACGGCTCTTGTTGAGCAAATCGAAGAGATTCTGGTTCCGCAGGCAAGTCTCGATGTCTGTCTGCGACATCCCCTCCTGTTTGACAAGCGCGAGAAGCTGCTCGCCCGCCTTGGGAACGAAAGCCCAGTTCTTCTGTTGCTCGAACAACACATCGATCAGCCCGTCGCGCTTGTCGGGTCCTGCGCAACGCGCAAGCATGAAGCCTGCGGCAGACAAAGGATCGAGCGGGAATTCGCGCAGGATGAACTTGACCTTGCCGGTGTCGAGGTAGCGTTTCTTGAGAGAAGGCCACGTCTCCTCATGGAAGGCCGCGCAATGACTGCACGTCACCGAGGCATATTCGACGATCGTGACCTTCGCAGCCGGCGAGCCCTCGACGATGTCGGGAAGCGCGACGGGGAGCGTCAGCGGATCGGTCGAGCCTGCCGCGGCAGGCGGCGCCGGCTCCCCATGAGCGGGCACGGCGCTCACCGCGAGGGCGAGGACTGCGAGGCGCCCGAAGCGGCGGATCGCCCGGGCGGTGAAAGCGAAGATCGTCATGGTCGTCCTGGAAATGCTACCGTTAAGGAAATAGCGGGAGTCGCGCCAACGGCAAAACCAACTTCCTGCGCTCGACAGGTGGACGTCGTTGCGGTATGAGGCGCGCCTCAACTGAAAACAGCGCGCCGAAGCGCTCGCTGCGCCCGCCAAGCGGGTTCAGCGTCACGGCAGGAGTTAGAATAGTGAACATCATCCAGACGCTCGAGGCCGAACAGGCCGCCAAGCTGGCCGCCAACCGCAAAATCCCCGAATTCGCTCCCGGCGACACGGTCGTCGTCAACGTGAAGGTGAGCGAAGGCGAGCGCACCCGCGTTCAGGCCTATGAAGGCGTCTGCATCGCGCGCAACGGCGGCGGTCTCCAGGAGAGCTTCACGGTCCGCAAGATTTCCTACGGCGAGGGCGTCGAGCGCGTCTTCCCGATCTATTCGCCGATGATCGACTCGATCAAGGTCGTGCGCCGCGGCAAGGTGCGTCGCGCCAAGCTCTATTACCTGCGCGACCGTCGCGGCAAGTCGGCCCGCATCGCCGAGCGCGTCGACACCTCCTCGGCCAAGACGGCCGCGAAGCCGAAGGCCTAATCCGCCCTACCCTCGTTTCGCGGCGCGTGATAATCGCGTCGCGATGACCAGTCTCTTCGGCGACGACGCGACCGATATTAAACGAAGCGTCGTCGTCGACGTGCTCGCTCCGGTCGCGGTCGACACCGCTTACAGCTATCGCGCGCCCGCTTCCCTGGGGCTGACCCCCGGACAATTCGTCGCCGTGCCGCTCGGAACGCGCCGAGCGATCGGCGTCGTCTGGTCGATGCGCGAGACCGGCGGCGACAATCTCAAGGCCGTCGCCGAACCGCTGCCCTGGCCGCCCCTGCGCAAGCCTTTGCGCGACTTCATCGACTGGGTCTCCCGCTGGACGCTGGCGCCGCGCGGCATGGTGCTGCGCATGGCCGCCCGGGCGCCGGAAGCCATGGCGCCGCCGGCGCCGCGCCTCGCCTATCGCAAGACCGACAAGCCGCCGCTCCGCCTCACCCCGGCGCGTAGCCGCGTTCTCGCCGCGCTCGCCGAAGGGCCGGCGCTGGGCAAGAGCGAACTCGCCGCCAAGGCGGGCTGCAGCCCCGGGGTCATCGACGGACTGGTCGATGACGGCGCCCTCGAAGTCGTCGCGGTGCCGCCCGAGACGAGCGGCGCCGCTCGACGCCGATTTCGCCGCCCGCGCGCTCGAGCCCGACCAGCACGTCGCCGCGGAGGCGCTGTCGCGCGCGGTCGAAACGCGCGCCTTCACCACGGTGCTGCTCGAAGGCGTCACCGGTTCGGGCAAGACGGAGGTCTATTTCGAGGCGATCGCGAGCGCCCTGCGCGCCGGCCGCCAGTCGCTCGTCCTGCTGCCCGAGATCGCGTTGACGTCGCAATTCCTCGATCGCTTCGCGGCCCGCTTCGGCGCGCGGCCGGCCGAATGGCATTCGGCGATCACGCCGCGCCAGCGCGAACGGCTGTGGGGCGCGGTGGCGAGCGGGGAGGCGCGCGTCGTCGTCGGGGCGCGCTCGGCGCTGTTCCTGCCTTTCGCGGACCTCGGCCTCATCGTCGTCGACGAGGAGCACGAGGGCGCCTACAAGCAAGAGGACGGCGTCGTCTATCACGCGCGCGACATGGCGGTGGTGCGCGCGCGGCTCGAAAGCGCGGCGATCGTTCTCGCCTCGGCGACGCCCTCGCTCGAAACGCGCGTCAACGCCGAGCAAAGCCGCTACGCGTGGCTGCGGCTCGCCTCGCGCTTCGGCGAGCGCACGCTGCCCGACATCAGCGCGATCGATCTCAGGCGCGAAGGGCCGCCGCGCGGGCGCTGGATCGCGCCGCGGCTCGTCGCCGGGATCGAAGCAGGGCTCGCCAATGGCGAACAATCGCTGCTGTTTCTCAATCGGCGCGGCTATGCGCCGCTGACTTTGTGCCGCGCCTGCGGCCATCGCTTCCAATGCCCGAACTGCGCCGCTTGGCTCGTCGAACACCGCTTCCGCAAGGCGCTCGTCTGCCACCATTGCGGCCATGTCGAGAAGCGCCCGGACATTTGCCCGGAATGCCAGGAGGCGGACAGCCTGACGGCCTGCGGCCCCGGCGTCGAGCGGCTCGCCGAAGAGATCGAAGCGCTGTTTCCAGATGCGCGAACGCTCGTGCTCTCCTCCGATTTTCCCGGCGGCCTCGAGCGGCTGCGCAGCCAGCTCGATGCAGCGGCGCGCGGCGAATACGACGTGATCGTCGGCACGCAGCTCGTCGCCAAGGGCCACAACTTTCCGCTGCTGACGCTGGTCGGCGTCGTCGACGCCGACGTCGGCCTCGCCAACGGCGATCCGCGCGCCGCCGAGCGCACTTTCCAGCTCTTGCGGCAGGCGACCGGGCGGGCAGGCCGCGGCGAAAAGCCGGGCCGCGCGATGCTGCAGACGTGGCAGCCCGATCACCCCGTCATCGCGGCGCTGCTTTCCGGCGACGTCGAGCGCTTCTACGCCGAGGAGACCGCGCAGCGGCGCCGCGGCGGCCTGCCGCCCTTCGGCCGTCTCGCCGCGATCATCGTCTCCGGCGAGGACCGAGGCGCCGCCGAGGCGCACGCCCGGGCGCTGGCGCGCACCGCTTACGGCCTCGGCCCTGGCAAAGGCTGGCGGCTCGCACCGGTCGGCGGCGCCGCGGGAAGCGACGAGATCGTCCTGCTCGGCCCCGCCGAGGCGCCGATCGCGGTGCTGCGTGGGCGCCATCGCTTCCGCCTCGCCGTCAAGGCCCCGCGCGGCGTCGACATGCAGGGCTTCCTGCGCGCGCTCCTCGCCGCCGCCCCGTCGGCGCGCGGCGGCGTGCGCGTCGCCATCGACGTCGATCCGCAAAGCTTCCTGTAACGAGGTCGTGTAGCGCCATTGCGCATCGGCCCTCTCGCCGCGATAAGCGGGCTGCGGCCGCACACCGCTAATAACAGTATTTATATGGATGAAATAAAATCCTCTAGATAAAACCCGTACAATATGCTATCAGCTTCAAATCTCGGCACTATTTGTCATCGCTGCGCAGTGGAATTAGGCGCCTCGCTGACGCGTTTCGAGCCAAAAAAGGAAATCACTTGAGCCAGATCGTCACCGCCAATCGGCTCGCCGACGGCGTCGTCGTGTTCCAGGACGCCATCGGCGGCTGGGCCGAGGACTTTGCGAGCGCGGCGGTCTATGAGGATGCGGCGGCGGTCAAAGCCGCGCTTGCCCAGGCGGGCGAGGCGGTCGCGCGCACCTTGATCGTTGACCCCTACGCCATCGAGGTCGCGTTGCGGAACGGGCATTACGCGCCCAAGGCGTTGCGCGAAGCGATCCGCGCCGCCGGGCCTACCATACGTCGCGACCTCGGCAAGCAGGCGCACGGGCAGGCTCCGGTCGCCGTCCTGCACGCGCCTACGGAGAGTTCCCATGTATCGCTATGACGAATTCGACGCCGCCTTCGTTTCGAACCGCGTCGCCCAATTCCGCGACCAGGTCGCGCGTCGCCTCTCCGGCGAACTGACGGAAGAGCAGTTCCGGCCGCATCGGCTGATGAACGGCCTCTATCTGCAACTGCACGCCTATATGCTGCGCATCGCCGTGCCCTACGGCACCCTCAACTCCCGGCAGATGCGCAAGCTTGCGGAGATCGCGCGCAAGTACGACCGCGGCTACGGTCACTTCACGACGCGCCAGAACCTGCAGTTCAACTGGCCGGCGCTGAAGGATACGCCCGACATTCTCGCCGAGTTGGCGACCGTCGACATGCACGCGATCCAGACGTCGGGCAATTGCATCCGCAACGTCACAGCCGACCATTACTCCGGCGTGGCGGCCGACGAGGTCGCCGATCCCCGTCCCTACGCGGAAATCCTGCGCCAGTGGTCGTCGTTGCATCCGGAATTCACCTTCTTGCCGCGCAAGTTCAAGATCGCCGTCAATGGCGCCGCGCATGACCGCGCAGTGATCCAGGCGCACGACATCGGACTGCAAATGGTTCGCAACGAAAAGGGCGAACTCGGCTTCACCGTCTATGTCGGCGGCGGCCTCGGCCGCACGCCACTGCTCGGCCACAAGGTGCGCGAATTCCTGCCCGAGGCCGATCTGCTCGCCTATTCCGACGCGATCCTGCGCGTCTACAATCTCGAGGGCCGCCGCGACAACAAGTACAAGGCGCGCATCAAGATCCTGCTGCACGAGAAGGGACTCGAGGGGCTGCGCGAGGCCATCGAGGCCGAATTCGCCGCGCATGACCGCACCGGCCTGACGCTGCCGGCCGAGGAGATCGAGCGCATCAACGCCTATTTCGCGCCCCCCGCGCTCGAACCCAAGAAGCCGGCGAACGAGCGGGTCGAGCGCCGGCGCGCCAAGGATGCGCAATTCTCGAAGTTCTTCGAGTCCAACGTCACGCCGCACCGCACCCCGGGCTACGCCATCGTCACCGTCTCGCTCAAGCCGATCGGCGGCGTTCCGGGCGATGCGAGCGCCGATCAGATGGATGCGGTCGCCGACCTCGCTGAGGACTACTCGCAGGACGAACTGCGCGTCTCGCACGAGCAGAACCTGATCCTGCCGCATGTCGCGCTCGACGACCTCACCGCGGTGTACGACCGGCTCGCCTCGGTGGGCCTCGCGACGCCGAACGCCGGGCTGATCAGCGACATCATCGCCTGCCCCGGTCTCGACTATTGCGCGCTGGCGACGGCGCGCTCAATCCCGATCGCCCAGCGCCTCTCCGAGCGTTTCGGCGACGGCGCCCGAGCGCGCGCGATTGGCCCCATGAAGATCAAGATCTCGGGCTGCATCAACGCCTGCGGCCACCATCACGTCGGCCACATCGGCATCCTCGGCCTCGAGCGCGCTGGGGAAGAAACCTATCAGGTCACGCTCGGCGGCTCCGGCAGCGAGAGCGCCTCGATCGGCCAGATCGTCGGGCCGGGCTTCAGCTCCGAGACCATCGTCGACGCGGTCGAGACGGTCGTAGAGACCTACATGGCCAAGCGCGAGGGGCCGCACGAGGACTTCCTCACCGCCTATCGGCGTCTCGGCATGGCGCCGTTCAAGGAAGCCCTCTACGAGCGCAGCGCGGGAGCGGACATCTGATGAGCGCGCACGACGTCAAGCTGTTCGGCGACGCCGTCGCGGCATCGCGTCTCGAGGGCAAGTTCGCACGCGTCAAGGCCAGTTCGCTGCTGCGGCTCGCCATCGAGGATCTGTTTCCCGGCCGCATCGCGCTGGTGTCGAGCTTCGGCGCCGATTCCGCGGTGCTGCTGCACATGGTCGCTGGCGTCGACAAGCGAACGCCGGTGGTCTTCGTCGACACCGGCCAGCACTTTCCCGAGACGCTCGCGTACCGGGACGCGCTCGTCGCGCGCCTCGGGCTCGAAAACGTGATCGTCGCCGATCCCGATCCGGCGACGCTCGCCGCCGAGGATCCGGAGAAGTTCCTCTTCGCGAGCGACCCGGACCGCTGCTGCGAGATCCGCAAGGTGCAGCCGTTGGCGACCGCCTTGGAGGGCTATGAGGCCTGGATCACCGGTCGCAAGGGGTTTCAGAGCACGACGCGCGCGCGCATTCCGCTGTTCGAGGCGGAGGGCGAGCGCGTCAAGGTCAACCCGCTGGTCGGCTGGAGCGCGACCGATCTTCTCACCTACATCCGCGAGGCCGACTTGCCGCCGCATCCGCTGGTCGCTAAGGGCTATCCCTCGATTGGCTGCCTGCCCTGCACCAGCGCGGTCAAGCCCGGCGAAGACGTGCGGGCTGGACGCTGGCGCGGTCGCGGCAAGACCGAATGCGGCATCCACACGGAGCCGCTGTCGGCAGGACAGGATATTTGATGGCTCTGTGGCGTGACGGCGGATTCGCCGAGGACATCTGGACGTCTGTCGACGACGCGGCGCCGGTCCCCGCGACGGGCGCGATCATCGTCTCCTTCGCGCGCTGGAGCGCCGAGACGGAGGCGCTCGCCAAACGCGCCGATCCGGTCGGCGTTGCGATCGCGGCGGGCAAGGACACGCTTGCGCAACTGCCCGAAGCGGCCAAGCGCCCGCTCGTAGCGTTGAGCTTCGCCAAATTCGGCGACGGCCGCGCCTTCTCCTACGCCGAGCTGCTGCGCGAACGCCACGGCTTTAAAGGCGAGTTGCGCGCGATCGGCGAAGTGCTGCTCGATGAAATCCCGCTGATGCTGCGCTGCGGTTTCACATCGTTCGAGGTGACGGACGAGCCGACCTTGCGCGCGCTGCGCGAAGGGCGCCTGTTCACCACGCCCCTGCACTATCAGCCGAGCGTCGCCGCAGCCGGCGAAGCGCCCGCGGGAACGCGGCCGTGGCTCAGACGCACGGCGCAGTGAGGAGGCTGCTATGTCCGCGGAAAGCGGCCTTCGCAGTGGCGACCGGAAGGCGTTCGCACGTCGAACTCGGCGCAGCGTCCGCTAGCGCGAATGGCAATTCGGTCGAACCGTCATTGCGAGGAGCGCAGCGACGAAGCAATCCATCGTTCCGCCTGGCGCTGCTGGATTGCTCACATGGGGAATGTCTTCGTCAAGGAGATATTTTCCAGCGGCGATTGCGTCCTTTGGCGCGCGATTGGCGATCCTGGTCCGAGCCCGTTTGCGTGATCTGGTCGTGAAGGCCAGAACAAACTCACATTCGGTCGTCGCGTTTGAGCGGCGCACCCTGATTCCGCTTTCGGCGGCGAGGGCTCGAGAGGGCGGGACCATTCTTCGCTGCGGCTTTTGAAGCCCGGCAATCCATCGGTCCGCCCGCCCGGATCGACCGAGACGGATCGCGCCTCGGCGGATTGGGGGGAAACTGTCGTCAGAGAGGCTCGTCAGCCGATCGCGGCGGCGTCTTTCATGACGGCTCCCTCAATGATGACGCCGGCGCTGGCGAACTTCCACAGCGCGACGAGCAGTTTGCGGGCGAGCGCGACGATCGTCGTCTTGCGTTTGCCTTTTCCGGCGCCTGAGAGCCGCTGGTGGAACCAGCGCGCCAGGGCCGATTGCGGCTGATGGCGCAACCACAGCCAGGCCACTTGGATCATCGTCGTGCGCAGGCGTGGGTTGCCGGCCTTCGACACGCCCTGTTCGCAATCGATCGTCCCGCTCCGCCAAGGCGTCGGCGCCAAGCCCGCATAGGCGGCGATCTGACGGCGGTTGGAGAACGAGCGGCAGAGCCCCTCCGTCCACAGAATGGCGGCGAATTGCGGGCCGACGCCCTTCAGGCGCAGCAGCATCCGGGCGGGCGAGGGCGCCGCCAAGGGCGCCGCTTCGGTCTCGACCGCCGCGCTCATCGATCGCGTCGCGCGCGGCTTCGACCGCTCCGATTTGATCGAGCAGCAATTCGAGCCGATCCAGCTCGCGTTCGATTTGCGCTTTCAAATTCAGCCCAAGCGGGCGCCCGTCGCCGCCGCGAAGCGCCGCGAGCGCTCGGCGGCGGTCGCGCCGCAACGGTTCATAGTCGCCGATCCCTTGGGAAAACAGCAGCCCCTTGATCCGATTGACGTGCCGCACCCGCTCGGCGACCAGCGCCTGGCGCTCGCGGCAAATTCGTCGCCCGGTCCTCCTCGTCGGGCGTCGGCGCGCGCACCATCGCGCAGACCCGCGGCTCGCCGCGCTTGAAGGCCAGCAGCGCGCGCACCAACGCCTCGCCGTCGATCTTGTCCGTCTTGGCCCGCCGCCGCCGGCGCGAAACCGCGATCGAGGCCGCGTCGACGACGTGGCTCTCGATCCCCTCCCGCCGCAGCACCCGGTCGAGCCAGAACCCGTCCAGCCCCGCTTCGTGAATGGCGATGAGCGGATAGTTGGTTCCCGTCCGCGCCAGCGCCTTGCCCTGGAGGGCGGCGAACCGCGCCAGCAACCCCGCGACGTCTCCCGCCGGCACGCCATGCCTCGACATCTTCTCCCCGCCGCCCGGCGAAAGCGAAGTGATCAACCAGCAGGATCGGCTCAGTTCCAAGGAAACGAAAATGGCGCCAAACTGCGTGCGGATAGCGGCGGGTTGTTCGCGAGCGTCAAGTGACATCGGTCGCCTCCAGAGTGAGTGGGTTCGCAACCTTCAGTCTGGCAACAACGCCGGCCGCTATCCACCTCCCATGGAATCTTCGCTTACGCTCGCAATGACGGCATGGGTTCGAGCAAAACGCAACTCGCTCTAAGAAGCCGCGCCTCGCTGAGCCAAAGAACTTTGGCGGCGACATCAGCCGCTCCGGAAGGCGACCGTCGCCGTTTCCCGATCCGATCCTGCATTCTAACCAATCCGCCGGAGTCGATAGGTTCGCCTACCGAGTGTCGCGGAATTCATGCCTCACGAAGATTTAGTGGATCGTCAAACGCGCTGGCTCAACGCGAAGTGGTAGCATCGCCTCACGTGAATAAAACTAGAACTCTCTTGCGGTTGGTGGGCTCGATCTTCCGCTATTTTCGCCACCGGGCATCCAGAAGCTGGCGGCGCAAGCGCTTGGTAATGAGAAGTCCAGGCACCGGCCGCTGCCTGGACTCTCGCCTTCGGGATTCTGCTAGTCCCCTATTCCGCGCTCTTCGCGAGCCGCAGGTTCGGGCTCGTCCTGGCGGCGGCTTCCTCGCTAAATTCCATCGCGTCGATGCGCGCCGCGCGGCGCGTGATCTTCTCGGCGGAGGTCGCGATCTGGCCGACGTCGTCCTGCGCCTGCCGGAAGTGGGTTTCGAGCTTCGTCGTCCGCTCCGCGAGCAAACGAACGTCGTTGAGCAGCTTGCCGACCTCGCCATGGATCACATGCGCCTGGTCGCGCATCCGCTGGTCGCGCAGGATCGCCTGCGTCACCTGGATCGCCATCATCATCAGCGAGGGGGAGACGATGACGACGCGTCCGCGATGGGCCTTCTGCACGACGTCGTCGAAATGTTCGACGAGGTCGGAGTAGATCGATTCCGAGGGAACGAACATCAGCGCGATGTCCTGCGTCTCGCCCGGCAGGAGATAGCGGTCCGCGATGTCTTTCACGTGCTTGCCGACGTCGGCGCGCACGCGGCTCATCGCCGCTTTGCGCGCCTCCTCGCTGCGCGCCTCGTTGAACAGCGTGAACGCCTCGAGCGGAAATTTGGCGTCGACCGCCAGCAACCGGCTGTCCCCTGGCAGGCGGATCACGCAATCGGGCCGCACCTTGTTGGAAAGCGTGTACTGGAACTCGTAGGCGCCGGACGGCAGGCCGTCGCGCACGATCGCCTCCATCCGCCCCTGGCCGAAGGCGCCGCGCGTCTGTTTGTTGGCGAGGATGTCTTTCAGCGAGACGACCTCGTCGCCGATGCCGGCCATGCGCGCCTGCGCGGCGTCGATCACGGCGAGCCGCTCGTTGAGCTTGTTGAGGTTGGCGCCCGTTGTTTGCGCATGGGATTCGAGCCCGGCGCCGAGCCGCGCGCCGACGTTGTCGAGGCGCTCGGCCATCACCCGCGCGAGCTCCGCCTGGCGGGAGCCGAACCAATCGCTCATCGAAGCGAACCGGCCGCTGAGTTCGGCGTTGGATTGGACGAGAGCGGCGATGCGCGCCTCGAGCTCGCCCTGGCGCTCCTCCGCTTCCCAGGCCTGCCGCCGACGGCCGGCGCCGGCTCTGGCGAGCGCCACCACAACCGCCAGCAACAGCAGCGCAATCGCGCCGAGCGCCCCTTGGAGCGCCTCGCCGAACGTGACGGGGAAGCCGTCGAGCACGAACAGGATTTGGTTCATGGCGCGAGCCTAAGCGATTCGGCTCCAAAAAGCGAACGAAAGAAGAACATGTTTGACCGCGCCGCCCCGCGCGACTATCAGACCAGGAGGAAACCGGAGAACTGAAACGAACGCCATGGCTTTGCGCCCTATCATCATCCTGCCCGACCCGAAGCTGCGTCTGGTCAGCGCGCCGCTGGGCCGCGTCGACGACGACGTCCGTAAGCTGATGGACGACATGGTGGAGACGATGCACGACGCGCCCGGCATCGGCCTCGCCGCGATCCAGATCGCGGAGCCGCTGCGCCTCGTCGTGATCGACCTCGCCAAGAAGGACGAGCCGCCGCAACCGCAATATTTCGTCAATCCCGAGATCGTCTGGTCGTCCGACGAGCGCTCGGTCTACGAGGAAGGCTGCCTCTCGATCCCCGATTACTACGAAGAGGTGGAGCGGCCGGCGAGCGTGCGCGCGCGCTTTCTCGACCGGGACGGCAAGCGGCAGGAGATTCTCGCGGAAGGGCTGCTGGCCACGGCCTTGCAGCATGAGATCGACCACCTCAACGGGGTGCTGTTCATCGATTACATTTCGAAACTGAAGCGCGACCGAGTCGTCAAGAAATTCGCCAAGATGGCCAAGCGCGCGGCGGAGGGCGAACGCCCGCTGTGACGGGCGCGGGGGCTTAGAAGGAGCGTTGCGATGCAGATCGACGTGAGCGCTTTCCGGGTCGACCAGGGCGAGGACGTGTCGCTCGACCAACGGCCAACCGAGGTCGATCCGTTCTACAAATCCAAATCGAACTACAAGGATATTCTCGCCGACCACGTCTAGACGCTGAGCGAGTTGCAGGAGAATCTGTACCGCTCCGCGGGCTATGCGCTGCTTCTCGTTCTGCAAGGCATGGACACCGCCGGCAAGGACGGCGCGATCTCCCATGTGATGTCCGGCGTCAATCCACAGGGGTGCAAGGTCGTCTCCTTCAAGGAGCCGACCTCCACAGAGCTGGCGCACGACTTCCTCTGGCGCTGCGTACGCGAGTTGCCGGAGCGCGGGATCATCGGCGTCTTTAACCGCTCCTATTACGAGCCGGTGCTCGTCGTCCGCGTCCATCCCGAATTGCTGCGCAAGGAGGGCGTGTTCGACCCGGAGGGCGATCTCCACACGCTTTGGGCGGAACGCTATCGCTCGATTCGCGACTTCGAGCGCCACCTGCACGTCAACCGCACGCGCTTCGTCAAAATTTTTCTCCACGTCTCCAAAGAGGAACAGCTTCGCCGGTTGCTGCGGCGGCTCGAGACCCCCGACAAATCCTGGAAGCTCTCGCGCGCCGACGCGCTCGAACGAGAATACTGGAAAGACTACATCGACGCTTACGAGCGCGCGCTGAGCGAGACGAGCGCGGCCGACGCCCCCTGGTGGATCGTGCCCGCGGACGACAAACCGAACGCGCGCCTGATCGTGTCGCAGATCGTCATCGACACGCTGAAGGACCTCAATCTCACGCCGCCGCCGGTCGACGCGGAACGCAAGCGCGAGCTGAAGGAAATTGGCAAGCTGCTGGAGAAGTATTTGGAGTAGGGGGCGTATCCCTCGCCATCATGGCCGGGCTTGTCCCCGGCCATCCACGTCGGGCAATTCGGTCTAACAGGCCGGGGCGCCGATTGCGGCGCCCCGGCAAGAGCTACGAAGCGTTCAACCCGTCGAGCGCGATGTTGAGTCGCAGCACGTTGACGCGCGGCTCGCCGACGAGGCCGAAGACGCGGCCTTCGACATTCGCTTCGACCAGCGCGCGCACCTTGTCCTCCGGCAGGTTGCGGGCCTTGGCGACCGCCGGTATCTGCGCGAAGGCGTTCTCCGGCGAGATGTGCGGATCGAGGCCCGAGGCCGACGTGGTCACGGCGTCCGCCGGGATCGGCGTCGCCCAGCCAGCCGCCTTCTTGGCTTCGACGTCCGCCTTCACGCGGTCGAGCAGCTTCTGCGAGGTCGGACCAAGGTTCGAGCCCGTCGAATTGGCGGCGTTGTAGGGCGCGTCGATCGTCTTGGAGGGATCATCGGGGTGAGCGGGATCCTGCGCCTGGGTCGCCGACGGGCGGCCATGGAAGTATTTGTCGCTCGCAAAATTTTGCCCGATCAGCGCCGATCCGACAGCCTGCCCTTTGACGGAGAGCAAGCTGCCGTTCGCCTGATACGGCATCGCGAATTGAGCGACCTCGGTGATCGCCAGGGGATAAACGAGCCCCGTCAGCAGCGTGAACAGCACGAGCAGGACAACGGCGGGGCGAATTTGGCTCAGCATGGAATGCTCCTCAAGCCAGATGCAGGAAGGCGACCAAGACGTCGATGATCTTGATGCCGATGAAGGGGGCGACGAGGCCGCCGAGCCCATAGATCGCGAGGTTGCGGCGCAGCAGCGCCGCTGCGCCGACCGGGCGATAAGCGACGCCTTTCAGCGCGAGCGGGATCAACGCGACGATGATGAGCGCGTTGAAGATGACCGCCGAGAGGATCGCCGACTTGTCGGAATGGAGCCCCATGACGTTCAGCACGCCGAGCCGGTTGTCATAGGTCCCCACGAAGATCGCCGGGATGATCGCGAAATATTTCGCGACGTCGTTGGCGATCGAGAACGTCGTCAGCGAGCCGCGGGTCATCAGCAACTGCTTGCCGATGCCGACGATCTCGATGAGCTTGGTCGGATCCGAGTCGAGGTCGACCATGTTGCCCGCTTCGCGAGCGGCCTGCGTTCCCGTCTGCATCGCGACGCCGACGTCGGCCTGGGCGAGCGCCGGCGCGTCGTTGGTGCCGTCGCCGCACATGGCGATCAGGCGGCCACCCTGCTGCTCGCGGCGGATATAGGCGAGCTTGTCCTCCGGGGTCGCTTGGGCAAGGAAGTCGTCGACGCCGGCTTCCGACGCGATGGCGGCGGCGGTCAGCGGGTTGTCGCCCGTCACCATCACCGTCTTGATGCCCATCGCGCGCAGTTCGGCGAAGCGCGGGCGGATGTCCGGCTTCACGATGTCCTTGAGATAGACGACGCCGAGCAGGCGCTTGTTGTCGGAGACGGCGAGCGGCGTGCCGCCGGCGCGCGAGATGCGATCGACCGCCTGGTTGAAGTCGGACGGCGCGCTTTCGCGCGTCATGCCGGCCTCCGCCAGGATCGAATCGACCGCGCCCTTGCGCAGAACCCGGTTCGGCATATCGACGCCCGACAGACGCGTATGCGCGCTGAAGGGAACGACGGTCGCGTCGGCGAGATCGGCCGGCGCCTCGAGGCCATAGCGGCTCTTGGCCAGCGCGACGATCGAGCGGCCTTCCGGCGTCTCGTCGGCAAGGCTGGCGAGCAGCACCGCCTCGGCGAGCTTGCGCTCCGACACGCCCGCAACGGCGACGAATTCATCGGCCATGCGGTTGCCGAAGGTGATCGTGCCGGTCTTGTCGAGCAGCAGCGTGTCGACGTCGCCGGCCGCTTCGACCGCGCGGCCCGAAGTCGCGATCACGTTGAAGCGGATCAGCCGATCCATGCCCGCGATGCCTATGGCCGAGAGAAGGCCGCCGATTGTCGTCGGGATGAGGCAGACCAGCAGCGCGATCAGCACCGTGATCGACAGCGTCGTGCCCGAATAGGAGGCGAGCGGCCACAGCGTCACGCAGACGATCAGGAAGATGAGCGTCAGGCCGGAGAGCAGGATCGACAGCGCCAGCTCGTTGGGCGTCTTCTGACGCTCGGCGCCTTCGACGAGCGCAATCATGCGGTCGATGAAGGTCGAGCCGGCTTCAGCGGTGATGCGCACCTTGATCTGATCGGACAACACGGTCGTGCCGCCGGTCACCGCCGAGCGGTCGCCGCCGGCCTCGCGGATGACGGGCGCGGATTCGCCGGTGATCGCCGACTCGTTGACCGAGGCCAGGCCCTCGACGATCTCGCCGTCGCCGGGGATGATCTCGCCCGTCTCGACCAGCACCACGTCGCCGAGGCGCAGATCGAGCGCGTTGACGCCTTGATAGGGGCCGTTGAGGCTCTTGGGGTCGAGGTAGCGCTTGGCGCGCGTCTCGCTGCGGCTCTTGCGCAGGGTGTCCGCCTGCGCCTTGCCACGACCTTCCGCGACCGCTTCCGCGAAATTCGCGAACAGCACCGTGAACCAAAGCCAGAACGCGATCTGGCCAGAGAACAGCGGCGATCCTGCGTTCGTTATGAGGTCGCGAACGAAGAACACCGTGACGACCACGGACACAGCCTCGGTGACGAAAATCACCGGATTGCGTGCGAGCACGCGCGGATCGAGCTTGCGGAACGCCTCGACGGCCGCTGCGCCCAAAATTTTCGGGTCGAACAGGCCTTGGGCTTTCGCCTTTGTAGACATGGAACGCTCCAATGAGAATGAGATCTGCCGTCAGAACGCCTTGCCGCTGAGCATCAGGAAGTGCTCGACGACCGGCCCGAGCGCGAGCGCGGGGAAGTACTGCAGCAGGTAGAGGATCACGATGACGCCGAGCAGCAGGCCGACGAACAGCGGTCCCGTGGTCGGGAACGTGCCGGCCGAAGCAGGCGCCTTCTTCTTGGCGGCGAGGCCGCCGGCGAGGGCGAGAACGGGGATCGCATAAGCGAAGCGGCCGAACAGCATCGCCAGGCCGAGGGTCGTGTTGAACCAGGGCGTGTTGCCGTTGAGACCCGCAAAAGCCGAACCATTGTTCGCGTTGGTCGAGGCGTAGGCGTAGAGGATTTCCGACAACCCGTGCGGGCCCGCGTTGTTGAGGCTGTCCAAGGCGGGCTTCAACAACACCGAGGTTGCCGAGAAGCCGAGCACGACCAGCGGATAGATCAGCACCGCGAACATCGCGAGCTTCATCTCCCGCGTCTCGATCTTCTTGCCGAGATATTCGGGCGTGCGCCCGACCATCAGGCCAGCGACGAAGACCGCGATCACCGCAACAACGAGAAAACCATAGAGGCCCGCACCGACGCCGCCCGGCCAGATGCAGCCGGCGAGGATGTTGAACATCGGCACCAGGCCGGCGAGCGGCGTCAGCGAATCATGCATCGTGATGACCGCGCCGGTGCCGGTGCCCGTCGTCGCCGCGGTGTACAAAGCGTCCATCGCCTGGCCGAAGCGAAGCTCCTTACCCTCGAGATTGCCCGCCGACGGATCGACGCCCAGCGCGTTCACGCCCAGCGTTCCGACGCTCTCGGACCAATAGATGACGCTGACGCCGACGACGAGCAGGATGCCCATAGTGACCAGGATCGCGCGTCCCTGCCGCAGATCGCCGACCGCCCGGCCGAAAGCGATTACCGAGGCGACCGGGATCAGCAGCAGCGACCAGATCTGGATGATGTTCGTCCAGGCGTTCGGATCTTCGAACGGATGCGCCGAATTCACGTTCATGAACCCGCCGCCGTTGGTGCCGAGCTCCTTGATCGCCTCCTGGCTCGCCATCGGGCCCATCGAGATCGTCTGCTTGGCGCCTTCGAGCGTCGTGACGTCGACCGAGCCCGCCAGAGTTTGCGGCACGCCCGAAGCGACGTAGGCCAACGCAATGACGATTGAGAGCGGCAGCAGCACGTAGAGCGTGACGCGCGTCAGATCGACCCAGAAGTTGCCGACCGTCGTCGAAGCCGAACGCGAGAACGCCCGCACCAGCGCGAAGGCGACGGCGAGACCGGTCGCGGCCGACAGGAAGTTGTGGGTCGTCAGGCCAATCATCTGCGTGAGATGACTCATCGTCGTCTCGCCGCCGTAATTCTGCCAGTTGGTGTTGGTGATGAAGCTGATCGACGTGTTGAACGCCAGATCGGAGGGAACCGCGTCGAACCCTTGCGGATTGAGCGGCAGCACGTTCTGGAAGCGCTGAATTGCGAACAGCGACACGAATCCGGCGATCGAAAAGGCGATCACCGCGAACGCATAGACGAGCCAGCCTTGCTCGCGCTTTTCGTCGACGCCGGCGAGACGATAGAAGCCGCGCTCGACAGGACGAAGCAACGGCGAAAGGAAATTGTTCGTCCCCGCATAGACACTCGCTATGAGGCTGCTCATAGGAATGGCGGTTACAAGCACGAGCGCTAGGACGATCGCGATTTGCGACCAGCCAACGAGTGTCATGACGTCACCTTAGGGTTTAAAAAACTCGACATATTCAGAATTTCTCGGGGTGGATCAGCGTATACAGGAGGTAGATCCCGAGGCAGATCGCCACGACGAGTCCGATAATCGGCTCGGTCATTGCAAGGCTCCTTACAAACGATTGCAGGCGGCGGCGTAGAGACCCATCAGGGCGAAGAACAGGATCCCAACGACGAGATAGACAACATCGGCCATGATGCGGCTCCTCCGATTTTAACGGTCGGGTTTTGCGCCTTGCGGCCGTAAGCGTTCAATGCGGGAATGACCGCTGGCGTGTAAGGAATTCATAAGGCGCGGCGCGGCGCATTCCCTTACGAATCCCTTATGGCGACGGCCCAAATGGCCTATCGAAAGTTTGCTCGCGGCGGCGCTAACCTCTCTTCGTGCAACGAAGCGCAAGGAGGGCCTTTTGTACCCGGAACGATTGCGTCATCGCGGCCGAGCCATTTCCGCCGCCGCCGACATGAACCCGAGCCGCAGACCGAGCGGAGACATTGCACTTGCGGTTTCGCAAGCCGCGTTCATCGCCGTCACCATCGCCCTGTTCGTGGTCTGGATGACGATGGGGCGATGAAGGGGGCGCAAGCCCCCGCCTTGACGCGGTTGCTTCCGAGGCGCTCGCTTGGGCTATAATGGCGTCGCCCTCTCGAGGCCGCGGACCCTTGGCTACTGACCGTCATTCCGAACGTCGACCCGACCCCGACGCCCTGCTCGCTTTGGCTGAGCGGGGTAAGCGCGGCCGACTGCTGGTGTTTCTCGGCGCCGCGCCCGGCGTTGGCAAGACCTACGCCATGCTGCAACGCGCCCGCTTGCTGCGGCAGGAGGGCGTCGACGTCGTCATCGGCCTCGTCGAGACGCACGCGCGCGGCGATACCGAGGCGCTGACGCGCGATCTCGAAACCCTGCCGCGCCGCCAGGTCCAATGGCAGGGCCATGTGATCGAGGAATTCGACATCGACGCCGCGCTGCGTCGCAGGCCCAAGCTCATCATCGTCGACGAGCTCGCCCACACCAACGCGCCGGAAAGCCGACATCCCAAGCGATGGCAGGACGTCGAAGAGCTGCTCGACGCGCGCATCGATGTCTGGACCGCGCTGAACATCCAGCATCTCGAGAGCCTCGCCGACGTCGTCTCGCGCATCACCGGCGTCACCGTGCGCGAAACGGTGCCCGACATCGTGCTGCGCGACGCCGACGACATCGTGCTGGTCGACATCCCGTCCGAGGAGTTGATCCAGCGCCTTAAGGACGGCAAGGTCTATCTCGCCGAGACCGCCAAGCTGGCGCAGCAGAAGTTCTTCACGCTGCGCAATCTCACCGCGCTGCGCGAGATCGCGCTCAGGCGCGCGGCGGCGCGGGTCGACGACCAGATGGTCGAGCAACTGCGCCAGAACGCGATCGAAGGGCCGTGGGAAACCGCCGAGCGCCTGCTGGTCTGCGTCGGGCCGGACGCCCTGTCGCATGACGTGGTGCGCGCAGCCAGCCGCCTTGCAACCGGCCTCAACGCAAGCTGGGTCGCAGTGACCGTCGACACGCCTGGCGGCTCGGAGGCGCCTGGCGAGCGCGCCAAGATCGTCGACGACGCGCTGCGGTTGGCGCAGAGCCTCGGCGCCGAAGTGTCGCGGCTTGCCGGCCACGATCTCCCCGCCGAGATCCTTCTCTACGCGCAGCGCGAAAACATCACCCAGATCGTCGTCGGGCGATCCAAGGCGGGCTTGCTCGGCCGGCTTGCCGGCCGCTCGCTGTCAGAGGCTTTGGTGCGGCGCGCCGCGCTTATCGGCGTGCATGTCGTAACGGGCGACAAGCCCCGGGAGTCGGCGCCCAAGCGGTGGAACCTGCGCGCGCTGCTGGGGCGCGAAACGCGGATCGGCGCGGCGGCGGCGGTCGCGTCCGTCGCGGCGGCGGTCGGCGCCGGCAGGCTGCTCGATCTGTGGCTGCGCCTGCCAAATCTCTCGATGATCTTCTTGATCGCCGTGCTGTTCTGCGCCGCGCGCTATGGCGCGCGCGCCGCGATCCTGGCCGGGGTCCTCTCCTTCCTCGCCTACGACTTTTTCTTCATCGAGCCGCTCTACCAATTCACCGTCGACGAGCCGCACGAATTCTTCGCCCTCGTCATTTTCCTCGTCGTCGCCATTCTCGTGAGCTGGCTCGCGGGACGGGCGCGCGATCAGGAAACGCTGGCGCGGGCGAGCGCGCGCGCGACGCAATCGTTGTTCGAGCTTTCCCGCAAGCTGTCCGGCGCCGTAGCGCTCGATGATATTCTGCAGGCGGCGACGGTTTACGCGCAGAAGACGCTGAGCGCGCGCTGCGTCGTCATGCTGACGCCCGAGGATGGCGAACTCGAGTTGAGCTCGGCCTGGCCGCCGATCGACGCGCTGGATGCAGGCGAGGAGGGAGCCGCGCGCTGGGCCTTCGAGAAGAGCGAGGCGGCGGGCTGGAAGACCGGCACGCTCCCCAACGTGCGCTTTCAGTTTCGCCCGCTGGTGACCTCGCGCGGTGTCGTCGGCGTCTGCGGCTTTCAGCCGCACGATCCCGTTGGGCCGCTGTCGCCGACCATGGAGCACGCGCTCAACCTCATTCTCGAACAGGCGGCGATCGCGATCGATCGGGCGATCCTGGTCAAGGCGTCCGTGCGCACCGTCGCGCTGGAGGAAAACGAAAAATTGCGAACCACTCTGCTCGCCTCTCTCTCGCATGACTTGCGCACGCCCTTGGCGACGATCACCGGCGCGGTGACCACGCTGCGCAAGTTCGGCGAAGCCATGCCCGCCGAGCAACGCGCGGACATCCTGGTCTCCATCGAGGAGGAATTGGGCCGCCTCACCCGTTTCATCGCAAATCTCCTCGACATGTCACGAATCGAGGCGGGCGCGCTCAGACCGAAAGCCGATCTCGTCGACGTCGCCGAACTCGTGCGCGCCTCGGTCGACCGGGCCGCCAAGGCGTTTCCGGCGCAGAACTTCGCGACCAGCGTCGCCCGCGATCTGCCCTTCGTCAAAGGCGACGCCAAACTGCTCGAGCAAGTGCTGTTCAACTTGCTCGACAATGCGCAGAAATACGGCGGCGGCGGCCGCGTGGCCGTCCACGCGCGGCGCGACGGCGCATTCGTCCTCATATCCGTCACCGACGAAGGACCTGGCATCAAGCCGGCCGACCTCGAACGCATCTTCGAGAAGTTCTTTCGCGGCGGCCGGACGGACGGACGGCGCGCCGGGACCGGCCTTGGACTCTCGATCAGCCGCGGCCTCGTCGAAGCTATGGGCGGGCGTATCTGGGCCGAGAGCCCTGCAGCGCGACGGCGCGGCACGCGCCTCGTCATCTCCATACCGGCAGCCGAGACGCCGGAAGCCGCAAAGGCGGTCCCATGAACGGCTCCCGTATTCTCGTCGTCGACGACGAGCCGCAGATCCTTCGATTTCTCCGCCCCGCGCTCGAAGCTTCGGGCTACGCCGTGCTGCACGCCGGCGGCGGCCACGAGGCGCTGCGCCTCATCGCCAATGCGGCGCCCGACCTTGTCGTGCTCGATCTCGGCCTGCCGGATATGGACGGAAAAGAGGTGATCGCCGCGGCGCGGCAGTTCACCGCGGCCCCGATCGTCGTCCTCTCCGCGCGCGATCGCGAGGCGGAAAAGATCGCCGCGCTCGATCTGGGAGCGGACGACTACGTCGAGAAGCCGTTCACGATCGGCGAATTGTTGGCGCGTCTGCGCGCCGCCCTGCGTCATGCGAAAGCCGGCGTCGCGCCCAAGACGAAGATCGAGATCGACGGTCTGACGATCGACATGGACCGCCGCCTCGTCGCGCGCGATGGCGCGGCGATCAAGCTGACGCCGCGCGAATACGACCTGCTGTGCGCCCTCGCCGGCAATGCAGGGCGGGTGATGACCCACAGCCAGCTTCTCACGGCGGTGTGGGGCCCCGCGCACAAGAGCGACACGCAGTATTTACGCGTATTCGTCGGCCAACTGCGTAACAAGATCGAGCGCGACGCCTCTGCGCCGTCGATCATCCGCACCGAATCGGGCATCGGCTACCGCTTCAGCGACGGGGCTTAGAGCCATTTGCAAATGGGTTGACGCACCGTCATGGCCGGGCTTGTCCCGGCCAGCCACGCGGCGCCGTCACAAAGACTCCTATGACGTCGGAATTGTCGGCTCCGCGTGCGGACGATTGCTTTGCAATCGCCTTGGGGCGCCCGGCACAAGGCCGGGCATGACGAAAAGAGCTGCTCGGCGCGTCCACCAGAATGCAGAAGGCGCTGGGGTCCCTTCGCATTGTCATGGCGAAGCGCGCGCAGGACGCCTACGCCGCCGCGACGCCGATCGGGCAAGAGACGCCGGTGCCGCCGAGACCGCAATAGCCGCCTGGATTCTTGGCCAGATATTGCTGGTGATAGTCCTCGGCGAAATAGAACGGCCCCGCCTCGCGGATTTCCGACGTGATCTCCCCGAAACCCTTGGCCTTGAGGATTTCGCCGAACATCGCCGCCGATCGCCGCGCCGCCGCCAATTGATCCGGGCTCGTCGCGTAGATCGCCGAGCGGTATTGGGTTCCGACATCGTTGCCCTGCCGCATTCCCTGGGTCGGATCGTGGCTCTCCCAAAAAATGCGCAGCAAGGCCTCGTAGCTGATCTTGGCGGGGTCGTAGGCGACCAGCACCGCTTCGGTGTGGCCGGTCTTCCCCGAGCAGACCTCTTCATAGGTCGGGTTGGGCGTAAGGCCGCCGCTGTAGCCGACGGCGGTGACATAGACGCCCTCGCCCGACTCCCAGAATTTGCGCTCGGCGCCCCAGAAGCAGCCCATGCCGAAGATCGCGGTTTCGACGCCTTGCGGGTAGGCTCCGGCGAGCGGGCGGCCGTTGACGAAATGGTCGCGCGCGGTCGGGATCGGATGTGGGCGGCCGGGCAGCGCCTCGGCAGGCGAAACAAGACGGGTCTTTTGCATCAAGAAGCTCAACATGGCCGGCTCCTCACGAGGGTTCGCCGCATTGTCGCATAGGCGGCGCGATTTGTTACTGGGCGACCGGCCCGTCCGATGGGCCGGGTCACCGCGCCCGGTTCGAGACACCGATCGTCGCCGGGCGAGGCCGCAAAAGGAAGAAGATGACGGCGCCGAGCGCCGCCAGATCGACGAACGCCGGCGCGGAAAGGATAGCGAGGAGGATCGGGTCCCACAACAGCGGATGAAGGCGCTTTTCGACGAAGGGCTGCAGCAGCGGGAACTTGTTGGGAAAGGCGAGGTCGAGCGCAAGCCCCATCGACGTGAGCGTCACCTGCTGGGCGGCCAGAGATCGCGCGCCGTCGATCACCGCCGCGGCGAACGCGCCGGCAAGCAGCATTAGGCCGACGAATCGAAGCATGAATCGGAACATGCGCACTCCCGCCAACCGACGCGATCGTCCGTCTAGCGCATCGCCGCTCGCGCTGTCCACGGCTCCGGACACAAGCCGACTTGCGCGCGGGCCGGACGAAGTGTTATGCGCGGCGCTCGCGTCGCAAGGCGCGTCCTGGAGGGGTGGCCGAGCGGTCGAAGGCGCACGCCTGGAAAGTGTGTATACGGGAAACCGTATCGCGGGTTCGAATCCCGCCCCCTCCGCCAACTAGCCGATATTAGCCTATGTATTTCAATTAGTTACAGATGCGACCTTTTTGGGTCCCACTTTGGGTCCCGGTCGAGGCGGAAGCTTTTGCCCGGACGGTCGTTGACATCCGCGCACGCTTTGCCGCAGCTCGGTGCGAGACAAAGCTGGCCTAGGTGTCTATCCCCGACTTTGATGGTGCGATCTTTTCGGCGGGTTGGGGGGATGCGCCGCCCCGCAATCACTTCGACGAGGACGACGGGGACATGCCGGCGGTCACTGTCGTATGGACGGGAGCCGCCATCGAGTACGACGACTCTTCCAGCACAATCTCTTCGAAGCTACGAACCGGCGTCTGATTCAGGCCTTGCGCGCCATCAACGTCCCGGCGATCGGCGGGTTCGACATCTCGGCGAACCAGCATGAGTCGGGGAAGTTTCGTACTCCAGTGGACGCACCATGCTTGGTTGCTTGTACTTCGGGAACCGATGAGGCCCCGCGAGAGGTCATTCCGAGCATTCTTTGCCCGCGAGCCACCTGAGCAGCCAACCCGTGCGCGTGATGACATTCAACGGAAACCCCGGTGGACTCGCCTACGCGCTGAAGGCGGATTTCTTCACGCGCATCACCCTGATCCGCAAATTCGCGAGGACGGCTCTCGTTCCTTTCAGCAACGGCAACCTCGACCGTTGCCTTATGGACATCCAACCACCACGAAGATGATATCGTTCGTCATGGCCGTCTCCCACGTCTGAGGCTCGGCGCCGGTTAACCCGGCGCTACCCTCGATTGGGACATGCGCGGGACGGCCCGCGAGCTCTTCAGGAGGGTCTAGAGCGCACACCGCCAACATGGCCCTCCACTTCTCGCAGCGTCTTATCGAAAAGCTGCGCTATCTCGTCAATGTCTGCGTCGCTTATGATAAAAGGCGGGCATAGGGCGATCGTGTCGTCGATCGGACGGATGATAAGCCCATTGCTCTGGGCCCTTCGGTCGAACTCAGCTCCCACTCTCAGGTTCGGATCGAATCGCTGATGGGTCGCTTTGTTCGCGACCAATTCGACTGCGAGCATGAGACCCTCGCCGCGAACCTGGCCGACAATCGACGATTTTTCGCCGATCGCCCGCAATCGATCTTTAAGGCGCTTGCCGCGCTCCCTAACATGTCGCACGATATCCATTTCCGCGTAGATGGCCAATGTCTCAAGCGCGACGGCGGCGCCGACCGGGTGGCCGGAATTGGTGAATCCGTGGCCGAAGACGCTACCGTCGCGATTGAATTCACGCATGCTCTCATAAATTTCGCGCGAGACGATCACAGCCGACAGAGGAAAATAGGACGACGTGACCCCTTTCGCCAAAGCCATCATGTCTGGTTTCATTCCAACAGTTTCCAGACCGAACATGTTGCCAGTCCGGCCGAAACCACAGACGATCTCATCGTCGAGGCAGAGAATTCCGTATTTCTGCAGCACCGCCTGGATTGCGGGGAAATAGCCGGTTGGCGGCACGACGACTCCTCCGCCGGCGTTGATCGGCTCGGCGATGAAAGCGGCAATCGTCTCCGGCCCTTCCCTCTCGATCATCGTCTCCAGGTCCAAGACGAGCCTGGCGACAAACTGTTCTTCCGTCTCACCTTGTCGGCCGTCACGATAGAAATCCGGGCAAGAGGTGTGAAGGAAGCCCGGGAGAGGCAGCCCGAACTCTCGGTGGAGCCGCGGCAGTCCCGTCAACGAGGCGCCGACAATGGTCGAACCATGGAACGCCCGCTGGCGCGAAATGATCTTTCTTCGTGCAGAGTGCCCCTTTTGAGCGTGATAGAGCCAGGCGAGCTTCACCATCGTCTCGACGCCTCGGAGCCGGACGTCGCGAAATAAGCCCGGCCGCCTTCGAACGGTGACATCCTGACGAGTCGCTCCGCCAGATCGATGCTTATCGCCGGCGTCTTTTGATTGAACGTGTGGTAGAAACCCATCTTGCGATACTGGTTCGCCGCCGCGTCGCCCAACCTTTGGTTCGCGAAGCCAAGCGAAGCGCACCACAACCCAGCCATCGCGTCGATGAGCCTTCTGCCACCCTCCTCGAAAACGTGGGCCCCCTCTCCGTGGGTGAACACAGTGGGCCCTTGCTCCTCGAGGAGTATCGGGCTGGTTTGGGAGTGAATATGGTAAAGCGTATCACGCTCAGCGGGTTTGAGATCGTCGCGGTCGGTAATCATAGCGTATGCCTTCAATAGATCGAACGAATACTACCCTTGTGCCGCAGACGCGCTGGACCGCGCTCTCGGGAAGCCGCACCTCGGGGCAAATCCGCCTCGAGCAAAGCTTTGGCAGATCCTCGCAACAAAAGGTCGGACTCTAGTTCAGTCGCTGACCGGTCCCCTCATCGAACAGATGAGCATTCTTGGGCGCGATGGCGATCGGCAGGATCGATCCAGCCTTGACGGTCAATCGCTCCCGGGTTGCGCAGATGACGTTCTGCCCGGCAAGCCTTCCAAAGATCTGCGTCTCAGAGCCCGTGGGCTCCACCACTGTGACCTCGAGCGCCAGGTCTCCGTCCGGATCAAAGGCGAGGTGCTCCGGCCGAACGCTGTAAACCGCAGGTGACCCGCTGGCGCTTTTCTGGGAAGGAGAAAGAGGCAATCGCGTGCCGTCCTTTGCGATGAAGACGGACCCGTCGTCCTCGCTGACTTTGCCCTTGATGAAATTCATCCCGGGCGAGCCGATAAACGAGGCGACAAAGAGATTCTGCGGGCGATCGTAGAGTTCAAGCGGCGCCCCGACCTGTTCGATCACGCCTTGCCGCATGACCACGATTCGATCCGCCATCGTCATGGCCTCGATCTGATCATGCGTCACGTAGACGGTCGTCGTTCGCAGCCGCTGGTGCAGCTCTTTGATTTCCGTGCGCATCGCCACCCGCAACTGCGCGTCGAGGTTTGACAAGGGTTCGTCAAACAGGAAAACGGCGGGGTCTCGGACAATGGCCCGGCCCATCGCAACGCGCTGACGTTGCCCGCCCGACAGTTGCTTCGGCGTTCGCTCCAGCAATTCCTCCAGCCCAAGAATCTCGGCGGCGCGAACGACCCGCCGCTTGATTTCGTCAGCTGGCGTCTTTTTGATTCTCAGGGAAAACTCCATGTTTTCCCTGACCGTCTTATGCGGATAAAGCGCATAGTTTTGGAACACCATGGCGATGTTGCGGCTTTTCGGCGGAAGGTCGTTGATCACCCGGTCGGCGATTTGTATCTGTCCTTCGCTCATGGCCTCCAGCCCGGCTATCATTCGCAGGAGCGTTGACTTCCCACAGCCCGACGGACCCACAAGGACAACGAATTCGCCGTCGGCAATGTCAAGCGAGACCTTGTGAAGGACAGTGAGGTTGCCGAAGGATTTCTTCACGCAATCGATTTGTAGAGAACTCATGTTTGCTCCTGCCGCGCTTGCGTCGCCGCCGTTAGACTGTGCGGCGATTTGATAGAATCGCCGCACGGTCTCAGATTCCTCAGATGCCGCGCGCTTTTGGCGAAAAACCGGCGTCCGCCCTTTCGCCGCGCGCTCTAGTGCCGCTGAAGAACTCGTTCCATGATATCGAGACCCTCGTCGGCGAGTTCGTCTGTAATCGTCAAAGGCGGGGCGATACGAAGGACGTTGCCGAAGCGACCGATCGGCGCCATGGCGGACAGGCCACCCTGCAGCAACTCCCGAACAAACTGCTGCGCGAATTGCGCATCGGGCTCCTTTGTCTGCTTGTCCTTGACGAACTCAACGGCGAGCGCGAGGCCCATGCCGCGGACGTCGCCGATGCAGCGGTGACGTTCGCGCATTTGATTCAGGCGCTCGACCATGTGCTTGCCGACGACCTCGGCGCGATGGGCGAGATTGTCTTCCTGAATGACCTCGATGGAGGCAATGCCGGCTGCGCACGACAGCGGATTGGCGCCGTAAGTGCTGCTGAGCGAACCACGCTTCAATCCATCCATCACTGAGCGGCGCGCAACGACCGCCGCGGTCGGCAAGCCACTGGCGATGCCTTTTCCGAGGACCACGACATCCGGCACGATCTCGTAATTCTCGAATGCGAACATTCTCCCGGTTCGTCCAAAGCTTGCCTGGACTTCATCGAAGATCAGGAGAATTCCGCGACGTTTACAAAAGTCGCGGAGCCCCTGCATGAAGCGCTTCGAGGCGACGATCGAGCCGGCGCCGCCTTGATAGGCTTCGGTGATGACCGCGGCGACGCTGCCGGCCGACTGGGTTTGCAGCACCGTTTCAAGAGCCGCGAGGCAACGCGCGTCGATTTCGTCTTGGGACCCTTCCATGCGGTAATAATCAGGGAACGGCGCGCGCAGGATGCCCGGCACGAGCGGCGCGAAGCCCGCTTTGGAGCCGGCCATGCCGCCAACCGACATGCCGCCGAAAGTGCGCCCGTGGAAAGCATTGTCGAAGGCGATGATTTCCTGCTTTCCGCTCGAGACGCGCGCGATCTTGAGCGCCGCGTCAATCGCCTCGGAGCCGCTGCTGAGGACCAGGACGCGCTTGAGATCCTCCGGCATCAGCGAGGCGATCTTTTCGACGAACTGCGACCGCAGCGGATGCGCGGAATCATAGCAATTCAGGAGCACCGCCGCCTGATCCTGTACCGCTTTTACGACGCGCGGGTGGCAGTGTCCGGTATTGGTGACGAGCACGCCGGAGGAGAAGTCGATGTACTGGTTGCCGTCCACATCGGTGACAATGCAGTCTTTCGCGCTTTCCCAGACCAGCGGCATCGGCGTGCTGATCGAAGGGGAGAGAAATTGTTCCTGAATCTCGAGGACCGCCCTGCCCTTCGGACCGGGAATCTGATAGTTTTGCATAATAATCTCAATTCTCGCTTTTTCTATTGGGAGGATACGGCTCAGTTGCCGGAGTCTTCGGTGAGACCGTAGATGTCGCGGGCTGCGTCTTCGGAAATGAAGCCCTCAAGCAGATCTTCCTTTACCTGTGATCTGCTGCGGGCATGGGGGTCGCCGTAACCGCCGCCGCCCGGCACGGTGATCTTGATACGGTCGCCGCTGAGAACCCGTATATTGGCGAATTTGCTGGTAGAGACCTTGTTGTAGGCTTGCGAAACCGTCTGCCAGTCCGCGGCGCCGCTCCTTTGAATGAATGTCGAGCCGAGGCCGCCGGTTTGACCGCCGAACAGCGACCAGGGCGCAACCTCATGATGATCGGTGCATTGGCTGACGGTGATTTCCTTGGCGGTCGCCATCAGGGTGCGGGTGAAGCCAAGGCCGCCGCGATACGCGCCGGCGCCTCCGGAATCCCGGGTGAGCGCGAAATTTTCGACGCGCCAGGGGTACCGGGTTTCGAAGACCTCCGTGGGATTGAGGCGGCAATTGCCGCTGATGACGACGACGGTGTCGTTGCCGTCCGCGTCGGCGCGACCGCCCCAGCCGCCGAACATGACATCGTAACAGACGTAGTAGTCATCGGTATCCGGGTGACGGCCCCCGAACACGAAGTTGCCGCCGGTGCCGGCCTCAGACGCCATCACGCGGTCCGGCACGCACTTCGACATCGCCCCAAAGACGATGCCGGCGTAACGTGGATGCAGTTCGGTATTGCCAGCTACCTCTGGAGCCGGATAGTTCACATTCGCTAAGGTGCCTGGCTCGGCGACGATGCGCAGCGGCCGGAAGGCCCCAGAATTCTTCGGGATCGAGGGGTCGGTCAGGTGAAGGAAGGCGTTGTAGGTCGCGCCCATTGCGACGCCGAGCGTGGCGTTGATCGGTCCGCGCGCCTGAGCATCCGTGCCGGTAAAGTCGGCGACGATTTCGTCGCCCTGCACATAGACATCGACGTGGAGCTTGTGCCGCTTGCCCGCCTCGATCCCGTCGTTTTCGACGAGATCCTCAAAGCTGTAGCGTCCATCTGGGAAGGTCGCGAGCTCAGCGCGCATGCACGTCTCGGAATAGTCCATCAAGTCCTGGCAGGTCTTGATAAAGACGTCCTTGCCATATTTATGGACAAGCTCGCAGATGCGCTCGACGCCGAGATCGACTGCCCCAATCATCGCGCGAAGATCGCCGTAATTATGTTTCGGCGTGCGGACATTGGCGAGAAGCATCTTCCAGACGTCGACATTGTCTTCGCCTTTGACCCTGATCTTCACCGGAGGCACGCAAAGCCCCTCGTGAAAGATTTCTGTCGCCTCGCCATTGAAGGCGCCCGGCACCGTCCCGCCGATTTCCGCGACATGCCCGATGCAGGCGGCAAAGCCCAGCAACTCGTCGTCGACATAGAAGGGTTTGATCAGCGTGTGCTCGGGTAGATGCAGCCCGCCGCGATGGGGATCGTTGTGCATCACAACATCCCCCTCGCTGAATGCGCTCAAAGGTATTTCCTTTGTAATCGTCTTCACGATCAGCGGCATGCCGCCGATCATCGACGGGCAGAACTCGCCCACAGCAATCAAATCGCCATTGCGGTCAGCAAGCGCGCAGGTGAAGTCCAAGCCTTCGTTGAAGATCGTCGAATACGACGTCTTCATCATGAGAATGCCCATCTCTCTGCAGATGGAGACCATTGCCGAGTTGAGGATGTTCATCGTCACAACGTTGCGGGCGCCGACGGCGCCACCCTGCTGCCGCGGAAGCGGAAGCGGTGCTGGCGATGCGTCATTCTCCCTGCGGTCGAACCATTCGACGCACCACTCCGAGCAAAATATTTGGTCTTTGCCCGCAAGCTTTCTTGTCAACCCATCCTTGTAAATGAGCAGGCCGCAATTGCGGCACTTCACGTATTTCTCAACGTAATATCCATTTTCGGATAATTTCATTTCAGGTCACCTGGATTCGTACGGCGCGCTTATTCCTGCAAACGTCAATTCTTCTCAATCAAGATGTGGCCATAAGCGTCGATTTCCGCCCGGTGGCGCGGACCGATCACCGTGACTGACACGGCTTCTTCGATCAGTGCCGGACCGGTGATTTTCGTGTTGGCGAGAAGGCCCTCGCGCTTGAAAACGGGAACCTCGATGGCGCCTTCTTCGAAGTGCGCCCTGCGCCAGGCGACAGGCGTCGCCGAGCCATCGCCGGCCGCAATTTTGCTCAGTTCGGGCGTCGGGGTATGACCGATCGCCGTCACGATGAAGTTGACGATCTCGACGGTCTCACCCTGAAACTTGAAGCCGAAACGCGCTTTGTGGGCGTCGTGGAAAGCATTCCAGAGGTTGTCTTCCTGACCTCTCTCGAAGACGTTTCGGTCGACCGAAAGCTCCAACTCGTAGTTCTGGCCGTGGTAACGCATTTCCAGCGAGCACAGCACGGTGACGCTTTCGGATTTTTGCTGCTGAGAAAGATCGGCGAGCGCTTCCTCAGCCAGTTGGCGCAGAACCGCTGACGCCCGCTTTGCGTCATAATCGACCGACGTCATATGAGTGGTGCGCTGGCGATCCACGCGAGCGTCGGTGAGCGTGAAACCGAAAGCCGACTGCTGACCGGGATGATTTGGCACGAGGCCGCGGGGAATGCCCGCCATGTCCATCAACTCGCAGATATGCAATGGACCAGCGCCTCCAAATCCCATCAGCGTGAAATCTCGCGGGTCCAGACCACGCTCGATAAGCACACTGCGCAGGGCGCCCTGCATATTGTTGTTGGCGATATGGACGATCGCGAGCGCGGCTTGCTCGCGGGTCAGCCCTAGCGGCTCGGCGACCTTCTGCATTGCCTTCGCGGCGGCGGCGACATCGAGTTTCATTTTGCCGCCGAGGAAGTTCGCAGGGTTGATCCGCCCGAGCAGAACATTGGCGTCCGTGACCGTTGGTTCGACGCCGCCTTGGCCATAGCAGGCGGGTCCGGGATGGGATCGTGAGCTCTCCGGTCCGACGCGCAACATGCCGCCCTTGTCGATCCAGGCGATCGAACCGCCGCCAGCGCCGATCGTCCGCACGTCGATCATCGGAATCTGGATCGGCACGCCCCATTCGATCTCGAATTCCGTCGTGAAGGTCTCTTGCCCGTCACGGATGGTGGCGCAATCTGTCGATGTGCCCCCCATATCGAAGGTCACGAGCGACGGCAGGCCAAGCAAGTTGGCGAGATGCTTGGCGGCGACGACCCCGCCGGTAGGGCCGGAAAGAGCCAGTTGGACAGGCGCCTCGGACGCGGCGTCCAAGGTCATCTCGCCGCCGTTCGATCGGATGACTGAAACGGATTTGCCGACGCCATGCTCTTTCAAGCGGTCGCGAACCCGGCTCATCTGGCGGCTGACGATCGGCTTCAAGGCCGCGTCGGCGACGGTGGTCGACGCCCGTTCATATTCCTTCCATCGGGGAAGCACGTCGTAGGAGATCGAAACCGGCAGCGCCGGCGCCTCTTCCGCGAAGATCGCCTTGACGCGCTGCTCGTGCGATGGATTGACGTAGGAAAACAGGAGAGCGACGGCCACGGCTTGAATGGTGTCGTCCTTGGCGAGTTTTCTCGCGAGCCCGCGAACCTGATCCTCATCGAGCGGGGTGACGACGTTCCCCTTGCTGTCGACCCGCTCGTCGAGCTCGTAGCAATTCCTGCGCTTAACCAACGGCTTCGGCTTCTTCCAACTGAGATCGTAGTGGAAGCGGCGATGACCGCGCTGAATGAACAGGACATCTTTGAAGCCGGCGGTGGCGATATAGGCGATCGGAGCAACGGTGCGCTCAAGCAGCGCGTTGGTCGCGACAGTCGTGCCCAGACGAACAACGTCAATCTTCTCGCGGTCCTGGAATTGCTCGAGGCCCCGAAGGATTCCGGTAACGGGGTCGCCGGCTTCCGATAGCGATTTCCACACCGTAGTCTTGCCGGTCGCAGCGTCCTGCGCAACGAAATCGGTGAAGGTCCCGCCGACGTCAATTCCCAACATAATCGTCACAGATAAACTCCCTAAAGAGGTCCGCCGTTGCATAGTCCGCGCGAGCTACTTCACGCCGCCCATTGTCAGACCGCGGATCAAGTGCTTGCGCGCAAGCAAGGCGAAAAAGGCTACCGGCACATAGGTGATGACGGCGGTCGCACAGAGGTTGCCCCACAAAACCAGCCGGTCAGTCACAAAGCCGGCGGCGGCCACCGGCAAGGTCTTGGCGTTGAAGCTCGTCAGGATCAACGCGAAGAGGAATTCGTTCCAACAGAAGATGAAACAAATGATCGCGGCCGCCGCAATGCCGGGCGCGGCGAGAGGCAGCACGACCTTCAGGAAGGCGCCGCCGCGCGAACACCCATCCACCATCGCCGCTTCATCGATCTCGGCGGGAACCTCGCTAAAGAAACCGCGAAGCAGCCAAACCACAAATCCGATGTTGAACGTCGTATAGGCGACGATGAGGATCAACCTGCTGTCGAGCAAACCAAACGAACGAGCGATCAGAAAGAACGGCAGGACAACCGCGACAGGCGGCGTCATTCGTGTCGAAAGAAAGAAGAACGCGATCTGCTCGCGTCCGCGAAAGTTGAAGCGTGCCAAGGCGTACGCGACAGGGGCGCCGAGACCCACAGCCAGCGCGGTGCTCACCGTCGCGATCACGGTGCTGTTCAGGAGACTGCGCCAAACGACCGATTGGGAAAATATCTGCCGATAATATTCAAACGTCGGTGTAAAGAAAAACACTGGTGGATTTTGCGGAATGAGGTCGATAGGCTTGATCGACGTCAGCACCGTCCAGTAGAGCGGAAACCCGAAGAACGCGACGATCACCGCGACCGCGGCGTAGATGAAGACGCCCGACAATAATTTTCTGGCGCGCATCATGCCACCGCCTTGGAATTGAAGGATCGGATCAGAATTTTCACCATCACGGTAATGGCGGCGACGTAGATCAGCGAATAGGCTGCCGTTTGACCGATCTCGAAATATTTGAAGCCATAAATGTAGATGCGAAAGCCCAAGAGCGCCGTGTCGTTGGCCGGCCCGCCATAGGTCATGATGAAGACCTTGTCGACGAAGCGGAAGCAGTCGATCAGACGCAAAAGGACGACGGACACAATAATTGGCTTAATCGCCGGCAAGGTGACATGCCATTGGACCTGCAGCCAGTTCGCTCCGTCGAGCCGCGCCGCTTCAATGCTATCCTGGGGGACGGACTTTAGACCGGCCAAGCACACCAAGAAGACAAGCGGCGTCCACTGCCAGACGTCCGTAATGACAAGCGACGTCATAGCGAGACCAGGCGTCGTCAGCCACGACAGGCGCTCAAATCCCAACACTTGCAGGAAGTAGTTCAGAATTCCGTATTCGGCGTTGTAAATCCATCGCCACACAAGTCCAACGACGACCTCCGACATCACCATCGGCAAGATGAGAATCGCGCGGATCCAGCCTTCGCCCCTAAAATTGGTGTCGAAAAGAAAGGCGATGCCAAGGCCTAGCGCCACCTCGAGCACCATGCAGGCGCCAACATAAATGATCGTCCTGCCGACGGAATGCCAGATACTCGAGTCGGTAAAGAAGGATAGGTAGTTTGCCAATCCAACGAACTGGAACGAGTGCGCCTTGGCAAGGTTCCAGTTGTGGAAGCTCAAAAAGACGCTGTAGAGCAGCGGACCTATAGCGACGACCAGCATCAGTACGAGCGCTGGACCGACAAAATATAATATACTTGTCTTATCTGCTTTGATCATTACGATGCTCGCTCGGCCAGCCCAAGAATGGATACGGCTCCAGACGAGCGCCTGGAGCCGTACTGCCTCTTAGTAACCGGCGTCTTTCATGAACGACGCGACGCGAGTTGCGGCATCATCCAATGCGGCCTTAGGGGTTTTCGTGCCCGCGAATGCGGCCGAAAGCTGCTCCCCGATGATCTGGTCGACGGCCGCCCATTCGGGAATGAGAGGAACCGGGCGTGCGGTCTCGATTGTCTTCGCCGGGATGTCGTTCCTCACCGAGGGATACATCGCCTGGACGTCCGGATCATTGTAGATCGACTTCCGCCAGCCCATCGCGCCTTGGAGCGTAGCGGCCTTGGCGCGTTCGGCGCTCTGCGCCCACACCGCGAAGAGATAGGCGGCTTGCGGATTGGCGGCGCTTGTCGGAATCGAGGCCGTAATGCCGGCCAGCAGGCTCACGCGCGGCCCGCCTTCCGAAACCGGCGGCGCGCATTCAAACTTGTCGATGATCTTCGAGTCCTTTCGGGCGACCGAGGCCAGGTCCTGGAACGTCCAGGCCATCGCGGCGTGCCCCTGCATGAAGGACGTCCATTCCTCGGTGATGTGATAGGCGCCGACGCCGGGAGGCGAGAGCTTGCCAAGCGCGATGTAAGTTTCGAGCGCTTTGACCCCCTGAGGACTGTTGAAAATCGGCTTGAAATTCTTGTCGAAGAAGTCTCCGCCGTAGGTCCAGAGGTAACCCGACCAATCGTAAACGATACGAGGTTGCTTCGCCGACATAACGTAGCCGTAAACGCCATCCTTCGGATCGTTGGTCGCCTTGGCGTATTTCAGCAAATCGTCCATCGTCGCAGGCGGCTTATCGAAGCCGGCCTTCTTCAGAAGGTCCGTGCGGTAGTAAAGCGGATTGAAGCCGGCTATCCATGGAATACCGTAAGTACCGGCCGGAAGTTTCCAGGCGTTGTCTTTCGCATAGTCGCCGGAGATCTCCGTCGCGTAAAAGGCGTTCGGATAGCCAAAGTTAGCCGGCGTTAGTTTGGGGTCCGACAGGTAAGGCGTCAGATCGCGGATCCACCCGGATTTCGCAAATTCGGGAGTCCACATGGTGTCGTACCAAACGAGATCGTATGTGGGGGCCCCGCCGATGAAAGTCGTCTTGAGCTTTTCATACATGACGTCGAACGATATGTCCTCGAACTCGACCTTTATTCCGGTCTCCTTCGTAAACTCCGGCGCCATTTTCTTGAATACGTCCGCCCATTGACTCGACTGCGTGCCGACGTGGATCGTCACACCGTCATAGGGCTTATCCTGCGCGAAAGCGGCGGAGCCCGTACAGACCGACGCCGCGAAAGCAGCCGCAAAGACCAGAGATTTTTTCATACACGTTGCCCTTTTTTCTCAATTTTCTGTCGGTGCTCGGCTGGAATTTTCCAAGCGGCCCGAATGCTGGCTCGGGCTGGGGGTTGTCAGACCTAAGCAATTGATATTCAGACGATTCCTCGGTTCCATCGGCGGCTGCTTGCCCCTCGCTCTTGTCCTTATGAGGTCATGAGATATTCAAAAAATGGCAGTGTCAAGGGAAAAGTGGCCTTACCGCCATGCCACCATACAGCCATGCAGCCTTATTGGCTTGACCAAATCGGGTATGGCCGGTAGGCATGCAAATCGGAAGGGGACTTGATCGATGCGACTCCAGGCCGTCGAAACCCAGCGCCTATACCAGTTGGTCGCCCAGCAGATCGAAGGCATGATACGGTCCGGCAAGATCGAGGCCGGGGCCCGCCTGCCCTCCGAACGAGAGCTTGCGGCCCAGCTTGGCGTCAGCCGACCGTCAGTCAGAGAGGCGATGATCGCACTCGATATTGCAGGACTGGTCGAGATCCGCACAGGGTCAGGCATCTATGTCCGTCATGACCTGCCCCCGGAGGAAGCGGCCGTTAGTTCCGCCTCGCAAGCGCCTCAGGAGAGCGCCGGTCCGTTTGAAATTTTGGCGGCCCGTATGACGATCGAGCCGCAGGTGGCGGCCGAGGCCGCCCGAAACGCGACCAAGGCGGATATCGCAGCGCTTTGGCAAATTATTGACAAGATGAAGATACCAGCGGACCCCAAGACCGGGCTGGAGCGCGATCGGGAGTTTCATTTCCGGGTCGCCAGCGCGAGCCAGAACATGACCCTTGCGCGCATCGTCGATGACTTATGGTCGCATCACTTTACGCCCATGCATTCCGGAATCTCGACCTTGACGGGCCTCTTTCACACCGAAGCGATGGACATCAGCGATCACTCGGAGATCGTCCGGCAGATTGAGGCTCGCTCCGTGGTGGCGGCGCGGAAAGCGATGAAGGCCCATCTGAATCACGTTCGGTCAATATTGTTGAAGGCCTGAGGCCCGCGCCCGCGTGAAGAGAAAACAGTATTCCATGTCATCGCGCTTCTCAGATATCCGCGCCCAGCGGCGTCTCGGCTCTTGGCGAGTGAGAATCCGGTGAACACTCGGCTCAACAATGAGGCGCTCCGATTTCTGGCCGACAAACTCTTTGCTCCGGCTTACGACAGAGCGGCGGTTACACCCGGCATCGTCCATTTGGGCGTAGGGGCGTTTCATCGCGCCCACCAGGCAGTCTTCGTGGATGATTGCTTGATCCGCGGCGAGCATGATTGGGGAATTATCGCCGCCTCTCTGCGCAATTCCGAAACGCGCGATGCTCTAAAGCCGCAGGACTGCCTCTATACGCTCCTCTTGCGCGACGGTTCGGGCGCGCAAGTACGAACGATCGGTTCGTTGCTCGATATCGTGGTCGCGCCGGAAGCTCCCCGACGTCTTGTTGAGCATCTGGCCGATCCTCGTATCCGAATCGTGACGCTGACGATCACGGAGAAGGGATACACAGCGAATCTCGCCGCGCGAACGGTGCTTTGGGACCACCCCGACGTCATGCACGACGTCGCCAACCCCGACAAACCGAGAACCGCGCTCGGTTATCTCTCGCAAGCGCTCAAGCGGCGGCGAGATCAAGGCGTCGCGCCCTTTACGGTTCTGTGTTGCGACAATCTTCTATCCAACGGAAAAACGCTGAAAGCCTTGTTGCTGGAGTTCGCGGGGAAGAGCGATCGCTCGCTGGCGGACTTTATCGATCGGCAGGTAGCCTTCCCATCAAGCATGGTGGACCGGATCGTACCGGCGACAAGCGATGAGGATCGGGAGACGGCCGCGTCCATCCTCGGCGTTGAGGACGCATGGCCCGTCGCCGCCGAGTCGTTCTTCCAGTGGGTGGTCGAGGACGATTTCCCAACCGGGCGCCCACGACTCGAGGCGAGCGGCGTCGAATTCGTGAAGGACGTCGAGCCGTATGAGCATATGAAGCTTCGGCTCCTGAATGGCGCCCACACAACCATCGCCGCGATCGGCCAAGCAGCGGGATTGGCGACCGTGGCGGAGGTGTTTGGCGACCTCATCGTCCGGCGGTTCATCTCGATCTACTGGAAAGAGGTTGCGCTCACGCTCGATGCGACCGTCGACACGGCTCGTTACACGGATCGCTTAATCACGCGGTTCTTAAACCCCGCATTGAAGCACCGAACGGCTCAGATCGCGATGGATTCGTCGCAAAAGCTCCCGCAGCGGCTGCTCGCTCCATTGGCGGAACTCGCCGACGCCAAGCGGCCGTGCGGCGCCGTCGCCTTCGCGGCCGCTATCTGGATGCGCTCCTGCTACGGAGTGAATGAGAATGGCGTAGCGAGCTCCGTCAGCGATCCGGCGTTGGCGGCTTGGCGTGCGGACCGCGACTTCTGCGCCATGTCCGCGGCCGAGGTGGTCGACGCGTTCCTCGACCTTTCCTCAGTCTTCGACTCGCGATGGCGAGAGAGAACCGAGGTCATCGCGGCAATCACCAATGCGCTCGAATGCATCAACCGCTCCGGAACCATGGCGGCGATCAGCGACGCATTTGTTTAGGAGAGCCTCACCGCGCTGGCAGCCTGACGAGATCGCCCCATCGCGCCGCGCTTAACGGCGTTTCTATTGCCCTCGCTTTACGCGCTCGCGCCGCGCAGTCTGCGGAACCAGTGCTGGAGAGGATGAATGTATTTTACGCTCATCCTCTTCCGAAGGCTTTGCCGAAGCGGGAGATCCGGAGTGGCTGACCCGATCGCGCTTTCTGGAGTGGAGCGCCGAGCAACGATCGCTCGCTCGTCCCAAATCCTGTGCATGAGTTGGGTCCGAAGAGCGTTGAAATCCCCGGAGATGGGGACGTTCCGCCGATTGACAAGGCGGACATGGAATTCGCAGCCGATCGGGTCCGAAATTGTCTCGATATCGAATGATATCAAGCCAAGATACCTGCATTCCCTGACGAGCAATTCAAAGGATGCCGGCGTCATTACGGAACAATGCGCGTCAACATATCCATCAGCTTCTTTGGCGTTGACCCAGTGCTGATATTCGGCGCCAAGGTCACCAACAATATGTATGTTGGCGCGATCGTCGTAAACGGAAAACGCAATTATATCTTTACCGCCCGTTTTAAGCATCGAGATATAAGATTTTGCTTGAAATACTTGACTGGCGCTCGGTTGCGTGCGCTCCTCTCTGAAGGCGGCCAACCAATCGACCAACGTCGTATGCGGGCGAAAATAGTCGAAGCAGGCTCGCGCGTCCGGCACGGCCATCGAGAGCACGCCGCCCTCCTTCAACACCGTTTGCGCTCCTTGCAAGAACCGGATCGGGTTCGGAAGATGCTCGAAATTATGAGAGCTGACGATATAGTCAAACGCGCCGTGATCGCATGATGGCACCAGCGCAGCAATTTCGGTCGCGCTGCCGACGAGATCAACGCCCTCGATCAGCTCTATGCCTTCCGCTGGAATCCCCGGGTCATTCCTGGCGCGTTTCAGCAGGGTCTCGCTGTCGAATACATCGAGAACGAGACAGTTGTAGCCCTCTCGCTTGGGCGTTAGAGGCGCGAACCAAGGAGCGACCTCTATGCCGCGCATGCCCTTCGTTATGCCTTCGGTAATTCGAGCCGATCGCAACATCGCGCAGTCACCCTCACATCCCCAGCCGTCCGCTCATACGAGTTCCCGAATTGTTGAAATCGGAAAACCCCTCTTCGCTGCGATCAACGAGGGCGCGCGCATAAGCGCCGAAGGTCGGAACGCCAACCGCCGATAGCTCGGTTTATCCGCACGCTTCGAGGGGATCGCCACCGCGCGCGCTCCGTCGCGCCCTAAAATCACGGCTTGGGGTGAACGTCAACCGACCGGCCTAGACGGATTAAGCAGGAAACCCTTGTAGAGCCTAGCTATTTTTGGTTGCGGCCGAACCCGCGCGGACGCCCGGTGGACGGACGCCCCTCCGCCGCCGTTCAATCCGTCACCCTCCCGGTTCACCGCCACCCAAGCGCCGGCGCCACGTGGGTCAGGATCGCTTCGATCACATGCGCGTTGTAGTCGACGCCGAGTTGGTTGGGGACGGTCAGGAGCAGCGTGTCGGCCTCCGCGATCGCCTCGTCATTCGCCAGTTCCTTGACGAGCGCGTCCGGTTCGGCGGCGTAGCTGCGGCCGAAGATCGCCTTCGTGCTCTCGTCGAGGAAGCCGATCGTGTCGCGGCTCTCGTTGTCGCGGCCGAAATAGGCGCGGTCGCGGTCGTCGACCAGCGCGAAGACGCTGCGGCTCACCGACACGCGCGGCTGGCGAGAATGGCCGGCGGCCTTCCAGGCCTCGCGGAACGCGCGGATCTGATTGGCCTGCTGGACGTGAAAAGGAAGTCCACCCTCGTCGATCTTGAGCGTCGAGCTCTGCAGGTTCATGCCCAGCTCGGCCGCCCAGGCGGCGGTGGCGTTGGAGGCGGCGCCCCACCAGATGCGCTCGCGCAGGCCTTCGGAATGGGGCTCGACGCGCAGCAATCCGGGCGGATTGGGGAACATCGGACGTGGGTTCGGCTCAGCGAATCCTTCGCCGCGCAGCACGTCGAGGAAGACCGCCGCATGGCCGCGGCCCATGTCCGCGTCGCTTTGGCCCTCGCCCGGCTGGTAGCCAAAATAGCGCCAGCCGTCGATCACCTGCTCCGGCGATCCCCGGCTGACGCCAAGCTGCAGGCGCCCTCCAGCGATGAGGTCCGCCGCGCCGGCGTCCTCGGCCATGTACAGCGGATTCTCGTATCGCATGTCGATCACCGCCGTGCCGATCTCGATGCGGCGCGTCTTCGCGCCGACGGCCGCAAGCAGCGGAAAGGGCGAGGCGAGCTGGCGGGCGAAATGATGGACGCGGAAATAGGCCCCGTCGGCGCCCAGTTCCTCAGCCGCGACCGCGAGGTCGATGGATTGCAGCAGCGCGTCGGACGCCGTCCGCGTCTGCGAGTGCGGCGAGGGCGTCCAATGCCCGAACGAAAGGAAGCCGATTTTCTTCATGAGACGCCTCAATCCACGATCGCCGCATAGGCGAGCGCGCGCAGTTCAAATTCCGGAAGGTCGAAGCTCGACATCGACTGCGCCATGAAAAGGCCGATGACCTGTTCGACCGGATCGACCCAATAATACGTTTTCGCCGCGCCCGACCAACCAAACTCGCCGACCGAACCGGACGCGCCGGTTCGCGCGACATCGAGCGCGACCCTCGAGCCGAGGCCGAATCCATAGCCCGGGATCGGCAAACCGTCGATATCGAGCGGCAGCAACTCTGGCGGCAGATGGTTGGCGTGCATCAGTTCGAGCGTCTTGCGGCCGAGGATGCGAGCGCCCTCGAGTTCGCCGCCGTTCGCCAGCATCTGTGCGAACCGGAAATAGTCGCGCGCCGTGCCGAACAGTCCGTGCCCGCCGCGCTGGAAAGTCGAGCCCAAGGCGACCGGATAGCTTCGCGTCACGTCGATCGGCTGGTTGAAACCGTTCGCCCACAGCGCGAACGACTTCACCAGGCTGCCGCCGGGCGCGACAATGTCCGGCCTGCCATACATCGCAGCGAGGCGGCCGCGCTTGTCCTCGGGGACCTCGAAAGCCGTATCCGTCATTCCCAAGGGTTCGAACAGACGTTGACGCAGGAAGTCGGCGAGCGACTGGCCCGAGATGACTTCGATCAGCCGCGCGGCAACGTCGATCCCGACGCTGTAGTGCCAACGAGAACCGGGGTCGAAGGCGAGCGGGAACCGAGCGAGATCGTCGATCGCCTCGGCGAGCGGAATCCGGGGATCGACGAGCTTTCCCTCGCGATAGAGCGCGCCGACTGGCGTGCTCTCGAGAAAAGAATAGGAAAGGCCGCTGGTGTGCGTCAGCACGTCGCGGATCGTCATCGCCCGCTTGGGATCGCGCAGCGCGCCGCTCGCGTCCAGGACTTTGACGCCCGCGAACGCAGGCAGGTAGCGCGCAACCGGATCGATGAGGTGAAACCGCCCCTCCTCGTACAGCGTCATGAGCGCGGTGCTGACGATTGGTTTGGTCATGGAATAGAGGCGGAAGATGGCGTCCTCCGTCATCGCCAAGCCGGCCTCCCGGTCGCGCAACCCGAAAGCGCCGTCGTACACGACGACCCCTCGCCGCGCGACGATCGTGCGCACGCCGGCGTAGACGCCGCGATCGACATAGGCCGCCATCGCCGGCGCGATCCGCTCCAACCGCGCCGCGCTCATCCCCACTGCTTCCGCGTTGCCCGTAGTCATGAAAGAAGCGCCCCCTTGTTCCCGAAAGCCTACGCGCCCGCCGCCGACGCGGTCAAGAAAGCGCCTATCGGGCGCGCGTCTTATCGCGCTTGCGCTTTGGCTCTGTTATCGAGGACATGTCACAAAAAGAATCCTCGCTCCGGCGTCGTGGGAGAAGCTATGTCCGACCTTGTCGCAAATCTGTTCGGGCTGAAGGGCGCCGTCGCGCTCGTCACCGGTTCTTCCGCCGGCATCGGCCTCGCGCTCGCCCGCGGGCTCGCCGCCGCCGGCGGCAGGGTCGTCGTCAATGGGCGAACCGCCGCGACTGTCGAAGCCGCGGCCAAGACTTTGCGCGCCGCCGGCGCAGAGGTCTTTCCCTCCGCCTTCGATGTGACGGACAGCGCTCAGGTCGCGGCGGCGGTCGAGCGGATCGAAGCCGACTTTGGGCCGATCGAGATTCTGGTCAACAACGCCGGAATTCAACGCCGCGGCGTGCTCGAAGATTATCCCGAGGAGACCTGGCGCGAACTGATGCGCGTCAATCTCGACAGCGTGTTCGTGGTCTCGCAAGCCGTCGCGCGTCGCATGATCCCGCGCAAGCGCGGCCGCATCATCAACGTCGCCTCGGTGCAGAGCGAACTGGCCCGCTTCAACATCGCGCCCTACACCGCCTCCAAGGGCGGCGTGAAGATGCTGACCAAGGGCATGGCTACGGATTGGGGACGGCACGGCCTGCGCGCCAACGCGATCGCGCCCGGCTATTTCAAGACCGAGCTCAACCAGGCGCTGGTCGAGGACGAGAAGTTCTCCGCTTGGCTGACGGCGCGCACGCCGATGGGACGCTGGGGCGACGTCGACGAACTGATCGGCGCCGCGGTGTTTCTCGCCTCCGAAGCTTCGAGCTTCGTCAACGGCCACATTCTGTATGTCGACGGTGGGATCACGGCATGTCTGTGATGGGTCAAGCGATCGTCGTGATGGGCGTTTCGGGCGCGGGCAAGACGACCGTCGGACGCCTCGTCGCCGAAGCGCTCGGCGGAACGTTCGTCGACGGCGACGATCTTCACAGCGACGAGGCGCGGACCAAGATGACGGCGGGCATCGCGCTGACGGACGCCGACCGTTGGCCGTGGCTCGATCGCATCGGCGCCGCGCTGGCAGAGGCCGTGTCGGCGGGGCAAACGAAAGTCGCCGCCTGCTCGGCGCTCAAGCGCGTCTATCGCGATCGGCTGCGCGCCGCGGTCGGGCCGAGTTTGCGCTTCGTCTATCTCGACGCTCGGCCGGAGACGATGCGCCTGAGGGTCGGGCATCGGCGGGGGCACTACATGCCCGCTTCGCTCGTCGACAGCCAGTTCGCCGCGCTCGAGCCGCCGGGCGGCGAAGGCGACGTCGTCACGATGCGCGCGGACGCCGATCTCGCAACCGCGGTTCCCGCGTTGGCGATGCACTTACAAAGCGGAGCCCTGAGTTGGTGAGCGAAACCTCTGCGCCAAAGCAGGCTCACTCCGAGACAATGTCGAAAAGCGCCTGCTCGTCCCGGGCCTGGGCGCTCGCCGCCTGGGCCAGCGCCCGCCGATGCGCCGCCTCGGCGTGCGGCTTTGGTATCCAGGTCGCGGAAACGTCGTCGCCATAGGGAATGGCGCGGCCTTCGAGGGCGCATAGGCCGACCCAGGCGCACACGATCGCGTCGAGCATGTCCTCGCGCGCCTTCATCTCCAGGCCGCTGGCGCGCTCCAGCTTTGGAAAGCGCGTCTTTACGCCACCGATCTCGCCCTCGAGCGCGTCGGCGATAGCCTCCCATCGCTCGAAGAGACGCGCGCGCCGTTCCTCCGGCTTGCAGGACGGCCAGTAGCGTCCGGCTCTCGCGACCTTATACTCCAGCCGCTTCGCAGCGCCGGTGAGCTCGACGAGAGCGGGATGCGGGTAGACTTCGATGAGGCCGGGCGCGATCACGGTCTTGGTCTGAAGCGAATAGCCGGCGTCGGCGAAGTCGCGCGTAAAATTGTCGCTGATCCTGCCAGGCCGCTCTGCGCTCGGGGAGTGCGTCGCGCAATGTCGCGCTCCGTACGCCTTCGAGACTTCCCGGTCCGAGGGACGGCGACCACGAATGGGCGAGCGGGAAAGCGGCATGTCGACCGCGACCAGGTCGACGGCGCGGCCGCAGAGCTTCGAGGCCGTCGCGAGTAAGGCTTCAGGCTCCGGCGGCGAACCGACAGGGCGATCGCCGGAGGTCAGCAAGCCAAGAAAATGTCGGTAGGAAGGAGCGTGAGCTTCGAGGCGCCACCCCTGCCCGTCTCGGACCACGAGCGCGACGCCGCTGGGCTGGTTTTGCGTCCAGGCGGCGTCGATGCCGAGGACCGCTTGCAGGAATCCCAAGATGACCTCCCCCGGAGCGCGTAGTCGACGCGCTCAGGGTACGGGAGGTTAAGCCAGATGGGAAATCCGTTCCCAGGTGCCGGGGTGGCTGCTCAGGAAGCCGGAAAACGGGCTGTCTTGCAGATGGGCGTGCAAGGGCGAGCGGCCGGTGTGGAAGTATTCGAGTTTGCACAGCGCCGCGACCAGCGCGCTCGGGTGGTCGATCAGATCGAGCGCCATGGTGTCGGCGGCAAGCTCGCGGATGCGCGAGAGCGCGAAGAACATCATCCGGGCGAGGGCCGGCGCGGCCGCGAGCAACAAGGCTTGCGGTTCGGCGCCCTGTTCGCGCCGGGCGGCAAATTCGACGATCCCGCTCAACGCCGAATTGGCGATTTCCCCCTCGATGGCGGCGGCCCAATTCATGGCGCTGGTGTCGCCGCTCAAGATGTGGGCGACCTCATGGGCCAGTATGCCCGCGATCTCGTCGCGCGAGAGGCCGCGCAGCAGGTCTTTCGTCACGGAGATGCAAGCGTTTTCCGGGCCGCCGAGAGCATAAGCGTTCATGCCCGGCGAGGGCAAAAGAAACAGCTCCGGCAAACGCTCCATCGCGGCCCGGTCGCACACGCTCAGCAAGATCGCATAGAGTTCCGGCGCCTCCGCACAGTGCAGCGGCTTCGCGCCAAGAGTGCGAAGAACGTCGCGAGGCTGAATATTCCTGGAACGAAGTTTGGCGCAGATATTTGCGAGCGACTGCTCGGCTCCGCCCCACTTGCCGGACGCCTCGGCGCACATCAGGAGCAGCCCGACCAGACCGTTCATCACCCGGCGCGAATGATTGCTGTGACGCTCGCGGGCTGAGCGCCTCTGCGCCCGCGCGCACCGACTCGCCTGCGCACCCCTGCGGGGAGGCGCAGCGGCAGTCATCGATTCCTGGTGTGGCCGGTTCGAGAACGCCGCGCCGGGAGACGGCAAGCCGCAGGCGCCGGCGCTGGCCGCGCAATTCCCTGGAGCGAAGGCGTCGAATCCGGTGGCGTAGAACACGAATCATCCCCAATGGGCTGTGCGTGCAACAGCACAACACAGTCCCCGGAGACAAAGCAAGCGCCGTGCCAAGTTGTCACCAACTTGTGACGGTCGCCTCTACTTCACCTGTAGATCCATCGGGTTAGCCTAGCGCAACCGTGGCTGCTCGGTTCTAGCTCCTAAGAATAGGACGCACGCTAGAACCGACGCATTTCACACGATCAGTGAGGCTGTCCCTCTGCACTTCCTCCCTGATCGTCTGTGTTAGAGCCGCGGTCCTCGCCGCCCCTGCGACCCTCGACCTGCCCAATCTTGATCGAGCCCGGCAGGGGGAGCCTCGGTTCCTCCGCGCGGAGCATGGCGATCGTGCGGTAGACGTCGAAGATCAGCGTGAAGGTCTGCGCGTAGTCCCGGGCCGCCAGCGCTCGCGCCGCCGCCGCGACGAGCGGCGCGCAATGCCCCAGACCCTCGAAGTTTCCCGAATTGGCGTCGAGATAGGCGGTCAGGCGCCGAAGGCTGTCCGCGCCAAGGTCGGAAACGAGCGCCGTCGCCGCGACCGATTCGACCGACATCTGACCGAAGGTTCCGGGCGCCGGCATTTGCGGCGAGCGCATTTGGATGCGCGCGAGAACGGGCATGATGTCCTGGAAGACGGCGGCGAGCACCCGCGGATCGTCGGCGGGATTATCTACGCCTCTCTGCGCGCTCTGGCCAAAAAACGCGCCGGCTTGGAAGTGAGCCATCGTGCGATCCTCTGTTCGATCGATTGAGCAAGCGACCACGTGCAAAAAAAGAGCGGGCAGGAAAACCCTGCCCGCCGTTCTCCCTTACAGGCGCAATTGGCCGGTGTAGGCCTGCTGCTGGATGACGTCACTCAACTGCCGCACGATGTCGTGCACGTCGTGATGAGTCAGCCGTTGCGAGATCGGCTGCTGAAAGGGCGTCTGCTGGCCGCCATAGGCCGCCTGCCCTTGCCAACCCTGACCCGACATCCCGCCGAGGCCGCCTTGGCCGAACCCCATCTGTCCCAGCCCAGTCTGGCCGAGACCTATCTGGCCGCCCTGTTGCTGCATCGACTGCACGAGCTGCGGGATGATCGGCAAAATCTGCCGCACAACTTCGCTCACGTCCTGCGGTGACAGGGATCGCTGCGCGCCGAAGCCGCCGCCGTAGGCAGCCATCGGCTGATACTGGTTCTGCTGCGCCTGTGCGATGATCTGCGGCAAGACGGGAGCAATCTGCTGAAGGATGTTGCTGACGTCCTGCTGCGAGAGCTGACGCTGCGGCGCCCCCCACCCGGCGGCGAACTGGCCGCCCATGGGATTGCCGAACCCTCCGTACGCGCCTTGCCCCATGGCCGCTTGGCCGAGATGGGCCTGGGGATGCAGCGTAGATTGTGCGAAAGGAGAAAGGCTAGGCGTTACGTTCGGATTCTGGAAAGCGCTCTGCAGCAGATTGTCGGAATGCATCATGACGATCTTCCTTCATCGCGTCCGCCCCCCGTCACTCCGCCGCTTGTCTGCTCGAAGGTTTCGAGAGGCAACCGGCGAAGGGTGCTTGCGCTAACGCTAGAACGCGGTCAATTCATGGCGCAAGCGTCGGGTTTACGCGCGACGGGCGCCATCGCAAGGCGCTTTCGCCGCACGTTGCGGACGCACTCAAGCCGCCCGTTTTCGCTTTCCAATGAGGGCGTTAGAATTCTTGCTGCGCCGCAGTTTTACAGGAGTTCCAGCGAGTCTTCGCTGCAAGACGCCAAGGTTCCTCGTGAGATCAACTTTTGTGAATGGCGCTTTTTTGCGCAGCGCCGCGCGCTGAGTCTGAAGAGACTAAATTCGTCCGAAACGCCCGGCGCGATAGTCGGCGTACGCCTGCTCGATTTCCGCTTCGCTGCTCATCACGAAGGGGCCGCGGGCGACGACAGGCTCGCGTAACGGACGTCCCGCATAGAGCAGCGCGTGCACCGATTGCTCCAGCGCTTGAATCGTGAACTCGGAGGGCGAGCGATCTTCGCGCCGGGTGAGCCAGACGACGTCGCCGCCGGCGGCGCGCGTTTCGGCGCGGCCGATCGAGGCCTCGCCTGCAAGAAGAACGAGGACCGCGTTGTAGTCGGCAGGCAGGTCCTGACGGATCGAGCCGCCGGGATCGAGACGGAATTCGACCATCGTCACCGCCGCGTAATTCCGGGTGGACGAAACGACGCCGCTCGACGTTCCCGAGAATATGCGCGCCTCGGCGCCGGGTTCGCCTCGCGTCGGCGCGAGGCCGCCGTGAAGATCCTGATAGCGCGGCTCCGCCATCTTATGCGCCGCCGGAAGATTGATCCAAAGCTGCAAGGTGTGCGCGACGTCGCCCTCGGCGGGGATCTCGTTATGGATGAGCCCACGTCCGGCGGTCATCCATTGCGCGTCGCCGGGAAGGATCGAACCTGCGTTGCCCTGATTGTCGTAATGGTCGAGGCGACCTTCGAGCACGTAGGTCACCGTCTCGATGCCGCGATGCGGATGCTTGTCGAACACGCCGCGCGGGAACCAATCCTCCATCAAGGCGAGGAAAGGATCGGTGGCGGCGAAATCGCCGCGCATCGCCGACGGCATCAAGGCACGCACGCGATGCTGCGCCGACATGCCTTGCTGGATTTGAGGCCGATCGATGCGGAGAACTGCGCGCTCCAATGCCGACATGGAGGCCTCCTGCCGGGCGTAGAGGAGAAAGGATTCTGCCGCGTTTTCGACCGCGCCGCAACAGGCGCGCGGAACCTGCGGACCCCGTCGCGCGTTGCCATCGTATCCCGTGTTCTAAAGCAAATTCGCGCCCGCCTGCGGCGCACATCGAGGAGGGCGAACAATGGAAAAAATCGACGAAACCTCGTCGCTCATCGCCGGAAGCAGAGTCTCCGGCACAAAGGTCTACAATCCGAAAAGCGAGCATATCGGCGAAATTCAGGACGTCATGATCGATAAAGCGTCCGGCAAGGTCGTATACGCCATCATGTCGTTCGGCGGTTTCCTCGGCATCGGCCAAGACTATCGCCCTCTGCCGTGGAAGCTGCTGAAATACGACGTATCGCTCGGCGGCTATGTCGTCGACATCGCGAAGAGCGACCTCGAAAAGGCGCCGGCCTATCCCGCCGACGCGGCGCCGCAATGGGGCGACCGAACCTACAAGTCGAGGCTCCACGACTATTACGGCGTAGGCCCCTATTGGATCTAGCTGGATGCGCGCGGCGCGAAGCCGCGCTCAAAAGGAGCCTCGCAATGCCCGTGCGCAGAAATGAGTCAGGCCGGACTGGCGCAGCGAAAACTCGTCCTGCGGCGCCGGGGGACATGCGCAGCGACGCGCACCCGATCGCGCCCCCCGGAGAGGTGAGGCAGCCTTACGCGACCGAAATCGACGATTATCAAGGGGGCAAGGCCAAGCCGCCGGAAGAGGGGCCGGCCTCGGCGCCAGAGAAATAGCTCTCCGCGCGCCCCCTTTAGGGCCAGCCGAAATACTCCGCGACGAACCATGCGACCACCGCGAGCGCCAGACTGACGGCCAGCACCCAGAAAACTCGGGACCCCCTCGGACCTTGTCGCGCCGTGTCGGCGGTGATGACTTGCGGCGGTCCGTCTTCGCGGTAATGCGGTGGGGGACGGATGTTGTCGTCTTCGATTTCGCCGGCCATATCGACCTCCTCACAATTTTGGCCGCGTCGCCGCAAAAGCGGCGCATGGCGGCGCGCGCTACTTCGAAGCCTGGCTCCGATGTACGTCTCGCGTCACGGCCGCAATGACGACCGGCCGCGCCGTCGACACGTTTTCCAGGAAGGTGAGAACGCTTTCCTCCTCCAGCGTGAGTTCGTATTGGGCGCGCTCGGCGCCCGCGACGGTCGGTAGGTCGAGTTCCCCCCGCAGGAAAGCCGCGACGACCTCGGGATGAACGTAGGATTTGCGGCAGACGGTCGGCGTGTTGCCGAGCTTGGCCGCGACGGCCCCGATGATGGCGCCAACGATGCGCTTGGCCTCGGCGGCGGTCTTGAACGTCGGCGCCTTGGCGAGCGCCGTCGCCGCGCGCCACGTGCCCGCCCAGGTCCTAAAGTCCTTGGCGGTGATCTCCTGTCCGCTAAGCTCGCGAAGATAGGCGTTGACGTCGGCGGAGGTGATGGCGAGGCGCGCGCCGCGCTCGTCGACATATTGGAACAGCCGTTGCCCCGGCAATTCCTGGCACTCACGGATGATGCGCGCGATCCGGCGATCGGACACCGAGAGGCGCCACAGCTTGCCGCTCTTGCCCTTGAATTCGAAGCGCAGCTTCGCGCCGTCGACCGCGACATGGCTGCCGTCGAGCGTGGTGAGGCCGAAGCTCTGATTCTGGCGCGCGTATTCGTCGTTTCCGACCCGAATGAGCGTCGACTCGAGGAGGCGCACAACCGTGGCGAGGACACGTCGCAGCGACAGCCCAGGCCCGCGCAAATCCGTGGCCAGGAGTTCGCGCAGCCGCGGCAGACCGCGCGCGAATTGAACCATGCGGTCGAACTTCGCGGCGTCTGACATTTCGCTCCACAGCTTGTGGTAGCGATATTGCTTGCGCCCGCGGGCGTCGCGCCCGCTCGCCTGGATGTGTCCCTCCGGGATCGGCGAGATCCAAACGTCCTTGTAGGCCGGCGGAATGGCGAGCGAGCGGATCCGCTTCAGCGTCGCCGGATCGCGGATCAGTTTGTTGTCCTCGTCGTAGTAGGCGAAGGATCTGCCGGCGCGCCGGCGCCGGCAGCCGGGTCCGTTCTGGTCGACGTAGACCAACTCGTCGGCCAGTCTCGCTGGCTCGGGAAGCGTGCTTTCAACCGCGACTCGCATTTTTTCGGCAACGGCGTACAACAAAAACAGCCTCCGGCGCCGGCTGGATGGAAATGGGATTGGCGGCGCGCATCACGCGGGCTCGCTCCGATAGCCCACAAACGGCGGCGGGGCTTTAAAGTTCCGGCTCGGCCGAAGAGTGGAACCTGGGCCTGCCGTTCCGCGTTGGAGCGTGGAGCAGCTTCGCGCGACCCTCCCTGTAGCGCGGCGCGCCGACGCGAGGACGCTCGTCATGCCCGTCTCCGTCAGAAGCTTTTGGAAGGGCTATCTTCGGCTGGCCCTGGTGGCGATTCCCGTTCGCCTCGTGACGGCGGAGAAGAGCGAGTCGACGCCAAAATTCCATCAGATCGACCGCGTCAGCGGCCAGCGCATCCACTATCAGAAGGTCGTGCCAGGTCGTGGAGAGGTCCCCAAGGACGACATCGTGATGGGCTACGAGATCGAGCCGAGCCAATTCGTCCTGCTCGGCGACGAGGAGCTCGAGGCGGTGAGGCTCGAACTCGCGCCACACGATCGAGCTTTCGCAATTCGCCGACCTGCACGAGATCGATCCGCTCTATTTCTCGCGCCCGTACTACCTGCTGCCTGACGGCGAGGTCGCAGAGGAAGGCTACACGGTCATTCGCGACGCGCTGAAAGCGAAGAAAAAGGCCGCGATCGGCCAGTTGACGCTGCGCGGCAAGGAGAATCTGGTCGCCATTTACGCCAACGGCGACGGCCTGGTCCTCGACATGCTCCGCTACGAAAGCGAGCTCAAGGACATCGACGAGGTCTTCTCCGACCTGCACGAGAACTCGCACGCAGCCAGACATGCTGGCGATGGCCGAGCAGCTCATCGAGTCGCGCAGCCAGCCGTTCGATCCCTCCCGCTTCAAGAACCACTATGCGGAGGCCTTGCGCGATCTCGTGCAGAGCAAGCTGTCGACCGGCAAGACGGTGCAGGTCGGCGAGGGCGGCGGCGGAGGCGCCAAGGTGATCGACTTCATGGAGGCGCTGCAGCGCTCGCTCGCGGGCGAGCGGACGCCGAGCCCCGCCCCCGCTGAACGTCCATCGCGCGCCGAGGCGCCGCCGCCCGCGGAAAGCCGGCCGAAGCGGACGCCGCCCGCGCGTGGCAAGGGCGCCGCCAAGACGCCGGCGAAGGCGCCGCCCCGCAAGCGGCGCGGCTGATGACGCGTCTGGCTGAGAAGACTCGGAGCGGCGACAAGACCGCTCTTTATCGCGCCAAGCGCGACTTCTCGCGCACGAGCGAGCCGAAAGGCGGCCCCGCCGCCAGCGCCGGCCACCTCCTGATCGTCCAGCATCATTTCGCCCGCCGCGAGCACTACGATCTGCGGCTGCAGATCGGCGATGCGCTCGCGAGCTGGGCTGTGACGCGCGGGCCCTCCGCCAATCCGCGCGACCGGCGCCTCGCCGTCCGGGTCGAGGACCATCCGCTCGATTATGCCGAGTTCGAGGGCACGATCCCGAAGGGCCAGTATGGCGGCGGCACCGTCATTCTCTGGGAATACGCGACCTACACGCCGATGAACGGCGACCCCGCCAAGGCGCGCGACAATGGAGAGATCAAGTTCTTCGCCAATGGGGAACGGATGCACGGCGGCTGGACGCTCGTGCGCATGGATACGGGCGAGACGCCGGAGAAATGGCTTCTCATCAAGGAGCGCGACCAATTCGCCGAGAACGACGACAGCCTCGCTGGCCGCTTCACCGAAAGCGTCGCCTCTCATCGCAGCAGGACGGAAATCGAGCGGGGCGCGCCGGCGAAGACGACGACCGGCCGCGGCCGCAAGCGCGCCGGGCCGCCGACGCCGGCGTTCGTTCCGCCGCAGCTTTGCGGCACATCGCCGACGACGCCGACGACGCCGGGCTGGCTGATCGAGATGAAATACGACGGCTATCGGCTTGAGGCCGCCGTCGGCGCGGACGGCGCGAAGGTCTATTCGCGTTCCGGACTCGACTGGACCGACCGCTTCGGTCCGATCGCGGCGGCGGCGCGCGCGCTCAACTGCCGCAACGCGCTGATCGACGGAGAAGGCGTCGTCTTCAACTCCTCTGGCGTATCCGATTTCGCCGCGCTGGTCGCGGCGCTGGAATCCGGAGACTTCGACGCGATCGACTTCGTGGCTTTCGATCTGCTGACGCTCGACGGCCGCGACTTGCGCAAGGAGCCGCTGACCGCGCGCAAGGCGAAGCTGAAGTCACTGATCGGCGCCGGATCGCCGCATATGCGCTTTGCGGAATTCGTGCCCGACAAGGGCGCCGAGGTGTTCGAGGCGGCGCGCCGCGCCGGCGCGGAAGGCGTGATCGCCAAGCGCGCCAATGCACCCTACACGTCGGGCCGTTCGGACGCCTGGCTGAAGATCAAGGCGGCCAGACGAGACGATGTCCTGATCGTCGGCTACATGCTTTCGGAGAAGGGCAATCCGTTCAGTTCGCTGCTCGCCGCGATGGAGGTTGAGGGCAAGCTGGCCTACGTCGGCCGCATCGGCACGGGCTATTCGGACAAGCTGCGCGGCGAACTCTGGAAGCGCCTCGGCCGCAAGGCGCGCCGCACTCCGCCAGAAGGAATCGTCAACCCCGAGAAGCTGCCGCGCCGGGCGATGTTTGTCGCCGAGCCGTTCCGCGCCGAGATTCGCTTCAGCGGCTGGACTGGCGACGGACAAATGCGGCAGGCAAGATTTCTCGGCGTGCGGGAGGACGCGACCATGAAGGCTTCGAACCCAAGCACTCCGCTGAACCCGCCTTCCCGTCGAGCACCGCGGGCGACCGCTCCGCGCGCCGCCGAGCCGACGCCGATCACGCACGCCGACCGCGTGATCTTCCCCTCCGATGGGGTGACGAAGGGCGATGTTGCCGACTATTACGCGCGGGTCGCCGAACGCATGACGCCCTATCTCGAGCAACGGCTCGTGAGCATCATCCGCGCGCCCGACAACATCGAATCCGAGACGTTTTTTCAACGCCACCCGACGCCCGCCATGAAGCGAGGCGTCATCCGCGTGAGGGAAGGCGACAAGGTCTATATGGCGCTCGAGGGCGCCGAAGGCCTGCGCACGGCGGCGCAATTCGGCGGCGTCGAGTTCCACGGCTGGATGAGCCGCATCGATTCGCTCGACCAGCCGGACCGCCTCATCTTCGACCTCGATCCTGATCCGAGCGTCGCCTTCGCCGACGTGAAGGCGGCCGCGCAAGACATCGCGCGACGGCTCGAGGCGATCGACGTGAAGACATGGCCGATGATCAGCGGCGGCAAGGGCGTGCATGTCGTCGCGCCGCTCGACCGCTCGCTGACGACGGACGATGTCGAGACCTTCGCGCGCGCCTTCGCGCACGGCCTGGCGGAAAAGGAGCCGGCGCGCTTCATCGCCTCGATGAGCAAGTCGCGCCGCGCCGACCGCATCTTCATCGATTGGATGAGAAACAAGAAGGCCTCAACCGCGATCCTGCCGTGGTCGCTGCGCGCTCGCGCCACCGCGCCCGTCGCGACGCCGCTGAGCTGGCGATTGTTCGAGGAGGTCACCAGCGCAGCGCAGTACACGATCAAGACCGCGGCCGAGCTCGCAGATCCGTGGGGAGAATTTCGCACACGCGCGCAGACGATCCCGAAAGCTGTGGTCGCCGCAGCGCGGTGAGACGCGCTTCATACCCGGGCCTTCTGCGAGCGTAGCGGAGGAATCAACACCCGACTCCCACGAAGCACGGATGGCTTCGTCGCTACGCTCTTCGCAATGGCTGTGTTGGTCAGGGACGGCGAAGTCCTCGCCGAGGCCGCGTCATTCGATCACGCGCACCACGCGGTGATGGCGGTCGACGATCACTCGGTGGTGGTCGACAATGGCGTAGCTGTAATCGCCGTAGTTCGGCACGGGATAGTAACTAAAATCGTCGGGCAGCGCCTCGCCGACCACGACGGGACGGTCGTAGACGACCGAGGGACGATCCGGCAAGGTCGAGCCGACGATCGCGCCCACGCCTGCGCCAATCGGTCCGCCCACGACGCCGCCGACGATGGCGCCGCCGACTGCGCCGCCTGCGTTCTGCGCGAGAGCGAGCGAGGGCATGAGTGCGGCGACGAGGGCCGCGCAACAAATGGCCTTCATGCGTTTTCTCCTGTTTCCGACACCCGAGGCGTCGGTGTGAAAACGCTCGCGCTCTGCGATTGTTCCCGGCCGCCGCTCGGTTCATTCGCCGATCAGATGCGCCGCGATCGTGCGGCGATGTGGCGCGCGGCGATGCTCGAAAAGGTAGATTCCCTGCCACGTTCCGAGCGCCAGTCGCCCGTCGATGACAGGAATTGCGAGATGGACGTTGGTCAACGCCGAGCGAATATGGGCGGGCATATCGTCCGGCCCCTCGTCGCTATGCGCGTAGCGCGTGGGATCTTCCGGCGCGAGATTTTCGAAGAACGCTTCAAGGTCGCGCCGAACTTCGCGCGCGGCGTTTTCCTGAATGAGCAGCGAAGCCGAGGTGTGCCGACAAAACAGAGTCAGGAGCCCGGTCGAGACGCGGCACTGCGCAACGAAGCGCTCGATGTCCTGCGTAATTTCGAGCAGTCCGCGAGCGCCGGTTCTGAATTCGAACAAGTGGGTGGATTGGCGCATGATCATCTCCAACTTGGCCAAGCGCAAGGAACCATTCCGCACCTTTTCGCGTTGAATGGACGCTCCGTGCCAGAAGCAGTCAGGAAGCCCTCCATGCGCCTCCTCCTTTTGATCATCATCATTGTCCTCCTAATCGGCGCGCTGCCCACATGGCCGTACAGCGGGGGATGGGGATACTACCCGTCAGGCGGCCTCGGCACGCTTCTCGTCATTCTGCTGATCCTCGTCGTGCTCGGCGTCCTTTGATCGGCGGCCTCGCGGCGCCGGCCGGAACTCCGTCCGGCGCGTCGCGTTGACGCCGCACGATCCCATTGCGCGCCGCGAGGGATGTCATGATCCAACTGCAATTCGAAGCCGTCCGCGCGATCACCGCATCGCTGATCACCATCGCCATCGTGCTGGCGTGGCTCGTCGCCATGAGCACGAAATGAGCGCGCGAGCGACGCAGGCCGGGCAGGCGAAAGCGATGGCGCTCCGCCAGCGAAGCAGGCTTGCGATTTCGTTAGCGTCTACGAGAGCGTCGACGCGCGGTCATCGCTTCGTCAGCGTGGCCGAACCATCCCCCATCGGGCTGTGGGCGAAGCCCGAAGCGGTTGCGCTGCCGACTTTGGTGATCTTCACGTCATAGTTCGCATGGTCGCCGAAGGCGACGGTCTTGCGGGTGACCTCGCTGTAGCCGATGTCGAACGGCTGGCCGCCCCTGATCGCGTAGCTGACCACCCTCCCCCCGGAAATCGTCACCGAAACGGGCTCACTGTTGTTGAGCATGCCGATCCAGGTTCCGTCCCAGGACGTCTCCGATGCGGCGTGGGCCGCGGCGGGAAGAATGAACGCGGCAAAGGCCGCCAATACGCGCATGCGTCGTCCGCTCGACATGTTTGACCTCGCGTTGCTTTGAGCGCCGTCCCTCTCATCGATCATTCAGGCGCGGTGAAGGCGAGATCACGGCGCCGTGAGGCGAAGGCAGGGCCTGCCCTGGGCCAGCGACAATCCCCAGCGCGCGGCGCCAATTCCCGACTGCGCTCAGGGCCGCCAAGCGACAAGCCCGAGACAAGCTCCAGTTGGCAGAATTCAGCGTGTTTCCGACCGGGGAAAACTCGCCTCACGAATCGCACGAAGATCAACCCACCGCAGCGCACAAACGGCACAGCATTGGCAACCCCGAAGCTGCCCTACGGGCGCGCCCGTCGAGGGGCTGCGCGGACTCCCAAGCTTACTGAAAAGGACGCCTCCCCCAATGTCATTCCCTCACCGCCCGATCGCGTTCATACTTGCGGCGTCCAACCATGGCGCGATGATCGTCAATCGCAACGACTACAACGTCACGGCATCGAATTTCGCGTATGGAGTGGGCCATCAGATCCTGCAGCAGTCCAGCTATGACGAGAGCGAAGTCGGCTTCGTCCTCGCGCTGCTCTCCCGTCGACGTCAGCACTTCGGCGATGGCGTTGTTGCGATCGACGGCGGCGCCAACATCGGCGTCCATACGATCGAATGGGCGCGTCATATGCACGGGTGGGGGCAAGTGCTCAGCTTTGAAGCGCAAGAGGTCATCTATTATGCGCTGGCGGGCAACATCGCCCTGAACAATTGCCTGAATGCCCGCGCCAAGCTCTGTGCGCTCGGCGATAGCAACGGAACGCTCGCGGTTCCACAACCAGACTATTTTGCTCGCGGCAGTTTCGGCAGCCTTGAATTGCGGGCGCGCGAAAATAACGAACACATCGGGCAGAACATCGCCTACGATGTGGCAGGTGGCAACACGGTGCCGATTGTGACCATCAATTCTCTCGCTCTCGAACGGCTCGATCTCATCAAGCTCGATGTCGAAGGGATGGAAGTCGAAGTGTTGCGCGGCGCTCGATCGACGCTGGAGCGGCTCAAGCCTGCAATTTTCGTCGAGATTCTAAAATCCGATCAGACAGTGATCAAAGCCTTCCTCGACGAACTGGGCTATCGCTATTTCCCCGGTGGATTGAATCTCATCGCGGTCCACACGGAGGATCCCGTATTGCAACACGTCAAACACGAGAATGGCGTGACCTATGCCAGTTGAGCGCATGATCGGCTGAGGGCTTCGAGCGCCCTAATTGAAAAAGGGCGTCCTGGCCTCGATGAAGGACGAGCCGATACGCGTTGGCGCTGCGATGTGGGGACATCCCGCATCGCGTCACCAGCGGCGGCGCCAGGAGCCTCCCCACCCGCCAGGTCCCCAGCCTCTTCCCCAACGCGGCCCGCCGCCCCCCAGCAGTCTGAGGATAAGCAGGAGAATGATCGCTCCAATCGCGGCGTCGATGATCTGAGCGACTATCCCAACGCCCAGGGCGATATGAAGTCGCGGCAAGAGCCAATCGCCGATGAAAGCGCCGATGACGCCGACCAGAAGGTCGCCGACAAGCCCAAAGCCGCCGCCTCGCACGACCTGGCCCGCAAGCCACCCGGCGACGATGCCGACGACGAGGATCGTAACTACGCTGTCGTTGGAAAGGGTCATGGCGTTTCCTCGAAGCGGTGATCGCCGAACGTGTTCGGCTTGGACTGTGCATGTGGGAAGCGCGCCACAGCCCAGTCAAGGTGTTGCTGAAATGCAATACGATGGCGCAGGAGGCCGCGCCATCGACCGGAATGCGATCGTAGAGCAATTCTGGCGCTCATTGTGTGCGCCGAATCTCAAATTCGGCTCCCTACTGCCGAGCCGTCGCGTCGGGCGGGAACCGGCTCGGACGGAGCCCTGCCCCGCAGAGGATGGAGCGTTCTGTCGGCATCCACCAGACCTCGTCCGGACGAAACTGGTCGATCCACTTCCAATCGAAGCCGCAAAAGCGATGATACACCCACACCACACGGGCGGCGTGCTGAAGCAGCATCCGCGCGAAAAACCCCTGGGTGAAGGAGTTGCCAATAATCATGATCGTCGGCCCGGGTCGGTCGACTGTTTCCAGATAGGTTCCGAACGGCTGTGGAGAGAGCAGCTCCGCCTTTCCGGAAGGAAGCGTCAATTCCTCGTCCGGCTCCGCCACGTCGTCGCCAAGGCCGAGCATGCGCGCAAGGTCGCCGCCTCTGCGCGTGCCGGGCGGTCCGAGGGCGGTCGCCGCGTCCAACCGCCAGTCTGGATGCCCCCCGGCCGCGACCACGGCGTTGAAGCCGGCCAGCTCGCCGCGAGGCGTCCAATGCGTGTCGTGCATATAATAGACTTTTCCCTGCTCTCGGGCCGCGCGCAAAGCCGGCCGCATGTCCACCGCGGGAACGCCTCGGGCGGCGAGATTGTCGAGGAACGCGTCGTATTCCGTTCGCCGTCCGCGATTGCGCGCCCAAATGGGCAGTTGATCTTCGTAGATCGTCGCTGAATTCGGCGGCGAGGCTACGAGGAAGTGAACGCCGCGAGTGGCAAGCGCAGATTTCATCCCCGCGAGCATGTCGGCCACTTCGGCCACCTTCTGAGCGCGCAGGATTAACCCCGCGCTTTGCCGCACCATGTCGTCGCCGCGATAGAACATCCTTCCGTTGTCACCGATCAGGACTGAGCTGTTGCCGTTTTGGTGCAGATTCTCGCTCAGCAGCGCATTGGCGCGGATGAAGACGCCGCGCAGGCCGAAATGATCGCGCAGATAGGCGTCTAGCTGCTCCGGAATCCTGACCCACCCTTTGATTCCAACCGGAAAGCTCGGAGCCGCCGCCAACTCGCGCGCTTCATCGGTGGATAACGCCTTGTTGTCTGGCCGAACGATCTCAACGAGCAGCGGCGCCGCCAGCAGCAACAGCGCAAGAACGGCGAAATATCGGCGGTGACGATAGAGCATCTCTAATCAGAACCTGAAATATATGAATGGGCTGTACGTGCTTGCGGCGACGCTGGTCATCGACAAGATCAACAACACAAAGGTGAAGACCGCATCGGAGGCGGCCTTGAACTTCAGGGCCAATGACGGACCACGGACCCAAAAACGTGGGGCCACCGCCAAAACGCAGCCGGCGACCAGCGTCGCGATTACCCGCGCGTTCAGCTTCTCCTGCAGGTCGAAGCTGATGTTGCTCACCCCGTCTCGCCCAATCAGACTTCCATAGAACTGCAGTGCATCCGATAGTTCGTTGCTGCGAAACAGCACCCAACCTCCCATTACCGCCAGCAGCACGTAGGCCCAGCGGACCGGCGCCGTGACGCGCGCCAGAAGCGCACCGAGCCCTAAGCGTTCCATTATGAGGAAGGCGCCGTGCCACGCGCCCCATACGACGAAGGTCCAATTGGCGCCGTGCCAAATGCCGCAAAGCAGGAATACTGTGAGCAGGTTGCGGTAGGTCCGAACGCCGCCGACCCGGCTGCCGCCAAGCGGAATGTAAAGATAATCGCGTAGCCAGGAAGAAAGCGACATGTGCCAACGCCGCCAGAAATCGGTGATGGACAGGGCGGTGTACGGCAGACGAAAATTGCGTGGAAAGGTGAAGCCGAGGACCAACCCCAGTCCGATCGCCATATTCGAGTACCCGGCGAAGTCGAAATAGATTTGGATCGTATAAGCCAGCAATCCGGTCCAAGCCTCGACCATCGAGCGATGCGGAATATAGTCGAACACGGCTTCCGCCAGCGGCGCGACGACGTCGGCGATCAGCACCTTCTGGGCCAAACCGATGATGAAAATGCGAGCGCCCGCCGAGGCGTGAGACAGCGTGTGCGAGCGCGCACGGAGTTGACGCGCCACCGTCTTGTACCGGACGATCGGTCCGGCCACGAGCTGCGGGAAGAGGGCAATATACAGTGCGACCTCGATAGGATCGCGATTGGCCTTGAAGCGCCGGCGGTACACGTCGATGACGTACGATAGGCAGTGGAAGGTGAAGAAGGATATACCTAGCGGTAGTTGAATATTTGTCTCTGCTATTGCAAGTCCCATTGGACGCAACATTGCGTCAAGGTTGACCGTTATGAAATTTGCGTACTTGAAGTATACTAACAACAGAAGGTTGATTGACACTGCTGCCGTAAGTGCGTAAGCACGCGCGCTTCCCGAGTATTTGTCAATTATTACAGCCGCAAACATATTGAATACGATAGACGCGAGCAGAATCAGCACGAATTTTGGCTCTCCCCAGGCATAGAACACCAGAGAGAAGAGAAGCGTAACCAGGTTCTTACCCCATATGGTCGGAGCAAGAAAATAAACAGCGACAAATATCGGTAGAAAGAAAAACAAGAACGTGACCGACGAAAACACCATTGTGTCGTTGCCCTAAAGCGAACCGGCCGCCATGTGTCGGCGCGGCGAGTGCAGTTCGGCGCCAATTTGCGACCCGGTTACAGTCGACCATTCAAGAGCCTGGTACGCTGATTGGCCGCCCGGAGCGAGATCGAGGTCGACGCTTCCCAACGCTGTGCTTTCCCGATGTACTGCGACGCTGTCGCGGTAATAGAGCCTATTCAGCATCGCTCCCCTGCAGTCGTAGCGCTCGCGAAGCGCCGTCGCTATTGACTGACGACGATTCCCGGCGGCGTCAACTTCTTAGGGGACGCTCTCCATTATCGAGAGACGCCCGGCGACGGACGGGTCAATAGGAGCGCCGCGCAATGCGCATTGCCGAGAGAGGGCGATAGCGTGGAATGGCCACCAGCCGCCCACGGGCATGTGGATGCCTGTCGCTCCCCGGCGCCGCCAATCTAGACTAACAAGCGCCTCGCTGAAGCGCACCAAGAGTAATGGCGTCCCGGCAGGTTCGCGAATAATCCAAACCGGTATGCAAGGTGAGGGCGTAAACGGCGTCTTTGTGATGAAGGAGTTATCCGGCGCGCGGCCCTTACCCGTTTGCGACGCAATCGAGGCGATTTGGTACGGACAGTCGATGCTCGGGTCTCGACCGGAAAAGTCGCGGTCGGCTCAGGATTTGGGTGGAGCTAGGCGCAGATGACGGAACGCGCTGAAGCGTTCCCGATTGAGGACGTCGGGGTTGAGCAAGGCAACTTACTCTCGCCGCTGCTCGGCAACATGCGTGACTCGACGGAGCGAATGACTCGGTCTCTGGCGGCGAGGCGGCAAAAAGCCGGACGCATCGCGCGCGGCCGCCACGGGACGGCCGCGCGCGAATCCATCAATAATAGCCCGGCACGCCGAAGGCGCCGTTGACCGCGAAGAACGGGAATTCCGCGATCTGTCCGGCGAGATGAACTGGCGCGCCGACCACCACGCGAGGATCGTTCGTACGCGGGGGAAACACGGCTTCAACCAACCGGAATGGCAAGCTGATGATCGTACCGGCAATCGCGACCGGCGCCGTGATGATGGTCGCGGGCCCATTATGGAAAGCGTCGGGAGCGGCGGCGACGACCGGCTCGCGATAGGCGCGCTTTCTCACTATCAGATCGTTGTTGTGGACCGGATAATGGGCCCGGTGGACGATGCGGTGGTGGATATCGCGATACTGCTCGGCTGCAGCCGCCGGCAGGCTATACGCCCCGGCAAGAAGTGCCGCGACTGTGACGGCCTGCGTCAGTTTCGATATGCGGATCTGCATTCCTATTGCCTCCATAGGTGACAGGAGCCGTTTCGCGCCTCAAATGTGGCTATTGCTAGGCCGATCTGGCCCGCATCATGCAGCCCATTCACGTCACGGCGTAAATGGCGGATTTTGCGTGATCGTTTTCGGATTTCCTCCGACCGAGGACGCGCCGCGATCTGCGTCAGATTCTCGATCTCTGACGATTCCAGAACCATCAGCGTTTGCCCCTGTATTTGCCGTCGAGCATGGTGCATCGCCGCTCGCTCAGACATGGTGTCGAGCGCCTCGTTGCGCAGGACGGGGCGGGGCCTGACCAACACGTCGCAATGGGTTGCGCGACATAGGAGGCGACGGCGTGAACAGGCCACGAACAATCGTGGGATTTTTCGTGGGGATTTGGCGCTGTTCGTGGGATTTCCAGGCCCTTTTGTTGAGCAGACTCAGGCCTTGGGCGGCGTCCCAGCGGCAATACGCGCTGTTCTCGACGCGATAGCGAATGGGGCGCGGCAAATGGCCCAACGGATCGCGCGCGGTCGCCACGGGGCGGCCGCGCGCGAGTCGATCAATAATAGTAGGTCGACTGCACGCCGAAGGCGCCGTTGATCGCGAAGAACGGGAATTCCGCGATCTGTCCGGCGAGATGAACTGGCGCGCCGACCAGCACGCGCGGATCGTTCGTACGCGGGGGAAACACGGCTTCAACCACCTGGAATGGCAAGCTGACGATCGTACCAGCAATCGCGACCGGCGCCGTGATGATGGTCGCGGGCCCATCATGGAAAGCGTCGGGAGCCGCGGCGACCGGCTCGCGATAGACGCGCCTCCTCACTATCAGATCGTTGTTGTGGACCGGATAATGGGCCCGGTGGACGATTCGGTGGTGGATATCACGATACTGCTCGGCCGCAGCCGCCGGCAGGCTATACGCCCCGGCAAGAAGTGCCGCGCCTGTGACGGCCAGCGCCAGTTTCGATATGCGGGTCTGCATTCCTATTGCCTCCATAGGTGACGACCGCCTAGGTGCGAGTGCGGCTTAGGTTTTTTGCAGGCCCAACACCGACGCTCGACGATCAGGTCCTAGCGTGAGCCAGACTCACGCGAAAGGGTCGGAATGTACCTACACGGACGGGGGGCAGACGAGCGCACGAACTCGTGAAAATGGCGTCCCGGAAGGGAATCGAACCCCTGACCCCAGGTTTAGGAAACCTGTGCTCTATCCTGCTGAGCTACCGGGACCCAGGCGCGCGGGCGAGCCCGAGCGTTTCCTTTGTCGCACGTCATGACGGCGAGCGACAAAGCCGCTAAAGACCGGTCGGTCTTTCGCGACACGGCGCGTCTAGCATGAAACGGCATCTCGCGCATCTCAAGATTTGCCGCCTCGTACAGATCGGCGGCGTCCTTGTCGTGGCGCTCGCGCTCCCACGGCCGGCCGTCGCGGCTTGCGGCGCCGCGGCGGGCAAGATCAGGATCGCCGAGGTGACCGACCGGCTGGAGCTTCGCCTCGCCGACGGCCGCCTCGCCCGCCTCGCCGGGCTCGACACGCCGGACGCACGGCGCGGCGATCCGCAGACAGCGGCGGCGGCGCGAGCGTTCCTCAGCGACAGATTGGCCGGCAAAGAAGCCACACTCGTCATTTTTTCGCCAAAACCCGACCGCTGGGGGCGCATCATCGCCGACATCGTCCCACCGGAGGGGGAAACCGCGGCCAAGCAACTGATTTCCCGCGGTTTCGCCCGAGTGAGGCCGGAGTTCGAGACGCGCGGCTGCGTCGGCGAGCGGCTCGCCGCCGAGCAAAACGCGCGTACGGCGGGGCTTGGCCTCTGGAACGATCCCGACTATTCCATCCTGGACGCGACGGACGGCGAAGAACTCGCGCAGCAAGACGGGCGATTCGTGATCGTCGAAGGGGTCGTGCGTCGGGTCGGAGCCGGGCGCTCGCGCTTCTATCTTGATTTTGGCGGACGCGGCGGCTTCACCGTCGTCGTCGCGCGAAAATCGCAAACCGCGTTTCAGAGCGCCGGCGCGTCGCTGACGAGTCTGGCCGGGGAACGGATTCGGGTGCGGGGCGTCCTGGACGGGCGCTTCGGCCCACGGTTGGAAATTACCGAGCCGCCGATGCTGGAGCGGCTCGGCAAGGCCGAGGCGAGCCAGGGGATGAAGCCGGGCGGATGACGATGGCGGGTTGCGAAACGAGACGACCGGGCTTCGGCGGCAAGCTCCGCCGGGCTGCCGCCGGCGTGTTCGCGCTTCTCGTCGCGAGTTGCGCCTCCGTCGACCCGGCGCCGGGCCCGGTGGCGAGTCTCGGCGCCCATCGCGGCGCCCCACACCACCGGCGGCGGCGCGGGCAACGTCGAGCGTAAGCGCCTTATCGAATCCTTCGGCGGCGAATACAGCGCGCCCAACGCCGAACGGTACCTCAACGAGACGCTCGCTCGGCTCGCGGCAGCCAGCCAGACGCCGAACGAGCCTTACCGGGTGACGATCCTCAATTCGCCCATCGTCAACGCTTTCGCGCTGCCCTCAGGCGACATCTTCGTTACGCGCGGCCTGCTCGCTCTCGCTAACGACGGCTCCGAGGTCGCCGCCGTGATGGCGCACGAGATTGCCCACGTCACCGCCCATCACGCCGCCCAGCGCGCCGAACTGGAAAAGACGGCGGCGCTCTTCACGCGCGTCTCCTCTCAGGTTCTGGACCGCCCGCAGGAGGGAGAGGAAGTCGAAGCGCGCATGAAGCTGTCGATCGCGCATTTCTCGCGCCAGCAGGAGTTCGAGGCCGACAAGATCGGCATCGGCGTCATCGCCAAGACGGGATTCGACCCTTACGCCGCCTCGCGCTTTCTCGGTTCGCTCGGCCGATGGAGCGCGCTTCGCGCTTCCCTGATCGGTCTCGGGGCGCCCGACAAGCCCGACATGATGGCGACCCATCCCTCGACGCCGGAGCGCATCGCCCAGGCGGTCGCCGAGGCGCGCCAGCTCGCCCCGCCGGGCGTCGGCGAGACGGCGCGCGACGCCTATCTCGGGGCGATTGAGGGCATCGCCTACGGCGACGATCCGAACCAGGGCGTGGTGAGAGGCGATCGCTTTTTCCACCCCAAGCTCGGCTTCGGCTTCACCGCGCCCGAAGGTTTCGTGCTCGAAAACCAGGTGGCGGCGCTCATCGGGGTCGGCGAGGGCGGCGCGCAGGCGCTACGCCTCGACAGCATCGCCGCCAGCGACTCGACCACCCTCGAGAGCGCGCTCGCGTCGGGCTGGATCGACGGGGTGAAGACGGATTCGATCGAAACGCTTACGGGCGGCGATCTGCCGATGGCGACCGCGATGGCGCAGGGCCAGCAGTGGAGCTTCCGGCTCGCCGCGGTGCGGCTTGGCGGCCGCATCTACCGTCTGATCTTCGCCGCCCACAGCCTGACGCCGGCGGTCGACGCGCGCTTTCGCGCCGCAATCCTGTCGTTCCATCGCCTGAAGCCGGAGGAAGCAGCCCAGGCGCAGGGATTGCGCTTGCAGATCGTCCAGGCCCAGGCCGGCGATACGGCGCAGACGCTCGCCCGGCGCATGCCGTTCGGGGACAAGTCGCTCGCCCAATTCCTCGTCCTCAACGGCTTCGAGCGGGAAGTCCCGCTCGAGCCGGGCCAACGCTACAAGGTCGTCGCCCCATGAATGATGCCGCTTTCGCCGTCCACCGCCGCGTCGCCGGCCGCATCGTCGCCGCGACGCATAATGCGGGCAAGCTCGTCGAAATTCGCGATCTGCTCGGCCCGCACGGGGTCGAGATCGTCGGCGCCGGGGCGCTCGGCCTGCCCGAGCCGGAAGAAACCGGCGACAGTTTTACCGCCAACGCCGTCCTCAAGGCGCGGGCGGGCGCAGCGGGCTCCGGGCTGCCGGCGCTCGCCGACGATTCCGGCCTCTGCGTCGCCGCGCTCGACGACGCGCCGGGCATCTATTCCGCGCGCTGGGCGGGCGAGAGCAAGGATTTCGCCGGCGCCATGGCGCGCATCCAAAACGAGCTTGCCGCCCGCAACGCATCGGCTCCCTGGCGCGCCCATTTCATCAGCGTGCTGGCGCTCGCCTGGCCCGACGGCCACCTCGAAACCTTCGAGGGGCGGGTCGACGGACATGTCGTTTTTCCGCCGCGCGGGACGGCCGGTTTCGGCTATGATCCGATCTTTGTGCCGGACGGCCATGAGCGCAGCTTCGGCGAGATGACGGCGAGCGAGAAGCACGGGATTCCGAGCGACGGCTCGCTCGCTTTGTCGCATCGGGCGCGCGCTTTCCAGAAGCTGGAGCGCGCCTGCCTCGGCTGAAGACAGGGAGGCTCGCATGATCGACGCATTCGACCGACGGGAAGACGGCTTCGAAAAGCGCTTCGTGATGAACGAGGAATTGCGCTTTAAGGCGCTCGCCCGGCGCAATAAGGCCCTCGGCCTGTGGGCGGCGGAGCGCCTCGGGCGAACAGGCGAGGCGGCCGAGGCCTACGCCAACGCGCTGGGGGCGGCGCAGGTCGGGCGCGGCGACGACGATGTCGCGGCCGCTCTCGCCCACGATTTCGCCGCCGTTGGCGTCGACATCTCCGCCCATCGCATCGGGCGCAAGATGGCGGAGGCGATGGCTGAAGCGGTGGCGGAGATCAAGGCGGGTCGCTGAGAGCGGCGCACGCCGCCCGCTCTCGTTGCGGCAGACAGAAGCATCGACGAATGCGCCCTGTCTGATGTAATGACCTTTTACATGAGTTGGAGCAAGGACGATCCGGGCGAGCGCGACGAGCCGCGCGGTTACCACCACGGCAATTTGCGCGAGACGCTGATCCGCGCTGCGCTGGAGCTGATCGCCAAGAAGGGCGCGGCCGGTTTCACTTTCGCCGAGGCCGCGCGCTTCGCGGGCGTCAGCCCTGCGGCGCCCTATCGGCATTTCCGCGACCGCGACGAACTGATGGCGAATGTGGCGCTGCGAGGCTTCGAGCAGTTCGGGGCGGCGCTGGCGCGGGCCTGGGACGAAGGCCGTCCCGACGCACTTGGCGCATTGGACCGGGTCGGCAAGGCCTATCTCGAATTCGCCCGCGCCCAGCCCGCCTTCTACTCGGCGATGTTCGAAGCCGGCATTCCGGTCAACGCCAATCCGGCCCTACGGGAGGCCGCCGACAATGCGTTCACGGTGCTGCGCAACGCCGCCGAGAAGATCTGCGCCGCGACCCCGAGCGCCGGCCGTCCACCGGCTTTGATGGTCGCGCTCCACATATGGGCGATGGCGCACGGGACGGCGTCATTGTTCGGACGCGGCGACGGCGCGCAACGGATGCTGCCGATGTCGCCGGCGGAGCTGCTTGAAGCGCAAGTGCTGGTCTATTTGCGTGGGCTCGGCGTCTGAGAGACGCGGACCTAGCGCGGTCTCAGCACGTCTTGACAATGACGATGGCCGATGTAAATGTTAATTACATTCACAAGAGGGCGCGCCATGCCTGTCGTTCTGATGATCTTGGGCTTCATTTGGTGGTGGCCGGTTGGACTTCTCATCCTCGGCTTCCTGATTGCGCGCCACAAATACGGCGGTTGGCGGCGCCCGATGTACGTAGGGAATGGACCAATGAGCGACTGGGAAGAGCGCATGGACCGCAAGATGGCCCGGATGCACGACAAAATGGAGCGCGTGCGCGGCACGATAGAGCGCTATCGGAACCGCGGCGGCGGCTGGTTCGGCCCGTCGTCGAGCGGCAATCGCGCCTTCGACGATTATCGCGCGGACACGCTGAAGCGGCTCGAAGACGAGCAGCGCGAGTTCAAAGAATTCCTGGAACGGCTGCGCTTCGCCAAGGATCGCGCCGAGTTCGACCAGTTCATGGGCGAACGCCGCCAGCGTCCGTCCGAGCAGGGTCCGGCGGAAGAAGCGCCCCGCAGTTGAACAACTTTGGCGCTTCCCCTCACCCCCGCCCCCTCTTCCGCGAGCGGCGCGAGCGGGAGAAGGGGCCCCAAGCGCCGGATGAGGGCGCTGTCGCTAAGCCGGCTTCGCTAGCGGCGCGAAAGCGGCGACGACCTCTTCGTAGATCTTGCGCTTGAACGGCACGACGAGGTCGGGCAGCGCCTCGAGGCGCTCCCAACGCCAAGCCTCGAATTCGGCGGGATGAGCGCCGCCTGCGGGATGGTGGATATCGATCTCGGATTCCTCGCCGAGGAAACGCAGCAGGAACCACTTCTGGGTTTGGCCGCGATAGCGGCCGCGCCAGCGGCCCATCGCCTCGCCGGGCAGGTCGTAGCTCAGCCAAACCGGCGCTTCGGCGATGAGCGAAGTGGAGGATATGTTGGTCTCCTCGTAGAGCTCGCGCAGCGCCGCTTCGAGCGGCTGTTCGCCGTCGTCGATGCCGCCCTGCGGCATTTGCCATTCGTGGCCAACGAGAACGTCGGCTTCGCGTTGCTTCTTGCGCCGGCCGATGAAGGCGGCGCCTTCGCTGTTGATCAGCATCACGCCAGCGCTGCGGCGGTAGGGCAAATCTTCGGCCACGGGACCCTCTGGTGCTCGAAATTCATAAACCCAAAATAACACAAACTATGGAGTCGCCTGCGCCGCAGGGCCAGGGACGCGGGACACAATCGCAGACAGTGGCGCGAGCGCAACGCCGCGCGCCTCGAGAGAAGCGGTCCAGCGCGCGATCATTTCGACGCTCGCCGGGCGCGCGGTGGCGATCCCGATGGCCGCGCCCTGCCCGCGCGCCAGCGCCTCGAGACGGGTCAAGGCGGCCTCGATGCCCTCCGGCGACGGATCAGCGTCGATCACAACGTCGGCCTTGGCCGCGGGCAGGTTAAGCGTCGCGGCGGCTTCGCGCGCGACGCTGCGGGGCGACGCGCCGTCGTCGAGATAGTCGAGACCGCGCGAGGCGATCTCGGCGAGAACGGGCGACAACGCCCGCGAATCGCCCGTGAATTTTCCCCCGAGGTAGTTGACGACGCCGACATAGCCTGTGAAGCGCGACATCAGCCAGCGCAGCGAATCGAGGTTCTCGGCGTCGGAAGCCGCGGCGATGAGCGTATGCGGGCCGGGATTGTCGGCCGCGCCGCCGAAGGACTCCATCGGCGCCTGCAGCCAGATCTCATGGCCGGCGTCGCGGGCTTCGGCCGCTTCGCGCTCGAGTTCGCCGCCGTAGGGGGCGAAGCCAAGCGTCACGTCCGCTGGCAGCCGCGCGATCGCGGTCGCTGTCCCCTCGGCGTTGATCCCGAGTCCGCCGATCAGGATGGCGATCCGCGGGGCGCCGGCCTTCAGCCGCTCGGAGGCGACGACCGGCCGGGCATAAACATCGGCGGGACGGGCGCCATCCGCGCCGATCCGCGGCAGCGCCCCGTAGCGCGACGTCTCGATGAGGCGCTTGTCGGGCGCGGCAACGAGGCGAACGCCGAGCGTCTTCGGAACGTCGATGATCAGCGCGTCGCCGCCGCCGCCGCCATTGCGCACCACCTTCACCGTGCTGGCGGCGTCGTTCTGGGCGTCGATCAATGTCGGAGCCGGCGCTGGAACCGGCGCGGCTGCAACCGCAGGCGCGGAAGGCGCCGCCTCGATCGGAGCGACAGCGAACGGCTCGCCCCCACCTGCGGGACTGCTGCGCCTGGCGTGGTCGGCGGCGACGACGGCGACCCCCGCCAGCGCCGTCAAAAGGACGAAACGGGGGGCAAAGCGGCGGGCGCGGGCCGTAATGCTTTCGCGCCGGCGGGGCGAGCGCCCCAGAGGTTCGTTTACGACATCGCGCACGAGTGGGTCAGCATCCCTCCGCCGAGGGCCGAAATTCGAAAGGCGAATCACAGCGTTGCGGCGCGCTATCTTCCGCCGGACCGGCCCGCCGGTCGAGCAGTATTTTCTCAATTCCTTTGGGGCGCCCGCTCGCCGCAGCGGCCTCGATTTTGGCCGAAAAATGTGCAATTTAGCACAGGGACAGGCTATAATGTCCGACACACGAATTGCCGCGCCAGCAGCGCTCGGGCGGGCGACGCTTTGCAGAAAAACGCGCTAAACCCAGCGTAAAAAAGGCCTTTTGCTTTGACGGATGATCCGAAGTCGACGCTCGAACTCGATGACAACGCGCAAGACCAAGCCCACAGCGACGCATACGGCGCCGATTCGATCAAGGTGCTGCGGGGGCTTGACGCGGTCCGTAAGCGCCCGGGCATGTATATCGGCGACACCGACGACGGCTCGGGCCTCCACCACATGGTCTATGAGGTCGTCGACAACGCGATCGACGAGGCGCTCGCCGGGCACGCCAGGCTGGTGTCGGTGACGCTGAACGCAGACGGTTCCTGCACCGTCGTCGACGACGGACGCGGCATTCCCACCGGCATCCACGAGGAAGAGGGCGTTTCGGCGGCCGAGGTCATCATGACCCAGCTCCACGCCGGCGGCAAATTCGACCAGAACTCCTACAAGGTCTCCGGCGGCCTGCACGGCGTCGGCGTTTCCGTCGTCAATGCGCTGTCGACCAGCCTGACCCTTCGCATCTGGCGCGACGGGCAGGAACACCTGATGCATTTCGCCAACGGCGACCCGGTCGACCGGCTCAGCGTCGCCGGCCCGGCGCCGATCGTCGACGGGCGGCAGAAGCGCGGCACCGAGGTGACCTTCACCCCCTCGCCGCAGACTTTCACGATGGTCGATTTCGACTATGCGACGATCGAGCACCGTCTGCGCGAACTCGCCTTCCTCAATTCGGGCGTGCGCATCGTGCTGACGGATTTGCGTGGCGCCGAGCCGAAGCGCGAGGAGCTGTTTTACGAAGGCGGCCTCGTCGCTTTCGTGCGCTATCTCGACCGCGCCAAGTCGCCGCTGACCGACCGGCCGATCTCCATCCGCGGCGAGCGCGACCGGATCACGGTCGAGGTCGCGCTGTGGTGGAACGACAGCTATCACGAGAACGTCCTTCCCTTCACCAACAACATCCCGCAGCGCGACGGCGGCACGCATCTGATCGGACTGCGCAGCGCGTTGACGCGCCAGGTGACAGGATACGCCGAGAGTTCGGGCCTGACGAAGAAGGAGAAGGTGGATCTCACCGGCGACGACTGCCGTGAAGGGCTGACCTGCGTGCTGTCGGTCAAGGTTCCGGATCCGAAATTCTCCTCGCAGACGAAGGACAAGCTCGTCTCCTCGGAGGTCCGCCCGGTCGTTGAGAGTTCTCGTCAACGACTTGCTCGGCCAGTGGTTCGAGGAACATCCGCAGGAGGCGCGCGTCGTCGTCGGCAAGGTGCTGGAGGCGGCGCAGGCGCGCGAGGCGGCGCGCAAAGCGCGCGAACTGACGCGCCGCAAGGGGGCGCTCGACATTGCGAGCCTGCCCGGCAAGCTCGCCGACTGTCAGGAGCGCGATCCGGCGAAATCCGAGATCTTCATCGTCGAGGGCGATTCCGCAGGGGGCACCGCCAAGCAGGGCCGCAACCGCGAGTTCCAGGCGGTGTTGCCGCTGCGCGGCAAGATCCTCAACGTCGAGCGCGCGCGCTTCGACAAGATGCTCTCGAGCGAGCAGATCGGCACCCTGATCACTGCGCTCGGCGCCGGCATCGGGCGCGACGACTTCAATATCGAGAAGTTGCGTTACCACAAGATCATCATCATGACCGACGCCGACGTCGACGGCTCGCACATTCGCACGCTGCTGTTGACGTTCTTCTTCCGCCAGATGCGCCAGATCATCGAGGGCGGCTTTCTGTACATCGCCCAGCCGCCGCTGTTTAAGGTCAAGCGCGGCCAGTCCGAGCAATATCTCAAGGACGAGCGGGCGCTCGAGGACTTCCTCGTCACGACGGGCCTCGAAGGCGCCGCGCTGCGGCTGGCGACGGGCGAAGTGCGCGCCGGCGCCGATCTCGCCTCGCTCGCCGACGAGGCGCGGGCGATGCGCCGCCTGCTGCAGCAATTGCATTCGCGCTACAACAGAGCGGCAGTCGAACAGGCTGCGCTGGCGGGCGCCTTGAGGCCGTTGAGCACGGCGGACGATCCTGCCGCCGACGCGCGCGCGCAGGAACTCGCCGAGCGCATGAACGCCGTCTCGGAAGAGACCGAGCGCGGCTGGCGGGGGCGCAGCGAGGCCGGCGGCTACGTGCTGACGCGCGAATTGCGCGGCGTCCGCCAGGCGGTGACGCTTGATTCGGGGCTGCTCGCCTCGGCCGAGGCGCGCCGCCTCGACGAACATGCGGCGCCTTTGCGCGAAGCGTTCCGAGCGCCGGCCGTCTTTCTGCGCCGCAACGAGGAGACGCCGGCGTCGGGCCCCTCCGAACTGCTCGGGGCGCTCGACGCCGCCGGCCGCAAGGGCGTGACCTTCCAGCGCTACAAAGGCCTCGGCGAGATGAACAAGGACCAGCTCTGGGAGACGACCCTCGACCGCGAGGCCCGCTCGCTTCTCCAGGTGAAGATCCGCGAAGTCGACGAGGCGGACGACATTTTCGTCAAGCTGATGGGCGACATCGTCGAGCCGCGCCGCGAGTTCATCCAGGACAATGCGCTGAGCGTGGCGAATCTGGACGTGTGAGAACGCAAGGCCGCGGACGCCGACCGATCGGCGGCGGTGGCCTTATTTTCGATCGGAATGTCGGCGTAGCGTCAACGTCATGCGGCGCCGGCTCGTTTCGGCTCCCGCAAGCTTCGGCGTTGGGGAGCTGATCGTCGTGAAAGAGCCCAAAAAGAAGCCGTCGAAAGCGTCTCCCGGCCTCACGGACGCACAGCTCGACGAGGCTCTCGAGGAGTCGTTCCCCGCCAGCGATCCGCCGAGCACCACGCCGACATCGGTCGGCAAGCCGCCGCGCCGCACGAAAGAGACCGCCAAGGCCCCGAGCGACAAGAAACACTGAGTTCGCGCCCCTCGCACTGACCGCCGCGATTGCATATTGCGTGCAACATTCCGAATCGCACGCCCGCGATATGCCGCGCCGACCCGGTCGCCGGCTTCACCGCACCGGGATCAAATAGGGAGGGCGGCGGGCGTCCGGCAGCGGTTCGAGACGCGCCAACAGTTCGAGATTAGGACGCAACGCGCGGCGCAAATGCGCTTCGAGCGCCGCCGCCGCCGCGTCCGGGCTGCGCTCCAGCAGAGCGTCATAGATCTGCAGATGCTCGGCGGCCATCTTGACCAGCTCCGACGGCCTTTGAATGGATTCGAAGGTCGAGTGGGTGGCGATGAGCACGCGCTGGCTGCGCACGACGGCGTCGAGCAGCATCTTGTTGTGGCAATGCGCCAAGGTGTCCTGATGAAGGTCGCGCTCGATCCGTTCGAGTTCCGGCGGCCCAATATTCCCCTTTCGGGCGCGATGCACGCGCTCGCGGCGGCGGACCAGTTCGCCCTCCGTCAGGGCGGGAAACGACTGGCGCAGCGCTTCCGGCTCGAGCAGCCACCGCATTTGGAAGCGGCCGGCGATGTCGTCGGCGTTCAACGGCCCGGCGTACCAGCGTTGATTGCGGTCCTGCACCGCAATTCCCGCCAGTTCGAGCTGGGTGAGCACCTCGTGGGCGATGGTGCGGCTGACGCCGTAGTGGTCGGCGAGCGCGCTCTCGTTCAATTGGAAACGGCCATAGACGAGGCAGGCGGCGACCGAATGTTCGACCTCGCGGTAGATGTGGTCGCGTCGGTCTCGCAGGCGTCGCGGCTCGGCGAGTTGCGGCGGCAATTCCAGACCGGCGTCGACGAGGTCGAGCCGACGCGGCGTCGCCGCGCCGCGCCGGCTCGGCACAATGTAGCCGCGGCCCTCGAAGCCGGCAATCAGCCCGTCCTCGCAAAGGCGCTTCAGGGCCGTGCTCGCCGGCATGCGGCTGGTCTGGAACGCTCGCGCCACGCTGGCTTCGCCCATGACGAGACCAACCGTCAACGCGCCGCGGTTCAGGTGATCGCGCAGCACCGAATAGATGATTTCGTAGAGCGGATCGCTCCTGCGGGCTGAGGAATTCTGGTTTTTCGGCGGCATGGCGGTGACGGTCGAGTCGATTGTGTCGCGTCGTCATTGCGACGGCGCGGGCGCGAGCGGAAAGGTCGATTTCTCAGCCCGCTTCGAGATCCGCCGCGGCCCAGCGGCGATTGGCCCAATCGCCCATCGATTGGCAAAGCTGGCGCGCGGCGGGAGTGACTTCGTCCATGATCATGAATCCGTGGGTCAGCCCTCTCCATTCCTCGAACGCCACGTTGACGCCGGCCCCGATCAATCGCGCGGCGTAGGCTCTCGCCTCGTCGCGCAGCAGGTCGTGGTCGGCGGCGACGATGTAGGCGGGCGGCAACCCCTCGAGGTCTTCGCCGTAGAGAGGCGAGATGCTTGGGTCCTTACGATCGGCGCCGGCGCAATATTGGTCCAGGTACCAGGCCATCGTCTCACGCGTCAGGAAAAGCCCATCGCCAAACGCGCGATGGCTGCGGCGCGGCGTCACTGCGTCGGTGAGGGGATAGACGAGCATCTGCCCCAGGAGCGGAGCGCCGAGCTGGCGCGCGCGCCGCGCCAGAACGGCGGCGAGTGTGGCCCCGGCGCTGTCGCCCGCGACGATGACCTTCCGCGCGTCGACGCCCAGGGCGCTCATTGAGCCGATCGCGGCGAGCGCAGCTTCGGCGTCCTCGATCGCCGCCGGGAACGGCGCCTCGGGCGCCTTGCGATATTCGACCGCGATGACCTTGCACTTGGCCGCCAACGCCAGGGCCCGCAGAGGGCCGTCGTGGGTGTCGAGGCTGCCGACCACCCAGCCGCCGCCGTGGAAATAGAGGATGGCGCGCGGGCCCTCGCCGCCGGGATAGAGGCGCGCCTTGAAGGCGCCGCCGATTCCCTGAATCGCGAACGTCTCGACGCCCGCCAAGGGGTCCTTTCGCGTCCAAAAGCCGGAGAGCCGGGCTTCCGCGTCGCGGCGGACTTCGCTTGCGGGCGTGATCGCCAAGTCCACGACCGGCTCGGCGTCCCTCAATTCGAGCATCCGCCGCACCTCCGGCCGCAATCGGGAACGGTCGGGGCCGCGAGCCCCCCTGGTTTCCTCGTTCATTCGGGCTCTCCGTCCGTTCGCGTCGCAGCCGCCAGTCCAGGATTTCCCGTCTAGCATATCGAAGCGCATATTGTATTCGATATGCGCTCGTTCTATAGTTTTTTCGACGATGCGCGGGCTCGAAAACGAGAACCGCAAAGCCATCGCGCATAGGGAGGGATAGAATGCATTTGATGCGTAATCTCTTTGGCTGCTCGCTGGTCGGGCTCGCTCTGCTGGCCGGATCGGCCGCCGCCGCCTCCGACACGAAGATCGCGCTGATCCCCGGCGGCCCGCATCCCTATTTCAAGCCCTGGGAGCAAGCGGCCGCCGACGCGAAGAAGGACTTCGGCATTGCCGCCGTCGACTTCAAAGTTCCGAGCGACTGGAAACTCAATCTGCAAACCGAGCTCGTCGAGAGCCTGGTGGCGCAGGGCTACAAGGCGTTTGGCATCTTCCCCGGCGACGCTGTCGGCATCAATTCGACCCTGTCCGAGTTGAAAGGAGCCGGGATCCCGTCCGTCGCCCTCGCCGGCTGCGCGCAGGATCCGACCGACGCCGCATTCTGCCTCGGCACCGACGTCTATCATTCGGCCTATCTCGGCACGAAGGAGCTGATCAAGGCGATGGGCGGCAAAGGCAACATCGTTCATCTCGCCGGTCTGCTCGTCGATCCCAACACGACGCTGCGCGTCAAGGCGGTCGAAACCGCGGTCGCCGAGACCAACGGCGCGGTCAAGCTGCTGCAGACAGTGGCCGACACCGACGCGCAGGAGGCCGCCGACCAGAAGATCAACGCGCTGCTCGCCGCCCAGAAGGATCAGATCGGCGGCATGATCGCCACCGCCTACATCCCCTCGGTCGTCGCCGCCAAGTCGCTGCGCACGCTCGGCGACAAGCGCATCAAGTTCGTCGGCATCGACGACGATCCGATCGTGCTCGACGCCATCAAGGACGGCTTCGTCTCGGGCACGATGGCGCAGAACCCCTATGGGCAGGGCTACGTCGGCGCCTACGCGCTCGATCTGCTCGCCAGCGGAAAATGCGCCGTCAACGCCAACGCGCCCTGGATCAAGACGCCGCAGACGGCGCACTTCATCGATTCGGGAACGCTCGTCATCAACGAGGCGAACCTTGCAACCTATAAGGACGAGTCTGAAGAAGATCACCTCGGACATCCAGAACAAGTTCAAGACGACCTATCTATCTTGCAAATAGGCGGCGCCGATTTCGTGCACGAATCTAGAGCACTCGGCGTGAGGCCCTCATCCGGCGCTTCGCCCCACCTTCTCCCGCAAACGGGAGAAGGGCTCGGACGGCGCCGCAAAGCTCCTGTCCCGCGCAGGGCGTCCGAAAGGACGCCGCGGACTATGCGGGAGAGGAGTTGGGGTGAGGGCCACTCCAATCAATTACGGACTTTCGCATGACCGACGAAGCCCTCCCCGATGCGCCCGCTGCGCCGCGGCTGAACGTCGCCGCGATCTCGTCGCAGCTCGGCCTCGTGCTCATCATCGCGGGCTTCTGGGCCGCCTTCTCGTTGCGCGCGCCCGGCTTTCTGTCTCCGTTCAACCTCTTCACCGTGGGGCGGGCGCTGGCGATCGACATCGTCATCGGCTTCGCCCAGATGGTGGTGCTGGCCACCGGCGGCATGAACCTTTCCGTCGGCTCGATCGGCGTATGCGCCGTCATGGCCGGCGGCTATCTCATGCAGACGCTCGGCCTGCCTCCCGCGATCGCGGTCGTCGGCGCGCTCGCGCTCGGCGCCGCGCTCGGATGGCTCAATGGGTTCGTCATCACGCGCACCGGCGTCAACAGCTTCATCATCACGCTGGCGAGCGCCAATCTCTTCTCCGGCGCCATGCTGATCCTGACCAAGGCGGTCCCGCTCGACGCGCTGCCGCCTGCGGTCGGCGCGATCGGCAAGGCGCGGATCGCCGGCGTCGTTTCGCCGCTCCTTATCGTCGCCGTCGCCATCTGCGCCGCGCTGTTCGTCCTCTACCGCTATTCGAGTCTCGGCAGGCGCATCCTCGCGGCGGGGGCGAACGGCCGAGCCGCGGAAATGTCCGGCGTGCCGGTCGCCCGCGTCATTACGATCAGCCACGCGCTCTCCGGCCTCGCTTGCGGCGATCGCCGGCATGATGGTCGTCGCCCGGCTCGGCGCCGCGATGCCGGCGGTCGGCGGCGAGGACTGGCTGCTGCCCTCCTTTCTCGGCCCGGTGCTCGGCGGCACGCTGCTGTCGGGCGGCTCGGTCGCGGTCGTCGGCACGATGCTCGGCGCGCTGCTGGTGACGACGATCCGAAGCGGCCTTCTCGTGCTGCAGATCGGCAATTTCTGGCTGCAATTCTATCTCGGCGTGATCCTCTTTCTCGCCGTTCTCGTCGACCGCTATCGCGCGCTCTACGCCGAGCGCCGCGGGATCGCCCAGCAATGACAATGTTGCGCCGCCTCCTTCTCGTCGAATGGTCCGGTCTCGCGGCGGCGATCGTCGTCGGGGCCGTCGCCCTCGCCTTCATCGCGCCCAACTTCCTCACCGAATTCAACCTCTACGTGATGCTTCGCAGTCTGTGCGTCGGCCTGCTGGTCGCATTCGCGCAGATGATCACGCTCGGCGTCGGACAGATGAACATCGCGGTCGGCGCGATCGGCGGCGTGGTGGCGATCGCCTTCGGCGGCATGATGGAGGTCTACGGAGTACCGCTCGCCATAGCCATCCCGCTGGCGCTCGCCCTCGGCGCCCTCGCCGGCCTCCTCAACGGCCTCTTGACTGTGGGAACCGGCATCAACGCCTTCATCATCACGCTGGCGACCGCGTCGGCGTTCACGGGGATCAACTTCGGCATCACCGGATCGATCCCGTTCTACAAGATGCCGCCGGCGCTGGTCGCCTTCGGCGATCAGCATGTCGGCGCCCTGCCCTATCTTCTCGTCGCGCCGCTGATCGTCGCGGCGTTGCTCGGCCTGTTCTTCGCCCGCACCGCGCCGGGGCGTCGCCTCCTCGCTTACGGCGGCAACCCGCACGCGGCGGAGCTGTCGGGCATATCGCCCGGGCGCGCCGTCGTCTCCGCCCACATGCTCTCCGGCCTGCTCGCAGCGGGAGGCGCGGTGCTCGCCGTCGCGCAGCTCGGGTCGGCGCAGCCGACCATCGGCGCCGACTGGCTGCTGCTTTCCTTCGCCGCGCCGATCATCGGCGGCGCCGCGTTGACGGGGGGCTATATCTCCGTGCTCGGCACGATGTTCGCGGTCGCTTCTCATCGGCCTCATCCAGAACGGCATGGTGCTCGCCAAGGTCGACCCCTACTGGGTGCAGTTCGCGCTCGGCGCCCTCATCCTCGCCGCCGTCGGCCTCAATCGCTGGCGCGCCGTCAACAGCGGGGAGGCCTGACATGAATCTCGCCATCGAGGCGGCGACCAAGGTCGTTCCCCGGCGTGCGGGCGCTCGACAATGTCTCGCTCGAATTGAAGGCGGGCGAAATCCACGCGCTGATGGGCGAGAACGGCGCCGGCAAATCGACGCTGATCAAGATCGTCACCGGCCTCTACCGACCCGACTCCGGGCGCGTCCTGCTCGACGGACGCGAGGTCGCGTTCCGCTCGCCGCGCGACGCGCTCACCGCCGGCATCGCCGCCGTCCATCAGGAGCGCAACCTCATCCCGCGCTTCACCGTCGGCGAAAACATCCTGCTCGAGCGACTGCCGACGCGAAACGGCCTCGTCGATTACGGCGCCGTCGAACGGCGAGGCGCGCCGCTATCTCGACCTGCTCGACCGCAACATCGACGCGCGCGCCGAGGTGCGCACGCTGTCGGTCGCCCAGATGCAGATCGTCGAGATCGCCAAGGCGCTGTCGCTCGAAGCGAAGATTTTGCTGCTCGACGAGCCGACGGCCTCGATCACCGAGCACGAGAGCGCCGCCCTGTTCAAGCTGCTCCGGCAGTTGCGCGAGAACGGCGTCGCGATCGCCTTCGTCAGCCACAAGCTCGAGGAAGTCTTCGCCATCGCCGATCGCGTGACGGTGCTGCGCGACGGCAAGAACGTCGCCAACGGAGCGCCAATGGCGCAAATGACGCGCCAACGGCTGGTCTCGCTGATGATCGGGCGCGAGGAGCGCGTCGCGCGGCTGGGCGAGCGAAAAGTCGACGCCTCGCAGGTGGCGCTCGAGATGGAGCATCTCTCCACGTCGCTCGGCCACAGCGGCGTCAGCCTCGCGCTGCATCGTGGCGAAATCCTCGGCCTCTACGGTCTCGTCGGCGCCGGGCGCAGCGAACTCGCCCACGCCGTCCTCGGCGCCGGCAAGATCACCGCCGGCGCACTGAGGGTCCGCGGCCAGTCGGTGCGCATTCGCGACATGCACGAGGCGCTGACGCGCCATCGCATCGGCTACGTCAGCGAAGATCGCAAGCAGGAGGGCTTGATCCTCATGCATTCGATCAAGGAGAACATCGCCATCACCATATGGCAGCGTCTCGCCGGCGCGCTCGGGCTGATCAGTCCCCGCAGCGAGGCGCGCGCGGTGGCGCCGTTCGTCGAGCGCCTCGAAGTGCGCACGCCCTCGCTCAGCCAGCCCGTCCGCAATCTCTCGGGCGGAAATCAGCAAAAGGTGTCGATCGCCAAATGGCTGGCGGCGAAAGCGGAGATCCTCATCATCGACGAGCCCACGGTCGGCATCGACATCAAGACGAAGACCTATTTTCATGAGCTGATCGGCGAGATTGCGCGCGAGGGCGTCTGCGTCCTTCTGATCTCCAGCGACATGACGGAGATGATCACGCTCGCCGACCGCATCCTCGTGATGCGCGATTTCCGCATCGTCGGAGAGGTCGCCAACGACCACGTCTACGAGACGGTAAGCCACGCCATCATGAGCCGCATCCACGCGGCCGAAGAGGCGGAGCCGGTCAGCGCGGCGTAACTCGCCGAGGGCGCACAGCGCGTAATTGTCTCCAGGTTTATCCGCGCCTTTGTCGTCATCGCGAGCGGAGCGAAGCGATCCAGCGATCGCGCCACCCCCGATACTAGGACGAACCTACCGGACCGCCTCGATCGTGGATTGCTTCGCTCCGCTCGCAATGACGATCGAGCACGATCGACTTGACGACAGAGCGCTTAGCCGTAGCGGTCGTCGCGCCTCACGGTGACGACCTCGATGCGCCCCTGCGGTCCGATGAAACCGGACATCAGCCAGCTCGTGATGCTGACGACGATCGCGCACAGGATCGCGGAGCCGAGCCCGCTCACAAAGAAGCCGTGGAGAAAATGCGCGACGAGTTCGACCATCAGGCCGTTGATGACGAGAAGGAACAGGCCCAGCGTCAACAACGTGATCGGGAAGGTCAGGATCACCAGGATCGGACGGATCACCGCATTGACGACGCCGAGCAGGAGCGCCGCGGCGATCAGACTGCCGACGGAGCGGATTTCAACCCCCGGAACGATCTCGGAGGCGACCCATAGCCCGATCGCGACCACCGCCGCGCGGATCAGAAACCCTCTCATGCCAAATGCGCTCCCCTCGCTCACAGCTGCATCTTAGAGCGTTATGCGGTTCGGGGGAAACAGCGCTCGCTCTACCCTGGCGCGACGGGATAGGGGCCCTCGGCGAAGCCCTCCTCATGATAACCCTTGGAGCCGACGAGCCGCGCGAGTTCGCTGCCGAGGCTCTCATTGTTGCCGAGCTGGCGCACCAGCCGGCGGAAGTCCCACTGCGGCCGCCAGTCGAGGTCGCGGCGCGCCTTGGCGTTGACATAGACGCGATCGACGCTTGCGAACATCCGCCAGCCTCGCCGAGCGTAGGCTTCCGCATATTCGGGCGCGCGCGCGAGGGTCGCGGCCGGCGCGTCGGCCCGCAGCAGGGCGAGGTCGCCGGGCGTGAAGGGCGTCGTTGCGCTGACGATGTACTTGCCGAAGCCCAGGCTCGGCGCCCGCTCGGCGGCGGCAAGATGCGCAGAGACGACGTCTTCGATGTCGACGCGGCGAAACAGGAACTCGTTCATCTTCGCGTTGTCCGGCGCGAAGGCCGCGCGCACCGCCGCATTATCGTCTTCCTCGGGAAAGAAGCGCGAGGTGCGGAGCACGACGCAGGCGAGACCCTCATTGCGATGGAACAGCTGGCAGAGGTCCTCGGCGGCCCTCTTGGTGACGCCGTAGATGTTCTTCGGGATCGGCGCCACGTCTTCCGTGATCCAGGCGGCCGGCTCGCCCGGCGGCGGGACCAGCGCGTCGCCGAACGCGCTCGTCGTGCTGGTGAAGACGAAAGCCTCGACGCCGGCCGCGACGGCCTCCTCCAGCAGGACGAGTGCGCCGCGCACATTAGTGTCGACGAATTCCTCGTTGGGGTGCGTCCCGACGTGCGGCTTGTGCAGCGTCGCCGCGTGAAGGCACCGTCCGCGCCCCCTTCATGCAGCGCCGGACAAACGCGCGATCGGCGATCGAGCCGACTGCGTCGGTGAAGGCGCCGGCCATCCGGTCGAGTCCGACCGCCTCACGCCCGCGCGCCTTGAGCGTGCGCATCAGCGCCTCGCCGAGATGGCCGGAGCTGCCGGTGACGAGAATGCTCATCGTCTCGCGCCCTTATAACATCGAACGGCGACAGATGACGCGATTCGAGCCGCCGCGTCGAATCGGTGGCGCTGCGATCAGTCTCCTCGTCTTCGGGAAGGCGCGATCCTAAACGCGACGGCGCGCCTCGCGGCTTGCGAGACGCGCCGTCAGCCGGAACTCACCCTTCGCGGCCGGATCGACATCAAGCCTGCTTGCGCGCGGCGTTTCGCTTGCGTGTGGCCGCCGCCTTCTTGGCCGCCGCGGACCGGCTCGCCGCAGGTCGCGCCGCCGAGGCCGCGCCGCCCTTGCGCCCGCCCTTATGCGCTGCGGGACGTCCCGTCGTCTTGCCGCGGCCGGAGCCGCCCTCGCGCTTGCCGCCGCCGTCGTCCTTGTTGACGGTCGCCCAGGCGCGACGTTCAGCTTCGTTCTCCGGCACGCCGCGGCTCTCGTAACTTTCCGCGATGTGGTCGGCCTTGCGTTCCTGCTTGTCGGTGTACTTGGACTTGTCGCCGCGTGGCATGAGTAGCCTCCCGCATTGGGTTGTCAGCACGGCGAAAAACGCGCTGATGGCGGAAATGTTCCGCAGGCGCACTACGCACGGATCCTTCGCATCGAGCATGACCTGCCGGCCCAAGGACCGGCAGGTTGGATCAATCCACGATCGCTGAAGCCGCACGCTTTAGCAGCCGGGCTTCGCGCTGCCCGCGGAACTCGCCACGCCGCCACCGGTGCGCGCAGCGTTGGGGTCGCAGCCATTGCCGGCGCCTGTCGTGCCGGTCGCGCTGCCAGAGCCGTTGGCGCCGCCGTTCGCGCTGCTGGCGCTGTGCCCGCGTCCCGTTCGTTCCCGCCGCGCCGCTCGTCCCAGCCGCTCCGGTCCCGCTCGCGGCGCCATTGGCGCCGCCTGCCGCGCCTCCCGAGGCGCCTGCCGCCCCGCCCGCCGCCCCGCTTGCGCCACCGCTGGCTCCACCGCTTGCGGCGAAAGCCGCAACGGGCAAAGTGAGCGCAATGGCGAGCGCCGTCGTGATGATGAAGTTCCGCCGCATCTGTCGATTCCTTCCGCCAGCCTCGGACGAGGCGTCCAGCTCGGCAGAACGCATGCAAACATGCGATGTTCCGGGAATCGAAGCGTGCGCGCCGTCTGTACGGCGCCGCGCGATGTCGGACGTATGAAAAATCGGTTCGCGGGACGCGGCAGGCCGAGATTCTCGCGCAGCGTCGCGCCTTCGTATTCGCGGCGGAACAGGCCGCGCCGCTGCAGCTCGGGCACGACCTTGTCGACGAAGTCGTCGAGCCCCTCGGGCAGATACGGGAACATCACGTTGAAGCCGTCGCAGCCTTCGCTCGACCAGCCATTCCTCCATCTGTCGGCGATCGTCGCGGGCGTGCCGACGAAGGCGAGGCCGGCATAGCCGCCGAGCCGCTGCGCGAGCTGGCGAACGGTGAGGTTCTCGCGCTTGGCCAGCGCGACGACCCGCTCGCGGCTGCTCTTGCTCGCGTTCGATTCGCGGAATCTCGGGCAGCGGCGCGTCGGGATCGAAGCGCGAAGCGTCGTGGCCGAGCGCGATCGAAAGCGCGGCGATCGCGCTCTCGTAGTGGACGAGGCTGTCGAGCTGGGCGCGCTTTTCGCGCGCCTCCTCCACGCGTGTCGCCGACGACCACGAAGGCGCCGGGCAGGATCTTGAGATGGTCGCGATTGCGGCCGAGCACGTCCATGCGGCCCTTCACGTCGGCGTAGAAGGCGCGGCCGTCCTCGAGCCGCGAGCCGGCGGCGAACACCACCTCGGCGGTCTCGGCGGCGAGCTGGCGGCCCGCCTCGGAGGCGCCGGCCTGGACGATCACCGGCCAGCCCTGGATCGGCCGGGCGATGTTCAGCGGCCCGCGCACCGAGAGATATGGGCCCTTGTGATCGAGCACGTGCAGCTTCGCGGGATCGAAGAAGAGCCCGCTTTCGACGTCGCGCACGAAGGCGTCGTCGGCCCAGGAATCCCACAGGCCGGTGACGACGTCGATAGAATTCGCGCGCGCGCGCGTAGCGCTCGTCGTGCTCCATGTGCTCCTCGAGGCCGAAATTGAGCGCGGCGTCGGGGTTGGAGGTCGTCACGACGTTCCAGCCGGCGCGGCCGCCGCTGATGTGGTCGAGCGAGGCGAAGCGGCGGGCGATCAGATAGGGCTGCTCGAAGGTGGTCGACGCCGTCGCGATCAGGCCGAGATGGCTCGTCGACATCGCGAGCGCCGGCAGCAGCGTGATCGGGTCGAACGAGGTGACCGTGTGGCTGCGCTTCAGCGCCTCGATCGGCATGTTGAGCACGGCGAGATGGTCGGCCATGAAGAAGGCGTCGAAGCGGCCGCGCTCCAGCGTCTGCGCGAAACGCTGGAGATGAGCGAGATTGAAATTGGCGTCCGCGATAGGCGCCGGGATAGCGCCAGCCGGCGGTGTGGATGGTGGTCGGGCGCATGAACGCGCCCAAACGCAATTGCCGCTTCTGCGCCATAAGACTCCTCGCGATATCGCTCGCTGTTCCCTGCGCAACATAGGTCGAATTCGCTGAGCGACAACTTTCCGCGCGGGCGCCGCCGTCACGATCGCGCGATGGCCGCCCGGCGTGTGGGAGAAACGCCAGGCGGCCCGTTGCTCAGCGGCGGCGGCGCGACGCCGAGAAGGCTTACGATTCTCCCGCGCGCCGATAGACGGGCCGGTCGATGTTGGCGATCGTCTCTCCGAACGGGCCCATATTGGCGGCGACGGAGGCGCGCGGCTGGGCGTGATTGAGCGGCAACAGCGGCATCACCAGTTCGGCGAACCGGTAGGCCTCTTCGAGGTGCGGATAGCCGGACAGAATGAAGCTGTCGACGCCGATCGCCATATATTCGCGCATCCGCTCAGCGACGGTTTCCGGATCGCCGACCAGCGCCGTACCCGCGCCGCCGCGCACGAGACCGACGCCGGCCCAGAGATTGGGGCTGATCTCGAGCTTGTCGCGCCGGCCGCCGTGCAAGGCCGACATGCGGCTCTGGCCGACGGAATCCATGCGTTTGAAAACGCTTTGCGCCGCGGCGACCGTCGCGTCGTCGACATGATGGATCAGCTTGTCGGCCGCGCGCCAAGCCTCTCGCGCCGTCTCGCGCACGATCACATGCAGGCGAATGCCGAAGCTGAGTTCGCGTCCGCGCGCCTCAGCCGCCTTGCGCACGACGGCTATTTTTTCGGCGACGGCGCTCGGCGGCTCGCCCCAGGTGAGATATTTGTCGACGAGGTGCGCGGCGACGGCGATGCCGGCGTCCGACGAACCGCCGAAATAGAGCGGCGGCAGCGGCTGCTGGAGCGGCGGAAACAGAAGGCTGCCCGCCTCGATCCTCAGATGCTCGCCGGAATAGTCGACGGTCTCGCCGCGCAGCAGCGCCGAATAGACTTCGAGAAACTCGCGCGTGAGCGCGTAGCGGTCGCCGTGTGACAGGAACAGACCATCGCCCTTGTTCTCGACCGGATCGCCGCCCGTGACGACATTGATCAGCAGTCGGCCGCCCGACACCCGGTCGAGCGTCGCCGTCATGCGCGCGGCGACGGTCGGCGATTGCAGGCCGGGCCGCACCGCGACCAGAAAGCGCAGGCGCTCGGTTTGCGGCGCTAGCGCGGACGCGACGACCCAGGAATCCTCGCAGCTCTTGCCCGTCGGGAGCAGCACGCCGTAGTAGCCGAGCGAGTTGGCGGCCTGGGCGATCTGCTTGAGGTAGGGCAAGTCGACCGCGCGGCCGCCGAGGCTGGTTCCGAGATATCGGCCATCCCCATGGGTCGGAATGAACCAGAGGACGTTGGCGGATTGAATCGCAGTCACAAAGCGGCCTTTTCTGCTCGCCGCCATCTGAACCGATGGCTCGATGGGACGCGGCGCGCCAAGCGCCAGCTCGTCATTCAATCCGGATCGAGGCCGCGTTCAATTCAACATATCTAAAGCAAGGATTGAGCAATTTGCGCTGCGACCCGGGGCCGGACAGCCGGACCGTGCTTCGTCGCTCCCTAAAAATTTCTTTATGCCAAAGGTTCTGTCGAAGCCCGCTATTCTGGCGTAAAAGCGGCGCGGCGCACATTTGTCCTCGGGGCTCCCCCGAACGCCATGATTAAGACACGCTCGGACTGTTCTTCGTAGTAAAGAGGCCGCAACGCGACGGCGATGGCCGAGCCGAGCGAGTTCGTTGTTTTGCGACGATGAAAGACCCGCCATGCTCGAGCGAACCCCTCCTGAGGCGCCGCCGCCAATTCTGGTGATCGAGGACGAGCACGATCTCGCCGAGGAGATCCGCTCCGAGCTTCACGCTGGCGGCTACGACGTCGAACTCGTCGCGACGCGCGAAGAAGGGTTGCGAGCGGCGCGCGCCGGCGGCGCCGCGGTTCTGGTGATGGACCGGATGCTGCACGGCGAGGACGGCCTGACGATCCTCGAAACCTTGCGCCAGGAGGGCAATGCGACCCCGGTGCTGGTGATCAGCGCGTTGTCCTCCGTCGACGACCGCATCCGCGGATTGAAGGCGGGCGGCGACGACTATCTCGTCAAACCCTTCGAGCTGCGAGAACTCTCCGCGCGCGTCGAGGCGCTGCTGCGCCGCATTCCCGAGGCGCGCGTGACGAGGCTGCGCGCCGGCTCGTTGGAGATGGATCTCGTGGAGCGCTCGGTGCGGCGCGGCGAGCGACGGATCGATCTTTTGCCGCGCGAGTTCAAGTTGCTCGAATATTTCATGCGCCGCCCCAATCAGATCGTCACCCGGGCGATGCTCCTCGAGGACGTCTGGAACTACAAGTTCCTGCCGCAGACCAATGTGGTCGACGTTCACATCAGCAATCTGCGCCGCAAGATCGATGCCGGGGGCGAACCTCGCCTTATCGTCAACGTGCGGGCTGCCGGTTTCAAGTTGAATGTGGACGATTGACGTCGTTCGCGCCCGCGCTTTCCGCCTTGCGCTCGCGTTCGCACTGGCGATCGCGGCGGCCACGGTGGCCATCTTCTTCCTGATCTATCTCGCGATCTCCGACGCGAACGTGAAGCGGGTCGGCCGGCTGCTCGAGGCCGAAGTGGCGACGGGGATGGCGGACAGCGAGGAGCGGCTGCGCCAGGAGCTCGACCTGCGCGTCACGCACGACCTTCGCCGCATCGACTATGTCGCGCTCTACGACGCGAAGGGGGCGCTGATCTTCGGGAACATGCCGAAGATGCCGCCGGCCCTGCTCGACGGGCGCGCGCACGAGATCGACAAGAGCCTCCTGCCGGATTCAGGCGCGCGCGATTCGGCGATCTTCGTCGCCCGCAGGCGCCCCGACGGAAGCGTTCTGTTGCTAGGGCGCAGCCTTGGAGAAATCAATGAATTGGCGGAATCGGTTCTGCGCGTTCTCGCCTTGGCGATCGCGCCGACGATTCTGCTGATTCTCGCCATTGGCGCGCTGTTCGCCCGCCGAGCCGCGCGGCGTATTGCTAGCATCCACGCCGCGATCACGCACATCATGGGCGGCGATTTCGGCAGACGTCTGCCCGTCAAGCCCGATGGCGACGACATCGACAGCGTGGCGCACGACGTCAATCTGATGCTGGACGAGATCGCCAATCTGCTCGATCAGCTCAAGAGCGTCGGCGACAATATCGCTCACGACCTGCGCACGCCGCTCGCCGTCGCGCGCGCGAAAATCGAACGCGGGCTGGCGCGGGACCAGACGGCCGACGCTCTTCGCGCCACCATGGGCGAAGCCCTCGATCACCTCGACAAGTCCGCGGTGACGATCGCCGCCCTGATGCGGATTTCGACGCTGGAGAATGGCGCGCGCGAGGCGCGGTTCACCGAAGTCGACCTCGCGGCGGTGTGCGCCAGCGTGTTCGAATTCTACGAGCCGCTTGCACAATCCAAGGCGGTCGCCATGAGTTGCGAGGCTTCCCAGCGGGTCATCGTGCGTGGCGACGAAGAACTGATGCGGGAAGCGCTCTCCAACCTCGTCGACAATGCGATCAAATTCACGCCCGAGGGCGGTGTCGTTCGCATCGCGGCCGCAATGCAGGACGGGCGCCCCGTCGTGAGCGTGAGCGACACCGGCTGCGGCGTTCCACCCGATCAGAAAGTCAAGATATTCCGCCGGTTTTATCGTGTCGAACGCGGCGGCCTGCCCTCAGGACATGGCATCGGCCTCAGCATCGCCGAGACGATCGCCCGCCTGCACGGCTTTCACTTGAGCGTCGAAGACAACGCGCCCGGCGCCCGCTTCGAAATGCGGCGCACCGAAGACGGGGCGACCAAGTTCGCGACGGCGGCCAGTTCCTCGATTCGCGCCCGGCGGGTCCGAAGTCTGAAATAAAATTTAATCGTTTGCCTTGGGCGCGCAGACTAAGACGCTGCCGACGTCTGCGGGAGGAAACCCTCGGTGGCCCCTTCGCCCCGAACTTGCTGGCGGCCCGATGACGTAGCGGGAAGCAATGCTCGCAATTGTTCGTATCGCCCTCAGCCGGCCGTACACCTTCGTCGTCATGGCGATGCTGATCGTCATCTTCGGCGTCAGCGCCTGGTTGAAGACGCCGACTGACATCTTTCCCAATATCAACATTCCCGTCGTCGCGGTCGTGTGGACCTATAACGGCCTGCCTCCGGACGACATGTCCGGCCGCGTCATCTACTACTATGAGCGCACCCTCAGCGCGCAGGTGAACGACATCGAGCATATCGAGTCGCAATCCCTGCCCGGCTACGGCGTAGTCAAAGTGTTCTTCCAGCCGACCGTCAACATCAACGCGGCGCTGGCGCAGATCACCGCCGCCTCGCAGACCGTGCTGAAGCTGCTGCCAGCCGGCATCACCCCGCCCTATGTCCTCCAGTTCAACGCTTCGAGCGTGCCGGTGTTGCAGCTCGCGCTGTCGAGCGACTCTCTGTCGCAGTCGGAGATCTTCGACGCCGGCCAGAACTTCATCCGCCCTCAACTGGCGACGGTCCCCGGCGCCGCGGTTCCATCGCCTTACGGCGGCAAGGTGCGCCAGGTTCAGATCGACCTCGATCAGCAGCGACTGCACGCCTACGGCATCGCGGCCCAGGACGTCGTCGACGCGATCGCGCAGCAGAACCTCATCACCCCGATGGGCACGGAGAAGATTGGCGGCTTCGAATATATCGTCGCGCTCAACGACTCGCCTAAGAGCATCGACGAGCTCAACGATCTGCCGCTCCGTCAGGTGGACGGCGCGACCGTCTATGTGCGCGACGTCGCCCAAGTGCACGACGGAAGTCCGCCGCAGACGAATATGGTGCGCGTCGACGGCGCGAACGCCGTGCTGATGACGATCCTCAAATCAGGCTCCGTGTCGACGCTCGACGTGATCAACGGCGTGAAGGCCCTGCTGCCGAAGCTGAGGCAGAGCTTGCCGCAGAGCCTTCGTCTCGAAGCCGTCGGCGACCAATCGACTTTCGTCAAATCGGCGGTGTCTTCGGTCATGTTCGAAGGTGTCGTCGCGGCGGCGCTCACCGGCCTGATGATCCTGATCTTCTTGGGAAGCTGGCGCTCCACCCTCATCATCACGATCTCGATTCCGCTCGCCATCCTCGCCTCCGTCGCGATGTTCTCGGCGATCGGCGAGACCATCAACGTGATGACGCTCGGCGGCCTCGCTCTGGCGGTCGGCATTCTCGTCGACGACGCGACGGTGACGATCGAGAACATCAATTGGCATCTCGAGCAGGGCAAGGACATCGAAAGCGCGATCATGGACGGCGCGCGGCAGATCGTCGTTCCCGCGACCGTTTCGCTGCTATGCATCTGCATCGTGTTCGTGCCGATGTTTCAGCTTGGCGGCGTCGCCGGCTACCTGTTCCGCCCGATGGCGGAGGCGGTCATCTTCGCGCTGATGGCGTCCTATGTGCTGTCGCGCACGCTCGTGAACACGCTGGCGCGCCTGCTGCTCGGCAATCAGGGCCACCACCACGCCGGCGAAGCCGCCCCGACCCGCAATCCGCTGGTCCTCTTTCAGCGCGGCTTCGAGCACCGATTCGAGCAGGTGCGGGCGGCCTATCGCGACATCCTTTTGATCGCCCTCGGCAAACGCTGGGTCTTCATCGGCGGCTTCCTTCTCGCGGTCGCCTGCTCTTTCGCGCTCGCGCCATTCCTCGGCCAAAACTTCTTTCCGCCCGTCGAGGGCGACCAGATCAAGCTCCACGTCAGGGCGCAGACCGGTACGCGCATCGAGGAGACGGCCCGCCTGTGCGACCGCGTCGAGGCGGCCGTGCGCGCTACGATCCCTCCTGGGGCGCTCGCCAACATCGTCGACAACATCGGCCTTCCCATCAGCGGCATCAATGCGGCCTATGGCAATTCGGGCACGATCGGCGCCAACGACGCCGACATCCTGATCAGCCTCAAGCCGGGCTGGGAGAGCCACGTCGACACCTTCATCACGGATCTGCGCGAGCGCCTGCCGCCCGAATTTCCCGGTTCGTCCTTCGCCTTCCTGCCGGCCGACATCGTGACGCAAATCCTCAATTTCGGTCTGCCCTCGCCGATCGACGTGCAGGTGATCGGCTCCCATCTCGACGCCAACCGCGCCTACGCCGACACGTTGCTCAGGCGCATAGCCAAAGTCAGCGGCGTCGCCGACGCCAGGATTCAGCAAGCATTCAACGCTCCGACGCTGAACGTGTTGGTCGACCGCACGCGGGCGAGCCAGGTCGGCCTCACCGAACGCGACGTCGCCACGAGCCTTCAGGATACGCTCGCCGGCAGCATCCAGACCGCGCCCACCTTCTGGCTGAACCCCAAGAACGGCGTGTCCTATCCAATCGTCGCCCAGTCGCCGCAATACTGGATCGACAGCCTTTCAGGCCTGGAGACCGTGCCGGCTTCGCAGGGCGACTCCAAGCAACTCCTCGCGGGCATAGCGACGGTGAAGCGCAGCTTCGGCGACGCCGTCGTATCGCATTACGCGGTGCAGCCGGTGATCGATATTTTCGCCTCCAACCATGAGCGAGACCTCGGCGCGGTCTCCCGCGACATCGAGGCGATCCTGAAGGAGACGGCGGGGGATGCGCCACGAGGCTCGACCGTGACGCTGCGAGGCCAGACGTCCACCATGACCTCGGCGTTCTCGCAGCTCTTCGCCGGCCTTGCGCTGGCCGTCGTGCTCATTTACCTTCTCATCGTCGTCAATTTTCAGTCCTGGCTCGACCCCTTCGTCATCGTCAGCGCCCTGCCGACGGCGCTTGCCGGCATTGTATGGATGCTGTTCGCAACCCGCACCACGCTTTCGGTGCCGGCGCTCACTGGCGCGATCATGTGCATGGGCGTGGCGACCGCGAACAGCATTCTTGTGGTAAGCTTCGCGCGCGAAAGGCTTGCCGACGGCGCCGACGCCCTGACCGCGGCGATTGAGGCGGGCTTCACGCGCTTTCGACCGGTGCTGATGACCGCCCTCGCGATGATTATCGGGATGGCGCCGATGGCGCTGAGCGCCGAGCAAAACGCGCCCCTCGGGCGCGCGGTGATTGGCGGCCTTATCTGTTCGACCGTGGCCACCTTGTTCTTCGTGCCGGCGGTGTTTCGTCTCGTTCATGCCAGACGAGGGGACGCCGCGGACACAATGTCGGAAGGCCAGGAAGCGCAAGCGGAGCCGATATGAACGAGGGCGTCGAACACACAACGGGACAAGCCCGCAAGAAGCCGCGCGGGTCGGTGAAGCTGGGCTTCGCCCTGTTTGTGTTGGTCCTCGGCGCTGGAAGCGTTGCGGCATGGGGCGTGGTTTCCCGCCGCAACGACGAGGCGAAGCTCACGCAATGGACTCTCGAGCGCGCGATCCCGACTGTCGCAATCGTCGCGCCGAAGCAAGGCGGCGAGCCGCGCGATCTCGTTTTGCCTGGTGACGTCGAGGCCTATTACAACGCGGTTGTCCGCGCCCAGGTGAGCGGTTATGTGCACCAATGGTACAAGGACATCGGCGCGAGCGTGAAGGCGGGCGATCTTCTCGCCGTTGTGGATACGCCGGAACTCGACCAGCGCCTCGCCGAATCGCGCGAGCAATTGACCAAGGCGAAGGCCAACCAGGCCTTCGCAGCGGTCACCGCCGAGCGTTGGAAGTCGCTGCGCCAGTCCGGCGCCGTATCGCAGCAGACGGCGGACGAGAAGGTCGCCGACGAGCAGGAGCGCGAAGCCGAAGTCGCAGCCGCCAGCGCCAATGTCGACCGCCTCAAGGCGCTCAAGGCGTTCGCCAACATCGTCGCGCCGTTCGACGGGATTGTCACGCAGCGCAACATCGACGTCGGCTCGCTCGTCAACGAGAGCGCCAATGCGAGCGCCGGCCTGTTCGTGGTCGCCGATACGCACGAGATGCGCGTCTACGTGAAGGCGCCGCAGAGCTACGCCGCCGATCTCCACAATGGGATGAAGGCGAAGCTCGTCCTGCCGCAATATCCGGGTCGCAGCTTCGAGGCCACCATCTCCACGACGGCGCGCGCGATCGACCAGCGCTCCCGCACGCTCCTCGTCGAACTGGTTGCGAAGAACGAGGACGGCGCGCTGCCGCCCGGAGCCTTCGCCGAGGTCCATTTTGAGGTTCCAACCCCGCCGGAGGCGCTGCGTCTTCCCGCCGGCGCGATGATCTTCCGCAACCAGTCGGTCGAGGTCGCAACTGTCGGACCCAACAATCGCGTCGTAATGAAAAAAGTCGAGATCCGCCGCGACTACGGCCCTGAGGTCGCGATCGCGAGCGGCCTTTCGGCCGGCGATCGCGTCATCGCGAGCCCGCCGGATTCGCTCGAAGCGGGGGACGAAGTGCGCATTCGCGAAAATCCGAGCGAGGTTGTCCAGGCTGGTCGGACCGCCGAATGAAACTCGGGGTCGCGCTGGCGGCGTCGGCTGCCCTATTCGTCAGCGGGTGCGATATGGCGCCTGACTTTCTCAGGCCCACGGTCGCGCTCACTGCGCGATACAAGGAGGCGCCGTCGCCGGGCGATGTCCCGCTCGACCCCAGCGGGCAGTGGTGGAAAAGTTTCCGCGACCGCACGCTCGACGGTCTGGAGGCCGAGGTCGAGATCGCCGATCCCGACCTTGCCGCCGCGGTCGCCGCCAACGATCGCGCACTCGCCTTTGCCGCGGCCGCCGAGGCCGGCCTCTACCCCGAGGTCGACGCGGGTGGGCTGCTCTCTTACAACAGGCAGTCGAACAATCGCCCGCTGCGCTCCCCCAATCAGCCGACATACTTCGGCGCCAACCGAGATCTCGGTTGAGGTCGCCTCCTACGAGGTCGATTTCTGGGGACGCGTGCGCGACCTCATCAAAGCGGCGAATGCGCAGGCTCAGGCGAGCGCCGACGCGCTCGCGCAAGCCAAGCTCGAACTGCATGCCGAACTCGCAACTGCCTATATCGAATTGCGCGGCATCGACGCGCAGGCGAAGCTGCTCGCCGACACGATCGCCAACTACCAGGCCGCGCTCAATCTGACGCGCAGCCGGCTCGCCGCTGATATCGCCCCGCCGATCGACGTTGAGCGCGCTACGACTCAATTGGAGAACGTCAAGGCGCAGGCGTCCGACCTCCTTGTTCGCCGCAGTGCGCTCGAAGACGCGATCGCAGCGCTGGTCGGGCAGTCGGCCTCTTCGTTCAAGGTCGCCGTCACGTCGGCGCCGATCGCCTTGCCGAGAAGGCCGCGCGCGACGCCCGCCGACGTCTTGCGGCGGCGCCCCGATGTCGCGGAGAGCGAGCGGTTCATCGAGGCAGCCAACGCGAACATCGGCGTCGCCCGCGCAGCCTTCTATCCGAGATTCACCATCAGTCTGCTCGGCGGCTCGCAAGACACGGGGCTCAACCTGCTCACGCCCGGCAACAGCATCTATTCGGTCGGGCCCGCAGTCTCGCTGCCTCTGTTCGACGCCGGACTGAGGAAGGCTCAGCTCGAAGCCGCCGACGCCTCCTACGCGCAGGCCATCGCGACCTATCGCTCCACGATCCTGCAGGCCGTCAGGGAGGTCGAGGACAATCTCTCAGCCCTTCGCTGGCTTGGCGACGAGGCGCGCTCGACGGCCGCGGCGGCGGACGCCGCCCAGAAGGCCGCCGACATGGCGATGGCGCTTTATCGCGACGGCGCATCCTCCTATCTTGATGTCGTCACGGCGCAAAACGCCGCGCTAGAGGCCCAGCGCCTCGAGATTGCGCTGCGTACACGCCAACTCGACGCCAATGTCGCGCTGATGCTCGCCCTCGGCGGCGGATGGGCGGCCGAGGTGCGGGCGTCCGCGACGCCGGGAGGCTGATGAGCAAGGAGGCGATCGTGGAGAACGCGGCCAAGGCCCTCGTACTGTGCGCTGAATGCGTCTATTGGCGCCATGGGCGGGACAATGATGGAACCTGCCGCCGACGGGCGCCGGGCGAGGCCGCGCGGAGCGAGGACGTGGCGCATTGGCCGCAGACGCGCGGCCAGCAAGGCTGCGGAGACGGCGCCGTCAGAACGTCCGACGTCGTCGGCGCGGTCTGCGGCGAATGCACGTTTTGGCGTCGCCCCGCTCACGGCTTCAGTCCGGTCGACCGGGGCGATATGCCGATGTCGTGGTGGGCGCACGCCGGCTTCTGCGCCCGCCACGCGCCGAGGCCCACCTCCGAACCCGGCCTGCGCGCTTTTTGGCACGCAACCTCGAGCGCCGACGGCTGCGGCGAAGGCGCCAGACGCGCGCCGCCAGCTTCGGGCGGAGATTAAAATATTCCTAACTTGAGCCGCCCACTGGCGATCGCCATGGTTGGCCCGTGGTTAGGCCGAAGCTTTCGATCGCGGCCGCGCTGAGCGTCGCTTTGCGCAACGCCAGGGGCATAGCCATGGGCATTCCATTCGCCGCCGCGCTGTTCGCCGCGCTCTGCGTTTGCCTCCCCGCCGAGGGCGCGCCCTCGCATTGGAACCCCTACGCGCCGATCGGGACTGTCAATCCAGACGGCTCGATCACCAAGGCGACGGGGCCGGGAACCTTCGACCGTTTCGTGCAGGGCAAGTCGCAGTGCCTCGACTTTGAGACCGACATGCCGACGTGGAGCGCCGCGGGCGTCTACCTCGGCCGCGCCTGCCGGTTTCAACCTTCCGGGCACTGACGTAGCAACGACAAGCGCGCCGCCCCTCGCGCGCCGTGGCCGCGTTCCGTTCCCGCTATGACGGCGTTGGATACGCCCCCTACGCCTACCGAGCTGCGGCGAGTTCGAGGCGCGCCCCGCTCCTGAGCAGCACGAGGTCCGTCGAAACGGTGACGAGCGCGAAGCCGCGCGCCAGCGCCGCCTTGGCGCGCGCGCCGTCGATGCAGAAGAGCCCGGCGAATTTGCCGTGCGCCTTGGCGGCGTCGACGACGCGAGTGAGCGCCGCGTCGACCGCGCGGTCATGTGCATCGACCACGGCGCCGCCGCTCAGCGCAATCGAGAGATCGGACGGGCCGACGAAGACGCCGTCGATCCCGGGCGTCGCGAGGATGTCGTCCAACGCGTCGACCGCTTTTCGCGTCTCGATCATGGCGATCGACAAGGTGATCGCGTTGGCGCTGTGAAGATAGGCCGGCCCGATGTAGCCGCTGAGCGGCAACGCCGCGCGCGGCCCCCACGAACGACCGCCGAGCGGGGGAAATTTTGTGAATTCGACGAAGCGGCGCGCGTCTTCGCCGCTGTTGATCATCGGCGCGATGATCGCCGCAGCGCCGGCGTCGGCGAGCCGGCTCGCGCAGGCGAAATCGCCGACCGGGACGCGCACGATCGCCGGCTTTCCGGCCAGCGCGACGGTCAGAATGGCGCGCGTGGCGCCGACGAAGTCGACCCCGCCGTGCTGCATGTCGAGCGTCACGGCGTCGAACGCCTCGCGCGCCAACGCATCGACGATCGCCACGTCGTTGGCGCCGATCCATGCGGTGAGCATGCCGCCTCCGGCCGCCAGGCCGTGAGCCAATTTGCCGATGACGCCGCCTTCGCTCATGCGCGTTCCCCTTTTGGTAGAACCAATGCGTCATGCCGGCGTTGTCGTCAACGGCGCGCCCGATGCGGCCTGCGCTTGCAATTCATGCGGCCGTGTCGCAGCGTCCCACCATCCAGCCAGGGAAAGGCGACCCCATGAAAAAGCTGCTTGTCGTCACATTCGCCGCCGCGGCGCTGACCGGCTCGGCGCTCGTAATCGGCGCCGCCGACGCTGCCTCCGACAACCCGCCTTCGGCGACCGGGGAAATGCGAAACTTCATGCTCGACGCCCACCTTGCCGGCATGAAGGCGGCGCTCCGGCTCACGCCCGATCAGGAGGGCAAATGGGTGGCGTTCGAAAGCACAGTACGCGACCTTGCGAAGAGCTACGCCGAGGAGCGCCGCGCCATGCGCGAGGAAATGCGCGACGAAGTCCCCAACCCGATCGAACGCATGACAATCCTTTCCGAGCGGCTGGCCAAGGGCTCAGCCGGCCTCAAGACGCTCGCGGAAGCCGCCAAGCCGCTCTACGACAGCCTCGACGATACGCAAAAGCGCCATTTCGGCCCGCTTCTGATGGCCCTGCGCCCGCATGAGCGGCGCGGGGAGGGAATGATGATGGACCATGAGCGTCATCACGGCGAGGAGGAGGAAGAGGAAGAGTAGCGGGAGCTTCAGCGGCGCCGCTGCGAGTCTCGCCGCCGCGACAACGGCGGCGAGGCCTTCTGGAGGCGCCGCGCGCCGGACGCCCATTGCGATCTGCGGCGGGATCGCGCAGTTTCGCCGGCGCGAAGGAGTTCAGCGATGATCGACTTGTATTATTGGCCGACGCCGAACGGCAAGAAGGTGACAGTCCTCCTCGAGGAACTCAGCATCCCCTACACGGTCATTCCATGTAACATCGGCAAGGGCGATCAGTTCACGGAAGATTATCTAAAAATCAGCCCCAACAACCGTATGCCGGCGATCGTCGATCACGCGCCGGTCGATGGCGGGGGGCCGATCAGTCTCTTCGAATCCGGCGCGATCATGATGTATCTCGCGGATAAGGCGGGCCGCTTCTATCCGCAGGACGTGCGCGGGCGCTACGAGGTCAACCAGTGGGTGCTCTGGCAAATGGCGAACCAGGGCCCCAAACTCGGCGAATGCGGCCATTTCCGCCGCCTCGGCGACACCCAAGGCGATCAGTCCTATGCGGTGCGCCGCTTCACGGACGAGGCCAACCGGCTTTACGGCGTGCTCAACAACCGGCTGTACGACCGACGCTATATAGCCGGCGACGACTACACGATCGCCGACATGATCAGCTACCCCTGGGCTGTGAACTGGAAAGCGCAGGGTCAGGACATCGAAGAATTCAAATATTTCAAGCGTTGGTTCGACGAGTTGGGCGCGCGCCCCGCAGTCCAGCGCGGCCTGGCGGTGACGGCCGGCCCCGCGGAAGACCCCGACAGCCTCCCGCCAGAAGAGCGCGAGCGCCGCCGGAAGCTGCTTTACAACCAGCGCGCGCGGCCGGCCCCCGTGGAAGGCGGCCTGTCGCTTCTCTGAGGGCGGGACACATGCCGAACGACGACCCCTTCGGCCTGCAACGCTTCGTGACCGCGCAAGCGCCGGTTTTCGCAACCGCGCTCGCGGAATTGCAAGCAGGCCGCAAGCGCACCCACTGGATGTGGTTCGTGTTCCCGCAATTGCGTGGCCTCGGCGTGTCGCCGACGGCGCAATTCTTTGGCCTCTCATCGCTCGCCGAAGCGCGCGCCTATCTCGCCCATTCGCTGCTGGGGGAGCGGCTGAGACGCTGTTCCGAGGCCGTGCTGGCGCTGGAGGCGACCGATCTCTTCACCATCTTCGGTTCGCCCGACGACATGAAATTCCGCTCGTCGATGACCCTTTTCGCCTGCGCGAGCGACACGGAGCCGCTGTTTCGCGCAGCGCTCGATCGCTATTGCCAGGGGCGCATGGACGAACGCACGCTCGCGCTCCTCGGATTACAGGTCGACTGAAGCGGTCGGAGGACACAAGCCCTGAGATGAGCTAGGCGACCGCGCGCTCCTCCGCCTGCAAGCCGGCCTCACGGCGCAGCCAATCCCTGAAGTAGACGACCTTCGGCAAATTCAGCTTGGGCTGGGGCGCGACGAAGTAATAGGCAAAGTCGACCGGGCGTACGGTTTCAATCGGCCGAACCAGGCGGCCCGCTCGCAGGTCGCTCGCCGCGAGGGCCGACTTGGCGAGGGCGACGCCGCGGCCGAGGACGGCCGCCTCGATCACCAGGCTCCCCTGATTGAACCGCGGCCCTCGCTCGGCGTCGGCGCCGTCGACCCCGGCGGCGCGCAACCACATGTCCCAGCTCGGGCACGACGGATCGTTGTCGGGGCTGTCGTCGTGCAGCAGCGGCAGGTCGAGCAGATCGCGAGCCGCACGCAGCGTGCGGCCCTCGAGCAAAGCGGGGCTGCAGACCGGAATGACGGTCTCGGTCAGCAGCTTCTCGAAAAAGACGTCGGGGTACCCGCCGGGGCCATAGCGGACCGCGACGTCGACGCGGTCGCGCGCGAAATCAAACAGATGCATCGAGGCGGAGACGTGCACGTCGATCTCGGGATGCTGGCGCTCGAAAGAGCCGAGGCGGGGCAACAGCCATTTGGCGGCGAAAGACGGCGCGACGCTGACTGTCAGCGCCCCCGCCTCCCCGAGCGAGGCGATCGCGTCCATCGCGTCGGAGAGCCGCGCAAAACCCTCGCGCAGGTCGCGCAGACCCGCAGCGCCGGCGTCGGTGAGCGCCAGGCCGCGTCCGTTGCGCTCGAAAACGGGCAAGCCGATGTGGTCTTCGAGCAACCGGACTTGGTGACTGATCGCGGCCGGCGTCACGTGAAGCTCCGCCGCGGCCAACGTCAGGCTCATGTGCCGCGCGGCCGCTTCGAAGGCGCGCAATGCGTTGAGGGGAGGCAAAGGTCGGGGCATCGGCAAACCTTAGTATATTAATCTGATAGATATACTGAAATATCGACTCCCAAGCAAGCGAACTCGCTGCAACCGAAGCGTGCCCCTCTCCTCCGGCGCCTTGCGGAAGCCCGGCAATGGCCCGACATAGACCTCGATAATCAGGCCCGAGCGGCGCATAGTGATGACCTGCCTTCGGATTCATCCGGGAGCCTTCCGATGCCCATGGCCGCGCCCGGCCCCTTGAGCCTCGTTCGCTTCGTCAGCGTCGACCAAATGATGCGCATCGTGCTCGACATCGGGGTCGAGACGGTTCTCAGTCAGCTCGCCGCCTATGTTAAGGAGGACTTCCGTCGCTGGGAGGCGTTCGACAAGTCGGCGCGTATGGCGACCCACTCCCGCGACGGCGTGATCGAGCTGATGCCGACGAGCGACGGCGTCCTCTATGCGTTCAAATATGTGAATGGCCACCCCAAGAACGTGCGCGAGGGCCGGCAGACGGTCGCCGCCTTCGGCGTTCTGGCCGATGTGGCGACGGGCTATCCGGTGCTGATGTCGGAGATGACGTTCCTGACCGCGCTGCGCACCGCGGCCACATCGGCCATGGCGGCGAAGTTTCTCGCGCCGGCGGGGAGCCGTACCATGGCGATCATCGGCAACGGCGCGCAATGCGAGTTCCAGGCCCTCGCCTTCAAGGCGGTCTGCGGCATCGAGGCGGTGCGGCTCTACGACATCGACCCGGCGGCGACGCGCAAGGCGACGCGCAACCTCGCCGCGAGCGGCCTCGCCGTCGCCACTTGCAAGTCGAGCGAGGAGGCCATCCTCGGCGCTGAGATCATCACCACCGCGACCGCCGACAAGCAGTTCGCCACGATCCTGACCGACAACATGATCGGGCCCGGGGTGCATATCAACGCGATCGGCGGCGATTGCCCGGGCAAGACCGAACTGCACCGCGACATCCTGCTGCGCTCCGACATCTTCGTCGAATATCCGCCGCAGACGCGCGTCGAGGGCGAGATTCAGCAACTCGACGACGACTATCCCGTCACGGAACTGTGGCGCGTCGTCGCCGGTCTTGTGACCGGACGACGCGACCGAAGCCAGATCACGCTGTTCGACAGCGTCGGTTTCGCCATCGAGGACTTCTCGGCTTTGCGCTATCTGCGCGATCAACTCGATCGGACTGGGCGCTTCATCGAACTCGATCTCGTCGCCGACCCGGACGACCCGCGCGACCTCTATGGCATGCTGCTGCGCGCCAACCCGGCGCCATAGCAAAAAGCCCGATTGCAAAAAGTCCGCCGGGTTCGCACTGTTTTCAGGAGTTAATTCCAGATAATGTGCGCGGCTTACGCGATTTGCCGCAAGCGTCGACCGGGAGGACGTTAGGGAATGCTGGGTGAACCTTTGCGCCGATGGCTGCTCGCCGGTGCGCTCCTCGCCGCCCCCCTTTGCGCCCACGCCCAGATGGGGCAGTCCGGGCCGCCGGCGGTGGCGGTCGCCCCGGTGACGCTTACCCCCGTCACGCCGTCGAGCGAGTATATCGGCCGCATCCAGGCGACCGACCGCGTCAATCTCGTGGCGCGCATCGCCGCCTTCCTCGAGACCCGCTCGTTCAAGGAGGGGGTGGAGGTCAAGAAGGGCGACCCGCTCTACCGCCTCGAGCAAGGGCCCTTCCAGGCCGACGTCGAAGCCAAGCAGGCGCTCGTCGACCAATACAAGGCCCAGCTTCAGAACGCCGAACTCACGCTGCAACGCGCCAGAACGCTGCTCAACACGCCGGCCGGCCAACAATCCATCGTCGACGCGGCGCTCGCCAATCAATTGTCGGTCCAGGCGCAGATGATGAACGCACAGGCGCAACTCGAACAATCCAAGATCAATCTCGGCTACACCGATATTCGCGCCCCGATCGACGGCAAGATCGGCCGCACCGCCGTCACGGTTGGCAATTACGTCACGCCGGGTACGGGCGTTCTGACGATGATCGTCAGTCAGGATCCGATGTATGTCGTCTTCCCGGTCGCGACGCGCGTGGCGATGACGCTGCGCGACGAAGCGGTGGAGAAGGGCGGCATAAGCTCGCTCGTCGTCAAGGTCCGGCTGCCGAACGGACGCCTCTACAATCAGACCGGCAAGCTCGACTTCCTCGACAACACGGTAGCCGCGGGCACCGACACGATCATCTTGCGCGCGGTCATTCCCAATCCGGCCGCAACGAAGGTCTCGGACGGCTTGCCCGCGCGCCAGCTCGTGGACGGCGAGCTCATCACCGCGATCGTCGAAGACGCGCAGCCGGTCATGGCTCTCGCCATCCCCCGCGCGGCGGTCCTCACCGATCAGGCGGGCGACTACGTGTTCGTCGTCGACGACGACAACAAGGCCGCACAACGCCGCGTCACGCTCGCGAGCTCGTCGCCGGCGCCGCAGCTTGCCGTCGTGTCCAACGGACTCAAGGAGGGCGAGAGGGTCGTCGTCGAGGGCATGCAGCGCGTTCGGCCCGGTCAGCCGGTCGCGCCTCAGCCGGTTACCGGGGAGCCCGGCCCGACGGCGAGCCAGGCGGAGACGAAATGATTTCCGCACTCTTCGTCCGGCGCCCCCGGCTCGCCATCGTCATCGCCATCGTCATCACTTTGGCGGGCCTGATCTCGCTCATCCGCATCCCGGTCGCGCAATTTCCCAACATCGTGCCGCCCAGGGTGCAGGTAACCGCCAACTATCCCGGCGCGTCGGCGGCGGTCGTCGAGGCCTCGGTCGCCCAGCCGCTCGAGGCGCAAATCGTCGGCGTCGACAAGATGATCTACATGAAGTCGACGAGCGGCGACGACGGCAGCTACAATCTGACGGTCAGCTTCGAGCCGGGAACCGATCCCGACATCGACACCGTGGGCGTCAACAACCGCGTGCAGACCGCACTGGCGCAATTGCCGCAAGAAGTGCAGTTGCAGGGCCTGACGGTCGTCAAGCGTTCGACCGCCGTGCTGCGCTTCATGACGCTCTACAGCGAGGGCGGCCAGCTCGATCCGGTGTTCATCACCAGCTACGCGACGATCAACGTGCTCGACGAACTCTCGCGCGTGCCCGGCGTCGGGCAGGCTTTGCTGTTCGGCAGGCTCAACTATTCGATGCGCATCTGGTTCGATACGCAGCGGCTCACCAGCCTCAACCTCGCGCCGTCGGATGTCGTGAACGCCGTTCAGGCGCAGAACGTTCAGGCGCCGGTCGGGCGCATCGGCGCGCGCCCGGTGGCGAACGACCAGCAGTTCCAGATGAACGTTCAGACGCAAGGGCGCCTGACGACGCCTGAGCAGTTCGGCGACATCGTCCTCAGGGCGGATCGCGATGGATCGGTCGTGCGCGTGCGCGACGTCGCGCGGGTCGAGATGGGTGCGCAGAATTCCGACGTCGTGACTCGCATCAACGGACAGCCCGCCGTCGGCATGGCGCTCTACCTCACCCCCGACGCGAACGCGGTCAAGACGGCGGCGCTGGTCGACCAGGCCTTGGCCAAGCTCAGCGCACGTTTTCCGCCGAGCCTCAAAGCGCACACCGTCTACGACTCGACCGTCTTCGTCAGCGATACGATCCACGAGGTGCTCAAGACGCTGGCGGAAGCCTTCGTGCTGGTCGTCATTGTCGTCTTCCTGTTCCTCGGCAATCTGCGCGCGACGCTGGTTCCCGCCGTTGCCGTGCCGGTGAGCCTCATCGGCGCCTTCGCCGTGCTGTTGGCGATGGGCTATTCCGCCAATACGGTGTCGCTGCTCGCCATGGTGCTGGCGATCGGCATCGTCGTCGACGATGCGATCGTCGTCGTCGAGAACGTCGAGCGCGTGCTGGAGGAGGAGCCGGGTCTCTCGCCCGCCGAGGCGACGATCAAGGCGATGCGGCAGATCACCGGCCCGATCATCGCCATCACCCTGGTTCTGCTCTCGGTGTTCGTGCCGGTCGCCTTCCTGCCCGGCATTTCGGGGACCTTGTTCCGCCAGTTCGCCGTCACCATCAGCGCAGCGATGCTGATCTCGGCGATCAACGCCTTGACCCTGTCGCCGGCGCTCTGCGCCCTCGTGCTGCGTCACGAGGGGCCGCGCCGCGGCCTGATGGGCCGCGTGCTGAGGGGCATCGACGTGGTGCGCGACGGTTACGCTGGCGCGGTGCGCAGGCTGGTGCGGATCTCCGCCGTTTCGATCCTTCTTCTCGCGGCGTTCGGCGCCGGCGCCTATGGCCTCTCGCGCCTCACTCCGACCAGCTTCCTGCCCGAGGAGGACCAAGGCGCGTTCTTCCTCAACATTCAATTGCCGGACGGCGCCTCGGTCGCGCGCACCAGCGACGCGGTTCGCAAGATCGAAGACACCTTGCGCAGCTTGCCCCAGGTGCAGGACGCTTTTGCGGTGATCGGTTTCTCCTTGCTCGACAGCGCCAACGAGCCGAACGCCGCCTTCCTGGTCGCCAAGCTCAAGCCGTTCGAGGATCGTGTCGGCGCCGCCAATTCGGCGCAGGCGCTGATCCGCGCCATGTTCGCGCGCGCTCAGCAGATTCGCAGCGCCATAGTCGTGCCGTTCAATCTGCCGCCGATCATCGGCCTGTCCACCAGCGGCGGCTTCGAATACCAACTCGAAGCGCTGGAGGGGCAGGATCCCACCAAGCTCGGCGGCGTCGTGCAGGGGGCGGTCGCCGCGGCCAATCAGGACCCGCGGCTCGCACGCGTCTTCTCCACCTTCACCGCGACCGCGCCGTCGATCTATCTCGACATCGACCGCGACAAGGCGCAGGCGCTGGGTCTCACGATCAACGACGTCTTCACCGCCTTGCAGGCGACGCTAGGCGGCTATTTCGTCAACAACTTCAACCTCTACGGGCGCACCTGGCAGGTTAACATCGAGGGCGAAGCGGCCGACCGGCGCGACATTTCCGACATCTGGCGCATCTATGTGCGCAACAGGGCCGGCGAAATGGTGCCGATGAGCTCGATCGCCCAGCTTCGCTACGTGACCGGGCCGCAGGTCATCACGCGCTACAACAACTATCGCTCCGTCACGATCAACGGCAGCCCCGCGCCCGGCGGCTCCTCAGGTTCGGCGCTCGCCGCGATGCAGGACGTCTCCGATCGGACGCTGCCGCCCGGCTACGCCTTCGAATGGACCGGCACCGCCTTCCAGGAGCACGAGGCGAGCGGCCAGACCGGGCCTATCCTCGCGTTGGCAGTCGTGTTCGCCTATCTCTTCCTCGTCGGGCTCTACGAGAGTTGGATGATCCCGATCCCGGTGCTGCTGTCGGTGATCGTCGGTGTGCTCGGCGCCTATGTGGGCGTGCTGCTCGCCGGCCTTTCGCTCGATCTTTACGCGCAGATCGGCCTCGTCGTGCTGATTGCGCTTGCCGCCAAGAACGGCATTCTGATCGTCGAATTCGCCAAGGAGCAACGCGAAGCGGGGAGGCCGATCGTCGAAGCTGCGACGCTCGGCGCGCGCATGCGCTTCCGCGCCGTGATGATGACGTCTTTCGCCTTCATCTTCGGCCTCGCGCCGCTGGTCGTCGCGCAGGGCGCGGCGCAGATCAGCCGGCGCGACATCGGCACGTCGGTGTTCGCCGGCATGCTGGCGGCAAGCTCGATCGGCATCTTCCTTATTCCGATGCTCTACGTCGTCTTCCAGCACTTACGCGAATGGGGCCACAAGCGCTTCGCGCACGCCCCGCCGCGTCACGTCGCCCCGAGCGATTGACGCAAACGAAAAGGAGCACCGCTGCGTAGGGCGCAGGACCATCCCCCGTCATTGCGAGCAAAGCGAAGCAATCCATTTGCGCCGACGATGCAAGCGGAGGAATGGATTGCTTCGGAACTCACGTTCCTCGCAATGACGAATCACCGGAATCGCAGACAGCTCTAATAGTCCATCCCGCTGGGCATCGCCGGGACAGGCGACTCTTTCTTCGGCTTCTCCGCGACCATCGCTTCGGTCATAATCAGCAAGCTCGCGACCGATGCGGCGTCCTGCAGAGCGGTGCGGACGACCTTGGTCGGATCGATGATCCCGAGCTTGAAGAGGTCGCCGTATTCGCCGGTCTGCGCGTCGTAGCCGAAGGCGTAGTCCTTGGCCTCGACAATCTTGCCGATCACCACCGAGCCGTCGACGCCGGCGTTTTCGACGATCTGGCGCGCCGGAGACTGGATCGCCTTGCGAACGATCTCGATGCCGGTGCGTTGATCGTCGTTGGCGTAGGTCAATTTGTCGAGCGCCTTCGCGGCGCGTAGCAGCGCGACGCCGCCGCCGGGCAAAACGCCTTCCTGCACCGCGGCGCGGGTCGCGTTGAGCGCGTCGTCGACGCGATCCTTCTTCTCCTTCACTTCGACCTCGGTGGAGCCCCCGACGCGGATCACCGCGACGCCGCCAGCGAGCTTGGCGAGACGCTCCTGGAGCTTCTCCTTGTCGTAGTCCGAGGTGGTCTCCTCGATCTGCGCCTTGATCTGGGCGATCCGGCCTTGGATGTCCTTTTTCGCGCCCGCGCCTTCGACGAGCGTGGTGTTCTCCTTCTCGATGCGCACCCTCTTCGCCCGGCCGAGCATCTGAAGGGTGACGTTCTCGAGCTTGATGCCGAGATCCTCGGCGATCATCTGGCCGCCGGTGAGGATCGCGATGTCCTCGAGGATCGCCTTGCGGCGATCGCCGAAGCCGGGCGCCTTGACGGCCGCAACCTTGAGACCACCGCGCAGTTTGTTGACGACGAGCGTGGCGAGCGCCTCGCCCTCGATGTCCTCGGCGATAATGAGCAACGGCTTGCCGCTCTGCACCACCGCCTCGAGGATGGGCAGCATCGACTGCAGGGCGGTCAGCTTCTTCTCGTGAATGAGGATGAAGGGATCGTCGAGTTCGGCGACCATCTTCTCGGCGTTGGTGATGAAATAGGGCGAGAGATAGCCGCGATCGAACTGCATGCCCTCGACGACGTCGAGTTCCGTGTCGAGGCTCTTGGCCTCTTCGACGGTGATGACGCCCTCATTGCCGACTTTCTGCATCGCTTCGGCGATCATCTTGCCGACCGATTTGTCGCCGTTGGCGGAGATCGTGCCGACCTGCGCGATCTCGTCGGACTTGGTGACCTTGCGGCTGTTCTTTTCGAGATCGGCGCGGATCGCCTCGACGGCGAGATCGACGCCGCGCTTGAGGTCCATCGGATTGGCGCCGGCGGCGACGGACTTGGCGCCTTCCTTGATGATGGCGTGGGCGAGAACGGTCGCCGTCGTCGTGCCGTCCCCGGCCGCGTCGGATTGTTTCGAGGCCACTTCGCGCACCATCTGCGCGCCCATGTTCTCGAACTTGTCGGGGAGTTCGATTTCCTTGGCGACGGTGACGCCGTCCTTGGAGATGCGCGGCGCTCCGAAACTCTTCTCCATGACGACGTTGCGGCCCTTGGGACCGAGCGTCACCCTGACCGCATTGGCGAGGACGTCCACTCCGCGGAACAGCTTCTCGCGCGCGTCCTGCGAGAATTTGACCTCTTTTGCAGACATAACGTCTCACTCCGTAGACATGAGAGGGAAGGTGAACATGGCCCCCGAATCAGGCGGCCTTGCGGGAGGACGAGGCGGCGCCTTCAAGCACGCCCATCACGTCGCTCTCCTTCATGATGAGGACCTCCTGGCCGTCGATGACGACTTCGGAGCCCGACCATTTGCCGAACAGGATGCGGTCGCCGACCTTGAGGTCCGGCGCGACGATCTTGCCCCTCTCGTCGCGGGCTCCGGGGCCGACGGCGAGCACTTCGCCCTCCTGAGGCTTCTCCTTCGCGGTGTCGGGAATGATGATCCCGCCCTTGGTCTTCTCCTCAGCATCGATGCGCTTGACCACCACGCGATCGTGCAGTGGGCGAAACTTCATAAGTTCCTCCTCTTCTTGAGCGTCCCTATCCCCACCCGAGGGCGCGCGCCCAGGGAACCTTGAATTGGGTTGCCGGTTTTGGCTGTTCAAGGGCCAGTCGGAGAAAAATAGCACTCCCGACAAGTGAGTGCTAACACAATGAAATAGCTGAGTAATCTCAAATTTCCCTTGCGACGCCGCGCCAGGCTCGCCACCATGGCGGGGCTTCGACGCAGAGGAAGGGCGCCATGGCCTCACTGGAGTTTCGCCGCCAGCTCGAAGGCTTCGGGCTGACCACCGCCAACATCTTCTACCGCATGCCGGACCACCCCGCGCTGCTGCAGAGCTACATTTGGCAGCGGCACGACCTCCATCCGCACTTCCCCGAACTGAGGAAATTCCTCGATTTCTGGACGCGCGAGCTGGACGGCGTACTCCACTCGGTCGTGGTGGCGCATGCGCACCTGATCCGGCCGGCCGAATACAAAGCGGTCGACGGCGAGTTCCGCCTCAACTGAACGAGATCCCGGCGTTCAATTGAGGCTTTGGAAGGCGGCCAGCGCGAGGCGGCGCCCGCCAGCGGCTAGCGGTGCGCCTCCGCCGCCAACGCTCTTGTTTCATTATCCAATTCGCCGTTGGGGCCGCGCCAGGCCCGCTGGACTTGCCAGCGTTCCCCGCCTGGACCATCTAGTGCCGCCATGACACGCCGCCACTCACTTAGCCGAGCGCCCGCAGTCCAGGTCCGGGACGTGTCCCGTCGCCGACCAGGCTGAGGCCATGCGCTATGTTCTGAGGCGATGCCTCAGCGCGCCGCCGACGCTGGCGGGCGTGCTGGTCGTCGCCTTCCTCATCACCCATTGGCTGCCGGGGGATCCGGCGGTCCTGTTTGCTTCCAATCCGGCGGCGGACGCCGGCTCGATCGCCGCGATCCGCGAGAAACTCGGCCTCGACCTGCCGCTCTGGCGCCAGTTCCTGATCTATCTCGGCGCCCTCGCCCATGGCGACCTCGGCCAGTCGATCGTCACGGGCCAGCCGGTTGCCCGCGACCTGGCGCGGTTGCTGCCCGCCTCGCTCGAACTGACGATCTCCGCCTTCGCGCTCGCGATCGGCCTCGCGCTGCCGCTCGGCGTCGCGGCGGCGCTGCGGCCCGGCTCGCTGATCGATCACCTTTGCCGCCTCGTCAGCACGGCGGCGGCGGCGCTGCCGACCTTCGTCACCGGGCTCGTGCTGATCGCCGTCTTCTATGTCCTGCTCGGCGTCGCTCCCGAGCCGATCGGGCGCATCGACGCCTTCGCCGTCGCGCCGCCAGCCGTCACGGGCTTTCTGACGATCGACGCGCTGCTCGCTGGCGACCTGTCAGCCTTCGCCATGGCCGCGGCGCATCTGGCGCTGCCGGCGCTCACCATGGCACTGTTCGCGCTGGCGCCGCTCGCGCGCACGACCCGCGCGGCGATGATCGGCGCGCTCAACGCGGATTTTGTCGCCGCCGCGCGGGCGAACGGCCTCGCCTGGCGCACGGTCGTTTTCACCTATGCGTTTCGCAACGCGATGCTGCCGGTGGTGACGACGCTCGGCATGACCTTCTCCTACATGCTCGGCGCCAACGTGCTGGTGGAGAAGGTGTTCGCCTGGCCCGGCGTCGGCTCCTATGCGCTCGACGCTCTTATCGGGCTGGACTACGCGCCGGTGCAGGGCTTCATGCTGCTGATGGCGGCGATCTTCGTCGCGGTGAACGCTCTCGTCGACGTCGTCTATGGCCTCGTCGATCCGCGCGCCGGATTCGAAGCCGATGCGTGAGCGCAACGCTCTTAGTCTCACGGCGCTCGGGCCGCTCGCCCTATTGCTGCTCTGCGCCTCGCTCGGCCCGTGGATCGCGCCCTACGACCCCAACGCCAGCAACGCCGCAATCGCCTTGCAGCCGCCCTCGGTGGCGCACTGGTTCGGCGCCGACCAGCTCGGGCGCGACATTCTCTCGCGCGTAATCGTCGCGACGCGGCTCGATCTCGTCATCGCCTTCAGCGCGGTCCTCCTCTCCGGCGTCGTCGGCTCGGTCGTCGGCGCGGCGATCGGCTATTTCCGCGGCTTTGCGGACGCCGCGGTAAGCCGCCTCGTCGATGTGCTGATGGCCTTTCCGCTGTTCGCCCTCGCGATGGCGAGCGTCGCGGCGCTCGGCAATTCGGTCGCGAACGTCATCGTCGTGACGGCGATCGTCAATTTTCCCTTTTACATTCGCCTCGCGCGGGCCGAGACGAACATTCGCCGCGACGTCGGCTATGTCGAAGCGGCGCGCGTCGGCGGCTCGAGTCACGCCCGCATTCTCTTCGTCTTCCTCTTGCCGAACATTCTGCCGCCGCTCGTGGTGCAAGCCTCGATCAATCTCGGCTGGGCCGTGCTCAACGCGGCGGGGCTCTCCTTCATCGGCCTCGGCGTGCGCGCGCCGACGCCGGAATGGGGCGTCATGGTCTCCGACGGGGCGCAGTTCATCAGCTCCGGTCAATGGTGGGTCGCGCTCTTTCCCGGCCTCGCGCTGATGCTCGCGGCGCTCGGCTTCAACCTGCTCGGCGACGCCCTGAGAGACATCGTCGACGTCAGGAGCCGCCGGTGAGCGCGCTGCTTACAGTGAGGGACCTTTCGCTGGAGTTCCGAACCCGATCAGGCGCCGTGCGCGCGTTGGACGCAGTCGGCTTCGAAGCGCGCGAAGGCGAAATCCTCGGCCTCGTCGGCGAAAGCGGCTGCGGCAAGACCGCGACCGCGCACGCAGTTCTCGGCCTTCTCGGCGCGAGCGCGCGCGTGACCTCGGGAAGCGCGGAATTCCTCGGCCGCGATCTTTTGCGCCTGAAGCCGGCGGAACTCGACGCGATTCGCGGCCGCGACGCTGCGATCGTATTCCAGAGCGCCAGCGCGGAGCTCAATCCCGTGCGCAGCGTCGGCGCGCAGATCGCCGACGTCGTCGCGCGTCACGCGCCAGCGCGCGCGAAGGCCATCGAAGAAAGCGCGCTCGACGCGCTGCGCGCCATGCGGATCGCCGACCCGGAGCGGCGCAGCCGCGCTTTCCCGCACGAATTGTCGGGCGGAATGCGCCAGCGCGTCGGCATCGCCATCGCGCTCGCCTGCACGCCGCGACTGCTGATCGCCGACGAGCCGACGACCGGCCTCGACGTCACCACGCAGGCGGCCGTCATGGACTTGATCCGCGCGATGACGCGCGAACGCGGCCTCGGCGTCGTGCTGATCACCCACGATCTCGCTTTGGCCTGGCGCTATTGCGACCGGATTGTCGTGATGCACGCGGGCCAGATCGTCGAGGCGGCGCGACGCGAAGACTTTTTCGCCGGTCCGCGCCATCCCTATTCGGCGGCGTTGTTGCGCAGCGCGCCGGCGAGCGCGGCGCGCCTCGACGCGCTCGAACCGATCGAAGGCGTGGCGCCCGATCTGGCGCGCGCCGATCTGCCGCATTGCCGCTTCAGCGAGCGCTGCGCGCGCCGTGCGGCGCTCTGCAACGCCCGCCCCCTGCCCCGCGAAACAATCGGCCAGGATCACATGGTCTCATGCTGGAGGCCGCTGTGAGCCCGCTGCTGGAGGCGTCCAGGCTCGTCAAGACCTTTTCCATCGAACGCGGCCGGCTCCATGCGGTCGACGGCGTCGACATTACAATCGCACCCGGCGAAGCCGTCGGGCTGGTCGGCGAGTTCGGGCTGCGGCAAATCGACTCTGGCGCGCCTCCTCGGGCGCCTGATCGATTTCGATTGCGGCGAATTGCGACTTGACGGCGCGCCGATCGGGCAGACGCCAATCGGACGCTTCGCCGCTTCGCCGCAGCGCGCGCATGTCCAGATGGCGTTCCAAGACCCGGCCGCGAGTCTCAATCCCCGCTTCACGGCCTTTGAGGCGATTGCCGACCCGGTGCGCGTGTTGCTGCGCCCCAAAGGCCGCGCGGCGCTCGAAGCGCGCGTCTTCGCAGCGGCGCAGCAGGTCGGCCTCAGCCGTGCGACACTGCCGCGCATTCCCCATCAATTGTCCGGCGGCGAGAAGGCGCGCGTCGGCCTCGCGCGCGCCATGGCGGTGCAGCCGAGGCTACTGATCCTGGACGAGCCAACCTCGGCGCTCGACGTCTCGGTGCAGGCGACCGTGCTCAAGCTGCTGGCCAAGCTGAGGCGCGAGGCTGGCGTCGCCCTGCTCCTGGTGAGCCACGATCTCCACGCCGTGCGCCTGCTGTGCGACCGCGTGCTGGTGATGTACGCCGGCCAGATCGTCGAGACGGGGCCGGTCGAGGCCGTGTTCGCCGCGCCGCGCCATCCCTATACGCGCGCGCTCGTCTCGGCGATGCCGCGCATCGGCGTGTGCGACGAAGGCGAGCGGCTCGACGGCGAGCCGCGCAGTCCTATCAACCCGGACCCGCGCGCCTGCCGCTTCCTCGGCCGCTGCCCCACCGAGCGCGCTCTATGCGCAAGCGATCCGCCGCCTCTGCGCGCGCTCGAACCGGGACGAGAGGCGCGTTGCCATTTTCCGCTGGGTTAGCGCCGTCTGCAATTTGCGTTGGATCGTCATTGCGAGGAGCGTGAGCTCCGAAGTAATCCATTCCTCCGCTTTGATCGTCGGCGCCAATGGATTGCTTCGCTTCGTTCGCAATGACGGCGCCAAGCCTCACACTCGCTTCAGCGTGCGCAGCTCGAGCTGGCGATGGAAAAGATATTCGTAGCCCTCGACGCTTCTCTGCATGCCGGTGTCGAGCGTTGGCTGCCAGAGGAGAATGATCGGCACGTCCTGCTTGGCGAGCGCGATCATGCGCTTGACGTCGCTCGCATAGGCCGCCTTGTCAGTCTCGAAGCGCGTCCGTTCGACCAATGCGGCAAATTCCGGGTTCGCGTAGCTGCCGAAATTCCAACGAGTTGCGCCATTGTAGAAGATGCGGAAAAAATAGTCGGGGTCGGCGAGGAAGGCGATCGACGCTTCGAAGAAGAAGGGAACCTGCTTGTTCTGAAGCAACGTGCCGAGCTGCCCTGCCGGCGCCTTCTCGATCGTCACTTTCACGCCGATCTTGGCCAACGCCTCCTGAAGCAGCAGCGCGACTGGCTCGGCGATCTCGGCGTTCGACAATTCATACGAGAAGGTCGTCTCGAAGCCCTGAGCCAAGCCCGCCTCGGCGAGCAGCGCCTTCGCCTTGTCGGGATCGGTGGCGTAACCAAGCGGCTGCGGAAATTCGATGCTCGTCGGCTCGCCGGGAGCGCCGCCGAACAGCGGCTTGCCGCGCTTGAACAGCGCCGCCTCAAACATCGCCTCGTAGGGCAGCGCATAGGCGATCGCCTGGCGCACCTTCACATTGTCGAACGGCTTGATTTGCGTGTTCATGCCGATGAACTGGAACGCGCCGGCCATCGGCGCGCCGACGATCCTGAGCTTCGGGTCGCCGGCGAGGCTGACGATGTCCTGCGGCGGCAGATCCTGCACGAGATCGGCGTCGCCCTTCTCCAGCGCGTTGCGGCGCGTTTGCGCGGCCGGCGCAATTTGCCACAGCACACGTTTGAAACCGGGCGCCGGTCCGCTCTTCCAGCCGTCGAAGCGGGACAGTTGATAGCTCTGGCCGGGCGTGAAGGCGTCGAGCTTGAAGGGGCCGCCGCCGGCGACGTTCGTCTTGAGCCATTCGCTCGCCCAAGGGTCGGCGTCGGTCGCATGAGCCTTGGCGAGCTTGGAATTGATGATCGCGGGATAGGTCAGCGCGAGATTCGGCAGCGTGAAGCGGTCGACCCGCGGCGTCGTCACCGTCAGCGTCTGCGCATCCACGACGACGAACTGTTCGGGCCTTGCGAGCGATCCTGTCTTGAATTGCGCCTGACCGATCGGGCTCGCCAGCACGCGGTCGAGCGACCATTTCACGTCCTCGGCGGTGACGGGAGAGCCGTCATGGAACGTCGCGTCGCGGCGCAGATGGAAAGTGAGCGTCCGGCCATCGCCCGAGGCCTCGTAGCGCTCGGCGAGCGAAGGCTCGATTGCGAAGTAATCGTAATAAAGCGTCCCATCGTCGCGCGTCTTCGCGCCGAAGGCGATCAGGCGGTCGTAGACGTTCCAATGCAATTGGATCGCGTTGCGATTGACGCCGACGCCGATGGGGTCGAAGGAATTGGGACCGGCTTCGCTAAGGACCCGCAGGCTCTCCTCTCGCGTCTGAGCGAAAGTCCAGCGGACCGGGGAGGCGGCGAGGCTCGCGGCGGCTCCGAGCAGAAATTGACGACGGCGCATCGCGTGCTCTCCGGTTCGCGTTGTCATGCCCGCGAAAGCGGGCATCCAGCGAGCCGCCGCCAGCGTTGCCGAGTTCGCGCCTTGGCGTCTGGATGACCGCGTTCGCGGGCATGACAGGAGGCTCGGCGCCTTGACAACGTCGGCCAATTGAAAGGCGCTTCATGCCGGAGAAAGCGGGGCCCGGCAAGTCGCCGCCAACCTCGCCGCGCTCGCGCCCTGGCCCTCTGGATGCCCGCCTTCGCGGGCATGACAAGAGAGGCTGACGCCCCTAAAACTCCACGATCTGTCGCACCGCGTCGCCGTCCGCGAGGCGGTCGAAACCTTCGTTGATCGCGTCGAGCGGGAGGCGGTGCGTCAGCAGCTTCTCCACCGGCAGCTTGCCGCGCTTATGGAGAGCGAGGAAGCGGGGGATGTCGCGGGCCGGCACGCCCGAGCCGAGATAGCTGCCTTTCAGGGTGCGCTCCTCCGCGACGAGCGAGACCGCCGGCAGCGCAAGCAGCGCCTTCGGGTTGGGCAGACCGGCCGTGATCGTTACCCCGCCGCGCCGGGTGATCGCGTAGCCGAGTTCGAGCGCCTTGGTCGACCCCGCAAATTCCAGCGCCGCCTCGACCCCGCCCTTCGTCGCCTCCTTCACCTTGGCGACGACGTCCGGATCGTCGGCGTTGAAAGCATGGGTCGCGCCGAGCCCACGGGCGAAATCGAGTTTGCTTTCGAGGCGGTCGATCGCGACGATCGTCTCCGCGCCGCAAGCCACAGCGCCCAGGACCGCCGCCAGGCCGACGCCGCCCAGGCCGATGATCGCGGTCGTCCCGCCGGGGCGCACGTCGCCGGTGTTGAACACCGCGCCGGCGCCGGTCAGCACCGCGCAGCCCATCAAGGCGGCGATATGCAGCGGCGCCTCGTCGCTGACCTTCACGAGGGAGCGGCGCGAGACCGTCGCATATTCGGCGAATCCCGATACGCCCAGATGGTGATTGATCGCGGCGCCGTTCCGATGCAGGCGGCGCGCCCCACTGAGGAGGTCGCCAACGCCGTTGTGCTGCGCGCCCGGCTCGCAGAGCGCGGGCCGCCCCTCCATGCAAGGACTGCAATGACCGCAACTCGGAACGAATACGGAAACGACGCGGTCGCCCAGCTTCAAATCGTCGACGAATGGCCCAATCTCCTCGACAATTCCCGCCGCCTCGTGGCCGAGCGCCATCGGCAGCGGCCGCGGCCGATCGCCGTTGATGACGGAAAGGTCGGAATGGCAGAGGCCGGCGGCGACGATGCGCACCAGGACTTCGCCGGGGCCGGGCCCGTCGAGCTCGATCTCCTGAATTTTCAGCGGGCGCGACTCCGCATAGGGCCTCGCAACGCCCATCTCCTCGAGCACAGCCGCCCTGATCCGCATCGACGCTCCGATCTCTCGTTCACCTGGCGATCTCGATGGCGACGGCGGTCGCCTCGCCCCCGCCGATGCAGAGCGCCGCAACGCCGCGGGCAAGTCCGCGCGCTTCGAGCGCCGCGACGAGCGTCGCGATGATGCGCGCGCCCGTGGCGCCGATCGGGTGGCCGAGCGCGGTCGCGCCGCCGTTCACATTGATGCGCTCATGCGGGATGCCGAGTTCGCGCATCGCGATCATCGCGACGACGGCGAAGGCCTCGTTGACCTCGAAGAGATCGACGTCGCCGACGCTCCAGCCGGCCTTGGCGAGAACCTTGCGGATCGCCGGCACCGGCGCCGTCGTAAACAGCGCCGGCTCATGGGCGTGAGCGGCGGTCGCGACGATGCGCGCGACGACTTTGAGCCCCGCTTCGCGCGCCCTGCTCTCGCGCGCGAGGACCAACGCGGCGGCGCCGTCGGAGATCGAGGCGGAGGTCGCCGCGGTGATCGTGCCGCCCGGCGCGAAGGCGGGCTTGAGGGAAGGGATTTTCTCGGGCCTCGCCTTGCCAGGCTGCTCGTCCTCCGCGACGAGGATCTCGCCGGCCCGCCCTTTGACAGGCACCGGCACGACCTCGGCCTCGAAGGCGCCGGTTTCGATCGCAGAGCGGGCGCGATTGAGGCTTTCGAGGGCATAGGCTTCCTGCTCGGCGCGGCTGAACTGGTAGCTGCGCGCGGCGTCCTCCGCGAAGGCGCCCATCGGCTTGCCCAGCGCATAGGCGTCCTCGAGGCCGTCCATCATCATCGAATCGATGATCTGGTCGTGCCCGATGCGCGCGCCGGCGCGATGCTTGGCGAGGAGATAGGGCGCCCCGGTCATGCTCTCCATGCCGCCGGCGACCGCGACATCGATCGCGCCGGCGCCGATCGCCTCGGCGGCCATGATCACGGCCTGCATGCCGGAGCCACACATTTTGTTGATCGTTGTCGCTTCGGCCGAGAGCGGCAGCCCGGCGCCGAGCGCCGCCTGGCGCGCGGGCGCCTGCCCGAGCCCGGCCGGCAGGACACAACCCATGTAGATGCGCTCGATCGCCTGGCGGTCGACCCCGGCGCGCTCGACCGCCGCCTTGACGGCGACGGAACCGAGTTGCGTCGAACGAACGCCTTCGAACGCACCCTGGAAGGCGCCCATCGGCGTGCGGGCATAGGAAGCGATGACCACGTTGTCCGGGGCCATGTGTCTCTCCTTAGTTCGCGTCGTGTGGACGTGCCTCTTCCCCCGCAAGCCCACAACGCTCGGACGTTGCAATTATCTTCGCCGATCCCTAGGCACGGCGCAACTCGCGCCTGAGGCGCTTACCGAGGGCGTTGACGGCGGCGCGGCGAACGCGTCTGTTGAGCCGCAGGAAATCAGGAGGAATGCGACATGAAGATTGAGGGCGTAGCGGCGATCGTCACCGGCGGCGCGTCCGGCCTCGGCGCCGCGACCGGCCAGATGCTGGCGCGCAACGGGGCGAAGGTCACGATCTTCGACCTCAACGCCGATCTCGGCGAAGCGAAGGCGCGGGAGATAGGTGGGCGGTTCGCCAGGGTCAACGTCTCCGACGACGCTGCCGTTGCGTCGGCGATCGCCGAGGCCGAGGGTCTGAATGGCAAGGCGCGCATCCTCGTCAATTGCGCAGGCATCGGGCCGCCGCAGAAGACGGTCGGCCGCGATGGCCAGGCGCACGCGCTCGACGCCTTCAAACGGGTGATCGAGGTCAATCTCATCGGCACTTTCAATGTGCTGTCGAAATTCGCGGCGGCGCTGTCGAGCGCCGAGCCGCTCGGGGAGGAGCGCGGCGTGATCGTCAACACCGCCTCGGTCGCCGCCTACGACGGCCAGATCGGCCAGGCCGCCTATTCCGCCTCCAAAGGCGGCATCGTCGGCATGACGCTGCCGATCGCGCGCGACCTATCCCAGTTCGGCATTCGCGTCGTCACCATCGCGCCGGGCCTGTTCCTGACGCCGCTGCTCGAATCGCTGCCGCCGGCCGCCCAGGAATCGCTCGGCAAGCAGACGCCCTTCCCGAGCCGGCTCGGCCGGCCCGACGAATATGCGCAACTCGTCGAAAGCGTCATCGGCAACGTCATGCTGAACGGCGAGGTCATCCGGCTCGACGGCGCCATTCGCATGGCGCCGCGCTGAGCAGCCCGCCCATGCCCTCTCCCGACAGCGCCCCGGCGCGCGATCGCGCCGGCCCCCTCGCCGGCTTGCGCATCGTCGAATTCGCCGGCATCGGGCCGGGCCCTTTCGCCGCCATGCTGCTCGCCGACATGGGGGCGGAGATGATCCGTCTCGACCGGCCGGCCGGCGCTGATCCCTACTCGCGCAACGTGATCTCGCGCGGTCGGCCCCGCGTCACCGTCGACCTGAAGGACGCCGCCGAGACGGAACGGGTGCTCACCCTCCTGGAAAGCGCGGACGCGCTGATCGAAGGCTTTCGCCCTGGGGTGATGGAGCGCTTGGGGCTAGGTCCCGAAGTCGTGCTCGCCCGCAATCCCCGCCTCGTCTACGGCCGCATGACCGGCTGGGGCCAGACCGGGCCGCTGGCGCAAGCCGCCGGCCACGACATCAATTACATCGCCGTCGCCGGGCCGCTGGCGGCGATCGGCAACGAGAAGGGGCCGATTCCTCCGCTCAATCTCGTCGGCGACTACGGCGGCGGCTCGCTCTATCTCGTCGCCGGCCTGCTTGCCGCGCTTCTTTCGGCGGCGCGAACCGGCGAGGGCCAAGTCGTCGATTGCGCGATCTGCGACGGGGCCGCTTCGCTGATGGCGATGTTCTCGGAATTGTCGTCGCAAGGTCGCTGGACGGACCGTCGCGGCGCGAACCTGCTCGACGGCGGCGCGCCCTTTTATCGCGCCTACGCCTGCGCGGATGGGCGTCACGTTGCGCTCGGCCCGCTCGAGCCGCAGTTCTATGCGGTGTTCGGCAAGCTCGTCGGCCTCGCGCACGATCCCGACTTCGACCGGCGGGACGACCCCGTGGTTTGGCCCCGCCTCCACGCCAAACTGGAGGCGCTGTTCCTTACGCGCACGCGCGACGAATGGAGCCGGCTGCTCGAAGGGACCGACGCGTGCTTCGCGCCGGTGCTGACGCTTTCGGAAGCGCCGAGCCATCCGCATCTGGCGGCGCGCGGCACGTTCGTCACCGTCGATGGCGTCGTCCAGCCGGCGCCGGCGCCGCGCTTCTCGCGAACGCCGTCCGCGATCGGTCCGACCAACGAGACGGCGACGCTCGAAGAGGTTCTCGAGACGTGGCGCCGCCCGAGGTGAGGGCTCGTCGCGCGTCGTGGCCGGGCGTGTCTTGGACAAGCCCGGCCACGACGGCGATGCGGCGGTCTTAGCCGAGATGCTTCTTGAAGAAGGCCGTCGCGCGTTCCCAGGCGAGTTCGGACGCCTCGCGATCGTGCACCGACATGCGCTGCTCGTTCACGAAAGCATGATCCGCGTCGTAGCGAAAGAATTCGGGATGCAGGCCCGCGCCCTTCATCCCTTTTTCGAAGGCGTCGACGGCCGACGGGACGATGTAATCGTCACGATTGGCGAAATGGCCTTGCAGGGGAATTTTTACGTCCGCGGGCTTGGCGGCTTCCGCCGGAGGAAGACCGTAGAAACTGACCGCGGCGGTCAGTTCGGGGATCTTGGCCGCGCCGATGATCGCGACCGCGCCGCCCATGCAGAAGCCGGTCAAGCCGACTTTGGCCCCATTGCGCTTCAGGAACTGCACGGCGCCACGCACCGTCTGCTCGGTCGCGTCGATGAAGTTGAGAGACGACATCTCTTTGCCGGCCGCCTCGGCGTCATGGTAGGGCACGACCACGCCCTTGTAGAGATCGGGCGCGATGGCGTCGAAGCCGGCGAGCGCGAAGCGGTCGACCAGGCCCTTGATCTGCTCCTGCAAGCCCCACCATTCCTGGATCACGACGACGCCCGGCGCATTGCCGTGCGCCGCATTGGCGAGATAGCCCTTCGCCTCGGCGCCGTCGGGGCGTTTGAATGTGACGTGCGTACCCATATGCCGATTCTCCATTGTCGTTCGCGCTCGGCCCGCCGCCAACGGCCAGCCGCAAAGCCGACCGCGCCGAGCCTCAGGCGAGCGGGCCGTTATAGCGCGTCTCGAACTCGCTGCGCAGCGCTTTGCGCAGCGATGGGCCACAACCGGCGGCCGCGTCGCAAACGCGTGACGCCAACGTGGAATCACTGTTGCACGTGCCCCGGCGCGGGCAGCGGCGGTTCGTCCCGCAACGAGAGCGCCAGCACCGCGCTGTGCCCGGCGACTTCAACCGTCTCCGCCTCGAGATCGCGCTCGCCCGCCGCCGGGTCGTTGGTGTCGATGAGAATACGCCCCGGGAGCCCAGGCGGGGGGAGACGGAACATCATCGCTTCGCCTGTCGGATTGAGAAACAGCGTCAGCACGTTGAGCCGGTCCCCTTCGCGGTCCGCGCGCCGCAGCGTCAGCACGCGCTCATCCATGTTGTTCCAGGCCTCGATGGTCATCGGCTCGCCGCGTTGATCGAACCAGGAGATGTCCTTGATCCCCGGCGCGGGCTCGACCTGCCCGTGCATGAAGTGGCGCGAGCCCAACGCGGTATGGCCGCGACGGATTTCGATCAACCGCGCGACGAAGTCCGTTAGCGCGTCTGCGGATTGGAACTGCGGCCGGCTCCAGTCGATCCAAGAGATCTCGTTGTCCTGGCAGTAGGCGTTGTTGTTGCCCTTCTGGGTGCGCCCTACTTCGTCGCCGCCGAGCAACATCGGCGTGCCGTTCGAGAACAGCAGGGTCGCCAGCATCGCGCGCCGCACTTTTGCCCGGACGTCGACAATGGCGGGGTCGTCGGTCGGCCCCTCGACGCCCCAATTGGCGGAATTGTTGTCTTGGTGGCCGTCCCGATTGTCCTCGCCGTTCGCGTCGTTGTGGCGTTCGGCGTAGCTCACGGTGTCGGCGAGCGTGAAGCCGTCGTGCGAGGCGATGTAGTTGACCGACGCCCACGGGCGGCGCGCGGAACGGTCGAAGACGTCGCTCGATCCGGCGAGGCGAGAGGCCAGATCCTGCCGTTGCACAGGATCGCCGCGCCAGCAGCGCCTGACCGTGTCGCGATAGCGGTCGTTCCATTCCGCGAAGCCCGGGGGATGCTGACCGAGCTGATAGCCGCCGGGGCCGACGTCCCAGGGCTCGGAGATCAGCTTGACGCGCGCAAGCACCGGGTCCTGCCGTAGCGCGTCGAAGAAGCCGGAGCCGGGGTCGAAGCCGTAGGACTCGCGGCCGAGCGTGACGCCGAGATCGAAGCGAAAGCCGTCGACGTGGAACGACGTCACCCAATAACGCAGCGAGTCCATCACCATCTGCAAGACGCGCGGGTTGGAGAGATTGAGCGTGTTGCCGGTTCCGGTGTCGTTGACGCAATGGCGTGGGGCGCCGTCGACGAGGCGGTAGTAACTGCGGTTGTCGAGCCCCCGAAAGGCGAGCGTCGGCCCAAGTTCGCTCCCCTCCGCCGTATGATTGTAGACGACGTCCAGAATCACCTCGATCCCGGCGGCGTGCAGCCGCCGGATGGCGATGCGCATCTCGTTTGCGCCGCCACGCGCGAGATAACGGGGATGGATCGCGAAAAAGCCGATCGTGTTGTAGCCCCAGTAGTTGCTGAGGCCCTTCTCGAGCAGATGGCGATCTTGAAGGAAGGCGTGGATCGGCATCAGCTCGAGGGCGGTGATCTTGAGCCGCTTCAAGTGGTCGATGACCTTTTCATTCGCGAGCGCGGCGAAGGTCCCGCGCTCATGCGGGCGAATGGCTTCGCATCGCATCGTCAGCCCGCGAAGATGGGCTTCGTAGATCACCGTATCGCGCCATGGGACGTTCGGCGGCCTGTCGTCGCCCCAGTTGAAGCTGTCGTCGGTCACCACCGCCTTGAGCATTCCGGGCGCGCTGTCGCGGCGATCGAACGAAAGGTCCGCTCGCGCCGAGTGCAGGCGGTAGCCGAACAGAGCGTCCGACCATTTGAGGTCGCCCGCGATCGATTTCGCGTAAGGGTCGAGCAGCAGCTTATGCGGATTGAAACGATGGCCGTTGTTGGGATCGTACGGGCCGTAGGCGCGATAGCCGTAGATTTGCCCGATCTGCGCGTTGGGCAGATAGCCGTGCCACACTTCGTCCGTCCGCTCCGGCAGCGGCGCCCGGCCGATCTCACGGCGACCGGAAGGGTCGAACAGGCAGAGATCGACCCGATCGGCATGGGCGGAGAACACCGCGAAATTCGTGCCAAGCCCGTCCCAGGACGCGCCGAGCGGGTAAGGCGAACCGGCGGTCAGGTGAATGATGTTGGACGCCATGGCGCCGGATGCCTCCTGGGAACGACGAAAAATGACGCGCCGTCGCCCCGATCCGGCGCTGCGCTAAGGCCCACGGGCGTCTCGGCTGAGTTCGACGAGCCCGCCGTCAATGGGGCCGTTTTTCGTCTGAAGGCTCCTCTTCATCGTCCGGGCTATCTTCGCCCTCGATCTTCTCGTTGCCCAAGATGTCTTTCGCCATCTGCCAATGGCGCTGTTCCTGTCCCTCCGGCCGACCTTCCTCCTCCCAGATCCGATGCGCGATCTCACGGAGGCGCCGCTCTCTGAGGTCACTGTTCGCCCTGTTGGGTTCGCCATTCGTCATGTCCGCTCTCCCTCGACAGCCGGGCGCTTGCGCCAGGCCGAAAGCACAAACGCCGCGTGCAATCTGAAGTTCCGTACCGAACGTTGCGTTTTCCGCGCCAGACTCTCAGACGTTGGTCAGCAACGCCGCCGGCAGCCAATTGAGGATCGCCTCGACCGGAACCTCCGGGACGGCGAAGGCGAACTCCTCGTCGGTCAAAGCGTCGCGCACCGTCGCATTGACCATCTGCGGCGGCAGGCTCACGCGCGTCCCGCTCCAGGCGCCTGACGGCACGACGATTCCCTCGGCCTCGAGCAATCGCCCGGGCAGGCGGCAGGCGATAACCACGGCGAAGTCGTCGCCCAGGTGACGGCTGAAAGCGATCAGATGATCCGCCTGAGGCCCCTCCAGGGTCAATGGCGCGTACTCGCCGCGCGCGAAAAGCTCAGGCCGTCGATGGCGCAGCGCAAGCGCGCCGCGGATGACGGCCTGCTTGAGACGCCCGCTGCGCCAGTCCTCGGCGAGCGCCGTCATGGGAGCTTGATGGGAAAGCGCCTCGCGCCGCGCGTCGAAATCAACCGGGCGCCGGTTATCGGGATCGACCAGACTGAAGTCCCAGAATTCCGCGCCTTGGTAGGTGTCGGGAACGCCAGGGGTGGTAAGCTTGAGCAATGTCTGCGTCAGCCCATTGACGGCCCCGGCGGCGGCGATGTGCTGTGCGAAGCTGGCGATGTCGGCGAGCAGGCCGGGCGGCTCGCCGGCGAAAAGGCGGGTGACGAAACCGTGCGCGGCCGCTTCGTAGGCTTCATCGGGCGAGACCCAGTCCGTCGCAAGTTTGGCCTCGCGCAGCGCCTTGAGTTGCCAGCCGGCGACGCGCGAGGCGAATTCGGCCAGACCCGCCGCGTCGTCGACGCCAAGCGCGAGCGGCCAGGCGCCGACGATCGTCTGTAAGAGAATGGCGATGTCGCCCCGGGTCGGCGCGAGGCCATTCTCGAACCGCTGGCGCAGCGGCGCGCTCGCCTCGATCCAGTGCCGCGCGTTGCTCGCCCATTCCGTCGCGAACTCGCTCAGGACCGCGAGCCGCGCGCGTGCGTCCTCGCCGCGCTTGTGGTCGTGCGTCGCCGTGGCGAGCATCGTGTCGGGGAACTGGCGCAGCCGCGCGGCGCACGCCTCGTGAAACTCCGGGACCGATATCGCGAGACGCGCGGCGTCGAAACCGACATCGAGCCGCGAGAGCAGCCGGCCATAGCGGTAGAAGGCCGTGTCTTCGACCGCTTTGGCGGCGAGCGGCGCGCTGAGTTGCCGAAATCGGCGCACCGCCTCGGATTGCAAGGCTTCGGCGCCAGAGGCCGCCTTCCCGCCGCCAAGCCAAGCGGCGAGACGCTCGACGACCGGCCGATCGCGACGCAGGCAAGTGCGCTTCGCCCCGGCTACGGCGGCGTCGAGGATGCTGTGATCGCTCGGCGTATCGCCATACGTGCGATAGGCGCGCAGATGGACAAGAATCTCGCCGAGCGCCCGGCGAAGCGCCGGCGCGCCGACGTCACGCGCCGCAAGTTCGGCGTGCGCAAGCCGATGGAGAACCGCGACTGCGGCGTCGAGCTGACCCGCAAAGGCGCGCTCCAGGATCTCTCGCCGGCTTCTTTCCTCTTCCTCGACGAAATGATGCGATCGGCCGCTCACGCTCGCCCACAGCATATTGAGCGCGGCTTCCCCCGCGGGATCGTGCAGGACGCCGGCCACCTCGTTCATGAAGTCGTAGCCGCTCGTGCCGTCGCAGCCCCAATCCTGGGGAAGCCGCTCGCCGGCGGCGAGGATCTTCTCGACGACGATGTAAGGCCGGCGCGGAGCGCCTTCGGGGCGGCGCTCGGCCAATTCGTCGAGCCGCAGGCGCAAGCGCCGGCAATAGCCGCCAGGATCCGCGAGGCCGTCGACGTGGTCGACGCGAAACCCGTCGATCAGGCCCTCGGCGAAGAGGCGGAAAAGCGTCGCATGGGTCGCCTCGAACACCTCCTCGTCCTCGATCCGCAATGCGGCGAGCTCGTTGATTTCGAAGAAGCGCCGCCAGTTGATGGCGTCGTTGGCGCTCTGCCACCAAGCGAGCCGGTAGTGCTGGGCCTCGAGAAGCGCATGTAGCCGGGCGTGCGCCTCCCGGTTCGGCGCGTTGAAGGCCTCCAAGCCAAGCTGCTCGATCGCTTGCCGGCATTTCAGCGAAAGCGGAAAAGCGTGGTCGAAATAGCGCGCCTCGTATTGATCCGCGGCGGCGTCGTGGCCAACCGAGATTTCGCCCTCGCGCAACGCCTCGCCATAGGGGCGACCGAGGAACGGCAGCAGAACCTTGCCGCGCAACGTCTCGTCCGCCGGCGCCCAATCGATATCGAAATATTTGGCGTATGCACTCGCCTGCCCGTTTTGCAGCACATCTTTCCACCAGGCGTTGTCGGCGCCGATGATCGCCATATGGTTCGGCACGATATCGACGATGATCCCGAGGCCGAGCCGCCGCAGCGCGGCGACGAGCCGGCGGTATCCATCCTCACCGCCGAGCTCCGGATTGACCTTGGTCGGGTCGACGACGTCGTAGCCGTGCATCGAGCCGGGGCGCGCGCTCAAAATCGGCGAGGCGTAGAGATGACTGACATGCAGCTCGTCGAGATAGCCGACATGGCGCACCGCGTCGTCGAAGGTGAAGCCCTTATGAAATTGGAGGCGCATCGTCGCGCGCGGCGGGGTTGGCGGCGTCAGCCCTGAGACCGTTTCGCTTCGTTCCTTCTCGCGCGGGTCTTTCTCGTCCAAGTCCTGCCGGCCCTGGTCTTGCTCGTCCGGGTCTTGCTCGCCCGAGTCTCTCTCGCCCGAGCCTTTCTCGTCCAGGTCTTGCTGGCCCAGGCCTTTGTCGCCCAGGCCTTTGTCGCCCAGGCCTTTCTCGCCCAGGTCCTGCTGGCTCAAGTCTTTCTCGCCAGAGTCTTTCTCGCCCAAGCCTTTCTCGCCCAAGCCTTGCTGGCCCGAGCCTTTCTCGCCCGAGTCTTTCTCGTCCAAATCCGTCTCGGTCACGGCGCCGCCTCCAGAAACACGACCGTCGCGCGGCCGGGAAGTTGGCCCCCCTTCGCGGCTTCGCCCGCGCCGCGAAGGCTCTCGAACAGAAGTCTGCCGCCCGGCGCCTCGATCGACGCCGGCTCGGCTCCGAGATTGACGCCGATCGTCAGGATCGCCGCATCGCCCATGCGCCAGCTCGCCGTGACCGACGCCGACCCGGTCGAGGCGGCGGCGAGCGCGCGCGCTCCCTTGAGACGGGGGACGATCTCGGCGCGGCGCAGCGCAAGCAGGCGCCGATAGAGATCGCTGCGCGCCTCGTCGCGCTCGGGGTCGGGACGAGGCTTCGAACCTTCGAACGTGGAAGCGGCGTTGGGATCGGGAATCGCCTCGCGCCGCTGCGCATCGGCAAAGGCGGCGAATTTCGCAAATTCCCGCCGCCGTCCCTCCCGCACGGCGCTGGCCAAATCCCCGCAATGGTCGGTGAAGTAAAGAAACGGCGTCCGGCTCGCCTCCTCCTCACCCATGAAAATGAGCGGGATCTGCGGGGCGAGAAGCTGCAGCGCCGTCGCCGCTTCGAGGGCTTCGGGATCGCTCAGCGCCGTCAGCCGCTCGCCGAAGGCGCGATTGCCGACCTGGTCATGGTTTTGCAGGCTGATCACGAAGGCGGTCGGCGGCAGCGCGCTGCTCGGCTCGCCGCGGCGCCGGCCGCCACGATACGTCGAAGGCTGGCCCTGATAGATAAAGCCTTGCGCCAGCCCCCTGGCCAGCTTCGCGGCGGGCTCCTCGGCGTAGTCGACGTAATAACCTTCGGTTTCGCCGGTCAGCAGGACGTGCAGCGCGTGGTGGACGTCGTCATTCCACTGCGCGTTGAAGCCGCCTTCGAGGTGGCTCACGACGTTGAAATCATTCTCGAGCACAAGATGGACATGGCGATCCGGCTCGACCTTTGCGCGAACATGCGCAGCGAGTTCGTCCAGCCAGTCGGGCTCGCCGATCTCGTGAACCGCATCGAGCCGCAGCCCGTCGAAGCGATATTCCAACAGCCAATAGAGGGCGTTTTCGCGAAAATACTGGCGCGTCGCGGGGAGGCGGAAATCGATCGCAGCGCCCCACGGCGACGAGCTGTCGCGCTGGAACAGCGAGGGCGCGTAACGGCCGATATAGTTCCCGTCGGGACCGAAATGATTGTAGACGACGTCGAGGAAGACCATCAGCCCAAGGCCGTGCGCCGCGTCGACGAGCGCTTTCAAATCGTCGGGCGAGCCATAGGAGACGTCCGGCGCGAAGGGCAACACGCCGTCGTAGCCCCAATTGCGACCGCCCGGAAAATCGGCGATCGGCATCAGCTCGACCGCCGTGACCCCGAGTTCCGCGAGGCGAGGCAGCTCGCGCTCGACGCCGCGAAAGCCGCCAAAGAGTCCGCAGTGCAATTCGTAGAGAACGGTTTGCGGCCAGGGGTTCCCGGTCCAGGCGGCGTTTACCCACGTATAGGCCCTGGGATCGACGACGACGCTGCGGTCGTGAACGTCGCCCGCCTGGGCGCGTGAAGCGGGATCGGGCACGCGCGTCCCATCGTCGAGCACATAGAAGTAGCGCGCGCCCACGCCGCAGAGGGCGTCGCCCTGGAACCAGCCGCTGTCGAGCTTACGCATCGGAATGCGATTGGGCGCACCTTCGATGTCCACTGACACCGAGCGTTGCGCCGGCGCAAATAGGCGGAATCGAACGCGATCGTCGGCGATCAAGTTCGCGCCGAACGGCAACGCGTGAGCGAATGTAGCCATGGTCTCAGGATTTCGCGGGCTTGGGTCGGCCGTGCGCCCAGCGACGGCGACATCCACACAACGCCGACGGCCCGCCCTCGGTTCCACGCGCGAACGGTGGCGGCTCTACGCGCGGCGGTGTAGAAATTAGCGGGAATTGCTCACGTCGATGGGGCCGCCTGACGAAACGCCGGCGAGCCCCCATATAGGTTCGGCTCCGCAGAGCGGGGCACAGAGTGCAAACCCGCCAAAGGGTAATGAAAGCAAACACGCGCGTGCTGGAGGATCCTGACACGATTGTTGCGCCGAGCCGGCGCCCGACGCGCCGCGCCTCGCGGGGGCCTTCGCGCGGCGCGGCGCCGGCCGGATTCCATCCCGCCGTCGCGGCGTGGTTCTCGCGGCGGTTCGCCGCGCCGACGCCTGCCCAGGCGGAGGCCTGGCCCGCCATCAAATCCGGCCGTCACACGCTGATTGCGGCGCCCACCGGCTCCGGCAAGACGCTGGCGGCTTTTCTCGCCGCCATCGACGATCTCGTCCGCCAGGGGCTGGAGGGCCAGCTGACCGACGAGACGCAGGTCGTCTATGTCTCTCCGCTCAAGGCGCTTTCCAACGACGTCCATCGCAATCTCGAGCTTCCGCTCGCCGGCATCCGCGAAGAGCTGCGGCGCAGCGGCTTGCCGGACGTCGAGATTCGCTCCTGGGTCCGCACTGGCGACACCCCCTCCAGCGAACGCGACCGAATGCGCCGCCGGCCGCCGCACATTTTGGTGACAACGCCGGAATCGCTTTATGTGCTGCTCGGCTCGGAATCCGGGCGCCGCATGCTGGCGACGACGCGATCGGTGATCGTCGACGAAATTCACGCGGTCGCGCCGAATAAGCGCGGCGCTCATCTCGCCCTCTCGCTCGAGCGCCTCGCCGCCCTCTGCGGCGACCGGTTGCTGCGGATCGGCCTTTCCGCGACGCAAAAGCCGATCGAGACGGTCGCCCATTTCCTGGTCGGCGCGGCGATCGCGCCGCCGGCGATCATCGACGCGGGACATCAGCGGCCGCGCGATCTCGCCATCGAGGTCCCGGGCGCGCCGCTCGAAGCGGTGATGTCGGCGGAGATCTGGGCCCAGAACTACGAGCGTCTCACGGAACTCATCGCGGCGCATCGGACGACCCTGGTCTTCGTCAACACGCGCCGCATGGCCGAGCGCATCGCGGGAGAATTGTCGAAGCGCCACGGCGAAGGCGCGGTCACCGCGCACCACGGCAGCATGGCCAAGGAGCGCCGCCTCGACGCCGAGCGGCGGCTGAAGGGCGGCGAACTCAAGGCCCTGGTCGCCACCGCTTCGCTGGAGCTCGGCATCGACATCGGCGATGTCGATATGGTCTGCCAGATCGGCTCGCCGCGGTCGATCGCGAGCTTTCTTCAGCGGGTCGGGCGGTCCGGCCATGCGGTCGGCGCGACGCCGAAGGGGCGATTGTTTCCGCTCTCGCGAGACGATCTCGTCGAATGCGTCGCCTTGCTCGACAGCGTGCGCCGCGGCGAACTCGACCGGCTGACAATCCCGAGCCAGCCGCTCGACGTCATCGCCCAGCAGATCGTCGCCGAGGTCTCGGCGCAGGATTGGGACGAGACGGCGCTCTATGAGCGGCTGCGCCGCGCCTGGTCGTTCCGGGCCCTCCCGCGCGCGGACTTCGACGCCGTCGTGCGTATGCTCGCGGAGGGCTTCTCCACCCGTCGCGGCCGGCGCGGCGCCTTGATTCACCGCGACGCCGTCAACCATGTGCTGCGCGCCCGGCGCGGCGCCCGCACGACGGCGCTCACCTCGGGCGGCACGATCCCCGACACCGCCGACTATCAGGTGCTCTTGGAGCCGGAGAACCACGTCATCGGCAGCGTCAACGAGGATTTCGCGGTCGAGAGCCTGCAAGGCGACGTGTTCCAACTCGGCAACGCCTCTTACCGCATCCTCCGCGTCGAGCGAGGCACGGTGCGGGTCGAAGACGCACGCGGCCAGCCGCCGACGCTTCCCTTCTGGCTCGGCGAGGCGCCGGGGCGCTCGGATGAGCTCTCCCAATCGGTGTCGCGCCTGCGCGAAGACATCGACGATCGGCTTCGCGCCGACCCCTCCCGCCAAACGACACGCCTTTGGCTTGAAGAGACGGTCGGCCTGGGCGCGCCCGCGGCCGAGCAGCTCGCGGACTATCTCGCCGCCGGCGCTGGAGCGCTGAGCCGCCTGCCGACGCAGGACCGCATCGTCTTGGAGCGGTTCTTCGACGAGGCGGGCGGCATGCAACTTGTCATCCACTCCCCCTTCGGTAGCCGTCTCAACCGCGCCTGGGGCCTCGCGCTGCGCAAGCGATTTTGCCGCAAGTTCAATTTCGAGCTGCAGGCGGCGGCGACCGAGGACAATATCGTGCTGTCGCTGACGAGCGCGCACAGCTTCGATCTTAGCGACGTCGCTCGCTATCTCCATTCGAGCAGCGTGCGCGCGGTGCTGATTCAGGCGATGCTCGACGCGCCGATGTTCACGACGCGCTGGCGTTGGGTCGCCGGCGTCGCGCTGGCGCTGCCGCGCTTTCGCGGCGGCAAGAAGGTCCCGCCGCAGTTCCTGCGCATGCAGGCGGAAGATCTCGTCGCCGCGGTCTTTCCCGATCAGATCGCCTGCGCGGAAAATCTCGTCGGCGAGCGCGAGGTTCCCGACCATCCCCTGACCAACCAGGCGATCGACGACTGTTTGCACGAGGCGATGGACGTCGACGGGCTGGAGCGGCTGCTCGCCCGCATCGAGGCGGGCGAGGTCGACATTGTCTGCCGCGACCTGACGCAGCCTTCGCCGCTGGCGCTCGAAGCGCTGTCGGCGCGCCCCTACGCCTTCCTCGACGACGCGCCGCTCGAGGAGCGGCGGACGCAAGCCGTCATGGCGCGCCGCTGGCAGGATCCCGACAGCGCGTCGGATCTTGGCCGGCTCGATGCGGACGCCATCGCACGGGTTCGCGGCGAGGCGTGGCCCGAACCGACCAACGCCGAGGAGCTGCATGACGCCCTCCTCTGGCTCGGCTGTCTTAACGAAGAAGAGGGCCACGCGACGCCGGAGTGGCGCGACTGGCTCGCCGCGCTCGCGCGCGAGAAGCGCGTCGCCCGGCTTGAGACGCCCGGCGCGAGGCTGTGGGTCCCGGCGGAACGGCTGACCCAGTTTCGCGCACTCTGGCCGAACGCCCCGCTCGCGCCGGACATCGCGCCGCCGGCCGAGCACGCGGCCGCGGTGTGGGAGCCCGACCTCGCCGTGGTCGAAATATTGCGCGGGCGGCTCGAAGGTCTCGGGCCGACCAGCGCGTCCGCGCTCGCCGGTTCGCTGGGGTTGGAGCCGGCCGCCGTCGCCGCCGGCTTGCTCGCGCTCGAGGCGGAAGGGACAATCCTGCGCGGCCGCTTCATTCCCGGGACCAACGAAGAACAATGGTGCGACCGGCGCCTGCTCGCCCGCATCCATCATTATACGATCCGGCGCCTCCGCTCCGAGATCGAGCCGGTCGCGCCGCGCGACTTCCTGCGCTTCCTCTTCGCCTGGCAGCACGTCGCCGAGGACGCCCGTCTCGAAGGACCGGACGCCCTGCCCGCAGCGCTCACTGGGCTCGAAGGCTTCGAGGCGCCGGCGCGTGCCTGGGAGACCGAGATCCTGCCGGCGCGGATCGCCGACTACCAGCCCTCCTGGCTCGACGCCCAATGCCTCGCCGGGCGCACCGCCTGGGCGCGTCTGTCCCCCGGCGGAATGGAGCGCGCCCGCCCGGCGAGCCCGGTCGGCTCCGCGCCGATCGCGCTGATCGACCGGCGGCGCGGACCGCTCTGGATGGCGCTCGCGCCGGCGGCGGACGCAGCCCGCGTCTCGCCCAAAGCGCGCGCCGCGCTCGAACGGCTGAACGCGCAGGGCGCGCTGTTCTTCGACGAACTCGCCGACGCCGCCCATCTGCTGCGCCCGCAAGCCGAAGAGGCGCTGGCCGAACTCGTGGCGCAGGGGCTCGCGACATCCGACAGCTTCGGCGGCCTCAGGGCGCTGCTGGTGCCGTCGAGCCAGCGCAGGCCGATCGCCGGCGCCAAGCGCCGCGGACGCGTGCTCGCCTTCGATATCGAGAGCGGCGGCCGTTGGAGCCTGGTGCGCCGCCCGAGCGCTGACCAGATCGACGAGGCGCTGCGAAGCGCCGCCATCGAGCACGCCGCGCACGCATTGCTGCGCCGCTACGGCGTCGTGTTTTTCCGGATGCTCGGCCGCGAGGGCGGTTGGTTGCCGGCTTGGCGCGATCTCGTGCGCGTCTATCGCCGCCTCGAAGCGCGCGGGGAAATCCGCGGCGGCCGTTTCGTCGCCGGCTTTTCAGGCGAGCAATACGCGCTGCCGGAGGCGGTCGGCCTGTTGCGCGAGACGCGCCGTCGTCCCCATTCCGAGCAATGGGTGTCGCTCTCGGCGGCCGATCCGCTCAATCTGCTTGGCGTTTTGACGCCAGGGCCGCGCCTCGCTGCGCTCACCGGCAATCGGCTCGTGTTCCGCGACGGCCTGCCAGTAGCCACGTTCGCGGGCGGGAAGGTGGAGTTCCTCCAGGAAATCGACGCCGCCGCCCGCTGGGAAGCGGAGAAGCGCCTCCTGCGGTCGGCCGCTCGCGGCGTCCTCGTCGACCTCGCCTGAACCGCTTGATGCGCGCGGCTGAAACAAAAAAACACAAAACAGCGGCTGACTCGCCCGCTCCTTTTGAGCGACAGAAGGAGCGAGGTTCGACGATGCTTGAAATTACGATCTCCCCTGCTCCCCTCCGCCCCGAAGACGGCGAGTCCGCGCGCATCCTGCTGGTGGAGGACGATCCCTTCATCGCCAATATGCTCGAGGAGCTTTTGACCGAAGCCGGCTTTTCCGTCTGCGCCGCCACGTCGGGCTCAACCATGGATGTCGCCCTGACGCAGGAGGCAATCGATCTGATCCTGCTCGACGTCATGTTGCCGCAGGAAGACGGTTTCAGCATTTGCCGTCGGCTGCGGGCGGCCTCCAACGTGCCGATCATCATGGTGACGGCGCTCGGCGAGGACGTCGACCGCATCGGCGGACTGGAGATCGGCGCCGACGATTACATCACAAAGCCGTTCAACTCACGCGAGCTGATCGCCCGCGTCCGTGCGCTGCTGCGGCGCGTCGGGGCCGCCGAGGCCTCCCACAAGCATCGCCTGCATCCCTTCCGCTTCGCCCAGTGGAGTCTCTATCCCTCGGAGCGGCTGCTCTATAATCCGGATCGCGCCCGGGTGACGATGACGAGCGCGGAATTCGATCTGCTGCTCGCCTTCTGCCAGAATCCCGGCCGCGTCCTATCGCGCGAGCAATTGCTGGAGCTCACGCACGGCGGCCTCGCCGGACCTATCGAGCGCAGCGTCGACGTCCATGTCAGCCGCATTCGGCAGAAGATCGAGCCGGATCCGCGCGATCCGACCTTCATCAAGACGGTGCGCCTCGGCGGCTATGTGTTCACGCCACCGGTGGAGGTCGGCTCATGAAGCTCGCGGCGCGGCTGGCGCTGCGGTCGATCACGACCCAGATCACGGGCATCGTCATCGCCGCTGTCGTGCTCGGCGTCGGCCTCGCCGCCGCCCTTCTCATGTACTTCTTTTACACTGTGCAGGCCGGCGCGAATCCTGAGCTGGTGGCCTCCACGACCGCGGCTCGCATCGCGGCGATTGTCCACAACGCCGAGGCTGCTCGATCGCCGGCGGACTTGGCGCGGGTTCTCAAAGAACACCGCTGGCCGGAGATAGCGGTCAAATCGACCGTTGCAGCCAATCTCGCGTCGCTGCCGAAGATCCAACCGCGTCATCCGGCCTTCGTAGGCTCGGTCAGAGCCATGCTGGCGAACGACTGGGACATCACGCCGGTCGCAGGCGCGTTCGCCTTCGGCGGGCATGACGCCATCGCTGTGAAGATCGGCGACGCCGGGCTGCTGTTTGACGCGACGCCGCGCGTCCACCTGCACAACTTCTTCGCCATTCAGATCGTCAGCGGCCTTGCGATCGTCACGTTCATCATATTGTTCCTGTCCCTCTACGCGCTGCGTTTCATAACCGCTCCGCTGTCGTCGATCGCCACGGCGGCGCGCTCCTTTAGGCTGCCGACAGCGGACGACGCTCCGATCGATGCGAAAGGACCGCGCGAGATCGCTGAGGTCGCCGAGGCGCTCAACGACATGCGCAAGCGCGTCTCGACGCTGGTCAACGAACGCACGCAAATGCTCGCGGCGATCAGCCACGATCTCAGAACGCCGCTCACGCGCTTGCGCCTTCGCTCCGAGCGCTTGGCGGACGCGGGCCTCAGAGACAGCATGATGCGCGACATCGCGACCATCAACGACATGCTGAGCGAAACGTTGGCCTATTTGCGCGACGGGGGACGGTCCGAATCGTCCCAACTCGTCGACCTGCCCAGCATGATGCAGACGATTTGCGCGGAGTTCGTCGACATCGGCTTCGACGTATCCTACGAGGGGCCCGACAGGCTCGCCTTCGTCTGCCGCGTCGACGCGCTGAGCCGCGCAGTGACGAACGTGGTCGACAACGCGACCAAACACGGGACGACCGTCGCCGTTTTGCTGCACATGGTCGACGAGAGGACGGCGCAGATCGAGATCAGCGACGACGGTCCGGGAATTCCGGCCTCGCTGCGCAGCAAGGTGTTCGAGCCTTTCTTCAAGGCCGACAGCGCCCGGCGGTCCTCAGGCGGCGGCTTCGGCCTCGGCCTGTCGATCGCGCGCGACATCGCCTCGCGCCACGACGGCGGAATCGAGCTTCTCGACAACGATCCGAGCGGGCTCAAGGTTCGGCTCACGATCCGGATGCGTCGCGACGAGCAGCTTCAAATTCTCCTCAGCCAGCGGACGCATCAATTCGTCGACGTCTGAATCGCAGCTCGCGGCGCGCGGCGCGATTCAATTGCCGCGCGCGTTGGGCGAAAAGCCGGCGTCCACTTTGTCGCCGCGCGCTCTTGGCTTGATCGATAACGCCTGGACGCGAAGGCGCGACAGGCTGGCGATTGCGCCGGCGAGGGCGAAGGCGGCCGCGATCACGAGCGCGATCGTCTCGGCATGGCCAGCGAAGCGGAAGGCGATGGCCGCCAGCGTCGCCCCGATCGACTGTCCCGTCAGGCGCGAAGTGGCGAGCATGCCCCCCGCCGCGCCGCTACGCAGGAGCGGCGCCGTTGACAGCATGGTGCGGTTGTTGGGCGACTGAAAGAACCCGAAGCCGAGGCCGCACACCGCCATCAGGCCCCCAATCGCCCATGACGGCGCCTCCATCGGCAGGAAACCGATCGACAACAGGCCAACCGCGAGCAGCCCGAGGCCGGCGCCGCTGAGGATCGCGGCGGAATAGCGATCGGCCAGCTTTCCCGCCACGAAAGCGGCGAGCCCCGCCGCCATGGGCCACGGCGTCATCAAGAGGCCGGTCGCGACCTGGCCGCGATGCAGCGCCCCTTGGAAATAGAAAGGCAGCGAAACGAAAGCCAAGGTCTGGGCGGTGAACGAGGCGATCGAAGTGAGGACCGTCATCGCGAACAGCTTGTTGCGGAGAAGGTCGATCGGAACGAGCGGCCTCGGTTGCGCGTTCGAGCGGAACACCAAAGCAGCGCCGGCGACGACCGCCAGAACGAGCTCCGCCGCGCCGAGCTCAGGGCTGCCGCGGCGCGTCAGGGCGTCGACGCCGGTAAAGAGGAGCCCAAAAGTCAGCACGTTGAGGGCGGTGCTGATGACGTCGAAGCTCCCCGAACGCGGACTTCAGGCAGCCAGGCGCGGCCAATCAGAAAGGCGGCGACGCCGATCGGCACGTTGACGCCGAACAGCCACTCCCACGGTCCAACCGAGAGAATCCCTGAGGCGATCGTCGGCCCGAGCGCCGCGGCGGCCGAGACGACCAGAGCATTGAAACCGATGCCGCGGCCGAGTTGGCGCGCCGGATAGGTGAAACGCAACAGCGCGCCGTTCACGCTCATGACCGCCGCCGCGCCGAGCCCCTGACCGACGCGCGCGGCGATCAGCGTAGCGAGGGTGTGCGACAGCGCGCATGCGGCCGAGCCGGCGGTGAAGACGACGACGCCGCCGAGAAACACCCGGCGATAGCCAATTCTCTCGCCGAGCGCCGCAAACGGCAGCAGCGAGACGACGATCGCGAGTTGATAGCCGTTCACGACCCAGACGGACGAGGCCGGCGCGGCCGCAAGCTCTCGCGCGATCGTCGGCAGGGCGACGTTGGCGATGGCGCCGTCGAGCACCGCCATCGTCAGGGCCAGCCAGATCGTCAGCGCGGACCAATATCGCGCGGGCGCCGGGAGGCCTTCGAATTCGGACATCGGCTCTCCTTTCGCGTGGGGTTTCCATCGCCGAACGGCCGGCGCGTGTCCATCGGTTCATTGGGTCACGGACAACTTGGCCCGTGCTCGCACGACGAACTTGTCTTGGCCTGGCAAAAGCGCGCGGGCGGCGATCAATTCTTTCTGATCGGAGCGACGGGCGGCGCGTGGAACCTTTGTGCGGGCGGCGGCCGAGAGGCGAATTTCACCGGTTTACCGGACCGCAGCTCTCCCCCAGAACGAGCGCCGGCTCGAAGACGACGTTGCGCGGCGGCAGATCGTTGCCGCGACTGATGCGCTCGACGAGCAGCCGCAGCGCTTCGTTCGTCATGTCCGTCACCGGATGCTCCGTACGCGTCAGTCTCGGCTTGAGGCCGCCGATGCCGGGGATCGTGTCGGTCGAGGCGATCGAAATGTCTTCCGGACACTTCAGGCCAAGATCGGCGATCGCGCGCATGACGCCGAGCGCCATGACGCCGTTGGCGACATAGAGCGCGCTCGGCCGGTCGGGGCGCTCGAGGATGTCGCGCGCGACCGAATAGGCGACGTCCTCGCGGAACTCGCCCGATCGCACATGCCCCGGCTGCGGCGCGAGGCCGCGCGCCTGCATCGCCTGCAAAAGCCCATCGAGGCGCCCGCGGCCGGTCGTCAGATGGAGCGGGCCGGTGATCGAGCCAATGCGCTGGTGACCGAGGTCGAGCAGGTAGTTGGCGACCTGCTTGGCGGCGGAGACGTTGTCGATCGTCACCGTGTCCGACCGGTCGTCGTCGACCACGCGGCCGAACAGGACGATCGGAATGGCCGCGCCTTCGAGATCGCGCTGGTCCCACCGCAACGACGATCCGACCGGCGAGAGCATGACCCCATCGCAGGAGAGGGTGCGAATGCGCGAGAAGATCCGCCGTTCGTTGTCTGGCTTCTCGTCGCTGTTGAAGACGACAAGCGAATAGCCCCAGGCGGCGACCGCCGCTTCGGCGGCGCAGACGATCTTGGCGAAGAACGGGTTGGAGAGATCGGCGACGACGAGCGCAATAAGGCCGCTGCGGCCGCTCTTCAGGTTCTGCGCGGCATGCATGGGCGCGTAATTCAGCTCGTCGATCGCCGCAAGCACGCGCTTGCGCAACGGCGGACTCACATAGGCCGTCTCGTTGATGACGGCCGAGACCGTCGCGGTCGACACACCAGCGGCCCGCGCGACGTCTCTAATTGTTGCCACCGAACACCCAGCTAAACGTTTCGCCGAGTTTGGGCAAAATCGTCTCCCCTGTCCAGCGCAATTTTTCGGCGATTTTGACAAAACCCCTCTTGTCACGGACAGCTCGATCGCCGATGCTGACGAAACGATTAGCCAGTGTTCGCCAATTTTACAGCGCGGCATAGCGCGGCATGAGGGAGTACGAAATGAAACGCTCAACGATCGGATGGCTCGCCGTCGGCTGCATCTTTGCCGCAGGCGTGGCGCAAGCAGCGGACAAGCCTTTGCTCGGGATCGTGTCGATCTCCGCGACCGAAGCCAACAACGCCCGCTACATCGCCGGCGCCACGGCCGCCGCCAACGAGGACGGCTGGACCATTTCCGTCGTCGACGCGGCCGGCAGCGCCGATCAGGCGAACGCGGGCATTCAGAACTTCGCTCAGCGCGGCGCCGGGGCCGTTATCGACATGGTGTTTCCCTGGTCCTCGATCGGCGCCGGGCTGGACGCCGCCAAGAACGCCAAGATTCCTGTCGTGACCTGGGGCGGCGGCCTCGGCGGCTCGGTCGCCGCCACCAACGGCTCGGGCGCGCCGGTCGCGTTGCCCGTCATCGAGCAGATGGTGAAGGATCTCGGCGGCAAGGGCGATCTGCTGGTGCTCGCCTACCGCACCGGTGAAGTCTGCCGCAACCGCGAGACGCTGCTCGACCAGGTGCTCGCCAAGAACCCGAACATCAAAGTGACCAAGAACGAGGTCCGCATCCCCGGCTATTTCGAGGACGGCGCGCAATACGCCAACGCCTGGCTCGCCTCGCATCCCGCCGGCGGCAACCTGGCGATCTGGGGCTGCTGGGATGATCCGGCGATCGGCGCGATCGGCGCCCTGCGCCAGCAGGGCCGCGACGACGTGAAGGTGTACGGGGTCAACGGAAACGCCCAGGCGATCGAGAACATCAAGAACGGCCACATGACCGCCACCGCCTGGGAGGACAGCTACACCGAAGGCTTTCAGATGGTGAAGCTGCTCAAGCAGATCAAAGCCGCGGGCGACAGCTGGAAGGCGAAGGCGGTCGAAGTGCCGGCCGCCTTGATCACGCAGGCCAATGTGGGCCAGTTTATCAAAGACCACCCCGACGCGATCGGCCAGAAGTAACAAACGGCGGCCTTTAGTGTTGAACGCTGAAACGAAGATCATCGCGGGGGCGCCGACGGCGCCTCCGCTGCTGCGAGTCGAGGACGTCGCCAAGGCCTACGGCGGCGTGCAAGCGCTAAAGGGCGTCTCGCTGACAGTTGGCCATGGCGAAGTCCACGGGCTCGTCGGCGCGAACGGCGCGGGAAAATCGACGCTGATCAAAATCCTCGCCGGCCTCGCGCAGCCCGACCGCGGCAGCGTGATGATCGACGGCTCCCTGGTCGAGATCGCGACGCCGCACCGCGCGACCGAACTCGGCATGAATTTCATCCATCAGGAACTTGCGTTCGTGCCCGGCATGAACGTGCTGCAGAACATCATGCTCGGCGTGCCCAAGGCGACGCGCTTCGGCATGATCGACTGGCGCGCCATCGCGCGCGAGGTCGAGCCGATCGCGCGTCGCGTCGGCATCTCCGCCCCGTTGTTCGCCAATGTGAAGGGCCTGTCGACCGCCGAGAACTGGCTCATCAGCATCTGCCGCGCGCTGGTGCGCAAGGCGCGCCTCATCGTGATGGACGAGCCGACGGCCTCGCTTTCCGCGAGCGAGAGCGAGAAATTGGCGGCCATCGTGCGCGACCTGTCCCGCTCGGGCGTCGCCGTGCTCTACGTCTCCCACCGGCTCGACGAAATTCTCGACCTGTGCCGCGCCGTCACCGTTTTTCGCGACGGACAATCCGTGAAGCGCATCGAGCGCGCCGAGCTCGACCGCTCGAACCTCGTCGAAGCAATCGTCGGCAGAGCGGTCGAAACGCCCCTCAAGGCGGCCAAGCCGCTCGAGGCGAAGGACGTCGTTCTGAAGGTGAGCGGACTGACCCGCTTTCCTCGCGTGAAAAACATCAGCTTCGAGCTTCGCCGCGGCGAGGTGCTCGGCGTCGGCGGCCTCGTCGGCGCAGGGCGCACCGAACTGATCCGGCTGATTTACGGCGCCGACAAGGTCGACGGCGGCGCGATGTGGCTCAACGGCGAGCCGTTCGCGCCCAAGAGCCCGGCCCAGGCCGTCAAGGCGGGTCTCGGCTTGGTGCCCGAGGAGCGCCGCGCGCAGGGCCTCGTGCTAACCAAGAGCGTCGCCTTCAACATGCAGCTCGCCAATCTCGCCAAGATGGTGCGCAGCGCCGGCTTTCCGATAATCAATTCCGGCAAGCGCGAGGCGCTCTGCAAGGACGCCGTGCGCGACCTCTTGATTAAGACGCAAAGCATCGAGACGCCGGTCGGCCGCCTGAGCGGCGGCAATCAGCAGAAGGTCGTGCTCGGCCGCTGGCTCATACGCGCGCCGCGCGTCCTGATGCTCGACGAGCCGACGCGCGGCGTCGACATCGGCGCGCGCGGGGAAATCCATAAGCTGATCCGCGGTTTCGCCGAGCAGGGCATGGCCGTGCTGGTCGTTTCCTCCGAGCCGGAGGAGCTGCCGGATCTTTGCGATCGCGTGCTGGTGATGGCGGAAGGCGCCATCGTGCAGGAGCTGGGCGGCGCCGCTCTCTCGCGCAATGCGATCATCGAGGCCAGTTACGCCGGCGCGCCGTCCACGGCGGAGAGCATCCCATGACCCAAATCGCCGCATCCAACCGCCGCCTGTCCCCTGGCGCGAAATCCATTCTCGGCGTCTTCGCCCGCTACGGCACGATCATCGGCCTTGTTGCGATGATCGCCGCCTTCTCCGTGCTGTCGCCGCACGCGTTCCCGACCACCGGCAATTTCGTCAACGTGCTCAATCAGGCTTCGCTGGCGATGATCATCGCCGCCGGCTTGACGCTCGCCGTGATCGTCGGCGAGCTCGATCTCACGATCGGCTTCGCGGCAAGTCTGCACGGCATCCTCGTGACGGGACTGATCGTGGCCAATCACCTGCCTATCCCGGTCGCGATCCTGATCGTACTGGCAGCCGGCGCGGTGATCGGCCTGATCAACGGCTTCATCGTCACCAAGATCCGCGTCAATTCGGTGATCGCGACACTCGGCGTCGGCACCATCCTCACCGGCCTCGCCTTCGCCTACTCCGCCGGCGTGCCGATCGTCGCCGGCGTGCCGGAGGCGTTCCTGCAAATCTCGCTCGGGCGCTGGCTGTTCGGCATCCCGAACAACATCGTCATCATGGTCTGCGTGCTCGGCGCACTGTGGCTGCTGGTCGAACGCACCGCGCTCGGCCAGGAGATCCAGGCGGTCGGCGGCAATCCTGGCGCAGCGCGCCTGACCGGCATCGACGTCGACCGGATCAAGATCCTCGGCTTCGTGATCTCAGGCGTTTGCGCCGCGCTCACCGGCGTGCTGCTCGCCTCGCGTCTCGGCAGCGGCACCGCCAGCGCCGGCGACAGCTATCTGTTGACCGCCTTCGCCGCGGTTTTCCTCGGCTCCGCGACGCTGCGCGACGGCGAATTCCATATTGTCGGCACGCTCATCGGCGCGCTGATCATCGCCTTCGGCTTTAACGGACTTAACATCTTCGGGGCGCCCACCTTCTCGCAATACGTGCTGCAAGGCGCCATTCTCATCGTCGCCGTCGGGCTTTCGAGCCTCGGGCGATCCATTGCGGAAAGCTAGGAGCAATGCCGTCATTGCGAGCGAAGCGAAGCAATCCAGTAGCGCTAGGCGGAACGATGGATTGCTTCGTCGCTGCGCTCCGCGCAATGACGACGCCACCTCATTGCGATATGGTCTAATTGGGAGAGACATTGATGACGACCTCGGACAATGCGGACTGGTCGGTCCACGTCATCGAGTACGCGCGCTCGAAGGATCAGCCGGTGGCGAGCCTCGTCCAAGGCGCGCACGCCGACGGCGTGATGAACGTGCCGTTCTCCTTCATCCTCGCGCGCCGCGCCGACACCATCGCGCTCGTCGACTGCGGCTTCATGCGTGAAGCCGGCGGCGAGAAGATGGCGATCAAATTCAATGTCCCCTATTGGATTTCGCCGTTGCGCATGTTGGCGGAGCTGGACGTCGCGCCCGAGCAGGTCACCGACATCGTGATCAGCCACGCCCATTTCGACCACATGGGCTCGATCTCGAAATTCCCCAACGCGCGCCTGCACCTGCAGAAGCGCGAGATGCTGAGCTGGGTCGAGGCCATGGCGCTGCCGCGCCAGTTCGGCTTTCTCACCGAAGTGGTCAACCCCGACGATCTGCGCACCGCGTTCGACGCTTCGGTGGAGCACCGGCTGAACCTCATCGACGGCGACGCCGACAATGTGCTTCCCGGCATTCACGTCAGGCTCGGCGAGGGCCACACCCTCGGACAGCAGTTCGTTTTGATCGAGACGGCGAAGGGCAAGCTCGTCGTGTCGGGCGATTGCGTCTACTCGCGGCGCAACATCTGCGGCCATAACCACGACGGCGTCTACGTGCCGCTCGGCGCCGGCATCGGCAGCATCTGGGAGCAGCTCAAGACGATCGATCGGATCAACAAGGAAATCGCTGGCGACCTCAGCCGCCTGATCATCCTGCACGACGGCGACCGATGGAAGACTCTTCCCCTCGTCAAGGAGGTCGAGGGCTTCCGCATCCTGAAGGCGAGTTGACCAACACGGCAATCCCGTCTTTGGAGTGAATCCGTGCGGCGCTAAAGCAGCGCCGCATTCGTGTTGGAGACATTGATGTCCTATCGGCCTGCGCCGACGCGCTACGACGCCATGATCTACAATCGCTCAGGCCGCAGCGGCCTGAAGCTGCCGGCTATCTCGCTAGGCCTGTGGCACAATTTCGGCTTCGATTTCCCGGCCGACACGGGACGCGCGATCTGCCGCAAGGCGTTCGATCTCGGCGTCACGCACTTCGACCTCGCCAACAACTACGGTCCCCCGCCCGGCAGCGCCGAGACGGCGTTCGGCGAGATTCTGCGCACCGACTTGCGCGATCATCGCGACGAGATCGTCATCTCGACCAAGGCGGGCTATCTGATGTGGCCCGGCCCGTACGGCGAATGGGGCGGCCGCAAATATATGCTGGCGAGCCTCGACCAGAGCCTGAAGCGCATGGGGCTCGACTACGTCGACATCTTCTACTCCCATCGCTTCGACCCCAACACGCCGCTCGAGGAAACGATGGGCGCGCTCGACGCCGCCGTACGTCAGGGCAAGGCGCTCTATGTCGGCCTCTCCTCCTACAATTCGAAGCGGACCAAGGAGGCGGCGGCGATCCTCAAGCGGCTGGGCACGCCTTGCGTGATCCACCAGCCGAGCTATTCGATGATCAACCGCTGGGTCGAGGAGGATGGCCTGCTCGACACGCTCGACGACGAGGGGATCGGCAGCATCGCCTTCACCCCGCTCGCTCAAGGATTGCTGACGAACAAATATCTCAAGGGCGTTCCCCAGGACAGCCGCGCCGCGGCAGGCAAGTCGCTGCTTCCCGCCATGCTCAGCGAAGCCAATCTCGAGCGCGTTCGTCAGCTTGACGCGATCGCCAAACAACGCGGCCAGACGCTCGCCCAGATGGCCCTCGCCTGGGTGCTGCGCGGCGGGCGCGTGACATCCGCCCTGATCGGCGCAAGCCGGCCAGAGCAGGTCGTCGACGCCGTCGGCGCGCTGAAGAACCCCGGTTTCAACAAGGAGGAGTTGGCCGAGATCGACCGCTCCGCGGTCGAGGGCGGCGTCAATCTCTGGAAAACCTCGGCGGAACTGGGCTGAGAGGCTTTTTTCCCTTCTCCCCTTGCGGGAGAAGGTGGCCCGGAGGGCCGGATGAGGGGTCGCCGCCGCGCAGAATGTTTCGACGCTAAAGGATATCCTCTCACCTGTGCCGAGCCGCCGCGCCTGACGGCGCGACCCCTCATCCGTCGCCCCTAACGGGGCGACACCTTCTCCCGCAGGGGGAGAAGGGGCGCCCAAAACGACGTTCAGCCCTGCGGCTTGGCGGGTAACGGCTGCACCGGCGAGCCGGGGCCGATCTTCTGCAAATTGCCGGTGATGATCTTATCGCCCTCGGCGACGCCGCCGACGACGTTGACGAGATCGCCGTCCGACGGGCCGAGCGTGACCGTGCGCAGCGCCGCTTTGCTGTCGGCTCCGACGACATAGACATATTTGCCGAGTTGGCTCGACCCGATCGCGATCTGCGGAACCATCAGCGCGTCGGGCGCCTCCTTCACGCGAAGGCGGACGTGGACGTATTCGCCCGGCAGCAAGGAGGAATCGGGATTGGCGATGGTCGCGCGGGCGGTGATGGTGCCGGTCGACCGATCGACGTTGTTGTCGAGGAAGGTCAACTCGCCGCGCTGACGCGGCTTGTCGTCGCCGGGCGCGAAGACTTCCGCCTCGACCTTGCCGGATGCGCGCGCTTTTTCGATCTCGGCGAGTTCGGTCTCGCTCGGGTTGAAGGTCACGTAAATCGGATCGAGCTGCACGAGCGTATTGAGCGGCGCGCCGGCGACGCTGACCAGCGTGCCGATCGGCGCCTGGTTGCGGCCAAGCCGGCCGACGAATGGGGCGCGGATTTCCGCATAGCCGAGGTTGAGCTCGGTGGTGCGGATCGCCGCCTGATCCATGGCGACGGCGGCCTCGGCCTGACGCATCGCGCTCTCGCGCTGATCGTAGGCGTCCTTGGCGACGAAGCCGCTCTTTACGAGCTCCGAGCCGCGATCGAAATTGGAACGGGCGTAGTCCAACGAGGCGGAGTCGCGGGCGGCCTGAGCTTTCGCTTGGTCAAGCGCCGCCTGAAGGTCGCGTGGGTCGATCTTGTAGAGGAGATCGCCCTCTTTGACGTCGGCGCCGTCAGGCGCGACCTGCGCCGCGAGGTAGCCGGGCACGCGCGCCTGCAACGAGATGCTGCGAATCGATTCCATCCTTGCGGGATATTCGAGGTAGATCGGCAGGTCGCGCTTGACGACGGGCGTCACCGGAACCGGCATCGCCATCATCATGCCCGGCGCCGCCGCCGCCGGACCTGAGACGCCGCCGGCATTCTGGCGCACGACATAGGCGCCGACCGACGCCGCGACGAGCACGGCGACGGTTCCTGGGATGACTTTCCGAACTCGCATAGGAAGGTCCTTGTTATTCCGCCGGGCCGGGCTCGGGGGCGAGACCAATCTCGGCGTGACGATCCGAAGACGGCTCTGCCTCCGCGCCGCGCCGCTCGCGCAGGCGCTCGATGAGCGCATAGAAGACGGGAACGAAAATCAGCGTCAGGGTCGTCGCCGCGAGCATTCCGCCGAACACGGTGGTGCCGATCGACTGGCGGCTGGCCGCGCCGGCGCCGCTCGCGAACATCAGCGGGAGCACGCCGAGGATGAAGGCGAAGGCGGTCATCAGGATCGGCCGCAAGCGCAGCCGGCCCGCCTCCATCGCCGCCTCGACGATGCCAAGCCCCTCTTCGCGGCGGCGTTTGGCGAATTCGACGATCAGAATCGAGTTCTTCGCCGCCAGCCCGATCAGCATGACGAATCCAATTTGCGAATAGACGTCGATCTGCATTCCCCGGAGCCACAGCGCGGCGAGGGCGCCGAAGATGGCGAGCGGCGCCGAGGAGAGCACCATGAACGGCATCGACCAGCTCTCGTATTGCGCCGCGAGGATGACGAAGACGAACACGATCGCCAGCGTGAACACGATCGTCGCAATGGAGCCCGCCTTCAACTCCTGGAAGGTGACGCCCGTCCATTCGTAGCCGAAGTCCTTCGGCAGCGCTTCCGCCGCCGCGCGCTCCATCGCCACCACCGCCTGTCCCGAGCTGTAGCCCGGCGCGGGTCCGCCATTGATCAACGCCGAGGCGTAGTTGTTGTAGTGCGGCACCGTCTCGGGGCCGACGATCGGCTTCAGGCTGCCGAGCGTGTCGAGCGGCACCATGCCGCCGCTCGCGTTCCTGACATAGAGACGCGAGAGATCGGAGGCCTTGGCGCGCGCGCCCTTGTCGGCCTGCAACGTAACGCGGAATGTGCGGCCGAACAGGTTGAAGTCGTTCACGTAGAGCGAGCCGAGATAGATCTGCAGCGTGTTGAACACGTCCGGCAGGCTCAGGCCCAGCAGCTTCGCCTTGGTGCGGTCGAGATCGTAGTTGAACTGCGGCGTCGAGGTCGAGAACGACGTGAACATCTGCTGCGGATTGAGCTCCGGCTGCTTGCGCGCCGCCGCGATCAGCGCCTGGGTCGCGTCGTTCAATGCGACGCTGCCGTGGCCGGCGAGATCCTCGACCTGGAACTCGAAGCCGCCGGTGGTGCCGAGGCCCTGAATGGAGGGCGGATCGAAGCTCAGCACGAAGGCCTCGGGAATTCCGAGCAGCTTGGTGCGCACCGAGGCGACGAGCTTCGAGGCGCTCTCGTCGGGTCCGCGCTCGTCCCACGGCTTGAGGATCGCGAATTCCACCGCCGAATTCGACTGCGCGGCGTTGGTCAGAAAATTGAGGCCGCTGATGAAGCCAGCGATCTGGACGCCCGGCGTGCTCTGGAGAATATCGCGCACCTTCTTGGCGACCGCGTCGGTGCGCTCGAGCGATGCGCCGTCCGGCCCTTGGACGACGACGAAGAAATAGCCCTGGTCTTCGACAGGCACGAAGGTCGAGGGAATGTGCAAGGAGATCGCATAGGTGGCGCCGACCACGGCGAAGAAGAGGCCGAGCAGAACCCAGCGATGGTGGATGAGCCCCGCCACAATCCCGGAATACCCGTGCGAGAGGCGGTCGAAGCCGGCGTTGAACCAGCGGTACGGCGCGAAACTGACGGCCGGCCGGTGGCGCAGGAACGCCGCGCTCAGCGCGGGGCTGAGGGTCAGCGAATTGAACGCCGATATGCCGACGGAGATCGCAACCGTCAACGCGAACTGATTGTAGAGGCGGCCCGACACGCCGGGTATGAAGGCGACCGGCACGAAGACCGCCATCAGCACCGCCGTGGTGGCGATGATCGGCCCGGTGACTTCGCCCATCGCCTTCCTGGCCGCCGCCAAAGGCGGCAACCCTGCTTCAAGTTGGCGCTCGACGTTTTCGACCACCACGATCGCATCGTCCACCACGAGGCCGATCGCCAGCACCATGCCGAGCAGGCTCAGCATGTTGAGCGAGAAGCCGAACGCCTGCATCACCGCGAGCGTCGCGATCAGCGACACCGGAATGGCGATCGTCGGGATGATGGTCGTACGCCAGCTCTGCAGGAAGACGAACACGACCAAAACGACAAGCGCCAGCGCCTCGAGCAGGGTGATGACGACCTCGCGCATCGCCGCCGAGACGAAGCGCGTCGTATCGTAGTGCATCGCGTAGGTGATGCCGGGCGGGAACCGCTTCGACAGTTCCTGCATCTTGTCCTTGACGCGCTGCTCGAGATCGAGCGCGTTGGATCCCGGCGTCTGGAAGACGGCGAGAACGACGGTCGGATCCTTTCCGAAGAAGGCGCTGGAAGAATATTGCAACGCGCCGAGTTCGACCCGCGCGACGTCGCGCAGGCGCACCACCGCCCCCTTGGCGGGATCCGCGCGCACCACGATGTCGGAGAACTGCTCGGCATTGGCGAGGCGGCCCGTGGCGTTGACCTGCATCTCGAACGGCGTGCCGGGGGGCGCCGGCGATTGGCCGATCTTGCCCGCCGCGACCTGAACGTTCTGCTCGGCGATCGCGTTCTGCACGTCGACCGCCGTAATGCCGAGATTGGCGAGCTTATCGGGATCGAGCCAGACGCGCATCGAGTAGCGGCGCTCGCCGAAGATCTGAACGTCGCCGACGCCGGCCAACCGCTTCAGCGGATCGACGATCTGAAGATAAGCGTAATTGGAGAGCGCGACCGGATCGATCGATTTGTCGGGCGAGGTCAGATTGACGATCAGAACGAAGTTCGGATTCTGCTTCTTGATCGTCACGCCGCCCTGATTGACGATCGCGGGCAACGACGAGGCGGCCTGGGCAACGCGGTTCTGTACGTCGACGGCCGCGATATCGAGATTATAGCCGACGTCGAAGGTCACGGTGATGGTCGAGGAACCGTCGTTCGAGCTCGCCGACGACATGTAGGTCATGCCCTGCACGCCGTTGATCTGCTCCTCGAGCGGCGTCGTCACCGTGTCGGCGACGACCTGCGCGCTCGCGCCGGGATAGTCGGCGCTGACGACCACCTGCGGCGGCGTGATGTCGGGAAACTGCGAAACGGGCAGCAGAAAATAGCAAATCGAGCCGGCGAGCACCATGAGGATGGCGATCGCCGACGCGAAGATCGGACGCTGGATAAAGAAATTCACCATGAAGCGTTCACCAGCACGGCGCGCAGCAGTCGCGCAAGCTGCCCCGCGGGGCGAAGTCGCCGGCGAAGGGCAGCGTGCCGCGCGCGAACGGAATCGCGAGTGCGTCAGGCGGCAGGCTCGCCGCTTTGGCGATCAGCGCGGGCTTGGCGACGGCGAAGCTGGGGCGGCGCGAACGAATGCTGCGCGCCACGGTCTTCATCAGCGACTCGAGCGCCGCCGGCTCGACGCGGTCGGCGCGCATCGTCGCCTGAACGAGCGAATCAGCAAGCAGCTCATCGAGCCCGAGATCTTCTGGCCCTTGGGTCATGGCGGGTTCTTCCCCAAAACGTGCGCGCGAAGGGCGTGACTGCGGCCCGATGTCGCAAGGCCCCGACATTGACTTTCGCCGCGGCCGAATGTTACCAGTTGGTAACAGCCCCTAGGTACCGGTCGGTAACGTTCCGGTCAAGAGCAATGGCGATAGAAAAATCAAACGAGATGACTGAAGCGAACCTTTGCGCCGGAGTCTTAGCTCGACAGGGCCGGCCACGCGAGCGAATCGTGACGACGGCGCAAGACATGTTTCATCGTCACGGCTTTCGCGGCGTCGGCGTCGATGCGATCGCGGAGGCGGCCGGCACCAACAAGATGACGCTCTACCGTCATTTTGGATCGAAGGACGATCTCATCCTCGCCTGCCTCAACCGCGCGGCGGAAGACGCCAACGCAATCTGGGCGCAGATCGAGGCGGCCAATCCCAGCGATCCGCTCGCCCAACTGCGCGACTGGGTGCGGCGAGCGACGGAATACGTCGCCGCCGACGATCGCGGCTGCGATCTGGCGAACGCCGCGGTGGAGTTGACCGAGGCCGGACATCCCGCGCTTCAGGTCATCGTAGACTTCAAGAAGGGCCAGCGCGATCGCTTGGCCAGTCTCTGCCGCGACGCCGGCTCCACCCAACCGGATCTGCTGGCGGATGCGATGTTCCTGCTGTTGGAGGGCGCGCGCGTCAGCCGCCGCAGCGTCGGCGCCGAAGGCCCGAGCGCCCACGTGGTGCGCATGTGCGAAACAATCTTCAATTCATTCGGCGTGCGGCCACGCGCCGGCCAGGCGGCTTAGCGCCCGCGGGGTTTTGTCCGCACCCGCGCCGCCATTGCGAGCCAAGCGAAGCGAGCGACACGAGGCCGCAGCTTAGCGCTGGTCCCTCCTCAGCAATGCAAAAAAGTTTCGCGCCGCGCGCGGCGACTTAATCCAATGGCAAGCTGCGCCCGGCGGCAGCGCCGCCAGGACTCCATTCGACCCGGCCACCGACATTAGACAACGCGATTACGTTATTTGTGCGCGCCCCATTTGCGTCGCGGCTGTCATCGCGCGGTTGAAAGAGGTAGGGTGACGCCAATCAAGGAAACCCAGAGATCGGGTGGATCTGGTGGAATGTCCTGGCGGTCATGGAAATGGGAGCCTGACATGAGCTCGAGCCATACTGTAGGGGGCGCACACGCGCTCGGTTCCGAGATAGACCTTCAGATGAGCGACGCGCTGGCGCGCAATTGGTGGGCGATCGCGTTGCGCGGGGTGTTGGCGATCATCTTCGGCATCGTCACGTTTGTTTTGCCCGGCGCCACCATGCTGTCGCTGGTGTTCGTCTTTGCGGCCTACGCCCTGTTGGACGGGATATTCGCGATCACGTCGGCGATTCGCTCGGCGCAAAGACACGAGCGATGGGGTCTTCTCGTCGTAGAAGGCGTCATCGACCTCATAGCTGCCGCCGTTGCGGTAGCCTGGCCGGGTCTGACGATCTTGACGTTCGTGCTCGTGATCGCGGTGTGGGCGCTTGTCACCGGCGCGCTGATGACGGTCGCAGCGTTTCGCCTCCAACTGGATCACGGCCGGTGGTGGCTCGTGCTCGGAGGATTGGTCTCGATCCTCTACGGCGTGCTGCTGATCATCGCCCCGCTGATCGGAGCGCTTGTACTGACGTGGTGGCTTGGCGCCTATGCGCTGGTCTTCGGCGTGCTTCTGCTCGTCCTCGCGTTCAGGCTGCGCGCTCGGCACGAGGTGGGTCCGAGCGCAGGCGCTCCGCACGCGGCTTTCTAAGAGCGCCACCATTCGAGCTTTTCACCCACGCCGCCGCGCGAACCGGGCCGGCGGGTGTTCGATCGCGCCCGCGTCGAGGCCGGCTGGATCATGAAGGCCCCTTCGGGACCGCCTGCGCCGCGGCCATGCCGTGCAGCGCACTGCGAAGTCCATGCAACTGATCGACGAGATGCAGGATCACGGCGACGCCTTCATCGTTGACGCCCATCGCTCCGCGCAGATCGACAATGAGCCGGCCGCGCGCGACGTCGACGGCGGAGAACCGCCAGACGCCAGCGGAGGATTCGGGGCGAATCCAACCCTCCTCGATCCAGACGGTGAGCGCCGTCTGCTGAACGCCGAGCTGGCGGCAATATTCAATGTCGTCGAACATCACATTCCCATCCGTCGTCTCGGATCATAAGGGTGTCCTTCCGACCATTGCGTCACCAAGGCCTCCAGCTCGGGATCGGGAGGCTCAGGCAGTGTCACGCGCAAGGTGAGATGTTCGTCGCCTCGCGTTCCGTCGCGCCGCGGGACGCCCTTGCCTCTCAGCCGAAGCACTCTGCCGGTGTTCGAACCCTTGGGGATCGTGACCACGACCGAACCTGTTGGCGTCGGGGCGGTCACCTGGCCGCCCCGCACCGCCTCGCCGAGGGTGATCGGCAGATCCAAATTTATGTCGTAACCGTCGCGCTTGAAGAAGGGATGCGGGCGGACGGCGATCTCGACCAAAGCGTCGCCCGGTTCGCCGCCTTCAGCGCCCGGCTCGCCTTTCCCCGCGAGACGCAACGTCTGCCCGTCGCGCGCGCCTGGCGGAATCACGACGTCGAGCGAAGACCCATCCGGCAGGGTGATGCGGCGAGAGGCTCCGTTGACGGCGTCGAGAAAATCCACTTCGAGGCGATAGCGCCGATCCTCGCCCCGCAATCGAAATCCACGCCGCCCGGCGCGCGAAAAGTAGGCCGACAAAACGTCGTCCGCGTCGGTGAAATCGGCGAAGCCGGACGACGTCTCGTAGCGCGGCGAACCCGAATCCCCTTGTGCAAAATCGCGATAGTATCGTCGTTGCGGCTGCTCTGCGCCCGAGGCGTCGATCTCGCCGCGATCGAACTGCGCGCGCTTGGTCTCGTCGCCGAGAATGTCGTAGGCGGCGTTCAGCTCCTGGAATTTACCCAGCGCGGTCTTGTCTCCCGGGTTGAGATCGGGATGGAGCTGTTTGGCGAGCCGACGATAGGCCTTCTGGATATCCTTCTGCGAAGCGTCGCGCGCCACGCCAAGCAGGTCGTAGGGATCGGCGGCAGCCATGCGCCCGCAACTCCGGACAATCGAGGACGTCAGCTCGAAATCATAGCGCCAAGCGGGCGCGACGGGAATTGGCCATGTCAGAAGGCGGCGGCAGGACGCGGCCGCCGTCGCCCGTGGTATAAGACACACCGATTCGTTTCGGACCGATTCGGGGGCCCCGGCCCTCTGGCGTCGCCCGACCAGACGTTCACGAACGGAGGCGCCGATCGCCGCATTTCGTTTCCTCCATGCCGCGGACGTTCATCTCAACTCGCCGCTGCGTTCGCTCTCGCTGCGCGACCCCGAGCTTGCCTCCCTGATCGGAAATGCGACCCGGACAGCGTTGACGCGCATCGTCGACGTCTGCCTCGAAGAGCGCGTCGACGCTTTGCTGCTCGCCGGCGATCTTTACGACGGCGATCAGACCTCGATGAAGACCGCGCGCTTCCTCGCCGATCAGCTCGCCCGGCTCGCGGAGGCGAATATCCCGATCTTCGTCATTCGCGGCAATCACGACGCGCTCTCGAAAATCACGCGCGAACTGGTGCTGCCGGAGCGGGTCAAGGTCTTCGGCGGCAGAGCCGACGCGGCGTCCATCGAGCGCGCGGCGAGCGATTTTCCGGTCGTCATCCATGGGTTGAGCTACACGCACGCCCAAGCCCCCGAAAGCCTCGTCGTCAAGTACAAGGCCCCGGTCGCGGGCGCCGTCAATATCGGGCTGATGCACACCAGCCTCGGCGGGTCGCCGGGACACGACGTCTACGGTCCTTGCAGCGTCGAGGACCTCAACGCAACCGGGTTCGCCTATTGGGCGCTCGGCCATATTCACAAACGGGCCGTCTATCGCGGCGCCGCGACCGTCGTCATGCCCGGCGCGCCGCAAGGCCGCGACGTCAATGAAGCGGGCGCGAAGACGGCGACCCTCGTCACCATCGGCGACGACCGAAGCGTGCGTCTCGAAGAGCGGCTGACGAGCCAGGCCGAGTTCGAGCGCGTCGAGGTCGACGTCGACGGCGTCAGCGAATGGCGCGATCTCGCCGGCGCCATTTCGCGCGCGCTCGAAGCGGCCCGCGAGAAGGCCCGCTCCGCGCATCTGGTGACACGCCTTCGCCTGACCGGCGCGACGCCGCTGGCGTGGCGCATCCGCCGCGACGCCGATCTTCTCACGACTGAGGCTCAGCAGCGCGCCGGCCGGACCGGCAATTGCTGGGTTGAACAGCTCGACGTCGCCTGCCGGCCGCCGAGCGCGAGCGCAAGCGACGGCCTTGGGCCGGTCGGCGAACTCGGAAGGCTGATGGAAGATAGCGTGCTCACGAGCGACGCCTTCCGCGCCGACCTCGTCGACCTGGCTGAGGAGCTCAGCAAGAAACTGCCGCCCGAATGCCGCGAGGCGTTCGGCTCTGACGCGGCCGCATTCGCCGACACGCTGGCCCGCCTCGCCAGCGAAGGCGTCGAGGACATGCTGGCGCGCCTGCAAGCGCGCGAAAACGGCCCGGCCGCCTGATGCGCCTCAAGCGGCTCGATCTCACCCGCTACGGCAAGTTCACGGACCGTGTCGTCGATTTCGGCGACGCCGAAGCCGGAGCGCCGGATCTCCATGTCGTCTACGGCCCCAACGAGGCCGGCAAGTCGACCCTGTTCGCGGCGTGGCTCGATCTGCTCTACGCAATTCCGCTTCAGTCGCCCTACGGGTTTCTGCACCCCTACCCCACGATGCGCGTCGGCGCGGCAATCGCGCTGCGTGACGGGCCGCGCGAATTTGTGCGCATCAAACGCCCGCAGAACAGCCTGCTCGACGTCCACGGACAACCCCTCGCCGACAATGCGATCCTCGCCGAACTCGGCGGCATCGACCGCGACGCCTACCGGACGATGTTCTCGCTCGACGACGACACGCTCGAAAAGGGCGGCGAGGCCATTCTCAAGGCGCAGGGCGACCTCGGACAGTTGCTGTTTTCCGGCAGCTCCGGGCTCGCCGACCTTTCGCGCAGCCTCGAGCAAGCGCGGCAACTCGCCGATGGCTTCTACCGGCCGAATGCGCGCAGCGGTGAGCTCCATGAGCTGCAGAAACAACTCGGCGAGCTCAAACGGGAGCGCGAGCAGATCGACACGCAGGCGGCCAAGCACGCCGAACTCGCCGCAGCCGCCAAGCGCGCCAAATCCGGCTACGACGAGGCGGGAGCCAAGCGCCGCAGCCTGCACGCGCGGAAGGAGGAGATTCAGCGTCTCCTTGCGGCGCGCCCGCGCTTGAACAAGCTCGACGGATTACGCGCCCAATGCGTCCCGCTGGAGGCGCTTCCCACTGCGCCGGCCGCCTGGCGCGAAGACGTCGCGCGCTTGCGCGACGACGAGATCAAGACCCAGACGCAGGCGCAAGCGAACCGCGATCAGCGCGCGCAGATCCTGGCGGACCATGACGCCATCGTCGTCGACGACGCCGCGCTCGGCGTGGCGGGAAGGTTTGAGGCGCTCGCCGCCGCCCAGGCGCGCGCCCTCACCGCCGACAAAGACCTGCCGTCGCGCCACGACGAACGCCGCGAACTCGATCTCACGATCGGGCGCCTTCTTCGGCAGATCGGACATGACGACGACCCGGAACCGCAGCGCTTTGTGCTGCCGCCTTCTGTGGTCGAGCGCCTGCGCGGCCTGATCGAGACGGTGTCCGGCCTCGACGCCGCGAAAGAGCAAGCCGACGGCGAGCTCGACGCCGCTCGCCGGCGCTTGACGGCGGCGGCGGACGCGCTTGGCGGAGGCGACGCTTCTACGAGCGGCGCCGACGAGGCACTGCTCATCCGGCTCAAGGAGGGCGCCGACGCGCTGCGCAACAGCGATCACGCCGCCCGTCAACGTCTGGCGTTGCGCCAGGTCGAAGACGGCCGCGCGGCGCTCGCCGACGCTCTCGCCGCCTTGACGCCCTGGCGCGGCGAGCCGGAGGCCCTTGTCGGCCTGACGCTTCCCGAGGCGCATCAGCTCCAATCCCGGCGAGCGCAAGCGGAGGCGGCGCAAGACCGCATCGCCCGGCACGCGGGCGAAATCGACCGCCTCGACGGGGAAATCGCGCGCCTGACGGCGGAGCGAAGCGCGTTGGCGGCGATCGCCGGGTTGGTGACCGACGAAGACGCAAACGCCGTCCGGGGCGAGCGGGAGCGCGCCTGGAGCGAACACCGCAAGCGCCTCGACGGCGCGTCGGCCGATCAGTTCGAAGCGCTGTTGCGGCGCGACGACGCCGCCGTCGCCGGACGGTTCGCGCACCTCGCCAATCTCACGAAACTGCAGGAGAACGCGCGAGCGCTCGCGGTCGCCGAGGTCGAACGCGCGCGTGCGCAAGACCAGCGGGCCGGCGCCGTCGCGGACGCAGTCGCGCTTGCGCACGCCATGCGCGCCGCCATCGCGGCGATTTCGTCCCTGCTGCCGGAGGACTGGCCGGCCGCGTCGCTCGAAGCCTGGCTCGGCCGCCGGGAGAAGGCGCTCGACGTCCGCCGCGAGCTACGGCGTTCGGAGGCCGATCTCGCGGCGGCTGAGAAGGACGCTGACCGGCTTCGCACGCGCCTCGCGGCCACGCTGGTGGCGCTCCAACTTCCCTGCCCCGATCCGGCCGACGACGCGGCTCTTCTGGCTGCGGCGCAACTGACGCTCGACCGCGAGGCCGAACGCCGACGACGTCGCCAAGCCTTCGAGGAGCGCCGTCGGGACATCGAGGCCCGTGAGCAGGCGTCGGAGACCGCCGAGCGCAAGCGCGCGCAATGGGCCGCCCATTGGCAAGACGCCGTCCGATCGACATGGCTCGGCGAAGGCGGCTCAACCCCAACCATCGATGACGTGCGAGGCACGCTCACCGTCGCGGCCGATCTTGCGACGACGGTGAAACAGAGAGCCTCGCTCGACGAGCGCATCGGCAAGATGGAAACCGATCGTAAGGCCTTCGCCAGCGCCGTAGCCAGCCTCGCAAGAAATTTGAGCTTGCCTGACGAGAGCGAGCCGCTCGGACTCTACAGTCAGATCGCCGAACGGGTCCGCGACGCGCGCGTTCAACGCGACAGGAAGGCCGAACGCGCAAACGCCCTCGAAGGGCTCAACGCCGCGGCGCGCGAACTCGACGCGAACGCGCAAGGCCTCGCGCTGCGCAAGCAGGACATGACGTCGCATTTCGGCGTCTCGACGTTGGTCGCCGTCGCTGAGAGGCTCGATGAACTCGCAAGGCGCGAGGCGCTTCGCAATGAGATCGCCGAGATCGCCGGCGAGATCGTCGAAGCGATGGCGCTGCCGACCCTTGCCGAAGCCGAGGCCGCGCTAAGCGACGTCGATCCGGCGGCGCTCGCCGGGGAACTCGCCGACCTCAACGCGCAGGCCCAGCATTTGGAGGACGAGTGGCGGGACGCCTACGCCGCCCACAACGACGCGCAGCGCCAGATCGACGCGATCGGCGGCGACGGTCAGGCCGCCGCGATCGAAGAACGGCGCCGCACCGCGCTGCTCGCCATCGAAGACGGCGCCCGCCGCTGTCTCAAACTGCGCGCAGGCATTCTCGCCACGGAGCAAGCGCTGCGCCTCTATCGCGAGCAGCATCGCAGTTCCATGATGGCGCGCGCATCGGAAGCGCTGCGCCTCATCAGCCGCGGCGCCTACGCGAACCTCACGAGCCAACCTGGCAAGGACGGCGAGGTTCTCATCGCCACGGGCGCGGACGGACGCTCGAAGAATGTCGCCGAAATGTCCAAGGGGACGCGGTTTCAGCTCTACCTCGCTCTACGCGCCGCGGGCTATTTCGAGTTCGCCAGGAACAGGACGCCGATCCCGTTCATCGCCGACGACATCATGGAAACCTTCGACGATTTTCGGGCCGAGGAAACCTTCCGCCTCTTCAGCGAAATGGCCCAATCGGGTCAGGTCGTCTACCTCACCCACCACCGCCACCTCTGCGGGATCGCGCGCGACGTCTGCCCGTCGGTTCGCATTCACGATCTGTCCGGCGCTTCGGTGTAGGCTTTCGAAATCCGTACGATCAGCCGGCCTGCGGCTCAGCCCTTATGCTCACAATTCCGCAGTCCTGCGCTGCGAACCCCTTTCGAGCATCCTTCAAATCTGGATTTCGGCCCTCTCGCAGAGCGGCGGCGTATCTGCGGAGCTTATCGAGCTGGCTGAAGCAGTCACAGCAGGCCCACGCGAGGATCGTCTTCGTGTCAGGGTCGAAAGCCACCGTTATCAGGGACGGGTCCGGGCCGACGTCGCCGCACGCGCAAGTCCCATACTGATCCATCAACAGGCGGTACAAGACCGTCTCTTTATCATCGTGCGACGCCACGCCATCGGGGAACTCGACGCCGGCGGCGTCCAGACGCTTGACGTGCCAAGCCATGACGTCCGGGACGTGCACGTTGATCCATTCCTCAGGTATCGCTCTCCCGTTGGGCACGCGTTCACCCCCTTTTTATCGTCAAAACGCAATCTCCCTCGAGGCGTTGCCGGGAGCAGCGCTCCCGAAACTGGCCTCGAGCGGTAAATTCATTCCTCAAGAAACGGATAGTTTCCTCAGCGCCATGGAAACAACCCCCAAATGGGGGCGGCCGCGAGGCGGTAGCGGGTGGCTCGTTGATGCTCGCGAACTCATGAACGAGGCCCAAATTTATCTTGAACGCACAGTAGAAAAGCATAGATGCAATTCTTACGTCAAGGGATGAACTTCATCATCGCAGCGCAAAGGCGACGAGTGCGGATCAGACGAGAACCGGACGCGCCGCAAAGGGTGATTTCCTCTTGAATACTACGCCTCTAGCGCACTGCGATCCTCAGAGATCGGCCCGGTTCGCGCAACACGGATGCGGCGATCGGGGCCCACTTCGGATGGGCAAGGCTTCGAGCCTGCCGACGCCACAAGGAGTCGTGAACGAAAGACCCGCGCGCAAGCGTACGATCTTGGCTATAATGTGTCCCAAGCCTCGCTCAGGAGTCGCCATGACGCGCCGCGCAGCCTTCGTCCTTGCTGGGCTCTTCAGCGTTGCGGCGGCGCACGCCGCCGAACCGGTGCGGATCGGCATCACCACCATTCTAAGCGGTCCGTTGGCCGACCGGGGGCAGTCCGAACAATATGGCGCCCAACTGGCGCTCGACCGCATCAATGAGGCCGGCGGCGTGCTGGGAAGGCCTGTCGAGGCGTACTATGCTGACAATGCGTGCAAACCCGAAATCGGCGCGCCCGCGACGCGGCGATTGATCGAGCAGGAGCACGTTCCCGTCCTGATCGGCGCGCTATGCACCCCGGTCACGCACGCCATCATGCCGATCGTGGCGGAGGCGAAGGTCCCGTTGGTGATCGCCACCTCGGCGGGCCAGGATTTCGTCGACGCCTCGGGCGTCGGGGGCAACGACTACGCCTTCAAGACCATTCCGTCCGAGGTGGACATCGCGCGCGGCCTCGTGCGCTGGCTGTCGTCGCGCAACGTGAAGTCTATCGCGATCATCGCCGATTCCGGCGGCTTCCAACAAGCCAACGCCGTGGCGATAGCGAAGGCGGCGCAGGACGCGGGAATGCGTGTCACCGACCAGGAAATGTTGGCGCAGGGGGCGACGGACTTCGCCGCGCCGCTGGATAAAGCGAAGGCCACCGCGCCCGACGAACTCGTGACGATCCTGGGTCCGTCCACCGCCGGGTTCTTTCGCGCTTATGAGGCCTCGGGCTGGAAGGCGCCGGTGACTGGCCGCATCGACTTTTCGGCCGCGCTCGGCGCCGTCTCGCCGCAGTTCCGCGACGCTGGCGGCCTCTCCGAACTGACGGGCATAGCCGTGTTCACTCCGGCGTTAGACAAGCCGGGCGTTCAGGATTTTGTCACGGCGTACCGCTCGCGTTACGGGTTGGAGCCGACGCAACGCTCGTTTTTCGTCTACGAGGCGACCCAATTGGTGGTGGACGCCATCCGCCGCGCCGGAACCGACGAGCCGGCGGCGATCCAGCGAGCGCTGAAGACCACCACCATGCCGTCATTGCTCGGCGGAAGCTATGCGCCCGACGATCATAACCACGCGCACACGCCGCTGCAGATTCTGGGGCTACACGACGGCCACGCCGTAGTGATCGCCACAGAGTAGCACTGGCCCCGCTCTGGCGACCGAGGGGCTCGGGGGCGCCCGCCACGTTAATTCCCGTAACGCTGGAGGCGCTCGCGGCGTAGCTGCGCCGGGCGTTTTAAGGCGGCTTCACGCGATGGCGCAATTTGAGCGAGCCATGCGCTCGTTGAGTAGTCTCCTCGCGCATTGAACGCTACTGCTCGAATGCGTGCGGCCGGGGTCGCACATTCGGGGTCGACGGCATTCGCTCGCGGCGAGTGGCGCGGCGGCTCGCGGTATACGCTGGAGAATTCGGACGCACGCCGCGTCGCGGAGGGCCTAATTGCCAACGGCGTCGCCGCAAAGCGTAGACAGTGGGAACTGTATGCGATGGCTGCGTCAGCATCGAAAGCTCAGGTCCTGTTGGCGCAACTCGTCGTGGCGCTGATGGTCGCATTCATCCTGGTCGGCGCAATCTGGTACGGCCTCTCGGCGGAGGTTCGCGACAGGGTCTGGCAGAACTTGATTGACCGGCCGGGAGGACCAATGACCTTCCGCTTCATCCTTCAGCCGGCCATGGCCGCGATCGCCGCGCTTCGCGATGGCGTGAACGATGCGAGGCTGGGGCGGTCCCCTTATTTCTGGACGGTGCTCACCAATCCGTCGGAGCGCGCCGGTCGTCTAAGCGAAGGATTGATCTCGACGGCGCGGATCATTCTCCTGGGGCTGTGCATGGACATCATCTACCAGGCGATCGTGCTCAAGACGTTCTATCCCGCGGAAGCGGTCATCGTGGCGCTCGCGCTCGCGTTTCTTCCGTATCTGGCGCTGCGCGGCCCCATAGCGCGCGTCGCACGTTGGCGGCGGCGTCAAAACCCCGAGGACGAAATCCTGTGAAGGCGCTTTCGCACGCGTCGGCGTGGGTCGAAGCAAGGAGACAAGGGGCATGGCGAGTCCAAGCGCTGAGTCTGCGTCGGACCGGTTCGAAGTCAAGCCGACCGCGTCAGATCATTTCTCTTGGCTGCGCACTCGGCTCAGCGTCGAACGAACGATGATGTCGTGGGTGCGAACGGCGATTGCGCTGATCGGTTTCGGCTTCACGATCGTGCAGTTTTTCGAACGCGTGAAAGAGATGCCGGGCGTCGCTCCCCCGGTTTTTCCCGAGGCGCCGCGCTATCTCGGCCTGTCCCTCATCTTCTGCGGCGTCGCCGCTCTGGCGATCTCGATCTGGGAGTACGAATGGGGCCTCCACTACCTCTGGAGCGGAAGCTTCGTTGCGATCGCCGGAGTCAGCAGGGAGCGAAGGCAGACGCCGTTGCTCGCCGTCGCGATCGCTCTCGCGCTCATCGGCGTGTTCGCATTCTGCGCGGTGGTGTTTCGTTTCGTATAGCGGCGCGAGAGGGATGAACTATCGCGGCAATGAGCGATCCAAAGCCTGCAACCACGGGAGCCTCACATGGCGAAGTCGAGCAAGCCGAATATCCTCATCATCTGGGGAGACGACATCGGCTATTGGAATGTCAGCCATTACAGCCGCGGCATGATGGGCTATCAGACGCCCAACATCGACCGCATCGCTCAAGAAGGGGCGACCTTCACCGATTGGTATGGGCAGCAGAGCTGCACCGCCGGCCGCGCATGCTTCATCACCGGTCAGAACCCGATCCGCACCGGCCTCACCAAGGTCGGCATGCCCGGCGCTACGGTGGGATTGCAAGCGGAAGACCCGACCATCGCCGAGATGTTGAAGCCGCTCGGCTACGCCACCGGGCAGTTCGGCAAGAACCACCTCGGCGACCGCGACGAATTCCTGCCGACCGTGCACGGGTTCGACGAATTTTTCGGCAATCTCTATCACTTGAACGCTGAGGAAGAACCGGAACTGCCGGACTATCCCAAGGACCCTGCATTCAAGAAGAAATTCGGGCCGCGCGGCGTGCTCCACTGCCTTGCCGACGGCAAGGGCGGACAGTCCGTCGAGGACACCGGCCCCCTCACCAAGAAGCGCATGGAAACGATAGACGAGGAGATCACTGATCGCGCCATTACGTGGATGGAGAAGCAGGCCAAGGCGGACCAGCCGTTCTTCCTCTGGTACAATTCGACGGCCATGCACTTCAGGACCCACCTCGCCGACAAGAACCGCGGCAAGAGCGGGCAGGACGACTACAGCGATCGGATGGTGACGCACGACGAGCAGGTCGGCCAATTGCTCGACAAGCTCGATAAGCTCGGCATCGCCGACAACACCATCGTTATGTATTCCACCGACAATGGCCCTGAGAACGACACGTGGCCGGATGGCGCCAACACGCCGTTCCGCCAGCAGAAGAACACCAACTGGGAAGGCGGCTGGCGGGTACCGGCGTTCCTTCGCTGGCCTGCCAAGATCAAAGCCGGCTCGGTCTTCAACGGCATCGTGTCCCACATCGATATGTTCCCGACGCTGCTCGCGGCCGCCGGCGACGAAGGCGTGACGGAGAAACTTCTCAACGGCTGCACTGTCGGGGGAAAAACCTTCAAGGTCCATCTCGACGGCTACAACGTCATTCCCTACGTGACAGGCGCGGCGAAGGAGAGTCCGAGAAACGCTCTCATCTACTTCAGCGACGACGGCGACGTGATGGCGGTTCGGGTTGGCGACTACAAGTTCAACCTGGCGGTGCAACGCGCGGAAAGAATGATGGCCTGGGCGGAGCCCCTGGTGAAACTGAGAGTTCCGCTGATCTTCAACCTGCGCCGCGACCCGTTCGAGCGCGCGGACTTCAACTCCAACACTTACTTTAATTGGATGGTCGATCACATCCCGCAGATGTACCTGATGCAGGCGACGGTGGCGGCGCACATCGAGAGCTTCAACAAGTTCCCGCCGCGCCAGAAGCCGGCCTCGTTCAATCTCGACGCCGTGCTGGCGATGGTGTCGGTCCACGAGCATGGCTGAGCGGTTAGCTTAGCCGTTTGCGCGCCCAACCGCGGAGAGGCAGCGCGGGCCCATGCTTGGAGACAATCGAACCGGGGACGCACAGCGGGCGTCCCCGGCGCAGCGCGAACGTTCTTCGACACGCCTTGCCAAGCGGGAGGGATACATGAGCGACGCGAACGACAAGCTGCAGCGCAACGTACTTCCCATTCCGGACCAGCCGCGGACTGGCTCGATCACATACGACGCCAAGGATCCGGAGACGAAGTACCCGCCGATCCAACAGCTGCGCCCGCCAAAGGGAGCCCCCAACATCCTCGTCATCCTGCTCGACGACGTCGGCTTCGGCTCGTCGAGCGCTTTCGGCGGTCCGTGTCGCACGCCGACCGCAGAGCGTCTCGCGGCGGCCGGGCTGAAGTACAATCGCTTCCACACGACCGCGCTCTGCTCGCCGACGCGCCAAGCCATGTTGACCGGACGCAATCATCACTCGGTCGGCATGGGCGGCATAACGGAGATCGCCAGCGGCTCGCCCGGCTATTCCTCCGTGCTGCCGAACACCGCCTCGCCGATCGCGCGTACGCTGAAGCTGAACGGCTACGCCACCGCGCAGTTTGGCAAATGTCACGAGGTGCCGGTCTGGGAGAGCAGCCCCGCCGGGCCGTTCGACGCGTGGCCAACGGGAGGCGGCGGATTCGAATATTTCTACGGCTTCATCGGCGGCGAGGCTCACCAATGGTACCCTTCGCTCTACGAGGGCACGTCGCCGGTCGAAGTGAAGAAGACGCCCGAAGAGGGCTACCACTTCATGGCCGACATGACCGACAAGGCGATCTCATGGATCGGCCGCCAGAAAGCGCTCGCGCCCGATAAGCCGTTCTTCGTTTATTTCGCGCCTGGCGCTTGCCATGCGCCTCACCACGTCCCCAGGGAATGGGCGGATAAGTACAAGGGCGAATTCGATGGCGGCTGGGATAAGCAGCGCGAAGCCACCTTTGCGCGCCAGAAGGAACTCAGCGTCATTCCAGGGGATTGCGAGTTGACCGCTCGCCACAAGGAGATTCCGGCCTGGGACGAAATGCCGGAGGACTTGAAGCCCGTCCTCCGTCGCCAGATGGAGGTCTATGCTGGCTTCCTGGAATATACCGACCATCACATCGGTCGGCTTGTCGAGGCCGTGGAGAAGCTGAACATCCTCGAGGACACGCTCATCTATTACATCATCGGCGACAACGGCGCCTCGGCTGAGGGCACGCTGAACGGCACGTTCAACGAGATGATCAACTTCAACGGCGCCGCCGCCATCGAGACGCCGGAGTTCCTCAATGCGCGCATCGACAAGCTGGGCGCCCCCGATTCCTATAATCACTACGCGGTCGGCTGGGCGCATGCGATGAATACGCCCTACCAGTGGACGAAGCAGGTCGCTTCGCACTGGGGCGGAACGCGCAACGGAACCATCGTGCATTGGCCGAACGGCATCGCGGCGAAAGGCGAAATCCGCAGTCAGTTCCACCATGTCATCGACATCGCGCCGACGCTCCTCGAAGCGGCCGGACTTCCCCAACCAACCCAGGTAAACGGCGTAGCGCAGATGCCGATCCAGGGCGTCAGCATGCTGTATTCCTTCAACGATCCCAAAGCCGCCGAGCGGCACGAGACGCAATATTTCGAAATGTTCGGCAACCGCGGCATCTATCACAAGGGGTGGACCGCGGTGACGAGACACAAGACCCCGTGGCTGCTCATCGGCGAGAAGACTCCTGCCTTCGACGACGATGTCTGGGAGCTCTACGACACGAGCAAAGACTGGAGCCAGGCTAACGACCTAGCCAAGCAAATGCCGGAGAAACTGCACGAATTGCAGCGACTCTGGCTGATCGAAGCGATGCGCTACAACGTGCTGCCTCTCGATGACGACCTTGCGAAGCGGTTCAACGCGGACACCGCGGGCCGGCCCGTCTTGATCAAGGGCAACCGGCAAATCCTGTTCGAGGGCATGGAGCAATTGTCGGAGAACTCGGTCATCAACATCAAGAACAAGTCCCATTCGGTGACTGCTGAAATCACCGTGCCCGCCGAAGGGGCCGAAGGCGTGATCGTCGCCCAGGGCGGCAATATCGGCGGCTGGAGTCTTTACGCGAAGGGCGGCAAGCTGAAATATTGCTATAACCTGCTCGGCGTGCACTATTTCTACGCAGAAGCGAATGGCCCGCTGCCCCCTGGCGACCATCAGGTTCGGATGGAGTTCGCCTACGACGGCGGCGGTCTGGGCAAAGGTGGAACCGTGACTCTTTACGTCGACGGCAAGCCAGTTGGAGGCGGCAAGGTCGCGGCGACGGCCGCGATGGTCTTCTCGGCCGACGACGGCTGCGACGTCGGTCGCGATTCCGCTTCTCCCGTCTCGGAGGACTACGGACCTCGCGGCAACGCGTTCAACGGCCGCGTCAAAGGGGTGGAGATCGCCATCGCCGAGGCCGCGGAGAGCGTGGACCACCTCGTGTCGCCGGCAGAGGCTGTTCGGATCGCTCTAGCGCGGCAGTAGGGGCGCGAATCTAATGAGGCCGGCGCGGTCCATCAGCGCCGGCCTCTAGAGTCAGCGTCAAGAAGCCCGAGGCAGGCGAGGCATGACAGAGGCTGTCCGCGACTTCTACGAAAGGATGCCCTATCCGCCGCCTGTCGCAAATCTCGACAAGGAGCGGGATTCCTATGCCAATTCCGAACGCCGCCGCGTGCAGTTTTACCTGACATGGCCGACCGGGCGACCGCGTGCAGGGCTGGAGATTCTCGTCGCCGGCTGCGGCACGTCGCAGGCGGCAAGATATGCGCTTCGCGAACCGGACGCCCGGATCACTGCGATCGACATCAGCGAGACAAGCCTGCGTCACACGCGCGACCTCCAGCGAAAGTACAAGCTCGACAACCTCGAACTGCGTCAAATTCCGATCGAGCGCGTCCGGGAGATCGGCCGATCGTTCGACCTCGTGATCTGCACCGGCGTGCTGCATCACCTGTCGGACCCCGACGCCGGATTGCGCGCGCTTCGCCAAGTCCTCAATCCGGGCGGCGCAATGCGCTTGATGGTTTACGCGCGCTATGGCCGAACCGGAATCTATATGATGCAGGAGTACTGCCGCGTGCTCGGCGTCACCGCGTCGTCGGGGGAACTGCAAGATCTCGGCGCTGCGCTCGAAGCGCTGCCGGCGGATCATCCGATCTCGGGCGCGCTGCGGCGCGCGAAGGATTTTCGGCGGCCGGAAGCGATGGCGGACGCGCTTCTTCACCCCCAGGATCGCGCCTATTCCGTGCCGGAACTCTTTGCATGGCTTGAGCGGTGCGGCATGTCCTTCGGTCGCTGGATCGAGCAGGCTCCTTACCTGCCGCAATGCGGTTTGCCGGCCCGCAGCCCTCACGCCACGCGTTTGGCCTCGCTGCCGCTCCGCCAACAGAACGCCGCCGTCGAGCTGTTGCGCGGAACCATGATGTCGCACAGCTTCATTGCATACCGCGACGATCGCGCCGAACAGAGCCAGCCGATCACCTTCGCCGGCGAGGCCTGGCGCAACTGGGTTCCGCTGGCGCTGCCATGGACGGTGTGCGTTCGGGAACGTCTGCCCCCGGCGCCGTTGCGGTGCTGATCAACCCGTCGCACACATTCACCGATCTCATTCTTAGCGTCGACGCCTTCGAAGACCGATTGCTCGGCGCCATCGACGGAAACCGAACCCTCGGCGACATTCTGCAACTTGCACCGCAGGGCGACGAGCGCCGCGCCGTGAGCTTCTTCGAACGCCTTTGGCAATACGACCAAATAGTCTTTGACGCCTCGGCGGGAGGGCTGTAAGTGCGAAAAGCGAAAAATGACAAAAGCCAGTAGTAACGGGACGCGTTATCTCGGCCCCCTTGATTGATCTGCCTCACAACATCATGTTACGAAAGCGATAAGTAATTGTATTGTGCGCCGCCCGGCGTCAATTATTTGGCCCATGCTCGCCGTGTACCGGAACTAGGCACAGGAAAAATCAGGATAAAATTCCTTGGATTGATGCGCTTGGGCGCCTTCTACGGAGAGTGGAATGCTTGATTCCCAGCCGCAGTTGCGTAAGTTTTCCCTTCGAGGCTCAAGTGGCGATGAAGCCCTTGGCGCCATCCTGGCGAAACAATTCTCGGGCCATCTTATTGAGTTCGGGTCGGGGGCGGAAGGCTTTCGGGCTGAGATCGGCCTCTGCGCGCTCAACGAGATTCAGCTTTTCCGTGGGCGCTACGAATCCCAATTCCGCGTTCAGGTGGCCGACTCGCCCTTTTTCATGCAGAGCTTCCCGCTTCAAGGACGCGGCGTAACCGTCAACAATGGTTTCGCGATGTCGTCCTCTTCGTCAAAAGGGGCCTTGGTTGAGCCGGGCGCGGTCGCTTTCTCTCCCGGTGCGAATTTCGAGCACCTCGTCATACTGATTGATCCCAAAGCGCTTTTCAAGACGATCGCCGCACTCGCCGGGACGCCCGCGGTCGGTCAACTGAAGATGGACTTCTCCGATTTCCGAGCGAAGCCAGAGCCGCGATTGTTGCGTAGTCTCGTCAAGCTGTTGGTCGAGGAACTGGACGCCGACAATTCGCTCCCGTCGAGCTTGGTGATTTCCGAGCTCGAGCAGGCAATCTTGGTCACGTTTCTCTGCGGCAACAGTCACAATCACAGCGGTCTTCTCAATGGTCGGCCGCCCAGCGCGGCCCCATGGCAAATTCGACGGGTGGAAGAATATATCGAAGCGAACTGGGATCAGCCCATATCCATCGAGGCCCTTGCGGTTGTCGCGAATGCGAGCGCGCGCAGCATATTTCATTCCTTCAAGGAGCATAGGCGCTACTCCCCGATGGCGTTCGTTAAGCACGTCCGCCTGAAGCACGCGAGAGAAATGCTGAGCGCGCGCGCCGGCGAATTGACGGTCACGAGCGCGGCTTTCGCCTGCGGTTTCGGCAATCTCGGTCACTTCGCGACGGACTACCAGCGCGCTTTCGGGGAAACGCCTTCCGCGACATTGCATCGCGCCAAGGGCTGCTCACCTCCTTGATCGCCGGGCGGCTCAAATTTAGACCGCGCGGCGAAAAGTGGACGCTGGTTTTCGCCGAAGGCGCGCGACGATTGAGGCATCTGGACCGTCCGGCGATTCTATCGAATCGCCGCGCGGTTTAGTGAAGCTCGACGTCTTGGGTGACCCTCTCCAACCACTCGATCGCCCGGTCGAGATCTGAGGGAGGAAAGGACCGCGCTTGCGCCTTGCCGACCCTCAACAAGGCCGAGAGCATCGCCGCGTGCCGGTTCCATTTCGGATCGTGAACAAATGCGGCGCGCGAGATCGCCGGGGCTGTCTTGCGCCATTCCCGGATGGCGGCCGCGGAAGGCGCGGCATACTGCCAGGAGCGGACTTGCGACCAGTCAAATAAGATACGGAGCGCCGCGCCGCTCCGTAAGCGCGCAAGTTCGGCCGCGATCGACACAACATCAAATTTCGTTTGCGCGCCGTGTTGCTCCAGCACAAGAAAGACGCGTTCTCCGGATTCTGGCGTGCCCATCGTTACGACGCTAAATGGACATTTCGGGCGGCGCTACTCAAGGACCGCAATTTGCGTCCAACGACCGATTCCCGAATCGACTTTTTGCCACAACTTTTATCCGGGGGCGCAAATGTCCTTCACGTCTTCATAAGCGCGCGTCCAGGCGGCGCAATTCGAGCTCGCCCTGCGCTCATTGAGTAGCCCGCTCACGACGGCAGCAGGCCCCCTGACGCTCGGCGAACGACACGGCGAGCCGCGCGTTCACGATCTTGAACTTCCAAGCCAGCTTGGGTTCGCCGGGCCGCGCAGGATTCGTGAATTGCTCGAACGCGACATCTTGGAAATTGAGAAGTTCGGATTGGCGCTCCACCCTGGGACTCCAATCGTTTCCGGCAACGGTCGTCGCCGACGCCGCGATCGCCGCGGCTGTCCGCGCGATGCTGGTCCGCGTGTTCGTCGCGTGAGGACGACGGGCGGTCCGCCGTAATAAATTGTGATCCAACCAACCCGAGGCGGTCGCCGTGGTTCCAAATGGATCGCAAGCGCCTGCGATCGTTCAAAGTTCGTCGCGCGCGCAAGTATCCGTGACAAAATATCTGTTCGCCCTATCTGTTTTGCCGCCTTGCTATAACCAAGATCACGCTCGCAATATACTTGTTCGACGGATGATGATTATTCTGTATTATATTCAATTTTATTTTGTATTAATAGAGATGAATGCAGACAAACTGACCGAAACGATCTGAAGGCCGCGATGCATAAGGCCGGCGTCCTAGGCTCGCCCAGCATCCGCGTCGCCTCCTGATCGACCGGGGGATTCCTTGTGGGCGCCGTTGGGCGTTGGCGCGTGATCGCGTCTCTTTTCCACAAACGCAACCCCGGCCTGTCCCGTCAAACGACGCGGCGACCGAGGCTCTTCTTGGGGCCGATTGCTCTGACACTGAAAGTCGCGCGCTCGGCCCTATGGGACTGGTGAATGGAGGCCGAAATGGGCGATCTCGATTTTCCAACTCATGGCTGGCGGCGACGGCGCGCCGAAGCGCTGGAAAACCTCCGGGCTTTGAGCGGTGGGCCGCGTTGGTTCCACAGGGGACACGATGTGACCAAATTTCAAATCGCCAGAGAAGCGCAGATAGTCGCGCAAATGGACTTTCTTATCGCAGACTACCAAGCCGATAACGTCCACCGGCGCGACAGGTGAGGAGCGCCCTGCGCTTCAATAGCCGCAGCGGAAGCACGAAGCGGGGGACTTCAAGCGTCCCTCATCGCGGTTGTGCGCTTTGCGGAGCCGGCGCCTCCGGCGGGTCCCTCAGGAGCAGCATCAGGAGGAGGGCCGCAACGACGCCGAAGGCGAGGAACATGAATCCGTCGATATAGGCGAGCACATAGGATTGCTTGCGCGCGGCGGCGGCCATTAGCGCCGCTGCGCGCGCGGTCCCCTGCGGCTCGCCCACCGAGTGGCTCATGACCGCATGGGCGTAGTCCTGAAGCCGCGCGACCGTCGACGACGCTCCCGACACGATATGCTGGCCGACGAAATTGGAATGGATCTGCTCGCGCACGCGTACGAACGTCTGAATGAACGAAGAGCCGATCTCGGCGCCGAACAGCCGGCCGGTTTGCAGCAACGCGCCGAAGGTGAGGATCTCCGCGGGCTGCAGATGCTTCAGGGCAAACCAGACGAGCGAGGTGAGGGCAAAAGTCTGGCCCACCGCCTGCAGGATCTGCGACGGCATGAACTGGTCCGTCGCCCATTCGCTCGTGAGCTGGCCGGCCATGGCGCAGGCGATTCCGATGAGCGCGAAACCGAGCGCCATCGTGACCCGCGCATCGAAGAAGCGGAGGATCGTCGCGATGATCGGCGCCAGAAGGAACTGCGGCATGGCGATCCAGACGAGCGCGCCGCCGACCTCGAGCGCCCGGTACCCCTGCACGGTGATCAGGTATTGCGGGATGATGTAGGAGGTCGACAGGATCACCATCCGGAAGAAGCTGATGTACAACGCAAGCAAAGGAAGATTGCCGCTGGCCGCAAAACGAAGGTTGATCCAGGGCCTGTCGTGGGTCAGTTCGTGAACCAGAAAGGCGACGATGAGCAGGCAACCGCCGAGCATCAGGCCCACGATCAGCCCTGAATTGGACCAATCGAGGCGATTGCCCTGGTCGAGCGCAGCGTAGATGAGACAGAGGCCGATGCTGGCGAACAGCATGCCGGCCCAATCCGCGTTCCGGAACGCCTCGCGGTTGAAGGCCTGGCCGGGCACGCCGAGGTAGACGCAAAGCCACATGATCGGCGCCAGCAACGCCGAGTCCCAGAAGATCCACCGCCACGACCAATTGGTGTCGAACCATCCCTCGATGGAGGCCGAGACGTTCAGCGACAGCTCGAGATTCATCGCGTAGGCCGCGACGCCGTAAACCGCCAGGCGCGGCGGAAGATTGAGCATCACGATGCCGATCGTCAGCGGGATGAACGTTCCCGAAGAAAGGCCGCTGATCCCCTGCAACGCCAGGACGGACCGCAGATCGGGCGAAAACGGAATGAGGAAATTCGAGACGGCGAACACGATGCAGGAGACCATCAGCACCCGGCGGACGCCGAACACCATTCCCAGCCACGACGACACGAGGGCGATCATCATCTGGCCGACAGTGAAGGCCGTCGTGATCCACGCACCCTCGTCGAAGCCGGCGTGTACGGCGCCTTCGACGTCGGCGAGGCCGAATGTGGTCAGCCGCCCGGCCAATGTCGAGATCACGGACCCCACCATCACGGCCGCCACCCCGATCATCGGACGGCTCGTCACCGTCGGCGGCTTATGCGCCTGATGGACCGACTCGTTGCAGAGCGACTTCGCTCGCGGATCGGGGCGCTGCTGGGAAGTCGCAGTCAGGGCGCTGGACATGGATCGCCTAATGAGCCGACTTCGTATCGATCGTGGCGATGACCGACATGCCGGGGCGCAGCAGATCGTTGAGCGCAGGATCGCGGTCGAGCATGATCTTCACCGGAATCCGCTGTACGATCTTGGTGAAGTTGCCCGTCGCATTGTCGGGCGGAAGCAGCGAGAACACGGCGCCGGACGCCGGCGACCAGCTGTCGACATGGCCTTGCAGCGTCACGCCGGGGAACGCGTCGACCGTGACCCTCGCGGGCTGGCCGGTCCGGATATGCGTCATCTGCGTTTCCTTGTAATTGGCGATTACCCAGACGTCGGGCAGGGGCACCAGCGACAGGACCTGGGTCCCGACGCTGAGGTACTGGCCGGCCTGGACGAGACGCTGGCTGACCATGCCGTCGACCGGCGCGATAATCTGCGTGTATCCCAGGTTGATCTTGGCGAGGTCGCGCGCCGCCGTCTGCGCTTCGAGCGTCGCCTTCGCCTGCTGCTCCTGACCATCGAGCACGTTCAGTTGCTGGCGCTGCTGATCGAGTTGCGCGTGATTGAGCGCGAGCGTCGCCTCGCTCCGCATGGCGTTGTCGACGGCCTGCTCGGTCGCCTGCGGCGTCCCCGCGAGTCTCGTTTCGAGCAGCGCTTGTTGACGCTTCGACTCGAGCTGATAGCGGGTCACGTCCGCCTCGGCGGCTTTGATCGTCGCCTCGGCCTGTTCGATCAGCGCCCTCTGCAAGATCTTCTGCTGGCCAATGGTGTTGAGCGTTGCGCGCGCGCCGGCGACGTTGGCCTCCGCCTGGGCGACTTGAGCGCGATAGTCGTCGTCGACCAACTCGACCAGGAGGTCGCCGGCCTTGACGGTCTGAAAGTCCCTGACCAGCACCTGGCGCACATAGCCGGGAACCTTTGCGGCGAGCGGGGTCGTGTCAGCCTGCAGGTACGCGTCATCGGTCGTCTGCCAGACAGCCGCCCCGACCCATTCGTCCCACTCGCGGGCGATGACGACCGCCACCGCGCTGGCCAGGACCAGGATGTACAGCCGCAGGCCGGCGCCAAGCCACCGACGGGCAGGCTTGCTCGCGACAGCGCCCTGCTTGTCGCCGGTCGTTCCGACCGGCTGAGTATGCGACGTGTCGTGGGCGACGGACTGGTCATTCATAGACGTCCAACCTGCCTCAGCGTCTCCCCCCGTCCGGCTCCTCGGACGCGGGTTTGTCTAATGCGACAATCGTATGCGACCGGCGATGCTGGCCAAGTGCGACAGAGCGCTCCCGTTGGCGATGGTGATCTCGCCATAGAGCGCCTTCGTCAACCCGAAGACAAGACCGACCGAAGCTCAGCGGCGACCGTGTCGGGATCGACCGCTGCGCCGCAATCCAACGCGGCCGATCAAGGTCGAGCCGCCGGTCGCCTGGAAACTCACGACCCGGCTCGGAGACCGCACTCCGCCCTCGGCCAAGATGCGCCCTTGGTCGTTGTTGAGCGAGGTCGCTCGACTTCTCCGACGCGGACGCTCCTCGAGAATAACCATCGGCGGTTTGCTATAAACCGATGACAGATTTGGCCGAGCGGCATACTATTGTTGGCGGCGGTTGTAGCCGCCGGGGAGTTCAATCGGATTGTCAATCAAATAAATCATACGCAAAATTCGACATTCAAACTTCGTCCGCCAACCGGCCGCGCTGGGTGCGGGCGGGCCGATTTTGACACCCGCGCCTCGCATCGGCGGCCAACAGCAGTTCGGAGAGGATCGGCTTGGAAGCGCCAGACCAAGCGGCGCCATTCTCACGCACCCCGCCGCGGAGGCGAGCCGGGTTGTACGTTGTGCTGGCTACCGGCCTCCTGGTCCTCGTTGCAGGTTCGTATCTGGGATGGACGGCGCGAGCGGTCTCAATCGCCCTGTCGTTCATTCATGCGAGCGCGGAACGGGCCGTCCCGGCGACCGAGACCACCTCGACGCCGCCGGCCGCGGTGCGCGTCGCCGTCGTGCAACAGGAGGCGGTCCCGATTGACCTGACCTGCATTGGCACGGTTCAGGCCTATAATATGGTCTCGGTGACGAGCCGGGTCGACGGCCAGATCGCGCAAGTGCTCTTCGCGGAAGGGCAGGACATGACGCAAGGCGAGCCGATCGTCATCATTGACCAGCGTCCGTTTCAGGCCTTGCTCGACCAACAGCTCGCGACGTTGCAAAAAGACAAGGCGCTGCTCGCCGGCGCGCTGCTCGACATGCAGCGCTACGACACGCTCGTCGTCAAGAACTTCGCCACCCAGCAACAGGTCGACCAGCAACACGCCCTGGTGGATCAATACCGCGCCCAGACGATGAATGACCAAGCGCAGATCGATTACGCCCGTACGCAGCTCGATTACGCGACGATACGGGCGCCGATCAGCGGACGCGTCGGCATCCGGCAAATCGATCAAGGCAATTTCCTGCACGCCAGCGATTCCAAGCCGATTGTCGTCATCACGCAATTGCAGCCGATCTCGGTCATCTTCACGCTGGCCGCCGCGGCTCTGGAGAAGACCAAGCTCACGCCAGGCCATGTCGCCATGCCGGTCGCCGCGCTCGAACAAGACGACCACACTGTACTCGATCGCGGCACGATCGACGTCGTGGACAACCAAGTCGATCAGTCGACCGGCACGATCAAATTGAGGGCGAGCTTCCCGAACGCCGATTTCAAGCTGTGGCCCGGCAACTTCGTCAACGGCCGCATAACCGTCGATACGCGACCGTCGGGCTTGACCATCCCGGCGACCGCCCTGCGCCACGGGCCGCGCGGCGATCTCGTCTGGGTGGTGAAGTCGGACAATACCGTGACGAGCGTCAGCGTCACCGCGATTCAGACGGAGAACGGACGCGTGCTGGTCGAGGGCCACTTATCGAAGGGCCAACGCGTCGTGACCAGCGGCCATTACCGCCTGGAGAACGGCTCCAAGGTCGAGATCGAAACCATTGCCGAGAAGAACGCCAACGCGGGCGGATAAGGAATGTCGGGACCCTTCATACAGCGCCCGATCGCCACCACGCTGCTCATCATCGGCGTCGTCTTGCTCGGGCTGCTCGGCTATCGTGAACTCCCCGTCGCGGCCTTGCCGAGCGTCGATTTTCCGACCCTAGAGGTCGTGACTCCCTACCCTGGCGCCTCCCCCGATGTCGTCGAGACCTCGATAACCGCCCCGCTCGAGCGGTACTTCGGCACGATTTCCGGCTTGCAGTCGATGAGTTCGACCAGCGCATACGGGATCAGCCAGATCACGCTGCAATTCGACCTGTCGCGTCGCATCGATTCCGCGGCCGAGGACGTTCAGGAAGCGATCAACGCAGCGTCCGGCTGGATTCCGGTGGGGCTGCTGCCCAGCCCGCCGGTCTATCGCGAGGTGAGCCCCGCGGCTCCCCCGGTTCTGATCCTCGCCCTCACGGCGGACTCTCTTCCGCTGCACGAAGTCAGCGATTACGCGCAAACGGTGGTGGTCCAGAAGTTATCGCAGATATCGGGCGTCGGCGCCGTGACGATCGAGGGCGGCTTGACCCGGGCGGTGCGTCTGAGGGTCAATCCGACCAAGATCGCCGGCCTCGGTCTGTCCCTGGAGGACGTGCGGCGCGGCATCGCCGCTACGACTTCGGATCAGCCCAAGGGAGCCCTCGACGGTCCGCGGCAGGCCTTCCAGGTCGACGCCAACGACCAGTTGTTCGAAGCGCGGACTTATCGCGACGCGGTGATCGCTTATCGCAATGGGGCGTCGGTGCTGCTGCGCGACATCGGCGCCGCCGCCGACGATGTCGAGGACGCCGATCAAGCCGCCTGGTATCAAGGCAACGCCGCCGTGTTGCTGGACATTCAGCGACAACCCGGCGCCAACACGATCCAGGTCGTCGACGCCGTCAACGCCCTGCTGCCGAAGCTACGGACATTGCTTCCGCCCTCGCTCAAGATCGCCGTCGTGACCGATCGCACGGTAACCATCCGGGCCGCCATCGCGGATGTGCAGTTCACCTTGGTGCTGACAGGCGCGCTCGTCATCCTCGTGATCTTCCTGTTTCTTCGCAAGATGTGGGCGACCGTCATCCCGGGCGTGACCTTGCCGGTGTCGCTCATCGCCACCTTCGGCGTCATGGCGTTGTTCGGCTTCAGCCTGAACAACCTGACATTGATGGCTCTGACCATCGCGTCGGGTTTCGTGGTGGACGACGCCATCGTCATGATCGAGAACATCGTGCGCTACATCGAAGCCGGCGAGCCTCCGCTGAGCGCCGCGCTCAAGGGGGCGCGCCAGATCGGCTTCACGGTGGTCTCGCTCACGGCCTCGTTGACCGCGGTGTTCATTCCGCTGTTGCTGATGGGCGGCGTTGTCGGCCGGCTGTTTCGCGAATTCGCGGTGACGCTCTCGACCGCCGTGATCATTTCCTGCGCCGTCTCGCTCACGCTGACGCCGATGATGTGCGCGCAACTGCTCGAGCAGGAGCGTCCGGGGCGCCGCCCCGGCGTGGTGTTTGCCTGGAGCGAACGCGAGTTCGACGCACTCTGCCGGTTCTATGTCATCGGGCTCGACTTCGTTCTGAGACATCGCCTGGCGACGCTCTGCTTCACGATCGCAACGGTGGTCGCGACGGCCTGGCTCTATATCGTCATTCCGAAAGGCTTCCTGCCGATGCAGGATACAGGCCTCTTGATCGGCGTGACCGACGCCGCGCAAGACATCTCCTTCCCCGCCATGGCGGCTCGCCAGCAGGCGATCGCCGACATCGTCGCGCGCGACCCGGCGGTGCGCGGCGTCGACAGTTTCGTCGGAGCCGGCACGGTCAATCCGACGCTGAACAGCGGCCGGCTTTACATCGATATCGGTTCGCCGGAGACCCGCGCCGTCAAGCTCCCCGAAATCATGCGACGGCTCAGCCGAGCCGTACGCGACGTGGAGGGCATCAAACTCTACTTGCAGCCGGCGCAGGATTTGCAGATCGAAACGCGGGCGAGCCGCACCCAATACCAGTATGTGCTGCAGGACCTCGACGAAGCCGAATTGCGCACCTGGAGCGATCGGCTGCTCCAGGCCCTGCGCCAGCGCGCCGAATTTGCCGACGTCGTCAGCGATCGCCAGGACGAGGGCATGCGAATGGCGATTGCGATCGATCGTCAGGCCGCTGCTCGCTACGGGGTGACGATGGATGCGGTCGATCAGACGCTCTACGACGCCTTCGGCCAACGTCAGATCGCGACCGTCTTTGCGACCCTGACGCAGTATCATGTAATTTTGGAGGTGGATCCGGCGTTTCGCGCCGATCCGGACATTCTCGAAAAAATTTACGTCACACAGGCCGCGGCGCAGGAAACCAATAGCGCCGACGGGTCGGCGGGCCTCGGCGCGGCATTCACGGCGCCATCCCCGGCCGTGCCGCTTTCGGCCTTCGCAAGAATTGAGAAGCGGACGACGCCGCTCACCATCACGCATCAGGGCCTGTTTCCGGCGACCACCATCTCCTTCAATCTCGCGCCGGGCGCCTCGCTCGGCGAGGCGGTCGACGCGCTCCACGCCGCGGAGCGACAGATTGAAATGCCCGAACTCGGTGACGACCAATCTCGCCGGCGCCGCTGCGGAGTTCAGCGCCTCGCTCAGCAACGAGCTATGGCTGCTCCTCGCGGCGATCGTCACCGTCTATATCGTGCTCGGCATGCTCTACGAGAGCTTCATCCATCCGATCACGATTCTGTCGACCTTGCCCTCGGCTGGCATCGGCGCACTGCTGGCGTTGATCTCGCAGCATGAGGCGCTCGACCTGATCTCGCTGATCGCGATCGTCCTGCTGATCGGCATCGTCAAGAAGAACGCGATCATGATGGTGGACTTCGCGCTCGACGCCGAGCGCCATGAAGCGCTGCCGCCGTTCGATGCGATCCGCCAGGCCTGCATCCTGCGCTTTCGCCCAATCATGATGACGACCATGGCGGCGCTCCTAGGCGCTCTGCCTCTGGCGCTTGGCGCAGGAACCGGCTCAGAGCTGCGCCGCCCGCTCGGCGTCGCAATCGTCGGCGGACTGCTCTTTTCCCAGGTGCTCACGCTTTACACGACGCCTGTCATCTATCTCGCCTTCTCTTCCTTGCAGCGCCGTCTGCCGCGCGCTCGCGTTTCCAAGGCGGCCGCACAATGAGTCCGGCCGCCTTCTTCATCAATCGCCCCGTGGCGACGACGTTGCTGATGGTCGGCATCGTGCTGCTCGGCGTGGTCGCCTATGTCAGGCTGCCGATCGCCTCGCTGCCGGCGGTCGACCGGCCTACTATCGTTGTCGGAGCGCCGCTGCCGGGCGCGAACCCCGCGACCGTCGCCACGGCATTGGCGCAGCCGCTCGAACGCCAACTCGCGACCATCCCCGGCATCATCGAAATGACATCCTACAGCGGCACGGGCGCCACCCAGATCATCATCCAGTTCGATCTCTCGAAGGATATCGATGATGCGGCCGGCGCGGTGCAAGCTGCGATCAATGCGGCCGGGCCCTATCTTCCGAAGGCCTTTGGATGGCCGCCCTGGTACTACAAGGCCAACCCGTCGGCTGCGTATGTCATTGCTCTCGCCTTGACGTCCGAAGTCATCCCACCCGGCGAGATCTATGGCTATGCCGACAGCGTGCTGGCGCCCAAGCTGTCGCAACTTCCCGGCGTGGCGCGGGTCGAGATCAGCGGCGCGGAGCGGAGCGCGGTGCGCGTGCAGGTGTCACCCGGGCGCACCGCAAACATGAATTTGTCGCTCGAGACGATCCGCACGGCGCTTCTCGAAGCCTCGCAAAATCTTCCCAAGGGCGCCATCGAGCTTGGTGACCAACAACTTACGATAACGGCCAACGACCAGCTTCTGCACGCCGCCGACTACCGGAGCGTGGTTGTCGCGTGGCGCAACGGCGCGCCGGTGCATCTCGGCGATGTCGCCGCCGTGACCGATAGCGTGATCAACGACAAGCTCGACGGCTGGTTCGACGCGGGCCGCGGCGTTGTTGTCTACGTCGCCAAGCAACCCGACGCCAACGTGGTCGAGACCGTGGACGCGGTGAAGCGCATGCTGCCGCAGGTCGAACGCTGGCTGCCGCCGTCGGTCAAAGTGCGCACCGTCTACGACCGAACGATGCTGATCCGCGCCTCGATCGTCGAAGTCCAGCGGACGATCGCGATCGCCATCGCGCTTGTCGTCATCGTCATCGCGCTGTTTCTCAAGAGCTGGCGGGCGGCGGCGATTCCGGCAATGACGATTCCGGTCGCGCTGGCGGCGACGCTCGCCGTGATGCAGGCGAATGGCTACAGTCTCGATAACTTGACGCTCACGGCGCTGACCATTGCGGTCGGCTTCGTGGTCGACGACGCCGTGATCATGATCGAGAACGTCACGCGTCGCATGGAAGGCGGCGAAACGGCGATGCAGGCGGCTCTGGCGGGGACCCGCCAGATGAGCTTCACCATTGTGTCGATCACCGCGGCGCTGACCTCGGCGCTGATTCCGTTGCTCTTCATGGCTGACGTGGTCGGCCGCTACTTCCGTGAATTCGGCGTAACGCTGGTCGCCGCCGTCACGGCGTCGGCATTCGTTGCGCTGACGCTCACCCCCATGGCCTGCGCTCGCCTTCTCGGCCCTCAGGGTCGTCGTCGCGCGAGCTCCGGCTCTCGCGCCTTCGCGCGCGCCTATGATCGTACGCTCGACTTGGCGTTGCGCCACCGCGCTGTCGTGCTCATCGCGACGTTGGCGGTCGCCGCCGCCAGCGTCTGGCTCTATTTCGTCCTGCCCAAGGGCTTCATGCCGACGCAAGACACCGGCATCCTTTATGTCCGCACCATCGCCAGTCCGAACATCTCCTTCGCCGCCATGGAAGACCGGCAACGGACGGTGATCGACAAGATTCTGTTAGAACCTGCGGTCTCCGGTCTCATTTCGTGGATCGGCGAAGGCAACGGCGGCGCGCTGAGCAATGGTGAGATGATCGTGGCGATGAAACCGCCCGGCGAACGGAAGCTGACGATCGAGGAGATCATCGACCGCCTGCGCCATAGCCTGGCGAAGATCGAGGACATCCGCTGCTACCTCGTGCCGGTGCAGGATCTCAACCTCGGCGTTCAATCCGGCGGCTCGCGCTACCAGTTCACGATGTGGGGCGTCAGCGACGAGCAGGTGCTGACGGCCGCCCGCGAGATGTACCGGCGCGTCCGCGATCTGCCGGAAGTCACCGATGTCGTCCCCAATTGGGAAACCTCTGGCCTGGACGCCGGCCTCACCATCGACAGGGCGCGCGCGGCGGCGTTTGGAGTGACGCCGATCGCGATCGACAATACGCTCGATGACGCATTCGGGCAGCGGCAGATCAACACGCTCTACCTTCCCACCAACTATTCTCGCGTGATCATGGAGGTCGATCCGGCCGCCCAGACCGATCCATCCGTATTCCATCAGCTCTACGTGCCCGGCAGCGCGGGCGGCCAAGTGCCGCTCGCGGCGCTCACGCGTCCGACGCGCGCCCACGCCAACATGTGGATTCGCCACAGCGCGCAGTTTCCCTCCGCCACGATTTCGTTCGATACGAAGCCCGGAGCGTCGATCGCTCAGGCGATCGAGGCGATCAGCAAGGCGGAGACCGACGCCCGAATTTCAGACGAGGTGAAAACAGAGTTCCGCGGCGAGGCCGCAGAAGCGGCGAAATCGGGCGCCAAGCAATTCTTTCTCGCCATCGCCGCGCTCATCGCCATCTACATCGTGTTGGGGATGCTGTACGAGAGCTATGTTCATCCGCTCACCATTCTGTCGATCCTGCCGCCAACGATGTTTGGCGCGCTGCTCGCCGTTTGGCTGGCGGGAATGCAATTCACGCTGATGTCGTCGATCGCTTGCATCCTGGTGGTTGGCATGGTCATGAAGAATGCGATCATGATGGTCGATTTCGCCCTGGAGGCTGAACGCCGCCAGGGGCTCGCGCCGGTCGAGGCGATACGTCTCGCCGCCCGGCAGCGCGTTCGTCCGATCACCATGACGATGGCGGTTTCCGTGCTGAGCGCGGCGCCGCTCGCTATCGGCGTCGGCCCCGGCTATGAGCTTCGCCAACCCATGGGCGTCGCGGTGGTCGGAGGTCTTCTGGTGTCGCAGCTCTTCACGCTCTACACGACACCGGCCATGTATCTCGTGATGGATAAGCTGCGCCGCCGCCGTGTTCGCCATGAACGCGGCATTGAGGCTGACCTCCCCGCTGGTCTGCCTGCATCCCGGCGATCCATCTGAAGGGGGTCGCGCCAGATATGTGGAATGTTTTGGCGGCCAATTCTCGAACGATTGTCGATCAGGCTGTTTAAGTTCGACGGCGTAATCTTGTATTGCTGTGGTTGCACATCCATATATTTAGCACGGGCCGCATTCGATTTTCGATCGCGACTCGTCGAAGGAGAGAAAATGGCCAAGGAACAACGACGCGGCAATCGGGAAGTCCGGAAGCCGAAAGCGGCCAAGCCGTCTGTTGCGACGCCGGCCTCGCCTTTCCCCGTGAAGGGCGCGTCTATTCCCACAAGCGGGCCAAAACGTAAGGGCTAGGCGATGGGGCCGTGGAGCCCGGAGACTTCGCTGGCATCTGGCCGCCCGTTTGTTTTGTCGCCGGTCGGTGGGCGCTTGTCGACAGGGAGCTACTGCCTCGTTGTCGGCGGTGCAAATCAGGTGTTCGTCGTCAATCTCGACGAAGTCGCGGTGGCGCTCGAAGCTGATCGCCGCGGCGCACAAGTCGAGTCGCTATGCAGGTGAGTTCGAGCATGCGTTACCTCGGTCGAATTGTCGGCAGCGGCCTTTTGACTTGCGACGGTAAGACGGTCGCTCGCGCATCCTACGAGTTCGATGGTTTCATGAGACCGACGGGCGTGGTGACGAGCTCGGGGGAGATCAGCCTGCGGCCCGTTGAGCTCGAGACCGTCTTCGGCCGGCGTGGCGTTCAACTCCTCACCGACGATGGTCGGCTCCTCGATCTGAGGTTTTGCGAGAAGGCGCTGAGCCTCGCGAACGATGTCGCCCAAGTCGAGGTGACCGGAGATTTGCCGAGCTTGCCGGCCAACTGGCGACGCTGACCGGTTCCCACCACGCCTACCCTGCCCGCGCCATGCTGGGCTGCAGGCCTCGCGCTTGAACGCGCGGTTGGCCGCAGGCGCCTCGCGACCGTCGTTACATCCGTGTCCTCGCCAGCCGCCGGTTCTAGCCGGCGGCGGGGCGATTTGAGGAATGTCCGCTGTGGCGGCGACCTGCCGTCGACAGTTCCGCACAGCAAACGTCTGCCGCTTCACAATCTAGGACTTAAGCAATTTATGATTGCGAAGTTGGCGATGAATTTTCGGGCGGACCGGGGGAGCCATTCCCGCAAAAACAGTGACAGGAGCAGAGTAAACTGGAGGGACATGCGGCACGTGATTGGCGTCGCCAAGCAACAATTGGAGCGTGTGCCGCCCCCGCGTGAGCGTGACTGTCGCCTCAGTCTGGCCAGCGCCGAAATGGAGATGATTCTCGTCGCTCGGTATAGGTCGATCGAGTGGGGGCAGAGCGGTATCGATTAGAAGATGATGGTGACCGGTATTGGCTTTCTCGACACCGGCGGGCGCAACGCCCATGTTCGCGAGGCCAAACTCAACGGTGACGGTGAGCGGGACGTATGCGCCGTTGGCGGGAGAGATGATGTAGACTTTGGCGCCCCGCGGCGATGTATGCCGACCGGCTTCCGGCTTAGGTTGCTCGGCCGCCGCGCTGGGCGATTGGGCGACTGTGACGTGAATGCGCTCGGACATCACCGGCGGCGAATGGGGAATGTGATTGGCGTCGCCCAGGAGGAGTTGAAGCGTGTGCGGGCCGGGAGGCAGCGTCAGTTCGGCCTCCGTCTGTCCGGCTCCGAAATGCAGGTGATTTTCATCGTTCGGAATGGGCTGGTCGAGTGGAGGCAGTTCGGCGTCGATCAGGAGATGATGATGACCCGTATTCGTTTTGGCTGTGCCGGCGGGCGCAATGCCCATGCCGAACAGCCCGAAATGAACCGTCGTCGTGGGACCGATGACCGCGCCGTCTTTGAGATCGATGAAGTACTCTTTAGCGCCAGGAGGCGAGGCGGTCGGCCCGCCGCCCGCAGTAGACTGGCCCCACGAGTTGCTGCTCGTCGCAACTCCCGCCAGCAAGGCAAGAATCGCCAAGGCAACCATCCTCATCGGCGCCTCCCAAGCTATCCCAGGCCTTGCAGACCCGACGCCCGACGCCGAGTCCGGCAGGTAAAGCGGTGTTGTTCGAACTGCGCAGGGCGATGAATTTTACGCATTGTAGGATTCATCCGCCCTTGCTGCTCATGTTGAGAAACGATAGCCTTCCCCAGCAAAATGTAAAGACGGTTTTGACTGGTTGGCGGAGCGAATCTTGAGAAGTAAATCCGGAGCCGATTCGTTCGCGATGTTCCGCGGAGCTTTCCAGGAAAGCGACGACAACTCGGCGGTTCGTCGTCGCGATCAATCGGGCGGAGCTAATGAAATTGCCTTAAACAAACCTCGAGTTCGAGCATTGACGTGAGCCGCCGACCGACAATTTGCTTAATCTTACTCGGCCTGTGGGCGATGGGATCTTCGGCGTTCGCGCAGACGCCCGCAGCCCACGAGCCCGGAGAGATATTTCGCGATTGCCCGGATTGCGAAGAACTCGTCGTCGTCCCGCCCGGCGAGTTCGACATGGGGTCGACTGACAAGCCATCCGAGGCCCCAATCCACCACGTCGTCATCCGGAAGGCGTTCGCGATCGGTCGACGCAAGGTGACTTTTGCCGAATGGGACCGCTGCGTGGCCGCCGGCGCCTGTAAATTCAGTCCTCCGGACCAAGGCTGGGGACGCGGCGACAGGCCGGTGATCGGTGTGAGTTGGGACGATGCGAAGGAATTTACGACCTGGCTTTCGCAGACGACCGGCCAAGCCTACCGGCTCGCAAGCGAGGCGGAGTGGGAATACGCCGCTCGCGCCGGCACCACTTCCGCCTTTTGGTGGGGCCCACAAATCGGAACCGGCCACGCGAATTGCGCGGATTGTGGGGGTAAGCCGTCGAAACAAACAGCGCCCACGGGCTCGTTTCGACCCAACGCGTTTGGACTTTACGATACCGCTGGCAACGCCGCGGAATGGGTGCAGGATTGCTGGAATGGTTCCTATCGGGGCGCCCCAAACGATGGGTCCGCCTGGAACAGCGGCGATTGCACGCTCCGCGTGCTGCGCGGGGGATCCTTCGCGGACACGGCCAGCCATTTGCGATCCGCCGCCAGATTCCGCTACGACGAAGATGTCCGCTACTACGCCAATGGATTTCGCGTGGCGCGCGATTTGAACTGAAAGGTGCGTCGTCTGACGGCCGCCAGCGGCAGCCGCGGCCTGCATCTGAGGGAGCGCGACACGCCGGCCCAACTTGTGGCGGCCGCGTGTCGGCGAAGTTGACCTTGCGGACAGCGAGGGTCTAGACTCTACAACCAAGCGGTTGTTGGAGTACGCGGCTCCTTCCCGGAGGGGGCGTATGAGTGCGCTTCTTCGTTATATTCGTTACGCGACCCCTTTAGTCTGGGCGGTTGTGATAGCAATGTCGGCGAGCGCCGCTTTCGCAGAACGGCGAGTCGCGCTGGTTGTCGGCAACGCCAACTATGAGCATGCGGACCGGCTGAACTCCACGATCAACGATGCGAGCGCGGTCGCGGCGCTGCTGACAGCAGCGGGTTTCGATGTGGTCGACGCCCGGCGCGACGTCGGCGTCGTGGAGTTCAAGCGCGCGGTTCGGGACTTCCTCGATACAGCCTCCGACGCCGATGTGGCGGTGGTCTACTACTCTGGCCATGGGATGGAGGTCGAAGGCGTCAACTATCTGATTCCGATCGATGCGAAATTGGCGAAGGTGTGGGACGCCGACGACGAGGCTGTTTCTCTCGATCGCATTTTGCTGGCGACCGAGCCCGCCAAGAAGCTGAGGCTGATTATTCTCGACGCGTGCCGCGACAATCCGTTCCTGCGCGCCCAAGGCCGCCTGCCTCAGACGCGTTCAGTCGCCAGCCGACTGATCGGAGTTTCGCCAACCAGCGGCAATACCTTGATCGCCTACGCCGCGAAGGCGGGCTCGCTTTCCTATGATGGAACCGGACCCAACAGTCCGTTCACTGCGGCCCTCGTAAAATACATTGCTCAACCTGGGCTGGACATAAGAATTGCGCTGGGGAAAGTGCGTGACGACGTCATGGCGAGCACAGGCAATCGGCAAGAACCGTTCGTCTACGGTTCGCTCGGCGGCGGCGATGTTCCGTTGGTTCCGGCGGTTTCGCTAGCCGTCGCGCCCGTCGCGAATGCGTCGATCGTCAACGACCCGAACATTTCCGCCGCGTCCGACTATGAGAAGGCCGAGCGGGTTGGGACGCCGGAGGCTTGGAGAGCGTTTCTTGGCGCGCACGATTCCGGATACTATGCCGAACTCGCGCGTGCGCAGCTTGAAAAGCTGCCTATAGCCAACCTCCCGAAATCCGACGCTTTCGTCGCCTCGACCGGCACGGAAACCAGCGGGCGATATCAGCAGGCGCCGCAGCAGTCAGGGGATGATGCATCTCGACTGGAAGCCGCGCTGGACCCTAATGTCGCGCCGAAACCAGATCAAGAATGCAAGCGGGATGCGGCGCGGCTTGCCCAACTGCGAAGCAATCCGTCACTCGAGCAAGTGACGCAACTTGCGCGGGGACTCGGCTGCGAGAGTCTTCGCCCGCAGGTCAAGCGTCTGATGGAAAGTCTGGGTATCGAGCCGCTCGCCGCCTTGCCGTCCGAGCCGCCGCTCACACCGGCGCAGCAATCCCTGCAGTCGCCCGCAGAGAGCCGAGACCAGGCTTGCAGTCGAGAGGAAGGCATGTTGGCACGGCTGCGCGCCAAGCCCGACGCGAGCCAGATCGTCCAATTGGAGCGCGCGCTTGTCTGCGAGGACCTGCGTCCTCAGGTTCAGCGGCTAATCGAAAGTCTGGGCATGAATCCGATCGCGCCATCGTCGGCGCCCGCTCCCGCTGCCGAGCGCATCTCGAACGCAGCGCCGCCTCCAAGCGAACCGGCAATCCCGCCGAAGCCGGCTGCGGCCAATCCAGTCGACAGCGCTCAGCTTTGCAAGCAGGAGGCCGAGGAGCTCGCCCGCCTTCGCGCCAATCCCCACCGCGCCTCCGCGGAACGCTTCGCGCGCGATCTGAAGTGCGACAGTCTCAAGGCCCAAGTCGCTCGGTTGCTTGAGAGCGTCGACGATTGACGGAATTCCGCCATTGGCGTAGCTGTGTTGGATCGTCATTGCGGGAGGAGCGTAGCGACGAAGCAATCCATTCCTCCGCTTGCATCGTTGGCGCCATTGGATTGCGTCGCTTCGCTCGCAATGACGGCGAAATAAATTTCTACTTTTCATCGAGCATTCTGATCGGATCCCAATTCTCGCCAGGCGGATGGCGCGACAATCTCTTCGCGCGTTCCATGAATTGGGCGGACGGCGGGTCACTCTCGGCCCATCGGGCGAAAGAGTCGGCGGCGCCGGCAAAATCGCGCGCTCGCCAGAGTGCGAGCCCCTGGGCGTAGCATTCCATGGTCGAGACTTGCTCGGGATCGAGATGAGCGGCTAGCCCGAGTGGTTCGTATATTCGGACGGGCGTCTTACGCCCCTTGACGCGAATTGCATCGATTTCTCGCCAAACGAACAACGCACCGGTCAAATCCACCGTCGTTTCGGAGACCAGAATCGACGTGCCGAAATGCTCATTGGCTCGTTCGAGCCTCGAAGCGAGATTCACCGAGTTCCCCATGACTGTGTAATTGAATCTGCGTCGGGAGCCGATGTTGCCGACAAGCGCCGGCCCGGAATTCAGACCGACGCGATGCGCGAGAATAGCGCCATGGGAAGCGGCTGCGGCCTTATTCAGCTTTCTCAGCGCTTCATGGCAGCCTAATGCGGCCCTGACGGCCTCCTCGGCGTGATTCGTTCCTTCGATCGGCGCGCCGAACACCGCCACGATCGCGTCGCCAATATACTTGTCGACGAAACCGCCATGCTCTTCGATAGCGTCGGTCATCGCCGAGAAATAACGATTCATGATGGCGACCAGTTCAGTTGCTTCGATCGCCTCCGACAACGAAGAGAAACCGACGACATCCGAAAAAAACACCGTGATCTCGCGCATTTCGCCGCCGAGCGCTGGAGGCCTGCCCGATGCGACCATTCGCTCGATAACCGCCGGGGCGAGATAAAGTGCAAACGCCCGGCGAAGGAAACGCCAATTCTTGTCGACGACGAAGAGTCGAAAGCCGGTCGCCGCGACGAGCGTGATGCACCCCGCAACAATCGGCTCGAATAGGGGAAGAGCCAGCGCCTTGGTGAATGCCGCCGTGGCTCCCGTTATCCAGGCTGCGCTCACGGCCAGCAAAGAAAGAGCCGCAGCGGGAGCCGTCAACGCCGAGGCGCTCACCGCTGCAAGCGCGCTTCCTCCGGCGACGGCGAGCCAGCTTTGGACAGGGGAAAGTTCCGAGACGGCTTCATGGCGCAGCAAATTGTTGATCGCCGTCGCTTGAATGTACACGCCATCGGTCGAACCGCGTGCGATCGACTCCATTTTCGTCGCCGGCGCGGCGCAGCGTTCGGTCTTTTGCTCGCTCGGCGCGGTGGCAAATCGTTTCGACGTCATCTTGCGGTCTTGAAAATCGAGCGTCGACCCGAACAGCACAACCTTTCCCTGAAAATTGCGACGGAAAAACTCTGTGTTGCCACTCTCCAAACATGCGCGCAGATCGGCGAGTGAGTATGTCGGGATGTCGTCGGAGCCGCCGTCGAAATTGAGCGTCATAGCGTTCGGCGCACCGACCGGAATGCGGTATCCGCCGAGACTCACACTTTGGCTGGCATTGATTTCGGGCGCCGCGCCAAGCGCGCGCGACGCGAGTTCCAGCGCCATACCAGGCGCCGCCTTGTCGTCGGTCATGAGAGTCAGCGGCACGCGCCGCACGACGTCATCGGAGTCGGTGTATACGTTGATGGCGCGGATGTTGCGTTGCTGGCCGACCGCCACCCGCTGCCCCGGCGCCGGCAAAATCGTATCGACGCCGCGTTGGACCTCCGCCAGCACGATCTTGCCCGCGCGCGCGGAAACCGCGAGAGCGCGGAGGAAATCTCGGTCGAAGCCACGATTGTGCGAACCCAGCGTCTCGTCGCCAAAGGGGATCTCGGATTCTTCGATGGAAGCGGGGAAGATGACGTCAAATCCGACCACCGAAGCGCCCCCGTCGACGACCGCCGTGATGACCCGCCCGATTTCGCGCGTCCAAGCAACGGTCGGCGTTCCCCGGAAGGGGGCTTGCCGGTAACTGTCCTCGTCGAACGCAACCACCACTGTCGGTGAAGCAGCCGGTTCGTGATTGTTTCCAAACGCGCGCCAGCGAAGCGCCGTCAAAGCATCGAGCGAGAGCCCGTGCAGGAACTCAAACGGACTTGAGGCGACGACGGCGCTGGCGAGCAAGGCGATCGCCGCAAACGCCAGCGCATCCCACCTTATGCGCGCCATCAGCGCTCCCTCGGCTCCGAGGTCAGTTTGTCGGCTCGAGCCTCAACCACCGCCCGATGATCGGCGTTCGGCCGGCGCGGGCGCCGGGATCGATCTTGAAGACAACCCGATGATCGCCCCACGCCGCAACGTAAATGCCGCCAGCGGCGAGAGACAGGCCAACTGCTGAAAAATCGAGAAACGCCTCTCGCACCAATTGCTTCCGGAAAATCGTCAGCACGATGCGGTTGTCCGCTCGGTCGAGGCGCTGCACGGCGAGAGTGCCATCGCCGCTCACTTCAAAGATGGGGGATAATCCATAGAGCGTGAATTCTGGAACGGGCGTCGCTTGCATCGGCTCCAGCTGCAGATCTTTGGACACCCAGCCCGCGATATCATTCGCTTGGCGTGGCGCCGCTAGCATCTTGCCCGCGTCGCAGTCGACCTTGCCACGTTCGAGCTTTGCGTCCTGCACCTCGCTTTGGTCCACGCCGACAGTGATGACGCCGCTTCTGATGACCTCCCGAATGCACGATTTCAAATAGCTGAGCACGATGGAGTTGCCAGGCGCGAGCCGGATAATCCTGCCGGCCTCGACATAGTCCATGAAGCCGATGCCAGGAGGGTTGCCAGAGACATCCTCGACTATGGCGGCCGGCGCCTGGGCGCTGGCCGAGGTGGCGAACACCCATGTTGGGGCAAGAACGGCCGCGAACTGCGCCATATTCATCTTTGATCCCTCAACGACATGTCGAGGCGGCTCAAGTCGGCATGAAGTTACAGAAGGATCAAGGCAGAGTTGCGATTCTGGTGTGCTTCGGCTCCGAATATTAACCGGGCTCGACACCCACCTGAACAAGTCAAACGTCGAAGTCAGGCGGGTCCTCAGGCAGAATCCTCGGTCCGCCCCGCTCAGCGCTCGGCGACGGCGGTGACCTCGATGCGGAGGTCGGGATCGGCGAGCCGCGCTTCGACGCAGGCGCGCGCGGGCGGACTGACGGGATCGACCCATGCGTCGTAGACCCGGTTCATCGCCTCGAAATCGGAGATATGCGGGAGAAAGATATTGACGGCGAGCAGGTCGGATTTCCTTCCACCGGCCTCCGCGAGCAACGCGTCGACCTTCGCGAGCACCTGCCGCGTCTGCTCCTCGATGCCAGCCTTGCGATCGGTCGCGACCTGACCGGCGATATGGATCGTCTTCGCGCCCGCGACGGCCTGCGACATTCGTGGGCTCTTCTGAAAGCGTTCGATCATTTCGTTTCCTTCACTGCATCGGTTGGCGAGAGGGCTGGGTGCCTTCAGGGACTTGGGTCTCATCGGCTCTTCGCCTCCCGGCCGGAGAGGAGAAGGAGCCCGAGGATCAGCGATCCAAAGAGGATGCTTCGCCAGCCGGCTGAAGCGTTGACGACGGTGATCAAGGCCGTGATCGTCACCAGCAGCGCCGAGCCCGGAATCGAGCCCGCGTAGGTTCCCGACCCTCCCAGGATCGAGGTTCCCCCCAGTACGACAGCGGCGATCGAGGAGAGCACGTAGGGGTCGCCGATGCCGACATAACCCTGACCGTTCATACCGAGCATCAGCACGCCCGCAAAGCCCGCGGTCAGTCCGCTGGCCGCATAGATCGCCATCGTCGTCGCGTTGACGTCCACGCCGGAGAGCGAGGTCGCAAGCGGATTGGCCCCGATCGCGAAGACACGCGCGCCGAAGGGTGTCCTATGCAACACGAAGAGCGTCGCCGCCGAGACGACGACCCACAGAAGGATGCCGGCCGGGACGCCGAAAGGACGAGCGTCGCCGAGCCACGCCACCATGGGATTGTGCATGGACACCGCGCTGCCGCCCGCGACGATGATCAACACACCCTGAAGGAAGGTCGCCATGGCGAGCGTCATGATCATTGGATGCACGCGCAGAAGCGCGATCCCCAGACCATTGAGAAAGCCGATGCCGGCGGCGGCCGCAAGCATCGCGACGACGGCGATCGCGCCGGTCGTGTCCGTATCCCACGCCAGCAATGGCACGCCCACCGCGGTGACGGTGAGGATGGCGCCGACCGAAAGGTCGATGCCGCCGCCGATGATGACGAGGGTTTGTCCGGCCGCGACCAATCCGATCACGGCCGCCAGTTCCAAGATGTAGCGGAGGTGTCCGTAGGAGCCGAATCCCACCAAGGTGAGGCCGGCCACGATCCAGACCGCCACGACGATGAGAACCGTGAGGAATGGTCCGCTGCGCAGCACGGAGATCGCACGACGGGCCAGTGGCGACGTTGCGACGGCGTCGCTCATGCGTGTCTCCCGCGTGCGTTGATCTGCGGCAACGCGACGGCGCCGATGATGATGAGGCCCTGCGCGACATATTGGGCGACTGGGGGAAGGCCGAGAAAGAACATGACGTTGATCATCAGGCTGAGCAGCAGGCTGCCGGCGAGCGCGCCGCGCATCGTCCCGCGGCCGCCAAGGAAACCGACCCCGCCCAGCACGGCGGCGGCGATCGAGTTGAGCGTGAAGGCCTGCCCGATCACCGGATCGCCCGAACCGGTCTGCGCCGCCACATAGAGTCCAGCCGCAGTCGAGAGGAGCCCACTGATCGCATAGGCGGCGATGCGGGCCGCGTCGACCGGGACTCCGGAGCGATAGGCCGCCACCGGATTCTCGCCCGCTGCATAGAGACTGAGGCCGAGCGGCGTCGCGAGATAGAACTTCCACGCGACGGCGGTCAGCGCCAGGAGCAACGCCGCGACAGGAGCGTCGCCGGCCAGGAGGTCCGAGAACCATGCAGGGATTTGCCCGCCGGGCCGAGGCAAGATGACCAGCGCGGCGCCGCCGATGATGAAAGAGCCGGCAAGCGTGACGATGATCGCGGGCAGCCGCAGGCGAACGACGATGAGCCCGCAAACCGCGCCGATGCCAAGCCCTGCTGCGGCGACGAGCGCCATGGCGCCGGGCGCGCCGAGCGGCCCCGCCATGGTGGTCGCCGCGATGACGGCGCCGAGGCTGACGGTGGCGCCGATCGCCAAGCTGATGCCTCCGGTCAGCATCAGAATCGCCTGCGCCATCGACACCAGCGCGAGCGGGAACCAGCTTTGGGTGAATTTCGACAGCCCACCCATGCTGAGAAGGCCGGGGAAGAGATACGCGTAGGCGGCGAGGAACGCCGCCACGACGCAGAATAGAGGCCAGAGGCCCCGGCTGCGGCGGCGTTGAACCGGCCAGTAGAGCGGCTGTTGCGACATATGCAGATCAATGCTCACGCGACATTTTCCGGCAGGTTGGCGCCCATCGCCGCCGCGACGATGGCTTCTTCGCTCAGCGCCGCCCGTTCGATCCGCGCGGCGATGCGCCCTTCGCGCATCACGACGACACGGTCGCACAGATGCACGAGTTCAGGCGTGTCAGAGCTCGAGATCAACACCGCGGCGCCTTCGGCCGCGAAGCGGCGCAGCAGCCCGTAGATCTCGCGTTTGGTCTCGACGTCGACGCCGCGCGTCGGGTCGTTGAGCAGCCATACCGCAGGCGCGTTGGGCATCCATTTCGCAAGCGCGACCTTTTGCTGGTTGCCCCCGGAAAGGGCCTGGACCTGCCGCGCGAGGTCACCCTTGATCGACAGGCGGTCGGCAAGCCGGCGGGAGAGATCCCCCTCGCTCGCCCCGTCACGGACGCCTAGACCGCGTGCCCGCGCGAAGCCTGGCAGCAACATGTTGAAGGAGATCGGATGGATGAGGTGCAGTCCCTCGCGCTTGCGGTCGGCGGGGACATAGGCCAATCCCAAGGCGTTCGCCCGCACTACGGAGCCGGGCACGCCCGCGGCGCCGTTGAACTCCGCTTCGCGGGCGGACGCGGTTTGCGCGCCGTAAAGGCCGAGGATGAGGTCCTCCTGGCCTTGTCCGACGAGGCCGCCGACCCCGAAAACCTCGCCGCGCCTCAGATCGATGTCGATGTCGCGCGCCATCCCTGAGGAAAACCCTTTGATGGAGACGATCGGTGTCCCCTCGGCGTTCGGCTCCCACGGCGGGAAGAGGTCGCCCGGATCGCGCCCCACCATCAGTCGCACCAGACCGTCGGCGCCGACGCCCGCGAGATCCCGGTCGGCGGTGACGGCGCCGTCCTTCAAGATCGTCACATGCTCGCACAACGCCATCACCTCGTTGAGGCGGTGGGAAATATAAAGAATGGCGACGCCTTGTCCGCGCAGCCGACCGAGCAACTGCGTCAGCGTTTGAGTTTCGTGCGCCGACAGCGAAGACGTCGGCTCGTCGAGAATGAGCGCGCGCGGTTCGCGATAGAGCGCCTTGGCGATCTCCACCATCTGGCGGCGGCCGAGCGGCAAGTCTCCGACCGGCGTGGCGATGTCTTCATCGAGGCCGACCATCGCGCATACGGCGCGCGCGCGCCGCGCCAGCGCCTCGTAGTCGATGAAGCCGAAGCGGCGAGGATAGGCGCCGAGACCAATGTTTTCGCCGATCGACAACTGGCTGGTGAGGCTCAATTCCTGCTGCACGACGGCAACCCCGGCGTTGCGCGCGCCGGGCGGCGTCAAACGATCGACGGCGACGCCGTCGATCTCGAGCCTTCCGCCGTCGGGACGCAGCGCGCCCGACAGCAGGTTGATCAGCGTCGATTTGCCCGCCCCGTTCTCGCCGAGCAGCGCATGAATGCGGCCTGGCCGAAGCTCGATCGACACGTCGCGCAGCACGCGGTTGCCGAAAAATGATTTCGACACGTTGCGGGCCGCGATGATCGGGGCGGACATCGTCACGGATGGCGCTTTGTCAGACGCTATTTCTGGGCCAGGAGCTTATCGAACAGCGCCTGATCGTAGGGCGAATAGATGTATCCGTCCGCCGGGAACTTGTCAGCCTTCGCGAGATAGGAATCGAGGTTGCTGTTGTCGATCACCGGCAGCGGCACCTTGACGAAGGCCGGAATGTCCTTGCCGCTCAGCGCCTGGACGGCGGTATAGGCGGCAAGCGCGCCGAGCCAGTTCGGCTGCATGGACGCCCAGCTCTTGAGCCCTTTCGACTTCCACAGCTCAAGGAACTGACGCGCGTTCTCGCCGGTGATCGGCACTTGCTTACGACCCTGCTTGTCGAATGCGAGAACCGAGCCGGCCGATAACGCGCCGCCGAGCGACAGAACGCCGTCGATCTCGGGATGGGCGAAGAGCAGGTTGGAGACGGCTTCCTGAGCCGGCGCCACGTTGTAGGGGGTGTTCGTCTCGGCGAGGATGGTCACGCCGGGGTTCGCCTTGAGCACGGGCTCTGCGCCCTTGCGACGGTCATCGCTGACCGAGACGCCCGCCGGTCCGTTCAGGACGAGGATCTTGCCTTTGCCGCCCATCGCGTTGACCAGCCACTGCGCGGCGCTGGCGCCCCATTGCGCCGAATCCGTGTTGATCTTGGTCGTCACGTCGTTCGTATCGACGAGGCTGTCGAAATTGATGATGGCGATGCCCTTGGCACAGGCCTCGGCGACCACGCGCGCCGGCGCCGTCGACGATCCCGAACTCGAGCAGGATCGCGTCGACATTGGCGTCGACCATCGACTGCATTTGCTGGACCTGCGTGTTGGCGTCGCCCTGCGCATCGGTGATCACGAGCTTGGAGACGAGGCCCTGCTTCTTCAGTTCGTCGACTTCGGCGGTGATCGTGCCGGCGGTCTCCTTCATCCAGGTCGGCACCGAATAGATGTTGGCCCAGCCGAGCGTGAAGGGGGGCTTGCGGTCGCCCTTTATGCATTTTGCGGCGGCGTCCGCCTCAGAGACGAAACCGGCGCTGGCGAGAAGGCTCAGGCAGAGGGCACTCGCTGCCCCCCGGAGATATGACTTCGACATGGGTTGTTCCCTCCTGATTATGGCTTCTGGCGCTGCGCAAGCCGAGCGCCGCGATAGCCCCATCGTCTGACCGGAGACGATTGTTGCGCAGCGAAGACTCGGTTGCCAGTGCCATGAGCCTTGGCGTTCCATTATAGCGGACACAAGATCGTTATAGCGGACGCCCGATGCTAGACATCGATATGGACTTGTCAATAGGCGGTAGAGGAAGATTGAGCATTTGCAACATGCCGCCGCCTTGGCTTCCCGAACGGCCCCGGCCCACGAAAAGGCGGTTGAACGCCGCCGCTCGCACACGCTAAGCAGGAACACAGCGCGATTTTTCGCCGCCATTCCAGGATTTCGGCCTATGTCAGCTGAGCAAATTTCGGATGTCGCCATCGGGCGGCGCATGCGCGGCCTCGACCGCGCCTTCGAGATCCTCGATTTTCTCCGCGAAAGACGCAAACCTGCCCGGCCGAACGAGATCGCGATTGGGATCGACGCGCCGAAGTCAACGGCCTATGAACTCGTCGATCTCCTGCTGAATCTCGGGGTCTTGGAGCGCACGGACGGCGATGGCCGCGTTTTTCTCGGCCGCAAGCTCTATTTTCTCGGCCAAGCCTGGCAAGCGCAGTTCGATCTGACTCGAGAATGCAAGGCCCATCTCGCCCGGCTCGCCGAGTTGACTCGGGAGACGGCCCAGCTCTGCATGCTGGACGGCTGCAAATACACGGTCGTGATGATCAAAGAGGGCGTGCGGCCATTTCGGATCAGCTCGGACATCGGCGAGCCAATCCCGGCTCCGTGGACCGCTTCCGGACGGCTTCTCGTCTCGCACATGAGCGATGACGAGATCCTGGCGTTCATTCCCACCGCCGATTTCGTCCTGCCCGACGGCTCGACTCTCGACAGGGGGGCGTTTCTCCAGCAGGTCCATGCGGCGCGGAGGGACGGTTTTTTCTCCTTCGACAGCGTCGCCGACAATTTCACGCACTGCTTCTCGGCGCCGGTGTTTCAGGATCGTGACATCTGCGTGGCGACGCTTTGCCTTGTCGCGCCGCGCGATGACGCCGCGATAAACTATGCCCGCTATCGGGATACGCTCGTCGAAGAGGCGCGCGACCTTTCCAGCCAGCTCGGCGACGGGCAGGTTCGATTTTCGACGGTCGCGTACGGCTGACAGGGCGACAAGCCGCTTCGCGGGGCTGTGTGGTCGCCGGCGGGCGGCGGCCAATCACCGCGCAGGGGGGTCGGAGCTTGCTTGTGTCGGGCCGCCGGTCGACGCGGGGAAGGCTTGGACTGGCTGGACCGCGGACGACTGACCCTCGCCGGGCTCGTAGCCTTTGACAGCCTGCACCACTTTGACCTGCTGGCCGTCAAGCAGCGCTACGGATGGATTGGCGACGATTGTGTCGGTCGCCTTCAGCCCGGCGACGACCTGGACCTCCAGACCGAGATTGCGGCCGAGTGTGACATTCTGCAAACGGACGTGATTTCCACCCTCGATCACCGCGACCTGCAACCCGGACGCGCGGAACAGGAGAGCCTGCGAGGGAATGACCAAGATATCGGGATTGCCTCGCATCATCAGCTTCACGTTGACGTAGGCTCCGGGCAGGAGGCCATCCTGCTTCGGGTTGTCGACGACGAACTCGGTCACGATCGTGCGCGTTGCTCGCTGGACAGCGCCCGCGCTGGTCAGGAACTGCGCCGTGATCGACTTGGCAGGGTCGCCGGGCATTTGCAGTTCCGCTTTGAGGCCCGGCTTGAGTTCACCGCCGTACTCCTGCGGCACCGACACGAAAACGCGCAGCTTGCTGATGTCGCCGACGCTGAACGGTGGCTGGGCCGTGCTCCTGAGCGTCGCATCGGCCCCGGCAGCGTTGATGAAATCACCGACGTTCACGCGTCGCGCCGTCACGATGCCGGTAAAGGGCGACCGAAGCTTCTTGAACTCGATTTGCGCCTCGTACTGGTCGAGGTTCTGCTGCGCGGCCTCCATCTGGGCCTTCGTCGAGTCGGCGGTAGCGTTCATGTTGTCTATGGTCTGCTGCGAGATCGCGATGCCCGGCGTGAGCTCGTCGTAACGCTTGGCCGTCAGCTCGGCGATTTTGAACTGGGCTTGCGCGGCGGCCAGTTGCGCCTTGCTGGCCGCGTATTGAGCGTCGAGGCCGGGCGTGTCGATCGTGGCGAGAACCTCGCCCTTTTGGACTGGGGCGCCGTAATCCTTCAGCCATGCCGAGACATAGCCGCTGACCTGCCCGTAGATCTGCGCCTCGTTCCAGGCTTCCACCTGGCCGGGCAGTCTCAGGGAGTCCTCTTTGGGGCCCGGCTTCGGCGAAGTTGACTGCACGCGCAGGATGGTGGCGTCGTTGGCGATTTGCTGCAGGTGGGCGACGGACGCTTTGCGCGACCAGATGCCGTGGCCGGCGAGCCCCAACGCGACAGCGATGCCGACTATCGCAGTCGCCACCCAAAAGCGAGGTCGCCTCGAACCGCTCGCGCTCATGCCGACGTCTCCGCTTGCGGCCTGGATCGGTGAAGGATGGCGAAGACGCAGGGCACGAACACCAGGGTCGTCACTGTGGCGACGATCAGCCCGCCGATCACGGCCCGCCCGAGCGGCGCGTTCTGCGTATTGCTGAGCGACATCGGCAGGAAGCCGAGAACCATCGCCAGCGCCGTCATCACGACGGGGCGGATCCTTCCGTACCCGGCTTCCAGCGCCGCCAGGACCGCATCGCCGTGCTCGGCCAAGCGCTGGCGAGCGAAGTCGACCACGAGAATGGTGTTCGCGGTTGCGGTCCCCATGCAGAGGATCGCTCCCGTGAGCGCGGGCACCGAAAGTGTCGTTCCGGTCAAGAACAAGCTCCACGTGGCTCCGGCCAATGCTGCCGGCAGGGCCGAGATGACGATGAAGGGGTCGAGCCAGGACTGGAAGTTGACGACGATCACGAGGTAGATCAGGGCGATCGAGACGCCGAGCCCGACGACCAATTGGACATAGGCGGAGCTCATTGTGATCGCTTGGCCCTTCAGCGTGACCGCGGCGGTCGGGGGCAGTTGCGGCGCGAGGTCGTTAATCGCCGCCTGAACCTGCCTACTCACGGCTCCGAGGTCCCGCCCCTCGACATTGGCGTAGACGTCGATGACGGGCACGATGTCGTTGTGGGACACGACGCCGGGCGTGCCGGTCTGGCTGATCGCCGAGAGTCCGCCGACGATCTGGATCGGCGCATTGCTCGGGTTCCCGTTGCCCTTGTCGACCGGGACGAGCTGGAGGTCGTTCACGCTCGTGATCTGGTCTTGCGGCAGTTGGATGTTCACGAGGTAGGAGATTCCGCTCTTCGGGTCGAGCCAGTAGGTCGTGGCGGTCTGACCGCTTCCCGACAGGGTCGAGATGACGCTATCGGCGATATCGGACTCGGTCAGTCCAGTTCCAAGCGCGAATGTCCGCTTCGAGGCAAGCAACAACGTGGGCTGCCCCATGATCTGCTGGATGCGCACGTCGGCGCTGCCGGCAATCTTGCGCATGCTCGCCGCGAGCTTGGTCGCATATTTGAAATTGCTTTGCAGGTCGCGTCCGCTGACCTGGACGTCGATCGGCGAGGGCAAGCCGAAGTTGAGGATCTGGGCTGTGATGTCGCCTGGCAGGAAGCTGAACTCGGTTCCGGGGAACCGCTCGGCAAGACCGGACCGCAGAATTTGCCGGTAGTTCGCGACTGGCGAGGCCTGGTTGTCGAGCGAGATCGTGATGTCGCAGTCTTGCGTACCGACCGTGCCGGTTGCGCTGTAGCTCTGGTTGATGCCGCTGACCGGGAGGCCGCAGTTGACGAGTGTGTTGGTCACATGACCAGGCAGCAGGGCGCGGACCTGCTGGGTCACCAGGACAGCGGACTTAGACGAATCCTCGATCCGTGTGCCTGCCGGAAAACGGACGTGCAGGGCCATCGTGCCGGACTTGATACCGGGAAAGAAGTCCTCTCCGACGAACACGAGCAACGACAACGAGGCCACGGAGGCGGCGAGGTAGAGAGTGACGAAGATATTGCGGCGATTGGCCAAGCGCCCCAACGTGTCGCGATACCAGTTCCGGAACCGCTCGAACTTGGTTTCGAAGCCTGCCTGAAAGCGGGAGAGCACGCTCTGCCGCTGATCGCCGCGTTCGGGGCGCCACTGCGCCTCCACCTGACCGCGCAACAGCCAGTTTGCGAGGGTAGGCGTCAGGGTGCGAGATAGAATGAACGAAGCGATCATCGCGAAGATAATCAACTCCGCAAGCGGCACGAACAGATAGCCGGCGACGCCGCCGAGTTCGAACAGCGGCAGCCACACGATGCAGATGCAAAGCGTGGAGACGAAGGTAGGCACGACGATCTGGTTCGCCGCGGCGATGATCGCTGCGGACAGGTCGGGTGGCGCTCCACCCTCCCCCGGCTCCTCGAGGTGTCGATTGATGTTCTCGATCATCACGGTGGCGTCGTCGACCAGGATGCCGACCGCCAGGGCCAAACCGCCGAGCGTCATGACGTTGATGGTCTGCCCGAGCCACGAAAGGGCGATGATGGAACTCAGGATCGACAGGGGGATCGAGAGCGCGACGATGAGGGTCGACCGCCAACTGCCGACGAAGAGCAGAACCGCGAGGCCCGCCAGAATTGCCGCGGTGACCATCTCTTGCACGACGTCCGCGATCGAGGACTTGACGAATTCGGAGGCGTCGTTGAGCGGCGTGATGGTGACGCCCTTGGGGAGTGTTTTGAGCAGCGCCGGAAGCTTGGCTTTGACGCCGTTGACGACGTCGAGCGTGGAGGCGCCTCCGATTTTCAGAATCGTGAGAAGGACGGCCTGCTGGCCTTTGACGAGGACGACGTTCTGCTGCGGTGGGCCGCTCCTGTGGACGTAGGCGACGTCGCCAAGGTAGACGACGGCGTTGCCAACCTGCTTGATCGGCAGTCTGTTGAAAGTGTTGATCGCGATCGGCGTCGAGTTGGTGACGACGGTGTAGTCGATCGGGCCGATCTTCTGGTCGCCAGCCGGCAGAACGATGTTCTGATAGGCCAGGGCCTTGCCGACATCCTCCGCGCTCAAGCCATGCGCCAGCAGTTTTGATTGATCGATATCGACCTCGACGTATTCCTGGATCCCTCCATAGGGACTCGGGATGGCGACGCCCGGAACCGTGATCAGCGCGGGCCGGATCACGTTCGTGGCAAGGTCGTTGACCTGGGCCGGCGTCATGTTTTCCGCCGCGATCTGAAGATTGAGAACCGGGACCGAAGAGGCGTCGAATTCCAGGATCTCCGGCGGCGTGATGCCAGCCGGCAGTTGCTTGAGCACAGTCTGCGAGGATGCCGTGACCTGCGCCTGTGCGGCGGCGACGTTTGTGCCTGGCTGGAAGTAGATCTTGACGACGCCGCTTCCGTAATAGGATTGGCTCTCGATATGCTCGATGTTGCTGACCGTCGATGTCAGCGTACGCTCGTGATAATAGACGACCCGTCCTGACATGTCGGACGGAGCCAGACCCGTATAGGTCCAGATTGCGGCGACGATCGGAATACTGATCGCCGGGAAGATGTCGGTCGGCGTCTTGAACACCGCGAACCCGCCGAACAGCAGAATCAGGATGGCCATGACGACGAATGTGTAGGGCCGGCGAAGCGCGATAAGGACGATTGCGTTCATGTTATGCCAGATGTCGTGCGCGGGGTGTGGTCAAGCCAGCGTCATCGGCGCCCGGCGAATGATAATCGGCGCGGGCACATTTGCGGCGGACTCATACACAAAGGTTTTTGTCGATGTCGAGGCGCTCAGAGACGGAGGGTTCGAGCTCGGTCCTGGCTGCGTCAACCGCCACCTACCTCTGTCGCTTCCGCAATCTCGTCGATCGTTTCTTCAACAATACGAAATACTTCGGAGCCATTCGACGCGCTTCGAAAGGCTCGGCGCAAACGACCTCGCCCTCGTCAATCTCGCTGCGGGATGCGAACTATGGGTCTGGTGACCTAAACCAAAAGGTCACCGCCACTAAACGAATGCCAATCGATAGACCCAGCGCACGCCGCCACGCGTCTGCCCCTGTTTCGCTGGGGAAGATCTACCGGCGATCGTGGATTACACGCGCCCGACGCGGCGCGGCTTCGTCCTATTCTGAAGGCAGGGTGAACTGGAACATTGCTCCCCGCGGTTCATTCGCGGTGACCCACAGCCGTCCTCCGTGCGCCTCGATGATGGAACGGCAGATGGTCAGGCCCATACCCATGCCCTCGGGCTTGGTGGTGTAGAAGGCCTCGAACAGGCGGTTCACACTCTCAGGGCTCAGTCCCGGGCCCGAATCCTGCACTGCGACGCGCACTCGGTCCGCTCCACCCTCGCTGCTAATCACCAGGTCTCGCGACCCTTCGCTGATTCCGCTCAGCGATTCGACCGCGTTGAGGATCAGATTGAGCATCACTTGTTGTAGCTGCACGCGATCTCCTTGAACGAGCGGCAAGTCGGGCGCGAGTTGGGTCCGTAGGGCAACCCCGTTGCGGTATATTTCGCTACGCGTCAGGGCAATGACTTCGAGGATCATGCCGTTGATGTCCAACCTGTCCTTGCGCGGCGCCTTTGCGATGAGCGAGCGAATCCCGCGCAGGACCTCGCCGGCCCGTCTTCCGTCCCTGACGATGCGACCGAGAGCCTCCCGGACCTCGTGCAGATCGGGCGGCTTCATGCCGACCCAGCGCAAAGCGGCCTCTGCGTTGGTGACCGCCGCGGCGATCGGCTGATTGATCTCATGGGCGATCGAGGCGGTCAGCTGCCCCATGGTGGTGATACGATGGGCGTGCGCGATCGCCTGCCGTTCTTCCTCCGCCTGACGGTGTTCGGTCACATCCAACACGGTCCCCACGAATTCGACGAAGTCGCCGGCCTCGTCGAAAGCCGGATGACCTACGATATGGACGTGCTTGATTTGTCCATCGGTCAGCAGCAATCGATGTTCAAAATCGAGATCCTTTCGATCCTGCCTCGCGCGATCGATTGTTTGGCGGACAACGGCTCTATCCTGCGGATGCGTTCGTTGAAGCACCAAGTCCACTGTCGGTTGATGCGAACGGTCGCATTCGAAGATGCGAAACATTTCTTCCGACCAGTAGAGCTTCCCGCTGCAAATATCCCAGCCGAAACTGCCGATGTGGCTCAGCCTCTGCGCTTCGGCCAAATAGGCTTCGCTGCGTTGCAATTCGGCGGTCCGTTCCGCCACCTTCGCCTCAAGGTCGTCCCGGGCTTTGCGAAGCTGTCGCTCACTCTCGCGCAGCGCCGCCTCGGCGCGGCGGTGATCGTCGACGAGGCGCGCCATCCGAAACGCCGTCGCGGCGTGGTTAGCCGCCACGGAGAGCAGCAGCTGGTCGATTTCGCCCGGAAAGTCGGCTCGATCGCACGCCGCGGCAACCAGACCGCCTTCGGCATTGACGCCGACGGGAATGACGATGCCGCGACCACCCTGCGCGCCATCGCCGATGTCGCGAACGATTTCGCTGCGCGATAGGCGGCCGCCCTCGGCCAAGCGGTGCTGCAGCCATTCCGGAAATGCCGGCCATGTGTTGCCGCGCGCGATCTCGACCGTGGCCTCCGCGTTGGGATCGCGCAAGCGCACAAAAGCGAAGTCAAGTCGCAATGAATTCACCAGGACGTCGGCGAGCCCAGCGGCGATGGCAGGCGGATCCCTGCCGACCCAAGCCGCCGGCACGGCAGACAACGCTACGAGGTCCCTGAGCGCTGCGCGCAGCCGCGGAGCATGAGCCTCAAAACCCATCGGCGTCACCCTGATCACCGCGCCCGCGCGGACCTGGGTCTCTCCCGAAGTTCGAGCAAGAACTGATCAGGCGGAACGAAGAATGGATTCTCCTGCAGGACTCCTCCGATGATCACGACCGGGTGCGTCCGCATCACGTCCATCACCACGCTCGCGCTGAACTTCGACAGATCGTAGGTGCAGATCACGGGATCATCGTGCTGGGCAACCACGTGATTCACCTGTGTCTCGTATTCCAGCCAGTTATCTATTCCCGCTTTATCGACCAGCGCCCATTCGGCGCGCGACACGAACCGGGTCAGCGGATAACCGGCTGCCGATCCCGATTGGAGCACCTCTTCGATCAAGGCCAGCATCCCGTCCTGATCGAAGCGATCATCGCGCAAGTAAGCGTCTCGCCAGTGCCGCAGCTCGAGCTGGCCGGTGCCGAGCGCCCCGTCCACGTCGATGCCAGCTTCGGCGAGCCGCCTCAAATGGTCTTCCCACAGCTCGGGGTCCACGATGTGGAAGGCCTTATCGCCCTGCTCGAACCCCTCTTTGATGAACGAGCGGAGCACCCTGTGCTGCTCGTCGAGATCGTTGAAGAAAGCGCAAATGTGCCGGTGCTGGCCGAGACTGCTGCCGGCGCACTGCACGGAACCGCCACTCATCGCCATGTTTCACCTCCCGCCAACCAAGGGCGCGCGTCAGAGCCGAACACAAGCGAGCGGATCATCCTCTCCAAAGGGCTCGCCCAGGTAAGCCGATGACGCCGGCGAAGAACGCGCGCTCACTGGCGCCATCGTCAGGATACGCCGCGATTATACAGGAAGTTGTCGAACGGTGGTACGGATCTTGGTCCGCTCATGCGGCCTCCGCACGTCGGCGATCGTGCGCGGTTGGCCGCGGCGGCGGATACGTTTGGTGGGCCGTGTTTGCGGGCCTGCCCCTCAATGAATCCGCCACAAAGCCGCGCCGTCTTCCAGCTTTTCACGAACGATTAGCTCGCGCTCGCCGCCTGAGCGACGGATGCTTCTCTGCTAGTCGTCGCCTCGGCGCCGAATATCTCGTTGAACAAATCCTCGCCATAACCGGTCGGCAGCGGCTCGGCCTCGGTCAACTTGAATGTTCGTACGCCATCGGATTGCCGCTCCGCCCTAAGGAAACTCACATTCCTATTGTTCTTTTCATAGACGCTGTACGCGAAATCGTAGAGATGGGTAACGAAGACGACCTTGATATGCCTGTCCAGCAACGCCGACGTGATCTGCCTCGCAATCTCCGATCCTTCCCTCTCATTTGTCGCGGAGAACGATTCGTTGAAGAGCACGATCGCGTCGGGAGAAATCTGATCGACGATCTGGCTGAATTGGTCGAGCTCTTCGTCGAGTTTTCCGCTTTTCGTCGTCGTGTCTTCCTCCCGGACATAGTGTGTGAAGACCTGACTGCACATATTGGCGCGGAATGACTCCGCGGCAACAAACATGCCGCATTGCATCATCAGTTGCGCCAGCCCCAGGCTGCGCAACAATGTGGTCTTTCCCCCTGTATTGGCCCCGGTGACAATCACAAGCTCTTTGCCATCCCCATTCATATCGTTGCCGACCACGTGATGAGCGGCTTTGAAAGTCAGGCATGCATCGTACAATCCGCTGAATGTCAGCTTGCGTTCATGGAGCGCCGCCGCTGTCGGGAAACAGAACGGCTGGACTTTTTTCGCCAGTTGCTCCTGCAGGTTCAAACAGCCGATGTAGAATGCCAACTCAGCGCGAAGCATGGCGAAGAAACTGAGAATGTGATCATCGGATTGCGCAAGCGCGCTCGCCACGGGGTTAAGGCCCCTGTCTCTCAATTCCCCCAGCGCGCTCGCCCCCGCTTCGTCGCGCATCGGCAGACGCCAAGTATAGGCGGGCGCCTTCGGCGCCAACAACCGCGATACCCATGTTCCCTGCGGATCGTTGGGCTTGCGAAGCGTGTAGTCCGTTCCCCTGTTACTCCCCCCCAATGCCGCACTCACCCACACTCCGTCGGCGAATTTCAGCCTCCTGAGATGATCCTCGATCTTCAGGAAATAATCATTTGCCAGCTCCCGCTCCAACATAGCGAAAAACGTCCTGAATCCTTCCGATGAAAATCTCTGCGCGTTGTAGGTCCCTACCCCTCGCAATTGCTTGAGTATCACAACAAACATCTGAAGGACTTCAACCGATCGCCCAAGAATCGAACTCGGCGACTTGCTGTACATCCACGAGTAAATTTTCTTTTCCTTTTCCAACGCCTGGACCGACAGATCGTACAGCGCCCTGACCAATAGAGAATTCGCGATAACGTCACGAAGAACGTCCTGGCGGTAGCGGACCGCGTCCTGATCCCCCAGGCCTTGCAGCACGGCCTTAGTCGCGATTTCGTACAGATATCTGTCCCCCTGCGCCATAACGCTGAACAAGACGTCCAATTCCAGATCTTGAATCAACGCCTCTGTGTTCTGCGGCAACGCGGCTTCGAGATCGAAGTCACGATCCCGATGCATGAGAAAGGCCTTCATGCTCTTATCCTTTCTCGGATTTGTTGGCGCGTGAGGCCATATTTTTCCGCGAGCGACATCGCGTAGGCGAGTCCGTCGGCGGGTTTGCGAACAATCTTGTAGGTCCTCATAGCCGGACGTTCCGGAACGACCGTGCTCGCGACGCTGACGATGTGATCGCTCAGCAGCGTCAACTCGTCGACAAAGGTGACGCATACGCACAGCGCGTCGATGTCGACGATACGCCGGATGATTTTTGTCCCGAGGAAGATCACGTCTTTCAGCGTGCCGGAGCTGAATATCTCATTCATGATGATGATGCTTCCCGGCGTGGCTTGCTTCAAGATGGCGCGTATTCTGACAAGATCATCCTGCAATTTTCCGCGCAGATTGCTGATGTCCTCTTCGCGCTCGAAATGCGTCAGGATTTGATCGAAGAAAAACAATTGCGCGCTCCGGCCTGGGACAAGGCATCCAAGACTCGCGAGATAATGTAACTGCCCGAACATGCGAGCGAATGTCGTCTTGCCTCCGTTGTTCGGGCCCGACACGATGAAGATCCGCTCTTTGCCCTCGAGGTGGAAGTCATTCGACACCACGGTCGCTCGTCGGGTGACGAGGGCGGCGGCCAAAGCCAGATCGAAAACGTCGCGAGCGCAGATCTCTTTGCTCTCGACCATAAGAGTCGGATAGCAGAAGCTCAGCCCCGCGTGGCGTAGCGGCCCGATATAACTCAAATACGCGACGTAAAACTGAATTTCGCGATCGAAGCGGCCGATCGTTTCATCGAGGCAGCTCATGTTTCGTTGGTAGTACGCGCTTACGTTGACGAATATTTCCGAATGCAATCGCGCGACAAACTCCATGATGGCCGCCTCGACGTGGTTCATCTGCGGCAACTCGATGAACTTTGCGTTGTAATCCCTCACCGCGCCCTGCTGGAATTTGCGGAAGGTCGCCTCGACGTCAGCGGCATAATCAATTTCGGAGTCGTATTTGCGGACGGTGACGCTGCCGCTCTTTATCTGGAGCGTGTATTTTATGGTCGCTAAATCGGCCTTGAGCTTCTTGGTTTCGCCAAGAAGCGAGGTGAAGCGCTCCCCACTCGTATAACCAACCAAGTAATCGCGGAATGAAATCAATCCGCGCGATCGCAGATCCGCGCCGTCCAAATCGCGCGCCAGACAGGTAACCGCCTCGCAGTAGAAATGAACCGCGTCGAGAAGCAAGACCTCTTTCTGACGCTGGTAGTAGCGTTTCTGCACCTGCTTAAGCAGCTCCCGCATCGAACGCATCTTCGTCGCAAAGGACTCGATCTTCGCGAACAGGCTAGCGTCTTCGAGATCGCGCATGACCTCGTGCCGGTAAAGGACCGTCTCGACATCGTGCAATGATCGATGGAAAAACGGGGCGAGGTTGTATTCCTCTTTGCCGGCGCAGATCGCCGCGACGATCTGGTCCAGGTTCAAATCGACGAAAAAGTCGGGCGCGGCCAACGCCTCACCTGACGGGCGGCCTTCCGCTCGTTCGAACAATATGCTGTGGAACATCATGAAAGCCTCCCCATCCGCCGCGTGTGGCCAACCGGGAGGGACGTGAGGCTTGTCATGCAAAACTCCTCCTCGTCGTCATTCGACGCGAAAAGGAGTCATCAGCCATGAGGCGGTTAAACGGCGAACTCCATCGCCACTTTGCAGTAACATTGGAGGTCAGAGGGGACTTGTCAATATCCCCGTTTCGGCGAGCCAGTCTCCAAACTCAGACGCCCGAAAGCGGTTCCGCTCTCGCAAGCAGACACGACCGCGCACTGTCGGGCCGCGGAGCGGATCTGCTACGCCGTCGGGAACACGGTGCGCGCCAATCCATCTGCCCCAACGCTGCTTCAACCAGTTCGTCGAGCGCATCGGAATGCCGACCTGCCGCGCGCTACCGCCGCAGGTTGGCGCGCGCCGCTCGCTCACGGCTCGCGACCAAGGACGCCGAACTCGACCGCGGTCTTAACGTAAAAGAGGTGGACCTCCTCCGCCTTCAGCCGATCGAACAAGCGGGTTGCTTCTTCTGCGGTGACGGCCATGAGCACTTCGACGGGCTGATCGGCGAGCTCGAAAAAATGCGCGGAATGCAGACGGCCTCCGAGCGCGAAGCTCTCGCCGCCGGCGTGTAAACTCGCGCCGCGCAGTCCGAGCTCCTGGACGAGCTGCATAAGCCATTCGCCGATCTGCTTCCCTTTGTGGCGGCGATCTTGACGCGTGAAGAAGGTGATCTGATACCCGTTCATGCCGCGCTCCTCATAGGAACTTAAGCAACTGCACGGTGGCGAGCCCGGCGAGAGTCATCGCCAGGGATCCTGATACGTGAATTGCAATCGCGCCGACAGCCCAGACGAACTGACCCCCTTGAAGTCTAGCCACGACCTCCGCGGAAAACGTGGAAAAGGTGGTGAGTCCTCCACAAAACCCGGTAATAATCAGCAATCGCCACTCCGGCGCGATGTTTGGCGCCTGAGCGAAATAAGCGACGGCAAGGCCGATGATGTAGCCGCCGGCGAGATTGGCCGCCAAAGTGCCAAGCGGCAAGTTGGGCATGAGACTGTTCATCTGGACGCCAAGTTGCCAGCGCAAAAGCGCCCCGGCGGCAGCACCAGTCGAAATTGCCAAGACGGGGCTCCAAATCATTCTCTCCGAATGTCCTTTAGATTGGCGGGCGGACGAGGGCATGAACTCGAACTCCCCACGATTAAAATGCAGAAACATCGATCCCAGCAGGAGCTCGGCCGCCGACCAATAGACCGCTTTGTCACGGAGGCAACCTGTATCAATGGAAGCCACGACGATCAACGGAGATGCCGCCCTGCCGCGATGCGCCGACGTATTTCGATCTCACCCAGCAGGAAGTCGCGTTACGATTGCTGCGGCGCCTTTGGTGCTCTCGGCCCCGCGCGGCACCCGCGCGGCCAGGGGAATCGCTTCAGGTTAACGGCGATGATTGGCGGATCAGGGATTCGAGGTAGGCGGGGTTGAGGTTGGCGAGTTTTCGCCGGACCTTGAGGCTATGCTTGTCTTTGGGGTTGCGCACGAGGTTCACGGCCATGTGTTTGACGACGGCCATGTTTTGCGGGCCGTTGGCGCTTCGCAGGCGGGCGAGGTCGTCGTGAAAGACGACGTCGAGCACCCAATGCAAACGGTTCTCGACGCCCCAATGGGCTCGCACGGCGGCGGCGAAGGTCTTGGCGTCGAGCTTGGCCGAGGAGAGATAATATCGTCGCTCCTGCGTGAGGGCGCCATTTCGTTCGACGCGGCTTTCGACCATGCCGATCATGGCCAGATGAGGGAAGCGCGGCTCGTCGGCATAGCGGCGATCCGAGACCAGCCAGTCGACGTCGTGGCAGACGACATGGCGGCGCTCTTCGATGCGGCCGTGGTCAGCGTCGGTGGTGGCGTGCGCGGGCTCCAGCATTTGAGCCGGCGGATCGTCGAAGAAGGCGACCGCGTCGTGATGGAGAACCGGCCGGTTGGCTTTGAGCGCCAGCAGGTAATCGCCGCCGCGCGCGACGATCCGGTCGGCGATATCGCTCTGAGTTCCCATGGCGTCGATGGTGACCAGCGCTCCTGTCAGTTCGAGCCGTTCGAGAAGCAGAGGAATGGCGACGATCTCGTTGGACTTCTCGTCGACGGCCTGTTGGGCGAGGACGAGGCGTTGGCGCGCCGCCCAGGCGGAGACCATGTGCAGCGGTGCGCGCCCCTTGGCGCGCGCGTGGGCTCGCCGCGAAGTCTTGCCGTCGATGGCGATGATGTCGGGCGCGCGCTCGCGCAGCGTCTCCACCCAGTTGGCGAAGCAGGCCTTGAAAAGCTCGGCGTCGAGCCCGTTGATCACGTCGTTGAGCGTGTCGTGGGCCGGCAAGCCGCGCTCGTAGGGCAGGAAGCGTCTGAGGAACCCCAGCCGCTCCTCGCCCCAAAGCCTGATTTCGACGAAATCCTCCATGCCGCAAAGCGTGGCGCACAAAACAAGAAGCAGGATTTCCGGCAGCGGATAGAGAACCCGCCAGCGCTGGCGAGGGTCCGACAGCGCAGAAAAGTGATCCAGCAGGCAGGCGGCGCGCGGCGCTTTCGACATGGCGGGCTCCGAATCATCGAAGCCGTCGAAGAATCACATTCTCTCAGCCGCCGCTTGTTAACCTGAAGCGATTGCCCTGCGTCGGGACCCCTCGCCGATTGACATCCCGCCTCCACTGCCCCAGCAGTTCAAGAACCCCGCGCTCGCGGTAGAGACAGCCCGCCAGCGCCACAACCGCTTGCCAGCGATCGTTACGGCCATTTCGTCAAGCACCGGCAACCGGTCAGACGCAGCCGTCGACCGCGGACGGCGTGCGTTCAGCGAAAACATTCATCAGGCATGCCAGCGATCAATTCGGCGAGCCTGGGACGGAAGTCCATATGCGCCAGCACGTCGCGCTCAAGATCAACTCCGGGCGCGATTTCGACCAGGGTCACGCCCTCCGGCATCAGGCGGAAGACGGCGCGCTCCGTGACATACCAGACATCCTGGCCTGCTTTGCGCGCTTGGACGCCTGAGAACGTGATCTGGTCTACTGCCTGCACGAGCTTGCGGATGGCGCCCGGCGTGACGACGTGCAGTCGTCCGTCGGCGATGCGCAGCTTGACGCCCTTCGCGTCGAACGTCCCGCAGAACACGACCTTGCGCGCGTTTTGCGCGATGTCGATGAATCCGCCCGGCCCGACCGGCACACCGCCGAGCTTCGAGGCGTTGACGTTGCCCTCGGCGTCAAACTGGCCGAAGCCCAGGAAGGCGATGTCGAGGCCGCCGCCGGAATAGAAGTCGAATTGCGTCGGCGCGTCGATCATAGCGCTCGCGTTGCGCGAGAAGCCGAATACATGGCCGGTCAACAGTTCCCCGCCATAGACGCCATGTTCGATCGTCTGAATGTAACGTCCCGCGCGCACGTCGTCCGCAACCAGTGCGGCGACCGCGTCGGGAATCCCGAACCCGAAATTGACGACGAGTCCGTCGTCAAGCTCTTGCCGGGCGCGCCGCGCGATCACCTGCCGTTCGTCGAGCTTGGGCTGGGGAAGCGCATGGGGCGGCAGGCGCGCGACGCCCGCCATCGCCGGATCATAGGCGAACTCATAGGTCATCATCTGGTCCGGGACGACGACAACGGCGTCGACCCAAGCGCCGGGAATAGCGATCGTACGGGCGGGCAGCGCACCGTTCGTGACCCTCTCGCGCACCTGCACAATGACCTTGCCGCCGGAATTGTGCGCAGCAAGCGCGCAGGCCTGGATGTCAAGATTGGCCGCCTCCTCCGCGAGGCTGATGTTGCCGTCGTCGTCCGCGAACGTGCCCCGCAACAGCGCGACGTGAACAGGAAACGCCTTGTAGAAGAGGTACTCCTGGCCGCCGTGCGTGATCGTCTCGACGGACACATCTTTCGCCGCCTCGTTCATGCGACCGCCGTCGAGGCGTGGATCGACGAAGGTGCCGAGACCCACGCGGGAGATAAGTCCGGGACGTCGCGCTCCGATCTCGCGATAAAGCTGCATCACGACGCCGCCCGGCAAAACATAGGCCTCGATCTTGTTTGTGCGCGCGAGTTCCTGCATGCGTGGCGACCAGACCCAGTGGCCGCCCGTCACCTTTCGCACCAGACCCTCGTGCGCGAAGCAACTGACGCCGCGCGTCTTGCGGTCGCCGACGCCGAGCGAATGGATGAGCGACAGGTTCCGCGGGCCGTCGGTCGCTTGGAAGCGCCGCTCCACGGCGGCGAACAGTTCGGCGGCTTCCTCGAGGCCGCCTCCGCCGCCGATGATCGCGACCGTATCGCTGTCGCGGATCATCGCAATCGCGTCGTCCGCGCTCATGAACCTTTCATGCGCCATCGCGTCAGGCCCCGATGTCGTAGAGCGAGGCGTCGCGCCGCATGGCCGAACGGGCGATGGTGAAACGATGCACTTCTGAGGCGCCGTCGAAGATCCGGTAGATCCGAGCGTCGCGGTAGTAACGTTCGATCGGCAGGTCCTTGCAGAAGCCCATGCCGCCAAAAATCTGCACAGCGCGGTCGACCACGCGGCCGAGCGTCTCAGCCGCATTGACCTTGACCATGGCGATGAGATCGCGAGCGTCCTCGCCCAAATCCAGCGCGAAGGCGGCGCGATGGAGAAGCAGCCGCGCGCAATTCACTTCGATGATCGAATCCGAGATCATCTGCTGCACCATTTGGAACTCGCCGAGCGCCTTGCCGAACTGTTTCCGCTCACGCGCATAGGCGATGGTCTTCTCGAGGACCATGGCGGCCTTGCCGATTGCGCGCGCGCCGACCTGCGCAAGGCGGACGCGGCCGAGCGTCGCCAGCGCGAGGCGTAGCCCCTCTCCTTCCGTGCCGAGCAGCGCGGCGAAGCCGACCGGCGTCTCCTCGAAGAAGAGTTCAACATGGCTCGTGCCGCGAACGCCCATCATCGGCTGATCCCGGCCAACGGTAAAGCCGGGCAGTCCCTTGTCGACGAGGAACATGGAGATGCCCTTGGCGCCGGCGGAGGGGTCGGTGACCGCCGTTACGAGAAAGAAATCCGAGAAGGCGCCGTCGCTGATGAAGTGCTTGTTTCCGGTGAGCCGCCAGCCGTCGCCCGTGCGCACGGCGCGCGTCTTGATGCTGGCGGCGTCCGAGCCGGCGCCGGGCTCGGTGATGGCGATGGAGGCCGTGCGTTCGCCGTGCACGGCGGGGAGCAGCCAGCGCTCGACCTGTTCGCCTTTGCATTCGAGGAGCATCTCGTAGACATTCCCGAAGGCGCGGCGGACGAGGATGTCGGTCGTGCGGCCGAACTGTTCTTCCGCGAGCATGTGGTCGACGGCGGAAAGGCCGCCGCCGCCGAACTCGACGGGAATGTTCATCGCATAGAGGCCGAGCGCCTTGGCCTTCACGTGGATCGCCTTGGCAAGCTCCTGGCGCAGGACGCCGGTCTGCTCGACCTCGTCCTCCAACGGCTGAAGCTCCGCGGCGACAAAACTCCTGACCGTTTCGATGAGCATCCGCTGCTCGACGCTGAGCGCGAAATTCATGGGACGTCTCCTTGGGGATCAGACCTGCGACACGCCGAGCGCGCGCCGCGAACAGGCGAGCATGTCGCGCGCCCAGAGGCCTCCGCAGAAGGCCGCGAAGTTGTGCGTGCGGCGCATCTCATCCGGACCGGCGCCGGCCGTCGGGCGGCGTCAGCGACGCCGCGGTGAGATAGGCGAGGGAGAAAGGGCGGCCCATGGCGTTCACGCGAGCGGCGAGATACTGGCGGGCAACGCAATGGTCGAACGCATGTCACCGGTCAACCAGTCCGGGCCGCCTTTCGGCGGCCATGCGCCGTCCTTTACGGAGTCACTCCGCGCCTTGGCGCGATGTTCAAGGCTCTCATAGGGCCAGATGTGCGTGAAGCGCGGCTCGCCGTCGATGGCCGACATCACGATCGTCAGCGGCGAATATTTCGAGCGTTCCGACATCGCTGCTTCCCAGGCCGCGATGGTCGGCGCAAGGCCGCCGTGCTTCAGACGATAGGTGCGGATTTCGTAGACCGCGCCGTAGCGACCGGGTTTCGGCGCGGAACACCACGGGAAGGGAACATAGGTCTCGAAGTCCATGCGCGCGATCCCCTCGCCGAAGCCGAAGGGATTCGCGTCGCTGAGAAGCCGCGTCCGCTCTGCCTGCAAGGTTACGTCGTCGGGAAAACTGCGCAGCACATAAATCTGGTTCAGCGCGCCGATCTCGCTGATCCAGCAGCCCAGCAGAGCGCCGCCGGAGGCAGCCGCCTTCGCCGCGGCGTCTATTCCGGCCACGACCTTGGGCGTCGCGCCCAGTCGTACGTCGAGCGTCGCGATCTCGTAGCGCATCGAACTCTCCGTCAGGTCCTGTTTCCACCGAGGGGGACGCCGCTCGCGACATGTGCGGCGACGAAACCGAACGTCATGGCGGGGCCGAGAGTGATTCCGCCGGCCGGGTAGCGGCCGCCCATCATGCTCGACATGTCATTTCCGACCGCGAATAGGCCTTCGATCAGGCGCCCATCGCGGCCGAGCACGCGCGCGTTCGCGTCGGTCCGAAGCCCGGCGAAAGTGCCAAGGCTTCCAGGCGCTATCTTCACCGCATAGAACGGGGCGCGGAGGATCGGAGCGACACAGGGATTCGGCCCGTGTCCCGGCTCGCCCTGCACACGATTGTAGAGGCTCTCGCCGCGATGGAAGGCGTTGTCGCGGCCTCGCGCCACGTCCTCGTTATAGGCCTGCACGGTTTCGGAGAGCCCCTGCGGATCGATTCCGCAGGCGCGCGCCAAGTCTTCCATCGTTGCGCCGCGCTTGAGATAGCCGTTGGCGATCCAGGGGCGGATCGGGAACGGACGCGGGCGGGCGCGGCCGAGCCCGTAATGACGCTGGAAGTCGTGATCGCAGATCATCCAGGCTTCAACCGGACCGCGCCTTGGCGAAGCCGCGAAAAGCGCCTGCATCACGTCGTAGTAGGAGTCGGCTTCGTTCGTGAAGCGCCGCCCGTCGCGCACGACCATGATGAGGCCGGGCTTGGCGCGCTCGACGAGATGCGGAAACCGCCCGACGGTCCCATCGCTGCGCGGCGTGAGCGACACCGGCGCCCAAGCGCCGGCGTTCGAAAGATCGTCGCGAACGGTTCCGCCGGCTGCCTCGCCGATGCGGAGCCCGTCGCCGGTGTTGCTCTCGGGCGCCGCGGAGACATGCTCGCGGCCGGTCGGCGCATGGGGAAACAGGGCCGCCTTGCGCGCGTCGTTATGCGGGAAGCCGCCGGTCGCGAGGACCACGCCGCATCGGGCGAGAATGCGGTCGCCGTCGCCGACCACAACGCCGGCCGCGCGGCCGTTTTCGAGGATCGGCGCGCGCGCCGGCATGCCCGTGAGAATCGTGACTTTCAGGTCGTCGGCGCTTTTGAGCAGGCGGCCGATGAGCGCGTTGCCACCCACGAGCCACAGCCCGCGGCCATGCGCGAAGCGCTCGGCCTGGTGCCGCAGCACGCGCTTCGCCACATGCGCGAGGGATTTCAGGCTCCGCGTCGCGCTGAGAAAATGCTGCATGTCGGCGCCCGCCGCGATTCCCATGCCGAACGGCGAGACCTGATCGAGCGGCGGCCGCAGGAACTTGATGCGCGATCCGAGCGCACGGGCGTCGAAGGGCGCGGCGCAGACGGATCGGCCGCCGAGTCCGGCGCCGGGCGAGCGATCGTGAAAATCCGGAATCGCGTTGCCCGAAATGAATTCGAGGCTGGTGTGGGCGCGGAAGAAGGCCACCATCCGCGGGCCCTCGCGAAGAAGCGTCGTTGCGAAGGCCTCGTCGTAAGCGTCGCCGAGCTCGCTTTTCAGATAGAGGCGCGGCGCGTCCTCGTCCTCAACGATGCCCGCCTCGACGGCCAGCGGATTGCGTGGAATCCACATCCATCCGCCCGACCAGGCCGTCGTGCCGCCGACGACGTCGGCCTTCTCGACCACGATGACGTTGAGGCCGAAGTACGCGGCCGTCGTCGCCGCCGCGAGGCCGCCCGCTCCGGACCCGACGACGACAAGATCGCAATGCCGCTCCGCCGCGCTCATGCCGCTCTCGCCCGAAGCGCGTCCTGCACGGCGCGATAGGCCATCACGATGGCTGGGCCGATGGTTATGCCGGGGCCTGGATAGGTTCCACCCATGATCGAGGCCGCTTCGGCGCCGCAGGCGTACAGATTGCCGACCGGCGTATCGTCCGTCCGCATTACGCGCGCGTCCTCGTCGATGACGAGGCCATTCGCCGCGCCGATGTCGCCGGGATAGAGTCGCACGGCGAAAAAGGGCGCGGTCCGGATGGGGCCGAGGGTCGGGTTCGGCCCATGCGAAGCGTCGCCGTTCACGCGGTGATAGGCGGTGGTCCCGCGGCCGAACTCGGTGTCGACGCCTGTCTCGGCGAAGCGGTTCATGTCGGCGATCGTCGCTTGAAGGTTTGTCGTGTCGACCCCGACCTTCGCGGCGAGGGCCGGAATCGTATCTGCGGAGACGAGGTAGCCATCGGCGAGATAGGGTTTCAGATTGCGTGTACCCATCCGGACGATGCCGAGCCCATATTTGCGTAAACCTTCGGCGTCCGTGATCAGGAAGCAGGGGATGCTCGGCGTCATGCGATTGTGCTCGAACATTGCCCGGGCGAACAGGTGATAGGAGCTCGATTCGTCGACGAACCGCCGCCCGCTCTGATCGACGCAGACCGTGCCGGGCTTCGAGCGGTCGAGAACGAAATGCGGAAAGACCGCCATGCCGCCATCGGGGCGCTTGCGCACGGACACCGGCGCCCAGAAGGCGTTGTCCGCGCCGCCCTCGCCGATGCGGGCGCCGACTTGAAGCGCCAGCGCCTGCATATCGCCCGTGTGGCCCGGCGCGGCCGGGCTGTATTCAGGCGTCGGCTGGTGCAGCATTTCCGCGCGGTGCTTCGGATTGCGGCCATATCCGCCCGCAGCAAGCACGACGCCGAGCCGCGCCCTCACGCGCCGCGTGGCGTCGCCGGACACGAGTTCCACGCCGCAGACGCCGCTCGCGTCGGTGAGGAAGGCCTTCACGCTGGTCCGGGTCACGATGGCGGCGCCGCGCTTCTGCAGCGACAGGAGGAATCGCCCGACCAGCGCATTGCCCATCACGAGGCGCGTGCCCCGCTTGTAACGCAGCCGATCGAGGCCGTAACGGGCGAGAATCTGGCTCGCATGCGCGAAGGACTGACGCGACTTGCGGATCGCGAGCAGGTGGTTGATGTCCGTGCGGTCGACCATCATGCCGCCGAGGATGGTGAACTCCGGAATCGGCGGACGCACGAGGCCGAACGCGTCGCCTAGCGTCCGGCCGTCGAAGGGAAGCGGCTCCAGCGCCCGTCCGTTGAGCGAGGCGCCCTCCGCCTGCTGCTCGTAATCCGGATGCATCTTATAGGGACGGAATTTCACGTCGGACTGCGCTTCGAGCGTCGCGATCGCCTTGGGGCCAGCCTCGAGAAAGGCTTCCCGGAGCGAAGCACGGGCGAAGTTGCCGACGACGCCGTCGAGATAACGACGGGCGGCTTCCGGCGTATCCCTAGGGTTGATGCTGGAGGCGTGCTGCGAATTTGGAACCCAGGTCGAGCCGGCGGAAAGCGCTGTCGTGCCGCCCACATATTCCGTGCTCTCCACGAGCAGCACGGAACCGCCCGCAATGGCGGCGAACAGCGCCGCGGCAAGACCGCCCGCGCCCGCGCCGACGACGATGAAATCGTAAGTCGCGTCGCCGTTGATCCTGTCGAGGCTCGTGATCACGCGCGCGCCTCGGCCTTCTGATCGGCGAACAGGAGGAAATCGATCATCATCTCCTGCAGCGCGGCATACATTTCGCTTCCCGTGCCCGTGACGCAGCCCACCGCGCGGGCGGCCGCGACGAGCGGCGACACCGCGGGCGAGGTGATGACGCAGCCGACATAGACCTGCGCAGGCTTCGACACATCGACCGGCAACGGGTCGCCGGGCTTCATCCCCGCTGGCGTCGCATTGCCGACAAAGTCGAAGCCGGTCGGGTCGGGAGAGCCGACGCTGATCTCGACAGCCTGCGGGTCTCGAGGATCGGGCGCGCGCGGTCCATCGCGGCGGCGGCGCTTTCGTAAGGCCTGATGGCGGCGGGACGTTCCGGTAATCGTCCGGCGCGTCAGCGTCCACTGCGGCTTGCCGAACAGGCGCTGCGCGAGGCCCTGAACGCCATCGGGCGACGCGAGCGCGAAGACGATGACGATCGGCGCGAAAATGAGCCACCAGTTCTCGGTGAAGGCCGAGAGCCGGTCCTGCAGAACGATGAAGACGATGGCGCCCCACAGCGGCCCGAGAAAATGATGAACGCCCCCGAGCACCGTCATCAACAGGCTGTCGCCCGCGTGCTGCCAGCTGAGATTGTCGGCGTAGACGCCCTGCAGCATCAGCGTGAGCATGGTGCCCGCAAGGCCGACGACGCCGGCCATCAGGGTCAAGGCCCACAGCCGGATCCAATAGACATTATAGCCGAGGCTCGCGGCGCGCTGTTCGTTGTCCCGAACCGCCTGCATGACGCGGCCGAACGGCGCATGGACGACAAGCCAGATGAGCCAGAAGACCGCGACGACGACGATGACGACGAAGGCGTGATAGGAAAGGTCGCTCGGAAAGGCTGTACGCGGCACCCCTTGAAGGCCGTTTTCGCCGCCTGTTACGTCGGTCCATTTGAAAGCAACTTCGTAAGCAATCTGCGAGAAGGCGAGCGTCAGCAGAGAGAAATAGAGACCGCGGCGGCGCAGGATGAGCGCCCCGATCGCAAGACCGAGCACCATGGAAAAGACAACCGACCCGATGAGCGCGACGATGTCGCTGGCCCATCCGCTGAGCAGGACGATTGCTGAGAAATAGCTCGCGCAGCCGAAGAAGACCGAGGCGCCGAACGGCACGAGCCCGGTATAGCCGACCAGTAGATTTACGCCCAAGCCGTAGAGCGCATAGATGGCGATCTGGGTGATTAGCGAGATCGGCGCGCCGATCAGCATCCAGACCGCGCTGAGCGGCGACGAGGACGATCGCCACCCACAGAGGGGGCGCGCGAAGGAAGGAGCGTAGGCTCATTCGAACCGCTCCCAGCGCTCACCGAACAGGCCGCGCGGCCTGACCAGCAACACGACGGCCATCAGGATGTACATCGCCGCGCCCGGACCAGGAGGGGTAGAACTGGATGGTGACCGCCGTGATAACGCCGACCATAAGACCGGCGACTGCGGCGCCCTCGAAAGAGCCGAGGCCGCCGATGGTCACGATAACGAAGGCCGGCATGATGGCGCCCGAACCCATCGCAGGTTGCACGGTCAACAGAGGACCCGCTAGCATTCCCGCCAGTCCGGCGAGTAGGCAGCCGACGCCGAACACGGCGGAGAGCACGACCGGGAGGTTGATGCCGAGCAGTCCGACCATTTCGGGATCGCGCGATCCGGCGCGGATGATGCGGCCGAAGGGCGTGTATTCGATGAAGGACCAGAAGGCGACTAGCGCCACAACGGTGACCGCGAGCACCGCGATGCGGTATTTGGTGATGAGGATCGCGCCATATTCGACGAAGCCGTTCAGAAAGGCGGGAATCGCAAAGGGCTGCGCCTCGCCGCCGTAGATCCGGCGCAACAACGCCTCGGCGAACAGCGCCAGCGCGAAGGTGAGGACGAGGCCGAGCAGCGGCTCCTTGCCGTAAAGACGCCGGATGAAGGCGACCTCGACTGCGACGCCGATGAGCCCAGTGAGGATAGGAGCGAGGACGACCGCCCACCAGCCGAAATAGGCGGCGAGCGTCAGCGCGAGATAGGCCCCGATCGCGAAAAAGGCTCCATGCGCAAAATTGACGATCCCGAGCATGCCGAAGATGATCGATAGGCCGGTCGCAATCAGGACGTAGAGAAAGCCAAGAACCAGACCGTTGACGATCTGGGAGAGCAGCATGTCCAGCATCACGGGCCTCGCTCGCGGACGAACCGAACCGGGTCTCCGCGTCCGGCGCCGACGAAGGGCCGGATGCGGAGGGAAACGCTCGCCTCAGAGCAAATCCATCTTGCAGGCCGAGTCCGCTTGCGAACCGAAGGCGGCGTCAATTGCAGCCTGGTCGGCCGGCAATTCGGCCTTGACGTCGAAATAGTCCCACTTGTCGGTGATCTTGGGCTTCACTTGGCAGACGAGAAGCCGGTTGGTCATCTGGTGGTCGAAGGGACGGTAGGCCGACGGCAGGCCTCCGCGCATCGTGCTCCAGTGTTCGAGCGCCTCGACCACCTTGGCCGAGTCGGTGGACTTCGCCGCTTCGATCGAGTCCAGCAGCGACTTCATCGAAAGCCAGCCCATCCAGGTCTTGTCGGCGGCGGGGCGGCCGTATTTTTTCTCGTAGGCCGCCGCCATGTCCTGTTCTTCCCTGGGATTGGCGGGGTTCTTGTACCACCAAGTCATCGTAAAGAGACCGTCCGCGGCCTCAGGCCCGACGCCCCAGATGTCGGTGTCACCGACGGAGATCTCCGCGAAGGGAATCTTGCCGCGCATGCCAAGCTCGTTCCACTGCTTAAGGAACGTGGTGAGGTCGTTGCCGGATATGCCGCCGATCACGACATCCGGCTTGGCGGCGCAAATCTTGAGGATATAGGAGGAGAAGTCGGCGGTGTTGAGCGGCGCTTCATCCGCGCCGACGATCTCGCCGCCGTTGGCCTTGATATAATCCGTGAAGGACTTCTTGATGTCCTGACCGTAGGCGTAAGAGGCGGTCAGCGTGTACCACTTCTTGCCAATGCTGGCGCAGTAGGGCGCAAGCACCTTGGTGTGAACGTCGACCGGCGGCTGAAGACGGAACGTGTATTTGTTGCAGGCCGAGCCGGTCAGCGACCCTGCCGCGGCGTTGCCGGCGATGAAGGGGATCTTGGCCTTCTTCGCCACCGCCAACTCGGCGAGCGCGAAGGACGAAAGCGCGCCCCCGACAATGCCAACGACCTTGTCTTCCGAGACGAGACGCTGCGCGTTGAGCTGCGCGCCCTGCGGGTTCGGTTCGTCCAGCCAGACGACTTCGGCGGGCCGGCCGAGCAGCATGTTCCCGCGCTGCTCAAGGGCGAGCATACTGCCTTGTGCGAGATATTCGCCCTGTTCCGCGATCTGTCCGGTCTTGGCCCAGAGGAGGCCGATCTTGATCGGCTCAGCGGCATAGCCGCGACTGACGAAGGGCGAGGCGACGCTGGACGCCGCAAGGCTTGCGCCTCCGATGAGCACCTTGCGGCGGTCAACTCTGAAACCCTGCTTCATGCGTTCCTCCCAAATGCCGGCTGTCGCCACTTCGCCGCCCGGCTTTGGCTTCTCCCATAAATGGAAATAAATTCCATTGCAACAAGGAATGGAATTGAATTCCATAAATGATCTTGACCCATGCGCGATCCGCCTTATCCTGTCTGCAGGGAGGAACGCTCGGTGCAGGCTACGGATATCGCTATTGTCGGTCTCGGCGCGAATGGCAGGATGCACGCGGAGGTGCTGATGCGCCGCGAAGGGCCTGCTAGGCTGGCCGCCGTCGTCGTCGAGCCCGTCAACTCGGCGAGGGCCTATGCGGAAAGCCTCGGCGTCGCCTGGTTCCCTGACGTGGAGGCGTTGCTCGCCTGCAAGCGGCCGGACGGCGCGCTGATCGCGACGCCCAATCTCACCCACCTACCGCTTGCGAAGCCGTTGGGCTGGCACGACCCGATCAGCGTGGAGACCGCGCCCCATGAGAGCGGCAGTCCATATCAAAGACAGCTCGACCATTTCGCCGCCGTCATACGCGGTGCGGAGACGCCGATCATCGACGCTGCCGACGCGACGCGGACGCTTCGCGCGACGCTGGCAGTTCGGGAGGCGGCGGAGAGCGGGCAGATGGTCGTTCCGAACTAAGAGGACGCGATCATGAAAGCGCACCTTCCAGCCGAAGATGACAACGGAGGGGGGAGCCCGAGCGGCCTGCTCGAACGCACGCTCGCGGTGATCGAGCTTCTGTCGACGAATGCGCGCGGCATGCAACTCGCTGAGATCGCGGATCAGCTTCGTATTCCGCGCAGCGCGACCCATCGGGTGCTGACAAGCCTTGCGGAGCGAGGTTACGTGCGCCAGGAGCGTCATCACGGCGGCTACCAGCTGACCGCCAAGATCGCTTCGCTCGCCTTCAACTTTCTGGCCGGCATCGGCGTGACCGACCTCGCGCAGCCGGTCCTCGACCGGCTTGCGCGCGAAACCGGCGAACTCGTCCGCCTTGCCGTAGTCGACGGTGAGCAACTCATCTGGGTCGCGAAGTCGCAGGGGCTGCAATTCGGCCTGCGCTACGATCCAGAGATGGGACAGGTGGCGCGGCTCTCCTGCTCCGCCTCCGGAATCGCTTGGCTCTCCTGTCTGCCGGAGCATGAAGCGCTGGCGCGCGTCGCAGAACAGGGCTATGGCTCGCGTTCCGAATACGGGCCGAAGGCCCCCCAGACTCCGCAAGCCTTCCTAAAATATTTGCGCGCGGCCCGGAAAAGCGGGTTCTCGCTGGTGGTGCAGACCTATTCGACCTGGATGAGCACGATTGCGGCGCCGATCCGCGACGCCTTCGGTCAAGAGGTCATCGGCACGGTCAATATCGCGGGTCCGCATTTGCGGCTGACGGAGGCGCGGATGCTGGAGCTTGCGCCGGCCCTTCTGGAGGCGGCGCGCGAACTCTCGGTCGCCATGGTCCCCGCCTCGACTTCGGGCGTCCATCGCGCCGGGCCGCACGACAATTTCCTGGCGCCGACGGCATGACCGAGAGCGCGGATTTCGGCGCGCACACTTTCGGCTTCGTCTTTGACCGCGACGTCGAAGCGACCGTGGACGCGCTTGCCGGCGCGGGCTTCCGCCAGATCGAGATTATGGCCACGCCGCCGCACTACGATCCATGGAACGTCTCGCGCGAGCGCCAACGACGCCTCCGGGCTGCGATCGCGAGGGCCGGTCTCGAGCTTCTGGCGCTGGATCTTGCGAGCAGCGACGTGAACTTGGCCTCGCTGGCGCCGCAGGCTGTCGACTTCGCAGTCGACGCCTATTGCAAGCTCGCGGAGCGGGCCGCCGAACTGGGCACGGCGGCGATCTGCGTCGGCTCGGGGCGTCGCCATCCACTTCTCACGAGCGCGAATGCGCGCCTCATGGAGTCGTTCGAGCCGGCCTTCGTCCGCATCTGCGAGGCGGCGCGAAAGAACGGGGTCCGCGTCTGGATCGAGAACATGCCGGCTGGGCTGCTGCCCGATGCGGGGTCGCTTGCCGCCTTTGTGGCCGACCACGACGGCGTGGGGGTCATCTACGATGTCGCTAACGCTTTCGCGATCGGAGAGGATCCAGCCGAAGGCCTCGCGCGACTTGCCGACGCCGTACGGGTCGTCCATTTTTCGGATGCGCCGCGCGGATCGTGGCGACACGACCCGATCGGTTCGGGCGACATCGACTTCCTCCCTGCGCTGACCGCGGCTCGGATCCACGCACCGCACGCCGCGAAGCTGATCGAGATCCTGTCCGAACAGCCCTTCGAAGATGTAGTCGAGGGACGGAAAACGCTCTCGCGCCTGGGGAGAGGAACGGACGCCTCTCGCTGAGGGGGATGGCTTCGACACCCCTGCGTCCTCCGTTGTTAGGACCTGCGTTGAGGGAAGATTGCCGTTAGCCGGGCGGTATGGGCGGCAGCGCGGATTCCGGGGCGCCGAAGGCGAGCCAGCCGCCGTCGACGTCGAGCGTCGCGCCGGTGACGTAGCTCGCGGCGGGCGAGGCGAGAAAGGCGATAACCTCGGCGATCTCTTCCGGCCGCGCCATGCGGCCCATGGGCGTGCGGGATTCGAGAGCGGAGGCATCGAGCGCGCCACGCCGCATGAGATCTTCGACCAGCGCGGTCTTCACGTAGCCCGGCGCGACCGCGTTGACGCGGACTCCGGCCCGCGCCCATTCGCAGGCCATCGCGCGCGTCATCGCGGAGAGGCCCGCCTTGGCCGCGCCATAGGCGTTGCGGCCGGGAATGCCCGCATGACCTGCGATCGACGACAGGTTGACGATGGCGCCCGACTTCTGCGCCAGCATCACGCGACCAACCTCCCGGCTCATGAGAAAGGCGCCGCGCAGATGCACATTCATCACCCGGTCGAAACCCTCGACCGTCTGGTCGAGCGTGACAGAGCCCTGCTCGCCGACGCCCGCGTTGTTGACGAGAATGTCGATGCGGCTGAACGTCTCGATGGTCCGTTTGACGGCGGAGGCCACGTCCGCCTCCCGGCTCACGTCGCAACCGAGACCGATATGCGCAGCGCCGAGTTCTCGCGCCCGTTCGCGCGCGGCGTCTTCGCGAAGATCTACAATCGCAACCCGGGCGCCGTCGCAGGCGAGTCGCTGGCAGGTGGCCCAGCCGATGCCGTCCGCACCGCCGGTCACGAGCGCGACCCCGAGCCGCGTTCGATTCTTGCTCATCAGGGATCCCTCCGGAACTCAGCCTGCCGCGAGGCTCGGAAGCGCCGCGGCGCGAATGAGCCTCGTCTCCTGCGCCACGATCAGATGTTCGGAGGCCTTGAGATAGGCCGGAAAGTCTGGGTGCGAGTCGCGGGCGAGACACCGACGCCCGTAGTCTTCGAAATCGTCGTAGCCCCAGAGGTGCGTGAACTGGTTCTGAGGGCCGACGACGCTGGTCCAGAAGCCAAGCGGGCTGCCGAGCGTTTCGAGAAGGATCGGCATGGCGAGCCGGTCGAACACATCGAGAAACTCGGGCATCTTCCTCAGGCGTATCGTGTAGACGCGGTGATCCACAAGCGGCTTGCTCTGATAGCTCATGCGCGCGTTCATGCCCGCGCCCCCGCCCGATCGGCGACCGCGTTTCCGGTGACGAAGCCAAAGGTCATGTTCGGCCCGTGCGTGATGCCCGCGCCCGGATAATTGCCACCCATTACGCTCTGGCGGTCGTTGCCGACCGCGTAGAGGCCCTCGATACGGCTTCCGTCAGGGCGCAAGACCTCGCCGATAACGCTGGTTCTCAGGCCATCGAAGGTGCCGAGATCGCCCATGACGACCTTGACTGCGTAGAACGGACCGGTCGCAATCGGCGCGACGCAAGGGTTCGGCGCGTTGCCCTGGTCCGCGAGATAGCGGTTGAAGGATGTGCTGCCCCGATGGAAGGCCGGATCCTCACCACGCACTGCGTCGCCATTGTAAGCGCGCACCGTCGCTTCGAGACCAGCGGGGTCGATACCGGCGTTCCTGGCCAGATCGGCGATCGTATCGCCTTTGATGAGATAGCCGTTGCGAAGAAGGGGGCCGACCGGCATCGGTGAGGGCTTGGCGTAGCCGAGCCCATATTTGCCAAGCGCGACCTTGTCGCAGATGAGCCACATCGCCGTCTCCCGGCCGCCCTCGCATGCGCGGATGAGAGCGGCCCCGACGTCGTGATAGGAGTTGGACTCATTGGTGAAGCGTTTGCCGTTGCGCAGCACCCCGATGACGCCGGGCTTATAGCGGTCGAGCAGATGCGGAAAGACCCCGAACCGGTCCTTGCCGAAAGGAACGCGCGAGACGGGCATCCAGGCGGAAGCATCGGGATAGCGGATGTCGACCGCCCCACCCGCGGCCTCGGCCATATTGAGCCCGTCCCCGGTGTTCCCGACCGGTGTGGGCGAAAGATGCTCCCCGCCGCGCTTCACGTGCGGATAGGCCGCAGCGATGCGCTTCTTGTCATGCGGGAAGCCGCCGCAGGCAAGCACGACGCCATATTTCGCAGTGACCTGAAATTCCCCGTCGGGGCCCCCTGCCCGCCCGCCTACAACCTTGTCGCCGTCTCGCAATAGCGCCTTCATGGGGCAAGAGGTCAGGATTGGAATGCCGATCGCCAGCGCGGATTTGGCGAGCCGCGCGGCCAGCGCGTTGCCGCTGGTCACGTTGATGCCGCGCCGGTAGAGCGCGAGCTCCTTCACGTGCGCCGCCAGACGCCTGGCGACAAAGAGAAACGAGGTGACCGATTTCGTAGCGCGGAAGAAATGTTTGAGGTCCGCGTTCGACGAATTGAACATCATGCCCATGAAGGTGATGGTTTCGAGCGGCGGCTTGAGGCGGGGCATGTCCTTGCCGAGCTTACGAACGTCGTAAGGCGCGGCCAGGATCGAACGCCCGACGTCGACGCCGCCCGGAGCGTTCGGGTGATAGTCCGGGTAGAGCGTCGGGACGAATTTCATCTCGGTCTCGCGCTCGAAGAAATCGACCATCTTCGGAGCGTTTTCGATGAAGCATTCGACGGCCGCGGAATCGTAATTGTTGCCGGTCTCGTTCATCATGTACTGGCGGACGCGCTCGACATTGTCGCCCGGGTTCTGCTCGCGGCCATATTTGGTGAGAGGGATCCAGAGCACGCCACCCGACAGCGCCGTCGTTCCTCCGAAGACCGGCTCCTTCTCGAGCACAACGACATCAAGGCCGCGCTTGCGCGCCGTGATCGCAGTCGCGAGACCCGCCGCGCCGGACCCGATCACGACGAGATCGCAGGCAATATCCTTAGCCATGTTCAATCTCCTGAATTGGGGCTCAAGCGGCTGGGGTTGCGTTGAAGCCGGGACGCGGAACCATGTCCATCAGCATGCAGTCGAGGCCGCCGTCGACGAGCACTTCCGCGCCGTTGACGTAAGCCGCCCTGTCGGAGGCAAGGAACAATGCAGGCCCTGCGAGATCGTCCGGCTCGCCGATCCGGCGGCTTGCGGTCGCGGCCGCCCGGCGCGCCTCGAAGCCCGGCTCTTCATAGAATTTGGCGGAAAGCGCGGTTCGGATCATGCCGGGGAGAATGGCGTTGCTGCGCACCCCCGCGGACCCCATTCCGCCGCAAGCTGACGCGACAGGAGCAGAACGCCGGCCTTGCTCGAGCTGTAGGAGCCGCTGTTGGTCTGGGGATTGATCGCCGAGATCGACGCGACGTGGACGAGGCTTCCTTTGCCGGCCGCCAGCATATCGCGCCCGAAGGCGCGGGCGCATAGAAGATAGCCGGTCAGGTTGACGGCGATAGCCTGGTTCCAGTCATCGAGCGAAACCGTCTCCAACGGGCCCGCGCGCAACAGGCCGGCGTTGTTGACGAGAACGGCGACAGGCCCGATCGCGGCGCGCGTCGTTTCAGCCGCATGGGCGACGGACCGTTCGTCCGCGACATCGCAGCCGATAGCCAGCGCCGTTGCGCCTGTCGCGCGGAGTTCCGCCGCGATGGCTTCCGCTGCCACGAGGTTCCGGTCGACGAGGGCCACATGCGCCCCGACTGCCGCGAAAGCGCGGGCAATGCCGGCGCCGATGCCGCTGCCGGCGCCGGTGACCACGCAGGCGCGATCCTCCAGTCCGAGCCACGCCCCGGACGATTGCCGCCCCTCCGCGGGGGCTCGAACCGATGCGGCCGGACCGCTTGCGCGAATGTCCTTCTCCTGACTCATGCGCTTGCGCTTCCTGAGATTTTGTGGCCCCAATCAACTCCCGGAGCTCTTTTGATTCAATGGACAGAGGCAACCTAAAATAGGACAGAACGTGCATCATGCGGATTGACCGGCCACGCCGCAGGACGGTGCCGAACTTCGCGCTGTATGGAGCGGCCGCCGAGCAAGCCTGGGTGGACATGGTCCACTACGAGCGCATTCCGGTTCGCTCCAGCCGGTTCGATTTCGACATAGAGCCGCATTTTCACCACGCTCTGATCCAGACGCTCTATGTGACGAGGGGCGGTGGAGAGACCTTCATTGACGGTAAGACCTGGGTGGTCGAAGCGCCTTGCCTGATCGTCGCGCCCGCGCGGTCGGTTCATGGATTTCGCTTTCGGAAAGACGTCGACGGCCACGTGATCACGGCCGCGCAATCCGCGGTTGAATCCGTCGCGATGACGGCGGCGCCGGAACTGCTCTCGTTCATTCGGACGCCGGCGGTGCTGGCTGTCGATCCGGAGAGCCGGCGGGGAGCGCCGCTGGAACTGTTGTTTGAAGCGATCGGACGCGAGGCGGAAAGCCACGAACGATGGCAGTTTGCCGCGGGAGTGGCATTCACCATCGCGCTATTCGTCCAGGTTGCCCGTCTCAGCGAGAGCGCGAGGCTTTCGGCCAATCCGGCTCGTACGGGAATGGCGACCAGGATCGAACGGTTTCGGGCGCTTCTGGATGAGCGCTGCCGGGCGCGGCGTCCCGTATCGAGTTATGCGGACGCCATGGGGATCACGACCGGCCAGCTCACGCGCATCTGCCGCGAGGCCTTCGGCCTATCGGCGATCGAGGCCATCGACGCCCGATCAATTCACGAAGCCAAAAGGCTGCTCGGATATTCGACGTTGAGCGTCAAACAGATCGCGAGTGAGCTCGGCTTCCGGGACGAGGCCTACTTTGGCCGCTTCTTCAGGAAGCAGACAGGACTTAGGCCGACGGAATACCGCATTGAGGCGCACGGCCGCCTCTCCGCCGTTTGAGGCGACCAAAAACCAAACTCCATGAGCTGGCTCATTTGGGAGTGTTCGCCACAAGGCGTCGGCAGCGCGTCGGGCGAGTGATTGCCGGAAAACAACGAACGGCTCAGCCGTTCTTGACCTTAAATAACGACGAGGCCCCACTGGCCAGGACGATTTCGTTGGCCGTAGCAAGCAGCTTTGGGCCGAGTGAGAGCATCCGCTGTTCCGTCAACCGGAACATTGGCCCTGCAATCGTGACAACGCCGATCGCAGCCTGCGGCTAAGTCCATCTCAGCAACATCCACAAGCGTGAGGAGACGCATCGCCATTCGAAAGTCTCCCTCGTCGCGCAAGGCGTCATCTGCGGCCTGGGGGCGCCGGGCTATCTGCTCGCCTTGAGGGCCGTCGCCGCCAGATTGGACGGCGCCGATGGCCAGATGTGATCTTTCAGGAAGTTGTTCATTCGGTCCGCTCCGGAAAACTGGGGTTCTCGGGGCTTCAGCTATTCGGGAGCGGACCGAACGAACGATCGCAGACGGGACGACGCAGCGTTAGCGTCGACCTGACCGTCTCATGCAAATTACGAAGCCCGTCTTAAATTGACGAGGTTCCGAGTCAAAGCTCGACTTCGGTCACCGCCGTGGATCAACTAGATAGCGCAGGATCATATCAGTCATCGTCTGCAGTCGATATTGCACCGCAGCTTTTTGTCGCAAGTCGCGATCAAAAACAATGCTCAAGGTGTGCTGATTAGACACGTAGGTAAATCCCAATGCCGAAATGCTGATGTAAAGATCCGTTGCATCAATGCCAGCGCGAAACACCCCGCTCTCCGTCCCGCGATCAAGTATCCGTTGTAGCTTGACGATGACAGACGTGTTCAACGTGGCGATGGACTGAGATCGCTTGAGGAACCTGGCTTCGTGCAGATTTTCAGTGTTGATCATCCGGACGAAGCCCGGGTTCTCGATATAATATTCAAACGTGAACGCGATAAGCCGCTCAATTGCCGCGACTGGCGCGAGGCCGTCGAAGTCGATCTCATCCTCGCGTCGCCGTATGTCGGCATAGATCTCCTCGAGCACGGCGATGTACAGGCCCTCTTTGCTCTTGAAGTAATGGTAGAGCATTGCCTTGTTGCTGTTCGTACGCTCAACGATCTGATCGACTCGAGCGCCGCCGTAGCCTTTGGTGGAAAATTCGATCATTGCGGAGTCGAGCAGCTCCCGCCGGCGGCGTTGCGGCGCACGTTCGCGCGCCGCAACCGGACGCTCGATATCGGTCGGCGAGCCCTCGTCGAACGGCGGACCGGCCTGCGCGTGGCTGGGGGGCCGGGTCTTAATAGGTCGCCCGCCCGCCGGAGAGGTCGAAGACAGCCCCCGTGGAGAATGAGCAGTCCGGCGAGCACAGCCATTCGATCATCGCCGCGACCTCGTCTGTCCGTCCCAGACGGCCAAGCGGGATCTTCGCTTTCACAAAGGCGATGAATTCCGGCGACATTTGCTGCAAAAGTTCGCTTTCGATCATCGCCGGCGCGATACAGTTCGCGCGAATATCGAAATCGACCAGTTCCTTTCCCAATGACTTCGTGAGGCCGATCACGCCCGCCTTGGACGCCGCATAGGCGCCGGCGTTCGGATTACCCTCTTTGCCAGCGATCGAACTGACGTTGACGATACGGCCATAGCCCGCCCGCTTCATAATAGGCACTACGGTCCGGCAGCACAGAAACGTGCCGTCCAGATTGATCGCAAGGACCTTCCGCCAGTCCGCGAGCGTATACGCTTCCACCGGAGCGTTGGGCCCGGTAATGCCAGCGGAGTTTACCAGGACCGTAATGTCTCCAGCGCCCTCGATCGTCGTTTGCGCCGCCAGCGCCACAGACGCCTCATCCGTCACGTCCACAACCACGCCCAGCGCGCCTGGGATGCCGCCGGCGATCTCCAGGACACGAGCGTCTCGATCCCATAACACGATGCGGGCCCCTCGGGCCGCCAATCGCTGAGCCACGGCGACACCAATTCCGCCGGCGCCGCCGGTGATCACCGTACACCCCCGATCAAAGCCGCTCATCATCCCTCCTCTGAGGCCGGCGCTGCCGCCTGCCTCTTTGCCATGATTAGCACGCGACACGCGATTCCGGGTCAGAGTTTAGCACCATCGGGATTGACATCAACCAACTCTTTGGTTGATGTCTAGTCCCAGGCCGCACAAGCGGCGTGGCTCCGACCGCGCATACAGAGCCGCCGCGGCCAGTGGAGGAGCGGCTTGGGGTATTCGTTCGACTTTTCGATCGTGTTTGCCCATTGGGCGGAGCTGCTGATGGGCTGTCTGCTCACCTTGCAACTCTCTTTGCTGGCGATGCCGATCACGCTCGGAATCTCGGTGCTGTGCGTCTTCGTGCTGCAACTGCACGAACGGACCAGCACATGGATCATCGGCGGCTTCGTCGAAATTGTCCGCAACACGCCGTTTCTCGTGCAAATCTTCTTTTTGTACTTCGGCCTTCCCAGCATGGGCGTTCGGCCCGATCCCACCGTGGCCGCGGTCATCGCGCTCGGGCTGAACGGCACGGCCTATGCGATTGAAATCCTCCGCGGAGGCGTGGAGTCGATCGCCCGCGGGCAAATCGAGGCCGGTGTGGCGTTGGGCCTCCGTCCGGTGCAGATCTTCCGCTACATCGTCGTCAAACCGGCCTTGCGGGCGGTCTACCCGGCGATGACAAGCCAATTCATCTTCCTGATGCTGACGTCGAGCATTGCCTCATCGATCACGGCCAACGAACTGACCCATGTCGGTGCAGAGTTGGAAGCCGAAACGTTCCGCAGTTTCGAGGTCTATTTCACCATCGCCGCGCTTTACCTCATCATGTCCTTCGGGCTGTCGAAGGTCTTCGCGGCGATCGGCCGCCTTAGCTTCTCGTATCCCGTTCGCTGACAGTGCCGGTCGTCGCATGATCACCTCCCTTGGCCCGGTTCAATTCATGCTGCTGTTCCACGGCTTGCTGTGGACGCTCGCTTTATCGGCGCTGGGCTTCGTATTCGGTGGCGTCGGCGGACTCGCCGTTGCGTTGTGCCGCAGCAGCGGCGTGAAATGGCTTGAACACGTAGCGTCCGCTTTCATCGAGATCTTCCGCGGAACGCCATTGTTGCTGCAATTGTTCATCGTCTATTACGGGGTCGCTCTGCTTGATATTTCGATCAGCCCGTGGCTGGCGATCGCGATCGCGCTCATGCTCAACGCCAGCGCTTTCCTCGGGGATATCTGGCGCGGCTCGATTCAGGCCATTCCCGCCGGACAGACCGAAGCAGCGAAGGCGCTTGGCATCCACTATGCCACTCGCATGCGCTACGTCGTCCTGCCACAGGCATGGCGGATCTCATTGCCGGCGACCATCGGCTTCCTCGTGCAACTCGTCAAAGGAACGTCCCTTGCCGCCATTGTCGGCTTCACCGAGTTGTCCCGCACAGGGACTATGCTTTCGAACATCACATATCGGCCGCTACTCATCTACGCGATTGTCGGACTGATCTACTTCGTCGTCTGTTGGCCACTCTCACATTTCGGCAGAGTGATGGAACGGCGGCTTGCCCGCGCCAATCACACATAGCAATACAAGAGGTTCTCCAGTGTCCAAGCTGTCGCGCCGTGTCTTCACTTCTGCCTTCCTAGCTCTGGGCGTTACCGGTTTTATCCCCCAGCACGCATCCGCCCAGACCATCGACGAAATCAAGCAGCGCGGCGTGGTGCGCATCGGCGTGTTGTCCGAGTTGCCGCCATGGGGGTTCCTCGACGCATCCGGCAACCTTGCCGGCTACGACGTCGATGTCGGCAAGCTGCTCGCCAAGAAACTCGGCGTTAGGGCGGAGTTCACTGGCATGACCGTCGCGGCTCGTATCGCGCAGGTGATGACCGGCAAAGTCGATCTCCTGCTGGCGACCATGGGGATGTACCCCGAGCGCGCGAAGGTAGTTCAATTCAGCGAACCCTATGCCGGTCTGAAGATCATCCTCCTCGCGAAGAAGGGCCAGAAGATCGAGAAGTTGGACGATGCCGCCAAATTGCGCATTGGCGTCACCCGGGGGGCGGCGCAGGATATCGCGATTACAAACGGCTCGCCGAAGACCGCCGATATCCGCCGTTTCGATGATGATTCGACGACGATCCAGGCGCTTGTCAGCGGCCAGGTAGACGCGATCGGCGCCAACACCACCTACATCCTGAACATAAACAAAATTTTCCCGAACAACGACTACGAGCAGAAGCTCGCTTTCAACGCCCAATGGATGGGCGTGGCGACGCGTCCCGGTCAGAAAGATCTCAACGCCTGGTTAAATAACTTCATCGAGGGCATCAAAGCTGACGGTGAATTGGCCGCCATCAACAAGAAATGGATCGGACAGCCGTTGCCAGAGTTCCCCGGTAGCCTCCCGGGCGTTCCGTACACCGTCCGATAGACACTGACGACGGCGGGAGCACCAACCATGTCGACGATGACCGAACCACCTCCCGCCATCCTGATGGAAGGGGTCAACAAGCACTACGGAGCCTTCCAGGCCCTCAAAACCATCAACTTCCGGGTGGCAAGCGGCGAACGCATCGTGCTGTGCGGCCCATCAGGTTCGGGGAAGTCCACTCTAGTGCGCTGCATCAACCGGCTTGAGACGATCCACAGCGGAAGGATTCTCGTCGGCGGCATCGATCTGGCGGCGGGACGGAAGAGCGTCGACGCGGTGCGCCGAGACGTCGGCATGGTGTTTCAGCAGTTCAACCTTTTCCCCCATATGACGGTACTCGAAAACTGCATGCTGTCACCGATGAAAGTGCGCGGGTTGTCGCGGGCGGAGGCGCGGGAGACGGCTTTGCGCCTGCTCGCCCGGGTCCAGATCAGCGCGCAGGCCGACAAGTATCCGGCTCAACTCTCCGGCGGCCAGCAGCAACGTGTGGCGATCGCTCGTGCGCTCTGCATGTCACCGCGAATCATGTTGTTCGACGAGCCGACCTCCGCCCTCGACCCGGAGATGGTCAAAGAGGTGATCGATACGATGATCGGGCTGGCGGAAGATGCCGTGACCATGGTGTGCGTCACGCATGAGATGGGTTTCGCCCGCGCCATCGCGCACCGTGTCGTCTTCATGGCCGATGGCGAAATCCTGGAAGAAGCGCCGCCGGATGAATTCTTCTCCGCCCCAAAGCACCCCCGTGCCTGCGCGTTCCTCGGTCAAATACTCACCCATTGAACGCCAAGGCCCCATGCAGAAAGACCCGATCGTGAAACCTGTCTACGTGTTGAACGGCCCCAACCTCAATCTCCTCGGCCAGCGCGAGCCGGAAATATACGGCTACACGACACTGGCCGAGATCAAGGAGCAGTGTGACGCCAAGGCAGCCGCACTCGGGTTCAGCGTCGATTTCCGGCAAACGAATTTCGAGGGGGAACTGATCGAGAGCGTCCACCAAGCCCGGCAAGAGGCGGCCGGGATCGTGATCAATCCGGCCGGCTACACGTTCACATCCATCGCTTTGCTGGACGCGCTCAAGATGTTCAACGGCCCGAAGATTGAGCTGCACATCAGCAATGTTCACACGCGGGAGGCGATTTATCACAACTCGCTGGTGTCGCGCACCGTCACCGGCCTCATCGTCGGCTTTGGCGCCTTTGGTTACGAGTTGGCGCTGGACGCCATCAACCGCCTCGTACGCGCCGGCTGAGCAGGAGCTGACCGTATGACAAAGCGACTAGTCCTGCTCGGCGCCGGCCTCATTGGCCGCGAGCATGCCGCCCTGGTGCTGGCGAACCCCGATGCCGCCCTCGTCGGCATCGCCGACCCTTCACCGGCGGCGCGCGGTTTTGCAGCAGAATTGGGTGTGCCGTACTACGAACAGTATGAGCAGATGCTCGACGAGACGCAGCCCGACGGCGCCATCGTGGCCCTGCCCAACCATTTGCATGTGCCGGCGGGGCTCGCCTGCATCGCGCGCGGCATTCCGGCATTGGTCGAAAAGCCTGTCGCCGACACGCTCTCGGCAGCACGGCGGCTGACGGACGCCAGCGAGCAAGCCGGCGTTCCCGTCCTGGTCGGTCACCATCGGCGTTACAGCCCCGATATTCGCGAAGCTCGCCGTGTGGTGCAGGAAGGCGTGCTCGGCGACCTGGTGGTGGTGAACGGCATGTGCCTCTTCAACAAGCCGGACGACTATTTCAATGCAGCGTGGCGGCGGAGCGAGGGCGGCGGCCCGCTTCTCATCAATCTGATCCACGACATTGATACGCTCCGGTTCATCTGCGGCGAGATCGAAAGCATACGCGCCTTTACCTCCAATGCGGTCCGCGGCTTCGCCGTCGAGGATACGGCGAGCGTCACGCTGCGTTTCCAAAGCGGCGTGCTCGGCAGTTTCGTCGTCAGCGATGCAGTGGTGTCGCCATGGTCGTGGGAGTTCACGTCCGCCCAGGCGCTGTATTTTCCCCATCAGCCCGGCGCTTACCTGTTCTTCGGCGGCCGGCAGGCCTCGCTGTCCGTTTCTGACATGTATCTATGGCGCCATGCCTCCCCGAACGGACATTGGCAGGACCCGCTCGTGCGTGAACACCGGCCGCTGGATCGTTCGCAGGCCTACGCCAACCAACTCGAGCATTTCCTGGCCGTGATCGCGCGAGACGCGGCGCCGATCGTAACAGCCCGCGACGGGATGATGACCCTGGCCGTGACCCTGGCAATTGCCGCCGCCGCACGCGAAGACCGGACGGTGTCGGTCGAGGCGTTTGCCGCAGCCCCGTAACCGAGGACCAATATGCAACCTTCATTCTCGCTATCGTTCCTCACGTGTCTCGACGCGCCACCGCCCGCGGCGATCCGGACCGCTGCCGAGACCGGCTATGACGCCGTCGGCCTGCGCCTGCTGCCCGCCATGCCCGGCGGCATCGCCTTCCGGCTGATGGACGACGCGCCCCTGCTGCGGGAGACGCTCGACGCCCTGCGTGACAACGCGATGAAGGTTTTCGACATCGAGATGATCCGCATCGGCGCCGATTTCTCGCCTGAACCGTACAAAGCATTCCTGGAGACCAGCGGCCGGCTTGGCGCCCGGGCGATACTGGTCGCTGGCGACGACGACGATGAGGCCCGAATGGTCGCGTCCTTCGCCGCACTCTGCGAGGCGGCCGCGCCGTATGGTCTGTCCGCTGACCTCGAGTTCATGCCGCAATCGAAAGTCCGCGACGCCGCCGCGGCGTTGCGCATCCTTAGCGCCGCGGCCCAGCCGAACGCCGCCGTCATCGTGGATGCGCTGCACGTGTCGCGATCGCGATCCACGCTCGATGACATCGCCGCCATTCCGATCGCATGGATGAACTATGCGCAAATCTGCGACGGTCCGGCGGAAATCCCACAAACACTCGGCGGACTCAACTTTGCCGCGCGACGGGAGCGGCTGCTGCCTGGCGACGGAGCGATCGATTTGACCGGCCTGTTCGCCACGCTGCCCGCGGATTTGCCGGTCGCCATCGAAATCCCGAACGAGAAGCAGGCGCCGCTGCTCGGCGCCCGCGAATGGGCGCGCCGCGCTCTCGTCGCGTCCAAGTCCGTCATCGCCCGCGCGCAGCAACGCCGTACCACGGCGAACATGTGAGCGGAGGTCTGACGATACTGCATCGGCTCGTCGAAGTGTCGCCGCCCGACGTGCCCACCATGGAGTGGAAGCGGGGCTCGACCTGTTCCTCCACGGCCGTAGCGCCCTGTCCTACGTCCGGACTATGCGCGCGGCGCGCTTCGAATACGACATCCACTCGGCGGTGAAACGGAAGGTCAGGTATCTGGTGGCGGGGGATGGCCGCCTCGAGGCGGCCAAGCTGCTCGGGCTCGCCGAAGCACCGGTGATCCGCCTCGACCATCTGACGCCGCAGCAGGCCAAGGCCTACATGCTGGCGGACAACAAGCTGACCGACCGCTCGAACTTGGACGATCGCCAGGTGGCGATCGTCCTCAAGGAGCTCTCCGACATCGCGCTCGATTTCGAGATCGAGGCGACGGGTTTCGAGCCGCCCGAGATCGATCTGCGCATTCAATCTCTCGACCCGCCCGAAGTCGGCGACCCCACCGACGACTTTGACGTCGCCGACGGCCCGGCGATTTCTCGCCCCGGCGATCTTTGGCGTCTCGGCCCGCATCGCCTGCTCTGCGGCAGCGCACTGGAGCCACAATCCTACGACGCGCTGCTCGCCGGCGAGAAGGCCGCCTCGGTCTTCACCGACATCCGCGAGATGACCGCGACGATCCGCGCGCTCGCATGCGAGGCGTTGAACGTTTGCGTCTGGGTAAAGACGAACGGCGGGATGGGCGCCTTGTACCGCTCGCGGTACGAGCTGGTGTTCGCCTTCGGCCGAACCGGCGAGCGCCGCGTCAACAATGTACAGCTCGGCAAACACGGACGCAATCGGACGAACGTTTGGAACTACCCCGGGATGAATTCGTTCGCGCGCCGTGGCCGCACGCGCGGCCTCGATCTGCACCCAACCGTCAAGCCGGTCGCAATGGTCAGCGGCGCGATCCTCGACGTCACCGAACGGGGCGACGTCGTCCTCGACCCCTTCTGCGGCAGCGGCACGACCCTCGTCGCCGCCGAGCGGACGGGGCGGGTCGATGAGCTCATCGGTCCGGAAGGACCGATTCTGGCGATTGCCCCGGCCGCCAACTGGCCGCCGAAGACATGGCCGGCGGAACGCTTCGCCGAGCCCGCGCCAGGCTGCTCCGTCCGGACCGCTCGCCGGCGGACGGGTGCTCCTGCTGAGTGGCGGCGCCGACGACCGCTTCTGCGAGCCCATCCGGTCCGTCCTGCCTCCGTCTTGACGGATCGAGATCCTAGGGGTGGATGCGGTGACGGCCTACGCTTGGGCGAAACGGGTCCGGCTGTTCATCGGCAACGACTCGGGCCAAATGCATTTCTCTGCCGCCTCGGGGACACCGACGCGGGGCCTCTTCGGGCCGTCCGAGGACAGATGGCAGCGCCTCTGGGGCCCGCAAACGGCGTTCCTCAGAACCGCGATAGCGTAGATTACGACCCACTGTCTCCGGCGTTGAGGAAACGAGCGTTCCTTGGCACTCTCTTGTAACGAGTGCTAACAATCACCATATTCGGGACGTGTCGAACCGCCGCCGAGAGCCGAGGCCCCGCCTTGCGCCGGCTTGCGCGTCGACCGGAAACGGGCTCCATGAAATTTCGTCCGCTGCACGACCGCGTCGTGGTCCGTCGCGTTGAAGGAGAGGACAAATCGAAGGGCGGGATCATCATTCCCGACACGGTCAAGGAAAAGCCTGGGGAAGGCGAGGTCATCGCTGTCGGGCCAGGCGCGCGCGACGAAAGCGGCAAGCTCATCGCGCTCGAGGTCAAAGCGGGCGATCGGGTGCTGTTCGGAAAATGGTCCGGCTCCGAGGTCAAGATCGACGGCGAAGACCTGCTGATCATGAAAGAGGCCGACATTCTCGGCGTGATCGAACGCACGACCGCCGCCAAGAAGGCCGCCTGAACGACGCTCGATCCCTCTCAACGATTGGACCTGAAAATGTCTGCAAAAGACGTACGCTTCTCCACCGACGCCCGCGAGCGCATGCTGCGCGGCGTCGAAATCCTCAACAACGCCGTCAAGGTGACGCTCGGTCCGAAGGGCCGCAACGTCATCATCGACAAGTCGTACGGCGCGCCGCGCATCACCAAGGACGGCGTCACCGTCGCCAAGGAGATCGAACTGAGCGACAAGTTCGAGAACATGGGCGCGCAGATGGTGCGCGAGGTCGCCTCGAAGACCAATGATCTGGCGGGCGACGGCACGACCACCGCGACGGTGCTCGCGGCCTCGATCATGCGCGAGGGCCTCAAGCTCGTCGCCGCCGGGATGAACCCGATGGACCTCAAGCGCGGCATCGACATCGCGGTGACGGCGGTCGTGAAAGACATCGCGCGGCGCGCCAAGACGGTGCAGTCCTCCGAAGAGATCGCCCAGATCGGCACGATCGCGGCGAACGGGGACAAGCCGATCGGCGCGATGATCGCCAAGGCGATGAAGAAGGTCGGCAACGAAGGCGTCATCACGATCGAGGAGGCCAAGACCGCCGAAACCGAGCTCGACGTCGTCGAGGGGATGCAGTTCGATCGCGGCTATCTCTCGCCCTACTTCGTCACCAACGCCGAGAAGATGATCGTCGAACTGGAAGACCCCTACATCCTCATTCACGAGAAGAAGCTCTCGTCCCTGCAGCCGATGCTGCCGATCCTCGAGGCGATCGTTCAGGCGGGAAGGCCACTGTTGATCATCGCCGAAGACATCGACGGCGAGGCTCTGGCGACGCTCGTGGTCAACAAACTGCGCGGCGGTCTGAAGGTCGCCGCCGTCAAAGCGCCTGGTTTCGGCGATCGTCGCAAGGCGATGCTTGAAGACATTGCGATTCTGAGCGGCGGCGGCTCGATCTCCGAGGACCTCGGCGTCAAGCTGGAGAAAGTCACGCTCGACATGCTGGGTCGCGCCAAGCGCGTGCGCATCGAAAAGGACAATACGACGATCATCGACGGCGCCGGCAAGAAATCCGACATCGAGGCGCGCGTCGCTCAGATCAAGGCGCAGATCGAGGAGACCACCTCGGACTACGACAAGGAGAAGCTGCAGGAGCGCTTGGCGAAGCTATCGGGCGGCGTCGCGATCATCCGGGTCGGCGGCTCCACCGAAGTCGAAGTCAAGGAGAAGAAGGACCGCATCGACGATGCGGTGAACGCGACCAAGGCCGCGGTCGAAGAAGGCATCGTTCCCGGCGGGGGCGTCGCGCTGTTGCGCGCGAAGGCGGCGCTGGGCAAGCTCCACGACGACAACGACGACGTCCAGTCGGGGATCAACATCGTTCTCAGGGCGCTCGAAGCGCCGATCCGCCAGATCGTCGAGAACTCCGGGGTCGAGGGCTCGATCGTCGTCGGAAAGATTCTCGGCGAGAAGTCGCAAACCTTCGGATTCGACGCGCAAAGCGAGCAATATGTCGACATGCTCAGCGCTGGCATTCTCGATCCCGCCAAGGTCGTGCGGATCGCCCTTCAGGACGCCGCGTCGATCGCCGGCCTTATGATTACCACCGAGGTCATGGTCGGGGACAGGCCGAGCAAGGACGCTCCGGCTATGCCGGGCGGCGGCATGGGCGGCATGGATTATTAGTCGCAAATCTCATTAAGAGGCAGCGGCGCGGCGCGCCATCTCGACGCGCCGCGAACTCCCGGGACAAACGCCCGAGCGGAGCTGATCACCACGGGCCACGCCTTTGAGGAGCCGGGAACGCGCGCGCACGACGCCGCCATCGGGCGGACGTCGTCCAGCAGATGCCGAGCGGAATCCGGGGACTGCGGAGAGTAGCGGTAGTCCAATACGATCGACGAAACCAGCGTGCTTCAATGCCTAACGTGCGCTTGCGCTGGAGCCGCGCCTTTTTCGCGAGGCACTTTGACAGCTGGGGTATTATTAACTAAACGGTTCGCGATTAACTCCGGATCTGGGCGAACGTCCTGAGGCGAACGCATGAGACTGGTTCTTCTGACCCGGTCTTCCGACGTAGGATGTCAAGTTCGCGGGTGGGAGCGAGTACCGGATGAAATTGCGCCACGTTGTACTCTTTGGTTTCAAAAAGACGGTCAGCGAAGCGGAAGCGGCGCACGTCGCCGAACGCTTCGGGGCGTTGCGAGGCGAAGTTCCGGGCATCGAAGCTTTCGAATGGGGCGTGAATTGCAGTCCCGAGGGCCTCCATCACGGCCTGACGCATTGCTTCGTACTCACATTCGCCACAGCGCTCGCCAGGGACGCTTATCTGATCCATCCGAGGCACGTCGCTTTCTCCGAATCGGTCCGCCCGTTGCTCGACGCCGCAACTGTTGTCGACTATTGGACTGAGGCTGCGGCGTCATGAACGAACGACAGGACGTATCAGTCGCCCGCCAATCGGTCAGTGGTTGGGCCGCTCGCACACGCGCTTTCTTCGAGAGGATGTCGAGTTCTCCCGAGCTTGCGATGGGGCTCGCGAGCCGACGCAGGCTTCTGTGTTGGGAAGGCGGACTGCCGATCACGCCGAACGGAACGGTAATCGGGGGGATCGGTGTATCCGGCGCAACGGGACCCGAGGACGCGCTGTCTGTCCTCGGGACTCGGTCTCCAAGAGGCGTAAGCCGCATGTCTGGAACCGTCCAAGTCGAACGCAGAGATACGACGGCGTTTTCGATTCTCGACAATCCTGGGAAGAACAACGCGCTCGACGGGGCCATGCTCGAGGCCCTGGCTCGGTCGGCTGAAGCCGTCGAGAGCGATCGCGAGATCAGGGCGGTCGTTCTCGCAGGTCGGGGAGACCGCGCGTTCTGCGCCGGCGCCGACATTGTGGATTGGGGATCGCTACAACTCGGTCGACTTTGTTCGTCGCTGGATCAGGCGCCGGACATCTCCTGTTCGATCGTCTGGCCCGCCTGCCCGTGCCTGTCATTGGCGCGCTGACGGGCTGGGTCTTCGGCGGAGGGCTGGAACTTGCGGCGATCTGCGATGTCAGGATCGCCTCGCGCGATGCGGTGTTCGCGCTCCCTGAGGCTTCGATTGGGGTCACGCCTGGGTGGTCCGGCGCGCAGCGATTGGCTCGGCTGTTGCCGCAGGCGCTCTTGCGAGAAATGTCCCTCACCGGAGGACGACTGAACGCCGAGCGGATGTGGATGGTCGGATTCGTTAATGAGGTCGTGGACGCGCCTTTGGAGCGTGCGCTGGAGATCGCGGCTGGCGTCGCCAATTTGGCTCCGCGTGCGGTAGAGGCGACAAAGCTGGTTCTCAGCGCCGCGGTCGGCGAGGCAAGCGAACAGGCCGTCGATCGTTTGGCGGCCGGGCTTGTCGCCGCCACTCGCGATAAGGCCGAGGGCGTTCAAAGTTTTCGCGACAAGCGCAAGCCCAATTTCAGGGGCGAATAAGCCGCGGAATTGTCGGCATACGATTAAAGCCGAGCGGCGCATGTCGAGAGCGTCTCTTCCGCCAACCGGTCCGCCCGGTACGGTCGAAGAAAATCTCGACCTCCACCATCCCCTGATACCCCGCCGCTTCCGTCATGTCTCGGATCGAGGGCAGATCGATCACCCCATCGCCCGTCGTGCCGCGGTCGGACGAAGTCGCGCGTGCGCACCAGCCAGTCGCAAACATGAAATGCGAAAATCCTGTTGGCGAGGCCCGCCCGCGAGATCTACTGGCGCAAGGTCGATCCCACCACACATGATAGACATCAACCGCAATCCCTAGGATTGCTCAGTCATGGCAGCGAGCAAATCGGCAATGTCGAGCGCCTGAGCGATATCTTGAGGCGCGAACGACGATGGCGTACATGGATGAAGCGGCTGAAGGGCAAGGCGACGCCGACCTTCGTGCGTGCTCGAGAAGCAACGCCACTCCCTCGACAACCTGGGCCCGGGCAGTCGCAAGGTCGCGGGACGCTGCAGGCAGCCAGCCGACAACCATTACGAAACACGCCGCGCCGAGAATTGCGACCTGATCGATGACCCAGCGATACGCGTCGACCTGGCTCGGAACACACTCCGCGGTCAAGCCGGCGAGTAGGCTGATCGGCAATAGCCGGAGACCTTCAGACCAGCCTCGCCAAATCGGCGCGACACCCGGCCCACGTCTTGGCCGTCCAGGTCGCGCCGCCACGGACATATCCCCGCGAACCCGAAGCGCGCCACTCCGTCGATCACCTCATCGATCGAAGCCTTATGCCCGAGCGTCGCGGTATTGATCAAACCGAAATCCAGATGGCCATGCAGCGAACGCGAAGCACTAGCCTCCGAAACCATAAAACGCGAGAAACCGCCTCATGCGCGCGGTCGCCATTCGGGATCTTGTAAAAGTCCGGCCTCGTCAGCGAGGCGGAACACGTCGCGTAAAGTAGGGCAACGGACGCATGGATTGCGCGCCGCCCAACATCACGAAATGGTCCTGGTATCCGTTCAAATAGGCGAGGAAAACCACGCCGGTCTTATAAAACTGGGTCGGCGCCCGGAAAATAAGGCGGCTTAGGGGAACTGTCGGCGCTAGAATGCGATCAAACTCGGCCGGCTCCTTGCGCGCGAGGGCGGCGAGAGGGCAGCTGAAGCGGCTGGCGCAATCGGGTCGAAGATCCCAAGCAGTGCATGACTGAAGCCCAGCGCGTCGCCCTTGATCAATTCCGGATAGTTGAAGTCGTCGCCGGTGTACATCTTGACGCCGCTGGGTAAGCGACGTCGCATGATGACTTCCTTTTCCGCGTCGAGGAGCGAAATCTTAATGCCGTCCACCTTTGGGGCGCTTTCGCCATGAGCGGCGAGGGCGGTCTCAAGAGTTTCATCGAATGCGCTCGCTCCCCAATACCCCTCCAGTGCGGGATCGAACATGCCGCCGAAGCAATGCAGAATGACCGGTCGATCGCAAGCTGCAAGCACTTTGCGGTAGACGAGCCTGTAGTCCTCGGGGGTGCGAGCGACGCGAGCCAACGCCCGGCTCGCCATGACGATGAGCCGTCCGCCCCATCTTTGAATCGCTTCGATCTGCTCGACATAGGCTCTTACGACATCGTCGAGCGTTCTTGCGTCTGAAGTCGCGAGGTGGTCTGTGCCGACGCCGGAAAATATGCGATCGCGCTCCTCGGCGGACGCCGCATCCAGAGAACGGCGGACGAGTTCAAAGGCGCCGCTCCCAATCCAGCCCGCCTCCCCGCTGCGCAGTGTCCATGGCCTCGGCGATGCCGAGCCCGAGGTCGAGCAGGCGCCTGCGGAAACCGATTGTCGCAGTCCAATCGATTGCGGGGCCGAGAGCGGGCTCACGGCTTGCGAACGGATCCGCGACGACATGCGCCGCTGAAAATGCGACGCGACTGAAACGATGAGGCGGAGCAGGAACCGCCACAGGCGTCCCTCGCATCCGATATTGCGATGAGCGTCCGCGCTCATCCGGCAGCGCCACTGTCGAGGGCATCGTGTCCGCTCCTGTCAAAATCGCGGGATCGTCAACCCGCCGTCGGCTTTCAGGGCCTGGCCGGTGCAGAAGGCCAGTTGACCGGTCGCCAGCGCGACGGCCATGGCGCCGATATCGGAGGGTTGGCCCATCCGCTGAACAACGGTGAGGCCCTCGCCGATGCGCTTTTCGTAGACGTCCTTGACCACCGCGGTCATCGAGATCTCGATGAGGCCGGGGCGGAATACGTAGGAACCAATCTCATCGGCGCCGAGACGCACGGCGAAAAGTTTGGCGATCATCGACGCAGCGGCTTTCGATATGCAGTATTCTCCGCGGGCGATCGAAACCGCGTCCGCGTTCGAGGACGACACCGTTATGATCGAGCGATGAAAGCCCTTAAACTCCTGCCGCGCCATGATGCGCCTGGCCCAGGACTGCGTCAGGAAGAACGTCCCGCGAGCGTTGACCGCCTCGCAGCGATCGTAGCTCTCGGGCGTAACGTCGAGGAGATCGCCGCGCTGCAAGACCGAGACGCCGGCATTGTTGACGAGCGTCGTCAGGTCGCCGACACCCAGTTCTGCGTTGTCGAGGGTGCCGAATTAGTGCTTCGAGATATCCGATATGTCGCCGATGGCGGCGGTCGCTTTGACGCCGCCTCACCTTGAGTTCCGCGAGCGTTTCTTCGACTTCGCCGTCGTGGACGAGCGCGTTGACCGCGATCGAAAATCCCCGCGAGGCCAGAGCAAGCGCGATGCCCTTTCCAATGCCCCGGCTCGCCCCGGTGACTAGCGCCGCGTAGCCGCTCAAATCCGCGCTCCGTTTTTCAGCAGTTCACGTGCGATCACGGTGCGCTCGATCTGCTGCGTGCCCTGGTCAATCTGGCAAATCTTAGCGTCGCGGTAGAGACGCTCAACCTCAAAACCGCGAATGTAGCCCGATCCGCCGAAGATCTGCACGGCATTGGCCGTCTGCGCTACGACCATGTCTCCCGCAAAGCACTTTGCCATCGAGCAAGCGGCGTTCGCTGGCTCGCCATTGTCGATCATCGCGGCGGCCCTGTGCACGAGCGAGCGCGCAGCGGTGATCCCCGTCGCCATGTCTGCGAGCATCCATTGCAAGCCCTGGTAGGAGGCGATGGGCTGTCCGAATTGCTTGCGCGTTTGGGCGTAGTCGAGGGCCGCCTCCAGACCGGCCTGGGCGATCCCGACCGCGAGAGCGGCGATGCCGACGCGTCCCTTTTCCAGGGCGCTCATCATCATATGGAAACCCCGCCCCTGCTTGCCGAGCAAGGCGCTATGAGGAAGCTGCACGTCGTCGAAATTCAGCGCGCCTACCTGGCTCGCGCGCTGGCCCATCTTGTGTTCCTTTGGCCCACGAGAGACGCCCTTCGCATCGAAGGGGACGATGAAGATCGACATGCCTCGGTTGCCGGCCGCCGGATCAGTGCGCGCCAACACGAAGCCGACGTCCGCCACCGGCGCGTTGTAAATCCATGTTTTGCCGCCATTCAGGCGCCAGCCGTCGCCGTTGGAGACCGCCGTCGTCTTGATCGCCGCGACATCGGAGCCGGCTTCCGCCTCCGAAATGCAATAGCTCACGATCTTGCGGGCGGAGACCACATCTTTCAGCAGCGCACTCCGGCGAGTCCGTGCCGAAGCGAGTGAGTAGCGTCCCGATCAGTTCTACGACGCCGCACTCGTCCGCCACCGACGCATAGCCGCGCGAGAGTTCCTCCATGACGATCGAATAGGCGTAGCTGTCAAGTCCCGCGCCGCCGAGTTCGGCGGGGACCGTAATGCCGAGCAGCCCGAGCTCTCCCATTTGTTCGTAGATTTCTCTGGGGAACCGCTTCTCGCGATCCAGTTGCTCGGCCTTGGGGCGAACGACATCGTTGGCAAATTTCCGCGCCATATCCCTGATTTGAACGTAAATATCCGGATCGTTCTTGAGGATAGGCAGCATGTTCGTTTCCTCATCAATTCCCGACTGCGGCCCCGCGGGGATCGCCTCGGCCCGACGGCGCTCGACATTCGTCAAAAAAGTAACTATCCAGTTATTTATAGCCGTGAGGATCATGCGTCAAGCAAACCGTGCAAATCGTCGCGACAGGTTGCCTGTGGCGGGGCAAGGAGGAAGGCAATGGGTAAGAGCGTCGAGCGACTTGAGCCTTCGCAAGTGGCCCATCAGATATTCGACGGGGCGACGGTCGCGTTGTCGGGCTCCGGTATTTTTCTAAAGTCCCGACGAGATTTTTGCAGCGATGAACAGGCATTCCTTGAGACTAGTCATCCCCGCGATCTGACGATCATTCATGCACTCGAAATCGGCGACGGTCGGTCGAGCGGCCTCAGTCGGTTCGCGCACGAAGGAATGGTGCGGCGGGTCATTGGCGGCCATTGGAGTTGGTCATCGGGCATGCAGAGACTGGCCCAGGAGAATCAAATCGAAGCCTATTCGTTTCCGGCGGGCGCCATATCGAACCTTATGCGCGAGATCGGTGCGAAAAGACCTGGGCTCATCACCGAATTGGCCTGGGAACCTTTGCAGATCCGCAACTCGACGGCGGGCGCTGCAACGAGAGCGCCCGGGACGATCTGGTCGAACTCGTCTCCTTCGGCGACCGGGAGTTTCTGCGCTACAAGCCGATCAAGATCGACTTCGGGCTGATCAGGGGAACGAAGTCGATTGCACGGGGCAATCTCACGTTGCATCGGGAACCGGCCGATCTCGACTGCAATGCGGTCGCACTCGCAGCACACAATTGCGGCGGTCGCGTCTTCGCTCAAGTCGAATCGATGCGTGAGCGCCGAGCCTTGCATGCCCGACTGGTGCGAGTACCCGGAGTCCTCGTCGATGGCGTCGTCGTCGCGCCTCACTCACGCAAGACGTATCTGCCGACCTACGGGCCGAGAATCTCGGCGAGCGCGCCGTTGGGGGGAGTTGAACAGAACGCGCCGCTCGAAATGCCCAGCGGCATTCGCCGCATTATCGCGCAGCGTGCGCTGGAGGAATTGCGCGACGCCCGTTCGGTGAATTTCGGCTTCGGCATCCCCGGCGGCATCCCCGCCTTGGCCGCCGCCACGGGTCAGGCGAACTATTGGGGAACAGTCGAACAAGGGATTCACAACGGCGAGATGCTCGATGGACCCATGTTCGGTTCGGCGCGCGACCCGGACGCGATCATCTCGTCGAACGACCAGTTCGATTTCTACTCTGGCGGCGGCATCGACATGGCGTTTCTGGGGATGGGTGAGATGGACGCCGCTGGGAATGTCAACGTTTCCAAGATCGGGAGACGGCTCGTGGGTCCGGGAAGTTCGTCGACATCACGCAGACCGCTCGCAAAGTCGTGTTCTGCGGCGCGTTCGAGGCGAAAGGCCTGGAAGTGGAATTGGACAAGGCTGGATCGCTGCGAATTCTGAAGCCGGGCGAACTGCCGAAGTTCGTTGCAAAGGTCGAGCACGTGACGTTCAGCGGCACGCAGGCCCGAGCCAATCGCCAAGAGGTGCTCTATGTGACCGAGAGGGCCGTCTTCCGCCTCGATGATGACGGCGTGGCTCTGGTCGATGTCGCCAAGGGGGTCGATCTCAAACACGACGTGCTGGACCGGATGGGCTTCGAGCCCCTCGTCAGGTTGACTTCGAGGTGAGACGGCGCTCGGAAACGGGGTCGGCGGCCCCTCGCAATGCACGGAATCCGCTCGCACGAGGCGGCGGATCGTGTCGACATTGAACTCCAACCGCTCGTCCAGGCGCTCTTTCGCCATAAGGTCTCGGTCATAGACGATGGAACCGGTGTAACGATTGGTT
>CAWEIU010000009.1:0-800632 GCA_963809245.1 uncultured Alphaproteobacteria bacterium | reverse complement strand
CGCGAGATCGGAAAGCTCAATTCCGCCTCGCCAGGATCGCTCCGAGATTGTCGAAGGTTCTATCGACCTGCTCCGAGAAGGCGCGCCGGATCGGTACGTTTGTAGCGGATCGAACGGGCCCGTCCTGACAAAGACCAAATGTCCGACGCGCACGGCTTGAGGGAACGGTCCTCGCCCCTTCGGAGCGCTGTCCGGTGGAGAACTGATTGCACTCATTCATGGCCGTCAACCTCGTCGGGCGCGATTGACGCGAACGAATGCGCGATGTCGCCAAGATGCCGCGCATAGCCTTCGCGGCGGCCGCGCCGTCGCGTCGTTCGAGTGCATCCAGGACGCGATCCATTTCTTTCAACGATTCAGCCAGATGCCCGGGACGATCGCATCGGCGATGCGATCGATGAATCTCGGTCGCGAATACTTCTGAGGATTTCCGCTATTCCGCTGATTGCCCGCGATCCGATGCAACGTCGTGTGGAAGCGGTCGTCCAGGCGGAGGAACTCATCGAAGTGCTCGTTGATGCCTTGGCCTTCAGAGCTTCGAATCTCGGCGCGCAGCGCATCGAGATCTTCGGCGCCGATGCGCTCGGCCGCTGTCGGCCGCATTCCGCTTCGAGGAGAAGCCGAAGCTCCGCAAGGTCCATCACCTCCCGCCGAGAGAGATCATGATAAAGTGCTGCTCTGCGGGACACCGTAGCCAAGTCTCCTCCTCCGAGGCGGACCAACGCGGTCCGAATCGGCGAGCGGCCCAGACGGAGCTCCGAGCCAGGCGTGTTTCGGAGAGCTTCTCCCCCTGGCTTGTAGCGGAGGGCGAGATGCTCCGTTCCACTTCTTTGTCGATGCACCTCGGATGAAGGCGCGTGAGTGCTGATCGTCATCCCCTGACTCATGAGTCGACGAAGTCGACTAGCGAGACGCAAGCCGTCGACGAGCGAACACGTCGAAGCCGAGGAAATCCTCGTGCGCCCAGTCGTGCTCGTCACCCACCCCATTCACGCCGAAGCCGATGAAGCTCTACCGCTCGATGCGGAATCGCGGGACGTCTTCGAACCCGAACGAGGCTGGGCTCTGCGAGAGATACCGGAAGCCGACGGCGCTCTCGTTCGAACGCCGATCAGCTCGAAGTCCATCCGCGCGGCAAGCGCCTGCGCGTCGTCGCTCGCCATGGCGTGGGACTCGACTAGATCTCCGGTGGAGCTACTTCTGACCAGCTCGGCATTCCTGTCGTATTCACACCGGACGAACACGAATTCGTTGCCGAGCATGTCATTGGCGGCATGATTGCTCTTGGCGCATCGTTCGGCGAGCCGACGGGCTGATACGCAGGGGAAACTGGGCGTGGCGGGACACGAACATCGGTCGCGTATTTTCGGCCGCACGCTGGGATCATCGGTCTTGGACGCATCGGCCTAAGGGTGGCGGAGATCGCGGCCCAGGTTTTTCGGATGCAGGTGTTCGGGGCATCGATCCCTTTCTATCTCCGGATGTCATCGCCTCTCGCGGTGTGATCTGCGTGCCTCGACGAAGTTCGCCAGCGGGTCCAGATTCGCGACCGTCTTCACGCGCCGCTGACGCGGCAGAGCACCTGCTCGATTCCGTCCGTATCGCTTCATGAAGCGCGTTCCTTTCTCATCAACGCGGCGCGTGGCGGTCTCGTTGCGACAGACGCCCTGGCGAGCGCCTGGTCAACCCCGTCATCTCGCTGGAGCCGTGCTCTATGTCCTCGAGGATGAGCCGCCGAAACCCGGGAATCGCTGGTCGGCTGAGAGAAATGTGCTGATCACCCTGCACAGCGCAGCTTTGACCGAGGAGGCCATGTACCGAATGGCATGACGGCGGCCGAAGATATTGTTCGGGTGCTTCGCGGAGAACCGGCCTGTAAACCAACCTCGCCAACCGTCCCGTCCATAGGTGTCGGCCCGGAAGAGCATGCTGCCCTTCGATGGGAATCTCGAACGCTGCATCATCACATTCTGAGGCGCCTTTTCGGCCAGAGTACCTCGAAGGATGTTCCAAGGCGCCGCCGGGAGCGTCCTGGAACTGTCCTTCGAGGCCGCTTCGCGGCGCCAGAAATTGCGAACCGGAGAGCTCGCCAGCGTCACGCGACAAGGCAGCCCGACCGTCGCCCGCTTTCGATAGCGAGCCGCTTTGGGAAGCGGGTATCTGGCCCGCGCGCGGATCGCCGCATTGCTGCTGCAACTTCCTGATCCTCCCGCAGCGCGGGTCTCGACCGGCCAGCGTTGGAGAAAGCGGCGAACCGGCCGCGAAGTCGTCACCGGTCTACCGCACTTCGACCCGATCATCGGAGTTGGCTGGGATCGCCGATCACCGAGGAGGTGACATATCCCGTGTTCCCCTGAGTGAGGGCGAGGCGAAGCAGCCCCTGATCCACAATGCAATTCATATATGAACTCAGCGCCCGGCCTTGGCCGGAGCTGGGGAGCTATGTCTGGGGAGGCCATGCGGGGCCTCCGCCCTGTGACTTTCGCGAGTCGAGCACCGCCGGCGCCCGACGCTGCGTCGGCGCCTTTGGCCGGCATGCCACCATCTACCCGAACTACATTTTCATGAGGCTCTCCAAGCGGCGGCCGACCACCGGGCGGGCGTGGCGCGCCGCCGAACTCCGGCCGTCGACGAAATTCGCGCGCGAAATTTGGAAGCCTGCGGAAATGTGCGCGATGCTTTCGCTTTCCGATGCGAAGGGCGGCTGGACCAGACGAGACGGGACGTGATCTCTAACTCTCGAACTTTCGAGCTGTATGGTCTTCCCGGGGCCCGACATCGGCCGGATGCGCCGAGGCGTCGACGTAGTCGCAGCCCCGCGGGCAACGGGGAACTCGCCCGCGCGCAGCGAGCCCCGTCCCAAGGGTCTCATCTCGCGGCGGCGCGGCGCTGCCCTCTCTCTTCCCCCCGCTCCGCCGGCGAACGTCGGCTCCGCCGCTCGCCGGTGACTCGACCACGACCGCGCTGGAAGGGCTCGCCGACATTGGCCAGCCGCCTCCTCGCTAGGCTCAGACGCCAGTCTTCCCGCTGCATTCTGTCGCTCTGGCAACGAGCATGGATGCGCCGCCGCGAGCCGAGCGCACGACTGTCCTAAGCCGCCGTCATAATGTGGCTGGGACCGATGCATTGAGTTCGGTGGCAAGATAATCGGCGAACGTCCTCACCTTGGCGGAAAGGCGCGGCCCGCCAGGAAAGACGGCATGCACTTCCACAGGCTCTAGCGTGTAGTCGCTCAGCAGGGTCACCAGGGCGCCTGACCGCAGCTCAGCACCGCACATGGCCGCAGAGGCTTGGACGATGCCCAGTCCCGCCAATGCACTGGCGAGCCGGCCAGGCCCGGCGTCAGTTTGGATGCGACCTGTAACATCTACGGATATGACCGTGTTTCGACGTTTGAAAGTCCAGCTCTCCCGACCGAAGCCGCTCGGACCGACGATGCAATCATGGCTTGCCAGGTCTGCGGGACTTTTTGGCGTGCCGTGAGCCGTCAGATATGCAGGCGACGCGACAACAAACTTTGGCAGTGTCGCCAGCCTCCTCGCACCGAAGCTCGAATCCGAAAGCTGGCCCAAGCGTATTGCGACATCAACGCCTTCGGCGACCAGGTCCTGGTAAAGGTCGGACACGCGCAGCTCCACGCGCAGCCGCGGATGGCGCTTCAAAAATTCGGGCAGACGCGGGATGACTTCGCGCATGCCGAACACCACCGGCAGTCCGATTCGAAGGGCGCCACGCAGCGAGTCTACGCCGCGTGCAGCATCCTCGGCATTCTCAAGTTCGGTGAGGAGGTCTCGCGCTCGTTCCAAGAACTGCGCACCCGCGGCTGTCAACGTGAGGCGTCGCGTGGTCCGCAGAAGAAGCGTCACGCCCATGCGCCCCTCAAGCTCTGCAACGATTCTCGACACTGAGGGTTGCGATAAATTCATGTCACGGGCAGCTCGGGTGAAGCTGCCACTCTCGCCCACCCGCACGAAGACAGTGAGTTGCTGGAATTCGGTCATTCATTTGCGGCTCGGATAAATGTTGTTCAATCATGCCGTATACCCAATTGACGGTAAATGGGCGACCCTCGCTTTGCTTTTCGACTCAAAGAGAGATTTGTCATGACCCTCCAAGACCGCCTGGATGCCTTCAAGGCTGACTTCGTAGGTGGAAAGCTCGGCTTCAAACCGAGTCCCGAGGCGTTGGACGCCATGCAGCGCGCCACAGCGGAACTGATCGCCTCCGGCCAAGCGCTCCGCGCCAAAAAGGCGGGCGACAAGGCGCCAGAATTTACGCTCAACGACCCAGATGGGCGTGCCGTCTCCTCGGCAACGCTGCTGGCGAAAGGACCGCTGGTTGTTTCGTTCTATCGCGGCGCCTGGTGCCCTTTCTGCAATCTTGAACTCCAAGCCCTTCAAGAGGCTCTGCCGGAAATTCAGGCGCGAGGCGCCAGCGTCATTACCATCTCGCCGCAAACAGCTCCCAACAGCCGTAAGTCCCAGCGCGACAACAAGCTGACCTTTCCTATCCTCAACGACGAGAAGAGCCGCATCGCAGCCGCCTTCGGACTACGCTTTTCTCTACCGGATTATCTTGTGGAGCTCTATAAGGGCTTCAAGAATGATCTACCGGCGTTCAACGATGATCCAGCGTGGGTCTTGCCGATGCCGGCGCGTTACATCATCGGCGCCGACAGCATTATCGCCTATGCCGAGGTCAATCCAGATTACACACAGCGTCCCGATCCCTCGGAGCTCTTGCCGGTTCTGGACAAACTCCGCGTGACAGCGGCGGCCTAGGCGGGCCGCGGCGCTGACGGATCGGAAGCCAGCAGCGCCGGCCCGTGTGCGCGTTGGGGCAGTTCAGGGGACTTATACGCCGGCGGATTCGACACCACAATTCAGTTCAGACCGACAGGAGCAGCATCGTGAACGTCAAGGATAAGCGTGTCCTGATCACCGGTGGATCGAGCGGCATCGGTCTCGCGCTTGCCCATGCATTGTTGGCAAAGGGCGCAAAGGTCGTCATCACCGGCCGAAGACCCGATGCTCTCGCGAGTGCGGTTCGGGAGCTTCAGGGTGTCGGCTCGTCAGTTTGGAGCGTCGCCGCAGACGTAGCGGCTCCTGACGGTCGCGCGGCGATGATCAAGCAAGCTCTCAGCTTGCTCGGTGGGCTCGATGTTCTCGTGAACAACGCTGGAGGCGTAAGGGCCGGACGCCTGGAGAACACCAGCGAAGCAGAGCTGCAGGCCATGATCGACGTCGATCTTGTCGCGCCCATTTTTTTGACCCGGGCAGCGTTGCCAGCTCTGCGCGCGAGCGGCGAGGCGACGGTTGTCAACGTTGCCTCTGGCATCGCGCTGATCGGAGCGCCTTTTTATGCGACCTACGCTGCGACGAAAGCAGGATTGGCGCGATTTGGCGAAGCGCTCCGACGCGAACTCAAGGGCGAAGGCGTCCATGTTCTGACCGCCTATCCCGGTGGCACCGATACGCCAATGATGAAATCGAACCGAGCCGGACCCGAGTTGGGCTTCTCTCGTGAGCCGGCGTCTGCCGTCGCCGACGCGATCGTAGAGGGAATCGAGGCCGACGCTTTCGAGGTTGTCCGCGGCGGCGAGGCACGCGCCCAGATGATCGCACTCAACCGCGACAATCCCGCAGCCGTCGACGAGCGCTTCCTTGGACTGAAGCCAGCGCTCGAGGATGCGGTGAAGGATCATTCCGCTCTCTGACCAAGAAACGCCAGGAGTGCCAACTCAGCCTGTTGGCCAGGCATCACGCCTGGGATGTCGGGTCTGGTGGTCAAAATCCTCCATCCGCTGGCTCGGCGCCGTCAGGGGCTCGCGCGCCGCAAGTGCTTTTTCGACCGCGGTCGTAGCGCGGCGAGCTCCTGTACCTGCACTGCGCCGCGAGTCTCTCCTCCAAAGCGCGACCAGCGTACATGATTGTTACGCGCGAACACGCGCTTCACGCGGATCACCACCGAAAAAGTCGGGCCAAGATTGACCGGCCGATAAGTGTCACAATACCGCACCCGACGGAGTACCAGACGGCGATGTAGAGCGCATCATCGGATGGACACGCGAAAACAAAGACAAAAGCTCCCCATGCAGCAGATCCAAGCGCCGCTGCCAGCGAAGTTCCGAACCGATCCGTCGGAGCACCGCGTCGAATGAGAATCCCGAGCGCAACGACGGAGGGCACAGAAAGCGCCACCATTTTCCAGGTGCACTGAATACCCATTTCCCAATCGAGTTGCTTTAGCAGTTCACCGAAGCCGTCATGCATCGAATCGACAAGCCACCCCGTGGCGAAAATTGCTGCGATACATATCGCCGGCCATCGCGGACCTGCGCGTGGAGATCGGGTCGGGTCGGCCGACAATAGGGCGACGGTCACGCCGGAAACAGCAACTACCCCCATGCTCGTCATCTTCCACCAGAACGACGGCATGTGCATCGCGTGGTGCATGTCAGGCCGCATCAGCCCCGCCCCAAAAAAAGCCGCAAGCTCAACAACGGCTAGGACGCACAGGACGACGGCATCGCGGAGCGCGCTTCGGGAGCGCACAGGCTTCAGATCACGCGACAGCGCCTCGACGAGTGCTTCAGTTCGCATCGTTGCTCCCCTAGGGACGTTGCGACAAGTCGCTGCAGGTCGCGCCGGATATTGGGCCCTGACCAGAAGTTCTGAGCGGTCGATTGCTCTCGGAACGCTATCGACGCCGTGACGCTGGACCTAGACCAATCTCATTGCCGTTTGAGAGGTCTCAATCCGTCCAGCAAATGCAGCTTATTCGTCAGCCCGGGCCGCTTTGTTACAGAGAGCGGGATCGGCCCGAGTTGGACTCGACGTCGGGTCGAAGGAACTGACGCTTTTGCTCTTCTGCACAGTAGCCCTCGGATCGAGGCCGCGGTCACGCAGCTTCTCTGCGGAGAAGCCCAGGCCGCCGTTTCCAAGGGAGCAACTCGACGAGCTGCGTTTGCGGCGTTGTACGCGATCCTGGCGAGAACGTCGGCCAACCACGGTTGGGGATCGACGTCGTTGAGCTTCGCGGTCTGGATGAGCGTGTACATCAGCGCGGCCCGCTCGGCGACGCAGTCCGAACCGGTGAACAACCAGCCTTTCTGCCGAGCGCCAGGCCGTGCAGCGGACGCAACGCCGCGGCGCAGGCGCCCCACCTGGTCGGCCAACGTCGAGAGGCTGAGGTCGACGCGTTCGCGGGCGCAGCGCTCGTCTGGCGGTTCAGCGGCTGATGCTGGCCGAACTTCTCGAATTGGATCATCGCCAGGAGGTTTGGGGCCGCGAAGCGGCGCGGCGTGACGTGGAAGGACGCCGGCGGCTGCGAGATCGCTTCGCACTGCCGGCACGAGAACTGGTTCGCGGACCGTCTGGATCACCTTCCTTTGGCGCGGGACGACTTCGAGCGTCTCCGTGACGTCCTCGCCGAGTTTCGACAACCGCAGTGAGCCGCAGCAGGGGTAGCTCTGCGGCGCCGGGGCGGCGACGCGTTCACGCGGCAGAAGCCCAGGAAAGGGTTTGGGCCGGTCGTTTCCGTTCGGAGGATGTGACCACCGTCGCGGGCGCCGACCGCTTCGCCGCCAGCTTGTCCTCGGTCGCGTCCGCCTCAGCGTCGGCCAATTGCATTTCCAATTGATCGAGCAGTTGCGCCATAGCGGGTGCGACGCAGCAGGATGTGCAGCCGCTGCGAGCACAGCGTCGATGAGGCGGACTAGGAATTATCCCCATTGATGGCGGAAGCATTGGCGGTCACCGCCTTCACCATGTCGAGCAGCGATGCGCAGATAAAATCTGGTTGGCCGGCAAATAAGTCCATTTGCGACCTTAAGGCCAGAAAAGCAGTTTCCGAGGTGATTGGGGCGGTTGACGAAAGGCTCCCGCGTAGCGTCGTGGGAGACACCCGCTCGATCCGAACGGTCTGCAAGCCGAAATGTTTGGCGCCTGCCAAATCAAAGCCGTTGGATGACACGAGGGCGATCTGGTGGGGCGGCAGTTCCAGGCGAGCCACGATAGCGCGATACATGTCGGGATGAGGCTTGTACCGGGCTATGTCGTCCGAGCTCACAACGTGCTCGAAAACAGACTGTAGATCGGCGTGGCGTAGGAGCGCGCCGAGCATTGCGCTGCTGCCGTTCGAAAGTATTGCGAGGCGGTGTTGCCGTAGCCTGACCAAGGCGTCGGCAGCGTCGGGATACAGGTCCAGGTCATTGAAACGCTCACACAACCGCTCCATCACCGTTGTATCCGCGTCGGGAGCGACCGTCCTGATGGCGTATTCGAGGGCGTCGCGCGTCAAGGTCGCAAACTCTGCGAAAGCATTCATGGACGTACGCTGCCAGGTATATTCAAGCTGCTTCTGGCGCCAGACATGGGTGATGAACGTACCCCGGCTCGGGAATGCAGCCTCAACGGAAGGCGAGACCGATTGCGGATCGAACAACGTCCCGTAGGCGTCAAAGACGAAGGCTCTAATCATTTCCGCACCCATGTTGAAAGGCGTTCAAGACCCGCCGGTTGTTGGCAAACGGCGCGCCAGCGGCGGCACGCGTGATCATGCGATTGTCCACATTCGGCTCGCCGACTGTTTGCCAAGTCAGACATTGCGCCACTTATCAAGCGTCCGCACACTCAGGCCAATTCCTTCAGGACATCGCCGAGAATGCTGATCAGTTCGTCGATCTGCGCCTTCGAGATCATCAGTGGCGGCGAGAGGGCGATGATGTCGCCGGTGGTGCGGATCAGCAAGCCCTTCTCATAGGCCTTCAGGAAGGCCGAGAAGGCGCGCTTGGTGGGCTGGCCTGCGATCGGCTCGAGCTCGACGGCGCCGATCAGGCCGAGATTACGGATGTCGATGACATGCGGCAGACCCTTGAGCGAGTGCACGGCGTCGGCCCAGTAGGGAGCAAGCTCGGCGGCGCGCGTGAACAGGCCTTCGCCCTGGTAGGTGTCGAGCGTGCCGAGCGCGGCGGCGCAGGCCACCGGATTGCCCGAATAGGTGTAGCCGTGGAAGAACTCGATCATATCCTCGGGACCCTGCATGAAGGCCTCGTAGATATGTTTCTTGGCGAACACGGCGCCCATCGGGATCACGCCTGAAGTGATGCCCTTGGCGACCGTCATCAGGTCGGGGGTGACGCCGAAATAGTCGGCGGCAAAGGGTGTGCCGAGGCGGCCGAAGCCGGTGATCACCTCGTCGAAGATCAGGAGGATGCCGTATTTGTCGCAGATGGCGCGGATGCGCTCCAGATAGCCTTTGGCTGGGATCAGCACGCCGGTGGAGCCGGCCACCGGCTCGATGATCACGGCGGCGATGGTGGAAGCATCGTGCAGCGCGACCACGCGTTCCAGGTCCTCGGCATATTCGGCGCCGAATTCGGGCTGCCCGCGCGAAAAGGCGTTGCGGGACAGGTCATGGGTGTGGCGGATATGATCGACGCCGGTGAGCAAGCTGCCGAACATCTTGCGGTTGGCGACGATGCCGCCGGTAGATACCCCACCAAAGCCTGAGCCATGATAGCCGCGCTCGCGGCCGATCAGGCGGAAGCGCGAGCCCTCGCCGCGCGCACGGTGATAGGCGAGCGCCGTCTTCAGCGCAGTATCGACCGCCTCGGAACCGGAATTGGCGAAGAAGACATGATCCATGCCGGGCGGCGTCAGTTGCACCAGGCGGGAAGCGAGTTCGAAAGCCTTGGGATGGCCCATCTGGAAGGCCGGCGCGTAGTCGAGTTCGGTGACTTGTTTCTGGACTGCCTCGACGATCAGAGGACGGCCATGTCCGGCGTTGCAGCACCACAGCCCCGCAGTGCCGTCGAGCACCTTGCGCCCGTCGGCTGTGGTATAGTGCATGTCCTTGGCGGCGACGAAGAGGCGCGGGTTCGACTTGAACTGGCGGTTCGCCGTGTACGGCATCCAGAACGCTTCGAGATCGTTTGGTGCTCGGGCAAGCGCGTTCACGCAATCCTCCTCTCGGTATATTACCACACCGAGTTACATGGACTCTCCTCGTCCCTCGGTTTTAGAACGAATGACATAAAACGCTTCCATCGGAAAGAGGCGATGAAAGCGATAGCATCCGGGGAGCCGGCTACAGCGATGCGGAAATCATCGGGATCGTGCTGCACGTCGCCCCGAACACGTTGACGAACTGCGTCAACGAAGTCGCCAGGCCCGATGTCGACTTCCCGGTGGTTCGCGCTCGCCAGGCCGCCTGATCCGTTCACCGATCCAGGCGGCACACGGGGTAACGAAATGCTGCAACCAACCGAACATCCGTGGCGCCGCCAAATCGGCTCGCAAAAACCAACACGGAGTATGCCTCATGGTGTCCGCAAAGTCCGCTATCAGCTCACTAATCCTCGCCGGCGCTGTTTCCAGCGCGCTTGCCACGATCGCAGTCGCCGCACCGCTGACCAAGGCGGAAGAGCAGGCTGCCGTCGCCGCCAACAAGGTGAAATGCTACGGCGTTGCCCTGAAGGGTCAGAATGATTGTGCCGCCGGCCCCGGCACCACCTGCCAGGGCACGTCCACGGTGGATTTCCAGGGCAATTCCTGGAAGTTTGTCCAGGGCGGGACCTGTGAGTCGATCGTCCTCCCGAACGGCAAGCATGGCTCGCTGAACCCGATCTGATCCCCACACTGCTGCAACCGGAAGGCGGGGAGGCGCCATGAAAACGAACATCCCCCCGATCGCCGTTTCCTCGACGCACCTTCTCTGCTTTCCGGACCACCTCATCGCCGGCCAAGCGGGCACAATCTTCAGGCGCGAGCACCTTTCAACGATAATGGGCTGATTCAGTTTGCGCGATTTGGCTGTGACAGTGGGTCGGCGCAGTTTAGCCGACGGGCCAATAGCCGCAATTGGGGCGTTGAAGAAGTATTAAAGCCAAAAAATGGTCCCCAGAGCTGCCGCAGGCCGTTTGGTCGGCGCTGCTGAGCGCGGGCATGCCAATGGACGTTCGCAACGAAACTGCTCGCCGATTGGGCTCAAGACGACACCACGCCGAAATCGTGACGGGTCTGCGCCTCTACGATCAGCAAAGCATAGGCGGGAGCGAGCGCGACTGGGCGGTGTCTGACCCCGGCGGGGACCAGATAGCATTCACCCGGGGCAATTCGCACTTCGTCGCCGCCCTCGATCTCGATCGTAAAATTTCCGCCGCAGCCGACGAACAGTTCATCCTCATGGTGTTGGTGCCAATTGAACCGTCCGTCGAGCCGGACCAGCCTGACCATCGAGCTGTTGACCTTCACAAGGTCTACCGGCTTCCAGGGCTGGGTCATGCCAACGACGAGATTGTTGATCGAGATCGGTTGTTCTTGGTTCACGAAAGTCTCCTGCTTTTGGCTAGAAAGCTTGGATCAAGTCCACCTCAAGGGCAGTATGGACCACACAAAGGATCACCGGTCAACCACTGAGGCAAGATTCAGCCATCCAAGGCGCGGACCCGCAGCGGATTTTGGACCACAGTCGGGATTTTTGCGGGAAACGACCTGGCCCAAACGGGCTCCGGCAGTTGGTGCGGTAAGCCGGCCTAGCGAATCATTGGCGCAACAGGCCAGGGCGGAGTGGTCTTTTTGCCTCGGCCGCGTAAATATGCCCTAGAAAGGTTGACCTTTCCGATCGCGCCCAACGGCCGCCGCGAGGCCGAGGGCTTGATGGTTAAGGGGCCGACTTCCGGCTGAACCTATGGAAGTGGAGTTTCTGAACGCCGTGCCTACAGACACGAACAACTCTCTGGTGCGGGCGCCGACACCCCTCGCCGTCAAGCGCCGCGAGTCGCCAAGCGTCGAGGTCACCCGGCACCTCCTCGAATATCTTTTAGCCGGCCACTTCGCCCCTGGCGATCGCATTCCGTCCGAGCGGCAGCTGGCGCAAGCGCTCCAGGTCGGCCGGGCCGGCGTCCGCGAAGCAATCAAGTCTCTGAATCTGCTTGGCCTTATCGTGGTGCGTCAGGGCGATGGGACTTTTCTTGCCCATTCCGTGTCGAGCCTGTTGCCCGAAGTGATTGAGTGGGGTCTTCTGCTTGGAGAACGCCGGGTCGAGGACCTGATCGAGGCGCGCACCAATCTCGAGGCGTTCAATGCGGCTTTGGCCGCGAGGCGGAGAAAGCCCGAGGATATCGACGAGCTGTGGAAACGGCTCGAGGCGATGCGCAAGGCGGGGCCGGATCTCGCCGCCTTCGTCCAGGCCGACATCGATTTTCATTTGCACGTCGCGAAGATGAGTGGCAACGAGATTCTCGCCAATTTGGCCCGAAGCTTCCAGTCCATGTTGCGAGTTTGGGCGACCAAGATCATCGAGACCGAGCGCGACACGCTCTCCATCTCCAACGAGCACGAACCAATCGTGGCCGCGATCGCCGCCGGCGACACCGAAGCTGCCCGTTACGAGATGGAAAAGCATATGCGAGAGGCGGCCGCCCGCTTGCGGCGGGTCCTGACCTCGCGCGAGGCGGCCGGTTCCGGCAGCGCGAGTCCCTGACCCATTCGCGAGAGCGGTCCTACGGAACCGCTTTTCCGTAACCGCCCAAACCGATTGAGTTCATCCGGCGCCGAAATATCATCGCGAGCCCACGCGAAGGGGGGCGGCGTATTTCTGCTCTGGATCGCCGCATCACCCTTCGGGCTCCCTCGCGATGCCGACCTTGGCGGGTCGTCCACTACTCAAAATCCATCGTTCATCGCTGACGTCAATCCACATATATTATTTGCTATTTGTCTAGGGTTGACCGGTCGACCACTTCGACTTATCGTCTTGTCGTGTAGCGTGCTTAAAGATTAATGGGACACGTTCGCCTACAACCCAAGGGCGGTCAGCGAATCCGAGCGTCGCGAATATGTCCGAGGCTTTGAGGGACCGGCGGGCCTCAACGCCCTCAAATACTACCAGGCCCACTGGGTCGACGCGGATCACAATCGCGAATACGCGAAAGAGCCGCTGAAGATGCCCGTGCTCGCCTTCGGGGGGACGGCGTTCTCCGGCAGCATGGTGCAGACCGGCATGGAGGCGCTGGCGACCAATGTCACAGGCGGCGTCATCCCCGAGTGCGGACATTGGCTGACGGCCGAGAAGCCAGATTTCATCGTCAAGCAGCTTCTCGATTTTTTCGAGAACTCGGATACTCCCGCCGCGGCCCGCCAGCCGAGCAAAGTTTCGGCCTGACACCGGCCGGCTGGCTCGGTTCGGCGGCCGCGCGCGAAGTCCGCATCGGCCGCCGCAATGCCCACCCATCTCCCTTTGAAGGACATACGCCATGAACGCAGCATTCGATTTCCGCAACAACGCATTCGTCGATGGCAAGTGGGAACGGGCCGCCGGCGAAGCGATCGACGTGATCAACCCGGCGACGGAAGAGACAATCGTCTCGCTGCCGTCGGCGAGCGAAGCCGACGTCGATCACGTATTGTCGGCCGCGCAGCGGGCACAACGCGATTGGGGGCGGCAACCCGGCGGGGTGCGCGGCGAATATGTGCGTGGGATCGCGAAAGTCATCCGGGCGAATGCTGACGCGCTCGCGGAATTGATCACCCGCGAGGTCGGCAAGCCGCTCAAGGCCGCGCATGGCGAACTTGCATTCGCCGCCAACTATGCCGACTACATGGCCGGCTGGGATCGAAGGATCGACGGCGAGATCGTCCAGTCCGACAACGCCGACGAGATGATCCATCTCATGCGAGTGCCGGTCGGCGTCGTCGCCGCCATCACCGCCTGGAATTTTCCGATCGCGCTGTTTGTGCGCAAGGTCGCGCCGGCGCTCGTCGCCGGTAACGCCGTGGTCGTCAAACCGACCGAGGTCGCGCCGCTCAGCACGCTGCTCCTGATGCGGCTTCTCGATCAGGAATTGGGCCTGCCGCCGGGCGTTCTCAACGTCATCACCGGCGCGGGCCGGACGGGGCAGGCGCTCACGCGCAACGTGCGCACCAACATGGTGACCTTCACCGGCCATCGCGACACTGGGAAGCGCGTCATGGCCGACGCCTCGGCGAATCTGACGCGCGTCGCGCTGGAGCTTGGCGGCAAGGCGCCGGCCATCGTCTGGCGCGACGCCGACATCACGCTGGCCGTCGAGGCGTTGGCGGCGGCGAGGTTTGGTAACAGCGGCCAGATCTGCACTTGCGCCGAACGCGTCCTCGTCCACGAATTGGTGTTCGACGAGTTCGTCTCCCGATATTCGGCCGTCGCGTCGGCGTTGCGATTGGGCGACCCCATGACCGATGTCGATCTTGGCCCGCTCGCGAGCCGGCGCCAGTACGAGAAGGTGATCGCCGCGGTCGAGCGGGCGAAGGCGGAAGGGGCAAGCGTAAGCCTCGGAGGCGGACGGCCGGGCGGCGCCGAATTCGCCCGCGGATTTGGGTGCAGCCGACCGTCATTACCGATGTGAAGCCGGCCATGGAAATCATGCGCGAAGAGGTGTTCGGGCCGGTCATGCCGATCGCCCTGGTCTCGTCCTATGAGGAGGCCTTCGGCATCGCCAACGACAGCCGCTACGGCCTGTCCGCGTTCGTGTTCACCTCCGACTACAAGACCGCGATGCGGGCCGCGCAAGATCTCGATTTCGGCGAGCTTTACATCAACCGTGCGAACGGCGAGCAGGTGCAGGCGCATCACACCGGCCACAAAGAATCCGGCCTCGGCGGCGAGGACGGCAAGCACGGTGTGCTCCGTTACACCCACATCCGCAGCGTCTACCACAGCTACGCATGACCCAGCCTCTCGACTACCGCTCCCAGCTCCGGCCGGGCAAGGGCTCGCTCGGGCTCATCCATACCGTCGGCTCCCTGCGCGGCGTCTTCGGCCCGCTGGCCGAGGAGCTACTGCCAAATGTCGAGGTGAAGCACGCCGTCGACGAGTCCCTACTCAAGGACGCTATCGCCGAAGGCGGAGTCACGCCCGAGATCGAGGCGCGGCTCGCCGGCCACATCGCGGCGCTTTCGCAGTCCGGCGTCACAGCAATCATGGTGACCTGCTCGTCCATAGGCCAGGCCGTGGACCGGATCGCGGCGACCATGGAGCTGCCGGTTCTGCGGGTCGACGCGGCGATGGTGGACGAAGCTCTCCAGATCGGAAAGCGGGTCGGAGTTCTGGCGACGTTGCGCACGACGATGACGCCGACCGTCGAACTGGTGCGCCGGCGCTCGAATGGTGACGCCAGCGTCAAGGTCGAGGCGCATCTGTGCGAAAACGCGTTCGAAGCGCTGAAGGCTGGCGACATCGAACGCCACGACGAACTCGTCCGAGTGGGATTACGACGAATCGAACCCCTCGTCGACATTGTCATCCTCGCCCAGGCGTCGATGGCGCGGGTCCTGACCGAGCCCGCAGCGACGAATTGCGTACCCATCCTTTCGAGCCCGCGCCTCGCGATGCGGGCGCTCGCGCGGTCGGCGTGATCCGTTAGCCGACGGCGCTTCGCAAGGCGCGCGGGCTGCGGTCCGATTGGAATGGAAAATGAAACCGGCGAAAGCATTTAGCGCTTCAGACCGACGAACAGTCGGTCGAAGCGTGCTTTCGGTCGCGCCTGCGGCTCGTCGGGCGTCCAAGCTGAACCGCCAGTCGGCGCTTCGCCCCCGATTCTTCCGGACATTCCGTCGACCTGATCTCCTTCGCCCACTTCGGGCAAGCCCAAGAAACGACGCTACGCTGCGACAATCAACTTGATCGTTCCGATCTGCTCAGGACCGCGGTCGGGCTGGTTGCGAGCGCCGTCTTCGTCGCCGGCGCGAGCTTATGGTTCGGCGAACCCATGAGGCTGCGCTCGTGCGCGTCCCCGGCGTTCAGCTCGGCCTCCACGAAGGCGGCGAAGGCGCGCGCCTTGGCGGAGGGCATGCGTCCGGTGGGATGGAGCGCCCACAAATCGATCGGCGGCAGTTTCCAGTCGGTGAGCACCGGGCGGACCGTGCCGGAGGCAAGCTCTGGGGTGAACATCCACTCGGAAGCCACGGTCAATCCCATGCCGGCCAGCACGGCTTCACGCACGCCTTCGGCCGCGCTGAGCCTCAGCCGTCCCGATACGCTGACCGACGTCTCGCCGCCTTCGCGGTGGAAGCTCCAGGTCTGGCCGCCCTGGGTGTAGACGACCGCCTCGTGCCCGATGAGCTCGGCCGGGATCGCCGGTTCGCCGCGGCGCTCGAAATAGGCGGGGGCGCCGAGCACCAGGCCGCGTCCGGTCGCCAGCCGTCGCGCCGTCAGGCTGGAGTCGGCGAGCTCACCCATGCGCAGGGCGATATCGATTCCGTCCTCCACCAGATCGATGACCCGATCATCGAGGATCACGTCCATCGTCAGTCCCGGATGCGCGGCGAGGAAGGCCGACAGCCGCGGCACGATGTGAAGACGCGCGAAGGTCACGGCGGCGCTGGCCCGAAGCCGCCCGGTGAGCCCCGCGCCCGCACCGCGGGCGTCGATCTCGGCCTCGTCCGCCTCCTCGATCGCCCGCTTGGCGCGCTCGTAGAACTTCTGCCCGGCCTCCGTCGGCGCAAGGCCGCGCGTCGAGCGCATCAGCAGCCGCACGCCCAGCCGCGCTTCGAGCTGGGCTACCGACTTCGACACCGCGGGCTGGCCCACATTGAGGCCGCGCGCGGCGGCCGAGAACGAGCCGGTCTCGACCACCCGAACGAAGGTCTCCATGGCTCCGAACCGATCCATTTTCATTCCTTCCCGACCAGGTCGAGATCGCGACGTGCGCCGACCATTCCCGCTCGGAATAATCCTGATCCGGCCGGCTCGCCACCCGGCAGACTCCCCCTCGCGGACCGATCGTTCGTGTGCGTCCGTGTGGGTTCGTGGACTCACAAAAATGCGGCGACCGAGGCCCGTCGTCAGAGCAGCTTTTCGATGGCGATTACGCCGGCGGCACGAGGGCGCTGACGCGCTCGACGCCCTTTCGGACCGCCGGACGCGCGGCCACTTGGTCGTACCAGCGCGCGATGTTGGGGGTTTTTTCGAAGTCGACTCCGGCGAACTCACGCCGCCACAGCCAGCCGAAGTGGGCGATGTCCGCAATGGAGAAGACGTCGCCCGCGGCGTATTCCGATTTGGCCAGGGCGCCGTCCAGGACAGCCAGGACCCGCTTGGCCTCGGTCTGGAAACGGCTGATCGCGTAAGGGATTCTGTTCGGCGGCTTGCCGCTTGAAGAACCCGAGCTGACCGAAGGCCGGCCCGATCGCAGTCAGGTGGAAGAACACTTGCTCCACGGCGCGGGCGCGAGCGAAACGGTCCGCGGGCAGGAGACGTCCGGTCTTCTCCGCAAGATAGACCAGGATCGCCCCGGACTCGGTCAACGTGAACGGCTGGCCGTTCGGGCCGTCCGGATCGACGATGGCTGGAACCTTGCCGTTCGGATTGACGGCCAGGTACGCGGGATCCTTCTGCTCGCCGTTGCGCACATTGATCGCCTGGATCTCGTAGGGCAGGCCGAGCTCCTCGAGCGCGATGGGGATGCGCACGCTGTTGGGCGTGGCAAAGGCGTAGACCTTGATCATGGTTGTTCCTTTTGCGGATCGGGATCAGATGGTGTCGTCGCCGCCGGCAGATCCGTAATCCTGGAAAATCCAGGCCGCGTCAGAGGTGACCAATTCCGACATCGTCACTGAAGGGGGGCAGCGGTGATATCGCCTATTCCGGAAGGGAATAGTCGTCACAAGAGTGGCCCGCACGTCCGATCGATACCGCCGTCCTGCTCGCGCAGGCTCTCGGCAAAGAGAACACGGTTCCCCTATTGCGGAAAGAAAATGAGAGCCTGCCCGTGCAGCCGGGAGAAGCGCACGACGGCGCCAAGGCAGCGGCCGTTCGCGAAATCGAACGCGACCACCTCATCCTGGGCGACGTAGTAAAGATGGCCATCGGGACCAAAGCGCAACCCGCGAGGCCGTTGAAACGCCGCGAGGCGATTTGTACGCGCGATGCGCCCTCTGCGGCGCGGGCCAGGCGTTCGGGCGCGGCTGATGCCCTTCGACGCGCCGGTGACCAGGAAGCGGCGTGAGTTTCATGAGCTGTCTTCAGGATTGACTCCGCGCGCGCCGGCGCGCGCGGAGTCAATCGACTGTAGTGATCGTCAGGCCGCGTGGGCGACGCCGCTGCGCAGGACGGGCAGCATGTCCGCAGGCTCGGGGCGGCGGGTGTAGTCGGGATTGACATCGGCGTAGCGAATGACCCTGTCCTGGCCGATCACGTACCGCGCCGGCATCGGCAGGGTCCAGCTGTCGTCGCCGTTGAAGTTCGGCAGGTCGTTCTTCAGATTCTTATAGAGCTCGACCAGATAGTCCGGCAGCTCGAAGCGGAGCCCGAAAGCCGCAGCGACCTTGTTGCGGGGGTCGGAGAGGATCGGGAAATCGAGTTTGTTCTCGCGCGCCGACTTGCGGCTGTTGACCGGCGTCTGGGGCGAAATCGCCACCAGGCTGGCGCCGGCCGTGCGGAACTCGGGCAGAGCCGCCTGCAGCGCCTGGAGCTCCATGTTGCAGTACGGGCACCAGACGCCGCGGTAGAAGCTGACCACGAGCGGCCCCTCGGCCAGCAGGTCGGTCGAGGAGACCGGCTCGCCCTTGGGATCGTTGAGTGTGAAACTCGGCGCGGCGTCGCCGGCCTTGAGCGCGCGTTGCGCAAGGCCCGAGTTCGATCAGCGCCTTGGTGGCGCGGTGCATCGTGTCGATTACCGACCGGGGCACATTGTACGGCGGCTTGCCGGCTTCGAAGTCGGCCTTGAAGGCATCCAATTGGGCTTGGAGGGACATGGGGTTTCTCCTGACGGCGAGGAAGTTCTCGATCGGAGGGGTACACCCCTGTGGCTGACGTTGAGCAGACGGGCGGAGGCGATAGAAGTCATTCCCATGCGGAATGTGGGTGGTCCCCCCTTCCCGTTTCTTCCTGCGAAGCACGGAGTCATTCCGGCATGGAATATGGCTTATTCGCGCCCCCGGCCTCGCTGGCGGAGGACCGCTTCCTAGCTGAGGTCACTGGTCCTGAGACCAGGTCAGACAGGAGCACATCGAATGCCCAGATTGGAAGGCAAGGTCGCGGTCATCACTGGGGGCAGCAGCGGCATCGGCCTGGCGACCGCGAAGCCGGTTCGTCGAGGAAGGCGCGTTCGTCTACATCACCGGCCGCAGGCAGGCGGAGCTCGACAAGGCGATTAAGCTGATCGGGCGCAATGTAGTCCGCGTGCAGGGCGACGTGCAGAGCCCGACGACCTCGACCGGCTTTATGCGCAGGTGAAAGCAGAAAAGGGCCGGATCGACGTCGTCTTCGCCAACGCCGGCTTCGTCGAGCAGCAGCGGCTGGGCGAGATCACCCCGGAGCACTTCGACAAGACGTTCGCCATCAATGCGCGAGGCGCGTTGTTCACCGTCCAGAAGGCGCTGCCGCTGTTGCGCGACGGCGGATCGATCATCGTGACCGGCTCCATCGCTGCGGAGATGGCCTTCCCGGCACACAGTACGTACAGCGCGACCAAGGCGGCCGTCCGCTCGTTCGTGCGCACCTGGACCGCCGAGTTGAGGCACCGCGGCATCCGCGTTAACGCGATCAGTCCCGGGCCGGTCGACACGCCGATCATCGACGGCCAGGCCCCCACGAAGGAGGCCGCCGACCAGATGAAGGCCCATTTCGCTTCGCTGATCCCGCTGGGGCGGATGGGGAGGCCGGAAGAGGTGGCCAACGCGGCGCTTTTCCTGGCGTCGGACGAGGGCAGCTTCGTCGCCGGCATCGACCTCGTTGTCGACGGGGGCATGCAAGCCCTCTGAAGCGAACGGAAGACGCTGCCCAGAGCGCGCTAGCCCCCGGGTCCGGCTTCGCCGGCCCGAGGGGCCAAGGCGGATCGAGCATGAACCCATCGTGCTTTAGGGCCACGCCCCGCTTTACCCGGCCGCCGCGAGTGAGAAAGGGGACGCGCCCCAATTTCCGTCAACGGAAATTGGGGCATGTCCCCGCCTCCCGTTACTCGGCCGCCAGCACCTCGGACCAGGTCGGGTAGTCGGTGTAGCCGCGCACGCCATCGCCGTGGAAGGTCGAGCGGTCGTACGGATTGAGAGGCAGGCCGCGCCTGAACCGCTCGGGCAGATCCGGGTTGGAGATGAAATCGCGGCCGAAGGCCACGAGATCGGCGTCGCCCGCATCGAGGATCGCCTCGGCCGACTCCCGGGTGAAGCCCCCGCCGCGATGAGGGTGCGCGAAAGCGCGGACGCAAATGCTGGGCCGCCGCCGGCGCCTGGCCTTCGGCGATCAACTCGATCCCCTTGATCCGTGGTTCGACGACGTGAAGGAAGGCGATCTTGCGACGGTCCAGCGCCTCGGCCGCGTAGCCGAACGTCGCCTGCTGCGGATCGCTGTCCGCATGGAGCCGTAGGTCCCGCTTGGCGACAGACGGACGCCCACCCGGTCGGGCCCCCACACCGCGATCGCCGCGTCGGTCACCTCCAGCAAGAAACGCGCGCGGTTCTCGATCGGGCCGCCGTATTCGTCGGTGCGCTTGTTCGTCCCGTCCTGCAGGAACTGGTCGGGCAGGTAGCCGTTGGCGCAGTGCCGCGCCACCTCCAGGACGCCGCTCGGCGAGCGGGTCGGGCGGCCGTTGGGAAGCTGTGGCGGCAGGTGTCGAAGCGGGCCATGAGCGGAAGCTCCTTCTCATGGGCGGCAGCGGCCGGCCGCCGCCCAGGGACCCCGCTAGACAATCAGGCGGCCGGCTTGGTCCACTCGTTCCCGTGCATGAAGCCGTCGAGCTCGGTGTGGGCGATGTGGTTGGTGTAGTTGCTCATCACCTTGGTCGCGACGCCGAGGACGACCTCCAGCACGTTGCGCCGGGTGTAGCCGGCGCCGAGGAAGGCGTCGGTGTCCGCGTCGGAGACCCAGCCCCGGTTGCGCACCACCAGCGTCGTGAAGCGATGCAGCGCTTCGAGCTTGGCGTCGGGGATCGCCGTGCCCTTGCGCAGGGCCTCGATCACCACCGGATCCATCTTCATCATCTTGGCCAGCGTGGTGTGCCCCGCCATGCAGTAATGGCATTCGTTCTCGAAGTTCGAGGTCAGATAGACGATCTGCTGCTCGTGCGGCGTCAGCGTCGTCTTCGAGAACAGATCCCACAGCTGGGAGTACCCGGCGAGCAGTTCGGGCGACTCGGCCATCGTCGCCTGCAGGTTGGGGACGAAGCCGAAGGCGGCCTTGGTGGCGGCGAGGCCCGGCTTCGAGCCCTCGGGGGCGTTGTCTTCAGTATAGGTGGCGAACTTGGCCATGGTCACTTCTCCATCCGCCGTGTGTCGGCGGCGATGGCCAAGTTACGGTCGGGGCCGGTCGCGGGTAGCGAGCCGCTCGGATTAGGAGTTATTCCAGCCCGGAATGCAGCCCGAACCTCGCACGCCAGCGCCAAGGCGCTTGCGAGTGCGGCATGCAAGGCGTCCAGGCGTTCCAAGGCGGCGGTCTCTCGCCGCCCTCTCTGTGTGGCCGGCGGACGCTTCAGCTTGGGAAACTATGCGAAGCGAGCGCTTTACGTTTTATCGTGTACGCTCGTGCGTATACCCATGATCCGAGCTTGTCGTGAGCGCCGAATCCAAGTTATCGTGAACGAGATCAAGTTAGCCGTTCCATAGCTTTGCGACCGATTGCATTCGGACCTTGGGCGGGGGCTGCATGAAAACATTTGCTGTTTCCACAGCGATGATTCTCGGACTTGTTTGCGGCGCGGCCGCGACGGAGGCCCTGGCCGCCGACATGCCGACGACGAAGGCCGCGCCGGAGGCGACCACGAACGCCGCGCCGCAGCCGACGATGTGCAGCAGCTTCGGGGACTTTGTCCTCACGGACTGCCCTTTGACCTGGAATGGCATTACCCTCTACGGCACGGTTGACGCGGGTGTGACGTGGGAGAGCCATGGCGCCCCCTTCAATGGAATGTCGGCCGTCGGGGCGGCCTACCTCATCCAGAAGTATAGCAATCACCCGCAGTGGAGCCTCGCGCCGAACGGTTTGACCAATTCGAACATCGGGGTCAAAGGGGACGAGCCGTTCGCTCCCGGATGGGCCTTCGTCTTCGATCTCGAGGCCGGGTTCGATCCCTATTCCCTGCAATTCTCCGATGGCCCCCACTCGGTGGCCGATGAAGCCGGCGTGCCGCTCACCAACGCGAATTCATACGCCGACTCGAGCCGCGCCGGGCAGTTTTACAATTCCGTGGGCTATTTGGGCGTCAGTTCGCCCTATGGAACCTTGACCGTCTTCCGGCAAAACTCGCTGACGTTGGACGCTGTATTCGCCTACGATCCGTTAGGCGCTTCATACGCTTTCTCGCCGATCGGCTGGCAGGGGATAACCTGCGGCGTGGGCGATACCGAGGATTGCCGATTCACCACGTCGGTGAAGTATCGTGGCCAGTTTGGCCAGTTCAGGGCGGCGGGGCTCTGGCAATTCGGCGGCTATGGTCTGAACAACGCCTCGACGGGCGCCTACCAGCTTCAACTCGGCGGCGACATTCCCAATTTGGCTGACGGCACGCTCTCGCTCGACGCGATCGGCAGCTACGTCCAGAACGCCGTATCGCTTGGGCTTGCGGGCAACACGTTGCCGGCGGTGCTGCCGCAGGTTCTCACCGCGACGCTCTCCGACGATACGAGCGTGATGCTGGTTGGCAAATATACCCACGGGCCATTTACGCTGTTTGGCGGATACGAAGGCATTCGATATGCCCCCCCGAGCAACCCATACGCCCCCGGCGCGGGCTTTAGCGACATCTCGGGAGACTTCGTCTGCGCCGGCTGCGCGGCGTTCAACAACACAAACATCAACAGCACGGCTTTCAACGCCGGGGATAGAATATTGAACGTATTCTGGACGGGCGTGAAATACACCATCATAACCAATGTAAATCTGATCGGCGCTTATTATCATTACGATCAGCCGACCTTTGGGGCGCCCACCAACTGCTCCACCGCCTCGTCATCGGCGAACTGCCACGGGACGTTCGACGCCCTCTCTTTCGCCGCCGATTGGCAGTTCGAGAAGAAGTTTGACGCCTACGCCGGCCTCATGTACTCGCAGGTCAACGGCGGACTGGCGAACGGCTACCTCAATCGCAATACGATCGATCCCACGGTCGGGCTTCGCTTCCGGTTTTGAGGGCGTCGTCACGTTGTCGAATTGAGAACGCGAAGCGACTGTGTTGCAATTTCAGGCGGCGGCGACGGCTTCGCGCCAAGCGCCCATCGCCGCGGCGCGAAGGGTGCGATGGGTTCGAGCTGAGGTCAGATGGCGTTGGACGTAGACGGCGCGATTGTTTTTCGATCGCCCGCGCTCATGGCGGCTCGCAACCCCGAGAGCACGGGCCACAGCGCGGTATGACCGCAAATCGTCCGTGAACAATCGCTCGGGAACGAACGCGGATTTCTTGAGAAGCTTTCGCATCAGTTTCAGCGCGGCATGCTTGTTTCGTTTGGATTGGACCAGCACGTCGAGGACCTCACCGTCGGGCGTCGGTGGCGCGACCATGCGCCATCGATTTTCAGATAAATTTCGTCCAGATGCCAGACCGAATGCCGCTTGGGACGGCGCTCGCAAGTCCGCTGCGATGATCCGAAATGATTCACCCCGCGGCGGACTGTCTCCTAGGAGACCAGAATCTCGCGCTCGGCGAGCAGATCTTTGACGCCGCGAAACCTCAGCGTGAACCGGAGGTAGAGCCAAATCCCCTGCTGTATGATCTCGAGCGGGAACCGCTATCCGGCGTAGCTGATTTTCGCCATCCCTTTCGGCTACCGCTCTGACGTTGCAATCGCAACATCGAGTTGACGTGACAGTGGCCTCAATAGGCTTTGCCGCGAAAAAAACCGCGTGAGTTTGCAACGTGGCTGCGCGGCCATGCGTACGCTGCGTTGCGTCATCTCAAGCTATTCTGGAAACCGGCCCCACGAGCATCGCTCGCTATTTTCAGGCCTCGGCCATGCGGCTTCCATCTTGATGTCTTCTCTGCCTGCCTTCGCGTTCGAAGCGACGGCATTCAACGCCGCCCCCTTCGAAACAGCGCAGGCTGCCGGCAAGCCTATCCTCCTCGAAATCGCCGCCCCACGGCGCCCCACCTCCAAGGCGCAAAAGCTGACCCGCGACGCGGTCCATCCGGTCGACAGGCTCGTCGCCTCGCTGGTTCGATAGCGGCCGCCCGCGGCCGAGGCCGGGCGCTCCCTGCGATCGCGTCAGGCGGAACAACCAACGTTCGAGCGGTTCACAAGACAGTGAACGGCTGTTGCGATTGGCGCCCCACCGACGAACTCGGAGCGCTGGGCGAACTTAACCACCACTCGCGCGCCGCTCGCAGCGCGAATCTTGTCGGCTGCCACCGACTAGCACCCGCGTCACGAGCGCCGCCCACGAGCGGACGGCCCGTTCGGTCGCGGCTCGAGAAATCGCCTCGTGATTAGGCGCAGCTTCCGGTACCTGTCATCCCGAAGAGCGCAACCGACTGAGCCTAAGTCGTCCTGGTGCTGGAGAGCGGCGGGATGCTTGGCTGCTATTCGCGAGCTTCAAGACGGCGTCGCCCTCCCGCAGCGCTGGTTCTTAGAAGGGCGACGTGGCTGCTTGGTTGGACCGGAAATCGGCTGGGGCGGTCGATGTGCAAACTTCGGTCTCAGCCGCCGTAACAAAAGCCAGCGTGAAATACGTAAGGGGATAAGGAGTGAACGTTCAGGATCGTGAGGAGGAATGGGCGACCTGGATGCGAGCCGCGATCAAGGGCGACGCTGTCGCTTACCGCCGTTTTCTCGTTTCGGTCGCGCCAAACCTGCGATCCATGGCTCGGCGCCGTTGCCGCATGGTCGGCGCTTCGGAGGCAGACGCGGAGGATATTGTGCAAGAGGCTCTTCTGGCGATCCATCTCAAACGATCGACCTGGGACCAGTCGAGACCAATTGGATCGTGGATCGCCGCGATCGCGCGCAACAAGGTTATTGATGCGCTCCGCCGACGCGGCCGGCATATCGTGGTTCCAATCGACGATTTTGCCGAGATCCTCGGCGCCGAGGAGAAGGACGCTGGCTTGTCGACGCGCGAGCTGGATCAGTTGCTGTCGATATTGAAAACGCAGCAGCGGGATATCGTCCGGTCGATTTCGATCGATGGATACAGTGTGCGAGACGCCGCCGCTCGCTTAAAAATGAGCGAGGGAGCCGTTCGGGTCGCGGTTCATCGCGCCCTGAAAATGCTCGCCGCGCTGTACCGGAGCCAGGCAGCTTGAAAACGGACGAACTTATGGACGTGCTGACGGAGGATTTCCGTCCCCAGCGAGCTTTCGCTGGCGTACTGCTCTTGGCCGCCCTCTGCGGCGCAATGGTCGCGGGCGGAGCGTTCTTTCTTTGCCTGGGCTTTCGTCCCGATATCTCGCAGGCGGTCGAATTGGTGCGGTTTCCTCTTCAAGTTCGTGGTCACTCTAACGTTGGCGGTCGCGGCAACGGGCGCTGCACTTCACTTGGCGCGCCCCGGAGACGTCTTGGCGCGCTGGGGCTGGGCGCTCGCCGCGGCGCCGGGCCTGCTGCTTTGCGACGTGGCCCTGGAACTGATGGCGCTGCCCGCTCGTTCTTGGATGGATCATCTGGTGGGTCACAACGCCCGCTTCTGCCTCACCTTTATTCCGTTGTTTTCGATCGGCCCGTTGATTTGCATCTTTGGCGCATTGCGGAGGGGAGCACCGACCTCCCCCCGCCTCACCGGGGCCGTCGCGGGCCTCGCCGCCAGCGGGATCGGCGCGACCTTCTACGCCGCAAACTGCAACGACGACAGTCCGCTATTCGTTGCGACCTGGTATCCCCTCGCGGCCGCGATTGTAGCGCTCATCGCCTTCTTTGCGGGCGGCAAATTGCTGCGGTGGTAGCGCCGCGGGTCGTGCTGCCGTTCTTCGGATCGAGAAGCTCTATCGCCGGCCGCACGACCCCCTCGAGGAGCGCCCGATCCGGGCGCACGCGCGCCAGCACCCGCACCCCGAGCAAAACGCCCAACAAATGTCTGGCGAACTCCTCAGGTGGCAGGGACGAACTGATCGTTCCTTGCTCCTGCCCCTTGCTCACGCATTGACGAAAGAAGGTTTCGATTTGCGTCAGCACTTCGGCGACGACGCGCCGAAATCCTGGGTCATGGGGCGCGACGTCGAGGGCCGCATTCACAAGCATGCAGCCCTTGCGGTGATGGTCCTCGACCGATCGCCTCACGATGTCGCAAAAAAAAGCGGCGATCGCCTCGCGCGGCTGGAGCTGCTCACATCGCTCCAATCGGTCGACGACGCTGCTCTCGACGTATCGATCCAGCGCGCGCTGGTAGAGCGCGCGCTTGTCGCCAAAGGCGTTGTAAAGGCTTGCGCCCGCAATGCCCGTCTTCTCGACGAGATGACGCACCGACGTCGCCTCGAAGCCGCGGCTCCAGAAGCATTCCATCGCGGCGTCGAGCACGGCGCCTTCTTGAAATTCCCGCGGCCTCGCCATTCCTTCGCCCGGTCAGAGCCTCTGCACGCTACATCATGCCATGACGGCAACGAGTTTGCATTTTAGAATGAGCGCGCTAAAACGCAATGGGGAGCGAACCAAGGTCGCAAGCCGGCGCCCGCACACGACGCACCAACTTTTTTTTTGCAAGCCTGATGGAAACGCGCATGATCCGCTTCTATTTCCACCCCACGCCTAACCCCACTAAGATCGCCCTCTTCCTCGAGGAGGCGGGTCTTCCCTACGAAACGATCGCGGTCGACACCAGTAAGGGCGAGCAGCACACGCTCGCCTTTCGCGCGATCAACCCCAACGGCAAGGTGCCGGCGATCGTCGACACAGACGGGCCGGGCGGCAACGAAGCGCGCGTCTTCGATTCGACCGCGATCCTGATCTACCTCGCCGAGAAGACCGGAAAATTCCTCGGCAAGCCGGAAGACCGGCCGGAGTTGCTCTCGTGGCTGCTCTTCGTCGCCTCGGGCCTTGGACCGTTCTCTGGCCAAGCCGTGCACTTCCAGTTCGCGGCGCCCGAAGGCCTCAGCTACGCGGTGAACCGCTATCGCCGTGAGGCCGAGCGCCATTACCAGGTGCTCAACGATCACCTCGAAGGGCGCAAATACATCGTCGGCGAAACTTACACGATCGCCGACATGTCCGCCTGGGGATGGCTTGATCGCGCCTCGCGGGTGCTGAAGGGCGCTGATGATCCGCTCGCGCCGTTCCCCAACCTCAAGCGGCTACTTCAAGCCATGGAGGCGCGCCCGGCGGTCGTTCGCGCCCGGGCCGTCGGCGCCGACCACACCTTCAAGACGGTCAGGGACGAAGAGACGATGCGCGCGCTCTTCCCGTCCAACTACCCCCCGGCCGCGTGAACGGGCCTGAAGCGATTTTGGAGATGAGCATGGTCGACGCCGCCGAATACACGCCCCCGAAAGTCTGGACCTGGAACAATCCCAGCGGCGGCGCCTTCGCCAACATCAACCGGCCGATTGCCGGGCCCACGCACGAGAAGGAGCTACCGGTCGGTAGACACCCGCTGCAGCTTTATTCGCTGGGTACGCCGAACGGCGTGAAGGTCACAATCCTGCTGGAAGAATTGCTGGCCCTCGGCTATTCAGGCGCCGAATACGACGCTTGGCTGATCAAGATCGGCGAAGGCGACCAGTTCGGCAGCGGGTTTGTCGAGGTGAATCCCAATTCGAAGATCCCGGCTCTGCTCGACCGCAGTGGTGCGAAGCCAATCCGCGTGTTCGAATCCGGTTCAATCCTTCTGTACCTCGCGGAGAAATTCGGCGCCTTCCTTCCCAAGGACGTCGCGGCCCGGACCGAAACGCTGAACTGGCTGTTCTGGCAGATGGGGAGCGCGCCCTATCTCGGCGGCGGCTTTGGCCACTTCTACGCCTACGCGCCGACCAAGATCGAATACGCGATCGACCGCTTCGCCATGGAGGTGAAGCGCCAGCTCGACGTGCTCGATCGACGCCTCGCCGAGGTCCCCTATCTTGCCGGCGACGACTACACGATCGCCGACGTCGCGGTCTTCCCCTGGTACGGCGGGTTGGTCAAAGGCTGGTCCTACGGAGCGGCCGAGTTCCTGAGCGTGCAGGACTACCAGAACGTGCAGCGCTGGGCCGACGCCATCTTCGCGCGGCCAGCCGTAAAGCGCGGACGCATGGTCAACCGCACGACCGGCGATCCGTCGGAACAGCTTCGCGAGCGCCATGACGCCGGCGACTTCGACACCAAAACACAGGACAAGCTCGCGGCGGCGAAAGGCTAAATATTCCGCGCGCGTTTCGGAAGCGTCACCGACCCTCGCGTTCGGTGACGCGCGGCACTGAGCCTCGGCGAAAAGAAGCTCGAACCCACGGAACAGGTCCGGCGCGTACTACGAAACCAGCGATTTCGAGGCCGAAGCGTAGGGCATTTGTCGTCAGCCGCCCTATCGGCGCCTCTGCCGCCTTCTTGGCAGCGAGGTTATTCATGCCATCCTCCACACGAGGCCGTGGCTTGCTCCGGCTGGGAAGCCTCCGTCTATTCGGGAATAAACGGGGGACCATCAAGTCTACTCCTTGATTGGCGCGGGGCCGAACGAGGAAGAGCGACATGGTCCGTAAAGAGGAATGGAGCTTCTGCTCCTCAACGCCTTTGGTAAGATGCACAAGCCCGTCGAGCGGTAAGACGTTCCTTCGACCCTCCGCAAGCGTCGGGGACGGAACGGGACGCGAAGAAGTTGCGTCACCACCGGATGGTTTTCAAGATAGAGCGCCCTCTCCTTCCGTTTCCGGAAAAGGCTGCCGCCTAGGGGCCTGCCTCGGTTCCTGTCTGCTCGCCAGAATCTCTGCGCTGGCTCGGTGGTTGGGCGATAGCGTCATGCAAATTAGCCATACGAACACACTTCCCGACGGCCGTGACCACTATCCCATCGGGCGCATTAGGGGCGCGTCCGACTGGCGGGTGGCGAACGGCCGTGAGTCCCAAGCGGACCGCTGTACGGCTCTCTGCGAACTGATCCGCGAAGCGGAAGAAAACGGCGCGGACGCCGTCGTTCGCGTGGAGTTCTACATCGACGATGTCAAATGCGCCGAGACCGAAGGTCCAGCGCTGCTGCGGATCGCGGCAACCGGAATCGCCGTCAAGTTCCGCCAAGGCCAGCAAACGTAGACCGATCGCACCTAGCCAAAACTGGACGCGTAATCGTCAGTGCGTAAGACGGCATTGTCACGGAAACGCAAGGCTGGGTAAGGTCAGGCATGACGCCGATTTCCTACGCCCGCCACCGCGTCCCGCCCGCGATCATCCAGCATACGGTTTGGTTGTATCTGCCGTTCACCCTGAGCTACCGCGACATCAAGGATCTGCTGGCCGGGCGCGGGCTCGACATCTCTATGAAACCGTCCGTCGCTGGGTCGCCAAGTTCGGCCCGTCGTTTGCGCGGGAGCTTCGGCGTCGGCGACCGCGTCCGACCAGCCGCTGGCACATGGACGAAATGGTCGTGACGATCGCCGGCAAGCGGGTCTGGCTTTGGCGGGCTGTCGACAGCGCGGGCGAGGTTCTCGACTTGCTGGTGCAATCGACGGCGGCCGTCCGGCTCATGCGCAAACTGCTCAGGAAACAAGGGTTGGCGCCAGAGGCGATTGTGACCGACAGGCTCCGCTCCTATGGCGCCGTCGGCGCGGCATGAGCAGGGTCAGCGCCAGAACAACCGGGCCGAGAATTCGCATCAGCCGACGCGAAGAAGGGAACGCAAGATGCAGCGATTCAAGTCGCCGGGATCGGCGCAGCGCTTTCTGTCCGCGCATGCTGCCGTCCACAACACCCCGAACGTCGAACGCCACCTCATCTCACGCAGAACTCTGAGGTCGTTCCGCGCCGAAGCCATGGAACAGTGGCGGCGTGCGACCGCAATCTGCGCGTGAAATCGGCTACTGACCCCGCCGTTGCCGCGGCTACCACGAGTTGCCGTGACAATGCCCCTTCATCAGCTTATCCGGATGAGGACTGGTTTGCTCAAGCAAAGGCAGAGCTGCCGCTCCAAGCAGTGCACAATTTCCGCCCAGGGTGCTGACGCGGAGGCGCGGTTCACCGCTGTTGGAGCGCACGCTCGGGCCCGGATCGACCCGTGCCGCCAATTCTTGCAGCAGCCACTGCGGCGCTGTACCCCCGATCACGATAGTGTTTGGGTCGAATACGTTCTCAAGGGTATGAACGGCAATCGAGAGCGCCCGGATCGCTCCTGTCAGCCACTCGTTCGGCACGGAGTCCCGGTGTGAGATATCGATCCCGGGAAACCGCTTTCGCAGATCGGCGAGCGAAAGGAAACCGTGCAGGCAACCCTGATTTCCGCAAAAGCAGCGCCGGCCACCTGGATCGACCGGTAAATGACCGAACTCGGCGGCGTTGCGGTGCGCGCCGCGATAGGGCTGGCCGCTGACGATGATCCCACCCCCGACGCCTTCGCCAACGAACAGATAAAGGAAATCGTCGCCCGGGAAGGTCGACGCATGCAGGCGCTCGGCCATGGCAGCGGCATTGGCATCGTTCTCGAAAACGATATCGTCGCCGAACTGGTGAGCCAGCACCTCGAACTGTTCTTCGAACTCCACGACCGGCTCGCCGCCGATCGACCATGGAGCCGCTAGAGCGTTTCCCGTTCATGTTGGTTCATAGCCTGCGGCCTCGAAATAGTTGGCGGATTCGCGCGGCGTAACGAGAGGGATGCAATCGGCGATGGCGCGCCAGAGGCCGTCGACGGTTCGTTCCGCGACTTTGCGCAGGAAGGCCTTTAGCTTCGAGAACATCTTTTCGATGGGATTGAAGTCGGGGCTGTAGGGCGGCAGGTAGAGCAAGGTCGCGTGGGCGGCTTCGATCAGCGGTCGAATTTGCGGCGCCTTGTGGCTCGACAAATTGTCCATGACCACGATGTCGCCCGGCCGCAGCGCCGGCGCGAGGAATTGCTCGACATAGGCTTCGAAGACCTGAGCGTTGATCGGTCCATCGAAGACGAGCGGGGCGACGATCCCCTTGAGCCGCAGGCCGGCGACGAAGGTCGTCGTTTTCCAATGGCCATGGGGGATGGCGGCGCGCAGGCGCTCGCCGCGCGGAGCGCGCCCGTATCGCCGGGCCATGTTGGTGGAGGCCCAGGTCTCGTCGATGAAGACGAGCTTTGCGGGATCGAGATCGAGCTGGGCGTCGAACCATTCCTGGCGGCGCTTCAGGATGTCCGGGCGATCTTGCTCGGCCGCGTGCGCAGACTTTTTTTGAGCGTGACGCCGCGGCGAGCGAAGAAGCGCCACAACGCCGAAAGGCTGAAGGAATGGCCCTTGGCCGCGAGGGCGGCGCGCATTTCGGCCAAGGTGGCGTCGCCGTCGGGGCCGAGCAGGGAAAGGATCACGTCGGCCTGCGCCTCGATCGCCGCCGAGCGACGATCGCCGCCTTGCCGCTTGGGCGCGACGTCGCCCGTCGCCAGCGCTTGGGCGACCCAGCGGATCGCGCTTGACACACCAACCCTGAAATGCGCCGCCGCCTGACGGCGCGACATCCCGCCATTCACCGCGTCAACCACGCGCTTGCGAAGATCGATCGAAAGAGCTCCCGCCATGTCGGCTGGCCTCCCTCGCCAGCCGACACGGTGAATCAGAAACCCGCCGATTCGGGAATCCCGGACGATTCGATCGGGTCGGAAAGCGCTCTAAATGCTCGCGCTGATCAACACCGTGTCGACACGCAAATGTCGGGTATTGCGGGTTGACACGTGCCGTACGCTGAATTTGGAAGGTCAAATCAGTGCAATATATAACCGTAAGGAGCAGCTTAGGTCGTTATACGATCCGCCAAATAGGATGGTCGTTGACAAAGTACTCTCTGAATTGGACACGCATTGCTTACGATTTCTATCTCTGTCGCCGTTCATGCTGATCTCGACGCAGGGCAGCGCCGGGGCGGACACCTCCCCGCGGGGCGACCCTCCGGGCTTCGTCAAGCCACTCGACCAGCATACGCTGCTCATTCCTGACAGGCCGGGTAATAATCGTCTCGATACCTTCGAGAACATTCTGGAAAACCCGCACGTCGGCTGCCTGTTTCTGGTCCCCGGCCTCGCCGAAATCCTGCGCATCAATGGCACGGCCCGACTGGTGGTCGGGGAGGAGCTGGAGGCGCTTGCCGTGCAGAATCGTGCCCCGAAGATGGGAATCTGCGTGTCGGTCGAGCAGGCGTTCTTCCACTGCGCCAAGGCTGTCATGCGATCCAGGATTTGGCAGCCCGACACCTTCCGCACCCGATCCGATTTCCCCCCGCTCGGCGTCATTCTTTCCGATCAGGTCGCCGGCCTCGATCGCGAAAAGACCATCGAGTTCATTCGCACCGGCGACCAAACAACGATGTATTGAGGCGGGCGGATGACAATGCAAACGTCGATCACCCTCGTCTTCGTCGAGCCGGACACAACGGTCCGCAGCGTGGCGGCGCCTCCCGTCGGTTCTTTGATGCAGGCGGCGCTGGCCCACGGAATAGTCGGCATTATCGCCGAATGCGGGGGAACCTGCTCGTGCGGAACCTGTCGCGTCTCGGTGGCTCAAGACTGGACGAGCCGGTTGCCGGAGCCCGCCGACGACGAACTCGACATGCTGTCCCTATCCGATCTCGCTTCGGACCAAAGCAGGCTGTCCTGCCAGATCGCTCTGACGCCCGGCCTCGATGGGCTCATCGTGCGCATCCCCGAGGTTCAGGGCTGATGGCCGGGCCAGCGATCGTCATTGCCGGGGCTGGTCACGCCGGTGTCGAGGCCGCCGGGGCGCTGCGGCAATCGGGCTTTTGTGGCCGCATTACGCTGCTCGGCGACGAGCAGCAGCTCCCCTATCAGCGACCGCCCATGTCCAAATCCTTCCTGCAGGGCTTTGGCAACGAGATCGCCCTGAGGCCCGCCTCGTTCTACGCCGACCATCATATCGACATCCGCCTGGGAACCAGCATCGCCGGGATTAATCGATCCCGAGCACACGCCGAGCTGGCCGACGGAACTGCAATCCCCTACGATCATCTCATCCTCGCCACCGGTGCGCGCAGCCGAAAGCTCGACGTGCCGGGCGCGCAGGCGACCGGAGTTGCCTATCTACGCACTCTGGCCGACGCCATCGCGCTGAAGCGGGCCGCCGCGAACGCAGTCGACATTGGTATCGTCGGCGCCGGCTTCATCGGCCTTTCGCCTGGCGGACGGCCGGCAATTGCCGTCCGAGCTCACGGTCATCGGCATCGGAGCGGCGCCGAATGCCGAATTCGCGCTTGCCGCTGGCCTGGACGTCGCCGGCGGCATCGTGACCGACGCCCATCATCTCACCGCCGATCCTGCGATTTCGGCTATCGGAGACTGTGCTGCTGTGCGCGCCGCAGACGGCACGCTGGCGCGCCTCGAATCGCTGCCGAGCGCGATCGCGCAGGCGCATCGCACAGCGGCGCGGCTTGTTGGCGCGACACGCCCGATGCGCAGCGAAGCGCCGTGGTTCTGGAGCGATATCGGACATTAAGCTTCAGACTTTGTTTGTGTCCGCGCTGGCAGCCTCGCTGCTCATGGGGTCCGCCGCGCTTGCCAAGTCGATAACGGTCGGGGTGAGTTGGGCCAATTATCAGGAAGCGCGCTACAAGATCGAAGAAGGCGCGATGCGGTCTGCGCTTGCGGCGAACGGTTCCAAGCTCATTGCGACCGACGCGCAGTCGTCAGCCTCCAAGCAACTGACCGACGTGGAGGGACTGATCGGGCGGGGGATCGACGTCCTCGTGATAAACGCCGAAGACGGGGAGGCCATCCTGCCTGCCGTCCAAGAGGCCGCGCAGAACGGAATTCCAGTGATCGCTTACGCCCGCGTCATCGAGAGCCCCGCCGTCTTCTACATCGGCTTCGACAACAAGGAGGTCGGCCGCATGCAGGCGCGCGAAATTCTCAAACACGCACCCACTGGCAACTACGCCTTCATAAAGGGCGCATCCACCGATCCGAATGCCAAGTTGCTCTACAATGGCGCCCTTGAAATTTTGCAGCCGGAAATCAAAGCCGGCAAAATCGTCAATGTCGCGAACATGTCTACCGACAACTGGCTGCCAGCCAATGCTCAGCGGAATATGGAGCAGATTCTGACGGCTAACAACAATAAGATTGCCGCCGTCATCGCCGCCAATGACGGCACCGCCGGCGGCGCCATTGCGGCTCTCGCCGAACAGGGGCTCGCCGGCAGCGTCTACGTCTCGGGTCAGGACGGGGAGCAGGAAGCGCTCAACAGGATCGCGCTGGGCACTCAGACCGTCACCGTTTGGCAGGATGTGCGGGTGTTGGGCGCCGCCGCGGCAAAGGTCGCTGAGCAGCTCGGCAATGGCATGCCGATGTCCAAGATCCCGGACCTGACGACCTTTACCGACGGCCCCAAGCACGTGCCGGTCAAGGCCCGACTCCTCGCTCCGCCCCCCATTACCAAGGACAATCTCAACATCCTCATCGACAGCGGCTGGACCACCAAGGCGAACGTTTGCAAGGGGGTGACGCCAGGCAAGGTGTCGGTCTGCGGCTGAGTCTGGCGCAGGCATCCGGCCCGGCGGGACGGAACTCAACACTCGGCGGGGCCCCGCAGCCCTGCCGTTCCGGGAACTCGTTCGGGACATAACGAATGCTACAACAAGGCGACTCGCGGGCAGTGCCGCACGGTGGTCGGCTCCTCTCCCCGGGCCTGATCCCGGCGCTGGAGCTTGATCTGCGGCTGATTGGCATGCTGGCGGCGCTAGGGCTGGTCTGGGCGGTGCTCAGCATATTGTCCGGCGGCCTGTTCCTGACCCCGCGCAATTTGTGGACGCTGTCGGTGCAGGCGTCGGCGATCGCGGTGTTGGCCTGCGGTATGGTGAAAACAAGCGCCTTTGCTCGTTACCTAATCCTCACCGCGAACAAGCACGCATTCACTGTCTCTGTACTTGGACAGCGGAACCGTGATCATCCGCTGTGCCTGGAACGATTACCAGATAGCGGCGCGGAACTTCCTCCGCGCCCTGCACCACCTGGCGGATCGGCCCAACGGCGTTGACGATCGCCGAACCAGCGGGATTTGTCATGAAGCCCTGCAACGGCTCAAGCGCACCGCCGCCGGACGGCTCATTCGCCAATGCAAGTACATAACGCTTTCCTGGTTCGAGCCCGGTCACGGCAGCTTCCAGGACCTGCACCATGCCTTGGTCGAAGAGCGTTAGGCTCGTCGGGGCTTTTCCCCCGCCCGCAGTCGTGCCCTGGCCCGGCGGCGCCAGCCATAACTGCGCGGTCTGCCCGGCTACGCCCAGCGGCTTCAGCCCCTCTGTCCCAGCGCCGGCGGGAGTATGGCCCTCCATCACGCTCATCGCGTTATTGCCGGCGCCGCTCTCGGCGGGAACTGCTTGCGGCACGTAGACGACGGCCTGCGGGGCTTGGCCAATCGGGCTCGTGGCGATCACTTTATTTGTCAGGGTATCGATTGCTGTGATGCCGTCTTCGTTCTCAAGACCCACATAAACTCGAGTGCCGTCGCCGGAGGGCCAGATGCCATGCGGCAGTCTGCCGACGGGTATCGTCGCAATTTTGGAGAAATCGTCGGTACGATACACTTGAACCTCGTTGAGACCGCCGACGGTGACATAGGCGAACATGCCATTTGCATTGCGCACGATGTTGACGTGATTGGTGATGGGACCCGTGTCGAGCGTCTTTAAAACTGTGAAAGGCGGCCGCCCGTCGAAGACTTGGGTCTTGCCGATATCTTTCAAGGTGAACCACACCTGAGAACCGTCCGGGGCCGCGGCAATGTTGGGGCAGAACGCGCTCGCCTGCGCGACTTTCCCGATGACCTGGTAGTCGGCGACGGATATGACGTCGGTCTCTGGAGTAAATGACGAACAGACATAGCCGTATTTTCCATCGGGCGAGAAAATCGTCATGCCCGGACCGTTCGGCAGAATAATTCGGGTCTTCGGCTCGTAGGTCGCGCCGTCGAGTACAGCGACGTAGTTTTCGCCGCGTATCGTCACCCAGACCTCTTTGCCGTCCGGCGTAAAGAACGCTTCGTGCGGCGAGCGCCCGACGTAGGTTATGTGCTTTACGGAGTTGGTCGCAGTATCGATGAAAGTGACGGAATTCGAGCCAATCGAGACGACGTCGAGGGTGCGGCGATCGGGCGAAAAGCCCAACCCATGCACCAGTAGCTGCCCCTTATAAAGCGGACTGAGACTGGACGGCGTCTCGTTACCGAGATGGATGCTGCCGAGGAGCCTGTTGTTCGCTGGATCGGTAACAGAGACGGTGTTCGAGTATTGGTCTGCAGAGTAAACGCGGTCGCGGTCGCTGACCGGAAAATCTGGCGCGGAAGCGCCGAACGGCGCTTGCCCTGCCAACGGGGGAGTCACACTGCAAAGGGAAGTTCCGGCCGCGAGGGTGAGACTGAGGATCGTACTCTTCATCGAACGTCTCCTTTACTTCTCTACTTCGAGCCCATCTGATTTACTTCTTTATTTCGAGTTCACCTGCGCTGTGGGAGGAGTTGGTGCCGACGCGTACGCTGCCGCGGCGCCGCGCTTGGCATCTGGCCGGGTGCAACGGATGCGGGCAAGGGTTCGTGAATCGCCAGATACACGGGTGTGATCTCCCGCTGCTGACGATCTCGCTATGCCGTACCAGGTCAAAGGGCAGTTCGCGATCATGCAGCCCCCGCCCAAGGTCCGAATGCAATCGGTCGCGCAGCTACGGAAGGCTAACTTGATCTCGTTCACGATAACTTGGATTCGGCGTTGGCGACAAGTTCGGACCGAAGAATATACGCACAAGCGTACTCGGTAAAAGTTGTCCGGAGCGGGGGCGTGCTTCAGGCAGCCGCGTTGACGCGCACAGGCGCCAGGTCGCGTATCGCTAATCCTCCATGCTTCCTACGAGCCGATCCTATCCTTTAGGCATCACGCCGGGTATGTCGTTCGGGAATTTGGCGATGTCCTCGACAGCGAGGTTGAAGTGCGCCGCGACGAGCGAAGGCGGTGTGTGGGTGAGCCAGTCGGACAGCGATATGTCCTGGTAGGTGTCGGTCTTGAAGATTTCGAGGAAGACCAGATCCGCGTCGCCAACGTTCTTGACGTAATGGCCAAAGTTGGCCTTGACGTAACCGATGTCGCCCGCCTTGAAGTTATTCGTCACCGCGTGCGGGCCGGTGTTGAAGACGGTCATCTCGGCTGACCCTTTTACGTAGTACTGCCATTCGTCGGCGTTCGGGTGCCAGTGCATTTCGCGCATGCCGCCGGGATGGATGGTGACAAGCGCCGCGGCAATCGTGGTCGAAACCTTGAAATTGTGGCTGTCGGCGATTTGGATTACGCCTCCCTTTGTTTGCTTGGTGACCGGACCGCTCCCGAGCGAGAACGTGAATGGGTTCGGCGGCGGCCCGTTCGGGTTTTTGACGGCCTCCTGGTCGACCGCGAGCGGACCAGGTACGGCGCCCTGAAATATCCATAAATCATGGGTGAAGATCTTGCTGAACGTCTCAGCGGGCACACCGAAGTTCGCAGCGAGAACGTCTGGCGGCGTATGGGCGAGCCAGTCGGTGACCAGCAGAGTGTTGTATTCCGACTGTTCGCCATTATCGAAGGCAAGGAGGAACTCGCATCCGTCTGGTCCAAGGCCCTGTAGCGAATGCGGGAAGCCGACCGGGAAATACCAGAGGTCGCCCTCCCTCGTGTCGGCGACATAGGCACGGCCGGTCGGGTCGATGACCGTGACTTTGCAAGCGCCGTAGGTCATGAATCCCCACTCAGCAGCTTGGTGCCAATGCAATTCGCGGATGCCGCCCGCGCCGAGGCGCATGTTCACCCCGGAGATGGTCTTGGATATCTGGAAGTCGGCTTGGGTGACCTGGCGAGCCCAGCCGCCGTCCTGGACCCGTCGCGGCGCGTTGTTGAAGGATGCCCAGAATTCCGGAAGATCGCCAATGTCGGTTGGCGGCGGAGTGAACGCCTTCGGGAATTGGTTGGCGATAGCTTGGTTCTGCGGACCCGGATCGACGATCCCGCGCGGATTTGCCTGGGCGTTGACCACGCCCTGCGGGGGTTCGTCGGGATTGCCAAAGGTTGCCGCTTTCGTGCGGGTCGCAAACGCAGCCGCACCTGCCGCGGCGCCGACAGTGAGCACCTTACGTCGGGATATTGACATCGTTAGCCTCCATTGGCGGATCAATGTCCGCTGCTGGACAGATAGGCGTGGCGAGCGAGCGCCCCAATCCCGCCGCTCCGGATTCGCAGCGGTCCGGGCATTGGCGATCCGCGATCGAATGTCTCAGAGGGGTCGATAGCGCCAGTTTGTCCCGCTCCCGCGAGCGTCGCAGTTGGGTCGATAGCGCCAGTTCGCTCCTTCACTGCGGGTCGGCCGCACTTGGGGGAAAGGCGACGTTCGCCCCTGATTTTTGAGCAGTGTAAGTCCCTGATTTTGCAAGGCCGAAAGTAGCGGGCGAAATTGTTGATTTCTGCGCAGCCGACGGGTTCGTTTCGCTATTCTAGTGGATCGAATCTAACACTTGGCGCCCGCGCCGGACGGCGGCGATGATTTTGTCAGGATCAGTGGTCCAAGTGAACGGCTGGGATTGGCGATTGTGCTGTTCAACGAAGCGGTTGATCGCGGCTTGAAGGTCGGTGACGGATCGAAAGACGCCGCGCTTCAGTCAGCGCTTTGCGAGGGTTGCGAAGAAACCCTCGACGGCGTTGAGCCAGGAGGCGGACGTCGGCGTGAAATGGAACGTCCATCGCGGATGGCGGTCGAGCCATTGGCAGACCCTTGGATGCTTATGAGCTGCGTAATTGTCGAGGATGGCCTGGATCGTCTTTCCCGCCGGAACCTGCTCCTCGATGGCGTTCAGAAAGCGGATGAACTCCTGATGGCGATGCCGCTGCATGTTGCGGCCAATCACCGTGCCGTCGAGTACGTTGAGCGCGGCGAACAACGTCGTCGTGCCGCTTCGCTTGTAGTCGTGCGTCATGGTCCCGGCGCGGCCCTTCTTCAGCGGCAGTCCGGGCTGCGTGCGGTCGAGCGCCTGAATCGGGCTCTTTTCGTCGACGGACAGGACGATGGCGTGCGCCGGAGGGGCGATGTAGAGCCCGACGACGTCGCGCAATTTGTCGATGAACCGCGGGTCTTTGGAAAACTTGAAATGGCGCACGCGGTGCGGTTGGAGGCCGTGGGCGCGCCAGATTCGTTGGACGGAACTGAGGCTGAGCCCCGAGGCTTTCGCCATCAAGGCGCCGGTCCAATGAGTTGTCTCGCCGGGCGGTTCGCCAAGCGTCAGGACGACCACGCGCTGGGCCGCCTCAGCCCCGAGCGGCTTGATGCGCGAGGGGCGCGTCTTGTCGCGAAGCAAACCTTCGAACCCTTCCTCCATGAAGCGCTCCTGCCAGCGCCAGACGCAGCTTTTGGATTTTCCCGACCGCCGCATGATCTCGTTCGTGCCGACGCCATCGGCGGTCAAAAGCACGATCTCAGCCCGCCCGACATGCTTCTGTGGCGCATTGCGGTCTTGGATGAGGCCTTGGAGCCGACGAAGATCGGCGGACGAAACAGAGAGCGATTTTCCTGCGCGCATCGCGCAGACTCTCATCCCGCTAGAGACGGGAATCCCATGCGGGACTCAAATGTCAGGTTTGGTTTGATCCACTAGATAGGGCGCGAGAACATTTTCGATCCATTTCATGAATGCGCGGACTCGGCGCGACAGGTTGCGCCGATGCGCGACTACCAGGGAGACGACGAGCGGCTTGTGCTGAAGATCGGGTAAAATCTCTATCAACGCTCCACTTTCCAAGTAACGGCCAATCCCCAACAGGGGCGCCTGGATCAGGCCAAGACCGGCGACGCCAGCGGCTTCGTAGGTCTGCACGCTGTTAACGTGCAGCGCACCTCGCAACTGAAGCCTCGCGTAGCTGTCGCCGTGCGGATACTCCCATCCATAGGGTTTTGCGCCGAGCGTCCTTGCAAAATGAATGACCCGATGTCCCTGACTCTGGAGATCTTCTAGCGATAGAGGCACGCCATGGCGCGCCAGGTAGGCGGGACTGGCAGCGTTGACCATGCGTAACTTACCCAGCGGGCGGGCAATCAGTGTCTCGTCCCCGATGGGACCAAGTCGCAATACGCAGTCAAATCCCTCTTGAACCAGATCAACTTGGCGATCCGTACTCGACACCTCCAGCTCCAACTCGGGATAAGTCGCCATGAAGGCCGGCAAGGCCGGCACAATGGTTGTGCGCGCCAGCTCGCTCGGCAGATCAACCCGTAAGCGCCCGCGAAGCGCCACTCGATCGCCTGCGAACATCGAGTGCAGATCATCAACGTCAGCAAGCAGATCGCGGGCACGTGCATGAAATACCCGTCCGTCTTCCGTCAACTGCACGCTACGCGTCGTCCGGTGCAGAAGCCTGGCGCCGACATCTTCTTCCAGCTTCCGGACCGCCGTTGAGGCCCTTCCCTTTTGAATGCCGAGGCTATCGGCTGCGTGGGTGAAGCTCCCCATTTCCGCGACCGTTACGAAAATGAGGATGGGTTCGAGATTTTGCATTTTCGTGCCTCGGTATTGTTCACCGTGGAGAGAACAGTGGGTTCAGTCCATCGGTGTTTATCATACCTGAGAGACACAGTAAGCCTTGAGATTATGGACCCCCGTCAGGAGGACGACAAAATGTCCGAAACCATGAACCCGCATCAGGCGCCTGAAATTATGACCGCGCATCGCGCCATGTGGGCCGGCCGGATAGCGAGCGCGTTTGTCGTTATCGCTTTGGTGGCAGATGGGACTATTCAGCTCTTCGCGCCGGCACAGATTGCGAGCGTGTTGCAGGAAACCGGGTTCGCGATGGACCTGACCCGTATCTTGGGTCCGATCATACTCGCCTGCGCCATCCTTTACGCCATTCCAGCCACCTCCGTCCTCGGCGCGATCCTGATGACGGGCTTTCTGGGAGGCGCGGTCTGCGCCCATGTCCGCATCGGCGAGTTGGGATCGCAGCCGGAACTTATTTCCCTGCTTCTGGGCGCGATGACATGGGGCGGCCTCTATCTGCGCGATCCCCGTATCCGGGCCATTCTGCCGCTCATCCATTGAACCAACAGCGGCATTGTTCTGTCTCTAAAGATCAGGAGAAAACGCATGTTTTTGGTCATGGGAATTACTGGAAAAGTGGGCGGCGCAACTGCGAAACACCTGTTGGCGCAAGGTAACAAAGTACGCGCGCTCGTCCGCGATCGCGAAAAGGCGGCTAGTTGGGCGGACCAAGGCGTGGACCTGGTAGACGGCGATTGGAATGACTTGGCAGCCATCGAGCAGGCGCTCAAAGGCGTTGAAGGCGCCTTTGTTATGTTGCCGGCTGTATGGGCGCCCTCGCCTGGCTACAAAGAAGCAAAGGGCGTGATTGCGAACTATGTCGAGGCGCTAACCAAGGCGGCGCCGCCGCGAGTGGTAGCGCTCTCGTCGATGGGCGCCAACAGAACCAGCGGGCTCGGGATGATCACGGCGCTGTCGCTTCTGGAGCAAGGTTTTCGCAACCTGACATCTCCGGTCACCTTTGTGCGCGCAGGCGGATTCTTCGAAAACTTCCTTTACGGCTTGCACGTCGCCCGAGGTGGAATGCTACCGGTCACCTATAATCCGACAAACCGGAAATCGACCATGGTCGCGACGAACGACATCGGCGCGGAGGTCGCAACCCTTTTGACCGGGCCAGCCTGGCCAGGGCATCGCGTCATCGAGCTTGGTTCGATGGTCAGCGCGGATCAAGTCGCGGAGCAATTGGGTGAAGTCCTGAAGCTCGACGTGAAAGCCTTTGCAGTCCCGCGTGCAGGGTGGGCGGAAGCGTTCGAGCAGTTCGGCATCCCGAAGGGCCACACCGGACCTGCCGAAGAAATGTTTGAGGCCGTGAACGCAGGATGGATGGACCTCGGCGTCGAGGGTGCGGAGCACGTAGCGGGTACGACGTCCGCACGCGACGTCTTCGCGACGGCCCAGAAGGCCGTGACGGCGTGAACAGCGGCGTTCACACCAAGGACGCAAGGCGCCGCCGCGGCCGCGGGCCTGACCGCCCGCGCCGCGAACCGGCGCCGCGGCAAGGACAACCGCGAGGCGGCCGGCGTCCTCTCGGCCGCGCAAAGGCGCACCCATTTTCTCGACAGCCCGCGCATGACGGCCGTGCCCTTTCGGTGCATCATTGAGAACAGGCGCTGAATTGCAGAGAGGAGTCGGCGCGCGTGCAAAATGCGGTTGAGCTTGTAACGCCGCTGACGCTGGAAGAGTGTCGTCGCCTACTTAGCTGTCAATTGGACCGGCCTTTTCCGTTTTCGCGCGGAAAACGCTGTTTCAAATATCTTGATTTCTGCACAAGACGCGCGTCTCCCGACATTCGCGTTATCAGATCTCGGCAACTATCCACTCTCTCCAGCCTGCAGGCGATCGATGATCCCTCTCAGGTTCCTCTGCGCCTCAAGGCGGGTGACGCCGTAGCCGTAGGGCTGACCCTCCTCGCTCCCCCACGGCACGAGGATGTCGAAGTCCAGGTCCATGAGGCCCGAGAGGCTGGCGAGATAGGCCTCGCGGTCGCTCTCCCCGAGCAGAACAGCCTTCCATTCCCCACCTTGGACCCAGATCGAGTCTCCGGGAAACAGCAGGCGGTGCTCGCCATTGTCCCACAGGAACGTCGTCGCGCCGGCGGTATGGCCAGGTGTGGGAATAACCTCAAGATCGTCAGCGATTTTCTCCCGATTCGAGAACACGCCGGCAATTGGCAATTTTGTTTGCGAGCGATCATTTTTATGCACGAAGATCGGCACGTCGAGTTCTGGCGCGTCGTACATCGCCTCATGCCAATGGTTTAGCAGAAGCCGGTCGGGCCGCCCCAGTTCCAGTATCTCGTGCGCGGCGGCGTTGATGCCCGTTGAGTGATAGATGATGATGTTTCCCTGCTTGCGCTCGAGAACGAAGGATCGGACGACTACACCGCTCAGGAAGGGCAGCGGGGCCGTCGGCGTCGCGTAAAGGCCATGGATCGAAGACTGAAGTCCCGTGTCGCCGATCGAGGAAAAGAGATTAGGGGGCATCTTTCTTGCTCCTTGTCAGATCTGTGCGTCAGGAACCAAAGCGAACATTGCCAGCCAATCGCGGCGATAAAGCCCCCGCCGCGCCTTTTCAGCCGCCCACTTTTTCACCGAAATTCTTGACATTTGACGGGTGACGAACGTCGCCTCCGCAACGGGAGCTTTGGAGCGATAGTGCGCGAGGAGTGGCACGAGGATAGTGCCCATCAACGATAATGGGCACTATCGATGAAGTCCGAGCTGGTTGATCAAGCCCTGAACCCGAGAGGAGCGCGGCGGCGACGTTTTTGGACCGCGCAAGAGAAGCGCGGGATCGTCGCGGAAAGCTTGGAGCCCGGCGCTTCGATGGCGGAGGTCGCCCGTCGACATGGCGTCAACGCGAACATGGTTTTTACGTGGCGTCGTCAGGCGAGAAGCGAGCCGGATTCGCAGCGCGCGACGCCGGTCGAGCTTGTCCCGGTCGCGATCGCGCCGGAAGCGGCGACCATGGCGGGCCGCATGGAGATCGTACTTGTCGGCGGCGAACGGATTCTCGTCGGCGCTGATGTCGACGCCGGCGCTGGCGCGTGTCGTCAAGGCGCTGTCGCGGCCCGGACGAGCAGGGCTCGCCTAGCTAGCAGGCTGCTGAAAAAATCACCGCGCGAGCGCAGTTCGCTACACAGGCGCGAGTTTTTCGAGCCGAAGCCGGCTGGTGTGCCGTGCCTTGCGCGGATTTGCGGGTATTTTCCCCCTCGCGACAACAGAAAGTCGACAAGGCGAAGCCGGCGCGATCGCTCGAGTTCCCGCGGCTGATGTGGAGCGGGTCGTCATCGACGCGCTTGCGACCCTCGCCGCGCTCCCGATCGACTCGGACGCCGGCCTCGACCCCGCACGCGAGCGGCTTCGCCAATTCGTCGAGAGGATCACGATCCGCCCCGGCGCGATCGAGATCGCGCTCACGCTCGACGCCGCGGCGATCGTCGGGAACTCCGCCGTAGTCGCGTCCTGGTCGAAGCCGCCGACCCGGATCCAACGCGAGATCATCGCGCCGGCGCAAGGCGAATGGGAAGATCCCGGTGCGATGAGTTCCGACACGCGTTCGAGACTGCTCGCCGCGATCGGCAAGGCGCGTCAGTGGCTGGACGAATTGACCTCAGGCCGCGCCCCGGGCATCGACACCCTCGCCACGGGCGAAAATCGCAGCCCGCGATCTGTCTCGATGCTGCTCTCGCTCGCCTTTCTCGCCCCCGATCTGGTCAAGGCCATCGTCGAGAACCGCCTGCCCCGCGGGATCGGTCTGACGCGCATGACCGACCTGCCGAGCGACTGGAGCGAGCAGCGGCGCGCGCTCGGCGTGCGAGCGCTGTAGCGGGCAACCTCTTTGCGCCATAACCCGACGCTCGTCGCGATGCGGCGGAAAGGCCGCTGTCGACCTTAGGAATGTTGGTTGCACACGGCGACATCGGCTGCACGCGACCCTATCGTTGCCAACCGCGGGGCGCGGCGCGACCGTCGCGCGGACCCGTCTCCGAATATGTGCGAACCTGTCTCCGAGTCACGCTCAGGCGTTCGGCCGAAAGCCATTTGGCGAACAGAGACGCACGCCCATGACAAAGCGCACACAGTGAAGAATTTTCGCCAGAGACCGCGTCAACCAGTCACTCATCCGCGCAAGCATCTGAAATGTCGCACGAATCTCAGCAACCTCAAAACGCGGCGTGCGCGCGAGTTTGCTTGGTGGGGGAGGTAGGACTCGAACCTACGAAGGCTAAGCCAGCGGATTTACAGTCCGCCCCCTTTGCCGCTCGGGACACTCCCCCAGGTCATCGGCGGAGCCGATGACGACGCCTCGGGGGACCCGAGACGCGAACGGGCGCTCTTATGTTTCGACACGCCCCCACTGTCAACTGCTAAATGCCGCGCCGATCAGCTCAGCCGCCAGGCGCCGAGCGCGAGCGTCAGCAACGTGAGCGGAACGCCGACGCGCGCATAGCGCCAGAACGAGATCTCGATCCCCGCTTGGCGAGCCTTTTCGGCGACGATCAAATTGGCGACGGAACCAACCAGCGTCAGATTGCCGGCGAAGGTGGAGCTCATCGCGATGACGAGCCACATCTTGTGAGGATCGCCGACGCCCTGCACGAAGGGCTTGATCGCCAGCACCGCCGGCACGTTGCTGATCACGTTCGAGAGCGCCGCCATGACGGCCGTGAGGGCCCAGACGTTTTCGAGATGAGCGCCGCGCGCGAGGTCGAGCACGTCGCCGGTCAAAAGCACCTTCTCGGCGCCGGCGACGACCACGAAAAGACCGGCGAACAGCAGCAACAACGACCCGTCGATCTCGCGATAGACCTTCTGCGCCTTGATCGAGCGAGTGACGAGCAGCAAGGCGCCGCCGAGGATCGCCGCCTCCCCGACCGGCGCGCCGGCGAAGAACAGCGCGACCACCAAGACCGTCACCGCGGTCGCCTTGAACATCTGTGGCTGGTTGACGCGCGCCTTGGCTCCAGCCTCGCCGAGACGCGCGACGGGAAAGAATTCGCGCGGCGAGAAAAGGGCGACGAGCGCGACCACGAGCGCGACGCCGAGCGCCGCCGTCGGGCCGAGCGACTTTGCAAATTCGACGTAGGGAATGCGCGAGAAGGCGCCGATGATCATGTTCTGCGGATTGCCGGTGATCGTCGCCGCGCTGCCGACGTTGGAGGCCATCGCAACCGCGAGCAGATAGGGAACGGGGTTGCGCTTCAGCGCGCGCGTCGTCTCGATCACCAGCGGCGCCATCACGAGGCACACGGCGTCGTTGACGAGAAACGCCGACAAGAGGCCGCTCGTCAGCGCCACCGCGATGAGGAACACCGGCTGCGAATGGGCATGTTCGAGCGCCCATCGCGCGCCGAGACGAAAGAAGCCGGAAAGCCGGAGATGCCCGACCACGATCATCATGCCGAGCAGCAGCGCGAGCGTGTCGAGGTCGATCGCGCGATAGGCTTCTTCTGGGGAGATCGCGCCGATCGCAATTGTGAAGGCCGCGCCGGTGAGCGCGATGCCCGCCCGGTCAATGCGAAGGCCGGGAAACCTGCCGATTGCGACGCCCGCGTAAGTAAGAAGAAAGATCGCGGCCGTGGCGAATTTGAGCAGCATTGCGACTCCCGACAACCAGTCCGATGCCTATGCCACAACGCGGCGCGCTCGTCATTTCGCCAACCTTCGACGTTCGCGATCCGACGTCGAAGCGAGCGACAGCGAAGAAAAGGCTCCGTTCGTTTGAAGCCGGCCGCCGAACTCCGACGTTCGAATATTCGTCCTGCTCGGTTGTTGTAAGTCCGCGAACACGAACGCCGAACACGAACACCGACACGAACACGAACGCGACCACATGGGAGTTCGTCATGCTCACAGCATTGGCTCGTAGAGACGCGCGCGCGGCGCCGTTCCTGAGCGGTCTTCTCGCCATCGCCCTCGTTTGCGCCTCATCGGTCGCTCTCGCTGCCGGAGGCGGCGGTGGGGGCGGCGGCGGAGGCGGAGGCGGAGGAGGAGGAGGTGGCTCCGGCGGAGGCGGCTCCGGCGGAGGCGGCTCCGGCGGAGGTTCTGGCGGCGGATTCTGGCGGCGGCTCCGGTGGTGGGTCCGGCGGCGGCGGTTTTAAGCGCTTCGTGGACGATTTGACCGTTTGCAATCCTGGGCAGGTGTGGGACCGCAACGGCCATGTGTGCCTGCAACGGCGAAGCGGCGTTCTCCCGGACCCGGAACTGACGGAATATTCCTTCGCCCTCGCCAGCGCCGGTCGCTATCAAGAAGCGCTCGACGTTCTCGACCTGCTCCAAACGCCGGACACCCCGCGTGCGCTGAACTACCGCGGCTACGCCACCCGCAAGCTCGGCAAGACCGACGAGGGGATCGCCTATTACCTGCAATCGATCGCGCTCGATCCGAACTATCCGCAGGTCCGCGAATATCTCGGCGAGGCCTACGTCATCAAAGGACAGTTGACGCTCGCCACGGAGCAACTTGGCAAAATCGAAGGCTTATGTGGGAAGGGCTGCGTCTACTATACGCAGCTCTCGCACGCGCTCGACGAAGTGCAGACCCCTTAGAGCGCGCAGCGAAAAAGTGGACGCCGGTTTTTCGCGAAAAGCGCGCGGCAATCGCGGAATCTGGACCGCGCGACGATTTTATCAAATCGCTGCGCGGCCCAGCGCATCCTCGGCCCCGCGGGCGTGATGGCGCGCCCGCGGGCTCCCGTAGATTGGGATGATCTCGGCGCCGCAAGCGGAGCTCGCTTCATGAGGCCGTTCAGATCGTGGCGACTGTTGCTCGCCTGCGCTGTCGGTTTGAGCCCTGGGGCGTCCGCATTCAGCCTCGAGCCGGAGACCGGCGCGCGTGCGCCTGCCGTCTCGCCCGATCGTCTCGATGACGTGCCCCTGCGCGACGATGAAAATCCGGCCGCGTTCGCCGATTTTGCCTGGCGGGCCTTCGTCTCGCTGAACTGGCCCGCCAATCCAGCGACCGCGACTCGAGGCGTCCCAGACCGGGCGCGAACGCTGCGCGATTCCGGGCCGCGGGTCTGGGAGACCTTCAAATCAGACTTCGAACTGTTTCCTTGGCAAGGCGACAAGCGCATCCCGCCGACGGCCTGGGCGAGCGCCGCAGGCCCAAATCCTTGCGGCGTAAGCAACCGCGAGAGGACCGTCGCCTCGTTTCACCCGTTCGCGGACTTCAACCAGCCGAGCTTCATGGCGGGCGTCCCGTCCAATCCGCTCGTCGCGCAAAACCGAACCTACACGCGCTACGAAATCCACGTGAACGAACCCGAGTTCACGATGTTCGCCGCGAGGGGTTGGAGCCTCGGGGACCATTTGCCGGACGAGCGAAATCCAGCCAATTTCCCGGTCGGCTCAATCAGCGTGAAGGCCGCCTGGCGCCAACTTTCCCAGACGGATTCGCCGGAGAGCCGGGCGCGCTACTACGTCGTGCGCGCGAATGTCGTCGATGTCGCCAAGACGCTCGCGACCCACCGGACGGTTTGCTCGAAAGAAGACTTGGCGCTTGTGGGGCTTCACATCGCCATCAAGACCGGCAGCCGGCCGCAATGGATCTGGAGCAGCTTCGAGCACGTGGACAATGTGCCGCCGGCCCCGGACGCAAACGGCGCCGAACCCGACGCAAAATACGCCGGCGTCCGATACGGCTATTTCGATCCTGCGAAGCCCAGCAAACTTTGGCCCCCCTTCGGCTCGCCTGAGACCCTCCCGCTTTCCGAAGACAATCCGCCCAAGGCGGCCCCGACGCCGACCCAGGTCGTCAGACGGCATAGGGTCGATCCGACCGTCATGCGGCTCAACCGCGGCTATTGGGCCGCGCCGGAGATTCGCGGAAGCGTCTGGGCGCATTACATGCTCGTAGCCGTCCAATGGCCGACAAGCCGGGACCCGGCCGGCCCCGCCAACGACGGCGCCTTTCTTCCCGGGCGGCCGGATGCGCAGGCCCACGACGAAGCCTACCGCGCCATCGCCAAATCGGACGCGAACCTCGTGAACACGACGATGGAGACCTACCTGCAGGACGCTCCATCGAGCTGCATGGCGTGCCATCAAGCCACGGCCAATGTTCGCGGGCATGATTTCGTCGCCATCGAGGCGGGCGACCGCTAGGAGGCTCGCTCCCCTGTGGCGCGCTCGCCCGCTCGTCTGCGCCAGGCGTCGATCGACCAAGGTCCGGCGCCGAGCAGAGCCAGCGCCAGCAGGCCGCCGCCGATGGCGATGTCCTTCTGAAGCTGCAGCGTCTCCTCCACCCCGCCGCCGCGATGGAAGAGCGCCGCGGCGAGGACGCAGAAGCCGCTGAGCGCGACCGCCGCCCAGCGCGTCTTGAAGCCTGCCAGCACGAGAAGCGAGCCGCCGATCTCGGTGACGATGGCGAGCGGCAGCAGCCGACCGTCGACGCCGTAGGATTGCATATAGCCGACGACGTCGGCGTAATAGACGATCTTGCCGACCCCTTCGGCGAAGAACACATAGGCGAGCATCGCGCGCGCCAGCAGACCGAGCGGGCCAGCCCACCGCTTGAGAAAGGCGAGATCAGCGTCGAAGCCGCTCGACGAGGCGAGCGGCGCATTGTCATGCGGAGCGGATGCGTGCGACATGGGCTGTCTCTCCTGTTCGAGGCGAAAAGCCGACGGGCGCAGAAAGCCAAGGATCGGGCCGCCGGCTTCCGCCCTGCCCCGCCAGAGCTGCAAGGCGCCTCGTCGCTGCCGGTTTCCCCCTCCACCGTCGCAACGACGTCACATGGATGTTGACGATCGAGTGGAAACGTGAGGGTCATTGTTTCCGGGCGAAGTCGTCCCTGGGGAAACACGCCACTCAAGGCTTTATTCGCGGGGCGAACCAACGAGCGTCCCCGTTTCCATTGCGTCCGATCGTGGTGTAACGGCGGTCATGACCGAGGCAAGCCGACGGGAGATAAGGGCGGGGCTGCAAAGCTGCCTCGCGCGTCTGTGGCGCTATGCGCTGCTGCTCTCGGGCGCGCGCGACGTCGCGGACGATCTCGTGCAGGCGACCTGTCTGCGCGCGATCGAACGCGCCGATCAGTTCACCGAGGGGACAAAGCTCGATCGCTGGCTGTTCTCGATCCTGCGATCGATCTGGCTGAACGAGATCCGCGCCCGCCGCATTCGCGAAGGCGGCGGCTTCGTCGACGCCGCCGAGGCGCTGACCTTCGACGGCGCCCGCCAGGCCGAAACGAATATTTTGGCCGCTGAAGTATTGAAAGCTTTGAAGGAACTCCCCGAAGCGCAGCGCGAGACCGTGTTGCTCGTCTACGGCGAGGGATACACCTACGCCGAGGCGGCGGCGGCGCTCGGCGTGCCGGTCGGCACGGTGATGAGCCGCCTCGCCACGGCGCGGGTTGCGTTGGCGAAGCTGAAGTAAGGAGAAGCATCCACGCCCATGACAGAAGACGATGCGGAACTCGTCGCACTGATCGACGGGGAACTCGACGAGGCGAGCAAGGCGCGATTGTTGACGCGGCTGACGGCGAACAACGCCTTGCGTCAGCGCTACGAGGCGCTACGCGCAGTCAGCGAGCCGATCGCCGACGGACTGGCGGCGATCCTCGACGCGGCGCCGCTCGCGCGCCTCGCCGCCGCGCTCCCTTCGACGAATTCGCAACCCGCTCCGTCCTCGCGGCGCTTCTCTTTCGCTTGGCGCGAACTCGCCGCCGGCGTCGCGATCGGCCTCCTCGTCGCCGGCGCGGCCGCGTTCCTCGCGCGATCCTGGTCGCCGCCTTCCGCCGACGAAGACGACTGGCGGGCGGCGGTCGCCGAATACGCGGAACTCTACGATACCGACACCTTCGCGCTGGACAACCCGGACGCAGAGCAAGAGGCGGCGCAATTGCGCGCGGTCAACCAAAAGCTCGAGACAGCCATCACTTCCGGGCAACTCGCGCTGCCGGGCCTCAAGTTCAAGACGGCGCAGCTCCTCAACTACGAAGGCAAGCCGTTGGCCGAAATCGCCTTCGTCGACGAGGCCGGCCAACCGGTGCTGTTCTGCGTCACAAGCGGCGGCAAGGCGGACAGGCCGAGGCAAGCCGAGACGCGCGGCGAGTTTGCGCTGGCTTCCTGGGCCCGCGGCGGACATCAGTTCATGGTCATCGGCAGGCTGCCCGAGGCGCGGGTCGCCGACCTCGCGGCGACGCTCTCGACGCATATCTGACAGAGAAGCAAGCGCTCTCGACAGCGTGAAGCGGGCGCGCCGAATAGGGATCGCTCCTCAACCGTTTGTTTGAGGAGGAGGATCGCATGACGCCGAGAAAGCGAATTTCATGGGCCGCATGGCTCGCGCTGCCCGTGATCGCGACGGCCGCCATCGCAGAATCCCGTGCGGCGGGCGGGGAGCGCGGCGCGTGGGCGATCGAACCTGACCGCACCCATATCGCCTTCGCCATCGACGCGATCGGCTATCCCCGCACCAAGGGCGAATTCCATAAGTTCGAGGGACACATCGCGGTCGATTTCCAGCACTGGGAAAAGAGCAGCGTCGCCTTTCGAGTCGAAGCGAAATCGGTCGACGTCGGCTCGGACTCATTCAGCGACTACGTGCGCTCGCTCGCCTTCCTCGACTGCGGACGCTTTCCCTCGATCGATTTTGTTTCAAAAAGTGTCGAGCGCGTCGACGATCACACCGTGCGGGTGTCCGGCGACTTAACGCTGCTCGGCGTGACCAAACCGCTCGCCGTCGACGTCGAGGTGCGGCGCGAAACCGAGGGCGCGCGCACGCGCCTCGCTTTCCTCGCGCGAACGCGAATCGACCGGCTCGAATTCGGCATGAACTCGGGCTTCCCACTCGTCTCGCGCGACATCGAGCTCGTCATTTCCAGCCAAGCGGCGGAGCTTTGAGCGCGCATGAGCGGCCGCGCGTTTGGAGCCTGCCGGTGGCGGCGCTGCATTGGCTGGCGGCGGCGCTGATTCTCGCGCTGATCGGGCTCGGCATCGTCATGGTCCACGCGCCGCTCGACGCCGCGGCGAAATTCGACCTCTATCAGCTCCACAAATCGCTCGGCTTCCTCGCGCTGGCGTTGACCGCCGCGCATCTCGCGGCGCGCTTTGCGGTCGAAGCGCCGGCGAAACGCGGCGCGCGATGGGAGCGCCTACTCGCGGCGGCGACGCAAGCCCTGCTCTACGCACTCGGCTTTGTGGCGATCCTGGCGGGCTGGCTCCTCGTCTCGGCGTCGCCACTGCCGATCCCAACCCGATTCTTCGGCCTGTTCGTCGTCCCGGACATCGCCGCCCCGGACGCCGCCACTTTCGAGCTTGCGGCCTTCTCGCACAAATGGGCCGGCTGGCTCCTCGCCGGCCTCGCAGCCCTGCATGTCGCCGGCGCGTTCAAGCACCTCGTTCTCGATCGCGACGACGTTCTGGCGCGGATGCTGCGTGCTACTCCACGTCCTCGACGGTCACGGTGCGTCCCGACAGGCGCAGGGCGAGCGAGGCCTCCATGAACGGATCGAGGTCGCCGTCCAGCACGTCGGCCGGCGTGCCGGAGACGTGGCCGGTGCGCAGGTCCTTGACCATCTGATAGGGCTGCAGCACGTAGGAACGGATCTGGTGGCCCCAGCCGATCTCGGTCTTCGAGGCGGCGTCGGCGTTGGCCTTGGCCTCGCGCTTCTCGAGCTCCCTCTCGTAGAGGCGCGCGCGCAACATGTTCCATGCCGTCGCGCGGTTCTTGTGCTGCGAGCGCTCCGACTGGCAGGCGACGACGATGCCGGTCGGGATGTGCGTGATGCGCACCGCCAATTCCGTCTTGTTGACGTGCTGGCCGCCCGCGCCCGAAGCGCGATACGTGTCGATCCGGCAGTCGCTTTCGTTGACGTCGATCTGAATGCGATCGTCGACGACGGGAAAGATCCAGACCGAGGCGAAGCTGGTGTGCCGGCGCGCGTTGGAATCGAACGGCGAGATGCGCACCAGGCGGTGCACGCCCAATTCCGTCTTCAGCCAGCCGTGCGCGTTGTGGCCTTTGACCACGATGGTCGCCGACTTGATGCCGGCCTCGTCGCCCGCCGTCTCTTCGATGATCTCGACATCGAACTTGCGCCGCTCCGCCCAGCGCACGTACATGCGCAGCAACATGCGGGCCCAGTCGCAACTTTCCGTGCCGCCGGCGCCGGAATGCACTTCGACATAGCTGTCGTTGGCGTCCGCCTCGCCCGACAGCAGCGCTTCGAGCTGGCGGCGCTCGCCCTCGCTTTTAAGCGCGCGCAATTGCGCGAGGCCCTCGTTCTCGGTCTCTTCGTCGCCTTCCGCTTCGCCCAATTCGACAAGCGTCGTCGCATCGTCGAGGTCGCGCTCGATCTTGGTCAGCGAGCCGAGACGATCCTCCAGCATGGTGCGCTCGCGCATCAGCTTCTGCGCGGCGTCCGGATCGTTCCAGAAGTTCGGGTCTTCGGATTTGGCGTTGAGTTCGGCTAATCGGCGCGTCGCAGCGTCGACGTCAAAGATGCCTCCTCAGCAGTCCCACGGACTGCTTGATCGTTTCGATCAACTGCTCGGCTTCGGCGCGCATGGAAATAAGATCCTCGATTCGGCGCGCAACCTAGTGCGCGAGGTCGGCGATGTAAACGGGCGGCCGGCGGCGGCTTTCGTCGCCCTCAGTACAGCCCGCCCGTCCCCGTGCCCACCGCCCGATCGACATCAGGCGAGATGTTCGACGCCTCCGGCGCGCCCTCGCCGGGGTTGTAGGAGTTGGGCGGCGCGGTGCCGGGCTTGAAGGCTTCCTCGATCGATCCGGGAGCGCTCGAACGCATGCCGGTATGCGGGTCGACCGAGATGAGCTTGATGCCGGGAGGAATGCGGAACGGGCTGTCGGGCGTATCCTTCAGCGCCATCTTCATGAAGTCGCGGAAGATCGGCGCGGTGTAGAGCGCCGCCTGCGCGCTGTCGCCGAGCGAGCGCGGCTTGTCGTAGCCCATGAAGACGCCGAAGGCGAGGTTGGGGGAATAGCCGACGAACCACAGGTCCTTGGCGTCGTTGGTGGTGCCCGTCTTGCCGGCCAAGGTGCGATGCAGTTCGTTGACCGCGACGCCAGTGCCGCGCTGGATGACGCCCTGCATGATCGAGGTGATCTGATAAGCGCTCAACGGGTCGATAACCTGCTCGCGCTTGTCGATGATCTTCGGCTCGTCCTGGTTGTTCCACTTGGCGGCGTCGCAGCCCTGGCAGATGCGCTCGTCGTGGCGGTAGATCGTGTTGCCCCACCGATCCTGGATGCGATCGATCAGCGTCGCCTTGATGCGCTTGCCGCCGTTGTCGAACATCGAATAGGCGGTCACCATGCGCAGCACCGTCGTCTCGCCCGCGCCGAGCGACATCGAGAGATAGGGCGGCAGATTGTCGTAGACGCCAAAGCGCTTGGCGTATTCGGCGATCAACGGCATGCCGATGTCGCGCGCCAGGCGCACCGTCATCTGGTTGATCGAGTGCTCGACGCCGAAGCGCAGGGTGTGGGGGCCGCCCGACTTGCCCTCGAAGTTTTGCGGCGTCCAGATTTCGCCGTTGCCCTGGTCGATCTGGATCGGCTCGTCGAGCACGATCGAGGAGGGCGTGTAGCCGTTGTCGAGCGCGGTGGCGTAGACAATCGGCTTGAACGAGGAGCCGGGCTGCCGCTGCGCCTGGGTCGCGCGGTTGAACTCCGACTGATCGTAGGAGAAACCGCCGACCATGGCGAGCACGCGCCCGGTGAAGGGATCCATCGCGACGCAGGCGCCGGACACTTCGGGGATCTGGCGCAGGCGATATTCGCCCGCCTTGCCGGCGACCGGCTCGACATAGACGACGTCGCCCGGCTTCACCAAGCTCTTGGCGCGCCGTCCGGTCCATTTCATCCCGTCGGGACCGACCGTGCCCGTCGTGCGGTCGGCCGACACAGCGCCCGACCTGTCGCGGTCGGGTTGCAGGCCGATGCGGATCGACGTGTCGGCGACGTCCAACACCACCGCGAGACGCCATGGTTTGATGTCGCCGTATTGCGGGATGTCGCTGAGCGGCACGCCCCAATCCTGGCCGAGGTCGATCGTCTTGACCGTGCCATGCCAGCCGTGCGCCTCGTCGTAGCGCACCAGCCCGTCGACCAGCGCCTTGCGCGCCATCAGCTGCAGTTTCGGATCGAGGGTCGTGCGCACCGAGAGGCCGCCCTCGTAGAGCTTCTTCTCGCCGTAGCGCTCAGAGAGCTCGCGGCGCACTTCCTCGGCGAAGAAGCCGGCGGCGATCGAATTGGTCGTCAGCACGCGCGGCGTGATCGTCAGCGGCTCGGCGCGCGCCTCCTTCGCCTGCTCCTGGGTGATGTAGCCGTCCTCCGCCATGCGGCCGATCACGTAATTGCGCCGCTCGATCGCGCGATCGTGGTTTTTGTACGGATTGAGTGCGCTCGGTTCCTTGGGCAGCGCCGCGAGGTAGGCGACCTCGGCGATCGAGAGCTCATGCACCGACTTGTCGAAATAGCCGAGCGCGGCGGCGGCCACGCCGTAATTGCCCATGCCGAGATAGATCTCGTTCAGATAGAGCTCGAGGATCTTGTCCTTCGAGTAGGCCGAACTCGATGCGCACGCTCAGCAGGATTTCGCGGATTTTGCGCTCGACGGTGCGGTCGGCGGTCAAGAGGAAGTTCTTGGCGACCTGCTGGGTGATGGTCGAAGCGCCCTGCATGTGCCGCTGGCCCTGAATGAACACGAGGCCGGCGCGCAAAATGCCTTCGGGGTCGAAGCCGCCGTGGGTGTAGAAGTTCTTGTCCTCGGCGGCGATGAAGGCCTCTTTCACCAGCGGCGGGATCGCCGCGGAGGGCAGATAAAGGCGCCGCTCGCGCGCATATTCGGCCAGCAGACTTCCGTCCGCCGCATGGACGCGGGTCATCACCGGCGGCTCGTAGTTCTTCAACTGTGTGTAATCGGGCAGATCCTGCTCGAATTTCCAAATGACGGCGGCAACGACCGCGGCGCCGACGACGAACACGATTGCGCCCGTCGCAAAGAGAAAACCGAGGAGACGGGCGATGCCGCGCATGCTTCGATCCAGGACCCTGTCAGGCTCGACGACGACCCGGATGGACCGCCCCCAGCTATGGACGCACGCTCCTTAAACGAAAGCGCACGCGTTGTCAGGAAACGCGCTTTGATATTCACGCCCCCGTCACCATGTCGACGGGGACTGCGGCGAAACTAAGGATTCCCCGGAGGCCTCGGTCAGTGGCCCTTCTGGTCGGCGCCGAGCTTGGCCGCCGAATTCTTGGCCGCGGCCGCGTCCGCCGCCGGCGTCTTTTCCGTGTCGGCGACCGCGTCGCCCGCCTTGGAGACGCCCTCGCCTGTGGCGCCGGCGCGCGCGAAGAAATGGTCGATTGCGCTCGCCATCGCGGCCGCCGTCTTGGCGCGCCACTCCGGCGAGGTCAAGGAGCGGACGTCCTGGGGATTGGAGAGATAGCCGAGTTCCACCAGCACGGATGGGAAATCCGGCGCCTTGAGGACGACGAAGCCGGCGGAACGCTCGGGATTGTGGTTGAGCCGCGTCGCGCCCTGCAATTGCTGCACGACGCCGCGCGAGAAGATATGCGCGTAGGTGCGCGTCTCCCGCCGCTTGAGGTCGAACAGAATGTCGGCGACCTGCGGCGCCTCAACCGTGCGATCGGCCCCCGCCGCCTTGTCGGCGGCGTTTTCATGCTCTGCGATTCGCGCCGCCTCGGCGTCCGAAGCGCGCTCCGAACAGGTGTAAACCGTCGCGCCGGAGACGTCCGCCCCGCCCTCGCTCACAGCGTCCGCGTGAATCGAAACGAACAGCGACGCGTTCGCCTCCCGTCCGATGCGGACGCGATCCTCCAGCGAAACATATTGGTCGCCGTTGCGGGTGAGGACCACCTTGAAGCGGTTCAGCGCCTCGAGCCGGCGCTTCAGTTCGAGCGCGTATTCGAAGACGATCGTCTTTTCCATCACCCCGCCGCCATAGGCCCCCCCATCGACGCCGCCGTGGCCGGGATCAAGCACGATCACGGGCGGCCCCGAGTTCGGATCGGCGTCGGCGTCGGCGGCCGTGGGCGCAGGAGCGCCGGGCGCGCTCGCGGCGCCGTCGGCGACCTGACGCGCCGCCGCGGCGAAAGCGGACGGGTCGCAACGCTTCAATTCGATCGACAGGCGCGAGGCAGCCGCGCCCTTCGCAATCGGCGTCGTCTCGACCTTGCCGACGCAGGCCGGTCGCCCGAGGTCGATGACGACGCGCGATTTGCCCGGCTCGAACAGGCCGAAGCGGAACGCCTTGATGATGGCGTCCCGTTTCGCAGGGGCGCGGCCGACGCTCGGGTCGACCTGGAAATTCACTTCGCCGAGGTCGACGACGATCCGGTCGGGATCGACCATCGGGTGGGCCGCGGCGTTGACGGGCGCGGAGAGATCGAAGGTCAGCTTCGCCGAATCGCCGTTCTCGACGGCGCGCGCGGCGACAGCGACCGGCGGGGCGGCGTCGTCCGCCAGCACGCAGGCGGGCGTCAGCCAGACGAGCATCGCGCCCCAGGCAAGTCGGCGCCTCATCCCGACCGTCGCCGCCGCACGAGCCATTTTGGGTCCCCACATTGGCCGCTGCTCCGACCCACGCACGCCCCACTTCTAACGCATAGGGCGTGCGAGGTTAACGATTGCTAACGCCGTCCCGGCGAAAGCCTTTCCGTGCGTGTCCTCCCGGCCACACGGAATGGTCGCGGCTGCGCGGGGTCGCCGAGGCCGGCGCCTACGGGCCGCGGCGCCCGAAAGAGCGGGCGCATCGTAAACATCTGGTAAAGGCCGCCTTCTGGCCGGCCGGCGCGCCTTTCGGCTGCTCGAACGCAGCAGCCGCAAGCGGGGGTTCAACCGCGCGCGATGGGAAATCGCTTGCCAACCCTCGCAGCGGCGCCTATGTAGGAATCGTCGCATTCGGGCTTGTTGCGCGGCATCGCCTCTCCCGCCTTGGCTTGATTTGGCTGACGCGAGGGGAGCGGCGCAAAGCGAAAGGTCCGACGCGCGGGTGCACGCCCGCCGGTCCGCCGCCTTCCTTGCGCCCGAGAGAACCTCCACGCAAGGCGTTTGCGGTCGTAACGAGGGAATGCGCGTCGCTGGACATCAGTCCAGAGAGCGCGGCCGGCGTTTGACGCCGGAGAGCGAAACTTTTGGCGTTCATCCGAGCGCCCCTCGAATGGCGACGAGGCAATGCTGCGCCGAGTTTCAGGGTCGCGATGCTAGGATCGCCAGAGAAAATCCGCTTCGCTGCGTTTCGTATGACGCGGGCGGATTTTCGTCTCGGGGCGTTCCCCATGCCTTGCGAACGGCGCGGGTCGGAGTCTCGGCCTGTTTGGCGTTCCCGTTTCACAATCCACAACGCAGGCGCGCAGCGCACGCCCCTTGATCGCCCCGAGAGGGCGCATGGGCCCGCGCGAGCGCGCCCGAAGAGAGTTCAACATGTCCAACAAGATGATTATCGACGCTTCCCACCCGGAAGAAACCCGGGTGGTCGTGCTCCGAGGTAACCGGGTCGAAGAGTTCGACTTCGAATCTGCAAGCAAGAAGCCGCTGCGCGGCAACATTTATCTGGCCAAAGTCACGCGCGTCGAACCGTCGCTGCAGGCCGCCTTCGTCGACTACGGCGGAAACCGCCACGGCTTCCTCGCCTTCTCTGAAATTCACCCCGACTATTACCAGATCCCGGTCGCCGACCGGCAGGCCCTTCTCGATGAGGAGGCGCGTTCGCACCGTGAGGACGAGGACGAGCCCAACGGCGAGCGCCGCAGCCGCCGCCACCGCCGGCCGCGTACGCCCGAGGCCGGGATGCGCGCCAGCGAAGGCGAGCGCGTCTCCGAGGTCGCGCCGGTCGACGCCGAAGGGACCGAAAGCCCGCTCGAGAGCGCCGAAGGACCGCGGCTCGGCTCCGTTTCGCCCGAGGCCGACGATCCGGCGGAACTCGCCGAGCGGGCAGCCGCTCACGAAACCCGCGACGAGAGCCACGAAGATAGCCAGCAGTTCCTCGCCCCGACCGAACCGCCCGAAGCGACTCCGGAACCGGCGCCGGCACACCCGTCGCTGGCCGAGCCCGAAGCCGCTGACGAAGCGCCGGCCGAGCAGCCGATGGCGAGCGCCGACGAGGAGGATGAGGCCGTCGGCGACGGCCACGCCGAAAGCGAAAGCCACGCCGAGATCGAGAGCGGCCCCGACGCTGAAATCCATGCCGAAGACGGGGAAGCCGAAAGCCGCGTCGAAGACGAGCGCCACGCCGAAGAGGACGACGAGCCGGAGGTGACGACGCTCGGCGGCGGCTCGGATGAGACCGAGATGCGCGCGCCGCGCCCGCGCTCCAGCGACGACGAAGGCGAGCCGGTCGAGCACATCGGCGGCGACGCGATGGACGAGACGCCGCGCCGGCCGCCCCGCCTGCGCCGGCAGTATAAGATTCAAGAGGTGATCAAGCGGCGCCAGGTTCTGCTGGTGCAGGTGGTCAAAGAGGAACGCGGCAACAAGGGCGCGGCGCTCACGACCTATCTCTCGCTTGCGGGTCGCTACTCGGTGCTGATGCCGAACACGGCGCGCGGCGGCGGCATCTCCCGCAAGATCACCAACAGCCAGGACCGCAGCCGCCTGAAGTCGATCGCCGAGGAACTCGAGGTTCCCGAGGGCATGGGCGTCATCCTGCGCACCGCGGGCGCCGCGCGCACCAAGGCCGAGGTCAAGCGCGACTTCGAATATCTGCTGCGCATGTGGGAGACCGTGCGCGAGATGACGCTCGCCTCGAGCGCGCCGATGCTGGTCTATGAGGAAGGCTCGCTCATCAAGCGCGCCATTCGCGACCTCTACAGCAAGGAAGTCGACGAGATCGTCGTCGCTGGCGATGCGGGGTTCCGGGAAGCCAAGGAGTTCATGCGCCTCCTGATGCCGAGCCACGCGAGGAGCGTAGTTCCCTACCGCGAGACGCAGCCCGTGTTCGCCAAGGCGGGCGTCGAGGCGCAGCTCGACGCGATGTTCTCCAATCAGGTCACCCTGAAGTCGGGCGGCTATATCGTCATCAACCAGACCGAGGCGCTGGTCGCCATCGACGTCAATTCGGGCCGCTCGACGCGCGAGCACAACATCGAAGACACGGCGGTGCGCACCAATCTCGAAGCGGCGGACGAAATCGCCCGTCAGCTCCGATTGCGCGACCTCGCCGGCCTGATCGTCGTCGACTTCATCGACATGGAGGAAGGACGAAACAACCGCGCGGTCGAGCGGCGCATGAAGGACGCGCTCAAGAACGATCGCGCGCGCATCCAGGTCGGTCGGATCTCGCATTTCGGCCTGCTCGAAATGTCGCGCCAGCGCATCCGCACCGGCGTTCTCGAGGGATCAACAGTCATCTGCCCGCACTGCACGGGCGCCGGCGTCGTTCGCTCGACCGCTTCGGTCGCGCTGCATGTGCTGCGCGTTCTCGAAGACGCGCTGATCAAGAGCGCGGCGCACGACATGACCGTGCGCGCGCGCACGGCGGTCGCGCTCTACATCCTCAATCAGAAGCGGGCCCATTTGCGCGATCTCGAGCGCCGTTTCGGCGTCGCGATCGTCGTCGAGGCCGACGATACGCTGACCGGCTCGAACTATCACGCGCTCGAGCGCGGCGAGCCCGCTTCGGGCGTCAGGGAAGACAGCCGTGAACCCGAGACGCGTCCCGCCGGCTACGGCGTATCGCCCTCCGACGCCGACGACTTCGTGATCGAGGAGGACAACGAGGTCGAGGCCGAAAACGGCGAGGCCGAAGCCGAGGACGAACTCGAAGCCTCCGATTCCTCTCGTGACCCCGAAGCAGGCGGCGCCGCCGAGAGCGAGGCCGGCCGCCGCCGTCGCCGTCGCCGTCGCCGGCGCAACGGCGAACGCGCCCCGGGCGAGAGCATCGCGGCGGATGCGCCGCAGCCGACTGACGACGGCCTGGCCGTCGTCGCCGAGATTGGCGGCGACTTCGCCGGCGCCGAGCCGCAGCGCGCCGAGAGCGAGACCGAAGACGAAGAAGCGCGCGGCCCCAGCAGCCGCCGGCGCCGTTCGCGTCGCGGGCGCCGCGACCGCGAGCGCGTTGCGCCGACGACCGGAGAAGCCGGAGCCGAGAGCGGCGAAGCGAATGAGCCCAGCCTGTTCGGCGACGAAATGACGCCGAGCGCCCCCCATCCCGAGACTTCAGAGGCTGCATCAAGCGAGGCCTTCGAAGCGCCCGGCGCCGAGCCAGTCGCCGCGGGATCGCCTTCCGAGGGCGCGCCGGTTTATGCGCCCGAGGCGGCGGCTGCGCCGGAGCCTGAGCCTACGCGCGCGGAAGCGAGCGAGACGCCTGCCGCCGCTCACGAACCCTCGCCCGCCGAGCCGGCGCCGGCAGAGGCGCCGGAGCCGGCGCCCGCGGTCGACGAGCCGCCTCGTCCGCGTCGCAGCGGCTGGTGGCAGCGCGCCCGCGCGACGCTCGTCGGCGAATGATTGAAGCGCGGGCGGACTTCGGTTCGCCCGCCTCGAGATGGGCGGCGGGGACACGAGCGTGCGACAGACCGGCGCCAAAGCTCCCCTGCGCCAAAAAATCCTCGTGACCGGCGGCGCCGGCTTCATCGGACGCCCGACCGTTGCGGCGCTGCTCGGCGCCGGCTGCGAGGTCCACATCGTCTCGCATCGGGCCGCCAGCGCCACGGATCTCCCTTCGCAAGCGATCCTTCATAGCGCCGATCTCCTCCACGAGGATGCGGCGCGCCGCCTGATTGCGGACGTTCTCCCCGACACCGTTCTTCACCTCGCCTGGCGCGTCATCCCAGGCCAGTTCTGGACCGACCCCGCCAATCTCGATTGGACGGCGGCGAGCCTGCGCCTCGCTCGCGCCGCGGCCGAAGGCGGCGTGAGGCGCTTCGTCGGCGTCGGCACCTGTTTCGAATACGACTGGCCGGCTGACGCGCCCTGTGTCGAAGGCGTAACGCCGCTTCGCGTCCACACCCTCTACGACGCCGCGAAGGCCGGGCTTGCCGCGACGCTGCGCGCCTATTTCGCGACGACGGCGACGCGCTTCGCGTGGGCTCGCCTGTTCTACCTCTACGGCCCCGGCGAGGATCCGCGACGCTTCGTTCCCAGCATCGCGCGCGCTGTTCTACGCGGCGAACGCGCCCGGTGCACGCGGGGAGAGGTCGTGCGCGATTTCCTCGACGTGGGCGACGCCGGCGCGGCCCTCGCCGCACTCGCCACGAGCGAGGCTTGCGGCGACGTGAACATCGGCTCCGGCAAGCCCGTGCGCCTCGCCGAAATCGCCGAGCGGCTGGTGCGGATGGCCGGACGCCCGGACCTGCTCGACCTCGGCGCCCTGCCCGACCGGCCGGACGAGCCGCCCTTTGTCGTTGCGGACACGCGGATTTTGAGGGAAGAGGTGGGCTTCGAACCGCAATTCGATCTCGAGGCCGGCCTCGTCCGCGCGCTCGACCATTGGCGCAAACACGAAAACGGACATGCCTGAAACGAACGCCGGCGCGGCGTGCCTCATTTGCGCCTCGCCGGAGATTTTTCCGCTCGCCGAGGCGTCGCACGTCCCAATCCTGATGAACCGCCTTTATGCGACGGCGGCGGCCGCGCGGGCCGCGCCGTCAGGAGCGTTGCGCCTCACGCGCTGCGCCCGTTGCGGCTTCACCTGGAATCGCGATTTCCGCCCCGAGCTCATCGTCTACGACGAGGCTTACGAGAACGACCAGACCTTCTCCGGCGTGTTCCAGGCGCATGTGGAGCGGCTGGCGGCGGACGTGATCGAGGCGGCCGAGCCGCTGCGCTATCTCGAAGTCGGCTGCGGCCAGGGCGGATTCCTCGGCCTCGTCGCCGAGCGCGCAGGCGCGCGGCTCGCCTCAGCCGAAGGATTCGATCCCGCCTGGCGCGGTGGCGAAGGCGAGGGGCCGCGCGGCGCCCGCATCCACAAGTCCTATTTCACCAGCGCCTCGCTCGAAGCGCTGGCCCATGCGCCGAACGTGATCGTCTCGCGGCACACCATCGAGCACGTGCCCGATCCAGTCGCCTTCCTGACCGCTGTCCGTGACGCGCTCGGCGAACGCGCCGAAGCGACGATCTTCCTCGAAACGCCATGCGTCGACTGGATCCTGCGTCACGACGCGATGCAGGACTTCTTTTACGAGCACTGCTCGCTCTTTACCGCGCGCGCGCTCGCGCTGGCGCTGGAACGCGCCGGCTTTCACGCGCCCCGCGTCGATCATGTGTTCGGCGGTCAGTATCTCTGGGCGCGCGCCAGCGCCGCGCCCCTGGCCGCCCCGCCCGCGCCGCCGGCGCCCTTGCGCGCCGGCGACGTGATGAACCGGCGCGAGGCTTTCATCGCTGAGTGGCGCAAGCGCGCGGCGGCCGCGTCCGGCCTGCGCGCGATCTGGGGCGCCGGAGCCAAGGGCGTCACCTTCGCGCTGATGATGGAGGCGGGCGGACAGCCGTTCGATCATGTCGTCGACATCAATCCCGCCAAGCAGGGCCTCCACCTCGCCGGCTCCGCCCTGCCCGTCTTGTCGCCGGAACAATCGGCCGCCCGCGGCGTGGCGACTTACTTCGTGATGAACCCGAATTATCGCGACGAGATCGCCGCGCGCCTCGCAGCGCTCGGCCGTCGCGCCGAACTGATCGCCCTCGACGGAGACGCCAAACCGTGAAGCTCGAAATCGACACTGAGGCCGGCGTCATGACCGTCGACGGCGAGAGGCTGCCGCTCTATGGCGACGCGAGCTTCCGCGCGCTGTCGGACCTCTGGGTCAAGGTCGGCTGGAACCAGAAATATTCCTATACGTTCTCGTGGCTCGGCGTGCCGATCATCCAGTTGCCCGAGGACATGATCCGGTATCAGGAGGTCGTCGCCCGCCTCAAGCCCGACGTGATCGTCGAGACAGGGATCGCCCATGGCGGCTCGGCGATTTTCTCCGCCAGCCTTTGCCGCCTTCTCGGCAAAGGCCGGGTCGTCGCGGTCGACATCGAGATCCGTGAGCACAACCGGCGCGCCATCGAGGCGCATCCGCTGGCCGACCTCGTGACGCTCATCGAAGGCTCCTCAACGGACGCGGCGACGATCGAAGCTGTCAGGTCGCAGATTCGACCTGGGGAGAGCGTGCTCGTCGTGCTCGACTCCAACCACAGCTACGCCCACGTCAGCGCCGAGCTCGCAGCCTATGCGCCGCTGGTGACGCCCGGCTCCTACATCGTCGCGACGGACGGGATCATGCGCGATCTGACCGACGCGCCGCGCGGCGCCGCCGGCTGGCGGCGCGACAATCCGGCCGACGCGGCGCGCGACTTCGCCGCCGCACATCCCGAGTTCGTCCTCGAACAGCCCGCCTGGCCGTTCAACCAATCGACGCTGAACGCCAACATCACCCATTGGCCGGACGCCTGGCTGCGGCGAGCGGGCTGACCGAACGGGTGGCGAGCTAGGCTAGTTGCGCGGCAGCGTGGTCTGACATCGAACTACGGAATTGAAAGCGGCGCTGGTTCCGCGAAGCGAGAAGTCCGTGAGGTAGTTTCCTTCCACGAGCATCCTCATGCCTGCCGCCGCCTCAAACGTCGTGATGAATTTTTCGCCGAGTTCGCCGTTTTCGAAGGTCGTCTTGTTGTCGCGCAATACAGTGTGGAAATATCCGGAAAACCTCCCCATTCCACCCATGTCGAAATCGACCCGATAAGTCTGATTGATTGGGAAGTCCCATCGCCCGTTGGAAAAATTGATGAAGCGTTCATTCGACATTCCGTCGACGCCAAAGGTGACGACGGTTCCGTCCCTGTAGCCGGCGCGAGCGACGCAGCCGTGGTATTCATCTGAAATCAAAATACCCCATCCGCCGTCGTTGCCGACAAGCTGATCAGGAAAAGCGGCCGCGGTGTCCAGCAAGAAGGACACGGCGGCGATCACGCATAGTCGTTTGGGCATGCGGAACTCGGCTATTTGAACAACTCTTTCAGCTTTTCGGTGCTTGCCGAGCCCATCTCATGCTCGTTCTTCCCGGTCACCAGCACGTGATTGATGTAAGACTGCAACAACAACGCGCTTCCGATGGAGAGATTGTACCCTTCCTCGTACTCCCCCTTATTCCTCTGGATACGCGCGTTCGTCGAGCCATCTTCGTGGATCTCGAATTTGATCTCTGTGGATGATTTACCCGGGATTTTCTGACCCTCAGGCGGGCAGTCCGCTTCCGGAAAGCACGCTAGGCGGAGCGGAAAGTCCTTTCGGACGCCCTTTTCGTGCGCTATCTTCGAGTCATTCGCCGATTTCAACAACGCTTTTCTTGTTGTCTCAAGTTGGTCGGGATCCATCGTGATCGTGGCCCGAATCTTATTGGCCGCCGTCGAATCGACATCGACGAACTGAAACTTGAATTGGAGCGCTCCGTCGTCGTTCACCACAGGCTCTACCCAAAACTCCCCGGTCTCGTTGGTTCCGGGGATGTAGTAGGGTATTTTCGTCTGGATTTCCGACTCCCGCCGCGCGGTAATTTGCAAATTGGCGTCGTCCGGCTTGATCGACGTTTGGTATTTTGACAATTCGACAGTTTTATCATGGAACGAGGACTTCAGCTTATCCAGCCGCGCCTCGATCTCCTTTATGCTGTCTTCATTCGCAGAGTTGTCCGAAGATGGGCTGAGCAAGGCTTTCTGCTCGGAAAGCATTTGCTCCAAGATCGCCATCTCCCCCCTGATATTCGAAGCCTCGGCAGTAAGATTGACGATGACGACGTTGTTCGTGGTCGCCGTAGCCGTCGCGCTTTGATTCACCACCGCGGGAGGCTGCGCCGGCTTGCCGGTGCGCGCTGCTTCGTACTGGTTGAAGAACTCGTCCGAAACCGGGGAGTATGAATCGCCTGCGCCCTGCCTTTTGCAATAGGCGCGCCCGTTGGTAGCCCGCTGGCAGTCGTACAAGCCGTTAATAACGAGCGTTTGAGCTAGAGCCTCCGAGCAGAACGAGGCCGTTGCGACGGCTAGACACAGGGAAAGCGAAGCGCGCTTTAGCATTGGAACGCTCACGAGTTGAAGCAGACGTTTTCCCGCGACGTCCCGCGCTCACCATTCGCGAGGGTAATTTGTTCTTCAACCATCTGGCATTTCTGATTGCCGACGCTCGAGACCGCCCCAACTCTCCTGTATGAGGCTTTTTTCCCGTTTTTTCCCGCCGTCCTCCAGGAGGCCGAGCCCGACCGCGCGGCTCTCTGAAGCGCCGTCTGGCGATTCTCCCTTTCCTGCTCACTCAGCTTTTGAACAATTGTCGCCATCGCGACGCCTATTATGGCCCCTGCGAGGGCATTCCCGCCGTTTCCGTTTCCAAGCGCCGCGCCCAAGCCGCTGAAAGGGTTCAACTGCGCTTCGGCCGGAATGGAGCTGGAAGCGAGAGAAATCACCAATCCGGCGACAACAGCCGAGCGAACACGTGCCGTTCCTTCCCCCCAATAATTTTATGAAAAATGCACGCTGCCCGGCTCGCCGACGCAGCCTAAAAATTTATTCTGACGCCCCCGCGGCAATCTACAGGACAGGTCGCGGAAATGACAAGCCTCCGCGGTTGGTTTTTTGCTTTTCAATGCAAGCCGCTAGTCTCGACGGACGGGTTGTTCATGCCAGTGAACGCGGACATCCAGACGGCCGCCACAGTCAGGCCCATACCCCTTCCCCGTGGATGCCCGCTCTCGTGGACATGGCAGGCGATGGCAGGTCAGACGCTCTTATCGAAGTGCCGCCCGACCTTCCCCGGGCCGGCCATGCCCATGAGCTCGCGCAGGCCGGTGCGCGCGGTCTTCAGCAGCGAAGGGACCGTGCGCTCGAGATAGAACGGCTCGCTCGCAATCAGCGCGGCGCGCAAGCCCGCCGGCAAGCGTCGCTCGCCGCGCATCCGGCGGAGCTCGCGCGAAAAGGCGAGACGGCTCTGCACCATCACCGAGAACGGCATTCGGGTGCCGCGCGGCGGACTCGGGCGCGCACGTTGGATGAACTCGGTCTTCCCAGTCGTTCTGACGACGCCGTCGATGATCGGCCCGTAGAGCGTCAGATGGTCAGCCGCATAGGCGAAAGGGTAGTTCCGGCACACCGGCAGATAGGCTTCGATCAGCGTTCGCCGGTCCCAAAGCCCGTAAAACCAGCTCGGGTGATAGGCGAACAGCGTCCGTAGCGCCGAGGGCGCCGCCCCGATCTCGGGCGCGACGGTCAAGCGCCGATCGCCGCCGTCGGCGTCGCAAGAGAGGACGTTGCCGACCGCCAGCTTGCAGCCCGGCGACGACGTCGCGAGCGAAAAAAGCGTCTCGAGATAGTTGTCGGCGCTGAGGTCGTCGTCGGCGCGCCACAGGAACCACGGGCTTTCGGCAGCCAGCAGCGCGGCGCGGAAATTGGCGACGCCGCCGACGTTCTCGACCTGGCGAATATGCTCGAAACGGTCGTCTCGCGCGGCCCACCCGCGCGCGATGCCCCCCGTCGCGTCGGTCGAGGCGTTGTCGAAGATCAAGACCTTGAAATCGCCGAAGGTTTGGCGCGCGAGGCACGCCAGGCTCTGCTCCAGGAGGCCAGCGCCGTTGTAGACGGGAACGCCGATCGTGATGGGAACCATGGACCTGACACTCTCCCTCGACCGCCGCGCCCTTCCGTCGGCCTGGATATCTTGGTAAGGCCTCTGCGGGCAAATCGCGATCCGGCGAGGACATGAAGGCGGTCATTCTCGCGGGAGGCCTCGGCACCCGCATCTCCGAGGAGTTCTCATCTCCGGCCAAAGCCGATGATCGAGATCGGCGGCAAGCCGATTCTCTGGCACGTGATGAAGATCTACGCCCACCACGGCATCAGCGACTTCATCGTCTGCCTCGGCTACAAGGGCTATGTGATCAAGGAGTATTTTTCCAATTACTTCCTGCACGCCTCCGACGTGACGATCGACGCCCGAACCAATCGCACCGTCTTCCACAACACCCACGCCGAACCCTGGCGCGTCACCCTCATCGACACCGGCAACGACACGCTGACGGGTGGCCGCCTCAAGCGCGTCGCCAGCTATCTCGAGCCGGATGAGCCGTTCTGCTTCACTTACGGCGACGGCGTCGCCGACATCGACGTCACCGCGTCGATCGCCTTCCATCGCAGCCATGGGCGCAAGGCGACGCTCACCGCGGTCGTGCCGCCCGGGCGCTACGGCGCGCTGTCGCTGGAGGGGGATCGCGTCGAGCGCTTCGTCGAGAAGCCGCCGGGCGACCAAGGCTTCATCAACGGCGGCTTCTTCGTGCTCGACCCCTCCGTCGTCGAATTGATCGAGGGCGATGGGACGCCGTGGGAAGGCGCGCCGCTGGAGACGCTCGCCGCGCGCAGCGAATTGATGGCCTACCGGCACAGCGGCTATTGGCATCCGATGGACACATTGCGCGACAAGAACCAGCTCGAGGAGCAATGGACCTCCGGCCGCGCCCGATGGAAAGTCTGGGCGTGAGCGCGCGGCTGCCGGACGAAGGGTTCTGGCGTGGTCGGCGGGTGCTGCTCACCGGCCACACCGGCTTCAAGGGAAGCTGGGCCGCGTTGTGGCTCGCCCGGCTCGGCGCAACGACGAGCGGCTTCGCCCTCGCGCCCGAGACGCAGCCGGCCTTGTTCCAACTCGCCGAGGTCGAGCGCGACGTCGCTTCGCATATCGGCGATCTGCGCGCGCCGGAGGCGGTGCGCGCGGCGGTGCGCGCCGCCGAGCCCGAAATCGTGCTGCATTTCGCCGCCCAGCCAATCGTCCGGCGCGCCATCGCGGACCCGATCGAGACCTTGGGCGCCAACGTCATGGGCACGGCCCATCTGCTCGACGCTTTGCGCGAATGCGCCAGCGTCGAACGCATTGTCGTCGTCACCTCCGACAAGGTCTACGACAATCGCGAGAGCGGCGAAGCGTTTCGCGAAGATGCGCCGCTCGGCGGCAAGGACCCCTATTCCGCCTCGAAGGCGGCGACCGAGGCGATCGCGCGCGCCTTCGCTGAGACCTATTTTGCGCCACGGGGCGTCGCGCTGGTGACAGCGCGCGGCGGCAACGTGATCGGCGGCGGCGATTACGCCGAAGACCGCATCGTCCCCGACATCGTGCGCGCGTGGGGCCGCGGACAGCGCCCGATGCTGCGGATGCCCGAGGCGACACGGCCCTGGCAGCACGCGCTCGACTGCGTCGCAGGCTACCTCCTCTACGCCGAAGGGGCTCGCCGGGGCGCGTCCGCCGCGCTCAATTTCGGACCCGACCCGGCCAACCCCGTGACCGTCGGCGCGCTGACACGCGCGATGCTGGAAGCGCTCGGCGCGCCCAGAGAATTTGACGTCGAAGGCGCTTCAGGACACGCGGAGATGCGCAGTCTTGCGGTCGATGCGCGAAGGGCGCAAAACGAACTCGGTTGGCGCAATTGGCTGACCAGCGCGGACGCAATTCGCTGGACCGCCGATTGGCACCGGCGGGTGCGTCTCGGGGAGGCGCCGCGCGCGGTGACGCTGGCTCAGATCGAGGCATATTGCGCGCTGCCCCTTGCGCACGAAGAGCATGTGAGACGCCGATGAGCAATTCGCTAACTCCGCCCAACTGCCGCTTTTGCGGCGCCGCCTTGACGACCACCTTCGTCGACCTCGGCAAGACCCCGCTCGCCAACAGCTATCTCGCCACGAGCGAGGACGCCGCAAACGAGCGCCGCTATTCCCTGCACGCCCGGGTCTGCGGCGAATGCTTTCTCGTGCAGGTCGACGACGCCTCGACGCCCGAGGCGATCTTCAGCGACTACGCGTATTTTTCATCGTTCGCCGCCTCGTGGGTCGAGCACGCGCGCCGCTACGCCGACGCGACGATCTCGCGCTTCCGCCTCGGCCCGCAGTCGCTCGTCGTCGAGATCGCCTCGAATGACGGCTATCTCCTGCAGCACTTCATAGCGGCGGGAATCCCGGTGCTCGGTGTGGAGCCGGCGGCGAATGTCGCAGCGGCCGCCGTCGCCAAGGGCGTGCCCACCGAAGTCGCCTTCTTCGGCCGCGCGACGGCCGAAGCGCTCGCCGCGCGCGGGCTCAGGGCCGATCTGATGGCCGCCAACAACGTGCTCGCGCATGTGCCCGATATCCGCGACTTCGTCGCCGGCTTTGCGCTGCTGCTCAAGTCCGACGGCGTCGCGACGTTCGAATTTCCGCATCTCCTCAATCTGATCCGAGAGACGCAGTTCGACACGATCTACCACGAGCATTTCTCCTATCTCTCGCTGGTCGCGGTCGAGACGATCTTCGCCGCGACGGGCTTGCGCGCGTTCGACGTCGAAGAAATCCCGACCCATGGCGGCTCGCTTCGCCTTTACACCTGCCGCGAAGAGGCGACGCACGGCGAGACCGACCGGCTGATGGCGCTGCGCATGAAGGAGCACGAGGCGGGCCTCGATTCGCTGACCGCCTACCGGGGCTTCGCGCCGCGCGTCGAAGCGGTGAAGCGCTCGTTTCTCGCCTTCCTCGCCAAGGCGCGCGCGGAGGGAAAAACCGTCGCCGCTTACGGCGCGGCCGCCAAGGGCAACACCTTCCTCAACGTCTGCGGCGTGACGCGCGGAGAAATCGGCTGCGTCTTCGACCGTAGCACCGCCAAGCAGGGCAAGCTGCTGCCGGGCAGCCACATCCCCATTCTGCCGCCCGATCGGATTGCAGAGATCAAGCCCGACTATCTCGTCGTTCTGCCCTGGAACCTCCTCGACGAGATCAAGGCGGATATGGCCGTCATCGCGCAATGGGGCGGCCGCTTCGTCGTCGCGCTGCCGGAAACGCGCGTTCTGCCCTGATGCCGTCATTGCAAGCGAAGCGAAGCAATCCAGCGGCGCCGACGATGCAGGCGAACGCATGGATTGCTTCGTCGCTGAAGCTCCTCGCAATGACGCCTCACCGCCAAGGCGACGCGCGCTCATGAAGTTCGAGCCGACCGGACTGCCTGATGTGACGCGGATCGTCCCGGAGCGAAACGCCGACGAGCGCGGCTTCTTCGCCCGGCTGTTCTGTCCCGAGGAATTCGCGGCGGCGGGGCGCCCTTTCGAGCCGGCGCAGATGAGTCTCTCGCACAACAAGCTCGCGCATACGCTGCGCGGGCTGCATTTTCAGTCGGAGCCCTCCGCGGAGGGCAAGCTCGTCAGGGTCGTGCGCGGCAGCGTCTTCGACGTCGTCGTCGACCTCAGGCCCGGCAGCCCGACTTATCGCCGCTGGACGGCGGCCATGCTCAGCGCTGACAACGGCGAAGCGCTGCTCGTGCCAAGGGGCTGCGCGCACGGATTTTTGACCCTCGAAGACGAGACGGACGTGCTTTACCAAATGGACCGTCTCTATGAACCCGGTCACGGCCGGGGCGTCCGCTACGACGATCCTGCGCTGGCCGTGGCTTGGCCGACCGCGCCGCGCGTCATCGCGCCGGCCGATCTCAACTGGCCGGCGCTCGAGGCGTAGAGGAAGCTGGACCCGGAACCGCTCCGAGGAGGGCGCGCTTGGACGTCGAAGAAATCAGCGCCGCGCGTGCCGCCGAGCGGCTGGAGCTTCCGCTAAGCCTCGAGCCGATCGCCAAGGTCGTCTGGCCCGCGGCGGGAACGCCGCGCCCCGCCGCGCCGCCGCCGGCCGCCGACGACATCACGGTCGTCACCGCCTTCTTCGACATCGGCCGCGGCGACTGGCGTGACGGCGCCGATGCGGGCGCCCGCTTCCGGCGCACTGTCGACGACTATTTCGCAATGTTCGCGCGGCTCGCCAAGCTGAAGAACCAGATGATCGTCTTCACCGAGCCGCGGCTCGCCGCGCGCGTCGTCGAACTGCGCCGCGGCGCCGGCTTGGAAGACCGAACGATCGTGGTCGCGATCCCTGACCTGTTCGACTCCGATCTCGTCGCCCCCGTGCGCTCGGCCATCGAGCGCCGCATGAGCGACCTCCTCCGCCACTGGGTCACCAAGCCGGAGAGTCCGGAGTATCGCGAGCCGCGCTACGTGCTCGTCAACGCCCTGAAGGCGGCCTTCGTCGGCGCCGCGCTCGATCTCGGCCTCGTCGAGGCGCCGCAGGTCGCCTGGATCGACTTCGGCTATTGCCGCGACGACAAGCGCTTCGATCCCGGCGAGCCCTGGCGCTTCGACGCCGGCGGCAAGGTCAACCTCTTCCATATCGTCGCGCTGGACGATGCGCCGATCACCCGCGTCGTGCGCCATGGGACGGTCTATTTCCAGGGCTGCCATATCGTCGGCCCGGTTGACGCATGGCCGGCGCTGGCGAAGGAGATGACGTTCGCCCTCGCCGCGCTGCTCGCTTGCGATCTCGTCGACGACGACCAGACGATGCTGTTGATGGCGTGGCGCAGGGACCCGGACCGCTATCGCATTCACGCCGTCGATTCGAAGGACTGGTTCATCGTCTTCCGCCGCTTCCGCGCCGGCATGCCGATCGAGGCGCTGCGCCTGCGCTCAGGGCCGCGCGTTCGCGTCGAATCCTCCCTGCGGGAAGAGCTGCGCCTGCTCTTGAAGCGCTGGGAAAAGCGGGCAAAGCGGCTGCGGCGTCGCTTGGGCCGGCCCTGATGCAGGGGGTTCGCGCGCCCGCAGATGCACTGTCGTTCCGGCGCGACGTCAACGGCCTGCGCGCGCTCGCCGTCGCCAGCGTCGTCGCGTTTCACGTCGATCGCGACGCGATCCCCGGCGGCTTCGTCGGCGTCGATATTTTCTTCGTCATCTCCGGCTATCTGATCTCGCGCATCCTGTTCGCCGAACTGAGCGCCGACGTCTTCAGCCTGCGCGAATTCTACGCCAAGCGCGTCAGGCGAATTTGTCCGGCGCTGATCGTCGTCCTGTTCGCGGTCTGGATCGCGGGATGGTTCCTGCTCGATCCGCCCGCCTTCACGGAGTTGGGCCGACAGGAGCGCGACGGCGCGTTCTTTTCGCTCAATTTCCGCCAGATCGTCGAACCCAGTTATTTCGACCTCGCCTCGGAAGCGCGTCCGCTGCTGCATCTCTGGTCGCTCAGCATCGAGGAGCAGTTCTACATCGTCTGGCCCGCGCTGCTGCTGCTGTTGTTCCGCTTTCGGCGCGCGGTCGCGCCGGCGATCTTCGTCATTTTGTTCGCCTCGCTGACGGCCAATCTGGCGCTGACCGAGCACGACCCGACGAAGGCCTTCTATCTCCCTTGGACCCGCGCCTGGGAGTTGGCGCTCGGCGCCGCGGTCGGCTACCGCGAGCTGTTCTGGCGCGTCGAGGCGACGCGCGGCGGGTCGTCGATTGCCGAGGCCTCGGTTCTCGCCGGCCTCGGGCTGATGATCGGCGCCGTCTTCCTGCTGAGCGAGGCGCAACCCTTCCCCGGCTGGCGCGCGCTCGTGCCGACGCTCGGTTGCGCGCTGGTGCTCGCCAATCCCGATGCAGCCTTAGGCGAGCGCCTGCTGGGGGGCCGCCTCGCGCAGGGACTCGGCAAGATTTCCTATCCGCTCTACCTCTGGCACTGGCCGTTGCTGTCCTTCGCCTTCATCGAGTGGGGCCCGGCGGGCGCCTTGCCGATCCGCGTCGCGCTCGCTGCGCTCGCGATCGTTCTGGCATGGCTCACCTATCGCTGGATCGAGCGACCCGCCTCGCTAAGCTTCCGCCTCCATGAGGCAGGCGTTGTCGCGGTCCTCGCGGTGGCGCTGATCGGCTGCGGCGCCGTCGGCTCGCTGACCAAATCGCTCAACGGCTTCGCGCTTCGCTATCCCGCCCGCATCGAAGCGCTGTTCGACTATCCCCCGCGCGGCTTGGCGGAGGCGCTCTATCGCTCCGGCCAGTGCTTTTACGACAAGCGCGACACGCCGGACTTGCTCAAGACGCTGCGCGCGCGCCTGACGCAGCAATTCGCCGCGGCCGGGTGCGCCGCGGTCAAGGATGCGAGCAAGCCGACCATCCTCATTCTCGGCGATTCGCATGGCGCGCATCTTTATCCTGGCGTCGAAGCCGAGTTCGGCGCGACCGCCAACGTGCTGCAACTCAACGCCAATTATTGCGCGCCGCTGATCGAGCCGGCTTCGACCGGCGAGGGTGAGACGGGGACCAAGCGCTGCCGCATCATCATGCGCCTGATCGAGGAGAAGGTGCGCGAGATCAAGCCGACCGTCATCGTCGTCGGCGCCTTCTACATGCAATATTTGACCTTCCCGGCCTATCGCTATCCGGACTTCGCCAACGCCTTTCGCGGCGCGCTCGCCGATCTGCGCGCGGCGGGCGCCGGGCCGGTCATCGTCGCCGGCGATCCGCCGATCTGGCGCCCGACCCTGCCCTCGCTCGTGGCGCGCGAACTGCTCGCGACGGGAAGCGCGAGCGAATATTCGCGCGTCGGTCTCGCGAGCGAAGCGCTGGCGATCGACGACGGCCTGCGCCGCCAGCAATGGCCGGCGGGCGTGACCTATGTCTCGCTCGACCAGGGCATGTGCAACGCGTCAGGCTGCCTGCGCCGCGTCGGGGACGACCTGCCAGGCGATTTGACCGCGCTCGATTACGGGCACTTGTCGCGGCAGGGCTCGATCTTCGTCGCACACAACGTGCTGGGGCCGGCGATCCGGGCCGCGTTGCAGAGTGAGCGGCCGTAGCGGCCTCTCGGCCTACGAGGCTCGATGATAACGCTCTCCGCTTCTCAGCAGGACGCCGTGCGCGCCGGCGATGCCGAGTTCGAAGCTCTGGGCGATGCGGCGCGCTCGGTCGATGAACTGCGCGGCGGCCTTGGGTGGGCAAAGGGAATGCGCCGCTTGCTCGAACAGCATGAGCCAGCGGTCAAAATGCTGCGCATCGACAGGCAGAGGCAAGTGCTTGGCCATCGGCCGCCCCTGATAGCGCCCAGTGCGAAGGATCAGCGACGACCAGAACGCTGAAATTTCGGTGAGATGGCTCTCCCAATCGGCGACCCGGGCTTCGAAGATCGGCCCGATCAAAGAGTCCTTCCGAGCGTTGGCGTAGAATCCCCGGACCAGCCGTTCGATCATCGCCTCGTCGATTTCCGTTTCCGTCAGGAGCATGTCGCGCAGCGCCTCGTACAACGCCTTTATACGCCAATCATTTTGGTGGAGCGTTCCAATCCATCAAGAGCGCTGGCTCTGATGGGCCCTGAGATATTCGGCCAGCACGAGGGCATGATTGTGTTCGGCGTCGTGGGCGGCGTAGAGCAAAGTCACGCGATCACGCTTCAGCAGGTCTTCGAGCGGCTCCACCGCGCCTTCATTCGCTGCGAGCTCGACGTGATAGCGCCGGGTAAATTCAGCGAAGCGCTGAGGGTCGTGACCAAACCAGGCGCGCAACTCAGGGCTCGGCGCGACGTCCTTCAGCCACAGGCTCCACGCCGCCTTCTCCTTGCGCAGCCCGCGCGGCCACAGGCGGTCGACCAGCACACGCGCGCCATCGTCGTCCGACGCCGGATCGTAAACGCGCTTGATGCGGACGTCAGGCGTGCGCCTTGTCATCGTCGCCCTCGCGGCGCTGCATGAGCGAGCTTACCACCAAGCGCATACGGGTTGCATATCGCGAGAGCGACATGCGGAAGTTCGGGGCCTACCGTCGTTGCGAGGGGCGCAGCGACGAAGCAATCCATCGCTAGCTTGGCGCTGCTGGCTTGCTTCGCTTCGCTCGCAATGACGGCGCTGGTTCAGGCAAATCGCAGCAAGTGCCTTCCTCTATGCGCCTCGGATCCACTCCTGCGCTTCGCTCCAGTCGACGAGCGGCAATCGCGCGACGTTGTCATGGAGATACGAAAACTGCGCCTTCGCGAGTTCGCCCGAGCGATTCGCCAGCTTCGGCGCGGCGCCTTCGAGGCGGAACACGCCCACCCCATTGTCGACCTTGACGATCTTGAACTCGACGCCGGGCGTCTCAATCAGCTCGAAGGCGACCTTCCACACATCGCCGGTCCATGACCCCATGGCGATGCGCGGCACATGCGCCTCGATCCAATTGTGCGGCAGCAGGTCGTGCAAAATCACCCAGCCGCCCGCATTGAGGCAGCGCATCGCATTGGCGACGTCCTTGTGCACCTGCTCGTAGGTGTGCAGGCCGTCGATATAGATGACGTCGAAGCGACCCTTGTTGGTCTGAAAGAACGCGTCGGAGGTCGTCTTGATCGTGCCGCCACGGTTGGGATCGACGCCGACCTTCCTGTCGACGGGAACCGAATTGAACACCTCGTTGCGGTCGCAGCCGATTTCGAGATAGGCGCAATCCGGAAACTTCGTCGTCGCGAGATTGACGACGGCGATGCGGTTGATCGGCGTCGCGCGCCAATTCCAGGCGAACGCCTTGTCGCTGCGATGCTCCCGATAGGCGAATTCCAGCGCCGCCTGCTTCGTCTTGCGCAGCGTCTTCCTGAAACCCGCCATCGAATCCGATCCTGATTGTGCACGCCTGCTCCGGCGGGGCGCAAAATAGCGGTTCGGGTCGCGCGTTCAAGTCACCCCCGGAAATCCCTGACGAAGCGCGTCAAGGCCGTGAGCGCGATCTCGCAATCCTCTGGCGTGATTGATTCGAGGGGATTGTGGCTGACGCCGCCCTTGCAGCGCACGAACACCATGCCGGCCGGACAGAGTTGGCCCATGATCATCGTGTCGTGCCCGGCGCCGGAGGGCAGCAGCCGCGGCGTCTCCCCGACCGCTTCGACCGCCGCCGCGAGCCCGGCGACGATCTGGGGATCGCAGACGTAGGCCGCCGCCTGGTGCGTCTGGACCAACCTCAAGGCGACGCCGCGCCGCGCCGCGATCGCCTCCAACCTCGCCGCGATGTCGGCGACCGCCCGGCGGCGCTGCTCGTCGCGCGGCGCGCGTATGTCGATCGAAAAACGCGCGAGGCCGGGAATGACGTTGACGGCGCCGGGTTCGGCCTCAATGCGGCCCACGGTCGCGACGAGTTCCGCCTCCGCTTGGCCGCGCGCCTCGATCGCGAGGATCATCTCCGCCGCCGCGGCGAGCGCGTCGCGGCGCAGCGTCATCGGGACCGTTCCGGCGTGGCCGGCGACGCCGCTCACCGAAACGTCGAAGCGCGTCGCGCCGTTGATCGCCGTGACGACGCCGAGCGGCAGGCCCTCAGCCTCGAGCACCGGGCCCTGCTCGATATGCACTTCGACGAAGCCCGCGAGGCCCCGCCGGCGCAAACTTCGCAGCCGATCGGGATTGCCGCCGAAGGCCGCGAGCGCGTCGCGCATCACGACGCCGTCGCGATCCTTCTGTTCCAGCGCGCCCTCTTCGACGAGGCCCGCGAGCGCGCGCGAGCCGGTCAAGGTTTTTGGAAAGCGCACCCCCTCTTCGTCGCCGAAGGCGACGACCTCCACCGCCACGTCGAGCCGCTCGCCGCGCTGGGCCAGATCCTCGACCACGGCGAGCGCGGCGAGCGCGCCGAGATTGCCGTCGTAGCGGCCGGCATCGCGCACGGTGTCGATGTGCGAGCCGATCATCAAGGCGGGGGCGCCGGCTTTGCGCCCCTCATAGCGCGCGACGACGTTGCCCGCGACGTCGAGCCGCGCGTCGAGGCCGATCGCCTGCGCCCAGGCGATGAACTGCGCGGCCGCCCGGCGATGAGCCTCGGAAAGATAGAACCGCGTGAGCTTGCCCGGTTCGTCCGTGAAGGCGGCGAATGCGTCGAGGCGCGCCATCAGCCGGCGGCCTGGGCTTTCGCTGCCCTCACGCATCGCGCGCTCCCTTCACTTGCCGGCGACGGCGCCGACGCCGAGCCAATGGGCGAGCACGGCGCGCTCCTCGGTCGTCATCTCGGTAAGATTGTTGGGCGGCATCGCATGGGTGAGCACCGCCTGCATGCGAATGCCCGGCGCGAAGGCGGCGATATGTTCGGGCGTGTCGAGCAGCACGCCCTTGGGCGCCTCGCCGATGCCGTTCCACACCGGCTCCGGCGAATGGCACATCGCGCAACGCGTCTCGACGACGTTGACCGCCTCGGCTGGCGCGCGCGCCGCGTCCGCCGCCGCCGCCTTCACCTCAGGGGCCGCGAAGCCGAGCGCAGGCCGCACACCGGGCGACGACGCGGTCGCGATCCAGAAGGCGCCCCAGATGGCGATGGCGGCGACCAGCCACGCCCACCAGGGCGCCGCGCCATGCTCGGCGTGCCAGCGGTTGTAGAAATAACGCACCAGCGCCCCGGCGACGATCACGCAGGTGACGATCGCGGGGATAACGCGGGAATTCGCGTAGGTGGCGGGATAGTGGTTCGACAGCATCATGAACACCACCGGCAGCGTGATGTAATTGTTGTGCGTCGAACGCTGCTTGGAGGTCTTGCCCCACATCGGATCGGGCTTCTTGCCCGCGAGCAGCGCCGCCACCGCTTTGCGCTGGTTGGGCATGATGATGAAGAACACGTTGGCGGACATCATGGTCGCCATCAGCGCGCCGGTGTGGATCAGCGCACCCCGCCCCGAAAAGACGAGTGTGAAGGCGTAGCTCGTCAAGACGACATAGCCGAAGCCGACCAGCGCCAGCAGCGCGTCGTTCTTGGCGAGCGGCGAGCGGCACAGCAGGTCGTAGACGAGCCAGCCGACCGCGAGCGAGCCGACGCCGATCAGCGCGGCCTGCCAAGGGGTGAGCGCGGCGACTGAGGGGTCGATCAGGAAGAAGCTCGACTGGCCGTAATAGACCCAGCACAGCAGGCAGAAGCCGGAGATCCAGGTCCAGTACGCCTGCCACTTATGCCAGATGAGATGGTCGGGCAGCGCCGCCGGGGCGAGCATGTATTTGCTCATCTCGTAGAAGCCGCCGCCGTGCACCTGCCACGAGGTTCCGGCGACGCCGGGCTGGGAGTCCTTCATTTTGCGCAAGGAGGCGTCGAGATGCATGAAGAAGAACGACGCGCCGATCCAGGCGATTGCAGCGATCACATGCAGCCAGCGCAGCAGGATCGAGCCCCACTCCCAGACATACGGACCCCACGCGCCCATCCCGTCCTCCGCCTCTCCCCCAAGGCGAAACGGCGCCCCGGCGAGGTCAAGATAGCGGCGGCGCCGTTGGTTGCCCACGACGAAATTCAGGAATATTTTGCGATTTAATCGGAAAATGGCCGGCGATGATTTCCCTCGAGAACGTGCGCATCTTCCTCAAGGCCGTCGAGACGAACTCGTTCTCCGCCGCAGGCCGAATGCTCCGCCTCTCCCCGTCCGTCGTCAGCTACCGCATCCAGATGCTGGAGGACGCGCTCGGCGCGCGGCTTTTGACGCGCACGACCCGCACCATGCGGCTGACCGAGGCGGGCGAGCTGTTCTTCGGCCACTGCAGGGAAATCGTCGAAGCGGTCGAGCGCGCGGAGGCGAGCGTCGCGGAGGCGAGCGGCGTCTCGGCCCACGGCGTGCTGCGCGTCACCGCCCCGCTCGGTCTCGGCCGGCGCGTCGTCGCGCCGATGATGGCGCGCTATCGCAGCGCGCAGCCGCACACGGAAGTTCGCCTGCGACTCTCCGACCATCTGCTCGATCTCGTGCGCGAAGGCGTCGATCTCGCCATCCGCCTCGCCCGCATGGAGGATTCGAGCTTCACCTTGCGCAAGATCGCCGAGGTTCAGCGGGTGCTTTGCGCCTCGCCCGACTATATCGCCCGGCGCGGCGCGCCGCAGAGCCCGCGCGATCTTGCAGAGCACGATTGCCTAATGTTGCGCTTTCCCGGCTCGCAGCAGTTCCGCTGGACGTTCGATCATCGCGGCGAACCGGCGGCCGTGCATGTCGAAGGACCGCTCGACGCCGACGACGGCGACGTCCTGACGCAATGGGCGCTCGACGGGCTCGGCCTGGTGCTGAAGCCGCTGTACGAAGTCGCGCCCTATATCGCCGCGAGGCGGCTCGTCACCGTCATGCCGCAGGCGCGCCCGCAGCCGCTGACGCTCGGCGTGCTCTACCCGACGCGGCGCATGTTGCCGCCGCGCGCCAAGAGTTTCATCGAGCTTGCGGTCGAGGAGCTTCGCCGCCATGTCGCCGAGCAACTCGCGCTGCTCGACCGCGCTGCCGCGTCGCAGACGACTACGTCTTGATCAATTTGTCCGTGTAGAGATCCGGAACGTACATCTCCTTCGGCACGGGTCCGCGGAGATAGTCGGGATTGCGCACGCGCTCGGGCAGAACCGGCTCGACGTGCGGCGCCTCCTCATAGGGAATTTGCGTGAGCAGGTGGGCGATGCAATTGAGCCGCGCGCGCTTCTTGTCGACGGCCTCGACGACCCACCAAGGCGCCTCCGGAATGTGGGTCTTCTCCAGCATCGTCTCCTTGGCCTTGGTGTACTGCTCCCAGCGGGTGCGGGACTCGAGGTCCATCGGGCTCAGCTTCCACTGCTTCAAGGGATCGTGGATGCGCATCATGAAGCGCAGGTGCTGCTCGTCGTCGGTGATCGAGAACCAGTATTTGACCAGAACGATCCCCGAGCGCACCAGCATTCGCTCAAACTCGGGCGCAGTGTGGAAGAATTCGTCATATTCCTCCTGCGTGCAGAACCCCATGACGTGCTCGACGCCAGCGCGATTGTACCAGCTCCGATCGAACAGCACGATCTCGCCGCCGGCTGGGAGGTGCGCGGCGTAGCGTTGGAAATACCATTGGGTGCGTTCGCGCTCGTTGGGCGCCGGCAGCGCAGCCACCCGGCAGACGCGCGGATTGAGGCGCTGCGTGATGCGCTTGATGACGCCGCCTTTGCCTGCGGAGTCGCGGCCTTCGAAAAGGACGACGACCTTCAGCTTCTTGTGGACCACCCAGTCCTGCAGCTTCACGAGCTCCCTTTGCAAGCGCAGAAGCTCGCGAAAATAGAATCTGCGCTCAATCGATTCGCCTTCGGGATGATCGGCGACGTCCCCGAGCAGAGCCGCGAGACGATCGTCGTCGATTTCCATCTCCATCTCTTCATCGAGAGTGTCGACGAGTTCGCCGTGAATGCGCCTGTAAAGAGCGCCTTGAGCTTTGCTCTGGTTCGCGACCATGGACGGGTCCTCCAATCAAGCCATTCCAGTTTTGGAGATTGGTGTAGGCTTGTGATGGATTCGCGACAGTCCTGGTTTGGTCAGGTTGTCGCGGGTTGCGACGCCCGCCGCGTTCTGGCCCAAACCTCGAGCTGCTCACGCGACCACAGCGCGAGCCGGCGCGGCGGAAAGGGATATACGTAATCGACAATCGTCTCGATCGGCGCCGGCAGCGAGAAAGGCGGCGCCTCGAGATTGATGACCCGGAACTGGCCGGTGACAATGTCGGCGTTGGTCCGGCCGAAGCGATAGGTCGTCGTCAGGAGATAGGAGACGTCTGAGGCGATGATGTTGTCGAGCGCCTTGAGGACGTCGGCGTTCGAGAGGTGGATGAAGCAATCGCGGCAGATCAGGAGGTCCGCCTTCGGCAACGCCGAGGCGATGATGTCGAGCCGCTCGAACCGCCGGTTCGGGGCCGAAAAGTCCCGCTGGAGGCGCTCGACCAGTTCGCCGACGATGTCGCCGCCGATGTAGCGCATCTCGGCGTCGAAGGGAATCTCCCTCATCCACACGAAATCGCCGCAGGGAACGTCGAGGATGGCGCGCACGCGGTATTTGCGCAGCAGGGGCGGCAAGCGGCGGCGCAAGTTGCGGGTATAGCGGCTGCTCGATCCGACGCCGCTTGCCGATTCCAGGTCGTTCCAGCGGTTGAAAGTGAAGATGTCGCGGAAGATCGCCTCGCGATCCTCGCCGATCAGGGGATGCCTGTGTGACGGGAGGGTGGAGGCAGCGTATCGGAAGGCGAGCGCGCGCTCGTGGAGCGCGGGAAAGCCGGCGATGATCCTTTCAGCCAATTCGGCAACGCACGCCACGCTCTCTTCCTCCCTGCTCGTCGCGACGAAACCGAGTCGCAACTTGTCGGCAAGGAGAACCCGTAGACGCTCGCCCGTCAACAATTGTTGAAGAGGGTGGCGAAACAATCCGACGGCGCTGTGGCTGCAAGTGGGCGCATCAAAATACTACGGATGCCTCCCGACCAATGGCGCCGCGCTGTCGACGCCGCGTAGGACGACATCCAGCGCTGGGGGCTTGATGTGCTGTCCCTGTGGATTTTGATCCGCTCGATGAGATTTTCGATGCCGTCGTCGTGTCCGTAGACCCATATCACGCGGTCTTCCGGCTCCATTTCGAGGGCGACGTCGCGGAGCCAATTGACGCCGCCGAGGCTCTAGTCGCTGCTGGGTGAAACTTCAGGGGCAGATCAGCCTTATAGCGTCCGCTCCTTGGTTAAGTGGCGCCGCGCCGTTTACGTTGGCGACAAAAGAGAGTGCGACCGCAGCGCCAAAGGTCGCCAGGAGGTTCAACTTTGTCGTCCCCACATCCTCACTTGTGTCAGAACCGCAGTCAGCCTTCGCCTCCGTCGGGCGATCACGACGGGCTCAGTCATTGTCATTCTCCCTGAACCTTGACCCGAAAGCCAGACTGCGCTCCATTTGTAAGAGGAGTTACTCCTATGCTGACCTTCGAAAGCCGCGACAGGTTGCGGCAGCATTTCCGCGTAGGAGCGCAATCCGCGAAACACGGGCTCGACCCTTGAGGCGACCGACCGGCAAGATTCACGTCGCAGTCGATTCCGAGGAGGTTGACTTAGATCAAAGACCATTGCGCACCCGCTCGAATGCCTTTGCCAGCCGTGGCGCGAAGCGGGATGCGAAGAGCGGAGCGATGGCGACCGCTGCCGTTGTGATCGATACTTAAGGTTCCATCAGCTTCCACCACGCCGACGGTTTGCTCGCGGATAGCATCGAGGCTCTCGGATTTCACGCAGGCCGATGGTCAAAAATGTCGCGCGTGCTCGCCGGTCGTGCCGGCGACTTTGCAAGTTGGGACGTCTTGCGATTTTCGGATCCCTTCCATTCCATCGGGGCGACAACTCGGCGTAAATCGTCAAAGCTGTTGCAAGGGAGAAGGATGATGCAGTCGAAATCGCCGCTAGCACAGATTGGGATTTTGATTCTCGCGACGAGCATCATCCAGCTCGCCAACGGTTTCTTCGGCACCTTCATCTCCTTGCGCGTCGCGATCGAGGACTTTGGGCCGACGATATCCGGTCTCGTGCTCAGCAGCTATTTCGCCGGCTTCACGCTGGGCGCGCTGCGTTGCGAACGGATCATCGAACGTGTTGGCTACATCCGCGCCTATGCCGCCTTCGCAGGAATGGTCGTCGCCGCGACGACGGCCATGCCGCTGCTGGTGGGGCCGCTGCCTTGGTTGATCTTGCGTGCGGTCATCGGTTTTGGTTGTTCTGGTCTTTTCATCGCCACGGAGAGCTGGCTCAACGCCAAGGCCGAGCCGAGCGAACGCGGGCGGCTCTTCTCAGTCTATATGTTCGGCACGTTCCTCGCTCTTGCGTTGGGACAGCTGCTGATCGGCCACGCTGAGGTTGAAGCGGCAAGCCCCTTCAATGCGATCGCTGTCCTGTTCGCTGTGGCGCTCGTCATCGTGAGCACGACGCGGGCCGAACCGCCCCGCGGGACCGCGTCGACTTCGCTGACGTTCGCCCAATTGTCCCGCGCGGCGCCCGTCGCCGTCGCCGGCTGCATGTTGAGCGGGCTGGTCAGCGCCAGTTTCTACTCGCTGGTTCCCGCGTGGATGCAGGATGAAGGCATCGCGCGCGAGACGATCGCGACCTTCATGTTGTTCACTGTGCTTGGCGGGCTTGCGTTCCAAATTCCGGTCGGCCGACTGTCGGATCAATTCGACCGGCGCATCGTGTTGTCGATGCTGAGCTTCGGCTTTGCGGCCACCGCGATCGCAGTGGTCATTTTGCCGCACTCTCGTCCAGTAATCTTGCCCGCCGCTGCGCTGCTCGGCGGCTTCATGTCGACCCTTTACCCGGTCTGTATCGCCAACGCACACGACCAAATGCCAGCCGATCAGGTTGTTGCAGTGAGCGGCCGGCTCATCCTCGTCAGCGGGCTGGGCTCGATCCTTGGCCCGCTGATCGGTACAAGTGTGATGGCGCGCTTCAGCATCGACGGCGTATTTTATTTTATGGCTGCCGTCGGCTTGCTGTTGGCGCTCCTAGCCGCACTCCGTCGCTTGGTTTCGTCGCCGCCCACACACCAGGAGCGAACCTTCCAGATCCTAGCGCCGCAGGCAACGCCGCTCGCCCACGATTTGCTTGACCCCCCGACGAGTATCTCCGCTTCACAAAGACCTGCGTAGAGCCCGCCGCTGGGACACGCAAAAAAGTCATCCGCACAGCTCCGTGCTCTTAGCTAGGGCCCTCGGGTTTTGTGTTTTGCGCATCTGCAATGGCCAGAAGTGGCGCGTTCCGCGACGATCTCGCGCTTCTCTTGCGCCGTCCAAACCCGCCGCCGCCGCGCTCTTCTCGGGTTCAGGGCTTGATCAACCAGTTCCGACTTCATCGATAGCGCCCATTGTCGTTGATGGGCACTATCCTCGCGCCACTCCTCGGTTCCATCCCGGCTTGAGGCCCGATGGAACCGATCCCGACGCTGCATTGGCCGAAGAGATAGGCCGTACGGCAATTCCCTTGGGGACATTATATATAGCCGACCTACTGCCGGATACCGAGACGCTCACCGATAAGGCGCAGCGCCATGGCGAGCGAAGTCGCCCCTGCATCTGGATGTCCGATGCTGCGGCTGACCAACGGCCGCGCACGTCCGAGGCGCGGCGTAAGGGAGGCGGTCGCCGTCGCCGCTTTGTCGGCGGCCTCGGCGGCGACGCGCCAGGCTTCAGCGACGTCGCGGCCGGCGGCGATCTCCTGCCTGAGGATCGTCACGAAGGGCACGAAGGCGTCGACCAGCGTCTTGTCGCCGACCTTGGCGCCGCCCAGTCCGACGATCGCCTCCAGCGCCGCCCACGCGCCGCGCGCGATGTCGGCGGGCGCAATCGCCGCTGCGTCGGAGAAGGCTTCGCTCCAAGCGCGCAGGCCGAGCCCCCAGAGCGCGCCCGAGGCGCCGCCCGCCCGGTCGGCCCAGGCGTCGCCAGCGAGCGCGAGGGCGCTCGCCGCTCCCGCGCCGGCGCCGACGGCCCGTTCGGCGGCCTCCGCCGCCGCGGCCGAACCGCGGCTCATCGCCTGACCGTGATCGCCGTCGCCCGCGCGCGCGTCGATGCGGCCGAGTTCCTCTTCGCTTTCCCGCATCGCTGCCGCGAGCGCCGTCAAAAGGCCGGCGACGCAGCGCGCCGACGCCTGCGACGGCGCGCTCGAAGCCGGGATGCCGGCGGCCTCCTCGGACGCCTCGATGGGAGCGCGAGCGACCGCATGGATTTCGGCGCCGCGGCGGAATGCGGCGGCGTCGGCGGGCGCGAGCCAGAGCTGCTCGAGACCGTAATCGAGCCAGGCGATCGTCAGCGAGCAACCCGCCATGTCGAGGCTGGTGACGAATTCGCCGACTTCGGGGCCGACGATCGTCAGCCCTCTCGCCTCGATCTCCGCCTGAACGCCGCTCCAGAGCCCGAACAGCTCTTCGTATTTCGTCGCGCCAAGGCCGTTGAGCACTACGGCGACACGACCGGAGGCGTCTCGCGGCCGTTCGCGAACCAGCCGTTCGACCAGGATGCGGGCGAGCGCGCGCGCCGTCACGATCGGCTCGTCCGCGACGCCCGGCTCACCGTGGATGCCGAGGCCGATCGCCATCTGACTATCGGGAACGACGAACAACGGCTCGCGGGCGCCGGGCAGGGTGCAGCCGCGAAAGGCGACGCCGAAGGAGACGGTGCGGCGGTTGGCGATTCGCGCCAGCCGCTCCACATCGCCGAGCGACATGCCGGCCTCCGCGGCCGCGCCGGCGATCTTGAAGACGACGACGTCGCCCGCGACGCCCCGACGCAGCGTGGCGCTCTCGGCGGGCGCGCTGGCGACATCGTCGGCGACCGGCAGAAGGCGCGCGTCGACGCCCTCGGCGGCCAAGCGGCGCGCCGCCGCGCCGAAGTTGAGCACGTCGCCGGCGTAATTGCCGAAGCCGAGCAGCACCCCGCCGCCGCGATCGGCAAGTTTGGCGATGCGCGCGATCGCGCGGGTCGAGGGCGAGGCGAAAACGTCGCCGGCGACAGCAGCGTCAGCGAGACCCGCGCCGACATAGCCCGCGAACGCGGGATAGTGACCAGAGCCGCCGCCGATGACGAGCGCCACCTTGCCGGCAGGCGCGGGGGCAGCGCGCAGAACGCCTCCCGTCGCAAGCGTAACATAACGTCCGTAGGCCGAGGCGAAGCCGCGAAGGGCTTCAGCGGCGAACCTCTCGGGCTCGTCGTGCACAAACGTCATGATGGTCCCTCCGCGGCTGCGCGTTCGCCGCCGAGCCTAGCTTCGCCGCATCATTCCGCCAATGCGGCGGTGACCTTTTCGACGATGCCGACGTAACCCTCGACGTTCCACGCCGACCGGCCGATGAAGAGGCCGTCGATGTGCGACCGCGAGGCGAGCGGGACGCAATTCTCAGGACTGACGCTGCCGCCATAGACGACGTCGACCGGCGCCGAGAACAGGCTCGTCGACACGTCCTTGATCCGGCGATGCTGCTCGTCCGCGAAGTCCGGATCGGCCGGCACGCCGCCTTCGCCGATCGACCAGACCGGCTCGTAGGCGATCACGATCCGGTCGCGATCGACGGCGTGCAAATAGGAGAGAGCGAAACGGACCTGGCGCGCAAGGACCTCGGAGGTTCGTCCCGCGTCGTATTCCGCCCGCGTGTCGCCGACGCACACCAGCGCGATCAGACCGTTGTCGATCGCCGCCTTGGTCTTCAGCGCGACGGTTTCATCCGTCTCGCCGAAATGCGTGCGGCGCTCGCTGTGGCCGATTTCGACGAGGCTCGCGCCGACGTCGCGGACCATGGCGGCGGAGATTTCGCCCGTCCAGGCGCCGGACGGCGCCCAATGCATGTTCTGCGCGCCGACGCGCACGCGCGTGCCTTCGAGCCGCTCCGCGACGTCGGCGATCGCGGTGAAAGGCGGGATGACGAACGGCTTCGCCGCCTCCGTCGTCGCCGCCGGCGACGCCGCGAGAGCGAGGGCGAAGTCGCGCGCCTCGGCACGCGTCTTGTTCATTTTCCAGCTCGTGCCGATCCAGGGCGTCTTCTTAGGCATCGATGTCTCAGTTTCCCAGGCCGACGTCGGCATAAGGTTTCCAGAACTCGACCAATTCGCGGATCATCCTGACGACGTTCCGGTCCGCCGGCTCGCGCTCGCGGAAGGCGAACTCCATGCACAACTCGTTGTCGCCGCCCCCGCCCTGCCGAACTGTCTCGATCAGCTTTTCCGGCAGGATGCGGCCGTTGCGGTTGTGCTCCTCGGTGAAGGGCCAGTGGCCCCCCTTGTTGGCCGAGCTCTGCTTGATGTGGATGATCGGCGAGCGCGCCGCGAAGGCGCGAGCCCAGGCGTAAGGGTCGGTGTCGGCGGGGTTCGGCGAAGCGACGTCGCCGTGATCGATGTCGATCATCGCCTTCAGCGGCACCGCCAAGTCGGCGCGATCGAGGCGATCCTGCAACGCCTCGGTCGCGGCGATCGTGTGGCCGAGCTCGCGGCCGACCGACATCGGCTCCCAGAACAGGAACTCGAGGCCCCGCTTGGCTGCATGGTCGGCGAGGCGCCGCCAGCAATCGAGCGCAACGGACAGGGTCGCCTCGCGCCGCGCCGCATCGTCGTAGTCGCGGTATGTCAGGATCGCGTACTGCGTTCCGACCGCCGGACAGCCGATCTCGGCGGCAATATCGACGAGGCCCTCGAACCACTCGAGGTAGTATTCGCGGACCTCGGCGTCGGGATGGCCGAAATGGTTGAGACGGCCGTAGGGGCCAGTCATCAGCGAGGTGATCTTCACGCCGCGGCGCGCGCAAGCCGCGGCCATCTCGCCGGTGAGGCGGCGCACGGTCGGCGCCGGCCAAGCCGGGTTGATGAACTCGTGGACGAGCTGCAGATAGCCGATGCCGATCTCGCCGGCGATCGTGTCGATCAGCTCGGCGGACTCCGCGAAACGATTGACGAAGGGATTGAGGTTCAGCCCCAGTTTGATCGGCATGGCTTCGTCTCGTCTCAGAGAGACTTGCCGTACTTCACGTCGATCTCGCCGATGGCTCGGACGTTGCTCGCGGAGGGGCCCTGCGGGTCGAAGTCGGAAGCCAGATAGACGTCGACGATCGCCTTCGCCAGTTCGGGGCCGATCACGCGCGCGCCCATGGTGATGATCTGCGCGTTGTTGGACTTTGCCGCCCGCTCGGCGGAATAGGTGTCGTGCGTCAAGGCGGCGCGAATGCCGGGAACCTTGTTGGCGGAAATGCAGACGCCGATGCCGGTGCCGCAGAACAGGATGGCGCGCTCATGCTCGCCGGCCATGACGGCGGAGGCGACGCGGTCGGCCACGTCGGCGTAAAAGCCGGGGATGCTCAGGTCGGTCACCGAGTTGCCCCGATTTTGGAGGTGGGCGGCGACGACATCGAGCAGAGGCTTGCCTGCGCTGTCCGCGCCCAAAGCGATTTTCATTCCATTCTCCCGAACTGTCAGGGGCCGTGAAGCGCTTCCATCGGCTCGGCTTCCCGGCGAAGATCGCGATCGGGTCCACCGTCCGGCCCCTTGACACCATGCCATGAAAATGAAACGAACTTCAAGTTCAGAAAAAAATATCAGTGTGAGGCATATGCGGGACACACCGCCGAGAGGCCCGGCCAGCGAGGATCACGACCTCTGCGTTCGCGCCGCGTGGCTGCACTACGGCGCGGGCCTGACGCAGAGCGAAGTGGCCAAACGCCTTGGCGTTCCGAGCCTCAAGGCGCATCGCCTGATCGCCAAGGCCAACAAGGAAGGCCTGGTTCGCATCTCGATCGAAGGCGACATCGTCGAGTGCGTCCGCCTCGAAGACAAGATGCGGGGGCGCTTCGGCATCGAGTTCTGTGAAGTATGCCCTGATCTCGACGACGAACCCCTGCCCTTGCAGACCCTCGGCCTAGCGGGCAGCCGTTTCCTCAGGCTCGCCTTCGAGAACGGCGAAGACGAGATTATCGGCTTCGGCCACGGCCGTACGCTCGCCGCTTGCGTCAGAATGTTGCCGAAAGTCGACGCCAGCACTCGCAAATTGGTGTCGCTGCAGGGCGGACTGACGCGCCGCTATTCGGCGACGCCGTACGACGTCATTCACAGGCTCGCCGAGCGCACGGGCGCCGAGACCTACGTGCTGCCCTTGCCGTTCTACGCCAATTCCGTCGAGGATCGCGCGGTCTTTCTCGAGCAGCGCGGCGTCGCCGAGATCATGCAAATGGGGATTGCGGCGACGCTGCGCGTCGTCGGCATCGGCACGATGGGGCCTGACGCCACGATCCTGTCGACCGGCATGATCGAGCGCCACGAGTTCGAGGAGGCGCGGCGCGCCGGCGCGATGGGCGAAATCCTCGGCCACTTCTTCAGCATCGAAGGCAAGTTGATCGAAAACAACATTTCCGCGCGCACCCTGTCGATGTCCGCCGCCGACATCGCGCGGCAAAGGACGGTCGCCTTCGCGGGGGGTCGCGCGAAAGTGAACGCCATCCAAGCCGTGCTCGCGAGCGGATTGGTCTACGGGATCATCCTCGACGAGCGGACGGCGAGAGCGCTGACCGCTTGACGCGCGTTCTCGTAATCACAGGAAATCCCATGAAGTTCGGAAGCCTCGCCCTGTCGGCGCTCCTCGCAGCGCTCGCGACGCCCAGCATGGCCTTCGCGCAATCGCAGCCGGACATTCCGCGCCAAGTTCCGGCTAAGGCGCTCGTAGCGCCGCCTGACGTCAGCCCCGCAATGCAGGCGATCATCGCCCGCCCGCTCAATCCGGACTGGAACGACCAGTGGAAGACCGGAGCGGAAGCGCGCGCCTACGCCGACAAGCAGGCCGCCGGCGTGGTCAAGACGATCCCAGCGCTGTTGGATCGGATGCACGTGAAGATGGAGGCGTCCACCATCGACGGCGTCAAGGTGCATGTCATTACCCCGGACGACGTGCCGGCGAAAAATCGCAACCGTGTGCTGGTCCATGTGCACGGCGGCTGCTACGTGCTTTTCCCCGGCGAATCCGGCACCACCGAGGCCATCATGATGGCCGGGTTCGGTCATTTCAAAGTGATCGCGGTGGACTACCGCATGCCGCCGGAGGCGTATTTCCCCGCCGCTCTCGACGACGCGATGACCGTCTACAAGTCCGTGGTCAAGACGACCGATCCCAAGAACGTCGGCGTCTTCGGCACCTCGGCCGGCGGTGCGCTGACATTGGAAATGATGTTGAAGGCCAAGCAGGACGGGCTGCCCATGCCCGGCGCCATTGCGCCCGGCACGCCGATGTCGGACGTCACCAAGACCGGCGACAGCTTCACCACCAATGAGAAGGTGGACAACGTGCTGGTCTCGCCCAACGGCTTCTGCCACGCCGCGACGCTGATCTATGCGCATGGTCATGACCTGCATGACCCGCTGTTGTCGCCGGTCTATGGCGACATGCACGGCTTCCCGCCGACGATCCTGACCACGGGCACCCGCGACCTGCTGTTGAGCAACACGGTGCGCGTACATCGCAAGCTGCGCGAAGTCGGCGTCGACGCCGCTCTCAACGTGTTCGAGGCGGAATCGCACGCCCAGTATCAGGCCGATGATCGCGTGCCTGAAACCAAAGAGGCGTTCGGCGAGATCGCGCAGTTCTTCGACGCGCACCTCGGGAAGTAGCTTGGTTTTCTCCCTCTCCCCGCGCGAGGGGAGAGCCCTCCGCAATACCGTTGCCTCGTCATTGCGAGGAGCGTGAGCTCCGAAGCAATCCATTGCTCCGCCTGCATCGCCGGCGCAAATGGATTGCTTCGCTTCGCTCGCAATGACGGGGACAGCTCAGACAAAACGCAATTCGCCCTAAGCCGACCGAGCGAGGCTCCGTTCGAACCAGTCTTCGAACGCGGCCTGCTCGTGGGCGCTCATGTGCAGCGCGTGCTTGGTGCGCCGCCTGAGAATGTCTTCCGGCGTCTCGGCCCATTCGTGCGCCGTCAGGTAGCGCACTTCCGTCTCGTACAGGCACGGTCCGAAACGTCGGCCGAGACCTTCGAGCGAACGCGCCCCGTCGATCAGGCTCGCCGTGCAGGCGCCGTAGTGGCGCGCATAGTGGCGCGCAAGGTCGCGCGGCAGCCACGGATATTCGCGCTGCAGCCGGTCGAGGAATAGCGGCACGTCGGCGTTCTCGATGTCGCCGCCCGGCAGGTGGCTCTTGGCGGTCCAGTCCGGCCCCATGTCGGGAAAGGTGGGCTTGAGCCTTTGCAGCGCATGCTCGGCGAGCTTGCGGAAGGTCGTGATCTTGCCGCCGAACACGCTCAGCAACGGCGCGCCGCCCTCGGTATCGAGGTCGAAGACGTAGTCGCGCGTCACCGCCGACGGGTTGCCGGCGCCGTCGTCATAAAGCGGCCGCACGCCGGAGAATGTCTCCAGCACGTCCTCGCGCCGCAAGCCCTGCTTGAAATAGCGGTTCACCGCCGCGAGCAGATATTCGATTTCCGCCTCCGCGATGGCGACCTCTTCGGGCGCGCCGTCGTAGGGAATGTCGGTGGTGCCGATCAGCGCCTTGTCGCCCTCGTAGGGATTGATGAAGATCACGCGCTTGTCGTGGTTCTGCACGAGATAGGCGTTCTGTCCGTCCCAGAACTTTGGCGTGATGATGTGGCTGCCCTTGACCAGCCGTACGCTGCGGCTCGACTTCAGCCCCGTCACCCGCCCGATGATGTCGTTGACCCAGGGACCGCTCGCGTTCACCAGCACGCGGGCGCGAACGACCCGCGTCGCGCCGGTGCGCGCATCCTTCATCTCGATCCGCCACAGGCCGCCTTCGCGCCGTGCGGAGGTGCAGGCCGTGCGGGTGAAAACTTGCGCACCCCGCTCGGCCGCGTCGATCGCGTTCAGCACCACCAGCCGCGCGTCGTCGACCCAGCAGTCGGAATATTCGAACCCCCTGGAGAACTCGTCCTTGATCGGCGCGCCCTCGGGATCGCGGCGAAGATCGAGCGTGCGCGTGCCGGGCAATCGCTTGCGGCCGCCGAGATGGTCGTAGAGGAACAGCCCGAGCCGCACCAGCCACGCCGGCCGATCCTGCGGACTGTGCGGCAGCACGAAGCGCATCGGCCAGATGATGTGGCTCGCCGAATTGAGCAGCACCTCGCGCTCGATCAGCGCCTCGCGAACCAGGCGAAACTCGTAATATTCGAGATAGCGCAGTCCGCCATGCACGAGCTTGCCGGAACGCGACGAGGTCCCCTGCGCCAGATCGTCCTTCTCGCACAGCATAACCGACAGGCCCCGGCCCGCCGCGTCGCGCGCAATTCCGGCGCCGTTGACGCCTCCGCCGATGACGAAGAGGTCAATCGTCTGCGGTTCGCTCATCTCTCGTCTCCATTGGCCCGGCGGGCGTATCGCGCCGCCAGAGCCGTCAGCAATTGCGTTGGATCGTCATTGCGAGGAGCGTGAGCTCCGAAGCAATCCATTCCACCGCTTGCATCGTCGGCGCCACTGGATTGCTTCGCTCCGCTCGCAATGACGGCGATGCGCTAGTCCTGACCTCGCGCCATCATGTCCCACACCGGCTCCAGCGCGCGGCGGGCGCTGAGATAGGCCGGAAACGTCCGCTCGTAGGTTCGCATCAACTCGGCATCGGGCGCCTCGCTCGTCCCGAGAAGCGGCGTCACCCATTCCGCGATGCAGGCGTCCATCGTCGGATGGAGACCTATCGCAACCGCCGCCATCATCGCCGCGCCCGCTGCGCCCGCCTCTTCGCGCGCCGACGCGCGCACCGGCGCGCCCACCGCGGCCGACAGCGCCGCGCGCAAGGCGCGCGATCGCGCCGCCCCGCCCGTCAGCCGCACTTCCGCCGGCATGTCGCCCATTGCGGCGTAGCAATCGCGGGCGGCCATCGCCAGCCCCTCGACCACCGCGCGCACGAAGTCGGGGAAACGGTGCGCGGCGCTGAGCCCGATGAAACCGGCGCGCGCATTGCCGTTCACGAACGGCCCGCGCTCCCCCGCCTCGGAGATATAGGGGTGGTAGAGGATCGCGCCGGGCGTCGATTTCGCCAGCCAGCCGTCGATTTTGGCGACGAGTTCGGCCTGCGTCGCCTTGTGACCCATCTCGGTCATCAGGTCGCCCGCCACCCGCAGCGCCCAGTCGATGTTGAGCGTCGCCGCGAGATTCGACTGCACCTGCGTGACCATGCCGGGGATCGGCAGCAGAAGCACGTAGCCCGTGCCCTCGGCGTTCAAGTGGACGCCCTCAGTCGGCGTCGCGCGCAAGTGAACGCCGGTCGAGCCGATGACCGAGCAGGCCGCCGGCGCGCCGCCGGTGTAAACTCCGGCGCCGAGCGCCGTCGAGACCATGTCGACGAAGCCGAGCGAGATCGGCGTGCCGGCCAGCAGCCCGGTGGCCGCGGCGGCCGCGGGCGACAAGGGATGCGTCGTCTGCGTTCCGTCGACGATCTCGGGCAGCAAGGAGCGCCGTGCGCCGAGGCCGAGCGCCTCGATCACGCGGTCGTCGTAACGCCGCGTGCGAAAATCGCCAAAGGTGAAGCTCGCCTCCGAGGGATCCGTCGCGCGAACCCCTGTCAGTTTCAGATAGAGCCAATCCTTGCAATGCAGCGCAACCTCGGCGCGATCGAGCAGATCAGGCGTCGTCGCGTCCATCAGGGCGAGCTGCGGCCCCTGCTGACAGGCGGCGAGCCCGGTGCCCGTCGCCTCGAAGCGGGCGCGGTCCGCCGGCGCCTGCCGCAACCGCCGCACCGTCTCCGCGGCGCGTGCGTCGAGCCACAGCCAGGCGTCGCCGACCGGCCGGTCGTTCTTGCCGACGAGCCAAGTTCCGTCGCCCTGACCGGTCACCGCGATGGCCGCGGTGCGCTCAGCGAGGCGTTCCACCTTGGCGCCGAGATCGCGCAACGCCTCAGCGCAATCCGCCCAGGTCTGGTCAAGCGATTGCAACGCCGCGCCGTCCGGCCGCGTTTGATAGGCGTTCGGCGTCGAAGCTGTGGCGATCTGCCGCCCCGCGGCGTCGAAGGCGACCGCCTTGATCACCGAGGTCCCGGCGTCGACGCCAATCAGGATATCGCCTCGAACGGCCGTCATCGCCGACCTCCAAATCGGAGCGACCGCGCCTGCCGCCCCGATCGCTCAATCCAACAAATTCAAAAGCGCTGCGGCGAGCCTGCTTCAGCGGCCCGTCGCAGCGCTGTTTCAGGAGCGCCGAGACGACGCTCCCCTGCCCCTTGATTACTTCAGGGTGAACGGAGCGATGTAGTCCGCCACGTTGTCTTTGGTGATGAGGACGCAGTCGAACAGCTGCTTCTCGTTCGCGACGCCGGTCTTGCCGGTCTTCAGGAACGAATTGGCCTCGTCGACCGCCTTCTTGGAGTAGACGGCCACCGGCTGCAGCACGGTGTATTGCAGCTCGCCAGACTTGATCGCCTCGACCGCGTCGGGCGAGCCGTCGAAACCGCCGACCTTCACATTCGCGAGCTTGCCGGCTTCCTTCAGCGCCGCGATCGCGCCAAGCGCCATCTCGTCGTTGCCGGCGATCACGCCCATGATGTCGGGGTGAGCCTGCAGAAGGTTCTGCATCTTGTCGTGGCCCTGGGTGCGATCCCAGTTCGCGACCTGGTCGCCGACCTTCTTCAGGCCGGGGTACTGGCTGAGCACGGTCTCGTAGCCGTTCGAGCGCGTGGCGGCGTTGTTGTCGGAGGGGTTGCCGAGCAGCTCGACGTACGAGCCTTTCTCACCGGCGGCCTTCACCCACTGCTGCGCGCCGAGCGCCGCGCCCTGCGCGTTGTTCGAGACGAGCTGCGCCTTGGCGAGGCCCGGCTGGTTGATTTCGGCGTTGACCAGGAACACCGGGATGCCGGCGGCGATCGCCTTCTTCACGGCGCCGATCGAGCCGCTGGCGTCGGCCGGGTCGAGAATGATCGCGACCGACTTGTTGGTGATCGCGGTGTCGATCAGCTTGCTCTCAGTGTTGGTGTCGCCTTTCGACGCGCCGACGCTGGCGGTGTAGCCGAGCTTGGTCGCCTCAGCCGACGCGACCTTGCCTTCAGTGAGCCAATAGGGGTTGGCGGGATCGATGACGATGATCGAGATGTGGCCGCCGGCCGCCGACGCGGCGGTGACGGACCCGGCGAAAAGCGGCGCCGCGAGCGCAAGCGCCGCGAGCGACAGACGTGTTGCCTTCCTGGACATTCAGATGTTTCCTCATGGGTTACGATGTGCCGGTCAACCGGCAGTCTTCTCCCGAGCCTGATGGACCGCAGGGGTCTGGCCGCTCGGTTGCGGAGAAGCGGATTGGCCGCCCGTCGAGTTCGGGTCGCTTGACGCGGCGGCGATACTGCAAGGCGTTGAGGAGCACCGCCAGCACGATGACCGCGCCGGTGAACACCGTTTGCCAGTAGGACGAAATGCCGATGATGACGAGCCCGTCGGAGAGGAACCCGATGACGAAGGCTCCAAGCATGGTGCCTCGGATGTTGCCGCGTCCGCCCGTGAGCGCCGCGCCGCCGATGACGACCGCCGCGATCGCGGTCAGTTCGTAGGACGCGCCGGCGGTCGGCCCCGCCGAGGTGAGCTGTGAGGAGAGGATGAGGCCGCTGATGGCGGCGCAGACCCCGGACAGCGCATAGACCGTCACCTGCACCATCTTCACCGGCACGCCGGAGAGCTCGGCGGCGCGTTCATTGCCGCCGGAGGCGTAGAGCCAGCGGCCGAACGGCGCACGGTTCAGCATGAGGCTGCCAAGGATCGCGATTACCGCCATGACGACGACGCCGATCGGGACGCCGGCCAGGCGGTTGAAGCCGAGCCAGTCGAAGCCGGTGTTGCCGAGGTCGGCCTTGCCGGCGAGGTTGTTGTAGGTGAGCCCGTTCGTCATCAGGAGCCCGAGGCCGCGCACCACGTACATGACGCCCAACGTGGCGACGAAAGCAGGCACTTTGAAGCGCGCGATCAGCACGCCGTTGACGAGGCCGACGACGCCGCCAAGCGCGCACACCAGCACGGCGACCACCCAGACGGGCGGAAACAGCGCGACCCCGAACATCGGCAGCGGCACGCCCTGCATCAGGAAGCCGGCGACGACGCCGCACAACCCGAGCGTCGATCCGACCGACAGGTCGATTCCCCCATTGAGGATGACCAGCAGCATTCCGACGGCGAGAATGCCGAAGATGGCGACATGCGACGCCATGGTGAGAAAATTGCCGAACGAGAAATAGTACGGCGACAGAATTGAGAAGACGATGATGATCGCGATCAACGCGAAGAACGCGCGGCCTTCGAGCAGCAATCGTCCGATGTCGAAGCCATCGGCGAACAGGCCCGAGCGCGAGCGAGGGGGATTCGGGCTGGTCATGGTCAGAGCTCCGCTAATCCAGACAATCAGGCGACCACGGCCTCGCCCGAGGCAGCCATGATCTCTTCCTTGGCGACGTCAGCGCCGAACTCGGCTGATATCTTGCCGCGACTCATCACGATGATCCGATGCGCGATGCTGAGGCACTCGGCGACCTCCGAAGTCGAAAACACGACGGCGAGGCCACGCGTCGCTCGCTCGGCGAGCAACCTGAACACCTCCGCCTTGGCGCCGATGTCGATGCCGCGGCTGGGTTCGTCCAGCAGGATGACCTTCGGGTTGGTCGTCAGCATCTTGCCGATGACGACCTTTTGCTGATTGCCGCCCGAGAGCGAACCGATGGGGGCGTCGCCGCCGGCGGTCTTGATGTGGACGTTGCGAATGGAATTGTCGACCAGCGCCCGCTCGCGCCGCGGCGACAGCAAGAGACCGCGGACGAAGTCTCCGATGCTGGGCAGCGACAAGTTGGAGCCGACCGTCATCGTCTGGACCAAGCCGTCGCGCTGACGATCCTCCGGCACCAGCACCAGGCCCTTGTCGATGCGCTCGGCGATGCTGAGGCGGGAGACGTCCTCGCCCTCGAGGAGGATTTGCCCGCCGCTCGGCGTGACACGGCCGGCGACGGTTTCGAGCAGCTCCGTGCGTCCGGCGCCCATCAGCCCGTAGATGCAGACGATCTCGCCCGCACGAACGCTGAGCGACAGCCGATCGACGGCCGAAGCGTCGGAGCCCGACGCGTCAGGCACCGACAAATCCTCGATCGTCAGGGCCACCTTGCCGAATTTATAGCCGCTCGGCGGCGAGCCGAGATCGAAGTTCTCGCCCACCATGTTGCGGACGATCCACGCGAGGTCGATGTCCTTGCGGTCGGCCGTCGCGGTGATCGCCCCGTCGCGCAGCACCACGGCGTGGTCGGTGATCTGTAGCGCCTCTTCGAGGTGATGCGAGATGTAGACGATCGAGACGCCGCGGCTGGTGAGATCGCGAATGACCTTGAACAGCACATGGACTTCCGTGGCGCTCAACGCGGACGTCGGCTCGTCCATGATGAGAATGCGCGAATTCACCGACAACGCGCGCGCGATCTCGACAATCTGCTGCTGGCCCAAGCGAAGGTTTTCGACCAGGGTCAGCGGGTCCATGTCCTCTTCGAGATCCGCCATCAGCGCGGCCGCCTGGCGCGCTTCCTCCGCGAAGTCGACGCCGCCGGTCGCGGTGCGCAATTCGCGCCCCATGAAGATGTTGTCGCGCACGCTGAGATTGGGCGCGAGGCTCAACTCCTGATGGATGATCGAGACGCCGCGGTCGCGCGCGTCGGTCGACGACGCGAAGGAGGCCGGCGCGCCGTCGAGCAGAATCGTCCCCGACGTCGGCGTCGCGACGCCGGAGAGGATCTTCATCAAGGTCGACTTGCCGGCGCCGTTCTCGCCGAACAGCGTCGTCACCTTGCCGCGGCGAATGTCGAAGTTCACGCCTTTGAGGGCGTGCGTGCTGCCGTAGATCTTGCCGATGTTGCGGGCGGCGAGGACGACCTCGGGGTCCGCCGGCCCGGTGTCGGACGCCGTCGTCATCGGACGTCCAATTTGACTGGCGCCACGAGCCAGTTGTTCGGATTGATCAGCCTGAAGACGCCGACGACGGAAATCGTCTTGCCGCTGAGCGCGGCCGTGTCGATCTTCGACAAGACCTGCTGCTTCATCTCCTTGTTCAGCGCCGAGCCGGCGTTCTGATAGTCGATCTGATTGACGAACTGGCCGAAGGTGATCTTCCCGGTGGCGTCGCGCAGGTCCGTTCCGTTGATCGCGGGCCCCGTCTGCACACGCACGACGAGCGTGCTCGGCATGCCCTCGATCTGGACCGGATAGACGCCCGACTCCGCAGTCCCGGCGACGCCGGTGAATTTGACCGAGATCTCAACACCGATGCCGGCGGGCGTAGCCACGCCATATTGCTTGATCGCCGCGTCTTTGTCCTTGGCCAGCGCCGCCACGAGCGTCGTCGCATCGACCGCTCGGCTTTCGACAGCCGACTGCACCGTCGGAAACTGTGTTTTGCCGAACTCGGCCGGGGAGAACACGTTCGGCTGAACGTCCGCCGGCGAGCCGATTTTGACGATCTTCGTGTCGAGCGCCATGGCCGCGACGAGGATCACCGCCGCGGCCGAGACGACTGCGACGCGCAAACCGGGACTGGCGCGCCGGCGCGGCGCGGTTTCAGATTGAGCGTTCATGGTCACACACAGCGTCGCTTGGCGGTTGCGCGGTGGACAGGACCCTGGAGGGAAGGAGCCGAACACCTCGGCCCCGAAGATCGTGGCCTGCCCTCACAAGGCCATTTCGCACATCCTTCAGCATATTTCCGCCGATAAATTTTTCTTGTGGTGCAACTTTTCTCACTCCTTAATGGTCGTGTCAAGCGCGCGCAAAGGCTGATGCACAGGCTTTAGGCGCTTTCAGGGCGCTGGCGCCGACGTTTCGGGCACAAGTTCGAGACGCATCAGATTGCGCCCCGATAGCTGCCCGACGACCATGTCGATTTCCTCTTCCCGCCGCCGCGCGTCCCACCCGAGCGCGCCGCCGGCGACCGCGGCGATGCGGCTCAAGTCGTTCAGCGTCAAACTGCCGCCGATCGCCAACGTGGTGCGTCGCATGACGATGTCGGCGAGATGTTCGACGAATTCGTTGCGCGCGATGTAGTCGATCTCCGCCAGGCCGTAGTCGCGCGAATCCGGCAGGCGCTCGTCGTCGCTCCAGGCCGCACTGTGGTGGCCCGCGACCCGCCGCGCCGTGGTTCCATAGCGCGACAGGAGCCGGTCGAGGCGGCGCTCGTCGACGCGCGCCGCCGACGCGATCTCGGCGAGCCAGCGCGCGCGCGCCGCGGCGTTTTGCGGAAAGTCCCTGCCGCCGCCGATCGGCATCTCCCGCGTCGTCGCCTTGCGGGGACGCTGCAGGCGCGCAAGCACGGCGTCGGCGACCTCCTCGGCGAAGCCGCGAAAGGTCGTCCATTTGCCGCCGACGAGCGAGAGGATCGGAAAGGGCCGCGCGCCTTCCGCCTCGGCGACCGGCGCGGAATGATCGCGGCTGATGAGCCCGGGCGTCGACGCGTCGGAGGCGGGAAGCGGCCGAATGCCGCTGTAGGCGTACACGATCTGCTCGCGCTCGAAGGCGAGGCCCGGCAACAGCGCGCGCAAGCTCTCGAGCAGATAGTCGATTTCGTCGTCCTCGCAGCGCACGCCATCCGGATCGTCGGCCTTGATGTCGGTCGAACCGACGAGCGCATGTCCGAAATATTCGTAGACGAGGCAGATGCGACCGTCGTCGGCCTCGAAGTAGATCATGCGGCCCGCGAGGGTGCGCACCAGTTCGTCGTGCTTGATGAGGATGTGCGAGCCCTTGGTGCCGCCGATCAGCTTCGAGGGCGCGCCGAGGGCGGCGTTGACATGATCGATCCACGGGCCGGCAGCGTTGACGACGATTTTCGGGCGCACCGCGAACGTCCCGCCGTCGGCTTCGCGCTCAAAGGTCAGAACGCCATTGGCGCATGCGGCGAGCGTCGCGTAATTGGCCGCCGCAGAGGCGGTATTGGCGGCCAGTCCGTCCGTGATCAGTTCGAGCACGAGGCGCTCGGGATGGCTGATCTTGGCGTCGTAGTAGCTGCCGATTGCGACGATCGACTTCGTCAGCGCGGGCGTCTCGCGCAAGGCTTGGCGGCGGCCGACCAGCTTGTGTCGCGGCATCATCTGATTGCGGGAGCCGAAGTAGTCGTAGATCGCCAAGCCGATCTTGATCAGCACGGCGCCGCGGCTGCGCGGCGCGCTCGTCGAGCCGAGCAGCGTTCGCAGCGCCGCCCACACGCCCTTGCCCCAGGAAAAGATCGGGATGATCGTCGGCAATGGATGCACGAAATGCGGCGCGTTCTTCAGCAGCAGATTGCGCTCGAGAGTGGATTGCGCGACGAGCCCGAACTCTCCCGTTTCGAGATATTTGAGCCCGCCGTGAATCAGCCTCGACGGCGCGGCGCTGGTCCCCGAGCCGAAATCGCCCTTGTCGACGATGAGGCAGGAGACGTTCTGCTCGCACAGATCGCGAAACAGCCCCGCGCCGTTGACGCCGGCGCCGAGGATGACGACGTCGACGTCGCGCGCTTCAAAGCTCGCCTGGGAATTGCCTTCGTTGGTGCGCGTCATAGTCTGGCGGTCTCGGCATGGGGCCGCCGTCGCGCGGCGCCCGGATAAATCAGCAGGACGCTGGCGCGCCCGATCTCAAAAATCACCGCCCGCTTCCGCTCGCCTGGCCGCCGAGGCGCTCGATCTCCGGCCAATGCGGCTTGAGCGCTTCGGCGAGGCGGCAATAGAGCGAATACCGCTCATCGAACACAGCGCTGCGCGCCGTGTCGGGTTCGTATTGGCGCAGCGTCTCGTGGGCCGCTCGAGCCGCCTCATGCACGGAAGGGATGAGTCCGACAGCGGCGCCAGCGCACAGGGCCGCGCCGAACGCCGCCGCCTCGTCGACCGGCGCAATCGTCACCGGCATGCCGAGAATATCGGCGAACATCTGCGCGAGGGCCGGATTGCGGGAGACGCCGCCGGTCAGCCGCGCTTCGCGCACCGCGAAGCCGTCGCGCAGCGCCTCGACATGGTGGCGGTGGTTGAAGACGATGCCTTCCAGCACGGCCCTCAGCATGTCGCCGCGATCGTGCCAGCCGTGCAGCCCGAGAAAGCTGGCGCTCGCGCCCTCGCCATGGGGCGAGCCGAACAGATAGGGATGGAACAGGATCGTTGAGGGCCGCGCCAAGGCGGCGTCGATCTCGCTCGCCAGTCGCGCATGGATCGAGGCGCCGTCCGCCTGGGCGCGATCCTGCTCGGCGCGGCAAAGCGTGTCGAGGAACCAATCGTAGTTGGCGGTCGAGGCCGGCGAAATCGACATGTTGTTCCACTGTCCGGCGTCGATCGCGTTGCGGCAGAACCAGCGCCGGTCGATTTTCGGTTCGGTGGACACGACCTCGTTGATCGAATAGGTGCCGGCGACGACGCTGACCACGCCTTCGCGATGGCCGCCCATGCCGAGCGCCGAAGCGGTGACGTCGTGCAAGCCGCAAGCAACCGGCGTGTGCTCAACGAGACCGGTCAGCGCGGCCGCCTCCGCCGTAACGAAGCCCACCGTCTCCGCCGAATGCGAAATGGGAGGCAGGGCCGCGAAAAGCTCCTCGATGCCGAAGATGCGCAACGCGTCAGGGGCATAGGTTTGAGCGCGCACGTCTGTGAACGAGGTGCTGGCCTCGGTTCGATCCGTGCCGACGACCCCGGTCAGGCAGAAGCGCAGCCAATCCTTGCAGGCGAGAACGTGAGCGATCCGGCAATAGCGCTCAGGCTCGTATTGCTTGATCCAGGCCAGCAGCGCGGACGGCGCGGACACATGCGGCTCCTGGCCGGTGAGGGCGAGCGCCTGCTCGGTGACCGAGCCTTTCGACCACCGCTCGACCACCGCGCCGGCGCGGCTGTCCAGCGACAGGACGCCCGCGCCCAAAGGCCGGCGATCGCCGTCAAGCAGATAGACGCCATCGCCGTGCGCGGTCGCTGCGACCGCTTTCACGTCGCTCGCCGGGCGACCGCTCAGGCTGATCGCCTCGGCGATCGCTTCAGCGGTGGCGCGCCACAGTCCCGCCATGTCGCGCTCGACAAAGCGCGGATGCGGCATCAATTGCGGAACGCGACGACGCGCCACCGCCAATTGCGTTCCGTCGGCGTCGAAGATCACCGCCTTCGTCACCGTCAGGCCATTGTCGATTCCGAGCAGGCTGGGCATGGGCCTTCAGCGATAATTTTTTCGTTCGATGCAACTTTTATCGCCAGGGGCAGACATGTCAAGCCGTCGCGCGCGAAAGTGGGAAGGACAGGAGCGGCTGCGCCAACTCGCGGGCAGTGTCTGAAGAGGTACCGCGAGAATAGATTCGATCGGCTGATGAAACGGAGGTATTGTGAGGGTCAATAGCGCGGCGGTGAAGGTGCGCCGCGCTCCGGACGGGTGATGGTCATGCCGATCTCCGCTTACGATTCCGACGCCATACGCTTGCTTTCGACAGCTCTCGAAATTGTCCTGACTGAGGTCGAGCGCTCCCACGCGGCGGCGCTCGATGCCGAAAGACCTGCGCTGACGTCGAAGATCACGCGAGACCTGATGGAAGCCTACGATGACGGCGCGCACGATCTTGAAGCGCTGAAGCGCGCCGCCCTCGCTGCGATCGAGCCTCGGATTCAGTAGCTTGCGTACCTCTCGGGCCCTCCGGCGCAGAAGCCGGCGTCCCATTTCCCCGACGCCCGCGGCCAGCGGGCTATGCGGCTGCGAGCCGGCTGCCCCGAGCGGTGTCGTCACGTTCCGTCCGCGACATCCGACTCGGCCTGCTGTCGCCACTGACGGCCTATGAGGAAGGACATCCCTCTTCGTCAACGCTCAGCGCCGGCGAGCCGTGCGCCCGAAGGCCGCCGGGCGCGTCAGCCTGACACAAATGCAGGCATTAAGATGAATTAACTGCACGATGACGGAAGGGTCGCTATACCCGGGTCGAGTTGATCCGAGGAGCGACACATTGTCAGAGGATTGGAAGCGCGACGCGCCGCGCGCCAGACGTGGCCTCGCGGCGGCGCGCGGAAGCGACGAGAGATGGGGGCGAGTCAATGCCCCCATGCGTGATCGCAATCTGCCGGCGATCGACGCTGGATACTGGGTCGCCATCGTCGCCGCCAGCATGTGCGGCACGAATGCGGGGGACCTGGCGGCCGGTCCGCTGGGGCTTGGGCACATCCACGGCATCCTGCCGATCGGCGCGGTGTTCCTCGGCATTATCTGGGCGGAGCGGGCGCTGAGCTGGACGACGGTGGCCTTCTACTGGCTGGCGATCATCGTTCTTCGCACGATGGCGACGAACGTCGCCGATTTGGCAGCCCACGACCTCGGGCTCCCTCGCCCCGCTTTCCTGCTCCTCCTGGTCGCGTTCATGGCCGCGATGCTTTGGGCCGACCAGTTGCGCCGCGAACGGGCGCCGGTAGGCGACGAGGGAAGGCCGGACCCGCTCGTCGCGGGCTGGAGCTACTGGATGCTGATGCTCGCAGCCGGCGTGCTCGGCACAGCGATGGGGGATTGGCTGGCCGAGGACCTGGGCCTCGGCGTCTATTGGGCGTCGACGATCGGGTTGCCATTGTTTGCCGGCGCCGTCTGGGCAGCCTATCGATTGGGACTCGGCAAGCCCTGGTACTGGCTCGCCATCGTGACCTGCCGGACCTGGGGAACCGACCTCGGCGACATGCTTGTCGTCATATTCCGCTCCGTCGCCTCCAAGCCGGCAGCGCTCTGGATCAGCACGGCGCTGACTGCCGCCTTGCTCGCCGCCGTCATCGTGTTGTGGACGCATCGCAGCCGCGCCGTCGAGGTGCAGGCAGCGCCGGAAGCCGGCTGATCAGCCGCAATAAAAACCCCGCCGCCGAGAACGGCGACGGGGCAAGGCCATGCACCTGTCATCAACAAACGTCGAAGAGAGCGACCAGCCGACGGCCCGGGAGAAAGCCATGCGACCGGCAGGCCAAAGCCTGCATCGCTTGAACCAACGCCTGGCGCCTTTGTTCCGCCCTTCCAGCGCTTCGCGCATCTTTCAGCGGCGGACGCCAAACGAGGATGGCGCGGCGAACGCCGCCGGGTTACGACGTCGCGGGGATCAGGTTCAAAGAAGGACTGACGACATGGACGATCTGCGGGGGAAGCGAGTTTTGATCACGGGGGCGAGCACGGGGATCGGCGAAGCGGTCGCGCGAGCCTTCGCCGCCCGAGGCGCGTCGCTGGCGCTTCATTACAATCGCAGCGAAGCGCCGGCGAAGGCGCTCGCCGAGTCCATCGCCGCGTCCGGCGGCAAAGCGCTGCTCGTGAAGGGCGATCTGACCCAACGCGGGGTCGCCAAGCGCGTCGTCGAAGAGGCGGCTGAAAAGCTCGGCGGTCTCGACATCCTCATCAATAATGCCGGCTCGCTGATCCGGCGCACGCCCTTCAGCGAAGTCGACGACGCGCTGATCGACGAAGTGTTCGACCTTAACGTGCGTTCGGTGATCGCCGCCACCCAGGCGGCGACGCCTCACCTCGAGCGCCAAGCCGGCAGCGCGATCATCAACGTCGGATCCATCGCGGGCGCCGACGGCGGCGGCCCGGGCGCGGCGGTCTACGCCTCGTCGAAGGCGTTCATCCACAATCTGACCAAGCACCTTGCGCGCGATCTCGCCGGCAAGGGCATTCGCGTCAACACGGTCTCGCCAGGCGTCATCGCGACGCCCTTCCACGCCGCGACGCCGGCGGAGCGAATGGAGGCGATGCGCAAGGCGGTCCCGCTCGGCCGCATCGGCACGGCGGAGGAATGCGTCGGCGCGTTCCTCTTCCTCGCCTCGCCGTCGATGAGCGGTTACATCACCGGCCAGAACATCCACGTCAACGGCGGCCAATTCCTGCACTGAGCCGCCGACGCGTTGGCGGAGGCGGCTTCGGCCGCCCCCTGCCCCGCTCAAGTCAGCCGTGCCAAGCGGCGACAGTCTTCAGCACCGAGAAGCCGTAGAGCGCCTCAAAGCCTTTCTCGCGGCCGTGGCCCGACTTGCCGACGCCGCCGAACGGCAGTTCGACGCCGCCGCCGGCGCCGTAGTTGTTGAGGAACACCTGGCCGGTGCGCAGCGCCTTGGCGAGCCGCATCTGCCGCCCGCCGTCGGCGCTCCAGACGCCCGCAACGAGGCCGTATTGCGTACCGTTGGCGATCGCGATCGCCTCCGCTTCGTCCTCGAAGGGGATCGCCACTTGCACCGGGCCGAAGATCTCCTCCTGCGCGAGGCGATGGCTTCCCGAGGCTTGTGCGAGCAGCGTCGGCGCAACGTAGTGGCCCCCTTGCGGCGCGTCGGGGACGATCACGCCGCGTCCGGCGACGGTGAGATCGCTGCCGGCGGCGAGATAGCCGCTGACAATCTCCTTCTGGCGCGCCGAGATCAGCGGCCCGACGTCGAGATCGGCCACCGCCGGACCGACGCGCAACGCGTTGTAGCGCGCGGCCATGCGCTCGACGACCTGATCGTAGATCGAGCGCTGGATGAGAATGCGCGAAGCGGCCGAGCAGGTCTGCCCCGCGTTCTGCACGCCGGCGTTGACGAGGAACGGCAAGGCGCGCTCGAGATCCGCGTCGGCGAACACGATCTGCGGCGACTTGCCGCCGAGTTCGAGCGTGACGGGAACGACGTTCTTCGCCGCCGCGGTCTGGATGAGCGTGCCGACGCCGACCGAGCCGGTGAACGAGATGTGCCGCACGCCGGGATGGGCGGAGAGCGCCGCGCCGGCTTCCTCGCCGAGGCCAGGCACGACGTTGAGCGCGCCGGCGGGAAAGCCCGCCTCATCGGCGAGCGCGGCCAGCGCGAGCGTCGTCAGGCAGGCTTCCTCCGCCGGCTTCAGCACGCAGGCGTTGCCCATCGCCAACGCGCCGCCGACCGAACGGCCGCCGATCTGCATCGGGTAGTTCCAGGGAACGATATGGGCGGTGACGCCATGCGGCTCGCGCAGGGTGTAGACGGTGTAGCCGTCGAGGTAGGGAATGGTCTCGCCCATGATCTTGTCCGCGGCGCCGCCGTAGAACTCCATGTAGCGGGCCATCGCCAGAGCGTCGGCCTTCGCCTGCTTGAGCGGCTTGCCGACGTCGAGCGCCTCGAGGCGGGCGAGGTCGTCGGCCCGCGAGACGATGAGCTGGCTGAGTTTGAGCATCAGGCGGCCACGCTCGGCAGCGGTCAGCTTGCCCCAGGGACCGGCGAGCGCGCGTTCGGCCCCAGCCACCGCCGCGTCGACGTCCGCCGCGCCGCCGCGCGCGATTTTGCCGATTTCAACGCCCTGCGAGGGATCCTCGAGCGGCAGATACTGCCCTGTCGAGGGCGCGACCCACCGGCCATCGATGTAGCATTTGTCGACGTCGAACCAGACTGGCAAGGATGACATGAAATCACTCCGCTTCGCCCCACGCGTCCTTCGAACGCCGAGGCAATCGTCGAGGTTTTGTCCGACCACGGGCGAGGCTGTCAAATGACGATCTCACGCGGCGCGAGCGGGCGTGCTCGTCTTCAGAAGTCTCTCGATCGCCCCTTGGGCGTCGCGAAGCGCCGCCTCAGGCGGCTTGTCGCCACGCAGGGCGGCGTGGATCTCCTCGCCGATCACCGCTTCGATACGGGTATATTGGGGCAAGGGCGCGCGCTGCCAAGTCTGCAAGAGATCGCGCCGCGCCAGTTCGTTGACGGCGTAAACAATCGGCGAGCCCGCCGCGATCTCGGGATCGGCGCTCATCGAAAAGCGCGGCAACACCGGGAACCCCGTTTTGATGTGGGTCTGGATCGCCTCGCGCGAGGTCATCCAGCGAATCGCTTCGAAAGCCGCCTCGACGCGCGCCTCCGGCAGATTGGCGGGCACAGCGAGCACGAAGCCGCCGAGCGGCGTGACGTTGGCCCCCTTCGGACCGGCCGGCTGCGGCAGGTAGCGCACGCGCCGCTTGACCCGTGAACGCACGTCGTATTCGAGGCGGGCCGCCCGCATCGACCAGCAATAGGCCATCGCCGCATGACCGCTCATGAAAATGTCGAGGGAGCTGTTCCAGTCGAGGTCCAGCACGTTGGGCGGCGAGATGGCCAGCATCTCACGCAAGTGGTCGAGCGCCTGCCTGCCTGCCTCGGTGTCGACCCCGACCGCGATCTCGCGCGGATCGATGTCGCCGATCGACCAGTCGGAGCGTCCGCGCGGCGTCTGCAGCACCGCGCCGCCGCAACAGCCGATGTGAAACGCGAAGGTGGAGGCGAGCGGCATGCCGCGGCACGCGTTCCAGGCGACGCCGAAAAAGCCCCGGCGCGGCGCGTGCAGCGCGCGCCCGACCTCGAGGACGTCGGCGAAGGTCTTGGGATAAGCGAGCCCCGCCTCGTCGATCAAGTCGCTACGCACGGCGAACAGTTCGATTGACGAGAAGGCCGGCACCGCCTCCTGGCGTCCGTTCCAGCGCCCGGTGGCCCAAACGCGCGGATCGAAGTCGAGACTGTCGATGCCGCTGTAATAGAGGAACGGCTCGGCGCGCCGGATGCGCCCGGCTTCGACGAACTCGCCGAGCCAAGGCGAGTTGAGCACGATCACGTCGTAGTCGGAGACGGACTTGGCCGCATTCTCGCTTGCCCGCCGGTAGAGCTCGGGCAGCCGACAGAGATCGAAGTCGCGGCGCGAGCCGCGGTTGGCGCGAAAATCGGCCCAGAGATTTTGCAGCGAGGCGAAGTAATTGTCCTCGTGCAGGAGGAAGCGGAGCCGGCCGCCGTCGCTGCGGCGGCGCGACAGCGTCTGGGGCGGCGCCAGTTGCGCCTCCAATCGTGAGCCGCCGATGTAATAGTCGTCCGCCTCCTCTTCCGCCGGACGCACGCCCATCACCTGGGCGAGCAGCGACTTGATGTGCTGCGCATAAGAGAGGAACGCCTCGAGCGTGCGCTCGCTCGGATGGAGGCTGAAGCTCTTGGGGCCGCGCGGCCGGCGTTCGATCTGGCCCTCGGCGGTCATCGTGTTGATGCGCCGCAACGCCGTCCCGTAGGGCACGTTGGCGACGGCCGCGAGCGCCGAAATGGTGACGAGGTCGCCACGCAAATGGCTCTTCATCAAATGCGAGAGGATGTTCCAGACAGGGTCTTCATCAGCCATCGGAAACAGCGCGCGATACGGTCGGCGCATGCGCTCGAGATATTCGATGACCCGCAGCAGTTCGAGTTCGTTCATCCCGCCTATATATCCAAAATGGACATTTGCAGGCTAGACCCTCGAGGAGGCTGAGCCTAGCTTCGCCGACAACAACGGATCGGGTCGCCTGCGGCCCGACCCTGGCGGCATCGGAAGGAAATGGCCTTGCAGGATCGCTTCGTCTACACTGCACATTCCTCACGGGTCGTGTTCGGCGCGGGGTCCTTGAGCGTCCTGGCCGACGAAGTCGGCGCGCTTGGTTGCAGCCGAGCCTTCGTTCTGACCACTCCGCAACAGGAATCGACCGGCGCGGACATCGTTTCGCGGCTCGGCCCGCTCGCCGCCGGCCTGTTCTCCGGCGCGGCGATGCATACGCCGCTCGCCGTCACCGAGCGCGCGCTGGCCGCCTTCGAGGCGGCCGGGGCCGACTGCACGGTGGCGATCGGCGGCGGCTCGACGACCGGGCTCGGCAAGGCGCTGGCGCTGCGCACCAATCTGCCGCAAATCGTCGTCCCCACCACCTACGCCGGCTCGGAGATGACGCCGATCCTCGGCGAGACGGCGGAAGGGCGGAAGACGACGCAACGCGGCCCGCGCATCCTCCCCGAAACGGTGATCTACGACGTCGATCTGACGCTCGGTCTGCCAGTCGGCATTTCCGTCACCTCGGGGATCAACGCCATCGCCCACGCGGTCGAAGCGCTCTATGCGCAGGATCGCAATCCCATCACCTCGCTCATCGCCGTCGAGGGCGTAAGCGCTCTGGCGCGCGCGCTGCCGGTCATCGTCGAGACGCCGCTCGACCCTTCAGCCCGCCGCGACGCGCTCTACGGCGCCTGGCTGTGCGGCGTCTGCCTCGGCGCGGCCGGCATGGCGCTGCATCACAAGCTGTGCCACGTGCTAGGCGGCGCCTTCGATCTGCCCCATGCGGAGACGCACACGATCATCCTGCCGCATGCGCTCGCCTACAATGCGCCGGCGGCGCCCGAGGCCGCGGCCAAGATCGCCGCGGCGCTCGGCGCCGAGGACGGGGCGCAAGGGCTATACGATCTGATCGGCCGCCTCGGCGGACCGCGCGCGCTGCGCGACATCGGAATGCCGGAGGACGGGATCGAGCGCGCCGCGGCGCTCGCGGTCGAATCGCCCTATTGGAATCCGCGCCCGATCGAGCGAGAGCCGATCCACGCGCTGCTGGAGCGCGCCTATCGCGGCGCAAGGCCTGAGGCGTGAGCGGAATGCGCCGAATTCTGCTGCGTGACGCCTGCGTCGTCACGATGGACCCTGCGCTCGGCGAATTGCCGCGCGGCTCCGTGCTGATCGAGGGCGAGCGCATCGCCGCCATCGCGCCGGACATCGAGGGCGGCGACGCCGAGACGATCGACGCGCGCGGCTTCCTCGTCATCCCCGGCCTGATCAACGCCCATATGCACACCTGGCAGACGGCGTTGCGCGGCGCTGCGGCCAATTGGACGCTGCTCGAATATTTCCGCTGGGTGCACGCGGGCCTCGCGACGCAGTTCCGCCCCGAGGACATCCATATCGCGACGCTCGTCGGCGCGCTCAATCAGATCAATTGCGGCGCGACGACGCTGGTCGACTGGTGCCACAACAATCCGACGCCCGCGCACACCGACGCCGCCGTCGCGGCGTTGCAGCAATCGGGAATCCGCGCCGCCTTCTTCCATGGCTCGCCCAAGCCCGATCCGCGCCCCGGCGAGCCGCATTTCTCGGAGATTCCGCATCCCCGAGGCGAGGTGGAGCGGCTGCTTGCCGGCCCGTTCGCCTCGCGCGAGGGGAAGATGAGCTTGGGGCTCGCGATCCTCGGCCCGCACTATTCAACGCTCGACGTCGCGCTGCATGATTTCCGCCTGGCGCGTGAATTCGGTCTCACCGCCTCGATGCACCAGGGTGGCGGCGCGGCCAAGACGCCCGAGGGCTGGGACGTTCTCGAAAAGGAAGGCCTTGTCGGCGACAACATCAACGTCGTCCACGGCAACGACCTTTCCGAGGACCGGCTGCGGCGCTTCGTCGAGCTTGGCGTCACCTTCGCCGTCACCGCCGAAAACGAAATGTCGCAGGGCCACGGCCATCCGATCGTCGGCCGGCTGCGCGATCTTGGCGCTGCGCCGGCGCTCGGCGTCGATCTCGAGAGCTCGTTCTCCGGCGACATGATGACGCAAAGCCGCATCGCGCTCGGCCACCAGCGCGCTCTCGACAATGCGGCGAGCCGTGCGCGAGAGGGCAAGATTCCCGACACCTCGACCATCACGACGCGCGACGCGCTCTGCTGGATCACGACGGAGGGCGCGCGGATGCTCCGCATGCAAGATCGCATCGGCGCGCTCGCGCCAGGGATGCAAGCCGACCTCGTTATGCTGCGCGCCGACGATCTCAACCTCTGGCCGGTGCACGACCCCATCTCCACCGTCGTCATGCAGGCCGGTCTCGCCAACGTCGACAGCGTGATGATCGCCGGCGAGTGGCGCAAGCGGCACGGCAAACTGCTGCGCGACGATCTCGTCTCGCTGCGCGACGAACTCGCCCGCTCGGGCCGGCGCATTCTGGGCGCGCTCGGCTGGCGGCCGCAAGGAAAGGAAAATTGAGCGTGAGCGATTTGAAGATTAGCTGGATCGGCCTCGGTAAGCTTGGCCTGCCGATGGCGGCGCGCATCGCCGCGACGGGCCGCGCGGTGGCGGGATTCGACCGCGACCCACAACGCTCCGAACTCGCCGCCTCACGCCAGATTCAGGTTACGGCGGAAGCGTCCGAAGCGATCGCGGGCGCCGGGCTCGTCTTCACCTCGCTGCCCGACGACGCGGTGCTCGAATTGGCGATGCACGAGCTTGCCCCCTCGCTCGCGCCCGGCGCGATCGTCGTCGAGACGAGCACGGTGAGCGCGGCGGCTTCGGCGCGGGCCGGCGAATTCGTCGCCGCCGCCGGCGCAGCCTATTTGCGCGCGCCCGTCTCGGGCAATCCGGTGCTCGCGGAGCGCGGCGAATTGACGGTGCTGGCGTCCGGCCCGCGCGCCGCGTTCGACGCCGCGCTGCCGGCGATGGCGGCCTATTCGCGCGCGCAGCGCTATCTCGGCGAGGCCGAGCAGGCGCGCTTCGCCAAGCTCGCCATCAATTTGATGATCGCCGTCTCGGCGGGCATGATGGGCGAGGCGCTCGCCTTCGCGCGCAAGGGCGGCGTCGATTTCGCCGACATGCTCGATCTTCTCGCCGACAGCGCGGTCGGCTCGCCGATGGTCAAATACAAGACGCCGCCGTTGAAAGCGGGCGACTACTCGCCCACCTTCTCCTGCCGGCAGATGGCCAAGGACCTCGACCTCCTGCTCGACACCGCGCGCGCGACCTCGGTTCCGGCGCCGCTTGCCGCGCAATTGCGCCAGACCTATTCCGCGTTGATCGCGACCGGAGAGGGCGAGACGGACTTCATCGCGACGGTTCCGTTCGCCGCGCGTCTCGCGGGACTGTGACGGGAGGAGGAAGGCAATGCGCGAGCTTGACGATCAAAGCATCACACAAGAGGTCCTTCGGCGCTTCGAGGGCTGCCCGAATCCGCGCCTGAAGCAATTGCTGAACGGTCTGGTGCGCCACATCCACGACTTCGTGCGCGAGGAGGCGGTGACCGAGGCCGAATGGGTCTATGCGATCGAATTCCTCACCCGCACCGGAAAGATCAGCGACCAGAGCCGGCAGGAGTTCATCCTGCTCTCGGATACGCTCGGCGTCTCGACCCTGGTCGACGCGATCAACAACCGCCCTGCCCCGGGCGCGACCCAATCGACGGTGCTCGGCCCCTTCTTCGTCGAGGACGCGCCGCTCGCCGAACAGGGCGCCGACATCGATCCCGGCGGCAAGGGCGGCGGCGCGCCGCTGTTCGTCGACGTCAACGTCACCGACCCCTCGGGCAAGCCGGTCGCCGGCGCGACGGTCGACGTCTGGCACTCCGACACCGAGGGCTTCTACGACGTGCAGCGCGAAGGGGGCGAACTCGAGCGCCGCGCGCGCTTCGTGACCGACGAGGCCGGTCGCCTGCGCTTCCGCACGACGACGCCGGCCGCCTATCCGATCCCTTACGACGGCCCGGTCGGCGACATGCTCAAGGCGACCGACCGACACCCGTGGCGCCCGGCCCATGTCCATTTCATGATCGTCGCGCCCGGCTTCCGCCGTCTCATCACGCATGTGTTCGTCGACGGCGATCAATATCTCGACAGCGACGCGGTGTTCGGCGTGAAGGAATCCCTGATCGACGCGTTCCCGTTCCAGCCGGCGGGTGTTGCGCCTGACGGCACGCAGCAGCCGCAGCCCTATCGGCTGCTGCGCTACCGTTTCGGACTGACCCCGGCCTAACGAAGAAACCGCGCGGCCTCGATAGCCGCGAACAGAGGAAGCGACCATGCCCAATCCCGCCGTCGCGGCTCTTTTGGAGCGTTTGCGTCCCACGCTCGGCGAGCGCATCAGCGACGCCGCTGGACTGCGCGCCCAGTTCGGCCGCAGCGAGGCCTATCGCGAACCCTCTCCGCCCGATCTCGTGGCGCGGCCGCTCGACGCGGCGGAGGTGCGCCGGATCGTCGCGCTCTGCCACGAGCTTCGCGTCCCGATCGTGCCGTTCGGCGCCGGGACCTCGCTCGAGGGCAACGCGGCGTCGGTGCGCGGCGGCCTCTGCCTCGACATGAGCGCGATGGACCAGGTCGTCGCCGTCAATCAGGCTGACATGGACGTGCGGGTCGGCCCCGGCATCCGCCGCAAGGCGCTCAACGCCTCGCTGCGCGACACCGGCTTGTTCTTTCCCATCGACCCCGGCGCGGACGCTTCGATCGGCGGCATGGCTTCGACCCGCGGTTCGGGCACGATGGCGGTGCGCTACGGCACGATGCGCGACAACGTGCTGGCGCTCGAAGTCGTGCTGTCCGACGGGCGGCTGATCCGTACCGGGCGGCGCGCGCGCAAATCCGCCGCCGGCTACGACCTCACGCGCCTGTTCGTCGGCGCGGAAGGAACGCTCGGCGTGATCACCGAAGTGACCTTGCGCCTGCACCCGATCCCGGAGGCGACAGCCGCCGCCGTCTGCCCGTTTCCGGCATTTGGCGGCGCGGTCGAGGCGACCATCGCGGTGATGCAGGCGGCGATCCCGGTGGCCCGGATCGAACTGCTCGACGAGGTCATGATGCGCGGCGTCAACCGCTACGCCGGCTTCGCCTATCCCGAACTGCCGACGCTGTTCATCGAGTTCCACGGCACGCCGAACGCGGTCGATGAGCAGGCCGAGTCCGTCCGCGCGATCGTCGCCGAATACGGCGCCGCCGAGATGCAATGGGCGCGCGAGCCCGAGGCGCGCTCTCGCCTCTGGCACGCGCGCGACAACACGCTCTACGCCGGGCGCGCGCTGAAGCCGGGGAGCGAGGCGATCATCACCGACGTCTGCGTGCCGATCTCCGCGCTCGCGCAATGCCTGGAAGAAACCCGGCGCGACCTCGAGACGTCAGGCGTGCTCGCGCCGCTCGTCGGACATGTCGGCGACGGAAATTTCCATCTGCTGCTGCTCGTCGACCCCAACGATTCCGAGGAGATCGCGCGGGCGCGCGCGCTGCACGCCCGGCTCGTCGCGCGGGCGCTGGCGCTCGACGGCACCTGCACCGGCGAGCACGGCGTCGGCGTCGGCAAGCGCGGCTATCTCAAGACGGAGCACGGCGAAGACGCGGTCGATGCGATGCGGGCGATCAAGGGCGCGCTCGATCCGCTGAACATCATGAACCCCGGCAAGATCTTCTTCGAGGAAACGCGGACCGAGGAGGCGGCGGCGTGATTGCGACCGAGACGACAATGACGACCGAGGCGCCCCTCGCACCGCCGAAGCTCGAGCTGCGCGGGATCAGCAAGAGCTTTCCCGGCGTGCGCGCGCTGAGCGACGTTTCCTTCGCGATCTGGCCGGGCGAGACGCATATGCTGCTCGGCGAGAACGGCGCCGGCAAGTCGACGCTGATGAAGGTTCTCTGCGGCGCCGTCGCGGCGGACGCGGGCGAGGTTCTCTATGAAGGACGCCCGACCGTCATCGCTTCGCCGGCCGACGCGCGCCAGCTCGGCATCGCGGTGATTTTTCAGGAATTCTCGCTCGTTCCCCATCTCGACATCGCGCACAACATCTATCTCGGCCGCGCGCCGCGCGGACGCACGCCCGGCTCGATCGACCATAAGCGCCTCTACGCCGAGGCCCGCCGCGTGCTCGACATGATCGGCTTCGACATCGACCCGCGCGAGAGCGTTCATCGCCTCGGCGTCGCCCAGCAACAGATGGTCGAGATCGCCAAGGCCCTGTCGCAAGACGCGCGCATCCTCGTCATGGACGAGCCGACCGCGGCGCTCTCCGACCGCGAGAGCGAGCGCCTGTTCGCCATGATGGCGCGCCTGAAGGCGGATGGGGTCGCCATCGTCTACATCTCGCACCGCATGGCCGAGGTCTTCGCGCTCGGCGATCGCATCACCGTGCTGCGCGACGGCAAGAAGGTGCGCAGCCTGCTGCCCAAGGAGGCGACGCCGGACGAACTGGTTCGCCTGATGGTCGGCCGGACGGTCGACATGACCTATCCCCGCCGCTTCCGCGCTCCGGGCGAAACGATGCTCGAGGTGCGCGGACTCGCCGCCGCCAACGGCGTCGCCAATATCGACCTCACCGTGCGCGAGGGCGAGATCGTCGGCCTGTGCGGTCTGGTCGGCTCGGGGCGGACGGAGGTCGCGCGCGCGGTCTTCGGCGCCGACAAGGTCACTTCCGGCGAAGTGAGGGTGTTCGGCCGCATCCATCCGGGCTCGCCCGATCATTCCGCCAAGCTCGGCATGGCGTTGATCCCCGAGAGCCGCAAATCCGAAGGTCTCGCGCTGATCCGCACCGTCGGCGACAATCTTCTGCTCGCCGGCCTGCCGTCGCTCTTTCCCTCGGGCTTCATGCGCGCCGGGTTCGGCCGCACGACCGCACATGAGATCGTTAAGCGACTCGGCATCGCCGCCGCCTCCTTGCAGCAGCAGGTCGGCACGCTCTCCGGCGGCAACCAGCAGAAGGTCGTCATCGGCAAGTGGCTCGCCGCCAAGGCGCGGCTCTTCATCTTCGACGAGCCGACGCGCGGCATCGACATCGGCGCCAAGGCGCAGATCTTCGCGCTGATCGACGAACTCGTCGCCGCCGGCGCCGGCGTTCTCATGATCAGCTCGGAACAGGCGGAAATCGTGCACGTCTGCGACCGCGCCTATGTGATGCGCGGCAAGCGCATCGTCGGCGAACTCGGCCGCGCCGAGCTCAGCGAGGAGAACATCGTGCGCTTGGGGATGCATCAATGACCGCCCTCGCTCTCAAGCGCCCCATGCGCGCCCCCGGCCTGCTGGCGATGCTCGCCATCATGCTGGTCGGCTTCTCCATCGCGAGCCACGACTTCGCGACTCCAGGCAATGCGCTGAACGTGCTGCTGCAATCCAGCGTGCTGCTGCTGATCGCATTGCCGATGACCTTCGTGATCCTCACCGAGGGGCTCGACCTTTCGATCGGCGCAGTGCTGTCGCTCTGCTCGGTCGTGCTCGCGCAGACCGCGCTGGCGACCGGCTCCTTCGTGGCGACGCTCGCCGCCGCGCTGGCGGCGGGGACGGCCGCCGGGATCTTGAACGGCGGCCTCGTCGCCTACCTCCGCATTCCCCCATTCGTCGCGACGCTCGGCACGCTCGGCGTCGCGCAAAGCCTCGCGCTCGTCGTCACCGGCGGCCAGAGCGTCGTCGGCTTGCCGAACAGCGTCCTCTTTGTCTATGGCGGCTCGATCCTAGGCATCCGCGTGCCCATCCTGCTGGTCGCCGCCGCTTATGCGCTCATGCACGCGCTGCTCTACCGCACCCGTTTCGGCAGTTACGTATTCGCGCTGGGCGGCAATCGCGAGGCGCTGACGCTGGCGGGCGTGCCATGGCGTCGAATGCTGCTCGCGGTCTATGCGCTTGCAGGCGCCTGGGCCGGTATCGCCGGGCTTCTGCTTGCGAGCCGCCTCAACGCCGGCCATCCGACCGCCGGCATCGGCATGGAGTTCGACGCCATCGCGGCGGTCGCGCTGGGCGGCACGTCGTTCGAGCGCGGCAATGGCTGGCTGCCGGGCACGCTGCTCGGCGCGCTGACGATCGGCATATTGCGCAACGGGCTCAACCTGCTCGCAGTCTCCTCGGCGCTCCAGGTGAGTTGCATCGGCCTTCTCGTCATCCTCGCCTTCACGCTCGAAGCCTTCCGGACGCAAACGCCATGACCGCCGCCACTTCCGAAGCTCGGGCCACGCGGCCCACCCTGCCTCCCGAGTTGATCCGCCTGCTGCTGCGCCTCGGCGCGGTGCTGATCGTCGGCGTCGCGCTGAGCCTGCTGAGCGGCGCGTTCCTCACGGTCGTCAACCTCGTCAACGTGCTGCGCCAGGCTGCGCTGCTGTTCTTCATGAGCTCCGGCTTGACGCTGGTGGTGATCACGGCGGGGCTCGACCTCTCGGTCGGCGCGACCATCGGGCTGGCGGCGTGCGTCGCCGGAACGGTGATCAAATCGACCGGCGATCCCTGGATCGGCGTCGCCGCGGCTTTGGCGGTCGGCGCGGCGGTCGGCCTGCTCAACGGCATGATGGTGAGCCTGCTCCGCATTCCCTCCTTCATCGCGACCTACGGCATGCTGTGGGTGCTGCAGGGCGTCACCTACACCTTCATGGCCGGCGCGACGGTCTACGGCTTTCCGCACGGCTTCCGCGAGCTCGGCAACGGCTATCTTCTCGGCGTGCCGATCCCCGTGCTGGTGATGGCGGCGCTGCTCGTCGTCGGCACTCTGTTCGCCCAGCGCAGCATTTGGGGCCAGCAGATCACCATGATCGGCGCCAATCCGACGGCGGCGCGCCTCTCGGGCGTGCCGGTCAGGCGGCGGCTCATCCTCGTCTATACGCTGAGCGGCCTTGCGGCGGGCTTCGCTTCGCTCGTCTTTCTCGCGCGGCTCAATTCCGCCGAGGCCGACATCGGCGGCAGCCTGACGCTGCCGGCGATCGCTGCGGTGCTGATCGGCGGCACCTCGCTGTTCGGCGGCGTCGGCACGCTGGCCGGCACCTTCGTCGGCACGTTGCTGCTGACGCTCGTCCTCAACGGCATGAACCTGCTTCATGTCGAAGGGAACTGGCAGCCGCTGGTGACCGGCGTGATCATCGTCGCCGCCGTCTGGCTCGATCTGCGCGGCAGCCGCGCTCGTAGTTGACAACTGGAGGAAACTTAATGAAACGCGTCTCTATCATCGCCCTCGCTCTGGCCCTTGCCGGCGGCGCGGCGGCGCCCGCCTTCGCCGACGGCGAGACGATCGCAGTGCTCACCAAGAACCAGACCAATCCGTTCTTCCAGGCCGAGCGCGTCGGCGCCGCCAAGGCGGCCGCCGAAATGCACGCCAAGGTGTTGCAGTACGTGCCGACGCAGCCCGACAGCATCCCGGAGCAGATGAGCCAGATCGACGACATCGTCACCAAGAAGCCCGATGCGATCGTCATGGTGCCGGTGGACTATAAGGCGATGGTCGCCGGCGTGCAGAAGATCAACGCGGCCAAAATCCCGGTCGTCAACGTCACCGACCGCAGCGCCGGCGGCGACTTCGTCGCCTTCGTCGGCGCCGACGATTACTCGATCGCCAAGTCGACCGCCGAGGTGCTGCTCAAGGCGATCGGCGGCAAGGGCGACGTGATCATCATCGAGGGCGTGCGCGGCGCGGCGACGGCGCAGGACCGCCTGCGCGGTTTCAAGGACGCGATCGCCGAATTCCCCAACGTCAAGCTCGTCGATTCGCAACCCGCCAACTATCAGCGCTTGCAGGCGATGCAGGTGATGGAGAACCTGCTGCAGTCGAACCCGAACGTCGCCGGCGTGATGGCGGCGAACGACGCTATGGCGATCGGCGCAATGGACGCGCTCGCCGACGCGAACAGCAAGGCGAAGATCGTCGGCATCAACGGCACGAAGGAGGCGGTCGACGCCATCAAAGCCGGCAAGATGCTGGCGACCGGCGACTACAACGGCTTCGTGCAGGGCTGCATCGGCACGGAGATCGCGATCCGCTATCTGCGCCACGAGCCCGTGCCGAACAAGGTGACCCAGCCTTCCGTGGTGGTGCAGGCCGCCAACCTCGGCCCTTATGACGTGCCGGTCGACAAGCGCGAGTGCCCGGCCTGGGATCAAATTCAGAAGAACTGAGGTCTTTGATGCTTTTCGCTATCCACGCGCGCGACAAAAACGGGGCGCTGCCGACGCGCCTCGCCAATTACGACGCGCACAAGGCGTTTCTCTCCGACACGACGGCGCATGGCGTGCGGATCGTGATGTCGGGCCCGCTCGTCGCCGACGACGGATCGACCATGATCGGCAGCCTCTTCCTCGTCGAGGCGGCCGACCGCGCGACAGTCGAGGCGTTCAATCGCGCCGACCCGTTCCACGCGGCGGGCATCTGGGAGAACGTCGCGATCACCGGCTTCATCCGCCGGCAGGGCTGAGCGCAGCGATTCCGCTGTGCTGGCGCCCCTATTCCCCCGCCGGGAGATCGGCGGGGGCTGGCTTCACGTCTCGCTCGCCGCTGCGGCTTCTGCGTTCGTCGAGGCGCTGCATCACCACGTAGAAGGAAGGAACGAACACCACAGTCAGACAGGTCGAGGCGATCATGCCGAAGAAGACCGCGATCCCGATCGACTCGCGCGCCGAGGCGCCGGCGCCGGTGGCGAGGACGAGTGGCAGCACGCCGAGGATGAAGGCGAACGACGTCATGATGATCGGCCGGAACCTCAGCCGCGCTCCCTCGACCGCTGCGTCGAGCGCAGGCATGCCTTGATCCCGCCGCTGGCGAGCGTATTCGACGATGAGGATTGCGTTCTTGGCCCCGAGCGCGATCAGGAGGATGAGGCCGATCTGTGTGTAGAGATTGGTGGCGGCGACCCCGCTCTGGCTGGCGGCAACGTTAGTGGCGCCGAAGTAGGTCAACGCGCCGACCGTTCCGATCAGGGCCAGCGGCACCGCCAGGATCACCGCGAACGGCAGGATCCAGCTCTCGTACTGGCCGGCGAGGACGAAATAGACGAGCAGAATCGCGAGGCCGAACACGAAGTAAATCTGCGCGCCGACCTCTTTTTCCTGGTAGGACATCGCGGTCCATTCGTAACCCGTTCCTTTCGGCAGAGCCTGGGCGCCAATCTGCTCCATGAGGTCGAGCGCCTGGCCGGAACTGAAACCGGGCGCCGCGCCGCCGATAATGGTCGACGACGGATAGAGATTGTAGAGACTAATCAGCGGGGGTCCCTGGACTTCGGAGACGTCGGCAACCGTTCCGACCGGCGTCATGACTCCACTGCCCGCTTTGACTTTCAGCCCCTGGATGGCCTCGGCGCTCGCGCGATAGGCGGGCAGCGCCTGCGTATAAATTTGGAAAACATGTCCAAACTTATTGAACTGCGCCACGTAGTTCGATCCCACATAGCCCGAAAGGGCGGCGAACACCTGTCCAACAGTGATCCCCAGCGTTTCCGCCTTGATGCGGTCGACCGTCACGAAGAGTTGCGGCGCGCCCGCCCGATAGGTGGTGGCGACCCTTTGCAAAGCGGATTGCGCGTTGGCGTCGCTGACCACGGTGTTGGTCAGGCTCTGCAGCAGCGCATAGTCGAAATCGCCGTTCTTGATTTCGGCCTGCATCGTGAAGCCGCCGACGTTGCCGATGCCCTGGATCGGCGGCGGGGGGAGCGCGAACGCGATGGCTTCCGGTACGCCTTGCAAGCCGCCGTTCAGGCGAAAGGCGATCGAGCGGACGTCCTGTCCGGCCTCTTTAAGGCGCGCGTCCCAGTCCTTCAGAATGACAAAAGCCACGCCCGCGTTGGCGAGGCTCGCCAGATTGTCGAAGATCGAAATGCCGCTGACGGCGACCACATGTTCGACGCCGGGCACAGCTCCAGCGATCTTTGAAATCTTCTGCATCACCGCATCCGTGCGCTCCTTGGAGGCTCCGTCGGGCAACTGTGCGACGACGATCAGGTAGCCCTGGTCCTCGGTCGGCAGGAACGCGGTCGGGACGCGGGTCAGTCCCCAGATGGCGCCGCCAACGAGAACCAGCGCAAGCAGCACCATAACAGGGGCGCGGCGCGTCATCGCGCCCATGAGTTCTCGCGTATCCGCGCTCGGCGGCGCCGAAGACGGCGTCGAAGCCCCGAACAAAGAAGTTGCGCCGCGCCCCCGGCGTCGGTGGCCTCAGCCACAGCGCACTTTGAGTGGGCTTCAGGGTCATGGCGTTGATGGCGCTGATGACGGCCGTAGCCGCGATGACCAGGGCGAATTGCCGGTAGATTTGCCCAGTCAGTCCCGGAAGGAACGCGGCGGGGATGAAAACTGACATCAACACCAGAGTGATGCCGATGACCGGACCGGTGAGGTCGTCCATCGCCCGCCCCGCCGCCTCGCGGCCGGGGATGCCTTGCTCGACGTATCGCGAGACGCCCTCGACGATGACGATGGCGTCGTCGACGACGATGCCGATCGCAAGTATGAGCGCAAAGAGCGTTGGGAGATTGATCGAAAAACCTAGCGCGGCCATCGCGGCGAAGGCGCCGAGGATCGTCACCGGCACCGTGGTGGCCGGCACCAGCATGGCTCGCCAGTCCTGCAGGAAGACCATAATGACGATGAGCACCAGAATGAGGGCCTCGAACAGCGTCCAGTAGACTTCTTTGATCGCGGCCCTGACGAATTTCGTCGTGTCGTAGGGCGTGACGTATGTGAGGCCCTCCGGGAAGCTCTTGGCGAGTTCGTCCATTTTCGCTTTGACCGCGTCGGCGGCCGCGATTGCGTTGGCGCCCGGCAAGAGGGAGATGCCAATCCCGGCGGCCGGCCGGCCGTCGTAATTAAACGCTTCGCTGTAGGTTTGGGCGCCGAGTTCGGCGTGGCCGATGTCGCGGATTTGGGTGATGCGTCCGCCATTGGCGGAATCGACCTTGACGATGATGTTCTCGAACTCGGCGGGATCGTCAAGGCGGCCCTTGAGATTCAGGGTATATTGAAAACCCTGGCCTTTTGGCGCGGGTGGAGCGCCGACTTGGCCGGCGGTGACTTCCTGGCTCTGCTGCTGGATGACGTTGATGACGTCCTGCGGCGTCAAGCCGCGCGCCTGAAGCAGGTCCGGATTCATCCATATGCGCATCGCGTATTGCCCGGCGCCGATGACCGACACGTCGCCGACGCCGGGGAGGCGCTCAAGCTCATTCACCACATTGATGACGGCGTAGTTCGACAAGAACAAACTGTCGAAGCGGCCGTCGGGCGAAACCAACCCGACATATTCGAGAATCGAGGTCGACTTCTTCTTCGTCGTCACGCCCTGGACCTGCACTTCCAGCGGAAGCGAGGAAATGGCGGCCGAAACACGGTTCTGCACCAGGATCTCGTCCTCGTCCGGGTCCGTGCCGATGGCGAAGGTGATAACGAGGGTGTAGGTGCCGTCGTCCGCGTTCGTCGACTGCATGTAGAGCATGTGCTCGACGCCGTTGACATTCTGCTCGATCGGCAGGGCGACGGTGTCGACCAGGGTCTTGGCGCTGGCGCCCGGGTATCGTGTCGTCACCTGCACAGTCGGCGGAACGACATTGGGGTATTGCGAGGTCGGCAACTGGATGAGAGCGACGAGGCCGATCAGCACGAACACCAGCGCGAGCACGTTGGCGAGAACCGGGCGATCGATGAAGAAGCGCGAGATCATGCCGGATCGCCCCTCGGGTTATTTGGACGTCGGCCCTCGCGCGTCGGGTTTCGGCGGGACCAGAGGATCGCTGGCGACGGCCTCGGGAGGCGGGCGTTGCGGATCGACCTTGGCGCCCGGAGGAGCTCTCAGCACACCCTCCGTAACGACCCAGTCATTGGCGTCGAGACCGGATTCGATGACGCGGAGTTGTCCGTCGCGCTGGCCAGTCTTGACGATTTTCTTCTCGACGACATTGTTCGGGCCGACCACCAGGACGTACTTGCCCTCCTGGCTTGTCCCGATCGCGTCGTCCCGCGTCAGCAACGCCTTCGGCTGTTGACCAATCGGCGTGCGAACCCGCACGAAGAGGCCGGGAAGCAGCGCGTGATCCTTGTTGTCGAACAGGGCTCGCGCCGTCAGCGATCCGGTCGCCGAGTTCGACCTGCGGCGACGCGTAGTCGAGACGCCCTTTATGAGGGTAACCCTCCTCCCCCTGCAGTCCGATCTCGACGGGGACGTCCGAGAGGCCCGTCGTGCGCAATTCGACCCCGTATTTCGCGAGGTTGCCCTTCAGCGTCAGGATCTGCGGCTCGCTCATCGTGAAATAGACGTAGATGGGGTCGGTCTGGATGATGGTCGCGAGCTTGGTCGGCCCGGACACGCCGACCAGGGCGCCAACGTCGACCAAATGATTGGTGACGACCCCGTCGAAAGGAGCGAGCACCTGAGTATAGCCGAGGTTGGTGTTGGCGAGCGAGATGGCCGCCTCGGCGTTGAGAATATCGGCGGCGGCCTGGCCTTCCTTCGATTTCCATTCTTGCGTCGTGGCCTGGCTGGCGAAATCCTGCCTGGCGAGCGTCGCCTGCCGCTGATATTCCGCTTGGTCGTAGGCCTCCGCCGCCTGATTGGAGGCCAACGTCGCCTTGGCCTGATCGAGTTGGGCCTGATAGATGGCGCGTTCGATGCCGAACAGTTGGGTTCCCTTGGTGACGGCGGCGCCGTCCGCGTAGTCGATTGATTCAAGGTAGCCTTGCACCCGCGCTACGAGATCGACGACGTTGATCGGCGCGGTGTTGCCAGTCAACTCGAGGTATTGCGTAACGGGCTTCTGGATCGGCTGCGCGACGATCACCTTTGGCGGCGGCGGAGCCACATAGGCGTTCTTTGACCCGTTGCATCCAGCAAGCAGGACGCCGCAAATCAGGCCGACGACGGGATTGAAAACGACGCCACGCCGCCATGAAGCGCGACGAACGTCTCGGATCGGACCCCTGCAGGCCCGGAATGTCGCCTCTCGTTGCCTCAAGATGGTCTCCCAAGCTTGAGCCGCGTGTCGACTGGCGGATTTTTTCTTTTCGGACCGTGGGGCGTTCGATCGCCGCACGGCCCAAGTCGCTCAATTGTCGCTCTGCTCGCGGCGTTCGCTGCGGTCTCGGACGCCGAAAGCTCCTGGCGTCCGGCATCGCTCAAGTCGACGTGATCGACAGGTTAGCCGAATTGTGCGCGCCGCGCCAGCGTCGTTCGCCATGGGCGGGATAGCGTAGGAACGCCGCTTCATCCGCGTTCGTTCGCGCGGAACGGTTGGCGACAGCAGTGGGGAGGGACCGCAGCGGGCGAGCGGCTTACGCCTGTCATGCCGGCGAAAAGCTGGCGCTCAGCGGGGTCGATGCGAGGTCACAGGAGGGGCGACGCTGCCCTGCGCCGCCGCTTTAGCGGCGAAGATCGATGCCAAGCTCGAGCCCTGGAAATGGCGAGACCTCTCTCAGGGGGCGTTTGAGCGGCGGGACGCCAAGGCGCTCGATCTGCACTTTAAGCTCATGCAGCGCGCCGACGAGCATCGCGAAATTCTCGCCGATCTTGGCGACCGTCCGATTCAGGTCGTCGTCGTCGGCGTCTCGGCCGTGCACCTCGAGGATCATCGCTCCGTCCTCTTCAACTGTCTCCCAGCAAGCCGCCTTGGACGCCGCGACCATCGACCGCCGTCTCGGCAAAACGCACCGAGGGAGCGCACGAGAGCAGAAGCGCCGACATCGCATCAATAGCGAGAACCCAGGCTCCGAGCGTCGGATGGCCTACAGCCGGCGCAAACGCGCCGCCGACAACCGCGCCGATAATCAGCAACGCCGGCGTTGCACCGCCGCTTGGGGAGGAGCGGTCGAAGTTCAGCACGACGCCGAAACGGCTGGCAAAGAGATCAAGACGAGAACCCATGAGAGACCTTCATTTCATTTATTCGGCGTGGGGGCGACGTCCCGCAACAGCGGGCGTCCGGCGGAATGCTCAGTGCACGCTCACAGTCTTCAGTTCGTGTTGCTTGGCGTTGGCGATCGCTTCGTCCTTGGAATCGGTCAGCATGATGGGCGAACCGTCGGCGGCGAGCAGCGCGAACAGCTTCAAGCCGGGCCGAATGGCGGGGACCTGGGGAAACAGCCGCCGCACGTCTTCGGACTTTATCGTCTTCAGATAGGCGATCGAACCGTCGCCAAGATGGGCGAATTCATGTGGCGTCAAAACGCCGATCTTTTCGAAACCGTTGATCATGGTTCACTCCTTTCCGGCCTCGCCGCTGAGAATGCTGGAGTATCGGAGCGAAGGAGGCCCCTCCTTGCGGGAGGGGCCTAGTCTCGCCGGCCCTCGGGTCAGAATGGCCGGCTGCGGGAGGTTCGAGTAAGATACGCCTTTGCCCGAGTTTTGAAATTGCACGAGAGGACGGCGGCGCGGGCAATTGGTTGGGTAAGACTAGACCTCGGTTTAGTCGAGCCTCTCCCTTCCGACCGAGGGAGCGACAAGCCGCCGCGAAACCTTGATTGCTCGATTGGCGCCATGCCTGGGCTCGCGCCGCGATGCATGCAACGTTGAAAGTTGCGGGGCCGGCGCCTCGCGGACGATTGCTCCGCAATCGCCTAGGGGCGCGAGTCATTCGAAGTGAGGGTATAGCCTTTTGAGGCGAACGCGGGCGTCGGCTGTTGTGAATTGCCAGTCCGCCCTCGCGTGATGTTTGTTTCGGTTCTCCTGCCAAGCGGCGACTTCCGTTGTCAATGTCTGCTTGTCGGGAATACGTCGATCCAGACACTGGGTTGAAAGGACGCCGAGTTCGGACTCGGCCATGTCGAGCCAGCTTCCGTGCTTAGGCGTGTAATGCCATTCAAACCGCTCGACGAGGCGACGCGCTTCGGCGGCGGGGAAGGCCGCATAGAGCGACGCAGTCGTGTGGGTGCTGAGATTGTCCTGCACCAGCACGATCTTGGCCGCGTCGGGGAAATGCGTGTCGGACAGGTCCTTGAGCGCCTGGGCATAATCGACGGCCGCGTGACGGTCGGTGACTTTGACGTGCCGCCAGCCTTCCAGCGGCGCGAACATCATGAACAGATTGGCCACGCCATTGCGTTCGTATTCGTAATCGTGCCGCGCGGGTTTTCCCGGTTTGGCGGGGATTGGCGCGCGCGTTTCGACGATCAACTGCTTCGAGGTTTCGTCGAGACATACGACGGGGCGCTCGGGATCGCGCGGCCTTTGGTAGACCTCCAGCACATCTTCCATGCTGGCCACGAAGGCCGCGCTGGCTTCGGGCGCGATCACCCATTGCTGCTTGAGATGCGGCTGGAGAATGTTTTTTTGAGAGTCCGCCCGATCGTGTTGTCGCTGGCGCTGTCGACGATATGCAGTTCCACGACTTTCTGTTCCAGCAGACGCAGGCTCCATTTGGCGTGGCCCGCCGGCGCCGGCCCGCAGGTCAGCGCGATCAATTTCGCTTCCGCCGCGCCATCGAATATTCGTGGCCGAGCCGATTTGGGATTGTACTTGCGGTTCAGAACCGCCTCGAAACCTTCCTCGACGAGTTGCCGCCTCGTCCGCTCGATAGTGGCGACGCTCGTATCCAGCGCTTCAGCGATCCGGCTGTCGCTCCACCCCTCGCCGGCTTCCGAAATATCGGCTTTCAGCAGAATGCGCGCTCTCGTGAGCAGTTGGGCCGGACGCTTGCCCTTGCGGATAAACTCCTCGAGTTCGGCCCCGTTCCTCCCGGCTCAAATTCACCACATATTTCTTGACGATAATCTCTTTCGCCGCCACGAATCATCTCCATCGCCGCCTCGCGACGGCATGGATTCAGAAAGTCCCCGCAAACGCAATGACGCGAGGCACTAGGGGGCGGACGATTGCTCCGCAATCGCCTAGGGGGCGGACGATTGCTCCGCAATCGCCTAGGGGGCGGACGATTGCTCCGCAATCGCCTAGGGGGCGGACGATTGCTCCGCAATCGCCTAGGGATGGCCCGGGACAGGCTGGGACAGGCCCGGCCATGACGGCTGGCGATGCGCTGGCAAACGTTCATCGACTGCGCCGAGACGAGAAGGTCTTCGCCCTCCCCGCCCTTGGGCGCGAGGAGCGAACCTTCATGCCAAGGTTCAATGGCGTCTTCTGAAGAGCCAATCCAGCTACGACCGCTGCACAATGATCGCCGGCCACCGATGCTGCTACACTTCTGCGTACCGCAGGCCTTTCTCGGAGGGTTGGTGTCATGACAGCAGCGTTGCACAGGGTTCGAAACGAGTCGTCTTGCGCAGTCCCCCATATCGCGGCGGGCTCATCCATTCCGGACGTCAAATTCGTGTTTCAGGACATCGCAGAGACGCCGCACGCCAACGACGAGGGCCATAGTGGTTTGGCCACGGAGGCCGACGGCGCGGCGGACTTCGCGATCTCGATCTCGCGCTTGTGCCAAGCGATAGCCGCGGGCCGCGGACGACCTGACAGCGTCAAGTTTGCCTCGATCGAAGGCAAACCCATCCAGATACAATCCGACCAGTGCCGGCACGCGACCTTCATCGTCGCCGAGCTGATCGACAACGCCTGTCGCCCATCCGGCTCGATGGAAGCAGGCCCCATCGTGGTGACGGCCGGCCATCGCGGCGGGTGGGTATTCTGCAGCGTCAGCACCGACAGGTCGGCCGATCGAAATTCGTCTCTTCGCGGGAAGGGTGTTGCCGACGCGCTGGCGGCCCGGATCAAAGGTATCGTCGCGAGGAGAATGATGCTGTCCCAGATCACCGTCACTTTGTTGTTCGACGCGTTCGCGCCCGCGCCCAACCCTGGAAGCGTCATGTAAGTCGGATGACGAGGGACGACTTCGCAAGTCCCCCGCCTTCGTTCACGAACCATCTATCCTGATCGCTCAGCCGATCGCCTATTCGCCGCTCGTTCCGGTCGATCGCATCCCCTACCGGACGGCCTGTTTCCGCGGGCATGACAGCCGCGAGAGCGCCGATTCCCCTGGCGCCAGAGCCCTTCACAACAATCTGCGCTGAGACTGACGCGCGCCGTCGCCTCCCCCGCGGAGGCGCTTCCGGACACCTGCGCCCAAGGCCGCTGGCATGACGGCCGCCAGTCGGGTCTTGGCGTCGACGCCATGGCGAAGCGCTCGCGCGCGCTCCCCAGTCATCGCTGACCGGGGTCGGAGCATCTCGAGAGGAAGGGGTTTGCAAAATGGCCCCTCCCAGGTGGGGAGGTTCACCTGGGAGAGGCCCAATCTGAGGTCGGTGTTTGGGGGGCGGGGAGAACCGACCTCGAGAGGCAGGTTCACAGTGCAACCTGGCGAGCGATTTGGAAATTGCCCTCTAGAATGAACGAGGCGCCCATTGGGATGAGGGCCCCTATACCGAGGTTTTAGGGGCTGTCCGGCGGCAAGTCTCGCCGACAATAGCGCATCGGCGCCGGTCCGGTCGAAGAACTCAATCTTGTCAGCGGCGGATCGGGGTCCTACACTCAGATTAACCGCGGGTGGAGTTCGCCTCTAATGCCGACTGCGCCGACCAGCCAGCCAGTCGTTGTCGTCATCGACGATGACGCCGGAATCAGGGAATCCATCAGCAGCCTTATCCGTTCGGTCGGCTTTCAGGCGCTCGTCTTAGGGTCGGTGGACGAGTTCCGGCGGTCAGGGCGGCCGGAGGGTCCCTGCTGCCTCGTTCTCGACGTGCGGCTTCCCGGACAAAGCGGGCTGGAGCTTCAGCGGGAGCTGGTGGCCAACAGCATGAGCGTGCCGATCGTTTTCATCACCGGTCACGGCGACATCCCGATGTCTGTCCAGGCGATGAAAGGGGGCGCGATCGAGTTTCTGACCAAGCCGTTCAGAGATCAGGACCTCCTCGATGCGATCCAAATCGGCATCTCCAAGGATCGCGCGCGGCTCGAAGACGACCAACATATCACCTCTCTGCGCGCGCGCTTTGACCGTCTGACGTCGCGGGAGCGTGAGGTGTTGGTGCGGGTCGTCGCCGGGCGGCTTAACAAGCAGATCGCCGGAGAACTCGGCATCAGCGAAATCACGGTCAAGGTTCACCGCGGCCAAGCAATGCGAAAGATGAAAGCGACTTCTTTGCCGGATTTGGCAAGGATGATGGACAAACTAAAGATCACACAGTGAACGTTAGCACCGCCGCGGCGGGCCGCGATCTCTTTCTTTTTTGGCGTCCCGCTGGGGATCACAGAGTATTCATGAACGACAAAGGCGCTAGCGTTAGGTAAACTTACCTTTCGTTTCTCCCGAACATGACCGAAGGCCGAAGGAGATATATACCTTGGTATAATCACAAAACCTTCATTCCCTGCACACTTGCTGTGGCGATGCGCTATATTGGCGTTGGAAGTCGGCCGGCGACGAGTGTTGCTGTCGCAAACTAGGATCGTACGCATTGGCGCAAAGAACTCTCATCGCTATCGTCGACGACGATGACTCTATGCGTCAGGCTTTGACGGCGTTGCTGAGTTCGTTCGGCTACACGGTCGCCGATTTCGAGAGCGCCGCGCTTTTTCTCAGCTCCGATCGGCGGGAGAACACCGCCTGCCTGATCGCCGACGTTCAGATGCCCGTCATGACCGGTCTCGAGCTGCACTCCCGGTTAATCGCGGCGGGCGATCCCATTCCCGTCGTCTTCATCACCGCACATCCCGATCCGATCATTCAGAGCCGGGCTGTCCGAGGCGGCGCCAAGGGCTTCCTGATCAAGCCCTTTTCGCAAGACGACCTGCTTGCGTGCCTGAACTCGGCTTTGGCGCCGGGCAGTCCCTGACTCGCGCCTGTTCGGCAAGTCAAGGCCTGCTGGGAACGTCGAGCGTGCGTGCCGCTCGATGTTCCCTCGCCCTCGCTTCGTTTCAATAGTTGAACGCTGGCTCCCGGTGGTCCTCAACGACGGCCGCCGTCGTAGCGATCGCCTTCTTTACCGCCGCCGTCACGAGGTCGACGCTCATCGAGGGCATTTCCACGAACGGGTACGACTGCTTGGCGACATAGGACGGGTGAGCGGGAACATGGATGAACCCGGCGCGCGTGCGAAGCCCCTTCTCGGCGATCAGATGCAGCACCGTGTACATCATCTGGTTGCAAAGATAGGTCGACGGCGAGTTCGAGATCTTGGCGGGAATGCCGTTCGCGCGCAGCGCCGATGCGATGCTTTTGACCGGCAGCGTCGCCAGATGCGCGGCGGGACCGTCCGCAAACACGGGCTCACCGCCGTACTGAACGCCAACATTGTCCGGGATCACGAAATCCATGACATTGGCCGCGATCCGCTCGACCGCCACGACGGCGAGCCCGGCCGCAAGGCCGAGGCTGATCCAGATGTCGGGCTTGAGTTCGTCAAGCTTGGCGCTGGTGATGGCGGTAAGCCGCGCCGAACTCGACGGGAAGCTGCAATGTGGTGAGATCGCCCTCGATGTCGTTCGCGGCGCGGAGCTGCGCGAGCACATCCAATGTCGGGTTTTCGGTGCCGTGGGCGAAGGGCTCGAATCCCGTTACGACGATTTTTGGCGACGCGCTCATGGAGTTCCACCTTCTGATTCGGAGCTGTTGAGATAACAGGCCGCTTTATGGCCCGACGCGACGTCGGTCAGCGCGGGACGATTCTTACCGCAGGGAGCGAAGCGCTTCGGGCAGCGTGGTTCGAAGGGGCAAGCGTCCGGCTTGCTGGCCCCGCCCGTGTCGCCTTCGATCAGGCCGAGGTTTTCGACCCGCATCCGCCTGGGATCGGCGATCGGGATCGCCCGCAGCAGAGCCTCGGTATAGGGGTGGCGCGGGCTGCGGCAGACGACATCGGCCGGCCCGATCTCGACGATCTGCCCGAGATACATGACCGCGACGCGATCGCAGATCCGTTTGATGACCCCGAGGTCGTGCGACACAAAAATATACGACAGCCCGAACTGCTGCTGGATGTCCTGGATCAGCCGCAGGATCTGCGCGCGGATCGACACATCGAGTGCCGAAACGGCTTCGTCGAAGACGATGATGTCTGGTTTGAGGATGAGGGCGCGTGCGATGGCGATGCGTTGACACTGGCCGCCGGAGAATTCGTGGGGGTAGCGCTCTTCATGTTCGTCGCGCAGCCCGACGAGACCGAGCAGACGGCGCGCCTCGGCCCGGCGGCTCGCGGCCGTGCCGATCCCTTGCAATCGCATCGGTTCGGCGATGTTGGCGCCGACCGTCATGCGGGGATTGAGCGAAGACAACGCATCCTGGAAGACGATCTGAATGCGGCGCCGTAGCTCCCGCTTCTGCCGATCGTGCGCGCGCGTGAAATCCACCCCTTCGATGCGGACCTGCCCGGAATCGGGGGCGAGCAGCGAAAGGATGAGGCGCGACAAGGTGGACTTGCCGCAGCCGCTCTCGCCCACGAGCCCGAGCGTTTCGCCGCGCTGGAGTGTGAAGCCGACATCCGACACGGCTTTGACGCGCGCTCCGCCCGATCCCCGACCGGCGAACGACTTCACGATCTTTTCGACTTGCAGCAGAGGCTCAGGCATCGGCCCGTTCCTGTTCGACAGCGACACAGGCAACCTCATGCCCGCCGGCCACGGCGCGCAGCGACTGGTCCTGCGTGCGGCAAATATCCTGAACCGCGCCGCAACGCGGCGCAAACCGGCATCCGAGCGGGGGACGACGGAGGTCTGGCGCGCTGCCGCCGATCGGCTCGAGCGGTACGCTGCGGTCGTCCTCGATCCCGGTCGCGCAGGCGAGCAGCGCTTTCGTGTAGGGATGCCTGGGATTGTGGAACAATGTGTCCACGTCCGCATGCTCCACGATGCGGCCCGCGTACATGACCATCACCTCGTCCGCCATGGCGGCGACGACGCCGAGGTCATGCGTGATGAGCAGCATGGACGCATCCATCTCCTGCTGAAGATCGCGCAGCAGGCGAAGGATTTTTGCCTGGACCGTGACGTCGAGCGCGGTCGTGGGTTCGTCCGCGATGATGACCTTGGGCCGGCAACTTATCGCCGCCGCGATCAGGACGCGCTGGCGCATGCCGCCGCTGAAATGATGGGGGTAATCGTGGGCGCGACGCTCGGCGTCGTTCACTCCGACGTGTCGGAGGAGTTCGATAGCTTTCTGCTCCGCAACAGCGCGCGAGATGGGCTGGTGCGCGAGGATCGTCTCGGAGATCTGCCAGCCAATGGTCAGAGCCGGATTGAGCGAGGTCAGCGGATCCTGGAAGATCATCCCGATCTTGGCGCCGCGCACTCCCTCCATCTCTCGCTCGCTCATGGCGAGGAGGTCGCGCCCGTCGAGGAGCACCCTGCCCGACAGAATGCGTCCGGGCGGCTCGATCAGCCGCATGAGCGAGAGGGCCGTCGCCGACTTGCCGCAGCCGGACTCTCCCACCAGCGCGACCGTACGGCCCGGCCGCAGCGCGAAGCTGACCCCATCGACCACCGTTGCGCCAGCCCGGTCCGTTCCAAACCGGGTGCGAAGGTTCTCGGCGATCAGTCCGGCGTCCGCGTCCTCGCTCATCGACGGATCGTCCTGGGATCAAGGGCGTCGCGAATGCCGTCGCCGAGGAAATTGAACGCCAGCGACACGATCAGGATCGCAACTCCGGGAATGATGGTGACATGCGAAGCCCGGCGCAGAACGACACGGCCCTCGGCGACCATGGCGCCCCAGTCCGCCGTCGGCGGCTGCACGCCGAGCCCGAGAAAGCTCAGGCCGGAGCCGACGACGATCATCAGGCCGATCAGCGTGGTGGCGTACACGATCACCGGGCTGAAGACGGCGGGGAGAACGTAGCGCAACATGATCGCCGACGAGGTTCCGCCGGCGGCGCGGGCAGCCTCGACAAAGGGCATCGGCACGACGCCCTCGGTCGCCGTCCGCGCCAGCCGGGCGAAGTATGGCACCAGGATCACGGTGATGGCGATGATTTCCGTAAGCACGCCCGGCTGCATCGCGCCCGCGATGGCGATCGCGAGCAGCACCATGGGAAAGGCGAACACGACATCGAGGCAACGCATGATGATTTGGTCGACAACGCCGCGGAGGTATCCGGCGAGAAGACCGAGCGCCGTGCCGATCACCCCGGCAATAAGCGTCGGCGCAGCGCCGACGAGGAGCGACACGCGTCCGCCGAACAGCAGGCGGGCCAGCATGTCTCGGCCCTGCTGATCTGTGCCGAGCAGATGGCCGGGGGCGCCCATGGGAGCGTAGCGGGCGAGATTGTCCGCATCATTAGGATTGAAGCCGCCGATGAGCGGGCCGAACGTCACGGCGCCGACAACGCCAACGAGGACCAGCGCCGAAATCAGCGCGGCGCGGTTGCGCGCGAAGGATTTCAGTCGCCAGAAACGGGCGCCGCTTGAGCCTGGCGCTGCGGCCGCGGCCTCGACGACACCGGCGGAGGAATTGGCGCCGCTCATGCTTCCCGTAGCCTCGGATCGAGCTTCGCGTTGATCAGGTCGACGACGATATTGGCCAGCACGAAGGCCAGCCCGATCGCCAGCGTGGTGGCCTGGATCACCGGCAGGTCGCGCGCCGTGATGCTGTCGTAGAGCAGCGAGCCGAGACCCGGCCATGCGAACACCACCTCGGTCAGCAACGCGCCGCCAAGCAGATAGCCGAGTTGCAGGCCGGTGATCGTGATCACCGGCGGCAGCGCATTGAGGATGACATGCCGCCGCAGGAGCTCGCTTCGCTTCAGTCCCTTGGCTCGGGCCACGCGCACGTGCGGCCTGCCGAGCGCCTCGATGAGGCTCGTGCGGACGATACGAGTGATGACCGCGGCAGGCCCCAACGCCGTGGTGACCGCAGGCAAGACGAGATGGCGCAGCACGTCCACGACGCCGCCGTTCCCGGTGACGTCCTCCATCCCCGAGACAGGCAGCCAACGCAATTGGATCGCGAACAGCAGCACGAGGATCAGTCCGAGCCAGAACGGCGGCGCGCTGCCGGCGAGCAGTGTGACGGACATGATGAGGCGGTCGAACAGCGAATTGGCGCGCAGAGCCGAGAAGAGGCCTATGACGTAGCCGAAGACGATTGCGATGAGCAGGCTGCCAAAGGTGAGAATGAGCGTGTTTTCAAAACGGGGCAGCACAAGGGTGAAGACCGGTAGGTGCGTAGCGACCGAAATCCCGAAGTCTCCGCGGAGCGTGCGGGCCAGCCACGCCAAGTACTGAACCGGCAACGACTGATCGAGGCCGAGCGTGTGCCGCAGCTCCTGCTTGGCGGCCTCGCTCGCCTGCGGCCCGAGCAACGCGGTCGCGGCGTCTCCTGGCGCGAGATGCACCAGGAGAAAGATCACGATCGACACGCCGCAGATCACCGGAACAACGCCGATGATCCGTCGTAGGATGAAAGTCGCCAAGACTCGACCGCTCCGGTCTTATTCGACCGAAACGGTCGACAGGTCGAACCAATCTTCCGGCGGGTTCACGAAGCCCTTTACTTTGGGCGACAGCAGGACCGGCTCGAGGTCGTCGTCGAGCGGCACGTAGGCGGCGTCGTCCATGACGATGTGATTGACCTTTTGGTAGATGGCCTTCGCGGCGACCGGATCGCGCGTGGCGATCGCCTGATCGAGCAGCTTATCGACTTCCTTGTTGCAATAATAGCCGGAATTGATGCCGCCGGGGGGCGCCGCGTCGCAACGCGTGACGACGCCCGTCCAGGCTGGCGTCGACATGCCCCAGCCGATTTCGTTCATCGCCACGTCGGGCGACATGCCGGCGGCCCATTTGCCGAGATAGGTCACCCACTCGTATTTGCGCAGTTCGACGTCGATGCCGACTTTCTTGAGATCGCGCTGGATCCAGGTCTCGACGAGTTCGCCGGTGCCGTATTGGGGCAGTTCGAAGACGAGCTTCAAGTCCTTGACGCCGGCTTCGGCAAGCAGCTTCTTGGCCCCTTCCGGGTCATAGCCATACATCTTGAAGTTGGGATCGTAAGCGTCGGTGCCCGGCGACAGCATCCCGTATTCCGGGCGGCCCGTGTCGTGCATGATGTCCTTGGTGATCCCCGCGCGGTCGATCGCCATGTTGATGGCTTTGCGCACCCGGACGTCCTGCAACGCAGGGTTTTTGAAGTTCAGGTGGATGTAGTTGATGTACGGCGCGTTCTTATTGGTCGAGAGCTTGAAGCCCTCGCCCGTCAGACGGCCGATCTCGTCCCACGGCGGCGTCGTGATCATCTGCACTTCGCCGTCTTCGAGCGCGTTCACGCGCGTCGCCGGATCCTGCAACGGACGGAAGATCACCCGGTCGAGCTTGGCCTTGGGGCCCCAATAGTCGTCGTTGCGTTCGAGCACGGTCTTCACGCCCTGATCGCGCTCGACGAACTTGAACGGCCCGGTGCCGATCGGATGCAGGGCGACGCCCTCGTTGCCGTACTTCTTCACCGAAGCCGGGCTGATCATCAGCGGCTGGCCGTAGCTCTGCAGACCCTGGCGGAGCCATTGATAATTGGGGGCCGTGAGGGTGATCTTGACCGTCATCGGGTCGACCACGTCGACGCTCTTGATCGACTTGGTGTAGGCGATCACGAACGCCTTGGCCTTCTTGTAGAAGTCCGGCGAGCTTTCGTTCCAGAACCGGTCGAAATTGAACTTGACGGCGGCGGCGTCGAACGGCGTGCCGTCGTGGAACTTCACGCCCTCACGCAAATGAAAGGTGTAGGTGAGTCCGTCGTCGGAAATCTCCCAGGACTTGGCCAGCGCCGGGACAATCGGCGGCGTCGGCTCGTCGGCTTTCGTCAGGTCCTCCTTCACCAGCCCTTCGAAAATCTGGTAGGTGACCTGGTACGTGCTCCAGCCGCCCGTCGCGTGAGGGTCGAGCGAGTCGGTTTCGGCCGGCATGCCCCAGACGAGCGTGCCCGCCGCCTCAGCGCCGGTATGGGCCGTTGCGGCCAGGGCGCTCGTCGTGAGCGCGAGTGACAAGGCAAGTCGACGTAGAACCACAATTGCCCTCCCGGCCGCATAAGCGGCCTCGATCGTTTCGGCGCCTTCGCCGCGACCCGATCAAACGTGTCTGACCGGTCGCGCCTGGCGGCGTCATGCCTCGCATCATTTGCAAAACGTCGGTAAATCGTCAAGAAACAATCGCTAGGCGCGCTTGCCGCCTTTGCCGGCGCCTTGGCCCAATTTTTCGGCAATCAGAGCGAGGCTGCGGCGCGCGCGGCCTGGTCGTAATGGCCGGACAACACCCGCATCTGCGTCGCGATCTTCGTAAGCGCCTGTTGATCGAGACCCAAGGTCGCGACCGACCGCACCAGAAGCGCTTCGCGAAACTCGTGATAACGTTGGCAGGCGTCCGCGCCGGTTTGGGTAATCGAGATGAGCTTCTCTTTGCCGTGTCGCTGGCTGGACACGAGTTTAAGCCGCGTGAGCTTCTTGATTGCGTAGGTCACCACATGCGTGTCCTCGATGTTGAGAACAAGGCAAATGTCGGCCATGCGTTTCGGCCGGTCGCGGTGGAACACGGTGTGCAGGACAAGCACGTCGACCGGCGAAAGATCCCGGACGCCCGCAGCGCTCATGCAACGCACCATCCAGCGCTCGAACGCGTGCGATAGCATGATGGCGCCGAACTCGAATTCTGACAGGGCTGGCATGGCGCCGGCCGCGAGGTGGGCCGACGAGACGACCGGTCCACTGAACTTTATCACGTTGGAGTCTCCCACAAATTTTGCCCGCTTGGATCATCGTAAGGACGCCGCTTTAGCGCGTCTACCCTGGCGTTTTATCGACGTTTTGTCGTTTCCTGTTCGTCCCCTGGCGCACGCTCACCCCGAAATGGATCGAGGCGAGCGGAGGGGTGGACTACGAAGCAAGGAGCTCCCTGACCTTGGCGACAACGAACGCGACGTCATCAGGATTCGTGCCAGGTCCGCCGGCGAAGTGACCCCAGACGGAGGGAATCTGGATCAGTTTCGCATTCGGCATATGCGCCACTTCGTACTGGCTGTCCTCGGGCGGGAAGTAGAGGTCGGTCTGACCGGGCATGACGTAGGTCTTCGCCTTGATAGCTCCGAGCGCCTTGTCGAAGTCGCCCTTGTAGATCTCGTTGTCGCTGATGTCGCCGTTCTGCCAGGTCCACAACATGGCCAGCAGGTCGTTCGCGTCCTTGGTCAGGAAGGGGCCCTCCCAGAAGCGGATCAGGAAGTCCTCCAGCGACGAATAGCGAAGGCGTTCGAGATCGAGCTTCTGGCGATAGAACGCCTGCGAAAAACCCCAGCCCGCGTAGACGCGCGCGGCCGCCCGTAGTCCGCGGCTCGGCTTCTCGTCGTACCATCCGTCCTTGAAGGCGCCGTCCGCAGTCAGGGCCGCCTTGACGCCCTCGAGGAAGACGAAGTTGTGGCGCGAGCATTTCGCCGAGCCACAGAATGGCAGCAGAAGGTCCATCATGTCGGGATACAGGGCGCCCCAGTGGAACGTCTGCAGCGCAGCCATCGACCAGCCGAGCACCATTCGCAGATGCTTGACGCCGAAGTGGTCGGTCACCAGCTTGTGTTGCGCCCGCACGTTGTCATACGCCGTCACCTCAGGGAAGCGCGCCTTATTGTAGGGCTCGGGCGTGTTGCTCGGCGACGACGAAAGACCGTTGCCCAGCATGTTCGGGATGATGATGAAGTATTGGCTCGGGTCGAGACCCATGCCTTCGCCGATCAGCCACTCGTTGTCGGTGTGCACACCGGCATAACAGGTGGGATAGACGATCGCGTTGCTCTTGTCCGCATTCAGGGCGCCGAACGTCTTGTAGGCGAGCTTGCCGTCGCGGAGCGTCGCCCCGCGCTGCAGGCGGAAATCGCCGAGCTCGTAGATCGTGTAGTCGACAGTCATATTTCGCTCCAAGTGAAGGATCGGGCGGGCCGCACGCGCAAGGCGCAAGCACGTTGCGGCGGTCTGGACGATGCAAGGGAATTTGTCGCGGGCGCCTATAGCCTGCGCCGCTCACATTGAGGTGAAGGAACGCGGCTTGATGATTGCGACAGCGTCGCGCGTCAACCTCAACCGCTGAGAAGACGGGGAGCAAGGCCATTCTTCTCTGGGGCGGGACAGATGGGCGGCGCGGCACGCCGAACCGGGCGCAGCTTCCCGATCAGAGGCGACTTGGCGCGCGGCGACCTGAGTGGTCCGATTCGCTAATAGCCACGCGCCGGAGAAGACGGGGACGAGACCCGCGCGCGGCCGGCGTCAGCGCAACTCATAGCAGTTGACGACCGTGCGCGGAGTTCTCGTGACGTCATAGAGGATCCCACACTGAACCAGCGCGTTTGTCCCCGTGTGACGGAACAGGATCAGCGATGTGCGGTTTGTCGTAACCGCTCGCATATCCGGCGATCTCCCACCCCTCGGACAGGAGCCGCTCGATCGACAGCGGCGGCTCGGCCGCCGCGAGGCCGGACGCCAGGAGAATCAGCGCGAAGCTTAGGCTGACGCGCATGCATGAACCTCCTTGGTCTGCAAGCGGCAGGGCGTTCGGCGCGGCGGTCATGCGCCGACCTGCCCTCTAGCAAGGGACGCTTCGTCTATGGCCGCGCCCAGTTGATCTATCACATGCAGGCGTCAATCGGGGCTCGATCCGGTTAGTTCCGGTCCGGCGCAAGGGCATTGGCGACGTTGTCCGCCGCCTAAGCCATATTCCCGCGCATATGGGAGCCATCCAAGTAGCGATGTAATTGACATGGGCGCCAGTGTGCCATGTTGCGCCGGCGTCGGAGCCGACGAATTGCGCCGCCGCGTTTGTTGTGCGCGGACCACTTTTTTACACTATAAGAACGGCGATTGAGGAGAAATCCATGGGAGGCGCCGGAGGACCGTTGGGTCTGATCTGCTTCGCTCTGCTGACGATGTCGTCGCAGCGTGCGTCGTCCAGAAAGCAGGCGTCGCCGTCCTGAGCGGCAATCGAACGAGCAGGCGCGGCGCGCGACCCGCAGACGGTCAATCAGGGAAGAAATGCAAATGACCAAGGATGAACGAATTGGCGACCTCATCGCGCGCCTTACCCCGGTGGTTGGAGATCGCGTGACGCGCGCGGCGCCCGTCATCGAGGCGCACGGCCGCAGCGAAGTCTTTCACGTGCCCGAGCCGCCGGACGCCGTCGTGTTTCCGCACAGCGCCGAGGAGGTGCAACAGATCGTTCGCATTTGCGCGGAGACCGGCACGCCCATCGTGCCGTTTGGCGCTGGCACCTCCCTCGAAGGCAACGCCACGGCTCCGCATGGCGGCGTTTGCCTCGACATGACGCAGATGAACCGCGTGATCGCCATCAACGCCGAGGACATGGACGTGCGGATTCAACCGGGCATCACGCGCAAGCAGCTCAATGCCGAGCTACGCGCGAGCGGCCTGTTCTTCCCGATCGACCCGGGCGCCGACGCATCGATTGGCGGCATGACTTCGACGCGGGCCTCGGGCACGATGGCCGTCCGCTACGGCACGATGAAGGACAACGTGCTGTCGCTCGAGGTCGTACTCGCCGACGGGCGATTGATTCGAACCGGAACTCGCGCCCGCAAGTCGTCGGCCGGCTATGACCTGACGAGGCTGTTCGTTGGCGCCGAAGGCACGCTCGGCGTGATCACCGAAATCACGCTGAAGCTCCACCCCCAGCCGGTCGCGATCTCGTCCGCAGTCTGCGCCTTTCCAAGCCTGAAGGCGGCGGTGGACACGGCGATCGGCGTCATTCAAGCGGGCGTTCCGGTCGCCCGCGTCGAGCTTCTCGACGCGGTCATGATGCAAGGCGTCAACGCTCACGCGAAATTGGACCATCGGACGGCGCCGACGCTGTTCTTCGAATTCCACGGCAGCAAGGCCGGCGTGGCGGAACAGGCGGAGACCGCGCAGTCGATCGCAACCGATCTGGGCGGCCTCGGATTCGAGTGGGCCGCGACGCCGGAAGAGCGCAGCCGATTGTGGCGTGCGCGCGACAATACGCTCTATGCCGCGCTAAGCCTCAGGCCGGGCGCGAGCGCCATAGCGACCGACGTCTGCGTGCCGATCTCGAGGCTTACCGAATGCCTCATGCTCACCGCAGAGGATCTCAAGCGGAGCGAGCTCATCGCGCCCGTCGTGGGCCACGTCGGCGACGGCAATTTTCATCTGCTCATTCTGGTCGATCCCAACGATCAATCCGAACAGGATCGGGCGCGCGCCTTCCACAGCCGTCTGGTCGAACGCGCGATCGCGCTCGAGGGCACTTGCACCGGCGAGCATGGCGTCGGCAGCGGCAAAATCCAGTTCGTCGAACGCGAACTTGGAGAAGCCGTCGACATCATGCACACGGTGAAACGGGCGCTCGATCCGCACAACATCATGAATCCGGGCAAGATCTTTCGAGCCGGCGCCGACGGGTCCGCGGACAGCCATTAGGGGTCGCGCAGGATAGGAACGAGAGCGGCGCCGAGCGAGCGACCGCGAGCGAAACGAAGCCGTCGAAACGACGGGCAAGCAAAGGGGAGGAAAACGGTGATCGGCTTCAAAACATTTGGTGTGATGATTCCGGCGATGCTCATGGCGGGCAGCGCGCTGGCCGACGGCGAAACGATCGCGGTCTTCACGAAGAACCAGACCAATCCTTACTTTCAGGCAGTCCGGGTGGGCGCCGCGGCCGCCGCCAAGGCGATGAACGCCAAGATCACCAACTATATCCCCACGCAACCAGAACTCGATCGCCGAACAGCTCAGTCAGATCGAGGACGTCGTCACCAAGCGGCCGAATGCGATCGTCTTTATTCCGGTCGATTACAAGGCGGTGGCGCCCGGCGTCGCGGAAATCAACAAAGCCAATATTCCGGTCGTCAACATTACGGACCGAAGCGCCAGCGGCAAGTTCCTGGCGTTTGTCGGCGCTGATGATTATCGCCTCGGCCTCGAGACGGCGAGGTTCATGTTCAAGACGATGGGCGGCAAAGGCGATGTCGTCATCCTCGAAGGCGTGAAAGGCTCGTCGACCAACGTCGAGCGAGTCCGGGGCTTCAACGACGCTTTGAAGGAATTCCCCAACGTCAAGTTGTTGACGAGCCAGCCGGCCAATTATCAACGCCTGCAGGCGCTTCAGGTGATGGAGAACCTCATTCAGTCGTACCCGCAGATTGACGGCGTGCTCGCCGCCAATGACGCGATGGCCACTGGCGTCATGGAAGCGCTCGAGGGCGCCGAACGGCAAGCGCTGGTCACCGGCGTCGCCGCAAGCCAGGAAGCCGTCGACGCCATCAAGGCCGGCAAGATGCTCGCCTCCGGCGACTTTAATGGCTTCGTCCAGGGTTGCATCGGCACAACGATTGCTCTGCGCGCGTTGCGCAACGAACCGATCGTGCACGAAGTCGTTCTGCCGCCCACCGTCGTCGAGAAGTCGAACTATCAACCGTACGATGTGCCGATCGAGAAGCGCACCTGTCCGACGTGGGACGAGATTGTCCGCCTGGCTCAGCCGGCGAAATAGCCGCCGCCGGTTACGGATCGGCGTTCCGCGCCCGGCGCCAAGCCGTTTCGCCCCGCTGTTTCCCGGCGCGCTATCTTGGCGCGCGGGCGCGGGGCGAAGCGGCGGCGATCGGAATTAGCTTGGGCGTCGGATCGTCTCCGTCCAGCTCTGCGGTTGGGCGCGTCACTTCCGGCAAGATTGCGGGCGCCGGCCAGACCTGGATGGCCTCCGGATCGATGTCGACCCGGCAGGGCCCAAGGCCGACGCCTGCTCCCGGGCTTGCCGCGGCCCGCACGCGACACTGACCGAGCTGCAGATCGACGACGCATTGCCCCGGTCGGAGCGCGATATCCAGAACGATTGCGTCATACCGCCCGTCACGCCCGAGCCGCACGTTTTCCGCCCGAACCGACCAGCCGACCGCCATCCCCGCGGGCAGCCCAGCCCCCGCGATCTCCAGCCGGACTCTCGCTCCAATCTCGATGCGGTTCCCTTCCACCATGAGCCCATAGGCGGCGTTATCGGCGCCCAGCAGGCGCGCCGCCACGTCGTCCCCCGGCCGCGCATAGACCTCCGCCACGCTGCCTGTCCGCAGCACGCGGCCATTCTCCAGCACCATGATCTCGTCGGCGAGGAGAAACGCCTCCTCCGGATCATGCGTCACCAGGATCGTCGTCGCGTCGATCTCGTCCTGTAGCCCCCGCAACTCACGCCGCAGTTGCGCCCGTAGAGGCGCGTCCAGCGCCGAGAACGGCTCATCCAGCAGCAGCAACGGGGTCCGGCGGCTGAACGCCCTCGCCAGCGCCACACGCTGCTGCTGGCCGAGCGACAATTCGCCGGGCAGACGGCGCCGCAATTGCGACAGACCAAGCCGCTCCATCCAGTCCTCGGCGAGGGCGGCGTCCGCGTCGACGGCAAAACCCAATTGCTGCGTCACGCTCAGATGCGGAAACAGCCCATAATTTTGCGGCACGTATGAGATGCCGCGCCGCTCAGGCTCCAGCGCGAAAAGATCGCGGCCGCCCAGCACGAATCGGCCCTCGTGGGCCCGGTCGACCCCCGCGAGCGCCCGCAACGTCATCGACTTGCCGGACCCCGAGGCCCCCAAAATCGCCAGCCGCCGGGCGCCGGTACGCCAGGCGACATCCAGGCTAAATCCCTCAAGCTGCCGATGAAACGCGAATTCAATCGGTCCGGCTGGCGGAGGGCGACAGGGGATGGGAGACGGCGGCTTGCGCGTGGAATCGGGCTCAGCCGTGGGCGCCGTCCGCCCGCGTCTCACACTGGCCTCGCCGACGAAGCTCGCCACCCCCATCACGGCAAGCGCCGCCAGCAGGGTCGGCAGGAGCACCGGCAGCATCGCCGGCAACCCCTGGCCGCCGAACGCGACATAGGTGTACACCGGCAACGAATACGGGTGATAGGCGACCATCACCGTGGCCCCAAACTCACCAAACGCCCGGAGCCACGCCAGCAGCGCCCCCGCCAGGATCGCCCGCCCCGCCAGCGGCAAGCTCACCAGCCGAAACACCCCCCAAGGCCGGTGGCCGAGTGTCGCCGCCACGTCCTCCAGCAGCGGGTCTTGCCGCGCAAACGCCGACCGCGCTGCGATGACCAGAAACGGCGCGGCCACGAACGCTTCGGCCAGCACGATCCCGACAAACGAATCCGTCAGCGCCCCGTTGGTCAACGCCCCGATCGGGCTCGCATATCCGAGCAGGAACAGCAGCAGGATACCGCTGGCCAGCGGCGGCAGCGCCAGCGGCAGTTGCACCACAAACCCGATCAGCCCCAAGGCTCGCCCCGGCGCCCGCGCCAGCAGAAACCCGAGCGGCACGCCGGTGACTGTGACGAGCGCCGTCGCAAGCGTCGCGCTCATCACCGAGACAGCGCAGGCCCACCCCAGGCTCGTCCACTCGACCCCGCGCCAGTCGGCGAGGCCCAGCTGGGATAGCCCCGCGATAAGCGGCGCCACAATATAGAGGCACAGCAGGCCCGCAAGCCACGGCAGCGCGGGCGCCGTTCGCCGCCTCATCTCGCCTCTTCAATCACCGAGCGAAGCGAGGCCGGCATCCGCGAGGCGTCCCCTGTAACGCTCGGTTTCACCAACTCGAGCCCGTGCTCGTGCAAGAGCCGTGCGCCCTCCGGGCCAAGCAGGAACGACACGAAACGCGCCGCCCCGGCTGCATTCGCGGCATTGTTCAGCACCGTCACCGTGTAGTGCGCGCCCAGCGCCGTCTCCGGCGGCAGCGTAATTGACGGGATATGCAATTCCGTCGTTTCGGTCGCGTAGAAAAATCCAACGTCAAGCTGCCCCGACTGTAGCCGCCCGACCAGCGTTTCTTCAGGAGACACTTGCGCAGGATTTTCCTCATCGCCGAGCACCGTCCGGGAAAGGTCGGGCAGCTTGTAGAGCCGCGAGGCCTGCTCGAACAGCTCGACCGTCAGTCGCCCCTTGGGGTCGAGTTTGGGGTCCGTGCGTCCGATGCGTATGCCCGGTTCCTGCATCACCTGGTACCATGGCTTGGTCTTCAGCGCTTCGGCGAAGCGGCTCGACGGATTGTAGCCAATGACCAGCGGCGACTGCGCGAAGTTGGCGTACCAACTCACCCAGTTCCCGTTCGCCTCGCCCATCAGCTCGTTGTTCACGTTCGGCGTGGCGCTGATGAACACGTCTCCGTGCCGCAGCCGCCCTTTGATCTGGTTGGCGAGCGCATTCGACCCTTGGCCGAATCCCTGAAAAGCGCCATTGCCCGTCTTGTCGAAAGCCGGCCCGATCCCGCGCTCCATCAGGTTCACCAGCGACCCGGCATAGAGAACATTGACGGCGCCGCTCGACTGCGCTGAGGCGCCGGCGCAAAGCAGGGGCAAGGCGGCGGCGGACAAGAGGAACGTACGGCGATGCATAAGGGGGCCTCCTGTCGAAAGTAGATGGACACAATTCCTAGCGCGTCTAAGCATGGCGGGCTACGGCCGAACCTTCAAATTGCTGTTCCAACGTGTCGATGCGGGGCGAGCGAGTCCGCCGCGTCGGCCAGTACGACCAACTCTCGCAAACCCTCGGCGCCTGAACAGCGCTCACCCTAAACCAAGGTTTACCGCCGTAATACGAAGGTCCATTTCGATAAGCGCCAGCGCACAATTGGTCGCGCGGTTCGAGATCTGCGAAGACTGGATCGGGCGCCGCGTCTGCAGCTCCGGCGAGCGACCCTCCGCCGAACTCCAAGAATTCGGCCGGCCGCGCATGCAAAACCAAGCTGTTCGAAGGTCGTCCTGGCTGCGCCTCTCGCAGCTATGCTGATATTCGCGAAATTCTACAAGATTACGTTAGAATAACCGAACGGGCAGACTGGTAGAAAACCGTCTCTACGCACTTGACGGCCGATCTAATATCAAGATTAACAGCTTTCGCCATCGTTATATTCGTCGATGACGAGCGTTACCCCACCACGCGATTGTGCAAATTGAGCTGCGCGCCCGGATAGCTCGATAGAAGAGAGACCAACAGCAATGCCGTCGACAATTTGTCATTTTGCGCGTTTGCGTTATTCTGGACGACCACGCTTCTCAAAAGTTCTCTCTCTGGCGCTCATCGCCGGGACGGCTCTCGCAACCGGAACGATTTCTTCGGGCCACGCCTACGCACAATCGGCTGATCCGCGCCTCGATGCGCTCGAGCAACAGATCAAGGCCTTGCAGGCGGCCCATGAGCGCGAGATGCGCTCCCTCGAAGGCGAGGTAAGGGCGCTGAAGCACTCCCTCGCCGCGCGCGACCAGCAAAGCGCCGCCGCGCGCGGGGGAACGGCGGCCCCGGTCGTGCGCTCAAGCGGGCCCAATCCCTCGGTCGCGACGGCGCCAGGCGCGGCCTCTGGGCGGGCGCAGGTCGGAGCCGCGGCGCCGAATTCGGCGGGGCAGCAAATTGCGTCCCCATACGGCGGCTTGTCGTTCCCAAATGGCCGCCCGACCTTCACCTCGGCCGACGGCCAGTTCTCGGCCTCGATCGGATTGCAGTTCTGGTATGATGTGGGCGGCTCTTTCCAGAGCGGGAACAGGCCGGCGGACGCGCAACAACTCCCCGTCTGGGACGCCAACCTGCGGCGCGCGCGCGTTCCCATCACAGTCCAGGACGGCGACGTCTTTGTCAAAGTCACGCCCGAATTCGGCGGCTCGCCCGACGGGATTTTCTCGCTCTACGAAGCCAACATCAACTATACGGGCTTCAAGGACACGTTGCTGACAGCCGGCTACTATCGTCCTTCTCTGACCATGTCCGATGCGACGAGCGACGAAGACATCATGTTCATGGAGCGGCCGAGCATCATCAACATCGCCCGCGGTCTCGCGGCCGGCCAAACGCGCGCCTCGCTCGGCGGCAAGACCTGGGGCGACCATTGGTTCCTCGCCAGCTATTTGACCGGCCCGACCGCCGGCGCGCAGGAAGACAACGAGGCCACATTCGCGCAGACCGGGGCCACCTTTCGCGTCGCGGGACGACCAATCGCGACGCCTGACGCTGACCTGCATCTGGGATTCTCCGCCTCGGATTCCTTTCGTCCGGAGAGATCCGCCACCGGCCAAACGGTTACCCTCCAAGACTGGCCCGAGCTCCATCTGGCTCCCCCTTCCAGCGACCTGATCAGCACCGGCGCGCTCAGCGCGCGTAACGCCGATGAGTGGGGACCTGAATTCGGCGCGCGCTGGCGCAACCTGCTTCTGCAGGGCGAGTACATTCAGATCGCCATCGATCGCGACGAGACCACCGCCGTCCAGAGCCAGCAACTCAATTTCTCGGGCGGCTATCTCGAGGGGTCGTGGACACTGACCGGAGAGCCGAGGCTTTACAATCCGTCGATCGCCGCGTTCGACAGCCCCATTCCCGCGCATCCGTTTTCGCTCAGCCAGCACCAGTGGGGCGCGTTCGAACTCGTCGGCCGATACAGCCTGACGGATCTCAACGATCGCGCCACGCCCGGATTGCCGGAAACCGTGACCGGCGGCGTCTATGGCGGCAAGCAACAAGTCTATTCGGTCGGGCTCAACTGGTATCCCAACGACAATATCCGCCTGATGCTGGATTATGACTGGATCGACGTCGACCGGCTCAACCCGAGCGGAGCGCAGATAGGCCAGACTGCGCAGGCGCTCGCCATGCGCATTCAGGCCGCCTACTAAGGGAAAGGATACCCATCAATGAGCGAAGACATCTGCGTTGTCGCGATCGCCGAAGCCAATCCGGGCCGTGAGCCCGACGTCGCCGCAGCCATCCGCGCCTGCGTAGGGCCCACCCGGCGCGAGCCGGGATGCCGGTTGTACACCCCGCACAAGGACCTCGATCAGCCCTCGCGCTTCGTCTTCGTCGAGCGATGGAAAAGTCGGGCGGCGTTGGACGAGCACCTGACGACGCCACATTTCCTGGCGATGGCGAAGGAATTCGAAACGCTGCTGGCGGCCCCTCTGAAGGTGCTGATTCTCGAGGAGCTGAATTAGAGCCCGCGGTCTCTAGCGCATTTTGCATTTTGATCGAACTGTCCCGTCATTACGAGCGGAGCGAAGCAATCCATTTGCGCCGACGATGCAAGCTGAGGAATGGATTGCTTCGTCGCTAGGCTCCTCGCAATGACGCTGTCGTCATCGCGAGCGAAGCGCGGCGATCCAGAGGTCGAGGCGTTTGCCGATTGAGGCGCCCACGGAACAACTCGCGACTTGCTGGCAAGACCTCGATCGCTGAATTGCTTCGCTACGCTCGCAAAGACGGTTCCGCCGACGCGACGGATCCGAAGCGGAGCTCGTTCGCGTCGACAAACCCAGAACCCTGCTGTTCGTCATTCATTCCGCAGGCGCAGGCACGGCGCCGCCGGAGGCCGCGTGCTTCCTCTTTTCCCCGAACATCCAGGTCTGCAGCCGGTTCAGGTAGATGTAAACGACCGGGGTCGTATAGAGCGTGAGGATTTGCGACACAGCCAAGCCGCCGACGATGGTGTAGCCGAGCGGCTGGCGGATCTCCGAGCCGACCCCCGTACCCACCATCATCGGCACGGCGCCGAGCAGCGCCGCCATCGTTGTCATCAGGATAGGCCGAAAGCGCAGCACGCAGGCCTGATACATCGACTCCTCCGCCGTCAAGCCTTCGCTGTGTTCGACATGCTGAGCAAAATCGACCAGCATGATGCCGTTCTTCTTGACGATGCCGATGAGCAATATGATGCCGACGATCGCAATCACGCTCAAATCCATATGCACGGCCATCAGCAGCAGCAGCGCGCCGACGCCGGCCGACGGTAGGGTCGAAATGATGGTGATCGGGTGGATCACGCTTTCGTAGAGCACTCCGAGAATGAGGTAGATGACGAAGAGCGCCGCGGCGATCAGGATTGGCGTGCTCGACAGCGACGCTCCGAACGCCTGTGCGTTGCCCTGGAAGCTGGTCTGCAGCGAGAGCGGCGGCAGCAGTTCCTTCTGAACGCGCTGGATGGCGCTCACCGCCTGGCCGATCGCCACCCCCGGCGCGAGATTGAACGAGATCGTCACCGACGGGAACTGGCCCTGATGGTTGATGAGGAGCGGCGACGTCTTCTCGACGGTGTCGACCAGCGTCGATAGCGGCACCTGCTGCCCGCTCGATGACCTGATATAGATGTTGTTGAGCGCCTCGGGCCCGTACTGGAACTTGGGGTTCACCTCCAGGATGACATGGTACTGCTGCAGGGTGGTGTAAATGGTCGAAACGATGCGCTGGCCGAAGGCGTCGTCGAGCGTGTTGTCGATGGTGTAGGGTAGGATGCCGTAGCTCGAGGCGACATCGCGCTTGATGGTGACGTCGAGCATCGGCCCGGCATTGAGCTGATCGGTGGTGACGTCGGTGATGCCCGGGCTGGCCTTGATCTTGTCGAGGAACAGCGCCGCCCAATGGTTGAGCTCGCCGGGATCGGCGTCGTCCAAGGTATACTGAAACTGGGTCTTGTTCAGCCGCGCGCCGATGGTGATGTCCTGCGCAGGCTGCATGTAAAGCGTGATCCCCTGGATCTTGGCGAGACTCCTCTGCAGCCGCGCGATCACCTTGTCGATCGGTTCACGTTGGTTTGCGGGCTTGAGCTGGATGTACACGCGGCCGTCATTGAGCGTGTAGACGCCGCCCCCGGCGCCCACCGCCGAGCTGACCGAGTTCGACGGCCGGATCGCGCATCAAGGCGTCGAGCTGAGCCTGCTGGCGTTCCACCATGGCCTGGAACGAAATATCCTGCGCCGCCTCGGACTGGCCGATGATCAATCCAGTATCCTGCTGGGGAAAGAATCCCTTTGGTATCACCACGTAGAGATATCCGGTCAGCGCGATGGTGCTGAACATCACCATCAGCGTGATGAAGCGGTGCCGCATGACGATCTTGAGGCCCGCCTCATAAACGTAGAGCAGACCGTCGAAGCCCCGCTCAGACATTCGGTAGAGCCATCCGTGCTCCTTGCTCTCCGGCTTGAGCAAATATGCGCACATCATCGGGGTGAGCGTCCGCGAGATCACCAGCGAGAGAACGAGCGCAATGCTCACCGTGGCGGCGAACTCGCGGAACAGCAATCCCACGTAGCCGCTCATCAGGAACAACGGAATGAACACGGCGATGAGCGAGAAGGTGATCGCCATGACGGTGAAGCCGATTTCGCCAGACCCTTTCATCGCCGCGTCGTATGGCGACAGGCCCTCCTCCATATGCCGTACGATGTTCTCGATCTCGACGACGGCGTCGTCGACCACGAAGCCGACTGCGATCGACAAGGCCATCAGCGAGAGATTGTCGAGGGTGTAACCGAACTCGTAGAGCACTGCGAAGGTGCCGACCAGCGCCAGCGGCACAGTGATCGCCGGAATGATGGTGGCCCAGAAATTGCGCAGGAAAATGAAGATCACCATCACCACCAGCGCGACCGTCAGCAGCAACGTGAATTGCACGTCGTCCACCGCCGCACGGATGGTCTGGGTGCGGTCCGAAACGACGGACACCTTGACGGCTGAGGGAATCGAGGCCTCGAGCACCGGCAACATCGCCTTGATCCGCTTCACCGTCTCGATGACGTTGGCGCCGGGCTCGCGCTGAATCGCCAGAATGATCGCGCGTCTCTTGTTGAACCAACCGGAAATCAGCTCGTTCTCTCCCGCACTGACGGCGTGACCGATGTCGCGTACGTAGACCGGCGAACCGTTGCGGTAGGCGATGATCAGATTGTCGTATTGGTCCGGCTTGAACCGTTGATCGTTGGTGTTGATCGTGTAGGTCTGGCGCGGGCTGTTGAGCGTGCCCTTCGGGAGATCGACATTCGCCTGCCCGAGCACCGTGCGCACATCCTCGAGGTTGATGCCGCGAGCGGCGAGCGCTTCGGGATCGACCTGTACGCGGACGGTCGGCTGCTGCTCACCTCCGATGCCTATGAGGCCGACCCCGGATACCTGCGACAGCTTTTCGAACAGAATATTTTGCGCATAAGCGTCGACGACCGTCAGCGGCAGGCTGTCCGACCAGACGGCGAGCGTCAGGATCGGCGTGTCCGCCGGGTTCACCTTCCGGATCAAAGGCGGGTATGGCAAATCCTTCGGCAGGTAGGCGCCTGCCGCATTGATCGCCGACAGCGTATCGGCAACCGCTCCATCGATGGGGCGGCTCAATTCGAATTGCAGGGTGATCTGGGTATAGCCGAGCGAACTCGACGACGTCATCTGGGTGAGGCCCGCGATCTCGCCGAACTGCAACTCGAGCGGCGACGCCACTGTGGAGGCCATCGTCTGCGGATCGGCGCCCGGCAACTGCGCCGTGACGGTCAAAGTCGGATAGTTGACGTTCGGTAGCGAGGCCACCGGCATCAGGGGATAGGCGACCAGACCGCCAACCAGCAACCCAACCATCAGCAGAGCGGTCGCGATCGGCCGCTGGATGAATGGAGCGGAAATGTTCATGGGATCGGCGCCTGCTGCGCGCTTTGTGCGGCGGCTTCCTCTGCCGCCTTGCCGTGCAGGATCGTGACATGCGTGCCGGGCTGCAGCTTGTATTGTCCGTCGACCACGACCTGCTCGTTGGCCTGGAGGCCGGAATCAATCAGCGCCTGGCCCTCGCTGATCTGCGCGACCTTGATCGGGCGGATCGCCACGGTGTTGTCGGGATTGATCACGTATGTGTAGGGTCCCTGTGGACCCTGCTGCACGGCGGACGCGGGAACGGTCAGACCGTTATGCCGCGTGTCGAGGAGCAGCCGCGCATTGACGAGTTGGCCCGGCCATAGGTGATGCGCCTTGTTGGGAAAATTCGCTTTGAGCTGGATCGAACCGGTGGTCTGCACGATCTCGTTGTTGACGAGACCGAGCACGCCTGCATCCAGTTTGATCGTGTCGTCCTGACTGTAGGCGATAACGCTGAGCGGCCGCTTGGTTTTCTCCTCCTGCTGCTGAATCTTCGGCAGAAATGTCTCCGGGAGTGTGAATATCAGCGAAATCGGGTCGATCTGTGTGACGACGACGAGCCCGGCGTCCGAGGGGTGGATGATGTTGCCGATGTCGATCTGACGGATCCCGACCACGCCATCGATCGGCGAGGTCAGCCGGGTATAGCCAAGTTGAACCTGCGCGGCTTGAATGAGCGCCTCGTCCGACTTGACGGCGTTTTGCAGCTGCACCACTTGCGCCCTCTGAGTGTCGAGCAATTGCGGCGTGGCCCAACCCTCTTTCCCCAGCGGCGTGTAACGCGTGAGATTGGCCTGAGCATTCACGAGCTGGGCCTCATCGCGATCGCGCGTGGCCGTCAACTGGTCGACCTGGGCTTGGTAAGGCCTGGGATCGATCTGCGCGAGCACATCGCCGGCGTGTACAGCCTGCCCTTCGGTGAAGTTGATGCTGAAGATCTGTCCCTGGATCTGGCTGCGCACGACGACCGTGTTGTAGGCGATGACGGTTCCAACGCCGGTCATATAGATTGGCACGTCGTGCTGAGCGACCGTTCCGGCGACGACAGGCGCCGGCGGCGCCGCGACAACGGGAGGCTCTGACCGTTTGCCCCAGGCCGCATGCGTAATCGCGAGACCGCTGCCGATCCCAACGACGGCAATCAGCAAAACGCTTGGAATGACAATCTTGCGTCGCATGTGCGCCCCTGCGAGATGGTGTTCAGCAACCGGAAGACGTAGACATTCCGATCATCGAAGACATTCCGGTCATGGAAGACATCCCGGTCATCGAAGACATTCCGGTCGTCGAAGACATTCCGGTGGTCGGGCACGGAGTCGATCCTATGATCGAAGGCTCCGACAAATAATTCAGCGGTGGAACGGCGGAGAGGGGGCTGAGGCCTCCGGCTCCTAGCTCGGTGGAGCCCAACGGAATTCCAACGCGCTCGGGTGACGAGGCTGACGCCGCAGACCCCGCCAAAGAGCTGCTGCCGGTAGCACAAGTGCCCGACGCATCTCCCGCCATGCCGCCGCCGTCAAACGTCGAGGGCGCCCCCGAAGTCTCGCCAGTTGACAGGCCGGTGCCGAACGAGGACCCGGTCATTGAACTTCCGATGCCTGAGGACGAGCTTTCCATGCTCGAGGATGAGCCGCCCATGTCCGAGGACGACATGCCCATCCCCGCCGACGAAACTCCCATTCCTGACATCATGACCGAAGTTCCCAGGCCGTATGACGACTCCGCGATTGAACTTCCGAAGCCTGCGCATCCCCGGCGTGAGCCCGTTGACGGCGGCGCGGATCCGGACGACGCCATCGGGCTCACTCCTTGCACCGGAAGCGCCGTTGCGCCCAGGGGGACAAGGGTGGGTGGGACCGGCGATGCGGAACCAACTCCAAGTGGAGACGACATGCCAAGCGGCAAAGTTCCGGGTGCGTTTTGTGCTACGGCGGGGCCGCAGGCCAAGGCTGCCACGGCGGCAGCCATCATGATGACTCGGGTCAGCGCGTTCGGCCGCATTCCTGCATTGGAACTGCCCTGCGCCACTAGGCTCATCAACGATTCGATGAATTCGATCACGTGCACGCGCTCCGGTCCCGCGCCTTGTCGCCGCTCGATCCCCTCGATGTTTGAATTGGGATCTCGATAACGCTGTCTCGCGAGAGGCGCGGCTGGTTAGGAGTCTAGTGGCGCGTGGCGCAATTCGGTATCGTACGTTGGTTGGCGTCGGACCCCGTGCTGGTTGCGCACACTCATATCTTGGTATGCGACATGGTGCGGTCGTCCGTCGAATTGCATTGACGTCAGGCGAATACGATGCATTGACGAGACTGATGTCGTGCAGACGTGAAGCATGGATGCGATGGTCTCTTGCAAGACCCGCACGTAATCGATCAACGATCGAGCCGATCCTGAAGGCGGCCGCGGCGTCGGCGCGCGCCGCGCGACAAGCGCTGGCCGGCACGGCGTTTGCATGCTGCAGAGGCATGACGATTGCGCCCGCTCGACGCCGCCATTCCCGACGCGAGACCCCGTGATGCGGATCGCAATCGTCGACGACAACTCGGCGCGCGGGACGATCATCGAAGCGGGACTGCGGGGCGCCGGCCATTCCGACATCGTGCGGGTGACGGAAATGACCGCGCTGCTCAAGCAACTCGTCGCGTTGGAGCCCGACGTCGTGCTGATCGGCCTCGAGAACCCCAGCCGCGACATTCTCGAGAACATGTTCATGGTGAGCCGCACCGTGCGACGGCCAGTCGCGATGTTCGTCGACCAGTCGGATGCGGCGATGATCGAGGCGGCTGTCGATGCCGGCGTCTCCGCCTATATCGTCGACGGGCTACGCAAGGAGCGGGTCAAAGCGATCCTCGACATGGCGATCAGCCGCTTCAACGCCTTCGAACGGCTGCGAAGGGAACTCGAAGAGGCGCGCGACCAACTCGCCGAACGCAAGACGATCGAGCGCGCCAAGGGGATCCTGATGAAAGCCAAGTCGATCTCGGAGGAGGAGGCCTACGCGTTGCTGCGACGCGCGGCGATGAACGAGAACCGCCGCATCGCCGAAGTCGCGCACTCGGTGGTGCTTGCCGCGGGGTTGCTGCGATGACGACGACGCTCCGCATCGGCTTCCTGCCGCTGGTCGACGCCGCGCTGCTGATCGCCGCGCGCGAAGAGGGTTTCGCCGAGCGGGAGGGGCTTTCGCTCGAGCTGGCGCGCGAGGTCAGTTGGGCCAATCTGCGCGACCGGCTGTCGGTCGGAATGCTGGACGCGGCGCAGATGCTCGCGCCCGCGGCGATCGCCGCGACGCTCGGGCTCGGGCATCTGCGCGTGCCGATGGCCGCCCCGACTCTCCTCAACATGAATGGCAATTCGATCACCTTGTCGAGCGCTCTGGTGCGTGAAATGAGCGAGGCCGCGGGCCCTCTCGAGGACGTCGCGGCGGCTGCGACGGCCTTCGCCGATCTGGTCAAGCGCCGCGCCGGCAAGGGCGTCGAGCCGCCGGTGCTCGCCTCCGTCTTTCCATTCTCCATGCACACGTTGCTGATCGACGAATTCCTGCGCCTAGGCGGCCTGAAGGCGGGCGAGGATGTGCCGCTCATCGTCCTGCCGCCGCAGTTCATGGCGGCGAGCCTCGCCAGCGGTCAGATCGATGGCTTTTGCGCCGGCGCGCCCTGGAACGCGCTCGCGGTGGAAGCGGGAAGTGGGGCGATCGTCGCGCTCGGCGTCGATCTCATCGCCGACGCGCCGGAAAAGTTGCTCGTGCTGCCCGCCGCCGAGGCGGAACGCCGTCCGGAGATCGCGATCGCCTTGACCCGAGCCGTGTTCGCCGCCGCACAATGGGCCGAAGACCCACGCGCCCGCGCCGCGCTGGCCGGCTATCTGTCGCGCCCGCACTATCTCGACGCGCCGGCGGCGACGATCGAAGCGATTCTCGCCGGTCGCCTCGAGACCGGCGCAGGACGCACCACCCGAATTGCGCCCGACTATCTGCGCATCGACCGCGCGGCCCTCGCCCCGAGCGCGGCGCGCGCCGACCGGGTGATCGAGGCCATGATCGCGGCGGGCCAGATCGCGGCGGAGGACGAGACGCGCCGGATCGCGCGCGACCTTTTCCGCGCCGACCTCTTCGCGGCGGCGCAGGCGTAAAGCCCGCGACGCTGATAGGCGCCGTGCCGAAATCTTGTGCGCCGCACACAAAATTGCGGCGCCGGGCGCCTTTCCGCCGATTTTGGCTAACCTTTGTCGTTCATACCTCTTTTTCCGCTGCGGAAGCTGGCACGGCCCTTGCTTCAGATTGTTTGACATAGATCCGGGCAGCGCTGCCCGGGCGCGCCGCTCCAACGACGGACGGCATCGAGCAAAGCCGCTCATGAATTTCCCGCGCCCCGGCGCCGGGAATTCATGAGCGGCTTTTTGTTTTGGCCCCCAGCCACGGAAAAGCGTGATGAACAGCAGGGATTTCCTGAAGTCGGGACATTGGCCGACGCTTCTGGCGGCTTTCCTCTATTTCGACATGAGCTTCATGGTGTGGATCGTCCTGGGTCCTCTCGGGGTCCAGATCGCCGCCGATCTGAAGCTCGATCCCGCCGAGAAGGGGTTCATGGTCGCGCTGCCCGTGCTGGCGGGCGCGCTGCTGCGCGTCGTCAACGGTCTGCTGGTCGACCGCCTCGGGCCGAAGCGCGCCGGCCTCATCGGGCAGATCGTCGTCATTGCGGCGCTGCTGGCGTTCTGGAGCCTGGGGGTCCACGCCTATTCCGCCGTTCTGCTGCTCGGCTTGGCGCTCGGCGTCGCCGGCGCCTCGTTCGCCGTTGCGCTGCCGCTCGCCTCGCGCTGGTACCCGCCGCGATATCAAGGCGTCGCGCTCGGCATCGCCGGCGCCGGCAATTCGGGCACGGTGCTCGCCGCTCTTTTCGCGCCGGCGCTGGCGGCCGCCTTCGGCTGGGTCAACGTGATCGGCTTTTGCGCGGTCCCGCTTGCCGTCGCCCTCGCGGTCTACCTCATCTGCGCCAAGGACAGCCCTAATCCGCCCGCCGCGAAATCGCTGGCCGGCTACGTCGGCGTGCTGCGGCAGCCCGACGCGTGGCTCTTCATGTTCTATTACGCGGTGACGTTTGGCGGCTTTTCCGGCCTCGCCTCGTCGCTGAGCCTCTATTTCAACACGCAGTATCATCTCGACGCGGTGAGCGCCGGCTATTGCACCGCGGCCTGCGTCTTCGCGGGATCGCTGGTGCGACCGATCGGCGGCGCGATCGCCGACCGCATCGGCGGCGTGCGCGTGCTGACCGCGCTCTACGCGGTCGCTGCGGTCGCCCTCGTCGCCGTCAGCTTCGGCTTCGCTTCCTTTCCGCTTGGCCTCGCTGCGCTGCTCGTCGCGATGCTCGCGCTCGGCATGGGCAACGGCGCCGTCTTCCAGCTCGTCCCGCAGCGCTTTCGCGCCGAGATGGGCGTCATGACCGGCCTCGTCGGCATGGCCGGCGGCGTCGGCGGATTCTACCTCGCCTCGAGCCTTGGCCTCTCCAAGCAATTCACCGGCAGCTACCAGGCGGGCTTTCTCATCTTCGCGATGCTTGCCCTCGTCGCTTTGGCCGCGCTGACCCGCGTCAAGCGGCGGTGGCGCTCCGATTGGGCCGCGCAAGGCCTCGCCGCGGCGCGCATCTGACCCATCGCCGAGCTTCAACAAAGGAGACCCGACATGACTCCGGAAGTGACGATCGCCGAGCACTATGGCGAAGAGGCCGCGGCGTGACGACGATCAGCAGCGACGCCGCCGAACGGCTTCTCATTGTCGGCGGCGGCATGGCGAGCGTGAAGCTCTGTGAGGAGCTCGCGGCGCGCGCGCCAGGCCGCTTCGCCGTCACCATCGTCGGCGCCGAACCGCGGGCCGGATACAATCGCGTGCTTCTCTCGGCGCTGCTGGCCGGCGAAGTCGGCGAAGCCGACATCGCCCTGCGCGACGAAGTCTGGTATCGCGCGCACGGTTTCCGCCTTATCCCTGGACGCCGCATCGAGGCGCTCGATCTCGCAGGGCGCGCCGCGCGCTTGTGCGACGGGAGCGAGATCGGCTTCGATCGAGTTCGTCTTGGCGACCGGATCGACCGCCATGCGCCCGCCCGTTCCCGGCATGGACGGCGCCGGCGTCATGACCTTTCGCGATCTCGCCGACCTGCCGGCGCTGGAGACGGCGGCGCGCCAGAAGCGGCGCGTCGTCGTCATCGGCGGCGGCCTTCTCGGCATCGAAGCGGCCTGCGCGCTCGCCAAGCGCGGCGCCGCCACGACGCTCGTCCATGTCATGGACCGGCTGATGGAGCGCCAGCTCGACGCGCGCTCCGCCTCCTTCCTCAAGCGGGCGATCGAGCGCAAGGGCGTCGCCGTGAGGCTCAAAGCCGAGACGTTGCGCGTCGAGGACGCCGCGGGCGCGAAGGCGCTCGTGTTCGCCGACGGCGGGCGGCTCGCCGCCGATCTCGTCGTCCTCGCCGTAGGCGTGCGGCCCAACACGGCGCTCGCCAGGAGCGCTGGCCTCGAGGTCGGGTTGGGCGTCAAGGTCGACGACGCGATGACGGCGAGCGTTCTCTTCGCGCACGCGATCGGCGAATGCGTCGAGCATCGCGGCGTCGTCCGTGGCCTCGTCGAACCCACTTACGATCAGGCGCGCGTGCTGGCGCGCCGGCTCGCCGGCGACGCGAGCGCGCATTACGAAGGCGCCGCGCTGACGACCAATCTCAAGGTCTCCGGCGTCCCCGTCTTTTCCGCCGGCGAAAGCGTCGACGCGCCCGGCGCTCGGACCATGACGCTCGAGGATCGTGCGCTTGGCGTCTGCAAGACGCTTGTGTTGCGTGGCGATCGCCTGATCGGCGCGGTCCTCGTCGGGGAAGCCGACGACGCGCTCTGGTACCGCGATCTCATCCGGGCGAGCGCCAATGTCGCGCCGTTCCGCGACCGCCTCATATTCGGCCGCGCCTTGTGCGGTCTCGGCGACGAACCCTCCAACCGGAAGGCTGCATGATGAGCGGCGACTTCAGCTCCGATCAGAAGCGCTATCTCGAGGGTTTCGTCTCGGGCATGGAGGCGGTGCGTGGCGCGAAGTCGCCCGAGCCTGCCGTCGCGACGGCGAAGCCGACAGGCCCTGACGCGCCGCATCTCGCCGCGCAGGACGCGACGCTCGCCGCCGGCAAGAAGCTTGTGGATCAAGAGAAGTGGAAGCGCGCCGAGCATCCCTTCGACGCCTATGCGCGCCTCAAGGCGCAGGCGCGGACCGGCGCCTTCCCGAAGCCCGACGACAACTTCCGCTGGCGCTACTACGGCCTCTTCCATGTCGCGCCGGCGCAGGCGAGTTACATGCTGCGCCTGAGGATCCCCAATGGCGTCCTCTCGCACTCGCAATTCGCGGGCCTCGCCGACCTTGCGGCGCGCTTCGGCGGCGGCTACGCGCATGTGACGACGCGCGGCAACCTTCAGATCCGCGAAATTGCGCCCGCGAATGCGACTGCGATCGTCGAGGCGGTGCAGGACCTCGGCCTCTCGTCGCGGGGCTCGGGCGCCGACAACATCCGCAACGTCACCGGCTCGGCGACCGCGGGGATCGATCCGCAGGAGCTCTGCGATACGCGGCCACTCGCCCGCGAGTGGCATTATCACGTGCTCAACGATCGCTCGCTGAACGGCCTACCGCGCAAGTTCAACGTCGCTTTCGACGGGGGCGGTCGCATCGCGACCTTGGAAGAGACCAACGACATCGGCTTCCAGGCGGTGCGCATTGGGCAAGGTCACGGCGTCGAACCAGGCGTCTGGTTTCGCGTCGTCATCGGCGGCATAACGGGCCACCGCGACCTTGCGCGCGAAACCGGCGTCATCTGCGGCGCCGAGGACTGCACGCCGATCGCCGACGCCATCGTGCGCGTCTTCACCGACAACGGCGACCGCACCGACCGCACCAAGGCGCGATTGAAATATGTGCTCGATGACTGGGGGGTCGAGAAATATCTCGCGGCGGTGGAGGCCAAGCTCGGCCGCCCGCTGACGCGCGTCGCGGCAGACGCGATCGCGCCGCGGCCGCCGGTCGACCGGAGGGCTCACATCGGCGTCCACCCGCAGGCCCAGCCCGGCTTGAACTGGATCGGCGTCGCGCTGCCTGTGGGCAGGCTGACCGCCGAACAGATGCGCGGGCTCGCCGCCATCGCGCGCGAATTCGGCGACGGCGAGGTGCGGCTGACGGTCTGGCAAAATCTGCTTCTCTCTGGTGTAGCCGACGATCGCCTCGACGCGGCGAAAGCGGCGATCGAGACGCTCGGCCTCGACTGGCGCGCGACGTCCCTTCGCGCGGGCCTCGTCGCCTGCACCGGCGCGACGGGCTGCAAATTCGCCGCCGCGCACACCAAGGAGCACGCGGCCGAAATCGCCGATCATATCGACGCGCGCCTGACGCTGGACGCGCCGGTGAACATCCATCTCACCGGCTGCCATCATTCTTGCGCGCAGCACTATATCGGCGACATCGGCATGATGGCGCAGAAAGTCGCGGCCGACGACGAAGACACCATCGAAGGCTACACCATCGTCGTCGGCGGCGGCTTCGCCGACCGCGCCGGCATCGGCCGCGAGATCTGGCGCGACGTGCCGGCGACAGAGTGCGCCGGCAAGGTCGAAAGCCTGTTGCGCGCCTATCTCGAGCGCCGCGAGAACGCAGCGGAAAGCTTCCAGCATTTCGCCGCGCGCCATGCGCCGAGCGACCTCAAGCAATTCGCGGAGGCGATGTGAGCATCCAGATTCCCCCGCCGCGCCTGCTGATCCCGCCAAGCGCGCCCTTCTCGCCGGAGCAGCAGGCATGGCTCAACGGCTTCTTCGCCGCGGTGCTATCGGCGGAAGGCGCGCCGGCGCCCCTGAGCGAGGCGCAGAACGCGATCCTCGCGCAGGCGCCGGCGGGCGCCGAGCCGGCGCTCGCTCTCGCCGACAACGCCGCCGCGCCCTGGCACGATCCCTCGATGCCGATCGACGAGCGCATGCAGCTCTCCGATCGTCGACCGCTCGCGCCCCGCCTGATGGCGGCGATGGCGCAGCAGGATTGTGGACAGTGCGGCTACAATTGCGCCGACTACGCCAATGCGATCGCGCAGAAGAAGGAGGAGCGGCTGACGCTCTGCGCGCCCGGCGGCAAGGAGACCGCGCGCATGCTCAAGCAGCTCGCGATCGAACTCGACAAGGCTCCCGCCGCGCCAGCGATCGTCAAGGCCTCGTCCGAGCCCGCGCCGACGGCTGAACGGGGGCGCTCGCGGGACAATCCTGGTCGAGGCGACGTTCCTGTCGCGCCGGCGGCTCAACGGCGCCGGTTCCGCCAAGACGACATGGCACGTCGAGTTCGATCTCTCAGGCAGCGGCCTCGACTATGTCGTCGGCGACAGCTTCGGAATTGTTCCCCGCAATCATCCAGCGCTCGCCGACCAGGTGATCGCGACGATCGGCGCGCGATCCGCGACGGCGGATCAACGGCAAGACCTTGCGCGACGCGCTGATCGAGGACGCTTCGCCTTGGCGCGCCGCCGGACGATCTGTTCCAACTCCTCTCCTACGTGCTCGGCGGTGAGAAACGCGCCAAGGCGCGCGCGCTCGCCAATGGCGAGGATCCCGACGGCGACGCTGCCACGCTCGACGTGCTCGCCGCCTTGCGTAAGTTCGACGCGCGGCCCGACGCCGAAGCGTTCCTCGAAGCTCTCGATCCGCTGCAGCCGCGCCTCTATTCGATCTCCTCTTCGCCAAAAGCCAATCCCGGTCGTATTTCGCTCACCGTCGATACAGTGCGCTATCGCGTCGGCCCGCGCGAAAGGCTCGGCGTCGCCTCGACGTTCCTCGGCGAGCGCATCGAGGCGGGCGAAACGTTGAAGGTCTATGTGCAGAAGGCGCACGGTTTCCGCCTGCCGGACAATCCCGACGCGCCGGTGATCATGATCGGCCCGGGCACCGGCGTCGCGCCGTTCCGCGCCTTCCTGCAGGAGCGGCAGGCGATCGGCGCGCGCGGCGCGAACTGGCTGTTCTTCGGTCACCAGCGCCGACAGCACGACTTCTTCTACGAAGATGAATTCGAGGCGATGCGCAAGGCGGGCGCGCTGAGCCGCCTCTCGCTCGCCTGGTCGCGCGACGGCGCGGAGAAGTTCTATGTCCAGGACCGCATGCGGGAGGTCGGTCCGGAGCTCTGGCGCTGGATCGCCGAAGGCGCGCATCTCTACGTTTGCGGCGACGCCAAGACGATGGCGAAGGACGTCGAGCGCGCGCTGGTCGACATCGTCGCCCAATGCGGCGCGCGCGGCGCGGAGGAGGCGATCGGCTTCGTGGCGGCGCTCAAGAAAGCGGGCCGCTATCAAGCGGACGTCTACTGATGAACGCGCATACGCAGGGGCCAAGCGTCCGCACGACCTGCGCCTATTGCGGTGTCGGCTGCGGCGTCGTCGCGACGCCGGACGGAGCGGGCGGCGCGGCGATCGCCGGCGATCCGTCGCATCCCGCCAACGCAGGCCGGCTCTGCGTCAAGGGGGCGGCGCTCGGCGAAACGCTCGACGACGGCGCGCGCCTGCTCCACCCGACGATCCACGGCGTGCGCACGACCTGGCCGCGCGCCTTCGACGCGATCGCCGCCGGCTTCGCCAAGGCCTTACGCGAGCATGGGCCGGACTCGATCGGCGTCTATCTCTCTGGGCAATTGCTGACGGAGGATTATTACGTCGCCAACAAGCTGATGAAGGGCTTTCTCGGCTCGGCCAACGTCGACACCAATTCGCGGCTTTGCATGGCCTCGACCGTCGCCGGTCACCGGCGCGCCTTCGGCGCCGACGTCGTGCCGGGCTGCTACGAGGACCTCGACCAGGCCGACCTCGTCGTGCTCGTCGGCTCCAACGCCGCGTGGTGCCATCCGGTGCTGTTTCAGCGCATGGAGCGCGCCAAGGCGCGGCGGGGGACGCGCATCGTCGTCATCGACCCGCGGCGCACCGCGACGGCGGAGGCGGCCGACCTTCATCTCGCCGTCGCGCCGGGGATGGACTCGGTTCTCTTCGCGCAGCTGCTGCTCGAGATTGCCGAGAGCGAGGCGCTCGACCAATCCTTCATCGACGCACATACGAGGGATTTCAATCCCGCGCTGGCGAGGGCGCGCGAGATCGCGCCCGACCGCGCGACTGCCGCCGCCCGCTGCGGCCTCGCCGAGCGTGATCTTGCGGCTTTCGTCGCGCTCTGGATCGGTACGGAGCGCGTCGTCACCTGCTTCAGCCAGGGCGTCAATCAATCGGGGCAAGGGACCGACAAGGTCAACGCCATCCTCAACGTCCATCTCGCGACCGGCCGCATCGGCAAGCCGGGCGTAGGGCCGTTCTCGCTGACCGGGCAGCCCAATGCGATGGGCGGCCGCGAGGTCGGCGGCCTCGCCAATCAGCTCGCGGCGCATATGGACTTCGCGCCGGAGGACGTCGATCGCGTCCGCCGCTTCTGGCGCGCGCCCACCATGGCGACGCGCGGAGGGCGCAAGGCGGTCGATCTCTTCGAGGCCGTCGGGCGCGGCGAGATCAAAGCGCTGTGGGTGATGTGCACCAACCCGGCGGTCAGCCTGCCGCGCGCCGACGCGGTGCGCGCCGGGTTGCGCAAGCTCGATTTTCTCGCGGTCTCCGAAGTCAGCGCGCATGTTGACGGCCTTCTGGACGCGGCGACAGTCGTGCTGCCGTCGGCCGCCTGGGGCGAGAAGGACGGCACGGTGACCAATTCCGAACGCCGCATCTCGCGCCAGCGGCCGTTCCGCGCGCCGCCGGGCGAGGCGCTTGCGGACTGGCGGCAGATCGTCGAGGTGGCGCGGCGCCTCGGCCACGGCGAGGCCTTCTCCTATCGGAAACCGGCCGACATCTTCCGCGAGCACGCGGCGCTGTCGGCCTTCGAGAACGACGGCGCGCGGGTTTTCGACATTGGCGCGCTCGCCGATCTCTCTGATGCGGCCTATGACGCGCTGGAGCCGGCGCAATGGCCGCTGCCGCGTGGAGCCGCCACCGGCCGCGCGCGTCTCTTCGCGGACGGCGCCTTTTCCCGTCGCGACGGGCGAGCGCGCTTCGTTGCGATCGAAGCGCCTCGCCTCGCCGCCGAACCGTCCGTCGCCTTTCCCCTGCTGCTGAACACCGGGCGCGTACGCGATCACTGGCATACGATGACGCGCACCGGCCTCAGCCCGCGTCTGGCGCGCCACCGCGAGGCGCCTTTCGTCGAGGCGCATCCTGACGACGCCGCGCGCCTGGGGCTTAGGGATGGCGACCTGGCGCTCGTTTCGACGCCGCACGGACGGGCGCAACTGCGCGTCGTCGTCACCCAGAGCCAGCGGCCCGGCGCCTTGTTCGCGCCGATGCACTGGACCGACGCGACGGCCGGGCGCGCCCGCGTCGGCGCGCTGGCGCACGGCGTCGTCGATCCGGTGTCCGGCCAGCCCGATCTGAAGGCGACGCCGGCGTCGATCACAGCGAGCCCTTTCGCGAGCGAAGGCTTCTTGGTTTCACGGCGGCGCGTTCGCCTGCCCGATTGGCTGTCGCATGCGCGCTTCAGCGTTCCCGGCGGCGAAGCCATCACCTTCGCCGCCGGCGAGGCTCCCGAGGCGTTGCAGGCGTTTCTGTCCAACTGGCTGCGGCTCGAGGCGACACCGGCGATGCGACGGGATGAGCACGCGGGCCTCGCGCAATACGTCTCGTTCGCCGGCGACCGGCTTGAGGCGTTTCTCCACGTCGGCCCGTCGCTCGACCGCGCCGCGCTCGACTGGGCGATCGCTCTCATCGGCCGCGAGCGGATCGAACCCGCGGCGCGCCGCTTCATTCTCGCCGGTCCTGGCGCAAACGCCGCGGCGGCGAGCCCGCTGGTCTGCGCCTGCTTCGGCGTGCGCCGCGACGCGATCGAAGCGTCGATCGCCAAAGGCGCTGCGAGCGTCGACGCAGTCGGCGGGGCGACCCGCGCCGGCACGAATTGCGGCTCGTGCCGCGCAGAGATCCGGCAGCTTCTCGCGGGCTGCGCCGCCGCACGCCCCGCTCGCCCGCTGGCCTTCGCACAGGGAGACTGACGAGTTCAGGTAGTCGCTCGACGATTTCGCCACGGTCGCGGCCGGCAAATCAAAGTTATGCCGCGAGGCGCATCAGGAACGTGTCGCAGGACTCTTCTCCCATCCTCCCCCCAGGGCGCGGAAAAGGATCACCTGGTCCTGGGCGATCTGCGCCCGAATAGTCGCAAGCGCCGCCTCGGCAATGGCGAGCGTGCGCTCGGCGTCCAGAGTGGCCAGGGGGTCGCCGCGGCCGTCAGCCTCCAGCAGTCGGGCGTCCGCGACCGCTTTGGCGGCTTCGTCGCGCGAGGCCGACAGGCTCCCGCGTTGCTGCAAATCGTGGCTATAGACGTTGAGCGCTGTTTCGACGTCGCGTAACGCGCCGAGCACGACGCCATCGAAGTGGGCGAGTTGCATCTTCTGCGCTGCTGTGGCCGCGGCGATCTTTGCGCGGGGCGCGCTTTGGTTCAGCTCCCACGAAAGGCCTGGCCCGAAGGACCAGCCGTTGGTCGGGTAGGTCAAGAAGTCGCTCGTCTTGCCAATCGAAAGGGCCGATGCACTGAGGACCACGCGCGGGTAGAGATCGGCCGTGGCCACGCCGATTTCGGCGACTGAAGCCGCCAAGTCGCGCTCGGCCGCCCGCACGTCGGGGCGCCGCCGCAACAGCGCCGCGCCATCGCCGACCGGGATGGGCGCATTGAGGGGTGGCGCGGAGGCGCATTTGGCGAGGTTCGCTTGAAATTCCGCCGGCGGCTTGCCGGTTAGTGTCGCCAGTTGGTAGAGGGCGTTGCGTCGGCGCGCATCGATCGCGGGAATGCTCGCTTGCAGTTGGTCCGCCAGCGCCTGGGAGCGTGTCACATCGAGACTGGTCTTCCGCCCTCCCTCCTCGAGCTGGCGGGTGACGGCGAGGCTTTGCCGCTGCAAATCGACGGAATGGCGCGCAACCGCGAGTTCGTCGCCGGCCGTGCAGACTTCGAGGTAGGCCCGGGTGACGTCAGCCGCGACACTGACGCGGACCCAGTCACGGGCCGCCTCGATGGCGTCGTCATCCGCCTCGGCCGCCTCGATGCCGCGCCTGATGCGTCCGAAGAGATCCGTGTCGTAGGATGCCGACAGGTTGAGGTCATAGATGTTCAAGGGAGGGAAGCGGAGCGGGGACAGGTATTGTTCGGATGAAAATTGTGTGCGGTCGATCGCGGCGCCGAAGGCCACGTCCGGTTGCCGCTGAACCTTCACGAGTTCGACCATCGCGCGGCTGCGCTCGAGGTTGGCGTTCGCTACGCGCAAGTCCGTGTTTTCGGCGAGTGCCGCAGAGACGAGCCGATCGAGGTCGGCGCTCCGGTAGAGCCGCCACCATCCCGCCGGCAACGCTCCGGCTTGCACCGCGGGGTTGTTTCGAGCGCCGGCGAACGGGGTCTGCGCCCCAGGCGCATTGTACTTAGCCTCCTTGGGAAGGAGATAGTCGGGACCGACCGTGCATCCCGCCACCGCCGTCGTCATGAAAAACGCTGCCGCCTTGGCGAGACGAGACACTTGCTTGGCGCGTTGAGACACTTGGCGCCTCACCACAGCCACGACAGGCGGGAGTCCATGGCGGCGACGCTGGGGTGGATCACGACCGTCGCCGTGCGACCGGCGATCAGCCGCAGGTCCGGAGGCGCCTGGTCGATATGGATGCGGACCGGTATGCGCTGCGCCAGCCGGACCCAGTTGAAGGTGGGATTGACGTTCGCCAGCAAATCGCGGCTCGCCGCTCGCTCGCGATCCTCGATGCCAGGGGCGATGCTTTCGACATGCCCTTCCACCAGCCGGCCATCGCCCATCAGCCGAATGGTGGCGCGATCACCGACATGAATGTTCGCGAGCTTGGTTTCCTCGAAATAACCGTCGACATGCAAGGAGGAGGCGTCGGCGATGCCGAAAGCCGCATGGCCCGCGGTGAGATAGGTGCCCGGTTGGAGCTGGACATTCGCGGCGACGCCGTCCACTTGCGCCAAGACGGTGGTCCGCTCCAAATTCAGCGCGGCGATATCGTGGGCCGCAGTCGCCTGGGCGAGCGTGGCCCGCGCCTGGCTTACGGCGGCTTCGGCCTGGGCGAGGGTCGCCTGCAACTGAGCGACGTGCGCCGCCCCCTGTTCGACGGTCTCTGTCGGCACCAGACTGCCGAGCTTGCGATTGCGGACGTCCTCCCGGCGCGCCTGATCCAGGAGAGTGGTCTGGACCTCGACCCCGGCCGCGGCCTGCTGCAGCCCAGCCGTGGCCTGCTGCAGAGTCGCCTCCGCCTGCCGGAGCGCGAACTCATAACGCGGACGGTCGATCACAAAGAGCGGCTGCCCCTTGTGGACGGGCATGTTGTCGGCGACATCGACCTCGGTGACCAGACCGGAGACGTCGGGAGCGATGTACGCCACATCGACGCGGACACGCCCGTCACGCGTCCATGGGTCGATCTGATAATAGACCCAGAGCCACCTGCCGGCGACCGCCGCGACGGCGACCAGGACAAGCGTCAACAGCAGGCGGCCAACCCACGCGAGCAGTGAAGCCGAACGCATCACCATACCCTCTCGACCGTCCTGGCGAGCGCCGGCATGACCATTGCCGCGGCCGCCCAGAGAATAATGAACAGGGCAAGATCGACCAAGTGGCGATGCCATACGAGCCGGTAGAAGTCCACCCAAAGAAGCAGCCGCCGGACGACAAGCAACGCGATGCCGGCGATACAGGCGGTGACGAGCGCTCCGCTGAAGAAGACCCCGAAGAGGCTGACCTCGGTGATCATGGCGTCACGCCGATCGCCGGATAGGCAGGCGCCTGCGGAAACAAGGTCCGCCGACAGCCGATCGCGGCGCCGACGCCGGCATAGCGATCTGTGGCGTCCGGCAATTGAAGGATTCCCTGCTATTGCAGCATCCAGCCGGGCGACGACGTCGATTGGAACAGGCTCTGGTTTTCCGCGAGAGAGCTCGTCAAAATGCTTTGCCAATTCGGCAAGCGCCGCGTCGACTTCTCGGCGTGTATCCGCGCCGGACGTAGTGCGTAGCCGCTGCAGTTCGACGATCGCCATGCCGAGCCTCAGGTCGGGCAGCGCCTGAGCCAGCTCGCTCTCCTCGTTCGCTCCGATCTGTGAAAGACGGGACAGGAGAAGGCCGACGCGATCAATCGTTCGGCTGGTCCAGGCGATCTGGCTCAGCGGCGGCCGCGCTCTCGCCAGCGCGGCAAGCTCCCGCCACCCGGCGCGCAGGATACGCTGGATAACGCGACGAGTCGGGAGCGCCCGCGCCAAGCCCAGGCCGACGAGGGCGAAGATCGGGCCCAGAACGAGCGCCAGGTAGGCGTTCATGAAGCTTGGAAAGTCGGATACGAAACTTTCCTGTAATCCGAGCGCCGCAGCGAACGTGAACATTCCGCCGAACGCCATGAGCGAATATTTGGGATGGGTGAACAGCAGGCCGAGAACGGTGACGAGCGGAAACAGCACCGCCGACAGCATGACGAAATCGTCGATCCTTGGAAGGATCGCGAACTCGTAGAGCAACGGCAGCGGCAGCGCGATCAGGAGCCCGATGAATAAATCCTTGACCTGCGGGATCGGATCGTCCGCGGTTGAATAGAGCGCGCAGCACATGGCGGCGATTCCGATGGCGACCGGCGCGCTTTCCCATCGTATCGCTATGCCGAAGGCCGCCGTGCCGATGATCGTTAAAACGGCGACGATCGCCGAGAGAAGGGCGATGCCTTTATCGATATGGAGCGCGCGGGGTCTGGCGCCCGCGACCAGGTGAGCGGCCGCCTTGCGCGTTCGCGCCGTGGGCTCGCGAACCGCCGCAGCAAGCAGAACGCATTCGCGCCAAGTCGCCACAAGTTCGGCCAGACGGCCCGTGAGGCTCGCAATCAGCATCTCGGCCCAGGTTGACGTCGGCCCGAGTTGCGGCGCGACCGCCCTGATCTCTTCCAGCACGAGGTCATTCGCTTCGGCGCCCGCTCCGTCTGCGGTCCCGACCCACGCGGCGACCCGGGATGTCAGGACAGGCAATTCGGCAGGGGCAATGCCTGCGCTCCTGAGGACCGCGATCCGGTCCTCCACCGCCGTGATCACGGGCAATAGAGCGATCAGCCGTTCCTCGAGCGCCCACAGCGCGTGGCGGCGAAACCGCGAGAAGGTGGCCTCGAAGCGCCAATCGGTGGCCATGAGGTTGATCTCGGTCAGCTGACTCGCGAGATGACGCGGCTTGGGACCCGGCGCAAGCGTGCGAAGCGCCTCGCCGATCCATGTGCGCGTGTCCGTCATGACCCCGTCGAGCTGATCGGTCATTGCGACTGCAACGCTCTTGGGAAACAGCACGCTCTGAACGAGGGCGGAAGCGAGGACCCCGATAAGGATCTCCTCCGACCGCGCGAGGACGACCTCAAACACTCTGTCCGCGTGGGATGCGGCGGGCAAACCGACGAGCGTCACGGTGTAGCCGGCGAGCATGAAAAGATAGAACCTCGGCGAGCGGTCGAGCAGCCCCCCGAAGACGCAAAGCCCAACCCAGCCGGCCACGGCGAGGATCATCAGCTCCGGAGAGTTTTCGAGGTTGGGGATCAGCACGAGCGATGCGATCGCGCCGAGGATCGTCCCCGCGGCGCGGTAAAATGCTTTCGCCCAGATCGCGCCGATGAGCGTCTGGCGAGGCAGAACGAGAAACGCGGTGAGCATCGCCCACCAGGGGTTCGACAAATCCAGGGCGAATGCGACGAAGAGCGCGAGAATGACAGCGAGATAAACGCTGAAGGCGGTCAGGAGCGCGCGAGGGGAGGGCCAGGTCAGCATTCCGCTTCCCCGGCGCCCTCTGCGCCCGAGCGCGGCGTAGGCACGATCGCTCCGCCTGACATCAGGCGCGTGTAACGAATCATCGTCGTTGACGCTAAAGCTGTTCGTTTGTCGAATGGAATGGCCGACCAGTATTAACGTTGCGACCGCACCGTCGTCCAAGGATCTTTGGGTTGGTCAGTCAACCTTTAAGTATGTCGCGCCGTTCAACTTCTCGGCAGAACCAACTCGCGCCGCGGGATCGACGCACGGGACCAAAGCGCATATTTTGGCTGAAGCTCCTCGCACGCCGCCATGTCTGTCCACGAGGCGCTCAAGAAAAACAATGACTTGGAGAGCCATCGGCGCCCGGAGCCTACGACGCTGATCGGGGGGCCGCCGGGGAGGCCGGCTTCGATTTCAGGACGCGCGCGGCGCCGAGGCCTCGCGGCAACGTTCCCGCAGAGCCGGCACGCTGGTACACATGTAGCCCCTACTATGGCACAATGCGGCGCCCAGGCTGGTCATAGCAAAGGTTTGTGCTGACCAGGCTGATCGCGGAGCATGGCAATTGGAGCAATCGCTTCCGTTTGGCGAAAAAGACGGCCTCCAGGTTCTGTGGGACGACGGCGAACGCGTCTTCTGCCGCGGATGGCGGGCGGACGGCGACGGCGGTCGTAGCGCGGTTCTGTCCGTCCTGCCAGCCGCCGAGCGGCAAGCCCCGGCCATCCTGAATCGCCTCGTCCACGAATATGAGCTCAGATACGAACTCGACGCCGCGTGGGCGGCGCGACCGCTCGCGCTGGCCCGGGAAGGTGGCCGAATGGCGCTGCTGCTCGAAGATGCGGGGGGCGAGCCGCTTGAGCGGCTCATCGGCGCCCCCATGGAGACGGGAAACTTCTTGCGCGTCGCCATTGGCCTCGTCGGCGCGCTAGGCAAGGCGCACCAACGCGGGCTCGTCCACAAGGACGTCAAGCCCGCCAATATCCTCGTGAATTGCGGGGACGGACTGACCCGCCTCACGGGGTTCGGGATCGCCTCGCGTCTGCCGCGCGAGCGCCAAACGCCCCAGCCACCTGAGGTCATCGCCGGCACGCTCGCCTATATGGCGCCCGAGCAGACCGGTCGAATGAACCGATCGATCGATTCCCGCAGCGACCTCTATGCGGTCGGCGTGACGTTCTATCAGATGCTCACAGGCGATCTGCCGTTCCGCGCGGCCGATCCGATGGAATGGGTTCATTGCCATGTCGCCAGACAGCCGATCGCGCCGGCGGATCGGCTGAAGAGCGTCCCTGCCGTGATCTCTCAGATGGTCATGAAGCTCCTCGCCAAGACGGCCGAGGAGCGATACCAGACCGCCGCCGGCGTCGAGCACGATCTGCGGCGCTGTCTTGCCGAATGGAATCTCAAGGGGCGCATCGAGCCGTTTGCGCTTGGCGAACGCGACACCCCCGATCGGCTTCTGATACCCGAGAAGTTGTACGGGAGAGAGCGCGAGTTCGAAACCCTGCTGGCCGCCTTCGATCGCGTAGTCGAGAGCGGCGCGCCGGAATTGGTTCTGGTGTCGGGCTATTCCGGCATCGGCAAATCGTCGGTCGTCAACGAGCTTCACAAGGCGCTCGTCCCGCCGCGCGGCCTTTTTGCAGCGGGCAAATTCGACCAGTACAAGCGCGACATTCCCTATTCGACGCTGGCGCAGGCGTTTCAGACCCTGGTGCGATCCCTTCTCAGCAAGAGCGACAGGGAGCTCGCCAACTGGCGCGAGGCCCTTCTGGGGGCGCTGGGCGCCAACGGCCGGCTCATCGTCGACCTCATCCCGGAATTGAGCCTCATCATCGGAGACCAGCCGCCCGTGCCGGCGCTGTCCCCGCGCGACGCCCAGCGCCGCTTTCGGCTGGTGTTCCGACGCTTCCTGGCGGTGTTTGCTTCGGCGGAGCACCCGCTCGCGCTGTTCCTCGACGATTTGCAGTGGCTGGACGCGGCGACGCTCGACCTGCTCGAAGATCTCCTGACCCAAGCGGACGTCCGACACGTACTCCTGATCGGCGCGTATCGGGACAACGAGGTCGGCGCTGCACATCCGTTGCGGCAGACTCTCGAGGCGATCCGCAAGTCCGGCGCCAGTGTCGAGGAGATTTTGCTCGCGCCTCTCGAGCTCGACGATGTCAACCATCTCGTCGCCGATGCTCTGACTTGCGGGCCGGAGCGCGCGCGGCTCTTGGCACAATTGGTGCGTGAGAGGACCGGCGGCAACCCGTTCTTTGCGGTCCAGTTTTTCACGGCGTTGGCCGAAGAGGGGCTCCTCACGTTCGATCCCGCCGCGCTGGCTTGGGGATGGGACATCGATCGCATCCGCGCCAAGAGCTACACCGACAATGTCGTGGATCTCATGGTCGAAAAGCTGAAGCGGCTCTCCGTCCCCGCCCAGGAAGCGATGAAGCAGCTCGCCTGCTTGGGCAACGTCGCCGAGATCGCCACCTTGGCTATGGTCCACGGCGAGACAGAGCAGGCGCTGCATACAGCGCTCTGGGACGCCGTCCACGCCGGGCTCGTCTATCGTGAGGGCGATGGCTACAAATTCCTGCACGACCGGATCCAGCAGGCGGCTTACTCCCTGATCCCCGAGGCGGACCGCGCCGAGGTTCACCTGCGCATCGGCCGCACGTTGCTGGCGAGCATGTCGGCGGACCAACTCGCCGAGCATCTGTTCGATGTGGCGAACCAGTTCAGTTTGGGCGGCGAACGGCTGGTGGAGGGCCAGGAAAAAACGCAGGTGGCGACGATCCATTGGCGCGCCGGCCGCAAGGCCAAAGCGTCAGCGGCCTATACGTCGGCGAGTGTGTATTTTTCGACCGGCGCCGCGCTGCTGGACGAAAGCGATTGGGGCAGCCGGTACGAATTGACGTTCAGCCTCCGGCTCGAATGCGCGGAGTGCGCGTTTTTAACCGGTGGCTTCGACACCGCCCAACAACTTATTGAAGAGCTGCTGTTGCGCGCGGCGTCGAAAGTCGACCAAGCGTCGGTCTACCACTTGAAGGTTCTTCTTCATACCGTGAAGTCGGAAAACGAGCAGGCCGTGGCCAGTGGGCTCACCTGCCTGCGCCTGTTCGGCATCGACATTCCGGCGCACCCAACCCGGGAACAGCTCCAGGCCGAATACGAGACCATCTGCAAAAGCCTCGATGGGCGATCGATCGAGAGCTTGGTCGATCTGCCTCTGATGAGCGATTCCGAGCTGCAGGCCGCCATGCAGGTGCTCTCGGTCTTGCTCGCTCCCGCGTACTTCACAGACTTCTATTTGCGGTGCTTGCTCTCCGGCCGCATGGTGACGATCAGCAATGAGCACGGGATATGCGGCGCTTCCGCGCACGGGTTCGCCTTTCTGGGCAGCATCCTCGGGCCGGCCTTTCACCGTTACGGTGACGGATATCGTTTTGCCAAACTTGGATGCGACCTGGTCGAGAAGCACGGCTTCATCGCCTACAGGGCGAAGGCCCACTACGCGATGGGAATCGTGGCCTCATTTACACATCCGGTTGCGAGCGCGATCGATTTCATGCGGGCGGCCTTTCGCGCCGCGACCGAGGCGGGTGATCTGACCTATGCCTGTTACTGCGTGGAGCGATCGGTCACAGGCCCGCTCCTGCGGAATGATCACCTTGCCTCGGTGTGGCGCGAGTCGGAAAGGGGGCTCGACTTTGTCCGGAAAGCCGCGTTCCGCGACATCGCGGACATAGTCGTAAGCCAGCAACGCTTCATCGCAACCATGCAGGGCCGAACCGAATCCTTCTCCACTTTCAGCGACGCGCAGTTTGACGAGGCGGCATTCGAGGCGCAGCTCACTGACGACCGGATGACCTTGATGATCTGCTGGTACTGGATCCTCAAACTGAAGGCTCGGTTCCTGTCTGGCGACTACGCCGACGCGCTCGCGGCCGCCGACAAGGCGAAGGCGCGCCTTTGGGCCTCGGGCATCCATATCCAACTGCTGGACTACTTCTACTACACCGCCCTGACGGTGGCGGCGCTCTTCGAGGAAGCTTCCGCAGACGATCAGACCCGGTGGCGCGACCTCCTGATGGCCCACCGGGAGCAACTGCGCGAGTGGGCTGACGAGAATCCTTCGACCTTCAGCGACAAGCACGCGCTGGTCGTGGCGGAGATCGCCCGCCTAGAGGGCCGGGACCTCGACGCCATGCGGTCGTACGAGGAGGCGATCCGGGCGGCGCGTGAGAATGGATTTGTTCAGAACGAGGGCCTGGCCCATGAGGTTGCCGCGCGGTTCTACGCGGCACGCGGCTTCGAGACGATCGCCCACGCCTATCTGCGCAACGCCAGTGGCTGCTACTCGCGCTGGGGGGCAGACGGCAAGGTGCGACAACTCGATGAGATGTATCCGCATCTCACGGCCGATGAGCCCTCAATTGGGCCAAAGAGCACGATGGCGGCGCCAGTCGAACAGCTCGACCTCGCGACGGTGATCAAGCTGTCACACGCGGTCTCGGGTGAGATCGTCCTCGAGAAACTGATCGACACGCTCATGCGCAACGCGATCGAGCAGGCGGGCGGCGAGCGCGCCGTGCTCATTCTTGCGCGAGGCGCTGCGCACCGTATCGCCGCGGAGGCCAGGATTCTCGACGATACGGTGACCGTGGATCTGCGCGACGAGGCGGTGACCGAGGCCGTGCTGCCCGAGGCCGTGCTTCACTTGGTCCTGCGCACCAAAGAGACCCTCATTCTCGACGATGCCGCGGCCCATTCCGAGTTTGCCGAAGACCGCTATATCCGTCAGCGCCGGCCCCGTTCAGTTCTCTGCCTGCCGTTGATGAATCCGGCCAAGCTCATCGGCGTGCTCTACCTCGAGAACAATTTGGCGCCGCGGGTGTTCGCGCCGGCCAGGACCGCGGTGCTGAAACTGCTTGCGTCCCAGGCGGCGATCGCGCTGGAAAACACCCGTCTCTACCGCGATCTCGCGGAGCGCGAAGCGAAGATCCGGCGGCTGGTCGACGCCAACATCATCGGCGTCTTCACCTGGGATTCGGAAGGTCGGATTGTCGAGGCGAACGAAGCCTTTCTCTGCATCGTCGGATACGAGCGCCAGGATATCGCCTCGCGTCTCCTGACCTGGCGGGATTTGACGCCTAGCGAATGGTGCGAACGCGATGAACAACAGTGGCTGCCAGAGTTGATGACGACTGGCAGTTTGCAGCCGTTTGAGAAGGAGTACTTCCGCAAGGACGGCAGCCGCGTCCCGGTTCTGCTCGGTGTGGCGACCTTTGGCGAAGGCGGGAGCGAAGGCGTCGCTTTCGTGCTCGATTTGACCGAGCGCAAGCGGACTGAAGCCGAAGCGCGCGAGAGCGAGCGGCGCTATCGCGAGACGCAGATGCAGCTCGCGCACGCGAACCGCGTCGCAACGATGGGACAGCTCACGGCGTCGATCGCCCACGAAGTGAACCAGCCACTCGCCGCAACGGTCATAAACGCCCAGACCGGTTTGCGTTGGTTGGGCGCCGAACCGTTGAATCTGGATGAGGCGCGGCAAGCGTTCAGCCGCATCATGAGGGACGGCGCCCGGGCGGCTGCCGTCGTCGCTCGAATCCGCAATCTCGTCAAGAAGACGACGCCGCACGAGGAGCGCGTCGAGAGCAATGCGGCGATCCGAGAGGTGATCGAGCTTCTTCATGGCGAAGCGACGAAGAACGACGTCTCGGTGCAGACGGAACTCGCCGAGGACCTGCCGCTGGTTCTAGGAGACCGGGTCGAACTGCAACAAGTGATCCTCAACTTGATCGTCAACGCCATCGAGGCGATGGGCGAGGGCAGCGAACGGCCGCGGGAAGTGCTGATTACATCAGGTAAGACGGGCTCGGGCGACGTGCTCGTCGCCGTGCGCGATTCCGGCCCGGGGCTGGCGCCGGCTGATCTCGAGCGTGTCTTCGAGGCCTTTCACACGACCAAACCCAATGGCTTGGGGTTGGGGCTGTCGATCTGCCGCTCGATCATCGAATCGCACGGGGGACGATTGTGGGCGAGCCCCAATTCGCCCCGCGGCGCCGTCTTTCAATTCACGTTGCCAGCCCATCCCGACATCGCGTCGCGCCAGTGATGTTGGCAGCTACATAAATGAAGCTCGCCGCCAGCGGGACACTGCGTAGCGTAGCGGACCATCACGGATACAGTCCTCTATCCTGCCGCGCCGCGAGGATGCGCTCACAAGCCACCGCATAAGTCGCGGTGCGCAGCGGAATCTTGTGCTCCTCCGCCTTAGCCCAGATTTGACCGAGCGATCCGAGGATGATGCGATCGAGTCGCTGGTTGATTTCCTCCTCGGTCCAGAAGAAGCTGGAGAAATCCTGCACCCACTCGAAGTACGACACGATAACGCCGCCTGCGTTGCAGATAACATCGGGAATTAGCCGCACGCCGCGATCCGCGAGAACGTCGTCGGCCTGGGTCAAGGTGGGCCCGTTTGCGCCTTCGAGTACGATCTTCGCGGTGATCCTGCGCGCACGATCGACTGTTAGTTGACCTTCGAGCGCGGCGGGGATGAGAATATCCGTCTTCGCATCCCAGAACGCTTCGTTGTCGACCCGGTCCCGCTGTTCGAATCCCTCGATGCGTCCATTTTTTGCAGCAAACTCGAGAAGGCGCGTGACATCTAAGCCTCGCTCGTTGACGAGCGTCCCGCTGTGATCCTGAACGGCGACGATTTTGGCGCCGGCCTCGGCGAACAGTTCCGCCGCCACGGAACCCACGTTTCCAAAGCCTTGTATGGCCACGCGAGCGCCGCTGAGCTCAAGCCCGATGCGGCGTGACGCCTCCCGGCCCGTCACGAACACGCCACGCCCCGTCGCCTTCACCCGACCCAGCGAGCCCCCAAGGTTAATTGGTTTGCCGGTGACCACGCCAGTCGCGGTCGTGCCGTTGTTGATGGAATAGGTGTCCATCATCCAGGCCATGATTTCAGAATTGGTATTGACGTCAGGCGCCGGAATGTCTTGCTGGGGGCCAATGATCGCGCCGATCTCACTCGTATAGCGGCGCGTGAGCCGCTCCAATTCCTTGCGCGATAGCTTGCTCGGATCGACGCGGATGCCGCCCTTGGCGCCGCCGTAGGGCAGGTTCACCGCAGCGCACTTCACGGTCATCCACGCGGACAACGCCATCACCTCTTCGAGCGTCACGTCGGGATGAAAACGTACGCCGCCCTTGCCCGGGCCACGCGACAGGTTGTGCTGCACTCGGTAGCCCTCGAAGTGAGCGATCGCCCCATTGTCCAACTCGATCGGCACGTCGACGATCAGCGCCCGCTTCGGGTGCTTCAGCGTTTCCACCCAGCGCGCAAGATGTCCGAGGTAGGGCGTCACGCGGTCGACCTGGGTGAGAAACGTGCCCCACGGGCTGATCGGAGTGGGGCTCACAAAACTAAGCGCGGATTTCAATTGCCGGAACTCCATATCTAAGCGTTGGCGCGCACAGCCGAAGGTGCGCCCCGAGCAGAGTGGCTAAGGCTTCGATCATCAGGATTGAGTTCGACTTCGCTGGCGACCATCACGTCGGCAGGAGCTGCGGTGACGACCCGCCAAAACATTTTCATCTTCTAAGAATCGGAAGGTCTTGGTCGTCCAATGGAAAACAAGGCCGCCGCACGCGTCGCCACTCGACGTCCCGCAGGTGGGACGGGGAGGCGCCCGGCAAATTGACCAACAAGCGCTTTGGCGCCCAGGCGTACGCCTGCTTGAAGTTCATCGGATTTTTGACGACCACGAACTTGAAATTTCGAACGTCCTGGCCGGCCGCCCGGAAATGCTCGTCGGCGTACTCATACGCAGAATAGCTGCTCACGACGACGACGGCGTTTTCTACGGCGATAACCGCGCTTCGACCCATGCTCGCGCGGACGCCACCCATGAGCCCGCCGACGTAGGTGAAGTCGCCCTGAAACACATGCGCAACCGTCGCATCGATCGGTAGCGGCGCGCCGTACGACGGATCGCCTTTGTTGCCCAGATATCCCGATATCGCCGCGCCGGCTCCCGCCGACCATGCCAATTCTACGATCTCAGGATCGACGACGTGTACGAGCAGCGGCGCTTTGATTCCGCTCTGCAAGTACGATTGCAACATTCTTGAACTGTCGCCGGCAGCGCCGGCGCCGACGCAATCAGAGGCGTCGCTGAGGATAATCGGCTGTCCCTGAGTGGCCAGCCCCTCCTCCAGAGCCGCCTTCGCCTCCACGCCAGGGACTTCAAATTCGTGTCGCTTTTCCCAGGCCATTTCGGCCAGTTCGAGCGCCAGGCGTTCCGCAGCCTCCGGTTGGTCATCGGTCACAGCGACCGCGGTAAAGCCGACATCGTCAATGTCAAGCCAAGGCTGAACAGGGAAATAGCTCAGCGCCAAGGCGCGACCGGACAACTCGACCCCGCAGCGCCAACGATATAGCTCTCGCATCGGGCCAGGCTCGCGGGTTCCGTGCGAGAACGGCGCCGACAGCATCGCGACCTTGCGCATGCTGATCGTCGGCTTGATCTCTCCTTTGACCGCGCGGACGAGAAGCCCTGCGGCGCGGGCGCCGGTCTCAAACGTGTCGTCGTGCGGATAGTGCTGATAGCCGACGATTATCGAGCATGCCTCGACCATCCGCGGCGTGACATGGGCGTGCAGATCGCAGCTTATGCTCAGGGGAATGTCGCCAATGATCGCGCGTATGGCGCTCAGGAGGTCTCCTTCCGCGTCGTCTTCGCCGTCGCAGATCATGGCGCCGTGGAGGGCGAGATAAACACCATCGATCGCGCCCGCGGATCGCAACCCGGCTAACAGCAATGACTTCAGTTCGGCGTAGCACTCGGCGGTCACGCGGCCCCCTGCCCCGCCATGCGTCGCAATCAGCGGCGCGACGACGCAGCCCGCACTCTTGATTGCGGAAATCGCTCCGGCAATCTCCACGTTGGTGTCCGCGAGGGCGTCGATCATGGCGTCGCCGACAACCAGATACTTATTTTGAAAATCGATCAGCCCGGTCCGAACTTTCGAAAGCGTGTTTCCCTCAAAAAGGAGCCCGCCGACCGCAATTCGCTTCCTGTCCATCGACCCAACTCTCGCTTCCCGCCGTCAACCGGCCGGCAATCCGTGAACCCGAACGCTCAGGTCGAGGGTTATTCCGGCGCGTCGACCCGATCGATGGACTTTCACGACGCGGCGCTCGCGTAAGGAACATTGCGTCCGCCGTAACGGCGAATTCGCACATTCGCCTGCTCGGCGTGCCCCGCGAAGCCTTCAAGCATGCACAAGCGCGAGCACACCTCGCCGATCCGCGCGGACGCTTCGTCCGTCAGAATGCGCTGATAGGTGACGGTCTTGAGAAACTTCCCCACCCAAAGACCGCCGGTGTAGCGGGCCGCTCGTTTTGTCGGAAGGGTGTGATTGGTGCCGATCACCTTGTCGCCATAGGCCACATTGGTTCGCGGACCAAGAAACAGCGCGCCGTAATTCGTGAGCTCGCGCAGGAAATAATCTGGATCGCGCGTCATCACCTGGACATGCTCGGAGGCGATCCGATCGGCTTCGCGCACCATCTCCTCATCAGAATCGCACAAGATCACCTCGCCGCACTTCTCCCAGGCGACGCTGGCGATTTTCGCCGTCGGAAGAATCTGGAGAAGCCTGTCGATCTCCCGCATGGTCGCGCGTGCGAGACGTTCGGATGTCGTCAGGAGGATAGCTGGAGAGGTTGGTCCGTGTTCCGCCTGACCAAGGAGATTCTGTCGCGCAGACTTCTGCGTCCGCGGTGTCGTCGGCTATGACGAGGGTCTCCGTCGGCCCGGCGAACAAGTCGATTCCGACGCGCCCGAAGAGCTGCCGCTTCGCTTCTGCGACATAGGCGTTGCCGGGACCGACCAGCATATCGACCGGTTCGCATTGGGCCGCTCCCAGCGCCATTGCGCCGACTGCCTGCACGCCGCCGAGGCAGTAGATCACGTCGGCGCCGGCCAAATGCTGGGCCGCGACAATGGCGGGCGCAGGCCTGCCCCGATAGGGCGGCGCGCAGGCCACAATGCGCGATACGCCGGCGACCTTCGCGGTAATGATGGTCATATGCGCAGACGCGAGTAACGGATACTCGCCGCCGGGCACGTAACAGCCGACGCTCTGCACGGGGATGTGCTTGTGGCCCAGAACGACGCCGGGCAGCGTTTCAACCTCGAGGTCCTTTATCGAGGCGCGCTGGAGTTCGGCGAAATTCCGGACTTGTTCCTGCGCAAACTTGATATCTTCGAGATCCTGATGAGAAAGCTGAGCGAGGCATTCCAGGATTTCGGCGCTGGTGAGCCGGTAGTCGGCCCGATCCCAATTGTCGAACTTCACTGAAAGCTCGCGAACGGCCTCGTCACCGCGATCCGCGATATCCGCGAGCATCGTTTCGACCGCCGCGCGCACACGAAGCTCGCTCGCCGCGCTCTCGTCGACGTCCGCTCCACGCTTTAGCCATTGCGCCATGATCAGTCCTCTCTTCAAAAGCGAGCGAGGGTCTCTTCACAGGAACCCTCAGTCGCCATGCTGCATGGGGCCAGCCGAACCAACCGCGCGCTCCGGGCCCGTCCGCGGATCGTCATTGCGAGGAGCGTGAGCGACGAAGCAATCCATTTCTCCGCTTGCATCGTCGGCGCTACTGGATTGCTTCGCTCCGCTCGCAATGACGGGCACGGTTCAGACAAAACCGCTGAGCGCGCTAAAGGCCCGCGCTCACGTCTCTACCAAGCCGAGCGAAGCCAATCAGCGACTTCACGAGCGCTCGCCTGTCGCGGGTTCCAATAGGTTTGTGGATCGCCCATCACGTCTTCCGCGATCCGCTCGAATTGGCCGTCGGGCAATCCGATCGCGCTGAGCCGCGTCGGCGTTCCGAGGATGCGCGCAACCTCGTCGATCGCGTCGACAAGACCCTGAGCGGCCTTGGAATCGTCAGCCGCGCTCGAGACGCCAACCGCTCGCGCGGCCTCGGCGAGGCGGGTCTTCGCGGCCTCAAGATTGAAGCGCAGCGAATGCCTGACCATCACGGCGTTCGCTGCGCCGTGCGACAAGCCATAGCGGCCGCCGAGACTGTGGCAAACGGAATGTCCGATTCCCAGCCACGAATTTCCATATGTCAGCCCCGACATCGCCGTCGCATTGAGCGCCGTCTGCAACGCGTCGAGATTCCTCCCGGCGCCATTGCCGGCGATTTCGGGAAGCGCGGCAAGGAGCTGCCGCAGCGCCGAAAGCGCGAACGCATCGGTGACGAACTGGGCCCCTTTCGAATAAAAGGCCTCGAGGCAATGATGAACCGCGTTCATGCCGCTCGCCGCCAGCACGCGTGTCGGCGTGGTCGCCGCGATTTCGGCGTCGAGAATGACGGCAGACGGCGTCAATTTCGAATGGACGAAAATGAGCTTCTGCCCTCGATCCGTGTCCGTCACCGCGCCGCCGCCGACCACGTCGGCCGCCGAGAATGTGCTGGGCGCAGTGATCACCGGAAGGGGTTCGACCTCCACGTTTGCGGCGTGGAAGGTGGAAGGGGGTTCAAATCGGCTTACGAAGTCCGCAATGCTCCGGCCACTCGGCAGACCGACCGCCAGCGCCTTCGCCATGTCATGGGCGGAACCGCCGCCGATCGAAACGATCGCGTCGAAATTGTAAGGTTGGAGCGCAGCGACCGCTTCGCCGACGCTCCGCAACGGCGTGTTTGGCTTCACCTCCGCGAACACGAAGCTGAAGCGGTCCCGCAATGCTTCGCTCGCTTCGTCCACGAAGGGGGTCGTCGCTTTGAGAGTGGGGCTCGCGACGATCAAGATTCGCTTCGCTCCCAAGGTGTTCAACTCGCTTACGAGCTGCGAGCGGGACCCTGGTCCGCTGACGATCGCGCGAGGAATGGCGCCGCCGTCGAAGCGGCGTATCTGTGAAGCGTGAGTCATAATTCGTATCCGCGACTGTTCGCAGGGATCAAACTCGGACGGCGACTGTCCATCGCCGTCCGAAATGGAAATTTATTTCGGCGCGGTTTGGCCGGAAAGGTCCGTGTCGTTCAGCGTTTGCTTGCTGATGAGACTGGCCTGCGTAAGCGTCTCCTTCGGGATCTTCTTGCCTTCCGCCGCTTCGATTGCGCGCTGGACCGCAAGCTCCGCCATGGTGACGGGCTGGCTGACGATCGTCGCCTGAATCCATCCGTCATTGATCAGGCGCTGAGTCTCCGGCTCCATGTCGGTCGTGAGCACCATGACGTCGCCGGGCTTCTTGCCGGCCGCACGGAGCGCCTGCACGGCGCCGATCGCGATCGGGCCGTTGAACGCGTAGACAGCTTTGATGTCGGGGTGCGCCTGCAAGAAATCCTGCATTGTCGACAGCGCCTCCGACGACGCCGTCGAGGTGAACTTCTCCGCGACGATTTTCATGCCGGGATATTTGGAGAGATAGTCCTTAAATCCATTGACGCGAAGCTTCGTCAGATCGAGGCCGCTCGGCCCCGACAGCAGCGCGACCTCGCCCTTGCCCCCGAGATGGTCGGCCGCGTAGCTCGCCAGCAACTCCGTCATCACGTAAGAGGGCTCGCCGACGAATCCCGTGACCTTGTCGCTGCGCGTCGCAATACCGTCGTTGATCACCGGAATGCCGGCTGCAATCGCCTTTTCAACCGCGGGGACAGTGCCGTCTGAACTCGCGGGAACGAGAACGATGCCCGCGACGTGCCTTTGGATCACATCCTCGATCTGCGTGACTTGGTTCTGCAGATTGCCATAGCCGCCGGCGTCGTAGATCTTGACGTCATAGCCGAGCTTCTTGCCCTCCTCGAGGTAGCCGGAAGCCTTCAGTTTGAAGTAGGGATCGCCGGCGGCCGGCAGCATGACGGCAATTTCTTTTTGCTGCGCGAACGCAGGCGCGATCGCTCCCGAGAACGCAACCACGCCGCTCAGCGCAATTGCGCAAACCGCACTCCGAAACACATGCTTGTTCAACATATCACTCCCTCTTTTCTTCACCACCTTGGTGACTTTGATTGTTCAACGCCTCGTTTGCCGCAGTGAATTGATCCACACCGAAGCAATAATGATCGCGCCCACAATGATGTCCTGAATGAAAGTCGAAATGGCCAAGAGATTGAGGCCATTGACCATGAAGGCGATGACGAAGACGCCGAGCACCGTCCGGAGGATGCCGCCCTGGCCGCCGAAGATGCTCGTTCCGCCAATGATGACCGCGCCGATCGATTGCAGCAGCAACCCTCCGGAGCCAAGGATCGGCTGACCGGAAATGACCCGCCCGCTCAGGAGGAAGCCGGCGATCGCCGCAAACCCGCCGCTCATCAGATAGATGAAAATCTTGGTTCGGCCCACGTCGATGCCGGACATGACCGCGACCTGCTCGCTGCCGCCAATCGCATAGACCGCGCGACCGATCGGCGTGCGTGAGAGGACCACATGGCCAGCCGCGATCAGAAGAATGGCGATCAACAGCGGGACCGGAAGCGGGCCGATGAACCCACCGCCGAACCAAAAGAAAATGTCGACGTCCGGCTGCGGCAGTCCGAAGATTGACGAGCCTCCGGAAACAACCATCGCGGCGCCCGAGATCATGTACAGCATGCCGAGCGTGACGATGAACGGCTGAACGCGGGCGCGACCGATGAGCAGGCCGTTCACCAATCCCACTGCAAGCCCGGCGCCAAGGCCGGCGGCGGCCCCGAGACCGAAGCCTCGATCCATCATGACGCCAGCCGTGACAACGCTCACCAGGCTGACGATCGAGCCTTGCGAAAGATCGAGTCCGCCCATCAAAACGGGGAAGGTCTGGCCGGCCGCGAGGATCAGCAGAGGCGCGCACTGAACGAGAACGTTGGTGATGTTCGGGACAGTCAGAAAATGCGAGCTCAGCAGCGAGTAGACGACGAACATCGCGACAAGCGCGACGCTCGGCCCGAGGATGGCCGGATCGAGGCGTTTGGGAATGGAGAAACCCGATGTCTTGCTTTCAACCGCTTCCGTCATATCGCTGGCCCTCGTGTAATCGCGTCCACGACGGAACTCGCGGCGAGATTGTCGTTAGAAAATTCGGCGACGATCCGGCCTTCATGCATCGCGATCACGCGATCGGCGATCAGCAGGACTTCCTCCAAGTCCGAGGAAGCGACGAGCACGGCCTTATCGCGCGCCACCAGGCCATCGATGATGTCGTAGATGTCGTTCTTCGCGCCGACATCGACGCCCTGAGTGGGCTCGTCGAACAAATAAAGGCTGGCTTCCGTCGAAAGCCATTTGGCCAGGACCACCTTCTGCTGATTGCCGCCGGACAATGCGCCCGCGCGGGCTGCCGGCGCCGGCGGGCGGATATCCAGATCGGCGATCATCTTTGCGGCGTGCCTGACGACTTTGCGCTGCGAAAGACCGAATACGCCAAAGAAGCGGCGCAAGACCGCCATGGCGATATTCTCGTAGACGGGCATGATGAGGCAGAGCCCTTCGCCTCGACGGTCCTCGGGGATCAACGCAATTCCGTTGCGGATCGTGTCGCGAACCGATGCCTTCGGAAGCTTCTCGCCTCTGAAGATGATGTCCCCCTCGTCGGCGTGACGCGCGTTGAATATCGTCTGCAGCAACTCCGTGCGTCCGGCGCCGACGAGGCCGGTCAACACGACCACCTCACCCGGCGCAACGCTTATGGAAATGTCGTGGAACTCGCCCTTCCGGCAAAGACCTCTTGTTTCAAGCAATGGCGGTTTCGGCCCCCTCACCGCCCGGCGCTTGCGCGTCCGCAATTCGGTTTGACCAGTGATGAGAGAGACGATCCGTTGGCGGTCGAGTTCCGAGGCCGGGAAAGTGCCCATCGAACGGCCATCGCGCAAGATCGTCACGCGGCTGACCAATCCGGCGATTTCCTCGAGCCGATGGCTCACATAGACGATCCCGACCCCCTTCGTTGCGAGCGTGCGGATAAGCTCGAACAAGCGCTCGGATTCGCCCTGGCTGAGGGAGGCGGTGGGCTCGTCGAGAATGAGAATTTTCGAGTCGCGCCTCAACGCCTTGGCGATCTCGACAAGCTGACGATGTCCGGTGCCCAATTCGGCGACGCGCGCATCCGCGGAAAACGGCGCGCCCACAATCTCGAGGAGTTTGGCCGCCTCGCTGCGGGTCGCGCGCCAATCGATCATTCCGAGAGGCGTGAGTTTTTCGCTGCCAAGAAAAATGTTCTCGGCGACGGTCAGATGCGGAACAAGCGCGAAATCCTGATAGATTACGCTAATGCCGGCGGCCATCGCGTCCGACGTGCCGTCAAATCGAACTTTGCGCCCCGAAAGGAAGAGCTCCCCTCCGTCCGGAGCGTAGAGGCCCGCGACAACTTTAATAAGGGTGCTCTTGCCAGCCCCGTTCGCGCCAAGCAGCGCGTGGATCTCGCCGGCGCGGACGTCGAAGTTCACCGAATCCAGCGCTATGACGCCCGGAAACACCTTGCGAAGTCCATTGACGCTGAGGACCGCGGGCATGTCCTTGTTTGGAGCGCTCGCGGTCATGCGCTGGCCTCACTTCGCAGGTTTAGGATCGGGGCAAGCGCCTGCCCAATTGGCGATCGCGGACGAGTCGGGCGCAGCGTCATCGAGCGACCTCTCTTGCGTCGCTCTGGCCGGAACGCAGCGCACTCAGCGCCAGAGCGCTAATGAACGCGACGCCGGATGACAGAACACCTTCGTCGAAGTCGAAATTGGCGGTGTGATGACCTGACGCCAAATCCGACCCAAGGACGAAATAGCCGCCAAGGCCGCCGCGATCGGCGACGGCGCGTAGCATCAGCGTCGCGTCTTCGCTCGCGCCAAACTCATGCTGCATGAGATGGTTCGTAAAGAGGTCGGCTCTTTGCGCGACTTCACGCGCCCAGCCTGCCATTTCAGGCGGATTGGCCCAAGCCGCCGCCTCCCCGATGAGATTGATCGCGTGTTGCAGACCGTGGGCGCGGGCGATTCCCTCGACCACTTCGGCAGCCCGCTCGACCAGAGCGTCGAGGTCATGCTGCGCTCCGGCCCTGAGCTCGAACGCCAGTTCGGCGTTTTCGGGGACGACATTGAGCGCGCGCCCCGCATTCATGACGCCGACGTTCACCCGCACGTTCGGACGGCTCGACTGGGCGAGCGATTGCAGCGCCAGCACGATCTGGCACGCGCCGATGAGCGCATTCCTTCCCTGCTCGGGCGCATTGCCGGCATGGGCCGGTCGACCGGTCAATCGCAACCTGAATTTTTTCGAGGCGAGAAAGCCTTGGACGCCTAGGGCGAGACTGCCTGTCGGCACGCCCAGGCCGATATGGAACCCGAGCAGCACGTCCGCGCCTTCAAGCCACCCGGCCTCGACGACGGACCGCGCGCCACGAGCGCCCTCCTCAGCAGGCTGGAACAACAGCCGCAGACGACCGGCGAATTCCCCCGCCCTTTCCGCGAGAAGCTGCGCAACCCCCAACCCGATCGCGATATGGCCGTCGTGACCGCAGGCATGCATGATTCCGCTGCGCTGGGACGTCCATCCTTCAACAGCCGGACGACCATCGGCCGCCTCCGTGATCGGCAAAGCGTCCAGATCGATCCGAATGACGACGGTCGGTCCCGGAAGCGCTCCGTTCATTTCGGCGACACAGCCCGTCTCGGCGGTCGAAAGCGCGCTTTGACCGAGCCGCTGCGCCCCGCCAAGAAAGTCACTGCCGACACGAACCGCATAGCCCATCTCGGTTAGCCGGCGCGCGACGAAGGCGGTCGTCGCGCTTTCCTCCCAGCCGAGTTCCGGACGAGCGTGCAGATAGCGCCGGTCTGCGACCAGCGCCGGCTGCAAGCGGTGGGCCGAAGCGACGAGACGTTGCAAAACGGCGCCGTCCGCCACCGGCAACGGATGCGCTTCTGATGCGGTCTTAGGCATCGATTCTTTCCAAGCTTACGCAGTTGCCCACGGCGATCGCCACGGCTCGACGGCAGTCCAGACGCTCTTCGTGCGCATGAATTGCGTGACGGCCTCGAGCCCCATCTCCAAACCCATGCCGCTTTCGCGAAGTCCCCCGTAGGGAGAGCCCGGATGAAGCGCGTGGACTGCGTTGATCCAAACGATCCCGGCGCGCAATTTCGCCGACATGCGCTCGGCTCGCCGCAGGTTTTCCGTCCAAATCGACCCCGCCAGTCCGAAGTTCGAATGGTTCGCCAGATCGATCGCTTCATCCTCGGTATCGAACGGCGTCACCACCAGCACCGGACCGAAAATCTCTTCTCGGTGAATCTTCATGTCGACGCCGACATTCGTATAGATCGTCGGCCTCACGAAATATCCGTCACTATTTTCCACCGCCCAATCGACGTCGAGCACCTCTCTTGTCGCGCCTTCCGCGACGCCAGCGTCGACGTAGCGCTGCACGCGTTCGAATTGGCGGCGGGAGATCAGGGGCCCGACCATCGTTCTCATGTCGAGCGGGTTGCCGACGCGGACATTGAGGGCCAATTCACGCATCCGCGCGAGAAGGCGTTCCTGCACTGAGCGCGCGACGACCAATCGGGTCGCCGCCGTGCAGGTCTGTCCCTGGTTGGACACCAGACTGAAGAGCGCTGCGGCCGCGGCGCCGTCGACATCAGCGTCGTCGAACACGATGCAAGGCGATTTTCCGCCAAGCTCGAGCGTGACCGACTTCAGCCCCTCGCCCGCAATGGCTGCGATCTTGCGCCCGACGGCGGTCGATCCCGTAAACGCGATCTTGTTGACGCGCGGGTCCCACACCAGGGCCTCGCCGGTGGTCGCTCCTGAACCGTTCACGACATTGAGCACGCCGGCGGGCACGCCAGCCTCATGGGCGATCTGAGCGAGCAGCAAGGCCGAAAGCGGCGTCTCTTCCGAGGGCTTGAGCACGACGGCGTTGCCGGTGGCCATCGCCGGCGCGAGCTTCGTCGCCGCGTTCGTCAGAGGATAGTTCCAGGGGATGATGGCGCCGACGACCCCCTGCGGCTCCATGACAGTGACGTTCCGAAACCCCGGCGCAACGGGAATCAAGGCCCCGCGCACGCGGTCCGTCATGCCCGCGAAAAACTCGAAGATACGAGCGGCGCGCTCGACGTCCCTCGAGGTCGTGTCGCGAAGCGGGCGACCCGCATCGAGCGTATCGAGCGCCGCGAGTTCCCGGCGCTTCTCCCGGATTCCCTTGGCGATATTCCAGAAGATTGAAGCGCGGGCATGACCGTCCATCGCCCACCAGCCTTCGTAGGCTTCCGCGGCGGCGAGGGTCGCAGCAGCGACCTGACCTTCGTCGGCCACGGCGATGCGATGCAGCGGCCTTCCCGTGCTGGGATCGATCGTTTCGAAGGAAGCCCCGGAGGACGAGTTGACCCATACTCCGCCGATCCAGTTCCGGCCGATATCGCGACAGCCCGCCGGGAGGGCGTCACGCAACAGTTCCTGAACCTCTCCCACGCCACCGAAATTCATATGTTGGCCTCTGTTTGGAAGGGAATGTTTGACGGACGCGAGTCGCCCGTCTGCCGACGCCTCAGCGAACCAACGCTTCCCTTCTGAGAAACTTGCTCGTCACGACAGCCTCAAGCTCAACGACATGACACGCGCAGTCCGTCATGTGCTCTTTCATTGCATGACGGAGTCCGTCGGCGTCTTTCCTACGGATCGCGGTCATTATACTTCGATGAGCGTCTAGATTTTCGTTCCGGATGTGATCTTGATCGCCGACGTACATTCCTTTGTAGGTTAGCATTTCGGCAAGAAACTGATTGATGAACTTACACATGAAAGACAACATGACGTTCGGGCACGCGTCCGCGAGAATGTTATGAAACTCAAGCTCCGCAACCCTTTGCAGCCTCAACTGCTCCTGATCTTTGGGCGTCCCCTCACATACCGCCATAGTCTCTTCCAACCTCGCGATCGTCTCGAGGTTCAGATGAGGGAAAGCCTGATATGCGAGCTCCGGTTCAATCAATGTTCTAATGGCGTAGATTTCTTTGGCGCCAACCTCTGCAAAAAAGAAATAGTTTGCTAGCAGCTCAGCCGTAACCTCGTAGGAAACATTGGAAATATACGCTCCCCCGTTGGGGCCCGTTTGAATCCTTATTAAACCCTGCACTTCGAGTGACTTCAGGCTTTCTCGTACGGTTCCTTTGCTGACCCCAAAAATGGCGATGAGGTCACGCTCCTTCGGCAGCCGGTCGCCCGGTTTCTTACCCTCAGCCACAATCCAGCGTTTGATCTCCTCCACCATCAAGTCCGACCGCTTCTGGCGAGGGAGGTTGATCGTTCGTCTCATTGCATTCCTTTCTTCCCATTTATCATTATAAATATGAGCGTGGCAACGGCAATTTTCGGCTTTCCGAGACGGGCCACCCGCCAGTGAGCGCCCCTACTGCTCGTCGGCCGAAAATCGCACGGACTCGATAGCCCGAAGGCCGCAGGTTCCCAATCCTCTCCATCGACTCGATGGACCCAGCGCCATCGCAAGAAAGGAAACTAAGGGGGCTGCCAAGCGCCATTTTCTTTGCGGCGACCTCTTGCGGTCGTCCGCACGACAGTCTGGAGATCGTCGGGGGCGCCTTGAACGCGGCGACCCTTGCCGGGTAGACCAAAAGCGACCAAGCTCGAATCATATCCCTCGCTGACGATTCGCCTCGCCGCCTTCATGAACAGTACTTCCGATCTGGGCGGCATTGCCGCGATGCTTGCCGGGACCGCATCGTTCGCGGTCGGCGACAGCTTCATGAAGGTGGTCACCGAAGACTTGCCGCCCTTCGAGGTGCTCTTCCTGCGCGGCGTCGCAGCCACTCTCGCCTGTGGCGTCCTCCTCGTTGTGATGGGCGATTGGCGCCGCGTCTCCGGCGTGTGGGATCGCCGCGCGTTGCTTCGCGCGGGCGCCGAGACGCTCGCAACGCTCTGCTACATCGTGGCCCTCGCTCGCCTGCCGATCGCCGACGCTATCGCCATTCAGCAGATGGCGCCGCTGCTCGTGATCCTCGCCGCGGCTTTCCTCTTTCGCGAGCGGATCGGCCCGGCGCGCCTCGTGCTGGTGCTGGCGGGCTTCACCGGCGCGGTGATGGTCGCTCAGCCAGGACCCGCAGGCGTCTCGACCGCGGCGCTATTTGCCTTCGCGACCGCGCTCTTGGCGGCGGCGCGCGACCTTTTCGGGCGCGGCGTGCCGGCTCGCATTCCCGTGATGGTCGTGACCTTCGCGACGAACGTCATGGTGATGTCAGGAGCGGCGGGCTTGTCGCTTGTCATCGAGACCCGTGCGGCGCCGACCGCTCGTCATCTCGCCTTCCTCAGCGTCGCCGGCATCTTCGTCACGCTCGGCCACGTCGGACTCCTGCACGCCTATCGGGTCGGCCGGACTGCGGCCGTCGCGCCCTTTTTCTACAGCTTCGCGCTTTGGGCGATGCTGTCGGGGCTCATCGTGTGGCGCGCATTGCCTAGCGCCCTGGCCCTGGCGGGGATCGCCTTGATCGTCGGCAGCGGCGCCGCCATCGTCGCACTTGACCAGCGCCGAGGCGGCGGTGGGGTCGCGCGCGAGGGTGCGATATGAGCGACTCTCTGCCGTCGCGCGCTGCCCTCCGATCGGCGGACGCGCGGCGACCATTCAGTACTGGAGCAGCACCCCGACCAGGACGCTGTCGCCGCTCAACGTCGAATCGTTGGAGAAGCTGTGGCTCCCTTCGACGAAGCCGTAGGCGCTGGGCAGAAGGTCCCGGCTCGGCGTAAAATTGACGCGCAAACCCGCTCCCAAATTGGCGGCGTGAACGTCGCCGATCTCTAGCACGGTGGGGTCTTCAAGGATGCTCTGGCCGACCGCCGCGAACACGTAGGGCGTCGTCGTCAACGCGCCAGATGGGATCGGGACGGCGAAGGTGCGGCCAAACTCGCTGCGGGTCGCCCAGGCGGTGTCGCCGGCCAACGAGCCTGCCGTGAACCCCGACAGGAGCTTCGGCCCATCGATGTCATACTGCTCGGACGTCAGAAGCGGATGGTGGAAGGACGTTTGACCCGAAGCGACGAGCGAAGTGAAGAAGTCGTTCGCCAACGTCTGATCGATCTCGAAATGGCCGTCGATCTTACTGAACACCGCGTTGGCGCCCTGGCGGGACAGCGGCAACAACGGAGTGGCGTCCGCCGCGGTGCGAGCGCCGAACGCGTTGAGGCCTTGCGAGACATTGCCGCCGAACTGCAAGGTGGTTCCCGACTCGCGCAACCGCCAGACGCCGTCCGCGCCGGCGCGGAGCGCGCGCACTCGGTCGAGACTCAGCGGAGTCTGCGGCGAGACGGCAAGCGAGTCGATTTCTTCGTTGGTCGCATCGAACCGACCATTGAACGAGAGTTCAAAATCGCGAAGCTTGACGGCTTCGTAGCCCAGCTTGACCTCGCCTTGGTTCAGCAGCCCCTGCGAGCCTTGGCCTGCGGGGACCTGCGGAGTGGTGACGCCGTTGGTCCCGCTGAGTCCGAGCGACCAGCCGTCGATCCCGATGGGAACCGAGCCGATCGCGCTGAGATAGCGACGGGTCGGGAATGCGCTATCGAGATTGCCGTCCGGCAGACCGGCGGCGGAGACCGTCAATTGCTCGCCGAACCCGAGTACGCCGTTCAAACTCGAGGTGGTGACGACCTGATAGCCGCCGAACACGGCCGGCATGTCATTGTCGAAATAAATGCTCGCCGAGACCGGGCGATAACGGCCGGTGAGGATCAGCACCGATCCGCCAACCTCTTTGCCAGCCGCGAACGTCGCATTGAGAGTCATGCCGGGCGTTTCTCCGGCGATCAGCAATTGCCGCTCCAACTCGGCCTGCTTCAAATGCGTCGCGTGCACCAGCGGCGCGAGCACGGCCGCGACTCGCGCGCGAACCAGAGGAGCGATCGCGTCGAGGTCCATGCGCTCGACGAAGCCGTCGATGACGCGCAGCTTGATGCGCGCGCTGCCCGCAAATTCCTGGGGAAGGATGACGACGCGCGCAAGCGGATAGCCTGCGCGAACATAGATTTGCTGCAGCGTGTCGGCGAATTCGAAGATCTGCGCGACGGTGACCGGCTTGCCAACCAGCGGCGCCGCCGCTTCTGCGCGTTGCGCGGCGAGCTCTTGAAACTCGCCCTGGATATCAAAGCCAAGCAGCTTGAAGCCAAGCTTACGGGCTTGCTCAGGCACCGCAGCGCCAGCCGGCACTTGCGGAATCGCAATGTGGCCAGCCGCGAAGGTCGGGACGACGACCGGCGGCTCCACACGGCTCGGCGCCGGCGCCGTTTGCGCCCAAACCGGCGCGCTCAACGCCGCCCATGCGGCCCCTGCAAGGCCAATCCGTCTTCGATGCTTCACTATGCCCCCATCCCCCCGCGCGACACCGCGCGGCCCCGCGCGTCCAGGCCGCCATTGTCTGATTAGGACTGCTGCAGCATGGCGTCGTACGCTTGCCCGAAGCCTTTGAACGAGACGGGAATGACGACATCATGCTGCGCGGCGTCCTTGAACTGGAGCTTGCCGCTCTCCGTCATGCCGCGCAGCTTCTTGATTTGATCATCGCCTACGTCGGCTTGAGCAAGGCAGACGGTCGGTTGACACCGCACGAAGGCGGCGGCGACGCCGACGTCGCCCTCCTTTGCAACCAGCTTGGCGCCGACAGGGAGCCATACGCCGATCGGCAGCTGAAAGACGACCTTCATCGGCTCGGTCTTGTTCTGCTGGCCAATCGCGATTTGAGCGATGGGTTGTGACTGGCCTTGAATGACCATCGTTTGCGCCATTTCGCAGACCTTCGCGGCGCCATGAATCTCGCAGCGCACGACCCAGTCGTCGTAGCTTGCCGTGGTGCGCTGCGGCGTTTGCGTCTGGGCCTGGGCGGTCCCATATGTGGCGAGCAGGACGAAAGCGGCGATTATAGCTTTGCTCATGACATACTTTCGTATTCAAAACACGAGGCCGACGCCGCGACCTCGCCGCTAATGGACCAACTGGCATCTGTCGACTTCAAAGCGACGCTGAGTTAGTCGCTGTTCGCTTGGGTCTTCGCGAACGCCGTCGCCGTGTCGGGTGTGAATCCGATGTCGACGGGGAGGCATTTACGTCCTGGAAATCAAAGCAGATGGTGACGCTATCCATCGCCGGCGGCCCGTCCGTCAATATCGAGAATTGGCTGGGCGGATACGCGGGCGACGGATTGAGGGTCAGCGCGGCGGCGTTGCCGGGCGCCTGAACGAAAATGTAGTTGCCGTTGTTGGCGGCGAGCCCAGAGCCGTCGATGGCGTAGGAACCGGGCCGCGACTGATCTGTCGCCGCCGAGGAGAACACCAACGTTCCTGTTGTCGCGGATGACATCGACTGTCCATTGACGAAGCCGGTGACCGTTCCGCTGAATGGCAAGAATGAAACGCCCATGTATTCGATCGCCGGATTCGCCAGGTACGTCAGCATCGCCGGCGTTATCGTGAACGCCGTCGCGTTCGCGGGGGCTTGCGCGAACACGTAGTTGCCGTTGTTCGCGGTGAGACCTGAACCGGTGACGGCGTAGGCGCCGACATTGCTCGCCGCAGTCGCCGCGGTCGAGAACGTCAACGCGCCTGTGGTTGCGGTCGCGAGGTTCTCGCCGTTGGCGAAGCCGGTCACCATGCCGGTCAGGCTCGGCGCCGCGCCGCCGTAGGTCATCCCGTTCGGATTCGCCACGTAGGTCAGCGTCGCCGGGTTCACCGTGAGCTGGCCGGGCGCATAGGTGATCGCATAGTTGCCGAGGCCCAAGCCCACGGCGTTCGACGCCGTGATCGCGTAAGGCCCACCCGCCACGGTCGCGTTCGCCGCCGCGCCCAGGCTCGAAAGCGTCACGCCGGAGATGCTGTCGCCATTGGAGGTGACGAGGCCGGTCTCGGTAAACGCCGTGTCGCCGAGATTCTGCGAGACGCCGTAGGTCTTCGACTGGTTGCTCGCCGTGATCGTCAGCGCCGCGGGGTTCACCGTGAGCTGGCCTGAGCTGACGAAGGCGAACGCGTAGCCGGCCAGCGAACTCAGTGCGCCCTGAGCGACATTGATCGTGTACGGTCCGTCCGCAACGTTCGCGGACGCCGCCGCGCCGGCCGACGTAACCGACGGAGCGCCGCTATAAACGTTGGCGCTGTCGCCGAGAAAGGCGGCCGAGACGCCGCTCTGCAAGCCGGAAACGCTGTAGGCGGAGGCGAGCGCCGCGCTGTCGTCCACGCCATAGGTCTTGCTCACGCCGGTCGAGGTCACCGTCAGCGTCGGCTGGTAGGCGAAGACATAGCGATCGCCGCCGGCGGCTATGCTCGCAGGAGGAGACGATCCGTACGTCGCATCCCAGATCGCGGTATTGTTGCTGTTGAGATTGCCGAACGTGTCGCCTGTGGGCGCGTCGGAATAGATCAGCCAGCGGCCGTTCGACGCGATCACCGCGCCCGAGCCGGCGTTGTTCACGAAGGCGTCCGAGGTCGCGAGCGTCACGCTCCCGCCGGTGACGCTGGCGCCGCTGGCGATCGTCAGCGAACCCACGCTATTCATCACCGTCGCGCCGGCGCCGCCATTCACCGTGCCGTCGATCGTCAGCGCAGCGCTGTCCTGAAGCGTGAAGTCGCCGCTGCTAACGGTGAACGATCCGAGCGCGTCGATGGCGTTGGCCGCCGCTGCCAGGCTCACGGTTCCGCCCGCCGAGCCGGTCAGCGTGCCGGCGCTGATCGTGCCGGCGGTCTCCGAGATCGCGCCGGCGGCGGTCAACGTCACCGTTTGTCCGGCGGCCTCGAGGGCGGCGGAAATCATGATCGGAGCGTTTGCGCCGGTCGTCGCCACGCCGAAGGCCGCTTGCGCCGTCACGGCCTGGTCGAGCGTGAAGCTCGCCCCGGTGGCGGTGATGCTCAACGGCGTCGTCGCCAGCGTCGTTGTCAGCCCCGAATAGGTCGTGGCGCCGAAGGTCGCGCCGAGGTCGGTCTGCAGCGCGCTGTAGGTCGCTTCGGCAGTCGTTTGCTGGTTGAGCCCAGCGGTGAGCGTGCCGAGCGGCAGCAGGGAGTTGGTGATGGTTCCAGCGTCGGTATAGACGAGGCCCGTCGTCGCGTGGCCGCCGGAGAGCGTGACCGTTGCGCCGATCTTGACGTTGCTCGCGGCCAGCGTCCCGGCGGGGACGATGTCGTAGAAATAGCCGTCTGCGCCGCTCGAGACCGTGCCGCCGAGCGCGGCTTCGCCGGAATAGATCGCGACCTGCGCCGCGCTGAGCGCCACGCCGCCTGAGGTCTGAGCCGTGCCGGTGATCGCCTGCACGCCGTTGGGGAAGAAGGTCGCCAAATACGGATAGAGCCCGCCCGCGCCGCCGGCGAAGGCCGAGCCGGTGAAGCTGGCGATGCCCGACTGTAACTGCGCTGTCGTCAGGCCGATCGAGCCGGTGGAGGGATCATAGCCGTTGACCGAGCCCGACGCGGTGGACTGCGCGCCGTCGCCGGACTGTCCGGTGGTCAAGACATCCCAATAGGAATTGGTGACCGCGCCCACGCCGGCGTTGTTAAGCGCGACCAGACCGCCGGCATTGGGTCCGCTCACCGCGCCCGTGGCGTAGGAATTGGCGATCGTGGCGGCGCCCCCAACGGCGTAAATTTTCCCGACCAGCCCGCCGGCATAGTCGCCGCTGCTCACCGCGCCCGTGGCGTAGGAATCGGAGATTGTTGCGGCGGCCAAAGCGCCTTCATTGAGTCCGACCAGCCCCCCGACGTCGCTGGATTGTCCCCCGATCACCGCGCCCGCGGCGTAGGAATTTACGATTGTGGCGTTGCCCAGTTCGCCGACATTAGCCCCGACCAACCCGCCGACGTATGTTCCGCCCCCCACTGCGTCCGTCGCGTAGGAACTGACGATGCCACCGTAGTCGACCCCGACCAGCCCTCCGACGATGTCGTCGCCGCTCACCGCGCCTCCAACCAAGCCGATGTCCCGGATGACGCCGATGCTCCGCCCAAACAGGCCGACGTACAGGGACGCGGGGTCGTTGATCGTCAAATTCGTGATGGTGTGGCCCAGGCCCTCGAAGACGCCCGAGAAGACGTTCACCCCTGCGCCGACCAACGCGGTGGAGAAGGTCGCCGTACCGATGAGGTTGTCGGCCAGGGCGTAGTGACCCGCGTCGCCGCTGGCGTCGATGCCGGCGACGTCGTCGGTCCCGTTGTCGGGGAGCCCGGTCGTACCATCGGCCAGATTGTAGAGCAACGTATAGGCCTGCCCGTTGATCTTCAACGCCTGGCCGGCGTTCGGCGCGCCGGTATAGCTGAGGCTCGCGCCTTGCGCGAAGGAGAGTTCCAGAAGCGAGGTTCCGGGCACGGTCGTCGTATCGTAAGCGGCGGCGAGATCGACCGATCCGGCGCCCGTGACATTGATCGGCGCGTTGACGGCGAGCGAGCCTCCTGACAAAAGGCCAAGGCTGCCGAAGCCGCTGATGGTGATCGGCTGCGCCACGATCAAAGGCGCACTGGGGCTGGTCTGCACGAGGAACGTGTTCGCAGTGGCGATCGGCTGATCAATCGTGAAGCTCGCTCCTGTCGCAAGGATGCCGCGGCCGGTCGCGCCGCCTAGCGCCGCCTGTGCATTGGCGTCGCTCCCGGCGGCTGCGGCAGCGTCCGTCTCGACCAGCGCGAGGGATGGCGCGGCAGAGAGCGTTGTCGCCGAAGTCGCGACGCTCAAAGTCTTCCCGTAGACGTTGACGCCGGATTGTGCGGCCGCCCCCGCCGAGGTGACGAGCGTCGCGGCGTTCGTCGCGCCCGCAGCGCTGTTCGCTGTCGTATAGGCGAGCACGCTGCTGCCGCCCGCGAGCGTATTGGCGGACGCAAAGACGTAATAATAGCCATTGGCGCCGGTCGTCGCCGATCCGAACGCGGAGCCATTGCCGTCGATGGACACTGTCACGGCGCCATTGGTCCCCGACGCCAGCGGCGTCCCGCCAGCGTCGCGATAGGCGGTCCCGGAGATTGCCTGCACGCCGTTCGGGAAGAAGCTCTCGAGGTAGGGATAGAGCCCGCCCGCGCCGCCGGCGAAGGCCGAGCCGGTGAAGCTGGCGACGCCCGATTGCAACTGCGCGGTCGTCAGGCCGATCGAGCCAGTGGAGGGATCGTAGCCGTTGACCGAGCCAGGCGCGGTGGACGCGCTCGCCCGCGCGCCATCGTTGGTCCTTCCCGTGGTCGAGATGTCCCAATAGGAATTGGTGACCGTGGCGGCGCCCGAATAGACCACATTCTCCCCGACCAGGCCGCCGAGAACGGCGCTGCCGCTCACCGCGCCCATGGCGTAGGAATTGGAGATTGTTGCAGCGGCTCCATCTGCCTCATTAAGGCCGACGAGCCCGCCGGTGTAGTCGACGCCGCTCACCGAGCCGGTGGCGTAGGAATTGGAGATTGTTGCGGGGCCCGAAACGCCCTGATTGAGTCCAACCAGCCCGCCAACGTTATACTGACCGGTCACCGCGCCCGTGGCGTAGGAATTGACGATCGTTGCGTAGGCATTGACGAATATGCTGGGGCTCGAGCCGCTATTGGTCCCGACCAATCCGCCGGCGATGCTGTATGAGCCGCTCAATGGTGGTCCGTCACTCACCGCGCCCGTGGCGTAGGAATTGGCGATCGTGCCGGCGTAGTTGATCCCGACCAGCGCGCCGACGTCGCTATCTGCTCCGCCGCCGGTCACTGCGCCTCCGACCAGGCCGATGTCACGGATGACGCCGCTGTTCCGCCCAAACAGACCGACGTCATCCCAGTCCGTGGGGTCGTTGATCGTCAGATTCGTGATGGTGTGGCCGAGACCCTCGAAGACGCCCGTGAAGTCGTTGTACATCCCCTCGCTGGCGAGCGGGGCGGAGAAGGTCGTCCCGACGAGGTTGGTGGCGAGGGCGTAGTAACCCGCGTCGCTGCCTGCCGCGGTGTTATTGTCGATCCCGGCGATGTCGTCGGTCCCGCTGTCGGGGACCCCGGTCGTCCCATCCGCCAGCTTGTAAAGCAACGTATAGGCCTGCCCGTTGATCGTCAGCGCCTGGCCCGCTATGCCGACGCCGCTGCCCGGCGACGTTTCGGCGAAGGTGACGCTTGAACCTTCCCCAAATGAAAGCTCGGCCAGCGTCGCGCCGCCGATCGTGGTGGTCGCCGTGTTCAGGATCAACTGGCCGCCGCCCAATATGTCGATCGGCGCGTTGACGGCGATGGCTCCATAGGCCGTCAGCGTCAGCGAGGCTCCGCTGCTCCAGGAAATCGCGGAGTTGACGATGATGTCGCCATTGCCGCTGGAATTGACGTCGCCGGTCGTTCCGGCGGGGCCGCTCGGTGGACCGCTCACAAATGTCTGCAGCGTGACGCTCGTGGTCACGAGATCGCTCGAAAGCGTGCTGGCGGCGTTGCTGTCGATGATTAGATCGGTCGGATCGACCAGCCACGTGCCGAACGTCCCGTTTACCGCCGACGTGTCGACGCGAACGCCGTCGAAGTTGACCGTCTGACCGGAGGTCTCGACCGAGCCGCCATTGCCGCCGTTCAATCCGCCCTTGGCGCTCAGCGCGCCGGCCGCAGTCGTCAAACCATTTGACCAGACGACGATGTGACCACCATTGCCTGCGCCGGTTGCGGAGGCGTCGATGGTCGTTGCAGCGTCGATCAGCAGCGATTGCGCGTCGGCGAGCGCGACGGTGGCGTGCGGGCCGCCGCCGAGATTGACGTCGCCGCCGCCCGTCGCGCCGAAGGCGTCGATCGTCGCGCCGCTGAGCGTGACATTGGCGCCGGTGACGTCGACCTGACCGCCTTGCGCCCTCGCGCCGTTCGCCGTGAGCTTGCCGGTGACCGCGACGGCGCCTGTCCCGATGACGGAGACCGCGCCGCCGTTCGAACCGTTCGCCGAAAGCCTGCCACTGATGCGGACCGCGGCGCCGCTGACCGAAACGCTGCCGGCCCTTTGCTTCCTGCCGCCATTGGCGGCGAGCCGGCCGGCGACATTGACGCTGCCGCCGTCGCCGCCGTTGATGACGATGCGGCCGTTGTGGGAGCCGACGGTGTTGGCGCGGATCGAGCCCGGGATGTTGACGGCGTTCTTGAGAACGTTCGCCGCCGTCGCCGCGCTCAAATACACCGTGCCGCCGTCGGCGACGATCTTGCCGTTGTTGCTGACGAGGGCGCCGTTGGCGTCGACGAGCTTGCCCAAGTCGCTTGAGGGCACTGCGACGGAGAGGAAGCCGTCGCCGGATAAGTCGAGCGTCGCCTGTTCGCCGGCGCCGAGCGCCACCGTGCCGAGCCGCGCCGAGATGACGCCGTTGTTGGCGACCTGGCCGCCGAGCAGGGCGACGAAGCCGCCGTCGGACACGTTGATGCGGCCGCCGTTGATGACGGCGGCCGAGCCGCCGTTGCCGCTGAAGCTGTAGCGACCCGAGAGATAGTCGGAATCCGAGACGCCGAGCGTCGAAGCCGCGAACGAGCCGGTGTTGATCACCCCTGACTTGGTGATTTCGATGCCGTTGGGATTGACCAGCAGCACCGTCCCTGGGGCGTTGATGGCGCCGGCGATCGAGGATGGCGTCGAGCCGTTGACGCGATTGAGCGTCGACGACGCCGAACTCGGCTGATTGAAATTGACGGTGTCGCCGGCGCCAACCGAAAACGTGTTCCAGTTGATGATCGCCCGACTGGTGCTCTGGTTGACGTTGAGCGTCGACGCGTTGGGCCGCGCGATCGAGGCGGCGCCCGCAGCAACCGAGCCGCCGGTCGGCAACGCCTGCCCCCACGCCGGCGCGGCGGTGAACATAAGAGCCAACGCCGTCGACGCGACGAGACGCGCGCGCAAGCTCGGGCCGCCTCGTCCGCCCGACAGCACAACCGTTACGCTGCGTTCACACGGCACAACCGCTCCACTCCGCTCAAGCACCATATCCCGCCGCCCCTGTTAGCCGACGCCTTGATCGAGCGCTGCTACGTATTACCCGTATGATGTCTACAAGCCAACCGTTTTTACAGTTTCTAACAGTTGCAACATTTCCCTTTCATGACGCGTGTGTGACGCCAACGGGATCCCCTGCGCTGTTTCGAGCAGCGTTAGCCATACGGCGAACCAACGTGATAGTGCAGGCGCCCAAGGTTGATTTGCGCGACTTCGGGGCCGCTCGACCCAGGGCAAACGTCTGACAACCTTAATCTTCTGGGTCAGAAATGACGCGTCATTTGGGCACAATTCGACGCAACCGCTGTCACGCAAGGGTTCTCGCGCCGGCCTACCCCGGATTGAACACTTCGCTCGCAATGTAAGCACTCGAAATCGAATCACATATCCGGTGATAAGCGCCTGCATTCGTCTCCATCAGATCGAAGCGGCGTAACATAACGGCTTCATAAAGTCTCCAGGAACGCTCGCACACCCTGAAAATACTCCTCCCAGCTCGGCGCCCGGAATTGCCGCGCCTGCTCGCGCCGCTGCGAGAGGTATTCGCGGTCTCGCCACAGCCGCACGATCTCGTCGCGCCAAGCGGGGCCGTCGAGTGGCGAGAGCAGCTTCGCGCGCTCCTGCGTCGCCTCGCGGAAGACCGGGATATCGGAGGCGACGACCGGCGCGCCGAGGGATAGCGCCTCGACCAAAGGCAGGCCGTAGCCTTCGTCGAAGGACGGCGCCAAAAGCGCCCGCGCGCCGCGCAACAATCGGCTGAGATCCGCGTCGGGCAGCCCGGAGACCTCGACGACATGGGCGCGCAAGGCGGGCGCACGATCGAGCAGATCGACGATCTGCTCGTTCTCCCAACCGCGGGCGCCGACGATGACAATCCGCGGCGCGTTTCGATCGCCGGCGGCAAGTCGCCGCCACAGATGCAGAATAAGCAGATGGTTCTTACGCGGCTCGATCGTGCCGATCATCACGAAATAGGGGTGGCCGTCGCTCGCGCCCTCGCGCGCCGCAACGCTGGCGACGCCCTCCAGGGGAGATGCGAACGGCTGTGCGTGGATGGGGCGATCGCGCGATCCGCGGCGTTTCAGTTCGGCGCGCAGCCGAGCCGCGACCGCCTGCGTCGAGACGACGAACGCGTCGGCGTAGCGAAACGCCGTGGCGAGACGGCGCTTGAACACCTCGAGGTTGCCGGCTGGGAAATACTCGGGATAGTCGAGCGACAGAAGGTCGTGGATCAGGAACACGCGGCGAAGATCGTTGCGCTTCTCCAGCCAGCGGAAAAACACCGGCTGTTCGAAGACATGTTGCGCGACATTGAGATAGATCGCGCCATTGGGAATATGGAGCCGGCGCTCGTCGAGAAGCCGGAATCGGAGCTGGGCGAGTGAACGCGTCAAACTGTCGCGTGCGGAGACGCGCGGGGCCGGCGCGCCACGCCAATCGAAGCGCTCGCCCGGAGGCGTCGACAGCCAGTGCGACAATGCGGCAAAACGGGAGCCGTCGCTCGCGTCGCGCCACGCGGCGCCCGCGAGGTCGACGATTTCGCGTGCGTGTTCGAGGCCAAGCGCATGCGGGCGCATCAGCCCGTAGTGCACGCCCGCGACGATGCAAGGATCCCCCGACGTGAAGTGGGCGCCGTAGGCGAGATCGACCCTGTCGATGCCGCTCGAGGCTTGCGTCGACAAGCGCGAAACGAGGTGCGTGAGGTCATAGACGAGGGGTCTTCGCGCGGAGCCCGCGCCGCCCACGGGATCGCGCCTCGCGTCGGCGACATCCGCCTGGGCCCTCAACCCCGGGCTTCGACGCCGTTGGCCTCGACTCCCAGTTTGCTGTAGAGCGCGGCGATCCGGGTCTGGTAGGCCGAAGGCGAAAACATAGCAGCGCGCTCGCGCCCCTTCGCCGAAAGGTAGCCTCGCCAGTCGTCGTCGTGATCGAACGCTCGAATCGCGCCGGCGATCGCCTCGACGTCGGTCGGATCGACCAGCGCTGCGGCGTCGCCGCTGATTTCGGGAAGCGAGGCGGCGTCGGATGTGATCACCGGGACGCCGAGCGACATCGCCTCAAGCACAGGAAGTCCGAAACCTTCGTAGAGGGAGGGGAAGATAACGCCACGCGCGCCCTTGATCAGCGTCATCAACTGCGTGAGCGGCAAATAGGGGATGCGCCTGACGCGTCGCTCGGGAACGATCCGTCCCACTTCGCGCCTGTAGGAGAGAAAGCGATCGTCCGCCATCATCTGCAATTCGCGTTCGCATTGCCAGCCCGGACCGCCGACGATCAGCAGCGGATAGGGGCTGCCCGAGGCGGAATAGGCGTCGATCAATCGCGCGACGTTCTTCTTCGGTTCGATGGCGCCGTAGAAGACGTAGTATTCGCGCAGGCCGACGTTGAACGCGTGGCCGATCTCCTCCGCTACGGCGGCCTCGCTCTTCGCGATGAGCGCGTCCGGCAGATGAACGCTCTGATAGGTGTTGGAGATGCGATCCTCCTCAATGCCGGTGAAGCGGATGATGTCGCGCCGCGAGAACTCCGAAACGGTTACGATATGGTCGGCCTTGGCGCAGAGGTGACGGATCAGCCGGAGGAAGAACTTCTTGTCGTCGAGCGTGGCTTGCGGCAGCCGCAACGGCACGATGTCGTGGATCGTGTAGACGTTCGGGCAGCTCCTCACGCTGAGTGGCACGGGATAGGACAAATGGAACAGCGAAGGCGTCTGCGGCAGGCGAATCTGCGCGCGCGAGCCGTAGCGTTTGAAATGATGCGCGCCAAGCTCAAAGACGATCGGCGCGACATAGGTCTTCTCAAAGCCCGAAAGACTCCACTGCATCGTGTCGAACACCGCGCCGACCCGGGAGAAGGCGGCTGGCCGGACGCCGAACGGCTTGCCGAACGCCTTTGCCAACATCCTTTCCTTGCGCACCGAGAAAGGCGTCCGCGCGGCGGTGAGCGCGTCGAAGAACGTCACCTCGGTGAGTTGCGGATCCCGCTTGTCTACGGCGGCGTTCCCTCCGACAAGAACCTCGGTCTCGAATCCGAGACCGCGGGCGGTCGCCGCCAGCGTACGCGTATACGTGCCGATGCCGGTGGCGGCGGGCATCGTCAGATGGTGGCCGTCATACAATATGCGGGCGCTCATGATGGCCTGATCCGAAAGAGCGGCGATGGCGTCCCCTCGGTCGGACAGCCGCGCGCGAGGCATTGCCCGAGGGAGATGTGATCAAGGGGCGCACGGCTAGGTCGATTGTGCGTGCTCGTTGATCCCGGTGCGGAACAACCAGAGGATCATGAGGCCGAGCAAATTGAGGACTGCAATCGTCGAAAAATTCCACATGCGCAGAGGCATCGTCGCGTAATCAGGTTGGTTGGGGCTAACGACCCGCTCCAGGAAAAGCTGCTGGCGAGCCGCCTCAATGCGGGCGCTGTCGAGCGCCAGCAGAGCGCGATCGAGCGCGTCGGTGGCGAAATTGCGCTCCATCGTCAAGCGCTCGTAAACCGCCAGCTTGTCGGCGAGCCCCTTGGAATCGCCGGCGATCTCGTTCCGTTCGACCTGGATTTGGCTCTTCAGCGCGCTGGCTCGATCGTTGAGCACAGACAGGCTTGGATCTTTCGGCGAGCTGCTCGCCAATTCCGTCGCCCTCGACTGGGTGGTCGCGAGATCCGTTCCGAGCTGGCCGATCAGATCGCTCAGCATCACGGAATTCTTGACCGGATCGATCATCAGCTCCTGGCTCTGGAACGACGTCACTTTCACCATCGAATCGGAAAGACGAGCTTCCGACGCTTTGACCTCCTCGGCCGCTACGCGCACGGCGTCGCTGCGAATGCGCTCATTGAGTTCGTTGACCTTTTGCTCCGCCAGATCGAGCAACGTCGACGCGATCGCGTAGGCGTCCTCGGGGCGAAAGGCCTGGACGGCGAGTGTCGTAATGCCGGTCGTCGCGTTGTAGGTCACCGCGATCATCATCTTGATGTAATGGAAAAATTCCTCGTCCGTGGGGCCAAAGACAACAGAGGGATAACGCATCAGGAGGTCAGCGCCAGGACGCGAATAAATGTCCCGCAGCGGGAGCTTCTCGCTCAACTTCGACAGCGCCTCGCGCGATGTGATGAAATCCTGCACGGAAAAGACGTCGTCGTCGGAACGGGAAAATCCCGCCATCTGCAACACCGCCGTCAGTCCCCCCGCTCCCGAAGGCCGCGACGCAGTTCTGACCACGAAGCGCGCCTCTGAGACATATCGGTCGGTCGCGACAAAGGCGAAATAAACGCCCGACGCCAGCGTCGGAAACATCAGGATGAACAGCACGGCAGCCTTACGCCAACGCGGCGCGCGACGGGGTTTCGGCTGTTCGGCGATCTTCTGCTTCCCCGCCAGCGGAAGCCAATGCTGCAACGATTCGATCAGACCCCCGTGCCCGCGGTCGGTCCGCGTTTCGATCTCGATACGGGGCTTGTCTCGAGTATCGTCCATAATGTATCTGTAACATCGGCCATGCGAATTTACCAGATCGGCCATGCGGTTCGATCGCGAAATTTTCAGGCGCCGGCTGGGAGTTGGGTCGAGGATTCGCGAACGTGGCTCTCAATCGCCCAGACGTCTTTGTCCAGCAGATCGAGCTTGTTCGTCTCAATGCGGACGCCAGCTATGGCGCGGTCGGCCATGCGAACGCCAGCCGGCGAGTCACGATCGCACGCTACCTGCGCGAGCGCGTCCTTTTCCTTGTCCTCGTGGCGATTCCGACGCTGGCGGCCGCCTTCTACTTTTTCGGGCTGGCCGCCGATCGCTACGAATCGCAAGTCCAGTTCGTCGTTCGCAGCCCCGCGACGAACGCCTCCAACCAGATCAGCAGCGTCGTCCAAAGCCAATCGTCGTCGATGCGCTCGTCCGACGACGCCTATATTGTCAAGGACTTCATTCTGTCGCGGGACGCCATGGACTATCTGGTGGCGAACGCCGGCCTCAAGGAGGCGTTCGAGCGGCCGGAGGCCGATATTCTCTGGCGATACCCTGCCCTCTTTCACGCGGGCGCCAAAGAGAGCCTGTTCAGGCATTATCTAAAATTCGTGTCCGTCGACTACGATGGCACGACCGGGATCGCCGATTTGAGGGTGCAGGGTTTCCGCCCCGCCGACGCGCAGAGAATCGCTCAGGCTCTCGTGGCGGGGGCGGAGACGTTGATCAACGGACTCAACGAGCGGTCTTCAGTCGATGCGGTCCGATCCGCGCTCGACGAAGTCGAGGCCGCCGAACAGCGCGCGCATCGGGCGCTCGACGCGCTGACCCAGTTTCGCAATCGCGAGAAGCTCATCGACCCGTCGCAAGTCTCGCTGGCGTCGTTGAACACGATTGAAAGCCTTTCGCTGACGATGGCCCAAGCGAACGCCGAGTTGTCGGACATCGAAAAGGCGACGCCGCAGGGACCGCAGGTCATGCCGATGCGGCGCAAGATCGCGGCGTTGCAGGACCAGATTGCGACGGAAAGGAACAAGCTCTCGGGCGGCGCGGCTTCGCTTGCGCCGCAGCTGGCGGAATACCAACGCCTGATGCTCGATCAGACTTTCGCCGAAAAGTCGTTCCTGTCGGCGTTGGCGACGCTCGAAACGACGCGCGTCGACGCGCAGCGCCAGCGCGTCTTTCTCGAATCTGTGTCCAGCGCCAATCTTCCCGATTATCCCCTCTATCCCCATCGCACGCTCTGGACATTGGTGGTCTTTGCAGCCGGCCTCATGAGCTGGCGGATCGTCCGCGCGTTGGTGGCCGACACGCTTTCGCACGCGGAAAATGACTGACGATGACGACAGGCCAGGCGATTCAGGCGCAGTCTGACGCGGTCGCCGACAGCCTCGGCGCCGCGCCGGACATCGCGCCGCGTCGCGCCATCGATGTGGTCGAACTCGTCAAGGACTTCCCTGGGGAAAGCGGCGGGACGAAGCGAGTGCTCGACGGCGTCTCGTTCAGCGTCGGGATGGGCGAACGAATTGCGCTGCTGGGGCGCAACGGCGCCGGCAAATCGACCTTGATCCGCCTTCTCTCGGGACTGCAGCGGCCGACAAGCGGGCGAATACATCGCGGGCTGCGCATGTCGTGGCCGCTCGCCTTCACTGGCGGTTTCGAAGGCGAACTGACCGGTTCCGACAACATCCGCTTCATTGCTCGCCTCTACAACGCGCCGATCGGCGAGACCTACGCCTATGTCGAGGACTTCACCGAACTCAGCCGGCATGCGCTCGACATGCAGATGAAATTCTATTCGAGCGGCATGCGCATGCGGCTCGCCTTCGCGCTGTCGCTGGCGATCCGTTTCGAGTGCCTGCTGATCGACGAGGTCATCCTGGTCGGCGACCAACGGTTCCAGCAGAAGTGCCACGACGAACTTTTCCAAAATCGAAAGAGCTGCGCGATGATTGTGGCAATCCACGGCGTCGATTTCGTCAAGGAGTATTGCACCAAGGCGCTGGTCTTGAGGAATGGACGCGGCCGGGTGTTCGAGGATCTCGAACTGGCGTGCGCGATCTATGCCACCTTGTGAGGCGACCGAGCCGGGCGTCACTCCTTTGCCGGGAGCGAGGGCATGACGGCGAAGGAGGACGGCAAGAGCAGAGGCTTCGGACGCGGGCTCGCCGTGCAGTGGCGCGTGCTGCACGCGCTCATGATCCGCGAACTGATGACGCGCTACGGCCGAGGAAATATCGGATTTTTGTGGCTGATTCTGGAGCCGATGATTTTATGCGCGGGCGTGATCGGATTGCGTTATTTTATTCAGGCGCATGAAGAGCATGGCGTCTCGGTGGTAGGGCTGCTTCTCTCGGGCTACATGCCGCTGACGCTGTGGCGGCATCTGACCAATCGCGGCGCTCATTTGCCGAGCCGAAGCAAAGGAATACTGTACCATCGCGACATCAGCCTGATCGATATGTTTTTGATGACCATGGCGCTCGAGTTCCTAGGATGCACAGCCGCGTTTGTAATGAACTACGCGGCCCTCATAGCGATCAACGCGATCAATCCGATTGTCGATTATGGTCTCGTCTGCGGTGGGTGGTTTGCTATGGGGTTTCTGGCTTTTAGCGTCAGCGCCTTGATCGCTGTATTGACGGAATATCACGAAACATCGGAGCGCTTTATTCAGCCTATTCAGTATTTGATTCTTCCTATTTGTGGCTTCTTGTTTATGGTTGACTGGCTACCCCCGGGTGTACAGAAAATCGCCTGGTACATGCCGATGGTTCACTGTTTTGAGATGGTCCGAGCGGGGTTCTACGGGGACTCTGTCGTGACCCATTACGACATATGGTATCCACTCGCCTTCGGGGCGGTAATTCTCGCCATCTATTTTCCGATGATCGAGAAAACCCGTGACCGCATCGCTCTATCTTGAGTGGGAGCCGAACCTTCGGATCTCCGGGAGTTTGGAAGACGTACCATGCCTAAGTCGCTAAGAGACATTGCCGCGCTCGCTCCGCCCAGCGTGCTCGGAACCTGGGCCTTCGATCTTCTGCGCGAAGCCTGTTCGCATATGGGCGACCGAGTTGCGGTTCGCCTCGTCGATCGCTTCGATGAAGTCGAAGGCTTGGGCGCGGCGTCGGGGCGGCCGCGCATGCTGTGCCTTTCGCAATTCACCAGCGCTTCGCTGCGCACGGCCATGGCCGCCGGCGCTGTCCCGATCGTCGTGTTTCTCGACGATCCCGTCGACAGCGTGCGCTATCTCAAGTTCGCGTCGGGCTGCTCTACGCTCGAAGCGCTGCGCATCCAGACGGCGGCGACGTCCGGCTACGCCTTCCTCTGCGGCAACCCGGCGGCGCTGGCGATCGATCGCGCGGCGGGCGGGCGCGCGCGCGAAACAATTCTTCGGATTCTCGATCATCTCGAGCTCGATTTGCCGCCTTCGGCCTCTGAGATCCTGCTCGGCAAATTCGCCGGCCCCGAGAGCGAACAGGCCTCTCTCGAGGCCCGTCTCGCCCGCCATGTCGCGGGTTATGCGCCGCTGGAAGCGGCCTCGATCGGTTTGGCGCCCGGCGAAGCGGAGCTCGTCAACCGCGCGCTCGCGCCGATCGTGCAAATGAGCCGGAGCCCCGAGCCGGAGCCGATCGTCTGGCCGACCTCGGTCTTCTTCTCCGGCGATCAACCCGGCAGCCCCGCCACTCTGGTCGCCGACGTGACCGGGGCCGCCCGCATTCTCTATTACGGACCCTATTTTCACCTGCCGCGCGGACATTGGGGCGCCCGCATGATGATCGGCTTTACCGAGGATGCGCGGGACATCCCCTTTTCGATCGAAGTTCGCGCCGGCTTGCTGCTGGCGCGCGCGACGATGCAGTCGGTCGGCAAGGGCGTCTTTCACGCCTCGTTCGAATTCGTTCATGAGGCGCCGCAGGACCCGGTGGAGATTCAGGTGCGCTCGGATCAGGGCGCGATCGGCGGCAAAGTCGCGCTTGGCCGGGTCGAGTTCAAACTCCTGCCGGCGGGGCGGTGGCCCATCGCCGGCCCCAAACAATCGCGCTGAGAGGCCTCTCGCGCGTTGCTTTCCGGCGTTTGCCCTCTTATTATCCAGCGTCGGCATGTGGAGTCGACTGGCTTTGCGAGACGACGGCCGACGGGTTGGCGGCGACTTGACCGATCAGCGTTCTCCGCCCGGCGGGGGCTCGTCGTGCCGGCGTTTGGAGCGCTGAGAGTGATGTCGTCCGATCGGACTAGCGGGCGCCTTGGCGGCGTGATCGCGCTCGAAGAGCTTGCGACGGCGGATCGCTTCGCGTTGGAGCACGCTTGCCGCGCCCAAGCGCAACCGGTCTATCTCGGCGATCACACCGCCCTGTGCCGAATCCTCGGACGCTACAAGTTCTACGTCGACACGCGCGACCAGGGCTTCGGCTCGAACGTGCTGCTCGACGGCTTCTGGGAGATGTGGCTGACGATCGCGATCGCGCGTCATCTCAAGCCCGGCATGGTGGCGATCGATATCGGGGCCAATTTCGGCTATTATTCTTTGCTGATGGCGGACCTCGTCGGCCCCGAAGGCGCGCTCGTCGCCGTCGAGCCCAATCGCCACGTCACCCCGAAATTGCGCGCCTCGCTCGCCCTCAACGGCTTTGCCTCGCGCAGTCGCGTGATCGAGGCGGCGGCGGCCGCAACCAGCGAGGGATTCGCTCACCTCTATGCGACTGTGACCGAGCCGAAGAACGCCACGATCGTCTCCCCTGAGATGATCGCGGACCCGGCGATCGGCGCGATCACCACGGCGCCGAACTGGACCGCCGACGTCGTCGCGCGCGAATTCGGGCGCATCGACTTCATCAAGATCGACGCCGAAGGCGCCGAAGAAGACATCATCAGGGGTCTGCGGCCCGTGCTCGTCCAGCATAACCCCAGTCTCGTCCTCGAATTCAACGCGGCGCGCTACACCGACGCGCACGGGTTCCTCTCCGAGGTGATGGCTTGCTACCGGCAGTTGCGCCTCGTCGATCACGACGGAAGTCTTGCCGCTGTTTCTCCGGAGAGAGTTCTGACGGACAAGATAGGCGAGGATTGGCTGCTGTTTTTTGAAGCGACGTCGTGACGGTGGGCGGAAGCAGGTCTGCCCGCCCGCGTCATGGCTCGACCGGCCGCAGCGGCGAAGCAGCCGGCAGGAGCGCCGTGGAAGCCGGGGTTTCAACCATCGGCCGATAGGGAGGTTGGCTCTTGAGGCTGCGTAGATCGGACAATTGCAAAGCTTCCACGAACCGCAGGCGGGCGTTCGCGTCGCTCTCGGCGCAATAGTAAAACCCGGCGACGCCAAGGGTCGCCGTTCGTCGATCCACCCCATCCGTGGTCGCCGACAAGGCGACTCGCGCGTCCGATTGCAATCTCAGGCGAACAACGCCGTTCTTAAGCAACCGCGCTGGCGCTTCGAGCTTTTTATAAAGCCACTGCGAAGGCAGAATGCGGCCTTCTATGCCGCACTCCTCTTCCCCTACGAGATCGATGCGAAAGTTCGCGGCCTCGGTGTTCGCAGGCAGACCCTGCAAAGCGAGATAGATCAGGTAGCCCCCATCGCGAATGATCGAATCCTTGGGAATTTTGAAGGCGATGTCGGCAGAATCGCCCTTCATCCAGCAACCCCAGTCATCGCAAAAATTCCATCCCAACCCGGTCCGAAACGTCTCACCCGAGGACATATTTTTCCATATGCGCGTTTCGCTGTTCCGGGAGAAGGTGTGATAGACGCCGGTGGGCGCCTCGCAGACCCAATGGGCTTCTGCGCCATCCGTCGACTTTTCGCGCTCGACGAGCGGCTTCGACTGTTCCAGCGCCGCGTCGACGATTTCGGTGGCGATCTCGGTCCAGCTTCGCGGTTTGAATGACGCCTTGATGAGCTTTTCTCGTCCGGAACGATACGCCTCGTCATCGATCAGGCGCTCGAGCTTGGTGAGGAAATCCCTTTCGGAATCGATATCGAAATAGTCCGCGAGGTCCCCGCCGGCTTCCGGAAGAGACGATATGTTCGCGACGAGACACGCCTTTCCGTGACTGAACGACTCGGTGACTGGCAGACCCCAGCCCTCATACGAACTGGGATAGATTGTGAACGCGCAGTTTCGATAAAGGGTGGCGAGTTCGTCGTCGGAAATCTTGGACAGCATCGTCACCTTCTTCTTGAGAAGGTCGCTGGACGCCAGCCGTGCCATTGCCGCCTCGACCATCCATCCCCGATTGCCGACGCACACGAGTTGGGGGGTGTCTGCGGGCCCGCGCTTTTTGAGCATTTTCAACCACGCATCGAAGGCAAGACGATGGTTCTTGCGCGATTCGATGGTGGACACGAAGAGTACGAACGGCTGCCCCGCGAGATGATTGTCGACCAGGATCGGCGCCTCATCCGCCGTCGCCACGAACTCTTCGGCGCTCTCCCACGCCACGGACCCGCCGTCGAGATAGATCGGCCTTGGCGGCGCCATATCGTGGCCGAGCACCTTGCCAACCTTCAAGAGGTCCGCGCTCGTCGCCTTCGAGTTCACGAGGAACGCATCGGCGTGAAGAAATACGCCCAGCAACCAAGTGATGAAATCCTGAGTCAGTTCCCTGACGCAGTGCTCCGGCGCAACGACCGGTATGCAGTCGTGGACGTAGGGAACATAGGCGATATTGTACCGCTCCTTCGCATAACGCACCATGAGAAAGTAGTTTTGCAGCCACCATGAGGTGCCGAGGTTCAGGAGGCAGGCGCCACGAGCGAACCTGAAGGGGTCGCTGGTCGAGAGATCAGCGTGGAGATCGTCGACCGCCTTGCGCCAGATCGGATCCTTCGTGTCTCCCGCCCAAAGAGCGAGGCGGCAGACTCTCAGGAAGGATTCCGGCGATACTTCGACCCAGAAATCGATGCTTTCGGTAAAGCAGACAATCATCACGTCGATGTCGGAGCGCTCTTCGGCGAGGACGCTCGTCACGACATTGATTTGCACGCGCTGGATGCCGGTCGGCGTTCTAGCGCCGCGGAAGTAATGGACGAGGTCGCTCACATCGAAGGCAAGTTGGCGGACCACACCCGGTTTCCCCTTCGCGCCGCCGCGCTTGGCGGCGAGCAACTGGCTGACGGAGGGTCGCGCAAAGCCGAGGTTGGCAAGCTCATGCCGGGCGTGTTTGTTGGCCGGATCGAGCTCCAACGATTTCAAATAAGCTTCCAGCGCCTGATCGGAACGGCCGCCCAGCTTGAGAGCGTGCCCCAATTGAAGATGAGCGTCGGAATCGTCCGGCTTGATCTCGATCGCGCGCCGATAAGCGCTCTCCGCCCCGCCGATATCGCCGCTTTCCTTGATCGCGTGCCCCAATTGTATCCAGATGGCGTGGTGATCCGGCTCGACCGCCAGCGACCCCCGATAGAATTGCGCCGCGGTCTTCCAATCCAGTCGCTCACGAGCGGCGTCAGCCTTGCTTACCAAGCTGGAGAAGCGCGACGTCTTGGAACTTAGTAACATTAACACTCTCCTGATCGACGCCGACAAAACCGGTCAGTGCCGCGGACGGAGCCTTTAGTTTATTGGACAAGCCACCGTTATCTTGCCTGTAAGACTACAGTCCACCAATCCTGATACTATCCATTGTATTCCAAAGCCCCTTTCGCGAGGGCCTGGTATAGTTGATTGCGCTCGGCGCGCGTAACTTGGGATCTGGTCAATCCACCCATATGGTGAATATGCGGGCCACCCTCGTCATTATTTAGCACGATAGAATTGACGGGGGCACGTCTGATTTTTGACCATCCACTTAGAATTTCATGTACTCGTCCCCGATATCTAATCCTCTTGTCACTATAGTTTACAAACAATCTGCCCTGAGAATCTGGGTAAGGTTGGGGGCGAGCCTGTTTTGTCAAATCATGAAAATTATAACGCGGCAGTCTCCACGCATCGACATTTGAATTTAACAGCTTATTAAATCTTGGATAATCCCTGGGCACGAGATGCTCGTCGGCATCTAAAAACAGTATCCAGTCAATCTCGCCGGGTACCAGATCGATTGCTGCGTTCCTGGCGTGAGAAAAGTCAACAAACTTAATTTGCTCGATTCTGTAATCTACCTCGCTCCCTTTAAGTATCATATCCGCCACTTCAACGGTGTTGTCGGCAGACCCCGTATCGATAACAGAGCAAAATGTCACTATCGGTAAAACTGACTTCAACATTGCAGCAACATTTTGTGCTTCGTCCTTCACGATGCAAGCGAGTGCAACTCGCTTGTCGAGAGGAAATTTTTTCACCAGAGGATCTGTGCTGACTGTATCCTTTGGCACATCAACAACCAGATGGAACGCGAAATCGTGCCTGTCAGGTTTAAGTATTTGACATTTCCCGCCAAGATAGTCGATCGGAAACAACCCTTGTGAACGGAAAAAATCGTCAAACGCCCTGTTTACCTCGGGAAAGGAATTGCCAACTGGATCGTAATCGTCCCCAACTAAGATGCCTCCTGGAGAAAGAAGTGGCCACCAAGCCGACAGATCGCCGAATACGGACGCGTAGTCATGGCCCGCGTCTATATGTATTATCTGTGGCCGCACACCGATTCTCTTGATGATCTCTGCGGCGTTTAGAGAATCCATAGACAGAGGAATAATTGTATTCTCAAGATTAGCTTCGACAACGTTGTTTAGAAACTTTGCATATATCGGTCTCATACCAAACGGTTGCAAAAGGTCCGTTCTGAATTTGGGATTCAAAAGATGCTCAGAAGATCCAAGCCAGGTATCGACAGATATCAGTACCGAATCCGGGTTGATTTCGCGCATCTTTCTCGCGATATAAACGCTACTTGCGCCCTTCCATACGCCGACCTCTACCACAAAGGTTGGCTTGACTGAGCTCAACACGTCATCAAGGTATGGGTGCTCACTCCGCCAACCTTGGACGTCCTCTACAAATAGACCGCGAGGAAACCCTGAATACGGATTCACGCCGCCATACATTCGATTAATGAGTTCTTCGAATTGCGCCACTGCGGATTTCCCTCCCCTGAAATTGCCACATAATTGCTTGCGGCGAAGTGACGTGCGCTTCTCACTCTACCAATTGAGGCGTTGTATCCCCTCGAGGCCCGCTCAGGCTTCATTGCACCATGTCGTTTGATCGGCGGCGTAGCGCGGCAATCAAAGGCTTCGGCCCACCGAGTGCTGGATGCCCAATGAGCGGATTAAACCGTCCCCCTCACTTCGCCACAGTGTAAACGCTCGCCACCGGCCCCGCGGTGTTGGACAGCGAGTTGGTGAAAACCTGCAGCGCCTTCTCCACCTCGGTGATCGGCGCGTTGGAGACGTAGACCAGGTCCCGGTTCGCCATGCGGAAGCTCTGGGAATAGAAGAGGCTGTGGGGGTCGCGCAGATTGAGCCGGTAGACGATCGGCGTCAGGCGGCCGTGTTCGATCAGCGCGGGGTCGGCGCCAAGCGAGCGGACGACGCTCTCCGGCTCGAAGCGGAAGACGAACACGCCCTGGGGATCGGACCGCTCGTCGAGCAATCCGCCGGCCTTGGCGAGCGCCTCGGCGAGGCTGATGCCTTCGGCGTCGAACCCGATCTCCTCGTTCCTGCCGGTGGCGCCGTAGGCGAGGAACGTCTGGGGATCGCGAATCAGGGCGACGACGTCGTCGGGCCGCATGAAAATGTTCTCGCGCGGATCGGAGATCACCCGCGTCAGCGGCACGCGCACGCTGGTCGCCCCCCGGGCCAGTTCGACATAGGTTTCGTTGATCGGCGCCTTCACGCCGCCAGCCTCGGCGATGACCGAAAGCAGACGATCGCCACGAACCGAAAGGGGAACCCTCGCCCCGCTCGCCACCTCGCCAGTGACGGTGACGCTGTTGCTCACGGAATGAACGACATTGACTAGCGCTTGCGGCTGGATCGCCTTGCCCTCGAGGGCCTTTTCGATGATCGCCTGGACGTCCTGCGTGGTGCGGCCGACGACGCGCACGCGCCCCGCATAAGGAACGGTGATCGACCCGTCGCGGCCGACGACCTGCTCGGGGATCGTGGCGCTGTTCGATCCGGCGCTGACCTTGTCGCTGATCAGCGGCGCGGAGAACAATCCCCCCGCCCCGGCCTCCCAGATCGTGACGGTCACGGCGTCGCCGACGCCGATGCGCGGTTCGACCGAGGCGCGATAATCGCTGAAGCGGGCGAGGAAACTGTCGGGCGTGCGTTGCCTCAAGGCCTCGATCGCGTGCGCGTCGATGTCGACGAACGCATATGTCGAAGCGGGCGCCGCGCTCCCCTGCGCGATGACGTCGTTAGCGCTTGGCCCCGAGTCCGGCAGCGAGGCGCAGCCGACTAGGACCGCCGCGACGCAAGGGAAGAGGAGGCGCATCGAAAGCGAGAACGAATGATACAAGGCCACCACCCAGAATGTCGTTCGCTTACCATAGGTGACGGCGCACATACAACAGCGAATCACTGTGAATCGAGCCCTATGCGTCAAGTTATGGAGTCGCAGCGCACCGCCTGACAGCGACTTGGATTCGCCCCGCGGCGGCGTTCCGCCGCGAGCTTGAAATCCACAACGATCTCGTAAATATAAATTAAGGTGGGACGGCGCTCGCGGGCGCCCTCGCGTGGGTGAACACGGTGAGCGACAAAACGATCACGAACCTCTGCTTCTTGCACATCCCGAAAACCGGGGGCCAGGCGCTCTACCGGGTGCTTAGAAAGGTAATGGCGGCCGATAGCGTCTTCCCCTGGAGCGAACCGCTTCGGCTCGGGGTTGGCGATCGATACAAGATTTTCGGCGGCCACTACGGCGTTCGAGACGCCGAGGAGAAGCTCGGCCATCCGGCCTTTTTTACGATTCTCCGCCGGCCCGACGCCAGATTGTGCTCCTTGTATCGGTTCTGGTCCCAGCATCCCGGCCGACATGTCCCCGCCGACCTGCGACACTTCTTCGAGAACGAAGACTTCAATTTCGAATCCTTCATCACCGCGTCGGACCCGAGAATGCTGCGGCATATCGACAACGCGATGGTCACGATATTGTCGGGCAAGTATCATCAACCGGCCGAATCTTTTCGACCGGAGCAATTCCCGGGCGCGGATCCGAGCGATCTGAACGCCGCTCTCGAACGCATCGACGGTTTCGCCAGCATCTTCTTTCTGGAGGACCGCAAACTGTCCACATCGTTCGCGGAAGCGTTTGGCGTCGCGAACATTCGCTTTCCCCAGGTCAACGCCAGCGATTCCGAGCAACGGCCCGATCAAACGCTGGTCGATTCGCTGTCGCCCGCAGGCCGTGAGCGGCTCCACGAGCTCACGAGGTTCGACCAGATCCTCTACGACGCGGCGCAAGAGAAGATGGACGCGCGCCCGTCGAAGCGAACGATCGATCTTGCGCTGCAATTTCCAGCGCTCGTCTTCACGCCGACCGTTCGGCGGGGGCAGGAGGTCCTGTTCGGCAGCGCCAACGCCAACGCCGAGATGATGTTGATCTCCGGGTGGAACGATCTCGAGCAGTCACTTGTTTGGACGCAAGCGGGCGACGCGCAGCTTCGCTTCAGGATCGTCGGCGACGGCCCGCGGGGATTGCGGTTCGTCGTCGAGCCGTACCTGACGCCCAATCACGCAGCTCAAGTCATCAGCCTGACGGCGAAGGCGTGCGATTCACTGAACGCCCCGCTCGTCGACGTCGCAGAGGCCGGGGTCGTCGCCGTGTTGAGCGGACATCATCTCGCTCTTTCCTCCAGCGCGGCCCTCGCCACCGAGCTGCAGAACACAGATTTCTGGTCGGTCGCCAACGGCGGCCAGGTGACGGTGGATCTGTGGTTTTCCGGGCCTATGCGGGAGAGCGTCGTGGACGTCATTTTCCGCATCGCAATGCCCGTCAGACCTCTCGACGCCGACGGAGTTTCCAATTCTCGACTGCTGGGAGTCGCTCTCAAGTCGATGCTCGCTCTGTAGGCGGCAGCCGAACTGGCGGCGATTGGGAATGCGGCGTCGGGCATTCCGCGCATCCGCCGCTTTCGACCAGCAAAGCCCAGCATCAGCGAACCGCAGAGTGAGGCAAGAAGGCTCGAACGTCTTCACCGATCAACTCGGGATACGCTGGACCCCGGATTCCGCCTTATCCCCATTGTCCAATGCGAACAGCGCGGCGGGTCGCGAGTTGGCGACGCAGACGCCCCTATTGATTTTCACGTCGTTGTGCTGGACAAATAACCTGCGGGTGGCGCGGGCGTCGCATGTGATGGGAGACGAGTGTCGATGGTGCAGGAAGCTCTCTCCTCAAGGTCCCTGTCCGAGAACGACAGACAACTTCTCGATCGTCTCGTCAAAGCCCGCGTCGGAGAGACCGCGGCTTCGAGAGCCGAGCCCAAGGCGCGCGTGGCGGAGCCAGCCGATCGGTCCGCATGGCTCGATTTCAACACTCTCCCCGGCTATGCGGAACAGCGTCTGCTTCGCACCGCCGCGTCGGCGATGGGCCTGGAGGATCCATACTTCCTGCTTCACGAAGGCGACGCCGGCGCCTCGACCGTCATCGGCGGCCGGCGCATGATCAATTTCTCGTCCTACGACTATCTCGGCTTGAACCATCATCCCGCGGTGCGCGACGCCGCGCGCGCGGCGATCGACCTCTACGGCGTGTCCGCTTCGGCGAGCCGGCTCGTCGCCGGGGAGCGGCCGATCCATCGCGACCTCGAATCCGCCCTGGCGAAGCATTATCGCCAGGAGAAATGCGTGACCTATGTGAGCGGACACGCCGCCAACGTCGCGACGATCGGGGCGCTCATGGGGCCGCGCGATCTCGTCGTCCACGACGCCCTGGCCCACAACAGCATCGTGATGGGCGCGCACCTGTCGCGCGCCGAGCGGCGAACGTTCGCGCATAACGACATGGCCGCGCTCGACGCGACGCTGCAAGCGATCCGCGGCCGCTACGAGCGCGTGCTGATCGTCGCCGAAGGGCTCTACAGCATGGACGGCGACGTTTGCGATCTGCCGGCTCTGGCGGCGTTGAAGGAGCGCCATCAGGCTTGGCTGATGATCGATGACGCGCATGGTCTCGGCGTGCTCGGCGCGCGTGGTCTCGGCGTGTTCGACCATTTTGGATTCGATCCCCGGCGGATCGACATCTGGATGGGAACCTTGTCGAAGACGCTCGCGGCCTGCGGGGGCTATATCGCGGGTCCCGCGACCCTGATCGATTATTTGAAACACGCGGCGGGCGGGTTCGTCTACAGCGTTGCGATGCCGCCGCCGATCGCCGCGACGGCGCTCGCGGCGCTCGAACTCATGCACGATGCGCCGGAGCGCGTGGCGCGCCTGCGCGCGAACGCGCGACTGTTCGCCTCGGCCGCTCGCCGCGCCAGCCTCGACATCGGCGCGAGCCAGGGCGAGGCGATCATTCCGATCATGACGGGATCTTCGATCCGCGCCGTCGCTCTGAGCCAACGGCTTTCGCGGCGAAACATCAATGTGCAGCCGATCATCCATCCGGCGATCCCCGAACGGCTTGCACGTCTTCGTTTTTTTCTGAGCAGCGAGCACGCTCCCGAGGAGATCGAGCGTTCGATCCCGATCATCGCCGAGGAGCTGGCGGCGACGAGCGCGACGTCACCGGCGGCGCTGGCGCGCGCAAGCGTTGGGCCATGAGCGAGCTGCGCATTGTTCCGGTCGCCGACAGCGCCGGGATCGCCGCGTTCATCGCGGCGGGCCGACGCGCCCAATCCGTCAATCCGCAGTGGGTCGAACCGGTCCATGAAGAGATCCGCATGCTGTTCGATCGGCGGCGGACGCCTTTCATGCGCGAGAACGCCATCCAACCGTTCGTCGCGCTTCGAGACGGCGAACCGGTCGGCCGGATCGTCGCCACCGTCGATCGCGCGCATCTCGCCAAATTCGACGACGGCTGCGGCTTTTTCGGCTTCGTCGACGCGATCGACGATCGCGACGTTTTCGCCGCTCTGTTCGCTGAAGCCGAGCAATTCCTTCGCCGCCAAGGCATGCGGATCGCGCGCGGGCCCTTCAGCCTGACGATCAACCACGAGAGCGGTCTGCTCGTTCATGGATTCGATCAGCCGCATGTCGTGCGCACCAACCACGCGCCGCCGCACTACGCCCGCCACGTCGAAAGCCTCGGCTACGTCAAAGCGATGGACTTGGTGGCCTATGTTTGCCGCGTTGCAGAGTCGAACATGCCGGAGCGGGTTGCGCGCGTCATGGCCGGGCGCGGCGTTCCCCAGATCGAGTTTCACGCCCTTTCCCTGCGCAATTGGAATTCCGATTTTCCGCGCGTTTTGTCGCTCTACAACGACGCCTGGTCGGATAACGCCTGGGCGACGCCGGTCGGACGCGAAGAGGCGCGTCTGATCAGCCGTCTGACGTTGCCGGTGTGCCGCCCGAGTTGGATACGCATCGCCGTCCACCAGGGCGAGGATGTCGCCGTGGCGACGCAAATCCCCGACGCCAACGAGGCGCTGCGCGGCCTCGACGGCAAGCTGGCGCCGTTCGGCTTCGCCAAGCTCCTCTGGCGCCTCCATGTTCGGGGAACCCGGATGTCGCGCGCTCCGATCACAGGGGTGGCGAAGAAGTGGCGCAATACGGAAGTCGCTGCGTTGGCCCTATACGGTTTGGTGGCGAGATCGATCGAGGACGCTCGGAAGGCCGGGGTCGAAGAGATCGAATACAGCTGGATGCTCGAGACCAACACCATCGCGATCAAGAGCGTGCGCAATCTGCCGGCGCGCCACACGCGCACCTTCCGGATCTACGAACGGGCGATTTAGCGATCCGTCGGCGCCCGCGTCCACGCCCAAGGCTCATCGCTGGTCGCGCGCCCGTTCGACCGCGCGGAACCTCAACATGACGCGGCTGCGCAAGGCGTCCGGCAGCCATCGCAAAAGGCGGGCCGCGAGATAGAGCGGAAGAGGGAAGGCGATCAACGCCTTTCGACGATCGAGCCCGCGACGGATGCGGCGCGCCGCGTCCTCGGCGGTGATCAGCGACGGCTTCCAACTGACGAAGGAGGCGGTCATGGGCGTGTCGACGAAGCCCGGACAGATCACGCTCACGCTCACGCCTTCCGCGCGGTAGAGCGCCCGGGTCGCGAGCGCGAAGGCTACGAGCGCGGCCTTGCTGGCGGCATAGCTGGCCGAGTCGGGTGGCGGGGCGAATGCCGCGATCGAGCCGAAAAGCGCAATCTGCCCGGCGCGGCGGCGCCTCATCAGGGGCGCGATCGGCGCTAGCGCATTCATGGCGCCGTTCCAATTGACGTCGAACAGTTCGGCGGACTTCGTCAAATCTTCGACGCCGCCGTCAGCAGGCGTGACCATTGTGACGCCGGCGCTGACGATCAGACAATCGATTGGCGCGGCCGCGTCGAACGTCAGGAGGAACTCGGCCATCGCGGCGCGGTCGCGCACGTCGAGGCCGCCGACGCTGACGGTCGCGCCCCGCGCCCGAGCCAGCGCCGCGACCTCCCCGAGGCGAGCCGCGTTACGGCCGATGAGCCCCAGGACGACGCCAGGGGCCGCATATTCCAAGGCCAGAGCCCGCCCGAGGCCGCTGCTCCCTCCTGTAATGACAATTCGCCGCGGCATGCTAATTGACAAAAAAACATTGTCTGTTGCCGCATTGCAACAGAAAAAATGATGTCGGGGAGCTAACGTAACGTCACCGCGCGTTGGGCGGGGGGCACGAGTGGCGCAGACGGATTTCGTTGGGGTTGGACGGGACACTGATGTCAGCGCTGACGCGATCGCCGCGTTCGAGCCGCCTAGCCGCATTCAAACAAATATTCTCGCCGCTCGCGAACGCGCTCTGCTCGATCGCTTTTGTCGCGCGATGCCGGGTTGGGTGACGCCGGATCATCTGACCGCGATAGGGGTGCTCGGCGCGGCGATCTCGAGCTTCGGCTATGTCGCCAGCAACCTGCACCGGGGCTTTTTGTTTGTGGCCTGCCTTGGATTGGTGGTGAATTGGTTCGGCGATTCCCTGGATGGTTCACTGGCGCGACATCGCGGCGTCGAGCGGTCGCGATACGGCTACTTTCTAGACCATTCGGTCGACGCCATCAGCAACCTCATCATCATCGTCGGGCTCGGTCTGTCTCCTTATGTGCGGTTGGATGTGGCGCTGTTCCTGCTCGCCAGCTACTACCTCCTCAGCATCTACGTTTTTCTCTCCAACCAAGTCTCCGGAGAGTTCCGCCTGTCGTTTCTCTACGGCGGCCCGACAGAGTTGCGGCTGCTGACCATTGGCTTCAGCGTCCTGATGTACAGCGAAGGGCCGTTCGAACTGCATTTCGCCGGAGCGACGGTTTCGCTTTACACGGTCTTGGTCGCCTTGGAGGCGACGATCTTCCTGGCTGTCTTCGTCGCCTCGGTTCTTGGCACAGCCATCAAGCTCAGGCGTCAGGATGAGATGAGCGCAAAGCGCCGCAACAAGATCATCGCACTTCGCGGATGAAGTCTTCGATCTTGTCGAAGTAGGACGGCCAGTCCGGCGCTGCGTAATCGGCAAGGGCCGCAAAAGCGGCGCGTCTCGCGGCAGACCCCTCGCAGGCGAACGCGCATATCGCTGCGCGCCACTTCGGACCATCGGTCGGATCGATCGTCATGATGCGGCCGCCGCCGATTTCATGAAAGACAGGGATGTCGGAGGCGATAACGGGGACTTGGGCGCTGAGCGCTTCGACGATCGGCAGGCCATACCCCTCCGCGAACGACGGCGCCAGCAGCGCGCGCGCTCCCGCCAGCAGTCGCTTCAGGCTCGGCGTCGGCAATCCGGAAACCTCGATGACATGGCGCTGCAGGCTGGGGCAGCGCTCGAGCAAGTCGATGACGTGTTCGTTCTCCCACCCTCGCGCTCCGATCAGGACGAGCTTCGGAGCCGCCTCGCCGAACTCGGCCACCAAATCGCGCCAGATGTGCAGAACGAGCAAATGGTTCTTTCTCGGCTCGATCGTGCCGCACATGACGAAGTAAGAGCCGCCGACGATCGGCGCGGCGACGCTGTCTTGCCGTGCAAAAATCGGCTCCACGGGCAGCGGCGCGACGAGGATCGGCATGGACGGGCGCCCGATCGCCTCAAGGTGGCGCTGCAAGGAGTCGCGAACGAGGCGGGTCGAAACGATCGCGCCCTGACCGAAGCGCGCGACGGTCCCGAGTTGTCGCGCATGACGAAGGTGTTCCTCCGGCCGAAAATATTCCGGCGTCTCGAGCGGCAGGAGATCGTGGACGAAAAAAAAGCCGTCGATGTCGGTTCGGCCGTCGAGCCAACGAAAGCAACCCTCGATCCAGAGGGGGAACTGACTGACGTTGAGATAGACGCCGCCCTGCGCGAGGAAGTCGCGCGGAGACCGGCGAAGCGGAATTCCATGCCGTCCGATCCAGGCGAGCGCGTCTCGGTACTGGCCCCGCCGCCGCTTTGAAATGCGCGCAACGGCTGTCGGCGCGCCGCCGAGCGCCGCGATCACGCGATTGACGTGGTCGTCCGTGTCGGGGTCGTCGTCCTCGCCCCAATGTTCGCGGATGTTGTCGATCGCCTCGCGCGCCGCCCGTGGCGCCAACACGCGAGGTCCCAAGCCGGTGATGACCAGCCCGGTCCGGTCGTTGTGTGCCGGGTCGAGGAAGTAATTCGCCATCGCAAAATCGACACGGTCGATTCCGTTCGGCGTGCGATTGAAGATTCGCGTGATCAATCTCGTAATGTCGTAAATGACGGGCCGTCCCCGCATCTCATTCCGCCTAGGGCTTTTTTTTGCGTTTTGTCTAAACCGTCGCCGTCATTGCGAGCGAAGTGGAGGAATCCATTTGCGCCGACGATACAAGCGGAGGAGTGGATCGCTTCGTCGCTGCGCTCCTCGCAATGACGATCCAACGGTATTGCAGACGGCTCTAGCCGGATAGGAGAGTTGGCGCGCCGGTCAAATCGATCCCCCTGTCCGCCAAGGCGGTCATCAACGGAGCGGCCTCCTTCCAATCCATTTCGCCCAAGTGGCGTTTTGCCAAGCCCTCGGCGATGGCGAATTCTTGGTCGCTCTGCGCCCCAGTCGCCAACAGATGCGCGGCGAGATCCGTCACGGTGAATCTGCTCAAGGAGGCGCCTGCGCCGGCCTCCATTCCGAAGCGCGCCTCGACGCTCAGAGCGAGTTCGACGCTCATTAAGGAATCGAGGCCGATCTCCGACAGCGGCTTGGAGCGGCTCACATCCGGTTTTGGCAGACGCAAAATGCGGGCGATTTCCTCGACGACGATGTCGGCGACAGCGCGGCGTGCCTGTTCGGGAGGCAATCTCGCCGCGAGGTCGCGAAGATCGACGACCTCCTGCCGCGCCGATTTTCCGGCTTCGCCGTCGCTCCACAGCCGGCAGTAGCTCGGCGAGCGTAGAAGCGGAAGATGCGCCCGCGCGGTGGACCAGTTCATGGCGGCGATCGCGAGGAAGCCGTCGTCTGGTCCGCCGACGCCGGTCAAAGCCTCAGACATCAAATCGAGCGCGATCCGGGCTTCGATCCCCGTCACGCCAGCGCGCGCCGCCAGCGAATCGCGGACCGACGTCTTTTGTGCGAGCACGCCAACGTCCGCGATGCCGCCCCACGCCACGGCGAGCGCCGGCAGCCCCGCCTCGCGACGGCTGCGCGCCAGACCTTCCAAGAACCCGTTGGCGGCGACGTAGGCGCTCTGGCCCGGGTTGCCGATGATCGTGGTGGCCGAAGAAAACAAAACGAAATAGTCGAGCGGAAGATTGCGAGTCAGCCGGTCGAGATTCGCAGCGCCGGCAACCTTCGGGCGCAAGACGGCGGTCAGCCGAGCCTCGTCCAGGTTCGCGACGATCGCATCGTCGAGCGTCATGGCGGCGTGAACAACGCCGCCGACCGGCGGCATCGTTTGGGCAATATCGTCAAAGAGCGCATCGGCCGCGGCGGCGTCGGCGATGTCGCGCGCTTCAACCCGCACGCTCGCGCCCAACGCTCGCATCTGTGCGACGGCGGATCGAGCCGACGCGCTCGAGGCCCCGGAACGGCCGACCAGAATAAGATGGCGCGCGCCCCGTTCAATCAGCCAGCGCGCGGTGGCGAGGCCAAAGCCTCCAAGTCCGCCGGTTATGAGGTGCGTGCGGTTGGGATCAATGGGCAGGCCCTGCCCCGCCCGCAGCGGCGCCGAGCCTCCCGGCGGCGCTCGAACCACGATCTTCCCGACGTGGCCGCCTTGCTGCATGAGCCGCATCGCCTCGACGATCTCGGCGTGCCCAAAGACGACGTACGGCAAAGGCGTCAGATCGCCGGACGAGAACAGCGCCAACACGTCTTCGAACAGCCGTCGGGACAAATCCGGCCGAGCGAGCAGCAACTGGTCGAGGTCGACGCCAAAATAGCTCAGGTTGCGCCGGAAAGGCCGCAATCCGATCGGCGTGTCGGCAAGGTAGTCTCGCTTGCCAATCTCGACGAAGCGGCCAAACGGCTCAAGCAGGCCGAGGCTGCGCTCCATCGCCTCACCGGCGAGCGAGTTGAGCACCACCGACACCCCGCGCGCGCCGGTCGCCGCCATCACGTCGTCGACGAAAGCGCCGGAGCGGGAGTCGAAGGCGTATTCGGCGCCGAGAGCGCGCGCAAGATCGCGCTTCTCCGGTGATCCGGCCGTGACGATCGCTCGAGCGCCGCGCCACAGCGCGATCTGCAGCGCAGCGAGACCCACGCCCCCCGCCCCGCCGTGTATCAGCACCCATTCCCCGCGCCGCAGGTTGGCGCAAGTCACGAGCCCGTAGTAGGCCGTCAGGAACGCCACCGGCACGCTCGCCGCCGCATCGAGGGAAATCGAGAGCGGAAGCGGAGCGACATGATCCGCATCGACCGTCACATGGCTCGCGAAAGCGCCCCCGCAAAAGCCGACGACCTCGTCGCCTATGCGAAGCCCTTCCACGGCGGAGCCGAATCGCGCCACACGGCCGGAGAACTCGAGTCCGAGGCTCGGGCCGGCGAAGCCGTCTTCGAGCATCTCATCCGGAAGAATCGACAAGGCCCACATCACGTCGCGGAAATTAAGTCCCGTCGCGACGACCTCGACCTCGATCTCGCGAGGTCCGGGGGCAGCGCGCGCCGCTGGCCGCCAGCTCAATCGGTCGAGCCCACCCTCGGCGCCCTTCTCGAGCCTCATAGCCTGCGCGCTCGAATGCGCCGACGCCGCATGACCTGCGTCGGGCGACGAATACCGCAAGACTTTGACGCCGTCGCTCTCGATCGCCAAATCGGTTTCCTGCGTGCCCGATAGCGCCAAAGCGGCGAGCCGCCTCGCGACCTCGGGCGAGTGGGCGGAGCATTCGACCCTCGTAAAGGCGATCGATTGCAGTTCGTTGGCGAGTGTGCGCACGAAGCCGGCGGTCGCGTCGGCCAACGGGCGGTCCGTCGCCAAGACGGTCACGAACACCTGAGACGCTTCGGGGGCGAGGTTCAGCGCCGTTTCCCTGATCGCCAGGCAACGCGCCGAAAGCCGCGCAACCGCGTCCCCTGCCCCTTCTCCGAGGAGAAGAACAACTGTTGTCGAGGTTGCGATTTTCGGCAGCGCCTCTCTGTTCGTATTCACCAAGCGGCAAGCCGCGCCAAGCGCGGCAAAGGCGCCGACCAGGGCGTCTGCAAAACCGTCCGCGACCCCATCGCCACGCAACACGACGATTTCCGCCGCCCGCGGGAGCCTCTCCGCTTTCGCAGGCGCTTCGACGACGAGCAGTACGGCCGGTTCGCCTCCCATATCGGCGAGACGGGCGTCGGCGCTTGCGAAACCGGCACGCGCGCATTCCGAGATCCAAGCCTCGGGCGTGCGCAAGGCTTTCCCCCCGTCGCGGGTTGAAGTTTCCGAGAGGCCGAAGACAAGATCGCGGAACAACGAGGGGGCGGGCTCTATGGCGACGAGGACTGCCTTCGAGGCGCATTTCTCGACGAGCTGCGTCATCGCGTCTCGTTCGAGGCAGAAGCGCGAGAGGCCGCCCGCGCTCGCGGCGACGTCGAAACGGGAGTGCGCCAAGGATTCGATATCGTTGCAGAATGTTATTTCGGGCGCATGGCCGTAGACGAGACGAGCCCGCTCGAGCGCGCGCGCATCGATATCGAGAATCGTCAGGCGCGCTTCGCGTCGTATGGCGAAGGCCAACGCCTCCAACATTCCGGCTCCGCAGCCGATATGCAGAACGCGTAGGGCGTGCCGGGCCGGTGCGGAGGCGGCGATGGCCTCGAGACGAGCGCCGAGCTCCGTCGCCGCGGCGACTGCGGAATATGAGCGCTGTTCGAGCGCCTCGACCGCCGCGGCGGGCGCACTGACCAGAGCGCCGTCCGCGGCGCCGTAATCACGCAAGACGGCGCCGATCCGAGCCGCGAGCAACAACTCCACTGCGCGATGCGGATGTTGCGCGGCGAGCGCGCGCAAAACCGCAACCGGCGTCGGCGGCTCAATGTCGGCAAGACGAAATGTCGGTCCGAGCCGCTCGACGAGGCCGCTTTGCTCCAACGCCGCAAACGCCGTTTCAAGCCAGCGTCGACGCTCCGGGGGCAGACGGCCCGCGATCACGAGAGCGTCGATGTCGACGAGCCCCTTCACGGCCAGATCCCGCGCGAGCGCGAAGGCGGCCGCGGTCGCCCACCCCTCTATGAGAACGAGCTCCGGCGACAGCCGGATTTCCTCAGGCGGCGCCCCTTTCCAGCGCTCCAGCGCGGACGCCCCGGACACGACGCCGTTCAATTCGGCGGTCGCCGGAATCCAAGACTTGACGACGCCGCGCGCGGCGATCGTGGCCCTGGCGCCGCGCAGGGCCTGATAGCGTGCGCCGCGCAACGTCGCCGCCAATTGGCCTTCGGCGTCGAAAAGCTCGAAGTTCGCGACGATGACTCGAGCGTCGCATCGCGTCAGTCGAATGGTCGCGCGCGCCAAGCGCGCGCCAGGCCTGATCAATCGAATGTCGTCGAAGCGGGTCGGCAGATAGGCGCCCACGCCGTCCTGGTTCTCGGCGAACAGAAGAATGAGGCCGTGGAAGCACGAATCGAGTCGCGCCGGATCCAGTCCGAATCGATCGTCGGCTGCTTGCTCCGTCAACTCGACGACGACGGTGGCGGCGTCGGTGCGGGCCGCGCGCGCAAGCTGGCGATATGCGGGGCCGAACTCGAGCCCGCTTCGCAGCGCTCGGGCATAGAGCGCTTGGCAGTCCGCTCCGTCGGGCGGGATCATCGCGGGAGGCGCGACGCTTGAGATCGCGCCCGGCTCGCGGATGACTTTGCCGCGCGCGTGGAGCGCGAACGCGATTTTGCTCAGTCGCGGCCGGCTCATGATTTCGATGGAGGCGGTGGGGGCCGACACCCGGCAAAGAATTTCGCGCGACACGTTCGGCGCGAAGGCCAGCGGCTGAAGGATTTCGAAGCCGCTGAGCGCCGCCGAGTCGTCGCCAAGCCAGTCGCGCGCGACCGCGAGGCCCATTTCGACGAAGGCCGCGCCGGGCAGAAGCGTCTGCCCTTCGACGCGATGGTCGGCAAGCGAGGGGACGAGATCCGGATCCAGCGTCGCGCGCCACTCCAGCGTATCGGGACGATCGCGCGCGCCGATCAGCGGATGCCACGCCGCGAGCGTGAACGCTCCCGTCGCTCCGCTCGTCTCGCTGAACCGGCAGGTCGTCCGGTTCCATGGATAGACGGGCAATTCGACGCCCGCGCCCGGGTCGGGCCCAAACGCGAAATCCGGCTCGACCTTCGCCCCGGCGGCGAGAAGGCGCATCACGGAGCGCTCGAAGGGGTCGCTGTCGCCGTCGTCGGATTTGTCGTTGAGAACAATATCAATGAAAGCAGAGGCGTCGAGATGCTCGACCGACTCCCGCAAATGCGCTTGGAGCGTCGCGCGCGGACCGATTTCGACGAAAACGGCCTTGCCGAGCCGGATCGCGCGCTCGACCCCCTCCTGGAAGAGTACGGTCTCGCGAACATTACGCCACCAATAGAGCGCGTCGGCGGCGGCGCCGGGCACGATGTCGCCTGCGATCGTCGACAGGAACGGGATCGAGCCCTCCGACGGCCTGAGATCGGCCAAAGCTTGGAGCAACGGTCGCCTCACCGGCGCCATCATGGGGCTGTGAAAGGGATAATCGAGATCAAGCCGACGCACCCGAAGCTTATGCGCCGGCGCGGCCTCGGCCAATCGGTCCAGCGCATCGTGTGGACCGGCGACAGTGACGCATTTCGGCGAATTACTGGCCGCAACCGCAACGCCCGGAATTTCCGCGACAAGGTCACAGGCGGCCGTGCGCGGGCCGAAGACCACAGCCATGCCGCCTGAGTTGTTCGTCATTTCTTGTTGGCGACTGCGATGGTAAATGACGCGCACAGCATCGGCCAGGGAGAGGATGCCAGCTGCTTCGGCCGCGGCGACTTCACCAATGCTATGCCCCAGCACCATGGACGGATGAACGCCCAGTCGCGCCAGAGCGCGCACGCTTGCGGCCTGGATGGCGAAGATCAAGGGCTGGGCGATACTCGTGAGCGCTAAGTCGCCGGTCGCATTGGGCGAAGTCATCGCCTCGGTTAACGACCAGCCGGCCAGAGGCGTGAAATGCGAGTCGATCTCCGCGACGGCGTTTCGAAAGGTCGCGTTGGCGCGGTAGGCGGCGCGCCCCATGCCCACCCACTGCGAGCCGTTGCCCGAAAAAACGAACACTATGGATCCGTCGCCGTCCACCGCAGTCCCGCGCGCAACGTCATCGTCGAGACGGCCCGAGTCGGCGAATTGTCGAAGCGCGCGGTCTAGAGCCGGCGCGTCGTCTGCGGGCAGCACCAGGCGGTCCCGCATACGCTCTCGTCGATATGCGGTCGCTGCGACGACGCGAGCCGCCTCTGCCGGTTCACTCTGCGCAATGCGACATGCATATTCACTCGCCAGCGCTCGCAGCGCGGCGTCGCCCTGGGCGGAGAGCATCAGATATCGCGGCCGAGCGTCGGTCTTTGTTTGAAGCGCTGGCGGATCGCCGATGACGACATGGGCGTTCGTGCCGCCAAATCCGAAGGCGCTAACTCCGACGAAGCGGTCGCGGCCGTCCCTTGGCAATCGGGTCGGCTCGGCCGTCACAGTCAGGTTCAATCTCTTGAAGTCGATGTTCGGATTGGGGGTCTCGAATTTCAACGACTTCGGCGCTTGATCGTGTTCGAGCGCGAGCATCGCCTTGAGAAGGCCGGCCAAGCCGGCGGCCGGTTCGGTGTGACCGATATTCGTCTTGATCGACCCGATTGGCAGCGGGTGCGCGCGCCGTCGTCCTAGCGCAGCGCCGAGCGCCGACGCCTCGATGGGGTCGCCAACTTGAGTGCCCGTTCCATGCGCCTCGACGTAGACGACCGAGTCCGCCGCTATGCCGGCTCGATCGTAGACTTGCCGTAGGAGTTCCGCCTGATAAACCTCTGAAGGGAGCGCGATGCCGTTCGTACGCCCATCCGAATTCACGCCGCTGGCGCAAACCACGCCGTGGATTCGATCCCCGTCCGCAATCGCGCGATCAAGCCTCTTCAGCACGAGGACGACGCCGCCCTCGGATCGGACATAGCCATCGGCGCCAGCGGCGAAGGCACGACACAGCCCCGTCGGGGACAACATTGTCGCCTGCGAAAACGTTATGAACCCGAAGGGCCCCGCTAATATGTTGACGCCGCCAACCAAGGCCGCGTCGACCTCGTCTCGAGCCAGCGCGTGCGTCGCCTCGTGAAGCGCCACCAGCGAGGCCGAGCAGGCGGTGTCGACCGCGACGCTCGGCCCATGGAGATCGAAGATATAGGAAAGACGGTTCGCCACGACCGAAAGCGCGTTGCCCGTTGCAAAATAGCCGTCGGCGAGCGAGACGTCGTGGAAGCCGATGGTGGAATAATCGGCCGCAGAGGTCCCGACATAGACCCCGGTGCGCGTTCCGGCGAGGCGCGACGGTGCGAAACCAGCATCTTCGCAGGCTTCAAAAGTGAGTTCGAGAAGGAGCCGCTGTTGCGGATCCATCTGTTCGGCTTCCCGAGGAGAAATGCCGAAGACGCCCGGATCGAATCCCCAGATGTCCGGCAGGACGCCTGCAGCCCAGGTGTAGCTGCGGCCGCGCTCAGTCACGCGCGGATGGCCATGACGCTCCAGTCGCCAACGGTCTGGGGGCATTGTCGAAACCGCGCAACGCCCTGCAGAGAGCAAGTCCCATAGTGCGGTTACACTTGGGGCCCCCGGCAGGCGGCACGCCCGTCCGACAATCGCAATCCGCGCCGGCCCCACCACGACATCGTCTTGCAAAGCTGTCGATCCCCCCATCTCGCGCAGCCGGAGTCACGCCGCACTACAGCGAGAGAGCTTCTACAGGATCTCGCGCGACAACTCCCGCAACGCGAACGTATTATTTTGGGGCCGGACCGGATTAGAGGCAGGCTTGAGGGCGAACTCTGCGGCAACGATCCGCAATGAAAACTCATATTTTTGAGCGCGGACAAGGCTCCTCAGCGCACATACCCCAGCTATCGCGCAGCAGAATTGGGCCATTTCATCGGCCCCCTTCGTGAACAATTCACGCAAATGTGATGTAATCGATGCTGCAGCGACCCGGGACGGCGCCCCCGCAAGGGCTCGGAACGTCGTTAGCTGCTCGGGCCAGTCTATGTCGTGCCTCGGTCAAGGGGCAAACGCGGCAAATCGTAGAGGCAACACGATTTGAGTTTCAATCGCCGCGAAAACAAGAAAGAGGCTGCGTCCCGACTCTGTCGAAACGCATCCACTGACGCAAAGGAGGCTGCCGAAGCAGCCTCCTCCGATGCCGGGCCGTCTGGGAGCGTCAATAACCCGGATTGGCGCGGAAGGACGGATCATTGATGTCATAGATGAAGGTGCCCGCGTCGCGCTTCTTCATGTAGTCGTCATGGAAAAACGGAACCAGCTTGTCGCGGTTGATATTGCTCTTATCGAAGGGAATGACAGAGACGAAAACGGCCTTCTTGTACGGCTTGCCTGCAAAGTGCGCCTTGATCTGCTGATAGGCGATATCCGCTTCCAGCGTCGCGGTCTCGTTCACGTCCATCGTGGTGACGCCCTTCTGGACCCAGTCCCACGACTTCTCCTTGCCGTTGCTGGAGCCGAGCCAGTACTTGCTCGGATCGAGACCCGCTTCTTTCATCGCCTGCAAGGCGCCAGCCATCATTTCATCGTTTTCTACGTAGGCGCCGTCGAATCCGTCCGGCCCGAGGCTGGTGATCGCATCCTGCATGACCTTCTTGGCGGGATCCGCGAACCATCCGCCCGAACCCCAGAACACGACCTGAAGGTCCTTGCCGCCGGCGCCCTTGGTGCCGACGTTGTCGGCGAGGTTGCCGATGTCCTTGCCGGCGCTCTTGTACGCCTTCAGGAAACCTTCGGTCTGGCCGGACGCCGTGCCCTGACCGAGCTTGCCCTCGATCATGATCACCCGCTTCACGTGATGCTGCATGGCGGATTGACCGGCGAGCTCGCCGATGTGCACCCAGTCGTATCCGGCGAAACCGGCAAGACCAGGCTCGTTCGGCGGATTGTGCGTCAGGTGGAACTCGGGAATGCCCGCGGCCTTGGCCAGCGCCAGGGTCTTTGAGCTCGTCTCCGGCGAGTTCTGAACGACGAGAAGCGCGTCCACCCCCTGCGTGATGAAGTTCTCGACGGCTGCGATCTGTTCCGGCGCAGTGCCTTGTCCGACGACGTCGAGCACAGTCCAGCCTTCGCGATCAGCAAGGGTCTTGAAGACCTCGTAGCCTGCCTTGTAGAAATCGTCGGAGGCGTCCATGTAGTAGCCGATCACCTTTTTATGGGTGTCTGCCGCCTGACTGCCGGTCGCGAGGGCAAACGAGCCGAACGTGATCGCAGAAAGAAGTGATATTGCTAACTTTTTCATTCTATTACCTCCCGTTGTTTTGTTGCATTGATATCGTGTTACGCAATTATTTCATTTTGTCCCGAGAAATTCACCCTAACGGGTCCTGCGTTCATAGCTGCATGCTTGCCTGATCTTGCGTACCTCCCTGACTTGCCGTCGCCGCCGCGTTGCGTGCGTTCGCTTGCTCGCGCTTCAGGGCCCGGAACTCGGAGATCTGCGAGGAGACGTCACCCGCCGACACTGCGATGATGACGACGAGACCCTTGGCGAGAAACTGGACCTCGGACGGCAATCGCAGCATGTTCATCGCGTTCGCGATCGACCCGAGAAACAGGACGCCGATCAACGTCCCCACGATGTTCCCCTTGCCGCCGCTGAGCGCCGTCCCACCGATGACGACCATGGCGATGGTGTCGATCTCCAGGTTCTGCCCGAGCGTGATGATTCCGGTGTTGATGCGCGCAAGCAGCATCGTCGCCCCGATCCCCACGAGCAGACCTTGGATCGCATAGACGGAAAGACGCATAGTCTTGACATCGATCCCCGCAAGAAATGCGGCGCGAGGGTTCGTGCCGACTGCGTAGATTCGCCTCCCGTACGTGGTGTAGGTCAGCGTCAACCCCCCGATGAGCGCGATCACGAAGAAGACGAGCACATATGGTGGGATCCGGAGGATCAGACCTGTAACCGGGTCCCTGGCCCCGTTGATGAGGTTTGTCGTGAGAAAATCGAGTTCTCCCTTCATCACGACCTCGCGCGAGTTGCTGAGCAGCAACGCAATCCCCTGGAACGTGATCATTCCGCCGAGCGTGATGATGAACGGTTCGATGCGGGTTCTGGAGATGATGAACCCCATGATGCTCTCGAGGGCGATCGCCGACGCGACGCCGAGCGCGATCGATGGACCGACCCCGAGACCCCATTTGGAGATCCCGAGCGCCACGACGATCGACACCAGCGAGGCCAGCATGCCGACCGAGAGATCGATGCCGCCCGATATCATCACCATGGTCATGCTGACCGCGACGATCCCCGGGACGGCGACCTGCTGAAGAATGTTCAGGATGTTGACCGGACTGATGAAAGTCGGGAACTTTGATCCGCCCGTCGAGATCAACTGGAGGAGAACGATGATCACGACGAAACCGGCAAAGATCGAGAGCACGGTCAGGTTTTCGTGTCGCTTGAAGAGCGACTCCTTCACCAGCGCTGTGGGGTTCGAGGATTCCACCTTGCTCACGCTTTCTGATCTCCTATGGAAAGGGTGAGGATGTTTTCTTCAGTAATCTCCTCACCGGCCAGTTCGCCTGCGATTTCTCCGTGCTTGAAGACGATCACGCGATCGCTCATCGAGATCACTTCAGGCATGTCGGAGGAGACCATGAGGATAGCCTTGCCGTCCTTCAGCAAGTCGACCATCACCTTATAGATTTCCTGTTTGGCGCCGATGTCGACGCCGTGGGTCGGCTCGTCGAAAATGAAGATTTCGCCCCCAGTGTTGAACCACTTGCCCAGCACCACCTTCTGCTGATTGCCGCCTGAGAGATTGACAACCCGGGTGCGCGCGTTCGGGGCCTTGATGTTCAAGATCTTGATGAACTTCTCACCCGTGAGGACGTCGTTCGACGGCAGCGCGACGAATTGACGGGTGTTCACCATGTTCGCCACGGCGACGTTCTCGGCGATCGACTTTTGCAGAAAGAGTCCCGTATTCTGACGATCCTCGGTGATGAAGCACATCTTGTTCCGGATCGCGCTCTTCGGGCTCGCGTGCTTGACCGGCCTGCCGTTGATCGCGATTTCGCCGTAGACGAGGGGCGCCCCACCGAAGAGCACTTCCATGAGTTCCGATCGCCCCGACCCGACCATGCCGGCAATCCCAAGGACTTCGCCGCGACGCAGTTCGAGCGAGACGTTCCGCACGCCATTTCCGGTGACATTCCTGACTCCCAGGATCACCTCGCCGCGCTCGACATGTTCGCGTTGATAGAAGGTCGACGGGTCTCGGCCGACCATGTCCTTGATCAGTGTCGACTTCGAAAGCCCTGCGACGGGATACATGCTCACCTTGCGGCCGTCGCGCAGAACGGTCGCGCGATCGCCGATCTCGAAGATCTCGTCGAGGTGGTGCGAAATGTAGATGACCCCGATTCCGTCTTGCTTGACGGTCCTCACAATCTCCAGGACCGTATCAATCTCCTTCGAGGAGAACGACGCTGTCGGCTCGTCGAGAATGATGACGTTGCTCTTGAACACGAGCGCCTTTGCGATCTCGACGATCTTCTGCTGACCGCTCGTCAGATCGCCCATGCGCAGGTCCGGCGAGAGGTCGCTCCTGAGATACCGCAGGATGTTCTCGGTCTGGGACCGCATCTCCTTGCGCTGCGGCAACCCCCATCGGGTGATTTCCGAGCCGGTGAAGATGTTCTCGGTGATGTTCAGATCATTGAAGACGATATGCTCCTGGTAGATGGTGTGAATTCCCATCCTCAGCGCCGTGTGCGGCGTCAGCGACACCTCTTTCCCGTTGAAGATTATCTGTCCGCCGTCGTCGGGCTGATAGGCGCCCGAAAGAATCTTGATCAGCGTCGACTTCCCCGCTCCGTTTTCACCGCAGAGGCAATGGACTTCACCACGCTTCAGATCGAACGAGATGTCCGCCAGCGCTCTCACGCCGGGAAACGTCTTCGATATCTGCGACAGTCGAAGAATTTCATCCATGCTTCTGCTCACTTGGGACGACGACTCCGGGTCGCGCCTCACCGCGCCGAGAAGTCAGGCACTTTGACGATCTCACCACCCTTGAGCGCCGACTGATGGGCGCAGATCCCGACGGAGGTCCAGTTCGCCGACTGTTCCACATTCGGGAACGGGTCGCGGTTTTCAAAGAGAGCGGACAAGAACGCGTTCACGAGATGCGGATGCGAACCGCCGTGACCGCCGCCCTGGATGAACGAGAGGTGATCCGCGTCGGCGATGCTTCGCGTGAACTTGCGAATCTCCGCGGGCAGAAGATGCGCGTAGTCCGGAACTTCGACACGTTCGGCTATCTCCGCCTCGGGCTTCTTCGCCGTGTGGAGCACGGGATTCTCGTCGGTGATGAGCTGCCACTCGAACGATTTCTTCGAACCGTAGACGTCGATGCTCTCGCGATACTGTCTCGCAGTGTCCCAAAGGAAACGCCAGACGTGGGCGGCGACATCGGAGTCTTTGATCTTGATGTGACACGACTCGACGGCGAACTTCGAACCGGATCGGCGTGCGCATTCGTCGTTGATCGTCCCGGAGCCGAAGCAACTGACAGACTCCGCCATGCCGTTGACCATGGCCATGAGCGGGCTCACGACGTGGGTCGCATAGTGCATCGGGACCATGTCCTTCCAGTAGTCGGGCCAACCCTCCATGTCCTGCGGATGAGAGGCTTGCAGATACTGAATCTTGCCGAGTTCGCCTTTGTCGTAGAGCTCCTTGATGAACAGGTATTCCCGGCTGTACACGACGGTTTCGGCCATCATGTACTTCAGTCCGGTGTCCCGGACCAATCCGACGATCTCCCTGGCCTCGTCGAGGTTCGTCGCCATCGGCACGGTGCACATGACGTGTTTGCCCGCCTTCAACGCCGCGATCGTCTGCGGGGCATGATCGGGGATCGGGCTGTTGATGTGGACGAAATCCACGTTAGGGTCGGTGAGCACTTCACGGAAATCGGTGTAGCGCGTGGCGATTCCAAATCGATCGCCGACCTCGTCCAATTTGCTTTTCGAACGCTGGCAGATCGCCGCGACCTCGGCCTTCGGGTGGGCCTGATAGATCGGAATGAACTCCGCGCCGAAGCCAAGTCCGATGAGTCCTACCCGCGCCTTTTCCATGCTTCTCCCCCCAATCATCTTAGAGGCAGTATTGGCCCGCGCGCGGCGATTGACCATGAAACTTCACGCGAGAATTCTGAGATATTTTCCCGCCGCGCTAAGGGCATTGCGTCTCGTTCGGACCAATGCCGTCATTGCGAGCGAAGCGAAGCAATCCCGCAGCGCCGAACGGAACGATGGATTGCTTCGGAGCTTGCGCTCCTCGCAACGACGACGCAACCCTATGACAATCGGCTCTCTAGTCCGGGAACTGGAGAAAGGAGCGCCCCCGGATCTGGTCCCGATACTCTCTCGGCGTCAGGCCCGTCTCCTTCTTGAAGAACACACTCAGGTATTCGGGGTGCTCAATTCCGAGCGCTTCGCTTATCTCCGAGAGGGACATGTTCGTTTCCAGCAGAAGTTCCCTTACGGCGTGGGTCCTCACGCGCAGGATCTCCTGGTGCGGCGTGCGATTCAGCGCCCGGCGGAACTTGGCCTCGAGAACGCGCCGAGAAAAAGGAACAATGCCTAGGACGTCTTCGACCCGGATGTTCTTGTGGGCATTCTGCCGGATGAAGGCGACCGCTTCGGCAATGTGATGATCGCCGACGGACAGGACGTCGGTTGAAATACGCTTGCGTACGCCCAGCGGCTCAATCGAATGCTTGCGCCCGGCGAGCTTTTCCCCGCGCATCATGCGATCCAGAATCTCAGCCGCATAGGCGCCGGTTCTCAATGAATTGGGAATGACGCTCGACATGCTGGGTGTCGCCAACTCGCAGAGAAGCTCGTCGTTGTCCACGCCGATGACGGCGATGTCGCCGGGAACCTTGAAGTCGTAGTATCGACAAATCTCCAAAAGCTGCTGACCGCACGCATCGTAGCAGGCAAAGATGCCCACGGGCTTCGGCAGACTGCGCAGCCAGTCTCGGATCGCTTCGCGCTGTGTCCACCAGCGGACCCGCGGTTCCATACGGGACGGAAGACTGAAGATCCGAGATCGGATGACGTCGGGACGCCCCAATATGCGTTCGAAGTTCTGTTGCCGCCAGATCGACCAATTGTAGAACGGATCCCCGAAGAAGGCGAAGTTCTGTAGGCCGCAGTCCTTCAGGTGGTCGAGGGCGAGGCGCGTGATCGCCTCGTCGTCGGTCTCGACCCACGGGATGCCCTGGATCAGGCGGGCGGCGCTCACGTCGACCGTCGGCACGTTCATGGCGGTGATGATGCGCGCCATGCGATCGGTTTCGATTCGCGCGATGGCCCCGTCGAACTTCCAGTTGCCGGCGAATGACTCGTCGATCTCGTGGCGACCGTGTTCGGTGAGGTAGAGGGTCCAGCCGCGGCGATTCCGGGCATATTCGTGAATCCCACGCAAGATGCCGCGGGCATAGCTGTTGGAAGTTTCGACGATGACCGCGACGTTCCTCTCGTCCTCCATCGCCCCCTCCCTGCATCGCACGTCGATGGATCCGTCACGAGACGGCGCCAATCGTACACGATAGCTCAGGCCATTGCCTGCGACATCGTACCGTACGTTAGCCGAGCAGCCCGCGGAGGAAGCGCGCGCCCTGACTTGCCAACTCGTCCTGCGAGGGCGCAAGCGGCCGCCAGATCGACGCCGCCTTCGCGATCTCCACCGCGCCGGGGGTGAAGGACTCGATGACGACCGCGCCGTCGTATTCGATCTCGCGCAGCGCATCCCGAATCCCGTTCCAGTCCTGATGACCGGAGCCGGGAATGCCGCGATCGTTCTCGCATGCGTGGAAATGGCCGAGCATGCCCTTTCCAAGGCTACGGATTGCATCCGGGATGCTCTTTTCTTCGATGTTCCCGTGGAACGTGTCGACGTGAATCTTGTAGGCGGGGCTGCCGACCTCTCGCACGAGCGCGACCGCTTGCTCCACCAAATTAATCATGTCGCTCTCGAAACGGTTCAGCGGTTCGACCCCGACCGTGACGCCGGCGTCGCCCGCGACCTTGCCAAGCGCACGCAGGTTCTCGACGCACCACGCCCATTCCCGCTTCTTCTGCTCATTGGGAATGAGACGGGTCTTGCCGACCGCGGAGTAGACGGGTCCCGAGAACAGGGCGCCGCCAACTTTCTCCGCAAACCGAATGCTCTCCCTTATGTAATCGGCGCCATTCTTGCGGATCGCCGGATCCTCGTTGCAGATGTCCCGCGTCGGTCCGAAAGCTCCGCAGACTGTCACCGAGAGGCCGTTGTCTCCAGCCATCTTCCGCAGCAGCGTGGCGTCAATGATCGACGCATCGTCGAGCGCGACCTCCAGAACGTCGAACCCCATCTGCTTGACCTTGGGGATGAGGTCGAATTCCTTCGTGCTAAACGGCGACGCCCAAACCCACGTGTTCACACCAATCTTCATGGTTCGCTCCCCAGAACCGCGGACCCGGCGGCTGCGCGATGGTTTTGACTCCTATTTCAATCCGCCGGATCGCGGCGTAAATGAGCATTCGCGCTAGAAATATGAGATATCTGACCACTGACTCCGTGCACGCGGAGCCGGCGCCGGAAGTCCTGGGCGCTCTCGGTCATCGTGAACACGCTTTGGTCGCGGGGCGAAATGCACGAGTCCGCGCAGGAAGGGCAGCGCAGCGGAAACGGAGCCGCCGGAGGCACACTCGCGAGCTGCCCCTACGGATTTCCTCCACGGCGATTCAGAGTTCGGCCTTCCGAAGGACGGACAGATGAAGCGGGCAAGATTTCACGGAAAAGCGGATCTTTGGCGTTTTGCGCGAGCACCAGGCCGGCGCGAATACACCCCTCACCGCTCTCGCAATGCGTCATGGGCATGCTGGACGATGGGGGAGAGAATATAGTCGATGACTGTCCTGCGGCCGGTCTTGATTTCGGCCGTCACGGCCATGCCGGGGTCGATCGGCGTCCTGACGCCGTCGACCATCAGGCTCGGGGCATCCATCGTGACGCGGGCGACGTAGACAAGGGCGCCGGAACGACGGATTTCGGTCGCGCTGTCGCCGAGGGCCTGCGTGCCGGTGCGGACCTGTTGCTCGGTTTCTGGGTCTGGTTCGGCGTCGCGGTCGATCTGCGCGACATGGCCCTTGATCAGGCCGTAGTGCGTATAAGGGAAGGCGTCGACCTTGATCTCGACGTCCTGGCCGACATGGACGAAGCCGACATCCTTGTTGTCGATGATCGCCTCGATGGCGACGGCTCCCTTTGACGGCACGACCTTCAGCAGCTGCTGGCCAGCCTGAACGACGCCGCCTTCGGTGTGAACGGCGAGATCCTGGACGATGCCGTCGATCGGCGCGGTGATCGAGGTCAGCCCTGTGCGGCGCTCGGCCTTGGCGAGCTCGCTTTGCGCCTCCGACCGATCGCGGGCGGCCTTCTCGAGATCCGATCGCCAGTCGCGCGCCGTCTCGGCGGCGATGCGCTCGCGATCGGCGATCTGCGCCTGGACGGCGGCTTCGGCGGCATTCATTTTTTCGACCGTGACTTTGCGGTCGTTGACCAACTCCACTTCGGTCTGCGCCGCAGTCAGGTAGTCGAGGCGCGTGCCCCATCCCCTGTCGAGTCCGGCCTTGCGGATCTCGGTGCGCTGCTGAACCATAGGCAAAGCGGCGTCGATCTTGGCGATCTCGGCCTCCAAGCCGGCCTTATCGGCGCGCTTGGAGGCAACTTCCTGGTCCGCCGCAGCGAGCTTGGCGTCGCGATCGGCGCGATCGGCGGCGAGCTGTCCGCGCGCCTCGGAGATGGCTTCGGGCGATGCGGTGACCCCGGCGAAAGGGTCAGCGCCGGCCACCGGCGGCGTGATCAGCGCGGTCAATCGGGCGACGTCGAGATCCGCCCGCATGAGTTGGTCGCGATAGCGGTCGCGATCGGCCGTCGCAAGCGTTGGATCAAGCAGGATCAGCGTTTGGCCGGCCTTCACCTCGGCGCCGTCGTCGACAAGGATCTTGTGGACGGAGCCGGCCTCGAACGCCTGCACTTCCTTGGTGCGGCCGACCGGAACGACCTTGCCGGGCGCGGTCGCGATCAGGTCGACCTGACCAAAGGAGCCCCAGGTCGCTGCTGCGACGAGGAACGCGCAGATGACGAAGCCGGTGAGACGGATGCTGGGCGACGCCGGTGTCTCGACGATCTCGAGCGCCGCCGGCAGAAATGCGCGCTCGACCGCCGTCGGGGCCTGGATGCGGCGTGGGACGGGAACGATCTCGGCGCTCATGCGCGCCTCCGGGGCTTCATCATTTCCGCACCTCTTGCAGCGAACCCGGGCCGTCCGATTGGATGCGCCACAGTTTCGCGTAGCGGCGATTGAGCTTCAGAAGCTGCTCGTGGGCGCCTTCCTCGACGACCCGGCCGTCTTCCATGACGACGATCCGATGCGCCATGCGGACAGTCGAGAGTCGATGCGCGACGATGAGAACGGTGCGGCCTTCAGCGATTGCAGCCATATTGCGCAGGATCGCCGCCTCGCTCTCATAATCGAGCGCGGACGTTGCTTCATCGAGGATGAGGATGCGCGGGCCGGTGACGAGGGCTCGCGCGATGGCGATGCGCTGGCGCTGGCCGCCCGACAGTGAGGCGCCACGCTCGCCGATGATCGTCTCGTAACCCTCCGGCAGGCCGAGGATGAACTCGTGCGCGCCAGCCAATCGCGCCGCCGCGATCACCCGGGTCATGTCCATGGCCGGATCGGCGATGGCGATATTCTCGCGAACCGACCGGTTGAACAGGACGTTTTCCTGCAGGACAACACCCAACTGACGTCTGAGCCAGGCGGGATCGGCGAGCGACAGATCCGTGCCGTCGACCAGCACCCGGCCGGTCTCGGGCGTGAACAGCCGCTGCACGAGCTTGACGAGCGTTGACTTGCCCGAGCCCGATGCGCCGACAATGCCGATGACTTCGCCCGCCGCGATCTCCAGATTGACCTCCGACAGGATCGCCGGCGCATCGAGCCGGTAGCGAAACGTCAGGCGCTCGAAGCGGATCGCGCCACGGATCGGGGGCAGGCTCGCCTGGCCGCCTGCCGAGGGTTCGGCCGGCGAATTCAGGATGTCGCCGAGGCGATCGATCGAGACGCGCGTCTGTTGGAAGTCCTGCCACAGCTGCGCCAATCGAAGCACCGGCTGCGAGACCTGACCCGCCAGCATATTGAAGGCGACGAGTTCGCCGATCGTCAGATCGCCGCTGATGACGGCGCGGGCCCCAAAGAAGAGAATCATCACCGTCACGATCTTCGAGACCGCCTGGACGGATTGCTGCGCCCATGTCGAGACGCCGACGACGCCGAAGGACGCCGTGACATAGCCAGCGAGTTGCTCTTCCCAACGGCGCTGCAGGACCGGTTCGAGCGCCATCGATTTCGCAGTTTCGACCGCCGAGACGCTTTCGACGAGGAACGACTGGTTCTCCGCTCCGCGGCGGAACTTCTCGTCGATGCGACGCTTGAAGACCGGGCTCGCGATGACGGAGATGAGGATATAAACTGGAATTGCGCTGGCGACGATCAGCGTGAGGGTTGGCGAATAGAGGAAGAGGACGCCGAGGAACACGATGGCGAAGAAGAGATCGATCACCAGCGTCAAGGCCGACGAGGTCAGGAACTGGCGGATCGTCTCCAGTTCGCGGACGCGAGCAACCGTATCGCCGACGCGGCGTGCGCCGAAGTAGGCCATCGGCAACGCGAACAGATGCCGGAACAGCCGTGCGCCGAGTTCGACATCGATCCGGTTGGCGGTATGGGCAAATAGCCAGGTGCGGATCCCGGTCAGCGCCACCTCGAAGAGCGAAAGCAACATGAGGCCGGCAGCGAGCACCTCGAGCGTCGAGAGCCCGCGATGCACGAGCACCTTGTCGACCACGACCTGGAAGAACAAGGGCGTCAGAAGCCCGAAGATCTGCAGGAAGAACGAGGCGGCCAAGACCTCGGTGAGAGGTTTCTTGTATTTGCCGATCGCCGGGATGAACCAGCCGATGCCGAAACGTTGTGCCACGCCAAGCCCCGAGGCGCGCCGTGTCAGAAGCATCAGTCGGCCGGTCCAGGCGGCTTCAAACGTTGTACGGTCGAGCAGTTCCGGCCTGGGTTTCGAGGGATGCTGCACCAGCGCCTTGGCGGCGTCCGCACGGCCGACGACGATCCAGGCGCCGTCGCGCATCAGAGCGAGCGCCGGCATCGGCGTTGAGGCAAGCCTATCGAAGTTCGATGTGACGATCTGCGCCTTGACCGGGAGGCGCCGCACGGCGCGCAAGAGATCGGTCTCGGACATCGTCCGCGTCACGCCGAGCGAATGCCGGATCTGCTCGGCGTCCGCCGGCAGCCCCAGAATTTTCAAGGCATAAACGAGAGCGAGGGCGCCAGTGTCGAGCGGCGCCTCGTCGCTCGGTTGACCGGCCTCCTGTTCCGGCGCGCCGTTTTGCGACGTGTCCCCGGTCCGATGCGCCGCCTCCGGGTCTTCCCAACGCTTCGCGCCCGGACGCGCGGACGCCTCCGCGTCGCCCGTATTGGTGTCTAGCGCCACGGTCGGGTCCTCATCCGAGCATCGTCACTTTTGGCGGCGTGTAGTCGACAATCGTCCCGCCATGGCCATCGCTGGCGATCCCGAAGCCGGCAGCGGCATATTGGCCGAGGAGGGTCATCGAGCTTTGCTGACTGCCGCTCTGGATGGTGAGCGTGCCGAAGGCGCCGGAGGCGTCCTCTCGGAAGCCGAGCGTGGCGCTGGCGGCGCGGAGACCGGCAAGATCGACGAAGGACTGGCCGTTGAAGGGCGTCGCCGCATCGCCATCGTTCGACATCGCGAGCGGCAGGCTGGTGTTGTCGTTCAGCAGCGACGCGCTGTCGGCAACCGACCAGCTCTCGGCATAGACGCCGAGCAACTGGCTGTCGGTCGGCGCATTGAGCACTGTGCCGTTGGCGAGCTGAATATCGGTCGCCTGGTTCGAATTGGAACCGAGCAGGCCTTGAACCGAGCCGGGCCCGTCTTTCGCACTGAGCGTCACAGTCTCGTTGAAATAGGGGCCTGCGTTGGTCACGTCGAGGCTTTCGCCGCTGGCCCAGTCGACCACATAGGAGTTGGCCGAGGTTCGCGAAATTGTACCGCCATCGATCGCTTGGACTGCGTTGATCGACCCCAGCGACGTATCGACAACGCCGTTGAGCATGACGTCGCCGTCGAGGTCGAACTGCACGGCGTTCCCGCCGACTTGAGCGGCGATCTCCGTCGTCACGCTGATCATCGAGGCCCAGGGCGAGGTCCTGATCTGCACGTCGAAGGGATCGGCTGATGTCGTTCCTTTCGCCAGCGTAAAATCGCCGACCGCCTGGAAGTCATAATGCAGGCCCTGGAACGTCACCATGTGGACGTCGCCCCAACCCGTGCCAGTCGGATCGACGTCGGTCACCGTGGTGGCGGAATTGACCGTAGGCGTCGCAAAGATGCTCGATGCATCGGACAGCGTGAAGGTCGTCGTCCCGCTTGTCCCCGGCGCGCCGGCCGTCGCGGTGAAGGACAGCGCGTCGAGCTCGGTGGTGACGGCCGCGGCCGTGCCGGAGAGTGTGTAGCTGCCGCTCCCGCCGGTGAGGCCGGCGCCGCTGAGCGTTCCGCCCGAGCCCGACAGCGAGATCGTCAGCGTCTCGGTCGCGCCGGCGTCGACGTCGTTGATCGACACGCCGGTGAACGGCGAGATCGTCGCCTCGTCGGTGGTGGTCTGACCCGCTGTGGCTCCGGCGATCACCGGTGGGTCGCTCAGCGCGGTCGCGGCGAGTGTCGTATTCGCATCACTGGCGCTGGCGCCGGCGGTGTCGGTCGCCGTGATGGTGAAGGTCGTGGTGACCGAACCGCCCGGCGCGACCTGATGCGCCGTCGGCGTGAACACCAGTCCGTCGACGGCGGCGGTGACGGCGGCATCTGTGCCGGTGACGCTGTAGACGCCGGTGGCGCTGTCGTAGCTGCCGCCGGCGGAACTCGACAGCGTGCCGTTGAGGTGGTTCGACAGGGTGATCGCCACCGTCTCGGTCTGGCCGAAATCGACGTCGCTGATCGACACGCCGGTGAACGGCGAGATCGTCGCCTCGTCGGTGGTGGTCTGACCCGCTGTGGCCCCGGCGATCACCGGCGGATCGTTCACCGCAGTGGCGCCGACCGTGGTGCTGCTGTTGCTGCTGGTCCCACCGGCGGTGTCGGTGGCCGTGATGGTGAAGGTGGTGGTGACCGAACCGCCCGGCGCGACCTGATGCGCCGCCGGCGTGAACACCAGTCCGTCGACGGCGGCCGTGACGGCGGCATCTGTGCCGGTGACGGTGTAGACGCCGGTGGCGCTGTCGTAGCTGCCGCCCGCGGAACTCGACAGCGTGCCGTTGAGGAGGTTCGACAGCATGATCGCCACCGTCTCGGTCGCGCCGGCGTCAACGTCGCTGATCGACACGCCGGTGAACGGCGAGATCGTCGCCTCGTCGGTGGTGGTCTGACCCGCCGTGGCCCCGGCGATCACCGGCGGATCGTTCACCGCAGTGGCGCCGACCGTGGTGCTGCTGTTGCTGCTGGTCCCACCGGCGGTGTCGGTCGCCGTGATGGTGAAGGTGGTGGTGACCGAACCGCCCGGAGCGACCTGATGCGCCGCCGGCGTGAACACCAGTCCGTCGACGGCGGCGGTGACGGCGGCATCTGTGCCGGTGACGCTGTAGACGCCGGTGGCGCTGTCGTAGCTGCCGCCCGCGGAACTCGACAGCGTGCCGTTGAGGTGGTTCGACAGGGTGATCGCCACCGTCTCGGTCTGGCCGAAATCGACGTCGCTGATCGACACGCCGGTGAACGGCGAGATCGTCACCTCGTCGGTGGTGGTCTGACCCGCTGTGGCCCCGGCGATCACCGGCGGATCGTTCACCGCAATGGCGCCGACCGTGGTGCTGCTGTTGCTGCTGGTCCCACCGGCGGTGTCGGTCGCCGTGATGGTGAAGGTCGTGGTGACCGAACCGCCCGGCGCGACCTGATGCGCGGTCGGCGTGAACACCACTCCGTCGACGGCGGTGGTCACGGCGGTATCTGTGCCGGTGACGCTGTAGACGCCGGTGGCGCTGTCGTAGCTGCCGCCCGCGGAACTCGACAGCGTGCCGTTGAGGTGGTTCGACAGGGTGATCGTCACCGTCTCGGTCTGGCCGAAATCGACGTCGCTGATCGACACGCCGGTGAACGGCGAGATCGTCGCCTCGTCGGTGGTGGTCTGACCCGCTGTGGCCCCGGCGATCACCGGCGGATCGTTCACCGCAGTGGCGCCGACCGTGGTGCTGCTGTTGCTGCTGGTCCCACCGGCGGTGTCGGTGGCCGTGATGGTGAAGGTGGTGGTGACCGAACCGCCCGGCGCGACCTGATGCGCCGCCGGCGTGAACACCAGTCCGTCGACGGCGGCGGTGACGGCGGCATCTGTGCCGGTGACGCTGTAGACGCCGGTGGCGCTGTCGTAGCTGCCGCCGCCGAACTCGACAGCGTGCCGTTGAGGTGGTTCGACAGGGTGATCGTCACCGTCTCGGTCTGGCCGAAATCGACGTCGCTGATCGACACGCCGGTGAACGGCGAGATCGTCGCCTCGTCGGTGGTGGTCTGACCCGCTGTGGCCCCGGCGATCACCGGCGGATCGTTCACCGCAGTGGCGCCGACCGTGGTGCTGCTGTTGCTGCTGGTCCCACCGGCGGTGTCGGTGGCCGTGATGGTGAAGGTGGTGGTGACCGAACCGCCCGGCGCGACCTGATGCGCCGTCGGCGTGAACACCAGTCCGTCGACGGCGGCGGTGACGGCGGCATCTGTGCCGGTGACGGTGTAGACGCCGGTGGCGCTGTCGTAGCTGCCGCCGCCGAGATTCGACAGCGTGCCGTTGATGGTGGTTCGACAGGGTGATCGCCACCGTCTCGGTCTGCCCGAAATCGGCGTCGCTGATCGCCACGCCGGCGAACGGCGAGATCGTCGCCTCGTCGGTGGTGGTGTGACCCGCTGAGGCCCCGCTGATCACCGGCGGATCGTTCACCGCGGTCGCGGCGACCGTGGTGCTGCTGTTGCTGCTGGTCCCACCGGCGGTGTCGGTGACCTGGATGGTGAAGGTGGTGGTGACCGAACCGCCCGGTGCGACCTGGTGCGCCGTCGGCGTGAACACCAGTCCCTCCAACTCCGTGCTTACCGCGCTGGGAGTCCCGGCGCTGAGTGTGTAGGCGCCCGTGCCGGTCTTGGTTAATCCAGCGCCCGACAGCGTGCCGTCGGCGTCCGTCGAGGCGCCGCCATGCGACAGCGTGATGGTTATCGCTTCGGTCTGACTGACATTCGGATCGGTGATCGAAACGCCTGCGAATGGCGTGACTGTCGCCTCGTCCGTCGTTGTCTGCCCGGCGACGGCGCCGCTGATCACGGGTGGCGGCGTCTCGATCGTATAGGTCTGGCCGCTGGTATAGCCCGCAGGCACATTGCCCGCCGCATCGGCGATGCCAGCGCCGGAGCTCTTCAGATCGAGCCGCATCGTGCCGTTGCCGGTCACGCCGGTGACCGTCACCGTATAGCTGGAACCGCTGCCGGTGACCGAGGCGATCGAGCCGGCCACGCTGCCGGTGTCGGTGAGTTGGAAGGAGGAGGTGGAAACCCCGACAACGCTCTCCGAGAACGTCACCGCGAACTGCTCGCTGCTGGCGTGGTTCGGGCTGCTGCCCACCAAGTTGTCCGAGGCCACCGACGGCGCCGTAGTGTCCACTGTCACCGCGTAGCCGGTGGAGAGAGACGACGTCGTGCCCCCCGACGAGGCAGTGGCGGTCAGCGAGTAGCTGCCCTGCCCGAGCGCCGTGCCGAGCAGGATGCTCCACGTGCCGCCGGATCCGGTGGTCGTCGTGCCGATCTGCGTGGCGCCGTTGAACAGCGCGATGCTTGTGCCGGCGGTCGCGGTTCCGTTGACTGTCAGCGCCCCGGTGTCGGTGATGCCGTCGGTGGAGGACGTCCCGGTATCGGGCGATATGCCGGTGATGGACGGAGCCGCGACGGTCGCCGTGTTGACGCCCTCGCCCACCAGTTGGTTCGAGGCGTTGACGGTGAGGCCGACGACATTGCTCTCGGGGCCGGTGGCCGGGGGGAGGTAGAAGGGCGTACTCCCGTCGGACGGCAGGGCCAGGGTTACGCCGCCACGGTTGAGGGCGCCCCCGACGGTATACGAGTTCGCCACATTGGCGTCGTGGTAGTAGCTATTGTCCCGCTCCTCCTGAAACTCGACGGTGCCGTTGGGAAGCACGGAGATCCAGTTGATTTTTGCCGATTGGTAATAATTGTCCTCGACGGCATGGGGGACTGTGTCCTGCGTGGTGATCGCGCCCCCGGTTGACACGGTCTGGATGTTCAACGTGAAGCTGGGAAACCAGCCATCCGTCGCATCGTAGGTCCCGACCGAGGTGTAGCCGACCGTGGCGAAGCCGCCGCCGGACAGCGGCACGAATGTCGGTGCAGGTCCTCCCTGGTTGGCCACCTCGGTGGCGCCGGTAGTGGCGTCCTTCCCCACGCTGTCGGGGGTGTTCAGCACGGCGTTGGCGCCACTGTACATCTTGTAGGCGCCGGGCGTGTAGATGTCCTCTGTCCCGAAGCCGAAAATGACATTGCCGGACGAATCGACCGCCATCGAGCCGACCCAGCCGGTGCCGCTGCCGTCGCTGGTCGAAGCGAACTCGACCGCGCTGCCGACCGCGACGCCGGCGAGGGTGTAGCGCTGGTAGTAGTCTTTCGATTCGTCGTCGGTGCTGTACGCCACGACGAGGCCGCCCGACCACGCGGCCACGGCGCCTTGGGGATTGGCGGCGTTGCTCTGGTTGTTGCCGGCGGTGGTGAACTGGCTGTGCACGACGAACGGTTGCGTGGTGACCGTTCCCGCGTTGTTGAGGATCTGCAGGTCGTAGTTCAGATTACTATCGCCCCAGGTCATGACGGCCATGCCGCCACCCGGAAGAGCCGCGATCGTGCCGCCGCCAGCGGTGGGGTTGCCCAGAATACCGGGGACATCGCCGGGGACGCTTCCGTCCGGCGAGTCGCCTGACGGGAAGCTCAGGTTCCCGCTCGTCTGGTTCAGGGCGATCGGGGTGCTGTCGGACAGGATGGCGACCTGAAGCTGGTCGAAACCGGAGTAGCCTGCCGTGTCCGTGTAGGGATTGCCGGCGAGAACGGCGAGATTGCCGTTGGAGAGGACGACGTTGCCAAGGATCACTGGTGCGGTGGTCATGCCGAATGTACCCCCAAACACTTTTTTTACTAACGCACGCTACGTCAATAACCGGACGCAGATGCTATCTCAAGATCGAGATGAGCAATTTTTAACGTTATATTTTGATGATGATCATGATTACGCCGACCACGCACCGCAGATATGGTGAATTCGCTCTGGTGTCCGACGACAGATGAGACAGCCCGAGAAGGCTCGCGATCCCATGGAGGGCACGCGTCTGGCGCGCGACACCACAGCGGATCAGGCGTTCATCGATTTGCTGCAACGCGGCAACATTTCCGTGATCGCGACGTTGCGTCCCGATGCCGTCGCCTGCATCGGGGCCCAGGACGGCGTCCTGACGGTTTCCGTCACCGCCGTGAAATCGCCGTTCGGCCTCGCCACGGACGGAGCTCGACTGGCCATCGGCGGACGGCGGGAGATCACGGTTTACGCGCGCTCCACCCGGCTCGCCGATCATATGCCGGGCCGGGCCGGGCAGCACGACCTTCTGTTCGTTCCGATAAACACGTACCGGACCGGCGAGTGCATGGTGCACGACATGGCTCTGGACGGGCCGAGCGTCGTTTTCATCAACACGCAGTTTTCCTGTCTCGGCCGGGTGGACGGCTTCTCCAGTTTCGTACCCCTCTGGCAGCCGTCGTTCATTTCGCAGTTGATGCCGGAGGATCGGTGCCATCTGAACAGTTTCGCCATGCACGAAAAGCGGATCCGCTATGCGACCGCCTTCGCGCCATCGGATAGCGCCGCCGGATACCGGGAACTGCCGAACGACAGCGGCATCATCATCGATGTCGAGGCGAACGCGGTCGTGGTGACCGGACTGATCAAGCCGCACTCGGTGCGCCTGTTCGACGACAAGCTCTACGTGCTGAATTCCGCCGCCGGCGATGTGCTGCGCGTCGATGTCGCGGGACGCAGTTCGGAAACCCTAGCAAGCCTGCCTGGATTCACCCGTGGGTTGCGTATGCATGGCGACGTGCTATTCGTCGGCCTCTCCACGTTGCGGGCCAGCGCGCGGTCGCTCAACCTGCCGCTGAGCGGGCGTGCCGATACGCTCGTGGCCGGCATCGCCGCGCTGGATCGCGACAGCGGCCAACTGCTGGGCATGCTCCGGTTCGCGACCGGCGTGGAGGAACTGTTCGACTTCGTCGTCCTGCCTGGCGTTCGTCGGCCCCTCGTGCTGGACCCGGCGCCAGACGCGAAAATGGTCGGGATCGAGACCCCGGCTGGAAGCTACTGGATGGCCGCCGGCATCGACCTGCGGCAGGAGATGCAAAAGAAAGGCTAGGGCTCTGCCCCTATTGCGCGACAGGTAGAATTTTCGGGAAAACTGATTGCGGAGAACGCCGCCAAGGGCGCGTGGGACAGGACGACGTGCAATGAGGCCCCACAGATCCATCGGCGATTCGGCAAACTCTTATGGGAGCAGGACGTCGACCGGCTGGAGTTGTTGGAACAGCGTCACTTTGCGGAGCCTATGGACCTCCTGAAGGAGGTCGCGACGAGCTACGGAAAGAGCCAAGGACATCAGCGCACGAGCGCCTTTTGCATAGGGGCGACACGCTGCTCGCGCAACATCTCTTCGTTAGTCCCAACGTCTCTTCGTTAGTCCCAACGTCTCCGGAGTATCCGTCCGCCAGGGACCGCCTTGCGCATTTGCGGCTGACACTGGCGCTATGCGTAACAGCGCCTACCGCATGCGGTTTGCGCCCGAAGGCACGCTGGCCGAGCGTGTCGAGGAGACCGCCAGCCACTACAGCGACCAGCACCAGGTCACGCAAATCGTCGAATTCATCCGCGCCGCGTTCGACCGTCCGATCTGCCAACCGAAAAATGACAAAGAGTAAGGCGGACCTAGAATGGCGAAACCGTAACTCACACTTTTCTCCGGAAGGCTGAACGCGGAGCAATGTGACCGACGAAATGTTACGTACCGAACCAGCGGTCGACGAATGCATTGGGGGGCACGGAAAGAGTGACTTGAGTTCGCAGTTTTGTTCCGAGCGGCGCCGGCACCGCGCGCCGCTCAGGATAGAACTGCGAACATATATGTTATTGAAATTGCGTTATGATTGGGACCCGTCCTCGCTAGAGCCTTCTGCAGTTACGTGGAACCGTCATTGCGAGCGAAGCGAAGATTCCAACGCGATGGTGCGCGCGCCGACGCCCGACGAGGAGGACCGGCGACGAATTTGCCGCGAGCGCCAGGCGCTGGTCGCCGAGCGGGTGCGGCACGTCAATCGGATCAAGGGGCTGCTGTTTTCTCAAGGGATCGGCGACTATGAACCGTTGCGGCGCGACCGCCGCCGAGCGCTCGCGGCGCTTCGCGGCGGCGACGGGCGCCCGCTTGGGCTGAATTTGAAAGCGCAAATCGAACGCGAGCTGGATCGGCTCGAATTGCTGCTCGATCAAATCGGAGCGGTCGAAGCCGCGCGCGACGCGATGATGAGCGCGGCGGTCGAGACCGAAGCGGCGCCCTTGGCGGCGCCCTCGCCCGCCCGGATGTTGCTGCGCCTGAAGGGCGTCGGCCCGCAATTCGCCGCCATTCTGTGGACGGAGGGGCTCTGCCGCTCGTTCTCCAACCGCCGTCAGATCGCCGCCTATGCGGGCTTGGCGCCGACGCCTTGGCGGAGCGGGACGATCGATTGCGAACAGGGCGTGTCGAAGGCCGGCAACCCACGCCTGCGCACGACGATGATCGAAGTGGCCTGGCTGTGGTTGCGCCATCAGCCGCAATCGGCCCTGGCGCGCTGGTTCCACCAGCGGCTCTCAGGCGCCGGAAAAGGCAAACGCAAGACGACGATCGTCGCGCTCGCCCGCAAACTGCTCGTCGCGCTGTGGAAGTTCGCCAGCGCCGGCGTCATCATTGAGGGAGCCGTCATGAAAGACGCCGCCGCAATCGGCTGACGAGCCTCTCTGACGACAGTTTCCCCCCAATCCGCCGAGGCGCGATCCGTCTCGGTCGATCCGGGCGGGCGGACCGATGGATTGCCGGGCTTCAAAAGCCGCAGCGAAGAATGGTCCCGCCCTCTCGAGCCCTCGCCGCCGAAAGCGGAATCAGGGTGCGCCGCTCAAACGCGACGACCGAATGTGAGTTTGTTCTGGCCTTCACGACCAGATCACGCAAACGGGCTCGGACCAGGATCGCCAATCGCGCGCCAAAGGACGCAATCGCCGCTGGAAAATATCTCCTTGACGAAGACATTCCCCATGTGAGCAATCCAGCGATCGAGGTCTCGCCAGCAAGTCGCGAGTCGTTCCGTGCGCGCCTCAATCGGCTGACGCCGCGATCTCTGGATCGCCGCGCTTCGCTCGCGATGACGACAGGGGGCCGGCTCAACCTAACGACAGCGCGCCCTAGCTAGGGCGCTCCCGCCGCGGGTTGATTGTCCGTCGCCCGTGGATCTCCCTCGGCGTAGGGGGAGATCGGGGCGTGCGGCGCCGCGCGCAGCTTGGCGACCTCGTCCGGCGTGACCGCCGCTCCGCTGTTGCCCCAGCTCGAACGGATGAAGGTGACGATATCGGCGACTTCATGGTCGCTGAGCCGTTTGTCGAAGGGCGGCATCGTGAAGTGCGTAGGCGCTCTGTCCGTCGCCGGTTCCGTGCTTCCGCGCAGAACGATGTTGATGAGTGAAGAGGGGTCGGCGGCGTTCACAACAGGATTTCCGGCGAGCGCAGGGAAGGTCGAAACGTAGCCCTTGCCGGACGACAAGTGGCAGGCGGCGCAATTATTCAGGTAGTCGATTGCGCCGCGGGCCGAGACGTCGCCCCGCGCAAGCGCATCGCCGGCAGCCGAGGCATACGTGTATCGGGTCTGGCTCCCCGCCGGCAGCGATTTCAGGTAATGCGCGATCGCGTGCAGGTCGGCGTCGGTCATATACTGCATGCTGTGCTCGACGACGTCGGTCATGCCAGCGAACGCCGCCGTCTGGGCGTTCCGTCCCGTCCTCAGGAACTGGACGATATCGTCCTCGGTCCAGGAGCCGAGGGCCGCCATCGCATCGCCGCGCAAGTCGCTGGCGACGAAATTGTCGACCGTGGCGCCGGCGAGATAGTTCGCGCCGTCCGCATCGGTGAGCGCCTTCTCCTCCAGCCCCAAGCCGCGCGGCGTATGGCAGGTCCCGCAGTGGCCGAGACCTTCGACCAGATAGGTGCCGCGATCGCGCACCGGATCGGCCGCCGCCGCCGTCTGCACGGCGGCGACATTCGGCGCGAAGAACCAGCGCCAATAGGTCACCGGCCAGCGCATCGAGAGCGGCCAGGGGATGTCGGAAGGCCGGTTGGCTTGCGTCACCGGCTGCACCGCCGCCTTGAAGTAGGCGTACAAGGCCTGCATGTCCCCATTGCTGATGCGAGCGTAGGAGGGATACGGCATCGCCGGGTACAGGGTCCCGTTCGCCGGCGTAACGCCGCGCCGGACCGCCCGCTCGAAATCGCCGTAGCTGTAGTTCCCGATGCCGGTCGCCGCATCGGGGGTGATATTGCTGGTGTAGACCGCGCCGATTGGGGTGGCGATCGGCAGGCCGCCGGCGAATGGCTTGCCGCCAGGCGCGGTGTGGCACGCGGCGCAGTCGCCGGCTTCCGCGACATATTTGCCGTGCGCGATCACCTGCGCGTCGACAGGCGCGAACAACTGAGTCGCGCGGTCGCCGCCGATTCCGCCGAACAGAACGGTCGCGGCATAGGCGGCGCCGACGCCGACTACGGCGACGATGGCAAGGGCGGCGGCGACCCGGGTTGCAGAGAGCTTCATCTTCATGACGCGCCTATGCATGCACCAGGGGGCCAGGATTTTTCAGATACTGGGTCTTGATCGCTTCGACCGCGAAGTAAGTGAGCCCGCCCACGAGCCCCGTGGGGTTGTAGCCGATGTTCTGCGGAAAGGCCGACGCGCCGGTCACGAAGAGATTGGGCACGTCCCAGCTCTGCAAGTACCGGTTGAGGGCGCTGGATTTCGGATCGGCGCCGGTGATGACCCCGCCGGTGATGTGCGTGGTCTGGTATTGCCGAACATTGAAATGATCGCCCTTTTGCCGGATCAGGGTCGAATGCGACTTCGGCTTCATCTGGGCGACGATCTCGAGCGCACGGTCGGTGACGTAGCGCGACATTCTGTATTCGTTGTCGTGCCAGTCGAAGGTCATCCGCAGCAACGGAATGCCTAGCGAATCGCGATAGGTCGGATCGAGATCGAGATAGGCGTCCCGATAGGCCATGACCGATCCGTGGCCGACGACGTTGGTCGTGTGCAAATAGCTATCCTTGGCCGCGCGCTTCCAGGCGGCGCCCCAGGCCGGCGTTCCGTGCGGAACCGACAGCTGCTGGATCGGCCGTCCGCCGGTCTGCCCGCCGATGATGTAGCCGCCGCCGATGAAGCCGTGCGGGCCATGATCGAAATGATCCGAATTGAAGTCGTCGACGATCTGGGAGCCGCCGGAGCCGGCGGCGATGAAGGGGTTGATGGGCACGTCTTGGTCGTAGAACACCGACGTCGCGCTCATCATCTGATAGGCGAAGTTCTTGCCGATGACGCCTTCGCCGGTCGCCGGATTGTAGGGCTGGCCGATTCCCGAGAGCAGCATCAGACGGACATTGTTCGCCTGGAAGGAGGAGAGGATCACGATCTCGGCGGGCTGGAAGACCTCTGCGCCGGACGCGTCGACATAGGTCACGCCGGTCGCGCGCTTGCCGTCGGAGTCCACGTTGATGCGAGTGACGTGGCTTTGCGTGTGCAACGCGAAATTCGGCAGGCGCATCAGCGCGGGCAGGATCGTCGTCTGCGGCGAGCCCTTGGAATAAAGGTAGCAGCCGAAGCGCTCGCAGAAGCCGCAGAGATTGCATGGGCCTAAACGCACGCCGTACGGGTTCGTGAATGGCTGGGAGGAGTTCGCGGAGGGCTGCGGATAGGGGTGGTAGCCGATCTCCCGCGCGGCCTTCGCAAAGAGCGAGGCCGGGTAGGTGTCGGGGACGGGCGGCGTCGGATAATCCCGCGATCGCCGTCCCTCGAAGGGATTGCCCCCGGCGACGATCTGTCCCCCCAGATTGCCGGCCTTGCCCGAGGTTCCGTTCAGATATTCGAACTTGTCGAAATAGGGCTCCAGTTCGTCATAGGTGACGTCGTAGTCCTGGATCGTCATGTTCTCGGGAATGAAGCTCGCGCCGTAGCGATCAACCATCCGCGAGCGAAGTTTGAGATCTTCGGGCGACGGACGAAAGAGCTGTCCGTTCCAATGGAGGCCGGCGCCGCCGACATTGTCGGGCAGCAGAAACGCATTGTATTGCCGATACGGCAGGGCCGTATCGCCTACCTGGCGCCGGACGGTCACCGTTTCCAGCGACAGGCGCCGGAGCATGTCGCCGCGAATGCCGTATTTCAGCTCGTCCACCGCCTTGGGATAGGTGTAGTCCGGCGAAGTGTCGCGATATCTGCCGCGTTCGAGGGCAAGGACATTCAACCCCGCCTGCGCCAGTTCGATCGCCATGATCGAGCCGGTCCAGCCCAGCCCGATGACGACGACATCGACGGGTTTCATCGTCTTGGTCATCGGACTACGCCTTCTCGCCAGAGATGGAGACCGGACCGAGCGGGTAGACTTTCCCGTATTGCAGCACCCAGTCCTTGAAATCGGCGCGGGCGCCCGGGAAGCCGATCATTTTCCAGCTTCCCATGTGCAGATTGCCGCCATACAGCGGGTCGGCGAAGTAGCCTTCCTTCGTGTTGGCCAGTAGCTGCAGGAAGAACTCGCGGGCCTTTGTGCCGGGAATTTCGACCTCGCCCTTTTCAAGGGCGGAGAGGACGACGTCCTGTGCTTCAGGCGCGAGGTCGGCAAAGGGTTTGCCGTGCTTTTGGGCGCACCACCCGTCGATTCCGGGAATGGCCGCGCGGTAGAAGTCGCGCGGCGAATAGCGCTGCTGGTAGCCGAGCGTGAAGTCGGCGTCGGGATCGAACGGGCCCTGCAGGTACCACAGCCCGCCGTGCCCGTATTCCGTATCCATCTGCCGATCGATGAACTGCGGCACCTGAAGCTCCAGCGCTCCCGGACCGTCTTCATTCGATGGAATCAGTCGATCGACCGCCGCATTGATGAACCGCCATTCGGCGTCGTTGAAATAGGACGGCTTATAGGGATCGGCTGGCGCCGTCGCGCCGCGCGCGGGCGCCCCGTCGATCAGGAGCGTGCTGGCGCCGGCAAAGCCGGTCGTCGAAACGGCGCCGATAAGGCCCTTCAGGAAGTCCCGTCGTTCCGGAGCGCAGTCATCTTGCGACATTTGCCTTCTCATTTCAGTAATAGCTGCGGTCACCCTGGACTTTGCTTAAAGACGCGCGAGATTTACGCTCGTCATTTGCTTTTCGCCGAAGAAGCACTTGCGCTCTTAGAGGGAGAACAAAGCTATGCATGTCCACCCCGGCGCACGTCGCAGGGCGGTCAAAAAAACGTGTGTTGCTTAGAAATGGCTCGAGACACCTAGGCGCGCTGCAACGCCCTGGGGCCTACCCATTGGGCGCGCGCGTCAGCAGCCGGGTAAGCTTTCAGCGATTTTCCGGCCGTTCCTTCGCCCGCGTCAGACGACGTTAGGTCACCGGTCGGCTTTCCCGGCCCTTGCGCCAACCCGTTTCGCCGCGCCCGTGCGGCCGACGGGCGGCGGTTCGAGAGGCCCAGGTTTGGCGGTCGGCGGCGCGGGAGGCGTCGAAAGACTGATGGGCGCCGGTGCGGGCCCGGCGCCGCGTCGTTTCGATCCTGACATGGCGGCCGGCGCCGGCTCCGCTGGCGCAACGGTTTTGCCGTTTTGTCCTGCTCGAGTTTTCACATGAAGCGACCGCAGTAACCGCGAAGCGCCGTTCGTAAGCTTTTTCTTCGCGGCGTCCGCCTTGGCCTTGCCGGTGGTGGGCCGTGTCGCGGCGGCGGTCTTGTCCGAACCACGTCGCGCGCTCGTCGCCCCGGCGCTTTCCGTCTTCCGGACCGCAGCGACGGGGGCGTCCATTTCAAGCCCGAACAGCGCGGCGACGTCATCGTCGGCGAGCACGCGTTCGCTCGTCGCGGCGGTCTGGGCCAACGGCAAGTCGGCGCCGACGGTTGCAACGAGTTCGGCGCGGTCGACGCCGCGCAGCACGAACAAAAGGTCAGGATCGAAGTCGAGTCGCGCGCCGACGCCGTACAGGGCCGCCGCCACATGCTTGCACATGCTCGCCCAATCCGGGCAAGAGCAGGACATCTTGAGCTCGCGCGGCGCCGGGAACAGGCCGTCGGCCTCGCGGCAAACGCGCGCCATCACGTTGTTCGACAGCTTGCCTTGCAGAAGTTCGATCAACGACCCGACGGAGCCCGCGCAATCCGCGCAGATCGCCGTCCACCGCGACGACGTCGCGACCGCGATGTCGATTTTCACTTTGTAGATCTCGGAGCCGCTCACCAGCGCCTCCACCTTGCCGTGCGAGATCCTGAGATCAATCACCGAGCCGTTGCGGACGTAGGTCCGCCCGCGCGGCAGCCGGTTCTCGAAGTCGGAATAGCGCTCCAGGTTGTCGCACCAAGCCTTGCCCCAGAAGTTCTTGGCGATCTTGCGGCCCTCGATCGCGATTGGCCGGACGGCGGTCCCCTTCTTCCTCAGCTTCTCGATTTCCTTCGTCGCCTGCGCACGGCGCTCAGCGACCGATACATACTGGGGGAAACCCCAATAGCTCATTGCGTCACCCCTCTTTGGTCGCGGCGTCGAGATCGAGTTTGACCAGCGCCATCAGATCGGCGTCGGCAAGTTCGGTCAGATTGATCTCTCCCCCGCCGGAAAGCATGTCCTCGGCCATCCGTCGCTTCGAACTCGATGAGTTCGTCGATTCGTTCCTCAATTGTGCCACGGCAGACGAATTTGTGCACGAGGACGTTGCGCTTCTGTCCTATGCGGAAGGCGCGGTCGGTCGCCTGATTCTCGACCGCCGGATTCCACCAGCGATCGAAATGCACGACGTGGGAGGCCGCCGTCAGATTGAGCCCCGAGCCGCCCGCTTTCAACGACAGGACGAAAAACGGCGCGCTCTCATCCTCCTGGAAGGTCTCGACCAGCGCCCGGCGCTTGGCCACCGCCGTGTCGCCGCTGAGCGCGAGCCCGGGGCGGCCGAAGGCGCCGGCAAGCAGGTCGCCCAGCGGTTCGACAATCTCCTTGAACTGGGTGAAGACGAGCATCTTCTCCTGGCGGCTTGCGACCGTGCCGGCAATCTCGATGAGCCGCGCGAATTTGCCGCTGTCCTCGCTCCGCCATTTTTCGCCGCCGCCGTGGCCGTGCGAAGCGTGGTTGCAAATCTGTTTCAGCCGCATCAGCGTCGCCAGCACGAGGCCGCGCCGCCCCATTTCGTCGGCGGACTCCTCCAGCCGGCGCTCAAACTCCTGCACAGTCGCCTGGTAGAACGCCGCCTGCTTGCGGCTGAGGGCGCAGTAGGCCTTGACCTCGGTCTTGTCGGGAAGATCGGAGATCACGCTGCGGTCGGTTTTCAGTCGGCGCAGAATGTAGGGCGCGACGAGCTTGCGCAGCGGCGCAAAGGAGGGGGGCGAGCGATCGGCGAGCCGCTTGACGAATTTCGCGAACGCCTTCGACGAGCCGAGCAGCCCCGGATTGAGGAAATCGAAGATCGACCACAGATCGCGGAGATTGTTCTCGATCGGCGTGCCGGTAAGCGCGATGCGGGCCTCGGCGTCGAGCGCTTTCACCGCGCGGGTTTGCTTGGCGTCCGGGTTCTTGATCGTCTGCGCCTCGTCGATGACGGCGAGCCGCCAGCGCGTCCGTCCGATCCATTCGAGCCGCAGCAGCGCCGCATAGCTCGTCACGATCAGGTCAGTCTGCGCCAGATCTTCAGCGGAGAGCGTCTTCAGGCGCTCCGCTGGCATGAAGGAGGGATGGGCGACGAGCACCTTAAGCGACGGCGCAAAGCGTTCGGCTTCCGCCGCCCAGTTGGCGAGCAGCGAGGCCGGCGCGACGATGAGGCTCGGCCGCGATCGGCCTTCTCGCCCGCCGAGGGTCAGCAGCAGCGCCAGCACCTGAACGGTTTTGCCGAGCCCCATGTCGTCGGCGAGACAGGCGCCGAGACCGATCCGTGTGAGGAAGCCGAGCCAACGCAAGCCGACGTCCTGGTAAGGGCGCAGCGTCGCTTTCAAGGCGTCGCCTGGATGGGCGGCGGCGAGGACATCGGGCTTGCGGCAGGCGGCGAGCGTCTCGGCGAGCCACGGCCCCGCGTTCACCTGTTCCCACGCGACATCCGATGTGGACGCGGCCTCGCGCCCGCCGATGTCCGCCCCCGCCAGCAGGCGCATCGCCTGCCCGAACGAGACGCCCTCCTTGCGGGCGAGGCGTTCGATCTCGGCGTATCGGTCGAGCGTCGCCTTCAAGTGCATCGGGTCGACCTCGACCCATTTGCCGCGCAGCATTGCGAGTCCGTCCGCCGAGTCGACGAGCCTGGCGATCTCCTCGGGCGTCAGCGGCTCACCGTCGACGGTCACCTCGACCTGAAAGTCGAGTAGCGACGAGGCGCCCACGACGGAGGGCGCGTTCGATCCCACCGTCGCCTCGACCGACGGACGACTCGGCCGGCCTGCGCGCCACGACGCTGGCATGCGCACGATGACGCCGGCCTGCTCCAGCGCCTCGATGTCGCCGAGCAGCCGCATCGCCTCGGTCGGCGTCCAGCGAAGCGGGTGAAAGATCTCGCCCGAGTCGACGATTTGTTTCAGCCAGGCGCAGCTTTCGCCCGCACGTTCGACCGGCTCCAGCAGCCGCAGCAGTTCGTTCTTCGCCCCGGCGCCGGCGAATTCACGCAATGCCGCGCCGAGAGGCGCGTGCCGAAGCGCGCCATGAGTAGCGAGCGAGGCGGCGTAGGTGGCCAGAAATGCGAACGGGCGCTCGGCGTCCTTGCGGTTCTCGGCGAGGTTGAAGTGCACTCGTCCGACGAGCCGCCAGCGGCTGTCGCGCGCGGCTAGGAAAGCGCCGATCGAAAGCCCGCTCGCGGCGCGTTCTGCGTCGATTGCTTCCTGAAGCGAACGCCATAGCCCGACGAGACGCTCGGCATCGAGGTACTCGCCGCCGCGCATTGGCGGCGCCTCTTCGATCAAGCGCGTGAGGTCGGCCGCGGCCGGCTCGGATACCCTCGGCGCCTGGACCGTCGCCGCTTCCCCGTTCGCGGAGACCGCGGCGATGAACCGCATGGCGAACGCACGCCAGAACGCAAGCTCCGGCGGCAGGCGGCTCCCCGCTTCGGTCAGGCCCAGTTGCAGAAGTCCATGGCCGCCGCCACGAGCGAACGCGGCGCCCAGACGAGCGACGACGGCCTCATCAAGCGGAAATTCCGAGTGGTCCGGTTCGACGCGCAAGGCGCCGTGGGGCGTCAACACGGGGATAAGAGAATTGGGCATCTGTACATTGTGGAGGGGACGATCGACGGTTCTGTCTAGCACGGCCAATCGAACTCGGCTTCTTTCGAGCTGGGCTTCGAGTCTGAAGGGGTCGACCGCTGGAGCCGATTCACATCAGCCCGCCTTGCCGCAGAGCGCCGCGCCGATGCCCCCGCCCCTCCCATCATCGAGAGCGCCAGCTTTGGAAATTTTGGCATTTCGTCATGCTCGCCAAATGGTGCAGACTAGCCTGACGGGGGCGCCGGCTAGTCCGTAAAGGTTCGGTATATGGACCTGCTCCAAACCGACGGAGACAGCAGCCTCCGCGTCTTGTGGGAGGACGGCGAGTGCGTCGTCCGCCGAGGCTGGAGCCTGCATGCCGATGGCGATCGCATCGCCGTACTGGTCGTACAACCCGTCTTGGAACATCCGGCCCCAGCCACGCTCGATCGCTTGACCCACGAGTATGAACTGCGGGACGAGTTGGACGAAAGCTGGGCCGTGCGGCCGCTGGCGCTCATCCGCCACCAGGGTCAGACCACGCTGGTGCTCGAAGATCCCGGCGGCGAGCCGCTCGACCAACTGCTTGGCGCGCCGGCAGAAATCGGACCCTTCCTGCGCCTCGCCGTCGGCATCGTCGCCGCGCTGGGCCAGCTCCACCAGCGCGGTATCGTCCACAAGGACCTCAAGCCGGCCCATATCCTGCTGAATGGCGCCAACGGCCAGGTCTGGCTCACCGGGTTCGGCATCGCCTCACGCCTGCCCAGCGAGCGGCAGGCTCCGGAGCCGCCGGAGACCATCGCCGGCACGCTCGCCTACATGGCCCCCGAACAGACCGGCCGCATGAACCGCTCGATCGACGCCCGCACCGATCTCTACGCATTGGGCGTCACGCTCTACCAGATGGTCACCGGCGCGCTGCCGTTCACCGCCGCCGATCCCATGGAGTGGGTGCACTGCCATATCGCGCGTCAGCCGCCGCCGCCCGCCGAACGGGCGCCGACCGTGCCGGAACCGGTCTCGGCCATCATCATGAAGCTGCTCGCCAAGACCGCGGAAGAGCGTTACCAGACCGCCGCCGGCGTCGAACGCGATCTGCGGCGCTGTCTGGCCGAATGGGAGCGTCAGGGTCGCATTGACGACTTTCCGCTGGGCCGGCGGGACACACCCGACCGACTGCTGATCCCCGAGAGGCTTTACGGGCGGGAACGCGAGATCGCAGCCCTGCTCGCCGCCTTCGACCGCACGGTTGACAGCGGAGCATCGGAACTCGTGCTCGTCTCCGGCTATTCCGGCGTCGGCAAGTCCTCGGTGGTCAACGAGTTATACAAGGTGCTGGCGCCGCCGCGCGGACTGTTCGCCGCCGGCAAGTTCGACCAGTACAAGCGCGACATCCCTTATGCGACGCTCGCCCAGGCGTTCCAGGGCCTCGTGCGGTCGCTGCTGGGCAAGAGCGATGCCGAACTGGCGCCCTGGCGCGAGGCGCTGCGGGAGGCGCTGGGCCCGAACGGCCAGCTAATGATCGACCTCATTCCTGCGCTGGAGCTGCTGATCGGCCCACAGCCGGCCGTGTCGGAGTTGCCGCCGCAAGACGCACAGCGCCGTTTCCAGCTGGTGTTCCGCCGCTTGCTCAGCGTGTTCGCCCGGCCGGAGCATCCGTTGGCGCTGTTCCTGGACGATCTGCAGTGGCTGGACGCGGCGACCCTGGACCTGCTCGGCGATCTGATGATCCAGTCGGACGTGGGATCGCTGCTGCTGGTGGGAGCTTTCCGGGACAACGAGGTGGGCCCGACCCATCCGTTGGCGCGCAGCCTGCAGGAGATCCAACGAGCAGGCGGCCGGGTGAGCGACATCGTGCTGTCGCCCCTGGCGCGCGCCGACGTCGGTCGTCTCGTTGCGGACGCGCTCCACTCCACGGTTGAGACGGCGAGCCCTCTGGCGGACCTGGTTTACGACAAGACCGGCGGCAATCCGTTCTTCACGATCCAGTTCCTGACCGCCCTGGCCGAGGAGAAGCTGGTCGTCTTCGGCCCCGGGGAAGGGCGCTGGATCTGGGACCTGAAGCGCATCCGCGCCAAGGGCTATACCGACAATGTGGTGGACCTGATGGTGGGCAAGCTCGCCCGCCTGGCGCCGGAGGCGCAGGAGGCCCTGCAATGGCTGGCCGCACTCGGCAACACTGCGGATTTCGCCGTGCTCGCGCTCATTCTAGGGCGATCCGCCGAGGCGATCCATGCCGCGCTCTGGGAGGCGGTGCGGGCGGGCCTAGTGCTGCGGCGGGACGAGGCCTACGCCTTCCTGCACGACCGGGTTCAGGAGGCGGCCTATTCGTTGATCCCCGAGGCGGCGCGGCCCGGACGGCACCTGCGCATCGGCCGCATCCTCTCGTCCGGCCTGCCCCCCGAGCAGGTCGCCGAACGGATCTTCGACATCGTCACCCAGCTCAACCGCGGCGCCGCGCTGGTCGACGCGCCTGAGGAACGCGAACGCATCGCCGAGCTCAATCTGCGGGCCGGCGAACGCGCCAAGGCCGCCGCGGCCTATGCCGCGGCCCTGACCTACCTCGTCGCCGGGACGAGGCTGCTGGCGGGCGACCGATGGGAGCGGCGCTACGAACTCACCTTTGCCCTCGAATACCACCGCGCCGCGTGCGAACTGCTGACGGCAGACCTCAATGCGGCGGAAGAGCGGCTTACGATGCTTGCCCGGCACGCGAGGACCGTCGTCGACATCTCCGCCGTCGCTTGCCTGCGCGTGACGCTTTTCACCATGCTGGGTCGGGGCGACCTCGCTGTCGAAGTGTGCCTCGATTACCAACAAGGCAGAGGCATTCATTGGTCGTCGCATCCCACAGATGACGAAGTCCGGCAGGAATACGAGCAGATATGGCGCCAGATCGGCGGTCGTTCGACCGAAGAATTGATCGACTTGCCGCTCATGAATGATCCGGAGATCCGCGCGACCCTCAACGTGCTAATCGAGGTCGGGACGTCTGCATTTTTGACCGATAAGAATTTGAGCTCTCTAGTGATTTGCCGGATGGTCAATATTAGTCTGGAACATGGCAACAGTGATGGATCGTGCTTCGCTTACAGCTGGCTCGGCGCGATTCTGGGGCCGCACTTTGGGGACTACGAGGCTGGATTCCGATTCGGCAGGCTCGGCTACGATCTGGTGGAGAAGCGCGGGCTGCATCGCTACCAGGCCCGTGTCTACATGTTCTTCGGGGGACATGTCGTGCTCTGGACGAAGCACATCCAGACCGGCCGGGCGTTGCTGCGGCGCGCCTTTGATACCGCAAACAAAGCCGGCGACCTCACCTTTGCGGCATATAGCTGCCACCACCTCATCACGAATCTTCTCGCTGCCGGCGATCCGCTGAACGAGGTGCAGAGTGAGACCGAGCACGGGCTTGAATTCGCCCAGAAAGCTGGGTTCGGGCTGGCTGTTGACCATATTTCCGCCCAACTCGGTCTGGTCCGGACTCTGCGTGGCCTGACGTCCGAATTCGGCTCCTTCAATGATGAACGGTTCGACGAGAGCCGGTTCGAACATCAATCACAGAGTGATCCGCGTTTGGCGTCTGCAGGATGCTGGTATTGGATCCGCAAGCTGCAAGCGCGCGTCCACGCAAATGATTACGCCTCCGCGCTCGAGGCGGCATCGAGGGCGGAGCAGCTTCTCTGGACGTCGCCGTCGTTCTTTGAAGTGGCCGAATACCATTTCTATGATGCGCTGGCGCGCGCCGCACAATACGACGGGGCATCGACCGATGAACGGGCTCAGCATCTGGAGGCCCTGACCTCACACCACAATCAGCTCAAGACCTGGACCGAGAACTGTCCGGAGAACTTCGCAAATCGCGCGGCGTTGATCGGCGCCGAGATGGCCCGCATTGACGGCCGCGATCGGGACGCGATGGACCTTTACGAACAGGCTATCCGCTCGGCCCGCGACAACGGCTTCGTCCACAACGAGGCGATCGCCAACGAACGGGCCGCGCGCTTCTACGCGGCGCTTGGTTTCGAGACCACTTCTCATGCCTATCTGCGAAACGCCCGCTACGGCTACGCGCGCTGGGGCGCCGACGCCAAGGTGAGGCAGCTCGACCAGTCCCATCCCCGGCTTAGGGATGAGCTGCCGGCCGTCAGGCCGACCGACACAATCGGGACGCCGGTCAACCAACTCGACCTCGCGACGGTGCTCAAGGTCTCGCAGGTCGTTTCCGGCGAGATCGTCCTCGACAAACTGATCGATACGCTTCTGCGCACCGCGCTAGAGCAGGCCGGCGCCGAAAGAGGCCTGCTCGTTCTGGCGCGCGGGGGCGAGCCGCGGCTCGAGGCCGAGGCGACAACCGACGGCGGCGCGATCGTCGTGCGGCGGCGCGATCATCCGGCGGCCATGACCACGCTGCCGGAGACCGTGCTCCTTTATGTCATGCGCACTCGGGAAAGCGTCATTCTCGATGATGCTGCGGCCCAGCCCTTGTTCGCCGCTGATCCCTACATCCGGCAGCGGGCGGCGCGGTCAATCCTCTGCCTGCCCTTGATCTCCCAGACGAAGCTCATCGGCGTACTCTATCTCGAGAACAACTTGGCTTCTCATGTTTTCACGCCGGCCAGGATCGTTATCCTGCAGTTTCTGGCCTCGCAAGCGGCGATTTCGCTGGAAAACGCTCGCCTCTATACTGATTTGCTCCATGAGAATCGGGAGCGCCAAGCGGCCGAGGATGCGGTGCAGCTGAGCGAGGCGCGATGGCGCAGTCTGTTCGAAAATGTTGCGGTCGGCATTGCCATGGTGGGAAGCGATGGGCGTTTCGTTGAGGTGAATCCGGGCTTTTGTAAAATGACCGGCTATTCCATGGCGGAACTTCGGCATTTGACGCCCGGGGACATCACGTACGAGGATGACCGTGCCGCCACCGCAGGGATCCTCTCAACACAAGCGGGAGGTTTGTCCTCCGCACTCCGCATCGAGAAGCGCTACCGGCGCAAGGATGGCGGCATCATCTGGGGGGCAACCAGCGTCGTTATGTTGCCCGTTATAGGCGGGGAGCAGCTGTTGGCCGCCGCGGTTGTGACGGACATCACGGAACGCAAGCGCGCGGAAGCCGAGATCCGCGAAAGCGAGAGGCGTTACCGCAACTCCCAGGCCGAACTCGCCCATGCGAACCGCGTGGCTACCATGGGGCAGCTTACGGCCTCGATCGCCCACGAGATCAGGCAACCGCTTGCCGCAACGACGGTCAACGCCTCGGCTGCCTTGCGCTGGCTGGGCGCTCAACCGCCGAATGTCGGTGAAGCCAACCAGGCGCTCACTCGCATCGTCGATTGCGCGAGGCGCGCCGATGACATTATCCGCCGGATTCGCGATCTCATTAAGAAAGAGCCACCACGCAAGGAGAGCGTGAACATTAACGAAGCCGTCCGCGACGTGATTGAACTCACGCGCGGCGAAGCGGCGAAACACGGCGTCTCCATACAGACCGCGCTCGGGGAGGGTTTGCCGTTTATCCACGCAGACCGCGTCCAGTTGCAACAAGTGATGCTCAACCTGATCGTCAACGCGATCGAGGCAATGAGTACAACGAGCGAGGGACCGCGCGCGTTACTGATCAGCACCGCCGCCGAGGCGCCGGATAGCGTGGCCGTCGCCGTGCGGGATTCCGGCCCAGGTCTGCCAGAGGCCGGGATCGAACACGTCTTCGATCCATTCTATACGACCAAGGCGAGCGGCTTAGGTATTGGCCTGTCGATTTGCCGCTCGATCGTGGACGCGCACGGAGGACGACTCTCGGCGACGGCGAACGAACCTCGCGGCGCGGTGTTTCAGTTTACAATTCCCGCGTCCCGTACCGCATCTTCAGCGGCGGCTTAGACGACAAGGTGGGCACAACGTCTGGCCACGGGCGTCCAGCGGCAAAACCGGCGACGCCGTCTATGGAGAGCGATCAAGTTGCCAACGTTTCCGCCCGGATCCCGCGCAATCGCGCCCAACGCCGCTCGCGACCTGTCAATGGCCGCTCAGACGCCGGGAATGGTGAACTGAAAGTGCGCCCCCTTGGGCTCGTTGGCGCTGGCGCATAGGCGCCCGCCGTGAGCTTCGACGATCGAGCGGCAGATCGACAGGCCCATGCCCATGCCGGGCTTCGTCGTATAGAAGGGCTCGAACAGGCGCGGCAGGGTCTCCTCGCTCAGCCCGGGACCGGAGTCTCGCACGCCGACCAGCACGCCGCGCGGCTCGACGGTCTCGGTATTGATCTCGAAGTCCCGCTCGATGCCGTCTTCGTCGCTCATGGCTTGGAGGCGTTGACGATCAGGTTGGGCATGACCTGCTGGAGTTGGATCCGATCGCCCTCAATTGGCGGCAGTTGCGACGCCAGTCGCGTGCGCACCATGACCCCGCTTTTGACGGCTTCGCTGTGGGCGAGAGCCATAACCTCCAGAATCGCCGCATTGACGTCCAGGACCTCCTTCTGGGGCGACTGTTTCTGCGTCAGGTTACGGAGCCGCCGCAGGATGTCGCTCGCGCGCGTGACGTCGCTGATCATGCGGTCGACCAACCGCCCAGCCTGTTCGATGTTGGGGGGCTCCGAGCCACCGCAAGCCAGCGGCGCCGTTGAGCGCGGCGGCGGCTAGCGGCTGATTGAGTTCATGCGCGATCGAGGCACTCAATTGTCCGACGGCGGCGACGCGGTTGGCGTGGGCGAGGCTGCAATTCGTGGGGGGAAGCCACGATCGCGCGCAGCACTTCGGAGACCGCGGCGCGCTGCTCGACGAGCTCCGCCACCGTTTCTTGCAGTTCCGCAAGAGAAGGAGCGTCACGAACTTCGGCTTCCGGCATCTCGCAGTCTCCTCGCCCGTACCGGGCCATTGGGCCCGTAACTTTGTGATCAATTCTTATACCAGCTTGACCCCCTCTTCGCGACGGCGCGAAACGCTGCAACGAGGCGTCCCCGATCATCGCGCCGGAGCTCCAGCTATCCGCAGAGCTTCCAACAGGCGATCAGCAAATTCTCGGTAGGCTCGATTGCTGCTGAATGCGTAATGTTCCGATCGCGCGCGGGAAAGTGTCCAGTTCGGCGCGAGGCCGAGCGCGGCTTCCAGCGCCGCGCTTGCCTCAGCGGTATGGCCCAACATTGTGTGCGCGGCGGCAACGCGACTAAGCCCCAATCCGCCGCTCGCCGCCTCGACCAAGGCGCAACAGGACAGCGACACCACCGCGCTGACTAACGATCGTCTCGGGCGCTCGCAACTGCGCCTCCGGACTTTACAGCCCAAGAAGCAACGCGAACGGTTGAGTGGTGTTTCGCCGCTTTCGGTGCGTTAAAGAAGGGTCCAGCGATCCGTATCAGCGGCGCCTCTTCGCGCGTTCGTGGAAGATCGAGCCGATGAAATCGATGCTGGTGCGCGCCGCGAGCAGGGACGTGACGCCGGAGGGATCGTAGGGCGGCGACACCTCGACGAAGTCGGCGCCGACCACTTCGAACCGCTTCGCCACCTCGCGCAGGATGTCCTTGCCCTCATAGTAGGAGAAGCCGCCGTGGCTGATCGTCGCGGTGCCCGGCGCGATGCCGGGATCGAAGCTGTCGATGTCGATCGAGACATAGACGCGCTCGCCGTCCGGAATATGCGCCAGCGAAGCGGCGGCGCCCTGCGCCCGCACCTTGCGCAGCGGGACGACATGCGAGCCGTAGCGCTTGGCCGCTTCCCAGTCCTTGCGGCTGACCGCGGCCATGTTGTGCGGCCCGAGCGTCGTGATGCCCTTCACATGCGCCATTTCGGAGGCGCGCCGCATCGGGCTGCCATGGCCCCAGGTGATGCCGTTGCGCTCGTCGATGAAGTCGAAATGCGCGTCGAGATGGACGATGTGGATCGGCTTCTCCTTGGAGAAGGCGGCGATCGTCGCCATGGTGATCGCGTGATCGCCGCCGAGGATGTAGGGCATCGCCTTGGCGTCGAGCAGCGCGCGCACGGCCTGCTCGGCGTTGGCGAGACTGCGCTTGGTGTCGGCGTAGATGACGTCGCTGTCGCCGGCGTCGACGATCTTCACCTCGTCGGCGGTGAGGTAGGTGACCTCGTCCTCGAAATCGAACACGCCTTCGGGGCCGAAGCCGTGAAACATCGACACCTCGCGGATCGCTCGAGGCCCAAAGCGCGTCCCGACGCGGTAGCTCGACGCGGTGTCGATCGGCACGCCGAGGATCGCGACGTCGGCGCCGTCGAGCTTATTCCAGTCCGGGCAAGCGGGCTGGTGGGCGAAGGTGGTCAGTCCGACGAAGGGAAGATCCATCCTGTTGGGCGTGTTGCGGTTGCTCTTGTCGGTGGTCATGGAAAAGTCCTTTCCGAGAGCCGGGGACGGAGCGTCCCCGGATGCGCTGACGCAAACAGTTCAGCAAATCTCGTCGACGATGCCTTCGCGCTCGCAGGCGCGCCGATATCTTGCGCGCAACCTTTGCTGTCGGAGATTCGAGTTCCGCAATAATCAAAGCGGTGGTTACGTCCTCGACGACGAGCAGTGACGCCCCGAACATCTGAACCGTCCGTGCTGAGCTCGACATCATCCCTCGCCGCAGAAGGAGCGAGACCTTCGCGGCCGAACATCCGAACGAGGTTGAGGCAAAGCGCGAGGCGGTGAAGCTCCTGCTATTCCGCTCAGCGCGTCGGAGAGAAGCTACTCAGGGAAGCGCCCGAGGGCTGGCTCTTCGAGCCTTCCCTTGTCTGCGCCACCGTCGGTTCACTCAAGCGGGCGAATTCCTCACGGCGCCAAGCAAACGATGGCATGCCTGCCTCCAGTTTCGTGATTCCGCGGACCACCTGCGGGCCTACGTTGAAGAACCTGCGAGTTTCAATGAGGTTATGTCGCCGCGCGGATCGCCGTCCATGGTGCTTGGGGTGGGAAAGGCCTATCTCTTAGTATAGCTTTTCCAGTATACTCGCCCGAGGTCACAAACCCGTAATGGTGATTTTTGATTTGGGCGCGGCGTGATTCAGATTTCCCGTTGGGCAGACCCGATGACGCCCGCCGTTGCGAGGGGCTGTCCGAGTGTCGATCAGTCCCGCTAAGCCACCAAATTGGGTTGAGTAGAGCTAGCAGGTGACCCGTTTTACAGGAGATTGGCCGTCGCTGACTCCAAAGGGCTGAGAGCGCTCGTGTTTCCACGAGGCGGAAAAGCACACTCTACGACCCCCGTATAGCTCTTCCCATCCCTTTCGACATCTGATTTTTACCTAGGTACAACTGGGCCATCAATCCCATCCGCTCTACTCTCGCTTTCTATTCAGAACATCCAAATAGGCGCAACGTGATGATCTGATTGAAGGCTGCTAGCGCGATATGGGCAATTTGACTGCCGTAAACACGTGTTATCCCGCCGGAAAATCGCACTGTGACTGCGAATATGATTGCTGCCTCGCCTTAGTGTGGCGCTGCACGACAATAGACTTTTGCCGCGAGACTTCGTGGGCGCGTTCCCATCGACGCTTCGCAGCAATGCCCCTGAAATCGGCGCGGTTCTCGCGCTTTCATTCCTGATCTCGGTTCTTCGACAACTTTGAATTGGCGCGCGTGGCGCGCGAACGCGCCGTTGAAGCTGTTGCGTGAGTTTAATTGAGGAGAAGAGTATGGCTGAAAAACCGACGATGAGCCACGCCACCGGCGCGCCGGTCGGCGACAATCTCAACACCATGACGGCCGGCCCGCGCGGCCCGGCGATGCTGCAGGACATCTGGCTGATCGAGAAGATGGCGCACTTCGATCGCGAAGTGATCCCGGAGCGCCGCATGCACGCCAAGGGCTGGGGCGCTCACGGCACGTTCACCGTCACCAAGGACATCACCCGCTTCACCAAGGCGAAGATCTTCTCCGAGGTCGGCAAGAAGACCGATATGTTCATGCGCTTCTCGACCGTCGCCGGCGAGCGCGGCGCGGCCGACGCCGAGCGCGACATTCGCGGCTTCGCGGTCAAGTTCTACACCGAGGAAGGCAACTGGGACATCGTCGGCAACAACACGCCGGTGTTCTTCTTCCGCGATCCGATGCGTTTCCCCGACCTCAACCACGCCATCAAGCGCGACCCGCGCACGGGCCTGCGCAGCGCCGACAGCAACTGGGACTTCTGGTCGCTGCTCCCCGAGGCGCTGCATCAGGTGACCATCGTCATGTCGGACCGCGGCATCCCGAAGAGCCTCCGGCACATGCACGGCTTCGGCAGCCACACCTTCTCGATGATCAACGTCGAAGAACGAGCGCATCTGGGTCAAGTTCCACTTCCGCAGCCAGCAGGGCATCCAGAACCTGACCGACGCCGATGCCGAGGCCCTCGTCGCCAAGGACCGCGAGAGCCACGGCCGCGACCTCTTGAACGCGATCGACTCGGGTGATTTCCCGCGCTGGACGCTCTCCATCCAGGTGATGACCGAGCAGCAGGCGAAGCGCCACAAGCACAACCCGTTCGACGTCACCAAGGTCTGGCCCAAGGGCGACTATCCGCTGATCGAGGTCGGCGTGATGGAATTGAACCGCTATCCCGACAATTTTTTTGCCGAGGTGGAGCAGGCCGCCTTCTCGCCGGCGAACGTTGTGCCGGGCGTCGGCTTCTCGCCCGACAAGATGCTGCAGGGGCGCCTGTTCTCCTACGGCGACACGCAGCGTTATCGTCTGGGGGTGAACTTCAACCACATCCCCGTCAATGCGCCGAAGTGCCCGTTCCAGAGTTACCACCGCGACGGCGCGATGCGCACCGACGGCAATAGCGGCGCGACGCCGAGCTACTATCCGAACAGCAAGGGCGCGTGGCTCGATCACGACAAGGCGCTTGCCGAGCCGCCGCTGCCGGTCGACGGCGGCGTGGATCATTGGGATCATCGCGTCGACGACGATCACTTCGAGCAGCCCGGCAACCTGTTCCGGAAGATGACCCCGGCGCAGCAGCAGGTTCTCTTCGAGAATACCGCCCGCGCGATGGACGACGCCCGGCTCGAAGTGAAGCAGCGTCATATCGCCAACTGCGCGAAAGCGGATCCTGCGTACGGCGCAGGTGTCGCTAAGGCGCTCGGCCTCTCCGTGCAGCAAGCGGCCGAGTGACCCGAAGCCCGTCCGGCGTTCCCCCCGGACGGGCTTTTCCCTAAAGCGAGTTGATCGTGCGGCGCCGGTGGTCAATAAGCTTCCTGCGTGGCCACGGGCACGTCTCTCCTTCGCCATGAAGCGAAGCGCTTGGCGCCACGCCAAGCATGTGAAACGGCGTAGGATCCCAGTGCCGATCGGCGTTCCAAATCCTTGTTTTTCCTAGCCGGATATTCGCTCGAGGGACGAAGCTCGCTACCGCAGAGCGTCTGCGAGCGCGACGTCGATGAAGGCTTGATCCTCTGGATTCATCGGGCTCATATGTCCCCAAATGGTCGGGATCGGGCGCATTTCCGCTTTCGGAATATGTTTGGCTTCGTATTCGTTATCGACCGGCGGAAAGTATGCATCGGTCGCCGCGGGCACGAGGATCGTGCGAGCTTTGATTGACGCCAGCGCCTTTTCCAAATCGCCGCCAAAGCGCGGGTGCGCGGAGATGTCGTTGTGTTGCCATGTCGAAAGCTGCGCCAAGACGTTGTTCGCATCGCATTTGACGAAGAAAGCCTCCCAGAACGTTTCAATGAATTCCTCGACGGACGCCGCGCCGAAGGCAGTCTTGAACACCTGCTGGCGATAGAACGGCTCTGAAAATCCCCAGCCCGCGTAAACTCGCGCGAATTGCCGCAACCCAACAATCGGCGGCACGTCGCCATAGAAGCCATTGTTCCAAGCGGGATCGGACATGATGGCGCTGCGGATACCGGCCAAGAACACTTTGTTGAACAGGCCGGTTCGCGCGGATCCGGCGATCGGCACGATCGCGCGCACGGCCTCCGGGAACAGCGCCGCCCAGTGGTAAGCTATCAGGGCTCCCATCGACCAGCCGGCGACAAGGCGCAAACTGTCGACGCCAAGCTCCTCAGTTAGCAGCCGCCGCTGCGCAACGACGTTGTCGTACGTCGTCACCCTGGGAAAACGTCCCTTCTCGAACGGCGGCGCGCTGTTGCTGGGCGATGAGGACAAGCCGCCGCCGAAGTGATTGGGAATGACGATGAAGTACTTTTCCGGATCGAGCGTCCTCCCACGCCCGGTCATCAATCCCACGACGTCCTCGATCGTCCCCGAGCCCCAGGTCGGGAACAGAACGACGTTGTCCTTGGCGTCATTCAACTGGCCGACCGTCGCATAGACGATTTTGGCGTCCGGCAGGACCGCGCCCTTTTGCAGAGCGAATTGACCGAGCTCGAAAACTTTATGTTCGACCATGAGTGAAAAATCCTTTCTTCGAGGAAATATCCTTCGGCATGTTGCCCCTCCGCCAAGCTTCCTGGCTTCGCGGCGCTCGGACGGGGGCTGCGCTTCCGGATTTCACGTAGGAGTCGTTGCCGCGAAGCGAGACTCAATTGACTATCGATGAATCAAATGCATTGTGCGCAGCGTCGGCGTGATTGCCACGCGATGGGTGGGGACGATTCTGTTGGGCACGGGTCGACGGGGTTCGACGTTTCATGTGGTCGACAGAAAAAAAAATCAAGGAACGTTTGATGAAACGAAAGACACTCCTAGGCGTGACGCTCGGGCTTGTCTTGGCGGCCGTAGCCGTCGGGGCGCCCGCTTCGAGAGCCGCCGATGACATCGTCATCGGCTTTGCCGTCGCCCAGTCCGGTTCCGTCGCCGGCTACGACGACAACGGCACGAAGACTGCGCAGGTCTTCATTGACGATCTCAACGCGAAGGGAGGGCTGCTCGGGAGAAAGCTCAGGGCCGTGTTCGCGGATACCAAGTCGGACCGCGCCGAAGGCGCCAAGGCTGGGCTGGACGTTCTCCATCAGGGCGCCGACTTGGTGATCGGCACCTGCGACTATGACTATGGCGCTCCCGCCCTCCTGCAGGCGCAGAAGGCGGGCAAGGTTTCTGCCTTCCTGTGCGCCGAGGACGCCAAGGCGGGAATCGCCGGCGTCGGCAAGTTCTCGTTTACGGCGGGCGTCGCCGCCCAGTTGGAAGGCGCTACACTTGCCGAATGGGGATACGAAAAGAAGGGGATCCGCAACGCCTATGTCCTTCTCGATGACAGTGTCGAATACACCAAATCGGTGTGCGCTGGCTTCGATTGGATGTTTCCCAAAAAGGGCGGCAACATCGTCGGACGCGACACCTTCAAGAACGGCGACGCATCGGTCGCCTCGCAAGTGACGCGGTTGCGAACCGCAATCAAAGACGGCAAGGTCGACGCGATCGTCCTTTGCAGCTATTTGCCGGGCGGCTCGAGCGCGATCCGCCAGATTCGGGCGGCCGGCATCGATGTCCCCATTCTTGCCAGCGGCACGTTCGACGGGACGTATTGGCTCGACGCCGTTCCCAACCTTACCAACTTCTACGTGGCGGTGCAGGCGTCGGTCTATGGCGACGATCCGCGGCCCGAGGTCGCCGCGCTGATCGAGCGCTACAAGAAGAAGTTCAACAGCGCGCCGGTGACGGAGTATGCATTCCCGATCTACGCTTTCCTCCAGCTCTGGACTGAAGCCGTTGAGAAGGCCGGCACTGTCGATGCCGCCAAGGTGGTCGCGGTGCTGAACACCTTCCATGACGAACCGACCATCCTCGGACCGCGGTCCTTTACCGACAAGGTGCACATCCAGGATCAGTCGCCCCTGTTGGTCGTGTCGATCAGCAACCGCACGGGGAAGGTCGTCGATTCCTGGCGAGTCAGTGAGCCGATCCCGAACGACCTGCTCTATCGCCTGAAAAAATGAGCCGCACGCGGGAGCCGGCGTTGCCGGCTCCCCTTGTTGCGACCTTGCAAGCGACTCGCGAAGGCGAAACCTCTATTGGGACGTTTCGCGCAAATGTCTTCGTTGTCCGCATCGCACTTGATGGAGCGCGACTGCGCGCGTCGATTTCGGAATCTAGCCGGCGGAACGGTGTTTTGAGCGACCTCCAGAGCCCTCCCCGAAGCGATAGAGCGCAGCCTCAGGCAAGCGAACTCGCAGTTGCCGACCTCTCGGTTAAATTCCAAGGGCTCTCGGCGATCTCGAACGTCAATCTTACGCTGAACAGGGGCGCGATCTTCGGTCTGATTGGGCCGAACGGCGCGGGCAAGACGACGCTGGTCAATTGTTTGACCGGCTTTCAACAGCCGACGACGGGGCGCGTCCTCCTCGCAGGCGCCGACACGGCGGGCTGGACGCCGACAAAGTTCCGCCAAGCGGGGGTCGCGCGCACCTTTCAGGGTGGCCGGCTGTTCAAGAATTTGACGGTCCTTGAAAATGTCGAGGCGACGGCGGTGGGGCTTGGACTGACGCGCGCCAAAGCGTCAAAATATGCGATGGCGATGCTCGACTGGCTCGGAATCGCCGACAGCGCCGGGAAGCTGGCGGCCATCCTTCCTTATACCGACGAGCGGCGGGTCGCCATCGCGCGTGCGCTGGTTGTGGCGCCGGCCTTTCTGTTGCTGGACGAACCGGCGGCTGGGATGTCGGATGCCGAATGCGATGAATTGATGGGCTTCGTGGCGGAAATTCCCAAGCGCTTTGTCTGCGGCGTTCTGCTCATCGAGCATAATATGCGGGTGGTTATGGGGACATGCGCCCGCATCCTCGTGCTCGACGGCGGTCGTACGATCGCGGAAGGAACGCCGGCAGAAATTCAGACAAATCCGGACGTCATATCCGCTTATCTGGGCGAGGGGTGATGCTGCACATCGAAAATCTCGAGGTGCGATATGGACGGCTCGCCGCGGTGCGGGGTGTTTCGCTCGCTGTGAACCAGGGGGAAATCGTCTGTGTCATCGGGCCAAACGGCGCGGGAAAGTCCAGCTTGTTCGGCGCTATCGCAGGCGGAATTGCGCCGTATCGAGGATCGGTCCGGTTCGACTCGAAGGAGATCGCCGGCGCCCGTCCCGAGCGGATCGCGCGGCTCGGTCTCTCCTTGATTCCAGAGGGGCGTCACGTTTTCAGCACGCTCACGGTGGAAGAGAATCTGCGGATCGGCGGCTTCATTGCGCGTGGGGCGGGCTCCACCGAAGAACGCCTGTCGCAAATCATGGCTCATTTTCCACGTCTCGCGGAACGCCGCGGTCTCTCAGCGGGCGGCCTTTCGGGCGGCGAGCAGCAGATGCTGGTGATTGGCCGCGCGCTGATGACCAACCCGCGCCTCATGCTGATCGACGAACCCTCGCTCGGGCTGGCCCCCAAGATCGTCGATCAGGTCTACGAGATCCTGCTCGAACTGCGGCGCAAGGACGGCCTCACGCTGCTGATCAACGAACAAAGCTCCAAGCGCGTGCTCAAGCACGCGGACCGCGTTTACGTGCTGCGCAACGGCGAGGTCAAGCTTCAGGACCATGCTCGCAATCTGCAAGACGGAGAGGCTATCATGCAGGCTTATTTCGGCTTCGACGCGGCCAACACGACGAGCGGCGCGCCGGCATGACCACCTTCCTCCAGAATGTGATCGACGCGCTGAGTTTGGGCAGCATTTATGCCCTCACCGCGCTCGGCATCGGCCTCATCTTCGGTATACTGCGGCTGATCAATTTCGCGCATGGCGACTTCATCACATTCGCCGCGTATGCGCTCATCGTGCCTTCTAGCGCCGACGCCGCGCAGCTGCTTGTCGGGGGATGGAACTGGAGCCTGCTGATTCCGACGGTGTGCATCGTCGTCATTGCTTTGGCCCTGCTGTCCGATCTGTTCATCTTTCGCCCGTTGCGCGGGGCGAGCGCGCCGACCTTGATGGCCGCCTCCTTCGCGCTCAGCTACATCATTCAGAATGCGATCCTCGTCATCTACGGCGCGCGCCCCAAATCTGTGGACTTGTGGTCGAGCCTTAGCCAGCAGGTGACGGTCGGCGCAGTCAGCATTCCTCGCCTCAATCTGGTGACGATCGCCGTCACGCTCGGGTTGATGGGCGCGCTCACGTTCTTCCTGCGGAAGACGTCGTTCGGCATCCAGATGCGGGCCGCGGCCGAGGATTTCCGCATGGCCCGCTATCTCGGCGTGCGCGCCAATTTCGTCATCGGCCTGGCGTTCGCAATCAGCGGCGTTCTGGCCGCGGCCGCGTCGCTTCTCTTCGTTTCGCAGACCGGATCGCTGACGCAGACGATGGGGCAACCGATCGCGCTGTTCGCATTCATCGCAACCGTCGTGGGCGGCATGGGCAGTCTGTTGGGCGCGGTCGTTGGCGGATTTGCGATCGGCCTAATCGTCGTCATGCTGCAGGCCTATCTACCCCCAGATCTTCGCGCCTTTCGTGACGCCTTTGCTTTTGCCTTCCTCATTCTGGTGCTGGTCGTGAGGCCATCTGGGCTGATCCGCGCGAAAGGGATGATCGAGCGTGTTTGAGGAGCCCGGGCTGCTGAGACTGCTGCGCCTTTCGTGGACCCCGCTCGGGCTGTTGCTCGGCTTGGCGATATTGGTCGCGCTGTGTTCGACTTTTGGCGGCGACGAGTTGCAAGTCGCGGTGACCGAAATGCTGATCCGGCTGTCGGTCGTCGTCGGCATCTACATCTTCGCCGGAAATTCCGGCGTTCTTTCCTTCGGTCATATCGGCTTCATGTGCATCGGCGCTTACGCGGCCGCGTGGGCGGCGTGCGACCCCGAATGGAAGCAGCTGATGCTCACCGGTCTGCCGATGTTTCTTCAGCAGAATCGCTATCCGATGGTCGTCGCCGTCCTTGGCGGCGGCGTCCTCGCTGGCGCCGTGGCGTTCCTCTTCGGCCTGGCGATCATGCGTCTATCCGGGATCGCCGCCTCGATCGCCACCTTCGCGTTCCTGGTCGTCGTCAACAGCATCTACGCCAACTGGGACAGCGTCACGGCGGGCACGAGTTCAATGGTCGGCATTCCCACGGTTGTGGGCCCGTGGACTTCTTTTGCGTTCGCCGCCGTCGCCGTGGCGCTGGCTTATCTTTTCCAGATTTCCGGCTTCGGCCTCATGCTGCGGGCCTCGCGCGACGACTCGGTCGCCGCTGCTTCCTCGGCGATCAACATTCTTCGCGTTCGCCTGATCGCATTCGTGATCAGCGGCTTCATCGTCGGCGCCGCAGGCGGCATCTATGCGCACTTTCTTGGGATCCTCACGACCGACGTATTCTATCTCGACCTGACCTTCGTCACGATCGCGATGCTGATCGTAGGCGGGATTGGCAGCCTTTCCGGCGCGGTGGTAGGCGTCGTGTTCATAACCATCGTCACTGAGGCACTCCGCGCCGGGGAGGCCGGTTTCGTCGTTGGCGACCTTTCGTTGCACTTGCCGCGCGGCGCCCAGGAGATCGGCCTTGGCGTGTTGATGGCGGTCGCATTGATCTTCAGGCCGGACGGCATCATGGGCGGCCGCGAGCTACCCTTCCCTTTCCGTCGGAGGAATTGGGCGGCGCTCATCGACGCTGTCGACATTAAGAAAAACGTAACGAGCCAGTAGCCCCTTACGTATCCGAAAGCTTCTGGCGACCTCTGCTCGACCTGGTTGAGGTCGCTTGGCGCCCGCGGCGCGTAGCCTAGCGCGAACGGGGTCGGCCTTTGTGGGCTGCCGAGATTGTCGAGCGCGACGACGTCAGCGGGGCTGAACGTCGGCGCGGGAATCTGCTCGACATATCGGCGCTGAGACCATTCGCCGATTGACACTCGCGTCCGGACGCCTCGCCGATTTGCGATGTCCTTTTACAATCTCGGCGGCGCCCGACAGCCGTCGTTTACTCGATCACCACGGCGACCATATCGGCGTCCAATCCTTCCTGACCCTCGGCGATATTCACGGCCTTCACCGTACCGCTGGCTTCAGCCACGTGAGGCACCTCAGTCTTCATCAACTCCATGATGAAGAGCTCTGTGCCCGCTGACACCTGGTCGCCTACCTTGACCAGCACTTTCCAAACATTTCCTGGCACCTGAGTGCGGACTTCCTCGGCCATCTCGTCACCTCGTATTGCGGCTATCGCTCATATCTCGGAGAGCACCTCGTCGAGGGCGCCCAGAAAGACGTCCACGTGCGCTTTCGCGAAAACTAAGGGCGGCCGGACTTTAAGAACGTTGGCATTGGGGCCGGCGGCGCTGATCAGGACGCGCTTGCGCCGCAGGCCGTTGACGATTTGCGATGTCGTTTCCGGTTCAGGCGTTTTGGCGGCGCGGTCGCGCACCATCTCAACGCCCACGAATAGGCCTGCGCCGCGCACGTCGCCGATCCGCCCATCGCGCTCGGCCATGCGCTCTAAGCCGCTCTTCAAGTACGAGCCGACGTCCCGCGCATTCGCAACGAGATTGTCCCGTTCGATCACCTGGAGCACGGCCAAACCAGCCGCGCAGGATACGGGGTTGCCCCCGAACGTATTGAAGTAGCGCGCCTTCTTGCCGAAATCTTCAACGACCTCCGGCCGCACCACGGTTCCCGCAATCGGCTGGCCATTACCCATCGGCTTGCCGATCGTCACCATATCAGGCTCAACGCCGTGGCGCATGAAGCCCCACATGGCCTGGCCAGTTCGCCCGAAACCCGGCTGCACTTCGTCTGCGATGAACAAGCCGCCGGCATCTCGGACGACCTGCACAGCCTCGGCAAGGAATCCCGGTGGATCGGAGAATACGCCATCGCTTGAAAAGATCGTGTCACAGATCATGGCCGCCAGCTTGATGCCGTTCGCCTCCATGTCGGCGATCGCAGCCCGAACATCGGCTGCGAAGGCTTTGCCGAGATCGGGCGAGTCCCGGCGATAGCGGTCCGGAGCCGGCACGGTGCGCACGTGAGGCCCGAGTTGAACATGAGCGCCCAGAGAGGGGGAGAACTGTGACACCGCGTCCGTAATGCCGTGGTACGCGAGGGAGGTCACGATCAACCCGGCGCCGCCGGTGAAGCTCTTCGCGATCCGGTAGGCGAGATCGTTGGCTTCGCTCCCCGTGCACGTGAACATCACGTGGCCTAGCGACTCGGGGAAGGTTCCGAGCAACTTCTCGGCATAGTCCAGGATCGTCTCGTGCAGGTAACGGGTATGCGTGTTGAGCACCCCCCATTGCCGGGTTACGGCGGCGACGACGTCGGGCTGGCTATGGCCGATCGAAGCGACATTGTTGTAAACGTCGAGATAGGCGCTGCCGTCCTGATCATAAAGCCAGACGCCCTCCCCGCGCACGATATGCACGGGTTCCTCGTAGAAGAGCCTATAGGCCGGACCGAGCAGTTTGTCCCGCCGCGCGATCAAGTCCTGCTCCTGCTGGGACACCGAGTTCGAGGCGCCAGGCACATAGGCGTTCACCATGCCGGGCACAAAGGCGGACTTCACCATGTCGATCACTCCATATCGCAGGCGCGACGCAGCGTTTCACACGCCTTCGCCCGCCCAATGCGGTTGAGGGTTTCTAGCGCCGCTGCGGCCCGCGGATGATTGCGCAGAATGTAGGACTTGTTGTCCGGGTAGAGGCTTGCGCGCCACTCGGTGATCGCCACCGTCATGATCTGACGCAGCGTGATCAGGTCGAAAAGGCTGTCAATCTCCCTAGGAGTCAGTGGGCAAACCGAGTGATAGGCCGCCACGAATCTCGCGGCGCGCGCGAGAAGGTCCTCACCCTCGATTTGGTAGGAGGCCGCGACTGCAACGTCGTTCACCAACTGGGTCTCTACCATATCGCCGAAGTCGATCACGCCAGTGACATGAGTTGGATCGTCGGCGTCGACCAGAACGTTGTGCGGATTGAAGTCGTTGTGCACCACTTGGGTTCGGAATGCCGCGACCACCGGCTGAACATGCTGTTCGTAATGGTCCAATCCCTCGGTCGCGAGGGCCAGGCGTCGCTCATCGGCGATGTATGGAAGGAGCGCACGAAGCTTTGAGGCGTGCTTCAGATCCCAGAGCAGTTCGTGCGATGCGGCGGCATGGTGGAAATCCCGGAGCGCCAAGTTGATGGCGGCTAGGCATGCGCCCAATTCCTCCGACTGACGTAACGAGGGGGCGGTCCTGTGGAGCGGCTCTCCAGGCAAAAAGGTCAGGAGTCTGACAAGGTGATCCGAGCCATTTCCCAGAGTCACGACGGCCTCGGCTCGCCCATCCAACGCAAGGCAAACGCGCGGCACGGGGAGATGCGGCGCGAGCCGCTCGATGTGCCTGAGCGCTTCGGTTTGCAAGTTCGTGACGCTGGGCTCCTCGGCCGAATTGGTGATCTTCAGCACGAATTCGCGGCCGTCCGCGGCCTGCATATGGAAGTTCTTGTCACGCTCGCTCGTCAGAACCTTTGCTTTGGCCACAACGCCGAAATAACGCAGCGCAATGGCGCTCGCCTCCTCGTCGTTCGCTTGAGGCGCAGTCGTGACGAGCAGCGTGTTGACACCAGGGTCGGCCGGAACCGGCATTCTGATTTCTTTCCTAGCGTTCATTGGAAGGTATTGAGGGCGACGATCAGGCGTCGACCAGGCTCGCCGCCGTACAACGGTCGTCGAGAGCCCGGCGCAGGTTCTGAGCTTCCGCCAGAGTGACGCGAACGAAGCGGAGAGCATCATTGGGACGAGACTGGCCGAGTTTCCAGAACGCGGCGCTTGGCACCGTGAAGGGGTTGATGAATCCGCCCGTGCTCGGCGCATCGTTGATCAGGATGATTGGCGTTTGCCCGGCTAAGTTGATCGCGCCTAGCGGATAACCGTGATCCAGGATGTTGGACGGATCGCGGCCATGCTCAGGGCGCTTGTTCATGGCCTTCTGCGAAAACGAGAAAGCCGGGCCCGTCAGCCTCATTCCGGTGCGGTTGCTTTTGGCCTGCACCAACCACTCGGCCGCCAAGAATCGCTCGATCGCCGCGGCGTCGAGCCAATCGTCGTTCGGGCCCAGCATGCATTCGACCTCTCGGACGCCACCTGCCGAGATCGCGGGCCTGTTCTGCTCAGGCGCCTCGCGGACCGCCACCTGCCCCTGGGATGGGCCGAGGGGAATGATCCGCCCTGCCTTAAGGGCGAAGCCGCCGACGCCGGCCATGTGGAACGTGGCGCGGGAACCAAGCACAGGCGGGACGTCGACTCCGCCCGCGAACGCGATGTACGTGCGCGCGCCCTGCCGCGCGGGCCCAAGCGCCAGCGTTTGCCCCGATCGGACTGGCAATGTGCGCCAATTCGAGACTCGCGCTCCGTCGAGCGTGGCCGACATGTCGGCTCCGGTGATGGCCACGAAACCATCCTTTCCGAAGCGCAGCGTCGGGCCAACGAACTGGCATTCGAGCGCCGCCGCGTCGCGGTGGTTCTCCACCAGGAGATTGGCTAGACGAAAAGACCAGGAATTGACCGGTCCCGATGGCGGAAAACCCTGTTCCCAATATCCGATCCGTCCAGGCAGTTCCTGAACGGTGGTTTCGAGGCCGGGCTTGAGCACCTCAAACATGGGCGCCGCCGATTTGGCTTTGCGCTACCCAAGACCGGTAGTTCGCGATCGAGAACTTCTGATAGCTGATGCAGGGATGCAGGTAGCTGCCGTCGTTCACTTGAGCCTCGATATGGTCCCATTCTTCCCGGTCGATCGGCACGAACTTCACGCGGTCGCCCGCACGGAAAAGAGCAAGTTCGTCCTTGAAGGCCGCGAGCTTCTGCTCACGATCCCAGATCGGCATGGGAGTGCGGGCGAAAATTTGGTATCCGCCGGGCGTCCGATCCGGATAGATGCAGGTGATTCCGCCGCCGATGCCGATCGCGCCCTTCGGCGTCCATGTTCGGGGCGGATTGTATTTGGGGGCGATAAGCTGATGGCGGGAGTCGAGCGGCATCAGCGAGCAGAGCCCCGGCCAAAAGCCGAGGGCCGCGACCCAATACTCCGTTCCACAATGAATCCGAGCCAACTCGCGTCGGCCGCTCAATCCGTTCAATTCGCAGAGGAACTCCGGATCGGGCGTCTTGTCTGCCGTTTTCGCTCGGTAATCCTCGACGCATTCGGTCGTCCAAGGGTCGAAATATAGCGTCGGCACATAGAACAAGCGGCTATCCAACTCGATGTCGGCGCCTCCGCCGATCTGCGACGCCAAAGCCGCGAACTCGCGCACGACATCCTCGTAAGCGATAACATCCGGATCGTAAGACACTTGGAGAGACGCCATCTCGGGGATCAACTCGATCACGCCTGGGATCGCCGCGGCCCGGATCGCCGCCACAAGGCTGTGCACGCGGAAATTGAGTTCAAAGCCCATCTCGTCGCCGAGTTCCACCTCGATATAGCGGTCGCCGCCGGGATAGAATTGGGGAACGTCGTAGATCATGGCGCATCGACCGGCTTGGAGGACCCAACTCGCACGTTTCTTGATATACGATATACCACCGCCTGCCGGCAACTGCTATTGTGTTTTTGGCTGGTTGGATGGGCCTCGAAGGCGTATATGAGATACCATTGGGTGGGGATGGATGATGGCGAAGATCGAATATCGGACGCTGAACGATCGCGCCTATGAGCAGATACGGAAGGGCTTGATATCCGGCGGCTTTCGGTCCGGTCAGACCCTGGTCATCAGGTCTCTGGCCGACGCTTATGGGATTTCCACGACGCCGGTTCGCGAGGCGTTGCAGCGACTCGTGGCGGAGCGGCATCTTGAAGTCCTGCCGAACCGTTCCATCGTGGTGCCGCTCTTGTCGGCCGAGCGCTTTTTGGAACTCTTTCGGATCCGGCGCGAACTCGAGGGATTGGCGGGCGAACTTGCGTGCCCGCGCTTCCGGCCGCAGCATCTGGCTCGTTTGGAAGCGGTGGTCGAGGCAATGGACAAGACGCTGACCGAAGATGGCGGAACAGGCTACCAGGCTCTGAACCAGAAGTTTCATTTCGCCATTTACGAGCGCGCCGAATCTCCGGTGCTGCTAACTATGATTCAGAACATGTGGAGCCAGGTCGGGCCATTCTTTAACGAACTCACCGAAGACGAGACTTTCGTTGCGAAGGCCAACGACCAGCATCGTCTTATTCTTGCGAGTTTGGTGGCCAAGGACGCCGCGGCGGTTCGCCGACATCTGTCGACGGATATTTCCGTTGCAGCCGACCATCTCACTCCCAGGCTGAAGAGACTGGAGCGCGAAGCGGATCAGCCCTTGTCCATGCGGGCGTAGAGCAGCCAGAAGGCGCCTGCGAGCAATGGCAACGACACGAGAAGCACGATCGTGGCAAGTGCGAAGATAATAGGCACCTGCGACTGCTGCGACGCCGCCATGGTCCAGTTGTAGACCGGCATCGTGGTCTGCGTTCCCCGCAGGAAAATGGTTCGCAACACCTCATTGAACGAAAGCAGGAAGCCGAACAGGCCCGCGCCCACGATTGCGGGGCGCAGGAGGGGAAACTCGATACGCCAGAAGGTTTGCCACGGCGACGCTCCCAGATCCGACGACGCTTCGACCAGCCGATGGTCGAAGCGCGTCGTCAGCACAAGAACGATGAGAAGCGCGAACGGAAACGCCCAGACGAAATGGCCGAGGAAGATCGAGGCAAAGCCGAGCTTCACGCCGAGCACAGAGCGCAAGACGATGAACAGCGCAGCCCCCATCGACATGCCGGGAACGAAAAGCGGCAGCACGCACAGGAGCAGGGCCACGCCGGGATTCCGGGTCGATGGCAGAGCCCGACCGACCGCCGTTGCCGCGATCGAGCAAATCAGGCCGACGAGCAGCGCGATGGCGAAGCTTGCGCCGAACGGACCCACCCAACGCGGGTCCTCGAACAGCGCGCGGTAATGCTGGAGCGTCAGCGGTAGCGGGATGCCCGAAAGCGGCCGTTCGCTGATGGACATCAGAGCGAGCCACGCCAGCGGAAAATATATCAAGAACAACAGGCCAACCCCGGCCCACTTCGCCAAGGCGGCCCAGCCATGCCAGTAGCTCCAATCCGCTGCGGTCGTGGGCGCTTGGTCAACCCGGGTTTGTAGCGCTTCAGCCGACATCGTCACGCCTTCATAATGCGGAAGGAGGAGAGGACGCTGCCGAAGCGCCTCGCCAACACGAGGAGCACGAGGAGAAGCGCGGCCAGCAACACAATCACGAAGGTCGAAAGCGCAGCGACGACCGGATAGCGCAGAGACGTGTAGGCGCTCTCAACCGAATTGCTGAGCAGGTTGACGAACCCGCCGCCCAGCATACTGGGCTCGACCCAAGCGGCGAGAACCGACCCCAGGGTCAGCAGAATGCCGGCCATGACGCCGGGCATCGCAAGCGGAACCACGACGCGGAACAAGGTCTGGGCCGGCGTGGCGCCTAGGTCGCCGCTCGCTTGAATCAGCGAGTCGTCGATGATGCTCACCGCAAGATAGATCGGCAGCGCCATCGTCGGGAACGACGCCACGACCAGGCCGAAATGAACCGACCATTCCGTGTACAGCATCCAAGACAGCGGCTCCCGGATGACATGGAGAGCGATCAATGCCGAATTGACCGCGCCGTGCTGGTCCAAGATGGCGCGCCATATGATCGTCCGGGACGACAGGTCCAGGAAGAACGGGATGGTGAGAAGCGCGATGACAAGCGCCTTCGCGCCCTTGCTCGTGCCGCCCTTGGCGAGCCAGAGCGCGAAAGGAAAGGCGACGGCCAAGTCGATCGCGGTCACGGTCACGGCTATTCGCAGCGTGCGGAGAGCGACCTCGAGCCGACCCGACTCGAACAACGAATACCAGGTGTTCAGTGTGGGGGTGTAGACCGTCGCGTAATTCTTTGTGTCGAAGAAGCTGTAGGCGAACAGAACCAGCAGAGGCACGATCACCAGACCGCACCACAGCGTCAGGAAGATCGGAATGACCCAATTGCCTGAAGTTGCGGCGTTCCAAAGCCGTCCTCGTATCGAAGCGGGCATGGATACGACGTCCTGGTTCATATTGCTCCTCTCCAGCGCCTGCCCCCGCTTCTTCCAGAAGCGGGGGCAGGCGTTCAACCGTCAACCGTTACCGACGGACGCCTGACGTTGATCAGGCGTTCAGGAAGCGCTGCCACTCTTCCTCGATCGCGTTCGAATTGGTGGGAGTCGTGGTGCTGACGTAAGGTTTGCTGAACTTCCGCGCCACCTTCTGCTCAGTCGCCTTCAAACCCTCGATGTCCGCGCTCGACCATCCGTGATCCTGCGCGTATTTGACGCCGAGATCCATGTTGGGCCCGGCGTATCCGCGATCGCGAGCCTGCAAGGCGCGATACTCGCCGTCCATGAAATAATTCAAGACCTTGTAAATGTTGTCCAGATTGCCCCGCTTGGCCGCTTGGGACGCGATATAGGCGCCGTGCCCCCACTTGAAGTAGCCCTCCTTGGTATAGGCGTAACGCGTCGCGCCGTCGCCCAACGTCTTGTTCGCTTCGCGAACGGCCGGCTCCCAGCAGTTGATGACGTCGACGTCGCGGTTGGTCAGCAGTTGCACCTGCTCCTCAAACGCGGAATGAAGCGTCCTGAATTGCCCAGCGCGTTTGCGCTCGATCAGATAGTCGACGACGACTTTCGCTTCCGGCCCGGTCATGTCGGCCACGTCGGCAAACTTAGCCTTGCCAAGGCTCTGGAGATACAGGCCAGCGACACCAATCGAGTATGTCCAGGTCTGATCGTAGGCGACGCGGCCGCGCGTCTTGTCGCTGTCGAACATCAACGACCAAGACAGTTCCTCGGAACCGTCCGGGTTCGCGCCCACCTTGTTGGGAAAATAGCCGAAGCTGTCAGCGTTGCCGATCACCGGCGTGCCGTACTGCACGCCATCTTTTCCGACCACCACGGCGGACTTTTTCCACTCGTCAGGCGTACGGGACCAGAGCTTCAGCTCGGGGTTCGTTTCATCGATCTTCAGATAGAGGCCCTGCGGGCCGAGAACGTTCTGGGTTCCAGACTCGAAGATGAAGATGTCGGTCTTGTCCCCGAGCTGCGAGGCCACGATGTCGCGCAGGAACACGCCGACCGAATTGTTGGTGCCGGTGAAGTCCATCGTGACGCCAATGGACTTGGTCATCGTCGACCAGTCCTTCAGCTGTGCGGTCGTCACACCATAGGCGGAGACGGCGGCGTCCTTTGCGAGGGCGCTGCTGCTACCCAAGGCAGGCAGGGCCATCGCGCCGCCGGCGACGGCCGCAATACTCTTCATGAGGTCCCGTCGAGACAATTCAAACTGGGACGTTGTCGAGAACTTATCGGTCATTCCTGCCCTCCTTTTTTCCGGCTCTGTTTTCAGGCCGGCACCACAACGCAATCTTCCGTACGCCACGCGACTGCCCCGGCGTCGGATGGAGCGTTTCGATCCCAACTGCGGACCTTTATGGGACCGACAGACGTGTCCACGGCGTGATCAAGATACTTTCCGCGATAGAGCGGCGTGTTCGCGCGGCATGGCAGCACGTTCGAACCGACCGGAGCGCTGTCCGGCGCGGCCGCCAGCGTGACGCGTTCGGCGCGAAGCGCGATGGTGGCCGGCTTGCCAACTGTCGCCGGCTCCTTTCCGGTCCAAACGCCTGCCAACCCGTCTGCGCCGGGCAGCGACACCGCGACTTCCGCGCCACTCACCTGCGTCACGACGCCGGTGAGGAAATTCTCGAACCCCATGAATTCAGCCGCGAACCAACTCGTCGGCCGGTCGAAGAGTTCGACCGGAGTGCCGCTTTGTTCGATGCGTCCTCGCCGCATGAGCAAGATCCTGTCGCTCATCGTCAGCGCTTCTTCCTGGCTATGGGTGATGTAAATGAAAGTCATTCCCAAGCGGCGGCGCAGGTCGACCAGCTCGCTCTGCATGTCGAGCCTAAGCCGCTCATCGAGCGCCCCCAAAGGTTCGTCGAGGAGCAGGATGGCGGGTTGGGTGATCAGCGATCGGGCCAACGCGGCGCGCTGCTTCTGACCGCCTGACAGTTGCCCGATACGGCGGTCCTCCATGCCTGACAGGCGCACCGTGTCGAGAGCCTTGCTGGCCGCGCGTCGCGCCTCACTGGCTGGAACGCCCCGCACCGTCAATCCATAGGCCACGTTCTCGCCGACCGACATGTGAGGGAACAGCGCGTAATTTTGGAAGACCGTCGTGCAGTTTCGTTTAGGCGACGGCAGGTTCCGCACATCTTCGCCGTCAATGGCCAGCCGCTTCACGGAAGTTGCCCGTTCGAGACCCGCGATGACGCGCAGCATCGTGGTCTTGCCGGAGCCGCTCTCGCCGAGGATGGTCAGAAACTCGCCTGCGGCCACCGTAAGCGACACATTATCGACCACAACCGTGGCCCCGTACTGATGTCGCAGCTCTACGATCTCCAGCATCGGTCTCTGAGCCTGAATGCTCATCTCGGCCTGTCAGCTCTCTGAATGAACCCGTTCGATGCTATATGATATACCGCGATCAAAGCGCAGAGCAATAGGCTAGCCGCCGACTATAGCTCCGAGTCGGAAGGTCGCTGCGGCCCCTGAGATGGCTCGTTCGACAATCGAGCGGGTCAGCGGCAAGGGATCGAGGTAGGGTTGGCCGGCCGGCGCGTCTCGGTTCGCATCGAGACCCAGAACAGCTGCGAGTTCCCCGGGCCGTACACGGCGCAGGCTGGGAAGCGGCGCGTCGAACGGCGCCGCGCCAGGTAGTCTCCGGTATAGGTCGGCCACCGCTGCAGCCAGGCACTGATGAGCCGCCGCGATGACTGTTCCCACGGCGTTTGCTTCGTTGGCCGGCATCCTGTCGAAACTTCTGACAAGACCGACCGCTCCGCCCAAGAGCGTCCCGCCGATCGCCGCGGAACGCGCCGACGCGAGGGCGCGTCTCGTCTTGTACAAAACTTCGAGAGTTTCTCTGTCCGAACTTTCGGCGACATGCAGCCGCCCCCATCGGCCGTGGAGTCGGGCGGCGCGCTGCGCGAGGCGCTCACGATCAAGCGCAAGGTGCTTCTGCCGCTCCGCCTCGGCGAGCAATTGCCTGCGACGCATGGCGGACGCTTCGCGATCCCCCGCCGGATCGCGCAGAATAGCCAGCCCTCGCGCGAAGCTGAAACGGCTGGCGCGCCCGAGCATGCTGGGACGCAAGTGGGCGAGGCTCGTGCCAAATCGATCTGCGATCAGGGTGGCGCCGGTGGCCACAGCGAGATCTTCCACGGCGTCGGCGGCTTGGCCCGAGACCGCTGCGGGCCGGAACGCCGCGGCGCGCAACCCGTTTTGCTTATGGTTGCGGACGAGCGCCTGCAACGCAATCCCGGTGACGTCCCGAGCCACGACCACGAGCGCCTTGCCACGTGTGGCAAAGCCTTCCAACAGCGGAGCAAGCGGGCCGAAATCATCGATCACTTCGTCGGCGACGAGAAGGTGCGCGGGATCGAAGTCTGCCAGGGCGAAGGCTTCCGAAACCGGACTGGCTTCGAATATAAAGCCCTCCCCGGTTTCCGCTTTCAAACCCGGCTCGCGCCCCTCAACCACCTCAATGGCTCCATCGCTTCCGACAGCTTGGAGCATCTGACCGATCTCACGCGCCAAGGCGCGCGGCGCGCCGGCGCTGGATGCAACGGCGGTAAGCTGGTCCGCGTCCGGCAAACCGTATCGGCATGGCGTCTCAAGAACCTTGGAGAGGCGGCTCCCCAAATCTGTGAGCGCGTCGGCGAGCGCGAGAGGCGACACACCTGATGAAATCGTCCTCGCGCCGTGTTGCAGCAGGCCACCCCAAAGCAAAGCAAGACGAGCCGTACCGTCGCCGAGATCGCGATCGGCTTCGAACAACATCTCGCGCAGCAGGCGCAACGCGAGCGTCGCGGCGCCAGACTCGTCCGCGACTGCGCGGCACAACGTCAGGGCGCTATTGACGCGTTCAACGCGCCCGTCCCGATCGAGCCAGCAAGCTCGACCAGCGGGTCCAACCCGGGCCGCGATGGCTCTCAGGGTCGGATTGAGAGAAGCGGCCAAGCGACCGACCGCGCCTGCCCCTGTCGCTATGCGCGTCACCACATTGCTTCCGGCGCCGCGCTCAGAGAAACGCGCTGAGAGCGCGATGAACCGCGGCTGCTACCGCCACCGCATCCGGCGTGTCGCTATGGACGCAGATGGAATCGGCGACAACCCGGACCTCCTTGCCGCTGACCGATGACGTCGTGCCGTTGGTGACCGCTCTCAAGACCTTGGCGGCCACGACATCAGGGTTCACGGCATGGTGCTCCTTGGTAATGATCTGGCGACCGTTGTCGTCGTAATCCAGGTCGGCGTAAAACTCGCAGGAGAACTCCACGCCGCGCCGGGTGAACACTTCGGACATCGCACAGTCCGAGTAGGCGATGACCGGGAGGCCGTAAGCCAAGGCCGCGTCGGCGATTCCGTTGGCGATTGCTTCCTCTCGCTGCGCCATCCCGAACAAAGCCCCATGCGGCTTGATGTGGGACAGGCTGACATTTTCGGCCTCGGCGAAGGCTTTCAGCGCTCCGGTCTGATAAAGGACGAGCGCCGACACTTCCTCCCGGGTCAACTTCATCTCACGCCGTCCAAAGCCCTCGCGATCAGGCAAGCCAGGGTGAGAGCCAATTTTGATCGTGTGCTTCTTGGCCGCCTGAACCGTCCGCCACATGACCTGAGGGTCGGACGCATGAAACCCGCAAGCCACATTGGCATGGGTGATGAACGGCATGCAGGCCTCGTCGTCGCCAAACCGGTAGATGCCGTAGGCCTCGCCCATGTCGCAATTAATGGTGACTTTCCGCATGCGGGCTCCTGAAGATGATTGGCGGTGTGTGCGGCCGACGAACGTTCAGCTCCGCCGACCCCACGCCGCATCCGTTGACAATCATACATCATATATCATATTCCGCGACACGGTAAGTCGTCTCGCCACCCTCCTTGAAACTCTCTTGGGCGCATGCATGAAAAAGGTCTTGATCGCCAATCGCGGTGAGATTGCCTGTCGGATCATCGGTTCATGCCACGCCGCCGGATTGGGCTCCGTGGCGATCCATTCCGCCGCGGATGCAGATGCGCTGCATGTGCAAAAGGCAGGCCAGGCCGTGCTTATTCAGGCAGACAAGCCGGTGGCGAGCTATCTTGATCGCGACGCCATTATCCAGGCTGCGCACGGCGCCGGCGCCGATGCGGTGCATCCCGGCTACGGTTTCCTGTCCGAGAACGAGGGCTTCGCGCGAGCCGTTGAGGATGCTGGGCTGACATTTATCGGCCCGCGTCCGGAGACGATCGCCGCCATGGGCGACAAGGCTAGCGCGCGGGCGCTTGCCGAGCGCGCTGGCGTTCCGGTGCTGCCAGGCAGCCGACGATTCCCCGAGGGAAGCCTCGACGGGCTTGAACAAGACGCCAGCGCGGTCGGGTACCCGTTGCTTGTCAAGGCGAGCGGCGGCGGCGGCGGGATTGGCATGCGTGTCGTCGACAGCCCTTCGGAACTCTTCAAGACTGCTGCGGCCACGCAGACGCTCGCATCCCGCTCCTTCGGAGATGGGACGATCTTTCTAGAGCGCTACATTCGCAACGCACGTCACGTCGAGATTCAGGTCTTCGGCTTCGGGGACGGGCACGCGGTGCATCTTTTCGAGCGCGAATGCTCCGTCCAGCGACGCTTTCAGAAGATCGTCGAGGAAAGCCCCTCGCCGGGAATCTCGGCCGAGACCCGCTCGAACATTACGCGCGCGGCGGTGAAACTCGCCGAAGCCGTTGCTTATCGGGGCGCGGGAACGGTCGAATTCGTGGTCGACGCCGACACCGAATCGTTCTTCTTCCTGGAAATGAACACGCGCATTCAGGTTGAGCATCCGGTCACCGAGGCGGTCACTGGCCTTGATCTCGTCGACCTGCAACTGCGACTGGCGGCCGGACGATTGACCGCCGACGATCTGCCGCAAAGCTCGATCACCCAGAGTGGCCACGCGATCGAGGTGCGCCTTTACGCCGAGAACCCGGCAAAGATGTTTCTTCCCTCCCCTGGCGCGTTGTCTCGCCTGCGCTTCCCCGAAGGCGTGCGAGTGGACACGGGCGTGTGCGAAGGCGATCGGATCACCCCTTATTTCGATCCGATGATCGCCAAGCTGATCAGCCATGGAGGCACGAGGAGCGAGGCGATTGAACGGATGCGAACGGCTTTATCGAAAACCGATGTGGGCGCCTTCGTATGCAACCTCTCGTTTCTCGAGCGACTGCTCGATCACCCCGTTTTTCGGCAAGGGCAGGCCCTAACCAGCTTCGTCGCGGCCCATGGCAAGGACTTAATTTAAAGCATCCTGCTTAGCCGGAATCGAATTTGGATTGAACCAAGCCGCTGCCGCAGTTGGCCTGCGCGTGAGCCGCCGACCGGCTCACCGGGCGAATTCGAAAGCATCCGGATCTGTGGGGCGTTCCCCTGCCCGCTGACCCGTCGCGTCCGGTTCATGATAGAGGCCGCACCGGGCGTTGTCGGACCTGCTCGCGCTGATCGCGAGACCCGCCTTTCGTCCTGCGTCAGTGCCCAGAATGAGCCGGTCCTCCCAACCTGACGTTTCGCAAGACCAGAGCGAGCGCCCCGGCGGAGGCCGAGACCAACATCAGCGTCCAAAACACATCGACATAGGCAAACAGCGAGGCCTGCGCTTGCACCTGCTGGCCGATCCAGGCGAACGCTTGTTGTTGGGCCTGCTGGGCTGACGCGCCCCGCGCGGCGAAAAAGCCCGTCATCTGCTGCATCGTCTCTTGATAGGAAACGCTCGACGGTATGATGTGCTCGGCGAGCCGGCTCTGGTGAAACTGCTCGCGGAACGCCAGCACGTTCGAGGCGAGCGACACCCCGATCGAGCCGCCTGTATTGCGCGCCGCGTTGAGCAGCGCCGAGGCCTGGTCGGTCTTGCCCTGGGGCACGCCGTCATAGGAGGCCGCCATGATCGGCACGAAAATAAGCGGCAATCCAATGCCCAGCAGCATGCGCGACCTCGCGAAAAACCAGAAGTCTAGGTCGGGGGTGAGGTTGGTCATGACGAACATCGAAAAGGCGACGATGATCGCCCCGGCGGCGATCAGATATTTGGGTTGGATTCGGGTCGAGAGCTGTCCGACGACAAACATCATGACCATGGTGACGAGACCGCCCGGCGAGAGAACAAGACCGGACCACGTCGCCGTATAGCCGTAATCCTCCTGAACCAGCTGCGGCAGGAATTGCGTCGTCGCCAGCAGGATGGCGCCGGTCGCCATCATCACCAGAAAACACGATCCGAACTGACGGGCCGCCAGCAACCGGGGGTCGACAGCGGGATTGCGGCGAGTGATTTCCCACGGGATCAAAAGCAGGAAGGCGAGGCTAAAAATAACCGTGCAGTTGACGATGAATTGCGATCCGAACCAGTCGTCCTCCTGGCCCCGGTCCAACACGACTTCGAGCGCGCCCAAAAAGGTCGCTACGAGGAGGAAGCCAATCAAATCGAAGCGCACACCCCAGCGCTTTGGCTCGGTCTCCTTCACCAGCGTATAGACAAGCGCCATCGAGAGGATGCCGACCGGTCCGTTGACGAGGAAGCACCACTGCCAGGAGACATTGTCGGAGAGCCAGCCGCCAAGCGTCGGTCCGACGACGGGAGCGACGACCACCGCGACGCCGAACAGGGCGAAGGCCTGACCGCGCTTGGCGGGCGGAAAGGAGTCCGCGAGGATCGATTGCGCCACCGGCACCATGCCGCCGCCGGCAAAGCCCTGCAGGAGACGAAACACCAGCAGCGCTTGGAGATTCCAGGCCATTCCGCAGAACACCGAACTCACGGTGAACAACCCGAGGCAGGCGAGGAAGAAAGCCTTCCGGCCAAATCTCTGGGCGAGATAGCTCGTCGCCGTGACGATGATCGCGTTGGCGACGAGATAGGTGGTGACGACCCAGGACGCCTCGTCCTCGCTGACGCCCAGGCCGCCGGCGATGTAACGCAGGGCGACATTGGCGATGGTCGTGTCGAGAGTTTCCATGAACGCCGCCACCGCCACCACGACGGCGATCAACCACGGACTGGCGCTTTCCGACGCCGCGGCTGTCGGGCGTGCGCCGGCTTCTGTCATCGTACTCATGCGCGCCTCCACCAACGGTCGATCGATGAAGTCAGGCGTTCGTACAGCGAGGGCTCGGGGTCGGTCCGGACGCTCGGGGTCACCGACATGCCGGGTCCGAGAGCGACATCGACCGGCGGGTTGTCGAGGATGATCTTCACCGGGACGCGCTGGATGACCTTGACGTAGTTGCCGGTCGCGTTTTCCGCCGGGAGCAGCGAGAACGCTGTCCCGGACCCCGGCTGAACGCTGGCCACATGGCCGCGGAGGGCGCGTTCGGGGTAGGCGTCGATGCGCACGGTTGCGGGCTGTCCCGGTCGCATGGCGTCGAGCTGAGTCTCTTTGAAATTAGCCGTGACCCAGATGTCGTCCGGAACGAACATCGCGAGGTTTGTGCCTGCCTGCGCAAATTCGCCCGCCGCCGCCGTGAGGTTGACGACACGCCCCGCCTGAGCGGTGGTGACAGTCGTGTAGGAGAGATTCAATTGCGCCTGGTCGCGCTGCGCGACCGCTTGCGCCAGGCTCGCTGTCGCAGTGGCGCGCTGCGCATTGAGAGCGTCGATTTGACGCTGCGCGACGTTCAGGGTCGCTTGTGCGCTCTTGAGGCCAGCCTGCTGCTGAAGCAACTGCGAGCTGTACTGCTGGGCGTTCTGGACTGTGCCCGAGCCACTCTTGGCGAGATCTTCGTAGCGCGCCGCCTGCTGCTGGGCGAAGAGGAGCGCCGCCTGCACCTGCTCGACTTGAGCTTGGCTGGCGCGGACCTGAGCCTGCTGCACACCCAGTTGCGCGTCGATGTTCTCGATGCTGGCCTGCGCGGCGGCGACTTGCGCGTTCGCTTGCGCGAGCGCGGTGCGGTAATCGCGATCATCGATGCGAGCGATCACGCCGCCGGCGGCGACATGCTGATTGTCGGTGACCGACACATCCGTTAGGTAGCCGGAAACCTTGGGCGCAATGGCGAATTGGCGCGCCGCGATGAAGGCGTCGTCGGTCGATTCGAAATGCTGCGCGTCATTCCAGTAGAGAAAGCCGCCGCCCGCCGCGAGCGCAAAGAGCATCGAACCCAACACGATCGGGCCCCGCCGCCGACGGCGCTTGGTGTACTCGGCGCCACTCGCATCGGCTGCGTCCCGAGGCGCCTCGTCTTCCTTCCCGGCCTCTCGTTCGACGGTCGGGCGCTCGTTCCTTGATGGCGCTAGCGCCATCGGCTCGTCGCGAGCCTGCCCACGCGAGAGAACGTTGGCGGCCGAACCGCCGGCCGGGGTCGAAGCGGATCGCGGGCCTGCAGTGTCTTCGCGCGCTTCCTCGGTCCAGTCCTGATCATTAGCCCTTAGCATGGTGTGACTCCCGGTTTTGAAGATGGCTGCCTACAACGGAACGATACGGTATCGTTTCATTGTAGCGCATGCTTCGGCGCGCGCAAGAATAAAACGACACGGTATCGTTCACTTTACAAGGGACGGCGGGAGGCCTAAGGGTAATGGGCCGCGAGGCGTGGCGGTCGGGCGCGAGGTTCGCGGCTTAGCGGAAAAGGACCAGCGAAGCGTGTCAGGAACGCGAAGACAGAATTCCGCACGGCGCGGGGCCGTGAGGACCGGCCGCCCCCCGGCGGAACGCGCGGGGGAAGTCGAGGAACGCATCCTTCAGGCGGCCCGAGAGGTGTTTCTCAATCGTGGCTTCGAGGCAGCGAGCATTGAAGAGATCGCTGAGGCCGCGCGTTCGGGGAAGCCGACGATCTACGCGCGATTTCCCAACAAGGAGGCGCTCTTTGCGGCCGCGGTGACGCGTTACGTCTTCGCCAGGCTGAGCCGGCTCGAGGACGACAGACCCGGCGGCGCCACGATCGAGGAGCGCCTCGTGAACATCGGCGCGGCCGTGCTCGGCGAGGCTCTGACAGGCGAGTGGATCGGCTTGCTCCGCTTGGCGATAAGCGAAGCCCGCCGCTTTCCGGACCTTGCAGTGTTCGTCATCCGCTCGATGCGCGAGCGGGGCGCCGAGAGCATGGGGCGGCTTCTCGGCGAGGCGGCGAAATCCCAGGCCGAGGCATGGCCGGCTTTCAGGCCGGACCGCCTCACCATGACCGCCAGATGTTTCGTGGACTTGATCCTTTTGCCTCAACTGCTGCGCGCCTTGTTGGGGGAGCCCCTCGAAACGCTGCATGCCGAGACCGGCCACCATGTCTCACAAAGGGTGGCGTTCTTTCTCGACGCTTGCCGCCGTGTGGACCCCCGTTGAGCGGATGGGTTGATCTGCTTCAAACCTACGCCTGCCCGACGGGCAATGGCTCGGCTCAGGCTGCGCTACGGGAAGGCAATACTTGTAAGCGTGGGAAAGCAGATCCGCAGATGTTGTAGCTGGCGGCGGTCTCTCAGTAGGTCAGTTCGCCAATGTCGCGCCGCCCTATGGCCTCACGGCGCTGGCGGCGCGTCGATCGAGAGCGAATAGCGAACTTTGGTCCATCGCAGGTCGGCCGCCAAAGTTCGAGCCAAGGCGATAGGCGCCCCTCAATCATACGTCCGGTTTGAAGAAGCTGCGCCGGCCTCCCTCAGCAGCGACCTTGGGCGCGAAGCAGCCGTCGGCACGCACTCGAAAGGTGTGCTTCTCCACTTCTGCGCCGTTCCATCATACCGCGAGCGATGACCGTTTCGCGGCGATGAGCAGAGGTAGGTTCCGCGACTTGAGTTCGCAGTTTTGCTCCGAATGGTGTCGGAAACGGCGCGCCACTCAGGATAAAACTGCGAACCTGTGTTCCGGCGTGCAATTTTGACCCCCTAGTGGAGTGGGCCCCTCGGGGCGGACAGGGATTAGGCCGCTCCGAGGGGCCCACTCCACAGAGCTGCAAGGGCGGCGGGATGATTTCCTGTCAGATAAAAAAATTGGGTGAACGGCGGGAGTGCAGAGGTGGAGGGAACGCGCCGACGCCGGTTTTTGACCTGGCACGGCCTTGAGCCGCCGTTGGCAAAGAAGGGGGGAGAGGTCGACCGTCTGCCGATCTGCCGCGTTGGAAAGTGCCCGACGACGATAATGTAGCTGGCGCCGACTCACTCAACGACAGAGGCAGGCATGACAGCGCGCCGCCACCTCCCGCTGCCAATTGACCGACTTCCACTCTATGCCACCGACCGCGAACTCGCGCCGGCGATCATGGGCGAGCGGGCGGCCGAGTGGCCGGCGAGGGTGCGATTTTACATCGCGTCCGGCCGCTTCCCCAGAATTAACGCCCTCATGGGTGGCCGATATGTGCCCGCGGTGATTGCGTTCTTCGACGGAGAGGAAGGCATCGTCCCTCCATTGCCAAGAAGCCCCCTGACCCCGGAAGATCAGGCACAGATGGGGGGATGGATATTGCCACCCCTGCGACCGCGACGGACCAAGAGCACGCCCCCGAAATCGGATCACTCATGCGCGGTCGGACGCGCTGAGGCCCCCGCGCAGGGACTTCACAAACCCGCTTGGCTCAGCGGGTGCGCAATGGGTCCGCAATCGAAAACGCCGAGTGACCCCACGCGAGAGGCGAAGGCGATAAGCCCGATGTTTTCAAAGAGAAACATTGGCGCGCCACTCAGGACAAAACTGCGAACACCTATGTCATTGAAATTGCTTGCGGGTCACAACGAAGCCCTGGTCTCATCCCGCCAGGCTGACGGACGCTTCTGAACGGGCCGTAGCCTTTGTCCGGATGGTGGGCACGCGGGTCTTCCGGCGAGTTTGGCGGGCGCCACTCGTCCCCCCAGTGGAGGCACCGGCTCGCGACGACGAAAAACACGGGAGAAACGTGATAAAATCTTGCCAAAACGTTCGTCGTATGTTCTCCTGATTTCCCGAAATCCATGAGAGCCGCCAGATGGACGATCTATCCTTCGCGCGCCATTTCCGGCTCCGCCCTGGACGAATTGACTGCGACGCCGGCGGCTTGCGGGTCGGCGACATTGCGCTGCTGGCGCGTGACGCGAAGGGCGGTTGGATCCGGCGCGATGAACGCGATCTCAACTTCGAACTATCGAGGCATTATGGTTTCCCGCTCGACATCGGCCGGATGCGTGGGGGCGTCGACGTGGTCGCAGCCGCGCTCGGCAAGGGGGAACTTGCCCGCGCGCAGATCGCGGCATTGCTGCTGCGCCTTCCCGATCCTCCCGCGTCGGCGGGTTTCCAACACGGCGCGTTGCAGAAACGCCGCCTCGCCCACGACCTCGTCGCCTGCGGGCTACTGAAGGACGACGACTGGGACGAGCAGCACCCGAGAACGGGCGCCCCTCCCAATCGCGGTTGGTTCGCGCCCAAGGCTGGGACAGAGGCGGACGAACCGAAGACCGACGCGAGGGCCGCGCCAAGCGTCTCACCTCGCGGCGGCGCGGCGCTTGCCTTTCTTCCTCCGGCTCCGGCAGCGGGCGTCGGCTCGCTGCTCGCCAGTGACTTGACCACGACCGCGCTGGAAGGGCTCGCCACATTGGCCGGCCGCTTCTCCGCCGCAACGATCCTGTTCGGCGCGATCTTCGTGCCGAGCGACAACCCAATCGTCGACGAGGGCCCGGTCCCCGGTCGTACCGACATGAGCTACCGCTGGGCGCACGACGAAACCTCGGTGACCTTCAAAGCCCTGATCGACGGTCAGTGGCGAACCCTGACGGTCGGGAGCCAAGGACCGGACGGTGTCTTCTATGATCAGAATGGCCAAGCCGTCGCGAGGATGGTCAGCGGTCCCGATCAGCGGCAGACGTTGGTCACAGAGGTCGACGTCCTCGACCGCGCCGCCGCGGCTTTGCGTCACGGCGATGGCGATCCGGCCGCCGCGCCGGCCGACGACGAACGCCAGCCCAAGCTGTGCCCCGATCCGGCGCCCGAGCCAAAGACGACCCAATCGCGGAATTCGATCGCCTATCAGGAATACGTCAGCAAGCTTCCCTACGGGTGGGCGATCCTGCTCGGCGCGGTCACGTTCGACGGCTGCGATCCGGAGACCGGAGACTTGCTGGAAGCCAAGGCGGACATCGACTTCATGTTTGATGACGACGATAAATTGTACTCTTGGATTGACCCGCAAAAGAACCCCGCCATTCAGATGGAAAGGCAAGCGAAAGCAACGCTCGCCGCCGGCCGCTTGGTCGTCTGGCACGCGCAAACCGAGAAGGGCTATCGGGGATTGGCGAAGATCGCGGGTAGCCTGCCGTTTGGAAACCTGTCGATCGTTTTCGATCCCGACTGAGCGGAGGCCTTCGATGATCGGTTTGGAACTCAACCTTTGGTGGGAGTTGCGCGACCCGTCGCAAGCCGACGATGCGCGTCGGCTTGCTCGCTTTGTCAGCGGACTGCCGGACTTCGACCCGATCTATCGGAGTTGGCTGAATTCGCCGAAAGCCAAGAAGGTCACAGTTCCCGTCCCCTTGAGCGAGGTCGAGGCGCAGCAGCTTTTGATCGACAACATGACTCGATACGAAATCGGCAAAGCTCCTTGGCCGGAGCTGGGCAGCAATATCTGGGGCGGCCATGCGGGATCGCCGCCCTATGATTTCCGCAAGTCGAGCACCGCCAGCACCCGGTGCTATGTCGGTCGCTTCGGCTCGCCTGCGATCAATCGAAACCGCGTCGACATGCAGCTTTCCCAGTTGCGTCCGTCCGTCGGGCGACCGTGGCGCGCGTCCGAACTTCGGCCATTGATGAAATTCGCGCGCGAGGTTTGGAATCCCGCGGAAATGTGCGCGATGTTTTCTTTCTACAGCCTCCATCTCCCCAAGATCCCCGATCCGACCTGGGCGGCGGGCGAGCGAATTCTGCGCCCCCGGATCGGTTGGATCACCTACCTGCCGCCGAACCTCGCAGCGCGGGCGAAATATCCCGCCGACGTCGAAATCGAAGCGCTCGAAGACGGCGCCGCGCTGGTCACCTTGTGCGAGGAGCCTTTCGGGAAGACGGACGCGGAAGGCCTCGCGCGCCTGCACGCGCTTGAGGCCGCGCTGCGCCCGCTTCAAAGCTGAGCGCGGCTCACGCGGCGGAGGTGGTGCGGCGGAGCAATGCCCACACCCACAGCCTCGCGCGTGCGATCGGGCCGCAGGCAGCTGGATGACAGGCCGACGTCAACTTCCTTGAAACGAAACGGGAGTCTTCGTTCCGGACAATGCAGTGATTGTAATGCGACGGCTGATTTGACTCGACCAGAACGCGATGGTGTACGCACATGTATACAGAGTGGTGTCGGAAATGGCGCGCGCCACTCAGGACAAAACTGCGAACACCTATGTCATTGAAGTTGCTTGCGGGTCGCAACGAAGCCCTGGTCTCAGCCCCCCAGGATTTTCGGCAGGCAATAATCCAAGATTTCAGATGCAAAGACAATCAGACGCCGCCCTTGCGACGGGCCGCCTCGTCGTCTGGCACGCGCAAACCCTGAAGGGCTATCGCGGACTGAGCCAGATTGTGAAGCGGCTGTCCCCTGGAAACCTGTCGGTCGTTTTCGATCCGAACTGAGCGGAGCTCTCTAATGGCTAGGCTGGAACTCAACCTTTGGTGGGAGCCGCGCGACGCCTCCCAAGCCGACGACGCGCGTCGGCTCTCTCAGTTCGTGACCGGTCTGCCGAATTTTGATCCTATCTATCAGAGTTGGCTGGGGTCGCCGATAACCAAGGAGCAGGCCGTTCCCGTCCCCCTGACCGAGGCCGAGGCAACGCAGCTCTTGGTCGATAATATCAGTCAACGGGAGCTGGGCGCTGGCCCTTGGCCTGAGCTCGGGAGCAATATCTGGGGAGGCCATGCGGGGCCTCCCCCCGTATGATTTCCGCACGTCGAGCTACGCCGATACTATGTGCAGTATCGGCTCTTTCGGCCGGCGCGCCACCGTTTATCCGAACAACATCTTCATGCGGCTTTCGAAGCTGCGTCCGTCCACCGGGCGGCCGTGGCGCGCCTCCGAGTTGAGGCCTCTAATGAAATTTGCGCGCGAAGTTTGGAGCCCCGCGGAGATGTGCGCGATGCTTTCCTTTTACATCCTCGATCTTCCCAAAACCCCTGACCCAACCTGGGCCGCGGGCGAGCGAATTCTTAGACCGTGGATCGGCTGGGTCACCTATCTGCCGCCGAACCTCGCCGCGCGCGCGAAATATCCCTCCGACGTCGAAGTCGAGGGCCTCGAAGACGGCGCCGCGCTGGTCACCCTGTGCGAAGAGCCTTTCGAGAAGAGCGACGCCGGAGGTCTGGAGCGATTGCATGCGCTCGAAGCCGTGCTGCGTCCGCTTCAGAGCTGAGCCGCGCGGACAGCGGGCGCGGCCAACTGTTTTCAGCTGACGCGAGCGCGACGGTGTTCGTACGCGTGTACACAGCGGTGTCGGAAATGGCGCGCCCGAAGAGATTCGAACTCCTGACCCCCAAATTCGTAGTCAAAGGCCGGCACTGGACAGGCCGAGACAAATCTGGAAACGCAGGGTTCGCAAGCCTCCCGCGTTTCCTTGCCAAATTGCGGTTTGGCCCATAATGTCTTGGACACGGGGTAACAGGCCAAGACGGGCTTTTTTCGTTACCCCTGAGAGGACGGGGTAACATGCTGACCGACCTTCAGATCAAAAAACTGGCGCCGGCCGAACAGCGCCGCGAGGTCTCCAGACGGCAAGATCGGCGGCCTCTATTTGGTGGTGCAACCATCCGGCGCGAAGTCGTGGGCGGTGCGCTATCGCGTCGCATGGAGCGCCTAAGAAATTGACGATTGGCCCCTACCCCGCGATAGACCTCGCCACGGCCCGCAGGCGAGCCCAGGAGGCCCTCGGCGAGATCGCGGGCGGTAGTGACCCCGCGACGCAGAAGAGGGCTGCAAGGGAAGCTCGAAAGGCCGAACAATCGACAGATGACCGGCGTCGAGGCCGTCGTCGAGAAGTTCGTCCAAAAGCATCTCGCCAAGCGGGTCGAAGCCGTCTTGGGCGAAAGAGGCGCGAGCGGCTCTTGCGCGTCGAGATCGTGACCGCGTTCGGTAAGCGAAAGCTCGGCGACATCACTCGCGCCGACGTCCGCCGCCATCTCGACGAAATCGCCGAACGCGCCGCCAATCACCGCCAATCGGACGCTCGCCGTGTTCCGCAAGCTTTGCAATTGGGCGATGGCTCAAGAACTGATTGCCGCCTCGCCCTGCTTAGGACTTGAGGCGCCGAGCGCCGAGCGCAGCCGCGAGCGCGTGCTGAGCGATGATGAAATTCGGCTCGCCTGGCGGCGCTTTCGAAGCAGTCGGGCGGCCCTTCGGCCCTATCGGCAAGCTCCTGCTCTTGACGGGCGCGCGCCGCGATGAGGTCGCGTCAATGCGAGTGGCGAGAGCTGGACCTTGACGCGCGAACCTGGACGCTTCCAGCGTCGCGAACGAAGAACAAGCGCCCGCATGAAATCCCGCTGTCCGACGCCGCGGTCCAGACCATCAAGGCGCTTCCGCGCGTCGAAGGAAAGGCCGGCTTCGTTTTCAGCACGACCGGAAAGACCGCTGTGTCGGGTTTCTCACGTGCGAAGGCGGCGATCGACGCGGCGATCCTTGAGGCGCGGCAAAAGGAGGTCGAAGCGGCGGAGCGCGACCCCGCAAAGGTGAAAGCGCCCGAGCGATGGACGCTGCACGACCTGCGCCGCACCGTCGCCACGAACCTGCAGAAGCTCGGCGTACGGCTCGAGGTGACAGAGGCCGTGCTCAACCACGTCTCGGGGAGCCGCGCCGGGATCGTCGGCGTGTACCAGCGGCATGAGTATGCGGCCGAGAAGCGCGCGGCGTTGGAGGCTTGGGAGCGCCATCTCGACGACCTCTTGAACGGCGCGCCGGCGGGGAACGTCTTCGAACTCGCCAAAGCGAGGGCGATCGGCCGCCCGATCATAAAGGGAAGGGGTTAGCCGATGACCAAGCCCAACGATTGGGGCGTGCCAGACTGGCGCGATGGCAGCCTTTACGAGGAGGAATTCGAGGCCTTCGGATGGCGCCTATTGGGCGTGGCAATTTCTCAGACGCAACAAGGAATATCGAGACTTCTGGGCGGAGAGAGTATTTCCGTTCATCGAAGAAGACGGTTCGTTCGGCGACCCGTTCTATGAGGCTGCGCTGGCTGAGATGGATCGAACCGGCGCTGAGAAGGAAGTCAGGTCGACCTTCGGCGAAGCAAACCATAGGTTCGGGCTCCTCATCGGGCCTCACGACCCGCGCCGCGCCAATCCGCCTCTAATGATGGAAGGCACAGCGGTGTCGGTGATCATCGGCTCGAATTCTCAGTTGCGTCTTGCGCCCCACCAGGTCGCTTACGTCATTGATTTGAGGCTTCCTATCGCGGGCCAATTCGCGCGCGCTGAAGAGGACGCGCGGACATGGCAGGCGAGCAGGAGTTCGAAGCTGGAGTTCTTGGTCCAAGACGTTCGGATGCGACGCGAAAAATTCGTTCAGTATCTCCGCTTGATCGACGGGGAGGATTTTGGAGCGACCGACGCTGAGATTGGCGCCGTGCTTTTCGCCGACAAAAAGGACGAGTACCCCGATAGGGCTCGAAGTAAATCGCTCGAATACGCGCGCGGAAGGGCGCACGAACTCCGCGACGGTGACTATCGGCTGCTTGCCGCGGCGATGCCAGGGAGCAAATAGGCTCCGCCGCCAAAATAAGCCGCTCTGCCTATTTAGGCAGGCCATTTTGATTGTCCTATATCTCTATCTCGCTGCCCGCCAATGTTTGCCTCGTCATTTCAAGACGAGGCTCACCATGTCTTATGTCGAAAGCGAAACCCTGGTCCCGTTGGCCGACACCGCCGAGGTCGGCCTTGGCGTCGGGCGGCGCACGCTCGGGCGCCGTATCAAAAACCCGCCGCCGGGATTTCCGACCGTGCTGCGGATCAACGGCCGGCTCTACGTCCGTCGCTCCGAACTCGAAAGCTACAAGTCGAGACTGATCGCCGAGGCTGCCAGGGCATCGACCGCGACCGACTCGAAGGCCGCGTAATTGGCGGCAAAGAAAAGCCCGGCTGCTTGCGACAACCGGGCCATGAAGGCGAATTCCAAAAAACTGCCCGCGCACAATAGCGCTCCAGCCTTCCAATCGCAACACACCGTCGACGCCTTGCGCGTCCGCCGTCTCGCGCGGTGCGGGCTATCCCTCGCGCTCGCCGCCGTCGTGGCGCCGCTCGCTTTTGGGGAGGCGCGGCAATGACCGCGCCCATCAAGCCCGCCAGCGGCCCGGCTCCCAGCTTTTGGAACGAAGGGGGCGCGTTCGATGGCGACATCCCCTTCTGACACCGCCAACAGAGCGCCGATTGACCTCGGCGCCTATTGTCGGCTCAGCCCGCGAGAATCCCTCGAGATGCGGGCCGAAGAGACGCGAGGCGAGATCAAACGGCATGCCCGCGAAATCGAGCTATTCGGACGCTTGATCCGCACCGACATCGATCACCGGATGGCCGAAGTCACCGGGAGCTATGTTTGCTCCCTCCGAACATGGATGGCGGACCTCGTCTATCTCACGAACAAGCTCATCGAGATCGACGAAGAGCTTGAGCAGTTGCGTCGCCAGGAATTGAGGGGGCGACGTGATCGATAGCGAGCTTCCCGACGTCGACTTTTATCCGACGCGCACGCGCCGCCTCCGTCAGGTCGACACGCCCATCGCCCGAAATGGCGCGCGCCAGGTGCCCGCGGAGACGAAGCTTGAGCTGCCGCCGCCCCCGCCACCGCTCAAGGTCGTTTCGCCGACGAGCTTGGCCGGCAAGCCACTCCCGACGCGCGATTGGATCGTCCGCGAATGGTTGCCCTGCGGCGTCGTCACTGGCCTCTACGGCGACGGCGGTCTCGGCAAATCACTACTGGCGCAACAGCTTCAGACCTCCGCCGCCCTCGGCCGCCCATGGCTCGCCCTTCCTGTCGAGCCGGTCGCGAGCCTCGCCGTCTATTGCGAGGACTCACGCGACGAACTCTGGCGGCGACAAAGCGACATCAACTTTGAGTACGGCGTCGACTTCACAGACCTCGCCGACATGCACTGGCTTCCACGCCTCGGCGAGGACAATCTAATGATGACGTTCAACCGGAACGGCGCCGGCGAACTGACGGCGTTTCACAAGCAGGTCGTGACCGCGGCGCTCGATTTGAACGCGCGCCTCGTCGTCGTCGACACTGCAGCCGACGTCTTCGGTGGCAACGAGAACGATCGCAACCACGTTCGGCAATTCGTCTCGCGAGCGCTCGGCTCGATAGCCCAGAGGATCAACGGCGCGGTCCTGCTGTGCGCCCATCCAAGCCGCACCGGCCTGTCCAGCGGCGAAGGCGACGGCGGCTCTACCGGCTGGTCAAATTCCCTGCGCTCGCGCCTCTTCCTTCGCGCGCCATCCATGGAGGCCGGCGAGCCTCCCGACCCGAATGCCCGCATCCTGGAGCGGCGGAAGGCGAACTACGCGGCGCGACATGATGAACTGAGGCTTCGCTGGCGCAACGGCGCCATCGAGCCGGAAGCGCCGATCGAGCCAGGCACCACGCCATTCGGTAAGGTCGACGTCGCGGACGTCTTCCTCGGACTGCTCGATGAGTTCACGGCTGCGAAGCGCGCCGTGTCGGAGAGTTCGAACGCCAGCAACTTCGCGCCGCGTATATTCGCCAAGCTGCCCCGCGAGCAACGGCATGGCTTTCGCGAGACCGATTTTCGTCGAGCGATGGAGAAGCTGTTTAAGGTCCACGCGATCGAGAACAGGGACTACGGCCGGCCTTCCGACATGCGCCGGATGATCGCTCGCGCGAGTGACGAAAAGTGAACGCGGCGGTTAGTGCGGCGGTCTGCGGCGGTTCCGACCGCCGCACCGATAAGCATATGAAAGCTATCCGCTATTCGAAATCGCGGCGGTTATTTTGCGGCGGTTGCGGCGGTCTTTGTAACCATCTGATTTCATTGCGTGCGGTGGTTTTGCCGGCGGTTGCGGCGGTGGTCCCCCATACCCCCTATGCGCAATGCGCACGCTTTTGGAGCGCCGCAGCGCAATTGCTGCAGCAGATTTTTCCTCCTCGCCGCCCGTCGGCATCGTCCCACGACGAAGGCTGAGCCGCGTGGCGCTCTGGCTGGAATTGTCAGTCGTTCGACGCAACGGGGCCAAGTCGCGCCGCGAGGCCGTGGGTGGCCGTATGTGGGGATCGGCAAGGCATCAAATCGGGTGGGGGTAGGGGGTTTAAATCCCCGGCGGTTCGGGGTCTCGCAACCGGTCACACCGCCACGCGCAGAATTTTTTTGGCCGTCTGAAACAAATCAAAGGGAACGCAACATGCAGCACGAGCGAACGATCCCGGCCGCGCCGCGAGGCTATCGAGCCTCGATCAAACGCGAGTGGGTGCGCATGGCAGAAGCCATGTCAAATCAAGGGATTGACCCCCATGCGAGGCTCGATCTGCTGACCGCATATATTCGGATGGTCGGCGAGGAGAGCGACCTCGACGCTGAGTGGGCGGACGCCGATTTGACGCAGAAATTAGCGCTTGGGCGGCGCTTTTCGTCGATCTTGAGCGCGAAACTTCGAATTCGGAAGCTTTTGTTCGCGCGTGACGCGGAGACGCAGTCGCGAGGCCGCAAATGACCGACCGGCGCCTAAACCTCGCGGCGGCGCCAAACATGCGCCTGGCGAAGCCTTGGCCCGCAAGCGCCGCCGAAATGCCGACGGAGTTGCGCCTCACCGCGATCGGCCTCGCTTTCGGCGACGACGCGGAGGAATGGGTCCGCCGCCTTGTCGAGCGCGTCGATCCGACCGGCCAACGCGATGCGGCGATCCGCTCCGCGGCGACGCTGCTTTGGCGCGGGTCTATTTCGGGGACGGCAAAGGAACTTGAAGCCGAATTGCGCGAGAAGCCGACACCGGAAGCGCAACCGACCTTTGAGGCATTGATGCGCAAGGCGCGGAAATGCCTGGAACGGGCGGCCGCGGCGTTCGGCGAAATGGGCGATGCGCTGGCCGAGCAGCGCGTGGAGCTTTCCAAGGTCTCGGAACTTCTCGCTGCCCTCAGATCGAACGGCAATAGGCATGGAGGCGCACGGCAATGATCATGAAGCGGAATGGCGAGCGCGTTCGCAAGCTGCTGGATACGGCGCCGCAGACCCTCGCCGATAAGCGGCAAGTGCTGCTCAACGTCTCGTCCGAAGCGGTCGACCGCGCCGGCGATATCGTCGTCCAGGCCGGCATCGACACCCGTGACTTCATGGCCACGGGCGGGACGGTTCTCTGGCAGCACGACCCGATGCAGCCGATCGCCCGCGCGCTCGAATGCAAAATCGTCAATGGCAAGCTCCGCGCGCTCGTGCAATTTCCGCCGGCGAACGTGAGCCGAACCGCCGATGAGGTCTACGAACTCATCCTCGCCAACGTCATCAATTCAGCCTCGATCGGCTTCAAGGCCGTCGAGTCCGAGCCGGTCGATCCCGCGCGTCCTTATGCCGGGCGTCGATTCCTCAGAAGTGAGCTGATGGAGTTCAGCTTCGTCAGCATCCCTTGCGCGCCGGAGGCGACGATCATTGCGCGGTCGGCATTCGCCAAGGCCGGGCGCGTCCTGAGCGGCTCCAATGCGGCGTTGTTGGGCGCCCTGCAGGATCGGCTCGACAAAGGCGAGAAATGCAGCGCGAAGGCTCTCGATCTCATCGAGAAGGCGCGACTGCATCATGCGATGGCTCAGCGGCACGCCGCGGCGATCGCGGCGAGCGCGGCGAGCGCGAGCGACTATGACGTCGATCCCGACAGCGACGACGCCAATGCGGATGATCCCCAAAGCGATGTCGAGCTCTCCGCGCGGATCGGGCGTCTTCACGACGTTCGCAGGCTCGACAGCGACGCTGGCCAGCGACGGCATCGACGCGAAACGGTCCTCGCCTACGAGCTCGGACTAAACGGCGATCCTGATGCTGCTCGGCGCCGGCGCGAACTCGAGGTGTTGGCACTCGCGGCCCCAGCCTGGGCCCGTGACGGTGACGAAGCGGCGGCGCGCCGCCGCCGGGAACTCGAAATTCTCGAACTTTCGGTGCCGCGCCAATGAACGCAACGCCCAAATCCGCTGAATTCGAAGCCCTCGCAGCACTCTGAACTAGGAATCCTTCATGGCTCGTTCTCTTCCCGCCTATTCGTCTGGAACGGTCACCGTCGCCTATACGGGCAGCGCTTGGACCGTCACCGGCTCGGGAACCAATTTCATTTCTCCCGACGGCGTCGCCAATTACACGCTCGTCAACGGCGACATGTTCGTCATCCCCGGCGTCGGCTTCTCGCCGATCTCAGGCGTCACCTCTGCGTCGAGCCTTACGCTCTCCAATTGGACCGGCGGCGCGGTCGCGGCTGGCACGTCGTATACGATCTATCGCTTCGAGGGGTTGCCCTCCAACCAAGTTGCGGGGCTGATCGCCCAGCTTCTTACCCTCTTCACTGACACGAACCCGTCGAGCGAACTCGTCGTCGACACCGGCGCGGTGCGGACCAAATGGGACGACGACGGCGTTGGCAACGCGCGCATGCGGGTGCGCGCCTCGAGCCTGACCGACGCATCCTATGTCCTTGCCGCGCGCGTCAACGACGCGACCGGAGTTCTGGCAGGTTCCTGCGATCGTCGGCGCGCGCGTCGCGGTTTCGGACGCCAATTATTCGCTCGCCGCGGGCGTCAGCACAGTCGCTTATACGGCGATCACGGCCGCTCGCACGGTGACGCTGCCGGCGGCGAGTTCGTTCGCGCCGGGCCAGCAGCTTCTCGTCGTCGACGAAAGCGGGGGCGCCTCGGCGACAAAGACGATCACGCTGGCGCCGAATGGAGGCGACACGATCAACGGCGCGGCGAGCGCGGCCATCGCGGCCGCCTACGGCTATCTGGCGCTCGAAAGCAACGGTTCCAACGCCTGGACGATCGTCGACAGCGGCGGCGCGTTCGTCGGCGACACCGGATCTGGTGGTTCTGCCGGCTTCGTTCCCGCGCCGCCCTCTGGCTCGGCCGCATCCAACGAAGTGTTGGGCGCGGGCGGTTCATGGGTCGGCCGCATGGCCGGCTTTCGCAACCGCATCATCAACGGCGCGATGGCGATCGACCAACGCAACAACGGCGCGGCGCAAACCATCAGTAGCGCCGGAGGGTACGTCTATACGATCGATCGCTTCTACGCCGCGTGCGCGGGCGCGAATGTCACCGGTCAGCGTATTGCCGGCTCGGCGCCCGATCAATACCGCTATCAGTTAACGGGTGCGGCGTCCGTCTCGGCAATCGGCTTCGGCCAGCGCATTGAGACGGCCAATAGCTTCGACCTCGCGGGAACGACGGCGACGCTCAGCGTAAAGCTGGCAAATACGGCGCTGACGGCGGTGAGTTGGACGGCCTACTACGCCAATGCCGCCGACAATTTTAGCTCTCAAACACAGTTTGCGTCCGGCGCCTTCACCGTCAATTCGACGCTGACGAAATACAGCGCGCAAATCGCAATCCCCGCCGCCGCGACGACCGGCATTAACATCTATTTCAACGTCGGCGCGCAGACGAGCGGGACATGGACGATTGGCGAGATGCAGCTTGAGGCCGGACAAGCCGCGACGCCGTTCGAGCGACGACCCTACGGCGCGGAGTTGGCGCTGTGTCAACGGTACCTGCCCGCGCTCAACGCCAATGGCGCCGCCGCAGCCGCGCTTTGCGTTGCTATCGCTACCAACAGCACCACGTTAACTTCGGTGCACCCATTCCCAATCACCCCACGCGTTACGCCGACCGGGATAGTAACGAGCGCGGCCTCCGGCTTCATAACAGGGGGCCCGATCGGTCTCACGCCGACCGCCGCGGCGTTTAATGCGTACTCGGGTCTAAATTGCGGCTTAATCAGCTGGACCGTCTCAGGGGCGACGCCGGGGCAATCCGCTGCGTTTTATATGCAGTCCACTACGGCGCAAATTCTCTTCACGGGGTGTGAGCTATGAGTGACCCGATTTGGCAACTCGTTGCGGACCCCGTAACCGGGGCGCAAAACGTGGTATCGCGGACATGGCCTGACGGCACGATCGAGTCCTGCCTCGTCGCCGCGCCCGAATATCAGCAATGGCTCGCAGCGGGAAACACGCCGACGCCGGTCCCCGCGCCGACGCAGGCCCAACTCGCGGCGTCGCTGACCTCGGCGGCCAGTGCGGCCTGCGCTCTCGTCGTCGCTCAGACGCTTCCGGACCCGTCTCACCAAGCCGCGTTTCAGAATGCCGCCGCGATCGTCAACGGCAACGGGGGAGCTGCCCCGACGACCGGGCCGCTGGCGACGAAGTTCGCCGCGCTAGCGACCGTTTACGGCATGTCGGCGAGCGCATTCGCCACGCTGGCTGTCGCGTTCCAGGGCGCCAGTCTCGACCTATCCACCGCGCTCACAACGCTGTGGGCGGCGGCCAGTGCGGCGACGACCAGCGCGCAGCTCGCGACGGCTCTGACTGCCTTCGAGACAGCGATCGGCAACGTCGTCGCCGAGATCAATGCGGCGGGGCCGCCTGGCCCGACTGTCGCGCCCGCGGCGATCAGCATCGTCGGCATCAACGCGTGAGGCCGCAAGTCCTCGCTCGCGCCGCGCGTCTTGCCGCGCACCTCGTGTCGAGATAGATCATCGTTAGGGAGAACCGGCGGCGACGCCGAGGGGCAGGGCGCGTTGGCCGGCGACAGGGATTCCGAACACCGATGGCACATCGTCGGCGATAGTCATGTCAACTCATTTCGTCGGGCTTGCCAACTCGGCTTGTTGAACCGTCCCTGCCAAGTGACCGAGGTGGGCGGCGCGACGGCCGTCGGACTTCGCAACCCCAACTCGTTGACTGACGCGATCGGCAAATTCGCCGAGGCCCTGTTGCCGGCGAGTTCTTCCGACATCCCGGTCATCCAACTCGGCGAGGTCGATTGCGGGTTCGTGATCTGGTATCGCGCGAAGAAATATGGCGAGAGCGTTGCATCGCAGCTCGATCAATCCGTGCGAGCCTATTTCGAGTTCGTCGACGCATTGATCCAGGGTGGATATTCCACAGTCGTCGTAACGGGGGCCGTCCTGCCGACAATTCGCGACGGGCAAGATTGGGGCGACGTCGCGAACGCGCGGCGCGAGATCACGGCGAAGCTCTCAGAACGGACGGAACTGACGCTCGCCTATAACGCCATGCTGCGCTCCCGGGCGAAGCGTCGCAGCATTCCGTATGTCGAAATTACGGATTCGGTGTTCGACAAAGACACGGGGGTCGTCTCAGACCGTTTCCGCCATCCGGACCCGCGCGACCACCACCTCGATCCCGATGAGGCCGGCAAGCTCTGGGCGCACGAGCTCAACCGCATCGCGCCGTTGCTGCCGACACAGAACCGCTCGTCAAAGAACACGCTGCGCCAAGCCTGGGCCGGCATGGGAATTGGCGGCCCATCTATCGCTGATGAACCGGATTGGACCATTGCCGGCCCTTCCACAAGGGGATGGGGAATCCCCGAACGCGCGCCGAAACCGCGCCGCGCCGGTTCCCCTTCGATGGCTTCATTGAGGCGCGAGCCAGAATGCAGACGGGCCGCCGGGGCAACTCGGCGGCTGCTCCGTTTGGGCGCGACACAACAGGAAAAGGCGGTCGCAGTGAGGGGACTCACCGGACCGCCCAGATGCGAGCGCAGGTTGGAACCGGGGGGCGGGTAAACCCGCGCTCGATGGGATTAGAATGCAGCAAGCCAAGCTCGCGCGAAAGGTTCGGAATGTACCTACGCGACGACTCGGCGGGCAGCTTCGTCTGAGGCCTAAATGCGCACGGCGGCGGCGTTACCCTCTGAGATACCCCAGCTAAAAACCGAGGCTTCCGGCAGGCTTTAGTTTTGTCGCTAAGTGCTTGATTTCAAATGGCGCGCCCGAAGAGATTTCGAACTCCTGACCCCCAGATTCGTAGTCTGGTGCTCTATCCAGCTGAGCTACGGGCGCGCGGGCCGCGGTTTCGGAAGGTCCGTTGCGCGGCAGAGGCGCCCGTCTAAACGGTTTCGCGCTGGCCTGCAAGAGGCGAGTCGCATTTTGCCGGCATCGAATTCCGAGGCGCGGGAAAAGCGCGCTCGCCGACGTCGGCTTGCCTCGCTGCGCCGGCGCGGCTAATTCAGGCGCGTGCCGCCCATTCGCCCCCTCGCCCTCGTCAACGCCCGCCTGATCGACCCCGCTGAAGAGCGGGAATGGCGCGGCGGCGCGTTGATCGTCGACGGCAAAATCGCCGCCCTCGGGCCGGAGATCAGCCGCGAATCGGCGCCCGCCGACGCGCGACTGATCGATTGCGAGGGCGACGTCATCGCGCCTGGCCTCATCGACATGCGCGCCTTCGTCGGCGAACCCGGCGCCGAGCACCGCGAGACGATCGCTTCGGCCAGCGCGGCGGCGGCGGCGGGCGGCGTGACGACGATCCTCGCGCGCCCGGACACCAATCCGCCGGTCGACGACCCGGCGGTGGTCGACTTCATCCTGCGGCGCGCGCGCGACACCGCCAAGGTGCGCGTGCTCCCCTCCGCCGCTTTGACAAAGGGCCTCGAGGGGCGCGAGATCGCCGAGATCGGCCTGCTCGCCGAGGCCGGCGCGGTCGCCTTCTCGGATGGTCCGCGCAGCCTCGCCAACGCGCAGACGATGCGCCGGGCGCTCACCTACGCCGGCGACTTCGGCGCGCTCGTCATGCACTATTGCGAGGATCGCGACCTCGTCGGCGACGGGGTCATGGCGGAGGGCGAGCGGGCGAGCCGGCTTGGCCTTGCGGGCGTCCCGCGCGAAGCTGAGACGATCGTGCTCGAACGCGACCTTCGGCTCGTCGCGCTGACAGGCACGCGCTACCACGCCGTTTTCGTCTCGAACCGCCTGTCGCTCGAGGCGCTGGCGCGGGCGCGCCGCGCCGGGCTTCCCGTCACATCCGGCGTTTCGATCAACCATCTCACGCTCAACGAGATCGACGTCGGCGACTATCGCACCTTCCTGAAATTGAACCCGCCCTTGCGCGGCGAGGACGAGCGGCTCGCATTGGTCGAGGCGCTCAGCGAAGGGCTGATCGACGTCATCGTCTCCGATCACGATCCGCAGGACGTCGAGACCAAGCGCCTGCCGTTCGCGGAATCGGCGGCGGGCGCGATCGGCCTCGAGACGATGCTCTCGGCAAGCCTGCGTCTCGTCGCTGCGCACCATCTCACCTTGCCTCGCCTGCTCCGTGCGATGTCGACGCGGCCGGCGGAGATCTTGAGAGTTCCGGGTGGAAGGCTCGCGGTCGGCGCGCCCGCCGACGTCATCCGCTTCGATCCCGAAGCGCCCTTCGTGCTCGATCCGGCGACGCTCCACTCGCGCTGCCGCAACACGCCCTTCGATCACGCCCGGCTCGAAGGCCGCGTCAAGCTGACGCTGGTTGCGGGAAGCATCGCCTACGAATAGGCTCGCTCGACTTTTCTAAAGGAGCGAGGCGCGCGCCGCCCATGGCGATTTCTCTCAATGGCGTCTACGCGGTCCTCGCGCTCGCGCTCGGCTATCTCCTCGGTTCGATCCCGTTCGGCCTCTTGCTGACGCGCAGCGCCGGAACCGCCGATCTGCGCAGCATCGGCTCCGGCAACATCGGCGCGACCAACGTGCTGCGCACCGGCCGCAAGGATCTCGCCGCGGCCACGCTCGTTTTCGACGTGCTCAAGGCGACGCTGGCCTTCGTTCTCGCGGCCCTCCTGTTTCGCGACGAAGCGGCCGGCCTGGCCGCGGCGGCGGGCGCCTTCCTCGGCCATCTCTATCCGGTCTGGCTGCGCTTTCGCGGCGGTAAGGGCGTCGCGACCTTCCTCGGCGGCCTCATCGGCGCCTGCTGGCCCGCTGCGCTCGCCTTCGCCCTCGTCTGGCTCGCCGTCGCGGCGGCGACCCGCTATTCCTCGCTCGCAGCCCTCGCGGCGAGCCTCGTCGCGCCGTTCGTCGCGCTCGCCGTCGGCGAGAGCGCCGCCGCCTCGGCCTTCGGCCTGCTTGCCGTCCTGCTGTGGATGAAGCACAGCGCCAACATCCGTCGCCTTCTCCAGGGAACCGAGAGCAAGATCGGCAGGAAGGGCGCAGCGTGAGCAACGGTCTGAAGCCAGTACGGCTCGACGACGATCAGCGCCTCGACTGGCTGAGGCTCATCCGCTCGGAAAACGTCGGCCCGCGCACCTTCCGCGCACTGATCGAGCGATGCGGCAGCGCCCGCGCCGCGCTCGACGCTTTGCCCGATCTCGCCCGACGCGGCGGCGCGAAACGCCCGATCCGGGTGGCGGCGATTGGCGAGATCGAGCGCGAATTCGCCCTCGCGCGAAAGCTCGGCGTGCGCTTCCTCGCGCTTGGCGAGCCCGAATATCCGCCGGCGCTGCGGCAGATCGAGGCCGCGCCCCCCGTCCTTGCTTTGCTCGGCCGCGAAGAGGCGCTGCAACAACCCGCGGTCGCGATCGTCGGCTCGCGCAACGCCTCGGCGGCGGGACTGACATTCGCCGACCGACTGGCGCGCGGCCTCGGCCAGGAAGGCTATGTCGTCGTCTCTGGCCTCGCCCGCGGCGTCGATCAGCGCGCCCATGTCGCAGCCTTGCCGACCGGCACGATCGGCGTGCTGGCGGGCGGCCATGCGAAACCCTATCCGCCGGAAGCAGCGGCGCTGCTGCCGCGCATCGCGGAATATGGCGCGATCGTCTCGGAGATGCCGGTCGAATGGGAGCCGCGCGGCCGCGACTTCCCGCGGCGCAACCGCATCGTCTCCGGCCTCTCGCTCGGCACCGTGATCGTCGAAGCGGCGCGCGGCTCGGGATCGCTCATCACGGCCCGCTTCACGATCGAGCAGAATCGGGAGGTGTTCGCCGTGCCGGGTTCGCCGCTCGATCCGCGCGCGGAGGGAACGAACGACCTGCTGCGCGACGGCGCCAATATCTGCGCTCGCCTCGAGGACGTGCTCGCCGTTCTCGACCCCTTGCGCGCGCGCAACCCCTTCGCCGGTCTCCAAGAGAGCGGGCGCGAGATTGGCGATCCGCTCTGGAGCGAATCCGACCTTTTCGGCGTTGATCCCGAGGCGACGCCGCGAGCCGGAAGCGACCAGTGGACGGTTGATGACGGCGCGGAGGAGAGCGGCGCCGAAAGCGCCTCGGCGCTGAGCCGCGTCGAGGCTTTGCTCAGCCCCTCCCCTGTGTCGATCGACGATCTTGCGCAAGCCGCCGAGGTCTCGGCGCGGGAGATCCGCGCGATCCTGATCGAACTCGAACTCGCCGGACGCATCGAGCACCACGGCGGCGACCGAGTGTCGTTCGTCGCGCCGGACGCGATGGCGTAGCGGGCCGCGAAAGTGCGCTGCAGCGTGATGGAATTGGAGGGCCCTCATCGGGCTTCGCCGGCCGCCTTCTCTAAAGACGCCTGCAATACCATTGGATCGTCATTGCGACGAGCGTAGCGACGAAGCAATCTGTTCGTCCGGTTGCATCGTCGGCGCCACTGGATTGCTTCGCTTCGCTTGCAATGACGGGGACGGTTCGGACAAGACGGCCGCTGGCTCCGCTGTCGCAGCGCGGGCCGATGTCTCGCTCTCCGCTCGCGCCATGGCGAGGAAATAGGCGAGCAGATCGAGACGGGCGGCGATCGCCATCGTCTCGAGTTGCGCCGTCATGTCCGCGATGTAGCCCGCAACCGCGGCTTGATCGGAAGCCGGGGAGGTCCGGGAGGCCGCCTGGCGCGGCGGGGGGAAGGCGTAGCCGTTCGTCCTGCGGTGAGCTTGGCTGCTGCCTCTGGCGTCCTTCATTTCGCTCCCGCCGCCCTCTCGTTATGCACGTTAAAAGTGTACGTGCGCTTCTCCGAGGTTGCAAGCAGCTTTTACAACATCTCCCAGGAATATTATGCCGCACCGACCGCGCGTTGGCGGCAAACGCGATAACCAAGAGAGGTGTGCGGTTTGGTCGAACGTTCCCGCCCTTCTCGCTTCCGCGGCTGTCACGCCGGCATCCAGCGGCGTAAGGCCGGGCTCTTCATGGCGAGAGGTTCGCGGCGGCTGCCTGGCGACAGGACGAAGCTTCGCGCGTCGATCTAAGGCTGCTTGTCCGCGCGCTCAGCGGCCGCAATTTTCGCGAGCCGATCGAGCGCGCCTTGCAGAATATAAGCCGCGGCCATCTTGTCGACGACCTCGGCGCGGCGCGCGCGCGAGACGTCGGCGCCGATCATCGCCCTCGTGACCGCGGCGGTCGAGAGGCGCTCGTCCCAGAACACGATCGGCGTCGGATCGACGCGCGCGAAATTGCGTGCGAAAGCGCGCGTCGCCTGGACGCGCTGGCCTTCGCCGCCGTCCATGTTGAGCGGCAGCCCGAGCACGAGGGCGAAGGCTTCGAACTTCCTGACCTGCTCGCCGAGCGCCTGAGCGTCGCGCGAGAATTGCAAACGGGCGAGCGTGACGAGCGGCGTCGCAATGCGGCGCTCGACGTCTGAGAGCGCGAGGCCGATCGTCTTCGTGCCGAGATCGACGCCGATTAGCCGCGCCTTGGCGGGGAGCGCGGCGGCAAGGACTTCGAGCGTGAGCGGAACGGCGGGCATAGCCAAGCGCTATCACGCCTCGGCGCGAGGCCCAAGGCCTCCCGCGACCCGCGCGACTGCGCGCCGCGTTGCCACGCCAGAACACGCGATGTATGAGGACGAACACGCCAAAGCGCGAGTTAAGGAGCTCTCATGTCCGTCGATCAGGCCACGGTCCGCCGCATTGCGCACCTTGCGCGCATCGCTGTGACCGATGCCGAAGTGCCGCATTTGCAGAACGAGATCAACGCCATTCTCGCCTTCGTCGAGGAGCTCGACGCCGTCGACGTCTCGGGCGTCGAGCCGATGACGTCAGTCATTCCGATGAAGCTGCCGATGCGCGACGACGTGGTGACGGACGGCGAGATCGAGCCTGCGGTGCTCGCCAACGCGCCGATCACCGAGGATGGCTTCTTCCTCGTGCCCAAGGTCATCGAATAAGCCGCCGCGCCGTATTGCCCCTTGCCTGAGATGGATGCCGACTTGACCGACCTCACCGCTCTGACGCTCGCCGATGCGCGCGACGCCCTGCGATCCCGCCGCGTTTCCAGCGTCGAGCTGACGCAAGCGCATCTCGACGCGATCGAGCGCGCCCGCGCCTTGAACGCTTATGTCGCGACGACGCCGCAGCGCGCGCTCGAGATGGCGCGGGCCAGCGACGCACGCCTCGCGGGCGGCGAAGCCGGGCCGCTCGAAGGTCTGCCGATCGGCGTCAAGGATCTCTACGCGACTCTGGGCGTTCACACACAGGCGTGCAGCCACATCCTCGATCATTTCAAGCCGCCTTACGAATCCACCGTCACAGCCAATCTCTGGCGCGACGGCGCGGTGATGCTCGGCAAGCTGAACATGGACGAGTTCGCCATGGGCTCATCGAACGAGACCTCCTACTACGGCCCCGTCGCGTCGCCCTGGCTGCCGCCGAACTGGAGCGCCGATCAAGCGCGCGCGGCGCTGGCCAGCGACAAGCGCGGCCTGCTGACGCCGGGCGGCTCGTCGGGCGGATCGGCCGCCGCGGTCGCCGCGCGCCTGTGTCTCGCGGCGACCGCGAGCGACACCGGCGGCTCGATCCGTCAGCCCGCCGCCTTCACCGGAACCGCCGGCGTCAAGCCGACCTATGGGCGCTGCTCGCGCTTCGGCATGGTCGCCTTCGCCTCCTCGCTCGATCAGGCCGGCCCGATCGCGCGCACGGTGCGCGACTGCGCGATCATGCTGGGCTCGATGGCGGGCGCCGACCCGAAGGATTCGACCTGCGCCGACGCGGCGGTGCCCGACTACGAGGCCGCCATCGGCCGCTCGATCAAGGGGCTGACGATCGGCATTCCCAGGGAATACCGCCTCGATGGGATGAACCCCGAGATCGAGGCGCTCTGGCGGCGCGGCGCCGAATGGCTGCGCGCTGCCGGCGCTAAAATCGTCGATGTGTCCCTGCCCAACACGCGCTACGCTTTGCCCGCCTATTACATTGTCGCGCCCGCCGAAGCCTCGAGCAATCTCGCGCGCTACGACGGCGTCCGCTACGGCCTGCGTGAACAGGGCGACGACATCGTCGAGCTCTACGAGAAGACCCGCGCCAAGGGCTTCGGCGCGGAAGTGCGCCGCCGCCTGATGATCGGCACCTACGTGCTGTCGGCCGGCTACTACGACGCCTACTATGTGCGCGCGCAGAAGATTCGCACGCTCATCAAGCGCGACTTCGAGACGGTGTTCGCCGAAGGCGTCGACGCCATCCTGACTCCGGCGACGCCGTCGGCCGCCTTCGGCATCGGCGAGAAGGGTTCGGCGGATCCGGTCGAGATGTACCTCAACGACGTCTTCACCGTGACCGTGAACATGGCCGGCCTGCCCGGGCTCGTCGCCCCCGCGGGGCTCTCGGCGGAGGGTCTGCCGCTCGGCCTGCAGGTGATCGGCAGGCCGTTCGACGAGGAGACATTGTTCACGCTCGGCCATGCGCTCGAGCAATCGGCGGGCGTCTCACGCCTGCCCGAGGCGTGGTGGACCTGACGACGCCGCGCGGCGTCCTGCGATGTTAAGTTTGGGATGAAAGACATGTCGGCGACAGCGGCCAATTCGAAGCTCATCAAAGGCGCGACCGGAGACTGGGAGGTCGTCATCGGCCTCGAGGTTCACGCGCAGGTCAATTCGCGCGCCAAGCTGTTTTCCGGCGCCTCGACAGAGTTCGGCGGCGCCCCGAACACGCATGTGTCGCTGGTCGACGCCGCCATGCCCGGCATGCTCCCCGTCATCAACCGCGAATGCGTCGCGCAGGCGGTCCGTACGGGCCTCGGCCTCAAGGCGAGGATCAATCGCCGCTCCACCTTCGACCGCAAGAACTACTTCTACCCCGACCTTCCACAGGGGTACCAGATCTCTCAGTACAAGAACCCGATCGTCGGCGAAGGCGAGATCCAGGTCGATCTTGCGCCCGACCACGCCATCACCGTCGGCATCGAGCGCCTGCACCTCGAACAGGACGCCGGCAAGTCGCTGCACGACCAGTCGCCGACGATGAGCTTCGTCGATCTCAATCGTTCCGGCGTCGCGCTGATGGAGATCGTGTCGAAGCCGGACATGCGCTCCTCGGAGGAGGCCAAGGCTTATGTGAGCAAGCTGCGGACGATCCTGCGCTATATCGGCTCGTGCGACGGCGACATGGAGAAGGGGAACCTGCGCGCCGACGTCAACGTGTCGGTGCGCCGTCCGGGCGAGCCCTTCGGCACGCGCTGCGAGATCAAGAACGTCAATTCGATCCGCTTCATCGGCCAGGCGATCGAGACGGAGGCGCGCCGCCAGATCGCCATCATCGAGGACGGCGGCGAGATCGAGCAGGAGACGCGCCTGTTCGATCCAACCCGCGGCGAGACGCGCTCGATGCGCTCGAAGGAAGAAGCGCACGACTACCGCTACTTCCCCGATCCCGACCTCTTGCCGCTCGAGTTTGACGAGGCGTTCGTCGATGCGCTCGCCGCCGATCTGCCTGAGCTTCCCGACGCGAAGAAGGCGCGCTTCATGGCGGAATACGGGCTCTCCGCCTATGATGCGACGGTCCTCGCGGCGGACAAGGAGACGGCGGATTTCTTCGAAGAGGCTGTCAAGCACGGCGGCGCCAAGCGCGACGCCAAGGCGGTCGCCAACTGGCTTATGGGCGACCTCTCGGCCTTCGCAAACGCCCAGAACCTCGCCGTCTCCGAGGCCGGGCTGAGCAGCGGCGCGCTTGCCGCGCTCGTCGATCTGATTGGCGAAGGCGTCATCTCCGGCAAGATCGCGAAGGACCTTCTTCTCATGCTTCTCGGGCCCGACAAGGGCGCCGATCCGCGCGCGCTCGTCGAGGCGCGCGGGCTGCGTCAGGTCACCGACACCGGCGCGATCGAGCGTGCGGTCGAGGCTGTTCTCGCCGCCAATCCCGACAAGGCCGAGCAGGCGAAGTCAAAGCCCGGCATGCTCGGCTGGTTCGTCGGACAGGTGATGAAGACGACCGGCGGCAAAGCGAATCCGCAAGCGGTGAGCGACGCTCTCAAAGCGCGATTGGGTCTTTGATTCGCGCAGGCGAAGACGCGCGCGCTACGCGTTTCGACTGACATCGTCGTGCGCGCGAGCTCAATATGAGCGTCGCACGCAAAAAAAATGCGTTCGCTCGCCAAGAAAAATTCGATTGCGACAAGCCCTCTTCGTGCATCGTTTTGAAACGCGACATCGAGGCTTGCGCATTCAGCCACACTACGCGAGGCGTCGAGCAAGCGGTCGGCGGCGCTGATCGGCGCGGCTTCCCGCGCTGCGCAGTGATTCGCGGAGTCAAGCGTAAATCAAGGCGATTCCTTATGTCGTTCGACATCGCGTGCGGCGGTCTCGACGTCTCGCCGCCGTGGGTCGCAAGACAATGAAGCGCGCGCGCGATCGCAATGCGTGGACGCTTCGCATGACGCGCGCGACGGCGCTGCGGCGCGCGATAATTCGATGGACCGCTCTGCGAGAGCCTTTGAATTGCAACGTCTTCCCTTGCTCTGCGCAAAAACGAAGTTACTTTCTAAGATGCTTTCCCTTCGCGCGAGAGAAAGCGCGTGCGGGAACGATCTAGAGGGACGCATAACAATGGCGAGAGCTGCAGCTAAGAAGTCGGCGACCAAGGCCGCCGCACGAAAGACCGCGAAGAAGACGACCGCCAAGAAGGCGACGAAGAAGTCCGCCGCCAAGAAGGGCGCGCGCAAGGTCGTCGCCAAGAAGGCCGCCCGTAAGTCGGCGGTGAAGAAGAGCGCCAGGAAAGCCGCGCCGAAGAAGACGGCTCGCAAGGCCGCTCGGAAAGCCGCGCCGAAGAAGGCCGCTCGCAAGGGCGCCCGGAAAGCCGTGGCGAAGAAGGCCGTGGCCAGGAAGTCCGTGGCTAAGAAGGCCGTTGCAAAGCGCGCGCCTGTCAAGCGCAAGAAGGCCGTTCCGACGCCGGCCGCTCCGACCGAGACGCCCGCCGAGTCCTGACGCGGTCGGCTTTGGCGCGCATCGGCTGATCAGACTCGGCGTGCGGCGTATTGCCCTGTCTGATCAGCCTGCTCGCCAGGCTCTCGAGTTCCTCGGCGAGTCGTCGCTTGCTCGCCGAGCAAGCTCAACCCGTCATCGCCGAAGCGTCCATCGGCGAAGGGCGCGCTCGCGCGAGCGCGCCGCGCTTGCAGCCCGGGTGGTTCGATTTCAGCGCGCTGCGAGCGCTCCTCCAAAGCCCCCTCCAGCGCTCGATGGCTCCAACGCGCCGATCGACGGAACCGCGCTGCGAGCAATCAGATCATTCATCGAACCGGGTCTTGCAAAGGCGACAGCCCTCGGGCATATGTCCCAACAGCGGCGGCGATGACGCCCGCGGAGATGTGGCCGAGAGGCTGAAGGCGGCGGTTTGCTAAACCGTTATAGGGTTGTAAAGCCCTATCGAGGGTTCGAATCCCTCCGTCTCCGCCAATCCTCAGATTGTCCGACCCGGACATATGGGTGACGATCCGTATCTACGACAGGATGACAACCTCGGTCCGAACGGGTTGTCGAGTGCCGCGGAGGTTTCTGCTCCAAATCGACAAAGCCGAGATCGTAGCGCTTGAAGCTGACGAATGCCGTCGTCAGCTTTCTTGATTCCGAGGCGTTGGCTCGCTTGGGTTCCGGCCAGAATATCCTGACAACCAACGTCCAGCGCCGTCTCACCTCCGCCCCAACGCGCCGAATGCTGCGCAACGCGTCAAGCTGTCGTGGCCGCTTGAGGATATCGAAGAGACGGTCTCTCCGTGACATTCGTTCGCGAAGTGACAGGTCGTGCAAGTCAAGTCGCTCTGATTCTCTCCCAACATACAACGCTGTGGGGGTCGAGGCGCCGCGCTACACAGGCAGACATCGGAGGGATCCCGCCGACGGGCTAGGCGCATCTCGACTTAATGAACTCCGCGGGTTACGAGTTGTCTGAGACAACACGTGGGGAGAGCGCGATGGACATCGTCGGCGAAGTGCGGGCCTTCAACAGATTCTACACACGGGAGATCCGTCTCCTGGATGCCCATCTGCCGGATAGCTCACTGGCTCTTCCGGACGCCCGGGTCGTCTATGAGCTGGCGAAAAACGACGATCTGACGGCCGCTGAACTCGGACGCCGCCTCGACATGGACAAGGCGCATCTCAGCCGGATCCTGGCGCGGCTTCGCGCCGCCGGCCTAGTGGAGGCCTCTGTCGACCCGCGGCACGCGAAGCAGAGACTGCTGGCGCTGACGGAAAAGTGCCGCCGCGTGTTCCAGAAGCTCGATAGGGGGACCCAGGCATATCTGGAGAGGCTGTTGTCATCGGTCGAAGGGGATGCGCAAGCGCGGCTCGTCGCAGCCATGCACGAGATCGAGAAGATCATGGCCTCTAACCGCCCTTCCCGAGAGCCGCGGCTCCGAAGCCTGCAACCGGGTGACCTGGGGTGGATCGCGCATCGCCAAGCGGTGCTTTACCATCGCGAATACGGCTGGGACTGGACGTATGAAGGATTGGTCGCCGAGATCATCGGAAAATTCGTGGCCAGTTATGATCCGGCGCGCGAAGACGCCTGGGTGGCCGAGCGCAACGGCGTCATAGCGGGGTCCGTCTTCCTGATGAAGAGCGATGATCCGGCGGTCGCGAAACTGAGATTGCTTTATGTGGAGCACTGGGCGCGTGGCTCGGGTCTCGGGCGTGAACTTGTGGCGACGTGCATCAGTCGTGCGACGGAGTTGGGCTATCGTCGTCTGACTCTTTGGACGAACGACGTGCTGATGTCCGCCCGCCGGATCTATCAGGGGGCCGGATTTCGGCTGGTGGAGGAGAACAAGCATCATTCGTTTGGCCAGGATCTCATGGGACAGACATGGGTCCTGGATCTGCCGACCGCTCATTGACGGCCAAAGTTGAACGATGGGTGCAAGCGACGGCTCCGTCCGACGCGCACCACCTTCGCCAGCGTCAGGACAAGCAAGCGAGCCTCCGAGGGCCCGTCGCTTAACCCGCCGTTATCGCAGATCTGCCAAGATTGCGGCGATGTCGATCGCGCTTCCGCTCGCTTCCGGGCCGCCGAACGCCGCGCGCGCCGCCTCACGCCGCGTCGAAGCTGCGCCGCTGCTGCTCGCGCTGGCCGTCTTCGCGCTCGGCGCCTTCGCGCCCGCCGTTTTGAATGACGGCGATACCTGGTCGCATGTCGCGACCGGCGATTGGATCCTGCAACACGGGGCGGCGCCCCGCACGGACCCGTTCTCCTACAGCTTCGCGGGCGCGCCCTGGACGGCGCACGAATGGCTGAGCGAGATCCTCTTCGCGCTTGCCTACCGAATAGCCGGCTGGAGCGGCGTGATGCTGCTGACGAGCGCCGCGGCGGGCCTCGCAACCTTCGTGATGGCCCACCGCACGGCGCGCGATCTCACCGGCGTTGCGCTCATCGCCGTGACGGCGCTCGCCGCAGGTCTCCTCGCGCCGGGGCTGCTCGCGCGCCCGCACGTCCTCGCTTTGCCCGTCCTTGCTCTATGGGGCGCCGGCCTCATGGAGGCGCGCAAGGGCGGCCGCGCGCCTTCGCTCGCGCTCATCCCCTTGATGACGCTGTGGGCCAATTTGCACGGCGGCTTCGCTCTCGGGCTGGCGCTCATCGCGCCCTTCGCCATCGAGGCGGTCGTCGCCTCGGCGTCGGAGCATCGGCCGTCCCTGCTCAAGAGCTGGGGCGTCTTCGCGCTGGCGAGCCTCGGCGCCGCCTTGCTGACGCCGTTCGGCGTCGACGGGCTGCTGTTTCCCTTCAAGCTCGTCGGGGTCGCGCATCTCGCCGACATCGGGGAGTGGCGGCCGGAGAGCTTTGCCCATCCCGGCCCGATGGAGATCGCGATGCTCGCCCTCCTCGCGCTCGCCCTCACCCGGCCATTCAGAATGTCGCTGACGCCCGCCGCGCTGCTGGTCGGGCTTGTCCATCTGTCGCTCCAACATTCCCGCCACGAGACGCTGCTGGCGATCCTCGCGCCCATGCTGCTGGCCGAGCCGATCGCTTGCGCGCTCGACGCGCCGACGCCGGCCGCGCCCCCTGCCCGCTGGCCGCTCCTGGCCGCGGTGACGCTCGCGCTCGGTCTTGCGGGCGCCCGCCTGGCGCTGCCTGTCGCGCGCGGCGACGGGCCGAATGCACCGATGACGGCGTTGCAGGCCGTCCCCAAGGCCTTGCGAAAGCGGCCCGTGCTCAACGCCTACGGCTTCGGAGGCTACCTCATCTGGGAGAAGGTCCGCCCGTTCATCGACGGCCGCGCCGACATGTACGGCGACGACTTTCTCGGCCTCTATGAGCGGATCGACGCCGGGGACCCGGAGGCGCTGGAGGCGACGCTGAAGCGCTACGACGTCGCTTGGACTTTGTTCGCGCCAGGCCAGCCTGTGGCGGCCCTTATGGATCGAGAACCCGGCTGGCGACGGCTCTACGCGGACAAATTCGCGGTAGTGCATGTGCACGAGCAGGAGCAGTCCGGCAAGCCCGCGCTGACTCGACATTCGACACAATGAATCAGGACAATTCCTTGACTAAAGGTTCTTATTATGTTCTCATCTTGCGACTGAGGTGAACAAGCGGGAGCACGCGGCCGTGGGGGCATTTCCGAAGCTGGAAACGTTCCGGCTCGCATCCGAGGGCATTCGCTGCGACAAGGTCGGATTTTGACGTCGCGATGCCCTCCGCCTGCGCGCGAGCGTCGATCCACCCAAGACGCTCGAGGAACTGCAGAGCCGGCCGACGCAGAACTTTCTCGGTTACGAACAGCATCATATCGTCGAACAGAACCCCGCGAACGTCCTCAAGACCCCCCAAGAAGCCAAAATCGAGAAGTTCGGCCGCTCCGTCATCGACGATCCGAGCAATCTCGTTTGGGTCCCTCGCCTGAAGCACGAATTGATCACCGCCTATTACAACAGCACCATGGAGGGCGACGCTACGGGACGCATCTATCGGCGCGTCGTCAACGACATGGACTATGACGCCCAGCGTCAAGCCGGTTTGGCGGCGCTGCGCTTCTATGGAGTGCTGAAATGAGCGGTTCGGCCTACGGGGCGATGACGACCGCGCGGCTGCTCGAAATGTTTGTGGCAAACGCGAAAGCAGCGGGAAACATGTTGTCGCGGTCCTGGATTCCCTCGAACCTGATCCCGGATGGCAGGAGAAGCTCAAGCCCACGCTTGAGCGCACGGCGCTCGGCTCGACAATCCAGGCAATCGGCGCCGAGCTCTGCAAACGCAGCCCGATCGACGAAATCCGTCGATTGATGGTGGACGACGATCCGGATGTTCGCGGTTGGGCGGGGATCATCTTTCTCAGAATCGACAGCGAGTGGGCCTCCTCGGCGGTGGGAGGGCTCCTCAACGGCATTTCGACGCGGGAGGTGCTCGCCCTTAAGAAGCGCGTCGGCGAGACGCCTCCGGCGCGTCCTACGCTGCCGGAAATGACCGCGGACGATCTGGTCGCCCGCTTCGTCGACGCGGCGACGTGCGAATTCGCCACGCGTTTCACCGACTGGGACGTCGATCAATCCGCGATGGATCTTCGCAACGACATTCGTAGCGAAATCTGGGAAATCATGCGGGAATTGAAGGCGCGGGGCGCGCTCGGCAAGCTCGCGCCACTTATGGCCAGTCCCAACCCCACGGTGCGGCGCGAGGCGGCGACGGCATGCCTACGGATCGCCGCGGAGCGGTCGATGGCGGTTCTTGAGGACATCGCCGCGAATGGAGGGGACGACGACAGATACGCCGCCAAGGACGCCCTTATTCATTGGCGCGAGAAAGGCGTCGTTGTTTACGGAGTCTAACTTAGCCACGGTATGGCGAAGGGAAGCGCGAAGCGCTCCCCGCTACCGCGAGAACTTCTTATACTTGAGCCGGTGCGGAATGACGCTGTCGATCCCCAGGCGGCGCTTCTTGTCTTCTTCGTAGTCGGCGAAGTTGCCCTCGAACCACTCCACGTGCGATTCCCCCTCGAAGGCGAGCATGTGGGTCGCGATGCGGTCGAGGAAGAAGCGATCGTGGCTGATGATGACGGCGCAGCCGGCGAAATCGAGCAGCGCCTCTTCGAGCGCGCGCAGGGTGTCGACGTCGAGGTCGTTGGTGGGTTCGTCGAGCAGCAGCAGATTGGCGCCGCTCTTCAGCATCTTGGCGAGATGGACGCGATTGCGTTCGCCGCCCGACAGCATGCCGACCTTCTTTTGCTGGTCGGCCCCCTTGAAGTTGAACGCGCCGCAATAGGCGCGCGAATTGATCTCGCGCTTGCCGAGATAGAGAATGTCGTTGCCGCCCGAGATCTCCTCCCAGACCGTCTTCTTGTCCTCCAGCGCGTCGCGCGACTGGTCGACGTAGCCGAGCTGCACGGATTCGCCGATCTTGATCGCCCCGGAATCCGGCTTGTCCTGACCGGTGATCATGCGGAAAAGCGTCGTCTTGCCCGCGCCGTTCGGCCCGATCACGCCGACGATGCCGCCGGGCGGCAACTTGAAGGAGAGCTTGTCGATCAGCAGCCGGTCGGCGAAGCCCTTGGAGAGGTTGTCGAAGTCGATGACGTTGTTTCCCAGCCGCTCCGCGACGGGAATGATGATCTGAGCGGTCGTCGGCGCCTTGTCGTTCTGCTTCTTGACGAGTTCGTCGTAGGCGGCGATGCGGGCCTTGGACTTGGCCTGACGCGCCTTGGGCGATGCGGCGATCCACTCGCTTTCCTCCGCCAGCGCTCGCTGGCGCGCGACCTCCTCACGGTTTTCCTGCTCCAGCCGCTTCTGCTTCTGCTTGAGCCAGGCGGAATAGTTGCCCTCGTAGGGAATGCCGCGGCCGCGATCGAGCTCCAAAATCCAGCCGGTGACATTGTCGAGGAAATAGCGGTCGTGGGTGACGATCAGGATCGCCCCGGGATAGGCGCGCAGATGCCCTTCGAGCCAGTTGACCGTTTCGGCGTCGAGGTGGTTGGTCGGCTCGTCGAGCAGCAGCAGTTCGGGCTTCTCGAGCAGCAGACGGCAAAGCGCGATGCGGCGGCGCTCGCCGCCCGAGAGCGTGTCGACGTCGGCCTCGTCAGACGGGCAGCCCAGCGCATCCATCGCCTGCTCGACCTGGCTGTCGAGATCCCAAAGGCCCTGCGCCTCGATCTCGTCCTGCAGGCGGGTCATCTCGTCCGCCGTCTCGTCGGAATAGTTCATCGCGAGCTCGTTGTAGCGGTCGAGGATCGCCTGCTTCGCCTTGACGCCGAGCATCACATTGCCGCGCACTCCGAGATCGGGATCGAGATGGGGCTCCTGCGGGAGATAGCCGACGCGCGCGCCTTCGGCGACGAACCCCTCGCCGGTGAATTCGGTGTCGAGGCCAGCCATGATGCGCAGCAGCGTCGACTTACCCGAGCCGTTGACGCCGAGCACGCCGATCTTCGCGTCGGGGTAGAACGACAAGTGGATGTTCTCGAGCACCTTCTTGCCGCCGGGCCATGTCTTGTTCAGACCCTGCATGTGATAGATGAACTGACGCGCGGCCATGAAGATGCGCCCTTGACGAGGGGGAAAGCGGAGCGCAGGGGCTTATCAGGCGCGCGCGGCGGTTACAAGGCTGCGCCGGCGTCGAGGGCGCAGCAACGCGGCGCACGCGCGGTCCCCCATCAGGCCGGCTTGTGGACTTTGCTCGCAACTGCCATCGCAAGCGCGACGAGCGCCAAGCCGGTCGGCAGCGCCAATGACCACAGACCGGCGACGACCTCGCATGCCGCCCCCAGAGCGCAGCCGAGCGCAAAGCCGACAATCGCCGGGCCGGTATGCCTTGCCCGAGCGGCGGCTTTCGCGGCCGCCGCCCGATTGCGCTCGGTCAAAACAGCGACGAAATCGACGACGAAGCGAGCAATATTCGTGGTCATCACCGCGGTCGAAGGGGCGCCCTTCACCGAGAGCTGGCCGATGGCGTTCTGCACCGCCATTGCCGAGACGCCCAGCATGCCGGCGAGTAGCGCTCTTCCCTGGTTCGGCTCGATCGGGGCGCCCGCTGTGACGCAGAGAAGAAGAAACCCGCAAAGCAGCAGGAACTGCAGCAGGAGCATGGGGCGTAGCGAGGCTATCCCCACCCGCTCCAGGCCGGCCGCCATGAGGCCCGCCAGAAAAAGCGCCACGATGAAGATCGGCACGGAGAGCAACAGGGACGCTGATGCGCTTTGGCCGGCGACGACGCGCGCGATCAGAATCACCAGATTGCCGAGTCCAATGAAGCTGCTGACGTCGCAGGTCCCGGCAGTCAAGCTGAGCACAGTCGGCAGCAGCATCATCGGCAGAGAGTCGTCAACCGAGGGTACGGCGACTTCGGAGCGGGAACGCGGCGGCGTCATCGGACTGCGCGGTTAGGCCGCCCGTGCCGCGCCTGCTGCTTCTGCCGGATATTCCGGCTTGTAGACGTGGCCGCGGATGAACGAGACCATGTCAGCAGGACGCTCGACGCGAGCGAGGCCGGAATCGAACACCAGCTTCGCTACCCGCGCGGCAGTCTGAATCTCAGCCTCGAGAATATTCGCCTGCAGCGGATAGAGAAGGCCCTGCTTCAGCAACTCAGGCTGCACCTGATCCGCGACTCCATAAGCCGCCTCGATGAACATCTCGTCGGTGACCCTCGAGGCCTGGGTGGCGAAGATCGCCATGCCGACCGCCGGGAAGATGTAGAAGTTGTTCGCCTGGCCTGGCAGCAATGTCTGGCCATTGAGGTGGACCGGTGGGAACGGGACGCCGGCCGCATAGATCGCCTTGCCCTTGGACCATGTGTAAGCCTGCTCGGGCGTGCACTCGGCTTTTTCGGTGGGGTTGGAAAGCGCGAGGACGACCGGGCGCTTATTGATGCGCGACATGGTCTCGATGACGTTCTGCGTGAAAGCCCCGCCGACGGTGCTTACGCCGATGATCGTCGTCGGCTTGATGCGCTCGATGGCAGCCACGAAATCGCGGGTCGGTGCGTGCCGGTGAGCATAGGGTCTCTGGAAGTCGACGAGATCGGTACGGCTCGCCTCCAGCAACCCATTGATGTCGAACATGTAGACCCGCGATTGCGCATCCTTGAGCGTCATGCCCTGCGCAACGAGCGCCGAACACAACAAGTCGGCGAGGCCGATGCCGGCCGAGCCGGCTCCGAGGAACAGGTACTTCTCGTCCTTCAGCTTTGTGCCCTTGAGCTTGGCGGCGTTGATCATCCCGGCCAGCGTAATGCCCGCCGTGCCTTGCACGTCGTCATTGTAGACGCAGTACTTGCTGCGGTAGCGCTGAAGCAGGTGGACGGCGTCCACTCCGGTCCAGTCCTCGAAGTGGATGCAGCACTTCGGGAACACCTCCTGCACCGCTTGCACGAACTCGTCGACGAAGGAGTAGAGCTCATCGGTAGGGGGGCGGGTTTTGCGCATGCCCAAATAAAGCGGATCGTGCAGATATTGCTCGTTGTTCGTGCCCGCATCGAGATACATCGGCAGCAAATGCTGCGGAGGCACGCCGGCGCAGGCGGTGTACAGCTCGAGTTTGCCGATAGGAATTCCCGCGCCGTTCGCCCCGAGATCTCCGAGGCCAAGAATGCGGCCGCCATCCGTGACACAGATGAACCGCACATCCTTTTGTTGCCAATTGCCCAATATCTCCTTCACCTTGCCGCGGCGCGTGATCGACAGATACATGCCGCGCGTCTGACGATAGATATGGCCGAACTTGAGACAGGCTTCTCCGATGGTGGGATCATAAACGATCGGCAGGAAGCGCGCCGGGTCGGACATGACCGTTTTGTAGAACAGCGTCTCGTTGTGATCGAGCAGATTGACCAGGTAAACGTAACGCTCGAGGTCGGTGCTTTTGTGACCCAGTTGCATCATCACCCGGCTCAATTGCAGGTCCAGGCTCTCAGTCACGTCGGGCACGAGGCCGACAATTCCGAGCGCCTGTTTTTCGGCCTCAGTGAAGGCGGTTGACTTGTTAAGCGAAGGGTCTTGAAGGAGGTCTATTCCGCGCTTGTCGGCAGTCATGACGCTCTCCTCTCGGCTTACATTGGTCGTCGCGGCTCCCGAAGCCTCTGCATTTTCCGACGAGACCGTGCGGCGATTTGATAGGGTCGCCGCACGGTCTCGATTTCTCCGACGCCGCGCGCCTTTTGCCGCGCTCTAAGCGGTGGCCACGGACGGCTTCACCATCTTTTTCGGATCGACGACGCGGTCGAATTCCGCCTCGCTGACATAGCCCAGCTTCAGCGCGGCCTGCTTCAGCGTGAGGTCGTTGTCCATGGCGTAGTGGGCGATCTTCGACGCCTTGTCGTAACCGATGACAGGCGACAGCGCCGTCACCAACATCAACGAACGCTCGACGTATTCGTTGATCTTCTTCAGGTTCGGCTTCACGCCTTCGATCAGAAACTTGCGAAAATTGACGCAGCCATCGGTCATGATCGTGACGGACTGCGTGATGTTGTGGATCATCAGTGGCTTATAGACGTTCATTTCCAAATAGCCGCCGGCTCCGCCGAAGCCCACAGCGACGTCGTTGGCCATCACCTGCACGGCGATCATGGTGAGGGCCTCGCACTGGGTCGGATTGACCTTGCCAGGCATGATCGAAGAACCGGGTTCGTTCTCGGGAATCTCCAGTTCGGCAAATCCGGCGCGCGGTCCGCACGACATCAGACGGATGTCATTGGCGATCTTGTATAGCGACACCGCCAATGTGCGAAGCGTGCCGGAAAGCTGCACCAGCGCGTCGTGCGCGCCCTGAACCGTGAACTTGTTCGGCGCGGTGACGAACGGCAAACCGGTCAGTTTTGCGATCTCGGCGGCCGCCGCTTCGGCAAAGCCGGGCGCCGAATTGATTCCGGTGCCGACCGCCGTCCCGCCGAGCGCGAGGCGGTACACGCCCTGCAGCCCAGATTCGATCCGCTCGAGATTGTCCGTCAACATCCCGGCGTAGCCTGACCACTCCTGCCCTAATGTCAGCGGCGTGGCGTCCTGCATGTGGGTGCGCCCGATCTTGACGATTCCGTCCCACGCTTTGGCCTTCGCGTCGATCGCATTGCGCAGCGCGGTCACGGCCGGAATGAGGCGCCCTTTTGTGTTTACCGCCGCGGCGATACACATGGCGGAGGGGAAAGTATCATTCGAGGATTGCGCCATGTTGACGTGATCGTTGGGATGAACCGGTGCGTGGCTGCCGAGCAGCGTGCCGGCGACTTGTGAGCACCGGTTGGCGATCACTTCATTGACGTTCATGTTGAACTGGGTGCCGCTGCCGGTCATCCAAACGTGCAACGGAAACATATCGTGGTGCTTGCCGGCCAGGATTTCATCGCAGGCTTGGACAATCAGTTTGTATCGCTGATCGTCCAGTCGCTTGCCGCTATGGTTGGCGATGGCGGCGGCTTTCTTGAGCGTCGCATAGGCCGTGATCATTTCGCGCGGCATAAGATCATGGCCGATGCTGAAATGTTCGAGCGAACGTTGGGTTTGCGCGCCCCACAGCTTATCCGCGGGCACATCAACCACCCCGAGGCTGTCGGTCTCTTGCCTCATGCTAGCCATTTGACCGTCTCCTTCTTTGCGCGGGTCAGCGGGCGTCGGCGCTCTCCCTTTATCTCTTCGGGTAGGCCGTGAAGATGTAGTCCTTCGCCGCCACCGTCGTATGGCACGTATAGCCGCACTCGGCGCCCTCCACGCTCGGCTTGAACGTGTCGGACGCGGAATCGTATTCGAATTGGGCATACGCCCAACCGTGCGTGTTCGGGAATCTCTTGGTGTCTTTTTCGATGAACGAGAGCGACTTCAATGTGTCCGGGATGTTGACGGAATAAGGCGACTCCGCGTTCTTCTTGAACGTCCATTCGATCTTCACGATCTTGGAGCCGTCTGGAAAAAGCTGGCCATTGCCGGGAACGCCGCTCCGGTAGGCTTCGATCATCGCGTCATTTGCCGAGATCACTTTGATGCCGTGTTCGGTCTGACTTACGGCGACGTCCGGCCAGTCCTCGTATCCCCTGAAATCAGAGAATGAGAGCCCGTCCGGCGCTTTCAAAGTGTACCGATCTTGCGCCGCGATCGACATTCCCGCCGCGACAGCGAATAGGCCGGCAGGGATCACGAAGGCGACTATCTTTTTCGTCGCGGATGAACGGCTTGCTGAATTGCCTGACATGGAAGCTCCCGAGAGTTAGCCGAGGAGCCCTTCTGACGCCCCCATCGGAGCGCATTGTCGGATCCTATGCTTCGGGATTCCCCGGATGAACCTGAGGCGGACGGTAGCGGTTTTCGCGGCTTCCGGGTAGAGGCGACTCTAAGCCGCGCAACCCGTTGCGTTCATCGAAGCAGCGCCGCGCGACGCGGCTTCCAGCACGAAGTCCTCGATCCGCTTGGGCTTGCCGAAGAAATAGCCTTGCATGGTCGCGACGCCGATGGCGCGCAGGGCGTCGTATTGATCCTGCGTCTCGACTCCTTCCGCAGTGGTCGCAATGCCGAGCCCCCGCGCCAGCGCGACGATTGCCGCCACGATGGCGATCGACTGCTGGTTACGACAGATGTCGTCGACGAACGTCTTGTCGATTTTCACTTTGTCGAGCGGGAAGGCCTTGAGATAGGCGAGCGAGGCGAAGCCGGTGCCGAAATCGTCAAGGGCGAACGTCACGCCGTTGGCGCGCAGGCGATCGAGCGCCCGATTGGTCGCTTCGTTGTTGCGGAGCAGGATCGATTCCGTAATCTCGAGTTGCAGCCTATGGGGCGCAAGCCCGGATTCCTTGATGACGTCCATCACCGTTTCGACGAAATCCGGGCGCTCGATCTGCAGCGAGGAGACGTTCACCGCCACGACGACATCCGGCCGCAGGCCGGCGGCGTCCGCACATGCGCGCCGCAGCACGGAATTTCCCAGCGCGACGATCAGCCCAGTCTCCTCCGCGATCGGCACGAACGCCGCCGGCGAGATCGGCCCTCGCGTCGGATGGCGCCAGCGCGCCAGAGCCTCGATGCAGACGACGCGCTCGCCGGCGGCCTCGACGATCGGCTGGTAATGAACCGACAGTTCGTCGCGTTCGATCGCCTCGCGAAGGTCCTGCGCCAGTTGCATCCTGTCGTCGTACTGGCGCTCCATCGCCGCATCGAACCGCCGCACGCAATTGTGGGCGTCGTTCTTGGCGGCGTAGAGCGCAAGATCGACGCGCCGCATGACGCGCGAGAACTCTCGCTCGCCCTCGATGAAATTGACGCCGACGCTGAGGCCGAGCGAGATCAACCGGCCACCCACGTCGATCGGCCGCTGCACGGTCGCGATGAGGCGCTCGGCAAACCGAATGGCGCCGTCCGCGTCGAGCCCGGCGTCCGAGATCACGGCCGCGAATTCGTCGCCGCCGAGGCGGGCGATGAAAGCGTCGCGTCCTTCGGCGCAAAGGCGACGGCCGAACTCGATCAACACGTCGTCGCCGATCTCATGGCCGTAATTGTCGTTCACTTCTTTGAAGCCGTTGATATCGACGAGAAGCACGGCGATCGGCGCGGCCGGCTGCTGCAGGAAGAGCCCCAGCAGATGATTCTTGAAAGCCTGGCGATTGGGAAGCTGCGTCAGGGCATCGTGAAGCGCGGCATGGGCCAACTCCTGGGCGGCATGCGTTCGCTCGGTCACGTCCTCATGGACGACGACCCAGCCGCCGCCATCGACCTCCCTCTCCCGCACGAGAATGATGCGTCCATTCTTGAGGTAATCGAGCCGCGCGGGAGAAACGGGCTCATTGAGGATCCGCATGTAATCCTGAGGCGTCGCTCCGGCGTAGGCCCCATTGGCGATGCGCAGCGCGAAGATGTCCCGCACGTTCATCCCGGGTCGGATCCGGTCGACTTGCACCCCGTACAGTTCGGCGAAGCAGCGGTTCGCGAACACCAGCTTCTCGTTGGCGTCGAACATCGCCATGCCCTGCGACATATGGTCGAGGGTCAGGCCGAAGCGCTTGCGGGTGTTGAACAATTCGTTCTCGCTCGCCGCCAGCCGCTTGCCGCGCATCCAATCGCGAAGGCGCGAACGCGCCAAGCGGTCGGTTAGCCGCAGTTGCAAAAAGAGCAAGGCGACGACGAGCGCGATCCCGATCAAGCCGCCGCCGATGATCGTCATCATGCGGTCGCGCCAATGAGCGAGCGCGGCTTGCTCGGTGACGGCGACGTTGACGATGAGGGGATAGCCCGCGACGGGCCGAACGGCGACATATTTCGTGCGTCCGTCGAGCGCGCCGGGAGACCGGTACAATCCGCCGCCCCCCGCGGCGACGTCCCACCATTTGGCCTCGCGCCCGATGCGCTTGCCGACCCAGGCGCCGCCGCCGGGCTCGCGTATGGCGATCGTGCCGTCCTGGTGAAACAGCGAGAAGCTCACGGCGCCGTTTCCCGTCATCTCGGGATGCGGCCGAAACAGCTTGGCCGGCTCGACGCCGATGTAAGCGACCCCGAGGAAGCGCCCGTCGGGAGCCTCGATGCGGCGGCTGAAATAGATCGTCCAGAGGCCGCTCGCTCGGCTGACCAACGGCCGACTTACCAAGAGACCGATGGAACGATCGTCACGCAAGCGCGTGAAATATTCACGGTCGGCGACGCTCGCGGGGAAATGCGGTCGGTCATTGGCGACAGCGACGATGTCGCCGGCCGCGTTCGCGACCGCGATCACATCGGCGCGGCCAATCGCGAGACGGCGCGAGGCGAGGGCGCCTCTGAGAATCTCAGCGTTCTGCTCCGTGATCGGGCCACCCTGGGTGACGCTCGAAGCGACGTCGATAGCGTCCCGCAAGGTGAGGTCGATGGTGGCCGCCGTATCCTCGACATCCTCGGAGAAGATCGTCGCCATGTCGCTGACGTGGTCAGTCGCGATCGCAACGGCGTCGGCGCGAAGCTCCCATACGGCGTAGCCGACCATGGCTGTGGCGATGGCGGCGAATAGGACGGCGACCCCAATGAACCGGAGACCTCCCGACATCCCTCTGATCGACGCCATTACGCAACTTCCCCGCACCCTCGGGAGGCATGCTAGGGAGCGTCTGTTAATTATCCCTTGGCCGTCGTAGCCGGTCGACCGCAACTTCGCGTTAGGTAAATCGATCGTTCCGCTACGATCGTTTCACACGGCCTCGGCGGCGAATCGCGCCCAGGCGAGCCGGGCCGCGAAGCCCAATCCGCCGAGCAATTGCCGCAATAGGTTCTTGCGCTCTTCGGCGACGACTTCGAACAAGCGCGCATCGGCGCGCGCGCGAAACAGCAGTTCGTCCCCGGTCGACAGGGCGTCGACGAGACCCAGATCGAGCGCCTCGGTCGCGAGCCACACGTCGCCGTTGGCGACCTTGGCGATGTCGAGGTTCGGCCGGCGCTGCGCGACAAACGTTTTGAAGGCCTCGTGGGTCGCATCGAGCTTGCCGCGGAAATGCTCGCGCCCGGCCGGCGTGATCTCGCCCAGCATCGAGACGCTGCGCTTGAACTCCCCAGCCGTCATCTCCTCGAAGTCGATGTCGTTGCGCTTGAGCAGCCGATTGAGGTTGGGCACCTGGGCGACGACGCCGATGCTGCCGATCATCGCGAAAGGCGCTGCGACGATCGTGTCGGCGGCGCAGGCCATCAGATAGCCGCCGCTGGCTGCGACCTGGTCGACCGACGCCGTCACGCGGATCTTGCGCTCGCGCAGCCGCATCACTTGCGCGGCCGCGAGCCCATAGCCGGTCACCGTCCCGCCCGGGCTTTCGATGCGCAGCACGACCTCGTCGAACTCGGGCCGCGCCGCGGTGATCACGGCGTCGATCTCGGCGCCGAGCCGCCGGACCGCATGGGCGCGCATGTCGCCCTTGAAGGCGAGGACGAAGACCCGTTTTCCCGCAGCACGCGCTTTGGCGGCTTCCTTGACCGCCTTCTTGCGCGCCGCGGCGAAGGCCTTGCGCGCTTTCTTGTCGAGGATCTGCGCGTTCAGGACGTCGCGCATGGCGTCGTAGCGCTCGTCGAGCGCGCGGACCTTTATGTCCGCCGACCGGGGCTGGTCGCCGCGCGTCAAACGCAGGAGCAGCGCGACGAGCGCCCCGGCCGCCGCGACGATCAGAAACGCCTTGAGGGCGAAGGCGGCAATGTCCAACCAGAAGGCCATCCGCGGGCTCCATTTGCGCGGCGACGCCTGGCTGAAGCCATCCGTCGCCCAGTCGATATGGAAATTTCACGCCGATGCGGCGATGGCAAGCCGCCTTTTGGCCCGCTGGAGGCTTGCCGCCTTTGTTTCCCTCAAGCCCGCGAGATCGCATCGTGGCGGCGCGCCGGCACAATGCCGCGAAGCGAGCGAAGCGCCTCGTCGCCCAATTCGAACGTTCGCGGCAACGCCTGGGCCGCGAATTGGACCTTCTCGGACCGCCCTACCCCCGCTTGTCACGCGCCCGCGTAATGCCCGCAAGGGCCGCGCTGAAGCCAAGCATATTCCCGCCGGCGCGCGCTCCTGTCGCAACGACCACCCCCTCAGCGTCGCTGAGCGAGCCGGGCGAGAGCTCCAGCGCGAGGAAGCGCGCGCGCTCCACAGGCCCCGGCAGCGCAAGACCGGCGGTGAGCGCGGCGGAGAAGCCAAAGCGCGCATAATAGGGCGCGTCGCCCACCAGCAGGATTGCGCGATAACCGTTCGCCGCCGCGCGGACAGTCGCCTCGCGCATCAACCGCGCGCCGACCCCGAGGCAGCGGTGCGATCGCGCCACGGCGAGCGGCCCCAGCAACAGCGCATCGACGCCGCCGGCGCGAACCGACCAAAGACGGACCGTGCCGATCAGCGCCTCGCCGTCCTCGGCGACGAGCGCAAGCCCGTGCGCGGGCAGACGGCCGGCTCGAAGGCGCTCGCTCGTCTTCTTAAAGCGCGCCGGGCCGAAGGCCTCGTCGAGCAGCGCCTCGCGGGCCGGCAAATCCTCGGGCCGCTCGGCGCGGATCGCGAGGTTGTCCGGCAGCGGGGTCGCCGCGTCGAGCGCGGCAAGATCGATATGAGCGGTCATCGGCCCCTCCAAGGGGTGAAGCAGGCAGGCGCCTCGCGGCGCTGGGCGTCGCTGGCTGCGGAGGGCGGACGGGACGGGTGGATCAGCTTTCAGATCACGTACGACTTCAGCGGCGGAAAGCCGTTGAAGCCGACGGCGGAGTAGGTCGTCGTATAGGCCCCCGTTCCCTCGATCAGCACCTTTGCGCCGATCTCGAGACTGATAGGCAACAGATACGGCTGCTTCTCGTAGAGCACGTCGACCGAATCGCAGGTCGGGCCTGCGATGACGCAAGGCGACATCGCCTCCTCGTCGCGGTCCGTGCGGATGGGATAGCGGATCATCTCGTCCATCGTCTCGGCGAGGCCGTTGAACTTGCCGATGTCGAGATAGACCCAGCGCTGCGGATCGTCCTCGGACTTGCGCGAGATGAGCACGACTTCGGCCTCGATCACGCCGGCGTTGCCGACCATGCCGCGGCCCGGCTCGATGATCGTTTCCGGAATGCAATTGCCGAAGTGGCGGCGCAGCGCGCGGAAGATCGTCTGCGCGTAAGTGCGCACGCCGGGGATCGGCTTGAGATAGCGGGTCGGAAAACCGCCGCCGAGGTTGATCATCGCGAGCTGGATGCCGCGCTCGGCGAGGTCCTTGAACACCGTCGCGGAAGCCTTCAGCGCGCCGTCCCACATGCGTGGGTTGCGCTGCTGCGATCCGACATGGAACGACAGGCCATAAGCCACCAGGCCGAGACGATGCGCGTGCTCGAGCACCTTGGCCGCCATCTCCGGCGCGCAGCCGAACTTGCGCGACAGCGGCCATTCCGCGCCGTCGCCGCCGCACAAAATGCGGCAGAACACCTTCGATCCCGGAGCGGCGCGTGCGATCTTCTCGACCTCGGCCTCGCAGTCCACCGCGAACAGGCGAACGCCCATAGCGAAAGCGCGCGCGATGTCCGTCTCTTTCTTGATGGTGTTGCCGTAGCTGATGCGGTCGGGCGTCGCGCCGGCCGTGATCGCCTGCTCGATCTCGACGATCGAAGCCGTGTCGAAGCAGGAGCCCAGGCGCGCCAGGAGATTGAGGATCTCGGGCGCGGGATTGGCCTTGACGGCGTAGAAGACGCGCGTGTCCGGCAGCGCCTTGGCGAAGCCGAGATAGTTTTCACGCACGACGTCAAGATCGACGACGAGACGCGGGCCATCCTCCTTGATGCGGGCAAGGAATTCTTTGATGCGGTCGGTCATAGCGGCATCCTCCGTCGCGCGGCTTGCGCCGCGCTAGGCGAAAAAGGGATCGGAGGCGATGCGTCCGAGCCCCGCGCGATGGAGACGCGAAGCCCGGCGTTGACCCGCCGCCGCGACCGCTCGCGACCGGCGAAACGGCGGAGAGCCGTTCAGCCGACCCGGCGAGGGTCAGATGCTGCGCCGTGGCCGTGTCTACGCCGCGGGAAATGCCCCGTCAGCGAAATCCACAGCCATCGTTTGGAGGGGGATGACCCTTCCGCACACCCGGCAAGATAGACAAGCCTCTTCGGTAAGCCGACCTTTGGAGGGCCGACAGAGACGAAAAAGCCCGGTCCGTCGTTGCTTCAAGTCGCGTCCCCCGTTTGGCGGGGTGCGCCGGTTTGCCTCCGGCTGCCGGTCTGTCTAGGGGCGGTTGACTGGCCTCTTGTCCAGATCCCCGCCGACCGACACACGACCACAGGCACGTGCGTATTGGGCGTTTCGTTATTTGTGCGAATCGTTCCTGAACGCAAGAGATTTTTTCGCTCCGCGGCAATTTTTCTCGCGCCGTCATAAAAGCGTCATGAGCAACCCGCGCCGCGACCCGGACGGCCCGCGGTTTGAGGGCGCGGTCGCGGGGCGCCGCCGGCCGCGCCGCACGCGTCGCCGCGGCTCCCGGATCGGCGGCACAACTTCAACGATATTTGCCCAACCGACGCGCCTCCCGGTATACGTCACCGTTTCGTTGTCTTTACATTTCGATGACACAGCATAACCAAGCGGCGCATCAGTTTTGAACAAATCTAAACAGCGATGGCACTGTTTAGAAAATGTCCAAAAAAAGGAATCTTCGTTGCGTCCGCAATTTTTCTTCTCTACCCCAGTTCCTGCGACAGCGGGCCTTGCCCCCGCGCGTTAGCGAGGACGTTATGAACCACAATAAGTCTCCGCGCCTGTGGGCGCGGCAGTGCGGGCCTGTGCTTTTTGCCAGCGCCTGCGCCGTTTTCCTCTCAACGGGAGCGAGAGCCCAGAGCGCCGCGCCGGCTGCCCCGGACGCCGCCAAGCAAGACGCCAACGCCAATCCGGATACGTCTGGAGATTTCATCGAGACGCCGATCGGCGCGTCGGCGGCTCCGGCCGCTACTGCCGCAGCTCCGGCCGCCGCTCCCGCAACTCCGGGCGCAACGGCGCAGACCGCCGCCCAGGCTACCGCGACGGCGCCGATCGCCGCAACCGCCCCCCCTGCCGCAGCGTCCGGTCCGGCAGGGCCATTCGGCTTCCTGAGCACCGCTTCGCGCAGTTCCAGTCTGTTGGGCGACATGTGGGGCCTCAGGCCCATGCTCGCCAAATATGGTGCGTCGCTGAACATCGTCGAGAATAGCGAGGTGCTCGGCAACGTCACCGGCGGCTTCCAGCGCGGATTCGAATACAACGGCCTGACCACCGCGACGCTGCAGGTGGACACGCAGCGCGCTTTCGGCCTCAACGGCGGCCTGTTCAATGCGAGCGCGCTGCAGATCCACGGCGGCAATCTGAGCGCCTCGAATCTCGGCACTCTGCAAACCGCGAGCGGCATCGAGGCCGATCGCGCGACCCGACTGTGGGAGCTCTGGTATCAGCAGAAGTTCGGCGACACGTTCGACGTGAAGATCGGCCAGCAGAGCATCGACCAGGAATTCATGGTCAGCCAGAACTCCGGCTATTTCGTCAACACCATGTTCGGCTGGCCGATGCTGCCCTCCGCCGACATGCCCGGCGGCGGCCCCGCCTACCCGCTCTCCGCGCTCGGCGTGCGCGCGCGGGCGCACCTGACCGACAATGTTACGGTGCTCGCCGGCGTCTACAACGGCTCTCCAGCCCCGAGCAACAACGGCGATCCGCAGAAACTGGATCCTTACGGCACGAGCTTTCCGCTCAATGGCGGCGTGCTGGCGATCGCCGAACTGCAGTTCGTCTATCCCGGGCCCGGCGCGCTGGTCGATCCAGACAAGCCGGATCCGCTCGCGCTGACCTACAAGATCGGCGCCTGGTACGACAGCGAGTCGTTCGCGGATCTGCGTTACGACAATACCGGAACGCCGCTCGCCAGTCCCCTGAGCACAGGAATCCCCGCCAGCCACCGCGGCGACTATGCGTTCTACGCAGTCGCGGACCAGATGCTCTGGCGCTCGAGCAGCGAACCCGATCGCACCATCAACGCGTTTCTGCGCCCGATGTTCTCGCCACTGCAGGACCGCAACCTCATCGCCTTCAGCCTAAGCGCGGGTTTGACGATGCACGAGCCGTTCCTCCGGCGGGACGACGACACCGCCGGCATCGGCGTGAACTTCGCTCAAGTCAGCAGCGCCGCCACGGGCTTCGACCAGGACACCGGGCTCTACAATCCCGGAGTCTTCAACGCGGTCCGCCACAACGAGACGGTGTTCGAGGCGACGTATCAGTATCAAGTCATGCCGTGGTGGCAGATCCAGCCTGACATCCAATACGTCCTCAACCCCGGCGGGGGCATCGTCAATCCGTACGACCCCGACCAAAAGGTCAAGAACGAGCTGGTTTTCGGCGCGCGCACCAACATCACCTTTTAAGCCTGTGGGCGGCTTCCGCGCCGCCCACCCACGTTTAACGAAGGGGCTAACGACATGTTGAACTTCCGACGTATTGGCGGCTTGGGCGCGCTCGGCTGCGCCGCGGCGGCCTTGCTGCTCGGCGCAACGCCTTCGCAAGCCGAAGGCGTTCTCGCGGGCCTGCGCCATCACACGACGGTGGCCTCGACGATCACCGACAACGGCGACCTCAACCCCTACGCTGTCGTCGTCGCGCCGACGACGTCGGGCAAGATCCAGAAGGGCGATGTGCTCGTCGACAATTTCAACAACCAGTCGAACCTCCAGGGCACCGGCGGCACGATCATCGACGTCAATCCGGCGACGCGATCGGTCAGGCTTTTCGCCAAGCTTCCGCAGAACCTGCCGCAATGCCCCGGCGGCATCGGCCTCAGCACGGCGATGACGATGCTGAGCAGCGGCTGGGTGATCGTCGGCAGCACGCCGAGCACCAATGGCACGACCTCCACGCTCGGCCACGGCTGCCTGTTGGTCTTCGACTCGAACGGTCAACTCGCGACGGTCTGGTCCGGCGCGCATGTCAGCGGCCCCTGGGGCAATATGGCGGTGGTCGACAACGGATCGAAGGCGACGCTGTTCGTCAGCATGTCCGGCTTCGACGTTCCCGGTCCCGACAAGATCGACTCCGCAACCGGCATGCCTTTCGTCGTCAACAAGGCGACCGTCCTGCGCATCCAACTCGCCATCCCGGCGAGCGGGCCGCCGAAGGTGACAAGCCAGACGGTGATCGCCAGCGGCTTGAGCGAGCAGGCGGACAAAGACGTCTTCCTCGTCGGCCCGACAGGCTTGGCCCTCATCGGCTCGACGCTCTATGTGTCGGACTCGGTCGCCAACCGCATCGTGGCGATTCCCGACGCGATGACGCGAACCGGCAGCGCCGGCCCGGGCAGCCCCGTCACCAAGGGCGGCTTGCTGCAGCGCCCGCTCGCGCTCGCAGCGACCGCCAACGGCCACATCCTCGCCACCAACGCCAAGAACGGGCAGGTGGTCGAGTTCGATCCGGCTTCCGGCAAGCAGCTCTCGGCGCAATGGGTCGAACTCGAACCAAGCCCAGTCGCCTCCCGGCAACGGCGATCTCTTCGGCCTCGCGATGGCTCCCGGCGGCGGCTTCTACTACGTCGAGGACGACGTCAACATGCTCGCCAAGGCCACGCCATGATGACCCCAGATAACAAACCGCAAGCCACGCGCCGCGGCTTTCTCAACGCGACGGCGGGCCTTGCCGCCTTCGCGGGGTTCAACACGGCGCCGGCTGCAGCTCGCGCTCTCGAAGCGACCGAAAGCGCTGAGACGACGAGCGACGTCACGCCTTTCTGGGGCGAGCATCAAGCGGGCGTCACGACGGCGTGTCAGTCTCACACCTATCTCGCCGTCTTCGACCTTACGACGGCCAAGCGCGCCGACGTCCAAACGTTGCTGCGCCGCTGGACGGACGCGGCGGCGGCGCTGAGCGAGGGAAAGCCGGTGGAAATTCCCGGCGACGGAGACCCGCAGACCCGGGCTGATCCCTCAGACGTCCTGGGCCTCTCGCCCGCGCGTCTCTCGATCACCTTCGGCTTCGGGCTCGGCCTGTTCGAGAAGGATGGTGTCGACCGCTACGGGCTCAAGACCCAACGGCCGGCCGCCTTCATCGATCTGCCGCATTTCCCCGGCGACCAGCTTGTCGCGGCGCGAACGGGCGGCGATCTCCTCGTGCAGCTTTGCGCCGACAACCCTCAGGTCGCCTTCCACGCGGCGCGCCAGCTCGCGCGCATTGCTTACGGCGTAGCCAACATTCGCTGGGTCCAGTCGGGATTCGTGTCCGACTACGGCCCCAGCAAGACGCCGCGCAACCTCATGGGGTTCAAGGACGGCACCGACAATCCCTCAGTCGACGACGCGAAGGAAATGGACGCGGTCGTCTGGGCCGGTGACGAAGCGCCGGCCTGGATGCGCGGGGGAACCTACATGGTCGTGCGGCGGGCGCGCATTGCGCTCGAGCATTGGGATCGCATGAAGGTCTCCTTTCAGGAGCAGACCTTCGGACGCGAGAAGCTTTCGGGCGCGCCGCTCGGTGGCAAGGCTGAATTCGATCCGGTCGACCTCGACGCCAAGAACGCCGACGGCGATCCGCTCATCCCAGAGAACGCGCATGTCCGCCTCGCGCGACAGATGTCGCTCGAGGGGACGAAAATCCTGCGCCGCTCCTATTCCTACAACGATGGGGCCAACATCACCGCTGAACGCTGGCCGCCCTGGAAACAGGGCATGGAGTTCGACGCCGGATTGATCTTCATCTGCCACCAGCGCGACCTCGCCAAGGGCTTCGTGAAGATCAACGACAAGCTGGCGCGCTTCGACATGTTGAACCAGTTCGTCACCAATGTCGGCGGCGGACATTTCGCGCTGCCGCGTGGCGCCGTCAAAGGCGAATACGTCGGCCAGCGGCTGTTCGAGACGGCCTCATAAAAAGGATATTCGACGCAAGTGAACATAATGATGCGCGCCCTCGCCTGCGTGGCGACATTCGGGCTCCCTCTCGGCGCCGTCGCGCGCGCCGAGGACCTCGCCACCTATACGCTGACCCTCAGCCAGCATCGCTTCACGCCGGTGGAGCTCCATGTGCCCGCCGGCCAAGCCTTCTTCATCAGCGTCAAAAACCTCGACGACGCTGCGGACGAATTCGAGATGCACGCTCCGGCGATCGAGAAGGTGATCCCGGCGGGCGGCGAAGGGAAGGTGCGGATCCGCCCGCTCGGACCGGGCCGCTTTCCGTTCTTCGGGGATTTTCACGCTGACACCGCGCAGGGCGTGATCATCTCGCAATGAGGCGCTGAAACCTGAAGGCCGCCGCTACGACGCGACCGGGTCTACGATGGAGGAGTACAATGAAACATAGACTGTATCTGTCCGCCCTCGGATTGGCGATCGCGCTGGCGAGCGCGGCGACGACGCCGGCGCTCGCCGATGACCAGACGCATATCGCGATCTCGATCAAGGGCCATCATTTCGATCCGGCGGAGCCGACCGCTCCCGCGGGCAAGCCGGTGATGTTCGAAGTGTCCAATCGCGACGGAACGCCGGCGGAATTCGAGAGCAAAACGCTGCGCGTCGAGAAGGTCGTTCCTGGCGGCGGCACGGTCACGGTGAGGGTCCGCGCGTTGGCGCCCGGCCGTTATCGCTTCTTTGACGACTATCATGAAGAGACGACGGTGGGCTTCCTCGTCGTCCAATGAAAAGAAAGGGTGAGCCATGCTCGGCGCGCTGATTATCGTTTTTCGTGAGGTCATCGAGGCCGGCATCATCGTCGGCATCGTGATGGCGGTCACGAAGGGGACGCCCGGCAGCCGGTTGATGGCGGTCGTGGGCGTGCTGGCGGGCGTCCTCGGCGCGTCGCTGGTCGCAGCCTTCGCCGGCGCCATCGCCAACGCGCTCAACGGCGTCGGACAGGAATTGTTCAACGCCGCGATCCTCTCGCTCGCCGTCTGCATGCTGGCCTGGCACAACATCTGGATGGCGAGCCACGGGCGCGAGCTCGCCGCCGAAGCACGCAAGCTCGGCCAGGAGGTGAGCAGCGGCAGGCGCTCGCTCGCGGCCCTGGCGGTCGTCGTCGCCGTCGCGGTGATGCGCGAGGGTTCCGAGATCGCGCTGTTCCTCTACGGCCTCGTCGCCGCCGGCGGCACGACCTCGAACGACCTCCTCATCGGCTCGCTGCTCGGCCTCGTCGCCGGCGCCGCGGTGAGCGCGGTCACCTATTTCGGCTTGGTGACGATCCCGACACGCCATCTGTTCACGACGACGAGCGCGCTCATCACGTTGCTCGCCGCGGGTCTTGCCTCGCAGGCGGTGAATTTCCTCCAGCAGGCCGGCATCGTCTCGATCTTGAGCCAAACCGCGTGGGATACTTCGGGCGTCCTTTCCGACACGAGCCTTTTCGGCCGCGTCCTCCACACCTTAGTCGGCTACGCCGACCAACCCTCGGAGCTGCAGGTGGTAATCTATCTCGCGACGCTGACGACGATCTTCGGCCTCTCGAAGGCTTTTGCTCTGCGGGCGCCGGGGCGCAGGTCCGCGCCGGCTGCTCAGCGAGGTTAAAGCGTGGCCATTTTCTCGAATCTCTGGCCGGTCTACAATAAGAGGGGAGTCGCCAATCCTCGGCGGATGGCCTAATTCGAGGGAGCCGCGGCTCGCCGCGCCAACATCGGAGAAGCCTATGGTCCAGATCGCCCGTTCGCTCGCCTTCGCTCTGCGCTTCGCCGTTCTCGCTCCATTGACGGCCTTCGCCGCGCCGCTCCCCGTCCTCGCTCAGACCCAGCAGGACGAAGCGCCGCCACAGATTGCGCTGACCGACACGCAGGTTCAGGCCTACCTCGCCGCGGAAAGCGAAATGGCGGCGCTGACCACGAAACAGGACGGCGCGTCGGACAAACCCGATCCGAAAGTCGAGGCCCAGCTCGACTCCATCGCCAAGAAGTACAAATTCGCTTCGCTCGACCAATATGGGGTCGTCGACGCGAACATCGGCATGGTGGTCGACGGCATCGACCCGCAGACCCGCAAATACGTCGGCGCCGACGTCGTGTTGAAGAAGCAGATCGCCGAGGTCCAAACGGACAAATCCATGGCGCCGAGCGACAAGAAGGCGGCGCTGGCGGAAATGACCGGGGCGCTGAAAGCCGTCCAGCCGCTCAAATTTCCCGCCAACATCGACATCGTACTCAAATATTACGACAAGCTCGTCGCCGCGAGCGGCCAGACGGACTGAAATGGCGCCCGCGACCGTGCGGCCGCGCGAGGCCAGAGCGGTCGCGCGGAATCCCTTCTCCCCGCAGCGCCCGACAATCGCATGCGTTCGTGGGGGAGACGGAGTTTAATCCGAAGCGACCGCCTGCTGGATTGCGCGGATTTGCGCGGCGAAGTCGCGTGACGGCGCCGGGAAGACGCCGTCGATCGCCGCCGAGCCGATGGTGAAGCCCGCCGCCCCGCTCGCCGCTACGGCGGCGACGCGAGCCGGGCCGTCGATCGAGCCGGCGACGATCACCGGCTTGTCGACCGCGCCGGTGACGGCGCGCATCAGCGCCGCGACGTCGCCTATCCGCCGATAGGCGAGCAGGTCGAGCCCCGCCACGCCTTCGATCGCGCAGAGCGCCCGCCCGCTCTCGGCGATGTCGCCGATATCGCCCTGCAAAACGCTGGGATGCCCGACGACAGTGCCCGGGAATGGCGCGTAGCTCAGGCCGGCGCCCTTGGCGATCGGCGCGACCTCAGCGGCACGCACGCCGCCGAGCAGCCAATCGACGCCGAGATCGGCCGCCGCAACCGCGGAGGCGAGTTCGCTCTCCCGGTCGAGCGAGACGACCTCGAAGAACGCGCGGGCCCCGCCGGCCTTGATCGCTCTCGCGAGTTCCTTGAGCGCGTCGCGCGGCAACCCGACGTCCTTGAAGCCGATATTGCCGACCCCGAGCGCCAGCGCCTCGTCGATCAGCGAACGCGCCTGCGGGACTGTGCGGTCCCGCAGCGTCGCCATGAAAATGAAGCCGATCGACATCGGCATCGCGAAGGCCCCGTCGGGTGAGGCGCCATGAGACCCCGGTCGGCGGCGGAAGGCAAGAGACAGACGGCAGGACGCGCGTCAGCGCACGATCGGCAGCGTGCTGAACGTATGCAACGGCGCGGGCGTCGGCACCGTCCACTCGAGCGAAGTCGCGCCGGCGCCCCAATAATTGTCCTCGGTCACGCGGCGGCCGGCGAATAACGTATAGGCGAATACGCCGAGGCCGAACACGAACGATGCAGCGCCGAGATAAGCGCCAATCGAAACCAGGAAATTCCAGCCGGCGAAGGCGTCGGGATAGTCGAGGACGCGCCTCGGCATGCCCGCGGCGCCCAGCATGTGCATCGGGAAGAAGGTCAGGTTGACGCTCACGAAGGTGGCCCAAAAATGGAGCTTGCCCGCCCATTCCGGATATTGCCGCCCGGTCATCTTCCCGATCCAATAATAAAGACCGGCAAAGAGACCGAAGGCGGCGCCGAGCGACATCACGTAATGAAAATGTGCGACGACGTAGTAGGTGTTGTGCGCGATCACGTCGAAGCTTGCCGAAGCGAGGTTGACGCCCGTCACGCCTCCGACGGTGAATACGAAGATAAAGCCCAACGCCCATAGCATCGGCGTTTTGAAATCGATCGATCCGCCCCACATCGTTGCGATCCACGAGAACACTTTGATGCCGGTCGGCACGGCGATCACCATGGTCGCAAACGAGAAGTACTGCTGCGCAGGGAGGTTGATCCCTGTGACGAACATGTGGTGCGCCCAAACGATGAACCCAATCGCCCCGATCGCGACGAGCGCGTAGACCATGCCGAGGTAGCCGAAGATCGCTTTGCGGCTGAAGGTCGCGACGACCTGGCTGATCACGCCGAAGGCGGGCAGGATCATCATGTAGACTTCGGGGTGACCGAAGAACCAGAACAGATGCTGGAACAAGAGCGGATCGCCGCCGCCGCTCGGGTCGAAAAAAGTGGTCGCGAAGTTGCGGTCGGTCAGCAGCATCGTGAGGGCGCCGGCTAGCACCGGCAACGACAGGATCATCAGAAACGCAGTGACGAGGATCGCCCACACGAACAGGGGAATGCGATGCATCGACATGCCGGGCGCGCGCATGTTGAGGATCGTTGCGATGAAGTTGATCGACGCGAGGATCGACGACGAGCCCGACATGTGGAGCGACAAGATCGCCATGTCGACCGCCGGTCCGGGGTGTCCGACAGGCCCCGAGAGCGGCGGATAGAGCGTCCATCCCGTTCCCGGACCTCCGCCGACGAACAAGGACGACATCAGCATCGTGAACCCGGCGACGAACATCCAGAAGCTGAGATTGTTGAGGCGCGGAAAGGCCATGTCCGGCGCGCCGATCAGCAACGGCACGAAGAAATTTCCGAAGCCCCCGAACATCGCGGGAATGATCACGAAGAACATCATCAGCAGGCCGTGAGCAGTGACGATGACGTTGTAAAGCTGGCCGTCGGGATTGCCCGCCGCATCGCGCAAGAAATGCGCGCCGGGCGATTGCAGTTCGATGCGCATCAGGATCGACAAGCCTACCGCGATGACGCCCGCGACCGTCGCAGACATCAGATAGAGGCGTCCAATGTCTTTGTGATTGGTCGCTGCGAGCCATCGCCGAGCAAAACCCGCCGGCGGGTGAGCATGGGTCTCAAGCGGTTCGTCCGTCATGGCCGACCCTCCGCCGTTTGCCGGGCGGAGGCCTCGCGCGTGTCGCCGCGCGACGACGTTTGGCCCCGCTCCTTTTCAATCCAATCTCGAAACGCTTGCTTCGACACGACGCGGATCGCGATTGGCATGAAGGCGTGATTGACGCCGCAGATTTGTGAGCATTGCCCGTAATAGACGCCCTCGCGCTCAATGCGGGTCCACGTCTCGTTCAACCGACCGGGAATGGCGTATTTCTGCACGCCGATCGAGGGAACCATGAAGGAATGTATGACGTCGGCTCCGGTAATCTGCACCAGGATGTCCGTATCCACCGGCACCACTGCGTCATTGTCGACCGCCAGCAGCCGCTGACCCGGTTGCGTCGGCGGCAGCTTGTCCTCGGGCACGATGAGGCTGGAGATGTCGACCCCGCCATTCTGCGGATAGGCGTACTCCCAGTACCATTGATGGCCGGTGACTTTGAGGACCAGACCCGCCGGCGGCGGGATGTTGACGAGATCGAGAAGCCGGAACGACGGAATACTGATCGCAACCAGCACCAGAACCGGCGCGACCGTCCAGAAAACCTCGAGAACGGTGTTGTGGGTGACTGTGCTGGGAACCGGATTGCGGGTTGCGCGGTACCGCCAGGCGACGAAGAGCAACAGCGTCGCGACCAGCGAGCAGATCGCCAAATCGATCCCCAAAAGGAAGTTATGGAAGTTGTACAATCCCCGCTGCAAATCGGCGTGCGGCCACTGAAAGTTCAACTCCCAATCGACCGGTTCCCCCACGATCGGCCCGTTGGACACAACGCGCTTGGACGCCTGCACGACGTCGATCATCGAGATTGCGCCAAACGCGGCCGCGACGCCGCCGACGACGACTGCGATCGCGACGAACGCAACCACGTCTCTTCTGCTCGGCATTGCGGCCTCCCGAAATCGTCGTGGGCGCAGGCATCGCTTTGCTGCGCCGCTGGTCGTCGATTTTGTTTGAAGCCTCAGCGTCGGAGCCTATCCGGCCCCACCACGATACGGTTCGTGCATACGACGCCGCAGATCGATAACCTCGTCGCTCGACCCCCGTAGCAATGGGACGCTGGCCTTATATTGCGCCGTTTTTTTGGCGTAGGGAAAGCGGACAAACCGGCGCCGTCAGAGCGGTTCGCCCGAATAGAGGAGCAAGGAGCGGGCCCGAAGCGGCGCTCCTTACGCGAAGGGCGACGCCTTCACTTCATCAACGGCCCCCACGACGGGTCGCTCGCATAGTCGGGCGTCGGCACGACGAATTCGCCGTGGCCGAAGATGTCGGCCATGTAGATCTTGGCGCCTGTCTCGCCGCCCGGGTCGCGGAAGAACATTAGGAACAGCCCGTTGGGCGAGAACGTCGGGCCCTCGTTGTGATAGCCCTCGGTGATGATGCGCTCGCCCGTGCCGTCCGGCTTCATCACGCCGATGCCGAACTGGCCGTCCTTCTGGCGGGTGAAGGCGATGAGATCGCCGCGCGGCGACCACACCGGCGTCGAATAGCGCCCGTCGCCGAACGAAATGCGCGTGGCCGGGCCGCCGCTCGCGCTCATCACGTAGATCTGCTGCGTGCCGCCGCGATCGGATTCGAAGACGATCTGCGAACCGTCGGGGGAGTAGCAGGGAGAGGTGTCGATGCCGGAGTCGTCGGTCAGCCGGGTCGTCGCATGGCTTGCGATGTCCATCGTGTAGAGGTGCGCGGCCGAGCCCTCCGACAGCGACATGACGATCCGCTGGCCGTCGGGCGAAAAGCGCGGCGCGAAGGTCATCCCCGGGAAATTGCCCGCCACCTGGCGCTGGCCGTTCTCGAGATTGAGCAACGTCACCTTCGGATCGGATTCGCCGAACCACATGAACGCCACCTGCTGCGCCGAGGGCGAGAATTGCGGCGTCACAGCCAGCTTTTCGCCGGTCGTGAGGTACCTCACATTGGCGCCGTCCATGTCCATCACGGCGAGCCGCTTGCGGCGCTTCTCCTTCGAGCCGGTCTCGTCGACGAACACGACGCGCGAATCGAAGAAGCCCTTCTCGCCGGTGATGCGCGAGAAGGTCGCGTCGGCGATGAGATGGGCGACGCGGCGCCCGTTCGCCTGATCGGTCGTATATTGCTGGCCGGCGACCTGCTGGCCCGTCGCGGTGTCCCACAGGCGGAATTGCGCCGAGATGCGTCCGCCCGCGCTCGATACGCGCCCCGTGAGCACGAACTGCGCGTTGACCGTCTTCCAGGCGTCGATGTTCGGCCGCGCGTCGGGATTGGTGATGTTCTCGGGAAAGCTCGTCGGATTGAGCGGCGTCAGGAAGATCGAATGGGCGAAATCGTTGACCAGCACGGCGCCCAACTTCGATCCGGTCTCGTCGCCCGCGAACGGCGTCACCGCGATGGTGACCGGAGTGAAATTGGCGCCCGCATGGACGTAGACGTCGCCCGCCGCCTCGGCGGACGTGGCCAGGCCGACGGCGAAGAGCGCGGCGGCGAGGCGGAGAAATGCCTTATCGATCATCATGACGGCTCAGTCTCGCTGTTTCGAATTGATGTTGTTTGAGGGTTTCCCGCTCGCCGATGGCGAGCGTCGGGCGACCCATCCGCCGCCCTCTCCCACTGGGTAAGAGAAAAGTCGCGACCGTCCCCCGTCTCATCCGAGCGCGCTCTGCGGATCGAAGTGGACGGTCTTGGTGCGCCATTGCTCGAAGTAGGGAAGATATTGCGGCGGCACGCGCAAGGGATTGCATTTGAGCACCGCGCGCACCGCGCTTTCCGCGTGGGGCCGCCAAGCGGGATCGGTCGGCGGGTTCAGCAAGGCGGGTTGGCCCGAGAGGGTCCCGTCGGCATTGAAGGAAACGCGCACCTGCGCAACATAGGGATCCCCGTCCGGCATCGTCGGCGGCGGCGTCCAGCAACTGAGATAGGCGTCGGTGAGCCAAGCGTCGAGCGCGGCGGATAGCGAAGGCGACATGCGCGCCGCGTGCTGGGTCGGCAGGCCCTGCGGCGTCGCCGCGGCGCTCGCCGGCTCGGGGGACGGCTTACTCAGGCTCTGGCCGATCAGCTTGGCGATCGCTTTCAGATCATAGGCCTTCTGCGGCCTCTCTTCGTCCGGCTTCGCCTTCTCGAGCAGCTTGGCGACCTGGTCGGGCTTGAACTTCTCCGGCTTCTCAGGCGGGCGCGCCTTCGGGCGCACGGGCGGCGAGGGCTTGGCCTCCGCGACGGGCCTCGTCGGCGGCGCAGGCGGCGTCGCTCCGCCGCAGGCTTGGGCGGGGGAGCGGGGGTCGGCGGCGCGTCGTCCGCCAGCGGCTTGGGCGGCGGCGCGGCCTCTGGCGGCGCAGGCTTCGGAGGCGGCGGGGGCGGCGTCTGCTCCGGCGGCGGAGGCGGCGTCTCCTCGGCCGTCTTGACCTCCGGCGGCGGCGTCGGCGGCAAAGGCGGGGACGGTGGCGGGGGCGGCGCCGCGGCCTCGTGGGTGGGCTGCGGAGGGGGTTCCTTGACCGGCTGGGCGTCCTTCTCGCCGTTCATGATCTCGTTGAACTGCGTTTGCGTGACGGTCGTGACCGGGATCGACTCGGTCGCGTCGTCGAACTTGGGCGCGGGTGCGAAGCCAAGGACAAGGAACGCCAGCAGCCCGCCGTGCAGCGCGCCGGAAGTGATCAGTCCTGATTTCGACGGCTGGTCGCTCAAGCCAGACCCCGCCCTACTGCTTGTCCGGCTGGGTGACGAGCGCCACCTTCTTGTAGCCCGCGGTCGTCACCTGGCCCATGATCTCGGCGACGCGCCCATAGGGCACGGCCTTGGAGGCGCGCAGATAGACCCGCTGGTCCTCCGCCGCGCCGCCGAGCGCCTTCATCTTGTCGACAAGTTCCGCGTCGGCGACCGGCTGGTCCATCAGGAACACCTGCCCCTGATCGTTGAGCGCGATGGCGATCGGCTTCTGGTCGACGTTGAGCGGGCCGGCCTTCGCCTGCGGCAGATCGACCGCGACGCCGCTCGTCAGCAGCGGCGCGGCGACCATGAAGATGATGAGCAGCACCAGCATGACGTCGATGAACGGCGTCATGTTGATGTCGGCCATGGCGCCGTAGCGCGGCACTCCGCGCCGGCCGCGTCCGCTCTTGCGCGCTCCGCCGACTGACATTCCCATGAGGCTACCCCCTTTAGACTGTCCCGGGCTTTAGGCCGCGCGGTCGTTGGCCACGTGCTGGTCGATCTGCCGCGACAGGATCGAAGAGAACTCGTCGGCGAAGCTCTCCATCCGCGCCTGCGCCCGCGCGACGTCGCCCTGCAGCTTGTTGTAGGCGATCAGCGCTGGGATCGCCGCGAAGAGGCCGATCGCGGTGGCGAACAGCGCCTCGGCGATGCCAGGCGCGACCACCGCGAGCGAGGTGTTCTTGGAGGCGGCGATCGAGCGGAAGGCGGTCATGATGCCCCAGACCGTGCCGAAGAGCCCGACGAAGGGGCCCGCGGAGGCGACGGTGGCGAGGAACAGAAGATTGGATTCGAGCCGTTCCACCTCTCGGGCGATCGAAACGTCGAGCACCTTGTCGAGACGCGCATGAAGGCCGCGGAACGAGGCGCTGGCGTTCTGGAAGGAGCGCTTCCATTCCCGCATCGCCGAGACGAAGAGGCTCGCCGCGCCGGAATTCGGCCGCTGCGCCAGCGAGGCGTAGAGTTCCTCCAGCGACTGACCCGACCAGAACACCTGTTCGAAACTGTCCATCGCGCGGCGAAACCGGGCGAACAGCAGCGTCTTGTTGACGATGATGGTCCAGCTCCAAAACGAAGAGCCGAGCAGCCCGAGCATGACGATCTTGACGACGATATGCGCCGACCAGAACATCGAGAGCAGGGTCGTTTCCGGGTCGGCGGCAGCCGCGGCGGCGGCGTCGGTGGCGTTCATGGTCGAGGGAACCTCTCGCAGCGGGGAACGTTGATCTTGTTTGGCGACCGTGGCTCGGCCGCGGGTCTGCACCGAAAATGGGCCGAAACTTGGGCTCGCCCCGCGCGCGCCCGAGCCGGCGACTGCGTCCCCAACGCCGATTGGCCCCAGAAAACCCAATTGTTTCGAATGCGCGGGGACCTGTGCGGCGCACTTTTTTTATCGGCTCACTTAAGCCTCGGATAGGGTTAATGCCGGGTTAGCGGCTGTGACCTCTCGCGATTGTCAATTGATGCGATATTGCTTTTTTGGCCGCTTTGCCCTTCTGCTGGCTCAGACTTGCGCCCTGAGTTCGCGTGCGACTTTCCACCTGCCTCATGATCATTCGACTGGGCGCTGAACGTCGAAGGCTCTGATGAAGCGACCGCCTCCCCATTTTGTCGTCGAGGTCCGACGGCAACGACGATCGACGAATGGCCAAGCAAAATCCTGGCTCGAGGACCCCAGATTCGCCGCGGCGGCGGCCGAAGCAGTCGCGGCGCCGCTAGTGCTGGAGCTGGAGCCCAAGCTAGAGACCAAGCCGGCCGTCCCGCCGCCCGCTCCGCTTCGCCCATCAGGCCGCATCCTGCCGAGCCTCGCCGAGATCGAGCCAGTCGGGACGATCGAGATTGCCGAGCCGCCGCGCAGGCGCCCGCGCAAACTCGAAGCGGTGCTGCAGCCGATCGAAATCGAAACTCCGACGCCGGATCCCGAGCCCGAACTCGTCGCGCCGGTCGCCACGCCGCATCAGAAAGTCCCGGCAAGACGCCGGACCGCGACAGTGGAAAAGGCCGCCGAAGTTGCGCCGCAACCGGCGCCGCCGCGCGAGGGCGCGATCATCCGGGCGCTCGCCGACGCCCTGGCGGCGCGCGCAGTGAACGAAAAGCGGCCCGAACCGGTTGCAGAGTCCTCGCAGGCCGAACGTCTCGAAGCGCGGCAGGCGCGCCATCGCCGAATTCTCGATCGCTACGTGCGCGGCGTCGAGCCGAAGCCGGGCCAGCGCTGGAAGGGCCGCCTGCACAAGCGACAGAAGTAAAAAGGCGGGCGTTCAGGCCGCCAGCCTCGCGGATGCGCCGCTGACCGTCTATCGTGATCGCCGAGTTGGCGGTCTCCCCACGCCAAGGGTGAAGCGCGACCGGCGTCGGAGGAGACGACCATGCTGTTCACGCCCGAGCATGAGGAGGCGCGCCGCGCGCTGCAGAAGTTCATCGCCGCCGAAATCAATCCGTTCGTCGACGAATGGGAGCAAGCGCAGGCCTTTCCGGCGCACGAGGTCTTCAAGAAGCTCGGCGCGCTCGGTTTTCTCGGCCTCACCAAACCGAGCGAATACGGCGGCCTCGAGCTCGACTATTCCTACGCCGTGATGATGGCGGAGGAACTCGGTGCGATTGCCTGCGGCGGCGTGCCGATGGCGATTGGCGTCCACACCGACATGGCGACGCCGGCGCTGGCCCGCTTCGGCTCGGACGCGGTGCGGCGCGAATTTCTCGCCCCGGCGATCGCGGGCGATGTCGTCGCCTGCGTCGGCGTCTCGGAGCCGGGCGCTGGATCGGACGTCGCCGCCATCAAGACCACGGCGCGCTCCGACGGCGACGACTACGTGATCACGGGCGGCAAGATGTGGATCACCAACGGCGCGCAGGCCGACTGGATTTGCCTGCTCGCCAATACCAGCGACGGCCCGAAACACCGCAACAAATCGCTGATCTGCGTGCCGATGACGAGCAAAGGCGTGACGGTGGCGCGCAGGATCGACAAGATCGGGATGCATTCCTCGGACACCGCGCAGATTTTCTTCGACGAAGTGCGCGTTCCCAAGCGCAACCGCATCGGCGAGGAGGGACAGGGGTTCACCTATCAGATGATGCAGTTCCAGGAGGAGAGGCTATGGGCGGCCGCCTCGTGCCTGAAGGCGCACGAGCGCATCATCGCCGACACAATCGCCTATGCGCGCCAGCGCAAGGCGTTCGGCCGCAGCATCCTCGACAATCAGGTCGTGCATTTCCGCCTCGCGGAATTGCAGACCGAGGTCGAGTTGCTGCGTTCGCTGATCTATCGCGCCGCCGAGGCGATGATCGCCGGCCAAGACATGACCCAGCTCGCCAGCATGGCCAAATTGAAGGCCGGCCGGCTCGGACGCGAAGTGCCCGACGCCTGCATGCAATTCTGGGGCGGCATGGGTTTCACGTCGGAGACGTCGGTGAGCCGCGCCTACCGCGACTTCCGCCTAGGCTCGATTGCGGGCGGCGCGGACGAGGTGATGCTGACGATCCTGTGCAAAGGCATGGGCACGCTGCCGGGGATGCAATAGCGCTCCCGCTCGGCCGGCGCAGGGAATACTCTTACTTCTTGTTCATTGTGACGCCCTGCCCCGCTTGCGGCGGCGTTTGGAGGCCGCGGTGCGCCTTGGCGAGCGCGTCGAGCGCCGCTTTCGTCTCGGCGCGCCATGGGGCCGCGTGCGTCCCCTCTGCGCGCTGCTCGATGGAAAGCAGCAGTTGCTCGCTGGCGGCCAGAAGCGGCCCCTCGTGGCCTGCCTTCATCTCGAGCCAGACCCGGATGCGTTTGTCGTCATGGTCGAGCAGGCGACAAAGGACGAACAGCGGGTCACCCTCGCGCGCTTCCTTGAAGTAGTGCAGCATCGTCTGCATCGTGTAGAGCGTGTGGCCGCTCGCCTTGCGCGCGGCGGCGTCGAGACCGATGCGATCCATCAGCGCGTCGACCGAGCGGCTGAACACCACCGCGTAAGCCGCGTCGTTCATGTGGCCGTTGTAATCGACCCATTCCGCCACGACGGCGGATTCGTAGACCGCCAACGGCTCGTTGCGATGCATGACGTCCTCCCTCGATGGAGACGATCCGGTCTCCCCTCCGCTTGCCCCCAATATTTCTGCGTCGGCGCGAGAAGATCAATCGGAATTCGGACTGGTGGCTCCGCCCGGCGGCGATTGTCGCCAAAGCGCCGTCTCTCTTCGAAACCAAATCCCCGGGCGTTGCGTTCCTCGTTGTCTACGATGTCAAAGGGTCGGCCGTCATTCTTTGCCCCCTTGCCCATGTTTCGCCATCATGGTCTGGCCAGTGCGGTAGACGGCCCCCGATTCTGTTCGGGCCGTCGCCCGGCAGCTTGCGGACGGCACGGCTTGTGGCCCCGCTCGGTCGGCAGCCGATCCAGAAGGAAGTGGACAACCGCCGCGTGACTGCGTCCGTCTCTTTTCGCTCTCGAAGCGCCGAGCCCGGCGAGGCGGCGCTCGAACTTGGACGCGGGGCCAAGCACTTCCCCCAGACCCGTGCGCAACGCTTGTTGGCGTCCTTCGCGATTCTGTTCTCGGTCGGGCTGCTGATCGTCGCCTTCAGCGATGCGGTGCGCGAGTTCGACTATCGCGAGATGATCCATGCGCTGCGCCACCTGCCCCTTTCGGCGGTCGCCGGCGCGCTCGGCGGGACCGCGCTGAGCTTCGCGGCGCTCGTCGGGCGTGACGCCAGCGCGCTGCGCTATATCGGAGCCCGCGTCACGACGCCCGCGCTCTTGATCGGCAGCTTCTGCGGCAGCGCGCTCGGCAATACGGTCGGTTTCGGCGCCCTCACGGCGGCCGCGGTGCGCTACCGGATCTACGGCGCGGTCGGCGTGTCGGCGGACGATATCACCCGCTTGCTCGCCTTTGTCGCCGGCGGCTTCGTGATCGGCCTCGCCGGCGTCGGCGGCTTCGCCGGCCTCATGAAGGCTGGGCCGGCCGCCGCGCTGCTCGGCTGGCCGCCGGCGCTGATCGAGGGCGTTTCGATCGCCGCCCTCGCGGCAGTCGGCGGGGTGCTGGCTTTCGGCTTGCCCGCGACGATCCGCATCGGCAGTCTCACGATCCCCGCGCCGGGCCGGCCAATGCTGGCGGCCCAGCTCGCGCTGACCTCGATCCGGCTGCTCGGCGCCGTCCTCGCGTTGTGGTCGCTGCTGCCTTCGACGCCTATCAATTTCGTCACCTTCGCGGCGATCTTCTCGGCGGCCACGGCGCTCGCCGCCATCACCCACATTCCCGCCGGCGCCGGCATTTTCGAGGCGATCGTGCTGTGGGCCTTCCGCGGCCACGCCTCCGAGGAGAGCGTCGCGGCGGCGCTGATCGCCTATCGCTTCATCTATTACGTGCTGCCGCTCGTGCTTTCCGCGGCGGCCTTCTCCGCCTTCGAGGTGGCGGTCGCGGTCGGCGGCGAACGGGTCAGCCGCGACGAGCGCCTGGCGCGCGCGGCCGCCCGGCTCTCGCCGACCTTCATGAGCGTCATGGCCTTCGCGACCGGGATCATGTTGCTGGTCTCCGGCGCGACGCCGACCTTCAACTCCCGGCTCGCCGACCTCTCACTCCACGTACCGCTCTGGGTGGTGGAGATGTCGCATTTCTTCGGCAGCCTGATCGGCGTCGTCTTCCTGTTCGTCACGCGCGGATTGCTCGACCGACGCGACGGCGCCTGGAAGCTCGCGCTCGCCCTCTGCGTCGCGAGCCTGGTCTTCTCGCTGCTCAAGGGGCTGGCGTTCGGCGAGGCGGCTTTCCTGCTGCTGTTCGCGAGCATGTTGCTGGCCACGCGCCAGCAGTTCCATCGCCCGACGTCGATGTTCGACCAACCCTTCACCTGGGGGTGGTTCGTCGCGGTCGGCGCCATTATCGCCGCCGCGTTCGGCATTCTCTGGCTCGCCTTTCACGATCCCAACTCCGCCCGGCATGGTCTCTGGAGCTTCGAATTCGACGCCCAGGCGCCGCGCGCCTTGCGCGCCCTGCTCGGCGCCTCGGTGCTCGCGGTCGGCTTCGGCCTGCGCGAATTGCTGCGGGCGCCCAAAGGCCTCGCGCCGAAGCCCGGCGCCACGGAACTCGCCCAGGCGCAAGCGATCCTCGACCGGCACACCCGCGGCGACGCGATGCTCGCCTTCATGGGCGATAAGAGCCTGATGTTTTCCGCTTCCGGGCGCAGCTTCTTAATGTTCGGCAAGCGCGGGCGAAGCTGGATCGCCTTGTTCGACCCTGTCGGGCCGCGCGACGAATGGACTGACCTGATCGATCAGTTCATCCGCTGGTCCCGGGCGCATGGCGGGCGCGCGGCCTTCTATCAGGTGCGGCCGGACAGCCTGCCTTATTACCTCGACGCCGGCCTCAGCGTGATGAAGCTCGGCGAGGACGCCGTGATCGCGCTTCCCGCCTTCAGCCTGAAAGGCGGCGCGGCTGCGCATCTGCGCTACGCGCTGAAACGCGGCGAGCGCGACGGGCTCGAATTCGAGCTGCTAGCCCCAGAGCGCGTCGAACTGTTTCTCGACGAACTCGGCGAGATTTCCACGCAATGGCTCGACGCGCGCCGCGGCGACGAAAAGGGCTTTTCGGTCGCGGCCTTCGAGCCCAGCTATCTCGCCCGCCAGCGCATCGGGCTCCTTAGAGAACGTGGAAAGCCTGTCGCCTTTGTCAGCGTGATGGCGACGCGCGCCGGCGGCGAGGCGACGGTTGGCCTGATGCGCTCCGCCGGCGCCGCTTGCCCTGTGGCGATGGAGTTCCTCTTCACCCGGCTCATTCTCGCGCTGAAGGAGGAAGGCCTCGAGACGCTGAGCCTCGGCGCCACGCCGCTCGCCGGCATTCGTCCAGCGCCGCTCTCCTCGCGCTGGCACCAGCTCGGCGCGCTGATCTGGAAGCACGGCGACCGCTTCTACAACTTCAAAGGCCTGCGGACTTTTAAGGGCAAGTTCAATCCCGAATGGCAGCCGCGCTATTTCGCGGCCTCGGGCGCGCTCGGCCCCTATGTCGCTTTGGCGGACGCCGCCGCGCTGATCGGCGGCGGCTTTGTATCGGCCAATGCGGAGCGGGACTATGACTAGCTCCGGCCATGTCACCCCCGCGAAAGCGGGGGCCCAGGCCGCCGCCGCGAGGGCTTCGATCCTAGGGCTTGCGCCCCTGCCCGGCTGGATGCCCGCTTTCGCGGGCATGACAAAGCCGGCGCCCCTGCTCCTCGCCATCTTCGTCTGGCTGTTCGCGCTCGCGCCGGCCTTCGCGCTCGAGGCCGGACGCTATGGCGACGTGCGGCTGGCGCTCCCTAAGGGAACTCCGCGCGGCTATGTCGTGCTGTATTCCGACGCCGGCGGCTGGAAGGCCGACGATCAGGCGCGTCTCGACGCACTGGCCGGCGCCGGCGCGCTGGCGGTCGGCGTCGACACCGACGCCTATCTTGCTCGCGTCGCCTCCGTCCCTGCCGATTGCGACCAACTGGTCGGAGACACCGAAGGCTTGAGCCGGCGCCTCCAACGCGAGCATGCGGGCGCGGAATATTTCTATCCCCTGCTCGTCGGCGTCGGCGAAGGCGGCGCCCTCGCCGGCGCGATTCTTGCGCAAGCGCCCGGCGCGACGCTCGGCGGCGCCGTCTCGGTCGATCCGTGGAGCGTCCTCGAGACGAGCCACGGCTTCTGCCCGCGCGTCGTCACCCGCGACGACGCTGGCGAACGTCTAACCTTCCGCCTGCCGATCCTCAAAGAATTCTGGACGGTGGCGCTGACGCCTGACATTACCTCGGCGGCGCGCGCCCATTTCGAATCCCTCGTGACGGTGGCGCCGCAAATCGACGTGCGCGCGATCGACACGTTCCCGCGGCCGTCGGCGCTGGCCGCGATCGTCGCGCCGCATCTCGTCCCCGACGACTTCGACAATGTCGCCAATCTGCCGTTGATCGAACTGCCCGCCGCCTCGCCGTCGCGACTGATGGCCGTGTTCCTCTCCGGCGACGGCGGCTGGCGCGACATCGACAAGACGATCGGCGAGAATTTGCAGTCGCTCGGCGTCAACGTCATCGGCTGGGACAGCGTGCGCTACTTCTGGCGCAAGAAGACGCCGGAAGAGACCGCCGCCGACCTCGCCGCCGTGATCAGCACCTATAGCGCCAAATGGCGAGCGAGCAAGATCGCGCTGATCGGCTTCTCCTTCGGCGCGGACGTGCTGCCGTTTCTCTACGATCGGCTGCGGCCGGGGCTGAAGCGCCACATCGCGATGCTGTCGCTGCTCAGCGCCGGACAGGCCGCAGATTGGGAGATCCGCGTCGTCGGCTGGCTCGGCGCAGGGCCAAGCGCCGAGGCGACGCCGCTCGCTCCGGCGCTCAAGCCGATCGCCGGGCGGCTGATCCAGTGCTTCTACGGTGTCGAAGACACGGGCTCCTCCTGCCCCCAAATGGCGAGCCTCGGCGCCGAAGTGATCGAGAAGCAGGGCTCGCACCATTTCGACGGCGACTACGCGCTGATGGCGCGGCAAATTCTCGAGGGGTTCAAACGGCGGGCGGGCGACGGGAGCTAGTTTCCTCACCCGCGCCCGGCCCGATCGCTTAGAAAGGTCGCCATGGACCACGACGACGAAGCCAATCGGTTCTCCGCCCGGGCGCGGCGCTACGCCAATCTCGGCGTCAACGCGGGGGCGCTCGCGGCGCGGGTCGGCGCGCGGCGATTGATCGGCGGCGAGCGCGTCAGCGACGCGCGCGCGCTCACCGAGGCGCTGGGGACGCTCAAAGGGCCGATGATGAAGGTCGCGCAGATGCTGGCGACCATTCCCGAAGCGCTGCCCGCCGATTATGCGAACGAATTGATCAGCCTGCAATCGCAGGCGCCGCCGATGGGCGCGGCCTTCGTGCGCCGGCGTATGCAGGCCGAACTCGGCCCGGATTGGCGGGCGCGATTTTCCGAATTCGATCTCGCGCCCGCCGCGGCCGCCTCGCTCGGCCAAGTGCATCGCGCCGTCAGCCTCGTTGGCGCGCCGCTCGCCTGCAAGCTGCAATATCCCGACATGGCCTCGGCGGTGGAAGTCGATCTTGCGCAGCTCGATCTGATCTTCTCGATTCATCGTCGCATGGGGCCGGCGATCGACACCCGTGAGATTGCCCGCGAGATCGGCGCGCGCATCCGCGAAGAGCTCGACTACGCACGCGAAGCCAAGCTCGCGCGGCTCTACAAGCTGATGCTCGCCGACCGTCCGCTGGTGCGCGTGCCCGAGGTCTACAGCGAGCTCTCGACGCGGCGGCTGCTGACGCTCGAATGGCTGGAGGGGGACTCGCTGATGAAATTCGAGCGGGCGAGCCAGGAGGCGCGCAACCGCATCGCCCTCGCGCTGTTCGAAGCCTGGTGGCGGCCCTTCTCGCGCTACGGCGTCATTCACGGCGACCCCCACCTCGGCAATTATTCGGTGGTCGCGACCGGCGATGGCGAGGGGCAAACCGTGGAGGCGGTCAACCTCTACGATTACGGCTGCGTGCGCATCTTTCCCGCCCAATTCGTCGGCGGCGTCGTCGAGCTTTACCAGTCGCTGAAGACGAACGACGAGGCGGGCATCGTCCACGCCTACGAAATTTGGGGCTTTCGCGATCTCTCGCGTGCGACCATCGCAGCGCTCACGATCTGGGCCCGCTTCATCTATGGGCCGCTGATCGAGGACCGGGTGCGTACGATCGCCGACGGCGTAAAGCCGGGCGACTATGGCCGCCGGGAAGTGTTCAGAGTGATGCAGGCGCTCAAGGCGCAGGGCGGCGGCCTCAAGGTGCCGCGCGAATTCGTCTTCATGGACCGCGCGGCGATCGGTCTCGGCGGCGCGTTCCTGCGGCTCGGCGCGGAGATGAACTTCCACCGCCTGTTCGAGGAGGCGATCGCCGGCTTCGAGCTCGCGGCGCTGGAGGCGCGCCAGACCGAGGCGCTTCGCGAAGCTCGCCTGCTGTGATTTCGTCGCGCCCGAACAAAAAAAGGCCCCGCTTTCGTGGGGCCGGTGGCCTCGGGAAAGCGGGGCCCGCCGTCGGCGCCAGGGAGGAGGAGAGCGCGCCGACGTACAGCCCTGACCGGCTGATCGCCGCTGCTCAGCAGACGTCGACCAGCCTGCGGCCCATATAGCGGCCATAAGCATCATAGACGGGCCGATAGGCGGCGCACCCGTCGGGCGCGGCCGCATAGGGACCCGCGGCCGCATAAGCACCAGGGGCCGGATAAGGACCATCGTAGGGCCCGGGGCCGTAGCCGTAGCCACCGTAGTAGTAGGGGGATTGCGACGCGATCACTGCGCCTGCGGCGACGCCGCCGAGAATGCCAAGCCCGACCGCCGGGCCCCATCCCCAACCGCCGCCGCCGTGCCAGCCCCAGCCGCCCGCCTCAGCGGGCGTCGTCGCCGCGACAGCGCCGAGGCCAAGGGTGAGCGCCGTCATGGCGATTGCCGTCTTCTTCAGGGATACGTTCATGGCACACCTCCCGGTTCACCATTGAGCGCCTCGAACGGCGCTGAGTCCAAAGAGATTTTCCCTTGGTAAGTCGGCGCTGGTGGGTCGAAAACGCGGCAATGCGGCGGCGCTCGGCAAAAATATCGCGCGCTGCCCGTACTTATATGAATATTTATTCAGGTTTCCGGTCGGACAGGCCGCGTAAGAACTTGATGATGCCGGAAAAATCATCGCCCGAACCGCCCGCCGAAGCGAACAATTGATAGAGCTGGGCGGCCTCAGCGCCGAGGGGCGTCGCCGCGCCCGCCGCCGCCGCGGCCTCCTGCGAAAGTCGCAAGTCCTTGAGCATCAGCGCCGCCGCAAAGCCGGGTTTGTAGTCGCGATTGGCCGGCGACGTCGGCGCCGGTCCTGGGACCGGGCAGTAGCTGGTGAGCGACCAGGACTGGCCTGAAGAGGTCGAGGCGACGTCATAGAGCGCCTGGGCCGAGAGGCCGAGCTTCTCGGCCAGCACGAAGGCCTCGCAGGTCGCGATCATGGTCACGCCGAGGATCATGTTGTTGCAGATTTTGGCGGCCTGTCCGGAGCCGGCGCCGCCGCAATGGACAATCCGCTTGCCCATCGCCTCGAGCAGCGGCTTGGCCCTTGCGAAGACTTCATCCGCGCCGCCGGCCATGAAAGTGAGCGTGCCCGAGCTAGCGCCGCCGACGCCGCCCGAGACAGGCGCATCAAGCGTCGCCACGCCTGCACGAGCCCCCGCCTCATGGGCCTGGCGAGCGCTGGCGACGTCGATCGTCGAGCAATCGACAACCAGGGCGCCGGGCGCCACTGTCGGCAGAATGTCGGCCCAGCAGGCAAGCACATGGCGGCCGGCCGGCAGCATGGTGATGACGGCTTCGGCCCCCTCGACCGCCGCCGTTGCGCTCGCGGCGATGGCGACTCCCGCCGTGGCGGCGGCGGCGCGCTGCGCTTCGACGAGATCGTAGCCCGCAACGGCATGGCCGGCCTTGACGAGATTGGCCGCCATCGGCGCGCCCATGTTGCCCAAGCCGATGAATGCGATCTTTGTCATTCTTCAAAACTCCCGTCTCAGGCTTGCAGCAGATCCCGCGCGATAATGACGCGCATGATTTCGTTGGTGCCTTCGAGGATCTGGTGCACGCGCAGGTCGCGCACGATCTTCTCGACGCCGTATTCCGCGAGATAGCCGTAGCCGCCGAACAGTTGCAGCGCGTCGTTGGCCGCCTCGAAGCCGGCGTCGGTTGCGACGCGCTTGGCCATGGCGCAGAGGCGCGTCGCGTCCGGCGCGCGCGCGTCGAGCGCACTCGCGGCGCGCCACAGCATCGTGCGCGCCGTCTCGAGCGAGGTTGCAATGTCGGCGACGCGGAATTGGAGGACCTGGAAGTCGGCGATGCGCCGCCCGAACGCCTTGCGCTCGTTCATATAGGCGAGCGCTTTGGCGAGCGCCGCCTCGCCGCCGCCGAGCGAACACGCGCCGATGTTGAGCCGGCCGCCGTCGAGCCCCGCCATGGCGATCTTGAAACCTTCGCCTTCCTTGCCGACCATAGCGTCGGCGGAAATCCGCACGCCCTCGAGGATCACCTGGCGGGTCGGCTGCGCGTTCCAACCCATCTTGCGCTCGTTGGCGCCGAAGGAGAGGCCCGGCGTCCCCTTCTCCACCAGAAAGGCCGAGACGCCGGCGGCGCTCGAATCGCCGGTGCGCGCCATGACGAGATAGAGATCGGTGGCGCCGGCGCCCGAAATGAACTGCTTGACGCCGTCCAGCACGAAATGATCGCCCTCGCGCCGCGCCCGCGTCGTAAGCGCCGCCGCATCCGAGCCCGCGCCGGGCTCGCTGAGGCAATAGCTCGACAGGAGCTCCATCGAAGCGAGCTTCGGCAGGTAATGCGCCCGCAGCGCCTTCGACCCGAACCGGTCGATCACCCACGCGACCATGTTGTGAATCGAAAGATAGGCGGCGACGGCGGGGCATCCCGTCGCGAGCGCCTCGAAAATCAGCGCCGCGTCGAGCCGCGTCATACCCGAGCCGCCGTACTCCTCCCCGACATAGATCGTCGCCATGCCGAGCGCGGCGGCCTCGCGCAGCACGTCGACGGGAAAATGCTTCGCCTCGTCCCAGGCGAGCGCGCTGGGCGCGATGCGCTCGTCCGCGAACGCGCGCGCCATGTCGCGGACAGCGATGTGATCTTCGGAGAGGGAGAACATTGGCGCTCAGCTCCAATCGGCGGCCTCAGTGCCCCAGAGCAGTCTAGCAGTCATGACCGGCCTTGCGCTGGACGAGCCCGGCCATGACATTTTGAATTATCGCATCTGCCCTGTCTTTCAACGCGATAAGGCGCTGCGCCTCGTCGCGTTCCTATCGTACTGCTCACCCCATCGTCGGAATGGCGAATTGCGCGCCTTCCTTCATGCCCGACGGCCAGCGCGCGGTGACGGTCTTGGTCTTGGTGTAGAAGCGGACCGAATCCGGGCCGTGCTGGTTGAGATCGCCGAAGCCGGATCGCTTCCAGCCGCCGAAGGTGTAGTAGGCGACCGGCACCGGGATCGGCACGTTGACGCCGACCATGCCGACCTGGACCTTGGCGGCGAAGTCGCGCGCCGCGTCGCCGTCGCGCGTGAAGATCGCGACGCCGTTGCCGTATTCGTGGTCGTTGCAGAGGCCGAGCGCTTCGTTGTACGTCGCCGCCCGCACGACCGAGAGAACCGGGCCGAAGATCTCCTCCTTGTAGATGCGCATGTCTTTGGTGACATTGTCGAACAGGCTGCCGCCGAGATAGAAGCCGTTCTCGTAACCCTGCATCTTGAATCCGCGCCCGTCGACGGCGAGCTTGGCGCCTTCCGTAACGCCGAGATCGATGTAACTCTTCACCTTCTCCATGTGGGCGCGCGTCACCAGCGGACCGTAATCGGCGCTGCCGTCTGTGGAGGGGCCGACCTTGAGCGATTCGACGCGCGGGATGAGCCGACGCACCAGTTCGTCCGCCGTCTTCTGGCCGACCGGCACCGCGACCGAGATCGCCATGCAGCGCTCGCCCGCCGCGCCGTAGCCGGCGCCGATCAGCGCGTCGACCGTCTGATCCATGTCGGCGTCGGGCATGATCACCATATGGTTCTTGGCGCCGCCGAAGCACTGCACGCGCTTGCCGCTCGCCGTGCCGCGCGAATAGATGTAGTGCGCGATCGGCGTCGAACCGACGAAGCCGATCGCCTGGATGTCCGGATCGTCGAGGATTGCGTCGACCGCGACCTTGTCGCCGTTGACGACATTGAGGATGCCGGGAGGTCCGCCCGCTTCGACGAACAGTTCGGCGAGGCGCATCGGCACGCCAGGATCGCGCTCGGAAGGCTTGAGGATGAAGGCGTTGCCGCAAGCGATGGCGGGCGCGAGCTTCCAGAGCGGGATCATCGCCGGGAAGTTGAACGGCGTGATGCCGGCGACGACGCCGAGCGGCTGGCGCATCGAATAGAGGTCGATGCCGGGACCGGCGCCGTCGGTGTATTCGCCCTTCATCAGGTGCGGCGCGCCGAACGCGAACTCGACCACTTCGACGCCGCGCTGGATGTCGCCCCTGGCGTCGGGAATCGTCTTGCCGTGCTCGCGGGCGAGGATGTCGGCGAGTTCCTCGGTGTGTTGCGCGATGAGCTCGTAGAACTTCATCAGAACGCGGACGCGGCGCTGCGGATTGACCGCCGCCCACGCCGGCTGAGCCGCCTTGGCGTTGCTGACCGCGGCGCGCAGCTCGTCGGCCGAGGCGAGCGCGACCGTGCCGCGCACGGTGCCGTCCATCGGCTGAAACACTTCGCTCGTCCGTCCGGAAGTCCCGGCGACGCGCTTGCCGCCGATGAAATGCCCGTATTCGATCATGGGGGTCTCTCCCTTGAAGTCGTTGCTGGCAGCCTTTATGCGTCAGGCTTTCCTGCACAGCAATCGCCGATTGCGCGCAACGGACGTGCGGAAATAGGCAGACGCCCCCATGGACTGGGACAACGTCAGAGTCTTCCTCGCCGTCGCCCGCGCCGGCCAGTTTGTCGGCGCCGCCAAACGGCTGCGGCTCGACCACGCGACAGTCAGCCGGCGCATCGCGGCGCTCGAGAGCACGCTCGGCGCGCGGCTGTTCGACCGGCGCACGACCGGCGCGCGGCTGACGAGCGCCGGCGAGCGCTTCCTCGCCGCCGCGGAGGAGATGGAGAGCGCGTTCCTGCACGCGCAGTCGGAGATTTCCGACGTCGACGTCGAGCTGACCGGCGTGGTGCGGATCGGCGCGCCGGACGGCTTCTCCACTTACTATCTCGCCGGCGCGCTCGGCGACTTCATCGCGCGCAATCCGGGCGTGCGCATCCAGCTCGTGCCGGCGCCGCAATTGATGCCGCTGGCGCGGCGCGAGCTCGACATCGTGATCGGCCTCGACAAGCCGGAGGAAGGCCGCTTCGTCGCGCGCAAGCTCACCGACTACAGCCTCGGCGTCTACGCCAGCGCCGATTACCTGAAGGCGCACGAAACGCCGCGCGAAGTCAGCGACCTCGCCGGCCATCGGCTGATCGGCTATGTCGAGGAATACGCCTTCTCCAGCGCGCTCGACTATGTGCGCGAACTCTACGACGGCGCGCCGACCGCCTTCGAATGCGCCAGCGCGGTGACGCAATTCGAGGCGCTGCGCGCCGGGCTCGGGCTCGGCGTGGTGCACGATTTCATCGCCCGCCGTTTCCCCGATCTGCGCCGCGTGCTCCCCGAGCGTCGCGCGATGCGCAGCTACTGGATCGTCACCCACGAGGACACCCGCGGGCTCGGGCGCATCAAGGCGGTGTGCGAGCACCTGATCGCCGCCGTGACGAGGGACCGCGCGACCTTCGTATGAATCCCTTCTCCCCTTGCGGGAGAAGGTGGCGCGAAGCGCCGGATGAGGGGTTGCTTCCGCCGGCGACATGGCTGGCGGTGGCCAGCGGCTATCTGGTCTTCGCTTGGAGGCGCGAGTGGAGCGCCTTGCGGCGCTCATCCGCCGCCCCTGGAGGAGCGACACCTTCTCCCGCAAGGGGAGAAGGGGCAGATCGCGGCCGTCACGAGGAGCCTCACGCATAGGCCTCGATCGCAACCGCCCGCCGGCGCCGCCCCCAATGGCCTCGCGTCTCGGCGAAGCGGCCGGCGAGCGGCCTGGCGCACTGCGGACAGGCGCCCGCGGCGCCGACCTCGTAGGCGGTCAGCTCGTAAGCGTCGCGCCCGATCAGCGCGGCGCCACAGCCGGCGCAGAACGTCGTCTCGCCCTCGGGGCCGCGCCGATTGCCGGTGTAGACGTGCTTGAGGCCGTTGGCGATTGCTTGGCCGCGCGCCCTCATCAGCGTTTCCTTCGGCGTCGGCGGGTGGTCCAACATGCGATAGTCCGGATGGAAGGCGGTGAAATGCAGCGGGACCTCGGTCCCCAACTCCGCAGCGATCCACTTCGTCATCGCGTCGATCTCTTCCGGCGCATCGTTTTCGCCGGGGATCAGCAGCGTCGTGATCTCCAGCCAAACGTTCGTCTCGCGCTTGAGATAGCGCAGCGTATCGAGCACCGGCTCGAGATGCGAGGCGGTGTGGCGGCGGTAGAATTCCTCGGTGAAGCCTTTGAGATCGACATTGGCGGCGTCGATCGAGCGGTAGAATTCCGCGCGCGGCTCGGGACACATGTAGCCCGCCGTCACGGCGACCGCTTTGACGCCGCGCTCATGGCAGGCCGCCGCAACATCCATCGCATATTCGAAGAAGATGACGGGGTCGTTGTAGGTGAAGGCGACGCTTGCACAGCCAAGCTCCGTCGCGGCGCGTGCGATCGCCTCCGGCGTCGCCTTCTGCGCGCTGGTCTCGACCTCGCGGCTCTTGGAGATTTCGTGGTTCTGGCAGAAGGCGCAGGCGAGATTGCAGCCCGCTGTTCCAAACGAAAGCACGGAGCTGCCGGGGTAGAAGTGGTTGAGCGGCTTCTTCTCGACCGGGTCGATGCAGAAGCCGGACGACAGCCCGTCGGTGGTCAGGACCATATGGCCGTCGACGTTCTGCCTGACGTAGCACAGCCCACGTTGTCCGACGCCGATCTTGCAGGCGCGCGGACAGACTTCACAAAGGATGCGCCCGTCTGGCAGCGGGCTGGAAAAATGATCGACGATGCGCATGGGAGCGACCCATTGCCGGCAGGCCCTCCCTATATAGGAAGCGAAGGGCGCCGGCGCAGCGTCCGCCCCGTTCAGCGAGGGCCTTTTGACGCTGGATTTCGAGAACTCCGATGAGCCGCGCGAGCCCATCTGACGAGGCCAAGTCCGTTCACCCCGCCCAGGTCGCTGGCCATTTCTATCCGAGCGATCCCGGGGCGCTCGCCGGCGCCCTCGCGATAGCGCCGCCGTCGTCATACCGCGCCAAGATGGTCGTCGTTCCTCACGCCGGCGTCGCTTATTCCGGCGCCGTCGCGGCCCAGGCCGTCCGCGCGCTCGATCGCAGCGGCGGCCTCCGACGCGCTGTCATTCTCGGGCCCAACCACCGCATGCCGCTGCGAGGCGTCGCGCTCCATCCGGCTTCCGCCTGGGCGTCGCCCCTCGGCGTCGCCCCAGTCGCCGCAGAGGCCCTGCGCGCGGTCGCGCCGCTCGAAGGCGTCAGCGTCGACCCACAGCCGTTCGAGGGCGAGCATAGCCTGGAGATGGTGCTGATCTTCCTGCAACGCCTGGCGCCGGGGCTGGAGATCGTGCCGGCGCTGGTCGGCGACGCCCCGGCGGAGCTTGTCGAGGAGTTGCTCGCCCGCCTTTGGGGCGGCGCCGAGACCGCCATTTGCATCTCCTCGGACCTTTCGCACTTCCACCCGCGCCACGTCGCGAGGACGCGCGACGCCGAGACGCGACGCCTCGTCGAGACCGGCCGCTGGCGCGAGATCGGGCCCGACAACGCCTGCGGCTATGCAAGCCTGAGGGGCGCGATCCGCCGCGCCGAGGCGCTGCAGATGCGCGCGACCGGCCTCGCCTTCGCCACGTCCGACGACGCCGGCGGCCCGAGGGATCGGGTGGTCGGCTACGGCGCCTTCGCCTTCGAATATCCCGACATCGCCCGCCTGACCGAAGCCGAGCGCGTCCGCCTGCTCGCGGTCGCCTCGGCCTCGCTCGATTTCGCAGCGGAATATGGCGGGGCAGGCCCGAACGTTGTCGCCGACGCGCGACTGCCCGCCGCCTTGACAGCTTGCCGCGCCGCCTTCGTGACGCTGGAGCGCGGCGGCGATCTGCGTGGCTGTGTCGGTTCGGTAAGACCGCACCGGCCGCTGATCCACGATGTCGCCATCAACGCCGCGAGCGCCGGCTTCGACGATCCGCGTTTCCCGCCGCTTGCGCGCGGCGAATTGCCGGAGCTCACGATCTCGCTCTCCGTGTTGTCGCCGTCCGTGCCGATGCGCGTGGCGAGCGAACGGGATCTCGTCGAGCAATTGCGGCCGGGCGAGGACGGGCTGTCGCTGCGCGACCGCCAGTCGACCGGCCTCTACCTGCCCCAAGTGTGGCGCGACATTCCCTCGCCGGCGGACTTCGTCCGAAGCCTGAAGCGGAAGATGGGACTCGCGGCGGACTATTGGTCGCCGACGATGACCGCCGAGCGCTTCACCACGGAGAGTTTTGGCGGCCGCTACGCTCCGCCCAGCGAGGCGGGCGTCGAAGGCGCTTCGTTCAGGGACTAGGCGTTGATGAGCCAGTCAGGGCGAGGCGTTCAGCGCGCTCGCCAGGTCAGTTTTCGGGAAATCGCCGCCGATGAACAGGAGCGCCTGTTCATGCCTCCGCGCACACGCATAGGCAAAGCAATCACCGAAATTGAGCGCCGCGGGATGCCCGACGACCTTGCCATATCGAGCGCTCGCGTCGACGGCGAGGCGCCCTATTTCGGGAGTTACGATAACTTCCGCCGCCTCGATCTCCTCGAGAAACAGGTCAACCGCAGCACTCGCTCGAGCGATAGTCTCGGCCGTGGGACTCGCGCCATGCGTCCTAGCTCTCGCCAAGGACACGATCGCCTCGAAGCGGACGAGCGGTGAATACATCAGCGGCTCGCTGGCGCGCTCAATGCATGAGACCAACGCGTCGCACTCGCGCTCGCCGTTCAGAATCGCAACGATCGCCGAAGCGTCGACGAACATCAGTCGCCGCCCCACATCTCGTCCGTGAAGGTCTTCATGTTGAAGGCAGGGTCACGGACGCCAATCGACTCCGCGAGCGCCTTCGCCTTCGCCAAACGCTCCCGCAGTGGCGTCGCCTTTCGGTTGCGCGCGATCTCGTGCTGAAGCGCGAGCCTCACCGCCTCCGTCTTCGTCGGCGCACCCGTTATCGCCTGCACTTGGATGGCCAACGCATCCACGTCATCATCGCGGATATAAAGCGGCATGGAATATCCCCTGCGGCAAAATGGATATGTATGGCAGGGAGCGGGTGCGCGCAAGCCTCACCGGCCCAACCGCAAGCTCGCCCAGCCCTCGAGGTCGATGCGCTCGCGCAAGGAAAACCCCTGCGCCCGCCACGCCGCCAGAACGCCGGGGACATCCCCGAGCAGCAGGCCGGAGACGATCGCCTCGCCGTCGCGCGCGATGACGGCGGCGAGCGAAGGGGCGAGCAGGCGCAGGGGCTTGGCGAGGATGTTGGCGAAGACGACGTCGTAGGGCGCGCCTTCCCGCAGCGCCCGGCTCTCGACGCCGCGCGAGACGATCGCCTTGCAATGCGCGCCGACGCCGTTCAGCCGCGCGTTGGCGTTGGCGACCTCGACGGCGACGGGATCGATGTCGCCGAGCCAGACCTTACGTCCGAGGACTTTCGCGGCGGCGATGGCGAGCACGCCGGCGCCGCAGCCGACGTCGAGCACATGGGCCGGGCGTCGTCGCTTCAGGAGGCGGTCGAAATGGATGAGGCAACCGCGCGTCGTGCCGTGGTGGCCGGTGCCGAAGGCGAGGCCGGCTTCGATCTCGACGCCGACATCGTTCGGCTTGACCCTTGGACGATCATGCGCTCCATGGACGAGGAAGCGCCCCGCCCTCACCGGCGCGAGGCCGGCGAGCGCGTTGGCGACCCAATCGCGCTTCTCGGTGAGGCCGAATTCGACCGCGCTCGCAGCCTCCTCTCCCGCCGCGAGGGCGACAAGCTCGCGCAAGCCCTCTTCGTCCGGCTCGAAGCCGAAATAGACCTCCACCAGCCACGCCTTGCCGCCGCCCGGCCACGGCTCCTCGGTCTCGAAGGCGGTCGACGCGGCCTCGGCGGGCTCAAAACTTTCGACGATGAGGTCGGCGACCGCCCGCGCGCGCTTCTCGTCGCAGACGAGGCGCAGGAGGTGCGCGGCGTTGTTGGGGGGCAGGCCTTCGAGCATTGCGGCTTCCACAGGACGCCCTTCTCCCCTTGCGGGAGAAGGTGGCCGGCGAAGCCGGCCGGATGAGGGGTCGCGCCGAAAGGCGCATCTGCGGCGAGGGGGCAAGGCGCTCACGCGCCGACCCCTTCATCCGTCGCGCCTAACGGCGCGCCACCTTCTCCCGCAAGGGGAGAAGGGGAAGTCGCCCCCTAGCACGCCGCCTCAGGTCCTGCCAGCCTCGTGAAAGAAATCGTAGACCAGCTTCGCCGTCGCGGCGTTGAGGCCCGGCGTCTTCTCGAGATCGGCGAGGCCGGCTCTGGCGACGTCCTTGGCGGAGCCGAAGGCGTGCAGCAAAGCGCGCTTGCGGGCCGGGCCGATGCCGGGGATTTCGTCGAGCGGGCTCTTGACGAATTCCCGCTTGCGCCGCGCACGATGCGTGCCGATGGCGAAGCGATGCGCCTCGTCGCGCAGGCGCTGAACGAAGAACAGCGCCGGATCGCGCGGGCTCAGCTTGAACGGCTCGCGGCCTTCGATGAAGAAGGTCTCGCGCCCGGCGTTGCGATCCGGCCCCTTGGCGATCGAGGCGAGCGCGACGCCGTCGACCTCTTGTTCGGCGAAAATCTGCTTGGCCGCCTCCAACTGGCCGCGTCCGCCGTCGATGATGACGAGGTCGGGCCGGTCGGGGAAAGCGCCTTCGTCGGCGTGCGCGGGCGCCTCGGCTTCCTGCTTGGCGAGGCGCGCGAAGCGGCGGCTCAGCACTTCGCGCATCATCCCGTAGTCGTCGCCGGGCGTCAGGGTCGTGCTCTTGATGTTGAAGGTCCGGTACTGGTTCTTCACAAAACCTTCCGGGCCGGCGACGATCATCGCGCCGATCGCGTTGGTCCCCATGATGTGCGAATTGTCGTAGACCTCGACCCGGCGCAGCGGCGTCTCCACGCCGAAAGCCGTCCCGAGCGCAGCGAGAAGCTTCTCCTGGCTCGCCGCCTCGGCGAGCTTGCGCGACAGCGCCTCGCGCGCATTGCGAAGCGCGTTGTCCACCAGCTCCTTTTTCTCGCCGCGTCGCGGCGCGCCGACGGCGATGCGATGGCCGGCGCGGGCGCTCAGAATGTCGCGCAGCGACTCGCACGAGGCAACGTCGTGGCTCAGCAGCACGAGGCGCGGCGCGGGCCGCTCGAGATAAAACTGCCCCAGGAAAGAATCGAGCACGTCCTGCGCGCTCATCGCCCGGTCGGCGCGCGGAAAATAAGCGCGATTGCCCCAGTTCTGGTAGGTGCGGAAGAAGAACGCCTCGATGCAGAACTGGCCCGCCTCCTCGCAAATCGCGAACACGTCCGCCTCCGGCACCGAACGCGGATTGACGCTCTGCTCGCCCTGAATCATCGACAGCGCCGAGATGCGGTCGCGCAGGCGCGCCGCTTTCTCGAAGGCGAGCGCCTCGGCCGCCTCGCTCATTTCCGTGGCCAGCCGATGCCGGATTGCGCGGCTGCGGCCGGATAGGAAGTCGCGCGCCTCGGCGACCAGCTCGGCGTAGTCGGAGGGCGCGATCTCGCCGGTGCACGGCGCCGAGCAGCGCTTGATCTGATAGAGCAGGCACGGCCGCGTGCGGTTCTCGTAATAACTGTCCGGGCAGGTGCGCAAGAGGAACGCGCGCTGCAGCGCGTTGAGCGTGCGCGTCACCGCGCCGACATTGGCGAAGGGTCCGAAATAATCGCCCGGCGCCGAGCGCGCGCCGCGATGCTTGAGGAGGCGCGGCGCCTGATGGCCGCCGGCGATCAGGATATAGGGAAAGCTCTTGTCGTCGCGCAGCAGCACGTTGTAGCGCGGCTTGAGCTGCTTGATGAAATTGGCCTCCAGCAGCAGCGCCTCGGCCTCCGTCTCGGTGGTGACGAACACCATCGAGCAGGTCTGCGACACCATCCGCGCGATGCGCACGCTGACGCGCTCCGGCGTCGCGTAACTGAGGATGCGGCGCTTGATCGAGCGCGCCTTGCCGACATAGAGCACCTCGCCGTCGGCGCCGATCATGCGATAGACGCCGGGCCCGAGCGGCGCGTGCTTCCAGAACGATTTGACGACCGCCGCGCCGCGCGCGAGCGAGCCCGGCTCGACCTGGGCCTCGTCGAGTTCGAGTTCGAGCGCGGGCGAGACGTCTTCGGGTTCCGGCTCGGCGAGATCGGCGGCGGGATCGAAGCCGGCGTCGGCGGTGAGCGGGTCTTTGGGTGCGCCTGACATGCTGCGGCAGATTTAGGCGGCGCCGGACGATTCTGGAAGGGCTGGTCGCGACCTGGAGTATGCTCTCGCAGACGGCCTGCGCCGCCGAGCCGATTGCAACACCCCTACTCCAGCCCGCAGTGAGGCGGCGGGCAAGCTCCCGTGTGGACCGCGCGCCAGCTCGCGTCAAATGTGCTATTCGTTGATGCAGGAGCGGGCTCATTCGGCGCCTGAGCGGGTCGAATGGGCTGCGATCCGCACGAGGGAAGCGGGCAAGCCCCCGTGTGCACGGCACGCCAGCTTGAGTCAAAGGTACTTGCGATTGGCTCCTGAGTCGGAGTCGCCGGCTCCTGAGCGGGCTCGATTGACGGCGCAACGCGCCGGGTTCGAATTCGATCGTTCACATGGGCCGAGACTTTGAAGACGCAACGTCCGCCCACCGCGACTTCACTCGGCGAGCACTCGAGCGGGCATAAGCGGTCGGTCCGGCCCTTCAGATCCTGCAACACCCCGAGCGTCGGCGCCTTGGGCGGCGATCCAAGCCTAGCGTAAAGCGTATATCGAGCGACGCCGCTCGTCATCGCGGGCGCGTCCCACACGACGTCGGGGCCGGCATAGCAACCGAGTCGGCGTAGCTCAGCGCGAATCTGTGGGACCAAGGCGAGGTCGACGGAATCCGACGGCAGCGCTCCCACGGTTTGGGGGCCGGCCAGCGCAATTGTCGAGACGGCCGAGTTCTCGGCGGCCGCATTTGACATGTTTTGCGCTTCGGGTCCGGCCGACGGCGTCGCCGCTGGTTCCACAGACGTCCCCGACGACACCGCAGCGACCGCCGGCGCCTCAGCGTCCGAACCTCTTGAGAAGTACCAATTGGCGCCAGCGCCCGCGCCAATCAACAACGCGAGAGCAACGGCGATCCGCGCATCCGGCAGTCGTTGGAAGCCCGCATTCCCTGGCAATTGCGAGATGCGCCAGCGCCATCCCCCATCGGTCAACCGGACTCGATACGCATGGACCGGGCGGGGAATATTCTTGACGTTGCGCTGGCCGAGATCGTCGAAGCGGACATTCAGCTTGTCGCGCACCTGGTCGCGGACCACCTCGGAGACCATTACGCCACCGGCGTCGGCGATGCCCTCCAGCCGCGCTGCGAGATTGACGCCATGGCCAAAAATATCGTCGCCCTCGACGATCACGTCGCCAATATTGACGCCGATGCGAAAATCCATGCGCTTGTCGCGGGGAACGCCGGCGTTCCGCTCGATCATGCCGCGTTGGATTTCCACCACGCTGCGCACAGCGTCGACCGCGGAGGCGAATTCGGCAAGCAAGCCGTCGCCGGTCGTCTTGATGATGCGGCCACTGTACTCGGCGATTTTGGGATCGATCAGCGCCTCGCGATGCGCCTTGAGCCGCTCAAGGGTGCCCTCTTCGTCAGCCGCCATAAGCCGCGAATAACCCGCGACGTCGGCCGCCACGATCGCCGCCAACTTGCGCACGACATGGTTAGGCGCCAAGGCGCTTCCTCCGACCGTCAATGCGCGATCGTAGCACCGTCCAGGTCGGGAGGGAATTCCGGATCCCAGGAACCGAAAGGCGCCGCCTAATACCCGCGCCGCCGATCCACCAAATGCCGCAGCGGTTCGCCGCGTTCGAACGCCTTGATCTGTTCCGCGACGAAGTTCGCGACCGCACCGTGCGAGGAGACCGCTGCGTTGTGCGGGCTGACGATGACGTTGGGGTGGCTCCAGAGCGCAGAGTCGCGCGGCAGCGGCTCGGGGTCGAACACGTCGAGCGAGGCGGCCTTCAGGACGCCCTCGTCGAGCGCGGCGAGGATGTCGGCTTCGACCTGCAGGCCGCCGCGGCCGCCGTTGAGGATGATGGGGCCGCCGAGCGCCCCGCCCCGCGCCAGTTTGGCGAAGAGGCGCGCGTTGAGAATGCCGCGCGTCGCCGGCGTGAGGGGCACCAGCGCGACGAGAATGTCGGTCCGCGCCAGCATCGCGTCGAGCCCGGCCGGGCCGTGGAAGCATTCGACGCCGGGCTCGGTCTTCGGGCTCGCGCTCCAGCCGGCGACGTCGAAGCCGAGGGTCTTGAGCTTGCGCGCCGCGTCGCGGCCGAGTTCGCCCAAGCCCATCATCCCGACCCGCACTTCGCCGGCAGTGGGCGGATCGTCGTCCTTGTCCCAGACGGCTTCGCGCTGCTGGCGCTCGTAGCGGCGAAAATCGCGCAGATGCAGCAGGGCGTTCAGCACCACCCACTCGCTCATGCGGCCGGTGAGATCGGGATCGACGACGCGCACGATCGGGACGTCGGGCAGATCGGCGGCCTCGAACAGGTGATCGACGCCCGCGCCGAGCGAGAAGATCGCCTTAAGGTTGGGAAGGTCCGCGAGCGAACCGCGCGACGGCCGCCAGCAGATCGCGAAACGGACGGCGGCGCGATCGGCGAGCGTCTCGGGCGTCGCGATGGAAGCGTCCGGCAGCAGGGCCTCGAAGCGACGCCGCCAGGGCGTCGGGTCCCAGCCGGTCACCGACAGGAGAATGCTCATGCGGCGCTCTCGCCGACCCGCGCGACGACCGGATCGGCGAGCGCAGGCGGCGCGTCCCCTATCACATAGGCTGCTCGCAAGCGCTCGGCGGCCGCCAGGGCGCTCGCCTCGTCGCGGGCATGCACCAGGGCGAGCGGCGCGGCGGCGGAGACTTCAGCGCCGAGCCCGGCAAGCCCGGTGAAGCCGACGGCGGGGTCGATCGTATCGGTCGCGCGGGCGCGCCCGCCGCCGAGCTCGACCACTGCAATGCCGACGGCGCGAACGTCGATCGCGGTCACGAAGCCAGCGCGCTCCGGCGCCGCCGCGACGATGGTCGCCGCGGCGGGCAGCGAATGACGCGCTTTGGCGAGGAAACTCGGCGGCCCGCCGAGCAAGGCGACCATGCGCTCGAAACGCTCCGCCGCGGCGCCGCTGGCGAGCGCACGCTCGAGCGCCGCGCGCGCGATGAACCGATCCGCTGACAGGCCGCCGAGGGTCAAGAGCTCCGCCCCGAGCGCGAGCGTGACGGCGTGCAGGCGCGGGTCGCGCCGCGCGCCGGTGAGATAATCGACCGCGTTGAGCACCTCGACCGCGTTGCCGGCCGCGCTGGCGAGCGGCTCGTTCATGTCGGTGATCAGCGCGGCGGTCGGCAGGCCGGCGCCATTGGCGACGCCGACGATGCTGTCGGCGAGCTCGCGCGCGGCGTCCAGCGTCGGCATGAAGGCGCCGGAACCCGTCTTGACGTCCATCACCAGCCCCTGAAGGCCGGCAGCGAGCTTCTTGGAGAGGATCGAGGCGGTGATCAGCGCGATCGATTCGACCGTCGCCGTGACGTCGCGAACCGCGTAGAGGCGGCGGTCCGCCGGGGCGAGATCGGCAGTCTGGCCGATGATGGCGCAGCCCGCCTCGGCGACGACGCGCCGGAACAGCGGCAGGTCGGGCTGCGAGACGTAGCCGGGGATCGAATCGAGCTTGTCGAGCGTGCCGCCGGTATGGCCGAGGCCGCGGCCGGAGATCATCGGCACGTAGGCGCCGCAAGCCGCGAGCATCGGCGCGAGCATGAGGCTCACATTGTCGCCGACGCCGCCGGTGGAATGCTTGTCGACGATCGGCCCGGGAAGATTGGCCTCGCTCCAGTCGAGCACCGCGCCCGAGGCGGTCATCGCGCGCGTCAGGTGGACGCGCTCCTCGAGGTTCATGCCGCGGAAGTAGACGGCCATCGCGAAGGCGGCGGCCTGCCCCTCGCTGACGCGTCCCGGCCGTGAGGCCCTCGATGAAGGCGTCGATCTCGTCGCCGCGCAGCGTCTGGCCGTCGCGCTTGGCGCGAATAATTTCCTGCGGCAGAATCATGAGCGCCCCCAAGCCTCGTCATCGCGAGCGGCGATGAAAGCACGCAGAAGACGGCGGAATTGTTGCGAGCCGAGCTGCGCCACGTCCTGCGTTTCCTTGTGGCTCGGATCGCCGCCCGAAAGGCCGGCGGCGAAGTTCGTCACCAGCGAGGCGGCGGCGCATCGCAGGCCAAGCAAGCGCGCGATCAGCACCTCGGGAACCGTCGACATGCCGACGAGATCGGCGCCGAGAATTTTTGCCGCGCGAATCTCGGCCGGCGTCTCGAAGCTGGGGCCCGAGAACCACATGTAGACCCCCTCGTGCAGATCGATGTCGGCGCGCCGCGCCGCGCCCTTGAGCGTCGTCAGAAGATCGCGGTCGTAGGCCTCGGTGAGCGGCACGAAGCGCTCGTCGGTGGGCAGGCCGATCAGCGGGTTGGCGCCGGCGAAATTGATGTGGTCGACGATCGCCGCGAGCGCGGGCGGGCGCCAGTCGGCATGCAGCCCGCCGGCGGCGTTGGTGAGGAAGAGAACGCGCCCGCCGAGGCGCTTGAAGGTCTCGAGCGCGACGAACATCGCGCGCGCGTCGCCGCGCTCGTAATAGTGGCCGCGCCCCTGGAACAGCGCGACGCGCCGCCCCTCGAGGCGCCCGAGAACGAGCCGCCCGTTGTGGCCGGCGACAGTCGGAACGGGAAAGCCGGGAATGTCCCGATAGGGAATGGCGACCGCGTCCTCGACTTCGTCGGCGAGGCCGCCGAGTCCCGAGCCGAGCACGAAGCCGAGCGGCGGCATGGACGTCACGCCGCGTTCGGCGAGCGCGGCGACGGCGGCGTCGGATGGTTCTGTCAAGGTTGCCTCGCTCATGGAATCCAGCACGAAACACGTCGCGTACATTCGGCTCAGTTGGGGGCGACCAAGCTGTCGACGGCAATGTTCAGCGCTTTGGCGATGCGCGCCATGATTTCAAGCGAGCCGCCATGTTTGCCGGATTCGAGGTCGGCGACGTGAGGCTGCGTCGTCCCCGCGGCTTTGGCGAGCGCGGCCTGCGTCATGCCGCGCTTCGCGCGCCAAAATGCGAGCGGCGTCGCTGCGGCGAGCAGAGTGCGAACCTCGTCGAGATTCAGCGCCTCCTTGCGGCCGGCGCGGTAGTCGCTCATCGCGCTTTGATGGATGAGCGCGTCGCGCATCGTTTCGTATTCCTCGGCCGGCAGAATAGCGAGCCGTTCCCCGCCTGGCGTTTCGATGAATTTGGCGGTCACCCCTGCTTCCTTCACTGATAGATCGATCCGCGCGGCCCGATGTCGGAGACAATGATCTCGGTCTCCGTCTCCTCGAACAGAATGCGGAAATTCCCTACTCGCAGCCGTTTGAACGGCTGGTCGCGCATTTCCGTCACGTGATTGGCCAGCGCGGCGGGATTCTCCGCATAGTCAGTCAACTTGCCCAGGATCCGTTCGGCCATGTTGCGGTGCTTCCGGAGCGCCGCAATCGCGGGATCGAGCAAGATGACTTTCTTCATTAGCGGTCAATTTATAGACATATAATATAACGGTCAAATGCGATGGCCATCGGCGACTCGGCGCCGCCTCACCGCGCCAAATGATCCGGCCCGAACGAATGCGGCAGCAGCTCTTCGAGCGTAAAGCTCGCGCGCACGCCGTCCGGCCCGGCGATGTGCATCGCGCGTCTGCGGATCGGCGAATTCGCGGATGCGTTGGCGGCAGCCGCCGCAGGGCGTGCAGAGGGCTTCGCCGTCGCCGATGACGACGATCTCGACGATGCGCCGCTCGCCGCCGAGCGCCATCGCGGCGATCGCGCCGGCTTCGGCGCAGGCCCCTTGCGGATAGGCGGCGTTCTCGACGTTGCAGCCGGAATAGATCGCCCCGCTCGGGGCGCGGATCGCCGCGCCGACGTTGAAGCGCGAATAGGGAGTGTAGGCGCGCGCCTGCGCCGCCTTCGCCGCGGCGAACAGCTCGGCGAGGGTGTCTTCAGCGTTCTTTGACATAGGGCACGCCCGAGGCTTTCGGCGGAATCGCCTTGCCGATGAAGCCGGCCAGCAAGACGACGGTCAGGATGTATGGCAGGGCCTGGATCGCCTGCACGGGCACCGGCCCGATGCCCGGCAGCACCATGCCCTGCATGCGGATCGACAGCGCGTCGAGGAAGCCGAACAGCAGGCAGGTCGCCAGCGCCGGCCAGGGCCGCCACTTCGCGAACACCAGCGCGGCGAGCGCGATGAAGCCCTTGCCGGCGCTCATGTGCGGCTGGAAATAGGCGGCCTGGGCGACCGAGAGATAGACGCCGGAGAGGCCGACCAGCACGCCGCAGATCACCACCGCGCTGTAGCGCAGCCCGCGCACCGATATGCCGGCGGTGTCGACCGCGGCCGGATTCTCGCCGACCGCCCGGAGGCGCAGGCCGAAGCGCGTGCGGTAGAGCGCCCAATAGGTGAGCGGAACGAGCGCGAAGGCGAAATAGGTGATGATGTCGTGGCCAGAGATCAGGTGCTGATAGATCGGCCCGACGATCGGCACGGCGCCGAAACTCTGCGCGAAGGGCAGGTTGATCGGGTTGAACAGCGCCGTCTCCGGCAGTTCCGGCGTGCGGCCGCCTTGCGACCAGATCGCATTGCCGATCAGCGCCGTCATGCCGTCGGCGACCATGTTGATCGCGGTGCCCGAGACGATCTGATTGGCGCGCTGGTCGATCGAGGCGTAGCCGTGGATCAGCGACACGCCGATCGAGGCGATGACGCCGGCGAGAAGACCGAGCCACGCGCTGCCGGTGAAGGTGGCGGCCGTCGCGCCGGCGAAGGCGCCGGTGAGCATCTTGCCTTCGAGACCGATGTCGACGACGCCGGAGCGCTCGGACCAGAGGCCGGCGAGACAGGCGAGAATGAGCGGCACCCCGAGGCGAATGCCGGAGCCGAAGATGACGATGAAGGCGGCGAAGGTCTCCATGCGCTTACGCCCTTAGATCGGGGGGCTCGTCGTGCGGCGCGCGAGCAGCGTCGCCACCGGGCGGCGGAACATGTGCTCGAGCGCGCCGGCGAACAGCACGACGAGGCCCTGGATGACGACGATCATGTCGCGGCTGATCTTCGGCTTGTCGAAGGCGAGCTCGGCGCCGCCCTGATAGAGGATGCCGAACAGGATCGCGGCGAGCACGATCCCCACCGGATGCGCGCGGCCCATCAGCGCGACCGCAATGCCGACGAAGCCGAAGCCGGCGGTGAATTCCAGGATGAGGCGATGCTCCTCGCCGAGAATGACGTTGACCGCCATGCCGCCGGCGAGCGCGCCCGACAGCAGCGTCGTCACGATGGTGATGCGCGCCGGCGAGATGCCGCCGTAGACGGCGGCGGTCGGATTGGCGCCGACGGTGCGGATCTCGTAGCCGAGCCGCGTGCGCCAGATCAGCAGCCAGACGCCGAAGGCTGCGGCGAGCGCAAGCAGGAAGGAGACGTTGAACGGCGTGACCGGCCAATGCACGCCGAGGGGAGCCAGCAGCTCATGGAACTGCGGCGCGATGCCGCCCGGCGGGAACTGGGCCGTCTCGGCGTTCATCTGGCCGGGAACGCGCAGCACGTCGACCAGGAGATAGCCCATCAGCGCCGAGGCGATGTAGTTGAACATGATCGTCGTGATGACGATGTGGCTGTCGCGTTTGGCCTGGAGGTAGCCGGGGATCGCCGCAAAGGCCGCGCCGAACAGCGCCGCCGCGAGGATGGCGACGACGAGCAGCGAATAGCCCGGCAGGAAGCCCAGATAGAGGCAGGCGAGCGCCGCGCCGAGCCCGGCGATATAGGCCTGCCCCTCGACGCCGATGTTGAACAGGCCGGCGTGAAAACAGATCGCGACCGCAAGGCCGGTGAAGATGAAGCTCGTCGCGTAATAAAGCGTGAAGCCGAGGCCTTCGAGGTCGCCGACCGCGCCGACGATCAGAATGCGCACGGCCTCGAACGGATTCTCGCCGATCGCGGTGACGACGAGCCCGGAGATGAAGAAGGCGGCGACGACGTTGATGAGCGGGATCAGCGCGACGTCGGCCCAGGCGGGCAGCGGTTTCAGGGGCGCGCTCATGCCGCGCGCTCGCTGACGCCGGCCATCAGCAGGCCGAGATCCTGCGCGTCGGTCTCCTCCGGGCGCCGCTCGCCGGTTATGCGTCCGCCGCAGAGCACCAGGATGCGATCGGAGAGCGCGAAGATTTCGTCAAGTTCAACCGACACGAGGAGCACCGCCTTTCCGGCGTCGCGCAAAGCGACGATGCGCTTGTGAATGAATTCGATCGCGCCGATGTCGACGCCGCGCGTCGGCTGGCCGACCAGCATGATCGCGGGATTGCGCTCGATTTCGCGCGCGAGCACGATCTTCTGCTGATTGCCGCCGGAGAAATTGGCGGTCTTGAGCAGAGGCGCGCGCGGGCGGATGTCGTAAGCCTCCATCTTCGCCGCTTCGTCGGCGACGATCGCCTTGCGGTCGAACAAGAGACCGCGCCCGTAGGCCGGGTCGTCGTGAAAGCCGAGCATCGCGCTCTCGCAGGCCTCGAACGGCATCACCAGGCCGACGCGATGGCGATCCTCCGGCACATGGCCGACGCCGAGCGCGCGAATCCCCTTGGGCGTGCGCTGGGAGTGCGCGGGCGCGACGCCCTCGATGAGAATCTCGCCGCCGCTCAGCGGACGAATGCCGGCAAGCGCCTCGAGCAGCTCCGACTGGCCATTCCCCGCGACGCCGGCGACGCCGACAATCTCGCCCTGGCGCAGCGTGAAAGACACGTCGTCGACCCGCGTCACGCCGCGGTCGTCGCGCACGCTGAGGCGCTGCGCTTCGAGCACGACCTTGCCGGGGCGCGCCGGGCTCTTGTCGACCTTGAGGATGACCTTGCGCCCGACCATCGCGTCGGCGAGTTCCGGCGGCGAGGTCTTGGCGGTCTCGAAGGTCGCCACCATCTCGCCGCGCCGCATCACCGAAACGCGGTCGGTCAGACTGATGATCTCGCGCAGCTTGTGGGTGATGAAGATGATCGTCTTGTTCTGCGATTTGAGGATGCGCAGCATTTCGAAGAGCTGGTCCGCCTCGGCGGGCGTCAGCACGGCGGTCGGCTCGTCGAGCACGAGAATCTCGGCGCCGCGCACCAGCGCCTTGAGGATCTCGACCCGCTGCTGCAAGCCGACCGACAAATCGCCGACAATGGCGTCGGGGTCGACTTCGAGCCCATATTCCTTGGCGAGATGGGCGAGCTTCCGGCGGACCGTGGCGGCGCCGGCGGCGAGCAAGGGGCCGCCCTCGGCGCCCAGCATCACGTTCTCCAGCACGCTGAGCGGCGGCACGAGCATGAAATGCTGGTGCACCATGCCGATGCCGTGGCTTATCGCCTCACGCGATGAGCGGATGCGCACGGCCTCGCCGTTGATGCGGATTTCGCCGGCGTCCGCCTCGTAGAAGCCGTAGAGAATCGACATCAGCGTCGACTTGCCGGCGCCGTTCTCGCCGACGATGCCGTGAATGACGCCGCGCTCGACGCGCAGATTTACGTTCTTGTTGGCGTGGACTGGGCCGAAGCTTTTGTCGACGCCGATCAATTCGATCGCGGGCGCAATTCCGCTTGCTGGTGTCGCCACGCGTTCCCCCTGGCGCTGCTGCAGTTGGGCTGACGGGATCCCTTCTCCCCGCAGGCGGGGAGAAGGAGCATCGCATCAGGCCGTCAGGGTCCGCCTCCCCCTTGCGACGCGCTCAGATCAGGCCGGGCACTTGCTGTCGACCGTGTAGTCGTGGACTTGGATCTTGCCGGAGACGATGTCGGCCTTGGCGGCCTCGGCCGCGGCCTTGGCCTCCGGCGTCAGGATGGCCTTGTTCCATTGGTCGACCGCGTAGTCGACGCCGCCCTCCTTGAGGCCAAGCTCCAGATGGCCAGGCTTCCAGACGCCGTTCTTGGCGTCCATGAACGAGCGGTAGGTGGCGACGTCGACATGCTTGAGCATCGAGGTCAGCACTTTGCCGGGGAAGAGGTTGTCCTGATCCGAATCGACGCCGATGCCGTATTTTCCGGCGTCCGCGGCGGCCTTCAAGACGCCCTGGCCGGTCGCGCCCGCGGCGGCGTAAATGACGTCCGCGCCGCGATCGATCTGCGACTTGGCGAGTTCGCCGCCTTTGACCGGATCGTTCCAGGCGTGGAAGTCGGTCCCGGTCATGTTGGCGAACACCTCGTCCTTCGGATTGACGTATTTGACGCCCTGCGCATAACCGCAGCCGAACTTCGAGATCAGCGGAATGTCCATGCCGCCGACGAAGCCGAGCTTGCCGGTCTTCGAGGTCTTGGCGGCGATCACGCCGACCAGGAACGAGCCCTCATGCTCCTTGAAGGTGATCGACTGCACGTTCGGCTTGTCGACGACCGAGTCGATGATGCCGAATTCGGTCTTCGGATACTCGTCGGCGATCTTGCCGAGCGCGGTCGCCCAGGCGAAGCCGACGGTCATGATCGGCGAGAAGCCGTCCTTGGCGAATTTGCGGAGCACCTGCTCACGCTGCGCGTCGCTCTGAATTTCAAGATCGCGGAAATCGATGCCCGTTTCCTTCTTGAACTTCAGCGCGCCGTTGTAGACGCCCTCGTTGAAGGATTTGTCGAACTTGCCGCCAAGATCGTAGACGATGGCGGGCTTGATGTCCGCGGCGAACGCTGCGGTCGACGCGAGCAACGCGGCAGCGAGGCCCGAAAACAAAGCAGGCAACTTACGACCGGACATGCGACTCTCCCTATATTTTCGTTTCGACCCGGCCATATCTCGCAGCCCGCCGACCGGCCGTCGCTTGATTGGCCCCCCTGCCCGTTCAAGATTTCTTGACCGAACAGTCAGGCATAGTGCCGAGCGCGGTAACAGAGTCAAGCTTCGTTACACGCCGCCGACGGCGGTTTGACGCTCAACCTTAAACAGAAAACCGGCTTTGGCTTTTGCACAAGACTAGGCCGGCCGCAGCGCTCCGGCAAGCGCGGCCGCCGGCCGAATCCAACGGTGTGCGTCAGGTCAGTCGAATAGAACCGAAACGCTCTCTTCCTTGGCGATGCGGTCGATCGCCTCGCCGATCAGCGGCGCGATCGAGATGACGCGCACGTTGCGCGCGACCCGAACCGCTTCGGTCGGCGCGATGGTGTCGGTGAGCACGAGTTCGGTGAGCTTCGAGGCGGCGATGCGGGCGACCGCGCCGCCCGACAGGACGCCGTGGGTGATATAGGCGGAGACGCTCTTGGCGCCCTTGGCGAGCAAAGCGTCGGCCGCATTGCAGAGGGTGCCGCCCGAATCGACGATATCGTCGAGCAGCACGCAGTGGCGGCCGGAGACGTCGCCGATGATGTTCATCACCTCGGATTCGCCGGCCCGCTCGCGCCGCTTGTCGACGATGGCGAGCGGCGCATCGAGCCGCTTGGCGAGGGCGCGCGCGCGCACCACGCCGCCGACGTCGGGCGAGACGACCATCACGTTGTCCCCGAGACCGCGCTCCTTGATGTCCCGCACCATCGTCGGCGCGGCGAACAGATTGTCGGTCGGGATGTCGAAGAAGCCCTGAATCTGGCCGGCGTGGAGATCGACCGTCAGCACGCGGTCGGCGCCGGCGCGGGTGATCAGATTGGCGACGAGCTTGGCCGAAATCGGCGAGCGGGGACCGGGTTTGCGGTCCTGCCGGGCGTAGCCGAAATAGGGAATGACCGCGGTGATGCGCTGCGCCGACGCGCGCCGCAGCGCGTCGATCATGATGAGCAACTCCATCAGATTGTCGTTGGTCGGGAACGACGTCGACTGGATGATGAAGGCGTCGCGGCCGCGCACGTTCTCGAGAATTTCGACGAAGATCTCGAGGTCGGCGAAGCGGCGCACATGGCAGCGCGTCAGCGGCTGGCCGAGATAAGCGGCGATCGCCTCGGCGAGCGGCGCGTTGGAATTGCCGGCCAGTATCTTCATCTTCCCCTGCATTACGGCTCCGAACGCGATGACGGGCTGGGGCCATTTTCCCGGCGGCCCGGCGCGGCTGGGTCATAGCAGCGCGGCGGCGCAGGAACAATACGACGCTTCAATGACGCAACCGCGCGTCCATCGAGCTGTCCACAGGGCCAGCCGGCGTCGCGGCGCCTATTGCGAGGCCGCATAGGCGAGCGGCGCGGCCGCCCGCGCTGGGGCGGCGTTGCTTTGGGCAGCGTTGCTTGGGACGGCGGGCTGTTGCGGGGCGGCGACCGCGACCGCCTCCGGCGTGTTGGAGAGGTAGGCTGCGAGATCGTCGGCGCTCTTGGCCGCGACGCTCGTGAGCGCCGCCCCGCCTCCGCTCGCCCAGGGATCGTCGCCCGTTCCCGGCACGGCGATCACGTCGTTGAGACGCTGCGCGCGCTGCTTGTCCTTGGTGAAGACGTCCCAGACGTATTCGATCGAGGCGCCCTCGCTCGTCGCATCGGCGGAGAGGTAGCCGCGCACGAGATAGCGCGCCTTCGAAGCCGGAACGATGGCGATGTCGCGGGCGCGGGCTTCCGTCTCGAGGGTGCTGCGAAATTGGGCGGCGACCGACGCCGGCGCGCCATCGACCGAGATGATCGCGACGCTCGCCTTGGCGATGCTGACGCCCTCGCGGCGTGTGAACTGCTGGTGCGCCTCGGGCGTCGGCGTGAGATCGGCGGCATTGTCCACGCATCCGCCGAGCGCCAGCGGCGCGGCGATGAGACAAAGACCCGCCAGGGCGAAGCGCCCCTCCAAAACCTTGCCCGCCGTCCAACGCAAGTGCGACACTCCTGCGCCGCCGGACATGGCGGACGGCGCTCCCTTAACGTTCTGCTAACCTCATTTGACGACGAGGTCCAGATGGGGCGCGTTCAACGGCTCGCCATGGTGAACGCCGACGAGGTAGGTGCGGCCGAGGCAGAGGGCGGTCCGGCTGTCGCTGTCCATCAGGATCATGTGCAGGAAGTAGACCTGACCCGGCGCGATCACGAAATCGTTGTCCGCGTAGAACATCGGCGCATCCATCCAGGACGGCGTGAACTTCGCCCCCAGGGCGTAGCCGCAGGCGTTGAGGCGGTGGCGCGAGAGATCGCGCGCGTCGAGGACGCGCGCGTGAGCGGCGAACACGTCTCCCGCCGTACGGCCGGGCTTGAGCTCCGCCTCGCAGGCGAGCAGCGCTTCGCGCGCCGCGGCGTGATAGGGCGCGTGAAGCGGTTTCGGCCGGCCGACGATATGGGTGCGCATGATCGCCGCGTGATAGTGGCGGCTGACGCCGGCGAATTCGAGCGTGAGCTGGTCGTCTGGGGACAGCTTGCGCCGGCCGCTCTTGTAGCGGCACAGCAGCGCGTCGTCGCCCGAGCCGATGATGAATTCGTTGCCGGGGTAGTCGCCGCCGGCGGCGAAGATCGCGCTGTGCATCGCGGCGAGAATCTCGCCTTCGTCGGCGCCGGCGCAAGTCGCCTCGATCGCCGCCCTGTCGGCGAGATCGGAAAGGCGCGCGGCCTCCCTGACGTAGGCGATCTCCTCGTCGGATTTCGTCACTCTGAGATGCGGGACGAGCGAGGAGGCGTCGACCAAGGCGGCGTAGCCCGCGAGCGCCGCCTCGAGCCGGCGGCCGTTGAAGTGGGTGAGGCCATAACTGTCGAACTCGACCCCAAGGCGGCCGCGCGCGCCGAGGTCCTCCAGCATCGCCTTGAGATCGCGCGTCGGATCCGCGCCGGCGCCGTCCTTCCAGATGCGGATGTCCTCGATGTTCGACGTATGCTGCGCCTGGCGCAGATCGGCCGAGCGGGTCAGCAGCGCGACGCGCCCGTCGGCGCCGACATAGAGGCACTGAAAGAAGCAGAAGCCGAAGCTGTCGTAGCCGGTGAGCCAATAGTTGCTCTCCTGCGCGAACAGCAGCATCCCGTCGAGCCGCCGCTCCGCCATGGCGGCGAGCAGGCGCTGCTTGCGGGCGGACATTTCGGCGGCTGAAAAATGAACGGGCATCGGCGACTTCCTCCAATTTGCTCAATGGCAAAGCGCGCCGGAGCCGGGACGTCAAGCCGCGCCGTCAGCTATCGATAGACCAACACCGGGATCGTGCTGTGGGTCAGCACTTTGGTCGTCTCGCTGCCGAGCAGAAGCGCGGCGACGCCGCGCCGGCCGTGCGAAGCCATCACGATGAGGTCGCATCGGTTGGCGAGCGCGCAGTCGATGATGGCGCGGTAGGGCTGATCGTTCGTGTCGCGCATGGTCTCCACCGGGACGCTCGCCGCCTCGGCCGCCATCTTGACCTGCTCGAGCGCGCGATCGGCCTGCTGCGCGACACGCGCTTCGTGCTCGTCGATGCTCTCGGCGGCCAGCGCGATCTCCATCGCGGCCACGCGATAGGGCTCCATGACGGTGATCGCCGTGACGCGCCCGCCCGCGCTCTTGGCGAGTTGCACGCCATAGAGGACCGCCTTGCGCGAAAGATCAGACCCGTCGGTCGGTATGAGAATGTGCTTGAACATCGAGTTCCCCCTGCTGCAATGGTTGAATCTCGTCGCCCGCAATTTCGCGCCAAAAAGCGCTATGGGTCAAACGCGGTCCACACACGCTGACGGGGATTTGAATTGCCGCCCGCCCGCGGCGGCGGAACAAAGCGCCTGGCCGCTTCGGCACGAGGAACTCGCCATGTCCGCTTCCGATTTCGTCGCCGGCTACGCGCCGCTTGGCCCGCTCAATCGCCGCGCGCTCGTCAAGGCGAGCCTCAGCGCCGGCTTTTGCGCCGCGGTGTCGCCGGTATGGGCGCAAACCATCGCCACCTCGACCGAGGGGCTCGTCGCCGGCGAAGTGAAGGTCCCCTCGGGCGGCGTCGATATTCCCGCCTACCGCGCCGCGCCCGAGGGGCCCGGGCCGTTCCCGACCGTGCTCGTCATCCACGAGATCTTCGGCGTGCACGAGCACATCAAGGACATCTGCCGGCGCTTCGCCAAGCTCGGCTATTACGCCATTGCGCCCGAGTTGTTCGCCCGCCAGGGCGACGCGTCGAAAGAGCAGGATATCCACAAACTCTCGATGAACATCATCGACAAGACGCCGGACGACGAGGTCACGCAGGACCTCGACGCGACGCTCGACTTCGCCGCCAAGAGCGGCGCGGCCGACATGTCGCGCGCGGCGGTGGTCGGCTTCTGCTGGGGCGGCCGCCAGACCTGGCTCTACGCCGCGCACAAGAGCGGCTTGAAGTGCGGCGTCGCCTGGTACGGCCCGCTTGAAGTTCCGCACGACGCGGCGCGGCCGGAAAATGCGCTGGACATCGCCGACCGGCTGAAGTTTCCGGTGCTCGGGCTCTACGGCGGCCTGGACAGGGTGATCACCCAGCCGCAGATCGCCGCCATGGAGGCCAAGCTCGCCGCGGCAGGCGGTTCGTCGCGCATCATCGTCTATGGCGACGCCGGGCACGCCTTCTTCGCCGACTATCGGCCGAGCTACGTCAAGGCGGACGCCGAGGCCTCCTGGAAAGAGGCGACGGCGTGGCTGAAGGCGCACGGCGTCTGAAGCAAGCCGATCAGGCCCGCTCGATCGCCTTCGCCGCCGCGTCGAGCGCGTCGGCGATCGTTTGGATTTGCGCCGCGCCGACGTCGCGGCGGCGCACCCGCAGCCGCACCGCCATGCGCAAATTCTCCATCGCCCGCAGCAGCGGCGCGATGTCGCCGCCGCGGTCGGCGTTCGCCTCGTCGAGCCGCGCGAAGATCGCGTCGACCTGCGCGCGGTTGGCGGCGAGGAAACCCTCGCCCTCCGGCGTGAGCGTATAGAGCTTGCGGCCGGCCTGGTCCTGCGCGGCGGTGGCGTAGCCCATGTCCTCGATCATGGTGAGCGTCGGATAGACGACGCCAGGGCTCGGGCTGTAGCCGCCGCCGACGCGCTCGCCGAGTTCCTTGATGACGTCGTAGCCGTGGCGCGGCTTCTCCTGGAGCAGCGCGAGAATGACGAGGCGCAGGTCGCCGCTGTCGAACATGCGCCCCTCTCGCGGCTCGAAGCCGCCCCGGAAATGGCGCCCAAAGCCGCGATGACGCCCAAAGCCGTCGTGCGCAAAGCGCTCGCGGCCGCAGTCCCGTGAATGATGAAAAAACATGATGGCTCTCTCCCTAGATCGGTTGCGATATATCGTGACGGTCGGATTGCTCCGCTCGTCGTCCGATAGGAGCCAGTCTCGATGCGTCAAGATATATCTCGCGTAAGATATATCGCGACGGCGGGGCGTCAAGGGCTCGCCGCGGTTATTTCGGCCCGGATTCCTCGACGATCGCCGCCATGTCGATCGCGTCCGGATCGCCGTCCTCCCTGAGGCCGGCGATCACGCCGGCCCGGTCGGCGGCGTTGCGGTTCTGGCTCGCCTTCCACTTGCCGCGGATCTCGGTGATCTCGATCTCGAACCCGACGATCTGGCGCACTTGCGCGGCGATAAAATCCTCCGGCGCGTCGGCCACAGCCCAGGGCGCCGCGCGGGGAGCCTCCCGCGACCGGGTCAGCGCATCGATCTGGCCGCGCAGCCAGCCCTCGTCCTCGATGACGCGGGGAGCGCCGCGCGCCTGAACGATCACGTAGTTCCAGGTCGGCACGACTTTGCCGGTCTCGCGCTTGGTGGCGTACCAGGACGGCGAAATGTAATGGTCCGTTCCCTGGAACACGACCAGCGCCTCGCTCGCCTCTTTAAGGTCGCGCCACTGCCCGTTGGCGCGCGCCATATGGGCGCTGAGCGTGCCGAATTTCCCGCGCGCCGGATCGATCAGGAACGGGATCGGATTGGCGAGAAGCCCCTGCGGCCCGTGGCTGACAAGAAGGCCGAGCGGGCGCGCGCGGATCAGCGCGTGCTGGGCGGCTAGGTCATCCTGGCGATGCAGCGGGGGTTCGTACATGGATACTCCGGGCGGGGGGACGAACGGCCGCGATTGCCGCGGCTCGACGCTTCAGACGCCGTAGACCACCATGCCATTCCTGCGCCAATTGTCGAGCGCTCCGAGGGCAGCGTATTTGTCGTCCCAACCTGCATGAGCGCCGATCTGCTCGAGGACCGGTACGGCCTTGTCCTCAGCGATGCGCAAGCACGCGACCGCCGCTTCGCGCTGCACGGTCACATTGGGACTCTCGAGCAGCGGCAGAAGCCGTTCGAGGAGCCCACGCGCCTTGAGTTCGCGCATGACGTCCCACACCTCGCCGAGAATGTCGTTGCGCAGGTCCGTTGTGCGTTGTTTGTCCTCCTCGTCGTCATCGAGCAGCCGGGTCGCATATTCGCGCGTCGCGGCGTGCTCGAACCGAGCGACGAGGGCGTCGTCGGACATCTCCTTCAACGTCGGCGCGGGCGGTGGCGGCGCCGTCACGCGGCGCAACAGCTCCAAAACCTCACGGGTCGAATGGCCCTTGAGCAACCCCTGCACGGCCGCTGAGGCCCATTCGGGGTCGATCGGCAGGAACTGCGCGCCAGCCCAGCCGCGCACATCGGGATTGCCGTCTTCGAACAAACGCCGAATTTGTGCGATCGGCTTACGCGCTCGCAGCGCCGCGCTGATCCTCTTTATCGTCAGGACGCGCGCCTGGCGTTCGGGGGTCGGCCCGATCTTGTCGATCAAGCCGGGCTGTCCCAATCTCGCGAAAACATTTGGCGTCGCCGCCGCGGTTTCGACGAAGACTCGAATCAGCTGGTTGGTGGTCATCGCGGCGTAGTCCTCGGTGCTCATTGGAGCACTCCGAATTGGCGCAACGCCGCCAGACCCGCCGCGCGCTGAGATGGGTAATCCATCGCGTTGACAATCTGCCGATAAAGACGGCCCTGGGCATCGGCGGGCGCCTTACTATTGTAAAGCCCCGTGATCAGTTCGTGCTTCAACCGGGGAACCCAGACGAGATTATCGGGGTCGTCGATCACCTGCCGGCCAAACTTGACGACAAGGATATCTTGCCCTGACTTGGCGATGTTGTCGTCATTCTGTTCGACGATGTGATGCTGCTCATAGCCGAGCATGTTCTCAACCGGCGGCTGCTGCAACGCCTCGAGGGGTTTCGGCGGATCGGCCGCGGCGCGCGCCTGGTCGATCGCCTGCTGTTCATTGGCGTTGAGATCCGACGGCTCGAGGAGTTCGAGCGTCTCGATCACCGCCTCGATCGCGACCTTGAGCTCCGGGTCGAGCCAAACGGCGACCTCTCCCGTTTCGACAGCTTTGGCGCCGGTCTCCTTAAGAAGCGCGCGTGCCTTGATCATTGCTTTCCCGACCGACTCGCCTATCCCCAGCCACTGGCCCTTCGGCGCGGCGGGTCTGGAAGGGGGGGCGTCAGGCGCTTCCGGCTTTCGTGCAAACCAACCGCGGTTTGGCGTCTCGCCAGTCCGCGGATGCGCGGCGGGATCCCAGCCGCCCTTGAGCAGCCCGCTTTCGAAAAGCCTTTCGGCAAGTTCGGGCATCCCCCGATCCTTGGCCAGGGCGGGCGGTTCGGGAAAGCGCAACAACAAGGTCGCGATTTTGGCGAGCGCCATCTCGCCCCGCTGCAACCCGTCGGCGACGATCGCGAGACCGCGGCGCTTGGCGGCGGCGTCGATCGGCCAGCCATAGAGCACGCTCAGATCGTCGTCGAGTTCCTCGGACGGACGCGCCGACCAAATCTCACTGATCGGCGAGCGGCACAGCAATGCGACAGATCCAACGAAACAGCCGTTCTCGTCGCACTGGACGCGCTGGTCGGCGAGCCTGAAGAAATGCAGTCGCGCGATCGCTCCCATGCACCGTCCTTATTCGCCATGCCGCAACTGCGAAATAAGAACATAGAGAGAACGAGACGTCAAGAAGATGTACCGAGCCGAGCGAGACGCGAGCCCGCCCCTACTCCGCCGCCATCCCCCGCCCGCCGAAGCGCTTCTCGATATAATTCTCGACCAGCGTCTTGAACTCGGCGGCGATGGTCGGGCCGCGCAGGGTGACCGTCTTCACGCCGTCGACGAACACCGGCGCGGCCGGGCGCCTCGCCGGTGCCGGGCAAGGAGATGCCGATGTCGGCGTGCTTGCTCTCGCCGGGGCCGTTGACGATGCAGCCCATCACGGCGACGTTGAGCGCCTCGACGCCGGGATAGCGCGTCTTCCACTGCGGCATCGCGTCGGCGAGGAAGTGCTCGATGTCGCGCGCCAATTCCTGGAACACGGTCGAGGTCGTGCGCCCGCAGCCGGGGCAAGCCGCCACCTGCGGCGCAAAGACGCGAAAACCCATCGTTTGCAGGATCTCGCGCGCCACCTTGACCTCGAGCGTGCGGTCGCCGCCGGGTTCCGGCGTCAGCGAGACGCGGATCGTGTCGCCGATGCCCTCTTGCAGCAGAATGCCGAGCGCCGCCGAGGAGGCGACGATGCCCTTCGAGCCCATGCCCGCCTCGGTGAGGCCGAGATGCAGCGCATAGTCGGAGCGCTGCGCCAACATGCGATAGACCGTGATCAGATCCTGCACCGCCGACACTTTCGCGGAGAGGATGATGCGGTCGCGCTTGAGGCCGATCTCCTCGGCGCGCGCGGCCGACAGCAGCGCCGACTGGACCATCGCCTCGCGCATGACGGCGCGCGCCTCGATCGGCGCCGCGCTCTTGGCGTTCTCGTCCATCAGCGAGGTCAGCAGCTCCTGATCGAGCGAGCCCCAATTGGCGCCGATGCGGACGCACTTGCCGTTGCGGACGGCGACTTCGACGATGGTGCTGAACTGGACGTCGCGCTTGTTCTTGAAGCCGACGTTGCCCGGATTGATGCGGTATTTGTCGAGCGCCTCGGCGCAGGCGGGATGCTCGGTGAGAAGCTTGTGGCCGATATAGTGGAAATCGCCGACCAGCGGGGCGGTGACGCCCATGGCGGCGAGGCGGTCGCGAATGTGCGGCACGGCGGCCGCCGCTTCGTCGCGGTCGACGGTGATGCGCACGAACTCGGAGCCGGCGCGCGCGAGCGCGGCGACCTGCTTGACCGTCGCTGCGACGTCGGCGGTGTCGGTGTTGGTCATCGACTGCACCGCGATCGGCGCGCCGCCGCCCACCGTCACGGCGCCAGCGCCCTCCCCGACGCGCACGCCGACGGCGGCTCGCCGCGGCAAAGGCCCGAAGGCCGGCTCGCTGTCACTCCGGTTCATCGCGCTGTCTCCGTTACGCCGCTGGCGCCGATGGCTATTTAGGCCGAGAGCCGCCGCTTGTCATCCAGCCGAGCCGCGTCGATTTCCAATTGACCAAGTCTACTGTGTTTGTGTAGTGATAGGCGGGCTCGCGGTCGGCGGCGCCCTTATGCCGCTTCAATTTCGCCTGCTTTTCAACGCTCGGCCGGATCACGATTTGATGATCGCATTCCTTCACACGCTGAACCCTCTCTATTCGCTGTCGGGCCTTGTGGTGGGGATGCTTGTCGGCCTGACCGGCGTCGGCGGCGGTTCGCTGATGACGCCCTTGCTGGTGCTGGGGTTCGGCATCCATCCCGCGACGGCGGTCGGCACCGACCTGCTTTACGCGGGCGTGACCAAGATCAGCGGGTCGGCGGTCCATAATATCAATGGCGCTGTCGATTGGCGCATCACCCGCCGCCTCGCCTCCGGCAGCGTTCCCGCCGCGGCCCTGACCCTGATCGCGCTGTCGCATTTCGGGCGGGATACGAAATCGGTCGCCGACCTGATCACCACGGTGCTCGGTTTCGCGCTGCTCCTGACCGCGGCGACGCTCATTTTCCGCAAATGGATGTTGGCCAAGGTCGCGGCGACGGTAGAGCGCCTCAGCGAGCGACAGATCGCCGGCCTCACCGTCGCGCTCGGCGCGGCGCTCGGCGTGCTCGTGTCGATCTCCTCGGTGGGCGCCGGCGCGATCGGCGTCACCGCTTTGCTGATGCTCTATCCCAAAATGCCGACTGTCCGCATCGTCGGCTCCGACATCGCCCATGCGGTGCCGCTCACGCTGGTCGCCGGCGCCGGGCACTGGTGGATCGGCTCGGTCGATTGGGCGATGTTCGCCTCGCTGCTGATCGGCTCGATCCCCGGCATCATTTTGGGCAGTTCCCTGGCGGCGCGCGTGCCCGACCGCGTCCTGCGCCCGCTCGTCGCCGGCACGCTCGCGCTGGTGGGCGGCCGCCTGGCGTTTTAGGCGCCCCGCCGGGCTCTCTGTCCCTATTGTCCTGCCAGGAACACGTCAAAACGTGATGTTGGTGCGCAGGCCGATCACGAGTTCGTCCCCGATCTTTCGCGTCGGGTTGTTCGGATTGGCGATCCCGGCTCCTGGATTGAAAAAATACTGAATGTCCGGCTGAAGCTGCCACCAGGCCCTGACCTGATATTGGTAAGTCGCCTCGAGGTAGGTCTCGGCGCTCCGTCGAGGTGAAAAAACGCCTGGATTGTAGAAGGCCACGTCTTGAGCCAACCCGCTCGCGCTGTTGCTGACTTCGGCGATCCCCATCCCGAAGCCCGCCGTGTCGTCCTTACGTCCCGAGATCGGCTCATGCATCGTCAGGCCCGCGTTGAGGCTGAAGCTGATGAGGTTGCGATCTCCCAATGGCGTGAACATCGGGCGAAGGAAGGCGCTGATGTTGCGGTCGGAGTCCGCCGCACGCCAGATCATCTGATCCGCGACCGCGTAAAACGCGTAATCGCCGCGTAGGCTCGCGGGCGTCTGATTGTTAGCGGGATTGCCGAGAGGAAGACCGGCCGCGTCGTAGCGCAGGTCGGCGAAGTTCTCGCTGTCGTACCAGAACCCGATCTTATAGGTCCCCGGGAGCTGCCCTCCACCGTTCGCCTTCGCCGAAGCGGGCGGCGCCGGAGTCGTGTACTGAAGCTCTGCGATCGCGAGCACGCCGCCGTTCAGCGGGAAGCTGACGCCGCAGCAATTTTGCTTCTGCGGGTCGCCGGTGTTGTTGTAGACCGGGCTACCATTAAAGGCGCCCGCCAGAAGCGTGAAGTCACCCTCGTGCACGCGCGCGCGGACGCCCAGCGCGGATAGCGGATAGGCTGGCCCGCCTCCCGGCATGTCAAAGGTGGGCAGCGTCGCCCAACCAAATGCGGAATTGAGAAAATAGCTCGCGCTCTGGCTGATCATGAATTCCTGATCGAGGCTCTGCTGGCCGACCTTGACGTCGAGCGCGTCGCCGAATTTCTGCTGATACCAGAGTTCCCAAAGTCGGGTGGCAGGCTCGGCTTCGATCCCGGTCGCGAAATTCAAGACGTCGAGATTGCTCGTGGTCAGGTTGCCGCCGTGGATCTGCAACGCGCTTACGTTGAACAGACCGCCCTTCCAACCCAAAGCGGGCTGCGTATCCAACTGCGCCGTCGCGGTGGTCAAGCCATTGTATTCAAAGCCTTGACGCACGCCACCGGTGACATTGCCGAACACTTCGCTGTTCTCGACGATGCTCAGGGTCAGGCCGTATTTAGTCAGGAGCGGCCGCAAGCCGCCGAGGTCGCCGAACAGGTTCGGGCCCTGCGGTAGAGAGCCGAACGGATCGGTCGCAGACCCGGGGCTGGCCGCGGTCCCCGTAGCCGGAGGGCTCGCCGCGGAATTGGCCGAGGCGGGCAAGTCCGAATCCGCGTGGGCGGTGGCGCAGAAGACTCCCATGGCTCCGGTGAGGCACAGCGCAAGGAACCTCGGCCTCGCTTTCTTTACTGTCTGTACGCCGTATCGATGAGCGAATGACAAAGCGCCCCCTAACGCCAAGCCGTGCTTCAATCCAAGCCGCCGTCTTCGTCCCTACAAAGTGCGCAGGAACGCCACCAGGTCCTGCTTCTCGGGTGTGGTCAGCTTGTCGCCTAGGATCAGATTGAAGAATTCAACCGTATCATCCAGCGTCAGCAGACGCTCGTCATGCATGTAGGGCGGGTTGTCCTTTCACCCCGCGCAGGGCGAACGTCTTGATGCTGCCGTCGCCGACCTCCATCGCGTAGTTGACCATTTCCGGCTTGAAGAAGCGCTCGGTCTGCAGGTCGTGCATCAGGTTGTCGGTATAGTAGGGCGGCTGATGGCAGCTTGCACATTGGCCCTTGCCGAAGAAAATCTCCTGCCCGCGCATTTCGGCTGGGGTCGCCTTGGCGGGATCCAACCTTCCCAGCAGGTCGAGCTTTGGCGCCGGGGGAAAGTCCAGGATTTCCTGGAAGTCGGCCATGAAGTCCACCTGACTGCCGCGTTCCAGCGGGTTCACGCCCTTCTTGGTCGCGTCCACGATGTCGCCATCGAAATAGGCGGTGCGCTGCTCGAATTCGGTAAAATCCTCCACCGTCTTCAAAGCGCGCTGCGAACCGAACAGCCGCTGAATATTGACGCCGCGCAGCGAGACGGTCTTCAGTCGATGCCGGTACCACTCCGGACGGATACTGGGATCAAGGTGCGTTGCCCCATTCTGGTGGCCGTTCGCGTGGCAGTCGAAGCAGGACGAGCCTTGGCTCGCCACCGCCGCCTTGCGATCGTCGGTCGCGTTGAACTGCTGCTGCGGGAACGGGGTCACCAGCAGGCGCAGCCCTTCCAACTCCCGGGGCGAGACAATGCCGTTGAACAGCTCGTAGTAGTTGGTGAGCGTGACCAGCTTGCCCTGCGAGACGTCCCCGAGATCAGAACGGCTCGTCAGGTACATCGCGGGCGGAAACGCGGCCAGGAATCGCTCCGGCAGGTCGAAAGAGACGTCGAAGCGGGTCAGGTCACGCCCGTCTTGCCGCTTCATCGCGTCGATCTCGACCTGCGGAAAGACGAAGCCGCCGGTGGGATGGAAGGGGTGCGGCAAGGGAAGGAAGCCCTTCGGCCACAGTCCGCGATCACGGATCTCGCTCGGGGACATCGCCGCGAGCTGTTCCCAGGTCACGCCTTGCGGCAGCTTGACGCGCACGCCTTCCTGCAGCGGCTTTCCGCGCTCCATCGTGACGCCCTGGGCGGGATGATCGCCTAGGTCGTAGCGCTCATCGAGCATCGCCTGGTGTTCGCGTTCGATGCCGGGCTTCGCCGCCACGTCCTGGGCCATCCTGGTCGCGAAGGGCTGCGGGATGGCGATCGGCATATAGCTTGTCAGACCGCGCGCGCCCTGGCCGTAACCCTCGGACCCCATCAGGTAGGGGTTCTCGCCCGGCGTCGGCGTCTGCTGCGCGTCGGCGATGCCAAACAGCAGAATGAGACAACTCAACGGCAGAAAAAGCCAGATCCGTCTGCTTGGTCCGATCATGGGATCACCCCGACACGGCACCGGCATTTGCGCCTCATTCGAGCGGCGAACGAAGTACAAATCGCCTGACGCAAGAGTACTTTATCGTACGGCAGCAACTGAAAATAGTCAACGGTTTTTAACGCTACCGATTATTACGGATGACTACGGGAAAATTTATTTGACTTAAGATATGCGATACAATTTCAATTGTACACTGTCACCGCGAAGATAACGACTACACTTCGCGTTACGAGATCTGCGCAGGCCGCCCGGGCGACGGCAGCCGTCGGCGCCGTCGCTCGCACTATCTTGCACAGCGCCGCACAAGATGCATTTTAACGCATAAGCAGGAACAGGCCGGTCGACCGCGCACATCGCGGCGCGCCGGCCAGCCGAGGCCGCCGAGGCCCTGGACACGCAGGCGCAAGGGGAGGACGGATGATCGAGACCGCCGGGAACGCCGCCGTCTATTTCGTCGATCGCCATGCCGACGGCCCCCTGCGCGACAAGCGCGCCTATGTCGAAGCCGGCGAAGCGGGCCGCTCGCTCACCTACGCCGAACTCGCCGCCGACAGCGGGCGCGTCGCGCATCTGATGCAGCGTCACGACATCCGCCGCGAGAGCCGCGTCGCGGTCCTCATGCTCGATCAGATCGAAACGCCGGCGATCTTCTGGGGCGCCCTGAAGGCGGGCGTCGTGCCGGTTCTGCTCAATACGCTGCTGGCGAGCAACGTCTATGAGACGATGTTCGACGACAGCCGGGCGTGCGCGCTGTTCGTCACGCACGCGCTGCTGCCTGTCGTCGCGCCGATCCTGCGCGAGCACCCGCATTTGAAAAAAATATTCGTCGTCGGCGGCGAGCCGCCCGCCGGCGCGCTCTCGTTCGAAGCGGAGCTCGCCCGCTGCGAGAGCCGCCCGGCGATCGCCGTCTCGCCCGACGAATGCGCCTTCTGGCTCTATTCCTCAGGTTCGACCGGCGAGCCCAAAGGCGTGCGCCACATGCACGGCAGCCTCAAATGCACCGCCGACACCTACGGCGCCCAGGTGCTGCAAATCGAGCAAGACGACGTGGTCTTTTCCGCCGCCAAACTCTTCTTCGCCTACGGGCTCGGCAATGCGATGACCTTTCCGCTCTCGGTCGGCGCGACGGCGGTGCTCTACCCCAAGCGCCCGACGCCGGAGGCGGTGTTCGACATTCTTCAACGCTTCAAGCCGACGATCTTCTGCGGCGTACCGACGCTCTATGCGGCGATGGTCGCCGAGCTCGAGGCCGGGCGGGGCGCCATGGCGGCGCCGCTGCGCCGCTGCATCTCGGCGGGCGAAGCGCTGCCCAAGGAGATCGGCGAGCGCTGGCTAGGCTTGACCGGCGTCGACATCCTCGACGGCGTCGGCTCAACCGAGATGCTGCACATCTTTCTCTCCAATCGCCCCGGCGAGGTTCTCTACGGCTCGTCCGGCGTCGCGACGCCCGGCTACGACGTGCGGCTCGTCGACGAAAGCGGTTCCGACGTCGCGGAGGGCGAGATCGGGGAGTTGCTGGTGCGCGGCGCCTCCGCTGCCGCCGACTACTGGAACCAGCGCGACAAGACCCGCTCGACTTTCCAGGGTCACTGGACGCGCACCGGCGACAAATATGTGAAGCTCGCAGGTGGACGCTACGCTTATTGCGGGCGCACCGACGACATGTTCAAGGTGAGCGGGATCTGGGTCGCGCCCTTCGAGGTGGAGCAGGCGCTGATCACCCATCCGAGCGTGCTCGAAGCGGCGGTCGTTCCCGCCCGCGACGCCGACGGGTTGACGAAGCCGAAAGCCTTCGTCGTGCTGAAGCCCGGCGCCGACGGCGCGGATTCTCAGCGCCGCCTTGAAGGAGCACGTCAAGGAGCGCATCGGCAAATGGAAATATCCGCGCTGGATCGAGATCATCCAGGAATTGCCGAAGACGGCGACCGGCAAAATCCAGCGCTACAAACTGAAGGAACCCTGAGGAATGGCGTCATTCGCCTGGAGCGACGGCGCGAGCGGCGCCGTGACGATCGGCGGCGTTCGCCTGGAGACGCTGACGATCGGTCCCAGCCCCGACGCGACGCCGACGATCGTGATGCTGCACGAGGGGCTCGGCTGCGTTGCGCTATGGCGCGATTTTCCGCAAAAGCTTACTGAGGCGACCGGCCTCGGCGTCTTCGCTTTTTCGCGCGCCGGCTACGGCGCGTCCGATCCCGCGCCCCTGCCCCGCCCGCTCGACTACATGACGCGCGAAGCGCGCGAGACGCTGCCGCCACTGTTCGATGCGATCGGCCTTAAGCGCGGCGTGCTGCTCGGCCATAGCGACGGCGCCTCGATCGCGGCGATCTACGCCGGGTCGGTCGAGGATTTCCGCGTGCGCGGCCTCGTCCTGATCGCGCCGCATGTCTTTACCGAGGAAAGCGGCCTCGCGTCGATCGCCGCGGCGCGCGTCGCCTACGAGACGGGCGATCTGCGAGCGCGCCTCGCCAAATATCATCGCAACGTCGAGGTCGCATTCCGCGGCTGGAACGACGCCTGGCTCGATCCCGGATTCAAGTCCTGGAACATCGCCGACGCGGTCGACTATTGGCGCGTGCCCGCCCTGGTCCTTCAGGGCGACGCCGATCCCTACGGCACGCTGGCGCAGGTCCGCGAGATCGAGACGCGCAGCTACGCGCCCGTCGACGTCGAAATTCTTGAGGGCTGCGGACACGCGCCGCATCTCGAACGCGCCGATGCGACGCTCGCCGCCGTCGCCGACTTCTGCGCAAGGCTCCAACGCATCGAAGAGGCCAAGATCGAGATTGCGTGAACGCCCCAACAGCGCCGACTGTCGTGCCCGCGGAAGCGGGCATCCAGGAGTCAAAGGACGAAGGCCTGCGCCGGTTGTCTGGCCCCCCGCTTTCGCGGGGGTGACAGCCCCGCGACGAGATTAAGCACTATAATTCATCTTCGCAAAGCCACTCCCGGTGACCACCGTCGTTGATCTTGCTGTCTATTTTTGCACACGCCACGAATCCTCCTCCGCTCTTGCATTTTCCGCTGTAAGCATTATTGTGCATAAACTAGCCGGGGAGACGCCGTGAGCAAGCGCATCGATTTCCAGACCGATCCGTCGCGCTATCGCCATTGGCGCGTCGCCTATGACGGCGCCGTCGCGACCGTCTTCATGGACGTCGACGAGAACGGCGGGCTGTTCGAGGGCTATCAGCTCAAGCTCAATTCCTACGATCTCGGCGTCGACATCGAGCTGGCGGACATCGTGCAGCGCATGCGCTTCGAACATCCGGAAGTCGGCGCGGTGGTGCTGCGCTCGGGCAAGGATCGCGTCTTCTGCGCCGGCGCCAACATTCGCATGCTCGGCGGGGCGACGCATGCGCATAAGGTGAACTTCTGCAAGTTCACCAACGAGACCCGCAACGCCCTCGAAGCGGCGGGCGCGGACTCCGGCCAGCGTTACATCTGCGCCGTGAAGGGCGCCTGCGCGGGCGGCGGCTACGAGATCGCGCTCGCCTGCGATCACATCATCCTCACCGACGACGGCTCGAGCTCGGTGGCGCTGCCCGAAGTGCCGCTGCTCGCGGTGCTGCCGGGCACCGGCGGCCTGACGCGCGTGACCGACAAGCGCAAGGTGCGGCGCGATCTCGCCGACGTCTTCTGTTCGACCGAAGAAGGCGTCAGGGGACGGCGCGCCGAGGAATGGCGCCTCGTCGACGAGGTCGTCGCCAATTCGAAATTCGAGGACTCGGTCGCTGCGCGCGCCCGCGAATTCGCAGCGCGCTCAAATCCTGTCGAGCCCGGCGCGGGCGTCGCGCTGACGCCGCTGGAGCGCGCCTTCGGCGAGGACGGCTCGGTGCGCTATTCGCTGGTCGAAGCGCAGATCGACCATCACAAACGGATCGCGACCATCACGCTCGCCGGCCCCGATCGCGACGCGCCCGTTTCGCTGGCCGAATTGCACGCCGAGGGCGCGGCCACCTGGATGCTGCGTCTCGCGCGCGAACTCGACGACGCGATCCTGCATCTGCGCCTCAACGAGCCGACGATCGGCGTCCTCGTCTTCAAGTCGCAGGGCGACGCGTCGAAGGTCGCGGCGCACGAGAAACTCGTCGCCGACAATGCGGCGCGCGATTGGTTCGCGCGCGAGATCCAGCTCTATTGGAAGCGCATCTTGAAGCGCGTCGACCTCACCTCGCGCTCGCTGGTCGCGCTGGTCGAGAACGGCTCCTGCTTCGCCGGCTTCCTCGCGGATCTGCTGTTCGCATGCGACCGCACGTACATGATGCAGGGCGAATTCGAGGGCGACAATCGCGCCGCCGCCGCGATCACGCTGACGAGCGCCAATTTCGGCCCCTATCTGATGTCGAACGGCCTGACGCGGCTTGGGACGCGCTTTCTCGGCGAGCCCGCCAAGATCGAAGAGGCCGCGGGCGCGGTGGGACGTCCGCTCGAAGCGGACGAGGCGAGCGCGCTCGGCCTCGTCACCTTCGCCTTCGACGAAGTCGATTGGGACGACGAAGTGCGCATCTTCCTCGAGGAGCGCGCGAGCTTCTCGCCCGACGCGCTCACGGCCATGGAGGCGAACCTGCGCTTCGCCGGCCCAGAGACGATGGAGACTCGCATCTTCGGCCGTCTCACCGCCTGGCAGAACTGGGTTTTTCAGCGCCCGAACGCCGTCGGCGAGAACGGCGCGCTGAAGCGCTACGGGACCGGAACGCGCGGCGACTACGACATGCGGCGCGTCTAGCCCCCTCTCCCGCTCGCGGGAGAGGGTTGGGGTGAGGGCAGGAGTGGCGCTGACCCTCATCCGGCCCTCATCCGGCCCTTCGGGCCACCTTCTCCCGCTGGCGGGAGAAGGGAAAAAAGATGGAGCTTCACGATGAACGAACTTCTCAACGTCAGCTACGACACGCTGATCCCCAACAATGTCGGCCTCTCCTCCGACCGGCGCGTGCTCAAAGCGCTGGAGAAGTGGCACCCCGGCTACATCAATTGGTGGAACGACCTCATCCCCAGGAAATTCCAGGAGAGCATGGTCTATCTGCGCACCGCCGTCAGCGTCGATCCGAAAGGCTGGGCGAAGTTCGACTATGTGAAGATGCCGGAATATCGCTGGGGCGTGCTGCTGGCTCCGCAGGTCGAGGACCGCCGCATTCCCTGCGGCGAGCACGCCGGCGAGCCGGCCTGGCAGGAAGTGCCGGGCGAATATCGCGCCATGCTGCGCCGCCTGATCGTCATCCAGGGCGACACGGAGCCCGCTTCGGTGGAACAGCAGCGGTTCCTCGGCAATACTGCGCCCTCGCTCTACGACATGCGCAATCTCTTCCAGGTCAATGTCGAGGAGGGCCGCCACCTCTGGGCGATGGTCTATCTGCTGCACAAATATTTCGGCGCCGACGGACGCGATGAAGCCGACGATCTGTTGCGGCGCAGTTCCGGCTCGGAGGAGGCGCCCCGCATGCTCGGCGCCTTCAACGAGGAGACCCCGGACTGGCTGTCCTTCTTCATGTTCACCTACTTCACCGACCGCGACGGCAAGATGCAGCTCGAGAGCCTGGCGCAGTCGGGCTTCGATCCGCTGTCGCGCACCTGCCGCTTCATGCTGACGGAAGAAGCGCACCACATGTTCGTCGGCGAGACCGGCGTCGGGCGCGCCATCCAGCGCACTTGCGAGGCGATGCGCCAGGCGGGCATTGACGACCCCTATGACATCGCGCGGGTGCGCGCGCTCGGCGTGATCGACCTGCCGACCATGCAAAAGAAGCTCAATCTGCACTACACGCTGTCGCTCGATCTGTTTGGCCAAGAGGTCTCAACCAACGCCGCCAACGCCTTCAACGCCGGGATCAAGGGCCGCTTCATGGAGCATCGTCTGCAAGACGATCACAAGCTCGTCGCCGCGACCTATCCGGTGGTTCAGTTCGTCGACGGCGAGATCAAGCTCGCCGAGGCGCCGGCGCTCACCGCCATCAACATGCGCCTGCGCGACGACTATACGCGCGACGCGGCCGGCGGCGTCGGGCGCTGGAACAAGATCATCGAAAGCGTCGGCGTCAAATTCGAGCTCAAGCTTCCCGCACGAGGGCTTCAATCGCAAGATCGGCGTTTTCGCCGGCAAGCCTGTCAACCCCGAGGGCAAGCTCGTCTCCAGCGCGGAGTGGGACGCGAGCGTCGGCGACTGGCTGCCCAGCAAGTCGGACGGCGACTTCATCCAGTCGCTGATGAAGCCTTGCATGGAGCCCGGCAAATTCGCCTCGTGGATCGCCCCGCCGAAGGTCGGCATCGACAACAAGCCGGGCGACTTCGAGTATGTGAAGCTTCACATGGCGTGAGACTTCCCGAGAGGGAGAACACTGGCGGACGTGCGATGAACCAACCGATCAAACAGCACCTGATCAATCCCGAGATTTGCATCCGCTGCTACACCTGCGAGTCGATGTGTCCGGTGGGCGCGATCGAGCACGACGGCGTCAACGTCGTCGTCGACGCCTCCAAGTGCAATTTCTGCCTGGATTGCATCGCCCCCTGCCCGACCGGCTCGATCGACGAATGGCGCGTCGTCGAGGAACCCTACTCGCTCGAGCAGCAATATGGCTGGAGCGAGATGCCGGCCCAGCAAGTCTTCGCGGAAGCCGCGTTGGACGACGGCGCGAGCGAGGCGCTCGACCCTGAGATAGCGCTCCTCCTCGCCGACGCGCATAGCGGCGTGGGCGGCCGGTCGCGCCCGCCGCGGTCGGCGACCAAGCCGACCATCAATCTCTATACGCTCGGCAAGCCCGCCGAGGCGACGGTGCAAGGCAACTACCGGCTCACCGCTTCCGACGTCGACAACGACGTGCGACACATCATCCTCGATCTCGGCGGTCAGCCCTTCCCGGTTCTCGAAGGCCAGAGCGTCGGGGTGATCCCGCCCGGCCTCGACGCGGAGGGAAAGCCCCATTTGCCGCGACTCTATTCGGTCTCGAGCCCGCGCGACGGCGAGCGGCCCAATTTCAACAACCTTTCCCTGACCGTGAAGCGGGAGGAGAACGGCGTCTGCTCCAACTACCTCTGCGACCTCGAGAAGGGCGCGAAGGTGCGCCTGACCGGACCATTCGGCGCGACCTTCCTGATGCCGAACGATCCCAAGGCGCGCCTGTTGATGATCTGCACCGGCACCGGCTCGGCGCCGTTCCGCGCCTTCACCATGCGCCGGCAGCGTGACGGCGGCGCCGCGGAGTCCGCGGCCATGACGCTCGTCTTCGGGGCGCGCTCGCCCAGCGAGCTCCCCTATTTCGGGCCGCTCGCCAAGGTGCCCGATGCGCTGCTGAAGAAGCACCTCGTGTTCAGCCGGGTCGGCGACGTTCCGCGCCGCTACGTGCAGGACAAGCTGCGCGAGGAGCGCGAAGCGATCGGCGATCTTCTGGCCGATCCCAACGCCTACATCTACGTCTGCGGCCTGCGCGCGATGGAACAGGGCGTCGAACAGGCGCTCGACGCGATCAGCGCGAGCCGCGGCCTGCAATGGATCGCTCTGCGCGACGGCATGCGCGAGGAAGGCCGCTACCACGTCGAAACCTATTGATGCGCGCCGCGCCGCTCGGAACTATAGTGCAATCCCAGGGGTGCGCCTGGGAGCTGTCGTTCCAAGGACCGGCGTCGTGAATGAGATCACCAATTTCCGCGGCGACGTCGTCGGCGAAAGCTGCGCGGATCGTTCCGAGGCGGTCGACGCCTTCATCGCCGCGGTCGGCGAGCGGGTGCGCAAGGCGCGCCAGCGCAAAGGCATCGCACGCCGGGTGCTCTCGGACCTCTCCGGCGTCTCGCAGCGCTATCTCGCCCAGCTCGAAAACGGCGACGGCAACATTTCCATCGGCCTCCTGTACAAGGTCGCCCAGGCGCTCGACCACCGCGTCGAATGGCTGATCGGCGAGGATGATCCCTGGGGCTCGGACATCGCAAAAATCGCCGACCTCTATCGCAGCGCAACCGGCGAGAAGCGCCAGAAGGTGATGGCGATCCTCGAACCCGGCGATCCGGAGCGGCTGCGCCGCCGGCGCATTGCGCTGATCGGCCTGCGCGGCGCCGGCAAATCGACCTTGGGCAGGCGGCTCGGCGAGGAGCTGTCGCTGCCGTTCGTCGAGCTCAACCGCGACATCGAGGAGCAGAGCGGCATGCCCGTCACCGATGTCATGGCGCTCTACGGACAGGAGGGCTACCGGCGCCTCGAGCGCCAGGCGCTGGAGCGCGTCGTCGCGACGAGCGACAGCGTGGTGCTCGCGGTCGCCGGCGGCATCGTCTCGGAGCCCGAGACCTTCGCTTTTCTGCTGCGGCATTTCCATACGATCTGGCTCAAGGCGCCGGCGGAAATGCACATGAAGCGCGTGATCGAACAGGGCGACGAGCGGCCGATGGCCGGCAACCCGAAGGCGATGGAGGAACTGACCTCCATCCTCACCAGCCGCGAGGCGCTCTACGCCAAGGCCGAGGCCATCGTCGACACCGCCGGCCGCACGCCGGACGAAAGCACGCGCGACCTTGTCGAAGCGGTGCGTGGGTTAGCGCTTAAGATCTGACAGTTGGTTGCCGCGCCGTGGACGAGGGGAATCGACCCGCAGCGGACATGCGATTGACTGGGTTGGAAAAGTCATTTCAGGTCGGCATGTCGATCGGCTTCGCGTTGCGACGCCGATTTGCGGGGGACCGCTGCAAGTTCCTGATCACTCCGACCCGCAACGCCTGAGAGTTCAATGTTCAAAGCGGATCCGACGCCAGCCGAGCAGATCGAGCGACTTGAGGCGCAGATCGACGAGCTGCGAGAGGCCATCCAGCGCAGCCGCAGGCTCGTCGTAGCGGGACGCGCGTGCATCTTGGCCGGCGCAGCGTTGCTTATCTGCTTGATGCTTGGTCTGGCGACCCTCACGCCGCTTCGGATGATCGTCGGGATAACCGTTGCGCTTGGCGGGCTGGTCCTAATGGGCAGCAGCGTAGGCAGCACCAAGCAGTTTGAGCTTTCCCTGAAGCGTATGGAGGATGAAAGGAACGCGGCGATCGACGCCCTGGAGTTCGTCGAGCTCGGAGACGGGTCCCGCTGAAGCCCTCAAGCCGGGCGCGATCGACACTTCACCCCCGCCCGCCTCAGTCGCAGACGGCCCCAATATTCGCCTTCGCGACCCAGCCCTTTTCGGCGCCGGAGGCTAAGGTTTGCGCGCCGTCCCGGGCCGCCACGCATCGAGCATGTAGACGACGCTGGTGGCGCTATTCGCCCGACTGTCGGTGATGTAGAGCGAGTCGCCCTCGATCGCCGCCCCGCAAGGCTCGAAGGGTCCGGTGCTGAGATTGATCGTCCGGAGATAGTCCAGGTTGGTGGCGGAAAAGACCCACATCCGGCCTTTGTCGCCGATAGCGACGACATGTTCTTTGTCGCTGACGATCACGATGACCGGTTGATCCACCGGCTGGCGCCGAATCTCATGGCTGTCGGAGGCGTCGAGCATGACGACAACCCCCTGATCCGACCTCGAACGGAGATTGCCCCCAGCGAATAATTTTCCGCCGCTCTCCGAGATCGCCCGCAGCGCCGCGTCGGCCACGTCGAACGTCGAGACGGCAAGGTTCTTCTCGTCGATCACACTGAGCGCGGGCGCGCGGGCGTGCGTGACAAAGGTGTGGCCCGGCAGCGCCAGGATCGCCTCCGGCGAATCGCCCAGCAGGCTCGACGACGCGCGCGCGCCGTTCGCCGGGTCGATGCGGATCACGCGCCCGGATTCGCTGCTGCATTTGGGCTCCGTGAGCACCCAGACATAGGCGCCCTGCGCGTCGAGGCCCGTCGGGCACCCCTCCAAACCCTTGAGGGCGGCTCGCGGCGCGCCGTTCGCGGTCTGCCGCCAGACGAGTTTGTCGGTCTCGACGAGTGTATTGACGACATCGTCGGCGCCGACGGAAACGCCGACCGGAAGCCGCCCGACCTTCGCCCGATCGAGGACGCGACCCGATTTCGGGTCGACTGCGGCCAGCGACTTCTGCCCGCTTTCGGCGACGAACAGCCGTCCCGCGGCGAAGGCCAATCCCTCCGGCCATTTGCCGACCGCGATCGTGCGTGGCGACAACGTGACGACATCCGCCGCGCAGACCGGCTGCGCTCCGGCGAGCGCGCCGAGCAACACGATTCCCGCTTTCCAATTCAACCGCATCGGCATGCCTTCGTTGCGCGCCGCCCGCCACGAGGGGCGACATTCCGGACCAATGTCATTGCTCGGCACATACGCAACTCGGCCTCGCCTGCGAAGTTACGCCTCTTACGATGAACGCGCTCCCTCACCTCGACGACTTATGCCAATCGAGGATCTGCTCGCCGGTCCAAAACACGACACCCGGTTGCTTGGCGATGTGCGTCAGCAACTCCTCGAGGTAGGAGATCCGATGCGGCGCTCCGCTAAGGTACGGATGAACGCTAATCGACATGAAGCGCGTGATTGTGGCGCTCTCCTGATAGAGGCGATCGAACTGTCTGAGCCCGCGCTTCAGCAATTCGTCCGAGGAGTGCATGGCGACGGCCATCATCGCGACGTCGTTGACCTCGACCGTGTAGGGCAGCGACAGGATCGGACCCGACGTGGTGAGAATCTCGCACGGTTGATCGTCGAGCACCCAGTCCGCGACGTATTCAATGCCCTCCGCGGCAAGAATATCCACGGTGTCGAGCGTCTCTGTCAGGCCAGGACTCTCCCAACCGCGCGGGGCTTTGCCCGTGACGGCGCGAACTGCCTCGATGGTGCGCCGGATTGACGCCTGCTGATCTTCGAGCGCGTGCATCGGCGCTTGCAGCCAGCCATGTCCCATGAACTCCCACCCCGCTTCGAGGGCCCCCTCGACGACGCGCGGATAGGTCTCGCAAACCGAACCATTTATCGCGAGAGTGGGGGTCACCTGTAGCGACTTCAGGCAGTCGAGGATGCGCCAAAAACCGACGCGCATTCCATATTCGTGCCAGGCCCAATTCGGGAGATCGGGAACAAGTGGATTGCCCATCGGCGGCGGAAGCGCAGCCCGCGGCATTGGCCGCCGGATATCCCAATTTTCGACATTGGCGATGACCCACACCACCATGCGGATCCCCTCTGGGAGCCTCATTGGAGGCCGGTCGATAATCGCCGAATATGGAATGCGCTCGCGAACGGTCATGACCATGATGCACACCTAAGTGAAGAGCCGGCGATCTGGTGATCAGGGGTGGGGTATTCGCATGTAGCCTGGCAAGGGCTCTCCAAAACGATCAACCTGAGCCCAAGCATCGACCAGCGCCTCGTGCCGCGGCCGGCATTGCAAAGCGGACTCCTAGACCGCGCGGCCGCGCGGTCTAGAATCTTCAATTGCCACGCGCCTTGGGTGAAAAACCGGCGTCCACTTTTTCGCCGAGCGCCCTAGGCGTTCAGGATCCGTTGCCAGAGGGTCCCGCCGGCGTATTTTCTTCCGACGACGAAATAGACGACGATCACCGCGAACAGGACAAGCGCAGGCGCACCGGTCAGTTTGAAGCCGGTGTCCGTCGTGCCGCCGGTCGCGTAACCGATGACGTAGCCCGCGACGAAAAAGATCGTCACGAAGTCGAAGATGGCGGCGAACACTTTTCGCCAGGTGGAGACGGGCTTGGGATCGGCGCTCATGGTGTCGTGCTTTCTAAGGGCGGGAGGTCGGCCGCCAATGCGGCGGATGGAGCTAGTCGATGTCGACTTTGATTGCGAGCGGCTTCCACTCGCCTTCCGATCGGATGAACTTGAGCTTGTATTTTATCTTCTTGGGCGTGGTGTCGAAAGAACCGTCAAGCTCCAACACCCCCTTGCTGTCAATTTGCGCGTCACCGGCTGGGATGATCGGTTTGGCGGCGATGACATCGAAGTCGATATGTTTGTCGGCAAAGTCCTTGAAGCCCGCTTTCAATTTCTCGGCGTCGAACTGATCGCGGAAGGGTTTCGAGAGCTTGGCGTTCAACACCGTGTAATTCCCGGTCACGTTGGCGTCGTTGAACGTCAAAAGCGTCGCCTTGACCAGGACCTCCTGCTCCGTCGGCGTCGGCAGCGCCTGAGCCCACGCCGAGCCTGTGGCCAACAGTGCGCCTGAGACGCCAATCATGGCGACGGCCAGAAGGTATGGCCGAATTTTCAATGTTCCGTTCATGTCCGCGTTCCGTTTAGGCGCCATTGTGAATGGCGGAGGAATAAGCCTAGTTCAATTGCGATTGTGTGAAGCTGGCGTTCTGCTAGGGCGGGTCGAGGCTCGCTACCAATGACGGCTTTCCCACAGCGGCCCAGACGAAGCGTTCGATTTCAATCCGTCGCCCCCGCATAACGCGCGGCGCGAATTGCGGCGCCGCATGGATTTGGTCTATGCAAGGACCGACATTGGAGCCGCGCTCGATCGATCGGGTTCGGGGCGGCGGTTCACGACGGTCGGCCTCCCCAATCGCCGACTCGCCCGCCACGAAAGGATCGGCGTCAACATGAGCGAAGTCTTCATTTGCGATTACGTGCGCACGCCGATTGGCCGCTTCGCGGGCGCGCTTTCGAGCGTTCGCGCCGACGACCTCGCGGCGATGCCGATCCGCGAACTCGCGCGCCGCCAAGGCGATCTCGCCAATCGGATCGACGAAGTCTTTTTCGGCTCCGCCAATCAGGCGGGTGAGGATAACCGCGATGTGGCGCGCATGGCGACGCTGCTCGCCGGCCTGCCCGACACGACGCCCGGGGTCACGCTCAACCGGCTCTGCGCCTCCGGAATGGACGCGGTCGGCGCCGCCTCTCGGGCCATCAAGGCGGGCGAGATCGAGATCGCCATCGCCGGCGGCGTCGAATCGATGACGCGCGCCCCGCTGGTGATGGCCAAGGCGGAGACCGCCTTCCAGCGTTCGGCCGACGTCTACGACACGACGATCGGCTGGCGCTTCATCAATCCGCTCATGAAGAAGCAATACGGCGTCGATTCGATGCCGGAGACGGCGCAGAACGTCGCCGACGACTACCAGGTCTCGCGCGGCGACCAGGACGCCTTTGCGCTGCGCTCGCAGCAACGCGCCGCCGCGGCGCAGGCTCGCGGCGTCTTCGCGGAGGAGATCCTCCCCGTCGAACTGAAGGACCGCAAGGGCGCTGTCACTTCGTTCGCGAAAGACGAGCATCCGCGCGACACGACGCTGGAGGCGCTCGCCAAGCTCAAGCCGATCGTCCGTCCCGACGGCAGCGTGACGGCGGGCAACGCCTCGGGCGTCAACGATGGCGCGGCGGCGATGCTGCTCGCCTCGGCGCGCGCGGTCGAAGCGCACGGCCTGAAGCCGATCGCGCGGATTCTCGGCCTCGCCTCGGCGGGCGTGCCGCCGCGCGTCATGGGCGTCGGCCCGATTCCGGCGGTCAAGAAACTCTGCGAGCGGCTGGGTCTCGCCGTCGCCGATTTCGACGTGATCGAGCTCAACGAAGCCTTCGCCTCGCAAGCCCTCGCCTGCCTGCGCGGCATTGGCGTGAGCGACGATGCGGAGCATGTGAACCCAAATGGCGGCGCGATCGCGCTCGGCCATCCGCTCGGTATGTCCGGCGCGCGGATCACCGGCGCCGCCGCGCTCGAACTCAAGCGCCGCGGCGGCCGCTACGGTCTGGCGACGATGTGCGTCGGCGTCGGACAAGGCGTCGCGATCGCGATCGAACGGGTCTAAGGCCGTCTGCACTAGCGTTGAACCGTCATTGCGAGGAGCGTGAGCTCCGAAGCAATCCATTTTTTCCGCTTGCATCGTCAGCGCAGCTGGATCGCTTCGCTCCGCTCGCGATGACGAGGAATGCATAAATCGACGACGCTCATCGCTGCGAGACGGGCGCCATCCTGTAGTGGCCGACGCCCCACTCGCGGCCGCCTGCGTGGCCAAACAGTCCGGCCATCGCAAGAAAGAACAGCCGCCAGCGGCGGCGCCAGAGGTCCGCCTCGGCGCCGTACGACTGCCGCAGGATTTCGTCGATGCGAGTGCGATTGCTGTCGAAGCCGGCGAGCCAGTCGAGCGCGGTGCGCCGGTAGTCCGCCCCCGACCATCGCCATTCCGCCTCGACCTCGAAGAGATCGCCGAAGCGGTGAGGCAGGCTTTGGGCGGGCATCAGGCCGCCGGCCAGGAAATGCTGCGCCAGCCAACCGATCGGATGGCTTCCGTCGAAGCGGTAGGAGTGCAACCGATGGGCGAAGACGTGCAGGAACATGCGCCCATCCGGCTCGAGCCACTCGCGGGTTCGCGCAAGCAGCGCCCGCCAATTTGAAATGTGGCCGAACAATTCGACCGAGACGATGCGGTCGAAGCGGTCGGCCGCGACGAAGAGATTCATATCCGCGGCGATCACCGAGAGATTGGGGAGAAAGCGCTCGCGGGCGCGCGCCTCGACGAAACGCCGCTCAATTTGCGAGCGCGTGACGCAGACGATCGAGGCGCGGGGAAATTGCTCCGCCATGCGAAGCGCCAGAGAACCCCAACCGCTGCCGAGTTCCAGAATCCGCTGCCCGTCTTCCAGGGCGGCATGCTCGATGGTCTCGTTCAGCGCCAGCATCTCCGCCTCGGCGAGGCTGGTCGTCGGTTCCGGGTATCGGCAGCAGGAATACTTTCGGTGCGGCCCCAGGATGAGATCGAAGAATTCGGACGGCAATTCCTCGTACTCGGCATTGATGCAATCGTTGCGGAGCTCGATGGGAAAATCCGCCATTTCCTGGATCAACCGGGTTTCCACTGCCTCCGGCAACCGCGCCAGACGTCGCACATCCGCGCGGGCGAGCCATTCGATGACGGTCAGCGTCACGGAATCCGGCAGGGACGCGCGTTCCCCCATACGGATTGCGCTCGCGAGGAGTTTCATCGGCGCCTTTCTTCCAAGGAAAATGCTTAAACCTCGCCGGACCCGAGCGCTGCAACTGTCTCCGGTTCCTATACGCCGGAGGCGTTGGGTTGGTTGCGCAAGAGGAGGTGAGATTTTTTGTCGCAGCCTCTTCAGCGGCGAGCGATCAGCGCCTCGGCGGTCGCCTCGTCGGTAATGAGCACGGTCGGGCGGAAGAGTTTTAGGGCGCCGAGGATCGGCTCCACCTTGTCCAACCCGCCCGAAACCAGCACCCGCTTCGGCGTCTTCGCCAACGTCGCGATCGAGATGGACATCGACCGCTCGTTGAAAGGGTGGTCGACCAGCCGCCCGTCGACGTCGAAGAAGTTGAACAAGATGTCGCCGACCACGCCCCTGGCGCGCAACGCCGCCTGGTCGGCGTCGGAGATGTCGCCGAAGACGTTGGTGGTCGAATTCGGGACCGTCGAGCCGACGCTGACGACGGCGGCGTCCAGCGAATTGGCGAAATCGAACACCTCGCCGAGGCCGCAGCGCTCGATCAGCGTCCGCTTGGTCGCGGCGCTGTCGACCATCGCCGGCGCGGCGATGAGATAGCAGTCCGCCCGGAAGATGCGGGCGAACTGCCAGGCGAATTCGGCCGGATTGGCCTGGCGGGCGCGCGTGACGCCGCCGACCAGCGAGACCACCGATAGCCTCGGAACCTGCCGCTCGACGATGAAGTTGAGCGCGCGGTCGAGCGTCTGCCCCCAGCCGAGCCCGATCTTCATATCGGGCTGCAGCATCGCCGAAATGTATTCGCCCGCCGCCGCGGCGATCGGCGCGCGCGGGTCGGCCTGCCGCGACGACAGCGGCGCGACGATCGCCTCGCCGACGCCATAGGCCTTCTGCAGTTCGATCTCGAGCCGCGACAGGCCCGCGACGTCGCGGCTGAGCGAGATGCGCACTTCATTCATCGCGCGCGCCTCGGCGAGCAGCCGAACGACGGTGATGCGCCCGACGCCCAGCGCCTCGGCGATGGCGCTCTGCGTCATCTCCTCGGCGTAGTACATCCAGGCGACGCGCTGGCGCAGCCGCGGCGACCTTCGGCTCGACGCCGATGAAGCGTCGTCCTGGTCGCCGAGATTATCGTTCGCGGTCATCGGAACGGCCTCGCTCTCTCAACGCCGGGCCGCGGCGCGCCTCTCACTCGCCCGCAGCGACATTCTCCTCGACGAGGCGCGCGATCTCGGATCGCGCCTCGAAATGCGGCATGTGGCCGACGCCCGGGAAGAGGTGCAGCGCCACCAAGCCGGGCAGGCCACGCGCATGGCGCGCCGGAATGATACGGTCGTCGAGGCCGAAAATCACTTTCACCGGCCCAGCGTAATTCGCAAGCGTCTCGCGCAGGCTGAACGCCTGCACGCCGTCGGGAAACAGCGCGGCGGCGATCGATCGCTGTGCGGCCGCGATGTCGCCCTCGCGTCGCTGGCGGATTGTCGTCTTGACGATCGCTGAGCCGAGCGCGCCCTCGTCGTTGGCGAGCAGGCGCATCCACGGCGCGAGACTGCGCTCGCTCTGCGCGCGCAAGAAACCGGCGAGGAAGTCGCCGTTGACCTCCGGCCCGAGACCTGCCGGCGAGATGAGGGTGAGCGAGCGCGCGGACTTGCCGCGTCGCTTCGCCAGCGCGATGGCGACGGCTCCGCCGAGCGAATGACCGATCAGATGGACGTCGCCGACCCCCTCCTCGACGAGCGCCGCCTCGACTGCGTTGACCAGCGCTTCGAAGCTGACGTCGGCGACGAGCGGCGAAAGGCCATGCCCCGGCAAATCGAGCGCGAGCAGAGGCCGTCCGGGCCTGAGGCGCCCGACCAGCGGCCGCCAACCGTTGAGGTCGGCGCCGAAACCATGCAGGAAGGCAAGCGGCGTCCCCTGCCCGCGCGCGAGCCATAAGCGATTGAGCGCGCCCTCAGTGAGCGCGGGCGCGCCCCGCGCGGCGACATCGCGCGCCTGGATGCGGCCATGTGGGCCCGAGCCGACGAGACGAGCGAGTTCAACCCCGCTTTCGCGCGCGACGCGGCGCGCCGCGGGGGTCGCGCGCAAGCGCTCGCCCGCTGGCTGCGGGGCGCGCTCGTCCGGCGACAGGCTTTCGGCCGGCGCCGCGACGGTCGGCGCGGGCGCGACGGCGCGAGCGGGCGCGCTGACTCCCGCGGCCGAACAGTCCTCGTCCGGCGCGACGATGACGCCGACGACGGTCCCGACCGGCAACTGATCACCCGGCTTGGCGGCCACGCCGCGCAGCACGCCCGAGGCGGTCGCCTCGATTTCCATGGCGGCCTTGTCGGTCTCGATCTCGAACAGCGGCTGACCCTTCTCGACCCGCGCACCTTCCGCGACGAACCACTGGGTGAACTTGCCCGTCGTCATGTCCATGTCGACGCGGGGGAGGACGACCTCGACCGCCATCGTCAGACGCTTCCCTGCGCCAGCCGCCGCGCCGCCTCGAGAATGTCGGGGACCTGCGGAACGGCGGCCTTCTCGAGCACGGGGCTGTAAGGGATCGGCGCATCGGCGCCGCCGAGGCGCATGATCGGCGCGTCGAGATAATCGAACGCCTCGCTCTCCGCGATGGCGGCGCTCACCTCGGCGCCGACGCCGAACGCCTTGACGCCCTCATAGACGCAAAGGAGACGCGAGGTCTTCTTCACGCTGGCGATAATCGTCTTCGTGTCGAGCGGCCGCAGCGATCTGAGATCGATCACCTCTGCGTCGATCCCCTCCTGAGCGAGCGCGTCGGCGGCCTCCAGCGCCCTGACCGCCATCATGCCGACGGCGGCGATCGTGACGTCGCGCCCGGCGCGGCGCACCTCGGCCTTGTCGAGCGGCACGGTGTAGTAGCCCTCGGGGACGTGGCCCTTGGTCTTGTAGAGCAGCTTGTGCTCGAAGACGATGACCGGATCGGGGTCGGCGATCGCGGCGAGCAGCAGACCCTTGGCGTCATGCGGCGTCGTCGGCTCGACCACCTTGAGCCCGGGCACATGCGCGTACCACGCCTCGATGCTTTGGCTGTGCTGCGCGGCGCCGCCGAGTCCCGAGCCGGTCGGCATGCGGATGACCAGCGGCGCCGAGACCGCGCCGCCCAGCATGTAGCGCAACTTGGCGGCCTGGTTGACGATCTGCTCCATCGCGAGGGTGGAGAAGTCGGAAAATTGCAGCTCGAACACCGGCCTCATGCCGGTGAGCGCCGCGCCGACCGCGACCCCCGCGCCGGCGAGTTCGGAGATCGGCGTGTCCATCACACGCTCCTCGCCGAAGCGATCGACGAGGTCGCCGGTGACCTGGAAGGCGCCGCCGTAGACGCCGATGTCCTCGCCCATCAGGAAGACGCGATCGTCCGCCTCCATGGCGATCGCCATCGCCTCCTGAATGGCCATGGCGAAGCTCAATTCGCGCTCGGGCGCCTGCATCGGATCGTCTCGCTTCAAACGGTGTAGACGTCGCGCAGCAGCTCGGAGGGCTGTGGCGAGGGACTGGCTTCGGCGAACTGAACGGCGGCGGCCATTTCGGCTTCCGCGGCGGCGCGGATCGCCTCGGCGTCCGCGCGCGAGACGAGGCCCAGCGCCTCGATTTCCGCCTCGAAGCGCAGGATCGGATCGCGCGCCTTCCAGGCCTCGATCTCCTCCTTGCTGCGGTACCGATTGCGGTCGCTGCGCGAATGTCCGCGCGTGCGATAGGTCTTGCATTCGATGAGCGTCGGCCCCTCGCCGCGTCGCGCGCGCTCGACCGCCTGGAAGGCGGCCTCGGCGACGTCGGCGAATGTGTTGCCGTCGACGATGACGCCCGGGATCGCGTAAGCGGCGGCGCGCGCGGCGACGTCCTTGACCGCGGTCGAACGCTCGAGCGAGGTCGACATGCCGTACTGATTGTTCTCGCAGACGAAGACGACCGGCAACTTCCAGACCGAGGCGATGTTGAGCGATTCGTGAAACGCGCCCTCGTTGTTGGCGCCGTCGCCGAAAAACGAAACCGCCACGGCGCCGGTCTTGCGCTTCTTGGCGCTCAGCGCGGCGCCCACGGCGATGGGGATGCCGCCGCCGACGATGCCGTTGGCGCCCAGATTGCCGCGGCTCGGATCGGCGATATGCATCGAGCCGCCGCGACCATGGCAATAGCCGGTCTCGCGGCCGAGAAATTCGGCGAACATGCGGTTCACCTCGGCGCCCTTGGCGATGCAATGGCCGTGTCCACGATGCGTCGAGGTGATGACGTCGCTGTCGGAGAGCGCCACGCAGACGCCGACCGCGGTCGCCTCCTGGCCGATCGACAGATGCATCGTGCCGTAGCTCTGGCCGCGGATGTAGGAGTCCTCCGCGCTCTCTTCGAAGCGGCGGATCAAATGCATCTTGCGCAGCGCCTCACGCACCTCGGCGATCGACAGCCGGTCGTAGACGGGGGGACGGTTCGAGGCGCCCGTAGCTTCGTTGGCGGCTCGGTTGAGAACGGCGTCGGACAAAAGTCCTCCCATTTCCAGGATTAGCGTAAGCGACGCTTGCGCCGACCTTTTATGGCGCGTCAATATTGAACTTTTGTTCTTGCGTCAAATCGAATGTTCTCACCCACCGCAGACAGCGCAAGACATCGCGCCGCTCGTCATTTTTGTGTAAGAATGCAGTGTTCGTTCCTCGACGCCGTGATGATGAGCCATTGATTGAAAGTAGAATGACGGCAAACCAATCGGCGTCAGACCTCGACGACGCGGTGCAGGGCGCGCCGGAAACGCCGGCGACAGGCCTCAATTCGTTGCGCGATCTGGCGTCGGTCAGCGCTGTTCTGAACACTGCTACAGCCCTGGCGCTCCAAGAGCGTTTCGGTCGCCACGCAACCACCGAGGCGATTCGCGCCGCGCTTGGCGAGGCTCGCGTCGCGCTGCGCGCCGGCGCCTCGTCGGTGCCCGCCGCGGAGGACATCGCATCAAGCGCCCAGGCGCAGCTCGAGGCGGAAGACGTCTCGGATCTGCGGCCGCTGTTCAATCTGACCGGGACGGTGCTGCACACCAATCTCGGCCGGGCGATGCTGGCGGACGCGGCGATCGAGGCCGCAATCGCGGCGATGCGCGATCCGGTGGCGCTGGAGTTCGACCTTTCGACCGGCCGGCGGGGCGAGCGCGACGACCACGTTCGCGCCCATCTCTGCGCGCTCACCGGCGCTGAGGACGCGACGGTCGTCAACAACAATGCGGCCGCGGTGCTGCTCGCGCTGAACACGCTTGCGCTCGACCGCGAGGCGATCGTTTCGCGGGGCGAACTGATCGAGATCGGCGGCGCGTTCCGGATGCCCGACATCATGGCGCGAGCGGGAGCGCGGCTGATCGAAGTCGGCACGACGAACCGAACCCATCCGAAGGACTATCGCGAGGCGCTGACGCCGCGCACCGGCGTCATCCTCAAGGTCCACACGTCGAATTACCGAATCCAGGGCTTCACTTCGGAGGTCCCCGCGCCGGAACTCGCCGCCATCGCCGACGTGGCGGGCGTGCCGCTGATGAACGACCTCGGCTCGGGCACGCTGGTCGATCTGTCGTGCTACGGGCTCAAACGAGAGCCGACCGTGCGCGAGGCGGTCGCCGAGGGCGCCGGCCTCGTCACCTTCTCCGGCGACAAGCTGCTGGGCGGCCCGCAAGCCGGCTTCATCGTCGGCCATCGCAAATTGATCGCGGCGATCAACCGCAATCCAATGAAGCGGGCGATGCGCGTCGACAAGATCCGGCTGGCGGCGATCGAGGCGACGTTGAAGCTCTACCGCGACCCCGATCGCCTTGCGGAGCGTCTGCCGACCTTGCGCCTGCTCGCCCGCCCGCAGGCGGAAATCGAGGCCCAGGCGCATCGTCTGGCGGCGCCGGTGGCGAAGGGGGTCGGCCCCGCCTTCACGGTGGCGGTCGGCGAATGCCGCAGCCAGATCGGCTCCGGCGCCCTCCCGCTCGACACGATCGCCAGCGCCGGGCTCGTCATTCGCCCCACCGCAGGCGGCGGCGCGCTCGAGCGGCTGGCCGCCGCGCTACGCAGCCTGTCTTGGCCCGTGATCGGACGCATCGAAGACGGCGGACTGACGCTCGACTTCAGATGCCTCGCCAATGAGGAGGCGTTCTTGTCGGTTCTCAAGGAATTGAGCGGCCATGCGCTGGCTTGAGCGTCTCCGGCCGCGGCGCGAGCCGCCGCGCGATGCGATGGCCGAGGCGCGCGCGGCGTCCGACGCGGGCGACTACGCGACCGCGCTCGCCTTGTGGGGTCCCCTCGCGCAGGCCGGCGTCGCGCGGGCGCAGAACAACATCGGCGCCTGCTTCTCCGAGGGGTTGGGCGTCGCGCGCGATCCCGCCCTCGCCCTCCAGTGGCTCACGCTCGCGGCGAGCGGCGGCGACCCGACCGGACGGCGCAATCTGGCGACGGCCTATTTCAAGGGCCTCGGCGTCGAGGCCGATCCGGCGCGCGCCGCCGAACTCTACCGCCTGGCCGCCGAGCAGGGCGATGGCCCGGCGCAGGACATGCTGAGCTGGATGCTGCTCGATGGCGAACCGACGCCGGGCGAGATCGCGGAGGCGCATCGCTGGGCGCTCGCCGCGGCGGAGAATGGCGTCGCCACCGCCATGACGCGGCTCGGCACGTTTTATCACGACGCGATCGGGGTCGAGCGCGACGCGAACGCCGCCGTCGAATGGTGGCGCCGTGGCGCGGCGCTCGGCGACGCCGACGCTGAGGCGCTGCTCGGCGCGGCGCATTACCTCGGGCGCGGCGCTCCCCTCGAACGGGTCGAGGCGCTGGTGTTGCTGCTCAAGGCCGAGCGCGGCGGCAGCACCCTTGCGGCGCGCTATATCGTCGCGGCGCGCGCCGCGTTGTCGCCGGACGAGATCGCCGAGGCCGAAAGCCGAGCGGAGCACGAACCCTCGGGCTTGCCGCCATGATCATCGGCGCCGCCGGCCATATCGACCATGGCAAGACGGCTCTGGTCAAAGCGCTCACCGGGGTCGACGGCGACCGGCTCAAAGAGGAGAAGGCGCGCGGCATCACCATCGACCTCGGCTTCGCCTATCAGCCGATCGAGGGCGGCGGCGTTCTCGGTTTCGTCGACGTGCCGGGGCATGAGCGCTTCGTCCGCACGATGCTGGCCGGCGCGAGCGGCATCGATTTCGCGCTGATGGCCGTCGCCGCCGACGACGGGATCATGCCGCAGACGCTGGAGCATCTGGCGATCCTCGATCTGCTCGGCGTTCGGCGCGGCGTCGTGGCGGTGACGAAGGCCGATCTTGCGACGCCTGAGCGCCTCGCCGAGGTGACGGCGGCGATCGAACGAGCGATCGCGGATACGGCGCTCGGAGGCGCCGATATCCTGCCCGTCTCGGCGCTGACAGGTCAGGGGATCGACGACCTTCGCGCAATCCTCGCCGTCGCCGCAGCCGAGACGGCCGACCGCTCCGCGGACGGGCGCTTCCGTCTCGCGATCGATCGCGCGTTCACGCTTCCCGGCGTCGGGGTCGTCGTCACGGGCACGGTGCTGTCGGGCGCGGTTCAAGTCGGCGACCATGTGACGATCAGCCCCTCCGGGCTGACGGCGCGCGTGCGCTCGCTGCACGCCCAGAACACGCCGGCGGAGATTGGCCGCGCGGGTGACCGCTGCGCCCTCAATCTCACCGGGCAAGCGATTGCCAAGGAAGCGATCCGGCGCGGCGACATCGTGCTCGATCCGGCGCTTCATGCGCCAACCGATCGCATCGACGCGACGCTGCGGGTGTTGCCGAGCGAAGCGAAGCCGGTCGACCAGTGGTTTCCGGTTCGGCTGCATCACGCCGCGACCGAGGTCGGCGCGCGCATTGTCCTGCTGGACGGCGCGCCCATCGCGCCCGGCGGCTCAGCCGACGTGCAATTGGTGCTCGACAAGCCGATTTCCGCCGCAGCGCGGGATCGCTTCGTCATTCGCGACGTCTCCGCGCAGCGCACGATCGGCGGCGGGCGTTTCCTCGATCTGCGCCCGCCCAGCCGGCGGCGCAACACGCCCGAACGCCAGGCGCAGCGCGCGGCGCTCGCAACCCCGGACGCCCCCGCGGCGTTCCTCGCCCTGCTCGAGGCCGCGCCCTTCGCTTACGATCTCAAGGTCTTCGCTCGCGACCACGCGCTGACCGAGGCGTTGACGGATCGGTTGGTCGAAAAGTCCGGTCTCGTCCTCCTCGAATCCGGGGCGGACAGGATCGCCATGGCCGCCAATCGCTGGCGCGCTTTCGCGGCCAGTCTGCAAGAACAGCTCGCCGCCTACCATACGGCCAATCCCGACCTGCAGGGGATTGGTCGTGAAAAGCTGCGGCTGAGTTCGCAGCCGCGCCTGCCGGCGCGGGTCTTCGTGACGGCCCTGCAGCAATTGGCGCGGACCGGGGATCTGGCGCTCGACGGCGCGTTCGTGCGTCTGGCGAGTCACATGGCGCGGCTCGCCGCGGGCGACGAAAAGGCGTGGGCGGAAATCGAGCCGATGCTGGGCGGCGAGCTCCGATTTCGCCCGCCGCGCGTTCGCGACGTCGCCGATGCGACGGGACGGCCGGAGCGCGATGTCCGCAGGCTGCTCAAGCTTGCGAGCCGAATGGGATGGGCCGACGAAATCGCCCACGACCACTTCTTCCTGCGGGCGACCGTGCGCGAAATGATCGCGATCGCCGCCGAGGAAGCGGAGCGGGCGGAAGTCGGCGCCTTCACCGCCGCGCAGTTCCGCGACAAAGTCGTCAACGGCCGCAAGGTCGCCATCCAGATTTTGGAATTCTTCGACCGGCATGGCGTCACGTTGCGCCAGGGGGATTTGCGGCGGGTCGACCGTCGGCTATTGGATTTGTTTGGGCCTGTCGTTCTTTCGTCAGGCGCGGCGAATGGAAGAGATACGTTCCTGGTGGGGCGTTCGGACTTCAAATCCGAGTGGGGCGGCAAGACCGCTCCAGGTGGGTTCGACTCCCACTCTCTTCCGCCAACCTCCCTTCCACCAACTCCTCAGAACGGATCGCGATGACGGCGGCGCGCAGGACGGATTTCGACGATTGGCTGGTTGCGACCTTCGGCAAGGTCGGCTCCTTCACCATGCTGATCGTGCTGGTGGAAATCGGCGAGACCTCGGTGACGCCGCTGCGCTCCTCCTATCTGCACGTCATCGGCGACGAGACGCGATGGGCCGACATGGTGCGCCTGTTCGCAGCCTCCGGCGCGCGCTGGAATGGCGCGGCCTTTTTCCAGGCCGATCGCGCCGGCCTCGCGCCCGACGACGTCGCGAAGGCACGCCTCGCGGAGCTGGGGCGCCATCTCCAAGGCGATCGTTCGCTCCTCAACGAGGGCGAATTCTTCGACGCCGCCGGCTTGCGCCTGAAGGTCGAAGAAATCATCCGGCACTAGCGCTAGCCGCGATTCGAAAAGGGAAGCGGTCTGGCGGCGACACCCCTTCCCCCCTTGCGGGGGAAGGTGTCGGGCGCAGCCCGACGGATGAGCATCGAGGTCGTGGGGTCGGCGCGACCCCTCATCCGGCCCTTCGGGCCACCTTCTCCCGCAAGGGGAGAAGGGGCCCTGACGAACGGTCCCGTTTCATTCAGCGAGATCGCCGCGCTTCGCTCGCGACGACGACATGGGTCCGGTTCAACCTAAATCACCACGACCCTGGTCCCTTTTTCGACTCGCTCAAACAGGTCGATTACGTCGGCGTTGAGCATGCGGATACATCCGGACGACACCGCCTTGCCGATGCTTTTGGGATCGTTGGTGCCGTGGATCCGAAACAGCGTGTCCTTATTGCCCTGGAAGAGGTAGAGCGCGCGGGCGCCAAGCGGGTTTTCCAAACCGCCGTCGGCGTGATCCGGCAGATCGGGCTGGCGGGTCAACATTTCCGGCGGCGGGGTCCAGCCGGGCCAGAACGCCTTGCGGCCCACCGAGGCGACGCCCTTCCAGGAGAATCCCTGACGGCCGACGCCGATGCGATATTCAATCGCGCGCCCGTCGCCCAACGAGAGAAAGAGTTTGCGCAACTTTGTGTTGACGGTCAGCGTTCCCGCCTCTTCTCCCGTGGGATCCTGGACGACCCTGCGCGTCGTCAGGCCCATGTCGACGTCGCGATCGAAGCCTCCCGGCGTCGAATAGTAGGGATCGGCGTCCGGCGGCAGGTAGTCCGGCGCTCCGACCACGGGCGAAGATTCCGGCAATTCATAAGGCCCAGCAGAAGCGCCGCCCATCGCTAGAGCAGCGCTCGCCAGGCCGACAAGGAAAAGACTTCGCGCGAAAGACATGCGTCGCCCCCTATGAGCGCGCTAAAATGGCGGGAACAATGCGGCAAAATCGGGGTTTGCTTCCGCAATCCTAAAGGGATTGCGGCGCCGAGCCCCTGGCCCGGAAAAAGATCGTCGTTGGAAGCGACGACTGAAACCGCTCGGAAAATGCGTCAGACGATCCGCACGCCCGGCTCTCGCTCGGTCACGGCGCCGATGATGCGGGCGCGCGGATAGCCGGCGGCCTCGATGCTGTCGCGGATGCTTTCGGCGCGCGAGGCCGTGCAGGCGACGAGCAGACCGCCGGAGGTTTGCGGATCGGTCAGCAGCGCGCGCCGCCAATCGGGAAAGTCCGGCGGCAATACGATCTCCGCGCCGTAGCTTTGCCAGTTGCGCCCCGACGCGCCGGTGACGTGACCGGACGCGGCCAAAGCCTCCGCCTTGGACAGCAGCGGAATGCGGCCATAACCGATTTCCAGGCCCAAACCGCTGCCGCGCGCAAGCTCGAGCGCATGGCCAAGTACGCCAAAACCAGTCACGTCGGTCATGCCGTGCACGTCCTCGTCCTCGGCCAGGGTCGCGCCGATCCGGTTCAGCAGCGTCGTCGAAGCGATCATCTCGGCATAGGCGTCGTCCGGCAGCGCCTGCTTCTTGAAGGCCGCTGAATAGACGCCGACGCCGACGCCCTTGGTCAGGATTAGCGCATCGCCGGGACGCGCGCCGGAATTGCGCCGGATCGCCGCCGGGCTGCCGAGCCCGATCACCGCCAGGCCATAGATCGGCTCCGGGGTATCGATCGAATGGCCGCCAGCGACGGGAATTCCAGCCTCGGCGCAAACCGAGGCGCCGCCGGCGAGGATCGCGCTCACGGTCTCGACCGGCAGCTTGCCGAGCGGCATCCCGAGGATCGCCAGCGCCATCAGCGGCTTGCCGCCCATCGCGTAAATGTCGGAGATCGCATTGGCGGCGGCGATCCGGCCGAAGTCTCTTGGGTCGTCGACCATGGGCATGAAGAAGTCGGTCGTCGCGATGATGCAGCGCTCGTCGTCGAGGCGCCAGACCGCCGCGTCGTCGCCGGTCTCCGTGCCGACCAGCAATTGCGCGTAGGGAGCGGCGCGCGGCTGACCGGCGAGAAGTTGCTGCAGCACAGAGGGCGCGAGCTTGCAGCCGCAGCCTCCGCCGTGAGCAAGTTCAGTCAGTCTGATCGTTTCGGTCGGCATAGCGAAGCTCACTTAGAGATGACGTGGGCGCGTCGTTGTCGGCTCGAGACGTGGATAAGAAAGCCAAACATAGATGCGAAACGAGGCGCGGCGGATTTAAGGCGAAACATTGCCGGCGATGACGTCCCGGTCTATCAGGTCGCGGGGCGCCAGCATAGCGAAGAGCAATGAACAAGGTGCAAGATTACAACAGAGCGCTAGGCCCCGTCGTCTTTGCGCTGATGGCGGTCGCCGGCCTCTACTATGTGAAATGGCTCCCCTACACCAATCGCGCATTCGTCGCCGCGGCCAGCCATTCGATCGGCTCGTCGATCCTGATGGGCTCCGCCGCCGCGCCGCCGGCGCCGTCGCTCGGCGCCGCGCTCGACTACGCCCTCGCCTACGGCAAGGCGATCTGGCAGGCGATGGCGCTCGGCTTGCTGGTCGGCTCGGCGATTCAGGCGCTGCTGCCGGCGAACGCGGTGGCGAAGCTGTTGGGCCGCGCGGCGTTCGCCAGCGCGCTCGTCGGCGGCCTGCTCGCCATTCCCGCGATGATGTGCACCTGTTGCGCCGCGCCGGTGGTGGCCGGACTTCGCGAACGGCGCGCGTCTCCAGGCGCCGCGATTGCTTTCTGGCTCGGCAATTCGGTGCTGAATCCGGCGACCATCGTCTTCATGGGTTTCGTTCTCGGCTGGAACTGGGCGGCGTTGCGACTGGCGCTCGGCGTGCTGATGGTGTTCGGCGTCGGCTACATGATGAACCGATTGATCACGCCCTGGGAAAGCGCGGCGGCGCAATCCGAGATCGCCGAACTCGCCGCGAGGGCGGAGACCGGCAGCGTGTTCCTGCGCTGGCTGCGCATCCTTGCGCGCATGGCGCTGCGGTTGCTGCCCGAATACGTGGTGCTGGTTCTCCTGCTCGGCGCGGCGCGGGCTTGGCTCTTTCCGCACATCGGGCCGGAAGTCGACAATCATCTCGGCTGGATCGTCGCGCTCGCCGTCGCCGGGACCATCTTCGTGATCCCCACCGCGGGTGAGGTCCCGATCATTCAGGCGATGCTTTCGCTCGGCATGGGCGTCGGGCCCGCCGGCGCGCTGATGATGACGCTGCCGCCGATCAGCGCGCCGTCGCTCGCGATGCTCGCGCGCTCATTCGCGCCGCAGCGCCTCGCGCTCGTCACGGCGGCGGTGGTGGCGTTCGGGATCGCGGGCGGCCTGCTGGCGGTCGCGTTGCGGTTCTGAAAGCTGCTGCAATTGCGGCCGCGCAGGGCTCAGGCGGATCGCTCGATATTGATCCGCTCAGCCACTCGAATGATCCATTCGGACATAGGACGCAACCGATGGGGAACCCATCTGGAGGTCATGAGCTTGGACGAGGATATCGCGATGATCCGACATCATAACCCGCTTGACGATTGCGGAGCCGGGACGCGCGAGGGTGGCGACGGCAAGGTCGGCGCCATCTCCCGTCGCGGCTTTCTTGGCGGCGCGCTGGCCGCGGCGACCTTGTCCACGAAAGCGCAGGCCGCAGGCTCCCCGGCCCCCCGGCTGACTGCTGGAACGCGCATTTTGGAGGTGAACGGCCGGCCTGCGCGGGTTTTCGGCCTTGTGGGACCGAACGGACGGCCCGGACTTCACCTCGCCGCCGGCGAGCGGTTCCGGTTCGATCTCGCAAATGAAACAGGCGAACCCACCGTGATCCATTGGCACGGCCAGTTGCCGCCCTGGAGGCAGGACGGTTTTCCATGGCCACAAACTCCGGCCATCCCCAACGGCGCCGCAGCGAGCTACGACTACGCGCCGATTTCCGGGACCTACTGGATGCATTCGCATCACGCCATGCAGGAGCAAAGCCTGCTGACCGCCCCGCTCATCGTCGACGATGTGGCGAACCTGCACGAGGATCGGCAGGACATCGTTCTCATGCTGCACGACTTCAGCTTTCGCAGCCCCGATGAGCTGCTCGCCGGCCTTACCGGCGCGAGCGTCGCCGACGCGCACAGCGTCGCGCAAGGAAGCGAGGGCGCTGGGAGTTCTGTGGCCGGCCAAGGCAAGCCAGGAATGGCGATGCCGGGGATGAGCATGTCAAAGGCCCCTGCCCCGGCGACGAAAGGCATGGGCGCCATGGACATGCAAGGCTATGCAAAGGCGGGGATGGATCTGAACGACGTTCAATTCGACGCCTTCCTCGCCAACGACCGCACTCTCGCCGACCCGGAGATCGTGCGAGTGGACCGTGGCGGCAGGGTTCGGTTGCGCGTCATCAACGGCGCGTCGTCGAGCCAGTTCTGGATCGATCTCGGCGAACTCACCGGCCGTGTGGTGGCGACCGACGGCCATGCCTCGCAGCCGGCCCCGGGCAGGCTTTTTCCGATCTCGATGGCGCAGCAACTCGATATCCTGATCGATCTCCCGGCGGCCGGCGCGTTCCCAATTCTCGCGCGTTTGGAAGGCTCGGCGCGCCAGACCGGCATCATCCTCGCCGCTTCAGGCGCGCCCGTTTCGCGGATCGCGGATGATGGCGCACAAGCGGCGGGGCCGGTCGACAATTCGCTGGAGGCGCGACTTACCGCCGCGACGCCTTTACCGGCACGCCGCGCCGACATCGTCCGCACCATCGCGCTCGACGGCGCAATGAGGCCCTATGCGTGGTCGATGAACGGCGAGTACTGGCCGAATATCATCCCGTTGATGCTGAACAAGGGTCAACGCGTCGAGATCGAATTGGTCAATCGATCGATGATGGCGCACCCGATGCATCTTCACGGTCACGTTTTCCAGGTCGTAGCGATCGACGGGCGGGCGTTGAACGGCGCCATTCGTGACACCGTCCTCGTGGCGCCGAACGGCCGAGTCCGCATCGCCTTCGATGCCGACAACCCGGGCCGGTGGGCGTTCCACTGCCACAATCTCTATCATATGGAGACCGGGATGATGACCGAGTTCCGATACCAGGGAATAGCAGCCTGACGCCCTCGGTTGCGAATGACGCCAAGCAGTCCAGAAGCCGTCGGCGGCACGGATTGCTTCGTTGCTGCGCTCCACGTGAGGAAAACTCCGGGCCAATGCAGAACGCCTTAGATCGTCATTGCGAGGAGCGTGAGCGACGAAGCAATCCATTTTTCCGCTTGCGTCGGCGGCGCCACTGGATTGCTTCGCTCCGCTCGCAATGACGGAGCGGTCCGCTTCGGCTGCTGTTCAGCCGACCAGCAGCAAGGGATTGGGCGCATGGCGAGCCCAACCGGCTTCGGCGACCATGATGTCCAAGCCCAAGGTCGCGAGGTCGTCCGCGACGGGATCGACCTTCATATCCTGCGCCTGATAGAGCGACTTGGCGTAGGTGTGGCACTCGTCGCAAGTCTCGGCTTTCACCGCGCCGCTCTCGCCTTCGATGCTCTTCAATGACAGCGAGCGCGACTCGCCGCAGGTGATGCACAGCGCCCGCACATGGTTCCACGCCGTGCCGCAGAGCGAGCAATAGAGATAGCGAACGCCAGGCGTGCTGCCCGAGGCGGTGATGACGCCCGAAACGGGCGGCGAGCCACAGCAGGGGCATAGGCCGCGCTCGGGAAGGAGCCGCAGCTCGGAAGCGCTCAGTTCGGCGGCGAGCCGGGTGAAATAGACCTGCAACGCGCCGGCGACATAGAGCGCCGCGCCGGCGTCGGCCGGCTCAACGCCGCCTTGCAGGAAAGCGTCGGCGAGGCTCTCGAGACCGTCTGCCCCGCGGTTGCGCAGATTCGCCATCGCTTCGCGCGCTGGCGCAGGCGCTTCGCCGGCTTCGAGACTGTCGAGCATCACAGCGAGGCCGTCGCGCCAGATCGGATCGCGCCGATGGCCGTCCGCGGCGAGCGGCGGCATGCGCGCCTCGACCGCCTGGGCGACCGCGGCCGCTTCCGGCGCCCGCAAAGGGCCGAGCTTCCCGGCCGCGACATGCTGGGCGTGCGACAATTGCGCCACGAACCGGAGCCAATCGGCCATCGGATGCCCCGCCGAGAGCGCCTCGAGGCGCCCGGCGGTGCGATCGAAACGCGCCGTTGGATCGGGCAGGATCAGCGGCTCCGGCGCCTTGACGCCGCCGAGCGGATTTCCGGTCCATGACCCCTTGGGAGCAACTTCGCCTTGTCTCACGAACTCATCCTTTAGCGCTTGCTGCTGTTAGATATAATCGGCGAGACTCCCTCTCCCCGCTAGCGGGGAGAAGGGATCCTCTGCGTCAACCTAACAGCAGCGCGCTCTTTAGGCGCGCGGAGTCGGGCCGGTCGAACCGGTCTCTGCGAGCCTTCGCAGCCATTTGCGATGGTGGCGCCACGCCCAGCCGGGGGTGACGTAGCCCTGGGTCATGGCCCGGATCGAGCCCTTCACCCAGAGCGCGGCGTAGACGTGAACGATCCACACCAGGATGGCGCCGATCGCCGCCAGAGAATGGATCAGAACCGCGATCCGCTGCGTCTCGATCGAGGTGTAGGTCGAGAAATAGACCTCCCAGATCGCAAGACCCGTCACGAACAGCACCGGAACGAGCAGCGTCATCGACCAGAAGACGAACTTCTGACCCGCGTTGAAACGAGCGACTTCGGGGACGCCCTCCTCCTCGTTCACTAGGACGCGATCAATGGCGCCCAACCACGCGACGTCGTCGCGGCTGGGGAGGTTGTCGCGCCAGAACTGCACGATGAGCCCGAGATAGCTCAGCATCAGCACGACGCCGAACCACGGATGCGCCGCGCGAGTCCATTGGCCGCCGCCGAAGAGTTCCGTAAGCGGGAACATCAAGGGGTGGAACATCGCAAGGCCGGACAACAGCAACAGCACGAAGCAGCCGCCGGTGATCCAGTGGTTGATGCGAGCCGCCGCGTTGTTGCGGGTCAGCGTGCCCTTGTGATGGCTCATGACGCGTGATCCTCTTTCTCCGGAAGACTACCGCCTTTCGCATCCTTCTCCACAGCACTGCGGCCTTCCGCTTCTTTCTCCAGAAGACTGCGGCCTTTCACCTCGTCCTCGGGCTCGACCTCGTTCGGTCCCGCGGTGACCCAGTGGAAGAATCCCGCCGCCGCCGTGAGAGCCAAGCCTGCCAGCGCCACCGGCTTGATGACACCCTTCCAAATCCCGACCAACGGATCGATCCGCGGCTTGTCGGGCAGTCCCGCATAGAGTGAGGGACGATCGGCGTGATGCAGCACATACATCACATGGGTGCCGCTGACGCCGGGCGGGTCGTAGAGGCCGGCATTGGCGAAGCCGCGCGATTTGAGCTCGTCGACGCGCTCGCCGGCCCACGTGGTCATGTCCGTCTTCGAGCCGAACATGATCGCCCCGGTCGGGCAGGCTTTGACGCAGGCCGGCTCGAGACCGACGGTGACGCGGTCCGAGCAGAGCGTGCATTTGTAGGACTTGTGATCGACCGGATCGATGCGTGGGATGTTGAACGGACAACCCTTCACGCAATAGCCGCAGCCGATGCAGTTCTCGCTGATGAAGTCGACAATGCCGTTGGCGTATTGCACGATCGCGCCGGGCGCCGGGCAGGCTTTCAGACAGCCCGGATCCTCGCAATGCATGCAGCCGTCTTTGCGGATCAGCCACTCCAGATTGCCCTTATCGTCTTCCCATTCGGTGAAGCGCATCAGGGTCCAGGTCGACGGGTTCAAGTCCGAGGGATTGTCGTAGGAGCCCTCGAAATAACCTATCTCGGCCCGCAGGTTGTTCCACTCCATGCAGGCGGCCTGGCATGCCTTGCAACCGATGCAGCGGGAGACGTCGATCAGCTTCGCGACTTCCTGTTCGTGGTCGCGAACAGACGGCGGCGTCAGCGTCGTCGCCGAACGCCTGATGTAGTCCTGAGCCTGTAGATCTGATGCCATCGACGTATCCTTAGGCCACAGGAGCGCTGGTCTTTTCGACGTTGACGAGGAACGCCTTGAACTCAGGCGTCTGCGAGTTGGCGTCGCCGACGGACGGGGTCAGCGTGTTGGCGCCGTAACCCTTGCGCGCCTGGCCGGTGAAGCCCCAGTGCAGGGGCACGCCGATCACATGCGCAGGTTTGCCGTCCACCATCAGCGGCTTGATGCGCTTGGTCACATAGGCCTTGCACACGACGAAGCCGCGCTTCGAGGCTACCCTGACCCAACCGCCCTGCTCGATGCCCTTCTCGTTCGCCAGAACCTCGCCGATTTCGACAAATTCCTCCGGCTGGAGGATCGAATTGATCAGCGCGTGCTTGGTCCAGAAATGGAAGTGCTCGGTGAGGCGATAAGTGGTCGCCACATACGGGAACTGCGCCACATTGCCGAACGCCGCACGATCGTCCGCGAAGACGCGCGCCGCGGGATTCGATTGGACCTTCGGATGGAGAATGTTCTCCGCCGGCAACTCGAACGGCTCGTAGTGCTCGGGGAACGGACCCTCGACCATCAGCTCGCGAGCGAACAGACGGCCCGTGCCTTCCGCGTTCATGATGAACGGACCGACGGCGTCGGACGGCTTCGTCGTCGGGCCGTAGTCGGGCACATCGAGGCCGACCCAGCGGCTGCCGTTCCACTCGATGACCGGCTTCTCCGGGTTCCACGGCTTGCCCTCGAGATCGGCGCTGGCGCGGTTGTAGAGAATGCGCCGGTTGGCCGGCCAAGCCCAGGCCCAGCCCGGCGCGATGCCCGCTTCGCGAGGGTCGCTCGCGTCGCGCCGCGCCATCTGGTTGCCTTTCTCGGTGTAGCAACCCGTGAAGATCCAGCAACCCGACGTGGTCGAGCCGTCGTCGCGCAATTGCGCGAACGCGTCCAAGAGTTGGCCGGCGCGGACTGTCACCGCTCCCGACGCATCCTTGAGATCGCTCAGCGCGCGACCATTCATCTCCTTGGCCAGCTCTTCGGGATCCGGCTCGGTCGGATCCGTATAGTTCCAGGTCAGATTCAGAATCGGGTCGGGGAACGCGCCGCCGTCCTTGCGGTACTTTTCGCGCATGCGATGGAAGATGCCGGACATGATCCAGAGGTCCGACTTCGCCTCGCCCGGCGGCTCGGCAGCCTTCCAGTGCCACTGCAGCCAGCGCGCCGAATTCACCAGCGAGCCGTTTTCTTCGGCGAAGCAGGTCGTCGGGAGTTGGAAGACTTCGGTCTGGATCGTGGCGGAATCGGCCGGGTTCTGCGGACCGAAATTCTCCCAGAACCGTGACGTCTCCGTGTCGAGCGGATCCATCGTAACGAGGAACTTCAGCTTGCTGAGACTTCTGCGGATCTTGCCGCGATCCGGGAACGCCTGCTGCGGGTTGAAGCCCTGGCAGATGTAACCGTTCATCTGCCCCTTATCCATCATCTCGAAGGCGCGCAGGATGTCGTATCCGTCGACGTCGAGCTTCGGCAACCAGTCGTAGGCCCAATCGTTCTCGCCTTTCGCGGCGTCGCCGTAGATCGCCTTCTGGAAGCTGACGAAGAACTTCCGGTAGTTCTGCCAGTAGCTGGTCTGCCCGGGACGCAGCGGCTTGTACAGCCGCGTCTTCATGTACGCGTCGAACGACGTCTCGGCGTCTTGCGGGAGCGTCATATAGCCCGGGATCAGGTTCGACATCAGGCCGATGTCCGTCAGACCCTGGATGTTGGAATGCCCGCGCAGCGCGTTCATTCCGCCGCCGGCGACACCGATGTTGCCCAGCAGGAGCTGGATCATCGCCATCGTGCGAATGTTCTGCGAGCCGATCGAGTGCTGCGTCCAGCCGAGCGCGAACAAGCTGGTCAGCGCCTTGTCGGGCGCCGCGGTAGTGGCGAACAGTTCACAGATCTGGAGGTACTTGTCTTGCGGGGTGCCGCAGATGCGCGAGACGATCTCCGGGGTGTAGCGATCGACGTGCTTGCGCAGAAGGTTGATGACGCAGCGCGGGTCCTTCCACGTGTCGTCGATCTTCGCGAAGCCCTGATCGTCGAGCTCGTAGTCCCAGCTCGACTTGTCGTAGCTGTGCGTGTCCTCCTTGTAGCCTGTGAACAGCCCGTCCTCGAAGCCGAAGCCCTCTTTGACGATCAGGCTGGCGTTGGAGTAGGCGCGCACGTACTCGTGCTGGATCTTGTCCTTCTCCAGGAGGTAGCGGATGACGCCGTTCAGAAAAGCGATGTCGGTTCCTGGACGGATCGGCGCATAGACGTCGGCGACCGACGCGGTGCGCGTGAAGCGCGGATCGATCACGACCAGCTTGGCGTGATTCTCGATCTTCGCTTCGATCACCCACTTGAAACCGCACGGATGTGCTTCGGCGGCATTGCCGCCCATGACCAGCACGACATTAGCGTTCTTAATGTCCTGCCAGGTGTTGGTCATTGCGCCGCGACCGAATGTTGGGGCCAGACTGGCCACCGTCGGTCCGTGTCAGACACGCGCTTGATTGTCGAAGACCAACATTCCGAAGGAGCGCGCGACCTTCCAGGTGAGAAAAGCGGTCTCGCTCGAGGACGCGGACGCGGCCAGCATGCCCGTCGAGATCCAGCGGTTGACCGTCGTCCCCGCCTTGTTCTTGGCGATGAAGTTCGCATCGCGATCCTGCTTCATCAGCGTGGCGATGCGATCGAGCGCGAAGTCCCAACTGACAGGCTTGAATTCCGTGGTCCCAGGCGCGCGATACTTGGGAACTTTCAGGCGCGTCGGCGCATGCACGATGTCGAGCAGCGCCGAGCCCTTGGGGCACAGCGTGCCGCGATTGACGGGATGATCGGGATCACCCTCGATGTGGATGATGTCCGACACCGCGTTCTTCGCCTTGTCGCCGAGACTATAGATCAGGATGCCGCAGGCGACGGAACAATAGGTGCAGGTGTTGCGGGTTTCGGTCGCGTGTTCGAGCTTGAACGGCCGAAGCGACGCGGCGAACGCCTCGCCGCTGACGCCAAAGCCTAACGCTCCGACAGTTGAGGCCGCCAAGCCGGCCCCTGTGAGCTTGATGAAGCCTCGACGACTTAAATTCATTTCGCACGGCTCCTTTGGAATTTCTATTGGCGATTAGCCTCTGCGGCCCGACTCACTCACACTAGAGAGAGCATTTAGACCAACACCCCCGCTCGCGCGTTCACGTCTTAGCGAGAAGAAACTCGCCGCGACACAATGCCGCACGTTGTGGCAAGAGGCGATGCCGCGCGCTCAAGCGCAACAGCGGCTTCGTTGATCTGCCGGAAAGGCCTAAGCACCGGATTTTTCTAGTATTATGGTAGCACCCCATCGGGCCGCCAGCAAGTGCCCACAACTAAACTAAAGTTTATACCGGCGATACTCTGGCGTCGCTCTTCGATCTCATTGTGCGCCGCATCAAAACAGGCGGATTTTGCTACAGCCAGGATTTGAGCGAGAACAACAGAAGCGCCGACGCGTTCACCACCAAGCCCAGGGCGAACAGCGCTCCCGCCGCGAAATGCAAGTCGGGGATCCACCACGACAGCGACAGGGATATCAGGCTGGTCAGCACCGGAACCAGCAGGAAGAACATCGTAACGAAACCGTTGTCGTTGTCGGTGACGCTCAAGGATATCTGATAGAGAACGCGACCCAGCGACGCGGCGACGATCGTTCCCACGATCATGAGCGCGATCGGCAGCGCTTCACCGGTCGGCAGTTCCGCCCGCTGATACAGAATGAATGTCGTGGACGGTATGAGCACGAGCGTCGACGCCATGAAGTTCGCGGCGATCGCAGCCAACTCGTCATATTCCACGAACCATTTTCCAATCAGCGTTCCCCCGAGGGCCGAGCAAATGGGAACAGGGATCGCATAGATCCAACTGCCATGCAGGGCGCTCTCCGCCAAGCTTGCAAGGGACGGCATATGGCCGCTGTCCATCTGACTGAGGGGGATCGCCATCGCGCCCGCAAAGGCGCCGGCCAGACAGCCAAAGAAGATCGACCGCGAGATGGGAATGGGCTTCTTCGAAATGACTCTCGCCACCAACGCCGCCCAAAACGGGGACAGATTCAGGATCGCCGCGATGATGATGGGATGAGCGTTGCTCAGGCCCGCATTGTACAACAGGAGGCCCGTCAGCCCGATGGCGAATATGACCGCCAGTCTCCACAGATTGGTGGGGTTGGACAGGAGGGCGAAAAAGTCCCGCCGACTGACGCTTCGCGTCAGCAACAGGGGAATGGAAAGCAGGAGAGCGATCTGCGTGATGCAGACGAACTGCATCGCGTTGAGCCGCTTGGCGGCAAGGAACGAGAAAGGCTCCTGCGTCGCGAGCAGGAAGGCCGTGGCGACCGAGTACAGGCTTCCGAGGCGGTAATTGGGGCTCGATCCGAATTGCGTCATGTCCGGCGCCGCTCCGATTTTGGCATGCCGCCTCAGGCCGCACGCTCGCCGCAATTCTGGCTTCCTCGCGAAGACATGACGGGCGGATCCCTTCGCGAGGGAGGATACAGGCCAATACACTGCCCGGCGAGATCTTCCCGCGTGGCGGAGAGGCGCCGGCTCGATCGACCGCAATCCATTCGGCGCTCGCATGACAACCTGATGATTGATCGCGGCGATCGAGAAACACGATTTGCTGATCGGAGCGCCCCGCCGCCCTTGCCGCGCGTTCTCGCTCGAATCTGCGTCGCCATTCGGCTATATCGGCCCCTGGACCGACGCGCGGCAGTCGTGGGTCGCGTTCGCGAGGAAACCAACGTTCATGAAGATGTACTATTCTGCGACGTCGCCCTTCGTGCGGAAAGTCATGGTCGCCGCGCAGGAACTCGGCCTCGCCGAGCGCATCGAGAAGCTGCCGGCCGCCGCCCACCCCATTAACCGGAACCGCGAGGTCCTCGCCCACAATCCGCTTGGCCAGGTTCCGACCTTGATCACCGACGAAGGCGTCATGCTCGCCGACAGCAGGGTCATCTGCGAATATCTCGACAGCCTCGCTGGCGGCGGCCTCTTTCCTGCCCAAGGGCCGGCGCGCTGGCGCGCGCTCGTCGATCAGGCGATTGGCGACGGCGCGCTGGGCGCGGCGCTGCTTGCGCGTTACGAGACCGCGGTCCGCCCGGACGAGCGGCAATCCAAGCCCTGGATCGACGGCCAGCTCGACAAAGTCGCCACCGCCCTCGCCGCAATCGAAACCGCGGCCGCGTCGTTCGGCGATCGCCTCGACATCGGCACGATCGCCTTCGGCTGCCTGCTCGGCTATCTCGACCTGCGCTTCGCCGGTCTCAAATGGCGCGACTCGCATCCGGCGACCGCGGCTTGGTTCGCACGCTTCGACCAGCGCCCGTCGATGGCCTCGACAAGGCCTGCCGTGTAACGTCGGCAGCGCTCAAGCGGCGGAAGCCTTCAGGCAAGGCGGGGCCGTGTCGCAGCCGGGAATCCACCCGGCGAGTTCCTCGCAGACGAGCGCGTCGAGCAGTCGGACGGCCTCCCGGCTCTCGTTCAGACAGGGGACGAGGCAGAATTGCTCGCCCCCCTGGCCGAGAAACGACTCGCGCAGTTCGCGCCCCAATTCGTCGAGCGTCTCGATGCAATCGGAGAGGAAGCCAGGCGCCACAACCGCGATTCGTTTCACGCCTTGCGCCGGCAGCGCCGCGACATATTCGGCGGTGTAAGGCGTGAGCCAGGGCTCGCGGCCGAACCGCGACTGGAACGTCATCGGGAAGCGCTCCGCCGAGATGGCCATTTCCTGACGAAGCGCCGTCATCGTCCGCTCGCACTCGGCGGGATACGGATCGCCGGCGTCCACGTAGCGCTGCGGCAAGCCGTGGAACGAACCCACGATCAATTGCGGCTCCCAGTCGAGTCCGCGGAGCGCCTGGCGAATGCGATTCGCAACGCCTTTGATGTAAAGTGGATGATCGGTGAAGGACGGCGCGGTGCGAACCGCCGGCTGACGACGCATACCCATCAACGCGCGAAACACCGCATCGTTGACGGTTGCCGTCGTCGAAGCGCTGTATTGCGGGTAGAGCGGAACCGTCAGGATCCGGTCACAGCCCTTGTCGGCCAGATATCGCAGCCGCTCCGCGATCGACGGGCGCCCATAGCGCATCGCCCAGTCGACGCGCACGTCCGGCGCTCCGGCCCAGTCTAGCGCCAGCTCCACCGCCTGCATCCGGGTGTGACGACGCAAGGGCGATTCGTTGCTGTCGTTGCGCCAAATGCCGCGGTATGCGGCGCCGGTGCGGAAGGGCCTCGTCGTCAGAATCAAGCCCTGCAGCAGCGGCTGCCACCACAGCGGATGGTTTTCGATGACGCGCCGGTCGCTGAGGAACTCCGAGAGGTAGCGCCGCACCGGCCAATAGCCGGGGCTCTCCGGCGTGCCGAGATTGATCAACAGCACGCCGATCTTCCCGGGATCCTTCTTGATCGCCGGACGCCCTGTCTCGACAAGACCGGCTTTGGCGAGGTCGCGATTCATGATCTTCGCTTTCATGGGTCAGCCTCCAGCGGCAACCAATTCGGCTTTGTGCGTTTCTGTTGCGACCGGGCTGCCGAGCGGCAAGCCAAGGTCTTGCCAGACGCGCGTCATGGACGAACACAGATCCGCGATGAGGCCGGCGTCGTGGGCCGGAGTCGGCGTTATGCGCAGGCGCTCTGTCGCGCGGGGCACCGTCGGATAGTTAATCGGCTGGATATAGATCCCGTGCCGCTCTAGCAACATGTCGCTCGCCCGTTTGCACAGTTCCGCATCGCCGACCATGACCGGCACGATATGCGTCTGGGTCGGCATGACCGGCAGGCCCGCCGCGATGAGCGCGGCCTTTGTCGCGGCGACGGCGATCCTTTGCTGACGCCGTTCGAGGTCGCAGGTCTTGAGATGCGCAATCGAGGCGGCCGCCGCCGCTGCGACTGCGGGCGGCAGGGCCGTCGTGAAGATGAAGCCCGGCGCGTGCGAACGCACCGCGTCGATCACCGCTTGGCGGCCGGCGATGTAGCCGCCCAAGCCGCCGAACGCCTTGGCGAGCGTGCCTTCGACGACGTCGATGCGGTCCATCAGCCCGTCGCGCTCGGCGACGCCGCCGCCGCGCGGACCATACATGCCGACGGCGTGAACCTCGTCGATGTAGGTCATGGCGTTGTAGCGCTCGGCGAGGTCGCAGATGCGCTCGATCGGCGCCACGTCGCCGTCCATCGAATAGACGCTCTCGAAAACGATCAGCTTGCGGCGCTCTTTTCCGGCGCGGGCCAAAAGCTCTTCGAGGTGGGCTGCGTCGTTATGTCGCCATATCGCCTTCGCGCAGCCCGAGCCGCGCACGCCCTCGATCATCGAATTGTGGTTGAGCGCGTCCGAGAGGATGAGACAGTCCGGCAGCAGCTTCGCAAGGGTCGAGATGCCGGCGAGATTGGACATATAGCCGGAGTTGAAGACAAGCGCCGCCTCCTTGCCGTGCAGGTCGGCGAGTTCGGCCTCGAGCGTCACGACGGCGCGGTTGGTGCCGGAGATGTTGCGTGTGCCGCCCGCGCCCGCGCCCATCGTCCGCGCCGCCTCGCACATGGCGTCGATCACCTTGGGATGCTGGCCCATGCCGAGATAATCGTTGGAGCACCAGATGACGACCTCTTTGGTCGCCCCAGGCCTGCGCCACAGCGCGCGCGGAAATTGCCCTGCGATCCGCTCGAGTTCCGCGAAGACCCGGTAGCGCCGCTCCTGCTTCAGCGCATCGAGCGCGGCTTCGAAGTGATGCAGGTAGTCTTTCATGGTCGTGAGTTCCCTCAAAATGAGCGGCTCGCGCGGCTTTAAGTCTTCATCGCGCCTCCACGAGGGCCGCAACGGCCAGCGCCGCTTTTCTCTGATGTTGGAGCGCTGCATCGTCATGGCGCCCGTTGCGCAGGCGAACCCGCGGAGAGTTGGCGCATTGCGCTTCACCCTCGTCCCCTTCTTCTCGAGCCGCGTCGTCGGCCTGAGGAATGGGCCCGTCCGGCGGAGGGGGACAAACGCCGGACGGGCTTCCGGGTCGCTCGGCTGCAGCTTGCGCGGCAGACGAGCGGCCTCATCGCTTTAAGGAGAAGCCCGTCCGGCGGAGGGAGGGGAACGCCGGACGGGCTTCGGGTCACTCGGCCGCTTGCTGCACGGAGAGGCCGAGCGCCTTAGCGACACCTGCGCCGTACGCAGGATCCGCTTTCGCGCAGTTGGCGATGTGACGCTGCTTCACTTCGATGCGGGCGTCGTCCATCGCGCGGGCGGTATTCTCGAAGAGAACCTGCTGCTGCGCCGGGGTCATCTTCCGGAACAGGTTGCCGGGCTGCTCGAAGTGATCGTCGTCGACGCGATGATCCCAATGGTCCACGCCGCCGTCGACCGGCAGCGGCGGCTCGGCAAGCGCCTTGTCGTGATCGAGCCACGCGCCCTTGCTGTTCGGATAGTAGCTCGGCGTCGCGCCGCTATTGCCGTCGGTGCGCATCGCGCCGTCGCGGTGGTAACTCTGGAACGGGCACTTCGGCGCATTGACGGGGATGTGGTTGAAGTTCACCCCCAGACGATAACGCTGCGTGTCGCCGTAGGAGAACAGGCGCCCCTGCAGCATCTTGTCGGGCGAGAAGCCGACGCCCGGCACAACGTTCGCCGGCGAGAAGGCGGCCTGCTCCACCTCGGCAAAAAAATTGTCGGGATAGCGGTTCAATTCCATCACGCCGACCTCGATCAGCGGATAGTCGCCCTTGGGCCAGACCTTGGTGACGTCGAACGGGTTGTGCTTGTGGCGCTTCGCCTGCTGCTCGGTCATCACCTGGATGGAGAGCGTCCAGCGCGGGAAATCACCCGAGTCGATCGCGTTCAAGAGGTCGCGGCCGTGGCTCTCGCGGTCCTTGGCGACGAGGGCCTCGGCATCGGCGTCGGTCAGGTTCTGGATGCCCTGCTGGCTGCGGAAGTGGAACTTGACCCAGATGCGCTCGTTCTTCGCGTTGATCATCGAGAAGGTGTGGCTGCCGAAGCCGTGCATGTGCCGGAGGCTCTTCGGGATGCCGCGGTCCGACATGACGATGGTGACCTGATGCAGCGCCTCGGGGAGCAGCGACCAGAAGTCCCAGTTGCTGTCGGCGCTGCGCAGGCCCGTGCGCGGGTCGCGCTTGATGGCGTGGTTGAGGTCGGGGAAACGCATCGGATCGCGGAAGAAGAACACCGGCGTGTTGTTGCCGACGATGTCCCAGTTGCCTTCCTCGGTGTAGAACTTGACCGCGAAGCCGCGGATGTCGCGCTCGGCGTCGGCCGCGCCGCGCTCGCCGGCGACGGTCGAGAAGCGCGCGAACATATCGGTCTTCTTGCCGACCTCGGAGAAGATCTTCGCCTTGGTGAAGCGGGTGATGTCCTTGGTGACGGTGAACGTGCCGTGAGCGCCCCAGCCCTTGGCGTGCATGCGTCGCTCCGGGATCACTTCGCGGTCGAAGTGCGCCAGCTTCTCGATCAGCCAGATGTCCTGCAGCATCGCCGGGCCGCGCGGGCCGGCCGTCATGGTGTTGAGATTGTCGCTGACCGGCGCGCCGGTGGCGTGGCTCATCGTCGGTTTTTCAGCCATAGATCCTTCTCCTCGATCAAACTCGTTAGCCCTAGGCCGCCCCAACTCCGGCCAAATATCCTGCTTCGTGGTTCTCGCAGTGCCGTGCGGGACGAAGCGTCGTTTGGTGAGGTGCATTGTGCGTGCAGGGCTTGAATAAGGAAAGGACAATGATCTTATACAATGGATAGGTATCTCCTATCCATAAGGACAGTCGAATGTCGCTCGCCGGCCTCTCGCTTCGCGATCTCGAATACGTCGTCGCCGTGGCGGACAAGGGCAGTTTCGTCGGCGCGGCGGAGCACTGCAACGTTTCCCAGCCGTCGCTGTCCTTGCAAATCCGCAAGGTGGAAGCCTGGGCGAAGGGTCAGCTTTTCGAGAGGACGTCCCGCCGCGTCCTTATGACGCCGCGCGGCGTGCTGTTCGTCGCGCAAGCGCGGCGCGTGCTGGAGGAGGCGGCCATCCTCGCCGAAATCGGCCGCGTTCAAGACCGGGCGTTCGGCGGCACGCTGCGGCTGTTCGCGATCTCGACGCTCGGGCCCTACTTCTTCCCGAAGGTGCTGGGGGCCCTGAAGGAGCGCTTTCCCGACGTCACGCTCGTCCTACGGGAGGATTTGACCGCGGTGCTCATGGGCCTGCTTCGCGCGGGCGACTGCGATTGCGTGCTGATGTCGTTGCCGGTCGAGGAGCCGGCGCTCGAATTCGAAGTGATCTTCCGCGAGCCGTTTCTTTTGGCTGCGCCCGCGGCGCGCGCTTCTGGCAGCACGCCGGACGAGGTCTGGCGAACCCTTCCGAGCCAGGAGCGGCTGCTGCTGCATGAGGGACATTGCCTGCGCCATCAGGCGCTCGCCTTCTGCTCGGACGTCGGCTCGAAGGATCGGCACGGCACGAGCCTCGAGACGCTGAAGTACATGGTCGCGGCTGGCGAAGGCTATACGCTCGTCCCGGCGCTCGCGACGGAGACGGGTCCGGGCGTTCACTTCTCGCCGCTGCCGGCGCCCGAATTCGCCCGCGACATCGTGCTCGTATGGCGCCGCCGCGACGCGCGCGCCGGTGAATTTCGGGGTCTTGCGGGCGCGCTTCGCGGCATCGCGCGTGGCGTGCGGCAGGTTCAGGTGATCGAATGACGAACATCACATTCCAATGCGACGGCGCGGAGGTTGTGCTCGGCATGGACGAAGCCGGCGAGGGCCGTTCGGTCGCCCTGCTGCCGGCCTTGAGCTCGATCTCGACGCGAAACGAGATGATGCCGCTGTTCGACCGTCTGTCGTCAGAGTTCCGCGTCGCGACAGTCGATTGGCCGGGGTTCGGCAATCTGCCCCGGCCCAGAGCGGACTGGTCGCCGGAAATCCTCTCGCGCTTCCTCGACTGGTTCTTGAACGAGGCCATCGCCGCGCCATGCCAGATCGTGGCGGCCGGCCATGCCGCAGCTTACGCGCTTCAAGCGGCGGCGCGGCGGCCGGGCATGATCGAACGCCTCGTCCTCATCGCCCCGACCTGGCGCGGTCCGCTGCCAACCATGATGGGCGGACAACGTCCGTGGTTCTCCCGAGTGCGCGCGGCGATCGACAATCCTGTGGCCGGTCCCCTGCTCTACCGGCTCAATGTCAGCCGCCCGGTCCTCGACAGAATGGCGCGCCGCCACGTCTACAGCAGCGCCGACTGGCTCGCGGGCGAGCGTCTCGCCGCAAAGCTCGAAGTCACCGGCGCGCCCGGCGCGCGGCACGCCTCCGTCCGCTTCGTCTCAGGGGCGCTCGATCGAGTCGACAGCCGCGAGGCTTTTCTCGATCTGGCGCGTCGCGCCGGCGCGCCGATCCTCGTCGTCTATGGCGCAGAGACGCCGCCGCGGTCGCTCGCCGAGATCGAGGCGCTGGCGGCGCTCCCGAACGTGCGCCTCGAGCGGCTGCCAATCGGCAAGCTGGCGATCCACGAGGAATTGCCGGACGAGGTCGCGGCCGCGATCATGCCGTTTCTGCGCGGCGACGCGTGAGATCGCAGCCAGCGCGGCGCGGCGCGCTCAGAAATTCGCCGCTCGCTTCTCCTCGCTACTTCGCGTCTCCAGCCTCGGAGTCCTCGAGGCGATAGCGGAAGTCGCAATGGTCGGCACCTTCCATGATCGTCTGCGTGCGCGTCAGCTTCAGGCGCGGATCGTAGCCCTCGCAAAAGGCGCCGTCGCGATTGCAGGACAGCAGCGATCCGATTTCCGCCAGTCCCATCTTCCGGTAGGCCTCGGCGTAGCGGCAGCGGCGGACGTTGAAGTCGTAAGCTTCGGGCGTCGCCTGCAACGTCTCGATCTCCAACGCGCCGTCCTTCGTCCACAGCGGCTGAATGGCGCGGAAGCTCTCGAGATCCGTTGCGCCCGGCGTCCTGTCGCCGAACGCCTTGCCGGCTGCGATCGCCGCCCGGCGCACCGCCTTGCGCAGGATTTCGCGCGCGCGGTCGACGCCGATCTCCGCTTTCAGTTCGTCATAGACGGGGGCGAGGATCTCCGCCTCGATGCGGCGGCGGGCCAGGATGCCGAGACTGTCAATGGCGGCGTCGACGGGATCAGGCTCAGACATTTGGCGCTCCTTTCCAGCGGGTCTTGCTAGGCTTCGGCTCGCCGAGCGTCAACGTCGGCGAACATGGCGACCCTTGTCAGAAACGGCCTCGTGCTATATCTCTATAAAATATATGGACTGAATGGATATGTCGACCCGCCGCTGCCCGGACGGTTCTGATGTGAGGGAAATCGCGCATGATCGCGCTCGCTGAAACCTCCGCTCCCGATGACGACACGTCTGACATCGAAGGGCTCGTCGCCGGCAGGCGCGTAGCGCAGCGAAAGCCACGCCAAGACTCGTTCGACGACGGCGCGTGGATTTGAGGAGCCGCCATGACTTTCATCAGCTTGATCAGAACCGCGGGCCCACAGATCTGGAGCCATGCGCTGGCTGCGGCGGGCGCGATCAATCGCACGCTCGCCGAAGCCGAGGGGCTCGGCCCTCTCGGACGCGCACGCGAAGAGCGGGTGTTTCAGCCTCCCGCGCCCGACCTCGCTCGCCCCGCACGTCTGCGAAGGGAGCGGACATGACCGCTATGCTGCGCACCGTCAGCCCCGTCGCCGCGCCCACTGCGCCGCCCGACGCAGACGCGGATGCGTTCCGGCTCGCCATGCGTCAGCTCGCGAGCGGCGTCTCGATCGTCACGCTCGGCGAAGGCGAGGCGCGCAACGGCCTCACTGCGACGTCGGTGTCGTCGCTTTCCGCCGATCCGCCGACGCTGATCGTCTGCGTCAATCGCGGCGCGTCGCTCTACGCGCGTCTGACGAAAGGCGAGCGGATCGGCGTCAGCGTGCTTGCCGCCGGACAGTCCGAATATGCCGATGCGTTCGCCGGCCGCACGGCGCTCAAGGGGGCCGACCGCTTTCGCCACGGGTGTTGGACGACGACCGCTGGCGGCGTCTCGATTCTCGCCGATGCGATCGCCGCCTTCGAATGCGAGATCGACGAACTCGTCGAGCGCGGTTCGCACGCGATCGTGATCGGCCGTGTGCTGTCAGCGCGCGCCCAGCCCGCCTGTGGCGCGCTGATCTACTGGCGCGGCGCCTACGACCAGGTCGGCTGGAGCGCGGAGGAGATCTCCCGCGCCGTCGGCGTCACGCCGATCACCGACAAGCGCTGGCGATGCAGGGACTGACCCTGCATCCGCGACGGCGCCGTCAAGCCGCCGTGCGATGCGCCGCGCCGGGATGCGGCGCCAGCAGCCGGGGGCCGGCGCCGAACAGCTTCTCCCGCAGCGCGCCCGAGGCGTAGGAGGTGCGATAGCGGCCGCGGCGCTGCAGCTCGGGCACGATCCAATCGACGACGTCCTCGAACGTTTCCGGACGAACGGCGAAGGCGAGGTTGAAGCCGTCGACGCCGGTGGCGTCGACCCAGGCTTCGAGCTGGTCGGCGACCTCGGCGGGATCGCCGACGAAGAGAGGCCCGATTCCGCCGATCGCGACATGTTGGGCCGCCTCGCGCACGATCCAGCGGCGCGACGGATCGGCGCGCGTGACGTTCTCCAGCGCGGTGCGGCCGGCGTCGTTTTCGACATGCTCGATGACCTGCTCGAGGTCGAACTTCGCGAAGTCGACGCCCGTCCAGCCGGACAGCAGCGTCAATGCCCCTTCGGCATCGGCGTAGCGGCGGTAGTCTTCAAGCTTGCTGCGCGCCTCGGCGCCGGTTTCCGCGGTGACGATGGTCGCGAGCGCATAGATCCGTTGCGAATGCGGATCCCGCCCGGCGGCGGCGGCGGCGGCGCGCAGCCCCGCGACGCGGGGCGCGATCACGGTCGCGCTCGGACCGGACACGAATACACATTCGGCGTGCCGTCCTGCGAAGGCGCGGCCGGCGGACGACGTTCCCGCTTGATAAAGAACGGGCGTTCGCTGCGGCGAAGGTTCGCACAGATGGATCGCGTCGAGGCGGAAATGCGGCCCCGCGTGATGGATGGCGCGCACACGCTCCGGATCGGTGAACACGCCGCGCTCGCGGTCGAACACCACCGCCTCGTCGTCCCAGCTCCCCTCCCAGAGTTTATAGAGCAGCGTCATGTAGTCCTCGGCGACATCGTAGCGATCGTCGTGCGCCGACTGGCGCTGCTTGCCGGCCGCCCGCGCGGCGCTGTCGAGATAGCCGGTCACGATGTTCCAACCGACGCGTCCCTCGGTCAGATGATCGAGCGTCGACATGCGGCGCGCAAAACTATAGGGCGGCTCATAGGAGAGATTGGACGTGACGCCGAAGCCGAGATGGCCAGTCGCCGCGGCCATGGCGGGGATGAGCAGCAGCGGATCGTTGACCGGCGTTTGCGTCGCGTACCGCAAAGCGGCGCGCGCGTCGCCGCCGTAGACGTCGTAGACTCCCAGCACGTCGGCGAGAAAAACGCCGTCGAACAGGCCCCGCTCGAGCGTCCTGGCGAGTTCGACCCAATAATCGAGGCGGCAGTAGTCGCGCGAGCGGTCGCGAGGATGGCGCCACAGCCCCGGGGATTGATGCGCGACGCAATTCATCTCGAAGGCGTTGAAGGCAATCTCTTTGCGCGCAAGCGGAGCAGGTGAGGCCATCGGTTCGTGTCCCGGCGAATAATCTAGTCAGACGATTGAATTAGTAATCATAAAGCCGGCGGCGCCACAAGGGCCGCCAGCGCGCTTCGCCGCGATCAGTCTATTGCTTTTATGGTTTTAGTAGATTATCGGAAGGCAATTCGAATCGAACCAAAGGGTCGTTTGAGATGTTGAGCCGTCGCGCGCTGTTGGTTGGATTCTCCTCTGCCGGGCTGCTCGGCGTCGGCGCGGCGCTCGCGCCCGCTCGGGCGGAGGAAAGCATCGTGCTCGGCCTCGCCTCGCCGGGCCCGCTGGCCGATCCCGTTTACGAGGCCGTCGCGGAGGCGAAGGAGCAGGGCCTTAACGTCAAAGTGATCGAGTTCACCGACTGGGTGACCCCCAACGTCGCGCTGGCCAGCGGCGACATCGACGTGAACTACTTCCAGCACATCCCCTTCCTCAACGACGCCAACGCCGCCGAGGGAACCAACCTCGTCTCGATCGGCGTCGGAACCTCGTCCAAGCTCGGCCTCTACTCGAAGAAATATAAGTCCTTCGCCGAGATCCCGGACGGCGCCACGGTCGCGATCGCCAACGATCCCGTCAACAGCGGGCGCGGCCTCGTGCTGCTCGAACGCGCCGGCTTGATCAAGCTCAAGCCCGGTCTCGACTACAAGGCCACCGAGCTCGACATCACCGACAACCCGAAACATCTGAAGATCGTCGAGGTGGTCGCCCAGCAGCTCCCGCGCACTCTTGACGACGTCGACCTCGCCGAAGGCTACGCCCACCTCTTGAAGGCCTTTGGAGTCGATCCGCACAGCGCGCTCGCATTCGATCCGATTCAGGACCGCTACGCCTTGCAGTTCGTGGTGAAACCCGGTTCGCCCAAGATCGAACAGGTCAAGAAGTTCGTCCACATCTACCAGGCCTCGCCGAAGGTGCGCGAAATCCTGACCGAGAAGTTCGGCGACCTGATCGTTCCCGCCTGGTGAGCGCGATGCACGGCGCAATCCCTGCTCCCACGACCTCCTCGCCTTTGGTGACGTTCAACGGCGTCTCCCGGCATTTCGAGACGCGCGGCGGCGCCCGCGTCGCGGCGGTGAACGACGTCTCGTTCAGCGTCGAACGCGGCGAAATCTTCGGCATCATCGGCCGCAGCGGCGCGGGCAAGTCGACGCTGCTGCGGATGATCAACGGGCTGGAGCGGCCGGACCGTGGCGACGTCCGGGTCGGCGGGCGCGAGGTCGCGAAGCTCAACGAAGCCGGCCTCGTCGCCTTGCGGCGCAAGGTCGGCATGATTTTTCAGGGCTTCAACCTGCTTTCGGCTCGTACGGTGCTCGACAATGTCGCCTTGCCGCTGCGGCTCGCCGGCGTAAGCCGGAGCGAAGCGAGGGCGCGCGCGGCGGCCGCGCTCGACACGGTCGGCCTCGCCGACAAGGCGGATGCCTATCCCGGCCGCCTCTCCGGCGGGCAGAAGCAGCGCGCCGGCATCGCTCGCGCGCTGGCGCCCAACCCGGACTTGCTGTTGTCCGACGAAGCGACCTCCGCGCTCGATCCGGAAACGACGCGCTCGATTCTCGTCCTACTGCGCGACATCAATCGGCGGCTGGGACTGACGACGGTCCTGATCACGCATGAAATGGACGTCATCCGGGCCATCGCCGACCGCGTCGCCGTGATCGATCAGGGCCGCATCGTCGAGATCGGCCCGGTTTGGCGCGTATTCGGCCGCCCGCACCACGACGTCACCAAGGCGTTGCTCGCCGACGCCACGCCCGACGAGGCGGCCTTTGTCGGAGCGGCGAGCGGCGACGTCGTCTTCTCGGTCGGGTTCAACGGCTTGGACCAGCGCGATCCGGACCTCTTCGCGCTCGCCCAGGCGATCGGTCCCGGCGCGCGGCTGCTGCAGGGCGGCGTCGAACGCCTGCAAGGGCACTCGCGCGGGCGTCTGCTGATCGCGGCCGAGCGCGCCTCCATCGGCGACATTGAGGCCGCGCTCGCGCGACTTCGTCAGGTCGCGCCTGAAGTCGACATCGCTTTCAAGGGAGCGCCCGACGATGCCCGACAGCTTGTTTGATCTGTTCGCCATAGCGCTTCGCGAAACGGCGGAGATGATCGCCGTCTCGGGGGCGCTCTCGGTCCTCCTCGGCCTACCGCTCGGCCTGCTCCTGGCGACGACCGCGCCCGGCGGCGTTCTCGCCGCACGCTGGCTCAATCTTCCCCTGGCCGCAGCGGTCAACGCGATCCGCTCGACGCCCTTCATCATTCTGCTCGTCGCGTTGATCCCCTTCACGCGCCTGCTGGTCGGCACGTCGATCGGGCTTTCCGCGGCGATCGTGCCGCTCACCGTATCGGCGGCGCCGTTCTTCGCGCGCTTGGCCGAGATTTCCGTGCGCGAAGTCCCGTACGGGCTGATCGAGGCGGCGCGCGCCATGGGGGCGACACGCGCGCAGATCCTATGGTGGGTGCTGATCCCTGAGGCCCTGCCGAGCCTCGTCGCCGGCTTCACCCTCACGATCGTGTCGATGATCAACGCTTCCGCGATGGCCGGCGCGGTGGGCGCCGGGGGTCTGGGCGATCTCGCCATGCGCTTCGGCTACCAGCGGTTTGACAACACTGTCATGGCCGAGGTCGTCTTCGCGCTGATCGTCATCGTCACGCTCGTGCAGACCGCTGGCGACGCGCTCGCCCGCCGGTTCGACCGGCGCTGAACGGGCTGCGGCAGCGGTCGAACGACGAAACGTCAGTCGCTCGCGGGCCGCGATTTTATGGGCGCCGTGTTCGACGACTGTCTTTGCTTTGCGTGCGCGCCGTCACCGGCAAACATGGACGCCCGCGCGCCAATAAGGCGAATTGCGTTTTGATGGAAGCGTCTTTCGGCTGGGGTATTTCACGAATTCACCCAGGAGGCCGCCCCCTTGTCATGCCCGCGAAAACGGGCATCCAGGAGTCAAAGGGCGAAAGCCTGGGGCGGTTGTCTGGATCCCCGCTTTCGCGGGGATGACAGCAGCGCCGCGTCAACCAATAAGCAAAACGCTAACAGTGGCGATGGGCCGGCCTCGGCCCAGCGACTCCGTGCCGACCGGAGCATCCGGCGCGATAGACGCCGGCGGCGCAAACCACCTCGTTCGCCGCGGATATCTCTGACAGTGACAGAACAAGGACAGCTTTGCCCACGCGGCGGCGGATCCCGGACCGCCGTCTGGCCGCGCAGCCACGTCCTCAACCCCCCCCCGCGTGCGCGAGCGCGGCAACTTGTGCAAAGGCGCCCTCAAATTGTTCACTTGAACATATTTTGTTATTGATCGAACGCGTTTCATGGTCATACAGTCCGCGCGGCCCGGGAGGCCTCAAGGGAGATGATAATGAAACGGTCGACGATTTTTGCGGGTGTTGCGGCGCTGGCGCTTCTTGCGGCTCCATCCGGCTGGGCCGCGGACAAGCCGCTCTTCATCACGGTCGTGAAGTCGACCGGGTTCAACTGGTTCAAGCGCATGGAGATCGGGGTCAAGGAATTCGGAGATAAGAACGGCGTGACCGCTGTTCAGGTTGGCCCGTCGAAGCCGGACAGCGCAATGCAGCTGCAGAGCCTCGAGGACGCAATCTCCGAAAAGCCGACGGCTCTCGCCGTTGTGCCGCTCGAGGCGCCCTCGCTTGAATCGGCGCTCAAGAAGGCGCGCGATCGCAAGATCATCGTCGTCACCCACGAGGCGGCCGACATCAAGAACGCCGATTACGACGTCGAAGCCTTCGACAACGCAGCTTACGGGCGCCATCTCATGGAAGAGATGGCCAAGCGCATGAATTACGAAGGTAAGTATATCGTCTTCGTGGGCAGCCTCACGCAAAGCGCGCACAACGCTTGGGTCGACGCCGCCGTCGCCTTGCAAAAAGAAAAATATCCGAAGATGCAGCTCGTCGGCACGAAGAACGAGAGCCACGACGACGTCAGCAAGGCGTATCAGATCACGAAGGATCTTCTTAAGACCTATCCGGACCTCAAGGGCATTGAGGGCTCGGATGCGCTCGACGTGGTCGGGGCCGGACAGGCCGTCGAGGAAGCTGGTCTCGGCGGCAAGGTGACGATCGTCGGCACCAGCATTCCCTCCTATGCCGGCAAGCTCGTCCACAGCGGCACGATCAGCCTGGTCACCTGCTGGGACCCCGCTCTCGCCGGCCGGGCCATGAACACAGTGGCGCTGATGCTCCACGAGGGCAAGCCAATCGCCGACGGCGCCGATCTCGGCATCCCGGGTTACGATCACATCAAGCTTGTCGGCAAGGTGATCTACGGATCAGCCTGGCTCGACATGGATAAGTCGAACATCGACAAGTACAACTTCTGAGGAAATCGACGTTGAGCAGCGTTCTGGAACTTCGGGGCGTCGACAAGAGCTTCGACGGCGTTCAGGCGCTGCTCGATATCAGCCTAGACCTCAAGGCAGGCGAAGTGTGTTGCCTGCTTGGCGAAAACGGCTCCGGGAAATCGACGTTGATCAAGACGTTGTCGGGCATTCACGCGCCCGACCGCGGCGAGATCCTGGTCGCAGGCGTGGAGCAACGGACTTGGCGTCCGATGAACGCCATCGCGGCCGGAGTCGACGTCGTCTACCAGGACTTCTCTCTCTTCCCCAATCTCACGGTGAAGGAGAATCTTGCTCTGCCCGGACACGTCGCCTCTCGTCGCCGTCTCGTGAACTGGGGCGGGATGCGAACGGCAGCGGCCAATGCGCTGGCGCAACTCGGCATCTCGGTCGATCTCGACCGGCGGGTCGAGGACCTTTCCGTCGCGCAGCGACAGCTTGTGGCGATCGGCCGGGCCTTGTTGCGGGACTCCCGGCTGCTCGTAATGGACGAGCCGACTTCCGCGCTGACGGCGCGAGAGATCGAGACTTTGCTGAAGACCATCGCGCAGATCAAGGCTCGCGGCGTGGCGGTGCTTTTCGTCAGTCATAAGTTCGATGAGATTTTGCGAGTGGCTGAACATATCGTCGTGCTGCGCAACGGACGGAAGGTCTTCGACGAACGGCAGACGGCCCCCAAGCGCGAGGAACTCGTCCGGCATATGGTCGGCCGAGAATTGCGCGAAGGCGGGGTTCGGGCGAAATCGAAGGCAGGCCCGGTATTGCTCGAGACGCGTGGGCTCAGCCGCGGCGGGTACTATCGCGACGTATCGTTCGAATTGAGGGCGGGCGAGATTCTGGGCGTGACCGGCCAGCTCGATTCCGGTCGGACGGCGCTGGCGCTGACGCTCTACGGCATGTTGCCTCCTGAGAGCGGGACGGTGCTTCTGGATGGCAAGCCGGTTGCCCTCGACCGCATCTCGACGGCGCTCGCCAATGGGATCGCCCTGGTGCCGGAAGACCGGCTGACGGAGGGCGTCTTCCTGCCGCGTTCCGTTGGCGCCAATCTCAGCGCTGGCGTCCTTCCCGTTCCCAAGAACCGCCTCGGTCTGCTCGATCTCGGCCGTCAGGCGGCGGAGCAGATGGCGTGGCTGCGTCAACTCTCGATCAAGTCGCCTGGCCTCGAAGCGCCGGTCAGCGCCCTTTCCGGGGGCAATCAGCAGAGGGTGGTGCTCGCGCGAGCCCTCGCGCGCAAGCCGCGCGTGCTGGTGCTCAACGGGCCGACCGCGGGCGTCGACGTCGGCTCCAAGGACGAGATTCACGGCATCATCGAGAAACTCAGTCGCGACGGCTTGGCCGTGCTGCTCGTATCCGACGACAATGAGGAACTGCTGCGTCTTTGCGACCGTGTCCTGGTTATGAGCCGGGGACGGGTGGCGCGCGTGGTTGGAGGCGGCGCGCCGCCGAGCCTGTCCGATCTTGGGCCCTCGGATGCGGAGGCGTCCCAATGAAAATCGCCGCTCATATCAGATTCAACAACACCGTCTTTGTCGGCCTCATGCTTGCGGCCCTCATCGTCGTGACGACGATCGTCAATCCGGCGTTCCTGTCGGTGGGGAATCTCTTCGACACGCTGCGGAATCTCGTCGTCGCGGGATTCTTAGGGATGGGCGTGCTCCTGGTGATGATCGCCGGCGGCATCGACGTTTCCTTTCCCGCCATCGCTGCGCTCACATCCTATGTGTCGGTCAAGCTCTTCGTCACGCTGGGGTGGGATGGTCCGGCTGTCGCCATCTATGGCGTCGCGGTTGTGATAGGCGTCGTGCTTGGCGTGCTCAATGGCGCGATCGTTGCGAAGTTCCGCCTCCCCGCCCTCATCGTCACGCTCGGGACATCGAGCCTGATCTATGGGTTCAACTTGTTCTTCGTCGGCTCCCAGGAGCTGTTCAACGTACCTGCGAGTCTCGACGCCTTCTCGCGGTCTTCTCTCTTCGTCTTTACCGACCAGACGGGACGGACATTTGCCTTGCACCCGGTCGTCCTGATGTTCCTGGCGACCGTCGCCGCGATGGCCCTGTTTCTTCGCTACACGACGCTAGGCCGTGGGATCTACGCCCTCGGCGGAAGCCGTGAAGCGGCCGAGCGGATTGGTCTGCCGGTCGCGCGGCTCGAGGTGCTGGTTTTCGCCGTTGCGGGCGGACTCGCGGCCATCGCCGGCATGACCGAGGTCGTATTCTTCCGCAACGCCAATCCGGGTGCGCTGAACGGCACTGAGCTGGACGTCATCGCAGCGGTCGTGCTCGGGGGCGTCTCAGTCACGGGCGGCAAGGGTCACGTCGGGGGCGCCCTTCTCGGCCTCACCTTCGTCGCCGTCATGACGACGAGCCTCGTCATGCTCGGAATCCCGGCTGCCTGGCAGAAGGTGTTCACCGGCTGCGCGCTGCTGCTCGGCGTCAGCATCGCATCCTACCGCGCCAAGCGAAGCCAAACCTTGTTCCCGATTCCGCTCTCTCGCATGGATGACGAGCCAATCGAGGGGGGAGCATGATGTCCTTTCGCAAAAAGGTTGGCGATCCCTACGTCCTGACGCTGGCGGGAATCGCGGTTGCGCTCATCGCGATCCTCAGCATTGCGATGCCGAACAAGTTTCTGGATCCCGACAACTTTGCTTCGATGGGCGTGCAGGCCGCTGAGCTGGGGATGTTCGGCGTCGCCATGACCGTCGCTATGCTGCTCGGCGGCATCGATCTGTCGATCGTCGCGGTCGCAAACCTCGCCGCCATCCTGGCTGGCCTCGTCATTCGATGGGTCGCGGCGGACGGCGGGTCCGTGTTGCCGGCGTTTGCAGCCGGCGTCGCGACTGCGCTGGTCGTCGGCGTTGTGGCGGGCCTGCTCAATGGCCTCCTGGTCGCCGTGGTCGGCGTGCCGAGCATCCTTGCGACGCTTGGGACCATGACGCTGCTAACGGGTCTGGCCTTTGGAATCACGGGCGGCGCCGCCGTGTTCGGCCTTCCCGACCCCTTGGTCGACGCCGCCAACGCCGTGATCTGGGGCGTGCCCATCCCCCTCATCCTGTTTCTCCTCGTCTGGGCGCTGGTCAACGTGGTGCTGAGGCGGACGGCGTTCGGCCAATCGGTCACTCTGATTGGCACCAGCCTGCGCGTCGCGCAGTTCTCCGGCGTCCCGACCGGCCGCACCATCATCGGCGTCTACGTGATCACCAGCCTGATCGGCGCGATGGCCGGACTGGTCAACCTCCTGCGGACCAATTCGGCGCATGCGGATTACGGCGGCTCCTATGTGTTGCTGTCGATCCTGATCGCTGTGCTCGGCGGCGTTTCGGTGACAGGCGGCGCGGGTCGGCTGATTGGCGTGCTGTGGGCTGTCGTGGTCCTCCAGACGCTGTCGACCGGGCTCAATATGCTTCTGATTTACGTTTCCGACGGCCCGTTCCTGCGTGATTTCGTATGGGGCTTCATCCTGTTGTCGGTGATGATCATGAAGGTCCGTCTCGAGGGGAAGCGCAGATGACTTCTCCCCTCGTGGCGAGGCGCGTCCAGCCGTGACGACGAAGCTCGTGACCTCCGAGCAGCGCAAAGCGCTCATCTTGGAACGTATCGCGTCCGGCGAACTCGTCACCGTCGCGGATGTTGCGGAAAACATGTGCGTCTCCGAGATGACGATCCGCCGCGATTTCTCCGACCTCGAGAAGGAAGGACATCTCAAGCGGGTGCACGGCGGCGCCGTCGCGAGCCACGGTCGCAGCTATGAGCCGCCTATGGCGTTGCGCGAAATGCAGGCGGCGGATGCGAAGCGTTCGATCGCCAGAGCAGCGGCGGAGTGTGTCGGTGAGGGCGACAGCATCGCCTTGGATGTCGGTTCGACATGTCACGAAGTGGCCCGGCAACTGGTGGCCCGCCGCGGACTGACCGTGGTGACAAACAGCGTGCGCGTGATCACGACGTTGCTGGCGAACAAGGACATTCGTCTGATCGTCGCCGGCGGCGTGCTGCGGCACGGCGAGGAGTCCCTCGTGGGAGAGCTGCCGCAGCAAGCGTTCCAAGGCCTGTTCGTGGACAAGCTGTTCCTGGGAGGCGGCGGCCTCGATGCACGGGCAGGACTGACTGAATACAACTGGGACGACGCCCTGGTCAAAAAAGTCATGATCCGCAGCGCCAAGCAGGTCATCCTCGTGGTCGACTCGACCAAGTTCGACCGCATCGCGTTCGCGAAGGTCGCCGATCTCGAATCCATTCACATGGTCATCACCAACAAAGCGCCGACGGGCAATCTCGCCAGCCGGCTGAAGGATGCCAACGTCACCGTGATGGTGACGGGCGACGCATAACAGGAGATAAAGATGAACTGGCTGAAGAACATGTTCGGCGTCGAGAAGCCCATCGTCGCGATGTGCCACCTGCAGGCGTTGCCGGGCGACCCGAGCTTCGATCGCGACAGCGGCATGTCCAAGGTGGTCGATCTTGCGTTGCAGGATCTCGAAAATCTTCAGGCGGGCGGCGTCGACGGGGTGATGTTCTCGAACGAGTTCAGCCTGCCTTACCTGACGAAGGTCAAGCCTGAAACCACCGCGGCGATGGCTCGCATCATCGGCGAGATCCGGCAGGCCATCAAAGTTCCGTTCGGGGTGAACGTCCTGTGGGATCCGATCGCCTCGATCGATCTCGCGGCGGCCACCGACGCGAAATTCATCCGCGAGATCATTACCGGCGTTTACGCGAGCGACTTCGGGCTGTGGAACACGAACGTGGGAGAAACGGTCCGGCACCGCGCCGCTTTGGCGCCGAATTTGCGGATGTTCTACAACATCGTGCCCGAGGCCGCGTCGTACCTTGGAAATCGTAATCCGGTCGACATCGCGCGTTCCACCGTCTTCAACAATCGCCCTGACGCTCTCTGCGTCTCCGGGCTGACCGCCGGGGCTGAAACGGACACGCAGATCCTGTCGCAAATCAAAGCGGCTGTTCCCGATACGGTGGTGCTCTGCAACACGGGATGCCGCGTCGAGAACGTCGAGCGGCAACTTGCCGTCTCCGACGGCGCCGTGGTCGGAACTGCATTCAAGATCGACGGGCGCTTTGAGAACCTTGTGGATCCCGCACGGGTCCGGGTCTTCATGGACAAGGTGAAATCGATTCGCCACGCGAACAAGGCGTGAGGGAGCGATGATCAAGCAGTCGCACGAAGCAACCCGCGCCAGCATCGGCCGGATCGCCGCCTGGACAGAGCGTCTTTGCGGCATTCCAGGCCTTTCGGGTTACGAGGATCCGGTTAGCGCCTATGTTGCAGAGGAGATGTCCAACCCGAGGATCCATCGTCATACCGACGCCCTCGGCAATCTGACCCTCACGGTTCCTGGAGCGGATCCGAAGGCGCCTCGCGTCATGGTGTTCGCCCACACCGACCAACTGGGCTTGGTGGTGCGGCGGATTGAGCCTGACGGCTTCGTGCGCGTCGAACGACTTGGCGGCGTGCCGGAGCGAGTGCTGCCGGGCCTTGAGATGGTTATTCTCAACGCGAGCGGCGATGCGATCCCCTGCGTGGTGGGAATCAAGGCCCACCACGCGACGCCCCCTGAGGAAAAGGGGCTCGTGCTCGGCTACGACAAGCTCTTCCTCGATTTGGGCGCCGAGAGCGCCGAGGCCGTTCGCGCTCTCGGCATCGAGATCGGCGCCCCGGTCACCTACCGCCCGAAGTTCCAGCGCTTCGGCGACCACCGGATCTGCGGGGCGGCGCTGGACGACCGCGCAGGTTGCGCGGTGTTGATGGAGCTCATTCACGCTGCGCTTGAGACGCCCACTCCCGCAACCCTCGAGGCTGTTTTCACGGTTCAGGAGGAATTCAATCTGCGCGGCGCGATGGTCGCCGCCCAGCGCCTTAAACCCGACGCCGCGATCTCGATCGACATCATGGTTGCGTCTGATACGCCGGACTTGGCGCAACGCGGCGAGCTTCGTTTGGGAGGCGGACCGGCGCTTGGCATGTACAGCTTCCACGGTCGCGGCACGCTCAACGGCACCCTGCCCCATCCGGCGCTGGTTCGGCGCTTGACCCAATCGGCCGCTCGCACAGGGCTGTCGCTCCAGCGCAGCGCTCACACCGGTTGCCTGACCGACTCGTCCTACGTCCAGCTCGTCGGCGAGGGAATCCCGTCGGTCGACGTCGGCTACCCCACCCGGTACACCCATGCGCCAATGGAGATGTGTGATCTAAGAGACCTCGCCGGTCTGGCAAGCTGGCTCCATGCCGCCCTCGCCGACATGCCGGGAGGTTATTCCTTTGCGCGCCGGCAGGAGGGCTGATCTTGCGCTATCTGCTCGGCGTCGACATCGGCAGCTATTCCAGCAAGGGCGTCCTTCTCAGCGAGGACGGCGCGATCATCGCGACCGCGCAGCGCAAACACGAGATGGGCGTTCCCGCTCCCGGGTTGGCTGAACACGACGCAGACGCCGACTGGTGGGCGGCGTTCTGCGATCTAAGCCACACCCTGCTGGCGGAAAGCGGCGTGGACCCCAAGGCCATTGCGTCGGTTGGCTGCAGCGGAATTGGTCCGTGCATGCTTCCGGTCGACGCCTCGGGCCGCCCGCTTCGGCGGGCGGTGCTTTACGGCATCGATACGCGGGCGCGCCGAGAGATCGCCGATCTGAACGCTGAGCTTGGCGAAGCCACGATCCTCGCGCGATGCGGCAATGCGCTAACGACCCAGTCGGTCGGGCCGAAGATCCGCTGGCTCCGTAACAACGAGCCTGACACATTCGCCAAGACCCGCAAGATTGTCACCTGCTCCACCTATCTGAACTACCGCCTCACCGGCCGTTGGGCGATCGATCATTACAGCGCCTCCTGCTTCACGCCCTGCTACGACCTCGCAAGTCGCGGCTGGGCGGAGGACATGGCCAAGACGATTTGCCCGGTGGAATGGCTGCCCGAGATCGTCTGGAGCAGCGATGTCATTGGAACCGTCGGCGCTGAGGCGGCAGCCGAGACCGGGCTCGCCGCGGGCACGCCAGTCGTCGCCGGCACGATCGATAGCGCCAGCGAGGCTTTGAGCGTCGGCGTCCGAGGTTCCGGCGATCTCATGATCACTTATGGCACGACGGCGTTCTTCATTCAGGTCAACGACACGCTGCAGATTGACCCGCGCTATTGGGCCGCGCCGTTCCTCTTTCCCGGCTCATGGGCAGTCATGGGAGGGCTTGCGACAAGTGGGGCGCTGACGCACTGGTTGCGCGACGAAATCTTCCAACTTCCCGCTACGGACGCGACTTTCGCGGAAATGGCGAAGGCTGCCGAGCAAAGTCCGCCCGGGGCGAACGGGCTTATTGTGCTGCCCTTCTTCAGCGGCGAGCGCACGCCAATCAACGACCCCAATGCCCGAGGCATGATCTTCGGGCTGACGCTCGCCCATCAGCGCGAGGACCTCTACCGGGCCGCGATCGAGGGCATCGGGCACGCGGTGCGGCACAATCTCGATACGTTCGCGGAAGCGAACTCGCCCAAGACGGTTTACGCGGTCGGCGGCGGCGTCAAGAACGCGCTCTGGATCCAAACAGTCTCCGACATCACCAAGGCGCCCCAGCGCGTGCGCCAACATACGACTGGGGCGGCGCTGGGGACCGCCTTTCTTGCCGGCGTTGGCGCAGGCATCTTCGATGTCGAAGCAATCGAACGCATCAATCCTGTGACGACGCAGGTTTCGCCGAGAGGCGAGAACGAAGCCCGCTACGACCGCGACCATGCAATTTATCTGAAGCTGTATCAGCAGACGAAGGAGTTGATGGCGTCGCTGTGGACAGACCCCGCGTGACGATGACGGCGAACCGCGCCGGCTCCAGTTGCTGGAGCCGGCGCAGCTCGGGATGAGTTTGGCCGAAGTGAAACCGCGCCGATCTGATATCGGTCGCTTGCAGGTGATCGACGTCGCTCGCAAGTGGGCTTGCGAGCGACGGACACGAAGCCGCCGGTCCGCCGCTCTACGCGATCGGACATGCCGCCGCAGAAGGCCCTGACGCGCCGCATTCCGGGCGCGCTTGTGCAGGTCCGCGCTCGCATTCCCGCGCCATCCGTTCGCAAGACCCGACGGCGCAATGGAACCTAACGCGAGCTGGAGGGTTTTGCGTAGGTCCTTCCTGATCGAAATGATGTGTCGCGACCAATTGGCGCGAGCATGCGAGTTCGATCGCCGAACCCGAAACACGCCGAGAAGCGCCTCCCAAACCATCATTAAGAACGTGGCGGACCTTGTCGGCTGCCCAAAGAGTTCCAACACAGGGGTGCGTGACGTGCCGTTTTCCGCATACGATTCGCGAGCGCTTCGGCTTCTTTCGGGTGCGCTTCAGGGCGGATTCTCCGAGTACCAGCGCTCGTGCAGATATCCCCTAAACCCGACCGAACTGGCCGCGATAAGGCAAAAGATGACGCTGAACCTCGTGCGCGCCTATGATCGCGGGGAGCGCGAGCCGGTGGCGCTGCAGGACATCTCGCTTCGCGGCCTCCCCAATTACAATCCAATTTCAGTCAAACGGCGATAAGCTCGAAGCGCGATCGGCGGACATTGCGGCCGCAACGCCACGATTATGGCGCCGCTCTGCAAATATTGGGATCTGGACTCTACCAGCCTGACAGCGAAATCAGGGAGCGCGCGGCGACGCCTCGACGCTCGCGATCCGATCGAGATTTGCGATCAGCCGCGTAAGCAAGGCGACAAGCTGTGCGGACTCTTCGTCCGTGAAGCCGCTCAACGCCTCGCGGTTACCCGAGAGCAAGGTTGCAACCGCGCTTGGCAGACGCGCTTTTGCGGCTTGCGTCATCGAAACGCGGCTGCTGCGTCCATCGGCCGGGTCAGGCGTGCGTTGGATGAGACCGTCTCGCTCCATGCGCGCGAGCATTTGCGCCATTGGCGGCTGCTCGATCTTGGCGAAGCGGGCTAGATCACGCTGCGTGCTGGCTCGGCCCTCCCGAAGTGCGACCAGTACCGGCAGATGACCGACGCCGAAGCCCAAGGGCTTCAGGCGCGCTTCGCTCAGGCGAGCGAAGCCGCGCGCCGCGAGACTGATCAGGTGCCCGGGTGTCGAGAGCACATCCAGGCCTGTCAAATCTTTCGCTTGCACTGTTCGGTCTCCTGATGCATACGTGCATATGTTTATCGCTTCTGTTCCCTGACGCAACTCAGGCGCAACCGAGGAGAGAGCACGATGGACGCTGATGTCGAAATCCTGAAACGCATCTACGACCGCTTCAACTCGCGGGATATCGATGCCGTGCTGGCCGTGCTTGCCGATGATGTCGTTTGGGCCAACGGCATGGATGGCGGCCACGTTCACGGTCGCGATGCCGTGCGCGAGTACTGGACCCGCCAGTGGACCATGGTCAGTCCGCACGTCGAACCTGTGGGCTTCCACAGGACTGCCGACGACGCAATCGTCGCAGAGGTTCGCCAGTCCGTCCGCGATCTCGAAGGCAAGCCGCTCCAGGGCCAGACGCACGGGCTGAAGGACAAGACGGTTGAACACGTCTTCCGCTTTCGAGACGGCAAGGTGACTCGCTTCGACATCCAGGACGCCACCTAAGAAGCCGGTCGGGCTGACTTGGGCGAATGCTCTAGCCCCAAAAGGCGATGACGGCAGCGAGAGCGATGGATGAGGCAAAGTTGCCGACCGAGGACGTCGGTGACGACGTGGACTCTGGTCGCCTGTCCGCCCGCTCAGTTCTCACGGGAACCTGTTTGAATTTTGACCCTTAGGAACATTCGCGCACAATGGACGTTAACGGGACTGCGCGAGGCTCAGTAGAGGCGGCTCATTTAAATGACCGAACTTGTTAGGCCGGCTCCCCAGGAAATTAAGCAACCGGACCGGCCAAGACTTGCGGATATACTGGGGCCGGGCCTGATCACTGGAGCATCCGACGATGACCCTAGCGGCATCGCGACCTACGCGCAGGCGGGCGCCGAGTTCGGCTACACCCTCGGCTGGACGTTGCTTCTGACCTATCCGCTGATGTGTGCGATTCAGATGATCAGCGCGCAGGTCGGCCGCGTCACCGGGCGTGGCCTCGCCGGCAACATGCGCCGGCACTATCCAGCGCCGCTTGTCACCACATTGATCGGGCTGCTGCTTTTCGCCAACATCATCAACATCGGCGCGGATCTCGGCGCCATGGCCGCCGCATTGCGCCTTCTTGTCGACCTCCCAAAGCCGGTTCTCGTGGCCGCGTTCGCAATCGCCACTGTGTTGCTCGAAGTGTTCATGCGCTATTCCCGCTATGCGTCTGTACTGCGCTGGCTCACGATCTCGCTGTTCGCCTATGTCGCAACGGTGTTCGTCGTCGGAGCGCCGTGGCCCACAGTCGCCGAGAACCTCGTCGTGCCGCACATTCAATTGTCCGGAAACTACCTGACGGTCGTCGTCGCCGTGTTCGGCACCACGATCAGCCCATACCTGTTCTTCTGGCAGGCCGGTGAGGAAGTCGAAGACGAGAGGGACGACCCTAAAGCGAAGCCTCTGATCAAGGCGCCCCTTCAAGCGCCGCGCCAGATGTCGCGCATTCAGATCGACACGCTTGTCGGGATGGGCATCTCCAACCTCATCGCACTTTTCATCATGATAACGACCGCGACGACGCTGAACGCCCATGGCGTCACCGATATCCAGACCTCGTCCCAGGCGGCCGAAGCTCTCAGACCGATCGCGGGCCGCTTCGCTTTTACCGTCTTTGCGCTGGGCATTGTCGGAACGGGCCTGCTGGCCCTGCCGGTCCTCGCGGGCAGCGCCGCTTACGCTGTGGGGGAAGCGCTGCGCTGGCGCGTCGGCCTTGCTCAGCGTCCTGGGCGCGCGCCAGCATTCTATGGCGCCATCGCCGTGGCGACGATCATCGGCGCCGGACTGAATTACACCTCTCTCGACCCGATCAAGGCGCTGTTCTGGAGCGCCGTGATCAATGGGGTCGCCGCTGTTCCAATCATGGTGATGATCATGCTCCTGGCCTCGCGCAGGACAGTCATGGGTCAGTTTACGCTAACCAAACGGCTTGCGGCGTTGGGATGGGTCGCCACCGCCGCGATGGCCGCCGCCGCCGTTGGCATGTTCGCGACGTGGGGAAGTTGACCGGGCGTAGAATTCGGGTCGGCCGGCCTTGTTCTTTTCGCGCCAAGTTCCAATCTAACTCCGGGCGACCTTGCTCTCGCGCAACCGGACGGGGCTGAGAGGCATCTCCATCATGGATCAGCTCGCGATCAACACGCTTCGCATGCTGGCGGCGGACGCCGTTCAGAAGGCGAAGTCGGGCCATCCCGGCACGCCGATGGACGCGGCTCCGACCGCCTATGTGCTCTGGCAGCGCTTCCTGCGATATGATCCGGCTGACCCTTTGTGGATCAACAGGGATCGCTTTGTATTGTCGTGCGGCCATGCGTCGATGCTGCTTTACGGCCTGATCCATCTGGCCGGCGTCAAGGCGGCCGACCGGTCCCATGGGCAACTCGGGCCCGACGCGGTCACGCTGAAGGATATCGAGACGTTTCGCCAGGCCGGCAGTCGATGTCCAGGACATCCGGAATATGGCTTGACGACCGGCGTCGAGGCGACCACCGGCCCCCTCGGCCAGGGAGTCTCCAACAGCGTAGGCATGGCGATCGCTCGCGAGTGGCTGGCTGCGACCTACAATCGGCCGGGCTTCGAAGTCTTCGACTTCAACGTGTATGCGCTGTGCGGCGACGGTTGCATGATGGAGGGGGTCTCCAGCGAAGCAGCTTCGCTCGCTGGCCATCTGCGCCTCTCCAATCTCTGCTGGATTTACGATAGCAACCGCGTGACGATCGAGGGTCACACCGACATCGCCTTCACCGAGGACGTCGCAGCGCGCTTCCTGGCCTATGGCTGGAACGTCACGCGCGTGACCGACCCCAACGACCTCGCCCAACTCGTTCGGGCCTATGAGGAATTTTTAGCGACGAAGGATCGGCCGACGCTGATCGTCGTGCATAGCCACATCGGCTATGGCTCTCCGCACAAACATGATTCCCCCGAAGTGCACGGCGAGCCGCTGGGCGAGGAAGAATTACGCCTCACCAAGCAGTTCTTCGGATTCGATCCCGATCAATCCTTCGTCGTTCCCGAGGGCGTGCGCGAGCACTTCGCCGCCGGTCTCGGCGCCCGGGGCGGCGCGCGCCGGGCCGACTGGGAAGCGATGTTCGAGCGCTATCGCGCGGCCCATGCCGATATCGCCGGCCAAGTCGAATGCATTCGCCGCGGCGAGCTGCCGGACGGATGGCAAGACGCGATCCCTGTCTTTCCGCCGAGCGCGACCGGAATGGCGACGCGCGACGCCTCGGGCAAAGTCCTGAACGCGATCGCCGAGCGCGTTCCGTGGGTGATCGGCGGGGCGGCTGATCTGGCGCCCAGCACCAAGACGCGGCTGGTCTTTTCCGGCGCCGGCGACTTTGAACCAATGGGCAGGCTTGGCGATGCGTGGGGCCGCAATCTGCATTTCGGCGTTCGCGAGCACGCCATGTGCGCCGTCGTCAACGGCATGACCCTGGCCGGCCTGCGCGCTTTCGCCTCCGGATTCCTCATCTTCACGGACTACGCCCGCGGCGCCATCCGGCTGGCGTCGCTGATGGACCTGCCGGTCATCCACGTCTGGACGCACGATTCGATCGGCGTCGGCGAAGACGGCCCGACCCATCAGCCGATCGAACAGATCGCCGCCCTGCGCGCCATTCCGGGGATGGTCGTCATCCGGCCGGCCGACGCCAACGAGATGGCGGAAGCGTATCGCATCGTCATGCAACTGGGCCGCCGGCCCGCCGCTCTCATCTGCTCGAGGCAACCCCTGCCGGTCGTCGACCGCACCAAGCTGGCGTCAGCCAGCGGCTTGGCGAAGGGCGCCTACGTGCTTGCCGAGCCGACCGGGCGCAAGCCCGACGTCATCTTGATCGCCACCGGCAGCGAGGTGTCTCTTTGCCTCGCCGCGCGCGACAGCCTGGCCGCCGAGAACATCGCGGCGCGTGTCGTCAGCATGCCGTCGTGGGAATTGTTCGAGGAACAGGATCAGGCTTACCGCGACAGCGTCCTGCCGCCGGATATTTCAGCGCGGGTGACCGTCGAAGAGGCGGCGGCCATCGGCTGGGACCGTTATGCAGGATCGGGCGGCGTCATCCTCGGCATGCACACCTTTGGCATGTCGGCGCCGATCAAGGTCGTCGCCGAGCATTTCGGCTTCACGACGGAGCGCGTCGCCGACGCCGCCAAACAGGCTCTTGGGCGGCGGGAGGCGAAATAACGTCGTGAACGCAGGCGCGCCAACTGCACGGAGAGAGCAGATGCAACTGGGAATGATCGGGCTTGGCCGCATGGGCGCAAACATGGTCCTAAGGCTGATGAAGGCGGGCCATGAGTTGCATGTCTACAACGCGCGTGCGTCGAAGGTGCAGGAATGGGTCGAGAAAGGCGCCAAGGGGAGTTCGGACATAAAGGGCTTCATCGCTTCGCTGTCGAAGCCCCGCGCGATATGGCTCATGGTGCCGGCGGGCGCGGTCGACACGGTTCTGGCGTCGTTCACGCCGCTCCTGGAACCCGGCGACATCGTCATCGACGGCGGCAATTCCTACTACCATGACGACGTTCGCCGCTCCGCCGAGCTGAAAGACAAGGGCCTGCATTACGTCGATGTCGGCGTGAGCGGCGGCGTGTGGGGGCTGGAGCGCGGCTACTGCCTCATGATCGGCGGAGAGCCGGAGGTAGTCCGGCGGCTCGACCCCATCTTCGCGGCGTTGGCGCCCGGCAGCGCCGCCGCGCCACGCACTCCGGGAGCTTCCGGCACGCCGAGCGCGGCCGGAACAGGGTTACCTGCACTGCGGTCCCAACGGCGCCGGACATTTCGTCAAGATGGTGCACAATGGCATCGAGTACGGCCTGATGGAGGCTTATGCGGAAGGGCTGAATATCATCCGCCACGCCAATGTCGGGGCGCGTTCTGGCGCTACCGACGCCGAAACGACGCCGCTGCGGAGCCCCGAACTTTACCGCTACGATATCGACGTGGCGCAAGTCGCGGAAGTATGGCGGCGTGGGAGCGTCATCGGCTCCTGGCTCCTCGACCTGACGGCGAGCGCGCTGCGCAAGAGCCCTGGTCTGGAAACATTCGCCGGTCGCGTGTCCGATTCCGGCGAGGGTCGCTGGACATTGCAGGCCGCCATCGACGAGGGCGTCCCGGCGCCGGTCATCAGCGCCGCCCTGTACGCGCGCTTCTCCTCGCGCGGCGAGGCCGAATACGCCGACAAGCTGCTCTCGGCCTTGCGCATGGAGTTCGGCGGCCACGTCGAGCGGCCCGCGCCATGAACCAGACAGGACAATCGGACTCCGACGCCCTGGTCGTTTTCGGCGCCACCGGCGACCTTGCCTACAAGCAGATTTTCCCCGCGCTCTACGGGTTGGTGCGGGACGAGGGGTTCACCGCGCCGATCGTCGGCGTCGCCAAGCAGGGCTGGACGCTCGACCAGCTCAAGGACCGCGCGCGCGCCAGCATCCAGGAACACGGTCAGGCGATCGACGCAGGCGCCCTCGACCGGCTCATCGGGCAGCTTCGCTACATCGACGGCGACTACAACGATCCGGCCACGTTCACGGCCCTACGCGGCGAGTTGCATGACGCGAAACGGCCGCTGCACTACCTCGCCATCCCGCCGAGCTTGTTCGCAAAGGTCGCGGCCCAGCTTTCCCAGTCGGGCTGCGCCAACGACGGCAGGCTCGTCATCGAAAAGCCGTTCGGCCACAACCGGCAAACCGCACGTGAACTCGGCCAGATATTATCGAAGTTCTTCACCGAGGAGAACATTTTCAGGATTGATCACTATCTTGGCAAGGAGCCGGTGCAGAACATCATCTATACCCGCTTCGCCAATCCGATGTTCGAGCCGATCTGGAACCGCGACCACGTGCGCTCCATCCAGATCACCATGGCGGAAAGCTTCGGCGTCGAAGATCGGGGCCGGTTCTACGACGAGACAGGGGCCATCCGGGACGTGCTGCAGAATCACATGCTGCAGGTCCTCGCGCTCCTGACCATGGATCCGCCCACTGGGGAGGATCACGACGCGCAACGCGATCAAAGGGCGAGCGTTCTGAAGGCGGTTCGTCCGCTTGCCGCGGCAGATGTCGTGCGGGGTCAGTACGAGGGCTATCGCGACATTCGCGGCGTGCGCCCCGGATCGACGGTCGAGACGTTTGTCGCCGTCAAGCTCGACATCGACAATTGGCGCTGGGCCGGGGTGCCCATCTGCATCCGCGCCGGCAAGGAACTGCCGGTCACGGCGGCCGAGGTGACAGTGGAATTCAAGCGTCCGCCGCGCGAGACGTTCGGCGAAATCGTGCCGGCCTCATCGGCGCACATGCGGTTCCGGCTCAGCCCCGATGTCGCCATCGGCCTGGGCGTGCGCACCAAGACGCCGGGCGAGCGCATGTCGGGCAATGACGTGGAGCTGACGCTCACACGACAGCCGGCGGCGGACCGGCCGCCATATCAACGCCTGCTCGGCGACGCCATGCGAGGCATCGACGAGTTGTTCACGCGCCAGGATCTCATCGATGCGCAGTGGCGTATCGTCGACGCCGTGCTGGACGACGCAACGCCGCTCTATTCCTACCAGCGCGGCGCGTGGGGACCGGAAGAAGCAGCAGAGCTCGTCGGCGCGGCCGGACCTTGGCACAATCCCAAGGCGGCGGAGAAAGCGTGATGGCCGCGATCGAGGACATCGTGTTCCTGTTCGACGTCGACAACACGCTGCTCGACAATGACCGCATCCAGAACGAGCTTCGCGAACATCTCCGGCAAACATACGGCGATCGGGCATGCGACCGCTACTGGACCCATTTCGAGGATCTCTGGAGCGAACTCGGCTATGCCGATTATCTCGGCGCGCTGGAGCGCTATCGCTTGGAAGAGCTGCACGATCCACAAATCCTGCGAATGGGCAACTGGCTGGTGGACTATCCGTTCGCCGATCGCCTCTACCCCGAAGCGCTCGAGGCTGTGAAGCATGTGCGACAATGGGGGCCGAGTGTCATTCTCTCGGACGGCGACGCGGTCTTCCAACCCCGCAAAATCGAGCGCTCCGGGCTGTGGCGCGCGTTCGAAGGCCGGGTCCTGATCTATGTCCACAAGGAACAGGAGCTGGACGATGTCGAGCGCTGGTTCCCGGCGAAGCGCTATGTGCTGATCGACGACAAGCTGCGCATCCTCGACGCGGTCAAGCAGCGCTGGAAAGACCGCGTCACCACGGTGTTCCCAAGGCAGGGACACTTTGCGCATGACGCTGCGGCGCTGGCGGGTCTGCAGTCAGCCGACCTCGAAATCGAGCGCATCGGCGAGCTGACGCAATGCGATCTATCGAAATTGAATCCGGTAGACACGTCCATGAAGGCGACCGCGCAGTTGCATAAACACGGGTAGAGCCTGTGACTCGACGACATGAGCCGCGGTCTGCTCGCTAGTGCCCACTATCGCTGACTTGTGCGTCATGATTCGGGACAAACTGACGCGGCGGACACATCGCGGTCGGATCAACCTCCCAGATAAGAAAGGGGGATCGCCATGAAAAAGGAAATCATCCGGGTTGAGCCATTGGGCGACCTATCTTGAACGTTGGAAGGCGCCGACATCGACCGTCGTGAAGCATGGGAACACGATATATGTGACGGGCGCGCCGCCCTACGAACCTGAGACTGGAGAGATTTTCGGCGGCGATATCAAGCGCCAAGCGGAGCTCGTGCTCGAACAGCTCAAGGCGTGCGTGGAAGCCGGCGGTTCATCCCTCGAAAACGTCCTTCAGTGCACCGTTTATTGCACCTCGCAGGAATATTTCGCGCCGATCAATGAGGTCTACGTCAAGTATTTCCCAACCAACTGGCCGGCACGCATGTTTCTCTGCGTCGAACCCTGGGCCGGGCGCTTTGATGTCGAAATGACCTGCATTGCGGCCGCTTAGGAGAATGGAAATCGGCGCGGGGGTCCGAGTGCCGATCAGGGTTATCAAAGACGGACAGACGTTCGCCTAACGGTGGCTAGATCGTGAGATTGCTGACCCGCCTATTGCAGCGCCTGCTGATCGTGGGGTTGGGCGTCGTCACCGTCTGGCTGATCGTGTTCGTCGTCTTCGAAACGGCCGACCGTAGGCTGCCGTGGATTCTGGCTTTGAGTCTGACGTACGGACTCGCGGCGTACGTGATCCTCCCGCGCGTCGTCCTCATGGGTCTGAAGATACTCAAGCGCAAACTCGTGCCTCGCTTTACGATCGCTGGCGATGGTTTGCCTGCCGATCCAGTCAATCTCGTACTGATCGGCACGCTTCAGCAGCTTCGCGCTTCTTTTGCGACCGCCGGCTGGTCGGAGGCCGATCGGCTCGGTGTGGCGAGCTCCTGGCGAATGGTGCGAGCGTTCGTGTTCAACTCGCCCTATCCCACGGCCCCCTTCAGCACGCTCTATCTTTTCGGGCGTGGCCAAGACATTGGCTTTCAGATCGCGATTAACGACAGCCCACGAAAGCGCCATCACATACGCTTCTGGGCGCTGAACGTGGCGCGTGCGGATGACAGCATGGGTACGGCAGCTTTTTGGTTGAATACGGACCGGCCGCCGAGCGATGCGCGGGTGCTTTGGATTGGAGCCGGGACCAGGGATACTGGTTTCTCCCTAACCCAGCTAACGTTCCAAATCACCCATGCGACCGAACTCGGACACGAACGCCGAGCGCGACTACATCGTCGAGGAGTTGAGGCGCAGACAGATAATTGGAGACGTGACCTTGCATCTGGCAGGCGAACAACTGCCCACTGAGCACGTCAACCGCTACATCACCGATGGGGAAGTCGCATTCGCCACCCTACTCCTGGAGTCGGGCGCAAGCGGACTCGCTTAGCCGCCAATCCGACCTCCCCGACGCCCGCCGTCTATGCGCTGCCGGCGGGGCCATCAGTCCGTCCGATCCGAGTGGCAAAGGTCGTCATGATCATCCATCCCCTTCGCAGTTCGCTCAGAGCCGGCCGAGAAATCCCAACGTCGCAACGACGCCGACGCCGACGCCGACCAGCAGCCACGCGCAGCGGTCGATGAGCGGGATGTGGCCGGCGACGGCGCCGGGCGACGACAAGGCCGCCGCGCCCGTCGCCTGCGACCTCACCTCCAGACGATCCCCGCCGACGCCGCCGGTGACGGCGCGACTGAACCTGCCGAAGAACTCCTCCGCCATGCTCGAGGCGACGCCGCCGATCAACCGGCCGCCGACGCTGGCGAGCCTGCCCCCGACATCGACATCCGCGGCGTAGCGCAGCAACGTCTCATCGCCGACCGATTGCAGGGTGACCTTGGCGCTGCCCTTGGCGAAGCCAGCCGGACCGCCCTGCCCGCGCCCCGAGAGCGTGTAGCCGCTGGGCGGATCGAGGTCGGACAATTCCACCTTGCCCTTGAAGGTGGCCGACACTGGGCCGATTTTGGCGGTGACGGTGGCGGTGAACTCGTCGGCGCCCGTCTGCTCCAGCGCCTTGCAGCCGGGCAGGCTCATCCGAAGCATCTCCGGATCGTTGAGGGCGTCCCAGACGGTTTGACGCGGCGCCGGGATCCGATATTCGCCTGTGATTTCCATGGATCTCTCTGCCGTTGGAGCTTTCTGCGACCGGGTTGAGCCGTCATTGCGAGGAGCGAAGCGACGAAGCAATCCATCGTTCCGCTCGGCGCTGCGGGATTGCTTCGCTCACGCGCGCAATGACGGCGTTGGTTCGACCGCGCCATCGCGCCTCGTCGTCGTCTTTGTGGTGCGGCCGCGCAGCAGCCCACGGAGGTAGGGCGCGGCCAGCGGTTGCCGATCGGCGCTGACGCCGAACGGCGCCAAGGCGTCGTTGACGGCGTTGGTCAGCGCCCCGATGGCGCCCATCACGCCCCCCTCGGCCATGCCCTTGAGACCCATGGGGGTGCGCTTGTTGGGCGTATGCATGGGCAGGATCTCGAAATTGGGCAATTCGCAGGCGGTGGCGACGAGATAGTCGGCCAACGTGCTGCTCAAGTTCTGTCCGGCCTCGTCGTAGAAGACATGCTCGAGCATCGCTCCGCTCAGCCCCATGGCGGCGGCGCCCTGCTGCTGGCCGCGCACGACGATTGGATTGAGGACGGCGCCGCAATCCTCCGCCACCACGTAGCGCCGAATAGCGATCCGGCCCGTTTCAGCGTCGAGCTCGACCTCGCAGGCGTGCGCCGAGTTCGAGTAGGTCATCGGCGGTGGGTCGTAGGCGAGCGAAAAGTCGAGACCCGGGGCCACGCCCTCCGGCAGCGCCTGAGGATCGAGATAAGCGAGGCGGGCGACGTCGGCCAGCCCAATCGCGGTATCGACCCATGTCCCGGCGATCCGTCGCTGCACCCGCCCGTCCGCCAGCCGGAGAGCCTCCGCGCTGTTCAGGCTCAGCATGTGGGCCGCGATCCGCAAGACATGGTCCTGCGCCTTGCGCCCGCACAGGTAGAGAGCGCCGCCGCCCGCCGTCGTCCCGCGCGCGCCGCGACTGCCCATGCCGTAAGGGGCGACGTCGGTGTTGCCGAGCGCGACGCGAACCTTGCCCGTATCGACGCCGAGCCCCTCGGCGACAGCCTGGGCGAGCGAGGTCTCGTAGCCCTGCCCCGATCCCATCAGGCCGACGGACGCGTTGACTGCGCCGCTCGGCTCGATGCGCACCCAGGCCGCCTCGTGCCCGGAACCGGGGATGCCGGCCGCCTTGTAAAAGGCCGAGCCGTAGGTCGTCGACTCGACGACCGAGCAGAGGCCCAAGCCGAGATAACGCCCCGCCGCGCGCGCCTCGGCCTGGCGGCGGCGGAAGCCCTCGTAATCGATCGCGGCGACGACGGCTTCGAGCGTCTCGGACGGCGTGACGTCCTCCAGCGCCTCGCCGGTCGCCATCCTGTAGGGGAAATCCGTTGGCTGCAGAATGTTCACGCGGCGGACGGCAAGCGGATCGAGGCCGAGCTGGCGGGCGATCGCGTCCAGGGTCCCGTCCATCACCCAACTGGTCACGGCCATCGGCGCGCGCATCGGCCCGACGCCGCACTTGTTCGTCAGCGCGACCTTGATGTCGTAGGCGTAATCGGTGATCCGGTAGGGACCTGTCAGGATCAGCGCGATGACGCGCGCGATATAATTGCCGGGAAAGAAGCAATAGGCGCCGAAATCCTCGGTGATCTGCAGTTCGAGCCCGAGAATGCGCCCGTCGGCCGCCACGGAGGCGCGCGTGCGGCACTGAGCCTGCCGGGCATGACAGGCCGCCTGGAGATTTTCCATGCGGTCCTCGCGCCAGCGCACCGGCCGCTTCAATTGGCGCGCCAGCGCCGCAACCGTCAGTTCCTCGCGATAGAGCGCGATCTTCTGGCCGAACGCGCCGCCGACGTCGGGGCAGACGACGGTGACCTGGGACTCGCTCAGCGAAAGCCGCCGGGCGAGTTGGGTGCGCAGCGGATGCGGCGCCTGGTTGCCGACATGGAAGGTCAGATGCTCGCGCCCCTCGTCCCAGACCGCCGCGCAACCGCGCGTCTCGATCGGCATGTGGGTCTGGCGGTGCTGCGAGAAGCTCGCCTCGACGACCGCGTGGGCCTCGCCCCGCCGCGCCGCCACATCGCCGATCGAGAACGACTGATGAGAGAGGAGATTGCTGGGCAGACTTTCGTCGACCAGCGGCGCGCCGTCGGCGAGAGCCGCGCTGGTGTCAGCGACCGCGCCAAGCGGCTCGTATTCGACTTCGATCCGCTCGGCCGCGTCTTCCGCCAGATAGCGGTCGGTCGCGACCACGCAAGCGATGAGATCGCCCTGGAAGCGGACCTTGTCGATCGGCAAGGTCGTCATCTCGGTCGGCAGCAGGCCCTCGATCGGCGGAGCCATCTTCAGGGTCGTGGTCCATTGCGCGACATCCCGCCCCGTGACCACCGCGACGACGCCCGGCATCGCCGCGGCCGCGGCGCTGTCGATCGCGAGGATCTTTGCGTGCGCATGGGGAGATCGCAGGAACGTCGCGTGCAGCGCGCGCGGAATGTCGATGTCGTCGAGGAAGCGGCCGGCGCCGGTCAGCAGACGCCGATCCTCACGGCGCGGCAGCGGCCGGCCGATCTGGTTGGGGCCTTCGCTGCGATCGTTCACGCGCGGCTCTCCCGCAAAGCGGCCGCCGCCTTCATCACCGCGGCGACAATGTTCTGGTAGCCGGTGCAACGGCACAGATTTCCCGAAAGGACGTCGCGGATGTCCTCCTCGTCAGGATCCGGGTTGTCGCGCAGATAGGCCTCGAAGGTCATAACGATGCCTGGCGTGCAGAAGCCGCATTGCAGGCCATGTTCCTCGTGCATCGCCTGCTGCAGCGGACTGAGGACGCCGTCCCGCGCCACGGCCTCGATCGTGGTGATCGCATGGCCTTCCATCTGGATCGCGAAGGTCAGGCAGGAGCGCGCCGGCCGGTCGTCGATCAGCACCGTGCAAGCGCCGCAAACGCCATGCTCGCAACCGACATGCGTGCCGGTCAGGCCGAGATCGTCGCGCAGCGCGTCGGACAATAGCCGGCGCGGCGTCACCGTCAGTTCGTGGTCGACGCCGTTGACGGAGAGGACGATTGCGGTGGGCTCATTCATCGGACGATTTCCCTTGGGCGCGTTCCGTCGCCACGGCGAGGGCGCGCGCGGTCAGAGTCTCCACCAGGTCTTTGCGGTATTGGGCGGGGATCCGCGGGTCGTCCTCCGGCGCCGCTTGTCCCGCGACCGCTGCTCCAATCTCGGCGCGCCAGGAGGCATCCGGCCGGCGGCCGAGGAAGGGACGGACCGCTTCATCCATGGAAACCGGCGCGACGGAGACGCCGCCGAGCGCGAGCGCCAACGCCTCGACACGGCCGTCGGAGGATAGAGCGAGCGCTCGTCGCGACCGACACGACGGCGAAATCGCCGCGGCGCTGAGAGAACATTTCCAGGCCCCAGCCTCGCGACGAGGCAAGCACGGGAAAGCTCACCGACGTGATCATCTCGTCGGGCGCGAGCGCCGTCACCAGGCTGGAAACGAAGAAATCCCTGGCCTTGATGACGCGACTGCCGGAGCGGCTGTCGACGCGGAGCGCGGCGTCGAGCAGCGTTGCGATCAGCGGCAACTGCGCGGCTGGGTCGGCATGGGCGAGACTGCCGCCGAGCGTGCCCCGCTGGCGGATGGCGTAGTGACCGATGGTCTTGGCGGCGGCAGACAGAATCGGACAGACACGGCTCGCCTCCGCGTCGCTCGCCAGACGGTGATGCCGGGTCATGCAGCCGATCTCGAGCCTGTCCGCCTTGGTCCGCACGAAATCCAGTTCGATGAGATCGTTGATGTCGATCAGATTGGCGGGACGGGCCACACGCAAATTCAGCATCGGCCCGAGACTCTGACCGCCCGCCAAAAGTTTCGCCTCGTCCCCGAAGCGACCCAGCAGATCGAGCGCGTCGGAGACGGTCTGCGGTCGATGATAATTGAACGGCGCGGGCTTCAAGGGATCACCAGATCAAGTCGGCTTCGGTCTCGGCGTGCGGGCGGTTGACCGTGCTGTCCAAGTCGGATGGCGGGCCAACTCGATCTGCTCCAGGAAACCATCGCTACGCATCTCTCGCTCTGTCGACGCCTGCAGCCGCGAGGCGGCCCGCCCATAGGGCCGGCTAAGTTCCGATGGGGATCGATCGACCCGCCCAGCGGGATGGTTAGTCATCGCAAAATAAGTCGTCAACTGACGATCTTCTCGGTCATCGACCGACGCCCTGCTCGGAGCGACGCCCCCACGCCGCCACGGCAGACCGAAAACCGCCAAGGAAATGAGCAACATGGACCGCCACCACCGCGTCCTCGGACGCTTGCTGCGTGAATCCGTAAATATGACGCCGAATTGCGTAGTGCGACAACGCGCCATGCAACGTCCAGCCAATCTCGTGCTGCACGTCCTTGTCGATCGGGATGGCGACATCCTGCTCGCAAGCAGCCTCGACGACGATCAACTCCAACAATTGAAGGATCATGGCTGATGTGTAATTCGGCGCCATTCCGACGTCAGCCAGCGACGCGTACATGAACAGCCTCAACCAGCGGCTCGTAAAAATCGTCGCGAAATAGTCCTTGTAGAAGTGGTTCAGGCGCTCTTCCAGGGGCCTGTTCCGGTCGGACAATTCAGAAAACCACACGGCCTTGAACGGGCCGGCGATTGCAGAGCGATAGACTTCCTCAATCAGGACTTCTTTGGTCGGGAAATAGCGGTAGAGAAGGCGCTGAGAGATCCCGCAAGCCGTCGCCAATCCGCGCGTCTGCGCCGTCAGGCCATGTTGCGAGAAGAAGTCCGCGGCCTTGTCGAGAATCTGGCGCCGGCGACCCTGCGAACTCATGCGCGTCCGGTCGGGCTCGCGGCCATTGGCAGGCTGTCCGGTCTTCTCGCGCGCCTTCGCCTGGAGGCCGGTCAATTGCGCTTTCATGGTCGGGTCTTTCCCCTCGCCCCCCGATGACGCAGGCGGCCGCCTGCGCCCGCCTGGCAGGCTGCGAATGTGTACATCGCACAAATCGTCAGTTGACGACAAGGCAGGGTCGACTAGGATCAGATCGACCGTCCGCCGATCGCCCTGCGCGACGCCCACCCTGCGTCTGCGAACTGCAAGGCGCTGCGCGCTGGGACACGCTGGGGGCCGGACTTCTGGAAAAGTGGGACAGCAATGATCTTCGAACATCGCACGTACCGTATTCAGCCTGGCAAGGCGGCAGAATTCCTCAAGCTGTACGAGGCCGAGGGGCTTCCGCTCATCTCCCGTTACGCCAAGCTGATCGGTTGCTGGACCACCGAGAGCGGGACTCTGAATTCCGTCGTCTTCATCTGGGCCTACGACGATTTCGGCCATCGCTCGGCCCAACGCGCCAAGCTCGGCCAGGATTCAGAGTGGCAAGCCTTCCTGCCGAAGATGCTGCCCTACCTGACGCATCAGGAAAGCGCCTTCCTGACGCCGGCGGCCTTCTCGCCGCTCAAGTGAGCGCAGACCCGGCGCCGGTCAGCGGGTTCGACCTGGTCAAGCTCGGGGGCAAGCCCCGCAGTTCGCACATGTCCCGATGCGCGTCGCTGATATTGCGCTGACGTTTAACCGGCCTCGGCGCCGCGCGATCCGCGCGCCTCGGTCTCCCTTCGCCGACGCGGGCCATCTGTCGACGCTCGCGAATGACGCTTGTCCGCTTTGTTAAAAGGCTGCTGGAGAGCGCGGTCGATCGGAGCTATGCTGTTGGAACACGTATTGGAGGTGGCGCGCCAAGCGTTCGCGGCCTGCTCCAATGCGCCGGTGTTCGCAATGCCTAGCAAAACGCCGACGGGCGCGGCGGAGGCGTAAGTATTCGCCCAATAAGACCGGATTGCGGAGGCGCTGCGCCGAGGCGATGACATCGAGCGTATGCGGGAACAGCGCGAGCCTTACAGATGCCGCCCCATTGACAAGACCGACCGCCGACGAAGCTCGCCAATGATGTCCAACGACCCCGGTGAAGGAGGTCATCTGATGGGCAAGGGAACACTACGCTCCGCCATTGGGCACGGCCAACGCCGCCTCGATCGGCGTCAATTTCTAGGGAAGCTGTCCCTCGGCGGCGCGGCGCTGGCGAATTGCACTGGCCTTGGCGCTCTCCCGGCGTTCGCCGACGACATCGTGCTCAACTACACCTTCTGGCCATTCGGCGACGAGGTCATCGATGACAACGCCCGTATCTTCACCGAGCAGTATGGGATCAAGGTCAATCTCCAGCCGACCTCAGGCGACTACGCCTCGGTCATGGAGACCAAGCTCGTCTCGGGCACGCGCCTCGATCTGTTCCGCGCGCAACGCGGGCAGGCGTCCCGCTGGTTCGCCGCCGGGTGGCTGCGGCCGATCGACGACATGCCAGACCTCGACGAAATCAAGAAGGAGGAATTCCCCGGCATAGCGGCGGACTCGCTGTCCTGGCCAGACCACAAGCGCATGGGTCTCACCTACTACAATGGCGGCCCCTACTGCATGTTCCGCAACGAGAAGGTTCTCTCCGCCGGCGGCTATCAGGCGACCGCCAACGCGAGCGACTATCCGCAGACCTGGGACGAAATCTACAAACAGGCGGTCGACCTCAAGAAGAAGGGCATCGTCGAGAATCCGATCCTGCCGACCTGGTTCAAGTCGTGGACCGGGACGCCGTGGGCCCTCTACGCCCACTGCGCCTCCGAGGGCGACGGACTCGTCGATGACGACATGAAGTCCACCTTCGGCCTCAATACGCCGATCCTGAAGGTGCTGTCGGACTGGAAGCGGTGGTGGGATGAGGAACTCGTGCCGCGCGCCATCCTGACCTGGCAGGAGCCCCAGATGGCCAGCTCCTGGATGAAGGGTCTCCACGCGTTCCACTACCAGTCCGACTACAACAGCTTCGCCTATTCCGACCCGAAAAACAGCGAATTCGCGCAATACTTCAACATGAATCCCGTGATGCCCGGCGCCACGCACGGCACCACGCTAGTCGGCCATGCGCTGCACGTCATGAGCAACGCGCCGCGCACCGACGCCGAACTCGCGGCGGCGTTCAATCTGATGAAGTCGTTCAGCTGGCGCGACAAAAATCACGAACTGCGAATGCCCAAGGCCTGGGCGACGTTGGCCAATCTCCAGGAGCCCTACCCCGAGGTCTACGCCGATCCTGAGGTGAAGCAGGCGATCATGAAGTGGATGTACCCGCCGCTTGCCGCCGAAAACTACAAGTGGCTATTCGAAGGCCGACAGAAGGCTGTCGCTGCAAACCTGCTCAGAGCCAGCTGGCAGCAGGAGTGGGAAGTCGGGATGCAGCAGATGATCGAGGACGAGCTGCTGCTCAAAGGCGCCAAGACCCCCAGGGAGGTGGTGGTCGCGATGAAGGACAATTGGGAAGCGCTCCGATCCAAATACGCCAAGCCCTAAACCGTTCGCATTGCCTGAGTAGGAGACGGTGATGACCGCGGTGGTTCTCCAGCATCTCTCGCGTCGCTATCGCGAGACCACTGCGGTCGATTCGCTCGACCTCGAGATCGCCGACAAGGAATTTGTCGTCGTGCTTGGGCCGTCGGGCAGCGGCAAGACCACGATACTCAACATGATCGCTGGGACGGACGCGCCGACGAGCGGCCATATCCTGTTTGACGGCCGGCCGACCGAGCACATCCCGCCGGAGAAGCGCAACGTCGCGATGGTGTTTCAAAGCATCGCGCTCTATCCGCACAAAACTGTCTACGAGAACATCGCTTTCCCGCTCCGCATGGCCAAGGCGACGCGCACGGAGATCGACGAGCGCGTGCGCCTCACCGCGAAGCTGCTGCGCATCGGCGATTTGCTCAACCGGAGCCCGCACGAACTTTCCGGCGGCGAACGGCAGCGCGTCGCGCTTGGCCGCGCCGTGGTGCGCGACCCGTTCGTCTTCCTGTTCGACGAGCCCCTCTCGGCGCTCGACGCCAAGCTCCGCGTCGAAATGCGAGTCGAAATCAAGAAGCTTCACGAGCGGCTCGGCTCGACCTTCATCTATGTCACCCACGACCAGGTCGAGGCGCTCGCCATGGCCGACCGCATCGCCGTCATGGACCGCGGCAAGCTTCGCCAGTTCGGAACCCCCGAGGAGGTCTACCGGCGTCCGGCCAACACCAGCGTCGCTTGCTTCATCGGCAGTCCGTGCATGAATCTGATGACCGGGCGCCTGGTCGAGAGTGCGGGCAGGTTTGCCTTCCAGGGATCGCGCATATCCATGCCAATTGACGACGCGATGGCCGCCGTTGCGCGGGCCCGTCACGGCGAACTCACTCTCGGCGTGCGGCCGGAAGGACTGTCGATCGATTCGAGCGGTCTGCCCCTGTTGGGCGAGGGCCGGGTCTACGCCGTGGAGCCCCTCGGCTCGGATCAGTTCGTCGATGTCGCCTATGGCGCCGGGGAAGGCGCCGAACTCATCAAAGTCAGAACCCGTCCCGACGCGCGCTTTCGCGTCGGTGACGCCATTTCGCTGAACGCCGCGCCGCCTGACATTTATCTCTTCGACGGCGCCGGCTATCGCATCTTCCCGAATGACGCCGGACACCGATGAGCGCCGCCATAAAATCGTTGGCTCGATCGGACGCGCGCTTCGCGCTCCGCATCGTCGCCGGCCTCATTCTCTTCAACGCGATCATCTTCATCCTGCCGCTCCTCTACGCGGCGTGGACCAGCTTTCACGATCGCGACGTCATCCTGCACACGCAGCAATTCATCGGTTTCGGCAACTACCGGCGAATCCTCGCGAGTCCCGAGGCGATCGCGGCGATCCTCCTCAGTCTCAAATTCACCGTGCTCGTGGCCGCCGCCTCGCTCCTCATCGGGCTCGGCATCGCCCTCGTCCTCAACGAGGAGTTCCCGGGGAGACGCTTGTTGCGCGCCGCCGTCCTGCTGCCCTGGGCGATTTCCGAAGTGGCGACCGCGACGGCGTGGATGTTCGTCGTAAGTCCGACCTTCGGCGTGTTGACGGGCGTCCTTCACCCCCTTGGGCTCGTGGAGGCGAACCACGCTTGGATCAATGAAAACACTGCGCTCTATTGGGTCGCGCTCGCGTTTGTGTGGCACATCACGCCTCTCTGCGCCTTCCTCTTTCTCGCCGCGCTGCAGACAGTGCCCGAGAGCCTGTATCAGGCGGCGCGAATCGACCGCGCGCCAGCGTTCAAGCGCTTTCTTCACATTACGCTGCCGCATCTGCGCCCGACGGTGATGTTGGTTCTCGTCGTCGTCACCGTCGAAGCATTCCGGAGCTTCGATCTGCTCTTCGCGATGACGCGCGGCGGACCGGGCACAGCCTCGCAGACCTTCCCAATGCTGATCTTCCGCTACACATTCGAATTTTCCCGCTACGGTCTCGGCGCCGCCGCCAGCTACATCCTGGTGGCGATCGGGATGGCGATCACCACGGTCTATTACTTCGTCCTGACGCGCCGGCGGCGATCGGTGGAAATCGACGGCGCGGCGGCGGCGCAGCGAGCGGGAACCGGATTGGCGGCCGCAGAAAAGACGGCGCCGTCATGAAAAAAACCGCCGGCGAGCGCGCAGTCCTTTGGATCGGCATACCGCTGGTGGCCGCGTGGACGTTTGTCCCTATCCTTGCGATGGCATGGGCTTCGCTGATGCCATTCAATGCGCTGATGAACGGCGGGCTATTCCAATGGCCGAGCGGCATGGGCCTCACGAACTACAAGGCCGTCCTCGGGATCGCAACGATCAACGAGATCTTCGGGGGGCAACCGATGGCGGTCGCCCGCGGCTTCTTCAATAGCGCTGTCGTTTCGATCCTGGTGGCGGTCATCGCGACCGCAATGGGGACCGTGGGCGGCTATGCATTCGGCCGCTTTCGCTTCCCCTACAGGAACACGCTCCTCTTCGTGCTCCTTTCCGTGCGGGTGCTGCCCCCCATTGCGGTCCTCATCCCTTATTTCGTGATCCTTTCAGCCCTTCATCTGATCGGCAGCTATTTCGGCCTGGTCGTCACCTACCTCACAACGGTCATGCCCCTGCTGACCTGGATGATGACGGGTTATTTTGCGAGCTTGCCCATCGAGATCGAGCGCGCTGCGCGCATCGACGGCTGCGGTCGCCTGCAGGCGCTTTGGCATGTCACCATTCCAATGGCCACGCCAGGCGTCGCCGCCGCATTCGTTATCGCATTCCTGACCGCCTGGAACGAACTGCTGTTCGGCCTCGTTCTCACGGGCGGCACGGCCAAGCAGACGCTGTCGCCCGCGCTGCTCGCATTTTCGCCGACCATGCCGAGCGGAGGAGCCAATCTCGGCATGACGTTGTTCGCAGCCGGCAGCGTCCTCTCGGCCATGCCGCCGCTCATCCTGGCTTTGCTCGTCCAGCGCTACATCACGCGGCTGAATGTCGCCGATCCAGTGACGTTGCACGGAGACTGAAATGACCATCTGCATCGCCGCGCACGGACCCAATGCTGGCTTGGCCATCTGTCGCGGCTTGCGCGCGGCCGAGCGCGTCGGCGCCGGCAGCATCGGCGGCTTCGCCGCTTTCGGCGCGATCACTGCCGAAGGCAGGCTCCTGCGCCACGAAACACAGCGCGGGGGCACATCGACGCTTTTCATCGATGGCGAGATCACGGGTACGGAGCCGCCGCCTGAGGTCGCGACCGCCACCTTCGCGGCCGTCATCTCCAGCGGGCCGGACCGGCCAGAGCCTGAGAAGCTTCTGAGCGCGGACCCTCTGGTTGGCCTTGTCAGCGGGCATCGCATGCCAAATACGACTGGCGTTGACGGGATTCCGGTCAATCAGCAGGTTCTCGACCTGATGAGAGCAGGACAATCGGCGCGGGCCGCCGTCGATGCTGTTCTCGATCGCAATCCCTGGGTCGACGCTGGCTTGGTCGCTATTGACCGCAGGGGCCTGATTTACGGGCGCAACTCAGCGCGGGTCCTTCGCCGTCCCGATATCGCCGAGGCGTCCGCGTCAAGAGCGGGCGCCTCAGTGGTGGCATTCTACAATGCGATCCGGCCGCACACGGTCCTCGCCGGGTTGGTCACTGAGATCGCGCTCGACACGATGCTGGGGATCCCGAAGCAGGACGGACAGGTCAAGGTCAGTGCCGGCATACCGGTGATCGCCGGCAGGCAGGCCGCCATTCACTGCGACACGAACAACGTCGCGACGCATGTAACCGGAAACGAGTTCGAAGTTCTGAACGGCCGGCGGATCTTTACAGGCATCGATCTCGGATCGCCGGTCTACAGGGGCGGCAAGCTGATCGGTCATACCGTGTCCGAGACGTGGATGACCTTTCAGGACGGCAAGCTCAGGTTCGCGAGCGGCCAAGAATTCGTTTCATTCGGCTATCGGAGACCGGCGGCGGACTACCGCGCTCTGTCGTCAGGTCGATCCGCATCGAGCGTCATTGCGAAGCAATCCAGCGATTGAGGCGATGCCGCCCGCAAGCGCTCCTGACGGCCGCGCTACTCCTCAAGCCGGAATGGGATGGTGAAGCGGACATCGGCGCCATGCGGCGCGCGCGGCGACATCCACAAGCGGCCGCCGTGGGCTTCGACGATGGATCGGCAGATCGCAAGTCCCATTCCAAGGCCCTCGGACTTCGTCGTGAAGAAGGGTTCGAACACACGTTGCGCGACGGCCGGATCCAGCCCCGGGCCGGTGTCCTCGACCGCAACACACAAGTTGTTCGGCTCGGCGAGCATCGAGGACACCGTCAGTTCCTTGGGGCGGTCCGTTATTCCTCGCATCGCTTCGACGCTGTTCATGATCAGGTTCAGCAGCACCTGCTGCAATTGAACGCGATCGCCCATGACCGCCCGGGCGCCGGCGGTCAGCTCGGTGTGCAGCACGACGTCATTGCGCTGCAACTCGCCGCGAGTGAGCGCCAGCACTTCCTGGATAGCGTCGTTGATGTCGAGCTTCGCGAGTTCGGGTCCCGATTTCTTGGAGAGCGCCCGGAGGCCGCGGATCACCTCGGCGGCGCGCGTTCCATCCCTCACGATGCGCGAGAGCGCGCTCCGCGCCTCGTCGAGATCGGGCTTGTCTCGGTTCAGCCAGCGCAAACCCGCGTCGCCATTGGTCACGACGCCGGCCAAGGGCTGGTTGATCTCATGGGCGATGGAGGCCACCAGTTCGCCCATCGTCGTCACCCGCGCGACGCGAGCGAGTTCCGCCTGGGCGTTTCTCAGCGCCTCCTCGGCGTGTCTGCGTTCGGTGATGTCCATGACCGTGCCGACGAATTCGAGGTCGCCGGACTCACTGATCTCGGGCTGACCCACGCTTTGCAAGTGTTTGACCGATCCGTCTGGCGGAACGATCCGATACTCCTGTTGGAACCGGCTTCTTTCACGCACAGCCCGCTCGAGGGTTTGCTCCAACGACGGTCGGTCTTCGGGGTGGACCCGCTCTAGGAAAGTCGAATAGGACGGCGGCGTTGTCGCCGGATCGAAGCCAAACATGCGAAAGTGCTCCGCAGACCAGGAGACCTCGCCGGAGCCGACCTTCCAGCGCCAACTGCCGGTGTGGCTGATCTTCTGCGCCTCGGCAAGCGAGGCTTCGCTCCGCCGCAGATCGTCCTCGGCCCGTTTCCGGTCGGTGATGTCGACCGCGACCGCGGCAAAAAGAGGCGCGCTCCCGGCGACCGGAACCGCGATCGAACGCACCTCCGCCCAGGTCACGCCGCCATCCTTTCGCCGATAGCGCTTCTCGATGCGCTGAGCGAGCGGCTCACCCAGTGCGAGCGCCGCGTTGATGGTTTCGGTGGCGGCGCGGTCGTCCTCATGGGTGATATCGGCGGGCGAGCGGTTACGCAGCTCTGCTTCGGAGTAGCCGGTCATTTTCTGAAACGCGGGGTTTGCCGCGACGTAGCGCGCGTGCGAACCGGTCAAGGCGACGCCGACCGGAACGTTTTCGAACAGATTGCGCCAGCGCTGTTCGCTCGCTCGCAGCGCCTCTTCCGCCCTCCGACGATCGCGGTTTTCACTGATCAATTCGGCATAGAGGCGTGCATTCTCCAGCGAGATCGCCGCCTGCGACGACAACAGCTTCAACACCGCGATTCGGGCGGGTGTGAAAACGGACGCGGCCAGGTTGTTTTCGATATAGAGCACGCCCACCAGCTCAGTCTGTTTGATGAGCGGCAGACAGAGGACCGATCGAGCGTGCTTTTGAATGACGTATTTATCTCCAGCGAACAGCTTTTCCTTGGAGGCGTCATCCGAAATCACCGGTTCCCGAGTTCGGATGACATACTGCAGTATCGACTCGGGGAGGTCCGCGGACGCCACGCGCGACTGACGAAGGTTGACCTCAATCGTGTTGAGGCCCGTGGTGGCTTCCGCCTCAATCCAAAATTGATCTTTCCGCGGAAGAATCAGCAAGCCTCGTTCAGCCCCCGCATGTTCGACCGCGATCGTCATGAGAGCCTTGATCAAGTTTTCGAGGACGATCTCGCCAGACACGGCGAGCGAGACTTTGATTACGGTCGCGAGTTCCAGGTGTTCGACCGATGCGCCGATCGTGCTCGTCGGGCCGGTTTCCTGCTCTCCTTCCCTTAGGAACGGATACAGACCCTCGAGCTGCCGCACCTTCCCATCAGCTCCCCAACGCAGGTAGGCGTAGCGGGCGTTGCGCAAGTAAAGCTCGGCGAATTGGTCGAATCCGCGCGCCCTGTAGAAGGCGGAAGCGCACTCATAGGCGATCGCCTCGTTATGGACGAAGCCGTTTGAGCTGGCTGAGCGAATGGCCGTTTCATAAAGGCGCATCGCGTCACCATCGCGGCCTTCGATGCGTGCAATCTCGGCGCCCGCCAGCGCGGCGCGGTTCTCGAAATTCTCTGGGCAATTCGACGCCCACACTTCGAGCTGTCGGTGGTGCGCGGCGAGCGCCTCGGCGAGCTGCCGTCGCTCGCCGGGGTTCGCGGATTCCCAGGACGCCGCCTGAGAGAGTGCAGCGTAAAAGTGATACTCCGCCGTTTCAAAGTGCGATGGCGACACCCAAATCATGCGTCGCGCCCGCTCCGCCGCCTCGAGAGCCGCAGCATACTCGCCTGCAAAGAAGCGCGCCTGCAGCTTGCGGGGCCAGTACATGCTCTCGGGCCCCGTCAGATCGGCGTTCTCGGCGAAGCGACGCTCCATCTGACGCTCGTCAAAATGCTCATCGTCGAGGCGGCCGAAAACCGGCGTCAAACCGCGCAGCGTCCGAACGAGCCCGAGCTGGACGACGACGGCGTCGCCGGCGAGACCGAACCGGATCTTCCGAGTAAACGCCAGGCCACGCTCCGCTTCGCGTTGCGTCTCATCAAGCGGATCACCCGCCGCGAGAAGGTTCGTGTTGAGGTGATTGCAGCAGTACCCCGCAAAGGTGAGATCGCCAATCGCGATCGCCGCCTCGAACGCGCGGCGCACCAGATCACGGCCAGCCCGGACATCTTTCGTCCACGGCAGCACAACGCTTCCGAAGATCATATAGGTCCTGGCCTGGAAGCGCTTCAGTCCGCGCTGTTCCACAAGGTCACAGCCGAGCCGGCCGAATCGAAACCCGGCTTGATAGTCGCCGAAGCGCTCTCCGGCGATCAGGCCAAGCGCCACATAAGCGTAGCACGAGCCGTCACAGTTGCCGCCCTCGAGGCTGAGATTGACAACCCTAGAGATGACCAAGGAAGCTAGGTTCGCATCCGCATACCAGGCAGGCGCCGCAAGTTTGGTCAGAACATCCAGAGTGCCGAGGGACGCCGGGTCGCTCATCAAGGGCAGATCGACGAGCGCCTCGATCGGGCGATCTGCCAGAGTTGACCAAATCCGCTGGTATTCGCGGCGCACGTCTTCCGCCGTCGGATGCGGCGACCACTCGCCGCCCAGATGCCGGAGGTAGTCGAGACTGACGGCGATCGCGCGGCTGCCTTGTTCGAGCGTCGTGTACAGATCCGCCAGCAGGCACGTTGCGCCAGCGCGTTCGACGGTCGTCGCGGCTTGGGCGAACAGCGCCGTGAGGCGCTGCTCCGCGTCCGCCAGCGCGCCGGTCTGGAATTCGCATTCGGCCCGGTTCAGCTCGAGCGCGAACTTGAGCTCGTGCTGGCGCTCCCAGGAGTCTTCCACCAGCAGCGCCGCGCCGGCGGCGACATAGGTGAGCGCCGACGCATAGGCGGTGGACGCCTTCGCTCGCTTTCCCGCTATCAGGTTGAGCTCGGCCAGTTGCTCGCGCTCGTCCTCCGCGGTCACCAGTGCGGCGCCGCGGTTGAGCTGATTGACGATCTCAAAAATCGCCGCCTCTCGCCTCTCCGGCGGCGTTTGCGCGGCGAGCGCCCTGCCGATGCGGAGATGGACCGCAGCGCGCGAGTCCTCCGGAATCAGGGAATAGACGGCTTCCTGCACACGATCATGGAGGAACTTGTAGGCGCCTTCCGAGCGGAACACGAGTCCCGCTCGGACCGCTTCCCAAAGGTCGCCGTGCATTTCCTCCGTCGAACCCGGATAGAACATCTGCAGCAGCGCGATGTCGGCTTCGTTTCCTATGCAGGCAAGCTGTTGCAAAGCATTCTGGGTGTTGACGGGCAGTCGATGCAACCTCTCGACCAAGAGATCGACGACATTGTCGGTGTAGCCCTTGGCGTTGATGCGATCGAGGTCCCAACACCACCGCGCATCGCCGTGGTCGAAGGTGAGCAATCCCTCTTCGGTAAGCGTAGAGATGAACTGGATGGCGAAGAAGGGATTGCCGCTCGTTTTCTCGTGCACGAGTTGGGCCAGCGGCGTCGCGTGTTCGAATTCGCAGCGAATGGAATCCGCAATCAACCGCCCCAAGTCCTCGCGCGCGAGCGGTGTGAGAATGATATCGTGCACGAGCGCGCCAGCTTTGCGAATCGCTTGGAGCTTTCGCATAAGCGGATGGTCGGAATTGACGTCATTGTCTCGGTAGGCGCCGATCAACATAAAGTGGCGCATATCCGACCGGGTCATGAGATGCCCGAGCAAATCGAGCGTCGCCGCATCCAACCATTGCAAATCATCAAGAAAGAGCGCCAGCGGATGTTCCGGCCGCGCGAAGACGGCGATGAACCGTCGGACAACGAGTTGGAAGCGGCCTTGCGCCTGCTGCGGCTCGAGTTCCGTAACTGGCGGCTGTTCCCCGATGACGAGCTTCAGTTCCGGGACGAGATCGACCATCAGCCGCCCGTTCGGGCCCAGCGCCTCCAGAATAGCATGGCGCCAATTCGCCAACTCGGCGTCGCTCTTGCTGAGAAGAGGCCGCACAAGGGTCTGAAATGCCTGCACCAGAGTCGAGTAGGGGATATCGCGTTTGTATTGGTCAAACTTCCCTGACGCGAAAAGCCCGCGCGAGGGCGCCAGCCCCCGGTGCAGCTCATTGACGACCGAAGATTTGCCGATGCCGGAATAGCCGGAGACCAGCACCAGCTCCGGCGGACCGCCCTGGACGATGCGGCCAAAGGCGGCGAGCAAAGTCTCGACGTCGCGCGCTCTCCCGTAGAGCTTCTCGGGGATCAGCAGCCGGTCGGGCGTGTCGTGTTCGCCCAGCGGGAAATCGTCTATCCGGCGTTTATCCCCCCACGCCGCGAGACAGCGCCGGAGGTCGCTCTCCAAGCCGGCCGCGCTCTGATAGCGCTCCTCGGGCGCCTTTGCGAGCAGCCTCACAATGATCGCCGACACGACGGCGGGGATCGCCTTCAGCCGCTCGGCGGGCGCCACCGGTTGCCTCGCAGTGTGGCAGTGAACCCACTCCATAGGATCGGCGGCGGTAAACGGCAGACGCCCGGTGAGCATCTGGTAGAGCGTGACGCCAAGCGAATAGAGGTCGCTGCGCGAATCGATCGAACAATTCATCCGGCCGGTTTGTTCCGGCGCCATGTAGGCGAGCGTGCCCGCGATGCGTTCTGGGGGCTCGGGCTCCTGGCGTTCGCGGGACAGACGCGAGGCGACGCCAAAACCGGTGAGCCGCACCTGTCCATCCCCGCAGTCGACCAGAATATGGGACGGCTTCAGATCTTTGTGGACGAGGCCGCGCTGATGGACCTGACCGAGAGCCACGGCGATACCGATCGCGAGGCGCAAAAAGGTCCCCACTTCCATCGGCGCGCCGAGCAGCCGACCGAGCGGCGCGCCTCCCGGATCCTCGAACACCAACGTGGTCCGGCCGCGCTGGCGCCCAAGCTCGAGGGGTCGCAAGGCCCATGAGCCATCCAATACGTCCTTCAAGGCGTATTCGTGTGCCAGACGATCGAGGCTGGCCGGTGGCGGGTGCTCGGCGGCGAGCATCACGGCCAGCGCGGCGTTGCGGTCGCCGTCAGGGCTCAGCCGCCAGCCCCGGCAGAAGATGCGTTCGTCGTCTTCCCACAAGACCCGGGGGCTGTCATCCCCGTCACCGCTGAACCGAAGGGATAGATTCATACCGCCCTCGCCAGCGAGTTGGTTTTCGCCGCCGGTCGGTAAGCATAACACGTCTCGACGTCTGGCTAAATCAGCCAGTTGTCTCTGCGGCCGAAACAAAAAATGGGAGCGATGGCGCTGCCGAGCGCGACGACAACTTGTGGGCGAGAATTCGCTGCTGCATCTGCGGACAATACTCGCAGACATGACGGCGCGCACGAGCAACCTTCTGCCGTCGGGTTAGCCGTAGAGGATCCCTTCTCCCCGCTTATGGGGAGAAGGTCAGGATGAGGGGGCTCACCCCCTCTCGCCGCGCGGCGGGGAGAGGGAGCAACGCCGTTCCCTTATTTGACGCCCCAAATCTTCTTGTAGACGTCGCGGTAGCCATTATCCGGGTCGAAGACGTTGTCGGGGCCGCCGTCGAAGGCGATGTTGTCGGCGGTGACCAGATGAATGCCCGAGACGTAACCGGACCACGGCTGTTTGGCGAAGGCGCGGTTGAGTTCGTCGACCAATTGCCACCCTTGCTCGTGCAACGGCTCCGGCACAGTCGCCATCTGATATTGTTTCGAGCGAATTCGCTGGAAGGACAATTCCGAGCCGTCTCCTGCCGAGATGTTTTTCGGCGTATCGGAACCGGACTTGCCGGCGGCGCTCAGGGACGGCCCCATGAAATCGTAATAGAGGTCGTTCACCGCGAGCGAATAGGTCCACTTGTCGCCGAAGCGCTGCAGCAGCGACGTCGTCAGCTGAGGCATGCGGGTGGAGGCCTCGCTCATCGGCAAATCCTCCAGGCTGAGCACCGTGCAGCCGCCGCATTTCTTGATCACGGCCTCCATCATCCGCGCCTTGCCGATCGCCATCGCGTAGACCGAGTCGCCGAAGATCACGACGCCGGCCTTGCCGTGCGAGTCGGCTATGGCGAGGTCGGCCGCCGTTTCCGCCACATCGGCGATGCGCGTGTTGACGTTGGCGAACATGCCCGTCTTCGGATCCGGCCCGGGTTCGATCGTCGCGTGCCACCCCACGAAGGGAATACCCGCCTCCTTCACCCCAGCCAGCGCGGCGTTCTGCTCGATCGCGTCGAAGCCGCCGACGATGATCCCGTCCGGCTTCAAGGCGACGGCTTGGTTGAGCGCAGCGGTGCGGCCGGAGATCTCGCCTTGACCGTCGATGATGCGCAGGTTCCAGCCGATGGCTTTCGCCGCCTCCTCGACGCCGCGCGAGACGCCCTCGGTGCCGCCGTTCTTCAGATCGCCGGCGACGTAGATGATGGTCTTGCCGGGCGCCGCCTTGGGACCCGTGGTCGGGCCGTCCCATTTGCCCGCTTTCTGCGTGGCTGCGGCGACCTTCGCCTTCGCAGCGTCCATCTGGTCGTCCGCCCACGCCGCCGACGCGGCCAGAACGGCCAGCGCCGCGACTCCCCCCAGGAATAGATGTCTCCTCATGGCGTATTCCCTCTCTCCAATGCCCGCGGCGCAGTTGCGTCGCGGATGCTCCCTGATTGTGGGGAGCGCGCGGCTGTTACGCGCTTGCGTTGCGCGTAGCCCGCAATTCCGATGGCGACCAGAAGCGTGAGGCCGTTGAACAGGGGTTCGACCCAGAACGAGCCGCCCAGTTGCTGAATCCCTGATATGCCGATGGCCAGAATGACGACGCCGACGAGCGTGCCCCACACATTGACGCGTCCAGGCTTGATCGTGGTCGACCCGAGAAAGGCGCCGACAAGAGCGGGCAGCAGGAACTCGAGGCCGACGCTCGCCTGACCGATGCGCAGCTTGGAGGCCAGGATGACGCCCGCCGCCGCCGTCAAAACTCCCGAGCAGACGAAGGCGGCGATCGTGTAGCGGCGGACCGGAATGCCGTTGAGCGCCGCTGCTTTCGGATTGGCGCCGATCGCGTAGAAGTAGCGGCCGATCGGCAAATACTCGAGCACGAACCAGAGCGTCACAGCGAGCGCCATGACGTAGAAGCCCGTCACCGGCATGCCGAACAACCGGGCGCCGTTGATCGAGAAGAACCCGTCGGGAAGCTGCCCGATGATCTGACGTCCCTGCGAATGCCACATGGCCACGGCGTAAAGCACGGTGCCCGTGCCGAGCGTGGCGATGAAGCTGTCGATCTGGGCGATCTCGACCAGAATGCCGTTGAGAAAGCCCACAGCCGATCCGAGCGCCAGGACGATCAGCGCGGCCACCGGCCAGGGCACGCCGTACCAGACCTGCAGGCTGATCGCCAGAATGTGCCACAGGACGATCCCGTAACCGATGGTGAGGTCGATCTTGCCCGTGACCATCGGGATCATGACCGCCAGCGACAAAATCGCGATGATCGCCTTGTCGGAGACAATCGATCGGACGTTGAGCAGGGTCGGAAATGTCTGGGGCAGGATGAGCGAGAAGAAGGCCGCGAGGAGAACGGTCATCACGACCAGCCCATAGACCGGCAGCAGGCGAATCACGCGAGCGATCGGCGAGAGTTGAGCAAGTTCCGCGCGGGTGGGCTCGAGCGCATTGGATTTGACGGAATTCGTGGCCATGGAAACGTCGCTCGCGTCAGGCAGCTTCGGAAGCGGAGGCGGCGGTGATGACCGCCTCGGTGGTCAAGGCGTCGCCGGCCAATTCCGCGGTGATGCGGCCGCGATTGAAGACCAGCGCGCGGTCGCAGATCTGCGCGACCTCCTCGAAATCGGTGGAGACGACGACCACGGCGAGCCCGTCGTCGAGCGCCCGCGCGATCAGGCGGTAAATCTCCGCTTTGGCGCCGACGTCGACCCCTGCCGTGGGATCTTCCGCCACCAACAGGCGCCGCCCCGTCGCGAGCCAGCGCCCCACGACGACCTTCTGCTGGTTGCCGCCCGAAAGGCTCTCGATCGTCAGATCGGGCGCGTTCGGCTGCAGGTTCACCGAACGGCCGAGCGCCGCCGCCCGCGACGCTTCGGCGCGCGGCGATAGGGGAGACAGCAGACCGCGCCGCGACGCGCTGGGATTGAGAAAGGCGTTCTCCCGCACGCTGAGCGAGGCCGCGACGGATTCTTCCGCGCGGTCCCGCGCCATCATCCCGACGCCAAGGCGAACCGCGGCATGCGGCGTCGCGAGGTTGAAACGCTGTCCGTCGAGGGCGATCTCGCCGCGATGCGGGATCGCGCCGAACAGCGCGCGGCCGATCTCTTCCTGTCCGGCGCCGCGCAATCCGACGAGGCCGAGAAGCTCGCCCTGGCGAAGCTCGAAATCGACCGGGCCGGCATGCTCCGTGGCGAGGCCGGACACCGTGAGGCGGCGCTCGCCCAATGGACGGCCCTTCTTCTGAAAGGCGTCGAAGGTCGAGCGGCCGACGATCATCTTGACCAGCCGGTCCGGCGTCGTCTCGGCGACCGTGTCGGCGCCGACGACGCGGCCGTCTCGCAACACGACGACACGATCGGCGACCCGAAAGATCTCGTCGAGCCGGTGCGACACGTAGATCATGCCGACGTTGCGCGCTTTCAGCGTGCGCATCGCCGCGAACAGCCGCTCCACCTCGTCGGCCGGCAGGCTCGCGGTCGGCTCGTCGAGCACCAGGAAATCGCGATTCGCGACCAGGGCGCGGGCGATCGCCACCAGCGACTTCTCGGTCCGGCTCAGCGTTTGGATGCGGGTCTCAGGGTCGAGGTCGCATCCGACGAGTCGCAGCGCCTCTCGCGCAAATTCCTGGCATGCGGTCCAATCGATGACGCCGAGCGCGCCCAGCCGCGCCGAACGCGCGAATCCCCTGGCGAGGCCGACATTCTCGGCCACCGTCATCCATTCGATGAGGCCGAGGTCCTGGTGAATGAAGGACACCGCCTGCCGAGCGGCGTGATGGTAAGGGACGCTGCCGAGCGTGATCGCGCCCGTATCGGCCGCGTGGATGCCGCCAAGCACCTTGATAAGCGTCGATTTGCCGGCTCCGTTCTCGCCCAACAGGGCGACGATCTCGCCGCGCGCGACCTCGAAGCTGACGCCCTTCAGCGCCTGTGTGCCGCCGAACGCCTTGGCCACGTTCTCGAACCGAAGCGTGCCGTCGTCCGGCGCCATCCGTCCCCTCCCCCGCGCTCATTCAGGATTCGAGCGCGCATCCGGTTGTTCCTCCGGCGGGGTCCATTGTGGAGCCCAGCCGGTCGGGAGTGTCAAGGGCGGCCGCCGGCTCGACGCAGACGGTCGACCGGCCTCAGCCGGCGAAGCGCGGCTCGGCGACGCCGCGGACGCCGAGGTCGTGGATCGCGAACAGGCTGCCGCGCAAAGGGCCGTCGGCAGGGAAGCGCGGCAGCGGCGGCTTGGCCATCGAGGTCACGTAGAGGATGTCAAGGTTGGGGCCGCCGAACATGACGCTGGTCACTTTCTTCACCGGCATCTCGATGATGCGCTCGATCCTTCCCTCCGGGGTGTAACGCACGAGGCGGCCGTCGTAGACCAGCGCGTTCCACAGGCACCCCTCGGCGTCGACGGTCGAGCCGTCGGCGGCGCCGCCGCGCGAACGGTCGACCTTGCAGAAGGTCCGCCGGTTGGACACGCCTCCCGTTTCGAGGTCGTAGTCGTAGGCCCAGATTTCGCCCGTCCAGGTGTCGGCGAAATAGAAGGTTCGCCCGTCCGGGCTCCAGCACGGTCCGTTGGAGACGATGATGTGATCGTCGAGCTTGTGCAGGGACAGATCCGGATCGAGCCGGTAGAGCGCGCCGTTGGGGCCCTCCTCCATCGTGTCCATCGAGCCGGCGATGAAGCGACCGCGCTTATCGACCTTGCCGTCGTTGATGCGGTTTGCCGGCTTGTCCGGCTCCGGGTCGACGATGAGCTGCGCCTCGCCGGTCTTGAAGTCGAGGAAATGGAAACCGTTGGCGAGCGACAGCACCGCGCCGCCTTGCTTGCGCAGCGCCATCGAGCCGATCTTGGCCGGCACGTCCCACGCGCGCACCTCACGCCCGTCCGCGGTGCAGCGGAACACGTTGCAGCCGAAGCTGTCGATGAAATAGAGCCGCTGCTCGTCGACGTCCCACAGCGGCCCCTCCCCCAGGATCGTTTTGACGTCGATAAGAACCTCGATCCGCATGGCTTCCTCCCGCTGATTGCGATGCTTGATCAGAAGCTGACCTTGTCGCCGCCCTTGAGCTCGAGGATCTCGCGCGCTTCGTCGGGGGTCGCGACGGTAAGACCCAGCCCTTCGATGATCTGGCGCGCCGCGCGCACCTGCTCGGCGTTGCTGGAGGCGAGGCGGCCCGGCCCCGACCAGAGCGAATCTTCGAGGCCGACGCGCACGTTGCCGCCCATTGCGGCGGCCTGCGCGGCGATGGCGAGCTGGCTGCGCCCGGCGCCGAGCACCGACCACTTGTAGTGATGGCCGAACAGGCGATCAGCCGTGCGCTTCATGTGCAGCACGTCCTCGGGATGCGGGCCGATGCCGCCGAGGATGCCGAACACGGTCTGGACGAACAGCGGCGGCTTGACGAGCCCGCGCTCGAGGAAATGCGCGAGGTTGTAGAGATGCGCGGTGTCGTAGCACTCGAACTCGAAGCGGGTTCCGGCGTCGCCGAGCGTACGCACCACGAACTCGATGTCCTTGTAGGTGTTGCGGAACACGAGATCGCGCGAATTCTCGAGCGCCTGCTGCTCCCAGTCGTGCTTGAAGGACTTGAACCGCTTGAGCATCGGAAACAGGCCGAAGTTCATCGAGCCCATGTTGAGCGAAGCGACCTCCGGCTTGAAGACCTCGGCCGGTTTCACGCGCTCCTGCACGGTCATGTAGGGCGCGCCGCCCGTCGTCAGGTTCACGACCGCCTTGGTCGCCTGCTTGATGCGTGGCAGGAAGCGCGCAAACGCCTCGGGGCTTTGGTCCGGTTTGCCGGTCTTCTCGTCGCGCGCATGAAGATGCACGATCGCGGCGCCCGCCTCCGCGGCGCCGATCGCCGCCGCGGCGATCTCGTCGGCCGTCACCGGCAGATGCGGCGACATCGAGGGCGTGTGAATCGCTCCCGTCACCGCGCAGGTGATGATGACTTTGTTGCTCGACGCCATTGAGCTCTCCTTCTGAAACTTCTCAACGTCCCAATTTCTCAACGTCCCAATTTCTTATCGTCCAATGTCTTTGTCGGCGCGCCGCTTATGCGCGGCGAGCGCCATCAGGCGGCGATCGCGCCAGGACTGGCGCTCGACGAGCTTGTCGGCCGGCAGGCGCTTGCGCCGATCGGCCTCGATTTCGTCCATGACCGGTCCGCTCCAATCGGCGCGCCATTGCGTCGAGGGAAAGATGCCGGAATAGATCCGCTGATAGCGCTCGGCGTAGTCGCGCACGCCGTCCGGCGCGTTGAGATCGATGGTCTCGAACGGGCCCATGAACGACCAGCGCAGCGCCAAGCCGTCGCGGAGGCCAATGTCGACGTCCTCGACGCTGGCGTAGCCTTGCGCGACGAGGCGGAACGCCTCCTCGAGCAGCGCGCCTTGCAGGCGGTTCATCACAAAGCCGTCGATCTCGCGCTTCATGACGATCGGCGCGTGGCCGGCGGCGCGCAGAAACGCGGCGGCGCGCTCGACCACCGCGGCGTCGGTCCAGGGGGCCGGCACGACCTCGGCGGCTGGGATGAGATACGGGGGATTGATGGGGTGGACGACGAGACAGCGCGCCCTGCCCTTAAGCGCCTCGGTGAAGGCCGAGGGCAGGATCGCCGACGTCGAACTCGCCAGCACGGCGTCGGGCGCCGCGGCGGCGTCGAGCCTCGCGAAGACTGCGCGTTTGACGCCGACGTCCTCGGGCGTGTTCTCCTGCACATAGACCGCGCCGTCGAGCGCCGCTTCGAGCGTCGCGGCGGGGCGCATGCGCGCAGCGACGGTCTTGGCCGAAGCGCCGCCGAGCAGATCGTTCGCTTCGAGATCGGGCAACAGGCCCTCGATATAGGCCAGCGCCTTGGCCGGCGCCGCGGCGTCATCGTCCCACAGCGCGACCTCGCAGCCGGCGCGGGCGTAACTGATCGCCCAGGCGCGGCCGACGAAGCCCGAACCGACGATCGCCACTTTGCTCATCGCGCACTCCCTTTCTTCGGCGCTGCGCCCTCTTCACAGGGCCTCGACGTTGCCGTCGACGCCCAGCGACTGACCGGAGATGTTGCGGCCGGCGGGCGACAAAAGATAGGCGACCGTGGCGGCGACGTCAGCCGCGGTCACCATGCGCCGGAGCGAGACGCGGTCGAGATAGGTCTTCTCCATGTCCGCGTAGCTGACGCCCGTCTGCTTGGCGCGCGCGGCGATGACGCCGGACATGCGCGGCCCTTCGACGATTCCCGGCAGAATGGCGTTGACCCGAATGTTGGCGGGGCCGAGCTCCTTGGCGAGACTCTGGGTGAAGCCGATGACGCCCCATTTGGCGGCCGAATAAGGCGTTCGGAACGCATAGCCGAACCGCCCCGCCGCAGAGGACAGATTGACGATCGCCCCGCCGCCCGCCGCCTTGAGCATCGGCACGCCGGAATGGCAGCAAAGGAATTGGCCGGTCAGGCAGATGTCGAGCGTGCGCCGCCAATCCGCCGGCGCGATCTCCTCGACCCCGCCGGTCGGTCCGGCGATCCCGGCGTTGTTGATGAGCGCGTCGAGCCCGCCCAGCGACGACTTCGCCGCCGCGAACAGGCGCGCGACATCGGCCTCCGAAGCGACGTCGGCCTTGAGGGCGCCTGCGTTCGGATGCGCGGCGCGGAACTCGGCGAGAAAATCGTCGGAGACGTCGCAAATCTGGACGCGCGCGCCGCGAGCGATCAGCAGATCGGCGATCGCCCTGCCGATGCCCGACGCGCCGGCGGTGATCAAGACGCGCAGGCCCTTCTCGAGGGCGAAGACGTCGGCGTTATCGTTCATAGGGCGCTCCGGATTCTCATGTGCGCTTCTCGCGCAGGGCCATGACGGCGACGAGGACAACCAACCCGAAGACGATGGTTCGCGTCGCATAGGGAAGTGTCGTGCCGGCGAGCAGCGTCTGCAGCGCGGTCAGCAGCAACGCGCCGCCGAGCATGCCGAGATAGTGTCCGCGCCCGCCGGTGATCAGCGCGCCGCCGATCACCACGACGGCGATCGAGGGCAACAGATATTCGTCGCCCATGCCGAGGCTCGCCTGGCCGGAAAAGCCAGTGAGAAGCGCGCCGACGATCGCAGAGCACAGGCCCGAGAGCATGTAGACGCGGATCAGCGTCTGGCCGACCGGAACGCCGGACAGCGCCGCCACCCGCTCGCCGTTGCCGACGGCGTAGACACGCCGGCCGAACGCGGTGCGGCCGAGAAGCAGCACCGCGACGACGACAAAGACCACGACGAACAGCACCACTGGCGTCACAAACAGCTCGTGGTCGGTCATGAAGCGTCGCAGCAAGGGCGAAGAGAAGCCGTCCGGCGTGCCATTGGAATAAACCAGCGCCGCGCCCTGCAGGATGCCGTTCATCGCCAGCGTCATCACGATCGGCGAGACGCCGAGCAGAACCACGCCGGCGCCGTTGACGAAGCCGACGGCCAGGCCGACCACGAGCGCGATCGGCAGCGCGTAGATCAGCGCCGCATCCGAACCCTTGACCAGGCCGGCGAGCAGGATGCCAGTGAAGCCGATCGTCCACGGCACGGACAAATCGAGGCCGCCGGTGAGGATCACCGTTCCCTGGCCGAGCGCGAGCACCGCAAGGAACGAAGTCAGCACGACCAGCGAATTGAAGTAGGACCAGTTCGTCAGCGCATTTCCGACTGTGAGCTGCGTGGCGATGACGACGAGCGCGAAACAGACATAAGCCGGCAGCGCGAAGCGCAGCGTTTCGGCGTTGCGCTCGAAGAGGCCAGGCATGGCGCCCGGACTGCGCTGCGAACCCTTCTCGAGCTTAGCCAAGCTGAGGAGCCGTGCCTCGGGCGGCCTCTGGGAGGCGAGGCGCGCCTGCGCGCCCGCTCTCACGCGCAGGATCAGGCGGCGAACGTTGCGCGCCAGCGGCGAATCGGAGCGCAGCCCTCCCGCCAGCACGGCGAGTATGAGGATCGAGCCTTCCGCGACGGTCGAGTAATAGGCGGAGACGTTGAGCACGAGCAGGATGTTGACGACCATCATCAGGATGTAGGCGCCGAAGACGGAGCCGACCGGGCCGCCGCGCCCGCCCCCGAGGGTCGTGCCGCCGACGACGACCGCGGCGAACATTTGCAGCAGCATCGGGTTGCCGATCAGCGGATCCCCCGAGCCGGTCTGCGCGCTCAGAGACACGCCGGCGAGGCCGTAGCAGCCGCCGCCGATCACATAGACCATGAATTCGACGAAGCGGGTCGGCACGCCGACCGCGCGCGCCGAATCGACGTCGCCGCCGACCGCATAGACCGCGACGCCGAAATTCGTCCGCTTGATCCAGGCCCACACCGCGAGAACCACGACGATCAGCAGCGCCGGCTTCGGCAGCAGATTGGGGATCGCGTCGCCGTTCAGGAAATCGCCGAGCGCCGGCGAAACCTGGCCGCCGGGCTTTTCCATGATCAGCAGCGTCACGCCTTGCAGAATGAACATCGTCGCCAGGGTGACCACGATCGGCTGCATGCGCAGGACGGCGACGAAAAAGCCGTTGAAGGCGCCGGAAGCCATGCCGATCGCGATTCCGGCCGCGACAATGAGGAGCGGCGATTGCGACGGGTCCTGCAGCGAGGAGGCGAGCGCGACATTTACGAGGGATATCGCGGCGCCGGCGGAAAGGTCGAAACCGCCGGAGAGAATGACGATCGTCTGGCCGATCGCCGCCAGCGCCAGCGTCGCGCCGCTCGCCGCCATCTGCGACAAGTCATAGTAGCTCAGCCGCACCGAGCCGATGCTGGCGACGGTCGCCAGCAGCGCGAGGAAGACCGCCATGGCGATGAGCAGCCCGCGCTGGCGCGCCAGCCGCTTGACCAGCGGAAAGGAGGCGGCGGGCTCAGGACGCGGCATTGCGGCGCTCGTTGTCGTCACGCCGCCCTCCCCGCTTCGGCGTCCGTTCCGAGCGCGGCGCGAAGGATCGCCTCTTCCGACAGGCGCGCGGCGGGAATCTCCGCCGCGATGCGGCCGGCGTAAAAGACCATTGTGCGATCCGAGAGGTAGACGAGCTCCGGGATCTCGGTCGAATGGAACAACACCGCGCCGCCCGCGTCGGCGTAGGCGCGGATGAGGCGATAGAGCTCGTTTTTGGTGCCGACGTCGATGCCGCGCGTCGGATCGAACAGAAGGAGGACGCGGCTCTCCGCCAACAGCCATTTGGCGATCGCGATTTTCTGCTGATTGCCGCCGGAAAACGCGCCGACGCGGGTCCACAGCGCGCGCCGGTCGACGTCGACGCGCTCGAAGGTCGCCGCCACGGCCGCGTTCTCCGCGGCCGTATCGATCAGGATGCGGGGCGCGAAACGGTCGATCACCGGCAGAGACGCATTGTGCTTGCCGCTAAGCTTGAGCGACAGCGCCTCCGTTTTGCGATCCTCGGGCACGAGGCTGATGCCGATATTGGCGCGCACAGCGTCGGTCGGCGACGTGAAGACGATCGGCTCGCCGTCGACTCGCAGATGCCCTCCCGTCAGCTCAGCCATGCCGAAGCAAGCAAGGAAGAGATCGAGCTGGCCCATGCCCTGCAGGCCGGCGACGCCCAGCACCTCGCCCGCCCTGAGGCCGAAGGAGACCTCGCGCAACTTGCCCGCGGTCGAGATGCGCTCGGCGCCGAGCACTTCCGCTCCGGCGGCGCGCGCGCCGTCGCGGCGCGGCGGAAAGGCGTGGGCGAGCGCGCGCCCGGCGATCATGCGGATGACCTCGTCGTCGCCGTAGGAGGAGACCGGCCCGGTCGCGATGTGCTTGCCGTTGCGCAGTACGGTCATCGCATCGCAGAACGTCCTGACCTCCCTCAGCCGATGCGAAATGAAAACGATCGTGACGCCCCGGGCGCGCTGCTCGGCGATGATCTGGCCAAGCCAATCGACGTCGCGGCCGGAAAGAGTCGAGGTCGGCTCGTCGAGCAACAGGAGGCGCGGCCGGCGATAGAGCGCGCGGGCGATTTCGATCTTCTGCTGGATGGCGAGGTCGAGCTCGCCGATTTCGTCCTCGAGATGGACGTCGCCCATGCCGAGCGCATCGAAATGCGCCGCCACCTCGGCGCGCGCCTGGCGCCGACGGATCATGCCGAAGGGCCACGCCGGTCCGCGCGGCAGCAGCATGTTGTCGAGGACGGTGAGGTCCTTGACCAGCGTCATTTCCTGGAACGCGGTCTCGACGCCGCGGGCTTGCGAGTCGCGCGGCGAGGAAAAGCGCACGCTTTCGCCAAACAGGCGAAATCCCCCGGAATCGGGCTGCGTCAGCCCGGACAGCAATTTGACGATCGTCGATTTGCCCGCGCCGTTCTCCCCGAGCAAAGCGTGCACGGCGCCGCGCGCGATTGCGAACGAGGCGTCGTCGACCGCGATGGTGGCTCCGTAGACCTTGCGTACGCGTTCGACGGCGATCGCCGGCTCGGCGCTCCGCTCAGGCGTCGGATTGGACATACTTTGTCACCTTGCGAACTAACACGCTGTCTTTTGATTGAACCGGTCCCCGTCGTCATCGCGAGCGAAGCGCGGCGATCCAGAGGTCCAACCCTCAGCCGATTGCGCCGCCCACGGAACGACTCGCGACTTGCTGGCGAGACCTCGATCGCTGGATTGCTTCGCTCCGCTCGCAATGACGGTTCTCCTGAGGGGACGCGCGGCGGCGGGCCGCCGCGCTTTGGGCGCATCAGGGCTCGGGCTGGCCGACCAGGGCGGCCTGCAAGCCGATTTCGGGGGTCTCCGGCGAATAGATCGACGCGAACCACCCGGGGTTCGGCACCAGAGACGGCGGGAAGGCGTTGCAACCGTCCTTCATTTCCGCCCAAGTTCCTTCCTTGCAGTATTTGATGGTGTCGTTGGTGACGATCGGCAGCGGCAGCGTGATGCGCTTCGGGATGTCCTTGCCCTCGAGCTTCTCCACCGCCAGCTTCAGCGCATAGCCCCCTGAATAGGGCGGCGAGGCGTAGGAGATGCGCGGCGCGGCCATCGGCGTATAGGTGCCGTTGGCGCCTTCGACCTCGGCGCTCACCGGCAGCATCTGGATGCGGCCGCCATTGGAGCCTTCGCCGGCGCAAGGCTTGAGCTGGTCCGGCTTCTTGCCGGCCTCGATCTGCATCGTATTGGCGGTGTAGCAGCCGACCTGCATCCACAGGCCGTCGATCTGATCCCAATTGTGCGTCGCCAGGATCTTGGAGAGCTCGGTGCGCGCGACCGCCTGGCTCCACATGCCCACCGCCTCGCCGACGATCTTGATGTCGGGATATTTGGCGAAGCACCTCCTTGGCCGCCTTGGTGCGCGCCGTGTCGACAGACGTTCCGGGCACGCCGGTCATCACCACGACATTGCCCTTGCCGTTGAGCTTCTTGACCAGCCACTCGGCGGTGACGCGACCCGCCTCCTCCTGGTTGATCGTCACGTTGTAGGCGCAGGGCTCCGAAATCTCGCCGTCGTAAGCGATGATCATCACGCCCTTGTCGCACGCGTTCTTGACCGCGCTGTTGAGCGCCGTCGGCGAGATCGGATAGACGACGATCGCCTGCGCGCCCTGCTGCACCATGGCGTTGATCTGCTGGATTTGGCGCTGCGCGTTGGGGCCGGCGACCTGCACCTGCAAATCGACCTTGTCGGCGAAATCCTTGTGCGCCGCCATCGCCTTGACCATGTTGGCGGCTTCCGCCTGCCAGTCGTTGCCGATGTAGCTCATCGACAGAAATATCTTGAATTTCTTGTCGGCAGCCTCGGCGCTCGCAGTCAGCCCGACGCTCGCGGCCAGAGCGGCGGCTCCGACTCCAGCGGCCCATTTCTTCCACTCGCGTTTCATCGGATCTCCTCCCTCGTCGCCCGACGTTTGCAGGCGAGTTCTTGCCAACTCGTCGGGGCCAAGGGCCCCCGGCCGTTATCCTTGTGATCATAGATCAATGATCGTAAACTTGGCAAGCCGAATGGCGGCGCGCCGAGTCGACGAATCTGGCGCGCCCGGCTATGGGCGCGGGTCGAATGGAAACGAACGCGATGACGGACACATCTCTCCGGCCGGCGCTGCCGATCGAGCGCGCGCCCCGCAATACGCTGCAGGATCACGTCTACAGGCAGCTTTGCGAGCTCATCCTCAACGGGGAGATGGCGCCGGGGCAGCTCGTCACCATTCAGGCGCTCGCCGACGCCTTCGGCGTCAGCGCCATGCCGGTGCGCGAGGCGTTGCAGCGATTGACCGCGGCGCGGGTGCTCACCGTGATCTCCGGTCGATCGATCGGCATACCGCTGCTGACGGGCGAGCGTCTGTCCGATCTGCGCCGGGTTCGGCTCGAGGTCGAGTCGCTCGCCGCGATCTGGGCGACGCCCAATATCACCGAAGCGGAAATCGCGCGGCTCGAAGACAGCGTCCGCGCGATGGAGGAAGCGGCGCGCGCCGGCGACAACAAGCAATATCTGCGCTGGAACCGCGCCTTTCACTTCGCCATCTATCAGGCGGCGCGCTCCGAAGCGTTGCTCGCGATCATCGAGACCCTGTGGCTGCAGATCAGCCCGTACTTTCATCTGCTGCGCGCGTCGGGAAATTATTTTAAGGCCAATGAGCAGCACGAGCTCATGCTCGCGGCGATCCGTGCGCGCGACGGAAGCGCGGTCAGCCTCGGCGTGCGCAACGACATCGAAGCGGCCTATCAGGTGCTCATCACGCTTCTGGACGGGACGCCTGTGCAAGGCTGAGTTCGCGCTCTATCCGCCCGCGGCGCGTGACGAAGGGTTCTGAACAATCCCCGTCATTGCGAGCGAAGCGAAGCAATCCAGAGCGCCGGCGATGCAAGCGGAGGAATGGATTCTTCGGAGCTCACGCTTCTCGCAATGACGTTCCAACGGTGTTGCAGACGGCTCTACAGGGCGCGCGCGCCGCTCCACTTTCCCTTGGCGGCGAGATCGAGCAGCAGCTCCCGGCAAAGCGCCTCGATCGTCAACACGGCCCTGGTTACGGGTCGGTCCGCAGGCTTGACCAGGTGGATGTCGCGCGTGAGCTCCGGCTCGGCGATCCGCCAAGTCTGCAGGCGCCCGCTCTGCACCTCCTGCGCGATCGAATTGAAGGGCAGGATGGAATATCCCAGCCCCGCTTCGACCAGACCTTTGATGTTGGCGTAGGAGTCGACTTCGACCACCGTGTTCAGCGAGAACTTGCGATCAGCGCCCTCGCGTTCGAGAAGCTCGCGCAAGCCATGGCTGGCGCTCGGCAGAATGAGCGGCAGCTTCGCGATCTCGGCGTAGCCGACCGCGCCCGGAGGCAATTGCGGGAGATCGCCGATCGAGGCGAGGGGGCCGAGCAGCCAAAGCGTCTCCGTCAGCACGGGGTTCGAGACCAGCGACCGATCCTCCACCGGAATGTAGAGGACGGCGAGATCGACGCGCAGCTCCTTGAGCCAATCCAACACGAATCCGCTCATCGCCTCCGCGATGCGCAGGCGAATTTGGGGGAAGCGCCGCCGGGCCTCGATGATGAGCGGAACGGAGAGGATCTGGCTTATGGTGCCGGGGAGGCCGAGGCGAACCTCGCCCGACGGCGGGGCGTCGTGACCGCGGATCTCGTCCCGCGCGACGGCAAATTTATCGATGATCGCGCGCGCATGGCGCAGCAAGATCTCGCCCGCCTCGGTTGGCGTCACGCCGCGTGGACCGCGAAACAGAAGCGCGGCGCCGAGTTCAGCCTCCATGTTGCGCACGTGAAGGCTCAGCGCCGGCTGCGCGACGTTGAGCGTGGCGGCAGCTTTCGAAAAAGACCCCTGCTCGACGATCGTCAGGAAATAACGCAGTTGTCGTAAGTCCACGCCGGTTCTCGAACGAGCCCGCGAACAGCGCGTCCGCGCGTAACTATGGGCGCAGGCGCAATCCTGGTGTCAAGGCCCGGCTCCCGCATTGGGCCGCCAGCGTTCGCCGAACTCCGCTCCTCAGCGCGGCGCGAATTCCTTGCGCAGCCGTTCCGTATCGGCGCCGAGCGCCGGCACGGGGCCGAAGGTCGCCGTGTCCGCTTGCGTGAGCGCTCCGGGCCCGAGCATCCGCACCGGTCCGGTCGGGGTCTCGAGCGTGACAAATCGATTTTGCGGATGGCTCGCGACATCCTCGAGCGTGCTGATCCGGCCATAGGCGATGCGGGCCGCGAGCAGCCGTTCGACCATGTCTTCGCGGCTCGAGGCGAGGAAGATCGGCACGATCTCGGCGTCGAGCGCCTCGCGATTGGCGACGCGGCTCCCGTTGGTGGCGAAGCGCGGATCAGCGACGAGGTCCGGGCGCTGCAGCACGTCGCGGCACAGCACCGCCCATTCGCGCTCGTTCTGGATCGACACCAACAGCGCGCGGCCGCCGCTACAGACGTAATTGCCATAGGGCGCGATGGTCGGATGGTTGAGGCCGTTGCGCGCCGGCGTCTTTCCCCCATAAGCGAACTGAAGATAAGGCACGTTCATCCAATCGGAGATCGCGTGATAGAGCGAAACGGCGATATGACGGCCCTCTCCCGTCGCCGAGCGGGCGTAGAGGGCCTGAAAGATCGCCTGCGCCGCCGTCATTCCGGCGGCGATGTCGCAGATCGACACGCCGACGCGCGCCGATCCCAATTCATTGCCGGTGATCGACGACAAGCCGCTCTCGCCCTGCACCAGCAGGTCGTAAGCCTTGAGGTCCTTCAATGGCCCCTCTTCGCCATAGCCCGAAATCGAGCAGATGATCAGCGCAGGGTATTTGCGCCGAAGCTCCTCGATCGGCGCAACGAGCCGCTCGAAGACGCCCGGCGCGAGATTCTGGATCACGACGTCGGCGCGGGCGACCATCGCCACGAGCGTCTCGCGGTCGCTCGCCTCTTTGAGATCGAGGCACACCGATTCCTTGCCTCGGTTGAGCCAGACGAAATAGGCGCTCTCGCCATGGACGAGATGGTCGTAGTCGCGCGCGAAGTCGCCTTCGGGGCGCTCGACCTTGATGACGCGCGCCCCGGCGTCCGCCAGCTTGCAGGACGCCAGCGGCGCCGCGACGGCCTGTTCGACGGAGACGACAAGCAGTCCATTGAGATCAGAATTCATGCTCGCCCCTCCGCAATTCCAAGCCGCCGGCGTCCGGAGGCGAAGCGACCATTGCCGATTTCCCCTGGGGCGACAAATATCGCAAGTTTAACGCGGCCATAAGAAAACGGTATCGCTCGCCCGCCCTCGCCGATATCGGCGAATGCTATAGGGCGCCCAATAAATCACGATTGGCGGCGCGAGATCGAGTGGCTCATATTCAGCGCCCCAGGCGCGCGAGGAGTATCCCGATTGTCCGCTTCCGCGATCGACGTCATCCTGCCGCTGTTCGTTCCGGCCGACCGGCCGGAGCGGATCGCGCGGGCGCTCGCCTCGGGCGCCGACGCCGTCATCGTCGACCTCGAGGACGCCGTCGCGCCAAGCGCCAAGGAAGCCGCCCGGCGCGGCCTCGCCGAAGTTTTGCGCGAGCCATCCGGCGCGGCGCGGCTATTGCTGCGCGTCAACGCGAGGGCAACAATCTGGTTCGACGACGATCTCGCCGCAGCCGCCGCTTTGCCCCTTGACGGGATCGTCCTGCCCAAGGCCGAGAGCCGCGACGACATCGCCGTCGTGAAGCGCCGCCTCGGGCGCCACATGCCGGTCGTCGCGCTGATCGAGACCGCGCTGGGACTGCACGCAATCCACGACATCGCCGCAGAGGCCGGCCGGCTCGCCTTCGGCTCGGTCGATTTCTCGAGCGACCTCGGCTGCGAGCACTCGCGCGACGCCCTCCTCTTCGCACGCGCGCAGATCGTGCTCGCTTCGCGCTTGGCTCGGCTACCGCCTCCACTCGACGGCGTCACGCTGGCGATCAAGGACGAAGAGGCGGCCGAGGCCGACGCGCGCTACGCCGCCTCGCTCGGATTTGGCGGCAAGCTGCTCATCCATCCCGCGCAGATCGCGCCGGCGCGGCGCGGCTTCGCGCCCTCCGAGAGCGAGCTTGCCTGGGCGGAACGCGTCATCGCTTCGGCCGGAGACGGATCGGCCGCGGCGGTCGACGGCGCCATGGTCGACGCGCCGGTGCTGGCGCGCGCCCGCGCCATTCAAAAACGGATCGCCAAGATCAGCGGAGACAATTCCCGTGGCCAATGAGACCGAAATCCTCGCACGCTATGTCGCCGAGCTCGAATACGACCGGCTCCCGCCCGAGGTTCCCGAGCGGGCGAAGAGCCTTGCGAGGGATTTCATCGGCAGCGTCGTCCGCGCCGCGCGCGACGCGGATTCGACGCCCTCTCTCCTCGGCGCTGTCAAGGACCTCGGGCTCGACGGGGCCGGCGACGCGACCGCCTTCGGCCTGGGCCGCCGCTATGCGCCGCCGGTCGCGGCGCTGCTCAACGGCGCGCTCGGCCATTCCCTCGATTTCGACGACACGCACGCCGACAGTTCGCTCCATCCGAGCGCGCCGGTCGTCCCCGCCGCCACGGCGGCGGCCGAGATGGTCGGCGCCTCGGGCCGCGATCTGCTGACGGCGATTGTCGCCGGCTATGAAGTCTGCTGCCGGCTCGGCAACGCGCTCGATCCGACCGCCCATTACGCGCGCGGCTTCCATCCGACCGCGACCGCCGGCGCCTTCGGGGCGGCGGCGGCGGCGGGCAAGCTCTTCGGTCTCAACGCGCCCGCTCTCGTTTCGGCCTTCGGCGTCGCCGCCAGCCAGGCCGCCGGCTCGCTGCAGTTCCTCGTCAACGGCGCCTGGAACAAGCGCTATCAGGTCGGCGCCGCGGCGATGAACGGCCTCCTCGCGGCCTCCCTGGCGCGGCGCGGCTTCAAGGGCGCGGTCGAGAGCGTCGAGGGCAAGCACGGCTTCCTCGCCGGCTATTCCGACAACGCGCAGCCTGCGAAGGCTGTCGCCGATCTCGGCGCGGTCTACGAAACGATGAAGATCGGCCTAAAACCCTATCCGAGCTGCCGCTACACCCATGCGGCGCTCGACGGGCTGCTCGCGCTCCGCGCCGAGCGCCGCCTCGAAGCCGCGGATTTTCAGGAGGTGACGGTCGGGCTGCACCGGAACGGCATCGTCCTCACCGGGGCGCCGCTGACGGAAAAGCGCCGGCCGCGCGGCGTCGTCGACGGTCAATTCTCGATGCCGTTCACTGCGGCGGTCGCCATTCACCAAGGGCGGTTCGGCTGGGACGACTATCGCCTCCTGGGCAACCCCGATGTCGAGACGATCGCCGACCGCGTCAACGTCGTGCAGGACGATCGTCTGGAGGGCCGGCGCCATCCGTTCGGCGCCCATCTCAGCGTTCGCACGCGCGGCGAAGTCGTCGAGCGCCTGATCGCGGACCCCTCGGGCGAGCCTGAGACGTTCCCGAGCGCCGCGGCGCTGAGCGAAAAGTTCCTGCTGCTCGCGCGCCCGGTTCTCGAGGACGGCGCCGAAGCGTTGTCGGCGAAGCTTTCGCATCTCGAGGACATCGCGGATTTCCGCGCGGCGATGCGGGCGCTGAACCGCGCATAGCGCCCGGACTGCTTGTCTCGCGACGAACGCAATTTCTTTCTAACCTTCAAAGTTCAGGAATAGCGGCCCCCATGCCCGACGCCAACTACGCCGAGATCCGCCAGGAAGTCGCCAAGCTGTGCCAGGAGTTTCCCGGCGCCTACTGGCAGAAGCTCGATCGCGAAAACGCCTACCCCTCCGAGTTCGTCGACGCGCTCACCAAGGCGGGCTATCTCTCGGCGCTGATCCCTGAGGAATATGGCGGCTCCGGGCTTCCCTTGTCTGCCGCGGCGGCGATCCTGGAGGAGGTGCAACGCGCCGGCTGCAACGGCGGCGCCTGCCACGCGCAAATGTACATCATGGGCGCGATTTTGCGCCACGGCGACGCGGAGCAGAAACGCCGCTACCTCCCCGGCATCGCCTCCGGCGAGCTGAGGCTGCAGGCGTTCGGCGTCACCGAGCCGACCAGCGGAACCGACACCACCTCGATCAAGACCTTCGCGCGAAAAGAGGGCGACGCCTACATCGTCAACGGTCAGAAGATTCTGGACTTCGCGCGCCGAGCATTCCGACCTGATGCTGCTGCTTGCGCGCACGACGCCGAAGGAGGAGGTCGCCAAGCGCACCGACGGCATGTCGGTCTTCGTCGTCGACATGCGCGAAGCCAAGAAGGCTGGCATGACGATCCGTCCGATCCGCACGATGATGAACCACGCGACGACCGAGGTCTTCTTCGACAACGTGCGCGTGCCCGCCGAGAATTTGATCGGCGAGGAAGGCAAGGGGTTCCGTTACATTCTCTCCGGCATGAACGCGGAGCGCATCCTGATCGCCGCAGAATGCGTCGGCGACGCGCGCTGGTTCATCGAAAAAGCGAGCCGCTACGCCAGCGAGCGCGTCGTGTTCGGCCGGCCGATCGGCCAGAACCAGGGCGTCCAGTTCCCGATCGCCCGCGCCTACGCGCAAATGCGGGCGGCCGACCTGATGGTGCGCGAAGCCGCTCGTCTTTATGAAGCCGGCGAAAATTGCGGCGCCGAGGCGAACATGGCGAAGATGCTGGCTGCGGAAGCCTCATGGGCGGCGGCGGAAGCCTGCGTGCAGACGCACGGCGGCTTCGCCTTCGCCGAGGAATACGACGTCGAACGCAAATTCCGCGAAACGCGCCTCTATCAGGTCGCGCCGATCTCGACGAACCTGATCCTCAGCTTCCTCGCCGAGCACGTGCTCGGCATGCCGCGCTCGTACTGAGGGCAAGGATCCATGACGTCGATCGACATCGAGCGCCTCAGAACCTGGATCGGACGAACGGCGGAGGCCGAGGACGTCATCACGCCCCGGCTCGCCGCCAGTCTTCTCGCGGTGTTGGATGACGACGGCGAGACGGTGGAAGGCGCCGAAGCGCCGACCGGAATCCACTGGTGCCTTGCGCCGGACATCGCCAGCATGTCCACGCTAGGGCCGGACGGCCACCCGGCGCGCGGCGGCTTTCTGCCGCCCGCCCCTTTGCCGCGCCGCATGTGGGCCGGCGGCGAGCTGAGGTTCTCCGGCGCCCCGTTGCGCGTCGGCGACCGGGTCACGCGGCGCTCGCGCATCGACGACGTTTCGTTCAAGGACGGCCGCAGCGGCCCGCTGCTGTTCGTCACCGTGGCCCATGACTACAGCACCGAGCGAGGCCTGGCGCTCTCGGAGCGGCAGGACATCGTCTATCGCGACGCCGTCTCGCAAGCCGCGAGCGCGAGCGGCAACGAGCCAGCGGCCAAGCCGACGCCAGAACGGTCGGCCTCGATCGAGGCCAGCGCGACCCTCCTGTTCCGCTACTCCGCCGCCACCTTCAATGGCCACCGCATTCACTACGACCGGCCCTATGCGACGGAAATCGAAAACTATCCCGGGCTCGTGGTCCATGGTCCGTTGCAGGCGACCTATCTCCTGAGGATGGCGCGCGCCATGCGCGACGGCGCCCTGCCCGCGCGTTTCTCCTTCCGCGGCGTCGCGCCGCTCTTCGACCAGCAGACCTTCAAAGTCTGCGGCGCGGCAGCGGAACTTTGGATCGCGAACGCGCGCGGCCAAATCACGATGACCGCCCGCTCCGCCTGAACGCCAAATCGCGAGGCGTCGCGCCTCGCCGTTCAGCTCTCTTGGCCTTGCAAATCCGCGAAGCTACCCGTCATCGCGAGCGAAGCGATCCAGCGGCGACGGCGATGCAAGCGGAGGTATGGATTGCTTCGTCGCTACGCTCCTCGCAATGACGTTGCGACGTGAATGCTGACGGCTCCGGAGACGGCCGTCGGCGATGCGGCGTCGTTCCATCGGCGACGACATCGTCTCCATCAGGATTCCATATCGCCCGCGTATGGAGCCTAGGCAAAAATACTATTGTCCTTCCCAGGTCCAGAGCGAACATGATTGCGAGTGCGAGCTGTGCGCTCGCAGAACAACACTCGTGGAACGCGTAATCATGCGACTGAATGGAAAATCTGCCCTGGTCACCGGGGCCGCCTCCGGCTTCGGCGCCGAGATCGCTCGTGTCTTTGCTCGCGAGGGCGCGAAGGTGACGATCATGGACCTGAACGGCGAGGGAGCGCAGAAGCTCGCCAACGAAATCGGATCGGCGGCGATCGCCGTTCAAGGCGACGTGACCCGCCGCGACCACGTCGAAGCGGCTTTGCGCCACGGAAGATTTGGGTCAATTGCGTCGCCCCGGTGATGGGCGCGACCGGACTGCTCGAATCCTTCATGGGCGTTCCCGACACGCCGGAGAATTGCGCGCGGTTCATTTCGACGATTCCGCTCGGCCGCTTGTCCGAACCCAAAGACATCGCGAACGCGTGCCTCTATCTCGCCTCCGACGAAGCCGAGTTCGTCACCGGCGTCGTGCTCGAGGTCGACGGCGGCCGCACGGTCTGATTGCGCTGTGGCGCGACGCGCGCCCCTAGCGCGGGCCGCGTCACGCGGCAACGCGAAAGCGCCACGCGCTCGAAGCGTGGCGCTGAAGGGAGCATCGGCGCGACCGACCATGCCGCTCCAGCCGCAGCAGCACGCAAGAAGGCTACCGCGCCGGATCGTCCTGAGTGAACGTTGGCGCGCACCGAGGCGATGCCGAAGATGATCTTATTGGCTTGCGAGAGCGCGGCGAATTGACTCTTGATCAGAGGCTCGCGCAGGAGAACGTTGCGCACTTCCGCTCGTCATTGCGAGGAGCGTAGCGACGAAGCAATCCATTCCTCCGCTTGCATCGTCGGCGCCAATGGATTGCTTTGCTTCGCTCGCGATGACGGGTCTTACGCCGCCGCGAGCTTCGCTTTCGCCTCCTCGGCGAAGGCGCATAGGATGATGGCGCAGGACGTCGCCCCGGGGTCGAGCACGCCGCGCGAGCGCTCGCCGAGCCGGCTGGCGCGGCCGATCCTGGCGACGAGGCCGATCGTGCTGTCGCGTCCCGTGTTCGCGGCGGCGGCGAGCGCGTCCAGCGCGGCGGGGAAGGTCTCGCCCGCCGCGGTCGCAGCCGAAAACGCCGCCAACGCCGGAGCATAGGCGTCGATGAGAGTCTTGTCGCCAACCTTGGCGTCGCCGACCGACTGCACCTCAGCCAAGCCGTTGCGCAGCATTCGCTCGAACGCCGCCGCGTCGATCTCGGCGACATCGCCCAGGGCCTCGGCGAAACCGGAGAACATTACGCCGTAGAGCGGCCCCATCGAGCCGCCGATTTCGCTCAACAGCACGTCGCCCAGCGTCGCCAGCGACCCCGACAGCGAAACCTTTTCGCCGCGCAGCCGGTCGGCCGCGAGACCGAACCCCTTGGCCATGTTCACGCCATGATCGCCGTCGCCGATCAGGCCGTCGATTTCGCTCAGATAGGCGCGGTTGGCGACGATGCGCTGCGCAATGGTCAGGACGATGTCGCCGGCGTCGGCGTTGGAGAATGCTTGCATCGACCTTCTCCTCACAAGGGCGCCGGACATGCGACATCGAGCGCAAGCAGCGCTTTCAACTCGTCGTCCAACGCCATGATCGTCAGCGTTGCGCCGACCATCTCCAGCGACGTGAAGAAATTGCCGATATAGGCGCGCGTGATTTTCAGCCCGCGCTTGCCGATTTCCTCGTCGATCGTGTCGTTGAGGATGTAGAGCTCGTTCGTCGGCGTGGCGCCGAGGCCCGAAATGAGGATCGCGACCTCGGTCCCGGCGGGCAGGTTGTGATCGTCGAGAATGGTGTTGACCATGTCGCGCGCAACGCCAGCCGCAGGCTTCAAGGGCTCCACGCGCGCTCCCGGTTCGCCGTGATGGCCGATGCCGACCTCCATCGTTTCCGGCGCGATCGCGAAATTGGGATGACCCACCGCGGGCAGCGTGCACGGCCCGAGGCCGACGCCGATCGAGCGACAATTGTCGATCGCCCTTTGCGCCACCGCCTGCACGTCCTTCAGGCCGCCGCCGAGGGCGGCCTTGGCGGCGCCGCACTTCCACATGAAGATCTCGCCGGCGACGCCGCGACGCTTTTCGCGCTCGCTCGCCGGCGCCGAACAGACGTCGTCGTTCGCCACCACGGTGAGCACTTCGATGCCCTCCTTGGCGGCGAGCTTCACCGCCATTTTGACGTTCATGTTGTCGCCGGCGTAGTTGCCATAGAGGCAAACGACGCCGCGACCGCCGTTGGCCGCCCGAAACGCGTCGTGGAAGCTCTTGGCGGTCGGCGAAGAGAAGATTTCGCCCACGGCGACCGCATCGAGCATATTGCGCCCGACATAGCCGATGAACGCCGGCTCGTGCCCCGACCCGCCGCCGGTGACGACCCCGACCTTACCCTGGATCGGCCCCTGCGCGGCCGCGACGACTTTAGGGTTGTCGGTGAGCCTGACGAGATCGCTGTGCGCTTTGACGAAACCGCGTACGGTGTCGTCGACGACAAAATCCGGATCATTGATGAAACGTTGCATGACGACGAGCTCCTGGGTCTTTTCTAGCGCACTTTGCATTTTGTCTGAAACGTCCCCGTCATTGCGAGCGGAGCGACGCAATCCAGCAGCGCCTACGATGCAAGCGGAGGATGGATTGCTTCGGAGCGCACGCTCCTCGCAATGACGATCCAACGGCTGCGGCTCAGACGATCGTGTAGCCGCCGTCGACCAGCAAATCCGCGCCGTTTATCATTTCGGCGCCGCTGGAGGCCAGGAACACAGCGGCCGCGGCGATCTCTTCGGGATAGGCGAAGCGGCCGGACGGGATGCGGGTCTTCAGCGCCTCGCCCTTCGGACCGTCCCACGCCTTCTTGCCGAGTTCGGTCAGCACGACGGTCGGCGAGATCGTATTGACGCAGATGCGGTGCTTGCCCCATTCGGCCGCCAGCGTCTTGCTGAGGCCGATGACGCCGAATTTGGATGCGCAATAAGCGACGTGCTGATCGATGGCGACGCTGCCCGCCTGGGAGGCGAGGTTGATGATCTTGCCACCTCGGCCTGCGGCGATCATCGCCTTGCCGACGGCCTGCGAGACGAGAAAGGTTCCGGTCAGATTGATCGCGATCGTCTTGTCCCAATCGTCGAGCGGGAGCTCCTCGGCCGGAGCGAGGAAAACGACGCCGGCGCTGTTGACGAGAATATCGATACCGCCGAAAGCGCTCGACGCGCCGTCGATCGCCGCCTTCACGGAGGCCGGATCCGCGACGTTGCAGGCGATGCCGATCGCGCCGCCGCCGAGCGCATTGGCCTTGGCGCGCGCGGCGTCGGCGTTGAGGTCGACGACCGCGACCCGCGCGCCCTTGGCGGCGAAGGCGTCGCAGATCGCCGCGCCGATCCCCGAGGCGCCGCCTGTCACCAGCGCGCGCTTGCCCGTCAGGGGGAAGTTCAGGTCAATTGATACGGGAGCGTCGGCCATTTCTCGGAATCCTCTATGACGCCGGACGCTTCCTCAATAGCTGAGCGCCCTCTAACAGGGAACTCGCAAGGCAAGCGGATGTCAGAACCTGATGCCGATATTCTTCGTCTGCACGTAGCCCAGCAGCGCCTCTTGACCCTTCTCGCGGCCAAACCCGGAGCGCTTGGCGCCGCCGAAAGGCGTCTCGACGCCGCCGACCCACCAGTCGTTGACGTAGACCTGGCCAGCGACGAGGCGCTCCGCCGTCCAATGCGCGAGCCGCAGATCGCGCGTGAACACGCCCGCGGCAAGCCCGTAGTCCGTGCCGTTGGCGATCTCGATCGCTTCTTCGGGCGTATCGAACGGGATCACGACCAGCACCGGACCAAAGAACTCCTCATTGGCGATGCGCATCTCAGGCGTGACGTCGGCGAAGATCGTCGGCGGCAAGAAGTGCCCCGGACGATCGAGCCGACGGCCGCCCGTCTGCAGCTTCGCGCCTTCCTGCACGCCCACGTCGATCAACGCTTCGATCCTGCCGAGTTGCTTCTGAGAAATCACCGGCCCCATGTCGCATTTGTCGGCGCCGGGGCCGACGGAGCGGCGTTCCGCTTCGGCCTTGAGCTTTTCGACGAGTTGATCGTGGACCTGTCGCTGAACGAGCAGCCGCGAAGCCGCCGAGCAGATCTGCCCCGCATGATGGAAGATGCCGCGAGCGGCGTTGCGCGCGGTCAGGTCGAGGTCGGCGTCGGCGTAGACAACGGCCGCCGACTTGCCGCCGAGTTCCATGACGCAGGGCATCACGCGCTCAGCGGCGGCGCGCAGCACGCTCTTGCCGGTCGCGACCGAGCCGGTGAAAACAACGTGGTCGATATCCGGGTGAGAGACGAGCGCCGCGCCCGCCTGCGGACCATATCCGCACACGATATTGAGCGCGCCTTTGGGAACGCCCGCCTTCTCGCACGCCTCGGCGAACAGGAACAGGCTGAGCGGCGAATCCTCCGGCGATTTCAGAACGACGGTGTTGCCGGTGATGAGAGCGCAGGCGACCGATCTGGCGCCGACCGGCAGCGGGCCGTTCCACGGCACGATCTGGGCGGAAACGCCATAGGGCATGTGCATCGTGTAATCGACGACGCCGTCGCCGAGTGGGATCTGGCGCCCCTCGAGCTTGTCGGCGAGGCCGCCATAATAGTGCAGATAGCGCTGCGTGAGCTTGACCTCGTTGTAGCCGTTCGCCAACGTCTTGCCGTTGTCGCGCATTTCGACGAAAGCGATTTCGTCGGCGAGCGGCTGCAACTGGCGGGCGATTTCGAACATCAGTTCGCCGCGCGCGGCGGGCGTCATTTGCAGCAGCACGCGGCTCGCAAAGGTCCGCCGCGCCGCTTGGACCGCGCGGTCGATTTCGGCGGCCCCGCCGCAGGCGACTTCGGCGATGATCTCGCCGGTCGCGGGATCCTCGACCGGGATGCGCCGGCCGTCACTCGCGTCGACCCATTCGCCGTCGATGAAATTTCGCCAGTACGCCCGCACTTCCTTCGCCATCTCGACGCGCCTCGTTGATTGACCGATTATCAACGTCGGCATTGGATCGGATCGTGGCGAATGTCATTTTCTGATACGGTCATGTGCGTCACGCATTAACCAACCGTCGAGGTAGCACGGTTTTTGCTTGTCGGCCGAACGATAACAATCCACTTGTGGCGCACATGGAAATCCGCTGGCTCGAAGACTTCCTCAGCCTGGTCGACACGCGCAATTTTTCGCGGTCGGCGGAAGGGCGCCATACGACCCAACCGGCCTTTAGCCGGCGCATAAAGAGCCTCGAGGAATGGGTCGGGGCGACCCTGTTCGACCGCACGACGCAGCCAGTTACTTTGACGCCTTCGGGGGAACGGTTCCGCCCGGTGGCGGAAGAAGTGCTGCGGCGGCTGTATCAGGGACGGGACGACGCGAGACGCGTCGACGACTACACGGCGACGATCATTCGTTTCGCCGCGACGCACAGCCTGTCGATGTCGTTCTTTCCCAATTGGTTGCGCTCGCTCGAGTCCCGCAGCCACGTGTTCAACACGAGGCTCGACTCCAACCAGTTCGCCGACTGCGTCCAATCCCTCTTGCGGGGGGATTGCCATTTCACGCTGGCGCACGCGCACCCGACAATCGAAACGAATCTGCCGCCGGTCCATTTCATCTCGAAACTGGTGGGAACTGACCGATTGCTGCCGGTGTCGTTGCCCGACAATGCGGGCGTGCCGATCGATCGCCTGCCGGGCGCCGAGGATGAACCCGTCCACTACCTAGCCTACGCGGAAACCTCCGCCATCGGCCGCGTCGTCGAAAGCGCGCTCGCCCACAGCACGTCGCGGCTCTACCTCAACCGCGTGTTCGTCTCGCACCTCGCGGCGGTGCTCAAATTGATGAGCGGCGAAGGAAGGGGGCTTTCCTGGCTGCCGGAGAGCAGCATCAAGGCGGAGCTCGCCTCGGGCGAGTTGGTGATCGCCGGCGGCGAGGAGTGGATCTTCCCCGTCGAGATCAGGCTCTTCCGCTCGCGCGAGCCGCTCCCGCCGATGGCTGAGGAATTCTGGGCCTTGCTCGGAGACCCTACTCCCGGTTCGGAGGAACGATGCGAATGGCGCATCAGGCGAGGCCGAGCTTGCATTGGCTAAAGCCGTTTTGAGCCTGCTACTGCAAAACCCACGAATTCAACGCGGGTGCACGGCATGTTCGCAGATCGGTCAAAGAAGCGCGTGGCCATGCTCGGCCTCATGTTGGAGAGCAACAGCTTCTCTCCCGTGACGCAAAAAGACGACTTCCTTGATCGCCTGTACGTCGCTGGCGGCGAGTTCCTGGAAGAGTTGAGGAAAACCGAATCGAAGCTCCCGACCGAACTTCGCGCCTTCTATGCGGCCATGAACTCCAGGATCGACTGGGCGCCGCTGCCGATCCTCATGGGCCTGGTCGAGGCCGCCGGTCCCGCGGACCATGTTTTCTATTCTGACGTGCTTGCTGACATGCGCGCGCGGCTCGAGGCGGCGATGCCGCTCGACGCCGTCTACATTTGCAACCACGGCGCCATGATCACGACCGAGAACCGTGACCCCGACGGCGAGATCTTCGCCATGGTGCGGGAGATCGTCGGGCCCGATGCGCCGATCGTCGCCACGCTCGATCTGCACGGCAACGTCTCCCAGCGCATGGTCGACAATGCCGACGTGATCGTCGCCTACCGCACCAACCCCCATGTCGATATGGCCGATCGCGGTCGCGAGGCCGCGGCGACGCTCATCGAGATGTTCGGCGGCTTGAAGCCGCAAGCGGCGCTGGTCCGGCTGCCCGTCACCCCGCCGACCGTCACCCAGTTGACGGCGCGCGGCCCCTACGCCGACATCATCAACTACGGGCAATCGCGGCTCACCCCCGACATCCTCAATGTCTCGATCCTGGGCGGCTTCGCCTACGCCGACACGCCCAAGAACGGGCTCGCCATCATCGTGACGTCGAGAACCGCCAAGGCCGCCGCCGAAGCCTTGGCGTTGGACATCGCTGACTTCGCCTGGAGCCAGCACCTGCGTTTCGATCCCCATCTGACCTCGCTCGAAGACGCTCTCGCGACCGTAGTCAAAGTCGGACAGGACGCCGCGCTGCGCCCTGTCATTCTCGCCGACGTGGCCGACAATCCCGGCGGCGGCGCGAGCGGCAACACCACCTTCATTCTCGAAGGCCTGGTCAAAGCTGGCGCGCAAGACGTCGTGCTCGGCGTGTTCAACGACGCCGCGCTGGCGCGCGAGGCGCAGCAACTCGGCGAGGGCGCGCGGTTTCGCGCCGTCTTCAACCGATCGCCCGCAGGCCAGTTTTCCAAGCGCTTCGAAGCCGATGCGACGGTCGTGCGAATCCGCGACGGCGATTGCGTCGGCCGGCGCGGTTTCTACGCCGGGCGGCGAATGAACCTGGGCACGACGGCGCTGCTCGATCTCGGCGGCGTCAAGGTGGTGGTGATCTCCATCCGCACGCAATGCGCCGACCCGGTGTTTTTGGAGATGATGGGTGTGGACATCGCCCAGGCCCGCGCGGTCGTCGTCAAGTCGCGCGGACATTTCCGCGCCGGCTTCGACGAGTTCTTTCCCGCCGAGCAGGTCATCGAGGTCGACGCGCCTGGGCTGTCGTCCCCCGTCCTGTCGCGGTTCGACTTCAAGCACCTGCCGAGGCCTGTCTTTCCCGTCGACCGTGACGTCCAGTGGCGTCGCCCCTGACCGCCTCGCTGGAGCGCTCGCCCTTGAACCTCGACACCATCGAAACGCCGAGCCTCGTGCTCGACCGCGCGGTCTTGTCGCGCAATACCTCGCGCATGACGGAGCGCTTCAAGACGCTCGGCGTGCGTCTGCGGCCGCACATGAAGACCGCCAAGTCCATCGAGGTGGCGCGCCATGCGCTTGCCGGCAATTTCGGCGGCGTCACCGTGTCGACGCTGAGGGAGGCCGAGTATTTCGCTGAACACGGCATCCGCGACATCACCTATGCGGTCAGCCTCATGCCGGACAAGCTGCCGAGGATCGCCCGTCTGATCCGCGAAGGCGTCCAGCTCTCGGTCGTGACGGACAATATTCCCATGGCCCAGGAGATCAGCCGGCGCGCCGTCGAGCTCGGGATTGAGCTCGACGTCCTGATCGAACTCGACTCGGGCGAGAAGCGCGCCGGCCTGATGCCGGAATCCCCCGAAGTCGCGGAGCTTGGGCGCGTCATCGAGGACTTGCCGGGCGCGCGCCTCATGGGCGTGCTGACTCACGCGGGGCAATCCTACCAGGGCCGCGACATCGCAGCGATGGAGGCCTACGCCGAACACGAACGCTGGTGCGCCGTGACCGCCGCGCGGCGCCTGCGGGCGGTTGGACTCGCCTGCCCCGTCGTCAGCATCGGCTCGACGCCGACCGCGACGCATGGCAAGAGCTACGAAGGCGTCACCGAGGTCAGGTGCGGCGTCTATATGTTCGGCGACGTATTTCAGTCGGAGATCCTATCCTGCCGGCGCGAGGACATCGCCGTTTCGGTGCTCGCGACCGTCATCGGCCACCGGCCGGACATGAATTGCGCGCTGATCGACGCAGGCGCGCTCGCTTTGTCGAAAGACCGCAGCACCGGCGCTCCCGGTCTGCCCGAAGATGTCGGCTTTGGTCTGGTGATGGACGCGACCGCCACCCGGCGCATCGGCCGGGTCCGCGTCGGCCATGTCTATCAGGAGCACGGCATGCTCGTTTCGGACGGGCCATTCCCGTTCGACGAGGCGCCGGTAGGCTCCAAGGTCCGCGTCTTGCCGAACCACGCCTGCATGACGTCGGCCATGTACGATCGCTACCACGTGGTCGACGGCGCCGAAGATCGGCGCGTCGACATCTGGCGCCGCATCAACGGCTGGTGATCCAGGTCTAGGGCGCGCCGCCATCAAGAGATCGGGGCGTTAGAGCATTTTCCTTTTGGTTGATGCTGGGCTGCTGTCACACCCGCGAAAGCGGGGGTCCAGACAACCGCCGCAGGCCTTCGTCCGTTGACTCCTGGATGCCCGCTTTCGCGGGCGTGAGAGGGGGCGCTTGCAAGACCTCAACGCGCTCGACCACGAATTCGCTGGGCTACTATACGAACACAATAAGATCAAATTTTCGCTCTATCGCTTAGAAACTGGCCTACTCGATGGCGAATGAAGACGATGTCCGTTTTTCTCGCGCGTTTGGCAGAAATTGCACCGCTCGCGCCGTTGTGGCCTGATCGTCGATCGCATTTAATCCGGCGCACATCCGCCTCATACTGCGCGGACGAGCGTATTTTCGGCGACGTGTCTCGATCGGAGCGAGAAACACGATGAGAGAGCTCAAGACAACGATTCTGACCGGCTTCCTCGGCGCGGGCAAGACGACGCTCCTCAACCACCTTCTCTCGCACTCGACGGCCGAACGTATTGCTGTGATCGTCAACGAGTACGGAGAGATCGGCATCGACGGAAAACTCGTTCTTGAAACGCAAGATGAAATTATCGAGCTGAACAACGGGTGCATTTGCTGCACCGTCAGAACGGATCTCATCACGGCGATACGCGGCTTGCTCGACTCCGGTCGCAAGATCGATCGGATCCTCGTCGAGACGTCAGGCCTCGCCGATCCCGCGCCCGTCATCCAATCGTTCATGCTCGATGAGATCCTAGCGAAGCATCTCAAGCTCGACGCCATCGTCACGGTCGTGGACGCCAGGCACATCAGCGAGCAACTGAACATGGACGAGGCGAAGGAACAAATCAGCTTCGCCGATGTGCTCCTTCTCAACAAGGTCGACCTCGAAGCGGAGACAGCGCTCCGTGAGACCGAAAGGAAACTGCGAGCGCTCAACCCTCTGGCCAAAATCATGCGGACGCGCTCCTGCGCCGTCGACCGCGCTGCGGTGCTCGACATAGGGGCGTTCGATCTGGGGAATATCCTATCGATCGATCCCGATATTCTTGCGGACCACCAGCACGAGCACGATCAGACCATAGGCTGTGTCGCCATACGCGAGTCCGGCGCGCTCGATCCGGCGGCGCTCAACACTTGGCTCAACCGGCTGGTGCAGGCGACAGGAAAAGACTTGTTCCGAATGAAGGGCGTTCTGAATTTCCACGACGAAGCGCGGCGCTACGTGTTCCACGGTGTCCATATGACGCTCGAAGGACGGCCAGGGAGAGCGTGGAAGCCGGCGGAGCCGCGGTTGAACGAGATCGTATTCATAGGCCGCAACCTTGACGAGCGCGCGCTACGGAGCGGCTTCGCCTCATGCCTGGTCGCGACCGACGCGATCGCGTCCTGAATCAGGGGCCAGCCGCACGATGCTCGCCGCAAGAAGACGATGGGTCTAAATCGCTAAAGGAAACGCCGAATGAAACTGCAACACTATCTCGGCGGCCTCGAAGGCCTCGGCCCGGTCAGCACCGAAACCCGTGTGTTCGTGGAGCCGTGGGAGACCCGCATCTTCGGCATTCACACGGCGATGATGGCGCTCTCGCGACAGCTGCCTCTGCCGCAAACGCCTTCGCCCTTCCACACGGTCTGGACCTGGGCGGACCTGCGCACGGGCGCCGAGGCGCTCGATCCGTTCGATTATTTCAAGTACCGCTACTACGAAAAGTGGCTGGGCGGCATATCAGGCTATCTCATGGATCAGGGCTACATCACCCCTGACGAACTCGATGCGCTGACCGACGCGTACCTTAAGGATCCAGCCGCGCCGCTGCCCACGGGAGGCGATCCCGCGATCGACGATCGGGTCGCCAAATATCTCGTCGGGGGCGACAGCCCCAAGCGCGACGTTCCCGTCGCCTATGACTTCTCCGTCGGCGACACCGTAGCGGTGAAGGACGTCGCGACTGTCGAGCACACGCGCCTGCCCGGCTTTCTTCGCAACAAGACCGGGACGGTGGAGAGCGTCTATGCAGGCGCCTACGCCTATCTGTGCGACACCGGCCCCGACGGCATCGGCCCGCCCATGGCGGTCTACAGCGTCCGGTTCGACCCGGCCGACATCTGGCCGCGCAACGCCGAGTCGGGCTTCCAAATCTACGCCGACCTTTACGCCAGCTATCTCGAAGCGCCGGCGAGCGCCGCCGGTAAGGCGGCGTGACGGCTCACCGAGGAGCATTGCCGATGGACGATCGCTTCAAATATCGCGCCGACCGCGAGGCGTACAGCGCGGCGCGCGTGCGCGCCTTGGAAGCCCTGCTGATCAAAAAGGGCGTCATCACCGACAAGACCGTCGACACCGTCCTCGATTACTTCAAGACGAAGATGGGCCCGTTCAACGGCGCCAAGATCGTGGCGCGGGCCTGGGTCGACCCGGCCTTCAAGGCGCGCCTCATCGCCGACACGCCCGCGGCGATCGCCGAACTCGCCCTTCCCCCGGGCATGGCGGGAGCGGAGGGCGAGCACATGCGCGCGGTCGCCAATGAACCGGACGTGCATAATCTCGTCATTTGCACCTTGTGCTCCTGCTATCCCTGGCCGGTGCTAGGCCTGCCGCCCTACTGGTACAAGGATCCAACCTTCCGCAGCCGCGCCGCGCGCGAGCCGCGCGCCGTACTGAAAGAGTTTGGCCTCGACATCCCGACCTCAGTCGACGTGAAGGTCTGGGATTCGAGCGCCCAGATCCGATGGTTCGTCGTGCCCGAGCGTCCAGCCGGCGCCGACCATCTTTCGGAAGCCGAACTCGAGGCTCTGGTGACGCCCGAGGCGATGATGGGCGTCGCTGTCGCAAAGGCCGCGTGAGGAATTGCAGGCGATGCTGACCCGCTTCGAGCACTTTGCCGTCACGGAAATGATGGGCGGTCCAGATACCCCGCCACGCGCGAACGGGTCGCTGTGTTTCAGCCACGAATGGGAGCGGTCGGCTTTCGGCATGGCCCTCGCCCTCGCCAAACAGGGCTACTTCGAATGGGACGACTTCCGCGACGCGTTGATTGGCGAGATCAAGACGTGGGAGGAGGCCCATCCCGACGATCGCTCGTCATGGAATTACTATGAGTGCTGGCTTTCTGCGCTGGAGCGGGCCGTGTTGAAGACAGGCATTCTCGGCGCGCAGGACCTTGCGGAAGCCCTGTCTGACGCCCATGCTGACGGAGCACCAAAAGGCGTCGCCGCTGCCCCTGCGATCACGTGACGCCGCGGCGCCAATCCCCGCGGCGGGCGGAGGGAAAAGGCGCCCCGCGAGGCGCCGTCAAATCCGCCGACCGCTGGCCGCATCAAACAGGTGAACCTTGTCGAGCCTCGCCGCGAGATGGATGGTCTCGCCAGGCCGCATCGGGTGCCGCTCCGCAAAACTGGCGCAGACCCGTTCGCCTGCGAGCGTCCCGATCACCTCGATGTTGGCCCCGGTGGGTTCGATCACCTCGACCCTCGCCGGCACGCCCTCTCCGGCGGGCGACAACGTGAAATGTTCCGGCCGGATGCCGTAGACGACGTTCTGGTCGGGCCGACCGACGCCTTCCGGAGCAGGCAGCTTCGTCCCGTCGGCCGCGACGACCACGGCGCCGGTTCCCTCGCGTCGCAGAACGCCTGGGACGAAGTTCATCGACGGGGAGCCGATGAAACCGGCGACGAAAAGATTGGCCGGCCGGTCGTAGAGATCGAGCGGGGCGCCGATCTGCTCGATCCTGCCGGCGTGCATGACGACAATGCGGTCGGCCATGGTCATGGCCTCGATCTGATCGTGCGTCACGTAGATCGACGTCGTCTTGAGCCGCTGGTGCAGCGACTTGATCTCCGTCCGCATCAGGACGCGCAATTTCGCATCGAGGTTGGAGAGCGGCTCGTCGTAGAGGAACACCTGCGCATCGCGAACCAGCGCGCGCCCCATCGCGACGCGCTGGCGCTGGCCGCCCGAGAGCTGTCGCGGCGACCGCTGGAGATACGGCTTGAGGTTGAGGATCTCGGCCGCTGTCCCCACCTTGCTGGCGATCGTCTCCTTGGACTGTTTCCTGAGCTTCAGGCTGAAACCCATATTGTCGTACACCGACATGTGCGGATACAGCGCGTAGTTCTGGAACACCATCGCGATGTCGCGGTCGCGCGGCGCCACGTCATTGATGACCCGGCCGCCGATCGCGATCTCGCCGCCGCTGATCGATTCGAGGCCGGCGATCATGCGCAGCAACGTCGACTTGCCGCATCCCGAGGGGCCGACGAGGACCACGAATTCCTGGTCCTTGATATCGATGTCGATGCCGTGAAGCACGCCGATGCTGGCGAAGCGTTTCTCGACGTTTCGGATTTCGACTGCGGCCATGGACGGCGGCTCCTAAAGCTATTGATTAGAGCGAATTGCAATTGGGTCGAATTGTCATTGCGAGGAGCGCGGCGACGAAGCAATCCATCGCTAGCTTGGCGTTGCTGGATTGCTTCGCTTCGCTCGCAATGACGGCATTGGTTCGAACAAGACGCAACTCGCTGGGTTTTCGAGGTCACTTCACCGCGCCGAGCGCCATGCCTCGGATGAGATATCGCTGCAGCCAAGAGAACACGATCGCGACGGGAACCGTGGCGAGGACGGTCGCCGCCATCACATGATGCCATTCGACTTGGTACCGCCCGGCGACCTGGGCGTAGATCTGCACCGGCAGCGTGTACTGCTCGGACGAGCGGATCATGGTCAGCGCCAGCACGAATTCGTTCCAGCTATTGATGAAGGTGAAGATCGCGGTCACCACCATCGCCGGCACGGCGAGCGGCAAGAACACGCGAATGAGGCTGGTAAGGTGCGTCGCGCCGTCGATCCAGGACGCCTCCTCGAGTTCCCTCGGAATGGTGTTGAAGTAGCTCTGCAGCATCCAGATGCTGAACGCCATGTTGAAGGCGGCGTAGGTGATCACCAGCGAATTGAGGTTGTTGACCAGCCCGAGCATGACCATGAGCCGGAACAGCCCGAGCACCAGCACGATCGGCGACATCATCTGCGTCATCAGCAGGAACTGGCGATAGAGCCCCTGTCCGATGAAGCGGTGACGCGACAGGGCATAGGCCGCCGGAATGCTCAGCGCCAACGCGACGACGGTCGCGCTCACGCTGACATAGAGGCTGTTGAGCAGGGCCCGGCCGAAATTCGTCTTGGCCCACATCTCCGCGAAGTTCTCCCAGGCGAAGCGGGAGAAGGTCCATGTCGGGGGATAGACGAAAAGCTCGGCGCGCGGGCGAAGCGCCGTCACCAGCATCACCCCGAAGGGGAACAGGATCACGACGATCAGGGGAGAGAGCAGCGCCCAGTAGAGAATGGACTTCTTGAGCTTGGGCGACATCAGGCGATTCCCTCCTGCGCCGATGCGACCTCGGCGCCGACGATCGGCCCGGCGGTTACGACGGTTTCGACGGGCTCATCGGTTTGATCGGCCTCGACCTCCTTCTCCTGACGCATCACCAGCATCACGTAGAGGACGGTGAAGACGAACAGCACGAAGAACATGATGAGCGATATCGCGGACGCCTTGCCGATCTGGCCGAACCGGAAGGCCAGCTTGTAAAGATAGGTGACAAGGATGTCCGTCCCGTTGGCCGGACCGCCCTCCGTCATCACCCAAATGATCGGCAGCGAATTGAAGACATAGATGACGTTGAGGACAATCGCGATGTTGATGAAGGGCTTCATCAGCGGCAAGGTTATGTGCCGGAAGATGTCCCAGCGGGTCGCGCCGTCGACCACGGCCGCCTCATAAGCGTCAAGCGGCATCGAGGACAGCCCGCCGAGGAATATGGTCGTGGTGAACGGGATCGACACCAGGATGCCGACCAGAATTTCGACCAGAAAGGCCAGCGGCGCGGTGGCGAGCCACTCGATCGGCTCGGAAATGACGTGGAGGTCCATGAGCGTGGCGTTGAGCAGCCCGGCGCGCCCGTTCAGGCCCCAGCGCCAGACGACGGCGGTCATGGTCAAGGAAATGGCCCACGGCAACATGATGATGACGCGCGCGAGCGCTCGGCCGTAGAAATCCTCATTGAGCATGATCGCGATCGGGAGCGAGACGATCAGCGTGCCGCTCACCACTGTCACGGTCCAGACCGCCGTGCGCCAGAGCGAGGCGTAGAACAGAGGATCACTGAAAACCTGGTTGTAGTTCGCGAGGCCATCAAAGCCGCGCAACTGCCCGAAGCCGCTCACTCGCTGCATCGAGGTCCAGGCGAGGTCCACGACCGGATAGCCGATAATCAAGATCGCCAGCACGAGACTTGGCAGAATCATCAGGAGAGGCGTCGAACGCAGCAGCGATTTCAAAGCGGGCTCCCGGACAACAAAAAATCGGGGGCGCGCTCAGGCGCCCCCGACACCACGGGATTACTTGCCGCGGATCTGGTTGATCTCGGCGGCGGCGGAGTCCAGCGCCGCCTTCGGCGTAGCCTCGCCCAGATAGATCTGCTGCAGGGCGCGGACGGTGGCGTCGGCGATCTGCTCCCAGTTCGCAATGGTCGGGGCGAACTTCGCATAGGGCAGGCCCGCGGCGAAACCGGCGATATCGGGATCGGTCTTGTAGTAATCTTCCGCCGCGACGTTCTTAGTGACCGGAAGGAAGCCTTCGCCCTTGTCGAACTTGTCGCGCCACTCGTCCTTGTAGAGGAACTGGACGAACTTCCAGGCGGAATCTTTGACCTTGGAGTTCTGGAACATCATCAGCGTGTCGGTCACGCCATAGGTCGCCTGAGCCACCTTCTTGGGGAACGGCATGACCTTGTAATGCAGGTTCGGAGCCTCGGCCTTGATCTGCGGAATCAGCATCGGGAAGGTGAAGATCATCCCGACCTTGCCCTGCTTGAACAGATTGAACACGTCCTCGCGGGTGTAGTTGGTCGGCGACGGCTGCGTCAGCCCCTCATCGAGCATCTTCTTGTAGAAGGTCGCGGCCTCGAGCGCCTGGGGCGAGTTCGAGCCCGCTCTTTCCATCCGCCTTGAGGATGTCGCCGCCGAACGTCCACAGCGCATAGTAGAAGTAGGCGTCGGTCTCGATCTCCTTACCCTGCAGTCCAAAGCCGAATGTGCCGGGCAGCTTGGAAATCTTCTTGGCCGCGTCGTAGACGCCGTCCCAAGTCGAGGGCGCCTCGGCGCCGGCCTTCTGGAACAGATCGGTGTTTACGAGCATGGCGCGAGCCGAGGCGGCCACAGGCAGGCCCATGGTCTTGCCGTCGATGATCGAGGGACTCATGAAAGTGTCGATGAACGTCGACTTGAAGTCCGGCTTCAGATAGCCGTCCAACGGCTCGGCGATGCCTTGCGAGGCGAAATCGAGCAGCCAGCGCGTGCCGATGATCGAAATGTCCGGCGTCGTGCCGGCGGCGATGTCGGTGGTCAGGCGCTGCAAAAGCGAGTTCCACGGAACGATTTCGATGTTCACATGGATGTCGGGATTCTGCTTTTCGAAGGCGGCGGCAGCGTCCTGGAAATAAGGCCCGGTCTTCGAACTGTATTCGGCGACTGTAAAGTTAACTTGTGTTTGAGCAACCGCCGGAACTGAATTCGCCAGCATGCCGACGACCCCCAGCGTGGCCGCCAAACTCTTCCACTTAAAAGACTTCATCCTTGCCGTCCTCCTCTGCCATGCCCTGCCGCCGCCGAAAAATATCCGGGGTCTTAACCGACCAACCGCAACATTGGGGGCTTGGTTACTGTGCGATGAGGACGACCCGGTAGATAATAGAAATATCGCATGGACGTATGTGGGCGCGGTATGAGTTGCGCGCCCAAAAACATCCCAGTCGCCTATTGGAGCAATCGGTATTGCTCGAAAACAAAGCAGGCCCCTTTCCGGCTCAAGGGGCCTGCCCTGCTTTTGCTTCCGCAATCAGGTCGAACCGTCATTGCGAGGAGCGAAGCGACGAAGCAATCCATCGCTAGCTTGGCGCGGCTGGATTTGCTTCGCTTACGCTCCCAATGACGGCGTCGGTTCGGACCAAACGCAACGCGCTTTAGCGCTGCGTGCGCCAGGAGAACGCCGGCTCATAGCCGAGAATACGCCGGGCCTTGTCGATGCTCAGCAGCGTCTCGTGATCGCCGACTGGCCGCCGCAGTGGAACATTGGGGAAGACCTCACGCAGCAGTTCGCCGTTGGACCGCTCCATCACCGAATCCGCATTGGCGATTATGAAGTGATCGGCGCCGACGAACTCGACATGCAGACTCTTGCGCACCGCCTGCGCCGCGTCCCGCGCATCGATATAGGCCCAGAGGTTCCACTCGCGGACATGCGGATCGCTCTGCCAGTCCGCGAATCTCGAGTAGTCATGCGGCTCCATGACGTTGGAGAGGCGCAGACCGACGAAGGTGGCGCCCGGGTTCCAGCGCTGGAACTGCCTGGCCATTTCCTCGCCGAGATCCTTGGAGAGCGAATAGGCGCTCTCCGGCCGCATCGGGTGCTCCTCGTCGATCGGCGCATAGGCGGGCGGATTGCCGGGGCTGAACGGCAGACCGAGGGTCGTCTCGCTCGACGCCCATACGATGCGCTTCACGCCCATCCGGATCGCGGCGTCGAAGACGTTGTAGGTCGTGACGATGTTGTTCCGGAAGGTCACATCATCGGGCTGCAGCTCGGGCGCCGGAATGGCCGCCAGATGCACCACGGCGTCTGGCTTGTTGAACTTGCGGAACGGGTGGTCCTTGCCGCCGCTCCACTGCATGGAGTCGATGACCTGTCCGAGGTCGTTGAGGTCGACCTTGTAGAAGGGGCAGACGGGGTCGCGCGAGGGGAGCACGTCGACATTGAGGACGCTGTAGCCGTGCTCGACCAAGTCACGGCATACGGCCCGCCCAGCCTTGCCGCTGCCTCCCGTCACGAGGATGTTCTTCATTGCCAGAGTCTCCAGCCAGAGGGGGCGCCGGGCGTCCTGCCCGAATGCTTCAAACACTGTGTCAGCGCCCTGTAACATTCGCGAATGCGTTTTTGGGATGCTTTTATTCCCCCTACGCATTGGAGTCATACGAGGTCCAGCGTTACCCCAGAGAACCCTCGGGGCGCGGCCGTCTCGAACACCGGAGCGGAAGTCAGGGCGAACGCCGTCTCGATCGCCTTCTACAATTGCGGACGCATGTGGCGTGACCCCCTCGGCGGGATGCGCGCCGCCTAACTTTGACGAAGGAGGAACAGCATGGCCCGTCACGACGGCACGATCGCTCTGGTCACCGGCGCAGGGCACGGCATCGGCCGCGCGATTGCGGGCAAGCTCGCCAGCGAGGGCGCGGCGGTCGCCGTGCTCGAAATCAACGTGCAGCGCGGCGAAGAGACCGTCGCGCAGCTCGTGTCGGGTGGCGCGCGCGCCGTTCTGGTCGAAGCTGATATAACCGACGCCGCGCAAGTGGAGCGCGCTTTCAGCGAGGCCGATGCGCTCGGCCCCATCAACCTGCTGGTGAACAACGCCGCCTTCACCGACGCGGGCGATCTCAAGGGCATCTCGCTGGAGGCCTGGCGGCGCGAGATCGACGTCAACCTGAACGGCGTTTACCACTGCATCCGCGCTATGCTGCCCCGCCTGAAAGCCCGCGGCGGCGGCGCGATCGTCAATATCTCCTCGGTGAACGGGCTGCGCTATTTCGGCAATCCCAGCTACAGCGCGGCGAAGGCGGGCGTCATCAATCTCACGCAGGCGGTGGCGAGCGAATACGGCAAATACGCAATACGCTGCAACGCCGTCTGCCCCGGTTCCGTGCGGACCGACAACGAGACCTGGACGATCCGGCAGCGCAAGGACCCACAGGTCTTCGAGAAACTCGCGCGATGGTATCCGCTGGGCCGCGTCGCCGAGCCGGACGACATCGCCAAGGCCGTCGCCTTTCTGGGCTCGGACGAGGCCGCCTACATTAACGGCGTCGTCTTGCCCGTCGACGGCGGACTGATGGCCGGCATGAACGTGATGATCGGCGAGTTCATTCTCGAAGCCAAGCTCGACTGACACAAGGAATTGGACGCAATGGTGCTGATTGTTTCAGAAGACCTCGCGCGCAAGCTGGTTAGCGTCGAAGACGCCATTGACGCGGTCGAGCAGTGCTTCGTAGCGATGGCCACGGGCGACGCCCGCAACTATCCCGTCGTGCGGGAAGTCCTCGGCTATCAGAACGCTGTCTTCGGCGTGAAGACCGGCGCCGATGTGGGCGCGCCGTTCCTCGGCCTCAAGGCCGGCGGCTATTGGCCGAACAATCTCGCCAAGGGATTGACCAACCATCAATCTGCGACCCTGCTGTTCGACCCGGAGACCGGCCGGGCTTCGGCTCTGGTCAGCGCCAACTACCTGACCGGCGTGCGGACAGGCGCGGCGAGCGCGATCGCCACCAAGCATCTGTCGCGACCGGAGGCCTCGACGCTCGGGATAATCGGCACCGGCGCGCAATCCGCGCACCAGTTGCGCGCAACCGCGCGGGTTCGTCCGATCGCCCGCGTGCATGCGTGGGACCCGTCGCCGCACAATGTCGCCAAGTTCGCCGAGGCGGTCGCGGAATTGGGACTCGATTTCGTCGCCGAGGAGACGCCGGAAAAGGTCGTCCGCGCGGCTGACGTGCTGATCACCGTCACGCCCTCCCAAAAGGCGCTGATCGACAGCGCCTGGGTTCGCCCCGGCACGCATATCAGCGCCATGGGCGCCGACACCAAGGGCAAGCAGGAGCTCGATCCCAAGCTCGTCGCCCGCGCGGCCATCTTTGTCGACGAAGCGGCCCAGGCGATCACAATCGGCGAATGCCAGCACGCCTTCGCCGCCGGGCTCATCAGGGAAAGCGACATTCGCGGCAGCATCGGCGCGGTCGTGGCGGGCCTCGCCGAGGGGCGTCGCAACGATGACGAGATCACGCTGTTCGACGGAACGGGGGTGTCCCTGCAGGACCTCGTCGTTGCCAATTTGGCCGCGCGCCTTGCCGTCGACCGCGGCTTGGGCGTGGTCGCGGACTACTGAGCGCCGCCGCCCGGTCGATCAGGCAGGCGCTTTCGGCGACGTCATGGCGGCGCGGTCGCTGGATCGCCGCGCTTCGCTCACGATGACGGCGGGGGTCCGCGGTTCGACCTAACGACTGCTCGCCCTAGGGAAAGCGCCGGCGCAACGTATCGACCTGCTCGTCAGTCAACGGTCGGGTCTGCAACCCTTGCAGCAAAAGAAAGAGCTTCGCCGTCTCTTCCAGTTCCTCGGTGGCGTACACCGCCGTTTCGAGGCTCGTGCCGGCCACGACGGGGCCGTGATTGGCAAGCAGCACAGCATGGTGCTGATCGGCCAGTTCCTCTACCGCCTTGGCGAGGCTTTCGTCGCCCGGCGGATGATAGGGCACGAGAGGCAGGCGGTTTATTCGCATGACGTAATAGGCCGTCAGCGGCGGCAGGCAATTGCACCGATCGATCCCATCGAGGCACGAGACGGCAACCGAATGGGTCGAATGAAGATGGACCACGGCCTCGCAGGTCGGCCTTCGCTCGTACATCACACGATGCAGGAAGGCTTCTTTGGTAGGCTTGTCGCCTGCGACATGGCGACCTGCCGCATCGATCTTCGACAACCGCGCTGGATCAAGCTTGCCCAGCGACGCATTGGTCGGCGTCATCAGCCAACCTCCGTCCGGCAGCGCCACTGAGATATTGCCTGCCGATCCATGGGTAAGGCCGCGTTCGAACAGCGATGCGCCCGCCGTGCAGATCTCGTCGCGCAATTTTGTTTCCGCGGTCATTGCAGAAACTCCCACGCCTTGTAGAAGAAATCAGGCGCGCCAAAGTTTCCGGATTTGAGAGCAAGCGCGAGGTCGGGCTGTCCCGAGCGTGCGCGTCCACGGCACGCCCGGATCGATCTCCGGTCCGATCGAAAGTATTTTCGCGTCAAGCGCCTGAACGACCGCCCCCGAAGTCTCGCCGCCCGCGACCAGGAACTGCGTTACACCCGCGTCCATGCAGCCCTTCGCCACGGCCGAAAGCGTCCCTTCGACCAGGGCGCCGGCAGCCTCGCGCCCGAGCCTTTGCTGAGCAGCACGGACAACTTCGGGATCGGCGCTCGAATAGACGAGGAAAGGCTGGCTGCTGTCCTGCCTGGAAGTCCAATCGAGAATGCTGTCCACTGTCTGCGAGCCGTCGACAAGTTGGTCGACGTCGACATGGAGGGTCGCCATTCCGCGCTGAAGGGCGACCTCGATCTGCCGGCGCGTCGCTTGCGAACAGGAACCTGCGATGATGGCCCGCCGACCGGCCGGCGCGGGCATGGCGGAATTGGGTGGCGTCAACTTCGCAAGCAGCCCCTTGGCGAGATAAGCAGCGGGAAGCCCGATCGCGATGCCCGAACCGCCCGTAATGAGAGCATGATCGGCCACCGCGGCGCCGATATCGCGCAAATGTCGGTCGCTCAACGCATCGACGATCGAGACGGGTTTGCCTGCCGCCGCTTCGCGCTTGAGCGCTTTGTCTATCGCCTCGACGCCGCCATCCACGTCTTCGAAGCCGATCAGCCCTACCGCAAGCCTGGTCTGACGCTGCAGCACGCGCCTCAGATCGGAATCGTGCATCGGATTCAGCGGGTGGTCCTTCATCGGGCTCTCGGACAGAAGCACTCCGTTCACAAACAGATGCCCGGCGTAAATGGTCCGTCCCGCCGCTGGGAAAGCTGGACAAGCGATCGTCTGACCACCGCCGACGAAATCCAGCAGCGCTTCCAGCACCGGTCCAATGTTGCCTTCGTCGGTCGAATCAAAGGTCGAGCAATATTTGAACAGGTAACGACGCGCGCCGAGGTCGCGCAGGCGTCCTGCGGCCTCCAGCGACATGGATACGGCTTCCGGCGCCGGTATCGACCGTGACTTCAGCGCGATCACCAACGCGTCGACGCCATCGAGGTCGATATTTTTGGGCGGAATGTCTGTGGTTTGAACCGTCCTCATCCCCTCGCGCGAGAGCATCAGCGAGAGGTCCGTGGCGCCGGTCAGGTCGTCGGCGATACATCCGAGCAGCATGGCGATTTCCTCCGCTTAGCAGGGGCGCAACCCGGTCGTGTTGAGATAGACGGCATAGAGCGAACTCTCTGCGGCGATGAACAGGCGATTGCACTGAGGGCCGCCGAAGCACACATTGGCGACGGTCTCGGGGATCCGGATCTTGCCGAGAAGGGCGCCGTCCGGCGCAAAGCAATGCACGCCGTCACCGGCCGACACCCAGAGATTGCCATCGACGTCGATCCGGAAGCCGTCCGGGACACCAGGATCGATTTCGGCAAACACGCGGCCATTTGAAAGACGGCCCTGCTTGTCCACATCGAAACAGCGGATGTGGTGCGGGTTGTTCGGTCCGTGGGAGCGCCCACTGTCAGCGACATAGAGACGTGTCTCGTCCGGAGAGAAGGCAAGGCCGTTCGGCTTGTCGAAGTCGCCGGCGACCACCGCCAGACTTCGATCCTCAGGATCGAAGCGGTAGACATTGCAGGCGCCGATCTCGCTCGTCGCCTTGTAGCCCTCATAGTCGCTGAGAATGCCATAGGGCGGATCTGTGAACCAGATCGTGCCGTCGGATCTCACCACCACGTCGTTGGGTGAGTTGAGCCGCTTGCCTTCAAACCGGTCGGCCAGCACTGTGACGCCGCCATCGTATTCGGTGCGCGTCACGCGCCGCGCGCCGTGTTCGCAACTGACGAGACGACCTTGCCGATCGCGCGAATTGCCGTTGGAGAAATTTGAGGGATAGCGGAAGGTGGAGACATCTCCCGTCACCTCATCCCATTTCAGCATTCGATTGTTGGGAATGTCGCTGAACAGCAGAAAACGCCCATCCGCGAAATACACCGGCCCTTCAGCCCAGAGCGTGCCGCTATAGAGCTTTTCAAGTTTGCAGACAGGAATAATGAAATCTTGGAAGCGGGGATCAAGAACCTCGTAATAGGTCATTTTGGTGGGTCCTGCTATGGAGTCTGCTTGGGGGGCTGGCCCGCGCCTTTCGGCTTTCGTACGGCCCAATAGAAAGTCTCGACGTCGAGCAAATGTCTGCGCATCTCCCGCTCGGCCGCATCGGGGTCCCGCGCCTTGATCGCCTCGTAAATGCGAACATGACAACCAATCGCCGCAGTGAGCGCCTCGGCGTGCTGGAGCGAGGTGTGACGCTGGTCCTGAAGGACATCGAGAACGCTGTTATAGAGCGCGATGATCAGCGGATTTCGGGATACGCTGGCGATTCCGAAGTGAAACGCATGGTCGGTGCGCGCGAAGGCCTCGACGTCACCGACGCTCTCCCGGTTGGCGCGCAGCAATACTTCCAGGTATTCGAGGTCCTCCGGGCTGGCGTTGGCGGCGGCTCCGCGGGCAAGCGCGACCTCAGTAAAGAGACGGGTCTGCTGGAAAAGGTGCATGCCCTCTGGCCGAGCCGCCATCATCAGAGCGGCAGCCGACAAATGCTCCAACAACTCCTTGGGATTGGGCTCGGTAACGCGAGCCTTCTCCCCGCCACTGACGGCAATGAGGCCCTTCTTGTTCAGCCAAAGCAACGCCTCGCGGATCGCCGGCCGCCCGACGTCGTAGCGTTCCATCAAGTCCCGCTCGGAGGGGAGCGTGTCTCCGAGCGTCAACTCTCCAGAGAGGATCATCTGCTCCAGATTCCTCGCGATCTGATCGGAAAGACGGTCACGCTTGATGACGGCTTTCGTCGAGGAATTGGCAGGTTTCAAGTTCGGCTCCCTTCAGCGGTTAGGATTCTAACGTCCGAATTCAGCCAATACCTTTCGCTTGGCCGCAACGAAAGCGGCAAGACAGCGATCGCGCCAGGCCCGGCGATCCGCCAGACCGCTGGCGGGCGTGAACGCGCGGCGTTGCTTCTCCACGTTTTCGACGAGTGATGGCGTCCACTCACGTGGCGCCGCCTGCTCCTTGGCGAGGTCAAAATACATCGGGCCAAGGTTGCGACAATATTCGGCGACGCCGTCCCGGGCATTCAAATCAATCGTTTCGAAGGGGCCCATGAAGAACCAGCGCAGACCCAATCCGTCCGACATGGCCCGGTCGACATCGTCAACCGAGCAAACCCCATCCTCCACAAGTCGGAACGCCTCGCCAAGAACAGCGCTCTGAAGTCGGTTGACAAGAAAGCCGTTGATCTCACGCGACAGACGCACGGGCGATTGACCGACCGCACGCATCACCTCAGCCGAGCGCTCGACCACGCTTGGATCCGTCCAAGGCGCGGGGATGATTTCGACAAGCGGAATAAGATGAGGCGGATTGATCGGATGGACAACGAGGCAGCGGCGATTGTTCTTCAGGCCTTCGGTAAAGGCCGAAGCCGGAAAGCCCGAGGTCGAACTGGCGAGAATCGTGTCCGGCGCGGCAATTTCGTCGAGACGCTGATAGAGGGGACGCTTGATCTCGAGTTGTTCCGGCGCGCTCTCCTGGACATAGTCCGCGCCCTGGAGGGCGTCTTCCAGCGTCGCCGCGACCGAGACACGCGCAATCGCCGCCTCCGCGTGGCCGATCTTATCGGCCGTGTCCGTAGAAAGCTCGGCCAGCGAGCGGCGGACGAACTCGAAAGTCCGGTTCGCGGCCTCGGGCGAATTGTCATGAATGACGACTTCGAATCCGGCACGTGCAAACACCAGGGCCCAGGAAGAACCCACGACACCGCCGCCGACGATAGCAATACGTGACATTTCAAACTCCAAACAACGAAACCAATAGGAACGGCGGGGCGCGCACCCCTATTTCTGTGCGACGGCGGCGCGGCGGCGGCGACTGGCGGCGTAGACCGACAGCGCTACCGCGATGACCAGGATGGCGCCGTTGAAGAGGTATTCGACATAGAAGGCCGCGCCCATCTGCTGCACGCCCGAGAAGGAGAAGGCGAGGATGAGGATCGCCAGCAGCGTGCCCGCAACATTGACCCGGCCCGGGCGGATCGACGTTGCGCCAAGCAGGGAGCCGGCGAAGGCAGGCAGCAGATATTCCGGCCCAACCGAAGGCGTGCCGGAACGCAGGATGGAACTCAGCAGGACGCCCGCGAGGGCGCTGAGCACGCCGGAAGTGATGAATGTCCCGGTCACCGAACCGGCGACACTAATGCCGGACAGCTCCGCGGCGCGCGCATTCGAGCCGATGACGTAGAGCCCTCGCCCGACGGGCAGGCGCTCCAGCACCATCCAGAGGATAAAGGCGACGACCAGGACATACAGGGCTGGCAATGGAACATGCCAGACGCTGGAAGAGAGTGCGGTGAAGCTGTCCGGCAGGTTGAAGCCGGGGATCTGCTCGCCGTCGGTGTACCAGTTGGAGACGCCGTAGAGCAGCGAGCCGACGCCCATGGTGGCGATGAAGGCGTCGATCTTCAAGCGGGTGACCAGCAGGCCGTTGACCGCGCCGACCGCAACGCCGATGAGGATGACGATCAGGGCGGCGACGGGCCATGACAGGCCCGAATTGACCTGCAACCCCACAGCCAGCACCTGCGCCAGACCGACATGATAGCCGACCGACATGTCGAAGCGGCCGGTCGTCAGCGGCATCATCACCGCAAAGGCGAGAAGCGCGGTGACAGACTGGCTTGTGAGCAGGTTTCCGATGTTGCCGGCGCTCAGGAACGTCGTCGGGCGCAGAATGGAAAAGACCACCAGCACCAGCACGAATATGATGGCGAGGCCGTAATTGGCCGCGAAACCGACGGCTGCCTTGATGGGGTCGGAGCGTGAAGGCTTCAGCCCCTCCGCCCCGCGCATCGTTTCGATATTGCTTTCCATAGCGACCGGCCTTCTCAGAGCGGCAATGAAGGGGATGTCCGCGCGACGGCCGACGCGCCGCCGCGGGAGGAGTGGGCAATCAGGTTGTCCACGCTCACTTCCTCGCCCGCCAACTGGCTGGCGATGGCGCCGCGGTTGATGATGAGGACGCGATCGCACAGCGCCGCCACCTCCTCGAGGTCGGTGGAGACAACAATCAGCGCCGCCCCGTCGGTGGCGGCTTTCTTTAGGATTGCATGAATGGACAGCTTGGCGCCGATATCGACGCCGGCGGTTGGCTCCTCGAGCACGACGACCTTGGCGTCGGCCTCCAGCCAGCGTGCGATGCAAACCTTTTGCTGATTGCCTCCGCTCAACCAGTCGATCAACGACTCGGTGTTGCGGGGGCGAACGTCGAATTCTTCGAGCAACGCCTGGGCTGCGGCCCTTTCGCTGGCTGGCGAGATCGGGCTCCATGCTGAGCGCTTCTGCACCAGCGGATTGACGAACAGGTTCTCAGTCAGCGTCATGCCGGCCAGCACGCTTTCGCCGGTACGATCTCCCGCCAGCAGCACGATGCCTGCCGCGATGCGCTGCCGGATGCCGCCCCCCGCTGGCAGGGGCTTTCCCTCCAGCAGGATACGTCCGGAATCCGGAGGGAGCGCGCCGCAAATGGCGCGGCCGATCGCCTCCTGGCCGCCGCCACGCAGGCCGACGAGCCCCAGGATCTCGCCGGCGCTGGCCTCGAAGTTCAGCGGGCCGCGGCGCTCGACGATCAGATCCTCGACGGCGAGAACCGTGCGTTTGCGGCTTACCGCAGCCGGTCGCTTCGCGCCGATCGCCACGGAGCGGCCCAGCATGTGCTCGATCAGGCGGTCCGGGTCCGTATCGGCGATCGGGGCGGTATGCACCCAGGCGCCATCGCGGAACACCGTCACTCGGTCCGCCAGACCGAAAAGCTCGTTCAGGCGATGGGAGACGTAGATCATGCCCGTGCCCGCTTCGCGCAACCGGCGCATGGCGTCGAACAGGCGAAGGGAATCCGCCTCAGGCAAAGCGGCCGTCGGCTCGTCGAGCACGAGGACCTTGGGCTTGGTCGCCATGGTGCGGACGATGCCGAGAATTGCTTTTTCAGGGGCGGATAGCGTCGAAACCATACGCTCGGGCGCGATGGGATCGACCTTCATGATGTCGTAGATCGACGCCGCCTGGCGCATCACGCCGCGCCAGTCGATAAACCCGCCACTGCGAGGATATCCGGCCGTGAGCGCGATGTTCTCCGCGACGCTGAGGTCATCGACGAGCGCAAGATCCTGGTGGACGAATGCGATCGGCAAAGTCTCCCGGCGCGGATCGACCCCCTTGCCGTCTAGCCGAATGTCGCCGCCATCTTTTTCGTAAACGCCAGCGAGGATCTTGATGAAGGTCGACTTTCCGGCGCCGTTCTCGCCGACCAGCGCGTGAATCTCGCCGCGTCGCAGATTGAAGGATGCGTCGCGAAGGGCCAGCACTCCATAGAAGCGCTTTGTCAGGTTCTTCACGTCCAGAAGGAAATCGTCAGCGCGTTCCACAACACCACCAGATCGAAAGATGCTTCGTGGGCCGTTTTCGGCCGGGCCCATGCCCGATAGGAGCGCCGCGCCCGTGCAGGGCGCGGCGCATGGGATTGCTTCGTTACTTTGCGGCGGAGCAGGCGTTGTTGGCGCCCTTCCAGATATTCTCGTAATGGCAAGCAAAGTTGTTGGAGGGGATGAACTCGTTCTTGTCTCCGCCTTCGGCGTTCGCGTTCTGCTGTGTGACGAGGTAGGCGGGCTGGACAAACTTGGCCGGCTCCTGGCCCGCAAGCGCGCGCACGACGGCATCGACGGCTTCGTAACCGAAGAGCGTGCTCGGCTCTGGAACGGTGGCGACCTCATATTCGCCCTTGCGGATCATGTCGTAGGCCGAGGGCGGGCCGTCCGAGCCGACGAGGCGAACCTTGTCCGGCGCCACGCCCGAAGCGCGCAACGCGGAGGCGACATAGGGATAGAAATTGTCGCAGCAGGTCGTGCCCCACCACACGCCGCTCTCATTGGCGAGGATGCCCGATACAACGGAGGGTATGCGCGTAGTCTGGTCGGCGATCGGAATATTCACCATGCCGCCGAAGCTGCAGTCCTTGCAGTTCTTGATCGGGTCGGTCGCCGCCTTGGCCTTGAAGCGGGCGATCGCAAAGCTGCTGTCGAGGAAGTGGTACAGCTTGGCCTTGCCATCCGACTGGGCGATCACATAGGCCGCCTGAACCTCGCCGATCTCGGCGGGATTGGAGGTGATGTTGGTGAACAGGTCGGCCTTGGGGTCCGGCCCCGGGAAGGCCGTCGCGTGGATGCCGATGACGGGGATTTTCTGATCGACGGCTTGGCGAATAGGCTCCTGAAGGGCGCTCGCGTCCGCCGAGGTGATGATCGCCGCCGGGTTGGAAGCGACTGCCTGCTGCATGGCCTGGAGGGTGCCAGTCACGGTGCCCTTGCCATTGAGGATAACGGCTTTCCAACCCAATGATTTGGCGGCTTCCTCGACCCCGCGCCCCCAGTTCACGAAAGAGACGTAGGACTGGTCGGCCGAGACATAGACGATTGTCAGCGGCTCGGTGGACGCCTTCGGGCCGGAGGTTGGGCCGGTCCATTCAGTCTGGGCTTTGGTGCGCTGGGCGACGATCGCCTTCGCCTCGTCGACTGTCATGGTCGAGTGGATTTGCGGCTCTGGCCAAGCATCGAACGGCTTGGCGCGCGGCTCCGCCGATGCGGCGCCGACCAGCAGAGGCAGCGCGAGCAACGGAGCCCCCAACCGGACCAGCCTCTGGTTCGAAAAAGCGTGAAACAACGACCCCCATGCGCCGGAACGCACGCCATACTTCTGCATCTCTGTCTCCTTGAAGCGGCTCCCTATCCGCGAAAAGTGGTATAAAAGGTCGACTTGTTGACTGTCAATCCAGTTTGCTGGCGGCAAAACGGCCTAGAGCCCCCGCGCAACGCGTCGCAGGCGGACAGCAAAAAGGTACGCCAATTCAATTGATTAGAGCGCATGACGTAGGATCTGGCGCGCTCGCGGCGCGCATGGCGCACACATGTGTGTGAAAGCGCTCGGAACCGGCGTTTGCGATCCCAGGCGCCATCTGGCGCTGATCGAGACCAAGCCCGGCGCGCTGGATCAGGCGGCGTCCTTTCAGAACTGGAGCCTGCCGCCAGCCTTGCCGAGATGCGCCAACTATTGGAAATGCGTTCGCGTTACGCCCGCAAGCGCGAGCACATCCAGGTTCTGAAGCTGCTGGCCATCTTGCGCGAGCACGAGAGGGTCACGCACGGGCAGGTGCGACGGCGGAGCGATGGATCGCTTCGCAATCACGATTCAGATCGCCAGACCATGCGGCGTCGACGGTCAGTTCGACCGCCCTTGCCGCGGATCGTCAATGGCCATCGGAATCGACGATCCAGCGGTTCACTTCACCGCGCCCGCGCTCAAACCGGTGACCAGGTAACGCTGCAGGAACGAAAACACGATGGCGACTGGCAGGGTCGCGAGCAGGGCCGCCGCCATCACGTAGCTCCATTGCACCTGATAGCGCCCGGCGCCTTCGGCGAAGACGCGAATCGGCAACGTGTATTTGTCCTCGTCGCGCAGCAGCGTCATGGCGATGACGAATTCGTTCCAGGCGGCGGTGAAGGTGAAAAGCGCCGTCACCGTGATGGCGGGCATCGCCATCGGCCGGAATACATCCCAAACCGTGCGCAGCCGCGAGGCGCCCTCGAGCCACGCGGATTCCTCGAGGTCCGGCGGGATCGATTTGAAATAACTCTGCAACATCCAGACGCCGAAAGGGAGGTTGAACGCGGCGTAGATGAACACCACGACAGTTATCGAGTTGAGCAGGTGCAGCGCGACGACGAGCCGGAACAACCCCAGGACGAGCACGATCGGCGACAGCATCTGGCTGACCAGAAGAAAGTTCTGGAATTGCGAGCGACCGCGAAACTGGTAGCGCACCAGAGCATAAGCGGCGGGCACGCTGATCAGGATCACCAGCACGGTCGAGGCCGCGGAGACGAGACACGAATTCAGAAGCGCCGCGCCGAAATGCGCTTCGGTCCACATGGCGGCAAAATTCTCCCATGCAAATCGGGAAGGCGCCCATGACGGCGAAGCGGACAGGACTTCATCCAGCGGCTTCACGGCGGTGAAAAACATGACGGCGAACGGAAACAGCGTCGTCACGACGAGCGGAGTCAGCAGCAGCCAGCAGAGAAGCGTCTTACGCATCGGCGCTGCTCCGCAAAGCGAGCCTGAGATAGAGCAGCGTGAAACAGAACAGGATCACGAACATGACGAGCGACATGGCTGCCGCGTCGCCCATCCGGCCGAACACGAAAGCCAGCTTGTAGAGGTAGGTCACCAGAATGTCCGTCGTGTTGGCGGGGCCGCCCTGCGTCATGATCCAGATGATGGGGAAGGAGTTGAACACGTTGATCAGATTGATGACGATGGCGATGCGCAGATACGGGCGCAGCAAAGGCCATGTCAGGGTGCGAAACTGGTCCCAGCGGCCCGCGCCGTCGACGCGCGCGGCTTCGTAGACGTCGGCGGGAATGGATGACAATCCGCCGAGCAGGATCGTAACCCCGAACGGAACGGAGACGAGCACGCCGATGAAGATTTCGAGCGGGAAAGCCGTGCTGGCGTCGGCGAGCCACGCAATGGGTTGATGGATCAACCCGAGATCGCGAAGCGTCAGATTGAGAAGGCCGCTGATGCCGTTCAGGGCCCAACGCCAGACGACAGCCGTCATGGTGAGCGACACGGACCACGGCAGCATCACGATGGCGCGCGCCAAGCCTCGTCCCGCGAAGCGCTCGTTGAGAACCAGCGCCGTCGGAATGGATATGAGAAGCGTGCCGGCCACCACGCCGGCGGTCCATTCCAAGGTCCGCAGCAGACTGGATTGAAACAGCGGGTCGACCAGGATGTGACCCAAATTGGCCAGGCCAGTGAAATCACGGAGCACCCCGAACCGGTTCACGTCATGGCTGGCGACCACGACCAATTGCAGCAGGGGATAGAGGATGATGAACGCGGCGAGCGCAAAGCTCGGGAACACGAGCGCATAGGGCGCAAGCGACAGACTGTCCTTCGCCGGCTTTTCCACTGCGACATCCGCTGGCGTGGACAAAGCGCCCGATCGAGAAGAGGTTCGGCTCACCTGATCCCCCCATTGCGAAGATGGTCGCGTCCGCCTCGCTCCAGAGTTTTTCTTGTTCCCCGCGGCGTCGTCAAGTTGCGGCTCGCCGCCTCAGGCGCCCGCGCGTCGGACGCTCTTCGCCATGGTGCCGCCTATGTCGCCGGCTGCGCCCGTGAACATGACGCGCCGCCGATCCAGAATGCCCATTGATCGCCCCTAAGCCATCGCGCCTCTGGCCGACACAGGCCAGAGACTTTCGACGCGGTTTTTGCGAATGCCGACGTACCATTCGTAGCGATCGACCGTCGGATCGCAGTGGCCGGGCACAAGCATGACACGCTCGCCCAGCCTGAGCGGTTCGGCGTCCTCAGAGAGCGACAGAGCGCCGTGCTCGTCGGCCGCTCCGACATAGGTCACGCCCTTGCGGTTCCAGACGAGCGGCAGGCCGCTGTCCACCGCGACCGCCTTGTGGCCGGCGTCGACCAGCGCCGAGCCGGCGCGCGGAGCGCTCATCACCGTGCTGAGCACGAACAGCGAATTGCGGAACGGCGGCGGCGGATCGTTTCGGCCATAGTCGGCGTCCATGAAAATATAAGAGCCGACCTGGAGTTCGGTGAACACGCCGCTCGCCGCCTCGAGCAAGAACGTCCCCGTCCCGGCGCCGCCGACGATCGCACAATCGAGCCCCGCCCGCTTCAAGTCATCCACCACGCCCTTGGTTTTCTCGGCTGCAGCGGCGATGCTGGCCGAACGTTCCTCGGACGTGCGTTGATGCTGCGCCCGCCCGTGGTAGGCCTGAAGCCCGCCAAACCGCAGATGCGCGCTCTCAGCGATGCGCTTCGCCAGAGCGACTGCGTCCGGTCCTGGCGCGATCCCGCAGCGGCCCGAGCCGACATTGATTTCGACGAGAACGGTCAGGCGAACGCCGGCGTCCCTTGCGGCCGCCTCGATCAAATCGATGCCGCGCGGATCGTCGGCGCAGGTCGCGATTCTGCTGAAATGCGTGAGCGCCGCGAGACGTGCGAGTTTGCGCGGACTGACGACTTCGTTGCTCACCAGGATGTCGGGAACGCCGCCCCAGGCCAGGATTTCGGCCTCCGCCACCTTCTGCACGCATTGCCCGACGGCGCCGCGCGCCATCTGCATGTGGGCGATGAGGGGCGACTTGTGGGTCTTGGCGTGCGGGCGAAGCTTTACCCCCGCGGCGGCGGCCAGCGCCGCCATATGATCGAGGTTGGCTTCGAAAGCGTCGAGATCGACGATGAGGGCGGGCGTGTCGACATCGTCGATCGCCATTCCGGGTTCGGCGGGCGGACTTTGTAACATCGGTTCAGGCCGCCGCCGAGCGCGAGGTCGCGCTCAGGGTGTTGAAATTGTCGCGGATGTACGCGGCCGCCCGCAGCGCGAGCGCCGAGATCGTCGGCGTCGGATTGACGACGCCGCCCGTGGGCAGGACGCTGCCGTCGACGATGAACAGGTTCGGGACATCCCAGCTCTGGTTCCATTTGTTGACGACAGATGACCGGGGGTCGTCGCCCATGCGGCAGGTGCCGATCATGTGCCAGGCGGGCGTGCGGTAGACGCCGTCCTTGTCGCGATAGTCGGTCAGCTTGTGCTCGAAAACGCCAGCCGCCTGCGCAAGATCGGTCAGGCGATCCAGCATGAAGTTCATCATGCGCCGGTCGTTCTCGCCGGGAGCATAATGGAGCTTGGCTGCCGGGACGCCGTCCTTGTCGCAGACGATCGGGTCCAGCGTGATGCGGTTCTCCGGATTGGGCAGGTCGTCGCCGATGGCGTGGATGCCGATCACATGGCCGAAATGCTTCTCGAACCAATCGTGATGGTTGCGGCCCCAGGGCGCTTTGGCGTCGGTGATCCAGCCCGCGGCGGCTTCCCCGGCCGAAGAGGGGCCGGTCAGGCAGTTGAACTGAAAGCCGTTGACGAAGCCGCGGCTGACATCGGTCTCGGCGAATTCGCGGCCGATCAGCGAGGCGACGTAGCCCATATGGCTTTCGATCGGTTCGTCCACCCACATCTCCGAGCTGACGAGCGCGTGATGCAGGAGGTTGCGGCCGACCTGATCGGAGCTGTTCGCCAGATTGTCTGATGCGAGCAGCAGACGCGGCGTGCCGACGCCGTTGGCGGCCACGATCACAATTCTAGCGCCCTGGAATTCGGTGGCGCCGGTATTGCGGTCGATGAACAGCGCGCCGCTGGCGCGGCCGTCGAGACCCTTCTCGATCTTGAGCACCCGCGCGTGGGTACGCAGCCTGGCGCCTGCCGTCAGCGCCTTCGGCCAGATCGACAGCGAGAACTTGCTCATCGAGCCACGGGGACAACCGTTGCAAATACCGCAGCCGTTGCAGCCTGGCCGGCCGTCGTAGTTCTCCGAGATCACGCCGGCTTCGGCCGGCCACCAGTGCCACCCGAGCTTGTCGAAGGATTGCGCGAGGCGCTCCGCCGCCCGGGTGAACGGCAGCGGACCCGTCGGGCAGGCTTCGCGAGGCGGCATGGCCGGATCTCCCGCAAGGCCGCTCGTGCCGATCAATCGATCCGCCGCCTCGTAAAATGGCGCGATGTCTTCATAAGCGATCGGCCAGTTGGGTTGGAGACCGTGTTCGTCGCCCTTGCGAAAATCGGACGGACGATAGCGCGGCCAAATCGCCCCATAGACGTTGGTCGACCCGCCGACTCCGTTCCACATCAGGACCTGCGAACTGTCCGACGCGACCGGATAGTCGTCGGGATGACGGCGCTTGTTGACGTCAGAGTTCCAGTTCGTGCGCCGCTGCCAGGTCCAATCCGAGCTGTAGTGAGGGTGGTCGCCCGCCTCGACCCAGGAGCCCTGCTCGAGGCAGACCACGTCGAGCCCAGCCTTGGCCAGCACGGCTGCGGCAAGCGAACCCGTCGCGCCGGCCCCAATGATGAGGACGTCGCAAACTTCATTCGGATTCATCGATTCAGTCCCCAGTTTTGGGTGCGCTCGCTTTCAAGATCGAGCGAGGCCACGTCGACGCGCCGGACCGCCTCGGTCGGCACATAGCGACCGCGGCCGTGGCGCGGCGTGTTGCGCTCCGGATCGAAACGGGGAACCGGATAGCCCTTGAGGTGCGGACGCAGTTCGTAGATGTGCCCTTTGGCGTTGATCACCTCGGCGACGAAGGGGTTCTCGTAGTAGGTCACGTAAGCAGCGTCGCGAAGCCAGCCGAACAGGTCGGGCTCGTTCTTCTCGAAGCGCGCGACGACAGCGATCCGGGCCTCTTCATCGAGGCCCGCGAGGGGTCCGCCCGCGGCGATGATGGCTGGCGCGATCTTGGCGAAGACCGCCTTGCCGCGCTGCTCGAGCAGACGAAGCGCCAGGATCGACTGGACGCCGACGGAACTGCCGGACGGCCAGGCGTCGTCGCCGGGGAGCAACACTTCCACAAGGTCGGCGAGCATGCCGGCGGCCGCTTTGGCCGGCGTCCGATCCTCGCCGGGCTCAGGCGTGGTTTCGAGCGGGCTTGTCAGAGGCATGACGCCATCCTTCACCTGTCGATCAACGCGGGCGCGTGATCGAGATCATCTTGATCTCGGTCATCGCCTCCAAAGTCAGGCGCCCGCCTAGGCGGCCCGTGCCGCTCTTCGTGCCCGAGCCTCCGCCGAACGGCAGGTGAATTTCCCAATAGGTGCTGCCGTCGTTGATATTGACGATGCCGGCAGGAATGGCTTCGCCAAATCGCAGGCCGCGATCGATGTCTTGCGTGAACACGCCGACGCTCAGCCCATAGTCGCTATCCAGCGCCAGCCGCATCGCTTCCTCGTCATCCTTGAACGACAGGATCGGCACCACGGGGCCAAAGGTCTCTTCGCGGTTGATCCGCATCTCCGGCTTGACGCCCGTCAGCACAGTCGGCTCGAAGAAGAGCTCGCTGCCGAGATCGGGCCTTTGCCGGCCGCCGGTGACCAACGTCGCGCCGGCCGCAATCGCATCCTCGACATGCTCACGCACCTTGGCTGCGACCTTGGCGTTGTTGAGCGGCCCCATCGTCGTGCCTTGATGGAGCGGATCGCCGAGGACATAGGCCTCGGCGTGTTTGGCGATCCTGGCCGCCAGGGCCTCCGCGATGCTGTGATGAGCGAGAACGCGCCCCGTCGCGGCGCAGATCTGGCCGGCGTTGGAGAAGGCGCCATTTGCGGCCGCTTTCGCGGCGCGGTCGAGATCGGCGTCCTCGAACACCAGTACCGGACCGTTGCCGCCCAATTCGAGAAGCATGGGCTTGCCCGCGCCGCGTTCGGCGATGCGCCTGCCCGTGGCGGCGCTCCCGGTAAAGCCGATGCCGTTGGTGTCGGGATGGGACACGATCTCATCGCCGACGGTCGGCCCTTCGCCGATGACGAGATTGATCACGCCCTTGGGCAGTCCGGCGCTCTCGATCGCTCTCATCAGTTCGACCGCCGCCATGGACGTCGTCGGCGCCGGCGCCCAGACAATCGTGTTTCCGGTCGCGATGCCCGGAGCGAGATATTCCACGGGGATGTTGACCGGAAAGTTCCACGGCGTGACCACGGCATAGACGCCGCGCGGCTGGCGCAGCGTGATGACGAGCTTGCTGGCGTCTTCCGCCGGCAAGGTCTGACCGCCGAGTTGCTTCACGAGTTCGCTCGCGAGCCGGAATCCATCCGCCGCTTTGGCCACCTCTCCGGTCGCCTGAGCCAAAGGCTTGCCCTGCTCCATGCTGAGCGTGCGCGCGATGCGGCTGCGGTTCTCGTCGATCTTGCTTGCGATGGCGACGCAAAGCTGGGCCCGTTTCCAGACAGATTGCGCCGCCCATGCCGCCTGCGCGCGCTTGGCGGCTGCGATCGCACGGCCGGCGCAGGCCCGATCGCTTCTAGGAAGCCACGCGATCTGCTCGCCGGTCGCCGGATTGATGGCCGGCATCTTGTCCGGCTGCTCCTCCCAGGCGCCGTCGATGAAGTTCTGAAACGATTCGATCGTACCTGCAATCATCGGGTCCAAATCTCCAAAAGTCGGAAGCGCGCTTGACGTCAGTTCCCGTGCCACCAGCGGCCGCCAACCACGACGCCTCTGGCGAAGAGGCGCTGACCGGCGGTCACAACGTGGCCACGCACGTCTTCAAGCGGGAAGGATCCCTCCTCGAGCGAGAGAACACTCGCATCGCCGACGCCGCCGGGCTTGAGCGTGCCAAGCTCTAGCCTATTCAACGCCCGCGCGGCGTTGACGGTCGAGGCGGCGATCACGTCCCCCAGCGGCATGCCGAGAGCGAGGAACTTGGACAGCGTCGTGACCTGATCGTAGGCGGGGCCGTCGATGCAAAGCGCATGGACATCGGACGAGATCGTGTCCGGCAGGAAGTTGTTGTCCATCATCGCGCGCGCGGTCTCCCAAGCGAAGGATCCCATGCCATGCCCGATGTCGAACAGCACGCCGCGCTTGCGCGCTTCGATGACAGCCGGTTTGACCTTGCCCGCGCCATTGATCGGCGAGTTGGGAAACGGGCGGAAGCAGTGGGTCAGGATATCGCCGGCGCGCAGGCGCGAAACCACCGCTTCATAGGACGGGGGCGGCTCGTCGATATGAACCATCATGGGCAGGCCGGTCCGGTCCGCCACCTCCTCCGCCACGTCGAGCGGCACGATTCCCGCCTCCCCGCTGGCGACCCGCCCGAGACGCACCTTGATGCCGACGATGAGATCCCGGTTCGCCTCCACCACCTCCAGGCAATCGCGAGCGGCGAGCAGCCTGATGTCATGCCCCTCGCCGACCATGATCTTGTTGGAGAAACCATAGATTCCGGCGAACGACACATGCAGGAACGGCAGGATGCGTATCGCGCTCGGCTCGATCACGTGTTTGCGAAATCCGGCAAAATTGCCGGGTCCCGCGCTGCCGGTGTCGACGCATGTCGTCACCGCGCTCTTGCGCGCGAACATCTCCGCGTCGATCCCGAGCGACGTGCCGCCCCAATAGACGTGAGTGTGCAAATCGATCAGGCCAGGCGTGACGATGCGGCCCGCAACGTCTCGCACCTCGGCGCCGCCGGCTTCGAGTCTGTCGCCAATCTGCGCGACCTTGCCGTCGGCAGAAAGCGACGTCGGTCACCCGGTCGATATTTTGAGAAGGGTCAATGACGCGACCGTTGCGAAGCACGAGATCAAAGGGCATGTCGGGGTTTCTCATTCAGATTTGGCCAATCCATGCGACGCCGCGAGCCTGCGGCCCCGGGATCGCTTCTCACGGCAGTATTCGGGTTGAAGTCGTCCGCCGCAATGTTATCCGCCGAAGCCGGCCGGAAATTGTCGCCGCTCTCCTCGAAACGGAGCGCGGCGTCGCCCAGGCCTGGAGCCGCCTCCAGGCCTGGGCCTCTGCGATCGTCAAGATATCGACCATGTCGTTTCCAGGACGGCGAGCGGCCAAGCGCGCGCTACTTGCTGATCGCGGCGTTGACCTGTTCCGCCGCCGTCTTCATAGCGTCCGCAGGCTTGGCTTGCCCGAGATACATCTGCTGAAGATTGCGGGTGACGGCGGCGGCGGCCTCTTCCCAGCCGGTGAGCAGCGGCGCGAATTTGGCGTTGGGCAGCAGAGCCGTAAACGCCTTCATCTGCGGATCGTCGGCGAATTGCGACATGCCCGCCTCTTCCTTGTTGACCGGCAGGAAGCCCTCGTTGGTGTCGAATTTCACGCGCCACGACGTCTGGAAGAGGAAGTTCAAAAAGTCCCAGGCTTCCTTCTTGTGCTTGGAGTTTTCGAACATGACGATGGAATCGGTCACGCCGTAGGTGGCCGGCTTCGTACCCTCAGGAATCGGCGCGATGCCGTACTCGAGCTTTGGCGCCTCGGCCTTGATCTGTCCGATCAGCCAAGGAGCCGTGATCATCATGCCGATCTTGCCCTGCTTGAAAAGGTTCTGCACGTCCTCGCGATTGTAGGCGGTGACGCTCGGCTCGGAATAACCCTTGTCGATCATGCTCCGATAGAGCGTCGCGGCCTTGATGCCTGCATCGGTATCGAGCCCGCTCTTCTTGTCAGCGGTGACAAGGTCGCCGCCGTAGGTCCACAATGCGTAGTAGAAATAGATATCGCTCTCGATTTCCTTGCCTTGCAGGCCGAAGCAATAAGCGTCGCCGGTCGGATACGCCTGCTTGATCTTCGCGCAGGCGGCGAGGACCTCGTCCCAGGTCTTGGGGGGCGTCGCAACGCCCGCCTTGTCGAGAATGGCTTTGTTGTAGAACATCGCGCGCGCCGAGGCGGCGATCGGCAGGCCCCACGTCTTGCCCTTGATGACGGAGGGACTGAGGAAGGTGTCGATGAAGCGCCCGCGGAACTCGTCGTTGATGTAGCCGTCGAGCGCCGCAACCGTATCCTGCGACACGAAGTCGAGCAGCCAGCGCGTCCCGATGATCGAGAGATCGGCATTATCGCCGCCCGAAATGTCGGTCGTCAGCTTCTGCTGGAGGTTATCCCAGGATACGACCTCGATTTGGACGTCGACATCTGGATATTGCTTTTCGAAGGCCTGCTTGACCTCCTGAAAATAGGGGCCGGTCTTGGTGCTGTATTCGCCGACCGTGATGCGCAGCGGCGTCTTGGCCTCGGCTTGCGAATACCCGAGCGCCATGAATGTGGCCATCGACGCTGCGGCGGCCAAAGCGATTGTCGAGATGATCTTCATGCGAATTTCCCCTCCCGTTGCTTATTAGCCCTCCCGTCCAGCCGCGCGCCTCGAGCGATGCGCGGCTGGACGAAACTTCGATTCAGACGACGTCGCTCACCAAATCGTATAACCGCCGTCGATCACATAGGTTGACCCGGTCACGTAGGACGAAGCGTCCGACGCCAGGAAGACCGCGAGAGGGCCGAGTTCCTCGGGTTCTCCTGCACGGCCCATCGGCACCGAAGACACGAAGGTCTTGATGACCTCAGGGTTCTTCTTGGCCCATTCGCGGTTGGGGCTCGTCATGAACAACCCCGGACAGATGGCGTTCACGCGCACGCCATGCGGCGCCCAATCCGCAGCCGCGCAGCGCGTGAAATGAATCACGGCGGCCTTGGTCGTCTCGTAATGCCGACCCGCAATGCCGCGATTGGCGATCATGCCGCTGATCGAGGCGGTGTTGATGATGCGGCCGCCCTGCCCGCGCTTCAGCATCGCGCCGCCGATGATCTTGGTCGCGAGGAAGCAATGGGTCAGATTGAGATCGACGAAATGCTGCCACGTCTCCAGCGGCGTATCCTCGATCTTGATGTTCATGCCGCGGTCGCCGACATTGTTGACGAGAATGTCGATCGGTCCCATCTCGGCGAGCGATCGTTCGCAAAGCTTCTCGCATTCGGCCGGAACGGACATGTCGCCCTGCAGCGTCCAGACTTGCCGGCCCCGGGACCGCAAGGCCGCCGCCGCTTCCGCGAGGCTCGCCGCGTCGCGGCCGGTGATTCCGACATCGGCGCCGGCTTCCGCAAGCGCCAAGGCCATCTCGAGGCCGAGACCGCGGCTGGCGCCCGTCAGCAGCGCGCGTTTGCCGTCAAGCTTGAAACGATCGAGAACCGACATTGCTTATTGACCCCTTCAGGACATCTTGCTGTTTCAATCGCGCAGCGCGGTCGCGAGGAGCGCGCTACGGGGTTTGCTTCTCGAGGCCGCTCTCAGTTCAGTCGCGCAGTGCTGGCGGCGTCGAAGACATGCAGGTCGCCGTTCAGCGTGACGCCGACCCGATCGCCCGGCCTCGCGCTCGAACGGCCGGCGATGACGGCCACGGATCGCTGACCCTCCAGCGTTCCGTGAAGATGGGTTTCCGCGCCGGTCGGCTCGACGAGATCGACCTCAAGAAACAGGTCGGGCCGGCCGGTCGCGATAGTGAGGCCTTCCGGCCTGACGCCGAGCAGCACGTCCCTGCCGCAAGGCGCTTCGAGCGGAAGCTGCAAGCGGCTGCCGGCCGCCGTCCGCGCCATGCAGGGATCCTGCGCATCGACCTGCGCGGGAATGAAGCTCATCGCCGGGGAACCGAGAAAGCCTGCGACGAAGGTGTTGGCGGGCTTGTCGTAGAGTTCGATCGGCGTGCCGACCTGTTCGATTCGACCGGCGTTCATCACCACGATCCGGTCCGCCATGGTCATGGCTTCGACCTGGTCATGCGTGACGTAGAGGATCGTCGTGCCGAGCCGCGCATGCAGACCCTTGATCTCGGCCCGCATCTGCACGCGCAGCTTGGCGTCGAGATTGGACAAGGGCTCGTCGAACAGAAATACGGAGGGCTCGCGAACGATCGCGCGGCCCATGGCGACACGCTGACGCTGACCGCCGGAGAGCTGACGCGGATAGCGGTCGAGATAGTCGTGCAGGTTCAGGATCGTCGCGGCTTTGTCGACCTTCGAGTCGATGCTGGCGCGGGACTCGCGGCGAATCTTGGGACCGTAGGCGATATTCTCGCGCGCCGTCATGTGGGGGTAGAGCGCATAGGATTGGAACACCATCGAGATGTTGCGGCGTTGCGCCGGCAGATCGTTGGCGCGCGCTCCGCCGATCACGAGATCGCCCTCGCCGATCGGCTCCAATCCCGCCACCATGCGAAGCAATGTCGACTTGCCGCAGCCGGACGGCCCGACGAGCACGATAAATTCGCCATCTCGAATATCCAGATCGAGCGCCTCGATCACCCGGACCGGACCATAGGCTTTGCCAACTTTTCGCAGAAACAACGGCGCCATCAGAAGGGCCCGATCGCAGGCGCCGAGCCGAGCCGGCGCAGTTCGTCATGCCTCTCTAGCCTGGCGAGGACGCGCCGTGGCTGTGCGACATAGCCCCCTCCGCCCTCCCCTTCCACGTCCTTGGCTCGAACCGACGCAGGAGAGATGGAATTGTCTGCAACAGCCTGCTAAGCCGTCATCAGGTATGTTTGATGCTCCCACATACCCCATTGAGCGTCAAGAGCGCTTCAGCGCATCATGAGTGCTGCAAATGTCCGACACAGACATCCCGTTCGGTGAGGGAGATCGTCTTCTTCAGTCCGTGAGCGGACGGTTTGAAGATGCGCCTCGAGCAACGCCCCGCAAAAGGGGCTTGGTTTCCGCCGCGGCGGTCGGATCGGCCAACCGCGGACGTGTCCTGCAAGCGCTGTTCGACCTCGGCCCGACGAGCCGCGCGGAATTGGCCCGTCACGTCGGCGTCAATCGCGCCACGATAACAGGCATTGTTCAACCGCTGGTCGACCAGCGCATCCTCGTCGAGGGGAACCCTCTTCCTTCCAGTGAAGGTGGCGGAAAGCCAGCGCGTCCCCTGTGGTTTTCGGACGACGCGCAGCCGATCTGCGCGGTGCTTTTGATGCACGACCAGGTGCGTTCCTGCCTCGTATCTGTTCATGGCGCCATTCATGCGGAATTCGAGGCGCCCTTCCCGACCGACCAGGACCAAGTCGGGCCGATCATCGAGACCGTCGCCGATTGCGTTCGTCGAACCTTATCGTTGGCGCACCGCCCGCCGCTCGGCATTGGAGTGGCTGCGGCAGGAATGATCGACACCGATCGCGGCACGATCGTCGCCGTCAATCTAACGCCGCTGCTCGACGGCTTTCCGCTCGGCCCAGAACTGACGCGCCGTTTCGGCCTGCGCACCTGCATCGATCATCATCCCCGCGCCTTGCTGGTGGGAGATCGCTGGTTCGGCGTCGGACGAGGGCGGCGAAACTTCGCCGTCATCTACACGGGGGAGGTGCTCGGGGGCGCCCTCTTCCTCGACGGGCATCTGTACCGTGGACCAGCGGGCGCCGGCGGAGAACTCGGGCATACCCTCGTTCAGGTCGATGGAAAACAGTGCCGCTGCGGCCGCCACGGCTGCTGGGAAACGATCGCGACATTGAAATGGCTGCGACAGGAGGCGGCCGCCCTCGATTTGCCGGAGTCGGATCTCATCGATTCCAGACGGCTCGCAACGCTCGTCGAAAGAAGCGTTCCCGGCGCTGCTCTGCTGCTCGACCGCTATGCGCGCAACGTCGCAGTGGGGATCGCCAATCTCCAGCAGACGATGGCGCCAAACTTCTTCGTTCTCCACGGTGACGTTGTCGGCGGCGGCCAGCCCCTGATCGACGCAATCGCCGCTCATGTTCGCCGGCTGGCGCCATGGCGCCCCGGCGGCGATATCGAGTTGGTGCTGGGCGACATCGAGGGCGCGGCCGCGTTGCGCGGAGCGGCCGGCTTGGTGCTCTCGGAATTGCTGCACTTCGCGCTTTAGCGCGTCTGGCGATGTGGCAAGAAGAGGTATTCGCGACTCTCATCGGAACGACTCGCGACTTGCTGGCGAGACCTCGATCGCAGGATTGCTTCGCTCCGCTCGCAATGACGGTTCCACGCAACTGCAGAACGCGTTAGCGCCCGCCAAATGGCGCAGTCTCGGAGCACACGCTCGGCGACCGGCATTCCGGCCCGGCCGCCATAAAGAATTAACGTGCTGCGCGACCTTCTTTGCCGGTTCGCCCGCGCCAATGCAAGTCAGTGAACGTCGCTTACAGGCACATCAGCGGATTCAGGACCAGGAAGGCGGGGTTGCAATAATATCCGCCATAGTAGCCGCCGTATCCGTATCCGCCGTATCCACCGCCCCAGCCCCGGCCGTAGCGGCCAGCGTAACGCCCACCGTAACGCCCACCGTGGAATCCACCTGCGAACCCGCGCCCGCCGTGGAACCCGCCGCCGTGGAACCCGCCGCCATGGAACCCGCCGCCGTGGAAGCCGCCGCCGTGGAAGCCGCCGCCGTGGAAGCTCGCCGCGGCCGCGGGGGTCGCGCAGGCCATGGCCGCAGCGAACCCTATCGCGGAAAGCACGCCGGCGGCTTTACTTGGGAGCGATGTACGCATGATCCTCTCCTCAAAGACGTGGCGCCTATGGAAGGCGTCTCAAGCATTAATTGCTCTGCTTGACTCAGATAATTAGCGTCAGTGCGAATTAAAGTTCTACAAGGGTAAAATGAATTTTAATCTATGTTCGCGCCCCGTATCGGAACCACTAAACGTCGACATCAGATAACAATGACGTGATGGAACCGCCGGCCCGAATTGTCACCAGCGCCGCAAATATTCGGCCCACATAGCATCGCGGCGGCCGAAGTAACGGTGGCGTCGGGCGCTGATATTGGCGCCTGCGCATCAATCGCTTCGTTCGGTGGGCGAAGCGCGGCGTTTGGGACCGCATCTTCGAAGCCGTCCCGAAGGCTTACGACGGCGATCTGCAGATGATCGACAGGTCCTCGATCCGCGTGCACCAGCATGGCGCGAATGAAAAAGGGGGCCGGAACAAGATTCGTCGGCCGCCGCGAAGGACGTATCTCGAAGCCGATGCATGGGGCGCTCGCGGGGCGGCCTGACGACGTAAGCGACGCGCCTCAGGAACGCTCCCCGAGCCTGCTTTCGCTCTCAGGCGAGACTGAGCCGGATCATCGAATATGAATAGGGCGGCAGCCTCGCCGCCAGCACGCCGTCCTTCACGCTGGCGCTGGAGCCCTTCTTGGGCGCCACCGTCGTCTGCGCCTTGAGCGTGTTGACGGCCGAGAGGTCGGCGTTCGTCATCTCCTGATGGTCGAGCACGCGCGCCGGTCCGAAGCCTTGCAGGCCGGCCTCCATCTCGATCGCCTCGGAACCGTGCCGGTTGACGGCGAAGAAGGTCAGCGTCTTCGCTGCGGCGTCATGGACGCCCGCAACATCGAGATAGGGGACGTTGTCGGCGACCGCGGCGTCATAGCCCGGCGACTTGACGTCGAGCTGCAGCGCCTCGCCGCGCCCGAAGACGGAGGCGAAATAGTAGGGATAGAAAATCGATTGCCGCCAGGCGGGGCCGCCGGGCTCGGTCATGATCGGCGCGATGACGTTCACGAGTTGCGCGATGCAGGCGATCTTCACCACGTCCGAACGACGAATGAAGGTGTTGAGGATGCAACCGACCTGCAGCGCGTCCTCGAAATTGTAGATGTCCTCGAGCAGGCGCGGCGCGTGCGGCCAGCCTTCGGCGCCGGTGAGGATCGCCCGATCCTGCTCGTTGGAGTGATACCAGACGTTCCATTCGTCGAACGAGATGGTGACGCGCTTACGGCTGCGCTTCGTCGCGCGCACATATTCGATCGTCGAGGCGATCGTCGCGATATAGGCGTCGAGCTTGGCGCCGAGCGCCAGATATTCCGCCGTGTTCTTGCCCCGGTTGGCGAAATACATGTGCAGCGAAATGTGGTCGACCGCGTCGTAAGTGTGCTCCAGCACGACGCGCTCCCATTCGGGATAGGTCTTCATGTCCGAGTTGGAGGAGCCGCAGACGATGAGCTCGAGCGCGGGGTCGAAGGCGCGCAGCGTCTTGGCGACCTCGTTGGCGAGGCGGCCATATTCCTGCGCGGTCTTGTGGCCGACCTGCCAGGGCCCGTCCATCTCGTTGCCGAGGCACCAGTGCTTGACGTTGAACGGCGCGGCGCGTCCGTTCGCCTTGCGCAGGTCGCCCCAATGGCTGCCGGTCGGCCCGTTGACGTATTCGACGAAGTTGCGCGCCTCATCGAGGCCGCGCGAGCCCAGGTTGATGGCGAGCATCATTTCGGTCTCGGCCGCATCGCACCAGTCCGAAAATTCGTGCAAGCCGACTGCGTTCGACTCCGACGTGTGCCAGGCGAGATCAAGCCGGGTCGGACGTTTCTCGCGCGGGCCGACGCCGTCTTCCCAATTGTAGGCGGACACGAAATTGCCACCGGGATAGCGGACGAGCGGAGCCTTGAGCTCGCGCACCAGATCGATGACGTCGCCGCGCATGCCGTTCTTGTCCGCGCTCGGGTGGCCGGGCTCGTAGATGCCGGAATAGATCGCGCGGCCGAGATGCTCGAGGAAGGCGCTATAGAGCCTGTCGTCGATGCGCGAGACGACATAGTCGCGGTGGGCTGTTACCGATGCTTTCACTTAGCGTTCCTCCCGACCGACTTCCCGCCGGTTCAGTATCACAATTTCGGATGAATATCAGCCGCTCCGCGGCGGCCCGTCAAGGGGTTTTGCGGAACCCTCGAAACGGCCCCCGTTTTCCTGGGTATTCGCCTTTGCCAAAGCCCCCGCGCGGGTGGCGGAAGCTGCCTGTCCCAGTCGAATGAAGGACGGCTAAATATCACATATTGTGATCCATACCCCTTGTCGCCCGCTGTTTTCGCGTCTAACATTCCCGAACCGGGCCTCCGGAATTGCGCCCCACGCAGATGGGCCGGACGGCGGCCAGACATCGGGAGGAGACAGGATGATCCGAAAGATCTTGTGCGCGGCGCTGGCGAGCGCCGCCCTCATGTCGACCGCGGCCAAAGCCGAAGAAACAGTCGTTTGGTGGGACTTTCTCAGCGGCGGCGACGGCGTCCGCATGAAGGCGATGCTCAACGAGTTCAACAAGGAGCACGCCGGCAAGGTGAAGATCGACGCCACGACCTTCGAATGGGGCGTCCCTTTCTACACCAAGGTGCAGACTTCGGCCGCCGTCGGCCAGGGTCCGGACATCATGACCTATCACGAGTCGCGCTTGCCGCTCGGCATCACGACCAAATCCCTTAGCCCACTCTCGCCCGATGAACTGAGCGCCGCCGGCATCAAGGAGAGCGACTTCGGCGCCGCCAATTGGAAAGCCGGTCAGGGGCCGGACGGCAAACAATACGTCGTGCCGCTCGATATCCACTCGATCATCCTTTACTACAACAAGGATCTGCTGAAAAAGGCCGGCCTGCTCGGCGACGACGGCAAGCCGAAGGGCCTCGACGGGGTTGCGAATTTCGACGCGGCGCTCGCCAAGCTCACCGCCAACGGGGTCTCCGGCCTGTCGGTTCCCGGCGACAACGCTTCGGGCTGGCGCGTCTTCTACACGCTGCTCAGCCAGCAGGGCGGCGAGTTCGTGACGAAGGGCAAGTTCCTCGACGGCGACAATCTCGCAAAAGCGACGACCGTGCTCGCCGAGATGAACAAATGGGTGAAGAACGGCTGGACGCCCGCCAAGACCGAATATCCCGCTTCGATCGCGCTCTTCACATCAGGCAAGGCCGCCATGCACATCAATGGCGTCTGGGAAGTGCCCACGATGGTCGACCTCGCCAAGAAGGGCCAGCTCTTCGACTGGGGCGCGATCCAGATCCCGGTGCTCTACGATCACCCCGCGACCTGGGCGGATTCCCACTCTTTCGCCATCCCCGACCGCAAGGGCAACCCGGTCTCGCCCGAGAAGCGCAAGATCGTCCTCGACGTCATCCACTGGTTCAACACCCATTCGATCGAATGGGCTAGCGGCGGCCACGTCCCGGCCTATCTGCCAGTGCAGACCAGCGACGAATTCAAGGCGATGAAGCCGAATTCCGACTATGTCTCCCTCGCCAAGACGGCCGTATTCGACCCGGTGTCGACCCTCGCCGGCGTCGCATCGCCCGTCTATGAGGCGGCCGGCAACTATATCGTGCCCGCGATGAGCGGCGAGATCGCTCCCGCCGATGCGGCCAAGCAGATCGCCGACGATCTGGACGGCCAGTCGAAGTAAAGCGCAGCACTCCAGAAGCCGGCCGCATCGCCCGTCAAGAGGCGACGGCCGGCAATCCCCCTCGAAGGGAGGTTTCGTCCGATGATCCGCGGTCGGAGCAACGAAATTCTAGTCGCCTATGCGCTGATGGCGCCCTTCATCATCATCTACGGCGTGCTGTTCATCTATCCCTCGGCCAAGATTTTCGTTCTCGCCTTCACCAATGCGCCGCTGATCGGCCCCGGCGATTGGGTCGGCTTCAAGAACTTTGAGCGCCTGTGGTCTGACCGGCTGTTCTGGACCGCGATCTGGAACACGGCCTATTTCGTGATTCTCAGCGTCGTTCCGAGCACGCTGCTCGCGCTCGTCGTCGCCATCGCCGTCAACCGGCTGACCGGCTGGCTCCAGAGCCTCGTGCTCGCAGCCTTCTTCCTGCCCTACATCCTCCCCGTCTCGGTCGTCTACCGTATCTGGAGCTGGATCCTCGACAAGGATTTCGGCATCGCGCAGACCGTCTTCGCGCCCTTCACGGGCGGCCACCATCTCTCGGTGTTCCGCACGCTGCCGCTCTTCATGCCGGTCGTGGCCTTCGTGACGATCTGGTGGCTGATCGGCTTCAATGTGCTCTTGTTCATAGCCGGCCTTCGCAACATCTCACGCGAGATCTACGAGGCCGCCGAGCTCGACGGCGCCGGGGCCTGGGCGCAGTTCCGAAGGATCACTTGGCCGCTGATCTGGCCGATCACCGTGCTGGTGATGACGATCCAGCTCATCCTGCAACTCAAGATCTTCGATCAGGTCTATCTGTTCGCCAACAACGTTCGCACCGACGCGACGATGGTGATGGTGCAATACATCCTCAAGCAGGCCTTCCAGATGAATCGGGGCGGCCTCGCCGCCGCGGCGTCGACGGTGCTCTTCGTGCTGATCGTCGTGGTGTCGGTGCTGCAGTTCCAACTCCTGCGCGTGCGAGACACCCGATGACGGCCGCAACGGAAATCGGCGACCAGGTTTTCGCGGCGGGCCGCGAGCGCCTCGCGAGGATCAGGCGCCTCAACCTCGTCGGCCTCGTCGCGACCATAGCCACGCTGCTCGGCGCGGTGTTCTGGGCTTTCCCGCTCTATTGGGGCCTCATCACCACCTTTAAGCCGGAGCCCGACATCGTGCGCCCGGGCGTCGAGCTCTGGCCCAAGCACTTCACTGTCGAGAACTATGCGCATGTGCTGACCTCGACGAAAATCGGTCTCTGGTACGTCAATTCGCTCGTCACGTCGGCCGCGGTCACCGTCATCGTGGTGGGGATGGGAGCGTCCGCGGGCTATGCGATCTCGCAGCTCGAGTTTCCCGGCCGAAAGCTCTTCTGGTGGCTAATCCTGGCGAGCTTCATGGTCCCGATTCCGGCGCTGATCGTCGCCCATTTCGAGCTGATGAGTCAGTTCCATTGGATCAACACATGGGCCGGCGTTATCGCCCCGCAGCTCATCGCGCCGGTTACGATCATCATCTACAAGCAGTTCTTCGACTCGGTGCCCAAGGACTTCCGCGAAGCCGCCGCGATCGACGGCGCCAGCGAATTCCAGTTGCTCTTTCGCATCTATCTGCCGATGAACTGGGGCGTCACGACCGCGCTCGCCATCATCACCTTCATCGTCGCCTGGAACCTCTTCATCTGGCCCTTCCTCGCTGTGACGGAAGAGGACAAGATGAACATCACCGTCGGCATCACGCAGGTGCATGACGCTTTCGGCGTCTCTTATGGCCGCGACCTCGCGGTCGCCATGCTCGCGGCGCTTCCCGTCGCGATCCTTTACCTCATCTTCCAGCGTCGCGTGACGCAGGCGATCATGTTGTCGGCGGGCATCAAGGGATGACGAACGTGACCACAGCCGCCCTCCACGCCGACACGCCGCATGTCGAACTGAACCACGTCACCAAGCGCTACGGTTCGGTGACCGCGATTCCGGATCTGAGCCTTAGCGTCGCAAAGGGCTCGTTCACCGCATTGCTTGGCCCGTCGGGCTGCGGCAAGTCGACGCTGCTGCGCATGATCGCCGGCCTCGAGAAGATCACTGCGGGCCGGTGCTTCATCGACGGCGCGGACGTTACGCAAACGCCGCCGGCGCAGCGGCGCATTGCGATGGTGTTCCAGTCCTACGCGCTCTATCCGCATATGACGGTCAGGCAGAACATCGCCTTCTCGATGTCGATCGCGGGGGCGCCGCGCAAGGCGCAGGAGCAACGGACGAGAGAGGTCGCGCGCATCCTCCAGCTCGACGATTATCTCGACCGGCGGCCCGCCGAGCTTTCCGGCGGACAGCGCCAGCGCGTTGCGATCGGCCGCGCGCTGGTGCGCAAGCCCGCCGTGTTTCTGTTCGACGAGCCGCTCTCCAATCTCGACGCGAAGCTGCGCGTGCAGATGCGCCTCGAACTGGCGAAACTTCACGCCGATCTCGCCGCAACCATGATCTACGTCACCCACGACCAGACCGAGGCGATGACCCTCGCCGACAAAATCGTGGTGCTCGACAAGGGGACAATTTCGCAGGTCGGCTCGCCGCTCGAGCTCTACAATTCGCCGGCCAACAAATTCGTCGCCGCCTTCATCGGCTCGCCGAGCATGAATTTCATTCCCGTCGAGATAGCGGACGTAAACGGCGCCTCGGCGAACGTTTCCCTGCCCGGCGGCCGGAGCGCCGCGGTCCGGCTGATCAATGGCGAAGGCGCGAGCGGCGGGGCGGAGCTCGGCGTCCGGCCGGAGCATTTTTTCGTCGTGCCGCCCGACGACGCTTCGGCTTCCTTTCCGGGAAAGGTTGCGATCGTCGAACACCTCGGCAATGCGACGATCCTCTATGTGGACACGCCCGCCGGGCAGTTGATCATCGAGGGCAAGGGGGAGCTGGTCGCGAGGCCCGGCGACGCGCTCGGCCTCAAGATCGACGAGCGCCACGCCCATCTCTTCGGGGCGTCCGGTTCAGCCCTGTGACGACCTCCGGCTGCACGGCGCGCGGCGACGCCTTTGAGCGCTTTGCTTTCTGGTCCACGCCGGCTCTCTTTCCCGGGATTACCCAGCCAGGGCCCTTGTCATGCCCGCGAAAGCGGGCATCCAGGGGTCGAAGGGCGAAGGCCTGCGGCGTTTGTCCGGACCCTCGCTTTCGCGGGGGTGACAGCAGCGCTGCGTCAGCCAAAAAGCGAAACGCGCTAGTCTTCCGTCGCAAGTCGCAGGACGATGTCCTGGTCGTAGTTGCCGAAGCCGCGGCCAAAAATGTTGATGCCGCCGGGATGACGCGCGCTTTCCTTCACCTCGACCCTGAGCCGGATCGAATGGTGAGCCGAAATATCGAGATCGCGGATCGTCAGCGGCGAGATCTTCACCCCGTCGATATAGGAGCCCTCGGCGGTCACGCGCCAGCTCTTCAGCTTGCCGTACTGGCTTCCCTTCAGCTTCCACCAGTCGGGCGTATAGACGCCGCGCTTGTCGCCGAAATCGCCGGGGCTGGTCCAGACGCCGATCTCCCGGCCGTTGATCGAGACCGTGATGTCGGAGGGCCAGTCGGCCGAGGTCCCCGGCACTTCGGACGAGAGCTCCAAAGAGAATTCGAGCGCCGAGACGGTCTTGGCGACGAGCCGCGCATTGTTCGGGAATTGATATTCGACGAAGCCGCGGGTGAACCACATGAGCCCCGCGTTCATCCGGTCCGGATTGAGGAAGGACCCGGGCACATCGAGCAGGCCGATGATTCCCTGAGGGGAGCAAAGGCCGCACGGCGCGGTGACCTCGCAGCTCGTGTAGAGGCCGATCGGCATCGCCACTTCGATGGCGTTGGCCTGCGCGCCGGTGAGATCATCGCGGATCAGGACGAGGACTTCGTCATATTCGCTGAAGCACAGCTTCTGGTTGCCCTTCCGGCCCTTCTGAGTCTCGGTGCGGATGAGGCCGGCGTCCTCGAGGACCTGCAGGTTCGAGGACACGGTCGACTGGGGAAGTCCGAGCGCGGCGCAAATGTCGTTGACGTTGACGCCGGGCCGACGATGCAGCAGCCGCAGGATCCTCGCCCGCAAGGGCGAAGCCAGGCCGTGCAGGACCTCGGGACGCTCCTCGGGGTCAATCATCAGAAAATTGCGCGACATTCCCCGGCGAGCCGCCTCCTTCCAAAAGCTGTATCAGCATTTCGGATGGTTTCGCAATCGCCCGTGTTTCTTCGCTTTCCGCGAAGGTCTTCCCGTCCGGAGCCAAGCCTTGACTGAATCTGCCTCCCCGAGCGCCGGCGCGCGCCCGACCCTCCTCCTCGACGGCTTGTGGGACTTCGCCTTCGAGGGCCCGGCCGCACGCTTGTCCGGCGCGGACCGCCAGATCCGCTCGCCCGGCGTCTGGCAAAGCCAGTTCCCCGAGCTTCGCAACGCGCATGGGATCGGTCGGTACCGCCGCAGGGTGGAGATCCCGGCCGATTGGGCCGGCAAGCGGATCGTGCTCGTGCTCGAAGGCGTCTTCCACGAAAGCGAAGTCTTCGTCGACGGCGCGCCTGTCGCCTCGCACGGCGACGGCTGGACGACGTTCGAGGTCGATCTGACCGCCGCCCTCGACGGCAAGACCGCCTTCGACCTCGGCGTCGACGCGCACCTGCCGGACGACCGCAATGGCGGCCGGTTCAGCCGCTCGCTCGCCGCCAAGCAGGACTGGTACGGCGTACAGGGCGGGATCTGGAAGCCGGCCCGTCTCGAAGCGCGCGATCCGCTGCATCTCGCCTCTCTCACCGTGGAGGCGTCCTACGACCTCGCAAACGGGACGGTGACGGTGCGCGGCGCGCTCGCCGAAGCCGCTTCCGCCTCCTTGCGGCTGACACTCACGCATCAAGGGCGGATCGCCGCCCGGAGCGCGGAGCCGATCGCCTCACCGGAGTTCGAGGCGTCGTTGACGGTCGAACAGCCGGAAGCTTGGTCGCCCGACGCGCCAAATCTCTACGATCTCACCGTCGAACTTCTCCGCGACGGCGCGCCCTGCGATGCGGTCCGGCGCATGATCGGCTTTCGACGTTTCGAGGCCAAGGACGGCCGCCTCTTTCTCAACGGTGAACCCTTCTTCCTGTTCGGGGCGCTCGATCAGGACTGGACCGAAGACGCCAACTGGCCGCCGAACGGTTCCGGAGTCGAGCAGCGCTTTCGCAACGCCAAAGCGATGGGCCTCAACGCCCTTCGCTGCCATGTGAAGATTCCCGACCGAGCGTATTTCGATCTGGCCGACCGTCTCGGCCTGATCGTCTGGCTGGATATGCCCTACATGGGTTTCCTTGCGCCCGAGACGCGCGAAACGGTCGCTCGCGTCTTCCGGCGGAGCGTGGCGACCCACGGCTTCCATCCCTCGATCTGCATCTGGACGCTTTTCAACGAAGGCTGGGGCGTCGAACTCGACGACAATCCGGACGACCGGCGCTGGCTTGTCGATCTGTTCGACGCCATGAAGCCGCTCATCCCGAATGGCCTGCTTGTCGACAACTCGCCCTGCTTCCCGCGCAACTACCACATGAAGACCGACATCGAGGATTTTCACTGGTACAATGGATTTCCTCATCAGAACTCGGCTTTCGCCGCGACGACCCGCGCCTTCGCTCAGCGCGCCGCCTTCGCCTGGTCGCAGCACGGCGACGCCGTCAAACGCGGCGACGAGCCGCTGATCTGCTCCGAGTTCGGCGTCTGGGGCTTGCCGCACCCAAACGAGATTCTGGAAGAGGACGGCGGCGAGCCCTGGTGGTTCGAGAGCGGCCACGACTGGAATCTGGGCGCGGCCTATCCGCACGGGATCGCAACGCGTTTCCGCGACGCCGCGCTTGCGCCGATCTTCGGCGACGTCGACGGATTCGTCGACGCGGCGCAGGCTTTCCAGTATCGCGCGCTCAAGTTCCAGATCGAGACCTTGCGCTGGGAGCGTCCGATCTCGGGCTACGTGATCACGGAGCTCAACGACGCGCAGTGGGAATCGAATGGCCTGATGGACGTGCGCAACCGTCCGCGCGCCTTCGCCTCGCGCCTCGCGGCGCTGCAACAGCCCTGGCTCGTCATCGCGCGCGCGGCGCGCACCGCCGTTCGAGCGGGCGAGACTTTTGAGGTAACGGTGCGGCTCGCGGGGACCGCCGACGCGCCCCCCGGCGCGACGCTGGCCTGGGCGTTCGGTGAGGCGCGGGGGACGCTTGCGCTCGGCGCTGAGCCTGCTTCCCTGGCGCTCGCCACGCCTTCCCGCGACGCCGTCGAGGTCATGCCGCTCACGCTCGAAGCGCGCGACGCCAGGGGACGTGTGCTGTCGCGCAATGCGCTCGAATTCTGCGTCGTCCCGCCCTTGAGCGGCTCGCCGCCCTCGCTCTTTCCCGCGGACGAGCGCGCGGCGGAAGCGCTCGAAGCGCTCGGCTGGCCAAAGCGCTCAGCCGAGGCGAGCCAGGCCGACGCCCTGCTGGCGACACGGCTGACGACTCCGGTGCGCGAGGCGCTTCTGGCAGGACGCAAAGTCGTGCTGCTCGCCAATTCCGACGACGCGCTGACCGACCCCGATCGCGATTTGCCTCAGAATGATCGGCACAACTTCCCGCAAATGCTCTTGCGTCGCCGCGACGGCGCGCCTTGGGACGGCCAATGGATGGGCGCCTTCACCTGGCGGCGAATGGATGGACCGTGGTCGGCGCTGCCGAACGGGCCGATGCTGGACGAGCACTGGATCGGCCTCACCCCGAACCATGTCGTCACGGGTTTTCCCTCGACCGCGTTTCAAGGCCTGGTGGATGCCGGCGTCGCGGTCGGCTGGCTGCATCTGGCCGCCGCGTTCCAGAAGAAGAGCTTCCTCGGCAAAGCGTGGATCACCGTCTCAACCTTCGACCTCACCTCGAAAGCGGCGACGCAGAACCCCCTCGCGCCGCATCTCCTGAGGGCTATCGTCGAGAGCTGACCGCCGTCTTCGCCAACGCGTTCCGCGGTTACGTGGAACCGTCATTGCGAGCGGAGCGCAGCAATCCATCGATCGAGGTCTCGCCAGCAAGTCGCGAGTCGCTCCGTGGGCGCCTCAATCGGCCCACGCCTCGTTCTCTGGATCGCCGCGCTTCGCTCGCGATGACGACAGGGGTACGGTTCAATCTGACGACAGCATGCTCTCGTCCGTGATCACGACGATTGTGCGCCGAGCGCAGCGGTCAGGGCAGCCCTCAGCCGAACGGCAAGGCCCTGCGCATCTGGCTGTACATCGCGATGGCGCCGCTCCGTCCAGACCGGCTCAGGAAAGGTCGCGTCATGCTCAAAACGCGGAATCATGTGAAAGTGCAGGTGCGGCGACGCTGTGCCTAACGCCGCGAGATTCATCTTCACCGGCTTGAGTTCCGCGATGAGGATGCGCTCCAGCGCAGCCACGACGCTCATGACGTAGTCGCGCTGTTTGTCGTCGAGATCGCTAAGCTCCCGCACGTGATCCTGCCAGACCACACGGCACCAGCAGGTGAAACCGGGCTCATCCGCCAAGATCACGCGGCAGCGCGTTCCTTGCCAAAGTACGGTTTCCGATTTGGGCTGACAGTAATTGCACGACGTCAAGGCTCTCGCCTCCATTTTGGCTGCTCTCCCAAGGCCGCAGCTTCAAGCCAAAGCATCATTCGGCAAATATGCCCCGACTGTTGCTGAGCAGGGGCTCTAGGCGGCGCCCCTGTTCAGACCCATCGCATAGTTCATGATGGCCTCCTGGGTCGCCTCGGACGCCGGAAGCTCTCCCGCCACGCGGCCTTCGTGCATCACCAGAATGCGATCGCTGACTGCAAGCACCTCCGGCATATCGGACGAGATCATGAGAATCGCCATGCCCGCCGATGCGAGTTCGCGAAGCAGGGCGTGCAGCTCGGATTTCGCCCCGATGTCGACGCCGCGCGTCGGCTCGTCGACGATCAGTATCTTTGGCTGGGCGGACAGCCACTTGGAGATGACGACGCGCTGCTGATTGCCGCCGCTCAGATACTTGACCTTCTGGTCGACACTCGGTGTGCGGATTTTCAGGTCCCGGACATAGCGATTGGCCAGTTCGCGCTCGCGACGCCCGTTCACGACGCCAAACCGTCCAAGACCAGCCAACACCGGCATGCCGATATTCGACATGACGGAGAGATCGAGAACAAGGCCCTGCTCTTTGCGGTCTTCCGGAACCAGCCCAATTCCGGACGCGATTGCATCGCGCGGAGATCGACCGTTCACGGCGACGCCGTCGATGAGAATCTCTCCGCTGTCCGGCGTGATGTCGCCGAACAGGACGCGGGCAAGCTCCGTTCGCCCCGCTCCGACGAGACCGGAGAGTCCGACAATCTCACCGCGCCGAAGCGAAAAACTGATATCCTTCAGCAACCCTTTCTTGCAAAGCGCGCGCACGTCGAGAACGACCGGCCCATGCCTCGTCGACGCGCGCGGCGCGCTCGCCTCGATATGGCGCCCCACGATCATGTGGACCAACTCGCCCATCGAGGTGTCGGCGACATTGCGGGTCGCAACGTACCTTCCGTCACGAAATACGGTAACCCGGTCGCACAGGTCGAATATCTCCTCCATCCGATGCGACACATAGATGACCCCGACGCCCTGGTTTTTCAGGCGGCGGATCATCTGTATGAGAAGTTCGGACTCGCGGCGCGTCAGGGACGACGTCGGCTCATCGAATATCATGATCCGCGCGTTGGTGGAGACGGCGCGGGCGATGGCGACGACCTGACGCTCTGCGATCGACAACGCGCCGACGATGGCGGACGAGTCGAGCGACACGCCCAACTCATCGAGAATCCGGCGCGCATCCGTATGCATCTTTCGACGATCGATCAGGCCGAGGCGATTGGTCGGCTGCCGCCCGAGGTAGATGTTCTCGGCGACGCTCAGGTGCGGCTCGAGATGCAACTCCTGATGCACCGGACTTATGCCGAGGTGATGGGCCGCCGTCGGGCTTCCGATCGACACCGGGCGACCTTCGATGATGATTGCGCCAGCGTCGGGCGGCTGGACGCCGCACAGAATCTTTATCAGCGTCGACTTTCCGGCGCCGTTTTCGCCCATGAGCGCGTGCACTTCGCCCGCGTACAGATCGAGGTGAACCCCCGATAGGGCGCGAACGCCAGGGAAACTCTTCGAGATGTCGTCCAAGCGCAAGATGGGTTCGGTCATTCGCCCGGCCCCGTGACCCGGCCCGCGAACACCGGCGGATCGATCCGCCCCCTCTCCTGCGCCGCCGTACAACGAGAAATATAGTCGTCGTAGTTGACGAGACCCAGCGCGTCGACGACCTCGCGAACATCGAGCGTCGGATCGCGGCTCTCGATCGAGAACATGTGCTCCTGCCCGTAGGTCTCGACCCTGACCCGCTCGCCGTAGCGGGTCTGTACGGCGACGATTTTCTCGGCTTGCCCGTCCGTGTGGAACCATCCCTTGTGCATGTCGAGGTCCGCACTGACCAACCTGCCCCAGCGGCTCGTCTCGGTCAGAACGCGTCCCATGCGATCGATGATCTTGGCCTGATAGGACTGGACAGAACTCACGACAGTCAGCTTGTGCAGCCAGGCGTAGGCCTGGAGCGGAAATCCTCCCTCGTAGGCCGAAATCCAGCAGACGATGTCGGCGCCCTGTTTGGCCATGTTCTGCCAGAGCTCAGGCCAGTTGAGATCGAAGCAAATGGCCAACCCGACGCGTCCGATGTCGGTCTGATAGACCGCGGCGCGAGATCCGGGGGTGATGCCGCCGGCGATCTCTCCTTCCGTCGGATGGTTCTTCGAATAGGAACCAATCAGCTTACCGTCGCGGCCAATCAGCACAGCGATGTTTTCAACGCCGGTCGCCGTCCTCACAAACATGCCGGCGACAACGTAAATGCCGAAGCGCTTGGCTCGCTCCGACAGCGCCTGGAAAGACGGACCGTCTGCGGGTTCGGCCAGTTCGGCGATGTGCGAAGCCGGCAGGCCGGACGCCATGAAGGTCTCCGGCAGGCAGACGATATCCGCCCGCTGCGCGCCCGCCGCGTCGATCAGGCAAAGCCCTCGCTCGAATGTCGCCCGAGGATCAGGGTGGCTGAGATTGTAGGGCGGCGAATAATTCTCGAGCGTCGCAAGGGACGTCGTGGCGATGCGGACGATCCTGGCCATTGATGCTTCTCCGTGCGCAAGTACTTAATCAACGAACCGTGGTGACGCGCCGCCGCGACGCCGCAGCGTTGTGCCCAAAGCGTCGATCGCGACGATCGCGATCAGGATCAGTGCGCGAACGGCGATCTGGGTGTAGGTCGGCACACCCAACAGGTTCATCCCATTGTTGAGCATGCCCAGCGCGAGCACGCCCAGGAAGGCCGCTGCGATACGGCCCTTGCCGCCCAAGAGGCTGGCTCCTCCGATCAAGGCGGCGGAGATCGACATCAGGGACGCATCGCCGCCCAACTGCGCCGAGGCTGAATTCAACCGCGACGCAACGAGAACGCCAGCGACTGCCGACATAAGGCCGCTGATTGCGAAGGCCAGAAGCAGGCCCCTGTCGACCGATACGCCGCCAAGGAAGGCGGCTTCTCGATTGCCGCCGATCGCATACAAGTCGCGCCCATAGCGCGTGTATTCGAGCAGTATGTAGAGACCGAGCAACAACGCCAGCACGACGACAAGGGGAACCGGAATCGGACCAATCTGGCCGCCGCCCCACCATGTGAAGCCTGGATCGTGCCCGGAAAGCGACTGCTGGCCGGTGTAGGTCAAAACCAGACCGTTCACGACGCTCATCGTGCCCAGGGTCGCGACGAAGGCCACTATCTTTCCTCGCGTGACCATCAAGCCGTTGCCCAGCCCGGCGCCCAAACCAAATACCAGCGCGCCGAGGACTGCCGCTGGCGTTCCGAATTGCTGCAGGCCGATCGTCAGGGCAGCGGCCATAGCCATGTTGGCCCCGACGGAAATGTCGATGCCGCCGGCGATCAAGACCACCACTTGGCCAAACACCATCGGCGCGTCGAGCGAGATCTGGCGGGCGATATTTTCAAGATTGGCCTGGCTGAGGAAGGTCGCCGGGCGGGCGACGCCGAAGGCGACCAGGACGCAGAGCAACAGCACAGCGGCGCTATGTCGCTCGATAATTCGGGCAAAGCGAGACATGGCTCCCCGCCGATTCAGTTTCGGCGCAGGGCGCTATCGGCCCAGACGACGATGAGAAAAACGATCCCCTTGGCGATCTGCTGCGCTTCCGAGGGGACATTGAGGAGGACCAGCAGATTGTTGATCACTCCCAGGACGACGACGCCTGCGATCGTCCGCATCGTGCCGCCGTGACCTCCAACGAGGCTCGTGCCGCCAAGCACAGCCGCGATGATCGAGTCGAACTCCATGCCGAAGCCCGCGTTGGCCACCGTGCTGTTCAGACGCGAAGTCATGATGATGCCGGCAAGCGCGGCGAGAACGCTGCATAAGATGAAGGCGCTGAGTTTCGCCGTCTGGGTGCGCAGCCCCGACAAGCGGCCTGCAACCTCGTTGAGACCGACCGCGTAGATCGTCCGGCCGAAGATCGTATGGCGGAGGACCACCTCGAGACAAAATGCGAGCGCCAGAAAAATGACCACCGAATAGTGGAAGAATCCGAAGAACTGGCCTCGGCCGATCGCGTTGAACGCTGGGATGGTCGCGTATTGCGTCTTGGAATGCGTGAGCGAGAGCGCGAGCGAGTAGACGAGCAGGTTGGTGCCGAGCGTGACGAGAAATGGGCTTGCGCCAGTCGCCAACACAATCAGGCCATTCCCCAGCCCCACCAGCGCTCCCGCAATCAGCCCCGCGGCGATCGAGGAATAGAGATCGAAGCCGTGGATCTGGGCGAGGACGGTGACAATGCCCGCGAACCCGACGACGCTCGCAACCGACATGTCGAAGCGGGCCGTCAACATGAGGATCGTCTGTCCGACCGCCACAATCCCCAGCAGGGAGACCGCCCACAAGATGTTCAGCAGATTGCGCGGCGTAAGAAATACGTCCGACAACAGGCTGCCGGCGAGTATCAACGCCAGCAGCAGAAGAAGGACCGAGTAGCTTCTAAACACCTCTAACCATCTGCTGCGCCCCCCGCCACCGACGGAGGACGCAGCGCCGGAAAGGCCATCGGAAATTTGGGCGTTCTCGTTTGCCCCAGTCATTCTTCGGCCCCTCCGCCTACATCGCCGACTGCGTCACCAGCACTGGGAACTCCACTTGTCCACGTTCTCAGCCGTTACCGGAGCAGTCGGAGCCAGGATCGTCTTGGGGATCAGCCGGCCGTTCGTCAGGTCATAGGCGGCGCGGACCGTGTAGACGCCGATGAGGTAGCTTAGCTGCAGCGCGGTGCCGCTCATTTCACCGCTCTTCACCGCCGCACAGGCTTCCTTATTGCCGTTCACGCCAAAGACTTTGATCTTGCCTTCGAGGCCTTGCGCCTTGATCGCCTCCAGCGCGCCGAGGGCCGTCGGGTCGTCGTGACCAAAGACAGCGTCGATCTTGGGGAAGCGGGTCAGCATGTCCTGCATGACCGTAAGCGCTTTGTCCTTGCTCCAATCGGCGGGTTGCTCGGCCAGAATGTTGATTTTCGCATTGGCATTCTTGAATGCCGCCTTCATTCCCGCCGATCGCTGGACGGTATCGATCTGGCCAGCCTTCCCTGTGATGACCACCATGTTCCCCGCGCCGTGGAGCGCCTTCACGATCATCTGCCCGACCGCATAGCCCTGATCGAAACTCTGGCTGCCGATGAACGCCTCGGTAAAGGCGTGACCTTCCGGCGTCGTATCGGCGTTCTGCATCAAGACCGGGATACCGGCCTCCTTGGCCTTCTGAATTGCCGGCACCACCGCGGCCGGATCGACAGCGTTGACGGCGATGACGTCCGCCTTGCTCGCGATGCAATCCTCGATCATCGAGACTTGCTTCACGGGATCATATGCCGGGTCAAAATAGGTCACCTTCGCGCCGTAGATCGCGGCCTCGTCATTCATTCCGTTGACGAGCGCCGTGATGGACGGATGGTCGGCATTGTTATGCACCACGCAGATGGTGGGCGCCTTGGCGAGCGCCGGAGCCGCCAGCACGGCGACCGAGACGCTCAAAAACACCCCCAACCCCAATCTAGCCTTGGTCATGTCAGCTCCCTCTTCGTTCCGTTCCCTACCCCAATAACCCTCGACGCGGATGCGCGACGCACCCGCAGCCTCGTCTTGAGCCTTCTATAACTCATACCATAGGCCGAAGATGAGTCAACGCGGCGGACGGTCTAATGATCGATCTCCTGGGCTCGAATGAGGCGGATGTCGCTCGCCGCGTTTCCGAGCAGCGTCAGCGCCGCGGTGCGCGCCATCTCCGGCTTTCGCTCGAGGATCGCGCGGAGAAGGTCGCCGTGCTCGACAATGGCGCGCGGACGGTGCGAGCCGAGCGCCGCGATGCGGAACATCTCCCTCAGCGCAAGACTGAACAATTGGCCGATCGGCCAGAAAAATTCGTTGTGCGTCGCGAGATAGATCGACTTGTGAAAGGCGAGGTCCGCCTCCACCCAAAGCGCATTGTCGTCGCCCGCGTCGACCATCGCCTGGAAGTCCGCCTGGATGCGCTGGCGGTCGTCAAGATCGGCGTTTTCCGCGGCGATCGCGGCGGCGGCCGGCTCCGCGGCGCGCCGGAGCTGAAACATTTTGCGCAAGTAGGATTCGGTGTCGGACACCTCGAGCCGCCAGCGCAGGACGTCGGGGTCGAGGTGGCTCCAATATTCGGGATCACGCACGCGCGTCCCGATCTTCGGGCGGGAATCGATGAGCCCCTTGGCGATCAGGCCCCGGATCGCCTCGCGCATCGCGGTTCGGCTGACGCCGAGCATCTCGCAGAGCTTGACCTCGGGCGGCAGCACGCTTCCCGCGGGAAAATCGCCGCGCACCACCGCGAGGCCAAGCTGATCGCCGACCCGGAGATGAATTTTCAGGCTGTTGCTTCCGAGATTCTCAAAAATCGTCATCAAGGGGTCGGCCCACTTGCAAGGTATTTGATCATACAATATCCTCATTCAGAGGTGAACAAAAGGACTCACTGCACATGGACGACCTGCGGACAAAGCGCGTTTTGATCACAGGCGCGAGCACGGGGATCGGCGAGGCGGTCGCACGGGCCTTTGCCGCCCGGGGCGCGTCGCTCGCGCTTCATTACAATCGCAGCCAGGCGCAGGCCGAGGCGCTCGTCGACTCGATCGTCGCGTCCGGCGGCAAAGCGGTGCTCGTTCAGGGCGATTTGACCGAGCGCGGGGTCGCCAAGCGCGTCGTCGAAGCGGCGACCAAGTCGCTCGGCGGTCTCGACGTCCTCATCAACAACGCCGGCTCTTTGGTTCGACGCGCGCCGTTCGACGAGGTCGACGACGCTCTGATCGACGAGGTGTTTGACCTCAACGTGCGGTCTGTGATCGCCGCCACTCAGGCGGCGGTTCCCTACCTCGAGCGTCAGCCGGGCGGAGCGATCATCAACGTCGGCTCGATCGCGGGCGCTGACGGCGGCGGCCCCGGGTCTGCGGTCTACGCCTCGTCGAAGGCGTTCATCCACAACCTGACCAAGCATCTCGCGCGCGATCTCGCTGCGAAGGGCATTCGCGTCAACACGATCTCGCCAGGAGTGATCGCGACGCCCTTCCACGCCGCGACGCCGCCGGAGCGCATGGAGGCGATGCGCAAGGCCGTCCCGCTCGGACGCGTCGGCACGCCCGAGGAATGCGTCGGCGCTTTCCTCTTCCTCGCCTCGTCATCGATGAGCGGTTACATCACCGGCCAGAACATCCACGTCAACGGCGGCCAGTTTCTGCACTGAGACCCCGGCGCGCGAGACGCGCCACACGCGAACGGCGCGCGACAAGTTGGCCCAACGGGGCGCGCCCCGATTGGACCGCGATCGCGCCCGATTCGCCTGACCTCGGCGCGTCCTCAGGCCGCGCCGCTGACCGAAAGCGCCAGGAAATTCGCAAAGGCGCGCGCAGCCGGAACCAACGGCTCCGACTGCCGCCAGGCAAGTCCGACGTCCATCGTCGGGATCGCCGTCGCAACGTCCCGGCGCTCGATACGCTGCCCCTCGAGCGACCATGGCCGATAGACCATGTCGGAGAGAATGGTCACGCCAAGCCCGTCGGCGACCATGCTGCGCACAGCCTCCACCGAGGAGGTGGTGAAGATGACGTTCGGCTGGAACCCTGCAGGCTCCCAATAGCGCGAGGCTGTTTGATGCGCCTCGTCGACCGACAGCATGATGTACGGGGTCTGGGAAACCTCGGCAAGATCGATCCGCTCGGCCTGCAGCATGGAGTGGTCGGCCGGCAGCCACAGACGTCGGCGCGAGCGCAGCAGCGTCTCCGAGGCGATGGCCACGCGGTCCTTGAGGTTCGAAACGAGCATGACGGCGATGTCGAGCGTGCGGTCCTTCAGGCCTTTCTCGATCGCCGCGCGCGGGAGTTCGAACAGTTGCACCCCGACATCAGGATAGTTGCGCACAAAGCGCGAATAGTGGCGGGGCAGGAAGTAGCCCGCGACTGTGTAGGTTAGGCCGACGCGGATCGTACCCTTGACGGAGGTCGTCTCCGTTAGCTGCGCGCGCTTGGCGGCGCCGACTGCCGCCATCACCTCGCGCGCGTGCGAGAGAAAGCGCGCGCCCTCCACCGTAAGCTCCATGCCTGCCGGCGAACGCCGGAACAGCCCGACGCCGAGCGTCGCCTCAAGTTGTTGGAGCGCCGCCGTCACGGTCGATTGCGAGACGTTGAGGCTCACTGCGGCCTGGCTGACCTGGCCGGCTTCCGCAGTCGCGAGGAAATAGCGGAACTGGCGCAGCGAGATGTCCAAAATCGTTTTTTCCGATAGACATTTATAGTTTTTGCTATTTTACAATAGTAGCTGCATTGCGCAACTTTGCGATGAGAACGGCTGGGGGGAGCGGGGTGACGACGATCAACTGCGATATGGGCGAATTGTTCGGCCTCTACCGGCTCGGCGACGACGCCGGGCTGATGCCGCTGATCGACATCGCCAACGTCGCCTGCGGCTTCCACGCTTCCGACTTCAACCATATGCGGGCGACAGTGAAGCTGGCCAAGACGCACGGCGTGAAGGTCGGCGCACATCCCTCTCTGCCGGATCTCCAGGGTTTCGGCCGCCGCGAGATGAAGATCGGCCGCGAGGAGCTCGCGAACTGCCTGATCTATCAGATCGGCGCGCTGAAGGGCTTCCTCGAGGCCGAGAGCATGACGCTCAATCACATCAAGCCGCATGGCTCCCTCTATGGGATGGCGGCGCGCGACGAAGCGATCGCCCACGCGGTCTGCGACGCGGCCGAGGTGTTCGACGTCCCGCTGGTCGGCATGCTCGGCACGTTGCATGAAACGATCTATCCCGCGCGCGGGCGCCGCTTCATGGCGGAATTCTACGCCGATCTCGACTACGACGACGATGGCCGGCTCATCATCACGCGCGAGCACGACGCGAAGGACCCGGAAGCCGCCGCCGCCAAGTGCCGGCGCGCGATTGCGGAAGGCAAGGTCGCGAGCGTCGGCGGCCGCGACGTGCGGGTGGGCGCCGAGACCATCTGCGTGCATTCCGACACGCCCAACGCCACCGCCATAGCGGCGGCGGTTCGGGCGGCCGTGCCGCGCCAAGCGTAAATCTGATTTTCCCAGGGGGGACCCATGTCGACGCAGATCCTTTCTCCAGTGCCCGGAACGTTTTACCGCAAGCCCGCGCCCGACAAGCCGCCGTTCAAGTCCGAGGGAGACGCGGTCGCCGTGGGCGACGTCGTCGGCCTCGTCGAAGTGATGAAGTCCTTCATCGAAGTCCACGCCGACGCCGCGGGGAAGGTCGTGCGCTTCCTCGCCGACGACGAAGACCCAGTCATGTCGGCCCAGCCGCTGCTCGAGGTCGAGTAAGCATGGCGATCAAACGCCTGCTGATCGCCAATCGCGGCGAAATCGCCGTGCGCGTCCAGCGCGCGGCGCGCGAGCTTGGCATGACGACGATTCAGGTCCACAGCGCCGCCGACGCGGACTCGCTCGCCGTTCGCATGGCGAACGAGGCGGTGAATATTGGTCCGCCCGCCGCGGCCAAATCCTATCTCAACGTCGCCGCGATCCTCGACGCCGCGCGGCGGACCGGCGCCGACGCTATCCATCCCGGCTACGGCTTTCTCTCCGAGAACGCCGCCTTCGCCGACGCGGTGGAGGCGGCCGGCCTCACCTTCGTCGGACCGCGCGGCGACACCATCCGCAGAATGGGCGACAAGGTCGCAGCCCGCGAAGCGGCGATCGCCGCCGGCGTGCCGGTGGTCCCGGGCTCCGAAGGCAAGCTCAGCGACCATGACGTCGCGCGCCGCCTCGCCGACAGCATCGGCTATCCCGTGATGATCAAGGCCGCGGCCGGCGGCGGCGGTCGCGGCATTCGCGCCGTAGAAACGTCCGAGGCTTTCGAGGCGGCCTTCGACCAAGCGGCGGCCGAAGCCAAGGCGGCGTTCGGCGACGGCGCTCTCTACGTCGAAAAGCTCGTCGGCCGCGCGCGGCACATCGAAGTGCAGGTGCTCGGCGACGGGCATGACGCGATCCATCTCGGCGAACGCGAATGTTCGCTGCAACGGCGGCGCCAGAAGGTCTGGGAGGAGGCTCCGGCCGCCCTCCTCAGCCCTTCCGTGCGCGAAAAGCTCTGCGCGTCCGCGGTCGCGCTGGCGAAATCGGTCGGCTACCGCGGCGCGGGTACGCTCGAATATCTCTACGACGATCTGACTGGCGCGTTCTTTTTTCTCGAGATGAACACGCGCATCCAGGTCGAGCACCCCGTGACCGAGATGATCTGCGGCGTCGATCTCGTACGGGAAATGCTGCGCATCGCTTCAGGCGAGCGGCTTTCCTGGCGGCAGGCGGATATTGCGCCGCGTGGGCACGCGATCGAAGTGCGCATCAACGCCGAGGATCCGGATCTCGATTTCCGCCCCTCCCCAGGCGTCGTCACTGACCTTCAGACGCCCGGCGGCCCTGGGGTGCGCTTCGACACGCTGCTCTATCCCGGCTATGCGATCCCGCCTTTCTACGATTCGCTGCTCGGCAAGCTCATCGTTTGGGACGAGACGCGCGAGGCCGCATTGTCGCGCTTGCGTCGCGCGCTGGAGGAGTTGAAAGTCGAGGGGGTCGCGACGACCGCCTCGCTGCATCGCCGTCTCGTCGACGACCCCGAGGTCGCCGCGGGCGCCTTTCACACCCGATGGCTCGAGCAATGGCTCGCGGCCCGCGAGAACGCCACGAAGGAAGGAAGCAGCCCATGAGCAGCCGCTATTCATTCGGGGGCGACGAGCACCTGTTCGTCGAATGCGACGAGGAAATGTCGCTCGAAGCCTTCTTCAAGAGCCTGTCGATCACCAAGGCGGTGCGCGAAGCGGGCATCAACGGCGTCACCGAGATCTGCCCGGCGAACGCGTCGTTCCAGATCAAGTTCGATCCCGATGCGATCTCGCCCGACGATCTGATGAAGGAAGTGAAAGCGATCGAGGCTGCGACCGGCGGCGCGCACGCGACGCTCAAGACGCGCATCCTCGAGATCCCTGTCCTCTACAACGATCCCTGGACTCATGAGACGCTGTTGCGGTTCCGCGACCGGCACCAGGCGCCCGAAATGACCGACATCGAATACACCGCCAAGATCAACAACCTCGACGGCGTCGAGGGTTTCATCAAAGCTCATTCCGGCGCGCCCTGGTTCGTCTCCATGGTCGGCTTCGTCGCCGGATTGCCGTTCCTCTATCAGATGGTTGATCGCCAACGGCAGATTCAATCGCCGAAATACCTGCGCCCCCGCACCGATACGCCGAAGCTGACGGTCGGCCACGGCGGATGTTTCGGCGCGATCTATTCGGTGCGCGGCGCCGGCGGGTACCAGATGTTCGGCATCACGCCGATGCCGATCTACGACCCCAACCAGCAGATCAAATATCTGCGCGACTTCATGTGTCTGTTCAATCCGGGCGACATCGTCAAATGGCGGCCGATCGACCGGGCGGAATACGACTCCATCTCAGCCGACGTGGAAGTGGGCAAGTTCGCGCCGAAAATGACGAACGTCGATTTCTCGCTCGACGACTTTCACGCCGATATCGACGGCGCCAACGCCAAGCTGACGGGAGCGCTCTATGGGCATTAAAGTCCTCAAGCCGGGTCTATCGACGACCGCGCAGGACCTCGGTCGTCCCGGCTACTATCACATCGGCATTCCCCTTTCGGGCGGGATGGATCTGCTGTCGTTGCGCGCGGCCAATCTGCTGGTCGGCAATCCCGAGGACGCGGCGGTGCTCGAGGCTGCTTTCATGGGCCCCGAGCTTGAGTTCGCCATCGACGCGACCGTCGCCGTCACCGGCGCCGAATTGCCGCCGAAGGTCGACGGCGAGGCGCGGCCGACCTGGACCTCCTTCCGCGTCCGCAAGGGCCAGACGCTTTCTTTCGGCCATCTGAAAACTGGCGCGCGCGCCTACATCGCGATCTCCGGCGGCGTCGATGCGCCCGTCGTGCTCGGCTCGCGCTCGACCTATACGCTCGGCGCGCTCGGCGGCTTCGAGGGCCGCAAGCTGGCGGCGGGCGACGTGCTGCCGATCGGCGCCGGAGCCGGCGCGGCGGAGGGACGCAGCGTGCCCGAGGCTCTGCGTCGCCTGCCGGGCCAACAGGTCGAGCTTCGCATGATGCCGGGCCTCTACTGGCATCGCACGACCGAGGCGGCGCACGAGCAATTCTTCGCCGACACATGGAAGGTCGCCCCGGAAGCGGACCGCATCGGCTATCGCTTCCGCGGCGGGCGGCCGCTCGAATTCGTGCCGCGCGAGCCGCCGTTCGGCGCCGGCTCGGACCCGTCGAATATCGTCGACGCCTGCTACCCCTACGGCTCCGTGCAAGTGCCGAGCGGAACCGAGCCGATCGTGCTGCATCGCGACGCCGTCTCGGGCGGCGGCTATTTCATGATCGGCACGGTCATCTCCGCCGACCTCGACCTGATCGGCCAGCTTCAGCCGCACGCCCAGGCCAAGTTCACGCCGGTCGACATGGACGGCGCGTTGAAGGCTCGCCACGACCGGCGGAAGCTGCTGCAAGCGATCCGCGACGCGCTCTGAGCGGGCGGCGGCGGCGCGGCGCAAGCGGGGCCGCCTTTTGCGGCGACGCGGCGCTCGCGTCGCGTTCGCGCTACACAGCAACGGTCAGGACGGTCGCCTCGTCGTTGCGGCCGCCGGCGATCTGCAAACCTTAGGCGGTCCGCGCGCCGCACGGCCGGTCAGAGTGTCGTCGCCCAGAGCGTAGCGGCGGGGCACTCTCTCGCATAGGCGCGCATGTCCTGCGCGAGCGCCGCCTCGAGGATCGGCCCCAGACGGCGCGCCCAAGTCAGACCGACACTTTGCCGTCATGCGTTGAGGATGGCGAACGCGCGCACTGGCGAGCCCGAACCGCCCTTGAATTTGATCGGCGCGCCGAAGAACTGAAACTCGCCCTTGCCGAGCAACTCCTCAAGATTGACGAGCCATTCCCAGTGCGAAATGCCGAGATCGCGGCAAAGACGATGCTGGGCGAAAATGTTGTCGGTCGGCTTGTCTGTCGACGGACCTTCGACGCCGTGCATACGGGAGCCGCGCGTATGGAGCCAGCGCGTCGCCTCGACCGTCAGCAGCGGGTTCTTCCAGACGCTGTCGAGCGAGGGATAGTTCCGCTTATGGAAGCCGGTGCACAAAAGAACGATGTGGCCGTCGACCTTCACGCCGCATTTCGCCTCGGCCGCATCCATGTCTGCCACGGTGATCTCGCCGAGATCGGGAATATGGCGCAGATCGAAGCAGACGGCCTTGCCCATGAAGAGATCGAGCGGCATTTCGTCAACGGAGAGGCCGTTCGGACTGACGTGCCGGAACGCGTCGACATGCGTACCGACGTGATCGACCATGCCGATGAAGTTGGTCTGGAACGTCATCGCGTCGCCGGGAACACCGAGGTTGTGCGCCTTGGCGCTCTCGTGGCTCATGTGCACGGTGTAGATCGGACGCTGGAACAGCTTGTGCGCCGGCATATTGTCTTCGATCAGCAGCGAAAGATCGACGATACGTCCCATCCCATGTCCTCCTCGGGAAAAAGCGCCGCCTCGCGTCGCGACGCGAGGCGGCTCGGATTGGCGTTCTGCAGTTACGCCGAACCGTCTTTGCGAGCGGAGCGAAGCAATCCAGCGATCGAGGCCTCGCCAGCAAGTCGCGAGTCGTTCGGTGGGCGACCTCAATCGGCTGGCGCCCCGATCTCTGGATCGCCGCGCTTCGCTCGCGATGACGACAGGGGTCGGGTTCAACCTAACGACAGCGTGCCCCTTAAGCGCGCATCGAGGCGCGCAGCTTCTGCGTGCCTTCGGCGTCGAGCGCCCAGGGGTAGCCGTTGTCAGCGGGCTTCAGCATGACGCCGTAGGCTTCGCGCGCATGCTCGGGCGTGATGAAATCGTCCAGCACGTCCTCCAGCACCTGCTCGGCCGGCCGCTCGAGGGGATCGCCGTAGCCGCCGCCCGCAGGCGAGTAGTAGCAAGCGACGTCGCCTTCCTCGACGCGCAGGCCGGAGAATTTCGCCGGGTACTGCTTAACGTCGTTCGGCGTCTTGGCGTTGTAGATCTCATATTTGCCGACCGCGCCGGACTTGCCGCCGAACACGCCCCAGGGCGCGTCCTCGTGACGGTCGGATTCGTGAGTGACGAAACCTGGCGTCAGGAAGCGCTGCGATTTGACCACGCCCTGGCCGCCGCGGAACCTGCCGGCGCCGGGCGCCACGTCGTCCCGCAGTTCGTAGCGGTCGCAGATCAGCGGCAGGTGCATGCCGAGATCCTCGAGCGGATTGTTGCGCGTGTTGCGCATCAACTCCTCGACCGTGTCCGGACCATCCGACTTCGGCCGTCCGCCCATCGCCGCTTCGTTCACTTCGAGAAACACCCAATAGTCCCCGTTCGGACGAACGCCGGAGAAGGCGGCGAAGGAGAGCGTCGCCGCGTTGCCGGCGGTGCAGCGGTCGGGCAGCACGGGCGACAACGCCTTGATGATGAGATCGACGACGCGCTGCGTCTGGCAGAAGCGCGCTTCCGCCGCGGCCGGCATGATCGGATTGAAGATCGAACCGAGCGGAGCCGTCACCTTGACCGGCCGGAACGAGCCCTCGTTCTGCGGAATGTGCTCCTCGTGGGTGTAGGTGTCGAGCAGCAGCGCGCGGAAGGCGAAGTAGCAGGCGACCTTGGTCGATCCATCGAAAGGCACGTTGAACGCCGTCGGCGTTTGTGGCGACGAGCCGGTAAGGTCGACCTCGACGCCGTCGCCACGCTTCTTCACCGTGACCTTGACCGGAAGCGTCTTGCCGCGATTGCGGCCGTCGTCGTCGAGGAAGCCCTCGGCGGTGTAGTCGCCGTCCGGGATCTTGGCGATCTCGCGGCGCAGCATCGCCTCGGTGTAATCCATCAGTTGCCGCGTCGCCTGGAACACCGTGTCCTTGCCATAGGTCGCAAGCAGTTCCTGGAAACGCCGGACGCCGAGCTCCGCCGAGGCGATCTGCGCCTCGAGGTCGCCCATCACCAGGCCGGGCACGCGCGTGTTGTCGCGGATGTAGCGCCAGAGGCTCTCATTGCGCTTGCCCTCTTCGTAGAGCCTCGTGCCGTTGAACAACATGCCCTCGGCGAACACGTCCGGCACGTCGATGATGAGGCCGGGCGTCGCCGATCCGATGTCGACGTGATGCGCCGTATTGGCGGAAAAGCCGACGAGCTCGCCCTCGAAGAAGACCGGCATCACGATCGCGATATCAGGCGAATGGCTCGCGCCATAATAGGGGTGATTGTGGATCACGCAGTCGCCCGGCTTCCAGGCGTCGAGCGCGATCGTCTTCTCGATGCCGCGCAGGTAGCCGGGCAGCGAGCCGATGTGCATCGGCGTCGAATTCGACTCGCAGAGCGTGTTGTAGTCGCGGTCGAACAGTCCCGCGCCGAGATCCTGGCTCTCGCGGATGATCGAGGAATAGGACATGCGGTAGAGCACATTGCCCATCTGCTCGGCGATCGAGTGCAACGCGCCGCCGACGACCTGGAGGGTGATCGGATCGATTTTCATGGGTTTGCCTTCGCTCATGACGGGCCCCTTCAGACTGCGCCGCGCCCGACGCGCATGTCGCCGTGCGACAGCACGCTGGCGACAAAGCCGGGCGGGACCAAGGTCGTGGAATTGTGCTGGACGATCAGCGCCGGACCGCTGACGAGGTCGTCGGCGAGCAGCTTACCGCGGGCGAAGCGCGGCGTCGGATAGCTCTTGCCGTCGTCGAACACGGTGTCGCGCACGTAGAGCTGCGCGTCCTCAGGATTGAGTCGCCCGCCCCTCGGCAGTTCCGGCAATTTCAGCGTCTCCGTCGCCGAGGAGCCGACCACGCGCAGCGTGATGATCTCCACCAGCTGATCCTCGAAGGCGTGGCCATAGACCTGCTTGTGGGCGTCGTAGAAGCTCTTGATCACGACGCCGACGTTCCAGGCGTCGAGCGGAGCGTCCGGCATCGCCGCGCGCAGTTCGAAGCCCTGGCCGACGTAGCGGCACTCGGCGACGGCGGCGAAGCGGTGATGATCCGCCGGCACGCCGTCGGCGAGAAGCTGCTCGCGCGCCTCGGCCTTCAGCTCGGCGACGATCTTGTTGACATGGTCGAAATCCGCCTGCCTCGCCTTGTTGGCGACGACCAGCACCGAACGCGTGTACTCATATTGCAGTTCGGTCAGCAGCAGGCCCATCGCGGCGGTGATGCCGGGATGCAGCGGCGAGATGGTGTCCTTCGCGCCGATCAGATCCGCCAGCGAGGTCGCGTGCAGCGGGCCGGCGCCGCCGAAGCCCATCAGCGTGAAGTTGCGCGGGTCGATGCCCTTGGCGACCGAATTGGCGTTGATCGCGAGCGCCATATTGTTGTTGACGACGCGCAGGATGCCGAGCGCGGCGTCCTTGACCGTGAGCTTGAGCGGCCCAGCCACGTACTCCTCGACCGCCGCGTGCGCGAGCGCCGGGTCGATCTTCAGATCGCCGCCGAGAAAATGCTCGGGATCGAGGCGGCCGAGCACGACCTGCGCGTCGGTGACCGCCGGCTCCTTGCCGCCCTTGTCGTAGCACGCCGGCCCAGGTGAAGCGCCGGCCGAACGCGGACCGACGCGGAACGCCCCGCCCGGATCGAGATAGGCGATCGAGCCGCCGCCGGCGCCGATCGCGTCGATGTCGAGCATCGGCACCAGCACCGGAAGATGGGCGACCTCGGTGTCGCGCGGGTTCTTGATGCGCAACTCGCCGTTCTGGATCACCGAGATGTCGGCCGAGGTGCCGCCAACGTCGATGGTGATGACGTTCTTGCTGTTGCAGGATTCGCCAGTCCAGCGGCCGCCGATCACGCCGCCGGCCGGACCGGACAGCAGCAGGCCGATAGGACGGCGCGACGAATTCTCGACCGTCGAGATGCCGCCGTTCGACTGCATGATGCGAACCTTCGCCTTGACGCCATTCTCGCGCAGGCGGCCTTCGAGGCGTTCGAGATAAAGCGCGGTCGTCGGTCCGATGTAGGCGTTCATCGCCGTCGAGGAGAACCGCTCGTATTCGCGGATGACGTTGACGACCTCGTGCGAGCAGCAGACGTAAGCGTCCGGGATCACGCGCTTGACGATGTCACGCGCCATCGCCTCGTGCGCGTTGTTGAGGAACGAGTACAGGAAGCAGATGACGATCGCCTTGAGGCCGCGCTTCTTGAAAATCTCGGCCGCCTGCTCGACCTGATCGAGCGCCAGCGGAATCTCGACCTCGCCGCTCGGCGGGCGCAGGCGTTCGTCCACCACCAACCGGTTGCGCCGCTTGACGAGCGGCTTCGATTGCCAGGGCACGTCGAACTGCAGCGAGAAGTTGTGCGGCCGCTTGTGGCGCGCCATGTGCAGGATGTCGCGGAAGCCGCGGGTGGTGATCATGCCGACGTCGGCGCCCTTGCGCTCGATCACCATGTTGGTCGCGACCGTCGTGCCGTGCAGCACCATGTCGATGTCGTCAGGCGAAACGCCGGCGATCTTGCAGACCTCGACGACGCCCTGCACGACGCCGACCGATTGGTCCCCCGTCGTCGAGGGCACCTTGTGGACGAAAATCTTCTGTCCGCCGCCTGGCACGGTCTGTTCCAGGACGATGTCCGTGAAGGTTCCGCCGACGTCTACACCCACCCTGATCATGCTCTTTCTCCTCTATGCCGACGGACCCGCTTCGCGGCGCGGCCGCAAGGCAAAGCAACTCCTCTTCCGCACAGACGCCTGCGCGGATCAGCGACTTCGCCTCGATTCGATTGCCGCCGCGCGATCGCGGCGGGCCTAGGTCATTTCTTGCGCGGGAAGCGCTTGGCGAAATCGTCCGCCATTTCGTTCATGGTGACGAATTTGACGCCGGGATGCGAAACCATGTGGTGGTAGAGCCGCTCCAACATCAAAAGGACGTGCGGGCGGCCCGAGACGTCGGGATGGATCGTGATCGGGAACACGGCGTAGTCGTGTTCGCGATAGACCCAGTCGAACTGGTCGCGCCACATCTGCTCGATGTCACGCGGATTGACGAAGCCGTGGCTGTTCGGCGACTTCTTGATGAACATCATCGGCGGCAAATCGTCGAGGTTCCAGCTCGCCGGGATTTCGATCAGGTCGGTCTCCTGCCCGCGCTTCAGCGGCGTCATCCAGGTCGACGGATGCTTGGAGTAATCGATCTTGGTCCAACTGTCGCCGACGCGGACGTAGTAGGGCTGGTGGTCGTGATGCATCAGCGAGTGATCGTATTTGATGCCGCGCTCGAGCAGCAGCTCATTGGTGACGTTGGAGAACTCCCACCAGGGCGCGACATAGCCGGTCGGCCGCTTACCGGAGAGCTTGGCGACGAGATCGATGCATTTGTCGAGAATGTAGGTCTCCTGCTCGCGCGTCATCGCGATCGGATTCTCGTGCGAGTAGCCGTGGATGCCGATCTCATGGCCGGCGTCGGCGACCAGCTTCATTTGATCAGGGAATGTTTCGATCGAGTGCCCGGGAATGAACCAGGTCGTCTTGATGCCGAGGCGGTCGAACAGCTTGACCAGCCGCGGCGCGCCGACCTCGCCGGCGAACAGGCCGCGGGAAATGTCATCCGGGCTGTCTTCGCCGCCGTAGGAGCCGAGCCAGCCAGCGACCGCGTCGACGTCGATGCCGAAGCCGCAAAGAATAGTCTTGGTCATCGCCATTCCTCCCCTACGGTTTGCGTTGTCAAACCCGAATTTGCGAACGCTTCGAGTCGCTTGTGCGCGCTGGAGCTTTCAATCACTGGCGATCGCCCACTCGAATCAGAGCTTCCGCCGAAAGCGCCGCCGAGAGCACGGCTGTGTCGCGTCCGTGCGTCGCCGAAAGCAACAGGCTCGTCGGCATCCCCTGCCCGTCGACGCCGTTCGGAATGGCGACGCCGCACCAGTCGAGAAAATTGCCGACCATCGTGTTGCGCAGCGACTTCACGTTCTGGCGCGCGAAAACGTCGTCGTCCGCCTCGAGCGGCGCGATCGGCATCGCCACATGCGGCGTCGTCGGAAAGGCGACGATTGCGTCGCCGATCGCCGCGTTCGCCTCCGCGATCAGCCGGGCGCGCGTCTGCAACACTTCGACGAGATCGACCGCCGTCATGCTCTCGGCAAGGCGAATGCGCTTGACGACGCGCCGGTCAATCCGATCCGCGTCGAGGCCCATGAGGCGCTCCCTGTGCACGTGCAGCGCCTCGGCCCCGAGCAGGTGGCCGTGCTTGGCGATCACTTCGGGGATCGCGGCGAGCTGTGGCAGCGGCCGGCGCTCGATCTTGGCGCCCGCTGCGGCGAGACGCGCAATCGCGGCCTCGAAATTGGCGGCGACCTCGTCCTGGAGGCCGTCGAGCACCAGCGTCTGCGGCACGAGGATGTGCAAGCCGGCGACGTCTCGCCGCCGCGCCTCCGGCGCCAGCGCGCCGCGCAGCGCAGCGTCGGTCAGCGCACAGTCTTCGACGGTGTTCGCGAGCGGCCCCAGCGTGTCGAGCGTGCGCGACAGCGGGAAGGCCCCCTCCATCGGGAAACGGCCGGTCGAAGTTTTGTAGCCGACGACGCCGTTGAAGCTCGCCGGCACGCGAATTGAACCGCCGGTGTCGGTGCCGATGGCGACCGGCGCCAGCCCCGCCGCGACGACGACGCCCGAACCGGACGACGAGCCGCCGGGCGCGCGATGCACATTCGGATCGCGCGGGTTGCGCGGCGTGCCGAAATGCGGATTGAGCCCGATGCCGGAATAGGCGAACTCGGTCATGTTGACGAGGCCGACGAGGACAAGACCCGCGCAGGCCGCGGCCTTCAGGAGCGCCGCGTCCTCGCGCGCCGGCGGATTGCTCTTGAGCACCTGCGAGCCTGCGGTGGTGACGCGACCTTCGACGTCGAACAGGTCCTTCCAGGCGACAGGCACGCCGTCGAGCGGACTCAGAGGCAGGCCCGCCCTCAGGCGCGCCCTTGCGGCCTGCGCTTCCTTGCGGGCGCGCTGCGCCGTCACCTCGGTGAAGATGGCCTTATCCGGATGGGCCGCGATGGCGGCGAGCGTCGCCTCGATCAGATCGCAGGCGTCGAGCCGGCCAGCGCGCAGATCGGCGCCGAGCTGGGCGGCGGATGTTGGAGGAATCGTGGGCGTCGCGGGCATGATCGGCCTCAGTGTGGAATGAGCGTCGCCGCGTCGCGCCGCCAAGCGAGCAACACATCATCGCCCGTCTGAAGCCGCCCGGCGTATTTGTCTGCATGGCCTTCGACCAGAACCGGATTGGCCGCGCCGATCAGCGCCGCGATCTGGATGATGTGCCCGACCTGCTGGATCAACTCGATCGTTCCCCTGACTGGATTGCCGCCATACGTTTGGAGCAGGACGTCTTGCGTCGTCGACACGGGCAGGACGTCGATCGCTTCCGCCGGTACGGCAAGGCTCGCCTTGCTGCCAACGCCGGGGCTCTCGCCGAGCCCAGCGCAGACGAGATGCCCGAAGGCCGTGTCGAGCACGAAGCCGCCGCCATGCGCTGCCGCGACGCGGCCGGGGATCAAAGCGTTGCGGCCGATGAATTGGGCGACGAACAGCGTCTTTGGCCGCGTATAGAGCTCATAGGGCGCGCTGACCTGCTCGATGCGCCCGGCGTTCATCACGACGATGCGGTCGGAGAGCGCCAGCGCCTCCGACTGCGCGTGCGTGACGAAGACGAAGGTGACGCCGAGGCGGCGCTGCAGCAGCTTCAGTTCGTTCTGGATGCTCTTGCGCAAATTGGCGTCGAGCGCGCCGAGCGGCTCGTCGAGCAGCAGAATGTCGGGCTCGACGACAAGGGCGCGAGCGAGGGCGATACGCTGCTTCTGGCCGCCGGAGAGCCGGTCCGGCTTGTGGTCGCGGATGTCGGTCAATCCCAGTTTGTCGAGGATGCGCTCGACCTTCGCGTCGCGCTCGGCCGCAGGCATCTTCTTGACGTCGAGGCCGAAGCGGACGTTGTCGCGCACTGTCATGTGCGGAAACAGCGCGTAATTCTGGAAGATCATCGCGGTCGGCCGCCGCTCGGGCGGAACGTCGTTCACGCGCTTGCCGCGAATGAGGATGTCGCCCGAGGAGATCGACTCGAAGCCGGCGATCATCCGGAGTGTCGTCGTCTTGCCGCAGCCCGACGGACCGAGAAAGGCGATGAACTCGCCCTTTGTGACCTCGAGATTGAAGTCGGCGACCGCGGGCGTGCCGTTGTCGTACACTTTCCCGACGTTGACGAGTTGAAGGTCGTAGCTCACACGCTCGGTCCCAACCTGCACTTGCGAATTCAAATGTCCCCGCGCCCGAAGGCGCGGGGGATTGTTCGATGACTGGTGAATCGTCCCCGGCGCGCAATTACGCGCTGAGGAACTCGTCCCACTTCTTCATCAGGTAGTCGTACTCGTCCGGCCACTGGTGCCAGTAAGCGACCGTCGAAGCGCGCTGCTCGAGCGAGCCGCCGTCGCGCAGATCGCCCTCCTTGATGCCGCGCTCCGGCGCGCCCTTCCAAGGCTTGCCCTCGTACCAGAACCCATACTTCTCCGGGCTCATCACTTTCTTGATGTTGGTGGTCGGCGAATAGTAGCCCTGCTCCGACACCGTGATGGCGGGCGGCCCCGAGAGCCAGTAGTCCGCATAGGCGATCACCGCATCCTTGTTCGGCGTTCCCGTGATCGGCGAGACGCCGATCGCCCAGGCGCGGTACCCTTCCTTCGGCACAGCGTAGGTGCACGCCTTGCCTTGCGCCTTCACCGCCATGACGGCCGGCTGCCACGCGTCGGCCAGGATCATTTCACCGGACGCAAGCAGATTGACGAGTTCGCCGAAATCGCCCCACAGCGCGCGGAACTGTCCGCCCTTCTTCTTCGAGATGAGGAACTTCGAGGCCTCGTCGATCGCCTTCTTGTCGGGATTGCCGGGGTTCGGCACCTCGAGCAGCTTCAGCGTGTTCATCGCCAGAACCGCCTGTCCGAAGGCGATCAGCGGGTCGACGTTGAGGCCGGTCTTGCCGCGGAACTTGTCGTCGAAGATCGCGGTCCAGGTGCTCGCCTCCTCCTTGGAGACCAAGTCCGGGCGATAGCCGATCGAGTCATAGTTGTAGACGGTGGGCACCATCCACAGCGACGTCTGCTTTTCGTCCGTCCAGATTTGGCCGACGATCTGCTCTTTCGGCTTCCACTTGGGGTTGGGCTTGACGAAGGTGTCGCGAATATCGCCCCAGTTCTTCAGCGCGGAGGTCGGGACGGGGTCGATCTTGTTGGTGGCGATCATCGCCGGCAGACGCTCGCCGATGATCTCCCAGCAGTCGTAGGCAGTCGAACCCGACAGCAGTTCGGTCTGCGTGTCCGGGAAGATCGCGCCTTTGCCGGACACGGCCCTCACCCCCGACTTCGCCTTGAAGTCGGCCAGAATGCGCTCCTGAACCGTCACCGACAGGCCGACCGTGCGCAGCTCCTCGTCGGCTAGGTTCGCTGCGAAAGCTTGCTGCGCGCCAAACGGCGCGCCCATGGCCGTGAACGTAATCCCGCTTGCCGCGCCCTGCATGAACCTTCGGCGCGAGACCTCGAATTTACCCATGCGCTCCTCCTCTCACTTTGGCTTCTTTGCAACGCCGCTCCCAACGGCGCAGAACCAATTCAGTAACGTCCGACCAGCAGGCCTCCGTCGACCGCGACCACCTGGCCGGTCATGTAGCGGGCCGAGTGCGACGCCAGAAACAAGATCACGTCGGCGATCTCTTCGGGTTCGCCGATTCGCCCCATAGGAATGAATTCGCCCGCCTTCTCCGCGCCGGCGGCGCCGAGCGAATGTTCCTCGCTGAGAAGTTGAGCGGTTCGGATGTAGCCGGGTGCGACGCCGTTCACCCGAACCCCGTCCTTCGCCAGTTCGACCGCGAGGCCGCGCACGAGACCGACGACGCCGGCCTTCGCCGAGGAATAATGGACGTGCTCGTCCCAGCCGTAGGCGACGCCCATGATCGAGGACAGGCAGACAATCGCGCCCTTCTTGCGCGCGCGCATGCCGGCAAGAGCCGGCCGAACGACGCGGAAGATGCCTTTCAGATCGATCTCGAACGTGTTGTCCCACTTCTCGTCGGTGAGACTCGCCACCGGCGTCTTATGGGCGATGCCGGCGTTGGCGACGATCGCGTCGATGCCGCCGTGCGCCTTCTCGATGGCGGCGACAAGAGCGTTTGCGTCCGGCGTCGAGCGAACGTCGAGCTTGTGGAACTCAGCGACGCCTCCAGCCGCGACGATCTCGGCGGCGACGGACGCGCCCTCTTTCTCGAGGATGTCCGTGACGACGACGCGGTAACCCGCCGTGGCGAAGGCCTTCGCCGCCGCACGCCCGATGCCGATGCCGGCGCCTGTGATCAGAACCGTTTCGCTCACAGCATCACGTCTCCCGAATTCGGCCCGATCGTCTGGCCGACGAACAGGCTCGCTTGATCTGAACAGAGAAAGGCGACCGTCGCCGCGACTTCGTCAGGCTCGCCGAACCGCCCGAGCGGAAGCTCGGCCGCCTTGGCTTTGCGCCAATCCTCGGAGAGCGCCATGACGAGCGGCGTGTTGATCGGGCCGGGAGCGACGGCGTTGACGCGCACGCCCGATGCGCTCACTTCGCGCGCCAGCGACTTGGTCAAGCCAATAATCGCCGCCTTGGCGGCGCTGTAGTGAGAAAGCTCGACGCCGCCGATCTGGCCAAGCTGCGAGGCCATGTTGACGACGACGCCCGCGTGTCTCTCCAGCATCGCCGGCAGAACGGCCTTGGTCATCAGAAAGACGCCGCGCACATGCACCGCGAACATGCGGTCGAAATCCGCCGGCGTCAGGTCGACGAAGCGAGCCTGATGCACGAAGCCCGCATTGTTGACGAGATGGGTCGGTTCGCCGAAGGTGGCGCGGCACGCTCCGACGATCGCAGTGACGTCCTCCTCGCGCGACACGTCGCCGCCTGCCGCGATCGCCGCGCCGCCGGCCGCCTTGATCTCGGCGGCGACCTTCTCGGCCTCAGCGAGGCGCAGATCGTTTACGGCGACGCGGTAGCCGTCCGCCGCAAGGCGGAGCGCGCAGGCGCGACCGATCCCTGACCCCGCTCCAGTGACGACGACGATTTTCATCAGACGGTCTCCTGGATGGCGACGCGGCGCGCGCGACGCACGCTCATTGTCATGAGGATCGCGTAGACGGAGAGCAGCGCAAAGGAGAACAGCGTCGTCAGCACGCCGAAGGCGAAGACATTGGGATGAATTTCGACCTCGAAGGTCGAGTAGATCGCCAACGGCAAAGTCTGCTCGCGTCCGGAGGAAAAGAGCGTTCGCGAAAATTCGTCATAGGAGAGCGTGAACGCGAACAGCATCGCCGAGAGGACGCCCGGGAAAATGAGCGGGAATGTCACCTTGCGAAATGTCGTCCCCGGCGGCACGCCGAGCGACCACGCCGCCTCCTCCACCGACGAATCGAAGCGGTTGAAGATCGCCAGCATCACCAGGAATGCGAACGGCAGGGTGTAGACGACATGCGTCGCGTAGGCTGTCGACCACCAATGGCGCTCGATTCCCGTCGTTGTCGCGACGAGCGCCGAGCCTAGGCCGACCAGCACGCCGGGGACGATCATGCCGAGCACGATCAGATAGAAGGCGGCGGCCTTGCCGCGGAAATTCCTGCGAAAGGCCTGCGCGGCCATCACGCCGATCACCGTCGACGTGACCATCGTCATGAACGCGAGCGTCAACGAGCGGAACAGCGAGATACCGATCGGCAGCGGCGCGACGCGCGAGGGCGGCGCCAGGCCGAGAATGTGCTTGTACCAGAACAACGACCATTCGATGATCGGGAACTGCGGACCGCCCTCCGGCCCCTGCTGGAACGACAGGATTCCGAGGACGATGAACGGCCCATAGAGGAAGAGCAGAAACAGGCCGACATATACGGCGAGCGCGGGCTTGAGAATGCGCGACTCCATCGCTCTCAAAGCTCCTTCTTGAGGTCGACGATACGCAGGAGACCGGCGATCACAAGACCCATGATGACAGTGAGAATGACGCCCACCACCGAGGCGAGGGCCCACTTCAACGATCCGACTTGCGTAACGATGATATTTCCGAGCAGGTTGACTTTTCGCCCGGATAACGCGGCGCTGGTGGCGAACTCGCCGAGCACCATGACGCTGACGAAGATGGCGCCGACCACCACGCCGGGGAGGCTGAGCGGGAAGATGATCTTTCGCAGGATGCGCCAGAAGTCGGCGCCGAGATCGCGGGCCGCCTCGATGATGTTGGGGTCGATCCGCCCCAGCATGAAGGCGATGGGTCCAACCATGAAGACCACATAGATCTGGGTCATGCCGATGACGACCGACAGGTCGGTGAACAGCAACGCCTCGATCGGCTGGTGAATGATTCCCGCTTTGAGAAGCAGGATGTTGATCGCGCCTTCCTTGCCGAGCATGGGGCGCCAGGCCAGAACGCGTATGAGGAAGGACGTCCAGAACGGAATGACGCAGAGAACGAGCAGCGTCGTTTGGAGCGTCTTGTTCTTCACGAAGAGCCCGACGAAGAGCGCGGTCGGGTAACCGATCACGAAGGTCGAGGTGAGGACGATCAGCCAGATCCGCAGCGTCGTCCAGAGCGAATCGATATAGGTGTCGGAGGAGAAGAACGTCTCCCAACTGTCGAGCGTCAGCTTCGCCTCGATCTTGAACGTGGTCTGCGTCCAGAACGAGACATAGATGATCATCGCCATCGGCACGACGAGGAAGAGCGTCATCCAGACGACCGCCGGCGCAAGCAGCAGGTAGGCGCCGCGTGCGTCCGACGTTTCCGTCGCGCGCTCCCGCGGTGTCGATACGGCAATCTCGGTCGTCGTCATTGCAGTCTCTCAGCCGAAGGCAATTGCATCCTCTGTCTTCCACGTAAGAGTGTAGGTCTGGCCTGGAGCATAGACGTCCGGCGGCCCATTGCTGAGATGATGTTCCACCTCGACGACTTTGCCGTCCGACGCTTCGAAGAAGTGAACAATCGCGGAGCCAAGGTATTCACTCGCGACATAACTGGCGGCTAGCGTCGCTGCGCCGCCTGACGCTCCCGCCCCTTGCGCGACGACGCGGTCGTACCGGATGGCGTAGGCAGGTTTGGGGGACACCACCCTCGTTCCGACAGGAAACCGACCGTAGGGCGTCATGAACGCGCCGCCATCGAGCGCCCCGTCGAATACATTGTAGCAATTCAGGAACTTCGCGACGTTCGGGTTGGCGGGGCGCTCGTAGATCTCGCCAGGCTTTCCGAACTGACCGATCTTGCCGTCGTCGAGGACGACCAGCCTGTCACCCATCGCCAGCGCCTCGGCCTCGCTGCCCGTCACATGGAGGAAAGGAATGCCGAGCTGTTCGCGTATGCGGCGCAACTCGCCGCGCATTCGCAGACGCAAATTCGCGTCCAACGCGCCGAGCGGCTCATCCAACAACACAAGTTTGGGACGAATGACCAGCGTTCGGGCCAGCGCGACGCGCTGCTTCTGACCGCCGGAGATCTGATTCGTCGCCCGCTTCTCGAGACCCTTCAGTCCGACGAGTTCGATCACTTCCAGCGCGCGGCTGCGGACCTTCGCCTCGTCGTATCGCTGGACGCCGTTGCGAAGCCCGAATGCGACATTGTCGAAGACCGAGAGATGAGGAAACAGCGCGAAATTCTGAAACACGAAGCCGATGCCGCGCAAATGTGCGGCGTCGCGCGTGATGTCCTTGCCCGTCGAGAATATGCGTCCTTCGTCCAGCGCCTCGAAACCGGCGATCGCGCGCAATAGCACCGTCTTTCCAGAACCGCTTGGGCCAAGGAGCGAGACGTATTCGCCGCTGTTGATGGAAAAGGACACGTTGTCCAGCGCGGCGCGCTCGCCGAAGCGCTTCGTCAGGCCCTCCAATCGTAGGATCGGACTTTCAAACACGACCGTTCACACTCCCCGCATCCATGGCGCTATCAACGCTTCTCTCTTGCAAGGCGGAAGAAAGCAAAAACGGCTAATGTATGCAACAGGTTTTCTGCTTCCTGTGCGAGAATCCGAATTCCGAAGGCATATTGCGCCTATTTCGGGCGCATTCTGATTGCGCATTGCGCAGAGCAGCCAAAAAAATTGGCTCGTGTATGCAAAACCCGTTTTGTCAACCGTCGTGCGGCGTGAGGTACGGAACGCCGATCGGCGGATCGGTGATGACTGCGACGATCTTCAGACGCGCCAGATTTTTCTCCGCCAGCGTAGCGAGGTGATCGCGCCAGTAGATCGACGCGGCGTCGATCGCACGATCGGCGATCAGCTCGAAAAGCATCACATATTCACTCGCGGCGATCTCGTCGGCGGGAAGTCCAAGATTGGTGAGCGCGCGCGACGCGGCGGCAAGCGGCAGGCGATTCTGACGAATGAGATCGATCAGGTGGGCGTTGCGCGCGCGAAGGATGCACGAGTCCATGAGCTCGCGGTCGAGCTGGCTCCAATCCGTCGGCTCCTGGGTCGCCGGATCGCGCGCGCGCTCTTGCCGCAGCACGCGCCGAATCCGGTCGAAATCAATTCGGTCGCCGGCGAGCCGCAAGGCTTCCGGCTCGAGCAGCTGGCGTAGCTGGAAGCGCTCACGCACCAATTCGGCTGTCAGCGCGCCGGCCACCCAGCGCGAGCTCGGCGTTTTCGTGATCAGCCCCCGCTCATGCAGACGCCCGAGCACGTCGCGCACGACCGTGCGGCTGACGCCGTAATATTCGCCGAGCTCGGATTCGATAATGCGAAACTCGCCGAAGATCAGGCAGGCCGCGACGGCCGCCTCGACCTCGTCGTACACGCGCTCCCACAGCCCGCGGTTTTGCAGCGCGCTGTCAATTTCGTCGGATATCCGCAGCCCCAGCGCTGCGATGTCGCGCCGAATCGGCGTGACGCGGCTGCCGGGACGACCGACCAGGAAACCGCGGCCGTCGAACCGGTGCACCAGCCTCTCGTCTTCCAATATGCGCAGCGCCGCCTGCACCGGGGCGCGGCTCGTCTTCATCACGGCGGCGATCGGGCCTTCCAGCAGCACGAAGCCTGGTTGCAGGCGCCCTGAGGCGATGTTGGCGCGCAACGCCGTCGCGACGAGTTCGTAGCGCTTCGAGGTTTCGACGGGGGCGCTGCGCCGCGTCATCGCGATCTCCCGTTGACCTCAGCCACAAACCGGCTCCACAGGCGCGAGGCATAGTTGTGTTCGTCCATGACGGTGTTCCAGACCGCGATGCGCCGTGCGCGCTCCAGATAGCTTCCCCCCGAGCGCCTCGCCCCTTTGCGCACGACGATGGTGTGGTTGTCGACGCCAACGAGATCTTCCGGCGCTTCCTGGCCGTCGTACCAATAGGCCCATTCGGCGGCGCTCAGGTGCGCCTTGAGACCCGAAACGGCGGAGATGTAATAGCCCTGCCGGGCCATCACAGCGCCTGCCCAGCCAGAAAGCCACCAATCCATATATTCGTAGGCCATTCTGAGCTCGGCCCCAGCAACGTGACGAGCGACGCTGAGGCCGCCCTGCCATGCGCGGTAACCCTCCTCCGGCCTCAATTCGCGAACGAACTCGGTCGCGGGCCCCAATTCATAATAGGCAGGCGACCACATGCTCTGCACCGCGATTTCCCCCTGGCGGAACAGCGACGCGGCTTCGCTGCCGGTCCTCCAGCAGCGCACAAAAAACCCCTCCTCGCGCTTGGCCCGCAAAAACGCGAACAAAGCGGTGAGTTCCGCGGGCGTCATGTTGCCGATATTGTCGAATTTCAGGACGCCCATCGCCTCGGCCGCCAGCGCCGCGTCGAACAGCCCGATGGCGGGTTCGTCGACGAGGGCCAGCCGTCCTTTCGCGCGCGGGTCGAACAGCATGGCCCAGCTCTCGCGGGGCCGAGTCTTGCCATTGAACACGCGCGTGTCGTAGCCGAACGAATCGAAATTGTGCACGGTCGGCAGCATCGCGATGCAGCGCGTCGGCCCCGGCCCCAGCGAATGGTCGGGCTGCACATAGAGCTTGTTCATAGGAACGTCGCCGACGCCGCGATTGGCGTATTTGTCGACGCCGCCCTGCTTCGTCAGCGGCCCGACCTTGTCCCAGCATTTGAGGAGGTCGGTGTCCACCGGCTGAAGCGCGCCCCAATACCAGACGATCGCCAGATTGTGGAAACACTGGTCGTAGACGTCGTAGGCTTCGGGGTTGAGCGCGGCCTTCCGCTGACAGCTCGGGAAATCCAGCGCTTCGAACTCAATATCAAAGCCGAGGTCCGCAGCGGCCCTGATCCGCACTGACTCGAGAAGGGAAATATCGGTGCCGAGCACCCTCAGCTTCCGCCGCTTGATGCGCGCCGGCGCCGCCAGCCCGGCCGCGTTGACTGCCTTAGACGGCGCCATTCGGACGCCTCCCCGAGAGGGCGCCCGGCGCGTCACGCCAGGCGAACTTGCAATGCCCAGGGATTTGCCGTTTTCTGCCGGCTTCGCGAACCACCGGGTCGCCGTTCGATTGAGGTCCAACTGTCATGTGCGCTCTCTGCGGCGTTCTCGGCGGCAAGGATCATTGGACGGAACCGCTGAAACGGGACGGTGTGTACGTTCGCTTTTCCGATCCCGCTCAGCGCAGGCGCGAGCGCGCTCTGCGTATCGGGGAAGCTAACGCAATTCTCGGCCTGTTCGGACTGTCCCTCGATGACTGGCATGCCAATTCCTACGTTCTGCGCACGTGGACGGGCAAGTCGGAAGTCGTGGCCGATCTCGCGGCCCTCTGGCCGGCGGCGGAGAAACTTGCCGGGCGCGGGCTCGACCCGCTCGCCGAGGACGTGCTCGGACGGCGGGAACGGCTGAATGGCTGAGCTCTCCCCGGCCGGCGCTCCGCAGTTTACGCCGGTCAACCTCATCACCGGATTTCTCGGTTCGGGCAAGACGACGCTGTTGAAGCGGATGCTGGCCTCGCCTGCGCTCGCCGACACCGCGGTGCTGATCAATGAATTCGGCGAAGTCGGTCTCGACCACGAACTGCTGGAACGCATCGACGCCAACACGGTCCTGCTTCAATCCGGCTGCTTGTGTTGCACCATCCGCGGCGAACTGGCGGCGGCGATCCGTCACCTGGATTCGCGGCGCGCTCGCGGCGAGATCCCGGTCTATCGTCGTCTCGTCATCGAAAGCACGGGGCTGGCCGACCCTCTGCCGATCCTGACGACGATCACCGCAGAGCCGGCGTTGCGGCATCACTACCGCCTCGGCCTCGTCGTCACGACCATCGACGCGGTCAATGGCATGGCGCATCTCGACCGGCAGCCGGAATCGCTGAAGCAGGTCGCGGTCGCCGACCGCCTCGTGGTGACGAAGACGGACTTGCCCATCGCGGCGAAGGCGGACATTCTCCTCGCCCGCCTGCGCCGTCTCAATCCGACGGCGCCCATCCTGGTCGCCGCCGAGCAGCCTCTCGATCCGCAGGCGCTAATCGGACACGACCTCTTCGACATCGCCAGCAAGAACTCGCGAAGTCGCTCACTGGTTCGAGGACGAACTGGCCGCCGATCGCGCCAAGCATTCGCGACACGAACCCGCGCACGGCCATGATCATGATCATGATCACGATCCCAACCGGCATGGCGACGATATTCGAGCTTTTTCGCTGATCTTCGACGAGCCGATCGACTGGACGACGTTCGGCCTTTGGCTATCGATGCTGCTGAACCGTCACGGCGAGGCGATTCTGCGCGTCAAAGGTCTGCTCTCGATCGAGGGGGAGGACGCGCCGGTCGCAGTCCACGGCGTGCAGCAACTGGTGCACGCGCCCACGCATCTCGAGCGGTGGCCGACGCCGGACCGGCGGACGCGCATCGTGTTCATCTGCAAAGGCCTCGACGAATCCATCATCCGCCGCTCGTTCGTCGCCTTCGTTCTCAAGCGCAAGCCAACCTGATGGGAGCGCAGCCGCCGGACCGCGCGTTAGGGGCACGCTGTCGTTAGGTTCAACCGTACCTCTATCGTCGTCGCGAGCGAAGCGCGGCGACCCAGAGATCGAGGCGCCGGCCGATTGAGGCGCTCACGGAACGCTCCCGACTTGCCGGCGAGACCTCGATCGTTGGATTGCTTCGCTCCGCTCGCAAAGACGGTCTTTTGAAGGACGTTCGCCGCGTCGACGCTAGGCGGTTGCGCAAATGGCGGGGCGACGATTGATCCACGGCCGAGCGGCCTCGACCTGAGCGGCGGCTCGCAGGATCGTGGCTTCATCCCCGTAGCGCCCGACGAATTGAACGCCGATCGGCACGTCCGCGCTGGTCCAGGCGGCAGGGAGCGAGAGCGCCGGCAGACCCGAGATGTTGAACGCAAACATAAAGGCCGCATCGGTCCACTTTGCGTTGTAGCGGTCGACGTCCGGTTCGTTCATGTCCCAATAGCCGACGGGCCGCGGCAGTTGCGTGAGGGTCGGGGTCAGGAACAGGTCGTAGGGCTGCAGTTCGGCCTGGATCTGCTGGTTCGCCTTGCGCATCGCATTGACGGCGGCGGCATGTTCGCTGGCCGAAAGCGAGCGGCCGCGCTCGAGGATCGCCCAGTTGACGGCGCTGAAATCCAATTCCCGCGCCGGCCGGCCAATCGTCTCGGCGAGTTGTTCGAAATCGAGCACGGTCTGCGCCGCAATCATCTTGTTGTACGCGTACCAGGGCGTCTCGATCTCGCTCGAGAACGGATGCTCCTCGACCTGATGCCCGAGTTGCTCAAGGAGCGCCGCGGCGCTTTTCACCGCCTCCGTCACTTCGGGCGCGAACGCCGGCCCCCAGGGCGTCGTCAGCGTGAAGCCGATCTTCAGCCGCTTTGGGCTGTCGCTCAGCCCGGCGAGCCAGCTCTGCGAAGGCTTAGGCGGCGTGTAAGGGTCGCCCGGCAGGTTCCCCGCCGTCGCATCGAGGAAGGCCGCGGTGTCCCGCACGGTGCGAGTCAATGCGAAGTAGTAGACGCTGCCGAACCAGGTATCGACAATGTCCGGCCCGTAAGTGATGCGTCCGCGCGACGGCTTCAGCCCGACCAGCCCGCAGCACGACGCGGGCACCCGGATCGATCCGCCGCCGTCCGTGCCCTCGGCCATCGGGAGCATGCGGGACGCGACCGCCGCCGCGGCGCCGCCGCTCGAACCGCCCGGCGTAACCGCAGGGTTCCAGGGGTTGAGCGTCGGACCATGGTAGCGCGGCTCGGTCGCGATGCACCAACCGTTCTCCGGCACGTTGGTGCGCCCGAGGATGTTGAGGCCTGAGGCCTTGATCCTGCGCACCATCTCGCTGTCCGCGGTGCTCACGTACCCCTTCCGGTATTCGAGCCCGGCCGTCATCGGCAGGCCTTCGCATTCCGAGCCAATATTCTTGAGAAGATACGGCACGCCCGCGAACGGCCCGTCGCCAGCCGGCTGGGCGGCGCGGGCTCGCGCCTTGTCGAACGCCCGGATCACAACCGCGTTCAACTTGGGGTCGAGTTGCTCGATGAGGCGGATGGCGACTTCGGTCAGTTCTGCGGGGGTGACGGCCTTGCTGCGCACCAGTTCGGCGAGCCGCAGAGCGTCGCTCTCCACATAGGTGCGGACGAGATCGGGGGTGATGGTCGGCATGTCGGGTCCGTTGGGTCGCTTCTCGGCAGCTCAGGCCGCAGTCGCTTTTGTATGCGCACCCATCCGCCTTGACAAGCCTGTCATGACGTTACTACGTTACGACAATGCGATGGAACGATCCCATAGCGCCCGGCCCGACGCCGTTGTGGTTCCAGATTGCGGAGCGACTGCGCGCCTCGATCACGTCCGGCGAGTTCCAGCCCGGCGACATCTTGCCGTCGGAAGCGGAGATCAACGTCGCCTTCAACGTGAGCCGGACAACGGCGCGCGCCTCGCTCGATCGGCTTCGGCAGGAGGGGCTGATTTCCCGAAAGTCGGGCCTGGGCTCGATCGTGCTGAAGCCCAAGGTCGAACAGCCGGTCAATCAGCTGGCGAGTTTTGCTGAGGATATGCGTCGCCGTGGCCTCGAAGCCTCCTACGCCACCTTCAGCGCCGGGCCAGCGGCGGCGTCGCCCGAGGCCGCCAGGGCGCTCGGCGTCGACAGCGAAGCCAGCGTGTTCTTCATCCGGCGCCTTCTGCTGGCCGACGATGAGCCTATGGGCATCTCGGAATCCTGGCTCGCTCCTTCGGCGCTCGGCGACAATGCCGGGCCCACGATCGAGGAGCTCGACGCCGGCTCGCTATATCGATGGTTGGGCAGCCGGTGCGGAATCCAGATTGCCGGCGCCAAGGAATTCATCGAGGCGGCGGTTGCCGACGCCGCGATGTCACGGTGGCTCGAAATCGCGCCGGGCGCGCCCCTTCTGGTGGCCCGCCGCCGGTCACATGCCGCCGACGGATCGCCGATCGAATATGCGGTCATGCACTACAGAGCCGACCGCTACCGCTTCAGCATCGACCTCGCCTGACAATACCAAGGGCGCGCCAGGGACGGACCAGACAGAATGGCAAAACCACAAGTTCTTCCGCCGAAGCAGAACGCGCTCGAAGCCCTGTTTCGGGTCAAGAAGCCCGTCATCGGCGTGATCCATTTGCAGCCGCTGCCCGGCGCGCCGCGCTATGCGGGGCAAGCCCTCAGCGAGGTCTATGCCGCAGCCGTGACGGATGCGCGCACGCTGACGGACGGCGGCGTCGACGGCATCATCCTGGAGAACGCGAGCGACATGCCGTTCTCCCGCCCCGAGCATATCGGACCCGAGACTGTTGCTGCCCTGACGGCCGCCTGCCTGGCCGTGCGCGCCGCGGTGGACACTCCCATCGGCATCACCTGCGTGGCGAATGGCGTGATCCCCGCGCTCGGCATCGCCAAGGCGGTCGGGGCGCGCTGGGTGCGCGCCAATCAGTGGGTCAACGCCTATGTGGCGAACGAAGGCATCCTCAACGGGCCGGCCCCCGAGGCCATGCGCTACCGCTCGCGCATCCGGGCTGACGAGGTCGCGATCTTCGCCGACGTCCACGTCAAATTCGGCGCCCACGCGATCACGGCCGACCGCAGCATCGCCGAACAGGCGACCGACGCCGAATGGTTCGACGCCGATGTGTTGATCGCGTCCGGCACCCGAACCGGATCGCCGACCGAGCCGCGTGAGGTCGATGACGTGCGCAGCGGCACCAACCTCCCCGTGATCGTCGGCTCCGGCCTCTCGGCCGAGCAGGTTCCGGCGCTGTTCGCTGCGGCCGATGGCGCCATCGTGGGCCAATGGCTCAAGAAGGACGGCCGCTGGTGGAACCCGGTCGATCCGCACAGAGTCGAGCAGCTGATGACGGCGGTCCGCAAGGCCAGGGATGTCCGATGACCCTGCTGACCGAAGCCACTGACGTATTCGCGAGCGCGGAAAGCTCCGACCGTTGCGTGGTGGCGTTCCTCTGCAAGCGCCAGCCGGTCGCGCTACAGGCACGGGAACGAGAAGCTATCGGGACGGTGCTCCGCGCGCTGCAGGCCGAGGATTGGCGGCTGTCGGTGCGGGCGATGTTCGACCCCGAAGGTGGCGCCGAACCCACCGCCTTCGATACAGGCTTTGCCCATGCGATCGATTTTGCCGGGGTCTTCGAAGCGCCCAGCCTCTCTGCAGCCTTGGCGGGGACCGTGCGGCTCGAGCAAGCGGGCTGGGCGCGTCGCTTCGCCACCGAATGGCTGCTCGGCCCGCGCGAGTTCGCGACCGTGGGCGGGCTGGGAGATGCGGCCCAGCACGACTGGGGCTTTCTGGCATTCTGGGAATGGAACGACGCCTGGGCGGCCGCAACCGGCCCCGAGCGGCGCGAATACGACGCCGAATGCGATGTCGCTTTCAAAGGCGACGTTGCGCTCGACATCGGCATCGCGGGGCGGCACCGCCTCGATTGGGCGAGTTCCTGGCATCACATCGGCGTCTGGGAGGCGCCGTCTCTCGCAGCGATCGATACGGCCATGCAGGGCCATGAGCATGCGGCCGACTTCAAGTTCACCACATCGCGTCACGTAATCGGACGACGGCGGCCCCTGGCCAGCCTGATCGCGGCAAATTGAGGCCCCTGATGAGCGATTGCATCTGGATCCACTACGCGCGGCCCCGCCCGCACTGGTACGGCCTCGACGAGAGCGCAAAGCGCGAGAAGCTGGCGGCCTGGAAGGCCGTGGCTGACGCTTCCACGAAGGCGGGCGGCGCCTGCCATGGCCGCTACCATGTGCGCGGCCAGCACGACTTCGAGACGGTCGAGACCTGGCGTTTCCCGGACGCTGAGGCCGCCTTTCGGCACTGGGCCGCGCTCAGCGCCGCCGGTTATGGCGAGTGCAACGCCTTCGCCAACAACATCGGCCTCTCGGTCGAGGAGCCGCTCTGATGGCGACGCCGCTCCTCGAGGCACGTGGGATCAAGCGCCGGTTCGGCCATCTCCGGGCGCTCGATGGTGCGGATTTTTCGGTCTATCGCGGCGAGATTTGCGCTCTCATCGGCGACAACGGCGCCGGCAAGTCGACGCTCGTCAAAATCCTGTCCGGCGCCGATCGGCCCGACGAGGGCCAGATCCTTCTCAACGGCCAGCCGGTCGCGTTCGATTCTCCCACGGCCGCCCAGGCGAAGGGCATCGCGACTGTCTACCAGGATCTGGCGCTCGCCGCCGAACTCACCCCATTCGAGAATCTATTTCTCGGCCGCGAGGAGATGCGGCCCGGCGTGCTCGGCCGGCTCGGCTTCGTCGATCGGCCTAGCATGCGGCGCAAAGCGACCGAACAGTTCGCGCGGCTCGGCGTGAAACTGCGCTCGGCGCGAGTTCCCATCTCCTCGCTTTCCGGCGGCCAGCGCCAGTCGGTCGCCATCGCGCGCGCCGCCATGTGGGCCGATCAGGTGATTTTCATGGATGAGCCCACCGCGGCGCTGGGCGTGATCCAGACCGGCCGGGTCATCGACCTGATCCGACAGGTGCGCGACCAGGGCATCGCTGTCGTGCTGATCAGCCACAACATGCCGCAGGTGCTCGCGATCGCGGACAGAGTCGAGGTACTGCGGCTCGGCCGCCGCGTCGCGCAGTTCGCCGTCGCCGACGCCAATATCGATCGCCTGGTGGCCGCGATGACGAGCGGCGCCGTCGAACAGGGAGTTCCCCAATGAGCGCGGCGGCGCTGCCCGAGATCGAAGACGAGCGCGTCTCGAAGGCGGAGCGTTGGGTCGGGCTGCTGGGTGGCGGCTGGATCTTCCTGCTGCTCGTCGGGCTCGTGCTCGTCTTCGGCCTGATGCGGCCCGCGCAGTTCGGCTCGGCCTACAACCTATCCATGCTGGCCATAAACGCCTCGATCCTGCTCGTCCTCTCCGTCGGCCAGACCTTCGTGATCATCGCGGCCGGCATCGACCTCTCGGTCGGCGCCGTGTTGGTCTTCGCCTCGATCACGTCGGCGCAGATCATGCTTTATCTGTCGGGCGCCGCCGGCGGCGCCTATGGAACGACGCAGGGCGGCTGGGGCGTGGTGGCGGTGGGGCTGATCGTCGCCCTTCTGAGCGGCGCCTTTTGGGGCTTGATCAACGGCGTCCTGGTCGCCGTGGCGCGCATTCCCGCCCTCATCGTCACGCTCGGCACGTTTGGCATGGCGCTCGGCTTCGCCCAGATTCTCACCAACGGAGTCGATGTGCGCGCCGTGCCGGACACGCTGGTCGATGGCGTCGGTTCCGGCACGGTCGGCGGCATTCCGATGCTGGTCTTGATCGCAGCCGCGGTCGCCGCGGTGGGCGCCGTCGTGCTGCACCTCACCCGGTTTGGCGTCCATGTCTTTGCGGTCGGCTCCGATCGCGAGGCGGCCCGCCGCGCCGGCATCAACGTCCGCCGCCGGCTGATCGCCATCTACATGTTGTCCGGAGTCCTTGCGGGCCTGGCCGCCATGATGTCCACCGCGCGCTTCGCCACCACGACGATCGGCGGCCACGCGATGGATAATCTCGGCACGATCTCGGCCGTGGTGCTGGGGGGCACGAGCTTGTTCGGCGGCATCGGCTCGATCGGCGGCACCGTCGTCGGCGTCTTCATCCCGATCATCTTGCTGAACGGCTTCGTAATCCTCGGCATTCCGCCGTTCTGGCAGACCGTCGCGACCGGAGCCGTCCTGATCCTCGCGGTGTGGGTCGACCAGCTCAAGCGCCGCGCAAAAGAACGCAGTTGACGTTTTGGAGGGAAACGACATGACGATGAAAATAACATGCCAGATCGGCGGCATTCTTCTGATCGCCGCCACCGTCTCGGGCGCGGCCCACGCCGCCGACAATTCCGTGGCCTTGGTGCTCGGCGTGAAGGGGAGTCCGTTCTATCAGGCGCTCGCCTGCGGAGCGCAGGCCAAAGCCAAGGAACTCGGCCTCAACCTCACGATCTCGGCGCCGGACCAGTTCGCGGCCGACAGCCAGATCCCTGTCATCAACGCCATCGCGGCAACCAAGCCTGCGGTGGCCGTCATCGTCCCGACCGACGCCAAGGCGCTGATCGCGCCGATGAAGCAACTGGCCGGCATGGGAACCAAGATCGTCACGGTCGATCAGACGATCGGCGACCCATCCTTCGTCCAGACTCAGATCGTCACCGACAACGAACAGGGCGGCAAGCTCGCGGCAGACGCCATGGATACGCTTCTGAGCGGCAAGGGCGAGGTTATGGTGATCACCCAACCGCCCGGCTCGGCGGCGCAGGACGCGCGCGCCAAGGGCTTCGAAGAGGAATTGAAGAAATATCCGGGCCTTCACTATCTCGGCCCCCAGTACCAGAGCGACGATCCGCAGAAGGCCGCCGAGATCGTGACCTCGACACTGTCGGCGCATCCGGATCTCGCCGGCGTGTTCTCGACCAACGACCAGGGCGCGATCGGCGCGCTCACCGGTCTGCGGCAGGCCGGCGCCACCGGCAAGGTCAAGATCGTCGCCTACGACGCCGCGACCGCGGAAGTGAACGCATTCAAGAACGGCGCAATTTCGGCGCTGATCGCGCAAAACCCCAAGCAGGAAGGCGAAGTCGCAATGGAATCGGCTGCGAAGCTCATCAAGGGCCAGTCGCTTGACAAAACCACCCTGACCGAGATCGCCACGATCAAGGCGGGCGATGCGGCCGCAGCTCAGAAGTACGAATACAAGGGCGACTGTCAGTAAACCGCCGCTCGCGCGGTCTCAGGCAACGGCGCAGCGCTCAGTTTCCACGCGAAAGCGGGAATCCAGTCTCGCTTTGGCCTGCGTTTCGCCGAACCGATCGGCGATACGCCCCTTCAATACACTCTTCGACACCTATTCGAGCGCGGTAACCAATGTCGAATCCCGTCAAAGTCCTTTTCGCCGGAGAATCGTGGATGACCCACAGTCTCCACATCAAAGGCTTCGATTCCTTCGAAATGTCGTCCTACCACGAGGGCGGAACGGAGATGATCGCCGCCATGCGGGCCGGCGGCGTCGAGGTGACTTACCAGCCGAGCCACGTCGCGATGAACGACTTCCCGTATGAGCGGAAGGCGCTGGACGCGTTCGATGTGGTGATCCTGAGCGACATCGGAGCCAACACGCTGCTGCTGCCGGACAGGGTCTCGATCCGTTCGGAAGCCTCGCCCAATCGCCTGCACCTCATCCGCGACTTCGTGCTGGGCGGCGGCGGTCTCCTGATGGTCGGCGGCTATCTCACGTTCCAGGGCATCCAGGCCAAGGGCAACTACAAGGGCAGCGCAGTCGAAGACGTGCTGCCGATCGAGTTCTTCGCCCACGACGACCGCAACGAGCAGCCCCAGGGCGTCACGCCGACGATCGTCGAGGCGGGGCATCCCACGGTGGCGGGACTTTCGAACTGGCCGAAGTTCCTCGGCTACAATCGCTCCACGGCGCGACCGGATGCGACCGTGGTGGCGCGGTTCGGCGACGACCCCTTCATCGCCGTCCGTGAGCCCGGCAAGGGCCGGAGCGCGGTGTTCTCTTCCGATTGCGGCCCCCACTGGGGACCGCCCGCTTTCGTCAATTGGGCGGGCTACGGGCCGCTCTGGATCAATCTCGTGACCTGGCTCGCCGGCAACAGGCGGTGAACGGCGACATGGCGCACGTGAGGCTTGGCCGAGGCGGCGCGCGAAACGACTAACAGATTTCCGATGCAATCAATCATGTGGAGGATCATTCGATGACAGTGCACCGCCGGCCTCGTTCCGCTCTCGAACGGCTGAGCGCCCTCGCTCTTGCCAGTACGCTGCTGGCCGGCGCCGCCACCGGAGCGCGGGCGGCCGACGCCATGGTGGGCGGCGAGTTCGCCCTCAAAGGTCAAGTGACCGCGACGGTCGGGCCGAACGGCGCAACCGGCCAACCCGCCAGCGTCCTGAGCTTCACTGATGAAGAGATCAAGAAGCTGCACGCGGGCCACTATTCCGTGGCGCTGCTGCTCCAGACGAGCTCCGATTGGGCCAATGCGGTCACGCTTGGCGCCCAGGACGAGATGAAGGCGCTCGGCATCGAAGCCGCGGGCCTGAGCAATTCCAACTACAGCGCCTCCGACCAAGCGCATGCGGTCGGGACTCTCATGGCGAAAAATCCCTCCGGCATCGTCGTCTGGCCCGTCAATCCGGATGAGCTACGGCCTGCGTTGCAAAAGGCGAGCGACGCCGGCGTCAAGCTTGCGCTGATCAGCAACATGCCGTCCGGCTTCCGGCAGGGGAAGGATTACGTCGGCCTCGTCGGCGACGATCTCTTCGCCATGGGGCAGAAGACCGCGGAGGGGCTCGCCAAGGCGATCGGCGGAGAGGGCGACATCGGCTTCCTCTACTTCGACGCCAACGCCTATGTGGTGAACCAGCGCGACGCTGCGTTCCGGACGACGATCGAGAAGGAATTCCCCAAGATCAAGATCGCCTCCACCCAGGGCTTCTCCGATCCGTCGCGCGCCTTCCAGATCGCGAGCGCCATGATCCTGCAGAACCCGAAGCTGAAGGCCATCTACGCGCCCTGGTCGGAACCCGCAGCCGGCGTGCTCCAGGCGATCCGCGCCGCCCATCGCACCGATATCGCGGTCGGCACGATGGATTTGTCGAACACGGTGGCGCTCTCGCTAGTCCAAGGTGGGGCCGTGAAGGTGCTGACCGTCGACGATCCCTACTCCATCGGCCAGTCGCTGGTGGCCGAGATCGGCTATTCGCTGCTCGGCAAAACCGCTCCCGCCTACATTCAGGCGCCGGCCGTATCTGTGACCCGCGCGAACATCCTGGACGCCTACTCCCAAGATTACCACACCGCGCCGCCGGCCGAAGTCACACAGGCGCTGGGGAAGTAAGCCGGGTTCTTGAACACCCCCGATCGCCCCCCTCCAGAGCGAGCGCGGCCAACGTCCAGGTTGGCCGCGGCGCCCCGAGGAAAGAACACTTTATGCAGGTATGTTTGGTCCAATGATTGATCTGCCCACCCGCACGGCCGACATCCCGGCGAGGGAACGAAAGGCTGGCTTGACGGATCGGCTGGCGTTTCGCTGGACCGATCTCACGGTCTATCTCGGCTTCGTGCTCGTCTTCGCGTTCTTTGCGGTGACGCTGCACGACAAGGGCTTTCTCAGCACTCAGAATGCGACCTCGATCATCTCTCAGGTGACGCCGATCGCACTGATGGCGTTCGGCTCCGTTTTCGTGCTGACCGCCGGCGAAATCGACCTGTCGATCGGCTCCGTCGTCGCAACGTCGGCCCTATTCACCGCACTTGGCCTCCGACATTTCGGATTGCCTGGGGGGATTGCCTTCGGGCTTTTGACGGGCGTTGGCGCGGGCCTGCTCAACGGTTTCCTGATCGTCGGCCTGCGCGTGCCGTCGTTCCTGATCACGCTTGGGACCATGCAACTGTTCAGCGGCATCGCACAGATGTCGACGCAATTGCAGGACGTGCCGATCACGAACGAGACTTACACGAGCCTGTTCGGCTCCGGCACGATCGGCCCCTTGTCGGATGCGGTGGTCTGGCTCATCGCAGGGACTGTCGTGGCGCAGATCGCCTATCGCAACCTCGCCTTCGGTTGGCGCGTCATGGCGACCGGCAGCAATGGCGCAAGCGCGCGGGCGCTGGGCGTCAACACGCGCCGCGTGCGGATCGCCGTCATGGTGATCTCATCCTGCACGGCAGCGCTCGCGGGCATGCTCTACGCCGGTGAAGTCCAGGGCGCCGTCTACACGCTGGGCTCTGGCGATCTCCTCACGGTTCTGGCCGGAGTCGTGATCGGCGGGACGAGCCTGTTCGGCGGCCAGGGCAGCATTCCCGGCGCCCTGATGGGCGCCATCCTGATGGCCATGATCGTCAACGGCCTCGTTCTGATGGGAGCGACCGTGCAGCAACAGATCGTCGTACAGGGCATCATCATCGTGATCGCCGTCGCGGTCAGTCAAAGGCAGCCCGTAGAATGAACGCGACCCCTCACGCTCGGACCGGCGAGCCCCTCCTTCGCGTCACGAACCTCGGCAAGATCTTCGGCGGTCTTCGCGCGCTCGAAGCCATCGACGTTGCGGTCTGGCCCGGCGAGGTCGTCGGACTCGTGGGCGACAACGGCGCCGGCAAATCGACGCTCGTGCGCTGCATTGCGGGCGTCTACACGCCCGATGAGGGCGAGGTCGCGGTCGGCGGCGTCGCGATGGGGAACGGCGGCCCCAAGCGCGCGGCGGAACTCGGCATCGAGGTCGTGCACCAGGACTTGTCCCTTGTGATGCACGGCGACGTCGCCCAAAACCTTTACCTCAACCGCGAGATCCGATCGCGCGCGCCCGTGCTGAAGCAGATCGGTTGGCTCGACAAGCGCGCCATGCGCGCCGGCGCCCGCGCCATTCTCGATCAGGTCGGCATGGGTGGAACCGTCTCGGTGCGTCAGCGCATCCGCGATCTCTCGGGCGGCCAGCGTCAGTGCGTCGCGATCGGCCGCGCCGTCGGCTGGAGCCGCAAGATCGTGTTCCTGGACGAGCCAACCGCCGCGCTGGGCGTTCGCCAGACCCGCCACGTCCTCGACTTGATCGCGCGGCTGCGGGATCAGGGAATCGCGGTGGTGCTGATCAGCCATAATATGGAGCAGGTGTTGGAAGTCTGCGACCGCGTCGTGGTGCTGCGGCTCGGTCGCAAGGTGGCTGACGAGCCCGTCGCGGCTCTCGACGGCCCCACGCTCGTTGGCTACGTCACCGGTCTGCGCCGAGCCGAGGCCTAATCCATGAGACATGAGATCAGGATCGGCCTTCACGCCGAGGGCGAGGCTGCGTCCGGCTGGATCCGCGTGCTGCGGCAGGACAGACTGCCGTGGGACCGGATCGACGGTCCGAACCGGCCGATCATCATTTTCGACGGCGCCTTGCCCTCCTGGTGCGAAGCCTTCGTCGAGCGAGGCGGCGTGGCCGTAGTGACGGGCGCCCCGCGCGCCGATGCGCTGCTTGGACCGAGCGCCGCCGCGACTCTCACCCGTTTTCGCCCGCCGAACCGCGAGCGCGAGGCGGCCCTGCCCTGTTTGGCCCGTGTCTTCGACGGCCAGGGAAGCGGCGAAATCCGGTTGCACCAGAATCGCAAGCCGCGGAATGGCGAACTTGCCGACGTCCGGCCCGCGATTCTAACGCGGCCGCATGGCGCGGGCTGGCTCGTCTTCACCGGCCTCCCGCTCGCAACGCATCTCGTCGCCCTGGGCGACAGTTTGCGAGCGTTCACGGACGCATCCAATGTCACAGAGCGGGTCGCCACAGTCGACAAGGCCGATGTCGCCGACGCCATGACATGGATGCTGGGACAGGCCTTCGCGCAGCTCAATCTGCCTTTCGTGCGCGTCGCCCGCTATCCGAAAGCGGCTTCCTCCATCTTCCTGTTCCGGGTGGATGTCGATGGCCTGTTTGGGCCCAACTGCCGGATGCTCGCCGAAGTCGCCGAGGCGCATGGCGTCCGAGGCTCTTTCTACTTCAACAAGGCGCTTTGCGAGGCGCATCCCGGAGACCTGTCCCGCGACTGGTTGCGCAGCCACGAAGTCGCTCACCACGCGAACGTCCATGATCTGTTCGACACCGTCGAGCAAAACACAGCCAACCTCCAGCGCGGCATGGATTGGGTCGAGCAGCGCCTCGGCGTGAAGACGACGGGATACGTGGCGCCGCGCGGCCTTTGGAATCCAGCACTCGACCGGAGCATGGCTGAACTCGACCATGTCTATTCGTCCGACTTTGGGCTGGACTTCGACTCGCTGCCCTTTTTTACCGATGCCGGGATATTGCAGATCCCGGTCCATCCTTTCTCCCCGGAACGCTTTGCGATCCATCAGGAAGACGCCGGCCTTGGCCCGCCAGGCAGTCACGCCGTGCTGCACCATTACCTGACGGCGCTCGAACGTCAGGTCGCGCTGAGGCGCCCTGCCCACCTCTACGGTCATCCCGAAGTGCTGGGCCGCATGGCCCACACGGTCCTGCCCGCTCTCTTCCGCGCTGTCGCGCAGCTCGACCTTCCCACCATGACCGTCGACGCCTTTGCGCGCTGGTGGATCGAACGGGACAGGGCTGAATTGTCCCTGTTCTCGCGAGGCGATGGGACCTTCGAGATTGAGACGACGGGCGAGGCGGTCGAGGCCTATTCGAACGAAGGCGGACAAGCGGTCCTGGACGGAACGACACACGGGTTGACGCCGATGCGCTGGACCGTCCTCCCCCGAAACGACAAGGCCCACTCTTGACCGATCCGGCGAACCCCCTCTTCCTCTGCATCGGCGACATCGACGTCGACATCCTGTTTGGGGTTGACCACCTTCCGACGCGTGACGGCAAGGTCAACGGCGAACATCTGCAGCGCGTGCCCGGCGGCATGGCCGGCAACGTGTCGGTGGCTCTGACACGAACTCGGGGCCTGCGTGCGTATCCTGGGCCGCGTCGGCGACGATGAGGAGGCCGCTTTTGCGCTCGACGCGCTGGCGAGGTCGGGTGTCGACACCGATTTCGTGGTGCGGCTTGCCGGCGTCCGCACCTTCAGCTGCATTGGGCTGATCACGCCGGACGGTGAAAAATCCCTCATAAAACTCATGACGAAGGCCTACAGGCCAAGCGCCGAGGAGTTGACCGCGCAGGTTTGCGCCGGCGTAACCCATATTCATCTCACCTCAGTGGGAGACCAGTCGCTCTGCCAGCGTGTTGTCGCGGTCGCGCGCGCGTGCGGCGCAACCACCTCAGTCGACGTCGAAAGGGCCGATTGCCCATCCGACTCCGTCGAGCTTACGGCGGCGATCGAGGGTTTTGACCTGCTGTTCTGCAATGGCGAGGCGCGCGCCGTCCTGGACGACCGCCTTGGCGGACAGCTCACCAAGCTCATGCCGTCGGTCGTCACCACCCTCGGCGAGCGCGGCGCGCGCGTTGAGGCTGGCGCACTGTCGATCACCGCCGCGGGCTTCCCCGCCGACGTCGTCGACACGACCGGCGCCGGCGATTGCTTCGCGGCCGCCTGCTTGCATGCCCGATTGTTGCAGCGTCTCGATTGGCCCGAAGCGCTTCGCTTTGCAAACCGAGCCGCCGGACTGTCGACGCTAGGCTACGGCGCTCAAGCCGCCCTGCCGACCCTGAGCGACGTGCAGGCTGCTCTGACGACGTGACGTCTCCAGATTTCGGATGTGAGGGCGCATGGAATTGCGCGCCCCCGACGGCATCGATGCGCCAAGCATGGTTGATCGGACAAAGAACTCCATCGCTTCCAGCCTGGGCGAACAGCGCAAACCCAGGGCAAGGTCTATCACCGACATGGTCGGCCCTCGGGCAACTGAACCCCTAATTTTTCTGTGAGAGAATGAAGTACGGGGACTTGGCCTTTGGTGATTTTGGAAAGCGCTTCCTCGAGGGCGAACCAGGACGCGCGGTCGACCTCGGGAAACTGAACCGTCGTGCCGGAACGAGGCGGCCATTCGATTGAGAACATATTGCTCTTAAGACGGAGCACGTCGAAATCGTGTTCGAGCGCAAACGCCACGACGATTTTGCCCCCGCGCTGCTTGTGTGATCCAAGGCTCAGGAATTGTCCGTCGACGCGCAGGCCGGTTTCTTCGAACAGTTCTCGCACTGCGGCTGTGAGTGGGGCTTCCCCCTCGGCGGCTATCCCCTTGGGGATCGACCAGGCGCCGATGTCTTTTTTGGCCCAGAACGGGCCCCCCGGATGGACCAGAAGAACGCTCAAATCGGCCGATGTCCGGCGAAAAAGCACAATCCCGGCGCTGATGACTGGCATGAGCGCATGTCTATCGCGCAACGAAGGCCGGCGCATGGCGCAACCCTATGCGCGCGCCGAATCTCTGGGGAAGGAGCGCTCACCCGGACAGACCGCATGGGAACCGATTCGCTATCCCCGGGTTGGTGCACATAGGATCCCCTATGGGAGTGTTGGACATGCGAGCAACTGTCGTGAAGACTTGTGGCGTCTCGATTGCGGCGCTGGCGCTCGGTCTTTCGTTAATTACGACCCCAGTCTTTGCAGCGAGCGGTTGGCACGGCGGCGGCGGGCATGGCGGCGGTGGGTGGCATGGCGGCGGCGGCTGGCATGGCGGCCGTATGGCCGGCGGTGGTTGGCGCGGCGGCTACGGGCACGGCGGATACGGGTACGGCGGATACGGAAATGGCTACGGCTACGGAGCTGCCCTCGGATTAGGCTTGCTTGGCGGCGCGATCATTGGTTCGGAGTATCCGTACTATGATTCCGGCTATGGCTATGACTATGGGGCCGGCTATGGCGGTTACCCGCCGGGTGGAGGCGGAGACCCCTCGGCCTACTGCGCGAGCACGTATAGATCGTACGATCCGGCGAGCGGGACATACCTCGGCTACGACGGCGTGCGGCATCCTTGCCCGTGAGTAAATCGAGCAGTCTATAACCGATAGTGGGCGATGGGATCGCCGCGCATTATGCCGCGCGGCGAATGCGGCGCCCGCGTGGCACGGTGAACCTGGCGAGCAGTCCGCTCACGCCGATGGGCCATCATGATTGTTGATTCAGGTGGCTCGATCTCGACGGCGCTCGCGCCATGCCAAGAGCCCGCTTGGTCCTCGAACTGCGGCGGGAGTTTTCGCTCCCGCTGGCTGTTCCCACCCAGATCACATTCACTCCAATCTCCTTGGCCACGTCGGCGGTGAGATATTGCATGTCGTTGGGGGGCGCCTCGGTTAAGAATTTGGCCGCCAGCGTGCTAAGTCCAAGACTTCTGGCATAGGCGCGTATCAGTTCGGTGCCCTCTGGACTGTAAGCGTGATTTGCATCCGACGCCGCGTGAAAGCCGACTCTGGAGGTAACGTCATTCAGCTGGGTTCGGCCTGCAAGCCAAGCGAGAGCACAGGACGAATAGCAGCGCGAACCCGCCCCCACGGCCGTCGTGTAGCCTCGTTGGCGTATGAGTAACCCGATCAAGAGGCCGGTCTGGAGGCGCCCGCCGAGGCTATTGAAGTGCACGACGGCAGTCCCAGCATTGGCGGATGCCGCAACGAACCGGCCAAAGTCCTCGGGAACCAACTCACCGCTAATAATGATTTGCTTCGGGTCATTTTGATATTGACTGACGGATATGGTCGCAGCCGTGGCGCCGATCCCAGAGAAACAATTCAAATACGTGAGAAGAAAGAGGGCGGACACAACGATCGGGGCCGCCGATCGACGCGGCTTGCAAATCATTCCCCACGTCATCGCGCCCCCGCCTCGTTAGCGTTCCGATCTCGCTGACCGGGATGCGAAGCCGGCAGCGATGAATTCCGCGGATGCACAGAAAGGTAGTCTTCGCCAACGGTCAAGCTCGAACACCCGCTGCACTGCGCTGTGTACGCTTGTATACATACCGGCCCGCGGTGCGGTCCTTGGCTTGGCTCGCCGAGGCCTAGGCTAAGCACCTTCTGCATTCTGGTGGACGCGCCGAGCAGCTCTTTTCGTCACGCCCGGCCTTGTGCCGGGCACCCCAAGGCGATTGCAAAGCAATCGTCCGCACGCGGAGCCGACGATTCCAATGTCATAGGAGTCTTTGTGACGGCGCGCCGCGTGGCTGGCCGGGACAAGCCCGGCCATATGGCTCTAGGCGAAATGGGTCAGAATCGTCGCCAGGCCGCCAATGCGAGCCATTGGTGAAGCCGACCTTCAGCCCATGCGCTTTCCAGTCGGCGACGATGACGGCCGCGGTCTCGGCGTCGACGATCTTGGGGTCGCCATGTTCGCCCGCGCCGCCTAGCGCTTTGGCGAGTTCCCGCGCTCGCACCACCGCAGGGCCGCGCTTGCCGACCGCGATGCCCGCCGCCGCGTTGGCGATGCGCGCCGCCGTCGTCACCGACGCGCCGCCGGCGAGCGCCAGCGACAGCGCGGCGACCACGGTGTCGCCGGCGCCGGAGACATCGAAAACCTCGGCGGCAAGCGTCGGCATGTGCGCCGGCGCGCCGCCCTCGTCGTCGGCCGGGTCCCACACCGTCATCCCCTGCGCGCCGCGCGTGAGGACCACCGCATCGACCTTGGCGAGATCGCGCACGATCTTGGCCGCCCTCGCCGCAGCAGCGTCGTCGCCGCAATCGAAGCCGGCGATCATCGCCGCCTCCGACGCGTTGGGCGTCAGCACCGTCGCACCGGCGTAACGGCGCAAGTCGCGCGTTTTCGGATCGACGATCACCGGCACGCCTTTCGCCCGCGCGCAATCGACGATCCGACGAATGACCGCCGGCGTCAGCACGCCCTTGGCGTAGTCGGAGAGAACCACGGCGCCCACGCTGTCCGCCACCGCCTCGAAATGCGCGCAAAGGGCGTCGACCGCCTCAGCGTCGAGCGACAGCGGGCGTTCGACGTCGAGCCGCATGATCTGATGGCCGCCCGAGACGAAGCGCGTCTTGACCGTAGTCGGATGGCCGGCGAGCCGCACGAAGCGTCCCTCGACGCCGTCCGCCGCCGCGAGCGGCCCGGCGATGAGATCGCCCTCGGCGTCGGCGCCGAGCACCCCCGCGAGAATCGCCTGGCCGCCCAACCCGACGATGTTGCGCGCGACATTGGCGGCGCCGCCGAGCATCGCCTTTTCCGACTGGAAGTGCAGCACCGGGATCGGCGCCTCCGGCGAGACGCGCTCCACCCGCCCATAAGCGAAGCGATCGAGCATCACGTCGCCGAGCACGAAAATCCGCACCCCCCGCCATTTGTCGACCCAGGATGCGTTCATTTTGGTGCCCCCGCTTGCGCTCTCAACTGCACGCCGAGGCGGCGCCGTCAACCCCGCGAGAGGTCGGCGTCAACCGGCCCGCATAGGTCCGGCGCGCAGGAGGGTATGGCAAGCGATCCCGCGAGTGAATATTGTGCCCCTGAGTGTGCCTTGAAGGAAACGGGGCGCGACGGGGGGCGTTTCGAGCTGGTGTATCAACCGCTATATGCACAACGGCTTCGTACTTGAGGCTAGAGAGGCGTGTCTGAAGGAGGGCGGCATCGAGCAGGTTCAAAGGAGTACGGACCTGTTCGGCGACGAACCGCACACACGCGGGGGCGAGTTACCGCTTTTACACGTGGTGAACTTTCACGCATGGTGAATTTTGTTGGCAATTCACGAAAACTATCGATCGGACATTGACGGACTTAGAGGCATTGCCGTCGCTCTTGTCGTCCTGTTTCATTTCGACGTGCGTCTGTTTAAGGGCGGATTCATCGGCGTCGACGTCTTCTATGTGATATCGGGCTATCTCATCACCGGCATCATCGTTTCGCGGATCGGCGACGGCAAGTTCTCTTTCTCGAGCTTCTATATCCGGCGCATACGCCGGTTGTTTCCCGCGCTGGCGGCGGTTCTGATCGGCTCGGTCGTCGCGTCTCTATTTGTGCTGTTTCCGCGCGAGGAAGTCGACTTCGGTAAATCGTTGGCGGCGACGTCGATGTTCTTCGCCAATATGTTCTTCATCGGCCGGGACGGCTATTTCGCCGGCGATTCCTCGCTGTGGCCGCTGCTGCATACGTGGTCGCTGGCGGTCGAGGAACAATACTATCTGGTTTTTCCCTTGGTCGTCGTTTTTGCGAGCCGTTGGACGCCGCGCGTGCTCAAAACAGCGCTGTGGACGGGCCTGCTGATCAGTCTCGCGATTTGCGTCGCGCTTACCGCTGCCAACGCCGATCTCGCTTTCTATCTGATGCCAAGTCGACTTTGGGAGCTGCTGATGGGCGCGATTCTGGCGACGGGAGCCGCGCCTGAACCCAAAAGTCGCATCTTGCGGGAAGCGCTGGGCGCGGTCGGGATCGTTGCAATCTTTGTCTCGGGCGTCGTCATCAGCAAGAAAACGTCGTTCCCGGGATTTGCCGCTCTCGCGCCAACTCTGGGCGCAACACTGGTGATCGCCGCCGGTGGCAAAGCCGACACGATTGCGCATCGATTGTTATCGAGTTCGGGCTCTCGTCTCACTCGGTCTCGTCTCCTACTCGCTCTATCTCTGGCATTTTCCAGTCGCCTCCTTTTACAAATCATGGAACGGCCCGGAGTTAGGGACATTCGCGACAATCGGGCTGGGCGTTTGTGCTCTGGGTCTGGCGATCGTTTCCTATTTCGTTGTTGAGCGGCCGTTTCGTTTCTCGCGTCGGCTGTGGCCGGACAATTGGGTATTTCCAGCTGCTGCGATGGGCGTCGCGCTGTCGCTGGGCGTCTCGGCTACGCTTGTTCTCAGCAGCGGTTTGCCGGGGCGGTTCTCGCCCGCCGCGGCCGCTTTCGCCGCTTACCAATACCAAAGCGATCCCAACATCGTCGATCCAGAAGCCCCTTCGCACTGTCTGATCGAAACGCTCAAACGCGAGACCCTCGATCCCGCGTGCCTTACGCCGAAGTTCGGGCACGACAACATCTTGCTGATCGGCGACAGCCACGCAGATCCCTTGCGCGCCGGCCTCAAAGTGACATTTCCCGAGGCGCATTTTTTGCAAGCGACGGCGACAGATTGTCGACCCAGCCTAGGCAAGCAAAGCGATCCTTACTGCGGGCGAATGCTGCAAACGGTATTCGAGGACTTTCTGCCTCACACCAAGATCGACGGGATCATCCTCGCCGCGAACTGGCAACGCACTGCGCCCGCCGAATTGCCCGAACTCGTCGACTTCCTTCTTGGGTTCACGCCCAATGTGATGGTGCTCGGTCCCCTCCCGACCTACCACGGCGCTCTGCCAGAAATTTTGGCGCGTGCGGCGCAATCGAACGACGCAGGCTATGTTGCTGCCCATCGCGTGGCGGAACGCGACGCACTGGACCACCAGATCGCGGCGGCGTTGAAAGATCGTCGCGTGACCTATGTGTCGCTCTATCGTGCGCTTTGCGACGATCGCGATTGCACGACCCTCGACGACAAGGGCAAGCCGATTCAATGGGACTATGGGCATTTGACGCCGGCGGGCTCTCGGCTTGTCGCGCAGCGGCTCAAAGCAAATGGCGTGACGCTGTTTCCACGCTAAGGTGCGCGAGATTCAATGCTTCTGTTCTCGGACGAACCGCTCCGCGATGCGCAACCTGTCAATCGCGCCCGAAAGGGGGGGGGGTAAACTGGCAAAGCCGTAAGGGCTGCAACCGCATCCTTTTCCATGCGGGCCAGAGCCGCCGCGTTGCATTTTGAACAGCGGTCTGCTCGAAACATTCTAATTGACTAGACGCTTAACCCCGGTGAAGCTGATCAGCATGCGACGATTGGGATTCAAGTCGCCGAGTGGCTTGGAAGGGCTCCGTGGTTGCGGCCGCGCCCCTATCGATCAAGCAAACGGCAGGCTCAGTTCAGAAAAGAACTCCCAAATTGATGTTGTACGCTGGGAGGAAGGCGGGGGATTCATTGCAAGTTGCGGTTTATATGTCGATGACATTCGATTGCCTGGCATGTTGTGTGTCGCCTTTGTGAAGAACCACACAATCACTCTCGAATTGCAGCAATAAGACGCGATCAAGCGCGGACAATCACTGGGGTAATCACCGTAATTGGGCCGGGTGAGATTCCCGAGCTCAGGGCGCCGTTCCGGACCTGCGCGAGGCAGGTGCTCGTCGTAATCTTTATCGCGATTTGAATATCGTCACATATCATGTTTCTCACAGTGGTGTTGGCGAACATTTTGCCGCGGTTATCGCCAAGTCGGCTTACGCTGCAGCCGATGGTTTGGAGGCTGCTGAGGTCGATTACGAACCTCTGCCGGTCGTGAGACGGGATTGGAACATACGCTTTCGGCCCACCATTGTGGCGAGCAAGTGCGCGACGTGAGAGCAGCAGCACGGAAGGACGGAACGTTAAGCCTGAGAGGGAGGTACGCCATTGAGACATGTCGAAATCGCTGGCGGCGGATTTGCGGGTTTGACAGCCGCGATCGCGTTTCGCCAGCGCGGATGGACGGCGCGTGTCCACGAGCAGGCGAAGGAACTTCGGGCGTTCGGCGCCGGCATTTATATTTGGGAAAACGGGCTGCACGTCCTGCGGGCGATAGGCGCCTACGACGACGTGGTTGCCGGAAGCCATCGTCCGCCGGGATACGAAACGCGTCGGGACGATGAACTGATCTCATTCGAAAGCTTCAGCGACGATTATCGCCTTTTGAGTATGACGCGCGCACATCTCCACAAGTGCCTGGCGCGTCGGGCGGCGGCGGTCGGAGTCGAAATTGTCACGAGTTCCAAGGCTGTCGGCGCGAGGCCCGAGGGTGTTCTTTTGCTTGAGAACGGCCGGCAGCTGAAGGCCGATCTCGTGGTCGGGGCGGACGGCGTCCGCTCGAGCATCCGCGACTCCCTTGATCTCGTCCTGATCAGGGAGACGCACACGGACGGCATCACCAGATTGCTCGTGCCCCGCATGAAGAAGGAACTCGGAACCGGCGACTGGGATAACATTATCGATTTCTGGGTAACGAAGCCTGGAACCTTGCGGATACTCTATTCGCCCTGCGACGAGGAGAATCTCTATCTCGCGTGCCTCGCCCCCGAGGACAATCAACCGGCGGCGCGCCTTCCGATGGAAAAGCAGGTTTGGATTGACGCCTTTCCGCAGCTCGAACCCGCTCTCGCCACGATCACTAACCAGGGGCGGCGTGATCTCTACGAAACCTCGCGAGTGGCAGTCTGGAGCAGAGGGCGTGTAGCGGTCGTGGGCGATGCCGCCCATGCCATGTGTCCTCCACTCGCCCAAGGCGGTGGATGCGCCCTGATGAACGCGCTCTCGCTCGCCGTCTGGGTCGATGGCGCGCGCTTGGTGGAAGAGGGATTGGTCGAATGGGAACGTGTCGAGCGGCCCCTGACCGATCGGACGCAGAACCGCGCCGAGCACTTCGCGAAGACGCGTCGGATGTCGCAGGGAAACCAGTGGCGTGGCGATACCATGGAGACTGCGCATCACCGGCCGACCGGTACGTAATCGCGCGACCGACCACAGGGACGGCCACATCGGGGCGAGCCCAATTCGAGATTTCAACCTGAAGGTTCAGCGTCCTCGACCAATAACAGACGCCGGATGTCGACTACGAGCGGCCTGTAAGCGTTGCCTAACGGGCAACGCCCTTGCGAGTTATTGTTATTGTCCAATCGAATGATTTGCGCGAACGTTGATGAACATTTCGGCGTCTCCTTGTCCGAGCGGAGCCGCCGTTAACGCGAGGATGATCCGATGAGAATCTTGAGGCATCAGCGGGCGCCCGAGCTTGCGGACATGACTCTCGAAGTCATGATGGAGCGCTATACCCGGGCCTTCAAAGATATCGTACCCGACTGGATGGCCTTTGTGGATTCGCAGATTGAAGGGACGCGGCGTGCGCAGTACAGGTTTATCGGGGCGGGCGGATCGGGAAAGCACGACGATCCCAACGCCATCCCGGCTGGCGCATTCACCCTCAGCGTCATGTTTCTCCCGCCCGGGCAAGGCGGCAACGCTCACACGCATGAGGTGGAGGAAGTCTTCTTCGTCCTAAAGGGGGTCGTAACTCTGTTCATCGAAGATGAAGCCGGGCAGCGAGTTTCTAAGCGGATGGGGCCTTGGGAATGCATTTCCTGTCCAGCAGGTGTACCGCACGGGTTCATCAACGAAGGCGCCGAGGGGGCCTATCTCCAGACGCTGATCGGCAGCGGTCGGCCCGGTCCCGTCGGGTTTACCGACAGCCTCATCTACAAAGCCGAGGAAGAGAAGCTGGCGGCTCAGCAGAAGAGCGCCACCTGATCGACTGGCCCGCGGGCCGCCTTGCGTGGGCCGCGCAGCCAGCGAACAGGGCCGGTTACCGGACCAATAGGTTGCAGAAGGTACAAACATAAGGTGCTTATGTGTCCGCGAACTGCTTTTCCGACGTCGAAATCATTGAAGATATTCAATACACGCCCAAACAGGCTGTGCCACTAACCGGGACCCTCTATCGGCCACGAGGCGCTGGTTCTTCACCCGTCGTCGTTGCTGTCCATGGCGGCGCCTGGAAGCAAGGTTCGCCGCAGAGGTATAGACATTGGGGACGATACTTGGCGCAGCATGGTATTGCGCTATACGCGATAAGCTATCGTCTTGCGGATCGCGCTGAAAATCGCTTCCCTGCGGCGCTTCTAGACGTCATCCACGCCCTGCAGTTCGTCAAGCGGGCGGCTAGCGAATTCAATCTGGATGGCGGACGAATAGCGCTCCTGGGTGATTCCGCCGGAGCACACTTGGCGTCTCTTGCCGTCTTGGCCACCCGCTCCGGACAGAGTTGGGGAAACATTGGTTGGACAGGCGCCGACTGCCAGGTGCGGGCAGTCGTGGCGGTTTATGGGGTCTATGATCTCCTAGCTCAGTGGGAGCATGATCTTGTGGCGCGGCCACGCGATCCAATCACAGAAAACCTCCTCGGCGTCAGTCCACTGGAGGACCGATTTGCGTACTTCAAAGCCTCCCCGATATCCTACGTCAGCGCCCAAGGCGCCAAGATTCCCTTCTTGGTGTCGTGGGGCACGGAAGACGACGTCGTGGACTACTCCACCCAATCCACCAAGTTCGTCACCGCTTTGAAGCAAGTTGGCGGACTGGTGCGTACCGTCGCGGTGCTTGGCGCTCCTCATTTTTGGATTGAGCAGCCGCTTGAGGACCGTGGAAGCTTCGCCGGGTTCCTCGCCCCTGCGATGCTTCGGTTCCTGCAGCAGCATTTTGGGATGTAACACCCCCTGGAAGGCGCCCGCCCACGGGATGAGGGTCCCACGGCAAGTATGAGGATCCCACAGAGCGAAAGGTACTGATTGCCATTGCATTTTTTAGGGGGCAATCTCAAGAGCGTTGCCATTCTTGGGATGCATGCGAGGGACGGTATGGATTTCAGGGCTCTAAAATATCTCGACGCTGTGGCGCGGACCGGCTCGCTGCGCGCGGCGGCAGATAAACTTCACGTTGCTGGATCGTCGCTTAGCCGAATGATCGCCATTCTCGAAGACGAGGCGGGCATGCCCCTTTTTGACCGCACGCCGCGGGGAATGCTGACGACGGAGACTGGCGAAATATATCTTCGCTATGCTCGAGGCGTCCTTTTTGACCACGACCGGCTCAAGAGCGAAATTGGAGAGCTCAAGGGCCTCCAACGCGGTCATGTGAAGGTTGTCTCCATCGAGGGTATTGTCGCCGACTTTGTCGTCGCAACATTTGCGGAATTTAGAGAGATCCACTCTGGAGTCACCTTGGATCTTCGCGTCTTCGGCTCAGCGTTGGTCGTAGACAGCATCAGCAGGGGCGAGGCTGATCTCGGGCTGGCGGCGAATCATCCGGAAGACAGTTCCATAGAGACAGTATTGAGACTCTGCACTCCACTTTTGGTCATCACGGCCCCCAAATTGGCGCCTGAGCGGCTCGCCCAGATTACCCTTCGAGAGGCCGCCGCTCGCTTCGATCTGGCCATTCCAGATGAGACCTATGCGATCCGACGTCAGCTCGAAGCGTGCAGCCAATTCACACAGACGCCACTCAAGCCCGCGCTCGTCACCAATTCAGTCTGTGCTCTGCGCAGCTTCGCGCAACGAGGGATTGGAGCAACCTTTCTGCCGCTGATGGCGGTTCGGGAAGACATTGAATGCGGCCGCCTCGTGGGCGTCCCACTTTCAGATCCTCTGCTGCAGGAAGCGACGATCGAGGTCATAGTGCCCGCCGGGCGCTGGCGCTCCTCTGCGGCCACAGCATTCTCCCGCTTCCTTGAACAGACCGGACGTCGGCTCGCGGATGCTCAAGGAATGCGATGGCAATCAGGAATTAAGAAATCGAAGGTGACCTCGGCGTAAGACTCTCTATCGGGACTAAAGATGCTTTGTCTGTCGAAAAGCCCGACGCTCATCGCTACGCCGCGGCAATTTCTCCCGGCCGCCGAGTGATGAGGTTTCAGAAATGGTAGACGACGAGAGTCGCTATGTCAGAAAACCGCTGCGCATCGCGGTGGTGGGCCTAGGCGCGATCGGGCTCAGGGTGGTGGAGGCGCTAAGCGCGGGGGTTCCGGGCTGTGCCCTTGCCGCGATCGTGGTTCGTGATCGGACAAAGGCGGCAAAACAACTCAGCCACCTCAATGGACCCATTCCTCTTCTCTCGCTCGAGGAGATTGAATTGCATGCCGACATCGTCGTCGAATGTGCCCCAGCCCACATGCTCCCCGATATCGTCGCGCCTTTTCTTCGGGCGGGAAAAACCGCCATCGTACTAAGCGCCAGCGCCATTCTTTCTAACTATCATCTCGTCGACATCGCGAGGGACAACGGTGGCCAGATCGTAGTGCCAACGGGCGCTTTGCTGGGACTTGATGCGGTGACGGCGGCTGCGGAGAGTACAATTCATTCGGTTCGAATGATTACGCGCAAACCTGCGCGCGGTCTGATGGGCGCGCCCTACTTGGTCGACCGCAACATCAGCCTCGGTGAGATTGTCGAGCCGCTCTGCGTATTTCGAGGCACGCCGAGGGAGGCAGCCGTCGGATTTCCGGCCAATCTCAACGTGGCGGCAGCGTTGTCACTCGCCGGTATCGGGCCCGATCGCACCACACTTGAGATTTGGGCCGACCCCTCGCTCGATCGAAATACACACACGATTGAGGTCGAGTTCCGACTCCGCTCGCTTTTCAATGACGATTGAGAATGTCCCGACCGAAAATCCGAGGACGAGTTGGATGACCGCGCTGTCGGTTATTTCCTATCTTCGCAAACTCGGCGCGCCACTGCGGATTGGTTCCTAATGCCTTCTGTCGGCGAGGAAATGCAAAATGGATTTAGGTCTATCGGAGCGCGTCGCGGAACGGGGCCTAGGCCCAGTGGCCACGGCGCGAGATGGGGCAGGTCGTACTTGCCGACTTCGTTGAGGCTGCATTAGCCTTTGTCAGCTCGGAACGCCTCGAACATCCTTAGTCGGCGATGTTCCGGCAAGCGCGGAAGAAGCAACATGGCGTCGCTCTCGATCGAGAATGTGAAGAAGTCTTTCGGCGCTACGCCGATCCTGCGTGGCGTCTCGATTCACATTCCGGATGGCGCGTTCGTCATATTGGTGGGCCCGTCTGGATGCGGGAAGTCGACCTTGTTGCGCATGATCGCGGGCCTCGAGGAGATCACCGCTGGAGAAATCAGAATTGGCTCGCGCGTGGTGAACGGCGTCGCGCCCAAGGAGCGCGACGTCGCTATGGTGTTTCAATCCTACGCCCTCTACCCGCACATGACCGTCGAGCAGAACATGGGGTTCTCCCTCAGGAGTAAGGCGGCGCCGAAGGAGGAGATCAAGCTCAAGGTCGCTCGCGCCGCCGGCATCCTCGGTCTGCAAGATCTGCTCGGGCGCTATCCCAAGGAACTGTCCGGCGGTCAACGACAGCGCGTCGCGATGGGTCGAGCCATCGTGCGCGACCCTTCAGTCTTTTTGTTCGATGAGCCGCTCTCCAATCTCGACGCCAAGCTGCGCGTCCAAATGCGTGGCGAGATCAAGTCGCTGCATCAGCGCTTGGAGACCACCACGGTCTACGTCACCCACGACCAGATCGAGGCGATGACGATGGCCGATAAGATCGTGGTGATGAACGAAGGTAGGATCGAACAGATCGGCGCGCCGCTCGAACTCTATGATCGTCCCGCCAATCTCTTCGTCGCCGGCTTCATCGGGTCTCCGGCGATGAACTGCATCGCCGGGACCGTGTGCGACGAGGGATTTCGAACGCCCGACGGCTTGGTTCTGCCGCTGGACGCGAATGCGGCGACCCATGTCGGCAGCGCCGCAGTCTATGGAATCCGTCCTGAACATCTGGCGCTGGATGGCGGCGGCCTGCCCTTCGCCGTCGAACTCGTCGAGCCGACGGGTTCGGAAACTCACGTGCAGGGGAGGCTCGGCGATCAGCCGATCTCGGGCATTTTCCACGAACGCATCGACACCAAACCGGGCGATACGATCCGTGTGGCGCCGCGGCCCGGCGCCATCCATCTGTTTGACGCGCAATCGACCCGGCGCCTCAACTAGCCTAGGCGCCGGGCGGCGGCCGCCCGCGCGGTTCGATCAACGCGCCAAGCTCGCGCGTCACAGGCCGCCCGAAATCGAGAGCTTCGGGATCGCCGGCAGACGTCCTCGTGTCACGGCGTCGACGCCTCAATCGAAGCGCCAGCGCGCCTTTGCGCGCGCCCGGACGCCTCGCCCTTCTGGCGCAGGTCGCCGGCCATGTATTCGAATGCTGCGATAGTCGTCGCGTTGCCTTTTTAGCAGCGGTCTGCTCGAAACATTGTAATTGACCAGGCGCCTAACCCGAGCGAACTTCATCACCATGTGAGGCTCGGGATTTAAGGAGTTGAATGTGAAGACCGCCTTGTACACCGTCACCTACAGCGGGATGTTCTACAAGGGCAGTGCGCTGCCCTTGGAGGAGATCTTCCCGAGGACCGCCGAGATGGGCTTCGAGGGCATCGAGATTGGAGCGAAGCGGCCGGTCGCCTCGCCGCTTGATCTGAACCAGCAGCGGCGCACGGCCATTCGCCGCCTCAGCGACCAACACGCGCTGCCGATCGGATGCATTGGCTCGTACAGCGATTTGGGCAGCCCGGTGATGGAGTATCGCGAGGCGCAGTTGATCTTCCTGCGCGAGACCATTCGGCTGGCGCACGATGTCGCGGCGCCGGTCGTCCGCGTCTTTGCCGCGTGGCCGGGCGTGACCCTGCGCGATGGACAGGCGTATTACGAGCTGGCGAAGAGCTACGGGTGGCATGACGTCACCTGGTTCGAGCAGTGGGTGTGGGTTCGTGAGGCTCTGGCCGAAGCAAGTCGATGGGCGGAGGAATACGGCGTCGTACTCGCGCTCCAGAATCACCGGCCCGTCACCAACACATATCGCGATGTTCTCGATCTGGTGAGCGAGATCGATTCCCCGAACCTCAAGGCGTGCATTGACGCTCCTCACCTCGCCGACCAGAGCGACGCTGCTGTCCGCAAGGCGCTCCTGGAGACCGGCAACCTTCAGGCGTGGTCGCACTTCGGAGGCTACGAACAAACCGACGACGACCGGGTGCTCGAGAACACCGGCGAGGGCGTGATCGCGGTGAACTACCCCGCCTTCTTCCGCGCGCTCCGTGAAATCAACTACGACGGGTTCGTCGCCTATGAGGGGTGTGGCCCCGCCTTGGTCGGCCACCGCTATCAGGGCGTCGACGAGGTCGATCGCCGGGTGCGACTGGCCCTGGCGTACATGAAGCGGCAGATCGCGGCTGCGGAGGCGGCAGTGGGGTCGCAAAGCTCGCGGCGCGCGACCGAAGGCGCCGGCGTCGGAGCTCACAGATGAGCGCGGGCAAGCCGCATCGTACGTGTCGGACGCCACCGTCCGTTCTGCCGACGCCGCAGTAGGGCTGGAGCGGCTGGGCGCGGTGAAGGAGGCCCTCGAGAAGCCTGTCCCCGTCGACCAGTTCCGCTCCGCAGCACGCCGAAATACTTTATAATAAATGTTGGGTGAGGGAGGCGACGATGAATAGACAGACCTTGTCCCGCGCGACCGCCGCAACGTTGCTTGGCTTCGCCGCGCTAGTCGGGGGCGGGAAAAGTTACGCGTCAGACTTGACCATGTGGGTCGAGACCGACCCCAACTACGAGGCGGCCGCAAAGCAGGAGGCGGCTGAATACGAGAAGGCGACGGGCGTCCATATCAAGCTGAGTTTTGTCCCCTGGGCTCAATACGGAGCCAAGATCACGGCTGCGTTCAAGGCCGGGTCGCAGCCGGACCTGATTGAAGGTGTCGCGTCGTGGCTATACGCACAGAAGACGGGCGGACAGCTGTCTGAAGCGCCAGCCGACCTCGCTTCTCTGATGCCGGGCATCGATAAGGCGTCGCTGGTGCCCGTGGAATGGAAAGGCAAGTACTACGGCGTGCCGCTGAACGTGAACATCGACGTTGGTCCGCTCTCGCTCTACAATGTCGATGCATTCGAAAAGGCCGGCGTCACGCCGAAGTGGAGCGACTGGGGCGCCTACGTAGCCGACTTGCAGAAGCTTACAACCACGTCCAATGGGAAGATCACCCGATCCGGCATCGAGATGATGGGCGGGGATCAGATGAACCAGTTCCTGAACTATTTCCTACAGGCGGGTGGCAAGTTCTACTCCGCCGATGAAAGGTCGGTGCAGATCAACAACAAGTCCGGCGAGGCTGCTCTCCAGACGATGTATGACTTGTTGAACACCGCTCATGTCGACAGCCCGGAACTCACCGACTGGGTGGGCATCGCAAGCGGAACGGCTGCAACGATCACCTACGGGCCGTGGTACACCGCCACCTTGAAGGCGTCCTTCCCCAACTTCAAGTGGGGCTGGGCCACCCTTCCCCTGATCCCCAACGCCGCCGGGCCGTACTTCCCGGGCACCAACGTCTGGGCGTGGATGGTTCCAACGGACAGCCCGAACAAGTCTGCCGCCTGGGATTACATTCGCTGGCTCAACAACAGCACGCGGCGGTTGGCTTGGTCCGAAAAGACCGGTGAGATTCCAGCGGTCCAAGCCCTGTGGAGCGAACCGACGGTCGCCAACGATCCGCGCTGGGCTCCGTGGCTGCCGTATCTGAAATACCAGGTCCCGCTGCTCTACGTCGGGCCGCAGGACACCTATCAGACGGTCCTCACCAACATGGTTACCTCCGTGCTCCTAAAGCAGTCGTCAATTCCCGCGGCGTTGAAGTCCGCGGAGGACCAGTTGAACCAGATGCTAGCGGGGCTTCCGAACTAGGGGTGTTGCCTGCTGCCGAGCACCGGAATCTAAGGCGGGAGACACCATGGTTGTGCGGTTTCTCAAGCAACTCAAGCGGACGGCCGGACGTCATGCATTCCTGTTGGTGGTCCTAACGCCCGCCGTCCTCTGGATCCTCGCCTTCCGCTACTTCCCGATCGCCTACCTCGCCGATCTGAGCCTGCAGACCGGCGCGGCCGGCCGGTCGAAGTATGTCGGCGTCGCCAACTACCAGGCGGCCCTCTCCGACAGCATCTTTCATACGGCTGTCCTTAACACCATCGAATACACAGTATTGTTCCTCGTCGTCCAACTCCCGCTCGCGCTGCTCATCGCTGTCGGCATCAACTCTCTACGGCGGCAGTCGGTCCGGCAGGTGGTCCTGACGCTGTACTTCCTGCCGCTCGTCGCCTCGACGGCCGCTATGGCGGTCGTCTTCGTCTACCTCTACCACCCCGTCTACGGCCTGCTCAATTACGGGCTGATGTCGATCGGGCTTCCCGCGCTCAGCTACCTGCATAGTTCGACGCAGGCTCTACCCGCCGTGGCGGCGATGGCTGTCTGGAAGACGCTTGGCTTTCCAGTGATCATCTTCTTGGCTGGACTGTTGTCGATCCCGCGCGAACTGTACGATGCTGCAGCCGTTGACGGCGCCGGGGCCTGGCTCCGATTCTGGGGGATTACACTCCCGCTGCTGCGCCCGACCACCACGCTGCTGCTGGTGATCCAGGGCGTGGAGAGTCTGCGGGCTTTCACTCCGGTGTACGTCATGACGGCCACCAGCGGTTCCGCGGCGGGCGGCCCGAACAATTCAACGCTTGTCTGGTCTCTGGACATCTTCCAACTGGCTTTCCAGTTCAACAGGTTCGGCTACGCGGCGGCGTTGGCCATGTTCATGTTCATCGTCGTCGCGATCTTTATGGTCATACAGGTCAAGACGACTCGGGCGGGCTGGGAGTACTGATGACTGTGTCGAGCACTCGTCGGCTAGCAGAGGCTCAGCCGTGGCCATGGCGCCAGATGCGCGGGCTTGCGACACGGCGTTCCTGGCCGCGAATCGGGGGTCTGGCCGTGCTCTGGGTGGGCGGGCTGCTCATGGTCGTCCCGTTCGTCTGGATGGTCATCAATTCGTTCAAGTCCGCCGCAAGAGATCCTCAGCCTGCCCCCCACGATGCTCCCTAGAGATCCGACGCTCGAGAACTACCGGGAGATCCTCGCGGGCGGCTTCGGCCGATACATGCTGAACAGCGTCGTCGTGACGACCGCCACCACCGCCTCGATCGTTATCTCATCGGCTGCCCTCGGCTTCGTGTTCGCCAAGATCCGGTTCGTTGGTCGCGATCTCATCTTCGCCGCCTTCTTAGCCACGATGGCTCTGCCGTTCGAAGTCCTGGCCATCCCACTGCTGATCATGTTCCAGCCGCTGGGCGCGGTCGACCAAGAGTGGGGCCTCGTCGTTCCGTTCATGGTCGACGTCTTCGCCGTCTACATCTGCCGCCAATACATGGCCTCCATCCCCAACGACTACCTCGACGCCGCACGTGTCGATGGCCTCGGTGACTTCCGGATCTTCTGGCACATCGTCCTGCCAATGAGCCGCCCGGCCATCGCCGCTGTCGCCATCCTCAGCTTCCTCTACAACTGGGATCAGCTGTTCTGGCCCTTGGTTCTCATCACGAGCCAGCAGAACGCGACGGTCCCGCTCGGCATCGTCGACCTCTCAACGCAGTTCGGGCCCATCTACAACCTGACGATGGCCGCGAGCACGATCACCGTCGTGCCAACTGTGGTCGTATTCTTCATCTTCCGCAGACAGTTCGTCGAAGGAATGATGATGCAGGGCCTCAAGGGGTAAGGAGTTGCAATGACAACGAAGTCTCTCGGTATCGGCGTCATCGGAACTGGTGATGTCGCTCTCAAACTGTACCTGCCCGTGATCGGTGAGATCGATCCCTCCCGAGCTTGGCTGGCGGCGGTGGCGGACGTCGACGTCGAGCGTGCGCGCCGGGCGCAAGCCAAGTTTGGCGGTCGGCACGTATTCAGCGACTACCGCGAGCTTCTGGCCTGTCCTGACGTCGATGTCGTCGTCAATCTCACCCGCCACAAAGTGCATGCGGAGATCAACCTCGCGACGCTCGACGCCGGCAAGCACCTCTATACCGAGAAGCCGATGGCGACGACGCTGGAAGAGGCTGATCGGATCGTCAAGAAGGCTGCGAGCGCCGGCGTTGCCCTCGCCGCCGCGCCGGCCATCGTGCTCGATCCGCAGGTGGCCTTCACCAAACAGCTCTACCTCGAGGGCCGTCTCGGCCGCATGTGTTTCGCGAGAGTTCATGGGTCACACGAGGGGGGAACCCTCCACGGTCACTACTACGACTCGGCCTGGTACCACATGCGTTCGGAAGGCGGCGGGCCGCTCTTCGACACAGGCGTCTATGCCCTGCACACGATCACTGGCGTCCTCGGGCCAGCTAAGCGGGTCGTCGCCTTCTCAGGCCTCTGCATCCCCGAGCGCCACGTCTCCAGCGTGTGGCAGGAGGGTTTCAAGCCGTACGCCATCACTGCTGATGTCGACGACAATGTCCTTATGATGCTCGACTGGGGCAACGGCACGTTCGGCCAGGTCGATGCATCGCATTGCATGCTCGCCTCGCAGGGGCCGTGGGCCGAATTCTACGGCAGTAAGGGTGTCGTGGTGTCGGGCGCCGGGGAAGCGCCGCGCAACGAGGGCGTGCCGCCGCTCCAGGTGTATCAGGAGCCGATGGACTTCGATCGGCGCGGCTGGTTCAAGCCCTATCCCGATCGAGGCGCGCAGCGCTGGCACGTCGGCCACGGCGTGCCCTCGTTCATCGAGGCAATCCACGCTGGCGAGCGGCCGGCCAACAGTGGCGAACACGCTCGGCACGTTATCGAGATCATCGAGAAGGCGGTCGAGTTGGCGGCGACCGGTCAGGTCTGCGAGCTCACCACGACGTTCTGAGGATGACGACATATGAAGATTGGCGCACACTCCTGGCTCCTCGAGACTCGCTATCCGCTGGCGCAAGCGATGGCCGAGGCCCGGCGCATCGGGTATGAAGGCTACGAGGTGGATATCGGCAATTTTGGAGGAACCGGCCTCGGTCTGCAGATCCTGCCCGACCGCATGCAGTATGAGCATCGTGAAGAGATCCGCCGTTCGGCAGTCGAGGCGGATATCGATATCAGCTCCCTGTGCCTGGGCGCCTTGTGGCACTACCCCTTAGCGAGTCCCGACGAGACGTACCGCAAGCGAGGTGTGGAGATCGTTCAGGCGGCGATCCCGCTGGCGCGAACCCTGGGCGCTCGCTGCATCCTTCTCCCGATCAATCAGCCAGCCGGTCTCAGCGACAAGGAGGCATGGGACACGACGGTCCGCAGCTTGGCCGAATGCCTGCCAACCGCCGAGGAAGCCGATGTGATCCTCGCTGTCGAGAACGTATGCGCGCCGTTCCTGAGGGGAGCGCCGGAGCTGGGGCGCCTCGTCGACGAACTCGCCTCCCCAGTCTGCCGCGTCTACTACGACGTCGGAAACGGCGTCTGGATCGGCCTCGACCCTGTTGCAGAGATCCTCGAGCTTGGCGACCGGATCGCTCAGTTCCACTTGAAGAACCGCAATAGCCCGCGCGGCACGCCGGGGACGGACACGGTGTCGGTGAGCGACCCCGGCATCGTGCCGTTCGAGCGCGTATTCGACGCGATTCGCACGATCGGCTACGACGGGTATCTCACCGTGGAGGTGCCGACGCTCCACAAGGACGCGGACAAGATCGCGCGCGACAATCTGTCAGCCGTTCGCGAGTGGATCGACGCCGCGAAGTCGTCCGACTCAACCCTAGCAGGCTCTTGAATGGGAATAGGCGCGACTGAATAACGCCGCTCAGATTGGCGTTTTGCTTATTGGTTGACGCAGCGCTGCTGTCATCCCCGCGAAAGCGGGGATCCAGACAACCGCCCCAGGCTTTCGTCCTTTGACTCGTGGATGCCCGCTTTCGCGGGCATGACAAGGGGGCGTCGTCTGGGTGAATTCGTAAAATACGCCAGCGAGATTCCCCCAAAACGCAATTCGCCTCAGCGCGCCAGCTTCGGAGACTTTCGCTTCTACCCGCGGCGGGCGCATCAGCATCGCAGAAGCCGCGGATCGGGTTCTCGTCCAGCCGCGGCGCGGTCCGCGTCCAGCAGCCTGTTCGCGACGGCCTTCAGTTCCTCCAGCGAAGCGGCCGGAACGCTGGAGATCATCGGCAGTTGCGGCCCCATCGGGGCGACGCCGGCGGCCGTAACGGCGTCGTGTAACACCTGTATTCCCCCGAGGCGGGCCCTAAGGCGTTCGAACGCAAGCAAGGGCTCGACTTCGCGCCGAGCTTCCTCGAACTGCCCCGCGCGATAGAGCGCCAACAGTCTGTTGGAAGCCGATGGGGCGATGCACACCGCCCCGGACGTGAACGTCGCCAACCCACGCTTGCCAATGTGATCCGCCACCGGCGTTTCGCCCATGCCGCTCGCGACGGTGTCGCGGCCGACGGCCGAGAGGATCGAGTTCGAGATAGGGATCGGCGGCGGGCTCATTGCGCTCCACCGCGTATTTGACGAAGACCACCGAGCCGTCCGCCACCACTTTGGCGAGAACGTCAGCCGAAATGTAGTTGTCCCGCTTGATGTAAAGGATGATCCCGAAGCCGAGGCGGTCGACGGCGGAACGAATGCCGCGAACCAGCCCGGTCGAAATCGACGGGAAACGTCATCGGCAGCAGCATGACGTTTCGGATAGCCGAACGCTCCACCAGCGGCAGCTGGTCGGTCAACTTGCCAAAATCGGGGCCAACGGATGTGATGACATGCGTCGACGGCGACGCGGTGGCATCCATTAGGGCGAGCGCCCCGCCGTAGCGGCCGAGATCAAAATTGTAAAGATTTGCGTTACCGCCGAACAGCATGCTTTTGACGCCGCCGCTTTCGATGTGGCGGATGAGCTTAGCATTGGGCTCGTGAGCCGGCTCGAGGTCTTCGTCGAGCGCGATGGGCGGCACGGCGACGACCGAAGCACGATAGTCCGTCGGGGTCATTCTTGCTCTAGACATGCGGCAATACCTCGATTTCTCGTCCGTATTACAAGTCGGAGTCAGGCCGGCCGTTTGCCGGACAGGGCCCCGAGCAGAGGAGGTTCGCCGAGCCGCTCTGCGCGGGTTCCGAGCGCGCGTTCGCAGACGATGGCGAGGCGAATGAGGTCGGCGTCGCGCCCGTGACGGCAGGCGAGCTGCAACCCGACCGGCATGCCGGCGGCGTCGAGGCCGACTGGCATGCTGAGCGCCGAAAGGCCGAACAGGGCGATGATCGCGCAATTCCGTGAGGCCGCTATATTGTGCTTGCGATAGGCGTCGGCGCTCTCCAAGTCGGCAACCTTGGCCGGGGTCGTCGAGACGGTGGGCAGCGCTATGGCGTCGAGATCAGCGAGGCTCCCATCGGCCGCCCGCATCCAGCTTTCGATCCGCCGCAGCCGCTGCACATATTCATGGGCCGGCAGTTCCGCCCCGTGGCGCGCGAGCCGGTCGCGCACATTGACGTCGAGCGTATCCCACCAGTCGGGGAACTCTTGACGGATCATGCTGTAGACGGCGGCCACCGACAAATGGCCGCTCTCGAACATGTCGTAAGTGGCGCGGAGGTCGGGTAGGTCGACGGAGACGAGCCGGACGCCCTTCCGCTCCAATTCGCCGAGCGCGGCTTCCACGGCCTCAGCTACGCCGGGCGAGCAATCCTCCCAGCACAGACCCTGCGGCACCCCGATGCGAATCCCGGCCAATTCCCGTCCTTCGAACCAGGCCATTTGCCCCCAGAAATCGCCGGAGGAATCTTCCAGGGCGAGAAAGGCCGGCGCCAAGTCTGCGGCCGTCCGTGTGATCAGCCCGGGCGCGTCGAGGATCGGCGAAACAGGGACGACCCCCTCGGTCGACCATCGCCCATGACTGATCATCAACCCGACGGTGCCGGTCATGCTCGCCGGCATCCGGATCGAGCCGGTGGTGTCCGAGCCGATCGCGACGAGCGCGGACCCTTCGAGAAGGCTGACGCCAGCGCCCGAACTCGAACCGCCGCTGATGCGCTGGTTATTGGGGTCCCAGGGATTATAGGGCGATCCGTAGTGACGATTGGTGCCCAGGCCGCCGAGGGCAAATTCGACGGTATGGCTCTTGCCCATGATGACGCCGAGTTGCGCCTGGATGCGGGCGACCAGCGGCCCTGCCCGCTCCCATTTCGGCGGCAGGCGACGCGGCGTTCCGGCGTAGACCGGCATGCCCTCCACGCCGAACAGATCCTTCACGGAGATCGGTACGCCCTGAAGCGGACCGAGGTCGCGACCCGCCGCGAACGCCTCGTCTGCGAGGCTCGCCCGCGCCAACGCCGTTTCCGCGGCGAAGGTGCGGTAGGCGTTGAGCACACCGCCATATTTCTCGTGCCGTTCGATCGCGGCCTCGGCCAGGGCGCGGCTCGACACGGCTCCTTGTCGGAGGCGGCGGAGCGTTTCCGCCAGTGGCGTTTGGGATATAGGATTCATGCGGGATCGCTTCCTTCGAGGAGGCTGCGCCTACTCATTTCGAGGTGCCGCCGCATTTCGCTGCGCGCCCGGTCGGCGTCGCCGATCCTGATCGCATTGACGATCGCACGATGCTGGCGGCGAGCCATTTCGCGATATTCGCCTTGCCGCAGGATGGCTATATGCCGTCCGGGCGCGATGCTGGCAGCGATCTGGTCGCGCAGGGAAGTCAGGGCGGCGACGTAATAGGGGTTGGATGAAGCTTTCGCGATGGCGAGGTGCAGCTCGAAATCCAGGGCCGCGCCGACCTGATCGGATTCGATCGCCTCTTCCATGTCGGCAAGCGCGCGCTCGATAGCAACAAGCGTCTTTTCGTCGCTCCTGAGCGCCGCCCAATAGGCTGCGTCCGCCTCGATCGATTGCCGGAATTCGTAGATGCGGTTGATCCGGGTGAGGGCGCCAAGCGGCGCGAACTGCGTGACGGCGTGGTCGGGCTTGGCGCTGACGTAACTGCCGGAGCCTTGCCGCGAGTAAACGAGCCCATCGTCGCGGAGACGCGCCAGGGCCTCGCGCACAAGGGGACGCGAGACGGCGAAGCGCTCGGCGAGAGCCGTCTCGGTCGGCAGCCGGCTACCGACCGCAAAGGAGCCGTTCATGATGCTATCGAGCACCGCGGCGTAGACCTTATCGCCCAGCCGAAGGGCGGGAATCGCCTCGTCGAACAAGGCTGGCCGCGTCACCCGCTTGGGTTGAATGGGGGCGGGTTTCTTTCGGGGCGCAGGGCGGCCGTCGGTCTTTTTCGCTCGAGCCTTCGGCACGGCTTTGGGTACGTTCACAGTAGGTCTTCCTCACAGACGTGGGTCCGTTGGCCGGCGTCTTAATTGTTGACGATGAGCTGCGTCAGGGCCTCGACCGAGGTTTCCACCCTCGTCATCGACTTCACGATCCGCCCCCGGGACAACACGATGAAACGATCGCAGACACGGAACGCGTGATAGAGATTGTGGGTGACGAAGCCAATGCAGAGCCCCTCGTCCCTCAGGCGCACGATCTCGGCGAGCAGCTTTTCGGTCTCGCGGACCGACAGCGCGCTCGTCGGCTCGTCGAGCAGCAGCACCTCCTTCTTGAAATAGACGGCGCGGGCGATGGCCACCGCCTGCGCCTGCCCGCCGGAAAGGCTGCCGACGAGCTGTTCGGGCGAGCGAATGCCGGCGATCTGAACGGTGTTGACCAGGACGTCCATGGTGATCTGGCGCATGCGCTTGATGTCGAGCAGCCCGATCCCGTTCCGGAGTTCCCGGCCCGCGAAGAAATTGCGCATGATGGACATCGATCCGCAAAGCGCGATGTCCTGATAGATCGTCTCGATGCCCAGGGCTTCGGAGTCCCGATGCGACCGGATCGCGACCGGTCGTCCGTGGCGCACCAGGCGACCGGCGCTCGGCCGCACCACGCCAGACAGAATCTTGATCAGAGTTGACTTTCCCGCGCCGTTGTCACCCAGCAGCCCGACGACTTCCCGCGGCCGCAGGTCGAAGCTCACGTCCGAGAGCACCGTGCTGTGCCCATAAGTCTTGCCGATCTCCTCGACGCTCAGCATGGGCGCGCCGGCTTGGCTCGTCGCCTCGTTCATCGTCCCCTCACAACTGTCGTGTTCAGGAAGACGGCCACGATGATGATGCCGCCGATGAAGACGTCGAGATAATATCCCGACGCGCGCAGGAGCAGCAGGACGTCCTGGATTGTAAAGAGCAAGCATGCGCCGAGCACGATGCCGTGGATCGTGCCCCAGCCGCCCGAGAGCAGCACGCCGCCGATCACGCAGACCGCGACCGCCTGAAGTTCGAGTCCCGCGCCCTGCGATGGGGAGACCGAGTTCACGCGCACCGCGCTCATGATCCCCGAAAGAGAGGCGGCGAAACCCGAGAGCATGAACGCGACGATCTTCACGAGCCGCACATTGACGCCGATCGCGACTGCGGCCCGCTCGTTCCCGCCGACAAGCTGGATGTGATTGCCGAGCCAGTGCCGATTGAGCAGGAGGTAACCGAGCGCCGCCGCGACGATCAGCCAGATGAACTGCACCTGGATCGGCCCCAGTCCGCCGACCATCAGGTTGTGGAACCACTCGTCCGGCTGGAAAAGCACGTCATGCCCCTCGGCGAGGAAGCGCGTCGCGCCCTGAAAAACCAGCATGGTGCCGAGCGTCGTGATGAACGAGGGAATGCCGAGGAAAACCGTGATCACGCCGTTGATCGCGCCGGCGAGAAGGCCCGCCGCGAGCCCCAGGGCGCATGCGATCGCGATCGGGCAGCCCGCGTTGAAGGCCAACGCCGTGATCATGGCAGTCATGGTGAAGGTCGAGCCGACCGAAAGGTCGAACTGGCCGGTGATCATGAGCAGGCCGACCCCGATCGACATGACGCCGAGCAGCGGGATTGAACGCATCGCGGTCGCCAGATTGGCGAAAGTCAGGAACCTGAAGCTATTCGGAAAAACGAGCCCTGCCGCTATGCACGCCAGGAGGACGACTGCGTAGACGACGACAATCCCCATCCCTGGCCGACCCATGAGGGCCGACCAGAAGAGGCGCGTCCGCTGGGGCGGCATCGCCGAAGTCGAAGGTTGTGCGGTCATCTCGGGCCGTTAGCGATAAGCGCCGGAGTATTTCTGGACGAGATCGACGCCGCTCTTGTCGACGATCGCATCGCCCGTATCCGCCGAGAACGGTGAAAGGCCGTATTTCGCCTTCATGCCGATCATCATGATCGGGAGAAAGCCCTGAAGATAGGGCTGTTGGTCGACCGACCCGAGGGTCAGGCCCTTGCGGATGTTGACCGCGATGATCGGCGTGATGTCGAAGCCGACGGTCGGAATCTTCATGCCGGCGTCCGCGACAGCCGCCGGCGCGGCGCCTGTGTCCACGGCATCGAGGCCGACGACGGCGGCTGTCTCCGGATGGCCGATGAGATACTGGCTTATGAGCGTCTGCGACTGGGCGGCCACGAAGCTGCCCGCGATCAGTTCCGACGTGATCCCCGCCTCTGAAAGGGCCTTGGCGACGCCCTTGTAGCGCAGGCCCAGATCCGAGGCGTTGACGTCGCCGGCGGCCGCTACAACGTGGGCGCCCTTCTTCAGCTTGGCTTGCGCGATCAGATATTGCCCGATCTTGTAGCCGGCCCCCTCGAGATCTTGTCCGACATATTTGTGAAGCGGTTCGGTGGGGTCGTCGATGTTGAAGGAAATGACGGTGATGCCCGCTTCACGCGCGTGCTCAAGGCTCGTCTTGTAGGCGCCTGGCGTGTACATCTGAACGACGATGCCCTGCACCTTGTTGTTGATCGCGGTTTCGACGATGTCGTTGAGCTTGGCCGGGTCGAGGTCGGCATACTGGAAATCGACGTCGACGCCGTATGCCTTGGCGGCGTCCGCCGTGCCCTTCCTGATCGGGTTGAAGAACGGATTGCCCGCCTTGTCGGCGTCGATGAACGTCACCTTGATCGGCTCGTCGGCCCGCGCCGGAGCAACTGTCGCCAGACTGGCGATCACTGCGGCGAGGCCAGCCGCTCCACAGAACGCTCTCCCTAGATTTGTCATGCCCGTTCCCTCTCTTGTCCGGCCCCGCCCCGAATTGACGCGTGGAGGTGGGTTGCCTTGACCGAGGCAATGTTGTTATACAAATTATCATGTTGTCAAGTAACTAATCCGAAGGGACTCCGGCTCGGCCGGGACGCCGCCGGACGGAACGATTTCAAGGGGGGAACACGCCGTGACTAAGCGCCGCCTTCAGCCCAGTGAGCTTCGCAGCGCTCGCTGGTTCGCGCCGGACGATCTGCGCAGCTTCGGCCATCGCTCGCGGCTGATGCAGATGGGATACGCGCCGGAGGATTGGGTCGGCCGGCCCGTGATCGGGATCGTCAACACCTGGTCGGATCTCAACCCCTGCCACGCGCATTTCAAGGAGCGCGTCGAGGACGTGAAGCGCGGCGTACTGCAGGCGGGCGGCTTCCCCGTCGAGATGCCGGCGGTCACGCTCTCGGAAAGCTTCATGAAGCCGACGACCATGCTTTACCGCAATCTGCTCGCCATCGAGGCCGAGGAGCAGATCCGCAGCCATCCCATAGACGGCGTCGTATTGATGGGCGGTTGCGACAAGACCACGCCCGCGCTCGTCATGGGCGGGCTGAGCGCCGGCGTGCCGATGATCTTTCTCCCCGCTGGTCCGATGCTGCGCGGCAACTACGCTGGGCGACAGCTTGGCTCAGGTTCGGATGCCTGGAAGTACTGGGACGAGCGCCGCGCGGGCAATTTGACCGAAGAGGAGTGGACGAGCATGCAAGCCGGCATCGCCCGATCCTACGGGCATTGCATGACGATGGGGACGGCTTCGACGATGACGATCATCGTGGAAGCCCTCGGCCTCAGCCTTCCCGGCGCCTCGTCAATTCCGGCCGCCGAACTCGAGCCACATCCGCATGGCCGGCGAATGCGGCCGCCGCATCGTCGACATGGTGTGGGAGGGCATGACGCCGGACCTTCTGGTGACCGACGCCGCCGTGCGCAACGCGGCGATCGTGGCGATGGCGACGGGTTGTTCGACAAATGCGGTCATCCATCTGATCGCGATCGCCAGACGCGCCAATATCGAGCTGGGGCTGGACGACCTCGACGCCCTCGGCAGGGAGGTGCCCGTCATCGCCAATGTGCGGCCGTCCGGTCAGACCTACCTCATGGAAGATTTCTATTATGCGGGCGGGTTGCGCGCACTGATGGCCGAACTCCGCGAGCGGCTCGATCTCGCGACGCTCAACGTATGCGGCAAGACGCTGGGCGAGACGCTCGAGGGCGCGAAGGTCTACAATAGCGATGTCATTCGTCCACTCAGCAATCCGATCTATCACGAAGGGTCGCTAGCGGTGGTCAGGGGCAATCTTGCGCCGGACGGCGCGGTTTTGAAACCGGCCGCCTGCGATCCGCAGTTCCATGTCCATCAAGGACGGGCGCTCGTCTTTGATTCCTATCCCGACATGATGAAGGCCGTCGACGACGAAACGCTCGATGTCGGGCCGGACGACGTGCTGGTGCTGCGCAACGCCGGGCCGCAGGGAGGGCCCGGCATGCCCGAGTGGGGCATGCTGCCGATCCCCAAGGCGCTGCTCAAAACGGGGCGCCGCGACATGCTGCGCATATCCGACGCCAGGATGAGCGGCACGAGCTACGGCGCCTGCATCCTGCATGTCGCCCCCGAGGCTTATGTGGGCGGGCCGCTGGCCCTGCTGAAGACCGGGGACATTGTCCGCCTCGACCTGCCGAACCGACGGCTCGACATGCTGGTCGACGAGGCGGAGTTGGCAAAGCGCCGCAGCGCCTGGCGGGCGCCGCCTCCGCGCTTCGAACGCGGCTACGGCTGGATGTTCGCGCGGCATATCGGCCAGGCCGACCAGGGCTGCGATTTCGACTATTTGTCGCCGCGGTTCGGTCCATCGGCCGGCGAGCCCGAAATCCACTGAGCGCGGGACGCAGGCTTATGCAAGGAAAGCGAGTTCGCCCGGTTGCTGACGTCGCGGTCGGTACCAGGGCTCCGACCCGCAAATCCGCCAGGACAGTAGCCAACACTCCGGCGCCGACAAGAGCGGCTCGCCAATCTCTCCGAGGCGTCCGCGCATTCCGGGCCGGTGCGCCGATCCCCTACCCCGCCTCGAGCTGATCAGGGTCCCGCTGGCTGAACTGCGCGTGCCGGCGCGCAAGCTGCGCAAACGCGACGCGGCGCATGTGCAGGAGGTCGCCCGCGCAATCCAAGCCCTCGTCGGCTTTTGCGTCCCCATTCTGATCGGCAAAGACAAGCTCATTCTCGACGGCGAGATTCGCTTCGAGGCGGCCAAGCTGCTGGGCCTGTCTGATCTGCCCTGCATCCGCATCGATCACTTGTCGGATGATGAGCAGCGCCTGCTGCGGTTGGCCGTCAACCGGCTCGGCGAGAAGGGGCAATGGGACCTCGGCGAGCTGCGCATCGAAATGGAGGAGTTGATTCTGGCGGATGCGCCGATCGAGATCTCGGGCTTCTCCATGCCGGAGATCGTTCACATCGTCCTCGGCGAGGAGGCCGAGGCGGTCGAGCAAGGGCCGTTGGCGCCCGATCCCGAGACTGCCGCGGTCGCGCGCGTCGGCGACGTGTTCCAGTTCGGGCGGCATCGCGTCATCTGCGGCGACGCGACCGCCCCGGCGACTTTCGCCCGGTTGGCGTCGGGGCCCGACGCCGATTGGCACGCTAAATTGTTGGTATCATTGATCTGGACGGGATCATCAGGCGCCCCTAATCACATATTTCCGTCCGGCATCCGGACGCTCAGCGAGGCGGCCTCGCAGAGTTTTGAGGCTGATCTTATCCGCACCGGCGCCGACGAAATCACGCGTAACTACGACATTCGCCGGCGGACGATTTAGCGGCTTTCGCCGTGACGCGCGCCGTCCGCCGTTGACGCGCATGAGCGCCTCCTTAAGCTCAGGAGTCATCGCGCGCCGCCAAAACTCATCAGGAGTTTGAAGGGCAAGGCTCTCGACGCGTCAATGATTTCACTATCTCGGAGCGCGCCACGGCGCCGCCAAGGATGACGAAACCATGCTCGATATCGTGCTCGTACTCGCTGTGTTTGGGGCGCTCTTGGTCGTCGTGTCCTTGAGCCAGCCCCTAGCGGCGCGCCTGCGGTTGTCGCCGGTCGTGCTCCTCGCCGTGATCGGAGTGGCGATGGGCGCCGCCTCGGGCATTCTATTGCACACTCGACTCTCGAACCATTTAGGCGAGTTCGTCAGGCTTTTCGCTGATCTGCCTTTGGGATCCGAGACCTTCATCTATGTCTTCCTGCCGTTGCTCGTCTTCGAAGCGGCGCTCACGAGCGATGTGCGGCGCACCCTCGAGGACGCGGCGCCGATCCTGATGCTCGCGGTGATCGCCACGCTCCTCACCGCGGCGATCGTCGGTGTTGCGCTCTGGCCATTCGCCGGCTTGCCGCTCGCGGTATGCCTGCTGCTCGGCGCGGTGATCGCCACGACCGATCCCGCCGCAGTCATCGCGATGTTTCGCGACGTCCGGGCGCCGGGCCGTCTGATCCAACTCGTCGAGGGCGAGGCCCTCCTGAACGACGCAGCGGCGATCGTGCTCTATACGGTCCTGCTCGGAATCATCGCATCGGGACACGCGCCCGTCGTCGGAAGCGCAGCAATCCAATTCGTCGGTTCGTTCATCGGCGGCGCCCTGCTCGGAGCCCTTGTCGGCCGCGCGTTTCTGCAAATCATTCCATGGACGCGCGACGACCGCCTCGCCGAGGGCACGTTGACGGTTGCGCTCGCCTATCTCGTCTTCATTGCGGCGGAACGTCTTCTCCATGTCTCGGGCGTCGTGGCTGTCCTGGCGGCCGGCCTGACTGTCAACGGCTTTGGGCGAACGCGCATCGCGCCTTACAACTGGGCGTTCCTCACCGATCTCTGGGAGCAGATTGCGTTCTGGGCGCATTCGCTCGTCTTCCTGCTGGCGTCGATCCTCGTTCCGAAGTTGCTGTTCGAACTCCATCTGCGTGATCTGGCCCTGGTGGCCGTTCTGGTCGTCGCTGCGTTCGCTGCCAGACTGGCCGTGCTGTTCCTTCTTATGCCGCTGTTGACTTTCGGCAAGCTGATGCAGCCGATCAGCACCGCATACAAGCTCGCGATCGCTTGGGGCGGGCTGAGGGGCGCCCTGACATTGGTTCTGGCGCTGTCTGTCACCGAGGAGGCGACGCTGCCCGACGAGGTACGGCGCTTCGTAGCGGTGCTCGCCACCGGCCTCGTCCTGTTCACGCTCCTCATAAACGGCACGACCCTGCGAGGCTTCATCCGATTGCTCCAACTCGACGTCCTGTCGCCGATCGATCGGCTGTTGCGGGACCGGGTGCTGGAGGTTTCCTACGCCGAGACGAGCGAGCTCATCCGCACGACCGCTCGACAGTATGATCTCCATCCAGCAGCCGTGGACAGCGCGCTGGCGCCGTATAGCGCATGGACGGAGGCGGCCAGCTCCCGCGACGCCGGCGAGCAGATAGAGATGACCGAGCGCGAGCGACTGGCTGTCGCTCTGGTGGCGCTGGGAAACCAGGAGCGGCTGCTCGTCCTCGAGACCCTCACGCGGCGATCGGCTTCGCTCGGCGCCCTGGAAGCGCTGATGCGCAACGCCGACACGCTCATCGAGGGCGCCAGGCACGGCGGGAGACTCGGCTACAAGCGCGCCGCTGAAGCGGCGCTTGCGTTCCCCCTTTCGTTCCGGATCGCCTATTTCCTTTACCGCCAGTTCGGAATCCGCCGCTTTCTGGAGGATCGCCTCGGCGAACGATTCGAGACCCTGCTGGTGACGCGCCTGTTGATTGACGAGCTGGCCAATGGCAATGCCAAAGGCTCGCGTTCGATCTTCGGAGAGCGCGTGGCCGCGCTGATCGATGGCATTCTCGTAGCGCGCCTCAATCAAACCCAGGCCGCGCTCGGCGCGTTTCGCCGGCAATATGTGGATCATGCGGCCGCTCTCGAGGCCAGATTCTTGCGTCAATCAGCGTTACGCAGCGAGATCGGGCGCTATCAGGCTCTGTACGAAGGGGGGTTGATCCCACCCGAGGTCTACCGAGATCTCGCGAACCGGGTCGAGGATGCTCAGAACGCCGAGCCTTCGCCCCGCTTCGACATCGGCCTCGATACTCGAGATCTCATCGGCCGCCTCGAGTTGTTCGAAGACCTCGACAGCGGGCAACTCGAGAGCGTGCAGAAGCTGCTGCGGCCGCGCTTCACGGTGCCCAAGGAGCTGATCGTGCGCAAAGGAGAGCGCGGCGACTCGATGTTCTTCATCGCCTCTGGCGCGGTCGAGGTGGTCCTGCCCGACAGCAGCATTCCCCTAAGCAGCGGAGACGTCTTCGGCGAGATGGCCCTCCTCACCGGAGCCCCCCGACAGGCCGATGTCAGAGCCCTGACGTATTGCCGGCTATTGGTCTTGCGCAAAGCCGATTTCGATCCCTTCATGCGCGGAAACCGCAACTTGCGCCTCAAAATCAGTCAGATCGCGCAAAAGCGCGCGTTGGTGAACAAGCCTGACGCCACGGAGGCGACTTTGTAGGGTCACCACACGATCTGATAAAAATCGCACCGGCGACGATTGAGCAGATCAACCACCATGGCTGGGATTATACTGCGCTCCATGAGCTCGTCGGCGGGATCGATGTCGGGCTCCAATCACCCTATCATTTGGCGATGGGTCGCGACGGCGCTCTCGCGCTTCCGCCGATCGACGACCTTCGCTCAACACAGGCCGCAGTCGAATTCTTCAACCGATGTCTCGCGGCGCTGCTGCTGGGTGGCTGTGAATGCTGATCGAAACGGGACCCGACGGTCCTGGTTACAAGGCGCTCCGAATGTTGATGAATTCACTATTTTCGCGGGGTCCCGATCGGCGCCGATCGGGACCCCGCTGAGCGCAGATATTACGCCGAGATATCAAATGTTTGACCGCTGCGCCGCTGGGGTTCCACCTTCGGCGCTGAGTGACAATCCGGCATTTTGGTCTGACGCGGCCCAAATTTCCGAGGGAATTCGTCGCTTCAGCACTTGTAGGAGACTTTGCATATGTCGACGCGCTCACGCGACGCGATCGCGTTGGCGCGTGATTGGCGAGTTCAGGCGCGGCGTTGCAACCCGTCGAACCGAATTTGCTGGTCCTGGTCGAGCGAGGCCCGGAAGCGTTGCAGGGGCAGCTGCACCTGCTCGACCCCATGCAACATCGCCTGCAGCCGATATTCGATCGCACGAAGCCGCCCGGGGGGCGTCAGCGGCGCTTGCTCCGGGCAGGTCGCGAGGATCCCCTGCTCCGCTACGTTCGCGGCTTCGCTCACCGCGGCTAGCTCGGCGCGCTGCTGTGCATTGGGCTGCACTGCCTTTTCGAATTGCCCGATCGCGACGACCGGAATGCCGGTCTGAGGTCCGCACAACCCGGCAACGTCCGCCTGCCCCGCCGTCCCCGCCGTCTGCTGTTGTCGGGTCTCGCCGAACTGATTGAAGCGAGCCTTCTGCTCGTCAGTCAGTGAGCCATAGAAATGGCCGAGCGGAGCGGCGACGATGTTCGTGGCCTCGATCAACTGGTGAAGCCGCGCCTCCACTGCGTCGAGCCGCGCGACTGGCGTCGCCGGTTTTTGCGTCTCGCACGAGGCGGCGAGGGCCTTTGCCACGCTCGCCTCGGCGGCCTCGAGCGCCTCGAGCCTCCTGAGCTGATCCGAGTTCGGTTGGAGGACGCTCTTCATGCGTTCGATCGGAACGGCGTTGGAGATCGGCTGCGCGCTCACGCACAGCTGGGCGAGCGAGGATTCGGCGCCGGTGGCGGGCTGCTGTGGCGTCGTCGCCGGCGCCGCGACTAGGTCCAGACCGTAGCCTGCGGTCGCGCCGTAGTCCGCGGAGGGATTGGCGGATACGTCCGGAAATAGGATTCCCGCGAACAGGTCGCCGTAACCGTAGGCCCAGAATTGATTGGTCCGCGGCCCCAACAAGGCGTCGAACAGTTGATCATAGGCGTAAGGCCAGAATACCGGCCCCGCCCAACCAACGAAATCCCGGCGGAAAAGCCGCCGGGGGAACTGCCCATGACGGAATTCGCGCGACCTGCCGTCCTGTCCCGCCGCCACCGCGCGCATCCTGTCGTCAAAGCCGCCTTGCGGGGCGGGGCGCCCTGCGAACCGACGAGAGCCGGGAGCCTGGTCGATCGGCGCGGCAAAGCGGCGCGTAGCGGAACCAGGAAATCCGAAGCCGCCGCCGCCGAAGCTTCGATCGCCGGCGAAACGCGAGGCCATGGGGTGCAGCGACGGCGCCCCGGCACCTCTCACAAAGCCCCCGCCACGGAAGCCGCCACCTCCCATCAAGCCGCCGCGGAAGCCGTGGAAGCCGTGGAAGCCGCCGCCTGCAAAGGCGCCGCCGCCGCTTCCGCCATGGCCGCCGCCTGCGTGAGCCTCAGCGGGCGGCGCGGCGCCAACCGCTGTAAATGCCAGGGCGCCCACCATGAGGAGGCCCTTGAGTGAACGCTTAATAGACGCACGCACGATAGTTGCTCCGTAAATAGTTCGATAGCCCTCCCGTTGCCGGTTGGCTGAAACTTGCCGCCCAGAAGCCCGCGATCGAATCAAAATTGCTGAAATATAGAACCGCTAAAACCTGAAGCGCTCGACACTGACCGTCAAAAGGTCGTGGCATTGGATGCTTCTCGAGCGTAGCGCCCTGTTCGCTGCCAGCCGTTCGCGCGCCGGCCCTCATAGCCGCGCGAGCCAGGCCGCCAGCAACGCGAAGGCGACGATAACGCACCCAGACGTGGCGAGGGCGATCGCGGCGCTCAATGCAGCCGCTCCGCCCCCGCCTGACCATCCGCGTCGGCGGCGGCCACGCGCCCGGTTTCATCCTGAAGCGCAAAGGTCAGGGTGGTCATCGTGCGCGCGTCGACGCCCGCCTGCCGACAATAGAGCAATACGTCCAGGTCGGTCATTGAACGAACGGATGGTTTCGGCAAACTAACTGTCGCTCCCGACATACCAATGTAGGATCGAAGGTTTCCCTCGGGGAGACAAAGCTCGATGGCGATCGGTCCAGCGCACGAACCGACGGAACGACAGGCAAGAAACCACGCGCGCCTCTGCGTCGCGCTCTATCGTGTACATCGGCGTGGGGTGCGAGAGCCGATCGGCGCGCGATTACCGGATGTCCACACACGGAACACAGTCGTTCTCAGCCCTGTGGCGCCAGGCTGACCGCGCGATCCAATCGCATGGCTTCATCGTGTTGCCCAAGCGCTGGGTCGTCGAGCGGACGTTCGGCTGGATCAACCGAGCAAGACGCCTCGCCAAAGACTTCGAGGCGACAATCGAATTCGCCCTCGCGTGGATTCCTGCTCAGGGGACGCCTCGCAAGCCTCTCAGTTCAGGCAATGTGAGTTTCCAGTCGGGCTCTAAGCGACAGATTGCCCAAATGAACCCGACCAGTTGCAACGGAATCGTTCTCCTTGCTTCACTCTTTCCAATCGCTCGGGTGCAGGAGGATTTCTGGCGATTGCAGAATTTGCTGGATAAACATCTTCGCTGCCGGCGCGCCTTCATTGGCCCGGAACCCCGCGGCTAAATCCGAGAGGATAGGCTCTCCCGCGATGGGACGGAAAACGACATTCGGGACATGGACGATATTGCGAAAGGCACTTGGTATGACCGAGATACCCACCCCGAGAGAGACCTGCGTCAGCACGGCGAGCAAGTTTCCCGGCGCTGATATGATGCGAGGCGCGAATCTTCCTCGCCGAGCAACCTCGTAGGCGCCCGCATACTGTTCCGGCGTGATGAATGCATCGTCAGCGAGACGGTTCGGCCGAATCGGACCACTGCCTTCCGCTTCCGGATGATCGGAAGGGAAAGCAAGGCAGAAGTAGTCTCGTAAAAGGACGTGAACCCTTAGCGCACGCGGAAGCGTCATCGGCAAACGGATGAAACCGATGTCCACATGTCCCTCGCAGATGAGCGCGGGCAGCTGATCAATCGGGAACTCGCGAGCGTTGACGTCGACCCCTTTCCAGGCCTTCCGGAACCGATTCGCCTGTTCTTGGAGCACGCCCGCATAGGCGGCGGAGCCCACATAGCCGATCTCGACGCGGCCGATCTCGCCTCGCCCAGCCCGACGCCCAACGCTCTCCGCCCTGGCATAGGATTCGAGGACATTGCGGGCTTCGTCCAAAAATATCTCGCCCGCCGCAGTGAGGGCCACAGACCGCTTCGTTCGGACGAATAGCCGTGCCGAGAGGGTCCGCTCGATCTCCTGGATCTGCACCGTGAGTGTCGGCGGCGTGATGTTCAGCCTTTCTGCCGCCCTTGCGAAGTGCAGCTCCTCAGCGAGCGTCACGAAATACCGAAAATGCCGCAGCTCCATCTGAGCCTCACGGGCGAAAATTAGCGACAGCCTAATAATAATCACAAACACGAGCAATGCGCGAAATAGGACCTGCGAGCTAAGTGTACGTCACGATTGCGAAAGCCGGCATTGCCGCATGTCGCAATGACCATCACTGGAGATAAAGATGATAATGTCAGCTGCTAGATGCATAGTGCTTGCCGTTACTTTGGCCGCTCCGATCTCGGCGAATGCCGCCGACTACATGACCACATTTGCCCATCACCGCACTCTCCGGACCAAACATTCCGCGCCGAGAGCAGAAGTCGAGCCTCCCCCGCAAGTTGCCTCCTCGTGGTACACGACGTCGCATGGCCGGTTCCCGTCGACCACAGACGCAGTCTTCACCCGCGATCCCGGAAAATGCAATCGTCTTTTGTGCTTCGGCGTCTGAACAGTGGCCGAAGATCGGCGCCTGCTATCGAATCATCTGGCAGACCAAGCGCCGCTGCACGACCAGAAGTTCTTGCAAAGCGAGTATCCAACATTCGGCGCGACGCTTCTGAGAGGATCATCATCGTTAAGGAGCTCGCGTGTCAACGCCGGAGGGATTCTACAGCGGCTAGCCGGAGCAAAAGTGCAGCACGGACGCAAGCAGGAAGGCCGCCGATAGCGGGGGCCTTCTTGCTTGTCGCAGTTCACTCCTGAGAGGCGCCGTCCGATGGCGGTTCGGACTTGGCCCTACGGGCGCGGCGCTTGCTTTGGGCGAGCCTGAAGCTATCGCCGTTCATTTCGAGGATATGGACGTGATGCGTGAGGCGGTCGAGGAGCGCGCCCGAATGGCAGGTTGCTCGTGACGATCGTCGAGCCGCGTTCATATCTTTGACGGAAGACTTCGAACAGAAGTTCTGCACCGGTTGGCGACAGCGGAACACAGCCGAGTTAATCTATGATCAACAGCTTATAGGCGGCAAGTTGCCGCGGGAACCGTAATAGCCGCTTGTCGTCACGCGCCTCAAGAAGTTCGTGGACCGGAGCGCACGTCGTGATGAATCCGACCGACAGGCCCTTTTGGCAAGCCGCCAAGCCGAGCCCGAGCGCAACGTGACTCTTGCCCGTGCCGCTGTTACCGACGGCGATGATATTCTCCCGCCGCACGACATATTCCGAGCGCGCCAGTTCCAGCATCAACATCTTATTCGGCGATGGCAACGCCAGAAAGTCGAACCTGTCGAGGCTTTTCACCGTCGGGAACCGCGCCGCCTTGATCCGACGCTCCACCATGCGTAGACGGCCTCGACCCGCGCGGCTCCCAGTCACCGTCGAACGGCGCTAACGCTGAGGGCGGCCACGGCGAACGCGCCGGACAGCGCGAGCCCGCTGTCGGATCGCCTCGCGGCCTTGGCGGGGCTCAGCCTCGCAGATCTGCGTCTGGAATGGCGACGGTTATTCGGGCCGAGCCGCCAAGGTTGAGCCGCGACATTATGCTGCGCGCCATCACCTATCGGCTGCAGGAAATCGCCCACGGCGGCGACTGACGACCTTGGCCGCGGAGTTCGAAACCAGTGGACGGATTGCGCCGCCGCCAGGGCCCAAGCTCAAACCCGGCTCGCGCCTCGTTCGAGAATGGCATGGGCGAACCCACACGGTCTGTGTGACCGACGACGGCTTCGAGTTTCAAGGCAAGACCTATCGGTCGCTGACCAAGATCGCGCTCGACATTACCGGCGCTCAATGGTCCGGACCGCGGTTCTTCGGGCTGACGAAAACATCGGCGACCGGGGCCGTGACCCCCGACGACGTCTCGAACCGCGCGCAGACGATCTCGGGGAGGTCAAATGGTTGACCCCCGCCAAAACAGCTCCACTGCGCGCAAATTCCGCTGCGCCGTCTACACCCGCAAGTCCTCGGAGGAAGGCCTCGAGCAGGAGTTCAACTCGCTCGACGCGCAACGCGAAGCCTGCGAGGCCTATGTCAGGAGCCAGAAACACGAAGGGTGGACGGCGCTGCCGACCCTCTACGACGACGGCGCCTATTCCGGCGGCACCATGGATCGCCCGGCGCTGCAACGGCTGCTGGACGACATTCGCGCCGGCAAGATCGACGTGGTGGTCGTCTACAAGGTCGATCGACTTGACGCGGTCGCTGGCTGATTTCGCCAAAATCGTCGAGGTGTTCGACGCGCAAGGCGTCTCGTTCGTCTCGGTCACCCAGGCGTTCAACACGACCACCAGCATGGGCCGGCTCACGCTCAACGTGCTGCTCTCCTTCGCCCAGTTCGAGCGCGAAGTCACCGGAGAGCGCATCCGCGACAAGATCGCCGCGTCGAAGAAGAAGGGCATGTGGATGGGCGGACTTCCCTCGCTCGGCTACGACGTCAAGGATCGCAAACTCGTCGTCAACGAAGCGGAAGCGGCGACCGTGCGCCATATCTTTCGGCGCTATTTCGAACTCGGCGTGGTGCGCGCCCTGCAGGCCGACCTCGCCGCCGCGGGGATCGTCAGCAAGCGCCGAACGGCCGCGGACGGAAGCCCCTATGGCGGCCAGAGGTTTTCGCGCGGCGCGCTGTACCTGATGCTGAAGAACCGCATCTATCGAGGCGAAACCGTCCACAAGGGCAAAGCGTTCCCCGGCGAACACGCAGCGATCGTCGACGACGAGCTTTGGCGCAAGGTGCAAAGTCGTCTCGAGGAGAACCGGCTCGACCGGCGCGAGGGCGACAATGCGAGCGAACCGAGCCTGCTGACCGGAATTTTGTTGCACGATTGAAGCGAACCGGAAAGGAAATGAAATTCGTCGTCGACGGCCCGGCGGACTCTGCCCCTGCCGACACGAGCCTGATCCGGTTGCTCGTCCGGGCGCAAAAGATCGGTAATCGATTGCTCGAGGCCGGCGGTCCGAGCCTCGTCGAAATCGCCGGAGAGGAGAATATCACCCCCTCTTACGCATCGCGGGTCGTGCGGCTGAAATTCCTCGCCCCCGACATCCTCGCCGCGATCCTGGCGGGAAAGCAACCGCCCGAGCTCACCGCCAACAAGCTGATGGCCGACACCCGTCTGCCGCTCGATTGGCGCGACCAGCGAGCAGCGCTCGGGATCGCCTGAGCCATTCGTCATCTCCACCGCCATCGTCGTCGCCGCGCAGGCGCTGGACGCAACAGCCGCATTCGACCCACGATCACGATGAAGCGTGCGCCTCGACCCGAGACGCACGATTGAAAGTGGCGTCCGCCTGCCGCGCAGTCGGAGATTCCCGTACCACCGAAAATCCCGTTCGAGACTTTGCGCGGCAAAGGGTCGAGATATCGCGAGAAAAGCGTCTCTGCGGACGGATCGGAAAAAGCATCGCCCGCAAGGGTCGGAAACCAGGCGACGATTCGGCCTCCCTGAAGGCCAATCTCTTCGTCATGTCGGAGACTTAAGTCGTGGCGGAGAGGGAGGGATTCGAACCCCCGGTACGCTTGCACGTACTCCGCATTTCGAGTGCGGCGCGATCGACCACTCTGCCACCTCTCCGCGGCGCATCGGCGAAAGCTCGCCAAGCGGGTCGGCCGGCCGATTAGCACGATGCGAACGGCGCCGCAAGGCGTTGACGAGGAGGACGCGCGGCACGGAGCGCGGCCATCCCTCGGCCTCGCTCCAACCCGGCGGGCGCCGCTGAACAGCAGCCACAATTCGCCCAAATGCGCGAGCCGCCCTGTGCGCGCTCGGCTCGGCGATGCGCGCGGCCCCAAAGACGATGAGGGGCCGCGCGGCCGGCCGCTCAGAGGCCCTTCACGCTCGCCTTGAAGGCTTCGGCGTGGTCGGGATGCCAGCGCGACAGCGCGGGGCGATTTTCGATGATGTCGCCGATGGCCCAGGCCATGCGCCGCTCGTCGAGCGCGCGGTTCACGTCGTTGTCGGGGCAGAGGATATAGAAATCGCCGGCCTCGAGGCGCTCCAGCATGAAATCGACCGTCTGTTCCGGGGTCCACGCGCCGGCCGGCTTCTCGGCGCGGCCATGGGCGGTGAGCGCCGTGAACACGAAGCCGGGGATCAGCAGATGCGCCGAGACCTGGCTGCCCTCAGCGTTGCGCAGTTCATGCTGCAAGGCCTCGGTGAAGGCCTTCACCCCGGCCTTGGAGACGTTGTAGGCGGGATCGCCCGGCGGCGTGGTGATGCCCTGCTTGGAGCCGGTGTTGATGATGAGGCCGGGGCGGCGGCTGGCGATCATCGCCGGCGCAAAGACGCGCGAGCCATGGATCACGCCCCATAGGTTGACGTCGATGACCCGGCGCCAAGCCTCGCCGTCGCCGAACATCGTGCTGCTCGGCTGCACGCCGGCGTTGTTCATCACCACATGGACGTCGCCGAACGCTTCGCGCGCCTTGCGTTCGAGCGCCTCGATATCGGCGAGGCGGCTGACGTCCGTGGGCGCGGCGAGAACGCGGCCCTTGCCGAGCGCAGCGACCTCGGCGGCCGCCGCGTCGAGCCGCGCGCCCGCAAGGTCGGCGACCACGACGTTGAGCCCCATCGACGCGAAGCTTTTGGCGGCTGCAAGACCGATGCCGGACGCGCCGCCGGTGATGACGGCGCAATGCCCCGCCGTCAGAGCTGGATGAATGGCCATGTCGTGATTCCTTATTGTCGGTCCGCGCCGCAAAATCTCTACGAAACGGGCAAGATCGGGGCGAAGCCAGGATCTCTCATTTTGTTGAGGCGGATTCAAGCCGCGCTGGGCGACGGAGCCGTTTCGCCGCTCCGCCGGATCGGCGAGGTTTTGTTTGGGCACAGTTCCCTGAGGTGCGGGCGGCATTCTGAGCACGGCCCTGGCCGAGCGGCGCGCGCGAGGCTATGCTTCCAGCCCTACCCGCGAGTCCACATCGATGTCGCACGATCACGACCATCCCGCGCCAGCCTGGAAGCACGACGGCGTGCGCGTCGTCCCCTCGGGATCGCTGGACGGCAACACCGCCCAGACGCCCGGCATGGACCGCAGGGCGGCGATCAATTTCGCCCGCGTCGGCGCGCAGAAACTCTGGGCCGGCACGGTGACGATCCACCCCGACGCCAAGACCGGCGCGCACCACCACGGCCATCTCGAAAGCGTCATCTATGTCGTCAAAGGCAAGGCGCGGATGCGCTGGGGCGAACGGCTCGAGTTCGTCGCCGAGGCGGGGCCGGGCGATTTCATCTATGTGCCGCCCTATGTGCCGCATCAGGAGATCAACGCCAGCCGGGACGAGACGCTGGAATGCGTGCTGGTGCGCTCGGACGGCGAAGCGGTGGCCGTCAATCTCGACATCGAGCCGGTGGAGAAGCCGGAGGCGGTGCGCTGGATCGACCCGACGCATCCTGAGTGATCGACGAGAGCCGACTGTAGCCGCTAAGGGAGGCGCCGATGGTCAGTAAAGCGCACGGACGCATCGTCGTCGGCGTCGGCGGTTGGACCTTCGAGCCGTGGCGCGAAACCTTCTATCCGCCCAGCCTGCCGCAGAAGCGCGAGCTCGAATACGCCAGCGGCAAGCTGACCTCGATCGAGATCAACGGCACGTACTACGGCGCGCAGAAACGCGAGAGCTTCGCCAAATGGCGCGAGGAGACGCCGGACGGTTTCGTTTTCTCGGTGAAGGGGACGCGCTACGCCACCAACCGTCGCGCGCTCGCCGAATCCGCCTCGTCGGTCGAGCGCTTCCTCGCCAGCGGCGTCGCCGAGCTCAAGGAGAAGCTCGGGCCGATCAATTGGCAATTCATGGCGACCAAGAAGTTCGACCCGAAAGACTTCGAGGACTTTCTCAAACTGCTGCCCAAGAGCGTCGAGGGCGTGGCGATCCGGCATGTCGTCGAGGTTCGCCACGCGAGTTTCCGCAGCCCCGACTTCATCGCGCTGCTACGCGCCTATGGGGTGGGCGTCGTCTATACCGACAGCGAGGAGTTTCCCGAGATCGCTGATGTCACGGCGGACTTCGTCTATGCGCGCCTGATGCGCGCGCGGGAGGACGAGGAATCCGGCTATTCCGCCAAGGCGCTCGACCGCTGGGCCGCGAACGCCCGCGTCTGGGCGAAGGGCGGCGCGCCGGAGGACTTCGAGAGCGTCGCGAAGGGGGAAGGCGGCGCGCCGCGCGACGTCTTCATCTACATGATCAACGGATTTAAGCCGAAGGCGCCGGCGGCGGCGATGGCGCTGATCGAGCGGCTGGGCGGCTGAAGCCCCGCCCTTGCCGCATGTCAACGCATCATGTCCGCCAGCGCGTTGCGCATCGCCGTGCTCGGGATGCCGAACACGCCTCCGTAAGGCAGATCCATATCGAGAATCACGAAGACGGCGAGCGAGACCGAGAGCGCCGACAGCGCGATCACGATCATGCTCATGCGGCTGGCGGGCGCCCTGAGGCCGAAGCAGGCGAACAGGATGACCAGCCAGAACACCAGCACCCAATAGAACGGCGTCGAGATCGAGCGGCGAATGCCTTCGATCACCTGCCAGCGGCGCGCCATCATCTCGCCGAATTGCAGCCGGCACGAATAGGCGAGGTTGCGGCGCAACACGTCGTCGGGCTCCAAAGCGTCGATCTTGAGGCCGACGTCGTTGATCAGATCGGCTAGCGTCGTATCCTCGCCGATGCGCGGCATCTGCTTCACGTCGGGATAGGAGACGCCGGCCGGCGCCGGCTCGTTCGGCCAGGTCGAGGCGATGACGGCGGCGACGTAGCCGCGAAGTTCGTCGCGCATCTTGGCGGTTTCCGGCCCGTAGTCGCGCAGGCAACGGTCGAGCTGAGCGATTTGGCCGGCGTAGGCCCCGCGCGCCCCATAGGCGGCGTCGTAGCCTGATTTGACCGAAGTCGTGAGCAGGCCCAGCACGATTGCAACGAAGGTCACGAGCAGGGTGATGGCGAGTTGGACCATCTCGATCGAATCGCGCGAGCGGTGGCGCTCCGGCAGGTGGGCGTTGACAAAGACACCCGCGCCGGCGGCGGCGCACAGAAGCGCGGCGAGGAGAATCGCCGGCCAGACCCCTTGCTGCATCGGCGCCCCCTCCCCGACCCGCCGAGTTGGCGTCACTGCGCCGAGCCTCGCCGAGAGGCTTGGCCGCGCGAGGCCGTCTGTCAAGACTACCAGCGGCGTCGCGCGAGCGGCTCACCGCCGCCGCGCCATGCTGCTCGGGGCATGCCGCCAGCTTCGATCGCGGCGTTCGCTAGCCGACCTTAACGACGCGCAGCGTCTCGCAGCCGAGATGTGCCGCCCGCCGCGCGACACCTTCGGCTGCATGATCAACCGTCACAAGCTGAAGGCGCCGCCGGCGGTGATGGGGCTTTTCAAACGCTTACGACCCGATCTACCGCCACGTCCCGCTGAAGAGCCCATCTAGCACAGGCGGGTTTTCTCTCTGTTAAGAGTTTCCGCGAGGGCCATAGGGGCCAGCGACGAGTGGAAGTCAGAAGTCACTGGAGATCTGATATTTGTTGCCGAGCCTTCATCAAATTGATCGTTTTGACCGGCCAATGCTGGCAGCCTCTTGTTCGACGATAAACTCTTGTAATCGCCCGCTTTTTGTCGCTTCCGCTAGAGTTAACACTTTGATTCCGCTGCAGAATCTAATTTCTAAGGCTGACAAATTATGACATGTGTGGTTGACAAAAAGAAGGGACGGATTGCGCCGCCCCAGGGTGTCTAAGCTATTATTCGTCTCGGAATGTGGGTTGGGGCTGCTACCCCTCGCCACCGGCCGAAACACCGGCCTCGGGTCATGGCTGAAACTCCCTACTCCCTGCGAGCTCCGCTCGCGGTGCGCCTGTGGACAGGATATTGTAGCCGCTCACGCGGCGTCTGGCGGGGTAGAGTCCGCCGATGACTTGATAGGACCACGGGGCAGACTGCCTCCGTGGCCCTAATCCATTTAGGGGCCATCAACATCACTTCGTGGCCCCGTTAAGCTTGTTGGGAGCGCGAAAATATTTGCCGCCCCCTTTCACGAGTTCTCCTTGCTCGACCAGCCTCGACAAGACGTTATAGGTGTGGGTCTTGTGGCGCTCTATCGTGTCTAGGAATTCCGGTGTTTTCCGAAGTTCTTGAATGATTTCTGCACTTGTGGCGCCAGCCGTCCGCGACCCCATGAACGCCTTGATCGCGTCTCCAAACGGAGACTGATGAGCGGAATTTTGGTTAGGCGCCCTTTCATCGACAGCGCGTCCCGCATCCACGTCCTTCACGAACTCCGCATAGAACGGCGCAGAGAATAGCCATCCGTTGTGTTTTTTCAGAGTGCCCTTTTCCGCGAGCTTGCCAATTGCGCCATAGAAGCTCTTGTCCGTTTTTTCCAGTTTCTTAGATAGGACAGTTTTCCCGACTTCGGCCCTCAATTGATCGTACGTGAGCCGGCCTGCTCTGTTGATAATTTCCTCAACGACCGCCGTCCATGTTTGCGGCCTTGATGAATTCTTAGGCGGCCGCCCCCTCCGTTTCGCCGAAACTAGGCGTACTTCCAATCGGCTGATTTGGGGGTAGTTGAGGGCGCGACAGGAGGGGTGCCGACCATGAATGGGAGTAGCGCTTGTGCGCCCGTAATCATCGACTCATAGCTTCGTCGACGGCTCTCAAGGGCCTCAATTTCCTCAGTAATGCGCGCACATTCAGCCTGCCACGCCTCGATAATTTCGAGGCTTGGCAGTGCCGCACTATGGATGCGGTTTTGCTTAGGATTTGCGGCAGCTTCCCTTTCCATAAGAGAGGATAAGCATGAGCGGCACGCCGTCGTCAAGGAAGTGCCGTGACCGCTGATTTAAAATAGGGGGGATGTGAAATGAGCTACCGCGAAATGAGGGTCGTCTATTCGGGCGATAGGAGGGGCGTTCCGGAGCCATACTCCTAACGCAGATCTTTTCGCCCTGCCTGCGTCAAGGGAAAGCCCCCAAACGCAATGCGGTTGTTGGAAACAAACAGAGAACACTCCCGCGTCTAACGCAACCCATCGACCGCGTTGATAACCATCGCACCGAACGAGGCTATGACCGTCGGAATGCGCTCGATCGTCAAAGCCTCCGCCGAAAGACGCCCAACGCAGGAACAGAAGTGGGGCGACTATCCCACTTGCCCCGAGTTCGCGGACCATGTTTTCGTAACCCATGTCGCCCGCCCTGATTCGCAGCCGCATCCTTGACGACCTCAACGACGGACAGCGTCTGGCGGCCGAGCATGGCGAGGCCCCTTTGCTCGTCATCGCCGGCGCCGGCTCGGGCAAGACGAACACGCTGGCGCACCGGGTCGCGCATCTCATCCTCAGCGGCGCCGATCCCAAGCGCATCATGCTGGCGACCTTCTCGCGCCGCGCGGCGGCGGAGCTGAACCGGCGCGTCCAGGGGCTGTTGCAGCGCAAGCTGGCGGCGGAAGCGGCGGCGCAGTCGCTGCCCGCCTACGCCGGCACGTTCCATTCGATCGGCGCGCGGCTGTTGCGCGAATATGCGCCGCGGCTCGGGCTCGATCCGCAATTCACCATTCACGACCGGGAAAACTCGGCGGACCTGATGAACTGGGCGCGCCACCAAGCCGGCCTCTCGGCGATGAAGGAGCGCTTCCCGACCAAGGCGACGTGCCTGGCGATCTATTCGCGCGTCGTCAATTCGCGCGCCGCGCTCGGCGCGACGCTCGGCAAGCATTTCCCCTGGGCGGCGGCGCACGAAGAGGCGCTGCGCGGCCTCTTTGCGGCCTATGTCGAAGCCAAGCAGCGCCAGGCGGTGCTCGATTACGACGATCTGCTGCTCTATCTCGCGCAAATGCTCGCTGAGCCCGAGATCGCGGCGGAGGTGGCGAGCCGCTTCGACCATCTGCTGGTCGACGAATATCAGGACACCAACCGCCTGCAGGCCGAGATCGTGCTCGCGCTGCGGCCTGAGGGGCGCGGCCTGACGGTGGTCGGCGACGACGCGCAGTCGATCTATTCGTTCCGCGCCGCGACGGTGCGCAACATCCTGGATTTTCCCAAACATTTCGCGCCGCCGGCGCGCATCGTCACGCTCGATCGCAACTACCGCTCGACAAAGCCAATTCTGAATGCGGCCAACGCCGTCATCGCGCTGGCGCCCGAGCGTTTCGCCAAGGATCTCTGGAGCGAGCGCGCCGCGGGCGCGCCGCCGGCGCTGGTCACGGTCGGCGAGGAAATCGATCAGGCGCGTTTCGTCGCGACGCGCGTGCTCGAAAACCGCGAAGCGGGCGAGACGCTGAAGTCGCAGGCGGTCCTGTTCCGAGCCGCCCACCACAGCGCCGCGCTCGAACTCGAGCTGACGCGCCGCAACATTCCGTTCGTCAAATTCGGCGGCCTGAAGTTCCTCGACGCGGCGCACATCAAGGATACGCTCGCGCTGCTCCGCTTTGCGACCAACCCGAGAGACCGGGTCGCCGGTTTTCGGGTCGCGCAATTGCTGCCCGGCGTCGGCCCGGCGAGCGCGGAAAGGATCGTCGCCGCGGCGGCGGCGGACGACGGCTTTGCCGCGCTCGCCGCCTTTTCGCCGCCCGCCAAGGCGCGCGCCGCCTTCGGCGAATTCGTCGGCCTGCTGCAGCGCCTCGCGCATAGCGCGCCCTGGCCGAGCGACCTTGGCGAAGCGATCGCCTGGCGGCGCGCCAACCTGGAGGAAAGCTACGACAACGCGGCGACGCGCGCGGCCGACCTCGATGCGCTGGAGCGGATCGCCGCCGCCTTTCCCTCGCGCGAGCGGTTCTTGAGCGAGCTGACGCTCGATCCGCCGGACGCGACCAGCGACGAAGCGGGGCCGCCGCTGCGCGACGAGGACTATCTCATCCTCTCCACCATCCATTCCGCCAAGGGGCAGGAATGGAAGTCGGTGTTCGTGCTCAATTGCGTCGACGGCTGCATTCCCTCCGATCTTGCGACCGGCTCGTCGGAGGAGATCGAGGAGGAACGCCGGCTGCTCTATGTCGCGATGACCCGCGCCAAGGACGATCTCGCGCTGATCGTCCCGCAGCGCTTCTATGTGCACGGCCAGCCCAAGAACGGCGACCGCCACGTGTTCGCGGGCCGCACCCGCTTCATTCCAGCGCCGCTCCTCAAGCACTTCGCGCGCCAAGCGTGGCCTCCCGCCGCTGCGGAGCCGGCGACGCGCGTCAGCGAAGGGCCGAGGGTGGACCTCGCCGCGCGGATGCGCGCGATGTGGCGCTAGACCGGCGAAATTGGCGTTTGGTTCGAACCAGCGCCGTCATTGCGAGCGAAGCGAAGCAATCCAGCAGCGCCACAGCTCGCGATGGATTGCTTCGTCGCTGCGCTCCTCGCAATGACGGTTCAACCTGATTGCGCGGCGCGGCAAGGCCTCCTCCACCAAACTGCGCAGCCCCTAAGCCGCAGCGTCCTTGTTCACCTTCGACATGGCGATCTTCGTCAGCAGTTGGTCCGTCTTGATCTCCTCCTGCAGCGTCTGGTCGAGGAGTTTGGCGGCATCCTTCATCCCGAGTTGATTGGCCCAGGTTTTGAGTGTGCCGTAGCGGGCGATTTCGTAGTGCTCGACGGCCTGCGCCGAGGCGACGAGGCCGGCGTCCAACGCCTCCGCGCCTTTGAAGTCGTCCATCACTTCCTTCGCTTCATCGATGATGCCGACGATCGCATCGCAGGTCTTGCCGCGGGCCGGTTTGTCGAGCATTTCGAACACGTGTTGCAACCGCTCGACCTGGCCCTCCGTTTCGTCGCGATGCTTGTCGAACGCCTGCTTCAATTCGGGGCTCGCAGCCTCGCGCGCCATTTTCGGCAGGGCCCGCAGGATTTGCTTCTCTGCGTAGAAAATGTCCTTCAGCGTTTCGGTAAAGAGATCTTCGAGCGTTCTTGCGGTCGCCATGACAGCCTCCTTGTGTATCGAGGCCGGAACGGACAAGCACCGGGATTGGTTCCTTGGCGAAGCGCTTTCCCGCGGACTGAGGTGTGATCGGCAGATCTCTCTCCCCACGCGCGCCGCGTGCGGGGAGAGGGATCCCCTGCGTCCGCCTTGCGACAACCTGTTCGATCGCCTCTCAGCTCTTCGGGCGGAAGGCGACACAGATGTCAGGGTTGGTCTCGAGCCGATCGGCGCCGATCAGGTCGAGGCAATAGGGCACCGCAGGGAAGATCGCGTCGAGGCAGGTGCGGATCGCCGCCGGCTTGCCTGGCAGGTTGATGATGAGGCAGGCGCCGCGGAGCCCGGCGATCTGGCGCGAGAGGATGGCCGTCGGCACCTCGAGGAGACTGCGCGCCCGCATCGCTTCGCCGAAGCCGGGCATCAGGCGGTCGCACACGGCCTCGGTCGCTTCCGGCGTCACGTCGCGCGGGCTCGGCCCGGTGCCTCCGGTGGTGAGAATGAGGCCGCAGCGCTCGATGTCGGCGAGATCGCGCAGCGCCGTTTCGATGGCGGGGCGCTCGTCGGGCACAAGTCGCCGCACCGGTCGCCAGTCGGTGAGCAGGATGTCGGCGAGGGCCGCCTCGATCCCTGGGCCGCCCTTGTCTTCATAGACGCCGGCGGAGGCGCGGTCGGATACGGTGACGACGCCAATGGGAACCGGAATCACGTCGCCTCCTTTCGCCGCTCGTCCGAGCGTGCCGCTCATGATGACGACGCCATCATAGCAGGCGGTTCCGTAGCTGGAAATCGAGGCTCGGGCTCGCCGCGTCGAGGGTTCTCAGGCCGGACTTCGCGGCGCCAAGGCGCGCACGGCTTCCTCGACGCTGTGGAAACGACGGTCGCGTCCGATCAGCGTCTCCAGGCCCTGATGCACATAGCTCTGCTGCGCGCGGACCGATTCAAGTCGCGCAATGGCGACGTCGACGCCGCGAGCGCGCAGCCGCTCGACGACCTCGCCGAGAACCTTCGCGGCGGTGTAGTCGATCTCGACGATGGCGGTTGCCTCGATGACGATGAGATGGATTCCGGGCTCCGGCAGCCGCTGGAGCGCCTGCTGGAAGGCATAGGCGTTGAGGAACGAGAGAGGCGCCTGCAGGCCGACGACGCGTACGCCCGGCGCCGTCTCGCCGCGGTGCAGCGCGTCGGTGGGCCACCAGATCGAGGCGCCGGGAATGCGCTCGAACTCGACGACGCGCGCTCGCGTTATCGTCCAGACGCCGTGCGTCAGCGAGAGGATGATGCCGATGGCGACGCCCTGTTGGATCGGCAGCGCGATGATCGCAATCATCGTCACGACGATCAGGGCGAATTCGGCGAGGCTGCGCCGCCACACGTCGAGCATCGTCGGAACCCTCACGATGCGCTGTGCGACGAACAGCAGCACGCCGGCGAGCGCGGCGTGCGGCGCATGGGCGAGGAGGCCGCCGCCGAAGGCCGACAAAGCGAGCGCGAGCCCGGCGCAGACGAGCGCGCTCAACTGCGAGACGCCCCCTGTCTCGGCGACGACGGCAGTGCGCGGCGGGCTGGCGTTGACCGGGAAGGCGCCGATGACGCCCGCGGTGAGATTGGCGGCGCCGAGGCCGATGAAATCCCGGTTGACGTCGGGCCCGTTCGCGGGGTCTGACACAAAGCTCCGCGTCGTCGCCGCGGTTTGCACCATCACGACGATGGCGACGATCAAAGCGAGCGGCGCGATCTGCCGCACATCGTCGAACGAAACGTCGGGCAAGGCCAATCGCGGCATAGCGGCCGCCATCGCGCCGAGCGTCGAGACGCCATGCGCCTCCAAGCCGAACGCAACCACCAGCGCCGTCGCGGCGGCGAGACCGATCAGCGCGCCGGGAATGCGAGGATTGACGCGCTCGCTTACGAGCATGATCGCCAGCACGCCGAGGCCGATCCCAAGCGAGAGGACATTGGTTGAGCCCAGGCTCGCCGCGATCGCGCCGATTTGCGCGATGAACGATCCCTTGGGCGCCGGCAGGCCGAGCAGCCCCGGCGCCTGGCTGACGAGGATGTGCGCGGCGATGCCCGCAAGGAACCCTGTGGTCACGGGAATGGAAAGCAGATCGGCGATGAAGCCGAGCCGGAAGACGCCGGCAAGGGCGAGGATCGCGCCGACCGCCAGCGCGAGCAGGGCGGCGTCCGCGGCGTAGTGCGGCGATCCCTCGCTCGCCAGCAGAGCGAGCGCGCCGGCGAAGATCGGCGCGATCGTCGAATCGGCGCCGATTGACAGCAGGCGGCTCGCGCCGAAGGCGGCAAAGCCGACCGCGCCGGCGACCAGCGCGAGGAAGCCAGCCTCCGCCTCGAAACCGGCGAGGCGCGCCGTCGCCATCTGCTCGGGGATCGCGATCGCGGCGAGCGTCACGCCCGCCACCACGTCTGGCGTGAGATCGCGCGGGCGCCAGCCTGCAAAGGATCGAAACACCGGCCACGCGGGCGCCGCCGCGCCGATCGGCTTCTCATTCGTCACCATGGCCGAGGGACGCTCCAAAAGATCAATCAGGCGCGCTTCCCCTCGTTCCGTCAATCCGGGATGACTTTCGCCGAGGGGCGGGCTAGCTTTTCGCCGGCCTGAGGGACGTTCGCGAATGTTGGCCCGACGACTGGCGTTGGCGATCGGCCTCCTGTTCGGCCTCATCGGCGCGCAAGGACCGGAATTCTCGCAGCAATATCGGCAGCGGCTCGGCGGCGCGCTCGACGAGCTGAGAAGGATCGTCGCCGCCTTCGACGCCGAGGCGGCGAGCCAGTCGCTCACCCCAAGCGAGGGGATCGCGCGGCTGAAGGACAATTCCGATCCGCTGGCGCGCGAGCGCGGCGACGCCGTCGAGGCCGACATCGCACGCGAGGCGCGGCTCGAGCGCGAGATCGCCGAAATGCACGACGCCGGGCCGCTTCGCCGCTTGGTCGTCATGGCCGCCGACCTCGACGCTCCGACCGCGCGGCAGACGCTGCGGGACTTCGAGCCCGCGGCGCCGGTGACCAGCGAATCGCTGATCGTCGGCGCGATCACGGCGCTCCTTGGCTGGGTCGCGACACATCTTGTCGCCTGGCCGATCCGACGAGCCCGGCGCTCCCGCGAGCGGGCGGCGTAGAGGCCCGCCCCTGGCTAAAAAATCCCATAACGGCGCCGTCTTTCAGCGCTGTGGTTAACCCTAGGGAAACAGCTCCTGCATTACCTAGGGGAGCCGGCCGTGCGCGCCGCGTCGGGCTTGGGGGAGCCGAACATGATGAGAATCGTCGGACGCTTCGCCAAGTCGCAATCGGGCGCGACGGCGGTCGAATATGCGCTCCTGGCCATGTGCATCGTGCTGGCGATCATCCTGTCGGTCACCACGCTCGGCACGCAACTCAACGGCATCTACGCCGAAATCCCGGGTTACCTGAAATAGGTCACCCCGCGTCGGCGAGGATCGCGTCCGCCGCCTTGGCCGCGGCCATCATGACCGGCGCGTTGATGTTGCCGGACGGGATGGCCGGGAAGATCGAGGCGTCGACCACCCGCAGCCCTTCGACGCCGTGGACGCGCAAGCGCAGATCGACGGCGCCGTCTTCGCGGGTCGGCGCCATGCGGCAGGTTCCGACGGGATGATAGACCGTCCCGCCGCGACGGCGGAAATCTTCGATCAGGTCCGCGTCGGCGCCGACGTCCGGGCCGGGCGCGAGTTCCGCCTCGATGACTTCGGCAAGAGCCGGCTGCCGCGCGAGCCGCCTCAGCAGCTTCACGCCGGCCAAAATCGTCTCGACGTCCTCCGGCGTCGCCAGCGCGTTCGCCACGATGCGCGGCGGGTCGAGCGGGTCGGCCGATTTCGCCAGCACCGAGCCGCGGCTGGTCGGCCGGCAATTGGAGAGGCCGAGGGAAAAGCCCGAAAACGGGTCCGGGGCGAGCAGCGGCCGCGTCCCCGTCTTGGCGCCCAAAGTGCTGATCGCCTGCAGATAGAGCTGGATGTCGGGGCGCGCGAGGCGCGCTCGTGAGCGCACGAAGCCGCCCGCCTGATTGAGGCTGAGGCTGAGCGGCCCGCGCGAGCGGACCAGAAAATCGAGGCCGGCCATGAGCCTGCCGCGCCACGATCCCAAGGCGTCGTTGAGCGTCGGGATGCGGCTGCGATAGCTGTAATTGACGCCGACGTGGTCCTGCAGATGGAACCCGACGGCAGGGCTGTCGCACAGCGGGACGACGCCGATCGCGGCCAGATGCGCCGCCGGACCGACGCCGGAGACCTGCAAGAGCTGCGGCGAATTGACCGCGCCGGCGGAGAGGATCACTTCGCCCCGCGCGCGAACAATGCGCGTCTCGCCGCCGCCGCGGATCTCGACGCCGCAAGCGCGCGAGCCCTCGAAGACGATGCGCGTCGCCAAGGTTTCGGTGAAGATGCGCAGGTTCGCGCGCCGCGCCGCCGGGCGCAGGAACGCCTTTGACGCCGAAACGCGCCAGCCGTTCTTGACGTTGATCTGGTAGACGCCGACGCCCTCCTGACCGGCGCCGTTGAAATCGGGATTGAACGCGAAGCCCGCCTGAGCGGCGGCGTCGAGAAAGCGGCGCGCCAACGGATGCAGCCGGTGCGAGACGTCGCTGACGCGCACGGCGCCGCCGCGCCCGCGCCAAGCGTCCTCGCCCGCCTCATTGTCCTCGATCGCCTTGAAGAAGGGCAGGCAATCGGCGTAGCTCCAGCCGACGGCGCCGGCGGCCGCCCATTCGTCGAAGTCCTCCGGCGCGCCGCGAATCCACACCATCGCGTTGATCGAGCTCGAGCCGCCGAGCAGCTTGCCGCGCGGCCAATAATCGCGCTGGCCGGCGAATCCGGGATCGGGCTCGGCGAGATAGGCCCAGTTGAGGCTGCGGTCGTAGAACGTCTTGCCGTAGCCGAGCGGGGTCTGCACCCAGAAGCGCCGATCGGAGCCGCCCGCCTCGATCACAGCGACCGAGTAGCGGCCGTTGGCGGAAAGACGTTCCGCCAGCACGCAGCCGGCCGAACCCGCGCCGACGACGACGAAGTCGAACACGTCGTCCATTTCAGGCGCCCGCGCCGGCTTGGCGAATGCTGGTCATGGCGAGCGAGCTTCCCCCGATTTTGTCGATTCGGGAATCACTGTAGCCGGCCTTGATAAGGTGGAAAACGCAAACATATCGTCTTGAGGGCGGCCGTCTGTCGAAGGGGGGTTCCGATGCAGGCGAAACGAGGCGGCTTGGCCGCTCGAGCGGCTCTCGTGGTCCTGATCCTGGCGGCGATCGCCCCGGCAGGGCGAAGCGCGCTAGCGGCCCAGGCGGTCGACGTCGCGCTGGTGCTGGCCGCCGACGTTTCTCGCAGCATCGACGACGAGGAGTTCGCGCTGCAGCGACGCGGCTATTCGGCGGCGATCAACGATCCCCGCGTGCTCGAGGCGATCCAATCCGGGCGCCACGGCGCCATCGCGATCAGCTTCGTCGAATGGGCTGGCGAAACCGAGCAGAAAACCGTGGTCGACTGGACCGTGATCGCGGACGCCGCCGCCGCGAGCAAATTCGCCGCCGCCATCGCCGACGCGCCGCGCTCCTTTCTCGGCCGGACCGCGATCGGCACGGCGATCGATTTCTCCCGCGGCCTGATCGGGGAGAGCGGCTTCGCCGCGGACCGCAGCATCATCGACGTCTCCGGCGACGGAACGAGCAATCAGGGCCGGCCGGTCACCGAGGCCCGCAACGAAGCGGTCGGCGCGCAGATCACGATCAACGGCCTCGCCATCTTCAACCGGCGCGCCGCCGCCGAGGGCGGCTTTCTCGCCCTGCACACCAACCCGCCGGGCGGCCTCGCCAAATATTACCGTGAGAACGTGATTGGCGGATCGGGCGCCTTCGTCGTGCAAATCGACGACTTCAAGACTTTCGACGAGGCGATGATCCGGAAACTCATCACCGAGATCTCCGCCAAGCCGCCAGGCGTCGAGACCGGCGCGCTGTCGCCGGCAGGGAAATCCCGCGGGCTGGCCGACTAACGTTTCAACGTTAACGCATCATTCGCAATTAACGCATTGCTCACGGCAACGCGCGAGGGGGCGCCATCGCCTCGTCGAGTGGCGCATCGGTCAACCCGTTGATTCGACATGGTTAATGGAACGATAATGGCCGGTAACCCTAATTGTAGCATTTCGACACAAATGAGAACGAACGCGGTAGGGAGAACATGCCGTTACGTAACGGCGCCCCTAACGTGGTTTCGCAGACATGAGCCTAGCCCTCAAGCCGGCCGGCGCGAAAAGTCCTCTCGCCGTCGCCGGGGTGACCGTCAATCTCGGCACGCTCGCCGAGGCGGTCGCCGAGACGATCGCCCGCACGCAACGTGGCCGCGGCTTCACCCTCTTCACGCTCAATCTCGATCACGTCGTAAAACTCCGCTGGAACCCGGACTTCCGCGCCGCCTATCGCCGGGCGACCCTCGTCTCCGCGGATGGATGGCCGGTGGCGTGGCTGGCCAATCGCGGCGCGCAGCCGGGCGAACCCAAAGTCCGGCGGACCACCGGCGCCGATCTCGTCGAGCCGATCTGCGAGGTCGCGGCGCGTCGCGGCGTCGGCATCTATCTCGTCGGGCCCGAACGCGGCGCCCAGTCTGCCGCTATCGCCGCGCTCCGTCGGCGTCACCGCGGTCTGCGCATTCTCGGAGCGGAGGCGCCTGTGATCGGCGCCGGCGCTCCCTTCGACCACGAGGCCCTCGCGCGCCGTATCGCGGCGAGCGGCGCGAAGCTCTGCTTCGTGTGCCTCGGCGCCCCTAAGCAGGAATTGCTCGCCGATGCGCTGGCGCGCCACTGTCCCGGCGTTGGGTTCGTTTGCGTCGGGGCCGCGCTCGATTTCGTCGCCGACATCGTCACGCGGGCGCCGGAATGGATGCGGCGCAGCGGGCTCGAATGGCTCTGGCGCCTGGCGCAGGAGCCGCGCCGCCTCGCCGGCCGCTATCTCGCCTGCGCCTATGTTCTGGTGCTGCTCGGCCTTGGTCTTCCCGTCGTTCCCCGCGAGGAATTTCGGTGACCGGCGCCGCTTTGCGCAGACACATGCGTCTTTTCGCGAGCCGACTCGCGGCTTCTTAAGGAAATTCGCGCAAGGTCCCGCCACTGCCAGCATACGAGGAGAACCATGCGCCTGCTCGGGGTCCATCGCCTGCACCATCGCAAGGGGGGCGCCGAAGGTGTGCATCTCGATCACCTCGCCCTGTTTCGCTCGCGCGGCTGGGCCTGTGCGGAATTCGCGATGGCGCATCCCGACAATGAGGCGTCGGAATGGAGCGCCTATTTTCCGAGCGAGTTCACGCCGCCGTCCGGCCTCTCGAGCCTCAAGGCGCTGCCCCGCTTCTTCTACTCCGGCGAGGCGCGTCGGAAGTTCGCGCGGCTGCTCGACGACTTCCGTCCCGACGTGATCCACGCCCACGGCGTCTATCACCATCTCACCAATTCGATCCTCAAGCCGGCGCGCGAACGCGGCGTGCCGATCGTCTACACGCTGCACGACTACAAGCTCGTTTGTCCCGCCTATCATTTCTACACCGAACAGAATGGCGTCTGCGAGAAATGCCGGGGCGGGCGCCAATGGAACTGTTTGACCCACCGTTGCTCGCACGGCTCCCTCGCCATGGACGCGCTCTATGCGGTCGACGGCCTCGCGCAATGGTACGGCGGCGCCCTGCGTGAGGCGGTCGCGCGCTTCGTCGGCCCCAGCCGTTTCATCGTCGAGAAGTTCGCCGAGCACGGCTTCCCCAGGGCGAAGCTGCGCTACGTCCCGAATTTCTTCGAAAGCGCCGACGACGCGGCCGTCTCGCCCGGCGCGGTCGAGGCGATCCGCGCCGCGCATGGGCGGCACATCCTCTATTTCGGCCGCCTCTCCGCCGAGAAAGGCCTCGACGACCTGATCGACGCCGCCGTTAGCGCCGGCGCGCCGCTCGTCATCGTCGGCGACGGACCCAAGCGCGACGAACTCGAACGCCAGGCGCAGCGGTTGGGCGCGCGCTGCGTCTTCACAGGGCATCTCAAAGGCGCGGCGCTATGGGCGCATGTCGAAGCGGCGAGCGCCATCGCGTTGCCCTCCGTGTCGTATGAGATCGCGCCCAAGAGCGTGCTCGAAGCGCAGGCGCGTGGGCGTCCGATCGTCACCACCCGCATCGGCGGCTTGCCCGAAATGGTCGAGGACGGCGTCAGCGGCCTCGTCGTCGAGCCGGGCGACCGCGCTGGGCTCGCGGGCGCGTTGAAGCGCATTCTGGCGATGGACGAGGCGCAACTCGCTGCATTCGGCGCAAAAGGTCGCGCACAGGCGCTCTCCGCCTTCACGCGCGAGCGCTACTACCGAGACATGACGGCCATCTACGCCGAGCTCACGCCGGCGCTGGCGGGAGCGGCCTGACGATGATCGGCGCGGGTCTCGGCGACGCCGCTGCGAAGCTGCACGAGACGATCGTCGTCGGCTCAGGTCCGGCCGGCCTCACGCTGGCGATGGAGCTGGCGCGGCTCGGCCGGCCGACTCTGGTTCTCGAATCCGGCCTCGCCGCGCCGAGCGACGCCCAAGAGCTCTCCGCCGCGGACATCGTCGATCCGAGCCGCCACGACGACATGGGCGTCGCCGTCGCGCGCCGCTTCGGCGGCACATCGAACCTCTGGGGCGGACGCAGCATGCCGCTCGACCCGGTCGACTTTGCGCCGCGCCCGTTCGCAAACGGCGCCCGCTGGCCGATCCGCTACGACGAGCTCGCGCCGTTCTACGAGACCGCCTGTCGCTACACCCATTGCGGCGAGGCGGCCTTCGATCTCGCCGCGCCCGGGTTGGCGCCCGCCGACGACGCCTTTTCGCTTCACAGGGTCGAGCGCGCGAGCAACAAGCCGCGCTTCCAGAAGGCCCACGCGGAGACGCTTGCGGCATCGGCCTTGATCGACATCCGTCTCGGCGTCACGGTCGTCGATCTCGAAATCGCCGAGAACGGCAGGATCGACGGCGTCGTCATCGCGGACGCTGGCGGCGCGCGCGCGAGATTACGCGCCAAGCGGGTCGTTCTCGCCGCGGGCGGCCTCGAATCGACGCGGCTTCTGCTCGCCGCGCAGCTTGCGCGCCCCACTTTGTTCGGCGGCGTCGACGGCCCACTCGGGCGCTACTACATGGGCCACATCATCGGCGAAATCGCGGATGTCGTCTTCGCCGACGAACGCCTCGACGCGGCTTTCGACTTTCAGCTCGACGGACGCGGCTCCTTCGTGCGGCGACGCTTCACCCCGAGCGAGCGGCTGATGCGGGACGCCGAGCTGCCGAACATCTGTTTCTGGCCTGTCGTGCCGCCGATCGCCGACGCGCGCCATGCGAGCGGCCCGCTGTCGGCGGTCGCGCTGGCGCTGTCGACGCCGCTTCTCGGCAAGGCGCTTGTCGCCGAGGCGATCCGGACACGCCATTTGCCTGATGCGATCGACTGGGCCGATCACGCGCGCAACGTCGCGACGGACCTGCCGGCGACCGCCGCCTTCCTCGCCCGCTTCGTGCGCCAGCGCTATTTCGGCGCCTATCGCATTCCCGGCTATTTCCTGCGCAACCGCGCGCGCCGCTACGGCCTCTCCTACCACGCCGAGCAGAGCCCGCGCCGGGAGAGCCGCGTCGCCCTGACCGGCGCACATGATCGCCTCGGCGTGCCGAAATTGCGCATCGATCTTCGCTTCGCTGGAGAGGACGCGGCAGGCGTCGCGCGCGCGCACCAGCACCTTGCGCGCTGGCTCGCCGCCTCCGGCTTCGGCCGGGTCGAATATCGCGAACCTGGCCGCGACCCCGCGCAAGCGGTCGAAGCGCTGATGTCGCACGGCACGCATCAACTCGGCACGGCGCGCATGGGCTTCACGCGGCGCGACGGCGTGGTGGATGGCGATCTGCGCTGCTTCGACTGCCCAAATCTCTATGTGCTCGGCTCAGCCGTGTTCCCGACTTCCGGTCAAGCCAATCCGACGCTTTCGATCGTCGCCTTCGCGGCGCGGCTGGCGGCGACGATCGCGGCGGAAGCAATCGCGGCGCCGAGGATCGTCAGCCGGGCGAGCGCGCATGTTTGACGACCGACCGGATCAGCCGATCGTAGGCGTCGAGCGCCGCTTCAAGGGTGAAATCGAGCGCCCGCGCTTGCCGCGCCGCCGGATCGCCCGGATCAGCGAGGGACGCGGCGAGCGCTTCGGCGATGGCGTCGATGTCGCCGACCGGCGCGATGCGCCCGAGCGCGGGCGCGTCGAGGATCTCGCGCGGCCCGCCGCAATCGGTGGCGACGACCGGCAGCCCGTGCGCAAGGGCTTCGACGCAGACGAGGCTGAACGCCTCGCGGCGCGACGTGAGCGCGAAGGCGCGCGCGCTCGCCAGGACCTCGCCGGGATTGGCCGTGAATCCCGGCATGTCGACCCGGCCGACGAGGCCGAGCGCCGCGATTTCGCTCTCGAGCCGCGCGCGCTCAGCGCCTTCGCCGAGAATGACGAGGCGTGCATCGCGGTTGGAAATACGCGCGAAAGCGCGCAGCAGCGTGACGAAATCCTTATCCGGCGCGAGCCGGCCGAGCGCGACGAGGAGCGGCGACCGCGCCGCCAGCGCCGAGTGCTCGACGGGCGCGGGAAAGGGCTCGGGCGCGGCGGGATTGAAGATCGTCGTCGTCCGCCCCGCGGCGGCGTGGAGACGCTCGACGAGATCTTTGCGCAGCGAATGCGAGACCGCGACGGTGGCGCCGGTTGTCCGAGTCAGCACGGGGGTCAGGCGATAGCCGAGGCGACTGAGGCGCTCCGGCTCGCTGTCGAAAAAGCCGTGATAGGAAAGGATCGCGCGGTCTGCGCGACGCGCGAGGCCGGTTGCGACGGCGTGCTTGAGATTGGAGACGCTGATCGCCGACAGGCTCGCCGCCGGCCGCAACGACGCGATCAGCTTCGCGAGCCCCAAAGTCGCGGCGGCGTGGCCGCGCGGCAGCACCTTGAGAGTCACGTCCTTGGTGAGGAGCGAGGCCAGCTCCTGAGCTTCGAAATCGACGACGAAAGTCACACGATCGCCGCGCGCGGCGAAGCCCGAGGCGAGGCGAGCCCAAACCCGCTCCGCGCCGCCGCCGGCAAGCGCGTGGGTGTAGAACAGCAGCGCGCGCGGGGGCGTCGAGTTCGGTCGGCATGCAGCTCAGGTCCTAGCCGCAGAAGCGGCGAAATGGAAGTCGTCACGGGCGCGGGGGCTCGCAAACACTGGGGGTGAGCCATAGCGACCATCCGCCTCCTCCTCCCCCGCGACGGGCTGCGCCGCTGGCACAAGTCGCTCGCCGACGGCCTTGCCGCCTCGGGCCATCGCGTCCTCGCCGAGCCGCGTCATGTCGCGGCGGAGCGAGTGGCGTCGCTCGCGCTCGTCGAGACGCTGGAGGACCTGCTCTATCGACGCGGGCGCGCTTGCGCGAGCGATTGTCTCGGCTCCGCCGACTGGCCGCCGAACGAAGCAGCCGCTGCGGATGTCGTCTTCGACCTCACTGGCGCGCACGAAACGCAGCCCGGCGCGATCGTTCCGCTTTACGATGGATTGTCCGGCGATGCGGCGCGCGATGCGGCTTTGCTCGACGGCCGCGCGCCTGAGATCGAGCTGGCGCTGGTCGAGGGCGACAAGCGGCATGTCCTCGCGCGCGGGCTGCCGGCGATCGAGCGCCCCTCGGTCCTGCGATTCGGACGCGACGCGGTCGCCAGCCGCATCGTCACGCTCGCGCTCGCCGTAGCGGGCAAGCAAGGCGGCGGCGTCGATCGCGCCCGCGCCGCCTCCTCGTCGCCGACGCGCCCCCTGCCCTTCTTCGCCGCTTCGCTCGCCGCGGCGGCGCGCCGCAAGCTGCGAAAGCTCGTGGCGCATGAGGACCATTGGCGCATCGCGGTGCGCCCGCTTGCACCAGGAGAGGCGCCGGAGACGGCGCTCGACCGGCTCGGCGATCCGCGGTGGCGCTGGGCGCCGGACGACCGGCGGCGGTACTTCGCCGATCCGTTCCTGTTCGAGGAGAACGGCGTCGCCTACGTCTTCTGCGAGGAGTTCCCCTATGCGACGCAAAAAGGCGTCATCTCCGTCTTCGCGCTCGACGAGCAGGGCGTGGCCGGGCCGGCCCGCGTGGCGCTGGAGCGGCCCTATCATCTCTCCTACCCCTTCGTGTTCCGGCATGAGGGGCAGATCTTCATGATGCCGGAGAGCTTCGCCAATCGCTCGCTCGAGATCTACCGCGCCGACCCCTTCCCCTTTTCCTGGACGCTTGATCGCGTCGTGCTCAGCGGGGTCGAAATCTCCGACGCGACAGCCTTCCCTTTAGCCGGCTCGTGGTGGCTGACCGGCGCGACCAACGCGCCCGGGACCTCGACCTGGGATTGCCTGTCGCTCTTCACGGGAAACGGCCCGCTCGGCCCCTGGACGCTGTCGGGCGACGGCCCGGTTCTCGTCGACGCATCGGCGGCGCGGCCGGCCGGCCGTCTCTTTCGCCGCGGCGAGGAATGGTGGCGTCCCGCGCAAGACTGCACGCGCGGCTACGGATCCGGTCTCGCCCTCTGCCGCGTCGACGCCATCGGTCCCGGCGCGCTGGAGCAGACCGTGATGCGCCGCTATCGGCCCAAAGGCGGCCTCCACACCTTCAACGCGAGCGAGCGCTTCGTCGCGATCGACGGAACCGTCGCCCGCGCCAAATCCGCCTGGTTCGAGGGGATCGCGCGATGATCACGCGGCGCAATCTGCTGGCCGGCGGCGGCGCGGCTCTCTTCGCCCTCTCGAGCGGCGCCAGGGCTGCCGCCAATGCGCCGAGCCTCGCCGACGCAGCCGCTGGCGCCGGCCTCATTTACGGCGCCTCGATCGACGAAGCGGCCTTCGCCGACCCCGCCTACGGGGCGCTCTATCGCCGCGAGACGCGCATCCTGACGACCGACGTCGCGCTCAAATTCGATTGGCTGCGCCCAACGCAAGACACTTTCGACTTTAGCCGCGCCGACGCGATCCTTCGCGAAGCGCGCGCAAGCAACAAGCTGATGCGCGGGCACACGCTCATCTGGAACGACAATGCGCCGGACTGGCTGAAGCGCCTTTCCGGGCGCGAAGTGGAGCGCGTCTTCGACGAGCACATCGACAAGGTCTGTGAACGCTACGCCGGCGCGCTCCACTCCTGGGACGTCGTCAACGAACCGTTCTGGCCGATGGAGGGCGAGAAGGGCGGCTGGCGCACTGGCCCCTGGTACGCCGCCATGGGTCCCTCCTACGTCGAGCGCGCGTTCCGCCGCGTCGCGGCGATCGACAAGACGGCGCGCCTGACGCTCAACGAAGCGCAGTGCGACAACGATCACGAATGGGGCCGCTCGATCCGGCCGCTGCTTTCCGGCCTCGTCGATCGACTGCTCGACGCTGGCGCGCCGCTCCACGCCGTCGGCCTGCAAAGCCATCTGCAACCGCAATGGCCGCACGACTATCCCGCCTTCGCCGAATATCTCAGAAGCTTCGGCGCGAAGGGGCTCGAGGTCTACATCAGCGAGTTCGACGTCAACGACGCTTCGCTGCCCAACGAAATTGCCGAGCGCGACCGAGCCGTCGCCGCGATCGCCGCGGCCTTCCTCGACGCGACGCTGACCGTTCCCGCCGTCAAGATGGTGGTGAACTGGCAATTGTCCGACCGCTACTCCTGGTACCGCGCCATCCAGCCGTCGCATTTCTGGTCGAACCGCACGCCGCGGCCCCTCCCCTTCGACGACGAGTTGCGCCCCACTCCCTTGCGCGCCGCGACGATCGCGAGCTTCGACGCGCGCCGTGGCTGAAACTCGCCGTAACTCCAGAGGCATAGCGCGGTTGCCAAGCTCGGATAAGGCTTTGGTAACCGTAACGCCCTAATTTCCCCGCAAGACGCACAAGCGTTCGCCGCCGGTCGGACGACGAAGCAGAAAGTTCGCCGCGTTCATGGACCCCACGCCCGCTGAGCCGCCGACAATGGACATCGGCGAATTCTTGAGGATCGCCCGCAAGCGGGCGCGTCTGCTCATACCCTGCATGGCGATCGCGGGCGCGCTGTGCCTCGGCTATCTCGTGACCGCGCCGACGCGCTATGCGGCGACGATGTCGATCTTCATCGATCCGCGCGAGCGCGTGCCGCTCGGGATCGACGCGGCGCCGATGCCGCAGACGCCCGACGTCGCGCTGGTCGAAAGCGAGATGCGGATCCTCACGTCGAAGACGGTTCTGCGCAAGCTGGTCGAGAGCCAACACCTGCTTGACGATCCGGACTATCGGCCGAGCGGCCTGCGTCAAGCGCTGGGCGGGCTGACGAGCCTCTTCCATTCCGGCGCGCCCTCGACGGATGCGCGCACGGAAGCGCTGGTCGAGAGCCTGGGCAAGGAGATCGCCGTCAAGCGCAGCGAGCGCAATTACATCATCGACGTCGAAGTGCGCGCCGGTTCGCCGGAGAGGGCGGAACAGCTCGCGCGCGGCCTGGCGGACGCCTATTTCGCAAGCCAGAAGGATCTTGCCGACGCCACGGCCGCGCAGCAGAGCGCCTGGCTCGACGGCAAGCTCAACGACCTGCGCGGACGCGTGGAGGCGGCCGAGCGACGCGCCCAGGATTATCGCGACGCGCAGTCGCTCGTGATGAGCGACGGCCGTGTCTCCCCCGAGCAGCAACTCAAAGACGCCAACGACGCCCTGGTGGCGGCACGCGGCCGGCGCGCCGAGACCGAGGCACGCTACGATCAGATCAAGGCGGCGCTCGCCTCGGGCGCGAGCCCGGAATCGGTCGACGCCACGCTGAATTCCCCCGTCATCGCCAAGTTGCGCGCCGACCAGTCGACGCTGGCGCGCGACGAAGCCTACGAGCGCTCGGTGCTCGGCCCGCGCCACCCGAGCTATCTGACGACGCGAATGCAGCTCAGCGCGACCCAGGCGCAGATCAGCGCCGAGGCGAAGCGCATCGAGGCCGCGACGGAGCGGGAGCTGAAGGCGGCTGAGAAAGGCGAGAAGGACGCCGCCACGTTGGTTTCGACCCTGGAAGGGTCGACGCAGGACTACGCCGACCGGCGCGTCGAGCTCGGTCAGCTCGAGAGCGAAGCGGCGACGCTGCGCGCCGACTACGAGAAGATGCTGACGACCCGCCTCAACGTGCGCCGCGACGTCGTCGGTTCGCCGCACATCACGCTCATCGACGCACCGGTCGCCTCGCCCGGGCGCGTCAGTCCGAGAACGTCGCTCGCCCTGTTCCTCGCCCTGGCGGGCGGCCTCAATCTATGGGCGATCGCGGCGCTCGGCGCCGAATATCGCGAACGGTGGCGGGGCGCGCCGCAAGCGCCGGCGCCGGTCGACGAGCCCGAAGCCGCGCCGCCCGCGCCGACGGACGGTCTGTGGTTCGCGATCGAAGCGCCGCAATTTCCCGCCGACCACGAGGCCGAGATCGGCGTCGCCGAAATCGAGGCGGCGATGCGCGACCATCCGAGCTACCGCGAGGCGATCGCCCACCTACGACAGCGCATCGCCGACCGCTTCGCCGACGCTCGCTCGGCGCCCGTCGTCGCCGTTGCGGCGCGCACCCGGCGCGCCGGCGCCTCGACGATCGCAATTTCACTCGCCCAAGCGGCCGCGGCGGCCGGCGAGCGGGTCCTCGTCGTCGATTGCGACTACCGGCGCCCCACCCTCAGCGCCATGGCGCGGCAGATGCGCAAGGTGATCGTCGACGCCTCGGGGCAAGTCGCCGGCGTCATCTGTCGCGACGAAGAGTGCGGCGGCGAAGCGCTGGCGCTTCCCTTCGACGAGCGCGGCCGCCGCTCGCTGACCGCGCGTCTCCATGCGAAGTTCGATCTCGTCCTGCTCGATTGCGGACCGCTGGCGATGGCTGCCGATTGGCTTGGCGACGAAAGCACAGCGGACGCGCTGATCGTGGTCGATTCGAACGAGGCGGGCGCCTCGCGTCTGGCCGCCATGGTCGAGCGCATCGGCGCGCCCGAATTGCTCGTCGGCCTCGTGCGCCGGCCGCCCGCGCCGGCGCGGATCGCCGCGTGAGCGTCTCCTCGCTCGCGGCTGCCGACAAGTCGCTTGCGCGCCGCTTCGCTGTCTGGCTGACGTTCCTCGCGATCGCGGCGGCTTTCCTCATCTCCTCAATGATGCTTTCCGCGCTTGGGGTGATGTACGACGCCCCCGGCGGCAGCCTGCTCCAGAAAATTCATCCGGCGACCTATCTGAGCCTCGCCGCGCTGATCGCAGCCGCCGCCACGCGGCGCGATCCCGTGCTCTACGCCGCCGATTTAACTCGCCGCTTCCCGGGCGCCGCCTTCTTCGTCGTCAATTGGATCCTGATCGTCGCTTACGCCGAGGTGTTCCAGCACGCGCCGGCGGCGCCGTTGATCGATAGTTTCTTTTGCGCGCTCGCAGCGCTCGTCCTCTACGACGACCTCGAAGAAAGCGAGCGCGCCAAGCTGCGCCTGCTGCTGCACGGGATCATGTTCGTCAACGCCTGTCTCGGCCTCGCCGAATTCGCGGGCCATTTCCGCCTGACGCCATTCGTCGCCGGCGGGCGGCTCATCGTCAACGACTACCGCTCGACGGCGCTGCTCGGCCATCCCCTGCTCAATGCGGCCACGACCTCGCTGTATGCGCTGATGCTGTTCTTTGACGCCGACCGGGCGTTGAAGGCCCCTCTGCGCGTCGCGCTGATCGTCGTCCAACTGGCCGCGCTCGTCGCCTTCGGCGGGCGCACCGCGCTCGTGTTGACCCTCGTCACGCTCGCGCTCGGTTCGCTGCGGCCGGTCGCTGATTTCCTGCGCGGCCGGCCGTTCGAGATGCGCTGGGCGCTGGCGGGCGCGCTCGCCGCGCCAGTCCTCCTCGCCGTCGTCGCGGCGGTGTCGTTCGGCGGCGGGCTCGATCCGCTTATGGAGCGCTTCACGGACGATCGCGGTTCGGCGGAGGCGCGCGTCGTCGTGTTCGAGTTGTTCGACGCCTTTTCCCCAGGCGATCTTATGCTCGGGCCCGACCCCGCGCGGCTGGCCTCGCTGCAGAACACGCTCGGCATCGAATACGGCATCGAAAACGGCTGGCTCGGCCTGCTCTTCCAATATGGAGCGCTGATGACGCTGTTCTTCTCGCTCGGCCTCTTCGCGCTGCTCTACGAATTCTGGCGGCGGTCGAAATCCTACGGCGCCGTCCTCGTCGCGCTGTTTCTGATCGAGATCAGCTCGTCCGCCAGCATCTCGGTGAAATCCTTCATCTTTAACCAATTCGCCATTCTGCTTCTGGTTGTTTTTGACTGGCGCGTCGCAGGTGATAAGCCGAGCGTGGTTTCGCATGGCGCGCGCGGCGAAACCGGGAACGCCGCGCGCCAATTGAGGACTCCAGAGCGTGCGGCGACACCGGGAAATCTCCCTGCGACCCAGGTCGCCGGGACGATGAAAGAGAACGCGCTCCTCCGCAACACGCTGCTCTATCTGCCCGCGCAATTGCTCGGCCCGGCGCTGCAATTCGCGGTGACGGTGATCTGGACGCATCTGTTCGATCCCGCATTGTTCGGCGTTGTCACCTTCGTCGTCGCGACCCAGGAACTGACCGGCGGCCTCGGCCTTGGCTGGTGGTCTGTCTACATGCTGCGCTTCCGCAAGGGCTACGCCGACATTGACCGCTTCCGCGCCATGGACGCGCGCATCGTCGCCTGCGGGGCGGCGAGCCAGGCGGCTTTCGCAATCCCCACGCTGTTGATGGTGGGCGTGCGGCCCGATCCGGCCCTGTTCGCGGCGACCGCGGCCTATCTGGCGACCCGCACGGTCCTCAATCATTACGGCGAATTGGCGCGCTCGGATCACCGCATCGGCGTCTACACCATCGCGCAGCTCACGAGCCCGATCGCCGGCTCGGGCCTCTCGATCCTCGCGACCTTGGTTTTCGGCGCCGACCCGGCGATCGCGCTGACCGCGATGGCGCTCGGTCAGGGCCTCGGCGTCGCCGCGACGGCGGTCGGGCTCGGCTTCAAGCCGCGCCTCGGCCGGTTCGACCCCGCCATCTTCCGTCAGGCGAGCGCCTACGGCCTGCCTCTCGTCGTCTCCGCGCTGTTCGTCTGGGCGGCCTCGAACGGCGCGCGCGTGCTCGTCGAAGCGGGCGTGGGCCTCGCGGGCGTCGGTCTCTTCTCGGTGGGCTGGGGTCTCGGCCAGCGCCTCGCCTTCATGCTCGCCTCGCTGTGCAACACGGCGTCCTTCCCGCTTGCGGTGGATCGGCTCGAAGCCGGCGACAAAGCCGGCGCGCTACGCCATGTCGCCCAGAACGGGGTCAATATGATCGGCCTCATAGCGCCGGCGACGGTCGGCGTCGCCGTCCTCTCCGCGCCGCTCGTCCACCTCGTCGTCGCCGCGCAGTTCCAGGCGGCGACCATCGCAATCCTGCCGATCGCCATGGCGGCCGGCGTCGCGCGGGCGATGCGCGTCCACATCGGCGACCAGACCGCGCTGCTGGTGAAGCGCACCGGCTCGATGACGGTGTTCAACTTCATCGATGCGCTCGTCACCCTCGCGGGCGGGGCGATCGGCGTGCATTTCGGCGGCGTCGTCGGCGCCGCGGCGGGCAGCCTCGCGGGAACCTGCATCGGAACCCTCGCCGCCATGACTTTCGTCGTCGCCCGGCTCGGCCTGCGCATCCCCTTGAGTTCGCTCGCCCGCGTCTTGGTCGGCGCGGCGGTCATGGGCGCCGTGCTTCGTCTCGCGCCCGCGCCCGAGAATTTTCCTGGTCTCGCGCTGCAGATCGTCGGCGGCGCGGCGGTCTACGCCGCCGTCATCCTGACGCTGTTTCCCGAGGCGCGCCGGCTGGCGCTGGCGCTGGTCGGCCGCGCGCCGATCTTGCGAGCGTGAGCTGGGCCCTTGGCCGAGCGACCCGGCGTCGCTAAGCTTGGCGCATGTACACAGCAGTCACCCGGAACATCAAAGTCACCGTCGAGCCCGTGTTCTCGCCCGAGCGCTCGGATCCAGACGAGCCGCGTTTCTTCTGGGTTTACCAGATTGAAATCGTCAATCTCGGCGACCGCCCGGTGCAACTGACTCATCGCCACTGGCGGATCACCGACGCCGAAGGGCGGCTGGAGGAGGTGCGCGGCCCCGGCGTCGTCGGCGAGCAGCCGACGCTCGAACCCGGCCGATCTTTCCGCTACGCCTCCGGCTGCCCCTTGCGCACGCCGAGCGGCGTCATGGTCGGGACTTACCGCATGGTCACCGACGACGGCGAGGTCTTCGAGGTGGCCATCCCCGCCTTCTCGCTCGACAGCCCGCACGATCGGCGCCCGATGAACTAGCGCGGTCCGGCGCGAATGCCGTCATTGCGAGCGTAAGCGAAGCAATCTAGCAGCGCCATGCGGAACGATGGATTGCTTCGTCGCTTCGCTCCTCGCAATGACGGATCAACTTGCTCCAGGCGTCAATTCATCGCCTTGAGAATCTCCGGCTTGACGACGCTCTCCAGCGTATCGGCGCCAATTGGGCCGACCAGCTTGAAGGCGATGGCGCCGTCGCCTTTGACGACGAAGGTCTCGGGAACGCCGTAGACGCCCCAATCGATGCCGGCGCGTCCGTCGGCGTCGAGCCCGACCTTGGCGTAAGGATCGCCCCGCGCGCCGAGGAAGCGCTTGATGTTCTCCGCCGAATCCTTCTGCGCCACGCCGAGGATGGTGACGCCCTTGGCCTTGAGCGCCGGGTCGCTCGCGAGCGCCATCAGATAATCGTGCTCGGCGTGACAGGGCTGGCACCAGGAGGCGAAGATGTTGACCAACGTCACATGGCCCTGGCGCAGGTCGGCGTCGGCGAGGCCCACGCCTCCGTCGAGCCCGGGCAGGTCGAGGCTGGGCGCGTTCTGGCCGATCAGCGCCGAGGGAATGCGCGAGGCGTCTCCCGCATAGAGGCGCACGAACAGCAGGACCGCCAGCAGCGCGAAGCCGAGCAGCGGCAGCATGGCGAGCGCGCCGCGCCGCCGCCGGGAGACCGTCGCGCCTTCGCTCACGCCTTGTCTCTCCCGTTGCGTCCCGCCTCGAGACGCCGCAGCGCCTCACTCTGGGCGCGATAGTCCCAAACGATCGCGCCGATCATCGCCAGGACGACGACCAAGGCGAAGGCGTAAGCGGCGACGACAAAGCCGAAATGCGGAGCCGCCATCATGCGCCAAGCCCTCTCGTCGCCAGCCGGGGCGTCGAAAGCGCGTCGCCCTCGGCGGCGGCGAGCATCGTCAGCCGGGCGACGCGGCGGCGCAGGATTTCGTTGCGGATCGCCATCAGATGCAAGGTCAGGAACAGCAGCGTCGAGGCGAGCGCCATCACGAGCAGCGGCCACAGCAGCTCGGGGGCGATGGTCGGGCCGCCGAGGCGGAACACCGAGGCCGGCTGATGCAGCGTGTTCCACCAGTCGACCGAGAATTTGACGATCGGCAGATCGACGCAGCCGACGAGGGTGAGGATCGCCGCGGCCCGCGCCGCCCGGCCTGGATCCTCGATCGAACGCCACAGCGCGACGAGGCCGAGATAGACGATGAACAGCACCAGCACCGACGTGAGGCGCGCGTCCCACACCCAATAGGTCCCCCACATCGGCTTGCCCCACAGCGAGCCGGTGACGAGGCAGATGAGGGTGAAGCTCGCCCCGAGCGGCGCCCCTGCCTTCTGCGCCGCATCGGCGAGCGGATGGCGCCAGACGAGCGTGCCCAGGCTCGCAAGGGTGATGACGCCGTAGATGAACGTCGACAGCCAGGCGGCGGGCACATGGATATACATGATGCGCACCGTTTCGCCCTGCTGGTAGTCCGGCGGCGCGGTGAACGAGAGATAGAGGCCGAGCGCGAACAGCCCCGCCGTCGCCAACGCGAGCCCCGGCAACAGCCGGCGCGTCAGGGCGAGAAAGACGGTGGGATTGGCGAAGCTCCACATTGCTTGGCGTTTTACCGCCGCGACGGTCGGCCGGCAATGTGGGCGAATGGCGGATCGTCGAAGAACGGCCCCCCGTATGCCAGAACGCCCGTCGCTCACTCGGCCGAGGCCGGATCGGCTGACGCCGGCCGGAAGCGGAAAAACGCGGTCCGGCTCCCCTCTTCGGCTTGTTGCTTGGCGCGCGCCCGCATCAGGTCTTTCCAACCGAAATAGCCGACCAATCGCCCGTCCTCGCGGGAGATGACGGGAAGGTGAGCCACGTTGGCGGCCGACAGCCGGTCCGCCAGGCTCGCTAGATATTCGTCGGGATAAGCGAAGACGGTTCGTGCTCCCGCGAGCAGTTCGCCCAGCGTCGACGTCCGATGCTTGCCGGCCCGCCGCCAGCGCAAAATGGCCGGCGGATCGATGACGCCGAGAACGCGCCGATCGCCGTCCACCACGGGAAAGCTCGGATGAGCCGTCGCGGGGTGCGTGAGCATCGCGGCGGCGCCGTGCAGCGTCATGGTCATCGGCGCCGTCTCGACCGCAGTGGTCATCACGTCGCGCACGCGGGTCAGCGCGAAGGGATCGACGCTATATTCGCGAACCAAGTGATGGCCGCGCCGCGCGACCTTTTCCGTCAGGATCGAACGCGGCATCAGCAGCACGGTCACGGCGTGCGCGGTTCCGCAGGCGGCGATCAGCGGCAGCAGAACATGCGTATTTCCAGTGAGTTCAACCGCGAAGAAGGTTGCGGTCAAGGGCGAGCGCATCGTGCCGCCCATCGTCGCCGCCATGGCGAGAAGCGACCAGAATCCTGGAGGCGCCGCCGGCAGGAAGCCGCCGAGCGCCGCGCCCATCGCACAGCCCATGATCAGCAGGGGCGCGAGCACGCCGCCGGACGTTCCCGAGCCCAACGCGACCGCCCAGATGACGGCCTTGACGACGAGAAGCAGCAAAGCGGCATAGGGGAGAACGTCGCCGTGCAGCATCGCCGCGATGTTGTCATAGCCCACTCCCAGCGCCTGAGGCTCGATCAGGCCTCCCACGCCAACGACGAGGCCGCCGAGCATCGGCCACCACATCCAGTGGATCGGCAGTTTGAGAAAGCCGTCCTCGCAGGCGTAGACGAGCCGCGTCAGGACGCCGGACAAAAGCCCCGCCATCGCGCCGATCGTCACCCATCCGAAGAGCCCCAGGAGTGAAATCTCCATCGCGCCGGCGAAGGGGAAAAGCGGGCCGGGAAGATGGAAATATGTGCGCTCGACCGCCGCCACCACCGCCGCGACGCTGACGGGGATGAAGCTGCGCGGCGCCCACTCGAACAGCAGAAGCTCGACCGCCAGCATGATCGCCGCGATCGGCGTTCCGAAGACGGCGGTCATGCCCGCCGCCGCGCCGGCGACCAGAAGCGTCTTGCGCTCGCTGTCGCTGACGGGGAGCGCCTGCGCGATCAGCGAGCCGATCGCCCCGCCCGTCATGATGATCGGGCCTTCGGCGCCGAAAGGGCCGCCCGTGCCGATGGCGATCGCGGACGACAGAGGCTTCAGGATCGCGACCTTCGCGTCGAGCCGCGAGCGCCCGAGAAGGATCGCCTCGATCGCCTCGGGGATCCCGTGCCCGCGGATCTTCTGGCTGCCGTACCGCGCGATCAGTCCGACCATCAGCGCGCCCGCGACGGGAACAAGCACGGCCCAGAGGCCGAGCGGGGAATGGGCGAGGTTCAGATCGGCGAGGCTGAACCGGCCAAAATATGCCAAATTCGTCGCGATTCGGATGAGATCGAGAAGCGCGACGCCAGCTCCGACGCCGGCGGTCGCAACGATCGCGGCGACGCCTGCGATCAAGAGCACGCGCGGGTCGGTGGTGAAGTCGCCAAGGCGATGGAGGGAAGCTTCCTCGGAGGCGGGCGTCGGTTTGATGAAAGGGGCGTTCATTGACAGGCAAGAACTCGTGAGCGGGGCGCGGACCGTTGGAGCGGCGGCCGCGTAATATCGCATTGCGATATAAAAAGACAAGCCGGGGGTACCCGATGACGCGACCGAAGGCGGGCCGTTCGGCCATCCGCGCGCCGGCGAAGACGCTGACTCAAGCGGACTACGAGACGCTGTCCGAGTTTCGCTATTTGATCCGCTGCTTCCTCGAATTCAGCCAGGGCGCGGCGAAAGAGGTCGGGCTGACGCCGCGCCAGCATCAAGCGCTGCTGGCGATTCGCGGCTTCCCAGGCGGCCGGGCGGTCACGATCGGCGACTTGGCGGAAAGGTTAAGAATTCGGCATCAGACCGCCGTCGAGCTGGTCGACCGCCTCTCGGAAGCTGGAATGGCGTCGCGAACGCCCGATCCGAGCGATCACCGACGGATGCTGGTGAGCCTCACCGAGCGGGCGAACGACTCTCTTGCCCAACTCTCGGCGGCCCACCTCGACGAACTCGCCCGGATCAAGCCGAGCCTGAAGAAAATCTTGTCATGAATTCCCGCGGGGTGTCGGGCGAGCGCCGCCCCGCCATTGCCAAGCGCCGGCGCCGGCGGCACTCTTCGAGCGCCGATGGCGCCCGCGACGGCGCCGGACAATGGGAGGTTCACACAATGACCAAGACGCTCGCTCTCGCCGCTCTCGCGCTCGCCCTCGCCGGCGCGCCGAGCTTGGCCTTCGCCGATCCGTCCTGCGCCGCGCAAGCCGGCGATAAGAAGCTCGCCGGAGCCGCCAAGACGAGCTTCCTCAACAAGTGCAAGAACGACGCGGCCGGCTCCTGCGACAAACAGGCCGCGGACAAGAAGCTCGCGGGCGCGGCGAAGACTTCCTTCACGAAGAAGTGCGTCGCCGACGCGACCGGCATGTGAGGCGGCGCGGCGGGCCTTCGGACGTCTTGTGGCCAAAATCTGACGCTTGGTACCCGCGATGACTGGCTGGAGTCGATCCGCAGCGGACATGCGATTGACTGGGTTAGAAAAGGCATTTCAGGTCGGCATGTCGATCGGCTTCGCGTTGCGACGCCGATTTGCGGGGGACCGCTGCAAGTTCCTGATCACTCCGACCCGCAACGCCTGAGAATTCAATGTTCGAAGCGGATCCGACGCCAGCCGAGCAGATCGAGCGACTTGAGGTGCAGATCGACGAGCTGCGAGAGGCGATCCAGCGCAGCCGCAGGCTCGTAGCGGGACGCGCGTGCGCCTTTGTTGGCGCAGCGTCGCTTATCTGCTTGATGCTTGGTCTGGCGACCATCCGCCGGTTCGGATGATCGTCGGGGTAACCGTTGCGCTTGGCGGGCTGGTCCTAATGGGCAATAGCGTAGGCAGCACCAAGCAGTTTGAGCCTTCCCTGAAGCGTATGGAGGGTGAAAGGAACGCGGTGATCGACGCCCTGGAGTTCGTCGAGCTCGGAGACGGGGCCGGTGATTTCACATCAAATCCGAGCGTTTGGCGTTGCGCATCGCTGCCCCGAGGCAGCGGCCGTACTCGACCCATCTGCGACGTTCGCCGGAGCAATGATCAACGACGGCTTTTGGCCGGAAGCGGAATGGCAGTTTCCTGGCGACAGGAAGCGAGAGCGGCCATTCGACGGGCGGAATGAATCGGCGTAGTTTGACCCAGAGCAGACGTTGGATGTTTGGCCGCATCTTCGATTTGGACTGCCGTGAGAGCCCATCGCGAACTGCGGCTGTTATGCTGCCCTCACGTCTAAGCCGAGGAATGCTCCGGATGACCGCGAGTATCCACGGAGAAGGCGCCGCTGCTGAGCCGCAAGATCGGGTGACCGAACTCATCGAGCAACAGGCGGCCATTTCGGAAGTGCTGCACGCCATTGCGGGCTCGCCGCACGACTTGCAGCCTATCTTCGACGCCATCCTCGACAGCGCCACGCGTCTCTGTCGAGCAGACATGGGCAGCTTGCGCCTCTCCGAAGAAAGCGGCCTTCGTTTCGTGGCGGTGCGAGGGGACGCCGTTGTGGTTAGTCAGGTGCGGTCATCATTCCCAGTGCTCGATAAGGAGAGTTTTCTGGGTCGATTAGCCACAAGCAGGTTACCCACCCACATTCCAGACTTGACAGCACTTGAAGGCGACCATCGGGATGATCTTTGGGTCACGGCGGCGAAGGCACGTTACCGAACTGCCCTGTTTGTGCCATTGCTCAAAGACGATGAGATAGTCGGGATAATTAGTCTGGGCCGCAAACAGGTGCAGCCGTTCACCGACAGACAGATTTGCTTATTCAGGGACTTCGCCGCGCAAGCCACCATTGCCTTGGAGAGCACGCGTCGCGAGCGACAATATCGCGAGATGCAGAGCGAGCTGGCGCATGCCAACCGTGTCGCCACCATGGGCCAGCTCACCGCCTCGATTGCTCATGAAATCAAGCAGCCCATTGCGACCGCACGCACAAACGCTGCTGCTGCACTGCGGTTTTTAGACAGAAACCCACTCGATGTAGCGGAGGTCAGGGAGGCGGTCGCCTGCATTGTGAACGACGCCGATCGAGCCGGCGACGTTATCGACCGGATTGGGGCTCTCATCAAAAAAGCGCCACCCCGGCAGGAAGTCGTTGACCTCAATGCGGCGATCTTGGAGGTGACCGCCCTAACTAGCAGCGAAGCGGTCAAGGCCGGCGTCACGGTGGGCACGCAACTGGCCGGCGAGTCGCCACGCGTCCGGGGCGACCGGGTGCAACTGCAACAAGTGATATTGAACTTGATCGTCAACGCCATCCAGTCGATGAGTGGCGTTGAGGACGGCAATCGCGAATTACACATCAGCACCGCGAGTATCGAGCCGGGGGGCGTGTGCGTCGCGGTGCGGGATACCGGCTATGGGCTGCGCCCGCAGAGCCTGCCGCGTCTCTTTGAACCCTTCTACACGACGAAGCCCGACGGCATGGGTATGGGCCTCTCGATCTGCCGCTCGATTGTCGAAGCCCATGGTGGACGGCTGTGGGCGACCAGGTGCGAGCCGCGGGGGGCTCTTTTTCAGTTTACGATCCCCGCTGACTGAGCCGCCATCCGTGACGCGATGTCGCGTATTGGCCCGAGTCGGCCATTGGCGTCCTTCAATCATACGTCCGCTGTCGAGAACCGCCGCATTGGCGGGGAACGGCTATACTGGGCGCGAAGCGACCCTTTGCGCCGCGCATTCGAAGCGGCCGCTTCCCCCCACAGCGGTCCTCTCAAGGGGGGCGCCAGGCGTTTGATTTTGACCACTATCGCTTCGCAAGAAGCGGCGCCGCCGCCGCCGCGATCCGCTCGGCCTCGATGCCGATCTCGCGCAACTGCCCGGTCGGGGGGATCCTCGCGCCGCAGAAGAAGAGGCCGGGCTCGGCGGTCGGCCTGCCGCTTACGAGCGGCTTGCCGTCAATGCTGAGGACGCCCCGCGCGTCCGGAAGCAAAGCGCTGAGATCGGGACGGAAGCCAGTCGCAAGAACGATCGCGTCGAAGGCTTCCGGCCCAGTCCGCGAGAACACGACGCCGTCAGGCGTCAGGCGATCGACGGCGTCGCGCACCTTGATCGCGCCCGCGCGGATTTTGGCCACCGTGCCGACGTCGAGCAAGGGCACGCGCCCGTCTTCCTCGACCATCCTGCGCGGCCCCTTGGCGGCGCGCGTCATGCCGAGCGCCTCGATCGAGCCGATGGCGAGACGGATCGCCGGCGCGTTGATGAAATCGGACACATGGGCGGGCAGATGGGTCTGGGCGATCGCCAAGGTGACGATCGGCAGCCCGAGGAGGTCGCGCGGCAGAATGCAGACCGGACCGCGCACCGCCAGCGTCACGTCGACCCCGGCTTCGGCGAGGTCGAGCGCGATTTCGCCGCCCGAATTGCCGAAACCGACCACCAGCACCCGCTTGCCTAAATAGGGCGCGGGATTGCGATAGGCGCTGGAGTGGGCGACGCTCCCCTTGAAGGTCTCTATTCCAGGCCAAGTCGGCGCGTACGGGAAGTCGGCGCAGCCGGTCGCGACGACGACGACCGGCGCGCCGGCGGAATGCTCGCCCGCCTCGACGCGCCAGCGCACGCCCTCGCGCCTCACAGCGTGGACCGCGGCGTTGAAGACGGGCTTGAGGTCGAAGCGGGCGGCGTAGCGCTCGAGATAATCGACAAATTGCGCCCGCGAGGGGTAACGGCCGTAGGCCGATGGCATGGCGAGACCCGGCAGAGCGGAATGACGTCGATGGGTGTGCAGGTGCAGCCGGTCGTAATGGCGCCGCCAGACTGAGCCGACTGCGCTCGCTTTGTCGAGGATGACGGCCTCGATCCCCCGTCGGCGAAGGCTCGCGGCTGTGGCGAGGCCGGCCGGCCCGGCGCCGACCACAAGGACAGCTTGCGCCTCCATCAGGCCCTCCCCTGACTTGTTGAGGCGCAGTCTACTCCCTTGAGCGCGGCGTCGGCGCCACCAAAACGGGTAGTATCGCTTTGCACCGTCAGGCGGCGGTTCTCAGATCGATCTCGATCTTGTCCCTGCCGCTTCGCTTGGCTTTGTAGAGCGCTGCGTCGGCGCGGGCGATGAGCGAAGCTGGGTCTTCCGGGCAGACCAGATTCAACGAAGCGACGCCGACGCTGATTGTGACATAGGACTTGTCGGCGAGGCCAAGGTGCGGGATCTGCAAGGCTTGGACGGCGGCCCGCACCCGGTCGGCGGTCGCGACCGCCGTTTCGATCGCCGCCCCCGGCAGCACCACCGCGAACTCTTCGCCGCCGATGCGGCATGCGACCCATTCGTCGTCCCACAGGACGCCGGCGACCGCCTGGGCGACCCTCCGGAGACAGACGTCTCCCTCGGGATGACCGTAGACGTCGTTGTACAATTTGAAATTGTCGATATCCAGGACCAGCGTCGCCAGCGGGCGGCCCTGGCCGCGGGATCGCGCCACGGCCGCGGCGAGCCGCTCGTCGAAGTCGCGACAATTCGGCAGCCCGGTAAGGACATCGGTGCGCGAGAGATGCGACAGGCGATCGTTGTCGCGCCGAATGTCCGCGTTTCTGACGCGCTCGCGCAGATAGGAGAGATAGTTGATCCGCTGGGCCAGTTCGAAGCGATAGTTCGCCACGAGGCTCGTCACCGCGGAGAGCACATAAAGCGCGCTGAGCGCGCCCTGGGCTTGCAGGGGAAAGTCCGAATGGAAGAAAGCGCTCGCGGTCAGTGCGGCGACGCTGAACGCCGAGCCAATGGCCGCCGTCAGGAATGCCATCGGCAGAGCGATGTTGCAGCAAATCAAAATGAGAACGTCGGTAAACGCGTCGTAGATGGCGGCGTCGCCCCTGATATTCTGATTGATGACGACGGCGCCGACGGTGCCGAGCCCATAGCCGACGGCCATGAGCGCCTCGAGCCACATCATGCTCACTCCGCGTCTCACGGCGTAGCAGCCCAGCAGGCAAGGTATGGTGACGATGAGGTGCTCGGCGAGGAACACCCTCATGGCCGACGCGGCGAATTCGCCGCACGCGTATTCCCCGCACACCATCACATTGAAGCTGAGGACCGCGATCAAGCCGGCGAGATAAGCCTGGCGGCTGCGAGCCGCCGACCGGTCGCGCAGAAAGATCGTCTCGATCTCGCGATCAAAAGTCAGCATCCGCCGTGGCCTTGCGAGATAGGCCTCGATCTTGCTTAGAACGGAGGGGGGATCGGCAACGTCCATCACGGCTTTTCTTGATGCGGCCCGAGGGGATTTGGCCGCGAGGCTCTGCCGGCCTGCGCTCAGCGGGTACGACGCCTGCCGTTAAGAAACCTTTGTGGCCAGCCAACGCGCGGCCACGGTGGTTGATCCTATCCCGTCGAAAACACTCAAATTTTCCGGACGGACCAACGCCGCCGGCTATTCCCTGATGTGCCGCAGCGCCGCCGCCGCCGCGAAGGGGGCGGTGGCGAGCGCGAACAGGGAAAAGGCGCACAGCATCAGGAACGGCGTCAGAAACGGCGCGGCGCCGCCGCTCGCCGCCGACGCGGCCGAGACGCCGAAGATCAACACGGGGATCGTCAGCGGCAGCGCGAGCACCGCCATCAAGAGGCCGCCGCGCTTGAGCGAGACCGTGAGCGCTGCGCCGATCGCGCCGATCAAGGTGAGCGCCGGCGTTCCCGCGGCGAGGCTGAGCGCGACGAGCGCCAGCGGCCGCGCCTCCATCGCCAGCATCAGGCCGAAGAGCGGACTGGCGATCACCAGCGGCAGCGCGCTCGTCGCCCAGTGGGCTGCGCATTTGACCAGCACGACGAGCTCCAGCGGCAGCGTGGCGTTGACGAGCACGTCGAGCGACCCGTCGTCGCCGTCGCCTTGAAACAGGCGATCGAGCCCGAGCAAGGCCGCGAGCAGCGCGGCGACCCAGAGGATCGCGGGGCCGATTCGCGCAAGGAGTTTGAGGTCCGGCCCCAGCGCGAACGGCATGATCGTCACCAGGATGAGAAAGAACACCAGGCCGATCGAGGCGCCGCCGCCGATCCGCCGGGCGATCCGCCATTCCCTGACGAACAACGCGAGCGCCGCCGCCCTCATGCGGGGTATCCGGAGCCGCCGAGCGGCAGCGTCTCGGCGCCCTCGAGACCGAGCGGGGCGTGCGTCGCCGCGACGATAAGCCCGCCGGCGGCGAGATGCTCGCGCATGATCGCCCCGAATCGCGCCTGCGCCGCGGCGTCGAGCGCCGTCGTCGGCTCGTCGAGCAGCCAGAGCGGACGCGCGGCGACGAGCAGACGCGCCAGCGCGACCCGCCGCTTCTGGCCGGCGGAGAGCGCGCGCACGGGGAAGTCCGCGACGTGAGCGAGACCGAGACGCGCCAAGGCGGAGAGCCACGCCGCGCGCGAGGGATCGCCGCTCAGCGCGCCGGCCCAGAAGGCGAGATTCTCGCCGGCGGTCAGCGCGCCCTTCAGCGCGTCGGCATGGCCGAGATAATGCGCCTGCTCGCCGATGGCCGCGTCCTCTGCGCCGCCCTCCAGCCTGAATGCGCCGGCGGCAAGCGGCAGGAAGCCTGCGACCGCGCGCAGGAGACTCGACTTGCCAGCCCCGTTTGGCCCCGTCAGCACGAGCGCCCTGCCCGCGCGCGCCTCGAAAGAGACGTCGGCGAGAATCGAGCGTCCGCCGCGTTCGATGGCGATGTCGGTCGCGCAAAGGCGCATAGCAGTCCCTACGTAAGCGCAGATCCTTTCGAGGCGGCGCGGCGATAGTTTGTCTAGCCCGGCGATGGGAATTTATCTATAAGCCGGCGCATCCTGAATTCCCCACCTGATACCGGAGCGAACCTGATGGCCAGCCTTGACAGCTTCAAATGTCGCAAGACGCTCGAGGTCGGGGCTAAGAGCTACCAGTACTTCTCGCTCAAGGCCGCCGAGCGCCACGGCTTGGCGGGCCTCTCCACCCTGCCCTTCTCGATGAAAGTCGTGCTCGAGAATCTGCTTCGCAACGAGGATGGGCGCACCGTCAAGAAAGAGGACATCGAGGCCGTCGCCGCCTGGCTCGTCAATCGCGGCAAGTCGGAACATGAGATCGCATTCCGTCCGGCGCGCGTGCTGATGCAGGACTTTACCGGCGTTCCCGCGGTCGTCGATCTCGCGGCGATGCGCGACGCGATGGCCAAGCTCGGCGGCGATCCCAACAAGATCAACCCGCTCGTTCCCGTCGATCTCGTGATCGACCATTCCGTCGTCGTCGACCACTTCGGCAACGCCAAGGCGCTGGGGCAGAACGTCAAGCGCGAATACGAGCAGAATCAGGAGCGCTACCGCTTCCTCAAGTGGGGCAAGCAGGCCTTCTCCAACTTCTCCGTCGTGCCGCCCGGCACCGGCATCTGCCATCAGGTCAATCTCGAATATCTCGCCCAGACCGTCTGGACGTCGAAGGAGAAGCAGGACGGCAAGACCGTCGAAATCGCCTATCCCGACACGCTGGTCGGCACCGACAGCCACACGACGATGGTCAACGGTCTCGCCGTGCTCGGCTGGGGCGTCGGCGGCATCGAGGCCGAGGCGGCGATGCTCGGCCAGCCGCTCTCGATGCTGCTGCCCGAGGTCATCGGCTTCAAGCTCACGGGCGAGCTGCGCGAAGGCGTCACGGCGACCGATCTGGTGCTCACCGTCACCCAGATGCTGCGCAAGAAGGGCGTCGTCGGCAAGTTCGTCGAGTTCTACGGACCTGGCCTCAACGCCATGTCGGTGGCCGACCGCGCCACGCTCGCCAATATGGCGCCCGAATACGGCGCGACTTGCGGTCTCTTCCCGATCGACGCGCAGGCTCTCGACTATCTCAAGGCCTCCGGCCGCAAGCCGAGCCGGCTCGCGCTGGTGGAGGCTTACGCCAAGGCGCAGGGCATGTTCCGCACCCGCCAGACGCCGGACCCCGTCTTCTCCGATACGCTCGCGCTCGAACTCGGCGAAGTGACCCCCTCGCTCGCCGGCCCGAAGCGCCCGCAGGACCGTGTCGTGCTCGCCGAGGCCAAGGGCGGTTTCGCCAATGCGATGGCGCACGAGTTCAAGCAGGCGGAAGCCATCGCCGAGCGTCATAAGGTCGAGGGCGCCAACTTCGACCTCGGCCACGGCGACGTGGTGATCGCCGCCATCACCTCTTGCACCAACACCTCGAACCCGAGCGTGATGATCGCGGCGGGCCTGCTCGCGCGCAACGCGGTCGAGAAGGGTCTCACCGTCAAGCCGTGGGTGAAGACGTCGCTCGCGCCGGGCAGCCAGGTGGTCGAGGAATATCTGGCGGCGGCGGGCTTGCAGAAGCCGCTCGACAAGCTCGGCTTCAACATCGTCGGCTACGGCTGCACGACCTGCATCGGCAATTCCGGCCCGCTGGCGGCGGAAATCTCCGCGACCATCAGCAAGCACGACCTCGTCGCCGCCGCGGTGCTGTCCGGCAATCGCAACTTCGAGGGCCGCGTCAACCCCGACGTCCGCGCCAACTACCTGGCTTCGCCGCCCCTCGTGGTCGCCTATGCGCTCGCCGGCTCGTTGCAGATCGATCTGACCAAGGAGCCTGTCGGTCACGACAAGAAGGGCCAGCCGGTGTTTCTCCAGGAGATCTGGCCGTCGAGCGAAGAGATCCGGAATCTCATCGACGAAACGATCACCTCGAAGATGTTCAAGACCAAATACGCCGAGGTGTTCGACGGCGATTCGAACTGGCGCAAGGTGAAGGTTCCCGCCGGACTTACCTACGCGTGGGACATGGGCTCGACCTACGTGCAGAACCCGCCGTATTTCGAGGGCATGACGATGGAGCCGAAGCCGATCGAGGACATCGAGAACGCGCATGTTCTCGGCCTCTTCCTCAACTCGATCACCACCGACCACATCTCCCCCGCGGGCTCCATCCGCCAGACGAGCCCGGCCGGGCAGTATCTCATCGAGCATCAGGTGCAGCCGGCGGACTTCAACCAGTACGGCACGCGCCGCGGCAATCACGAAGTGATGATGCGCGGCACCTTCGCCAACATCCGCATCAAGAACCAGATGGTGAAGGACGAGAACGGCGCCGTGGTCGAGGGCGGCTACACGATCCATCATCCCTCGGGCGAGCGCATGGCGATCTACGACGCGGCGATGCGCTACCAGCGCGAAGCCTCGCCGCTGGTCGTGTTCGCGGGCCGCGAATACGGCACCGGCTCGTCGCGCGACTGGGCGGCCAAGGGCACCAAGCTGCTCGGCGTCCGGGCGGTGATCGCACAGAGCTTCGAGCGCATCCATCGCTCCAACCTCGTCGGCATGGGCGTGCTGCCGCTCGTGTTCGAGGAAGGAACCTCGTGGGCGTCGCTGGGCCTCAAGGGCGACGAGACGGTGTCGATCCACGGCCTCGGCGACGGCCTCAAGCCGCGCCAGCGGCTCGAGATCGAGATCAAGTCGGCGTCGGGCGAAGTGACCCGCGCGCCGCTGATCTGCCGCATCGATACGCTCGACGAGCTCGAATATTTCCGCGCCGGCGGCATCCTGAGCTACGTGCTGAGGCAACTCGCCGCCTGAGCCGCGCGCGAAATACGCGGTCTGCCTGTCGCCCTCGCGAAAGCGGGGGCCCAGGCAACCGCCGCGGACCTTCGCTGCGAAGCAGGTTGAACCGGACCCCGTCGTCATCGCGAGCAAAGCGCGGCGACCCAGAGGTCGAGGCGTTTGCCGATTGAGGCGCCCACGGAACGAATCGCGACGTGCTGGCGGGACCTCGACCGCTGGATTGCTTCGCTCCGCTCGCAAAGACGGTTCCATGTAACTGCACAACGCTTTCCGCCGCTGCCGCCCGCTTTCGCGAGCATGAGAGCGCCGGAATCAGCAGTCGTGCGGGCTTGTCGCCCCCTCAGGACGCGACCAGCCGCGTCCTGCTCGCCATGAATTGTTCGAACTCTTCGCCGGACATCGGCTCCGCGAAGGCGTATCCCTGCAGGATGTCGCAACCGAGATCGCGCAGCAGCCGCGCGTGCTCCAACGTCTCCACGCCCTCGGCGACGATCTCGATGTCCAGCGAGCGTCCGATGTCGACGATCGCCTGGACGAGCCGGCGCTGCGCGTCCGAGCGGGTCACCGGCGTGACGAGCTGCCGATCGATTTTCAGGCGACGCGGCTTGAGCTTGGTCAGGCTGACGATCGATGCGTAGCCGGTGCCGAAATCGTCGATCTCGATATCGACGCCCAATGCCTTGATCTGATCGATAGTGTGGGAGAAGCGCTCATCGCGCTCGTCGAGATAGATCGTTTCGACGAGTTCGAACGAGAGGATGCCGGGCTCGATCTCGAGGTCGCGCAGGCCTTGCAGCAGGCTCTCATCGTGCAGACGCCGCAGCGACACGTTAACGGACAAGCGCGGCACAGTGTGACCGCCGGCTCGCCAGAGCCGGAACTGTTTCAGCGCCTGCTCGAGCACAACGCGATCGATCGCGCCGATCACGGTCAGCTCCTCCGCGATCGGAATGAATTGGTTCGGCGTCACGAGGCCGCGCGTTGGATGGCGCCACCGCGCGAGCGCTTCGACGCCGACGATCTGATGGGTCCGCGCGTCGAACTGCGGCTGGTAATAGGGAAAGAACTCGCCGCGCTCGAGCCCGCGCACGATGTCGTCTGCGGTCTGTTTGGAGTTCAAGATCTCCTCTTGCAGCGCCTCGGTGTAGAACTCGAACCGATTGCGGCCGAGACTCTTTGCGCGATAGAGCGCGAGATCAGCGTTGACGAGCAATTGACGCCGATCGACCGCGCCCCCGAAGGCTCCGGCAATGCCGATGCTCATGCCCAGGCGGCACTCGTGACCCTCGTAGACGATCGGCTCGCGCCCGCTTGCGATGATCCTGCGCGCGAGGGCGTCGAAGCCGGCGATCCCCGCGTCCGCCTTGCACAGGACAACGAATTCGTCGCCGCCGGTGCGCGCCACGAAATCGTCCTCGCGGACGTTGTCGCGGATGACCTTGGCGCTGTGGACCAGCATGGCGTCGCCGGCGGCGTGGCCGAGCGTGTCGTTGATCTGCTTGAAGCCGTCGAGATCGATGTGCAGCAAGACGACGCCGCCGCCCGTCGTCGCGCACCGGCGGGCGTTCTCTCCAAGCGCGCGATCCATGTACATCCGGTTCGGCAGACGCGTCAGAAAATCGTGCAGCGAATTGTACTCGATGTGGGCGCGCGCCGCCTCGAGCTCGGCGTTGCGCGCCTCGGTCAGCGCCTTCGAGCGTTGCAGATCCTCGGTCAAGGCGACATCGGAGGTGATGTCCCAAGCGACGCCGATCATCTTCGTGGCGCCGTCGGACGAGACGTAGGCCTTGCCGATCGCGCGAACGACCCGGCTTCGCCCCTCGCCGACGCGGATCCTGAATTGCGATTCATAGCGGCCCGGTTTCAAGGCCAACTCGAATTCCTCGATGGCGCGATGAAGGTCGTGCTCGTCGACTCGGTCGCGCCAATGCGTGAAGCCACGGGGGCCGCCGTCGGCGGGATAGTTGTAGAGTTCGTTCATCCGGTCGTCCCAGACGAGTTGTTGGGCCCCGACGTCAACCTCCCATACGCCGACTTTCGATGCGTCAAGGGCGAGCTCCAGACGCTGCGAAAGCCGTTCGAGCTCCTGTTCGCGGTCGCGCATCCGCAAGAAGTGGGCGCGACGCTCCTCCACCAGCCGGCCAATCAGCCAGGTGGGCACGACGATCACGAGGCCGCCGGCCAGAAGGGCCAAGCGCAGCAGCCATCGGCTTGGGCGCGCGGCCTCCCAGCCCCCCCTGGGGGTCGCCGCGATTGTCCAGGAGCCGGAGGGAACGCGCACGTTCACGGTGACGGGATGGTCGCGCTCGATCGCGGCGTCGCCAAAGAAATGAATGCCGTCTTTGCCGAGGCCGTCCGTGCCGGTGATCGCGACCTCGATCCGCGCGTCGGGTCCGACGAGCCCGCAATCGCGATAGAGCTTGTCGAGGTCGATGACCGCCGAAACAAGGCCCCAGAAGGCCCTTGCGCCATCGAAAGGGTGCGTGAACACGGGAAGCCGAGCGATGAGAGCCCGGCCGCCCTGAACGATATCGACCGGCCCCACGAGCACGACGTCGCCGCTGTCGCGCGCGCGCAACCCCGATTCGAACTGGCTCGGAAGGGAGCGATAGTCGAGCCCCATCACGGCCTCGTTTCCTCGCAACGGATGGACAAGCGAGATGACCAGATTCGGGGCGCCGGCGACCATCTTCACCTGCGAGTCGGTTCTCACCAGATTCGCCCCGACTTCAGCGAACTTCGACTGGGTCATGTCGGGTTGGCTCGAAATCTCGGCCGCGAGGCCGCGCACGAGCTGGACATCGCCGTGGATGTCCCCTTCGAGTTTGGCGCGGATCAGGTTGGCTTGAGAGAGAACCTCCGCGCGCGCCCGCTCGTCGGTAAGCTGGCCGTTCTGGTGGTCGAACAGCGCACCGCAGATCAAGGTCGCCACGGCGGCGATCGCCGCTGGAATATTTGTCGGCCGGAGAAGGTTTTCTCTAATTCTGCGGTGCAGGCCCACGTCGACGTCCTACAGAAATACTGTCGCGTTCGACCGAGACAGCCGATGCCAACTTCTACGTTGTAGCTTTAAGCTAATGATTTACGATTCGCGACAATTGTAGATGAAATATTTGCGAAGTAAATAAAGCGTTAAACCCAATTATCGTGGCGCGCGGCCGCAACCGGGTGGCATGGCGCGATCTGGCTTGCCGCGACGGGGCGGGCTATGGTGCCGGCGATTTTGGAGACCCTTATGTCGACCGGCTCAGCGCACACGCATTTTGGCGATCGAACCGTCCGCTTCGACGAGAAGCAGGACCTGGTCGACGACGTCTTCCGCAAGGTGGCGGATCGTTACGATCTCATGAACGACCTGATGTCGTTCGGCCTGCACCGCATCTGGAAGGACATTCTGGTCGCCAAGCTGCGGCCGCCTCGCCATCGCCCTTTCCGGCATCTCGACGTCGCCGGCGGCACCGGCGACGTCGCCTTCCGGGTCGCGGCGGCGGGAGACGAGACGCAGGTCACCGTCGTCGACGTCAACGCCGATATGTTGCGGGTCGGCCAGCAGCGCGCCGGGAAGCGGCGCGAAGGCGGACGGGTCAGCTTCGTGGAGGGCAACGCCGAGGAGTTGCCGCTGCCCAGCGCGACGTTCGACGCCTATACGATCGCCTTCGGCATCCGCAACGTCCCCCGCATCGAGCAGGCGCTGGCTGAGGCCTATCGAACGCTCAAGCACGGCGGGCGATTTCTCTGCCTCGAATTCTCGCGGGTCGACTTACCCGTCTTCGATCGCGTCTATGCGGCCTATTCCGAGGCGGCGATCCCAGCGCTCGGCAAGGTCGTGGCCGGCGACGGCGCGCCCTATCGCTATCTCGTGGAATCGATCCGCAAGTTCCCGCCGCCCGATCGGTTCGCCGAAATGATCGAGCAGGCCGGGTTTTCGCGCGTCGACTATACGCGAATGACCGGCGGCGTCGTCGCGATCCATTCGGGCTGGAAGCTCTGAACTTGCCATCGCTCACCGCCATCGGCCACGCGGTGCGGCTCGCCCGCGCCGGTTTCGTTCTCGCGCGCGAAGGCGCGTTCGTCGGCATCGATCCGCTCACGCTGCCGCCGCTCGCGCGCGCTCCGCTCGCGCTCGCCAATCTGCTGGCGCGGCCGGGCTCGCACGGCCTCGCGCGGCTCTCGGCGGCGATCGACCGCCTCGGTCCGTCTTACGTCAAGCTCGGGCAATTCCTCGCCACGCGTCCCGACATCGTCGGTCCGCAGGTCGTCGTCGAACTCGAGAAGCTGCAGGACCGCATGGGCCCCGCGCCGCGCGAGGTCGCGGTCGCCTCGATCGAGGCGTCCTTTTCGGCCAACATCAAGACGATCTTCGCGGAGTTCGGCGAGCCCGTCGCCGCGGCCTCGATCGCCCAGGTGCATCGCGCGCGGGTCGAGACGCCGGAGGGAATGCGCGACGTCGCGGTGAAGGTGTTGCGGCCCGGCGTCGAGCGGCGGTTTGCGCGCGACCTCTCGGACATGTTCTTCGCCGCCCGCGCAGCCGAGGGCTACGAGCCGAGGCTGCGCCGGCTGCGGCTCGTCCAAGTGGTCGAGGCGCTCGCCCGCAGCGTGCGTATGGAGATGGACTTTCGCCTCGAAGCCGCGGCGGCGTCGGAATTCGCCGAAAACCTCGCCGGGGATCCCGATTTTCGCGCGCCCAAGATCGACTGGGACCGCACGACGCGCGAAGTGCTCACCATGGAGTGGATCGACGGCGCGCCACTCAGCGACACCGCCCATCTCCGGGAGCTCGGCTTCGACCCGCCCAAGCTCGGACGCACGCTGATCCAGTCGTTCCTGCGCCATGCGTTGCGTGACGGCTTCTTCCACGCCGACATGCACCAGGGCAATTTCTTCGTCGACGACCTCGGCCGCATCGTCGCGGTCGACTTCGGCATCATGGGGCGGCTCGGTCGCAAGGAGCGCCGCTTTCTCGCCGAAATTCTCTACGGCTTCATCCGGCGCGACTACCGGCGGGTCGCCGAGGTGCATTTCGAGGCGGGCTACGTGCCGCCGGTCCACCGGGTGGAGGACTTCGCGCAAGCCATCCGCGCCATCGGCGAACCCATCCATTCGAGGACCGCCGACCAGATCTCGATGGCCAGGCTGCTGACGCTCCTGTTCGAGGTCACGGCGCTGTTCGACATGTCGACGCGCCTCGAACTCGTCATGCTGCAGAAGACGATGGTCGTGGTCGAGGGGGTTGCGCGCAAGCTCGATCCGCACCTCGACATGTGGGCGACGGCGGAACCGATCGTCGGCGCCTGGATCGCGGAGAATCTCGGGCCGAAAGGCCGAATTCGAAGACATCGGGCGCGGCGTCGCGCAATTCGCCAGGTTCCTCGCGGACGCGCCCCCGCGTCTCGAGCGCTTGTCGCGTCTGATCGATGAGACCGTCGAACGCGATCCGGCCGCGGCAGGCGAGGCGCCCCGCCGCTGGCCCGCGGCGCTGACGGCGGCGGCATGGGTAATTGCCGCGGCGCTCTGGTGGATTGCACTACATTGATAAAAAGCAATGTAATAAAAAATTGTTTACCGAATGTGATCGGCTAATTCGCAACAAAAACGTTGCCGGTCCGTGGTTTTGCACATTAAGAAGCAATCCTCTACATGAGACTGGCTCCTGGCCGGCGACGAGGCTTTTCCAAAGGCAAGCGACGGTGACCGCGAAACCTCTTCACGAGGCCCGAATTCTGCTCGTCGTCTCGGGCGGGGTGGCGGCCTATAAGGCGCTCGAACTGATCCGCCGCCTCCGCGAGCGGGGCGCGACGGTGCGGGTCGTCATGACCGAAGCGGCCAAGCAATTCGTGACGCCGTTGTCGGCCGCCGCGCTCAGTGGACATGCGGTCCGCTCCGATCAATTCAATCTGATCGATGAAGCGGAAATGGGCCATATCGAGTTGTCGCGCGACGCGGATCTCGATCGTCGTCGCCCCGGCGACCGCCGATCTCCTCGCGCGCATGGCGAACGGGATCGCAAGCGATCTCGCCTCGACCACGCTTCTGGCCACCGACAAAAGGGTGCTGGTGGCGCCTGCGATGAATCTGCGCATGTGGCTGCATCCGGCGACGCAGCGCAACGTCGCGACCCTGCGCGGCGACGGCGTCGCCTTCGTCGGCCCGGAGGACGGCGACATGGCCTGCGGCGAATACGGGCCGGGTCGATTGGCCGAGCCGCTGGCGATCGTCTCCGCGATCGAGCGCGAACTCGCCGAGCCGACCGCAATCCCGCTGCCCCCAGGGATCGGAGCCCGTGCGCAAGGCGCTCTATCCGGCAAGCACGTGGTCGTCACGTCCGGCCCCACCTACGAGCCGATCGATCCGGTGCGCTTCATCGGCAACCGGTCGTCGGGGCGGCAAGGCCACGCGATCGCTGAGGCGGCGATAGCGGCCGGCGCGAGAGTGACCCTCGTCACCGGTCCGGTCGCTCTCTCCGATCCTTTAGGGGTCGAGACGGTTCACGTGGAGACGGCGCTGCAAATGCGGGCGGCGGTAATCGACGCCCTGCCGGCGGACGCCTTCATCGCCGCCGCCGCAGTCGCGGACTGGCGCGTCGAGACGGCGAGCGCGCAAAAGGTGAAGAAGGGCGCGAGCGGCGCGCCGGCTCTGACGCTCGTGGAAAATCCTGACATTCTGGCCGAGGTGTCGGCGGGCGGGCCCAAGCGTCCCAAGATCGTCGTCGGTTTCGCCGCCGAAACCGAGAAAGTCACGCAAAACGCGCTCGACAAGCTCAAGCGTAAAGGCTGCGACCTGATCGTCGCCAACAGCGTCGCCGAGGGGGCTGGAACCTTCGGCGGAGACGCCAACCAGGTCTCCATCGTGAGCGCCGCCGGGGTCGAGCCGTGGCCGCGGATGAAGAAGCAGGACGTCGCACGTGCGCTAATCGACCTCCTCGGCCGCCTGTTGAAGGAAGTCCGATGATCCAGGTCAAAGTAAAGCGCTTTCTACATGGTGAAGACTTGCAATTGCCACAGTATCAGAGTGAAGATGCGGCGGGAGTGGATCTCCTGGCCGCCCTTCCGGAAGGTCAGGAAGTCATCCTCGAACCAGGCGACCGGGCTTTAATTCCAACCGGCATCGCCATCGAATTGCCGAAGGGGTACGAGGCGCAGGTTCGGCCGCGGTCGGGTTTAGCGCTGAAGGACGGCGTCACCGTACTCAACAGCCCCGGGACGATCGACGCGGACTACCGCGGCGAAATCGGCGTGATACTGATCAATTTTGGACAAAATCCTTTTCCAATCCGACGGGGAGCGCGAATTGCGCAACTCGTCGTCGGTGCAGTGGAGCGTGTCGCTTTCATACTGAGCGAACGTCTCGAAGCGAGCGAGCGCGGCGCCAATGGGTTTGGTTCGACCGGAAGCTCGGATGAGGAGAAGTGATATGAACCTGCTGTCGCGGCGCAGCCTGTTAGCCATCGCTGCAGTGGTGGACATCGCCCTGCACTCGCGCTCCTCGCCGGTGGCGGCCAAAGCGCTCGCCGCTCGACACAAGCTGCCCCCACGGCACTTGGAGACGCTGTTGCAAGGCCTCGTTCACGCGAAGATTCTGAAGGGCGTGCGCGGGCCGCGCGGCGGCTACGAGCTTGCGCGCGAGCGGCGCCGGATCACCGTCGGCGAAATCGTGCGCACCTCGGTCAGCCTCAGCACCGCCGATCCGGACGACGTCGGGTCGCGCTCCAAGCTGTTGGAGCGGGTGGTTGAACCCAGCGTGCGCAAGGCCGGCGAATCCTTCCTCACCAACCTCGACGCGATCTCCGTCGAGCAACTCTGCGACGACGCGGAAAAGGCGCAGGTGCTCGAAGAAGAAAAAGCCGCCGGCGATTTCACGATCTAGTCGCGGCCATCTCGACAACCCCTGTGTGACCCCGTCAAAAAGAGTATATGGGGAAGAGACGCGCGCGGCTTGCGTCGCCGCCGCTGCGGGAGAGTTAGAGATGGCTGAGACGAAAAACGATTCGGCGGGCGAGAAGCCGCGCGGACGAGGCAGGGTTTACGCGTCGATCACCGACACGGTCGGCGACACCCCTCTCGTCCGCATCGACCGCATCGCCCGAGAGAAGGGCGTGCGCGCGAACCTGCTCGCCAAGCTCGAGTTCTTCAACCCGATCGCCAGCGTCAAGGACCGAATCGGCGTGGCGATGATCGATGCGCTCGAGGCTCAGGGGCGGATCGCGCCGGGCCGCGGCGTGCTCGTGGAGCCGACCTCCGGCAACACGGGCATCGCGCTTGCGTTCGTCGCCGCGGCGCGCAGCTACAAGCTCATCCTCGTCATGCCCGAATCGATGTCGATCGAGCGGCGCAAGCTGCTCGCCCTGCTGGGCGCGGAACTGGTTCTGACGCCCGCCTCGCTCGGCATGAAGGGCGCCATCGCCAAGGCGAAGGAGATCGTCGATTCGACGCCCGGCGCGATCATGCCGCAACAGTTCGAAAATCCCGCCAACCCGGACATTCACCGGCGCACCACCGCCGAGGAGATCTGGAACGACACCGAGGGCGCGGTCGACATGGTCGTGTCCGGCGTCGGCACCGGCGGCACGATCACCGGCGTCGGCCAAGTGCTCAAGGCGCGCAAGCCGAGCGTCAAGATGGTGGCGGTGGAGCCCGAGGATTCGCCGGTCCTTTCCGGCGGCGCCCCTGGGCCGCACAAGATTCAGGGCATCGGCGCAGGCTTTGCGCCGTCGATCCTGGACCGCACCCTGATCGACGAAATCGTCACCGTCGGCAACCAGACCGCTTTCGACACGGCGCGGCTGGTCGCGCGTCTCGAAGGCATTCCGGTCGGCATTTCCTCGGGCGCGGCGGTCGCCGCGGCGATCGACGTCGCGCGTCGCCCCGAGAACGACGGCAAGACGATCGTCGTCATCATCCCGTCCTTCGCCGAGCGCTACCTCTCGACGGCCCTGTTCGAGGGGCTCTGAAAGTAGTGCGCGCGGCGGCGCCCCTCACCCGGCGCCGCAAACCCCCTCTCCCGCTCGCGGGAGAGGGTTGGGGTGAGGGTTGAGATCAAACCGCCGAAGACTCTACCGGCCTTTTGGCGCGCGCATGAGGCCGCGCGTCAGGGAAGCGTCGGTCGGATAGAGCGGGATGAGGCAGGCCTGCAGCGCGTGATAGATGTCCGGCTTGCCGGGGAAATAGCCGGCGATCGGGCGCAGCGCGTCGTCGAGTTGCATCCGCCATCCGCCGTTGCGGCGGTCGATGAAATGGCGCGCCGAGAAGTCCCAGATGCGGCGATACCACGTCTCGTATTCGATCCCGCCTTCGAGCGCGCCGAGAAGGCTCGCGGCGCCGATCCCCTCGCAGCACGGCCACCACAGCCTGTCGCGCACGCGCGGGGCGCCGCTCCATTCGAGGGTGTAGTAGAAGCCGCCGCGCGCCGAATCCCAGCCCTCGCCGACCGCCTTGGCGAACAGCGCCCGCGCCGCGCTCGGCAGCCAATCGATCTTCCGGCCGCCGAGTTCCCAAAGCTGCAGCGCCAAGCGCGCCCATTCGAGCGCGTGGCCCGGCGTGACGCCGTAGGGGCGGAACATGTCGGAGCCCTTGTATTCGCGGTCGACGCTCCAATCGCCCTTGTAATGCTCGGGCACGCGCCAGTCCGCCGCAGCCGCGTTCCGGCGCAAGATGAGATCGGCGATGCTTTCCGCCTTTTGCAGAAAGCCGCGCTCGCCCGTCGCCTCGTACGCCGCCATCAGCGCTTCCGTCAGATGCATGTTTGCGTTCTGGCCGCGATAGTCGCTGAACGGCGTCCAATCCTCGCCGAACTCCTCCTTGCTGGCGCCCGCTTCGGGGTCCCAGAACCGCGTCTCGAGCACCTCGGCGATGTCGCTCAGCAAGGCGTCGGCCTTGGGGTGGCCGGCGCATTTGGCGCTCGCCGCGGCGAGCAGCACGAAGCCATGGCCGTAAGCAAGCTTGTCGCGCTCGCGCGGACCCTCGTCGTCGAACGACCAGAAGTAACCGCCATGGACAGAGTCGCGATGGCGGTTCATCAAGGCCGTCACGCCATGATCGACGATATCGGCCGCGCCGGGTCGGCCCATGAGATGGCCGATGGCGAAGCAATGGACCATGCGCGTCGTCGCGTGCAGCGCGCGGCCCTGCTCGGAGAGGAGAGGCCGGCCGGTTTCGTCCAATGTCCAGAAGCCGCCGGAGGGGCGAATCGAATCAGTTTCGTAGAACGCAAAAAGCGCGTCGGCCTCGGCGGCCAGCCAGCGCCGATGGCCGTTCGTTTCCCTCCAGAAGGTCTTGGCTTCGAGCGTATCCGTCATGGACGTGGTTCTCCCCAGCCGTCTCGCGACGGCGCGCCGAGCCAATAGCAAAGAATCTGGCGCGGCGCCCAGCTAGCTGGCATAAAGCGCCAATGAACAGCATCGAATCCTTTGCGCCGCTGCGGACGGCGCCGCCGGCCGGCGCCGACGCGGGCTTCGCCGTCTATGTGCACTGGCCCTTCTGCCTCGCCAAGTGCCCCTATTGCGACTTCAACTCGCACGTGCGCGCTGCGCCGATCGACGAGGAGCGTTTCGTCGCGGCGATGCGCGCGGAGATCGCCCATCGGGCGAGCGCGACGCCGGGCCGCGTCGTGCGATCGATCTTTTTCGGCGGCGGCACGCCCTCGCTGATGCGCCCGCAGACGGTGCAGAGCGTGATCGACGCGATCGGCGAGCGGTGGGCGATCGAGCCGGACGCCGAGATCACGCTGGAGGCCAACCCGACCAGCGTCGAGGCCGGGCGCTTCCGCGGCTATCGGGCCGCCGGGGTCAACCGCCTGTCGATCGGCGTGCAGGCGCTGGACGACGCCGACCTCAAATCCTTGGGCCGCCGCCACAGCGTCGCGGAGGCGGTCGAGGCGGTCCGCATCGCGGCGTCGATCTTTCCCCGCTATTCTTTCGACCTCATCTACGCCCGGCCCGGGCAAAGCGAGCAAGCCTGGCGAGCGGAACTGGCCGAGGCGTTGAAGATGGCGGGCGAGCATTTGTCGCTCTACCAGCTCACCATCGAGCCCGACACGATTTACGAGCAGCTTTGGCGGGCCGGTAAGCTGAAGACGCCCGACGAGGACCTCGCCCGCGCTCTGTTCGACGCGACGCAGGAGATCGCCGAAGCGCATGGTCTTCCCGCCTACGAGGTTTCGAACCATGCGCGGCCGGGCGCGGAAAGCCGCCACAACCTCGTCTACTGGCGCTACGGCGAATATGCCGGGATCGGCCCCGGCGCGCACGGCCGTCTTCTGACGCAGGAAGGGCGCGTCGCCCAAGCTGCGGAGAAGCATCCGGAGATGTGGCTGACCCAGGTCGAGAGCGAGGGCCATGGGCTGGTCGAGAACGCGCCGCTCAGCGCCGAAGAGCAGGGCGACGAATTCCTTCTGATGGGGCTTCGACTGCGCGAGGGAATCGACCGCGCGCGGTTCAAGGCGCTGAGCGGCCGTTCGCTCTCGCAGCGCCAGATCGACGATCTCGCCGCCGATGGGTTCATCGAGGAGGACGCTAGAGGACGCATTCGGGTGACGCGTTCAGGCGCGCCGCTGCTGGATTCGATCGTCGCCGATCTCGCGGCGTGAAGCACGGGGAAATCCGGCCCCACCCAGCGAATAATGGGGTTTCGCGCGCGCCAACGATTGACTTGACACGCCGTTCTATGGAAAGTTCGCGGCCCGATTCAGCCGGCGGCCAGTTCGCGGGCTGAACGTCGATTTCACAGCCGCCGTTTTAACAATTGAAGGAGAGTGGCCATTCGTCGTCCCATGAAGTCAACCGCGGCGCCGGAGAAAGGCGGGCCGCGCGTCAACCGCGACATTCGCGCGGTCCAGGTCCAGCTCATTGACGCCGAAGGTCAAAACCGCGGGGTCGTCAATGTCGCCGAGGCGCAGCAATTGGCCGAGGAGGAAGGGCTCGATCTCGTGGAGATCGTGCCGAACGCCAGCCCGCCGGTCTGCAAGATCCTCGACTTCGGGAAATTCCGCTTTAACGAGCAGAAGAAGACCTCCGAGCAGCGCAAGCGCCAGAAGATCGTCGAGATCAAGGAAATCAAGCTGCGCCCGGGCATCGACGACCACGACTATGAGGTCAAGATGCGCTCGGTCATGCGGTTCTTCGAGGAAGGCGACAAAGTCAAAGTAACCCTGCGCTTCCGCGGCCGCGAGATGGCCCACCAGGACATCGGCTACAAGCTGCTGCAGCGCGTCAAGAGCGAGACGTCGCCGGTCGCCAAGGTCGAGGCGGAGCCGCTGATGGAAGGGCGCCAGATGGTGATGGTGCTCGCCCCCAAATAGCGAGCCCCAGTCACAAAGGGTTGATTAGCGCCCCTCAGGCCCTTTCGTCTGGACGCGAGCGGCGCTAAAAAGGGCGTTTCGGACGCCCGGTCGTGGCGCGTTCGCGCCACCACGAGACATTCCTTTGACAATTGCCAGCCATCCCGTCGGCGGCGGCGCCGACAAGCTTGTGTCGAGCGCCGCGCTCCAGGCCGCGGGCATCACCTCGTACGGCATCCTTTTCGCCGCCAGCGGCTCGCACATGCTCAACGACATGATGCAGTCGCTCGCGTCGGCGCTCTATCCGGTTTTTCGCGAGGAGTTGTCGCTCTCGTTTTTCCAGACCGGCATTATCACCTTCACGTTCCAGATCACCGCATCGCTGTTGCAGCCGATAATCGGCCTCTTCACGGACCGGCGGCCGGTCACCTACGCCCTGCCGTCGGCGATGGCTTTCACGCTGGTCGGCCTGGCGATGCTCGCTTTCGGGCGGAACTATACGGCGCTGCTCGCAGCCGTCTCGATGATCGGCGTCGGCAGCGCCATCTTCCACCCGGAGGCGTCGCGCGCCGCGCGAGCGGCCTCCGGCGGCCGCTACGGCTTCGCGCAGAGCCTGTTTCAGGTCGGCGGCAATTTCGGCCAGTCGCTTGGGCCGCTGATGGCGGCTTTCATCGTCATGCGCTACGGGCAGCATTCGGTGCTGGCCTTCACGGTGCTCGCCTTCGTCGCGATCTTCATCCTCGCGCGGATCGCGATCTGGCATAAGGCTCACCGCGCCGCCGGCCACAACGCGCACGAAGCAACGCACGACGCCACCCTGCCGCGCCCGATCGTGGTGCGGACGATGATCATCCTGGTGGTGCTGGTGTTCTCGAAGGTGTTCTACCTGTCGAGCCTGCAGAGCTATTACACCTTCTACCTCATCCAGACCTTCGGCGTTTCGGTGCAGACGTCGCAGATCATGCTGTTCGTCTTCCTCGGCGCCGTCGCGGCCGGCACCTACGCCGGCGGCCCGATCGGCGACCGCTATGGCCGGAAATTCGTGATCTGGATGTCGATCGTCGGCGTTCTGCCGTTCACCCTGCTGCTGCCGCATCTCGGCTTCCTCGGCACGGCGCTGGACAGCATCGCCATCGGCCTCGTGCTGGCCTCCGCCTTTTCCGCCATCGTCGTCTACGCCCAGGAATTGGCGCCGGGGAACGTCGGCGCGGTCGCCGGGCTGTTCTTCGGCCTGTCGTTCGGGCTCGGCGGCATCGGCGCTGCGGCGCTCGGGGCTCTGGCCGATGCGACGAGCCTCAATTTCGTCTATCAGATCTGCGCTTTCTTGCCGGCGATCGGGCTGCTGACGTACTTCCTGCCGGACGTGCGCTCGCGCCGAATTTGATCAGACCGCTGTTTTGTAAAGCGTTTGGTGGAAAGGGTCCGATCCCGTCATGGGCGGCGTAGCGCAAATCGGGCCGGTGATAACAGCGGTTTTCCTCGCCTCGCTGGTCGAGGCGGTGGAGGCGCTGACGATCATCCTCGCGGTCGCGACGGTTCGCGGCTGGCGCCCGGCCGGCCTCGGCGCGCTGGCGGGCCTGATCTCGCTGGCCGTGATCGTTCTCGTACTCGGCCCGGCGCTTGAAATCGTCCCCTTGCGCCTGTTGCAGCTCGCGATCGGGATCCTGCTGCTGCTGTTCGGCATGCGCTGGCTGCGTAAGGCGATCCTGCGCGCCGCGGGCGCGCTTGCGCTGCATGACGAAGAGAAGGCCTTCGCCGCGACCACCGCCGAACTCAGGCGGGACGGCGCCGGCGCAGCGCAGCGCGCCGACTGGCTGGCAGGAATCGCGAGCTACAAGGCCGTCCTGCTCGAAGGGCTCGAAGTGGTGTTCATCGTGATCGCCGTCAGCGCCGGCCGCGGCCTCCTCCTCCCCGCGAGCGTCAGCGCCTTGGCGGCGTGCGCGCTCGTCGCCGTCGCCGGCCTGATCGTGTATCGCCCGCTCGCGCGCGTTCCCGAGAACACGCTCAAGTTCGCGGTCGGGGTGATGCTGTCGGCCTTCGGGGTGTTCTGGACCGGCGAAGGCCTCGGCGTGCCGTGGCCGGGCCAGGATCTGGCGATCGTCGTTTTCGTCGCTTTGTTCCTGGCGACAGGCCTCGTCTCGGTCTCCCTCGTCCAGCGCTCGCGAACGGCGACGGTCCGATGAACGCGCTCGCCGCGATTGTTCGCGAAGTGATCGGCCTGTTTGTCGACGGCTGGCTGGCGGCGGCGATCGTCGCCGTGGTCGCGCTCGCCGGCGTCGCCGCCGCGCTGGTCCCGAACGTCTCCTCGGCGGCCGGGTTGATCCTGCTGGTGGGATGCCTCGGCGTGCTTGTCGCCAACGTGCTGGCGGCCGTTCGGCGGTAGCTGCCGCTCAACTTCTTCACCTTGCGGGAGCGGACGAACGCTACGCGTTCGTCTTGGGATGTGGGGTCGCTCCGCAAGGCGCGCGGAGCCGCCTCGCCCCAGCCCGCGCGAGAAATCCGGCAAAGAAACGCGCTCGCGGCGCTACCGAAGGCGCATCGGCGTTCGTCCACCCGCAAGGCGGATTAAGCGGCGCCGGCTACGGAATATCGGTGACGTTCACAATGTCGTCAACATTGGGCGCCATGAGAATGAACGTTCATTCTCATGGGAGGCACAATGTCGCTGGCCGTTTCATCCGAAAAGGGCTCCGAGAGCGATCGGCGCGACCTCATCATCGGCGCCGCCGAGCGCGCTTTCGTGCGCCACGGCTTCCACGCCGCGACGATGCATCAGGTCGCCGAGGAAGCCGGCATGAGCGCCGGCAACCTCTACCGCTACTTCCCCTCCAAGGAGGCGCTGGTCGAGGGTCTGTGCGAAGCAGGCCATCGCGAACGCTCGGCCGCCTTCGCCGTCTTGATCGGCAGCGACGACCTGTTGGCGACCCTCGCCCAGGTGATGCGCGAGCACCTTCTCGGACGGCCCCGCGAAAGCGCCATGCTTTTCGTCGAGATGAACGCTGAAGCGGCGCATAACCCGCGCATCGCCGCCATGACGCTGGCGATCGACGCCGGCGTGCTCGATGGCCTGGCGAGGCTCGTCGAGGTGGCCAAGCAAAGAGGCCAGGCCGCCGCCTCGCTCGACCCCGCCTTCGCCGCAAGGGTGATCTTCACCCTGGTCGGCGGCTTGATGAAGCGACGCGCGCTCGAGCCGGACTTCGACATCGAGCGCGAGCAGGCGATGACGCTCGGCGTCCTCAAAGCTCTATTCGCGGGCGCGATCGCGCCCGCGTCCTCTATTTAGGAGGCGCGTTGATGCGTCGGTTCTTGCTAGGAACGGCCGTCGTCGCCGCGCTCGCCGCCGGGTTGCTGTTCGTCGGCCGGGCGGTCGCGCCCTGCTCGCCCGCTCTTGCGCCGCTCGCCCGGATCGGCGTCCCCGCCCCTGCCCATTGCGCGGCGGGCGAGGCCGTCGCCGCCGAGGCGCAGCGCGTCGTCGAGCCGCCGACTGTGACGGTCGCCGCCGCCCGCAGGCGCGCGTTCGTCGATCGCCTTTTCGTTTCGGGAACGCTTGTCGCCCGGGAAGAGGCGATGGTCGCGGCGCAGGTCGACGGGCTCTCGATCGTCGAACTCGACGCCGAGGACGGTGACAAAGTCGCCGCCGGCCAGGTTCTCGCCCGCCTCGACCGCAGCCAGCTCGAGACTCTGCTCGCCCAGAACGACGCAGCGACCGCGCGCGCGGACGCTGCGATCGCAGAGGGGCAGAGCCAGATCGAGCAGACCCAGGCTCAGCTCGCCTGGGCGACCAGCGACTACGACCGCGCCAGCAAGCTCGGCGCTCAGATCCTCCCCGCCTCGACCATCGAACAACGGGAGACCGTGCTGCGCACCGCCCGCGCCCAGGTCGCCGCGGCGGAACACGCGCTCGCCGTCGCCCAAGCCGACCGCAAAAGCCGCGACGCGGAGCGAAGCGAATTGCAGGTGCGCATGGCGCGCACCGATGTGCGGGCTCCCGTCGCGGGCGTCGTCAGTCGCCGCACGGCGCGGCTCGGCGCGGCCTCCTCGGGCGCCGGCGAGCCGCTCTTTCGCATCATCGCCGACGGCGCTATCGATCTCGAGGCGGACGTGCCGGAGCAATCGATCGCCAAACTGCGGCTCGGCATGCCGGCGCGCATCCGCTTGCCCGGCGCCACCGACGACGTCGACGGCTCGGTCCGCCTGATCAGCCAGGAGGTCGACAAGGCGAGCCGTACCGGCAAGGTGCGCATCGCTTTGCAGCCCGGCGCTCCGGCGCGCATCGGCTCCTTCGCTTCCGGAGAAATCGCAGTCTCTCACAGCGAAGGCGTCGGGGTTCCCGCCAGCGCGGTGCAGCGCGAAGGGATCAGCGCCCGGCTGCTCGTGGTGCGAGACGGGATTGTCGAGCAGCGCCATGTCGGCGTGGGCGTCGCCGAAGGCGATTCCCTCGAAATACGCGACGGCGTCCGGCCGGGTGAGACGGTGGTCGCGCGCGCCGCCGCGTTCCTGCGCCCGGGCGATCGCGTGCGCCCGACGCTCGCCTCGGGCGAGGAGGCGACGCAATGAGCATCAACGTCTCCGCCTGGTCGATCCGGCGGCCGATTCCGGCCATCCTCGCCTTCGCGGTGTTGGCGTTGCTCGGCGTCGTCACCTTCCGCCAGATGGCGGTGACGAGGTTTCCCAACATCGACATCCCGATCGTCCAGGTCGCGATCACCCAATCGGGCGCGGCGCCCGCCGAACTCGAGTCGCAAGTCACCAAGAAGGTCGAGGACGCCGTCTCGAACGTCAGCGGCGTCTGGCACATTATTTCGACAGTGACCGACGGATCTTCGGTGACCGTCGTCGAGTTCAACGTCGGCTCGGTCGACATCGACCGCGCGCTCAACGACGTGAAGGACCAGATCGCCAAGATCCGCACCGATCTGCCGCGGACCATCGACGAGCCGATCGTCAGCCGCCTCGACGTCGAAGGCCTGCCGATCGTCACCTACGCCGCCTCTGCGCCGGGCATGACGGTCGAGCAATTGTCCTGGTTCATCGACGACACGGTCGCGCGCGACTTGCAGGGCGTCAAAGGCGTCGGCGAGGTGACGCGCAACGGCGGCGTCGATCGCGAGATCCGTGTCTCGCTCGATCCCGACAAGCTGCTGGCGCTCGGCGTCACCGCCGCGGCGGTCAACGAACAGGTGCGCTCCGACAACGTCGATCTCGGCGGCGGACGCGGCGAAATCGCCGGCCAGGAGCAGGCGATCCGCACGCTCGCCGGCGCGCGGCGGGTCAGCGATCTCGCCGCCTTGCCGATCGCGCTGCCCGGCGGCCGCAGGGTCAGGCTCGACGAACTCGGCACGGTCACCGACGGCGCCGCGGAGCCGCGCACCTTCGCGCGGCTGTTCGATGAGCCGATCGTCGCCTTCGGCGTCACGCGCGCCAAGGGCGCGAGCGACGTCACCGTCGATCATCTCATCACCGAGCGCCTCGCGCGCATCCACGCCGCCCACCCCGAGGTGACCTTCACCAAGGTCGACACACAGGTCGACAGCGAGCTCGGCAACTACAGTTCGACGATGGAGACGCTGATCGAGGGCGCGCTGCTCGCGATCGCGGTGGTGTTCGTGTTCCTGCGCGACCTGCGCGCGACTTTGGTCACCGCGATCGCGCTGCCGCTGTCGATCCTGCCGACGTTCTGGGCGATGGATGCGATCGGCTTCTCGCTCAATCTCGTCAGCCTGCTCGCCATCACGCTGGTGACCGGCATCCTCGTCGACGACGCCATCGTCGAGATCGAGAACATCGTGCGGCACATGCGGATGGGCAAATCGGCCTATCGCGCCTCGCTGGAGGCGGCCGACGAGATCGGACTCGCGGTCATCGCGATCTCGCTCACCATCGTCGCGATCTTCGTGCCGGTGAGCTTCATGAGCGGAATCGCCGGCCAATATTTCCGGCAGTTCGGGCTCACGGTGGCGATCGCGGTGCTGTTCTCGCTGCTCGTCGCGCGCTTCATCACGCCGGTGGTCGCGGCCTACTTCCTGCGCACGCCGGAAGCGCCGGCCGAGGAGGAAGGCGCGGTGATGCGCGTCTACGTCCGGCTCGTGCGCGCCTCGGTGCGTCACCGCTGGATCACGCTGACGGCGGGCGTGATGATCTTCGCCGCCTCGCTGATGGCGACCAAGCTGCTGCCTTCGGGCTTTCTGCCGCCGGACGATCACGGCCGCGCGCTGCTGGCGGTCGAGCTGCCGCCGGGCTCGCTGCTGGCCGACACCGACCGCGTCACCCGCTCGATCTCCAACAAGCTGCGCGCCATACCGGAAGTGCGCTCCGTTCTCGTTTACGGCGGCCAGATTCTCGGCTCCGGCGCCGAGCCGCGCAAGGCGACCTTCGTCATCAACTTCGTCGGCAAGGATGAGCGCGCCACGACGCAGAAAGAGCTGCAAGTCAGGATCGGCGCGATGCTCGCCGATACGCCAGACATTCGGTATTGGTTCGTCAACGACAATGGGCAGCGCGACCTCTCGCTCATCGTCGCCGGGCCCGACATCGAGGCGATCAACGACACGGCGGACCAGCTCGCCAGCGAAATGCGCTCGATCCCGACGATCGAGAACCCGATCTCGACCGCCGAGCTCGACCGGCCGGAGCTGCGCATCGAACCGAAGCGCCAGCTCGCCGCCGATCTCGGCGTCTCCACCGAGGCGCTTTCGGAGACGATCCGCGTCGCCACGCTCGGCGACATCGACGCCAACCTCGCCAAGTTCAATGCGGGCGACCGGCTCATTCCGATCCGCGTCGAACTCGATCAGACGGCGCGAAGCGACATCGGGCGCCTTCAGGATCTGCGCGTCGCGACCGCCTCGGGCGCCGCCGCGCCGCTCTCCGTGGTGGCGGACTTCAGGATCGATCATGGCCCGACCGCGATCAACCGCTACGACCGCACGCGGCGGGTGACGATCGAGGGCGATCTCAACGGCGACGCGGCGCTCGGCGACGCCGTACGGGCGATCCGCGCGCTGCCGACCGCCATGAGGCTGCCGCCCGGCGTCGAGATTCGCGAGACCGGCGACGTCGAGGTGATGAGCGAGGTGTTCACGTCGTTCGCCGAGGCGATCGGCGCCGGCGTCATGATGGTCTATGTGTTGCTCGTGCTGCTGTTCGGCAGCTTCCTGCAGCCGATCACCATTCTCGTCTCGCTGCCGCTGTCGGTCGGCGGGGCGATCGGCGCGCTGCTCCTGACGCACAAGGCGATTTCGATGCCGGTCGTGATCGGCATTCTCATGCTGATGGGCATCGTCACCAAGAACGCGATCATGCTCGTCGATTTCGCCGTCGAAGAGATCGGACGCGGGACGCCGCGCCTCGACGCGCTGGTGGAAGCCGGCCGCAAGCGCGCGCGGCCGATCATCATGACCACCATCGCAATGGCGGCGGGCATGCTGCCCTCGGCGCTGGGCCTGGGCGAAGGCGGCGGCTTCCGCTCGCCGATGGCGATCGCGGTGATGGGCGGCCTGATCGTCTCGACGCTGCTGTCGCTGGTCTTCGTGCCCGCCGCGTTTACCTTGCTCGACGATTTCGGCCGGGTGTCCTGGCGCTTGCTCAGCCGATTCCTCGGCGCGGCGGACGAACCCTCGCGCGAGCCTCGCCCGCGCGGCGACGAGGCGGAAGGCGTCCCCGCCCCGGCGGAATAGGCGCGCAGCGAAGACGCGTCAGCCGCGCCGGCTCGCATCGCCGTCGCCAGCGAGCGCGGCGAACAAAGCTGGCAGCGCCTCGATGTCGTCGACGACATAGTCGGCGCGGGGCGCGAGCGCGCTGCGCGGCGCGGGTCCGCTGAGCACGGCGACGGCGAGCGCTCCCGCGGCGCGCGCCGCGTCGAGGTCGTGCAGCGAATCCCCAACCATCGCGATGCGATCCGGCGCGACGCCGAGATGGCGCGCGAAAGCGAGCACCATGCCTGGCTCGGGCTTGCCGCCATGGCCGGAATCGTAGCCGACGATGAATTCGATCGCCTCGTCGAGACCGAGCGCGCCGATCTGGCGACGTGCACTCGCTTCCGAATCGTTGGTCCCGACGCCAAGGCGCAGGCCCATCGCCTTGAGCGCGCCGAGCGCGACCGCCGGCGCGCCGATCGGCGTCAGCACTTTCAACGATTCCACCGCGCTGAGACGATCGATCTCGCGCTTGAGATCGACGAGGTCGGTTCGGCCGAGCGCCTCGCCCCACATCTTGCCGTAGCTTGCCGACGAGCCGGCGATGAGCGGCGAGGTCGACAAGAAGCGGCGCTCCTGAAGCGAAAAATGCAGAGCCTCGGCCTGCGCGCGCATCAGCGCAGGATCCCCTTCCGCGAGCGCGTGGATCACCGCATGGGTGGCCGGCCCCCAGGTTTCGTCGAAATCGACAAGCGTGCCGTCCTTGTCGAAAAGCACTCCCAGAATCGACAAATGGCGACCTCTAACGTCTGGCGCTCGCGCCGGCTTCGAACGGAGCTGCGCGGCGAGCCCGAGTTGGCCGCGCTTCATCCTTTAAACCGCCTTTAACGCATTTCCTTCAACTTGTCCCGATCGGCCCGGCGAGCCAAGCGACGCCGAGCGAACACGTCATTGAGTGTGCCATGCGTCACGATCTGTCCGCTATTCCCGACGCCATCGAGACCCGCGCCGGCCGCAGCCGTCTTCTTTCGCGCCTCTATCGCGATATCGGCCTCGCCGCCGTCGCCGCCGAATTCAAATTGCCCGCCAAGGAGTTCGAACCGGAACTCGGCCAAGCGGTGCAGCGCGGCGCGCTCTACTTGCTGCCGCCGCGTGACCTCGAACTCGCGTCATGAGGGTGATGACGGCAGCGTGTCTATCTTCGCGGGCGCGTTTGGCGTAAAGATCGAAAACGAGGGCGCGGGGGCGCATCGTATTTTCGGGACCCTTTAATGCTGGTGACTCGCCGCCGTCTCCTCACCGGCCTCGGCGTTTTGGCGACGACCTCCGGCTTCGCCGGTTACGCCACCGCTTACGAAGCGGGAACCGCGCTCACGCTGACCTCCTACGCGCTGACGCCGCCTCGCTGGCCGGACAATGCGCCCTTGCGGATCGCCGTCGTCGCCGACATCCATGCGTGCTACCCCTGGATGTCGGAAGAGCGCATCGCCGCGATCGTCGATCTTACCAATGCTCAGAAGCCGGACCTTACGGTGGTGCTGGGCGATTTCGTCTGCACGCATCCGTTCGTGAGCGGCTATGTGCCGCCAGGCGCGTGGGCCGAGCAACTCGCGCGCCTCGCCGCGCCGCTCGGGGTCTATTCGATCCTCGGCAACCACGACTGGTGGTTCGCCGCCATTCCGACCGATCCGCCCGACGGGTCGCGCTCCGTGCGGCGCGCGCTCGCTGAAGCGCGCATCCCCGTGTTGGAGAACCAGTCGATCCGCCTTGCGCAGAACGGCAAGCCCTTCTGGCTTGTCGGCCTCGGCGATCAATTGGCGCGCTCCTATCGGCGTCCTGGCATACATGGCGTCGACGACCTGCCAGCGGCGATGCGCGACATCAACGACGACGCCCCGGCGATCCTACTCGCGCACGAGCCCTATGTGTTTTCGCGCGTGCCTGACCGCATTGCGTTGACCTTGTGCGGCCACACCCACGGCGGCCAGATCAATCTTCCGTTCATCGGCTCGCAGTTCCTGCGCGCGCGGCTCGACCACAAGCCATACATCTACGGCGTTTACTCCGAAGGCGAGCGGCGTCTTGTCGTCTCGGGCGGCCTCGGCACATCGCTCGCGCCAGTACGCATTCTGCGGCCGCCGGAAGTGGTGACGATCGACCTCGCCGCCGCCTGACGCTCTGCGCCGTCAGGCGACTGCGCGCAGCTCGCTGTGGTTGCGCGACAGCCACTCGCAAACCTCATCGAACGGCTTGGGGCGGCCGAACAGATAGCCTTGCGCGAAGGGAATGCCTTCCTCGATGAGGCATTGCGCTTCGATCGGCCGCTCCACGCCCTCGGCGAGGACTTCGACGTCGAGCGCTTTGGCAAGATCGCGCACGACGCGAACGATGGCGGCGGTTTCGACGATCTCGGGGAATTCGCGCACGAATGAGCGATCGAGTTTGATGCGGTCGATCGGAAATCGCCTGACATAGGCAAGGGAACTGTATCCGGTGCCGAAGTCGTCGAGCGCCACCGTGATGCCGAGTTCGCGCAGGCCCGAGAGCACGTGCTGCGCCTCGCTGAGATGGCGGATCAATGTCCCCTCGGTGATCTCCACTTCGATCGCGCTACCGGCGATGTTGAACTTCGCGAATTGCTCGACGAACAGATTGACGAGATTGGGATCGATGACCTGCGCCGCCGAGAGATTGACCGCGATGCGGACGTCGCCGTAGCCGAGTTCCTTCAGCCGCCGCGCCCTCTGGCACGCCTCGACGATCAACTGGCCGCCCAGTTGCCCGCTCAACCCCATATCTTCGAGAATCGGCAGGAACTCGCCGGGACTGAGCACCCCTCGCGTCGGATGGCGCCACCGCACCAGCGCCTCGAGACCGATGACGCGACGGGTGGCGAGCGCGATCTGCGGTTGAAAGTGGAGAAAGAATTCGCCTTTCGAGAGACCCGCGGCGATTTCGAGCTCCATGCCGCGGCGCCGCTGGTGGGCTTCGCGCATCTCGCTGGTCAGAAACGCGATCGCGCCGCGCCCGCTGCGCCTCGCGCTGTTGAGCGCAATGTCGGCCATCGACAAGAGGCCGGCGATGTCCGGCGCCTCGTCATCGAGCAGCGCAACGCCGATCGACACGCTGGTTTGTAGCGCCGCGTCTTGGAGGCGAAGCGGCGTTTTGACCGCATTCTGCAACCGCTTGGCGAACGCGCTGGCGTCGCCCTCGCTCTGGCCGCCGATCTGCAGCACCGCGAATTCGTCGCCGCCGAGGCGCGATACGAAACCATCGGCGCCGACTTGCGATCGCAATTGCCGGCCGACGTGCTTCAGCAGCCGGTCTCCGGCAGCGTAACCCAAAGCGTCGTTGACGTCCTTGAAACCGTCGAGGTCGACGAGATGAACCGCAAACGGCCGCGCCGCCGGCGCGCCGTCGCTGACGAGACGCAAGAGCCGGCTCTCGAAGAAGCGCCGGTCGGGCAGATCGGTGAGCGGGTCGTGAGTCGCGAGATAGTCGAGACGCTGGTTGGCGGAGATGAGCGCCTCTTGGCTGCTCGCAATGAAGTCCTGCATCGCGTTGAAAGCGCGCACGACGGCGCCGATCTCGTCGTCGCGATGCCAGAACATCCGGCGCCGGTCGCTCTCGCTCGCCGGCCCCCTTTCGATCGCGGCAGTGATGAGCGCGAGCGGGCCGCCGATGAGGCGCTGCGCGGCGAGCCACAGCGCGGCGACGATCGCGCCGGTCGACAGCGCGGCGATCGCAAGCCCCTCGAACAGCGCCGTCCAATAGGCCGCGACGGCGGGGGCGTTGGTGAACATCGCTTCTATGCGGCCCGCCTCGGCGCGAATGCCGCCGTCCATGCGGACGATCGGCTCGGTGCGGACGAAGGTCTCGCCTTCCGGCGGCCTCGCTTGGCTCGACGCGACCAGCCCGCCCGCGCTGTCGTAGACGGCGACGGAAAGGACGTACGGGTCTGCCGCGACGTCGTCGATCATCGCGGCGACCATGTCGTATTTCTGGTTCGAGATCGGCGCGGCGATCATCTTTGCCTGAGACCGCATTATCGCGGAAAGGCGGGTCTCGGCTTCGCTCTCGGCGTGATGCGCGCTGCGCTTGGCGAATGCGATTGCGCTCAAGGCTTCGACCACCAAGACGGTGGCGACCGCAGCCATCAAAAGCCGGAAAATGACCGAGCGCGAGCCGGCGCGCTTCACAGCCGCCGCTTCGCCGAACGGCGCGTCGCGCGTGGGGCTGGGCGCCGTCGCGCTCATCGCGTGCGCGGCCGCGCCGGCGTTGTACAGCCGGACGTCAGACGGCAGCCTCGCCTGATCCTCTGGGGCGAACGCGGCGGTGGAAACGACGATGGACGCGTCGGGGAGCGACGAACCGGGCATGCGAAGCATTCTCGACGCCGGGGGCAGTCATCGCCGCGCGAACGTGGGTGGGAGCCGGCTTCATGCCAAGACGACCAAGGCCTAGTGCGAAAAGCCTAACAACGAATTTCCGAAAATGAGAGAAGCCGCTCATATGCCGGAAATCCGTCGTTCCCGGCGCATCGAGGGTCTGCGTCGAGGTCGAGTCGTCAGGCCCAAGTGATCGCGTGATCGATCGTCGCAATAGCGAGCGAAACCAGAATCCCGCACAGCACGACCGCGGCGGCATAGGGCGCCGACTTTTCGTCAGGCGCCTTCATCAGCGCGGGAATGCCGAGCCAAAACAGATAGAGCCCGTAGAGACCAAGAATTCCGAGAATGCGGAGTTGAGGGATCAGCAGGAACACGCCGGCAAGCCAGAACGGCGTCATCGCATAGACGACGAGCTTGAGCGCATTGGACTGATTTTTCGTTCCGCCGAATGTCGGGGCCAGCGCGTCGGTGACGATCGCGATCACGTACACCATCACGAAAGTCAGGACGTAGCGGACGATCGCCGCGGCGAGTCCGTCGACGATCCCGATACGATATGTCCCGCCGTGCAGACCGACGATCGACATGCCGATGAAACCGCACACCGCCGGAATGGCGGCGAGAATCGCGACATAGTTACTGAAAAGATAAGGCGGATCGCCCGGCTCGGATTCGATCCTGCGCCACTCGGTCTTCGGCGTCAGAATGATCGCCTTTGCGCGCTCGACAAGATCCATGGAGGCCTCCCTTCCTTCACGGCGGCGTTGATCGGCACGACGCGTATGGTAATCGCACGCATGTCGCGAAGCCAGCGGACGCCCTGGGGTTGTTCCGCTGAAAGGCCAGCTATATGTGCGCCGAAAACAGGTCGCGACCCGCTGCTTTCCCCGCCTGAGAGCCTGTCCGTTCCGCACGCGGCGGGGAGAAATTCTGCGAGTGATCGAGACGCTGCGGGACGCGTTTGCGATCCCGATCGTCTTCGTCAGCCACAAGCCCAGTGACGCTTCGAATTGGCTTCGATCTCGGTCAAGGTCGGGGGAGGTGGTTCAAGCGCGGGGTCGTCCGCCGGGTAACGGTAGGCTGTCGCCCAAGGGGTGAGAGGCGCAAGACCCAACGCTTCAGCGTGAAGGAGGTGACCTGCTGGGATGCCAGCGGCAAGAACATTGAGATCGTGTCCCCTACCAGCACCTCTTGGGTAAGCTATCCCAAGGTGAACGTGAAGCGCTTTGAGCGACTTTTCCGCGGCTTGTTGAAGATGATATGCAGCCGCCTTGAGATTGACGTCGGGCATTGGAATCAAAGTCCGCCGGACGACGTCGAGGTCGTCGCGAGCTTTCTCCAACCATCCGCTCGCGTCAGAGCTCATGTCTCGCCTCAGCGAGCGAGCCGCGCAACACAATGCCGTCACGATATGCTTCGTGGCTGAGGCTGTTAACGTCGTTGCGTTTTTCTTCAAAAACACTGCGACGCACGGGGATAACTTGCAAGGCTATGCCGAGGTCAGCCAGGGGCTTCCAGAGCGTCACCGTATTGAATTTTCCGGGTTCTACGTCATCGGGAAGAATAACGAAAATATCCCAATCACTTTCATCGGTAGAATCCCCGCGAGCGCGACTGCCGAACAGCAATACCGCATCCGCGCCCGTGAGTTTGGATAATCTGTCCGCCGCGATCTCGATCGAAGGATCGACAGCGATGTCTGCCTCAGACAGCGTCCTCACGTCAAACTCGCGGCTCACACCTATTTGCGTGAAGTTAGCACGAATCCGAGCAAATCACGAGCCGGCGCCACAATGAGGCGCTGGAGCGCTGGCTCAGGCATCCATGTCCGCGAGCCGGGCGCGGTCGCGCAGGGTGATCTGCTTGGCGCCGGCAAAGCCCAGCACGCCCTCGCCGTGAAGCTGCGACAGGCTGCGCGACACCGTCTCGAGCGTCAGGCCGAGATAGTCGGCGATGTCGCCGCGCCCCATCGGCAGCGCTAGCATCCCGGCCTTGGAGAGCCGGCGATCCATCTCGAGCAGGAACGTCGCGACGCGTTCCGCTGCAGTCTTGCGGCCGAGCAGCAGCATGTGATCTTCCGCGTGACGCAGATCGGCGGCGGTCATCGTCCACAGCGCGCAGGCGACTTGGACGTCGGACCTCGCCAAGGCCTCGAGCGCGCGGCGCTTAACCATGCGGACGGTCGATTCGACGACCGCTTCGGCCGTCAGCCGGTGCGTCGCGTCCGGCTCCAGACCAAACATGTCGCCGGGGAGATGGAACGCGCCGATCTGGCGGCGTCCGTCGCTGAGCAGCTTGTAGCTGCGCACGGCGCCGCGAATGACCTGATAGACGTATTCAGCCGGCTCGCCCTCGCCGTAGAGGCCCTCGTTGCGGCCGCAAGAGATTTCGGTGGCGACAAGTCCGGCGTGGAGACAGGGATTGTTCGAATCGGCTGATCGCGGCTGGCGCCAGTTTGGGCGAGTGGCGTCGGCGATCGACTGGTGCAGCATTTGGCGCTCTCGACGGCAAGGAACGGCCGAACGTGACCAACTTCCGCCTCTCGCGAAATCTCGGTCGACGCCCTAAGGGCGCCCCCCTAAGGGCTCTCACGGAGGCCCCTCGGCCGCGCGCATCGCCGCTCGCACATGGGTGGCGAGGCTTTCCTCGATGTGGGGCTTGGGAATGATACGGCCGACGCCGCGCGCCTCGGCGCGGGCTGTGACGCTCGCACTTGGATAAGCGGTGACGAGGACGACGGGCGTGGCGACGCCTCGTTCCCGCAGTCGGTCGATCAGGTCGAATCCATCCATGCCGGCCATCAGGTAGTCGATGACGAGACAGTCCTCGCCGCACGGCAAGGCGTCCGCCAGCAGCGCGGCCCCATTGGCGTAGGTTTTCACCGTGAAACCCTCGGCCTCGAGGAGGAATCGCAGGGAAATCAGGACGTCCGCATCGTCTTCGACGACAAAGATGGTTTCCTGAGGCAATGTCGCGCTCATTATGTTCCGCCCTCGCGGGCGGTCAAAGCCCTGGATCCTTGATAGGCCGCCGACAACGGGCTTAACTTGATCCAGGTCAATCTTTCAGGAGGCCCGCCCGCATGGCCATGCGCACGAGCTCGGAAAGATTGGCGGCCTGCATCTTGGTCATCAGATTGGCGCGGTAGACCTCGACGGTGCGCGGACTGATGTCGTAATCGCGCGCGATCGCCTTGTTGGAGAGGCCCTCGACAAGCCCCTGCATCACCTGGCGTTCGCGCGGACTGAGGGACTCGACCCTGGCCGTCGTCTCCGCCGTCGCCGCCTCGCCGTGGGCGGCATCCGCGGCGCCCGTGAGCGCAGCGCGGATCGTCTCAACCAACCGTTCGTCCTCGAAAGGCTTCTCGATAAATTCAAGCGCGCCGAGCTTCATCGCTTCGACCGCAAGCGGCACGTCGCCATGTCCGGTCATGATCACGACGCTCAGGCGGGCGTTGGTCTGCTTGACGCGCTTGAGAAGCTCGATGCCGTCCATCCCAGGCATGCAGACATCGGTGACGAGGCAACCGGATTGGCCGTTCGGAAGAGCGGCGAGAAAGCTCGGGGCGGACTCGAACACTTGAACGGAGAAGCCTGCCGCGCCGAGCAGGAAGTCAAGCGAGTCGCGCATCGCGTCATCGTCGTCGACGATGTAAACAATAGCTTCGGACGCCATGGACGAACTCCCCGTCTAGGCTTCCGCCGGGAGGGTGAACAGGAACGTCGCCCCTCCTCTCGGATTGGTCTCGGCCCTCATTTGGCCGCCGTGCGCCTCGATGATCGTCCGGCTGATCGAGAGTCCGACGCCCATACCCGCCTCCTTGGTGGTAAAGAACGGCTGAAACAGATGGGCGAGCACAGTGTCGGGAAGGCCCGGCCCCGTGTCTGAAACAGAGATCTCGACCATGCCGTCGCGGACGCGCGCGCTCGCCACTGTGAGTTCGCGCTCAGCCGATTCCGACATCGCCTCCATCGCGTTGCGCAGCAGATTGACCAGCACCTGTTGGACTTGCACGCGATCGGCCACCACGAGATCGTTTGCCGAATCGAGGTGGAATTTCAGCAAGACCCCGGCCTCGCGCGCGCCCACGAGGCCAAGCGCCGCCGCCTCTTCGACAAGCCTGCCGACGCTCTCGACGCGCCGCTCGGATTCCCGGCGCAGCACAAATTCGCGAAGGCGGCGGATGATCTGCCCGGCGCGGATGGCCTGTTCGGACGCTTTGTCGAGCGCCGTTTCGATCGTCGCCGCATTGGGATCCGTGCTGGCGGCGAGCAGTCGGCGCGAGCCTTTCATGTAATTGCTGATGGCCGCCAGCGGCTGATTGAGCTCGTGGGCGAGCGCCGACGCCATTTCTCCCATCGCGCTGAGCCGCGAGACATGCACGAGCTCGGACTGAAGCTGTTGCAGGTTCGCCTGGGTGCGCTGCTGCTCCGTCAGGTCGCGCAGGAAGCCGGTGAAGTAGCGCCGGCCGGCCGAATTCATCTCGCCGACGGAGAGATGGAGGGGGAACGTCGAGCCGTCCGCCCGCTTGCCGGAAGCGATGCGGCCGAAGCCGATGATTCTCCGCTCGCCGGTCGTGCGGTATCGATCGAGGTAGTCGTCATGGCGGGTGCGGTCCGGCTCAGGCATGAGCAGATTGACGTTACGGCCGACCGCTTCCCGTTCCGTGTAGCCGAACATGCGCTCCGCGGCTCGACTGAAGCGTTGGATGACGCCCGATTCGTCGATCACGATCATCGCGTCGGGCACGGTGTCGAGGATGGAACGCAAGTGCTCCTCGCGCGTTCGCAGCGCCTCTTCGACCGTCTTCTGCCGATCGATGTCGAGAATGAGGCCGCTCAGGCGATGAGTGGCCTCGACGATGCCGCCACGCACGCGCAGCCAGTGTTGTTGGCCATCGCGGAGCACGCGGATTTGCACGTCGAGATCGGCGGCGGCCTCGAGCGCCTCGGCCAGGCGGCGAGCATCCTCGTCGCGGATGCGGGACAGCAGAGTCTCGAACACGATCGGCTCCCCCGCGGGAAAGCCAAGGAGGCTGCGCGTCATCAGCGAGCCTTCAAACGACCGCGTCGTCGGATCGAACGCCCAGGTTCCAACGCCGGCGCTCGTGACGCTGACGTCTGTGTGCGGGTGGCTCAGACCCGAATCGACCTCGAAGTGATTGATCCCCTCCATGCTCCGACCCGACCCCAAGCGACGATCGCATCCAATGCGACGTGTTTCGTTCGCGCCGGGCCTGCCCGCCGGCCGCCGTCGCAGCGACGATATTGAGATCAAGCTCCACAACGTGCAAGCGACCGCTCGAGCGCGCGGCGGACGCGACGTCAGTTTGCAAAAAGGGCGCCCGGCCGCGAGGACCGGACGCCCGAATCGGGTCGGCGCAACGTCAATGCGTCAGTGCGCGATCGCGCCCTCCGCGCCGATCCCGGTCTGCGAACGGACGAACTGCGCCTCGAAGGCGGCGCGTTCCCTGGCTGCGGCCGCCGACGTATCGGTGACCGAGAAGATCCACGTGCAAAGGAACGCCAGCGGCATGGTGAAGATGGCCGGCGAAGCGTAGATGAACAGCGAACTTCCCTTGGGGTAGCCGAGCACCGCTTCCCAGATGCCGGGACTGACGATCGTCAGGACGACCGCGCTGATCAACCCGACGAAGCCGCCGATGAAGGCGCCTCGCGTCGTCAGCCCCTTCCACATCACCGAGAGCAGCAGCACCGGGAAGTTCGCGCTGGCGGCGACCGCGAAGGCGAGGCCGACCATGAACGCGACATTGACCTTCTCGAACACGATCCCGAGCAGGATCGCGACGATGCCGAGCACGACCCTGGTGATCCGCGCCACCCGGGCCTCCGTCGCCTCATCGACATGGCCATGACGGAAGACGCTGGCGTAGAGGTCGTGGCTGATCGCGCTCGCGCCCGACAAGGCAAGGCCCGACACCACCGCGAGGATCGTCGCGAAGGCGACCGCCGCGATGAAGCCCTTCATCAGGTCGCCGCCGACGGCATGCGCGAGATGGATCGCCGGCATGTTGCCGCCGCCCAGCAGAGCGCCCTTGGCGTCGAGATAGGCCGGATTCGTGCTCACCAGAACGATCGCGCCGAAGCCGATGATGAAGGTCAGGATATAGAAATAGCCGATGAAAGTGGTCGCCCAGAACACCGACTTGCGCGCTTCCTTGGCGTCGCGAACCGTGAAGAAACGCATGAGGATGTGGGGCAAGCCGGCGGTGCCGAACATCAGCGCCATGCCGAGCGAGATCGCCGAGATCGGGCTGGCGACCTGAGCGCCGGGCAGCATGATCGCGTCGTGCTTGGGATGGACCTCGATCGCCTTGGCGATGAGCGCGTTGAAGTCGAAGCCGAACGTCGCCAGCACCATGATCGACATCAGCGTCGCGCCGATCAACAGCAGCGCCGCCTTGATGATCTGGACCCAGGTCGTCGCGATCATGCCGCCGAAGGTCACGTAGATGACCATCAGGATGCCGACCAGGACGACCGCGTAGAGATAGGGCAGCCCGAACAACAGCTCGATCAATTGCCCCGCGCCGACCATCTGGGCGATCAGATAGAAGGCGACGGTGACCAGCGTGCCGGTCGCCGCCATCGCGCGGATTGGCGTCGCCTGGAGGCGATACGAGGCGACGTCGGCGAAGGTGAACCGGCCGAGGTTGCGCAGCGGCTCGGCCATCAGGAACATGATGATCGGCCAGCCGACAAGGAAGCCGATCGAATAGATCAGGCCGTAATAGCCGAAGCTGTAGACGAGCGCCGAAATGCCGAGGAAGGACTTGGGCCGTCGGCAACGACGCGCCGCCCGCCTGTGCTCCGTGCTGCGCCGCAACAAATATTCTTTTCGCTATTGCGTTCGTGGCGCGCCGAGGTCGTGAAGCCGTCTCCCTCCTTTCGGCATTTTGCCGCGATATAGTGCTTATATTCAACCGATTCGTCAACTCGGCCGGAGGGACAACCTTCGTCTGGCCGCATTCCTGCCCCAAGGGGCGAGCGCCGGCAGTTTGTGCCCCGGGCGTCGATCGGATAAGTTGCCGACTGGTCCCCACTCGGGATGAGGGTAACACACTTGGCTCGCGCGGCCCGAAACCCCATATTCTCGCCGCGCGCGGTTGCGCAGAGGGCGAGATAGCTGTCAGAAGAGGCCGATTGAATGGATTTCCTCAAGCCACGGTTGCACCGCATGAACCGCCGCCGACGCATATATGAAGGCAAAGCCAAGGTCCTGTACGAAGGGCCGGAGCCCGGCACGTTGATCCAGCATTTCAAGGACGACGCGACCGCCTTCAACGCGAAAAAGCACGAAGTGATTGAAGGTAAAGGGGTTCTTAACAACCGGATCTCCGAGTACCTGTTCCAGCGGCTGAACGAGATCGGCGTTCCCACCCATTTCATGCGGCGCATCAACATGCGCGAACAGTTGATTCGCGAAGTCGAGATCATTCCCCTCGAGGTTGTGGTGCGCAACGTCGCCGCCGGCTCGCTCGCCACGCGCCTCGGCATCGAGGAAGGCACGCAACTGCCGCGCTCGATCATCGAATTTTATTACAAGAACGACGCGCTGAACGACCCGATGGTGTCGGAAGAGCACATCACCGCCTTCGGCTGGGCTTCGCCGCAGGAGATCGACGACATCATGGCGTTGGCGATTCGCGTCAACGACTTCCTGACCGGGCTGTTCCTCGGCGTCGGCATTCGCCTGGTCGATTTCAAGATCGAATGCGGCCGGCTGTGGGAAGGCGACAACATGCGCATCGTCGTCGCCGACGAAATCAGCCCTGATTCGTGCCGTTTGTGGGACACCAAGTCCAACGAGAAGATGGACAAGGATCGCTTCCGTAAGGACCTCGGCGGTATGATCGAGGCCTATACGGAAGTCGCGCGCCGCCTCGGCGTCGTCCAGGAAGGCGAAACGCCGCACGCCGGCGGCCCCCGCCTCGTCAAATAAATTTGGAGCCCCGCCGCAGAGCGGCGGGGCCCAACGTCTCTCAGCGCAAGTTCTTGTCAGCGCAAGTTCTTGGCGAAGAAGTCCAGGGTGCGGCCCCAGGCGAGCTTCGCGCTCGGCGCGTCGTAGCTGCCGCGCTCGTCGCAATTGAAGCCGTGATCGGCCGGATAGACGTAGACCGGCGTCTCAGGGTGCGCCGCCTCGACCTCGCGCACGCCCGCAAGCGGAATGTGGGTGTCCTTTTCACCGAAATGCAAAATTGTCGGCGCGCGCGGCTTCAGATCCTTCAGGCCGATGACGCCCCCGCCGTAATAGCCGACCGCGGCGGATACGCCGTCGGTCTTTGCGGCGGCGAGCCAAGCCATCGTGCCGCCCCAGCAGAAGCCGACAACGCCGACCTTGCCGGCGCTAGCGACGCGCGCGACCGAAGCGGCAATGTCGGCGAGCGCCGCTTCGCGCTCGAGCTTGCCGACGATTTCCATGCCGCGCTTCATCCCATCCTGGTCGTAGGCGAGTTCAACGCCCTTCTCGACGTGGTCGAACACCGCCGGCGCGATGGCGAGGTAGCCCTCGGCGGCGAAACGATCGGCGACCGAGCGGATATGGTGGTTGACGCCGAAAATCTCCTGCACGACCACGATCGCCCCGCGCGGCGCGCCAGCCGGCGTCGCCAGCCAAGCGGCGATCGGGGCTCCCCCGGCGGATTTCAGCTCGATCCATTCACTCATCGTGTCGTCCTCTCGAAAAATTGATAAGAAATGCACCCGACTGCTAGCGCCGGGCGTGCCGGGGTCCGCGTTGCGCGACGGCGATGCCGCCGACGACGAGAGCCAAGGCCGCCACGTGATAGAGGGCGAAGGGCTCGCCTAGCAACACGACCGCCATCAGCGCGCCGAAGACGGGAAGGAGATTCACGAACACGCCCGCGCGGCCCGGTCCAATCAATTCGACGCCGCGCATGTAAAATATCTGCGAGACGAAGGCGGGGCCGAGCGCGGCGTAGCCGAGCAGCAACAGACCCTTGCCGGTCGGCCAGACGAAGTCGCCGGACGCGACCTCCCAGGCGAACAGCGGCAGGGAGGTGATCAGCGCCGCGATCGCCATGCCGGCGAGCAGGCCGAGGCCGGAGACATTTGGCCGATTGCGGAGGCCGATCGTATAGCCCGCATAGAACACGCAGGCGACCAGCAGCAGCAAGTCGCCGCTGTTGAACTCGAGGCCGGCGAGGCGCGACCATTGGCCCCGCGAGGCGATCGCCACCACGCCGACCATGGTGACGAAGGCGCCGACCGCCTGGAGCCCACTCACCTTCTCGCCGAGGCCGAACCGCGCGCCGACCAGAACGAAGGCGGGAATGGCGCCCTGGATGATCGACAGATTGAGCGCGCCCGTGTGATGGCTGGCGACGTAGAACATCGCGTTGAAGGCGGTGAAGCCGAGCGCGCCCATCGTCCCGACGTAGAGCCAGCGCTTGCGCATGACTTCGAAATCGCGGCGCAGATCGCGACGCGCGACATAGAGGATTGGGCCGAGCGCCAGCGCCCAGCGCGCCGTCACCAGCGTCATCGGCCCGATCTCGCCCACGGCCATGCGGCCGACGATCGCGTGCCCCGCCCAGGTCGCGGCGGTCAGCGCGAGGAGGAGGACGGGGCTGCGCCAGAAGAACGTCCACAGCCGCGTCCACGGGGAACGGGATTCTATCCGTCGAAAGGGAAGTCTGACTCATTCGTGGCCTCGAGCGCCCTCTCCGAAAGGCGCGCCAATCGCGGGCGCGGCGCTTGAGCTTTGAAGCCGGCTTACGTCGGACGACGCCTGATGGCAACTTTCGCTAGTCAGGCCTTCGCTCTAGCTACGCGAGCGACAACGCGACCTTGCGCACCGCGCGGGCCAGCACTACGCCAGCGACAGCGCGACCTTCGCACCGCGCGGCCAGCATTTGCGCCGGCGGCGACAGCGGCAGGCCGGCGCGCATGGTGAGCCCGACCGGGCCGCCGGCGATCGAGGCGGAGAGCGGCAGGCGGATCAGCGACCCCTCGCGAAGATCCTCGGCGACGACGCCGAAAGAGATCAGCCAGACCGCCTCGCTCGCCCGCACGTAGGCGCGCGCGAAAGGATGGGCCACCGTCTCGATGACGTCCGCCGGCTTCGCCAATCCCTCCGAGAGAAAGAGGCGGTCGACCTCGGGACGGATGATCGAGCCCGCGCCCGGGAGCAGGAGCGTCAGGCGGGCGAGATCGGCGAGGCGCACCGGCCGGCCGTCAGCGGCGGGGTGCCCGGGCCGCGCCACCGCCACGATCTCCTCGGAATAGAGATGCTCGAAGGCGAGGCCGATCATCGCCTGCGGCTCGGCGAGCCGGCCGACCATCAGGTCCAGCCGGCCCTGCTTGAGACGCTCGAGCAGCCATTCGTTCGGCCCGGCGTCGATGCGGACGGTCGCGGTGAGGCCGACCTCCTTGGCGCGCAACACCGCGCGCGGCATCACCCGGGCCGCCACGGTCGGCAGCACGCCGACCTCCAGCACCAGACCGCCCGCGCGGGCCTGCGCGAGCGTGTCGACGCCGCGCGACAGCTCGGCATAGGCGGCGCCGGCATGGGCGCGAAACGCCTCGCCCTGCGCGGTGAGCGCCGCTCCGCCCCTGCCCCGCTCGAACAGCGGCGCGCCGAGGATGTCCTCGAGTTCACGCACCGCCCGCGACACTGCGGGCTGCGTGAGGTGCAGGCTTTCCGCGGCGCGACCGAAGCCGGACCGAGCCGCCACCTCGAGAAAGCAGGCGATGTGGCGCAGCTTCATGCGGCCGTCGATCACGGGCTCCTCCAGCGTCGCACTCTTCCATATCAAACTTGATATGGATCAATAAGACGATATCATTTTCCATATCGGTTCCCGCATGGCACAAAACGCGTTGCGCTAAGATTCAACGCGCAGAGGAGCGCTAGGCATGCGTGTCGTGAGGACAGGCGGAACGACGTTGCACGTCGAGGCGAATCTGGCGCCGGGGCGGCCGACGGTCGTCTTCCTCAATTCGCTCGGCTCTGATCTTAGAATCTGGGACGAGGTGGTCGAGGCGCTCGCCCACAGCGGCGTCGGCGCGCTGCGCTACGACTTGCGCGGCCAAGGACTTTCCGACACCGGGACGACGCCGTACCGCATCGCCGACCACGTCGCCGATCTGGAAGCCGTGCTGGCGAATAGCGGCGTCACGCGCGCAATGATCTGCGGGCTCTCCGTCGGCGGGATGATCGCGTTGGGTCTCGCGGAGAAGCGGCCCGACCTCGTCGCCGGTCTCGTCCTTTGCTGCACCGGCCACCGCATCGGCACGAACGAAACCTGGAACGCGCGCATCGCCGCGGTCGACAAGGGCGGCGTTCCGGTGATCGCCGAGGCGGTGCTGCAAGGCTGGTTCTCGCCGGAAGCCTATCGCGACAATACGCCCGGCGTCGCGCTCTGTCGCAACATGCTCACCCGCAGCCCCGTCGACGGCTATCTCGCGACCTGCGCCGCGGTCCGCGACGCCGACCTCGAACCGGTCGCGCGCGCCGTCACGGCGCCGGCGCTGTGCATTGCCGGCGAACACGATCGCGCCACGCCGCCGCAACTCGTTGGCGCGCTCAGCGCACTTATCCCTGGCGCCCGTCTCGCGGTCATTCCCGGCGCCGGTCATATGCCGTGCGTCGAAGCGCCTGCGATTCTTGCCGAACATCTCCTCAGCTTCGTTCGCGAGATATACGCGCCCGCCGCGGACCGCTTCGCGGCCGGCATGGCGGTGCGCCGCCACGTGCTCGGCGACGCTCATGTCGACGCCGCCGACCGCAACAAGACCAAGCTCGACGCCGATTTCCAGCGCTTCATCACGGAGGGCGCCTGGGGCTCCGTCTGGTCGCGCCCGAGGCTAACGCTTCGCGAGCGCTCGATGCTCACGCTCGCTCTGCTCGCCGCGCTCGGCCACGACGGCGAGCTTGCGATGCACACGCGCGCGACCCGCAACACCGGCGCTGCGCCGGAGGACATCGCCGAGGCGCTGCTGCACGTCGCCGTTTATGCGGGCGTGCCCGCCGCCAACAAGGCGTTTCAAACCGTCAAGAAAACGCTGAAGGCCATGGAGGAAGAGACATGATCAACGCGCCCGTCTCGAAGCGCGATTGGAGCGCGCATCCGCCGCTGCTCTATCCCCCCTACGCCTCGACGGTGTTGCGCGCGCCGACCAAGCCGCTGATCCCGCTGTCGCACGCGCTTGCCGAGACCAGTGGCCCCGCGTTCGGCCACGAGAAGCTCGGCCCGCTCGATCACGACCTCACCCGCAACGGCCGGCGCAATGGCGAACCGCTCGGCGAACGCATCGTCGTGACCGGCCGCGTCATCGACGAAGACGGCCGCCCGGTCCGCAACACGCTGATCGAGATCTGGCAGGCCAACGCCGCCGGGCGTTACGTTCACAAGGTCGATCAGCACGATGCGCCGCTCGATCCGAACTTTCTCGGCGCCGGACGCTGCGTGACCGACGACGAAGGGCGCTACAAGTTCTACACGATCAAGCCCGGCGCCTATCCCTGGCGCAACCATTTCAACGCCTGGCGGCCCAACCATATCCACTTGTCGCTGTTCGGGAACACGATCGCCTCACGGCTGGTCACGCAGATGTACTTCCCCGGCGACCCGCTGATGGCGCTAGACCCGATCTATCTCGGCGTCCCCGAGGGCGCGCGGGAGCGGCTGATCTCCAGCTTTTCGATCGACGTGACCGAGCCGGAGTTCTGCCTCGGCTATGTCTTCGACATCGTGTTGCGCGGCCGCGCCGAGACGCCGTTCGAGGAGCCTAAGCGATGAGCAATCAGACCCCTTCGCAGACAGTCGGCCCCTATTTCGCCTACGGCCTCGCCGGGCAGCAGTATGGCTACCCCAACGGACAAGTCGCCGACGGAACCATGGCGCCGGAAGACGCCAAGCGCATTCGCATCGTCGGGCGCGTCTTCGACGGTCAGGGCGCGGTGATCCCCGACGCGCTGATCGAATTCTGGCAGGCCGACGCAACCGGGCGCTACGGCGCTGAAGGCTTCGCCGGCTTCGGCCGGCAGGGCACGGGGACGGACGCCGAGGGGCGCTTCGTGTTCGACACGATCAAGCCCGGCGTCTCTACCGGCCATGCGCCGTTCGTCACGATCGTGCTCTTCATGCGCGGACTGCTCACCCACGTTTATACGCGGCTCTATTTCTCCGACGAGACGAACGCCAACGCCGCGGATCCGACGCTCGCGACCGTTCCGGCCGAGCGCAGGCGCACGCTGATCGCCAAACGCGAGGACACCGCGCAAGGCGTCGTCTACCGCTTCGATATTCGCATGCAGGGAGAAGACGAGACCGTCTTTTTCGATCTGTGAGCGAGGCGCCTCGCAGGGAGCGCACGCAGGTCGCCATCATCGGCGCGGGGCCTGCAGGACTGCTGCTGGCTGAGGTTCTTCGCCGCGAAGGCGTCGAGACGATCGTGCTCGAGCATCGCGACCGCGCCCATGTCGAGGGCCGCATCCGCGCCGGCATCCTCGAACGGGGCACGGTCGAAATTATGCGCCGGGTTGGCGCCGCCGCGCGGCTGGAACGCGAGGCGCTGACCCACGACGGCATCGAAATCGCCATCAACGGACGCCGCCAGCGCATCGACTTCCACTCGCTGATCGGCGCCACCGTAACCGTCTACGGCCAGACGGAAGTGACAAAGGATCTCGGCGACAGCCGCGCCGCCGCCGGCGGGCGCACCATCTACGAGGCGCTCGACGTCTCGCTGCACGATATCGAGACCGAACGTCCGCGCGTGCGCTTCCTCCATGCGGGCGAACATTGCGAGATCGAGGCGGACTTCATCGCCGGCTGCGACGGGTTTCACGGCGTTTCCCGAGCGAGCATTCCCGTCGATCGCCTGCGCGTCTACGAGCGCGTCTATCCTTTCGCGTGGCTCGGCGTCATGGCCGACACGCCGCCGGTCGCAGACGATCTCATCTATGCGCAGCACGATCGAGGCTTCGCGCTCTGTTCGATGCGATCGCTCACTCGGTCGCGCCATTATCTTCAGGTGGCGCCGAACGAGAACCCCGAGGATTGGTCGACCGACCGCATCTGGTCGGAGATCGGCGTACGGATCGGCGACCCCAAGGGGGAAATCCTGAAGACCGGCCCGCTGATCGAAAAGAGCCTGACGCAGATGCGGAGCTTCGTCTGCGAAACGATGCGTTACGGACGCCTGTTCCTCGCCGGCGACGCCGGCCATATCGTGCCGCCGACGGGAGCCAAAGGGCTCAATCTGGCGGCCAGCGACGTCTACTATCTCTCGCAGGCGCTGATCGCGTTCTACCACGCGGGCTCAGCCGCGGAGCTTGACGCCTATCCGGCCCGCGCCCTTGCGCGCATCTGGAAGGCCCAACGCTTCTCCTGGTGGATGACGTCGATGCTGCACAATTTCGGCGCCGCGGAAGCGTTTCAGGACAGGGTCCATCGCGCCGAGCTGGAATACGTCCTGAGTTCGCGCGCCGCTCAGACGTCGCTCGCCGAGAACTATGTCGGGCTGCCCTACTGACAAAACGAACGCGGCGCCGTGGTGAGCGGCGCCGCGGGGATTGTTGACGTTGGCCGAGTCTCAGTACTTGCGCACCAGCGGCTGTTCCGGAGGCGGCGCATAGACCGTCTCGTCGCCGATCATCCAGCGCAGACCGATGCGGAAGTCGTTGGTGGCGAGTTCGTTGTGGGAATACACAACATTGCCCGAGCCGCCGCAGTTCGCCACGGAGAAGCCGTTGCCACTCAGGCAGTTCGACGTGCCCGAGGTGAACTTGCCATAGTTCAGATAGCGATAGCCGACATCGAGCTTGAGGTTCTGCGTGACGTTGAAGCTGAGGCCGGCCATCAGCGCCCAGGCGAAATCGGTCTTGTTGCCGCTGCTGAAGTAGCCGCCGGCCGGCGAGGCAGCGCCGGCGATGCTGGCAATGCCGTTGTCGCTCATGCCGGAGAGCATGTTGTAGGCGACGCCGACGCCGGCGCCGACATAGGGCGTGACGCCGTACCAGGTGCCCAGATCGACATAGCCGTTGACCATCGCGATGTAGGACGACAGGTTGGCGCGATAGAAGTCGGAGAATTGATTTGGCTGGGTGTTGACCACCTCCAGCGCCTGGAGGGTCGCGCCGCCTCGATATTCTCCCGTCACGTCGGCGCGAAACCAGCCGTTGACCTGATAGCCGAAGCCGATATCGCCGAAGCCCGAATCCGAGATCGTCGAGTTGTAAAATGTGTTGGTGGCGCCTGCGGGCAGCCCAACAAGCGGATTGGGCGAGATGCCGAGGCTTGGCGTATTCGCGTTTATCGCGCCGCCGAGATCGCCGCGCAAATACCAGCCGCTGAATTCGACGGGCGCGGGCGGCAGCGGCTCCAACTGGGGCGGCGGCGGCAGGTCGGCCGCGACGGCGGCGGGCGCCAGGGCGAGAAGCGCGCCGCCGGCGAGAATCAGGGCCTTACACGTGGCCATTGCAAACATCCCTTCGTTCGACGCGCGTCCGGCGCGCATTGCAACGAACGAAGAAATGCCACGAACACCTTAATGCAGACTTAACCCTAAAAATTGACCTTAACGGACGGTGACCGCTACTTCTTAGGGCAGAATTTTCTCTTTGCCTTAGGTAACGGACACGCCGTCTACCGCCTTTGGACGCCGGCAATTAGGCGCAGGCCGATCCTATACCCGACGCCTGCGATAAGGTGTCCGTCGTTTACAAGTTACAGCGCGCTTTACCTTGTCGACGCGCCTGTTCCGTTATGGAACGGCGTTGAGGCTGGCGAGCGAAATCTTCTGGCGCCCTTCGCCGTCGAAATTCTCCGGCGCCAGCCAGCGCACGAACGCCGCGCGGCGCGCCGGCCACTCCGAGTCGAGCATCGAGAACCAAGCCGTATCGCGACTGCGGCCCTTGACGATCATGTGCTGGCGGAACACGCCTTCGAACGAAAACCCCAACCGCAACGCCGCACGCTTCGAGGGCGCATTGAGATCGTTGCATTTCCATTCGTAGCGGCGATAGCCGAGCTCGTCGAAGACATAAGCTGCGGACAAATATTGCGCCTCGGTGGCGCCGATCGTCCGTTGCAAAGCCGGCGTATAGAGGACGCTGCCGACCTCGATGACACGATTGGCGGCGTCGATGCGCATCAGGGCCTGGTAGCCGACCGCCTCGCCGGAGGCGTTGTCGATCACCGCGAAAAACAGCGGATCGGCGGATTGCGCCTTGGCTGCGATATTGGCCTTGAACACGGCCTCGTCGGCGTAAGGCGCATCGCCGAGATAGGTCCAGACGCGATCCCTGTCACCGCCGTTGGCGGCGCGGAATAGCGCCCCTGCATGCGCCTCGGAGTCGAGTGGCGTGAGCGTCACCGTCCGCCCGCGCAGGGTGACGCGCTCGGGCCGCTTTGCGGGATGGGTTTCGACCGGCGGTCCGAGGGGCTGCGGGGGGAGATTCATGGCGTCATCCTCAGGCTGTCGCGTTCTGTTTGGCGATCAGCCGTTCACGTCTGTTTTCGCGAAATCCTCGCCCTTGTACAAGAGCGGCGCGCCAAGCGCTTTTGCGCAGGCGTAGGAGAGGCAATCCGCGAGATTGAGCTGCGCGGGATGACGGCCTTTTCCGTAGGTCTCGAAACACTCGACGGCAAGAGCGCCAATCCTTGCGTCGAGGGGAACTTCGACAACTGTCGCCTCCTCCCGAAACGCCTCGAATAGGGTCTGCGCTTTTGACGGGGCGACGTTGAGCCGCGTCGCCATAACCATCGTGGCCTCGAGCCGAACGACCGGCGAGGTATAGCGAGCCTGCGCCGCGGCGATCGCGTCCGCCAGCTTCGCCGCGTCGGCTTCGCCCGTTAATATTGCGACGATCGCCGAGGTGTCGATAAACATCAATGGCCCCACAGCGCGTCGATGTCGTCTTTGGTCATCTCGCGGCCGCCTGGGCGCGCCATCGCCTTGGCCTTCGCGGCGATCTCGGCGAGCCGGTCGCGCAAAGGCCGCGCCTCGCGTTCACGCGCAAGCTCGCCCTCGAGCGCAAAGATGATCGCTTCGGTCATCGTCGTTTTGCGACGAACGGCAAGGTCGCGCGCGAGTGCGCGCACGCGCGGGTCGCGGATGCTCAGAGCCACTGCGCCGCCTTGTATATACGCGTTGGAGTAGTCGTATATACAGCGCTTCAGATTTTGAGTCCAGCGAGCGCCGAGGCCAGCGGCGCGCTCAGAACGGGCGCCGCTGGATCTCTGGCTCTGTCAGTGGTTATCCCTCGGCACGCCCATCGTCTGCGCCAACCGCTGGTATTGCACGGCCGGCTTCAGCACCATGCCCTCGTCGAACTGGGCGACCATCTCGCGCTGGATTTGCTGCCAGGGCGTCTGGCTCTTGGGAAAGGCGTAGCCATTCTTCTGCAACTCGGCGCGACGCTCCGCGAGCTCCGCGTCGGAGATCAGGATGTTGGCGGTGCGCTTCTTCAGGTCGATGCGCACGCGATCGCCGGTGCGCAGAAGCGCGAGGCCGCCGCCCGCCGCCGCCTCGGGAGAGGCGTTGAGGATCGAGGGCGAGCCCGAGGTGCCGGACTGCCGGCCGTCGCCGATACAGGGAAGCGCGGCGACACCCTTCTTGATGAGAGCCGCGGGCGGCTGCATGTTCACCACCTCCGCGCCGCCGGGATAGCCGATCGGCCCCGTGCCGCGGATGAAGAGCACACAATGCTCGTCGATCTTGAGCTCCGGATCGTCGATCCGGTGGTGGTAGTCCTCCGGCCCGTCGAACACGATCGCGCGACCCTCGAAAGCTTCCGGATCGCTGGGGTTCGAGAGATAGCGCTCGCGGAACGCCGCGTCGATCACGCTCGTCTTCATCACAGCATTGTCGAACAGATTGCCGCGCAGCACGATGAAGCCGGCCTCCTTCTTCAGCGGCGCGTCGATCGGGAAGATCACGTCCGCGTCGTCCGACACGCGACGCTTGCAGTTCTCGCCGATCGGCTTGCCGTTGACGGTGAGCGCATCGGTGTGGATCAGCTTCTGCTTCATCAGCTCGTTGACGACGGCGGGCACGCCGCCCGCGCGATGAAACTCCTCGCCGAGATATTTGCCGGCCGGCTGCATGTTGACGAGCAGCGGCACGTGATGGCCAACCGTCTCCCAATCCCCGATGTCAAGCTCGACGCCGATGTGGCGCGCGATCGCATTGACGTGGATCGGCGCATTGGTCGAGCCGCCGATCGCGCTGTTGACGACGATCGCGTTCTCGAAGGCCTGGCGCGTGAGGATGTCGGAGGGCTTGAGATCCTCCCACACCATGTCGACGATGCGACGGCCTGTCTCATAGGCGATCTGGCCGCGCTCGCGGTGCGGCGCGGGAATGGCCGCGCAGCCCGGCAGGCTCATGCCGAGCGCCTCGGCGATCGCGTTCATCGTCGAAGCCGTGCCCATCGTGTTGCAATGGCCGACCGACGGCGCCGAGGAGGTCACGATCTCCATGAACTGCTCGTAGTCGATCTTGCCTTCGGCGAGTTCGGAGCGGGCGCGCCAGACGATGGTCCCCGAGCCGGTGCGCTCGCCGTGGTGCCAGCCGTTGTTCATCGGGCCGCCCGACAGAACGATCGCCGGAATGTTCACCGTCGCCGCCGCCATGATGCAGGCCGGCGTCGTCTTGTCGCAGCCCGTGGTGAGGACGACGCCGTCGATGAAATAGCCCATCAGGACTTCGACGAGGCCGAGATAGGCGAGGTTGCGGTCGAGCGCGGCGGTGGGACGCTTGCCGGTCTCCTGGATCGGATGAACCGGAAACTCGAACGGCACGCCGCCCGCCGCAATGATGCCGTCGCGTACGCGCTTGGCGAGGTCGAGGTGGTGACGGTTGCAGGGCGACAGGTCCGACCCGGTCTGTGCGATGCCGATGATCGGCTTGCCCGAACGCAGTTCCGCAGGCGTCAGCCCGAAATTGAGATAACGCTCGATGTAGAGCGCCGTCATGCCGGGATTGTCGGGATTGTCGAACCATTGCGTAGAACGCAGGCGACGTTTGCCGTGCTTGTCCTGCGCTGCTTCACCCTTGTCTTTCATACTACCCGTCCCTGTCATGAGGCGCTTCGTCGCGCGCGCTTTAACGGCACTATGCGGTCTTTCCAATGGCAAATCAACGAAGGCTTAGACGAGGCTTCAAGCGGCGGCCGAGCCGTGCTATGCGAGCGGCACGCGCCCGTAGCTCAACTGGATAGAGTATCGGTCTTCGAAACCGAGGGTTGGGAGTTCAAGCCTCTCCGGGCGCGCCATTCGTCCTCCAGGAAGCGAACGGCGTCTCGTTTCGCGGCACAACGGCGTGCGCTCTCAGCGGGCTATTCCCGCCAGTCGCAACCGGCGGCATTTTGCGCCTCGCACGGGGCGAGCGGATGGGTCCGCGAGGTCTCCTTCGACACCGCTAATCCATTGGATTTCGTCGCTATTTTCAACTTGCATCGCCTGTCGAGTAAGGCGCACTATACCGCATCGTAAGGTACTATACCGCATGGGGAGGGGGGCGACATGGAAGAAACATTCGATAAGGTGAACGTTCGGGTTCCGATGGGCCTGAAGCAGCAAATCGAAGCGCGCGCCGCGAAGAATTCGCGCAGCGTGAATGACGAAATCGTCGCGATCCTCCGCCAAGCGCTCGAGGCGACCCCGCAATCGTCGATCAACGTCCCCATCACTCCGGGCATGCGGGCGTGGCTGGGCTACCGGGCGACCGAAGACCATAAGCCTGAAGTCGTCGAGATCATGGATCTGATCGAACAGGAGATGCGCGAACATCCGCTCAAAGTTTACGTCCACGAGTTGGCGACCGACTCCTATTCTGTAACCGTCGGATTTTTCGGCGAAGACTTTTTTAGGTCTCAGGACCGTCAAGAGGCAGTTGAAGCCGCACTCAAGAAAGTCGAGGAACTCGGCCTTCTGCGGCGCGGGTCCCTCGCCTTCAATTCGGAAATCGACTCGGACGCGTGATCCTTTCTGGCGGCCTGCTGCTTGGTGAAACAGTTAGGGCGGTCTTTCGACGCCCTATGCGAGAGAGGGGCCTTACGGAACGGAGGCCGCTTCCCGGTCGAATCTTCAGCGCGCTGACCTCCTGTCGGCTAGCCGTCGGCGCGATGCCCCATGCGCCTCCACCTTCCCCATTTCGAAGCGTCATTCCAGAGCCCGAAGCCGCAGTCGTCGAAAATCATTCCCTGTTCTATTCGACAAGCCACAAGGATTACGCGGAGTCTGCGATAGTCTCGATGATTTCGAGGTGCTCGCGCCGACTTGTAAACGCGCCGCCAATTGAATAGGAACGGACTCAGGGTCTCCCGCCGCTTGGCTTGCGGACGGACCTGGTGGGGCATACGGCGCAGTGGGGGTTAATGAAGCGTTGAGCGTCGGCGCCGAGCGTCTCCGCAAAAAGCTTCGTGAGCCGCGATTCGCTCAGCGTCGAATTTTCGAACGTGTTCTGATCGAGGGGCATCAGGATGGTCGCGACGCCGATATTCGTTCTTCTCGGAGTATTCGGCGGCCTTCTCGCGGCGCCGCAATCGATCGATCAGAAATCCCTGACGGAGCTCAACTCCGATTCGTACGCGATGATGGGCGGTTCGGAGCTCATGCATCTCACCAAGTGGCAGGCGGTGTATCCCGACATTCACGCCGATTACATTTACGGCGGCCTCTCCTGGTGGCAGTTCCGGCCGAGGATCGGCGTCTCCGAATCGGTTCGCGGCGACTTCTGGGCCGGGGCGGGCGTCGATTTCGAAAAATATTGGGCGATCAACGATCGTCAGGCTGTCTTCGCCGGCATGAGCTTCATGCCGGGCTATTACCATCCGGGCCCGCTCAGCCTCGGCGATCCGATCGAATTCCGCACGCAGATCGAGCTTGGCCTCGTGCAAAAGAACAACTGGCGCATCTCGGTCTTCGTCGAGCATCGCTCCAATGCCGGTCTCGGGCAGTCCAATCCTGGCATCGAGGCCATCGGCGCGAACTTCGGGCTGAACCTGTAGACCGGGCGCGGCAACGCCGCCAGTCAGCCGAGCCGAAGCTCGAAATCTAACGGCGCCGCCGCCGGCTCGACACAATCCTCAGCCAGATGCGGCGGGCTGCGTTTTGGCGAAAGGGCGTTTGGGTGAGTGCTGCGACGCAAGGTCGGGTTTTGTCGGCGACGCCGACTTCGGAAACGATTGAAGCCGCCGATTTTCTCTGGGGAAAGGGCGGAACGGCGGCGCTATTCCTGCTCTTTGCTGCGGTATGGGCGCTGTATTTCGCAATTTCGGAATCCCCGTCCGCCATCAACCAGAGCATGGCGGAAGCCTACGCCTGGGGTAAGGAATTCCAACTCGGCTACAATCAGCATCCGCCGTTTTGGGCCTGGATCTGCGGCGCCTGGTTCCTCGTATTCCCGCACACCAACTGGGCGTTCGGGCTGTTGTCTGCGCTCAATTGCACGATCGGGCTTTGGGGCGCCTGGCTTCTGATCGGCCTTTTCGCGCCCCGCCCCGCGCGCACCGCCGCAACGGCGCTGCTGCTTGCGACGCCCTTCTATACGGTGATGGGCTACGGCTTCAACGCGAACATCATCTTCGTCTCCGTCTGGCCTTGGACGCTGTATTTCTTTGTCCGGTCGATCGAGACGCCCAAGAAGCTCGACGCGGTCTGGCTCGGCCTCATGCTGGCCGCGGCGATCCTTTCGAAATATTATGCGCTCATTCTCTGGGCCACCTGCTTTCTCGCCGCGGTGCGACACCCTGCGCGCAAAGCCTATTTCGGCTCGATCCGCCCCTATCTTTCGCTCACGGTCGCCCTCGCGCTGTTCGCGCCGCACGTCGCATGGCTCGTCGCCAACGGCGCGCCGCCGCTGCGCTACTTCGGCCAAGTTTCGCATCTCGGCTATGCCGCGGCGTTCCATAACGCCATCACCACCCTGCTCGGCGCCGTCGCCGAAAACGCGCTTGCGATCGCGCTCCTTCTCTACGCCGCGAAGCTCTCGCCGCGCGAGGCCGTCTCGATTGTCCGCACGCGCCTCTCCGATCCGCGGATTCAGGTGATCGCGATCCTCGCGCTTGCGCCGCTCGTCCTCAGCCTCGCGGCGTGTCTCGCCTTCCAGTCGAAACTCGTCACGCCGATGCTGCAGGGCACCTTCAGCCTCGTGCCGTTGCTCGCCATCGAGGCGCTGGGGCGGCGAAACGTCGCCCGCGTCGAGCGCTTCGCTTTGCGCTTTGCGGTCGCGGCGATGATTGCCGCCGTCCCGCTCGCGGGCGCCGTCGGCGCGAACTGGGTTTGGCTCAGCGACAATCCGAAGGTCATCGATCCCCGCATCGAGATGGCGGCGGCCGCGACCCAACTCTGGCGCGAAAAGACAGGGCTCCCGCTCGCTTATGTCGGCGGGTCCTACGCCTATGGGGACGCGGTCGCGTTCTACAGCCCCGATCATCCCCACAGCTTCGAAAGCCTGGACTATTCGCGCCGGCTTTGGGTCACGCCCGAGAGGCTCGCCGCGCACGGCTTGATGTCGATCTGCGCCGCCACAGACACGGACTGCCTCGCTGCGACCGCTCGATACGTCACGCCGGCCACCTCGCGCAGCGAGATCAGTCTCGCCCATACCGCGTGGGGCCGCACCTTCGCGCCAGTCCGGCTCGTGATGACGATCATCCCGCCGCGGTAGAGCGTTCTGCGCTGAGCCTAGAGCGTTTTGCTTTCTGGTTGAAGCAGCGCGGACCCGTCCCTTCTCCCCGCGCGCGGGGAGAGGGAGAGGCGCGTCAAACAAACTGCAGAAAGCTCTAGCTCCCGCGCTCGCCAGACACCAGCGCACTCCGCGTCATGACCGGGCTTGTCCCGGTCATCCACGTGAGTGCAGCACGGACAAAAGGCTGCGGACGGCTCGTCGCCGACCGTGCGGCTCTTCGGGCAAGCTTTGTCGGGGTCCCACGGCGTGGATGACCGGGACAAGCCCGGTCATGACGACCACGCGCTTAGTGGAAATAATACGCCAGACCCACCCGCGCCGTCTGGGCGAAGCGTGACTGCCTGAGGTTCTGGTCGTCGAGCTGGGTGTTGGTCGTTCCGACCTGCGAGGCGAACAGATATTCTACGCGCGCCGCCCAGCGATCGGTGAGGGCGTATTCGACGCCGCCGCCGGCAGTGATGTTGTCGGTGTAGACGCGGCCGCGGAAGGAGCCCGTCGCCAAATCCGACTGCTCGCTACGCCCCCAGTCGCCGCCGACCGTGACATAGGGCAGGAACCGGCCGAACGCGTAGCCGGCGCGCCCGCGCAGATCCGCTTCGAAATAGTTGCGGAAGCTGGTTTGGGCGATGCCCGGTTGCGGTCCGTTGCCCGACGAGTTGGACGCCAGCGCCGCGCCTTCGTAGCCGACCATCCACGGGCCGAACATGAAGTTGCGGCCGGTGAAAATACCCACCTCGCCGCCGTTGGCGTCGAAATCGGTCGACACGCCGTTGAGGGACGTGTGCTGACGGCTCCAGAGATCGCCGGCGAGGAGGCCGCCGTACGGGCCCGACCAATCCGGCGTGAAGTCGGGGGACGCCTGCGGGCGCCAGTTTTCGTCGGGATAGCTGATGATGCCGATGCGAAAGAATTGCTCGGACGTTTGCGCGCGGATCGGCCCGCTGCCGATCGTGAACGTCTGGCTCGGATACGTATCGTAAATATACTCGCCGCGAACCGTGACGGGGCCGATGAAGGGCGCGGCGAATCGGTAATCGAGGCCGGCGCCGAGCGTCAGGCCGGTTTCCTGGCGCGATTGTCCCTGATCGAGATACGGCCAGGGATAGCTGTATTCGTAGACTTTGGCGGACGCGACGCCGGCGGCCACGAAGGGGAGGAACTGCCCCATGTCGTAGCCCACGCGGGCGCGCAGTCGGAAGGTCTCGAGCGTGTCGTTGACGCTCGCCCCGAGCCCGGGACCCCCATTGTTGATGGGGCGCAGAATGTGCCAGTCGAAATCGCCTTCAGGCCCGAAGACGAACGGGCCATACTGAAAGTTGTAGCCGACGAGCGCGCCGGCCGATTGCCCCCAGACGGAGGCCGTCGAGGATCCAAGCTGGCTCGACTTGACCGAGGAATAGCCCGCTCCGTAGGTGGCCCCTGCGTAGAAGCCCGCCCAATGCGAAAGCGTGGGAAGCGCCGGCGGCGGCGGACTGGGCGGGAGCGGCTTCTCTCCCAAATCGGCCGCATGCGCCGCAACCGTTAAGGCCAAAACGGCGCCAATGGCGCCGACATTGGCAAAGGGATGAAGGTGCGAACGGGTCAAGAAGCCAATGTCCTTATCTGCGCCGGTTCGACGCGAACGCCTTCATAGCGCGAACACTGGCGGGATTGAAGCCGCAATGTCGCCATGATCGCATTTGGCTGATGCCCGTGGCGGCGCTGCCACAGAAGCGGCGAGGATTTTGCTTTGGCGCCGCTGCGGGCCGAAGCCGAACGCCGGTCGTCCCTCTGCGGGCCCAGCCCCCGCCGCCTTGACTTCGTGCCCGCTTATCGCCAGTTTCGCGCGCCTTTGCTGGGGCGTTTATTGCAGGTCTTATGCGCACGTATTTGAGTTTCGAAACCCCGGTGGCCGACATCGACGCGCGCATCGACGAGATCCGCGCGCTGGCCGCGAAGGGGGATTCCCCCGCCCTCGGCGAGGAGGTCGCCAAACTCGAGGCGAAGTCCGCCAAGCTGCTGGCGGAGCTCTACGCCTCCCTGACGCCCTGGCAGAAGACGCAGGTGGCCCGGGTGCAGGGGCGGCCTCATTTCAAGGATTACGTGAAAGGCCTCGTCGAGGACTTCACGCCACTCGCCGGCGACCGGAAATTCGGCGACGATGCGGCGATCCTCGGCGGACTCGGACGCTTTCGCGGCCGGTCGATCTGCATCATCGGCCACGAGAAGGGCGACGACACCGAGAGCCGCCTGCGTCACAATTTCGGCATGGCGCGGCCCGAAGGCTATCGCAAAGCCGCCCGTCTGATGGAGCTGGCGGACCGCTTCGATCTCCCGGTCGTCTCGCTGGTCGACACCGCCGGCGCCTGGCCCGGGGTCGACGCCGAGGAGCGCGGCCAGGCCGAGGCGATCGCCCGCGCGACCGACGCGAGCCTCGCGCTCGGCGTTCCCAACGTCGCGGTGATCGTCGGCGAGGGCGGCTCGGGCGGCGCCTTGGCGATCGCGGCCTGCAACAAGGTGCTGATGCTCGAGCATTCGATCTACACCGTCGCTTCGCCCGAGGCGGCCGCTTCGATCCTCTGGCGCGATTCCTCGCGCGCGCAGGACGCGGCGACCAGCATGAAGATCACTGCGCAGGACCTGCTGAAGTTCGGGATCATCGACACGATCGTGCCCGAGCCGATCGGCGGAGCGCACCGCGATCCGGAGGCGGCGGTCGCCGCCGCGGGCCGCGCGATCGGCGCGGCGCTCGAACTCGCTGGGCAATCTGTCGCGCGAGGAAATGCGCGAATCGAGAGCGGCGAAATTCCTCGCGATGGGCCGCAAACTCTGAAAATCCGCGCCGACCTCGCCCGCTTAAGACAGCGGAAAGGTTAAGCCGGTTTAATGGGTCTCAATGGACATAATGCCCGCGATCCGCTATGCGAGTCCTGGGTGGGTTGAGGATCAATGATTTTAACTCCTTGGAGAAAGCGGCTCATTGCGCTGGCCTTCGCGGTTTCCGCTGGCGCGCTCGTCACGGCTTGCGACGACGCGCTCGAGCCCACCAGCAACGCTCGCGCGGAAGCGCCGATCCCGGAAAAGACGCTCGCCTTGATGGACAAGATCGGAACGACTCCGTCGGCGCCGATCGTCATCCGCACCTACAAGCAGGAAGCCGAGTTCGAAGTCTGGAAGATGAAGTCGGACGGGCAGTACGCGCTGCTCAAGACCTATCCGATGTGCCGCTGGTCGGGCCAACTCGGGCCCAAGGTCAGGGAGGGCGATCGGCAGGTGCCCGAGGGCTTCTACACGATCGCGCCCGGGCAGATGAATCCCAACTCGCACTATTACCTCGCGATCAACGTCGGCTATCCCAACGCCTACGATCGCGCGCTGGGTCGCACCGGTGGCGACATCATGGTCCACGGCATTTGCTCGTCGGCCGGCTGCTTCTCGATGACCGACGAGCAGATCGCAGAGATTTACGCGCTCGCGCGTGAAGCCTTCCGAGGCGGCCAGCGCGCCATCCAGATGCAGTCCTATCCCTTCCGCATGACGGCGGAGAATCTCGCCAAGCACCGGCTCGACCCCAACATCGCCTTCTGGAAGGAGCTGAAGAACGGCTCCGACCATTTCGAGGTGGCGAAGACCGAGACGCCGGTCCTGGTCTGCGGCAAGCATTATGTGTTCGGCGCGCACGCCGACCACGACGTCGACGCGTCGCAGGCCTGCCCGACGCTGCATCGCGACGATCAGATCGAGGCCGACGTCGCCGCCAAGGAGGCGACCGACGAGGCCGCGGTCGCGGCGCTGGTCGCCCAAGGCGTCAAGCCGATCCGCCTCGTTTACGAGGACGGCGGCCAGAACAAGGTTTTCGCCGGCCGCGACGATTCGAGCCGCCCCGAGGCGCTCGTGAACGGCCCGACCGAGATTGCGCTCGACAACAACGGCAAGCCGCTCCCGGCCGTCGTCAAGGTCGCGGACGCGAATGCGACGGTCTCCGCCTCCGGCCACGCGCCTGCGCCCCCGGCTGTCGCTGCGACCATGACGAAGACCTCGCAGGCCAGCTCGGCGTCCTCCCCGCTCGGCTTCGTCGGCGGGGTCAGAAAGTGGTTCGGCGGCGGCGGCGGCGACAACAGCGCCGAGGCGATCCGCGTCTTCGAACCCGAACAGCCGATCCCGACCGACGTCCCGCTGCCGCCGCGCCGCTCGGCCTCGCTCGACGCGCCCGGGCCACAAGCCTCAGCCGATCCGGTGCGTCTCGCCTCGTTGCGCGCCGACGCCAAGGCGAAGGCCTCGGCGCAGTAAGGCGCTGCGGCCGGGATAAGCCGGCCGCGACGTAAGAGGCGGCTCGAAGGCCGCTTCGCTTCTCATCCCAATTGCCGCATTGGCCCCGTCACGCCCTCTCCGCCGGCGAAGAGACGGGAACGCGCGCCGTCGCGCGCGGGCTCGCCGAATGTGGCTTACATGTCAGCGGCCCCGCTGCTAATCTATCCATGAACAGCGATTGCTTCAGCATCGCGTTCAACAACTAAATCCGGAAATCCGGCAACAAAATTGGGAGGATACCATGCGCATGAGCCGCCGCATTGCGGTCGCGAGCCTGATCGCTTTGGCTGTCGCGACCCCGAGCTTCGCCGAAGACAAGCCCACAATTCTTGCCTCGGTGCCCGGGCTTACTTTTCCGTTCTTTGTTCACATGATGAACGCCTTCAAGGCCGAGGGAGAAAAGCAGGGCTTCACGGTGATCGAGAGCGACGGACAGGTGTCCTCGCCCAAGCAGACCGCCGACATCGAGGCCGCGCTCACCAAGGGGGTCAAGGGCATCATCCTCAGCCCGAACGAAGTCGACGCCATGGCGCCGGCGCTGCAGGAAGCCGTCGACGCCAAGGTGCCGGTCGTCACCGTCGACCGCCGCGTGCCCTCCGTCACGGGCATCCTCGGCCATGTCGGCGCCGACAACGTCAAGGGCGGCGAGGCGCAAGGCAATCTCGTCGTGCAGCTCTTTCCGAACGGCGCGACGATCGTGAATCTGCAGGGGCAGTCGGGCGCAAGCCCCGCGATCGACCGCAACAAGGGCCTCCACAACGTGCTGGACAAGGCCGGCGACAAGTACAAGATCGTGTTCGAGCAAACCGCCGGCTTCGATCGCGCCAGGGGTCTGACCGTCACCGAGGCCGCGCTGGCGGGAATGGCCAATCCGCCGCAAGTTATCGTCGCCGCCAACGACGATATGGCGCTGGGCGCCGTGGAGGCCGTGAAGGCGCGCAACCTGAAGGGCATCGCCATCATCGGCTTCGACGCGCTGCCCGAGGCGTTGGCGCAGGTGCGCGACGGCGGCTTGACGGCGACGATCGAGCAGTTCCCCGCCAAACAGAGTTCGCTCGGGGTTCAGATCCTCGCGGACTACATCAAGTCCGGCAAGAAGCCTGCTCAGCAGATCACTCTGCTGACCCCCGTCGCGATCACCAAGGCGAACCTCAAAGAGGCCGAGCGTCTCGACGAGGTGAAGTAACCTCCGCGCTGATGCGCCGCGGACGTCTGTCGCGCGTCTCGCGTGACCGGCGTCCCGTGCGGCTCGAGGCCGGGGAGGCGTGCTTGTGCGTCCTTCGGCTTCGGACGGCGACTTCTCGTCGCGCCTTCCAACGCATGGACGTTTCATGATCGCCGACACGGCTCCCAGCTCCGACGCGCGCCAGCGGCACGCCCTCAAGATGACCGGCGTCAGCAAGAGCTTCCCGGGCGTGCGCGCGCTCGAGGACGTTCATCTCGAAGTCCGCGAAGGCGAGATTCACGCTCTGCTGGGCGAAAACGGCGCCGGCAAATCGACGCTGCTGAAGATCCTCTCCGGCGCGCAGCCGGCCGACAGCGGCGCGATCGAACTGTTCGGCCGCCCCGCGAATTTCACTTCGCCGCACGACGCGCAGCGCGCCGGCGTCGCCACGATCTATCAGGAGTTCACCCTCGCCCCGAACATGACGATCGCCGAGAACGTCTTCATCGGCCGCGAGCCGGGCACGAAAATCTTCGTCAGTTGGCGCAAGCTCGTCGCGCAGACGCAAGCGATCACCGAGAAGATCGGCCTCAAGCGCGATCCGATGACCCTGGTGCGCGATCTCTCGGTGGCCGAGCAACAGCTCGTCGAGATCGCGCGGGCGCTGTCGATGCGCTCGCGCCTGATCGTGATGGACGAGCCGACCTCGGCGCTCAGCGAGGCGGAGGTCGCCAATCTCGCCGGCATCATCCGCGCGCTGAAGGCGGAGGGCTTGTCGATCATTTTCGTCACCCATCGGCTCGAAGAGGTGTTTCGTCTGTGCGACGCCTACACCGTTCTGCGCGACGGGCGGTTCGTCGGCGCGGGCAAGGTCGCGGCGACGAACGTGGAAGCGATCATCCGCATGATGGTGGGACGCGACGTCAGCGCGCTTTACGGCGCGCGTCCGCTCGCCGAGCCCGGGCCGGTGGCGTTGGAAGTCGAAGGCCTGACGCGACGGCGCACCGCGCAGGACCCGCACGCCATCGAACTGGTCGATGTCTCGCTTCGCGCGCACAAGGGCGAAATTCTCGGGCTCGCCGGCCTCGTCGGCGCCGGCCGCACCGAGACCGCGCGCGCGATCTTCGGCGCCGACGCGTTCGACCACGGCGTCATCAAGATCGAGGGCGAAGTCGTGTCGTTCCAGGGTCCGCAAGACGCCATGAAACACGGCGTCGGGCTGGTGCCCGAGGATCGCAAGAAGCAGGCCCTGTTCCTCAGACTGGCGATCCGCACCAACATAACGATCGCCGCGCACGATCAGATCAGCCGCCTCGGGATGTTCATCGACGAGCGCAAGGAGAACAAGCTCGTCGACGACTACCGGCAGCGCCTGCGCATCCGCATGGCGAGCCGCGATCAAGCGGTCGGCGACCTTTCAGGCGGCAATCAACAGAAGATCGTCCTCGCTCGCTGGCTTGCGTTGCGGCCGAAGATCCTGATCGTCGACGAACCGACCCGGGGGATCGACATCGGTTCGAAGGTCGAGGTGCACAACCTTCTCATCGAAATGGCGAAGTCGGGCATCGCGGTCATCGTCATATCCTCGGAGTTGCCGGAGATCCTCTCGGTCTGCGACCGCATCGTCACCATGCGCGAGGGCCGCGTGACCGGCGAGATCGAGCGCGGCGCGGCGACGCAGGAGATTCTGATGTCGATGATGACCTTCCACGAAACCCGACCCGATCGCCTTCCCACGACCCATTGAGGCCAAGCCATGACCGACACGAAGGCCGTTCAAGCCGACGCCGCCAAAGGCGCAGACGTTCTCGGATTCGCGGCTCGGTTCGCGCCCTCGATCTTCCTCGTCGCCTTGATGATCCTGTTTGCGATCATGGAGCCGAGGTTTCTCTCCTCGATCAATCTCTTCAACGTCATGCGGCAGGTCTCGATCACAGGCCTGCTGGCGATCGGCATGACCTTCGTCATCTTGACCGCCGGCATCGATCTTTCGATCGGCTCGCTGCTCGCCTTCGCCGGGCTGGTCGCGGCGGCGGTCGCCAAAGGCGGATTGCAGAACCGCTTCACGGTCGGCGAAGGCGGGGTTGGCTACGGCTGGGAATTGGCCGCGCTCGCTGCGATCGCGGTCGGCCTGCTCGGCGGCGCCATCCAGGGTCTGGCGATAACGCGCCTCAAGGTTCCACCATTCGTCGTGACGCTCGGCGGCATGTCGGCGTTTCGCGGCGCCGCGCTGCTGTTCGCCGCCGGCGGACCGATCTCGGGCTTCGAGCCGTCCTTCGCCTGGTGGGGCCAGGGCAAGGTCGGGCCGGTGCCGGTCCCGGTCATCATTTTCTTGATCGCCGCGGTCCTGGCGCATGTCGCGCTCGGCTACACGCGCTATGGACGCCAGGTCTACGCGGTCGGCGGCAATTCCGAGGCGGCGCGATTGTCCGGCCTCAACGTCAACCGCGTCATCGCCAGCGTCTATGTGATCATGGGCTTCTTCGCCGGCCTCAGCGCCTTCGTATTGTCGGCGCGGCTCAATTCGGCGGAGGCGGTCGCGGGAACCGGCTACGAGCTGACAGTCATCGCCTCGGTCGTCATCGGGGGCACCAGCCTGTTTGGCGGCTCCGGGACCATATTCGGCACCGTGATCGGCACCATCCTCATCGGCGTTCTCATCAATGGACTGGTGCTGATGAACGTGAACGCCTACGTCCAGCAAATCGTCATCGGCGCCATCATCGTGCTGGCCGTCGCGTTCGACACCTTCGCGAAGTCGCGCCGGCGAAAAGTCTAGGTCCGCGTTGGCGCCGTCATTGCGAGCGTAAGCGAAGCAATCCAATGGCGCCGACGATGCAAGCGGATGCATGGATTGCTTCGTCGCTCCCCTCCTCGCAATGACGTGGCGAGGGCATAGCGAGCAGCGCTACGCCAAAGCCTTCTCCATCATCGCGAACGTCGGCTCGGCGTAGCCGGGATGCGCGCCCTCGCCGATCGATTGAAATCCGAGAGTGGAAAAAAGCCGGCGGTTGTCGCCCAAGGCGAGGCGCACGCGTAGGTGCAGGCGCGGCAGAGCGCGCCGGCGCGCCTCGGCTTCCGCTTCGGCGATCAGGGCGCGCGCGAGGCCGCGTCCGCGCCATTGCGGCAGAACGGCGAGGCGGCCGAGATAAAGGCCGCCGTCGCGCTCCGCCCAGAGCAGCAGCCCGACGAGACCCGCCTCCCCTTCAGCGCCCGCGCCCCCATGCTCAGCCAGATGCGCGCCGACGCTCGTCGCCGTCTCGCGCAGCGCGGAAGAAGGCGGATCGGTTTTGAGGGTTTGCGCGGCGAAGGCGGCGCGGATGACGGCTACCGCCGCCTCGGCGTCGGCGGGGGCGAGCCGGCGAACAATGGGAGTGGGCATGGCCGCGCGGCTCAGCCGAGCCGCTCGAAGAAATCGGATATCTCCCCGGCCGCACGCTCGGGGTCCTCGCGATGGGGGAAATGGCCGACGCCGGGAAAGAGATCGAGATCGAGGTTGGCGAAGGTCTCGCCGAGCCGGTCAGTCCAAACGTAAGGAAACAGCGGATCGCATTCCGCCCAGCGCACGCAGGTCGGCGTGTCGATCGGCGGCAGGGGCGGCGCCGCGCCCTTCATCATCGCGACGCGCGGCGCGTGCGAGGCGCGATAGTGAGCGAAGCCGCCGGCGAGATTGCCGGCTTTCAGGAAATTGTCGACGAAGGCCTCGAGCACGTCGTCGAAGGCGTCCTTGCGGTGCGACCAATGGCGCAGGAAATGGCCGATGTAGGCCCGGCACGTCTCGCGCGTCGCGCCGACCAGCGCCGGCGCGAACGCCATCTGATTGAACGACTGATACCAGATTTCGTTGAGCCGTTCGGGCTCGCCCATCCGTCGGCCGACGCCGGGATAGACGAAATCGAAAAAGAACAGGCCGGAGAGACGATCCGGCGCCATGCGCGCGAGCGGCTGCATCGCCGCACCGCCGACGTCATGGCCGATCACGCCGACGCGCGCGAGGCCAAGCGCATCGAGCAAAGCGAGCATGTCCGCCGCGTGATCCTGCGGGCCGAACGGCCCCGCCGGCTTCTCGCTGTCGCCGAAGCCGCGCAGATCCGGCGCGATAAGTTGAAAACGGCCCGCGAGCCTGGTCATCACCGGCTCCCAGGTGAGCCAGAACTCGGGCCAGCCGTGCAAGAGCAGCAGCGGGCGCCCTCGCCCGGCGCGCGCGACACGGAACGCGCAGCCGTTCGCCTGCACCGTGAGATGTTCCAATCCCGCCTCCTCACGTCGTTGGCGCCGCGCAATGACGTCGTTGGTTTGCTTCAAGGCGTCTCGCCGAACGCCGTCCAATCCAGCACGATCTTGCCGGACTGGCCAGAACGCATGATGTCGAAGCCGCGCGCGAATTCGCTCGCCGGCAGGCGGTGCGTGATCACCTTGCGCACGTCGAGCCCGCTCTGCAGCATGGCGATCATCTTGTGCCAGGTCTCGAACATCTCGCGCCCATAGATGCCTCTGATGGTCAGCAGCTTGAAGACGATCTTGGTCCAGTCGACCGGCGCAGGACGCGCCGGGATGCCCAGAATCGCGATGTGGCCGCCCATCACGATGTGATCGACCATCTGATCGAATGCGGCCGGCGCGCCGCTCATTTCGAGGCCGATGTCGAAGCCTTCCTTCATGCCGAGCCGCGCCATCACGTCGCCGAGGTCCTCCTTGCCGACATCGACCGGCACGATGTCGGCGACCTCCGCCGCGAGGGCGAGGCGCGTCGGATTGACGTCCGTGATGACGACGTGGCGCGCCCCGACATGGCGCGCCACCGCGCCGGCCATGATGCCGATCGGCCCCGCGCCGGCGATCAGCACGTCCTCGCCGACGAGATCGAAGGCGAGCGCGGTGTGCACGGCGTTGCCGAGCGGATCGAGGATGGCGCCGAGCTCGTCGTCGATGTCGTCCGGCAGCGGGACGATGTTGAAGGCGGGAATGCGGAGATATTCGGCGAAGGCGCCGGGGATGTTGACGCCGATGCCGCGCGTCTGCGGATCCATGTGAAAGCGCCCGCCGCGCGCGGCGCGGCTGTTCATGCCGATCACATGGCCTTCGCCCGAGACGCGCTGGCCGACCGAGAGGCCGCGCACATTGGCGCCGATTTCGGCGATCTCGCCGGAGTATTCATGGCCGACGATCATCGGCACCGGAATTGTCTTTTGCGCCCACTCGTCCCAATTGAATATGTGGACATCGGTGCCGCAGATGCCGGTCTTGTGCACTTTGACCAGCACGTCGTCCGGCCCGATCGCCGGCGGCGGCTGATCGGTCAGCCAAAGGCCGGGCTCCGCTTTCGCTTTCATCAGAGCTTTCATCGCGGCGTCTCCTAAAGCTTTTCGCGTTTTGTCTGACCCGTCCCCGTCATTGCGAGCGCAGCGAAGCAATCCAGCGGCGCCGACGAAGCGGAGGAATGGATTGCTTCGTCGCTGCGCTCCTCGCAATGACGGTCCGACGGCTCCAATTCGGCAACCGCGCCGCGCGAAGGGACCTCCCGCGCGGCGCTCAATGTCTAGATCGCCCCGATCGCGCGGCCGGCGTCCTCGAACGCGCCTACAGCGAATTCGACGTCAGCTTCGCTGAGTGCGGCGGAGAGCTGCGTGCGGATGCGCGCCGCGCCCTGCGGCACGACGGGATAGAAGAAGCCGGCGACGTAGACGCCGCGCTGATCGAGCGCCGCGGCCATGTCCTGCGCGCGGCGCGCGTCATGCAGCATGACCGGGATGATCGGCGTCTCGCCCGGCGGCAGCGAAAAGCCGGCCTTCGCCAGACCAGCGCGAAAGCGCGTCGCATGGCGGGCGAGCAGCGCCCGCCGGTCGTCCGCCGCGATCGCGATTTCGAGCGCCTTCAGCGAGCCGCCCACCACCGGCGGGGCGAGAGAGTTGGAGAAGAGATAGGGCCGCGCGCGCTGGCGCAGCAGATCGACGATCGGCTGCGCGGCGGCGACGAAGCCGCCCATCGCGCCGCCCAGGCTCTTGCCGAAGGTGCCGGTGACGATGTCGACGCGCCCGCCCGCGCCGGTCAACGCCGGCGTTCCGCGGCCGTTCGCGCCGAGGTGGCCGGTCGCGTGGCAATCGTCGACCATCGTCAGCGCGCCGTAGCGTTCGGCGAGATCACAGATGGCGGGGAGGTTCGCGACATAGCCGTCCATCGAGAACACGCCGTCGGTCGCGATCAGCTTGAAGCGCGCGCCCGCCGCGTCGGCCTCCTTGAGGCGCGCTTCGAGCTCGTTCATATCGGAATTGGCGTAGCGGTAGCGCCGCGCCTTGCTGAGGCGCACGCCGTCGATGATCGAGGCGTGGTTCAAAGCGTCGGAGATGATGGCGTCCTGAGCGTCGAGCAGCGGCTCGAAGATTCCGCCGTTGGCGTCGAAGCAGGCGGCGAACAGGATCGCGTCGTCCTTGCCGAGATGCGCGGCGATCGCCCGCTCGAGCTCGCGGTGCAAAGTCTGCGCGCCGCAGATGAAGCGCACCGACGCCATGCCGAAGCCGAAGTCGTCGAGCGCGCGCTTGGCCGCCGCGACGATCTCGGGATGGTCGGCGAGGCCGAGGTAGTTGTTGGCGCAGAGATTGACCATCTCGCGCTCGCCGCCCTGCCCCGCGACGCGGATGCGGCCGCCCTGCGGGCTGGCGATCAGCCGCTCGCGCTTGGTGAGGCCCGCCGCGTCGATCTCGCTCAGGACGGAGCGGAGATGGGTGAGGAACGCGTCGGACATCGCCTGCTCCTTCGATGCGCCCTCGCTGGCCCGAGCGAGGGCGGACTCGCCTCATAGCAGGAATCCGTGACGCTTTCCGATGTTCCGGGGCCGAAAATTGATCTGGCGCGCCGTCAAGAACTCGCGAGGATCTCGCGCAGGAAAGCGACATGCCGCGCGAAGGCGGCGCGGCCCGCCGCGCTCGCGCGCACCGTCGTGCGGGGCCGCTTGGCGACGAAGGCCTTGCTGACCTCGACGTAGCCCGCCTTGGCGAGATGGTCGATATGGGCGCCGAGATTGCCGTCGGTCGCCCCGGTCACGGATTTCAATCGGGCGAAGTCGAGCCCCTCGTCGTCCGGGCGCAGCGCCGTCAGCGCCGCCATGATCCGCAAGCGGACCGGCTGGTGGATCGTCTCGTCGGGCGCCGCCATCGCCTTACGCCCGCCGCATCCAGAGGCCGAACAGGATGAAGCCGCCGCCGCTGACGATGGCGCCCCACAGATCGAACGCCTGCCCCGCCCAGAAATATCCCGCCAGAAGGAGGCCGGAGAGGACGACGCCGAAAGCGACGAAGACGGCGCCGAACCACAAGCCGGCGAGCGCATAGCCGAACAGGAACAGCGTCGGCCAGAAGATGGCGAGTTCGCGCGGGCCGAAGCGGCCGAGGTCGCTCCAGAGGAATCCGAAGGCGAAGAACAGCGCGAAGGCGCCGAGCAGGCGCAGCGGGATTCGCGCTTCCCTCGAGGAGCGGCCGCGGAGCAACAGCAGAAGCGTCGCCGCGACGCCCAACGCGTCCCCCGCCTCCCCCAACCACGGCCACCAGCGCGGCGCGGCCATGCCGGCGAGACGCTCAAGCAGCATGATTGCGCCCCAGAGCACCGTGACCTCGCCGATCCGGCGATAGAGGCGAGACAGTTTGACCTTGGCGATGATCGCATCCACATCCGCGAGCATCGCGCCGGCTTCGTCGGGGGTGATCGTCATGCCTCCCTCGCGAGTGTGTTCGCCGCTTCGGGCGGCGGAAGAAGGCCGAGCCAGCGACACAGGAAGAACAGCCGCCGACCCTGCGTCACGCTCAGCGCAATCATCGCCGCGAGGCTGACGCCGCCGACCGCGGAACGAAGCGCCATCGCCTCGGCCAGCGGGAAGGTCCAAGCCGTCCAGAGATAGAAGGCCGCCTTGACGAAGAAATAGCCGGCCCAGAACAGAGTGAAGAGTTGGAAGAACCGCCGAACCTCCGCCCCGCCGGGGAAGGGCTGGCCGCCCTGCCGTTTCTCCGCGACCTCCTGAATGAGCGGCTTCTTGCCGAGCGCGCCGACGACGAAGGCGGCTCCCGTTGCGACATTGGTGACCGCCGCCTCGTACTTGAGCATGAAGGGCGCCGCCGACATCAGGTCGATCCCGCCGAAAACGAGGGTCAGGCCGCTCGTCAGCAGATAGAGGCGCGTGAAGCCGAGGCCCCGCACCGTTCGCCAAGCCGCGTCGGCCGCGATGACGAGGATCGAGCCGACGATGGCGACCTTCACGCCGAAGGCGGCCGAAAGAATCCAGAACGTGACGAGCGGCCCGAACTCGAAGACGACGAAGCGGGCGGCGGCGGCGAGCTTCTGCGGCCTTGATTGGCCCGTCGCGCCGACCTCGCTCATGTGAGCGCCTCCGGGGCGCCGCCGGCCGCCTGCCCGATTACGAGATTGGCTAAGCTCGCGAGCGTCGCCGGCTTGCCGTCGGTCTGCAAGGCGCGCCGGAACTGGCCGAGCGTCCGGCCCCAGAACGCGCCCGCGAAAATGCCGGCGATCGCAGCCATCGCGATCGAGAGCTCCGTCCGCGCCGCTCCGTCCGCCGCTAAAGCAAGGGCGACGTTGCCCGCGTATTTCGTGGCGAAGGCGAGGACGATGAGAACAAGCGGCGCGAGCGAGCCCGGCATCGCGATGAGGCCGCTGGAGCGCAGACGCGGCGTCGGCGACAGCGAGGCCAGCACGCCCCCCAATGCCAGGCCGGCGAGCAGCGCGGCGAGGAACACCGTGAGCTTCAGCGCCATACCGTCCGTCGCGCCGAGCAGGCTGGCGACGCCCCAAACGAAGAAGACGATGGGAACGATCAACGCGCGCCGCGGCGACACGTCGCGCGGCCTCGTCGCCGCGAAGGCCCGGTAGAGAAGAAACGCAAGCAGCAACCACACCCAAGCCGGCGTGTGGCTGAGGATTTGGAGTATCATCGCAATCGCTCCTTCCGAACGGGATGCTCTACTTAGGCGATGTCGCCGCGCGTTCCCGAGGCGCCGTGACCGCGCGCGTCGATCGCGACCGCCGCAACGCCGGCCGCGGCGAGCGCGCGAGCGACCGCGTGCATCTCCTCGGACGAGGCCGACGAACCATGGGCGAGAATCGCGAGCCGGTCGGCCGCGCCATTCGCCGCCGGATAGAACCGGTAGGCGAGCCACGTGCCGTCGCGCGCCTGGAAGCGGCTGATGTCCGGCAGCCCCTCGTAGTCGATCGCCATCGCCCCACTCTGGATCGAGGCGAGCGGCAGTGGCGCGCTCACTGGAACCGCGAGCATCGCGCCTAGCAAAAGCGCGAGGACGCCAACGATCGCGAAGGGCGACAGCAGAACTGGCGACAACGAGCGGAGGGACATGATACGCCTCGAATGGAGTGCTCTATAATACAGAGTTATCTGTCGTCGTCAATCGACAACATTGAGCGACGGTCCGTGCAAACCTCCCTGGGCCGTTGACTCCGAGGGTCTTGCGGTGAACGAATCCACGCTCCGAAAGGGTCGAAAACCCTGGGAGGAAACGATCTCGTTCGATCACGCCGTCGTCGGAACGGCTCCACGGGCTCGGCGCTCGTTTCGAAACTGTCGGAGAATGCCTTGTCGAGCGTCTGCCTCCTGGAGGCCGGCGCCAGCCGCAACCATTGAGGGGGAGAAAGTTGATCATGGCTCAACTCGCCGCAATCGAGCCCTCAGCTCACGGAGCCCTGGATCGGGCAATCGCCGATCTCAATGCCGGCAAGGACGCCTGGGCCCGGACCGGCGTTCCCGAGCGCATCGTGCTGCTCAACGAGATCAAGGACGCGACGATGCGCGTCGCCGAGAGCTGGGCGACGACCGCCGCGCGCAAGAAACTGATTCCGCCGGGCTCACCGCTCGCCGGCGAGGAATGGCTCTCGGGCCCCTACGCGCTGCTCTCCGCCTGCAACGCCTTGATCGAGACGCTGACCCAAATGGACGACAAGGCGTTCCTGCGGGGAGTGCCGCTGCGCGAGTTGCCGACGGGACAGATCGCCGCCACGGTGTTTCCGGCCTCGATATGGGACCGGCTGCTCCTCTCCGGCGTCTCGGCGGAGGTGTGGATGCAGCCCGGCGTGACGCGGGACAATCTCGCGGGCAACACCGCCAGCGCTTACGACGCCCCGGCGGAGGCCCGCGCCGGCAGAATCGCGCTCGTTCTCGGCGCCGGCAACATCGCCGCGATCGCGCCGCTCGACGCGCTCCACAAGCTGTTCGCCGAGCACCAGGCGACCATCCTGAAGCTGAACCCGGTCAACGACTATCTGATCGACGTGCTCGACGTCGCGCTGAGGCCGCTGATCGTGCGCGGCGCGCTGCGCATCGTTCGCGGCGGCGCCGACGTCGGGCAATATTTGTGCGAGCATCCCGGCGTCGACGAAATCCACATCACCGGCGCCGAGGCCTCGCATGATGCGATCGTCTGGGGCGTCGGCGAAGAGGGTCGCCGCAACAAGCAGAAGGGAGCGCGGCGCAATCCGCGCCGCATCACGTCCGAACTGGGCGCGGTCTGCCCGACCATCGTCATTCCGGGCCCATGGAGCGAGGCGGACATCGCCTTCCAGGCCGAGCACATCGCGACCCAGAAGCTCCACAACGACGGCTTCAATTGCATCGCCTGTCAGATGCTGATCGTGTCGGAGGGTTGGGATCGGACGGGCGCCTTGCTGCGCAGGATCGAAGAGGCGTTGAAGGCGGCGCCGCCGCGAGCGCCGTACTATCCCGGCGCCCACCGCCGCATGGCCGATTTCGCCGGCCACGGCGCCAGAGCCGAGACGATCGCGCGTGGCGGCGGCGACCTCTGCGTATTCGTCCCCTCGGTCGGCGACGCGGACGGCTGGCTCGAGACGAACGAGGTCTTCGCGCCCGCGATCGCCGTTCGGCGCCTGCAGGAGGACGACCCGGAAGCCTTCCTCAGCGCGGCGATCCACTACGCCAACGAGCGGCTGCGCGGCACGCTCGGCGCGAACATCCTTATTCATCCCGCCACGATCGCGAAAATCGGCGAGCGCCGGTTCGACGAGCTCGTGGCGGAGTTGCGCTATGGCTGCATCGCCGTCAACGCCTGGGCCGGGCTCGGCTTTCTGATGGCGCGCGTGCCGTGGGGCGCGTACCCCGGCCACACGCTCGACGACGTGCAAAGCGGCGTCGGCTTCGTGCACAACGCGCTGCTGTTCGACAAGCCGGAGCGGACGATCGTGCGCGGCCCGTTCCGCCCCTTCCCCCGCAGCGTCCTCGCCGGCGAGATGACGCTGCTGCCGCGACCGCCCTGGTTCGTGACGAACCGCACGCAGCATGTCGTCGGCCGCCTGCTGACAGCCTTCGAGCATAGGCCGAGCTGGCTGAAACTGCCGCGCATCTTCGCCAGCGCCCTGCGCGGTTAGAGCCTTCCGCGGCGTGATGGAATCGCCACTTCCCAACCTCTCCTCCTGAGGCGCCTTTTGCGCAGCAAAAGGCCTCGAAGGATGCTCCAGAAGGGGCCTCGGAAACCTCCTGGAACGTCCTTCGAGGCCGCCTCGCGGCGCCTCAGGACGAGGATCCCTCTGACCAATTGCAACACACGATAGGTCGCCTTCTTGGGCTGTTAACTAAGCGTTAACCCTGTGTGCAGACCTTGCTTGCATTGGGAGCGTTGGGCCGCGCAGCGGCAATGAAACTGTCGCACGAATCACCGATGCTCCGCATCAGACAGGCTAGAGACGAGGCCTCGATGGGCGATCGCGCAAGCGTCTTGATGTTGCGGAATGTAGCCGCCCGCCCTCGTTTCCTCTTCGCCCTTTTCCAAACATCCACGCTTCCGACCCGCGCGCGCAAGGGGCGCCGCGCGCAGGCCGTTTCGCGCGCGCCGTTTCAGCCAGAGGAGTTTGTCATTGAGCAAGCGTATCGAGAAGCAGAGACGCCGCAACCCTCGCGGGGCCGATACGGCTGAAATCATTCCGTTCTACAAGGAGAAGCATCGCGCCGAGCGCGCCGCGCCGCCGATCCGGCCGCTCAACGCCAATCAGGCCGACTATCTCGACGCGCTGCGCAGCAGTCCGCAAGTGATCGTGCTCGGCCCCGCCGGCACCGGCAAGACTTGGATCGCAGCGACCCACGCCGCCGACCTCTATCGCGCCGGCCAGGTGCGCAAGATCATCCTCACCCGCCCCAACGTCCCGTGCGGACGCTCGCTCGGATTCTTCCCCGGTTCGCTCGAAGAGAAATTCGCGCCGTGGACGGTTCCGGTCACCGAAGCGATCAAGGAGCGCATGGGCGCCGGCGCCTACGACATCGCGCTGAAGAAGGGCGACATCGAGATGGCGCCGTTCGAAGTGATGCGCGGCCGCTCTTGGAAGAACGCCTTCGTCCTGCTCGACGAGGCGCAGAATGCGACGCCCGCCGAGATCAAGATGTTTCTCACCCGTATCGGCGAGGACTGCTGCGTCGTCATCAACGGCGACATCAGCCAGTGCGATCTCGATCAGACCTCCGGCCTCAAAGTCGTGCTCGACCTCGTCGCCGCGCGCCGCCTGCCGGTGCCCGTGATCGAGTTCACGCTCGCCGACATCGTGCGCTCCGGCATCTGCGCGATGTGGGCGCGCGCCTTCGAGGACGTGCGAATTTAGCTGCTCTTAGCGGGCGCGGAGCCAGTCTCCGCGCCCGGCAGGGTCAGTTGGCGCTGTGTCCGCCGTCGACGTTGAGGATATGACCCGTGATGAATCGGGCTTCGTGCGACGCGATGAACACGATGCCGTCGGCGACTTCATCGGAGAGGCCGAGTCGACCCAACGGAACCTGCGTCGCCAAGGCTGCTTTGTTCTCCGCCGTGCCGGTGAAGCGGGTCAGCATGCCCGTGTCCGTGGGGCCCGGCGCGACGGCGTTCACGCGAATTCCCGACTTGGCGAGTTCCAGCGCCGCCGACTTGGTGATGCCTTCGACGGCGTGCTTGGCGCCGACATAGATCGTGGCGTTGGCCGCGCCCTCGTGCCCGTAGGTCGAGGAGATGTTGATGATGTTCCCGCTCCCCTGGGCCTGCATGGCGAGGACTTCGTGCTTCATGCTGAGGACCACGCCGAGAACATTGGTGTCGAACGTCGCGGCGAAGCTTTCCGCGGTCTGGTCGGTGATCGGGCCGACTGCGCCCTCGGTGGCGGCGTTGTTCACGGCGACATCGAGGCGGCCAAACCGCGCGACGGTCTTCTCGACCATATTGCGGACGTCATCCTCCTTACGGACGTCGGCCTTGATGAACTCGGCCTCCGCGCCCAACGAGCGCAGCTCCTTGGCGAGCGCCTTGCCAGCCTCGTCGCGCCGGCCGGCGACGACGACCTTGGCGCCCTTCTTGGCGAACGCGAAGGCTGCGGCGCGGCCAATGCCGGTCAGTCCACCGGTGATCAAGACAACAGGCGTGTTCATGATCAACTCCTTGATGAGCGCGTCTTTTAGGAAGCCATCGCCTCGGGCGGCGTCTCGTCGCCTCGACGTTGGGGGCTTCCCATCGCTCGCGTGATATGGATTTAGGCGCTGGATCGCCGCCTGAAAAAGACTTTGTAGGCTGGCGGTCATACTTGGAAGGTATGGGAGCGGCGTGGAGCATCCCCGCAGTCGCAGCGGACCATTTATCAGACGGTCCGATCTGAACCTGTGCCGAAGGCCTGAAACAGCGGTCTCGCTTCTTCAACAACCTGCCTCGGCAGCATACGAAGCTGGTCGGGCTCGAAGGCGAGCTGCGGCATGTAGGTCGCGACCAACGACGCCACGCACTGCGCCTGCATCAAGTCCCGCCTGCGTTTGATCGGCTCGCGATCGGCGCGCTTCGCAAGCCAGAGTTTGTGAACAGCAAAGACGCGGGGGTCGGAGGTCACAATCCTCAGCGGCTCGCCCCGCTCGTCTATGGCTGTCGTCTCGAAGGCTGGAGCATTCTCATGCCATGATAGGCCATTGATTTCGACTGCGGAGAGGTCGTTCAGATCTCCCGCCACTTGTGCCGCCTCCTCCCGCCATGGCGGGTTCAGACCATTGAGCCCCTACACGCCTTGTGACGGACGATGGCGCTCCGCAAAGCCTGGAAACGCTGCTGTGCGTTGACCGCCTCTCGCCGTTGGTCGGAGTTCAGCTCAACAAAGAACGCATCCATTATGTTGTTCCAACACTTTGGCTAAATTCTCGCCTCATGTGTTGGAACATAGCGCATCCCTGCAGTTCCCCAATAAGAATATGTTGAGGGCGCTCCAGCTCTCAATGTCGGAAGTGGCGCATTCCCGTGAACACCATCGCGACGCCCGCTGCGTCGGCGGCGGCGATCACGTCGGCGTCGCGCATCGAGCCGCCGGGTTGGATGACTGCGGTCGCGCCGGCTTCGACGGCGGCGAGCAAGCCGTCGGCGAACGGAAAGAACGCGTCCGAGGCGACGACCGATCCCTTCGTCAGCGGCTCAGTGCGGCCGGCCGCCTGCGCCGCGTCCTCGGCCTTGCGGGCGGCGATGCGCGAGGAATCGACGCGCGACATCTGGCCGGCGCCGACGCCGACTGTCGCGCCGTCCTTCACATAGACGATCGCGTTCGACTTGACGTGCTTGCACACTCGCCAGGCGAAGCGCAGATCCGCCATCTCCGCCTCGGTCGGCGCGCGCTTGGTGACGACCTTCATCGCGCTCTCGTCGAGCACGCCGTTGTCGCGATCCTGCACCAACAATCCGCCGGAGACGGACCGCACCGCGAGCGTCGGCGCGCGCGGATCGGGCAAAGCGCCGGCGATGAGCAGACGCAGGTTCTTCTTGGTCGCGACGATCGCCAGCGCCTCGTCGTCGGCCTCCGGCGCGATGATGACCTCGGTAAAAATCTCGACGATCTTGCGCGCCGCCTCCGCGTCGAGCCGCCGATTGACCGCTATGACCCCGCCGAAGGCGGAGACGGGATCGCAGGCCAGCGCCCTTTCGTAGGCCTCAAGCAGGCTCGTCCCGGTCGCGACGCCGCAAGGATTGGCGTGCTTGATGATCGCGACTGCGACGGACGCCTTGGGATCGAATTCGGCGACGAGTTCATAGGCCGCATCGGTGTCGTTGATGTTGTTGTAGGAGAGCTCCTTGCCCTGGACCTGCCGAGCCGTCGCGACGCCGGGCCGCGATTCCGGGCCGGTATAGAAGGCGGCGCGCTGATGCGGGTTTTCGCCGTAACGCATCTCGCTCGCCAGCTTGCCGCCAAACGCGCGCCACTTCGGCGCGCCCTCGCCGACCTCGCGCGCGAGCCAGTTGGAGATCGCCGCGTCATAGGCGGCGGTTCGCGCATAGGCCTTCTGCGCCATTCTGCGGCGGAAGGCGAGGCTGGTCGAGCCGTCGTGCGTCTGCAACTCCTGCAGCAAGGCCGCGTAGTCCTCGACGTCGACGATCACGACGACGTCGGCGTGGTTCTTCGCCGCGGCGCGGATCATCGCCGGGCCGCCGATGTCGATGTTCTCGATCATGTCGTGGAAGGCGGCGCCACGGCTCAGCGCGTTCTCGAACGGATAGAGGTTGACCACCAGGAGGTCGATCGGCGCGATGTTGTTGGCGATCATCGCCGCCTGATGGGCGGGGTCGGAGCGGATGCCGAGCAGGCCGCCGTGAACACGGGGATGCAGCGTCTTCAGCCGTCCGTCCATCATCTCGGGAAAGCCGGTGAGCTGGGCGACGTCGCGCACGCTGACGCCCGCCTGCGCGAGGGCGCTCGCTGTTCCCCCGGTCGAGACGATCTCGATGTTGCGAGCGGTCAGCGCCTGGCCGAGTTCGATCAGGCCGGTCTTGTCGGAAACGGAGACAAGCGCGCGCGCCACGGGCGCAAGTTGATCGTAGGCCATTTCGGAAAGCTCGCGAGTTGAGGGCGGATGCGCGCGCCCTTATCACGCTTTCCTAGCGAGTGTCATGCCCGCGTCACGGTTTCCTTTGCAGCCTCGCTGTAAAGAAACCGTCGAGGCCGGATTGCCTTGGCGTCGGCCCGGGGAGATGGCACGGCAGCGTGCGCAATTCGCCGGCAGGCGTCAGCAGCTCGGCAAGGCCGCCGATCTCGGAAGCGTCGATCGGCGCGCGCCGGACGTCGGGATTTCGACGCAGCAGCGCCGTGATTTGCCCCTCGCCCTCCTCCGGCTCGAGCGAACAGGTGCAATAGACGATCGTCCCGCCGGGCTTGGTGAGGGCGATCGCTCTGTCGAGGAGCCGTCCCTGCAATTCGGCGAGAGCGGCGAGGTCGCCCTGCCGCTTGGTCCAGGCGACGTCCGGATGGCGGCGGATCGTGCCGGTCGCCATGCAGGGCGCGTCGAGCAGCGTCGCGTCGAACGGGGCCGCCTCGAACGTGAGCGCGTTCGAGACGACGATGTCGGCCTCGAGCCGCAGGCGTTCGAAATTCGCCGCCAGTCGCTTCAGCCGCTCGGCGGAACGGTCGACCGCGGTCACGCTCGCGCCGGCCGTCGCGAGTTCGGCGCTCTTACCTCCGGGAGCGGCGCAGAGATCGACCACTCGCTGGCCTGCGGCGGCGTGCAGCAGACGGGCCGGCAAGGCGGCGGCGGCGTCCTGCACCCACCATTCGCCCTCGCCGTAGCCTTCGAGGTCGCCGACCGGGACGTGGGTGTCGAGCCGCACCGAGCCTGTGGGGAGCACGGCTCCGCCGAGCCGCCGCGCCCAGCCTGCCGCGTCGCTCTTGACGCTGAGATCGAGCGTCGGCTCGTCGCGGTGGGCGCGCGCGATCGCCCGCGCCGTCTCTTCGCCATAGGTGGCGCGCCAGCGGGTCGCGAGCCAGAGTGGCGTGTCGTCGTCGAGCGGATCGGCGGCTTCGAGGATTTCCTCCTTGGCGCGGGCGAGATTGCGCAGCACCGCGTTGACGAGCGCGGCGAAGGGCGCCGCGCCGGGGTCGAGCCGCGCGGCGCGCACGGCGAGGTCGACTGCCGCGTGGTCGGGAACGTCGAGAAACAGCAACTGCGCCGCGGAGATGGTCAGGATCCATTCCAGCGCGCCTGCCTTCTTCGGCAAGCCCTTGTCGAGGAAGCGGCTGAACGCCTTGCGGATCGTGCCGAGACGGCGCAGCGACACCGTGGCGATGGAGCGCGCCAGCGCGCGATCGCGCGGATCGAGGCTCGCGGAACGGCCCTCCGTTTCGCTGCGCTCGTCCAACGGGCGCCCCGAGGCGATCACTTCGGACACGGCCTGCGCGGCCGCGAGGCGCGCGGCGAGGCCGGGGGTTATATCCTGCGTCTGTTGGGGGCGCCGCGACGCGTGCGCGCCGAAGCCGTTGGGTCTCTTTGGCTTCAATGTCACCGAATTCTCCACCGCGCCGGCCCTCAAGGGGACTATAGCGCGAATTCACCCGAGGCCGCTGAAGCAAACGGCTTTTCGCGATCGCCTCATCGATGTACGCTACGCATCGGCGCAGGGGCGAGGCTGACCTTGTCGCGCGAATTCGGCGATGAGACGGCGTCCGCGCCTACGCCGCGCGCTGTTGGGACTTACGCGAATGACGACGTCGAATTCCAGCCCTCAAATCGAGCCGCGGTCTCACGAGGCGCCCCGCGCGCCCTTGTCGGAGGCGGCGAGGCGCGCCCTCGCCGAGGCCGAGGAACGCCGCTCGCGCGGCGCGCCCGAGCGTCCGCGCGAATACAACGGCCGCGGCGGCCACGATCCCGCGCGCTATGGCGACTGGGAAGTCAAAGGCATCGCCTCGGACTTTTAGGAGCGCGTTGCATTTTTTTCGCAAACCAACGCTGTCATTGCGGGCGTAAACGGAGCAATCCAGCAACGCCGAGCGGTACGATGGATGGCTTCGTCGCTTCGCTCCTCGCAAAGACGGCGTTTGGTCGAGCGACGCGCGAGCGAGCCGCAAACCTCAGCGAACCATCACCACCGGTGCGCCGACGCTCACGCGGTCGAACAAGTCGATCACATCTTCGTTGAACATACGGATGCAGCCGTAGGAGGCGGCGGTTCCGATCGAGGCGCGCATCGTGCGCGTAGTGCCGTGGATTGCGACTTCGTCTCGGTCGAGCGTGATCGCCCGCGCTCCCATCGGATTGTGCGGCGACCCGCCGGGAATGACGTCCGGCAGTTCTGGATGATCGCGGCGCACCGACTCTGGCGGCGACCAGGCGGGTTCGACATATTTGCCGTCGACCCTCGCGTAGCCGCTCCATTCCTTGCCGCGCTTGGCGACGGCGACGGGATATTCGATCGCCCGTTGCGAATCGACGATCAAGAAAAGTTTACGCGCGGTCTGGCTGATCACGATCGTGCCGGCCGAATAGGGCGAAGGATATTCGACCACTTCGCGCGCCGACGCGGCGCCCGCAACCGACATTGCGAGAGCGACCGCCGCGATGACGCGACACAAAATCTCGGAAGCAGCTCGCATAATCTCCGTCTCCCCGACAGCGACGAGACGATACACCGGCCGCCGCGCCAGGTCCTCAACGCGGCGAAAACGGGGTGAATTGAGTCTTTCCCGGGGATTGGGAGCGGGCGCGGCCTTAAGCGCGCCCCGCCCGCCGCATGGACGCGCCCTTCGCTTCCGCGAGCGCGTCGATGTGGGCGTGGAAATCAACGATCCGCGGCGCGATCTGCGAGCGGTAGCGTGAGCCGTTGAAGACCCCGTAATGGCCGACGCCCATCTGGAGATGATGCGACTTCATCGCCTCGGGAATGTTGACGCAGAGATCCTGCGCCGCCTGGGTCTGGCCGACGCCGGAGATGTCGTCCTTCTCGCCCTCGACGGTGAGCAAGCCGCAACGCCGGATGGCGGAAAGGTCGATCGGCGTTCCGCGATGCGTCATCTCGCCCTTCGGCAGCAGATGGCGCACGAACACCGTCTCGATCGTCTGCATGTAATATTCGGCCGTCAGGTCCATCACGGCGAGATATTCGTCGTAGAATTCCCGGTGTTTCTCGGCGGAATCGCCGTCACCCGAAACGAGATGGTTGAACATGTCGAGATGCGCGTTGACATGGCGGTCGAGATTCATCGCCATGAAGCCGGAGAGCTGGAGATAACCGGGATAGACCCGCCGGCCGAAGCCGGGGTAGGGAAACGGCACCGTCTGCAGGCAATTCTGGCGGAACCATTCGACGCCGCGCTTCTCGGCGAGCTGGTTGACCGCCGTCGGGCTGCGCCGGGTGTCGATCGGCCCGCCCATCAACGTCATCGACGCCGGAGCGCAGGAGTGGCCGACAGCCTCCATCAGCGCGACCGCGGCGATCAGCGGCACCGCCGGCTGGCAGACGCCCAGCGTATGAACGCCAGGACCCAGATGCTCGAGCATATCGCGCAAATAGTCGATGTAGTCGTCGAGATCGAACGGGCCGATCCCCAGCGGCGCCACACGGGCGTCCGTCCAGTCCGTGATGTAAACCTGATGCGTCGGAAGGAACGCTTCGACCGTTCCACGCAGGAGCGTTGCGTAATGCCCCGACATCGGGGCGACGATCAACAGCTTGGGCTGGGCCGTCTCGCCCGCAAAGCTCGGCCGCGCGAAATGCAGCAGATTGCAGAAGGGCCGGCTCCAGACGATCTCCTCCATGATCTCGTGCGCGACCCCGTCGACGACGGTCCGGCCGAGGCCGAAGACGGGCTTGCCGTAGCGGCGCGTCATCCGCTCGAACAATTCGGCGCCCGCGGCGATGTTCTTGCCGAGCGGCGTATTCGACAAGGGATTGAAGGGGTTGCGAAATACGAAATGCGCAGCGTCCGACATTGCCCGCGCCGGCGCCAACGCCGCGTGCGCCATCTCGTAGAACTGGTAGGAATAGCCCTGAAACATCCTCGTGCCTCGTGTGGCGCCGACTCGGGGCGCCACTGAAATGTTAGTGTCGACGACGACCGTATCGTTCGCTTAAAAACGAATCAATGTCTCAAAAGGTAGGGGGTCCCTATTTCAAAGGTATAAGGTTCTTTTTTCGTAGCTGTCCCCAGCTTTCGTAAAGGTCACTCGCCCATTTGCAGCAGAGACCCCGCTCTTCGCGCGCTTGCGAGGAGAGCGAGAAAACACGCTCCGGCGGCTGAAAGCAGCCCCAGGTTGATCGCCAGCGCTTCGAGCATCAGGTCGAGGCGGAACACGTGAGCGACGAGCGCCGCCCTTAACCCTTCAAATACATAGGTAGGGGGAAGGCACCACGCCAGGGCTTGCAACCACGGCGGCAGAGTCGCGACCGGGTAATAAACGCAGGCGAAGGGCATGACAAAAAACAGGACCGACCAGGCCAGCCCTTCCGCGCCCAGGCCGTTGCGCAGCACCAGCCCGGCGATCGCAAGGCCGATCGCCCAGCTCGTCAACACGAGATTGACGAAGAAGGCCACCAGCACGAAACCCAGGCCCCAGAGATTGAAGTCGAACGCCCACAGGGCCAGCAAGCTCACCGGGACCAGGCCGACCGCCAGACGCACCAGGCTCATGACCATCAGCGCCGCCGCGAATTCGATCGGCCTTAGCGGCGTGATCAACAGATTGCCGATGTTGCGCGACCACATTTCCTCCATGAACGACATGGAGAAACCCAATTGGGCGCGAAACAACGCGTCCCAAAGCAGCAGCGCGCCGACGAGGGTTCCGCCGGCCACCGCCATCGTCGCCGCGACGCCCGACGCATTGGCCTGGGCGCGGATGTAGGTTTGCAGGAAGCCCCAAGTCATCACCTGCACCGCCGGCCAATAGACCAGCTCCGCGATCCGCGGCCAGGAGGAGCGCAGCAGATAGAGATAGCGCGTCACCATCGCGCCGACCCGCGCCGTGGAGAAGCTCGAGCGGTTCGCGGCTCGCCTCACGCGGGCCCCTCCGGCCCGACGCCGCGCGCGACGTCCAAAAAGACCTCCTCGAGATTTGCGCGTCCGTAGCGCGCGATCAGCGCGTCGGGAGCGCCTTCGTCGACGATGGCGCCCCGCTTGAGCATGATGACGCGATCGCAGAGGCGCTCGACCTCGGCCATGTTGTGGGAGGCGAGCAGGATCGTCGCGCCGCGCGCGCGCCGGAACGTTTCGAGCCGGCTGCGCACCCAATCGGCGGTGTCCGGATCGAGCGAGGCGGTCGGCTCGTCGAGCAAAAGGACTTCGGGATCGTTGATGAGCGCCTTGGCGAGCGCCACCCGCGTTTTCTGCCCAGCCGAAAGACTGCCGGCGGCACGATCCAGAAAGGGCGTCAGCGCGAGGCTTTCCGCCAGCTCGTCGATCCGCCGGGATAGATCCGCGACGCCATAAAGCCGGCCGAACACGCGCAGGTTCTGGCGCACAGTGAGCCGGTGCGGCATGTCGACATAGGGACTCTCGAAATTCATCCGCGCCAGAACATGATAGCGCTCGCGCGCCATGTCGACCCCGAGCACGCGCACCGCGCCTGAGGTCGGCGCGATGAGCCCCATGATCATGCCTATCGTCGTGGTCTTGCCCGCCCCGTTGCCGCCGAGCAGGCCGGTCACGGAGCCTGCGTCAATGGCGAAGGAGATCGCGTCGACCGCCGTCGTGGCGCCGAATCGCTTGACGAGCTGACGCGCTTCGATGGCCAGCGCGGGCATAAGCGCGTCCTTTAAATAGCGGCCTGAGCGCTTTTTAGCCTGAGCCCGCGCCGCTGTCATCGCGACCGGACGTCGGCGAGCCGAGACCTGTTGCACTCCGGACACACCTGAGTCCGAAAAATGGCCGCTTGAAGCCTAAGAAACGGCCAAGGCTTGATTGTCACAAGAGCGTCACGTACCGCCCGTAGCGGTTCTTGCGGACATTCCAGCGATGGCGGCGGGTCCTCGCGAAGCGCCTAAACGCTTGATGGACGTTGGTTTCGTCCGCGCTGGAAGAAAAGAAAATTACCTCGCCAGGGGAGCGGGAGAGAGGTCGCAAGGCCATCTCCCGATTAGGGCGGGAAGGAGTGCGCCCGCCCTCGAAGAAGGGCGGATTGGAAGCTGCAACCGGTCGCTAGATTTACATCGGCGCGCCTTTTATAACTGACGGGGCTTGTATTATGAAATATTTTAAGCATCTGCTCCTGGCTTCGACGACCGGGCTGCTGTTCGCGGGGGCCGCTCAGGCGGCCGACCTGCCGACCAAGAAGACGCCGCCGGCGCCGCCCGCCGCGGCCTCGCCGTGCAGCCCGCTGCTGAACTTCAGCCAGATGCACAGCCCGGTCGACTTCTTCAACACGCCCGGCACGCTGAGCTGCTATGGCATCACGCTTTACGGCACCTACGATGTCGGCGTCGGCTACGAGAGCCACGGCGTGCCGCTGAACGATCAGATGCACACCGGCGTCGAAGAGCTGATCGCGAAGAACAGCGGCGGTTCGCAGTTTCTCTTTACTCCGAACGGCCTGAGCCAGTCGGTCATCGGCGTCAAGGGTGAGGAACCGATCCCGGGCATCGGCGGCACGTCGGTGGTGTTCGACGCTGAAACCGGCTACGATCCGGGCACCTTCCAGCTCGGCAACGGCGTCGGCGCGCTGGTCAACAACAACGGCGTACCGCTGGCCAACCAGAATGCGAACGCCAACTCGAGCCGCGCGGGCCAGATTTTCAACTCGCAGCTCTACGCCGGCCTCAGCAACAAGACGTTCGGCACCCTGACCTGGGGGCGCCAGAACACCCTCGATCTCGACGGCATCAACTCCTATGACCCGATGGGCGGCTCGTACGCCTTCTCGCTGATCGGCTGGTCCGGCACGACCGCCGGCGGCGGCAATACTGAAGACGCTCGCTCGAACACCGCGTTCAAGTATCGTGTCAACTTCAACCAGTTCCGCCTCGGCGCCATGGTCCAGACCGGCGGGTTCGAGCAGGGCAACGGCGCTCAGGGCCTCTATCAGGTTCAGTTGGGCGGCGATTTCGGCGGCCTCTCGGTCGACGCCATCTACAGCCATGAGACCGACGCCGTGTCGGCTGCGGCCTACTCGTACCCGCTCACCCCCGCCCAAGCCCTCGCGGTCAACGCCGGGCAGCTCAAGGCGACGCTTTCCGACAACGATAGCGTGACCTTGCTCGCGAAATACACCTGGGGCGCCTGGAAGTTCTACGGCGGCTACGAGCACATCGACTTTAACAACCCGAGCAATGACTTCAGCTTCTTCCGCGGCATTGGCGGGTATACGTTCAGCAGCGTGACCAACAGCGCTTACGGCTCGACCACGAACAACTCGAAGCAGTTGCAAATCATGTGGACCGGCGCGAAATACTCGATCACGCCGGATCTCGACATCACTGGCGCCTACTACCACATCATCCAGCAGACCTACTACCTCGGCAACTGCCACAACCAGAGCTCGAACGGCGGCTGCGCCGGCACCGAGGATGTGGCTTCCGCGATGGTCGATTGGCGCTTCTGGAAGCATGTCGACACCTACGCCGGCGTGATGTTCTCGGAAGTCAACGGCGGTATGGCCAACGGCTTCCTCAACCACACCGTATGGGCGCCGACCGCCGGCCTGCGCATCCGGTTCTGATCCGAATACGCGAGATCGGCGGCCGAACCGCCGCTGGTTTTCGACAGCGTTATCCCCGGGCTCACGCCCGGGGATTTTTGTTTTCTCGCTTCGTTTGAGGCGGCTTCCGTCCCCCGCAATGGAACGCCTTCTGCGAATCAGGCGTCTCGGGCGACGGAATGGCGCTGCAAGCCGGCGCGCAATCGGCTCTGCGGCCTATCGACAATCACTTCCAAGTGTTTGGCGCTCGGCCCCTGCCCGGGCGCGGCGCTCGCTGCCAGTCTCTCATCGCGGCGCGCGGTGAGGCGGCGGCTCGCATATGCCCCAGGCGTCATACGCCCGGCGCCAGCAGTCGGCACCTACGCCAGCGTGATGGTCTCGGAAGTGAGCGGCGGTCTCGCCAACGGCTGCCTCAGCCGCACCGAGTGGGCCCCGACCGCCGGCATGCGCATCCGGTTCTGATCCGATCGCGGAGAGATCGCCGAGACGATCCCCGGTCTCTTCGAGGATCGTCGTCCCTGGACTCGCGCCCGAAGATTTCTGTTGTCTCGCTTCGTTCGGGCGACGGATTGCCTTTTGCGGAACGAGACTCTAAAAAAGACGCGCACCGCCCTTGCCAAAGGGCGCAAGTCGCTGATGAAAAAAGCGATGCGGGTGTAGCTCAATGGTAGAGCAGCAGCCTTCCAAGCTGAATACGAGGGTTCGATTCCCTTCACCCGCTCCAGCCAAGTCAATGACTTAGCTCCTGATATTGAGCAGAGAGGTAGGCGTTTGTGGCCCGGGACCACGTTTGGACCACGTGTCCCCGGCCCTAGCCGTCTGTGGCGTCGAGCAGTGGTCGACTGCCGGCGACGACGTGTCCAACTCGATTGCCCTCGGGCGCTGAGCTTCGCCTCGTCAATTCCCCAGTCGCGCCCGAAGGCCCGGAACCGGTGGAGCCAGCCGTGGAAGGGCGCGGTGAGATCGTTTTCGAGAACGCCTGTGTCCTTCACCCATTCGCGGAGCTTGCTCCCTAGATTGCGCGCGGCCGCCGTCGACCCTGCGCGCTCACCCTCGTAGAACGGGCGCGTCTTGGGTCGCCTCCCGCCCGCGAAATCGAGGAATCCCCCGGCCGCCGGAGGCGGATGCAGCGGGACAACCGCGCGCTCCACTCGTTCTTGCGGCGGATCTGCTCGAAGAACGCGTGCCATTTGGCCGGCGCCGGCCGGAACTTGAGCCGCGCCTACGCCGCGGCGGCGCCAGCCTCGTGCGCTGGCGCGACGTCCATTTTTCGCAGCGCGAGTCGGGGCTGACGGAGATCGGCTTCCCTCGCGGCCGAGACGTCGAAACGGAACTCCGACTGGAAACGATCGCTCCGCTGAGCGATCGTCCGAGCGTCGGGCTGCCAGCCGGCCCCAGCCGCACGCGGTCACCACGCCGCTCCACGCCTCGGGACACGATCTTTGAACCTGCGGCCTTCCGGTTATGAGACTGATATCGTATCATTGTAAGGATTGGGATTATTCCATTTCCTTACGCAATATCATATCGTTCTAATTGCATGACGTTTCCGGATGTTGCAATGTGTAGCCAAATTTCAGGCCGTTAATTGTCGCGATTTTGTCGCAAGGGGCGGCCTTCTCTTTCTTGCCGGACCATGTGTTCTTTCTTGCCGGACCATGTCCCAGAATTCTGGCGAACGATCCAAACGCATGAGAGACAAGGTATGAACGAATCGCCGCTGTCAATTGCGCCAATGTTCGTGATGGCTTCTGCTGATGATCCGAATTCTGCCGCGGCCCACTTCAAGCTCTTGGCGATAGGGCTCGGCGCCCTGTCGCGTCGCCCCGAAATTGTGAGGGCAAGGCCAGAGGAGGCGCCCGGCAGCGGTATCTCGATGGACGCCGTAATCGAAGATTTTTGCGGCGAGCAAGTCTGTACCGGAGTTATAACAAGGCCGCCGAACCTGGAGACTCTCTCCATTGTCGTCAAATTGAGATTAGATAGAGGACTGGTGGAAGTTAGCTCATCTTCGGAACCAGACAAACACGTATTTTCCGGTCATATCTTGGATTTAATAGATCGAACAAACGGATATCCTGCGCTTCCGAAATACGCTCCACTTCATGTTTTGCCGGAATTATGGCAGAACATGATCGACCTACTCATGATTTATCACAGCCAAATTCCACAAAGAATTGAAATATTGGGCCGTCCGCGTGGAATGGGCGCCTCTGAATTGATTCCTGCCAAATGTTGGAGGGAAAAAGACCTAGCCATCGATTGGCGGCGACAAAGGATCTCGATTGGAAATAAGTTCTGGACCGATGTGCGGGTTCGAGTGTTGGGGGCGAAACCCTTCAATGCGACGACAGAAAAGCGGCGTCGACGAGAGCGGTGCAACGCATGGTTGTTGGAGAAAATGCGCTCCGAACCTCTGGCGCCGATTGCGCGTAGCGACGTCCTGGCGCTAGCCCCAAAAGCGATCCCGCTGGTCACGACGAGTGAGTTTGACTGGGCGTGGCGCCAGGCGTGCGCCACAGTGCAACGAGAGAACAACGAAACGCGATGGGGTCGACCAGGCGCACCGCGCAGGGGAACGCGTTCTTTGAAATAGCCCGACATTGCAGCGTGTCTAAATAATCCACCCCAAAATCGACGAAATCCCCCCCGGTTTTGAAGCTTGGAGATGATGCGCAAATCATTTCCTCGCCACACGATTGCGGAATGTCTCGATCCGACGATCCCATTTACGTCGGTCGCCGAACGGCCGCGCGAATCTCGTCGCTGTCCTACAGCACGCTCGCCCACGCTGCCCGCAGCGTGGATGGACCGCCGTTTGTTCGCATCGGCCGACGAGTGGCGTACCGCGTAGCTGATTTGATCGCCTGGCTGGAGGCCCATCGGGCGATGCCCCCGAAGAGGGGCCGGGGTCGGCCCCGCAAGGCGCGCGCCAATTAGCGCCAATTTGAACGGTAACTCGAACTGTGGAGGTCAACGTGGTGCCCAATTTGGACCAATTCACTCTTGCCGTGGATCAGCAGTGCGCGACGCTTCGTGCGCAGCAGAGGGCAGAAAAGCGCGTCTTCACCAAGGGACTGACAGCCGCGGCTGAGGCGGTCGACCTCAAAGCGCGGATCTCTTCATTCGCCGCGCTCGTCGGCGCTCTCACGGAGGTCGCCTCGCGCCTCGCCGATCCGGCGGCGCACAAGGCGCTTGAGGCGCTCGGCGTCAAGACCCTGGCCTCCGCGCAGAGCGCGTCATCCCCGCAGGACGTCGTCATCATCCTGCGGGCGGCCGCCCCTCTGGATCTCGCCACCGACTTGGAGAACCGCGGCCTGCACCGCGAGGTGGGTCACAGCTTCGGTGACGAGGATCAGGAGGCCTGGATCGGCAAGACGGTCGCGTCGGACGCCATCGCGCTGGTAGCGACGGCAGGCGGCGCGGTGACAATTGTCCAGCGCCCCGTAAAGGCTAAAGCCGCGTCCACCACGAAGCGCTCGACCAAGCCCGCTGCCGCTGAGGTCGCCCCGACCGCCGAGGTTTCGACTTCCAAATTGCCGCCTGGCGATGGACGTCCTTCGACCGCGACGGCCTCGGCGACGGGTAAGGCGCTCGGAGGGGATGTCGCGACGATCGTGGTGGATCCCGTGGCGGTCGACCGGCCCCTAGCTCCCGTTGTCGCCTACGCTATCGACGACGAGGCCCAGGCCGGCTCCTCTCAAGCCATGGCGATCGTGCCGAAAACGGAGGTCGCGACCATGGTTCCGGACATTGCTCGCATCGAGCCGCCTTTCGACCGCGTACGGGCAGCCGCCCAGCGCGCTCGGGCTGTGGCCGCAAGCGCCTCCGCGCAGACCGAGAGCGCGAATGCAGCGCAGGACGTGACCGCCCCGTCCGCGGGCACATAGCGGTCTCCCGCGCCGACCAAAGAGCCAAACACAATCGAAACAGCGCTGCGGTGGTAAGGAAGCTAAGGTATGCCCCAAAATCCGAATCCCGGGGCCAAGCCCGTTGACAATGCTTTGCCGGGCGCTGCGCCAACGGCAGTCCGCCGGGAGCCGCGATCCGCACGGATTGAAGCGCGAGAACGAAAAAAGCGAATTTACCAACAGGAATACCGCGATAAACACCGTGGACTGCCGGATAATCGGCGGATCGGCGCGGAGGTTTTGCGCCTGATTTTGGAACAAGACGCGTCGAGCGCCGACGGACACCACGATGCCCTTTTTGCGGCGCTCGTCGATCGCCTGGCCCGCGTTTACAACCGGAACCGTATTGAGAAGTCGATCAATGCGCTTCGCGATGCGGCCTGCGAAGCTTATGAGAATGAGGAGTTCCGCAAGCGCGTATGGTCGGAGGACTAGTAGCTCGGCACAGTGATTTTGACCGGTTGAGCGTGCCCCGGCTCCAGGGCGGGTAAGGCGGAACGATCGACCAGAGCGGCGATACTCCTGGCCACACCCGCCCGCCGTTCGATCAACCCGGCCCGTTCGAGCGTCAGCAACATCTGACGAACTGAAGGCGGAGTCAGCTGAAAGAACCGCTGGATATCCGCCTGCGCCGGCGGTCGTCCGTTCACCAGCGTGTAGGCGCGAATGAACGCCAGATATTGCCCCTGCCTGGACGTGAAATCCGGGTGCGAATCACCTGCCGCGCAATTCATCGCTGGCCTCGAAAGTGGGGAACCAGCCATGAACATACGCTACCGGGTGGAACTGAACGAGGCGGAACGCGCGCAACTCACGGCGATGCCGAGCGGGGGCAAACATGCCGCGCGCAAGCTCAAGCGCGCCCAGATCCTCTTGGCCGCAGACGCCGGTATCGGCGACGAGGCGATTGCGGACAGTGTCTCGGTCGGCGGATCGACCGTGTACCGGACCAAACGCCGCTTCGTGGAAGGCAACCTGGAACTGGCGCTCAGTGAGGAGGCGCGCCCAGGGGCGCCACGCAAGCTGTCCGGCCAGGAAACCGCGTTGCTGGTGGCGACCGCCTGCTCCAGCCCGCCGAAGGGGCGGAAGCGGTGGACGCTGAAACTTCTGGCCGGCGAGATGGTCAAACTGACGGCGCATGAAGGCTTGTCGAGCGAGACGTGCGCCGGCGTCTGGCCGAGGATGATCCGAAGCCATGGCGGCGGGACATGTGGTGCATTCCTCAGGTCGACGGCGCCTATGTCGCCCGGATGGAGGATGTTCTCGACTTCTATGCCGAAGAACCCGATCCATCGCATCCGGTGATTTGCTTCGACGAAAGTCCGACACAATTAATTGGAGAGACACGTGAACCGATCCCGGCGGCGCCGGGCCAGCCCGAGCGCTACGATTACGAATATCGGCGTAACGGCACAGCCAACCTGTTCGTGTTTCTCGAGGCCCACCGGCCCTGGCGCCATGTCAAGGTCACCGAACATCGAACCGCGCGCGACTTCGCCGCCTGCATGCGCGATCTGGTCGATATCCACTACCCGAACGCCGAACTGATCCGCGTCGCGATGGACAATCTGTCCACTCACAATCAGGGAGCGTTATACGAAACATTCCCAGCGCCCGAGGCGCATCGCATCCTTCAACGTCTGGAGTTTCATTACACACCCAAACACCCGAGCGGGCTCAACATGGTGGAAATCGAGATCGGCGTGCTGCGTGGTCAATGCCTGGATCGCCGCATCGGCGAAGGCGAGACCCTGATCGCCGAGATCGAAGCGTGGCAGCGACTACGCAACGCTTCAAGCGCGCGCGTCAAATGGAAGTTCACCATCCAGAAGGCGCGGCACAAGCTGGTCCGCGCCTATCCCGACATCGCCAAAGAGTCATAATCACTGTGACGAGGCACTAGTCGTCGATGCCTGAAGCGCCAGCGACGAAAGGGGGCGCAAAGGTCGTTGGTTCGATTTCCGATTCGCGACGTTATTGAAGCTTACCGTCAACCAGGTAGTGGATCGAGGGCCAGTCCATATGATTGCTGGGCCTGTGGGCTGCCCGCAATCTGATATGCAACGGTACGAGGGTTCAGCCGGCACACCAGCGCAGAGCCTCCTGCATAGGAGACGGGCCTCATGCAGCCTACCAGATTTGTCGGACTGGATGTCCATAAGCAGCGGATTTCTGTTTCGATGGCCAGCGCCCAATTTCAAGCACGGCGTGCTTCGTAGAGACGATTTCGTCCGAGTCCACGCCGTGCATAGTTGAAACGTCTATATCCGTGCCCACGCCGTGCGAAGAGGTAATGGGGGATGTCTAAGGGGGGGACCCGCCCACGCCGTGGACAAAAAGTTATAATCCGCCGAAAGCTGGAAGACCGATGCTAGCGTGACCGGAATCCCCGTGGCTGTGTGAGAGCGCTGTCGGCGTAGAACGGTTCGGGCGGCGTGTCGTGCGCTCTGATGTGAGGTTGGTGACCTGAATAGTTGCGGGCTCGTTCTCAGGCCCTCATCGGCACCATGAACGGCTGGGCCCCGAGGATGGCTAGCGACGCAATGCTTAGCGGCGATTAAAAACCGCGAAGGGTTGGCTTCAAAATGACGCCGCCCCAATCCCGATACGCCGTCCAACGCCTTTGACGTCGTCGTCTGCGAGCAGGTTCTGGAGCATCTGCCGCGTATCGATCTCGCGATCGCGGCTCTGGAGCGCATGGCCAAGCCGGGCGGGATGTGCGTCGGGGTGCCGATCTTCATTTGGCCGGCGCCAACTGTGCGCAGCGCGTGGATCGGAGCCTCGCTCGCGCTGCGGCCGCAAAAGAAATGGAGCCATATCCAGACGTTCTCGCGCGGCTCCTTTCTGCGCCAATTGCGCCGCCATTCCAGCCTCAAGCTCGTTCGCACGCACGCGCGCTTCCCCATCGTTTCCGGGGGATTGTTGCGCCCGCTCGAGAATCACCGCTGGTGGTGGCGCCTCAATCGCTGGGTCGGCGCGTCCGTGCCCTGGGTATGCATCGAAATTCAGGCGATATTTGAGAAGCCGTTCCAAAGCGGCCCCGGAGGCCCACTAACGAACCGCAGCTTGGCTTCCTAATTGGGGCTGCCATGGGACGCGGTTTCCAGGACGGGTAGGGGCTAGACGCCCAACGCTTCTGAGGTCCCGTCCTCGCCCTTGTGCGTTGAAGTGAGAAGGCTGTTGCGTTTTGAGTGCTGGAAGACAAAGTCGAATTGTGTTGGCGACGCCAACGTCGGAGTCGATAGAGGCCGGAGAGGTCCTTCAAGGAAGCAGAAACGCCTCCTTATTCCTGCTTTTTACGGCCGTATGGGCGCTGTATTTTGCGATTTCGGAATCGCCCTCCGCCATCACCGCGAGCATGGCGGAAGCCTATGCCTGGGGCCAGGAGTTTCAACTCGGCTACAACCAGCATCCCCCATTCTGGGCCTGGATCTGCGGTGCCTGGTTTCTCGTGTTCCCGCACACGAACTGGGCGTTCGGCCTGTTGTCGGCGCTCAATTGCACGATCGGGCTTTGGGGGGCCTGGCGCCTGATCGGACGCCTCACCCGTGGCCCCGCCTGCACCGCCGCGACGGCGCTGCTGCTGGCGACGCCGTTCTATACGGTGCTGGGATACGGCTTCAACGCGAACATCATCTTCGTTTCCGTCTGGCCGTGGACGCTGTATTTTTTCATCCGATCGAATCGCCCAAGAAGCTCGACGCCGTCTGGCTCGGCCTCTTGCTCGGCGCCGCGATCCTTTCGAAATATTACGCCCTAATTCTTTGCGCCACCTGCTTTCTCGCCCCGTTGCGCCACCCGGCGCGCAACGCCTATTTCGGCTCGCTCCGCCCCTATCTTTCGCTCGCGGTCGCGCTTGCGCTGTTCGCGCCGCACGTCGCCTGGCTCGTCGCCAACGGCGCGCCGCGGCTTCACGCTTCGCGGTGGCGGCGATGATCGCCGCCGTGCCCCTCGCCGGCGCCGTCGGCGCGAGCGGGGTCTGGCTGAGCCACAATCCGAAAGTGACCGACCCTCGCATCGAAATCGCGGCGGCCGCGATGCGGCTCTGGCGCGAGTAGACCGGGCTGCCGCTCGCCTATGTCGGCGGCTCCTACGCCTATGGGGATGCGGTCGCCTTCTACAGCCCCGACCGTCCCCACAGCTTCGAGAGCATGGAGTATTCGCGCCGGCTCTGGGTGGCTTCGGAGCGCCTCGCGGCGCACGGGTTGATGTCGATCTGCGTCGCCTCCGACGCGGACTGCCTCGCCGCGACCGCCCACTATGTGACGCCGGCCACTTCGCGCAGCGAACTGTCGCTCGCGCGCACGGCTTAGGGACCCTGTCCGTCTCGTGATGACGGTCATCCCACCGCGTTAGGCCTATCGGAGATTATTCGACGGCGAGCATGTTTGGAAACAATTACAGGATACTGTCCACTGTAACACATCATACGTGTGTTTCAGCGCCGGGCGGGACCCTCCCCGAAAATTAGCGCAACTAACTGAAATCGCACTTGAAGCTGTTTAGCCAGTGGGCTCCCGATCGGCGCCGGTCGGTAACCCACATCCGCTCGCGCTTTCGATGTCACATCAAAGCGGTATACCGGATTTCGTGGTCGGTCCCGCTCCGGCGCTGAAACAGAGACACGGACGCCCCGCATCCCCTCGAACGCGAATTGAACGCCTCGCTCCTCAGTTTGCGCCCCTCTTCTTTCTTGGCCTGAGAATCGGTCGCGCCGATTCACTCGCTGTTATTCCCACCGCCCGTGCGCCATCGAATAGGAATCCCATGCCGAGCGCTTCCAGCGCGCGGCGAATATCTTCCAGTGTGCGGTCGCGAGGGACGCGCCCCTCCATTTCGAACAATGCAATCGTTCGAGTGGCCACCTTCGAGGTCTCGGCCAATTCATCTTGCGAAATGTTGAGCCACGCGCGGGCTGCGCGGCATTGAGGCGGAGTGAGAATCAACATTCGTTAACTATGGCACAGAAATGCGCTATGAGAAAGATCATACTCAATGTACATCTGCATCCGTCGCAGATGCTTTTTGTGCCCCGAAAACAGGAGTCAGCTCCATGCGTACCGCCGACCGCGCCCGTTCCGAGTTCATCGCCGCCACGACCCGCAGCCCCGACGACGCGCTGCATGAAGCCGCTTTCCAAGCCGTAAAAGGGTCCGTGAGCGCCGAGTTCAAACCCGATCCGCTGTTCACGGCCGAGTTCTCGCGCCTGCTTTCGACCGCGAATTCCGTCGTCAAGAAGCACGGCCCGATGATCGAAGATGCCATCGCTGCCGAATTGGAGCGCGCGAGGTTGACGGTGAAGCGGAATACTCCGATTCCGATCACCGGCGCCGCGTTGGCGATGGTCAACTCCCGCAACTACCCCGAATTGTCCAGGCAGCAATTTGCCTTCGACGAGAAAGACATTGCCGACACTGTCGACGTCGACATCCTCGCGATCGACGAAGTCAACGGATGGGCGTGCGCGGTGTCGGTGAAACGAGGCAACGGCTTCACGGAGCCCAGGAAGCGTAAGGCCAATGAGCGCGAACTGCGAGCGCTCGAACTCACCCTCGCGTCGCGGCTGCGCCAGCAAGGCTATCCGACCGTTGAAACGGCGGCGGTTGGGGTCATCGACTATTTCGGCCAAAGTGGCTTCTCGACGGACCTGGCGATCAATGGTGTCAGCATTGATCAGCTCTTCGACCTGCCGATCGTCGCGGCGATCGACCGCATGACGGCATCGTTGAAAGCAGCGTTCGACCTCGAACTGGTCCGTCTTCTGGAGCCGATCCTGCGGGCGCTGAAGATTGAGGCTTCTTCACCCGCCGGTCCCCATGCAGAGGATGAACCGAGGCCGAGAGGGCGGCGCTCCCGACTGCGCGTCGTCGCCGCTGGTGCGACGAATTTTACGCCGTTTTCCAATTTCGCCGCCGGCCAACCCAACTAGGCCGCGCGGCCTCCGCCCGAAGGCGGCGATGAGCGGCTTCTAGCCGGGCAACTCCCCAAAAATCGAAGCAACGCAACGCGTCCATTGCGCGCGAACAGGAGACCCTTGTCATGTCGAACCGCACGTTGAACGACAGCTCCACCGATCCGACCCCACTCGCTTGGTGGCGCCGCCTCCCCGCCCACCAACTGGAGCCGCGCGACGTCGCCGGGCTGCGCCGAGCCATGCGCGGCACCCAGATCCTCGGCGAGCCGGGATGGAGCGTTGCGGTTCACGGCGACGCCGCAGAAGCAATCGGCATCGCCATTCGCGTCGCGATCAAGAGGCCGTGCGCCGAGCCGATCGTCGACCTCGTCATGAGCGCGGTGCTTGGTGCCGCTATCGAGGGCGACACGGCCGCGCAGCACTTCCTCGCGCACATGTTGCGCAGGCGCGGCGCCGCCGAGCCCCTCTCTGAGGCTCTGGCGGCTTCCTGGATCGCCGCGAGCCGCGCCGTCGCACACGTGCGGCGCACTTCCAGACGGCAGGCGCAGATGCGGCCGCCGAGGCGTCGCCGCGTCGCCTCCTGCGGCGGCTCGACGCGTCGCCGGTGAGACAAACCCCGCCATCGAACCCTTCCTGATCATCAATCTCCCTAGCGGCGCCCGTTCTGGCGGCCGTCACTGAGAAATTGGAGCCGACCAATGTCCGCCATCTCGAAAGCCGACAATAATGCGGAGCCGTCGCCCAAGGCGACCGCCTCCTTGAACGCGTCCACGGACGGCGACGCGACCGTCACAGCGCCGGAGCCTGGCTCCGGCGCTGGCGGCTTGGCGCGTCGCTTCCTTGACATGTTGGCCGAAGACGCGGCAGGCAGTGCCATCCAGTTGGCGGCGAACTCCAGTGACGGCGAAGCCGTCGACGGCCTTCTCAACGACCTCGATGACGAACGTGACGACATCGCGCCCGTCCGTCTCTCGGTCGATCTCGCGATCGCCGCCGTGCGCCTCGCGCGCGCGATCGAGGCGGAGCCCGGACTTCTCCAAGACTTGCGCGAGAAGACCCCGATCGTCGTCATTGAAACCGGGGACGCCGCCGCGCATCCAGAGGTCGAACAGGTTCTGAAGGTCTGCGCGCTGGGCCGCGCGACGCAAGTCTACGGACCACGATTCTTCGAACGGGCTTTGACATTCAAACATTCCCGGCGCGCAGCCGCGATATTCGAGCGCGCCGCGCCGCCGAGCCTCGCCGATGCGCTCCTATGGGATAGGCTGTTCGCCAACGCTTTGCAGGCCGGGGGGCTTATCCTGGGAATCGCGGCTGACCCGCATGCCCAATTGCCGACCGACCTGGTCCGCGCCGCCGATTATCGGCTTTCCCTCGATCCGCTTGGTCAAGAAGAGATCGCGCTGGTGATCGGGGCGATCACAGGCCAGACCCCGACGGAGCGGCTAGATGACGAAATCGTTCGCGAAGTGGACATTTCGGATGTGCGCATCGCCGTTCACGCGGGCCGCGGCGCTGACGGATCACTCGCTCGTTTGGCCGAGGTCGTCAAGAAGCGCCTGCTCGTCTCGGACTCCACTCCCCGGCTTGAAGATCTGTTCGGCTACGGCGAGGCCAAGTCGATTGGCCTCGCCATCCTCGCCGACCTTGCCGCGTACCGGGAAGGGAAAATTCCCTGGGCGGCGGTCGACAAGGGCATGCTGCTCGCGGGCCCTCCGGGAACCGGCAAGACCACTCTCGCCAAAGCGCTGGCGAAGAGCAGCGGCTTGCCGCTGGTCGCGGGGTCTCTGGCGCAGTGGCAGTCCGCGCGCGAAGGTCACCTCGGCCATTGCCTGGCGGCGATGCGGGGAAGCTTTGCGGAAGCTAGGCGGAAAGCGCCCTGCATTCTCTTCGTCGATGAACTCGATTCCTTCGGAGATCGCGCGTCTTTCGATCATCCCCACAAGGATTATTCGACGCAAGTCGTGAACGGATTCCTCGAATGCCTCGATGGCGTCGGCGGCCGTGAGGGAATCGTCGTCATCGGGGCCACCAACTACGACACGAGTATCGATCCTGCCATCACCCGCGCGGGTCGTCTTGATCGAACGGTGCGCATCCCTCTTCCTGATGTGATCGCGCTGGCGCAGATCCTGCGCTTCCACCTCAAAGACGATCTGGTCGGCGCCAGCATTTCCGCCGCGGCTGTCGCCGCTCGCGGAGGTTCCGGCGCCGACTGCGAAGCCTGGGTGCGCCGCGCGCGCGGCGAGGCGCGACGCGCCGGTCTTGAACTAACACTCGACGGGTTGATCGCCGCGATCCGCGACGGGCGCACCAGTCTTCCGGACGATATCCGCAAACGAATTTCCATCCATGAGGCCGGTCACGCCGTCGCCACCGCAGCCTTGGGCCTCGGGGAGCCGCGGTTGCTGACCGTCCATGATGGCGGCGGCACGACGCAGGTGAAGTTTGAGCTTCGGGCGATGACGGCCCGCGACGTGATCGCCGCGATCGCTCAATTGCTCGCCGGACGGGAGGCGGAACTTCTGCAATGCGGCGACGTCACTGCCGGCGCCGGCGGTGATGAAAAGTCCGATCTGGCGCGGGCGACAACGCTCGCTGCGGCGTTTGAAGGTGCTTTCGGCCTCGGCAGTTTTGGACCGATCTGGCTCGGCGCCCCCGACGAACTTGTTGGACCGATCAGGCTGACGACTTTCGGGTCTCAGATTGGAAAAATCCTCCACCACGCCGGAGCGGAGGCGCGTCGCGCGCTGATAGAAAACCGAGCAGCGCTGGCGAACCTTGCAAACGCACTTTACGAGACCTCCTATCTCGACGCGGCGCAGATCCGCGACGCCCTTGGTCCCGTTCGGAAGATCGACATCCGGCCTCTGGCGCAGCGAGCGGACAATAGGCGCACGATCGAGGAATTGCCCTCCGAGCAATCCGAGGCCCTCGAAGCATCGTCGGGATGACGCTGAGCGCCCGGGGATCATGGCTCCCCGAGCGATGGCGAGTCTCGTGGCTGTGAATCGGGCGCAGGGGTCCGGTGCCGATCGGCATGTCATTCGGCGCAGGGTCCGAACACCAATCGGCGTGCTAAGCTTCTGACAAAATTGGATTGAGTGGGTCAAAATGCGGAGTCGCTTCTCACCCCGAGGCCCGCTTCCGTAGCAATCTGCGGAGCAGCTTGTGATTAAGCTAAGCAAGTTTGGTGGCGAGTTCGCGCTGTTCCTTATGGAGAATCAGCGCCATGCGAGCCCGCTGTGGCTCGGCGAGGGGTCAGAGCGCCGATCGGCGCGGCAAGCCATTGAAGTGATTGAAGTGGGTGGGGTCAGAATCGGATCCGATGGGGTGGACGCCCCTCCGACGGCATCGATGTGCCAAGGTCGTGGTCAAACAGATCAATAGGTTGGCGCGCCGATCGGCGTCCGGAACGCCGACACACAAACCGACGTGACGCACCTCGGGCGCGACCCGCCGATGTGCACCCAACGCGACCTCAAGGCCCGGTCCTTCGCCCGAGAGGCGGCAGACCACACGACGGATCGTGAGGTCTGGTGTTCGCCTCGCCCGGGAGGTCCGTCTACGAAGCCGGTTCGTCATCAGCGAAGTATTTTTCCATCCATTTCAGGATCCTGTCTCGCGCCTTCTCATCGGCGCCCACCGCTTTTCGGATCTCGTCCGCCAGCGCATTGCGCATAAATTCGGCAGGCGACGAGCCGTTTTCCTCAAATGCTCGCCGGAGCGAATTCTTGAAACCGACCCCTTTGGGGCGTCCCCGAGGATTCCCGCTCTGGCCCGGCTTAAATTGCGTTCGTGCCGGGGGACGTGCGTATCCCACGTGGCTTCGTTCTGTGTCGCCGCGTTCTGTGTCTGTCATCTGAACCATCTCCGGGGGTCGCAGGGGATCCGCGGGCCCGGGCGGCGGCGTCAAAACTGTGCATCGGTCGAATTCCCTGTTTTTTTCCTATTTCTGGACTGAATCCATGCCTGCGGGTCACACACTCGCGGGCATTTGGAAGCGATTGTGAGTCGTCGCGGCTCTTAGCGCGACAACTCATACCAACCGTTGATTCGCACAACCAACGGCTTCGACCGCTCCGATGGACACATCCTACCTGAGCAACCAATGTTATTTTGATGGTCGCACAAACGGCGCGATTTGCAAGGACATCTTTTGTCGCTCGCATCGGGAGCTGTTAACCGAGTGGGGTCCGAGTGCCAATCGGCGCTGCAACGTCCTAATTGAATTCGCGCTGGCATTGTCAATTTCGGATGCCTATTCACAAGCTACTCGTTACCTGCTCGGCTCGAAACGGTTCTGTTCGTTTTAGAAACGAATTTGTCCGCTTTCGTAATTTTTTTCGAGCCGATCTCCACGGGCGTCAAATACAATCCCAAATATCGGTCGCTCCGCGTTGGCGAAAATCGCCATTTAAAATTCATCAAATCAGAGCGATACTCCATCGTATCTAATCAAACCGCTAGGAGTGTCGACTCGATGAGACTGCTCTATCGGAATCCGATAACGGACGGACGCACGTGGCGCGATCCCCGCAACCTCGATAAACTCATTTTGCGATCGCCGCTCGGAAGCGCAGCGTTCGTCACCGTGGGAGACGCGCTGTTTGCGTCGACAGACCCGATGATGGGTCACGCGCGATTGCGCGCGCTCGCGGGCGCTCCTTATGACGCCTGGTCCGACACAGCGGACGACCACTTGCTTGAGAGTTCTCACGCGCCGGACGCCGAGCACATCCATGGTTATGTCACTCCGTTTGGCGCGGAGGCGTCGTTCGATGTCAAAGACACTTTCCCGATGAAAGCGCAGCCGGACGGCGTATGGGTCCCCGATATTCCGGCCGACACTATCGTTCGCATCCTGGATCAATTTCGTGGCCACCCTTCAATCCCGACCGCGTTCCCAAAAGGAATAAAGCTGAGGCTAATTGTGAACAACTACGCCGGTTCCTGGATTTATCGGGAGACGTCTTTCCGTCCTCGAGGAGACCAAAAAGTTCGATTCCATCCGATCGAACCGTATCGGCCGAAGGAATCGCCGCGCGGCGGTCAACCGACCGATATCTGGACGAACTATTTGCACTGAGCCGGGTCCCGATCGGCGCTGATCGGGACGCCGCCGAAAAGGTGAATTCCTCAACGTTCGGGCATTGGGGCCATGACCGTCACGGGCACCGCTTCGATCAGCATTCGCACAATCGCCGGGTCGCAGATGGTCAAAGCGTGGCCCGCTTCTATCGGCCGCGTCGCCATGGGATTGCCCATCTTGCCGGAGCCGATCCAGCCGATCGCACGCTGAAAATTCTCAGGTGTCGTCACGCGCTTCGCTCCGAATATCGCTTCTCCGTGGAAAGCATAGTCCCGAGGTGGGCGGCCTGCGGAACGCAATTTATCCGAAGTGGATGAATTAGTTCACACTGCCGCTTCTCCACTTTGTTAGCCGTGCGTCCAGTCCACCACGTCCAACGCCAAACGGACCGATCGACGAGCGCTTTGAGGGAGGCCGGATGCGCTTCGCGAAGCGGAGGAGGACGCGATGTTTTCCCAGACCACCGCTGCGGCCCCGGCGAGCGACGCCGCGTTCGCCGGATCGGAAAATGGACGCCAGAGCGGGCCGTTCGGCGTTTTCCTTTCCCTCCGCCACCTACGGACGGCGGCTTTCCGTGACAATCCGCGCCGGGCCCATCGTTACCCCCGCCAAGCCGCATGTCTACACCGGCGCGACCAACCCGCAGATCCTGGGCCACGAGTTCTCGGCGCGGGTGAAGAAGGTGGGCGCGGCCGTGAGCCACGCGAGGCCGGGCGACCGCATCTCGATCCAGCCTCTGATGTTCCCGCGCGACGATTACTACGGCAAGCGCGGGCTCTACCACCTGTCGCCCAAAATGGCGTGCGTAGGTCTCAGCTGGGCCTGGGGTGGGATGGCGGAACAGGCGACGATCAAGGACTACAACGCCCAGCCGATCCCCGACAATCTGACCGATGAGCAGGGCGCCATGATCGAGCCTGCGGCGGTCGCGATGTATGGCGTGGACCGGGGTGGAGTTACAGCGGGATCGACCGTCCTCGTCTCGGGCGCTGGCCCCATCGGCGCCCTGACGATCCTCGCCGCCAAAGCCGCGGGCGCCTCGCTCATCATCGTGTCGGAACCGAACCCTAACCGCCGACGCATCGTCAACGAGATCGCACCCTATGCCGTCGTTGCGCTTTGTCACGTTGTCCAATCAAGTCGGCAGAGAGGCAACGCAACCCGTCGTTCATGCATGCGTGGCTGTCGCACTGCACCACTGATTCATGGCTGCGGCGCGAAACGACTTCAGGGTTTTGCGTGAGATGAGATGGCGTTGGACGTTGAAGGTGTTGTGGACGGCTGCATGAACAGACAGAAAGCGCTGGGCTGATCCTGGTGACTTGAACCGTTGCATTTTGCGTTCGCGTCGTCGCGTCGGCTGATGCGAGTTCTCGGCCCGGTTGTTCTGGCGCTGACCCCGCTCGTGTCGCGATGACAAACCAATCTCCCGCATGGCGGCGCCATAAGATCGCAGCTTGTCGGTCACAATCGCCTCCGGTGCAAAGCCCCGCTTTCTGAGCAGTTTGCGCATGAGCCGGATGGCCGCGGCGGTGTCTCGCCTCGATTGCACCAGCAGGTCAAGAACCTCCCCCTCGCTGTCGACAGCCCGCCAGAGCCACAACCGCTTGCCCGCGATCGTCACGACCATCTCGTCCAAGTGCCAGCGACCGGTCGGACGCGGCCGTCGATCGCGCAGCTCCTGCGCAAACAGCGGCCCGAACTTGGCGACCCAACGACGGACGGTTTCATAGGAGATGTCGAGCCCGCGCTCCGCCAGGAGATCCTCGATGTCGCGGTAGCTGAGCGTGAACCGCAGGTACAGCCAAACGGCGTGCTGGATGATCGCCGGCGAGAAGCGGTGGCGGGCGTAGGGTATCGGCTTCATGCTCGGCATCCTAACCCAGGCCGCCGCTTCCGTGACAATGCCGTCAGAGTTCTACTTGCTCCGAAATGGGGGGAATACGGTCAACCGCTGCGGCCCAGGGAGCGCACCATCGCCCGGAATTGATTACCGGCCTGTCAACAGGTGTGGGGTCCGGGGCCCGATCGGCGGCGGGGCCGCGCGAAGGCTCGCCTGTTGAGCGCAAAGAAAGGCCCCGCTCGCGCGGGGCCTCTTGAACCCGCCAGCCTCGTCGAGGGCGATGGGCCTCCCGCCGGCGCCAGGGAGCAGGGTTACGCCGGCGAAACTTGCTAATGAACTGGAATGCTTACAGGCAGCCCTCAAAATTCGCCGTACCCATAACCATGGCCGCTGTACCCATAACCCCCGTCGCCGTACCCAAAACCACGGCCGCCGTACCCAAAACCATGGCCGCCGTACCCAAAACCATGGCCGCTCAGTCCGATGGCATGGCCGACTCCGCCGCCAAAGGCGCCTGCATGGCCGCCGCCGCCAAAGGCGCCATGGCCGCCGCCGCCATGGCCGCCGCCGTGAGCGAAAGCATCGGTGGCGAGTCCTGACGACAGAGCGAGAGTGGTCGCCAAGATGACAATTGATTTCCGTAGCACGTCGACGTTCCCTGCATGTTGTTTTATGGCTGGCATCTCGCTCTTGCTTCAATTGACGAACTTTTGACACCAATCTCTACTAAACCGTTCGATCTATCGTGGCCTACTATAGTATGACACAGTTGCGTCAATTGCACTTTTACACAGTCACTCATCAATGAAGCGATTATTCTATGATCTTCGCATCGACTTCTATAATGACCTGGCGGTGGCAACCATCAACGTTCTTGGGTATATATTAAAAAGGAAAGACTTCCATACTACGATGGGGTATTCGGAATTCAATATTGTTCTAGCGATCCTATACGTTGGTATGGATCAGCGTGGGCCCATCCCGCCGGTGCGGGGTTTCTCCGCCGCCCGACGCGACGCATTCGATTCGAAGCCGACGGCGACCGCTTCAGCCGCCAGCGTCCCGCGACCCGACGAAAAGCCGGATCAGAGCGCAGCACATCGCGATCGTCGGCGTCCGCGCCGCAGCAGACCGCGAACACCCGGGCGAGGATCATGTCCGCGATGTCCGTGTCCCGATGCGAGGGTCGCGCCTCTCATCCCTTTTCGAGAAACGTCGCCTTTATTTTTTTGGAACACGGCGAACGTCGCCGAAGGGTCGACTCCCGTCGCATCGCTCTCGGCAATGAGCGTCCGCTCAGGTGAAGGGTTTTGGACGCCGGCCCCAACACGACATGGGGCGCCGCCGCGGGGCCGGCGTTCGAAAGCCTCCCAAGGAGGAAACCGCGGGCAGGATGGGCGCTGTTTGGCAGGGCGCGACCTATGGGGATTTGAAAGTCAGGGGCGGCTCGCCCGCGTCGCCGCGGGGGCCTGTGGCCTCGGTCGTGGCGGTTTGGGGGAAGACGACAGGCGCGTTTGAGCTTGGCCGTATGAAGGTTTGGCGCGAGCGCGGCGCCGGGAGAGGGCCTGCGGGCCGAGGGAAGACGGCGCTCGCCTGTTCTGGCGCGCGGCCGGAGGCGAAGAAGGTCGGCGTTGCGAGGCAGGAGGCGCGGCGCCGCTCATGAGGTGTCGATCCTGATCGGGGTCGGAGATGGTGAGCGTGTCGGGCGCACGCCTTCGAAGGTCTCGATCACGATCATCCGGCCGCCGCAACACGGGCACCGGCGCTCAGGCGCGGGCTTTTCGCTGTCGCGTCGCTTATCGGCGCGAGAATGCGCGGGCGAGGCTCCGGGCGTGGCCAGCAGCTGGCTGGCGCGCTCGACATTGTGGGCGCGAACGGCGCTGGCGAACAGGCCGTAATGGCGGATGCGGTGGAAACCGCTCGGCAGAACATGCAGGAGCAAGCGTCGGATGAACTCGCCGGCGGCGAGCGTCATGGTCTTGAGACGGTCACGCCCTGTGATCCGATAGTCCGTCCATTTGAAGCTGACGCCTGCCTCATCGAGCTTGATGAGGCGGGAGTTTGAGATGGCGACGCGGTGGGTGTAGCGCGCGAGATAGGCGAGGACCGCCTGAGGTCCGGCGAAAGGTCGTTTGGCGTAGACGACCCACTCTGAGCGGCGCCAAGGCGCGAGCGCGGCGTCGAAGGCGCGTCTGTCGGCGAGCGGCGCGAGGTCGCCGAAGAAGGTCAAACGGCCGGCGTCGCGCAGCGCCGTCAGGCCTTCGAGAAAGCGGCGACGGAACAGGCGCGAGAGCACGCGCACCGGCAGGAAGAACCCAGGCTTGCAGGCGATCCAGCGCGAGCCGTCCGGCGACAGGCCGCCGCCGGGAGCGATGACGTGGACATGCGGATGATGGGTCAGCGCCGAGCCCCATGTATGCAGGACGGCGGTGAGGCCGATGCGGGCGCCCAGATGCTTGGGATCGGCGGCGATCGTGGTGAGCGTCTCGGCGGCGGTCTTGAACAGGAGGTCGTAGACGACGGCCTTGTTGGTGAGCGCTAGGGCGCCAATCGACGCCGGCAGGGTGAAGACGAGGTGATAATAGGGAACCGGCAACAACTCGGCCTCGCGTTCGGCGAGCCACTGTCGCGCCGCCGCGGCCTGACACTTGGGGCAATGCCGGTTGCGGCATGAATTATAGGCGATGCGCGTGTGCGCGCAGTCCTCGCAGCGCTCGACATGGCCGCCGAGCGCAGCAGTTCGGCAGGTCTCGATCGCCGACATGACCTTCAACTGGCCGAGGCTGACATGGCCGGCGTTGGCTTTGCGCCACGCCGCGCCATGGACGCGAAAGATGTCGGCGACCTCCAGGCGAGGCCGCGCTATGCGGCGCTCGTAAGACGGGCGGCGATCGCCCGGTGGGGGTCATGGCAAGCCGCTCCAGCGGGCTTGTGACGTCGCGGATCGTGTTGACGGCGACGCGCGTATAGAGCGCCGTCGTCTCCAGTTTTGCGTGGCCGAGCAGGACCTGGATGACGCGAATGTCGACGTTCTGTTCGAGCAGATGCGTGGCGAAGCTGTGCCGCAGCGTATGTGGCGATACCCGCTTGGCGATCCCGGCCGCTTGCGCCGCCGTGCGCACGGCGCGGCCGAGTTGACGGGCCGACATCGGGTTGACCGGGTTCTGGCCTGGAAACAGCCAAGCCTGCGGCCGCGCCGCCCGCCACCATTGGCGCAGCCAGGCGAGGAGTTGCGGCGAGAGCATTACATAGCGGTCCCGCTGCCCCTTGCCTTGCTCGACACGCAAGGTCATACGCGCGCTGTCGATGTCGGAGACCTTCAGGGCCACGACTTCCGAGACGCGCAACCCCGCGCCGTAGGCGACGCCAAACGCGGCCTTGTACTTCAAGCCCGGCGCGGCTTCGAAGAGCCGGACCACCTCCTCGTGGTTCAGCACGGCCGGCGCCTTGCGCGGTTTGTGCACGCTCGTCAGGGAACGAACCAGGTCGGGCCGTTCGAGCGTCACGTTGAAGAAGAACCGCAGCGCGGCGACGGCGGCGTTGATGGTCGGCGCGCCGATCTGCTGCTTCGCCATATGCAACTGAAAGAGGCGAACGTCCTCGCTCATCGCGGTATCCGGCGAACGGCCGAGGAAGGCGGCGAAGGCTTTGACGTGGCGAACGTAGTCCTTCTGCACCTTCTCCTTGAACCGGCGCGCGGTCATGTCGTCGATCATGCGCTGACGCAGTGGGCTGGCGGGTTGGTCGAGCATCGCGAATGCTCCTGTCTCGCATGGGGTGAACCCCATGATCTTGAGACCAAGTGCCGGCCTTCGCGTTCTTCTTCGGACCTCGCGGCCTTCCCGCGCCCCGCGCCGCCACTACCGCGAGAGCGGTTTAGTCCTTGGGTCGATAGCGCCAGTTCGCCCCCTTCACTGCGGGTCGTCGCAATTGGGGGGAAAGCGGCCGTTGCACATGCGATCACAAAGGGTCGAGGCGCGCCGGAAGCAGCCATTCGTTGACGCCGGGGCCGTCGGCGCAATTCGACCCCGAACCGGACAATCGAGTCAGGAGTGACGCGGCTCTTGCAGATCGCATATAAGCTTAGATTAGAATGCATGACGTTTAGATGCTGGCTGTGCGGAGTAGGTAGGGAATGATCTTTCCCGTCACGCTCGTTGATCTCGCCGGTTCGATTGCCCTGCTGCTCTGGGGCATGCACATGGTGCAGACGGGCGTCCAGCGGACTTTTGGCCCTTAAGGTCTCTGATATTGCTAAGAGTGGACTTCAGGCAGGCCGAATGGTCGCCTGGTTTCCGACTGAAGTGGACCCCGCTTTTGGGACCAGCGTGTAAGTTGGAGAGCGGCCGCTCCGTTTGCTAGACGGAGCGGATGATGACGAAGAAGACGAGACGCAAGATCGACGCGGCCCTGAAAGGGAAGATCGCGCTGGAGGCCGTGCGGGAGCAGGCGACAGTGGCCGATTTAGCCCGGCGTTACGAGGTTCACCCGAACCAGATCTATGCCTGGAAGAAGCAGTTGCTTGAGAACGCGGCACGGGCGTTCGACGCGAATATCGGCCTCGACGCCGAGAAGAGCGCGCAAAAGACGATCGAGGACCTCTACGCCAAGATCGGCCAATTGACCGCGGAGCGGGATTTTTTAGCGCGGAGGTCCGGACCGGACGAATGCTGCGCATTCGCCTAGAGATGAGCGCGCCGGACCGTCGAGGAATGCTCGACCGAGCCAACGAGACGCTGTCGATCCGCCGTCAGTGCGCGCTGCTCGGCGTGGCGCGCTCCGGCGTCTATCGCGCGAAGCAGCCGGCCAACGACAACGATCTCGCGCTGATGCGGCGCATCGACGAGTTGTTCACCGCTTGGCCATTTCTCGGCTCGCGCCGGATGACGCAGATGCTCAAGGCCGACGGCGAGCCGATCAACCGCAAGCGCATGCAGCGACTGATGCGCAAGATGGGCATCGCGGCGCTGGGGCCCAAGCCCAACACGTCGAAGCCGGCGCCGGGGCACAAGATCTTCCCCTATCTCCTGCTCAATCTGAAGATCGAGCGGCCGAACCATGTCTGGGCCGCCGACTTAACCTATCTGCCGATCGGTCGCGGCTTTCTCTATCTCGTCGCCGTCATCGACTGGGCGAGCCGTGCGGTCCTGTCGTGGCGGATCTCGAATACGATGGACACGTCGTTTTGCCTCGCCGCGCTCGACGACGCGCTGGCGCGGCACGGTCGGCCGGAGATTTTCAACACCGATCAGGGCTCGCAATTCACCAGCGCCGCCTTCACCGGCGCACTGGCCGCCGCGGGAATCTCCATGGACGGCCGCGGCCGCTGGCGGACGAATGCTTCGCATTCGCCTGGGGATGGACAACGTCTTCATCGAGCGGCTGTGGCGCTCCCTGAAGCACGAGGACGTTGATCTCAAGGGCTACGCCGACGGCCGCGAGGCGAAGGCCGGCATCGCCGCATGGGTGGAATTCTACAACGATCGGCGCTTGCACCAGGCGCTCGGCTACCGCACGCCGATGGCGGTTTGGCGCGGCGCGACGGCGGACGCGAGGGCCGTGGACATGATGGACAACGCCGCCGCGTTGCCCACATGCCCACAGCAACGCCAGCAGACGAAGCCACTGGCTGCATGATAAACTCGAGCCGGAGCGGTCGGGTTTCCAACTAAGAAATCGGGTCAAGCGGTCCCGCTGCGCGGGTCCATTTCATCAGGTCTGGGCAGGTTCCTTGAGGCCTAGCGCTGCCCACCGATCGGACCACGCCATCGGCAGGTCGACGAGGCGGGCGACGCCGAAGCCGCGCGGCAGACGACCCTCGATCGCCGGGTTGACGATCGCGGGCGCGAGGAGAGCGAGCGAAAGCCTCATCCGGATCGAGCGCTCGGTCTTGTCCTCGCGGATGGCGGGGGCCGCCGACGGCGCAGTAGGCGGCGCGATCGAACGAGGAGAATCTTTTCGCTCGTCATGTGCTGACCGTCGCCTTCGAAGCGCGTGCCGATGGCGATACGGTAGGTCGATTCCCGATCACTGTTGGATCGCTCGCGGGTCACGGCGTAGCCGCGTTTGCGCAGGTCGTGAGCGCGGCTCGCGTCGTGTGCGGAAGCCAGCCGGTCGCGGCGACCAGCTCGGCCAGCGTCGCGCCGTGATCGTGGCGGAGGAGGCCAACAACCTGCGCCGACTTCGAGCCATCGCGCGGCGCAGCCGGCGAGGGTTCCGTCGCCGAGGGCGAACCTGGCGCTGGCGTCGTCGGGACGTTGGCGGTTTCGGCGACCGTGGGCGGCGCCTCTTCCCCCGCCGCCTCTTCCACGCCATCCGCTTCGACCGCGATCGCCTTCAATCCGGCCGCGGTCAGCTTCAACGAATAGGATTGCGCAGTTGCTGGGTCACGTCGCCATACCGAGTTCCTTGCTTGGCCTCAATCGCTTTCACCAGCCCAGCCGCAAGGAACTTCTCGGCGAACTTTTGCGCCACGCCGCCCTTGAGGTTATTCGGCGCTACGAGACACTGGCCTTCGCGCTGCGCCGCTGCGCTCAGGACGATGAGTTGGGTGTCGGTGAGTTTGATGGACATGAGCGAACCCTTCGTGTCGTCTCAGGCGCCGGCCAATCCAGCGCGCTCATCGAGCGAGCCCCGGATCGATGCGATCGGCGGGGTGTAGGGTTCTCCGCGCGGCGATTTGGCCGCCGCGGTCGGCGGGCAGCGGAGCCGCGACCAGGCTGAACACCTATCGAAGGCAGATTTTCATTTCCGCGCCCCTCCTCAATCTCAACATGGTTTCGGTCCACGCGCTCGCGAGGGCAGGAAGCCCGAACCGCTCAGGGCCGAAAGCGGCGCTTACGGCGCAGTCGAAGCCGTCGCGTTCCCCGCCGACGCAAAGCTGACGCGTCGCGCGCGACCGGCTGGTTCGGCTAAGCCGAGGCGACGTACGAGAGTGACAGAAGGGTAGCTATAGCGGCAGAGGTGCTGTTCGGAGAAACGTCAATCAGTTATGCGCGTCGACGAAGCTCAATAGATCCTCCCCAGCCGCAGGCTTGCCGAGCACCTTCTCTATGCCGATCAGAGCCGCGCGCGCGATAACGGCGGGCGACAGCGACCCACTAATAAGAAGAATCGGAGTGGCCGTCCCCTGCGCGCGCAGCTTGGCCGCCAGCTCCAGCCCAGTCATCTGCGGCATGTGGTGATCGAGGACTAGGCAGGCTGGCCGCAGTGCATGCTCTTCGAGGAAGGCCATCGCCGAGGCATAAATGCCAACTTGGTAGCCGGCTGCCTCAAAGAAGGACTTCAAAGAATCGAGGACCGCAGGGTCATCGTCGACAACCGCCACGGGCCCGTGGTGTTTGCCCGTCATTAGCCTCACCTCCCGCTTAGGCATCGCCCGGTCTGCGGCTCGATAAAAGCGCTTCCGGTTCTGGGTGCATTGATCCAGCTCAGTCCCCGTCGCGCTGCCATCCCAGCGGTGCGCTTTCAGCAGCGACGTTGCCGCCGAGAATTATGAATGAGTTCATCGAAAGCGAGCCGTAAGCGCATGAATAGGCGGAACTGAATGACACCGCCCAGATTAGCGACGCCAATGACTTAGCTTCCCGATCGGCGTCGGACCCGACGCCAGTTCACGTCGCGATTCTCGCGGCGGCGGCTATTCGCGGCCAAGTTTGGCGAACGCCCCTTTCGCGGGCGAGGAGCTGCGGTCGGGTTTCGGCTGTCGCTATGTGGTCACATCAACGAGATAGCAAATCGAGGAAGGAGGAGCGTTCAATGGACGACAAGATAAGTGAACTTGATCAGCTTCAGGCCGCCTACAAAAGCGCCGTCGAGGATTGGATAAAAGCGATCCGCGATGAGGAGTCCCTTGCTTCGGTCAACCACTCGGTTGCCGAGATCGATCAGTGGGAGGCGACGCACTTCCGCGAGGAAGACCTCCGCAACACCGTCAAGGCGGCGAAAAGGCAATATGAGGATGCCTTGCGTCTCAAGTTCTTCGGATTTTGAGCGCCACGCAACGTTAAAGTTGCGATGAGTAGCTCGCCATTTCACGCGCCGCGAAGATTTGACATAAAGAGAAACCGTTTCAATTTGTTCCTCTGTAAAATCCTGGGCCGGCGTGCCACCTGGATGGCTAACGCTACAGTTTGTCGAGTGCGCGTCGAAACGCCTTGCCCGTGTAGGCCTCCTGGATCACCGTGGTGAGGGCTTTCTCCGCCATCCGCCGCCGTTCCAGAAAGTTTGCGCAACTTGGGGATGTGCAGCTCGACCGTGCCGGCCCGCCTCTCCCAACCTTGGTCGCGATAGCCGTTGCGCTGGACCTGTCGGTCCGGCGATCGCGAGCCGAAGCCAACGCCCGTCTTGGCGCCGACCTCCACTTCCATCAGACGCTCGGCCGCGAAGGTGATCATGTTGCGCAGGATGTCGGTGTCCGGGCCTGTTCGACCGTCGACGGCCCACCGCAAGCCGCTCGCTCGCCACGGCGCTATGCGGAGCGCGCTTCGCAAGCGGCTTGCTTCTGCCGTGTTACACTACATGAGAGGACACGACCGCCAAGCAGGGTAAGACAAGCAGGGTAAGAGACGAAGAGATCGGCGCGCACCTAAGTTCGATGCGCGCGTTCGGGCTACCGACATCGTCGACATGGATGAGAGTTCTGCGCGAGCGGGTGGTGACTCAGATCATTGTTTGAGGGCTCTCTCCGCGTAAGCTTCGGGCTGTTGTCGGGATGCCACGATGGAAAATTCCACTCTCTCCAAGAGGCGCGCGAACACCTCGCCGCAAGGCTCTTCCGCTGATGCAAGTCCGAATCCTGCGACGGATTCCGCGCCGTCTTGGTGGAGTCCGTTCGCCCACCTGAATTTCGCAGTGATTTGGACGGCGAGCACCGCGGGCCTCATCGGAGTTGCGATGTCTGACACGGCCTCGGGCTGGCTGATGACCAGCCTGAACGCCGACCCAACCGCTGTCTCGATGGTGCAAGTCGCGACGAATTTGCCGATGTTCCTGTTCACTCTGCTCGCAGGTGCGTTGGCCGATATTTTCGACTCGCGCCGCTTCCTTCTCGTTGTCGAGAGCGGCATTGCGATCTTTACTCTGGCCTTCGCCGGAATGGTCTCAATGGGAACCATCACTGCCACATCGTTGCTGACGATAACGTTCGTGCTTAGCGCGGCCTGGACAATGGCGGCTCCCGCTTGGCTCTCGATCACGCCGCAGCTCGTGCCAAAAGAAGATCTTGACAGCGCAACCGCAGTCAACGGCGCCAGCTACAACGTCAGCCGCGCACTCGGACCGGTGCTCGGTGGCGGCGCGATCGCCGCCTTGGGGTTTGCGGCGCCTTATTGGATTTTCGGCGCAAGCAATCTTGCGTCAATCGCAGCGCTGTTGTGGTGGCGCACCCCGCGCAAGACCCCCGAGAGCTTGCCGGTGGAGCGGTTGAGCAGCGCGCTGCGCAACGGGATCCGCCATGCCGCAAACAATCGCCATTTGTCTTCGACCTTGGCGCGGACGCTGGCCTATTTCCCCTTCGCCAGTGCCTATTGGGCGCTCATGCCTTTGATCGCGCGTAATCAAATCATGGGCGGCCCGCGCTATTTCGGCATTCTGCTCGGCGCGATCGGGGCCGGCGCCATCTGCGGCGCTCTTAGGTTGAACTGGCTGAAAGCGAAGCTCGGTCCCGACCGCCTTGTCGCCGCGGGGACAGTCGCGACCGCGATCGTCCTAACGCTTTTTGGCTTCGTTCACGATCCCATCATCGGCGTGGTCGTGTGCCTCTTCGCCGGCGCATCGTGGATCCTCGTGCTCGCGAGCCTCTATGTTTCTGCTCAGGTCGCGTTGCCGGATTGGGTGCGCGGCCGCGGACTGGCGATATTCCTCACTGCAATCTTTGGAGCGATGACGGCCGGCAGCGCCATATGGGGCCAAATCGCCGGAGCCGCAGGCCTGCCAATCGCCTATTTCGCCGCGGCGACGGGTCTTATGGTTGCCATGCCTCTGACATGGCGTTGGAAGCTCCAGACAGGCGCGGAAGCGGATCTCACGCCTTCGATGCACTGGCCCACTCCCCGCCTCGACCATCAAATCGAGAATAGGGAAGGTCCCGTTCTAGTAAATGTGGAGTATCGGGTTGACGGGCCCAACCGAGCGGCCTTCCTCAATGCGATTGAGGAGATTGGGCGCGAGCGCAAGCGCGACGGCGCTTATGCCTGGGGCGTCTTCGAGGACGCGACTGATAAGGAGCACTATTGGGAATCGTTTCTCATCGAGTTCCTGGCTCGAGTTTCTGCATCTGCGCGAGCGCGTGACCAAGACCGACCGCCTGCTCGAGGATCGCATTCGCCTGCTGCTCAAAAGCCCCCCGCGACCGACCTTCATGGTGAGGTCGAAGCGCCCCATCCTGACTTCGCCAACGCCCGAAGATCAGGACCGGGCGCTAAAGTGATCTGGGACAGAAGCAGTCGATTATTGCTTGGGATGACAACGTAGGGCAAAGGCACACCATGCGGATTCTGCTTGTGTTCGCGCATCCTCTCCAAACCAGCTTCCTCGGCGCCCTGCACATGCGCGTCGTCGAGATGCTTCGTCAGCGCCAACATCAAGTCGACGATCTCGACCTCTATGCGGATAATTTCAATCCGGTGATGTCGCGGCAGACCTATATCGACTATCTCGATACGACCTCCAACCGTATCCAAGCTGGGTCGTACGTCGACCGTTTGCTCGCCGCCGAGGCGCTCCTGCTGATATCGCCGGTCTGGCACGACGGCTTCCCGGCGATCCTCAAGGGCTTCTTCGATTGCGTCTTCCTGCCTGGCGTCAGTTTCAACATCGAAAACGATCATTATTCCCCGGCCTTAATCAACATCAAACGCGTTGCTGCGGTGTGCTCGTATGGCGCCAAGCGAGAGTGGACGGTCACTATGGGGGATCCGCAGCGGCGTTTTGTGAAGCGGAATTTGGGGGCCCAGATCGGAGCGGCCGGCCGGAGCGATTTTATCGGCCTTTACAACATGGATGCCGCTTCTTCCAAAACCCGCTCGCTCTATATGAGAAGGGTGACGCGCGCGTTCAGCAGGTGGTGAGTGAGCGTGCAGCACCGCCTTTGCCCGGTCGGGCTTCAATGAGCCATCAGGACCGGCGCCGTCATCGATCGGAGAATCGTGCGCGTTGTGCCGCCGATGACAAATTCGGTCAGTCGCCAATGCCCATAAGCGCCCATGACGATATAGTCGGCGCCTGTATCGGCGGCATAGGAAAGAAGCGAGTCGCCCACTTCCTCAGCGTCCGGCAGCGCAGTCCACGAGACCCTTAGGCCATGCCTCTCCAGGTGCCTCGCAATATTGAGGTTCGGTTCCGCACGAGGATCGCGATCGCCGGCGACGGTTACGACCTCAACGCTTTGGCAGAGCGCGAGCAAAGGCATGGCTGCGGCGACAGCTCTCGCCGCCTGGACGCCCCCGTCCCAACAAACCATGGCTCGTTCGAACCTGGCCGGCCCCTTAAAGATGAAAGGCACGACGAACACTGGCCGACCTGACCCAAAGAGAGTTTCAATCGCGATGCTTCTATCGAGGGGAACCTGCTGCGACGTTTCCTGCCCGATGACCGACAGGTCAAAGTATCGCGCCAAGCGCGCGAACTCGCGGCGCGCCACTCCTCGATACCCTTGAATGACGGCAAAATTGGTTTGCAGGTCCGCCGGCGCGTTCGCAATGAACTGCTGGCCGAATTTCTCGATAGCGTCGCGGTTTTCTTGAGCGAATTTTTCCAACATTGCGACGCCGCCAAAGCCGAGTCCGCTTACGGAGGGGCCTACCGCTGGCGGTGGATATTCAATCGCGATTCCCGCCGCGGTCAAATGAGCGCGCGTCCCAATCGCGAGCGAAGTCGCAAAGTCAATCGCCGGTTGGGAGTCATTGGCCTCGAGGTGTAGCAGGATGTCTTTGATCGGCATCGCGGCAGCTCCTTGGCAATCGAAACTTGATGCGACAATTCAGAGAACGTCGCCTTGATTGAAATCAAGCTGCGAAAGGCGTCAGACCCTTTCATGGTTGGGTTTTGACGTAACCAACGGGAGACGTCCGCCCGTGGATTCGCCAAACTCCGCGCTGTCTCGGCGGGTCGCGCTTTAACCTTGAAAACTGCGCGTAACGCCGCCGCGGTCGAGCGACCGCCGACAAATCGCAGGCCATTCCGGCCGCGTTTTGACGTAGGTCAATGCTCGATTCAACGCCAAGATAGTTGATGGCGACATGGGCGGTGAGACTCCGCGATGAATTCGCGGATCGTCAATTTGGTTGGAGGTCCTCGATGCGTGTCAAGGACATAATGACAAAGACGGTGATTAGCGTCACACCGGAGACGAGCGTCTCGGAGGCGCTCGATATAATGACGCGCTCGCGCGTCAGCGGCTTGCCGGTCATCGACGAAAAGGGGTCGCTCGTCGGGATCGTCAGCGAGGCCGACCTTTTCAAGCGTTCCGAGAGATCGCGGCGAGGCGGGAGGTTGTGATGAGCGATATGAGCTTGCGACAGAACGTGTTGGACGAGCTTGAATTCGATCCGACTGTAGAGGCGACCAAGATCGGCGTAGCGGTCGATAACGGCGTCGTTACTCTCAGCGGCCATGTCCGTAGCTACGCTGAGAAAATTGCCGCCGAGCGCATCGTCCAGCGCGTCAAAGGCGTCCGCGGCGTCGCTGAGGAGATCGAGGTCCGCTACCCGAGCGAGAAGAAGAACGCCGACGATGAAATCGCCCAAAGGGCTGCGAAGATCCTCGAATGGGATTCGACGGCGCCGCTCGGCAAGATCAAGGTGAAAGTCGAAAAAGGATGGATCACGCTCAGCGGCGATGTCGAATGGCAATTCGAGCGCCAGTCCGCCGAAGCCGCAGTGCGCAAGCTCTCCGGCGTCAGCGGCGTGATGAACATGATCGCCGTGCGGCCGCGCGTTGACGCCGTTGACCTCAAGCGTCGGATCGAGGACGCGCTCAAGCGCAACGCGGAGCTGGAAGCCAACGCGATCCGAGTGACGGTGACCGGCGCTAATGTGACGCTCGAGGGCTCGGTCCGGGCGTGGCACGAACGCAACGTCGCGGAACAGGCGGCTTGGGCCGCACCGGGCGTTGTGACGGTCGAGGATCGCTTGACCATCGGATGAGTTAGTTGTCGCTGGCCGGCCGTTCTCTCGGACGTGCCCGGCCGGCAGGTTCTGACGCCGCTTTCTTTCAGTAATAATGAAAAGGAGCGCGAGAAATGGAACATATTCGACTGCCGTGGCGGAGCTGGGTGTTGGCCTGCGACGGCGCCAAAGCTCTCATTTTTCAGAATGACGGCGACGCGGAGCTCCCGAATCTCACCTTGGTCGAGGAGCTGTCGCAGGATCAACCGCCCACTCATGACCTGGGCGCGGAACGCCCGGGACGAGTTTTTCAATCTCACGGCGGCGCGCGGAGCATGGTTGAACAGACCGATTGGCACGCGCAGAACGAAGCCGCCTTTTTGACAAAAGTCGCTCAAAAACTTGATCATGCGGCGCAGGAACACTCCTTGAAGGATCTGGTCGTCGCCGCGCCGCCGCGGGCTCTCGGCGTGCTGCGCCAGAAGATGACGCCGAGGGTGGCCGGTTTGGTTCTGACGGAAGTCGACAAGGATCTGGCGCAGCTCACGACGAAAGAGATTGAGCGACATTTTACGCCAGTCAAATAGGACTCGCCTGCGGCCGCCGGAGTTGCGTCGCATTTCGGTGCTCGATCCAGCCGTCGCCGCCATCCGACAACGGCGCTTGACGCGGCCCACGACGCGATGGGCGCTCGCGCCGGTCCGGGTTCGGCGTAGGACGCCCAGGCGTTATTGAAGGCGCTGCGGGAGATCTCCGGCGCATGAGGTGGACGATGCACACGGACTGAATTGGGCAAGTCTTCTATGGAATCATAGGGCATGTTGAAAGACGTTTCCCGGGGTGGCGAACAACGCCCTTGACTTAGCGCAAAGCCAAACGCGTCATTCGTAATGTCAATGGGATTTGCAATAGGCTACTGTCTCAAGAGAGGGAGCGATCATGGCCGGGCGTTCGTCGTCGCATTCGCGCCACCATGGTTTTCTCGTTCCTCAATTGACGGGAACAGTCATTGGCGGCTGTCTTTCCCTCGCGTTTGCGAGCCTAGCCGCAGCGGCTCCGGCCGATCCGGCGCACGGCGAAGAGCTTGCGCGCGAATGGTGCGCCTCGTGCCATGTGGTCGCTCCTGGCCAGCAGGGCACGGTCGCCGAAGTCCCGCCTTTCGCTACGATCGCGCGCGAGCCGGGTTTCGATGCCGCCAAGCTCGCTCTCTTTCTGCTCGATCCTCATCCAAAGATGCCGGACATGAATCTCAGCAGAGCTGAGGCGGCTGATCTCGCGGCGTATGTCGCGACGCTGAAATAGCGCTACGCTGATCCTATTTTCGCTTTTTTCTCAGATCCGACGCTTTGTCTTGCAGTCCAATCACGCGATCAAAGCCAAGATAAACGTCGTTGCAATCGAGTTCTGGTCATGAACATGCGGCGCTTCGCGCGCAGCCGGGCCGATCAGTCCAATGAAGGCCCTGTTCTGGAGCGCAGTGATCAATGGCGTTGTGGCGGTGCCGCTGATGGCCGTTATCATCCTTCTCGCCTCAAAGAAGTCGGTCATGGGCGCATTCAGTGCGACCCGGTCTCTGATCGTGCTCGGTTGCATTGCGACGGCAGTCATGGGCGCGGCGGCCATAGCGATGTTCATCCCCGCGTAGACCTCGCCAACTCAAGAGGCGCCCACTGCTGCACGCGATATACCGTGAAACCCATTTCGTGAGCCCGCCGGCGGCTGCGCTGGTCCAGTTCGCCTCACCTGCGGCCATCTGATCGAGATCAATGGCTCGGGCGCCAGCGCCGTCTATTCGCGAACGTGAGCATCGGCCTTTCGCGGTCTCGTGCGGCTGGGTCTTGCCGGCGTTCATGCGTTGCAAATTTCTGCTGCAAGATGTCCGGACTCCCCCGCTTGCGGCGTTCCGTGGTGACGGACGAACTGGCGCTATCCGGCGTTCCATGGTCTACGGAATCGACCGCGGTCGTCCGAGGACGCCCAAGGGGCATTCCAAACCGGCACGATCCCATCGGCCCAGATCGGCTGCGGCGTCGTAAGTCGTCTGCAGGAATTCCATCAGCGCGCGCTTTGGGTTCCGCGCGGTGCGCACGGCTTCATAGGGCAGGATGAATTCGCCCAAGTCCTGCGAGAAAAATGCCTCGCTCGGCCGCACGACTGCGTCAGCAAAATTTTGCGGAGCCGGATAGGCGTAGGAATAGAACGCCGGATAGTCGATCGGCCCGCCCCCGCCGGGCCAGAAGCCCACGCTCGACACCTCGTGCGAATAGGCTTCCCGAGTCACCGCGTCCGGCAGATGGGGCACGCCTCCGGGGTGGCTTGGCGCCGGCCTGCCGGAAAAGCGCGTGACCGCCAAGTCGAAGCTGCCCCAGTGTGGCTAGCTCATCATCTGTCCGGATTTTGTAGCGCGTGATCTGTCCGGTTTTAGAACCGCCTTTTGGAGAGGCGGGGATGAGACGGACGGACGTGCTGCAAGAGGTCCGTCTGATGCGTTTTGAGACATTGCTGGATCGGCATGAGCGAGGCGATTTGAGCCAGGCTGAGGCGGCCGAGCTGTTGGGGATTGGCGAGCGGACGTTTCGACGCTGGCGGGACCGGTATGTCGAGGAGGGTCGGGAGGGTCTCATCGACCGCCGGATCGGCCGCCCGTCGGGCAAGCGGGCTCCGGAGGCCGAGTTGCTGCGGATGCTGGGCCTTTATCGCACGCACTACGAGGGCTTCACGGTGAAGCATTTTCACGAGCAGCTTCGGAAGCGGCACGACTACAAGCTGGGCTATACGGTGACGAAGCTTCGGCTGCACGCGGCGGGGCTTGTGAAGCGGGCGGTGAAGCGTTCGGCGCATCGCAAGAAGCGGCCGCGCCGACCGATGGTGGGGATGATGCTGCACCAGGACGCCTCGCGGCATCTGTGGCTCGAGGCGTTGGGGCGCCCGCTCGATCTGATCGTGACGCTCGACGACGCGACCAGCGCGATCTATTCGGCGTTTCTGGCGGAGGAGGAAGGGACGGCCTCGAGCTTTCGCGGCCTGCGCGAGGTCATCGAGGCGCGCGGGCTGTTCTGCTCGCTCTACACGGATCGCGGCAGTCATTATTTTCACACGCCGAAGGCCGGCGAGCGGGTGTCGAAGACGGCGCTGACGCAGGTCGGGCGGGCGCTGGGGCAACTGGGCGTCGAGCACATCGCGGCCTATTCGCCGCAGGCGCGCGGCCGCTCGGCCGTGTTCCGCACCTTGCAGGACCGGCTGCCCAAGGAGCTGCGGCTGGCCGGGATCGACGCGGTCGACGCGGCCAACCGGTGGCTGCGCGAGACCTACATCCCCGCGCACAACGCCGCCTTCGCGGTCGAGGCGGAACAGGCCGGCAGCGGCTTCGTACCCGACCCGGCCGGCCAGTGGCGCCAGGCGCTGTGCGTGCACGAGGAGCGCACCGTGGGCAACGACAATACGGTGAAGTGGCGCAATCACGCGCTGCAGCTGCCGCCCAGCCCGCTGCGGCCGCACTTCGTGAAGGCGAAGGTTCGCCTGCACGAGGCCCCGGACGGGCGGGTCTCCGTCTTTCTGGGCCCGCATCATCTGGCCGACTACGACGCAACCGGCGCCCTCGTCGCGCCCCCGAGTGAGCCGCGCGCAACGCTTCCCCGACGGCCGCCTCCGGCCCAGGGCATGCCCCGGGCCGGAGGCAAAAGAAGCGGTCAATTCACAAGCTACGAAAACCGGCCAACTTGACTAGCTAGCAACAGTCGAAGCTGCCCCAGAAGAAATGGACGGGGCTCGCCTTGCCGAGAAAGGCGGTCCGGAAATGGGCGAAGACTTCGTGCGCCGAGAGGAGGACGCGCCAGAAGCGCCCGGCGTAATCGCGATCGTAAGCGGCGTGGGTGAGGTCCTTATCGAAGGGAATGGGATCGACGATCTCGCAGGGCATCGTCGTGATCTGCACGTCGAGCCCGACCTCCGCCAAGGCGGCGAACAGTTCAGCGTAAAATTGCGCGACAGGCATCGGCGCGAGCGGGACTCCACGAAAATTCCCGTTGCTCGTTCGGACCCGCAGTAGGTGATCGATAAAGTCGAAATCGATCTGAAACGCGCGGTCGCGATAGGGAATGGGCGAGGTCGTGAGGCCTCGCGCTGACACATAGAGCGCCACGTGCCAGGAATGGTTGAGCCACGGCGTTTGCACGAGGCGGATCTTGCCGACGATCTGCGTCCACAGGTGCAGCGTGCCGCGCGTCTCTTTCCAGGCCGCGGTGGGTAACTCGGGCCACTGGTCCGCGTCCGACGACGCCATGACTTCCTCGCTGAAAGCAAGTTTTGGTCGCTCCGACCCATTATACTGCGAATCGGATCCGAATCTCGACCACACCCACTTCAATCATTTCAAAACCCTGCCGTGCCGATTGGCGCTCGGACCCCTCGCCGAGCCGCAGGGGAAAGGAAGCGTCGGCCGCTTGCGCCCAGAGAAACGGCGCTAATGACGGCGCTCCGATTGAAGGAGGCGAAACGGCGCGAGGGCAGCATACTTGAGCACCGCAGGATCACGTTCGCCCGTGTTGAAGGCGCGCAGAAAACTTTCAATGGTTCTTTCGGTGACTTCGACCTTGTCGGCGGCGGTCGAAGCAAACGGCCATGCCCCCCAAACCTCCGACAGCGCCTCATTGAGCGCTATCAAGTCTACGGGGTGACCGAGCGGTGCGGTGTTGGTGGGGGTCATTTTCGCTCTCCTTCGTTGATTCCTCCCCTTGCCAATAGAGATCGCCTCAAGGCTCCAACGACTTGCGGCCGTACGGCCCTGATTCTCGCCACGCCGACTAGTAGGATGTCGGCTGATGTCGGCCAGCTCGCACGCTTCAACGGATCAAGATCGCGCACCCCTGCGTCGTTGGCGGCGATCAGTTGCCAGGTGATTTTTCCGGGTAGGCTCGCTCTCTGCGATCGCGCAAGAGGCTTCAATCGGGACGCTTCGATTTCCGCCAGGGCTTCATTGAGTGCCGCCGAAAATAATTTTATCGCTTCCGAATCGTAAGCGTCCAACGGCAAGCCCTCAAACCGCCTTTCGTCGCGGTTTGGCGCGTCGAGGCGCTCGAAAGGCCAATGCTTCACTAAGGCGGCGGACCTCATGACCCCGTCCCCCGCAAGGGACCTTCCCTCTGGGCGAGGCTGGAGCGTCGCCATCTTCCTTAATGCACATAGCCCTAGGAATGTTGGGATCGATAGCACCAAGATCATGATGGCGTAGGTCATGCTAGTTCTCCCCAACGCCTGAACCGTATCGATCTCCGCTGATACATCCGCGCGCCATTTCTCGAAGCATGGGGAGGGAGCTTTAGCTTTGTCCTGAATCAAATTCGGCGCGAGGAGATCGCGGACTGGCTCACCCGCGCCGGCCGCGCTGAAAAAGCCGCCCCAAGCCGGGGAATTCCTGATCGGCCTGGGGAGGGGTGTGATCGAACTCGTCAGCGGGAAAGATTAACCGCCTACGCCCGACGCGCCGGACCTTACTTGCTTGTCGCGGCAGGTCGCCCGGCGCCTGTGAACTGACGCAATCTCGATGATGATTTGCGGGCTCCATGCAGCGCCAGCAATCTGGCCTGCAGAAGGTCTAGGTTGGCGCGGCCGTACATCTGGCGTTTCACGAGCTTGAGCTTGGTGATCTGAGCCTCGACCTGACCATTGGACCACGGCTCGGTGATGGCGGCCCGCACGGCAGATTTGTCCCTGGCGATGCCCGTGGCGAAGGATGAGATAGACTGGGCTTTGCTTCGGCGAGCCTGTCGCCGCGGCCCGCCTTGACGCGTCTGTCGACGGCTTAATGGGCGATGTTGACGCTGCCGTCGAGAAGGCCGTCAAGCAGAGTTCGCGCCTTCGCCTGCAGTCCTCGCTCGACGTCGTGCCCCGAAGTTCCACGACTCCATCGTGAACGCAGACGCCGATCAAGGCCTGTTCGGTGCTGCGCGTTGCGTGGCCGCTGGATTGTTTGGCGGACTCGCGCTGCCGGCCACCGCTGTCGTGGAAATCGCGATTAGGCGTGCCGACTCCGGCCACCGCGATTGAGGCCCATTGGACGCCAATCAATCTGCGGACAACGCTAGTGGCAAAAGTACGCCGTTGACGCGGCTCAATGCGCTAGGAGGAAGAATTATGCTAGACTATTAGCACGCTGATGCTTCTAGGGGGAGAGCTTAAAGACCCTGGAAGTACCGCATGAACAAGGATGAGTGGGCGATTCGTCGACAGGATGCAAGGCAACAAGATAAGTCTACCATCAGAACGAGGCCATTTGCGAAAGCACAGCGTTTGGGGAAGGGGAAAGCCCCACCATCGGGCGCCGGTCAACAAATTCCGCAGCGAGATCGCCGGGCCTTTGAGCGAGTTCGACATTTCCCCTGAGTTTCTCCGTTGTGGCTCTTGCGACCCTTAGAGATCGAGAGGATCGAATGACGCAGAGAGATGAATTTTCGGCGCGGCGCGCCCGATTGTTGGTTGTATTTGCGGTGGTCGGTGCGATCTTCGGCTTTTTGGGACTAGCAAACGCCGATGAAGCGAGCGATGCGCGCGCGGGAAAGGATCTGGCGAGGCAAGTCTGTTCGCCGTGCCACGCCATGCCCTCTCAGGCGCCCGCAAGTCAATCTCCTGACTTGAACGCGCGTTCCTTCCTTGAAATCGCGAGAGGGAGCAAAGCCGCTCCGGACCAGCTCTGGACATTCTTGAAGACGGCGCACAATAGTATTGCCCACCCCGGAAATATGCCGCGCCAGGAACTCACCGAGCAACAAATTCGGATGCTTTACGCTTACATCGCCACGCTGCGCGCGCCGCAATGAAGGGGTGACAACCCCAGGACACGGTGCTTGTCGACCGCTGCTTCGACTCGGAGTGAAACGACTCGCCCTCAGTCGATTCGCAGCCTCCGCGATTTGATGCCTCGGGTATTGCGCGCGACGACGCTCGATGACGGCGCCGTCCATTACGGGATGCCTCAAACGATGAGCAACTATCGTCTGGACAAGCTTTTCTCGCCGCGATCCGTCGCCCTCGTGGGTGCGAGTCCGCGCGCCGGTGCGCTGGGCCATGCCGTTCTCGCCAATCTGCGGCGCGCCAATCCATCCAATCCACCATCGCTGGTCAACCCGGCCCATGCCGAGATCGACGGATTGGAATGTCGCAAGAGCCTGTTGGAACTCGCAGCGCCTCCCGATCTTGTTGTCATCGCCGTTCCTCCTGAAGGCGTCGTGGAAGTCGTAAAGCAGGCCTGTGCAATCGGGGCGACAGCAGCAATCATCATTACGGCCGGGCTCGGCCATGGCGAGGGTTCGCTGGCAGAAGACGTGCGACGCGCAGCCCGGGCCAGCGGACTGCGCATCGTTGGGGCCAACTGTATCGGCGTCCTTTCGCCCCGCGCGGGCCTCGATGCGAGCTTCCTCGCCAAGCCCGCGCGCGCGGGCAATCTCGCGGTCGTCTCGCAATCGGGCGCAATCGTCGCCGCGCTGGTCGAATGGGCCGATCATGCTCAGGTTGGCTTTTCCGGCGTTGTCTCGATCGGCGACCAGATCGATGTGGATTTTGGCGATTGCCTGGATCATTTCGCGCTCGATGATCGGACCAACGCAATCCTCCTCTACATCGAAGCGATATCCGACGCTCGTAAGTTCCTTTCCGCGGCCCGCGCTGCAGCGCGGACAAAGCCAGTCATCGTTGTCAAGGCCGGCCGTCATAGCGCAGCCGCCCGAGCCGCCCTGTCGCATACCGGCGCGCTCGCAGGGTCCGATGCCGTCTATGACGCCGCCTTCCGTCGTGCGGGATTGTTGCGAGTGCTGGATCTGGAGGAATTGTTCGCCGCCGCGGAAACGCTCGCGAGCGGCGCCAGACTGCAAGGCGAGCGCGTCGGGATCCTCACCAATGGCGGCGGCCTTGGCGTGCTGGCTGTCGATCGTCTGATCGATTTCGGCGGAAGGCTCGCTCCGATGCCCTCGAAGACGCTTGCGGCACTCGACGCCTGTCTGCCGAAAACGTGGTCGCGAGCCAACCCCGTCGACATCATTGGCGACGCCGACGGCGCGCGTTACGCCGCGGCGTTGGACATCATGCAGACAGGCGACGACTTCGACGCGATCCTGGTCATGAATTGTCCGACCGCGCTCGCCCCGAGCGCGGATGCGGCCGCCCACGTCGCGAAGACAGTGCGGACGGCGCATCCAGCCAAACCCGTATTCGCGGTATGGCTAGGCGAGCGGGAGAAGTCGGCGGCTATTTTCCAAGCGGCGCGCATTCCGCAATTCGACAACGAACGGGACGCGGTGCGCGGCCTCATGCATCTCGTCGACTACAGGCGCTCGCAGCAGGCGTTGCTGGCGACGCCGCCAAGTCTGCCCGAGGCATTTCGAGCCGACGTCGACGCGGTCAAGCGCATCGTCGCGTCGGCGCTCGACGATGGACGAGCGTGGCTCGACCCGATCGAGGCGACGCGGACGCTGGAGGCCTACGCGATCCCGATCGCCCCCTATCGCAGGGCCGCCAGCGTGGCGGAGGCGCAAACCGTCGCGGCGAAGCTGCTTGCCGAGAATTCCTGCGCTGGCGATGAAGATTCTGTCGAGGGACATCACCCACAAATCGGATGTCGGGGGCGTGCGACTCGGCTTGCGCAGCGTCGCCGCGGTAGGCCAGGCGTACACGGAGATGCTGACGACTGTCGCCGCGCGCTGCCCGCAAGCGCGTTTCGACGGAGTGGCGCTGCAGCCGATGATCGAGCGTCCGCTCGGCCTGGAATTGATCGCCGGTATGGCCGACGATCCGACGTTTGGTCCGGTGTTGATGTTCGGTCACGGCGGCGTTGCGGTCGAGGCGATCGGCGACAGGGCGTTGGCGCTGCCGCCACTCGATCTCGCGCTCGCGCGCGATTTGATTTCACGCACTCGGGTCGCGCGGCTCATCGGGGGCTATCGCGACACGCCTGCCGCCAATCTCGACGCGATCGCCTCGATCCTCGTCAAGCTTTCGCATTTGAGCGCGGACATTCCCGAAATCCGCGAACTCGATCTCAATCCGATCGTCGCCGATGCCGACGGCGCCATAGCGGTCGACGTTCGCATCGGCCTGGCGATGGTCGCGCCGTCCGTGCACGCCGGATTTTCGAACCCGCAATTCGCCATCAGGCCTTACCCGACGGAATGGGAGGGCGAAGTCACTTTGCCCAACGGCGCGTCCTGCCACGTGCGTCCGCTCCGGCCGGAGGACGCGCCGATCTACGAGACCTTCCTTCGCCACGTCACGCATGACGATCTCCGCAAGCAATTCTTCGCATCGATCGGCAACATCACCCCCGCTCTCATCAGTCGGATGACGCAGATCGATTATGCCCGCACGATGGCGTTCATTGCGCTGGACCGGGTGACTGGCGAGATCATGGGGACCGTGCGGCTGCATTCCGACGCCGCGCACGAGGTCGGCGAGTTCGCAATTCTCGTGCGTTCCGATCTTAAGGGACACGGTCTCGGATGGGCCTTGATGCAAAGATGCATCGATTTCGCTCGGGTTGAAGGCTTGCAGCAAATCGAAGGCGTCGTCCTGCGCGAGAATACTGAAATGCTGAAAATGTGTGGAGAGCTTGGCTTTGCCTTAAGTCACGAGACGGGCGCCGCCGACGTCGTCAATGTCAGTCTGGCCGTGGTCGCTGCCTCCCAAAACTCGCACCAAGAGGGAGCGGTGTCGACAGGGAGCGCGGCGAGTTGAAGCGGCGAGGCCAATTCCGCGGAGCGGCGACCGAGGTCCGGCCAAAATCAGCCGAATCTGCTGTTCGGTGAGTTCCTGGCTGGGCATGTTGCCATGATGGCTCACGCTATTGTGAGCCTACCGCAGGAACGCCGGCAAGGAGTTCCGGCGCTGCCTTGTTTCCTTTCGCGATCGTCGTGAGACTCCGCCCTGCCGGGCCGGCCGGCCCACCAGTTACAGGCTGCGAATGGTCGACGCGGCAGGACGAACGAGACGCTCGCGGCAAGGGCGCAAAGAATGCAAATGATCTCTCAGTGGCTGAGAAGGCAACAGATCGGGCTCGTTTTCAGCATTTCCCGCGTGACGCCGCCAAATCCCCATTCGCGCAGACGAGCGTGGCCATAGCCTCCCATCACAATGAGTCCCGCCGCTTTCTGTCGAGCTAGAGCGATCAGCCGTTCGGCGACTGATCCATCGGCGGCGCCATGGGCTTCAGACTTCGCCTTGACGCCGTGGCAGGCGAGAAAGGTGGCGACGTCCGCGGTCCTGGCGCAAGCGCCCGCGATCTCGTTGTCTTCGCAAATCTCGACGACGCATACATCAGCGGCGGCGCGAAGAAACGGCAGAGCATCGATTACTGCGCGCCGCGATTCACGGCTATCCTTCCATGCAACGACGATTGGGGAATCACTCGGAGCTCGTTGAAGCGCCGGTGGAACAACGAGAATGGGTCGCCCCGCGCTCATCATCACGTCTCCGGCATCTACGGCAGTGCGGTGCGTCGATTGCCTGGAATCGCGTCCCACAACGATTAAATCCGCAATGCGACATTCCCGCGCGATAAAATCAGCCGGCGCCTCAAGCGCTCCACGCCAAGCGATCTGCCGATTGTCCGAACCCGCGATGGAGCGGAAGTGGGCTTCGGCCCATTCGACGTCCCTAGCAGCCACCTCGCACTCCAGCGCCACGTTCTGCGCTACCACTGCGGCGCTCGTGTACGGACCGATGACCGGCGGACTTGGCCTACTTCCGGATATGCCGATCAACGTGGCTTCGAATGCGTCAGCCACCTTGCAGGCGAACTCGATCCGCGCTGTCGCGCTGTCGCATTGATCGACGTGAACCATAATGCTTACGTAGGCCATCGATGGCTCCCACGCAACTCAATAAGAAGTCAAAACTGGCAGCGATGCCCGGTACAATAAATAAGCCTCGACAACGACTATCACGCCTTGATGCAAGTCAATGGATGTCCCCAACGATCGCGGAGGCTGGACACCTGAGCCGGGAACATCGACATCGAGACAAGGCTCGATGGGTATAGGATACCCATCATGAACGACATTGATTCGCGCCAATTGAGAGCGCCGCACTTTGATACAAATCAGCGCCGCATCGGTCGCGATTGCCTAGCGTGTGGTGTGAAAGCGGCGACCAAAATGTGCGTGTGGCGAAGTTGCGGACCGGGTCGCCCATGGTTCTCAAGATCGCATGTGGAATCATGACCCAGACACCTTGGCAGGCCGTCTATTTCAACCAATTCGACAATTTCCGCCGACGCGGACCGAATTGATTGAAGCGCAGAGCAAGGATGAGGCAGCGAGAGTCGCGCGTGCGCCTACTCGGTCTGGCGACACTCGCAGTCGCCCTTGCCGCCGGGCATCGCGTTCGGCAATGGCAAAATCGAGGCGGACGAAATCGACATCGACACCAAGTTCGCAGGACGCATCGCCGAACTGCTCGCCGACGAGGGCGACATGGTCAAAGCCGGTCAGGTTCTCGCGCGCATGGACACACGGGATCTCGAAGCCTCGCTGCGAAAGTTCGAATCCCAGGTCCAGCAGGCTCAACAGAGCCTCGCTGCAGCGACCGCCAACGTGGTGCAGCAGACGAGCCAGGTCACGCCGGCGCAGCAAGAATACGACCGGACCAATTCGCTAGTCGCGCGCGGCTTCGCCACCAACGAACTGCTCGACCAGCGCCGGCAGGCCCTCAATGGCTCGATTGCGCCACTATGTGCTTGCCGCGCTTCGACTGCGATTGAGTGTCGAGCGAATGAAGCAGACGCAATCTAACGGAGGACCACCAGCGCTCCGCCTATGCCCAGCAACGCCCACGTCACCGCCGGGTGCAACAGCACCCGCGTCGCAATGCGCGCAGGCCTAAAACCCAGTCCGTAGACGAAGGCGCTCGATACGCCGAGCATGAGCAGCGGCAGGCCTTCATGGACCCTGAGCGCGGAGGCCCCATTCAACATATACGGATCCAGCATCAGGGTGAGACTGATCACCCCGGCCGCGACCAACGCGGCCGTCCTACCCCAAATCGTAGCCCGACCGGCGGACGCTCCATCAGAGCGCGCGAAGGTCATCGGGCTCCCCTGCGACAGACTTGGTCTCATGAAGCTCCAACCACATGGCGTTGAGTATCGAGAACGTTCCCGCGAAACCCACCCCGAGAATCCAAGCAAAATACCACATAGCCCATCTCCACTTAGTATGTGCTGGCCGAGTTTCCGGTGATGTAGGCGGCTGTCACGCGTCCGCGGAGCACCCGGTAGACCCAGGCGGTGTAGGCGAGCACGATCGGTAGGAACACGAGCGTCGCAACGAGCATGATGAAGAGAGTGAGCCGGCTCGAAGACGCATCCCAAACGGTCAAGCTCGCATTCGGATCGAGCGAGGACGGCAGTAGGAAGGGAAAGAGGCTAAACCCCGCCGTCGCAATGACGCCGGCGACGCTTAGGCCACTGGCGACGATCCCTAGCGCGTTGCGCCGCGCCGGAAGGAGCAGGATGGTGAATGCCGCGCCAGCGAAGGCGAGGATCGGCGCCACAAGGGTCAGAGGTTCGCGACGATAATTGGTCATCCACGCGCCAGCGCTCGTCGTCGCTTGCTTCATCAGAGGATTTGACGGGCCGTCATGGGCGATCACGCCGGAAATGGCGTAACCATCGATGAAGAACGCGAGCCAGAGACCAGCTATTGCGAACAGCGCGATGAGGACGATCGCGGCGCGTTGCGCTAAATCAGCGGCGCGTCCGGCGACCGGCTCCTCCGCCTTGAGCGCAAGGTAGGCGCCGCCATGCATCGTCAGCATCGCGACGCTGATGAGGCCGCAGAGCAAAGCGAAGGGATTGAGCAGTCCGAAGAGCGTGCCCTCGTAAGTCATGCGCAAAGTCTCGTCGAAGCGGAACGGAACGCCGTGGAGGACGTTGCCGAAGGCGACGCCGAAGATCAGGGCCGGCATCAGACCGCCCATGAACAACGCCCAATCCCAAAGACGCCGCCATGTTGGATTGGTCAGCTTCGAGCGAAATTTGAAGCCGACCGGGCGCAGGATCAGCGCGCAGAGGACGAGGAACATCGCGAGATAGAAGCCGGAAAAGGCGACCGCGTAGAGCGGCGGCCAAGCCGCGAAAATCGCGCCGCCGCCAAGGATGAGCCAGACTTGATTGCCCTCCCAAACCGGGCCGACCGTGTTGATGACGACCCGCCGTTCGACGTCCGTCTTTCGCGACGAAGGGAAGCAGGATCGCCGCGCCGAGATCGAAACCGTCCATGACGGCAACCCCGATCAGGAGAATTCCGAGAAGCGCCCACCAGATGAGGCGCAGCGGTTCATAGCTGGGCATGATATTTGTCCTTTCCGACTTTACTCTGCTGCAACGACGACGGCGATCGGCGGCGGTCAGCCGGGCGGCCTTCTGCGACACGTTCGGTCCGATGCGCACAGCCTTGACCATCAGATAGACGTCCGACGATGAGCAGGAGAGAGTAGAAGGCGATGAAGCCGACGAGCGTCGTCAGCACGTTGGTCGCCGAACTTCGACACAGCCAGGAAAGTCGGCAGAACGCCTTCGATTACCCAGGGCTGGCGGCCGACCTCAGCGACATACCAGCCGAGCTCGGCGGCGATCCACGGCAGCGGCAGAGCGCACAACGCGACATGCAGAAACACGCGCGAGGACTGTAGCCGGCGAGCCGAAGCGAGATAGAAGGCGACGGCGAACAAACCGACTAAGAAGAAGCCGAGGCCAACCATCAAGCGGAAGCTCCAGAACAGCGGCGAAACCGGGGGAACCGTGCTCCAGGCGGCCTGCATCGATCTCGGCGTCCGATCGCCTGAGCACGTCGGGCCAGATCTTCTTGAAGAAGCAGCGCGTAACCGAGGTCGTCGGCGTGCGCGGCCAGGCGCGCCCTTTGCTCCGCGATCGCCGACGATCGGCGCGCAGCTTGCCGAGCGCGTCGTAAGCGACGAGGCCCGAGCGGATGCGCTACCTTCGCGTGGGCGACGAGCTGGTTGATGCCGGCGACTTCGCCGATTGATCGAACGCGTGGCGATGAGGCCCAGCATCCACGGCGCGCGGAGCGCATCGTCCGTCCGGTGAGCCTCCTGGTTCGGAAAGCCGAAAATCGTGAAGGAGGCCGGCGCCGGTTCGGTGTCCCACATCGCCTCGATCGCGGCGATCTTCATCTTCTGGTTTTCGCCGACCGTATAGCCGCTCTCGTCGCCGAGCACGATGACGGAAAGCGCGGCGGCAAGCCCGAAACTCGCGGCGACCGTCATCGAGCGCTTGGCGAGTTCGATATGCTCGGCCGCGCAGCAGGTAAAAGGCGCTGATCGCAAGAACGAAAATCGCAGCCGGTGACGTAGCCGGCGCTGACACGGTGTGGACGAACTTGGCTTGCGCGACCGGGATTGAAGATCACCGCCGTGAAGTCGGTGACCTCCATCCGCATCGTGTCGGGATTGAAGCGCGCGCCGACCGGATGCTGCATCCAGCCGTTGGCGATCAGGATCCAGAGCGCGGAAAGATTGGAGCCGAGCGCCACCAGCCATGTGACCGCGAGATGCGCCGACCTTCGACAGCTTGTCCCAGCCGAAGAAGAAGAGGCCAATGAAGGTCGCTTCGAGGAAGAAGGCCATCAGCCCTTCGATGGCGAGCGGCGCGCCGAAGACGTCGCCGACGTAGTGGCTGTAATAGGCCCAGTTCATGCCGAACTGGAACTCCATGGTGATGCCGGTGGCGACGCCCATGGCGAAATTGATGCCGAATAGCACGGCCCCAGAACTTCGTCATCTGACGCCATATGTCGCGCCCGGTCATCACATAGACGCGTCTCCATCACGCCGAGCAGAACGGAGAGGCCGAGCGTCAGCGGCACGAAGAGGAAATGATACATGGCCGTCAGGCCGAACTGCAGCCGCGAGAGCTGCACGACGTCGAGGGCGGTGGTCACGGCGGAAAAATCCCTGGCTGATGACTCGGATCGGGCCGCGCCGACGAGCCGCGTCGCGATTATGCCGACGTCGATCTTCGGTCGCTGATGCGGTCCGAACACGAACACCGCGACCGTCGCCGCCAAGGCAGCTTGACCGCGACGAGCACGAGGACATCACGAGCGAGCGATTGCGAGATCTTCGGCATTCCCGCTTCTATCGCTCGGCGGATTTTGCCGCGCTTTGATCTCATCATCGGGCTGAAGGCTGCAATTCAGCGCGGAACGACGCGCGGCCCGTTGACCCAAGTCAATGTTGGATGGGCCGCCGCGACGCTTAGCTGCCGCGAAATAGGCTCTGATGAATTCCTGCCAGAAGCCGACCGCAACCTCGGAGGCGAACATGCGCGTCAAAGACGTCATCGACCAAAGACCAGTGATCAGCGTATCGCCGCAAACGAGCGTGGCCGACAGCGCTCGATCTGATGATGCGCTCGCGCGTCAGCGGCTTGCCAGTCATCGACGAAGCCGGGTCGTTGGTCGAAATCGTCAGCGAGGCGGATTTTATGCGCCGCAGCGAGCTAGGCACAGAAAGACCGCAGGCGCATTGGCTCGAAGCGATCTTCTTGCCGGGCAGAGCCGCGGAAGTCTATGCAAGAGCACATGCAAAGCGGGTCGAACAGGTGATGATCCCCAATGTGACCACGATCGACGAGAGCGCCAACCCTCAGCGAGGCAATCGCGCTGATGGAGAAGAAGCGCATTAAGCGGCTGCCGGTCCTCGCGGGCGGCAAAGGTTGTCGGAATGATTGCGCGGGCCGACTTCGTGCGGGCGCTGGCCTTGTTCGTTCGTCAGCCGTACGAGGAGGCTTTTATGACCACGAAATCAAGCGGCGCATCCAACAGGAACTGGACGCTCAGCTCTGGGCGCCCACGGCTTCGATCGACGTTGTCGTCAAGAACGGCGATGTCGACCTCTCCGGCGTGCTGACTGACGGGCGCGAGCGAAACGCGCTTCACGCCCTCGTCGAGAACGTCGAAGGCGTCCGGGAACTCCACGACCACATTACTTGGGTGGAACCGTACTCCGGAATGTTGAGCCAATCGCCTGAGGAGACGACGAAGGGCAACGTCGGCTAAGGATCGCCCAGGAATCCACCACCGAACGGGAGTTCGAAACGCTATGCGCGAGACCTTCGTCGACCCACAGCGAGCCGCTGACCAGTCTTCGGTCGTAGGCTACAAGGACATCATTGTGCATCTTGACGGTACGCTCGAAGACGAAATTCGCCTCGCCCACGGCGAGGCTACCGCAAGCCTCTTCAACGCGCATCTGACCGGCGTCTACACAAATAGCCTGCCCGATATTGCGCTTTATTCCGCGCCCGCCAGCATGATGGCCTACGTCGAGTTGGAAATCAGGTTCGCGCCGATGGAGAAGTTGTTCGAAAAAGGTTGGCCCAACGTTTTCAGCAGCTGAGCGTTCCAAATGACTTGCGCACGATTGAGGCGATCCCCGGGGACCTGCGCCGCGCTGTCGCGACGGAGGCGAGATGGGCCGATCTCTTCATCGCGTCGTGTCCCCGCGGAGCCGCCGGAAAATGGCGGCCGGTGGTTGAAGAAGCTCTCTTCGAGGGCGGTCATGGCGTTCTTCTGGTCCCGGAGGCCGTCAAGCCGCGGAAAGCGATTGGCACGGTCGTAGTCGGCTGCATCAACTCGCGCGAGGCCGCACGCGCGACGGCGGAGGCTCTGCCGTTCCTGCGATTAGCCACGTCAATCCATGTTGTTTGCGTCGACGAAAGCGCAGAGGGCGTAGGACGCGCCATCGCGCTTTCCGATGTCGCTGCACATCTGGATCGGCATGGCGCTGTAGTCAACGTCGACGTGATATCCGATGCGCCGCGTGGCGCTACGACGGCGATCTT
>CAWEIU010000008.1:0-296695 GCA_963809245.1 uncultured Alphaproteobacteria bacterium | reverse complement strand
ATCGTCTTCCTTCCCCCCTTGCGGGGGAAGGTTTCATCGCGTCAGCGATGACGGATGAGGGGAGGCGCGCCAGCGCACTTCTCTTGGCGAGATTCTCTTTCACTGCTCGCCGCGAAATGCGAATGCGCCGCGTTTGTCGCGCAGCAAAAAACGCGCCTGACGGCGCGACCCCTCATCCGTCGCCCCTGTGGGGCGACACCTTCCCCCGCAAGGGGGGAAGGGTAGGCTTCGCATGAAGAACGCCCTCCCCATCGCCATCGTCGTCGTCGCGTTGTTCGCGGTCTGGTATGTCGCCGCCGTGCTGATGAACGCGCCCTTGCAGCGCGACGCTTTCACCAACGCCGGCCGCGCCGACTACACCACGGCCGAACTGATCGACGCCTCGCTCAACATGGAGCGACCGAAGCTCCCCGCCCCGCATCAGATCGTCGCCGAACTCGACAGGCTGATCCTCCAGACGCCGCCGACCTCCAAGCGCGGCCTCGTCTATCACGCCTCGATCACGCTGCAGGAAACCCTGATCGGCTTCTTCTTCGGCGCGACCCTCGGCATCGCCCTCGCGGTCCTGGTGATGTCGGTGCGCAGCCTCGAGCGCTCGCTGATGCCTTGGATCGTCGCCTCGCAGACCATTCCCATCATCGCGCTCGCGCCGATGATCGTGGTGATCCTCAACCAGTTCAACATCACCGGCCTCGCGCCCAAGGCGGTGATCGCGGCCTATCTCTCCTTCTTCCCCGTCACCGTCGGCATGGTCAAAGGGCTGCGCTCGCCCGATCCGCTGCAACTCGATCTGATGCGCACCTATTCAGCGACGCAGACGCAGACCTTCCTCAAGCTGCGCGCGCCGGCGAGCGCGCCCTTCTTCTTCGCCAGCATGAAGATCGGCGCCGCGGCGGCGCTCGTCGGCGCGGTGGTGGCGGAGGTGACCAAGAGCGAGGACGGCGGCCTCGGCGCCCGCCTGCTCGCCGGTTCTTATTACGGCCAGACCGTGCAGATCTGGGCCGCGCTGTTCACCGCGGCGGCGCTCTCGGCCGCCCTCGTCGCGATCATCGGTCTGGTCGGCCGGATCGTGCTCCAACGAATGGCCTTCACGTCATGAAAGCGCGCGCCGCCGACCTCGCCCCGCCGCTGCTGTTCGGCCTCGCCGTGCTCGCGCTTTGGGAGGCGACCGTCCGCCTGTTCGGCATCCCGACGATCATCCTGCCGCCGCCTTCGGCGATCGCGCTGCGCCTCGTCACGTCCGTCCCGACGCTCGCGGCGGATTTCATTCAGACAATTCAAGGCGTCCTGGCCGGCTTTGCGATCGGCTCGGCGGCGGGCCTGCTCGTTGCGATCCTGATCGACCGCTCGCCGTTTCTGCAACGCGGTCTGCTGCCCCTCGGCAACTTCGTCTCGGCGCTGCCGATCGTCGGCGTCGCGCCGATCATGGTGATGTGGTTCGGCTTCGACTGGCAATCGAAGGCGGCAGTGGTGGTCGTGATGACGTTCTTCCCGATGCTGGTTAACGCCAACGCGGGCCTCTCGAGCGCCGGCCCGATCGAGCGCGACCTGATGAAGACCTACGCGGCCGATTATTTTCAGACGTTGACCAAGCTGCGCCTGCCCGCCGCGGCCCCGTTCGTCTTCAACGCGCTGAAGATCAACACGACGCTGGCGATGATCGGCGCGATCGTCGCCGAATTTTTCGGCACGCCCACCGTCGGCATGGGCTTTCGCATCAGCACCGAGGTCGGCCATCTCAGCATCGACATGGTCTGGGCGACCATCGTCGTCGCGGCGGTCGCCGGCTCGTCGTTTTACGCCATCGTCGCCCTGATCGAGCGCCGCGCGACCTTCTGGCACGCGTCCTATCGCGCGAGACAGAATTAAGCGACCCGAGCCGGAGGCGACGCCCGGGATTTGTCTAGCAACGGAGGGTGGATCAAATGAAGAAGACGCTATTTGCAATAGCCGGCGCCGCGGCGATGCTCGCTGCCGGCGCGGCGCACGCCGACGACAAGGTGACGCTGCAGCTCAAATGGGTGACGCAGGCGCAGTTCGCCGGCTATTACGCCGCCAAGGACAAGGGCTTCTACAAGGCCGAAGGTCTCGACGTCACGATCAAGCCGGGCGGCCCGGACGTCGCGCCGGAACAGGTGTTGATCGGCGGCGGCGCGGACGTCGTCGTCGACTGGATGCCGGCGGCTCTGGCCGCGCGCGAAAAGGGCGCCGCGATGGTCAACATCGCCCAGCCGTTCAAGCGCTCCGGCCTGGAGATGACCTGCCGCGCCGACACCGGCATCAAGACCCCGGCCGACCTCAAGGACCGTACGCTCGGCGTCTGGTTCGCCGGCAACGAGTTCCCGTTCCTCAACTGGATGAACAAGCTCGGCCTTAAGACCGACGGCTCGAAGGGCGGCGTCAAGGTGCTGAAGCAGGGCTTCAACGTCGATCCGCTGATCCAGAAGCAGGCCGACTGCATCTCGACAATGACCTACAACGAGTACTGGCAGGTGATCGACGCCGGCTACAAGCCCGATCAGCTCGTCGTGTTCAACTACACCGACCAAGGCGTCTCCACCCTCGAGGACGGCCTCTACGTCATGCAGGACAAGCTCAAGGACCCGGCGTTCGTCGACAAGATGGCGCGTTTCGTCAGGGCCTCGATGAAGGGGTGGGACTATGCGCGCCAGAACCCCGCCGACACTGTGAAGATCGTGCTCGACAATGACGCGACCGGCGCACAAACGGAGCACCATCAGACCCAGATGCTCAGCGAGATCAACAAGCTGACTGAGGGCTCGGACGGCAGGCTCGACAAGGCCGCCTACGAGCGCACGGTGAAGACGCTGCTCACCGGCGGGTCCGACCCCGTCATCTCGAAGGAGCCGGTCGGCGCCTACACCACCGCGGTCACCGACAAGGCGTTCGGCAAGTAAGCAATCCGGCGGAAACGAGGCCGCCGCATTCATCGAACTGCAACAAACCGCGCGGCGCCTCAACAGGCGCCGCGCTTTCTGCATCTCGAGCTCTTTCTTCTTCCGCGCCATACGTTCGTCGCGATCACTCGTTAAATCTCAGCCCACGTTGAGAGCGATACAGGAGGGAGCCAATGAAGGCGTTGCGGGAGATTGTTCGCACCTGTTCCAACGCTCATGTTGCGCACGCAGCGGTAGCCTCGATCGGCGGAGACTTCGCCGAAAGATTTGCAGAGGACGCCTCGCGGCGCGATTTGCCGAGCGGAGTGTTCGCGGCGCGTCTCGTTCGCGATTTCGCCAGAAGCGCCGGCCAAGACGATTGGAACGGCGTTAACGAAGCGGCCCGCGGCGCGGATCAGCCCATTCTGTCGGGGTTGCGTTATATTCTCGATCGGCGCTTGCGCGTCGAGACGCAGGACGAGGATAGCGACGAAAACACGCCCCCGGCTTGGGCGATCCACGCCTCCCGCGCGGTGTTCTGCTGCGAGTAAGGGAACCACCCGGAGCGAAGGCCCGCAATCCGACTTGTCGCCACCGAGCTTTTCCGCGACAGTTCGGCAATGATCACGCTCGGGATCGATTGCGGGACTTCGGGGCTGAAGGCGATGCTGGTCGATGACGACCAGCATGTCATAGCCTCGGCGATCCGCCCTTATCGCCCCGATCATCCCCACCCGCTTTGGTCGGAACAAGATCCCAAGGTGTGGCGCGCCGCGATGGCCGCCGCGCTCGGCGAGCTGAAGCAGAGCGTGCCGCGCGAATTCGCTGCCGTCGGAGCGATCGGCTTCTCCGGACAGATGCACAGCGCGGTGCTCCTCGGTGACGACGACCGTCCGCTGCGGCCCGCGATGCTGCACAACGACGCCCGTGCTTTCGCTGAAGCCGCCGAGCTGTGGGACAAGCATCGCGAGCTTGCCAGTGTCGTCGGCGTCAAGCCGATGGCGGGTTTCGCCGCGCCCAAACTGCTCTGGCTCAGGCGGCACGAGCGGCAGACCTTCGACAAGGTCGCCTGCGTGCTGTTGCCGAAGGACTATTTGCGCCTTTGCCTGACCGGGGAAAGGCGCACCGACATGAGCGACGCCGCGGGCACGTGGTGGCTCGATGAGGGTGCGCGCCGCTGGTCGACCGAAGCCCTCGCGGCGACCGGCCTCGAGCCAACGCGCGTCCCGCCGCTCGCGGAAGGCGGCGACGCCGGAGCGCCGCTCTCCGCTTCGGCGGCAGCGGAATTTGGACTTCCGCGCGGCGCGATCGTCGCGATCGGCGGCGGCGACGCCGCAGTCGGCGCGGTCGGCCTCGGCGCCATCCGCCCCGGCGACGCTTTCATCTCGCTCGGCACGGCGACGCAGCTCATCGTCGCCTCCGATCGCTACAGCGCGGCGCCCGAGCGTCTGGTGCATAGCTTCGCTCATGCGCTGCCCGGCCGGTGGTACCGCATGGGCGCCATGCTCAACGGCGCCGGCGCGCTCGCCTTCGCCGCGCGGCTGTTCGGGCGCGAGGTGGCCGATCTCGAAGCGGAGGCGGCGCAGGATTACCGCGGACCGGGTGAGACGATCTTCCTGCCCTATCTCTCAGGCGAGCGAACGCCGCACGACGATCCGCACGCGCGCGGGGTTTTCTTCGGTCTCAGCGAAGGCTCCTCGCGCGTCGATCTCGCGCGCGCCGTCATGGAGGGCGTGGCGCTCACCCTCGCCGACGCGCGCGACTGCCTCGAAGGGGCGGACGTCTCCTTCGACCGCGTCGGACTGATTGGCGGCGGCGCGCGGAGCGCCTTATGGACGCGCATGATCGCGGCGGCGCTGCGCTGCGAGGTCGTGCGCTATGAGGGCGGAGAAACCGGGCCCGCGTTCGGCGCCGCGCGCCTCGCGCGTATCGCCGCGACAGGCGAAGCGCCGGAGGAGGTCTGCCGGCCGCCGGCGATCGTCGACGTCTCGGCCCCTGAGCCGCATCTCGCCGAGGCCTTTGCAGCGAGCCGGCAGCGCTTCGTCACCCTCTATCGAGCGCTGAAACCGGAATTCGCGCGCGCGTCGGCTCAATACGGATAGTGGTCCAAATCTGACGCTTGGCGTCCGCGACGACTGGCTGGCGTCGACCCTTCTCAGACATTCCTCGGCCTATCGTCGATGATTGGCCGAATCCGGAATGGCCGCTTTGGAGAGTCCGGCCGCGACAAGCAGACAATTCGTTCTCGGAAATTGTCCCCCGCGGGTGGCAACCCGTTGCGAACGTCTCCGGATGAACGAACATTGGGCAAGGGCGGCAAGGCGCGCGGATGCAGTTAGGAGACCTGCCGACCGCGCAGATCTTCCACGAGGCTCGTCAGCGTCCTGCCGGTCGGACCGCCTATCCTGCCGACCGCTACTGCCGCGCCATCGCCACTTTTGCACGAACCCGCTTTTCCTCTTCCGAATCGGCGATCAGCTTGCCGGAAATATCCACCGTCACCTCATGGATCGTGCCGGCGAATTCGAACGGCGGCTCGTAGAGTTTGGTCACCGGCGATCCGGAATTGCGCCCGATGAAAACCCCGCTGCCGATCCCAAGCGCGAGCGGCACGGTGTAGGGCAGAGCCATTTCGCCCACGAGCTTCTTGTTGATGTAGAGCTGGGCCTTGCCCGCCGCGCCCTTGCCTGACTTCAGGTCGGGTTCGCCGGTCTTCTCGAACTCGAAGCGAAGCGAGACCTTACCAGCCGGCACATCCACGTTCGACGCGACATGGAATTCCTGCGCGCCAACGTAGTTGTGGACATAGTGGAGCTTCTTGTCCTTCACAAACAGAGTGTAGCCACCGACATTGCCGCCGTGGCAGATCAGCACTCCCTCCGCGCCGGTCTTGGGAATTTCCACATCGGCGGTGAGGCTATGCGACTTGTTTAAAAGCTTCGCCGCGACGTTCTCCGGGACCATCTGCGTTTGCGGATAGTAGACGTATGTCTTGCGATCCTTGGTCAGTTGCGGACGCTCGTCAGCAAAACGCAGCGTGCCGCGGCTGTCGAGCGGGAAGACGTTGTATCTGCCGGCCTCCATGTACCAGAGCGCGATCATCTCGATCAGCTTGGGGCGGTTCGACGCCGCGAGATCAGTCGTCTCGGTCGGATCCGTGGAGAGGTCGTAGAGCTCCCAGTGCTTGGCGTCGAGTTCGCGCAGCATGTCTTCGGTCAGCGTCAGCGATCCGAAGAACGCACCGGCCTCCTTGAACGATGTTCCTGGCAACGGGCACACCGCCCGCCAGCCGTCGTGATAGATCGACCGGTGCGCGAACATCTCAAAATATTGCGTCTTGTGCCGACTCTCCGCCTTTGTGTCCTGGAATACTTGCGCAAAGCTGACGCCTTCGATCGGCGATTGAGTGACGCCTCGAATCTGTGTCGGTGGATCAACGCCAAGCGCCTCCAGCGCGCTGGGGACCATGTCGATCGCGTGCGCGAACTGGTGGCAGATCTTTCCCCGACCCTTGACGCCCTTCGGCCAGTGGACGATGAAGGGGTCGGCCGTCCCGCCGCGATAGGTTTCGCGCTTCCATCGCTTGAACGGCGTGTTGCCGGCGTTGGTCCATCCCCAGGCGTAGTGATTGAAATATTTCGGGCCGCCGAGGTCGTCGATTGCCGCCAGATTCTGGTTCAGGTCGTCCGGCACATTGTTGAAGAACTTGTTCTCGTTGACCGAGCCGTTCGGGCCGCCTTCGGAACTCGCGCCGTTGTCCGAAATGAGCATGATCAGCGTGTGGTCGAGTTCGCCGAGATGGTCGAGAAAATCGACCAGCCTGCCGATATGATGGTCCATGTGCTCGCAGAAGCCGGCAAACACCTCCATCATTCGCCCGTAGAGTTTGCGCTCTTCCGCAGGAAGCTTGGTCCACTCCTGAACGTCGGGGTCGTGGCGCGAGAGCTTGGCGTCCTTCGGCATGATGCCGAGCTCTTTCTGCCTCGCGAACACCTTCTCGCGATAGATGTCCCAGCCTTCGTCGAACTTGCCTTTGTACTTGTCCGCCCATTCCTTCGGAACATGGTGCGGCGCATGGTTTGCGCCCGGCGCAAAATAGAGAAAGAACGGCTTGTCGGGGGCGACCTGCTTGAGATCGGCGATGAAGCCGATCGCCTTGTCGGCAAGATCCGCGGTGAGGTGATAACCTTCTTCGGGGGTTTTCGGCGGCTCGACCTGATGATTGTCGTAGACGAGGTCAGGATAATATTGATGGGTGTCGCCGCCGAGGAAGCCATAATAGCGCTCGAAGCCGCGCCCGAGCGGCCATCGATCATAGGGGCCGGCGGCGCTGATCTGCTCGGAAGGTGTCAGGTGCCACTTGCGTCGTCCGACTTCGTCAAAGCCACGCGATCTCGCTCAGCGACATCATGGCCGCGAAGCGGTTCTCTGCGCCGCCCACTCGAATCGTCCCGCAATCCCCCCACAGGTCCTCTCAAGGGGGCGCCAAGCGGTTGATTTTGCCCTAGCTCCTCGAACCGAAGATCGCGCTGCCGACGCGCACGTAAGTCGCCCCCAGTTGCACCGCGAGCGGCCAGTCGGCGCTCATGCCCATCGAGAGTTGCTCGAGCCCGTTGCGCTTCGCGATGACGCCGAGCAGGGCGAAATGGGGCGAGGCCTGCTCGTTGGTGGGGGGAATGCACATCAAGCCCTCGATCGCGAGGCCATAAGTGTCGCGGCAGAGGGCGATGAAGGCGTCGGCGGCCTCCGGCGCGACCCCGGCCTTCTGCGGCTCGCCGCCGGTATTCACCTCGATCAAGAGGCGCGGGCGCCGGCCGGTCTTCTCCATCGCCGCCGCGATCGCCTCGGCGATCTTTTCCCGGTCGATGGTCTGGATGACGTCGAAGGTCTCGACCGCCTCACGCGCCTTGTTGCTCTGAAGCGGTCCGATCAGGTGCAATTCGACAGATTTGCCAATCGCGTCGGCGCGGGCGCGCAGGTCGAGCCACTTCGCTTTGGCTTCTTGCACGCGGTTCTCGCCGAAGACGGTCTGGCCGCCGAGCGCGATAGTCGGCCACACCTCGTCGGCCGAGAACGTCTTGGAGACGGCGATGAGCCGCACCGAGGCCGGATCCCGCTCGCAATCGTGCGCGCGCGTCTCGATCGCCTCGCGCAGGGCTGCGAGACGTGGGACAGCCCCCACAGGATCGGCGGGAGCGCTTGCGTTCATTCCATTCGTCCTTAGTGCTTGACCCCAACGCACCCTTCCCCTATAGACCGCCGACCCAAGACGCCAGGGCTCGATTGTTGGCGCGGTCGCTTTTTCGGAGCGGTCGGCAAAGAGCGAGCCCGTCGGAGGCGTCTGATCCCATTTCGTTTAGGGGAAGTTGCGCTATGTCACGCCGTTGCGAGCTGACGGGAAAGGCCGTCCAATCCGGCAATAATGTCAGCCATTCCAACCGCAAGACGCGCACGCGTTTCTTGCCGAACCTTTGCCAGGTGACGTTGATTTCCGACGCGCTCGGCCGCTCCGTCCGGCTGCGCATCGCCGCCGCCGCGCTGCGGTCGGTCGAGCACCGCGGCGGCCTCGACAATTTCCTGGTCAAGGCCCACGACTCCGAGCTGTCCGAGGGCGCCGTCGCCCTCAAGCGCGCGATCGTCAAGAAGCGCGCCGAGGCGGAAGTCGAAGCGCCTGAGGCGGCGTAAGCGCCTCTTTCTCTTTCAATCGGTTTGAAGCCCCCCTCGATCCGCGATCGAGGGGGGCTTTTGCGTTTGGGCCTGTTGCTCCTTCTCCCCGCGCTCGCGGGGAGAAGAGACGAAAGGCCCGTTCTCAGGCCTTCAGCGCCGCCGCCTCGCGCGCCAGGACTTCAATCTGGCCGTAGTCGCCCGCCGCGATCGCCTGCTTGGGCAGCATCCAAGAGCCGCCGACGCAAACGACGTTGGGCAGCGCGAGATAGGACGGCGCCTTGGCGAGATCGATGCCGCCGGTCGGGCAGAACTTGATGTCGGGCAATGGGGCGGCGATCGAGCTGAGCAGCTTGACGCCGCCGACCGCCTCGGCGGGAAACAGCTTCATTGCGCGGATGCCGAGATCCATCAGCGCCAGCGCCTCCGACACGGTGGCGACGCCGGGCAGGAAGGGAACAGGCGCTTGCGCCGCCGCCTGGGCGAGCCGCGGCGAGGCGCCTGGGCTGACGAGGAATCGCGCTCCGGCCGCCACCGCTTCGTCGATCTGCTCGGGCCTGGTGATCGTGCCGGCGCCGACCGTCGCCCCGGGAACCCGCGCGGCGATGGCCTTGATGGCGGCGATCGCGCCTGGTGTGCGCAACGTCACTTCGATCGCGGTGAGGCCGCCGGCGACCAGCGCCGTCGCCTGCGCGACGCCATCCTCGGCGTCGCGAACGGTGAGCACCGGAATGACCGGCGCCAGTTTCATGATCGAGAGAACGTCATCATGGGTCGGTCGGGCGGTCATGTCAGGATCCTCCATAGGCGCCTCCGCTTAGCACGCCCGCCGACGGCGCCGCGAGAGGGTTTTGCTGGGACAGCGAGGGGTCGCGCATTGGGACGAATCGATTAGTCTGAAGCGGAGCGCGAAGCGGAGGCGTCGACTATGAACGAGACGTTCGATCCCGGCGTCTACAAGGAGGCGCTCCTCTTCCTCGTCACTGCCGGCATCGTCGCGCCGCTGTTCTTCCGCATTCGCGTCAGCCCGGTTCTCGGCTACCTCCTCGCCGGCGTCGCCCTCGGCCCATATGGCCTCGGTCGGCTCGCACAAAAAACTGCGTGGCTCGACGCGCTCGCGCTGACGAATGTCGACGCGATCCGGCGGATCGCCGCCTTCGGCGTCGTCGCGCTGTTGTTTACGATCGGCCTCGAACTGTCGTTCGAGCGCTTGGCGCGCATGCGGCGCCTGGTGTTCGCCTTCGGCTTCGCGCAGGTCGCCTTCTCGACGCTGGCGCTCGGCGCCGTCGCCTATGCGCTCGGACAAAAACCGGCCGCGGCCTTCATGATCGGCGCCGCCTTGTCGCTGTCGTCGACCGCGATCGTCATTCCGGTCCTCGCTGGCGAAAAGCGCCTTGGTTCCCCGGTCGGGCGCTATGCCTTCGCCGTCCTTCTGTTTCAGGATCTCGCGGTCGCTCCGCTGCTGGTCGTCGCCCCGATGCTGGCCAGCGGCGCGCTGGGAAACCTGGGGCGAAGCCTCCTCCTGACCCTCGCGCCAGCCGCTCTCGCGCTCGCGGCGGTGATCGTCCTCGGCCGCCTTGTGCTTCGGCCGCTGTTCCACTCGGTGGCGACGACGCGCAGCCCCGAATTCTTCATGGCGGCGTGCCTGCTGGTGGTGCTGGGTGCGGCGCTGATGTCGGCGGCGAGCGGCCTCTCGATGGCGCTTGGCGCCTTCGTCGCCGGCCTGCTGCTGGCCGAGACGGAATATCGCCGCGAGATCGAAGTGACGATCGAACCGTTCAAGGGTTTGCTCCTCGGCCTGTTCTTCGTGTCCGTCGGGGCGCAGCTCGATCTCTCGGTGCTGGGAAACCGCACGACGGAGGTCCTCGGCCTGACCGCGGCCTTCATTGCGATCAAGGCGATCGTACTGTTCGCGCTGGCGCGGCTGTTCAGCGCCTCCAACGCCGTCGCGGCGGAGGCCGCGCTGCTGCTGGGGCCGGGCGGCGAATTCGCCTTCGTGATGATCGGCGCCGCCGTCGCTTCAGGCGTCGTCGCGAGGTCGGACAGCGAGCCCATTCTTGTCGCGGTCGCGCTGTCGATGGTCCTCATCCCGCTACTGGGAAAGATAGGCGCGAGCCTCGCCAAGCGCCCACGCGCCGAGCCCGCCCCCGAAACGATGGTCGAGCCGCCGGAAGACGAAGGCCAACGCGTGATCATCGTCGGCTACGGCCGTGTCGGCGCGATGATCGGCGAGATGCTCGCCGTTCACAAAATCCCCTTCATCGCCGTCGACGTCGATCCCGCGCTCATCGCGCGCGAACGGCGGGCCGGCAAGGCGGTCTATTTCGGCGACGCCTCACGCGAGGAGTACTTGCGCCGCTGCGGGATCGAGACGGCGCGCGCGGTGATCGTCACCATGGACACGCCGAGCGCCAACGAGGCAGTGGTCGCGGCCGCCCGCCGCCTGCGGTCCGACATCACACTGATTGCGCGCGCCCGCGACGCGGAGCATGCGCGCGTCCTGTACCAACTCGGCGTCACCGACGCCGTGCCGGAGACGATCGAAGCCAGTCTGCAACTGTCGGAAGCGGCGCTCGTCGACATCGGCGTGCCGATGGGCCTCGTGATCGCCTCGATCCACGAAAAGCGCGACGAATTGCGCAAGCTGCTGATTGATGCGGGCGCCAAGCGCGAGACGCGCGGCGCGCGGCGGCCGCGCAAAGGATGATTCTACAAGCGCGTGCAAGCCCGCCGATACGCGCGCGCAGCCGCGAGCAACGCTAGCGTCGCCTTCAACAACGCTGGTGGCGGCGGGACGTCGCCGGCCAGGACCGGCGGGTCGTTCGCGTCGAAGGCGGCGAGCGTCTTCACCAGCCAACGGCAGGCCCCATCCGCCTCGACCTGCGCCTCCTCCACGGCGTCGCCCTTGCTAACGCGCATGGCGAGGCGCAATGCGGAAATGCGCGTCGCGAGCACATGGGCCGCGATCAACATGGCGGCCAGTTCGTCGAGTCCTCGCTGGGTCGCGCGCGGCTCGCCGCCCATGCGAGAAGCGGAATCCGACAGCGCGGCGATCGCCTCGATGAGATTGCGGCGCGCCAGCCGGTAGTCCTGGTCGCGCGCCTCGCGCCGCAGCGCGACTTCGGCGAAGGCGCGGATATGCGATAGCAAGCCCGCCACGAGACGCGGCGATTCGGTGGATTCCCAAAGCGGCAAGACATGGCTGAAGAGGTGCGCGATCGCAGCGCCGATCAGCGTATCGGCGAGGCGCGTCACCATCGGCGCCGATGCGGCGGGATCGGACAGATACAGCGACACAAGCGCCATCACCGACGCGCCGACGGAGGCGACGCGGTAGTTCGAGCGCACGAAGCCGTGCGTCAGTGCGAGCGCGAAGCCGAGCAGAAACACCAGGCCGCCAATCGGAAGATTCGGCACGGCGACCGACGCGATCACGCAGCCGATCAGCGTCCCGACGATCCGGTCGTCGCGTCGCTTGCGCGTCCAACCGTAGCTCGCGCGCATGATGACGGCGGTCGTCAGCAGCACCCAATTGCCGTGTCCCACCCAGCCGAGCGACACGGCAATAACGGCGCCGGCCATCATGGCGGCGGAGAGCCGGACCGCGAAGCGGAACACCGGCGAATTCATCGTCAGATGCGCCGCCAGCAGACGCGGATGGTAGTACCGGCGCGGCTCGAAAGCCGAGAGGTCGATTTCCCCGATCGCCTCCTGCGCGGCCGCGTCGTCGCAGAGCGCGTGTTCGAGGCGTTGGATTTGGTCGCGCGCGTAGAGCAGGCGCGCCGTCGTCGCTTCGATCGCCACCGCTTCGGCGCCGGTCGCTTCACCGACCGCGACGACGCGCGCCGCCTCGCGCCGCATCGCGTCCGTCGCCAGCTCATGCCCAGGCGGCAGGCTCGGACGGGAGGTCTTCAGCAATTCCATGCTGAGATGTTGCAGATCGAGCGCGCCGGCGCGCACCGCTACGCGAATGCGGGCAAGCAGGGTCTGAGCCGCGGGGATGTCGCGCAACTGGGGCAGGTCGCATTGCGCGCCGATCAAGGCGTCGAAGACGTCGAGCAGAAGGCCGATCGTCGCGGCGAGCCGAACGCGCTCGGGCGTCTTACGCGGGTGGTCGAGCAGAATTGCGCGGGCGGCCTGAAGCTGCTCCGCCAATGCGGCTTGCTGCCGGATCGCGGCGCCGTACACTTCGTTAACGTCGATCTCCGGATCGGTGATGCGGGCGATCGCGCGAAGATAAGTGGCGAGTTCGCGAAAACACTCGCTCGCTATCAACCGGCGGTCGCCCGCGCCGGTCATCTGCGTCGCCACGAGCGCGAGCGCAATGTAAGCGAAGCCGCCGAGCGCGAAGATCGTCTCGACGTGAAGCGCGCCCGCAAGGTTGGAGCGCGGCACGCCCAGGATCAGCACCATCGGCACGAGAAACTGCGCGCTCAGCGACAGCGCCCAGCGTCCGTAACCGGTCACCATTCCAGCGGCGAAGGCGATGAGGCCGATCGCGACAATCTCCGCGAGGGCCCATTCGCCGGCGAGTTGCGTGACGGTCGTCGCGACGAGCGCGAAGCAGAAGCCGACGACGAGGATGCGCGCCTTAGCCCGCCACGGCGCCGGAAAGTCGCTGATGCTGGCGGAAATCGCCCCGAGCGTCGCAACCTGGCCGACGGAGAAGCCGAATATCGCCGCAGCTGCGAGCGCCACGGCGATGACCGAGATCGCAACGCTCAGCCCATTGACGATATGCTGCCCGACGAAGAGCTTCAGCAGGGTCGGAGAGCGGAGCCAGTTGCGCATCGGAGATCGGGCCTATAAGCGCGCGCCCCGTAGGCGCGCTGGCGCCGCTCCCCGACGAGGCGTCAGGCCTTGATGAAGGGACAGCCGCCCTTGTCCAACGGCCGCCAAGCATCCTCCGCGCTGATCGTGGATACGACCTTGAAATAATCCCAGTCGCCCTTCGATTCGGCAAGGGTCTTGGTCGCCAGCAGATACATTGGATGCAGCTTGCGCCCGTCGGCGCGGATCGTTCCCTTGCCGAACAGCGGATCGTCGGTCGGGATCGCCTTCATCGCGTCGATGAGCTTGACGCCGTCGTCGGCGCTCTTGGTCCGAGCCATAGCCTTCAGCAAATGCTCGGTCGCCGCGTACATTCCGGCGTGCATGTCGTTGGGCATCATCTTCGAGGGGTGGGCGGCTTGGAAGCGCTTGGCGAAGGCGCGCGTGCCGTCGTTGAAATCCCAGTAGAACGCCGTGCAGATCATCGCCCCGGCGACGGTGTCGAGGCCGAGCGAAGGGATGTTGGTGACGTTGAGGATGAGGCCGGCGAGCCGCTGCTTGGGCGCAAGGCCGAATTCATGGGCCTGCTTGAGCGAGTTGTTGAGGTCGCCGCCCGCGTTGGCGAAGCCGACGACGTCGGCGCCCGACGCCTGCGCCTGTAGGACGAAGGACGAGAAATCGGAGGTGTTGATGGGGTGGCGCGCCGAGCCCAGCACCTTGCCGCCCGCGGCTTCGACCGCGGCGGCGCAATTGGCTTCCATGTCCTTGCCGAAGGCGTAGTCGGCGGTGATGAAGAACCAGCTCTTGCCGCCCTGTTCGGTCAGCGCCTTGCCGATGCTGTGGCCGAGCGCATAGGTGTCATAGGTCCAATGGACGAAGTTCCTGGCGCATTTCTCCCCCGTCAGCACCGACGTGCCGGCGCCGGAGCCGATCACCGCCTTGTTCTTCTCCGTCGCGATGGCGAGCACCGCCAGCGCAACTGCGGAGTTCGGCAGGTCCATGATCACGTCGACCGATTCGGCGTCGAACCAGCGGCGCGCGATCGCTGCGCCGACGTCCGGCTTGTTCTGATGATCGGCGGAGATGATCTCGACCGGCACGCCGAGCCGGGCGGAAAAATCGTCCACGGCGAGCTTGGCGGCGATCACCGAGCCGACGCCCTGAAAATCAGCGTAGACGCTCGACATGTCGTTCATGACGCCGATCTTAAGCGGACGCTGGCCTTGCGCGAACGCAAGACGCGGCGACAGCGCCAAAGCCGCGCCGCCAAGCAAAACTTCCCTTCGATTCATCGTTTCCTCCCTGGTCTCGAAATCGCTTGTCGCCGCGCTATTCGATCTTCGTCAGCCGGCGCAGCAGCGCAACGAGCGTCTTGCGCCCTTCCTCGCCGAGCGTTCGCGCGATCCCGGCTTCCTGCTCCGCCTGCACGACGCGCGCCCGCGCGACGAGCTCCCTGCCCGCCTCCGTCAGGACGAGCGCGTGCGACCGGCGGTCGGCGTCGGAGCGCAGACGGTCGGCAAGCCCGCGCCGCTCGAGCTCGTCCATCATGGCGACGAAGTTCGGCCGCTGGATGCCGAGCGCGCCCGCGATCGCCGATTGTGTGCGTCCGGGATTGTCGCCGATCGCGACGAGCGCCGAATATTGCGCCGGCGAAAGGCCGAGCGCGACGAAGCGCCGGTTGAAGTCTTCGAACACCGCCATCTGCGCGCGCCGCAGCGGATAGCCGGTGATCTCGGTGAGCGCGGAAAGGTCGAGCGTTGGGCTCTCGGCCTCCTCGAAGGAAGCGTCGCGCAGCGCGCGCTCGCGTCTAGCCGCCATGTGCCGCCTCCTCGCCGCAGAGGCGTGCGATCACGACGGGCGGGATCGGACGCGACTTCAGCCGCTTGGGATCGTCGGGATGCGGTCCGACCCAGACGCGCGTCTCCCAGGCCTCGATCGCGAGCGTTTCGCCGTCCGCGCCCGCCTTGAACACCCGGTGTTCCACGTTGAAGCTCGAATTGCTGAAGCTGGCGATGCGCGATTCGATCACGATGTCGTCGCCGAAGGCCGACGGGACAATGAACTTGGCTCGCGTATCCACCATGGGATAGCCGACGATGCCGAATTCTTTGATGAGGTCGGGCTTCTTCCAGCCGGCGCGCTCGAACAGATATTGCGTCGAGGTGTCGAACATCTCGAAATACCGGGGGTAAAAGACGATCCCCGCGGGGTCGCAATGCCCCCACTCGATCCGCACCGTGCGGCGATTGACCAGCACGGCCCGTCCTTGCTGTTCGCCGCTGGGCGAGGCGCCCGACCGATCGTCCATCATCGCCATTCCCTAGCAGCCGCCGCCGGATTTTCCAGAATCATCGCAATGCCCTGCCCGCCGCCGATGCAGGCCGACGCGACGCCGTATCGCAGCCCCTCGCGCCGCAACTGGCGCGAAACGGTGAGCGCGAGCCGCACGCCGGTCGCGCCGAGCGGATGGCCGATGGCGATCGCGCCGCCGTTCACGTTGAGCTTGGCTTCGTCGAGTTCAAGTTCCCTGGCGCATGCCAGCACCTGCGCGCCGAAGGCCTCGTTGATCTCGATCCGGTCGATCGCGGACAAAGAGAGGCCAGCGCGCGCGCAGACGGCGCGAATGGCGGGAACCGGGCCGATGCCCATGAATTGGGGCGGGACGCCGACCGCCGCGCAAGCGACGATCCGCGCGAGCGGGGCCTTGGCCTTCGCCCTCAGCCATTTGCCTGAGGCGACGACGACGCCCGCCGCGCCGTCGACCACCGCGGAGGAATTGCCGCCGGTCTGCACGCCGCCGAAGGCGGGGCGGATCTTGGCCAGCGCCTCGAGCGCCGAGGGGCGCACGTGACTGTCCTCGCGCACATTCTCGCCCTTGCCTTTGAGCTTGAGCGTGCGCGGATTGTATCCCTCGCGCGTGAACGCCTCGTCCGCGACGGCGACGATCTCGTCGTCGAAGAAGCCGGAGGCGCGGGCAGCGAGCGCCCGTTCAAACGAGCGGGCGGCGAAAGCGTCGACCTCGGCGCGGGAAATGTCGTAGCGCTTGGCGAGGTTTTCCGCCGTGCCGCCCATGGTCGTGTCGCAGGACGTGTCGAGCAGCGCCTCCCAAAGGAAGTCCTTGAATTCGACCTGGCCCATGCGGAAGCCGCCGCGATGAGTGTAGGCGGCCACGGGATTGCGGCTCATCGATTCCGCGCCGACGCATAGCGCCGCATTCGCCCGGCCGAGCGAAACGGCGTCGGCGCTCTGCGCGATCGCCTCGACGCCTGTTCCGCAAATGCGTTGCACGAGAACCGCCGGGGTCTCGATCGGCGCGCCGCAATAGATGCCGACGTGGCGCGGCAGGAAATAAGCGTCGAAGCTCGCTTGCGCCATATTGCCGGCGACGACGGCGCCGATCTCGCCGCCCGCGACACCCGCCTTTTCGAGCGCCGCGCGACCGGCCTTAACGCCGAGCTCGATCGGCGAGACGAGCGAGAAGGCGCCGTTGTAGTCCACAAAGGGCGTGCGCGCGCCGTCGACGAGAAAAGCGTCCTCGAAAGTGCTGACGAGCGCGCCGGACGTGTCGGTCATTGCGGCTTTCTCCTACAGGCTGACGACATGCGCCTTGGCCTCCGGCGCATAAAGCGCCGCGACGTCGGCCGGCCGATTGGCGAGGACGGCGCGCTGGTTGAGCGAACCTTTGTCCGTGATCTCGCCGAGGTCGATCGATGGCGGCTCGGCGAGCAGTGCGAGGCGGGTGACGCGGGTCGAGGAGCCCGTCGCTGACTGCGCGAAGGCGGCGAGGCGCTGCTTGAACGCGGCCTTGACGCGTTCGTCCAGAATCACCTCGGCGAAAGGCGTCACCAGCGGCAGATGCGGCGCGAGTTTTCGGGTCGCCGTCTCGTCGGGGAAGACCAGCATGCCGATCTCGTCGCGGTCATGGCCGGCGACCGCTGCGTCGCGCGCCAGCGGATCGAAGGCGCCGACGAAATGAGTTCGCAGCGGCCCGACGCTGACCCAAGTGCCGGTCGCCAGCTTAAAATCCTCGGCGACGCGGCCGTCGAACTCGAAGCCGGCGACGAAATCATTGGGGTCGGCGAGGCGCAAGGCGTCGCCGATCCGGTAGAATCCTTCCTCGTCGAAAGCGCTTTGGGTCAGGTCGGGCCGTCGCCAATAGCCGGGCGTGATGTTGGGCCCGCGCAGCCGCGCTTCGAGCTTGCCGCTGCCCGGAACCAGCTTCAGTTCGACGCCCTTGTGCGGCACGCCGACGACCCCGGGCCGATCGACGTCGCGCACATTGATGAGCGCGCCCGGCGAGGTCTCGGTGGAGCCGAGCGAGGTTGTCATGGGGACCGCGCGGCCCGTCGTCTCGATGGCGAGCGCGCGATAGGCGTCCCACACGGGCCCCGAAAGTCCGGCGCCGGCGTAGAACATCAGCCGGAGACGCGAGAAGAACCGGCGACGCAACGCCTCGTCCTGCCGCAAATGGGGCAGCAGCGCCTCAAACCCCTTTGGCACATTGAAATAGACGGTCGGCGCGATCTCGCGCAGGTTTGCCGCCGTCGCGGCGATGCCGGCAGGCATCGGCTTGCCCTCGTCGATATAGAGCGAGCCGCCGTTGTAGAGCGCGATGCCGAAATTATGGTTGGAGCCGAAGGTGTGCGCCCAGGGCAGCCAGTCGACCAGAATCGGCGGCTCGTCCTGGAGGAAGAGCAGCGCCTCCCGCATCATCTCCTGGTTGGAGCACAGCATGCGCTGCGTGTTCGTTACGGCCTTGGGAGAGCCGGTGGAGCCGGAGGTGAGCAGGAACTTGGCGATCGAATCGGGGGATACCGACGCGCGCGCATGAAGCGCCTGCGGGGAGATCGGCGTTTCGATGAGGCTTGCGAACGGCGTCGCGCCAAGCGCTTCGGCGCTGTCGTCGCTGACGACGATCTCGATCCCACGCTCCTTCGCCTTCGCGATCGCGCGCTCGTAGGCGCGCCCCTCCGCCGCAAAGACGAGGCCTGGCGTCAATAGATCGATGGCGTAGCCAAGCTTTCCCAGGTCCTGCGAGACGAGCGAATAGGCGGTCGAAATCGGGCAGGTCGGAGCGCCGACGGCCATGCCGGCGAGCGACAGCAGCGCGTGATCGACGCCGTTGCCGGAGAGGATTAGCGCCGGGCGCTCGGCCGAGAGGCCACGGGCCAGCAGCGCCGCGCCGATGCGCAGGCTCTTCTCGTAAGCGTCGGCGTAGGTGAGCGTGCGCCATGCGCCGCCCGCCGCCCGCTCGGCGACGAAAATGCGCTGCGGCGCGACGCGCGCCCAATGTTCGAGCTGATCGATCCACGAGGCGGGATACGGCGGCAGCGGCTTGGCGCAGCGCACCAGGATGGCGCCGTCGGGACGGTGTTCGATCACCGGATCGAGCGCCCCGAAAATACGAGGCGGGGGCGTCGCTGAAACGGTCGGCTGCATTGCATTCCTCCCCTTGCCGCGCCGTGGCGCGGCTTGGCGCTTCCAACTTCGGCCGACCTTGTCGCCGGCTCTGCAGTCGCTTCGGTCCGTTAGTCCGGACGCTTGGTCTTTGCGGCGCGCTTGTCGAGGAAAGCGCGCACGCGGGCCTTCGCTTCGCCGTCGCCCTGCGCGACGGCCGCCATCAGCGATTCCATGAGATAGCCGACGCGCGGGTCGCTGTCGGCGATGCGCGGCAGCGCCTGGATGACGGCGAAATTGGTGAGCGGCGCATTGCCGCACATCGTCTCGGCGAGCGCGAGCGCCTTGGCGAGGCTCTCGCCCTCGCCAACCAAATATTGAGCGAAGCCGAGGCGCTCGCCCTCTTGGGCGGAATAGGCGCGCCCGGTCAGCATCATATCGGCCATCCGGGCGACGCCGATCAGCCGGGGCAGCCGCACCGACCCGCCACCGCCGACGAAGATGCCTCGCTGACCCTCAGGCAGCGCGTAGAAGGTCGAGGGTTCGGCGACCCTGATATGCGCAGCCGCAGCGAGTTCGAGACCGCCGCCGATCACCGCGCCTTTGAGCGCCGCGACCACCGGTACCGGCCCGAATTCGATTTTCTCGAAGCAGCGATGCCAGCTTCGCGAATGGAACACCCCCTCGGAAACGTCGCGCTCCGTGACTTCGCTCAGATCGAGCCCGGCGGAGAAATTGGGCCCGTGGCCATGGATGACCGCGGCGCGAACGTCGGCGGGAATGGCGGAAAAGCAGGCGTCCAGCGCGTCAATCGCTTCGTCGTTGATCGCGTTGCGCTTGGCCTCCCGGTTGAGGCCGACGACGAGGACAGCGCCGCGGCGCTCGATCGTGAGCGGCCCGGTGGAGTGCTGGTGAGCGTTCGCCATCCCGATCTCACGCGCTGTTGGCTAATTAGTTATATGCGATAACTAAATTTGGCCGTCAAGCCGACGGCGACTGCCACGCCCGCGCAAAGCGGGCATCCAGCGGCGTAGGGCGCGGGTACTTGGGTTGCCTGGCCCCCGCCTGAGGGCGACAGGGGGGACGAGATCTCAACGCAGCCTATTGTAGGCGGCGGACATTCCCTCATCCGGCGCTTCGCGCCACCTTCTCCCGCAGGCGGGAGAAGGGTTTGGGGTGAGGGCGCCTACGCCGCTTTCTTCGACCGGCCCGGCCGCGTGACTGGCGGCGGCGACGCCTTTTCGTCGAACAGTTCGGCGAGCTTCTCGGTCATCGCGCCGCCGAGTTCCTCCGCATCGACGATCGTCACCGCGCGCCGATAATAGCGCGTGACGTCGTGACCGATGCCGATCGCGATCAGTTCGACCGGCGAGCGGGTCTCGATCTCCTCGATCACGTGGCGCAGGTGGCGCTCGAGGTAGTTGCCGGAATTGACCGACAGCGTCGAATCGTCGACCGGCGCGCCGTCGGAGATCATCATCAGGATCTTGCGCTGTTCGGAACGCCCCAGCAGGCGCTGATGCGCCCAATCGAGCGCCTCGCCGTCGATGTTCTCCTTCAGGAGGCCTTCGCGCATCATCAGGCCGAGGTTCTTGCGCGCGCGCCGCCAGGGCGCGTCGGCGCTCTTGTAGACGAGGTGGCGCAGATCGTTGAGACGGCCCGGATTCGGCGGCTTGCTGGCCTGGAGCCAAGCTTCGCGGGACTGGCCGCCCTTCCAGGCGCGCGTGGTGAAGCCGAGGATCTCGACCTTGACGCCGCAGCGCTCGAGCGTGCGGGCGAGGATGTCGGCGCAGGTCGCCGCCACAGTGATCGGCCGGCCGCGCATCGAGCCGGAATTGTCGATCAGCAGCGTGACCACGGTGTCGCGGAATTGGGTGTCCTTTTCGCGCTTGAAGGACAGCGGCTGCTGCGAATCGATGATCACGCGCGGCAAGCGCGCGGTGTCGAGGATGCCCTCCTCGAGATCGAATTCCCAGGAGCGGTTCTGCTGCGCCATCAGGCGCCGTTGCAGGCGGTTGGCGAGGCGCGACACGACGCTGGAAAGGTTCTGCAACTGCTTGTCGAGATAGTCGCGCAGCCGCTGCAATTCGTCGGGATCGCAGAGGTCCTCGGCGTTGACGGTCTCGTCGAACTTGGTCGTATAGGCCTTGTAGTCGACGCCGCGCCGGTCCGAATTCGTCGCAGGCGGCGGGCGGTTCTCGGCCGCCTCCTCGGATTCGCCCGCCTCCGACTCCTCGGGGAATTCGGACGAAGGCGCTTCGGCCGCCTCCATCGCGCTCTCTTCGAGGTCGTCAGCGGACGCCTCCGAGGTCTCCATCTCCATGGAGTCCTGGGTGTCCTGCTGCTCGCCCTCCCCCTCCGCCTCGTCGGCGCTGTCGGGCGGCGCGTTTTCGTCGGCGTTCTCTTCGCTCTCGTCAGCGTCGGCGTCCGATTCGCTCGCCATGTCGAGCGAGGCCAGCATGCGCTGCACGGCCTTGGCGAAGGCGCGCTGGTCGAGCACGGCGCCGCCGAGCTTGTCGAGATCGCCGCCGGCTTTGGATTCGACGTAGGGGCGCCAGAGGTCGACGATCCGCGTCGCGCCGCTCGGCGGCTTGAGGCCAGTCAGCCGCTCGCGCACCATCATCGCCACCGCTTCCTCGAGCGGCGCCTCGTCGCGATCGCGCGCGTCGGCGTAGGGGCTGCGATGATAGCGGTCGTCCAGCATCGCCGTCAGATTGGCGGCGACGCCCTCCATCCGACGGGCGCCGATCGCCTCGACCCGCGCCTGCTCCACCGCGTCGAACAGCGCGCGCGCCGCGGCATTGTGCGGCGCGTGGCGGCGATGGATCGTCTCGCTGTGGCAGGCGAGCCGCAGCGCCATCGAATCGGCGAGGCCGCGCAGGATCGCCGCCTCGCGGGGATTGGGCCGGCGCGGCGGCTCGGGCAAGCGCGCCCGCGAACCCTCGGGTCCGCTGACGAGGGCCGGCTTATCCGCCGTGAAGGCGACCTCGAGCTCGGGGTGGCGCGCCATAGCGCGCGTGCAGGAAGCGACCGCCCGCTTGAAGGGCTCGCTCGGCGCCTCGCCCTTGGCGGCGGGCTTGCGGTTGGTGGGTTTGACGTCGACAGTCGTCATCAGAAATCTTGCTCATTCCGTCGCGCGAGGCGCAACGCCTTCTGGGGACCTCCGGAAAGGGAGGAACGCGCGACGGCGCGACGCCAACATAAGTGACGCGCGGCGGCCCCGCAACGCAAGCGTTGCGATCGTCTGGCTAGTCAGGTATCTAGTCATATTGATGAGGGTTACAATGAAAAGCTGGCCGATCCAGGACGCAAAAGCCCGCTTCAGTGAGATGCTTGTCGCCTGCGAGCAGGAAGGGCCTCAGGTCGTCACCAAACGCGGCGTCGAAACCGCGGTTCTGGTTCCCATCGAGGAGTGGCGCCGGGTGGCGCACGATGGCAGACCCAGCCTCAAAGCTCTGCTTTCGACCGACGAAGCCCGGTTCGACGATCTCGACATCCCCGTCCGCGGTCGTGCGCAGCATCGTCCCCCTCCGATCGTTTGAATGTTCCTGCTGGACACAAACGTCATTTCCGAACTGCGTCGATCGCGCCCGCATCGGAGCGTCGTCGCATGGTTCGATACGATCCCGGATGCGAGCCTCCACATCAGCGCCGTGACCGTCGGCGAAATCCAGCGCGGCATCGAATCCTTAAGCGAGCGCGACGCCAAGCGAGCGGGTGAAATCGAGGCTTGGCTGGACAGACTGGAACAACTCTATGCCGTTCTCCCCGCCGACGCGGCGGTCTTCCGAATCCACGCGCGCCTCATGCGGCGCCAACCGACGCGGAGCTATGAGGACGCGCTGATCGCTGCAACTGCGATCCACAACGATCTCGTCGTCGCGACCCGCGACGTCGGCGATTTCCGAGGGTTCAATCTCCGCGTCGTCAACCCGTTCGACTGCCTGAGCCACACCGTCCTTACGGCCCTTGGCGCGCGAGGATCGCCTCCCGGAGAACTTCCAGCGCCTCGCGTAGAGCGCGGGCGAGGCGGGGATCGGCGGCGATTTGCTGCGCGCCGATCGTTTTGCCCGCCAGCGGCAGGGTGATGAAGGCCTCCGGAGCGAGCCGGGCCGCCATTGTCGCCAGCGTCTCGCGAAGCGCGGACTGCGCATGGAACGCGCGCGGCGCGGTATTGAGCAACGCGATCGGCTTGCCGGGAACGGCGTCGCTCGCCACCAGCCAGTCGAGCGCATTCTTCAGGACGCCGGGCACGCCATGGGCGTATTCGGGCGCGGCGATCACGACGCCGTCGCTCTCCCTGAAGAGGCCTCGCAAAGCCTCGACGTCGGGCGGGATGCGCCCTTCTTCGTCATCGTCGGGATTGAAAGGGGGAAGCCGCGCCAGATCGCGATAGAGGACGACCTCGACGCCATCGGGCGCAACGAGGGCGAGCGCCTCGAGCGCGGCCGTATTGATCGAGGCCGCGCGCAGACTGCCCGATATTGCGAGCAGCCGCGCGCCCATCGCCGTTCCCCTCAGCTCAGCGCGACGTTCAGCGCGCTTTCCGGCAACTCTTGGCCGAAGCAGCGCTGATAGAACTCGGCGACCAAGGTGCGCTCGAGTTCGTCGCACTTGTTGAGGAAGGTGAGGCGGAACGCGAAGCCGATATCTTTAAAGATGTCGGCGTTCTCGGCCCAGGTGATCACCGTGCGCGGACTCATCACCGTCGACAGATCGCCATTGATGAAGGCGTTGCGGGTGAGATCGGCGACGCGCACCATCTTGTTGACGATGTCGCGCCCCTCCTTGCGGCCGCGATAGTGCGGCGCCTTGGCGAGCACGATGTCGACCTCCTTGTCGTGCGGGAGGTAGTTCAGCGTCGAGACGATCGACCAGCGGTCCATCTGGCCCTGGTTGATCTGCTGGGTGCCGTGATAGAGGCCGGAGGTGTCGCCGAGGCCGACCGTATTGGCGGTGGCGAACAGGCGGAAACCGGGATGCGGGCGAATGACGCGGCGCTGATCGAGCAGCGTCAGCCGGCCCGAGACTTCGAGCACGCGCTGGATGACGAACATCACGTCTGGGCGGCCGGCGTCATATTCGTCGAAGCACAAAGCGATGTTGTTCTGCAACGCCCAGGGCAGGATGCCGTCACGAAACTCGGTGACCTGCTTGCCCTCCTTGAGCACGATCGCGTCCTTGCCGACGAGATCGATGCGCGAGACGTGGCTGTCGAGGTTGATGCGGACCAACGGCCAATTGAGCCGGGCGGCGACCTGCTCGATATGGGTCGATTTGCCGGTGCCGTGATAGCCGGTGATCATCACGCGGCGATTGAAGGCGAAGCCGGCGAGGATCGCGAGCGTGGTGTCGCGATCGAACAGGTAATCGGGGTCGACGTCGGGAACGTGCTCGTCCGGGGCGGTGTAGGCCGGCGCCTCCATGTCCGAATCGATGTTGAAGACTTTCCGAACGGAAACGCGCGTGTCCGGCGCTCCGAGCTCGGCTGGCGTTTCGATTGGCGACGGCGTTTGCGCGGCTTTCATCTGTCCTCCAAGCGCCGCCCGCCCGGGCGGCGGCGCGGCGATCCTATAGCGACATTGTCGCCCCCGGCAAAACGCCCGCGCGAACTTCGGGATTTCGCTGTTCGGCGCTGAGGCCGGCGGGCGGGGTTCAGACCAGTTTGTTCGCCCTCAGATAGTTATAGGCCTGAATGATTTCGCGCAATTTGTCTTCCGAGGAACGATCGCCGCCGTTCACGTCGGGATGGTGCCGCTTCACCAGCTCCTTGTAGCGCGCTTTGATTGAAGCCTCGGTCGCCTTCGCGTCGAGGTCGAGGGCGGCGAGGGCCTTCAAGGCGAGAGAATTGTAGCGCGGCGCGTGCGCGTCCGGACCGGTGCGGCGGGCGCCGCGCTGACGCATCGTGCGCGCCTCGGCATAGACCGTCTCGTCGAGATGGGCGCCCTGGGCGCCGCCGCGCGGCCCCATCTTCCAGGTCGGGCGATGGCCGATCGTCTCGGCCTGCCGGAACTTGGCGAGCGAATTGTCGTCCATGCCCCGGAAGTAGTCGTAGGTCGCGTTGTACTCCCGCACGTGGTCTTTGCAGAAGCAGAAAAATTCTCCCTCCCGGTCGCGGCCTTTGGGCGCGCGAAAGACGCCGGGCTCCGTGCAGCCGGGAAAGCTGCACTGGGCCTTCGCCTCCGGGGGCGGCTCAGCGGCGGCCGCTTTGCCGCGCGGCTTAACCCGTATCCGATCGAAGAGTCGCGAATTGAGATCCATCGAGAAACCTTAGGCGCCGACTCGCCGGCCGGCAAGCGTCGAGTTGCGATGCGCTCGTTTTGGCGCCGAGCCCCTAACGACCCGTGACCAGAACGCCACGGATGCGCGTCTTTGACAAGTCGCGCGGCGCGGGGCAAGTCGCTCGTTCGATCCCTCACGGAGCCGACGCCGATGAGCATGAAAGACCGAATCACGGCCAAATTGACGAACGGCCTGCATCCCATTCAGCTCGAAATTATGGACGAATTGGATCGACACGCCGGCCACGCCGGATGGCGTGAGGGCGGGGAGACCCACTACCGAGTGAATATCGTCAGCGGGGACTTCGCCGGCAAGAGCCGGGTGGAGCGCCATCGCCTGGTTTACGACCAGCTCGGAGAAGAATTCGCCGCCGGCCTGCACGCGCTCGCGGTTCGCGCGCGCACGCCCGACGAGGCATGAGCCAGACGAGGACCGCGGCCGGGTTTGGGCCCTACGCCTTCGAGCTGACGCCGGACGAGGCGCGGATCGCCGCGGCGCGCGCCGGGCTGCGACGGGCGCTCGAGGGACGCCTGACCCTCAGCCATTTCGCGCCGATCGCCGCCTTCGTGCTCGCGATGGCGTTCATCGCCATTCTCACCACGACCGGGCTTGTCGCCCGCCGCCATGGCGAGATCGCGCTGCTGCTGGCGACGGGCGCCTTCATGGTCCAGCGTCTGACGACGCGGCGGCGCTTCGCCGCAGCGCGCAAGACCACCTTCGCCGAGATCGAGGCCATCCGGGGCGCGGGAGCCCTCGTCGCCCGGCTCGATGAGGCCGGGCTCACGCTGGAGGGGCCCGATTCGCCCGCCCGCTGGGAATTCGCCGCGTGCCGGGAGGTCGAAGACGCGGGCGGCCTCGTCTATCTCTGGCCGGCCGGCGGACCGCCGGCGGTCCTGCCCTCGCGGGTGTTCGCGGGCGCCGAGGAGACTGCGTTTTTCGTCGCTTACGTGCGTTCCCGGCTTTCACGTAAGCTTGCCCAGCCCCCGGCCGCTCGCTAGAAGGCGTCCGCCATCTGGATTGTTCAATTTCGCGCGCTTTGGCGAAAAACCGACATCCACTTTTTCGCCGCGCTCTCCAGGGAAAGGCTCGTCGATGCGGATCGCAATGATAGGCGCGGGTTATGTCGGCCTTGTCTCCGGCGCGTGCTTCGCCGATTTCGGCCACGAAGTCGTGTGCGTCGACAAGGACGCGGCCAAGATCGACGCTCTGCGCAACGGCCACGCGCCCATCTACGAGCCGGGGCTCAGCGAACTCGTTGTCGCCAATCACCGCGCCGGCCGCCTCGCCTTCACCACCGACATCGCCGAGGGCATGCGCGGCGCCCAGGCGGTGTTCATCGCCGTCGGCACGCCGACGCTGCCGGGCGACGGCGGGGCCGACATGCGCTTCGTCTATCAGGCGGCGCGCGAAATCGCCGATGCGATCGACGGCTATGTCGTCGTCGTCAACAAATCGACCTCGCCGATCGGCGCCTGCGACGCCATCGAGCGGCTGATCGGCGAGCGCGTCGCGAAGGATCGCTTCGCCGTCGTCTCGAACCCCGAATTCTTGCGCGAGGGCGCGGCGATCGACGATTTCAAGCAGCCGGACCGGGTGGTGATCGGCGTCGAGAACGACGACGCGCGCCACGTCATGCGCGAGATCTATCGTCCGCTTGAGCGCAACGGCAGCCCGATCGTCTATACGAGCCGGCGCACGGCGGAGCTGATCAAATACGCCGCCAACGTCTATCTCGCGATGAAGGTGACCTTCATCAACGAGATCGCCGACCTTTGCGAGAAGGTGGGCGGCGACGTTCTCGACGTCGCCAACGGCATCGGGCTCGACAAGCGCATCGGCCGCCGCTTCCTCAACCCCGGCCCGGGCTTCGGCGGCTCCTGCTTCCCCAAGGACACGCTTGCCTTGACCAAGCTCGCGGCGGAAGCCCGCTCGCCGATGCGCCTCGTCGAGACGCTGGTCGACGTCAACGAGAAGCGCAAGGTCGCGATGGCGCACAAGATCATCGCCGCCTGCGACGGCTCGGTCGCGGGAAAGACGATCGCGATCCTCGGCCTCACCTATAAGCCGAACACCGACGACATGCGCGACGCGCCGAGCCTCGTCATCGTCCCCATTCTGCAAAAGGCCGGCGCGCAGATCGTCGCCTTTGATCCCGAAGGGGCGCGGTCGGCCGAAGCGCTGCTGCCCGGCGTCGAATTCGCCTCCGGCCCCTACGCCTGCCTCGAGGGGGCCGACGCGCTCGTCATCATCACCGAATGGGACGCTTTCCGCGCGCTCGACCTTGCCCGCGTCAAGACCGCGATGCGCGAGCCGGTCGTCGTCGACCTGCGCAACGTCTATCCGCAGGCGGCGATGCGGTCGATGGGGTTTCGTTACGAGGGGGTTGGGCGAGGCCAGGGGTAAGGGGGCGGCGCGGCGGGTCGCTGCGCAAGCCAGTTCAGGGGCTTACGCGGCGGATTTCCGCCGCGTCGTCTCAGCCGGCGTCTACCGCCGCCCCGCCCGCAGCCCCTCAATAAGAATATCGATCAGCCGCCGCGCCGCGTCCTGCCAGTCGGCGACGGCGGCCGTTGTGGCGACGGCCGTGACCGCGCGCAGGAGATCGAGCGGATCGATGTCGAGCTTTATATCGCCGTTGGCGACCGCCCCGTCGACGAGCAGCGCCATGGCGGCGCGGATTTCGCTGGACGAATTCGCGTAGAGCGCCGACGTGCCGCCGACCGTCGCGCTCAGCGCTGGCCCAATCACCCTCTTCGTTGCGATATAATCGAGAAACAGCCGCATCCAGGCGCGCAGCGCCTCGATCGGGGGTAGCTCCGCCAGCAGCCGCGGCGCAGCGTCAGCCAATTGCCGCAGCGCGTGACGATAGACCTCGGCGAGCAGGGCGTCGCGGATCGGAAAATGCCGGTAGAGCGTGCCGATCCCCACCCCCGCGCGGCGCGCGATCTCCTCCAGGGGAACGTCGGCGCCCCCCTCCGCGAAGGCGTCCGTCGCGGCGGCGAGCAGGCGCTGCCGATTGCGGTCGGCGTCGGCGCGCGTCTTGCGCGCCTTGGACCCGGCCGTGTTATCGCTCGCCATTTCGCTCGGTCTCCCTTGATATCCGGAGGAACCCTCCGTATATCAATCGGAGGAATTCTCCGTTTATATCCCGACGAAGCCTCTGAAGGCGAAACAAATCCAGGGAAATCGACCATGTCCGGACCTTTTGGCGCGACAAGCACGACCGACGACGTGCTCGACGGCATCGATCTCAGCGGCAAGCGTGTTCTCGTCACCGGCGTGTCGGCGGGTCTCGGCGTAGAGACCGCGCGCGCTCTGGCGGCGCACGGGGCCGAGGTGGTCGGCGCGGCGCGCGACCTCGAGAAGGCAAAGGCGGCGACCCGGCATATCCGGGAGAGCGGTCTGGCGCTCGACCTGATCGCGCTCGATCTCAGTGCGATGGCGAGCGTTCGGGCCTGCGCCGACGCACTCGTCAAGGACGGCCGCCCGTTCGATCTCGTGATCGCCAACGCCGGCGTGATGGCCTCGCCCTTCGGCCATACCGCCGACGGCTTCGAGACGCAGTTCGGCACGAACCATCTCGGTCACTTCCTGTTGGTCAACCGCATCGCCTCCCTGATGCGGCGCGGCGCGCGGCTGGTGAACCTCTCCTCGGCCGGTCATCGCCGCAGCGACGTCGATCTCGACGATCCCAATTTCGAGCGCGTGCCCTATGAGTCGTTCGTCGCCTATGGGCGCTCGAAGACGGCCAATATCCTCTTCGCCGTCGAATTCGACCGCCGCCATAAAGCGAACGGCGTGCGCGCGACCGCGGTTCATCCCGGCGGCATCGCAACCGAACTCGGCCGCTACGCCTATCCCGATCCGGGCGCGTTGCAAAAGCGGGTCGACGAGCTCAACGGGGAGAATCTCAAAGCCGGCCTCCCGCCCTTCCGCGTGAAAACCGTCCCGCAGGGCGCCGCGACCTCCGTGTGGGCCGGCGTCGTCGCCTCGGCCGAAGCGGTCGGCGCGCGCTATTGCGAGGACTGCCACGTCGCCGACGTGGTTGAGCATCAGGGCGCCAACATTCTCGGCGGCGGCGTGCGCGCCTACGCGCTCGATCCGGAGCGCGCCGAGGCGCTCTGGGCAAAGAGCGAGGAGATGGTCGGCGAGCGGTTCTGAGGACGAGACCAATCCGCCTCTCCCCGAGCATGCGGAGCCGTCGCAAGCGACGAACCCGCCATTTGCTGCTTCACTCCGCCGGTTGCGCCGCCGCGCTGACGCTGCGCACGCCGATGAACTTCCAGAGCGCCGCGGCGGCGACGAGGTCGAACAGGCCGCTCGCCAGCGATAGGTCAGCGACAGCCAGATCACCAACGGCGGGGGTGATCATGGAGCCACACGGTCGACATCTTCGTGCCGGTGGGGATCGCCGCCGCCTCGCCGAGTCCGAGCAAAGCCCGGAAGCCGGCCATCGAGACCCAGCCGCTGGAGAACGCTTGCAGGGCGGCCGCCACTCCCCAGACGAAGGCGGCGACCGCGTTGCCGATTCTCGGGCCGATGAGGTCGGTGAGGTAGCCGGCGACCGGCTGAGCGAAAGAATAAACGATCTGGAAGGCGGAGACGACATAGGAATATTGCGCGGTCGTGAAGCCCAGCTTCGTCTTCAGGATGGGCGCCAGCACGCCGAGGACGTTGCGGTCGATGTAGATCACGACCGTGCCGGCGAGCATCAGCGCCAGCATTTTCCACCGCGGCTTGCCTGACGGCATGACGTCTCCTCCCGGGCCTGCCCCGGCGTCTTGCGCCTAGCGGTCGCCGCGTCGGGATCGTTTGGTTGGCCTTACCACTTGACCATCAGTCCAAGCCCGGCAAATGTCCCGTCTCATTCGGCGCGACGGCGATCGCGTCCAGCGAGGATTTTTCGGCATGACCGCTCCATCCGCGCGCTTCGCCCTGCACCCAGACCGCTTGTTCCCGCCGGACCGCGACACGCGCGCCATCGCGCGCAAGCTCTATACGGCGGTCGCAGGCCTGCCGATCATCAGCCCGCACGGTCACACCGACCCGCGCTGGTTCGCCGACGACGAAGCGTTTCCCGATCCGGCCCAGCTCTTGATCACGCCCGACCACTACGTGCACCGGATGCTGTACAGCCAGGGCATTCCTCTGGAGGAACTGGGCGTGCCGAGGGTCGACGGCGGCCCGGTCGAGACCGACGCGCGGGCGATCTGGCGGCGGTTCGCCGCCAACTTCCATCTGTTTCGCGGCACGCCCTCCGCGTTGTGGCTCAACCATGCGTTCACCGAGGTGTTCGGCGTCACCGAGCGTCTCAGCGCGAACAATGCGGACAAAGTGTTCGACCACATCGCGGCCTGCCTGCAGATGCCGGAGTTCCGGCCGCGCGCCTTGTTCGAGCGCTTCGGCATCGAGGCGCTGACGACCACCGAGAGCCCGCTCGATGATCTTCGCCATCACCGCAAGATGAGGGAGAGCGGCTGGCGCGGCCGCGTGCTCACGGCGTTCCGCCCCGATCCGGTCGTCGACCCCGCCTTTCCCGGTTTTGCCGACAACCTCGCCGCGCTCGGCCGCATCGCCGGTCAGGACGTCTCGACCTGGCAAGGCTATCTCGCCGCGCTCGCCAAGCGGCGGGCCTATTTCAAGTCGATCGGCTGCACGTCGACGGATCACGGCCATCCGACCGCCCGCACGGCGGATCTGCCGGCCGAGGACGCGGCCGCGCTCTATGGGCGCGTGCGGGGCGGGACGGCCACGGCGGCGGACGCCGAATTGTTTCGCGCCCAAATGCTGACGGAAATGGCCAAGATGAGCCTTGCCGACGGCCTCGTGATGCAGATTCATCCCGGCTCGGTGCGCGATCACAATCCGGCGGTCTTCAAGGCCTTCGGCCGCGACAAGGGCTGCGACATTCCCTCGCCCACCGACTACGTCTTCGCGCTGAAGCCGCTGCTGGACCGGTTCGGCAATGAGCGCGATTTGACCATCATCCTGTTCACGCTCGACGAGACGGCCTATTCGCGCGAGCTCGCGCCGCTCGCCGGCCATTATCCCGCCTTGAAGCTCGGCCCGGCCTGGTGGTTCTACGACAGTCCGGAGGGCATTCGCCGTTACCGCGAGAACGTGACCGAGACGGCCGGCTTCTACAACACGGTCGGCTTCAACGACGACACACGGGCGTTCCTCTCGATCCCGGCGCGTCACGACGTCAGCCGCCGCGTCGATTGCGCCTTCCTCGCCCGGCTGGTCGCCGAACATCGCCTGGAAATGGATGAGGCGTTCGAGTTGGCGCACGATCTCGCCTACCGATTGGCGAAGTCGGCCTACAAGCTCTGAGCGAGGCTGCACGGGAAGGAACGGTTATGCCAATCCAGCCCATCGACAGCCAGCGGCTCTACGAGCGGGTGGCGGACCAGATCGGCGCCCTGATCCGTAGCGGCGAGTTTCGCCCCGGCCTTCGGTTGCCTGCCGAACGCGATCTCGCCAAAATCTTGAGCGTCAGCCGCCCCGTGGTCCGCGAGGCGATGATCGCGCTCGAAATCGCCGGCCTCGTCGAGGTCAGGACCGGGTCGGGAGCCTACGTGCGCGAACAGCGCGCGGTTCGGCCGGCGCCGGACGCCGGCCACGGTCCGAGCGACATCCTGAACGCCCGCATGCTGATCGAAGGCGAGATCGCCGCCTTGGCCGCCTCCAGCGCCTCGCCCAGAGATATCGCGGCGATGGGCGACCTCATCGACCAGATGACGCGCGATCGCGAGGCTGGGCGTCCATGGAGCGCGTCGGATCTCGGCTTTCACGTCGCCATCGCGTTCGCCACCGGCAACGCCGCGCTGGCGAGCGTCATCGAGCGCCTGTGGCAGGAGCAGCACGCGCCCGTTTTCTCCATCCTTTCGCAGCGAGTGCATTTGCACGACAACTGGCCGGCGACGCTGCACGGCCACAAGGCGATCCTCGAGGCGATCCGCGCCCGCGAGCCGGAGGCCGCCAGAGATCGCATGCGCGATCATTTGCAGCAGGTGCTGGACGTCATGACCGGCGAGGCCGACGGCCACGACGGCGCCGACGCTGCAAGTGCGAACCGATATTTGACTTCGCTGGCCGGCGCGCTTAAGACCCCGCGCTAATCTTCGTCAGGTCTAGACCTCGTCGATAAAGCCGTCTGTCCCGCGGGGCCAGCGGTCAACGTCCGGCAGCGCGTGGCGCCCCCGGGCGCGTTCGGCGTTGTGTGAATCCGGCGAACCTATTGGAGCGAGCCCATGTTCGAGAGCCTTTCGGAAAAGCTCTCCGGCATATTGGATAAGCTGACCGGCCGCGGCGCCCTCTCCGAGGACGACGTCAACGCCGCCATGCGCGAAGTGCGCCGCGCCCTGCTCGAGGCGGACGTGGCGCTCGACGTCGTGCGCTCCTTCATCGACCGCACGCGCGCCAAGGCGATCGGCGCGGCGGTCGTCAAGTCGGTCAAGCCGGGCCAGATGGTCGTCAAGATCGTCCACGACTCGCTGGTCCAGACGCTGGGCGGCGAGTCGCAGGCGATCGATCTCAACGCGCCGGCGCCGGTGGCGATCATGCTGGTCGGCCTGCAGGGCGCCGGCAAGACGACGACCGCCGCCAAGATCGCCAAGCGCTTGACCGACCGCAACAAGGTCAAGGTGCTGATGGCCTCGCTCGACGTGAAGCGCCCGGCCGCCCAGGAGCAGCTCGCCGTGCTCGGCCGCCAGGTCGGCGTCGACACGCTGCCGATCGTAGCGGGCCAGGATCCGGTCGCGATCGCGCGGCGGGCAGAGAGCGTCGCGCGCCTGCAGGGCTACGACGTCGTGCTGCTCGACACCGCCGGCCGCACCCATATCGACGAGCCGCTGATGGCCGAGATGGCCGAGATCCGCGACACCGCCAAGCCGCACGAGATTCTGCTCGTCGCCGACGCGCTGACCGGCCAGGACGCGGTCAATCTCGCCAAGAACTTCAACGAGCGGGTCGGCGTCACCGGCATCGTGCTGACGCGCATGGACGGCGACGGGCGCGGCGGCGCGGCGCTGTCGATGCGCGCCGTGACCGGACGGCCGATCAAGCTGCTCGGCGTCGGCGAGAAGATGGACGCGCTGGAGGACTTCCATCCCCAGCGCCTCGCCGACCGCATCCTCGGCATGGGCGACATCGTCAGCCTCGTCGAGCGGGCGGCCGAGACGATCGACGCGGCGCAGGCGGCCAAGATGGCCGAGAAGATGCGCAAGGGCGTCTTCGATCTCAGCGACCTCTCCGAACAGCTTTCGCAGATCGAAAAGTTAGGCGGCATGGGCGGCATCATGGGGATGCTGCCCGGCATGGCCAAGATCAAGGACCAGATCGCCTCCTCCCATTTCGACGAGAAGACGATCAAGCGCCAGCGCGCGATTATCTCGTCAATGACCCCGTTCGAGCGGCGCAACCCCGATCTGCTCAAGGCCTCGCGCAAGAAGCGCATCGCTGCGGGCGCGGGCGTCAGCGTCGAGCTCGTCAACCGCCTGCTCAAGCAGCACCGCCAGATGGCGGACATGATGAAGGCGATGGGCGGAGCGGCCGGCAAGCGCGGCATGATGGGCAAGCTCGGCCAGATGATGGGCCTCGGCGGCGGCATGCCGGCGCCGAGCCCGGAGCAGATCGAAGCCTTCCAGAAGCAGATGGGCGGCGGCGCGGCGGGCGCAACGCCCCCGGGCGTCCCCGCGGCGCCGCCGCCCGGCGCCTTCAATCTGCCGCCGCAATTTCCCGGCCTGCCCGGCGCCGGCGGCCCCAAGCTGCCCGGCCTCGGCGGCGGCTTCAACCCGTTCGGGGGGAAGAAGAAGTGAAGCCAGCGCCAATCCCTTCTCCCCTTGCGGGAGAAGGTGGCCCGAAGGGCCGGATGAGGGGTCGCGCTGCAAGGCGCATTCTCCCCGCCATCGTCTCAGGCGAAGCCGGCGCCTCACGGCGCCGACCCCTCATCCGGCCGCGCTTCGCGCGTCCACCTTCCCCCGCAAGGGGGGGAAGGGGCGCGTCTTAGTCTAGCAATCACCACGTGAAATCGAGAACTGAAAGGAAAAGCCCAATGTCCCTGAAAATCCGTCTGTCGCGCGCTGGCGCCAAGAAGCGTCCGTTCTACCGTATCGTCGTCGCGGACGCGCGCATGCCGCGCGACGGCCGCTTCGTCGAGAAGATCGGCACCTTCGACCCGATCAAGCCGAAGGACGACGCGAACCGCCTCGTGCTCGACGCCGAGAAGGCCAAGGCCTGGCTCGTCAAGGGCGCTCAACCGACGGATCGCGTGCTGCGCCTGCTCGACAGCCTCGGCATCGCCAAGCGCGAGCCGCACAACAACCCTGAGAAGGCGCAGCCGAAGAAGAAGGCGCAGGAGCGCGCCGCTGCGGCGGCCGCCGCCGCCGAGAAGGCCGCTGCGGCCGCCGCCGGCTGATCGGACTTTTCCGTGTCGACCTCTCCCCGCCTCGTCCTGCTCGGCGTCTTCGGCGCAGCGCAGGGCGTCCGGGGCGAGGTGAGGATCAAGTCCTTTACGGACGATCCCAAGGCGATCGGCGCCTACGGCCCGCTGACCGACAAGACGGGCGCGCGCCGCTTCGTGATCGAAGCGTTGCGCCCGCTGCGCGAGGACATGCTGGTCGCTCGCGTGAATAACGTTTCGACGCGCAACGACGCCGAGGCGCTGACTGGCGTCGAGATCTTCGCGCGCCGCGACCAATTGCCGCCCCCCGACGCGGACGAATTCTACTACGACGACCTCATCGGCCTCGCCGCGGTGACCCCGGAAGGCGCGCCGCTCGGCCGCGTCGTCGCCCTCAGCAACTACGGCGCGGGCGACATTCTCGAAATTGCGCCTGAAGGCGGCGGAGACACGAGACTGCTGCCCTTCACCAAGGCCGTCGCGCTCGAGATCGACTTCTCGCGCGGGGCGATCGTGGTCGACCCGCCGCGCGAGGTCGCGGGCGAGGAATAAGCGGCTCGTTCATCGTTTTCGCGAGATGAACCCCTAGAAACGTCGCGTTGAATACGTGCTATTGCGGCCGCTTATAGCTGTAATAATTTCCATGGCTTTCCAAGAGACGCTAGCGTGAGCCGGCGATCCTGGGCGACTTCCTTATAAGTCCCGGGCGCACAAGCACCTGCAAGTCGTCAATAACGGTTGAGCTGTCGTCGCCGCTTCTCACGGCCGGCGCGAGCTCCAATGGAGAGCGAATATGCGTGAAGTGTCTCGGCGCAATCTGCTCGCAGCAGCCGCCGCCGGCGGCGCCGCGGCGACGCTCAGCGCCACTGCGAATGCGGCGAGCTTCGGCAATCCGGATTCGCCTCCCGAAGGCGCGATCAACGCCTCCGGGCCGACCGCGACCAGCGAGCCCGGACCGCAGAACCCGACGCTCGCCGGGCAGTTTCCGAATTTCCAGAATCCCCCCGCGACCGACGTCGAGGGCATGCAGCTCTTCTGGTCTTCGTTCAACAACGCGCATAAGCGCATTCAGAGCGGCGGCTGGGCGCGCGAAGTGACGCAGGCCGACTTCGCCATCTCCGACGCGGTGTCGGGCGTCAACATGCGCCTGTCCGCCGGCGGCATCCGCGAGATGCACTGGCATCAGCAGGCCGAGTGGGCGATCATGGTCTCCGGCAGGTGCCGCATCACCGGGATCGACGTCGAAGGCCGTCCGCAGGTTCGCGACGTCGAGGCCGGCGATCTCTGGTATTTCCCGGCCGGCTTGCCTCACTCGCTTCAGGGCTTGGGGCCCGACGGCTGCGAGTTCGTGATCGTGTTCGACAACGGCATGGCGTCGGAATTCAACACCCTGATGCTGACCGACTGGTTCGCGCACACGCCGCCGGAAGTTCTGGCGAAGAACTTCGGCGTCCCCGAGGAGACCTTCAAGAACATCCCGCTCAACAATCTCTGGATCTTCCAGGGCAAGGAGCCCGGCCCGCTCTCCGCCGATCAGGAGGCCGTCGTCTCGAAGCTCGGCAAGCCCACTCTCGACATCGCCTTCCCCATGTCCACCATGGAGCCGACCGTGATAACGCACAGCGGCGAAGCGAAGATCGTCGACAGCACGGTCTTCCCAATCTCCAAGACCATCGCGGCGACGCTGATCACCGTGAAGCCCGGCGCGATGCGCGAACTGCACTGGCATCCGAATGCGGACGAGTGGCAGTACTACATCAAGGGCGAGGCCCGCATGACGGTCTTCAACACCGGCCCGAAGGCGCAAACCGCCGACTTCCGCCCCGGCGACATCGGCGTCGTGAAGAAGAGCCTCGGCCACTATGTCGAGAACACCGGCAATTCGGACCTGGTGTTCCTCGCCATCTTCAAGGCCGACCGCTATGAAGAAGTGTCACTGTCGCAGTGGCTGACGCACGCGCCGCCGGAGATGGTGGCTCAGCACCTCAACATCGACCCGGCAGTTCTCAAGCAATTTCCGCGCGATCGGCCGGTCGTCGTTCCGGAATGATCGCAACAGCGTCCGCCGCCGTCAAAGCGGCGGCGGGCGACGACGCGACCGGCGTCAGAAGCGACGCCTGCGCCTGGATCAAAGACGCCAGCGCCGCGCAGGAGCCGGTCAGCCGGGCGCTGCGGCCCAGCACCACGTACTCGATCTCGTCCAATTCCGGCAGCCCCTGACTTTCAGGCAGCGGCACGAGGTCGTTATCCAGCAACAAGTGAGATTGCGCGGTGACGCCGAGACCCGCCAGAGTTGCGGCTCGGATGCCGCTGAGGCTACCGCTGCTGCAGGCCAGATGCCATTGCCGGCCCTCGCGATTCAGGGCGTCGATCGCCCTCCCGCCGGTGATGCTGGCGGAGGCGTACAGAACCAGCGGAACGGACGCCGACGGCTCGATGCGAATGTGTCGGTTGGCGATCCAGACCAGCCGCTCGCGCCAGATCACCTGTCCGCGCAAATCGTCCTGCCGGCGCTTGGCGCAAATCAGGTCGAGCCGGCCGCTATCCAATTTTTCATACAGCGCAGCCGTCAGCCCGACCGTCAGATCGAGGTCGATCTGGGGATGGGACTGAATGAATCCTCTGAGGATTTCTGGCAAATGCGTGAGGACGAGATCCTCCGATATGCCGAAACGCAGCCGCCCGCGCGGGCTGACATCGGAAAAGTGATCGACCGCGCGCTCCATCGCCGCGACGATGTCGCGCGCGTAGGCGGCCATGACGTTGCCGTCGGCGGTCGGCATGACTGTGTGCGTGTCGCGCGCCAGCAAAGCGCGTCCCACCACCGTCTCCAAGCGTCGGATATGATTGCTGATCGTCGGCTGGCTGAGGTCAAGGCGGCGAGCCGCTTCGGTGAAGTTGCGCGTTTCGACGACAGCCAGAAACGACTTCAGTTGAACAGGGTCGAACATGTGTTATTGCGCCAGCTTATAACAGTAATAATTTCCCTGCTTCTTCGACACAGACTAGGATTTTTTTGCGACCGAGGGCGATAAGGGAGGCCCAGGGCGCACAAATCACCTGCAACTTGTCGCATCGACGGTTCGTGAGCGCTGCCGCTCACCTATCGTCATGGCAGCGCGACCTCCGATGGAGAGCAAATATGCGTGAAGTGTCTCGGCGAAACCTACTCGCTGCAGCCGCCGCTGGCGGGGCTGCGGCGACGATCAGCGCCACTGCGAAGGCGGCAAGCTTCGGCAATCCGGATTCGCCGCCAGAAGGGGCGGTCAACGCCTCCGGCCCGACGGCGATCAGCGAGCCCGGGCCGCAGAACCCGGCGCTTGCCAGCCAATTTCCGTCCTTCCAGGATCCGCCGGCGACCGACGTCGAGGGCATGCCGCTCTTCTGGTCCTCGTTCAACAATGCGCACAAGCGCATCCAGAGCGGCGGCTGGGCGCGCGAGGTGACGCAGGCCGACTTCGCCATCTCCGACGCGGTGTCGGGCGTCAACATGCGCCTTTCCGCGGGCGGCATCCGCGAGATGCACTGGCACCAGCAGGCCGAATGGGCGATCATGGTCTCCGGCAAGTGCCGCATCACCGGGATCGACGTCGAAGGCCGTCGCGCAGGTTCGCGACGTGGTGGCCGGCGATCTCTGGTATTTCCCCGCCGGCTTGCCGCACTCGCTGCAGGGCCTGGGGCCCGACGGCGCCGAATTCGTGATCGTGTTCGACAACGGCATGGCGTCGGAATTCAACACCCTGATGCTGACCGACTGGATCGCGCACACGCCGCCGGAGGTGCTGGCGAAGAACTTCGGCGTCCCGGCGGACACCTTCAAGAACATCCCGCTCAGCAATCTCTGGATCTTCCAGGGCAAGGAGCCGCCGGCGCTCGCCGACGATCAGGCGGCCGTCGTCTCGAAGCTCGGCGAGCCCGCGCTCGACATGGCTTTCCCCATGTCCACGATGGCGCCGACCGCGACGACACGCAGCGGCGAAGTGAAGATCGTCGACAGCCGCAACTTCCCCATCTCCAAGACCATCGCCGTCGCGCATGGTGACGGTGAAGCCCGGCGGCATGCGCGACATGCACTGGCATCCGAATGCGGACGAGTGGCAGTACTACATCAAGGGCGAAGCGCGCATGACGGTCTTCAACACCGGTCCGAAGGCGCAGACCGCCGACTTCCGCCCCGGCGACATCGGCTGTCGTGAAGAAGAGCCTCGGCCACTATGTCGAAAACACCGGCAAGACCGATTTGGTGTTCCTCGAAATCTTCAAGACCGATCAATATCAGGAAGTGTCGCTGTCGCAGTGGCTGACGCACGCCCCGCCGGAGATGGTGGCTCAGCACCTCAACATCGACCCGGCCGTCATCAAGCAGTTCCCGCGCGATCGGCCGGTCGTCGTTCCGGCGTAAGGCGAACCCTTCGGGCCCACCTTCGGGTGGGCCCGAACACACGACGATGCCGGCGAGCCGACCGCGGGCGCTCAATCGGCGACGCGGCGAACCGCGGGCTTCAGGGCTTCGGCTGCTGGTGCGGCTTCATTCCGGGCGCGAGGCCAGAACCGGACGCTCCCCCAAGCGGCGTCGTGGCTGAGGACGTCCCGCCGATGCCCTGCATGCTCAGGCTTCCGCCCGGCTGCATCTCGAGGCAGGTCCGCAGTTCGACGTAGCTGAAAGAAAACCCGCCCGTCTCCGAGCAGGCGCTATGCGCCGAGGCCGAATATTGCTTCCACTTGCTCTGGAGCTGGGCTTTGGCGTCCTGTTCGTCGCGCAAGCAGCTCTGGAAAGCGCCGGCGCGATCCTCGGGAAGCGCCGCGTCGCGCGCGCTGCGGCACGTCGTCTGGATGTCGACCGAGGGGACGGAACTCGCCAGCGCGATCAAAAGGAAAATTGCCGACATCGCTCACCCTCCATGCGGCGCCCCAGCCCGCAACCTATGCCCACATCATATAGCAATGCGGCGCGCGAACAAACGCCAAGTCGGCGCGAAGAACATCCGGAACCCATCAATCAAGATTGTGCGCGCCGCTGTCGGCCCGCTTGCCTCTCGCGGGTCGGTACGGCGCCATGCCGCGCCGCGCCAATTCGTCCGCCCGCTCGTTCATGACGTCGCCGGCATGGCCCTTGACCCAGCGCCAGTCGATGTCGTGGCGCGTCACCGCCTCATCGAGCCGGCGCCACAGGTCGTCGTTCTTGACCGGCTTCTTGTCGGCGGTGCGCCAGCCGTTGCGTTTCCAATTGCGGATCCAGGCTGTGACGCCGCCGCGCAGATATTGCGAATCCGTGTGCAGCTCGACGCGGCAAGGCCGGCTCAGGGCCTCGAGCGCCGATATGGCGGCCATCAGCTCCATGCGATTGTTGGTAGTCAGCGCTTCGCCGCCGCAGAGTTCCTTCTCGCGATCGCCGTAGCGCAGGATCGCGCCCCAGCCGCCGGGGCCCGGATTGCCGGAACAGGCGCCGTCGGTCCAAACCGAAACCGGCGCCGTCATTCAACCAGGCCGTAGTCGCGGGCGCTGACGACGCGCTGATGAAAGCGCAGCTTGGTCAAATATTCGCGCGGGTTCTTCGGCACGACCTTCGCGCCGGCGGGAACGTTGAGCCAGTCGACCAGCCGGGTCAGCATGAAGCGCAATGCCGAGCCGCGGGCGAGAATGGGCAGCGCCTCGATCTCCTCGGCGTTCAACGGACGCAGACGGCGATAGCTGTCGATCATCGCCTTGCCCTTCGAGACGTTGAACGACCCGTCGAGCTCGAAGCACCAAGCATTGAGGCACACGGCGAGATCGTACGCGAAAGCGTCGTTGCAGGCGAAATAGAAGTCGATGAGCCCGGAAAGCTTGTCGCCGAGGAAAAACACATTGTCCGGGAAGAGGTCGGCGTGAATCACGCCGCCTGGCAGACGGCTCGGCCAGATCCCCTGCAACGCCTGAAGCTCGGCGGCGATCTGACTGGCGAGGCCCGGCGAGACTTCGTCGGCGCGCGCCTCGGCGGCGGCGAACAGCGGCGGCCAGCCGGCGATCCCCAAAGCGTTCGGGCGGCGGATCGAAAAGTCCGCCCCGGCCTCGTGCATGCGCGCGAGCGCCTCGCCCACGGCGCCGCAGTGGCGCGGGGTGGGACGGCGAATCCAAATGCCGTCTAGAAAGGTGACGATCGCCGCGGCGCGCCCCGCCAGCCGCCCTAGCGCCTCGCCGCCGCGCGCGCGTACGGGCTGCGGGCAGGTGACGCCGCGCTTGGCGAGATGCTCCATCAGGCCGATGAAGAACGGCAGGTCCTCCTCGCGCACGCGCTTTTCGTAGAGCGTCAGGATGAACTGGCCGGCTTCGGTTCGCAGCAGGAAGTTGGAATTCTCGACGCCCTCGGCGATGCCCTTGAAAGAGACGACGCGGCCGAGATCGTAGCCGGCGAGAAATTCGGCCAGCGCTTCGTCGGTGACTTCCGTGTAGACCGCCATGCTGCGTCCGGGATGTTGCGTTGAGCTCGCCGCCCGGCGCGCCGGCGCGTATTTTGCTGTTAGCGGGGAGCCGGCGGCGACGCAAGCCGCACGCGCGGCTCAGGCGCGTCGCGGAAGACCCGCGGCAGCGGAAAGACCATCGCCTCGTCGGCCGTCGTCAGCGTCTCGAGCGCGATGGCGAACCGTTCGGCGAAGGCGTCGAGAATCTGATCGACGAGAACCTCGGGCGCCGAAGCGCCTGACGTGATCGCGACCGAATGCACGCTGGCGAGCGCCCGCCAGTCGATCTCCTCTACGCTCGGCACGAGTTGCACGACCCCGCAGCCCTCGCGCTGGGCGACTTCCCGCAGGCGCTGCGAGTTCGACGAATTGGCGGCGCCGACGACGATCACCGCGTCGACCATGGTCGCGGCGCGTTTGGCCGCCTCCTGGCGATTGGTCGTCGCATAGCAGATGTCCTCGCGCTGCGGTCCATGGATGCACGCGAACCGCCGCGTCAGCGCCGCGACAATGTCGCGCGTGTCGTCGATCGAAAGCGTCGTCTGCGTGACATAGGCGAGCGGCGTCTCGGCGTCGAAAGGCAGGTTGTTGACCTCGTCGACCGAGCCGACCAGCGTCACAGCCCCGTGCGGCAACTGGCCCATCGTGCCGATGACTTCGGGATGTCCGGCATGGCCGATCAGGATCACCCTGCGGCCTCGCTTGAAATGGATCTGCGCCTCGCGGTGCACCTTCGTCACCAAAGGACAAGTCGCGTCGATGGTGAAGAGGTTGCGCGCGCGCGCCTCTTCCGGGACCGCCCGCGCGACGCCATGCGCCGAGAAGATCACCGGCGCCGCGCCGGCTGGAGCGTCGCTCAACTCGTCGATGAAGACGGCCCCCTTGGCCTTGAGGGATTCGACGACGTACTTGTTGTGCACGATCTCGCGCCGCACGTACACCGGCGCGCCATAGATCTGCAAAGCCCGCTCGACAACTTCGATCGCCCTGACGACGCCGGCGCAAAAACCGCGCGGCGCACATAGAACGATGCGGAGTGCAGGCTTGATGTTCATTCTTGTTACGCCTTCCTCATCCTTCATGAGAAGCCTGGAAGGTGAAGTCAAGGGCGGCTGCAAGGGCGATTCCGGGCTGGCGCATGACGGCGCGAGGTCCTAAAACCACCGCCCCGATCGCAACAGGAATGCGCCGTGACCGCCGTCCCCGCCCGCGCCCATGCGCCCGTCTTCACGCGCGGCTCGACGATGCGCCATGTCGCGGTCATGACCGCGACGGGATCGATCGGCATCATCGCGATCTTCGCCGTCGATTTCCTCTCGCTGTTCTGGGTGTCGCGCATCGGCATCCAATCGTTGAAGGCGGCCGTTGGCTACGCCAGCCAACTTCAATTTCTCGCGATGTCGGCGAACATCGGCTTCACCATCGCAATCACCGCGACCTGTTCGCGCGCGCTCGGCGCCGGCGATCGGCCTCGCGCGCGCCGCCTCGCCGCTTCCGGTCTGGCGATCACGGGCATAGCGGCGACCGCCATTTCGGGCGTCTTCATTGTATTCCGCGACCAGGCGCTCGCCAACGTGCTGCACGCGAACGGCGAAGCCGCTGCGGTCGCGAGCCACTTTCTCGCCATTTCGCTGGCCGCCAACGTGCCGCTCGCGCTGGGCATGGCGCTGTCGGGCGTTCTGCGCGCGGCGGGCGATGCGCGGCGGGCGATGTATGTGACGCTCGGCGGCGCGCTCATCACGGCGGTCACCGATCCAGCGCTCATTTTCGGCCTCGGGCTTGGGGTCTATGGCGCGGCGTGGGCGACGGTGATCTCGCGCCTGGTCTTCCTTGGCGTCGGCCTCTACGGCGCGGTCCATGTGCATCATCTCGTCGGTCGGCCGCGCCTGCGCGACATCAAGATGGACGCCGCGCCGATCATGACGATCGGGTTCCCTTCGATCATGGCCAATCTCGCGACGCCGGTGGCGGCTGTCTATGTCACGCGCGTCTGGTCGGACTTCGGCGAGGCGGCGGTGGCGGGCGGCGCGATCGTCGACCGCGTGAGCCCGCTCGCCTTCGGCGTCGTGTTCGCGCTCACCGCCTCGATCGGACCGATCGTCGGCCAGAACTACGGCGCGAAGTTGATGCATCGGGTGCGGAGCGCGATCACCGATTCGCTGGTGCTTGCAGTCGGCTATGCGGCCTTGGCCTGGGCCTGCCTCGCGCTCGCCGCGCCCTGGATCGTCTCGGCGTTCAATGCGAGCGGCGACGCGGCCGTGTTCGTGACGTTCTTCTGCCGATACGGGGCCGTCGCGTGGGTCTTCGTCACCTGCCTGTTCGTCGCCAACACCGCCTTCAACAATCTCGGCTTTCCCATATTGGCGATGCTCTTCAACTGGGGACGCGCGACGCTCGGCACCATCCCCTTCGTGACGATCGGCGCCAAATACGGCGGCTTCGAGGGCGCAATGATGGGCTTCGCGGCCGGCGCCGCCGCGTTCGGTCTTGTCAGCGCCGCCACCGCCTACGGCGTAACCGCGCGCCTCGCAAAGGCGACCAAAAGCGAGTAGCATCGTCGCCGCGTTCAGCGAGGGGAGGCGGTCGATGAATCTCAACGACATCATTCAGGCCGCCCAAGGCGGCCAGGGAATCAACAATCTCGCGAGCCAGTTCGGCCTAACCCCGGAGCAGGCGCAAGGCGCGGTCCAGGCGATGATCCCCGCCTTTTCGACCGGCCTGCAGAATGCGATGCAGGATCCAGCCAGTCTCGGCGGCCTGGTCTCGCATCTCGCCAGCGGCGCACATGTCGGCTCCTACGTCGATCCCAATCAGGCAAGCGCGGCGGGCGGCGCCGGCGCCGACGCCCTGAATCAGATCTTCGGATCGCAGGAGATCGTCGCGCGGCTCAGCCAGCACGCCTCGCAAATCTCGGGCGTCGACGCGCAGACCATTCAGCAGATGATGCCGATCGTCGCCTCCATGCTGGTCGGCGGACTGGCGCATACCCTCAATTCGCACGGCCTCGGAAATCTGATGGGCGAACTCGCGAGCGCCGTCTCCGCGCCGGGCGGCCTCGCCGGCACGCTGGAGCAAGCCGCCGCCTCTCCTGCCGCCGGCGGCCTCTTGAGCGGCCTCGTCAGTTCGGTGCTGGGCGGCTTTCTCGGCGGCTCGCAGCCGTCTGCCAGCGCGCAACCCGGCGCTCCGTCGCCATCGGCGCTGCAGACCGGCCTGACCGCGCTGGCCAACATGCTGCAATCCGGGGTCCAAGTCTCGGAGGCGCATCAGCAAGGCGTCAACGCCATCCTGCAGGGGTCCGCGAACACCGATCGGAGTTGATCCGCCGGCCCTTTGCCGGCGCGACGACAGGCCAGCCCTTTCTCTTCATTGATTTGTCAAACCGGCGCCCCTATCTGTCGGGCTCGCCGCCGCTCGTCCGGCCACAATTTCGCAATTATCGGAAACCGTATGGCCCGCGACGTTGTCGACGCTCAGTTTGTTGAAAGCCGCCACGATCTGGTCGCTTGGCTGGAAGCCGGCTGCAAGCGGCCCGAGACGTTCCGGGTCGGCGCCGAGCATGAGAAGATCCCCTTCTACAAGGCCGACCTGAGTCCCGTGCCCTACGAGGGGCCACACGGCATCGGCGCGCTCCTGGAGGGGATGCGCCAGCGCCTCGGCTGGGAAGCGATCCAAGACGACGGCAAGGTCATTGGCCTTTACGACGAGCACGGCGGCGGCGCCATTTCGCTGGAGCCCGGCGGCCAGTTCGAGCTTTCCGGAGCGCCGCTAACGACGATCCACGAAATCTCCAGCGAGCTCGAGGCTCATCTGCGCTCCGCCCACGCGGTCGCCGACGCGCTGGGAATCGGCTTCCTCTCGCTGGGCGCGAGCCCGAAATGGCCGCTCGCCCAGACCCCGGTCATGCCCAAGAGCCGCTATCGCATCATGGCGCACTACATGCCGCAGGTCGGCACGCGCGGCCTCGACATGATGTTCCGCACCGCGACCGTGCAGGCCAACCTCGACTTTTCCAGCGAAGCGGACATGGTGGCCAAGCTGCGCGTCGGCCTCGCGTTGCAGCCCGCCATCACCGCAATGTTCGCCAATTCGCCCTTCACGGAGGGCAAGCCGAACGGCTGCCTTTCGGTGCGTTCGGAGATCTGGCGCCACACCGACCCGGCGCGCACCGGCATGATGCCGTTCGCCTTCGAACCCGGAATGGGCTTCGAGCGCTATGTCGACTATGCGCTGGACGTGCCGATGTATTTCGTCAAGCGCGGCTCGATCTACCACGACGTCGCGGGCGCGAGCTTCCGCGACCTCCTCGCCGGCAAGCTCGCGGCGCTGCCGGGCGAGCGCGCGACGATCTCCGACTGGGCCAACCATCTCTCGACGATTTTTCCGGAGGTGCGCCTCAAGCGCTACCTCGAGATGCGGGGGGCGGACGTCGGGCCGCCCGACCGCATCTGCGCGCTGGCGGCGTTCTCGGTCGGCCTCTACTACGACACGGACGCGCTCGCGGCCGCCGGCGACCTCGTCAAGGACTGGACCGCGGCGGACCGGCAGGCGCTTCGCGACCAGGTCCCCCGTCTCGGTCTCGCCGCCGGTATCGCCGGTCGCGACCTCCGCGCCGTCGCGGGGGAGGCCGTCGCGATTGCGCGCGCCGGCCTCAAGCGCCGCGGCCGACGTGATGCGACGGGCCGCGACGAGACGAACTTCCTGGAGCCCCTGGAGGCGATCGTAGCGGAGGGCCGGACACCGGCCGAGCGTTGGCTCGCGCGCTACGAAGGGGCCTGGGGCGAGCGGATCGAACCCGTATTCCGGGAAGCCACGCTCTGAGTTTTGCGCAAAATAAAAAAAATTTGTGTCGCGGCCGTTTGCGGAAGCTATTCGGCCAGATGGTTCATATTCGGTTCACGGTCGAACTGGCAAACATCCCGGCGACGCCTCGCTGGTGGGGCCTCATTGCCGAATCAAGGACTTAACAATGATTAAGAACGTGCTGATCGCCGCGGCTCTCGCGGTCGGTCTCGCTGCCGCGCCGGCTCTCGCCGACACCGCCGCTGCTCCGGCTCCCGCTCCGATGGTCATGCATCATCATCACCATCATCATCATCGCTACCATCATCACCACCATCACCATCACCACATGGCGAAGATGGTCGCTCCGGCCCCGGCGAAGTGAGGCGCGGCGCATCCGCGCCGTTCCCTTCCGCATCCCGGCAGATCGCGCTTCCGGACTGGGCTCGGCCCGTCCGGAAGCGTTTTTTTATGGGATCGCCTATCCACCCATGCTTGTGCGCGGGTCATAGGGCTTGTCGTCGCGCCAGCGACGCATCAACTTGACGAGATCGGAGTCCTCTCCGGGCGGCATCGCGATTCGCAAGGTCGCCAGCAGGTCGCCGTGCGCCTGGCCGCCGCTCGCCGGCAGGCCCTTGCCTCGCAGCCTCAACACGCGCCCGCCGTTGGTCCACGGCGGAATCGCCATTTCGACCTCGCCGGAAAGCGTCGGGACTTCGAACCTTCGCGCCGAGCGCCGCTTCATAGAGCGTGATCGGAAGATCGAGCCTGAGATCCCGGCCCTCGACCTTGAACAGCGGATGCGGCGCGTAGCGGACGGTGACGATCGCGTCGCCCGCCGGCCCGCCTCGCGTCCCCGGCTGTCCTTGCCCGCGCAGCCGGATCGACTTGCCGTCCTCCATGCCTGCGGGCACGGCGACGTCGAGCGTCTTGCCGGTCGGCAAAGCGACGCGGACAGTCCCTCCGGCCGCGACCGTCGCGAGCGACGCCGACACCGAGACCGCGACGTCCTCGCCGCGCCCCGGACGCGCGCGGCCCGCCCTTCCCCCGAACAATTCCGCGATGATGTCGGGATCGATCGAGCCGCCGCCCGAGGAGAATCCCCCGGCGCCGAAATCGAAGCCGAAATGACGGGAATCCGCGCCCTCGCCGGCCTGGCCGCGCCGGTAGCCGAAGCCCTCGAATTGCGGCGCGCGAGGCTTGCCATCGGCGTCGATCTCGCCACGATCGTAGGCGCCGCGCTTCTTCTCGTCGCCCAGAATTTCGTACGCCGATCCGATCTCGGCGAAGCGATCCTTGGCCCGCGGCTCCTTGCTCTGGTCGGGATGGTACTTCTTGGCCAACCTTCGATAGGCTGACTTGATGTCACCGGCGCTGGCCGACTTGGCCAGCCCCAGAATCTCGTAGGGGTCGCGCATCAATGAGCCCAGTTTTGCGCGCCCGCCCCTTCGGGCGCGGACGCCATTGTCTCCGCGCATATGTGGGCCGCCCCAGCTAAACGCGCAAGGCGCCGGTCAGAGGCGGGTCCAAACGGTGGCGTCGAAGATTGCGACCTCGCCGCTGTCGTCGGGACAGCCGACCGCCTTCAGCTTCTTCGCGGCCTTGCCGTCGACAAGCTGCGCGACGAAGGTGCGGCAGGACTGTCCGTTCCGATCGAAGGGCTCGGCGAGGGCGAGGAATTGGCCGTGCGCGCCGGTGTCCGCGTCGGACCAGATCGCGGGCGCAGCGCCGCCGGGCCCGCGCAGACTGGAGGCCAGCACCGGCTCGGCGATGCGCCAATCCCGGGGATCATAAGCGGCGGAGAGAGGCGAAGCTTTCGGTTTGATCGAGCCGATCGGCTCATCGTCGATGAGCGAGGGTAAGGCGGTCGAGCACCCCGCCAGAGCGAGCGCGGCCATCAAGACGCAGAGACGCCCGGACCGCGCCAGCCGCCAAAATCTTTCGCGTTTGCAATTCTTAAGGTCTATCATCGACGAACGTTCGACAGCGCCAATCGGGAGCATGCTTGCCTTGAATGCGTTAAATTCGAGTGACTTCACTGAGACGCGCGAACCTTTCGCCCTGCTGACGGCGTGGCTGGCCGAGGCGAGCCAGCGCGAGATCAACGATCCGGAGGCGATGACGCTCGCGACCGTCGACGCGTCCGGAATGCCGGACGCGCGGATGGTGCTGTGCAAGCAGGCCGACGAGCGGGGGCTCGTGTTCTATACCAACATCGAGAGCGCCAAGGGCGTCGAACTCGCCGCCACGCCCAAGGCCGCCGCGCTTTTCCACTGGAAGTCGCTGCGCCGACAGATACGCGTGCGCGGAACGGTCGCGAGGATCTCGGAAAGCGAGGCCGACGCCTATTTCGCCAGCCGGCCGCGCGTCAGCCGCATCGGCGCTTGGGCGAGCCAGCAGTCGCGGCCGCTCGAATCGCGCCGCTATCTCGAGGAGGCGGTGGCCGCCTATGGCGAGAAATTCGGCGAGGGCGACATTCCGCGACCCGCCTACTGGGTCGGCTATCGGCTAACGCCGGTCCAGATCGAATTCTGGCAGGACGGCCAATTCCGCCTGCACGACCGGATCGTGTTCCAGCGCGCCGACGAGGGGCGACCCTGGAGCCGGGCGCGCCTTTACCCTTAAGCCCGACGCTTCGCCGATCATGACGCCTCACGCTTCAACCCCTGCCGCGCCTTGCAAATTGCGGGAGACAGCGCGTGGATGACAGGACCTATCCGGCGCGGCCGGTCGTCGCGGCGTCGGTCGCCGTTTTCCGCGAGGGGCGCGTGCTGATCGCGCGGCGCGTGCGCGGTCCCTGGGTCGGCGCTTATTCCCTGCCGGGCGGCGGCGTCGAAGTCGGCGAGACGCTGGGCGAGGCCGCGTTGCGGGAACTGGCCGAAGAAGTCGGCGTCGAGGCGGAAATTTTCGCCTTCGTCGATCATGTCGAGCCGATCGTCCGCGAGGGCGGCCGGGTGCGCGAACACTATGTCATCGCCGTTTTCGCGGCCCGCTGGCGAAGCGGCGAGGCGAAGACCGGCCCCGAGGCGGATGCGGTCGCCTGGATCGCGCCGGAGGAGATCGGCCGCTTTCCGACGACGCCGGAACTGCCGACGATCATCGCCAAAGCGGCGCGTCTGGAAAGGAGTTTGACGTGAGCCGTCTGGGCCTTCGGCTTGCAGCGGCCTTGGCGCTCGCCGGGCTCGCCTCGGGAGCGGTGGCGGCGCAGGCAGCCGCGACCAAACCCGCGCCTCCCGCCCCCGCGCCGACCGTGCAGGCCTCGCCGACGCCCGACGAGCCGCCGCCCTACGAGCCTCAGCTCTTGCGGATGGCGGAAGTGATCGGCGCACTCTCCTATTTGCGCGATCTCTGCGGCGACGGCGACGGCGCCGCCTTCCGCGCCAAATTCGCCAACCTCCTGGAGACGGAGGGAAACACGTCCTCTCGCAAGGAGACGCTCGCGGGCGCGTTCAACCGGGGCTTGCGCGACTACGAACTGACCTATCGCGCCTGCACGCCGGCGGCGCGCCGGATCATCGCGCGATTCCTCGATGAAGCGGCGCGGATCGCCCGAGATATCGCCAACCGCTACGGTGGCTGAAGCTCAGGCCTTGCGGCCGAACCAGCGACGCACGCGGCTCGCGTAGGCGTCGAACTCATCGGGATGCAGCCGGCGCAACATCGTCTCTTCGCTCGGCATGACGATGCGGTCGTTGACGAGGAAAAACAGCGCCGGCAGCAGCAAGGCGGCGGCGAGCATCGTCGGGCGCCACGGCGCGAAGATCTGAAGATAGAGCGCCAGCGCGGCCCACAGCACGAACTGGACCATTGCGAGGAGATAGGTCGGGTTGCGCGACCACGCGTAAGGCCCGTCCGTCACCAGGGCCGAGGATTTGACGTAGGTCCGCGCGTCGCCGCCCGCTTTGTCGAGGTGGGCGATCACCCACACCTTGCCGGCGTAGCAGGCGAGCAGACAGAGGCCAAGCAGGATGGTCGGCGCCATGACGAGACCGCGCTGCGTCTCCGCGATCCAGACCGGAACGACGGCGGCGACGAACAGCAGCGAGAAGGCGAGATCGATGACGAAGGTGGCGGCGAATTTGAACCGCTTCGGAGCGGCTTTGGCGTCGGCCGCCGCCGGCTCGTCGAACAGGGCGCTCTGCATCGGTCCTCGTCCTGGCGCGGCGACATCGCCGCCGAGAGAAGATGCGGCGAGGCGGTAAATTTTCCGCCTTCAGGATCGCCGCGGATTCCGCATTTTGAGTATTGCCATCGTGGCAGGGACAAGCCCCGCCACGACGCGAGAACGCGGCAAGGCGCCCTTTCGCCCCGCCGTCATGGCCGGGCTTGACCCGGCCACCCACGCGGCGCCGCTTGCTCTGGCCGCAAACCGTCAGGCGTTGCACCCGCCGCGCATCAGGGACAATATACGCATGTAATGCGTTGAAATGCCATCCGCTAGCATGTCGGCTCGGCGTGGATGGCCGGGTCAAGCCCGGCCAAGACGCGGGGGGCCGGTCCGTTGCCAACTTGACCGGCCCTCCACGCGGCGCCGGGCCATAACGCGAGAACGCGGCAAGGCGCCCTTTCGCCACGCCGTCATGGCCGGGCTTGACCCGGCCACCCACGCGGCGCCGCTTGCTCTGGCCGCAGACCGTCAGGCGTTCCACCCGCCGCGCATCAGGGACAATATACGCATGTAATGCGTTGAAATGCCATCCGCTAGCATGTCGGCTCGGCGTGGATGGCCGGGTCAAGCCCGGCCAAGACGCGGGGGGCCGGTCCGTTGCCAACTTGACCGGCCCTCCACGCGGCGCCGGGCCATAACGCGAGAACGCGGCAAGGCGCCCTTTCGCCACGCCGTCATGGCCGGGCTTGACCCGGCCACCCACGCGGCGCCGCTTGCTCTGGCCGCAGACCGTCAGGCGTTCCACCCGCCGCGCATCAGGGAAAATATACGCATGCAATGCGTTGAAATGCCATCCGCCAGCATGTCGGCTCGGCGTGGATGGCCGGGTCAAGCCCGGCCAAGACGCGGGGGCCGGTCCGTTGCCGTCCTGGCCGGAGCCCGGCCATGACGCGAAAAGCGAAGCGGGCGCCCCGAAAGCTGCGGGAATGACTTTCCGGCCGCTCGGCTCACGCTTATGAAGGCGCGGACATGGCCGCGACGTAAGGGGGAAGCGATGGACTCCAAAACCGAGACGACGAGCCCCCCGCTGCCGGAACTCGACCACGAGACTTTTCTCAGACGCTCGTTCGACGTCGCGCGCCGTTCGCGCGAAAACGGCGATCATCCCTTCGGTTCGATTCTGGTCGGGCCGAGCGGCGAGCTTCTGAGGGAACAGGGCAACGGCTTTTCGTCCGAAGGCGGCGACATGACCGCGCACGCCGAACGCCTGCTCGCCACCTGGGCGTCGAAGACTTACGGCGCGAAGTTCCTCGCCGGCTGCACGCTGTACACCTCGGCCGAGCCCTGCGCGATGTGCGCGGGCGCGATGTACTGGGCCGGCATCGGCCGCGTCGTCTATGGCCAGAGCGAGCGGAGCCTCAAGGACATGACGGGCGCGCACGAGGAGAATCCGACGCTCGATCTGCCCTGCCGCATCGTATTCGAGGCGGGGCAACGCAAGGTCGAGGTGATCGGCCCGCTGCTCGCCGACGAGGCGGCGCAATTGCAGCGAGACTTTTGGGCCGAGCAGGCGCGGTAATCTTTCTGCTGCAGTTCGCCGTGCCCCGCCCTTGTGCCCGGCATCTACGCCGCGCCGATGACGCCAATGTCGAAAGCTTGGCGCAGCCGAGCCGCGCGGGTGGCCGGGACAAGCCCGGCCATGACGCGCAAGCGACTGTGCGGAGCCTCAGCTCAGCTTGCCTTCGACGCCCTGGACCAGCCATTGCAGGCCGGCGAGCGTGCCGTCGTCCATCACCTGGCCGGCGGCGAGTTTCGTCGCGCCGCTCTGATCGACCAGCGGGCCGACGAAGATCTTCTGCTTGCCCGAGGAGATGTCGTCGACCGTCTGCTGGGCGAACGCCTTCACATCGTCCGGCATGTTGGTGAACGGCGACATCTTCAACATGCCCGTGTTGAAGCCGCCCCAGATGTCTTCGCTCTTCCACGTGCCGTCCAACACGGCCTGGGCGCGCTTGATGTAATACGGGCCCCAGACGTTGACGTCGGCCGTAAGCTCGGCGTGAGGCGCGAACGTCGCCATGTCGGTCGCTTCGCCGAAGGCCTTGATGCCGCGGCTTTCCGCGACCTGCAGCGGGGCCGGCGAATCCGTGTGCTGGGTGATGATGTCGCAGCCCTGGTCGATCAGCGCCTTGGCGGCGTCGCCTTCCTTGCTCGGGTCATACCAGGAATTGATGACGATCAACTTCACCTTGGCGTTGGGGTTGACGCTACGCATGCCGAGGAAAAAGGCGTTCGTGCCCATCACGACCTCAGGCACGGCGACTGAGCCGACATAGCCGGCGACGCCCGTCTTGCTGAGCTTGCCCGCGATGACGCCCTGGACGAAGCGGCCCTCGTAGAAGCGGATGTTGTAGGTCGCCACGTTGGCCGCCCGCTTGTAGCCGGTGCAATGCTCGAACTTGACGGCCGGAAATTTCTTCGCGGCGTTTATCGTATAGTTCATGTAGCCGAACGAGGTCGTGAAGATCAGCTTGTTGCCTTTGGCGGCAAGGTCGGAGATCACGTGCTCAGCATCGGGCCCCTCGGGCACGCTCTCGACATAAGTCGTCTTCACCGCGCCTTTGAAATGCTCCTCGAGCTCTTTGCGCGCGACATCGTGTTGATAGCTCCAGCCGAAGTCGCCGACCGGCCCGACGTAGACGAAGCCCACCTTCAGCGGCTCGGCCGCGCGTGCGCCCCCCAGCGCCAGCGGCGTCGCCGCGGTGGCGAACCCGGCGCCCAGCAGTTTGTTGAATGTCCGACGATCCATGGCCCTTCTCCTTTTTGCCCTTGGTATTCATAACCCCGCGCGGCGCGATTGCCTATCGCCCTGAAATCGATCGACGTTTGCCGAATGGGCAAGCAAGGCTCAGGCCAGCCCGTCGCGCGCGCGGCGGCGCTTGCCGCCCGACAGGCGCCTGTTCAATGGACACGGCGCCTGCATAATAATCAGCTCCTCGAAGCCATCAGGCGCCCGCGTAAAACGGTCTGCCGAGGCAGGCGGGCTGATTGAGCCGAACGCGGCGACGGTCGCGGGAGATGATCGCCAGCACCACCACGGTGACGATGTAAGGCAGCGCGGAAATGAACGGCGACGGGATCGCCACGCCCAGACCCTGCACATAAAGCGAGAGATACATGATGGCGCCGAAGAGATAGGCGCCGCCGAGCAGCCAGGCCGGACGCCATGTCGCAAAAACGACGAGCGCCAGCGCGATCCAGCCGCGCCCGGCGGTCAGGTTCTCAGCCCACATGGGGCTGTAGGCGAGCGACATATAGCCGCCCGCCAGGCCCGCCATCGCGCCGCCGAACAGAACGGCGCCGAGCCGGATGCCGTTGACCGAATAGCCGATGGCGTGCGCCGCGTCGTGCGAATTGCCGATCGAGCGCAGCACCAGCCCTGCATGGGTGCGATAGAGGAACCAGGCGACGACCGCGAGCATCAGGAACGAGAAGTAAACGAGCGCGTCCTGCCCGAACAGCACCGGGCCAAAAAACGGAATATGGGAAAGGCCCGGCACGTCGAGCTTGGCGAGTTCGGGGCCCTTGATGCCAACGAACGCGGCGCCGACGAGAGAGCTGAAGCCGCGGCCGAAGATCGTCAGCGCGAGCCCGGCGGCGGTCTGATTGCAAAGCAGCGTGAGCGTCAGAAAAGCGAACACCGCCGACAGCGCCGCCCCGCCCAGAATAGCCGCCAGGACACCGAGCGCGACGCTGCCGGTGAGATGCCCGACGACGAAGCCTGTGACGGCGCCCACCAGCATCATTCCCTCGACGCCGAGATTGAGGACGCCGGCGCGCTCGGTCACCAACTCGCCGGTCGCCGCGAGCAGCAGCGGCGTCGAGGAGGCCAGCACGCTGACGAAGAAGCTCGTGAGGAAAAAGATCATTCGGCCGCTCCAATGGCCTTCGCGCGCGGGCTCGCGAGCTGAAAACGATAGAGAATGAGGATGTCGCAGGCGAGCAGAAGGAACAGCAGGATGCCCTGGAAGATTCCGGTTACGGCGTTAGGCAGGCCGAGATCGATCTGCGCCGCATCGCCGCCGAGATAGGACAGCGCCAGCAGCAGGCCGGCGAAGATCGCGCCGATCGGATGCAGGCGGCCGAGAAATGCGACGATCACGGCCGTGAAGCCGTAGCCCGGCGAGATTTGCGTGGTGAGCTGGCCGATCGGCCCCGTCACCTCGAACATGCCGGCAAGACCCGCGAGCGCGCCGCTCGTCAGCAGCGCGACCCAGATGAGCCTGCGCTCGCTGAAGCCGGCGAAGCGCGCCGCGCGGGGCGCCTCGCCGACGACCCGCAACTGAAAGCCGAGCGTCGACCTCGACATCAGCGCCCAGATGGCGATTGCGGCGAGCGGCGCCGCCAAGCAGCCGAGATGCACGCCCGTGCCCTCGATCAGGATCGGCGTCGTCGCGCCGTCCGAGAACATTGCGGTCTGCGGAAAGCCGAAGCCTTGCGGGTCCTTCCAGGGCCCGGTGACGAGATAGATCAGCAGGAACTGCGCGACATAGGTCAGCATCAAGCTGGAGAGGATCTCGTTGACGTTGAATTCGGTGCGAAGAAACGCGACGACCGCCCCCATCAGGGCGCCGCCGACCAGGCCCGCCACGATCGTTCCGGGATAGAGCAGCCAGCCCGGCATGTCGGGAAAAGCGAGCGCAAAACCGCCGGCGAAGATCGCGCCGATGGTGAATTGCCCCTCCGCGCCGATGTTCCACACCGAAGCGCGATAGCAGAGCGCGAGCCCCGCCCCCATCATGATGAGCGGGGCCGCCTTGACGGCGAGCGCCGAGAGACCGCCGGCCTGCACCAGCGGCGCGACGAGAAAGGTGTAGGCGGCCGGTCCCGGCGCCTGCCCCATCGCCCAGAAGATGACGCCGGTGCTGAGAATGGTCAGCACGATCGCCAGCACGGGCGAGGCGTAGGTCCAAAATGTCGAGACTTGGCCGCGCGGAACGAACCTCATCGCCTTAAGCATGCTCCCTTACCGACGCGTTTTCCGCGTTCTCCACGGCGCCGCCGCCCATGACGAGACCGATCTGCTCGATCGTCGCCTCCTTGACCGGGATCGGCGGCGACAGTCGCCCGCCGGCGATCGCCGCGACCCGATCGCAGATAAGGAAGATCTCGTCGAGGTCTTGCGAGATGATGACCACGGCGGCGCCCTTTTCGGCAAGCTCGGCGAGCGCGCGATAAATGGCCGCGGCGGCGCCGGCGTCGACGCCCCAGGTCGGCTGGTTGATCACGAGCAGCATCGGCGCCTGCATCACCTCGCGGCCGATGAGGAACTTCTGCAGATTGCCGCCCGAGAGCGAGCGCGCCTGCGCCTTCGGCCCGGTCGTGCGCACGTCGAAGCCGCGAATGATCTGGCGCGCGAACTCGACGGTGCGGGCCTGACTGACGAAGCCGAAGCGCGCGAGCGAGCGCCGCGCGGACGCGGTGAGGAACGCGTTCTCGCTCAGCGTCATCGCGCCGACCGCGCCGTGTCCGTTGCGCTCCTCGGGCACGAAGCAGCCGCCGAGCGCGCGCCGCTCCTGCGGGCCGAAATGGCCGATCGCGACGCCGTCGAGCCGGATCCGCTCCGGCGCTCCCGCAGGGACCTCGCCGGACAAAGCGTCCATCAGCTCGGTCTGTCCGTTGCCGGCGATGCCGGCGACGCCGAGGATTTCGCCGGGATAGACCGAGAAGCCGATCTCCTTGAGATCGGTCCCGAAGGGATGCGGCGACTTGATCGTGAGCTTGTCGACGACGAGCTTCGGCTTGGCGTCTTTCGCGATGACGCGACGGCTGCGCTCGGGGGGATCGAGCTCGGCGTTGATCATCAGCTCGGCGAGTTCCTTGGCGCTCTTTTCGCTCGGCTTGCAATGCGCGACGACGCGCCCGAGGCGCATGATCGTCGCGGCGCCGCACAGGGCGCGAATCTCCTCCAGCTTGTGACTGATGTAGAGGATCGAGCATCCCTCCGAGGCGAGACGGCGCAAAGTCGCGAACAGCTTTTCGACCTCCTGCGGCGTCAGCACCGAGGTCGGCTCGTCCATGATGAGGAGCTTCGGGTTCTGCAGCAGGCAGCGCACGATTTCGATCCGCTGGCGCTCGCCGACGGAGAGATCGTGCACGGTGTGATCAGGGCTCAGCGGCAGGCCGTAGCGCTGCGAGATGTCGACGATGCGCTCGCGCAAGTTGGCGCGGTCCTTGGGCTCGTTCATGCCCAGCGCGACGTTCTCGGCGACGGTCAGCGACTCGAACAGCGAGAAGTGCTGGAACACCATGCCGATGCCGAGGCGCCGGGCGTGCGCCGGACTTTGCATCGTCACCTTCTCGCCGCGCCACACGATTTCGCCCTCGTCGGGACGAATGACGCCGTAGATGATTTTGACGAGGGTGCTCTTGCCGGCGCCGTTCTCGCCGAGAAGCGCGTGAATCTCGTTACGGCCGACCATCAGATCGACATGGTCGTTGGCGAGGCAGCCGGGAAATTGCTTGGTCACGCCCCGCAGCGACAGATAGGGCCCGCCGTCGGCCGCCGTCTGATTGAGCATGTTCCCGGACACCCCTTCCCCTTGGCCGCAGCTAGCCCTTCGCTGTAGCCAGCAAAATTCGGGCCGGCGCGACGACCCTTTGCGTTCCATGCTTGCACGTCGCGCCGCGCGCGCCAACCCTCCGCGCCGACATCGCCGGTTGCCCGCCTCGGCGTCGCCCTCTATCAGGGCCGCGTGGGCGGATCGGGGGCGCTAGTCTATGACGACGACATTGCGGTGGGGTGTTCGTTTGGCGGCGCTCGCCGCCCTTCTTGCGACGGCGGGGCCGAGCCTCGCCGAAGGCCTGCGCCAGGAGACGCTGCGAATTCCCGCCGTGATTTCCGACGCCGGCGGCGCCCAGACGATCGAACTCGAAGCGCTGGTGCTCCGCCCCGACGATCCATTGACGCATCCGCTCGCCGTCCTCAACCACGGCTCGCCGCGGGACGGCGACGACCGCGCCGCCATGTCTCCCAACGGGCTCTCGGCGCAAGCGCGCGAATTCGCGCGGCGCGGCTTTGTCGCCGTCGCCTTCATGCGGCGCGGCTATGGCCTGTCGCAGGGCGGCTGGGTGGAGAACTACGGCTCATGCGCCGATCCCGACTACGCCAGGGCGGGCCGCGCTGGCGCTGAGGACATCGCCGCGGTCGCCCGCTTCATGGAGACTGAGCCCTATGTTCGCAAGGGCGGCTGGATCAGCGTCGGCGTATCGGCCGGCGCCTTCGCCACCGTGGCGCTCACCGCCGACGCGCCGCGCGATCTCGCCGCCGCGATCAGCTTCGCGCCGGGGCGCGGCTCGAGCAGCCCCGACACGGTTTGCGGCGACAGCCGTCTCGTCGACGCCTTCGCGCAATACGGCAAGACTTCGCGCGTGCCCCTGCTTTGGGTCTCAGCCGCAAACGACCACTTCTTCGGACCCGCTTTGGTCGATCGCCTGAGCGAAGCCTTCTCGCGCGGCGGGGCGAAGCCGACGCTGGTTCGCACGCCGGCGTTCGGCGAAGACGGACATAAGCTTTTCAGCGCCAAGGGCATTCCTGTCTGGTCGCCGATCGTCGACGCGTTCCTCGCCAAGAACGGCCTCGCGCCACGTCCCGTCCCGATCGCGCTCGCCGACGTCCCGCCCCCGGCGAGCCTCGACGCGCACGGCCGCCAGGCCTTCGCCGACTATGTCGCCAGCGGCGTCAACAAGGCCTTCGCCATTGGACCCGGGACGCGTTTCGGCTGGGTAACCGGCCGGCGGACGGCGGAGCAGGCGAGGACCGACGCGCTCGCCTTTTGCGCCGGCAGCCGCGGCGCGAAATGCGCGATCGTGAACGTCAACGACAGCGCGGAGCGGTAGGCGCCGGCCAGGGCGCGCGTCCCTACCCGTCTTGGCCGGGCTCAACAAGGCCATCCCCGCGCCGATCCATTCGCGCGTTGCGGGAGCGCTTCGATAAGCGGCGCCGCGTGGGTGGCCGGGACAAGCCACTTTTTTCGCGGGCATGACAGTGGGCGCCGCCCTATCCCTTCCCAACGTCAGCGAACCGGCCCGCATGAGCGAGCGCCTTAAGCATGACGCTGGAGAAGCCCGCGCTCGCCGCGTCTTCCAGCGCGACCCATATCGCGCCTTCGAACTGCGGCATCGCGACGCCGACCTCGGCAACAGCGCCTTCAGCATCACGCTCGAAAAGCCGGCGCTCGCCGCGCCTTGCGGCGCGACCCATAGCGCCCCTCTCGCGCTGTGGCGGCGCCGCGCCGACCTCCGCCACGTAGAGCGTCAGCCGCAGCGTGAAATGGGTGAAGACCTGCTCGACATCCCCTGGCGCGCCGCCACGCGCGGCGAAAGGGGCGTCCTCAACGCCCCCCGCCGGCTCGCCCGCGCGCCACTGCACCTCCCGGCAATTCGAGCGTCGCGCCGAGCAGTCCCTTGGGCGGGCGGCGGCGCGCGAGGATGGCGCCGTCGGCGCGACGCGCGAAAAAGGCCGCGCCGAGGCGAATCGGCTTCGCCTTGACGGCGCCGCGGCGGGGAAAGGCGGCGGCCTCGCCCAGCGCCAAGGCGGCGCACCCCTCGCAGCGGGCAGGCGGCGCAATCGGGATTGCGCGGCCGGCAGATCGTCGCGCCGATGTCCATCAGCGCCTGCGCGTAATCGCCGGGACGATCGGCCGGCGTCAGCAAAGCCGCGGCCTCGGCGATCTGGCGGCGCGCGGCAGCGATCGGCGTTTCGATTGCGTAAAGCCGGGACAAGATGCGCGCGATATTGCCGTCGACCGGCGCCGCCCTTGGCGTCGAAGGCGATCGCCGCGACCGCCGCCGCCGTATAGGCGCCGAGGCCAGGCAGGGCGCGAAGCTCCGCTTCGGTCTGGGGAAAACGGCCGCCGCGCCGCGCCACTTCCTGAGCGCAGGCGTGCAGATTGCGCGCGCGGGAATAATAGCCGAGCCCGGCGAAGGCCCCCATGATCTCGTCGAGCGGGGCCGCGGCGAGCGCCTCGACGCGCGGCCACTTGGCCAGAAATTTCAGAAAATAGGGCGCCGCCGCCGCTGCGGTCGTCTGCTGCAGCAGGATTTCCGACAGCCAGACGCGGTAGGGATCCGGCTTTTCCCCGGCGCGCGCCCGCCACGGCAGCTCGCGGCGGTGGACGTCCCACCAGGCGAGCACGCGCGGGGCGATCTGATCCGGCTTCAAAGCGGCGGCGCGAGGGGCTAGACTGTCGTTCATGCAGCGGACACTAACCTTGGTCGCGCGATGACGAAACCCGCCGGCCAGAAGACGCGGCTTCGCGGCGCAGCTCGGCTCGCTGCTCGGCGGCGTCGTCGAGCCGACGCTTGCCGCGCGCGGCCTCGGCGAAATGAGCCTGCTCACCGACTGGCCCGACATCGTCGGCGCGTCGATCGCGCGCTTTGCCCGGCCGATCCAGATCCAATGGCCGCCGCGCGGCGCAAAGCGCGCGATCGACGAAGCCGCTCCGGCGACGCTCGTCCTGCGCATCGACGGCGCCTTCGCGCTCGAAGCGCAACACGCGAGCCCCGTCATCGTCGAGCGGGTCAACGCCCATCTCGGCTGGCGCTGCATCGGCAAGGTCGCCTTCCGGCAAGGCCCGCTCGCGGAGCTGAGGAAGCCGCGCCGCGCAGTTCCGCCGCCGAGCGCCGGCGCCAGCGCCACGGCCGCGACGCTCGCCGCGAAAATCGACGACGACGAGCTTCGCGGCGCCTTGACCCGCCTCGGCGCGCGCGTGATCGACAGCCGCGGGGGAACGGGGTAAGGCCGCCCTTCCCGCTGCATGCCAGGAGACCTGACCATTTCCACCGCCCCGAGCTCTCTCGTCGGCCGCCGCGTCGCGCGGATGAACGGCGCCGGCAACAAGATCCTGACGCTCGACCTGCGCGGCGGCGCGCCCATGCCGACGCCCGAGGAGGCGCGGGCCATCCACCGCGCGCCCGGCCTCGACTTCGACCAGTTGATGGTCCTCGGCGATCCCAAGCGCGCGGGAACGCTCGCCTTCGTGCGCATCTTGAACAACGACGGCAGCGAGGCCGGCGCCTGCGGCAACGGCACGCGCTGCGTCGCCGATCGCCTCGCCCGAGAGACGGGCCTCGCGGCGATGACGATCGAGACGGCGGCGGGGCTCATCGCCTGCGAGCGGCTCGGCGACTGGACCTATCGCGTCGACATGGGCGCGCCGCGCCTCGGCTGGCGCGACATTCCGCTGGCGCGCGAAGTCGCCGACACGAGCCGCGTCGCGGTCGAGTTGCCCGGCGGGCCGGACTACGGGCCGGCGAGCGTCGTCAATATGGGCAATCCCCATGCGGTCTTCTGGGTCGAGGACGTCGCGTCGATCCCGCTCGAGGCGGTCGGGCCGCGCTTCGAGACGCATCCGCTGTTCCCTGACAAGGCCAACATCTCTTTCGCCGAAGTCGAGGCGCGCGACGCCATCAAGCTCAGGGTCTGGGAGCGCGGCGTCGGCGCCACGCTCGCCTGCGGCTCGGCCGCCTGCGCGACGCTGGTCGCCGGCGCGCGGCTCGGCCTGACCGGCCGCAAGGCCAGCATCCGCCTGCCGGGCGGCGAATTGACGATCGAGTGGCGCGCGGACGACCACGTGCTGATGACCGGCCCGGTCGAGTTCGAGCGCGAGATCGTGCTGGACGAGGGGATTTTCGCGGCCGCGGAGGCTTGAGGCCTGCGCGCCTCTTCGGCGAGCGCCTTCTCCCCGGCGCCCGAGAAGACGATATATTTACCGAGATGGTCAGGGGCGATCTGAGCGCCGGAGACGAACTGATAAGATCGGTGGTCCAGGATCGGACTGCTCGCGCTGAAGATGCCTGATGGCCCTGGACCCCAAGACGCTATTGCTCGCCATGCTGCTGGTGGTGTCGCTGCTGGGGGCCGCCTGCGTGCCGATCTGGTTGCAGGACCGGAGCCAGAAGGTCGTGCTGTGGATAGCGGCAGCCTTAATAGTATTCTGTCTCGGCATGGTCGGCCGGGTGACTCTGCCTTTTCTGGCTGCGGTCGCTTTGAGCAATGCGCTGGTGTTCCTCTCTTATGGCCTGGCCTGGTCGGGTTGCCGGGTTCTGCGCCTACGCCCGGTCCGCCTCGACCTCCTCGCCGCGCCGACGGCGATCTGGCTGGCGCTGTGCCTCGTCCCCGCCTTTCGCCACAACATCGATCTGCGGATCAGCGCCAGCGGGCTGATGATCGTGGCGCAGATCCTGGTGACGATGCGAGAAATCTGGCTGATGCGGGAGGGGTCGCTCAGGGTCCGCGCCTGGTTGCTGCTGTTGTTTGGCTTCCAGGCCTTGACGAACTTGTGGCGCGCGATCCCACTTCTGTTTCACGCGCACCCCGGCAACGCCTCGTTTAACGCCATGCCAGGCATCGTGCCGACCATGGTCGGCGCGCTCGTCTTCACGATCCTGCTCGCCTTCGGGCTGATCGCCGTGAGCAAGGAGCTCTCCGACGCCCGCCATCGCGAGGCTGCGCGCAGCGATTTCCTAACCGGCCTCGCCAACCGGCGGCATTTCGAGGAGAGTCTGCATCGGCATTTCGACCGGGCGGCCAAAAACGGCCGCAACCTGGCGTTAATCATGATCGATGCCGACGACTTCAAGACCTATAATGACCTTTATGGCCATCCGGCGGGTGACAAGTGCCTGCAGGCGCTCGCCAATGTGTTTCTGACGACGTGCCGGCCGCACGACGTGGTCGGCCGCTATGGCGGCGAAGAATTCGCCGTTCTGCTGCCCAATACGAGCGCCCGCGCGGCGCGTGCGGTCGCCGGGCGCCTGCTGATGGCGGTGCGCGGCCTGCGGCTGGAGCACGCCAAGCGGCCGAACGGCTTCGTCACAATCAGCCTTGGGGTCGCCGCGTTGACGCCGGACGCCGAACGAATGACAGCCGGAGACCTCTTGGAGGCCGCCGACCGAGCTTTGTATCGCGCCAAGCAGCAGGGCCGCGACCGTGTCTGCCAAGCGGTCGAAGAAGAGCCCCCCGTCGAGCCCCCAATGCTATTGGAGTTCTAACCGCTGACGCGGCAGCGCCGCGGGTGACGCTCGCGGGAGGAGGAACAGGGCGGCGTTGGATCAATCGGACGCCGATCTTGCTTTGACAATCCTAACACCGATGTTATAATCCTAACATCGCCGGCGGAACCGGGAGGTCGCCGTGAACGAAATCAGCTTAACCCCATCGACCGCGCCGACCGCGGGACACAACCGACCCCGCAATGAGGGGACGGGCCTCGACGTCTCCTGGTTCGACTCCGTCGGCGTCAACGCGAGCGCCGTCGAGCGCCGCACGACGACCCTCACCGCGCGCCGCTCGGTGAAGAAGGAATTCCAGGCGGCCTGGCTCGTGCAGGCGATCGCCTGCCTCGATCTGACGACGCTCGCCGGCGACGACACGCCCGGCCGCGTCCATCGCCTCTGCGCCAAGGCGCGCCAGCCGCTCGACGAAGACCTCCTCGAGGCGCTCGGCCTGACCGATGCGCCGCCGACGGTCGGGGCGGTCTGCGTCTATCCGACGATGGTCGGACCCGCGGTCAAGGCGCTCAAAGGCTCCGGCATTCCGGTCGCTTCCGTTGCGACCGGCTTTCCCGCCGGGCTGACGCCGCTCAAGCAGCGCCTCGCCGAAATCGACTATGCGGTCGGCGAAGGCGCAGCCGAGATCGACATCGTCATCACGCGCGCCCATGTCCTCGATCGCGAATGGACCGCGCTCTACGACGAAGTGAAGGCGATGCGCGAAGCCTGCGGACCGGCGCATCTCAAGGCCATCCTCGCCACCGGCGATCTGAAAACCCTGCGCAACGTCTACGCGGCGAGCATGGTCGCGATGCAGGCTGGCGCCGACTTCATCAAGACCTCCACCGGCAAGGAGGACGTCAACGCGACCCTGCCGGTGAGCCTGACGATGCTGCGCGCCCTGCGCGACTATCGCGACCTCGCCGGCTTCGATATCGGCTTCAAGCCGGCCGGCGGTCTGCGCACCGCGAAGGACGCGCTCAATTGGCTGATCCTGATGAAGGAGGAGCTTGGCCTGCCGTGGATGCGCAGCGACCTCTTCCGCATCGGCGCGAGCTCGCTGCTCACCGACATCGAGCGCCAGCTCAGCCACTACGTCACCGGCCGCTATTCGGCGAACTATCGCCACGCGATGGCGTGACGGCATGTGCGCCAGCTTCGAGCCGTCATGGCGAGCGCAGCGAAGCCATCCAGGCGCCGTAAGCGGCGGCGGGTGGATTGCTTCGCCTTCGGCTCGCAATGACGGCCGCGCCTCTGGGAAAGCGTCCACCAACGCCTGTGCGAGGAGCGCATGATGGGAAAGATCACGGACATTCTGCGCACGATGGACTACGGCCCCTCGCCTGAGAGCGACGAGCATGTGCGCGCCTGGCTCGCCGCGCATCGCGACGGCTTCGGCCATTTCATCGGCGGGCGCTTCGTCGCGCCGGCGGGGCTGTTCGACGTGAACAATCCGGCGACCGGCGAGCGCATCGCCCGCGTCTCGCAGGGAACGGCGCAGGACGTCGACGCCGCCGTCGCCAGCGCGCGCAAGGCCTTCGCCAAATGGGCGGCATTGAGCGGCGACGAGCGCGCGCGCCATCTCTACGCCCTCGCCCGCCACGTGCAGAAGCGCGAGCGCTTCCTCGCCGTGCTCGAAAGCGTCGACAACGGCAAGCCGATCCGCGAATCGCGCGACATCGACATCCCCCTCGTCGCCCGGCACTTCTACCATCACGCCGGATGGGCCTCGCTGATATCGAGCGAATTTCCCGGCCATCGCCCGGTCGGCGTCTGCGGCCAGATCATCCCCTGGAACTTCCCGCTGCTGATGCTGGCCTGGAAGATCGCGCCCGCGCTCGCGGCCGGCAACACGGTGGTGCTGAAGCCGGCTGAATTCACGCCGCTCACCGCGCTCGCTTTCGCCGAGATCTGCATCGAGGCGGGGCTGCCGCCGGGGGTCGTCAACATCGTCACCGGCGACGGCGCGACCGGCGCCGCGCTCGCGGCGCATGAAGACGTCGACAAGGTCGCCTTCACCGGCTCGACCGAGGTCGGGCGCGCCATCCGCAAGGCGACCGCCGGATCGGGCAAGAAGCTGTCGCTCGAACTCGGCGGCAAGTCGCCGTTCATCGTCTTCGAGGACGCCGATCTCGACAGCGCGGTCGAAGGCGTCGTCGACGCGATCTGGTTCAACCAGGGCCAAGTCTGCTGCGCCGGCTCGCGCCTGCTGGCGGCCGAATCGATCGCCGACAAACTCGTCGACAAGCTGCGAAAGCGGATGGCCACTCTCCGGGTCGGCGATCCCTTGGACAAATCGACCGACGTCGGCGCGATCGTCGCTCCGGTGCAGCTCGAACGGATCCGGCGGCTCGTCGATCAGGGCGAGCGCGAGGGCGCCAAGGTCTGGCGCTCGGAGGGCGCGCTGCCGGGCAAAGGCTGCTTCTATCCGCCGACCCTGGTCACCGACGTCGAGCCCGCCTCGCTTCTCGCGCGCGAGGAGATTTTCGGCCCCGTGCTGGTGACGATGACGTTCCGCACGCCTGACGAGGCGGTCGCGCTCGCCAACAATACGCGCTACGGCCTCTCCGCCTCGGTGTGGACGGAGAACGTCAATCGCGCGCTCGAAGTCGCCGCGCGGGTCAAGGCGGGCGTCGTCTGGATCAATTCGACCAATCTGTTCGACGCCGCCGCGGGCTTCGGCGGCTACCGCGAAAGCGGCTTCGGCCGCGAGGGCGGCCGCGAAGGGCTCGCCGAATATCTCGTCGCCGACGCGCCCAAGGGAAAGACCAACGGCAAAGCGCAGGCCGCCGCGGCGCTGACCGCCTCGCCCGGCCAGGCGCCGTCAGGCGCCGACGCGATCGACCGCACCGCCAAGCTCTACATCGGCGGCAAGCAGGCGCGGCCCGACTCCGGCTACAGCTACGCCGTCCTCAACGCCAAAGGCGCGGCGGTCGGCCTCGCCGGCCTCGGCAACCGCAAGGACATTCGCAACGCCGTCGAAGCCGCGAGCAAGGCGGCGAGCTGGGGCGCGGCGACGGCGCACAATCGCGCGCAGGTGCTCTACTACGTCGCCGAAAATCTCGAGGCGCGCGCCGCCGAATTCGCCGAGCGTCTGCGCGCCATGACCGGCGCCTCGCCCGCCGAGGCGAAGGAGGAGGTCGCCGCCGCGGTGCGACGCACCTTCTATTACGCCGGCTTCGCCGACAAGTTCGACGGCGCCGTCCATGCGACGCGGACCCGCTTCGTGACGCTGGCGATGAACGAGCCGTGGGGCGTCATGGGAATCGTCTGCCCGAGCGAAGCGCCGCTGCTCGGCTTCGTCTCGCTCGTCATGCCGGCGATCGCGATGGGCAATTGCGTCGTCGCCGCGCCGTCCGCCGCGTATCCGCTGAGCGCCACCGATTTCTACTCGGTGCTCGACACGTCGGACGTTCCCGGCGGCGTCGTCAACATCGTCACCGGAGAATCGCTCGCGCTCGCCAAGACGCTCGCCGAGCACGACGGCGTCGATGCGCTCTGGTATGTCGGCTCGAGCGACGGCGCAAAGGCGGTCGAGGTCGCGTCCGCCGCGAACCTCAAGGCGACCTGGACGAGCGCCGCGCCGATCGACTGGCGCGAAGCTCAGGGGCGCGAATACCTGCGCCGCGCGACGCAGGTGAAGAACATCTGGACGCCCTACGGGGAGTGAGGCCTTTGCCGGCTCACGACGGGGGCGTCGTGAAGAACCAGGGGTGGCCTTCGGGGTCGCGCGCGGTGTAGCTGCGCCCGTAGGGAAGGTCCTGCGGCGGCGTGTCGATCGCCGCGCCGGCGTCCCGCGCGCGCTCGTAGTGCGCGTCGACGTCGGCGATATAGATGAAAACGCCCTGCGTCGCGGCCTGCGCCTCGCCGGCGCTCATCATGCGCCGCTCCGGCGACGCCTTGTCCCATCATGATGGTGTGGCCGCCGAACTTCATTTCGCCGTGCACGCCGCCGCGCGGCGTCGCCGAGCGCATCGTCTCGGTGAAGCCGAATGCGCGGGCGAGCCAATCGAGCGCGCCGGCACGTCGCGATAGAAGATGTAGGGGATGATCTGAACGCGGGTCTCCGAAGCCCGATTCTCCATGGCGACGCCTCCTCGTCAGGTCGCGAGTTCCGCGCGACCGCGGAAATCGCCACCAGCTTGCCGCGGGCTTTCTGCGCCCGCCGAGACGGACTCGCGGCTACGCCTTTGGGCTCGAGCCTGTCACCCCGCGGACGCGGGGGTCCGATAGCCGCCGCAGGCCTTCGCCCTTTGGCTCCTGGATGCCCGCTTTCGCGGGCATGACAAGCGGAGGAACGCCCATCACCAAAAGCAGCAAGCTCTCGGACGGCCGGCTGATGCCGATGACCGAAAGAGGCGTGCAGCAGCATGGCGAAGCGGCGCTTCTGGCCGTCGTCGAGGCTGTCGTAAAGCGGCTTGGCCGCGCCGATCAGCTTCTGGAGATCGGCGGCGCGCGGTCGTGAAATTTTCCGAGCGATGCTGAAGGCGCTCGATGAGATCGATGTGCACGTCGCCATTGTCGCGCTGTTCGCGCCAGGCGGCGAAGCGCGCGGCCCGCTCCTTGGCCTGTTCGCGAATGGCCGCCTCGACCGGCGCCCAATTCTTGTCCTGGTCGGGCGTCAGCTTCAATCCCGCCTTCAGCGCCGCGATCCGCGCGTCGAGGAGCGCCGCGCGGTCCTCCGCAGTCATGTGATGACGCCATCCCGGCTGATCGTTGTTTCAGCCGCCATAGCGCCGGAACACGTGGCGATCGCGAGCGTCGCTGCAACAAAAATGCTTTTCGTCGTAATCATGGGTCGCTCCCATAGTGGGCTTTGCTTGCACTTGGGAGATAATCGCGAGCCTCGAATCGGTCCAATAAAAGCGACGTGAGACCGAGGTTCACAATATTAAGTCTTGTTGCAGCGAAAGCCGCTTCCAATAGAGCATCGTTCCCGTCAGGCCGCCGTGCGGCTTCAGCGCGTAGTCCGGGATCGTGCCCGCATAGGTGAAGCCGAGCTTCTCGTAGAAGCCCGAGGCGCCTTCGTCCTCAGCGGTGTCGAGCGTCAGCAACGTTCGCGCGCGCTCGACCGCGAGTCGCTCGGCCGTTCGCATCAGCGCCGTCGCGACGCCGCGACCGCGAGGCGTTCAGGCGCGTCATCATCTTGGCGATCTCGGCTCGGTGCGGCTGATTGGGCGGGCAGTCGAGGAGCAGGCTCACTGTGCCGACGAGAAGGCCACCGTCGAAAGCGCCGAGGACGATCCGTTCGCCGCGCTCAGCGGCGGCGAGCGCGCTTCGCCAAAAGGCGGCCGCTGTCTGAAGGTCGAGCGGGTGCATGAAGCTGACCGACCCGCCTGCTGCGACCGTCTCGATCAGGAGTTCGCTCAGCGCCGCAACTGTCTCCGGCGCGCCGCGCAAGGCTCGGATGGCTAGCTGCGGCGAGTCGCTCATGCTTCACCACACATCGACAACCCGGTAGCCCATCGCGCGGAAGCGCTCGACGAGGCCGTTGCGGCCGGTGAGATGCAGCGCGCCGACGGCGATGAAGGCGCCGCCTTTGGCGAGCAGCGGCGCGGCGCGCTCCGCCATCGTCGCATTGCGGCGGACCAGCAGCAGATTGTCGAACTCGTCTTCCGCCGCGCGCTCCTCCGCCGTCAGGCCGGGCACGACATCGGCGATCGCAAGCATGTCCGCCGGACGCTTCTCGCGATAGAGACGAAGCAGGGTCGCGTAGGAATCCTCGTCGAGCGCCGGCTGGTGAGCGGCGGCTTCCAGCGTCGTCGCCGCCAGCGCCGCCGGCGCGCTCGCCATCGTATCGAGCTGCTCGGCCGCGGTTTCGAGCGCGACGACGGGAATGCCGTGCGCCTTGCCGGCGGCGGCGATCACCTGATCGACCTCCGGAAGGCCCTGCTGCGACCGAGCCGCCTCGCAGGTCGGCAGCGCGGCGGCGGCGGCGAGGAACCAGAGGCGGAGGTGGTGCGCCATCTCCTTGGGAAAGCCGCGGTGATCGAGAAAGGCCTCGACTTCCGCGCCCTTCGACCCGGCGAGCGTCGGATCGAACGTGTCGACATCGGGCGCCATCGCCTTGGCCAGCGCCGCCGCGGCGAGATTGGCTTGATCGAGCGAGTCGAAGGGGCCGCCGAGTTCGGTGGCGACGACTTTCGCCGAGGCGACATATTCGGCCGCCTGGCGCGCGATCGCGACCGCGCCTTCGTCGGTCGAGTGGATCGTGCCGAATAGATAGGAGGGCGCGAGGCCGGCGCGCTCGATGCCCCATAGAAGACCGTTTGCGTTGAGGAGGTCTTCGGCGCGCTTGAGCCGCGCCTGGTCTAGAGCGGCGCCGCGTTGTTCGAGATCGCGCCCGCCGCAGGCCGCAGGCGCGTCTTCAGCGAAAGCGGGCGTGACGGCAGCGAGGACGAGCGCGGCGAGAAACGCGGCGCGGCGCGCGAGAGCGCGCCAAGATTTTTGCGTTCTCGCCGAACCGACGCCGTCATTGCGAGCGGAGCGAAGCAATCCAGTCGCGCCGACGATCCGAACGGAGCGATGGATTGCTTCGTCGCTGCGCTCGTCGCAATGACGGGTCGAAGGCTCGAGCCGCGCGCTCACAGCTTGCGCAACGCCACTCGCTCGATGCGATGGTCGGCGCCCTTTGTGAGCCGCAAGCTGGCGCGCGGCCGCGTCGGCAGGATGTTTTCATGCAGATTGACGAGGTTGATGCGCCGCCAGATCGAACGCGCTGTCGCCTCCGCCTCCGCATCGTCGATATCGGCGTATTTTCTGAAATAGCTGCGCGGGTCGCGGAAAGCCGTCTGCCGCAGCCGCATGAAGCGTTCGATGTACCATTTCTCCAACAGTTCTTCGCTCGCGTCGAGGAACACGGAGAAGTCGAAGAAATCGGAGACGAAGGGGACCTCCTTGCCCTCGCGCGACAGCCGGTTGGGCAGCAGCACGTTGAGGCCTTCGACGATCAGAATGTCCGGCCGGTCGACGATGACCGTCTCGCCGGGCACGACGTCGTAGACGAGGTGCGAATAGACCGGGGCGGTGACGTTGCGCGTGCCCGCCTTGATCTCGGCGAGGAAGCGAATCAGCGCCGTTCCGTCATAGCTCTCGGGAAATCCCTTGCGCTCCATCAGGCCGTCGCGGAGCAGCTTGGCGTTGGGATGGAGGAAGCCGTCGGTGGTCACGAGCTGGACCTTGGGCGTATTCGGCCAGCGGGTCAGCAGGGCCTGCAGCACCCGTGCGGTGGTCGATTTGCCGACCGCGACCGAGCCGGCGACGCCGATGATGTAGGGCACCTTTCCATCGACGGCGCCGAGGAAGCGCTGCGTCGCCTTGAAGAGCCCCTGGGTCGCCGCGACGTAGAGCGCCAGCAAGCGCGAGAGCGGCAGATAGATCGCCTCCACCTCGTCGAGCGAGATCGGATCGTGGGTCGACTGCAGCTTGCGCAGATCGTCCACAGTGAGCGTCAGCTCGGTGTCGGCGCGCAGTTGCGCCCATTCGTCCCGGGTAAAATGACGGTAGGGAGAAGCGACATCGTTCGGCGGGCTGGCCGGAACGCGATTGTCCATGCGGATCTCGGGGGTTTCGGCGAGAAGGGGAAAGGATCCGGCGAGGTCCGTCATGCGCGTCGCGAAGCCTTCTCCTCGAGGCCGCTCTGGCGCGTGCGCCGCTCGAGCTCCCCAATCACTTCGGCAAGCTCGACCTCCCGCGACTGCAGAACGACGAGCAGGTGATAGAGCACATCGGCCGCTTCAGCGCGCACAGCCGTCTGGTCCTGCGCGGCGGCGGCGATCGCCAGCTCGAACGCCTCCTCGCCGAATTTCTTGGCGCAATGGGCCGGCCCCTTGGAGAGCAGCGTGCTCGTATAGGAGCTGTCCGCGCCGGCATGGGCGCGCTCGGCGATGATGCGAGCGAGGTCGTCGAGCGTAAACATCGATGGTGGCGCTTCCCTGGCGGGCCGAGTCAACGTCATATTGTGACTGGGATTTGGCGGATTGTCGAGAAAAGCAGAACGGCCGCGTCTCAACCTTCGTTGTAGCGAACCGGCGCCATGGCGCCGGAATTCGCGGCTCCAGGGCGAGATGACGATCCGCTACGCGCTCGCCGACGCGGACGACGGCGGGACGGATCTCCTGGCGGTTCACGAGGGGCTGCCGCCGGGCGTTGCCGTTGAAGACAATGAGCTCGGCTGGCGGATGTCGCTGGACAAGCTCGCGGCGCTGGTCGAAGCCTTTCACCCCTCGCCGTAGCCCACCACCGCCTTCACCTCGAGATAGTCGCGAATGCCGAAATCCGCGTATTCGCGGCCGTTGCCGGACTGCTTGTAGCCGCCAAAGGGCGCGTCGACGTCCCAGGCGGGATAGTTGATGTTCACCGTCCCCGCCCTCAACCGCGCGGCGATCGATCTGGCGTGCTCGAGATCGCGCGAGGCGACATAGGCGGCGAGGCCGTAGACGGTGTCGTTGGCGATCCGCACCGCCTCTTCCTCGCTCGCATAGCCCATGATTGCGAGCACGGGCCCGAAGATCTCCTCGCGGGCGATCGTCATGTCCGGCGTCACGTCGCCGAATACGGTCGGCTTGACGTAATAGCCGCGTTCGAGATCGGCCGGCCGGCCGAGGCCGCCGGCGACGAGCCTCGCGCCTTCCTCGACGCCGACGCCGATGAGGCGCTGGATCTTGTCGAATTGCGTCCGGCTGACGACCGGACCGAGATCGACGCCCTGCGCGCGCGGATCGCCGACCTTCAGCTCTCCAGCGACCGCGGCGGCGATCTCCATCGCGTCCGCCGTTCGATCGGAGGGGACCAGCATGCGGGTCGGCGCGTCGCAGGACTGGCCGCTGTTGCTGAAGCAGGCGAGGACGCCGGCCCGCACCGCGGCCTCGAAATCCGCGTCGGACAGGATGATGTTGGGCGACTTGCCGCCGAGTTCCTGGGCGACGCGCTTGACCGTATCGGCCGCGGTCTTGGCGACGATGATCCCGGCGCGGGTCGATCCGGTGAACGACACCATGTCGACGTCCGGGTGGCCGGCCATCACCTGCCCGACGCTCGGCCCGTCGCCATTGACGAGATTGAAGACGCCGGCGGGCGCGCCGGCCGCTTCGACGATCTCGGCGAACAGGATGCCGCTGATCGGCGCGATTTCGCTCGGCTTGAGGACGACCGTGCAGCCTGCGGCGAGCGCGGGGGCGACCTTGCAGACGATTTGGTTGAGCGGCCAGTTCCAGGGCGTGATGAGCGCTGCGACGCCGATCGGCTCCTCGACGATCAGCGAACCGCCGCGCCGCCGGCTGAACTCGTAGCCGCGCAGGGCGCGGATCGTCGCCTCGAGGTGGACCCGTCCGGCCCACACCTGCGCCTCGCGGGCGAAGGCGAGCGGCGCGCCCATCTCCTGCGAGACCGCCCGCGCCAGATCCTCGCCGCGCGCATTGTAGGCGGCGAGAAGACTTTCGAGCAGCGCAAGCCGGCGTTCGCGGCTGTAGCGGGAGAAGCCGGCGAAGGCGCGCTTGGCGGCGCCGACCGCCTTGTCGACGTCCGCCGCCGAGCCGACGGCGATCTTGGTGAACGGGCGCTCGGTCGCCGGGTCGATGACGTCGAGCCTCGCGGCGACGACTGGCGGGGTCCATTGGCCGTCGATGTAGAAAAGCTGGTGGTGATCCATGGTTTTCCTCCCGCTGCTCGCCTGCGCTCGGTCAGACGAGCAACGCCTCGATCGCTTTCGCGAAGCGCTCCGGCCGCTCCGTCGGGCCGTAGCGTCGCACGAAGAGACCCTTCCGATCGAGCAGGAACTTGGTGAAGTTCCATTTGACGCCCTGGGTTCCCAACAGACCGGGCGCCTCGGCCTTCAGGGCGCGGTACAGCGGATGGGCGCGAGCGCCGTTGACCTCGATCTTGGCGAACAGCGGAAAGGTGACGTCGTAGGACTGCGTGCAGAAGGCGCGGATCTCGGCTTCGTCGCCGGGCTCCTGATGGCCGAACTGGTCGCAGGGGAAGCCGAGGACGGCGAAGCCCCGGTCGCGATAGCGCCGCCACAGCGCCTCCAGCGCCTCATATTGCGGGGTGAAGCCGCAGCGGCTCGCGACGTTGACGATGAGCAGGACCTTGCCGGCGTATTCGGAAAGCTTGAGCTTGCGTCCGTCGATGGCGTCGAGGTCGATTTCGTAAAGCGGAGTCATCGGCGGTCCGGGTTGCCATGCGGACGGTAGATTAGCCGAAGCGCGCCGAGCGGCAAGACGGCGGTTCGCCCTTGCGTCGGGACAAAATTAGATATAAAGATATGCTTATGTCTGATTTGAAGCGCGCCGCGGAGCCTCCGCCGACGATGAGCTTCGAGGCCCTCCTGGCCGGTCTCGAGGCGGCGGGCGAAGTGACGCGCCTGCGCATCATCGGGCTTCTGTGCGAGGCCGAGCTTACGGTGAGCGAACTCGTCGCCATCCTCGGCCAGTCGCAGCCGCGTGTGTCGCGGCATCTCAAGCTGCTGGTCGAAGCGGGCCTGGCCGAGCGCCAGCGCGAGGGCGCCTGGGCCTTCTACCGGCTCGCCGAAACCGGCGGCTCGCTGGCGCGCGCGCTGATCGCGCGCATCGACCGCGCCGACCCGACGATGGCCGCCGATCGCGCCCGGCTCGCGGTCACCCGCGAGGCGCGCCGCCGCCAGGCCGCCGCCTATTTCGCCGAGCGCGCCGCCGACTGGGACACGATCCGCGCCTTGCACGCCCCCGAGGAACGGGTCGAGGCGGCTATCCTCGCCTTGGTCGGCGACAAGCCGATCCGCGCGGTGCTCGATCTCGGCACCGGCACCGGACGAATGCTCGAACTCGTGGCGCCTCGCGCCGAGCGCGCCGTCGGCATCGACCAGAGCCCGGCGATGCTGGCGCTCGCCCGCTCGCGCATCGACCAGAGCGGGCTGCGCAACGCGCAGTTGCGGCAGGGCGACATCTATGCGCCGCCGGTCGAACGCGACGGCTACGACCTCGTCATCATCCATCAGGTGCTGCACTTCCTCGACGATCCGGCGCGCGCCCTGCGCGAGGCGGCGCGCGCGTTGCGTCCCGACGGGCGGCTGCTGGTGGTCGATTTCGCCGCGCACGGCGAAGAATTTTTGCGCGAGCAATTCGCGCATCGAAGGCTCGGCTTTTCGAGCGAGGAGGTCGAAATCTTCCTGACTGACGCTGGCCTGACGCCGGTCGAGACGCGGCTGGTGCCGCCGCCCGCGGGCGAGCCCGGCAAACTGACCGTGGCGCTGTGGCTAGCGCGTGATCCAAGAATTGTATCCGACGAATTTCCAAGAACGAAGATGGAGTTGGTGTGATGGGACAGGTCAGAGTGAGCCGAGCGGGCTCTCCCATCAGCGTCTCGTTCGAATTCTTTCCGCCCAAGACGGCGGAGATGGAGAAGACCTTGTGGGAGGCGATCGAGCGCCTCGCCCCGCTGGAGCCGGACTTCGTCTCGGTGACCTACGGCGCCGGCGGCTCGACGCGCGAGCGCACCCACGCGACGGTGGCGCGGATCGCCGACGAGACCAACCTCAAGCCCGCGGCGCATCTCACCTGCGTCGGCGCCAGCCGCGAGGATCTGGATGCCGTCATTCGTGGTTATGCGGGCGCCGGGGTCCGTCACGTCGTCGCGCTGCGCGGCGATCCGCCGGGCGGCCTCGACACGCCCTATGTCGCGCCTCCCCACGGCTACCAGGCGACCGAGGACCTCGTCCGGGCGATCAAGCGCAGCGGCGATTTCGAGGTCTCGGTGTCCGCTTATCCCGAGAAGCACCCGCAAAGCCCGACGCTGCTGCACGACATCGAGGCGTTGAAGCGCAAGGTGGACGCGGGCGCGGATCGCGCGATCACCCAGTTCTTCTTCGACAACAGCGTCTACTTCCGCTTTCTCGACGTCGCCGCCGCGGCGGGGATCGACATCCCGATCGTGCCCGGCATCGTGCCGGTGCAGAACTTCAAGACCACAGCCGGCTTTGCGCGGCGCGCCGGCGCGAGCGTGCCAGCCTGGCTCGCCGACCGCTTCGAGGGGCTCGACGACGACCCCGTCACGCGCCGCCTCGTCGCCGCCGCCGTCTGCGCCGAGCAGGTGATCGACCTGATCGACCGCGGCGTGAAGGAATTGCACTTCTACACGATGAACCGCGCCGACCTCGTCTTCGCGATCTGCCACCTGATCGGCCTGCGGCCGCGCAGTGCGATCGCCAAGCGCTCGCTCGAGATGGCGGCGCCGCTGGCGCGGTGAGCTTCAGAGCAACGTCATTGCGGGGCGCGGAGCGACGAAGCAATCCATCGTTCCGCTTGGTCGTCTGGACCCCCGCTTTCGCGGGGGTGACAGCGACGCTGCGTCAACCAAAAAGCAAAACGCGCTAAGCCGGGAGGATAGCGACGTTCGCTTTCGGAATGCCTGCTAGGGTTTCGCTTGATATGCCGAGGTGCTGCGTCACCAATTCCGGCGGTATGTGCGTGAGCCAATCATTGAGCGAGAAGTCCTCGTAGCGGGGCGCTTTGAACATTTCCAAAAAGACAAGGTCTGTGTCGCCCGTGTTCTCAATATAGTGGCCGAGCGTCTGCGGCACGTACCCGACATCGCCGGCGGCGAAGTCTTGAGTGCGCGCCGTGGACTTGTTGAAAAATACCGTCATCCGGCCTTTTCCCTGAATATAATATTGCCACTCGTCGGCGTTGGGATGCCAGTGCAATTCGCGCAAGCCCCCTGGCTTCACGGTGACATGCGCCATGGCGATTCCCTTCGAAACCGGGAAATTCCCGGAATCCACGATGCGCACCGCGCCCGTCTTGGTCGATTTCTGGGGCTGCATCCGCATCATCGGAAAGTCGAAGACGGTGGACGTGATCTTGCCGGAGGTTGTAGCGGCCGTCCGGTCCTCCTGCAGAGAACCAGGAACGGCCGTTTGGAAGATGTAACGCCCGTCAGGAGGAACGTTCTTGAGCGGATCGAGCGCGGACGCCGGCGCGTTCCAGTTCTTCGCCAAGACCTCGCGAGGCGTATGGATCATCCAATCCGACAGAAGCGTCGTGTTATCCTCGGAAAACGCGCCGTCGTCGAATACGAGCAGGAACTCGCAACCGTCTTGGCCGATGCCCTGGAGCGAATGCGGCACCCCTGTCGGAAAGAACCAGAGATCGCCCGCGGCGACGTCGTTCACATAGCTCGATCCGTCAGCAGCGAGCGCGGTGAGCCGGCAATTGCCGGAGAGCATGATCGCCCATTCGTTGGCCTTGTGCCAATGGAGTTCACGAATTCCGCCTGCCGTGAGGCGCATATTCACGCCGGCTATCTCTTTGGAGATCGGGAAGTCCTCGACCGTCACTTGTCGCGACCAGCCGCCCTCGTCCACCCGCCGGTGCATTGCCGAAAAGGAACTCCAAAAAGACGGGCCGAGCTTGTGATCGGTCTGCGGAGCCAAAAAACTATCGGGGTTCGCATTCTTGAGAGCATCGTCTTCCGGCCCGGGATCGCTCGCGCTGGAATCCTGCTCGCCTTGACGCACGCTCTGAGGCTGCTGCGCAAAGGCTTTTCCTTGCGTCCCCGCTGCCGCGCCGGCGACGGTCGCCGTCGCAGTCCCTAGAAAGCGCCGGCGGGAAAGCGCTTCTGCGGTAATCTTTATCGGCATCGCCAGGCGTCCTCTCCAATTCGGCCGCATCTCAGCGGGTCGCCAATAAAACGGGGCAACCAGAAAGGTGTTCCACGGACTCCTGACACATAGAGTAGTCTGACCCACCCTCGTCCTTCGAGGCCGCTTCGCAGCGCCTCACGGACGAGGGCAGTTGTTTCATATCGCAGCGCGGCGCTAAAACGCGCTCTTGATCACGCCGCCGTCGACACGCAGCGCGGCGCCGGTCGTCGCAGACGCGAGGGGGCTCGCGACGTAGGCGACGAGCGAAGCGACTTCTTCCGGGGTCGCGAAGCGCTTGATGAGCGACGTCGGCCGCACCTTCTGAAAGAATTCTGTTTCGAAGTCCTGGAACGACTTGCCCTCGGCCTTCGCCAGAGCGTCGACGAAGTCGCTGACGCCGCGCGACTTGGTGGGGCCGGGCAGCACGGTGTTGACGGTGATGCCCGTTCCCGCGACGGCCTCGGCGAGGCCGCGCGAGACGGCGATTTGCGCGGTCTTGGTCATGCCGTAATGGATCATCTCGGCCGGGATCTGCACCGCGCTCTCGCTGGAGATGAAGATGATGCGGCCCCAATCGGCGCGCCGCATCGCCGGCAGGTAGAGACGCGCGAGACGGACGCCGCTCAGCACATTCACCTCGAAGAAGCGGACCCAGTCGGCGTCGGGAATCGCCTCGAACGGCTTCGGCTCGAAGATGCCGAGGTTGTTCACGAGGATCTCGACGTTGGGATAAGCCCGCGCCACCGCCTCCGCGGCGGACGCCGTGCCGAGATCGCCGGCGAAAGCGTGAACCTCGGCGCCGGTGGAGGCGCGCAGACGCGCGACCGCCTCGTCGACCGCCGCCTGCGTGCGGCCGTTGACGATGACCCGCGCGCCTTCGCGCGCCAGAGCTTCCGCGATCGCCTGGCCGATGCCGGCCGTGCTGCCGCTGACGAGCGCCAGTTTTCCGCTAAGTTTCAAATCCATCTTCCGGTTCCTTTCGCCGCCGTTTCCCGAGATCGCTCAGCGCTTGCCGAAATCCCGGGTCGGCGGCAGAGACAAAGCAGCCCCTTACCGCCATCTTGCCCCACCGGACGACTGATGCGCAAACCCGGCGCTCCTCATCCCTCCGCTGCGAGCCGCGCAAGTACGGTCTCGATGCCGGTTCGCCCTTTGAGCGACCCCGCTTGGCCGGCCTCGAACTCGATCCAGCCCTCGTTGAACCCGTCGAGCATCTGGGCGCGAGGTCGCGGGTTCTTCATTCCCTGGGCGGTGAACAGGCCCTCCCAGGTCTCGCGCGGCGCCGTCTCCATGCGCACCGGCCTGCCGAGAACCTTGGCGAGGGCGGCGCCGACTTCGTTCGGCGTCACTCTGCGCGGCCCCTCGAGTTCAACGACCCGCCGACCGGTCCATGTCTCGCGCAGCAAGGAAGCCGCGAGATCGCCGATGTCGTCGGTCGCGACCATCGGCACGGGCTTGTCGAGCGGCTGTAGAAAGCTCGGCACGACGCCCGTCTCCCGCGCGGCGGGAATGTCCGACGCCGAATTGTCCATGAACCAGGCCGCCCTGAGGAAGCAGACCGGCACGGGCGCATCGGCCAGCGCCTGCTCGACCAATCCCAACTGGCTGAGCAGATTTGGCTGCGTCGCCTGCGCGCCGATCGTCGAGAGGCAGACGAGCTTCGGGGGTTTTGCGATCTCAACCGCTCTTCGAATGCTGGCGGCGAAGGCGCGCGCCTCGGGAAATCCCGGCGTCGGGTCGAAAAGCGGGGGCAGCAGCGCGAAGACGCCCTCTGCGCCGGCGAAGGCGGCGGCGAGCGCCGTCGGGTCGTTCAAGTCGGCGAGCGCGACTTCGGCGCCGCGCTCGCGCCAGGTCGCGCCCTTGGCCGCGTCGCGCACGATCGCGCGGACCGCGAGGCCCATCTCGCGCAATGCGTGCGCGGTCGCGCCGCCGACCTTCCCGCTGACTCCAGTAACTGCATACATGGTCGCGCTCCTCGACTGACCGCCGACGCGAGGCCGGCGAAGCGGACCATGCACCCGGACATTCTTTGACTGGAGCGCGCTTATGTCACATCATTCATGACCTGATGTCAGGAGTGGATCATGGTCTTCGACGGGCGGCTGCTGTCGGGCGTCGGCGTGCTCGCCGCCGTCATCGAGGCCGGCAGCTTCGTGAGAGCGGCGGATGCGCTCGGCCTATCGGCCTCCGGCGTCAGCCGGGCGATCGCGCGGCTGGAAGCGAGGGTGGGCGTGCGGCTGCTCGACCGCACGACGCGGTCCTTGCGCCTGACCGACGAGGGCGCCCGCTTTCATCGCCAGGTGGCGCCGTTGCTCGAAGGGATCGAGCACGCGGCCGGCGACGCCTCCGGCGCTTCGGCAGCCGTGCGCGGACGGCTGAGGGTCGACGCCGATCCGTACTTCTCGCGGCTTGTTCTCGCGCCACGCCTGGCGATCTTCCTGGATCGCCACCCCGACATCGAGCTCGAACTGCTGACGCGGGACGAGATGGGCGACCTCGTGGCCAACGGCGTCGACGTCGCCGTGCGCTTCGGTCCGCAGCCGGCATCCTCGCTCGTCACCCGGCGCTTGCTGCAAACCCGCATCCTGACGGTCGCGACGCCCGCGTATCTTGAGCGGAACGGCTGGCCCAAGACGCCCGAGGATCTCGCGCGTCACCTCTGCATACATTTCCGCGATCCCCGCACCGGTCGGCCGTTCGAATGGGAGCTCCATCGCGGGCGGGAGATTGTCCCGGTCGCAGCCAAAGGCCGACTGACGGTGAGCGACGTCGGGGTTATGCTCGGCGCCTGCCTCGAGGGGGTCGGAATCGCCCAAGTGATGGCGCTGGGGGTTCACGATCTGCTCCAAAACGGTCGTCTGGTCGACCTCTTTCCCGACTGGCCGGACGAGACCTTTCCGCTCTACGTCGTTCACCCGTCGCGCCGCCATCCACCCGCCAAGGTTCACGCCTTCATAGACTTCTGCCTCGAGACGACCGGGTGACGGAGACATCGATCGTGGACGCTTCGTCACGAGTGAAGGGACCAGTCCGCATTTCCGCCAGCGGGAATTTCGGGCGACACTAGGCGGGTGTTTCGCGCGGGACGAAACTGAGGAGAGACGGATGGCGCGCGTATTTGTAACGGGATCGTCCACCGGCCTCGGCCTGATGGCCGCCCGCCTGCTCGCCGAGCAGGGACACAAGGTGATTGTGCACGGCCGCGACAAAAAGCGCGCCGGCGACGCGCTCCAGGCGATTCCGCAAGCCGAGGCGGCTTTGGCCGGCGACCTCGCCAGCATCGCTGAGACGAAAGCGCTGGCGGACGAGGTCAATCGGCTCGGCCCGCTCGACGCGGTGATTCACAACGCCGCCGTCGGCTACCAGGAGCCGCGGGCCCAAACCGAGGATGGGCTGCCCAAAGTGTTCGCCGTCAACACGCTCGCGCCCTACATCCTCACGGTCTTGATCGAGAGGCCGAAGCGGCTCGTCTATCTGAGCTCAGGCATGCATCGCGGCGCCTCGGCGGACCTCGACGACCTGCTTTGGCGCAAGCGGCGCTGGCAGGGCGCCGAAGCCTATGCGGAGAGCAAGCTACACGACGCTCTCCTGGCGTTCGGCTTCGCCCGCCGCTGGCCGGGCGTCTCCTCCAACGCGGTCGAGCCGGGATGGGTCGCGACCCGGATGGGCGGTCCGAGCGCGCCCGACGACCTCGACAAGGCGCACCGCACCCAGGCATGGCTCGCCGTCAGCGACGAGCCCGGCGCGCGGGTGAGCGGCCAATATTTTTTCCACATGCGGCCGCGGCAGACCCACCCGAGCGCCCACGACGCCGACCTTCAGGATCGGCTGATCGACGCTTGCGCCGCGCTATCCGGCGTTTCGCCGGCCTGAGCGGTCAGGGTTTGCGGGGGTGTTCCGCCTCGAGCGCCGCTTCGTGATACCAGCCGCTGCCGAACTCGACGGTCGGGAGCGGCGGCTGGCGGCGGTCCGCAGCGGAAGTGGGACGAAGACTGCGCTTGTCGAGCTTTCCCTGAGTTGTCGCGGGAAATTGATAAATCTTCGCGGTAGGAGCGCCCGAATTCGTATTCATCGCGAGTCTCCGATCCTAGCTTAGAAAGGAAAGGTGCGTCTCGAATCGATTTTTACAATAGCCGACCTGCACACGAAGTGCACTAAGTGCTTCAAATAAAATCACAAACTGCCCACAAAATGGGCGCCATCATCTGTGCCGCTTTGCACGGCGCCGACGATTACGGCGAGGGCGCCGGGAATTCGCGATCCCCTTGGCTGGCACAGAAAATGCTGCTTCGCGCTGGCCCCTGCAGGCGATAGGCAATTCGACGTGATTTCAAAACGAGAACCCAAATAGCGAGAGGGTCGCGATGACAAAGTACAAACTCGAGTATATTTGGCTTGACGGCTATACTCCTGTGCCAAACCTCCGGGGAAAGACGCAGATCAAAGAATTCGACAGCTTTCCCAAGCTCGAGCAGCTTCCGCTGTGGGGTTTTGACGGCAGTTCCACCATGCAGGCGGAAGGGCACAGCTCGGACTGCGTGCTGAAGCCGGTCGCCGTCTATCCCGACAGCCAGCGCACCAACGGCGTGCTGGTGCTGTGCGAAGTCATGATGCCGGACGGCAAGACCCCGCATGCCTCGAACAAGCGCGCGACCATTCTCGACGACGAGGGCGCCTGGTTCGGCTTCGAGCAGGAATATTTCTTCTACCAGGACGGCCGTCCGCTCGGCTTCCCGGACTCGGGCTATCCGGCTCCGCAGGGCCCCTACTACACCGGCGTCGGCTACAAGAACGTCGGCGACGTCGCCCGCCAGATCGTCGAAGAGCATCTCGACGCGTGCCTGGCGGCCGGCATCAACCACGAAGGCATCAACGCGGAAGTCGCGAAGGGCCAATGGGAATTCCAGATCTTCGGCAAGGGTTCGAAGAAGTGCGCCGACGACATGTGGATGGCGCGCTACCTCATGCTCCGCCTGACCGAGAAGTACGGCATCGACATCGAGTTCCACTGCAAGCCGCTGGGCGACACGGACTGGAACGGCTCGGGCATGCATTGCAACTTCTCGACCGCCTACATGCGCGAAGTCGGCGGCAAGGAATACTTCGAGAAGCTGATGGCGGCCTTCGAGGCGGCGCGTGAAGACCACATCGCCGTCTACGGCCCCGACAATCATATGCGCCTCACCGGCAAGCATGAGACGGCGTCGATCAACCAGTTCAGCTACGGCGTCGCCGACCGCGGCGCGTCGATCCGCGTGCCCCATAGCTTCGTGAACAACGGCTACAAGGGCTATCTCGAGGATCGCCGCCCGAATTCGCAAGGCGACCCCTACCAGATCGCCTCGCAGGTCTTGAAGACCGTCGCGTCGGTTCCGACCGGCAAGCAGGCTGCTGCGTAAAGCGCCTTTGCGGCGTCGCCTCCCGGCGGCGCCGCTTTTTTATGCGTGTCCGCGCAAAGCGATCAACGCATCAATCTCTGCGAAAAAGCGCTTCGCGCGCGCACGCCAGCGGCGCCGAACTATTCTTGGCTGCTTCGCCGCATAACCCGCCAAAATCAGTGCGCCGCTCGACCCTACTGGACGGGGACCCCATTTCGCTAGTATGGCTTTGGCGGGTCACACCGCAATACACATCCAGTCGAACACGTATATCCAAGTCGAACGACGTCAAGCGCAGTGACGACAGGGCCGCTTTGCCCGTCTGATCTCAGCGGGGGAGGCGGCGAAGCATGGGTAAGCGGAAGTTTCGGATCGTTCTGCTGAAGCCCTCGCACTACGACGAGGACGGCTACGTCATCCAATGGATGCGCTCGACCATTCCCTCCAACAGTCTCGCCAGCGTCTATGGGCTGTTGACGATCTGCGCCGAGGAACAGGCGCTCGGCCCGGACGTCGAGATCGAGATCGAGGTCTATGACGAGTGCAACACCATCGTCGACGTCGGCGCGACGGTGCGCCGCATCAAGGCCGACGAAGGCGGCCTGGTCGCGCTGGTCGGCGTTCAGTCCAACCAGTTTCCGCGCGCGCTCGACCTCGGGCGCCAATTCCGCGCGGCGGGGATCCCAGTTGCGATCGGCGGCTTCCACGTCTCGGGCTGCATCGCCATGCTCCCGGAACTGCCGCCGGAGCTGAAGGAAGCGCAGGCGCTCGGCATCACCCTGTTCGCTGGAGAAGGAGAAGGCCGTCTTGCCGGTCTTCTCCGCGACATCGACGCCGGGCGCGCCAAGCCGGTCTATAATTACCTCGACGACATGCCTTCGATGGAGGCGGCGGCGCTGCCCATTCTGCCGCGGCCGGTCGTCGCCCGCGTCGCCGGCCATTACGCGAGCTTCGACGCCGGGCGCGGCTGCCCGTTCCAGTGCAGCTTCTGCACCATCATCAACGTGCAGGGCCGCATCTCGCGCTACCGCACGCCCGACGACGTCGAAGCGATCGTGCGCGCCAACGCCGCGCAGGGCATTACGCGCTTCTTCGTCACCGACGACAATTTCGCGCGCAACCGAAACTGGGAGCCGATCCTCGACCGGCTCATCGTTTTACGCGAGGAGCACGGGTTCCGGATCCGGCTGCTGCTGCAGGTCGACACGTTGTGCCACCGCATCCCGAACTTCATCGAGAAGGCCGCCCGCGCGGGTTGCAACGCCGTTTTCATTGGGCTCGAGAACATCAATCCCCAATCGCTCCAGGGCGCCAAGAAACGCCAGAACAAGATTTGGGAATATCGCGACATGCTGCAGGCGTGGCGGCGCGCCCATGTGATGACCTGGGCCGGCTATATCCTCGGCTTTCCCACCGACACGCCCGAAACCATCGCGCGCGACATCGAGATCATCAAGCGCGAGCTGCCGATCGACATCCTCGAATTCTTCTTCCTGACGCCGCTGCCTGGCTCCGAGGACCACAAGACCCTGCATATGAAGGGCGTCCCGATGGAGCGGGACATGAACAACTACGATCTCGAACACGTCTGCACGGCGCATCCGAAAATGTCCGACGAGGCCTGGCGGCAAGTCTACCGGGACGCCTGGGCGCGCTATTACACCGACGCGCATGTCGAGACCGTCCTGCGCCGGGCGGTCGCGAGCGGCATCAGCGCGCGCAAAGTCGCCGACGCGATGACGATTTTTTCCGGCGCCGCGCGGATCGAAAAGGTTCATCCCCTGCAGTTCGGCTACGTCAGGCGCAAGGTGAGGACGCAGCGGCGGCACGGCATGAAGGTCGTCAACCCGTTGCTGTTCTCGCTCTGGCGCGTGGCGGACTTCCTCACCGTGGCGGCGAAGTGGTTCGCCTTGGCGGCTCGCTACCGCCGCATCCTCCGGCGCGTCGTCGCCGACGAGGCGAGCGCGTCCTACACCGACGAGGCGCTGCGCCCCGCCTCGCCCGAGCACGAGAACGCGGATTTCGTCACGACTTTCGCCGACAAGATTCCCAACACCTACGGCGCGCCGACGCGCCTCGGCGTTGCGACCTCATGAGCTCGGCGGGTTGAGCGAAGCGACCAGCGCCCGCAACGTGGCGACGGTGGAAGCATCGGCTTCGCCGTCCACCTTTTCGGGACGGAAGTGGCGCTGGAAGGCGGTCACGACGATCTTAGTCTGCCGGTCGTAGACGCCCGTCAGCTCGACGCCATAACCGTAGAGCGCCAGCAGCGCCTGCAAAGCGCGGATCGGCGGGCCTTCCTGGCCCACGCCGAACAGAACGCCGCCCGAGATCGGCGCCGGCTCGCTCCAATGGCCGACGCCGGCGCGCGCGAGCACGTCCCAGGGGAATTTCTCGCCGGGATCGCGCTTGCGCGCCGGCGCGATGTCGGAATGGGCGAGCACGCGCTCCGGACGAATTCGCCAGCGCGAGGCGATGTCGCGGCAGAGACCGATGACGGCCTCGATCTGGGCCGGCGCAAAGGGCGGCGAGCCGCCGTCGTGACCGGGATTGGCGATCTCGACGCCGATTGACGCCGAATTGAGGTCCGTCGACCCTGCCCACGAGCCGACGCCGGCGTGCCAGGCGCGCTTCTCCTCGGACACGAGTTGGATCACCTCGCCGGATTCGCCGACGAAATAGTGCGCCGACACTTCGGCGGCCGGGTCGCGCAGCAACGCGAGGGCGCCCTCCTCGGTCGGCATCCCGGTGTAGTGGAGAATGATGCAGTCCGGGCGAAGCGGGCCGCGCCGCTCGCCGAAGTTGGGCGACGGCACGAAGGCGGAAGCGACCGGACTATCGGGAACGAGCGGCGTCGTCATGCGGCCCGCATCAAGCGTCGGGGCGTCAAGCGGAGCGGTTTTGGGCGGGCCCTCCGCCCGCGGGGCGGAGGGCAAAGGCGTTGGCTCAATACCAGCCGCGGCAAACGCGGTTGCCGTAATAGTCGTAACCCCACTCGGCGCAGCGCGGCGGCGGAGGCGGCGGCGGATAATAGCCAGGGCCGGGCGGCGTCGAAGCGGCGCCGATCATGGCGCCGGTGGCGGCGCCGGCGACTCCGCCGGCAAGTGCGCCGCCGGCATGGCCGGTCAGCGCGCCCCCGAGCAGCGCGCCGGTCGCGCCGCCGAGCACGGCGCCGCCGGCCGCGTTCTGGCCCTGCGGCGTATCGCAAGCCGCAAGGGGCATGGCCGTGGCTATGGCCAGCGATAGGAAAACAACCTTCTTCATTCTTTGCCTCTCCCCGTCGGCGTGCGAAGCTCGCGCGCCATCGCTGCTGTTACCGTCCGGGCCGCGTAGCGCAGCCGCTGATCCCCAGCCCCCATAGGCACAAATGCCACAGGATTGGTGAACCTCAAGTGAATTCCAGCCCGCGGGCCGTATGGCGCCAGTAGGCAGAAATAAGGCCGCGAATGAGGCGCAGAGGCTCCGATCGGCGCGTGCGGCGCCGTCGCATTGCGTTTTTATCCGAGGCGTGGCCGCGACGACACGCCATGGCTGCGAATTGGCGCGAGCGATGCGCCCTCGCCGCGCCCTTGACGCCTCTCAAGTGAATTTTCCAGCGGCCGCCATAGCCTCTTCGAGCACTTCGAAGGCGCGCGGATTGAGGCTGGTCGCGGCGTTGAAGCGGAGAAAGCTGCTCGCCTCCAAGGAGGCGCTGAAGACCGGGCCAGGCGCGAAGGCGACGCCGCTATGGAGTCCGCAGCGCGCGATCGTCGTCGCATCGAGCCCGTCCGGCAGGCGCGCCCAGATGAAGGCTCCGCCAGCCGGCTCGATCCAAGGCGTCAGACCGGCCGCCTTCAATCGCGTGAGGGTGCGTCCCATCGCATCGGCGAGCCGCGCCCGCAAAGCCGTGAGATGCCGCCGATAGCCCGCCTCGGTCAGGACGCGATGGAGGAAGGCTGCGGCGAAATGTCCGCTGCTCAGGGAGACCGCAAGCTTCAGATCGACGATCGAGTTGATCCAGTCCGGCCGCGCGGCGAGATAGCCGCATCGCAGAGCTGCCGAAATCGTCTTCGAATAGCTGCCGACCTGGATGACCCGGTCGAGCCCGTCGAAACCGGCCAGGCGCGCGGCCGGCGCCCCCGGCTCGAAATCGGCGAATATCTCGTCCTCGATGATTACGACATCGTGGCGCTCGGCGAGCTTCAACACTCGGTGCGCGACCGCGGCCGATAGCGCGGCCCCGGTCGGACTGCTGAGACCCGCGATGGTCAGATAGAGGCGCGGCGCGTGGGCGGCGAACAGTCCTTCGAGCGCCTCGATGTCGGGTCCCTCGCGGGTCATCGGCGCGGCGACGACGTTGACCCGATGCGCGCTGAGCAGGGGCAGCATGCGGAAGTAGCTCGGGTCGTCCACCGCCACCGTATCGCCGGGCTGGACAAGGAAGCGCATCGCAAGATCGACCGCATGGGTGCCGGAATCGGTCAGCACGATCTGGTCCGGCGACGCGGCGACGCCGCGCTCCGCCATGCGGACGGCGAGCTGCTGACGGAGCGGCGCAAAGCCGATCGGCGAATCATATTGCGTTCTGTGAAATTCGCGGTCGCGCGCGAGATCCCGCAGCGCGCGCTGCATGCCGACCTCCGGCATCCACGATTCGGGCAGCCATCCCGCCCCTGGCTGAATGAGATTGGGGTCCGCTTCGAGCGACGCGCGAATGGACCATAGCCAGTCCGCCACCGGCTCCCGCCGCTCCACCGCGCGCGCCAGCACGAGGGGGCGGGTGCGGCCGGCGACGAAGAACCCCGAGCCGCGCCGGGCGACGACCGCGCCCTCGGCGACCAATCGGTCGTAGGCCTCGACCACGGTCGATTTCGACACCCCCAGACTCGTTGCAAGCGCCCGGACTGACGGCAGCCGAGCGCCCGGAGCGAGCGCGCGGGCGTCGATGCGGCTTTTGAGCGAAGCCATCACCGCCCCGACACGGCTCGGCGCACGCTCCCCCTCGGGCGGTCGGTCCAGCATCTGTATCCCCCATTGTCAGGTACAGTTTGGCCAAAGTGTACTTGATTGTCCCTGGCCCCGCTAGGCGGATCTCGCGACGATGGAGGCGAAGGAGAATGGGTCATGTCGAGGCTTGGTTCGATCGCCGCGGAATTTCTCGCTCTATGCAAGCGGATCGCGTTCTGGCCAGCGCGAGTCGTTGCGGCGCGCGCCGTCATGGCGCAACTGGCGGCGATGAATGTCCGGGAACTGGCGGACATCGGTCTGAGCCCGCAGGACGTGCGCGACGCAACCGCCCTTCCCCTGAGCGAAGACCCCACGCACATCCTCGCGGTTCGAGCCGCCGAGGCGAGACTGCGGGCCTGCGAGCGGCGGCCCGCCATGGGGTCGCGGCTGAAAAGGCTTGATTCTCCGGCATGGGGCAGAACCGGCTCCTGAGCCGACCAGGCGCGCGAACCCGTCGCATCGCGTTCTTACATGAACGCCCTAGCCGGTGATTTGCGGTGTCTCGATCTCGCATGGCAAGCGCCCGCGCGACGCTCTCTTGACCTGGGCGGTCCGGCGAGCCTATGGGCTAGCCTGCCAGTCGGCCGGACGACCGTCGCCTGCGAGCATCCCTCGCAAGCGGAGGAAAGTCCGGGCTCCATGCGGACACGGCGCCGGATAACGTCCGGCGGGGGCGACCCCAGGGAAAGCGCCACAGAAAGCAAACCGCCGGCGTCGGGCGAAAGCTCGAAGTCGGCAAGGGTGAAAGGGTGCGGTAAGAGCGCACCGCGTCGGCGGCAACGTCGGCGGCACGGCAAGCCCCGCCGGGAGCAAAACCGAATAGGAGCGACGCGCGCAGCCGCAAGGCTCGCGGGGCCCGTCCGCAGGCTCGGTCGCTCGGGTTGGTTGCTAGAGGCGCGCGGCGACGCGCGTCCCAGAGGAATGGTCGTCACGTCGGGAGCCATGCTCCCGGCCATACAGAACCCGGCTTACAGGCCGGCTGGCTTTTTTCATTTCAGGGCGGCAGGCGGCCGCCCGTGTCCCGTCTACGCGACCGCCGACCGCCCTGAGAGGAATATCGATGCAGCACGCTCATACCGTCGTTCCCTCAGGCGCCTGGTCGGGCGAGCCGGCCGACACTGTCGTCCTCGATTACGACGAGCGCTATCGGCGCCGGGTCGCAATGACAGGGGTGCGCGGGCTCGAATTCCTGCTCCACCTCACCGAGGCGGTGATGCTGCGCGCCGGCGACGGGCTCAAGCTGGACGACGGCCGCATCGTCGAAGTCGTCGCGGCGCCGGAATCCCTGGTCGAAATCCGCGCCGCCGACGACGCCGCGCTCACCCGCATCGCCTGGCATCTCGGCAATCGCCACCTGCCGACCGAATTGCTGCGCAAGAGCTTGCGCATCCGCCGCGACCCGGTGATCGAAGACATGGCGCGCGGGCTCGGCGGCTCGGTCGTCGCCATCGAGGCGCCGTTCAATCCGGAAGGCGGCGCCTATGTGCGCGCCCTGGCGCAGGCGCACGATCACGATCACCACGACCACGATCACCATGGCCACGGCCACGATCACCACGATCACGCGCACCACGACCACGGCCATGATCACGGGCGCCACGATCACGGCGATGACCACCACGGCCATGATCACGGCCATCACGACCACGCTCATGACCACGGACGCCGCTGAGGCGCTGAAATCGCGGGAGCTGCCGCTCTTCCTCTGGCTCTCGCCCGCTTTTCCCGTCGGCTCCTTCGCCTATTCGCACGGCCTCGAATGGGCGGTCGAAGCGGGCGACGTCGCCGACGCGGCTTCCCTCAACGAATGGCTCGCCGATCTCGCCGCCTTCGGGGCGCCGAGGACGGACGCCGTCCTGTTTGCGATCGCCCATCGGGCGGCCGCGGCGGCGGACTGGCGGACTTTGAACCAAGTCAACGAACTGGCGGTCGCCCTCGCCGGCTCGGCGGAAAGGCGGCTCGAAACGACGGCGCAGGGCGCGGCCTTCCGCCTCGCGGCGCGCGCGGCCTGGGGCTGCGAGGCGCTCGAGCGTCTTCCTGAACAGGAGGGCGAGGCGATCGCCTATCCGGTCGCGGTCGCCGCGGCGACGGCCGGACACGGCATGGCGCTCGAACGCGCGTTGCCCGCGTTCGTCGTCGCCCTCTTCGCCAATCTCGTCTCGGCCGCGGTGCGTCTCAGCGTCGTCGGCCAGACCGACGGCCAGAAATCGCTGGCCGAAATCTTGCCTCTGCTCGAGAGGACGGCGAACGAGGCGGCGGGCGCGACGCTCGACGATCTCGGCGCCGCCGCGTTCCGCTCCGACATCGCCGCGATGCGTCACGAAACCCAATATTCGAGGTTGTTCCGTTCATGAGCCAATCCACGCAACCGCTTCGCGTCGGCATCGGCGGCCCCGTCGGCTCCGGCAAGACCGCGTTGATGGAGCAATTGTGCAAGCGCCTCAGCGGCGAGTTCGACATCGCGGCCATCACCAACGATATCTACACCAAGGAAGACGCCCGCATCCTCGTCGAGGCCGGCGCGTTGCCTGCCGAGCGCATCATGGGCGTCGAGACTGGCGGCTGCCCCCACACCGCGATCCGCGAGGACGCGTCGATCAATCTGGCGGCGATCGACGACATGCGGCGGCGTTTTCCTAAGCTCGATCTCATTCTCGTCGAATCGGGCGGCGACAACCTCGCCGCGACTTTTTCGCCCGAGCTCGCCGATTTGACGATCTATGTCATCGACGTTTCGGGCGGCGAGAAAATCCCGCGCAAGGGTGGCCCGGGGGTCACGCGGTCCGATCTGCTGGTCATCAACAAGATCGATCTCGCGCCCTATGTCGGCGCTTCGCTCGAGGTGATGGCGCGCGACGCGGCCCTCATGCGCAAGACGCGCCCCTTCGTCATGGCCAACATGAAGAGCGGCGAAGGGGTCGATGCGGTGATCGATTTCATTCGTGCCAAAGGGGGCCTGGGAGCGGACCGCGCGTGAGCGGTGTTCGGCCAAGGGTTCGGCGCGGCGCTTGTCCTACAACGCCAAGCCGACTTATAAGCGTTCTCCGGGTCGTATCGATTTGGGCGTTTGCCCCGAGCGGGCGCCTGAAGTTGCTCCAATCGAGAAAGACATCCAAATCATGCGCATCTCGACTTTCGTTTCCGCGATCGCTCTCGGCGCTTTCGTCTCGGGCTCGGCCTTTGCGCTCGACGCCGCCGCGCCGGCCAACGACGCCGCGGCGAGGGCCGCGAAGGCCGCGGAGTGCTCCAAGCAGGCCGACGCCAAGGGCCTGCACGGCAAGGAGCGCAAGAAGTTCCGCGAGGAATGCAAGAAGGCCAAGTGAGGCCGAGCGGTCGAGAAGGCCTCGAAAAAATCCATGGCCGGCGACGCCGGCCATTTTTTCGCTGCGACCGTCATCGCGAGAAGCGGAGCGATGAAGCAATCCGGGGATCCGCTGACATTCCGGCGCGACTCGATTGCTTTGCTTCGCTCGCGATGACGACACGATCTGAACGGCCGCGCGAGGGATCGCATGTCGAAATCCGAAAATCCGGACAATGACGAGCGCGTCGCCGTCTTCTCGACGGTGCGCGATCTCTTCCGCTATGCGGTGAGCCGCTTCAACGCCGCCGATCTCGTCTACGGCCACGGCACGACCAATGCGGTCGACGAGGCGGCGTTCATCGTCCTCGAAGCCTTGCACCTGCCGATCGATTCGCTCGAACCATACTTCGGCGCCGCGCTGACGCGCGAAGAGCGCGCGCGTCTGTTGCGGCTGATCGACGCGCGGGTTTCGTCGCGCAAGCCGGCCGCCTATTTGCTCAACCGCGCCTATATCCAGGGCGTGCCGTTCTATGTCGACGAGCGCGTCATCGTGCCGCGCAGCTTCATCGGCGAACTGCTGTTCCGCGGCCTCGTCGGCGAGGGATCGCTGATCGAGGACAGGGACGCGATCGAGAGCGCGCTCGATCTCTGCGTCGGCGGCGGCTCGCTCGCCATTCTCGTGGCGCGGACCTTTCCTAACGCTGAGATCGACGCTGTCGATCTCTCCCCCGACGCGCTCGCCGTCGCGCGCCGCAATGTTTCGGAGCACGGGCTCGACGAGCGCATTTCGCTCTATCAGGGCGATCTCTTCGCGCCGCTCGGCGACAAGCGCTATGATCTGATCCTGACCAATCCGCCGTATGTGGAAGCCGAATTGGTCGACGCTTTTCCCCCCGAATACGCCGCCGAGCCGCGGTTGGCGCACGAGGGGGGATCGGACGGCCTCGCCATCGTCCGCCGCATCCTCAGCGAAGCGCCGGCGCATCTGACGCCGAACGGCGCCTTGATCTGCGAAATCGGAACCGGGCGCGCGCTGCTCGAAACTGAATTTCCCGATGTGCCCCTGATTTGGCTCGACACCGAGGAGAGCGAGGGCGAGGTCTTCTTCGTGCGCGCCGCCGATCTCGCCGGGCGGCGAAAGGGAAAGACGCGCGGTTGAAGACCGCTGCGTTTTGTCCGATCCAACGCCGTCATTGCGAGCGAAGCGAAGCAATCCATCGGCGCGAAGCTGGCGATGGATTGCTTCGTCGCTTCGCTCCTCGCAATGACGACGCCTTAGGCTGCGCTACTCCGCCGCCTCGCGCATCGTCGCGCGGATGCTCTCGCGGAAATCGTCGATGCAGACGAGCGAGCCCGCCCGCTCGACGTGCCAGAACGTCCAGCCGTTGCACGCCGGCAGGCCTTGCACGAGCGCGCCGACCTTGTGGATCGAGCCGACCACGGGGCCGACAGTGAGCGCGCCGTCCGCGCGCGCAATCGCAGAGTGGCGCCGCCGCGCGTCGACGAGTTGCTCGCCCGGCGCGATCAGTCCCGCCTCGATCACGCTCGCGAAGGCGACACGCGGCGCGCTGCGGCGAGTCGGCGCGGCTGCGACCGCTTCGAGCGCGACCGGGACGACGGCGTCGATCCGCGTGCGCGCCGCCCCGGCATAGCTCTGATCGCGCTCGAGGCCGACGAAGGATCGTCGCAGTCGGCGCGCGACAGCGCCAGTCGTGCCCGAGCCGAAGAAGGGATCGAGCACCACGTCGCCCGGATTGGAGGCCGCGAGCAGCACGCGCTGGAGAAGCGCTTCGGGCTTCTGGGTCGGATGGACCTTGCGCCCTTCGGCATCCTTTAACCGTTCGGCGCCGGTGCAGATCGGCAGGAACCAGTCGGAGCGCGCCTGGCAATCCTCGTTGCCGGCCTTCAGCGCCTCGTAGTTGAACGTATAGGCCTTGGCGTCGGCGCTGCGCGCCGCCCAGATCATCGTCTCGTGGGCGTTGGTGAACCGGCGGCCGCGGAAATTCGGCATCGGGTTCGCCTTGCGCCAGATGATGTCGTTCAGAATCCAGAAGCCGAGATCTTGCAGGATCGCCCCGACACGGAAGATGTTGTGATAGGAGCCGATGACGACGATCGTCGCGTCGCGCTTCATCACCCGTCGCACGGCGGTCAGCCAGGCGCGCGTGAAGGCGTCGTAGGTCGCGAAGTCCGCGAACTTGTCCCAATCGTCGTCGACCGCGTCGACGAGGCTCTGGTCGGGCCGCGACAGCGAGCCCTCGAGCTGGAGATTGTAGGGAGGGTCGGCGAAGACGAGATCGACGCTCGCCGCGGGCAGCTTGTCGAGCTCCGCCACGCAATCGCCGACAATGATCACATCGCGGGGCGATTGGGAAAACGTGGCGGGACGCCGAGCTTCGGTGACTCCAGTACGCGAAACCTGAAGCTGGGCAGGGAAGTCGGACGTCCCGGCACGAAAACCACGCATGTACGCAACCACTCGACGCGAATGTCAGAGCGAAAAGCGTCTGACAGGAGCGATAGTGAGCATTTTAGGTAAAAGCTGCGTTAGGGCCGCGACAACGCCGATGTCTCGTTTTTGTACGCTTTATGACGCGAAAGAAACGTCTTGATTTCAACGATTTCTAAAGAATTTTAGCGGTTGCGCCAAGCCCCTCGAAAGGGCGCTAGAGGAACCGGTCGGGCCGGAAGGAGCGCCGGTGCGCCGGGGTCGGCCCCAGCCGTTCCAGCGCTTCGGCGTGCATCCGCGTCGCATAGCCCGCGTGCTGGGCGAAGCCGTAGCCGGGATGCGCCAAATCGAGCCGCGTCATCAGCGCGTCGCGCGCGACCTTGGCGACGATCGACGCGGCGGCGATCGACAGCGACAGCCCGTCGCCGCCGACGACGGCGCGCGCGGGGCAGCGCAAGCCCTCGGGAATGTCGCGGCCGTCGATCAGCGCGTAATCGGCGCGCAGGCTCAGCGCGTTGACGGCGCGCGCCATGGCGAGCAGCGTCGCGACGCGGATATTGAGCGCGTCGATCTCCGCGACGCTGGCGAAGGCGACCGAAACGGCGAGCGCCTTGGCGAAAATGATCTCGCACAGCGCTTCGCGCCGCTCCGCGGTAAGAACCTTCGAATCGTCGAGCCCCTCGGGCAGATCGTCGAGATCGAGAATCACCGCCGCCACCCCGACGGGCCCCGCGAGCGGGCCGCGGCCGACCTCGTCGACGCCGGCGACGCGCCCGCAGCCGCCGGCGATCAACTCCCGCTCGAAGATGAAGTGAGGGCCGCCCATGTCAGCCCAGGGGGCCGTTGCGGAGGCGGGCGAGATCGAACGCCGCGACCTCTTGCAGCAGCGCGACGAACGCGTCCGCGCCGCGCTCGGCCGCAGCCTCGCCTTTCGCCGCAGTCGCCTTGTCGGCTTCGCCGACGGCGCCATGTTCGTTGACGTCGTGCGACATCCAGCCAAAGCCGTTCGGCTGCGTCACGTGCAATTGCTGAAACTCGTTGTCCATCGCCTCAGCGAGGCTGACGAAGTCACGCGCCTCGGCCATGCGCACGGTCTCAGGCCGGAACGCCAGCATCAGCGAGGTCTCCGCATCGCCGCCGTGAATTCCGTAAGCGCGCTCGCGCGCCGAGAACACGCCGTCGGGATAGCCGAAGCGCGACCAGGAGGCATGGACGGCGAGCATTCGCTGGCGGACCCTGAGTTCGCGCGCGACGACGTCGACGATCGGCACGTTGCCGCCATGTGAATTGACAAATACGAGACGGCGGCACCCGGCCCGCGCCACGCTTTCGCCGATCTCGATCCAGGCGCGGGTGACGGTCTCCGCGGAGAACGTCAAAGTGCCGGGAAATTCGATGTGCTCGTTCGATTTGCCGATCGTCTGCACCGGCAGGAAGAGAACCGGAAGATCCTCAGGCAAACGCGCGATGGCGCGCTTGAGGTAGCCTTCGTTGATGAACGTGTCGACACCGACCGGCAGATGCGGTCCGTGCTGTTCGATCGCGGCGACCGGCAGGACGGCGACGACCTTGCTCATGTCGGCGCTGTGAAAATCGCGCCACGTCATTTCCGCCCAGAATTTCGTCGGCAACATGGGGTTCTCCTACTCCGAGCGCGCAGCGATCGCTTCGATCTCGACCTTGAATTCCGGACGCGCGAATCCCTGCACGATCATGAGGGTGGACGCCGGCGGCGGATTGCCCACGAATTCATCGCGCACTTTCATATAGCCGCTCAAATGTTCGGCCGCCGTCACGAAGGCGTTGATCCGCACGAGGTCTGCCAGCGACATTCCCGCCTCGCCGAGAATCGCCGCGATCGCCCGGAAACAAAGCCGCGCCTGCGCCTCCGCACTTTCGGGAATGGATCCGTCGGCGCCGATCCCCAGTTGTCCGGAGCAAAAAACGACCCGGCCTTGCCCTGAAATTTCCGCGCCATGGGAGTAGTTGGCGAAGGGCGGATGAATCGACTTGGGGTTCAAGGGGCGCATCAGGCGACTCACCAGCTTGCGGAATGTTCCCTGAGCTAGACCCAGCCGCCGCGAGAGGCAAGTTGACAGTGGCGCCCAAGTTGCTTTGACATGCCAGGGTAAATTGACGAGAGGGAGCGCAAATGAGCGGATCGAAGACGGGCGTGTTGGCCGGACTCGTTATCGCCAGCATGGCTTCGAGCGCGGCGCTCGCGGCGGACAAGGTCACTTTCGGCACCAATTGGCTCGCCGAAGCCGAACATGGCGGCTATTATCAGGCGGTCGTCGACGGCACCTACGCCAAATACGGCCTCGACGTGACGATCCTCCCCGGCGGCCCGCAGGCCAACAACCGGCTGCTGCTGCTCAGCGGCAAAATCGACTTCTATATGGGGGCGAACCTGATCCAGGCCTTCGAGGCGGTGGAGCAGCACATTCCGACCGAGATCGTCGCCGCCGATTTCCAGAAAGACCCGCAGATCTTCATGTCGCATCCGGGGGTCGGCCTCGACAAATGGACCGACCTGACCAAAGCCACCGCTTTTGTCAGCAAGGAGGGCCTCGCCTCCTTTTATCAATGGATGAAGGTCAATTACGGCTTTAAAGAAGAAAATGTTAAACCATATAACTTCAATGCCGGCCCTTTCCTCGCCGACAAGAATTCTATTCAACAGGGTTACTTGACCGCCGAGCCTTACGCGGTCGAGAAGGACGGCGGCTTTAAGCCGAACATCTTCCTGCTCGCCGACCAGGGCTATTCGACTTACGCCACGACGATCGAGGCGCGCACGGAAACCGTCGAGAAGTCGCCGGATCTGGTTCAGCGCTTCGTCGATGCCTCGGCGATCGGCTGGTATCATTATCTCTACGGCGACAACACGAAAGCCAACGCGGCGATCAAGAAAGACAATCCCGATATCACCGACGACCAGATCGCCTTCTCGATCGCCAAGATCAAGCAGTACGGCATCGCCAATTCCGGCGACGCGGTGAAACTCGGGATCGGCGCAATTACCGATGCGCGGGTTAAGGATTTCTTCGAGCAAATGGTGAAGGCTGGCGTGGTCAAGCCGGACATCGACTACAAAAAGGCCTACACGACGCAGTTCGTCGACAAGGGCGTCGGCGTCGACCTGCGGCCGAAACAATAGGACGTAGCGACTCAGCGCCGCGGCGTATGCGCGGCGGGGGTCAAGTTTGAACGGACAGAACGAACCTCTCGATTCGAGTCATTTCATGTCGCTTGTTGACGCCATTGCTCCTGCCAAAGTCGCGCCGTCCGCCGCACTGCGCGCGCCGCTCGTTGCCCTCAGCGGCGTCGATAAAGTCTTCGCCAACGGCGTCGCCGCTCTCAATGGCGTCGACCTCGAAATCAGGGAGGGCGAGTTCGTCTCCCTGCTCGGCCCCTCCGGCTGCGGCAAATCGACGGTCTTGCGGCTGCTCTCCGGCCTGTGCACTCCGACGCGCGGGACGATCGCCTGGCGAGGCGAGGCGCCGCAGATCGGCTTCGTATTCCAGGAGCCGACCCTGACGCCGTGGAGCACGGTGTTCGGCAACGTGTGGCTGCCGCTGCGGCTGAAGGGCGTGTCGAAAGCCGCCGCCAAGCCGCGCGTCGAAGAGGCTTTGGAGCGGGTCGGCCTTTCCGGCTTCGCCAACGCCTATCCGCGCGAACTCTCGGGCGGCATGAAGATGCGCGTCTCGATTGCGCGCGCCCTGGTGACGCGCCCCGCCGTGCTCTTGATGGACGAGCCCTTCGCCGCGCTCGACGAGATCACCCGCACCAAGCTCAACGACGATCTGGTCGCCCTCAAGTGCGGTCTCGGCGCGACGGTCGTCTTCGTCACCCATTCGGTCTACGAGAGCGTTTATCTCTCGACGCGCATCGTCGTCATGGCGGCGCGCCCGGGCCGCGCCGTCGCCGAGATCGCGGTCGAGGCGCCGCTGCCGCGCAACGAGGAGTTCCGTTTGAGCCCCACCTATGCCGAAAAATGCCGCGAGACGTCGCTGGCGCTCTGCGCGGCGATGGACATGCCGCCTCCGGCGTCCTGCAATCCATCGAAGGTGCGCTCGTGAATCATCAAAAGGCTCTGGAATACGCCTTTCCGGCGATCGCGCTCGCCCTTGGCTTGGCGGCCTGGGAGGCCGCGGTGCGCTATTTCAAGGTTCCCTCCTTCATCCTGCCCGCCCCGAGCCTCATCTTCTTGACGCTGATCAAGGATTGGGGGACGCTCTCGTCCTCGCTGGTCGTGACGCTCACCATCACGTTGGAGGCGCTCGGCCTTGCGGTCGTCGGCGGCGTGGCGCTCGCTATCCTCTTCGCGCAATACCGGATCGTCGAGCGGGCGTTCTTTCCCTTTGCGGTGGTCATGCAGGTGACGCCGATCGTCGCGATAGCGCCGCTGCTGCTCATTTATCTGAGCGCCAACGCGGCGGTTCTGGTGTGCGCGTTTCTGGTCGCGTTCTTTCCGATTCTGGCCAATACGACGCTCGGCCTCTCCTCGGCGGACCACAATTTGATTGATCTCTTTCAGCTCTGCCGCGCCTCGCGGTGGCAACAGCTCGTTCTGCTGCGACTACCCTCCGCCCTGCCCTATTTTCTCGGCGGACTTCGCATCGGCGGCGGGCTCGCGCTGATCGGCGCGATCGTCGCCGAGATCGCGGCCGGCTCGGCCGGTCAGGGCGCCGGGCTCGCCTATCGCATCGTCGAATCCGGCTTCCGCCTCAACATTCCCCGCATGTTCGCCGCGCTGCTGCTGATCTCCGCGACCGGCATCGCCATTTACCTCGTGCTGACCGCGCTATCGCATCTGCTGTTGCGCCATTGGCACGATAGCGCCCGCGGGCGCGAAGCGTGAGCGCCCACTTCGCGCTCGCCAAGACGCAGCGTTACGCCATCGTCGACGCGCGAATTGTCCCGCCTGCGGCAGGGCGAGCGTTGCCGCTCGACCGCGGAGGCTTGGCCGAAGTCGACATCGTCGTCGAGCACGGCCGCATCGCGGCGATCGCGCCTGCGGGCGTCGAGACGCTGGCGGAACTGCCTCGCCTTCCCCTCGCCGGCCGCATCGTGCTGCCGCCTTTCGTCGACGCCCACACCCATCTCGACAAAGGCCACATCTGGCGGCGGGCGCCCAATCCGACGGGCGGCTTCCCGGAGGCGGTGAACGCCGTCGCCGCCGACCGCAACGCCAATTGGAGCGCCGCCGACGTCGCGCGGCGCATGGATTTCTGCCTGCGCAGCGCCTATGCGCGCGGCACGCGCGCCATCCGCACGCATATCGACAGCGTCGGGCGGCAAACCGAAGTGAGCTGGCCGGTGTTCGACGCCATGCGCGAGCGCTGGCGCGGACGCATCGAGCTGCAAGGCTCGCCGCTGTTTCCGGTCGATCTCGCCTTGGACGAGGCGCATATGGCCGCGATCGAGGCGATGATCGACGCCCACGGGTCGCAGCTTCTCGGCGCTGTCACCTATCAGGTTCCGCGTCTGCGGGAGGCGATCGAGACATTGTTCCGCCTCGCGGAGCGCAAGGGCTGGAACCTCGATTTTCATGTCGACGAAACGCACGATCCCGCCGCCCGATCGCTCGACGTGATCGCCGAGACGGCGATCCAGCGTCGCTTCGACGGGGACATTCTCGTCGGCCATTGCTGCTCGCTCACGCGGCGCAACGAAGACGAGATCGAGCGCGCGATCGCGCTCGTCGCGCGCGCCGGGCTTTCGGTCGTCTCGCTGCCGATGTGCAACATGTTCCTGCAGGATCGGCGGGAGGCTCGCACGCCGCGCTGGCGCGGCGTCACCGCGTTGCACGAGTTCAAGGCCGCCGGCGTGCCGGTCATGATCGCCAGCGACAACGTGCGCGATCCCTTCTACGCCTACGGCGATCTCGACATGCTCGAAGTGTGGCGCGAGGGCGTGCGCATCCTTCACCTCGACTATCCCTTCGCGGCCTGGGCGCCCGCCGTCTTCGCGACTCCCGCGGCGGCGATCGGGGTCGATGCGGCGGCGCTCAGCCTCGGCGCGCCCGCCGACATGGTCCTCACCCGCGCCCGCGATTTCACCGAGCTCTTCTCTCGCCCGCATTTCGATCGCACGGTGCTCCGGGGCGGCAGGCCGGTCGAAGAGGCGACGCCCGACTTTGCCGAACTCGACGATCTGGAGGGCCTCGCGCCGTGAGCCGCAACTACGACATCGCCGCTTTCCGTCAGGCGATCGGCGCGATCGCCTGCGAGGACAATCCCGTCCTCGTGCGCCAGAAGAGCCGCGACTTCTATTGGTATTCGCCGATCCTCAAGCAGGAGCTCGAATCCGTCACCGCCGACATCGTCGTTTCGCCGACCGATGAAGAGGGCGTCGCGCGGGTTCTCTCGGCCGCCTGCCGGCTCGGCATTCCCGTGACGGCGCGCGGCGCGGGCACCGGCAACTACGGTCAGGCGATGCCGCTCTCCGGCGGCGTGGTGCTCAACCTCGCCGAGATGAAGCGCATCCATTCGATCGCGCATGGCCGCGTCGTCACCGACCCCGGCGCCATTCTCGCCGACATCGACCGGGCGGCGGCGGCCAGCGGCCAGGAACTGCGCATGTTCCCCTCGACGCGCGCGACCGCCTCGGTCGGCGGCTTCGTCGCCGGCGGCTCGGGAGGCGTCGGCTCGATTTCGTGGGGCGGCCTGCGTGACTTCGGCAACGTGTTGCGCCTGCGCGTCCTCACCATGGAGGAGACGCCGCGCGCGCTCGAGTTGACGGGCGAGGACCTGCACAAGGCCGTGCACGCCTATGGCACCAACGGCGTGATCGTCGGCCTCGAGATGCCGCTGACGGCGAGCTACGAGTGGGTCGACGTCATCGTCGGCTTCGACACGTTCGCCGCGGCCTCCGCCTATGGCCTCGCCCTGGGCGAAGAGGACGGGCTGCTCAAGAAGCTCATCACCGTCATCGCCGCGCCGGCGCCGAATGCCTATTTCCTGCGCCACCGCGACTTCATTCCCCAGGGAAAGAGCGTGGTTCTGGCGATGATCGCGCCGCATTCGCTGGACGCTTTCCACGCTTTCACGCGGCGCTATCGCGGCGCCGACGTGCTGTTCGACTCCGCCAAGCTTTCGCCGGAGGCGCGCAAGGGGCTGCCGCCCAATTACGAGCTAGCCTGGAACCACACGACCCTGCGAGCGTTACGGGTTGATCCTGCCATCACTTACCTGCAGGCCCGATATCCCGCAGACAACGGCCTCGAGGCGATCGAGCGCCTGCATCGCCGTTTCGGAGACGAAGTGGTGGGACATCTGGAATTCATACGCTTCAACGGACGGATCGGCGCCGCGGGGCTTCCCTTGGTGCGCTTCTCGACGCCGGAAAGGCTCGCCGAAATCATCGCCATTCACGAGGACATGGGCGCGATGATCTTCAATCCCCACCGCTACACCCTCGAAGAGGGCGGCATGAAGCAGACCGACGCGGTGCAACTCGCCTTCAAGCGTGAGACCGATCCCAAGGGCCTGCTCAACCCCGGCAAGATGATCGCTTGGGAGAACCCGGACTTCGACTATTCCAAAGGAAAGAATTTCTTATTCCCCGGGCTGGAGGCCCGCGCACGCGCCGCTGAGGAACCCTAGAGCCATGCGCACGCTCGTCTTGTTCGCGCATCCCGTCGAGACGAGCTTCAACGCCGCGCTCCATGCGACCGCCGTCGCTGCGCTATGCAAGCGCGGCCACGACGTCGATGATTGCGATCTCAACGCCGAGGCGTTCGACCCGGTGATGCATCGCAAGGAGCGCATCGACTATCACGACACCAGCAGGAACCGCGCGCACGTCGAGGGCTACGTCGACCGCCTGCTCGCCGCCGAGGCGCTCGTGCTCGTCTTCCCGGTGTGGAACATGGGCTTTCCCGCGATAATGAAGGGGTTCGTCGACAAGGTCTTCCTGCCCGGCGTCAGCTTTACCCTCACGCCGGAGGGCGCCTATACGCCGCACCTGCACAACATCAGGCGATTGTCGGCGGTGGCGACCTACGGGAGCGATCGCCTGACGTCGTTCCTGATGGGCGACCCGCCTCGCCGCGTCGTCAAGCGCATGTTGCGCTCGCTCATCGCGCCGCGCTCGCCATGCGAATACCTCGCCCATTACGACATGAACCACACCAAGCCCGAGCGCCGCGCCGCCTTTCTGAAAACGGTGGAAGCGAACTTTTTGAAGTGGTGAGCGAGCGCTACCCTTTCAGCGCCTCGTCGAGCAGTCGCGCCAGCACCTCCGGCTCGCGGGGAAAGCCGGCGCGAATCCACAGCGCCTGTAACGTCTTCAGAACCGCGCCCACCCTTCGCCCGCCAGCGACGCCGCGCGCCAGAACATCGGCGCCGGTGATCGGTAGCGTCGGCTCGGGCGCGTCGGCGAGAAACCGGTAGGCGTCCGCGAAGCGCCAGTCGTCGGCCGCGGCGCCGCTGTCGGCATGGGCGATCGACAAAGCGTCGAGCGCCCCTTGCCGGCGGCGCTCGAACAGCAGCACGCGCAAGGCGCCGAACGGTGGCGGCGCGGCAATTCCGTGCAAGCCCGGAAGCGCGGCGGCGAGAGCCGCAAGACGGTCGAATTCGGCGTTGGAGAGGCGCAGCCGCTCGCGCAACCGATCGGCGTCCTCGACGATGCGCACGGCGAGCGCGGCGAGACGCAACACCGCGTCCGGCGCGCCGCCGCGGCTCGCCTCGATCGCCGCCAGGCGGCGAAACCGCGCCGGGTCGGTCATCGATCCGAGCAGCGGCGACAAAAGCCCCGCCTCGCATATCGCCGTTACGACATCGCTCGCGCGCGGCGCGATGAGAAGCTTCAGCAGCTCCGCGCGCACCCGCTCGCGCGACAGGATCGCAAGCCCATCCCGCTCCTGGACGGAAGCGCGAAATCCTTCCGCGTCCAGCGCGCCTTGGCCATAGCGGGCGGAGAAGCGAAAGAACCGCAAGATGCGCAGATAGTCCTCGCGGATGCGCTGGCGCGCGTCGCCAATGAAGCGCACCCGGCGATCGGCGAGATCGGCGAGGCCGCCGGCGTAATCGTGCACGGTCCCGTCGCGTCCGAGCGAGAGCGCGTTGATGGTGAAATCGCGCCGGAGAGCGTCGGCGGCGAAGTTCCGCCCGAACGCGACCTTGGCGCGGCGCCCGTCCGTTTCGACGTCGCGGCGCAGCGTCGTCACTTCGAGCGGCCGGCCTTCGACGACGACCGTCACCGTGCCGTGCGCGAGGCCGGTCGGGGCGACCCCGAAGCCGGCCGCGCGGGCTCGCTTCATCACCACCGCCGGCAACGCCGTCGTCGCCAGATCGAAATCGCCCGGCTTCTCTCCGAGGACGAGGTCGCGCACCGCGCCGCCAACGAGACGGGTCTCCTCGCCTTGCCCGTCGAGCGCCTTCAAGGCGCGCGCAAGAGGACCCTCTTCGAGCAGCCGCCGGTCGGCGAGACGCCCGTCGCGGATGGCCGGAGCGCTCGTCATTCGAAATGTCCGGGGATCAACGTTCCCTTCTCGACGTGAGCGGGAATGTAGACGCCCTGCCCTCTCGGCGCCGTCAGCGTGAGGCCGATCAGGCCGGCGAGCGCGGCGCCCAGCCCGACCAGGATCAGCGTCGCCACGCGCCCCCGCGTCCAATGCTCGACCGCGAGCGGATAGCGCGAGCGCAAGACGAGATAGACGGTGAAGAGCAGAAACGGCGTGAAGAACAGGCCGAGCGATTCGGCTGCGGCGCGCCACATCAGGAAAACAGCCTCTCATAGAGATTGCGGACGATGCCGGCGGTAGCGCCCCAAATATACCGCCCTTCATAAGGCATTGCGTAGAACTTTCTCGTCACGCCCTGCCAGACGCGCTCTTCGAGGCGGTGATTGGCGGCGTCCATCAGGAACGCGAGCGGCGTCTCGAAGGCTTCTGCGACCTCGTGGGGGTTGATCGTCAGCGTGAAGCCCGGATCGACGAGCGCGACCAGCGGGGCGACGCGATAGCCGGTGCCGGTCAGGTAGGGATGGAGCCAGCCGAGCGGCTCGACGAAGCGCGCCTCGAGGCCGATCTCCTCGTGAGCCTCGCGCAGCGCGGTCGCAGCAGGCGTCTCGCCTTCGTCGATCTTCCCTCCGGGAAAGGCCACCTGTCCCGAATGGGCGCGCAGGTTGGACGAACGCAGCGTCAGCAGCATCGTCAGTCCCGTCGGCCGCGCGACGATGGGCGCGAGCACCGCCGCAGGGCGCGCGGCGGCGATCGCCCGCTCGTCGGGAAGACCACTGCCGATCGGGGAAACGAAGGCTTCCCACGCTACGGTCTGGTCGAGCCGCTCATGCGCGAGCCGCCGCAGCGCGTCAGGATCAAGATTGGAAAGCGTTGGGCTCAAAGGCCGTCGATCTCGCTGGCGGGGGCGATGGGAAAGAAGGTTCCGCACGAGCGTACCCCGAACCAGTCCTCCCCGCGCAGGGTTTCGACGACGCCGAGCGCGACGAGGTCGTAATAGATGGCGCGCTTCACCAGCGCCCAGAGATCGCCGCGCACCCGCACATAAGGCTTGATCCCGTCCGCCGCGGCGCGCTCGAAGCGCAAGGGATGCTCGGCGTCGGCGGTGACGACGTCCTCGACATTGGTGCGGAACGTCAGCTTCGGCGCGCCGCCCGCTTCGCCGACGATCATCTCGACGCCCACGAAGGGCGCGTCGTCGACACGGATGCCGACGCGCTCGACGGGCGTCACGAGGACATGGCTGTCTTCGTCCTTGCGCAGGATCGAGGCGAACAGCTGGACCAGCGCCGGGCGGCCGATCGGCGAGCCGCAGTAAAACCACGTCCCGTCGGCGGCGATCCGCATGTCGATCTCGCCGCAATAGGGCGGATTCCACAAGTGGACTGGCGCAGGACCACGCTTGCGCGCCGCGGCGGCCTCGTTCAGTCCGCTCAGCGCCTTGTCCGGCGCGGTCCGTGCATTCGGTTCCGCCATAATCTCGCGCTTGTTTGTGGTTGAATGTCCTTCACATGCATCGCGTTTACCGACGCGCCAACAAATCCAATGTAGTGCGAGACTGCTCGCAGGGGAATCGGATACGCCGAGGCTTTCCCTTGGGGAAGCGCGCGCGCAATGCGAACGCGTTTGTTTTTACGGGGAAACGTGTAAGGAGAAGCTATGTCCGTCGCCGAATTTGACGCCAGCGTCGTAAAGGCCGCCGAAGCGACTCTCGCCCGTATCGCCGTCGCGCGCGAAGCCATCGGCGCCGTGATCTTCGGTCAGGAGCGGGTGATCGAGCACACCCTGGTCACTCTGCTGGCGGGCGGTCACGGACTTTTGATCGGCGTGCCCGGCCTCGCCAAGACGAAACTGGTCGAGACGCTCGGCATCGTCATGGGGCTCGACGCGCTGCGCGTGCAGTTCACCCCCGACCTGATGCCCTCCGACATCCTCGGCGCCGAAGTGATGGAGGAAGGGCTCGACCGCACCCGCAGCTTCCGCTTCATCAAGGGGCCGATTTTCGCCCAATTGCTGATGGCCGACGAGATCAACCGCGCGAGCCCGCGCACGCAGTCGGCGCTGCTTCAGGCGATGCAGGAGCATCACGTCACGGTCGCGGGCGCCCGGCACGATCTGCCGACGCCCTTCCATGTGCTCGCGACGCAGAATCCGCTGGAGCAGGAGGGCGCCTATCCGCTCCCCGAGGCGCAGCTCGACCGCTTCCTGATGCAGATCGACGTCGGCTATCCCGACCGCGCCGCCGAGCGGCGCATTCTGATCGAGACGACGGGCGAGAGCGAGGCGCCGGCGAAGCCGGCGATGACGGCGGTCGAACTGCTCGCGGCGCAACGCCTCGTGCGGCGCGCGCCGATCGGCGAGAACGTCGTCGAAGCGATCCTCGATCTCGTCAGGGCGGCTCGCCCCGGCGAGGGCGACCCGGCGCTGACCGAGACGATCGCCTGGGGCCCCGGCCCGCGCGCCGCGCAGGCCCTCATGCTGGCGAGCCGCGCCCGCGCGCTGGTCGACGGCCGCTTCGCGCCTTCCAGGGACGACATCGTCGCGCTCGCCGAGCCGATCCTGAAGCATCGCATGGCGCTGACCTATTCGGCGCGCGCGGAGGGCGAGACGGTCTCCGGCGTGATCGCCCGCCTGGTCGAAAAGACGTTGCGCTGATCCGATGGCGCCGGCCGCCGCCCCGTCAGACCGCCGGATTCGCGAAGAGGCGACGACGCTTTCGGCGCGCCTGCCGAGCCTTGTCGTCGCCGCCCGGCAGGTCGCTCACAGCCTCATGCACGGCGTCCACGGGCGCCGCCGCGCCGGGCCGGGCGAGACCTTCTGGCAGTTCCGGCCATTCCTCTCCGGCGAGCCCGCGGCCCGGGTCGACTGGCGCCGCTCGGCGCGCGAGAACCACGCCTTTGTGCGCGAACGCGAATGGGAAGCCTCGCATACGGTCTGGATCTGGTTCGACCGCACCGCCTCGATGGCCTTCGGCTCCGATCTCGCGGTTGCCTCCAAGATCGACCGCGCCGCGGTGCTCGCCTTGGCGCTGGCCGACCTCGCGGTGCGCGGCGGCGAACGCGCCGGCCTCATCGGCCTGACGCGCCCGATGGCGAACCGCGCCGTCATCGAGCGCTTCGCCGAAGCGATCGCCGCCGACGAAAAGCTGCGCGGCGCTTCGAGGGCGAATTTGCCGTCCATCGAGCCCGTGCGCACGCGTTCGAAGGTCGTGCTGATCGGCGACTTTCTCGCCGAGACGGAAGACATCGCGCGCGTGGTCCGCGCGCTCGCGAGTCACGGCGCGGAAGGCCAGGTTTTGATGATTTCCGACCCGATCGAAGAAATCTTCCCATTCACCGGCCACACCGAATTCCTCGATGTGGGTGGATCGATGCGGCTGCGGGCGCCGCGCGCGCAGAGCCTGCGCGACGTCTACTTGAAGCGCCTGGCCGAGCACCGCGAGGCGGTGCGCGCCATCTGCGCCGGGCGCGGCTGGGACTTTGCGCTGCATCGGACCGACCACTCCGCCGCGCAGGCCTTGCTCGCTCTGCGGGCGCGGCTCGCCGGCCCCGAACTCGCGACGGCGGGAGGCGCCTGACATGCTGGGCCTGCCGATCGCCTTCGCCGCACCGGCCGTTCTCGCCGCGCTCGCCCTGCTGGCGGCGCTGTACCTCTTCCTGAGGATCACCCCGCCGCGACCGCGCCAGGCCGTGTTTCCGCCGCTGCGGCTGCTGTTCGGCATCGACCCGCGCGACGCGACCCCCGCCAAGACGCCGTGGCCGCTGCTGGCGCTGCGCATCGCGATCGCGGCGCTCGTCATCCTCGCAATGGCCGGCCCGATGTGGAACCTGGTCCAAGCGGGGACGGACAAATCCGGCCCGCTGCTCGTGCTGATCGACGACGGCTGGCCGGCCGCGCCGGCTTGGGAGCGGCGTTTGACCTTCGCGCACGACCGGCTGCGCGCGGCGACCGAGGCGGGCCGGCTCGCGGCGATCGTCCCGATGTCGCAGGGCGGCCTCGACATCTCGCCGCTCGCGGGACCGCGCATCGAAGAGAAGCTGCGCGCGCTTCAGCCGGTCGCATACGCGCCCGAGCGGCAAGCGACGCTGCCCGCCATCACCCGCTTTCTGCAAGCCAATCCGCACGCCGAGATCGTGTGGATCGCCGACGGCATCGAGCGTGGCGGCGCCGGCGCCTTTGCGCGCGCGCTCTCGGCGGCGGCGGCCGGTCACACCGTCTCCGTCGTCGTCGATCGCTCGACCCCGCTCGCCATTTCCAGCGTCGAAAACCTCTCCGGCGCGCTCACGGCGCATTTGACGCGAGCGGGAACGGACGCACGCGGCGCAGGCGTTGTCCGCGCGCTCGACGCGCAGGGCCGCTCGGTCGGCGAAGCGCCATTCGGCTTCGGCGCCGACAAGGCCGCGGTCGCCAATTTCAATCTGCCGGTCGAGCTGCGCAACCAAGTGTCTCGCGTCGTCGTCAGCGACGAGAATTCAGCCGGGGCCGTGTGGCTGATGGACGAGCGCGAGAAGCGCCGGCGCGTCGCGATCCTCTCGGGCGCCAGCGCCGACGTCTCGCAGCCCCTGCTGTCGCCGGCCTATTACATCCGCCGCGCGCTTGCGCCTTACGCGGAGTTGCGCGAGTGGCGCGACGCTTCGAGCGATCCGATCCTCTCCCTGCTCGGCGAGAAGCCGTCGGTGATGGTGTTGGCGGACATGAGCGTGCCGCCGGGCCCGGCGCGCGAAAAGCTGATCGATTTCGTCGAATCGGGCGGCGTGCTGCTGCGGTTCGCCGGGACGCGCCTCGCCGCCGGCGACGACGACCTGACGCCGACCGTGTTGCGGCGCGGCGGGCGCACGCTCGGCGGCGCGCTCTCCTGGGAAACGCCCAAGCACATCGCGCCATTCGACAAGGACAGCCCGTTCTTCGGCCTCGCCGCGCCTGACGAGGTGACCGTCTCGCGCCAGGTGCTCGCCGAGCCCGAGCCGGGGCTCGCCGCCAAGACCTGGGCGCGCCTCGCCGACGGCACGCCGCTCGTCACCGCGGCGACGCGCGGCAAGGGGCTCATCGTGCTCTTCCATGTGACCGCCGACACGACCTGGTCGAACCTGCCGCTTTCCGGGCTGTTCGTCGACATGCTCCGCCGCATCGTCGCGCGCGCCGGCGCCGCGCCGGCCGACACGGACACCGCCGCGGCCAAAGCGGAAGCGCAAGCGACGCGCGCGCCATATCGCACGCTCGACGGATTCGGCGCTCTCGGCGCCCCGCCGGCGACCGCCACGCCGATCGGCGACAACTTCTCAGGCGCCGGCGACGCCGCCCATCCGCCCGGCTTCTACGGCGCCGCCGATGCGCTCGAAGCCGTCAATGCGATGGCGCCCGGCGAAACGCTGGCGCGGGCGGACTACGCGGGGCTTCCGGTGAGCGCCGCCGGGCTCGACGTCGCGGCGCCGATCGATCTGAAGCCCTGGCTGCTGCTCGCCGCCTTCATCGGCTTCCTCATTGACGGGCTCGCCAACCTCTGGCTCGGCCGCACGCCGCGCTATGTGGGGCCCGCCGCCGCGATGCTGCTGGCGGGCGCGCTCGCCGGCGCGACGCTCTGCGGTCCGCGCGCCTTCGCCGACGAAGCGGCGCCGTCGGATCGCGACGCGCAAGCGGCCCGCGCAACCCATCTCGCCTATGTCGTCACGGGCGACCCGACAGTGGACGAGACCTCCCGTCTCGGGCTCGAGAACCTCGGTCGGGTGCTCGACCAGCGCACGTCGGCGGAAGTCGCCGATCCGATCGCGCTCGATCCGGCGCGCGACGATCTCAGCTTCTACCCGCTGATCTATTGGCCGATCGTCGCCAACCGGCCGCAGCCTGGGCAAAAGGCCGTCTCCCGCATCTCCGCCTTCATGAAGAACGGCGGCACCGTCGTCTTCGACACGCGCGACGCCTTGACCGCGCGCGCCGGCGGCCCGCCGACGCCGGAAGGCGCATGGCTGCAGACGCTGCTCGCCGGCGTCGACGTCCCCGAGCTCGAGCCGGTGCCGCGCGACCACGTCATCACCAAGACGTTCTACCTCATCGATCGCTTCGTTGGCCGCACCGACAGCGGCGTGACCTGGGTCGAGGCGCTGCCGCCGCCCGATCCCAACGACCGGGCGCCGCGCCCTGCGCGCGCCGGCGACAGCGTCTCGCCGATCGTCATCACCTCCAACGACCTCGCGGCGGCCTGGGCGGTCGATGCGAACGGCCAGCCGCTCTATCCCCTCATTCCCGGCGGGCCGCGCCAGCAGGAGATGGCGCTGCGCGGCGGGGTCAATCTCGTGATGTACACGCTGACCGGCAATTACAAGGCTGACCAGGTCCACGCCAAGGACCTTTTGGAGAGGCTTTCGCATTGAACGACTGGTCGATCGCATTCTCGCCGCTGCTGCCGCTTCCTGTCCTTGAGGCGATGGCGGTCGCGGCGGTCGCGCTGATCGGGCTGACCATCTGGCGGCGCCCGCGCGGCGCGCTGTTGCGCGCGCTCGCCTTCGCTTTGCTGCTCGTCGGCCTGCTCGACCCTTCCCTGATGCGCGAGGACCGGCGCCCGCTCAAGGATGTCGTCGCCGTCGTCATCGATCAGTCCGGCTCCAACCAGATCGCCGAGCGGCCACGGCAGACTGCCGAAGCGCGAGCCGAGATCGAAAAGCGGCTCGCCGCCCTCGGCAATGTCGAGCCGCATTTCGTCGAGACGGCGCGCGGCGATCCCGACAACCAGGGCACGCGGCTGTTCGCGGCGCTTCACTCGGCGCTGAGCGACACGCCGCCCGACCGCGTCGGCGGCGCGATCCTGGTGACGGACGGGCTGCCGCACGACATTCCCAGCTCCCTTCAGGGGCTCGGCTTCGACGCCCCGCTGCACGTCCTCGTCACCGGCCATGAGGGTGAGCGCAACCGGCGAATCGAGCTCGTCGAGGCGCCGCGCTTCGGCATCGTCGGCAAGGATCAGACGATCGTCGCCCGCATCGTCGATTCCGGCGCGACGAACGAGCCGGCGGAACTCACGGTTCGCCGCGACGGCGAAACGATCGCCAAGATGGCGGTCCCGGTCGGCGAGGCGATGCCGATCAAGGTTCCCGTCGATCATGCCGGGCCCAACGTCATCGAACTCGAAGTCACGCCGATCAAGGACGAGCTGACGACGCGCAACGGCAAGGCGGTCGTCACCATCGACGGCGTGCGCGACAAGCTGCGCGTGCTGCTGGTGTCGGGCGAGCCGCATCAGGGCGAGCGCATGTGGCGCAACCTGCTCAAGTCCGACGCCAACGTCGATCTGGTGCATTTCACCATTCTGCGGCCGCCGGAGAAATCGACCGACGGCACGCCGATCAACGAATTGTCGCTCATCGCCTTCCCGGTGCAGGACCTGTTCGGCCGCAAGATCAAGGATTTCGATCTCATCATCTTCGACCGCTACTCCAGCCAGGCGATCCTGCCGCGCTTCTACCTCGACAACATCGTCAAATACGTGCGCGACGGCGGCGCGCTGCTGATGGCGGAAGGGCCGGCCTTCGGCACGCCGGAGGGCCTGTTCGACACGCCGCTGGGAGAAATCTCGCCGGCGCGGCCGACCGGCGAGGAATTCGACCAGCCTTTCCGCGCGGAAATCTCGCCCGACGGCGCCAAGCACCCCGTGACGCGCGGCCTTGCCGGGGGCGACACGTCGCCGCCGACCTGGGGGCGCTGGTTCCGCCAGATCGGCGGCGAGGTGACGAGCGGCTCCGCCGTCATGCAGGGCGTCGGGAAATCGCCGCTGCTGGTGCTCTCGCGCGTCGACAAGGGGCGCGTCGCGCTGCTGCTGAGCGATCAGATGTGGCTGTGGGCGCGCGGCTACGACGGCGGCGGCCCGCATCTCGACCTGCTGCGCCGGCTGGCGCACTGGCTGATGAAGGAGCCCGAGCTCGAGGAAGAGGCGCTGCGAGCCCGCGCCAAGGGCCACGATCTGACGATCGAGCGCCAGAGCGTGAAGGGCGAGGTTCCCCAGGCGACGGTGACCGGTCCCGACGGCGCGACCACGACCGTCCAACTCGTCAGCGTCGCCCCCGGACTGTCCCGCGCGACCCTCTCGGTCGACCAGGACGGCCTCTATCGCGCCACCGACGGCCAGCATGTCGCGCTCGCGGTCGTCGGTCCCGACAATCCGCTCGAGTTCCAGGAAGTCGTCTCGACGCTGGAGAAGCTGCGCCCGCTCGCCGAGGCGACCGGGGGCAGCGTGCGCCGGCTCGCCCGCGCGGCGAGCGATGCCGTCGACGTGCCGCGCATCATCGCCATGCACGAGTCGCCGAGCTACGCCGGCGCCGATTACATCGGCGTGAAGCGCACTGGGGCGAGCGAACTCGTCGGCGTCGCCCAGACGCCGCTGGCGGCCGGATTTCTCGGCCTCGCGGCTTTGCTGGGCGCGCTGGTCTGGGCTTGGCGGCGCGAAGGCGGCGGCGGGCGCGCCTGACCCCTCGAAGCCAAGTCTTGCCGCGGCGACCGGTCGCGGTTACTTAGACGCATCTTCGGGGATTCTGACGATGAAAAAAGTCTTCGCCAATGCAGACGACGCCCTGGCGGGCGTCATCAAAGACGGCATGACGCTGATGTCCGGCGGCTTCGGACTGTGCGGCTCGCCCGACACTCTGATCGCCGCGATCCGCAAGTCCGGCGCCAAGAACCTGACCTTTGTCTCCAACAATGCGGGCATCGACGGCGCTGGCCTCGGCCTGCTGCTCGAGACGCGGCAGATCAAGAAGATGATCTCGTCCTACGTCGGCGAGAACAAGCTGTTCGCCGAGCAGTATCTGTCCGGCCAACTGGAGCTCGAATTCAATCCGCAGGGCACGCTGGCCGAGCGCATCCGCGCCGGCGGCGCCGGCATTCCCGCCTTCTTCACCCGCACGGGCGTCGGCACGGTCGTCGCGGAGGGCAAGGAAGTGCGCGTGTTCGACGGCGAGGAATATGTGATGGAGCGCGGCATCTTCGCCGACATCGCCATCGTCCACGCCTGGAAGGCCGATACGGAAGGCAACCTCGTCTACCGGAAGACGGCGCGCAACTTCAATCCGAACATGGCGACCGCCGCCAAGGTGACGATCGTCGAGGTCGAAAACCTCGTCGAGCCCGGCGAGATCAACCCCGACCACATCATCACCCCCGGCATCTATGTGCACCGGATCGTCCACGTCCCGGCCGGCGAAAAGCGCATCGAGAAGCGCACGACGCGTCCGCGCGTCGCCGCCTGACCTTGTCGACCGGGCGCCCGCCCGGTCTCGGTTGCTCAATTATCGCGCGCGTCTGACGAAAAACCGGCATTCCCTTTTTCGCCGCGCGCATTCGGAGAAGCGAACAATGGCCTGGACACGCGATGAGATGGCGGCGCGCGCCGCCAAGGAGCTGCAAGACGGCTTCTACGTGAACCTCGGCATCGGCATTCCGACGCTGGTGTCGAACTACATCCCCGAGGGGATCGACGTGAAGCTGCAGAGCGAGAACGGCATGCTCGGCATGGGGCCGTTCCCCTTCGAAGGCGAAGAAGACGCGGATCTCATCAACGCCGGCAAGCAGACCGTGACCGTGCTGCCGACGACGAGCTTCTTCTCCAGCGCGGATTCCTTCGCGATGATCCGCGGCGGCCACATCGATCTCGCCATCCTCGGCGCGATGCAGGTTTCCGAGACCGGCGATCTCGCCAACTGGATGATCCCCGGCAAGATGATCAAGGGCATGGGCGGCGCGATGGATCTCGTCGCCGGCGTCAAGCGCATCGTCGTCGTGATGGAGCATGCGGCCAAGGACGGCGCCAAGCTTTTGCACAACTGCTCGCTGCCGCTCACCGGGCGCCGCGTCGTCGACCTCGTGATCACCGACCTCGGCGTCTTCACGATCGACAAGCACGGCTCGGCCGGCATGGCGCTGGTGGAACTCGCCCCGGGCGTCACGTTGGACGAAGTCGCCGCCAAGACCGAAGCGAGCTACCGCGTCGCGCTGAGCTGAACGCGCTGCACACATACCGTCGTTTGGCCACGTCATGGCCGGGCTCGGCCCGGCAATCGAGGCGGCCTTCTGATGTCACCCCCGCGAAAGCGGGGGTCCAGACAACCGCCGCGGGCCTTCGTCCTTTGACACCTGGATGCCCGCTTTCGCGGGCATGACAGGGGGCGCTGGTAGGTTGTCCGTTGAGAGGGGAAGGCCGCGTCGGAGAATGCAAAACGCTCCAGTCGCGAAACTTCTCGCAACAACAACCTGAGACTGCGGCCTCAGAAGGCGGCGCGATCGAGGCCCAAGACGATGTTCGCCTGCACCATCCTCACCTTGTTCCCGCAAATGTTCCCGGGGCCGCTCGGCCAGTCCCTGGCTGGCGACGCCCTCGCGCGCGGCGTGTGGGGGCTGGAGGCGCGGGACATCCGCGAACACGGCCTCGGGCGCCATCGCGCCGTCGACGACACGCCTGCGGGCGGCGGGCCGGGCATGGTCATGCGCGCCGACGTTTTGGCGGCCAGCCTCGACGCCGCGGCGCCTGCCGGCGATCCGCGCCCCCGCCTCATCATGAGCCCGCGCGGCGCGCCGCTCACGCAAGGACAAGCGCGTCAATGGGCGGCGGGACCCGGCCTCGTGATCGTCTGTCCGCGCTTCGAGGGCGTCGACGAGCGCGTGATCGCCGCGCGCGGCCTGATCGAAGTGTCGATCGGCGACTACATCCTCTCCGGCGGCGAGATCGCCGCGCTCACCGTGCTCGACGCCTGCGTGCGCCTGATTCCGGGTGTGATGGGCAAGCTGGAATCCGGCGATCAAGAGAGTTTTGAGGCCGGCCTGCTCGAATATCCTCACTACACGCGCCCGCGCGAATGGGAGGGCCGCGTCATTCCTGAGGTTCTGCTGTCGGGCGATCACAAGGCGATCGAGAAGTGGCGCCGGACGGAAGCCGAGCGCATCACCAAAGAGCGCAGGCCGGATCTCTTCGCGCGGCGCCCGGATTAGCGCGCGTTAGAGCCGTCTGCAACTCGTTGGATCGTCATTGCGAGGAGCGGAGCGACGAAGCAATCCATTTCTCCGCTTGCATCGTCGGCGCCACTGGATTGCTTCGCTTCGCTCGCAATGACGGCTATGGTTCGGGCGAAACGCAAAAAGCTCTCACGCATCAGCGATGGCTCAGCGGCTTGCTCATGTGGATGGCCGTCCCGCCCATGAAGGGCTCGCGCCTGACAACGCGGTATCCGCTCTTTTCGTAGAGCGCGACATTGGTCTTGAATTCGGCGTTCGTGAGCAGCCGCATTTCGGCGCGTCCCGCCTCGATCGCCTTGCGTTCGGCGTGGGCCAGCAGGCGCCGGCCGAAACCGTTGCCCTGGTCCTGCGGCCTGACGGCGAGGTTTTCGATCCAGAGGTGATCGTCCCGCAACATCGTCTCGATCAGACCGACCAAGCGCGTATCCACGAACGCCAGAGTCGATCTGATGCTCCTGAACCGCCCTCTCGTAGTCGGCCCTCATCGGCAGCGGCTCGCGCCCGATGACGGCGATCCATTTCGCGTAAGCGGAGCGCACGAGTTCGCGGATCATGCCGGCGTCGTCCGCCGTCGCGTTCCGTAGCTCCCACGCGGCCTCTGAAGGCATCTTGCGCGAAAACGTCAGCGCGTCGGGACGGGATGCTCGCCGCGGTAGTCGTAGAAACCGCGCTGCGTCTTGCGGCCGAGCCAGCCGGCCTCGACATATTTCACCAGCAGCGGACAGGGGCGGTATTTCGAATCTGCGAGGCCTTCGTGCAGCACCTGCATGACCGAGAGGCAGGTGTCCAGGCCAATGAAATCGGCGAGCTGGAGCGGGCCCATCGGATGGTTGGCGCCCAGGCGCATCGCGGTGTCGATCGATTCGACCGACCCGACGCCCTCGTAGAGCGTGTAGATCGCCTCGTTGATCATCGGCAGCAGGATGCGATTGACGATGAAGGCCGGGAAATCCTCCGACATCGTCGCGGTCTTGCCGAGCCGGGCGACGAAGGTCTTGGCGGCCTCGTAGGTGTCGTCGGTCGTCGCGATGCCGCGGATCAGCTCGACGAGCTGCATGCGCGGGACCGGGTTCATGAAATGGATGCCGATGAAGCGTTCGGGATTGGCGGTCACCGAGGCGAGGCGGGTGATCGAGATCGACGACGTATTCGACGCGACGATCGTATCGGGCTTGAGGAAGGAGCGCAGGTTGGTGAAGATCTTGCGCTTCACGTCCTCGTTCTCGGACGCCGCCTCGACGACGAGGTCGCAATCGGCGAGTTCGTCGTAGCTGCCCGAGACACTGATCCGATCCAGCGTCGTCTGGCGTGCGGCCTCGTCGAGCTGCCCCTTGGCGATCTGGCGCGACAGAAAGCCGTTGATCGTGGCGAGCGCGGCCTTCACCCGCTCTTCGGCGACGTCGTTCAACAGCACGCTCAAGCCGGCCTGAGCGCAGACCAGCGCGATGCCGGAACCCATCTGGCCCGCGCCGATAACGCCGACTTTTTCGATCGAGAGTGCCATCGTGTCATCCAACTGCGGGGACGCCGCGCGCCAGCGCGATCATAAACCAGCGACGCGTCAGGTCCATAGCGGACCGGCGCGCCGCGGGCCGTGTCACTTCTTGCCCTGTCACTTGCCGATCTTGCCGAGTTCCTCAGCGAGTTCGGGCAGCGCGGTGTAGAGGTCGGCGACGAGGCCGTAGTCGGCGACCTGGAAGATGGGCGCCTCTTCGTCCTTGTTGATGGCGACGATAACCTTGGAATCCTTCATGCCGGCGAGATGCTGGATGGCGCCGGATATGCCGACCGCGATGTAGAGATCGGGGGCGACCACCTTGCCGGTCTGGCCGACCTGCCAGTCGTTGGGCGCATAGCCGGCGTCGACCGCGGCGCGCGAGGCGCCCATCGCGGCGCCGAGCTTGTCGGCGACCGGCTCGATGTAGGTCTTGAAGTTCTCCGCCTTCTGCATCGCCCGGCCGCCGGAGATGATGATCTTGGCCGAGGTCAGCTCGGGACGGTCCGACTTGGCGAGCGCTTCGCCCGCGAAGTTCGAAACGCCGGGGTTGGCGCCGGCCGCGGCCGGCTCGATCGGCGCCGCCGCCGGCCCCGCGCCCGTTGCAGCGAATGAGGCGGTGCGCACAGTGGCGACGATCTTGGCGTCGGTCGATTCCACGGTCTGGATCGCGTTGCCGGCGTAGATCGGCCGCTCAAAGGTCTTTGGCCCGACCACTTTGGTGATGTCGGAGAGCTGCATCACGTCGAGCAGCGCCGCCGCGCGCGGCAGGACGTTCTTCGAAAAGGCGCTGGAGCCGGCGAAAATCGCCGAATAGCCGCCCGCAAGCGAGACGAGGAGCGCCGCCAGCGGCTCGGCGAGGCCGTGCTCGTAGAGCGCGTCGTCGGCGACGCGCACCTTGGCGACGCCGGACAGCTTGGCCGCCTCGCCCGCCGCCTCGGCGACGTTGCGGCCAGCAACCAGCACGTCGACCGGTTCGCCGAGCGCCAGCGCCGCCGTCAGCCCGCGCGCCGTCAAGTCGCTGAGGCGCCCGTTCGCGACTTCCGCCAGAAGAAGGGTCGCCATGATCAGATCACTCCCACTTCGTCATGCAGCTTGGCGACGAGTTCCGCCACCGTCTTCACCTTGACGCCGGCCTTGCGCCCGCTGGGCTCGGCGGTTTTCAAAACTTTCAGCCGCGGCGTCACGTCGACGCCGTAGTCGGCCGGCGTCTTCTCGTCGATCGGCTTCTTCTTCGCCTTCATGATGTTCGGCAGCGAAGCATAGCGCGGCTCGTTGAGGCGCAGATCGCTGGTGACGATCGCCGGCAGCTTGAGGTCGACCGTTTGCAGGCCGCCGTCGACTTCGCGCGTCACGGCGACCTTGTCGCCCTCGATCGCCACCTTCGAGGCGAAGGTTCCCTGCCCCCAACCCAGCAGCGCGGCCAGCATCTGGCCGGTCTGATTGCTGTCGTCGTCGATCGCCTGCTTGCCGAGGATCACGAGGCCGGGCGCCTCGGCCTCGACCACGCCCTTCAACAGCTTGGCGACCGCCAGCGGCTCGACCAGCGCGTCGGCCTTGATCAGGACGCCGCGGTCGGCGCCCATCGCCAGCGCCGTGCGCAGCGTCTCGGCCGCCTGCGCCGGACCGATCGAGACCACGACGACCTCGCTCGCCTTGCCGGCCTCCTTCTGTCGCAGGGCCTCCTCGACGGCGATCTCGTCGAACGGGTTCATCGACATCTTCACGTTCGTCAGATCGACGCCGGAGCCATCCCCCTTCAGACGAATTTTCACGTTGTAGTCGACAACCCGCTTCACGGGTACGAGGATCTTCATGGCGGCGGGAACCCCTCTCCTGGCATGGGAGCTGTCGCCAAAACGGCGTGCGCGCAACCCCTAATCGCGGCAAATGAGCAAGTCAACGCACGCCAAATCCCTGCCACGGCAGGCGTTCGCGAGGATCGAGCGCAATAAAAACGCGGCCTCGCCATGCCGTGCTGAGATAAGCCGGCTTTTTTGACCGCCGCGCCGGCCGCCCGCGACGCGCCACATTTCTCGGACTCGCATTGTTTTATCGGCAACTCCGCCAGTCTGTAGGCGCGGCGAACCCCAGCGGCGACGAAAAGCGGCGCGATTTCGACCACGGCGCGGCGATTGACATCGCGAGGGCACTAAACTGATGATAAACATCAGAGAGCGCCTGCGGCCTCGGCAGGCCGTCGTCCGAGGAGCGTTCTATCTGGGGAGGAGTTGGTATGAGCGAGTTGATCGACCTCAAGACGAAACTGCAGACGGGCCGAATGTCCCGCCGCGAGTTCATGGGCCGCGCCGCCGCCCTCGGCGCCTCCACAGCCGTCATTTCCAGCCTGCTTGCCAGTGCGGACGCCTACGCCGCGGATACGCCCCGCAAGGGCGGCGTCCTGCGGCTCGGCCTCGGCGGCGGCAGCACGACCGACAGCGTCGACATCACCTCCTACAACGATTCCGTCATGATCGACGTGTCCCACGGCCTGTTCGACGGACTCGTCGAATGGGGCGAGGACGGCAAGCCGAAGCCGGATCTGGCGGCCAGCTTCGAGCCGACCAATGGCGCGAAGGATTGGATTTTCAACCTGCGCAAGGGGATCAAGTTCTCCAACGGGCAGGAGTTCACCGCCGACGACGCGCTCTATTCGATCAATCTTCATCGCGGCGACAGCAAGTCGGGCGGCGCCGGGTCGCTCAAGCCGATCACCGACGTCAAGAAGCTCGACAAATACCAAATCCAGATTTCCCTCGACGCCGGCCGACGCCGACCTGCCCTACGTCCTCACCGACTACCACGTCCTGATGGTGCCGGACGGGTTCAAGGACTGGGCGAAGCCGGTGGGGACCGGCGCCTTCTCGCTCGAGAAGTTCGACCCCGGCGTCCGCATCACGCTGAAGAAGACCCGGGACTACTGGAAGGAGGGGCGCGGCCACCTCGACGGGGTGGAGGTCACCGTCATCAATGACGGCTCGGCGCGCATCAACGCGCTGATCTCCGGTCAGATCGACGCGATCAATCGCGTCGACCACAAGGCCGTCGCGATGCTCTCCAAGTCCCCGAAGGTGCAGATCGTGCGCGCGGCGGGCGGTTGGCACTCGGTGCTCGCGATGGAGACCGACAAGCCGCCCTACGACAATCCCGACATCCGGCTCGCGCTGAAATACGCCATGGACCGCGAACAGATTCTGAAGGCGCTGTTCAGCGGCTACGGCTCGCTCGGCAACGACCATCCGATCCCGCCGTCCGATCCCTACTTCAACAGCGAACTGCAGCAGCGCAAGCACGACCCGGAACGCGCCGCGTTCCATTTCAAGAAGGCGGGAATCGCCGATCCGAAGATCGTGCTGCAGGTCTCCGACGCCGCCTTCAACGGCGCGGTCGACGAGGGCGCGCTGTTGCAGGCGAGCGCCGCCAAGGCGGGCATCAAGATCGATCTCAAGAAGGAGCCGGCCGACGGCTTCTGGGACAATGTCTGGCTCAAGGGGCGCCTTCGTCGGCAGTTACTGGGGCGGCCGCGCCGCGGCGACCCAGATGCTGTCGGTCGCCTTCGGCGCCGGAGCGCCCTGGAACGAGACGCACTGGAAGAACGACAAGTTCGAGACGCTGCTCGCCAACGCGCGCAGCGAGACCGACGAAGCCAAGCGCAAGCCTTACATCTGGGAGATGCAGGCGATGCTGCAAGCGGACGGCGGCGCGCTCATCCCCGTCTTCCGCGACTGGCTCGACGCCCACAACGAAAAGGTCGGCGGCCACACGCCGCACGGCGGCTTCGACATGGACAACGGCTACATCATGCAAAAGGCCTGGCTCAAGGCCTGATCGCCGGACGTCGCGCCCCTTGAGAAGGGGCGCGACAGCGCTTTGCGCCACATGGCGCCTGTGGGGGGTTTCCCTAGGCTTTGGGCTGCCACTCGGCGGAGATGCGACGACGTTATCGAGGCGCGGAGAAAGACGCTGGGTGCGCCGAGACGCGTAACGGCGAACGAGGGGGGCGAACGTTGTGTTGAAGCTCGTGGCCCAGCGTTTTGGCTTGGGCATCCTGACGTTGTTCGGCGCATCCGTGCTCATCTTCGCGGGAACGGAGATGATGCCGGGCGATCTCGCGTCGTCGATCCTGCAAAACAGCGCGACGCCGGAGAGCCTCGCAGCGCTCCGCCTCGAACTCGGGCTCAACCAGCCGGCGATCGTCCGTTTCGCCCACTGGCTGTTCGGCGCACTGCACGGCGACTTCGGCCATTCGCTCGCCAATGGCCGCGACGTGCTGACGGAGATCGCGCCCCGCTTCGCAAATACGATGTTCCTTGCCGCCTACGCGGCGATCGTGTCCGTACCCCTGGCGGTCGGCCTGGGCGTCTTGGCGGCCATTCGGCAGGGAGGATGGTTCGACAGACTGATCAACCTCGTCACGTTGATGACGATTTCCGTGCCCGAATTCTTTCTCGCCTACATCCTCATCAAATACGTCGCGGTCGATCTCGGCTGGTTTCCCTCGCTCGCCAACATTTCGCCGGACATGGGGATTGGTGACCGCCTCTATTACGCGTTCTTGCCGATGCTGACGCTCGTCCTCGTCATCGTCGCGCATATGATGCGCATGACGCGCGCTTCGGTGCTCGCGGTGATGGCGAGCCCCTACATAGAGATGGCGACTTTGAAGGGGCTGACGAAGTCGCGCATCGTGGTGCGCCACGCCCTTCCGAACGCGCTAGCCCCCATCATCTCGGTGATCGCGTTGGATATGGCCTATCTCATCGTCGGCGTCGTCGTGGTCGAAACCGTCTTCGTCTACCCCGGCCTCGGCCAGTTGATGGTGGACGAAACCTCGAAGCACGACGTGCCGGTCGTGCAGGCCTGCGGGCTGATCTTCGCCGCGACGTTCATCCTCTTCAACCTGATCGCCGACGTTCTGGCCATCCTGTCCAACCCCCGACTGAGGCAGCCGCGTTGAACGACGGGCGAGGCCGTGATCGAACGGCTTCGAGCGGAGGCGTCTTGTGGTGAACGGCGCGCGCCGAGACGACGGCGGCGACGGGAATAGCAAAACGCGGTCGCATCGGACCGCAGGGAACTGAAAGATGCGCTTGTTCGGGCACAAACTCAGCGTATGGGCGCAGATCGGTCTGGCGATCGTCGCGATCAATCTGTTCGTCGCCATTTTCGCGCCGCTCATCGCCCCGTACGGGCAGGCCGACATCGTCGGCGACGCCTACAGCGACCCCGACGTCCATCACTGGTTGGGGCTTGACAATTTAGGCCGCGACATCGTGAGCCGCCTGATCTTCGGCGCCCGTCTGTCGATCGGCCTTTCCCTCGTCATCACGATGCTCTCCTTCGCGATCGGGATCATCTCCGGTTTCGGCGCGGCCGTCGCCGGCGGCTGGATCGATATGGCGCTCGCCCGCCTGGTCGACCTGCTCCTCTCGATGCCGACGTTCATTTTCGCAATGGTCATCCTGTCGGTGGCCGGGAGTTCGTTCCCCGCGCTCATCTTGACGATCGCCATCCTCGATTCGCCCAAGGTGTTCCGCCTTGCGCGCTCGGTGGCGATGAACGTCGTCAGTCTCGAATTCGTCGAGGCGGCGCGGCTGCGCGGCGAAGGCTGGTGGTGGATCGTGACGCGGGAGATTCTGCCCAATTCCGTGCCGCCGCTGACCGCCGAATTCGGCCTTCGCTTCTGTTTCACGTTCCTCTTCATCGCGACGCTGAGCTTTCTCGGCCTCGGCGTGCAACCGCCCGACGCGGATTGGGGCGGCATGGTCAAGGACCTGCGCGACATGATCAGCTTGGGAAGCGCCACTCCCCTCTACCCCGCCGCGGCGATCGCGATCCTTTCGATCGGCGTGAATTTTGTCGTAGACTGGATTCTCTCCATACACTCCAGAGGCCAGGGAGAAGGCGCATGAGCGTGCAGTCCGAGGAAAGTCCGCGCTCGCGAGACGATTCCGTCGTGCTCGACATTCGCGACATACGCGTCGCGGTGCGCACCGACAGGGGCGAAGGCCCTGTGCTGGTTGACGATGTGTCGCTCACGCTGAAGCGCGGCGAGGTGATCGGCTTGATCGGCGAGTCCGGCGCGGGAAAGTCGACGATCGGGCTCGCCTCGATGGGCTACACGCGCCGCGACTGCCACATCGTCGGCGGCAATATCGTCTTCGGCGACAAGGACATCCGGTCGATCAGCCCGGACGAGCGGCGGGCCCTGCGCGGGCCGCGGATCGCCTATATCGCGCAGAGCGCGGCCGCCTCGTTCAATCCGGCCCACACCCTGATGGAGCAGGTCTGCGAGGCCTCCGTCCGCCACGGCGTGTTGACCGGGGCGCAGGCGCGCGCCGAGGCGATCAGCCTCTTCAAACAGCTCGATCTGCCCAACCCCGAGACGATCGGCTCGCGTTATCCGCATCAGGTCTCGGGCGGACAGCTCCAGCGCGTGATGGCCGCAATGGCCATGGTCGCCAAGCCCGACATCCTCATCTTCGACGAGCCGACGACCGCGCTCGACGTGACGACCCAGGTCGAGTGCCTCGCCGCGTTCCGCAAGCTCATCCGAGAGCACGGCACCGCCGCGCTCTACATCACGCACGACCTCGCCGTCGTCGCACAGATCGCCGACCGCATCATGGTGCTCAAGCGCGGCAAGATGGTCGAATTCGGCGAGGCCAGGCAGATCCTGCAGCAGCCCAAGGAGGATTACACTCGTCGCCTGGTGAGGGAGCGCGTCGCCGGCCACAAATTCGTCGACGCCAACGCCGCCGGCGCGACGCCGATCCTCGCCATCGACCATGTCAGCGCCAACTATCCCGGCAAGCCGAGGGTCATCGACGACGTGAGCCTCGAAGTCGGCCGCGGCGACACGGTGGCGGTGGTCGGCGAATCGGGCTCGGGCAAATCGACACTGGCGCGCGTCGTGACGGGCCTCCTGGCGCGCAGCGCCGGCGACGTGCGCTTCAACGGCGTCGGCCTCCCGCCCCGCTTGAAGGACCGCACGCGCGATCAGCTCCGCCGGGTGCAGATGATCTACCAGATGCCCGACGTCGCCCTGAACCCGCAGCAGACGCTGCTGGACGTCATCGGCAGGCCGGTCGCCTTCTACTTCAACCGCAGCCGCCAGGAAGTGCGCGCCCGGGTTCTCGAGCTGCTGCGGCAGATGGACCTCCCGGAGAGCTTCATCACCCGCATGACGAGCGAATTGTCCGGCGGGCAGAAGCAACGCGTGTCGATCGCTCGCGCGCTCGCCGCCGAGCCGGACCTCATCATCTGCGACGAGGTCACCTCCGCGCTCGATCAGCTCGTCGGCGAGGAGATACTTCGCCTCCTGAAGAAGCTGCAGGAAGAACTGGGCGTCGCCTACCTCTTCATCACGCACGATCTCGGCACCGTGAAGCGAATCGCCAACAAGGTGGCGGTGATGCTCAAGGGGCGCGTGGTCGCCAGCGGCGATACCGCGACCGTGTTCCAGCCGCCCTATCACCCCTATACCGAACTCCTGCTGTCCTCGGTGCCGGAGATGCGTCCGGACTGGCTCGACGAGGTTCTCGCCAAGCGCGCGGCGGGCGCGGCGACGACCGCGGCGCTGCTGCACACGCCCTGAACGGCTGGCCCACGCCGCCTTGTCCGGTCGCCCTTGCCGCCTAGGCAAGTCATTCGCTATACCCCTTCAAAGAGCGCGAGGGGCTGATGCCCGTGTGATCGCGAGCGCGGGCGCGGCGTGCGGCAGCGTGGACAACGTGCGTTTCGCATAGGACGGTTTAGGGATACTTTTAATGCGCGCGCCCGGCGGACCGCGACTTTTGCTGCGACGGCTCCGCGAGGTCATGGCGGAGCCCGTCACCGCCCAGGCGCGCCTCGATCGCATCGTCGTTCTGATCGCCTCGAACATGGTCGCCGAGGTGTGCTCGCTTTACGTCTCGCGCGCCGATGGTCCGCTTGAATTGTATGCGACCGAAGGCCTTAATCGCGAGGCGGTGCATCTGACCACCATGCGGCCCGGCGAGGGCCTCGTCGGCCTGATCGCCGCCACCGCCGAGCCGCTCGCCTTGTCGGACGCGCAGAACCACCCCTCCTTCTCCTACAAGCCGGAAACGGGCGAAGAGATCTATCAGTCCTTCCTCGGCGTCCCCGTGCTGCGCGGCGGCGCGATCCTCGGCGTGCTCGTCGTTCAGAACCGCGCGCGGCGCACCTATTCCGAGGAGGAGATCGAGGCGCTGCAAACGACCGCGATGCTGCTCGCGGAAATGATCGCCTCCGGCGAATTGCAGTCGATCTCCGGCCAGGGCGCGCCGATCGCCGTGCGCCGCGCGATGTCCCTGATCGGCGCGCCGATCGCCGAAGGGCTCGGCCTCGGCCATGTCGTGCTGCACCAGCCGCGCGTGAATGTCTCCAAGATCGTCGCGGACGACGTCGGGCAGGAGATCAGCCGGCTGGAGACTGCGATCGGCGGGATGCGCGCCTCGGTGGACGAACTGATCGACCGTAGCGACGACGGCGTGAACGGCGAGCATCGCGAGGTGCTGGAAGCGTTCCGGATGATCGCCCACGATCGCGGCTGGCTGCGCCGGCTGCGGGAGGCGGTTACCAGCGGCCTCACCGCCGAGGCCGCGGTCGAGCGGGTGCAGAACGACGCGCGCGCCAAGCTGCAACGCCAGACCGACCCCTATCTGCGCGACCGCCTGCACGACCTCACCGACATCGCCAATCGGCTGCTGCATCAGCTTGCCGGGCAAAGCCTCGTTCTGCTGCCCGAGGAACTGCCGGAGAACGCCATTCTCGTCGCGCGCTCGATGAGCCCGGCCGCGCTGCTCGACTACGACCGCGCCCGGCTGCGCGGCGTCGTGCTCGAAGAGGCCGGCGCCTCGAGCCACATCGCGATCGTCGCGCGCGCCCTGTCGATCCCTGTCGTCAGCGACATCGCCAACATCTCCGAGATCGTCGAACAAGGCGACGCGATCATCGTCGACGGCCTCACCGGCGAGGTGCAGCTCCGCCCACCGCCGGACGTCGAATCCTCCTACGCGGAAAAGGCGCGGCTGCGCGCCCGCCGGCAGGACCAGTACCGCGCGCTGCGCGATATCCCGGCCGTGACGACCGACGGCGTGGAGATCGGTCTGCACATGAACGCCGGCCTGCTGATCGACCTGCCGCATCTCGAGGAGGCCGGGGCGCAATCGATCGGGCTGTTCCGCACCGAGCTCCAGTTCATGCTCGCCTCGCGCTTTCCCCGCCTCGGGGTGCAGGAGGCGCTCTATCGCTCGGTGCTCGACGCCGTCGGCGAGCGCCCCGTCACCTTCCGCACCCTCGATATCGGCGGCGACAAGGTGCTGCCCTATATGAAGGGCCTGGAGGAAGAGAACCCGGCGCTCGGCTGGCGGGCGATCCGCATCGGCCTCGACCGGCCGGCGCTCTTGCGCACGCAACTGCGCGCGATGCTTCGCGCGGCCGCCGGACGCGACTTGCGAGTCATGATCCCGATGGTGTCGACGATCAGCGAGTTTCTCGCCGCGCGCGATCACTTGAAGACGGAGATCGAGTTCGCCGATCGCTGCGGCCGGGAGCGGCCGCGCGACATCAAGTTCGGCTTGATGATCGAGGTGCCCGCGCTGCTCTGGCAGCTCGATGAAATCGCCGAACGCGCGGATTTCATCTCGGTCGGCTCGAACGACCTGATGCAGTATCTCTACGCGGCGGACCGCGACAACAAGCGCGTCGCCGGCCGTTTCGACGCGCTTTCGCCCGGCTTCCTGCGCGCCTTGCGGACAATCGCCGACGCGGGCGCCCGGAGCCAGACGCCCGTCACGCTGTGCGGCGAGATGGGCGGGCGTACGCTCGAGACGATGGCGCTGATCGCCCTCGGGTACCGGCATTTCTCGATGGCGGCGACCGCGATCGGCCCGATGAAGGCGATGGTCCTCTCGCTCGACGCCGGGGCGGCGGCGCGGGAGGTCGACGCCATGCTGGCCGCACACGCCCACCAGGCGTCGCTGCGCGAGCCGCTGCTGGCGCTGGCCGAGCGCCTCGGCGTGCGTCTCTAGCGACGCCTCTTTCCGTTCGTTCCCCTCCCCGCTTCGATTGTTTGCGTCAGACATGCCAGCCAACGACAATTTCGACATCATCCTGCGCCGCCACGAAGAGATCGGCGCGCGCTTGACCGAAGGGGTCGGCGGGCCTGAATACGCCACCCTGTCGCGCGAACTCGCGGATCTCGATCCCGTCGTCGCGGCGATCAAGGCGTGGCGCGCCAAGGAGAAGGAGCGGGCCGACCTCGAGACGATGCTCGAGGACGCCGGCCTCGATCCGGAAATCCGCGACATGGCGCGCGCCGAGCGCGAGCGCGCGGCCGAGGACGCCGAGGCGATGGCGCAGCAAATTCGCATCGCGCTGCTGCCGAAAGACGCGGCGGACGAGGGCAACGTCATCCTCGAAGTCCGCGCTGGCACCGGCGGCGACGAGGCGGCGCTGTTCGCCGGCGACCTCTTTCGCATGTACGTCAAATACGCCGAGGCGCGCGGATGGAAGGTCGACATCCTTTCCGTCAGCGAGGGAACGGCGGGCGGCTACAAGGAAATCGTCGCGGAGGTCGCAGGCCGCGGCGCGTTCGCCCGCCTCAAGTTCGAAAGCGGCGTCCATCGGGTCCAGCGCGTCCCCGCCACCGAGACGCAAGGCCGCATCCACACCTCGGCGGCCACCGTGGCCGTTCTGCCGGAGGCCCAGGAAATTGACTTCGTCATCAACGATGCCGACCTGAAGATCGACACGATGCGCTCGAGCGGCGCGGGCGGGCAGCACGTCAACAAGACCGAATCCGCCATCCGCATCACCCATCTTCCCACCGGCGTCGTCGTTGCGATGCAGGAAGAGCGCTCGCAGCATCGCAATCGCGCCAAGGCGATGGCGCTGCTGCGCTCGCGCATTCTCGACGCGCAAAACCAGCGGGCGAGCGACGAGCGGGCGCAGGAGCGGCGGTCCCAGGTCGGCTCCGGCGATCGCTCGCAGCGAATCCGCACCTACAATTTCCCGCAGGGACGCGTGACCGACCACCGCATCAACCTGACCCTCTATTCGCTCGAAAAGGCGATGGAGGGCGAAGGGCTGGACGAGATCATCGACGCGCTGACCGCCGACCGGCAGGCCCAACTGCTCGCCGAGCAGGCGGCTCGATGACCGCTCGCCTGCCGCCGTTCGGGGACGGGCAAACGATCGGCCTGCTCGGCGGCTCGTTCAATCCGCCGCACGACGGCCATCGGCTCATCTCGCAGCTCGCGCTGCAACGCCTGCGCCTCGATCACCTCTGGTGGCTCGCGACCCCTGGCAACCCGCTCAAAGCCGGCTCCGCGCTCGCCGAAATGCGGGTGCGCATCGAGGCGGCGCGCCGGCTGACCCGCGATCCGCGCATTTCCGTCACCGGCTTCGAGGCTGAGATCGGCGCGCGCTACACCTACCAGACGATCCTCTGGCTGAAGCGGCGCGCCCCGCGGGTCCATTTCGTCTGGATCATGGGCGCCGACAATCTCAGCCAGTTTCACCGCTGGAAGCGCTGGCGGGACATCGCCGCCCTCGTCCCCATCCTCGTGGTCGACCGCCCCGGATCGACGCTGCGCGCGCTCGCGAGCCCCGCCGGCGCGGCGCTGTCGCGGTTTCGCCGACCGGAATTGATGGCCGCCCGGTTCGCTCTGGCGCCCGCCCCGGCCTTCCTGTTTCTGCACGGGCCGCGCTCGCCACTCTCCTCGACCGCACTCCGTCAGGCTGCCTCCCCGGGAGAAGCGGCGTCGCAGGCCGCGTCTTGAAAACTTGGCATGGACAGATCATCTTTAGTTGAACTCTGCCCGAATCAGCGAAAGGACCGCGACACTGACCCTGACGTCCGACAAGCCTGCGGCGCGACGCCGCAAGACCGTCGTCAGCCCGTCCCCGGAGAAGGAGGACGCGCTTCCCCGCACAATCCTTGGGAGCTTGGAGAATTCCAAGGCCGAGGACATCGTCTCGATAGACCTTGCGGGCAAGACGACGCTGGCCGACGTCATGATCATCGCCAGCGGCCGCTCGACCGTACATGTCGGCGCGATCGCGGATCATTTGATCAGGGCGTGCAGAGAGGCCGGTTATCCCGCGCCTCGGGTCGAGGGCATGCCCAATTGCGACTGGGTGCTGCTCGACGCCGGCGACGCCATCGTCCACATCTTCAAGCCTGACGTGCGCCAGTTCTACAACCTCGAGAAGGTCTGGAGCGCCGACCGGCCCGGCGAGGCGCAGGTCGCGCGATCCGGCTAGGCGGCCTTAGTGCGCCTGACGCTGATCGGCGTCGGCCGATTGAAATCCGGTCCCGAGCGCGAATTGTTCGAGCGCTATTTCAAGCGCTTGACCGACCTCGCGCGCGCGCAGGGCATCGCCGAAGTCGAATTGCGCGAGGTCGACGAGGGCCGCGCGCGCCGCGCTCAGGATCGCCAAGCCGAGGAGGCGCGCGCGATTCTTGCCGCCGCGCCCAAGGGCGCGTGGCTCGCGCTGCTCGACGAGCGCGGGAGCGCGATGACCAGCGTGCAGTGGGCGGCGGAAATCGGCAAAGCGCGCGACGGCGCGGCGCCGGCCTATGCGGTGGTGATCGGCGGGCCGGACGGGCTCGATCCCTCGCTTCGCGGGCAGGCGCGCACGATTCTCAGCTTCGGCGCGATGACGTGGCCGCACCAGCTCGTGCGCGCAATGGCGAGCGAGCAGCTCTATCGAGCGCTTTCCATTCTCGGCGGCCACCCGTATCATCGACAGTGAATCGCAAAGATTCGGCGCCTTCCGGTTAGGCGCGATCGGCGATGGCGAACTTGAATGCGAATGGCTGGAGGAGCAAGCCGGGCGTTGGCGTGGGGCGTCGCGGCCCTATTGGCGTGTGGGATCGCGCGAGCGGATCCCGACAATGCCGGCCCCAAGCCCGACGACAAGGCCGATCAGGAGACGCGTCTGCGCGGCGTCGAGGACACGATGCGCGCCTCCGACGAGCAGCGCCGGCGCATCGAAGCCGACCTCGAATCTCTCCGCGCCGACAAGGCCCGCCTTACCGCGGCGCTGATCGACACCACCGCCAAGGTTCAGGATTCGGAGCGACAAATCGCCGCAGCCAACGAACGCCTCGCCGGCCTCAACACGAGCGCCGACGCGCTGGCCAAGTCGCTCGACAACCGGCGCGGCGTCATCGCTGACGTCCTCGCCGTCCTGCAGCGCATGGGCGCCAATCCGCCGCCGGCCATCCTCGTCCGCCCGCAGGACATGAGCGCGGCGATTCGCGCGGCGACGCTGCTGGGCTCGACCGTGAGCGAGCTGAAGGCGGAGACCGAAGCGCTGCGCAAGGACCTCGATCAGCTGGCGGCGCTGCGCGTCTCGATCGGCAAGGAGCGCGACGATCTCGCCGCACACTCGGCCGATCTTGCGGGCGAGAAGACGCGTCTGACCGCGCTCATCGACGCGCGCCAGCAATCGTTGTCGACCGCCGAGCAGGCGCTCGCCGCGCAAAAAGAGCGCGACGCGCAGCTTGCCGAGCAGGCGTCCACTCTCAAAGATTTGATCGCCCGGGCCGAGGCGGCGGCCGGCGCGGCGGCGAGCGCCGATCAGGCGGCTGCGGCCGATATCGCGGCCAAAGCGGCGGCGACGCGCGGCGCCGACCCGGCGCGCCTCAAGCCGGCGGTCGCCTTCAGCGAGGCGAAAGGCTTGATTTCGCTTCCTGTCGCCGGCGCCATGGTAAAGACGTTCGGTTCGACCGATCTCTCGGGCGGCCCCGAAAAGGGCGTGTCGATCGCGACGCCGCCCGGCGCGACGGTCTCCTCCCCGGTGGATGGGGCGATCGAGTTCTCTGGCCGATATCGGTCTTACGGACAACTCTTGATCATCGATGCGGGCGGAGGCTACACTGTGACGCTGGCCGGCATGGATCGAACGAACGTTAGGGCCGGTCAGTTCGTACTGGCTGGAGAACCCGTCGCCGTCATGGGCGACGGATCAATAAGAACCGCAGCGGCTGCCGCTATTGGCGCCACTCAACCCGTTCTTTATATCGAGTTGAGGAAGGACGGAGCCGCGATAGATCCGGGGCCGTGGTGGGCGAAGTCAGACATCGAAAAGGCGCGTGGATGATACGCAAGGTTTCCTATTTAGCGTTGGGGATCGCAATGGGCGCCGCTGGCGCCGGATTCGGCCCGTCGGCGCTTTCCGCTGTCAGCCAGAGCGCTTACGCGGCGGCTGCGGACACCTATCGTCAGCTCAACCTCTTCGGCGACGTCTTCGACAAGATCCGCAACGATTATGTCGACAAGCCCGACGAGACGAAGCTGATCGAGGCGGCGATCAACGGCATGTTGAGTTCGCTCGACCCGCATTCGAGCTACATGGACGCCAAGGCGTACCGCGAGATGCAGGTGCAGACCAAAGGCGAGTTCGGCGGTCTCGGCATCGAGGTGACGGAAGAGGACGGTCTCATCAAGGTCGTCAGCCCGATCGACGACACGCCCGCGTCCAAGGCCGGCATTCTCGCCAATGACGTGATCGTCGGGATCGACGACGAATCCACGCAAGGGCTGACGCTCGACCAGGCGGTCGACAAGATGCGGGGCCCGATCAATTCGGCGGTCAAGCTCAAGATCGCACGCGGCGCGAACAAGGACATCAAGGAATTCAAGGTCGTCCGCGACGTCATCAAGGTTCAGTCGGTGCGCTCGCATGTCGAAGGCGACGACATCGGCTACATCCGAATCACCCAGTTCACCGAGCAGACGGCGGACGGGCTGAAGGCGGCGATGGAGAAGTTCAAGACCGACATCCCCGCCGACAAGTTCAAGGGCTACATCCTCGATCTGCGCAATAATCCTGGCGGCTTGCTCGATCAGTCGATCGACGTCGTGAACGACTTCATCGACAAGGGCGAAATCGTCTCGACGCGCGGACGCAACCCCGACGACGCGCAGCGGTTCAACGCACGGCCGGGCGGCGACCTCTCCGGCGGCAAGCCGATGGTCGTGCTGATCAACGGCGGCTCCGCCTCGGCTTCGGAGATCGTCTCCGGCGCGCTGCAGGATCACAAGCGGGCGACCCTGATCGGCACCCGCTCGTTCGGCAAGGGCTCCGTGCAGACCATCATGCCGCTCGGCCAGGACGGCGCCTTGCGCCTGACGACCGCGCGCTACTACACGCCCTCGGGACGCTCCATCCAGGCCAAAGGCATCGAGCCCGACATCCAGATCCTCGAGGACGTTCCGGACGATCTCAAGGGCAAGGACGACACCAAGGGCGAAGCCTCGCTCAAGGGTCATCTCAAGAACGGTACTGACGAAAAGAGCGGCTCCCAGGCCTACGTGCCGCCCGATCCGAAGAACGACAAGCAGCTGATCGCGGCCGTCGACCTGCTGCATGGCGTCAAGCATGCGGCAGTGGCGCCGACGGACACCGGCGCGACGCCTTCGCCAGCGCCTGCTGCTGCGCCTGCCCCCGCGGACACCCCGAAAGCAGCGCCGGCGCCCGCGCCGAAGCCTGACGGGGCCCAGCCCAACTGACACAGTCTTTTTAGGACATCGCCGCCATGCCGCGGGGAATCTCATATCTGGCGTTGGGCGTCGCTTGCGGCGCCCTCATCGTCGCCTATGTCGGCGGCGGCCCGGCGCCCGCCGCCACCTCTCCCACGGACGAGATGACGCTGTTCGCGCACGTCTTCGACAAGGTCAGAGACGCCTACGTCGACAAGCCCGACGAAGACAAAATGGTCGTCGGCGCGATCAACGGGATGCTCACCTCGCTAGACCCGCATTCGAGCTATCTCGACGCCAAGGCGCTGAACGACTTCCAGACCACGATGAAGGGCGAGGAATTCGGCGGCCTGGGGCTCGAGGTCATGCAGGAAGACGGCCTCGTGCGCGTCGTCAGCCCAATCGACGAGACGCCAGCGGCGCGCGCCGGGATGATGTCGGGCGACGTGATCATCGGCATCGACGACACGCCGGTCAAGGGCCTCAGCCTGAAGGAGGCGGTCGACAAGATGCGCGGCCCGGCGAAATCGACGGTCCGTTTGAAGGTGCTTCGCGGCAGCGCCAAGGAGCCGCGCGAATTCACGATCGTCCGCGAAATCATCAAGGTGCTGCCCGTGCGTTCGCGGGTTGAAGCGGGCGACATCGGCTACATCCGAATCACGCAGTTCAATCAGCAGACCTTCGACGGCGTGCAGAAGGCGATCGCCAAATTCCGCTCCGATCCGGGCGACAAGCTGAAGGGTTACATCCTGGACCTCAGGAACAACCCCGGCGGCTTGCTCACCCAGTCGATCGAGGTGGTCAACGCCTTCGTGGATCACGGCGAGATCGTCTCGACGCGCGGACGCAGCGCCGACCAGGTGCAGCAATACAACGCTCGCGCCGGCGGCGATTTGTCGCAGGGCAAGCCGCTGGTCGTCCTCATCAACGGCGGCTCCGCCTCGGCCTCCGAGATCGTCTCCGGCGCCTTGCAGGACCTCAAGCGCGCGACGCTGATCGGCACCCGCTCGTTCGGCAAAGGCTCGGTTCAGACCGTGCTGCCGCTCGGCGACAACGGCGCGCTCAAGCTGACGACGGCGCGCTACTACACGCCGTCCGGCCGCTCCATCCAGGCCAAAGGCATCGAGCCGGACATCAAGGTCAGGGAAAACATCCCCGACGATCTGAAGGGCAAGGTCGACAGCCGCGGCGAAGCCTCGCTTCTCGGCCACCTCAAGAACGGCGACGACGAAAAGACCGGCTCAGAGGCCTATGTGCCGCCGGATACCGCGCAGGACACCCAGTTGATCGCCGCGGTGAACCTGCTGCACGGCCAGACGCCAACGGTCGGCGCCAAGGACCCCGCGCATATCGAGAATTGAGGGGCCGCTTCCGCGCCCCCCTGCTACGCAGTTCGCAATACGGCCGCAGATCCCGTCGCGCGCCTCGACGTCATTGCGAGGAGCGCGGCGGCGAAGCAACCCATGCATCCGCTTGCACGCCGACGCCATGACGGGCACGGCTCGAGACAACCGTTCTCAGTGCAAGCCGTAGTGCCGGAACTAGCTACCGCGGCAGCGAGTCGTTCGCGTCCAGCACCATGCCCGCCAAATACAGTGACCCGGCGATCAGGATGCGGGGCGGGACGGGCCATTGGCGCGCGGCCAGAAAACGCAGTGCCGAGGCGACGCTGTCGCAGGCGGCTGCGGAGAGGCCGGCTTCGCGTGCGATCGCCGCTACCTCCTCGGCCGAACGGCCGGAGTGTTCCCGGGCGATCGGCACCGCAAGCGTCTCCTGGGCGAGGCCGCGGAAATGGCGGAGGAAGGCGGCGGTGTCCTTTGTCATCAGCGTGCCGCAGATCAGCGCCAGCGGGCGCGGCGACTGATCCTCGAAATCCGCCATCGCCGCCGCGAGCACGCGACCGCCGGCCTCGTTGTGCGCCCCGTCGAGCCACACTTCCGCGTGCGCGGGGGCGAGCGCCACCAGCGGGCCGCTGCGCAAGCGCTGCAAGCGCGCCGGCCAGTCGGCGTTCAGCAGACCGCGCTCGAAGGCCTCGTTCGGCAGCGAGGGATCCATCGCCCGCAATGCGGCGATCGCCGCCGCGGCGTTGCCGTGCTGATGACGCCCGACGAGACGCGGCAGCGGCAAGTCGAGCAGGCCATCGTTATCCTCGAAGATCAGCCGCCCGTTTTCTTCCCGCACGAAAAAATCGCGCCCAGCGACAATGCGCGGCGCGCCGACCCTGAGCGCCTCGCGCTCGATCACCGCCAGCGCCTCGTCCGCCTGTTCGGCGACGATCGCCGGCGCGCCGCGCTTCAAGATGCCGGCCTTCTCGTAGGCGATCTTGTCGAGCGTCGAGCCGAGAAATTCGGGATGGTCGAATGAGACCGGGGTGATCACCGTCGCCGCCGGCGCCTCGATCACGTTGGTCGCATCGTACCGTCCGCCGAGCCCGACCTCGAGCAAAAGGACGTCGGCGGGCGTCTCGCTGAACAGCAGCAGCGCGGCCGCCGTCGCGATCTCGAACACCGAGATCGACTGCCCTGCGTTCACCGCCTCGCAGCGGTCGAGCGCCTCGGCGAGGCGTTCGTCGTCGACGAGCGCGCCGGCGAGCCGGATACGCTCGTTGAAGCGCACGAGATGCGGCGAAGTGTAGACATGGACGCGCTTGCCCGCGGCCTCGAGCGTCGCCCGCATGAAAGCGACGGTCGAGCCCTTGCCATTGGTTCCCGCGACATGGACGACCGGCGGCAGAGTTTTCTGCGGCGAGCCGAGATCGCGCAGAAGCCGCTCGATGCGCCCGAGCGAAAGATCGATCCGCACCGGATGCAGCGGTGCGAATCGGGCGGTGATCGCGTCAGCAGGGATCATGCGGCGCTCCCGGCTCGTCCGCTCACGCCGCCGCCGGCTCGCCGGGCGCGTTCATCAGCATCTTGCACACACGCGCCAGCGTGGAGCGCATCTCAGGACGCGGCACCACCATGTCGACCATGCCGTGCGCCTCGAGGAATTCGGCGCGCTGAAAACCCTCCGGCAGGCGCTCGCGAACGGTCTGCTCGATGACCCGCGCGCCCGCGAAGCCGATGACAGCGCCGGGCTCGGCGATGTGCACGTCGCCGAGCATCGCATAAGACGCCGTGACGCCGCCGGTGGTCGGATTGGTGAGCACGACGATATAGGGCAGCTTCGCGGCGCGCAGCCGCTGAACCGCCACGGTGGTGCGCGGCATCTGCATCAGCGAGAACATGCCTTCCTGCATGCGCGCCCCGCCCGATGCGGTGAAGATGATGAACGGCGTGCGCCGCTCGACAGCCTCGGTCATGCCGGCGACGATCGACTCGCCGGCGGCGATGCCGAGGGTGCCGCCCTGAAAGGCGAAATCGTGCACCGCGACCGTCGCCGCGAGCCCCTCGATGCGGCCGACCGCGAGCGTGATCGCGTCGCTCGATCCGGTCTTGAGGCGATGCTCCTTCAAGCGGTCGGCGTATCGCTTCACGTCGCGGAATTTCAGCGGGTCGGCCAGCGTTTCCGGCGGTTGCAACTCGTCGTAGTGCCCGTCGTCGAACAGCGCCGCCAGCCGCGCCTTGGGCGCGATCGCCATATGGTAGCCGGAGCCCGGCACCACCATCAGATTGGCTTCGAGATCCTTGTGGAAAACGAGCTGGCCGCTCTCCGGGCACTTCACCCACAGGTTCTCAGGCGTCTCCCGCCGCAGCAGCGAGCGGATTTTCGGCGGAACGACGTTGGAAATCCAGTTCATGGCGCCTTCCCTCACACCCTCGCCGGACGGGCGGCGCCGCGGACGCCCGCCGCGAGGTCTTCGACCAGCCGGGTCACCGCGCCGACCGTTCCCGGTCCCGCCTTGCCGTCGACGAGCGACGCACGCAACGCCTCCACCAGGGCGGAGCCGACGACGACGCCGTCCGCCGTGGCCGCGATCATCGCCGCGGTCGCGGCGTCCTTGACGCCGAAGCCGACTGCGACAGGCAGGTGGGTATGGCGCTTGATGCGCGCAACCGCCTCGCCCACTTTCGGCGCCTCCGGCGCGGCGGCGCCGGTGATGCCGGTGATGGAGACGTAATAGACGAAGCCCGAGGTGTTTGCGAGCACGGCGGGAAGGCGCTTATCGTCGGTTGTCGGGGTCGCCAGACGAATGAAATTGAGGCCGGCCTTCAGCGCCGGCAGGCACAGTTCCTCGTCCTCCTCCGGCGGCAGGTCGACGATGATGAGCCCGTCGACGCCGGCCTCGCGCGCTTCGCTCAGGAAAGCGTCGACCCCGTGGACGTAGATCGGATTGTAATAGCCCATCAGAACGACCGGCGTGTCGGCGTCTTCGGCGCGGAATTCGCGCACCAGCGCCAAGGTTTTGCGCAGCGTCTGGCCGCTCTTCAATGCGCGCAGGCCCGCGGCCTGGATCGCCGGACCGTCCGCCATAGGATCGGTGAACGGCATCCCGATTTCGATCACGTCGGCGCCGGCCTTGGGCAGCGCCTTGATGATCGCCAGCGAGGTCTCCGCGTCCGGATCGCCCGCCATGAGGAAGGTGACGAGCGCCGCCCGGTTCTGAGCGCCGAGGGCGGCGAATTTGCGATCAATGCGAGGTGTCATGGCAGGCTCGTTAGCACGCGGCGTGCGTGAGGGAAACCAGCGGAAAAAAGCTCGACACTTCGCACGTTCGCCGCGATAATGCCATTATGTCCCAAGCTCGCCACATTCGCGCCGTTGCGCGTCGAGCAATCGGTCATATGTTCCGTCTGTTGGCGGCCGCGGCGTTTTTTGCCGCCGCCGGTCCCGCGCCGGCGTCCGAAAAAGCCGCCTCGACTCCGCACGCCACGCCGTCGTCTCTGGCGCCGATGCGCTTCGTGCGGGTCATGAGCGGCGGCGCGGCGTGCGAGCCGAATTGTCCGGAATGGATTTCCGCCGAAGGCAAGATCGTCAGGGGATCGGCCGAGGCGCTGGAGCGCGTCGTCGGCGCGCTCAACGGCCGGCGTCTGCCCATCTTCATCAATTCCGCCGGAGGCTCGGTGGAGGACGCGATGGCGATGGGGCGCCTGATCCGCTCCAAGCGTCTCGCGGTCGCCGTCGTCCATACGCGGATCGCCGCCTGCCCCGCGAGCGTGCTCTCATGTGGCGAAGCGCGCGGCAGCGCGGAAACCGCCGGCGCCTATTGCGCCTCCGCATGCACGCTGGTGCTGGCGGGCGGCGTCGAGCGCTACGTCAGTCCGCTGTCGTTCGTCGGCGTGCATCAACTGACGCAAGTGCTGCGCAAGACGACCGTCAAGCGCGCCTATAAAGTGCGCTACGTCGGCATCGCCTGGTTCAAATGGGAAGTCTCCCGCAAGCTGGTCGTCGACCGTTCGACCTCGACGATCAAGCGCGCGGCCGACAGCAGCGTCGTCGACATCGTCGCCGATTATTTCTCCGAAATGGATGTCGGCGAGCCGGTGATGGAGCTGACGCTCGCCACGCCGCAACGCCAGGTGCGCTGGCTCACGCCCGAGGAGCTCGCCAGTTCCCGCCTGGCCACGATCCGGGTCGAGGGCGTCTCGCCGGTGGTCGAGAGCGAGGGCGCGAACGGGCTTGGCGGCGACCCGATCGACGCGCAGTCGGGGGCCGTCTCGGTGCTCGTCGCCAAGAGCGCCGCGGCGCTGCTGGCCGGCCCGGGGAAGATCGAGAGCGCCTTTTCGTATCGTCGCGGCGGCGGCTCCGTGCTCGCCACCTTCCAGCCGCGCGACTCGGCGGACGGATCGCATCACGCCGGCCTGCTGCTGACGTTCTATCCCAACGGCGGACAAACGCGCGCCGCTCAGTTCCGGGCCGAGGCCGACGCGACAGGCGGCCCGGTGAGCATAGCGATCCCGGTGCGCGACTTCTGCGGCCTCGCCCGCGGCGGCCGCATGGCGGTCAGCCTGATCGAGCGACCGGACGCTTCGCAGGATCTGCCGGTCGACGACGACGCGAAGTCCTTGCTCGACGAAGCCTGCGCGCCGATCGCCTCGGTCGGTTCCGGCAGGACCGAGCCCGCCGCCACCTCGACGCAGCCGAAGGAATAGCAGGCCAGCACGGGCTAGAGCCATTTGCAAATGGGTTGACGCACACCGTCGTGGCCGGCCTTGTCCCGGCCATCCACGCGGCGCCGTCGCAAAGACCCTATGACGGTAGAATTGTCGGCTCAGCGTGGGTGCCCGGCACAAAGGCCTGGCATGACGAAAAGAGCCACGCGGCGCGTCCCCCAGGATGCCGGGAAGGCCTTAGCTGTCGATCCCCTCGATTGCGGCGATCTCGATGCCGAAGCCGGAGAGTCCGACGTATTTGCGGGGGTTGCCGGTGCGCAGGCGGATCGAGGAGACGTCGAGATCGCGCAGGATCTGCGCGCCGAGCCCGACCTCGCGCCATTGCGCCTGCCGCGTCGTGTCGGAATCCGTCGCTTCCGCGCCGCTCAGATTGGTGGGCACGCCGGCCGAGCCGTCGCGCAGATAGACGAGCACGCCGCGCCCCTCCTCCTTGAACCGCTGGAGGACGCGCGGAATCACACCCGCGCCGAAAATATCGCTGAGAATGTCAGCGCGATGCAGGCGCGCCGGCACGCCGCGTCCATCGCCGATCGCGCCGTGGACGAAGGCGAAATGCAGCACAGGGTCGAAGGTGGTGCGATAGGCGTAGCCCGTGAGTTCGCCGATCGGCGTCTTGACGGGGAAAGTGGCGACGCGCTCGACCAGCTTCTCGCGCGCCTGGCGATAGGCGATCAAATCGGCCACCGAGATGCGCGCGAGGCCATGCTTGGCCGCGAACGCCTCGATCTGCGGCCCGACCATCACGGTGCCGTCGTCGTTGGCGAGTTCGCAGATCACCGCGACGGGCGGCAACCCGGCGAGCTTGCAGAGATCGACCGCCGCCTCGGTGTGACCGGAACGCATCAGCACGCCGCCCTCGCGCGCGATCAGCGGGAAGACATGGCCGGGGCGGACGAAATCGCTCGCGCCGACATTGCCGTTGGCGAGGGCACGCACGGTGTTCGCGCGCTGCTCGGCGGAAATGCCGGTCGTCATGCCGTGCTTGACGTCGACCGAGACGGTGAAGGCCGTGCCGAGCGGCGCGTCGTTCATCGCCACCATCGGCGCGAGATGCAACCGGCGCGCTTCGTCCGCGGTCAACGGCGCGCAGACGATGCCGCAGCAGTTGCGGATGATGAACGCCATCTTCTCGGTCGAGCAGAGCGAAGCGGCGATGATCAGGTCGCCTTCGTTCTCGCGGTCGTCGTCGTCGGTGACGACCACGATCTCGCCGCGCGCGATCGCCTCGATGGCCTGATTGACATGATGCGACATGTGGCTTCCCCAATCCGACGGAACCGCGTCGAGAAAATCATTCGGCGTTACCGCGCCGCGCGTCTCGGCGAGGATGCGCTGCGCCGTCTCGCGCGAGAGCCAAGCGCCCTCGTCGCGACAGATCTGCGTCACCGCTCCCGGCGAGACGCCGATCCGGCGGGCAAAGTCGTTGCGCTTGACGCCTTCGCGGGCGAGCCATTCGGCGAGCTTCATGCAGCGAGCATAGGGAGGCCGACGATTGAGTTCAACTCAATTTAGCGCAAGATTTAGTAAGCCTTAAACTAGCTTGACCAGCAACTTGCCGAAATTGCCGCCGCGCAGCAGGTCGACCAGCGCCTGCGGGGCGCTTTCGAGTCCATCCCGGATCGTCTCGCGCCAGCGCAGCCGGCCAGACGCTGCATGGCGGGCCAGCTCGGCGAGCGCCTGCGGCCACAAGTCCAGATGGTCGGAGACGATGAACCCTTCGACCTTGATCCGCCGGACCAGAAAAATGCGCATGTCCGGCAGAGTGGTCGGCGGCCCTTCGTAAGAAGCGATCAGACCGCAGATCGCAATCCGGGCGAAATCGTTGAGGCGCCGGAGGCACTGAGCGAAGGGTTCGCCGCCGACATTCTCGAACAGCCCGTCGAGCCCGTTGGGCAGCGCTTCCTTGAGCGCCTCGGCGAACCGCGGCGACTTGTGATCGACGCAGACGTCATAGCCGAGTTCGCTCGTCGCATAGGCGCATTTGTCCGGTCCGCCGGCGATGCCGACCGTGCGCACGCCGGCGACCTTGGCGAGTTGGCCGACGACAGCCCCCACGGCGCCCGTCGCGGCCGAGACGACGATCGTCTCGCCGGCTTTCGGCGCGATGATCTTGTTGACGCCGTACCAGGCGGTGACGCCCGGCATTCCGACGGCGCCGAGATAGGCCTGCAAAGGAATCGTCTTGGCGTCGACGACGTTGAGATCGCGGCCGTCGCTCAAGGCGTAGAGCTGCCAACCGCCCATCCCGACGACGAAGTCGCCCGCTTTGAAGCGAGGATTGTTCGAGGCGATGACTTCGCCCACCGTCCCGCCGCCCATCGTCGCGCCCAGCTCCTGCGGCTTCGCGTAGGACTTGGCGTCGCTCAGCCGGCCGCGCATGTACGGGTCGAGCGAGAGGTAATGGTGGCGGACCAGCACCTGTCCGGGACCCGGCTCGCCGATCGGCCCCTCCGACAGGCGAAAATTGGCGGGCGAGACTTTGTCGGTCGGGCGCGAGTCGAGAAGGATGCGCTGATTGAGGGGCAAGGTGGCCTCCTTAAGCCAAGAGAACGAGGATGAGACCTTACTCGACATCGGGCTTTGGTCGAATGCGCGCCGGGCTGGTCCCACAGGGAACGCTTTCTTAGCTCCCATTCTTCATCTTGCGCCAGCAAAGGGTCGTCGGCGGCGCAACATGAAGCCGACGAACGCGGACGCGTCGAACCGTTTGACGCGTCCACAACATTTAAGCATGGCGTCGAGGGGTGTGCAGATGAACGACCGCGTGAAAGTCGGGACCGGCAAAGGCAGCGAATTGATCGCGTTCAACATCGGCGCGCAGGAGTTCTGCGTCGGCACGACCTCGGTTCGCGAGATTCGCGGCTGGACCCCGGCGACCACGCTGCCGCACGCGCCCATGTTCGTGCTCGGCGTCGTCAATTTGCGCGGCGCCGTGCTGCCGATCGTCGACCTGGCGGTGCGGCTCGGCTTTCCCCCGACGCAGCCCACGGCTCGCCACGCCATCATCGTCGTCGAATTCGGCCGACAGGTCGCCGGCCTTCTCGTCGATGGCGTGTCAGACATTTTCACCGCGGCCGACGAACAGGTTCAGCCGACGCCGGACGTCGCGGCAGAGACCGCCAAGCTGTTCCTGCGCGGCGTCATCGCGATGGATGGACGCCTGATCGGCGTCCTCGACGTCGAAAACCTCCTGCCGCCCTCGCCGGACCTCGCCGCCGCGTAATTCGAGCCTGGCTCGGAGCCAAGACGCGACGCTGGCGGCGGACGCGACGCATTACCAATCCTTCACATTCGCGCCATCGCTGTGTTAGGCGCCCGGCGCCATCTTGCCCGCCATCCCGCCACGCCTCGGCGGGGCGAAACGCTTCCAAGATGGAGTCGGACCCCGTGTCGCTTTCACCCCTCCCGAAATCTCGTCGTTCACTGCGCGGCGCGCTGCTGGGCGCCGTCGCCCTCTTCGCCCTCGGCGCCGCCGCGCTTGAGAATGGCGCGTTCGCGCCTGGACACGCCGCCGCCGCAACGGCGCAAACATCCGCGGGCCCCGCGTCGTTCGCCGACGTGGTCGACCGCGTGAAATCCTCCGTCGTTTCGGTCAAGGTCAAGCTTGCGGACGGCGGCGACGCCGACGTCGAGACGCAGGGGATGCCGCACTTCCCGCCGGGCAGCCCGTTCGACCGCTTCTTCAAGCAGTTCGGCCTGCCTGACGACAACGGCGATGGCGACGGCGACACGCCGATGCACCCCCACCGTCACATGACGATGGCCCAGGGCTCCGGCTTCTTCATTTCCTCCGACGGCTACATCGTCACCAACAACCACGTCGTCGATCACGCGACCGACGTGACGGTGACGACCTCCGAGGGCAAGACGCTGCCCGCCAAGGTGATCGGCACCGACCCGAAGACCGACCTCGCCTTGCTGAAGGTCAGCGGCGGCTCCTATCCGTTCGTCAACTTCGCTTCACAGGCGCCCCGCGTCGGCGACTGGGTGATCGCGGTCGGCAACCCCTTCGGCCTCGGCGGCACCGTGACGGCGGGCATCGTCTCCGCCCGCGGCCGCGACATCGGCTCGGGCCCTTATGACGACTTCCTGCAGATCGACGCCCCGGTCAATCACGGCAACTCGGGCGGCCCGACCTTCAACACCGACGGCGAGGTTGTCGGCGTCAACACGGCGATCTTCTCGCCCTCGGGCGGCAGCGTCGGCATCGGCTTCGCGATTGCGAGCGACGTCGTCAAGAACGTCGTGCAGCAGCTCAAGGAGAACGGCTCGGTGACGCGCGGCTGGCTCGGCGTCGAAATCCAGCAGGTGACGCCGGATCTCGCCGACAGCCTCGGCATCAAGAACGCTTCCGGCGCGCTCGTCGCCAAGGAGACGCCGAATTCGCCGGCCTCGAACGCCGGCGTGAAGATCGGCGACGTCATTACGGCAGTGAACGGCGACTCGGTCGCCGATCCGCGCGACCTCGCCCGTAAGATCGCCTCGCTCGGCCCGAAGAAGGACGCGGAGCTGTCGATCTGGCGCAACGGCTCGAAACAGACGATCTCCGTCGCCCTCGGCGAGATGCCGTCGGACAAGGACGCAATGGCGGAGACGCCCGCAAAGCAGCACCATGAAGAGCCGACGTCGTTCGCCAAGCTGGGGCTCAGCCTCGAGCGGGCCCACGGCGGCCAGGACGGCGTCACCGTCGTGTCGGTCGATCCCGACAGCGTCGCCGCCGATCGCGGCCTGCAGTCCGGCGACGTGATCATCGAGGCCGGCGGCAAGCCGGTGTCGCGTCCGGGCGACATCGCGGAGGCGATCGACGCCGCGAAGTCGGACGGCCACAAGTCGGTGCTGCTGCGCGTCAAGTCGGGCGACGCGGTGCGCTTCCTCGCGCTGCCGGCGCAATCGGCCTCCTGAACCGAGTTTGGCCTCGTTCCCCCAACGCGAGGCCATACGCCGGGTGCGCCAGTCCCCCCGCTAAGCGCAATCCGGCGAATTGGGCGGCAGGCCAACTCCCCCTGGCCTGCCGCCATTTTTTTGTGAAAAACCGGGGAGACTCTATATGTCTTCCATGCGCATTCTCATCATCGAAGATGATCGCGACGCCGCCGCCTATCTCGTGAAGGCCTTTCGCGAGGCCGGCCACAGCGTCGATCACGCCGCCGACGGCGTCGTCGGCTACGATCTCGCCCACGAGGGCCAATACGATGTCGCGATCGTCGACCGTATGCTGCCCAAAATGGACGGACTGGCGCTGATCGGCGCCCTGCGCGCGCAAGGCGTGGAGACGCCGGCCCTCATCCTCTCCGCGCTCGGCCAAGTCGACGACCGCGTCAAGGGTCTGCGGGCGGGCGGCGACGACTATCTCGCCAAGCCCTACGCCTTTTCCGAACTGCTCGCCCGCGTGGAAATCTTGGCGCGCCGCAGCCCGAAGGGAGCGCCGGAGGAGACGGTTTATCGGCTCGGCAATCTCGTACTCGACCGCCTGTCGCACAAAGTCACGCGCGCGGGCGAAGAGATCGTCCTTCAGCCGCGCGAGTTCCGCCTGCTCGAATATCTGATGCAAAACGCCGGCAAGGTCGTCACGCGCACCATGCTGCTCGAACACGTCTGGGACTATCATTTCGACCCACAGACCAACGTGATCGACGTCCACGTCTCGCGTCTCAGGGCGAAGATCGATCGCGATTTCGACGCGCCGATGCTGCATACGGTGCGGGGCGCGGGGTACATGATCCGTGACGGCGCTCGCTAAACTCTTTCGCGCTACGGCGTTTCGGCTGATGTTCGCCATTCTCGGACTCAGCGCGGTGGGGGCTGGCCTGGTGCTCGCCGGCGTCGCCTGGCAGGTGATCAAACTGGTCGACGACGAGATGCGCCAGACAATCGACGCCGAAGCGAGCGGCCTCGCCGAGCAATACGATATCGGCGGCATACGCCGCCTCGGCGCTGTCATCGAGGCGCGCTCGCGCCGGCCGGGCTCCTCGCTCTATCTTCTCACCGACAGCGCGGGCGAACCGCTCGCCGGCAATGTCGCGCAGATGCCGCCCGACGCGCTCGATCACTCCGGCTTCATCAATACGATCTACGAAAGCGCGGACGAATCGGCGCCGAGCCGGCGTGCGCTGGCGCGCATCTTCGAGCTTCCCGGCGGCTTCCGCCTGCTCGTCGGGCACGATCTCGCCGACCGCGGCCGCATCGGCGCGGTGATGATTCGCGCTATGGCGCTCTCGCTCATTGTCTTCGTCGCTCTCGCCGCGCTCGGCGCCCTGTTCGTTGCGCGGCGGGTGCTGCGCCGCATCGACGCCATGAACCAGTCGGCGCACGCGATCATGGCCGGCGATCTCACGCGGCGCCTGCCCGTCTCCGGCTCGGACGACGAACTCGACCGCCTTGCCGGCGGCCTCAATGACATGCTGGCGCGTATCGGCGATCTGATGGCCGGAATGCGCGAGGTCTCCGACAATATCGCCCACGATCTTCGCACGCCCCTGACGCGGCTGCGCAACCACGCCGAGGATGCGTTGCGAGGCCCTGCCGATCCCGCCGCCTATCGCGCCGCGCTGGAGCGCACGATCGAGGAATCGGACGGGCTGATCAAAGTGTTCAACGCGCTGCTGCTGATCGCCCGCGCGGAGGCGGGCGCCGACCGCGCCGACATGAGCGCGTTCGACGTCGGTGAAACCGTCGCCAGCGTCGCCGAACTCTACGAGCCGCTCGCCGATCAGCAGGGCGCCGCGCTCAAGGTCGAGGCGGTCCGCGGCCTCATCATCGTCGGCAATCGCGAACTGATCGGCCAGGCGGTCGCCAATCTGATCGACAATGCGGTCAAATACGGCGCCGGCGACTTGGGCGAGGCGTCGTCGAGCCGGCCCGAGATCGGCGTGACGGCGCGGCGCGACGGCGACATGGTCACGATCGAGGTCGGCGACCGCGGCCCCGGCATTCCAGACGCTGAGCGCGGCCGGGCGGTGCAGCGCTTCGTACGCCTCGAAAGCGCCCGTTCGCGCTCCGGCTCGGGCCTCGGCCTGTCGCTCGCGGCGGCCGTGGTCCGCTTGCATGGCGGCTCTGTGCGGCTCGAGGACAATGCGCCGGGGCTCAAAGTCTCTGTCTCGCTTCCGGCCGGCGCCCCGGCGCTGCCGTCGCCGGTGGCGAAGGTGGCGGCATGACCCGGCCGCTCGCCGAGCGCCTTGTCGATGCGCCTGTCCTCGCGGCGCCGAGCCAGGCTCGCCGCCGCCTCGACGCGCTGCTCGCCGAGCCCGAGGCGGCGGATCTCCAGGCAATCGCGGCGCGGCGCTACGCGGGCGACCTGCTGCTCGGCCTCGCCGACCATTCGCCCTATCTCTGGTCGCTGGCGAGCGAAGATCCGCGGCGACTCGTTCGGCTGCTGCGCTCGCCGCCCGAAGCGGCCCTTGACGCGCTGCTCGGGGCGCTCGCGGCGCGGCGCGACACGGACGAAGACGCGCTGATGCAGGCGCTGCGCCGCGCCAAGCGCGAAGCGGCGCTGCTGATCGCGCTCGCCGACATCGGCGGCGTCTGGGACGTGGAGGCGACGACCGAGGCGCTGACGCGTTTCGCCGACGCCGCCGTCTCCGCCGCCTTGCGCTTCCTGTTGCGTCGCGCGGCGCTCGAGGGCCGGCTCAATCTCGATCCGGAGGCGCGCGCGATCGAAACGGGCTGCGGGCTCGTCGTGCTTGCGCTCGGCAAGCACGGCGCGCGCGAACTCAATTACTCGAGCGACGTCGACCTCATTGTGCTCTACGACGCGGCCGCCGCCTCGCTTCCCGCAGGCGTCGAGCCGAGCCCGCTGTTCGTGCGCCTCGTCAAGGCGCTGACCCGTCTGCTGCAAGAACGCACGCCCGACGGCTACGTGGCTCGCGTCGACCTGCGCCTCAGACCCGACCCCGCCGCGACGGCGATCGCCCTCTCGACCGCCAGCGCGAGCATCTACTACGAGACGCTCGGGCAGAACTGGGAGCGCGCCGCCATGATCAAGGCGCGTCCGGCGGCAGGAGATCTCGAACTCGGCCGGCGCTTCCTCGACGAACTCGCGCCGTTCATCTGGCGCAAATATTTCGACTACGCCGCGATCGCCGACATTCACGCGATGAAGCGCCAGATCCATGCGGTGCGCGGCCATGAGCAGGTCGCGGTGCCGGGTCACGACGTCAAGCTCGGCCGCGGCGGCATCCGCGAAATCGAATTCTTCGTGCAGACGCAGCAGCTCATTTTCGGCGGCCGCCGGCCGACGATGCGCGGCGCGCGCACGCTCGACATGCTCAGGCAGTTGCACGCCGAACATTGGGTCAGCGCGCAAGCGGTGGACGATCTGACCAACGCTTACGCCTTCCTGCGGCGGATCGAGCACCGCTTGCAGATGGTCGCGGACGAGCAGACGCAGCGCCTGCCTTTCGAGACGGCCGCGCTCGCGCGCTTCGCCAAATTCTGCGGCTACGCGCGTCTCGAGCGCTTCGTCGCCGCAATGACCGGCCATCTCAAGCGCGTCGAGACACATTACGCGCGCCTGTTCGAGGACGCGCCGACTTTGGGCTCGGAGGCCGGCAGCCTCGTCTTCACCGGCGTCGCCGACGATCCGGACACGCTGACGACGCTGCGCCGCCTCGGCTTCCAGCGGCCCGAAGCCGCCGCCGAGACGATCCGCGGCTGGCATTTCGGGCGCCGTCCCGCCGTGCGCAGCGCCCGCGCGCGCGAGGTGCTGACCGATCTCGTCCCGGCGCTGCTCGCCGCCTTCTCAGGCTCGGGCGATCCCGACGCCGCGCTGGCGGCCTTCGACGCCGCGCTCGCCCGTATGCCCGGCGCAGTCGAGTTGCTGTCGATCCTGCGCTCGAACGGTCCCGTGCGCGAATTGTTCGGCGATCTCTTCGGCAGTGCGCCGCGCCTCGCGCAAGTCGTCGCGGCGCGCCCGCATGTGCTCGACGCCGCCATCGATCCCGGCCGGGTCGCGGCGATCGGGGAAAGCCTCGATGAAGGGCGCCTCGCCGCCCGCGTGGCGCAGTTCCTCGACGCCGCGACGAGCTTCGAGGCCATGCTCGACCGCGCCCGCGACTTCGCCGCCGAGGAGACGTTCCTGATCGGCGTTCGCCTCCTGTCGGGAGCGCTCGACCCCGAGCGGGCGGGCCGCGCCTACAGCGCCCTTGCGCAGAGCCTCGTCGCCGCGCTGTTGGAGCGGGTGGGCGACGCCTTCGCGCAAGACCACGGGCGGATTCGCGGCGGCCGCATCGCCGTGCTCGCCATGGGCAAGCTCGGCTCGCGCGAGATGACGGCCGCCTCCGACCTCGATCTGATCGTCATTTACGACTTCCCCCCCGACGCCGGCGAATCCGACGGCGCCCGGCCGCTCGGCGCGGCGCTGTATTATTCCCGGCTGATGCAGCGCCTGCTGGCCGCGCTCACTGCGCCGACCAAAGCGGGCAAGCTCTACGACGTCGATCTCCGGCTGCGCCCCTCGGGGCGCAAGGGGCCGTTGGCGACGCAATTTTCCGCCTTCACGCTCTATCAGTCCTCGGACGCGGAGACCTGGGAGCGCATGGCGCTGACGCGGGCGCGCGCGGTGGCGGGCGAGCCTGCCTTCGCCGCCGAGATCGCCGCCGCCGTCGCCCGCGTGCTGGCCCTGCCGCGCGAAGCCGCCGCGGTGGCGCGCGACGTCCACGCGATGCGTGAGCTGGTCGCCGCCGAGAAGGGCGACCAGGACCCTTGGGACCTCAAGCTCGTCTCGGGCGGCCTGATCGACATCGAGTTCGTCGCGCAATATCTCGTGCTCGCCCGTGCCAGCCGCCATCCCGAACTGATCGGCGGCTCGACTCGCGCCGTCATTGCGCTGGCCGGCTCCCTAGGGCTGCTGACGCCGGCCGACGCCGAGACGCTCGCCGACGCCCATCGCCTCTATACCGACGCCACCCAGATCATGCGCCTCGCCGTCGCCGGCCCCTTCGACCCCGAGAAAGCGACGCAAGGGGTCAGGCGCCGCATCGCCGCGGCGGCCGCCTTGCCGAATTTCGAGGCGCTGCGCGGCGCGATCGCCGAGACGCGCGAGGCTGTGCGGCAGGTTTACGAGAGGGTGCTTGGCGGGCCGTAGCGTGTGGAGAGGCCGGCGGCCGTTCTCTGGCCCCTGCGTTCGGCGAGGGTCAGAGGTGCAATTTTCGGCGGCCTTAACATTTGATTCCCGGTTTCATCAAATGTCAAACAGGTCTATGGATAATCGCGCCGCCGCCCTTGACCGGTTCTGAAACGGCCCCAACCCGTAACGGGTTTGCTCGCGCCTGATCGACCCAAGGCCCTCCGCGGCTTTTGGAAACGCAGTCGCCATGTCCGAATTGGCCGCCGGCCGAGCCGATGAAATCCACAGACCCGACTACCGCGTCACCGCGCTGATCATCGCCAGCTCGCTGTTCATGGAGCAACTCGACTCGACCGTGCTCGCCACGGCCCTGCCGACGATGGCACGGCATTTCGACGTCTCGCCCTCGCATATGAGCATCGCGCTGACGTCGTATCTGTTGAGCCTCGCGGTTCTCATTCCGGCCAGCGGCGCGGTCGCCGACCGGTTCGGCGCGCGGACGGTCCTCTCCGCCGCCATCGCGACCTTCGTCGCCGGCTCGATCTTTTGCGCTCAAGCGCCGAGCCTGACCTTGCTTGTCGTCGCCAGGATCGTGCAAGGCGCTGGCGGGGCGATGATGATCCCGGTCGGCCGCCTCGTGCTGCTGCGCAGCGTCGCCAAGCGGGACCTCGTTTCGGCGATGAGCTGGCTGCTGGTGCCCGCCCTGATCGGCCCGATCCTCGGGCCGCCGGTCGGCGGGCTGATCGTGACCTACCTCAACTGGCGGTGGATCTTCTATATCAACCTCCCGATCGGCGTCGTCGGCCTGATCCTGGCCTGGTTCTACATCGAGAACATGCGCTCTGAGACCCGCCAGCGCTTCGACGTCGTCGGCTTCGCCCTCTCCGGCGTGTCGCTTGCCTGCCTGCTGTTCGGCTTCGAGACGCTGAGCCGCAGCGCGGGCGAAACGTCGCTCGCGGTCGGCCTCGTCGCCGCCGGCCTCGTGAGCGGCGGGGCCTACGTAGCCCACTCCCGCCGGCTGCGCGGCGTCACGCCGATCCTCGATTTCAGCCTCATGCGCGACCGTACCTTCCGCGTCTCCGTGGTCGCAGGCTCGCTGACGCGCATCACCCAGGGGGCGCAGCCCTTTCTGCTGCCGCTGATGATGCAGATCAGCTTCGGCATGTCGGCAGCCGAAAGCGGCCTGTTGACCTTCGCCACCGCTTGCGGCGCCATGGGGATGAAGGCTGCGGCCCCGCCAGTGCTGCGCGCCTTCGGCTTTCGCACGACGCTGATCTGGAACGCCGTCTTCTCCAGCCTGATGTACGCGGTCTGCGCGGCCTTCCGCCCGGAGTGGCCGCATTGGGTCATCTTCGCCGTGCTCGGCGTCTGCGGCTTCTCGATGTCGTTGCAATTCACCGCCTACAATACGGTGGCCTACGACGACATTTCCCGCGAGCGCACCGCCTCGGCGAACAGTTTCTACACGACCTTCCAGCAGTTGATGCTGTCGTTCGGCATCTGCACCGGCGCGCTCGCTTTGACGACCTCGAAGCTGGTCGCCGGGCATCTTCATGCGACCGCGGGAGACTTTTCGGCGGCCTTCCTGGTCGTCACCGCCATCTCGCTCATCGCCGCCCCGATGTGCCTCGCCTACCGCCGCGACGCCGGCGCCGTGATGAGCGGCCACCGCAGATCGGCGGAAGAGGTAGAGGCGGCGACGTAGGGAACGGGGAGCATCGAAACGAAAGTTAGCGATCGCGGTAGCGAGCCTCGCAATCTCGCGATTGCCAATCAGTCGTTTGCGACGCTTCGCAGGATAGCTGGCCGGAGTATCGGGCTCAGCTCCGTTGAACGATCGACCCCGAGATCCCTTGAGGGTGCAGAACTCCAATTCAGACGCTCGCGCAATTCCCGCACACGATCGATCTGGCCGCGGAATTCGTCGCTTGCGCCGGCCGGATACGCTCGAAGACGTTCAATCTCATCCGCGAGTGCCATGGATGCCTCCTTAAACTGCAAGTCTACTGTACAAAAACGCCCGAATTTGGGATCGCGTCAGATAGTCCGAAAGGGTGTCGTTGTAGCGACGCACTGCTTTCTGAAGGTCGGGAACAGCCCCAAAATCATCGATCTCGAGTCGGCAATTATTCTTGAGCGTTTGCATGCCGATCATCCGCCCATGCGAGTGCCAATGAACGTTGTTGGATAACAGTTTCGCGATTTCCCTTGCGCGAGCCTGTTTCTCGTCTGCGGTGACCGGTGCTCCCGGATTGTGCGTGCGGTGCGTTAACCAATCCTTAAATTTGTATTGCACCAACCACTTCTCCAGCAGAGCGACGGATAAATCGCGTGCCTGCTCGTAAAATCGAAGCATGGCTAGATCCTGCTTCATCAGCCATTCAAACTCGACAGGAGTAATTGAATTATTTCGCGATTTCTCGATGATCTCATTCACTTTGTCGAGATGTCCGAGCGCCGGAACAAGGAACCGCCCATCCCGATCCAGCACTTGCGGATCGATAGGTCCTAACGACGATGAATAATCCATATATATATCCTGTCCGCGGCCATCGAGAAGATGGTCCCTGCCGACATCGCTGCGACCGGAATTATGCAGTACAACAGCTCAAAGTGGTGCCTTACGACTTCGACAAGCTTCTCGACTGCCTCGGCCTGACCTCCCGGCGTCGTCAGGACAACGGCAAGAGCATCTTTCTTTTTTCCGCTCGTCGAAATTCTCTCTACCGTTTCCCGAAACCACGGGAAAACGTTCATTCTAATTTCGCTGTTGAAATAGAGGATATTGGCGGCCAGTCGATCCTCTAAATCGGCCTCAGCCTCGCGCACGATGTGAAAAACGATGTCGTCATAAACGGCCAATGTCGCCCCGGCACCGCCTTTGCTAACGGCTTGCAGGCTGAGTAACACGCCGCCTCTCATTGTGAAAAGAGCGTGTTTGGTCGGGGCGAGATCGACGTACCCTCAAGTCACGGCCGCGCGGCCTCACGGATTGCTCATGGCAGCCATACCAATTGAGCGCGCCCGGCCACGCCGTTCACTCGTATGGTTTCGGCGGCGATGAATTGTCGCCGCAACGCCGACGCCGCCGGGATCTCTCCGGCACGTCGCAGGAGCTGTCACGTCAATGGATTCTTGTTCAGACGCGGTTTCGATCGACCGGACCGCCGTGGCGGCGGCGGCCGACCACGTCTCGACCCCGAATGCGACCGGGAGCTCGGGCGACATCGGGCTGCGGGTTCTCGCGATCCTCAGCGTATTGTTGGCCTTCGCGGCGCTTTCGACCGATATCTACCTGCCGGCCTTGCCGACCATGGCGGCGCAATTGCATTCCGGTCAAGGCGCGATGGCCTGGACGCTCTCGGGCTATTTGATCGGCTTCAGCGTCGGCCAACTGCTCTGGGGCCCGATCGGCGACCGCTACGGCCGCCGCTTGCCGGTCGCCGTGGGGCTCGCGCTGTTCGTGATCGGCTCCGCCGCCTGCGCCCTGTCGACCAACGCCGAGCAGATCATCGCCTGGCGCATCGTGCAGGCGATCGGCGCCTGTGCGAGCGTTGTGCTGGGCCGGGCGATGGTGCGCGACCTCTACGCAGGCCACCGGGCGGCGCAGATGCTCTCGACGCTGATGACGGTGATGGCGATCGCGCCGCTGCTCGGGCCCTTCGTCGGCGGCCAGATCATTCGCTTCGCCTCGTGGCAGGCGATCTTCTGGCTGCTCGTGGTCATCGGCGCGATGACGCTGGCGGCCCTGTTCACGTTGCCGGAGACCCTGCCGCCGGAGCGTCGCAACCGCGAACCGCTCGGACGCGCATGGGCGAACTACCTCCTTTTGCTGCGCACCCGCCGGGTGATCGGCTTCGCCGGCGTGGGCGGCTTCTTTTACGGCGGCATCTACGCCTATCTCTCCGGCACGCCGTTCGCCTATATCAACTATTACCACCTGCCGGCGCAGTGGTACGGCGTCGTGTTCGGCGCCGGCATCCTCGGGATCATGGTGTGCAATCTCGTCAATGTGCGCCTCGTGGTCCGGCAGGGGGCGGGCAGATTGATCAAGGTGGGGGCCGCCGGCGCCGCGGTTGCGGGCGTCGTGGTGGCGATCGACGCGCGCACCGGTTTCGTCGGACTGCCAGGGCTCGTCGCGCCGCTCTTCGTCTATGTCGGACTTGCCGGCCTCATCATCGCCAATTCGATTGCCGGCGCGCTGGAAAGCTATCCCGACCGCGCCGGAGCCGTGTCGGCGCTGGTCGGAGCCATCCATTATGGCGCCGGCGTCGTGACCGCCGGCCTCGTGGGCGCTTTCGCCGACGGCACGCCCTGGTCGATGGGATGGATCATTGCCACCTGCGGGGTCGGCGCGGCCGCTTGCGCTTGGCTGGCGATCCCAGGGAGAGGGAAGCGGGTGTTATCATAATGGTGCACTGAGGAGCGCGAGGCGACGATCGCCAAGCTGTTCGATAGCAATCGCGTCCGCCGCGCCAACGCCCGGATTGGCTGGCGCCGAGCCTCAGATGCGACAGACGGCCCTCAGCCGCCCATTGTGAGCGTCAGCATGCGGGCGTTAAAGGCGTCAACGAAAGCATGTTCGTTGGGGCCGACATTGGCGCGGTAGGGCTTCGCGCTTTCCACCAGGATCTCGTCGGTGTCGGCGCCGAACACTGCCATCGCTTCCGTAACGAACTGGTCGAGCGGCATGGCCTGCTCAGCTTCGCGGCTGTTCATGAGATCGGTGCGCACCCAGGGTGGAACCATTTCCAGCACGCGAACGCCCGTACCTTTCAGGAGAAAGCGTTGCGACAGCGCATAAGAGTGCAAAGCTGCTTTCGTCGCGGAATAAACGGCCGTGAACACCAGTGGCACAAAGCCCAGGACCGAGCTTGTATAGATAATGACCGCGTCGTCCTTTTGCTTAAGATGCTCGATCAGCGCGGAACTCATGCGGATCGGACCCATCAGATTGGTGGTGACGGTATCGACCAGCAGCTTGTCGTCGATCCGTCCGGCGGCCTCGTCCCGCAGCATGATGCCGGCATTGTTGAAGAGGACGTTGAGGCCGGGATGGTCGCGCATGAGCTGGACTGCCGCTCGATCAATGCTGGCCGGATCAGTGATGTCCAGTTCGATCGCCGCCATGCCGGGATTTGCGGCGACAACCTCATCGAGGTGGCCGCGCCGACGACCGGAAATGATCACCTGATTGTTCAGCTTGTGGAAAGCCTCGGCCAGTCCGCGGCCGATCCCGGAGCCACCGCCGGTGATGAAGATAGTGTTGCCGGAAAGCTTCATGACCTCTCCCCATTGAACCGAAGACGGAGAATCAATGCGGGAAATTCTCGCCGAACATCGGGAGCCCGCTCTTCGACTGGGCTTTCGTCGCTTCGTCCTGCAGCACATCCCAGTGTTCGGCGAGCTTACCGTCTTCGAAGCGGACAACATCGGCGGCGATCCAGGCCGTCTCCCGCCCCATGCCGGAGAACCGGCCGTGCGCGATGACGTAATCGCCTTCGGCAAGAATGAGCTGGTTCTCGTACCGCAGCGTTTCGGGCAGTGAGCGAACCAGTTTGAACAGCCCGTCGCGACCGGGCGCGATATGAGCGCTATGTTGAATATATCGGTCTGACCAGTAGCGCTCAGCCGTAGCGTAGTCACGCCTGTTGAAGAGCGCATCGAACGCTTCGCGGACAAGCGCTTTGTTCTGTTCAGGCGAAGTACGAGCCACGGCGCATCCTTCCGCTTTGCTGGAGGGACAAGCTAACGCTTCGCCTTCGCGGTCAAAAGGTCGTATTTGAGTCACTTTGAGACATCGACGCGGCAGTGTTGCGAAAATCGCGCGACGCCGATGGCCGACTTGGAGGCTTTTTTGACCTCACGCCTTCTCGCAGCAGTCGATACCCTGCGGCGGGCGGCTAGCGCACAACGAGCGTTGGATGACGCCATGCGCGAGGCTCGAAATGACGAGTGATCCGCCAGAAATGCTCGCTTCGCTCTCGGGCGGATGCATGTGCGGGGCCGTCCGTTACAAAATCTCGGCGGCGCCGATCGCGACCGGTCTTTGCCACTGCAACCGGTGTCGACCGCAATCGGGCAGCGCATTTTCAACTATCATCGTCATCAGACGATCAACGATCGTACTCGAAGGCGAAACCGCCGTCTTCAACGATAATGGTTCCAGTGGTCTTCACGTGGCGCGTCGATATTGCCCGCGCTGCGGTTCGCCGCTGACGACGGAACCTGATCTCACGCCCGATCTGATGTTCGTGAAGGCCGGCGGCATCGATGCAGCGAATGGTTCCATCCGATGATCGAGCTGTTCGTGGGACGGAGACGACCGTGGATTCCTTCAGTGCCGGGCGCTCAGCAATTCGAGGGCAATCCACCAATATGAGGAGTGACGCCATGAATCCCTTTCAGGAGCTCTTCGATCGGCAGAAACGCCACTTCGCGACGGGCGTGACGCGCAGCCGTGAATGGCGGATTGAACAGCTCAACCGCATGAGCCGGCTCGTGGCGGACAACGAGCGGGCGCTTCAGGAGGCGATCGGGCGGGATTTCAAGACCGCCAGCCAGGAGCAGAAATTCGAGACGCTGGCGTGCGTCCGCGAGGTTGCGTTTCAGAAGAGCCAGCTCGATCAGTGGATGAAGCCAGTCGAGGCGCCGGTGCCACGGGCGCTGGCGGCCACCGGCCATCGCGGGATGATATACCGTGATCCCTACGGGGTGGCGCTGATCATCGGCCCGTTTAACGGTCCGCTCCTCTTGCTGCTGCGGCCCGCGATCGCCGCGCTGGCGGCCGGCAATTGCTGCGTTCTCAAGCTCAGCATGGCGCTTGGCGCGACATCATCACTGCTGATGGACCTCGTTCCGAAATATTTCGAGCCGGACGCCGTCGCAGCGGTTCCGGGTCATCGCGAAGAGACCACGGAACTCCTCAAGCTTCCGTTCGACTTCATCTTTTTCACCGGCAGCACCAGCACCGGAAAGATTGTTGCGCGCGCGGCCGCCGAGAATCTGGCGCCGGTCATCCTCGAACTGGGCGGTCAGAACCCCGCGCTGGTCGATGAAACCGCCAACATCAAGGATGCGGCCAAGAAGATCGCCTGGGGCGCGATGGCCTGGGGCGGCCAATGGTGCACGTCTCCGGGCTACGCCTATGTGCACGAGTTCGTCGCCGAGGACTTCGTCGCCGCGGCGAAGGCGGCGCTAATCGAGATCTTCGGCGAGGACCCGAAGTCGAACCCCGATTATTCGCGCGTCATCAGCGCGCGGGAAGTCGACCGCCTCGCTGGCCTGATCCACCCGGCGAAGGTGATCATCGGTGGCCGATCCGATCCCCAGGCCCGCTACCTCGATCCTACGATCGTCTATCCGGTCTCGTGGGATGACCCCATCATGGAGGACGAGGTCTTCGGGCCGATTCTGCCTATCCTGACTTACCGCTCGCTCGACGAGGCCTTCGGCAGGATCGCCCAGACGCCGCATCCGCTGGCGGCCTTCATCTTCAGCCGCGACCAGAAGACGATCGACCGCTTCGTCGGCGAACTCTCCTTCGGCGGCGGCGCGGTCAACCAGGTCAATATCGACCTATTTATCGAAACGATGCCTTTCGGCGGCGTCGGGCCAGCCGGCATGGGCCACTACTACGGCAAATATGGCTTTGACATGCTGACGCACGCAAAGGCGATGCTGATCTCGCCGTCCGATGTCGCGATCGACCACCTCTTCCCGCCCTATTCGGCCGAGAAGAACGCCGCGCTGACGCAGTGGTTCGAATACTGAACATCGCCTTGCAACCGCCTCAGCAAAGGAACGGCGAGCACGCCGAACGGGAGCGTCGCGAGCAACGTCACCCCCGACCCAGTTTCTGAGGGCCGGAAAGGAAGAGATACGCCCCTGCCGTCAGCGCTGCTGAGGCGCGCCGATCGACAGCCCGGCAAGCCGATCGTGTCGCCATGCTGCGTTGAGAAGCTCCGCAAACCGCGCTAAGCTTGTTCGCGACGGTCACGCCCGTAGCCACTTGGCCTTCACCACGATCGACGGCGTATTGTCGGAGTCGGATCAGGAGCACGAGGAGCGAAGCGTCGCTCCCCCGCAAGAGGTAGGCAATGCTCCGCGTTGGGCTAATCCTTCCGTCTGGCTTTCACCTCATGAGTTACGCTGCGCTCGCCACATTCGACACAGCAAATTTCATCGCTGGCGAAAAGTTCTATGACGTCAGCCTTCTCTCGGAGAGCGGCGGGCTGGTGCCAAACTCGTTCGGCGCCGCGACAGAGACGGACCCTCTGGACATCAAACCCTTCGACACGCTGCTGGTGGGAGCCGGCATTGCCCTTACGCCAGCCAGTCCAAAGCTTTTGACGTTCCTCCGCAAGGCCGAAAGGAACGCGAGGCGTGTGGGCTCGATCTGCATTGGCGCATTTGCCCTGGCTGAAGCAGGGATTCTCGACGGGCGGCGCGTAACCACCCACTGGGCGTGGGCACAAGAGCTTGCACGACGTTTCCCCAAGGTCCGGGTCGAAATGGACCGCATCTTCGTCGAGGACGGCCCGGTCTGGACCTCCGCCGGGATGACCGCAGCCGTCGACATGGCCCTCGGCCTTGTCGAACGCGACATGGGGGCCGATGTCGCTCGAGCCACCGCCAAGATGATGGTGGTGCATCATCGGCGCGCCGGCGGACAGTCCCAGCATTCTGCGATGTTTGCGCTCGACGCGAAAAGCGATCGTGTCCAAGATGCGCTCGCCTTTGCTAGGAAGAACCTTCGCGAGCCCCTGACGGTCGAGCGCCTCGCCCAGGCGGCCCGGCTGAGCCCTCGGCAATTCACTCGCGTGTTTCGACTGGAAACTGGTCAATCGCCGGCTCGCGCCGTCGAGAATCTTCGCCTCGAGGCAGCCCGCTACATGCTCGAGCAAGGGCGTCTGCCGGTTGAGGAAATCGCCCGTGGTTCCGGCTTCGGCGACCGCGAGCGGATGCGACGCAGTTTTCTGCGCACCTACGGCCAGACGCCTCAGGCCATACGCAACGCCTCCCACCCACTCGCCTCGATATAGCCGCGCATAATGCCGGCGTTCTCGGTTGGCCCCTCGCCCCGCATAGCCCGAACGATGTCGCCGTCTACACTTGGGCCTTGAGCCACCGTAGCCAGAAGCATGCGGCGGATCAGCAACACAGCTTCGGCCTTTGGCGCGGCCTCTCGGACTGCATCCTCGTCGTAACGCGCCTAAGGAAGTTCCTTCCACAATGAAAAGGCCGCCAAATGGCGGCCTCTTCATTTCATTGATTTTCTCGAGACTATCGTGGTCGGAGTGATAGGATTCGAACCTACGACCCCCTCGTCCCGAACGAGGTGCGCTACCAGACTGCGCTACACTCCGACATCGCCGCGAACGGCTGACGCGTTATAGGGGGCGGGAAGGCGGCGCGCAAGGGCGATGCGAGCCTTTAACGCATCCGCGTTTCATCCTGGCGAGAACGTCCTTTTTGCCCTTGCTCGGGCGGGCGCGCGATGCTTAGGTCCCCGCGAAGCAGGGAGGGCGAGCGCTAGCGCCTTCCCGGTCTTGCGGTTTTCCGCTTCGCGCTCGGCGACGGACGCGAGGCGCTATGCTGTCGGCGCGGGGGGAGTCCATGAGCGTTTTTTCCAAAGTGTTGCTGGCGGCGACGGCCGTCCTCGTTGGCGCCGCGGCGGCGCGCGCGGACGACCTCAACATTGCGCTGATCTACGGCCGCACCGGTCCGCTCGAGGCCTACGCCAAGCAGACCGAGACCGGTCTGCGCCTCGGCTTCGAATACGCGACCAAAGGCACGATGCAGGTCGACGGCCGCAAGATCAACATCATCCTCAAAGACGATCAGTCGAAGCCCGATCTCGCCAAGGCCGCGCTCGCCGAAGCCTATGAGGACGACCACGCCGACATCGCCATCGGCACCTCCTCCTCCGCCGCGGCCATCGCCATGCTGCCGGTCGCCGAAGAGCACAAGAAGATCCTCATCGTCGAGCCGGCGGTCGCCGACCAGATCACCGGCGACAAGTGGAACCGCTACATCTTCCGCACCGGCCGCAATTCCTCGCAGGATGCGATCTCGAACGCGGTGGCGATCGGCAAGCCCGGCGTCTATGTCGCGACGCTCGCGCAGGACTACGCCTTCGGCCGCGACGGCGTCGCCGCCTTCAAGCAGGCGCTCGGCAAGACCGGCGCGACCCTGGTCGACGAGGAATACGCCCCCGCCAACACGACCGATTTCACCGCCGTCGCGCAGCGCCTGTTCGACGCGCTCAAGGGCAAGCCGGGCCGCAAGATCATCTGGGTGATCTGGGCCGGCGCAGGCGATCCGATGAGCAAGGTGCAGGATCTCGATCCCGGCCGCTATGGCATCGAGCTTTCGACCGGCGGCAACATCCTGCCGGCGCTGGCCGCCTACAAGCGCTTTCCCGGCATGGAGGGCGCGGCCTATTACTACTATGGCATCCCCAAGAATCCGGCCAACGACTGGCTCGTGGCCGAGCACGAGAAGCGCTTCAACGCGCCGCCGGACTTCTTCACCGCCGGCGGCTTCTCCGCCGCCATGGCGGTCGTCACCGCGGTCGAGAAGGCGAAGTCGACCGACTCGGAGGCGCTAATCTCGGCCATGGAGGGCATGTCGTTCGAGACGCCCAAGGGGACGATGATCTTCCGCAAGGAGGATCACCAGGCGCTCCAGTCGATGTACGCCTTCAAGATCAAGGTCGACCCGAACGTCGCCTGGGCGGTCCCCGAGCTCGTGCGCGAGCTCAAGATCGAGGACATGGACATCCCGATCCGCAACAAGCGGTGAGGAGTGTCCCCTCTCCCCGCGCGCGGGGAGAGGGGACCCGTCCAGCGATCCTCCCCCATGACCCCCTCTCTCGAAACCAAAAACCTCACTATCCGGTTCGGCGGTCATGTGGCTGTCGATTCGGTCACGTGCGCGTTTCGTCCCGGCGAGCTCACCGCCATCGTCGGGCCGAACGGCGCCGGCAAGACGACCTATTTCAATCTGATGTCCGGCCAGTTGCGGGCGACCGGCGGCGCTGTGTTCGTCAACGGGGTCGACGTCACCGCCTATAGCGCGCCGCAGCGGGCGCGGCTGGGGCTCGGCCGCGCCTTCCAGCTCACCAATCTCTTCTCCGGCCTCAGCGTGATCGAGAACGTGCGCCTCGCGACCCAGGCCACGGCGGGGGTCCACTATGACCTGCTGCGGCCGTGGATGGTGCGGCGCGATCTGATCGACAGCGCCGCCGCGGTGCTCGAGGAGGTCGGCCTCGTGAGCAAACGCGACCAGCGCGTCGCCTCGCTCTCGCACGGCGACCAACGCAAGCTCGAAGTCGCCATGATGATGGCTCTCAAGCCGCATGTCTTCATGTTCGACGAGCCGACCGCCGGCATGAGCGTCGACGAGGCGCCCGTCGTGCTCGACCTCATCGCGCGCCTCAAGCAGGACAAAACCAAAACCATTCTGCTCGTCGAACACAAGATGGACGTCGTGCGCTCGCTCGCCGACCGCATCATCGTGCTGCACAACGGCCGCCTCGCCGCCGACGGCGAACCCGCCGCGGTGATCGCCTCGCCGATCGTGCAGGAGGCCTATCTCGGCGTGGCCAAGGGAGCGGCGACATGAGCGTGCGCCTCGCTCTTTCCGGGGTTCACACCCACATTGGGCGCTATCACATTCTCCAAGGCGTCGACTTCGACGCGCCGGAGGGCGCGACGACGATGCTGCTCGGGCGCAACGGCGCCGGCAAGACGACGACTTTGCGCACCGTCATGGGCCTATGGCGCGCCTCGCGCGGCGAGATCACGCTCGGCTCGACGTCGATCGCCGCGCTGGCGCCGAGCGCGGTGGCGCGCGCCGGCGTCGCCTATGTCCCCGAAACGATGGCGATCTTCGCGGATCTGACGGTGCGCGAGAATCTCGTGCTGGCGGCGCGCGACGGGCCGATGGACGAAGCGCGGCTGCAATGGATCTTCAGCTTCTTCCCGGCGCTGCGAAAATTCTGGCTGTCGCGCGCCGGCTCGCTCTCCGGCGGCCAGAAGCAGATGGTGTCGATCGCGCGCGCCATTATCGAGCCGCGCCGCTTGCTGCTGATCGACGAGCCGACCAAGGGCCTCGCGCCGGCGATCATCGGCGGCTTGATCGACTGCCTCAAGGAGATCAAGCGCACCGGCGTCACCATTCTTATGGTCGAGCAGAATTTCCGCGTCGCGCGTGAGGTCGGCGATGTCGTGCGCGTGATGGACAACGGCCGCATCGTCCATTCCGGCGGGATGGCCGACCTCGCCGCCGACACGGCGCTGCAAAACCGCCTGCTCGGCCTTTCCCTGGATTCGCACCAATGACCGCGACCGACGCCGGCGCCGCGCGGCCTCGCGCCAAAACCGACTTCACCCCCGCGTTGACGCCGCTGATCGTCGCCGCGATCGCCTTTCCCTTCGTCGGCTCGCTCTCGACCTTCGTGACGCTGACCGCCGCCGGCCTCGCGATGGGCATGATGATCTTCATCATGGCGTCGGGCCTGACGCTCACTTTCGGCATGATGGACGTGCTCAATTTCGGCCACGGCGCCTTCATCGCCCTCGGCGCCTATGTGGCGACGCTGGTTCTGGTGCCGCTCGTCGCCTGGTCGCAATCCCCGTCGCTTCTCGTCAATCTCGCCGTGCTGGCGCTCGCGCTGGCGGCGGCGACGATCGCCTGCGGCGTCTTCGGCTATGTGTTCGAGCGCCTGCTCATCGCGCCCGTCTACGGCCAGCATCTCAAGCAGATTCTTGTCACGATCGGCGGCTCGATCGTGGTCGAGCAATTGCTCTACGCGCTGTTCGGGCCCGAGCAGATCCCGCTCTCGACGCCCGCCGCGCTCAGCGGCTCGTTCCTCCTCGGCGACGCGACGGTCGAGAAGTACCGCGTCTTCGCCGCGATAGTCGGCTTGGCGGTATTCGTCGGACAGATGCTCGTGCTCAACCGCACCAAGATCGGCCTCCTCATCCGCGCCGGCGTGCAGGACCGCGAGATGGTCGAGGCATTGGGCTATCGCATCGATCGCCTGTTCATCGGCGTCTTCATGGCGGGCTCGGCGCTCGCGGGGCTCGGCGGCGTGCTGTGGGCGCTTTACCGCGGCCAGGTCCACGCCTCGATGGGCGGCGAACTGTTGGTGCTGGTGTTCATCGTCATCATCATCGGCGGCCTCGGCTCGGTCGGCGGCTGCTTCACCGGCGCGATCCTCGTCGCGCTGATTGCGAATTACGCCGGCTTCCTTGCGCCCAAGCTCGCGCTCGTCTCCAACATCCTGCTGATGGTCGTCGTGCTGCTTTGGCGACCTCGCGGCCTCTATCCGGTGGGCGGACGATGATGATCCTTTCCGGCGCCGCGCCGCGCGGGCTCGCGCTGCGGGCCGTGCTGATCGCGCTGGCGCTGGCGCTCGCGCTGGCGCCCTTTCTGTTCCACGGCGCCAAGGCGCTCAACGTCGCGGAGACAATCTGCGTCTATGTGCTGCTCGCCGCCTCCTACGATCTGCTGCTCGGCTACGCCGGCATCGTCTCCTTCGCGCATGTGATGTTCTTCGGCGTCGGCTCTTACGGCGTCGCGCTGGCGCTTTACGGCCTCGGCCCGGGCTGGGGCGTCATCGCACTCGGCGTCGTCGCCGGCCTCGTCGTCTCGCTCGCGCTCGCGCTGGCGATCGGGCTCTTCTCGCTGCGAGTGCAGTCGATCTTCTTCGCCATGGTCACGCTCGCGGTCGCCTACGCCTTCAACGTGCTCGCCTCGCAGCTCTCCTCGTTCACGGGCGGCGAAGACGGACGCTCGTTCCAGGTTCCCGACGCGCTGCGGCCCGGCTTCAGGCTCGTCAAGGGCGACATCTTCGGCCTTTCGATCAGCGGGCGCGTGCTGAGCTACTATCTCGTCTTCGCCTGCTGCGTGGCGCTGTTCCTCGTGCTGCTGCGCGTCGTCAATTCGCCGTTCGGCCGGGTGCTCCAGGCGATCCGCGAGAACCCGTTCCGCGCTGAAGCGCTAGGTTATCGCATCGTGTTCCACCGCACGCTCGCGACCTGCCTCTCCGCCGCCGGCGCGACGTTCGCGGGCGCGCTCAACGCGATCTGGCTGCACTACATCGGCCCGGACACGGCGCTGAGCTTCTCGATCCAAATCGACGTGCTCGTCATCGTCGTGATCGGCGGCATGGGTTCGCTCTACGGCGCGATCATCGGGGCGGCGCTCTTCGTCGTCGCCGAAAACTATCTTCAGGCGCTGATGGGCCGCGCCTCGGCCGGCGCCGCCGATCTCGGCCTGCCGCTGCTGCCAGGGCTGTTCCACCCCGACCGCTGGCTCCTTTGGCTCGGCCTGATGTTCATCCTTGCGGTCTACTTCGCGCCGACGGGGATCGTCGGCAAGCTACGCGCGAAGGGCGACGCCGAGGCCTGAGCCGGGTTGCGCGCCCGGCCGTCTCTCCCCACATCCGCCTCGACCGGCGCCACGAACCGCGCCTAGAGATGGAGGACGCAGATGAAGATCGGGATCATCGGGTCCGGCGTCGTCGCGCAAACCCTGGGCGCCGGCTTCCTGAAACACGGTCATGAGGTCGCGCTCGGCACCCGCGACCTCGCGAAGCTCGCGGATTGGACCGCGAAAAATCCCGGCGCGCGCGTGATGGGCGTCCCCGCGGTGGCGGGCTTCGGCGACACGATCGTGCTCGCGGTCGCCGGCGCCGCGGCGCTCGATGCGCTCAAGCTCGTCGGCGCCCAGGCTCTCAAGGGCAAGACGGTGATCGACGTCACCAATCCGGTCGGCGGCGGTCCGCCCGTCAACGGCGTCCTCACGTTATTCACCACCATGACCAATTCGTTGATGGAGCGCCTTCAGAAGGCCTACCCGGGCGCGCATTTCGTCAAGGCGTTCAATTCCGTCGGCGCGGGGCAAATGGTCGACCCGCAATTTTCCTTGGGAAGGCCGACCATGTTCATCGCGGGCAACGATGCGGCGGCGAAGCGCACGACGGCGAGGCTGCTCGAGGAATTCGGCTGGGACGTGGAGGATATGGGCCCTGTCGAGGCGGCGCGCGCAATCGAGCCGTTGTGCATGCTCTGGTGCATTCCGGGCGTCGCGCGCAACGACTGGTCGCCGCACGCGTTCAAGCTGCTGCGCTGACGCGACGACACGCTGGCGGCGAGCGAGAATCATCCAGCGCTCGCCGGCCGCAAGCGCCGAACCTCCTGATGCGCCGCTGCTGAGGTCCGGCTTCGCCGCAGCGACCGAAGCCCCGGGGCGGCATTTCGCGATGCAGGCCGCCCAAGGCCTGCTGATCCCGTCGAGCCCCGGTAGGGACGTCGGTCGAAGCGGGCCGACAGCCGTCTGTCGCTTGGCCTGCCCAATCCCCGCTGCCAACTGATTCGACACTCGCCGGCGCCGACGCGCGCCCTCGGCACAACCATTGCGGGAACTTTCAGCCACGAAAGCGTCGCGATGTCGCCGAAATGCAACATGTTAGTTAACGCATTGATATCGATTGTATTTGCCCGCCAGCTCCGAGCCCTTCCGACCCTCCAGGCCTCCGTCTGGCCGCAAAACGGCCTTATGCAACCTTGACGTGTGTCTACCCTACGCGATACCCGTTTCCCGCTAGTGTGTTGAAGGCCGGTTAAGAACGGCAAGGGGCGGGAAGGGCGTGATGAATAGGGTGAACAGGTCCTTGCGTCGAGCCTCGTCGCACTTGTGGCGCGGATCGGAATGGTCTTCCGGGCTCGTGCCTCTCCCCACAACCAGAGCGCGAGCGGCGGGCGTCACCCGACCAGCGCCCAACCCAAGATTCCACGACAGGGGATTGATCATGAAACGAACGACTTCGGCGGCGTTGGGCGGCCTTGTTATGGCCGGCGCGCTAGCGTTTTGCGCGGCGCCGGCGTCGGCGCAATCGACATCGGCCTCGAACTCCGGCGCCTTGTCAGGTTCGAACTCGAACTCGAATTCGAACGCAAACCTGCACAATTCGAACAGGAACACCAACAACAACACCAACACGTCGCGGTCGAACGCGAATTCGAATTCGAACTCGAATGCCGGCGCCAATTCGAACCAGCATCAGGCGCAGGGGCAATCCGTCAACTACAACGTGGCGACGGACCCGGCCAACCAGACGATCAACAATGTGCCGAACGTCTACGCGCCGGCCTTGGCGGCGGCCGGATCCGAGGTCTGTCTCGGGTCGATCTCGGCAGGCGGCGCGGCGGCTGGATTCGGCCTGTCGGTCGGCGGAACCCTCGTCGATCAGGAATGCCAGTTGCGCATGAACGCGCGGACGCTGGCGACCCTCGGCTATGCCGTCGCCGCGCGTGAGGAAATGTGCGTCGATCCCCAGGTGCGCTCCGCCATGCTCGCCGCCGGCACGCCGTGCTCGGCGGATCGGGGGCCGCCTCTTGTTGCCCGCGCCGAAATCGACGCGCCCTCGCAGCCGGCCAACATCTCCGTCGTTTCCGCGGCCTCGGCGCCTGCTCGTGCGCCGTCGGCGCCCGGCTGCCACTGGCAATATCAGCTTCTCGGCGGCTGGTACGAGACCTGCCCGTCAACTGGCCAGGCGGTCTACGCCTCGGCCGCTTCTCCCCCGACCGAAGCGGCGGCGCCGGCGGCGCCGGACCCCACCACTTCGAACTCGGGCTGCCGGAGACGGTACCAACTGCTCGGCGGCTGGTACGACGAGTGTAAGTAGAATAGGGGGCAATAACGAGTGTATCTTGGGAACTAATGTCTCGCTCTCTAGATCGTAGAGTACAGTATTAAACATCTCAAAATGGAGTGAAAAATGAAGAAGGCTATCCTGATCACGGCCGCGCTGTCGGCGGCCATGCTGTACGCGGCCAGCGCCAACGCCCAGACCATCAACGCCGGCGGCGGTATCAGCGGCAGCTGGTCGCATGCTCACGGCGGCAGCGGCGGCAGCGCGAACACCGCGGGAACATCATCGAAGAACGGCACGACGACGGGAAGCGCCGGGGCCACGACGATCGGCGGCGGACTCGCGACGACCTCCTCCCACGCGGGCGGCAGCGTCGACGGCGGCGGCGGCGGTGGCTCCACGCATACCGCCTCGATCGGCGGCGCCGGCACCACCTCGTCTGCCGCGGCGACCACCACCGGCAAAGGGAATTCGACTGATTCGTCGAACGCCAGCGGCGGCGGCGGCGGCACGGGCGTCGCCATCAGCGGCGGCGTCGGCGGGTACTATACTCCCGCGGCCCCGTGATATTGCCGGCGGCCGACGTCTCACGTCGGCGCCGTTCTCCCAGACCCAGCCTGGCCTCGCGGCCAGGCTGTTTTTTGTCGAGCAATAACGGCCGATACTCCGCAGGGCGCCGGCTGCGGGAACGAGGCAGCGGCCATCTGCGCCAGCGAGTGTGCTGCGCCGTTGCGCACCACGGTTCGAAAGTTGCGCCAAGCCCGAACCCTTGGCCGAGCCTCGGCCTGCGGCCCCTGCTCCTGACCGCTTTGCGACCAACGAACAAATTGGCCGTTCTGGTCGTCCCGACTGGCCTGACCGTCTCACGAAGCTGTTTTTGTCAATCCAGTTCAATCCGAGACCATATCGACTGTGTCCGGCGCTAAAGCGAATTGCGTTTTCGTCGAAGCGGCTTTCCGCCGCCAGCTTTCACAGGCTCACCACCGGGCGGCGCGCCCTGTCATGCCCGCGAAAAGCCGGCATCCGGGAATCAAAGAGCAAAGGCCGACCGCGGTTGCCTGGACCCACGCTTTTGGCGGGGGTGATAGCAGCGCTAGCGAAATGCTCTACGGGACGCGACCCGCTTGTCGTGGGTTCAATCGCCGTGACCCGAAGGTTCACGAGGTCTCCGCCACTTGCGCACGCAAGAGGCCGGCTGGACGGTCATGTTCGCGGCTATCCGAACGACGGAGCGCTCTGGAGACTAGCTGCGAGGCAGAGCCTCTCGGCCGGCGCTGCGAGGAGTTCGCCGGTTGGGTCGGGATATGGGGCTGCACCGTTTGCCGAGGCGAATCGTCGATGACCACTCCGGCGTCCTCGATAGCACGCCTCGCGGGTGGCTTGGTCGCGGAACGGCGCCGTCGTTAGTGGTGCATTTTGCCTTTTTGGTTGACGCAGCACTGCTGTCACACCCGCGAAAGCGGGGGTCCAGACAACCGCCGCAGGACTTCGTCCTTTGACTCCTGAATGCCCGCCTTCGCGGGGATGACAGGGGCCGCCGCCTTGGGACGCCCTTGGTACTCGGGGCACGACCCTGGCTATCCTCCAGCGTCCGTCCGATCCTACTTGCAGCCGTTGCGCCAAAGCCGGCCATAGCCGGCTCCGGCGGGCGGGAAGAGACAATCGGCGTCGGTGTCGAAGCGGCGCAGGCGGCTGTCGAAATCCGTTTCGCCAGAGCCGCCGGAGCGGGCGACCGTCGCCTCGGCCTTGACGGCGGCGATCGCGCCGCTCGCGAAGGGTTTTGCGCCGTAGTTCGGCGCCCAGCCGCCGACGCCGAATTCCCCGCCGACATGGTGTTCGTCATGGCGTAGAGGCTCCGCCGAGGCGCTCGCGGCGACGAGACACGCATAGGCGACAACGACGCCGGTTGTGATCCTTCGCATCGGACGGCTCCCCAAATGCGGCGCGCCTCTCGCCGAGCCGGCTGACAGCGAGCCCGGCACGGTCGAATCGAAACGCAACCCTAGATAGTATCGATTAACTTCTTGGTTGCATTGAATGGATTTTTCGCCTAAGAGCAAGCGAAATCTTTGCAACCAAGGCCCCCGCGATGATGCCGCTCGTATCCGCAATTGCCGACCTTCCCCGCCGCGCCCGCGCGTTGAGCGCGCGGCGAGTGACGTCATGGATTCTCTCCCGTCGGCCGCCGTTCTCGCGCGCGCCGTTGCGGCTGGGATGATCGCCGTGGCCCTCGCCGGTCGCCCGCAACCGCCGGCGGCGCGGCCGCTCGGCATCAAAAAGCCGCGGCGCTCGATCTCGACCCGGACGGAACCGTTCCGGACCGGATCGTCAAAGGCGGCGAACAAACCGGCGTCGCGTCCGTATGGGACTGCGGGCTCCCCAATTTCGCACCTGTCGTCTCGGCGCGAGTCGAACACGGAACCGTCGCCGTCGTGACAGGCAATGGGCCCAACTGCGGTCACCCGCAAATGAGCCTCACCACCGTCCTCTATCGCCCGAACCCCGGCTTTCGCGGCAAGGACACGCTGACGGTTCTCGCCTTCCTGACCAGCGGCGACATCAATCGCACCTTTACAATTCTCGTAAAGTAGAGCGCCAGAAGGCGTCGTGCATGGGGGCTGCGAGGAGCGACGGGCGACGATCCGAGCGCCCGGTCGACTACATCGTCTCCACTCTATACTTCACGAATCCTCCCGGCGCGGCTCCCAGCGAGGTGAGCTTGACGCTCGGCGGCGGCGTGGCGGCGGCCGCGGCGGGCGAGGTCAAGAAGGTCGCAACGACATGGGCGGGCCAGCGGGCGAAGCGCCAGTTGCCGTCCGATTTGGGCTCGAGATGCCGAGTCTCGACGATGTAGCGCACCATCGCGTCGCGATTGGTGTCCGGCGCCTCGAAGACGATCGTCGAACCGTCGCAACCGGGAAAGGCGCCGCCGCCGCTGGCGCGGTAGTTGTTGGTGACGACGATGAAGGGCTGGCGTGGATCGACCGGCGCGCCTCGGAACGCGAGATTGCGGATGCGCCGCGCGGCCGGCGCCACAAGCTTGCCGTCGGCGTCGTAGCGTGACGGCTGGGTGACGTCGATCTCATAGGTAACGCCGTCGATGACGTCGAAATTATAGGCGGGAAACGTCGGATCGATCAGCGGCTGCTCCGTCGTCACATCGGGATCGATGCGCAGAAAGAGGCCCGCCGCGCGCTCGAGCCACTCCGCCAGCGTCGCGCCGTCGACTTTCACCGCGCGCAGCGCGTTGGGGTAGAGATAGAGGTCGGCGACGTTCTTGATGGCGATCGGCCCGGCGGGGACGTCGGTGTAATAGTCCGGGCCGCCGCGCCCGCCCGATTTGAAGGGCGCGGCGGCGGAGAGGATCGGCAAGCCGGCGATCGTCGGCAGTGTCGGCGCGAGGCGTTCCAGATACCAGCTCTGCGCGGCGTTGACGATTTGCACCGAAGGATCGTCGGCGACCAGCGCAAAATAGGAATTGAGCGGCGAGGCGATGTCGCCGACCGGCAGGCGCACATAAGCGAGCGTCGCCTGGTGCGCGGCCTGCGCCGCCGCGAGAACCTTGGCGTCCGCCTCGACGAGCGGTGTCACCGCGTCACCCTCGCGCCGAGAGATGGGCCGCGCCTCGACCTTGGCCGAAGCGACCCGCCATGCCCCGCCCTGCTCCTCCAGTGCGAGGTCGATGACGCCGAGATGGCTGCCCCAGAAGCCCGGCATGCAAGCCGGCACGCCGGCGAGCGCGCCGTTGACGGCGTCGACGCCGTCGATCCCCGCGAAGTCGTCCCCCGGCAGCAGCAAGTGCTGGTGGCCAAGGAACATCGCATCGATCCCGCCGACTTTGGCGAGCGCCAAGGCGGCGTTTTCCTCGCCGGGCTGCGACGAGGCTTTGCGCGAAATGCCGGAGTGGCAGAGGGCGAGGACGAGATCGACGCCTTGCGCGCGCAAATCGCGCAAATGCGCACGCGCGCCCTCGACAATGTCGATCGTCGTCACGCGGCCCTGCAAGTGGCTCTGGTCCCACTGCACGATCTGCGGCGGCGTGAAGCCGATGACGCCGATCCGCAGGCGCCGCTCCGCGCCGTCGTTGTCGCGCAAGATCGGCTCGAGAACGATCCAGGGCGTGAAATAGGGCCGCCCGTCCGGCCGCAACACATTGCAGCTCAACGCGGGAAAGGCGGCTCCCGCGAGCGCGACGTCGAGGAAATCCAGTCCATAGTTGAAGTCGTGATTGCCGATCGAACAGGCGGCGTAGCCGAGCACGTTCATCGCCGCGATCATCGGGTGGACGTCGCCGCGCTTCAGCCGCATCGACGTCGCGGCGTAATCGCCGAGCGGCGCGCCCTGGATGATGTCGCCATTGTCGAACAGCAACGTGTTGACGGCTTGGGCGCGCGCCGCCGCCACGAGCGAAGCGGTCTTGGCGAGGCCGACCGTGTCGTCCGGCCGGTCGCGGTAGTAGTCGTAGGCGCAGATATTGGCGTGAAGGTCGCTGGTGCCGATCAGTCGCAACGAAAGGCCGGCGCTCATCCGATCCTCGCAAGCTTGGGGGCCTAGAGCCGACTGCAACTACGCCGGATCGTCGTTGCGAGGACTGGGCTCCGCGCGCGACGATTCTAGATCTAGGGCCGGCCGCCGAGTTGGCAAACGCCGCATTGCGCCAAGCCGCAGGCTGGGTCGGCCGGCGGCGTTCAGAGCACCGTTCCGCTATGCGGCGAAGCTGGCGTCTGGGTCGCTTGCGGCGCCGCGCTCCTTCCGTCCCAACCGCCAGCGGGGGCTGTGGCCTCATTGGCGGCGGGCGAGGGCGTGGCGACCTGGAACGCCGCCAGCGCCTTGGCGGCGGCGACCAACGCCTGCGCGTCCATCTTTGCGGCGACTTCGTCACGCTTCTTGGCGGCGTCGACGTCGCCTTGCTGGGCGGCCAGCGAGAACCAGACCCAGGACTGCGCGAGATCCTGCGGCACGCCCATGCCGCGCGCATAGAGGATACCGAGATTGAACTGGCTGTCGCGAACGCCAAGCTGCGCCGCCTTGCGGAACCATTGCGCGGCTTCCGCATAATCGGGCTTGCCGCCGGAGGCGGCTTCCGCGTTCATCACCGCGAGGTTGTGCATCGCCCGCGCGTTGCCGGCGTTGGCCGCCTTGGCGTACCAGGACATGGCGAGCTGGGAATCGCGCGCGACGCCGACGCCCTTCTCGTAGAGGGCGCCGAGACGATACTCCGCAATTGGCAGATCTCGCGCCGCCGCCTGCTCGAACCATTGAGCCGCCGCGCGCGGATCCTTCGCGACGCCGCGCCCCTCGATGAGGCGCACCCCCATTTCGAATTCCGCATTGACGTCGCCAGCCGTCGCCGCGGCGCGCAGCGTCGCCGAGAGCCCGGCGGGCATGGCGCCGACGAGTTCGGCGGGCGCCGGCCTGGCGGCGACCTTGGCCCCGGCGGCGGAGCCGGGGATGGAGCCGACCGGACTGGTGTCGATCCCAGCGCCGCCGCCCGAATTGGGCGCCTCGGCGCTCTCGATCAGCTTCGCCGGCGCCTCGATTTCGGATTTTTGCATCGGCGGCGGATGACTGCTGGCCCGCATTTGGATGATTGCGACCGCCGCAATCATCGCGAGCAGGGTCGCTGCGAGAAGGAGCGGACGCCGACGGCCGGCCACCAAGGATTTCGCCTGGCCGGCGAGATCTTGCGGCGCGGCTTCGCCGGCCTCGGCCGGCTCCGCGGGCGGTTTTGCTTTCTTGCCGGCGCTCTCCTCCATGGCCGCCTGCGCGGCGCGGCGCGCCGCCGCGATATGGGCGTTGACGGCGCTCTTGGGCAGCGCGGCGTCGGCCTCGGACGGACGCGGGCGCCCAAACGGCGAGCCAGGCTCGATCAGAAATTCGGCGCCGTCGATCGCGCCGGCCTGCGGCAACGGCTGGCGAACCGGGCCGGCGGACGGGCTCGCCCGCAGGCGATCCGGGATTTCGCGCAACGCTGCGCCACCGGATGCGAGCGCCTCGCTGCGGGTCGGCGGGGCGACCTTTGGCATGGCGGGAGCACTGACGTTCCCGCGCGCCGCCTCATCGACCCGCGCGACCTCGTCTTCGATGCGGCCGAGACGGCTGACGAGCCGCTCCAGAATGTCCTGGAGACTGGTCAGCCGCGTCTGCATCCGCTTGTCGGCGCTCGCCTGGTCGGCGCGAATGTCCGCCAGTCCGTCGGCGATTGGATCGTCGTCTCGCGACGAGCCGGCGGGGAGAGATTGCAGCGCCCGCCGCGTCGCGTCGAGCTCGGCGACGAGGTCGCCGACCTTTCGCTCCAGCGCCGCGTTGGACGAGGTCTCCGCATGGAGAGCGTCGAGGCGATCGTGGATGTCGGAAATCTGCCCGGCCAGCGCGTCCGCGTCGATTCGGCTTTGGTCGCGACGCTCCAGACGCTCGGCCAAGAGTTCCGCCGCCTGCTCCACCAGCGCCGGAGCAAGCTTCGCCGGGACGTCGCGATCGAGGCGCTCGTGCAGCGCGTGAAGCGCGTCCTCGAGCGGACGCAGATCGATCGCCGCGCCGATCCGCTGATCGATGCGCGCGCCAAGATCCCGAACCATCGCGGCGATCTCGCCAGTCCCGCCGGCGGCGGCCGGGGCGCGATCGAGCTTCTGGTTGATTTCGAGCAGCAGCGCTTCGAAGGGTCGCGTGTCGATTGGCGCCGGCGCGACGAGCTTGGCGCCGAGATCGCGCATCAGGTTCTCGATCGGCCCGGTGTCGATCTCGATCGGTCGTTCGCCGATCGAGCGGAGCGCCTGCTCGAGCGAGGCGAGGTCGAGCGCCGGATTGGCGCGCTGGTCGATGCGCGCGCTCAGGTCCTGGATCATCTCGGCGAGCCCGTTCGGCGCAGGCGGCGCGGCGGCCGGCCGGTCGAGCTTGGCGCTGAGTTCGCGCAGCGCGGCTTCGAGTTTGGCTGTGTCGGACTGCGCGCCGGACTGCCGTTCGATCGAGGCGCGCACGCCATCGATGCGGCGCGCGAGGTCTTCGAAGGCGCGCGGGGCGCTGTCCGGCCCCTGCGGCTGCTGCAACGCCTGGTCCATGCGCTGCGCGAGCTGTTCGAGCCGGCGTTCGATGGCCGATAGCGCAGCGGCCGGGGTCGAGCGCTCGATCTGCTCGCGCGCGTCGGCGAGCAGGGCGACGGCGCGCGCGGATTCGGCGTGCGGCGAGGGATTGGACGCCAGTCGGTCGACGCGGTCGGCGAGGTCGCCGATCTGCCGCTCCAGCCGCTCGACCGGGACTGGCCGCATCGCCGCGGCGGCGAGGAGGTTGCGCACCTCCTCTGTCTGCGCGCGGATGCGCTCCAGAACTTCCGGATTGATCGCGCCTTTGGCGATCGCGTCGATTCGCGTCTCGATGGCGCGGATTTCGCGTTGCAGGCCGGCGACGGAAGCTTGCGGGTCATGCGCCCGCAGCGCGTCCCGCACTTCGCCGAGCAGCGCCTCGAGCGGCGCGATCAAGACCTCTCGCACGCCATGGTCGCGCACCGCCGCGATGCGCTCGCTGAGATCGCGCATCGCGCCCTCCAGCGCGACGACGGCGTTGCGTGGCGCGAGATCGGCGAGACTTCGCGACATCGCCGCGACCTCCGTCCGCAGCGCCTGCACGTCGGCGGCCGGCTGGGCGCCTCGTTCGCTCTGTTCATTGCGCAATTGCTCGATGCGCTGCGCCAGCGCCAGAATTTCCAGCCGCAGCGCCTCGACGGCGCCGGCCTGCTGCGGCGCGGCGGGCGTGAGACGTGGCTCCGCCGGCGCTTCGTCGACGCCGAAATTGCGCCAGCCCGGCTTCGGCGCGGAAGCCTCGGGGATGCGCCCGCGCGCGTCGAGCGCGCTGCGGCGGCGGGCGATCTTCAGAGCGGCGTCGCGCAGATCGATGCGGGGTCGCTCGGACGGACGCTCCGCCGGGCGTTCCAGCGGGCGCTCGGTTGGACGCGGCGGTTCAGTCCGCCGCTCCGGATCGAGACGGCGGGCGAGCGCGCTCATGCGCGCGTCGAGCTCGCGCTCGGCTTCGTCGATTCGCGATTCGAGACGGCGCGGCGCCTCGGCCAGCAGCGACTGCTGGCGGGCGGTGCGTTGGTCGATCGCGGCGAGCTTGTCGGCGACCGCTTTCAGCGTCGCGCGCTCCTCGCCGCGGTCGCTGTCGCTGCGCTCGATCCATTGCGCGACCGATTCGAAGGCGCGGACCGCGCGCGCCTCGGCGCGTTGGGCGCGGCTCTCGAAGCGCGCGACCGCGGCTTCGAGCAATTCCTCGGCGCGGCGCGTCTCCTCGCGGTCGCTCGCGCGCGCTTCGGGCTTGCGCGGTTCCGGCTTGAGCGGCTCCTCGGCGCGCGGGCGCGCGTCCTCGGCGGGCCGGCCGTCGCGGCGCGCGAGACGAGCAATTCGCTCGCCGATCGCGTCCAGCCGGTCGTCGCGGTCGAGATCGTGCGGCTCGACGCCCTGCTCGGTCGCCTTGTCGGCGACCACCTGATCGAGCCAATCACCGAGACTCATGCCTGCGCGGCGCGCTGCTTCTTCTGCGAATGCGCGCGTCTCGCGTCCTACGCCTCTGACGTTCCAGGCCGTCGCGCTGCTCATTGTTCAAACCTCGCCGAGGTTGGCCCCGTGCTGACGCCGCCGGCGGTTTGCGGCGCAACTAACGGATGTTTCGGCGCACGTGGTGAACAATTCGTTAAGGTCGCCCCAAAATGGGGCAAACGGGCCGCAACGGCTTCCGTTCGATTGCATATCACAAACTAACAACTCATAGTTGCATTTCCCGCCCGTTCGGTCATATTCCCTGAGTGCAGACGGGGAAGGGAAGGCTGGGCCCGAAGTCCCCAGGCACTTACGGAAAGGATTGGCTATGACGGCAGGTACGCCATTGGGGAAGGGGGCCGAAACCCTGTCGGCCGCCCGCGGGCGCAAGGGCGCCAATGACGGGGGAGAAATGACGATCGGCGAGGTGGCGCGGGAGTACGGCGTGACTCTGCGCACCCTGCGCTTCTACGAGGATCGCAACCTGATCCGCCCGCGGCGGATGGGCAGCGCGCGCTACTACGGCGGCCAAGATCGCGTGCGCCTGGAAATGATTCTCAAAGGCAAGCAACTCGGCTTTACGCTCGCCGAGATCAGCGAGCTGATCGGGACCGGAGAAGCTTCCGGGCTGAGCGACATCGAGGAGCGGCTGCAACCCTCGCAAGTCGTCGATCAACTCTACCACCTCGAGCGTCAACGACGCGAAATCGACGAGGCGATCTCGCGCCTGAAGGCCACGCGAGAGCGCATGGCTGGCGCGGCGTAACGCGGGCTAAGCCCGACGTGCGGGGTTGCGTCGCGATACCCGCAAAGAGCGAGGTTGAGACAGGGCCGCGATCTCCGCGACCGGCGCTCGCGCCCTGACCCAGACCGCTCCGCTCTTGCAGCGGGAAAGCGACGCCGACTCCCGCTATTTTTGCGCGGCGCCGCGCTCCACCTCATCTTGAGGCGCCTTTTGCGCAGCAAAAGGCCTCGAAGGACGAGGGTGCGTCAGACTATCGAACTAGCCGGCCACGACGCGCTTTCTTGTCGACAACCATGGGTCATTTGTGTCGCGCCTGTTGTTCCTGACGGGGCGCGCGAACACGGGTGAGCCGCGATCGACTCCGACTGCGCCGGTCCCGCGGGTCACGTTGCGGCGTCAACGAATGCCGAGGACGCCGTCGGCGGACACATCACGGGAGAAGCGTTTCAGCCAGTCCGCCATGAGGGCGCGCCCCGGCACCGGGAAGCCGGCGTCGAGGACACTGAACGCTTGCACGCGATCGGCCCGAAAATGACGGAAATCCTCCCGTAGCTCGCACCAGGCGCTGACAAGCGTCGCCTCGACGTAATACGCCACCGCGAACGGCCAGATCGTCCGCGATGACTCCCGGCCCTGTTCGTCCACATAGTCAATGCGCAGCTTGCGTTCGTCACGGATCGCAGCGCGGATGACGGACAGATCCGCGCCTGACGGCGCGCCACGCCCCGAAACGAAAGCGGTCGGCGATATGAGATGCGCGCGCAGCGCATCGGGCAAGACAACCTCGAGCTTAGAGAGGACGCGACCGGCCGCCTCCTGCAGGCCAACATCACCGGTACGGCGCAGCAACCGCGCCCCAACCACGATCGCTTCGATCTCTTCGTTGGTGAACATCAACGGCGGAAGGTCGAAGCCCCGCCGCAGGACGTAGCCAACGCCAGGCGCCCCTTCAATTGGCACCCTGCGCGCCTGCAAGGTCGCCACATCGCGATAGATGGTCCGCGGCGTCACTTCGAGCTGTGCCGCCAGTGTCATTGCGGTTAGCGGACCCTTCGCCGTGCGCAGCAATTGAATGATATCGAACAAGCGATCTGCTCGGCGCATCACGCCACCTGTTATTCCGTGCCCGCCGACGCTAGACCACTGACAAATCGCTGTCAGTAGCCCTTTGATACGTTTGCCTCACGCTGGACGGAGGCGAGCATGGCGAATCCATTTGATGAAGCGGCGGACGTGGGACTGACCTTCCGGCGCGCCGCGACAGTCCGCGCCCTCGTGTTGCTGGCGATGTGCCTTGCCGTCCTTATCGCTCAGATCGACACCTCCGTGGTCAACCTCGCGACTCACGCGATCGGCGCGACGTTTCACGCCGGCGTAGGATCCTTGCAATGGGTCCTGGACGCCTACAACCTTGTCTACGCTGCGCTGCTGCTGACCGGTGGCCTCATCGCGGACCTGTATGGACGGCGGCGCGCCTTCGCGATCGGCATCGCTCTGATGGCCGCCGGCTCTTTGGTGTGCGCCTTTGCGCCCGACATCACGGTCTTGATCGCCGGGCGCGCCGCCACCGGACTGGCCGCGGCGTTGCTGCTTCCATCCTCGCTGGCGATCATCCGTGTGGTCTGGCCGGAGCCTGTGGCGCGCGGGCGCGTGCTTGGGATCTGGGCAAGCTGCAACGGGCTAGCCTTCGCAGTGGGCCCCACCTTGGGGGGCGTGCTGATCGAGGATCTGGGCTGGCGTAGCGTCTTCCTTCTTGCCGTACCGCTGGCGTCCGCCGGCTTCGTGCTCGCCGTGACGGTGGCGCCGGAATCCACCGATCCGCAAGAGCGGCATTTCGACCTTGCGGGGCAACTGTTGGGTGCTCTCACAATGGCCGGCGTGGCGCTTGCCGCCATCGCCGCCCACGATGGAGGATCGCGCTGGATCTTCGCTTTGGCTCTCGCCGCTCTCACGCTGCCGATGTTCCTCTGGGTCGAACGGGCGCGCGGCGCCGCGGCGCTCGTGCCGCTCGACCTGTTTCGCATCCGCGCCTTTACCGGCGCTATCGCCGCGACCGCCGCCATGACCTTCGGCATCTACGGTATGATCTTTCTCCTGCCGCTGGTTTGGCAGTCCGAGGACCACCTGGCTCCGCGCGAGGCTGGGCTGGCGCTGCTGCCGATGTCGCTGGCGTTCTTCGTCGTGTCCACCCAATCGGGAAAGCTCGCGCAGCGGCTTGGGGCTCGCACGATGACGGCCGGCGGAACCGCCCTGATCGCCAGCGGACTGATGCTTGTCGCGACTACACAGGCAGGCAGCCCGATGCTGTTAGCCCAGGCCGGCTTGCTTGCCGCCGGAATCGGCATGGGTCTCAACACCGGACCGCTCTACGGCATCGCGGTCGGCTCCGTCGGGCGGGAGAGATCGGGCACGGCTTCGGCTCTGATCAATGTCGCGCGAATGGCCGGCGCAACGTTGGGAGTGGCCCTCCTGGGCAGCGTATTCGGGCTCCTGCACGGCGGTTCGGCGGGCCTCCGCGCGGCGATGCTGTTGGGAGGAATCACGCAGATCTGCGGCGCCGCGGCTGCGTTCATGTCGATACGGTGACGCAAGCGGCTGCGCGAGAATCCTTCTCCGGCGTCCGACTCCTTCGGCGCCGCCGCAATCCGGCGCCGCCCGCTGCGTCGCGTGTTCGAAATGTCGGCTTCCACCAAGCGCGTCCACCGGAATGCAGAAGGCGCTACCTTCGAGGCCGGCGCGCCTCGACGATGGCGAGAGCGGCCGCGAAGGCGGCGTCGACTCCGAGGCGGGTGGTGTCGAGCAGCGCGGCGTCGGGCGCGGCGCGCAGCGGCGCCTCGGCGCGTTCCGAGTCGCGCGCGTCGCGCTTGGCGATGTCGGCGAGAATCGCGTCGTAGTCCGCCTTCTCGCCGCGGCGCGCAAGCTCGAGCGCGCGGCGCTGGGCGCGAGCCGCCGCGCTTGCGATCACGAAGATCTTTACATCGGCGGTCGGACAGATGACCGTGCCGATGTCGCGGCCGTCGAGCACGGCCCCGCCCGGGCGGCGCGCGAAGCTGCGCTGCGCCTCGACGAGCGCCGCGCGCACTTGCGGCAGCGCCGCGACGATCGAAGCCGCGTCGCCCATCTCGCGGCGGCGCAACGTTTCCTCGTCGAAGTCCGTCAGACTGAGGCCACGCGCCGCCGCCACCGCCGCGTCGACGTCGCGAAGGTCACGATCGGCGTTGATGAGGCTGGCCGCGGTCGCGCGGTAGAGCAGACCGGTGTCGAGATGCGGCAGGCGGTAGTGCTCCGCGAGCCGCCGCGCGAGCGTGCCTTTGCCCGACGCCGCCGGTCCGTCGATGGCGATGATCATTCACAAGCCTCAATGTCGCCGCGCCTGCGGCGCTCTTAAGACGCGACGGCGGCGCTGTCAACTCGTCGCTCTCTCGCTGTCGATTGCCTGTGCGTCACCGGCTTGATTTCTGCGTCGTGACTTGGCCACTCGCGATTCGCTGCTATGGTGCGGTGTTTTGCGGCAGAGCGCGCCGCAGGGAGGGCCAAGAATGAATCTGACGGCGGCGCAAAAGAAGACGATTCTCGCGTCTTACCTCGGCTGGATGCTCGACGCCTTCGATTTCTTCCTCCTGACATTCCTTCTCAAGGACATTGCGAAGGAGTTCGGCGTCGAGGTGCCGCAAGTCGCCTATGCGTTGTTCCTGACGCTGGCGATGCGCTTCGTCGGCGCCTTCATTTTCGGCCAGATCGGCGATCGCTGGGGCCGCAAGCCGGCGCTGATGCTCGTCATCGTCAGCTATTCGCTGATCGGCGCGGCGGCCGCCTTCTCGCCCAGCCTTGCGGTCTTCCTCGTGCTGCGCACCCTGTTCGGCGTCGCCATGGGCGGCGAATGGGGGTTAGGCTCTTCGCTGGCGATGGAATCGATCCCGCCGCAGGCGCGTGGCCTCGTCTCCGGCATTCTGCAGAGCGGCTACCCCACCGGCTTCCTGCTCGCGGCGATCGCCTACGGGCTGCTCTACGGACGCACGTTCGGCGACTACACGGTCGGGTGGCGCGCGATGTTTTTGCTCAGCGCGCTGCCGGCCCTGGTGGTGCTGTTCATCCGTAGCGGCGTGCCGGAATCGCCCGCCTTCGCCGAGGCGCGGAAGACCCCGCGTCCCGGCCTCTGGGAATTGCTCAGAGCGAACTGGCAATTGGCGATCTACGCCGTCGTGCTGATGATGTGCTTCAACCTGTTCAGCCACGGCACGCAGGACCTCTACCCGACGTTCCTACAAAAGCAGCATGGTTTCAATCCCAGCACTGTCAGTTGGATCAACATCGTCGCCAACCTCGGCGCGATCGTCGGCGGAATCGTCTTCGGCTTCGCCTCGGAGAAGATCGGCCGCGTCAACGCGATCACCGTCGCCTGCATCCTTGCCCTGCCTGCCGTGCCGCTGTGGGCCTTTTCCTCGACGCCCTTCATGCTGGCTGTCGGCGCCTTCGTCATGCAGATCGCGGTGCAAGGCGCCTGGGGCGTCATTCCGGCGCATCTCAACGAATTGTCGCCCGGCGCGGTGCGCGCCACCCTGCCCGCCTTCGTCTACCAGGCCGGCAACTTCCTCGCCTCCTACAACGGCCCCTTCCAGGCCAAGATCGCGGAGGCGAACGGCGGCAATTACGGCTACGCGCTGGCGCTGGTCGGCGGCGTCATCGCGGTCGCGATCATCATCGTCATCCGCTTCAGCCCCGAGCGCCGCGGCGAGAAGCTGACGGCGTTTTGAGACCATTGTCCGGATGAAATCGGAGGGCCCTCATCCGGCGCTTCGCGCCACCTTCTCAAGGCGAATGCGTAGCATTCGTCCGCTCCCGCAAGCGGGAGAAGGGACTATGCGGGAGAAGGGTTGGGGTGAGGGGTTTCGACCAAACGGCAGAAGACTCTAAAGCTTGGCGACGACGGCGAGGCGCTTGATCTCGCCCTGCTCAAAGGCGCGCAGGAAAGCGTCGTAATTCTTGAACGACACGCATCCGTTGGAATCGCCGTTGGGGCCGAGCATGAAGGTGTGCGCGAGCAGCCCCGCTCGCCCGTAGACGCCGCCCTCGCCGACTGGGGTGAGGCGCAGCGCCTGGACGCCGTGGAACAATTGTTCGCGCAGCGTCAGATCGTAAAGGTGCGGCGGGGTCGCGCCGCGATTGCGCTCGCTGACGAAGCGGGGATCGTCGAGCCGGTCGCCGAGGCCTGAATGCGCTTCGAGCCGCCTCCCGTCCGGCAGGTACACAGTGCGCGCCGAGATGTCGTAGACGGCGGTGTATTGATCGTAGCCCGTCGTCGGCGAGGATTTGCCGAAGAAGGAGAAGCCGGAGGAACGGTCCGTGCCCGCCAGCGAGGAGCCTCGCGCCGCGTTCGCCGCCTGGCCTTCCGGCTCCGCATAGGCGACGACGGCGCCGGGCTGCTGGCGCCCGATGCCGAACAGCTTCTCGAAGATGTTGCGGTCGTCCGGCGCGGGCGCCGCCGCCACAGCGGGCTCATTGCTGTTCTGAGGCGCGAATCGGCGTTGCGGCTGCGCGGAGGGCGCCAACGTTCCAGGGCGAGCCGGCGGCAGCGGCGGCGCTTCGATCGCCGCGACGTCCGGTTTGGCGGGCGCCGGGGTCTCCGACAGGACCGGGATCTCAGGAGAGGCCGGGGCGGCTTCGAGCTTCGCCTCCACGGCCGGGGGCGCGCTCAGGGGCGCCGGCTTGTCGGTCTGGAGGAAGCCCGGGTCGAGCAGAACGCCGTACGGGCTGGCCGTGGAGGCCGAAGCCAGGCGCGGCGAGGAGAGCGCGGCGGCGACGTCGAGGGGGTCGGGCGCCGCAGCGGCCGGCTTGGGCGCCTGCGGTGCAGCGGCGGACGGCGCAGCGGCCGGCTTCGGCTCCCGGCCGAAAGCGATCAGCGCGCCGAAGGGATTGCCGCCTGAGGCGAGCGGGGTAGGCGCAAGGCGCGGGGAGAGGTGGGAGGTGAACAATTCCGGGGCGAGAGCGGGGCCGCCATGCGCCAGCCAAGTCTCCATTCCGCCGCCAAAAGCGAGGGCCACGCCCCAGGGAAGCACCCAGAGAAGGCTCCGACGAGCCTCGCGGCCACTCTGAAACGAAACTTCGCCGAAAGTTGCGTCGATCGCCGTCATGCCTGCCTACGCTCACGCCTCCACACACGGATCGAGATTAATAGGCAATACGTTTAGGCCCAATTAACTCAGTTCGCAGCTTTAGGCGAGGGGTCAGGGCAATTTTGGGGCGACGCCAAACATTTTCGGCATCGGCGCGAAAGCGTACATTCGTTTGCAGACCCCCTCGCCGTCCAGGACGGCCGGCGCGGGCGCAGCTTTTCCCCGCTTTTGTAACCCACTGACTACGCCCGCTTTTTGCGTCCCCCACCCTTCGGCCGAGCTTCGCCGCCGCCCCAATTGTGCGGCCCCATGTCCTCGTCGCGCGGCTTGTGGGCCCGGGTTGCGGGCATGTTGGCGGCGCGGCCGAACGGGCGCTCGCCCTTGTAACCGCCGCCCGCCGCCTCGATATCTTGCTGTCGCGCAAGCGGATCGTCGCCGACGGCGAGTTGCACGGTCTGGAGCCGCTTGATCTCGTCGCGCAGGCGCGCGGCCTCTTCGAATTCGAGATTGCCGGCCGCCTCCTTCATGCGCTTTTCCAGATCCGCGAGGGTCGCCTGGAAATTGTGGCCGATCACGGCCTCGCGGCCGGCGAGGCCCTTGTCGACCGTCACGTGGTCACCCTCATAGACGGAATCGAGGATGTCCTGGATGCCGCGGCGGATCGTCGACGGCGTGATGCCGTTCTCGCGGTTGTAGGCCTCCTGCTTGTCGCGGCGCCGGCTGGTCTCGCCCATGGCGCGCTGCATCGAGCCGGTGACGACATCGGCGTAAAGCAGCACCTTGCCATCGACGTTGCGCGCGGCGCGGCCGATCGTCTGCACCAGCGAGGTCTCCGAACGCAGGAAGCCCTCCTTGTCCGCATCGAGGATGGCCACCAGCGCGCATTCGGGAATATCGAGGCCCTCGCGCAGCAAGTTGATGCCCACCAGCACATCGAAGGCGCCGAGCCTGAGGTCGCGGATGATCTCGATGCGCTCGAGCGTGTCGATGTCCGAATGCATGTAGCGAACGCGCACGCCGTTCTCGTGCAAGTATTCGGTCAGGTCCTCGGCCATGCGCTTGGTCAGCGTCGTCACCAGGGTGCGATAGCCGCGCAGGGCGACAGCCTTCACTTCACTGAGGAGATCGTCGACCTGCGTGCGGGCGGAACGGACCTCCACAGGCGGATCGATCAGCCCGGTCGGGCGGATCACCTGCTCGACGAACACGCCGCTGGTCTGCTCGATCTCCCATTTGCCGGGGGTGGCTGAGACATGCACGCTCTGCGGCCGCATGGCGTCCCATTCCTCGAAACGCAGCGGCCGGTTGTCCATGCACGAGGGCAGGCGGAAGCCGTATTCGGCCAGCGTCGCCTTGCGGCGATAGTCGCCTTTGTACATCGCGCCGATCTGCGGGATCGTCACATGGCTCTCGTCGGCGAACACCAGCGCGTTGTCCGGCAGATATTCGAACAAGGTCGGCGGCGGCTCGCCGGGCCGGCGGCCGGTCAGATAGCGCGAATAATTCTCGATGCCGGCGCAGGAGCCGGTCGCCTCGAGCATTTCGAGATCGAACAAGGTGCGCTGCTCGAGCCGCTGCGCTTCCAACAGCCGGCCGTGCGCGTGCAGGAAGTCGAGCCGCGTCTTCAGCTCGTCCTTGATTGACTTGGTCGACTGAAGCAGCGTCGGACGCGGCGTCACGTAATGGCTGTTGGCGTAGACCTTGACGAATTCGAGGTCTTGCGTCTTCTGGCCGGTCAGCGGATCGAACTCGACGATCTGCTCGATTTCGTCGCCGAAGAAGCCGATGCGCCAGGCGCGATCCTCATAGTGCGCCGGAAACAGTTCGATCGTATCGCCGCGCACGCGGAAGACGCCGCGCGCAAAGTCGCCGAGCGAGCGCTTATATTGCAGCGCGACGAGGTCGGCGATGATCTGCCGCTGGTCCACTTTGTCGCCGACGGCGAGCGAGAACGTCATCGCGGTGTAGGTCTCGACCGAGCCGATGCCGTAGATGCACGAGACGGAGGCGACGATGACGACGTCGTCGCGCTCCAGCAAAGAGCGCGTCGCCGCGTGGCGCATGCGGTCGATCTGCTCGTTGATCGAGGATTCCTTCTCGATATAGGTGTCGGTGCGCGGCACATAGGCTTCTGGCTGATAGTAATCGTAGTACGAGACGAAGTACTCGACCGCGTTGTCGGGAAAGAAGCTCCTGAACTCGCCATAGAGCTGGGCCGCCAGCGTCTTGTTGGGCGCGAGAATCAGCGCCGGGCGCTGCGTCGCCTCGATCACCTTGGCCATGGTGAAGGTCTTGCCCGAGCCGGTGACGCCGAGCAGCACCTGGTCGCGCTCGGCCGCCTGGACGCCGGCGACGAGCTGGCGAATCGCCTCGGGCTGATCGCCCTTGGGCTCGAACTCAGAGACGACCTTGAAATGGCGCCCGCCTTCTGATTTCTCTGGCCGCGCCGGGCGGTGAGGCGCCCAGGGCGCCCGATCGCGCAGGTTGGGGTCGCCCTGCTCCAGCAGCGTCTTCAGCGATTCGGCGGTCGCCGCCGCGCCCGTCATGCCGCGCGGATGAGAATCGGCGACGTAGGACGCCTGCGGCGCCTCCGCGACGGTCTTGGGCTTCTCGATCAGCGCCGGATTGAGCAGCGCCGCGAGATGTTCATCGAGCGGATGAACCTCGGGCTTGGCGGCCTTGGCGCGCGACGGCCGCGCGGCGGATTTAGCGGGTTTCGGCATGGCGCCAATATGGGGCGAAAGCCGCGCCGAGGGAAGGCGGCGTCAGTTCCCAATACCGCCGTAGCTATTCTCGGGTCATACTAAATCCGCAAATGTAGATTATTCGGCCAATCGGTAAAAAGTCCGGCCGAAACTGATCAAAACCCTTGTTGTGATCGATAGAAGCATATATCGAAAATCGAATCGACAACCATTGAGCTCATGTCATGCCTCTATCTTCCGCCGAATCCGACGAAGCCATCGCATTGACGGGCGAAATTGTATCCGCTTTCGTCTCGTACAATTCTTTGCGATCGGCCGAACTGCCGGCGCTCATCCAGGCAGTGCACGAGGGTCTGGTGAAATTGATGACCGGCGGGGCAGCGCCCGCCGCCCCTGAGCCCGAACCTCAGGTTCCCGCGGTGCCGATCCGCAAGTCGATCACGCCGGATTATTTGGTCTGTCTGGACGACGGCCTCAAGTTCAAGTCCCTGCGCCGCCACCTCTCGGTGCTCGGCATGACGCCGGAGCAATACCGCGCCAAGTGGAAACTGCCGGCCGACTATCCGATGGTCGCCGCCAACTACGCGGCCCAGCGCTCGGCGCTCGCCAAGAAGATCGGCCTCGGCCAGACCCGCACCATCGAAAAGCCGAAGCCCGGCCGCGCCCGCAAGGGCGGTTGACGGACTTTTCATTCTAAAGCGGCCGCGCCCGACACCTCTCGTATTTTAACCGCGCCCGTCATTGCGAGCGGAGCGAAGCAATCCATTGGCCGACAATACAAGCGGACCAATGGATTGCTTCGTCGCAATGACGATCCAACGGTATTGCAGACGGCTCTACGCGCTCGACGGCTTTGAGCGCGCCCCGTGCGCGGCGACGAACAGCCCGCTGCCGATAATGACCGCGTTGCCGAGCAGGATGGGCCACGTCGGCGCGTCGCGCCAGACGATCCATCCCATGATCGTGGCCCAGACGATCGCCGAATAGTACAACGGCGCAAGGACCGCCGCCCTGGTCATCGCCAGCGCGCGGGTGATGCAGACGAAACACCCCATCGAGACGGCGCCGACCAGAAACATCAGCATCAGATCGAAGCCGGTCGGCGTGCGCCATGCCAGGGGGGTCACCGCCGCGCCTATCGCGCCCGACCCGACGAATTGCCAGGCGACCAGCGGCAGCCAGTGGGTGCGCCGAAGCCTGCGCGTGACGGTCTGACCGAGCGCGAACATCAATGCGCCGAAAAGCGCGAGCATCGAGACAGAAGAGAACATCTGCGACGAGGGCCGCAGCGCGATGACGACGCCCACGAAGCCGATGCCCACCGCGACCCAGCGGAAGCGCTCGACCTTCTCGCCAAGCAGCGGCGCTGACAGCGCCGTGACGAGCAGCGGCGCCGCCATATAAAACGTCATCACGTCGGCAAGCGGCATGTAGCGCGTCGCATAGTAGAACGAGAACGTGTCCGCGGTCGTGAAGAGGATGCGCAAGCCCAGCAGCGGCGCCTGACTGAAGTCGAACACATTGACGCGCAGCGAGGCGACCATCGGCGCCAGGACCAGCACCGCGCCGACCGAGCGCAGCATCATCAGTTGCCCCACCCCGTAGTCGGCGACGAGCCACTTGCCGAGCGCGTCATTGAGCGCGAACAGGAAGACGCCGACCAGATAGAAGGCGACGCCAAGGGCCGGACCGGCAAGTTTGGGGGAAGACATGCGGGCGCTCTCTTAGCAAACGATTGGAGATTCGGCCACATGCCTCTGATTCGCTTGCCCTTGCGGCGCAAAGCGAAGAATTTCTCGCCATGCGTTCTTCCGAATCGCCGCGCGCCAGCGCCCGCCTGACGAACCTGCGCGTGCTCGCGCGCGCCGGCGCGCGCGCGAAAGGCTGGCTCGTCGCGGGCCCGTTCCGAATCGCCTGCGCGCTCGGGCCGGCGGGCGTCGTCCGCGACAAGCGCGAAGGCGACAGCGGCACGCCGGCCGGACGTTTCCCGCTGCTGTGGGGCTACTACCGTCCTGACCGGCCGCGGCCGGCCGCCGGCGCGATCCCTTTGCGACCGTTGCGGCGCGATTCAGGCTGGTGCGAAGCGCCGGCGAGCCCACGCTACAATCGCCCGGTTCGGCTGCCCGCCGCCGACTGCACCGACAGAATGTGGCGAGAGGATCGGCTCTACGACCTCGTCTTCGTGCTCGATCAGAATTTCAGCCGGCGCGCCAAGGGACGCGGCAGCGCGATCTTCTTCCATCTTGCACGCCCCGGTCTGACGCCCACCGCCGGCTGCGTCGCGATCTCCGCCGCCGACATGCGCAAGCTTGCGCCGCGTCTGGCGCGCGGGGCGGTGATGCGCATCGGTTGAGGCCGCGCGCGGGCCGACGCGACGGCGGCGCGTTAAGTCAGCCGACCATCAGCGCGCCGACGTGCGCGGCGACCGAGCGGCCGAGGGCGTCGAGATCGTAGCCGCCTTCGAGCAGCGAGACGACGCGGCCGCCGCAGTGCCGCTGCGCGATGTCCATCAGCCGGCGCGTCACCCAGGCGAAATCCGCCTCGGTGAGATTGAGGCCGCCGAGCGGATCGCGCACATGCGCATCGAAGCCGGCCGAGATGATCAGAAGATCCGGGCCGAAGGCGTCGACGCGGGGAAGAATCGTCTGGGTGAACGCCTCGCGGAACGCGTCGCCGCCGTCGCCCGCGCGTAACGGAGCGTTGAGGATCTGGTCGTGGTCGCCTGTTTCGCCGCGCGCGCCAGTGCCGGGATAGAACGGCATCTGATGCGTCGAAGCGTAGAGCACGCTCGGGTCGCTCCAGAAGATATGCTGCGTGCCATTGCCGTGGTGCACGTCGAAATCGACGATCGCGACGCGCTCGACGCCATGAACGGCCTGGGCGTGACGCGCCGCGACCGCCGCATTGTTGAAGAAGCAGAAGCCCATCGGCGTCGCGGTTTCGGCATGGTGCCCAGGCGGCCGCGTCGCGACGAAAGCGTTGTCGACGCGCTTGCCCAACACTTCGTCGATCGCAAAGACGGCGCCGCCGGCCGCGCGCAGCGCCGCCGCGAGCGTGCCGGGCGACATGGCGGTGTCCGGATCGAGCTGGATAAGGCCGCGGTTCGGCGCCGCATTCTCGATCGCGTCGACATATTCGGCGGGATGAACGCGCGTCAGGTCCTCGGTCGAGGCGAGCGGCGCGCTGTCGCGCAGCAAGAGCTGGAACGCCTCGCTCTCCAGCGCCCGGTCGACCGCACGCATGCGATCGGGCCGCTCGGGGTGCCCGTCGCCCATGTCGTGGCCGATGCAGGCCGAATGCGTCACCAGCAAGGTCGTCACCGAGAGCCTCCCGCCAAGCGCCCCGTTGCCGCCGGGACCATCGCCCCGTTGGGCGGCAAAGTCCACTCTCGCCGCCGTTACCTCGGCAGCGGCTCTGGCGAGCAGCTCAGGCCTACCGTCTGCTCCTGCGCCGCGTCGTAGAGGCTCGGCAGCTCGCTGAAGGCGCGCATCAGCACAAAGCCCTCGTTGGTCGGAGAGACGATCCGCAAGTCTTGCGAGGGATTGTCTTCATCGTCGTGCGCCACGAACTCGCGCATTTGCGCCGCCGTCCCGACGACCGCCTCCATCAGCCCTTGCGTCGCCGCGCGATCGGTCAGCGCGTAGAGGACGGCGCCGCGCTTCGTGTGGAACGACAGCGAGGCGAAGCCGGCGCGCCCGACCGGCGCCTTCACGCGGATCGGGCCATTCGACAGATCGTAGCGGCAAAAGGCGCTGGCGAGGGCCGGATCGCCGAAGGGAAGCCGCGTCTCGCTCGGGCTCGGCCGCGGTAACCCGATCGTCGCGCCTACGGGCCCGAGGGCGGCGAGGCGCGCATAGGCGTCGCGCGTCGCGACGACGGGAATGACGAGGATCACGATGAGATGCACGAGCGCCGCGACGATCAGGACGACCGCCAGATAGGCCACCGCGCTCGCAAAGCGCTCGCCGAGCCTCATGTGCAGCCGACCCGTTCGATTGACGGCGCCGTGCTTTTCTCAATGCCGCCCGCCGTCGCGCTCAGTGGCGAATCGTAGAGCCGCAGCACGAGGAGGAACGGCCTGACGGCGCCGATCGGCAGCCAGTTTCCCGAATGCGCGCTCGCGGAGACGAAGATCGAGAACGCGCCGTCGCCCTCGCGCAGGATCTCGCTCGAGCGGAAGCCGTAGCGGCCGGCGGCGTTCTCGATCGGGAAGCCGTTGCGATCGACGAGGCTCAGCGTCCAGTATCGCGCAGCCGGCGTGCGCGGGGCGACGCGATAGGTGCAGTGGGGATCGAGGCGGCGGCCGGCGTCATCAACGCGCGCGACGAGTTGCAGGCCCTCGCCGAGCGCCAGCGGGATCTCGCCGCTCCGCTCGAGTTCGGCGCGCGTATAGGGATCAGCCTCGATCGATCCCGCGGTGACCGCAACCCTCCAGGGCCCGATGTCGACGACCCCGAAGGGAGCGCCGTAGGCGAGAATGGCGCGGCTCGCCCAGAGCCCGAGCGCAAGGCCGAGCGCACAGGCGAGACTGGCTTTCACGAAGGTCGTCACGCAGAGCCTCGATCAGGGCGACAGGACGCCGCCGCGCACCACCGAAATTTGCGAACCCGCCTCTGCGGCGTAGGCGGGCGCCGGGCCGGCGGCGGCGGCGCGTTTCTGCGCCGTGCGCGCGATGTCGCCGATCTCGATGATGATCTTCGCCGAATGCTGCGACAGGCCGACCTGGCGCGGCGCTTCGACGATTCCGGCGCCGCCTTTGACGACGGTCGCCGCGGCGATCTGCCCGGCGGGCGCCGCCGCGCCGGGCGCGACGCCGTACGGCGGCTTCGCCTCGATGCCTTCGTGCGCGTAGGCCATGACGTCATGCCAAGTCTGCGCCGGCAGAGTGCCGCCCGTCATGTTCGCGGTGGGTGAATTGTCGTCGTTGCCGAACCAGACGCTGCCGACGAAATTGCCGGTGAAGCCGTTGAACCAGGCATTGGTCGAATTGTTGGTTGTGCCGGTCTTGCCCGCAATGACGAGGCCAGGGATCTGCGCCGCGCGGCCCGTCCCCTCCGTCACCACATGGGTCATGATCGCATTCATCTCGGCGACCTTGTCGGCCGGGACGACCTGGATGGGCGGCGGCCCGTTGGCGGCGTGCGTGTAGATGACCGCGCCGCTCGAATTGCGGATCTCGATGGCGGCGTAGGGGGTCGCCCGCTTGCCCCCGTTGGCGAGCGTCGCATTGGCCCCGACCATATCGATCATCTTGACCTCGTCGGCGCCGACCGGCAGCGACACTGTGTCGACGAGCGGCGTCGTCAGCCCCAAAGCGCGCGCCGTCTCGACGATCTTGGCGCGCCCGAGCGCGGCGATCTTGGCGAGGTGGTAGGGCTGCTTGGCCGGCCAATAGGCCTCGCCGATCTTGACCGACATGCGGATCGCCGCCGTGTTCAGCGATTGCGCCAGGGCCAGGTAAAGCGGTATGTGGCCGGCGCTCTCGCCCTCGTAATTGTGCACGCAATAGTCGCCGATGCAGATGTTCGACGCGTCGATGATCGTGTCCTTGTGGTACTTGCCCGTCAGCAAGGCCGTCAGATAGACGAAAATCTTGAACGAGGAGCCCGGCTGGCGCAGCGCCTCGGTCGCCCGGTTGAATTGGCTCGCGCCATAGTCGCGGCCGCCGACCATCGCGCGAACGAGGCCGTCGGTGTCGGCGATCACCGCCGCGGCCTGATGCGCGTGGTAGGCCGGCGCGTTGACGCGCAGCATGTCCTCGATCACGCTCTCGGTCTTCGTCTGCAGATTGCTGTCGAGCCCGGTGCGGACCACCAGCACCCGGTCGTTGCCGAGCTTCCCGCTGTCGGCGAGCGCCTTGACCTCGTCATAGGCGAAGTCGAGATACCAGTCGGGGCTGGAGCGGCCGTTCTGGGTCACCGGCGTCGCCGGATTGCGCCGCGCGGCGTAGACCTGCCCCTCGGTCATGAACCCAGCGTCGACGAGATTGCTCAGCACGTCGTTGGCGCGCGCGCGGGCGGCGGGCAGGTTCACGTTGGGCGAATATTTGGTCGGCGCCTTGAAGAGGCCGGCGAGCATCGCCGCCTCCGCCAGATTGATGTCGCGCGCCGACTTGCCGAAATAGTATTGCGCGGCCGCCTGCACGCCGAATGCGCCGCCGCCCATATAGGCGCGGTCGAGGTAGAGGCTGAGGATCTGCTTCTTCGTCAGATGGTGCTCGAGCCACAGCGCGAGATAGGCTTCGTTGATCTTGCGCGAGATCGAGCGCTCGTTGCTGAGGAAAAGGTTCTTGGCGAGCTGCTGGGTGATCGACGAGCCGCCCTGCACGACGCCGCCGGCGTGGGCGTTGACGGTGAGCGCGCGCAGCGTGCCGATCACGTCGATGCCGAAATGGTCGAAGAAGCGGCGATCCTCGGTGGCGAGCACCGCCTTGATGAAATGATCGGGCAGTTCGTCGAACGGGATCGCGTCGTCGTGCTTGATGCCGCGCCGGCCGACCTCGACGCCGTAGCGGTCGAGGAACGTCACGGCGAGATCGGCGCGCTTCAGCCAATCGTCATCGCTCGTCTCGCGAAACGCGGGCTGGGCGAACGTCAGCACGACGATCAGGCCGACCACGGCGAGGTTGCTCCCCTCGCAGGCGAGTTCGATGACCAGTTTGCGCGCGCCGGAGACATGCAGGCGCTCCGATATCGCCGCGAGCGTCTGCAGCACGCGGATCGAGCGTCGACCGGCGTCGTAGAGCGAGGAATCCACCCAGGCGTCGAACGCAAGCGACGCCCGCGCGACGGATTTCCTGAAGCGGGACAGTCTCCCAGAGCTCGCCAAGGCTCCTCCGATACGGGCGCGCAGACCGCCCACGCAATGCTTAGCACAATCCGACGCGTTTTGAACGGCTTGACGTCGGACCCAGGCCGCGCCATGGCCAAGCTGGACGCGGCGGCGTTGGAGCAAAATGCGACATCGCCGACATTTGTCGTCGGCCGTTTCAAATTTCGCGCCGCGCGCCCATGTTCATTTTTGACGCGACCCCGCGCCGGCCGGCGCACGCGGCCGAGGACCTCCGCCATGTCCGATTCCTGCAAGGACAATCCCTCTCACGGCGATCCGCCCTTCTGGCGCGTCAAGACGCTGGACGAGATGACGACGCAGGAGTGGGAGAGCCTGTGCGACGGCTGCGCGCGCTGCTGCCTCGTCAAGCTCGAGGACGAGGACACGGGCGACATTCATTTCACAGACCTGGGCTGCACGTTGCTCGACGGCAAGACCTGTCGCTGCCGCGACTATCCCAGCCGGCAGCGCAAGGTGCCGGATTGCGTCAAGCTCACCCCGGAGGCCGTTCGCTCGCTGAGCTGGCTTCCCGTCACCTGCGCCTACCGGGTTCTCGCCGAGGGCGGCGACCTCGCCTGGTGGCATCCCTTGGTTTCCGGCTCGCCGGATACGGTTCACGAGGCCGGCGTCTCGGTGCGCGGGCGCCTCGCCGCGAGCGAGGACGACGTGCCGACGGAAGCCTGGCTCGACCACATCGTCCGCTGGCCGAACCGGCCGCCGCGCCGCGCGCGGAAGGAGCGGAGTTAGGCTAAAGGCGCGGCGAAAAAGTGGACGCCGGTTTTTCGCCAAAAGCGCGCGGCAATTGAGGAATCTAGACCGTGCGGCGATTCAATCAAATCGCCACGGTCTAGAGCCCCCAGCGCGCCAGCGTCGCGTCGATCCAGGCCCGTTGCGGCGCGATCAGGGGCCCTTGCGTCAAAACCCCGCAGCGGCCGCCGTGCGAGCCACTCGTCCAGGCGACCACGGCGACGACCGTTCCGCCATCGCCGGAGAAGAGCGGGCCGCCCGAATCGCCCGAGCAGGCCCCCACGCCGGCTTGATCGGCGTCCGCCGCCCACAGAAGGATGCGCGACAGGGGAGCTTGCACGCGCAGCGCCGCGCTGCGCAACGCGCCGCCACTCTTGGGCTCGCCTTCGCGCGCGACGCCGTATCCCGCGAGGATCGCCGCATCCCCAACCGCCGGCTCGTCTCCGGAGGCGAGCCGCGCGGCCGTGAAGCGGGCCGGGAGCGGCGTCTGTGTCTCCACGAGGCCGAGGTCGATGGACACCACCCGCTTGGCGACCGCATCCGCGCGATAGAGCGGATGGGTCGCAGCGGCCTGCACCGGCACGAGCACGGGGCGTCCCTTCTCGTCCCGAAAGTGAACGGCCATGTCCTGGATGGGTCGAAGGCAATGGGCGGCGGTCAGCACGACGCGGGGCGCAATGACGACGCCGGTGCAAAAGCCGGCCTTGTCGCCGCCGCGGGTCAAAACCATCACGACCTCGTTGGCGAAGCGCCCGTCTTCGCCCGCGCCGCCGACGACGGCGCCGGCAGGCGCAACGCAAACGAGAGCGGTGACGAGGGCGGCGAATCGGACGGCGAGGCGCATCGTCAGCATCATGGCTCCCGGGCCGGTCGAGGGGCAAGCGCGGCTTGGCGCCGAGTGGCCTTGGCGGCCTCGCTCGGCTATGTTCATTCCCTATTCAGACGAAGGGGGAAAAGCTGCGATATGACGCTGAAGTCAAATATCGCTGTCCTCCTCGCGCTCGGCGCGGTCTTCACCACGACGCCCTTGGCGGCGCAGGCGAACGAGACGGAGACGCATGTCGCGATCAAGCGGCCGTGCCTGCCCCCCGCCGAGAGCCGCGAGGAGATCAAATCGCGGCATTTTATCGAGCCTTTCGCCGTTCTGAAATCCGCATCGGCGCAGTTCAAGGCAGAAGCCTTGTCAGCCAAGCTTTGCCACCTCGGCGACGAATTCGTTTATGAGATAACGCTGCTGCATCGCGACGGCCGGCTCGTGCACGCCGTCATGAACGCGGCGAACGGCAAGCTCCTCGGCGCCCGCAACGCGCGCGAGCCGATGCCGAAAATGTGATCGGAGGACCGACAGAACCCATGCGCCTTCTCGTTGTCGAAGACGATCGCGACCTCAACCGTCAAATCGCGACCGCGCTCGAGGCCGCCGGCTACGCCATCGACCGCGCCTACGACGGCGAAGAGGCTTGGTTCCTCGGCGACACCGAGCCCTATGACGCGATCGTGCTCGACATCGGCCTGCCGAAGCGCGACGGCGTCTCGGTGCTGGAGGCCTGGCGCAAGAGCGGCCGGACGATGCCGGTGCTGATCCTGACCGCCCGCGACCGCTGGAGCGACAAGGTGCAGGGCTTCGACGCGGGGGCCGACGACTACGTCGGCAAGCCGTTCCACATGGAGGAAGTGCTGGCGCGTCTGCGCGCGCTGCTGCGCCGCGCCGCCGGCCACGCCTCGAGCGAACTCGTCGCCGGTCCGGTGCGGCTCGATGCGCGCACGGGACGCGTCACCGTCAACGGCGCCGCGATCAAGCTGACCAGCCACGAATATCGGCTGCTGTCCTATCTGATGCACCACTCCGGCCGCATCGTGTCGCGCAGCGAGATCGTCGACCATCTCTACGACCAGGATTTCGACCGCGATTCCAACACGATCGAGGTCTTCGTCGGCCGTCTGCGCAAAAAGCTCGGCGTCGATGTGATCCAGACCGCGCGCGGGCTCGGCTATATCGTCGAGACCGAGGGCGATTCGGGCGGCGCCGCGCCGAAGCGCAAGACCGCCCGCTGACGAAAGCGCTTGGCCGTTCGGCCTGCGGGAGGCGGATCAGGATCATGTTCAAAGCGCTGAGCGCGCGGTCAATCGCCTCTCGACTGTTCATCTCCGCCGCGTTCTGGAGCGCGACGATCCTGTTCATCGCCGGACTCGGGCTCTCCGCGCTCAACGCGCGCTGGAGCGAGGCCAATTTCGACGAGCAACTCGGCGTCTACCTCAAGGCGCTGGTCGCCAACATCGCGACGGGCGGCGACGAGACGCGCGCCGGCTCCTCGCCGGTGATCGATCCGCAATTCGAACTCGCCTTTTCCGGCTGGTATTGGCAGATCACGCGCCTCGACGTCACGCCGCCGGAAATCCGAACGTCGCGCTCGCTGTTCGCCACCCAACTGCCGAGCCTGGCCGACACCGAGAAGCCCGACCGGCTTGGCGTCCGGCGCGGCTATGTCGACGGACCGGACAATCGGCCGCTGCGCGTGATCGCCCGCGAGATCGACGCCGGCGACGAGGGGCGCTTCCTCGTCGAGGTCGCCGCCAACGCAGACGTGATCCAGGAGCAGATCAACCGTTTCGAATATTCGCTCGCCGCGACGTTCCTCATTCTCGCGGTCGCGCTGATCGGCTCGACCGCCCTTGCAGTGCGCTACGGCCTGCGCCCGCTCAGGGTGCTGCAGGAGGGGCTCGCCGCCGTCCGCCGCGGCGAAGCCGAGCGGATCAGCGGCGAATTTCCCCACGACGTCGCCCCGCTCGCCGCCGAGGTCAATCTGCTGCTCGACGTCAATCGCGGCGTCGTCGAGCGCGCGCGCACCCAGGTCGGCAATCTCGCCCACGCGCTGAAGACGCCGCTCAGCGTGATCGTCAACGAAGCCGATTCGAACAGTCCGACCCTCGCCGAGAAGGTGCTGGACCAGGCGGGGGTGATGCGCCGGCAGGTGAGCTTCTATCTCGACCGTGCCCGGGCGGCGGCGCGCGCCAGCGCCCCCGGCGCGGCGACCGACGTGAGGCATGTGATCGACGGGCTCGTGCGCACCTTCGAGAAGGTCTACCGCGACCGGGCTCTCGTCTTTACCGTCGAGGCGCAGGACGGCATGCGCTTTCGCGGCGAAGCCCAGGATCTGACCGACCTGATCGGCAACCTCCTCGATAACGCCGGCAAGTGGGCGCACGAGCGGATCGTCATTCACGCAGAGCGCGACCACGTGCCCGACCCGGCCGGACGCTTCTACTTCACCGCCTGGATCGACGACGACGGGCCGGGCCTCGACCCCGACGAGCGCGCCGCCGCACTGGTGCGCGGGCAAAAGCTCGACGAGTCACGCCCAGGCTCCGGCCTCGGCCTCTCGATCGTCGCCGATCTCGCCATGGTTTATGGCGGCGCGCTGCATCTCGAGGAGAGCCCGCTCGGCGGCCTCAGGGCGCGACTGCGGCTGCCGCGATTTTGATCGATGAGGCCGCCCGCCCGCCCGGTAGCCAGACCCAATCGCCTGTTTTCGGCGGCCGAAATGCTTTAAGACCCACCCGGCGGGCGGCCGTTCCCCCGCCGCAGAAGAGGCTGCTTTGACGCTGTGGATCGTCCTTGCCGGAATGACGGGCCTTGCCGTGCTGTGCGCCCTGTGGCCGCTGGCCTTCCGCGCCAGTCAAAGCGCCGCTCCGGCGAGCGACATCGCCTTCTACAAGGGGCAGATCGGCGAGATCGAGCGCGACGTGGAGCGCGGCCAACTCCCTCCTCAGGAGGCCGCAGCGGCGCGGGCTGAGGCGGCGCGCCGTCTCATCGCGGCGAGCGCCGCCGAAACGTCCGCGAACCGGCCCGGCGAGGCGCTGGCCCTGCGCCGCGCCGCCGCGGTTCTCATTCTGATCGCCGTGCCGCTGGTCGCGCTCGGGCTCTACGGGCGCCTCGGCCGGCCAGAACTGCCCGACGAGCCGCTGGCGAGCCGGACGCCCGACCTGAAGACGCCGGAAGGCCTCGAGGCCGCGATCGCGCGCATCGAGGCGCATCTCGTCGCCTCGCCCGACGACGCCAAGGGATGGGCGGTGATCGCCCCCGTCTACATGCGCCTCGGGCGCTTCAGCGACGCGGTCAACGCATATCAACAATTGCTTCGCCTCAAAGGAGAGAGCGGGACGCTGCGAGCGAGCTACGGCGAGGCGCTGGTCGGCGCGGCAAACGGCCTCGTCACGGCCGACGCGCGCGCCGCCTTCGACAAGGCGCTGGGCGAACAGCCCGGCCAGCCGGCCGCGCGCTTCTATCTCGCCCTGGCGGCCGAGCAGGACGGCGACAAGACGAAAGCGGTCGACATGTATCAGGCGCTGCTAAAGGACGCGCCGAAAGGCGCGGTCTGGACCCAAGCCTTGTCGACCCGACTGGCGGCGCTCCAGAACGCGGCCCCCGTGGAGCAGCCGGGAGGCGCGACGGGAACGAGCACTGAGGCCGCCGCAAGCGATCCGCAGCAGCAGCAAATGATCCACGGCATGGTCGAAAGCCTGGCGACCCGCCTCGCGCAAAGCGGCGGCGGCGTGAGCGACTGGTCGCGCCTCATCCGGTCCTACATGGTGCTGCATGAGCCGGACAAAGCGCGGGACGCGCTTTCGACGGCGCGCAAGGCGCTGGCGGCCGATCCGTCGAGCGCGGGCCAACTCGACCTGCTCGCGCACGAACTCGGGCTCGGAGGCTGAGCGATGACGCGCAAAGGCCGCCGCCTCGCCCTGATCGGAGCCGCTCTCGCCGTCATCGCCGGCGCCGCCGGCCTCGCGCTCTATTCGCTGAGCGACAGCATCGTGTTTTTCTACAGCCCGAGCGAAATCCTGCAAAAGAAGGTTGAGGCCGGCGCGCGCGTGCGGGTCGGCGGCCTCGTCGAGATGGGCTCCGTCGTCAAATCGGCCGACGAGAAGCTCGACTTTTCGATCACCGACGGCGCCAACACGATCAAGGTCGACTATCAGGGCCTGCCGCCCGATCTTTTTCGCGAAGGACAGGGCGTTGTGGCCGAGGGCGTTCTGGAGCGCTCCGGCGTCGTGCGCGCCGAGACCATTCTCGCCAAGCACGACGAACGCTACATGCCGCGCGAGGTCGTCGATTCGCTGAAGAAGCAGGGCCGTTGGCAGGAAGGGAGCACCAATCCGTGATCGTCGAGGTCGGCCACTACGCTTTGGCTCTGGCGCTTGCTTTGGCGCTCGTTCAGGCAATTCCGCCGCTGATCGGCGCGTGGCGCGGCGACCGCGCGCTGATGGGGATCGCCTCGAGCGCGGCGCTCGGACAATTCGCGCTCATCGCCGTCTCGTTCGCCGCGCTCGGCTGGGCGCATCTGACGTCGGACTTCTCGGTGCTCAACGTCGCCGAGAATTCGCACAGCGCCGTGCCCACAATCTACAAATTCTCGGGGATCTGGGGCAACCACGAAGGCTCGATGCTGCTCTGGTCGTTGATCCTCAGCGTCTTCGGCGCGCTGGTCGCGACCTTCGGCCGGAGCCTGCCTGCCAAGCTGCGCGCCAACGCGCTCGCCGTGCAGGGGCTTATCGGCGCGGCCTTCCTCATCTTCATCCTGTTGACCTCGAACCCGTTCGAGCGCCTGTCGCCCGCGCCCTTCGAGGGACGCGACCTCAACCCGGTGCTGCAAGACCCCGGCCTCGCGATCCATCCGCCACTGCTCTATCTCGGCTATGTCGGCTTCTCGATCGTCTTCTCCTTCGCCGCCGCGGCGCTGATCGAGGGCCGCATCGACGCCGCCTGGGCGCGCTTCGTGCGGCCGTTCGCGCTCGTCGCCTGGTGCTTCCTGACGCTCGGCATCGCGATGGGCTCGTACTGGGCCTATTACACGCTCGGCTGGGGCGGCTTCTGGTTCTGGGATCCGGTCGAGAACGCCTCGCTGATGCCCTGGCTCGCCGGAACCGCCTTCGTCCATTCGGTCGCGGTGATGGAAAAGCGCGACGCGCTGAAGGTGTGGACGATCTTCCTCGCCATTCTCGCCTTTTCCTTCTCGCTGCTCGGCACGTTCCTGGTGCGCTCGGGCGTGCTGACCTCCGTGCACGCCTTCGCCAACGATCCCCGGCGCGGCGTCTTCATTCTCGCCATCCTCGCCGTCTTCATCGCCGGTTCGCTGAGCCTGTTCGCCTGGCGCGCGCCGACGCTCAAGCAGGGCGGGATATTCGCGCCGATCTCGCGCGAGGGCGCGCTGGTGCTCAACAACCTGCTGCTGACGACCGCCGGCGCGACGGTGTTCTTCGGCACGCTCTACCCGCTGGCGCTCGAGCAATTGACCGGCGAGAAGATCACCGTCGGCGCGCCCTTCTTCAACCTGACGGTCGGCGCGCTGCTGCTCGTTCTTTGCTTCGTGGCGCCGTTCGGCTTCTCGATGGCCTGGAAGCGCGGCGACCTGCTCGGCGTCGCGCAACGCCTCGTCGTCGCGTTCGCCGCGGGCTTCGTCGTCTTCGTCGCGCTGCTGGCGACGCTTCGCGGCGGCCCCGTGCTGGCGCCGATCGCGGCGGGCCTGGCGATCTTCCTCATCGTCGGAACCCTGACCGAGGTCGTCTCGCGCGCTTGGGCGCGCGGCGGCTCGCTCGCTCTGGCGCTCCATCGCGTGCGCGGCCTGCCGCTGTCGTTCTGGGGCGGCGCCCTCGCCCATATCGGCGTCGGCGTCGTGCTGCTCGGCCTCGCCTCGACCGGCTTCGGCGCCGAGACGATCGCGGCGATGCGAGTCGGCGCGCCGCAGACCGTCGGGCCTTACGAAGTCGTCGTCGACACGGTCGGCACGCGCGACGGCCCCAACTATCGCGAGACGGTCGCGGCGATGTCGATCCGCTCCGGCGGCGTCGTCGTCGCCCTGGTGGAGCCGGCGCGCCGCCAGTTCGCGACGCGGCAGATGGCGACGACCCAGGCCGGCATCGCGACGCTCCGCTTCGGCCAGCTCTATGTGTCGATCGGCGATCCCGCCGCCGACGGAACCGTCCCGGCGCGTCTCTACTGGAAGCCGCTGGTGACGCTGATCTGGCTCGGGGCTTGTCTGATGGCGTTCGGCGGCGCGGTGTCGCTCGCCGACCGTCGCCTGCGCTTCGGCGCGCCGGTCCGCGCCAAATCAGCCGCCGCAGCGGTCGCGGCGGAATGACGATGAAAGCGCTCCGCCCCGTCCTCGCCGCCGCGTTCATTCTCATCGCCGCGGCGGCCGGCGCCGTGCAGCCCGACGAGGTGATGAAGGACCCGGCGCTCGAAGCGCGCGCGCGCAGCCTCTCGGCGGAACTGCGCTGCATGGTCTGCCAAAACCAGTCGATCGACGATTCGGAGGCGCCGCTGGCGCGCGACATCCGCCTGCTGATCCGCGAGCGCATCGCCAAAGGCGAAAGCAACGAGGCGGTGCGCGCCTTCCTCGTCTCGCGCTACGGCGACTTCATCCTCCTCAAGCCGCCCTTCAAGCTGGAGACGCTGCTGCTGTGGCTCTGCGCGCCGCTGATCCTGGCGCTCGGCGCGCTCGGGATTTGGAGCGCGGCGCGCCGCGGGCGGCAGGCGACGCCGGCGCTGAGCGCCGAGGAGGAGGAGCGGCTGGCGGAGGTGACGAGGGACGCTAGAGCATCCGACTGTTAGATGTATTCGGGGGACCCCTCGTTCTGGCCTTATCCGTGCGAGCGGGGAGAAGGGATCCGGGCGCCTCGTCGAGCCTTACGTCAAATCTCCGCATGATTTCGTCAAGCGGCGTCAAGCTATGTCAAGCCGCGTCAAGGCTTCGCTTGACGTTCGCCCCTGCAATGTCAGCGGCTTAAGCCGCCGTGCATTGACGAACGCCGCCTCGGCGCGAATGCCTTGACGCCGCGGCCTCGCTTCGGCGCCGGGCTGGTCGCGGCGAACGACGGGCAAGGATAGCTGTCGTTTGGCGAATTGGGAAGGAATTGTTGGGGGCTGCTTTTTGCGGAGCGGGCCGCGACGGCCGTCGCCAGCTACCCGATCCCCACCCGGGTCGGCGGCGCGGGAAGGTCGGCGGTAGGGGCCGGTCGACTAACCGCGTCGCGATGAAAGCCTGAGGACCAAGGAGGAGAAACGGCATGAAGGCTATATCACGCTTGGTGCACTGCACACATGCGCGGGGCGGCCATGGCAGTGTCGTAGGGCTCGGGCGAGGCCTGACCGGAGGAGAAACGGCTCGGACGAGCGCGCCGCAGGAAAGCAAGTCTCCTTCTCAGCTGATCGACGAGAGGATCGAGGAGCTAGGCGACTGGCGAGGCAGGATGCTCAGCCGTCTCCGTACCTTGGTCAAGCAAGCCGATCCCGAAGTCGTCGAGGAGTGGAAGTGGAGAGGGGTTCCGGTGTGGTCGCACGACGGACTGATCTGCACCGGCGAGACTTACAAGAGCGTCGTGAAGATGACCTTCGCCAAAGGCGCGGCGCTGCAGGATCCTTCCGGCCTCTTCAACTCGAGCCTTGACGGGAACACAAGGCGCGCCATCGATTTCCACGAGGGCGCGGAGATAGACGAGGAGGCTTTGAAGACTCTCGTCCGCGCCGCCGTGACGCTGAACAAGTCCAGAGGCAAAAGCTAACCTCCTCGGATCGCCGCTTGGCGGCCTGCAAATGGACGCCGCGTCGGCGGCCCAGCCGCACGCGCGATCACGAAGCAGACCGGCCAGTAAGCGTCAATTCCGTTGCTTTCAAGCTCGGCGGCGCTCCGATACGCAGGACGTCCATAGAAGAGGTACACGAGATCGCTGCCGAAAATGCGGCAGGGCGAGGGTACCAGAGCCTCGTTGCCCATGATGTCGCGGAATGAATAGCCATCGGTGACATGGGTCAGCGGCAGAGAGACGGGGGATACCGGCGCCGCGCGCACGAGCGCGGCAAAGTTCCGGCGCGGCGTCCGGGGTGCCCGGGGCTTCGTGACATGGGGAGGTTTCAGACGGCGCGTCATGTAGGTATGATAGCGTACGCACCGAGACCCCGCGACGGCGAATTTGGTGGTGGCCCCCGTCTCAACCCCGGTGCCGGACAATGCGATTTCAGATCAGAGCCAAAGGCATCAGGGAACAGTCGCAACCAACCGCCCCTTGCCCGCGCCTCGCCCTGCGCGAAAACGCAACTCCCGTCCGGAGCTCGCTCATGCTGCATGTCGTCCCCGCCTTCTCGCGCATCGGCGAGGAGAACGCCTTCGCCGTCCTTGCCAAAGCCGCGGAGTTGCAGCGCCAGGGGCGCGACATCATCAATCTCGGCATCGGGCAGCCCGATTTCAAAACGCCGCCGCACATTGTCGAGGCCGCGATCAAGGCGCTGCGCGACGGCGAGCACGGCTACACCGCCGCGACCGGCATCCTGCCGCTGCGCGAGGCGGTGGCGGCCGATCTCCATCGGCGCTTCGGCGTCGAGGTCTCGCCGGATCTCGTGATGATCGTGCCGGGCGGCAAGGTCACCATGCACATGGCGATCCTGATGTTCGGCGCGCCGGGGGTCGACATCCTCTATCCCGACCCGGGCTTTCCGATCTATCGCTCGATGATCGAGTTCACCGGCGCGCGCGCCGTGCCGATCCCGATGCGCGAGGAGAACGGCTTCGCCTTCTCCGCCGAGGAGACGCTGGCGCTGATGACGCCGCAGACGCGGCTGATCATCCTCAATTCGCCCGCCAACCCGACCGGCGGGGTGACGCCGCGCGAAGAGATCGACAAGCTCGTCGCCGGGCTGGCGCGCTGGCCCGACGTCGCGATCCTCTCCGACGAGATCTATGGCCAGATGGCCTACGACAATCACCAGCATCAATCGCTGCTGGCCTATCCCGAAATCCGCGACCGGCTCATCCTGCTCGACGGCTGGTCGAAGACCTATGCGATGACCGGCTGGCGGCTCGGCTTCTCCGTCTGGCCGCAGGGCTTGTACGAAAACGCGCGCAAGCTCGCGGTCAATTCCTTCTCCTGCGTCAATTCGGCGGCTCAGTTCGCCGGCCTCGCGGCGCTCACGGGCCCGCAGGATGCGGTGGCGGCGATGGTGGCCGAATTCGACGCCCGCCGCAAAATCGTCGTCCAGGGGCTCAACGCGCTGCCGGGCGTGCGCTCGGCGACCCCGAAGGGCGCCTTCTACGCCTTCCCCAATATCTCGGCGACCGGCTGGAAAGCCAAGCCGCTCGCCACGGCGCTGCTCGAGGAGGCCGGCGTCGCGACGCTCGGCGGACCCGACTTCGGCCTACACGGAGAGGGCTACCTTCGCCTGTCCTACGCCAACTCCAGCGAAAACATCGTCAAGGCGCTCGGCCGCATCGGCGAGTTCCTGCAGAACCGGCCGCCGCCGGCCCCCTGATGCAGGATTGAGACGGCGCCGCCAATTCGTACGGCCGCGGCGCGGCGGGGAGCATTTCCCGGTGCGTGGGAGGCGAAACCCGTTTATGTCGTCAGGGGGTCATCTTGCTCGTGGATCGTCCGATCATGCGAATATTCCTCCTCGTCGCCGCTCTCGCCGTATCGACGACGGTCGCCGCGGGAGCCGACGAAACCCGCCCGTCGCAGGCGGCGTGCGACTCCAAGAAGATCGGCGCCCGCGAACTCGCGGAATGCCTGCGCTCGAGCGCCGACAAGGCGGACAAGGATCTCAACGCGAGCGTCGACGCCGCGATCAAGAGCATCGACGGGCGAGCCGGCGTGATGTCGTCGCAAAAGGCGCGCTGGAAGCGCTCGCTCAACGACGCCGAGGCGCAATGGCTCGGCTGGCGCGACACCGAATGCCAGGACGTCGCCCCGTTCGAAGCCGGCATGAGCGCCAAGGGCGGCGACCCGCGCCTCGCCTGCATCATCGACCGCGACGCCCAGCGCACCGCCGACATCAAATCGCGCTATCCGTGAGCAAGCTGTAGCGACTAGCCGCCCCGCCCCTTCTCCCCTTGCGGGAGAAGGTGGCCCGAAGGGCCGGATGAGGGGGCGCGCCGCATGGCGCGTTTGACGCGAGGGCGAAAATTCCTTTGCTTGGACGGAGCCGCGCCTAACGGCGCGACCCATCCGACGCCCCTTCGGGGCGCCACCTTCCCTAGACTAGGCGAATGCGTAGCATTCGTCCGCTCCCGCAATGGGAGAAGGGGTTCGGCGGCTCCGCGTCGATCAAAAGGCAATTCGTTCTAAAATTCGGCGATCGAGCTCGGATCGGCCAGCTTGTGCAGGCGGTCGGCCGCCGCTTGGGCGAAACGCAGCATGACTGCGCGGCGGGTCGCCGGTGCGATCGCGCGCGGGGGCGCTTCGCGCAGGATCTCCGCGCCGTAGGCGTCCGCGACGATCAGGCCGGTCTCCTCCGGCATGATCTCGGCCGGCATTTCCGCAGGGATAGCGAAATAGAGGCGATCGCAATGGGCGGCGTAGTCGCGCCATTTGCGATCGGCGCGAAAGTCCGCGACCGACGATTTGATCTCGACGATCAGCAAGGCGCCCTCGCCATTGAGCGCCACGACGTCGGCGCGGCGGCCGTCGAGCAGCGGCAGTTCCGTCACCGTCGAATAGCCGCGCGCTCGCAACAACCGCCGGACGCCGCGCGCAATGACGAGGGCGCCCTCGGATTGACGGCCATCGGACAAAACACTCGGCGGACCGATGGGCATGTCATTTCCCCGCCGCGTCGGCCAGGATCATCGCTGCGGCCTTCTCGGCGATCATCAGGGTAGGCGAATTGGTGTTGCCGGAGGTGATGCGCGGCATCACCGAGGCGTCGGCGACGCGCAAACCTGCGAGGCCGCGCACGCGCAACCGCGCGTCGACGACCGCAGCGGGATCGTCCTCGCGGCCCATTTTGGCGGTGCCGACGGGGTGGAAGATGGTTGTGCCGATCTCGCCCGCCGCCTTCGCGAGCTCGGCCTCGGTCTGCGCCGCAACTCCCGGTCGCAGCTCCTCCGGCCGGTAGCGCGCGAGCGCCGGCGCCGCGGCGATGCGGCGGGCGAGCCGGATCGAATCCGCCGCCACGCGAAGGTCCTGTTCCGACGAGAGATAATTCGGCTGGATGACGGGCGCGAGGCGGGGGTTGGCGCTCGCGGCGTGGATCGATCCACAACTCGTCGGCCGCAAGTTGCACACGCTGAGGGTCATGGCGGGAAAGGGGTGCAGCGGTTCGCCGAACTTCTCGAGGGAAAGCGGCTGGACGTGGAACTCGACATTGGCCGTGGCGAAGTCCGGAGAGGTTTTGGCGAAGATGCCGAGTTGCGATGGCGCCATGGTCATCGGGCCGCGCCGCCGCACGGCATAGTCGAGCGCCATGCCGGCGCGACGCCAGAGCGAGCGATGGTCGGCGTTGAGGGTTCGCGCGCCCGAGATGCGGAAAATTGTGCGCAGTTGCAGGTGGTCCTGCAGGTTCTCGCCGACCCCCGGCAGTGCATGGACGACCTCCCGCCCGAGCCGGCCGACGACATCGGGTCGGCCGACGCCCGAGAGTTCGAGCAGATGGGGCGTGCCGATCGCCCCGGCTGCGAGCACGATCTCGCCGCGGGCGCGCGCTTCGACGGTCTCCCCGCCATGCGCATAGCGCAGGCCGACCGCCCGCCGCCCCTCGAAGATAAGGCTCTCTGCATGGGCTTCCGTGACGAGGCGCAGATTGGGTCGCTTGAGCGCCGGCTTCAGGAAGCCGCGCGCCGTGCTCCAACGACGGCCGAGGCGCTGATTGACCTCGAAATAATCCGACCCCTCGTTGTCGCCGCGGTTGAAGTCGTTCACTTTGGGGATGCCGGTCTCGGCCGCCGCCTCGCGCACCGCGTCGAGGATCGGCCACGCGACGCGCGGGCGCTCGACCCGCCACTCGCCACCGGCGCCGTGCAATTCGCTGGCGCCGCCGTGGTGGTCCTCGTGCTGCAGGAAGAACGGCAGCACGTCTTCCCAGCCCCAGCCCGCGAGGCCGAGCTGGCGCCAGCCGTCATAGTCGGCGGCCTGGCCGCGCATATAGATCATGCCGTTGATTGCCGACGAGCCGCCGATCACCCGCCCCCGGGGATAGGCGATCTCGCGGCCGTTGAGGCCCGGTTCGCTCGCGGTCTTGAAGCACCAGTCGGCGCGTGGATTGCCGATCGCGTAGAGATAGCCGACCGGGATGTGCAGCCAGATCCAATTGTCGCGGCGGCCGGCCTCGATGAGCAGTACGCGATTTTTGGGATCGGCCGAGAGCCGGTTGGCGAGCAGGCAGCCGGCCGAGCCGGCGCCGACGACGATGTAATCGTAGGTCTCGCTTGTCGTCATGGCGCCACCGCCCAGCAGGCGACGGCGCGCCCATGCTTCGTCTCAAGTCGAGGCTCCTCGACCCGGCAGCGATCGAAAGCGAGCGGGCAGCGCGGATGGAACGGGCAGCCGGCCGGCGGCGCGAGGGGGGACGGCGGCTCGCCCTTCAGAATAATGCGCTCGCGCTTGGCGGCGGGATCGGCGACGGGCGTCGCCGACAGGAGCGCGCGCGTATAGGGATGCTGCGGGCGGGCGAAGATCGCTTCGCGCGGCCCGATTTCGACGGCTTTGCCGAGATAGATCACCAACACCTCGTCAGCGATGTGCCGCACGACGGCGAGGTCGTGCGACACGAAAACATAGGCGAGCGTGAACGCCTCCTGCAACTCCGCGAGCAGATTGAGCACCTGCGCGCGGATCGAGACGTCAAGCGCGGACACCGGCTCGTCCAGCACGAGAATTTTCGGCCGCAGCACGAGGGCGCGGGCGATGGCGATGCGCTGGCGCTGCCCGCCGGAGAACATGTGGGGGTAGCGATCGAAATATTCCGGTCGCAGCCCGACCTTCGCCATCATCGCACGAACCGCGGCGTCGCGCTCGCTGGCGCTCATCTCGGTGTTGACCAGCAGCGGTTCTTCAAGCGCGCGGCCGATCTTCTGGCGCGGGTTGAGCGAGCCGTAGGGATTCTGGAAGACCATCTGGACTTCCTGGCGCAGCCGCCTGCGCCGGGCCTTGTCGGCTGCGGCGACGTCCTCGCCTTCTATGATGAGCGCGCCGGACGTCGGCGGCTCGATCAGCGTCAACAGGCGGCCGAGCGTCGATTTGCCCGAACCCGATTCGCCGACGACCGCGAGCGTGCGGCCGGGAAGCAGCGAGAACGAGACGCCCGACAGCGCGCGCAAGGTCGCCGCGCGCCGGAACGCGCCGCGCCACACCGTGTAATGGCGCGACAGGGCCCGCGCTTCGAGCACCGGCGTCATGCCGAAGCCTCGCTGTTGACGGACGCAACGGTCGGCGCGCCGCGCAGCAGCGGCGTGTAGCAGCGCGCGCGCCCGAGCTCCTTCGAGGCAGGTTGCGGCGGCGCGACGCGACACGCCGCGAAAGCGAAGGCGCAGCGCGGCGCGAACAGGCAGCCGTGTGGACGATCGAACTGGCCGGGAACGACGCCGGGGATGGCGGGCAGCCGGCGTTGCGTCGCACGCTCCGGCAAAGCGGCGAGCAACGCCGCCGTATAGGGATGATGCGGATCGGCGAAGAGTTCGCGGGTGCCGTTCGCCTCGACCTGCTGGCCGGCGTATTGGACGATGACGCGGTCGGCCGTCTCCGCGACGACGCCCATGTCGTGGGTGATCAGCACCAGCCCCATGCCGTTCTGCTTGCGCAGCGACATGAGGAGATCGAGAATCTGCGCCTGGATCGTCACGTCGAGCGCGGTCGTCGGTTCGTCGGCGATCAGCAGCTTGGGCCGGCAGGCGAGCGCCATCGCGATCATCACGCGCTGGCTCATGCCGCCCGAGAGCTGATGGGGAAAGGCCGAGACGCGGCGGGCGGGATCGGGAATGCCGACCTCCTCGAGCAGTTCGACGACCCGCTTCGCCCGCGCGCGCCGATCGAGATGAAGATGCGTCTTCAGCGCCTCGCCGATCTGGAATCCGACCGTGAAGCTCGGATTGAGCGAGGACATCGGCTCCTGGAAGATCATCGCCAGATCGCGTCCGGCGATGCGGCGCCGCTCCTTCGGCCGCATCGTCAGCAAGTCGGCGCCGTCGAACGCCATCCGGTCGGCGCTGACGCGCGCCGTCGGCGGCAGCAGGCCCATCACCGCGAGCATCGCCACCGATTTGCCCGAGCCCGATTCGCCGACGATCGCCAGCACTTCGTCGCGATCGACCGTCACGTCGACGCGGTCGACCGCGGCGAAGGCGCCGTTGCGCGTCGCGAAGGCGACGGTGAGATTGCGGACCTCGAGCAGCGGCACGCTCAGCTCCTCCGCATCTTCGGATCGAGCGCGTCGCGCAGCCCGTCGCCGGTGAGGTTGATCGCGACCACCGTGATCAGGATCGCGAGGCCGGGCAGCGCGACGATCCAGGGATCGGAGCGAATGAATTCGCGCGCATCCGCCAGCATCGTGCCCCACTCCGGCGTCGGCGGCTGCGCGCCGAGGCCAAGAAACCCTAAGCCCGCCGCTTCGAGGATCGCATCCGACACGCCCAGCGCCGCCTGCACGATCAGCGGGGCGAGACAGTTCGGCAGCACGGTCGAAAACATCAGGCGCAATGGCCCGACGCCGACGACCCGCGCCGCGGTCACGTAGTCCTTGCCGAGTTCGCCGAGCGCCGAGGCGCGCACGAGGCGCACATAGCGCGGCAGATAGACGATGGTGACCGCGACGATCGTGTTGGCGAGGCTCGGACCGAGAATGGCGACGACGAGAATGGCGAGCACGAGGCTCGGCACCGCCATCACCAGATCCATCACGCGGGTGATCGCGACGTCGGCGACCGGCCCAGCCATCGCGCTGACGAGGCCGAGCAGCACGCCCAGCACGAAGGACACGCTCATCACCGAAAGACCGATGAACAGCGAGACGCGCGCGCCATAGATCAGGCGCGAGAGAATATCGTGGCCGTCGCCGTCCGTCCCGAGCGGAAAGCGCCAGGTCCCGCCAGCGTGCCAGATAGGCGGCGCGCGCACGGCGTCGCGGAACTGCTCGATCGGCGAATGCGGCGCGATGAGATCAGCCGCGAGCGCCATGGCGAGGACGAGGATGACGACCGTTAATCCCAAGACCGCGCCACGGTTCTCGCGGAACGCGGCCCAGAAGGCGGAGAGCGGAGAAGGCTGGGCGAGGACGGCCTCGGCCTCGTCGCGCGCGGCGGGAAGAGCGGCGTCAGCGGGCATGGCGGATACGCGGATTGATCGCGCCATAGAGGAGATCGACGAGAAGATTGACCCCGATCACCACCGCCGAGATCAGCATCACCCCGCCCTGCAGCGCCGGATAGTCGCGCCGGCTGATCGAACTCGATCAGCCATTTGCCGACGCCCGGCCAGGAGAAGATCGTCTCGGTCAGCACCGCGCCGGCCAGCAGGCTCGAAACGGAAAGGCCGATCACCGTCACGACCGGCAGCAGAGCGTTGCGCAAAGCGTGGACGCCGACCACGCGGAACGGCGACAGGCCTTTCGCCCGCGCCGTGCGGACATAGTCCTCGCTGAGCACTTCGAGCATCGAAGACCGCGTCATGCGGGCGATGACGCCGAGCGGCACGGTGCCGAGCACGATCGAGGGCAGGATGAGATGGCGCAACGCGTCGAGGAATGCGCCGGGCTCATTGGAGAGCAGCGCGTCGATCGTCATGAAGCCGGTCGGCTGGTCGAAATCATATTTGATGAGATCGATGCGTCCCGAGACCGGGGTCAGGCCGAGCTGGACCGACATGAACATGATCAGCAGCAGGCCCCACCAGAAGATCGGCATCGAATAGCCGAACAGGGAGATCGTCATCAGCGCCTGGTCGAAGACGCCGCCGCGCTTGACGGCGGCGGTCGCGCCAGCGGGAACGCCGATCAGAATCGCGAACAGCATCGCGCAGATCGAGAGCTCAACGGTGGCGGGAAACAGGGTGAGGAATTCGGTCAGCACCTTCTGCTGGGTGGCGAGCGAGACGCCGAAATCGCCGTGCAGCAGGCGCCAGACATATTCGAGAAATTGCTTCCAGACGGGCTGGTCGAGGCCGAGCTCATGGCGGAAGAACGCGAGGCGCTCCGGGCTCATGCCGTGCTCGCCCGTCCTGACTTCGACCGGATCGCCCGGCACGAGGCGAATGGCGGCGAAGGTGACGAACATCAGGGCGAAGAACGTCGGTATCGTGAGCGCAAGACGACGAAGGAAATAGCCCAGCATGCCAATCCCAAATTCAAGGGAACTCCGCGGCGCGCCCTTTCTGCTGTCACCGTCCCGCGAACGCGGGGCTCCAGACACCGCCTCAGGCCTTCGCCCTTTGACTCCTGGATGCCCGCTTTCGCGGGCATGACAGGGGCGCCGAAAGCGGCCGGCGGAGAGAAGGGATCCGGACAGAGCCTACTGGACGTCGACGCCTTCGAAGGTGTGGGTGCCGAGCGGGCTCTGCTTATATCCCGTCACATTCGCGCGCATCGCCTCGTAGACGGTGGAATGGGCGATCAGCAGCTCAGGCGCCTCGTCGTGCTCGATCTCCTGCATCCGATGGTAAAGCTTGGCGCGCTCGCCCTGATCGGACACGAGGCGCGCCTTCAGCAGCAGCTCGTCGAATTCGGCGTTGCACCATTTGGTCGGGTTGCTGTCGCCCGGCTTTCCCCCGGGACAGCCGCGCAGAAAGAAGAAGTTGTCGGGATCGCCGTTGTCGCCGGTCCAGCCGTACTGGCCGGTGATCTGCTCGCCGTTCGCCATGCGCTTGCGATATTCGCCCCATTCATAGGTGACGAGCTTGGCGTTGACGCCGATCTTGGCGAGATCGGCCTGCATCATTTCGCCCATGCGCTTGCCGTTGGGATTGTAGGGGCGCGACACCGGCATGTACCAGAGGTCGATGTCGAGCGGCGTCTTCACGCCCGCCTCGGCGAGCATTTGCTTGGCTTTCTCGGGGTCGTAGGGCGTCTGCGGAATGGCGCTGTCAAAAGCCCACATCGTGCTCGGGATGAGGGTGCTCGCCTTCTCGCCGGCGCCGAGATAGACCTCCTTGAGGATCGCGTCGCGGTCGATCGCCATGCTGAGCGCCTGCCGCACCTCCTTCTTGTCGAACGGCGGCTTCGCCGCGTTGAAGGCCCAGTAGGCGATGTTAAGGCCTGGCAAATTGATCACCTTCAACGAAGGATCCTTCTCCATCTCCTCGAGGTCGGCCGGTCGGGGGTAGGCGTTGATGTGGCATTCGCCGGCCTTGAGCTTGGCGTAGCGGGCCGTCGCGTCGGGCGTGATGGCGTAGATCAGATCGTCGACCAGCGGTTTTTCGCCGTAAAAGTCCTTGTTCGCCTTGTAGCGGATGACCGAGTCCTTCTGATAGGCGACGAACGAGAACGGCCCGGTGCCGACCGGAATCTGGTCGAACTGCTCAGGCGTTCCCTTCTTGACCAGGAAGTCGGCGTATTCTTTGGAGTCGATGGCGGCGAAGTCCATCGCGAGATTGGCGAGGATGGCGACGTTCGGGGTCTTCAGCTTGAAGACGACGGTGTAGTCGTCCTTCTTCTCGATCGAATCGAGCAGCGCCGGCATGTCCATGTCATTGAAGTAGTCGTATTTGCCGCCCGATACCTTGTAGTAGGGGTTGTCCGTCTTCCATTGCCGGTCGAACGAGAACAGGACGTCGTCGGCGTTGAAGTCACGCGTCGGCTTGAAGTCCTTCACCGAATGGAACTTCACGCCCTTGCGCAGATGGAAGGTGATCGTCTTGCCGCCGTCGGCGATGTCCCAGCTCTCGGCGAGGCCGGGTACGACCTCGGTGGTGCCGCGCTTGAACTCCGTCAGGCGGCTATAGACCGGCCGCGCGGCGTCGAAGCTGGTGCCGGTCGTGTTCAGCGCCGGCTGGAAATTCTCCGGGCTTCCCTCGGAGCAATAGACGAGCGTCTTCGCCGAAACGGCGGTCGATACCAGAAGCAAAGCGGCCAGCCCGAGGCCGGCGAAGGCGATGGCTTTCATGCAATGTTCCCTTGCAACCCCGAGCGGGCGAGCTTGCACGCGACCTCGCGCGCGCCGCCGCCTCCGCCTAACGGGCCATCGAAGCGCTTTTTCTGTTTCAACGCAATGGCTGCGGATTACAGCCGTTCGATATGTCCTCGCGCCGCCAATTCCGCCAGCACACGCTCGGCAAGGGCTTCGGCCGTCGCATCGGCGGTGTGCAGCACGATCTCCGCCGCTTCCGGCGCCTCGTAGGGCTGGTCGACGCCGGTGAAGTTCTTGATCTCGCCGGCGAGCGCCCGTTTGTAGAGGCCCTTCGGGTCGCGCGCGATCGCCGTCTCGAGCGGCGTCTCGACATAGATCTCGATGAATTCGCCCGGCGCCGCGAGTTCGCGCGCGAGCTGACGTTCGGCGCGGAACGGCGAGATGAACGAAGTCAGCACGATCAGCCCGGCGTCGGTCATCAGGCGCGCGACCTCGGCGATGCGGCGGATGTTCTCCACCCGGTCCGCCGCGGTGAAGCCGAGATCCTTGTTGAGCCCATGGCGCACGTTGTCGCCGTCGAGCAAAACGGTGTGCGCCCCACGCGCGAGGAGCCGCGCCTCGACGAGGTTGGCGATGGTCGATTTGCCGGCGCCGGAAAGGCCGGTGAACCAGAGCACCGCCGGGCGCTGGTGCTTGATCGCCGCGCGCGCCTCGCGCGTCACGGTGAGATCCTGGTGATGGATGTTGGTGGCGCGCCGCAATCCGTGCGCGATCATGCCCGCCGCCGCCGTCTCGTTGGTGACGCGGTCGATCAGGATGAACGCGCCCGTGTCGCGATTGTCGGCATAGGCGTCGTAGGCGACCGGCATCGTCGTCGCCACGTTGCAGAGGCCGACCTCGTTGAGTTCGAGCGTCTTGGCGGCGAGCTTGTCGAGCGTGTTGACGTCGATGCGGTGCTTGAGCTCGGTCACCGAGGCTGGCGTCGTGCGCGAGCCGATCTTCAGGAGGTAGGAGCGGCCAGGCAGCAGCGGCTCGGCGCTCATCCAGATGAGATGCGCGGTGAATTGGTCGGCGACCTCGGGGCGGCTGTCGGGGCGCGTCAGAACGTCGCCGCGCGCGATGTCGATTTCGTCCCGAAGCGTCAGCGTCACGGCTTCGCCCGCTTCCGCCTCATCAGTCTCGCGCCCCGCGGAGAGGATCTGCGTGACGACGCTCTGGCGGCCCGAATTGGCGACGACGATGGTCTCGCCCTTGCGGATCGCGCCGCTCGGGATCGTGCCGGCGAAGCCGCGAAAGTCGAGATGCGGGCGATTGACCCATTGCACAGGCAAGCGGAACGGCGCGCCGCGCCGGTCCTCATCGACTTCGACGCGCTCGAGATGATCGATCAGCGCCGGCCCGCCGTACCAGGGCGTGCGCGCGCTCGGGGACGAGACATTGTCGCCCTCGCGCGCGGAAATCGGAATCGCGACGATCGACTGGAAATTCAGCGGCGCGGCAAAGGCCTCAAAATCGGCGACGATGCGCCGGAACGTCGCTTCGTCGTAGTCGACGAGATCGATCTTGTTGACCGCCAGCACGACGTGGCGGATGCCGAGCAGCGAGACGATGATCGCGTGGCGGTGCGTCTGGGTGAGAAGGCCCTTGCGGGCGTCGACCAGCAGGATCGCGACGTCGGCGTTGGAAGCGCCGGTCGCCATGTTGCGGGTGTATTGCTCGTGGCCCGGCGTGTCGGCGACGATGAACGATCGGCGTGGCGTCGCGAAATAGCGATAGGCGACGTCGATCGTGATGCCCTGCTCGCGCTCGGCTTCGAGACCGTCGACCAGCAGCGCGAAATCGATGTCGGCGCCGACGGTGCCGTGCTTCTTCGAGTCGCGCTCGAGGGCGGAGAGCTGATCGTCGAAGATGAGCTTCTGCTCGTAGAGCAGGCGGCCGATCAGCGTCGATTTGCCGTCGTCCACCGAGCCGCAGGTCAGCATGCGCAGGGTCGGCAGAGCGCCTTCGCGCAACGGTGCGGTCATCAGAAATACCCCTCGCGCTTCTTCTTCTCCATCGAGCCGGATTCGTCCGAGTCGATCAGGCGGCCTTGGCGCTCGGAGGTCGTCGAAGCGCGCATTTCCTCGATGATCGCGTCGAGCGTGTCCGCCTCGGACTCGATGGCGCCGGTCAGCGGGTAGCAGCCGAGCGTGCGGAAACGGACGCGCCGCATTTGCGGCGTCTCGCCGGGGCGCAGCGGGAGGCGATCGTCGTCGACCATGATGAGCGTGCCGTCGCGCTCGACGACCGGACGCTCCTTGGCGAAATAGAGGGGAACCACGGGGATGGATTCGGCGCGGATGTATTCCCAAACGTCGAGTTCGGTCCAGTTCGACAGCGGGAAGACGCGCATCGACTCGCCCTCGCGAATGCGAGTGTTGTAGAGGCGCCAGAGCTCGGGACGCTGATTGCGGGGATCCCAGCTATGCGAGGCGGAGCGGTGCGAGAAGACGCGTTCCTTGGCGCGGCTCTTCTCCTCGTCGCGCCGCGCGCCGCCGAAGGCCGCATCGAAGCGATACTTGTCGAGCGCCTGGCGCAGGCCCTCGGTCTTCATCACTTGGGTGTGCACCTGGCTGCCGGAGGCGACCGGCGAGATGCCGCGCGCCACGCCCTCCTTGTTCACATGGACGCGGAGATCGAGCCCCAGCCGCTCCGCGGTCTGATCGCGGAAGGCGATCATTTCGCGGAACTTCCAGGTCGTGTCGACATGCAGCAGCGGAAACGGCGGCAGGGCGGGATAGAAGGCCTTCATCGCGACGTGCAGCATCGCGCTGGAGTCCTTGCCGATCGAATATAGCATGACAGGATTGCTAAATTCGGATACAACCTCACGCATTATGTGGATTGCTTCCGCTTCAAGGCGCTTGAGGTGAAGGGGCAACGGATTGGCCATGGGGAAGCGTCTCGCAAGAACCTGCAGGCGCTCGCCATATAGAGATCGAGGGGCCTAATCAAGTTCGGCGGGCGCCCCCGCCAGGACTCAGAGCTTCGAGCCGCCATCGACGCGGATCGTGTCGCCGGTGATCCACCGCGCGGCGTCCGAGGCGAGGAAGGCGACCGCCCCCGCAATGTCGTCCGGCTGCGCGATCCGCTTGAAGGCCTGCATGGCGAGGGTGAACTCTCGGCCGCCGTCCGTCTTGGCGAAGCTCGACATGTCGGTCTCGACGACGCCCGGCGCGACCGCGTTGACGCGAATTCCCCGCGAACCGAGCGCGAATGCGAAGTGCTTCACCAGCGTGTCGACGGCGCCCTTCGTGGCCGAATAGGCGGCAAGCTGGCCGACCGCTGCTCGCGCGCCAAGCGAAGAGACGAGAACGACGCTGCTTCCCTCGCCGAGGACCGGCAGCAATTGCTGCACGAGGAAGAACGGCGCGCGCACGTTGACCGCGAAGAGGCGGTCGAAATCGGCGACCGTCGTCTCCTCGATCGTCGCAGCCTTTGAGACGCCGGCATTGGCGACGAGGATGTCGAGGCGATCGCCGATGATGGCGCGAACCCGCGCGGCGAGCGCCTGCGGCGCGTCCGGCGACGAAAGGTCGGCCGCCACCGCCTCCGCGCGGCCCCCGGCGTCGCGGATCGCCTTGACGACGGCCTCGGCCTCGGCGGCGCCGCGGCCGTAATGGACGATCACCTGCGCGCCGGCTTGGGCGAGCGCCAATGCGCTGGCGCGGCCGATGCCGCGCGATGCGCCGGTGACGAGAGCGGTTTTTCCTGAAAGCGTGGTCATGATCGATCTCCTTCTCATCACGACCGGCCCCCGCGGCTCGCGGGCGGATGCTGGCGGTTCGATCCGTTTCGACGAGGTCGAGACCGCCAAGGCATGTGTTTACGCCTCTCTGGCGCGGCGGAAAAAGTCTTTGTAGGATGGCCTCCATACCTCCGCGGGCATGAGGTCAGTCATGGAGCTGCGCCATCTCCGCTATTTCGTCGCCGTCGCGGACGCGGGCAGTTTGACGCTCGCGGCCGAGCAGCGCCTGCATACGGCGCAGCCCTCGCTGAGCCGGCAAATTCGCGATCTCGAATACGAGGTGGGCGCGCAACTCCTCACCCGAAGCGCGCGAGGCGTCGAGGTGACGCCGGCCGGCCAGGCGTTCCTCGAACATGCGCGGCTGGCGCTTGCGCAGACGGAAGCCGCCGTCGAGGCGGCACGGCGAGCCGCGCAGCCCGCCAAGCCCGTGTTCGCGCTCGGCTTCCTCACCGGCCAGGAGATGGATTGGCTGCCCGAGGCGATGCACACGCTGAGGGACGTTCTGCCGAATATCGAAGTCGCCGTCTCCAGCGACTATTCGCGCACGCTCGCCGAGGCGCTGATGCGCGGCAAGCTCGACCTCGCCTTCCTCAGGCCGGAGCGCGGCATGCCCGACCTCGAATATCGGGTGGTGACCACTGAGCCGCTTGTCGTCGTCATGCCGAGCGATCACCCTCTCGCGGCGCGCGAGAGCGTCGCCATCGCGGATCTCGAGGGCGAAACCTTCCTTGGCATGTCCGAGACGGCGCCGACGCTTCAGGCTGTGATCGAGGACTATTTGAAGCGATCGAACCTGGATCTCAAGCCGGCGCATAAGGTCGACAATCTCGCCATGGCGATGTCGCTGGTCGCTTCGACGCGCGGCGTCGCCCTGCTGCCTGCCTATGCGAAGAACTTCCTGCCCTGGTCCGTCACCAGCCGGCCGCTGGCGGGGGAGACGCCGACGATCGATTTGGTCGTCGGCTTCAACAAGACGAACGCATCGACGACGCTGAAGCTATTCCTGTCGCGGCTCGACGCGTTGATCGCCCGGCGGCGACTTGAGAAGGACGGTCATAGCCGCTTGCGAAACCAGTGATGGGCGTAGGGGTTGGCGCTGTAGCGTTCAGTCTCCTCGAAGCCGAGCTTGCGGTAGAGCGCGTGCGCCTCCGTGAGCGCCTTGTTGGTGTCGAGCCGCAGCAGCGTCATGCCTTCCGAATGCGCGGTTTGCTCGATGGTCGCGATGATCCGCCGTGCAACGCCGAGGCCGCGGGCGAATGGCGCGGTCCACATCCGTTTGATCTCGCCGGTCGTCTGGTCGATGCGCAGCAAGGCGCCGCATCCCGCCGGCCTTCCCTGAAGCCGCGCGAGGAGAAACCAACCCGCCGGCGGCGTCATCTCGTCTTCGCGCACGTCGTTTCCCTGGGCGGGATCGAAGCCGGCCTCGAAGCGCCGCGCGAGCTCGCGGAAATATTCGGCAAGGCACCAGCGCGCGTCCGGCGAGCCTGCCGGCTCCTGCCGCACTTCGATGGGCTGCGAAATCGCGCCGGGTTCCATGACGCGAGCTTAGTCAGGCGGCGCGGCTTCGCAAGCGCTCGCGAAAATCACGCAAATCCGACATAAAATCGCGCCCCGTCGCCCGATATCGAGGCGCAGCCCATTGGAAGCTTCCCTTGCCCCGTCCGCTCGCCCATCTCGCCTTTGCTCTTCTGCTCGCCTTCGGGGCGAGCGCCGCGTGCGCAGCCGACAGCGGTCAGGACGCGCCCTGCCTCTATTCGCCGGCGCCGCCTCAGTCGCTCGCGAGCGTCGACGCCGTCACGGACTATACGTCGGTGCTGCGGAGCTGCCACGCCGCGGACGGACGCAAGAGCCTCGCCATCCGCACGATGAGCGTCGGCGGAACGCCGCTTCTGCTGCTCGCCGATCCGCAGAAGCTCTCGACCCGCCTCGAGCGCGCGGCCTGCTGGACTTGCGAAGACACGAGCGAGGAGGCGCTCGCGCCGACGCGCATGATGCGCGCGATCGCGCAATCGGCTCAAGCGCCCGGCCTCACCCATCGCGGCTTCCTGCAGAACGCCGGCCTGACCCATGGCGCCGCGCCGGGAGCCTTCGTAACCGGGGATCTCTGCCCGAGCCGCCGGCCGCTCGACCGCGCCTTTTTCGACGATCTCGCCGCCAAGGGGCCGCATACGCCGGTGGCGTTGTCGATCTCCGGCCTCTGGCTGCTGCATCATTTCGAGGATTACCGCTGGCTGCTCGACCGGCAGGCGCAGGGCGCGCTCAACATCCTCTGGGTCGATCACACGTTCCACCACCCCTATCGTCGCGGCGTGCCGTACGAGCGCAATTTCCTGCTCACCCAAGGGGTCGATCCCGACGCGGAGATTCTCGAGACGGAGCGCCTGCTGATCGCCAACGGCCAGACGCCGTCGCTATTCTTCCGCTTCCCCGGCCTGATCTCGACGTCGCCGCTGATGCAGGCGGTGCGCCGCCACCATCTCATCTCGCTCGGCGCCGACGCTTGGCTGGCGCAGGGCGAGAAGCCGGTCGACGGCTCGATCATCCTCGTGCATCCCAACGGCAACGAGGAGGTTGGCCTCGCGATGTTCGACCGCGACCTCTCGCGCGGCGCCATCGCGCAGCCCTTCGAGCCGCTCGTCGCCGCGCCGAACTGAGCACAGGACGCCGACTGACCTCTACGAGAGCCTGAATGCTTGGCGGCCGGCTGATGTTGTAATGCCCGCGCAAAGCGGGCATCCAGGGGTGAAGAGGAGAAGACTCACGGGCTTAGGGCGCACAAACAAGCGCCTCAACGCTCGCCGCCAACGGCGGTGATCTGGGCGCCCGTTTTCGCGGGCATGACAGCCCAGATGCTCAGCCCCGCCCGACGAACGGCATCTTCGTCGCCATGATCGTCATCGATAGGATGTTCGAGGAGAGCGGCAGGCTCGCCATGTGAGCGACCGCGTCGCCGACCTCGGCCGGGTCGATGGTGGGTTCGACGGCGATGCGCCCGTCCGCCTGGGGGACGCCTTGGGTCATCCTAAAGGCCATTTCGGTCAGCGCATTGCCGATGTCGATCTGCCCACAGGCGATGTCGTCGGCCCGCCCGTCAAGCGCGATCGACTTGGTGAGGCCGGTGATGGCGTGCTTGGTCGCCGTATAGGGGGCGCTGAACGGGCGCGGCGCGTAGGCGGAAATCGAACCGTTGTTGATGATGCGGCCGCCGCGCGGATTCTGCCGCTTCATGATCGCCATCGCCGCCTGCGCGCAGAGGAACGAGCCGGTCAGGTTCACGTCGACGACCGTTCGCCATTGCTCGTAGGTAAGTTCGTCGATCGGAACGCCGGGCGCGCCGGCGCCGGCGTTGTTGAACAGGAGATCGAGGCGGCCGAAGGTCCGTTCCACCTCGGCGAACAGCGACTTGACCGCGTTCGGGTCGCCGACGTCGCAGCTCTTTGCGAAGGCGCGGCGACCCAGCGCCTCGACCCCTTGCGCGACGGCGGCGAGCGCCTCGGCGCCGCGGCCGGTGAGCGCAACGTTCCAGCCGGCCTTCGCCAGCGCCAACGCCGCCGCCTTGCCGATGCCCCGCCCGGCCCCCGTCACCAATGCGAATTTTTCCACGGCCATTTCGCCTCCGATTGCTTTTGCTCGATCTTATAAGGGCCAGGTGGCGCTCGTCACGTCCTTCGCGCGGGGCTCGCCGGCGATCTCGGGGATTACGCGCCAAATGACGGCGCCGATGACGAAGGCGCCGCCGATCAGCGTCGCCCGTCCCGGATTCTCGCCGAAGGCGAGAAAGACCCAGAGCGGCCCCAGCGCCACATCCAACATGCTGACGAGGCCCGCCTCGGCCGAGGGCACGAATTTCGCGCCCTCCATGAACATGACGAAAGCGACGCAGACCGTCGTGAGGCCGAACAAGAAAAGAATAATCAGATCGCGCAAGTCGAGCGCGGGATGAAGGGAAAGCGTGTAGCCGAAGGTCGCCGCGAGGAAGGCGGCCGCGGCGTTGATCGAGGTCATCGACATGCCGGGATCGCGCCGCTGCAACACGACCATCAGCGCGAAGGTCACCGTCATCAGCATCGACAGGGCCTGACCGAGCAACCGCCCGGAGCCCAGCCCGCTCGCCACCATGATGACGACGCCGACGGTCGCGACGCACGCCGAAATGAGCGTGCGACGCGAGACGCGCTCTTTGTTGATGAGGAAGGATAGGCCGGCGGCGACGAACGGCAGCGTGGCGTAGATGACCAGCACGTCCGCCACCGTGGTCGTCATCACCGCCGCGATGTAAGACGAGATCGCCGTCGCCGAGAGCAGGACGATCAGCGGCGAGAGCGGCCCGAAGCCGAAGCGCGGGCCGAGCACGCCGCGCCGCTGTTCGAGCACCGCCCAGGCCGAAATGCAGAGCCCGCCGAATCCGGCGCGCGCGAAAAGCACCGTGCCGACGTCGAGATGACCGATGAGACGGGCGAAATAGCCCGCCAAACTCCAAAGGACCGTCCCCCCGAGCACGAGCAACAGCCCCCTGCGTCGCGCGGCGCGTTGGGCCGGCATGGTCGTCTCCAATCCCGTTGATTCGCGTGGATTTTAGAGCCAATTGGCCGGCGGCGCGTCAACACAATCCTTGGCGCCCCGGCGAATAATCCGATGGTCTTGCCACGCGGCCTACCCGCGCGAGCCCTGGACATCGGGGGCGGCGGCGCCCTCCCCGTTCGGCGCGAGGGGATGCGCCGCTTTCGCCACGCGCTCGCCGAGCCGCACGAATGGGGTCGCGAGGCTGCGGGTCATCGTGCTGAAGTCGCCTTCATCGGGGGCAACCCCGAAATGCGGGACCTCGGGCTCCTTGCTCGGAACATAGAGCGTGCCGAACACCCAATCCCACAGCGCGAGCGCGAAGCCGAGGTTCTTGTCCCAATGCTTGGGAAGCGTCGAATGATGGATTTGGTGATGCGCCGGGCTTTGCAGCAACCTGCCGACGAGGCCGGTGAAGGCGATCCACATATGGCTGTGGCGCAGGTGGCCGTAGGTGACGAGGAAGCCCATGAGTACGATGTTGCCGTTGAGCAGCGTGAACGGCCGCACGCCGGGCCCGAACACGTAGGTCATCACGCCGAACACCGTCCCCGTCGCGATTGCGATGAGGTTCATGAAGGCGAGGATCTCCACCGGATGCTGGCGCAGTTCGGTGAAGAGCGTCATCACCTCCGCCGAATGGTGCACCTTATGGAACTCCCACAGCGCCGGAATGCGGTGGAAGAGGTAGTGCGCGAACCAATAGGCGAGTTCATAGGCCAGCAGCTCGAACAACGTCGCCGTCGAGAGAACGGCCCAGACCGGCCAAGCGGCCGCCGCATGGGAGCCGAGGACGCTCGTCAGCCCAGCGGCGACGAGATCGCGGCAGAAGAAATTGCCGAGCGCGAGGCAGCCGTAGCCCGAGGCGAGCACGAGTCCGTTGAGGACCCACAAGCGCATGTCGACCAGCGAGGATTTGGCCATGAGGATGCGACCGGCGAAAATCGAACGCACGAAGCCGCGTGGGCTGACGGGGCGGCCGCGCGCGCGCCGACGCTCCACGTAATAGAGGACGGAAAACAGCGAGGCGCCCGCCAGAGCCGGAGCGCCATAGGCTGCGGTCGGTCCGAACGTGAGCTGCAACCGTTCGAGCGCGCCGACCCAGAGCCATTGCAGCAAGGCGACGACCTGAAAACTCACAACGCACACTCCGTAACGACTGTGCGCAAAGCCTAGGACGTCGATTTCAAGGAAGCGTTAAGTCGTCCCTGAGGAAGCGGGCTATCCCGCCTGCCGCGTCGCTTTCTCCGCAGCGTAAAGGGCGCGGAAACGCCGCAGCCGCGGAGCGTGGAGCGCCGTGCGAGACGGGTCGGGGACGAATTGGCGCTGGATGGGCGGGCGCCGGCAAACCGCCGCTTCATCGCCCACGCCAACCGCCAGCATGCCGAGCCGAGCCGCGCCGAGCGCCGCGCCCGCTTCGGCTCCGATCGCAAGATCGATCGTCAGTCCGGTCACGTCGGCGATCATCTGGCCCCAGTAAGCCGAGCGGGCGCCGCCGCCGACCAGCATCGCGACATTGGGCCGCGCCCCCGCCTCGGCCAGCACGTCGACCCCGTCGGCGAATGCGAACGCGACCCCTTCGAGCACGGCGTAGACGAGCGCGTCCGCGCCATGCTCGGCGCGCAGGCCCGCGAACATGCCCGTCGCCTCCGCGTCGTTGTGCGGGGTGCGTTCGCCGCTGAGGTAGGGCAGGAACAGCGGCGCGTTCGCCGCCGCCTGAGGCGAACGGGCGAAGGCTTCGGCCGCTTCGACGCAGCCGCCGACATCGTCCGCACGCCCGATCGCGGCGGCGATCCATGACAGCGCGGCGGCGGCGGAAAGCATCACCGCCATGCCATGCCAGCGTCCGGGCAGCGCATGGCAGAAAGCGTGCAAGGTGCGTTCCGGCAGGCTGATGAACCGATCGGTCGACGAGAAGACGACGCCCGAGGTGCCAAGCGAAACGAAGCCCTGTCCCGCCCCGGTCGCCCCGACGCCGACCGCCGAAGCGGCGTTATCGCCGGCGCCGCCGGCGATCGGGATGCGCCGGCCTGCAAGGCCCCACGCGCTGGCGACGTCAGGCGAAAGGAAGCCGGAGACCGCGGAGCCTTCGACGAGCGCGGGCATGTGGGCGGCGCTGAGTCCGGTCGCGGCGAGCAGTTCGTCGTCCCAGCGCCGCCGCGCAATGTCCAGCCAAAGCGTGCCGGACGCGTCGGACATGTCGGAGACCGCTTCGCCCGACAGGCGAAGCCGGACGAAATCCTTCGGCAGCAGGATGCGCGCCGTTTTGGCGAAAATCTCAGGCTCGTGGGCGGCGACCCAGAGAACCTTGGGCGCGGTGAACCCCGGCATCGCGATGTTGCCGGCGCGGCGGGCAAAATCGGGTACGCGGCGTTCGAGCTCGGCGCATTCGGCGAACGAGCGCCCATCATTCCACAGGATCGCCGGGCGCAGCGGCTTGCCGGCTGCGTCGAGAAAGGTCGCCCCATGCATCTGGCCGGAGAGGCCGACGCCGGCGAGGCGCGCGAAGGGCTCGGGAGCATGACGGCGCGCCGCGGCGACCGCAGCCTCGACCCCCTCAGCCCAGTCCCAGGGGTTCTGCTCGCTCCAGAGCGGATGCGGCCGGGACAGCGAGAGGGGGACCGATATCTCCGCGAGTGTGCGCTGTTCGGCGTCGATCAGCAGAGCCTTGATCGACGACGTGCCGATGTCCAGGCCGAGAAAGGTGTCGCCGTCGCGGGCGGCGTTGGCCATAAAGTTTCCTCCCCGTCAGCGGCGCCCAGCGCCGCTTCGTAAGGGAGCACAATAGGCGAAAGCCCCGGCGTTGTCGCCGGGGCTCGCAGCCGCCCCTTATGGGACGGTGGAAAACGTCAGGCGACGCTGAGATTACCGGCGGAGGATTTGCCGGTGCGCTTGTCGGCGACGATCTCGTAGGTGACCTTCTGCCCCTCGGCGAGATCGCGCAACCCGGCCCGTTCGACCGCGCTGATGTGAACGAAGACGTCTTTTCCGCCGTCGTCAGGTTGAATGAACCCGTACCCCTTTGTGGCGTTGAACCACTTCACCGTACCCGTAGCCATCGGAGAGTTCCGTAATTGAGAGAGACACGACACGCTGTGGCGCGCCGCACCGGCGCGAATATCGATGTAGGAAGGTTCGTCGGCACGTATCAAGAGATACAGGGCCAAGTCGTCGGCCGATAATCGATCTCGAATCGAATATCGGAACATAGGGGTCAAATCAAGGCGTCCTGACAAATTGCCGCAATTGGGCCTGCAAGGCCGCTCTCGAATGTTCGCCGCCGCGCCACGTAAGGAGATGCAATGCCGGCGCCAGGGACACGGCAAATCTGGAGATAAAACAACGACGAGACGACCCCGCCAATTGTGTACGCGCCCCCGGCTCGCCGGTCCTGCGCCCTATCGAACACTTGCTGATATGACAGTAACATAATGTTTTACATGACACAATTTGGCCCGAGTATGACCAGTTGGCCCTGCGGCGTTCCAGTATGCGCAGCAGCGCTCTCATAGGCAAGATGATCTCGAGATAGACGAGCCATTGTACGCCTTGTTTGCACACGGCGCGGCCTGCAAGCATTTGACCTGGTGCGCCTCGACTTAATCCGAAAGGATTACTCCTTTCGCTATTCTCCGTTCTACGGTCGTATTCTTCTTGGTGAACTGTCATGGCCAAGAAACCGACATGACGCAGCGGCTCCGCGTCCTTGCCTTGGGCGCGCGTCGAGCCTAAGTCAGCCCGAGGCGCCGCCCCTCGGCTCGCCGCAAGAGGGAAATTCATGCTGCTGCAAACTCTGCTCGCCGAGGGCCGTCCATTGCTGGCGGACGGCGCGACGGGAACGAATTTGTTCGACGCCGGCCTGACCTCGGGGGACAGTCCCGAGCTGTGGAACGCGACCCGCTCCGACGCCATCCGCGCCTTGCATCGCAGCTTCGTCGAGGCCGGCGCCGACATCCTTCTCACCAACAGTTTCGGCGCAAACCGCAGACGGCTTGCCTTGCATGGCTTGGAGGGGCGCGTGCGCGAGCTGAACCGGCTTGCGGCCGAGAACGCGCGCGCGGCCGCCGCCGAGGCCGAGCGTCCGATCGTCGTCGCCGGCTCGGTCGGGCCGACTGGGGACCTTCTGGCGCCGCTCGGCCCCTTGAGCGAAGAGGAGGCTGTCGAGGTCTTCGCCGAACAGATCGAGGGCCTGCGCGAGGGCGGCGCCGACGTGGTCTGGATCGAAACCATGTCCGCGCTGGAGGAAATCCGCGCCGCCGCGCACGCCGCCGCTCGCGTCGGGATGCCCTATACGCTCACGGCGAGCTTCGACACCGCCGGCAAGACCATGATGGGCCTCGCGCCGGCGGCTTTCGCCGACCTCGCCGCCAGCTTCGGGCCGCCGCCGCTAGCGCTCGGCGCCAACTGCGGCGTGGGCGCCGCCGATCTCCTGGTCTCGATCCTAGGCATGACGCAGGCGCGGCCCGATGCGACCGTCATCGCCAAGGCCAATGCCGGCGTGCCGCAGTGGCATGGCGCGCATGTCCACTATTCCGGTTCGCCCGAGTTGATGGGCGTCTATGCCGCTTTGGCGGTCGACGCCGGCGCGCGCATCGTCGGCGGCTGCTGCGGCACGACGCCGGTTCATCTCGCCGCAATGCGGCGGGCGGTCGACGCGCACCGGCCCGGACGCCGCCCGGACGTCGAGACGATCGTCGCCGCACTCGGCGCGCTGGTTTCGGCCCCTGCCGCCGAAGCTGCGCCAAGAACGCGCCGGCGTGGCCAAGAGCGGGCGCAGCAGGAGCGCGCGTGAACGCCAAGGCAAAGACGCGCGCCGCGCGCGGCGGCGTGGACCGACCCGCGCCTGTCGCGCCGGAGCCTCAGCCAGCCCCGCTGGCCCCGCTCGTCGCGGTCGAAGGCCGGCTCGACTTCGAGGCCGGGCCAGAGGACGCGGGCGAACGGCTCGATCGTTTTCTCGGCGCGGCGGCGGCCGAGCGCCGCCTCGCGCTGTCGCGCACCCGGCTCAAGGTCCTGATCGAAACGGGCCTCGTCACGGTGGACGGCGTCGAGGCCCGCGATCCCTCGCGAAAGCTCGCCGCCGGCGCCCACGTGGCCGTGATCGCCCCCCCGGCCGAGGAATCCGACGTCGCGGGCGAGGATATGCCGCTCGCCATCGCGTTCGAGGACGAGCACCTGCTTATTCTCGACAAACCCGCCGGCCTCGTCGTGCACCCCGCGCCCGGCCACTCCTCGGGCACCCTCGTCAATGCGCTGATCCGCCATTGCGGGGCGAGCCTCTCCGGCATCGGCGGCGTGAAGCGACCCGGCATCGTGCATCGTCTCGACAAGGACACGTCCGGCCTCATCGCCGTCGCCAAGACCGACGCCGCTCACCAAGGCCTCGCCGCTTTGTTCGCCGATCACGGCCGCTCGGGGTCTCTAGTGCGGGAATACCGCGCCCTCGTATGGGGCGCATTCGACACGCGGGCGGGAAGCATCGACGCTCCCTTGGGCCGCAGCACGCGAAACCGCGAGAAGATGGCCGTCGTCGAAACGGGGCGCGAAGCGACGACCCACTGGCGGGTCCTCGAAACGCTCGGTTCGGTAAGCCTGATCGCCTGCCGCCTCGAGACCGGACGGACCCACCAAATCCGCGTCCATCTCGCCCATATCGGGCATCCGCTGCTCGGTGATTCGGTCTACGGGGCCGGCTTCAAGACCAAGGCGAGCCAGCTCTCCCTCGACGCCCGCGCCGCGCTGGAGGCCCTCGGACGTCAGGCGCTTCACGCCGCGACACTCGGCTTCGAGCACCCGTTAACCGGCGAGCCGCTGTCGTTCGACAGCGAGCCGCCAGAAGATTTTGTTCGTCTTCTCAAGGCCTTACGGGGAGAGGGAGGCGCACGGCAGGGACAGACAGATTAACTCTGGTATTAACAAATTGTCATTCGCTGCCGACGCGGGGAACGAGTTTCGCCCTCTTTCAGCCACGGTCAATCGCGCTATATTGTGCACTGCGGCGCACTGATTGGCCGCCGGAGTTCATCGCCTCGCGACGCTCCGAAAGGAGGACCTCATGGCCGCCGCCCTGCCTATCATAGCCGGAGAATCCGGCCTTACGCGCTATCTCTCGGAAATCAAGCGGTTCCCGATGCTGGAGCCGCAAGAGGAATATATGCTCGCCAAGCGGTGGCGCGAGCACGGCGACCGCGAGGCCGCGCACAAGCTCGTCACCTCGCACCTGCGTCTCGTGGCGAAGATCGCCATGGGCTACCGCGGCTACGGCCTCCCCATCGGCGAGGTCATCTCCGAGGGCAATGTCGGTCTCATGCAGGCGGTCCGCCGTTTCGAGCCCGACAAGGGCTTCAAGCTCGCGACCTATGCGATGTGGTGGATTCGCGCCTCAATACAAGAGTACATTTTGCGATCGTGGTCGCTCGTCAAGATGGGCACCACCGCGAGCCAGAAGAAGCTCTTCTTCAACCTGCGCAAGGCCAAGAGCCGGATTTCGGCGCTCGACGAAGGCGATCTGCGCGACGACCAGGTCGCGACGATCGCTAAGCGCCTGGGTGTCGCCGCTCAGGACGTGGTCGACATGAATCGCCGCCTCGGGGGCGATGCGTCGCTCAACGCGCCGTTGCGCGAAGAGGGCGAGGGCGAATGGCAGGATTGGCTGGTCGACGAGAGCGCCAGCCAGGAGTCCGTGCTCGCCGACCGCGAGGAAAGCGACGCTCGCCTTCACGCGCTGAAGGACGCGCTGAGAGTGTTGAACCCGCGCGAACGGCGCATCTTCGAGGCGCGCCGGCTCGCCGACGAGCCGGTCACGCTCGAGGAGCTTTCCGCGGAATTCGGCGTCTCGCGCGAGAGAGTGCGCCAGATCGAAGTGCGGGCCTTCGAGAAGGTGCAGGCCGCGGTGAAATCCGGCGTCGCGCTGGCGCAACTCCCTGGCAAGCGGGCGACCGCCGCCTTGCCGGCTGCGTGAGCCTTCAGACGGCCGTATCGTAAGAATTGTAACGTTAACCTGCTAAGGGGCGCGCCTGGCGCGACGGCGCGCGCGATTTCCGTTACAGTTCGGGCGCGGGCGCGCCCCCTGCCCTCCGCGACCCAAGGACGCCGACATGCCCTTTCGCCCCTTTCTCCCGCGCGCTTGGCTCGCCGGCGTCGCGCTGTGCGCGCTGAACGCCGGCGCGGCGGCGGCCAAGGACCTGCCCGCAACGCCGGAAGGGGCGCAAAAGCTCAACGCCTTCTTTGCGACCTACCTCGGCGCTCCCCGGCCGGGAGCTTCGCCGGCCTACAAGATCACGCCCGAGGGCTCGGACTACCTGGTCTCGTTCGACCTCGCCGCTGTGGCTGCCCCGCTCGCGGCCGCGGGCTTCTCCTACGATGCGGCGACCTTGACCGCCAAGCTGATCGAGCAGGACGACGGCGCCTGGCGCGTCGAGAGCGGCGAGAATCCCCCCGTATCCGCCCATACGCCGCACGGCTCGTCGACGCTCGCCATGACCGGCTACAAAAGCGAACTCGTGGTCGACCCCAAGACGGCCTGGTTTCGAACCGCCTCTGGCGGCGCGGACAAAGCCACCCTCCACAGCCGCGCCGACAATGGGTTCGACGAAACGATCGAGACCGGGGCGTTCCAATACACCGGCACGGGCGCAGCGACGGCGGCCGGGGCCGTATCCTCGACCATTCGGGAGAGCGCCACCGGCGTCGGCGCGACGATCGTGACGAAGACGGACAAGGCCGGAGGCGATCCAAAGACCAGCAACGCGTCCGCCCGAATCGACAATCTCGCCATCAACGCGAATCTCGATGGCTTGAAGTCCCACGCGGCGCTCGATCTCTGGGCGTTCCTTGTCGCGCATCCGTCGCGTCCCGACCTCGGCGCCAACGAGGCGGCGCTCAAACAGCTCATCGGCGCGGCGACCGGCAGCCCACTCAAGCTCAACGAGGCGATCGAGCTCCATAAATTCTCGGCCCAGACCGCGCAGGGCCCGATCCTGATGGACAACGCGAAATTGGGCGTGAAAGCCGATACGGCGGCGCCTGGAATGCTCGAAGAGCATATCGCGTTCGATGGTCTGTCGCTTCCCGCGACCTTGGCGCCGGCGCCCTATCGAGACTTTACGCCGACCTCGATCGACGTCGACGTCAAAGCGAGCGGCTTCGACGTCGCCGCGGCGAGCGCCGAGGCGATCGCCGACCTGCATCTGACGGGCGACGGTCCGCCGCTGTCGCCCGAAGATCGAAGCAAGATCTGGACGAAGCTGATCGGGGGCGGCCCGGTGACGATCGATGTTCAGCCCTCTCACATCGTCGCGCCGCGGCTCGATCTCTCGCTGGAAGGCCAGATGATCTACAAGGGCGGCCGGCCGACCGGTTCGTTTACGTTGCGGATGCGCAACTTCGACAACACGATCGCTGCGCTCAAGACGCTCGACCCCGACACCGAGCGTAAGCTCGTCCCCGCCTTGGCGATGGCCAAGGGGCTCGCCAAGACGGAAGGCGACGGCGTGCTGACGTGGGTCGCCGAAATCGGACCGGACGGCGCGATGAAGGTCAACGGACTGCCGCTCGGCAAGGCTCCGCTTTAGGCGGGCGAAGCCCCAGGGAGCGCGGGCATCCGGACACGGCGGCGTCTGTCTAATACAGCGCGCACACGGCCAATCATTCGGCGCGAGGTTTGACAAATCCACGCCGAGCGCGGCAATAACCTACCCTTGAGAAGCGAGCATTGCGTCAGCCGCGGGTAGGAGCGCTCGATGAACGCTGAACTACGCGACAGGGAAGCTCCTTCAGGAGCCGAAGCACGAACGCTGCCGTTGATCGTCGACATGGACGGCACGCTTCTGCGCACCGACACCCTCTACGAATGTTTCGCCGCCGCGCTCTTCCGGCGGCCCGCGGACACGGCCATGGCGACCGCGCGGTTGTTCGCCGACGGCGTCGCCGCTTACAAGGAGCGCCTCTCCGCGCTGGCGCAGATCGATTGCGCGACCCTTCCGCTCAACGAACCGCTGGTCGACTATCTCCGGTCCGAGGCGGCGCGGGGCCGCGAAGTCCATCTCGCCACCGCGGCCGATCGCTCGATCGCCGAGGCCGTCGCCGAGCGGCTCGAAGTGTTCGCTTCCGTCCACGCCAGCGAGCGCGGCGACAACCTCAAGGGGCGTCGCAAGGCCGAACGGCTGCAGGAAGCCTTCCCCGACGGCTTCGTCTACGCCGGCGACTGCGCCGCCGATCTCGCCGTCTGGCGGCGCGCCGCGGGCGCGATCGTCGTTTCCGCCGACGCCGGCCTCGCCCGGCGGGTCGGCGACATCGGCGTGCCGGTCGAACAGGTGTTCGCGGCGCCTACTGGGGGATGGCGCGCCTGGATGAAGGCGGCGCGGCCGCACCAATGGGCGAAGAACGCGCTGGTGATGGTTCCCGTCATCCTCGGCTTCCATCTGCTGACGCGGCACGACGCGCTGGCCGCGGTCGCGGCGATGGCGCTGCTGTGCGCGCTGGCGTCGCTGACCTACATGGTCAACGACATCGCCGACCTCGCAGCCGACCGCCGCCACTGGACCAAGTCGAGACGGCCCTTCGCCAGCGGCGCGCTGCCGGTGGAAAGCGGATTGATTGTTGCGGCGATCGGCATTCCCGTGCTGCTCGGCCTCGGCTTTTGGCTCAACGTCGGCGTCGGCCTGTGCCTCGCCGCCTACCTCGCGCTGACGCTGGCCTATTCCTTCGGGTTGAAGCGCGTGCCGATGCTCGACGTCACCGTCATTGCGACTCTGTTCACGCTGCGCCTGGCGCTCGGCATGACGGCGGCGGGGCAGATCTGGTCGCCCTGGCTGCTGACTTTCTCGATGTTCTTCTTTTTCTCGCTCGCCATCGCCAAGCGCCACACCGAACTCTTGCGCGCCGCGGCGTCCGGCCACGACGGCATGGTCCACGGACGCGGCTTTCAGGTCGAGGACAACGACGTGACGATGACCTTCGGCGTCGGCGCGGCGATCGCCTCCATCGTGATCCTGGTGCTCTATCTCACCGAGGAAGTGTTCGTGCATGCGCAGTACGCGCATCCACAATGGCTGTGGCTCGCGCCCGCGGTGGTGTTCCTGTGGACGGCGCGCGTCTGGCTGCTTTCGCATCGCGGCCAAATGACCGACGATCCTGTGATCTTCGCGCTGCGCGACCGGATCAGCCTCGCTCTCGGAGCCGTCCTGGCCGTCGCTTTCGTCGTCACGGCCGTTTGATGCGTCTTGCTCCTGGCTTCTCAACTCGGAGCGACAAGAGCGCGGCGCCGCGATTTGCCGTCCTCAAATCCGCTTAAGGGTCCATGAAGACAATCGTCGTCACCGGAGCCGCTGGGCTCGTCGGCCAGAATCTCGTGCCGCGTCTCACCGCGCCCGGCTATCGCGTCGTCGGCATCGATAAGCATCCCACCAACACCGCGCGCCTGCGGGCGCTGCATCCTGAGATCGAAGTCATCGAAGCGGATCTGAGCGTCGCCGGCGCCTGGATGGACGCTTTCGCCGGCGCCGACGCGGTCGTCGTCAATCAGGCCCAGATCGGCGGGCTCGACCGCGCGCAATTCATCGCCAACAATGTCACCGCGACGGCGCGGATCGTCGAGGCGATGCGCGCCCATAAGGTTCCCTATTTCGTCCACATCTCCTCGTCGGTCGTCAATTCCGAGGCGCAGGACTTCTATGTCGAGAGCAAGACGGCGCAGGAGCGCCTGATCGACACCGTGGAGATCCCCCATGTCGTGTTGCGCCCGACGCTGATGTTCGGCTGGTTCGACCGCAAACACCTCGGCTGGCTCCGGCGCTTCATGGACCGCACACCGCTCTTTCCCGTGCCGGGCGACGGCAAGTTCCGCCGCCAGCCGCTCTATGCAGGCGATTTCGCCGCCATCATCGCCGCCGCCATCGAGCGCCGCACGCGCGGAACCTACGACATCAGCGGCCGCGCCGAGATCGACTACATCGACATCATCCGGCTCATCAAATCGATCACCGGCGCCAAGGCGCGCATCGTCAACATACCCTACGGCGCCTTCTATGCGCTGCTGTGGCTCTATGCGAAGTTCGATCGCGATCCGCCCTTCACGGTCAACCAGCTCGAGGCGCTGGTGATCCCGGAAGTCTTCCCGGTGATCGATTGGCCGACGATCTTCGGCGTCGCCGAGACGCCCTTGAAGCAAGCGCTCGAGGAGACCTACCGCGATCCGCGCTACGCTCAGATCGTGCTCGACTTCTGACCGAGTCTCATAGGGGGAGCATCGGGATGGTGAAGACCGTCGTCATCGGGGCCGGCGCCATGGGGCTCGCCGCCGCCCACTATGCGCTCAATCTCGGCCACGAGGTCGACGTCGTGGAGGCCGACGCGCAAGCGGGCGGCATGGCGGCGCACTTCGACTTCGACGGCCTGTCGCTCGAGCGCTTCTATCACTTCGTCTGCAAGGCGGACGCGGCGACGTTCTCGCTGATGAAGGAGCTCGGCATCGGCGACCAGATGCGCTGGCGCGGCACCTCGATGGCCTATTGGATCGACGGAAGCCTCTATCGCTGGGGCGACCCGATCTCGCTGCTCCGCTTCCCCAAGCTCGATCCGATCTCGAAGTTCCGCACCGGTTTGCAGATGTTCCTGACGACCCGGCGGCGCAGCTTCGACGACCTCGAAAACGTCTCGACGCGCCGCTGGATCGAAGCCGGGTCGGGCCAGCGCGTGTTCGATCTGCTGTGGCGCCGGCTGCTGAAGCTGAAGTTCTATCAATACGCCGACGATGTTTCCGCCGCCTGGATCGCGACCCGCATCAAGCGCGTCGGCACCTCGCGGCGCTCGATGTTTCAAGAGGAGCTCGGCTATATCGACGGCGGCTCGGAGACGCTCGTCTCGGCGCTCGTGCAATCCATCACGAAGCGGGGCGGCCGCATCCACCTCGCGACGCCTGCGCAGAAGGTGACGAGCGAGAAGGGCCGCGTGACCGGCGTCGAGGCGGGCGGCAAGGTCTTTGCCGCCGAGGCGGTGATCTCGACCGTGCCGACGCCCTTCGTCAGCCGGATCGTGCCCGACCTCCCCGACGCGGCGAAAAAAGCCTACGAGGCGATCCGCAACATCGGCGTCGTCTGCGTCGTCCATAAGCTCAAGCGCTCGGTGACGCCGCACTTCTGGCTCAACATCGTCGACGAGACGATCGAGATCCCCGGCCTGATCGAATTCTCGAACCTCAGGCCGACGCCGCAGACGATCGTCTACGTTCCCTATTACATGCCGACCGACAACCCGAAGTGGACCGCGCCGGACGCCGCCTTCGTCGACGAGAGCTTCGGCTACATCAAACGCATCAACCCCGCGCTCGCCGACGCCGACCGCCTCGCCTCAAAGGTCGGCCGCCTGCGCTACGCCCAGCCGCTGTGCGAACCCGGCTTCGCCGCCAAGCTGCCGCCGATCCGCACCCCCATCGCCGGCTTGCAAATCGCCGACACTTGCTTCTATTACCCGGAAGACCGCGGTATTTCCGAAGGCGCGCGGCTAGCGAAAGAGATGGCGCAAGCCATCGGCACGGACTACCAGCCGAGGCGGGAGCCGGTGTTTGGGGGGAAGTGAAATGGCGGTTCTCGAGTATGCCACCGGGGGCAGCATAGCGATCAGCCGGGCAAGGTCGTGGAAGGCGCTTTCGAAAACTTCGCTACTCGTAGCGGCCACCCTGCTCGTCCTTTTCTATAGGCGTCCAGACCAGTTCCTCCATCCGTACATTTGGGTGGAGGATGGCACGGAGATCTTGAAGGCATTCGCCGAGACCGGAGCCTGGAGCCTATTCAAGCCCGTCTCTGGCTATCATGTGCTTGCAACCAAGCTCGTTACGTTAAGCGCGTACAAGATATCCTTCCTTTGGGCGCCTGAAATCGCCGTCGCGCCAACGGTCGCCTTTACTTGCGGCGTTATCGCCTCCGTGGCCCTAGCGCCGACGCACCTCAGATGGAGACCGCTTTGCGCTCTGCTTCCGGTCTTGATTCCAACGGACTCAGAAGTCTTTGCCGTATCTGAATATACGTTCTGGTGGGCAGGGCTTTGGATTATATTGGCGCTAATCTGGGACAGAAACAGAGGATGGCAGGCGCTGCGCTTGTTTTTCATCGTCTTTGGCGGCCTATCGTCGCCAATAGTGATTCCCCTATCCTGCTTTTTCGGCCTCCGCGCGGCGATGGAACGACATCGGTCCGAAGTGACGTGCGCTGGCGTAGCTGCTCTCCTTGCCGCCGTCCAAGCGGGCACTTTGCACGTCTATGGCGGCCCGACCGCGACGCTCGGAAAATTGACAATTCCTTTGTTCGTCGAAAAATTCTTTGGGCTTTTCGTAGGAGCGTGGATAAGCTCCGAGGATGTCACCATTGCAGTTGGCTGGGCGGTAATTAGCTTAATCGCAGCATCTATATTCTTGGAGCGGCATAAGATAGATAGATATTTTGTATTTATCGGCCTATCGTGGCTATCGATTACTGTCATTGTTCTGTTGCGGATCCCCCTCAAGGCGATCCATCCTTTTGTAGACGGTCCACGCTATTTCTTCTACAGTTACATCCTTCTTGGCTGGGCGGTGACTTGGTTGGCAGCAAAGTCCAACCTTTCTATGCGTTCCCTCCTCTTGGCCGTCCTTGCCGTCGGGATCGCGCAAGGCCTACCGAAGTTGACTCGGCGCCACGACGCCGTCGATTGGCGGCAACATGTTGCTTTGTGCGCACAATCCGAGGAATACGACCTTCCGATTCACTACGATGGCAACGCCTCAAAGATGTGGAAAGTGCATCTTCAAGGAGCGCAATGCCGGGCGCTGATCGACGGAAGTCTCTTCTAGTCTAATCGCGAGGTTTCTGACGCCGCGGCGATGACCACCGATCAGGGTACGGGTTTGCGCCGAGCACCCGCACCCGTTATCACTGCCGAAGTCCGGGCTTTGAGGCGAGGGCCGGCGCGACGCGCCTGGGGCCATCTTCCAGTATGCAATGTGAATTTTCTATGATCCATTCCGGGCGCGCCGGCTGACGCACCTTCGACGAGGCCGCTCCGCTGGTGTTGCGGCAAATCCCGCCGTCGCGGAGCTCCATGCCCGGCTATGCTCGACGGGAGCATTCTCTAAGCCGCGAAAATCCGAAAGAGCCGCGTACCTGGTTTGCGCGGACAGTCCGTAGCCTCTATCAGACTGGCATCGCATTTGTGACGAGGGGGCAATGGCTGCGACGACGGATACGGGCGGTCGGATACGACGGTTGGCGGAGCGGCCAATCTCGGTGCTCATCGCGTCGCTTCTACTACCCGGAAGACAGCGGCATTTCGAAGGTGCGCGGCTCCCGCTTTTGATCGCGGCGACCGCCGCCTGTCTTCTCGGCGCTTGTGCGGTTTTCGCTCAAACTCTTTACCTCTCAGTGAAGTATTTCCATCCCTTATTCTACTGGGACCAGTGGGACGTTGTGCGCGCCTATCATCGCTGGATCGAGGGCGGCGACGGCCTTTCGCTGCTTTTCGCGCAGCACAATGAGCACCGGATCGCGTTCCCTCGATTGATCTTCTTGGCGGATTTCGCGCTTGGGCGCGGGCTGAACATCATCAACCTGACGTGCGTGTTCATCGTGCAGTTTCTGCACTTGGCCCTGTTCGCGGTCATTGCCCGGCGCTGCAATGCGGCCCTCCTCGCCACGCTGTCGACCTCGATCGTCGCGATCCTGCTGTTCTCCTTTGCCCAGGCGAATAACTTCACCTGGGGTTTCCAGGTCCAGTTCGTCGGCGTTTACGCTGCGGCGACCTTGGCGCTTTGGTTGCTGGCGCTGGCGATCGAAAGGCAGAAAGCCGGAGTGTCGTTCCTCGGCCATGCCCTCGGCGCCGGCGCGATGGGGATCGTGGCGACCTACACGATGTCGAATGGAGTCCTGGTCGTCCTGACCATGGCGCTCCTCGCTGCGGCCCTACGGGCTCGACCCGCGCTGATCGCTGGCTACGTGGCGCTCGCGGTCGTCCTGCTCGTCGCTTATTTCCACGGCTATCGACCGGTTGCGGAGCACTCGCCGCCGGGCTTCGTTCTGCAACATCCGTTCGCCTTCATCGCCTATGTGCTCATCTACCTTGGCGGCGTCGCCGGGTCGCTCGGACCCGTCGCCGCGGGCGTGATGGGCGCCGTCGGAGCCGCGATGACGACAGCCGCCGTCCTGCGCCTGGCGATCCTGCAAAAGGACCAGGATTCCGCGCGCGCGACGCTGACAGGCGTCATGGTCTTTGTCGCGGCGACGGCTGCGGCGACGGCGTTCGGTCGCGCCTTTTTCGGCCTCGATCAGGCCCTGTCGAGCCGCTATTTCACGCCGGCCGCAGTCTTTTGGTCGGCGCAAGTCATTTATCTTGCTTCGTTTCTACGACCCAGCCGGGCTTCGTTCGCGGCGATCGCGACATTCGCCGCGGTCGCCGTCGCCGTTCTCGTGGGCGCCGTAAAGGCGCACCTTGCAGAGCGCGGCGAGGCGCGACAACACTATGAGGAGCTCGCTCTGGCGAGCGACGCCTTGCTCAGTGGCGTCGCGGCGAGCGACGCCCTACGCCTAGCCTATCCCGACCCCGGGGCGCCGAAAAGCGAAGCACCGTTCCTCCGCGACCGAAATCTCTCCATTTTCTCCTGGCCTGAGGCGCACATGCGCGGCGCGCCGTTGCCGAGCGTGTACCCGACGATCGACAACAGCGCCTGCCGTGGCGCTTTCGACAGCGCCGAGACAGTCGCCGAGAGTGACGGCGTCAGCGCGAGCGGCTGGGCCTGGGATCGGCGGAGCAAGGCGCTGGTTCGGCGCGTGCTGTTCGTCGATTCGCACGACGCGATCGTCGGCTTCGCCACCGGCGGCGCACGGCGTCGGGACGTGCGCGCCGCCGTGCCGGAGGTGCGAAGCCGGTACGTCGGTTGGCGCGGCTTCGCCAATGTTCCCGCCGACGAGCCGTTGCGCGCCTATGCCGTCGTGGGCGACGGCCACACGGTCTGCCTCGTTGGCGCCCGGCCCGCGCCGCCTGTCGAGACTGTCGGCGCGCCTCCGCGGGAGGCCGATGTCGCCGTTGCGGGCGCGCCGATCGAAGGGAAGGTCGCGCTCTCAGGCGGGTGGACGCCGAACGGCTACCATGTCTCCGCGGGCACGCCGCCGTTTGACGGCCCCGTGTTCGGCTCGTGGTCGGGCGCGGACGCCAATGAAGGCGAGGCGACAGTCGGCCCGTTCACGGCCCCGCAGGGAGCCTTCGCCTTGCCGCTCGTCACGGGGCCGTCGACGCACGGCCAGTCGATCGTCGTCAAGGATGCGGAAACGGGCGAAGTCTATATCCGCTTCAGGCCGGCGGTTCGCATCCAGTGGCGCTCGCTCGTTTTGACCTTGCCGCCTGAAAAAGCGGCGCGTCCCTTGCTGCTCGTCGCGATGGACCGGGGCAGCGAATGGGGTCAGTGGATGGCTATCGGACAACCCCGCGCGGTTGTCAGGTAGCGAGCCGCCCAATAAAAACCGCGGGGGAACAACCGATGGTCCCGAACTTGCAGCGCCTCGTCTCTCTGTATCTGACCGGCCAGTTCGGCAAGTTTCTCGTCGCCGGCGGCTTGGCGGCGGTGGCGAACTTCGCCAGCCGCTTCGCTTTCGAGCGTTCTTTTTCGTTCTGGGCCGCGGTGTCCCTGGCTTATCTCGTCGGCTTCGCGACGGCTTTCACGCTCAATCGGCTGTTCGTCTTTCCTGCTTCCGACAAGCCGTTGCACCACGAGATCGGCTGGTTCTTCCTGTTCAATCTCATCGCCTTCCCGGTCGTCGTCGGCGCCGCCTTCGGCCTCGATGCGTTGTTCGAGCCCTACGCGCCCGCTTTCTACGCGCAGTCGGCGGCGCACGGCGTCGCAATCATGCTGCCGGTCTTCGTCAACTTCGCCGCGCACAAATTCATCACCTTCGCAAGCAGGGACGCGCCGGCGACCGTCCGTCCGGCAACTCGTGAAATCGCGTGACGCGGGTCGCGGCGCGCCGGAACGCCGGCACGAGTTCGCCCGTTCCCTCCTGGAACCGCCTGCCGAAGGCCAATCCCGCCCACATCGTCGAGATCGCCGATCGCTTCGCCGCGCTGGCGAACGCAGCCGCCGGAACGCGCTGCATCGCCTATGGATCGGGTCGCAGCTACGGCGACGTCTGCCTCAACGACGGCGGAACGGTGCTTCGCACGCTTCGGCTCGACCATTTCATCGCCTTCGACCGCGCGACGGGGCGCCTCAAATGTGAAGCGGGCATGCAACTGGCCGCGATCCTCGACCTCGTCGTTCCCATGGGCTGGTTCCTGCCGGTGACGCCGGGAACGCGCTTTGTCACCGTCGGCGGGGCCGTCGCCAACGACGTGCACGGCAAGAACCATCACGTCGCGGGCAGCTTCGGTAATCATGTGACGGCGCTGGAGCTGGTGCGCTCGAACGGCGAGCGCATCGTGTGCGGGCCGGATCGCGAGCCGGAATGGTTCGCCGCCACCGTCGGGGGGCTCGGCCTCACCGGCCTCATCACCTGGGTCGAACTCGCGCTGATTCCGATCAGCAACCCGTTCATGGTCACCGAGGCGCTGCGTTTCCGCAGCCTCGAGGAATTCTGGGCCATGAATAGCGAAGCGGAGCGGGAGTGGCCCTACACCGTATCCTGGATCGACTGCACGTCGAAGCGCGGCAGGGGCGTCCTCCACGTCGGCCGCCACGCGCCGCCGCAGCCGGAGCTTCCGGCCTGGCGGGAAAAGCGCAAGAGCTTCCCGCTGGACCCGCCCGTCTCGCTCATCAACCGCTTGTCGCTGCGCACCTTCAATCTGCTCTATTACAATCGCCCGCTGCCGCGGGGGCGCACGCTCACCCACTACGTCCCCTATTTCTATCCGCTCGACGCGATGGAGAATTGGAACCGCATCTACGGCGCACGCGGCTTCTTCCAATACCAATGCGTGCTGCCGCGCGCCGCAGCCGTGCTGGGCGTCGCGGCGATGCTGGAGAAAATCGCGCAAAGCGGCCTCGGCTCGTTCCTGGCGGTGCTGAAGACCTTCGGCGACCGGCCCTCGCTGGGAATGCTGTCCTTCCCGCGCGCCGGCGCGACGCTCGCGCTCGATTTCGCCAATGAGGGCGAAGCGACCGAGAAGCTGTTCGAGCGGCTCGACGCGATCGTGCGCGAGGCGGGCGGCGCGCTCTACCCCGGCAAGGACGCGCGCATGCCGCCGGCGATGTTCCGGACGGGCTTTCCCTCTTCGGAGGCTTTCGGCTCCTACGTCGATCCGCAATTCTCGTCCGGGTTCTGGCGCCGCGTCATGGAGCAACCAACGACATGAGCAGGATCGCAATCTTTGGGGCGACGTCGGCGATCGCGACAGCCTGCGCGCGGCGATGGATCGCTGAGGGTGACAGCGTTTTTCTCATCGGCCGCAACCCCGACAAGCTGCGCGCGCTCGTCGAGGACCTCGCGGTGCGCAAGAGCGGGGAGCAGAAGGTCGCCTCCGCCGTCGCCGATCTCGACGATTTTTCGCAGCACGAAGCCCTGTTCGCCGGGGCGCAGACCGCGCTCGGCGGCCTCGATGTCGTGCTGATCGCGCATGGCTCGTTGCCGGATCAAAAGGATTGCGAGGCCTCGGTCGAGCGGGCGATGGCCGAGATTCGCACCAATGCGCTGAGCGTCGTCTCGATCGCCACGCTGGCGGCGAACCTGTTCGAGCCTGCGGGGCGCGGAACAATCGCGGTGATCGGCTCGGTCGCCGGCGACCGCGGCCGGCAGAGCAACTACGTCTATGGGGCGGCCAAGGGGATGGTCGCGGTGTTCCTCCAAGGCCTGCGCAACCGGCTCGCCCGATCCGGCGTCGCCGTCGTGACGATCAAGCCTGGCTTCGTCGATACGCCGATGACCGCCAACATCGCTAGGAAAGGCCTGCTGTGGGCACAGCCCGACGCCGTGGCGCGCGGCATCGTCGGCGCGGTCGCGCGCGGGCGCGACGTCGTCTATCTCCCCAGCTTCTGGCGGCTCATCATGCTCGCCATCGTCCATATTCCGGAGCGCGTCTTCAAGCGGATGTCGCTTTAACTCTCAAGCCGCGCGCGCGTGCCCCTAGGGCGCGCTGTCGTTAGGTTGAGCCGGCCCCCTGTCGTCATCGCGAGCGAAGCGCGGTGATCCAGAGATCGAGGCGTCCGCAAATTGAGGCGCCCACGGAACGACTCGCGATTTGCTGGCGAGACCTCGATCGCTGGTTTGCTTCGCTCCGCTCGCAATGACGGTTCCACGTAACTGCAGAACGCTCTAGCCAATAGCCTTCGACGGCTGAGACCCACCGGCGCTTCGTGGTTGCCGCAGCGCTGACCCACGGACCCAAGCGCCGTTATCACGGGCACGGCCGGAAAGCGGGGCCGCCACAAGCAATGACTTGAAGACCATGGGCATTTCGGGCAAGCTTTACGAGTCATTGAATAATGTCTCCAATGTACGCAAGACGATGAGCAACAACTGACCGAAAGACCGCAATCGCCACGTCACTCATTTGACATATTTCCTCCTGCGACAATCCAGCCGCTATCGCCGAGACCGCATGAATTGACCCCAAAGTCACAACCTAAGGAAGGCGCGTTTGACACGACGTCTTATTCTGGGCGAAAGAGGGCGCCATGACGGGAGCTAAGAAGCGTATCCTTGTGACCGGCGGCGCCGGGTTCATCGGTTCTGCGGTCGTGCGGTTCGCGCTGTCGCAAACGCCGCACCAGGTCTTGGTGTTCGACAAGCTCACTTATGCGGGCAACCTGAGCTCGCTCGAGCCGGTGAGCGGTAGTCCGAACTATCGCTTCGTTCAGGGCGACATATGCGACGGCGCCGCCGTGCGGCGGACGCTGGACGACTTCCGCCCCGACATCGTGATGCATCTCGCGGCCGAAAGTCACGTCGACCGTTCGATCGACGGTCCCGGCGCGTTCGTCGAGACGAATTTGGTCGGCACTTACACGATGCTGCAGGCATCGCTCGGGTATTGGCGGGGCCTGAGTGAAAAAGCGAAACCTTCCTTTCGTTTTCACCATATCTCGACTGACGAAGTCTTTGGCGCCCTCGGTCCGGAAGGTCTTTTCCGCGAGGACACGCCTTATGCGCCGAGCTCGCCCTATTCCGCCTCAAAGGCCGGCTCCGACCATCTCGCGCGGGCCTGGGGGCACACCTATGGCCTGCCGGTCCTCATCACGAATTGCTCGAACAACTACGGGCCGTATCACTTTCCAGAAAAACTCATCCCCCTGATGGTGCTCAATGCGCTGGAGGGCAAGCCTCTCCCGGTCTATGGCAAGGGCGAGAACGTGCGCGACTGGCTATTCGTCGAGGATCACGCGGAGGCTCTTCTGCTCGTCGCGTGCCAAGGGATTCCTGGCGAATGCTACAATATCGGCGGCCGCAGCGAGCGCCGGAACATCGATGTCGTCGAGGCGATCTGCGATCTCGTCGATGACTATGTCCCGCTCCCTCGCCCAGGCAGCCGGCGAGAACTCATTGCCTTCGTGCACGATCGGCCAGGCCACGATCTGCGCTACGCCATCGACAGCTCGAAAATCGAGCGAGAGCTCGGTTGGCGGCCCCGCGTCACGTTCGAGGACGGCCTGCGCAAGACCGTCGAATGGTATCTGGCCAATCGTCCGTGGTGGGAGGCTATTCGCTCTGGCGCCTATCGCGGCGAGCGGCTCGGGATGACCGTCTGATTTTTTCTCACGGTAGCTGGTTTTCACGGAGAGAGGGGATTTCGACGTGCTCGTGGAAAACACCGCCATTCCCGACGTCAAAATCATCACGGCGAAGAAGTTCGGCGACCATCGCGGCTTCTTCTCCGAGACGTACAGTCGCCGAGCGGCGGCGGAGGCCGGACTCGACCTCGACTTCGTGCAGGACAACCATTCGCGCTCGGCCGAGATCGGCACGCTGCGCGGCCTTCATTTCCAGTCGCCGCCCTTCGCGCAGGACAAGCTGATTCGCGTCACGCGCGGCCGCATTCTCGACGTCGCGGTGGACCTGCGCCGCTCGTCTCCCACGTTCGGCCGTCACGTCGCGACCGAGCTGTCGGAGGAGAACTGGCGCCAGCTTCTCGTGCCGATCGGCTTTGCGCACGGCTTCTGCACGCTCGAGCCGGATACCGAGGTGCTGTACAAAGTGACGAACTATTATTCGCCGCAGCACGATCACGGCCTGGCGTTCGACGACCCCGCGCTGGGGATCGTCTGGCCCGTCGATCCGGCGCGAGCCGTTCTCTCCGACAAAGACCGGCGGCACCCGCGACTTGCGGAATGCCCGCATTTCTTCGACTAGGCGCCGCCATGCGCGTTCTCGTCACCGGGACACAGGGACAGGTCGCCCGAGCCCTGCTCGAGCGTGGCGCCGCGCAAGGCGTCGCGATCGAGGCGCTCGGCCGGCCGGAATACGATCTGCTTCAGCCCGAGCGCCTCGCCGAAGCGATCGGCGCTTCGTCAGCCGACATCGTCGTCAACGCTGCGGCCTACACCGCTGTCGACAAGGCGGAGGCCGAACCCGAGATCGCAATGGCGATCAACGGCGCGGCCGCCGGCGCGATCGCGCGCGCCGCCGCCGGCCGCGGCAGGCCGGTTATCCAACTTTCGACCGACTACGTGTTCGACGGAACTTCGCCGGCCCCCTATCGCGAGGACGACGCGCTCGCGCCGATCAACGCCTACGGGCGCTCCAAGCTCGCAGGCGAGCTCGCCGCCGCCGAAGCAAACCCCGCCCATGTCGTGTTGCGCACGGCCTGGGTCTATTCCCCGTACGGCGCGAATTTCGTGAAGACCATGCTGCGTCTCGGCGAGACGCGCGATACGGTCCGCGTCGTCGCCGACCAGCGCGGTTCGCCCACGAGCGCGCTCGACATCGCCGACGCCATCCTCGCCGTTGCGCGCCGCCTCGTCGCCGCCCCTGGCGACGCTGACTTGCACGGCGTCTTTCATCTCGTCGGATCGGGAGAGGCGACCTGGGCCGAGTTCGCGGAGGCCATCTTCGCCGAGGCCCAGCGTTTCGGTCGTTCGCCCGTGAGGGTCGAGCCGATCGCGACCGCGCAATATCCGACGCCGGCGCGGCGTCCCGCCAATTCGCGCCTCCACACCGAGAAGCTGCAAGCCGTCTATGCCGTCCACCCGCCGCACTGGCGCGCCTCGCTTGCGTCCTGCGTCGCGCGGTTGATGGCCGGCGGTTAATTCAAAGGGAGTATGTCGATGCGGGGGATCATATTGGCGGGCGGCAGCGGGACGCGCCTGCATCCGATGACGCTGGCGATGTCGAAGCAGCTTCTGCCCGTCTACGACAAGCCGATGATCTATTACCCGCTGTCGACGCTGATGCTCGCCGGCGTGCGCGAGATCCTCATCATCTCGACCCCCCATGACCTCCCCAACTTCCAGCGCCTGCTCGGCGACGGCTCGCAATGGGGACTTTCGATCTCCTACGCCGAGCAGCCACGGCCTGACGGGTTGGCCCAGGCTTACATCATCGGCGCCGATTTCGTGGCGGGCCAGGAATCCGCGCTCATCCTCGGCGACAACCTCTTCTACGGCCACGGCGTCTCCGACATGTTCCGCAGCGCGGGCGAGAAGAAGAGCGGCGCGACCGTCTTCGCCTATCATGTGCAGGATCCCGAGCGTTACGGCGTGGTGGAGTTCGATGGCGAAGGCCGCGCTTTGTCGATCGAGGAAAAGCCGCGCAAGCCCCGCTCGTCGTGGGCGGTCACGGGGCTCTATTTCTATGATTCGAACGCGCCCGAGTTCGCCGCGTCCCTGAAGCCGTCTGCGCGCGGCGAATTGGAGATCACCGACCTCAACCGCCTCTATCTCGAGCGCGGCGAACTCGCCGTCGAGAAGATGGGCCGCGGCTTCGCCTGGCTCGACACCGGCACCCCCGATTCCCTGCTCGAAGCTTCCGAGTTCGTTCGCACGCTCGAGAAGCGCCAGGGATTCCGTATCGCCTGCCTGGAAGAGATCGCCTTCAACCAGAAGTGGATTTCCGCCTCCGAGTTCGAGAGAGCGGCCGAGGCGCTCGCCAAGAGCGCCTACGGACAATACCTCAGGAGCCTGTGAAGCCGTGATGGCAAGGCACGCTCGGCCAACGGCGACGCAGGGACGCGCTTCGACGCTAGCGGGCGTCCGCCGACACTCGGAGGCTGCATGAACGATGCGACCGAACGGGCCGAAATGCGCCTGCACGAAGCCGGAGAGGTCTTCGCCGTCGGCTGTCAGCGCTCATCGAGCCCCGACAGCCGCGAGGCGGAACTCGCCGCGGAATTGGCGCAGGCGCGTGACGAGATCAAACGTCTTGCGGCGATCCGACGCCGCAACGTCCGCCTCGGACTCGCCTTGCGCAAGCGCCGCGGCGAGCTCGCGCGCCGCCTGAAGACTGTCGAAGCGCGCGCCGAATTGGCGATCCGTAAGAAATCTTTCGAAGTCGCGCTCGGCCTCATGCGCCGGACGGCGCAGTTGCGGGGAAAGCGCACGCGTCTTGGCAAGCTGTGGGCGCATCTGCGCGCCCGCTTCAAGCCCGACAAGGCGAATATCGCGATAATTAAGAACTCCCTGTTCTTCGACAAGGAATGGTACGCCTCCACCTACGCCGACATCGGCGCCGGAAAGATCAAGGCGGCATGGCACTATTACGCGTTCGGCGCGCGCGAGGGACGCGACCCGGGTCCGTTCTTCTCGACGCGCAGTTATCTTGCGAACCATCCCGACGTCGCCAAAGCGGGGATCAATCCGCTTTTGCACTATGAGAAGTCGGGTTGGCGCAAGGCGCGCGGGCGGTTCGGGGACGAGCTGACCGAACTCGACCGCGGAGCGATCCGGCGGCACATCGCCGACCTCGCCTCGACGCCGCTGATCTCGGTGGTGATGCCCGTCTACGATCCGCCGATTGCGTTCCTGCGGCAGGCGATCGAGTTGGTGATGGCGCAATCCTACGAGAATTGGGAGCTGTGCATCGCCAACGACGCCTCGCCCAATCCGGACGTCGGGCGCACGCTCGACGAATTGGCCGCGACGGACAAGCGGATCAAGGTCGTTCACCGCGCGAAGAACGGCAACATCTGCGCCGCCAGTAATTCGGCGCTAGAGCTCGCGACGGGCGATTTCGTCGCGCTGATGGATCACGACGACATTCTCCACGAGACCGCGCTCTACGAGGTCGCCGTGGAGATCGACGCCCGCCCGGACGTCGACGTGATCTATTCCGACGAAGACCAGATGGACGAGCGAGGGCGTCCCTACGAGCCCTATTTCAAGCCCGACTTCAATCCCGAGCTGCTGTTCGGGCAGAATATGGTCAGCCATCTCGGCGTCTACCGACGCGCGCTGCTGAACCGGATCGGCGGCTTTCGCCTGGGTTTCGAGGGCAGCCAGGATCACGACCTGATCCTCAGGGCCTGGGCGGCGTCCTCGAGCGACCGCATTCGCCACATCCCCGAAGTCCTCTATCGCTGGCGGCGCGGCGCCAAGGGCTCGAGCTTCTCGGCGGACCAACTAGAGCGATGTTCGGAATCGGCGCGCCGGGCGATTCAGGAGTTCCTCGATCGAGAAGGAGAGGGCGCTACGGTGACGCCGAGCCCGCTCGATCCCCATCGCTCCCGCGTCGTTCGCCGCGTCCCGGAGCCCAATCCGTTGGTCTCGGTGATCGTCCTCACCAAGGACCGCGCCGACCTGACAGCCGTATGCGCCGACGGCGTGCTCAACAAGACGGATTATCCCAATCTCGAGCTGTTGATCGTCGATCACGACAGCCGGGAGCCGGAAACGAAGGCGCTGTTCGATTCTCTGCGCGCCGATCGACGCGTCCGAATTCTCCCCTATTCCGGGCCGTTCAACTTCTCAGCGATGAACAACATGGCTGTGTCGGCAGCCAAGGGGACGATCCTGACGCTGCTCAACAACGACATCGAGGTCATGCGGCCGGATTGGCTCAGCGAGATGGTCTCGCACGCCGTTCGGCCCGAGGTCGGGGCGGTCGGCGCGAAGCTGTACTATGCCGACGGCCGCCTACAGCACGCCGGCGTGGTCATCGGCATTGGCGGCGTCGCCGGCCATTCCTTCCTTTTCGAGGGCCGGGAGGCGCTGGGCTATTTCGGCCAGGCGGCCCTGACGCGCGCCGTCTCCGCCGTGACTGGCGCCTGCCTGGTCGTGCGCAAGTCGGTGTTTCTCGAAGCGCGTGGCTTGGACGCCATCGATTTTCCCGTCGCCTTCAACGACATCGACTTTTGCCTGAAAGTGCGATCGAAGGGCTATCGAAACGTTTGGACGCCGTTCGCCGAACTTGTTCATCACGAGTTGCTGTCGCGCGGCTACGAGGACACGCCGGAGAAGAAGGCCCGCTTCGCGCGCGAATGCGCCAATTTCCGCGACCGATGGGCGGCTGCGATCGAGAACGATCCGTATTACAATCCCAATCTGTCGCTTCAATCCTCGAACTACGACATCGCGGAGCTCTCGCGCCGGATGAAGCCGTGGATCGCCTATCTGTGATGTCGAATCGCGTGGGCGGCAGAACGCGCGGCGGCGCGTCGCCCTTCTCCTCTAACCCTGACGCGGCTCACGCCTAGGAGCCGTCGGTCGATGTTCGGAATTGGGACGATGGCGGCTGCTTCACCAGAGTTTGACCAACCAAACGCGCCGGCCACCCTGCTGTCTTCGTCTGCCGAAGGTCGCCTCGCTTTGACGCAGGCGCGCGCGTTGCGTCTGGCCAAGATCGTCGCCGAGATCCGTGAACAGGCGGAGCCTCCCGCGAGCGGTCGACTCGTTGAGGCCTTTTGGCGCGTCGTCTCGGCGCTTCGCGGCGCCCCGAAGCGGCCCGGCGCCCTTTCGCCGCTCGAACGTTTCCGCAAGCGCCAGCAGCTCAAGCGGGACGCTCGGCTAGTGGCGAAATCCGGCCTGTTCGACGCCGTCCATTACGCCAAGACGATTCCCGAGCTTGGGCGGCGCGGCGAGGCCAAGCTGCTCAAGCACTATCTGCAGATCGGCGGCTTCGAGGGCCGCCAGCCACATCCGCTGTTCGACGGCCGTTGGTACGCGCGGACCAATCCCGATGTCGCCGCCTCTGGCGTCAATCCGCTTGTCCATTACCTGCGCATAGGCGCGCTCCAAGGCCGCATGCCGAATCCGACCTTCGACGGCGACTGGTATCTCGCCGCCAATGCTGACGTCGCCGAATCCGGCGTCAATCCGCTTGTCCACTACGTGAGTTCTGGAGAACGAGAGCGTCGCGCGACGTATGGCGTGGCCGACGGCCTCGCGCCCGTCCTGCTTGGAGGCGGAGCGGCGGATCGCGATTTCGTCGAGGCCGCGCAGGCGGTTTTCGGCTACAATGTCAAGGATACTGCTCCGACCCCGCTGCTCGAAGACGCCGAGCCGCCGCTCTCCGATGTTCGCGTGGTCGCTTTCTATCTCCCGCAGTTCCACCCGATTCCCGAGAACGATCGCTGGTGGGGCAAAGGCTTCACGGAGTGGAGCAACGTCACGCGGGCGCAGCCGCAATTCGAAGGGCACTACCAGCCGCATCTGCCCGGCGAGCTCGGGTTCTACGACCTGCGCAATCCCGACGTGCAGCGGCGGCAGGCGGCGCTTGCCGCGACCTACGGCGTCTCCGCCTTCTGTATCTATTTCTATTGGTTCAACGGCCACATCGTCCTCGAACGACCGCTACAGAACATTCTCGACAATCTCGATCTCGACCAGACGTTCTGCCTCTGCTGGGCCAACGAGAACTGGACCCGCCGCTGGGACGGTCTCGAAGGGTCGGTTCTGCTCGAGCAGAACTATTCCGCCGACGACGACCTCGCATTCATCGCCCATGTCAGCAAATACCTGAAGGACCGACGCTATCTCAGGGTCAACGGCCGGCCTGCACTGCTTGTCTACCGGCCACAGCTATTGCCTTCGATGAAGGCGACGGCGCAGCGTTGGCGGGCCTGGTGCCGAGACAACGGCGTCGGCGACCTCTACTTGATCTGCACCCATTCGTTCGGGCCGATCGACCCGGCCGACTATGGCTGCGACGCCGCCGTCGAGTTCCCACCCAATCAGCCCCCGGCGCCCGGCCCGAAGAATCTGACGCCGAGCCGCCGATTGCTCAATCCGGAATTCTCCGGCCACGCACTCGACTATTCCTACTGGGTCGAGCTCAGCCGCCGCTACGAGCGTCCAAGCTATCGGCTGTTTCGCTCGGTTTGCCCGATGTGGGACAATGAGGCGCGGCGACCCGGACGCGGCATCACGCTCGTCAATTCCTCGCCAAGAGCCTACGGGGAGTGGTTGGTCAACGCGGTGCGCGAAACGACGGCGAGCGCGCCGAGCGCAGGCGAGCGGTTGGTGTTTGTCAACGCCTGGAACGAATGGGCGGAAGGCGCCCATCTCGAGCCCGATCGGCGGTGCGGCTACGCGTATCTGGAAGCGACCCGCGTCGCCTTGGCGCGCGCCTATGCGCTCGACCGCGCCGGCGCATCGCTGCCGCAGGAGCCGAACGTCGCGATCGTACTGCACGTCTTCTACGTCGACATCATGGAGCACATGCTCGACGCACTGCATCCGATCGGCCCGCGGCGTCATCTGTTCATCACCACGATTGGCGCCCACGAGGCGGCCATCCGCACGATTCTTGAACGGCGCGGGATTGCGCATACGATCTTCGTCTTCGACAATCGCGGTCGCGACGTGCTGCCGTTCCTGAAGGCGTTGCGCCGTATCGACCGAGGGAGCTATCCCGTCGTGCTCAAGCTGCACACCAAGAAGACGCCGCAGCGCGGCGACGGCGACCAATGGCGCGACGAGATTCTCGCCAGCCTGGCTCCGCCCAATCAAATTGCTTGGGCCATCGAGCAGATGCGCGCCGATCCCAAGGTTGGCTTGATCGGCGCCGCCGGACACGTGCTGCCGGTCGCCAACTATCTGGGCTCGAACCATGCGCGCGTGGCGTGGCTGGCCAGCCGCCTCGGCCTGCGGCCAGAGGAAGCCGCGAAGGCGGCCTTCGTCGCCGGGACGATGTTTCTGGCCCGGCGCGACGCGCTCGAACCGCTAATCAACTTGGCGCTCGGCGACGAAGCGTTCGAAGCCGAGGCCGGCCAATTCGACGGCACGATGGCGCATGCGGTGGAGCGCGCTTTCGGCTACAGCGCGTGGGCGGTGCGGCTGGAGACGCGCTCGATCGGCCCCGGCGACGCGGGGGACGAGACACCGCTCACCAGAGCCGCGAGCGAAAACTATCAGTTCGCCAAGGCGACCTAGTCTTGAGGGCGGGTGTGCAAGAAGCTGGGGCGAGACAGACCAACGGTCGACGCGGTGAAGCCGACGCGCCTGAAGGCGTCGAGTTGGCGCCGCGCCTTCGTCGCTGGCTCGCCTATCGCATCCGGCCCGACGCGGCGGCGGACTTCTTCCGCATCTCCCGCACCGCGCGCGACCAACGGGGGGATTCGCCGATCGCCTACGTCCCCAATGTTGATGACGTGACGCTGATCCTGGCGCCGAAGCGGGCGGTGGCGGCGGGGTTCTTGTCCTGCGCCGAGGCGCGGATCGAGCCGATGCCGGCCTTCGGGGCGCTGTGGGTCCGGTTTCGCAGCCTCTGGCTGAGGAAGAAGAACATCGTCGATTTTGGCGATTTCCGTATCTTCATCCTGGGGCCGAAGCGGTTCAGACGGGTGCTCATTTCGGCGATCCGCTATCTGCAGAAACTCGGCACCCCGCTGGAGGGCGAGACGATTCGCCAGCGCCCCGAGTTGCTCCTCGGCTGGGAGCCGGGCGGGGTTTCGCTGCCGCCCTTTTTCGGCGAGCCGCGCAGGACGAAGTCCAAAGTCGCCGTCGTCCTGCACCTCTTCTACGCCGACCTGTGGCCGGAAATCCGCACGGTGTTGAAGAGCCTGCCGCTCGCCTTCGATCTGATCGTCACCACGGTTCCCGAGAGGGACGCTCTCGTCGAGGCCATCCGCGCCGATTTTCCGTCGGCGACGATCCGCGTCGTCGAGAACCGCGGACGTGACGTGCGGCCGTTTCTTCTCCTGCTCGAGGAGGGTGCGCTCGACGCCTACGATTGCGTCTGCAAAATCCATGGCAAGAAGTCGTTGCATGGGCTGAAGCGCAACCCCTACGGCGAAATCTGGCGCCGCCGCCTCCTGTTCGACCTCCTCTGCGCCGAGGGAACGATGGCCGCCGCGGTCGAACGCTTCGAGCGCGAGCCCGGGCTTGGATTGCTTGGCCCCGAGGCCTTCCGCGTCGCCGGCGCCGAAATCGCCGACTTCTACTGGCGCAAGAATTGGGAACGCGTCGCCTGGCTGCTGGAAAGGCTGGGAATCGATCCCGCGCGCGTCGAGCCGGACTTCTTCGCCGGCACGATGTTCTGGGTCCGCCCCAAAGCGCTCGCGCCGCTGCGCAAGCTCGTCCTCAGCCGCGACTTCGAGCCGGACCGAGGCAGGACCGACGGGGCGCTCGAACACGCGGTCGAACGCGTCCTCACGATCGCGGTCAAGACGGCCGGCTATGAAATCCAAGAAATCAATGGGTTACGCATCTGACGTGGCCCGCCCTTCGACTGTGGAGCGAATCGCCGGCGGCGCCCCAGAATTGCCACCGCGCCAGTTTTGCCGTATCGCAATCCCATGATCGCCGTGGCGGCTGGCCGGCCTATGCGCGTCTCCGACGTCGTTTGCGACGCAGGGCGCCGAATGTGTCCTGATCTCGAGCGACGGAACGCGCCCTGATGCCCTTGTCTGGATTCCTTTCTCGCCTGTCTCGGGCCAAATCGTCCGACGGCGCCAGCCCGCTCGCGCTGCTCGTTCGCCTGCTCACCGACCAGGGCGCCAAGCATTGGAAAGGTTACGCCTTCGCCATGGCGGCCACCGCCGTCGTCGCCGGCTCCACGACCATGTCGGCGTGGATCATCAAGGATGTGATCAACCAGATTTTCGTCGCCAAGAAGCTCTCGTCGGTCTGGGTGATCAGCGGCGTCATCGTGGCGATCTATACGGTCAAAGGCTTCTCCACCTACGCGCAGACGGTGGTGCTGGCCCGTGTCGCCAACAATATCGTCGCCGACGTGCAAAGCCGCATCTTCCGCAAGATGCTGGCGATGAACCTCGCCTTCTACAATGCGCGCCACTCCACGGAGTTCATAGCCCGTCAGGCGTTCATCTCGCAGTCGGCGAGCAGTACGCTCAACCTTCTCATCACCTCGCTCTCGCGCGACGTGCTCACGCTCATCGGCCTCGGCTGGGTCATGGTCGCGCAAGACCCGCTGATGTCGTCGATGGCGCTGGTCGTGACCCCCGGCGTCGTCGTCGGCATCCGCCGGCTCGGCGGGCGCGTGAAAAAGGTGATGCTCAACGAGTTTCACGGCTTCACCATCATCCTCGAATTGTTGCAAGAGGCGGTTCAGGGCATGCGCGTCGTCAAGGCGTTCACCCTCGAGCCGCATATGGCGCAGCGTCAGAACGCCGCCATCTCCAGCTTCGAGCGCGCGGCCAACAGGGTGTCGATGGTCGGCGCCCGTTCGAGCCCGCTCACCGAATCGCTCGGCGGCTTCGCCATCGCGATCATCGTCGTCTACGGCGGCCTCAAGGTCATCGAGGGCGGGCAGGCGCCCGGCAGCTTCTTCGCCTTCATTACCGCATTGTTGCTGGCCTTCGAGCCGGCCAAGCGCATCGCGCGTATGCATATCGACCTCACCGCCGGTCTGATCGGCGTCAGCATCCTCTATGATTTTCTCGACGAGCCGGGTGAAGAGCGCGAGAGCGGCGAAGAGCCGGAGCTACAGGTCGAGGAGGGCCGCATCGAATTCCGCGACGTCGAGTTCGCGTATCGCAAGGGCGAGCCGGTGCTGCGCGGCCTCGACTTCGTCGCCCAGCCTGGCCGGACGACGGCGCTCGTCGGCCGTTCGGGCGGCGGCAAGACCACGGCCATGAACATGATCCTGCGCTTCTACGAACCCGACTCCGGCTTGATCATGATCGACGGGCAGGAGATCGGCGCGGCGACGCGCGCCTCGCTGCGCCGCCAGATCGCCTACGTCAGCCAGGAGACGTTCCTCTTCAAAGGGTCGATCGGCGAGAACATCGGTTTGGGCCGGCCCGGCGCGAGCCAGGAGGAGATCGTCGCGGCGGCGAAGGCCGCCCACGCCCACGATTTCATCCTCAGTTTCGAGCGCGGATATGACAGCCCCTGCGGCGAGCACGGCATGCAGCTCTCCGGAGGCCAGCGCCAGCGCATCGCCATCGCGCGCGCCTTCCTCAGAAACGCTCCGATCATACTGCTCGACGAAGCGACCTCCGCGCTCGACTCGGAATCCGAACGGGCGGTGCAGGACGCCCTGAGAACGCTCTGCGCCGGCCGCACCACGGTGGTGATCGCCCATCGTCTCAGCACGATCGTCAACGCCGACCAGATTTGCGTGATCGAGGGCGGCTTGGTGAAGGAGACCGGCCGGCACGACGCGTTGATGGCAAAGCGCGGCGTCTACTTCCAGTTGCACCAAACTCAGTTCGACCCGGATGTGATCGGCGCGCAGGAGGTCATCGCGTAAGCTGAGCGGCGGCGGCCGGAGGGCGCATCGCGGCGCTGTCGCGGCGGCGGAATCGCCGGCGGGCGCCGTTGACATCGCGCCACGGGCGGGCAAGAAATTCGCCTGGGGCGCCGACACAATTGCGCGAGCCGAATGGTTAGGGCGCAGGAACTCGTCCGAGACACGGAACGCCTGCCGGGCAAGATCGCGAGGTCTGCTCTCCCGGACGGACCAACCAGACTAGGAACTCCCTTTGCGGAATGGAGACTCTCTTCCCCGCGTCACCTGCACGATCATCACTCTGAACGAAGTCGATCGGATCGAGCGTACGATCCGATCGGTGGAGGGGATCGCGGACGAGGTCCTGGTGGTCGATTTCGGGCTCGAGCGACGGAACGGTCGCGCTGGCTGAGCGCCTCGGGGCCAAGGTGATTCACAATCCCTGGCGAGGCTACGGACCGCAGAAGCGTTTCGCCGAGGACCAGGCGCGACACGACTGGATCCTCAACCTCGACGCCGACGAATGGCTTTCCGAGGGCCTTCGGGCGGAGCTCAAGGCGCTGCTGTCAGCGAGCCCGCCGCCGCCCAACCGGTCGTTTCGGATGCGGGTGCGGATCGTCTATCCGCGCCGCCAGACGCCGGCGCCGTTCGCGCATTTCCACACCTATGTGCGCTTCTACAATCGCTGCACGACGCGCTTCGCCGAATCCTTGGCGCATGACGAGGTGCCCCCGACCGCCGACGTCGTCGACCTTCGCTGTGAAGTGCTGCACAAGAGTTATCGCGACTTCGCCCATATCGTCACCAAGACGATCGGCTACTACGAATTGCAGAAGAAGGAGCGCAAGGCGCGCCGCGTGCGCTTGCCATTGCGCGCATTCGTCGAACTGCCGTTTCAGTTCTTCAAATATTACATCATCCGCCGCCACGTCTTCGGCGGGGCGGACGGATTCGCCTACGCCGCCGCCCTCGCGATCGGTCGCTGGTGCCGCGTCTTCATCCTCAACGGATGGTGAGAAAGCGCGTCTGACCGCTTTCGCGCCTCGTCCCTGCCCCGCTTTCGCGAGGATGACTGCAGGGCTGCGTCAACCGAAAAGCAAAATGTTTTAAGCGCGCGCCGGTCGATGCGCGATCGCCGTCACTTGACGTTGCGAGTGTTGAGTGATAAAAATCAAAAATCATCAGTCGACAGCATTCACTCGTCAGGCATCCCATGAACGTCCCTGGCCGCCGAACGCGTGAGGAAACCCGCAGCGAGATCCTGGCTGTCGCGTGGGATCTCTTTCGAGAACTCGGGTCGCGCACGACGATCGCCGACATCGCGGAGCGGCTCGGCATGTCGAGCGCCAACGTCTATCGCTTCTTCCCCTCCAAGCAGGCGCTGGCGGAGGCTGTCTGCACCAACCAACTCGGCGACCTGATCAAGGCGGCGCAAGCGGCCGCCGCCAGTCCCGGCGCGGCGTCCGAACGCCTGCGCGCAATGCTGACGACGCTGCATCAGCGCATGCGCGACCAGATGACCAATCAGTCGCGCGTGCACGAAATCGTCGATGTCGCGCTGCAGGAAAAATGGCCGTCGATCGAAACCTTTCACGAGGGCTGCGCCACGCTGGCGGCGACGCTCGTCGCCGAAGGCCAGGCGAAGGGCGAGTTTGGTCCGGGAGATCCGGCGCTGCTCGGCATGCAGACGCTGCTCGCCTGCGCCTCGATTTATCATCCGACGCTGATCGCCCAGTGCCCCGAGGCGGAGATGCCGGTCCGCACCGAAGAGATTATCGCTTTCGCGCTGCGCGCGCTCGCCAACCGGCATCCCCCCTCTGTCAACGAGGTGGCGCGGTCATGAAATCGCTTCCCCTGCTCGCCGCGCTCCTCGCGCTCAGTCTCGCCGCCTGCGACGCGCCCAAGCAGGCGAGCAAGGACGCTCCGGCGCGTCCCGTGCTCGTCGCGCAAATCCACTATGCCCCGCGCGAGCGCGCGGAAGCGCTGCCGGGCGTCGTCAAGGCGCGCATCGAAAGCGATCTCGGCTTTCGCGTCGCCGGCAAGATCGCGCAGCGCCTCGTCGACGCCGGCGCCGAGGTCAAACGCGGCGATCCGCTCGCGCGCCTCGACGAGACGGACTTCCGCCTGCAGCTCGAAGAGGCGGAAGCCGAGCGCCGCTCGGCGCAAGCCGCGCTCGATCAGGCCGCGGCCGAGGAACGCCGCATCGAGACGCTGACGCATCAGGGCTGGGCCGCGAATTCCGAATTCGACCGCACCCACGCCGCCGCCGATCAGGCGCGCGACGCCGTCATCCGCGCGGATCGGGCGGTCACGCTGGCGCGCAACGCGCTCGACTACACGACCCTGACAGCCGACGCCGACGGCGCCGTCAGCCTGGTTTCGGCCGAGCCGGGCCAGGTCGTCGCCGCCGGCGCGCCGGTCATTCGCCTTGCGCACACGGGGGAACGCGAGGCGGCCGTCTCCGTGCCGGAAAATCTCCTGGAGCGCGTGCGCAGCCATCCGGCGCGCGTCGAGTTCTGGGCCCTGCCGGGAGTCTCGGTCGCGGCGCGCCTGCGCGAGCTCTCGCCCAACGCCGATCCGGCGACGCGCACGTACCCCGTGCGCTTCAGCCTCATCGACGCGCCGGAGAGCGCGCGGCTCGGCATGAGTGTCACCGTCGTCTTGTCGGAGGACGCCGCGCCGGTGGCGCGCGTGCCGGTCGGGGCCGTGTTCGACCGCGGCGACGGCCCACGCGTCTTCGCCGTCGATCGCACGACCGGAGCCTTGAACGAGACGCCAGTCAGCGTCGCCGGAACCGATTCCGAATTCGCCTTCGTAACCGGCGGCGTCGCCGAAGGGGCCGAGATCGTCGCCCTCGGCGTCCATAAGCTCGATGCAAAAGAAAAGGTGCGCGTCGTCGACACCCTTGCGGGGCTGTGATGAGCAAGTTCAATCCGTCGCTCTGGGCGATCCGCCATCCGCAGTTGATCGCTTTCCTGATAATCGTCATCGGGCTCGGCGGCGCGCTCGCCTATCAGCGGCTCGGACGCGCCGAGGATCCGCCCTTCACGATCAAGAACGCCATCGTCAGCGCGGTCTGGCCCGGCGCGACGACCGAGGAGATGCAGAACCAGGTCGCCGACCGCATCGAGAAGAAGCTGCAGGAGCTGCCCTGGGTCGACAAGATCGACACCTATTCCAAGCCGAGCTTCACGGCGATCTCGTTCCAGTTTCGCGATTCGACGCCGCCGCGCGACGTGCCGATGCTGTTCCTCGAGCTACGCAAGAAGATGAGCGATCTGAAGCCCGATCTGCCCGCCGACGTCGACGGGCCGACGGTCAACGACGAACTCGGCGACATCGATTCGGTTCTCTATACGATCACCGGCGACGGCGCCTCCTACGCGCAGCTCAAGGAGGTCGCCGAGGCGCTGCGCAAGCGCCTGCAGCGCGTGACCGATGTCACTAAGGTCGACCTCTACGGCGAGCAGGCCGAGCGTATCTTCGTCGAGGCGAACACCGCCAAGCTCGCGACCCTCGGCGTTCCGCTGCAAGCGATGTTCAATTCGCTCGCCAAGCAGAACGCGCTGACCCCGGCAGGTGAATTCCAGACGGACGCCCAGCGCGTGCCGTTGCGCGTCAGCGGCGCCTTGCAAGGCGTCGACGCCGTCGCCGAGACGCCGGTGTTCGCCAACGGGCAGACATTCCGCCTCGGCGACATCGCCGACGTCTCGCACGGCTACGAGGATCCGCCGTCCTATCTCGTGCGCGCGCAGGGCAAGCCGGCGCTCGAAATCGGCGTCGTCATGCAGAAGGGCGGCAATATCCTCGCACTCGGCAAGCGGCTGGATGCGGCGATCGCGGACTTCGAGATCGATCTGCCGCAGGGGATCGTGATCGGGCGCGTCGCCGACCAGCCGAAAGTGGTCGACGCCGCGGTGTTCGAATTCACCCGCTCGTTCCTCGAAGCGCTGGCGATCGTGCTCGGCGTGAGTTTTCTGGCCCTCGGATGGCGTTCCGGCATCGTGGTTGCGACCTCGGTGCCGCTGGTGCTTGCGATCGTCTTCGTAGTCATGGCCTTCATCGGCCTCGACCTGCAGCGCGTCACGCTCGGCGCGCTCATCATCGCGCTCGGCCTCCTGGTCGACGACGCAATCATCGCGGTCGAGATGATCGTCGTGAAGCTCGAGCAGGGGTGGGAGCGTGAGCGCGCCGCTTCCTTCGCCTGGAGCTCGACCGCCTTCCCGATGCTGACCGGCACATTGGTCACCGCCGCCGGCTTCCTGCCGATCGGCCTCGCCAATTCGACCGTCGGCGAATACACCGGCGGGATTTTCTGGGTGGTCGGCATCGCGCTCGTCGCCTCGTGGCTCGTCGCGGTGCTGTTCACGCCTTTCCTCGGCTACAAGCTGCTGCCCGCCACGCTGAACGCGCATTCGCGCGACGAGAGCGCGATCTATTCGACCGCCTTCTACCGCGCCTTCCGCCGCGCGCTCGAATTCTGCGTCGCGCGACCGCTCGTGATCGTTCTCGCCGCCGCGCTGCTGCTCGGCCTCGGGCTCACCCAGTTCAGCAGGGTTGAGCAGCAGTTCTTCCCGATCTCCGAGCGGCCCGAACTCTTCCTCGAAATGCGGCTCGCCGAGGGCAGCGCGATCCAGGCGACTGAGAAAGTCGCGAGCGAGGCCGAAGGCCTGCTCAAGGGCGACGCCGACATCGCTTCCTACACGACCTACATCGGCAAGAGCTCGCCGCGCTTCTGGCTCGGCTTGCAACCGGTGCAGCCGAACGAATCGTTCGCGCAGATCGTCATCGTCGCGAGGAACGTCGAAGCGCGCGAGCGCGTGAAGGCCCGCATCGAGGCGGCGGTCGCGAACGGCGCCTTGAACGCCGCCCGGGTTCGCGTCGATCGTTTCAACTTCGGTCCGCCTGTCGGATTCCCCGTGCAGTTCCGCGTCATCGGCCCGGACGCCGAGACCGTGCGCGCCATTGCGGGGCGTGTTCGCGACGCGATGCGCGGCGATCCTCGCGTCGTCGATCCCCACCTGAACTGGGGCGAGAAGATGCCTTCGCTGCGTCTCGAGGTCGATCAGGCGCGCGCCCGCGCGCTCGGCCTGACGCCGCAGGACATCGCCCGCACGCTGCAAACATTCGTCGGCGGCGCGACGGTGACGACGATCCGCGCCGGCGAGGAGCGCGTCGACGTCGTCGCGCGCGCGGCGCCGAGCGAGCGCGCGGCGCTCGATCGGATCGAGGATGTCACCATTCTCTCGCGCAACGGCGCCGCGATTCCCGTCGGCCAAGTCGCGCATGTCGTACGCACGACCGAGGAGCCGATCATCTGGCGCAAGGACCGCGAACTCGTCATCACCGCGCTCGCCGACGTCGTCAACGGCGCGCAGCCGCCGGACGTCTCGACGGCGCTCTGGAAAGCGCTGGCGCCGATTCGCGACAGTCTCGCGCCGGGCTATCGCATCGAGATGGGCGGCGCGATCGAGGAAGCGCAAAAGGGCAACGCCTCCATCTTCGCGCTGTTCCCGATCATGCTTATCGCGATGCTGACGCTCCTGATGGTGCAGATGCAGAGCTTCTCGCGGCTCGCAATCGTATTCTTCACCGCGCCGCTCGGCATCGTCGGGGCCTCGATCGCACTGAGCCTTGCGCATCGTCCGTTCGGTTTCGTCGCGCTGCTCGGGCTGATCGCCCTCGCCGGCATGGACATGCGCAACACCGTGATCCTCGTCGACCAGATCGAAACGGACGTGCGCGAGCGAGGCCTTTCGCGGCGCGAAGCGATCGTCTTCGCGACGATGCGGCGCGCCCGACCCGTCGTGTTGACCGCCTCGGCGGCGATCCTCGCGATGATTCCGCTCTCGGAGAGCGCCTTCTGGGGGCCGATGGCTTTCACGATCATGGGCGGCCTGTCGGTCGCGACGTTCCTGACGCTGTTCCTGCTGCCGGCGATTTATGCGCTATGGTTCCGCAAGTCGCTCGGCCCTGCGTCGACGCGGACGGGCGCTCAAGCGGCGCCGGAAAGCGCGCCGGCCGGACTGCCGTCGCCCGCGCTTTAAAGCGATCCGGAGGGTTCGGTCATGCTGCTCGATTGGGCTCTCGCCAGCGCCCATCACCTCGCGATCTTCACGCTCGCGGCTATCCTCGCCTTCGAGCTGGCGCTGACCGCGAGCCAACTTGACGGGCAAGCAGTCCTGCGCCTCGCAAGGATTGACGCCTGGTACGGCGTGATGGCCGCTGTCGTGCTGGCGGCTGGCGCCGCGCGGGTGGTCTTCGGCGCCAAGGGGCCCGAGTACTACATGATCAACGCCTTCTTCTGGACGAAGATGGCGCTGTTCGCCGGCGTCGGGGTGATCTCGATCGTGCCGACCCTGCGCTATCTCGTCTGGCGCCGCGCCGTGCGGGCCGATCCGGACTTCCGGCCTGACGCAGTCGGCATCCGGCTCGTGCGCCGCGCGCTATGGACCGAGGTTGCGCTCTTCGCCGGCCTGCCGCTCTGCGCAGCGGCGATGGCGCGCGGCTTCGGGATGTAGCGGCGCGCCCGCCAGTTCCGGCTCCGCCACGCGCTTGCCCCGCTCGCGTCAGCCGAATAGCTTCCGCGCGGTCGGAAGGGCCGGGGTCATGAGCGAGGCGAAGCCGCAGAGTTCGGCGGGCGAGGTGTTCCTCGTCTTTCTCAAGCTCGGGGTTTCCTCCTTCGGGGGACCCATCGCCCATCTCGGCTACTTTCGCGCGGAGTTCGTCGAGCGGCGGCGTTGGCTTTCCGAGCGCGCCTATGTCGATCTCGTCGCGCTGTCTCAATTCCTGCCGGGGCCGGCCTCCAGCCAGACGGGCTTTGCGATCGGGCTGATGCGCGGCGGCGCGCTCGGCGGCCTGGCCGCGTGGGCGGGATTCACGTTGCCCTCGGCCGCGTTGCTGCTGGCCTTCGCCTTTGGCGCCAGCGAGATCGCCGAGGCGCGCTGGGGCGCCGGGCTGTTGCACGGGCTCAAGCTCGTCGCCGTCGCCATCGTCGCCCAGGCGGTGCTCGGCATGGCGCGAAGCCTCTGCCCGGATAAGGCGCGCGCCTCGATCGCGACAGCCGCGCTGGTGCTGCTGCTCCTCGCGCCCGGCTCGCTCGCTCAGGTTTGCGCGATTGCGCTCGGCGCCGCGGCAGGGCTGGTCTGGTCGAGGCAAAGCGGCTCCTCGGCGCCCGAAAGCCTCGCGATGCCGGTCTCCCGATCGGCTGGCCTTATCTGTCTGGCGGCCTATTTCGCGCTGCTAGCGCTAGCCTTCGTTCCGGCGGGTGGGCTCCTGGCGCTTTTCGCCGCCTTTTACCGCTCCGGCGCGCTCGTGTTCGGCGGCGGCCATGTCGTGCTGACGTTGCTGCGCGATGCGGTGGTCGCGCCGGGCTGGGTCTCGGACAGCGCCTTTCTCGCCGGCTACGGCGCCGCGCAAGCCGTACCCGGGCCGCTGTTCACTTTTGCGGCTTATCTCGGCGCGATCGCGGGCCAACCCCCGGCGGGGATCGCGGGCGCTCTCGTCGCCCTCGTCGCGATCTTTCTGCCGGGTCTCCTCGCGCTGACGGGCGCGCTACCGTTCTGGCATGCGTTGCGCGCCAATTCGCAAGCGCAGGCGGCGATGCGCGGCGTCAATGCGGCGGTGGTCGGGCTGCTCGGCGCGGCGCTCTACAGCCCGGTATGGACCGGCGCAATCCTGGCGCCGGCCGATCTCGCCGTCGCCGCGACCGGCTTCGTCCTGCTCGTGGCGTGGCGTGCGCCGCCGCTCGTCGTCGTGGCGCTGTCGGCCGCCGCAGGGATCGCGCTCGCAGGATGAGCGCAGGCGTCAGTCCGCGCTCTTGAGCTCCTTCAGCTTGCCGAACACGGCGTCGACGTCGATCTTCTCTTCGCTCGGCTTTTGCTTGGGCGTGGACGAGCCGAAGACGTCGGCCTCGCTGACCGGCTCCGGCTTGGCGGTCGTGATCTCGGCGGAGACGAGGGTCTGGCTGCGGTCTTCCTCGACCTTCGGACGGTCCTTGGCGGCGCGATTGACTTCGAAGTCGAGATCGATCTGCGAACAGAGGCCGAGCGTGACCGGGTCCATCGGTTGGAGATTGGCCGAATTCCAATGGCTCCGCTCGCGAATGGCCTCGAGCGTGTGCTTGGTCGTGCCGACGAGGCGCATGATCTGCGCGTCCTTCAGCTCGGCATGGTTGCGCAGCAGCCAGAGGATGGCGTTCGGCCGATCCTGCCGCCGCGACAGCGGAGTGTAGCGGGCGCCGCGCGGCTTCTTGAATTCGGGCACGCGCACCTTGCTCGTCGCGAGCTGAAGGCGCTTGGAGGGATTCCTCTCCGCAGCCGCGATCTCCTCGCGGCTGAGCTGGCCGGTCGAAATCGGATCGTAGCCCTTGATGCCGGTGGCGACCTCGCCGTCGGCGATCCCCTTCACCTCGAGCGGATGCAGTTTGCAGAACTCCGCGATCTGATCGAACGTCAGCGACGTGTTCTCCACCAGCCAGACGGCGGTGGCCTTGGGCATCAACGGCGCTTCGCTCATGACGGAACTCCTTGCGTGTTCGGCGGCGCACGCTCCGCCGGTCTTCAGGGGCGAGGCGCAGCCTCAATTCAACGATTTCGAGGGGATTGGCCATTTATAGGAGCGAAGCGGCAAAATTGCAATTGGCGCATCGCAAACTCGTTGCTTGCGTCAAGCAGGCTCCGTCGCCAAATCCTTTCATGACCCGTTCTTTCGACGGATTAGAAATTGGGAGCGCTTTATGACCTTGAAACATCGCTACGTCGCCGCCGCCGTCCTTGCGGCGGCCCTCGCGCCCGCGCTCTCCGCCGGCCCCGCCGAGGCCAAGGGTTGCCTCAAGGGCGCCTTGGTCGGCGGCATCGCCGGCCACTACGCGGGCCATCACGCCGTCGCCGGGGCGATCGGCGGCTGCGTCATCGGCCATCACATGGCCGCCGAGGAAAAGAAGCGGCAGGACGCGGCGGCCGCCGCCCACAATTCCGAGCCGACGCAGCAGGGCGCGCCCCACAACGCCTACTGATGCATCATGCTTTGCCGTTGAGCGACCGCTCGACCTTCGGGTCGAGCGGCCAGCGGGGGCGCGCGGGCGCGGCGAGCGTGTCGGTGAGGCCTTTGCGCAGCCGCTCGATCCCCGCCCAGGCGATCATGGCGCCGTTGTCGGTGCAGAGCTTCTGCGGCGGCGCGACCATCGGCAGGCCGGCCTGCGCGCAAAAGCGCGTCAGGGCGTCGCGGATTGCGCCGTTGGCGGCGACGCCGCCTGCGACGACGACCGCCTGAGACGGCCCGATCCGCTCGCGAAACAGCCTGAGCCCGACCCGCATCCGGTCCTCGATGACGTCGACGACCGCCGCCTGGAACGAGGCGCAGAGATCGGCGACGTCGCGCTGGCGCAGCGGCGCGATCGATTGGGCGGCGAGGCGGGTCGCGGTCTTCAAGCCGGACAGGGAGAAATCCGCGGTCGGACGACCCAGCAATGGCCGCGGCAGCGCGAAACGCGCGGGGTCGCCATCCCGCGCCGCCGCTTCGACCGCCGGGCCGCCGGGATAAGGCAACCCGAGCAGCTTGGCGGTCTTGTCGAACGCCTCGCCGATCGCGTCGTCCATCGTCGTCCCGAGGCGGTCGTAGTCGCCGACGCCCTTGACCGCGAGAATCTGGGTGTGGCCGCCCGAGGCGAGCAGCAGCAGGTAGGGAAAGGCGAGGCGGCCGTTGAGACGCGCCACCAGCGCATGGGCTTCGAGATGATTGACGGCGAGAAAGGGCTTGCCGGCGGCGAGCGCGATCCCCTTGCCGGTCATCAAGCCGACCAACACGCCGCCGATCAGGCCGGGGCCCGCGGCAGCGGCGATCCCGTCGAGGTCTTGCACGCGCGCTTTGGCGCGCTGCAGCGCCCGCTCCACCAGCCCGTCGATGATCTCGACATGGGCGCGCGCGGCGATCTCCGGCACGACGCCGCCATAGGGCGAGTGGGCGGCGATCTGGCTCATCACCTCGTCGGCGAGAATCTCGCCCGCGCCGTCCGGGCGCAGGCGCACGACGGCCGCCGCCGTCTCGTCGCAGGTCGTTTCGATTCCCAGCACCAGCATCGTCGAATGAGCATCCTAAAGGCTGCGCGCGGCCGTCGCGCGGGGGACCCCGTCTCTATACGCTTGGCCGCGCGCTGCACAGCGCATAGTGAGGAACTCAGAGCAAGGAGCGCCGTGACGTATGGGCACCAGGATCGCCCTCTTCAGAGCGCGCGAGGACGCTGATCGAAGCGCCGCACAATTGCGCTCGCGCGGCTTCGAAGTCGCCCTGGCGCCCGTCTTGCGCATGGCGCCGACCGGCGCGGCGCCGCCGCGCGAGCGTTTCGACGCGGTCGTCGCGACCAGCGTCAACGCGATCGCGCTGCTCGCCCCCGCCCCGCGCGCCGCGATCGTCGGCCTGCCGATCTATGTCGTCGGCCGCCGCGCCGCCGCCGCCGCGAATGAAGCCGGACTGGCGTTGGCGCTGGAGCCGGCCGCCGACGTCGCCGCCCTCGCAGCGGCGCTCGCCGAGCGCCTCGCGGCGCGAGCGCGCGTGCTCTATCTCGCGGGCCGCGACCGCAAGAGCGCGCTCGAAGAGGCGCTGCGCGCCATCGGCGCCGACACGACCGTGCTCGAAACTTACGTCGCCGAGGCGCGCGAGCGGTGGAGCGAAGAGGAGACCGCGGACCTGCGGCATTGCGCCGCCGCATTGCACTATTCGCGCCGCTCCGCCGCGCTCGCGGCCGCTTTGGCGACGCGCGCCGGCCTGGCGGAACACTTCGCCGGGATGCAGCACGTCTGCCTCTCCCCCGATGTCGCCGAGCCCTTGCGCGAGGCCGGCTGGGCGCGGGTCGCGCAGCGCCGACGCGCCCGAAGAGGCGCGTCTTCTGGCTGCGCTCGAACGGGCCCTCGGACCCTAGAGCGTGCGGCGAAAAAGTGGCCGCCGGCTTTTCGCCAAAAGCGCGTGGCAGTTGGGGAATCTAGGCCGTGCGGTGATTCCATCGAATCGTCCACCGTCAAGGCCCGCGACAAGCCCGCGACGCCGGCTCGGGTTTCCAACCGGGGGCGGCTCGCCTATAGAGAGCGCGCAAGCGCGAGCAGGACCCATGGCCGACGACACGAGCCCGAAATCCGAACCCGAGATCGTCTCGCCGACCCCCGGTCCGCTGCCGAGCCGCGAGCCGCGCCACGATCCCGGTGTGATCGACGGCGAGGCGACCGAAATTGACGCGCCTCAGCCCGCGCCGCCCGAACCGGGGGAAGACGCGTCGGACGCGCAGGAGCGCGCGGCCGACCCCGCGCCCCCGAAACAACCGAACACGGCCCGGCCGTTCCTCGCCGCGCTCGCGGGCGCGCTGATCGGCGGCGCTGCGGCCTTCACAGCGGTGTGGTTCCTCGATCCGCGCGCCGGCGAGTTCGAACCGGCAATGACGCGCCTCGCGGTTCTTGAGCGGCAGGCCGACGCCGACAAGGAGAGCGCCGCCGCGCTCGACAAGCGCCTGCGCGCGCTGGAAGCCAATGAGGCCGGCGCTGCGAAGGCCTCGACGCTTGACGCCCTCGCCAAGCGCGTCGCCGGGCTCGAAAGCGCGGCGGGCAAGAACGAAGCCGCCAAAACCGCGCTGGAGGAAGCACGTGCCGCCCGCGCCGACGCGGCCAAGGCGCTGGCGCTCGCGGGGCAAGCCGGCGCCGCGCCGGCGCCGCAAGGCGGCCAGCCCTCAGCTTCGGAGGCGAACGCGCTCGAAGCGCGCGTCGCCAAACTTGAAAGCGATATTTCCGCCCTCGAGCCCGCCGCGGCCGACCTTGGCCCGATCAAGGATCGCCTGAGCAAGGTCGAGGCGGCGCTCGCCGCTCCCAAGAGCGAAACCAGAGTTTCGCCCTCGGAGGACGCGGCCGGCGGCGGCGCGACGGCGGCGGTCCTCGCGACTTCGCTGATCGATCGCCTCGACGCGGGCGCCCCTTACGCCCAGGAACTGGCGGCCTTGACCCGGCTCGGGGCGGACAGCGCGAAGCTTGCCACGCTAAAACCCTTTGCCGAGAGCGGCGCGCCGACCCTGGCGTCGCTACGGGCCGATTTCCTCAAGCGTGCGCCCGCCGTCGCCGCGGCGGCGACGCCGGCGGAGGAAGGCGGCGTGATGGACCGGCTGATCGACCACATGCGCAAGCTCGTCCGGGTGCACAATGTCGGCGAGCCCTCGGTGGACGATCCTGAGGCGCTGACGTCGCGCATCGCGGCTGCGCTGGCGCGCGGCGACCTTGCGGCGGCGCTCGAAGCCTATCGGCGCCTGCCTGAGCCGGCTCAGCGCGCCGCGGCGGACTGGGCGAAGGCCGCTGAGGCGCGCCAGGGCGCGGGCGAGGCGGCGCTCGCGCTTCGCGCCGACGCCGTCAGCCGGCTGGCTGCGGCGAAGCACTGACCTGAGCGGAGCGTTTTCACGCGGGGGCGTTTCGGCGCCCGGGTTGTCTTGAGTGCGGAGACGTCATGGTTCGCCTGCTGCTGTTTCTCGTCGCGCTGGCCCTCGCGGGTTACGGCCTTACGTGGCTGGCCGAGAACCCCGGCGAGGTCGCGCTGACCTGGCGCGGCGTCGAATATGACGTTTCGCTCATCGTGGCGCTCGGCGTCGTCGTCGCGCTGGCGGTCGTGCTGGCGGTCGTCTGGGGCGTCGTCCGGTTCGTCTTCCGCATTCCCTCGCTCGTGTCGCTGGCGGCGCGGGCGCGCAAGCGCGAGAAGGGTCTTGCCGCCCTCACCCGCGGCATGATCGCGATCGGCTCAGGCGACGTGCGCACGGCCAGCCGCGACGCCGCAGAGGCCCGCAAGCATCTCGGCGACGCGCCGCTGGCGAAGCTGCTGCGCGCCCAGGCCGCCCAGCTCGCCGGCGACCGGCCCGGCGCGGCGGCCGCCTTCAAGGACATGCTCGAACATCCGCAAACCCACGCGCTCGGCCTGCGCGGCCTGCACATCGAGGCGCGCCGGAGCGGCGACCACGCCGCCGCGCTCGAATATGCGGCGCGCGCCCATAAGCACGCCGCTCTGCCTTGGGCGGCGCAGGCGGTTCTCGACGATCGCGCCGCGCATGACGATTGGGCGGGCGCGCTCGCAATCGTCGAATCCAACGCCGCGGCGAAGCTGATCGACAAGCCGACCGCCAACCGCTGGCGCGCTTTGCTCAAGACCGCGATGGCCCAGGATCTCGCCGACCGCGACCCCCGCAAGGCGCTCGCCCTCGCCCAGGAGGCGAATGCGCTCGCCTCCAGCCTCGTGCCCGCGGCCGCGCTCGCCGGCCGGCTTCACGGCGCCAACGGCGACTATCGCCGCGCCGCCAAGATCCTCGAGGCCGCCTATCGCCAGACGCCGCATCCCGACCTCGCCGCCGTCTATCTCAGGATGCGTCGCGGCGATTCGGCAACCGACCGGCTCGCCCGTGCAAAAGCGCTCGCCCGCCTCGCCCCGTCGGATCCCGAAAGCCTCGTGACGGTGGGTCGCGCGGCGCTCGACGCGCGCGATCTCGACGCCGCGCGCGCCGCCGTCGCGCCCCTGCTGGCGCCGGGCGTCCGCCCGACCGCGCGCGTCTGTCTGCTGCTGGCCGACATCGAGGACGCCGCCGGCGCAGGCGGCGCCGCGCGCGAATGGCTCGCCCGCGCCGCCCGCGCGCCGCGCGACCGCGCCTGGGTCGCCGACGGCGTGATCAGCGATCGCTGGGCCCCCGTCTCGCCGTCGGGCGCACTCGACGCTTTCGTCTGGCGCACGCCCGAGGAGCGGCTGACCGTCGCCGAACCGGCCCCCGCCGCCGCAACGCCGACCGCGTCCGGGACGGCGGAACCGCCGCCGGCGCCGCCCGCGCCGCCGGCCGCTCTCCCCGCTGCGCCGCCCTCGCCAGCCGCCGCGACCGCCCCGCCAAAGTCCGAAGCCCCGCGCAGCGCGGCCGTCATGCTGCTGCCGACCACCGCGCCGGACGACCCGGGCCCGCAGGAGGAAGCCGACCCAAAAAGCTTCCGCCTGTTCGCCCGCGAATAAGACGAAGCGTGCGGCGACGGGATCCCATCGCCGCAAGATCGCGACCGCGCCGATTGTCGCTCGCGCTGCGAAACGCGGCGCCTCCAGGTTTTCGTCCCCGCTCCGCGGCGCGCTTTTTCCCTTCGCGGCGTCCTTGCCAATCCCGGGCGATCTCGATAAGAAAAACGCAATCCGCCGGAGCGAAGCGAATCTCGCCTCGTCGCCGCGCGCCGCAATAGCTCAGCTGGTAGAGCACCTCATTCGTAATGAGCGGGGCACCCGCTAAAAGCGTAAGGTTCTCAATGGACTAGCTAAGGTGGAAATAAGTTAGTAGGGTCTTAGTAGGGCGTAAGTCCCAGGTACGCCGCCTTAGCTCAGCTGGTAGAGCACCTCATTCGTAATGAGGGGGTCGGGGGTTCGAATCCCTCAGGCGGCACCATTAATATAATGATATCATTGGGCTTCCGTCCCATTGTCGAGTCTTGCGACAAACTCGACGGATTAACTGACAGCGCGCGCAGACTCACCATCAACTCGATGACGTCCAGTCGTCCGTCTCCAGCTTCTTATTTGGCGACTTGTGATTGTGGGTTGCGCTATCGGTGCTTATTCGCCCCGCTTAGGCGTTAGTTACAGCTGGACCCTCGCGCCGAAGCGTGAGGGCAGTGCTGCCAGTGCCAAGAGCTTAGGCGCATTCTTTCAGCGCGAGGAGATTATCTTTCCAGACCCCATCCGCATGGGTTTGCAGGAACTTGTTACCCGCCGCGCTCGTTCGCACGCCAACCCAGGCCGCCGCGCCGCTCTCGTTCGTGTAAAATCGGTGCGTTCCCTGTTCGATCATGCGGACGATTTCCGCCGTCGTGTTCTTCCAGCGTCCTGAGCCGTTAGGGTTCGGGCCCCCCACGTGGGTGATATGCTCGTGGACGCTGGTCCTGTTCGGTTTGTTCACGCAGTCTATTCGATAGTCGGCCATTGTTTGCGATCTTTCGCGAGAGGGCAATGACCCGTCCGAAGCGCTGGGTCATTGATCTTTAAGGAGGGGCCAACTAGGTTCGTGGTGTTCAAAACACGCCTAGCGGGGCTTCGGCCCCGGTGTCGGAAAACCGGCTGTTAGCGCAGCCGGTTTTCCTGCCACGCCGCCTTCGGAGTCAGATACGGCCCCTTAGGTGGGAGGTCTCCTGCGTCGGCGGCCTGAACACCCGGCAACCGCGAACCCGTTTTGATTTCGGCGACGCGACCCTGATTCACGCCGAAGAACGCCGCAATGTCGTGGTGCCGGTCGCCGCGATTGAGCATTCCGCGGATCAGCGCCGCGTCCCACTCGTTCAATACGAGCCCACTCGGCTCGGCTCGTATACCCATGTTGAATTCCATCCTGGCTTGAAACGTCGGACTCAGGGTCCGACGCTGGCAGACTGGAGATTGAGCCTGGCGAAGTCAAGCGAGATTTTTTGCGGAATTTTGCTCCATAGCGTAATATGGTTTGATTGCGTATTGACCGCGGGTCCGCGATTTCATAGAAGCGTACTATGAAAGCCGCCACGCCGGAACCTCCCACACCATCCCTGTTCGCCCGCCTTGGGGACATTTCCCAAGTGTTCGCCGGGATAGGTGTATCGCGGGAGGAGACGATCGAACGTCCGGGCGAACGATTGCCGGTCATCGGGGTGCGGGATCTGAAGGACGGGGCGGTGGCTCCGCTAAGCGCATTGGAAACGGTCGCGTTTCGGTCTCCTGCGCAAGCTCGGAACTACGAGGTCCTTCCCGACGATGTGCTTGTGACCGGGCGCGGCACGCTGCTGAAATTCGGGCTTGTCGGCAACGAAAGTTGGCGCGGAATTGCAAGCGGAAACATAATTGTCGTCAGGCCTGATAGTGCAAAACGTGTGCTCGGCGCGGTGCTCTATGCCATTTTGTCGAGCGACATTTATCGCCCCAAGATTGAGGTGCTGCGCAGGGGCGCGACGACGCTCTTGTCGTTGTCGCCGAAGGATTTAGCGAAACTGGAAATCAGCTTGCCGCCATATGAAGAACAGCGACTGATCGCCGAACTCGTCCGCGAATTGCAAATCGCCTACCGCACCGCCATCGAAGCCGCCGAAATTCGCCGTGTGCTCGCACGCGGGTTGGTCGACGCGCGCCTTTTCGGCACAAATCAGAAAGCTTGAGGGAAACATGGCGAAGCTCACACGCGCCGAACTGGAAAACCATCTTTGGAGATCCGCCGACATTTTGCGCGGCTCGATCGATAGTTCGGATTACAAGATTTACATTTTTGGCTTCCTGTTCTTGAAACGCCTGTCGGATCGCTTCGAAGAGGAAGCGCAAGAGTGCATCCGTAACGGCCTGTCGAAGGACATCGCCTACAACGATCACGACGAGCACGAGTTTTTCCTGGCAAAGCGCGCCCGCTGGTCCGAGCTCAAAAAGCTGACCACGGGCATTGGCGAGCAACTCAACAAAGCCTGCGAAGCTATCGAAGACGACAACCCGTCGATTGAGGGTGTGCTCGCCAATATCGACTTCAATTCCGAATCGCGGCTTGGCGACGCCAAGAACCGCGAAGGAGTTCTGGCGCGCCTGATAGATCATTTCTCCCGCATCGACCTTTCCAACGCCTCATTGTCCGAGCCCGATATGCTGGGGCGGGCATATGAATATCTCATCGACAAATTCGCCGACGATGCGGGCAAGAAAGGTGGCGAATTCTACACGCCCCACCATGTCGTGCGCCTCATTGTGGAATTGTTAGACCCGAAGCCGGGCATGCGCATTGGCGACCCGACTTGCGGCTCGGGCGGCATGCTGATCGAGAGCGCGCAGCATATCGCAGATATCGAGGGCAAGCGTCTTGGGCAGCCCGTCAACGTGACACTACATGGGCAGGAAAAGAACCTTGGCACGTGGGCCATTGCCAAGATGAACCTGCTGTTACATGGGCTGCGCGATGCCCGGATTGAGAAGGGTGACACGATCCGCAATCCGCGGTTGCTCGATAACGAAGGCAACCTGATCCTCTATGACCGCGTCATCGCCAACCCGCCTTTCTCGCTGGACGCCTGGGGCGCGGATGACGTTTCGGGAGATAACGAGAAAAGGAGCTTCAATCGCTTCATCTACGGCATTCCGCCCAAGAACATGGGCGACCTCGCCTTCGTTCAGCACATGGTCGCGACGCTCAACGTTAGCGGCGTCTGCGGAGTGGTCATGCCGCACGGCGTGCTGTTTCGTGGCTCGGGCGATGGGCGCATCCGCGAGGGCATGCTGAAGGCAGATTTGTTCGAGGCGATTATTGGCCTCCCAGAGAACTTGTTCGCCGGCACCGGCATTCCCGCCACCATTCTCATTCTCAACAAGGACAAGCCCAAATCTCGTAAGGACAAGGTGCTGTTCATCCACGGTGCGAAAGAGTTCGAGGAGCGGCCCAAGAAAAACATCCTCGGCGAGTGCAACATTAGTCGCGTTGTTGAAGCTTTCCGAGCGTGGCGGGACGATGATCGCTTCTGCCGCGTCGTGGATCGTAAAGAAATTGAGGAGAACGATTTCAACCTCAACATCTCCCGCTACATAGACACGCTGGAGCCGGAAAAGCCGATCGATGTGACAGCCGAGTTCGAGAAACTCCGTGCCGCCGAAGGCGCTCGGGACGAGGCCGCTGCACGCATGAACGCTCTCCTTAAGGAGATGGGCTATGTGGGATAAACGTCCCTCCGATTGGGAGGTGCGGCGTCTGTCGGACATAACCTCGCGTATAACTCGAAGGAATGATGGCTCCGGTCATCCAGTAATGACTATTTCTGCAAAGAACGGCTTTATTCTACAATCCGACAAATATAGTCGCGACATGGCCGGACAAAGCGCAGAGAGATACACTCTCATCAGAAGAGGCGAATTTGCTTACAATAAGGGCAATTCTAAGACCGCGCCGCAGGGGTGTATATTTCGCCTAGATGAGGAAAGTGCGATTGTACCATTTGTTTATTATTGCTTTTCTATGCGCCAAGACTTAGAAGAAAACTATGCACAGTTCGCTCTTAGGAATGGTATACTAAATCGTGAGCTTGCACGTGCTATCAACTCAGGCGTTCGAAATGATGGTTTACTCAATCTAGCTGCCGACGATTTTTTCGCATGCCAGGTTTCCGTCCCCCCGCGCGCGGAACAGCGCGGAATAGCCGAAATATTGAGCGCGGTAGAGCAAACTATTGCAACGACGGAAGCGTCTTGTGCTCAGCTTCACGAAGCAACGGAGGCCCTTGCAGAAGCGCTTTTTCTCGGTATTGACCCGGGTACCAAACGCGGAAGTGCAGTTGGTTGGCGAGCTTCTACATTGGCGGCAGAGATGGCATCAATTCAAGTTGGCATCGTCATAAGACCTGCCTCGTATTACGTGGACGAGGGCGGCGTGGCTGCCCTACGCTCACTAAACGTAAGACCAAATAGACTTAACCTGGGGGATATGGTCCGAATTTCGCAAGCGGGACATAAGCTCAATTCTAAATCGGCGTTACGCCCCGGTGACGTCGTCACAGTGCGAACAGGTGAGCCCGGAAAGACTGCTTTCGTCCCGGACAACATCGGCGAGCTAAACTGCATTGACATCATTTTTTCGCGACCCGGCCCGAGAGTGCGCGGGGAGTACGTAAGCTTCTTTTTGAACTCCCGCGTCGCAAAACGTCAGATTGCCGTCCTTCAGGGCGGTCTCGCGCAGCAACATCTCAATGTTGGGGAAATGAAGCGGATCAAAATCAGTGTTCCTCCGCTTGGCCATCAGGATCGGACAATTAGCCTTTTAAATGGGATGTGGGCACGCATCGAGGCTGAAGAAGCTAGGCTGCAGCAGCTTCGTTCGCTTCGCACCGCCCTCGCCCAAGAACTTCTCTCCGGCCGCCTACGCATTCCTGAAAGCATTGTTGCGCGCCATCGAGATAAGGCCTGGGAAGCGGCATGACCGAGCCGACCGATCAACTCGAACGTGAATGGGTGGAGCAACCCGCCATAGACCTCTTGCGCGTGTTGTTCGACTATCGAGCTTTATCGCCCGAAGAGGTGCGTCACCTGCGCGAGGGCCTGTCTACAGAGCCGGTTCTAACCCTGCGCCTCGGTGAATGTCTGTCACGGCTCAATCCCTGGCTCGGTGACGATGGCGTGCGCCGCGCGGTCGCGGCTGTCACGCGCATTGCTGCCATAGACGTGATGGAGGCGAACGTAAGCGCGCACACGGCCCTCTCGTACGGTGTCACAGCGCCGCACACCGAAAACGGTCGCCGGCAAGACCGCAATGTGCGTTTCTTCGACTTTGATGATCCCTCCGCCAACACGTTCGAGTTCGCGCGGCAAGTTTCCATCAAGGGGCCGCGCCAAGAAATCGTTCCTGATGTCATCGTCTACGTGAACGGATTGCCACTCGCCGTGATCGAGTGCAAGTCGCCCGCGCTTGCCGACCCCATGGGCGAAGCGATCCGGCAATTCCGGCGCTATGAAAGTCGCGACGAATTTTCGGGGTTGGGCGCACCGCGCCTGTTCGAGACCGCGCAAATTTCCATCGCGTTGGCTCGCGACATCGCGAAATATGGGACAGCGTTGATGCCCGCGCGCGAATGGGCAGAATGGAAGGACCCTTATCCGCTAAGCCTCGATGCGTTGACCGCGCAACTCGGGCGCGCGCCGACCGGCCAGGACATTTTGCTCGCCGGGCTTCTTGCGCCCGCCAACCTGCTCGATCTTGTCCGCAACTTCGTGATGTACGAAACTATCAACGGGCGACGCATCAAGCTATTGGCGCGCTATCAGCAGTTCGTCGCAGTTGGCAAGTCGATTGAGCGCATCCGTACCGCCGGCAATCCGCAACGGCGCGGCGGCGTGATCCACCACACGCAGGGCTCCGGCAAATCTCTGACGATGGTGTTTCTGGCGACGAAGCTTCGCCGCTTGCCCGAGGCTGAAAACCCAACGCTCGTCATCGTCACCGACCGCAACGATCTCGACGATCAAATCACCGCTCAGTTCAAGCGATCAGGGTTCCCTAACCCCGTGCAAGCCGACAGTGGACAGGCGCTGCGCACGGCCCTGTCGGGCGGCGCGGGCACGACGGTTCTAACGACCGTGCACAAATTTCACAGTGCGGTGCCGAAGCGCTCATCGGTCATCTCCAGTGCTCGCAACGTGTTCGTCATGGTGGACGAAGCCCATCGAACGCAATACGGCGCGCTTGCGGCCAGGATGCGCGCCGGTCTGCCGAACGCCTGCATGCTGGCCTTCACTGGCACGCCCATCGACAAGAAGGACCGCAGCACGCGTGAGGTGTTCGGCGATTATCTGCACCGCTACCTCATCGACCAAGCTGTTAAGGATGGCGCGACGGTTCCCATTTTCTATGAAATGCGCGACGCCCGGTTGCGGATCGACGGCCGAGATCTTGAAAGCGACATCCACACGTCTTTCCCAGAACTCTCAGACGAAGAAATTCACAAACTGAAGCGCGGGATGCGCCTTCAGGAAAAGCTCGCGGGCGCTGAAGTTCGCGTCGAAGCGATCGCCAAAGATATCCTTGAGCATTACCGAACTACAATCGAGCCCAACAGCTTCAAGGCGCAGATCGTCACGGTGAGCCGCGATGTCGCGGTGACCTATATCGAGGCGTTGCGACGGTTGGGCGCGCCGGAATGCGCGCTGATCATGTCCGCCTCGAACAATGACAGTGCTCGGCTACAAGCCCACCACCTTTCGAAACGCGAGCGGGATGATTGCATTTCCCGTTTCAAAAAGCCGGACGACCCGCTGAAGATATTGGTTGTCTGCGACATGCTCCTAACCGGCTTCAACGCGCCCCTCGAGCAGGTGCTCTATCTCGACGCGCCGTTGCGTGAGCACACGCTTTTGCAGGCTATCGCGCGCGTGAACCGCACAGCGGAAGGCAAAACCTACGGGCTCGTCATCGACTATTGGGGCGACAACCGCCGCATCGGCGACGCCTTGGACCTTTTCTCGGAAGAGGACGGTGTCTTAAGCGCACTGCGCCCGCTCACAGAGAAGACCCAGCTTCTCGAAAGCCGCCACCGGGCGGCCATGCGCCTTTTCGAGGGCGTCAATCGCGGGAATGAAGCGCTTTGCCTAACGCTGCTAGAACCCGATGACGTCAGAGCCAAATTCGAATTGGATTTTCTGCGCTTCGCGGAAGCCATGGACATGGTTCTCCCGGACCCAAAGGCATTGGAGGAGCCCTACGTCTCCGATTTGAAATGGCTCTCTCGACTGAGGGTGATCGCGCGAAGGGCACACTATCAAGAGCCATTCGACCCAAAGGACTACGGGGCGAAAGTTGGGGAGATTATCACCCACCACTTGTCGGTCGAGGGTGTCGAACAGCTTCTTGCGAAGCGCGACATCCTCGACCCTGCATTCAAGCAGCATCTCAACAGTCTATCGTCCGCAGAGGCAAAGGCAGCTGAAATCGAACACGCTATTCGTCACGAAATCCATGTTCATCGTGACGAAAACCCGACGGCTTACACATCCTTGTGGGAGCAGTTGGAGAAGATCGTCAACGAGAAGCGCGAGGCGCGAATTTCCGCCGCGAGCACTTTGGTGCGACTAGAGGACATCGCGGCAAAGGTGTCGGGGATCAGGGCTGGCCGTAGCGGAACCGGCGGCCGACTTTCGGGAAGGGCAGGCGCGATATTGCCATTTTTCGACGGTCTCGCACCCGAAAAGCGCGAGGTCGCGGCGACCGACGTTGCCGAGGCTCTCGAAGGATTTGCCGGGGTTGTGGACTGGCAAAACAAACAAGACGTTCAGCGCCAAATGCGCCGCTCGATTAAGGAGCGACTACGCTCGGCTGGCATGGACGGGAGCGAAATCGAATCCGTGACCGCGAAAGTCATGGGAGTTGCACGCGCGTGGGCAGAGCGGTGACAAGCCCGGCTTACAGTCTCGATTTCGGCGGCGAACTTATAAGCTTCTCCATAGTGCGCACGGCGCGGCGGAAGACGGTGGCGATTTCCGCCGGCTTCGACGGCGTTCGTGTTCTCGCGCCCACTGACCTCGACGATGAGCGCGTCCTTAATATCGTCCGGAAGAAAGGGCCATGGCTGCTTCGCAAACAAGCCGCCTATCGGGAACTAGGCTGCGCTCCGTCACCGCGCGAGTTCGTGAGCGGAGAAACCTTCCATTATCTTGGCCGACCCTATCGCCTCAAAGTGGTCCCGGATGAAACTGCCGTGGTGACCCGAATCGTGGCGCGAGGAGCGTCGCTCGTCGCGCGGGTCTTGCCAGACGCCATCCCCTTGGTGCGGCGCGCCGCTATCAGAGGCGCACTGCGCCACTGGTATCGCGACCACGCGAAAGCGCATTTTCCAGTTCGCGCGACTGCCATGGCCGAGTTGCTAGGTATCGCAAGCCCCGCCGTCCATGTTGTCGATCAGTCGAAACGGTGGGGGAGTTGTGACGCGCGCGGCCGTATCCGCCTGAACTGGCGCTTGATCATGGCCCCGATGACGCTCGTCGACTACGTGATATCTCACGAAGTCTGCCACGTTCTTGAGCACAACCATTCTCGGCGCTTTTGGCGGTCATTGGAAACGATCATGCCGGATTATGAGGCCCGCGTCCGCCAACTGGATCACCTCGGGCAAACCTTCATGTGGTGAATTCCCGTGCGCGCGCGACTGCGGCAAGTACCCACGCGCATACGCCGGCCGTCAATAGCGTCAATAAGTCCGGCCCCGCGGCCGCGCGGAGTGGGTTTAGGTTTGCCCGCTTAGGTCGTCGAACCGCACACCACCTCGGACATCGCGAGCGTGTGCGGTCAACCGCTGCGCGCAACCGCCGCGAGTAAAGGAAGCGCGTGCGACGGCTGCACCGAGACGGCTGTCGCGGCGCTAGGCGGCTCTTTGCCCGCCGCCGGCGAGGGGTATCACCGGGTTATGCGGAAACCCCGTGCACGGGTCGGCCTAGGCCCGCGCAGCCGACACCTAATTGCCGGCCCCACCGCTCCACTCGGCGCGCCGGGCCAGAAGAGGGCAGCGAGAAGCGCCGCCGCGTGCACAGCGCATTTCGCGTAGAAGCGCGCCGCAAACGAACCGCCGACCCACAAAGAGCGGCTCCGATCAGACACTTTCTGATACGCCGGCCCTACGCGCGCACGCACGCGCGTGCGCGTAGCTGGGGCGGGTACCCCACGCGCACGCACGGGCTGTCAATAGCGCCAATAGCTCAATAGTACGGCGCTCGCGGCGGCCACCCTGCCCCGCCCCACGCGGCGTAAACCGCGTTTAATATCGCGGGTTTAGGTTTACCCCCTTAGGAGGGGTAAACCTTAAACCGCCAACCCAAATTCTCATCTTTCGGTTCGCGGTTTAAAGGGGCCCCCGGGCCGTAACCTCCGGCTTCCGCCCCGCGCCGGCGCCGGCCGCGGTCAAAACGGCAGATCGTCCTGGGTAGCGAGGCGCTGCGCGAGGTCCGGCCAGAGGGTGAGCAGGCGCTCAAGCCCCTCCGTTGTGACGCTCAAGTGCTCGTCGAGGTATCCCTTCTTGCGCAGGGCTTTGCAGTGCTGGCTGATGGCGCTCTTACCGAGCCCGCGCAGTTGGGCGACCTGGTCCTGCGTTTTTGGTGTGTTGAGCGCGATTGCCCTGAGTGTCTGTTCCCATGCGGATGCCGGGATCCCGTGGGACATAAGCCACTCAAGAGTCCCGTGCTGTCCTGCCCCAAGCCGCAGCTCCATCTTCGAGGGCTTCGGCGCCCTGCCGCGGGTCTTTACGAACTCGGCGATGAAGTGAGCGCCATCGTGGGGCGCCAGCGCATCTTCGCCGTCGTCGTCCTTGGGTTTCGAGAGCTTGATGGAGGTGTCGAGAAGGTCTTCCCGCCGCGACGCGCCGCGCTGATCACCGGATTTGCCCGCATGATGCACGAGGATGACAGCCAGCCCCTTGTGACGGAGACTAATTAGCCATTTGAGCAGGACATCCAGAGCGGAGTTGTCGTTCTCGTCGATTCCGCCGGACAGCGAGGAGAGGTTGTCAAAGACGACGACTTCCGGGGCGTGGCCGTCAGATCGCAGGTCCTCGATCGCCTGTGCGATCGCCTGTTGATCCTCGGGCGCGTTAATGTTGAGGGGGCGGTTCTCACGGAACAGACTCTCGGACGGCAGCAGGAACATGTTTTTCGGCGGCGACGCATCGAGCGATTTCAAGCGATCTTGAAGGTCCGCGAGCGCCATTTCGCCGTCGACATACAGGACGGTGCGCGGCCGCGGGACCTCGAACGACAAGAAATCCTCCCCGCGACATATGGCGATGGTCAAGCTCAGAGCGAACCACGTCTTCCCGATCCCGCGCGCCGCGAAGAACATGCTCAGGCTCGAAGTCGGCAGCCAAGGGTCCACGACGGATTCGCGCGGAGGTATCTCCCTCTTCGCTAAGTCTGCGGCCGAGGTGATGAAGCGCCGCAGCCTCGATTGAGGGAGCTTGGCCGCTTCCAGCATCGACGTCAGATTCGCGCCCGGCGGCGGAGTGTCGGCCAGGCCCATTTCGGGGGAAACTGCGATGGGATATCGACTACCCGGGCCTGCATCACGCGCGTCCTTTCGAGAGCAGCGCGACCACACGCGCCATTGCCTGCCTTCCAGCCTCGTCATTGTCGGGCCATAGCGTCACGTCACGGCCTGCTAGCGGCGCCCAATCAGCTTTCTCGACGGCTTTCGCGCCACCTGACCACGTCACGACGACGTGGTCCGGGAAGATCGCGCGCGCGGCGTCGGCGGTCTTTTCGCCCTCGACGACCAGGACCGGCGCCTGAGGGCGAAGAGCGAGAAGATCGAGGCCATAGAGAGGGCGCGGCTCGGCCGGGGCGCGGACCGCCCACACCAAGCCGCCATCGGCGCCACGCGTGAGGACGATCGGCCGGATGTCCTTCACGCCGGCGCCCTTATCGACGCGCGCGATGCAGTGGAGCAGACGACCGGCTGCGTCCCGGTATTCGTAGAGCGCTGAGCGCGCCCATCCGAGCAGCGTCTCGATATTGAGCGCCGGGGCGTCGGCTGGTACCGGAGAAATAATCGGCACGGCCGGCCCTGCCGATTTTTCGCGGCGCCCCTCCCGCCGATCACCATCAGCGGGATGGGGCTCGCTATGCGGCCAGAGCCCTCGAGCCTGAAGCTCGGCGCGAACGTCCTCGAAGGGACAGCCTGCCAGGCACTTTACGTTCACGCCGCCGGCGGATCGGTCGTAGAGAAGAAGCGACGGGTTCCTGTCGTCGTGGGCCGGGCAACAGGCGCTCCAGCCTTTGCCAGCCCGCAATGCCCTCGGGAGTTGCCGAGCGATGTCCTCGGCGCGCAAGATGCCGGACATGGCTCAACCCCGCTTTCCGGCTTTGGGCACAACGCGGTTGGCGGCAATCCATTCGTCGAGGTCACTGAGTTGGTAGCGCACTGCGCCGCGTTTTCGGCCCCCAGGACGAACGAAGGCGGGGCCAGTCCCTAAATACCGGTATTTCTGCAGTGACGCCTCGGTCAGGCCCAGGCGTTGCGCGGCGTCACGTTCGTGGAGAAGGGGTTCAACGTTGGGCGCATTCACCTCTCCGCATATCGATTGCCTCGGCACCCGCCCCGCCCGTTCATCGGTTGCCTCTGCGGAAGGTTGAGCGGAAATCGTTTTGCGACGGATCATTTTAAGCCCTCTAGGTTGGCGAGGGCTCCTTAATGATCGAAATTCCGCTAGCGCCGCAAAGGGGGCATTGCGCGGCTTATTCCCCGGTTTCCCGGTTTTCCTTGCTCGTGAGAATTCCGAGTGTGGTCAAGTCCGCCGCGACTTGCTCGATGAGCCACTTTCGATTCTCCCACTCTTCAAGCCCAACGGCTGAAGCCGCTACCAGCAAGGCGTCTTTGGAGGGAGCAATCTTGTCGTATATTCTTTCGTAGATGGTTTCGCGCTCATCGGGATCTTCCGGCAGCTCGATCCCAAGCTTGTCGTGAGCGTCGAAAATGCACTTGCGCCAAGAGTTATCGTTAAGGTTTGCGACATGCCGTTCGAAATACAACCTCGCCGCCTTGTCGATGATGGGTTTGTCATCGGTCGGACGCACGCCGGGCTTTTGCCTCTTGCCCATTAACGAGCTGAAAGCCTCGTCCAGTCTACCCTCCGCCGTGCGTCCTCGCTCGTCGTTGGGGCGAGAGTTGATTATCTCGCCGAGGATCTCGCGCAACGCGCCTTCCGGATCACGGTCGTCTCGGAGAAATTGATCAAACTGCGAGGGATCGAGCTCTCCAATTTCTCCGAGCCAAATGTGATCGTCAGGGTCGGTTGAACCGCCGCACCCCGCGTAGTCCCTTAACTCTTCGTCGATCAACTTTGCGTCTGCCTCCGTCAAAACCGGCATTTCGACTACTGGACGTTTCTTCTTAGGACGACCCATCCGCTAGTTCCTACTCTCGCAAAGAGCGCAACCTCACGTCGCACGCTCATAACGTGGACGGTTCGAAGCTGGCCCAAATCCGTCGTTTTTCGCTTTCACGATTGATGCGTCGACGTTTTGGACGCGTTGGCCGTTCCCGGGCATGCGTTCATCCCGCTTCTCTTTCCTCTCGGCCTGCGCCCGTTCGACTCAGTTCGAGAATTCTCGCCGCAATCTTCTCGACGGGTCCGCGCAGCCGCTCCACGTCGACGATGATGTATCCCCCGGTGACATCCGACCCGGTGCGGTGATTGAGGAGATGTTTCAGTGAGTAGGCGGGAACGTCAAGGCTCTCCGCGATGGTGATGAACGTGCGCCGCATGTCGTGCATCGAGAATTCAATGCCGCAGCGGGTGCCGACGCGCGCGGTGAAGGACTTGACCTCCTCCACGTGTCCGCTCGCGCTTCGCGTTGGGAACACGAACTTCGATCCGCCGACGAGGAGCCTGCGCTCCCTCAGGACCTGCGTGAGGTAGCCCGAGAGAGGCAGGGACAGAGGATCGCCGTTCTTAGTGGTTGGGATGTTCAGCACCCGAGAGCGCAGGTCGATCTGGTCCCAGGTGAGTTGGCCGATCTCGCGTCGCCGCATGCCCGTGAACAGCGCGACCAACAGGAAGTCGCGCGACAGTGGCGGCTCCCCCATCGCGGCGCTCCACCATCGTCCCAGAGCGTTCGCCGGCACCAACCGGCGGCGCCGTTTCTCCGGGGCCCACGCCCGCGCTTGCGCGAGTATCGCCACGGGATTCGGCGGAAGGTCGTCGTTCGAGGCAGCGACGAAATTATAGACGGAGCGCAGGTGGCGCATGACGCTGTTGGCGGTCAGGGCACCCCGCTGATCCGAAATCTCTCGATGCTTCGCGAGCACCATCGCGCGCGTGATCTCGCAGAGCGGCCTGCCCGACCAGTCGCGCAGGTAGAGGTCCACGGTCCGCGTGTAGGCGCTGACGGTGTTTGGCGACAGCTCGCTCTTGGCGGCGAAGAAGCGATCGAACGCCGCGCGAAGAGTTTCCCGCCGCGCCTCGTCGCGTCGCTTCGCCTCGTTTGGGTTTCGCCCCTGCGCCATCTCGGAAAGATGCTGCAGAGCTAGCCGGCGAGCCACGTCGGGCGACAAAGGGCCATACTTGCCGATCGTGACGCGAACTGTGCGCCGATCGACCTGGCTCTCGACGAAGAAGACCTTGCTCGTCGAGCCGACCCGCAGGCCGAACCCCGTGAGCTCCTTGTCGCGATAGAGCATTTGCCCCGCTTCCGTGAAGGGAAGGGCATCGATTGAGCGTTTGGTCATATGAATTGTCGGCACGGATTGAACCTCCACGCCGCAACAATACCCGCCGTGTTTACAATACGAAAGCACCTCCTCCGGACACTACAACAGATTCCAACTGCATCCAAGACAATCGTAGATCGTTTGAAGTCCGGATGGGCTAATATTTTAAATCACGTTCTCCTGTTGCAAGGCGAACGGTACACTTAAGAGGAACGATATGTCCAACAATCCTTATTTAATTCTCTGCGGCCACGTCTTCCCGACCAAGAAGTCGCTGCGCGATTTCGTCAGCGCGATTCTCAATCGCTATGACCTCAAGCAGCGCGTCGGCGTTGACAACGAGCGGTTCTTGAGGGCGCTCTTCGAAAGACATCCAAATCGAGACGAGAAGCTGCGGGGCAGTGAAATTTCACACTTCGAAGTGCATCCGTTCAAACACGGGTCACGATGCTTCTTCCTCGTCCGTGCGGACGGCTCCCGGGAGGATTTCAGCTTCGAGAAGTGCATCTGATGCGAGCTCGAGAAGCGACGTCCGCGCGACTGGTTGCAAGTACTACTCGACTGGTCATTACGGCGACCTTCCCCCGGGGACCTCAATTTTTCAGCGGCGACCGGGGGCCATAACTGACAGTCGAAGCGTTCGATGGACCGCAGTGGCGCACAAGCGAAAGCGTCGCGGCACGCCTGCGAATCGCGGACTAACCGCGGACGCGATTTGCAGGATTAACGCGCTGATGCGGGGTTGCCAGGCCGCCGTAACACGGGCAGATTTAACCCATTCGGCCTCTGGGCAATCTGGTTTTCGAGTGGGTTGGCACAATGCATAGACTCGCAATGTATAAGCACCTTGTGCGCTCCTCGTGCGGTGTCCTTGCAGTTTCGATTGCCCTCGGCGCAACGGTTTCAGCCCGCGCCGGCCAAAACGGCCCAAGCGCCTAAAAGGGGACGCCGCCTAGAGCGTGCTGCATTTGGGATTACGCATATCCTGCGTTTCTGAGGTACGCGGCGCATTCTTCGGGTGGGTATTTGGTGAGAATGTTTGCGGAGGCGTCGGAGACGGCCTCGTAGGTTCGAGCGCCGGCCTTTCGCAGCAAGGTCTTGAACTTGGCGAAGACCTGCTCGATCGGGTTCAGGTCGGGCGAGTATTTTGGCAGGAACAGCAGTCGAGCGCCGGCCTGGCGGATCGCGCGGCGGACGGCCTTTCCCTTGTGGGAGCCGAGATTGTCGAGGATCACGACGTCGCCTGGCTTGAGCGTCGGGACGAGGAGCTGCTCGACATAGGCGTGGAAGCGTTCGCCGTTGATCGGGCCGTCGAACAGGCAGGGCGCTTCGATGCGGTCGCTGCGCAAGGCGGCCAGAAACGTCGCGGTCGTCCAGTGTCCGTGCGGGACCTTGTCGATGAGTTGCTTTCCCTTTGGAGCCCAGCCGCGCAGGCGGGTCATATTGGTCTTCGTCCAGGTCTCGTCGATGAAGACGAGACGCCTGGGGTCGATGAGCCCCTGATGGGCGCGCCAGCGCGCGCGATGGCGGCTGATGTCGCGGCGGTCCTGTTCGCGCGCGACGAGGGTCTTTTTTTAAAAGTGACGCCGATCCGCCGAAAGAACCGGCTCATCATTCCGGTGTCGGCTTTGACGCCGCGCTCGGCCAGAAGACGATCACAAAGAGCTTGCAGCGTGGTGTCGGACTTCTCGGCGCGCGCCGCTTCGAGGAATTCCCGATGCGGCATGAGCTTGGAGGCCCGATGGCCGCCGTGCCCGACGCGCTCCCGCGAGCCATGCCGCTCCAACCGCTCGAGCCATTTGACGGCTATGGATTTGCTGACGCCGAAGCGCCGAGCCGCCGCGCGGCGGCTCATCCCTCCTCTCACCACCGCGTCGATCACCCGGTCCCGAAGATCTTGCGAATAGGCTTTCGGCATGCCGGCTGGCCCCCTCCGCCCAGCCAGCACGTTGAATCAAATCAAAGCCGATTTGGGAATCCCCCCTCCGATTTCAAGCCAAGAGCAGCCCGCTCTAATGTTTCGGATCGTTACGCACCGAGTTGCCGGGTTCGTTTTCCGGAACGGCTGGCACCGCGTCGCAAGTTGAGATTTGTACTAGTCACTTTGGACTCCACACAATATAGTGGTCATGTCAATTTGAAGAGGTAGTTAATTGTGCGAACACTTATCACAATTGTATCTATGATTGTTTGTGCCGATTCCTATGCTGCGGAACCCATGCCACAGTGGGACCTAAAGAGGGCTGCTTTGGCGGAGTTGAACGATTATATGGGTCTTGCACTACGTCATCTGAACGACCAAAATTTACTTCCTGCTGATAGGGCGGATTTCGAAGCGGTTGTACAACGGGGTCCTGAGTTCTTATTCAACCGCTATCTGGCCTGGGAAAAAAACGCGCAGAACACTTTAGCAGTGCATTGGGCGGAGTATTCCGATTACAAAGTTCTTCAATGCACCGATTTGGTTCAACAAAGCCCAAACATGCCACCTAGTTACGTTTCATTAGAGATGTGCATAACACCGGATCATGTTGACGAACGACCAAATTGACGGGCAACAATCAATTACAACGCCTATGACAAATATTACATGAAAGACGATATAATGAAATTATTAGTGTATCTCGCTATTATCCTCACAACTGTGCCAGTTATGGCGCAAGGTCGCCCTACAGGGGAAGCCTCAGATTTGCTAAAAGCCGAGGCTTTGCTTGACGGCATCTGCCGGGGGTCGGACAGCCCTAATTTAGACATGAAGGGCTATGCCTGCCAAGGCCGACAAGCCGTCGTCAGCGCGCTAGATAAGCTCGGCTGGTGCTGTGGGAAGATTGGACAGATTGGAGCCGACATGCGCTGGCATAAATGCACCAATGGCTCACAGCACACAGACCTTAAGAACCTTCACATATATGATTGGGATGAAACGACCCACAGCTATACTAATCAATAGCCTAGAGATGTTGGCTCGCGCGCTCTCCGAAGAAATTTCAACGCTCGGGAGCCAGCAAGGCGCTTAGCATTACGGTGTCCGGTCCCAGTGGCTTCGGCGCGCCGGTGAATGCGTGAGCGGCCCTGATGGCCCAGCCGCTTTGCCGCGCGCGCCTCGATATGGGGAGCGGAGAACTTGCTGTGGATCGGCAAGGAGGCGCTGTCGGAGGTGCTGGGCGCCCATCGGGCGGACCCACTCGCCCGGAGCTGGGAGGGTCGGGCCTCCGGCTCGCCGTCATCGAGCCGGAGGCGAAGACGCTCGAATGGCGGCAACGCAACGCGATTGCGCAAATCGCCTGAGCCCGCTCTGAAGCGGCTCTTAACCCTACCTACCCCAATATATACAGGAGCTTGCCTCGCCGATCGGCGTCCAGACCCCACGCAGAATAACAAACAGCGTTCTTTAGATTCTAGCCGTACTGCGTACATATCTCCAGTAGAGGCTTAGATATTTTATCGAAACCCGGTATATCAAAGCTAGCCGATGCCCTGTCGACTGTAATGGTTAACCTTTTTGCAAATGACAGCCGGGTCGCCATCTCCAAAACAACCCCGCGACCCTCGATCGTGGCCAGACCGTTTCTATCTACCGGCGCTTGAAATCGCATGGGGGCGTGATCGCCAAAATCTACCTCGATAGGGACCGACGGCTCTGGCGCGTGTGAAAGTTCGACCTGAACCTGAACGTTGCCAGTGCCCGGATTTCCGTTGCGGCAAACCAAGCTGATTGTGGGTCGATTGCTTACTGGCGGGGGGCTTGTTGCGCTCACGGCGTATGCGTCCTCTCCGCCGCCATATGCGATCCAGAGGGACCAAGCTTCAACATCGCGACGCTCGGACGTGTCGGTAGGAACTGAACTATTCTGGGCGGACGCGAAACGCCCAGCGAGAAGAAACACGGCCACTATGATTGTCGAGCCGGCAATCATAGAAAGAGAGCGCAATCGAGAGCTGCGCTTTGGCAGGGATTGCTTTTTCATCATTACTGCCATCCCGCTGGACGCCGTAGATTGACGCGCTCCCATCATCTAAAATAGCTCATTTAGCAGTGACGGTTCACTGGCCTTTAGTCGTTCGAGCATGCTGTTGACGTAGAACATATCTGGCGCGGCGACTGCCGGCAGGACAACGACCGCGTAGTCTGGCTGGTCCTTGTTCAGCGTGAAAGCCACTAGCCCCACTCCATGGATGCTGCACAGCGACGTTAGGCGGTTCATATCGTCGCTGGTCGTCTGTTTCGGTACGACGATGTAGCTCTTGTGGGAGAAGAGGCGATAGGCGACCGCTTGGCCGAAGGCGACGACGGGCTGGTTGGGGACGGCCTTTATTTCGGCGGTCACAATCTGCGGCTCGAACTTAAAGATGTCCTGGGCGCGCGGCTTGAGGACGCCGATCACATCCGGGGTTCCCCACTTGCCGCCGAGGCTGCTGCCGCCGAGCGCTGACGCGACCGTCACCTCGTCGTTGTCGACCAGCCACTCCGCGAAGCTCCCGTAGAAGTCCTGCTCAGTGAGAGCCTCCGATCCAGGTGTTTCGGCCAATACCGGAGTGGTCTCCGTTGCAAGTTCTTGTGCGGTCGCCACTGCGTTGTCGGCGGCAACAAATTTTGCAAGCTGATAGGTCCCGCGCGCGACCTTTACGATCTCCGACCTGCGCGTCGTCAGCAAGGTGTGGACGGCTCCGTGGACGCTGTTGTGTGGCGTGTCCGGGGCGGCGGCTTCGACCGTGCGGAGTATCTCCATCCATCGAATGCCCTGCGGATGAGCCTCCAGGACGTGCATGGCTCGTTCCTGGATTTGCTGGCGGTTCAGTTTCACCCTTGCCCCTTGACAGCGTTACCTGAGCCCACCCCTCGCCGCGGAGGGAGAAGAACTGTTCTCACCGGTTGCTCCGGTCTTCGGGCGACAAACGGAGCTCCCGCCGGATCGCGTCTTGAGCGGCATCGCCCGCGTTGACGGTGTGAGGACCGAACCAGGGAAGGCTCTCGTTCTCGCGGGGCATCCTCTGGGCTGGAAGGTCCAGAATGTGCCCCGCGCCGGAATATCTTCGCGCGTTCGCGTGCGTGTTCCCGGTCAAAGACCAGACGAACGCGATGAGCCACCCGAGCGCAGTCCAGCCGGCGAGCAGATTCAGCGCGAAGATCGCGCCGGCAGACATATGTCCACGATAGCGGGCGACGATCGAGGGCAAGAAATAGACAACGCCGACGACGAGGATTGTTTCAATCGGCCAGCTGCCCCCGTCCTGCATAGTCCTTCCCCCATCCGGGGCCTGGATTTAGGACATCGCCCGACTACGATCAACCGTAGTTTTCGGTGCTAGAGGTGTTTCGCCGGGTCGTCTCTGACATCGGCAACAGCAACGAGATTTCGATCGCCAAGACCAAGATTGAGGAGTTGCGAGCGCGGTGAAGCGCATCACGGCGGCCCTGTCGGTTGGAATCGCCGCGCTCGCGCTGGGAACGCACGCGTTCGCGGGGAACCGCCTCGACCTTCGTTAGGCGGCCTCGTCGCTGGCCTGCGCCTAGGTCCGCAATCTCGACGGCCGCTCGTCGCGCTCAGCCGAATTCAGGTGCGGCACGCAGATGGGTTGATCGGTGACAAGTCGCCGTTGCGGCTTAGTAGGGCATTAGTAGGGGAGATGGTTCCAACTAGTTCGTGACCCCTCCAACCCCGTCTGGCCGTAACTAACTGTAATATATGAGACTTTCCATCTGTTTCCGTCGCACTCAAACCGGTTCCCAGCTCGCGACCGCTAATTCGTAATGAGGGGGTCGGGGGTTCGAATCCCTCTTGCGGCACCAGCTAACCCGTTGAAATGTAATTTTTATTTCCAATTGCCCCGAAACGGCTCAAACTCGTTTTTCGGCGTGGTGACCGCATGGTGACCACGGAAATGGGTTTCGCGCGCGTTGAGATTCAGCGTCTTCCCTCACCAATTCCCGCGAAAATCAGTCATCCGAAGTCAGGGGCGACTGAGCGATGCCCACGCAGGGGAGAGCCCCCTTCTAGCGCCGTTCCATCATGTCGGCGATTTCGCCGATTCGATCAATTCCCGGATCCGATGCCGGGCCGACTTACTGCGTTGCCTATTTGCGGCTCCGAGCGCGGTGTTCTGGTAGCCCGACTGTCGCTCGATCAAAAGATTGGCGCTCACGACGGTATTGCATCGTGGACAGATTGTTCCGTAAAGCGATACGCCTCGAGGTATCGCGCCTCTGCAAAGGAGGGTGTCGACCACGAACGCTCCGACCATTTTCTTGCAGGCGGGGCATCTTGCTTCTGCGCGCATGCGCGTTCCCTTTTTCGATTGTGTTAACGAGGCCGCTGATTTCGACGCGCGCCTTGCGTGCTTAAATTGGGTCCCGCCCCGCTTCTCAGGGAAGACGGAGTGATGGGTCTTTCCGCCATCGCTTCCAAGGTCGGCAAACCGGAGGATTGGCGCGCGCACAGCAAATGATCGTCTTCGACGAAACGATCATTTGATCTCGCCAAGCCGGAGTTGGCGGAACGTCCCGCGCGAGGTCCGAGTGTGGCGCCCTCATCGCTGTTCCAGGCTTGTTGGCTCAAGCTGCTTGCCGCTTTCAGCGGCGAATGCTTCAATTTATGACGGCGTCATGTTGTTGCCCGTGATTTCCCCGAATGGGCAAGGAGCACAAGTGTCGGTTCTCGCCCCGAATTGCACGTGGTGTGGGAGTAAACGGGAAGCGTCGATCTGTCGCTACAAATGGAGATAGCCCACTCATCGCAAGACAAAGGGGTTCTCGGTTGGCTTTACCAGGTCGGGTCGCGATAGAGGGATTTCGAACCCCTAAGCGGGACTAACTCGCTGAATTCACTGATGCCGTCACGCAAACATCGGCCAGCTACGAACCGATGCGTCAGCTCAGGCCATAGCCTCGCCAGCGGAAGCCTTGGGCTGCTCAGAAGTGGAGCTAACAGTAATGCCGCAATCCTTTAGAAATCGCAATATATTCACACTCCAGATCGAAGGATGAACCACCTAGAGCGCTTTCCGACCCGATCGAATTGTCCGGGATTCCCGAATTGGCGGGTTTCTGATTCACCGTGTCGGCTGGCGAGGGAGGCCAGCCGACATGGCGGGAGCTCTTTCGATCGATCTTCGCAAGCGCGTGGTTGACGCGGTGAATGGCGGGATGTCGCGCCGTCAGGCGGCGGCGCATTTCAGGGTTGGTGTGTCAAGCGCGATCCGCTGGGTCGCCCAAGCGCTGGCGACGGGCGACGTCGCGCCCAAGCGGCAAGGCGGCGATCGTCGCTCGGCGGCGATCGAGGCGCAGGCCGACGTGATCCTTTCCCTGCTCGGCCCCGACGGCGACGCCACCTTGGCCGAAATGCGCGCCGCCCTCGCGGCCAAGGGCCATTCCTTCAGCCTTTCGGCGTTGTGGCGCTTCTTCGCTCGCCGCGGCGTCACGCTCAAAAAAAGTCTGCGCACGCGGCCGAGCAAGATCGCCCGGACATCCTGAAGCGCCGCCAGGAATGGTTCGACGCCCAGCTCGATCTCGATCCCGCAAAGCTCGTCTTCATCGACGAGACCTGGGCCTCCACCAACATGGCCCGGCGATACGGGCGCGCTCCGCGCGGCGAGCGCCTGCGCGCCGCCATCCCCCATGGCCATTGGAAAACGACGACCTTCGTCGCCGGCCTGCGGCTCAAGGGGATCGTCGCCCCGCTCGTCTTCGATGGACCGATCAACGCTCAGGTCTTCGAAGCCTATGTCGAGCAATTCCTCGCGCCGGCGCTGCGGCCGGGCGACATCGTGGTCATGGACAATTTGTCGAGCCACAAGGCGCCGCAAATTCGACCGCTGATCGAAGCCGCCCACGCGACCTTGCTCTACCTGCCGCCCTACAGCCCCGACTTCAATCCCATCGAAAAAATGTTCTCGAAGCTAAAGGCCTTCCTGCGCAAAGTCGCGGAACGAACCGTCGACGGCCTCTGGCGCGCCATCGCCGATTGCATCCCTCTCGTTACGCCGCGCGAATCCGCCAACTATTTCGAGGCCGCAGGCTATGAACCAACATGAACGGGAAACGCTCTAGTTCTCAGTACCTCTGGTATTCGAACAACTCAAAATCATCTCTGAACAATGTGTTAATTTTGCTTATAGAAGCAGGGCTCATACGACCGATGTATTTAGGACAGGCAGGGCTTTCGGGGTCAGGAGCTCCGTCTGAGACGTTAGCGATTGCTCGGTCTTTCGGAGGCTGGATCCCCACGAGATGGCAAAATTCATCGAAATCGTGTTCGAAGCGTTCGACTTTCCCGACGAATTCGACTTTCTTCTCCCCATTTATACCGGTCCAGTAGTGGGCCGGGTGCAGCGGTAAGCTGGTGTTACGGCCAATTTCGTGGATTTGATATTCTTCAATCAAACCAAACCACTTATTAAACTCGAATTCGCCTGCGGCGAGCTGAGCGAAATTGTCGGCGAGTTGGCGCATCACCAGGGCCTTGACCCAATCATTTGGAAATTGGGCGAACGGTTGCTGTTGAAAGTCCCTCTGCAATTGCAAAAACCCAGAATACACCCTGTCATAAGGATTGCGGACGAACGCGGCGCTGAAATAGCCTTGCCGGCCTTCCGGAAGCATCGCGAACTCTGAGAATGTGATATGCTGATGCACTATACGCTGAAGGTAGGGATTATAGTGGTAGAAGCGACTGTACGGGCTCTCATTGTAATGTCCCAGTCGGACGTGCGTAGTGGAGCTGGCTGTCTTCCATGGAGAAAGAAGTGCGAAGCGATGCTGGTGACTGAGAATCATGAATGCCCCCAGCATCGAGATAGCGGCGCTCGATGACGGGGGTCAAGCCTGTCTACAGCTATGTCGTTGCCTCTCGCGAGGAATTGAGCGGCGAGCGCATTCACCTTGAGTTCTTTGGGATTGTGTGAGGGTTCCTACCACGGCGCAAGAGGAGTTGAAGGGTCAAGCGTCGGCGATTGCAGCCAGCGCATCTGACCGCCAACGCGGACCATGGCCGCATCTTCCACCTTGTTCGCCACGACGCCGATTGGCCTCAAGGTTCGGCGAAGGCTCGCCAACGCTTAGCTCACGAGTTCAGCCCGAACATCAGTTCGAGACTTGAGAACATGAACGACTCAGGCGAGGTTGATGGCGGCTTCCCGACGCGCTCGCCACGAGACGCTTCGGCAAGGCGCTGTCGCCATTCAGGGGTTCATTGTCGCTTCCGAACAACATAAAGATCCTGATGGTTCCACCAGAAGGCCTGTTGAAATCGGATAAGTTCGGCCTCCGGCAATGAGTGCAAGGCGCGCTGGACGTAGCTCAGCGTCACCGCGCTCGTTCCATAGTCCGTCGAGTTGAGGTCGCGTTGGTCGCTTTGCGCGTTCCAATAAAACCCGTTGTCGTTGAAAATCGCGTTGAGGCCTCCGGCTTTCATGTTGCGAAGACTTACTGCGCCATGTGTGGTGAAGACGAAAATTCCGCCGGGTTCGACATTGCTAAACAGGCGCTCAAGCCAAGGCGTGAAAGTGGCATTGGGCATGTGAGAGAAGAAGGACAACGCGAACACGACGTCGAATTTGCGCTCGACAGTCCAACCTTCCGGCCGCGATGGGGAGATGAATGACGGCAAGCCAAGCCGATCGGCGTTGAATTCGACGGCGCGGGTATGCACATCGCTGCATGTCCAAGACGTCGCGGGTAGAACATGCTTTGCGTGTCGCGCGACGCGACCGTATCCCGACGCGAATTCCAGGACCGTTGTCGGCTCGCGCTGAAGATGCTCACGGCAGAGCGCGGCGAAGCGCCGGGCGCAATCCTGACCTCCAGTGAAATAAGCATCGACGGCCTTCGGATGTTCAGTAAGGAAGACGGCACGAACGAGAAAGTCAAACAACATGTCATCAGCGCTGATGTCAGGCGCCACGTTCATTTGTGCGGCAATCGATTGCAGCAGCGGGCGCTGCCCGTCGAGAATGGTCGCAATGTTGATGTCCGTCATAAACCGTTATCCTTCTACGCGCGCTTGGCGCTGTCGCAATACGTTCGGGGACCCTTGCCCGAACCCTCAATGCGCCTAGTTCTCGGCGATCTGGTCGCAGTGCAATTCGTTAGAATTATTGCGACGCCACAAGTTACCTGTTGTCCGTTCGGCAACGCCCAACCATCGATTATCTCGAAACCGACCTGTTTCGCGGCGTCCGTCATCGTGACCTGGTTCACGAGTGGTGAGAAATAACCTTTGTCGCCCTCGGAGGTCAGCAACAGACAGGCATCATGAGCGCTGCCGCGCGTAAGCCAGTCAACGTCTCCGGCCACCGTATCCCCGGTGTCAACCGGATCTACCACCGCGAAGGCAGTCCACATGCCTTGGTTAACCCATTGCTCTAAACCGACCGTATTCGTGTTGTAGAGAAAATGCCGGAAGCCAAAGGCAGTCGTAGTCCGTGCGCTACCGTATTGCCCAATTTTAACGCCGTGACCCTCGAAATGTCGACCCACGCTTGGCCCTGCAGCCCTCTTGATCGGTCGAGCCGGTCTTCTACTCCAAATCCGCCCGCCGCCTCATAGAGCTGAATTGTGCCTCGCCCGTCCGTCACGGTCGCCCAACCGAGCACGGGAACATTGACTGCCCAGAAGTGCGACAGTTTCGCATCGACTGATGGAATTGCGCCGAAAAGAGCAACAACGACAGCAAGCGTCATCACAACGCGGCGTGAGTACACAAACTGAAGCACCTGTCCACAGGCCCATACGGCGAGAACGAAGGCGGCGGGCAGGAATGGGGCTAAAAATGCGCTGCCTTTGTTTTGCGTCGACGTCAGCGCGACAATCGCCTCGGCGATAAAAATAACGAGGGGAGTCACATTCGAGGCAAGAATGGACCTCGCGGCGCCGTGCCCTTCGGTCATGAACCGCTGCGCCACGAGCGAGAGCAGAGCCAGGACGCCGACCAACGCAAATATGGCGTGCGGCAGATAGATATAAGCAATAAAAATCCGCGCTTGCGTTAGCCAGGCGTCCCAACCGAACTTTGAGGTCGACGGACCATATTCCGCGGCGTGATTGCCGTAGCCGTAATTCAGCAGGTAACCAAAGACTTCATTCCGATTCGGGAACAGCCAAGCCCCGGTGACCAGGGAGGCGAGCAGGAACGACCAGCCCAAAACTATGAGACGCCGCTTCCGATCCTCGTTGTCGATCACGACATAAACGAGCGCGCCAATGACGACGCCCGGGATAAAACCGATCGTCATAGTGCGCCCCACCGGCATCAGACCCAGAAAAAGGCCGAATAGCGAAGCCCAGCCGAAATGCCGGCAACGGTTTGACCTCAACAGAGCGACAAGCGCCATTGTGGTCATAAAGCGTGGCCGGTAGGGCGAAATGAAAGCTGCGGGAATAGTTGACGATGACCGGGCAACAGCCGACGAGAAGAGCGCTGATTCCCGCGACGCTGCGCGAGCCGAGAGTGCGTCCAAGCGCGTAGGTCGCCGCGATAATTCCGACGCCGGCAAGCAACGGCACGCCAAAACCGAATATCCAATTGGGTCCCGTGACGCAATAAATCAATGCCGCCAGCGCCGCCGTCAGCGGGGCTTGCACGCTGGACGCCTCGATAGCGGAAAAATACCCGCCGAGACCGTTGTGGATTAGACCGTAGTAGTCGAGATATGAGAAACTCAGGTAGCCGGCCTCGTCGATATCGAGCGGCTGCCCGGCGCGATATCGCCATATCCAACGGATTCCTATTGCCAAAAACAGAAACATCCCGACCCAAAGCGGAATGTTCGACGAAGCAAAGTCACGCTTCAGAGTCTTCTCGTAGCTCCTGCATTCTCGGGGTCCGCCTCTTACCAATTGGAACCGGGCGCGCGTACACTCGCGAGACCAAATGACTCCGACAACGTGACAAACGGCACGATGCGCTCGAGCGCGTGCAGCAGGCTGCCATCGTAGGGCAACGGTTCTCTTGGGTAGTCTTCCCACTTCAGCCCTAGTGCAAACAGCCGGCGCAGAGCGGGCGGGCGAAACCAGAACATCGTTCCAAGCGGAAAATCGAAGAACTCGGGCAACTCGCGCGAAAGTCCCATCCGCTCGGCAAGCAATTCGGCATTCACGCGATTGCCGTCCCAACCGACCAGATGCGGATCCTCGGCGAAAATGAGCCCAAGTTTCGGGTCCGACGCGAATGCCGCGACAGCAATGTCGAGCATGGGGTTTTCGCCGCCGATCAGATTGTCCCACAGGAACGTCCGATAAGCATCGCCAATCCCCGCGTTCGACCAGGCACTCTTCTTGCCATGGACATGACCCCAGAGGTCATATTCGCCAGAAGCAGCGTCCTCGCCAAATCCGGTCAGCAACGGGCCGATGTCGCGACCAAGGTTCGGCATGACGCGAACGGTCACCGCGCCGGGGTGTTCGGCGAAGACGCCCCGCAGCGCCTCGGCCTTTTCTTCCGTGTCGGTCGAGACGAACAAATCGCACGTTGTGCGATTCGCGGTCAGCCTCTCCGCGAGATCCGGCGCAAGATCCGGATAGTGGAAATGCGCATGCAAGGCGACACGAAGCTCTTTGTGCGGAACTGTTGGCCGGTTTTTCGGTGAATAGACGGGATGTGACCATTGCCCTTGCGGCCGGCCATGCCGTAGCCAATGCGCGGTGGGATTCTGGCCGCCAGGGCCACAGTCCTCGCCATGCGCTGCCGCGTAGGCCTGGGGATGAAAGCCTGGGATCGCCCGACGGAAATAGGCGTTTCTATGTTGATTCGGGCTCGTACCGACAACTGTCGATTGCATCAGCACAACTTGTTCGACGGACGCCGACCTGGGCAGGCTCGCTTGCGGCGATAGGACCAACTCGGGCTCGACGGCGCCGGAAGAGCGGAGGGTCTCCAAATCGGCCTGCGACAGGGCGGCCGCAGCCCCCCGCCCCCAAGCGTCGATCTGCGTCGCGTAATTTTCCCCATTGAAAGCACGGCGGCCAACGCGCTCCACGGCACGACATATGGCCTTGTGCAACTCCGGATTATTCGCCAACCGGCAAATCTCGCCAGCCGCGGCCTCCGCGTCGAGATGTGGCACGACCAGCGACCGCGTTTCCGGATCGCTGGCCAGGACCTCCGCCGTGCCGCTCGCGCCAGCAAAACAAACCGTCGGAAGTCCGAGCGTCACCGCGTCAATCCCGACATTGGGTTGCGGATCTAGCCGCGAGGACATCAGGAAGACGTCGGCGGCGCGATAGGCTGGCTCGAAATCGGCGACGGGTTCGAGGAAAACAACGACATCTTTCAGATCCGACTTGTTGATCTGCTCGCGAAGATAGACCGAATAATTTGCGTCTTCCTCCGGCTTGTAGCCATCTCCGACCCAAATGAACTTGAAGCGAACGTTGGAGGCGAGTCGCCGCGCCGCCGCGGCGACCGACAAGAAAATGTCGACTCCCTTACGGATATGAATAAAGCCCGCGCCGAGGACGATGAACGTGTCTTTCTCATCCGCCGATCGCATGACGGCGCCGATATCGAGGTCTTCCTTGATGGCTTCAGACCTTGGGGCCGGCAGGAGTTGGCGTCCCTGCGCAAGGATGTGAATGCCGCGGCGCTGCTCCAACGCCGGGAAACTTTCAAAGGACGAATCCGCCACGACTTGCGCGGGAAAGACGATATGGGTCGCCCAATCTAAGGTCGGGCGCATCCAGCCAAGGGGACGCGTATAAGAAGCAAACTCGTGCACGAGCGCGACAGTCGGCAACACCGAGGGCGCCGAGCGGCTGAACCATCGGGCTTGTTACGATGCTGTTAGCGACAGCATAGAGAGGCTTATAGGTTTGAACGAGACGCTCCGCGATGAACGCGAACTCGATGGGATGCCATTCCTCGTTCTTCAGCGGACCGACAATCACATCGCTCGCGGCTGCGAAGTCCTCTTCGAGGGCGCCTCCGCGCATGAGAAGCGTGACGATCGGGCCCTTCTTCCGCAAATCGCGAATGAGATTCCAGCCGAGAATCGGCGCGCCCGTTCGCGACGCTTCGTGGCATATGACGAGGATCGGCTGTCGCTCGTCTCCGAGCGGCGCAAAGGTCAAACGCTGGGCGAACGGGACGCCTCTGCGCCCTTCCGCCTTGCCATGCTCTTGGAAATGCATAAGCGGGCTGACGTTCGCGGCTTTGACATCTGGGTTCCGCGCCAAATAGAATTGCGGATCGAAGAGTTCCGAAGGCGCCCACTCCAGAATCTCACCGATAACGACGTAATGTAGAGCCGGATCCACACCTTTCGGTAGACGGGCGCCATAAAATTGAGCGTCGAAGAGTGAGCTCCGCCTCACAGCTGCGGCCATTGCCTCAGCAGCTTCGCGATTGGTTGGTGGAATCGCTCCCATTGATGACAAATTGCGCCAGACGCTCAACGGATCGCCTGACCGCCCGGCCGCCGCATACAATGGCGCCAAGAAGGCCGCATCGAAGCTTGGGTTCCGCATCTCGAATGACGGGAGCCAACGGCGTGCCGCGCCAACGGCCCGCGACAGACTCAGGGCGCAGGTCCGAGAGCTCGGCTCTGCCTCCTCGATCGCGGCAGTCTCAGCCGGCGCGGTTGGCGGGTGCAGCGGGTTCAATTGAGGCGTCGCAACGTCCGAGCTGACGAGGGAATGTTCCGACGCGTTGAAAAGCGGACCGGGTCGCCGCCCCTCCGCCGCTCCATGGAGCGCATAATGCACTAGAGGATCGTAACCTGCCGCTGCGACGTCAGGATTGTTTTCCAGATACCAGTCGCGATCGACCGGAGACGTTGATGCCATTGAGGGGGTCAAAGGCGGCGGCGGGGCTTCCTGTCCCAACGGCCGCCCCTCGTAAGCGCCACATCTGATAAAATGGAGCAGCGGGTTCATTTGCGCCGCCGCAACATCCGGGTTGACAAGGGTATAGCGCCGCGAATCGAAAAGCGGACCGGGTTGCCGTTCTTCCGTCGCGCCATGAAGCAAATAGTGCAGTACAGGATTATAACCCGCCGCTGCGACGTCGGGATTGTTCTCCAGGTACCAGTCGCGATCGAAAATAGGCGAGGACGCAAGGGCCCGGTATTCGCGGACGAGGCGCCGAGTTTGCTTATGGATAAAGCGGGCGATGCCGCGCAACTCTCGCGGAAGTTTCGCCTCGAGCGCCGTCCGAGTCGAGGCCAGCCGTCGGAGCAACTGCTCTTGCACTTTTGAAATAACCGCGTGCTGCGCTGCAATTTCCTCCCGCAATGATGCTTCGACTTGGGCGCCCTGCTGCGCATAGTGGGCGTGCAACGCCGCCTGCGTCTGAGCGATTTGTTCAGCATGTCTCGCGGTCATTTCCTCCCGCAACGAGGCTTCTTCCGCGGCCTTCTGCTGGGCGCGCTGTGAATGTGCGACAGCCTGTTCCTCGCGACCATTTTCGATCTCGATGAACCGCCTTTCAATCTGCTCGTGGAAAAAATCGGCGTGCAAAACGCTTTGATGCGGCGCAGGAATTGGGGAACGCGCCGCAATCGCAATGAAATAGGGAGCGCCGGGGAGGCCAGTCAGCCGTTCGTACAACTGGCCGTCACGGGTCGTAAACCCTTCAACATTGTCGGATTGCTCTCCGGGCAGCGGCAGGATCAGGGAGCCGACAACAGCGCCCTGCTCAAGCATCCGAATATGTGGAAAACAGGGGCCGAGAAGGTCGACGAATTCCTGTCGGTTCAATTCATGAACATGAAAAGGATTCTGATAATTGTTGAGTTCCGAATAGATTTCTCGATTAGGAGACGACATGATCACGAGACCGCCCGGCCGAAGAACGCGGTCGATCTCCATAACGAAATCAGTCTGGTTGGCGAAATGTTCTATTGTCTCGAAACTGACGACAACGTCGACTGACTGGTCTTCGATCGGGAGCTTGGCTGCGTCACCTCGCCGAAAGCTGACCCTCTCGGACATGTAGTTCTTGTTTGCGAAGTCGACCGTCTTCGGGTCGATGTCGACGCCGGTTACGCTGCGCGCAACCTGCCCCAGCAGGGAGCTTCCGTAACCTTCCCCGCTAGCCACGTCCAACACGTGTTTATCTTCACAGTAACGCAATGCGAAGAGATACCGATGGTAATGTTCACGCTGGATCGGCCCCTCGATCCCCGATGTGTATCTCTCTCCGTCGAATTGCATTGGCTGAGCAGGGGACGGAAATTTGAATACTGAGCGATTCATACACTTCCTCTGAGCCAAGTCCGCCAAGGCGATACGTTACCAACTAAAACATCGACCGCGATATGGTGGTAACAGTGCGAGTATAAGCTCCCGCCGAGTCCCACCGAACGCGTTACTTCCGCCATGTTAAAACGGACGACGCGGCATAGTTGAAAACCGAGCTGAGAATTGCACCGGCAAAGCCAGCAAGCATAAGGCTGGAGTTGAATTGATAGAGCCAGCTCGCCGCGCCGACATTGGCGAAGGTCCCGAGACTACAAACGAGGTAAAACGTAATAAGTCCATATAAGAACGTCATACCTTTTAAACGCCTGTCCCGATAGGTTAGTTGGTTATTAAGCGCAAAATTCCACGTCATCGAGACTATTGTCGCCGCTAACTGGCCGACTGGGAACGACAAATGGAACAGACCGGTGGCCATTTTAAGCGCTGAGAGATGGACCGCGATTCCTGTCGCTCCGATGACGGCGAACATCAGGAAACGGATCGGCAGAACTCCACCGGAGATTTTCGAAACAAGCAGCCCGAGATATTCGGCGGTTACAAGCGTATCGAGCTTGGACTCGCCCGCCAGTCGTTTGCGGAACGTAAAGGGAATCTCGACGACACGAAGCGGGGTCGGCGTCGACGCAATGATGTCGAGCAGCAATTTGAATCCCTCTGCTGCCAGCCGGCTCGTGATCTCCTCAACCTTTTCCCGGCGGATCATGAAAAATCCGCTCATAGGGTCGGAAACGGAGACATTCAGCAGGCGCTTGGCGAGATTCGTCGCCAAGTTGGAACCCCATTGGCGGAGGCTTGAAAGACCCTCCGTCGCGCGGTTTGCCGTATAGCGGCTTCCGATCACTAGGTCCGCGCCGTCATGAATTGCGGCGTACATTCGCGGCAGAATGGTCTCGTCGTGCTGCAGGTCGGCGTCCATGACCGCCACCGTCGGCGCGGCACTCGAAAGCACCCCCTCAACGCACGCTCCGGAAAGGCCTCGTCGCCCAATCCGACGTAGACAGCGGACGCGCACGTCACTGCGCGCCAAATCCTTCGCGACTCCCGCAGTCCCATCGGGGCTGTCGTCGTCGACGAAAATCACTTCCCAAGCGATACCCGCTAGCGCTGCGTCCAGTCTGCGAACGACTTCTGCAACATTCGCACTCTCGTTGAAGGTCGGCACTACGATCGAAAGCTCAGCAGCGCTCGGATTTACAACTTGAGATAGCAAAACCTCGGACGTCTTCAGCATAAGTTCGCTCTTCTTGCGCAAATGCGCATCAAACCCCGGAGATGCGCGATGCGGCTAATCAACAAGCGCAGGGCTGCACGCGAGTTTGGAATGGGCTTTCCAAACATCCGCGATCGTATGTGCGATATCCCGTCTTGGTAACCAGCCGATGTCCGCCACGACACGTTGACAATTTAGCACTATGCTCTTGACGTCCACATTACGACTCGGCAACTGGCGAACCTTGAGCTTTCGCTCGGCGGCGTCCTCCACCAGCTTCAGAATTTCCGCAAGGGAACGGCCGACACCGGAACCAACGTTCCATATTCGATCATTGAATTGCGTGTCGCGACAGGCATCCCAGATCGCCTCCGCAACATCATCGGCATCAATGTAGTCCCGCACTGAAGACCCGTTGCCGAACATAGGGAACTCGTCCCCTGCTAACAGGCTCCGGATTGCAGCCGGCACAACTCCTTGCGACGCGTTTCGATGATGACGACCGATCGGATTCGAAACGCGAAGAATATTGTACCTCATCCCATAGGCCCGGCCGGCGAACTGCACCGCCTGTTCGACCATTTGCTTGCCGAGCCCATAAGAGGAAATCGGCGCCATAGGTTGCTCCTCATCGACCGCGCCGATTTCCTGGGTTGCCGTAAATCGTCCCGCCTGACGAAATGAATATCCGTTTGGCGCCAGGGTTTATCGAAGCGAATTTGAGCATGAATTCGGAGATTGGGGCAACGACCCGCGGTATTTCCACCCACGACCTATCCGCGTAGGTTCCCGGATTCGAACCGGTGGCGAGATAGACGATAGCGCCAGCGTCGGAAACAATATCCTCAGCTATTTTCCCATCAAAGTCTTCGGCGGAAACGAACTGCTCTCCGCGCGCGGAATCCTGTTTTGCGCGAGCAATATTCCGAGTGACGACAACGCTCTCCTCGCCCTTCGACCTCAGAAGATCGCGGAGATGACGGCCGAGGAAACCCGAGCCACCAATGATGAGGATCATTATTGTGCCCCTAAATCAAATACAGCCGAAAATGCATTCGGAAGAAATGTTTTGCGGGCGGCGTCCAGTGACTCAGGTAACGCGATCGACCTTTCGTTCATTGTCTAGAGCCCCCCCTAGGAAGCCGAAACGAGTGCGCATTTCGCTCGATTTACGCCGCGTTCGATACATAAATTTTCTCGGGGACGCAAAGGAAATCTGGCGGCTGTTGAAGAAGTCGCTGGACCGCAGAATTGACACGTGATTCTGTCGTTCCGAGCCGATGCGGAAGCTGGCGAAGGTGGGGCGGGGATGAGCGGTCGGGGCCGCTGTTCAGCCATGTTGACCTTGAAGCGCGTGTCGGCCGGGACCATCCGCTGCGAACGATCTGCAGGATCGTGAACGAAGCGCTGGCGGCTTTGTCGAGCGAGTTCTTCGGCGATTACTCTTCGACGGATCGCACGGGAGAAGCTGCTACGGACAATGTTGTTGCAGGCTTGTTATTCGACCCGCTCGGCGCGCCGATGGAGAAACGCAATGGCCTCGTCGTCGACGCCTGTCTGACGCCGGCCGCCGGTCGTGCGGGGCGGATCGCGGTGTTGCATATCGTGATGAAGATAGTGAAGGACAACAAAGACGTGCCGCTCGAAGCGCTGCGCGGACTAGAGCGCCGGACCGTGGCGTTGAATCGCGCGCCGGGATTCCGACCGGACAAAGTTCGTAATTCACTTCCCAGGATAGGCGATTCGCGATGCGGAAGGCCTATTCGCTCGATCTGCGTGAGCGTGTCGTCGCGTTTGGTCGAGGCGGGGCATTCGCGGCGCGCCGCCGCGGCGCATTTCGACGTGTCGGTGTCGTTCGTCGTCAAACTGATGACGGCCACCGAACGCGCCGCGACCTGGAGCCGAAACCGAACGGCGTGAACTCGCTATTTTTCAAACGCTTCGACCATTCTGCGGCGCAACTCAGAGAAAGGCCCGAGTCGGCGCAAGCTGGTTGGTCAGTTTAGCCGCGCCTTACGCGGATCGCGAGGAGGCGCTTGATCTCGTCGCGGGCCTGCGCAAGTTCCGGGGCGAGCTGCAATGCAGGGTGACCGCTTCGAGTTCGTATTCGATCGAGCAAAATGCTGTCCCTCTCTGAGGCTCCCGTTCGCGTGGCTGTCTCTCATCTTCCCGCCGATCCCGCGAACAGCGACTTTACGTGGACGCAGGGGCCTACGTGTTCGCTTTCGTTGGCCGAGCGTTCCTTGCCATCACGGCTTCACAGGCTCCTGAGGTATTGTCCGTAGGCGCTCTTGGCGAGCGCCTCGGCCGCTCTCTCGAACTCGGAGGCGGAAATCCACTTCTGGTTGAAGGCGATCTCTTCCAGGCAGGCGATACGGAATCCCTGGCGCTTCTCGAGCGTGCGAACGAACTCGGAAGCTTCGAGCAGGGAATCGGGGGTGCCGGTGTCGAGCCAGGCGAAGCCGCGGCCCATCTTCTCGACGGCGAGTTCGCCGCGCTCGAGATAGAGGCGGTTGAGGTCGGTGATCTCCAATTCGCCGCGCGCAGACGGCTTCAGGGACGCGGCGAACTCGGGCGCGTTCGAATCATAGAAATAGAGCCCCGTGACCGCCCACGACGATCGGGGCTTCCGCGGCTTTTCCTCGATCGACAAAGCGCGGCCTTCGCCATCGAACTCCACCACGCCGTAACGCTCGGGATCCTGCACATGATAGGCGAAGACGGTCGCGCCGCTCTTCTTCTCGCCCGCGCTGCGGAACATGTCGGAGACGCCGTGGCCGTAGAAGAGGTTGTCGCCAAGGATGAGCGCGGATTCTCCGCCCGCCACAAAATCGGCGCCGATGATGTCAGCCTGGGCCAACCCGTCAGGCCGCGGCTGCTCGGCGTAGGAGAGCGACAGACCCCATTGCGAGCCGTCGCCGAGCAGGCGCTGGAACTTGGGGAGGTCACGGGGGGTCGAGATGATGCTCTAGCACCTGTTCGCAGACCACGACGTCGTATGAATTTGAGGGGATTTCGGGATAGCCCTGCGCCAAATCTCCCAGGAACATCGAACGATAAAGCGTTTTGTCGACATTGTATTGCGTGTCGACATCTGTCGCATCGATATCGATATTCCCGAAGTTCGGCCGGGCGCGTAAATAGAGCGGCGATGCCCCGCCGCCTGTGATCCGGATTCGAAAGTTGACGCCCAGTCACTGAGTGTGATTCCAACGAAATCAAGCTTTTGCGATCCTGGTTCCTCGCCGATCGGCGCTCGGACTCCGCGACGAAGCACGGGAATGCTGTGGCAATTGACGCAGACAACTCCGTTGCGGCTATTGCCGACGATCGCGGCTTCGCGTCCGTCGAGACGACAAGGTCCTCCAATCGCGCCGGCGCCGCCGCACGTGCCCGGCGGCTTGATCGACGCCGAGGCGCGCGTCATCTATCCTGGTCATTTCCGGAGCCCTGACCGCGTCGCTTTCCGCGAGGCGGGCTTCGCGACAATGGCGGGTCTGGGCGCCGGGCGTTAATCTGGACCGCTCGCCGCGACGATCGAGCGGTCCGATACGGCCGGTCGGCGGTTCAACGCGCTCTGTTTCCGATGCCGAGGGGGCCGTGGAGGTGCCGCAAATGTCTAGCGAGGAGAGCGTAGCGATTTCGCTTGGGCACGCGGTCAGACGCCAACTCGAGCCGATCCCGGACGCTGTACGGTTCCTTGATGGCTGGCCGCGGCTGGTCGTCAGCCGAGCCAATACGCCCAAGAGCCTGCCCGTATGCCAATGGCTGAGCGCCCTCGCCACATTTGCCGCGCCGGCGACCGAGGGCCTCGCAAATCGTGTGGTCACAGGCGCGCCTGCGCTCGAATGGCGACAGACCTATTCGGCGAACGATTTCGGCGCCGCCTTCCTCGAGCGCTACGGCTGGACCGAGTTGGTCGGACTCAGGGGGCCGATTCCGAGCACGCGCATAGCCTGCGGCTTCTTGCTGCTCGGGCCCTGGATCGACTATCCTGCTCACGCGCACGAGGCCGAGGAGCTCTACGTCCCGCTGGCCGGTGCCGCGCTTTGGCAGAGGGGCGGCTCTGGCCTCATATTGCGGCTTCCGGGCGCGCCGATTGTGCATCAGGCGTGGGAAGCCCATGCGGTCCGCACCCAGGACGAGCCAATGCTCGCGTTGTATGTGTGGAGGGGCGGAGACCTTGCGGCAAAGTCGAGAATCCTCGAGCGGGCATGACTGCGCCCACAACTGACGTGGAGTGCGTGGCGCGAAGCATGGTCCGGCAGGTCAACCGGTGATCTCACGCCAATCTTTGAGACGTTGCGCGCGACGGCGCTCTATTTAGGCGAGCCGCCGTCAGTCGTTAGCTGGGCGAGGGGCGCCGGCAAGAAGGTTGAAACGAATTGGCCCGTGGTTGCCACGAGCTGAATGATGAATGGTGCCGGAGGCCGGCGAGTGAATTGTGCATTGATCGAATTCGGCTTTGCCTTCTTCAAGGAAAGCCAAGGCAGCGTCGCGCTTGGCTCGCGCTTCGTCGATGTCCTCAATACGTGAACCCGCTTTCAGCAAAGCCAGCTTCTTGGATGCGTCTGTCTGCTGTGCGTCCGCGATGCGGGAATCGTGTTCAACCGTGAACAATTGCACGCGCGTTACCGTTACGCCGGGTTGCAGTCCATTCGCACGCTGGAGAGAGTCATGCGCCTCTTCCGCGCGCGCTGTCGCAACGCCCAGCCCCGCTTCGGCGATGGCAATCTCCTCCGGCCGAGGACCGTCGCGAACTCGCGCGAGGGAAGCTTCGGCGGCTGCGAGGGCCGCCGCCCGGAAAGAGATTTCTTTTTCCAAGGGTCCACAGTCCAGTCGCAGGAGGACCTGGCCTGCTTTTACATGTGCGCCGTTTTGGACAAGGATCGACTCTATGACGCCGCTGCGAGCCGCGCCGAGCGTTAAGATATGAGGGTCGGTCCCCTGCGGACCGGGCGTTTGCGTGTTTGCGTGACTGCAAACAAGCACCGAAAAGACGACGAAAGAAATCAAACGGAGCGCCGTTTCAAGGATCGGATCTCTGCTTCCCAAGCGCCAGTCTCAAATTACAACGATTCCCGCTCGCGGAGGTTCAACTCTTCGTGCCCGCCAGGGTATCGGCGGGCTTTGTGTTTTCGTGTTTCGAGTGTTTCAAACCCGCGCAAAGAGTATGGTGAGCGCCACCCAACGCCGCGAAGCCCGCGCAATTCTCAAACGGACAATCGGCGCGGTCCCATCTTTTTTATGCCCCGCCGGAGTTGCCGCGGCGTATGGTCTGACCTCGCCTACAATTGAGGACAGCGATGAGGCCTACACGAAGCCCACCAACCGCCGCTGCGCGCACGTGTCGCCGTCGATGTAGCGCTCAGTCGTCTCGATGGACCGATGCCCCGCGAGAAGCTGAACGTCACGAAGGCTGCACCCCGAGCGATGGATGTTCCGCGCCGCGACGGTGATGAAGCTGCGCCGTCCGGAATGCGAGGA
>CAWEIU010000007.1:0-239128 GCA_963809245.1 uncultured Alphaproteobacteria bacterium | reverse complement strand
ACCAACGGCAACGTTTGCGCACCGCCCCTCTCGCACAGCTCAGCGTCCATCGAAAGCCCCCGGATCGCGGCTGACCTAAGGGGCGCCACTCACGAGGACGTTATTGCCGCGCGCAGTCTCCATTTGTCAAACGTCGAAGCCGTCCGCTTTGATCGCCTATTCCGACATCGAATTCGTTACTGACCACCGCCTTTCCTTCCGCCACTCGAAGCAGGTGCGTCGTCGAGCAGTTTAAGGAATGTCGCGGGAGACCTCCTCCAACTAAGCGCGGCCTTCTGCCGCAACTTGATCTAGATGCCTGCTGCTCAGCGCTCTTGATCGGCACGAACCGGAACGTCCAGATCCCCGCCAACCCGGTCATTCAGATCGAGTGATGCCCAGATCGCAATAGGTGACTTGTCCGCACCTGCACTATTGGGGTCGAGCGATGGGGCCTGCGCGCTTTACGACGTGCGCCCCCACGCCTGAGCGTCGATCTTCCACTCTTCGCCGTGCTTTGAAAATGTATATGCGAGGGGTGCCGGCCCGAGCGACGGTTTGGCCCTTAATGGTTACCGCGAGCGTCCCCGCTATGACGGCGTACGCGTCGGAGCCGTCCACGTTCCAGAACCCCATTTCGTACGACAGATGCTCGTGCGAGACCCCAAGGTTCTCACGCCACTTTTCTACGTCAGCAAGCCATTTTGCCGGAGCATTCGGGTTCAACCAGCGACAAGGCGCGATGCCATCGATGATGATGGCGGTGTCCCCAAAAACGTCTCGGAAAAGCTCGATATTCTGGGTGTTGAACGCATTGATGTGATTGTCGATAAGGGTCTGGATTTCTCTCGGGGGGTTGCTCATCACGGTCATCCTCCAGTCGTGCCCCGTATGACGCTTCGCCCATCGAAGCGCGCGATTTGGCCTGCCAATTCAGTCTTGGTACAACCGCTCCATGGGACAATACTACCATGCGGCAAGTCAGCTGCTCAACGACCCCGAGACGTCCGCTTCCCCCCATTACGGACTAAAAGGGCGGCCAATGGCCGCCCCTCTCTTTGACGCGGCGCCGAACTATTCAGTCATCCCCAGCGATCAACTCCGCCATGGAAGTTGCACGTTCCCGGGCATGGCGAGAATGACTCAAAGCGCCATCCCAGCAATGCGCCGAACCGTTGAGATGATTGTAGTCCGGACCGTGCACCCTGTAGCCGTCGGAACTGGTGTAGTAGCCATGGCTCGCGCAACTGTGGTGTGAACGGCAATACGCGCTGGCTGGAGAGACCAGGCCAAACGCGAGCACCGCGGCGATGATTGCCACGCAATTGGATTGGTCCTAGGGCGCGCGCGGCGATACCGGGCGGGACGGCCACCTGATGCGGCAACGCCGCCGAAACAATGACCGGCTTGCAACTCCAACTCCACGCGTCGAAAATGCGCGCCCAGTTACCAAGCTCGCTGATCCGAAATTCAGCCCCGCCTCGGCGCACTCGATTCAGGCGGTCAAAATGGGGATTCGTGGGGGGCAAATTCGACCTTTTGCCAAAACTACGACGCTTTGCCCAAACCGAACGTTAACTTCCGTTCGCCACTTTAGGTAATCTGCATCCACCACAGGACGTCAATCGATTAGCCTCACAGGAACTCTGAGGACTACGTATAGCGATGAGCATCAATGACGAGCTTCTCAGATCTGACGCGCTCCGCCGGTATGAGATACTGAACACGCCGCCTGAACCGAACTTCGACCGCATAACTAGGATCGCGTCGTCAGTGCTGGGCCGCCCCGTTTGCACGCTGGCCCTCGCTGACCGGGATCGATTCTGGTTCAAGTCGAAGCAGGGCGTCGAGGCCACCGAAATGCCTCGCAGCATGGCATTTTGCGAAGAAACAATTCGCGGCCAGGACGTATTCGTTGTGCCCGATGCAGTTGCTGACAGCCGGTTCGTCGACGCACCGGTCGTAAAAGCCTCACCTCATGTCCGCTTCTACGCGGGCGCTCCCCTCATCACGCCGACCGGTGTCGCGATAGGCTCGCTGTGCGTGCTCGATGTAAAGCCAGATTCGAGCTTTTCCGAGGAAAGCCGCCGCATTCTGAGCGACCTCGCTTCGACGGCGGTCGAGCTTTTCGAAGCCAAGGCGCGCGAAATCGAACTTGTGAGATGCACCAACGAGATTGCCCACTTAGCTCGACACGATTTTTTAACGGGGTTGCCCAACAGGAGACGGCTCGTCGAAATTCACGCCGAAATGGTACGCGGTAGACGTGAGAACGGCGTCGCTCTCCTATATCTCGATCTCGATGGCTTCAAGGCAGTGAACGATACCCGTGGGCACAGTCAAGGTGACAACCTCCTCCGCCAAGTTGCCGCCCGCATCCAAATCTGTCTGCCTCCGCTCGCCCGCGTCGCCCGAACTCGGTGGGGACGAGTTTGCAGTCCTTCTTCCTTCGACATCTAACAATCTGACCGAAGATGCCTCCGACCTAGCGCGGCGGCTTACAACCACAATCAAGCAGCCCTATCTTACCGGCAATGCCCTCGTGACGATAGGTTGCAGCATCGGCATCGCGCTTAGCAGAGACGGATCAGACCTCGACGACCTTCTCAGCAGAGCGGACGGGCTTCTGTATCAAGCAAAAAACATGGGGCGTGGTCGCTGTTTCGCAGAAGCGGTTTGATTTCGCTCTGCTCACCGGCGGGTGACGCCAACAGACAGGTTGAGGCAACGGCCGGGATCGACCCAAAGGCGACCTTCGCCGTGCGCTCAACAATGTTGCGGGTCCCCAAAGATTGATCGCTGAAACAGCCGCGGGTCCACTCGGATCGGGGTCGGCGAGGCCTCCAGTGTGCCGGACCAATTCCGGCCCCACTTCACACTTAATTTACACTTAGTCTGCTGTCACGTTGTGAAGTATATCTCGCTGCGCGAGATGAGGCGTAGAGCGGAATTTGCCCCTGGATTAACGATTTCGCCCTTCTAACCCATCCGACATTGATGTCCGCGGCAGCCTGACCCACACAGTCCCGATTTCGCGTCGTTCGACGTGAAGGCCCTGTCCGCTTCGCTTACGCCTCAAGCCAGAGTTAATTGCCGCCGCCCGCATGGAGGTGTTGCGCGCGACGGCTGTCAGGGGAGGTGATCATGACATCGCGATGCACCAAGACTGCCGTGGGCCTGCTCGCGTGCGGCGTTGTAGGGTTGCTATCCGCCGCGCGCGCCGACGAACCCGCCAAGGTCGCGCCCGGAATCAGCGCAGAAGCCAGCGCCGCGGTACAGCAAATGGGCAAGACGCTGTCGGCGAATGAATTTTCATTTCAGGCCCAGACGATCCGGGTCTATCAGGACGACACCGGTCAGCCGCTCCACATCTTTCACTCCATGAACGTGATGGTGCACCGGCCCGACCGACTGGCCGTCAAGGCGACCGGGGACGACGGGACGAACGACCTGCTTTACGACGGCAAAAAGGTCACGATCTTCGGGGTTGGTCAGAACAAGTACGCGACGATTGACGCCCCGAATAATATTCAGGCGACGTTGGACGAGGTATCGGACCGACTGGGGGTCGAGTTTCCGCTCGCCGATTTCCTCGACAGTGATCCCGGCAAGTCGTTCCTGTCAGGTGTGACGAGCGGGAGAGAGGTCAACACCGTCACCATCGACGGCAAGCCTTACCGTCACCTGTTCTTCCAGCAATCGGGCGATGTCGACCTGGAGGTTTGGCTCGACAAGACCGAGCAGGCGGAGCCGCGACGACTCATCGTGACCTACCGCTTGTTGCCGGGGCAGCCGAGCTTCATCGCCGAGTTTTCCGATTGGAACTTCTCGGCCCACCCGTCGGACACGGATTTCGTTTTTCAGCCGCCGGCCGGGGCGCAGGAAATCGAGTTGAAGAAGGGCGCGATGACACCACAGAGCGGGGGGGATAAGTTATGAAACGCCTCCTTCTGTTGGCATGCCTTAGCATAATCATGGCGGCGACTGTGGCGTCGGACGGATTTGCCTGGCGCGGTGGCGGTGGCTTTCGTGGTGGTGGAGGCGGTGGTTTTGCTCGCGGTCCCGGCGGCGGCGCCGCTGTTCGAGGTCCTCGCGGCAACGTAGCGGTTCGCGGCCCCGGAGGCGGCGTCGGCTATCGCGGTGGGGGTTACGGTGGCGCGTATTACCGCGGCGGCGTTGTCGCTGGCGCAGCGGTCGGCGTCGCAGCCGGCGCTGCGGCGGCTTCGGCGTATCCGTATTATACATCGCCGACCTATTGCGGATATTCCCCCTATCCACCTTGCTGACTATTCGACCGCGACTCCGGCGGCGTTCAAAATGGAGACGAGCGGACGGATTAGGTCGCCCGCCCGACAACGTGGGTCAAGCGTTTGGTCTTGCCCACTACCGAACGCGGCCGGATCCGATGAGCGTGGCGAGCGCCTCGGGAAGCGATATGCCGCTCGGCAGTTCCGGCGCGGGTTGGGCGGCGCCGAGCGTCGTCTGCACCGGCAGCACGCCCGCCCAGACCGGCACATCCGCTTCGTCCGCATCCCCTGGCGGGGCGGCGCGCACCTTGGCGGTGGCCTCGTCGATTTCCATCCAGAGCACTGCGGTCGCTTTCAGCTCCTGGGTGGTCATGGGCCGCAACTGCCGCCAACGGCCGGGAAACAGGCTCTCAGTGAATCGGTGCAGGGCCGCCCGGGTCTCCTCGGGATCTTCGATCAGATGCGCTTGCCCGAACACCATGGCGGAGCGGTAGTTGACCGAATGGTTGAAGGCCGAGCGGGCGAGCACATAGCCGTCCATCAGGCTGCAGGTCAGGCAAACCGGCGCGCCGTCAGCTTCGCGTAGGAAGCGGCTCGCCGCCGATCCGTGCCAATAGACGCGGTCTCCCTCGCGCCAGTGCAGGGTCGGCGTCACATAGGGCTGTTCGTCAATGACGTAGCCGACGTGGCAGAGCGGAGCCGCGTCCAGAATGGCGTAGACGTCGGCGCGTGCATGACTGCCGCGCTGGTAAAGGCGCCGCAGCCGGCTCCGCTCGGTGGTGGGATAGTCGCTCTCGACGGGCGCGCCGGACATTGTGATCTCCTCTCGTTCGGGTCGACAGGTACCCGCCGTCAGGTCTGTTCGGACCGGCCGCTTGCGGAGAAATCAGCAGACCAGTTAATTGGCTCGATGACACGATCGTCGACAAGCTGGCTCGTTCTCGAGCGCGCCGCCGGTGACCTCGAAGGCCAGATCCATCGGGCGATCCGCGACCACATCCTGGAGCGCAGGCTGGCGTCCGGCCAAAAGCTCCCCTCCTCGCGGGCGCTGTCGGCCGGACTGGGCGTCGCGCGCTCGACGGTGGTGGGCGCCTACGAACGGCTGCTCGCGGAAGGATTTCTTATCGCCGCGGCGGGATCGGCGACTCGCGTGGCGAGCTTGCCCCAGCCGCCGCGCGCGGCGGCAAGTTCGCCCCGACAATCCGCTATCCTTTCGTCGGGTCTTTTTGAGCCGAGCCGCGACCTGCATCCCGGCATCCCGGACCTCTCGGAATTCCCCGACGCAGTCTGGGCCCGCTGCCTCGCCGCCCGCGCCCGCGCTCTCCGGATTCACGATCTCGGCTACGGCGCCCCGGCCGGCCTGCCGGAGCTGCGCTCCGCGATCCTGGCCCATGTCACGGAGACGCGGGGTGTTCTGGCCTCCGCCGATCAGGTCGTGATTCTTCCCTCAGCGGCGGCGGCCATCGCGCTGGTCGCGCGCCTCGTCTCTGATCTCGCGGGGCCAGGGGAACCCACTTGCTGGATCGAGGATCCCGGCTATCCGAAGGCGCAGGCCTTGCTCCGGGACGCGGGCTGGCGGCTGGTTGCGGTCGCTTGTGACGGCGGCGGCCTCGACGTGGCCAATGGCCGCGGGCCGCGGCCGCGGCTTATCTACGTCACGCCCTCGCATCAATATCCGAGCGGGGCCACCTTGAGCCTGTCCCGTCGGCTCGCTTTGCTCCGTCTGGCGCAGAGCGAGGGCGCCATCGTGGTCGAGGACGATTACGATAGCGAGTTCAGGTACGGCTCGCGTCCGATCGCGGCCCTTCAGGGCATCGATCGCAGCGGGTCGGTCGCCTATATCGGCACCTTTTCGAAAGTGCTCGCGCCGGGGCTTCGGGTCGCCTATGCGATCCTGCCGCCGCCGCTGCTCGGGCCCGCAATCAAGGACTTCGCGCTCCGCGGCTCGACCACCCCGGTCCATGTTCAGGCCGCGCTCGCCGATTTCATCCGTGAGGGACGGCTTCGCGCTCATATCCGCCGAATGACGCCGCTCTATGCCGCCCGGATGGCGGCGACCGCCGAGATCCTGCGCCGTGACTGCGACGACCTCCTTCGGGTCGGCGAAGCAGACGGTGGCCTGCAGCTTGCGGCCTGGTTCCGCGACGAAAACATCGACGACCGGGCCGTCGCGTCGGCCCTGCGGCATCAAAACTTCGGGATCCAGGCGCTGTCCGACTTTTATCTCGGGCCGGCGAGGCCCGGCCTGCTGTTCGGCATCGCGACAGCCGTTCCGGAGCGGGTCCGCGCCGCCGCGGCGCTCATTCGCAAGCTCGTCGCGGAACCGGCACGTCGCCAGGCTTAGAGCTTTCTGCAGTTACGTGGAACCGTCATTGCGAGCGGAGCGAAGCAAATCCAGCGATCGAGGTCTCGCCAGCAAGTCGCGAGTCGTACCGCTAGCGCGTCGGTCGGCCGACGCCTCGATCTCTGGATCGCCGCGCTTCGCTCGCGATGACGACAGGGGTCTGGTGCAACCTAACGACAGCGTGACGGCGCGACCCGACCACGCCCCGATGAGCATGGCGGCGCCGGCGCCCGAATGCTACGTGCAGGCTCAAGTCGGCGGGAAAGGCGCTTTGCGCCATCCGCCGCAAGCGATCGAATAGAGGAACCATCATGACACGCAAGAACGCGCTCGTCGTCGGCGTCACCGGCATATCGGGCAGCAACGTCGCCGACCTGCTGGTCGCCGAGGGGTGGACCGTCTACGGGCTCGCCCGCCGGCCCCCACAGGACCGATCGGGCGTGAAACCCGTGGCTGCCGACTTGCTCGACGCCAAACAGACCAAGGCGGCGCTCGCCGAGATCGACGTCAGCCACGTCTACTTCTGCACTTGGGCGCGTCAGGACACCGAGGAGGAGAACTGCCGGATCAACGGCGCCATGCTGCAGAACCTCATCGACGGCGTCACGGCCCGGTCGAAGCCTGAGCATATCGCCCTGGTGACGGGCCTCAAGCACTACCTCGGGCCGTTCGAATCCTACGGCAAGGTGAAGCCCGACACGCCGTTCCGGGAAAACCAGCCGCGCCTGCCGTACCAGAACTTCTACTACGTGCAGGAGGACATCCTCTACGCCGAGGCGGCGCGTCACGGCTTCGCCTGGTCGGTGCATCGCCCCCATACGCTGATCGGCTGGGCGCTCGGCAACGCGATGAACATGGGCGTGACGCTGGCCGTCTACGCGGCGATCTGCCGGGAGACGGGGCGCCCGTTCCTGTTCCCCGGCACGCCACAGCAATACGAGGCCGTGACCGACGTCACCGACGCCCGGATCCTGGCGAAGCAGTTGCTCTGGGCCTCGACGACGCCGACCGCCTACAATCAGGCCTTCAACATCACCAACGGCGACGTGTTTCGTTGGCGGCGTCTCTGGGCCGCGCTCGCCGCCGACCTCGGGGTCGAGGTCGGGGAGTACCCCGGCCATCCCACGCCGCTCGCCGAGCAGATGGCCGGACATGAGGCGACCTGGGACCGCATCGTCGCGAAACACGGTCTGCAGCCCTATCCGCTGGGCACGCTGGCCTCCTGGTGGCATTCCGACGCCGATCTGGGGCGCGCACTCGAGACCTTCACGGACATGACCAAGAGCCGTCTCTTCGGCTTCGAGGCGATCCAAGTCACGGAGCGTTCGTTCACGGATCTGTTCGAGCGGCTTCGCGCCGAGAAAATTATACCGCCTCGGGCGTGAGCGGAGACCGAACGTGAGCGGGTCGCCGCGGCGCCCGCGCTAAGCTAACGATAGGACGCGGCGAGGCTCCGGCGGAAGGTTCGTTCCACGAACCTACCGGGGCCTCGGCCATCGACGTCGGAGGAGCCAAGCTGATGTTTTTCGCCGTGATCGCCAAGGACAAGCCGGGTCTGTCGGAGCTTCGCGCCCAGACCAAGACGCGACACATGGCCCATCTCGACGCCGCCGCGCCCGGGCTGCGCGTTCTTCAATCCGGCCCGCTGCTCTCCCCCGACGGCGGCGAATGCGGCTCCCTGCTGGTGCTGGAAGCCGAGACGGCTCAAGCGGTCGAGGCGTTCCTGAGCCGCGATCCCTACGTCCAGGCAGGCCTCTTCGCCTCCTCCGAGATCCATCCGTGGCTCTGGCGCCGCGGCAATCCGTACCTGTGACTCTCGCTCGCGGTCGGGGTTGGGATGCAGTGTGAAGCTCTGACCGCTTACGATCGAACATTCCGGCTTGCATACGATATGAAGCACGGAACGATATGGTAGAGGACCCGCGTCGGGACAACATCGCTCCGAACGCGCGCTTCCTCGTCGAACGTGTTGTTCCAAAGCCCCGTCGCCCTATCCATCGCATGCTCGAAGATGATGTCGAGGGTCGTGTCGATCAGGCGGCTGCAATTGAAGTCGCGCTTGAGCGCTTCAGCGGCGAGCGAAGCCCGCAGCAGCTCGATGGTCGGCCATAGCGGACGCGGATCCGCTGTGGGCTTGCCGGCTGCGTCGCGCCGGCCGGGCAGGCATGTTCGTTCGATCCATTGGGGAATGAAGCGATCCGTCAGCCAGGCCGCCAGCTCTGCCGAACGGTCGCCTGTCGCGACGCCGAACGTCGCGGCGAGCCCGTTCATTTGGAGGCAGCCGAGGCGCTCGAACTCTGTCCGGAACGCGGATGGGGAAGGTCGGTCATCGCCCGCCGATGGTTTGCATTACGTCATATGGTAATATATCAGTTCGGTATGCCAACCACGAAGCGTGCAGAGGCGAGGCTTCGGTCTTCCCCGATCACGGGGGCGACGCTGCGCGCCATCCCAGCCTCGGCGCGCATCGCCCAGTGGCTTCGCGACCGCATCGCTGGCGGCGAAATGCCGCCCGGCCTCCCCGTCTCGGAGAAGGAGCTGGCCGAGAGCTACGGCGTGAGCCGAACGCCGGTGCGCGAGGCGCTGCTTCGCCTCGCAGACGAACGGCTGATCGACATTTTCCCCCAGCGCGGCACTTTCGTCTCGCGCATCAGCGTCGAATCGTTGCGCGACGGCATGGTGATCCGCGAGGCGCTGGAGCGCGTCGCGGTCCAGCGTGCGGCGGCCAAGGTCACGGACGTCGACATCGCCGAACTGCGGCTCATCCTCGAGCGCCAACAGGCGAGCGAGCGGGCGAGCGATTGGCCGGGCTTCCATGCCGAGGACGAGCATTTTCATCGCCGTATCGCCATTTTGTCCGGCCATCCCAATCTTTGGCGAGTGGCCCGGCAGGAGAAGGTTCAGGTCGACCGTTGCCGCGTGCTGCATCTGCCGATCTCCGGTCGCCGCGAGATGGTGATGGAAGAGCACCGGGCGATCCTCGACGCGCTCGCCGCGCGCGATCCCGAGGCTGCCGATCGCGCCATGGCGGCGCATCTGGGCAACGTGCTGCCGGGCCTCGACGAGCTCTTGCGCGCGCGCCCCGAATATTTCGAGGCCGACGCGCGGACGGCGCCGGGCGACAAACCCGCGCCGTCGCCGCTCCGCTCGGCGCGCCGCAAGGGAAGGGCCGCGTGATGCGGCCGTCGCGCAATTCGCGTTCAAGCAGGAGGTAGGACGATGAGACAGGGTTGGCGTTGGTTTGGCCCGAGCGATCCGGTGACGCTCGACCATGCGCGGCAGGCCGGGGCGACTGACATCGTCTCCGCGCTCCATTCGGTTCCGCCGGGCGTCGCCTGGACCCGTGAACAGGTGGAGGAGCGCCGCGCCATCATCGAAGACGGCGCGAGCGGACGCACGCCGCTGCGCTGGTCGGTGGTGGAGAGCATTCCCGTCGCCGACGAGATCAAGCGCGAGGGCCGCGCGGCGCGCGCCGCCATCGACGCCTGGATCGCCAGTCTCGAGGCGGTCGCCGCCGGCGGCCCCCGCGTCGTCTGCTACAATTTCATGCCGGTGCTGGACTGGACGCGCACCGATCTCGACTGGCCGCTGCCGACCGGCGCCGCCGCGCTCAGGTTCGATCAGCGGCGCTTCGCCGCCTTCGATCTCTATGTCCTGAAGCGCCCGGGCGCCGAGGCCGAATATAGCCGCGACCAACAGGTCGATGCGCGCAAGACGGCGGACAGCTTCAGCGAAGCGGATGTCGCGCTTCTCACCCGCAACGTGCTCGCCGGGCTGCCCGGCGGCACCACGACCGGGCTGAACCTCGATGAGTTCCGCGACATTCTCGCCGCCTATGCGCGGATTGACGCTGGAACCCTGCGCGCCAATCTCATCGCCTTTCTCGAAGCGGTGGCGCCGGTGGCGGAGACGCTCGGCGTGCGCCTGACGTTGCACCCGGACGATCCGCCGCGGGCGTTGTTCGGCCTGCCGCGCATCGCTTCGACCGAAGCGGACTACGACGCGCTGTTCCGCGCGGTTCCCTCTGAGGCCAATGGCATGTGCTTGTGCACCGGCAGCCTCGGCGTGCGCGCCGACAACGATCTCGCCGCCATGGCGAAGCGCTTTGCCGCCCGGATCCACTTCACGCATCTGAGGGCGATTCGGCGGGACACGGACCAGCTCAGCTTCCACGAGGCCGATCATCTCGACGGCGACGCCGACATTCCGGCCGTCCTCGCCGTGCTGATCGCCGAGAACCGGCGCCGGTCCGAGGACAGGAAGATCGTGCTGCGGCCCGATCACGGCCACCGCATGCTCGCCGATCTCGTCTCGGACCGGGCAGGCAACCCCGGCTACACCGCCGCCGGCCGCATGAAGGGGCTGGGCGAACTGCGCGGCGTCATGCGCGCCCTCGAACGCCTGCCGGATGAGGCGCTCGCGGCCATTCGCTGACACGCAACGCTGCTGTCACCCCCGCGAAAAGCGGGGGTCCAGACAACCGCCGCTGGCCTTCGCCCTTTGCCCCCTGGATGCCCGCTTACGCGGCATGGCAGGGGGGCGCTGCCTGCCGACAGTCCCAAACCTAGGCCGCCGGGAGCGTCTTATCTCCCCCGCAATTGGGGATGGGAAGCGACAGGAAGGGGCGCCAATACGAGCTGTTTGCGACGCTTCGTTTACAAAGCAACTGGAACGGATATGCGGCTTTGCTCGCGGCCTTCAGTTCGTCGAAGCGCGTCCGACGCGCCCGACGCCATACTGATCGCCGACGCGGCTGACCTTGCCGTCGGTGAAATCGATCTCGATCATCTCCTCCGACGACCCAATCACCCCCACGGACTTGTGGGTGTGAGCGTCGAATATCTCGGTGGCGTCATCGCTGCTCTTGTTGGGCGCAACATAGGCGTAGTCGCCATCGATGTCGAAGGTAATCCAGTGCGCCCCGCGGCGGCTCTTCATGCTGACGCGCCCCGCCAGGACCGGGGCCATCGGATCGCGCATGTTCCATACATAGATGTGCGGATCGCCCGCGCTGCTGCTCTGCCACACCTCGCGCTGGTCGGGCGTCCACCCAATCCCGTGCAGCAGCCCGGGCTCGCCGGACGGATGCTCCGTAAATCTGGCTGTGACGATACGGCCGCTGTCGAGCTCGGCGACCTGCATCCCCCACAGGCCGGTCACGTTGTTTACCACGTAGCGGCTCACGCCATCGACCGCGTAGGGTCCGAGAATGCCGGCGTAAGGGCCAATGCGCGAGACCGCATAGCTCTGCGGATCGATCGTATAGAGGTACTTCCCGCTTCCGTCCTCGGCCTTGGTCTCCTGAAACAGCGGTCCAGACACCGGGAACAGGGTGTCGTGCGATCGATTGGAGAAATGCACCTTGCGAATGACATCGCCGGTGCTGGCGTCCAGGACGTTGATAAAGTCGGCCGAGCGGCCTTCATAGGTTGGAGCGTACAAGAGCTGCCCGCCCGGATGAATCGCCAGCCGGTCGACATCGGGATCGATGGCCCGATTCCAGAGCACCGCATCATCGTAGACATCAAGGCAATAGATCATCCCGGCGCCGGAGCGGGTGCGGTAGGCCACGTAGAGCCGGCCAGTCGCCATGCTGGCGGCGACGCCCCTGACGTCGTCCACGTCCCGAACAGTCTCGATAGTCTTAACAAGGCGATGTCCCGCATCGATGTCGTAGACCGATATCGACCCCCCTGTGGCCGCTGTCTGATTGACGGCGTAGAGGAAACGTCCGGTCTGCATTTCGTGTGCGGCAAGCGCCAAGCTCTCCGCCGATGTGCTGACGGTTGACGCCGCGGCCGGCGCCGCCGCGACGCTCCGGGCCGTAAGCCCAATCGCCACTGTCGCTGCTGAAACCGCGCAGGCAAATCCAATCCAGTGTGGTCGAACTGCCATCCGCACCTCTCCCGAAAGGTGAAAGCGACTAGAGCAAGTCCTTTAGTGCCGCATGGTCTTCTCGGCGAACCGGTATCCAATTCGCCGGAACATGCGCCAACCATAGAGCATTTTGCACAACGCCGGTTTCCTTCCTTCCGAGATAGTGCAAGAGGCCGCGGCGAGCGCATCAGCGCTCACCCGAGGAGCCTAAAGTTCTTGGCCAAAACATGACGGCTCGATTACCGATTCGTATCGGTGGCGAATTGTAATGTCATGATAAGAAAACATATAATCCCGACAAGGAGGTGCTGATGATCATCGCTCGAAGTTCTGTGTTGGTCGCCCTCGCGGCCTTGTCGGCGGCGTTGCTCGGCGCTCCAAGCGCTTCCGCTCGCACGCTCTGTAGGCCGGACGGATGCTGCTTCAACACGAGCGGCGAGCCGATCCCCGATCAGCCGCGCTACTGCTATCGCCACCGCCATCATCACGACGAGGGGGGCCCGCCATATGATTGGAGGCCTTATCACCATCGTGATGATGAAAACTATTATCAAGGCGAGCCAGACTGACGCCGGGTCATGGAGCCGGTTGCGAGCGTAGCAAAGCAATCCAGCCGCCGCGTAAGCAATTCGACGTAAACGGGCCCTGGTGGTTTCTTTGAGCCAGGCACGGGAGGGACAATGCCGCCTCAAATAAGCAACGCCGCTGTCAAGGTCCTGCGGGGGGCCGCCCGCGACGGCCGGACTCGCTACGACGACTTCGCAATCCTGCTGCACTGGCTGACGGCGCTGTTGGTGGTGGCGCAATTCGCGATATCCCAGACCTGGGGCTTTGCGCCGCGGCCGACGCGCCACCTGATGATCGTCGCGCACATGTCGTTCGGCATCCTGCTCGCTGCGATCGTTGTGACGCGCATCGTCTGGCGACTCTCTCCCGGCCATCGCGTACGCCGCGCGTGGACCGGTCCAGCCGAGGGACTGGCTAAGGGCATGCACTGGCTGCTCTACGGCCTGCTCGCGGCGGAGGGCGTGCTCGGTTTCCTTTTACGATGGTCGGGGGACGAGGCGATGAGCTTCTTCGGGCTCCTGATCCCTCCGCCTTTCGAGCCCTGGTCGAAGCCCGCGCACGAGATTGTCGGCGGCATTCACGAGTGGGTCGGCTGGGCCATCATCATCCTCGCCTGCGGCCACGCGCTCGCCGCTATCTTTCATCAGGTCGTGCTGAAGGACGACGTGATGTGGCGGATGCTGCCGGGCGAGCGCGCACGCCGGATGACGGAGCGGACGCCCTCGCCGGAGCAAGCCGCCGGCGTGTGACCACTGCGACGCTTAGACCAAAGCGTCCCGCAGTGTGATTGAACCACCCTCACCCCAACCCTCTCCCGCAAGCGGGCGAGGGGGTGCCGGCGCCGCGTAAATCCCATCTCCCGCTTGCGGGAGAAGGTGGTCCGAAGGGCCGGATGAGGGGAGCAACCCTGATTCCGTCACATCGCAGCGCGCTCTTGGTCCTGAGCGCCGGCCGCAGCATTGCATGCAAAGACATGCGCCCCGTTTCGGGAGCGCGTTTTTTAAGATCACGCCTGCGCCTTCTTCACCCGCGCCACGATCTGCGTCGGGTTGACGAAGCGCAGCGCCACGAGGAGCCAGATCAGCGTGCTGAGCATATAGATCACCGCCATGGCGTCGATCGACTGGCCGGCGCGCACGCCCGCCGCGAAGACGGAGTAGTAGAGCGCGACGACGAGGGTCTGGCTGGTCGGGCCTGCCGTGAGGAAGGTCAGCTCGAACATCGACACGGTGCGCACCATGGCGAGCAGCGTCGCGGCGAGGATGCCCGGCAGCAGCAGCGGCAGCAGCACATGGATGAAGAGCCGGCCCGTGCCCGCGCCGAACACGCGCGCCGCCGCTTCGACGCGCGGGTCGATCTGCTCGACGAAGGGGATCATCAGGACAACGGTGAAGGGCACGGTCGGCACGAGATTGGCGACGATCACGCCCCACATCGTGCCGGCCAGTCCCACCTTGTAGAGCACGGTCGCCAGCGGCACGCCGAAGGTGATCGGCGGCGCCACCAACGGCAGAAGGAAGAGCAGCATCACGAGCGGCTTGCCGGCAAAATTGCGGCGCGCCAGCGCATAGGCGGCGGGCACGCCGATCAGCGCGGACAGCAGCACCACCACGCCCGCGATCTCAAAGGTGACGACGAGCACGTCGCTGAGCTGGAACTCGTTCCAGGCCGAAGCGTACCATCGGACGGTGAAGGCGGCGGGCAGCCAGGAATTGAGCCAGCGCGTGCCGAAGGAATTGACGACGACGGTGGCGATCATCGCGAGCACGTTGATCACGAAGAGGGCGATGAAGGCCCGGACCAACGTCCGCCAGAGCTTTTCGAGCACGCTGTTCATGGTCGTCAACCCTTTCCGCCGCCGACCGGGCCTTTGTAGACGAGGCTGCGCAGGCCCAGGACCACACCGACGAAGCCGAACTGCACCACCGCCATGATCATCGCGATCGCCGAGGCGTAGGAGTAGTCGTACTGCTCGAAGGCCGCCTGCGCCGCGGCGAAGGAGATGACGCGCGTCTCGCCCGCCGGGGCGCCGAGCATCACCGCCGAGGGGAACACGGAAAAGGCGTCGACGAAGGCGAGGCAGAAGGTGACGGCGAGCCCCGGCGCGATCAGCGGCAGCACGATATGGCGGAAGCGGTGGCGCGCTCTGGCGCCCAGCGTCGCCGCGGCCTGCTCCAGCGCCGGATCGATGCCCGAGACCATCGAGAGCGTGAGCAGGAAGGTGAAGGGGAAGCCGGTGATCACCAGGGAGATGAACACGCCGACGTAATTGTGCACGAGCCGGATCGGATGGGCGAGCAGGCCGAACAAGATCAGCGTGCGGTTCAGCCAGCCCTGCGGACCGAGATAGTTCAGCAGACCCTCCGCCACCAGCACCGTGCCGAGCGTGATCGGCAGCACCAGAATTGTGGTGAGGAGCCGCTGATGGCGCATATGGCGCACCTGCATCGCGATCGGCACGGACAGCGCGATGTTCAGCAGCGTGACGGGCACGGCGAGCCGCAGCGTCAGCCGGATCGTGCCGTACATGTAGGGGTCTGAGAAGAAGCGGACATAGTTGTTCAGCCAGCCGCCTTGTTTCGGCGCGAAGGAGAGCGCCAGCCCGTAGAGGAACGGGTAGACGAAGACCAGCAGAACGAACAGCGCGGCCGGCAGCACCAGCAGCGTGACGCCGTCGAAGCCGCGCTCGGCGAGTCTGCGGCGCCGCGGCGCGGGCGTCATCGGGCGCCCCCCGCCGCATAGACGAGCGTGCGATCCGCCGGCGCGCCCAGGCGCACGGTCTCGCCGACGCCGAGCGCCCTGTCGGCGCGGAAGAACAGTTCCTGGCCGCCTGCGCCCGTCGCCGTGCCGTAATAGGCTTCGCCGCGATATTCCATGCCCGTCACCTCGGCGTCGATCGGGCCGTCGGGCGAAGGAACGAGATCGGCGGGACGGATGGCGACCATGACGCCCGCGCCGTCTTTCACGTCGACCGGCTGGCCGCGGACGGGGCTGGCAAAGCCGCAATCGACCTCGACTTCGGCGCCCTCGCGGCGCGTCACCCGGCCAGGAAACGCGTTGCGAAAGCCCATGAACTCGGCGACGTCGGCGTCCAGCGGCCGCCGATAGAGGTCCTCAGGCGCGCCGATCTGGCGGACGGCGCCATCGCGCAGCACGACGATGCGGTCGGCGAGCGAAAGCGCCTCGTCCTGGTCATGCGTGACGTAGATGGTCGCGGAGCCGAGCAGGCGATGGATGCGGCGGATTTCCGCCCGCATCTCCAGCCGCAGCTTGGCGTCGAGATTGGACAGCGGTTCGTCCATCAGCACCAGCGGCGGCTCGACCGCGATGGCGCGGGCGATTGCGACGCGCTGCTGCTGGCCGCCGGAAAGCTGGCCGGGCAGCTTGGCGCCCTGGGAGGCGAGGCGCACGACGCCAAGCGCCTCGTCCACCCGGCGCGCGGCCTCAGCCTTCGAGACGCCGTGCATCTTGAGGCCGAAGCCGACATTGCGGCGCACATCCATGTGCGGGAACAGCGCATAGTTCTGGAAGACCATGCCGAAGCCGCGCTCCTCGGGCTTCAGCGTGTCGATGCGCCGCTCGTCGAGCCAGATCGCTCCCTCGCTCAGCGGCAGCAGGCCGGCCAGGCAATTGAGCGCCGTCGACTTGCCGCAGCCCGAGGGACCGAGCAGAGCGATAAACTCGCCGCGCTTCACGGTCAGGCTGATTTCCTTCAGCGCGTTGTGCGCGCCGAAGTTCCGGCTGATGCGCTCGAGCCGCAGTTCGCGAAAGTCGGCGGAAGCTATCGCCATCGCCCTAGGGTCCTGCTGATTTGGAGGGATATTCGAGATGCTCGGCGGGCCGCGTCAGGAGCGAATTGCAATCAGGTTGAACCGTCATTGCGTGCGCTCGCAATGACGGCGCTGGTTCGAACCAAACGCCATTCGCTCTAGAGGCGGCCCGCCGGACATCCGTCACTTCTGCATCTTGGCCGCGCCGATCTCGCGGTCCCACTTGTCGAACATGGCGACGAGAGGCTTGGCGTCGAGCGGCGGCTCGATCGGGTTGTTGGCGATCAGGGCCGCATATTCGGGCCGGCCGAACTTCTTGATCGTGTCCTGGCTGTCCGCCGGGGCCATGTCGAGCGTCACGCCCTTGATGGCGGGGCCCGGATACATGTAGCCGTGGTCATACATGTAGGCCTGCTGGGCGGGCTTGAGCAGGTACGCCATCAACTCGATCACGACCTTCAGCTTCGCCTCCGGTACGCCCTTCGGGATCGCCATGTAGTTGGCGTCGCCGACCCAGTGGAAGTTCTTGAACGAGGCGACCTTGTACTCCTCCGGCACGATGCCGAGGTAGCGCGGGTTGATGTCCCAGCCGGTCGTCGTCGCGATGATGTCGCGCGTGCCGTTGGCGAGTTCCTTCATCGAGGCCGTGGTGCCGGCGGTGTAGTATTCGATGCAGCCGTCGAGCTCTTTCAGATAGGCCCAGGTCTTGTCCCAGCCGTGGATCGGATCCATCGGATCCTTGTCGCCGAGCAGATAGGGCAGGGCCATCACGAAGGTGCGGCCCGGGCCGGAATTGGCCGGGCGCGCATACATGAAGCGGCCCGGATTGGCCTTGCACCAGGCGAGCAGCTTCTCCGGCGTGTCCGGCACGTCCTTCACGCGGTCGGGCGCATATTCGAGCAGCGGGCCGGAGGGATACCAGTCGATGACGAAGGCCTGGTTGCGAGCCATTTCCTGCATCGCATAGGCGCCGGGCGCGTACAGGTCTTTCAGGTTGGGAAACTTGTCGGCGTATTTCGGCAGGATTTGCAGCCAGAGGCCCTGGTCCATGCCGGCGGCGAGCGCGTCATTGCCGGTGAGCACGAAGTCGATGTCGACGCGCCCCGCGTCCTGCTGCGCCTTGAGCTTGCCAGCGAGCTCCGGGGCCGTGGCCTGGGTGAAGACGAATTTCGACACCAGGTCGGGATGTGCGGCCTGGAACTTTTCCAGCGCCGGCTGGCTGATCTGAAGGTCGCCGGCGACGTCGATGACATTGATGGCGACCGGCTCGGCCATGGCGCCGAAGGTCGTCGAGACGAGTACGGCGCCCGCCGTCGACAGGATGGATTTCCAGCTCACATTAGGCATTCGTTCTCTCCCCTGTGGTTGTTGTTCAATATCGTTGGATCGTCATTGCGAGCAGCGTAGCGACGAAGCAATCCATTTCTCCGCTTGGATCGTCGGCGCTGCTGGATTGCTTCGCTCCGCTCGCAATGACGGGGACGGTTCAGGTGGCGGTCGGCTTTTTGCTGAGCCTGCTCGCAGCGGCGCGATCGAGGAAAACGCTGCAGGCCGGGTGCTGCTGGAGGATCGAGGAGGGCCACATGTTGGTGACCGGTCCTTCCAGAACGTGCTGGACGGCTTCGGCCTTGCGCTCGTCCGGCACGGTCAGAATGACGACGCGGCTCGACACGATCCGCTGGACCGTCATCGAGATCGCTTCGGTCGGGACATCGCCGAAGGTCGGGAACCAACCCTCGCCGAACTGCTGGCGCCGGCAACGCTCATCGAGCGGCACGACCTTGAAGGCGACGGTCGTCTCGAAATCGGCTGGCGGATCGTTGAAGGCGAGGTGGCCGTTCTCGCCGATCCCAGCGAACATCACGTCGATCGGGTGCGCGTCGATCAGCGCATTGATGCGGGCGAGTTCGGCCTCGAGGTCAGGCGCGTCGCCCAGGATGAAATGGAAAGCGCCCAGCGTCGGCAGCTTACTGGTGAAACGCTCCTTGAGATAGCGCCGGAAGCTGGCGGGATGCGTCTCGGGCATGTCGATATATTCGTCGAGGTGGAAGGCGGTGACGCGCGACCAGTCGATGTCCGGCTGAGCGACCAGAGCCTCGATCATCTCGAACTGGCTGGCGCCGGTTGCGACGACGATGTTGGCCTTGCCGCGGTCGGCTATCGCATGGCGAATGGCGGCCGCGCCGGCGGCGGCGGCGGCTTTGCCGTTCGCCTGTTTGGATTCGCTGTAGTGGACGTCGATCATGGTCTCTTCCTGCTGGGTGGAGCGGGGTCCGCCTCTCGAAGTTTGGAGGCTGTCGTCTTGCCGCGCTTGGCGCGGGGAGGTGAGGGCGCGGGGCCGGTCGAACCACGGATGACGAGTTCGCACGTGATCACATGGCGCTCCATCGGCGGCAGCGGTGCCGAGAGACCGTCGAGCAGCAGATCGACGGCGTTGGCGCCGGCGAGGGCGCAGCGGGCGTTGACGGTCGTGAGGGGCGGATAGGTCGTCGACGCGATGACGTCGTCGCAGCCCACGACGCTGAAATCGCGCGGCACGGAGAGGTTTCTGTCGGCGAGCCCGGCCATGATGCCCTGCGCCACGACGTCGTCGACCGCCAGCGCCGCCGTGGCGCCGCTCGCGAGCAGCTCGCCGACGCAGGCCCGTCCCGCCTCATGGCTCGGGCGCCCGGCAGCGATCTCGACGACCCGCAATCCGTGCGCCGCGCCCGCCGTCGCAGCCGCATGCGAGCGCTGCTGGCTGGACCAGGACGAGACCGGCGCACCGACATAGGCGATGGCGCGGTGCCCGAGGCCGGCGAGCAGGTCGACGGCGGCGGTGAAGCCGGGGGTCGTGTCGACGAGCACGCGCGCGATGCCTTCAAGATCGCGATTGATGACGACCAGCGGCCGGCGGGCGGCGTGCTTGCGGATCACCTGTTCGTCGAGCCGCGGCGAGGCCAGCACGAAGCCCTCCACCTGAGCGGCGAGCTTACCCAGCAGGATGTCTTCGAGGTGCGCCGTTTCGTCGGAATCGCCGAGAAAGGTCGCATAGCCGCGCTTGTAGGCCTCAGCCTGCGCGCCGCGCATCAGCGCCGCAAAGAAGGGATTGGCGACGTCGGGCATGATGAGGGCGACGTTGCCGGCGCGCCCCGTCGAGAGGGCTCTTGCGACCTGATTGGGAACGTAGCCAAGGCGTTCGGCGGTGCGGCGAACCTTTTCGACAGTGGCCTTCGTCAGCAGATCGGGCTGCGAAAAGGCCCGCGACACCGTCGCCAGCGACACGCCCGCCTCACGCGCAACGAGGCGGATGGTCGGGGCAGGCGTATGGGACGGCTGGATGGCCACAGGTTCTTCCCTGCGAAGCCGATCCCACGCGCACGAATGAAACCGGTTTCATCGGCAAAAATGAAACCGGTTTCATTGGATGTCAACATCAAAGGACTCGCCCCTTGAGTTCGTGCTCCTGGAGGCGAGAAAGGGGGCGCGCTACGCCCCGTCGGCCATCGCGTCGCGCCAGTCCGGATGTCTCCTGTATTGCGCGAGCACGTAAGGACAGAGCGGAATGATCCTAAAACCCTCGCTTCGCGCGTCGGCGATCAGGCGTTCGACCAGCGCCAGGGCGACGCCCGTTCCGCGCATGCTCTCCGACGCCTCCGTGTGATCCGCGCTCACCAGCTCGCGGCTGCGCGTCGTGAATTCGAGACGCGCTTCGCCGTCGACGCCTTCGACGCGCGCGACATAGAGGCCCTGGTTTCCGTACGTGCGCTTCTCGATGTCGATCGTTTTCGTCATCGCCGGCTCCGTTCGCTTAAGAGCGCGCGGCGAAAAGGTGGACGCCGGTTTTTCGCCAAAAGCGCGCGGCAATTGAGGAATCGAGACCGTGCGGCGGGTCTATCAAATCGCCGCATCGTCTAGGGCAGCGGAATATATTCCTCGCGATCGTCGGGGGGCAGGTCGAACAGGCCGGCGCCCCATTCGCCGCGGCGCCATTGTTCCTTCGCCGCCTCGATCTTCTCCTGGCTCGAGGCGACGAAATTCCACCAGATATAGCGGGGGCCGCCGAGCGTCGCGCCGCCGAGCAGAATAAGCCGCGCGCCGGCGGGGCCAGCCCCGACCGTGATGCGGTCGCCGGGGCGGAACACCATCATTTGGCCGGCTTCGAACGTCTGGCCGGCGATCGAAACTGAACCCTCGACGATGTAGACGCCGCGATCTTCGTGATCGTCCGGCAGCGGCAGGCGTGCGCCGGGCGCGAGCGCGGCGTCCGCGTAAAAGGTCTCGGAGAACACGCTGGCGGGCGCCGCCTGCCCATAGGCTTGGCCGAGGATCAGGCGAAGGCTCACGCCGTCGGCCTCGATAACCGGCAGCGCCTCCTTGCCGTGATGCTCGAAGCTGGCCGGTTGATCCTCCTGCGTTTCCGGCAGGGCGACCCAGGTCTGGATGCCGAACAGGCTATGCGGCGCGCTGCGCGTTTCGGCGCTGGTGCGCTCGGAATGGGTGACGCCGCGCCCGGCCACCATCCAGTTGACCGCGCCGGGATGGATGATCTGGTTCGTGCCGAGGCTGTCGCGATGCTGAAACTCGCCGCGGAACAGATAGGTCACCGTGGCGAGGCCGATATGGGGATGCGGGCGGACGTCGATCCCTTGTCCCGTAACGAATTCGGCCGGTCCCGCCTGATCGAAGAAGATGAACGGCCCGACCATCTGCCGCTTCGGCGCCGGCAGCGCGCGGCGCACCTCGAAACTGCCGAGGTCGCGGGCGCGCGGGACGATCAGCGTCTCGATCGCATCGACGCCGACCGCGTCGGGGCAGCCGGGCTCGAGCGACGGGTTCCAACTCATCGGCGTCCTCCCTTTGGCGCGGTTTGTCAGTGCCGGCGCCGCGAACGGCGCCGAGCGCATCCTACACCATCCGGCTGCGAACGTGCGACGCGATCGAAGCCGGCGCCGCGGTCAATAAATTCGCCGCTGGCAATTTCCGCCTTCCGGCGCGACGATGGCGGCTTTCCCCGTTGGAGGCATGCATGATTCGAGTCGTCGCCGTCATTACCTGCAAGGCTGGGCGCCGCGAGGAGCTTATCAAAGCGTTTCGCGACAACGTGCCCGCGGTGCGCGCCGAAGCGGGCTGCATCGAATATCAGGGCGTGGTCGACGTGGAAGGCGCCGGCGCCCAATATGGTCCGGACGTTTTCGTCGTCATCGAGACCTGGGAGAGCCTCGACGCGCTCAAGGCGCACGCCGCCGCCCCCCATATGGCGGCCTATGGAGCCAAGACGAAGGATATCATCGCCGATCGCGCGATCCACGTTCTCTCGCCGATCTAAAACCGCGGGCGCGGCTTTGCGTCGCGCCCTCGCAGCGTTTAGGGCGTTCTGCAGTTGCGTGACACCGTCTTTGCGAGCGGAGCGAAGCAATCCAGCGATCGAGGTCTCCCCAGCAAGTCGCGAGTGGTTCCGTGGGCGCCTCAAACGGCTGATGCTACGATCTCTGGATCGCCGCGCTTCGCTCGCGATGACGGCAGGAGTCCGGTTCAACCAAATGACAGCGGTTCCAGGTATGTCGATGCCGATAAAGTTTCTCTTCGCCGACCCGCCCAAGTCGCTCGAAATGATCGAGGCGGCGGAGGGAATCTTCTGGCTGCGCCTGCCGCTTCCTTTTCGGCTCGATCACGTCAACGTCTATCTGGTCGAAGACGAGGGCGGCTATGCGCTGATCGACACCGGCATCGACAACGCCGCCACCCGCGCGATGTGGGATGCGCTGTTCGAAGGGCCGCTCAGGGACAAGCGCCTGACGCGCATCATCGCGACCCACGCGCACCCCGACCATATCGGTCTTGCGGGATGGCTGTGCGAGCGCTTCGCGGCGCCGCTGCTTGCGACCCAGACGGAATATCTCGTCGCGCTGGCCATTCGGCTCGACCCCGGCGCGCTCAACGCCGAACCCTATCGCAGCTTCTATCACTCGCATGGCCTGAGCGAGTCCAATACGCAACTGCTGCTGAACGGCGGCCTCTACTATCTGCGCATGGTCTCGCCGCTGCCGCGCACGTTCCGGCGCGTGATCGCCGGCGAGACCTTGCGCATCGGCGGACGCGACTTCAGCGTGATGACCGGCGGCGGCCACTCCCCCGAGCAGGCGATGCTCTATTGCGCGGCGGACAACGTCTTGCTTTGCGCCGACCAGGCGCTCGCCAGGATCTCGCCCAACATCAGCGTCGAGGCGATGGATCCGGACGGCGACCCGCTCGGGATCTATCTGCGCTCGCTCGAGAGCCTGAAGCAGACGTTGCCCGAGGATGTCCTCGTGCTGCCAGGCCACAACCTGCCGTTCACCGGCCTGCCGACGCGCATCGACGAACTCGCGGCGCATCACGAGGCGCGTTGCGGGGCCATTCTGCAAGCCTGCGCCAAGGGTCCGCGATCGGTCGCGGACCTCGTGCCGGTGGTGTTCGGCCGCGCGATCGACGACCCGCATCAGATGGGCTTCGCCTTCAGCGAGGCGCTCGCCCACGCCAATTATCTCGTGCGCCGCGCCGCGCTGCGCATCGTCACATCGGCGGACGGCGCGCTGCTGGAAACGGTCGAGCGGGCGGCGGGATAGGGGTCCCGGCCAATTGTTATGTTCTGCGATCTCGTCGAGGCGCTAGAGCGTGCTGCAGTTTGGTTGAACCACCCTCACCCCAACCCTCTCCCGCAAGCGGGCGAGGGGCGCCGGCGCCGCGTAAATCCCTTCTCCCGCTTGCGGGAGCGGACGAATGCTGCGCATTCGCCTTGGGATGAGGGGAATGGCTCCGATTCTGTCACATCGCAGCGCGCTCTAACCGCGCCCGGTATCCCGTGCGGGGAACAAAGCCGATTTCGGACGCGTTGATTGGCGATGATCCGTCGGCTCTCCGTGATACTTCTCGCCGCGCTTTCGACCTCTGCCGCCCTCGCTGCTCCCAAGTCTCAGGACGTAGCGACTATGAGGCTTGGGGACCAGGACTCGCCTGTTGCGCCGTCGCCCTCAGTGGCGGGCGGCGGGGAGCCTCGATCGGACTCCAAACGCCAACCGGGTTCGACCTCGACTGTATCCCCAGCGAATGGCGCTGGGTCGGCTCCCAACGAGCCTGCCGCAAATGGCAAGAACGCCAAGACGCTCGTTTCGATAAGCGGGATGACCGCGTCCGACTACGACCAATGCGTCTCCGACCTAACTTCCAGAGGCGTTGTCTTCGAGCAACTGGGCGCCTTGACGCAGGAGGGCTGCCAGCTCTCCGGCGCGATCAAACTCGCAACTGTCGCGACGCCGTTCGGGGACGTCGGCATATCACGCAAACCCGCGATGTTGTGCAGTTTCGGGCGGCAGTTCAGCGGCTGGGTGCGCGATGTTGGCGCGCCGCTGACCCTCGCCTTCACCGGCCAGAAGTTGATGCAGATCGAGGCCGGACAAGCCTTCGCTTGCCGGGCGCGGTACGACAAGCCGGGAGCGATTCCGAGCGAGCACGCCAAGGGTGATGCGATCGACATCACCGCGTTTGTGTTGGCGGACAATCGCCGCATCGCTGTGAAGCCACAAGCGTCCGATATCCCAACGGCGCGCGACCTCCTACGCGCTTTGCGGACAACGGCCTGCGGCTACTTTACCACGGTTCTCGGCCCCGGGGCGGATGCGGCTCACGAAGCCCATCTGCATTTTGACTCCGGCATGCACGGCGCCACGCCAAACTACCGCATCTGCGAGTGATCGTGCGGATGGCCGTCTGAAATCGGCCGCCGACGAAATCGCAGTAGAGACTTAGCGCGTGCGAGGCCCAGCTATCCCCGCATCACGGTTTCATGGACCGCCAGGCAGTGGCGCACGAGGTTCGGTCGGGCGGAAACCATCTGCTTCAATGGCGTTTCGATGTCGTAGAAATAGATGTTGGCGATGAATCCGTAGATGCCGGCGTCGACGCTCGTCGGGTCGGCTCCGTGCACATAGGCGCCGGCTGAAACGATGTCGTCGAGGACGTCGAGGTCGGCGAGGCCGCGCGCGTAAGCGGCGTCCGGCGCGTATCGGCCGATGCCCTGGAAATAATAGCGCTGCGCATTGAACTCGCGCGCCTTGGCCAACCCCGCTTCGGTCAGGCTCGGATGCTCGCGCAGAAGCGCGGCCTGGAACGCTGGCCAGAAGCGATCGTCCTTCCAGCGCGAATAGGACATGACCCAGTAAAGATCGTCGAGCAGGCGCGTGACGAGGAGATTTAGCCGGCGCTCGCGGGCGCCCAGCCCAGCATCGATCGTCAGCCTGTGCTTGCTGATCAGGTGGGCGATGATGGTCTCGCTGTCGCCAATGGCCTCGCCGTCATCGACGATGTAGGGAAGCTGGCCGCGCGGAGCCGCGGACGCATCGAAAATATGCTCATGCACGAACGGCAGGCGGGCCAGCCGCATGAATGCGAAGACCTTCAGCCCGTAACCATTGTTGTCGGCCACGCCGAAAAGCGTTGGATACGAATAAAGATTGATCATGACCCGAGAAAGTCTAGGCCGAACCCGGACCTTACGCCAGGAAAACTGTCGTTCCCCATATTCTCCATGTCCGCTCGCGCCCATAGCGACCCTACGGATCGGGCGCCCAACGCTGATTTTGACCACGAGAGCGTTTTGCTTATTGGTTGACGCAGCGCTGCTGTCATCCCCGCGAAAGCGGGGATCCAGACAACCGCCGCAGGCTTTCGTCCTTTGACTCCTGGATGCCCGCTTTCGCGGGCATGACAAGGGGGCGTCGCCTGGGTGAATTCGTGAAATACGCCAGCGGAAAGACGCTTCCACCAAAACGCAATTCACCACTAGAGAGGGAGCGGCGTCATTGCCGCAAGCCGCGCGTCGCCGCAAGCGCCACGTGCGCACCGGCGCCGCTGCGCGGCGGCCGGCTCGGAAAGAACCGCTCCGTGATCTCCGCCGGCCCGAGATCTTCGACGATCGTCAGGCGGAGTTCGCTCAACCGCGCATGCAGCGCGGGCGTATCGAAGAACGTGCGCAGCGGCTCGCCGGCCGCGGCGACCCTGCGCGCCAGCTCGTCGTGCGTCGCGCGCGTTAGCGGGTCGTCGATCGTCTGGCGCGGATTGGCGTAGTCGAACGCGACTTCCGCGCCGCCGGCCAGGGCGGCGATGGCGGCGAAGGTCGAGACGATCGCCGGCTCCGAGAGATAGGGCGTGACGCCGAGCCAGAGGAAGAACGCCGGCGCCGCCGCGTCGAAACCGGCGGCGGCGAGGGCTTCGACAAAGCCTTGGCGCTCGAAGTCGCAGGCGGCGAAGACGACGTGCGGGCCGGGCGCGATCGAGGCCGCCGCGAGGCGACGACGCTTCTCGGCCTGCGTGGCGGGATGGTCGACCTCGTAGATGCGCAGCCCTTCCGCCGCCTCGAGCCGATAAGCGAAGGTGTCGAGCCCCGCTCCGAGCACGACGATCTGTCGCGTCTTGCGCGCGAGCGCTCGCCTTGCCGCATCCTCGGCGAACCGGCTGCGCATGGCGACGAACAGCCTCACGCCGCGCCGTCCCGGCTCCTCTTCCGCCTCGGCGATCGCGTCTTGACCCTCCGGTCCAAGAATGCGCAGCGCGAGCGGATCGGCGAAGATGCTCCCCCCTTCAAGGATCTGATGGGCCGCGCGGTGCCCGGCGGCCCCGAGCGCGGTGCGGCTGAATTGGCCCTCTTGCAATGCGCTATGTCCCGTGAGCCTGGAACGGCGCCGCATTAGAGCCCGACGCCGCATCCAAATCCAGCGCGGTGATCGGTTGATCGACGATGAAGAGATAGGACGCGGCGGAACCGAGGCCGACGAGGCCGCCAACGACCAATGCCGGCACGAAGGAACCTGTCGACTGGACGATCAATCCGGTCACGGTCGGCGCCAAGGCGCCGCCGAGATAGCCGCCGAAATTCTGCATGGCGCCGATCGAGGCGGTGCAATTTGTCGGCGCTGCGACCGAGCTGAGCGCCCAGGCGCAGGTGCTGGTGACATAGACGAGGAACAGCGAGGCGGAGATGAAGGCGAGCGCCAACGCGTTGCTCGTGACATAGGCGGCCGCCACCGTGCAAAGCGATGTGCCGATCAGGGCGATCGCCGCCGGATAGCGCCGGCTTTTGACCGGCGAGACTCCGCGGCGCACCAGGATGTCAGCGAAATATCCGCCGAGGACGCCGCCGGCGACCCCGCACGCGAACGGTATCGCCGCCAAGACTCCGGTGGACTTCACGCTCATGTGCCGTTCGATCTCGAGATAGCCGGGCAGCCAGGCCGTGTAGATCCAGGTCAGATAGATGCAACCGAAGTAGCCGAGAATCATGCCCCAGGTGGTGCGAAATCGGAAAAGCTGCTTCCATTCCCGAAGCGTCACCTTGGTGCGCTCGCCTGGCGGATCGCCCTGGGTGCGATAGACGATTTCATCCGCCGTCAGCGCGACTTCGGTCGGGTTGCGGTAGGCGAGATACCATGCGGCGGCCATGACAAGTCCGGCCGCGCCCATGATGATGAACATCACGCGCCATCCGAAGGTCAGCATCAGGAACGTGAGCAGCGGAACGGCGATGGCCGTGCCGAGCGACGAGGCGCAATTGAAAATGCCGGTGGCGAGGCCTCGGTCTCTCGCATTGAACCAGTCGCGGACGACACGGGCCCCGGTCGGGAATTGCGGCGCCTCGCCAATCCCCAACAGAACGCGCGCGCCGAAGAATTGGCCGAATCCTTGGACCAAGCCCCCCAGGAGTTGCGCCGCCGACCAGAGGCTGAGGCCTAACGTCAACAAGAGGCGAGGCCCAAGCCGATCGACCATCGCTCCTGTCGGCAATTGCGCGAAGGCGTAGGCCCAAAGGAACGCCGAAAGCAGATACCCCATGTCGGCGATCGACAGACCCAGGTCCTGCCGGATGAGCGGATTGGCCACCGCGAGGGTCGCTCTGTCGACGTAGTTGATGGCGCCCGCGACAACCAGCATGGCGAGCGCCATTCGCTGGATCGATTTTACGCGTGGAGTCGCCATCAGCGCCTTGGACATCCGCATTTCCTCTCTGCGCGCCGTCTTTTGAGCGCTGTCTTATAGGGGGCGCTGTCTCGCCTTTTGAGCGATGCATGGCGACCGGCCCGATGAGAAAATGTGACGCTGAATCAGGTTTCTGGCAAGCGGAGCACGATAGATGCTCGATCAACTGTAGGCGCCGTTGCGAATGGCCGCGCAAGCGTGGGCTACGCTCAAGCATGACGAATTGGGGGCGCTCTCAATTCCGTAGCACCACACACGCGCCGCCGACGTGGAGGATTTTGTTGCAGAGGGTCTGCGCCGCGACCCGCGTGGCCGCGGGCGCTCGCACCCGATAAAAAGCGCTAAAACCCCGCGTGCGCCAGCGGCCGCCGATGACCATGGGTTCGACATTGCCGAGAACGGAGGCGTAGAGCGCGCGGGCGCGCGCATAGGCGGCGATCGCCGCCGCTTTCGAGAAGCTGCCGGCGATCTGGACGCCCCAGGGGGCGGTGATCGACGATTGCGCCGCGGAAACCGGCGCCGAGATGCGAATCGAGGCGATCACCGAGTCGCAGGACGATTTCGGAAAAACCGTGTCGTCGTCGAGCTTCGTGGCGGCGGCGGCCCCGGTCCAGTCCTCAATGGGATGCCCGGTGATGATCGAGACGTAGGCGCGCGTTTCCTCGGGCAGAGAGCCGCCGCTGGCGAGCCACCCCGTGACGCGGCCCGGGCCTGCGTTATAGGCCGCGGCGGCGAGGCCGAGGTTGCCGAACTGGCGCCGGAGATCCGCCAGCAGCTCGGCGGCTTTCGGGACCGCCTCCTCCGGATCATAGGGATTGACGACGCCGCGTTCGAGGGCCGTGCCCGGCATGAATTGCGCGATGCCCTGGGCGCCCGCCGGGCTGGTGACGCCGGACTGAAAGGCGCTCTCGCGCCAGATCAATCGGGTCAGGAACGACACCGGGAGCCCCTGCGTCAGCGCCGCCGTCGCGATCAGGCGGCAGACGGTGTTGGCGACCGGTTCGTCCTTACCCGCGGGCGCCGGTTTATCCTTGCTCGCGTCCTTGTTGGCAGGCGCCACCTCCTTGCTCGCCGGTTCGGCCTCCTTGCTCGCGGGCTCGGCCTCCTTGCTCGCGGGCGCGGCCTCCTTGGTCGCAGGCGCAGCTGGCTGGCCCGGCGGCTCGGCAAAACCGGCGCTGAGCGGGAGAAGCAGGGCGAGGGCGGCAAGGATGGATCGCTTCCGCATCTGCATATGGTGCAGGGCAATTGCGGCGAGAGTTGCCACAATCCCGGTCGAATGTTCTCGCGTCGTCCGCCGGCGCGCTCCTGCCGCGCGTGCGCCCCTTGCCTTTTGCCGCCGTCCCGCGCATAGGGCCGCTCGAACCTCCCTGATCTCTCGAAAGAGCGCTCCTCCATGGGCTTCAAATGCGGCATCGTCGGCCTGCCCAACGTCGGCAAGTCGACGCTCTTCAACGCGCTGACGCAGACCGCGGCGGCGCAGGCGGCCAATTACCCCTTCTGCACCATCGAGCCGAACGTCGGCGACGTCGCGGTGCCCGATCCGCGGCTCGAGGTGCTGGCGGGGATCGCCTCCTCGAAGGAGATCATCCCGACCCGGCTCACCTTTGTCGACATCGCCGGCCTCGTGCGCGGCGCCTCGAAGGGCGAAGGGCTCGGCAATCAGTTTCTCGCCAACATCCGCGAATGCGACGCGATTGCCCATGTCGTGCGCTGTTTCGAGGACGGCGACGTCACCCATGTCGAGGGCCGCATCGACCCGCTGTCCGACATCGCCACGATCGAAACCGAGCTGATGCTGGCCGATCTCGAGAGCCTCGAGCGGCGCGTCGTCCAGATGGAGAAGAAGGCCAAGGGCGGCGACAAGGACGCCAAGGACCTGCTCGCGCTCGCCCAGCGCAGCCTCGCCGAGCTGCGCGAAGGCCGGCCAGCCCGCGCGGCCGGGGTCAGCCGCGAGGAGCACAAGCTGTTTCAGTCGCTCGGACTGCTGTCCTCCAAGCCGGTGCTCTATGTCTGCAACGTTGAGGAAGCCTCCGCCGACAAGGGCAACGCGCTGTCGGACATCGTTCGCGCGCAGGCGGAGAAGGAGGGGGCGGTCGCCGTCGTCGTCTCCGCCAAGATCGAGAGCGAGATCGCCGTTCTGCCGGCCGCCGACCAGAAGGACTATCTTGAAGCCGTCGGCCTCGCCGAGCCGGGCCTCAACCGCGTCATCCGCGCCGGCTACGACCTGCTGCATCTCGTGACCTTCTTCACCGTGGGTCCGAAGGAGGCGCGCGCCTGGACGGTCGAGAAGGGCTCGCGCGGCCCGCAGGCGGCCGGCGTCATCCATACGGATTTCGAGAAGGGCTTCATCCGCGCCGAGACGATCGCCTACGAGGACTACGTCGCCAACAAGGGCGAGGCCGGCGCGCGCGAAGCGGGCAAGTTCCGCCTCGAAGGCAAGGATTACGTCGTCGCCGACGGCGACGTGCTGCACTTCCGCTTCGCGAATTGACTCGCGGCGGCGAGCGGCTAGTCTCCTCGCCGCGCGCGAAGGCACCTGCCGGGCAGGCGCCTCGTTCGTAGCGAGGGGGAGCCGTCGTGGGCGCCGATGCCGGCCTTTGCCGATGAGACGTCGCGGCGCAGCCCTCTCAGCGCTCCTCACGGCGATGCTGCTCGTCGTCGCCGGCTGCTCCGGCCGCCCGGTCGGCAATCTTGTCGTCGTCTCCGCGATCGCGCCCGGCGCTGAGACCGTCGACATGCTCGTCGCGACGACGCGGGCGCCGGTCGCGCAGCCGGAGGGCGTGATGTTCGGCGGCGAGCGGGGCGTCGGGCTCGCCTTCGCGGACATTGAGGTTTCGCTGCCGCCCGACGCGGCGCGCAAGGTCGGCGAGGTGCAATGGCCGTCCTCGCCGCCCGGCGATCCCATGCGCGACTTCGTCACCTTGAGGGCGGACCGCGTCGATCTCAAAGAGGCGCGCGTCAGGCTCGACCGGCGTCTGGCGCAGACGCCGGGGCGTCATGTCCTGGTGTTCGTGCACGGCTACAACACCCGCTTCGAGGAGGCCGTCTACCGCTTCGCGCAGGTCGCGCATGATTCGCATGCGGACGTGCTGCCGGTGCTGTTCACCTGGCCTTCGCGCGGCCGGATGTTCGATTATCTCTACGACCGCGAGAGCGCGACCTATTCGCGCGACGGGCTCGAGGCGGTGCTGCTGGGCCTCGCCGAGGACCCGAACGTCGGGCAGATCTCGATCCTCGCGCATTCCATGGGCAATTTCGTCGCCGTCGAGGCGCTGCGCCAGATGGCGATTCGCAAGCGCACGATTTCGCCGAAGATCAAGGATGTCATGCTCGCGGCGCCCGATCTTGACGTCGATGTGTTCCGGCGCGAGATCGCCGAGATCGACACCGAGACCAAAGGCAATACGCCGCCCATCACGCTGTTCGTCTCGCAGGACGACCGCGCGCTTCGCTTCTCGCGCTGGGTCGCCGGCGACGCGCCGCGGCTCGGGCAAATCGACCCTGACCACGAACCCTTTCGCGGAATGCTGGAGAAGGCGCATGTCCAGGTGGTCGATCTGACCAAAATCGCCAGCGACGACGCGGCCAACCACGGCAAGTTCGCGACCAGTCAGGTCGTGCAGGCGATCGGCGCGCGGCTCGCGCAAGGCCAGCAGCTCAACGATTCCAAAGCGAGCGTCGGCGAAACGCTCGGCGCTTTCGCGATGGGCGCCTCGAAGGCGGTCGGCGCCACCGCGGCGCTCGCCGTCTCCGCCCCGATCGCAATCGTCGATCCGGCGACCCGCGAGATTCTGCATGACCAGGCCGACGCCGCCGTCGATTCGGCGAGCAGGCTCACAGAGCCTGCGGGGCTCGGCGGGCAGTAGGGCGCTTCGACGCGCTTCATTGTGGCGGAACCGTAAGCGGGAGAAGGGATTTGAGCGCCGCCGAGCCGAAGCAATCGCGATGGTTAACACCCCATTAACCATAAGTAAGCTATTCCGAGCCTTGAAAACCGAACAAGGCTGTCATGACGGAAACCCCCTCCCGCCACATCCGTTTTCGAGGTCGGTCGTTCCCGGTTCTGGCCCTCGAGCCCGAAGCTCCGCTGCCGGAATGGATTGAGCGGCTGGACGCTCATCTCGCCCGCGCGCCGGGGTTCTTTCGCGGCAAATCGATCGTCGTCGACGTCACGGGGCTGGGTCTCGTCCGCTCGGGCGTTGTGGGGCTGCTGAAGGACTTGTCCGAGCGCGGCGTCAGCATCATGGGGCTCACCGGCGTCGAGCGTAGCTGGGCCTCGCCCGATCTGCCGCCGATTCTCACGGGCGGGCGCCCACTGTCGCGCCCCGACAGGGGCCCGCCAAAGACCGCGAAGCCGGCGCCGGACTGCGAAAATCCGGGCCAGCTTTCACCGGACCAACAAGACGCTTTCGAAGAGATCGCCCGCGTGCTCGGCGGCGCCGCGAAACCGCAGCAGAAGAAGGCGGCGTTCGCCAAGTCCGCCACGGCGGCCCCTCCGCTCATCGTCAGCGCGCCGGTTCGCTCAGGCCAGTCGATCAGCCATCCCGAGGGGGACGTGACCGTGATCGGTTCCGTGGCTTCAGGGGCCGAAGTGATCGCCGGCGGTTCGGTCCACATTTACGGGACCTTGCGCGGCAGGGTGCTGGCCGGCGCCTTCGGCGAGATGCGCTCGCGGATTTTCTGCCGCCGTCTGGAAGCGGAGCTTCTCTCGGTGGGCGGCGTCTACATCACGGCCGATGAAATTGAAACGAACGTGCGCAGCCAGCCTATCCAGGCCTGGCTCGAGAATGAAACAGTCAAGATTGCACGGCTTGACTAAGAGGGACGACGACATGTCCAAAGTAATGGTGGTCACCTCGGGCAAGGGCGGCGTCGGCAAGACGACATCGACCGCGGCGCTCGGAGCAGCCCTCGCTCAGTTGAATCACAAGGTTGCGGTGGTCGACTTCGATGTCGGCCTGCGCAATCTCGACCTCGTCATGGGCGCTGAGCGGCGGGTCGTCTACGATTTGATCAACGTGGCGCAAGGCGACGTAAGATTGCCTCAGGCGCTCGTGCGCGACAAGCGCCTGCCCAATCTCTTCCTGCTCCCCGCCTCGCAGACGCGCGACAAGGACGCTCTGACGGAAGACGGCGTCGCTGGCGTCATCGAGGAGATGCGCAAATGGTTCGATTGGATCATTTGCGACAGTCCGGCGGGAATCGAACGCGGCGCGCAGCTCGCGATGCGCTTTGCCGATCTCGCGGTGGTCGTCGCCAATCCTGAAGTCTCGTCGGTGCGAGATTCGGATCGGATCATCGGCCTGCTCGATTCAAAGACGCAATACGCCGAACGGGGCGACCGCATGGAGAAGCATCTCCTGCTCACGCGCTACGACCCTGTGCGCGCTGCGCGCGGCGAGATGCTGAGCGTCGAAGACGTGCTCGAGATCCTCTCGATCCCGCTGCTCGGCATCGTGCCGGAGAGCGAAGACGTTTTGAAGGCGTCGAACGTCGGATCGCCCGTCATCCTTCACAACGCCGAGAGCGCGCCGGCGCGCGCCTACATGGACGCGGCCAACCGACTGTGCGGCGCGACGATCCCGATGAATGTTCCCTCGGTGAAGAAGGGCTTCCTTCACAAGCTGCTGGGCCGGAGGGCGGCGGCATGAATCTGCTTACACTCTTCGGTCGTCGAGGCTCCGCGCCAGTCGCGCGCGAGCGCTTGCAAATTCTCCTGGCGCATGAGCGGAACGGCGGCTGCAGTTCCGATCTGATCGCAGCCCTGCACAGGGACGTCCTGGAGGCGGTTTCCAAGCACGTTCAGATCGACCCCGGCAAGGTGGACGTGAAGATGCATCGGCGGGAGGCGGTGTCCCTGCTGGAGATCGACATCGAGATCGGCACCCCCATCAAGGGCGCTGACGGCGCCTCGAAAAAGGGCGACGACTTCGCCCTGTTTGGCAAGGCCAGCTAGGGCCGTCTGCAATTACGTAAATCGTCATTGCGAGGAGCGTGAGCTCCGAAGCAATCCATTCCTCCGCTTGCATTGCCGGCGCCACTGGATTGCTTCGCTCCGCTCGCAATGACGGGGACTTTTTGCGGGCATGACAGTCGCGAGTGATCGCGGCGCCGTCAGTGCAGATGCGTCGAGGCGTCGGCGCTGCGCGCGAGTTCCATCTGCGAGATGGCGACCAGGATTTCGGCGCGGGACTTGAGGTCGGCCGCCTCCAGCATCGCCTGCTTTTCCTTCGCGCCGAACGGGCTCAGCATGGCCAGGCCGTTGACCAGCGTCTCGTTCGAGGCCTTGTCGATATCGTCCCAGTCGATCTTGATGTCATGCGCATCGGCGAAGGCGCGCAGCGCCTCGACGAGGCTCGTTCGGTCGACCGCGTTCTCGCCCAACCCCTCCTCGAAATCGTCGATGAAGTCGGAATAATCGGGGCGCACCAAGCGGTAGGGCGTCAGCGACGTTTCCTCGCGTGCGATGCGGAAGCGCGCCACGCCCATCAACGTGAGAAAGCAGCGGCCGTCGCCGATTTCGGCGTATTGCACGATGCGTCCAACGCAACCGATCGCACAGAGCTCGGGCGTCGGCTCCTCGGCGTCTTCGCCCGCTTGCGGCTGGATCATCCCGATCAGGCGATCACCCGACAAGGCGTCGTCGAGCATGGTGAGGTAGCGGGGCTCGAAGACGTTGAGCTGGATCGGCCGGCGCGGCAGCAGCAGCGCGCCCGCGAGCGGGAAGATCGGCATCACCCCGGGCAAGTCGCTCGGCCGCTGGAACGTCCTGTTGAGCTTCATAGGCATCGTCCCGAAGGCGGCGCGAGTCTTGCGCGGCTCAAAACAGGATCGCCGACAATTTGCGCCGCGCCGTGACGGCGGCCGGGTCCATCAGGCCCCACGCCTCGAAGAACTGCAGCAATTGCTTGCGGGCGGCCTCGTCGTTCCAACTGCGGTCGCGCTTGATGATGGCGAGCAGCGCGTCGGCGGCCGCATCGCGCTCGCCCTTGGCGTTGAGCGCCAGCGCGAGATCGAAACGAGCCTGATGATTGTCGGGATTTTCGGCGACCGCCTTTTCCAGCGGCGCGAGGTCGCCGACCGACGCGGCCTGCTCGGCGACGTGAACCGCCGCCCAGGCGGCGGCGATGGCCGGGCTCTGCTCCTTGCCGGGCGCCGGCGGCTCGGCCATCGAAAGCACAGCCTTGGCCTGCTCGACGTCGCCTGCCTCGACATGCAATTTGGCGAGACCAGCCAGCGCCTTCGGGTTCGTCTCATCCTCGGAGAGGACGCGTGCGTAGAGCGAAGCGGCGCCCGCCGGGTCGCCTTGGGCGGTCAGGGCCTCGGCCTGCGTCAGCAGCTCCTCGGTCGCGGCGCCGAGCGGGCCGACCAGTCGCTCAATGAAGCCGCGCACCTGGCTCTCGGGCAAGGCGCCCATGAAGCCGTCGACCGGCTGGCCGCGTTCGAAGGCGATCACGGCGGGAATCGACTGAATGCCGAGCTGGCCCGCGATCTGCGGGTGCTCGTCGATGTTCATCTTCACGAGCGTCACTTTGCCCTTGGAGTCGGCGACCGCCTTCTCCAGCACGGGGGCGAGCTGCTTGCAGGGGCCGCACCAGGGCGCCCAGAAGTCGACCAGCACCGGCTGGCGCGCCGAGGCCGCGATCACGTCCGTCTTGAACGAAGCCGTCGTGACGTCCTTGACCGAGTTCGGGGGCGCCCCCGCGCCATTGTCGCTCGCCATGTTCTTACCCTCCAAACGCCCGCGAAGGGCTACAAGCCGCCTAAATGGCGTGCCTCACCCGATTATTCAACGTCGGCGCTCGTTGCGGCGAGCGCGACGACGAGGGGCTCGTGGCCGGTCGCCTTCAGGAACTTGACGATGTCGGCGCTCGCGAGGCCAGTGGTGCGCGTGTTGATGAGGGGGTGAAAGTTGAGACGCTCATGGCGCATCATCGCCGCGTCGAGCACGACGGTGACCCGCCCCTCTTTGTCGTTGATGGCGCCGAACGGCGTCACCGCTCCGGGCCGCACGCCCCAGATCTCCTCGAGCAGCTCCGCCGAACCGAAGGAGACGCGCCCCTGGCCGCCGATCTTCTCATGCACGCGCTTGAGGTCGATCGCGGCGTCCTCTTCGAGCACGAGCAGGAAGAGCCGGCCCTTCTTGTCCTTGACGAACAGGTTCTTGACGTGCCCGCCTGGGATGTCGCCGCGCAGCGTCTGCAAATCCTCCACCGTATGCAGGGGCGGATGCTCGAGGGTCGTCGTCGGAATCGCGAGCGAATCGAGGAAGGCGAGAAGGTCTTCTGATGTGGCGGGCATGGGCGGCTCGGGCATGGGCTTGCAGCTCTTGTTGCGGCTTCTAAAGCGGAATGCGGCGGGAAGAAAGGAGCGCGCCGAACCCCGAGCTCCCCAGGCTGTGCGAAAACCTCTTGCTTCAGACATCGCACAGACGCCGTGTCCAGATGAGCTACGCTTCGAAGTAGTTGACTAGGAAACCTAAACACGCTAGTTTCCTAGGCAACTAGTCAACTGAGGAGCCCTCATGTCCTCAAACCCGCCCGCATCGGACCTGACCGCACATCTGGGCTTCTGGCTACGCACCGTGTCCAACCACGTCTCGCACGCCTTCGCCGGCAAGCTTGCCGTCAAAGGGGTGACAGCCGCCGAATGGGTGATGATGCGCGCGCTGTACGGCAAGGATCCCATGCCGCCGAGCCGCGTCGCGGATGAGATGGGCATGACGCGCGGGGCGATCACGAAGTTGGCTGATCGGTTGATCAACAAATCGCTGATCATCCGCAAGGCCCACAGCGACGATGGTCGCGCACAGACGCTCGCGCTGACACCGCGGGGGAGCAGTTTGGTCCCGGAGCTGGCCGCGCTCGCCGATCAGAACGACGCAGAATTCTTCGGCGGACTGAGCAGAGCCGAGCGGGAGACGCTGGAACGGCTCCTGAAGCGGTTGGTCGAGCATGGTCAGATGACGGCCATGCCGATCGAATGAATTCAATGCAACTCACACAGAGGAAAACAAACATGGACGACCACAAGAAAGCTGTCGCCAAGACCTGCCTCGACGGCGCGGAAGACAACACGATGACCTTTCCGCAGATCGTCGGAACATTGATGCAAGAGGGATTCGAAGGATACGCTGTCGACTTCCGTCGCGCTCTTGCGACCTACTACATGCCAGATGGCGACCTCGTCGAAGTGCCGACGCACAAGATCGACGATCCCGTCGCCCCGTCCTTTGACGCGGGGCACATTCAAGCCGCCATCAGGGAAGCGCAACAACTGGCGCCTGGATATACCTATCTGGGCTTCTGCAAGAAGGTCGTCTCAGCCGGCTGTGCAGGTTACATCGTGTCGTTCTCTGGCCGTCGAGCACTTTACATTGGCCGGACCGCTGAGAACTCACGTAGAGCACTTTCCGAACTAGAGCGCGTTGCTGTTTGGTTGACGCACACAGCCTGTCACCCCCGCGAAAGCGGGGGTCCAGATAGCCGCAGCAAGCCTTCGCCCATGACTCCTGGATGCCCGCTTTCGCGGGCATGACAAGATAGGGCGGCCGGCTACCAGCCTGGCGATATGCTCCGCCTCTACATCTGGGGTTACTTCAATCAGACACGGTCGTCGCGCCATTTAGAGAAGGCCTGCGTTCCCGTTACGCCCCGTTCTGCGCGCCGAACAGCAGTGCCAGCCCGAAGGCGAGCACGAACAGCGCGGCGACGAACTCGCAGGTCCGTGCGACGAGCGTGAGGCGCGAACTCTCGCCGGAGGCGAGCCGCATCGCGATCTTCTTGGCGAAGACCGCGGCGAAGGCGAGCGCGCCGGTGGTGATCGCGGTGCCGAGCGACATCGCGAAGGTTGCCGCGACGCCCGCGGGAAAGAGCCCCTGCGACAGCGCGAAGACCAGCACCAGAATGGCGCCGGAGCAGGGCCGCGAGCCCGCCGCGACGACTGTGGTCGCCGCGCCGCTCCATGAGAATCCCTCGCCGAGCGCGGCCGGGTCAGGCGCGTGAACATGGCCGCAGTGGTCGACCTCGATCCTGGCGGCCTCGCCGGGCGCGTAGGCGCTGAAGGTCGCTTGCCCGGCGCTCGCCAGGGCGGGCCGCCACGGCGCCCCCGGATAGAGCGCGCCATGCCCGATCGCCGCGCGATGCGCCAGCGCGCCGCGCACGGCTTCGATCAGGGCACGCCCCTTCGTCCAGACCAGCCAGGCGCCGATGCCGATCAGCCCGGCGTAGCTCGCCAGGGCGAGCCAATCGGCGGCGGCGTTCATTTCGATCGCGGTCGCGTTGAAGATGAGCGCGGCGACGCCGACGAGGACGACAGCCACGGTCCCTTGCAGCAAAGCGGCGAGCAGCGCGAGCACGACGCCTCGGCGCAGCGCGCGGTCGTTGGCGGTCATATAGGAGGCGATCACCGCTTTGCCGTGCCCCGGGCCGGCGGCGTGAACGACGCCATAGACGAAGCCGAGCCCGAGCAGGCTCCAGGCGGCGGCCGGCGCGCCGTGCAACGCCTTGACCTGCGCGGCGATGAGGTGGGTGAGCTGGGATTGTTCCGCCAGCAGCCAGCCCGTGACGCCGCCGCTCGCGCCGCCGCCGCCTTCGCCGCCGCCGACCTCGAAGGGGCGGCGCGACAATTGGGCGAAGGCCGGCGAGGCGGCGATCAGGCCGAGCAAAGCAAGAACGAGGCGCGGGCGGAGCGAAGACATTCGACTCACGGGCAGGCGATCATCGCGCGGCTGGCCATCTTGAAGCCGAAATTCGCGCCCGGCGCGAGGTTGGTGAAGAAAAACTCGTCGAGCTTCTGCTTGTCTTCCCCTTCGAGCGGCTTCGGCCTGGAGATCGAGGCCGAGCATCCCGCGGGCGCCGCCGCGAGCTCGATGGCGTTCTTATCGTCGAATTCGAAGTCGATGAAATATTCGGGGTCGGCGACCATCAGCGACATGTAGCGGCTGGGCGGCGTCGGCGTCTTCAAGTTCAAGACCACATGGAAAACGACGAGATGGTCCGGCCGCTCCTCCATCCAGTACTGCGTGACGGGCGCGAAATCGACCGCCTTGCCGCCGATCTTGAGGGTGGTGAAATAGCCGATCTCAGCGAGATTGGCGGCGTTCTCCTGGGCGAGCGGGGCAAAAATCTTGCGCGTGACGAGTTCGCCGGGCTTGGCCAAGCCCTGAGTCGCGAAGGAAGAATACATTTCGTCGAACACCCAGTCGTGCGTGACCGCGGTCACCTTGCCGTCGGGAGAAAAGGCGATCTCGCTTCGCACCGTCACCCAGACGTGGGGATGCGCCAGCGCCAGCGTTGGCGCGACAAACAGGGCGAACGCCGCCACCCCCGCCGCCGACCGCCGCGTGACCTGCGTCAAGCGCCCTCTCGCGAATCGAAATCCCGCCATTGCGACGCCTCTGGTGACCGGAAACTGCGGCGCGACGATGGCCGGCGCGCAAAAGCCCGACGGCGCAATCATTTAGCCTTTCTTTAGGCGATGCGCGCATTTTGACGCAATGGCGCGTCGCGTTTGGCCAAAAGCGTTCACTTTTCTCGCTCTGCTTTCGCTCGCGGGCTGCGGATGGATGGAGCGCGCCGAGCGCCCGGCCTGGCGCACCCAGGCGGAAAACCTCTGTCTCGCGCGCGGCCTCGTCAAACCCTCGGCTTATATTACGCCGATGCGGGAGATCGACGGGCCCAGCATCTGCGGCATGACGCATCCCTTCAAGGTCTCCGCGCTCGCCGACGGGACGATCCCGTTCGACAAGCCTGTAGTGATCGACTGCTCGATGATTCCGGCGCTGGAGGAATGGCTCAACCAGGTCGTGCAGCCCTACGCCCAGGCGCGCTTCGGCGCCGCCGTCGTCGGCCTCGATACGTTCGGCGCCTATAGCTGCCGCGGCATCGACAACATGGCTGGCGCGCGGCTTTCGGAGCACGCGTTCGGCAACGCGATCGACGTCTCCGGCTTCAAGCTCGCCGACGGGCGCGAGATCAGCGTCGTGCACGACTGGAAGAAGACGGATAGCCAGGAGTCGGCGTTCCTGCACGAGGTCCACGCCGGCGCCTGCCAGCACTTTACGACCGTACTCGGGCCGGGCGCCGATCCGTTCCACTACAACCATCTGCATCTCGATCTGGCGATGCACGGGGCGACCAACACCGGGCCGCGCCGCTATTGCAAGCCGCAGCCGCCGCCCGATCTGCTGCCGCCGCCGCCCCGTCCGGACGGCCTGCCGCCCGCGCCCGACATCGAAGAGCCGATGGACGTCGCGCGCGCCACGCTGCGCCCGAGCGCCCCGCCGCTCGCCATCGACGGCCCCTCGGCGGCGCTGCCGCCCCCGGTCGAGACCTACGACGAGCGCGACCCCGCCCCGCCGATCCTGCCCGCCGAGGACGGCGCGATCGATACGGAACCGACCTCGGCGATTCCGCTGTCGCATGACGATTGAGGCGCCGCATTCCACCGCCGTCATGGCCGGGCTTGACCCGGCCAGCCACGCGGCGCTGCTGGCTCTGGCCCAAGTTCGCGACCAATGCTTCATGTGCCGTTCGGGCTGTCGCGCGCGACGTCAAAAGCTCATCTGCCGGAGCGTCGGCTCGGCGTGGATGGCCGGGACGAGCCCGGCCAAGACGGGAGTCCTGTCTGTAGTCGTCTTGGCCGGGCTCGACCCGGCCATCCACGCGGCGCCGCTTGCTCTGGCCGCAAACAGTCAGGCGTTGAGCTGGTCATAGAGGTCGCGCCAGCCAGGGTTCGTCTCCAGGATGAGTCGGACCTTCCAGGCGCGCGGCCAATGCTTCATGTTGCGTTCACGCTGGATGGCGTTCGCGATGTCCTCGTGGCGCTCCATATAGACGAGGCGCTTCAGGCCATAGCGCTTGGTGAAGCCTTCCACGAGCGCGGCCCTGTGCTCGAAAGATCGACGAGCGATGTTGTTCGTCACGCCGGTGTAGAGCGCGCCGTTTGGCCGGTTCGTCATGATGTAGATCCACCCGCCGCGCGTCAGGGCGAATAGACGCATGCGACGCGTTGAAACGCCATCCGCCGGAGCGTCGCCTCGGCGTGGATGGCCGGGACAAGCCCGGCCAAGACGGGAGTCCTGTCTGTAGTCGTCTTGGCCGGGCTCGACCCGGCCATCCACGCGGCGCCGCTTGCTCTGGCCGCAAACAGTCAGGCGTTGAGCTGGTCATAGAGGTCGCGCCAGCCAGGGTTCGTCTCCAGGATGAGTCGGACCTTCCAGGCGCGCGGCCAATGCTTCATGTTGCGTTCACGCTGGATGGCGTTCGCGATGTCCTCGTAGCGCTCCATATAGACGAGGCGCTTCAGGCCATAGCGCTTGGTGAAGCCTTCCACGAGCGCGGCCCTGTGCTCGAAAGATCGACGAGCGATGTTGTTCGTCACGCCGGTGTAGAGCGTGCCGTTTGGCCCGTTCGTCATGATGTAGATCCACCCGCCGTGCATCGGGGCGAATATACGCATGCAACGCGTTGAAACGCCATCCGTCAGCATGTCCGCTCGGCGTGGATGGCCGGGCTCGACCCACGGCTGTCCGGCAGAGGTTTTGCTTGAGGCGGCGCACGACATTGATTCTACTCGTCTCCAGAGTTTCGCGACTCACTTGGACACGAAACAAGGATCAACGCCGTGCGCCATACCAATAGCGTCTTCCACGACCTGCTCAAACTGGTTCCGTGGGCGAAGTTCGACAAATTGGTCGCCGAATTCGGAACCGATGAGACGGTGCGGCGCTTCACGACGCGGCATCAGTTCCTGGCGCTGCTGTTCGCCCAGTTCGGCGGCGCGTCCTCGCTGCGCGAAGTCGAGGCGGTGATGGCGAGCCATCGGGCGCGGCTCTATCACGTCGGCGCCAGCGCGCCCAAGCGGTCGACGCTCGCCGACGCCAATCGCGACCGCGATCCGCGCGTCTTCGCCAAGCTGTTCGCACACATGCTGGCCGCCGCCCCGCGCGGCTTTCGCCGCAAGATGGGCGATGCGGTGCGGCTGATCGACTCGACGAGCCTGCGGCTCGCCGGGGCCGGCGCGCAATGGGCGCGCTTCTCCAGCGACGTCTTCGGCGCCAAGGCCCACGTGATCTACGACCCCGACCGCGGCCGCCCCGTCTATCACGCGGTGACGGCGGCCAACGTCAACGACATCACGGCCGCCAAGGCGATGCCGATCGAAGCGGGCGCGACTTATGTTTTCGACCTTGGCTATTACGATTTTTCCTGGTGGGCGCGGCTCGACGCCGCGGGCTGCCGCTTGGTGACCCGCTTCAAGGCCAACACGCCGCTCAACGACGCCAAGAGCCTGCCATTGGCGCAAGGATCGGACGTGTTGAGCGATCGCATCGGGTTTCTGCCCGCCCGCCAAGCCACCAATCGCAAAAATCCGATGCGGGACGCAGTGCGCGAAATCGTCGTCGAGACCGAAACCGGCACGCGGCTGCGCATTCTCTCCAACGATCTCGACGCGCCCGCCCAGGAGATCGCCGACCTCTACAAGCGCCGCTGGCAGATCGAGCTGTTCTTCCGCGTGATGAAGCAAACGCTGAAGATCACCAAATTCCTCGGCCGCTCCGAGAACGCCGTGCGCGCCCAACTCGCCGTCGCGCTGATCGCCTTCCTGCTGCTGCGCGCGCTGCAAGAGATCTCAAAAGCAACGCACGGCTTCCTCGAACTGGTTCAACTCGTGCGCGCCAATCTCATGCATCGCCGGCGCGCCGCTCAACTCCGCCACAACGATCCCCCGCGCCCGCTCGACCCTCGCCAACTCGAGCTTCACTTGGCGACGACATGAACCGGACAGTCGTGGGCTCGACCCGGCCATCCACGCGACGGCGCTGGCTCGGTCCCTTTGGTAGCGCCACGAACAGTCACTCCACCGCCTTCGTCACCCCCGAAACGTGAATCCCGGCGCCCGTTTCTCCTGGAAGGCGGCGCGGCCTTCTGAAAAATCTTCGCCGAGCGCGGCCGCCTCGACCGCCTCCCGGAACTCGGGCGTCTCCTCCCTCAGCCCGCCTGCGATCGCGTCGACGGCGCGCTTGGCGCCGCGGATCGAGCGTTGGCTCAGCCGCGTGAGTTCGGCCGCATAGCTCTCGACATGGCCGTGCAACTCGTCGGCAGGCTGAATCTGGTCGACGAGCCCGCTCGCCAGCGCCTCCGCCGGCGTAATCCGCCGGCCGCTGAACAGCAGGTCCTTGGCGCGCGACGGGCCGACGAGTTCGACGAGGCGGCGCGTCTCGACAAAGCCGTAGAGCAGGCCGAGCTTTGCCGGCGTGATCGCCAGCACGGCGTCGTCGCTGCAAAAGCGCAGATCGCAACACAGCGCGAGGCCGAGCCCGCCGCCGATCGCGACGCCTGAAAGCGCGGCGATCGTCGCCGGTCAGCGCGGCGAGCGCCGCAAGCCCGCGCTGGATCGCCTCGACATATTCGTGCGTCGACGCCGCGTCGCGATAGACCTCGGCAAATTCGGAAATGTCCGCGCCGGCGCTGAAATGGCCGCCTTCGCCTTCGACGACGACGACCAGCGCGTCCTTCTCGGCTTCGATCGCGGCGCAAATCTCCGGCAGCCGCCGCCACATCGCGCGCGAGATCGCATTGCGCCGCGCCGGGGCGTTCAATCGAATGCGCGCCAAGGGCGCGGCGAAGACGAGGTCGATGTCGCTCATAATGCGCTCGCTCCCTAGAGTCGTCTGCAATGCCGTTGGATTGCATTGTCGGCGCCGATGGATTGCTTCGCTTCGCTCGCAATGACGGGGGGGCGGTTCAGACAAAACGCAGAAAGTCCCAGAGCTTCCTCAGCTTTTGACGCAAACGGGGCTCTGGAGCAAACTGCCGGCTTGCCTTATGCGATCCGCCGGCTTGGCCTCGCGGTTGGCGTGAAAGAAACGGGGACATTGATGGACGACAGCTACCCGCGCGACATGATCGGCTACGGTCGGACGCCGCCATTCGCGGACTGGCCGGGCGGGGCGCGGGTCGCGCTGCAATTCGTCATCAATTACGAAGAGGGCGGCGAGAACAACATCCTGCACGGCGACGCCGCTTCCGAAGCCTTCCTCTCCGAGATCGTCGGCGCGGCGCCCTGGCCGGGGCAGCGCCACATGAACATGGAGTCGATCTACGAATACGGCTCGCGCGCGGGCTTCTGGCGCCTGCATCGGATGTTCACCGAGCGGTCGATGCCCGTCACCGTCTACGCCGTCGCGACGGCGATGGCGCGCAACCCGCAAGCGGTCGCCGCGATGAACGAGGCGGGCTGGGAGATCGCGACGCACGGCTACAAATGGATCGACTATCGCGACACGCCGGCCGACATCGAGGCGCGCGACATCGCCGAGGCGGTCCGCATCCATACCGAGGTCGCGGGCGCGCGTCCGCTCGGCTTCTACCAGGGGCGCTCGTCGGTCAACACGATCCGCCTCGGCTGCGAAGAGGGCGGCTTCGTCTATTGCGCCGACGCCTACGCTGACGATCTGCCCTATTGGATCGAGGGGCCGAAGGGGCCGCAGCTCATCGTGCCCTATACGCTCGACACCAACGACATGCGCTTCGCAACGCCGCAAGGGTTCAATTCGGGCGATCAGTTCTATTCCTACCTGAGGGACTCGTTCGACACGCTCTATCAGGAGGGCGCGACGGCGCCGAAGATGCTGTCGATCGGCCTGCATTGCCGGCTCGTCGGCCGGCCCGGCCGCGCCGCCGCGCTGGCGCGCTTCCTCGATTATGCCGCGAGCCACGAAAAGGTTTGGATCGCGACGCGGCTCGACATCGCGCGCCACTGGATCCGTCGCCATCCGCCGCAAGGCGGCTGGCAGCCGTCGCGCCTGTCGCGCACGGTGTTCGTCGAGCGCTTCGGCGGCGTCTACGAACATTCGCGCTGGGTCGCCGAGGCCGCGTACGATGCGCGGCTGAGTGCGAGCGAAGACGCCGCCGCTGGCCTCGCCAGGGCGATGGCGCGCGCGATGGCGGGCGGGACTGAGGCTGACAAGCGGCGGTTGATCGACGCGCACCCCGATCTCGCCGGCAAGCTCGCGCTCGCCAAGGGCCTCACGGCGGAGTCGAGCGAGGAGCAGAAGAGCGCCGGGCTCGATCGCCTGAGCCAGGACGAACTCGCGCGCTTCACGGCGCTGAACGACGCCTATCGCGCCCGCTTCGGCTTCCCCTTCATCATGGCGGTGCGCGGCAAGACGAAGGCCGACATCCTCGCCGCGTTCGAGCGTCGGCTCGCGCACGACGCGCCGACGGAGGTCGCGACCGCGCTGGCCGAGATCGACCGCATCGCCGCGCTGCGGATCGCGGAGATTTTGCCGTGAACCAGAGCGCGCGTTTCATCCGGGGGCGGATTTTGAGTTTTCGCGACGATCCCCGTCTCGCGGGCGAGCGCGCGCACGAACTGATCGAGGACGGCGTTATCCGCATCGAGAACGGCGCGATCGCCGCGGTGGGGGAGGCGAGCGCGCTGCTCGCCGAGGCGCCGAGCGGCGCCGTTGACGATCACTCGGGCAAGCTCGTGCTGCCCGGCTTCATCGACACGCACATTCATTATCCGCAGACGCGCGTCGTCGGCTCCTACGGCGCGCAGTTGCTCGACTGGCTCAACAAATACACGTTTCCCGCGGAGCTGAAGTTTTCCGATCCCGCCCACTGCGAAACGATAGCGCGCTTTTTCCTCGACGAATTGTTCCGCCAGGGCACCACCTCGGCGATGGTCTATTGCACCGTTCATCCGCAGTCGGTCGACGCCTTCTTCACCGAGAGCGAAGCGCGCGGCGCGCGCATGATCGCCGGCAAGGTGATGATGGACCGCAACGCGCCGCCGGGCCTCACCGACGATCCGCAGCGCGGCTACGACGAGACGAAGGCGCTGATCGCACGCTGGCGCGGCCGCGGCCGGCTCGATTACGCAATCTCGCCGCGCTTCGCCGTCACCTCGAGCGAGGCGCAGCTCGAGGCGGCCGGCGCGCTCGTGCGCGAGCACCCGAGCGCCTATCTGCAAACGCATCTCGACGAGAATTTCGCCGAGATCGCTTTCGTCAAGCGGCAGTTTCCCTGGGCCAAGACCTACCTCGACGTCTACCAGCGCTACGGCCTGCTGGGCTCACGCTCGGTGTTCGGCCACTGCATCCATCTCGAAGAATCCGAAGTCGCCGCCTTGGCGCGCAGTGAAAGCGTCGCCGCCTTCTGCCCGACCTCGAACCTCTTCCTCGGCTCCGGCCTGTTCGACAAGAAGCGGCTCGACGACGCAGGCGTGCGCGTCGGCCTCGCCACCGACATCGGCGGCGGCACCAGCTATTCGATGCTGCAAACCGCCGCCGAGGCCTACAAGGTGTTGCAGATGAACGGCCAGTCCTGGCCGGCGCTGCACGCCTTCTACCAGATGACCCTCGGCAACGCCCGCGCGCTGGGGCTACAGGGGCGGATCGGGACCATCGAGGCGGGGCGCGAGGCGGACCTCGTCGTGCTCGATTCGCGCGCGACGCCGGCGATGGCGCATCGCATGGAGGCGGTCGAGGGGAATTTGGCCGAGGAGCTGTTCGTGCTGATGACGATGGGGGACGATCGGGCGGTGAGGCAGACGTATGTGGGGGGGCGGGGGGTGAAGGGGTAGGGGTGAGGGGTGGGTACCCCCCGCCCGACGAAATTCACGCTAGTCGCTGGATGATGTATCCTGGGAAAATTCGCTCGCCGCAGTCCAATGACGCCGTGATTCGCTGTAAATTTTGCAAATCCTCACTGGTCGAGAAAATAATCTGTTGGTTTCGCTGCTTGGCAGAGGCCGCTCTCGTAAGCAATTGTTCGAAACTTATCTTTGCGGAGGATTGCTGCCTGGGTTCATCAAACAGCAGGATTCCGGGGTGGTTGGTTGTATCAATGTTATCAAGTTCCAAGAGACCCAACTGATAGGCCCACTTCAGTCGAATCGCATCGCTCGCAGACGTCTCGAAGCCGATCTCGAAGCCCTCTTTCTGTGGTCGATAGGTGTCGTCGGAGATCGAAAGGTCGCTGGGCTGGAAAGTGCTGAATCCATATTCACGCGCCTGTTCCCGAAGCAGGCTCGTCAGTTTATCGAGTTTTCCCCGGTCCGAATCCGAGATTTTATCCGACGGAAGTGAGGCTCGTTCGTCGAGTAACCGAAGGTACGTCGCGGAGAAATTCTTCATTCTCTCAATGGTATCGTCGAGCGAATCTTGGATTCCCTCAAGTTCACGAATTCAATTCTCTGCCCGTACCCGTTCTTCAATTGCCGCGGCTGACGGACTGCTACCAGGAGCTACCAAGTCCGATCGAATGGTGCGAATCCGCCAAAACAATTCAGCGATCTCCCGATCTGCGTTAGCGAGGGCGCGTTCCAGAGAACGCTGTTTTTCCTCCTCTCTGGACAGGATGTCCTCGAACATTTTCATTTGCGATCTGATATACTCAATGTTGTCTTCGATCGGCATCACCGCCGTCATAGTGTCTTGCGAAAGCAAAGTATCAACGAGAGACTGCTCACATGTTGGGCAACGATCAAAGTCAAATCAGCGATCCTCCCAGAAAACCTTTGAAGTTTTCGAACGTCCTGATTTTTCTGAAGATCGTCTGCCAATGACCGTATGCGCCGCCGTAGGGACCCTATATCGGCGGCCTTCAATTCTCTGCTATTATGGATTGTGATCCGCTGTGCATTGATTGCACCCACATTTTCATTGAGACGTCGGAGTTCCGATACGAGATGTTCCGAGTTGGCAGCAATTTCCGGCACCGCGAGCGCAGCAATCTCGTTCACGCGAAAGCGCAGCCGTACCAAGACATCCGATAACGGGACCTCAGAGGAATGCTCGGCGATGATCACATGGGCGCGAGATAGTTCGTCGTCGTCCGCGATCGGTGTTTGTGGTAAAATTGCGGTTCTGCCGCCCAGCCGCACCGCGATCCGCTCCATTTCGTCCCATAGCGCTCGCCACTCACGCTTGTTGGCCGCAAACAGATCATCCAGCTGCTGGCGGTGTAACTCAAGCCGATGAACATCGAGATCCATTATGAACTCGATTGCGCGCTTATGAACCTCCCGAATTCTCAAATAAGTTGGAATTGTGGCTGGGATCGATGACCAGCCGGTCTTTTGCTCCACCCAAAACAGTGGAAATATGGTCTCCAAGTATAGCTTCGTTTCTGGGGCGTCGTAGCTTCTGACCATGGGAAGGCTCCAGCCTAGGAAACCTTCAAGAAAATGGTGAAAGCCGTCTTCCCGCGAAGCCGCTCCGGGGTCGATCACAAAGAAGTCGCGCCGCCGAAGGTTCTTGGTTCCGTCGACTAAAGCGGAACCGAAGTCCACGCTGATTAACCGACGGTCCAGCTGCGACTTGATGGCACGATGAACTGTTATGACCTCTCCCGCCCCGTTTTCGATCTCAAGAGACGCGGATGATTCAAGAACGCCAAGCTTCTCTCCAGCGTCAGTCATTAGGTAGGTGGTCATGGCATGCGGCAAAGGCACTTCGCGGCGCGGGCTGAGCATCCTTTCCATGCCGAGCGCATAAAGCATGCCCTGCATGCAGGTCGATTTGCCTTTCGTGTTGTCAGCCCAGACAACCGTCAGCCCCGGCCCGAATTGAAGGTCAACGCCATAAACGCCCTCGGTAGTGGAGGCACGCAGTCGCAGGTGCCGAATGCGAAGGGTCACGGCCGGTCCTCCATCCGCCAAACTTTATCAACTAATGCTTCAGTCAATCGCGGAGCAACTTCGCTGAGAAACACCCGTTCCTCTGACAAAACGTCTTTGTGTGAAGCAATCGAATTTGCTAAGTCGATCCCGATTTTAGTCAATGCAACTGACTTTCCTTTTTCGACGGTCACAATTTTCAACGAATAGGCGAATGATACCGCCCGATTTAACCAGGGCTCGACCCTGACCGAGACGTCCATCGGACGCAGGTCGCCTCTAAGAAGTTTCCGTACATCTTCACGACCCTCGCTCATTCGAACAGCGTGAGCAAGGAACTGAAGTTTCCGAAAAGTTGCCTTCTTGCCCCGGCTGCTTAGCAAACTCAGGAGAAGAACGGCGATGCCCCATGACATGCGCAGGTCGCCCGCGATTGGCTCTGGCCGCTCCACGAAAGAGAACGGTCTATCCAAAATTGCGTTCTTGAGAAAATCGCCGGTAGGCACTTACGGAAAATCCAAAGGGCAACGCAAAATCCAATCGGAAATCGTTCCGAATGCTATCTGATCTGCGTTTGCATCCGAGAGATTGGGCGCAGCGTCCTTCATAGCCCTCACCAAGCTCTCGAGTTCGGTACGCAGGATTGCACCGGCTGCGGGGCCGCCCTCTGGGCCCGCTAACATCAGACGACGGGAGCGCGCCGCGATACCGCTCATGGTAATCAGGCGCGCTTGAGCGAAGGGCGTCTAGGAGTGCATTCCCTTGAAGGAAAAATCTCACAGCCTCGGCGACGGCCTCCTGAACGTCTGAGGAGTCGGGCTTACGGGTCGCATTGGTAGAGCGTCGCGGATCCGCTGACCACTTAGTCAATTCTTCCGCGGTCGGTTCAGGCACGCTCCCTCTGACAGCCTCGTCGGCGTCAGCAGTTCAGTCCTGCCTTGCTGTCGTGAAGTCGAACTCTTTTGGCGGTCCGCTCGAGTGGAGATGTCGACCGGTTCTTGAACCGCGTAGCATTGATAGGCGACTGCCTGCTCAGTGCAGTAAAAATCGATCCCAAAATCACCCTGGTGGACTGCGGGAATTCTTTGGACCGTCAGAGCGCCATGTCGACCCTGTAACAAGCCCAGAGCGAATATTTCCCAGTCGTCGGGGTTCCATACTTGAACCGCGCTAACCACCCTACCGCCCCCCGACGGCGTCCTCCTAAGACACCGTTTTAAAAAGACAATCGCATGGTTCAAGACCGAATTCAACGTGAGACCGCGGTGACAAGTTACCGGCCACACGAAGTCGACGGAACCGCGGACAGCCCCGCCGACCCACCGCGCCGTCGACCCTCATGGATGCTCTTTGGCTTCGGAAGTTTTGGCTTCCATGAGGTCGACGGCGCTCTCTGCCAATCGCGACAACGCAGCCCCAGCGGCGCCTGCCGACGCCAGCCGCGCTCGCACGTCCGCCGATTTTGCGCTATCCTGCCCGCATGACCCGCCTGCTCGAACAAGCCGTCGAAACGGTTTCCGCTTTGCCTGCCGATGTGCAGGACGAACTCGCGCGCGTGTTGCTGCGACTCGTGGGCGTCGAGCAACCGGCGATCGTGCTCACGCCGGAGGAAGAGGCGGACCTCGCCGAGGCGGAGGCCGAGGTCGGGCGCGGCGAAATGGCGACGGACGACGAGGTCCGCGCCATGTGGGCGAAGTATGACCTTTGAAGGTCCGCTTCACGAGACGCGCGACGACTCAGATCACAGCCGTGCTTGATTACCTCGCTGAGCGGTCTCCGAAAGGGGCCGTGAGCGTTCGCGACCGCCTTATTGAGCTCTTGGCGCTGCTGGAGAGCCACCCGCGCGCTGGGCGCCTGACGACGAGGCGCGGCGTGCGTCGTCTTGCGGCGACGCCCTATCCCTACTTCATCGACTATCGAGTGGCGGAGGCGGAAGTCGTGGTGTTGCGGTTCCGCCATGGCGCCCGTCGAGACGCCTCACGGTGCGTTGACGTTTAGGTGACGCTGCTCCGGCCTGCCGCGATTTAGTCCCCGCCGACCCACTGCGCCGTCGACCTCATGGATGCTCTTTTTTCCGAAGCCAAGAGGCTGTCAAGGGCGCGCTTTTACTAGCGCGCCGCCGCAGGCGGGCTTCGCCCCTTGACAGCCTCTTGGCTTCGGAAGTCTTGGCTTCCATGAGGTCGACGGCGCTCCCTGCCGAAACGCGGTGAGTTCCCGCCCCGCCGGCCGCCAACCCGCTTTGCATTCGTTCGGGAGAAGCGGACGCGCGGCTCGGTCGGCGCGGACGAGGGGAGGCGTCGATGCCGGGCAGAGCCGCTCAAATGGCGAGCCGCCGCAGTGCTGAACCACCGCGACGGCTTTCACCGGTGAGCCGACGTTATAAAGCGTCTATCCGTCGTCACATCCGACGCGCGATTTCGAAGAACATCCAGGCGCAGAGCGCGAGCTCCGCGGCGCCGAGGATGGCGCTGCTCATGGCTCCCTCGAAAATATGACGAAGAGGAGCGAACCGGCGAGCACTGCGGCGACGCAAGTTGCGGTGAAGGCCATCATAGCTCGTCCCCGTCGGCGTCCAGCTTGCCGGTCGTGGTCTGCTTCAACGCGTTGATGAGGGCCTCCGGCACTGGGGCGGGGCGACAGGCTAGGACGCCCTTGGTCCAGAAGACCAAGCCGCCTTGGTCGCCGTCGTGTTCGATGAGCAGCGCGCCAGAGCCAGGCAGTTTGCCTTGCAACATCGGCGGAAGGGCCATGTAGAAGCCGCGCATGAAGTTGAACTGGCCGGACGTCATCGGCGTTACGTGAGTATGCGCGTCAGCCATCGCCTGAATCTTCGCCAGCGGCATGCACTGCTCATCCCCGGCGGAAGCGGGCGAAGCGGCCAGAGCCGCAAACAATCCAAGGGTCGCGCAAAAAGAAGTCCGACGATAATTCATCTCATCCTCTCTCAACCTGACGTCGGAGAGGATAGAACGATCAAAGCGAGGGGCAATTATATCAACGTGTACGGGACCTCAACTCCGGGTCAACCGTTCTGCACCTATGTGGAACCGTCTTTGCGAGCGGAGCAATCCAGTGACCGGGATCTCGCCAGCGAGTCGCTCCGTGGGCGCGTCAATCGGCCGACGCCTCGGTCGCTGGATCGCCGCGCTTCGCTAGAGCTTTTTGCGTCTTGTACGAACTCCTGCCGTCATTGCAGCGCCAATGAGGCACGCGGACACATGGATTGCTTCGTCGCTTCGCTCCTCGCAATGACGGTTCGACCTGATTGCAAAATGCACCGTCATCCAGTTCCGCAGGCTGTATTTCCGCCGCCCGCAAAGGGGGCCAGTTCAAGTCGAGGTCAGCCAGATCGTTTCGCAAAATTCTCCGTCCGGGCTTGCTGAGGCCATGTAGCGCTTGAGAACAGTCTGCAATTCCTCGGCGCTGGCGAAGAGGTCGTTGATTTGAGAGTTGTACTTCAAGATCGCGTCGATCTTTGCGGAAACATCGACAGAAACCCTCTCCGAGTTCGTGACAGTCCACTTTGTCCTGCCAAGCGCTGCTTCCACCGAGTCAGGAAATTTCTCGGGGAAACGGCCGGTGGAATAGGGAATGTCTTCGTATAGGAAGACCTTCAAATTCCGCGCAAAAGCGACGCTCCGAAAACTCTCCGATGTGATGATGTGATCGACATGCCGCCCCACCGCCAAAGGACACAAGATGCTGTCGGGTTGAAAGTCCTCGATCCAATCGGCGAAAAGCTTGTTCAGGGCAGGAAAAATGTCGTCCTCCTGAGAGGGGCCCGAGAAGACAGCCGTTCTGGTCGGGTAGAGGCAATTGCGCTTTCGGTCAGTTCGATAGATGGCGTCAAGGAGGCCGCCATGAAGCACGCGAGCGCCCAACGCACTTACCGCGGCGACGTCCTCCCTTCGGCGAAAGGCAAACGGCGAAGGACCGAGGTTCCAGAGTGTGTTCAGGTCTTCAATCACGGGGGACGACACCGCGGGATGCGGACTATCCTGAGTAAACACGGTTCCCACGACAACGTCGGCGCCGTTCTCTACTGCTCGTGCGACAATTCCGCCGACGCTAAGGACCACATCATCCAGATGTGGCGAGATGGCCAAGAGGCGACGGGACTCGGTAATGCGCGCCGGCATGTGTCACCTTCTTCATAACGTTGTCGTTCTCGCCAAAACGATGAACGAGCTGTGGGTTAGGGGGCACGCTGTCGTTAGGTTTAGCCGGGCCCCTGTCGTCATCGCGAGCGAAGCGCGGCGATCCAGAGATCGAGGCGTCCGCCGATTGAGGCGCCCACGGAACGACTCGCGATTTGCTGGCGAGACCTCGATCGCTGGATTGCTTCGCTCCGCTCGCAATGACGGTTCCACGTAACTGCAGAACGCTCTAGGCGTCGCAAACCATCGAGCGCAACCCCCAACGATCCGCTTCGCTTCGGACCTGGCTTAACTCACGAACGCCGCGTGCGAGCGCGCAAAAAGGGGAGGCCAATCCATGCCTCCCCGGATCCTTATGCGCTCACTTCCTCATCGCATTGAGCTTCTCGAGGAGGGCCTTCGCGCCCGGCCCTGAGGATGCTGGATTTTGACCGGTCGTCAACAGGCCGTCGTTGACCACGTAGACCGCCCAGTCCGCCTTCTTCGCGAAGACGGCGCCGAGTCTCAGCATCTCGTCTTCGACAAGAAAGGGCACGACTTTCGTGAGACCGACGGCGGCCTCCTCGCCGTTGGTGAATCCGGTGACGGTCTTGCCTTGAACCAGGGGCTTGCCGTCCGGCGTCTCGACGTGACGCAGCACTCCCGGCGCGTGACACACCAGAGCGATCGGCTTACCGGCGGCGATGAAGGACTCGATGAGCTTAGCCGAGTTCGGGTCTTCGGCGAGATCCCACATCGGGCCGTGGCCGCCGGGATAGAAGACGGTGTCGAAATCCTGCTGTTTGACGCTGTCGAGCCGAACCGTTTTGTCGAGCTGAGCTTCCGCAGCGGCGTCCTGCTCGAAACGGCGCGTGAGGTCGGTGCGGAATTCGGGGTCGTTGCTCCTAGGATCGAGCGGTGGACGACCGCCCTTCGGCGACGCGAGCGTGATCTCGGCCCCAGCCTCCTTGAACACATAATAGGGAGCTGCGAGCTCCTCGAGCCAGAAGCCGGTCTTGCGGCCGGTGTTTCCCAGTTGGTCGTGCGAGGTGATGACCATTAGGACCTTCATCGTCTCCTCCTGCTGCCTGAACGGGTGAAGAGTTCGGCCTCGTGGGCTGCGATTGGTTTCGCGACAGTCGCAGATCGGCGCCTCCATGCATTGCGCAAAAGAGTTGTTTCGCGGTGCGAGCGCCCCGCAAAATAATTTCAAAAAGCGCCTACCGTGCGGCGTCGATCGAATTGCGGCCCGGTATAGATTCGTCACTGACGCGCGCTCTACCGGAGGCATCCGTCGCCTTGATTGAACCGGACCTTTGCCGTCATCGCGAGCGCAGCGCGGCGATCCAGAGATCGAGGCGGCACGCGATTGAGGCGCCCACGGAACGCCTCGCGATCTGCTGGCGAGGCCTCGATCGCTGGTTTGCTTCGCTCCGGTCGCAAAGACGTTTTCACGTAACCGCCTTGCGGCCCCCACCCGCCGACCCACCGCGCCGCCGACCTCTTGGCTTCGGAAGTTTTGGCTTCCATGAGGTCGACTGCGCTCTCTGCCGAAACGCGGCGAACGCGGCCGCCCAGGCGGGGTCAGGTAGCGCGCGGCGGCCATCGCGAGGCTTTCGCCAAAGCCGCCACCGACAATTCCTTCCCGATTCGCCAAACGCCAGCTACTCTTGTCCTTCGGTTGCCGCGCCGAAGCGAGGCCGCGGCGTCAAGGCATTCGCGCGGAGGCGGCTTTCGTCAATGCGCAGCGGCTTAACCTGCTGACATTGCAGGGGCGAGCGTCAAGCGAAGCCTTGACGAGGCTTGACATAGATTGACGCCGCTTGACGAAATCATGCGGAGATTTGACGCAAGGCTCGACTGGGCGTTGACGAGCTTGGATCCCTTCTCCCCGCTCGCACCCGCCATTGGTGGGGAGCCGCAAGTCTTCGGCCGATCACCAAGCCCCTCACCCCAGCCCTCTCCCGCGAGCGGGGGAGGGAGTCTACGCCGCTTCCCGCTCGCTCGACGGCACGATTGCGTCGAGGGCGATCAGGCTGATCATCCGTCCATCGATGGCGACGATGCCGCTGACGAAATCCTTCGCCGTCTGCTCGACGACGTCGGGGGTCGGCTGGATCACGTCTTGTTTGACCGTCAGAATCTCCGACACGCCCTCGACCAGCAGGCCGACGGTCTGATCGCGGATCTGAACCACCAGGATCGCGTGCCGCGTGGTGGGCTCGGTCGGCGGCAAGCCGAGCCGCGCCGCAAAGTCGATGATCGGCAGCACGATGCCGCGCAGATTGATGACGCCGCAGACGAAGTCCGGCGCGTGCGCCACCGGGGTTGCGCGCGTCCAGACCCGGATTTCTCTCACCGACATGACGTCGATGCAGAACTCCTGCGTCCCGATGAGGAAGGTGAGCATTTCGCGCGCGACGGCGCCATCCGATTTGCCAATTTCAACCATGTGACTTCACCCGTTGTCGGGCCCCGTCGCCGGGGCCGCCGATTGCAAGATGACCAAGGACTAGAACTCTTCCCAATTGTCGGCGTCGGCGGCCGCGCCGTTCGCCGCCGCTGCTTTGGCGGCCGAGCGCACGCGCCGGGCGGCCGGATTGCGCGCCTCGGACCGTGCGTTGCTCGCGACGACCCTCGGCTCGCCCTTGGCGCCGGCGGGCGCCTTCGCCGGCTTGCGGAAGGCGTGCGGCGCGGCTTTTTCCAGTTGTGCGCGCAGCGCCTCGCCGCTCGGCTGGCCGACCTGGAACTGTCCGATCAGACCGGACAATTGTTCGGTCTCCTGGGACAGCGCATGACCGGCGGCGGTCGATTCCTCGACCATCGACGCGTTCTGCTGCGTCACCTGATCCATCTGGTTGATGGCGCTGTTGATCTGCTGGAGGCCGGTCGCCTGCTCTTGCGCCGCTATGGCGATGTCGCTGACGACGCTGTTGATCTCGGTGACCTGCGCCATGATCCGCGCGAGCGACTGGCCGGTTTCCGCCACCAGCTTGACGCCTTGATCGACCTGCGCCGTCGAAGTCAGGATCAGGCCCTTGATCTCCTTGGCGGCTTCGGCCGAACGCTGCGCCAGCGCGCGGACTTCGGACGCGACGACCGCAAAGCCGCGCCCCGCGTCGCCCGCCCGCGCCGCCTCGACGCCGGCGTTGAGCGCGAGCAGATTGGTCTGGAACGCGATCTCGTCGATCACGCCGATGATCTGGCTGATCTGCTGCGCAGACTTGGCGATGCCGTCCATCGCTTCCACGGCCTGGCGCACCACGATCGAGCTGCGCTTGGCGTCGTCGTCGGTCGCCGCCACCACTTCGCGCGCGTGGGTCGCCCCTTCGGCCGACTTCTTCACCGTCGCGGTGATTTCATCGAGCGCGGCGGCGGTCTCTTCGAGGCTGGCGGCTTGCTGCTCGGTGCGGCGCGACAGGTCGTCGGAGGCGACGGAGATCTCGCGGCTGCCGGAGTGGATCGCGTCGGCGCTGGAGACGACCGTGAGCATGGTCTGCTTCAGCTTGTCGATCGCTTCGTTGAAGTCGTTCCTGATCTGCGCATATTCCTCGGAGAAGCCGTCGTTGAGGCGAATGGTCAGATCGCCCGAGGCGAGATTCCGCAGCGCTTCGCCGAGGCGATGCACCGCCTCCGCCTGTTCCGCAGCCGCGCGAGCGCGCACAGTTTCGTTTTGCGCCCGCTCCTCCTCAGCATGCTGACGGGCGCGCGCCGTTTCGTCGGCGAGCCGGAGCTTCTCGATCGCGGCGTCCTTGAAGGATTGAACCGCGCCCGCCATCTCGCCGATCTCGTCCTTGTGGCCGACGCCGGGAATGGTCACGCTGTTGTCGCCGGCTGCGAGCTTGTTCATCGCCGACGCCATCGCCGAGACCGGCTTGGCGACGCTCGAACTCAAGAGCCAGTTCAAGACGAACGCGATGGCGATCGCGGCGAGCGAGCCGGCGATCATCGACCAATAGGCGAAATTCGTGGCGGCGGTTCTCATAGCGGTGCGGCTTGCAAGCACGGTGCGCTCGGCGGCGTCGAAATCGTGCGCGACGCCGCGGAGCTGATCCATCAGCGCCTTGCCGATCCCCGAGGCTTCCTCGCCCTGCGCCTGCTTGCGCGAGTCCTCATCGCCCATCAAATGGATTTCTTCTTCCGCGATTTCGTTCCGCCAGCGGTTGGCGAGGTTGTGGATCTGCTCGATACGCCGTTGCTGGGCGGGATTGTCCGCCGTGAGGCGCTTCATCGCGCTGAGATCCTGCAAGACCTGATCACGGCCGGCCTTGTAGACATCGAGGAATTGGTCGTCGTCCGAGAGCAGGAATCCGCGCAGGCCGCTTTCCTGACTGACCATGCCGGCGAGCAGATCGTTCGCCCGCTCGAGAACTGCATAAGAGTTCACGTTCGAGGCGACCGTCGTGTCGATGTCCCCAAGGCTCTTGATGACGATGCCGCTGAGCGCCAGCAGCACAAGGTTGAGGAGGGCGAACGAGAGGATCAGTTTCCGCCCGATTTTCACATTTGAGATTCGCATGGGAACCTATGGAAATGAGAGGGCGCGCGCGGGCGCCGTCTGGACAATCGATCAATGAAAAAGGGGATCCGGACCGGGACCGGAATGACGTAGCGGCATCATGCCTTCGACCCACGGCTCACGCCCCTCCCGATCGATGCGCCATGGCGGGAATGTGAATGCGCGGAGTTAAAAAACCCTGTCTGCGCATGATATTTCCGCGGCGGTGGTCGATATCGGCTTCGCGGGCGAGCGGCGATCGAGCGCCGCGGCTAACGATCGATCCGGTATAGCGACGTCGCTATTCCCTGGCGGATAAGGCTAATGCCGCTCGGCGCATTTTGAGCAGGCGGAGGCGGCCCCAGCACCAAGACATAGTCGAACGCGCGCCGCCAGTCCCTGAGATACGGAGGTCTTCGACCAATCCCCTTTGATGGGACCTCTGCTAAGTCTTGCCACCTCGGCGGCTCGGCGAGGCTGACCTCGGCCATTTGGTCATAGGGCGGGAGAACGACGATCGGCTGTTGGCTCGGATCTGCGAACAGCAGCGGCCAAAACGCGTGGCGCTCAATCACGAGAAGAGCGGCGAGATGTTCGTCGACGCGCGAAAAGCCCTGCAGCACCCGTCCCCCACCCTCGAGCGGCCAGACCGGAAAGTTGGTCGTCGCCAACAGAACTTTCGACCCCGGGCCTACAGAAGCGATGGTGGCCCGCAACTCGACCAGATCCCGCGCACGGCCTTGCCAGTTAACCGCGACCTCGGCGGAACGGGCGACGCCGATTGCGATCAGCATCGCGGCGATTGCGCGCGCATTGCGCACAGGCAGTTGTGGATCGAACCCGGCAAACACGAGGAACGCCGCCATGACGGGAAACCGCGCTTCGAGAATGGCGCCTCCTCCGGCGTTGGAGGGCGCGACGACATAGAGGATGGCGAGCGTCGCCAGAGCCAGACCGACACCGCTCGCACGCTGCGCTCGCGGCCGCACCGCAGTTCCCACAAACATGAGAACGAAGGCGGTAACGATCGTCAGCCACAGGTCATATGTAAAAAACGGCGTCATCCACTCGACGATCTTGGCGCGCCAAAACCAGAGCAGGAGGTCGCCCTTTTGTATGCTGTGATGGGTGAAAACGTAGAGCGCAACGGTTGGTCCGGCCACTATGACGAGCATAACGGCCGTTCGGATTACGTGACGCCACCGCAGTCGATCGTCGCGCCGGAGCGCCGCCAGCGCCTCGATTTCCTGGGCCCCAATCAGCAAGGCGAAGAAGGCGAAGCCGAGAAGATGACAGAAGTAGGAGCCGAGCCCAATGGCGACTCCAGCAAGCGCCGTCGGCGCATCGCCAGCCCGCCGGCGCAGAATGCGCCAGGCCGCCGCCCCAGCCAGCGCCACGCCTACGCCAAGGAGGAAGTTCATGAATCCGAGGAAAAAGACGCCGTTGAACCCGACCACGCCGACGCCCAAAGACCACCAAGTCCAACGACCAAAGGCAGCTCTGGCGTAAAGGACGGTTCCGGCTAGCGGGGCGACCAGGCTCAGCGCCAACACCATCCGACCCGCGACATGGACGGGCAGGACCCACAACAGCGCTTCGCCAAGCACGTCCATGCCGATATTGGGCAGAGCCGACCAGTGTGTCGCGTACATCCGCGATAGCACCGGGTCGTTTGGATGGGCGAGGAGGTAGAACCGGGCCAGATGGTTCGGGTAGTCCAGAACCGCTGGAACATCGACGGTCAAAAATGGCGCCAGCAGCACGACCAGGATGAGCAGAGCGGCTGCCGGCCAAGCCCAGCCGGTACGGGCAGGGCTCGCCCCGGCCAACTGCGCCCGCTCACATTTCGCTTCCAAAGCTGCCTCTCCTCCAGTGACGGCTTTTTTCGCAGGTGTGGCGCCGCGACGACAGCGGCATCGTCTCTCCCAGCTTGCCGCAACGGCGCCTTGGCCTTGCACTGGAAGGCGGCGTCGACGATCACAAAACCGAATACTGCAGAACCAACGCAAACGCCCCCAAACCCAGGGGCGTTCGCGGCTTTTCCCCGGCGACTGGCGTCGGGCGATACGTTTGTGCCCGACCTTCGCCGCTCAGCTCTTGCCGGGATGAGCGCTCTGGTGTGCCGTGCTGGCGGCGCGGCTCATATCGTCGACGGTCTGGGTGAAGTTGGCGACGTTGGGCGTGCTGGCGTTGTCGGTATCCGTCTTTTGCGCCGCCGCGGGGCTGGCGCTGGTTTCGGACGAGGCCAGGCCGGCGAGGATCTTGCCGACCAGGGGGATTACGAATGGCATCTCAGCCTCCTTTTGCGGCGCTGGCCGCTTTCGCCCACCGAAAGCGACGGACGCCTGCCGGCGGAGGATGACGGGGCTGCCTTGCGTGAGCCATTCCCGACTTGGCGGCGCATCCTCGAAGCGCCGCCGCGATTTCGCCGCGCGATTCTCGTAACCCAGGCCCCCGAATCGAACAGGACACGGCATGCGCAAATTCCTCGGCGTGGTCATCGCGCTCATTATCGCCTTCGTGGCCTATTGGAGCTGGGCGCTCTTCGGCGCCGCGCAGATTGCGACAGTCGCCTCGGGGGGCGACGCGGCGGCGGTCATGCAGCGTGTCGACCTTACCGCGCTGCGGCATTCGCTCAGCCGGCAGATCGTGCGCGCTTATCTCCAGCAAAACCCGCGATTCCAGAAGATGGGGCGGCTCGAGCAGGGGATCGTCGGCAGTGTTGGCGGCGGCATCGCGGATGCGATGCTGCGAGAGATCCTGACCCCCGAAAACATCGCCGCCCTTCTCGAGAAGGGCCATGTCGGCGCGGCCAAGGACAGCGATCCGACCGGCGGGGTCTGGCGCATGCCTTCGCTCGGCGAAGCGTTCCACGCCGGCCCATGGCAGGCGGCGGCGCACAGCTATTTCAGCGGACCGCTGAGCTTCGTCATCGGTCTCGACGGTCCTGAAGGACATTACGGCGTCCATCTCCATCTCTCCGGGACGACCTGGCGCCTGTCTGGCCTCGACATTCCCGACGAGGTGAGCGCCCGGCTGGCGCACGAGATCGCCGACCGGCAGAAGGCGGCGGGCTGACGGGGCCGGCAGAAGCGCCGCGCGCTAGGCCGCGGCCCTGCGCCCCCAACGCCTTGCGCGCTGGCGAGCCCTCTCCTCGGGCGTCTGTTCGGGCGGCGCGTTGGGATCGAGCTGCGGCAGAGCGTTCATCACCCGCTCGGGTGGGAAGATGACGATGACTTCGGTGCCTTCGCGCAGCTTGGAATGCAGGCGGAACTCGCCGCCGTGCAGTTCGACGAGGCCCTTGACGATCGGCAGGCCGAGGCCGGTTCCCTCGTCGGCGTTCTTCTGAGCGAGCGAGCCGCGCCCGAACGAAGCGAGCACGATCGGGATTTCCTCCTCCGCGATGCCGGGGCCGGTGTCGCGGATGGAAAGATACTGCCCGCCTGGGCTCGTCCAGCCGACCTTGATGGTGATCGTGCCGCCCTGCGGGGTGAATTTGATCGCGTTGCTGAGGAGATTCAGCGTCACCTGCCGCACCGCGCGCTCGTCCGCCCACAGGCGCGGCAGATCGGTGTCGAGTTGGTCGACCACGGTGATGTTGCGGCTCTTGGCGCGCATCGAAAGCAGGTGGCGGCACTCGTCGACGACGCCGGCCAGCGATACGGATTCCTCTTTCAGCTCGTAGCGCCCCGCCTCGACGCGCGACAAATCGAGGATCTCGTTGATGAGCATCAGCAAGTGCTGGCCGCTCGAATGGATGTCGTTCGAATAGTCCTTGTAGGCGCTGACGCTGTGAGCCCCGAAAAGCTCCGCCTTCATGACCTCGGAAAAGCCCAAAATGGCGTTGAGCGGGGTGCGCAGCTCGTGGCTCATCGTGGCGAGGAAGCGGGATTTGGCGAGATTGGCGCCCTCGGCGCGACGGCGCGCTTCGTCGGAGTTCAGCTTGGCCTGCTCGAGCTCGGCGATCAGCGCGTCCTTTTCCGCCTGGAAGGAGAGGCTCGCCAACGAGGTCCGATGCAAGCGGTTGGCGAGCACGACGAAATAGACGAGGATGCCGATGCAGAGCGCCGACATCATGAAGGCTTCTTCGCGCGTCGCCGGTCCGAGGATGAAGATGATCGCGACGGTCATCGGCGCCAGCCCGCCGGCGACGGCGAAGGGAATCGCCGAAGCGACCATCGCCGTCATCCCCGCGACGAGCAGCAGCACCACCAGCGCGAAGGTGCGCGCATTGGGATCGGGCGACTGCAGCAGCAAGACGACGATCAGCGCCCATGAGGCGCCGGCGAACGTTTCCGTGGCGATGAATTTGCGCCGCCAGCTCGCAAGGCCGTGGTCGGCGTCCGTCGCGCTGCGGAAGGCGACGCCGAGGCCGTAGCGGACGGCGAACGCGGCGGCCAGCAGCGAGCCCCAAAGCAGGACCCGCTGCGGGGCCACCCAGAGGCAGGCGGTCGCGCCCACCGCGACGACGACCAGCGCCATCACCGGCGTCGCGCTCGTCACGCTCTGCGCGAAGAGGCGCGCGAGCGAGGCGTACTGGCTCGAATAGTCGATCGAGTTGCTGGTGAGGGTCTGGCGCGCGTGCTTCAGCTTGAGCGTCATTTTGCGCCGGCGCGCAGCCAACTCGGGGTCGCCGCCGCGGCCCCTATCGATCGACTCCGCCGAAACTTAACTCATGACCGCCCGCAAACGCACCGACGCCGCTGAGCATGATGGAGGTTAATCCTTAACGACCGGCTACGAATCGAACGTAAATCACGGGATCTCCTTGCCTGTTTCTGTTAAGAGTCGCCCGTTCGAAGGGCGTCGCGACATTCGCCGCCGGGAGGGGAGGAACCCGTCCGATGAAACTCTACAATGGCCGCTTCGCCCCCAACGCGCGCCGCGTGCGGATTTTCCTGGCGGAAAAAGGCCTTTCCGTCCCGATGGTCGACATCGACCTTGCGAAAATGGAGCAGCGGTCGCCCTCCTACACCGCCCTCAACCCGTTTCAGCGGGTGCCGACGCTGGAGCTCGATGACGGAACTGTGATCGCTGAGTCGATCGCGATCTGCCGTTACCTCGAGGAGCTCAATCCCGCGCCGCCGTTGTTCGGCGCGAACGCCCTCGAGCGCGCGATGGTCGAGATGTGGCAGCGACGGCTGGAGCTGAGCCTGCTCTTTCCCGTGGCGCAGGCATTCCGTCACACGCATCCGGCGATGAAAGACATGGAGACGCCGCAGGTCGCGCCCTGGGCGGAAGCCAGCAAGGGGCACGCGATTCAGGCGATGGCGGTGTTCGACGAGGCGCTGCGAGGCCGCGAGTTCATCGCCAGCGACCGCTTCACGGTCGCCGACATCACCGGCCTCGTCGCGCTCGACTTCGCCAAGCCGGCGCGCATCGCCATTCCCGAGCAATTCGCCAATCTGACGCGCTGGCGCGACGCGCTCGCCGCGCGCCCCAGCGCCCAGGCGTGAACAAACGCGTTCAGCGTCGCCGCACTGGCGAAGTCCTCTCGTTGAGCCTGCCGTGAGCCTCAGGGCAAGCTCCGCGCCAGTTCGTCGGAATACTCCAACGAGCGCACGTGATCGATTGCGACTTAGGCTCAGATTCGAAAGGGCCGGCGAAGTCATGCGGAGGCCCTGATGGTGCGCTACCTGTTCGAGAACCCTTTCATCAATCATGAGTGCGCCCAATTCGGACTCGAGAAAGCGCCGATCCCGACGAATATTTGTGAGACCTACGCTCAGTGCAACGAAGACTTGATGGTGGAGTCGCTGCTGCGCGCCCTCATGCGTCGCAGCGGCCGCGACATGCGCTCGGTCCGATACGCTGAACTGGGCGCGAACCATCCGGTCCAGACGAGCGCGACCTACCTGCTTTACCGCCTCTATGGAGCGTCCGGCATTCTTGTCGAAGCCAACCCTGGATTGATTGCAAATCTGCAAAAGCAACGACCGAACGACATCGTCGTAAATTGCGCAATCACCGCGCAAGACGTCGGCCTCGTCGAGATCTACGTTCACGAAAAGAACGAACTGACCTCAATGTCGTTGGATCACATAGCGAATTTTCAGGCTTTGGGAGGGACCGACCAAGTCGTGCAAAAAATTGCTGTCGAGTCCATGGGAATTAACAAGTTTCTCGCAAAATATTTCGGCGATCGTCTCGATTTCATGTCCGTCGACGTGGAAGGGTACGATTTGGAAGTTATACAGGCGATGGACCCTGTGTTTCAGCCGTCGATCATTCAATGTGAGCACGAGCTGAAGGTGGACGCCTTCGACGCGGTCTTCAACGCCAAAGGATACCGATTGGCAATGCTCACCGACGTCAATGCAATCTACGTCAAGTCCGGGATTATCTAAGCGCGGGGCAATAGAGGAATCTAGACCGTGCGGCGATTCTGCTAAAGCGAATTGCAGTTTGATTGACTTGGCGCCGGCCAGTCCCTTCTCCCCGCGCGCGGGGAGAAGGTTAGGTTGAGGGGCTTGGCGAGGAGCCGCAAGCGTTTCGGGGATTCTCGCCGAAGTCGGCGAAAAGCCGTTACTTGCGCTCCAAGCGCGCGATCAGGCTCGACGTATCCCAGCGCGCGCCGCCCATCGCCTGGACGTCGGAATAGAACTGGTCCACCAGCGCCGTTACCGGCAGTTGCGCGCCGTTGCGGCGCGCCTCGTCGAGGCAGATGCCGAGGTCCTTGCGCATCCAGTCGACCGCGAAGCCGAAGTCGAACTTTTCGGCGATCATGGTCTTGTGCCGGTTTTCCATCTGCCAGGACTGCGCGGCGCCCTTGGAGATGACTTCGATCACGAGCTCCCGGTCGAGGCCGGCGCGCTTGGCGAAGTGGAGCGCTTCCGCGAGGCCCTCGACCACGCCGGCGATGCAGATCTGGTTGACCATTTTGGTCAACTGCCCCGATCCGGCCGCGCCCATCAAGCGGCAGGAGCGCGCATAGGCGGCGATCACCGGTTCCGCCTTGGCGTAAGTTCCCTCTTCGCCGCCGCACATCACCGTCAGCGCGCCGTTCTCCGCGCCCGCCTGTCCGCCCGAAACGGGCGCGTCGATGAAGCCGAGGCCGCGGCTCGCCGCTTCGCGCGCCAATTCGCGCGCGACGTCGGCGGAGGCCGTGGTGTGGTCGACGAATATGGCGCCCGTCTTCATGCCGGCGAAGGCGCCATCGTCGCCGAGCGCAATGGCGCGCAGATCGTCGTCGTTGCCGACGCAGGCGAACACGAAATCGCGATCCTTGGCCGCCTCGCGCGGCGTCGCGGCGCTGGCGCCGCCGTATTGGGCGACCCATTTGGCCGCCTTAGCCGCCGACCGGTTGTAGACGACGACGTCGTGGCCCTTCGCCTTCAGGTGCCCGGCCATCGGATAGCCCATCACCCCCATTCCAAGAAATGCGACTTGGCTCAACTTACTCTCCTCGTGGGACGGCGCTGGGCGCCCTCGTCGCTCTATAGCGCGGATCGGCGCACGATGGCGCCCTGCATCTCAGGGCTTGAGAGGACCGACGCGGCGGCTTAGCGTGCGGGCCTCCTTGCGATAAGATCGCGGACATGAACGAAGCGCAAGTCGCCGAACTTATGGCATGGATCGCCGGCGAGGGCCTCGCCGGGCGCAGCGAGACGGACGTTATTGGCGGTTTCTGCGAGCGTCTCGGTGCGCATGGCTTCCCGCTCACCCGTGTGATCGCCTTCATCGACACGCTGCACCCGATCTACGAAGGCCGCGCGTTCCGCTGGGAGCGGGGCATCGCCGGCGTGACGGGGACCGACTACGGCCGCAGCACCGAGGGCGAAGCGGCGGAGCGCTGGCGCGCGAGCCCGTTCCACCGTCTCCTGCAATCCGGCGAATCCGCCCTGCGTCGCCGCGTCAACCCGGAAAGCGAAGCGGAGTTCATCAATCTGCGCGGTCTGCGCGAAGCTTCGATCACCGAGTACGTCGCGATCGTCGACCGTTTCGCCGTCGACGGCGTGGTCGGCGGAATGGACTGCTTTTATTCCTCGTGGATGACCGACCGCGACAGCGGATTCCTTGACGACGAGATCGCGCTGCTGAAGCGGCTGACGCCCTTCGTCGGGTTGGCGGTGAAATCCGCGTCGCTCGGCCGCATGGCCCAGACCTTGGTCGAGACCTATCTCGGGCGTGACCCCGGCCGTCGCGTTCTCCAGGGTCGCATCGCCCGCGGCGTCGCTGATCGCATCAAGGCGGTGCTGTGGTTCAGCGACTTACAAAACTTTACGCGCATCGCGGATACCGCGCCGCCGGAGCAGATCATCCCTCTGCTCAACGACTATGCGGACGTCGTCGTCTCGGCGATCCACGAAAACGAAGGCGACGTCCTGAAGCTGATCGGCGACGGCGTGCTTGCGATCTTTCCCGCCGCCGATCGCGCCGCCGCCTGCGCTGCGGCGCTCAAGGCCGCGCGTTCCGCCTGGAACGCCGTCGAGGCGCTCAACGCGCGCCGCGCCGCCCTCGGCCTGCCAATCACCGACATGTACCTCGGGCTCCATATCGGCGCAGTCTTCTACGGTAACATCGGCAGCGAGGCGCGGCTCGACTTCACCGTCATCGGGCCTGCGGTCAACGAGGTGAGCCGCATCGCCGCGATGTGCCGCTCGATCGACCAGCCGGTGCTGCTGTCGCAGGCCTTCGCCTCGGCGGCGGCCGATCCGAGGCCTTTCGTTTCGGTCGGACGCTACGCTTTGCGCGGCGTCGCGCGGCCGCAGGAACTCTTCACGCTCGACCGCACCCCCTGACGTCAGCCCTTGAGCCGCGCTTCGGCCGCCGAGCGCGAGAAGCGCCTTTTCGGCGCCCATGCGGGTCGAGCGGCCGCCTGCCAGGACGGGGCCTGCATTTGCCCAGGACATGGAAGGCTCCTCGATGTCGGCGCCGCGCCGAAACCGCGTTCGCGCCGCAATTTCGCTCACAACTGTGTTATATCCGAAACTTATTTGATGCTTTCCGGCTCACGCCGGCGACTTTGGAGCGGGAGGTCAAGGCATGGCGCCAGGACGTCGGCAATTCCTCACGGGGCTTGGCGCCGCCGCTGCTGGATCGGGTTTGGCGGCGCCCGCACTCGCGCAGCCCTCGCCCGACATCCAGTGGCGCTTGACCTCGAGCTTCCAACCCCAGCTCGATCTCATCTATGGCGGAGCGGAGACGCTCGCGCACGTGCTTTCGGATCTCACCGACGGCCACTTCACGCTCCGTATCGCGCCGGCGGGCGAGATCGCGCCGGCGGTCGAAGCGCTCGACGCCGTCACGGACGGCCGGGCGGAATGCGCTCATACGTCGCTCGCCTACGCGTGGAACAAGACGCCGAGCCTCGTCTTCGCCTCCTCGGCGCCGTTCGGCATGAATGCGCGCCAGCACGCCGCCTGGCTGAAGGAAGGCGGCGGCGGCGATCTGATCGACGAGGCGCTCGCCGACCGCAAGGCGATCGCGCTGCCGGCCGGCAACACCGGCGGCCAGATGGCCGGCTGGTTCCGCAAGGAGATTCGCGGCCCTGGCGACTTCACGGGCCTCAAGATGCGCATTGGCGGCTTCGCCGGCAAAGTGTTTCAGACCCTCGGCGCGGATCCGGTGTCGATGCCGAGGGACGCCGTCTACGACGCGTTGGAATCGGGCTCGCTCGACGCCTTCGAGTGGGTCGGGCCTTACGACGACGAGAAGTTCGGCGCCGGCTCTTCGCGTCCGCCGATCTCCAAGGCGGCGCCGAACTATTATTATCCGGGTTGGTGGAAGGGCGGGATGCAATTGCATCTCGTCGTCGCCAAGAACCAATTCGAAGGTTTGCCAAAGACCTACCAGGCGGCGCTTCGCGCGGCGGCGGCGACCGCCAACGCCTCGATGCTCACCAAATATGACGCGGCCAATCCCGCCGCGCTGAAGCGGCTCGTGGTCGCCGGCGCGCAGCTTCGGCTGTTCCCGCAGGATGCGTTGGAGGCCTGCTACAAGACCGCCAACGATCTTTACGGACAGTTGAGCGCCGAGGATCCCCAGTTCAAGAAGATCGCCGACAATTACGCGGCCTTCCGCGGCGATCAGTATTTGTGGTGGCAGGTCGCAGAATATTCCTTCGACAACTTCATGATCCGCGAGCGGCGCAGCAAGTCGTAACTTGCACGTTCGTTCCGCTCGTGGTCGGCGCGCCTTCCCCACTCCCCGCAGGCAGGCGGGGAGAAGGGATGGGCCAGCGTCAAGCGATCACGCGGTCCTCGTAGTCTGCCGGCGCCGTCTCGTCGTGCGCGCTCGAGCGCAAGACGAGCGAGAGAGCCGCCGAGACGACCATGTTGAGGATCACCGCGGTCAGGCCGTTGTAGACGGCGAAGCCGAGGCCGAGGTGGCCGAACAGCGGCAGATCCCAGCTCAGCGGATGCACCGGCGTCCACGCCGTCGCGCCCCATGAGAGCGTCGTGCCGACGATCATTCCCGCCGCCCAGCCGATCAACAGCGCCGCGCCGCTGAACCAGCGGGTGAAGAGACCGAAGATCATTGCGGGAAAAATCTGGATCATCCAGATGCCGCCGAGCAATTGCAGATCGAGGGCGTAGCGGGTCGGCACATAGAAGATCACCAGCAGCGCGCCGACCTTCACGAGCAGCGAGACCAGCTTGGCGAGAACGGATTCCTCCTGCGAGGTCATCCCGGGATGGACGAACGGCTTCCAGACGTTGCGCGTGAAGGTGTTGGCTGCGCCGATCGACATCACCGCCGCTGGGACGAGCGCCCCGAGGGCGATCGCGGCGAAGCAGAAGCCGGAGAACCAATCGGGGAACGCCCATAGCACGAGCTGCGGCACGGCGTCCTGCGGGGTTCCGACTTTCACGCCCGCCGCGATCGCCATCACGCCGAGCAGGGCGATCAGGCCGAGCGCAAGCGAATAGGCGGGCAGCGTCATGGTGTTGAAACGGATCGCGCGCGCGCTGGAGGCGGCGAGCGTGCCCGTCAGCGCGTGCGGATACATGAACAACGCCATTGCCGAGCCGAGCGTCAGCGTGACATAGGGCGCGAACTGCGCAGGCGCGAGCGTCACGCCGGCGACGAGTTTCGGGTTGGCGGCGGTCCGGGCGGCGAACTCAGCTTGAGCCAAGGCGAAGATCTTGGCGAAACCGCCGAGTTCGTAGGGAATCACGATCACCGCCGCGATGATGAAGATGTAGATCATCGCGTCTTTGACGAAGGCGATCATCGCCGGGGCGCGCAGGCCGCTCTTATAGGTGTAGAGCGCCAGGATGATGAAGGCGACGGTGAGCGGGGCGTGCTGCATCATTCCCTGGCCGGTGAAGCCGAGCGCGAGGATTACCTTCTCCATGCCGACGAGCTGCAGCGCGATGTAGGGCATGGTGGCGAGAATGCCGGTCAGCGCGACGGCGAGCTCCAGCCATCGATTGCCATAACGGCCGAGGATGAAGTCGCCGGCCGTCATGTAGCCGTGCTTTTGCGACACCGTCCAAAGACGCGGCATCGTCAGATAGAGGAAGGGATAGATGATGATCGTATAGGGGACGGCGAAGAAGCCGTAAGCGCCGACTGCATAGACGACGGCGGGAATCGCGATCACGGTGTAGGCGGTGTAGAGATCGCCGCCCAGCAGGAACCAGGTGACCCAGGCCCCGAACCGCCGTCCGCCGAGCCCCCATTCGTGAATGTGTCCCAGGTCGCCGGCCTTCCAGCGCGAGGCGACGAAGCCGAGCACCGTGACCAGTGCGAAAAAGAAGACGAAGACGCTCGTCGCGACGACGTTGAGATGGTCGAACATGGGATCAGGCCCTTCCCAGCCGGTCGAAGGCATAGATCGCGACGGCGGAGAGCGGGATCAGCAAGAGCTGGAACCAGTAGAAGAACGGCAGGCCAAACAGTTCCGGGCTGACGACATTATAGAGCGCCGGCGCCAGCGCGACCACGCATGGAATTAGCAATAGAAGATATTTCATCGGCTTCCCCCGGATGGCGCCCGGCGCAGATTCAAAGGTGCGCCCTGTTCAGCGCGATCTGAAGCCACGCTTAGCGAAGTTCTTCCGAGCGGTCGAGGGCGGTGCGGCGGCAGGCCGCACCAACCGTTGCCCCTGTGTTGACTCATGGAATGTTATAACGTAACAGCCACGCCCCATGGGAATTTACGCAAGGCGCGAAGAGACGCGCTGCGCTCAGCTGGGGATGAAGAATGCGGGTTTCGAATCAAGATATTGCGGCGGTTTGTCTTTCGATCGCGGCGCTCGTGGAGGCCTCGGGCGCGTCGCACGCTCAGACCGCTCTGCCGGAGGTGACGGTGACGCCGCCGCATGCTGCCGCGGCCCAGCCGAGGCCGGTTAAGCGCATGCCCCGCGCACGGAGCGGCCCCGCCGCGGCTCAACAGACGGGCGTCGCGCAGCAGACCGGGGAGACCGCGGCCGGCGGCGGAGCGCCCTCCGTGCGGCGGCTCAGCAATTGGCCGCCAAGACGACGGCGCTCGACGCGGCTCGCACCTCGATCATGACGCGCGTCGGGACGAACGTCTCCGATCTGGGGCAGGCGACCATCGCGGCGCTGCCGCAGGGAGACGACGCGCCGATGGACAAGGTGCTCCTGCAGACGCCTGGAATGTCGCAGGATTCGGCGGCGAGCGGGTCGCTGCATCTGCGCAACGAGCACGCCAACGTTCAATACCGAATCAACGGGATTCTGTTGCCCGACGGCGTGTCCGGCTTCGGCCAAGTCCTCGACACCGGCTTCGTCGGCGATATCGCCGTCATCGACGGCGCGCTTCCTGCGCAATTCGGACTGCATACCTCAGGCATCGTCGACATCACGACCAAGAGCGGCGCGTTCGACGGCGGCGGCGCCGTCAGCGTTTACGGCGGCAGCCAAGGAACGATCACGCCCAGCCTCGAATACGGCGGCACGATCGGCAATACGCAGTATTTCTTCAGCGGCCGCTACTTCGGCAGCAACGAGGGCATCGAGAACCCGACGCCGAGCCAGAACGCGATTCACGACCACACGGATCAGGGCAATTTCTTCGGCTACGTCTCGAGCCTGGTCGGCGACGGCGCTCGCCTCAGCATTATGAGCGGGATGGACGACGGAGCCTACCAAATCCCCAACAATCCCGGTCAAACGCCTGCTTTCAGCGTTCCGGGGGTCGGATCGTACAGCTCCTCGCAGCTCAACGAGACCCAGTTCGAGCAGAATTACTTCACACTCGGCGCGTTGCAGCAGACGGTCGGCAACCTAGACTATCAAATCTCCGCCTATTCGCGGTACAGCTCGCTGAATTTCGACCCCGACCCCGTCGGCGATCTGATGTTCAACGGAGTGGCCTCCACCGTCGATCGAACCAGCTTCCTCAACGGGGTTCAGGGCGATGCGGCGTATCACATCAACGACGCGCACACCCTGCGCTTCGGCCTGTCGGGAAGCGGCGAAGAGGCTTCCGCCAGCAATTCGTCGATCGTCTTTCCCTTGGATTCGTCGGGCAACGTCAACGGAGCGCCCTTCGCAACGCCGACGGATGCAAGTTCGAAGACGGGCTGGCTGCTCGGGGCCTATGTGCAGGACGAATGGAAGGTGACGAACAAGGTCACGATCAACGCGGGCCTGCGCTTCGACCAGATGTACGAATATGTCGACGCCAATCAGTTCAGCCCTCGCTTCAGCGTGACCTACACGCCGTTCGAGGACACGGCGTTCCACGCCGGCTACGCCCGAGAATTCACGCCGCCCGAGATGGCGCTGTCCGCGCCGACCAACCTCGCCGAATACGCCGGCACAACGCAGCAACCCGCAGTCAATCTCGATGGCGCGGTGCAGCCGGAGCGAGCGAACAAATTCGATGTCGGCGTCGATCAGAAGTTCGGCCGCAGCCTCACGATGGGCCTCGACGCCTATTACAAGGCCGCGACCGACCTGCTCGACGACGGCCAGTTCGGTGCGGCCAACACATTGACCGCGTTCAACTACGCGAAGGGGTGGAACGAGGGCGTCGAGGGCAAATTCAAATATCAGCTCGGCGACTTCGAAGCCTACGGCAATGTCGCGCTCGGCCATGAATGGGCCAAGGACTTTGTCTCCAACCAGTTCCTGATCGATGCAGCGACCTATCAATATGTCGCCAACAACGCCATCCCGACCGACCACTCGCAGCTCTGGACCGGCTCGGCAGGCGCGAGCTACGTGCTGATGGGCACGCGCCTCAGCGCCGACATGATTTTCGGCAGCGGGCTGCGGTCAGGCTTCGCCAATTTGGAATCGGTCCCCGCCTATGCGCAGGTCAACCTCGGCCTGTCCCATTCGTTCAAATGGTCGCCGAGCTACAAGCCGCTAACGGTCCGCTTCGACGTCGTGAACCTCCTCAACTCGTCCTACGTGATCCGGGACGGCAGCGGCGTCGGCGTGTTCGCGCCGCAATACGGACCGCGCCGCGGCTTCTTCGTCGGCTTGTCACAGGCGCTGTGACGGTCCACCGCGACCATGGGGATGATGATGATGATCGTGAGACCGTCCAGGCGCCGCCCGAACCGCGCGACCTCGAAGCTCGGTCCCTTATGCGCGGCCGCTGCCGACGGTGTTTGCGGACGTCTTCGCGCGAATATCCGACGACTTGCTCAACGCTGCTTCAGCAAGACGGTCGAACAGCGCGCATCTCCGCGATTGCGCAGTAAGATCAAATGAAGTTGAGCGCACATGGGGAGACTGAGAATTGCTCCAACCTCAACATCGCTATATCGGCGTCGACATAGCGAAGCGCTGACTTTTGGTCGGCGTCATCGAGGCGCGAGACCATCACATATGAGAAGAGTTTATTTGTCGGCCGCGACTGGCGCGGCCGCCCTTTCCATTTGCGCTGCGCAGGCCCAAGAGGCCGGCAAGCCAGTGCAGCTTCCGCCCGTAGTCGTCAGCGCTCCGACGCCAGTGCAAAAGCCTCCAGTTCGGAGGCGACGCCGGCCGGCGTCGAAGCCTTCGCAGGCACAGTCGGCAAATACAGCCTCCAGCGCTCCAACCGGCGCCGGAGCTGACTCCGCCGCACATGCCCGCGGCGGAGCAAATGCCGCTCCACATGCCGGCGCCGGAGCTTATGCCGCAACGCCCACCTACAACACACCGACCGCGAGCTTTGGTCCCCTCGGCTCCCAATCGATCCTCGATACGCCGACGTCGATGACCGTGGTTCCCCAGGAACTGCTCGACAATCAGCAAGTCCATACGGTGAACGATGCTCTGAGCTTCCTGCCCTCGGTGGAAGTCCGGGATCAGCAGGGCTACGAGGTGTCGCGGCCGCAATCGCGCGGCTTTCAAGGCGGCATCGTTCAGAACACGCGGCTCGATGGGCTGAACATCATTGGAACGACGGCCATCCCCACCGAGAACCTTGCCGGCGTTGAAGTTCTCAACGGTCTGGCGGGGGCGCTCTATGGGCCAGAGACGCCAGCCGGCGTGTTCAACTACATCCTGAAGCGTCCGACTGATTCGCCGCTCCTTCGTCTCGTCGAAGGCTACAACTCCGAAGGCCTGTTCACCGAGCAGGCCGACCTCGGCGGGCGAAGCGGAGGGATCGGCTATCGCCTCAACGTCGTGCACGGCCAAGGCGAGAGTTACGTAGACGGAAGCCAAACCAATCGCACGTTGTTCAGCTCCGACTTCGACTTTCATCTCGACGACAAGACCGTCGTCGAAGCGGACTACAGCCACTATCAGGCGCAGGCCTACGCTCTTCCGGGAAGCATCGTTTACGACAGCGGCAAGAGCACCGTTCTGCCCACGCCGATGAACCCGAGCACGCCCGGCCTCTCCCAGCCGGGCGCCGGCACCGACCTTACCTCCGACACCGGTCTGGTGAAGGTCAAGCATGAGTTCAACGATCAATGGAGCATGGAGATCGGCGGGCTTTACGAGAACGCGGTCCGCGGTCTCTACGGGATCACCAACACGATGACCGATAACAATGGGGACTTCAACGTCACCAAGAATTTCACCGCGGTCCCGCATTTTACGATCGCTAGCGACACCGCCTCGCTCAACGGTCATGTCGACATCTTCGGATTCAAGAACGATCTGACGTTCGGCACGAACGGCTTCATGAACGGCCAGTACAGTTACCGAAACTCGATCGTCCAAACGCTTGGCCCTTCGTCATTCGCCGATCCGACGATGTTCTCGTCGCCGCAGATTCCGGCGACCGGCGGCGAGTACAAATCGGCCGAGCTGGACCAGCAGTCGTTCATCGTCGGCGACACGCTGCATTTCAACGACCATTGGGCCGTTCAAGGCGTCCTGAGCTCATCGTTCCTCGACGCAAAGAGCTACAATGTCGGTGGGACGGCGACGAGCTCGGACGCGGTCAACGGCGCGCTCAGTCCGACGGTCAGCTTGATCTATAAGCCGACCAGCCCAGTCACCTTCTACGCCACCTACGCCAACAGCGTCGAAGAGGGCGATCAGGCCCCGGCGGGGACCGCCAATGTCAATGAGTTCATGGCGCCGTATCACGATCAGGAGTACGAAGCCGGTGTAAAATATGCTCTGACCAAGGATCTTCTGATCACGCTGGACGGATTTCGGATGACGCGTCCGCTCGCCGCCACCGACGCGACGACGAACATATTCCAGGTGATCGGCACGCAGAGGAACACCGGCGCCGAGTTGTTCGCGCAAGGCGCCGTCACCCCCGAATTCAGTATCTTCGGCGGGTTGACCTATATCGATGCGAAACTGATGGACACCGGCAACGCGTTGACAAACGACAAATTCGTGGTCGGCGTTCCGCAATTCAAGGGCGACGTCGCGCTCGACTTCCATCCCGCCGTCTTCAATGGTTTCGCGCTCACCGCCGCCGCTCACTACGAGAGCCAAAGAGCGGCGACCAACACCAACAATTCCTTCGCGCCGTCGTACGCCACGTTCGACGTCGGCGCCCGCTATTCGATGAAAGTATTGCATCAGAACGTGACGGCGCGCTTTCAGGTGCTCAACGTCACCAACACGAACTATTACGTCTCGGTGGCCGACGGCAATATCGTCGGCGCCGCTGGCGCCAACACGGCCTATCTCGGCACGCCGCGGACGTTCATGTCAAGCCTGGAAATAGACTTTTGACACGGCCGGCCCCGGCGCGTTCGTCGGCGAGCAAGTCATTTGCATCACGAGTGTCGGCTTGTCGCAGACGCTGTAACGGGCACAACCATTGGGATGACGATGATCGCGAAACCTTCTCGACTTGCTGCGAGCTTCGTCGTCGCAATGCTCCTCCTCGGAGCGGCTACGCTCGCAGCCGAGGCGCAAGGCTCAACGCCGACGGACATAAACGCCGGCGTCGCCGCGCCGACTGCGCTCTCGCTCGGATCGCTGCCGCCTCTGCCGCGCGATCTGTCGCCGCTCGGCATGTTCTCGACCGCCACGCTCGTCGTGAAGATCGTCATGAGCTGCCTTGCGCTCGCCTCCGTCGCGACCTGGACGGTGGCTCTCGCGAAAGGCCTCGAACTCCTCTCAGCGAAGCGCGAACTGAGGCGGCAGGTCACCGCGCTGGGCGCGTCCTTCACCCTGGCCGAAGCGATCGAGCGCCTGCGCGGGCGAGACAATCTCGAAACGCCGGCGCTGGCCGCGGCGCGCGAAGTTGAAATGTCGAGCGATCTCTGCAACGCGACCGGCGTCAAGGAGCGCATCGCCTCGCGGCTCGAGCGGCTGGAAGCGGCCGCCGGCCGGCGCATCGCGCGGGCTACCGGCGTCTTGGCGACCACTGGGGCGATCGCGCCATTCGTCGGCCTGTTCGGCACCGTCTGGGGCATCATGAACAGCTTCATCGGCATCTCCAAACAGCACACGACCAATCTCGCCGTCGTCGCGCCGGGCATCGCCGAGGCGCTGCTCGCGACCGCGATGGGGCTCGTCGCTGCAATTCCAGCCGTCGTCGTATACAACCTGTTCTCGCGCTCGATCGCCGGCTATCGCGCCCTTTACGGCGACGGGACAGCGGAGATTCTCCGCCTCGCCAGCCGCGACCTCGATCGCTTGGCGCAATCGGCGCCGCCGGTCGTCGTCAAAACGCCCCACGCGGCGGAGTAGGGCGCATGGCGGTCCGTCTCGATCACGGCGAAGGCGATCTCGCCGAGACGCATGAGATCAATGTCACGCCGTTCATCGACGTCATCCTCGTGCTGCTGATCATTTTCATGATCGCGGCGCCGCTGGCGACGGTCGACGTGGCGGTCGATCTGCCGGCCTCCAACGCCGAGGCGCATCCGCGACCCGACAAGCCCTTGTTTGTCACGCTGAAGGCTGACCTGTCGTTGGCGATCGGCGACGAACCCGTGTCGAGCGCGGCGCTCGGCGCCGCGCTCGACGAGCGAAGCGGCGGCGACAAGGGCCAGCGCGTCTATCTGAGAGCCGACAAGAGCGTCGCCTACGGCGAATTGATGCAGGCGATGAACGCGCTGCGGGCGGCTGGCTACCTGAAGCTGGCGCTCGTTGGCCTCGATTCGGACGGGGCCCGGTGAGACGCGCGCCGTTCGTGCGCTGGACCGTTTGCGGTCTGCTTGTTCTGGCGGCCCATGCGCTCGCCTTGGCGGCGTTCCAACCGAACGTCGAAGAAGCGGACGACGACGCCGGCGCCCCCGTTGCCTTCGTCGACCTCGCGCCGGAGGCGGCCGCGCCGCCTGCTCCCCCCAGCGATCTTGCGCCCGGTCCTCAGCAAGCGGACAGCCAGGCCAACGAAAGCGAGCAGCCGCCACCCCCGCCTCCGCAGACCGACCCTCAGCCGCAACCCGCCGCGCCTGAGCCGGCGCCCGTGCAGGCTCCCCCGAGCGAAGCGGCGGCGGAGCCCGTCGCGCCTCCCTCGCCAACCCCTGATGAAACGCCCACGCCGCAGCCCGTTGCGACGCCTTCGCCGACGCCGGTCGAAACGCCCACGCCGCAGCCGGCGGCGCCCGAGCCCGATCCGCCGTCGGATCTCGCCGTGCCCTCCGCCCCGCCGAGCGCGCCCGAGGTCGCCCCGCAAGCCGTGGGACCGCAGCCGGGCGAGATCAAACCGACGGTTTCGCTGCGGACGTCGCTCTGGCAGCGCGGTCTCGTCGCTCGGATCGAGCGGTTCAAGCGCTATCCGGCGCGCGCGGCAGGCCGCTTCGGCGTCGCGCGCATCGTCTTCACGATCGATCGGCAAGGCCGCCTGACGGACGTGCGAATGGTCGGTAGCACGGGTTCGGCGGCGTTGGACGATGAGGCGATCGCCACCGTCAGGCGCGCGGCGCCATTCCCGCCGCCGCCGGACGCCGTCTCCGCTGATCAACTCTCTTTCGTGGTCCCCATCCGATACGCGCCGTCGCGTCCTTGACCTGGCGCGTGGCGACGGATCAAGTCGCTGTCAGGGGGCGCACATGGAACGGCGAACATTTCTGCTTCTTGCGGGGGCGAGCGTGCTTGCCGCGCCGGCTCGGGCCGCCGACCCGGCGCCTCCCGACATCGTCACCGCCGTCTATCGCATCTACGCGGGGCCGAAGGGCGACTACAGCAGCGTCTCGTTCGACGATCCGAGGATTGTCGCCTTCTTTACGAGATCGCTGCGCGCGGCGATGAAGGCCATGTATGCGCGCTCCAAGAAGATCGACGGGCCGATCCTCGATTTCGATCCCGTCACCGACTCGCAGGATCCGCTGGTCGAGCGCCTGTCGATCGCGGCCGAAAGCGACAGCGTCGTCGCCGCGACCTTCTACAGCCGAGAGGAGAAGCGCGTCGTGCGCTACGTCTTCAAGCGCGAGAACGGCGCCTGGCGGATCGACGACCTCAACGGCGGCGAAGGGGACGGGAAATGGGACCTGCGCGAAATCATCAAGACTGACGCGAAATAGGCCGTGCTGGACCGGAGTGGACAGGCGCTCCATGGCGTGGCACAAAGCCGGCCCATGAAGTCCGTTCGCGCCCGCGCCTCGCTTATTATTCTCGCCATTAGACCTTTGGCGGGATAGCGCGCGTTCGAACGACTTTGAGCCGCAACCCGCCCCGAGAGGCGGGTTTTTTGTTGCCGGTCTCTTGGGCTTCCCTAAGGAGACTCCTATGTCGCCGCATCCGCTCTGAAAGCCGCTCGAGGCCTCGCCCGCGCGGCCTCGCCGGACCCTCGATCAACCCCGCGTTCCCGCGCCCCGCGATCCCTCTTTTTTCTTTCGCGCAAAGGGCATAGAACGCGAACCGACAGATGAAACCGAACGCGCCCGGAAGGCGCTGGAGCAAGACATGGGCAAGTCGCGCACGCTTTACGACAAGATCTGGGACGACCACGTCATCGAGACCGAAGCCGAGGGCTCGTCGCTTCTCTACATCGACCGCCATCTCGTCCATGAGGTGACCAGCCCGCAGGCCTTCGAGGGCTTGCGCATGTCGGGCCGCAAGGTGCGCGCCCCGGAGAAGACGCTGGCCGTGGTCGATCACAACATCCAGACGACCGACCGTCGCGGCGGCATCGCCGACGTCGAGAGCCGCGTGCAGGTCGAGCAGTTGGCCCAGAACGCGCGCGACTTCGGCATCGAATATTACAACGAATTCGATCGCCGGCAGGGCATCGTCCACATCATCGGCCCTGAGCAGGGCTTCACGCTGCCAGGGACGACGATCGTCTGCGGCGACAGCCACACCTCGACCCACGGCGCTTTCGGCGCTCTGGCGCATGGCATCGGCACGTCCGAGGTCGAGCACGTGCTCGCGACCCAGACGCTGATCCAGGCGAAGGCCAAGAACATGCGCGTCACTGTCGACGGCGCGCTCGGCGAAGGCGTCACCGCCAAGGACATCATTCTCGCCATCATCGGCGAGATCGGCACCGCGGGCGGCACCGGCCATGTGCTCGAATACGCCGGCGAGGCGATCCGCGCTTTGTCGATGGAAGGCCGCATGACGATCTGCAACATGTCGATCGAGGGCGGCGCGCGCGCCGGCATGGTCGCGCCGGACGAGAAGACCTACGCCTTCCTCAAGGACCGGCCGAAGTCGCCCAAGGGCGATCTCTGGGATCGAGCGCGCCGTTATTGGGACACGCTGGTCACCGACGAGGGCGCCCATTTCGACGTCGAGGTGCGGCTTGACGCCGCCAAGCTGCCGCCCATCGTTTCCTGGGGCACTAGCCCGCAGGACGTCGTCTCGGTCGGCGGCGTCGTGCCGCGCATCGACGACGGCGCGAGCGATCAGAAGCGCGCCTCGATCAAGCGCGCTTTGGAGTATATGGGCCTCAACGGCGGCGAGAAGATCACCGACATCGCGATCGACCGCGTCTTCATCGGCTCCTGCACCAATGGCCGCATCGAGGATTTGCGCGCGGCCTCGAAGATCGTCGCCGGCCGCAAGGTCGCCGAGCGCGTAAACGCCATGGTGGTGCCGGGTTCCGGTCTGGTGAAAGAGCAGGCCGAGGCCGAGGAACTCGACAAGATCTTCATCGCCGCCGGCTTCGAATGGCGCGAGCCGGGCTGCTCGATGTGCCTGGCGATGAACCCCGACAAGCTGTCGCCGGGCGAGCGCTGCGCCTCGACCTCGAACCGCAACTTCGAGGGCCGCCAAGGCTACAAGGGCCGCACGCATCTCGTCTCTCCGGTCATGGCCGCCGCCGCAGCGATCGCCGGACGCTTCGTCGACATTCGCGAATGGCGGTAGGGGCCTAAGCGATTGACCGCGAGAGTCCACGCGCTCAACGCCGTCGTGGCCGGGCTTGTCCCGGCCATCCACGTCGTGCCGCTGCATCTCGCTTTGAGTGGGCCGACTATGCGGCGCCGCGTGGATGGCGCGCGCATTGCCAGCGTGCTCGCACCGCCTTACGGCAAAATCTGATGAAAGTCGGCGATCTCCTCATCGACGAGAGCGAGATCGTCGAAAACTTCGTTCGCTCGTCGGGCCCCGGCGGGCAGAACGTCAACAAGGTGGCGAGCGCGGTCGAACTCCGATTCGACGCTCGCCGCTCGCCGAGCCTGCCGAACGACGTCGCGATCAAGCTCCTCAAGCTCGCCGGCGCGCGCGCCACTCAAGATGGCGTCATCGTCATTTTCGCCCAGCGCTTCTCCAGCCAGCCGCGCAACCGCGAGGATGCCCGCGAGCGTCTCGTCGCGTTGTTGCTGAAGGCGCAGGAGCGCGAGAAGCCGCGCCGGGCGACGCGACCGACGCGCGCCTCCAAGACGCGAAGGCTGGACGAAAAGAGCCGCCGCGGCGCGGTGAAAGCGCTACGCGGAAAAGCGGGGGCGGATTGAGCGCCGGCTCGCGTGTCATGGCCTGGACGAGCCTGGACAAGCCCGGCCATGACGGACGGTGACGGTGGAAGCGACCCTGCCTCCTCAGTCCTTCCCCAGCCGCTTCAGCCACGCCTTGGCCTGCCGCCGCACATTGGCCGGCGCCGTGCCGCCGTAGGAGGTGCGGCTCTTGACCGAGCGCTCGACGCCGAGCACGTCGAACACGTCCTCGGTGATGCGCGGCTCGACGCTTTGCATCTCCTCGAGCTTCAGCTTCTCCAGCGCGGCGCCGCGTCCGGCGGCGATCGCGACGATGCGCCCCGTAACGTGGTGCGCCTCGCGGAACGGCATCTTCAGTGTCCGCACCAGCCAGTCGGCGAGATCGGTCGCGGTGGAATAGCCGGAGCCGGCGGCCGTCTTCATGCGCTTGGCGTCGGGCGTCAGGTCCCGCACCATGCCGGTCATCGCCGCAAGGCACAGCGAGAGCGTCTGCAAAGCGTCGAACACGCCTTCCTTATCCTCCTGCATGTCCTTCGAATAGGCCAGCGGCAGGCCCTTCATCACCGTCAGCAGCCCGACCAGCGAGCCGACGACCCGGCCCGTCTTGCCGCGCACCAACTCGGCGGCATCCGGATTGCGCTTCTGCGGCATGATCGACGAGCCGGTGGAGAAGGCGTCGGAGAGTTTTACGAAGCCGAACTGCGGCGTAGTCCAGAGAACGATTTCTTCGGCGAAGCGCGAGAGATGCGTCGCACAAATCGCCGCCGCGCTCAGCGTCTCCAAGGCGAAGTCGCGATCGGCGACGCTGTCGAGCGAATTGGCGGTCGGCCGGTCGAAGCCGAGCGCCTTGGCGGTGCTCTCGCGATCGATGGGGAACGACGTACCGGCGAGCGCCGCGGCGCCGAGCGGACATTCGTTGAGGCGCTTGCGCGCGTCGCCGAGACGGCCGCGATCGCGGCCGAGCATTTCGACATAGGCGAGCAGGTGATGGCCGAAAGTGACGGGCTGGGCCGATTGCAGGTGGGTGAAGCCGGGCATCACCATGTCGGCGGCGTCGAGCGCGCGCTCGGCGAGGGCGCGCTGTAATTCGCCCATCTGGCCGTCGAGCGCGTCGATCGTGTCGCGCACCCAGAGGCGAAAATCGACCGCGACCTGATCGTTGCGCGAGCGGGCGGTATGCAGGCGGCCGGCTGCAGGGCCGACGATGTCGGCAAGGCGCTGCTCGATGTTCATATGGATGTCTTCGAGGCCGCGAGAATAGGCGAAGGCGCCCGCCTCGATTTCGCCCTTGACTTGCGCGAGACCTGCGGCGATGGCCTCTGCGTCGGCTGGAGTGACGACGCCTTGGGCGGCGAGCATGGCGACGTGGGCCTGAGAGCCCGCGATGTCCTGCATAGCGAGCTTGCGGTCAAAGTCGATCGAGGCGTTAATCTCCTCCATGATTTCCGCCGGCCCGCTCGCGAACCGGCCGCCCCACATCTTGTTGCTCATGTCTCAAAAGGCCTTCGAACGATGAGGGAAAACGACAAGCGGAGCCGCCGGCTCTCAATTTTGGGCGGCGCCGTCGCGCTCGCCGCTCTGGCGGCGGCGGCCGTCCTATACGGGAAAGCGCCGCCGCCCGGCAAGGTCGCTGGGGATTGCCCGGCCGCTTCGGCGGAGCGCAGCGCGCGCCTCGCACCGCTCGCGCACGGCGAGATCGCGGCGCTCGGGGTCGACAAGAGCCCGAAGCGAGCGACGCCGGTGACTTTCAACGGGCCTGACGGGCGCAAGCTGACGCTCGACGATTTCCGCGGCAAGGCGCTCGTCCTCAACCTCTGGGCGACCTGGTGCGTGCCGTGCCGCGCTGAAATGCCGGCGCTCGACCGCTTGCAGGCGAAGGCGGGATCGCCCGATTTCCAGGTCGTGGCGGTGAACGTCGACACCGCGCGGCTCGATCGGCCCAAGGCCTTCCTCGACGGGATCGGCGTCAAGTCGCTGACGCGCTACGCCGACCCATCCGGCGACGCGTTCGAGAACCTGCGCCTCGCCGGCAAGGCGCTCGGCCTGCCGACGAGCCTCTTGATCGACAAGGATGGCTGCGAACTCGGCGTCGTCGCCGGCCCGCTCGATTGGGCGTCTGACGACACGCTCAAGGTGGTCGACGCGTTGAAGGGGAGCTGAGCGGAGGGAGATCTCCGATTGATTAACGGGCCCGAGCTCGCGCGCCGGGCTCGTTTTCCCTTGTCGCCAGGGACGCGGAATCGCCACGGGCCTCAGGAGCCGCCTTGCCCAGGGAGATCTCGCCGCTTTCGACAATCCGATGCAGCGGGGCGGGGCGACCGAAAAAGTAGCCCTGGGCTTCGTCGCATCCTTCTTGCGCCAGCAGGTTGAGCTGTTCCTTTGTCTCGATCCCTTCGGCGAGGACCGGCACCTCGAGGCTCTTTCCGAGCGCCAATACGGCGCGGACGATCGCCATCGACTGCGGCGAGGAGTTCGACTTGCTGCATGAAGGAGCGATCGAGCTTGATTTTGTCGAAGGCGAAGGAGCGGAGGATGTCGAGAGAGGAATAGCCGGTGCCGAAGTCGTCGAGCGCGATGCTCACGCCGAGGGCCCTGATCTGGCGCAGCGCGGCGAGCGACCGCTCACGGTCCTCGAAGATCGCGGACTCGGTGAGCTCCAGCTCCAAACGCTTCGGCGACAATCCCGACTTTGCGAGCGCCTCCAGAACCAAGCGCGGAAGATCGGGCTGCGCCAACTGAAGCGGCGAGAGATTGATGGCGACCTTGTAGGGCGGATCCCAGCGGGCCACCTCGCAGCAAGCCGTGTTCAGCACCCATTCCCCGATCGACAGGATGAGGCCATTCTCTTCCGCTATCGGGATGAACTCTGAGGGTGGAACCAAGCCGCTCGTCGGGTGATTCCAGCGGAGCAGGGCCTCGTAACCGCAGATCTCGCCGGTCGTGATCGAAGTCTGGACTTGATAGTAGACCTCGAGCTGGTTGTGCTTGATCGCGTCGCGCAAGTCTCTGGCGAGACCCCGTCGGGCGCGAGCGGCCTCGTCCATCGAGGACTCATAGAAGCAGGTCGTGAGCGTCAGGCTGGCCTTGGCGCGGTACATCGCGAGATCCGCGTTGCTGATCAGCGCTTCTTTGGACGTGGCATCGTTTGGGTAGATCGCGACGCCGATGCTTCCGCCCGCAGTCAGCTCGAAGTCTTCGATGAGCACGGGCGTCGCCAATGCGGTTTCGAGGCGCGAGAGAAAGTCGTCGAGCCTCGCGCGTTCGTCGAGGCGCTTGATCGCCGTGAACTCGTCGCCTCCGACCCGGGCGAGAAACTCCCCGGCCTGCAGCAAGCAGGCCAGGCGCTGGCTGAGCTTCTTCAGGACCTCGTCGCCGACGCTGTGCCCTCTGGTGTCGTTGATCTCCTTGAAGCGGTTGAGATCAATCCCGATTAAAGCGATCTTGGCCCCGCTCTCTGCGGCGAGCTTGAGCTCAAAATCGAGGCGTATATTGAATTCCGTGCGATTCGGAAGGCTGGTCAGGGCGTCCAATAACGCGAGCTTGCGCAGCTCGGAGTAGTTCTCCTCACGGACCTCGCCGTCGATGACGTAGCTGGAAACGCCTGCCCCGACGATAATCAGCGCGACGCCGGCCACCGCGAAGGCGAGCGCGTGCAACGCCGCCGGATTCGAGAAATCTCCTGTGACGGCGGCGAACGCGACGTGAAACGCGGCCATCCCGGTGAAATGCAGGCTGATGATCGAGACGACCAGCGCGCCGGTCGCCAGATGGAGGTCGCGCGGCGAGCCGCGGCGAACCGCAATGTGGAATGCCAGCGCCGAAAACAAGACGGCGAGAACGATCGAGGCCAAGAGGTAGCTGGAACTCCACGACACGATGCCCGCCACCCTATAGGCCAGCATCCCCGTGTAGTGCATCGCCGCGATCGCCAGTCCGACGATCGCGCCGCCGATAGCCGCGGCGTATCGGTTGAGCAGGGCGATAGCGACAAGAAAACCGAGCGCCGAGCCGACCACCGCCATCAGCAACGAGGCGACCGTCAGAATTGGGTCGACGTCAACAGGAACGCCGGGATCGTAGCCGAGAACCGCGATAAAATGGGTGCACCAGATAGCCGCGCCAGCGCCGACCGCGGCGAGGAAGAGCCACCCCAGGCGTTGAACGCCGCGCGTCTCGTGCGCCCGGTGAAACAGCCGAACGACGGCCCATGATCCCGAGACGCACACGATCGCGGCGACGAGGACCAGCCAGAGATTGTGCTGCTGCGTCACACAGGCAAAAACCGCCATCATCGCGCAAGACCTCTTCGAGAAGCGTTCACCACGGGATCCTGTGACGCTCGTCGATCGTCGGTCGACCGGAGAGCGCGGCCCTCATCCCGCAGCGCACGCGACTATGCGTAGGCGGCAGGCGTTAAGGCGATCTGTTCGGCGCGCTAAACCACTGAGATTCGTGCTGGAATACCCGTCCTTCGGCGACGTTAGTTGATGGGGCGTAAACGGGATTGCGTGACATTGCATGCAATTCGCGCGCTTCGCCGTCCGCCTTCCAGGCGCCGAAAAGACGTGCAAGCCGGTCGATGCGTTGAAGGGAAGCCGAGGGGGGATCCTCTGCCGTGGGCCGGGTTTGCCTGGCTTGTCTGGCAGACCACGTCGCGCGTTGCACTGTCCGCCCGATCGTTTCAATGCGCGGCCAAACAAAACGGGCGACCCGAAGGTCGCCCGTTTGCATTCTTAAGTCTGGGGTTGCGGCGCGAGGCCCGGATCAGGGCCGAAGCTGCGCGGCTTACCGGTCGCCGGCACCGCGGGGCGTGGCGGCGTGGGCGGTTCCTTATCGCCGGAGTCGCGGATCGGACGGACGCCCTTGAGCAGTCCGACGATCTCCTCGCCGGTCAGCGTCTCGAACTCCATCAGGCCGTTGGCGAGCGTCTCGAGATCGTCGCGTCGTTCAGTGAGGATGCGCGTGGCGGTGTCGTGCGCCTCATGAACAAGGCGGCGAACCTCCTCGTCGATCGTCTTGGAGGTTTCCTCGGAAATGTTCTGCTGGCGGCCCATCGAATAGCCGAGGAACACTTCCTCCTGGTTCTCGCCGTACATGACGGTGCCGAGCTTCTCGGAGAAGCCGAGGCGCGTCACCATCGCGCGGGCGATCTTGGTCACCTGCTGGATGTCGCCAGCGGCGCCGGAGGTCACCTTGTCCTTGCCGAACACGAGCTCTTCCGCGACGCGGCCGCCCATCGACATCGCGAGCAGCGAGACAAGCTGCTCGTAGCTCTGCGAGATCTGGTCGCGCTCGGGCAACGACTGCACCATGCCCAGCGCGCGGCCACGCGGGATGATGGTCGCCTTATGGATCGGCGTGCTGGCGGGCATGCTGACTGAGACGAGCGCGTGGCCGGCCTCGTGATACGCGGTGAGGCGCTTCTCCTCGTCGGTCATCAGCAGGGTACGCCGCTCGGCGCCCATCATGATCTTGTCGCGCGCGTCCTCGAACTCCTGGCGGGTGACGACGCGCTTGCCGCGCCGCGCCGCGAGGAGCGCGGATTCGTTGACGAGGTTCATCAGATCGGCGCCCGAGAAGCCGGGCGTGCCGCGCGCAACCGTCTTCAGGTCGACGTCGGGCGCAAGCGGAACCTTGCGCACGTGCACGCGCAGGATTTTCTCGCGGCCGATGAAGTCGGGGTTCGAGATGACGATCTGGCGGTCGAAGCGGCCGGGGCGCAGCAGCGCTGGATCGAGCACGTCCGGACGGTTGGTCGCGGCGATGATGATGATGCCTTCGTTCTGCTCGAAGCCGTCCATCTCGACCAGCAACTGGTTGAGCGTCTGTTCACGCTCGTCGTTGCCGCCGCCGAGGCCGGCGCCGCGATGGCGGCCGACCGCGTCGATTTCGTCGATGAAGATGATGCAGGGCGCGTTCTTCTTGGCCTGCTCGAACATGTCGCGCACGCGGCTCGCGCCGACGCCGACGAACATTTCGACGAAATCGGAGCCCGAGATGGTGAAGAAGGGAACGTTCGCTTCGCCCGCCACCGCGCGCGCCGTCAGCGTCTTGCCGGTGCCGGGGGGGCCGACCAGCAGCACGCCGCGCGGAATGCGGCCGCCGAGCTTCTGGAACTTCTGCGGGTCGCGCAGGAATTCGACGATCTCCTGCAGGTCTTCCTTGGCCTCGTCGATGCCGGCGACGTCCTCGAAGGTGACGCGGCCCTGAGCCTCGTTGAGGAGCTTGGCCTTAGACTTGCCGAACCCCATCGCCTTGCCCGCGCCGCCCTGCATCTGGCGCGACATGTAAATCCACACGCCGAGGAACAGCAGCAGCGGCAGGCCGTTGATCAGCAGGGTGAGCAGCCAGGAATTGCCGTCCGACGGCGGCCGCGCGGTGATCGTCACGTCCTTTTTATAAAGGTTGTCGACCAGGCTGGGATCGTTCGGCGCATACGTGACGAACGCCCGCCCATCCTTGGTGTGACCGGAAATGTCCGAGCCGGCGATCGTGACGTCGCGGATATGGCCCGCGTCAGCCTCGGTCAGCAACTGGCTGAACGTGATGTCGCTGCTCGGCGTCTTCTGCGCCGGGCTCTGGAACAGAGTGACCAGGGCGAGCACGAGCAGGAAGATGATCACCCAGAGGGCGAAATTACGGAAGTTTGGGTTCATCGCTTTCCCATCGACAGCAGCTCGGCCGGAAATGCCCGGGGCCGGCCCCAACTGTCCCATTCGTCATTTAAGCGCGCCTGACACAATTGCCAAGTGAAGGGGTAGACTCCGAATTTTCATTGAAGAACGTCAAAGAAGGCTTTCTCGCGACATGGATAAAAATTACGGCGCGGGCGGGTCGATTTGTCGCGGCGCGGAGGGGGTGAGCGGGGCTTTTCCATCCGTCGGCGCGCGCTTCCTCGCCGCTAACCGCAGCGGTCAAAAAGGCGCGAGCGGCGCGACGTGAAGCGGCGCCGCCAGGAGAGCGCGCTTCCCTCCAAGCGAGAAATCCGTCCCGTTCGGGAATAAGCGCCGGCGCGCGCGAGTCTCCTTGTTCGACTGGTTGGGCGACAGGGAGAGGAAAAATGGCGCAGCATGACAATGTGGACCGCCGGCAGGCGCTCGAATGCATGATCTGGGCCGGCACGGGCGTGCTCTGGACGCTCGCTGGCGGCGTCCCGAAATCAACCCTGCTCGGGTCGGCGCAGGCGGCCGAGGCCGAGGGCTTCAGCTTCATCCAAATCTCCGACAGCCACGTCGGCTTCGACAAGGCGGCCAACCCGAACGCGCTCGGCACGCTCGAGGAGGCGATCGGCAAGATCGCCGCCGCGCCCGGCAAGCCGGCCTTTATGATCCATACCGGGGACATCACCCATCTCTCGAAGGCGAAGCAATTCGACGACGCCGATCAGGTGATCGGTCAGGCGAAGCTCGACGTTCACTACGTCCCAGGGGAGCACGACATCATCGACGAGGGGCAGGGCAGGGCCTATCTCGACCGCTACGGGAAGACCGCCAAGGGCGCGGGCTGGTATTCGTTCGATCAGGCCGGGGTCCACTTCATCGGCCTTGTCAACGTCGTCGACCTCAAGGCGGGCGGCATGGGCAATCTCGGCGCCGAGCAGCTCGCCTGGCTCGCCAGCGACCTCGCCGGCCGCAGCGCCTCGACGCCGATCGTCGTCTTCGCCCATATTCCGCTCTGGACGATCGCTCCCGCCTGGGGATGGGGCACGGAGGATTCGTCGCAAGCGCTGGCGCTGCTCGCGCGGTTCGGCTCGGTCACCGTGCTCAACGGCCACATCCATCAGCTCATGCAGAAGGTGGAGGGCAATGTGAGCTTTCACACCGCCCGCTCCACCGCCTTTCCGCAGCCTGCGCCGGGGACCGCGCCGGCGCCGGGCCCGATGGTCGTGCCCGCGGGGGAGCTTAGAAAGCTGCTCGGCGTCCGGACGGTCAGCTATCGCCCAGGCGGCGCCGATCTCGCCGTTACCGACATCGCCCTCCAATCGTGAGGTTTTGTCATGATCATGCGATCCCTCGCCGCTGCCGCCCTCGTCGTGCTTGCGGGCGCCGCGGCCGGAGACGAGGCGAAAGTCGGCATCGACAATTTCGCCTTCACCCCGGCCGAGCTGATCGTCAAACCCGGCGCGACGGTGACGTTCGAAAACCACGACGACATTCCCCATCTCGTCGTCGCGGTCGACGGCAAATATCGTTCAAAGGCGCTCGACACCAACGACCGCTTCAGCATCACCTTCGACAAGCCGGGCGAGTACAATTATTTCTGTGGCCTTCACCCGCAGATGAAGGGCAAGATCGTCGTCGCGCCGTAAGACCCACCCGGGAGGGCGCCGTGACGAGCGAACTGGCCAGAAGGCGTTTCGCCGCGGTGGTCGCGCCGCATCTCGACGACGCCTACGGGCTCGCCCGCTGGCTCACCGGCAGCGCGACGGACGCCGAGGACGTGGTGCAGGAAGCCTGCATTCGCGCCCTCGGCGCGCTCGACGGCGCCCCCGTCGAGCGCGGCAAGCCTTGGCTGCTGGCGATCGTGCGCAATGCGGCGTTCACTTGGCTCGCCAAGAACCGTCCGAAGGGCGTCATACTGACTGACGACGCCGGCGCGCTCGAAGCCGCGGCGGCCAAGAACGCGCCTGACGCGCCCGATCCGGAAGCGGCGCTGATCGCGGCGGCGGACGAAAAGGCGCTCGAAGCGGCGATCGGCGCGCTGCCGCATCTCTTTCGCGAGGTCGTCGTGATGCGCGACATCAATGGGTTGAGCTATCGCGAGATCGCGGCGGCGATCGGCGCGCCGATCGGCACGGTGATGTCGCGTCTGGCGCGCGGACGCGCCGTCCTTGTCGCGAGCCTCGGGGCGGCGCGATGAGCGAACAGCGCGACGATCTGCTACTCCAGGCGGCCGTCGACGGCGAGCTCGACGCGGCGGCGATGATCGAATTCGAGGCGCGGTTGGCGGCGGATCCGGCGCTCGCGGCGAAACACGCCCGGCTCGTCGCGCTGCGCGAGGCGATCGCCAGGCGCGCGCCGCGACCCAAAGCGCCTGAGGCCTTGCGCGCGCGGGTGCTTGCAATGGCGGAAGTCGTGGAGCCGGTAAAGCCTGCGCGCCGGGCATGGCGCTTCACGCCGCAATATGGCGCGCTCGCCGCTTCGCTCCTTCTCGGCGTCGTTCTTGGCGCCGGCGGCATTGGCTTCCTCGCGAGGCCGAGCGACGATCCGATCGAGCGCGCCGTCCTCGCCGGCTATGTGCGCGGTCGGCTCGTCGGCCAACCCGTCGATGTCGCGTCCTCGGACCGGCATACTGTTAAGCCGTGGTTTGCGGCCAAGTTGCCTGGCGCGACGACGGTGCTCGATCTCAAGGCCGACGGCTTCCCGCTCGTCGGCGGCCGGGTCGACGTCGTCGGCACGACGCCCGTTCCGACGCTCGTCTATCAGCGGCGCGAACATCAGATCGCCCTGAGCGAAGTCCAGGAACCGAACGGAACATCGAGCGCGCCGCGCGCCACGATGCGCGACGGCTACGCAGTAGTCGAGTGGAAGGACCGCGGCCGACGCTATGTCGCGGTCTCCGATTTGCCGCCCGGCGAGGTCGACGCTTTTGCGGCGGCGTTTCGCCGCGCCGCTGACGCCGAGCGCGAGGAGCCGCCGCCGGCGAAGCCGTGAGCGGCGCCGCCGCGAGCACGTCCGCTAAAGCTCCCGAAGAAACGCCGCCGGCTTCTGTCCGAGAATGCGCCATGCGCCGATCATGCCGAGCGCGACGGTCAGCACGAGGCCGGCGAAGGCCGCGGCGAGCGAGGGCCCGACGGCGAAAGTGAAGTCGAGGCCCATCACGTATACGACCACGACGTAAGCCGCCGCGGCGCCGGCGGCGACGCCGAAGACCGCCGTCGCCGCGCCGAGCAGCACATATTCGAGCAGAAAGGTCGCGATGAGCCTGCGACGCGTCGCGCCGAGAATCTTCAGGATCACCGCATCGACGATACGCGCGCGCTGGCTGGCGGCGAGCGCGCCCGCCAGCACCAGCACCGAGGAGGCGAGCGCGATGCCGGAGGCCGAGCGGATCGCCAGCGCCAGCTTGGCGGTCAACGCCTCGATGGCGCCGAGCGCGTCCTTGACCCGCACCGCCGAAACCGCCGGAAATTCGCGCGCCGAGGCCTTCATCACAGCGTTTTCGACGCCGGGACCGGCATCGGTAGGCAGCGCCGCGGTGACGAGCTCCGTGTAGGGCGCGCCCTTGAACGTGTTGGGGGAGAAGACGAACACGAAGTTGATGGCGAAGGTGCGCCAATTCACGCGACGCAGATTGGCGATTGTCGCAGTGACGTTGCGGCCGAGCACATTGAGGGTGACCGCGTCGCCGATTTTGAGCCCGAGCCCTTCGGCGACCCCCGCTTCGAGCGAGACCAGGGGCGGGCCCTGGTAGTCGGCGTCCCACCAGTGGCCTGCGACCACGTCGGAGCCTTCCGGAGGCGTGCTCGCGAAGGTGACGCCGCGATCGCCCTCCAGCACCCAGGCGACGCTGTCCTTGGCCTTGACGTTCTCCGCCAGGACGTCGCCGATCTTGACGATCCGTCCGCGCATCATCGGCGCCTCGACCACTTTGGCCCGCGGCGCCTCCAAGTTGAGGAAGCGGCGAAACGCGTCGATGTCGGCCTTGGGAACGTCGAGGAAATAGAAGGTAGGCGTCTCGCCCGGCGTCGTATGCTGCAATTGTCCGCGAAGGTTGGAATCGACCAGCGTCAGCGCGACCAGCACCGCAAGGCCGAGGCCGAGCGACAGCACGACGGAGGGCGTCAGGGCGCCCGGCCGGTGCAGATTGGCGATCGCCATGCGCCAGACGACCGAGCGCGCGCGCGGCGCGCGCCGCGCCAAGGTCATCGCGCCCGCGGCGACCAGCCGCAGCGCCGAGAGCGCGAGCGCAGTCGCGACGACGACGACGATCGCGACGGTGCGCTGCGGACTGGCGACGATCGCCGTTCCGCCGAGCGCGACCGCGCCGAGCGCGGCTGCGACGAAGTAACGTAGGCGAGGGCGCGCCGGCCCGCCTTCGACGAGCGCCCGGAACAATTGCGAGACCGGCAGGTCGTGCGCGCGCCCGAGCGGCGCGACGGCGAAGGTGAAGGCGGTCAACAGGCCGTAGAGCGCGCCGAGCGCAAGCTCGCGCGGATAGAGCCCCGGGGCGAGCGGCAGCGGCAGAACGGCGGAAAAGAACCAGTCGACGACGAACGGCGCCGCCGCGCCAAGCGCGAGACCGGCTGCGACGCCGATCAGCGCCACGGCGAGGAACTCCGCGAGGGCGAGGCCGACCACGGCGCCGCCGCTCGCGCCGAGCGCTTTGAGAATGGCGAGCGTCGCGCGCTTGCGTTCGACGAAGCCATGCGCCGCATTGGCGACGCCGACGCCGCCGACGACGAGCGAGATGAGGCCGACCAGCGCGAGATATTCGCCGAAGCGTTCGAGGTCGCGCGAAAAGTCGGGTGAGACGTTGGCGCGCGTGCGCGCCTCCCAGCCGGCGTCGGGAAACGCCGCCTTTGCCTCGGCGACCAGCGCGTTGACGGCGGCGTCGTTGGGCGGCGGGCCGCCTGGATCGAGGATGACGCGGGTCGTCCAGCGGATCAGCGCGCCCGGCTGGACGAGGCCGCTCGCCCGCAGCGCATCCTGCCCAATGAGCACGCGCGGGCCGAGGCCGATGCCGGTGGCGAGTCGGTCCGGCTCGGAGAGCAGCGTCGTCCGGATCTCGAAGCGCGCTGCGCCGATTGTGAAAACGTCGCCGATCTTGAGGCCGAGCCGATCGAGCAGCGGCTGTTCGACCGCTGCGCCGAAAAATTCGCCGCGCCGCGCCAGCGCCGCCGCTGGCGTCATCGCGGGCGAGAATTCCGCGTGGCCCAGTCGCGGCCACGAGTCCTCGACCGCTTTGACCTCGACCAGCGTCGCGTCGCCCGCTTCGTTGCGCGCCATCGCCCGCAACGTCGCGATCGTCGAGAGGTCGCCGCGAGCGGCGAGAAGAGCGCGCTCGTCGGGCGTGAGCTCGCGGTGGATGACCGAGAAGGAAGCGTCGCCGCCGACGAGCGTGCGCCCGTCGCGCGCGAGGCCGTCGTCGAGCGAGCGCGCTAGCGAATTGACCGCGACGATGGCCGCGACCCCTAGCGCGATGCAAACGAGAAAGATGCGCAGACCCGCGAGGCCGCCGCGCAGGTCGCGCAACGCGAAGCGCGCGAGCGCGACGAGCGCCAAGCGTTGCGGCGGCCGACGCGCCGGCTGCGAGGCGATTGCGGTCATGCCGCCGCCGAGGCGAGCGGCTCCAGAACGCCCGAGCGCATCCGCAACGTCCTGTCGCAGCGCGCCGCGAGCGCCGGATCGTGCGTGACGAGAACGAGCGTCGCGCCCCGGCGCGAGGGCGCATCGAAGAGGAGATCGATGATCGCCCGCCCGGTGGCCTCATCCAGATTGCCGGTCGGTTCGTCTGCGATCAGCAGCGACGGCTGAGGGGCGAGGGCGCGCGCGAGGGCGACCCGCTGCTGTTCGCCGCCGGAGAGCTGCGCCGGGTAATGGCTTTTGCGCCCGACGAGCCCGACGAGCGCAAGTTCCGCCTCGGCGCGCTCGAAGGCGTCCGCCGCGCCCGCGAGTTCGAGCGGCGCGGCGACGTTCTCGAGCGCCGTCATCGTCGGGATGAGGTGAAACGATTGGAACACGATGCCGATCCGCTCGCCGCGAAAGCGGGCGAGCGCGTCTTCGCCCATCGCCTCGATCGCGACGCCGTCGAGGCGCACCGAGCCGCTGTCGGGCCGCTCGAGGCCCGCCATCGTCATCAGCAGCGTCGATTTCCCTGACCCCGACGCGCCGATGAGGCCGACCGCCTCGCCGCGAGCGATTGTCAGGCTGATTTTTCGCAATATATGCACCCTGGCCGCCCCTTCGCCGAGACTCAAGTCGACGTCGCGCAATTCAATCGCAGGATTCGCCATCGTGAAGATATTCCTACGGCCAGAGTCTCCGTCATATGGGCATTATCTGAGCCGCGTCCAGGCGCGCCTCGGAGCGTTGGTCCTCGCGCTGCTGGTCGCGCTGGCCCTCGCGCCGGTCGCGCAGGCGCGGACGCTGCGCGTCGTCGCGCTCGGCGACAGCCTCACCGCCGGCTTGGGACTACCGCCCGGCCAGGCGTTTCCCGACGCCTTGCAGCGAGCGCTGAAAGCGAAGGGATTGGACGTCGAGATCGCCAACGCCGGCGTTTCCGGCGACACCGCCGCGGGCGGCCTCGCTCGATTTGATTGGAGCGTTCCCGAGGGGACGGATGCGGTGATCGTCGAACTCGGCGCCAACGACATGCTGCGCGGCGCAGACCCGAGCGAGACGGAAAAGACGCTCGGCCAGATCCTGGAAAAGGCGCACGCGCGGCATATCCCGACGCTGCTGGCGGGGATGCGGGCCGCCCCCAACCTCGGGCCCGACTATCAGCGGCGTTTCGACGCGATCTATCCCGATCTCGCCAAGCGCTACAACGTCACCCTCTACCCGTTCTTTCTCGCCGGGATCGCCGGCGATCCCAAGCTCAATCAGCCGGACGGGTTGCATCCGACGCGTGAAGGCGTGGACCGGATCGTCGCGGAGATGCTGCCGACGGTCCAGGGCTTTTTGGGCAAAATCACGCAATAGCGAGCAAAAATTCTAGGCTCCCGCCGATTTTCCATTTGGCGGCGTGGCTTTACGCGCCCTTGCGGCTTTGAGAAACTTTGTTCTAGCAGTGTCGCCCGAGCGGCCCCGGGCGGATCGACGGGCCGGGGGAGTCGCTGTCCATGTCCGTGCCGCGCCATATCCTGACTTTGTCCTGCGCCAACCGGCCGGGAATCGTCGCCAAGGTCTCGGCGGCGCTGTTCGAGGGCGGCTTCAACATTCTGGAAGCGCAACAGTTCGACGATACGGAAACCGGCAATTTCTTCATGCGCGTCGCCTTCAACGGCGCGACCGAGACGGCCGACGTCGCGAGCCTGCGCGCCGGCTTTACGTCGCTCGGCGCCGCGCTGAACATGAAATGGTCGATCCGGCCGCAGGGTGAAAAGAAGCGCGTGGCGCTGCTGGTCTCGCGCTTCGATCATTGCCTCGTCGATCTGCTCTACCGCTGGCGCAGCGGCGAACTGGCGATGGACGTCGTCGCCATCATCGCCAACTATCCCCGCGAGACCTACGACCACATCGATTTCGACGACATCCCGTTCCATTACCTGCCTGTCGACAAACAAACGAAGATGGAGCAGGAGGCCCAGGTGTGGGAGGTCATCCGCTCCGCCAAGGCGGACGTCGTCGTGCTCGCCCGCTACATGCAGATCCTTTCCGATGGCTTCGCCGCCAAGCTGCAGGGCCGCTGCATCAACATCCATCATTCGTTCCTGCCCGGCTTCAAGGGCGCGCGCCCTTACCACCAAGCGCATGCGCGCGGCGTGAAGCTGATCGGCGCGACTGCGCATTTCGTCACCTCCGATCTCGACGAAGGGCCGATCATCGAGCAGGACGTCGAGCGCATCACCCATCACGACACGCCTGAGGATCTCGTGCGCAAGGGGCGCGACATCGAGCGCCGCGTCCTCTCCCGCGCGCTCGCCTATCACCTCGAGGACCGGGTGCTGCTCAACGGCGGCAAGACTGTGGTGTTTTCGGGCTGAACGCCCGCTCCCCCGTGACATTGGGCGCAAGTGCGCTATGTTGAAGCGGATGCCGCGCGCGTTTTTCGTGACGTAGGCCGCTCGTTCCAAGGCTGCGCGCGAAACTCCGTCGGCGTCTGCACGCGGAGGAACGCTCATGACATCCGCTTTTCACGTCTATTTCGGGCCGGAGGGGCTCGCGGCGCGGCCGGAGGTTCGCAAGATCGGCGCACGCGATTGCTTCGCCGCGCTGGCCGAGGGCATCGACGATTTTCGCGCCATGCCCTCGCATCTGGCCTTTCTCGGCGCATTTTACGTGTTCGGCGGGATGGTCCTGACCTATCTCGGCTCGTTCGCCAATCTGCTGCAACTCGTGTTCCCGGTCGCCGCCGGCTTCGCTATCGTCGGGCCTTTCCTCGCCATCGGCCTCTACGAAATGAGCCGCCGCCGCGAAGCAGGATTGAACGCGGATTGGCGCGACGCCTTCGCCGTCCTCAGATCGCCCGCGCTGCCGGCGATCGCCGTGCTCGGCCTCATACTGGCGGCGATCTTCGCCGTCTGGATCGCCGCCGCCGAGGGCCTGTATGTCTGGCTCTACGGCCCGGATCCGCCGACCTCGGCCACGGAATTCCTCGGCGATGTCTTCACGAGCTCACGCGGGTGGGGGCTGATCCTCGTCGGCGGCTTCGTCGGCTTCTGCTTCGCCGCTTTGGCGCTGTGCATCAGCGTCGTCTCGTTCCCGCTTCTCCTCGATCGTGACGTCGGGCTGGTGCCGGCGATCAACGCCTCGCTGCGCACGGCGTGGGAGAACCCTGGCGCCGTCGCCTTGTGGGGCGTCATCGTCGCGGCGGGGCTCATCCTCGGATCGCTGCCCCTGTTTATCGGCCTCGCGGTCGTGATGCCCATTCTCGGCCATGCGACGTGGCGGTTCTATCGGAGGGCGATCGTCCGCGATCCCGCGCACGAACGCCCCGAGCAACTGCCGAGCGGGCTGGGCAGGCCGCCGCGCTATCACGCGAGCGCGCACTCGTTCCTTTTCCCGTGGCCGGAGAGCGAATCGGGAGACAGGGGCTCGCGGTGATCCAGGCGTCGGCGGCTACAGAAGGCGCCACACGCTCCTGAGCCAACGGACGAGCGCGTTCGACGCCTCGACCGCCGGCGGGTTCGGCAGCGAGACCGGCGGCTCGGGACGCGTCTCGCAATCCCTGGAGAGCGTCGACATCGTGATCTCGCCGTCGGTGAAATAGGGGTCCCCGCCGCCGTTGCGGGCGAGCAAGGTCGGGCCGACGCCGCTGACCGAATAGGTGGTCCGGACGACGCCGGCGGCTGCGAGATCAGCGGCGAGGCGGTCGCGTTCCTCGTCGATGTCGGGGGCGATGTGATGCGTCACTTGGCCGGTGAAATGGCTGACGCCAACGCTTCGGTCGAAGGTCGCCGCGCCGAGCCAGACCGGCTCGCCCTCGTCGCCGGCGGCAAGAACTTGCCAGAAGCGCACATGGTGGCGCGTGCTCGGGCTGGAGCCGGAGGCCTTCTGGAAGGCGAGGTCCTGCCGCCGCCCGGCGTAGAAAAGATCGCTGACTGGGGCGGTCGGATAGGCGCGCCGCAGCAGCACGCTGCCGGCGGTCTCGGCGCTGGAACGCCAGGTGACGGCGTCGGCCGGCCGCCATCCGGCCGCCCGCATGGCGCAAATCACGTCGTCGCGCGGGCCGACGAGACCGATGTTGAGCGCGTCGCCGGGAATGCCGAGCGCGGTATGGGTGATCATCGGTTTGTCCGCCAGCCCCGTTTGGCGCTCGTAATGGCGCCAGTACGCCGGCGCCATCTCGTAAGCGAGCGACAGATAGAGCGCCGCGACGATCGCCGCCGCGCCGGCGATGCGGCGTCCCCAGACGCGGAAAGGGTTCGGCGACATAGGCCGTGATTTTGCGGAGGCGTTCGCCTAAAAGCAATCCGTTCTGCTCGCCGTTCCGTCGAGCCGCGCCCTGGCTCCAATTCGCTTCGCCGCTATGTCGTTCCTTCGCCTTTACGGGCGCGTTCTCACGCAATTGCGCCCGGTCAAGGGGACGGCGACGATGCTCGTCGTCGCCAATCTCGCGCTCGCCTCGGCCCAATTCGCCGAGCCTCTGCTCTACGGCCGGGTGATAGACCGGCTTTCGACAGCCCAGCAGTCGGGCCTCGCGGCGACCTGGGGCGGCGTCGCGCCCTTGCTCGCGGCGTGGGGCGGCTTTGCGGTCTTCTCGATCGTCGCCGGCATCCTGGTCGCGCTGCACGCCGATCGGCTCGCCCATAGCCGGCGGGTCGGCGTGATGGCCGCCTATTTCGAACACGTTCTGCATTTGCCGATGAGCTTCCACGCCAGCGCGCATTCGGGGCGGCTGCTCAAGATCATGATCGAGGGTTCGGCCGGAATGTTCGGCGTCTGGCTGGCGTTCTTTCGCGAGCATTGCGCGAGCTTGATGTCGCTGTTCGTGCTGCTGCCGCTCACCCTGCTCAAGAATTGGCGACTCGGCGCGATCCTGATCACGCTGGTGTTCGTCTTCGGAGCGGTGATGAATTTCGTGATCCGGCGCACCGAGACGATGCAGACCGCCGCCGACGAGGTCAGCGCCAATCTCGCCGAGCGGGTCTCGGACGTGCTCGGCAACATGCCGGTCGTGCAGAGCTTCGCCCGCGTCGAGGAGGAGACGCGCGAGATGCGCCGCATGACGGAGCGGCTTCTGAGCGCGCAATTTCCGGTTCTGACCTGGTGGGCGATTGCGAGCGTCGCGACGCGCGCCAGCGCTACGCTCGCCCTGCTCGCCATCTTTCTCCTCGGCGTCTGGCTCCATATGCGTGGGATGACCAGCGTCGGCGAGATCGCGACCTTCATGGGGCTCGCGACGATGCTGATCGGGCGGCTCGAGCAGATCGTAGGCTTCGTCAATTTTCTGTTCGGGCAGGCGCCCAAGCTCGCCCAATTCTTCGATGTCCTCGACACGTCGTCGAACGTCGTCGACCGTCCCGGCGCCGCGAAGGTCGCGCGCTTTCAGGGGCATGTGCGGTTCGAGGATGTTTCGTTCGCTTACGACGCGCGGCGCGAGGCTGTGCGCGGTCTCACCTTCGACGCGCCGCCCGGCACGACGGTCGCCCTGGTCGGGGCGACTGGCTCGGGCAAATCGACGACGCTCGCGCTGCTGCACCGCGTCTATGACCCGACGCGCGGCCGCATCACCGTCGACGGGCGCGACATTCGGGATCTGACGCTCGCCTCCCTTCGCGGCGCCATCGGCGTCGTGTTTCAGGAGCCCTTCATTTTCGCCCGCTCGATCGAGGAGAATTTGCGCATCGGCAAGCCGGACGCGAACACGGCCGAGATCGCCGAGGCGCTTCGCCGCGCCCAGGCGAGCGACTTCGTCGGCGAGCAGCCGCGCGGTCTCGAGACCGTCATCGGCGAGCACGGCCGCAACCTCTCCGGCGGGGAGCGGCAGCGCCTCGCGATCGCCCGCGCGCTGCTGAAGGACCCGCCGATCATGATCCTCGACGAGGCGACGAGCGCCCTCGACGCTGCAACCGAGCGCCAATTGCAGGACGCGCTCGACGAGGCGACGCGCGGCCGCACCACCTTCGTCATCGCGCATCGCCTCGCCACCATCCGCAAGGCCGACCGCATTCTCGTGTTCGACAGGGGGGAGATCGTCGAGAGCGGGACCTTCAATTCGCTCGTCGCCGAGGGCGGCGTCTTCGCGAGGCTCGCTCGGGCGCAGTTCATGCACGGCGAACGCGAGTCTGCCGCCCAGTAACAAATGGTCGCGCTCGGGCGAACGGCAGGGGCGGCGTTTCCACCCGAGGGATGGCCTGATAGAGTGGCGGCGACTGCCGCCGGGCCCCATATGTTTCGGCGAACCCTCCTCAAAAACGACGGCGCCGGCTGCGTTGCAAACGAACCGCCCGGCGCGAAGGAGACCAACCCTATGAAACAGAACACCTATCCCGTGACGCACACCGAGGCGGAATGGCGCGCGCTGCTGACGCCCGAACAATATGCGATCATGCGCGAGCACGGCACCGAACGCGCCGGAAGCTGCGCTCTCAACTACGAAAAGCGGGCCGGCGTCTTTTCCTGCGCCGGCTGCGGTCAGCCGCTGTTCCAATCGGCGACCAAGTTCGAGAGCGGCACCGGCTGGCCGAGCTTCAACGATCCGGTTCCGGGTTCCGTGGAGACCTCCGTCGACCGCAGTTGGGGAATGACGCGCACCGAAGTCCATTGCGCGCGCTGCGGCTCGCATCTCGGCCATGTCTTCCCCGACGGGCCGCCGCCGACCAATTTGCGCTATTGCATCAACGGCGTCGCGACGAACTTCACGCCGGCTTGAGCGCGTCCCATGAACGCGCCAATCTCGTTCGGCGAGTTTCGCGCCTCGCCGCGGCCGAAAGACCATCCGCCCGTGCAAAGCGGGCGGATCGGCGTTCTGTTGGTCAATCTCGGCACGCCGGAGGGGACCGACTATTGGTCGATGCGCCGCTATCTCAAGGAATTCCTGTCCGACCGGCGCGTCATCGAGACGCCGCGCTGGCTGTGGTGGCCGATCCTGAACCTCATCATCCTCACCAAGCGGCCGGGTGCGAAGGGCAAGGACTACGCGTCGATTTGGAACAAGGAGCGCGACGAGAGCCCGCTCAAGACGATCACCCGCTCGCAGGCCGAGAAGCTCGCCGCGACGCTGTCGGGAACGCCGGGCGAGGGCGCGGCTCGAGATCGATTGGGCCATGCGCTACGGCAAGCCGGCGATCGGCGAACGTCTCGCCGCCCTTCAGGCGAAGGGCTGCGACCGCATCCTGCTCGTGCCGCTCTATCCCCAATATTGCGCCGCGACGTCGGCGACCGTCTGCGACAAGGCGTTCGACGCGCTCAAGCTCATGCGCTGGCAGCCAGCCTTGCGAGTCGCGGCGCCTTATTATGACGACCCGCTCTATATCGAGGCGCTCGCCCGCTCGACCCGAGCCTCGCTCGCCAAGCTCGATTTCGAACCGGAGCTGCTGCTCGCCTCGTTCCACGGGATCCCGCAGGAGTATTTCGACAAGGGCGACCCCTATTATTGCCACTGCGCCAAGACGACCCGGCTGCTGCGGCAAGTGCTGGGGTTGCCGGAGGACCGCCTGCGAATGACCTTCCAGTCGCGTTTCGGACGTGCGGAATGGATCAAGCCCTACACCGCGGACACGGTGAAGGAGTTGGCCGCTCAGGGCGTCAAGCGCCTCGCGGTGCTGACGCCGGGCTTCGTCGCCGACTGTCTCGAGACGCTCGAGGAAATCGGCGTCGAGAACGCGGGCTATTTCAAAGCGGCGGGCGGCGAGAAGTTCGCCGCCATCCCCTGCCTCAACGACAGCGAGGACGGCGTTCACGTGCTGGAGACGCTGGCGCGCCGGGAACTTGCAGGATGGGCCTGAGGCGCCAGAGCACGCTGCGGTGTAATGGAATCGAAGGCCCCTCATCCGGCGCTTCGCGCCACCTTCTCTAGGCGAATGCATAGCATTCGTCCGCTCCCGCAAGCGGGAGAAGGGATCAAGCGGGGCTGCAAGGTCCCTCTCCCGCATAGGGCGTCCGAAAGGACGCCCGTCTTTCGACGGGCTATGCGGGAGTGGGGTTGGGGTGAGGGGTCTTCCCTCCTCACAGCGAGTTTTAGCAGGATTGCGCGGCTTGGTACGCTGGCGGTTCCGCCGCCTCTACCAAATCCGCTAGGACAGCCCTATATCCGGCGGGCCATTTCCGCCCGTCTCCCAGCCGGGCCGCAGGAGAAGCACGCCCCCATGACCGACGCCACCGCCGAAAAGATCCCCGTCACCGTGCTGACCGGCTATCTCGGGGCCGGCAAGACGACTTTGCTCAACCGTATCCTCTCCGAGCCGCACGGGCGCAAATACGCCGTCATCGTCAACGAGTTCGGCGAGATCGGGATCGACAACGAGCTCGTCGTCGGCGCCGACGAGGAAGTTTTCGAGATGAACAACGGCTGCATCTGCTGCACCGTGCGCGGCGACCTCATCCGCATCATCGAAGGCCTGATGCGGCGTAAGGGCCGTTTCGATGCGATCATCGTCGAGACCACTGGGCTGGCCGATCCGGCGCCGGTCGCGCAGACCTTCTTCGTCGACGAGGACGTGCGCGAGACGGCGCGGCTCGACGCGGTGGTGACGGTCGCCGACGCCAAATGGCTGGCGGCGCGGTTGCGCGACGCGCCCGAGGCGAAGAACCAGATCGCCTTCGCCGACGTCATCATCCTCAACAAGACCGATCTCGTTACGCCGAGCGAATTGCGCGAGGTCGAGGCGCGCATCCGCGCGATCAACCCCTACGCCCGGCTGCATCCCGCGCAGAAGTGCAACGTGGCGATCAGCGACGTTCTGGAGCGCCGCGCCTTCGATCTCGACCGCATCCTCGATATCGAGCCGGAATTCCTCACCGTCGACGATCACGACCATGACCATGATCATGATCACGGCCACCACCACCATCATGGCCACGGCGGCCTGAAGCACTATCACGACGAAGAGATGCAGTCGGTTTCGGCGCGGCTCGAAGGCGACGTCGATCCGGACAAGTTCATGCCCTGGATCAACCGGATCACCCAATTGCGCGGCGCCGACATCCTGCGCTGCAAGGGCATCGTCGCCTTCAAGGGCGATCCCAAGCGCTTCGTCTTCCAGGGCGTCCACATGATGCTGGACGGCGAGCCGCAGCGCGAATGGAGGGCGGACGAAAAGCGCGAGTCCAAGGTCGTGTTCATCGGCCGCGATCTCGACGAAGACGAAATCCGCAAGGGCTTCGCCGCCTGCGCGGCCTGACCCCCTAGCCGCGCTCGAATGGCTGCGCGGAATTCCTCAACTGTCGCGCGATTCGGCGATTCGCCGCGCGCCAATCTCCGAGACCGACGATGGCCGAGCCAAGCTCTTCGCTGACCGCGCATGTGCGACCCCTCGAGGCGGGCGGGCAGGTGGTGCGCGCCGCCTTTCTCGCCGGCTCGCCGGCGCTGGCGCTCGCCGACGGCGTCGTGCTGATCGGCGAGGGGGAGGCGCAAAAGCGCGTCGCCGCCCACTCGGACGGCGCGATTTTGGTCGCGCGCGCCGAGGGCAGTCGTTTCGTCACCGGCGGCGACGACGGACGCGTCGTGGCGACCAGCGCCGACGGGTCGGTCAATCAAATCGCCGATGAAAAGGGCCGCTGGATCGACGCGCTGACGACGCGCGGCGAGGCTGTCGCCTGGGCCGCCGGGCGCAATGTCAGCGCGCGCGACGAAGCGGGTGTGGTCAAGAACCTTGCGGGACCGACGACAGTGCGCGGGCTCGCCTTTCTGCCCAAGGGCTACCGGCTCGCGCTCGCCCATTACAATGGCGTGTCGCTGTGGTTCCCAAACGCCGCCGCGGAGCCGGCCGGGCTCGATTGGAAAGGGTCGCACCTCGACGTGCTCGCGTCGCCCGACGGGCGTTTTGTCGTCACCTCGATGCAGGAGAATGCGCTGCACGGCTGGCGGCTCCAGGATTCGCGCAACATGCGGATGACCGGCTATCCCGGCAAGACGCGCTCGCTCTCCTGGTCGCACGACGGCAATTGGCTCGCGACGTCCGGCGCGGACGCCTGCGTCGTCTGGCCGTTCAAGGAGAAGGACGGCCCGATGGGCAAGCCGCCGCGCGAGTGCGGCGTCCGCTCGTCGCGCGTGACGCAAGTGGCGTTCCATCCGCGCGCGCTCGTCGTCGCCATCGGCTACGCCGACGGCCTGATCCTGCTCTGCCGCCTCGGCGACGCGGCGGAGATTCTCGTGCGCGCCCCCGGCGACGGCGCCGTCAGCGCGCTCGCATGGGACGCGAACGGTTCGCGTCTGGCGTTCGGCCTCGATGCGGGTGTCGCCGGCGTTCTCACTCTACCCGCTTGATTTGTCGCAAGACCACGAAAGGTTTCTGATGTCCGACGTTTCCTCGCTGTTTCAGCCCTATCGGCTCGGCGATCTCGATTTGCCCAATCGCATTGTGATGGCGCCGCTGACCCGCAACCGGGCGACGCACCTCGAGGCGCCCACCGAGATGGCGGCGCTCTATTATCGTCAGCGCGCAACAGCGGGCTTGATCATCTCCGAGGCGACGCAGGTCAGCCAGCAGGGGCAAGGTTACGTCTGGACGCCTGGCGTCTTCAGCGAGGCGCAGGTCGAGGGGTGGCGCAAGGTGACCGGCGCGCTGCATGAAGCGGGCGGCCGCATCTTCGCGCAGCTCTGGCACGTCGGCCGCATCTCGCATGCTTCGCTGCAGCCGAACGGCGGCGCGCCGGTGGCGCCTTCGGCGATCACCGCCAAGTCGAGGACGTTCATCGAGAGCGGCTTCGTCGAGGTGTCGGCGCCGCGCGCGCTCGCCTTGTCGGAAATCGCCGGGGTGGTCGAGGACTACGCCAAGGCGGCGAGCAGCGCCAAGCGCGCCGGTTTCGACGGCATCGAGGTGCACGCCGCCAACGGCTATCTGATCGACCAGTTCCTGCGCGACCGAACCAACAAGCGCGAGGACGCCTACGGCGGCTCGATCGAGAACCGCACGCGTTTCGCGCTCGAGGTCGTCGATGCGATCCTCAAGGTGTGGCCGGCGGCCCGCGTCGGCGTCCGTATCGCGCCGGTGAGCCCCTCCAACGATATCGCCGATTCCAACCCGGCGGCGCTATTCGGCCACCTCGTTTCGCGCCTCAACGAGCGGCGCCTCGCCTACATTCATGTGGTCGAGGGCGCGACGCAGGGCGACCGCAACATCGCGCCGTTCGACTACCTGGCGCTGCGCAAAGCCTTCAGCGGCGCTTATATGGCCAACAACGGCTACACCAGGGAATTGGCGGTCGAGACGCTGACGGCGGGACGCGCCGACCTGATCGCCTTCGGCCGGCCGTTCATCGCCAATCCCGACCTCGTCGAACGTCTGCGTCGCGGCGTGGCGTTCAACGCCCTCGACAGCGCGACGCTGTTCGGCGGCGGCGAGAAGGGCTACATCGACTATCCCGCGCTGGAGCAGGCGTAAGCATCAGCGCACGCCCGGCCCCGCGCCGGGCGTGGCCACGCGAACGTTGGCGCTCGAACCACGCGGCCCCGCTTGCTCGAATGAGGCTGTCAGGCTGGCGGGAACGAACTCGGCCCGTCGGCCGCCAGCGCGTCGTCGTCGACCGACATCACATTGCCGCGCCAGGTGAATTGTTCGCGGCTCCAGCCCTGGACCCACAGCCAGGGAAGCAGCACGTCGCGCGCGATCCAGGCCGGGACGGACGTCCAGGCGAGCGGCCAGCCGGCGGCCCGCGCCAAGGCGGCTTCCGCGCCGTACCAGATGAGGGCGGCGAGCAGGACCGCCGTCGGCGCCGCAAGGTCCAGCTCCGGCGCCGCGAAGGCGGCGGCGATGAGCGTGAACAGGCTCGAGGTGAGCAGCTCCGGCGCGAAATAGAGGGCGAAAGTCGCCCGCCGCAGCCGCGCCCAACGCACCTGCCGTCCCCAGACGTCGCGCATCGTGCGAGCCCCGAGCGGCTGCTGGAAGGGTCCGTCGACGAGATGAGCGCGAAGCCCGGCGCGATGAACGAGTTTGGTCGAGGCGGCGTCCTCGGCGATCTCCGCGCCCAGCGACTCGATGCCGCCGCCTCCGTCCAGCACGTCCCGCCGCCAGAGCATCGTCTTGCCTTGGGCGAAGCCGAAGCCGAGCGTCTCGGCGGCGTATTGCCAGCGCGCCTGATAGGTGTTGAGGAAGCCGCATTCGACCTCCGCCGCTAACGACCCCGGCCGCGAGCCGATCGGCGGCGCGCAGACGATGCCGGTGTCGGGGCGCCAGCGCTCGAGCAGGCGCTGGATGTAGTCCGGCGGCATCAGCACGTTCGAGTCGGCGATGACGACCCAGGGACGGGTCGACTGATTCCAGCCTTTGACGACGTTGTTGAGCTTGGGATTGCCGCTGATGCGGTCGTCGCCGATCAACAGGCGCGAGGGAATCTCCGGATGCGCGGCCATCGCGCGGCGCGCCAGCGGCGCGACCGGGTCGTCGGCGTCGGCGACGCAGAAGACGACTTCATAGTCGGGATAGTCGAGCGCAAAGATCGATGCGAGCGTTTCGCGCGAGAACGATTCGACGCCGCAAAGCGGTTGAACCACGGAGACCGGCGGCGCCGAGGCCGGCGGGGCGTGGTGGGCCGGATTCCGGCGGCAGCGAAAGCCGGCGAGCGCGGCGGTGAAGACCTGTATAGCAAGTCCGGTGGCGCCGACGCCGGCCGCCAAAGCGGAAATCGTCATATCGTTCCTATGGCTTAGGCGGCTGATTCACCGGACAGTTATATTGCGGCGCCCCCGCGACGCTTCTATGAAGGCGTATGCCAGAACATACGACCGTCCGCTTCGCGCCCTCCCCAACCGGCCTCATCCATATCGGGAATGCGCGCACTGCGCTACTCAATTGGTTGTTGACCTTGCGATACGGCGGACGCTTCATTTTGCGTCTCGACGACACGGACGTCGAGCGCTCGCGCCCTGAATACGCCGACGCGATCGAAACCGACCTCGCCTGGCTTGGAATCGTACCCGATTTCAAGTGCCGCCAGTCGGACCGCATGGCGCTCTACGACGCAGCGGCCGAACGGTTGCGCGCGATGGGCCGCCTCTATCCCGCTTATGAAACCGCCGAAGAGCTCGACCGACGCCGCAAACGTCAGCAGGCGCTCGGCCGGCCGCCGATCTATGATCGCGCGGCGCTGCGCCTCACCGACGCGGAGAGGGCCGCCCTCGAGGCGCAGGGGCGACGCCCGCACTGGCGTTTCCGCCTGGAGCCGACGACCGTGCGGTGGGATGATCTGGTGCGCGGTCCTTGCCACATCGACTGCGCTTCGCTCTCCGATCCCGTGTTGCGGCGCGAGGACGGGACCTACCTCTACACGCTGCCGTCCGTGGTGGACGACATCGACCTCGGCATGACGGACGTCATTCGCGGCGAAGACCACATCACCAACACGGCGGTGCAGATCCAGATTTTCGAGGCGCTGGCTGGAGGCGTGCGGACGCCGAACTTCGGACATCACAACCTGCTGACGGACGCGAGCGGGGAGGGCCTCTCCAAGCGGTCGGGCGCGCTGTCGATCGCCTCCTTGCGAGAGAGCGGGGTCGAGGCGCTCGCTGCGGCGGCCCTCGCGGTGCTCGTCGGTTCGGCCGAAGCGGTGCGGCCGATCGCCTCGCTTGAGGAACTCGCGGCGACGTTCGAATTGAAGCACATTTCCCACGGCGCGGCGCGTTTCGACGAGGCCGAATTGCGCGCCCTGTCGGCGCGTACGCTGCATCATCTCGCCTTCGAGGCGGTGCGCGAGCGGCTCGCCATGCTCGGGATCGCCGGCCCCGAGGCCGAGGGGTTCTGGACGGCGGTGCGCGGCAATCTTGCCCGCCTCGAGGAGGCGCTCGACTGGTGGCGGATCGTCGAGGGGCCGATCGAACCGATTGTCGAGGATAAGGATTTTCTCGATCAGGCGGCGGCCGCTCTGCCGCCGGAGCCATGGAGCGCCGGCACTTGGGCGGCCTGGACGGCGTCGCTGAAAGCCGCGTCCGGCCGCAAGGGCCGCGCGCTGTTCCATCCCCTGCGCCTCGCGCTGACTGGGCGCGAATCCGGTCCGGAACTCGCCGCGCTGCTGCCGCTGATCGGCCGCGTCAGAGCGCTGGATCGATTATCCGCACGCGCCGCTTGACGCCGTCGGGCCCGATCGTCTCGGTCGTCTCGCCCTGGCCCTCGCTGTAGCGAGCCCCGGTCTGGGCTTCGCCGCCGGCGATGCCCGACGCCTCGCGGCTGATCGTCGCCGCTTGCTGGCTCAGATTGTCGACGGTGGGATCGGCGCTGTTGGCGTTCAGCGCCGCTGCGTCGGCCGGCGTCGGGGTGGACTTGGCGGCCGCCTTCGCGGCCCTCGGGTCGATCCTCGGCCGCGACATTTCCGCCGACTTTTCGGGCGTCACGTAGATGTCGCCCTTCGACTCGCGCCCGAGCTTGATTTCGGCGTTGGCGAGCGCGTCGGCCCAGCTTTGTCCCCGCTTCCGGCAGGAGCAGGTCGGGTCGTAGCTCTGCCTAAACTTGAGCGCCGTCGGGCTATCCATATAGCGCGCGCCGTTGATCGACACCGCCTGCTCGATCTCGCCCGAGGCGGGATAGGTGTAGAGGCTCACATCGGCGTTGGGGCAGAGCGCGTGGCACATGTCGTCGAGGCTTTGCAGCTTGCCCCCGGACGCGGAATAGGAGACCGGGAAGAAGCTGCCGTCGCACGAGCGCACGCAGACGGCCTTGGAGCCTGCGCGCGCTTCGCCCGGGTTGGCGTCGAGCGGCTTCTCCTCGATCGGGGCGGTGTCCGGATTCAGCGGCTGGGTGTCGACATCGTTGTTCTGGCGTCCGCCGCCAAAAAGGGCGGAGAGGAAGTTCGGCGCCTGCTGCGGATTGGCGCATTCCGCATTGTAGCGAGCGACCAAATCGCCGCGCCCGCCGCCTCCCCCCGCGCGCTGCAACTCCTCGAGATTGGCGCGCATACGGCCGATCTGCGCATTGATCTCGCCGCACTGGGGCGGCGGCGCCGAGCCGAAGAACAGGAACTGCCGGCGGTCGCAGCCGATCGAGTGGGCGTAGGCGGTCGTTCGGTCGAGCTCTTCGCGCTGCCGCGCGGCCGCGGCTTGGTATTGGCCGCCCTGATCGCTGTGCGACGCGTCGGCGATTTGCTGGCGAAGCCGCATGCATTCGGGACTCTGCTGCGCTTGCACGGGGTTATTCGCCACAAGCGCGGCAAAAAGGCCGAGGACCACGCCGAGGGCGGCGCGAGAGCCATTTGCGTTCTTCATCCGCTTCGTCATCGCCTCGCAATCGATGGCCGGACCTATGGCCAGACAAGGCGGCGAGATGATGGCTTCGCGCGCCAGGCCGTTTTGCGCCAAGCCCGATCCCCGCCTGGTCGTCGCTCGCCTGTTAGCGCGTTTTGCCCTTCTGCGCCATAGAGCGCCCCGCTGGCCCCCGGGCGGCGCCTCCGGCATAATCGAATCATGAGCGAAACCCCGATCACCGGCGCCAACGCGCCTGAGTTCTCCGTCAGCGAATTGTCCGGCGCGCTTAAACGCGCGCTTGAGGACCGTTTCGGCTATGTCCGGGTGCGCGGCGAGGTTTCGGGCTATCGCGGCCCTCACTCCTCGGGCCACGTCTATTTCTGCCTCAAGGACGCCGGGGCGCGCCTCGACGCGGTGATCTGGAAGACCGCGTTCGGGCGCATGCGGGTCAAGCCGGAGGAGGGGCTCGAGGTCATCGTGACCGGCCGGATCACGACCTTCCCCGGCAAGTCCGCGTATCAGATCGTCGTCGAATCGCTGGAGCTTGCCGGCGTCGGCGCGCTGATGGCGCTGCTCGAGGCGCGTCGGCGCAAACTGGCCGACGAGGGCCTGTTCGACGCGGCGCGCAAGCAGTTGCTTCCCTATCTGCCGCGCGTCATCGGCGTCGTCACCTCGCCCACCGGGGCGGTGATTCGCGACATCCTGCACCGCCTATCGGATCGATTTCCCGTCCAGGTCTTGATCTGGCCGGTGCGTGTGCAGGGCGAGACGTCCGCGGCGGAGGTCGCGCAGGCGATCCACGGCTTCAACGCGCTGGCGGTCGATGGCCCGCTGGCGCGGCCGGACGTCCTCATCGTCGCGCGCGGCGGCGGCTCGCTCGAGGACCTCTGGGGCTTCAACGAGGAGATCGTCGTGCGCGCAGCGGCGGCGAGCGAAATCCCGCTGATCGCCGCGGTTGGGCACGAGACCGATTGGACGCTGATCGATCACGCCGCCGACGTGCGCGCCCCGACGCCGACCGCCGCGGCGGAATTGAGCGTGCCGGTGCGCGCCGAACTGATGGCGAATCTGGCCGATCTCGACGGGCGGCTACGCGGCGCCATTCTGCGGCTCGCCGAGCGCCGCCGGGCCGAACTGCGCGCCGTGGCGAGGGCGCTGCTTTCGGGCGAAGCGATCCTCGCGCCGCTGCGCCAGCGGCTCGATTCGGCGGCCTCGCGGCTGCGCTCGCGCTCGCGCGAAGGGTTTGACGCGCGGCTTCTCGCCGTCGAGAGATTGTCGCGCCGTCTGGCGCGCCAGTCGCCGCGCGCTCGCCTCGCCGGTCTGGGCGAACGTCAGCGCGGCCTTGCTCAGCGTCTCGCGCGCCTCGGCGCGACGCTGGCGACGCGGCCTCGCGAGGCGTTGCGGACGGCGGCGGCGGATTTGCTGCGCGAGGCGCGCCGCGAGCGGCAAGCGCGCGCGGAGCGGATGGCGGCGGCGGCGCGTCGGCTTGACGCGTTGACGCGCCTCGAACATCGCCGCTCCGAGGAGCGCGCCCGCGCGCTCGTTCAGCTCGAGGGCCGGCTGCGCCGCGCCTTCGAGGAAACGCAGCGCCGCCGCCGCGCGCGTCTCGCGGCGGCCTCTCAAGTCCTCAACGCCGTGAGCTACCGCAGCGTGCTGGCGCGCGGCTTCGCTTTGGTCCGCGCCGCGACCGGCGCGCCTCTTGTGCGGGCTGCCAACGTCTCGCCGCATCAGGCCCTGCGCATCGAATTCGCCGACGGCGACATCGCCGCGACCGCCAACGGGCCTGCCGGGGAATCCGCGACGAGGCGGACCAGACCGCGGCCGCAAAAGGAGGAGCAAGGCTCCCTCTTTTGAAAACGCAAAGCGGTCGGAGCAAAACCGCCCGGAGAGGTACGGAGGAAGCCAATGTCGACTGAAGCATCCGCGGCGCGCCTCGCCGCCGACGTCGAAACCCTCTATCGGGACGGCGTCGTCGGGCTGAAAGCGGCGTTCTCCAGGGATTTGGGCGGAACGGATGCGCGAGGACATGATGACCGCCTTCTGGGCGGCCATCCAACGCCCCGGCGGCGCGGTTGGACGCGGTCCTCGCCGTTGGTATGTCGAAATCCATCCCCAGGATTTTCGCGGCTTCGTCGATCTCGTCACTCATCCCTGGGTGACGGCGATGTGCGAGGCGACGCTGGGCCCGAAGTACGAGATCGTCGAGATCGGCTTCGACACGCCTTTTCAGGGCGCCATGAATCAGCCCTGGCATCGCGACTTCCCCTCGCCGCCGGAGACCTGGCGCGATCGGCGCATCACGTCGCTCGCCTTCAACCTCACTGGCGTCGACGTGACGCCCGACATGGGGCCGTTCGAGGTTGCGGTCGGCACGCAATGGGAGGACGGCCGCGCCTGGAAGCATGAGATGTTCCCCGACAAGGAGAGCTGGCCGGAGTTCGCGGCCAAGGGCGTGCGAAAATATCCCGAGATGGGCGACATCTCGTGCCGCTCGGCGCTCGCCATCCATCGCGGGACGGCGCATCCCTCGCCGATCGCGCGGCCCGTCCTGGTGCTCGGGGCGGACGCGCCCGGCGCCGGCCACGCCGCTCTGCACGATCTCATGGTGACGCAGGATTATTACGAGGCGCTTCCCGCCTCTGTACGCGACCATCTCGTGTGCCGCGTCGTCGACGAACTCGCGCCCGTCACGCAAAAGCACGACATCGAAGGTCTGGTGATGGGGACGGAGTGACGCCGGGACGCAAGAGTTCCGGACGCTCCAAGACTTCCGGACGCTCATTGACAGGCGAGGGCGCTTTGGCGCCTCTGCGCGCGGACTGATGCTCCTTGGAGATCGCCGAAATGGCGTGGTTGCGTTCCTTGTCGATGTTCAAGCCTGACAATTTCACGTTGGCGATCGTCGCCGCGGTCGTCATCGCGAGCGTCCTTCCGGCCAGCGGCGTGGCGGCTCAGATCGTCCATGTCGCGACGATTCTGGCGATCGCTCTCCTGTTCTTTCTGCACGGCGCCCGGTTGTCGCGCGAGGCGGTGGTGGCCGGCGCGCTGCACTGGCGGCTGCACCTTCTCGTCCTGTGCTCGACGTTCGTCCTGTTTCCGCTGCTCGGCGAAGCGCTTCGGCATACGCTCGGATCGTTCTTGCCGGATTCCTTGCTCGTCGGCCTGATGTTTCTCTGTCTGCTGCCCTCGACGGTGCAATCCTCGATCGCCTTCACCTCGATTGCGCGCGGCAATGTCGCCGCCGCGGTCTGCAGCGCCTCGCTGTCCAATCTGATCGGCATTTTCCTGACGCCGGCGCTGGTGGCGCTCCTGATGAATCTGAAGGGCGGCGTGTCGCTCAGCGCGGTCGTCTCCATCCTCCTGCAACTGCTGGCGCCCTTTCTCGCCGGGCATTTCTTGCGCCCGTGGATCGGCGCCTTTGTAGCGCGCCACAAAGCGGCGCTGGGCTTCGTCGATCGCGGATCGATCCTGCTGGTCGTCTATCTCGCCTTCAGCCAAGCCGTTCTCAACGGCATCTGGCATGTGATCGGCGTCGCCGATCTTGTCACGCTTGTCGTGGTCTGCGCGTTGCTGCTGGCGATGGTGCTGGCGATCACCGTGACTGCGGCGCGCTGGTTCGGCTTCGAGCGCGCCGACGAAATCGCGATCATGTTCTGCGGCTCGAAGAAGAGCCTCGCGAGCGGCGTGCCGATGGCCAGCGTCCTCTTTCCGCTCGCGCAGGTCGGCGTCGCCGTCCTGCCGCTGATGCTGTTTCACCAGATCCAGTTGATCGTCTGCGCCGTGCTCGCGCGGCGCTACGCGAATGCGAGCCAATCCGCGGCGCGCCAGGCGCGCGCCGCGTAGCTGAAGTCAAAACCGGAGCCGAAGTCCGACCGTCGGATCCGCATTGGTGTGCTGGATGTAGCCGCTCGCGAGGCCGTTGTTGACCTCCGAGAACATCACGCCCCCATAAGCGTCGAACTTCTTTGCGAAGCGCCAGTCGAGCATCGCCGAAACCGCGTCGAGCGTGCCGTCGCAGCTCGCCGAGGAGGAATTCGAGCAAGGGTTCGCGCTGTAGTCGAGCTGGTGATAGTGATAATAGGCGCCGACCAGATCGAGATCAGGCGAGATCGGGTACTTGAAACCCGCCCAGTAGATCTGAAGCGACCTGTTGATGTTGTAGGCGTTCGCCTGAACGATGCCAGGGTAGTTGCCGAGCGCGTTGAGCGTCGCCCCTGTGTCATCGTCGCTCGGATTCTGGAACAGAATATCCTCGAAGCCGCCGAAGAAGACGACGTGGTTCCAGGTGTATTTGGCGAGCAGCATGACGCTGCTGTCGTCGGAGAGCGTCATCTTGAGCGCGTCGCTCGGAGCGCCGAACGGCGCCGGGCCGTTGAAGGTCGACAAGGACTCGGCGTCGATCACATGGCTGTAGATCGCATCGAGCGACAGGCCGGAAAAATCGCCGCCGACCTGAAACTCGTAAGCTCCGTTGGAGGCGTTGCCTTGCTCGAAGCCGCCGAATTGGTAGAGAGCGGCGGCGCGAAACTGGCCGAATGAAACGCGGTATTTGAGCGCCGTATTGTAGCGCGCCGTTTCCGTATCGCCGACACCGGCCGTAATTCCGGAGTAGCCGATCGGCGAGAAGGCGTAGGAGCCGCCCATCGGATCGTAGGCGTTGACGCCATCGAGCGTCAGGGAATTGACTCGGCCCACGGTGAGCGTGCCGAGGGTCGAGTTGCTGAAGCCGACGTAGGCCTGCGAATTGAAGATCTGACCGGCGCGGCTCGAGGAGCCGCTGTTCGATTGAAACGCCAGTGGGGTCCCGGTGTTTTCGGCGAGCGATTGCGGGCCGTTGGCGAGCTGCATCGAATAGGGATCGAAGCCGGTTTCCAAAAGGCCGACAAATGACCATCCGCGCCCCAGATCTTCGTTCACTCTGACGCCGACGTTGGACTGACTCAGTCCGTTCGGCGTCAACACCCAACCCGGGCGATTGCTGCTCTTCTGGACGAGATCCTGCACGCCGTAGAGAGAGGCGCTGTTGAAGGGCGCGGTGTGGGTCTGGTAGCCGCCGCCGATGTCGATCGTGCCGTAGAAGGTGACGCCGGAGTAGCTGAGCGGGCAGGCGGTGGTGAAGAAGTCCTGGATGCTTCCGCACGACGCCAAAGTCGGCGCAGGGGCAGGCGGCGGGTTGGTTGTCGGGAGATCGGCGGCATACGCTGGCGCCGCGAATGCGCCGACGGCGCATGCCGCAAATAGGCAGGTTTTCAGATTGAACACGGTTTGCTCCTCTGCGGCGTATCGCCGCAAGAAGCCCTCATCGACAAACGCATCCTCCATGCGACGCGCTCAGCAATCCGCGTCGCATGGGTAGTGCCTGTAGCTTCGGTTCTCTTGATGCGTCAATCCGCCGCGGCGGCTCGAGACGATCACGCCTTGGTGTCGCCGCGTGATTGGATTCGCGAGCCGTTCGCGTCTATTCGGCGGCGCGCAGAGTCTCGATTTCGAGTTCGTGTGATCGAACGGGCGCGCCGAACGCCGCGCCGTCGAGCCACGCGGACAGGAACGTCGTCAGCCAGTTCGCCACCATGCCGTCGTGCTGGAACCAGCCGTCGAGATGACTGTGGCGCGGCTGCGCGCCCGGATGGATAAGCCTCTCGTGGCCGACCGTCGTCCACCGGCACATCATGTGGTACGTCACCTCGGGGTGGAACTGGAGGCCGATCGCCCGCGCGCCGTAGGAATAGGCCTGATTGGGGAAGTTCGCGCCGCCGGTCGCCAGCAGGCGCGCTCCGGCGGGCAGATCGAAGCCGTCGAAGTGCCAGTGATAAACCGAGCGCGGGAATGGCGCGGCGCAAAGCCTGTCGCCCTCCGGCGTCGGCGCGATCCTGAAGTAGCCGACTTCGCCGCGCCGGTCGGGATGAGTAAAGACGCGCGCGCCGAGCTGGCGCGCCAGCATCTGGGCGCCGAGGCAAATGCCGAGAAACGGCTTCTCCTCCCGCAATGGCGTCGCTAGCCAGTCGACTTCCCGCTTGATCCAATCGCAATCGTCGTTGGCGCCCATAGGGCCGCCGAACACGATCGCGCCGTCGTGGTCGCGTAATGTCGAGGGCAGCGGCTCGCCCAGACAGGGACGCCGGATGTCGAGGCGAGCCTCCAGAGCCTGAAGGATCGCGCCGACGCGCCCCGGCGTCGAATGCTCTTGATGCAGAACGATCAGAACCTTCTTGCGCCCGACGCGCTCCGTCATCTCCACGCTCCAAAGCGCCGGCGTGCGGCCCCGCCGCGAATCACCATTTCCGTCTGCAATCGTAACGCAATTTCTGCGCCAATTGGTAAAGCCGGTCACACGCTGACGCCGCCCTTCCGCAGGCCCTCGACGCGGCGCTCGAAGTTTTCCGGATCGCGGAAGGGCATCACGCGACGGCGGCGCTCCATGGAGAAGTCCGGCCGGATGCGCAGCGTCTCGTCCCAGGCTTTGCGGCACGCTTCGGTCTGCCCAAGCATCCCGTAGCAGGAAGCGAGCAAGGCGTAGGAGGTCTCGGAACGCGGATTGCGCGCCAGCCTCTGCTCGATCGCCTCGATCGCCTCTTCGTACTGGCCGAGGGCGAAGCGCGCGTCGGCGACAATTTGGAGCGCGATGTCGGGATAGTAGGGGTCCCGCTTCATATAGGCGGCGAGGTTGTCGAGCGCGCGCGCCGGCTCGCCCGAGAAGTTCTCGACCATGGCCAGCGAGCGCAAGCCGTCGGCCGAATTGGGCGAGAGCGCAATCGCCCGCTCCACCGCGGCGCGGGCCCCGTCGAGATCGCGGCTCCACATCAGCGCGGCGCCGAGCCCCAAGTGAGCGCTCGGCTCCGTTTCGTCGATCTCCAGCGCGCGTTTCGCCGTTTCGAGCCCGAGGCGAAGCGATGCGTCAGGCTCGCGCGTGAAGCCATTGGCGTAGTCGATGACGTGAGTGAGCCCGATCACAGCGTGCGCGGCCGCATAACTCGGGTCGAGGGCGACCGCGCGCTCGAGGAGGCTGCGCGCGGCGACCATGCTGGTCGCGGTCGCGGAAGAAAGGTGCTCGCGCCCGCGAAGGAACAGTTCGTAGCCCTCGATGCTTCCGCCACGTCTGGGCGCCATGCGGCTCTGCTCGCTCATCGTCAGGGTGCACTGCAGCGCGGAGACGATCTCCTTGGTGAGTTCGTCCTGGATGGCGAAAATATCGGTGAGCTCGCGATCGAAGCGGTTCGCCCAGACGTGGCCGCCCGTTGTCGAATCGATCAACTGCGCCGCGACGCGAACGCGATTGCCCGCTTTGCGCACGCTGCCCTCGAGCACGTAGCGAACCCCTAGCGCCTTGGCCACATCAGGCACCGACACCGGCGCCTTCTTGTAGACAAACGACGAATTGCGCGCGACGACGTGGAGTTTGGAGAGCTTGGAGAGATCGGTGATGATGTCCTCGCTGATCCCGTCGGAGAAATATTCCTGCTCGGGATCGCCGCTCATGTTGTTGAACGCCAGCACGGCGATCGACAGTCTGCCGGGCGCGGGGGAAGCAACTGCGGGAGGCGGGGAGGGCTTGGCCTGAGCCGGGAGGCCGACCTCGACTGAGTAGACATGGACCGGCTCGGCGATGTTCTTGAGCGTGGTCTCCCCGAGATCGACCACCGCCCGGTCGATCCGCGCCCGCACCTGGCGATAGGCGTCGACCGACAGGCAGATCGCTCCGGGCTTGGCCACCCCTTCGAGGCGCGCGGCGATGTTGACCCCGTCGCCCATCAGATCGCCGTCGCTTTCCTCGACGACGTCGCCGACGTGAATGCCCATCCGGAAGTCGATGCGGCGGTCCGCGTCCAGTCCGGCGTTGCGCTCCACCATGCTGCTCTGCAGCTCGATCGCGCAACGCACCGCGTCGACGACGCTACGAAATTCGGCGAGCACCCCGTCCCCGGTGCGCTTGACGACGCGCCCACGGTGCGCGTCGATAGTCGGATCGACGAGTTCGCTCCGCAGCGCGCGCAGCCGAGCGAGCGTGCCATCCTCATCCGCGCCGGCGAGCCGGCTGAAGCCAACGACGTCGGCCGCCAGGATCGCTGCAAGCTTTCGCGTCTCGCTCATGCGTCCACCCCGTTGACTTTGGCTTCGCGGAGCCTTTCTCGAGGCAAGATATAAGCGCTCTCCCGCTCCGCGCCACCATCGCGACGCCGGATTGCGTAGCCCGGCGAAAAGGCGCAAAATCGGCGTTGGCCTCGCCGAGCTTGAGGGGGGCTCCCATCAAAGCGCTTTTTCTGGCTTCGGCACTGTCCTTCCTCGCTTCGAGCGCCTCGGCCCAATTCGGGGCGCCGGGAGGCTATGTCCCCTATACGGTCGAGGTCCCGAACGCGGGAGCGGCGGCCGCCGGCGCCCGTTCCAACGACGCCATGCAGCAACAGGGGGACCCGTCTCGTTGCCGGGCGCAGTCGCAGGGGCGGGGCGGCACGCGCTTCGAATGCCCCGAGCCGACGCCTCCCCCTGCGCCCGCTCCGAAGCGATAGGGGGCGCGGCGCGCTGGACAGGCGAAACGTTCTCTTCCATTCTGTGGCGGGGGGTCGCAGTGGGCTCGCGGCCGCCCTCGAGGGCGGCGCGTATTCCGATGGCGCATGAAGAAGCTGCATATTATCAGGGGCTATCCGCCTCCTACACGGACGCGATCCGCGCCAGCGATTTCAAGGCGAACATCGTCATCTTCTTCCTGTCGATCGTGATCGGTCCGGTCATCGGGGCGCGCGACAAGCTGCCCCCCTTCCTGCCGCTGCCGGTCGTGCTGGTCCCTTTTCTCGTAGCCTTTCTCTGCCTGCTCGTTGCGCTGCTGCCGCGCTATCCCAAGCGCGGCCGGGCCAATTTCCCAGTCTTACGGACGGCCTCGGCGGCCGATTTCAGGTTCATCGCCGATCTCGATCACGAGATCACGCAATTGCGTCTGCGCTGCGCGATCCTGTCGCATATCTTGTTTTGGAAGACGTTATGCCTGCGCACGAGCTTCTTCATCTGCATGACCTGCGTGGTCGCGGCGGAGCTGCTCGTGGTTGTCGGCGGCCTATGAGCGCCGCTTCGATGTGAAAGTTCTGGGGCGGACCTATGTCGAAACACCCGCGCTGGGGGCGGCTCCAGGACCTGCTCGACGAGGCGCCGCTCGACGCCGCGGCGAAGGATCGGCTTTTTCAGGAGATGAGCCGGCCCGAGCGCCACTACCACGGGGTGGCCCATCTCGAGGCTCTGTGGCGGCGCCACCGGCGCCTTTCTGAACGCTCTGGCCTCGCTGGCCCGGAAGCCGACCGGCTCGTCGCCTGCGCTATCGCCTGGCACGACAGCGTCTACGACCCCTTGCGCGCCGACAATGAGGAGCGCTCGGCCGAGGCGTGGCTCGCCGTCAGCGCGGGCGCCCCGATCGCGGAGGGGGAACGCCAATGGGTGGCCGAAACCATCCGCGCCACCAAAGACCATCTCGCTTACGAACCGCCGGCAGGGACTGCGGCGACCTTCCGCGAACGGCTGCGCCTGTGGGTGCTCGATCTCGACCTCACTCCGTTGGGGGCGTCGCCGGAGAAGTTCGACCGCAATACGCGCCTGCTGCGCCTGGAAAGCGGCCGCAAGAGCGAAGAGGCGTGGCGCGCGGCTATGATGGCCTTCCGCCGGCGTTTCCTCGAGGCGCCCAGGATTTATCGTACGCCTGAACTTGCGGCGACCTACGAAGCGGCTGCCCGGCGCAACCTGGAGCGCTCGCTCGCGGGTCCCTTTCCGCCGCTGGACAACGACTAGCGAATACCCAATAAATTCCGGCCCATCGACCGCTCGCGCGGTCCGCCTGGCAGAGCAAACGCACGATGGCGCAAGACGCTGAAACCTACTACCGCAACTTGATCCTCGGTTTCTCCGACGCGATCCGCATCAGCGACTTCAAAGCCAATGTCGCGATCGTCTTCGTCGCGATCATGCTGGGACCGGTGCTCGCCTTTCGCGACAAGTTCCCGTCCTATCTGCCGCTGTCCGTCGCGCTGCTGCCGTTCGTCGTGATTTTCCTGTGCCTGCTCGTCTGCCTGTTTCCTCGCTATCCGCGCAGGGGGCAGGTCCAGTTCCTGATCGCCCGCAACGCCGATCCCGCTCTGTTTCGCCCGCCGGACGAACGGGTGGGAGAGTTGGAGCGTCAACAAACGCTGTGCGCCGTCCTGTCCCAGATTTTATACTGGAAGACGGTTATGTTGTACGTCAGCTACTACACCTGCATGCTGTCCGTGCTCGCCGTCGCGGCGGTGGTCGCGCTCTCCTGGCGTTAGTCTAGCGCCTTCTGCATTCTGGTGGACGCGCCGAGCAGCTCTTTTCGTCATGCCCGGCCTTGTGCCGGGCACCCCAAGGCGATTGCAAAGCAATCGTCCGCACGCGGAGCCGACGATTCCAACGTCATAGGAGTCTTTCTGACGGCGCCGCGTGGCTGGCCGGGACAAGCCCACGGCTGTCCGGCAGAGGTTTTGCTTGAGGCGGCGCACGACATTGATTCTACTCGTCTCCAGAGTTTCGCGACTCACTTGGACACGAAACAAGGATCAACGCCGTGCGCCATACCAATAGCGTCTTCCACGACCTGCTCAAACTGGTTCCGTGGGCGAAGTTCGACAAATTGGTCGCCGAATTCGGAACCGATGAGACGGTGCGGCGCTTCACGACGCGGCATCAGTTCCTGGCGCTGCTGTTCGCCCAGTTCGGCGGCGCGTCCTCGCTGCGCGAAGCGGCCTGCCATTGGCGCAAGGATCGGACGTGTTGAGCGATCGCATCGGGTTTCTGCCCGCCCGCCAAGCCACCAATCGCAAAAATCCGATGCGGGACGCAGTGCGCGAAATCGTCGTCGAGACCGAAACCGGCACGCGGCTGCGCATTCTCTCCAACGATCTCGACGCGCCCGCCCAGGAGATCGCCGACCTCTACAAGCGCCGCTGGCAGATCGAGCTGTTCTTCCGCGTGATGAAGCAAACGCTGAAGATCACCAAATTCCTCGGCCGCTCCGAGAACGCCGTGCGCGCCCAACTCGCCGTCGCGCTGATCGCCTTCCTGCTGCTGCGCGCGCTGCAAGAGATCTCAAAAGCAACGCACGGCTTCCTCGAACTGGTTCAACTCGTGCGCGCCAATCTCATGCATCGCCGGCGCGCCGCTCAACTCCGCCACAACGATCCCCCGCGCCCGCTCGACCCTCGCCAACTCGAGCTTCACTTGGCGACGACATGAACCGGACAGTCGTGGGACAAGCCCGGCCATGACGGTGCGTCAACCCATTTGCAATTGGCTCTAGCGCGCGCTGCCCTAGACTCTAATCCAACGCGACCGACGTCTCCCCGGGAACGCGGTGCATGGTCAGCTTGATTTTCGGCACGAGCGCCGAAATCGCCGCGGTCAGCACCGCTATGGCGAACATCGTCAAGAACGTCAGATGGAGCGAACTCTCGAGCGCGGCGCGGATCGCGCCGGCCATGGACGCGTCCTTCGCCGAGCCGTCGAGCAGGCTCCTGAGCTGGTCGGACGAGACCACCGCCCCGGAATGAAGCAAACCGAAGTTGAGCACCGCGCCGAAGATCGTGGCGCCGAAGGTGCTGCCGAGGCTGCGCGCAAAGAGGAAGGAGGCGGTCGCGCTTCCCCGTTCCGACCAGTCGACGATTTCCTGGATCAGAACGAGCGACGAGTTGCTCAGCAGTCCCATGCCGAAGCCGACGATCACGGAGCCGACGCCGGCGACAAAGGGGGAGGTATCCGGACCGAGGAGAGTGAAGAGAATAGCCCCCACAGGGATGAGCGCGGCGCCCGTCACCAGCACCGGGCGCACGCCGAGCCGGCGGAGCAGATAGGTCGCCAGCGTCGCGCCGATCGGCCAGCCCAGCACCATCACCGATAAGGCGAACCCGGCCGTCAGCGCGGACTGCCGCATCACCCCTTGCACGTAAACCGGGAGAAAGGTCGTCAGGCCGATCATCGTCATGCCGGCCAGGAGCGACGCCCCGTTGGCGGCGGCGATCGGCCGGCGGCCCCAGAGCTTCAGCGAGATCATCGGCTCCGGCGAGCGCCGTTCCTGGCGCACGAACAACCCGGTCGCGACGACCGCCAAGGCCGTGATCACGGCGATCTCGGTCCAGTTCGAAGTCGACAGCGCCGTCATGTCCGCCATGATGGCGGCGATGGCGATCGTGAAGATGCCGGCGCTCAAATGGTCGATCTTGCGCCGCTCGTGCTTGATGTCCTCGTGCAGGAAAATCCAAAAGCCCGCCGCCGCCAGAAGCGCGATGGGCACGTTGAGCCAAAAAATCCACGCCCAGGAGAAATGCTGAATGATCAGGCCGCCGGCGAGCGGCCCAATGACGGCCGAAATTGCCCAGACGCTGGCGAGGTAGCCCTGGATTTTGCCGCGCTCCTGGACCGAATAGAGGTCGCCGACCACCGTCATGCCGGTGGGTTGGATCGCGCCCGCGCCGACGCCTTGGATGAGGCGGAAGATGATCATCGACGGCATCGACCAGGCAAAGCCGCAAAGCAACGAGCCGATCAGAAAGATCGCCAGGCCCGCCAGCATCACCTTCTTGCGGCCGATCAGGTCCGAAAGCTTGCCGAACACGACCGTGGTCGCGGTCTGCGTAAGGAGGAACGCCGAAAAGACCCAGCTATAGAGCTGCAGTCCGCCGAGCTGGCCGACAATCTGCGGCATCGCCGTCGAGACGATGGTCGCCTCGATCGCGATCATGAACATCGAGGCCATCACCGCGCCGAGCAGGAGCGGCCGGTTGGTCTTTAGAGCAGTCATCGGGATCCATCGACAGGTTGGGTCGACGGCTGTCGGCGGCGCCGGCAACAGGAGTTGATCGGCGACTCGGGGACCCGTGCGGCCTATTTAGGCGCGTCGAGACCGGAAATCACGCTCTCCGCGATCAACTGAATGTCATTGGCCGGATTTCGAGGGTCAGCTTGAAACTCTGTTCCGCCCTCACTATAAGGCGCGTTCGCGCCGTTTCCGACACCCCTGGAGGCAGGGCGCGATCAACTCAAGGGATATCCGACATGGCAGCGATCAAGCAACTCGCGGCCGTGACGCGCAGCGGGATAGGCAAGGGGGCCGCCCGCTCTGTTCGTCGCGAAGGCCGCGTTCCAGGCGTCATTTACGGCGGTGGCGAGAAAGCCGAGCCGATTGCGGTCGATTTCAAAGACCTCAACAAGCTCATCTACTCCGGCCACTTCCTCACCACGATCTTCGAACTCGACATCGAGGGCCGCAAGGAGCGCGTCCTGCCGCGCGACTATCAGCTCGACGTCGTGACCGACAGGCCGGTCCATGTCGACTTCTTCCGCCTGAAGGCGGGTTCGCGGGTGCGCATCGGCGTTCCGGTCCACGTCGTCAATCGCGACATTTCGCCCGGCGTCAAGAAGGGCGGCACGGTCAACCTCGTGTTGCACACCGTCGAAGTGTTCGCCCCGGCGGACGCCATTCCGGAGGCGATCACGATCGACCTCGCCGAGATGGACTTCCACGATTCGGTGCACCTCTCGACGATCAAGCTGCCCGAGGGCTGCCGTATGGCCGACACCAAGACCGACCACGCGGTGGTGACGATCGTGCCGCCGACCGTGTTCCAGGATGAGACGCCGGCCGCCGGCGCCGCTGCCGCCGCGGCTCCCGCCGCCGCGCCCGCGAAGGGCGCCGCCGCGGCTCCGGCCAAGGCTGCCGCCGCGCCTGCGGCCAAGCCGGCCGGCAAGAAGTGATAGGCCGGCTCCGCGCCGGACTTTAGGCTCTTGGCCCGTCCGCCCTTGCCGGCGGGCGGGCTTTTTGATCGGCAGGCGTCATGATCCTCATCGCAGGCCTCGGCAATCCGGGCGCGCGCCACGCCAGGAACCGGCACAATATCGGCTTCATGGCCGTCGAGCGGATGGCGGAGCGGCGCCGCTTTGCGCCCTTCCGCGCTCGGTTCCAGGGCCAGATCGCCGAAGGAACGATCGGCGGCGAGCGCGTGGCGCTGCTGATGCCGGAAACCTACATGAACGAATCCGGCCGCAGCGTCGGCGAGGCGATGCGCTATTACAAGCTCGACCTCGGCGCGATCGTCGTGCTGCACGACGAACTCGACCTCGCCCCCGCCAAAGTGAGGGTCAAGGTGGGCGGCGGGGCGGCGGGCCACAACGGCCTGCGCTCGATCACCGCCCATATCGGCAACGATTACAAGCGCGTGCGTCTCGGCATCGGCCATCCCGGCGACAAGGCGCTGGTGCATAACTTCGTCCTCGGCGACTTCGCCAAGTCGGAAATGCCCTGGGTCGAGGCGGTGTGCGACGCGGTCGCCGACGCCGCCGAGTTGCTCGTCGCCGGCCAGGACGCGAGCTTCCAGAACAAGACGCATCTCGCCATCGAGGCCGCCGGCTTCGCCGGCAAGGACAGCATGTAGGACCGCTACGGCCAGCTCGTCAGCAACGCCTCGATCGCTGCGACGAAGGCGAGCGGCTGGTCGATCATCACATGATGATCGGCTTCCGGGATCTCGACATGGGGCGAGCCTTCCGGGAGCAGGCTCATCATGAAGGCGGCGTCCTCGGCTCGCATGAGCCGCGACACGCCGCCGCGAACGAGCGCCAGCGGACGCTTGGCGGCCCTGATGTCGATCGCAGGGTCCTCCCGCTTCATATTCCGCCACAGGAATGGATCGAACCGCCACGTCCAGCCGCCTTCGGGGACTTCCCGCAGGCTGAGGCGGGCGATGTGATCGGCGATGAAGAGATTGGCGCAGGGCTGCATCGGCAGGAACCGGAAGCGGGCCAACGCTTCCGCCAGCGTCGAATAGACACGGTGCGGCTTGGGCGGCGCGTCGCCTGGCCCGGGCTTCGAGGGACGATCCGGCGCGAAGACGGGCGGGTCGACGATCACCGCCGCGCCGAACGGCTCGGGGTGATTGGCGATGAGCGACAGCGCGATCCGCCCGCCGAAGGAATGAGCGATGAGGATCGGTGGCCCGTTTTCGTCGAGGCGGGTCGCCGCGGCGACCGCGATCGGCTCGCGCTCGAAGATGGCTCGCGAATACAGAGGTCGCCAATCCGAGCCGCCCATGCCCGACCATGAGAGCGCGACGACGCGGCGATCCTTGGCGAGATAAGGCGCGAGGAACGACCACCAGTCGGCGTGCGCGCCGTTGCCGTGCAGCAGCATGAGGCCCGGCTTCTGAGGCTTATCCGCCGGCTCCCAGACCAGCGTCTCGATCTTCGCCCCTTCGACCGTGACGAAGCGGCGCTCCGGCTGATGCTGAAGCGCGCGCGAAAACCATGCCGGCGCCGCCGGCCGCTCGCCGTGAAACGGCGCGAGCGGGGCGGTGAGATGCGGGTCGTCCAGACGTGGATCGTCCATGTGCTCTTTCGAACGGTTCGTGGCGACAAACGTCAGCGCCAGGCGTGATTGTCAAGCTCGGCTTGCCTTCCCCGGCGCCATCGTTAGCATCGCGAGCCAATGGCAGGATTCGACTGCGGCGCCGCAAGCGACGGGCGAACCTCGCAAAGGGAGAGACGTCAACGATGAAAGCGCTATTGAGCAAGGCCGCCGGCGGACCCGAAACGCTCGTTCTCGACGAGGTTGCCGATCCGGCGCCGCGCCCGCACGAGGTCGTCATTCGGGTCGCCGCCTGCGGCGTCAATTTCCCGGATTCGCTCGTCATCGAGGACAAATATCAGATCCGCCCGCCGCGCCCCTTCTCGCCGGGCGGCGAAGTCGCCGGCGTGATCGAGAGCGTCGGCGCCGAGGTGAAGCGGCTCAAGGTCGGCGAGCGCGTGCTCGCCTCGCCCGGCTGGGGCGGCATGGCCGAGAAGGTCGCCGTCGCGGAGGATCGCGCGACGCCAATCCCCGACGCGATGCCGTTCGACGAGGCCGCGTCGCTGCTGTTCACCTACGGCACGACCTACCACGCTTTGAAGGATCGGGCGCATCTGAAGCCGGGTCAGAGCCTGCTCGTCCTAGGCGCCGCCGGCGGGGTCGGTTCGGCGGCGGTCGAACTCGGCAAGGCGATGGGGGCGCGCGTCATCGCCGCCGCTTCGACGCCGGACAAGGTCGATCTCGCCAAGAGATGGGGCGCCGATTCCGGCGTGGTCTATCCCTCTGGACCGTTCGACAAGGACGGCTCGAGGAAGCTCGCCGATCTCTTCAAATCCGCTTGCGGCGAGAGCGGCGCCGACGTGATCTACGACAGCGTCGGCGGCGACTATAGCGAAGCGGCGCTGCGCGCCATCGCCTGGGAGGGGCGCTTCCTCGTCGTCGGCTTCCCCGCGGGTATTCCGAGGATCCCACTCAACCTGGCGCTGCTCAAAGGCTGCGACATCGTCGGCGTCTTCTGGGGTGATTTCGCCCGCCGCGATCCCAAGGCCAATGCGGCCAACAACGCCGAACTGATCGAGCTCTACGCGCAAGGCAAGATCAAGCCGCGCGTCTCGGCCCATTTTCCCCTTGGGCGCGGAGGCGAGGCGATCGCGCTGCTGGCGGGGCGCGGGGCGCTGGGCAAGGTGGTGGTCACCGTTCCATGAGCGGCGGCCTCCCGGACTTTCCCCAGGGGTGGCCCGAGTTCGAGCGGATCGCCGATCGAGTGCGCGCGACGGCGGCCGAAGCGCCCGACCGCATCGCCGTGATCGACGGCGAGCGGAGGATGACCTATCGCGAGTTCGACGCGGCGATCGACCGCGTCGCCGCGGCATTGCAGCGCGACGGGGTCCACCCGCGCGAGACGGTCGCGATCTGCGCCGCCTCGAGCTTCGAATATGTCGCCGCCTTTTTCGGCGCGTTGCGGGTCGGCGTAGCCGTCGCGCCGCTCGCGCCGAGCGCGACGTCGAAAAGTCTTGCCGAAATGACGCGCGATTGCGAGGCGCGGGTTCTCTTTCTCGATGCGACGACCGAGGCCGCGCTCAGCTGACGTCGAGGCCGACTTGCCCCGCGTCGCGCTCGACGGCGAGGCGCGGGGCGTCCAATTCGTAGACTGGCTCGCGCCACAGAGCACGCGCCCGGCGACGGTCGAGGTCGTCCCTGAATGGGTGTTCAACACAATCTATTCCTCGGGAACCACCGGCGCGCCAAAGGGCATCGACCAATCGCATGCGATGCGATGGGCCCATACGCGGCGGGCCCGCCAGTTCGGCTATGGACCGGACTCCGTCGCGCTGCTCTCGACGCCGCTCTACTCAAATACGACGCTCGTCAGTCTCATCCCCGCGCTGGCCATGGGCGGCGCGATCGCGCTGATGCGCAAGTTCGAGGCGCGCGCTTTCCTCGCGCTTGCCGAGCGCGTGCGCGCTACGCACGCGATGCTCGTCCCGGTGCAATACCGCCGCATCATGGCGCTGCCGGATTTCGACGCGTTCGATCTGACGAGCTTTCAAATGAAATTCTCGACCAGCGCGCCGTTCTCGGCCGAACTCAAGCGCGAAGTGCTGAAGCGCTGGCCCGGCGGCTTGATCGAGATTTACGGCATGACCGAGGGCGGCGGCTCCTGCCTGCTGCCGGCGCATCTCTTCCCGGACAAGCTGCACACTGTCGGCCGGCCCGCTGAAGGCCACGAGATCCGGCTCATCGACGAAGAGGGCCTCGAGGCCGCCCGAGGCGAAGCCGGCGAGATCGTTGGCCGCTCAGGCGCGATGATGGAAGGTTATCGCAAACGGCCCGATGCGACGCGCGCGGCGGAGTGGCTCGACGCCGAAGGGCGGCGCTTCATCCGCACCGGCGACGTCGGGCGCTTCGACGAGGACGGCTTTCTCATCCTGATGGATCGCCGCAAGGACATGATCATTTCCGGCGGCTTCAACATTTACCCGAGCGACATCGAGGCCGTGCTTGGCGAGCGCGCAGAGATCGCCGAGGCGGCGGTCGTCGGCGTTCCCTCGGACGAATGGGGCGAGACGCCGGTCGCGTTCGTGGCGCTCAAACACGGAGCCGCACCCGACGCCGGGGAGTTGCGCGACTGGACCAATGCCCGCCTCGGCAAGACGCAAAAGCTCGCCGCGGTGCGCTTTGTCGACGCGCTGCCGCGCAGCGCGATCGGGAAGGTGCTCAAGCGGGAGCTGAGGGAGAAGTGGGCTGCGCGGCGCTGGGGCAGGTAGTGGTGAAGAGAGGTCCCGTCATCGCGAGCGGAGCGAAGCGATCCAGAGATCGCGCGTCCGCAATTCGGCGGCGAGACGGCGCCAGTGAACTGCCGCGATGAAGCGCCCGGCCATTTACATCATGGCGAGCAAACGCAACGGAACGCTCTACACCGGCGTCACGTCCAATTTGCCCCAGCGCGTTTCCCAACACAAGGAGGGGCTTACGCCAGGATTTACGAGCCGGTACGGCTGCAAGCCGCTCGTTTACTACGAGATGTACGAGGACATGGCGGCAGCGATTGACCGGGAGAAGCAAATCAAGGGCGCGTCCCGCCGCAACAAGCTGCTACTGATCGACCGATTCAACCCCGGGTGGCGCGATCTCTATAGCGATTTCGCGTGAAGCGAGATCAGCGCTCAATTTCGGGCGTCGCGATCTCTGGATCGCTTCGCTCCGCTCGCGATGACGGCGGGGTTACTCCGCCGACGTCGCCTTCTGGGGCGGGGAGGCGAGGCGATCGCGCTGCAGGCGGGGCGAGGGGGCGTTCGGCAAGCGGTCGTCTCGGTTCCATGAAGCCAAAAAGTCGCTGGACTTGGGCGTCAAAACGCCTTCGGCAAACCAGCGTCTTTCAGCACCGCGTTGGCCGTATGCACAATCACGGTGTTCCTTGGGACCGTGAAATTGCGGTTGGTAATCGGGGTGCGCCAGATTTCGTGTGAACCCTCGGCCTGCCGCACGAAGGCGCAATCTGCTTCACGCAGCAACCGGGCAAGCTCGGGATAAAGATTGGAGCCCATCAGCCGGTGAGGGCGACTTCTCGCTCGAAGCGAAGTCGGCAACCCTCAGGATGCGCTCCCACCAAATCGGGGGCGACGTCCTGCACGGCCTCCACGAATTCCTCGAAGCTGTCGGCTTCAATGTGCAGGCCAGGAACGTCAGAATAGATCACGAAGTATCGGCCCTCGGACTCGTCGAAGCCGACTTTGACGACATAGCTCATCAGCGTTCCAGGCATGGTCGACCACCGAGGGACAGAGTGCGCGGCGACGCCCTCCGGTCATCCGACAGAAATGACGCGATAGAATGGCGCCAGAGCCGAGCGGGCGTCAAATTCCGCGTCCATCCCCTTACTGCGCCGACGTCGTCAGCGCGAGCGCGTGCAGCACCCCGCCCATGCGGCCCTGGAGCGCGGCATAGACCATCTGGTGCTGTTGCACGCGGCTCTTGCCGGCGAAGGCGGCGCTGACGACCGTGGCGGCGTAGTGGTTGCCGTCGCCGGCCAGATCCCGCACCTCGACCTTCGCGTCGGGCAGCGCCTCGCGGATCATGCTCTCGATTTCGGCCATCGACATCGCCATTGATTTCGGCTCCTGTTGCGTTTCGTTAGTGCGGCTAGAGCGCATTGCAATCAGGTCGGACCGTCATTGCGAGGAGCGAAGCGACGAAGCAATCCATCGCTAGCTTGGCGCTGCTGGAGTGCTTCGCTTCGCTCGCAATGACGGCGCCGGTTCGGACCAAACGCAATTCGCTCTAACCCAGTTGCTGCTTGCTCCCGTCCATATAAGCAGGGAACCACGATTCGAACGCCTCGGCGAGCTTTGCCACCGCGATCGCCGGCTCGCCCGGCAGGTTGAGCGTGGCGCCGCCCGTCGTTCCGAGCTGGGCCACGGGAACTCCAGCCGCCTGCGCGTCGGCAAACAGCGCGGGGACGTCTTCAGGCCGCGCCGTCACGACGTAGCGGCCCTGGTCCTCGCCGAAGAAGAACGCATGTGCCGGGCCGCCGACCGCGCCTGCATCGATCGTGACGCCGACCCGGCCAGCTATCGCCATCTCCGCCAGCGCGACGGCGAGGCCGCCGTCGGAGAGATCGTGGACGGCGCTGACGCGGCCGGCGTGAATGAGCGAAGCGACGAATTCGCCGTTGCGCCGTTCGGCGGCAAGATCGACCGGCGGCGGCGCGCCCTCGTCGCGGCCGAGGATCGTCGCGAGATAGGCCGAGCGGCCGAGCCAGCCCGGCGCGCCGCCGATCAGCAGCACCGCGTCGCCCTCGCGCTTGAAGGCGAGCGAGGCGGTCTTGGCGACGTCCGCGACGAGGCCGACGCCGCCGATCGCCGGCGTCGGGGGAATGCCGGCGCCCATCGTCTCGTTGTAGAGCGAGACGTTGCCGGAGACGATCGGGAAGTCGAGCGCGCGCGCCGCCTCGCCGATGCCTTGCAGGCAGCCGACGAATTGGCCCATGGCGTGCGGCTTCTCAGGGTTGCCGAAATTGAGATTGTCGGTGAGCGCGAGCGGCCGCGCGCCGACGGCGACGAGGTTGCGCCAGGCTTCCGCCACCGCCTGCTTGCCGCCCTCGATCGGGTCCGCCTCGCAATAGCGCTCGGTCACGTCGGTTGTCAGCGCCAGGCCTTTCGGCCCGTCGCCGAGCCTGACCACGGCGGCGTCGCCGCCGGGCCCTGCAACGGTATTGCCGAGGATCAGCGAGTTGTATTGCTCGGAAACCCAGCGTTTAGAGCAAAGGTCGGGCGACCGCAGCAGCTTCAGCAGCGCTTCGCCCGCGCTGACGGGCGCGGCGACATCGGCCGCGTCGAGAACAGGGGAGCGCGGCGTCGGCGTCCAAGGCCGGTCGTAAAGCGGCGCCTCGTCGCCGAGTTCCTTGATCGGCAGGTCGGCCTTGACGACGCCGCCTTGCTTGATGACGAAGCGCTTGCTCGCCGTCGTCTGGCCGATGACCGCGAAATCGAGGCCCCACTTGCGGAAGATGGCCTCCGCCTGAGATTCCTTCTCCGGGTGGAGCACCATCAGCATGCGCTCCTGGCTCTCCGACAGCATCATCTCGTAGGCGGTCATGCCGGTCTCGCGGCAGGGCACGCGGTCGAGATCGAGTTCGACGCCGAGGTCGCCCTTGGCGCCCATCTCGACCGCCGAGGAGGTGAGGCCGGCGGCGCCCATGTCCTGAATGGCGATGACGGCGCCCGAGGCCATCAATTCGAGGCACGCCTCCAGCAGCAGCTTCTCGGCGAAGGGGTCGCCGACCTGCACGGTCGGTCGCTTCGCCTCGGCGTCCGCTTCGAAGGCGGCGGACGCCATCGTCGCGCCGTGGATGCCGTCGCGCCCGGTCTTAGAGCCGAGGTAGACGATCGGATTTCCGATCCCGGTCGCCTTGGCGTAGAAAATCGCGTCCGCGCGCGCGACGCCGACCGCCATCGCGTTGACGAGGATGTTGCCGTCATAGCGCGGATTGAAGCCGACCGACCCGCCGACCGTCGGCACCCCGAAGGAATTGCCGTAGCCGCCAATCCCCGCGACGACGCCGCTGACGAGGTGCCGGGTTTTCGGATGGTCGGGCGAGCCGAAGCGCAGGAAGTTGAGGCAGGCGACCGGCCGCGCGCCCATCGTGAAAACGTCGCGCAGGATGCCGCCGACCCCGGTCGCCGCGCCCTGATAGGGCTCGATGAAGGAGGGGTGGTTGTGGCTCTCCATCTTGAAGACCACCGCGTCGCCGTCGCCGATGTCGACGACGCCGGCGTTCTCGCCCGGTCCCTGGATCACCCAGGGCGCCTTGGTCGGCAGCTCGCGCAAATGCAGCCGCGAGGATTTGTACGAACAATGTTCGTTCCACATCGCCGAGACGATGCCGAGCTCGGTGAAGGTCGGCGTGCGTCCAATCAACGCGACGAGACGGGCATATTCCTGGGGCTTCAGCCCGTGGTCGACCGCCAGCGCTTCGTCGACTTTCGGTTCCCTGTCGCTCAAGGCGGCGCGTCCTCGTCAATGTTCGGGTTCGGCGTCCGAATAGACGCGTGCGGGCGGCATGGCAATGGGCTTGCGCCCCGATCTCGCTGCGAGGCGGTCAAGCCTGTCGGGGCGGGATGATCGTAACGACGAAGGTCACCGGCTTGCCTTTGTGGCCGAAGCTGTCGTGCGCGAGCGTGATCTTGCGGCGGGTCGTCTCAGGCGTGGCGAACGGCGCGGTGGCGGAAAGGCAAGCCTCGTCGCTTGCGACGCAGACCGAAAGCAAGCCGCCGTCGGCGAGCGCCTGCGGCGTCACCCACTGATTGCGGAAGGTGGAGAAGTCGACGAATACGTGCGGGCGTTCCGGGCTATAGAACGCGACGCCGTTGTCGTATTCCCACGAGCCCGCGACATAGAGCAGCGGCCGCCCGGTCGCCTCGCGCCACAGGCGCGTCGCTTCCGCCGCCAGCTCCTTGCGGGGCTGGGTCTCGTTGTTGTCGTGGGACAGCCAGGCTTGCGCGAACGCGACCGCCGGCGAGGCGACGAGCGCGCCGAGCGTGAGGGCGACGGCGAGCCGCACCGAGAGCGAACCGAGACGGTCAGCGTCGCTCCAGCCGAAACACTCGATCGCCAGCAGCGGCATGAGGCTGAAGGTTCCGATCAGCATGTTGGTCGAGAGGTTGGTGCGCAGCGCTAGCGCCGCGCCAATCGCGAGGATCAGCGGCGCCAGGGCGAGAATCGAGAGAAAGCGGAACCGCGGTTCCGTCCAACCCGCCTTGAGGCGAGCGATGGTTTCGACGAGCGAGCGTCGGGCGACGAAGGCGACGACGGCGAAGACGACGCCGTTCTGCGCCAGCGCGCCAAAGAAGGTCGCCGCCGAGGCGGCCGCGATATGGCTGATGTGCTTGTCGGAAATCTGGGCGAGATAGCGCAGCGGGGGAGCGCCGCTCGTCGCCAGCCACCAAACGTGCGGCGCGCAGATCGCCGCCGTGACGGCGACCGAGACATAGGGCGAGGCGGAGGCGAAATAGCGCGCGCGGCGGGGGTGCTGGATCGCCGCCAGGAAGCAGGTCGCGGCCAGGATCAGCGAAAAATATTTCGACAGCAACGCGAAGGCCATCATCACGCCGAACAGCACGGCGTCGGCCAACCTGTCGCCTTCGATCGACCGCACGAAATAAAACAGCGTCCACGGCCAGATCGAGAGGAAGATCGAATTGGCGTTATATTTGTGCGAGAGAAACGTGTAGAAGGGCGTCAGCAGCAATAGCGCGGTCGCCGCGACGCGCTTCTCGCCTTCCGCGAACAACCCGATCAGCTTCCAGGAGCCGACGAGGCCGATCGCCGCGTTGAGGCTGGAGAGAATGGCGAAAGACCAGTCGGCGCGCGGAAAAAGCGTGAACCACGCGCCGCAGAGCCACGACCAGAAGGGTGGGTGCTGATTGTAGCCGAGCTGGAACTCGCGGCCCCAGGCGTAGGCCTCCGCCATGTCGTTGTGGATCGAGGCGGGCGCCTCGGAAATCGTGAAATAGACGGACCAGATCGCCACGAAGCCGAGGAACAGCGCGATCTCCAGGCCGGGGCGGGTGAGCGAGACCTGGTCCGTCGTCAGGCGGGCCCCGACGCTTCCTTCGACCGCCATCGTCTCGCACTCCGTTCCGCACCGCCGGGCCGCACGCTTATCGGCAACCCACCGCGATGTCACGCAGGAGAAACCGAGCAAAGGCCCGACGCGCGACGCTCAGGCGATCGCGGCGGCAGGGGTCTTCGCCACGACGCCGTCGATCCAGCCGATCAGGTCGGTTTTGACTTCCTCGTGGTTGGTCTCGTTGAGCGTCTCATGGCGGGCCTCGGGATAGATGCGCACCGTAGGATTGAGGCCGGCGCCGCGATAGGCGTCGATGAGGCTCGGGAGATTTGCGCCGACAGGGTCGCGGGCGCCGCTGACGATCAAGATCGGCAGCCGCTTCGGAATGCGCGCGAGCGTCGCCGGCGCCAGCAGCGGCGGCAGCGCGTCGAGCAGGTCGATCGCGAGTTGCGTTGTCGAATTGAAGCCGCACAAAGGGTCGGCGACATAGGCGTCGACCGCGGCGGGATCCCGCGACAGCCAGTCGAAAGCGGTGCGCGCCGGCTCGAACGGCTTGTTGAAGGCGCCGAACCACATCTTCATCAGGAGATCGCTCCGGCCGCGGGCGCCGAGGCGCAGCCGTTCGAAGCGCGCGATGAGGCGGCCGAGCGCCGCAATCGCCGGCGGCCGGCCGTTGGAGCCGGAAAGGATCGCGCCGGCGAGCGCCTCGCCATGCTCGCCGATGAAGGCCTGCGCGAAGAAGGACCCCATGGAATGGCCGAAGAGAACGATCGGCGCGCCGGGGTGCTGCTGAGCGATGTGGCGATTGACGCTCCAGAGATCGTCGAGGACCAGTCGCCAGCCGTTCTTGGCGGCGAAGAAGCCGAGATCGTCGGGGCTCGCGGTGCGCCCGTGTCCGCGATGATCGTTCGCGTAGACGCCATAGCCCGCGGCGTTCAGCGCCAAGGCGAAGTCGCGATAACGCTCGGAATGTTCCGCGAGGCCATGCGCGATCTGCACGATCCCGCGCGGGGCGCCGTCTGGCAGCCATTGGCGAACGAACAGGCGCGAACCGTCGTTGGCCTGGAGAAGGAATTCCGTCGCCGCCATGTCGCGCTTCCCCCGCTGTTCACCCCAGTGGCGCGCAAGCGCGCCGCTGGCCGGGAGAATTGTGCGCCCGCGCCCTCGTCACGACAAGAGCGCGTGCCTGGCTTGGCGTAGGGAATTCAGCTCATCCAATTGCCGCCGTCGACGTTGAGCGTCTGCGCGACGACGTAGTCGGATTCGGAAGAGGCCAGGAACACGGCGGGGCCGCGGTAGTCGTCAGGGGCGCCCATCCGGCCGAGCGGGACGGCCACGCCGACGAGACGCTTCTTCTCGCCGATCGGTCGCTTCTCGTATTTGGCGAACAGCGAATCGACGTGATCCCACATCGGCGTATCGACGACGCCGGGCGCGATCGCGTTGACGTAGATGCCCTTCTTGATGAGTTCGAGCCCGAGCGACTGGGTGAGGCTGATGACCGCCGCTTTGCTGGCGCAGTAGACGGCAATGTAGGGTTCGCCGCGTCGGCCGGCCTGCGAGGAGAGGTTGATGATCTTTCCCCCGCGCCTCTGGCGCTCCATCTCGGCGGCGACGGCCTTGGTCATGAAGAGAAGGCCGCGCACATTGACGCCGAACTGCCGGTCGAAGTCGGCCTCGGTGATCTCCGACAGCGGCGCCATGTTGAAGATGCCGGCGTTGTTGACGAGGATGTCGACGCCGCCGAGCGTCGCGACGACCTCGCGGACCGCCGCGTCGATCGAACCGAGGTCGCGAACGTCGAGCGCGAGGGCCATCGCCTTGCCGCCGAGTTCGGCGGCGAGCGCGCGGGCCTTGTCGATTTCAAGGTCGGCGATGGCGACATGGGCGCCCTCCGCCGCATAGGCGCGGACGATCGCCTCGCCGATGCCGCGCGCGCCACCGGTTACGATCGCGATCTTGTCTTTCAGTCTCATCGGTGGACTCGTGTTAGAACCGTCATTGCGACGAGCGGAGCAACGAAGCAATCCATCGTTCCGCCTGGCGCTGCTGGATTGCCTCGCTTCGCTCGCCATGACGGCTTTGGTTTGAACAAAATGCGACGCGCGTTAGGAGTGGCCGGCGAGATAGGCGCCGAGCGTCGCGCGAACGCCGTTCGACCACAACGCCGAAAGCGCCTTCGAAAACGCAGCGACGTAGGTCGCGTCCTGCGCGAGGGCGCCGAAAATGTCGCCCATCGCGAGGAACGCTTGCGGGTCGTTGCGCGCCTGTCTCGCCGCCGCCTGAATGCGGTCCCAGCTCGGATCGTTCGGCGCGATGGTCTTCCCGCTTTCCGTCTCCCCATAGCAATAGCGGCACCATAGGGCCGAGACGAGCGCGAGCCCGTCCAGGGAGGCATTGGATTTGCGGCGATCCGCCGCGGTCGGCAAGATGAATTTGGGTTGCCGGTTGGAGCCGTCGAGACAGAGACGCGTAATCGTGTCGCCGATCTTCGGATTGGCGAAGCGCCGCGCGATCAAGCTGCGATAGTCCTCGAGATCGACCCCGGAAGGCGGCGGCACGGTCGGAATGATTTCGTCCTTGGTCAGCTTTTCCAGGAAGGCGTTGATCTGCGCATCCTCCATCGCCTCATGGACGAAATGAATGTCGAGCAGCGCGGCGGGATAGGCGATGGCGGCGTGGCCGCCGTTGAGGATGCGCATCTTCATCAACTCGAAGGGCGCGACATCGGACGTGAAGGTGACACCGGCCTGCTCCAAAGCCGGGCGGCCGGCGGGAAACCTATCCTCGAGCACCCATTGCCGGAACTCCTCGCAGAAGACCGGCCAATTGTCTTCGAGCCCGAAGGTTTCGCGCAACATGTTGCGCTCGCGATCGGAGGTCGCCGGCGTGATGCGGTCCACCATCGAATTGGGGAAGGCGACTTCGCGGCGAATCCAACCGGCGAGTTCCGGATCGGCGAGCTCCGCGAGCCCGGCGACCGCGTTCTCGGTGACATGGCCGTTGCCGGGAATGTTGTCGCACGACATCACCGTGAATGGGGCGATTCCGGCGGCTCTGCGGCGCTTGAGGCCGGCGACGATCAGGCCGAACACGGTCTTCGGCGCGTCGAGGTTGCGCGCGTCGTAGACGATCTCGGGATGGGCCGCGTCGAAATGTTGGGTGGCCGGCGAGATGTAATAGCCGCCCTCGGTGATCGTCATCGAGACGATGCGAATCTCCGGCCGCGCGAGCGCTTCGAGCGTCGCGGCGACATCGCCCGGGGCGATGAAGTCGATCATGGACCCGACCACGCGCGCCTTGGTCGAATTCGCTTCCTGCTCGACGACCGTCGTCAGCCAGTCCTGCTCGCCGAGCTTCTCGCGCACGAGCGCGTCGGCGTCGCGCACGCCCGCGCCGATCAGCGCCCAATTGTGGTCCCGGCCCTCGTTGAAGAGGTCGTCGAGATAGACGGCCTGATGGGCGCGATGGAAATTGCCGACGCCGAAATGAAGGATCCCCGCGCTCAGATCGGCGCGACGATAGTTTGGCGCCGCCACGCCAGCCGGAAGGCTCGGCAAGGCGCCGGCGGATAATTTAATGCTCATTTCATTCACCGTTGTTTCGCGATTGTGCGACGGCGACCGCGCGAGGCCGCCTCAGGCGATCCGTCGCCCGCCCTTGTCGAAGCGATGCACATGCTTCTCCTGCGGGGTCAAGAAGACCGTTTCGCCCGGCCGAAGCGGCGCTTCTCCTTCCGAGCGCACCGTCATCTGGCCAACGCTCGTTTCGACATAGACGAAGGTGTCCGACCCGAGATGCTCCGCGAGGCGCACCTTGCCGGGCCACTCGCCCGCCGTGGTCGAGACGTCGATGTGTTCGGGCCTTATGCCGATCGTCTCGGCGTTGCGGCGCTGCGCCGATTCGCCGGTCGCGAGATTCATCGTCGGCGAGCCGATGAAGCGCGCGACGAAGAGGCCATTCGGCCTGTTGTAGAGTTCGAGCGGCGAGCCGACCTGCGCGACCGCGCCGCGGTCGAGCACGACGATCTGGTCCGCCATCGTCATCGCCTCGACCTGGTCGTGCGTCACGTAGATCATCGTCGTTTTGAGATTCTGATGCAGATCGCCGATTTCGAGTCGCATCTGCACTCGCAGCGCCGCGTCGAGATTGGACAGCGGCTCGTCGAACAGAAACGCCTTGGGCTCGCGCACGATCGCGCGGCCGATGGCGACGCGCTGACGCTGTCCGCCCGACAATTGCCTCGGCTTGCGGTCGAGGTAGTCGGTCAGATTGAGGATGGCGGCCGCCTTCTTGACCTTCTGCTCGATCATCTCGGTCGATTGCTTAGCCATTTTGAGCGCGAAGGCGATGTTGCCGCGCACGCTCATATGCGGATAGAGCGCGTACGACTGGAACACCATCGCGAGGCCGCGCTGCGCCGGCCCGACGCTGCTGACGTCCTTGCCGTCGATCTTGATGTGTCCAGAGGAAATGTCCTCGAGCCCTGCGATCAATCGCAGCAGCGTCGACTTGCCGCAGCCGGACGGACCCACGAAGACCGTGAACGCGCCGTCTGGGATTTTCAGGTCGACGCCGTTGATGACTTTGACGCCGCCGAATTCCTTGCGAACGTCGAGGAGTTCGATGCTGCCCATGATCGTCTCTTTCGTTGCCCGTCGTTCACTTCACCGCGCCGAAGGTCAAGCCGCGCACCAATTGGCGCTGCGAGAACCAGCCGAGGATGAGAATCGGCGCGATTGCGAGGGTGGAGGCGGCGGAGAGCTTGGCCCAGAAGAGGCCCTCGGGCGCCGAATAGGATGCGATGAAGGCGGTCAGCGGCGCCGCATTGGACGTCGTCAGATTGAGCGTCCAGAACGCCTCGTTCCAGGAGAGGATGATGGCGAGCAGCATGGTCGAGGCGATGCCCGGCACGGCCATCGGCGTCAGGACGTAGAGAATCTCGTTCATCAGCGAGGCGCCGTCCATCCGCGCCGCCTCGAGAATGTCGACGGGGATTTCCTTGAAGTACGTGTACAGCATCCAGATGAGGATCGGCAAATTCATCATCAGCAGCACGAAGCCGATGCCTAGGCGGCTATCCAGCAGATGGAAGTCGCGGAACAAGAGATAGATCGGCACCAGCACGCCGACGCTCGGCATCATCTTGGTCGACAGCATCCACATCAGCACGTCCTTGGTGCGCTTGGTCGGCGCGAAAGCCATCGACCAGGCCGCAGGGACGGCGATGATGAGCCCGACGAGATTGGCGCCGACCGAGAGCACGATCGAATTGTAAGCGAACAGCAGGTAGTTCGAGCGCTCCTCCACCTGGACATAATTCTCGGGCGTCCAGTGAAAGAAGAGGAACTTCGGCGGGATCGCGAATGCGTCGGCTTCGGTCTTGAAGCTGGCGAGGAACGTCCACAAGATCGGAAAGAAAATCAGAAAGCCGACCACCCACGCGGCGGCGCTCATCCCGAGTCGTTTGCTCATCGTTTGCTTGAGCGCCATGGCCTCAGCCCTCCAGGTTCCTGCCGACGATGCGCATGAGGAAGATCGCGACGATGTTGGCGAGCACGACCGCGATGACGCCGCCCGCCGAGGCCCCGCCGACGTCGAAGTCGAGCAGAGCCTGCTTATAGACGAGGAAGGCGATGTTGGTCGTTGCGACGCCCGGGCCGCCATTGGTCGTGACATAGATCTCCGCGAAGACGCCGAGCAGAAAGATCGTCTCGATCAGGACGACGACCGTGATCGCGCGCGCGATATGCGGCAGGACGAGATAGAAGAAGAACGAGATCGGGTCGGCGCCGTCGAGCGTCGCCGCCTCTTTCTGCTCCTCGTCGAAGGATTGCAGCGCCGTCAGCAGGATCAAGCTCGCGAACGGCAGCCATTGCCAGGAAACGATCAGGATCACCGACAGCATCGGCCAATTGGTGAACCAGTCGACCGCGGGAAGGCCGAGGCTGTGGGCGATCCAGGCAAAGAGGCCGGACACCGGATTCATCAGCAGGTTCTTCCAGACGAGCGCGCTGACGGTCGGCATGACGAAGAACGGCGCGATCACCATCAGGCGCACGATGCTCTGGCCGAAGATCGGCTGGTCCATCAACAGGGCGACCAGAATGCCGCCGCCGACGCTGATGGCGAGCACCGAGCCGACGAGGATGAGTGTGTTGGCGATCGCAGTAAGGAAATTCGGGTCGCTGAGGAAGTAGGCGTAGTTTTGCAGGCCGACGAAGGAGATGTTTTCAGAGTCGAGAAGGCTGTAGTGCAGCGTCGAGAAATAGAGCGTCATCACCAGGGGCACGATCATCCAGAGGAAGAGAAGGATGACCGAAGGGGCGACGAGAAGACGCCCGGCCGTCTTGGTTTGTTGCGTCGCCATGACCTGAAGCCTTTCGGACCTGAAGCCTTTTCGGACCTGAAGCCTTTTCAATGCGCGCCGCGGTGCGGCGGAATACGCGTCTCCCAGGATTTCCCGCCAGCGGCGGCGGGAAAAAGGCCCCTCCCCGACAAGCGGGGAAGGGGGGCCGAGGCGGGAGGAACCTCGGCAAGACGGCGCGCAGGAACGCCGGCTACTTGATGTAGCCGGCCTTCTTCATCGCCGATTCCGTGCTCGACTGCGCGGCGGCCAGAGCCGCGTCGCCGGTCATCGTTCCGGCGAGCGCCGCCGAGAAGTCCTGGCCGACATCGGTCGCAATGCCCTGGAACTCGGGGATCGCGACGAACTGCACGCCGGTGTACGGGACCGGCTTGACGGTCGGATGGAGCGGATCGGCAGAGTTGATCGACTGCAACGTCAATTCCGCGAACGGCGCCGCCTTCAGATATTCGGGATTCTTGTAAAGCGACGTCCGTGTGCCCGGGGGAACGTTCGCCCACCCCTCCTTGGAGGCGACGAGATCGGTGTAGTGCTTGCTTGTCGCCCAGGAGATGAACTTCTCGGCGTCGGCGACCTTCTTCGAGCCGGTGGGAATGGCGAGCGACCACGCCCACAGCCAATTGCCCCGCTTGCCGAGGCCATTGTCGGGCGCCAGCGCGAACCCAACCTTGTCGGCGACGGTCGAGTTCTTCCCGGTGACGAAGGAGGCGGCGACAGTCGCATCGATCCATATGCCGCACTTGCCGGCGTTGAACAGCGCGAGATTTTCGTTGAAGCCGTTGGAGGAGGCGCCGGGCGGGCCGTCGGCCTTCATGATCGCGAGATAGTAGTCGAGCGTTTTCTTCCATTCAGGCGTATTGAACTGCGCGTTCCACTTCTCGTCGAACCAGCGCGCGCCGAACGAATTGGACATCGCGGTCAGGAACGCCATGTTCTCGCCCCAGCCGGCCTTGCCGCGCAGGCAAATGCCGTAGACGCCGTTCGTCTTGTCGGTCATCTTGTCGGCCGCCTGGCGGATGAACTCCCAAGTCGGCGCCTCGGGCATCTTGAGCCCGGCCTTGTCCATCAAGTCCTTGCGATACATGACGAAGGAGCTCTCGCCATAGAACGGCGCGGCGTCGAGCTTGCCGTCGACGGTGAGGCCGGCGCGGATCGGCGGCAGGAGGTCGTCGGCGTCATAATCGGCGCCCAGATTGTCGAGCGGCGCCAGCCAATGCTTCTTGCCCCAGATCGGAACCTCGTAGGTGCCGATCGTCAGGACGTCGAACTGGCCGCCCTTGGTCGCGATGTCGGTCGTCACCTTCTGGCGCAGCACGTTCTCTTCGAGCGTCACCCAGTTGAGCTTGATGTCCGGATTGGCCTTGGTGAAGTCGTCGGTGAGCCTCTGCATCCGGATCATGTCGCTATTGTTGACGGTGGCGATCGTCAGCGTCGTCTCGGCGTAGGCGGACAGCGAAAGGGTGGACAGGGCGCAAGCCCCGAGTAGAACTCCTTACGAGAGTCGACATGAACGTTTCCTCCAGGTGGGGCGTTGCCCAAGCGTGAGCATTTGCCTTCAATGCGAGCGAATATTCGTCGTCACGGGTTTCGAAGTCAATCGCCAATCGTTGCTGCGACGCAATAAAAGTGGGAAACAAAGCGCGGGACCGCGCAGTCGCTGCTTGATTGACGCAGCGCCGACCAGTCGCTTCTCTCCGCCGGCGCCGGGGCGGAGAAACCTTAGCGCCGCAATAGGTGTTCGGCCGTCGCCTCGTCGGTGATGAGGCCGGAGATCAGCTTGCCGACAAGGGCGCCCCGGATGCTGGCGCGGCGCGAGGGGCCCATCGCGACGCCGATCATGAGGCGCTCGGTCGGCACGCTGAGCGGTGCGCTGGCGACGCGATCGTTGATCTCGCCGAGGATCAGCCGCCCGCGCGCGTCGAACGCCCAGCCGGTGATCTCCCCGACGGCGCCGGCGCGTTCCAGCGCTTCGTTCTCCTGCGAGGTGATGAAGCCGTCCTTGACGAGCGCAGAATTCTCGCCGAGCGCGCCGACGCCGACGAATGTCACGTTCGCCTGCTCGATCAGGGCGCGCACGTTGCGGATCGAGGGCAGGCTCGTGAGCAAATCGCGCTCCTCGGCCGAGGGGGCGACGACCGGCAGCGGCATCGGATAGTGCGGCGCGCGCACGGTGTCGGACGCGCGGATGATGACATCGTAGAACGAGGCGGAGCCGTCGTTCTTCATCGTGCCGACCAGCGCCACGAGGCGGTGTTGCGGGCACTGCATCGGCGGCAACTGGTCCGCCACCGCCCGCATGGTGCGGCCGGTTCCAATGCCGATGACGATTGGGTCCGGACGACGCAGCCATCGCTCCATCTCCCCCGCCGCGAGTTGCGCGATGCCGACCGTCGAAGAATTCGACGCCGGATCGCTCGGCGCAACTTCGCAATACTGGAGATCATAGCGCTGACGCAGCAGCGAGGAAAGCTCCATGCAGTGGGCAATCGGATGATCGAGGCGCACCTTGATCAGGCGCTCGCTCATGGCCAACGAGACAAGGCGCTGCGCCGTCTGGCGGGAGACGCCGAGCTTCTTGGCGATTTCCTCCTGCGTATTGCCGGCGACATAATAGAGCCAACCGGCGCGGGCGGCCTCGTCGAGGCGCGCACTGTCAACCTCGGCGAATTTTCCCATAGGCGGTTGGTCTCGCAATGCGCAGTGCGCGTTGATCTGTAACGAGGCGGGGCGGCGCCCCGCCGGTGAGCGCGCCGTCGCAGCCGAAATTGAGGATTTGCCGCGAGCGGTTCATGGCTCAGCGCATCGCCTCCCGAACGCGTTTTTCCGCGTTTTGCAAGGCTTCGAAAGCGCGGCCCTTCTTGGCGTGCAGCGCGGCGATTTCGCCGCCGGTCGGCTCGGTGACGCTGGCGAGCCGCGACATCGCCGCCATCGCGCCGCGCATCGTGTGGCGTCCGGCGGCGACCGCTCCGAGCATCGCGGCGCCCAACAGCACGGGCTCTCTGGTTTCCGGAGCCGCGACCCGCTTGCCCGTCGCGTCGGCGATAATCTGGCGCACCAGCGCGCTGCGCGCCGCGCCGCCGCTGACGACGAGCGTGTCGAACCCATAGCCGCCGGTCTCGAGCGCGCCGATGATCTGCCTGAGGCCCTGAGCGAGGCCGCACAGCCCCGCGACATAGAGCGCGCGCAGGCTGTTGTCGTCGTCGCCGAAGTCGAGGCCGAGAAGGCCGCCTCTCGCCAAGGGGTCGGCGAGCGGCGATCGGTTGCCGAGAAAGTCCGGCAGCACGTGAAGGTCGCGAGCGAGCCTAACCGCGGCGGATTCGCTTCCCGCCCGCGAGACGATCTCGCGCTCCATCGTTTCGAAGCCGTCGGCGCGGCGGGCGTAGGCGGGAAAAGCCGGATGCAGACGCATCAAATGGTCGATCGCCGCGCCGAAGGCCGACTGGCCGCCCTCGGCGAGCCACTGGCCCGGCGTCAACGCGGAGTGATAGGGGCCCCACACGCCGCGAATGAAGAGCGGCTCGTCGGCCAACGCCATGCAACAGGACGACGTGCCGAGGATGAGCGCAAGGCGCTTGCGCGGATCGGCCGCCTCGGCGCCGAGCGCGGCGCCCATCGTGCCGAGCGCGCCCGCGTGGGCGTCGATCAGGCCGGCGGCGACCGGCGCGCCCGCCGCCAGACCCATTGCGGACGCCGCTTCCGCGGTCAGGCCGGCGGCGAGCGGCGTGCCGGGATCGACCACTCGCGAGCCGATGCGCCGGAAGGCGTCGTCGCTGAGCGCGCCGAGGCCGATGGCGTCGAAAAACTCCTTCCGCCAGCGTCCCTCATGGGCGAGGTAGGTCCATTTGCAGGTGACCGTGCAGGCGGAACGCGCCAGCGAGCCGCTCGCGCGATAGGTCAGGAAGTCGGTGAGGTCGAGAAAGTGACCCGCCCTCGCGAAAGTTTCCGGCGCGTGGCGGGCCAGCCACAGCAGCTTCGGCGGCTCCATCTCCGGCGAGATCGCGCCGCCGACATAGCGCAGAATGTGGTGACCGTTCGCATTGATCTCGTCCGCCTCGGCGACTGCGCGATGATCCATCCAGACGATGACGTCGCGGCGCGGATCGCCGCTCGGGCCGACCGGCAGCGAGCCGCCGTCTGCGTCGAGCGCGACCAGCGAGCAGGTCGCGTCGAACCCGACGCCGGCCACCGCGTTGGGTCTGAGGCCTGATTGCCCGACGGCTTCGCGCACCGCGGCGCAGGCCGCGTTCCAGATGTCTTGCGAGGATTGTTCGACGATCTCACCCGGCTCGCGCCAGATCGCAATTGGCCGCTTGGCGCTTGCAAGCAGGCGGCCGTCGGCGTCGAACACGCCCGCCCGCGCGCTTCCCGTCCCCACATCGACGCCGACGAAGGCCTCGCTCATTCGTTCCGCTCCCTGGCGACGCAAGTTCCCACACCCCGAGGGTCCGACGCAAGCTTCTGGCGTCGGACCGTTTTTGGCCTCGCGGCCGAGCGGCGCCGCCGCGGCGCGCCTTGGCGCCTACTCGGCGCCCTCGCCGCCCGGCACGAGGCCCGGCGGCAACGCGAGGCAATGCTCGGCGATCGCGCCGGCGGTGGTGATCCAAATGTCGTCGCGCGAGGCGGCGATATGGCGCAGCGCTTGGCGCAACGGGCGCAGGCGATGCGGATGGCCGACGATGTAAGCGTGCAGCGCGATCCCCATCACCAGCGGCGCCTCTCGGGAAAGCTCGAGCATCTCGTCGAACGAGTCGACGATCATCTGGGCGAATTCCGCCCCGCTTGCCTGCCGCGCGACGATCGCCGGAATGTCGTTGAGCTCCTGCGGGTAGGGAACCGCGAGCAGCCGCTTGCCGCTACGGGTGTCGAGATAGACCGGCTGGTCGTCCATCGGCCAGTCGAGCACGTAGCGATAGCCGGCTTCCGCGAGAAGGTCCGGCGTTCGCTCGCTTTCGGAGATCCACGGGCCCAGCCAGCCCTGCGGCGCGTAGCCCTCATAGGCGCGGATGCGCGCCGTCGCCTCGTCGATCAGCGCCCACTCCTCGGGCTCGGCGAGCGTGCCCTGGCGCTCCGAATTGGTGCGGCCGTGGCCGACGATCTCGTCGCCGCGCGCGCGAAACGCCGCGACGAGGTCCGGCGCTTCGTCGTACGAGATCCGTATTGAGCAGCACCGAGGCGGGAAAGCCTTCCGCCTCGAAGAGGTCGAGAAGGCGCCAGGCGCCGACGCGGTTGCCCCAGTCGCGCCAAGCGTAATTGAGCACGTCCGGCTGGTGGGGCGCCGGCGTCAATTGAGCGCCGAACCCTTCGGCGAAAGCGAAGGTCTCGAGGTTGAGCCCGAGATAGACGGCGAGACGCTTGCCGCCCGGCCAATCGTATGTCGGACGCGTCTTGATCGCGCTGTAGCGATAGCGTCCGTGATCCCTCGACTTCATCCTGTCCTGCTCCAAATGCGCTGCCCTGCGGGTAGGCGCGCTAGCAACTATAGCGCAGGGCAGCCGTCCAGCTAATCGCCTGTGGGGGGCCCTCGCCTTCGCACCCGACGGCGGCTAGAGAGCGCAAGGGTGTTTCGGGGTGGAAATCATCGATGGCTCGATATGCGCTTCGCCAGGGGCTCGCCTTGGCGCGCGTCGCCTTCGTGCTCAGCTTGGCCGCCGGGGCGGCTCGCGCCGGCGACTGCGGGACAGCGGGCGCCGCGCAATGTCCGCTGCCGCTCGACCTCGGCGCGGCGATTGGCGCGAGCGCCAGCGTCTCGGGTCGCTTTGCGAACGGCGGTCCGCGCGAATGGAATTACCAGCTCAGCGCGCGACAGGGCGAGACCTTGGAGATGAGCGTCGCGCGGCGCGCGGGCGCGCCCGGCGTCGTCCATGCCGATCTTTCCTGCGCCGGCGAATCGACCGCCATGCCGATCGCCGCCTTCGACAACGCGTTCCTCGGGGCCGTCTCCGTCGGCGCGGGGCAAGCGAACGCGGAAGTTCGGGTCAGGGCCGCGGGCCCCTGTCGCGCGCATGTCGAAACGGGAATTCCCGACGCCGGCGATTTCACGCTGACCCTGACCCGCAAGACTTCCGCGATCGAGCCGATCGCCGATATGCGGGTGCTGCTGATCGGCGTGGAAACCGGCCGGCTGCACGAGCTTCAGCAGGCGGACGGCTTTATCGATCTGACCAAACCGGCGCCTGGGCGCGAGGCCGCGGACAGCTATCTCCTCGACGTCGAGTTGAACGGGCCCGCGAACACGAATTGGCCCCATGCGGATTTCGACATCGAGGTCTATGCCGTCTTCGAGACCGCCCCTGGCGATCGCCAGAGCAAGTTGATCGCGCATCGCAAGGTTACGGACATCGCGTTCGGCCCCACCGGCGTGCGCCATGAAGCGGTTTTCGTCGATCGGGGGCTTTGCGGCCAAGTCGCGGTTTACGCGCACATCGAGAAGCCGGCCTTGTCGGGCGGGAAGGCGCTGATGCCGTTCGAATGCGATCGGTGACGTCAGAAGCGCCGCCACAACGCAACGACCACGCCGTTCTCGCGGTCGGCCTCGATGGCGCGCACCGTCGCGTAGGCCCCGACCTGCGCCGACCAGAACTTGTCGAAGTCGTAGACGAAGCTGGGCTGCAGGATCATGATCTGGGCGGCGGAGAAGCAAGCGGTCGATCCGTTCGAGAAGGCGTTGAAGGATTGCGCCATGAAGGTGAGTTTTTTGGTGAGATGGAGGCCGAAAGTCAGGTCGGCGCGCCATTCGCCGGGCGGGCCGCCGCCCCGCGTGCGATAGCCGACGCTGGCGTCCACGAAGGCCCATAGGTTCCCGACACTAAAGGTCGAGCCCACCAAGGTGCGCCAGTCGCTGTCGAAGCCCGTATTGCCGGCCTGGGCGGGTCGTCCGGCGTCATGAGCGCCTGGGACGAGCGCAGTCCCCTCCACCGACCAGACTAGCGAATCCGAGGAGAAGAGACGCGCGCGCAAGCCTGCTCCGCTGTAGTCCATACCGCGATAGGTGTCGGAGATCGGAGAGCCGATCCGATAATTTTCGAGTCCCGACTGGGCGACGGCGGTCAGCCAGTCCGACAGACCATATTCGAGGTAGAGCGAGCCTTCGGCGTGTTTCTCGCCTCGGGCGCCCGGCGCGATCTGGCTGTCGAAGCCGCCGGCGCCGGCGGAGAAGGAGAAGATCGCCTGGCCGGTCCCCTGAGGCAGAGTCCAGGCGCTCGCCTGCGCGACGGCTGGCGCACAGACAACCGCAGCGGCCGCCAAGACGCGCCGCAATACGCCTCGCACGATACTCAGCACCCGACCCCCTCAAACGCTGGAGGCGCCGAAAACGAATTGCTGTCGCGCGCTCGCTCTCGACAAAAGCGCTAGCTCGACATGTAGATTAAGCGGACACGCCGCCGCCGCTGTCAAGCAATATTTACATTAAGCCGCGGTGGTTATTGAGACGCGCCAGGAACGGTAGGGAACGGCGATTGTGAGGACATTTCGCCAAATAAAAGTACGGCAGGGAACGCAATGGGGCCGAGCGCGTTGTTATCGTTGGGCCCCGGGAGAGCGCAAAATGTCCCAACACCGAGTCAGCGGACCGCGCCGTAGCAGCGCCGCATTGTCGCGCTACATATGTGTTTTCCATTGCTGCTTGCCTAAGACGGGGATGGACATGACCAGAACAGTCGTCAAGGTGTTGCGCAACTCGCTCTTTGCAGGCGTCGCCCTCGCTGCCGGCGCGTCCAGCGTCCAATCGCAGCCGGCGCGCGGACCCTTCTCCGGCTATGCCGGTTCCTGGGCCGGCTCCGGCGCCATTTCGCTGACGAACGGCTCAGTCGAACGCCTGCGTTGCACCGCGCGATACGCGGTCCAAGATAGGGGCGAGGGACTGGTGCAGAATCTCGATTGCGCCAGCGACAACTACAAGTTCCAATTGCGCACTCAGGTGCAGGCCGAGGGCGAGGACATCACCGGCCACTGGTTCGAAGTCATCCGGAACGCGCAGGGCGAGATCTCCGGCCGCATCGGAGGCGGCCGCATCGAGGGGACGGTCACCGGCCCCGGATTCTCCGCCGGCTTCACGATGCATGAGCGTGGTAACCGGCAGCAAGTCACGATCCGGGCGCAAGGCGGCGACATCTCGCAGATTACGGCCGAGCTGGCCCGCGCACGCTGAGCGGGCGGAATGCGGAGGAAATGAGCATGATCGCTTCGACAAGCGCGCCGAAGCCGCTCGATCCGCTTCTGAGCTGGGAGGCGCGGGGCGATCAGGTCACCGCTGTGGCCTCGGGAAACTGGACCTGCGCCAACGGAGATCGCCTCGAGCGCCTGACAGATCGGCTCGAAAGCGAGTCTGGCGCGGCGGTGACGCTGGACGTCAGCCGGGTCGACGCGCTCGACACCTACGGGGCTTGGCTGATTGAACGCACGGTCCGCGACGTTGAAGAGAGCCAGCGGACGGCGCAAGTCACGGCTGTTCCCGATCGCTACCGCGATCTCCTCGCCGCGCTAGACCGGACCAATCGGCATGCAATCGCCGCTCCAACCGGCGCTGGTCCTCTCAGAGCCGGAACTCGCCGCGCTCGGCGCCGCGCTGGCGGTGGTCGTTGACGATCTCGTCGCGATGATTGCGATGCTGGGCGCGCTTGCCTTCGCTCAGATCGAGCGCTTCGCCAGACGCCCTCAGACCGGCCGCGTGCGCGACACCGTGCATCACTTCGAGCGGGTGAGCTGGCAGGCGATCCCCATCATCGTGCTGATCACTTTCGTGGTCGGCGCCATCATCGCCCAGCAAGGCTTGTTCTACTTCCGAAAATTCGGCGCGCAGGACTACGTCACCAACCTCGTCGGCGTTCTGGTGCTGCGCGAGTTCGCTGTGCTCATCGTCTCGATCATGGTGGCGGGGCGTTCTGGAAGCGCCTTCACCGCCGAGCTTGGCTCGATGAAAATGCGCGAGGAGATCGACGCTCTGCGCACCATGGGGCTCGATCCGGTCGACATTCTCGTATTGCCGCGCATCGTCGCCCTCGTCTTGGGCCTTCCCATTCTCGCCTTGCTCGGCGCCGTCGCGGCGATCGCCGGCGGCGCGTTGATCGTCTCGATCGACGGCGGCCTGAGTCTGACGACGTTCATGGCGCGGTTGCAGAACGCCGTCACTCTCTCGGACTTTGAGGTGGGGCTCATCAAGGCGCCCTTCATGGCGCTGGCGATCGGGGTGGTGGCGTGCGCGGAAGGGTTTCGCGTGCAAGGCAGCGCCGTGTCGCTCGGCGTCCGGACGACGGCTTCGGTGGTGAAATCCATCTTCGTCGTCATCGTGCTCGACGGTCTGTTCGCAGTCTTCTTCTCCTCGATCGGGATGTAACGATGGACGCCGCCAAGGAGCAGCCGGTTATCGCGGTTCGCGATCTCGTCGTCGCCTTCGACGATCGCAAGGTGCTCGACGGCCTCTCGCTCGACGTCCGTCACGGCGAGACGATGGGGGTCGTCGGCGCATCGGGCGCCGGCAAATCCGTGCTGCTGCGCACCCTGCTGGGCCTCCTTCCCAAAAGTTCGGGAAGCGTCAGGGTGCTCGGCATCGATCTCGAAGACGCGAGCTCGGACGAGCGCCACGCCGTCGGCCGCCGCTGCGGCGTCCTGTTTCAGCAGGGCGCTTTGTTCTCGTCGCTCTCGGTGGTGGAGAACGTGCAATTTCCCATGCGCGAATATCTTAGCGTCTCGGATCGCCTCAGGCGTGAGGTCGCGATGGCCAAGATCGAGATGGTCGGATTGGATCCGAGCGACGCCGACAAATTTCCCGCCCAGCTTTCGGGCGGCATGAACAAGCGCGCCGGGCTGGCGCGCGCCCTCGCGCTCGATCCGGAAATCCTGTTCCTCGACGAGCCGACGTCGGACCTCGACAGCATCGCGGCGAACGAATTCGATACGCTCGTTCGCACGCTGCGGCGCACGCTCGGGCTCACGGTCTTCATGGTCACGCACGATTTGCAGAGCGTCGCTCACATCTGCGATCGCGTGGCCGCCATCGCCGACAAGCGGATTGTCTTCGTCGGGACGCTCGCCGAGATTGAACAGGCGACGCATCCCTGGGTGAAGGCCTATTTCGGTAGCGAACGCGCGCGCAGCGCGCTGACGCTGGCTCAGGGATGAGGTCACCAATGGAGAGACAAGCGCGTTTCGTCCTGATGGGGGTGTTCCTGCTGGCGTTCGTCGCGGCGATTTTCGCGGCGATCTACTGGCTGCACGGCTTCGGGCCGCTCGGCGAGACGAAATATTACACAATCCGTTTTCCAGGCGGCGCGCCGGGCGTCAGCGTCGGCGCCTCGGTGGTGTTCAACGGCGTCCGGGTCGGCGAGGTCAGGCACGTCGGCTTCAATGCGGCCGATCCGAACGAGGTGCTGGCGACGATCGCCGTCGACGCGGTGACCCCGGTGCGGGTGGATACGCAAGTCGGCGTCGACAACCAGGGCCTCCTCGGCGGCGCCGTCATCTCGTTGCGCGGCGGCGGCGTGGGGTCGCCGGCGCCGAAGAGCGAGGGCGGCCGGCCGCCCATTCTGACCGCCGATCCGGCGCTCGTCATGAGCCTCGGCGAGACGGCGCGCGAGGTTCTCCAAAGAGTCGACAAGGTGGTGGCGGAGGACTCCGATCCCCTTCATGCGACCCTGTCCAATATGCAGGGGTTCACCGCCGCGCTGTCGCGCAACGCTGGGCGCGTCGACGGCATTCTGCAAGGCCTCGAGCGGATGACCGGCGGCGGCGCGCCGCCCAAGCCGCCGACGACCTATGATCTCGCGACGCCGACCAGCTTTCCCCAGCTCAAGAAGATTTCGGGTCGCCTCGTGGTCGCCGACCCGACCGCCATTGTGATGTACGATAGCCAGCATATGCTGGAGCAGGGCAAGGACAACGGCTTCACCTTCCTGGCCGATGCACAGTGGAGCGACAGCCTCGTCAAGCTCGTGCAGGCGAAGCTCATTCAGGCGTTCGAAAACGCGCAAATTTTCGACGTCGTCAGCCGGCCGAACGAAGGCGACAACAACGGGGACAATCAGATCTCGATCGATATCCGCAGCTTCAGCGTCGCTTCGTCTCCCAAGCCCACCGCCGACGTCACCCTCGGCGCCAAGCTCACTTCCGCCGACGGCAAGGTCGTCGTCGAGCGAACGTTCCACCGTTCGACGCCGATCGCCAGCCTGAGCCCCTCGGATGCGGCCGCGGGCCTGAACGACGCCTTCGTCGGCGTCACGAGCGACATCATCGCCTGGGCGGCGCAGTCGCTCTAAGCGCCTTGATCGTCTCCTGGGCGGCGGCGATTCCGGTGAGATAGGCGCCGTGCGCGGTCGAGTAGTCGTGTCGCGAGCACGCTTCGCCCGCGAAAAAGATGCGACCCTCGACGGGAGCCGCGAGCGCAGCCCGGCTCGCGGCGCTTCCCGGCGACGCGTAGGAATAGGAGCCGCGCGCGAACGGGTCGGTTCGCCAGCCGTGATGGGCGAGCGGCGCGATGCGGCGGGCGAAGCTCGCCCCGAAAAGCCCGATCAGTTCCGCGAGCGCGAAATCGAAGAACGCCCGCTCGCCGCCCTTTTCGAGTTCGGCCGCCAGCGAGCCGCCAAAATAGACCTCGATCATGGGCCGGCCGAAAGGTCGGATATGGTAGGCGGCGGTCGCCGCGCGGCTAGCGTCGCCGAAGGCGCGGCTTTCGCTCTCGAAGGCCGAGGGGTCGGCGAGCGTCAGGAACAGCTTGTCGGCGAGCCCGAGCGGCAGGCCCGCCGCCGCCTCCGTCTTCTCCGGCAGCGCGGGCAGGAAGAGCTCCGGCTGCTCGGCGATCAAGGCGCTCGGCAGGGTGACGATGACGGCGTCGGCGACGATCGGCCCCTTTGACGTCTCGATGGTCAGACGCTTGCCGCGGCGGTCGATGCGCTCCGCCTTGCAGCCGAAGACGGCGGGAAGCTTCGCCCCATGGCCTGCGATCGCGCTGCCGTAGCCCTCGACGACGCGCCAATTGACGCCGTCGTCCTCGTAATTGGCGAGATCGCGCGCCGAGACTTGCTCCAGCTCAGCGCCGCTGTAGTACGTGCTGACCGCCTGGAGCAAAGGATTCCAGAGCCCGCGCGGCTCGAGAAACGCCGAGGCGGGCTTGTCGGGCTCGCCCTCGGGAAAGTCGTCGACGCGCTGACGAAAACGTTCGAGCGCGTCGCGGAATGCGGTCGCTTCCGCGGCGGAGACGCCGATCTGAGACGACGAGCGCATCCAGGGCGGCAGGTTCCTGTCGACCGTGCGGCCTTCCGCCTCGGCGATCTTGGTCCACGGATTGCGCTCGGCGGAATGGAGCCAGCCGCAGCCGAGATCGACCGGAAAGCCTCCGACGTCGACGGTCCAGGCGCGGCCGCCGAGGCGCTCGCGCGCTTCGACGATCAGCGCCTCGACGCCCGCCTCCCGCAGGCGCCGCGCCGCGGCGACGCCCGCCGCCCCGCCGCCGATGATCACGACTTCCACTTCGCCATCCATCATTTCGATCTCTCCGCCGCCCCCAAATGCATTGTCGCGCCTGGTTTGACAAACGTGAGACCCGGGCGTGGCGCTTAGACGGAGGCGGCCGCGAGGCGGAACCGGCGCCACGCGGCGACGCCGGCGGCGACGAAGATCGCCAGCGTCACGAGCTGAGCCGCGAGGAATGGCGGCTCCGACTGGGTCGGCGCGAGCGCCTGCAACGGCGGCAACTTTTGGAACGCCTGAACGACGCCGACGAAGGCGTTCAGATAGAAGGCGCACACCGCGCTGGCGACATAGACGGTGCGCCAGACGCCGGCGAGGCCGCGAACATAGAGGGCGAAAGCCGCTGCGGCCAGAATGACGAGGGAGATGACGCCGACGACGTGAGGCGGCCCAAAGGCGACGGAATGGAAGAAGAACCCGGTGGCGCTGGTCGCGATCGTCGCCACGAGGAACAGCGCGTTCCAGCCGACACTGAATCGATCCCGCAGCATCCCGGCGACGACCACCAGTCCGGCGACGATGCCGACGATGCTGATCGCGACGTGGAGGAGCGTGAAGGCGGCGGTCGACAATCCGAGGATCATGGCATGTCCTTTCAAGATCGAAGCGACGCGAAACCGTGCGAAGGCCCGCCGCGCCCGATAGCGTAGCGAGCGGTCGCCTCGATGCAAGCAACGCCGCCATTGACGCGGGCGGAGGGGCTCGCCAAGAGACCGTCGCTCGCATCGCACGATCAGGGAGGTTCGCAGTGAGGGTAAACGTCAATCGCCGCGCTTTCGTCGCCGGCCTCGCCGCAAGTTGTGCGCCGATCGGCGCGCGCGCCGAGGATCCGTCGCGAGTCGCCGAACAGCGCATAGCAGAGCTCGAAGCGCGCGCCGGCGGGCGGCTCGGCGTCTGCGTCATCGAGGCCAAGAGTGGGGAGGCCAAGAGTGGGGAGGCCAAGAGCGGGCGCCGCCTCGCGCATCGCGCCGAAGAGCACTTTCCGATGTGCAGCACCTTCAAGGCGCTGGCCGCCGCCGCCATCCTCGCGCGGGTCGACAAGGGCGCGGAGATGCTCAATCGGCGCATCGCCTACGGTCCGGCCGATCTCCTCGATTACGCGCCGGTCACAAAGGCTCACGCGGCCGAGGGCGTGATGCCGCTCGGCGACCTCTGCGCGGCGGCGATCGACTGGAGCGACAACACCGCGGCCAATCTCATGCTGCAAGTCATCGGCGGCCCGGCTGAGTTGACGCGCTACATCCGCTCGATCGGCGATCCCGTCACCCGTCTCGACCGCAACGAGCCGACGCTCAACACCGCAATCCCCGGCGACGAACGCGATACGACGACGCCGCTCGCGATGGCGCGCGATCTCGAGGTTGTCCTGCTCGGCGAGGCGCTCTCAGAAGCCTCGCGCCGACAACTTGAAAGCTGGATGGCCGACGACAAGGTTGGCGACAAGCGTCTGCGGGCCGGCGCGCCTGCATCCTGGCGAATCGGCGACAAGACCGGCAGCGGCGACAACGGCACGGCCAACACGATCGCGATCCTCCGCCCGCCTGGCAGGGCCCCGCTGCTCGCCGCGGTTTATTACACGGAATCGAGCGCGCCGATGGATGCGCGCAACGCCGTCCACCGCGAAGTCGGCGCGATCATCGGCGACGCGTTCGGCGGCTGAGGGCGGCTCGAAAAATTTGCGAGAGTTCGCGGAGCGAAGCACTGTTAGATGGCTCTTGGCGACACGCGATACAACCATCGATGACAAGAAACATTGATGACAAAAAAATGAATTTACGAAAAAAATATGTTGGCGTTTGATGCTTGTGTCGGGAAGGGAACGCCAAGGCGACGTGATGGGAGCGCGCGCAGGATCGCGCCGACCCCTCGAGGCGCTATCGCCGCCGACGATCTCAGTTGCCGATTATCTCGTTGTCGATGCGCGCGAGGGATTGCAATGCATAACAATCGACATGGCGGCTACGACGAATCGCGACAAAACGATTTCGCGTCAATTTTGCAAATGATCGATTATGTGATGCCGGAAGTCGAAACGATCGATCCCGTTGCGGCCTACCTCTTGTATGTGTGCCGGTTGGTGCTCGCGAAAAACAAGAACGCGTCAGAACCTCCGCGCCCGGCTTCGATGGGCGCTCAAGGCGACGCGGCCAAGCCGAAATCAGTGCGGGCGCGGCGGCGTCGCGCCTCTCCGCCGAGCGATTTGCCGCTCGGGGCGACTGTCGTGTTCGAGTCGCTCCCGTTGCCGATGATGCACATTTCGCCCGCGGCGCCCCTTCACGGATGAACCCTGCTTGCTTTCGTCGGGACGCGGGTTAGACCAACGCGAGGCGTTCTACGCCTCCGCTCCCACCGGCAACGCGAAAATCGCCTTTGGCTCGCGCACGCCGCGCAACACATGGCGGCCGAGCGATTGGAGGCGGGCGTCGTCGCCCATCGCCGCGACGAATTCGGCGGAGACGAGCACGCGTTCGCCGAGCGGCTCGCACAGCGCCTCGATGCGGGCGACTTCGTTGACCGCCGGACCGATGACGGTGAAATCGAGGCGGTCGGTCGCGCCGACATTGCCGTAGAGCACTTCGCCGACGTGCAACGCAATGTCGACCTCGGCCACGGGTAGCCCGGCCGCCGCCCGCGCGGCGTTCAGCGCATCGAGTCCGCGGGCCGCTTCGTTCGCCGCGTCGAGCGCGCGCAGACAGGTCGCAGCGGCGCCGCCCTCTTCGAGCGAAAACGTCGCCAGCAACGCGTCGCCGATGAACTTCAACACTTGGCCGCCTCGCGAGCGCAGCGGGGCCGTCAAGCTCTCGAACACGTCGTTGAGGAGATCGACCATCGTCGCGCCCGGCGCGGCGTCGCTCGTCGCCGTGAAGCCGCGAATGTCGGCGTACCACAGCGCGGCGTGAATGCTGCTGACGGAGCCGCGCTGGACGGCGCCCGCATGGACGCGTCGCCCGGCGTCCGCGCCGAGATAGGCGCCGAGCAGGCTCGAGGCGATCAAGTGGCCGGCGTCCGCTTTCATCGCAAGGGAGAGCGCGGGAAGTGTCGCATCGATGAGCGTGAGGTCGCTTTCGACAAAGCCGCCGTCCCGGTCGCTCGCGAAGGAATAGATGACGCCTGTGCCGTGTGAGGGATCGCCCTTGTCGCCAAAAATGAACAGCCGGCAAAAATAGTCCGTCGCCCCCATCGCAAAGAATTCCTCGAGCACCGGAAAGTCGCGTTGTGATTGCCCCTCCGAGAGGCGCCGGCGCATCGAGGGCTCGCGCTCGCCGTCACGCGCGCGGCGGATGAGCTCGAAGAAGGGGCTGTTGGTCCATTTTGGGTCGGCTTCGACCTCGTGCTCGTATTGCATCGGCTGCATCGCGTTGAGGTCGCGCCGCCAAGTGTAGCCGTAGCCGCTCCATTGCGGATGCAGCGTCTCCATCGCCGTTTGAGCGCGCCACAAGCGGCACGTCGTCGGCGACGAGGCGCTGGCAATAGCCGTCGAACAGGCCTTCGGCCTCGGCGCCGCGCAGGCCCTCGCGCACGGCCCAAATGTGGGTCTCGACGATGCGCCGCCCGAGCGCGTTGTCGAAATTGGGAAGGGGGCGGGGTTGGGACGGCATTCGGAGTTCCTCGCCAATCGTTTGTCGCCGTCTATCCTTGCTTATTCGGCCGGGCGCCGCCAGTCCCGCAACAAAAGAGCCGCCGGGCTTCGGCCAGGCGGCTCGTCGTGCTAGCCAAGTTCAGCGGCGATCAGGTCGCAGGCTTGACCGCGGTCGCTTCCATCGCCTTGCCTTGCTGGGCATAGGTCACCGCGACCTTCTCGCCGACTTTCACACTGGCGAGGTCGACGCCCTTCGCGGCGGTGTAGGTCATGCCGTTGGACAGGGTGAACATGTCCTTCTTCAGGTCGATGGATTTGATGACTCCCGTCGTGCCCGCAGCAAAGGCCGCCGTCGCGCCGAGAATCGCGGTGGCCGCGACCGCGCTTACGAGAATGCGCATGTTCCGTCTCCATCTGTTTGAGGGAAACGGGGCCGCGCGGCTTGGGTCGCCAGCGCGACCCCTCCGATAATGGCATGAAACCACATCGGCCATTGCGCTGCGGTGTCCTGCTGATTAATTTTCGTTAACGTGCGCCCAGGGCGGCTTCACGTCTGATGTCCGCCCGAGAGCGGCACGAAGGGGATCACCTTGCCGCCGAAGATGTCGGAGCGCGCGACCGCGAAGCCGCCGTCCCCCCCGACTGTCTTCACCGCCTTGAGGATATGCTGCGCGCCGGGCGGACCGACGGGAATGACCATGACGCCGAACGGCTTCAATTGCTGCAGCAGCGGCGGAGGAATGTGGTCGATGCCGCAGGTGACGATGATGCGGTCGAACGGCGCCGCCTCCTGCCAGCCGTAGTAGCCATCGGCGGCGCGCGTCGCGATCGCGCTATATTCCCGATAGCCGTGCGCGATCAGCCGGTCGTAGACGCCGCGCGTGCGCGCCGCGAGCTCGGGGATGATCTCGATCGAATAGATGCGGCTGGTCAGATAGCTGAGCAGCGCGGACTGGTACCCGGAGCCGGTGCCGATCTCGAGCACTTTGTCGCCGGGTTTGATGCCGAGGGCGCTGGTCATGCGACCCATCGTCCCGGGCGGCGTGATGGTGACGCCGAAGCCGATGTCGAGATAGTGGCCGACATAGGCGTTGTTGCGATCCTGCGGCAGCACGAATTCCTCGCGCGGCGTCAACAGGAAGGCGCGCTTGTCGGCCGGGGTCCAAAGGTCGTTGAAGGACAGGAGAACCTGATAGCGCTCGTAGCGGCGCGCGAGCTGGGTCGGGTCCTCGCCGCGGTTCGCCGTCATCCAGGCGACGAAGTCGCCGCTGCGGTTCATCGGCGGCCAAAGGTCCGACCGAAAGGCGCGCTGCGGCTCGGCGGCGGCTGGAAACGCCAGGGCCGAGGCGGCCGCGCCGAGAAGGAAGTCGCGTCTGAGCATGACGATCCTCTTGCCGCGAACCTCAAACCAACACGAAACGTGCGGCCATTGTGTGACGTTGCGGCGAGGGAGTCCAATGACCGAAGCCACTCCCCTCTCCCGTTCGGGAGAGGGGCCGGGGGTGAGGGTCAGTCGAAGGGAAGCCGCAGCGCATCGCCAATCCGCTGCAGCACGCTCTCGAGGTCGTCTCGCACCTCCTGATTGGCGAAGCGCAGCACCTGGAAGCCCGCGCTTTCCAACACCCTCGTGCGGTTCTCGTCATAGGGCGATTGCCAGTCGTGCTGAAAGCCGTCGATTTCGACGACCAGGCGCGAGCTGTGGCAGCAGAAGTCCACGATATAGCGATCGATCGGGACTTGCCGCTTGAACGTGGCGCCGTGAAAGCGCGAGGCGCGCAGACGCGCCCACAGCAAGTCCTCCGCCGGGGTTGAAGCCTTGCGCAGGCTGCGCGCGAATCCGTGCGGCTCGGAAACCATCGACTCGTGTCCCCTCCCCCGACCCCTCTCCCGTTCGGGAGAGGGGAGATTATCGCCCGAGCGCCTTCGCCAAGAACTTTCGCAGTTCGCTGAAGGCGCGCCTAGACGCGTCGCGATCGTAAGCGAGCCACATGCCGAGGACGCGCTTGCCACCGGCGAAGTCGGGCATGTCGAAGCCGTGGGCGGCGCCGGGAAGGACGACGAGAGAGACCGCGTCCGCACGCGGCTGGGCCTTGGCGAGCGCTTCGCAGTCGGCCGCCGGCGTCACCTCGTCGTTCGCGCCGACGACGATCAACGTCGGGATGTGGAGGCTCGCGCCGGCGCGGTTGGCGCAGGGCGGATAGAAGGCCGCCGCGGCGCGAAAGCGCGTATCGCCCGCGGCCTCATCACCCGCCGCGATCGCCAGCGCCGTGTCGGCGCCTTGCGAGAAGCCGACCGCTGCGATGCGGGCGGGATCGACGTCGGACCGTTTGGCGAGGAAAGCCAAGGCGCCATAGGCGTCGGCGCTCGCCTGGGGAAAATCGACCGTGCAGGTCTCCCTCAGCCCCCGCGTGGAAAAGTCGTCGACGAACAGCGCGACATAGCCCCAGCCGGCGATCGTCTCGCCGATGGCGCGCCGGTTGACGGGCAAGCCGAGGCAGGAGTGCAGCAGCGCGACGGCCGGAAACGGGCCGGCGCCGCTGGGCTTGGTGAGGTAGCCGGCAATGTCGCGCGCTTCCGACGACGCGCCAATGCTGGCGAATGTCACGCGCTGCTCGGCGGGCGCGGCTGCGGGCACGGCGGCCGCAATCGCCGCAAGCGCGAAGCGTCTCCAGGCGTGCGTGACGTCCATCTAAGCCTCCACCTCACGCGCAAGGCCGCGACGCTCCGCCGCCGTCAAGCGCGCCGCCGAAATGTCCCGTAAACTATCGCGGGGTCAACAAGGGGGGATGGCATGCCGGGATGGTCGTCGAAGCTGCGTTCAATTCCCTATGGAACGCTTGTCCTGCTCGTGATCGCCGCAGGTCTCTATGTCGCCCTCCTCGCCAATTCGGTCCCGCCGACCGGCGGCGGCGAGGAACGGATCAGCCAAGCCTACGCCGGGCTTCTTCTTGACCCTATGGCTCTGGATCGTCCTGGCGCTGTTGCTCGTCGTCGGCGGCGTCATGGGACGTATGCCGGGATGGGCCGCGATCACAGCGGCCCTGCTGCATCCCGTATCGGGCGTCGCCGCCTTCGTCGCCCTTGACGCGCTGTCGCGCAACGTCGCCGGGGCGATCCTCTTCGTCGCCCTTCTGCCGCCCTTGATCGCCGGCTACGCCCTATGGGCGCGCCTGCCGCAACTCCACGCGGCCTACTCGCCGGGGACGGTCAGCGTCGCGGTGTGGGGGGTGGTGGCGCTGCTGACGATTGGGCGGGTTTGCGACGGGGTTGTAGGTGGGACCAACGTCGAAAAAGGCGGTTGCTTGAAAAATGCACTTATGTAGTAACAATTGTGTATGGCGACTCGGTTCGAGTGGGACCCGGTAAAAGCGACCAGCAATCTGCGCAAGCACGGTGTGAGCTTCGAGATCGCCATTCGGGCGTTCGCCGACCCGTTCGCTCTGACGGTTCAGGACCGCGTTGAGCACGGCGAACTGCGCTGGCAGACCCTCGGCGCGGTGGAGGGACGCGTCCTGCTTCTGGTGGCCCACACCCTTCGTGACGAAGACGAGGACGGCCAGCCCGTCGAGATCATTCGCATCATTTCCGCCAGAGCAGCCGACCGGAAAGAAAGGAGACGTTATGAGCAAGAAACTCGTTAGACGCGATGTCGATCTCGCCAACCTGCCTCCGCTGACCGAGAAGCAGAAAGCCGAACTGGCGGCCTTGGCCGCCCGACCTGACGCTGAGATCGACACCAGTGAAATCCCCGCGCTCCCGGACACGTTCTGGAGCGAGGCGACGCGCGGCCGCTTCTACAAGCCTATCAAGACGTCGACCACGGTGCGCATCGACGCCGATGTGCTGGCCTGGCTGCGCGCGCAAGGCAAAGGGTACCAGTCCCGGATCAACGCCATTCTGCGACGGGAGATGTTGTCGTCTGTCGACAAGGTCGCGAGAGGCGGGGGCCGCCATAGTGACGAGAATGGCGAGCCCAGCGGTAAGGGCGCGCGGAGAGCGTAACGGTGCGGAGTTGCTGAAGCGGCAACCCAGAGCATGTTGCGCTTTGGTCGAGGCAACCCCAGGCGGCGCCTGTCATGCCCGCGAAAAGCGGGCATCCAGGAGTCAAAGGGCGAAGGCCTGCGGCGGTTGTCTGGGCCCCCGCTTTCGCGGGGGTGACCGGCCGCGGGTCAACCCAAGCAAAATGCGCTAACAGTCGCGGCGACATGCGAGTCGGAAAGGCGGCACGCGGAATTGACGATTGAGTAGACCGTCGCCGCGAACCCGTAATCATGAAGCATAGCAGTTGATTAAACTGTCACCGCTGCTCCGCGCGAAGCCTGTGCAATCTCCTCATCGACAGCTGCCGGTGCGACGCTGTTGCTCAAAACAAAAAATACCTCTGCGCCATTGGCAGCTTCTCCGCCGGCTCGCAGACCAGCAGCACGCCGTCGGCGGTCACCGCGTAGGTCTCCGGGTCGACCGTGATGTTCGGCGTCGCGCCGTTGTGCACCAGCGACGCCTTGCCGATCTGGCCGCGCGTGTTCTCCACCGCTACGAGGCGCTTCGCCACATTCAGCTTGCGGGCAAGGTCCTTCGCCACGGCTTCGCCCGAGACGAATGTCAGCGAGGTTCCGGTGCGCGCCCGTCCGTACGCGCCGAACATCGGGCGGTAGTGCACCGGCTGCGGCGTCGGGATGCTCGCGTTGGGGTCGCCCATCGCCGCGGCGGCGATCGCGCCGCCTTTGATCACGAGGTCGGGCTTTACGCCGAAGAAGGCCGGGGTCCACAGCACGAGGTCGGCGAGCTTGCCTTTCTCGACCGAGCCGATGTGCTTGGCGACGCCATGCGCGATGGCGGGGTTGATCGTGTATTTCGCGACGTAGCGCTTGGCGCGGAAATTGTCGTTGCGCGCGTTGTCCTCCGGCAGGGCGCCGCGCTGGCGCTTCATCTTGTCGGCGGTCTGCCAGGTGCGGATGATCACCTCGCCGACGCGCCCCATCGCCTGGCTGTCGCTCGACATCATCGAGAGCGCGCCGAGATCGTGCAGAATGTCCTCGGCGGCGATGGTCTCCTTGCGGATGCGGCTCTCGGCGAAGGCGAGGTCCTCGGGGATCGCGCTGTCGAGGTGATGGCACACCATCAGCATGTCGAGGTGTTCGTCGAGCGTGTTGCGCGTGTAGGGGCGCGTCGGATTGGTCGAGGACGGCAGCACGTTCGGCAGGCTCGCGACCTTGATGATGTCGGGCGCATGGCCGCCGCCGGCGCCCTCGGTGTGGAAGGCGTGGATGGTGCGTCCCTTGAACGCCTTGATCGTATCTTCGACGAATCCCAATTCGTTGAGCGTGTCGGTGTGGATCATCACCTGGATGTCGTAGTCGTCGGCGACCGAGAGGCAGCAGTCGATCGCCGCCGGCGTCGTGCCCCAGTCCTCGTGCAGCTTCAGCGCGCAGGCGCCCGCCTCGATCTGCTCGACGAGCGCCTCGGGTTTAGAGGCGTTGCCCTTGCCGGCGAAGCCGAGATTCATCGGAAAATCGTCGGCGGCCTCGATCATCCGCGCGATGTGCCACGGGCCGGGCGTGCAGGTGGTGGCGAAGGTGCCGGTCGCCGGCCCGGTGCCGCCGCCGAGCATCGAGGTGACGCCGCTCATCAGCGCCTCCTCGATCTGCTGCGGGCAGATGAAATGGATGTGGCTGTCGAAGCCCCCGGCGGTGAGGATCTTGCCCTCGCCCGCGATCACCTCGGTGCCCGGCCCGACGATGATGTCGACGTTCGGCTGGATGTCGGGATTGCCCGCCTTGCCGATGGCGACGATCAGCCCGTCCCTGAGGCCGACGTCGGCTTTGACGATCCCCCAATGGTCGAGGATCACCGCATTGGTGATGACGGTGTCGACCGCGCCGCCCGCGCGGGTCACTTGGCTCTGGCCCATGCCGTCGCGGATCACCTTGCCGCCGCCGAACTTCACCTCTTCGCCGTAGGTGGTGAAGTCCCTCTCGATCTCGATGAAGAGCTCCGTGTCGGCGAGCCGCACCCGGTCGCCGGTGGTCGGGCCGAACATGTCGGCGTAGGCGGCGCGGGGCAGGGAGGTTGGGAATTGGGGCATGAGGCGGATCTCGAAGGAATGGGACGGCGTGAACTGGCCGGGGACAGCCCTTCTCCCGCAAGCGGGAGAAGGGGTTAAACCTGCCCCATCACCTCCTGGCGGAAGCCGATGGCGTGGCGCTTGCCGGCGAGGGCGACGAGGCGCACTTCGCGGCTCTGGCCGGGCTCGAAGCGGATCGCCGTGCCGGCGGGGATGTCGAGCCGATAGCCGCGCGTCGTGGCGCGATCGAACTTCAGCGCCGGATTGGTCTCGAAGAAGTGGTAGTGCGAGCCGACCTGGATCGGCCGGTCGCCGGAATTTGCGACTTCGAGCGTGATCGTCTCGCGCCCGACATTCATTTCGATTTCGCCGGGCTCCGTCAGAACCTCGCCGGGGACGAGCTTTTCGTCGGCGCCGCGGATCGGATTGTGCACCGTCACCAGCTTGGTGCCGTCCGGGAAGGTCGCCTCGACCTGGATGTCGTGGATCATCGCGGCGATGCCGTCCATCACCTGGTCGGCCGAGACGACATGCGCGCCCGCCTCCATCAGTTCGGCGACCGAGCGCCCGTCGCGCGCGCCCTCGACGACGAAATCGGTGATCAGCGCGATCGCCTCCGGGTGGTTGAGCTTGACGCCGCGCTCGAGGCGCCGGCGCGCGACAACCGCCGCCATGGCGATCAGCAGCTTGTCCTTTTCGCGTGGCGTCAGATTCATGCCTGTCCGTTCCCCTCGTCCTCGCCCCGGCCTAGCAAAATTCTCGCCGTCACGACCAAACGCGCGGCGCCTTGAGCCCGCGCAGCGCGAACATGGCCTCGATCAGCGCCGCGCGCAATCGGCTCGGCGAGGGGGAGGCGAGCCGCGCGACGAGCAGTCCGTCGAAGGCGCTGGCGCCGGCGTCCAATCGCTCGCCCGCGTCCGCCGCAACCCCGTCCAATGCTGCTCGCAGAATGGGCAATCGCGCCTCGGCGTCGGGCGCCACGCACAAGATCAAGGCGATGGCGCGCGCCCCGCGGCCGACAGCCGGCCGGTCGAGCGCCGCGCCGGCGCTTTCGAGCCGCGTCTCGTCGGCGAAGACGAGCCGGCCGCCGCGCCTGACCCGCCAGCGGTCGCGCAGGCGGGCCGCGATCCGCGTTTCGCCATGCGCCAGACGGCCGAAAACGACCGCCTCCATCAGCAGCAGCGAGGCGTCGGGCGCGACTTCCGCCTCGAGCGCGCGCTCGAGCCAGGCGTTGTCGAACAGCAGCGTCTCCTGCGGCGTCCAGGCGAGCGCGCCGCCGGCCTCGACGCGAAGCCGCGTCTCGACGCGCACGGGATCGTCGTCGCAGCGGTATATCTTTTCCTGGGATTGCGTGGTGGCGGCGGCGCGCGCGCCGGGACCGACGGTCAGATCGATCCGCGCGGTGTCGCCGCCCGCCATGCCGCCGCCGGTGTTGACGATCACCGCTTCGCATTCCTCGCCGGCGCGGGGAAATCGCAGCCGGAGGCCGCCGGTCTCGTACGCCCGCGCGGCTTCCGAGCGTCGCTCGCCCGCCCGCTCGAAGCGGGCCCGGACCTCGCCGCGCGCCCGTTGGCGGAATGCGGCGCTGGCGGCGGGGATGGCCGGGCGGAGGGACCAATCGTCCATGATTTACAGCGTCTCGGCGACCCTCGAGGGCGAAACGTCGCCGAGCGGCCATCCCTTCTTCATGCGCTCCAGACGGTGCGTCAAGGCCGCCGCCGCGTTTCAGATCGGCGATTTTGCCTATCAACTGTTGCCGCAAACGCACAGCCCTCGGCCCGCGGGCAGCGTATAAGGGGCCGATCGAACGCAGGTTCTCAAAGTATGGCACAGTTTTCGGGTTCGGCGCGTCCTGATGCGGCGGGTGACGCCGCGCAGTTGCTTTCGCGTATCGGCTACGCTGTCCTCGCCCTGGCGGCGCCCAGCGCCGTCATCCTCTCCACGCGGTCCATCTTCGTGCTGTTCCCGATCGGCGTCGCGCTGCTGCTGGTCGCGGCGGCGCTCGATCCGACGCCCGGCGTGCCCGAGCGGGTTCGCACGATGCGCGATTCGCCGGTCGCCTGGGTTACGGTCGGCCTGTTCGCCTGGGCGGCGCTCTCGGTTCTGTGGTCGCCGTTTCCGTCCTCCGGCGGACAGCTCCTTCTCAAGATCGCGACGACGGCGATCGCCGCCCTATTCGTGATGGCGACCGCGCGCGAGCATCTTCGCGCCACCGACCTCTATCTCTTCCCGATCGGCGTTTTGCTCGCGATGGCGACGATTCTCGGCCTGTGGTTCGCCGTCCAGCAAGGCATCGAGCCCGACACGACCCGTATCCATGTCGGCGGCCTCGTGCTCGTGGTGATGGTGTTTCCGGCCATGGGCGGCCTCGCGGCGCGCGGGCGCAACGGCTATACGCGCGCGATGATGGTGCTGGCGCTCGTCTATGTCTTTGCGCTCGGCGCGCCTGCGACCGCGGCGGCGCTGCTGGTCGGCTTCGCCGTGCTTTCCTTCGCCGTCTCCGATACGCGCCGCACCGTCAACGATCTGAGCTGGATCGCCGCCGGCCTCATCGTTGTCGCGCCAATCGCGGTGGCGATGACGCCGAACCTGTCGCACTGGCTGTTTCACGCCAAGCTTTCGAGCCTCGGCGCGCCCTATCCGACGCTGGCCGCCGCCGCGAGCCTCATCCTCCACGACGTGGTTCGCCTCCTCACGGGCCATGGGATCGACACCGTGGTGCGCGGGGTCGAAAGCGGCGTGCTGCCGGCGCTGACGCCGCGGGTCGTGGTGTTCGAGATTTGGTACGAACTCGGCATCGTCGGCGCGATCGCCGCGGCGGGCGCGGTCTGGCTCGGCTTCCGCGCCATCGGCAGTATGGCGCCGCGGCTCGCGCCTTATGTCGCCGCGACCTTCGCCTGCGATCTGACCCTCGGCTTCCTCGCCGAGGACTTGACGCAAATGACCTGGGTCACGCTGCTCGCGATCAGCGCCATCGCCATCGGCGCCGCCGCCCGCAGTCAATACCGCACGACGAGGCCCTCGGCGGCGAGCTTGGCGCATTTTTAGTCAGAGCGACGGAGGCCGTCATGGCCGGGCTTCGTCCCGGCCACCCACGCGGCGGCATTGCGCAGTCGCTCGTTGACAGCGCGCCAACCGCGGGCAAGCCGGTTGCTCTACGCTGCGAGAGTGGTGCAAGCGGCGCCGCGTGGGTGGCCGGGACAAGCCCGGCCATGACGCGAAAGCGGAGCAGGCGGTCTCGAGACAGCTGGGGTCAGCTCAGCGATTTGAGCGTCGCCGCGCCGAATTGGGCGGCAAAGAACGTGCAGTAGGGGCCGCCGCCCGCGATGAGCTCGCGATGCGAGCCCGATTCGACGGCGCGGCCCTTCTCGATGACGAAGATGCGGTCGGCGCCGACGATCGTCTGCAGGCGATGCGCGACGACGATCGTCGTGCGTCCCATACGCAGCCCGTCGAGCGCCTTCTGCACCTCGCGTTCCGATTCCGAATCGAGCGCCGCCGTCGGCTCGTCGAGCAGGAGGATCGGCGCGTTCTTGAGGATGGCCCGCGCGATCGCGATGCGCTGCCGCTGGCCGCCGGAAAGCTGCGCGCCTTGCTCGCCGACGTTGGTGTCGTAGCCCTCGGCGAATTGCCGGATGAAGTCGTGGGCGTGCGCCTTCTTGGCCGCTTCGACGATCTCCGCCTCGCTGGCCCCGATCCGGCCGAGCGCGATGTTGTCGCGGATGGTGCCTCGAAAAAGAAAGACGTCCTGCGACACGAAGGCGATCTTGCCGCGCAGCGACGCGAGGTCCAGCGCCGCGATGTCCTGGCCGTCGATCGTCGCGCGGCCGTCGCTCAAGCTGAAGAACCGCTGCACGATGCCGAGAATCGTCGACTTGCCGCCGCCCGACGGGCCGACCAGCGCCGTCGTCGCATTCGGCTCCGCGATGAGGTCGAGCCCTTCGAGCACGCTCTCGCCAGCCCGGTAGGCGAAGTGCGCCTTCTCGAGGACGACGCGCCCCTCGGTGACGTCGAGCTTCGGCGCGGCGGCGATCGGCGCGTCGCCCTCGGGCGAATCGAGCACTTCGTAGATCATGCGCGCCCCGACGAGGCCGTTCTGGATGTCGACGGGAAAGCGGCTCAGCCGCTTGGCCGGCTCGTAGGCGAGCAGCAGCGCCCCCAGGAACGAGACGAAGGAGCCGACGTCGGCGTGCAGCACGCTGACGCGCCATGAACCGTAGAAGATTGCAAAGCCGATCGCCCCGCCGGCGAGCGAATTGGCAAGAAAGGTTGATAGGCCGGTGCCGGCGGCGATGCGGTTGGCGGAACGTTCGACATTGCGGATCGCTTGCCCCATGCGGTCGCGCATCTCGCCTTCCAGGTTGAAGGCCTTTACGATGCGCACGCCGAGCACCGTCTCGGCCATCGTCTGCATGATCTGGGTCGAGCCTTGGAAGGATCGCTTGGCGAACTGGCGCACCTTGCGGATGATCCGCCCGACCAGCAGCGTGAGGATCGGCAGCGCGCACAACGCGCCGACCGCGATGACCGGATCGCGGACGATCATCACCGCGACCAGGCCCGCGACGGTCAGCGCGTCTCGCGCGGCGCCCTGGACGACGAGTTGCAGCGCGTCCCGCACGCCGTTCGCAGCGAGCGCGAGGCGCGCGATGAACTCGCTGGAGTGGCGGTCCTGAAAGAAGATGACGCTTTGGTTAAGCAGGCGATCGAACACGCGCCGCTGCGCCGTGGCGACGATCGAATTGCCGATGCGCGACAGCGTGAGCATCGAGCCGTAGGTGGCGGCGCCGCGCAGGACGAACAGCGCCAGCACTTCGAGCGCCAGCCACCGCATCTCGCCGAAGTTTTGGGCGGACACCATCCCGTTGAGCACGGGCTTGAGCAAAGCGGCGGCGGAGATGTTGGAAAAGGCGATCAACCCGAGCAGCACGGCGCTGAGCGCATAGCCGCCCACGTGCTCGCGGCCGAATTCGCGAGCGAGCCGCAGCAGCAATCGGCTGGAGTCGGATTGCTGGGGAGTGTCGGGCCGGTCGAGCATCGCGCGTTGCTAGCCCGGCCGCGCCGAAAGGGGAAGCGCCAATCGGCGCTCGCCGCTTCAGCGAGCGGGTCTAATTCAACGCCGAGCGGGAGCCGCCGACGGTATCCGGATGGTGCGCGGGCGCTTGTATTCGACGACGACGGCGCGACTGCGCCCGTTGACGAGCGTAGCCCGCCCACGCGACATGCTCGCCTGCTTGGCGGCAAGCGCCCTGACCTCTTCGACCGGCGCCCCCATCAGCGACGCCGCGATCTCGATACGTTGGGCGAGATCGCCGCTCAGGCTCTCGGCGGCGATCAAAGCCTCCTCGATCGTGGGCGGATCCTTGCGAACCCGCCGCGCGCCCCACTTCGTCTTCCAGACCGTGTTCATCGCATCCTCAAAAAAATCGGAGTTCCGCACCAAACGAAATGCCCGCCAATCCGGGCGAAATCAATTATACTTGGGTCTACCAGAGATATTGCAGTGCAGCAATCCAGGAGGAATGCCGTGGCGGCATGCCCGATCTTCGAAAACTGCAAATAACTAAATTGTAGCAATGCCTAACGATCACAATTTATTGAGAGGCGGCGCCATCCGTGTATGACTTGAGCGGCGGCCTTCGCAATTCAGGGAACTCCGTATGCCCGATCGTGTTCCGTCGATCTCTTTCGCAAATTTCGTGGCCGAGCTGGTTCGCCACGAGGGCCGGCGGGCCGAGATCGATTCGGTGTACCGGGCGCCGGAGACGGACTGCGTTCCCCCTCTCATTGCCGCGGCTGACTTGCCGGCCGCCGTCCAGGCTGAGGCGCGGACCCTTGCGCGCCGTCTGATCGAGCGGCTGCGCGAGCGGCCGACGCCGGGGCTCGTGCAAGGGCTGATGCGTGAATACGCGCTTTCCAGCCAAGAGGGGGTGGCGCTGATGTGCCTCGCCGAGGCGCTGTTGCGCATTCCCGACGACGCGACGCGCGACGCGCTGATCGCCGACAAGATCGGCGGCGGCGAGTGGCGCGCCCACGTCGGAAATTCGTCCTCGCCCTTCGTCAACGCCGCGACGTGGGGCCTGCTGATCACCGGCCAACTCGTCAGCGCGGTGGACGACAACGGGTTAGGCGCCGCGTTGACCCGTCTCATCGCCCGCTCCGGCGCGCCGATCATCCGCGCCGGCGTCGACACGGCGATGCGCGTGCTCGGCGAGCAATTCGTGTGCGGCCAGACGATCGCGGAGGCGCTCGGCAAGGCGCGGACGCTCGAAGCCCGCGGCTATCGCTATTCCTACGACATGCTCGGCGAGGCCGCGACGACCGCCGAGGATGCGGAGGGCTACTTCGCATCTTACCAAACGGCATTGCGCGCGATCGGCGCGGCCGCCGCCGGGCGGGGCGTCATCGAGGGGCCCGGCCTTTCGATAAAACTCTCGGCGCTTCATCCGCGCTACAGCCGCGCCAAGCGCGCAAGGGTGATGGCCGAACTCTATCCGCGCCTGAAGCGGCTCGCGGTGATGGCGCGCGGCTTCGACGTCGGCATCAACATCGACGCGGAGGAGTCCGAACGGCTCGATCTCTCGCTCGACCTTTTGGAGACGTTGTGCCGCGAACCCGAGCTCCAGGGCTGGAACGGCGTCGGCTTTGTCGTGCAGGCCTATCAGAAGCGCGCTTATGCGACGCTCGCCTGGATCATCGATCTCGCGCGCGCCACCAACCGGCGCATCATGCTGCGGCTCGTCAAGGGCGCCTATTGGGACAGCGAGATCAAGCGCTCCCAGGTCGACGGCCTCGAAGGCTTTCCCGTCTTCACGCGCAAGATCCACACCGATGTGTCCTACATCGCCTGCGCCCGTCTGCTGCTCGCGGCGCCCGACGCGATCTTCCCGCAATTTGCAACGCACAACGCGCTCACCCTCGCGACCATCCAGGCGATGGCGGGCGGCAATTATGATCCCGGGCAATACGAGTTCCAGTGCCTGCATGGCATGGGCGAGCCGCTCTACGATCAAATCGTCGGCTCGGGGCCGCGCAACCGGCCGTGTCGCATTTACGCGCCGGTCGGATCGCACGAGACGCTGCTCGCCTATCTGGTGCGCCGCTTGTTGGAGAATGGCGCCAACTCATCCTTCGTCAATCGCATCGCCGACAAGAGCGTGCCGATCGCGGCGCTGATGGAAGATCCGGTCGAGGCGGCGCGCAGCATCGTCCCGCTCGGCGCGCCGCATCCGAAGATCGCGCTGCCGCGCGACCTCTTCGCGCCCGAGCGCTTGAATTCGGCCGGTTTCGATCTGAGCAACGAGGCGCGGCTCGTCGCCCTGGGCGAGGCGCTGGAGCAAAGCGCGAAAGCGGACTGGCGCGCCGGAGCCGAGCGCCCCTTGCGCGCAGTCCTCAATCCCGCCGACACGCGCGACGTCGTCGGCCACGTCGACGACGCGGGTCCGGACGACATCGAGCTCGCCTTCCGGCGCGCTTCGCTTGCGGCGGCGAACTGGAGCGCGCGTGAGCCTCGCGAGCGGGCCGGCGTTCTCATCGCGGCCGCCGCCCGTTTGGAGGGCGAGGCGCAGCGCCTTGCCGGGCTGATCTGTCGCGAGGCCGGGAAGGCGCTGCCCAACGCGCTCGGCGACGTGCGCGAGGCGGTGGACTTCCTGCGGTACTATGCCGCACGCATATCGAGCGATTTCGACAATGCGACGCACCGCCCGCTCGGCGTTATCGTCTCCATCAGCCCGTGGAATTTTCCGATCGCTATCTTCACCGGGCAGATCGCCGCGGCGCTCGCGGCGGGCAACGCGGTCATCGCCAAGCCGGCCGAAGAGACGCCGCTCGTCGCCGCCGAGGCGGCGCGCCTGATGCACGCGGCCGGCGTGCCGGAGGACGCGCTGATCCTGGCGCACGGCGACGGGAAGGTGGGCGCCGCGCTGACCGCGCACGAAGGGGTCGGCGGCGTGATGTTCACCGGCTCGACGGAGGTCGCCAAGCTCATCGCCGCCTCGCTCGCCGGGCGACTGCGGCCCGACGGCGCGCCGATTCCGCTGATCGCCGAAACCGGCGGCCAGAACGCGATGATCGTCGACAGTTCCGCTCTCGCCGAGCAGGTGGTGGCCGACGCTCTGACTTCCGCTTTCGATTCGGCCGGCCAGCGCTGCTCGGCGTTGCGGGTGCTGTGCCTGCAAGACGACATCGCCGAGCGCACGCTCGCCATGGTGAAGTCAGCGATGCGCGAACTCGACGTCGGGGCGCCCAGCCGCCTCAGCGCCGATGTCGGTCCCGTCATCTCAGCCGAGGCGCTCGCGGGCCTCAGCGGCTATGTCGAGGCGATGCGCGCGCGCGGCTTTCCCGTCCACGCCGAACGGTTGAGCCCGGCCTGCGCGCACGGTTTCTTCATCGCGCCGACGCTGATCGAGATCCATTCCGTCGCCGATCTCGGACGCGAGGTTTTCGGCCCCGTGCTGCATGTGCTGCGTTACAAGCGCGAGCGCCTGCCGGAACTGCTCGACGCGCTCAACGCGACCGGCTACGCGCTGACCGGCGGCGCCCATTCGCGCATCGATTCGACCATCGATCTCGTCAGCAGCCGGCTCGCCGCCGGCAACATCTATGTCAATCGCAACATCATCGGCGCCGTGGTCGGCGCCCAGCCGTTCGGCGGCCATGCGCTCTCCGGCACGGGGCCGAAAGCTGGCGGCCCGCTCTACATCAAACGCCTGCTGGCGAAGGCGCCGGCGAATTGGCCCGCGCTGCCGGCCGGCGTTCCCGGCCGCGTCGCCGAGGCCTTTGCGCAGAGCCTCGCCGCGCGCGGCCGCGACGATCTCGCCGAGCTTTGCGCCAATGCCGCGCGCGCGTCGCGGCTCGGGATCGAGGTCGAGCTTCCCGGCCCGGTCGGCGAGCGCAATCTCTATTCGCTTCACCCGCGCGGCGCCGTGCTGTGCGACGCTTCGAGCGAAGAGACGATGATGGCTCAAATCGGCTGCGCGCTCGCCGCAGGCAATCGCGCCGCGCTGCAGGGTCGGCCGGCCGCGGCCCTGATCGCCGCGCTGCCGCGCGCGTTGCGCGGCGTCATTTTCGCCGCCAGCGCGGAGAGCCGCGTCGAAGCCGTGCTGACCGACCGCGAGGGGCCAGCCCTTCTGGAGCTTCTCGACGCCGTCGCGCGGCGCGACGGACCGCTGACCGTGGTGTTCCGGCTTTCCCTGGAGACGCTGAGGCGCGGCGATCCGGCGCCGCTCGATTTCCTCCTCAGCGAGCAATCCTTGTGCATCAACACGACAGCGGCCGGGGGCAACGCGAGCCTGATGGCGATCGGATAGACCCCCGACCGGCGCCCGCTGCGCCTTCACCTGCGAGCCGGATTGGCGTCGAGCCCTTTGCGGCGCCGCTCAACCCGGCGCGAGAGCCATCGTTTCTACTGGAATTCCTCAGCCGTTGTATTCGGCCCAGCAATGCGGAGTTTCATAGACGAGCACGGCCGCGATCTGCGGCAGCGCCGGCTTGATCCGCCGCCAAATCCACATCGCGATATTCTCGGCGGTGGGATTGCTCAATTCCTCAACCTCGTTGAGGCAATGATGATCGAGTTGGGCGAGCAGCGGGGCGAACGCGCGTTCGACATCGAAGAAGTCGATCACGAATCCGCTTTCGGGGTCGACCGGCCCCTCCAGCCGCAACTCCACCCGATAGGAATGCCCATGCATCCGATGGCACCGGTGGGTCGCGGGGACATTCGGCAGGCGGTGAGCGGCTTCGAAACTGAAGGCTTGCGTAATCTTCATCGAATTCCAAGGAACTTGTGGGTTTGCAAGGAGAGCCGCCAGCGCGGGTTTCGCAGGCAATAGGCCATCGCCGCCGCCGTATTCGACTCCCGATCGGGCCCATCGAGCGGTTGCAGGAGAAAATGGTCGAAGGCGAGGCTTTCGAACGACGCGGGGTCGGCGTCGGCCTGAGGGAAGACGAGCTTCAGTTCGTCGCCTGCGGTCTGAGCCAGCGAATTGCCGCCCTTTGGACTGACCGTGATCCAGTCGATCCCGCTTGGGGCCCTAAGCGTGCCGTTGGTTTCCAGGGCAATCTCAAACCGGCGGTCATGAAGGGCCGAGACAAGCCCATCGTCCACTTGGAGAAGCGGTTCGCCGCCGGTGAGGACCACAAAGCGTCCGCCGTCGCCGCCGCCCCACATGTGATCGATCGCCGTCGCCAAGGAGCGCGCATCTTCGAACCTGCCGCCGCCGTCGCCGTCGACGCCGACGAAGTCGGTGTCACAGAAGGTGCACGCCGCCGCCGCCCGGTCACGTTCGCGGCCGCTCCACAGATTGCAGCCGGCGAAGCGGCAGAAGACCGCCGGCCGGCCAGCCTGTCGGCCCTCGCCCTGCAGCGAATAGAACATCTCTTTGACTGCGTAACTCATCGTCGGGCTGCCTTAGCGGATTCCGAAGAGGCGGAATAGGCCGAGGCGGCAGAGGCTGAGGGCGAATAGAGCGCCTCTGCAATTCCTCAGAAAACGTGGGTTCAAAACAAAGCGCACGATTTGGCCTTATTGCTGAGCGCTCTCGACTTTCGATGGTATGCTCGTAGTGCGGCGCCTTAGGCTGCTCAATTTTTCGCGCGTCGGCTGATTGCGGCGGTCGGCTCGTTGAAGCGAGATTCGCCGGAGAAAGATTTCGTCGCACGGGTTCGCCGCGATGGGACCGACCCGCGCATTGCCGCGTTATAGCCGGGGGGCGTTCGTCCGTCACGGAGAACCGCCATGTCACCTGTCGATCCTAAACGTCGCCGGCGCCGCTTGTTGGCGTCCGCCGCCGCGCTCGCGTTCCTTGCGTCCGGCGCGGCTGGGTTGGTCGTCCTATCCGCACCGCCCTTCGCGCATGCCGCCGCCCTCCAGACCGGCGACCTGCAAACCCAGAATCTGCCGTCCTTCGCGCCGCTGGTCGATCGCGTGAAGCCGGCCGTCGTGTCGGTCAGGGTTAAGATCGAGGACGACGCCAGCGGCGACAGCGAGTCTTCGAACGACCTGGACAATCTGCCGCCGGAGCTCAGGAAGTTCTTCCAGCGGTTCGGCGACGGTGGCGGGCGTCCCCAGGAGCATCAAATGCTCGGGCTCGCCTCGGGCTTCTTCATTTCCGCCGACGGCTACGTCGTCACCAACAATCATGTGGTCGAGCACGCCGACAATGTCACCGTGACCACGAGCGACGGCAAGACTCTCGACGCGAAGGTGATCGGAACCGATCAGAAGACCGATCTGGCGCTGTTGAAAGTCACGGAGCCAGGCGACTACCCCTTTGTCGCCTTCTCCAAGGAGGAGCCGAAGGTGGGCGATTGGGTGGTCGCGATCGGCAACCCTTACGGCCTCGGCGGCACGGTGACCGCCGGCATCATTTCGGCGGAAGGCCGCGACATCGGCGAAGGCCCCTACGACAGCTTCCTGCAGATCGACGCGCCGATCAACAAGGGCAATTCGGGCGGGCCCGCCTTTAATCTGCAAGGCCAGGTGATCGGCGTGAACACGGCGATCTATTCGCCCTCGGGCGGCAGCGTGGGACTCGGCTTCGCAATCCCCGCAGCGATGGCGATGAACGTCATCGACGCCCTCCAGCACGGCGGCGTGGTCCAACGCGGCTACCTCGGCGTCATGATTCAGACCGTCAGTCAGGGCATCGCTGACGGAATGGGGCTGAAAAGCACGTCCGGCGCCTTGGTCGATCAGACGGAGCCGAATACGCCGGCGGCGCAGGCTGGGCTGCAGTCGGGCGACGTCATCACCAAGCTGAACGGCCAGGCCGTCAAGGACGCGGGAGATCTCACCCGCCGCGTCGCGGCGCTCAAACCCGGCGACAAGGCGGAAATCACCTATATGCGCAACGGTGAGGAGAAGACCGCCAGCATTGCGCTCGCCGGCCAAAAGGCCGAGCAAACCGCCAAGGCGGAACCGCCGCCGAACGACGGCGGTGGTCTGGTGCTTGGGGTTCAGCTGGCGCCGGCCAGGCGGGTCGGCGCGGGCGATCAGGGCGTTGCGATCGTCAACGTCGATCCCAACGGGGTTGCAGCCGGCAAGGGCCTGTCCGACGGCGACGTGATCCTCGAGGTCGCCGGCAAGCCGGTGTCGAGGCCCGAGGAGGTCAGGGCCGGCATTGCCGCCGCGAGACAGGAAGGCAAGAAGGCGGTGGTGATGAAGGTGAAGACTTCGGACGGCACGCATTTCGTCGCGTTCGAATTCCCGAACACGTAAGGAGGCTGATCGGTGACGCCGGTAGACCGCGCGGCGGTTCCAACGAGTAGCCGCGCCGTCCCGTCTCGCTCAAGTCAAAGCGATTGACGCGCTCGCTCGTTCGTCGCACGCTTGCCTCGCTTTCAACGGCGCCGCCAGAGCCGATGATCGCGAAGGCGGCGAAAGCTTTCGGATTGCCGCTCTTTTTCACCGAGTACGGGCGTCGGTGAACGGGTTGTTTCGCAACTCTCGCCCGCTGGGGGAGGCGCCGGTGGCGCGAGGGGATCGGGCACACGGGGTTGACGCATGATCGTCATCCCCAACGCGACGTCGCTCGGCGTCTTCGCCGTGGCGGGGCTTGTGCTGCTGCTGACGCCGGGGCCGGCCGTGCTCTACATCGTAGCGCGCAGCGTCGAGCAGGGCCGGCTCGCTGGTCTCGTCTCTGTCTGCGGCATCACGACGGGAACGCTGGTTCACGTGCTGGCGGCGGTCCTTGGATTGTCGGCGCTGCTCGCCTCGTCCGCGTTCGCCTTTTCAGTCGTGAAATATGCGGGAGCCGCCTATCTCGTCACGCTCGGCGTGCGGCGCATTTTGCAGCGCGGCGGCGCCTCCTTTGCGATGGAGCGGCTGCCGGCGCGCAGCCTGTGGCGGCTCTATCGAGACGGCTTTCTCGTCAATCTCCTCAATCCAAAGACGGCCTTGTTCTTCCTCGCGTTCCTGCCGCAATTCGTCGATCCCGCGCGCGGCGGGGCGGCATTCCAGGCGGCCTTCCTGGGGCTGTCGTTCGCCGCGATGGGCTTCACCAGCGACGCTCTTTATGCGCTCGCCGCCGGCTCGGCGGGGCGATGGGTCAAGCGCAACGCTAGCGTCCTCGGCTGGGAGCGTTATGTGACGGGCGGCGTCTTCATCGGGCTTGGCGTGACGGCGGCCTTAGCGGGCGGCGGCAGGAAGTAGAGCGTCAGCGCGCGCGGGCCTGCTCGAGCAGAGCGATCTGCCCCAGCGTCGCGCAGTTCGCGGGCGCCGGCTCGAGGCCGATCCCCAACATCGCGCCGGCTTTCTGATAGCGCGCCGTGAGCGCCGCGGAGCCGACGACGATGGCCGAGGACGCGCCGCGCGCCGCCGCAACGATCTCCGCGCCAATCAGCAGACCCGAGAGATATTCCGCGAGCTCGGCGGCCGGGAGGCGCTCGAACAGACCGAGCGTGCGCGTCATGAAGATCGCGTGCAGCAGGTCGCCCGGCCGCTCGAGCGAGGCGGCGGCGCCGACGCCGAGCGCGAAGCCAGACGGCTCGCTTGGCCCCGCCGCGCCCATCAAGCGCCCGAGCACGGTATGATCCTTGAGCGCGGCGAAGACCTCGCCGGACATGAAGGTCTCAAAGCCGAGAATGCGTCCGCCCTCGACGCGCGCCCATTTGGAATGCGTGCCGGGGAGCACGTAAAGCCCATCGCGGCCGCCGCTCGCGGCCAGCGCGCCGAGAATCTGCGTCTCTTCGCCACGCATCACGTCCGGCGCGCCGCGCGAATCGAGCGCGCTGAGACCGGGCGCCAGCAAAATGGGGCCGAGCGTCTCCGAAGGGATCGTCACCGCCCCGGCGGCGATTTCGGCCGCTCCCGCCGGGCACGTCGCGTAGGGCGCCTCGACCCAGCCTTGCCTGGCCCCCACCATGCCGGACATGACGACCGGCAGAGCGGGAAAGCGTTGCTTCCAGGGCCCGATTTGCGCCGCCAGAAACGCCTCGTGCTCGCCCTTGGCGAGGCTGAGGGCGCCCTGATCCGCCGCGACCTCTTCGAGCGCGGCGCCGTCGGCCGCGGCGAGAAAGGCTCGAAACGAACTCGTGCCCCAATCGACGCTCACCAGGGCGGGGGATTGCGGCACGGGCGTCTCTCCATTTCGACGAGCCGCCCCTGTTATGCAGTTTGCCTAACGGCCGCAAGAGGTCGTCCGGGAAATCGGTTCACCGTTCCTTCATGGCGGTGGAGACGGTGTCGACCAGCGGGGAGAAGACGTAGCTTAGGATGCGGCGCGCGCCGGTCTTGATCTCGACCGTGACGGCCATGCCCGATGTGAGCGGCACGGGCGCGCCGTTGACCATGACGGCGCTCGAGTCGAGCTTCAGGGTGACCGGGAAGACCAGGTTTTGCGTGCGCTGCGCACCGCCGAACATCGCGGCTCCAGGTGGGTGGACCGGGTTCTCCTCGCGCTGTTCGGCCTCGATTTGCGGGATGGCGTCCTGGGCGATCCGCACTACGTGGGCGTCGATCGTGCCATAATCGGTGAAGGGGAAGGATTCGACCTTCACGACAGCTGGCTGCCCCGCCTTGACGAAGCCGATATCCATGTTCGGCAGATAGGATTCGATCTCGAGCCCGACGTCGCTCGGCACGATCTCCATCACCTGCTGCCCGGAGGCGACAACCTGGCCGATCGTGGTGACGGTGAGGCCCTGGACGACGCCGTCGATCGGGCTCTTCAGCGTCATATAGTCGGTCCGGATCCGGGCCTTGTCGAGCTTCTTGGCGTCTTCGTCGATCTTGTGCTCAGCGTCGGCGAGCTTTTGGGCGTTCTCGGCCAGAAAATCGGAATAGGTCTTGTCGAGGTTGCGCTGCGCCGTCAGCGCGGCGGCTTCGACCTCTCCGATTTCTCCCATCTGGGTCGCAAGAGTGGTTTGCTGCGCCTGATAGACCTCCTCCGCGTCGATGACGCCCGCCTTGGATCCCGCGCCGCGCGCCAAAAGCTCCTCGCGCATGTCGACGCGCTGCTTCAAGGTTGTGATGAGCGCTTCTTGGGCGGTTACGGTGGCTTTCAGCCGCTCGCGCGCCGCCGCCTTTTGCTTGGCCTGGGCGTCGAGGCTGGCGACAGCGCCGGCGAGTTGCGACAGATCGCCAGCGAGCACTTCGTTCTCGCGTTGCACGATGTCGGCCGGCGTATCGGCGTCCCAGGGGATTGACGTGGCCGGCGCGGGCTGCCGCGCCCTCGCGCTCTCGATCGCGACCGAGCGCCGCACCGCTTCCGCCTTTAGAGCGCGGATGTCCCGTGTCAGCGTCGCTTCATCCGCCTTCGCTTCGCTCGGATCGAGTTCAAGCAGAAGCTCGCCGGCCTTCACCGACTGGCCGTTCTCGACCGCGAGCGCAAGCACCTTACTGGTTTCGAGCGGTTGGATGATCTTGGTTCGCCCAACCGCCTGGATCTTGCCTTGGGCGGAGGCGATGATGTCGACTTGGCCGATATAGGCCCAGGCGAGGGCCGCGGTCACGAAAGCGCAGATCGTCGGAATCAGGCTGGAGCGCAGCGGCGACAGTGGCGTCTCCAGGATCTCCAAGGCGGCCGGGAGGAACTCGGCGTCGCCCGGGCGCAGCCGCGGCATGGTCAGCGCGACCTCGCGGCCTTTGACGCCTTCTTTGGGCTCGATGGACTGAAGCGCGCTCATGCGACCACCTGTTCGTTCTGCAACGTCCACAGCTTGCGGTAGAGGCCGCCGGGCTTGCCGAGCAGGTCCTGATGCGTCCCGATCTCGACGATCTTGCCGTCTTCCATGCCGATGACGCGCTCGCACGGCCGCACCGCCTGAAGGCGATGGGCGATGATGATGACGGTGCGATTGCGCACGATCTGCCGCATGTTGTTCTGGATGACGAGTTCACTCTCGTAATCGAGCGCGGAGGTCGCCTCGTCGAAGATGAGGATCGGCGGATTGGTTGCGAGCGCCCGGGCGATAGCGATGCGCTGACGCTGGCCACCCGACAGATTCGCGCCGCGCTCTTCGATCATCGTGTCGTAGCCGGCCGGCAACTTGACGATGAAATCATCAGCGCCGGCGAGCTTGGCGATCGCCATCACATGGGCGCGCGGCATCGCGGGCGCCGCGAAGGCGATGTTCTCGTGAATTGTCCGGTTGAACAGAAGATTGTCTTGCAGCACGACGCCGATGTTGGAGCGCAGCCAAGCCGGATCGACTTGGGTCAGGTCGGCGCCGTCGATCGTCACTTGGCCGTCCTGCGGCAGGTACAGCCGCTGGATCAATTTGGTCAGCGTGGATTTGCCGGAGCCCGACGGTCCGACGATGCCGACGACCTCGCCGGGCTGGATCGTCAGCGACACTTGCTTCAAGGCCTCGACTGCGTTGGGCCGGTAGCGGAAGGTGACGTTCCTGAATTCGATCAGTCCGCGCGGCGGCGGCAGCACGGTCTTGGCCTGAACCATGGGCTCCGCAGGCGCGTTGAGGATGTCGCCGAGCCGTTCGACGGATACGAGAACCTGCTGGAAATCCTGCCACAATTGCGCCAGGCGCAGCACCGGCTGCGTCACTTGCGCGGCGATCATGTTGAAGGCCACCAGCGCGCCGATGGTGAGCTCGCCGTCGATCACCGCCTTGGCTCCGAACAGGATCAGCAAAGCGATGACGATGCGGCTGACGAATTGCACGGCGTTCTGGCCGAAGGCGCCGAGCAGCGTCACCACGAAAGACGTCTTCACATAATAGGCGAGCCGCTCTTCCCACTGGGCCTGCATGATGGGCTCAACGGCGGCGGCCTTGACGGTCTGGACGCCGACGATGGATTCGACGAGGAACTGCTGGCTCATCGCGCCGGCGTTGAATCTCTGCTTCACCCGCTCCTGCAACGCGGGCCGGATCAGCGTGGCGATGGCGACGTAGAAGGGTATGGCGCCCACCACGATCAGGCTCAGCCTCCACGAATAGGCGAACAGAACCGCGATGAACACGAGGGCGAACATCAGGTCGAGCGCCGAGAAAAGGCCTTGACCGGTGAGGAAGGCGCGAATGTTCTCGAGTTCGCGCACGCGCGCTACGGTTTGCCCGGCGGCGCGGGTTTCGAAATAGCCGAGCGGCAGATGCAACAGATGGCGGAACAGGCGCTGGCCGAGTTCGACGTCGATGCGGTTGGTCGTGTGGGAGAGCGCGTAGGTGCGCTGATATTGCAGCACGACGTCGAACACGCCGACGATGATGATGCCCACGACCAGCACGAAGAGCGTGGAGTAGCCCTTGTGCGCCAGAACCTTGTCGACCACCACTTGAAAGAACAACGGTGTGACGAGGGCGAAGATCTGCACGAACAGCGAAGCGAGCAGGACATGCGCGAGCGGCTTCCGGTAGCGCCAGAGCGAAGGCAGGAACCAGCGGAAGCCGAAAGTCTTGGGATCGAAGCCTTCGCCGCCGAAGCGTCGCGCGAGGAGAATCAGCTCCGGCTCGAGCTCGGCTACGATCTCCGCCGCGTCCATGACCCGGTCGATGTTCGTGACCGGATCGATGATACGGAAGAGGCCGTTGGGCAGGCGGCCGCCGTAGATCACAAAGTCGCCGTCCGTGAGCTTGGCGATGGCGGGCGCGGGCGTCGCAGTCAGAGCCTTCTCGCTGGTCCGCCGCACCATGCGAACCTTGAGACCGATCAGCTTGCCGGCCCGCAGCAGATCGCCCGCCGTCGCTTCGCGCCCGATCATCGCCAACTCACGCTGCAGATGTGCGGGATCCGCGGCGATCCGATAGTAGGCCGCGATGCTGCAAAGCGCACGAAGCCCCGCGTCGATCGGCGCGATATGGATCACGGGGCCGTCGCTGATTGAGGGAAGCCCTCGGTTTTTCACGTCACCGATCCCGCCATGGCGCTTCGGCGTCTTGACGAATCGGGGCGGGCCGGAGCCCGCCCTGTCCTCAGGCCGGATGGTTCATGCCCATCAGCAACGCGGTCAATTTGGCTGAGTCCGTCAGGGCCGCGCTCGCCGGGGGCGGGTCCGATGCCGGCAGTCTCGCTTGGGGAGCGCTCGACGCTAACGAGCCAAACAATCCGTGGGCCTCGTTCTGAAGGCCTGCGGTGAAGTAGATGTCGCTCGGGTTACTGCCGGGGCTGTTGTTGCCGGCCTCGAGGGACCAGAGACCGGGGATCTGGATCACCTGACCGTTGGGGTTGTCCAACTTGCCGATGTAAGTATCGATAGTGGGAGTCGTGGGATAATATATGCTGATCGTGCCGTCGCCGAAATTGCCGACGAGGAGATCGCCGGCGAACGGTCCGAAGCCCGGGGGCGCGATGGCGAGTCCCAAGGCGAATCCAGCGGGCCGCCGGACGCAACCCTCTTGATCAACTGTCCGCTCAAGCTGAACTCGTCGACGTAGCCATTGCCGGGGCCGGCGACGTCGTCGTGCTTGGCGGCGTCCTGTAGTGCGAAGGTGACGTACAGATTGCCGCCGAGAACCTGCACGTTGAACGGCGCGAATCCCGCCGGCACGTTCGGGTCGGTAAAGCTGCCGACCTGCTGGAAGTTCGAGTTGAACATATCCACCGTGCCTTTGCTGAAGTCCGCCGCGTAGAGAAATGTCCCATTCTGATTCTGGCCGATCGCCAGCCCTTTGTAGACGGCGCCGGATTGCGAGTTGTCGACGGCGATAACCGAACTGGCTGGATCCACCGTCGGATTCCAACCGGAGATGGTGCCGTCCTCGGTAGCGAACAGAAAGACCGACGGGGCTGTCACGCCGCCGCTCGAGACATTGAACCCTGCATTGGCGAAGTTGAAGACCTGGCCGGTGGGAGTGGATGGCGTGGTCTGCCCGGGCGGCGCGGCGATTGTGATGGCCGTTTCTCCGGCGATCGTCTGCTTCACGCCCGCTGCGTTATAGAACGTGGTCACGCCCGTGCCGTTGTCCGACACCCAATACGGCGACGTCGGGCTGAAGGAGACCCCCCAGGGATTGATGAGGTTGGGATCCGTCGTCGCGGCTGGAACGGAGCCGTCGGAAACCAGATTCGTCTGCGTATACGCGTTGCTGGGCAGGAGTTGGGCGAGAAGTCCGGGCGATTCACCGGGTTTGCCAATTATAACACCGTTCGAAAACGTGTTTTGCATCGCAAGTCTCCCGCGAGTTGGCGCCTGAGCCTCAAGGCACTCAACACGCCCGCGGGTTCCCTTGTTCGGGGGTGTACTCCTTTTTTGCCCGATGCTGGTCTGACTGTGCGGCAACGCGCAGAAATCTCCCTGCAAGGAGCGCAGCGACAAAGTTCTTTTGTTCGGGGGTGTACTCCTTCTTTTCCCGATGCCGATCCGACTGTGCGCCAGCGCGCAGAAGCGGCGGTTTTCGTGTGCGCCGCGCTGGTCGACCGCGCTGCGCCCGGCCCCTCACGCGCCGACCTTTCGATTATCAGCGAGGGATCTTTCCGGCTTCGAGCTGGAAGCGGTACCGATCGGACCGAAAGTGGAGATGGGCATATTCGATCGGCGATCCGTCCTCCGCGTAGGATCGCCGGCGGACGATCAGCATGGCGGCGCCTGGATCGGTCTGCAGATCGGCGGCCATCTGGTCGTCAAGGATCGCCGCCTCGATAAATTCCTGCGCTCCTGCGACGGTGGCTCCGCATTTTTGCTTGAGCCAGTCGTAGAGCGACCCCTCCGCCAATTCCGTTGCGGTGGGGTCGGGGACCTTTCCAAGAATTTTTGGCGACAACCAGGAGAGCGCAATTCCAATCGGCCGCTCATCCGCCTTCAGCAATCGGCGCGAGTGAAAAACGCGCGCGCCGACGCCGACATCCAGGGCTTCTGCGACTTCGGCGGAGGCGCGGAGCCGGCCGACGAAACGGGTCTCGTAGGACGGCCGCAGGCCGCGGCGGCGCATGTCGTCGCCGAATCCCAGCATCTCGTTGGCGGGCTGATCGACCCGCGGACTCCGTACGATCGAGCCCTTGCCGGACTTGCGGCTGATCAGTCCCTCCTGCTCGAGCTTGTCCAGCGCCGTCCGCGACGTGGCGCGGCTGATGCCGAAGATCTCGTTCAATTTCGCCTCGGACGGCATCGCGTCGCCAGGCGCGAACACGCCCTCGGCAATCGCGTCACGCAGTCGGTCGGCGATCTGGAACCAAAGCGGAAGGGGGCTGGACTCTGGAAGCGGTTTGTTCCACATTCTTGACATATCGTACGAACGTCATGACAATTGCAAGGGCAGGGGCCGCAAACGCCATTTGAAAGGATTGGCGGGTCGGTCGTCCAGTCCACAACGAGCGCCCCGCAGGGATGGGCCGAGGAACAACGTAGTGACACGATCCATCAGAGTTCTCTTCGCGGGCGAATTGCAGATACCCCAGAGCATCCAAGTCAAAGGTTTCGATTCCCTCTTCATTGGACTGCGGTCCTCACGAGGGGTCGCCAGCCTTCGGCAGCTATGTGGCCTGGCTCGCAGGAGGCTGACCGAACGAACACCCATCGAAGTCGTGAAGAAGGAGCCTCGATGCGCTTCCGCGCGACGATTGATTTTTACGCCACAAGGAGGAAACCACATGTATAAACGTCTATTACTAGCGCTTTCAATTGCTGCATTGATCCCGACCGCATCCGCCTTCGCCGAGGACAAGCAGCCGATCTCGCAGAAGACCTGCACGGAACTGCTGGCCGAATATAAGAAGCTCCCCTTCACCAATATTCTGCCGCTTGACGAAGGTCCGATCGTAATAGGCGGCGCGACCAAGACCCTGACCATCGGGTTCTCGCAAACCGCCTTCAACCATCCCTGGCGCGTATCGATGCTGGAATCGCTCCAGGCGGAGGCGTGCCGTCATTCCAACGTCAAGCTCGTGGTCCTGGACGGCAACGTCGACGTGGCCAAGCAGAGCAATGACGTGCGCGATCTGCTGGCTCGTGGTGTGGACGCGGTGCTGCTGAGCCCGGTCGAATCTGCAGCGCTTGTGCCGGCCGCCCGGGCCGTCCACGCCGCTGGCGTCCCGCTCATCGTCATGGATCGCGACGTTCCGACCGACAAGACCCTGTTCATCGGTCAGAGCAACGTCACCATGGCGGAGCGGGTGGCCGAGAAGATGGCCCAGGACCTCCATGGCAAGGGCAACATCGTCGTCATAACCGGCCTTAAGGGCTCCTCTCCCGCCGTCGACCGCGACAAGGGCATGAAGAACGTGCTCGCCAAGTACCCCGGCATCAAGATTCTCGCCACTGGCGACGGGCAATGGATCCGTGACCCGGCGGTGCCGCTCATGGAAGACTTCCTGACAGCGCACTCGGACATCAACGCCGTGTTCTCCCACGCCGAGGAGTCCTCGTGGGGCGCGGAGCTCGCGATCGCCCGAGCCAAGCGTTGTGGCGACAAGATCCGGCTCTACACCTTCGACGGTTCGAATGCGGGCTTCAAGGCCGTCAAGGCCGGCACGTTCGGCGCCGATGGCAACTACACTCCCTTCATTGCCGACATCGGCCTGCGCGCGGCGCTCTACAAGCTGATGGGCAAGGATATTCCCGACGCCCAGTCCTACGACCAGCCTGGCAAGCGCCTGTTGCTGCCGGACTCCCCGACTGTCGTGGCCGCGAACGCGGACGAATGGATCGGCCGCGGCTGGGGCAATTTCGAACCGACCCCCGATCCCTGCAAGTGACGCCCCGGGCGCCGCGCGAAGCCAGTTCGCTCCGCGCGGCGCCTAATCTCGCCCGCCTTTGCTGGAACCTATTTTGATGACGCCGCAGCCGGACAAAACCCTGCTGGAAGTCAGGGGACTGACGAAAATCTTTGACGGCAACGTCGTGCTCTCCGACGTCGATCTCGTGCTTCACGCGGGAGAGGTGCATGCTCTTGTCGGCGAGAACGGCGCCGGCAAGTCGACGCTCATCAAGACGCTCGGCGGCGTGCATCGTCCGGATGCCGGTCAACTCATGATCGAGGGCGTCGAAGCGAGCTTGCGTTCGCCCCGCGACGCCATCGCGCGCGGCGTCGTCGTCATTCATCAGGAGCTCTCGCTCGCACCGGATCTTTCGGCCGAGGAAAACATCTTTCTCGGCCATTTTCCCCGCAACCGTTTGGGCCTCGTCGACCGCGCCTATGTCCGCACGGAGACGCGCAACCTCCTGAAGCGACTTGCGATCGACATCGACCCGCGCCGGCCAGTGGGCGAGTTGAGCATCGCTCAGCAGCAGATGGTCGAGATTGCAAAGGCGATCTCGTTCAAGGCGAAGGTGCTGATTCTCGACGAGCCGACCGCCGTTCTCGATGAGACCAGAGTTGGCACCCTGTTCGAGCTGGTCAGAAGGCTGAAGTCGGACGGCCTGGGCATCGTGTTCATCTCGCATCATCTCGAGGAAATCTTCCAGATCGCCGATACAGTGACGGTCCTGCGCGATGGCCGAAAGACGGGGACCAGTCCCGTCGCGGCGATCGACCAGGACTGGCTGGTGTCGAAGATGATCGGTCGCGATTTCCCGCCCCATGTCGCCCGAGCCCGCAAGTCCGGCGCGCCTGCGCTCGAGGTCGAGAATCTGTCTCTGCCGGGACAGTTCGAGGACATCTCGTTCTCCGCCCGGGAGGGCGAGATTGTCGGACTCGCGGGGCTTGTCGGAGCAGGCCGGACAGAGGTCGCTCAAGCCATCGTCGGAATTACGAAGCCGGCGTCGGGTTCGATCAAAGTGTTCGGCCGCCAGGTCAGGTTACGCAACCCGCGCGCGGCGGCGCGCCTCGGCATCGCCTATCTGAGCGAGGACCGGAAGGCGTTTGGGCTCCTGCCGAACCGGCCCGTGCGCGAGAACGCGACCATCTCGAACCTTACGCGGTTCCGTCGTTTCGGGCTGCTCCAACTGGCGCGCGAGCGCGCCTACGTCGCGAGCGTGATCCAGCGCCTCGACGTTCGACTGTCCGGCATGGAGACCGAGATCCGCACCCTCAGCGGCGGCAACCAGCAGAAAATCCTGCTCGGCCGCGCTCTCGCGGTCGAGCCTCGCATAGTCATCTTCGACGAGCCCACCCGGGGCGTCGATATCGGGGCCAAGCACGAGATCTACGCCTTCATCGACACGCTCGTCGCGAGCGGAACTTGCGTCATCCTGATTTCATCGGAAATGGAGGAGATGTTGCGACTCTCCGATCGCGTTGTCGTGCTCCGCAACGGCCGCGTCGCAGCGACGCTGTCACGCGCGGAAGCGAACGAAACCACCATCATGCGAGCGGCCGCCCTTTCGGCCGAGAAAGCCGGATCGCCCACGCCATGAGCGCTGTCTCTCAATTTCGTCCCGACGTCGCTTCCATCGTCAGAGCCTGGCGGCGCGTCGGAGTCCTTGCCGCGCTGGTCATCCTCGTCATCGCCGCGTCGCTGCTGTCCGACCGCTTCTTGACGATCCCCAACCTTCTCAATGTGCTGCGGCAGGTGGCGATCGTCGGCATCCTGGCGATCGGCATGACCTTCGTGATCCTGACGCGCGGCATCGATCTGTCGGTCGGCTCAATCCTCGGCATCTCGGTGGTGCTCTATGCCGGGTTGATCGACAAATTCGGCATGGCGGTCGCTATCCCTGTTGGACTCGGCGCCGCGATGTTGGCCGGCCTCGTCAATGGCCTCGGGGTTGCCGCAGCAGGCATCCCTCCGTTCATCATGACGCTCGGCATGCTCTCCTTCGCGCGCGGCCTCGCCTTCATCTATACCGGGGGCACGCCGGTCCCGATCCTGGACGAGGCCTTCTACAATCTCGGCAACGGCTATCTGCTCGGCGTTCCGATCCCATCCCTCATCCTGGTCGCGGCGCTCATTGTAAGCGGCCTGATCCTGTTCCTGACGCCGTTCGGCCGCAGCGTCTACGCGATCGGTTCGAATGAGGAAGCCGCGCGGTTATCCGGCGTTCCCGTTCGCGCCTACAAGACGATCGTGTACGTCATATCCGGAGGAGTGGCGGGTCTGGCGGGTCTCGTCTACGCGTCGCAACTCAGCATTGGAACGCCGATCGCCGGTCAAGGATATGAGCTGGATGCGATCGCAGCGGTCGTGGTCGGGGGCACCTCTCTTTTCGGCGGCAGGGGTTCGGTCGGCGGCACGTTCCTTGGCACGCTCATCATCGGCGTCCTCGCCAACATTCTGAACCTGACTGGCGTTGACCCCTATGTTCAGCAGCTCTTCAAGGGCGCGCTGATCGTCGTCGCCGTCTACATCATGTCGCGGAAGGACCGCACATGACGTCGCACACGATGCTCGGCGCCGGATGGCCTGCGATGGAGTTCGATGGCCTCGCAGGCAAGATTGCAGCACTTAGGCCTGCGGTCGATGCTCACATCACCTCCGAACGGGTCGCTCGATATCTCACCGCGATCGCGGACACTCCGGCGCCGTCGACGGCTGCGAGCGCGATGCGCGCGCCCGTGCTGCGCGATCTCCTTCGAGGCGACGGCGTCCGCGGGGAAAAGGTGAGGCTCGAGCCCAATTTCCAAAACACGGCGAGCACGGTCATGCTGACCGGCACGGGGTCGGAGCACAAGCCGCTCTGGTACTTCGCCCATCTCGACACGATCAGCTATCTCGTCCAGTCGCTGGATGATCGCAGATATCCGCTGACGCCGTTCTGCTACCATCTGACCGAGAACGGCAGCCGCCCGGCGCGCGCCTATCGCTTCGATCTGCGACAGGGACGCTATGTTGTCGCCGCCGAGGGGCAGATCGAATCTTGAGAACGGCGTTCCCTTCTTCGTTTGCGCCGACCAGGCCGCCAGTCTTCAGCGAGGCGACCGAGTCGTTCCGATCGCGGAATGCCGGCCTTCCGCGGCCGGCAATTGGACCGGCCATTTCGACAACGCCGGCGGCGTTGCGGCGCTTGCGGTCGCGGCGCCGATCCTCGCCGAGGCTGGGATCGAAGCGATGTTGGCGTTCCCCGACGAAGAAGAAGGGCCGCACGGGTCCGGCAACCAGGTCATGGGGCGCGGCGGATCGCGCATTATAAGCCAGCTTGCGGCGCCCGATCTCGCCATCGTCGCCGACATGCAGCAGGCCGGCGGAGGCGCAGGCGCGAAGCCGCCGGGGCCCGAAAGCACCTCGCGACTCGGCGAAGGCGCGGTGCTCAGCGAATTCTCCAGCCTCGCGCGCGGAGCCGTGACGCCGCCGCCCCTCTACGCGCTCGCGCGACATCTTGCTCGCCTCGTCGAGCAAGTCGGCGTCAAGGTGCAGGAATCCAACAACGCCTACACATCGCGCAGCGATGACGTCAGCGTGCTCCTGAAGACGCCGAACATTCTGCTGGTCGGCTTTCCCGGCTTCGATCGCCATTTCGACAATGCGGAGCCGCGCGCGGAATTGTCCGACATCGTCGATCTCTCGAAGGCGCTTGTCTATGCGTCGCTGCTGCAGCCGATCATACGCAAGCTGTGCGACGCGGGTGGCGCGCTGTGATCGACATCGCCGCGATTGGATGGTTGACGGTCGACGACATCGTCCTGACCGACGGGACATGTCGGCTGGCGGTTCGAGGCGGCGGCGCGCTCTATTCGGCGGTAGGCGCTCGCATCTGGAGCGACAGCGTCGGCATACACTCCGTTGCCGGACGGCCGCACTTCGCCGAGACGCGCCGTCAGGTCGAGGCGCGCGGCATTGACGTTGCGGGCGTCGGCCAAACCGACGGCAACGGCCTGGAGCTATGGCTCCTGCACGAATCCGAAGTCCACAAACAGCAAGTTCCCAAGCTGTCATCCACGAATGCGATCGAGCTCGACGCCATGCGGGGGCCGCTCCCCGATGCGTATGCGGGAGCTCGCGCATTCCACCTTGCGCCCCAGGGGCCTGAAAGCTCCCTCGCCAATGCGAAGCGACTTGCCGCGCTCTCGCAGCGCCCGGTCGTGACAATGGATATCCTCGCGGATGACTTCATCGATGCGAGCGCATACCGCGACCTCGGCTTCCTCTCGCAGTTGACGGCCTTCCTGCCGAGCGAGGCTGAGATCGAGCGCATCTGGCGCCCGTCCAGCATCGAGGGATGGCTTATCCAAAACGCTGAGATCTATGGCTGCCACATGGTCGCCAAGCTCGGCGAACGCGGTTCGCTCGTCTGCGAGGCCACGACCGGCGTGTTGACTTATGTGCCGGCGCTTTCAGCCCAAGTCGTCGACACGACCGGGGCCGGCGACGGCTATTGCGGCGGCTTCGTCGCGGGTCTCGCCGCTGGCCGTCCTCTCGTCACCTGCGCCGCTATGGCGACCGTATCGGCCTCGTACATCGTCGAAGCCTGCGGCGCCCTCGCGACCCATCAGCCGACCAAGGAAGAGCGAAACGATCGGCTGGTATGCGCTATGTCCGCGGCGCGTCCGTTCCCCCACACCATTTGAGGTTCGTCAGTTCTATGCCCATTTCCGCGTCAAGACCTTCGTTGCTCGACACCCTCTTCGGGATCAGGAAGCCGCTCATCGGGGATATTCATCTCCGCCCGCTGCCTGGCGCCCCCCGCTATCGCGGCGAAACGGTCACCGCCATCATCGATCAAGCGGTCGCCGACGCCGAAGCCTATGTCAAAGGCGGCATGAACGGACTCCTGGTGGAGAATCACGGCGACATCCCCTTCCTGCGCCCCGATGAGATCGGCCCGGAAATCATCGCCGTGATGGCGACCGTCGCGAAGGCCGTCGTCGACAGCGTCGGCGTGCCGGTGGGCATCAGCCTGCTCGCCAATAGCTCCGTCGGCGCGCTCGCCGTCGCCAAGGCGAGCGGCGCGCGCTTTATTCGTGTCAACCAATGGGTCAACGCTTACGTCAGCAACGAGGGTTTCATCCAGGGCGACAGCGCAAAGGCGCTGCGCTATCGCCGGCAGATCGGGGCCGAAGACGTGGCGATTTTCGCCGACGTTCATGTCAAGCACGGCTCCCACGCAATTGTCGGCGACCGGCCGGTGAGCCAGCAGGCGGCGGATGTCGAATTCTACGACGCAGACGTCGCCATCGCGACGGGCAATCGGACGGGAGAGTCTGTGCCGGAGTCTGAGATATCCGGCATCCGGGAAGGGACGAGATTGCCGATCATCGCCGGCAGCGGCGTATCCCCGGCCAACGCCGCGGAGATATTGGGCGCCCTCGACGGCGCCATCATCGGATCGAGCCTGAAGGTCGACGGCGTATGGTGGAATCCTGTGGAGCTCGAGCGAGTGCGAGCGCTCGTCGAGCGCGTGAAGCCTCTGCGGGACGCCGGCTGAGATCCGTCTGCAATTCCGTCGGCTCGTCATTGCGAGGAGCGAAGCGACGAAGCAATCCATCGCTAGCTTGGCGCCGCTGGATTGCTTCGCGCGCGCTCGCAATGACGGCGTTGGTTCGGACAAGGCGTAACGCGCTCCAGACCGTGCCGCGACGCCATTCGCGCGCACGAGGCGGTCGGAGTCGCTCTACAGTTGTAATCGATTTCATCTTGACAGCGCATGTAATCGATTTCACAATGCCCAGACTAATCCGCCCGGGCAGGCACGGCCTGTCTAGGGCGAAACAAGGGAGGCGTCGAAAATGCGATTCGGACCCATCACGGCGACTGCTGCGAGCATACTGGTGTTGACAGGCTCGCTGAGCTTCGCATCGGCCGCGGACGCCTACAAGGTTGGCGCCACCACCTACAGCCGTAGCTTCGAATTCTACCAGGACATCGAGAAGGGCATGAAGGCGGAGGGCGGCAATAAGATCGTCTTCGATTTCCGAGATCCCAATGGCGATCTCGCCGCGCAAACTGCGCAAATCGAGGATTTTGTCGCGAAGAAAGTCGATCTGGTGACGCTCGTGCCGATCGATTCGACCGCCGCCGAAGCCGAAGCCAGGCTCGTTACGAGCGCGCATATTCCGCTCATCACCGTCGATATCGCGATCACGAAGGATGTGGGCCAAATCGCTCACGTCGCCTCCGACAATCATCTCGGCGGCGAATTGGCGGCGCAGAAAATGGCAAATCTGCTCGGCAATAAGGGCGAGGTTCTCGTTATCGACAATCCGGCGATCACCTCGGTCGTCGATCGCGAAAAAGGGTTTGCGGCGAAGCTCGCCGAGATCGCTCCCGGCATTAAGATCGTCGCGAGCCAGAGCGGCGAGTCGAAGCGCGAAAAAGCGCAAGCGGTCGCGGAGGATCTGCTTCAGGCGCATCCGAACGTGACGGGAATTTTCGCCGTCAACGACGAGATGGCGCTCGGCGCGCTGCAAGCGGTCAACGCCGCCGGTCGCCAGGACAAGGTGAGCATCATCGGTTTCGACGCGAGCAGCGAGGGCCTCGCGGAGATCGCCAAGGGCAACTCGGCTTTCAAGGCGACGGTGGCGCAGGATCCTGTTCAGATCGGCAAAGTCGTTACGCAAACGGCCTTAGCGGTTTTGAAGGGCGAGAAGGTGAACAAGCTGATCCCGGTTCCGGTGGTGCTTGTCGACAAGTCCAACTACGCGAACTACGCGAAGAAGTAACAGCGAAGCGAATGGCGCGGGAGAAAATGCCGCATGACAAACCCTGCGCCATTCGTCGAACTGCGTAACGTCACCAAAACCTTCCCTGGCGTCGTCGCCACACGCGATGTCTCCATCTCCTTCTTTCCGGGCAGGGTTCACGCCCTGCTCGGCGAGAATGGGGCGGGGAAGTCGACCTTGGTCAAAATCGTCAGCGGAATCTATTCGCCCGACGGGGGCCAGATTCTCTTCGAGGGGCGGCCCGTCCGTCTGCGTGCGCCGGTCGATGCCGAGCGCGAAGGCGTCGCGGTGGTTCATCAGCATCGCACATTGGTCAATGACCTCTCGGTGGCGGAGAACCTGTTTCTTGGCCGCCTTGGGCGAACTTCGTCGGCCTTTCGGCGCAGCGACTGGAATGAGCGCGCCAAGGCGTTGCTGTCCACCGTCGGTCTGAGTCTCGATCCGTCCACACCGGTGAGAGACCTCAGCCCCGCCGCGCAGCAGCTTCTCGAAATTGCCAGGGCGATCGGGCGCGATGCGCGTCTCGTCATCTTCGACGAGCCGACGACCTCGCTGACCCCGCCCGAGTGCGAGGTGCTGTTCAGCCAGATCCGTCGTCTTCGAGGCGACGGGTACGCAATTGTCTATATCAGCCATGATCTCGAGCAGGCTCTTGCGATCAGCGATGAAATAACCGTCTTGCGGGACGGCGCCGTGGTCGCGCATGAAATGGGGCTGAAGGACGTCGGTGTGGTCGTGCGCCATATGATCGGCCGAACGCTCGCGGACGGCTACCCCCGCAACCGCGTCCCAGCAGATCAAGAAGTGCTCCGCGTCTCCGGACTGCGCTCGTCCAGGCTCAATGGGGTCGACCTCACCGTTCGTCGCGGCGAAATCGTCTGCATCGCCGGCCTCGTTGGATCGGGCCGCACGGAATTTCTCAGAGCGATCTTTGGGTTGGACGGCTTCGACGGCGGCGAGATTTTGCTCAAAGGGAAGGCGTTCACGCCGATCTCGCCTCGGCACTGTATCAACGCCGGGCTCGGATTTGTCTCCGAGGATCGAAAGCAGCAAGGATTGGTGCTCGAGCTGGGAGTCTCCGCAAATGTCGTCCTCGGCGCCGAGCGCTCGCTCGCGCGAATGGGGCTGATGTCGTCGGGCCGCGAACAAAGCGTTGTCAGGAAGGTCATCGGGTCCCTTCGCATAAAGGCCGCCGATGCATCGGTGAGCGTCGGCACATTGAGCGGCGGCAATCAGCAGAAGGTCGTTCTTGGGCGCTGGCTTTCGCGTTCGACGGATCTGCTGCTCATCGACGAGCCGACGATCGGCATCGACGTGGGGGCCCGCGCCGAATTCTACCGGCTGCTCGACGATTACGCCGCCTCGGGCGGCGCTTGTTTGATCGTATCGTCCGATCTCAACGAGGTGTTGGGCTTGGCGGATCGGGTCTTCGTTATGCGGAACGGCGCGTCGGTCGCGCAAATCAAACGAGAAGACATGAACAGAGAGACTTTGCTGCGAGCGATGACGGCGGTGGCGGCATGACCGTGTCGAGCGCAAACAAACGTACTGTCGCTTTTTCCGCTCGATCGATCTTCCTGCGGAGCGACTCGTTCGGCGGAACCGCGTTGGCCGCGCTTCTGATCATCGCCGCCGTGCTCGCGTTGCTCGTGCCGGAGTTTCTTACCGCGAGCAATCTTCTGAACGTCGGGCGGCAGGCTTCGGTGCTGGTCATCGTGGCGTGCGGAATGACGATGGTCATCCTCTCGGGAAATATCGATCTCTCCGTGGGGTCCGCCGTCGCCTTGTGCACGGTGGTCGGCGCCAGCCTAAGTGCGAATGTCGGCCTGAACGCGCCGACGACGGTGCTTGCGATGATCGCGTTGGGCGCACTGATCGGCGCGATCAAAGGAGGGTTGGTCGCCTGGGCGCGGATCAATTCGTTCATTGTCACCTTAGGCCTGATGACGGTGCTTCGCGGCGCCGCGCTCACCTTCACCGGCGGCTACCCGATCGCGGGCGTGCCCGATGGGGTGCGCTATCTCGGTTTCGGCGTTGCTGGCGGCGTGCCTCTGCCGCTGATCGTGTCGATCGTCGTATTCGTTCTCGTTGCCCTCCTGCTTTCCAAAACGGTCTTCGGACGGCACATCTACGCCATCGGCGGCAACGAAACGTCGTCCCACATTGCCGGCGTGCCGGTCGCCTTCACCAAATTCCTCGTGTTCGTCATCAGCGGCGCGTTCTGCGGCGTCGCGGCAGTCGTCCTGCTTGGCCGCTTAGGGGCGGGTCTGCCGACGTCTGCGCAGGGAATGGAACTTGACGCGATCGCCGCGGTCATACTCGGCGGCGCGAGCCTGTTCGGGGGGCGGGGGAGCGTATTCGGCACGCTGTTCGGCGCGCTCATTCTGGCCTTCCTGCAGAATGGCCTCAATCTGATGGGCGTGAACTCCTTTATTATTCAAATCCTTTCGGGGGCAATTATCATTCTTGCGGTTCTTCTGGACCGCTTTCGCCAGGGAAAGACAACGTGATCGGGGATGCGGAATGGATCGAGAAAGCGCTGGCCAAGCTGGTCTCGACAAGCTCGCTGTCAGGCCAAGAAGCGGCGGCGCAGGCGATCGTCAGGGAACTCATGATCGAGGCGGGCGCCGATCAGGTGCGCACTGTCCCGGTCGATGCGGCGAGGCTGCGCGATCGCTATGGATTTGAGACGCCGACGCCAACCGAGGGCATGTTCGCGCTGGTGGGTTCATGGCGCGGACCGGCCTATGCTCCGTTCATCGTGCTCAATGGCCACACCGACACCGTTCCGGCGGTCGAGGGTTGGGCTATCGATCCGCTCGAGCCGCGCGTAACCGACGGCTGGATGAACGGTCTCGGCTCCGCGGACATGAAGGCGGGCGTGGTCGGCGCGATTGCTGGCGTCGCGCGCGCAAAAGCGGCGGGCACGCTGCGAAACACCGTAGAAATCCAATCCGTACCGGACGAGGAGGACGGCGGCGGAACGGGAACGCTCGCCTGCGTCGATGAACTGATCATCCAAGGACGGCGTCCCGATTTCGCCGTCGTATGCGAGCCGACGAGCGTGGAGATCGCCACCAGTCAGATCGGCAGCCGGGCGGTGTCCTACTCGTTTCGTGGAGTCCAGGCGCACGCCAACATGAAGCATAAGGGCGTGAGCGCGGTTGAGGCGGCGATCGATCTCGCGCACGAGCTCGGGAAGTGGGCGCATATGCCCAACCGAAAACCGCATCCGCTGCTTAGCCCCACTTCCGTGAACGTCGGGCGTCTTGACGGGGGCATCGGCGCGACGAGCGTGGCTGCGAGTTGCGAGCTTGAAGTGTGCTTCACATACCACCCGGACGACGAGGCGCTGGTTGAGCCGGAAACCGACGCGCTCATCGCGGCATGGCGGGCAAGGCAAGATCCGCGGATCACTCTGGAAGTCCGCGAGCTTCACAATGTGAAGCCGTTTTCAACCGATCCGGCGCTGGCGCCGATCAAGGCGCTCGCGCATGCATTAGGCCGCACGGAGGTAAGCCCGAGGGGGTTTCCCGCGGGCTCGGACGGACGGCTGATCAGCAGGCATCTCAAGACCCCCACGGTCATCTTCGGCCCGGGTGACGTCTCTCGCATCCATAAAATCAACGAGGCTGTCGAATTGGCTGAAGTCGTCGCCCACGCAGAAGCCATTGAGAGATTCCTCTCCACCAGCATCTAGCCCTGATCGGTTCCGAGCGGGCTGTGGGCCCGCTCTCAATGCGACACAATCAACTTAAGGCAAAAACGTCGATGGCTAAGAGAATACTGTTCGCCGGTGAGAGCTGGAACACCTACGCGGTTCACACCAAGGGGGCGAACTCCTATACGACGTCCGGCTATGAGGAGGGAGCAAGGGATTTGCTCGCCGCCCTTGGCGCTGCTGGATTTGAGGTTACGTATCTGCGCAACCACGAGGCCGTGGAAAGCTTTCCCTATTCGGCGGAAGAGCTCGGCAGTCGATTCGACGCTGTGATCTTAAGCGACATCCCGGCCGATTCGCTTTTGCTTCCCCACGCTGTGTTCGTTCAGGGACAACGCCGACCGAACAGACTGCGTTCCCTGGCTAAATTCGTCGAGCAGGGAGGCGGCCTGCTTATGGTCGGCGGTTACATGTCGTTTGCCGGCTTCGAAGGCCGAGCGCGTTACGCGTCGACGCCACTTGCTGAGGTTTTGCCCGTGGAGGTGGCGCGTCACGACGATCGAATTGAAGAGCCGGAAGGCGTCATTCCGGCCGTCGTCCAGGATCATGCGATCCTGGAGGGCGTTTCGGGCGAGTGGCCGTATTTCCTCGGCTACAACCAGTTCAAGGCAAAGCCTGGCAGCGAAGTGATCCTCTCTGTGGGGCACGATCCGCTCCTGGTCGTCGGTCAGCACGGCTCGGGACGCGTCGCCGCCTTCGCCTCGGATTGTTCGCCGCACTGGGGGAGCCCGGAATTTATCGCCTGGCGTCACTATTCGACATTCTGGCGCCAACTTACCGCTTGGCTGGCACGCTGACGCGTTGTGTTTATTGCGGCGACGGCGGTTTGAGGGAAGTCGCCGCAATAAGGTTCGGGGGTGAAATTTCGTGGCTAGGATGTTGGATGTCTCGCGGGAGGCCGGAGTGTCGGCAGCCACGGTGTCCCGTGTGCTCACCGGCTCGGCGGAGGTCGATCCAAAGACGCGGAAGCTGGTCCTCGCGGCGGTCAAGAAGCTGAATTATCGGCCTAACCTCCTCGCGCGGGGCTTGCGCCGCCGATCCACCCAAGTGATTGCGCTGATCGTCACGGATATTGAAAATCCATTCTATACGGCGATCTGTCGAGGCGTCGAAGACGCCGCTCGCGCGGCTGGGTATTCGGTCATTCTGTGCAACGCGGATCGAGACATCCGAAAGGAACGCGAATACCTGAAAGTGGTCGCCGATCAGAATGCGTCCGGGCGTCATCATCAGCCCGGCCTCGGCCCCGAAGACCAATATTTCTGATCTGATTGCGCGCGGATTGCCGGTTATTGCGGTCGACATGGCTCTTCCCGCCGCTTCGGGCTCCGTGCTCGTCGACAATAAGGAAGCCGGGAGCCCTGGCGACGAGACATCTCATAAGCAGAGGATGCAAGCGGATCGCGTGCATCACCGGACCGCGCGACAATTCGACCGCGCAGGACAGGCTCGACGGATATTTCCGCGCTATCGAGGCCGCCGAGCAGACCACCGATCCGCATCTGGTTGTTTACTCCAATTACATGGAAGACGGCGGCTACGAAGCCGCCAATCGCATTCTCGATCAGAAAAAGCGGCCGGACGGACTCTTTGTCACGAACAACCGCATGGCGGTCGGGGCGCTGCGCGCTCTCCAGGAACGAGGCGTCACGATCCCAGACGAAGTCAACGTCATTGGGTTTGACGAGCTCCCGTGGGCGCTGCAACTCCATCCACACCTGTCGCTCGTGCGCCAGCCGGCCTATCGGATCGGTCGCGAGGCGGCTCGCCTGCTGATCGACTGCGTCGTCGGCAGGGAGCATTCCCCGCATGTCATATTGGAAGCCGAACTCGTAGAGCGCGACGTGCGAACTCCTTAGAGGCGTCTGCATTATGTTGGATCGTCATTGCGAGGAGCGTAGCGACGAAGCAATCCATGCTGCTCCGCGGCTGCATTGCCCGCTCCGCTAGCGATCTGGATTGCTTCGACAAAATGCGACATGCGCTAGCGGAGGGCGCTGGCGCGGATCGGCAAGATAAGTTGGTCCAAGAGCTGGCCCGAGTCGGCGCAAGATAAGATGGCCTAAGTTCGTAAAAGGGAGGATCAGCACATGGAAACTGGCTTCGGGACAAAAGCCCCTGGGATGAAGATCAAGGCGGCGCTCGTGACGATGCTATCGCTGGCGGCGGTGGCGACGTCGCCAAGCTGGAGCGCGGCAGCCGAGTTCGACGAACTACCCAGGCGACCTGACGAAGGGCAAGCACCTGACGATCTACATAGAAGGGCTGGCGGACCCGAGCTCCGGTTTTTTCCGCGTGCTGAACAACGGCGCGCAACAGGCCGGGAAGGACCTCGGAGTCGACATCAAGTACGTCTATCCCTCGAGCGTCGACTTGGCCTCGTACACCGAGAAAATCGAAGAGACCATCGCCGCGAAGCCTGACGGTATCCTGATCCTCGGCATCGGCGATCTGGACGCTGTCGCCAAAGAGGCGAAGGACAAAGGCATCGCGGTGGCCTTCAATCCCGCGCCGAGCGTAAAGGACCAGCCGCTGCGCGATCCGAACGACATTTACATTTCCAGGGTCGGCGCCGACGAATACGCCGCCGGCCAGATGGCGGCGGACCGGTTCGTCGAAAAGGGCGCGAAGTCGATGATTTGCCTCCAGGAGGATGTCGGCGACGGCACGCAGACGCAGCGCTGCGCGGGCATGGAGCAGGTCGCGAAGGCGAAGGGTAAGAAGTACGACCATGTCGCTGGCGATCCGGATCCGGGTAAGACGGCGTCGATCGTCGAAGCCTACTTGCGCTCGCATCCGGACGTCGACGCCGTCGTCGCGACGGGGCAGACCGCGACATCCGGCATTGTCGCCGCCAAGAAAGCCGTCGGGCGACCTCTGCAGACCGCAGGTTTTGACGTCAGCCCGGAAATCGTCGCAATGATTCAGGCTGGAGATCTCGACTTCACGATGGATCAGCAAGGATGGTGGCGCGGCTACATCTCCGTGCTCGAGATGGTTCACTACATCCGCTACGGTCTCATCCAGGCGAACTACTTCCTCTCCGGACCGCAAATCGTCGATAAGACGACCGCGGCTTCGGTCGCCGGACTGGCCGCCGCAGGGGTTCGATAACAATGACTGGAGATACCGGCCCAGGCTCGCGCGCCGCTTCCCGCGGTGCGGCATTCCGCATCCTCGATTCGTTTCGCCGTCTGCTGCAACGTCCCGAACTTGCAGCGCTCGGCGGACTGGTCGTGGCGTTCGCGGTCTTTTCGAGCTTGCGGCCGGATCTCTTCCTCACCCAGGACAACGGCGTCAATGTCGCCAGCCTGGCCGCCCAGTACGGCATCGTCGCGGTCGGCGTCACCATGCTCATGATCGGCGGCCACTTCGACCTCTCGGTCGGCACGATCGTCGGCCTGACCGGCTGGGCGATGTATTATTTCGGCAATGTCCTCGGACTGCCGCCAATCGTGACGATCCTCTGCACGCTCGCCTTTGGCGCTTTGCTCGGAGCGATCAACGGCGTCATTCAGGTGCGCAGCGGCCTGCCGTCGTTCATTATCACGCTCGCGACGTCGCTCGTCTATCGCGGCATCCTGACGATGAACACGAGCGGCTTCCCGGTCGTCGTCAAGTTTCCCGCCGCATATGCGCAGATCATCGCCGGCAAGAACCTGTTCGGCTATCGGATGTCGTTGCTGTGGTTCCTCGTCGTCGCGGTTCTGGCGACGCTGCTGCTGCTGCGCACGCGGATGGGAAACTGGACGTTCGCGATCGGGCAGAATCCCACCGCGGCAAAGAACCTCGGCGTCCCGGTCGCCCGCACCACGGTCACGCTCTTCGCCTTGTCGGGCCTTACGTCCGGTATCGCGGGAGTCGTGGTCGCGGTCCAATATTTCTCGATCGACGCCAATCGCGGCGTCGGCTGGGAGTTGATCGCAATCGCGATGGCGGTGATTGGCGGTACGCTTTTGACCGGCGGATACGGCAGCGTGATCGGCACGGTGTTGGGCGCGTTCATGTATGCCATGGTCAATGACGGCCTGCTGTTAATCGGGTTGCAGGGCTATTGGGTCAACATCTTCCTCGGCGTCGTGGTGCTCGTCGCCGTGTTGATCAATCGGACTGTCATCGATCGCTTCGTGATGAGGCCGGATCGGAGCGCTGTCGACCAGCCGATCGCCGTCGCCGACGCAACGGCGCCGCCCGGCCAAGTCGGTCCCGTCATCAACGACGCGCGAGCCCGAACCCAACCCTCCGGAACCGCGCCAGTGATTGCGCTGCGCGGCGTCACGATGAGCTTCCAATCGGTGACGGCGCTGCGTGACATTTCCATCGAGGCGCACGCCGGCAAGGTGCTCGCGCTTTTGGGCGACAACGGCGCGGGCAAGAGCACGCTGATCAAGATCCTCTCGGGCGTCCACCAGCCGACATCCGGTTCGGTGGAGGTTGACGGGCGCCCAGTCACGTTGCGGAGCGCGCACGACGCGCGCGCGGCCGGCGTCTCGACGGTCTTTCAAGACCTCGCCGTGTGCGACCTGATGTCGATCGCGCGCAACATGGTGCTCGGCAATGAGCCGTGCAAGCGCTTCGGCCCGCTGCGCATCTATGACGCGGGCAAAGCCGATCGCATTACTCAGGACGCGCTGACCACGCTCGGCGTGCGTCTGCGCGGCCGGCTCGGCGACCCGGCGGCGACGCTGTCCGGCGGCCAGAAACAGGCGGTCGCCATCGCCCGGGCGATCGCTTACGGCTCGCGGTGCCTGATCCTCGACGAACCGACCGCGGCGCTGGCTGTCCGCCAAACCGAGCAGGTGCTCGATCAGGTCCGGCGCGCGCGAGACGCGGGACAGGCTGTCATTTTGATCATGCACAACCTGCAGCAAGCCTTGTCTGTGGCCGACGATATCGTCGTGCTTGCGCGCGGGCGCGTCACCGGTCGTTTCTCGACCGCCGACGTCGACCTCGAGCGTGTGACCCAGCTCGTCGCGCAAGGCTGATCGCGGGCGGCGCGATGCTGTGGCGATTGCACCCGTTGAAAAAAGGATAGGCGCTGTGTCAACTGGCAACGATCAACGAACTCCAACGACCAGGGAAAACCCCGGGGCGAACCCGTCCGCGGTTCAGGAGCGCTTCAATCTCAGCGGGCGCGTCGTCGTCGTCACCGGCGCCTCGAAGGGGATTGGGCGCGAACTCGTCGGCCTGCTCGCCGAGACCGGCGCTATCATCGTCCCGACGGCGCGCACCGACACCGACCTTGCTGCGATCGCCTCCGAGGCGCAATCTCGCGGCTTCACCGTCTATCCCCAGCGGCTTGACGTGCGGGACGTCGCGTCGATTGACGAAGCCGTGTCGGCCATCGTCGCCGCGCACGGCCGCATCGACGTTCTCGTCAACAATGCGGGCCTCGGTTTCGCGCGCGCCGCTTTCGACGTCACGGAGGCGGACTGGGACGAGATGATGGCGGTGAACCTGCGCGGCGTGTTCTTCATGAGCAAGGCTGTCGCGCGCACGATGGCGGCGGCGGCCCGGGGCGGGCGCATCATCAACATCAGTTCGCAAGGCGGCCTCGTCGGTCTTCCCGACGCCGCGGTCTATTGCGCCAGCAAGGGCGGCCTGAACATGTTGACCAAGACGCTCGCGCTCGAGTGGGCGAAGGACGCGATCACGGTGAACGCCGTTGCGCCGACTTTCATCTACACGCCCGGCACTGCGCCCATACTGGATGAGCCCACAATGCGAGCCTCTGTTCTCGGCAAGATTCCGCTCGGCACATTCGCCCTTACCGACGACGTCGCGAGCGCGATCGTCTACCTTGCCTCGGACGCCGGTCGGATGGTCACCGGAACGGTTCTCGTGGTCGACGGCGGATGGACGGCGCAATGATGCGGATCATCTCCGAGGACTGCGCCGCGACCTTCGACCCAGCCGACGGCGGCCGGCTGACCTCGTTCCGCGTCCGCGATCACGAACTGCTGGTGGCGAACGGCAGCGACATCTACCACTTCGGCAGTTTCGTCATGGCGCCGTGGGTCGGCCGGCTGCGTGACGCTCGCCTGAATTACGGAGGGGCCCAACATCGGTTCCCCGCCAACAGCGGACCGCACGCCTTGCATGGTCTCGTCACCGATCGACCTTGGCAGGTCACGGGCGACGGAGAATTGAGCGTCGAACTCGGCGCCCCCTGGCCGTGGCCCTGTCGTGTGGTGCAGCGCACTCAGCTCAGCCCGGGTCGAGCGACGTTCCGCATCGAGGTGCATGCGCGCGAAGTCATGCCGGCGGCTGTCGGCTGGCATCCCTGGTTCGTGCGCCGCCTCGCCGGATCCGAACTCGAGCTTGACGTCAGACCGGGATCGATGTGGGCCAATGACGCCACGGGCCTTCCGAGCGGGGAGCTTACGGCTCCGGTCCCGCGGCCATGGGATTATTGCTTCCGCGATCTCAGCGCGGACCCCGTCGTGCGTTGGCCGGGCGTGCTGGAACTCACGGTCGGCTCGGACTGCGAGGACTGGGTCATCTACGATAGGGAAGAGGCGGGCGTGTGCGTCGAACCGTGGACGGCGCCACCAAATTCACTGAACCTGCCCAATCCCAGGATCGTCACCCCCGACGCGCCTCTCGCGGCCACAATGACCTGGACATGGCGATAGCCGGCTGGCTGCGCGAGGTCCGTAAATGTTGGCCAATCACCACGTTGCCTCTCACCCTCACCCCAACCCTCTCCCGCTAGGGCGTCCGAAAGGACGCCCGTCTTTCGACGGGCTATGCGGGAGAGGGGGCTTGCGGCGCCGCTTAATCCCTTCTCCCGCTTGCGGGAGCGGACGAATGCTGCGCATTCGCCTCAGGAAGGTGGCGCGAAGCGCCGGATGAGGGCCCTCCGTTTCCATCACGCGGCGCCGCGCTTCTAAACGTGAGGGCGTTGCATTAAAACATCTAAATTGTAGATTTAGTTGACTTCCCCAGCTCGCCAGGGCGTTGTTGGGCGGCGCCGACGCTCCTACAGCGCCGGTCGTTCCGGGCGCCGCCTCGCAACAATGGATGGCAAATGAAGATTCTGGGGAAAATGCTGGCGGCAAGCGCGATGGCGCTGTTCGCCGTGCAGGCGCAAGCGGCCGGAGACACGATCCGGATCGGCTACCAGAACGAACCCGATCCCTCGCATGCCGCGATCGTTGACGGCGCTTATGAAAAAGCGACCGGCAGCAAGATCGAATGGCGCAAATTCGACTCGGGCGCGAGCGTCATCGCCGCCCTTGCTTCCGGCGGCATCGACATCGGCTATGCCGGTTCAAGCCCTCTGGCGGCCGGCGTCACGCGCGGCGCGCCGATCGAGGCCTTCCTGGTCGCCGGTCTCATCGGCAAGGCCGAGGCGCTGGTGGTTCGCAACGGATCCGGCATCAACGAGCTAAAGGATCTCGTCGGCAAGAAGGTCGCGGTTCCGTTCGTTTCGACCAGCCATTACAGCCTGCTGTTCGCCCTGAGGCACTTCGGCGTCGACCAGTCCAAGGTGAACATCCTCAACCTGCAGCCGCCGGAGATCGCAGCGGCCTTTGCGCGCGGCGACATTGACGCCGCTTATGTCTGGGATCCGGTCCTCGCTGCCGCCAAGACGAATGGCAAGGTGCTGATCGACTCCGCCGAGGTCGCCAAGCTCGGCGGTCCGACGTTCGTGGCGTGGATTACCCGCAAGGACTTCGCCGTCAAGCACCCTGACGCGCTCAAGGCGTTCGCGAAAGTCACGCTCGACAGCTTCGCCCATTTCCGCAGCCATCCGGAGGACTACAAGGCGGGGACGCCGCTCGCCAAGAAGATCGCAGACTTCAACGGCGCCAAGGTCGAGGATATTTTCGACGAGATCGACGGCGCCTATTATCCGCTCGCCGACGAGCAGGCTTCCGACGCGCTGCTCGGCAAAGGCACTGCCGACGCGATCGCTGCGACCGCCGCTTTCCTGAAGGATCAGAAGAAGGTCGACGCGCTCCTGCCGAGCTATGCGGCGACCGTCACGCCGGATTTCGTCAAGGCCGCCGCGACCCAATAGCCGCCGCCAAATCAATCAACGAAATTGGAGGGCCTCAGCGTGTCGGAGGCCCTCGCTTATTTGAGAGGTATGGCGATGGCCGTCCTTGATGTCCGGAACGTCGTCGTGCGGTACGAGGCGGCCGCGGGAAGCGTCAGCGCGCTCGATCGTGTTTCGGTCGTGGTCGAGCCGGGCAGCTTCGTGGTGGCGCTCGGCGCGTCGGGGTGCGGCAAGACGACGCTGCTCAATCTCATGGCGGGATTCCTGCAGCCGACGTCGGGATCAGTCACCCTGGGCGTGCGAGCGATCAAGGGTCCCGGCGCGGAACGCGGCGTCGTTTTTCAGCATGGCGCGCTGATGCCTTGGCTCGACGTGATCGACAATGTCGCTTTCGGGCTTCGTCTCAAAGGAACGTCGCGCCGCGAGCGGCATGAGCGCGCCCGCGCCATGCTCGCGCTGGTCGGCCTCGAAGGCGTCGAGCATCGCCGCATCTGGCAATTGTCGGGCGGGATGCGGCAGCGGGTTGGACTGGCGAGGGCGCTGACGGCGGACCCGGACGTCCTCCTCATGGATGAACCGCTCGGCGCGCTGGACGCTTTGACGCGAGAGCAAATGCAGGAACTCATTCTCGACATCTGGGCGCGAACGAAGAAGAGCGTCTTTTTCATCACGCACGGCATCGACGAAGCGGTCTTCATGGCGACCAAGCTGCTCGTCATGTCGCCGCGGCCGGGGCGCGTCGTCGCTTCCATCGACCTCGGATTCGCCCGTCAGTTCGCGGCGGGTTTGAAGGCCGGCGAAATCAAGTCGCAGCCCGAGTTCGTCGCCATGCGGGAGCGGGTCAAAGCGCTCGTCTTTTCTACCGGCCAGCTCGCCGGAGCCGCCGCATGAGCGAAACGTCGCTTTCCGCGCCGGCGGCGGCCGAGAGCCTGTCGCCTCCGGCCACGCCTCGCCGTCCCGCCAGGCGATTGACCTATGTCGGCAAGGTTTCGATCGCGACCTGCCTCGCAGTGCTTCTGCTCTGGTGGGGCGCGGCCAAGCTCGAACTCGCGCCGGCGATGTTCCTGCCGTCGCCGCAGGCCGTCGTCGCGAAGTTCTTTGCGGTCTCGAGCGAAGGCTTCGAAGGGGCGACGCTTCTACAGCATTGTCTTGCCAGCCTTGGCCGCGTGCTGGCGGCGCTCGCTGGCGCCTTCGTCGCGGGCGTCGTCCTGGGGTTCGCGATGAACCTCAGCCAGACCGCCAGGGGCGTCATCGAGCCCCTGCTGGAATTCTATCGGCCAATTCCGCCGCTGGCCTATCTGCCGCTGGTGATCATCTGGTTCGGCATTGGCGAAACGGCGAAGATTCTCGTCATCGGGCTCGGCATCCTGCCCTCGATCATCATCGCGACCAACGAGGGCCTGCGTTCGGTGTCGCAGGATCGCGTCAATGCGGCCCGCGCGCTCGGCGCCTCGCGGCTCCAGGTGGTGACTCTCGTCCTTTTGCCGCATGCGCTGCCGAGCATTCTCTCGGGAACGCGCATTGGATTGGGCACGGGCTGGGCGACGCTGGTCGCCGCGGAGCTCGTCGCCGCGACCCAGGGCCTCGGCTTCATGATCAAGGGCGCCGCGGATTTTCTCGTCACCGACGTCGTCATCCTCGGCATCCTGGTGATCGCCGCCGTTGCAATCGTCATGGACCTCGGGTTGCGCTGGCTCCAGCGTCTCGTCGCTCCCTGGCAGGGCCACGAGTGACCGGTTTTCCCTTAGACATAACGGATCGAACAGCACGATGATCAAGCGTCACCTCGTTCCCCATGCGCCGCCGCCGCCGCGCGGGGTCAAGTACCACCACGCCACCGAGGCGGACGGATGGCTCCACGTCACCGGCCAGTTGCCGACCGATCCAGCCGCGCCCGCTTCCCCTTTTGCGGAGGGGATCGAGGCGCAAACCGAGCAGACCTTTCAGAACCTCGTCGCCATCGTCGAAGCGGCGGGCTACTCGCTGAAGGATGCCGTCTTCGTCCGGCTGTATCTGGCCGATTTCGATCGCGATTTTGACGGCTTGAACAAGGTCTATCATCGCTATTTCCGCGACGACGACGCGGTTCCTTCCCGCACCACCATCGGCGTTGCACGGCTTGGCAGGGGCGCGTTGGTGGAGATCGATCTTGTTCTCTACAGGTCGGCGTGATCGTGGACGTCTCTCTCGCAGTCGACGTTCTCGTGCTCGGCGGCGGGCCAGCCGGCGCTTGGGCGGCAATTGAGGCCGCCGAGCATGGCGCGACCGTCGCGCTGGCGGACAAGGGGCGCGTCGGCACGAGCGGTGCGACGGCCGCCGTCAATACTGCCGTCATTGACGTTGCGCCAAGCAGCGCCGCGCGCATGCAGGTGATCGAGCGGCGTCTGGCTAAAGGTTTCGATCTCGCCCGCGGCGACTGGATCGAGCGGATGCTCGACGAGGCCCACGCCAAATTGCATCGCCTGACCGAATGGGGCTACGTCTTCCCTAGGGACGAGCGCGGCGCGCTCTGGCGCGGCAATCTGCGCGGACCCGACACCATGCAATTGCTGCGTCGGCGGCTGCACAAGCTGAACGTCAAGCTGCTCGACCACAGTCCAGCGCTCGAACTCCTGCATAGCGATGGCGCCGTGGTCGGGGCACGAGGCGTCGATCGCAGAAACGGCGCTGGCTGGACTGTGCGCGCGGGTTCCGTCGTCATCGCGACCGGCGGCTGCGCCTTCATGAGCAAGGCGCTTGGCACCTACGGATTGACCGGCGACGGACTTCTGATGGGCGCGGAGGCCGGCGCCGTTCTCTCCGGACTCGAGTTCTCCGGCCAATATGGCGTCTCGCACGTCGCCGCCACCGTCACGAAAAATCTTCCCTACAGTTGGGCCACTTTCACGGACGCCGGGGGCCGCGAACTCGATGGCGGCGACATCTTCGAGCTTCTCGCCCGACACCTGCCGGCAGGACCGGTGTTCGCCGTCATCGACAAGGCCGCGCCCGACATTCAGGAGGGGCTGCGTCGAGGGCAGCCCAACATTTTCCTGGCGCTGGACCGGCAGGGAATTGATCCGTTTCGTCAGCGCTTTCCCGTGACGCTGCGCTATGAGGGGACGGTGCGCGGCGTCGGCGGATTACGGACCGACTCGGGCGGCGCGACGTCTGTTCCCGGCCTCTACGCCGCTGGCGACGCGGCTTCGCGCGAACCCGTCGTCGGCGCCGTCAGCGGCGGCGGCGGTCCGAACTCGACCTGGGCGATCGCCTCCGGCGCCTGGGCCGGACGATCGGCCGCCGCTGACGCGAAGGGTCTTGGTCCGCGCTTGCACGACCGGCCCGCGACGGCGCTCGGACAGGCCGGCCTTACCGGCGAGGGGGCGCTCGAACTTTCCGAGTGCATCGAGGGCGTGCAGGCGGAGATGTTCCCGCTCGAGCGGAATTTTCAGCGCGAAGCCGACGACATGCGCGGCGCCCTGCACAGGTTGAACGACGCCTGGCGGCTCGCACGCCGAACGGGCGGCGCGCGCGTGGACCGCAAAGCGCTCTATCGCAACCGCGAGGCGGCGGCGATGGTTGCGACCGCGCGATGGATTTATTCCGGCGCGCTCGCGAGATCCGAAACGCGGGGCATCCATCGCCGCCGCGATCATCAAGCGGTCGACCCCGCGCAATCTCGCACGCTCGAGATCAACGGCCTCGACGAGATATCGGTCCGTCCGTCCGCGAGCGCGCCATGATCGAACTCGTCAGTTCCGAGCGATGCATCAAGTGCGACGCCTGCGTCGTCGGCTTGTCCCGACAATGTGTTCGACGCCGTGTCCGGCGACGTCCCTGTCATCGCACGGCTCGATGATTGTCAGACATGCTTCCTTTGCGAACTCTATTGTCCGGTCGATGCGCTTTACGTCTCGCCGCTGAGGGACGCGCGGGAAGCGGTCGACGAGCAAGAGCTGATCGCCTCGGGTCGGCTCGGCAGCTATCGCCGCGCGCTCGGCTGGCGCGGGATCAAAGCCGCCGGCACGGAGGGCGACCTCAGCTATCGCTTGACCGAACCCGACGGCACGCCTCACTGAATTGGACCTTTGCGATCATGATTGCGAACGAAACACAGAGCGCGGCGCGCCGAAAGGCGAACCAATTGGCAGTGCGGCGCATTGGCGACGCCGATCCCATGCTCACGGGGGTTGTGAAAGCCAGCGAGGCGCTGCGCCTCGGCGAGGGCGAACTCGGGCATGCGGGACCGCCTTTCCGCTCTCCGGCGGCGATTCCGCTCCCTGTCCTGGGCGCGTTGTCCGGCGCCGTTCTGCATGAGGGTTGGGCGGCCAGTCGCGAGGAAGCGCAGCGCCTTATCCTGAGTGGCGAGATCAGGCTGCACGCCAATCACGACCTTGGCGTCGTGTCGCCGATGGCTGGCGTCGTGCGGCCCGGTCAGGCGCTCGTCCGTGTCGAAAATCGCAACGGCGACGGCGTGACGTACGCGACGCTCGCAGAAGCGGGCCGCAAGGCGCTGCGCTTCGGCGTCTATGACGAAGCCGTCGCCGCAGGCCTTCGATGGCTCGACGAAGTCCTCGGCCCGGCTTTGGCGCGCGCCTTGCCGGGCGAAGGCTTGTCGGTGACGCCGCTTGTCGCCGAGGGCGTCGCGCTCGGCGACGACGTGCATCAACGCAATGTCGGCGGAATGGCGGCCTTCACGCGCGCCCTCGATTCGCTGGATAACGCCGTGCGGGCCTGGTTGCTCGCCAATCCCCAGCATTTCCTCAACTACGCCATGGCCTCCGCGAAGCTTGCGCTCGACCAGGCAAGCGGCGTTGCCGGCTCGTCGATCGTGACGGCTGTGGCGCGCAACGGGGTTGAATGCGGCATTCGGGTGGCCGGCGCCGGCAAGCAATGGTTCACGGCGCCGGCGACGATCCCAAAGGGCGGTCTCTTCGCGCCCTTCGTCGAGACGGATGCGCAGCCCGATCTCGGCGATAGCGCGATCATGGAGGCCTATGGCTTGGGCGGGGCGATCACTCACGCGGCCCCTGAGCTGAGCCGAGCGACCGGCCGCAATTGGCTAGAGGCGATCGAGGCGGGTCGGCGCATGCGCGCTCTATTTATCGACGCGCATGCGCGCATCGCGCCGGTGCTGGCCGGGCCGGCCGGCGTCGGCCTTGGCCTCGACGCCGAGCGCGTCGTCGCGCTCAATCAGCCGGTGGATATCCACACCGGCATCGCGCATCGCGATGGCCGAACGGGATGGATCGGGGTCGGGGTCGCCCAGGCGCCAGTCGCCTGCTTTGAACAGGCCATTGACGCGCTCAACAGCGCAAAAGCCTCGCAAGCATGACGACCGAGCATTCGAGGCCGCTTCGTCTTGTGGTGGTCGGCGGCGGGTTCACCGGCGCGGCGCTGAGCGTCCACGCGGTGAGGGCCGCAACAAGGCCGCTCGAGATCGACGTTGTCGAACCGAATTCCGAGCTCGGCCACGGCATCGCCTATGGGACGCCGGATCCCGTTCATCGCATCAACGTGCCGAGCGACCGGATGAGCCTCTTCAAGGAGGACCCAGACCATCTGACGCGGTGGCTGCATGAGAGCGGGCGGCTGCCCGACGCCGCCAGCACCGATTCGCGCGGCCATCACTATGTCGCGCGCGGCGCGTTCGGCGACTATGTGCTCGACACGCTGACGCGAACGATGGCGGCAAGTGATCTTCGCCACGCGTTGCGTCATCATCGTGCGCGGGCTGTCGCGATCCATCCGGACGGACCGGGCTGGGTGGTGGAGCTGTCGACTGGAGCGCGATTGACCGCCGACAAGGTCGCCCTGTGCATCGGACATTCGAGCCCGACGTTGCCGTGTCCGGTCAGCCCAGCGGCGCTGCGGCATTCAGGTTTCGTCGGCAACCCCTGGGCGCCTTACGCGATGGCGGCGATCGGCGCGCACCACAGCGTGCTCGTTGTCGGAACCGGGCTGACCATGGCGGATGCGATCGCCACGCTATCCGACGCCGGGCATCAGGGACAGATCACCGCCATCTCTCGCCGTGGGTTGCTGGCTCGTCCGCACGGCTTGTTCGTCGACGACATCGACATTCTCGCGGGAGAACCGGCGCCGGACACTGCGATCGGGCTGCTTCGATTGACGCGGCGGCGGATCCGTCAATATGGCGGGCGCTTCGGCTGGCAGCCTGTCGTGGACGGCCTGCGATCCAAGTTGCGCCAGATCTGGCGCGCTCTGCCGCCGCGCGAACAGCGTCGCGTCGCGCAGCGTCTCCTGCCGTTCTGGGAGGTTCACCGTTTCAGGATCGCGCCGCAGCTCCACGAACTCGTGGAGGATTGGCGCCGGCGTGGGCGGCTTGTCGTGGACAAAGCCGGGCTCGCGTCTCTCGATGCGGCGCAGGGAAAGTTGGTGGCGACATTGCGCCGAAGAGCGGCGGCGCCCGTCACGCAGTCGTTCGACGCGGTCGTGCTGTGCGTCGGTCCCGGCAGGAACGTCCAACAGGAGCCGCTGATCGGTCAGCTTGTCGATCGCGGACTGGCCAGGCTGGACGAAGTCGGAACCGGCCTCGCCGTCGATCTGGAAAGCCGCGTGATCTCTCGAGACGGCGTTGCGCATCCGGACCTGTTGGCGTTTGGCCCTTTGACGCGTGGGAGTTTTGGCGAAATGACGGGCGCTCCGGATATCGCCCGACAAATCGAACGCTGCGCGGGCGCAATCGTCTCGATCGATTGACGCCATCTCCGCAGAGCGCTCATCCCCTTGGCCCCCGGATCAACGATCCTGATTGACGCCCATTGAGGCACGAACTGGCGGATACGAATTGCGCATGCGCTCACGGGCTGACGCTGCTTCACCGTCCATGGACCCGGCTGCGGATCCGAGGCGGTGGATCCAGCCCCACCCGTAGCGGCGTGCGGAGGCCGGCGGGACGTCAGTGTCGCAGGAGAGCGAGCGCCGCGTCGATCTGGCGCTCAAAGATCTCGGGCGCGGGCGATCCGGTCCCCAGGACTAGCTCCTGATACGCGTCGCCCAGCGCGAGCTGGACGAGTTGCTCGGCGACGATGGGCGCTGTCGCGGCATCGTGATTTTCCGCCCATAGCTGCGCGATCACGGCGCGGACCTGGCGCGGCCCCGCCTCCCAAAAAAGGCGCCCCAGTCCCGGCATTCGGTCCGCCTCCGCGACAATGGCGCGGTAAAGGCGGACGCTGTCCGCGCCAGCGACCCCGGCCGCGAACGTGAGGAGCAGTTCGCGCAGCCGCTCCCGGGCAGGCAGCGAGCTGGGCGGCGGCAGGAGGACCTCCGGCGCACACATCGCCTCGACCAGCGCCTCCACCAGCGCCTCTTTCGATCGGAAGTGGCGATAGATGGTCTGCTTGCCCACGCCGGCCTCGGCGGCGACAGCATCCATCGAACCTTGCGCGAACCCCTCGCGCATGAACACCGCACGCGCGCCGTCAAGAATTGCCGCGCGCTTGGCGGGATCGAGAACCCGTCCGGGTCGTTGCGAGGTCGCATTTGCCATGAACGCTCCTTGACGAGACTTAGCAGTCTCGCTATCTAGGCAATGCGAGACTGATTGGTCTCGTTTAGAGGAGGAGTCGCCGATGTCAACCGATCATGTCAAGCTCGGCCACCTGTTCGCCGAGATCGTGTCCAGCCACGACGTGTCGCGCTTCGATGAAATCGTCGCGCCCGGCTATGTGAACCACAACCCCTTCGCCGAGCCCGGTCAGGAGGGCGTCAAGAAGGCCTTCGGCGCGATCATCGCGGGCGTGCCGGACCTCAAGGTGTTCGCCGAAGATGTCTTCGTCTCGGCGGACGGCACGCGCGTGGTGGGCCGCTACCGCTATGAGGGCACGCATACTGGGAACTTCTTTGGCTATCCCGCGACGGGCAACGCCTTTGCCATGCGCTCGATCGACATCTGGCTGGTCAAGGACGGCCGTTTTGTCGAGCACTGGGACGAGCTCAACACACTAGACATCTTCAGCCAGGTCGGCGCCGTGCCGCCGCTTGGCCAGCCGTCGTAACGCAGCCGATCCAGCGGCCAACAAGGAGCAAGCTGCCATGCAGGGTGTCAAACTCATCGCGGTCTGGCTTCCGATCGCGCTCGGCATCGTGATGATCGGGGCAGGGGCGGTCAACTTCGTCGGTCCTGGATCGGTCCGCAACTCCTTCGCGCGTTGGGGGTATCCGGCCGGTTTTCATCGGGTGACGGGCGGGCTCGAGGTGACCGCAGGATTGCTGCTGCTGATCCCAGCTACGTCGCGTGCCGGCGCGATCGGCAGCGCCGCGATCCTTCTGGCCGCGGTGATGACGCTGATCCGTCATCGCGACTGGACGCACCTGCCGGGCGCCGTCGTCCTGGCGGCGGCGGCGGTTGCGGTAACGATCCGAGGGTAGACTAGCGCCAGCGCCGAGGTGAGGGCTAGCCATTGCGAGCGGATCGGGATGACTGGCGAGGCCTGGCCGAACGGCTTCCGACGGCTCAGCGCCGGCCATGGTGGCGGCGGATAACCGGCTGAGCCGGCAACTGGACAGAATTGAGTCGATCGAGGTCGGCGGCTGCCCGTCGTCGCCCCTCCATATTTTACGTTAGCAAAAAGGACGATTCGACCGGCGCGACGGTGAATAAGCGTCTGGGATTGACCCCGCCAACGCGAATGCAATCAGGACGTTGCCTGCGCCGATCGGCGCTCGGACCCCACACGATTAACAAGCGGGAACGGCTCCGCACTCGAAAGGCCCCACTGGCTCGAATAGCGCCCCGCTGGCGGGCGCTTGTGGCCGTCACTGGCGATCCCTTGGCGGGCCTGGCGGAGCCATTCGCGGCGAGCGATCGGAGCGGGCAGAATTGCGATTGGAGCGCTCGCCGGCCGTCCGCCGCCACCGGTCGCAACTTTTCACCCGAAAGGGGCGGCTCCAGATGAGCGACTCGGCCGCGAAAATTTTCACCGGCCAAAAGGTCCCACCACGAGGAACACGATGGGCTCATTTCCTTTCCACTATATTGCCTTGAGAATACGCCTTGCCAGCCTCGCCATCGGCTCCGATAGTGATCGGAAATCGAATCGGACATTAGGGGACAATGGTTGGTCGATGAGGGGCGATTCACACGCGACTTCTTGTTGGGGAGCAACCGGGTCAATGAGGCCGTGATTGTGCTTTAGCGCGCCGGGCGTGGAGCACAGCCGCCCATGATCCAGATTGAGCGCGTTGAGGCCGTTCAATTTCATGCGGTTATGACCGCTGGTCGCACGTCTCCCCTCCTCCTAGGCTGCGAGAAATCGGGCGGCAACACGGTGGAAGCGGTGGTTAAGTTCGCCACCGGAGGGGAATGCACGAAAAGTTCTCTCTGCGCCGAACTGATTGCCTCGCAGCTTGCCGCCGACCTTGGACTGCCGACCCCAACGCCCGTCATCGTGACGTGGGAGCAGGCGTTCGCGGACAGCCTCGAGGACCCGCGCGCCCGCAAGATCGTAACCGGGAGTTCGCCACCTGCGTTCGGCTCCACATTCGTCACTGAGGGCTTCGCGACATGGTCGGCTGGTCGCAAGCTTATCGGAGATGAGTTTCGCCAGATGGCGCTGGCGATCTTCTTCTTCGATGCGGTGATTGGCAACAGCGATCGTGGGGGGATGAAACCCAACATCCTGGTGCGCGGTGACAGCTTCCGGCTGATCGACCACGAAATGGCGTTCCAAGATTATCGGCTCTTCCTCAAACCGGCGCCGCCTTGGGCGCTCGGGGGCATTAACGGTTTGGTGACCCCGGGAGTCCATATTTTCGCCGTTCAACTTATTAAGAATGCGAAGGAATTGGATTTTGGCCCGCTACGGGGAGCATGGGCGGCCTTGTCAGACCGTCAGATCGAGGCATATGAAGCCTCTCTTCCGGCGGAATGGGCCACGGACCCCCAACTAACGGCTTTCGCCGTGGCGCGGATCAAGGAGTGCCGAGACCGCATTGACGACTGCGTTGCCGAGTGCAGGAGGGCTCTCAATGTCGGGACGTGAGACCTACAGCTACACGGTCCTGCGTTACGTGCACGACGTGATGACCGGGGAGTTCGTCAACGTGGGCGTCGTCCTTCATGCCGCAACCGGCTTGAAGTCCAAGTTCCGCTCCACTTATGGGAGGGTTTCGAGCGTCTTCCCGGCCTTTGATGAGAAGGCGTTCAAGGAAGCGCTGCGCGCCGTCAAAACTGCCATCGAGCAGTTGGCGAAGAGCGAGAAGTCGGCTGGTCTCTTCCAGTCGTCGCCCGACGCAGTGGCATTCGCGCGCAAGGCGTTGGTGGCGGACGACAGCTCCTTCCAGTGGTCGCCGCCCGGATCGGGCATCACGCGCGATGCAGCGGCGACGCTCGACCAGCTCTACGATCGTTTCGTCACGCGCCACGACAAGCACGGAGTTCGCCGTCGTGACGATGCGGACGTATGGAAGCCGATCCGCGAAAGGCTAGAAGAGCTGAAAATCGCCGACCGCTTCGAGGAGCACACTTTTCGAGGCTCGGTTGAAGAAATCACGCTGGAACACACCTGGAAGAACGGGAAGTGGCACGCCATTGAGGCGATCTCGCTTGATCTTGCCGACGCAGCTGAAGTCAAGAAGAAGGCGCATCGCATTCGTGGTCACCTAGACAGCGTGGCCGAGGGGTTGACCGACGAAGTCGCCCTCAACTTAGTGCTTGGCCCGCCGTCAAATCCCGAGATTGCCGACGCATACAATGCGGCCCGAAAGATATTGGAGAAGGCCGCGTGCCACCCGACAATCGTTGAAGAAGACAGTACGCAGGACTTGGTTGCACGTCTGGCAGACGAAATTCACGCTCACGAGGGTGATGCGGACAAGCATTAAAGGGGTCGGATGTGCCCTTATGCCAGATCGTCCACGATGTTTGATAGCGCACTGGCCGCCAGATCGGCGGTGCACCGTGTGCAGACCTCGCCAAGCCTTTGCGAGCGCCCGGGATGGATGAGGTTGCGATAGGAATTGCACGGCCGCGCGGCGGCGAGCGTCTTCCGCTTAGGGACCGACGTATCCCCACAAACCTCGATGAACTGGTGGAGAGACAGTCGTCGATACTCGTGGGCGGCACCCTTGCAAGGGCCCCCGCTCACGAGGAACAAAATCCTCCCACAGAATTTCACGGCCCCGTCCGCGGGAGAAATAGAGGAAAAAGTTCCAATGAAATCAACGACGATTTCGGGGATGGTGGGCCGGGAGGGACTCGAACCCCCAACCAGACCGTTATGAGCGGCCGGCTCTAACCATTGAGCTACCGGCCCTTGGAGGGCGACCCGGAAGGGCATTAAGCGCAAAAGGCTGTGCGACGCAATCGGCTAAGGCGGTCCAGCGCGCTTGGCGCCCTAACTTCGCCATTCATTCGTTTCATTGGCGCTGTCCGTATGATACGCGGCGCCATGCGGGGGGGCCGCAAAAGAACGTGGGTGGTATGTCGGCGCCAGCATCGAGAGCGCAAGGGGCGTCGCGGGATCGCGGTTTTGCCGCCGGCGTGCGTGCGCCGGGCGGAGGCGAAGAGGCGCGCGTGCGCGCCTTTGGGGCTGCCCGCCGCCATTCCCGCCTCGTCCGCATTCTGCGCGTCGCCGCTCCGACGAGCCTCGTTCTCGCCGTCGCAGTCCTGGTGCTCGGCGCGCTCTTCAATCCGTTTCGCAATCTTCCGGGCGAAGTTTCGATCGACAGCTTGGGCATCGACGGCATGAAGATCACGATGGGTCGGCCGCGGCTGACCGGCGTGCGCCAGGATGGGCGCGCCTATGTCGTCAACGCCGCCAAGGCGATCCAGGACGTGACGCGGCCGACCATGGTCGAACTGCGCGAGATCGACGGCGAGCTCGGCATGGCGGACAATCAGACGGTGCACATCACCGCCGCGATCGGTTTTTACGACAGCGTCAAACAGACGCTCGACGTGTCGCAGGATGTCCACATCCACAACGCCAACTACGACGTCAGTCTCGACAGCGCCAACGTCGATTTCAAGAATGGGGTCTACAAATCCGATAAGCCGGTGACCGTCGTGATGTCCAACGGAACGACGATCACCGGCGATTCCGCGCTGGCGCGCAACAACGGCGAAGAACTCACTTTCGCCGGACATGTCCGGTCGCTCTTCAAGACCGACGACCGCGAGGGCGCCGCGGCCGAAATGAAGGGAAGCAATCCATGACAATCCTCGATTCGCGGCTCGCCAGGGCGGCGGCGCTCGCCGTCACGCTGGGCGCCGCATGCGCCGCTGCGGCGGCTCCCGCCAAGTCGGAGGCGAAGGCCGACGCCAAATCGAGCTCGTCGACGCCGTTGCTGCCGGGCACCAATTCGAAGGAGCCGATCTCGATCGAAGCGGACAAGCTCGTCTATTTCGACAAGGAGCAGAAGGCGATCTACACCGGCAATGTCGTCGTCATCCAAGGCGACACCAAAATGACCTGCTCGGGGATGACCATCTTCATGGAGAAGGCTCCCGAGCAGGGCCAGACCGCCGACGCAGCCCCCGCCGCCGCGCCCGCCGGGCCCGGCGCGAGCTCCAGCAGGGTCAAACATCTCGACGCCACCGGCCCGGTCACGGTCCTTTCCAAGACGCAGGTGGCGACCGGCGACACGGCCGCCTACGACAAGGCGCAGAACAAGGTCTGGATGATTGGCAACGTCACCCTCAGCGACGGCGGCAACATCACCAAGGGCGACAAACTGACCTACGACCTGACGACCGGCCAGGCGACCGTCGACACCGGCTCTGCGGCGAGTTGGGTCAGAGGACTGTTCATCCCCGGCTCCGGCTCGGGAGACGGTGACAAAGCCAAAGCGCAGAAGTAAAAACGCTTGCCTCCCTCCCTTTCGCCGACCCCCAATGGCGCACGACCGCAACCCCTCACGGAGTCCGAGCGCTTGAGCGGCCCTTCGCCGATCGACGAGCAGGCGTTCGCGCAAGCGATCGGCGCGGGCGACGCTCCCGCGGCGTCAGCCGCGGTCGAGGGGTCTCTCGCCGTCTACAACCTCGGCAAGAGCTACGGCGCGCGCGCTGTGGTGCAGGACGTGAGCCTATCCGTGCGCCGCGGCGAAGCCGTCGGCCTGCTCGGCCCGAACGGCGCCGGCAAGACGACCGTCTTTTATATGATCACCGGCCTCGTCAAGCCGGACAAGGGCGCTATCGAACTCGACGGCTTCCCGGTGACGACGCTGCCCATGTATCAAAGGGCGCGGCTCGGCATCGGGTACCTCCCGCAGGAAGCGTCGATTTTTCGCGGCCTCAACGTCGAGGACAACATTCGCGCCGTGCTGGAGGTCAACGAGCCCGACCGCAAGGCGCGGGAGGACATGCTCAATTCGCTGCTCGAGGAGTTCGACATCGCGCGTCTGCGCAAGTCGCCCTCGATCGCGCTCTCGGGCGGTGAGCGGCGGCGCTGCGAGATCGCGCGCGCGCTGGCCGGCAAGCCGTCGTTCATGCTGCTGGACGAGCCCTTCGCGGGCATCGATCCGATCGCGGTCGGCGACATTCAGGATCTGGTGCGCCATCTCAAGGGACGCGGCATCGGCGTTCTGATCACCGACCACAACGTCCGCGAGACGCTCGGGCTGATCGACCGGGCCTACATCATCCATAGCGGCCATGTGCTGACGGAAGGATCCCCCGAGGAGATCGTCGCGCACCCCGACGTGCGTCGGTTCTATCTCGGCGAGGACTTCCGCATGTAGCGGCGACCGCTACGCCCGCGAAATTGGCTGGGGGGATAGGGAGAAGTTCGCGGCGGCTGGCTGGACCCGCCTACGCCGTGCGCTCCGGCGCCGTCATTCCTCTTCGTCGAAGCGATTGGCGACCAGCGCCTCGATGGCGTCGAGCGCTTCGTTCGCCTGCGCGCCGAGCGCGGAAACGGTGATCGTCGAGCCGATGCCGGCGCCCAGCATCAGGATGCCCATGATCGAATCGCCGCCGACGGTCTCGCCGCAGCGCGTGACTTTGATCTCGGCGTCGTAGCGGTCGACGCATTGGACGAATTTGGCGGTGGCTCGGGCGTGGAGCCCCTTGCGGTTGACGATGCGCAAATCGCGCACGAGCGCGCCGGCCGGGACGGGAGGCGGGGGGCAATTCTCGTCGTCTTGCAGGTCGGTCGTCTCGATCATTTGCCTGTCAGCACTTTGCTCGCAACCGTGATGTATTTGCGGCCCGCGTCGCGCGCCTCGACGACGGCGTGGTCGAGATCGGCGCTTTCGCGCAATGTCGCGAGCTTGATCAGCATGGGCAAATTGATGCCGCAAATTACCTCGATACGCCCCCCGTCCATAACGGAGATGGCGAGATTCGAAGGCGTGCCGCCGAACATGTCCGTCAGCAGCACGACGCCGCTGCCGTCCTGCACCCGCGAAACGGCGCCCAGGATGTCAGCGCGGCGCTGCTCCATGTCGTCCTCGGGGCCGATTGTCACAGTCTCGAAACGCGACTGCGGCCCGACCACATGCTCAAGCGCGGCCCGAAAACCAGTGGCGAGCTGGCCGTGGGTCACAAGGACCATTCCAATCATCAACATTCCATCGTTTCAGGCGCCGCCGCCGCGCCAGTGTCGGACAATTGTATAAGTCGCGTATTTTTGTGCACTGCGGCGCAATGATCAAGCAAAATCCGCCGAAAGTCGTAAAGGGAGGTGAATGGAGGTCAGCCAATCCTAGCAAGGGTTTGCAGCGCCGCATAGGCGTGGTCGAGCGGCCCGTGGGCCGGATCGAGCGTCACGCGGGGCAGCCGGACCCCTAGGATCTCGGTAGTTTCCTCATTTTCCTCGGGCATTCGAGCGGCGGGCCGCCCCCTGCCGACGAGCTCGACCACCAGCCGCGTGACGGCGCACGGCTCATGGCGCACGGCGACGAGGCCCTCGAAGCGCCGCTCGATCAGGCCTTCGAAGCCTAACGCGCCGCGCGCCAGCAGTCGTCCGGCCGAGGCGCGCAGAAAAACGCGGTCGTCGCCGATCAGCGCGGCGAAGATCGCGCTCTCACGCGCGCGGGCGATGATCGCGAGCGCAAGAGCGCTCTTTCCGGCGCCCGAGGGGCCTCGCACGAGCAGGCCGTATTCGCCGACGACGATGGCAGTCGCGTGGAGGCCTGTCCAACCCCCGTCCGCGCTCACGGGCCGATCGCCGGCAGCGAAATGACGAATCGCGCCCCGGCGCCGTGACGGGTCGGTCCGTCGTCGTTCTCCTCGGGCGGCGGCGCGCCGGGGGGCAAGGGCCGGTTCATCGCCCAGATCCGGCCGCGATGCGCCTCGACGATCTGGCGCGAGATCGACAGCCCGAGGCCGGAATTCTGCCCGAAGCCCTGCTCGGGCCGGTCGGTATAGAAACGCTCGAAGACACGCTCGAGGGCGTGGGGGGGAATTCCCGGCCCGTCGTCGTCGACCGAGACGACGATCTGCGCGCCTTCCGGGGTCTCGCCGCGCTCGCGCCTCAAAACAATCCTCACCTCGCCGCCGGGCTGGGAGAACGAGCAGGCGTTGTCGATGAGATTCGTGATCACTTGCCCGAGACGCGATCCGTGACCCAATACGACGAAGTCGACGGCCTTCCCTCTCGGCCCTGAATCCACGATCTTCATCCGCAGGTTGGCGCCGTTGCTGCGCGGCGAATCGGCCGCCATCGCGACCACTGCCGGCAGCAACTCGGCCATGTCGACGGGGCCGGCGTCGCCGCGGGCGAGTTCGGCGTCGAGGCGCGAAGCGTCGGATATGTCGCTGATGAGGCGGTCGAGACGGCGCACGTCGTGCTGCATGATGGCGAGCAGACGGTCGCGCGAGGGGCCGGACTTGACTCTCGGCAGCGTCTCGACGGCGCTGCGCAGCGACGTGAGCGGGTTCTTCAACTCGTGGGCGACGTCGGCCGCGAAGCTCTCGATCGCATCCATACGGGTATAGAGCGCCTGCGTCATGTCGCGCAGGGCGCCTGAGAGATGGCCGATCTCGTCGGAGCGATTGCTGAAGTCGGGAATTTGCTGTCGCGACTTGATGCCCCGCCGCACGCGCTCGGCCGCTTCGGCGAGCTTGCGCACCGGCTCGGCGATCGTATTGGCGAGCGACAGCGACAGCATCAGCATCACCGCGGCGAGCACGAGGAAGAAGCGCAGGAGCGCCCAGCGCTCGGAGGCGATCACCGAATCGATGTCGCCGCCTTGCGTCGAGAGCAGCAGCGCGCCGCGCACCATCGAGGCGCGCCGGATCGGCACCGACACCAGCACGATCGTCTCGCCCGCCGGATTGACGCGAACCGCCGTCGCGGGCTTGCCTTGCAGCGCCTCCTTCACCTCGGGCAGCGACTTGCCGTTGGTGATCCAATCGTCGTTGATTCGCTGCTTGGCGGTCGGCTCGAGCGAGCGTCGAGCCTCCACCCAGAGGCGCCGCCACCACGGTAGTCGCTTTTGCGCGGGTTCGTTGCCCTCGGTGTGCGAAATCGCTCCGCGCGCCGACAGCGTTCTCGAATCGAGCAGCAGAAGACCATCGCGATCGTAGATGCGCGCGCGGGTGCGGGTCGGCGTCACGAGGCGATGCAGCACTGGACCGACCCGTTCCGGGTTGATCGAGAATTCGATCGAGTCGTCGTCGTTCTGGGCCGGCGGCGGCGCCGCCGCCTCGCCCGGCGCGAGCTGCAGCAGCTTCTCCGGATCGACGGTGATCGTGTCGGTGTCCACAGCCGCCGAGGCGGCGATCGCCGCGGAAATGATGCCGGCCTGCGTCGTCAGGCTTTGGGTGCGGGCTTCGATGATGTCCGCGCGGAACTGGTTGAGCAGCAAGAAGCCGATCACCAGCACGAGCAGGCCGCCGAGGTTGAGGACGACGATGCGGCGCGTCAGCGACGACGAGAAGGGCGCGACGAGGGCGCGCCACAGGACGCGCATGCGCACCCGCGCGCGGGACTTGCGCCACCGGGCGCCCGCGGAGGCCGGAATTGGGGTATGCGCTTCGGTGCTCATCGATAGGTGCGGCCGCGAGGGCGCCGCCCTCGGCGAAGGGCGAGGGCCCTCACGACTCCCTGAAGCGGTAGCCGACGCCGTACAGCGTCTCGATCATCTCGAAATCCGGTTCGACGACCTTGAACTTCTTGCGCAGCCGCTTGATGTGGCTGTCGATCGTGCGGTCGTCGACATAGACCTGGTCATCGTAGGCGGCGTCCATCAGGGCGTTGCGGCTCTTGACGACGCCGGGGCGCGTGGCGAGCGCCTGCAAAATCAGGAACTCGGTCACCGTCAAGGTGACGGGCACGTTGTCCCAGGTGCAGGTGTGGCGTTCCGGATCCATCTTGAGGCGACCGCGCTCCAGGATCTTGGCCTCGCTCTCCTTTTGCGATGCCGCGTCCTTCGGGTTGGAGCGTCGCAAGATCGCCTTGACGCGCTCGACCAGCAGACGCTGCGAAAACGGTTTCCGGATGAAATCGTCGGCGCCCATCTTGAGGCCGAACAATTCGTCGATCTCCTCGTCCTTCGAGGTGAGGAAGATCACCGGCAGGTCGGACTTCTGCCGAAGCCGCCGCAGCAGCTCCATGCCGTCCATACGAGGCATCTTGATGTCGAAGATGGCGAGATCGGGCGGTGACGCCTTCAGCCCATCGAGCGCGCTCGCGCCGTCGGTGTAGGTTTGGACCCGATATCCCTCCGCTTCCAGCGAAAGCGATACCGAGGTCAGGATGTTGCGGTCGTCGTCGACCAAGGCGATCGTCGGCATGAGGCTCCTGTTTCCATTCCGCTGAGCTCGCAGCCCGGCCACGGCGCGGCGTCCTACGCCGTCGGAACGCACAATAGGGGCCGAAGTGTGGCTTCTACCGGGCCGGGCGCGGCGCGCCGGAACGGATACGCGTTGAATTCGCGCACCGAAGCCTCAAGATAGCCCGTTTTCTTGAATGTTCAACCGCCTCGAAGCCGCTTGACCGGACGCGCCTTCCGCGCTGTGCTCGCCGGCGGATCGGGATTGCATGAGGATTGAAGCGATGCCGGCCCCCGGCCCGGAGACGATGACCCCCGCCGCGGCGGCTCAGGCCAAGCGGCTGTTGCGGATATCGAGGACCGGCGCCCTGGCGACCCTGGTCCCCGGCGCGGGCGCGCCGCTCACGACTTGGGTCGGCTGCGCCAGCGATTTCGACGGCGCGCCGCTCTTCCTGCTCTCGACGCTCGCGCAACACACCCGCAACCTTCGCGAGGACCCGCGCGCCTCGCTGTTGCTGACGAGCCCGCCCGACCGCGGCGATCCGCTCAACCATCCCCGCGTCAGCGTCGGCGGCCCAATTCTGGCGCATCCCGAGCCTTATGCGCGCAAGCGCTATCTGCAGCGCAATCCCAAGGCCAAGCTATATGCGCCGTTCGCCGACTTTGCAGTTTTCCGCATGCGCGTCGAAACCGTCCACTACAACGGCGGCTTCGGGCGGGCGGACGCTTTGACGCCCGCCGACATCCTCATCCCAGCGGGCGACGCGACCGCGCTGATCGAGGCGGAAGATGGCCTTCTCCAGGAAATCAACGCCGCCGATGGCGCGCTGGCGGCGCGCATCGCCCCGGGCGACGATCCCGGCCAACGCGTGTGGCGCGCCGTCGGCCTCGACGCAGAAGGTCTCGACCTGTCCGCCGGCGGCCTCGTCGCGCGCATCGACTTCAGCAGCGCCGCCTTCGATCCGGACGGCTGGCGCCGGCGGCTGGAGGAGGCCCTCATCGGACGAGGCGCGTGACGTTTCGTCGCACGGCGCCGCGCGTCAAATCTATTCCGTGCAATAGCATCCACGGAGCCGCGTCGAACTCATTGTAAATTATGCTCGCGTAGGATTATCTGTACAATAAAAGACGTCTCGCCTGGGGAAGGCGTCGAATTTATAAGTAACAGATGCGCAGGGCGAACAATTTTTCTTCATGAAACAAAGTTTTTTCATGAAGCGGCAAAATTACGCCACGGTCCTGAAATAACTTGCGGTGGTGATTGCATCGGCCGGGGCGGTCGATGCCGACGAGGCCATGACGGCGCGTCCAACGCACTAGCGGGGCAGAACAATTAGCGAACAATCGGCAGATCGCGCGCGCCTGTGCGTCGCGCGTTTAGGGGAGGTGCGATCATGAGGAACACTCTCATTGGAATCGTGTCGAGCGCCGCAATCGGCGCAGCTTTCCTCGCCACCGCGACGCCAGCTCTCGCTGACGCCGCCGTCCAATACCCAGCCTATCCAGGCGTGGGCCCCGACTATTACTACAACCAGCCGCCCGCTTACCCCAGCTACAATCAGGCGCCGGCGCCGGCCCCAGCCCCAGCCCCTGCTGCCGCCAACAGTGGCGACCTCTTCGTCTACGGCGGGTCGGATTACCATCCGCCCGTTTTCGGTACGGCTTACGGCGCCAACGCCGCCCCGCCAGGCGCATTAACGTACGCGGGCGTCTGCTGGTTATTCCCGACGCACACCGCGCAGGGCGCGCACTGGGAGGAGGTTTGCCGGTGAACTGACAGGGGCGCCGCATCGCCGTGCGCCAGTCTTTGCTGCCCAGCCCTTCTTTCGCTTCACATGAGCGCGAGGCCGCCGCATGGCGACCTCGCTATTTTTGTCGCAACGCAATATAAACCCCGGCGCCTTCTGCCAGGGAGATTCGCCGCTATGCCGCTTGCCAAACGTCACGCCCTCGTCACCGGCTCCACCAGCGGCATCGGGCTCGCCATCGCCCGCGCGCTCGCTCGGGAAGGCGCGGATGTCGTGATCAACGGCATGGGCGACCCGGCGAAGATCGAAGCCGAACGTTCGGCGATCGAGAAGGAGTTCGGCGTCAAGGCGGTCTACAACGGCGCCGACATGACGAAGCCGGCCGAGATCGCCGCGATGGTCGCCGACGCTCAAGCGAAGCTCGGCTCGCTCGACATCCTCGTCAACAACGCCGGCATTCAATACGTCTCCCCGATCGAGGATTTCCCGCCGGAGAAGTGGGACGCCATCATCGCGATCAACCTCTCCGCCGCCTTTCACGCGATCCGGGCCGCCGTGCCGGGGATGAAGGCGCAGAAATGGGGGCGCATCATTTCGACCGCCTCGGCCCATTCGCTCGTCGCCTCGCCCTTCAAGTCGGCCTATGTCGCCGCCAAGCATGGCATCGCGGGTCTGACCAAGACGGTCGCGCTGGAGCTCGCGACCTCCGGCGTCACCGTCAATTGCATTTCGCCCGGCTACGTCTGGACGCCGCTCGTCGAAGCCCAGATTCCCGACACGATGAAGGCGCGCGGCATGACGCGGGAGCAGGTCATCAACGACGTAGTCCTCGCCGCCCAGCCGACCAAGCAATTCGTCACGGCCGAACAGGTCGGCGCGCTCGCCGTCTATCTTTGCTCGGACGCGGCGTCGCAGATCACCGGCGCCAATCTCTCGATGGACGGCGGCTGGACCGCGGCGTGAGCGACGCGATCAGCGAGCCGATGGCGCGCAAGACTGTGAACCTCGCCTTGCAGGGCGGGGGGTCACATGGCGCTTACACCTGGGGCGCGATCGACGCGCTTCTCGACGACGAGCGCATCGAGATCGGCGCCATCAGCGGCGCCAGCGCCGGCGCGATGAACGCCGTCGTCTACGCCGACGGTTTCCGCGAGAGCGGCCGCGCGGGGGCCAAGCGCAAGCTCCACGATTTCTGGCTGTCGGTGAGCGAGGAGGGCGTGCTCTCGCCGGTCCAGCGGCGGATCGCCGATCTCTGGTTCAAAGGCTGGAGCCTCACCTTCCCGCACGCCACCCTCCTGTGGGATGCGCTTTCGCAAATCGCCAGCCCTTACGAATTCAATCCGCTCAACCTCAGTCCTTTGCGCGACCATCTGATCAAGATTGTCGATTTCGACGCCCTGCGTCGCGACGGGACGATCCCGCTGTTTGTCGCCGCGACCAATGTGCGCACCGGCCGCGGCGAGATCTTTCGCAGCGAGGTGTTGACCGCCGACCATCTCATGGCTTCGGCCTGCCTGCCCCGGCTCTTTCAGGCGGTGGAGATCGACGGCGTGCCCTACTGGGACGGCGGCTTTGCCGGCAACCCGCCGCTCTGGCCGCTCTATTACGAGACGCCCTCCCAGGACACCGTCATCGTGCAGATCAACCCGATCGAACGCGACCGCACGCCGCATTCGGCCCAGGAAATCGCCGACCGGACGAACGAGATCACCTTCAACGCCGGCCTCCTCGCCGAACTGCGCGCGACCGACTTCGTCGCGCGTCTGATCGAGGGCGGCGCGCTGCGCGAAAATGGCTATCGGCGCCAGCGCCTTCATCGCATCGGCGGCGACGGCGAGCTTGCGCGCTTTGCCGCGGCCACGAAGATGGACGTGTCCTGGAACTTTCTAACCGAGCTGCGCGATCTCGGGCGCGCGGCCGCCAAGGCTTGGATCGCGCACAATTACGATTCGGTCGGCCTGCGCAGCACGCTCGACGTCGATCGCGCGCTCGCCAAGCCGCAGATCAGCGGTTCTTGAAGTCGGGCGCGCGCTTCTCGGCGAAGGCGTGCATGCCTTCTTTCTGATCCTGCGTGGCGAACAGCGAGTGGAAGATGCGCCGCTCGAAGCGCACGCCCTCCGCGAGCGTCGTCTCATAGGCGCGGTTGACGCTCTCCTTGGCCGCATAGACGGCGGGCGCGGACAATGAGGCGATGGTCGCCGCTGTCTTCAGCGCGTCCTCGATCAGCGAGGCGGCGGGCACGATGCGCGAGACGAGCCCGGCCCGCTCCGCCTCCGCGGCGTCCATCATGCGGCCTGTGAGGACCATCTCCATCGCCTTCGCCTTGCCGACGAAGCGGGTAAGGCGTTGCGTGCCGCCGGCGCCCGGAATGACACCGAGCTTGATCTCCGGCTGGCCGAATTTGGCGGTGTCGGCGGCGATGATGAAGTCGCACATCATGGCGAGCTCGCAGCCGCCGCCGAGCGCAAATCCCGCGACCGCCGCAATCGTCGGCTTGCGCGTGCGGGTGAGGTTCTCCCAGCGGGAAATGAAGTCCTCGAGGAAGACGTCGGCGAAGTCCTTGTTCTGCATCTCCTTGATGTCGGCCCCGGCGGCGAAGGCCTTCTCCGAGCCGGTGAGCACGATCGCGCCGATGGCGGGGTCGCTCTCGAAGCCGGCGAGCGCCTGGTTGAGATCTTCGATCAGCGCCGCGTTCAGCGCGTTGAGCGCCTGCGGCCGGTTGAGACGGATGAGACCGACGCGGCCGTGGGTCTCGACGAGGATATTGGCGTAGGACATCGTGGGGCTCCTCCCATGCGTGAGCAACACGTAGCCAAGCCTGGGGGAAATGGAAAGGCGCGCCCACGCGAGCATTGACAGAGCGCCACGCCCGCCCTTATGAAGCGCCCCGTGCCCAGGTGGCGGAATTGGTAGACGCACTGGTTTCAGGTACCAGCGGTGCAAGCCGTGAAGGTTCGAGTCCTTTCCTGGGCACCACTTCGACGTTTTAGAGCGTCCGAATTCGTCCGAAAATCCACGAAAATCAATCATTTAGGCCGGAAAGCCCGTCCGAAGCGGTCCGTCCGCGTCCGGTTGCGTCCAACACTTTTGTTGGTAGATTCGTTGGTATGCGGCTTCCCCGCCGCCCGGTGATACCAACATGCCCCTAACCGACCTCGCCATTAAGCGCGCGCTTCCCGGCTCGAAGATCGTGAAACTTTCCGACGGCGGCGGGCTGCAACTGTGGATCACGCCCGATGGCGCGAAGCGCTGGCGGATCGCCTATCGCTTTGGCGGGTCACAAAAGACCCTCGCGGTGGGCGTGTATCCCGAAATCGGATTGAAGGGCGCCCGCGACGCACGGGAAGCCGCACGAAGGACCTTGGCGCAAGGAGAAGACCCCTTGGAGGTCAAGAAAGCCGCCAAGGTCGCGAGAGCGGAAGAGGGCGCGAACACCTTCGCCGCCATCGCGGGCGAATTGGCCGAAAAGAAGCGCCGCGACAAGAAAGCGGCGGCCACGTTGCGCAAATTCGACTGGTTCATGACCTTCGCCTTTCCGTCGCTAGGTTCACGCCCGATCGGCGAAATCTCGGCGCGCGAGGTCTTGGCCATCCTCAAGGAGGTCGAGGCGCGTGGGACGCACGAAACCGCGCGCAAGCTCCGGACAGCGATAGGTGATGTGTTTCGCTTCGCCATCGCCACGGCGCGCGCCGAGAACGACCCGACAGTTGCCCTGAGGGGCGCGCTTGTGACGCCGACGGTCACGCCGCGCGCGGCCATCGTCGCGCCGAAAGCCTTCGGAGGTCTGTTGCGCGCCATGGAGGACTACGAAGGCGCGGCCGAAACGCGCTTCGCTCTCGAATTGCTCGCCCTGACCTTTGTCCGCCCCGGCGAATTGCGGGCCGCCGAATGGGCCGAATTCGATCTTGACGCTGCCGTTTGGGAAATCCCGGCTGGCCGAATGAAAATGCGTAAGGCGCATCGTGTTCCGCTCGCGCCGCGCGCGGTCGCGATTCTCAAGGAACTTCGGAAGCTAACCGGACAAGGCGCGTTCCTTTTCCCTTCGGTACGAACCGTCGTGCGGTGCATGTCCGAAAACACCTTAAACGCGGCATTGCGCCGCATGGGCTTCACAAACCAAGACATGACCAGCCACGGCTTCCGCGCGTCGGCGTCGTCGATGCTCAACGAAAGCGGGCTTTGGAATCCGGACGCGATCGAGCGGCAACTGGCGCATGTCGACGGCGATAGTGTTCGCCGAGCCTACGCTCGCGCCGAATTCTGGGACGAACGGGTCAAGATGATGGGATGGTGGGCGGATCGATGCTCGGAATTGAAGAGGGGCGGCCAGATAATTTCGCTTATCCGGACGGGTTGACGGCGCTTGAGCGGATCGAAAGGCCGACATGCGCCACGTTTTTGTTGAGCAGCACCGAGAGCAGATGCATGAATTGACATAGTCATTTTGCCGCTGATTTCGGAGGCACGACGTGTCCGATGGTCATACAGGAACCTATGAACCTATTCGCGAACTAAGGATTGAAGATCGCCAATACGATTTAATGTCGCGCGCTTGTTCGAATTGTGGAACTGAGCATTTTGAAATTTGGCGTTGGAGCGGGGCCTCCTTCGCGCGCTATAAAATGCCTTCGAACTTCTCTGTAGACGATTTTGAACAATTTGTCGGACCTCTCGACGAACAACTGTTGGAATCAGCGCGGGATATGCTCGAAGGGTTTCGCGATAAGTTGGACGAAGTGAATTCATCAACTGGAGTTGAAGCCGATCTCAGCTTTTCGTTTAGGCTCCTGGAATACGCGCGACTACGCATCGCGCTTCTGAATAAAATGGGCGTCCTAGACGCACTTGACGGCGTAGAACCTCCTCATGACGCAACCTCAATAGCGATGAGAGCAGCGTTTGAACTCGGATGCGCCGTCGCCGAGCACAGATTGATGGTCAATTACGAGGATTATGTTCATGACGGCGTAGCCATGTCCGAATGGCGTGATTCGGGACTCCCAAAAGCGCGGCAAGAACGGATACGTCAGGGGGCGAAAACGCGTGCGGCAGTTCTAAGCGCTGCAAAGCAACTCCACGAAAAGCACCCGGAGCTAGCGCGGAATGACTCCGAGACGGCGCGACAAATCATCAGGTTGCGGCTACCGGATCTTCAAAAAGGGGGCAATAGCCAGGTGGGCTTGGATGCGATCACGCGTCATTTGCGCGATGCTCGACGAAAGCCGAAGCGTTCGGAAAATTGATACATTGTTCCGAACCTCGGAAAATCCTCCCGGATATTCCGAGGCTAAAATCCTAGCTTCTAGGCAGCCAATCCAATTGGAGCCTTTCGAAGCCAAATGATACCTATCAAGTCTCACCGTCCGCATCACGCCCCTTCGTCGTCGGGACATTTCCTTCCGGAAGAAGGGTTTGTGCGGATTGCCGCGATCATCAGCCCTAGCGGACCCATTCCGGTTTCGAAATCGACTTGGTGGGCGGGAGTAAAAACCGGACGCTTTCCGGCTCCTGTCAAGCTTGGTCCGGGAATTACCGTTTGGCGGGTCGAGGATATCCGCGATCTCATCGAAAAGGCGACCTAGCGCGTGGCGAAGCGGCTTAACGGCCGCCGCGTCAAAATCCATCGCAACTACACCATCGCCGAGGCCGCCGCCGTTTTGGGCGCGCATAAGCATACGGTGAGTAGATGGATCGCGGCCGGACTTCCGACGACGGACGACAAGCGTCCGTTCCTCATACACGGCAAGGACATTCGCGCGTTCCTCAGAGCGCGCGAACCCGACAAGCAAACGTGTCGCCCCGGCGAGTTCTACTGCTTGCGCTGTAGGGCGCCCCGGCGTCCGGCGGGCGACATGGCCGACTACACGCCGAAAACATCGGCGCGCGGCATGCTGACGGGCATTTGCCCGGCTTGCGACACGTTGATCCACCGCGCCGCTAGCCTCGCTACGGTCGAGCAAAAAGCGGGCGGCTTGAACGTCACGTTTCAACGGGCGGAGCGACGCATAAAACGATTCCTCTCCTCCCTTCTCCAATGTTGATTTCAAACAGGACGAACGAACATGATCAAACGCAACGGCCCGAATGAACGCGTCAAGCGGCAATACCTGCGATACCTGAAGGACGCGAAAGGCCGCGATGAGGCCTCGCTCGACGCGGTCGCGAAGGCGATCGATCGTTTCGAGGATCACTCCAAAAATCGCGACTTCAAGAAATTTCACATCGATCTAGTGCGTGCGTTCAAGACGCATCTCGCCGCCGCCCGCAATGAACGAACCGGTCAGCCGCTCTCGGCCTCGACGATTCATTCGACGCTCGCGGCGCTGAAAAGTTTCTTCGCTTGGCTCTCGCAACAGCGCGGCTATCGCGCGCGAATGAACCCGGCGGACGCCGAGTATTTCAAGCCACCCGACAATGTTTCCCGCGTCGCCACGGCGCGCCGTTACAAGGCCTGCCCGGCCGTCAAGCAGGTCCACGCGATGCTCGACGCCATGCCGAAGGGAAGCGAGATCGAACGCCGCGACCGCGCCGTCATCGCCTTCGCGCTTCTTTCGGGCGCGCGCGATCGGGCGATCGTGTCGTTCAAACTGAAGCATATCGACGTGGAGAACGAGTTGATCGAACAGGACGCGCGGGAGGTCAAAACCAAGCGCGCGAAGACCTTCACGACCTGGTTCTTTCCCGTCGGCGACGACGTCCTCGCGATCGTCGTCGATTGGATTGCGTTCCTTCGCGCCGAAAAAGGTTTCGGCCCGGACGATCCGCTCTTTCCGAAATCCAAGGTCGCTCTCGGCGCTGATCTCGCCTTCCGCGCGGTTGGGCTCGACCGCGAGCCGTGGGCGAACGCGAACCCGGTTCGCGCGATCTTCAAGGAAGCTTGCGCGCTCGCGGGCCTGCCCTATTTCAATCCGCATTCGATCCGGAATACGCTCGTTCAATTGGCGTACGAACGGAAACTTGACGCCGAGCAATTCAAGGCATGGTCGCAAAACCTCGGCCATGAGAATTGTCTCACAACGTTTTCGAGCTACGGCGAGATTTCCCCCGCTAGGCAGGCTGAGATCATTCGTGGGCTAACCAGCTCGACACAAGAAGTCGAAGGCGAAATCAATCCTGATCAGCTGCGCAGACTCGCGGACAGGCTGGAGCGCCACGGAAAATCGTTATGATCCGATCTGGGGATCAAAGCATAGCATCGACGCCGCAGTGACGCGGCTTCGACGTGCGCATCGGCCGACCCTATTGGGCGACCCATTTGCCTTCACACCGCTTCAATCAGAGCTTTATTGACGCCGCTTAAATGCTCGCCTTTGCGGAAAATCTTTTTCGCCATGGAAAGCTGGGTTCGGAGATTCGGCGAGAATTCATCGCTCTTGCCTAGCTTTTCGAACTTCAGGAAGGCATTGAGATCGTTTGTTTTTTGGAATTCAGGCTCAAGATAGATCGAGTCTTCTGCCCCGTTCGTCATGTAATCGTCGATCACCTGTACGGCAGCATCTCCCAAGTGGCGAAGCAAATCGGCATCGGCGAGAGATTGGACAGCCTTCACGAGATCGATGTTCGTTCGATTCTTGCTCAGGTAAATCAGGCAATCTTTTACAAGATCGATGACCACCATCATAAACAGGTAGCGGGTCTGGCCTCGGGATTGTTTTTGCGCACCACGACCGAAACCGTACCCGCCTGCAAGCCGTTGGAGCTGGTATGCGGCGAACAAGGAATCAGTACCAAAGCCTGCCTCATTTACGATCTTGTTGAAGAGCGACCCCCCCGGTGCGAATGGCGGGTTCTTCCCGAAGGCGATGCCCGGCTCGACCAACCAGCCAGCGGCATACACCTTGAGAAGGTCGAAGGCGTTCGCAGACTCCGAGTACTGGGGTATCGCTGAGGGGTTCTGCTTCTGGTAGGCCCGTCTTCCTTCCCAGGCGCCGCGTTGAATCTCCAGAAATACGCCGAAGCGATTGTTGAAGGCCGGTGCCCAGGTTCGGAAGTCTTCTTCCAGGGCGATGAAATCCTTCTCGCCGACCGCATTTTGCATGTTGGTGATCGCCATTTTCGATCTCGGGGCGCACGGCCGTCTCTTCGATGAAGGCAAAACCGGCCTTGGCGCGAATGGCGCGCTTGATGGCTTCAGGATGGCCGAGCTCCAGCACTACGTTCCGGTGGAGCACGTCCTGCGCGTAGAGCATATTGTCTTCGAGCTCACGGCGCAGCACGGCGCTCGGCGAGGTTACAAAAGGAAGTCGCATCAAGTCGTCAACCGATGCCTGCTGCTCGATACGGTCCTCGTCCCGGGCGGCAATCAAAACCAGACGCTCGTCCCACAGCTTCTCCAGCTCCAGCCCGGTGAGGTCCTGTTGGGTGTCGAGCAGCAGCACGCCGAAGTCGCAGGCGCCGGCCCGCACCGATTCCGTAGCCACGGAGGTGTTGCCGATGTGGGTGGTGATGCGCGTATTCGGATACTGGCGCTGAAAGGTCGCGAGCAGGTCGCCAAGCACATAGCTGCCGACCGTCATAGACGCCGCGATGATCGCGGCGCCCGAGGCGCCGCCGGCGAGGCTGCCTAATTCCCTCGTCATCTCCGAGGTGCGGATCAACATCTCTTCGCACCAGTGATGAAATCGCCGTCCGGCTTCCGTCAGAACGATCTGCCGCCCGTTGCGCTGGACCAGCGGGGCGTCGAACTCAGCACGTTCCGAGTGTCGGCGATTGGACGCACGGTGAAGCCCAAAATCACTGGCTCGGCGGCGACCGGGACGCCAGCCTCGACGGAGAGGAGAATTCTACGAACCGACGCTACGCAAATTCGTCACCGCGACGGTCTGGAATTGGCTGACCTTGCCGCAGGGCTATCGCGTGAGCGGCCCGGCGATCATCGAGCATCCCGAAACCACCGTCTATGTCGGCCCCGATCAAAGCGCCACGCTGGACGCCGTCGGCAATCTCTCCATCGACCTGCACTGAGGATCGACATGTCCGCACCCTCTTCAAATTCCGGGAGCGCGCCCGCGTCTCTCGACCCGATCACCTTCGAGGTCGTCCGCCATAAACTGCAGGCGATCGCGGAGGAACAAGCGATCACCCTGAAGGCGATCTCCGGATCGCCGTGCGCCGCTTCTGCGAATTGTTGAAGCGCTATGGCGAGGACACCGTCCTCAGGGTGATGGACGGCGAGCTGGACGCCTCCGAAAAGAAGCTGCGGGAGCGCTTGCGGACAATCCCGGACGGCATCTACCGGGCGCGCGACTATCTCGACCATGATGGTCACCAAAACCGACTCTACCAGGTCTGCGTTGCGATTGAAAAACGTGGGAACGAGCTGATCTTCGATATGGAAGGCACATCGCCGCAGGCGCCCGGCTTTATCAACTGCACCTATTCCGGCATGCGCGGCGCGGTGCAGCTTGGCTTTTTGACGCGCGTGTTGACGCGTCTGGCCGCGAACCTCTTTGACGCTCGTTACGTCGGAATTTCTCGACAGCTCGTCTTTCCGCGCAAGATCGCGAAGGCAATGCGCGCCTACGCCGCCAAAACGATGCCCTTGGCCGGAATCGGCTGAATAAGGAAGTACGCCGACCGGAAACCAACTTGCATATAGGCGAGACTGAGCAGCGAAAGGCCGAGGGATTTCCGGGGCAACCTCTCAACGGAGATCACCTGCAGGCCGTGACGGGCGGCAAGTCCCTCGACGCGCCTCCGGAACCACATGGGGAATTGAACCAGGAGCCGACCCTCGTCAGTAAGGTGCTCGCCAACCCCTGCGAAGAGCGCGGGGAGATAGCGCACGGAGGTTGCGAACTGCTCCTCCTCGTTCTTGAAGTCGGCGGCGATGTAGGGAGGATTTGCGAGGATCAGGTCAAATTTACCCTGCACCCGCGAGAACATATCACTCTGCAAAGCCGCAACATTGTGAACGCCTAACCGCCGGCAATTCTCCACGGTATTCTTGATCGCGGCCGCGCTGATATCGACGGCGACGACTTCGCGGGCCTTTGGCGCACAGAACACGCTGCACACGCCGCTGCCGCAGCCGAGGTCCAAAACTCTATCGCCCTCTTGGCAGTATTCGGCGCAGGCGGGCTCGTTCTCCAGCGGCTTGTAGACACCCGGGAATATCATCAGCCGCTTACCATCGAGCGTTATCGACGGCCAAAGCCTAGTCAGCGTTTTGACGTAGACATACCAAAAGCTCATTACCGAACGCTTGAAGAGCGACCAGGCTCGCATCGCGGCTTCTCCGTACAGACGCGTGTCGATCCTCGCACTAGGTGATTACGAATTGTTTCGTGGACACGTTCGCTTCAGGCTCGGCGAATATTTTCGTGAGAAGAGCCGACGTTTGGTGCTCGCGTGGTTAGCAAATTGTGCCAAATCGCATTGAGTTGAGAACCCATTGCATTGAAAGATGAGATTGGCACAAAGTAGATTATTCTTGCGGCCGGCGTCTCCCGACCAGCGCGGAGTTCTCGATCACGCGACCGCGCGCAGCTTCGGCTGAAGAATTGTCTCAAGTTCAAGAGCAGCGATCTGGAAGGCCTCTTTCATACAGGTAACGGCGGTTTCGATTTGGGGAGCGGTGTGATTGGCCATTACCTGCAGACGAAAGCGCGCCGCGCCTCTGGGAACGGCGGGATATTCCACCATATTGGCGACGAGCCCCAAATCGATCAATTTCCGACTTACTAGGCGGGCAGTCGCTTCCGTGCCCATCTTGACCCCGACGATGGCCGACGGGTCGCCATAGACCTCAAGGCCCGCCTCCTGCAACCCGCTGCGCAACGCCAGGATATTGTTCATCAGCGCCCTGCGCAGTTGCCGCCCCTCGGAGGAGTCGACGATTTCAAAGGATTTGAGCGCGACAGCGGCTTGAATCGGCGAAAGAGCATTGGAAAAGGCGCCCGGCGTCGAGAAGTAACGCAGGTATTGTTGAACGCTGCGTGAGGGGCAAGCGACAAATCCGCCATTCGAGGCGAATGTCTTTGAAAAGCTGCCCATAACGATGTCGATTTTGCCGAGCATTTTCTGAATGCCGACGTGGCCCCGGCCGTCTTCGCCAAGACAGCCGAGATCATGCGCGACGTCGACCATGAGGGTCGCGTTGAACTGGTTGCAGAGTTCTTGCAGGCTCATCAGGTTCGGCGTATCCGAATCCATGGAAAACAGGCCTTCGGTCACCACGAGAATGCCGTTCTTGGCATCTTTCGCTCGAATCTCCGCAAGCCAACGGTGGGCGCCGTCCGTATCAAGATGACGGAATAAAAAGACATTCTTCGTCGCCGCCGCCGCGCCGTCCTGCAGGCACGCATGGGCGAGCGCATCCATCACGACGTAGTCCGACGAGCGCACGAGGCCCTTGATGGCGCCGGCCCCGGCCGCATATCCAGTCGGATAGAGGACCACGCGTTCCATCCCAAGGAATTCGGATATCTTCTTTTCGAGGGCGATCGAATGACCCGTGTTGCCCATGAACGCCGGCGACCCCGCGCTGTGTACGCCATAGCGGTCAATGGCCTCATGCGCGGCCTCGCGGATCGCCGGATGATTTGAGAGGCTTAAATAGTCCTGGGAGCCAAAGTTTATCCCACAGGACCTTCTGCCCGTGTCATCCGCGATCGCGCACGCGGACTGAGGCCCGTTGTCGGTTGAACGGCCGTATGGCCAGTAACCTTCGCGGCGCCGTGCGTCTTGCCACTCATAAAACCGGTCCACGCGCGAGAGTAGGTTCGCCCCGTCGACCACCCTGTATTCGCGCAGACTGCCCGTCAGTGTGGGAGGCAGGGCGGACGTCTCTGACTTCAGCATTTCACTCTCCTTCCGTATTCGCTTCTTGCTATTTTCGGAAGCGGCGCTCTGAGGTGTGGCCGCGAGCGGTCACTCGCTATTCATTGGTTCGGCCAATTCGCTGACTGGACTCGACGTCAGTTCAATGGACATCAGCGTGGCGGCGCTTATCGCTCTCAAGCGCACCCAGGCGCCGGAGATGACATCGCGGACAACGCGGCCAGGCAGCGGTGCGCGCGCCTGTGCGGAGGGCGAAATCAAACAGTCTTGAATAAACCCGTCGATAAGTTCGTTTGCTGTGCCGACAATGGACATGGGCTAGCCCGCTCACGTGTGCAGGGCCAACTTTGAGTACAGCACGTTACTGCAGCACTAAATGAAATGGTGAAGGGTTTCTCGTTGGGAGATCTCTTATAATAGAACTAACGATACGATAAAGAGTGCCGCTGGGCCTTTATCAGAGCCAGCCTCATGCAATGGCTTAACGGAAATAATGCAGTTGCTTAAGGGGTCGCTCAAAGAAATGACTAACAGGTCTTAAGCAGCTATGGTTGCTTTCGCGCGCGGCTCTCGTCGACGGTGGGTAAGTCGGCCCTCAGCTTGTGTGACGCAGCCGCGTCGACCAATGCCCGCTCCATTTGGCGGCGGTCGAGCTCCTCGCCTGGCCTCAACTGCGAACTTGCAACCTCTCAGCTTTCGAGCCGAAGCTTAAGTTGACGGATGCGCTCTATCATTTCCGGCACGCGCCTGGCTGGCGACGGCTTGCCGAAAAAGTAGCCTTGCCCTTCAATGCATCCCTCGACGATGACTTCACGCAATTGCTGTTCGGTCTCCAGGCCTTCGGCGGTCGTAGAAATCCCGAGGCTCGTAGCCAACCCAACAGCAGCTTGGATGATCGCGAGAACTCTCGCCTCTTGACGCCATCTCATTGATAAACGACTTGTCGATTTTCACTTTGTCGAACTGAATCGATCTTAGATATCCGAGGCCTGAATAGCCCGCGCCGAAGTCGTCGAGAGAAATGGCGACGCCAACTTCGCGAAGCTGTTGCAGCATTTCCAAGGTCTGCGAATTATTGCCAAGCAGCACTGATTCCGTGATCTCCAACTCAAGGCGCGACGCTGGCAAGGCGCTCGCGGCAAGTGCGCTCACGATCACGTTAATCAGATTTCGATTTCGAAATTGCACCGCAGAAATATTGACTGCGACCCGGAGGGCTGACGGCCAACGTACGGCGTCCGCGCAAGCCTGCCGAATTACCCACTCGCCGATCGGGACAATCAATCCAGTTTCTTCCGCCAGAGGAATAAAGGTGTCGGGTGAGAGGAAGCCGCGCTCGGAATGCCTCCATCTCAACAACGCCTCGAACCCGGAAAGGCTCTTATGCTCGAGGTTGACGATAGGCTGGTAGAATATTTCGAATTCGCCGCGCGTGATGGCTCCACGCAGATCCAGCTCAAGTGAACGGCGCATCTGGGCGGCCGCGTCCATTTCCGGCTGAAACAATCGGAACTGGCCTCGGCCGCCGGCCTTTGCCCGGTACATCGCAAGATCCGCCCGCTTCACCAGCGCGGTTGGGTCGACTTCATCTTGCGCGATAGCGATGCCGATACTCGCGCCAATAAAGATCTGATGGCCGTCGACTATCTGGCATGCGCTCACGACCTCGATAAGCCGCTTGGCAAGCGCCGTCGCGCTATTCTCGATGTCGCCAGAAAAATGGAGGATTGCAAACTCATCGCCGCCGAATCGCGCCACAAAATCATCGGCGCTCAAAGCGTCGCGAACGCGGCTGGCCACTTCTCTCAGCAGGGCGTCGCCGATCGAATGGCCGAGCGCGTCATTGACGTTCTTGAACCCGTCAAGGTCCATGAACAGCACTGAGTAACAAAGGGTCTCTTCCTGCGCGCGACGGGCAGCCTCTTGAAGCTCATGATCGAAACTGAACCTGTTGGCGAGGCCTGTCAGCATGTCGTGATGAGCGAGATAAGCGACTCGGCCCTCCGTCGCGGTGCGACGGGTGATTTCTTCGTGAACTTCTGCTTTCGCCTTCTTCAGTTGATCGTCTCGATCGGAGGCCGCGCGCTGGGTCGCGAGTTCGGATCGTCGTCGAGCCACTTGGCTCGCCACGCGCGCGAGAGCGATCGAAAATTCGACCGGCTTTGTCACGTAGTCGTTGGCGCCTAGCTTCAAGGATTCAACGATGTCCTCGGGTTGGCTCTTCGCGGTCACCATGATGACTGGCAGCATCGAGGCGGACTGCTGCATTCTGATTTGTCGTAGGACTTCCGTGCCGTAAATGCCCGGCATCATCACGTCGAGTAGAACAGCGTCGAAGGTCTGCTCTGCTATCAATTGCAATGCTCGCACGCCATCTTCAGCCTCAACGATTTCGTAGCCGCGGCGGCCGAATTGCCGCGAAAGAATTGCCCTGTTGTCGGCAACATCGTCAACGATCAGTAGACGTGGCGCCGGCTCGACCTCGGCGAACGAACCTGCCGCGCCCAGTTCCTTCTTGACTAGCGTTGCGATGCTCATTGTCGTTTTACTTTCTCAAGCTTCTGCCAACTCGTCGACGACGTGGTCCTTAGGATCCCGTGTTTGCGGAGAAAGCTTCGGCGTTCGGAACTGTAGCGTCCGCGGGAACGCGGATCGTGAAACAAGCCCCATGGCCGAGTTCGCTGTCGACCGATATGCCTCCGCCCATCAGCGCGCAGAGGCGTTGGCTCAACGCCAGACCAAGCCCTGTTCCCTCCCAACCCCGATTTGTGGCGGCGGGCAATTGTCGATAGTCCTGGAAAAGCGCTTTCATATCGCCCTCGGCGATCCCGATGCCGGTGTCGCGAACCTCAATTTCTATCCAGTGGCAGTTTGCCGCTTGGTAGCGGCGCGCAGAGAGCGTGACGAGGCCGCGCCGCGTAAACTTCGCCGCATTGCTGACCAGGTTGAGGACGGCCTGCCGCAGTTTGGTTTCATCAGAGCGCATCGACCCAATATTTGGATTGACGCAGACGACGAATTCGTTGGCGTGGCACTCGATGAGCGGCTGCGAGGTTGCGACGACGTCATCGATCAAACGCCGCACATCGAATTGATCCACGTTGAGCCGAAGCGCGTCATTCTCAATTTTCGACATGTCAAGCACATCGGCAACGAGAGATAGGAGATGCTTCCCCGCCGCATTGATGCGTCCGAGCTCTCGATGACGCCGCGCATCCATCGAGGGATCGCACTCTTCCAACAGAATTCGCTGTAACCGATGACGGCGTTCAGCGGCGTGCGCAATTCGTGGCTCATTTTGGCGAGAAAGATCGACTTGTCCCGATTGGCTTTCTCAGCCTTGTCTTTCGCCTGTCGCAGGCGCTCGGCGGTGTTGCGATGACGGAGAAACTCTCGCTGCAGCGCGGACTCGGACGTCAGCAACAAACCATAATAGATCGCGACCCAAGCCATATAGAGGGTCGCGCTTGCGACTGAAGCGAGTCCGACGAGGGACATGCGCTCCATTGGCACGCGCTCAGGCAGCGCTCCAAACGCGTACCAGATCGCTAAAAAGGCGACGAGATTCAACGAGAATAGTGCAAGAACGTGAACCGGGCGATCGCTAAGATAGAATAACCCATTGACGAGGGCGATGAGCAGCCACGGCAAAAAGGGCGAACTTACGCCACCATAAAAATAGGCGCCGAACAGGGTGACGGCGATTAGCGTCTCGACGGAAATGACTGAGACCAATCGCAGATCCCCAGTCGCGCGCAAAACGAAAGGCAGCAACAGAAAGAGCGAGATCCCCGCAGCAATTACCACGACGAGCACGCCGGGATCCGGATCGGCCAACAGTAGGAATGGAACAATTGCCGCGCCGCTCACTGGTCCGACCAGATGAGTGAAGACGAAAGTTCGCGCGCGGCCAAGGTCAGATTTGCTGCGCTTGGCGCGCTCTGGAATGAACCAGTCGATCACCCGCAGTGCGGTCTGAAGCATTGTCTGTCGCCTGATGACCACGAACTTCGATGACGCACGTTGCTGTAGAGGAGTTAATTTTCACTTTTGTATTGCTGTCGTCCGATCTTGCCATGACGATCTCGCCTTTTCATCGAGTGGCGTGGTTATTGATATGTTACGAAGCGTAAGCCGGTCACAGATGGAGGAGGAAAATGGTTCATTCACCAATTCGCTTAGCTTAGAAGTAAGTTCCAGTCGTTATGCAAGAGGCGCGCAATAGCGGGATGAACGATGTCTTTCGTTGCTAACGCCGATCGCTTTATTGACAGATTTATCCCGCCGACCCTGCTTGCTGATCGCGAGATGCGTACTCGCGCGCGTATGTTTCTTTTCAGCCACATGTTCGGTCCTATCCTCGGCAACGTCATTCCGGCCTGTCTGTTTTGGCTTGAGCCGAAATCTGGAACGCCACTGTTCGTGCTCGCGGCGTCGATCACCTGCTTCTGGGTGTTTCCATTCGCTTTGAGACATACCGGCCGTTACGTTCTGCTATCGCATCTGTCGATCCAGAACCTTCTGTTCGCTATCCTTTGGGGTTGCTATTTTTTTGGCGGAGCGTCGTCCCCGTTCCTGCCGTGGCTCGTGACCGTTCCGCTGCTCGCCTTCTTCTACCTCGGCGCGAGTTCGCGAACCTGCGTCATCATCCTTCTGCAGATCGGCTTGAGCCTTGGCGGATTTACGACGTTTTACCTTATCGGCGAGACTTTCCCGCAGATTATCGCGCTGCCGAAATTGCAGGGGATCGGAATCATCTCGATCATTAGCGCGTCGACCTACGTGGTAATGATGTCGCTGTTCTACGCGAAGATACTGGCCTCGCAGACCGAAGTCGAAGCTGAGGTCAATAAGCATCTCGCGACTAGCGCTGAACTGCGCGCGGCGGCGCTGCTGGCCGAACGAGCGGGCGTTGCGAAGGCCGCGTTCCTGGCGCGCATGAGCCACGAGCTTCGCACGCCGCTGAACGCTGTCATCGGGTACAGCCAGATTCTCCTGGAAGAGACTGATGCGACCGTGCAAGCCGTGGCTCATTCGGATCTTACTCGCATCAATCATGCGGGGCGGCATCTGTTGCATCTCGTAAACGCCATTCTCGATTTGTCGAAGATCGAGGCTGGCAGAATGGACGTTTTCGTCGAAGCGATAGATTTCGAAAGGTTCGTTGGCGACCTTTCAACTCGTTGGAGCGGCGCCGAGATAAACCCCGACGTTGCAATTTCCTGGCGGTTGTCCGGCGCGGTCGTCGAGGTCCGCACCGACGTCGCGAAACTCGAACGCATTCTCAACGAGGTGATCGACAATGCCGTTCAGTACACGAAAACCGGCACAATCGAGATCCTAGTGGACGCCGAACCCCTCCAAGGGGCGCCTGACTCGCAACTGTCGATATCGGTACGCGACACGGGCTGCGGAATTGCGCCCGAAAGCCTTGCCGGCCTCTTCGAGACTTTCACCGAGCGTGACGACGCGACGACAAGCAAATTCGGCTCGGCCGGGCTCGGTCTGCCCCTCAGCAAGCGCCTTTGCGATTTGCTCAAAGGCGAGTTGCTTGTCGAAAGCGAACTTGGGGTGGGGAGCTTCTTCACGATTCGCCTGCCGAATATCCCCGCCTCTCCCGTAGCCGCCTTGCCACAAGCCGCCTAACGGACAGAAAATGCCTAAAATCCTGCTTGTTGAAGACGACGAAGTAAATCGCGATATGCTCGAGCGTCGGCTGCAGCGTTCGGGCTATGAGGTTGTTTGCGCGGTCGATGGTCCCGGCGGCGTTCGCAACGCGCTCAACTACCTTCCAGATCTCATCCTAATGGATATCGCTTTGGGCGCAATGGATGGTTGGGAAGCCACCCAACTGATTAAGGCCGACTGCCGCACCGCGTCGATCCCCATCATAGCGCTGACGGCGCACGCGCTCGAAACCGATCGCAGACGCAGCATCGAAATCGGCTGCGCGGATTTCGACACCAAGCCGGTGGACTATCAGCGGCTGATGGGAAAAATCGAACGGCATCTCGCGAAAAAAGCTGCCTAATTCGATTTTCCGCGTTGGTGGGAACGGAGGCAAGCCGCCGCCGGGGTCTTGCAGAGCCTCGGCAAGACGCTCGACGTGAACGGGTCCGTTGGGAGCGACGACGTCGAATTCCGCCATATGGCCGCGTAAGGCGTTGATGGTTTTGGTGCGTTGGCGGATGGGCGGCTCACCCGCTCTGGGTTCCACCCGTTCGCTTCGTCTGCGTTCCTTCGCGCCAAAGATCGACTAGTACGGTCATGATCGCCGGACCGAGGAAGAGGCCCAGCAATCCGCACGTCTCGACGCCGCCGAGAATGCCGAGCAGCACCAAGAGGAACGGCAATCTCGTTGCATTGCCAATCACAATTGGTCGGACCAAATGATCCGCAATCGTCAGCACGACGAGACCTAAAAGAAAAATGACGGTCGCGGCGATCATTGAGCCTTTGCAGATGAGCAACAGCGACGCAATGGAAAACATGACGAAGGCGCCGAATGGAATGATCGCGCCAATCGCCGTCGCGACGCCAAGCAATGCGGCCTGCGGGACGCCGGCGACGTAGTAGGCAATTGCAAGCACGAACCCTTCGCCGATGCCAACGAAGACCAGCCCATCAACCGTGCCGTGGATGGATGCGACGATCTGCAGACCCAATGGCTTGCCGCGTGGGCCGAACAGACGTGCGCTCAGGAAGTCCAATGAGCGAGAAAGAGACTCGCCGTCCTTAAACAAGAAGAACAATGTCAGCAGCGTCACTGTGAACGTAAGCAACATGCTTCCAATATGGCCGCCAAAGCTCTCGCTGATCGCGAGGAGGTCGTGGTGATTGAGCCCCCGCACCAGCGCAGCGGCATCCTTTGGCCGCTCCAAATTCTCGTGCCACCAGTGCGCGAGTGGCGCGCCAAACCCAGGCAATCGCGGCGCCCAGCCGGGAACCGCCAACCCATTCTGGCGGACTTCATCGATCCAGGCGAAAGCAGACTGCGCCTCACGGCTCATCCAAAAGCCAACAAGGACGAGCGGAACAACGAAAACAAGGCCGATTGCGAACGTGAAGGCGGCTGGCAGCGCAACCACCCGCAAGTTCGCAGGGCACCGCGCTTTCACGCTTTGGTAAAGCGGCCACGTCGCGATCGAGATGATCGCTGCCCAAGCCAGGGCGGGAACGAAGCTCCGGAGAAGCCAAATGCAAAGCGAAAGAAGTGCGGTGGCGAATACACCGCGTGCGATCCATTGTGCACGCGTGGCGTCCGGCCCCACAGACGCCTGCGCCACTGGGCGTCCTCCGATCGTGCCGCCGGACGCGGTCGCACCATCATGCATTCTCTCCCCCATCCTGCCTTGCACCAAAGGATCGCGCCAATCGGCAATGCTGCGCGAAAGGCATTCAGCCCTCCCCAGCCGCCGCTACGCCATCGAAATCCGCATAAAACAGCATCACGCCGCCCGCGGAAGCCCGCCCGCCGTCGAAGGCGGCTTTGACCCTTCTTTGGGCGGGACAGTGCCTCTCTCGGCGGCGTGCCGGTTAGGGAGCGGCAACGCCGAGCGCCGTCTTTCTGATGACGGTGCGCCCCGCGAACCGGGTCGGCTACGCCGCGCCCTTGGCCGCTCGCCCGCGCTTCGGCTTGGCGGTGGCTTTCCTGGCTTGCCCCAGCCCGATCTTTTTCGCCAGCTCGGATCGCTGAGCCGCGTAGTTGGCGGCGACCATCGGATAGTCTGCCGGCAAGTTCCACTTCGCGCGATATTGCTCGGGCGTCATGCCCAGCGTCGCGAGGTGCCGCCGCAGGGACGTGAATTTCTTTCCATCGTCCAGGCAGACGAGATAGTCCGGCTTGATCGACTGTCGAACGGTCACGGCGGGCGTCGGCGCTGGCGGCTCCGCCGAAGTCACAACGCCACTTACGATCTTCGCCAACCCCTCATGGACTCGACTGAAGCGCGCCGGCAATTCCGCCGGCGGCACCGAATTGTTGGAGACATACGCCGAGACGATCTCTGCCGTCATGGCGACTACGTTGGAGGGTTCGGTTGTCGAAGTCGGCACAGGAACTCGCGAGGTTGGGGGCGGATGCTTCGATATCCCGTTAATTCATAGGCTACAAGGTGTTCGCGAGTCTCGGCCACTCGATCAATCTCTACAGCCTCAGAGCAGTACGAACTCACCGTGATCCGCGACGCGGACACCTGAGCCGGGCCTTCCGGCATCGACACGCGGAACGCAGCGGCCCCCATCAAGACGAGTGTGTCGAGGTCATGCTGGATGCGTAGCCGCTGTCCCACACGAACTCAGCCGTTCAGCACGTCCTTGACAGCCTTGGCCGCCGAGAAGGTCAGCTTCTTCGAAGCCGAGATCTTGATCTTCTCGCCGTTTGCCGGATTGCGGCCTTCGCGTTCCGGTGTCTCCTTGACCTTGAACTTTCCGAACCCAGGCAGCGAAATCTCCGCGCCGCTTGCGGCGCAGGCGACGAGTTCCTTCAGAAAGGCGTCGACAATCGCTTTGGCTTGCGTCTTGTTCGCGTCTTGGGCCTCGGTCAGCCTTGCGACGATTTCGGATGTGTTCACTAAAAATTCCTCACGATCGTTTCGGCGGCTCTATGACATGGCGCCCGCACGATGTCATCAACGCGAGATAGGCATCGGCACATTGTCTATAAATGAGTGAAGTACGAACGCATCGGCGCGATACCTGGAAAGGGTGCTCGCGCGATTGTCTCAACGCGATCCCGAGCCGAGTGTTTTCAGCATCTTTTTGCTTGGCGGTCCTTCCTATCAAGTTTCTGAAGGAGCGAAACCAGCCCGAGCTCTCGACCAGCTCGGCCGCCTCGTCCAACCCAAAACCACTTTGCCCCGCGTTGGCCTTTCTCGCGCCAAGCGCTTGAGCTGCTTGACGAAAGCGAGAAGGCGACGGTGCAGGCACGTCTTATCGCGCTGGCCGCGCCCAAGCTCCAGCGCCCTGATTTCGGATGTTCCGCGTTATGTGGCGAGATACCCGCCATCAATCGGCAGAATGACGCCGGTCATGAAGTCCGCCCGGGTCGAACAGAGGAACACGACAGCCTCGCCGAGGTCTTCGGGGAGGCCCCAGCGGCCCATCGGCGTGCGGCTCAGGATGGCGGCGCTACGCGACTCGTCCGCTACCAGCGCGCGCGTGAGATCGGTGGCGATCCAACCGGGGGCGATCGCGTTTACGCGTATACGCTCCTTCGCCCACGCTCCGGCGAGCGACTTCGTCAGTTGCGCGATGCCGCCCTTGCTCGCCGCGTAGGCCGGAACGGCAGGGCCGCCCTGAAAGCTCAGCACCGACGCCATGTTGACGATGCACCCTCCATCG
>CAWEIU010000006.1:5000-160000 GCA_963809245.1 uncultured Alphaproteobacteria bacterium | reverse complement strand
CGCGATCTCACGCCGGCCGACGCCGCGACGGCGACGGGCGAACTGACGCTCGCCGAGGCGCAGGCGCAAGTCGCCGAGACGATCAAGGAGGAGGCGGATGGCGACAAGGTCCCTCCCCTGCCGGCCGAGATGCTGCTGATGCGCACGAGCCACGCGGGTGTCGACCCGCTCGGCGCCCTCAGCTACGGACCGACCAGCGGCGAAGCGACGACGGCGCCGTTCGCATCGATCGAGGTGCGCATGGTGCCGGAGAATGTGACCAACCAGCCGAAATCGCCGGCCGATGGGCGGCCCAACGGCGGCGAGCGTTTGGTGCAGATCCGTCACGGCGAAACCCTCGAGGATGTGCTGCGCGCCAACGGCGCGAGCAAGGAGGCCGCCGACGCGATCGTCGCCGCCTTCGGCGCCCGCGCCGGCGAATCGCCGGTCGCCGAAGGGCAGAAGATCATTCTCGAATACGATCAGCCGCCCGCCGACGGCCAACCGGCGCCAATCGCGCGCGTGTCGGTCTATGCCGACGAGCAGCTCAAATCGATGATCGCGATCAACGACGCGGGAGGCTATGTCCCGGTGACGATGCGTCCCGACGCGCCGCGCCGGCGGAACGCGGACGACGACAGCGGCGGCATGACGCTGTACGAAAGCTTCTACGAGACCGCTCTCAAGCAGGGCCTGCAACGCCCGATCATCGACGAGATGGTGCGCGCTTTCGCCAACGACGTCGACTTTCAGCGCGCCGTCCAGCCCGGCGATTCGATTGCCGCCTTCATCGCCGAGGCGGACGACATCGATCCCCATCCGCAGCTTCTGTACGCGACGATGACGGTGCGCGATCAGGTCTTCCGCTACTATCGCTTCCAGACCCCGGATGACGGCCTCGTCGACTATTACGACGAAAACGGCCGCTCGACCCGCAAATTCCTCATTCGCAAGCCGGTCGCCGGCGGCGAGATCACCTCGCCCTTCGGCATGCGCTTCCACCCGATCCTGCACTACGCGCGCATGCACACCGGCGTCGACTGGGGCGCGCCGATCGGCACGCCGATTCTCGCCGCCGGCGCCGGGGTCATCATCAAGGCCGAGTTCACCTCGGGCTATGGACGACACATCGAGATTCAGCACGCCAACGGCTATGTGACGACCTATTCGCACATGTCGGGCTTCGCGCGCGGCATGGCGCCGGGCGTCCATGTCATGCAAGGCCAGGTGATCGGCTATCTCGGCCAGTCCGGCCTCGCCACCGGCCCACACCTCCACTACGAAGTGATCATCAACGGCAACTACGTGGACCCGATGGCGATCAAGCTCGCCCGCACGCGCGAGTTCGACGGCAAGATGCTCGCCGCCTTCAAACGCGAGAAAGACCGGATCGATCAGTTGATGACGCAGGCGCCCAACGCGCCGGTCGCGCCGAGCGCGGCAACCGTCGCCTCCAAGGTCAACTGAACCGCACGGCGAGACCGTGCGGCGATTGGATAGAATCGCCGCACGGTCTCGATTCCTCAATTGCCGCGCGCTGTTGGCGCGAGCCCGCCGCCGCGCGGAAGCCGAGCGCCGCGCGCAACTCGACGGCGGCGAAGCCCGCCTCGCGCAACGCGCGAAGCGGCGTCGAGGAGGCGCTCTTCGACATTTTGTCGCCGTTGGCGTCGAGCACGAGACGATGGTGGCGGTAGCGAGGCTCTGGCAGGCCGAGCAAGGCCTGCAACAAACGATGGACCGAAGTCGCGGCGTAGAGGTCGCGGCCGCGCACGACGTCGCCGATCGCCTGCAGCGCGTCGTCGACGACGACGGCGAGGTGATAGTTCGCCGGCTGGCCTCGCCCGCGCAGCGCGACGTCGCCCCAGGCGGCGGGATCCGCCTCGACGATCCGCTCGCGGGCGCCCTCGCCGAATTCGCGCCAGGTCAACGGCGCGGCGAGGCTCGACAAGGCCCCGGAAACGTCGAGCCGCATGGCCGGGCGCTCGCCGGCCGCCGCGCGCCGGGCGGCTTCCTCTGCCGGGACGGCGACGCAGCGGCCGCGATGCAGCGGCGCGCCGTCGGGATCGCGTAGGCCGCCGTTGGCGCGAGCGATTTCGGCGCGGCCGCAATAGCAGGGATAGACGAGGCCGCGCGCTTCGAGCGCGGCGAGCGCGTCGCGCATAGTCGTCGAGATGCTCGCTCTGGCGACGCGGCTCGCTCCGAGAACGCGATCCCGAGCCAATCGAGGTCCTCGCGCATCGCCGTCTCGAATTCCGGCTTGCAGCGCGTCGCGTCGATGTCTTCAATGCGCAGCAGCAAGCGTCCGTCGGCGTCCCCGGCGAGTCGCTGGTTCATCAGAGCGGAATAGGCGTGGCCGAGATGCAGCGCCCCGTTGGGCGAGGGCGCGAAGCGAAACGTCGGACGTGCGGCAAGGGTCATGGCGAGGGCGTTGCGGGCCGATCGCGACGCAGCGGGAATCGGCGATGGCGAGTCGGGTTTCGAAAGGCAGTGTTTCCAAAAAGCGCGGCGCCGGCAAGCCGACGGCGAAGGCGAGCGGCGCCGCGCCGCGGCCGAAGGCGAAGCGCGCCCGCAGGCGCCGCCGGCGCGCCGCCAAGCCGCCGAACCACTACCATCCCGGACCGCCGATCGATTCGGAGGCCGCGCTCGCCGACGCAGCCGCGAGGCTCCTCGCGCTCGATCCCGAGGTCGTCGCCCGCTTGATCGAGATCGGCGGCCCTCCCCCGTTGCGGCGGCGCGCGCCGGGCTTCGCCGGGCTTGCGGCGATCATCGTCTCGCAGCAGGTCTCGGTCGCCAGCGCCAACGCGATCTTTGCGCGGCTCGAGGCCGAATTGTCGCCGCTGAGCGCCGCGACCCTGCTCGACGCCGACGACGCGGCGCTGAGGCGCTGCGGCCTCTCGCTGCCGAAAATGAAGGCGTTGCGCGCGCTCGCGGCGGCTGCGGCGGACGGGCTCGATCTCGAGGCCCTGGCCGAACGCGACGCGCGCGAGGCGCATGAAGCGCTGGTCGCGGTGAAGGGCGTCGGACCGTGGACCGCCGACATCTTCCTCTTGTTCTGCCTCGGCCATCCCGACGCCTTTCCCGCCGGCGATCTGGCGCTTCAGGAGGCCGCGCGCCTGGCGCTGAACCTCAAGACGCGACCCGACGCGCGAAAGCTGGAGCGGATCGCGGAGCGCTGGCGCCCGCTGCGCGGCGTCGCGGCGCGGATGCTCTGGGCCTTCTATCGCGGCGTCAAGCAGCGCGCCGGGGTGATCGGGCAATAGCGGGCCTCGGGATGGCGCGCGTTCCGCATTCACGCTAGACCGTGCGGCGACCCCTACCCGGAGTGCCCCATGACAGTGAAATTGACCGGCCCGCGCCGCGATCCTAGAGGCGCGGCGACCAAACAGCTCGTCGTGTTCCTGCACGGCTATGGCGCGGACGGCGAGGACCTGATCGCGCTCGGCGATCAGTGGCGCGGCCTGCTGCCGAACGCCTCCTTCGTGTCGCCGCATGCGCCGGAACGCTGCGCGGGTTCGCCGATGGGCCGGCAATGGTTCGCGCTCAGCACGACGGAGCCGGAAGACCCGCGCGGCGCCGCCGAACGCTGGAACGGCGTCGTTTCGGCCCAGCCTTCGATCGACGCTTTCCTCGACGAGGAACTGGCGCGCCTCGGCCTCGACGAATCGCGCCTCGCGCTCGTCGGCTTCAGCCAGGGGGCGATGATGGCGCTGCATGTCGGCCTGCGCCGCAAGCGCGCGCCGGCGGCGATCATCGGCTATTCCGGCCTGCTGGTCGGGCCGGATCGTCTCGGCGAGGCCGGCGCCGCACGCGCGCGGCGAACACGCGCCGATCCTGCTGGTCCACGGCGACCAGGATCCGGTGATCCCGCTCGAAGCGATGTTCATCGCGATGAACGATCTCGCCAAGGCGGAAATCCCGAGCCAGTGGCATCTCTCGTTCGGCATCGGCCACGGCATCGACGAGGGCGGACTGCGCCACGGAGGGCTGTTCCTCGCGCAGGCCTTCGGCGTCCGCGCGCGATAGTCGCGACGCGGTGGGCCCTCATCCGGCCCTTGGCGCCAGCTTCGCTAGGCGAATGCGCAGCATTCGTCCGCTCCGCAGCGAGAAGGGGATAAGCGGCGCCGCGACCCCTCTCCCGCTTGCGGGAGAGAGCTGGGGTGAGGGTCAGGCGCAAACGAAAAGAGCCGCCTCGAGGGAGGCGGCTCTGGGGGATGTCAGGATTGGGTGCGCTCGCTCAGCGCGAATAGAACTCGACCACCAGGTTCGGCTCCATGTGCGTCGGATACGGCACTTCGGACAGGCCGGGGACGCGGGTCAGCTTGGCCGTGCCCTTGGCGTGATCGACCTCGATGTAGTCGGGAACGTCGCGCTCGGCGAGCCCGGCCGCTTCGAGCACCATGGCGAGCTGACGCGAGGCTTCCTTGATCTCGATCACGTCGCCGACCTTGACCTGATAGGAGGCGATGTTGACGCGGCGACCGTTCACCTTCAGATGCCCGTGATTGATGAACTGGCGGGCGGCGAACACCGTCGGCACGAATTTGGAGCGGTAGACGACCGCGTCGAGCCGGCGCTCCAGGAGGCCGATCAGATGGGCGCTCGAGTCGCCGCGCAGGCGGCGCGCCTCGACGTAGTACTTGTGGAACTGGCGCTCGGAAATGTTGCCGTAATAGCCCTTGAGCTTCTGCTTGGCCTTGAGCTGGGTGCCGAAGTCGGTCGCCTTGCCCTTGCGGCGCTGGCCGTGCTGGCCGGGGCCATATTCACGCTTGTTGAAGGGGCTGCGGGGGCGGCCCCAGATGTTCTCGCCCATACGGCGATCAATTTTGTACTTCGCTTCTGCGCGCTTCGTCATCGCGGTTCCTCTGAGAGAACGGGGTTGGTCAGGGAACGCGCCCTCCTCTGCGCCAAGCGCTCCCGGAAGGGAGAACTCCGCGCCGACAGGCTTCCGCCGAGCAAGGCGTGGCCACGGGTGCGTCAAACGACGAACGCGCCCTCATCGCGAGAGCGCGCCCGTTGCGGTGGTTCCCTAGGCCGCGGGCCCGGCGCTGTCAAATCGAAAATGGGCGGCCGCGAATGATGGCGCGATCCTGCGGCGCGGCGGGGGCGCTGGCCCCGGTTTGGCGAATGCTATGCACATTTTATTGACGTTAAGTTCTGCTTATGTTCTAGTCTCAAAACGCCTTCCCGTTCGACCGAGAGCGACTTGCATGGACCCGTTTCCCACCTCTCGCTTCTTCCGTTTGAGCGACGAGGGCGTGCGTTGCGATCAGAACGGTCTGTTCATAGGCGGCGCGCCCATGTTGATTCGCTCGACGAGGCCGGAGGGCGGTCACGTTTGGGCGATGCGCCCAGCCAATGAGCAGAACAGCGACCTGGGCGTCCGGTACGGTTTTCCAATCGACATCGCCACCAAGCGAGAAGGCGCCTGTCGAAGTGGGCGTCGAAAAATTCGGATGGGACGTGATCAACGCGCCAAGCAACATTGTCTGGATCCCGCGCGTCAAACACAGGCTGGTCACCGACTATTACAACATGACGGATCCGGCGATGCGAACGAACGTCGACGCCGGGTGGTCGTCAGCGGCATGGATTACGACGCGCAATATGCGGACGCCCTGGCGACCCTGAGGTTATTCGGAGTCCTGCAATGAGAAGCGCGGAAGATTACTCGGCCCTCTCCACCAAGCGCCTGCTCGAAATGTTTGTGGCTGCGGCCAAGCAACATGGGATCGGGGCTCGGCAATTGAAGCCGCTTTCGAGCTTGCGCGATCCTCTCGCTCCAAGCGTGGGGCCGGTCGACATGGAAGCGCTCAAGCCCACCTTCGCGCAGCTCTGGGCGGTGAGCGTCGCTCTCACGCCGCGTCGACCAACCGCCGAGGTGGAGCGAATGCTGAAAGACGCCGACCCAGATATCCGCATGACGGCGGCGGCGTTTCTGGGCTCGCTCTCGCCGGAAATAGCGGATGCGGCGGCCAAGGCGGCGCAGGCGATGCGGCCGACGGAGGAGGTGCTCGCCCTGCAACGCCGCGCGCGTCAGCCGCCGCCGCAGGATCCGACGCTGGACGAAATGACGGACGACATGCTGGTCGCCCGCTTTGAGGACGCAACGCTTCGCGAAAGCGGCGTCAACTATCTCGATTGTCTCGAAAATGAAGCGGACCAGGACTTGCGGAACGACATCGTCCGCGAGGTTTGGGACTTGATGCGGCGGCTGAAGGCGCGCGGCCGGCTGGCAAGGCTGCTTCCGCTCTTCGCTAGCGACAATCAGACAGTTCGCCGCGAGGCCGCGACCGCTTGCCTCCGCATCGCCGAACCTGAAGCGGTCGCCGTGCTGGAGGAAGTCGCCCGCAATGGGATTTACGGCGATGGTTTTGCCGCTCGCCTGGCGCTCTCGCGATGGCGCGAGAAGGGGCTGATCGTCTACGGGGTCTGACGAGCGGCTCGGCGCCCAGCAACCTTGTCACGTCGCTCCGATGGCGGGGAAGCCGACACAGTGGCCAACCGGCTCTACTTGGCTATAGCTGATATGCGAATTCACGCATGCCTGTAGCCGAGTTTGCGTGGGATTCAGCGGATACGCTCTAAATATGGGCGCCAAATCGCCCTCTGGCGGTGTTTTCATCACCGTATGCCCATGCAGTGAGCGCATATCATTCGCACTGCACCATTGACTTTTGCACCGCAGCAATCTATCTCACATCTCGTCATGGAGAAGGAACGCTCAAGGGAAATCGGTCGTCGAAGGGATCAACGAATCCAATTCGCCGGCTCCTGACGAGATGGAGACCGCCATGAAGTTCGAATTCATTCGCCGTTATTTCCGCGAGCGTCGCGCCTACTGGAACGTTGTTCGCGAACTCTCCACCTATTCGGATCGCGAACTGCACGACCTCGGCATCGACCGCGCCGACATCGAGCAGATCGCTCGCGAAGCCGCGCGCGGCTGAGCCGGCGACCACAGCGCATCCCCGCGAGGCGGCTTGATCGCCCGCGGGGCGCGACTTGAGAAAGCCGGTTTCGGCTTAACTGCGCATCGCCACGCCCGAGGGGTCGTAGGCAGGCGCTTTGAGACGAACCGCCGGACGGCGTTCGCCGATGATCTCGATTTCAAAACCGCCGTCGGTCGAGGCTAGCTCTTTTTCGATATAGCCCATGGCGAGCGACTGGCCGACGCAATGGCCGTAGCCGCCCGATGTCACCCAGCCCACCACCTTGCCGTCCCGCCAGATCGGCTCGTCGCCGATCGCGTCGGCGTCGCTCGCATCGACGGCGAAGGTCTGCAGGCGCAGCTTGCCGCCGCTCTCCTTTTCGCGCGCCGCGGCTTCCCTCCCAACGAAATCGTTCTTCTTGAAATCGACGAACCGGCCGAGCCCCGCTTCATAGGCCGTGTAGATGGGGCGATATTCGCGGAACCAGGTGCCGAAGCTCTTTTCGAGGCGCAGGCTCAGCAGCGCGCGCATGCCGAATTCCTTGAGCCCCAGCGGTTCGCCCGCCTCGAGCAGAATTGCGTGCAGCGCACGCAGATATTCCGGCCGGACCCAGATCTCGTAGCCGAGTTCCCCAGTGAAGGAGACGCGTCCGACCAGCGCCGGAATTCGCCCGACGTCCATCTTGCGGAACGACAGGAACGGGAAAGCGGCGTTCGAGACGTCCTCGCGCACGAGCTTCTGCAACAGGTCGCGCGCCTTCGGCCCCGCGATCGAAAGCCCCGGATACTCCATCGAGGCGCCGCGGCACGTCACGCCGTCGCTGGGGAGGCGCCGTTCGAACCAGCGGATGTAATAGTCCTCCGCCGCCAGCGAGCAGACGAGCAGGAACTTGTCTTCGGCGTAGCGGCTGACCGTGAAATCGCCGATCAGCTTGCCCTGCTCGTTGAGCATCGGCGAAAGCGCGAGCTTGCCGACGGCGGGCACACGGTTCGCCATCACCTGGTTGAGGAACTCCGCCGCGCGCGGCCCCTCGACCACGATCTTTCCGTAGTTGGAGATCTCGGTCATGCCGAGATTGGCGCGCACGGCGCGGCACTCCTCGCCGACATGGGGGAAGGCGTTGGAGCGGCGGAAGGTGACGTCCTCGATCGGCTCCATGCCCTTCGGCGCGAACCACAACGGCTGCTCGAGGCCGCAGGACTCGCCCATCACGGCGTTCGATGCGACCATTCGGTCGTAGAGGGGCGACGTGCGATGAGGCCGCGCCGCCGGGAGCTCCTCATTGGGGAAGCGGATGCGGAAGCGGCGCGAATAATTCTCACGCACTTTGGCGTTGGTGTAGGGAAGCGTCGCCCAGTCGCCGAAGCGCGACACGTCCATGCCCCAGACGTCGTGGCCCGGATCGCCGTCGATCATCCAATTGGCGAGCGCGAGGCCGACGCCCCCGCCCTGGCTGAAGCCAGCCATCACGCCGCAGGCGACCCAGAAATTCTTGAGGCCCTTCACCGGCCCGATCAGCGGATTGCCGTCCGGCGCAAAGGTGAAGGGACCGTTGACGACCTTGCGGATGCCGGCCTTCCCCAACTCAGGGAAATGCTCGAACGCCGTCTCCAGGCTCGGCGCGATGCGGTCGAGGTCGTTGGGCAGCAGGTTCTGGCCGAAGTCCCACGGCGTCTCCTGCTCGGACCAGGGCTGGCACGCCTGCTCGTAGGTGCCGATCAACATGCCGCCGCCCTCCTGGCGCATGTAGATCTCGCCCTCGAAATCAATGACGTGGAACTTGTCGACCTTGGGGTCGATGACGCCGGGGATGTCCTCGGTGATGAGGTAGTGGTGCTCCATCGCGAGCACCGGCAATTCGAGGCCGACCATTCTGCCGACCTCGCGCGCCCAGAGGCCGCCGCAGTTGACGACGTGTTCGGCGACGATTGTTCCCTTGTCGGTGATCACGTCCCACGAACCGTCAGGGCGCGGCTTGAGATCGACGACGCGCGTGAAGCGGTTGATCTCGGCGCCCGCCATCGTCGCGCATTTCGCATAGGCGTTGGTGACGCCCCACGGGTCGAGATGGCCTTCGACGGGATCGTACATCGCGCCGACGAAGTGCTTCTTCTCGATGAAGGGATACATTTTGGCGGCTTCCTCGATCGAGAGAATTTCGAGGTTCATGCCGAGATAGCGACCGCGAGCGCGCGCCATCTTGAGCCAGTCGAGCCGCTCCTTGGTGCCGGCGAGATTGAGGCCGCCGGTCACGTGCATGCCGCACGAGACGCCGGAGATCGCTTCGATCTCCTTGTAGAGGTTGATCGTGTACTGCTGCAGCTTGGCGACGTTGGGATCGCCGTTGAGCGTATGCATGCCGCCCGCCGCGTGCCACGTCGAGCCGGAGGTGAGCTCCGCGCGCTCGATCAGCATGACGTCCTTCCAGCCGCCCTTGGTCAGGTGATAGAGGACGCTCGCGCCGACGACGCCGCCGCCGATCACGGCGACCTGACAATGCGATCTCATGACTGAGCCTCCCTTATCTCTCTGATCTTGCCTAGGATCGTCATTGCGAAAAGCGCAGCGACGAAGCAATCCATGGTTCCGCTGGCGCCGCTCGCAATGACGAACTTCATCGGAGTTGCGGCGCTCGCTGCGCCGGGATGAGCGCCAGCGTCGCCGTCACCGCCAGCGCGAGGAGGAGGGCGAACAAAGCGAAGGCGCCGGACAGCGACACCGCATCGGCGACGGCGCCGACGACGAGCGGCGCCGGCAGACGCGCGAAAGAGCCGAAGAAGGCCGCGGTGGAGAGCCCGACCGCCGCCGATACGCCCGGTCGCGAGGCGGCGAGCGCGAAACCGCAAGGCACCACCGCGCCGGTGCCGAAGCCGATGATCGCAAAGCCCAGCACGCTCGCCGCAAAGCCGGCGTGGGCGGCGACGACGAGGAAGCCCGCAGCCGCGACGGCGAGCGAGACGACGATCAGCCGCCGGTCGTCGACGCGTGCGCGCAGCCAGTCGGCGTTGAAGCGCAGCGACGCCTGACACGCCGCGAAGAACGCCGCCCCGAGGCCGGAAAGCGCGGCCAATTGCGGCGCCTCGCGCTCAAGAACGAGAGCCGACCAGGTCATCGCCGCGGTCTCGCAGGCGATCGAAACGCCGATCACCAGCCCGATCACGACGAGGATGCGCGACAGCAGGCCGCGCCGCTCGACCGTTGGGACGCCGACGTCCGTCGCCGGCTCCGCCGGGACGGACGCCGCGACCAGCGCGCAAGCCCAAATCATCGCGACGATGGCGATGGCGCCCGCCGTCCACGGCGCGGCGCTCACGGCCAGCGCGCCGCCGAGAACGGCGCCGACGGCGATGCCGGCCGAGGCGCAACCATGCAGACGCGCAAGAATCGGACGGCCGAGGCCGCGCTCGATGCGCGCGCCGGCGGCGTTCATCGTGAGATCGACGGCGCCAGCGAAGAAACCGTAGACCGGCAAGGCGATGAAAAACGCGAGGGAGCCCTCGACAAGCAGCAGCCAGGCGAGCACCGGTCCCGACACAAGCGCCGCGCCGATCAGCACCCGCTTGACCGTAAAGCGCCGCGACAGGGCGCCTGCCGACGACATCGCGGCGAGATAGGCGCCCGAGAACAGCGTGAGCGCCACGCCATAGGCCGCGGCGCCGACCTCGACCCTGAGAAGAACCACCGCCGCGGCGCCCGACCACATGCCGAGACCGACGCCGAAGGCGAAGAACATCGCAGCGACCGCCGCGAAGGGACTCACCGCGAGAGCGGCGAGAGCCGCAGGCGCCTCGCGCGAAGCCGCGGCGGGGAACGGCTGCTTGGCCGGCATCCCTAAAAGTCCGTCGGCGCGCCGCCCTCGGCCTTGCGACGGGCGACGAATTCGGCCAGCGCCTCGCGGCGCTCGGATTCGAAGTCAGGCGCCGCGTAGCTCTTGAGGCGCGCCTTGTAGATTCGCTCGGCGGCGTCGTAGGCGGTCGGCGCGCCCGCCTCGCGCCAGCTTTCGTAGTTGCGCCAGTCCGAGATCATCGGCGCGAAGAACGCAGTGCGATAACGCGACTGCGTATGCGCGCAGCCGAAGAAATGGCCGCCGGGGCCGACCTCGCGCATCGCCTCGAGCGCCAGCTCAGCCTCGTCGACCCGCACCGGCTTGAGGAAATCCGTGACCATCGCGAGCAGATCGGCGTCGAGCGCCATCTTCTCGAACGACGCCTGCAAGCCGCCTTCCATCCAACCGGCGCCGTGCATGAGCAGATTGACGCCGCCCATGATCGCGCCCCACAGCGAGAACACGCTTTCATACGCGGCCTGGGCGTCGAGCGAGTTGGCGGCGTTGGCGTTGGACGAGCGGTAGGGCAGGCCCAGGCGGCGCGCCAGTTGGCCGCCGATCATCGCCGTCTTCATGTATTCCGGCGTGCCGAACGCGGGCGCGCCGGACTTCATGTCGACGTTGGAGGTGAAGCCGCCGTAGACGAAGGGCGAGCCCGGCCTGACGAGTTGCGCAAGCACGAGACCCGCGAGCGCTTCGGCGTGCTGCTGGGCGAGCGCCCCCGCCAGCGTGACCGGCGCCATCGCGCCCGCCAGGGTGAACGGCGTCAGCACGACGACCTGGTTGCGCCGCGCCATCTGGATCACGCCTTCCAGCATCGGCGTGTCGAGGCGCAGCGGCGAGGACGAATTGATGATCGTGAACAGCGAGGGCTCGCGCTCCAGCGTCTCGTCGTCGAGCCCGCGCGCGATCTTCGCCATCTCGATCGCGTCGCGAATGCGCTCGCGGCCGAGGCTGTAGGCATGGAACGGCTTATCCGACAGCGTCAGCATGTCGAACAGCGCATCGAGGTGGCGCACCGAAGCGTGGATGTCCACCGGTTCGACCGGATAGCCGCCGAGCAGGTGGATCGAATCGAAGCTCTGGCTCAAGCGCAGGAAGTTCTGGTAGTCGCGCCGCGCGCCCGGCCTGCGTCCGCCCTCGCGATCGAAGGAATTGGGCGCGCTGGCGACCGAGGCAAAGGCGACATGCCGGCCGCCGAGCGTGACGCTGCGCTCGGGGTTGCGGGCGTGCAGCGTAAACGTGCGCGGCGCCTTGCCGATCTGCGCCTCGACGAGCGCGGGATCGAAACGGACGCGGTTGGAGCCGGCGTCGACGTCGGCCCCGGCCTCCTTCAGAATCGCCTTGGCTTCATCGTGCAGGAAATCGATGCCGAGTTCCTTGAGCACGGCGAGCGCGCCGTTGTGGATCGCTTCGAGTTCGTCGCGCGAGACGAGATCGACCGGCGCAAAGGGAAGCTGGGGCTGCGGGGCGCGCGGGGGCGGCGGAGGCGCCGCGCGCTCGGCCCGGCGCCGGCGGCGCCCTTGGTCCTCGCTCTGCGGTTCAGCGGACATCTTTCGCCCCTCGCTTTGGGCATGTTGCAACTCGGCGGGGCGCCGCGCGGTCGAAGGATCGGGAGACTAGCGGGCGCCCTTGCCGGCGCCTCGCGCGAAAATGGCATTGCGGCATGACAATTCGGCCAAGGACCGCAAGGACTTCACTTCGCGGCGCGCAGCTTGAGGTCCGCCGCGACGCTCTCGAGTTCGGGCGGAGAGCCGCCCGCCGCGGCGCTGAACCGCGCGATTAGCCACGAGCGGAACAGGGCTACCGCCTCGTTGCTGAGGTCCTCGGGATGCGTCGTCAGATAATAGCCGTAGCCTTCGTCGAGCCAGAGGTCGAACGGCCTTACCAGCCGGCCGGCCTTGATCTCCTCGCTGAACAGCAGCGGATCGGAGAGCGCGAGCCCGTCGCCGAGCATTGCGTATTGGACGGCGAGCTGCTGCGTGTCGAACACCAGGCCTCGGTCGACCGGCAGGTCCGGCCGGCCGATCGAGCGCGCCAGCATCTCCCAGAAGAAGTGGCGCGGCTGCCCCTCGATCTTCACGTGCAGCAGATCGTTGGCGGCGATGAACTTGGCGGGGTCCGAGCGATCCGCCCCCTCGAGCAGCTTGGGGCTGCAGAGGATCGTGGCCCGCACCATCCAGAGCAGGTCGTGGATGGCGTCGGTGACGCGCGGTTCGGAATAGACGATGGCGATGTCGATGTCGCCGTCGACTTCCGTCCCCGTCGTTGGCTTGGAGACGATCTCGAGCGAGATCCCCGGATTTTCAAGGCGGAAGTCGCGCAGGATCGGAATCGCCAGACGATGAGCGAAGGAGGTCGGCAGCGCGACCTTGAGGACACGCTTGGGCCTTCCCTTCTCCTTGATCACCTCGCCGAGCGCCTGGTCGATGCGGTCGAACGATTTCGATACGACCGGCAGGATGTGCCGCCCCGCCTCAGTGAGCACCAGTTGCTGCGGCCGTCGCTCGAACAGCGCGACGCCGAGAAAATTCTCGAGCACGATGACATGCCGGCTGACCGCGCTTTGCGCGACGGTGAGACTGTTGGCGGCAGCGGTGAAGCTGAGATGCTGCCCCGCCGCTTCGAACGCGCGCAGCGCGTTGAGCGGCAACCATTTGCGATCCATCGTCCCTCCCCCCGGACGAGGCCCGCGAGAGGTCAGCCAATTCGCGTTTTCGCGAGCAGCTCGACCGCCGGCTCGTAGCCCATGCCGGGTTTGTCCGACAGTACGATATGGCCGGCGTCGTTCACCTGCAAGGGCTCCGCCATCATGTAGTCGCGGCGGTCCACATCCCATTCCGGAGGATCGTACGGAAATTCGAGGAACGGCGCGTCGCACAGGCCCGCCGCCAGATGCGCATTGGCGACGACGCCCATGCCGTTGGTCCAGGTGTGCGGCGTGAAGATCAGATTGTGCTCCTGCGCCATCAGCGCGACGCGGCGAAGCCCCGTGATCCCGCCGACCAGCGCGGCGTCCGGCTGCAACACGTCGAGACACCCCTCGCTGATCAGGTCGCGGAACTCGTAGAGCTCGCGCGTCATCTCACCGCCCGCGACGCGCACGTCCACCCGCTCGCGCAAGCGCCGCATGCCGGCTCGATCGCCCCGGTGCAACGGCTCTTCCATCCAGTAGACGCCGAGCCGTTCGAGCTCGCGCGCGACCTCGAGCGCGTCCTTGAGCGTCCAGGGCGCGTAAGTGTCCCAGGACATGCGCCAGCCCTGATTGCAATCGACCATCAGATCGAACCCCGCGCCGAGCCGCGCGCGCACGGCTTCGAGCGCCTTGATGTCGGCGCGCCAGTCGCCGCGATGGAAGCGGATTTTCATCGCCGTAAACCCGCGGGCGCGGTAGGCCTCGGCCGCGTCGGCAAGCTCCGCCGGCGAGCGCAGCGTGCCCGACGACGCATAGGCGCGCACGCTGTTGGAGAGGCCGCCGAGCAGCTTCCAGCAGGGCTGGCCCGTGATCTTGCCGGCGAGGTCCCACAGCGCGAGATCGAGCGGCCAGCAGCGGCCCCAGTGGAAGCTGATGTTGTTGAGGATGCGCCAATGGCGTTCGAGCGCCAGCGCGTCCTCGCCAAGGAACAACGCCTCATGCCCCTCGAAGCCGAGCATCATGTCGCCCGAACCGACGCCGGTGACGCCGAGGTCGGTGTGAACCTTCACGATCGCCGCGTCCCAGTAGGTGCGCGGCTTGGTGTCCCAGCTGGCGCGGAACGGCGGATCGAAGTGCAAGCGGTGGCGGCTGATCTCGATCGCAGTGATCGTCGCCTTGGGGGCGGTGGCGAGAGGCGTGAAGCGTTCGGACATCGAGGGCTCCATTGGGAGGCCCTTCTCCCGCAATGCGGGAGAAGGTGGACTTCGCGCAGCGAAGGCCGGATGAGGGCATGGGGGTGGAGGCGAAGCCCCTCATCCGGCCCTTCAGGCCACCTTCCCTAGGCGAATGCGCAGCATTCGTCCGCTCCCGCGTCGCGGGAGAAGGGTTCGACGTCACCTGTACGCGGTCCAGATCGTCTTGAAGTCCATGTATTTGTCGACCGCGTGGGGTGAGCGGTCGCGGCCGAAGCCGGACTGCTTGAAGCCGCCGAACGGCGTCGTCAGCGAGGAACGGTCGTAGGTGTTGACCCAGACCGTGCCGGCGCGGATCGCGCGCGAGAGGCGGTGCGCGGCGTTCATGTCCGAGGTCCAGACGCCGGCGCCGAGGCCGTAGATGGTGTCGTTGGCGAGCCGGATCGCCTCGGCCTCGTCCTCGAAGGGAATGACGACGACGACCGGCCCGAAGATCTCCTCCTGCGCGATCCGCATATCGTTGCGCGCCTCGTCGAGGATGGTTGGCTCGATGTAATAGCCGCCCGTCTCCGCCATGACGCGCTTGCCGCCGAGCGCGATGCGCGCGCCTTCCTTGACGCCGAGCTCGATGTAGGAGAGCACGCGCTCCATGTGGCCCTTCTCGACGACGGCGCCGAGCTGCGCCGCCGCTTCGAACGGATGGCCCAGCGGGATCTGCGTGCGCTGCACCTCGGCGATCGCGGCCACCAGTTCGGCGCGGATCGAGGAATGCGCGAGCACGCGCGAGCCGGCGTGGCAGGTTTCGCCTTGGTTGTAGTAGATACCCCAGGCGATCGCCTCGGCGGCGGCTTTGATGTCCGCGTCCGCCATCACGACATGCGGGCTCTTGCCGCCGCATTCGAGTGAGACGCGCTTCATGTTGCTCTGGCCGGAATAGGCGAGCATCAGCTTGCCGACCTCGGTCGAGCCGGTGAAGGTGATCATGTCGACGTCCGCGTGCAGCGCCAATGGCTTGCCCACCTTCTCGCCGAAGCCCGGCACGACATTGAGCACGCCGTCCGGGAGGCCAGCCTCCTTGGCGAGCCGGGCGAGCAACAGCGCGCCCAGCGGCGATTGCTCCGCGGGCTTGAGGACGACCGAATTGCCGGCGACCAGCGCCGGGCCGATCTTCCAGGCGCCGATGATCAACGGGTAGTTCCACGGCACGATCGCCCCGACCACGCCAAGCGGCTCCTTGACGATCATCGCGACGTCGCGTGCGCCGACCGGCGCGACCTCGTCGTAAAGCTTGTCGGCGAGCTCGGCGTAATACTGGATGCAGTCGGCGCAGAACGGCACGTCGACCGCGATCGCATTGGCGATCACCTTGCCGACGTCGAGCGTCTCGAGCAGCGCGATCTCGTCGGTGTGCTGGCGGATCAGCTCGGCGAAGCGCAACAGCACCTGCTTCTTGCGGACCGGCGGCGCGTTACGCCATTCGCCCTTCTCGAAGGCGCGGCGGGCGGCGGCGACGGCGCGATCGATATCGGCCGCGTCGCAGTCCGCGACCGCGGCGAACGCTTTGCCGTCGATCGGCGAGGTCTTGGCGAAGGTGTTGCCGCTGATCGCGTCGACATAGGCGCCGTCGATAAACGCGCGCCCTTCCGGCTTCAACGCCGCGGCGCGGGCGAGCCAGGCTTCCTTCGATGTGGGACGCTCGAGCATTTCATTTCTCCTTGGGAGCGTTGTCTGTCATCGCGAGAAGCGCAGCGACGAAGCGATCCAGCAGGGTTGAGGCGGCCCCTCAAATTGCTTCGTCGCCCCTCGGGCTTCTCGCAATGACGGCGTTTGGCGGTCAGGTAAGCGACAGAATGCGTTTCGAGAGTTCGATCAGGTCCGCTTCGCTCGACGCGCGCTTGTTGGAATCGCGCATCGCGGCGTTCTCCGGCCGCGCGGCCTGCGCGGCGAGCGCCTCGGCGGTGACGCCGGCGAATTCATCGGCGACGGAGAGTTTGAGGCGGCTCGCCCGGAGCAGCTTCTCGTAGGCGGCGATGAAGCCGGCGGCGGTCGGCTCGGCGCCGAGCGCGGTGGCGCAAGCGCCGAAAGCGTCGTTGTCCTCTGCGTTCCACGGCAGGCTCGCGAGCATCGCGACGCCGACGGCGCGGCCGTGATGAATGGGCTTCAGCGAGCCCATCGCGTGGCCCAGCGTATGGGCGATCGCGGTGCCGCAATTATCGATCGCGACGCCGCCATAAGCGGCGGCCCATTGCATCGCCGCGCGCGCCTCGAGATCCCTCGGCTTCTCGATCGCGGCAATCAGATAGCGGCCGACGAGGCGGATCGCCTCGAAGGCATAGAGATTGGCGGTCGAATTGGAATTGCGGTTGGTCGCCGCTTCGACGGCGTGAACGAGTGCGTCGACGCCGGTCGCCGCGGTCATGCCGGGGGGCAGGCTGACCGTCAGTTCAGGGTCGAGCACGACTTCGTCCGCCTTGATCTCGTCGCCCCACAGCCAGACCTTGGCGTGGTCGGCGCGGGTGAGGATCGAGGTGCGCGTCGTCTCCGAGCCGGTGCCGGAGGTCGTCGGCACGCAAACTTTGCGCAGCGGCCTCGTCGGCAGAGGATGCGCGAAGAGCTGATAGCGCTCGGCCGAGGCCGGCTCGGGCGCGATCGCTGCGACCGCCTTGGCGAGGTCGAGCGCCGAACCGCCGCCGAGCCCGACGACGACGCGCGCGTTGGTCCCGCGCGCCAGGGCGGCGGCGGCGTCGGCCTGCGCGATCGTCGGATCGCTCTGCAATTCGGTGAAGACGGAGACGTCGAGCCCACCCTTGCGCAGCCCGCCGGCGACCTCGTCAATCAGGCCGCTGGCCTTGAGGCCAGGATCGGCGACGAGCAACACCGGCCCCTCCCCCGCCAGCCCGGCAATCCGCTCGCGCGCCCCGGCGCCGGCGGTGATGCGCGGCAGGCGCGCCAGTTCGTAAACGCTCATTGTGCGGGGTCCCGGGTTGCGAATCCGCCCGCACCATCGTCCGCGGGCGCGTCCGGCGAAACCTGATTTTGAAGATGCGCCGATCACTTCAGGGCATGCCGCGGCCCCGGTGCCCCGTTTATTCCTGCTTCTCCTCGCGCCCGTAGAGGAGGAGGAGGAGAAGGATGACGATGCCGTAAATGATGTTGCGGCCGTAATCCGGCATGTTCATCGCCAGCAGCACGCTCACCAACGCGACAAGTGTGACTGCGCCCGCCGCCGCGCCGAGATAGTGGCCACGCCCGCCCAGCATATAGACGCCGCCGATGACGACCGCGGCGATCGACTGAAACAGATAGGGATCGCCCATGCCAAGCGACGCCTGGCCGCCGAAGCCGACGAGAAGAACGCCCGCCAGCGCCGCAAACACGCCGCTGAGCATGTAGAGCAGCACCGTGACGACCCGAACGTTGACGCCCGCCAGATAGGTCGCGACCGGATTGTTGCCGACCGCATAGGCCCTGCGGCCGAAGGCGGTGAAGCTCAGGACGATCGACACGAGGACGATGACGGCGAGCCACAGAACAAGAACAGCGGGGACGCCGAACACACTGCCGTGCACCGCCTCCTGCACGACCGGCGGCGCATAGGAGGCGCACGCCCCGCAGGTCATGCCGCCGCTCAGGCCGAGCGTCAGCCCCTGCATGACGCCGTCCATCGCCAGCGTCATGACGACGGCGGGAACGCGCAGGAACGCGATCACCACCCCATTGACCAATCCAACCGCCGCGCCCATGCCGAGGGTGATCGCCAGCGCATAGGCCGCTCGGCTGTCCTCGCCGAGCGACGTCGTGACCAGCAGGATCGCGGCGCCGTTCAGCACCCACGGCACGGAGAGATCGATGCCGCCGATGAGCACGACGAAGGTCTGCCCGGCCGCGACGAGGCCGACGAACGAGGCGACCGACAGGATCGCGGCGACGCTGTTGAGGCTGGCAAAGCCGGGAAGGACGATCTCGCCGACGACGAACAACAGGATCGCCGCGAGATAGGCATAGACGATCCGGCGACGGTCTTTCGTCAAGCCCAGCCGCCCAAGGCGGCTCGCGGAACTGGCGGCGCGCTTCGTCATCGCCGTCGCCCGAGGATGCGGCCGATCAGCGAGCCGAGGACCATTGCCGCGACAAGGAATAGCCCCTCGTAGAACGACTGATAGAGCGGATCGATGTTGGAGAAGAAGAGAATGTTGACGATCAGCGTGGTCACGAACGCGCCCGCGATCACCCCGACGCCGCTGCCCCGTCCGCCAAAAAGGTTCATGCCGCCGAGGACCACGGCGACGATCGAGCTCAGCGTGTAGCCGTTGCCGGTTGTGGCGTCCCCCGCGGTGGCGGTCGCCGCGAGGAAGAGGCCGGCAAGGGCCGACATGAAGCCGCTCAGCGCATAGGCGACGATCCGCGCGCGGACGGTGTCCACGCCGTTGGCGCGGGCCGCCTGTTCGTCATTTCCGAGCGCGAATATCGCAACGCCGATCGAGCTTCGGCGGAAGGCGTACCAGGCGAAGGCGGCCAACGCCACGAAGACGAGCGCACTGGGCCGATCGGTATCGACGAGTGCGGCGGTGTAAGCCGGCGGGATCGAGCCGCCGGGTTGCGGGAGCACCCGGATCGCCAAGCCCTGATAGATGGAAAGGGTCGCCAGGGTGACGAGGATCGGTTGCAGCCGGCCGACGCCGACGAGCAGGCCGTTCACCAAGCCGAGCGCCGCCCCGATCAGCAGGATGAGCGCGCTCCAGCCCAGCATGCTCACGAGATTGTCTCGAATGTGAACCGCCGCGAGCGCATTGGCGAGATCGATGACGCCGCCCACCGAGAGATCGAGGCCCTTGGTCACCACGACGAACGCCTGTCCCATGCCGGTCAGCACCAGCGGCATCGTGTTGTTGAGCGTCGAGGTGATTTCGAAATTGCCGGGAAGCGCCCCCTGCTGCAACCAGTAGACCGCGCAATAGAGGCTGATCGCGAGCGCGAGCATCGACAGCGCAAGCACCAGACCGACATTCTGCGCGAAAAAATAGCGGGCCTGGCCGGATGGGCGGCGCGCGATGGTCGCGTCAGTTGACATGGGACGCCTCTCTGACCGCTGCCGACACAATGTCCTCCGCGGTAATTCCGGGCGCCGCAAGCTCGGCGGCGATGCGGCCCTCGCGCATCACCAGGACGCGGTGGCAGAGGTGCGCGAGCTCCTCCGCGTCGCTGGAATAGAAGAGCAGCGAGCGGCCTTCCGCCGCCAGGCGCATCATCAGATCGTAGATCTCGTATTTGGTGGCGACGTCGACGCCGCGGGTGACGTCGTAGAGCAGCAGGATCCGCGAGTTGGCGAGCAGCCATCGCGCGAGCAGCGTCTTTTGCTGGTTGCCGCCGCTGAGATTGCCGACCGCGATTCCGAGGTCCGGCGTCCGGATATTGAGCGTCTCGATCATCTGGCGGGCGAGCTGGCGCTCGCGTCCGCCGCGAACGAGGCCGAAGGCCGACAGCTTGGAAAGTATGGCGAGCGTGAGGTTCACGCCGACCGACATCGGCAACAGCAGCCCTTCGGTCTTGCGATCCTCGGGAACCAACGCAATGCTCAAGGCCGCCGCCTCGCGCGGACTGCGAATGCGCCGCCGTCGTCCCTCCACCAAAATCTCGCCGCCAGTGACGGGGCCCGCGCCGAACAGGGAAAAGAACAATTCGCGGTGGCCCTGGCCCGCGAGCCCGCCGACTCCGAGAATCTCGTGCGCATGCAGGGTCAGCGAAACCTCGGCGACGCCGGGCGCGCGCAATCCCCTGACTTGCAGCGTCGGGCGAGCGTCGCGTAGCGCTGGCGGCGTGGGATAGTGCGCGTCGACGTCACGACCCGCCATCAGGCTCACCGCCCTCGTCTCGTCGATCTGCGTGAACGTGCCGAGTTCCCGGCCGTTGCGGAAGATGGTGATGCGGTCGGCGATGTCGGTGATCTCGTTCCAGCGATGCGAGGTAAAGATGATGCAGCGACCCTGGTCGCGAAGATCGCGCACGAGAGTGAAGAGCCAGTCGACCTCGCTTTCGCCGAGCGACGAGGTCGGCTCGTCGAGCAGCAGCGTCGCGGGTTCGTTCACGATCGCTCTGACGATTTCGACGATCTGGCGCTTGGCGAGCGACAAATCCTCGATGAGCGCGCGCGGATCGATATTGGTCACCTCCAGGCCCGCGAGGATCGCATCGGCCTCATCCGCCATGCGGCGGCGGCTGATGAGGCCAAGCGCGCCGCGCGGCTCGCGGCGTATGAGCAGATTTTCGGCCACAGTCATCCACGGCAACAACGTGAGCTCCTGGAAGACCGTCCATACGCCGAGCGCGTGGGCCCTGTCGGAGCCGATCGTCTCGACCGGCCGGCCCCGAACGTGGACCTCCCCGGAATCGGGCCGCAGCCGTCCGCCGAGGATTTTGATCAGCGTGCTCTTGCCGGCGCCGTTTTCGCCGACAAGCGCATGGACCTCGCCCGCATTGGCGGAGAACGACGCGCGCTGCAGCGCGTCGACCCCGCCAAACGCCTTGGAAAGCTTGAGACCTTCAATGGCCGGCGCGACAGGCTCGTGCGACTCGTCGGCCACCGGACTTACGCCTCGGGCAGGTTGACGTTGAGGTCGCCTGGGCAGGCCTTGCCGTCGGTCGCCGCTTCCACGCACAGTTTCACCGTGGCGGCGGGCCCGCTATCGGTGAAGTCGGCGAAGAAGCTGTCCGGGAGGTTCGGAAACACCGTGACGCCCTCCTTGACCGTGTCGTTGGTGACGAACGGGAACGGGATGGTCACGTCCTTCCTCGGATAGTCCTTCGCGAGGATCCTTCGCGCCAGCTCCAGCGAGATGACGGAGAGGAACGGCGGCTGGCCAATCGAGATGCCGTCGACCTTGTGACCCATGTAGCCGGTCATGAACTTGCGGAAGCCGTTTTCCGCTTCGCCAGCGGTGGGCGGCAAGGCGCGTTTGGCGGCAATGAACGCTTTGAGGACGCCATCGGTGCCACCCTGGCACCAGATCCCGTCGATTTGCGGCAGGGACGGCAGGATCGAGGCGGTGTTTCTCTCGGCGGTCGCCGAGTCCCACATCCCGGTGTAGCGGTTGACAACCTTGATATCAGGGTTTTTCGCCCAGATCTCGTCGGCCCCCTTGTTGCGGTCCTCGTCGACCGACGTGCCGGCGACACCCGTCACCATGATGACGTTGCCTTTGCCGTTCAGCTTCTTGGCGAGCCAGTCAGCGAGCTGTCGGCCAAAGGCGACCTGGTCGGTGTCGACCTTCAGCGCGGTCGGCGCGGTGACGGTATTGTCGAAGGAAACGACGAGAATGCCGCGGCCGCTGGCCTGTGTGAGGATGCCGTTGAGCCCGGTCGGCGACGCGGCGTTGACGACGATCGCGTCGACACGCTGGGCGATCAAATTCGATATTTGCTGCGATTGTTTGGAGACGTCATTGCCCGAGTTGAACCACGAGCCTTCGACTTGCGACTTGAAGGGCTCCATCTCGAGCGCCGCCTTGAAGACGTTCTCCATCTCGATGCGCCACTTGTTGCCGATATAGGAATTCGACAGAGCGATCTTGAATTTCTTGCTTTCGCCGGCCGCTCGCGCGCTGCTTGCGAACGGGCTCGCGACGCCGAATCCCGCCATGCCCACGACGCCCAGCCGAAGGGCGTCACGCCTAGTCAACATGCCTTTCATCGACTTTCTCCTTGGACGTTGCTGTGGACGTTGCTGTTCCCCCTCAGTCTGTTTCTGCTTCTATTCGTTTTTAACACATGATATTGGCGGAATTTCGGAATTTCGACGCTGCGACGACACGCCTCGAACAAAAGCTGTCGGCACGACGGCGTGCGCTTGCCGCTCCGCCGTGCGGCGCGACGCCTCGGCTCTTCCCCTCGCCGCCGCCGCGCGCTAAGGGAGGCCCTGATTTCCCCATATCGCGGGCCCCATGACAGAACCCAACCCCGTCGCGCGCCGGCGCACCTTTGCGATCATTTCGCACCCGGACGCCGGCAAAACGACCCTGACCGAGAAGATCCTGCTGTTCGGCGGCGCCATTCAGCTCGCGGGCGAAGTGCGCGCCAAGGCCAACCGACGCCAGACCCGCTCCGACTGGATGGGCATCGAGCGCGAGCGCGGCATTTCGGTCGTCACCTCGGTGATGACCTTCGAATACGGCGACTGCGTCTTCAACCTGCTCGACACGCCCGGCCACGAGGACTTCTCCGAGGACACCTACCGCACACTGACCGCGGTCAATTCGGCGGTCATGGTGATCGACGCCGCCAAGGGCATCGAGGCGCGCACGCGCAAGCTGTTCGAAGTGTGCCGCCTGCGCGACATCCCGATCGTCACCTTCATCAACAAGATGGACCGCGAGACGCGCGATCCGTTCGACCTGCTCGACGAGATCGAGAAGACGCTGGCGCTCGACACCGCGCCGCTCTCCTGGACAGTCGGGCGCGGCCGCTCGCTCGCCGGCGCCTACGACATCCGCCGCAAGACCGTCAGGGCGCTTGGCAAGGATGCGCCGGAGCTTCCCGTCTCCGGCCCCGAGGACCCGGCCGTCTGGGCGCTTCTGCCCGAGCACGAACGGGCCGCAGCGGCCGAGGAGATGATGCTGGCGGTCGAGGGCTGCCGATCCTTCGACAAGCAGGCCTTCCTCGAGGGCCATCTGACGCCGGTGCTGTTCGGCAGCGCGCTGAAGGAGTTCGGCGTGCGCGACCTGATCGACGCGATGGCCGAATTCGCCCCGGCGCCGCGCGCTCAAGAAGCGTCCACGCGCACCGTGAAGGCGGACGAGCCGAAGATGACCGGCTTCGTCTTCAAGATTCAGGCCAACATGGACCCGAACCATCGCGACCGCATCGCCTTCACGCGCATCTGCTCGGGCCGCCTGACGCGGGGCATGCGCGCGAAACTGGTGCGCACCGGCAAATCGGTGACGCTCTCGGCGCCGCAATTCTTCTTCGCGCAGGATCGCTCGATCGCCGACGAAGCCTTCGCCGGCGACGTCGTCGGCATTCCGAACCACGGGCTGCTGCGCATCGGCGACACGCTCAGCGAGGGCGAGGAGATCGTGTTCCGCGGCGTGCCGAGCTTCGCGCCGGAAATCCTGCGCCGCGTGAAGCTCGCCGACGCGATGAAGGCCAAGAAGCTGCGCGAAGCGCTGCAGCAGATGGCGGAGGAAGGCGTCGTGCAGGTGTTCCTGCCGCATGACGGCGCCGCGGCGATCGTCGGCGTCGTCGGCGCGTTGCAGCTCGACGTGCTGACAGAGCGGCTCAACGCCGAATACGGCCTGCCCGTATCGTTCGAGCAGAGCCGCTTCGAGGTGTGCCGTTGGGTGAGCTCGGAGGATCGCGCCGAGCTCGAGAAATTCGTCGCCGCCTACCCCTCCTCGATCGCCGCCGATCTCGACGGCGCGCCCGTCTTCATGGCCTCGAGCGCCTTCAACCTGCGCTACGAACAAGAGCGCTGGCCGAAGATCGCCTTCGCCGACGTGAAGGACTACCAGAAGCGGGCGGCGTGAGCCCCTTCTCCCGCAAGGGGAAAAAGGCGCGTCGCCTCACTGCCAGGCTGCAAGCTCCCTCGCCCGCTCGTACGCTCGCTTCGTATGCGCGGTCGGGCGGAGCGCGACGCGTTCGGCGAGCAGCGCGCGCGCAAGCTTCCATTGGCCGGCGCGCTCGGCCGCCACGATCAGCGTCTGGTTCACGATGTCGCGCTGCGCGTGACTACCGCCGATGCGGGAGACGCGATAGCGCACCGGCAGGATCGCCTCGACCGCGCCCGCATAGTCCCCGTCGGCGAAGCGCAACACGCCCTCGATGAGGCTCCGGCCCACTTCGACCGTCACCTGCCGATTGTCGCCCTCGCCGAAGCGCGCGTAGTCGTCGAGCGAGCGACGCAGACGCTTCACGTCATCAGGATTTTTGGAGCGCGCGGCGGCCATTGCGAGATGAAGATCGTTGAAGACGAGCACGTGATCATCGACATGCGCCATCCACGCGCGGGCAACCGGCTCCCAGCGTTCGCCGACGTCGACGCCTGCGAGTTCGAGGCGCCAAAGCAGCGAAGCCGCGTCGACCCGATCCAGCGTCGCGTCATCGGGAAGCTTTTTCGCCGTGAAGCGGTCGTAGTCGGCGAGCACTTCGGCGAAGCGCCCCTCTTCGATCAGGTAGACCGCGAGATGCCAGCCGTTGTGGCCGGCCATGAAATGCGCCGAACCCCAGTCGGCGTGGGACGCCTTGAGGAAGGCGATGCCCTCCTCCTGGCGGTTGGCGGTCTCCATCACATGCGCCAGCGCGTGCACCGCCCAGGCGTCGCTTGGGTTTCGCGCCAGCGCCTCGCGCCCATATTGCTCCGCGCGGACGAGTTCGCCCGCCTCCTCCAGCCCGAAGGCGTAGAGGCCGAGGACGTAGCTCGTGAGCGGATTGTCGCGCTCCCAGGCGGGCAGAACCCGCGCGACGGAATTGCGGATGGCGAACGACTCGCCGAGCAGAAAGTAAGCGTCCTGGCTGAAGCGCAGCGCGAGCGCGTCGGTGGGGTGGTCGACGAGAATGTCCTCCCACAGCCGGATCGCTTGGCTCGAGCGGCCGCTCGCCAGCGCCTTGACGGCGGCCAGATGCAGCCCCTCGCGCGCCGAAGCGCCGCCGATCGCCGCTTCCGCTGCGCCGAGCGCGCCGGAGACCTCTGCATGATCGCCGCGAAAGCCGCCGATCATGAAGAGACCGGCGATCGCCGCCGCGCCGAGCGTAAAGGCCGGATCCTCCGCCAGGGCGCGCTTCAGAATCCCGACCGGATCGCCGCCGAGCGCAAAATAGTCGGCGACCGCGCGGTCGAAGGCTTCCGCCGAAGCGGGAGAACCGGCGAGCGCTAGGCCTTGTTGGTCTTTCGGCATCTCTGGGTCTTTCGTGGCATGGCTCCGGACGGGCCGAGCGTGATCGACAAGATAGCGCGGATCCGGCGCTGGCGAAAATCGATGCGCCGCTAGTCGAGGAACACAAGCTTGCCCTTGTCGTCGCCGGGAGCGCCGATGTCGCCGACACGTTGGACGATGGCGGAAATTTCGCCAGTGAACTTGACCATTGAAGGTCGGCCTTGCCCGGAACCGACCACGTAAGTGATTGCCACTCCGCCCAATTTGCGCGACTGTGGCGGTCGTTCCGCGACGCGAAATGCGCGGATCGCGCAATCGGCGGGTGCTCTATGCAAGGCAAGACGGTGGTGATGACCGGCGCGACCTCGGGCATCGGCGAGGTGGCGGCGTTGAAGCTCGCGGCGATGGGCGCGCGCATCGTCTTCATCGCGCGCGATCCGCAGCGCGCGGAGGCGACGCTCGCCAAGCTCGAACGCAAGGCGCCGAAACTCGGCCACCGCGTCCATCACGCGGATCTTTCGCTGATGGCGGAAACGAAACGCGTCGGCGCGGCGATCGCTCAGAGCGAGCCGCGCATCGACGCGCTCGTCAACAATGCGGGCGCGCTCTTCTCGCAGCGGCGCGTCACCGCCGAAGGCCTGGAGATGACCTTCGCGCTCAACCACATGGCCTATTTCGTGCTGACCGAGGCGCTGCGCGAGCGGCTGGCCGCCTCCGCGTCGGCGCGCATCGTCTCGACCTCCTCCGGCGCGCACATGGGGGCCAAGCTCGATTTCGACGATCTGCAAGCCGCGAAAAGCTACCACGGGTGGAAGGCTTATTGCCGCTCGAAGCTCTGCAACATCCTGTTCACACGCGAACTCGCGCGTCGTCTGAACGGAACAGGCGTCACCGCCAATTGCATGCATCCGGGCTTCGTCGCCTCACGCTTCGGCAGAGAAGCCGGCGGCTGGAGCGGCGTGCTGCTTCCCCTCGCCCAATTCTTTGCGATCTCTCCCGCGGACGGCGCCGACACGATCATCCATCTCGTCTCCTCGCCCGCCGTCGCCAAGGCGAGCGGCGGATATTACGTCAAGCGCAAGATGATCACGCCGTCCGCTGCGGCGCGCGACGACGGCGCTGCGCGGGCCTTATGGCAGGCGAGCGAGGCGCTCTCCGGCTAACTGCGCGCGCCGGTCAACCGCGTTGGTGTTCGCGCGCTGTCGCAGCGAGCGGCGGCGCGAAGCGCAGCGCTCCGGCGATGCGGTTCCATTGGTTGATCGTGCCGACGGCCACCGTGAGAAACATCGCCTCGCTCTGGCTGAAGTGGCGCAGCAGCTCGGCGTATGCGGCGTCGCTCGCGCCTTCCGCGGCCTCCTCAGTCAGGGCTTCCGCCCAGGCGAGCGCCGCCATCTCACGGTCCGAATAGACGCCGGCCTCGCGCCAGACCGCCAGGAGATCAAGCTTCGCCTCCGGCAACCCAATCTTGCGGGCGACGTTGAGGTGAAGCTGCACGCAGAAGGCGCAGCCGTTGATCTGCGAAGCGCGCAGCTTGACAAGCTCCGTGACGCCCTTGTCCAGGCCGGACTCGTCGACCGCCTTGCCGAGCGCGCGAAGGGCGGCGTAGGCCGCGGGCGCGGCCTTGATGAAATCCTCATAGCTCACGCGCGGGGACACCTCGGACATGCTGGCTCTCCCAATGCAAGCGCTCTAATATTCGAGCACGAAGATTATATTCGAGCTCTAACATCATGCGCAAGTCACTCCCTTCCGCGAAACCGCCCAAACCCGGCGAGGGGAAACGGGGCGAGGAAGGCCACCTCGGCTATCTCTTGCGGCAGGCCGGCGCGGCGACGCGCGGGCGCATGGAAAACGCTTTGTCGGACCTCGGCGTCACGCCGCCGCAATTCGCCGCTTTGACGATGGTCGGCGCCTACCCCGGCCTCTCCAGCGCCGACCTCGCCCGGCTTTCGCTGCTCACGCCCCCAACCGTCACCGTGATCGTCGGCAATCTCAAACGCTCGGGCGCGCTGGTGAGCCGACCGCATGCGGTGCATGGCCGCATCCAACAACTTGAGATCACCGAGGCCGGCAAGAAACTTCTGGCGCGCTGCAAGAGCCGCGTCGATGCGGTTGAGTTGCAGCTCGCGGCAGGGCTGACGGAGGAGGAGGAGCGGACGATCCGCCAGTGGCTGACGCGCCTGGCGAGGGAGGGCATGCCGGGGTGAGCGACAGCGCCTCCTCACTTCCCTCGCTTGGTCTTCGGCTCGGCATGGCGCCACGCCATTTGCAGCGCGGCGGCGAGTTCGGCCTCGCTGAGGGCGGCGAGCGTGGCGCAGGTCCAACCTCCCCGGCCCCAGGCGTTGGGAATCGGCGCGAACGCGTCGGGTGCGATCTCGCACTTCCATTGCTGTTCGTCGGGCGAGAATTTGAAATTGGCGGTGAGCCCATCGGCGGCGAGCGTCGCGAAGGTGACGCGGGCCTTGAAAGCGCGGCGATCGAAATGCGGATATTCCCCGGCGCCCGGCAGAGCGAGCGCGAGACGGCGGAATTCGGCGGCGTCGGCCATCGGCGGCTCCCGCCATGAACATCGCGCGCATGGACGACGAGCGCAAGCGCGACGCAGACGAACTTACGCGGTCATCGCGAGCCGAAGGCGATGCGGTCCACCAAGCCGCGGCCGTGGCATGGATCGCTTCGTCCCTGCGCTGACGACCGCTACACCGACAACCGTTTGCGCACCTCGGCTTCCCGCATGTCCTTGCGCTCGCCGGCGAGCACCACCGCGCCGCGGTCCATCACTGCGTAATCGTCGGCGATGTCGCGCGCCCATTCGAAATATTGCTCGACGACGAGGATCGCCATCTCGCCCTTCTGCCTGAGATAGAGGATGGCGCGCCCGATGTCCTTGATGATCGAGGGCTGGATGCCCTCGGTCGGCTCGTCGAGCACGAGCAGTTGCGGCCGGGTGACGAGCGCGCGGCCGATCGCGAGCTGCTGCTGCTGGCCGCCCGAGAGATCGCCCCCTCGCCGGCCCATCATGTCGGCGAGGACGGGAAACAGGCTGAGGATCTCGTCGTCGATGAACTTCTTGTCGCGCGGCTGGGTCGCAAAGCCCGTCATCAGATTCTCGCGCACCGTGAGCAGCGGGAAAATTTCGCGCCCCTGCGGCACATAGCCGATGCCGCGCCGCGCGCGCTCGTGGGTCGGCAGGCGGCTGATGTCTTTCCCCTTCCACAGGATCGCCCCCGAGGCGATCGGCTGCTGGCCGACGATGGCGCGCAGCAGCGAGGATTTGCCGACCCCGTTGCGCCCGAGGACGCAGGTGACGCGCCCGATCTCGGCCTTGAGCGAGACCGACCGCAAGGCCTGGGCGGCGCCATAGAAGAGGTTGATGTTGTCGACGCTCAACATCCCTATCGCCCCAGATACACTTCGATCACCCGCTCGTCCGCGCTGACCTGATCGAGCGAGCCTTCCGCCAGCACCGCGCCCTCGTGCAGCACCGTCACCTTGACGCCGAGCTCGCGCACGAAGGCCATGTCGTGCTCGACCACGACGACGGAATGGTCACGCGCGATCTCCCGCAACAGTTCGGCCGTGACGGCGGTCTCGGCGTCGGTCATGCCGGCGACCGGCTCGTCGACCAACAGCAGCTTTGGATCCTGCGCCAGCAACATGCCGATCTCGAGCCACTGCTTCTGGCCGTGCGAAAGATCGCCGCCGAGACGAAGGCGATGCTCGGTGAGGCGCGTCGTCGTCAGAATGCGGTCGATCGTCTCGCGCTCGCGCGCCTGCCCGCCGCCGAACAGCGTTGCAAAGACGGTGCGCGGCGCCTTGGCGGCGAGCAGAATGTTGTCGGCGACCGTGTGATTTTCGAACACGGTTGGCTTCTGAAATTTGCGGCCGACGCCGAGTTCGGCGATCTCGGCTTCGTCGAGCTGGAGAAGATTGTGCCGTCCGTCGAAGACGACGTCGCCCGCGTCGGGCCGCGTCTTCCCCGTGATGACGTCCATCATCGTCGTCTTGCCGGCGCCGTTGGGGCCGATGATCGCCCGCATCTCGCCGGGCTCGAGAACGAGCGACAGCCCGCGCAGCGCCTTGTAGCCGTCGAACGACACGGCGACGCCATCGAGATAGAGCAGCGTGCTCGTGAGTTTCGGGTCGTCGAGGCCGATCATGGCGTGCTCCCGCCTTCTTCGGCGACCGCAGCGCGCTCGCCGAGCGGCGTCGGCGGGGCCTTGGTCGAACCGTTCCGCGCGGCTGCGAACCAGCCCATGATGCCCTTCGGCAGGAACAGCGTGACGAGGATGAACAGCGCGCCGAGGCCGAACAGCCAGGAGTTCAGGGAAGGCGCCCGTGAAGTAGGTCTTGGCGAAATTGACGACGACTGCGCCGAGCGCCGCGCCGACCAGGGTGCCGCGGCCGCCGACCGCGACCCAGATCACCGCCTCGATCGAATTGCCGGGGTCGAATTCGCTGGGATTGATGATGCCGACTTGCGGCACGTAGAGCGCCCCCGCGACGCCGGCGATGACCGCCGAGACGACCCAAACGAACAGCTTGTAGTTTTCGACGCGGTAGCCGAGGAAGCGGACGCGGCTTTCCGCGTCGCGCACCGCGATCAGCGCCTTGCCGTATTTCGACGTCACGATCGCCTTGGCGATGAGGAAGGCGATTGCGAGCGCGATCGCCGAGATCGAGAACAGCGCCGCGCGCGTTGCGTCCGCCTGCACGTTGAAGCCGACGATGTCCTTGAAATCGGTCAGGCCGTTGTTGCCGCCGAAGCCGAAATCGTTGCGGAAAAAGGCGAGCTTCAGCGCATAGGTGAGCGCCTGGGTGATGATCGAGAGATAGACGCCCGTCACCCGCGAGCGGAACGCGAACCAGCCAAACGCGAAAGCCAGCACGCCGGGCGCGAGCATCACCATCACGCTGGCGTAGGCGAAGGAATGGAAGCCCCACCAGGCGACCGGCAGCGCCTTCCAATTGAGGAAAACCATGAAGTCGGGAAGGACGGGATTGGCGTAGACGCCGCGCGCGCCGATCTGGCGCATCAGATACATGCCCATCGCATAGCCGCCGAGCGCGAAGAACGCGCCGTGGCCGAGCGAGAGAATGCCGCAATAGCCCCAGACGAGATCGAGCGCCAAAGCGAGGATCGCGTAGCAGAGATATTTGCCCATGAGCGCGACGACATAAGGGGGCAAGGCGAAGGCCGAGCCCGCGGGAACCGCGAGCGCGAGAACGGGCACGAGCGCGGCGGCGCCCAGCATCAAGACGACGAACCCCAGGCTCAGGCGGTCCAGTCGGCCAAGGAAGCGCGCGACGATCATGCCTCCACCGCCCGTCCCTTGAGCGCGAACAGGCCGCGCGGGCGCTTCTGAATGAAGAGGATGATGCACACCAGCAGCAGGATCTTGCCGAGCACCGCGCCGATCGCCGGTTCGAGCAGCTTGTTGGCGAGCCCCAGCGACAACGCGCCGAGCAACGCGCCCCAAAGATTGCCGACGCCGCCGAAGACGACGACCATGAAGCTGTCGATGATGTAGCCCTGGCCCAGATTGGGCGAGACGTTGTCGATCTGCGACAGCGCGACGCCCGCCACGCCCGCGATGCCGGAGCCGAGGCCGAAGGCGAACATGTCGATGCGGCCGGCCGAAATCCCCATCGCCGCCGCCATGCGCCGGTTCTGCGTCACGGCGCGCATCCGCAGGCCGAACGGCGTTGCGCGCAGCACCAATTGCAACGCTACGAAAACGAGGATCGCCAGCGCGATGATCCAGAGCCGCCCCGTCGTGATCGACAAGCCGCCGAGCTCGAAGGAGCCGGACATGAACGCCGGCGCGCTCACCTGGCGATTGTTCGCGCCGAAGATGGTGCGCACGCCCTGCTGAAGGATCAGCGACACGCCCCATGTCGCCAGCAGCGTCTCCAGCGGCCGGCCATAGAGATAGCGGATGACCAGCCGCTCGATCGCGACGCCGACGACGCCGGCCACGAGAAAGGCCAGCGGCAAGGCGATGGCGAGCGACCATTGCGCGAGCGATGGCGGCAACACGCTCTGCACGACGAAGGTCGTGTAGGCGCCGAGCATCACCATCTCGCCGTGCGCCATGTTGATGACGCCCATCACGCCGAAGGTGATGGCGAGCCCGATCGCGGCAAGCAGCAGCACCGAACCGGCCGAAACGCCGTACCAGAGGTTCTGGACGACGCCCCACAGCGCCAGACGCGATTGGATGGATGACAAGGCAGCCTCAGCGGCCGCCTTGAGCGCGGGATCGTTGGTCGCCGCGACCTCATCGATCAGGCCCTGCGCGTCCTGATCGCCGCGGTCCTTCAGCGCCGCAATGGCGGCGAGGCGCTCGGCTGCGGGCGCGCTCGCATCGAGCGCGAGGATGGCCGCGCGCGCTTGGCGCAGCGCCTCGGCGGCGTGCGGGTCTTTCTCCTTGGCGAGTTGCGCCTCGAGCGTGGGCAGCGCTTTGGCCTCGCGCGACTTGAAGACCGCCTCCGCGGCCGCGACCCGTTTGGCAGGGTCGGGATTGGCCAGCGTGAGCGCGCCGAGCGCCGCCGCGATCGCGCTGCGCAGCGCGTTGTTGATGCGCACCTTCTTGAAGGAACTCGCGTCAGCGCCGGCGAGCGTCTGGCCGCTCTTGGCGTCGATCATCTCGCCCGTTTGCGTGCGATAGACCAGCCGATGGTGGGCGGCGTCGATCAGCAGGCGATTGTCGCCCAGCGCCTCGATGATCGCGGCGGCGTTCGGGGCGCCGCTCGCCGCGAGCTCGCTGACGCCCTGCTCCGTGCGCGCGAACTTGTCGTCGAGAAACTTCGCCAATGTGTCGTCGAGTGCGTCGGCGCGCGCGACGCCGGCGCAGCAGAGACCGCAGAGAAAGGCCAACGTGGCGGCGAGGCGGGCAAGCGACATGAGCCTGTTCTCGTTCAGAAATGGCGCGGTTCCCCGCGCCGCCCTCGGTCGTCTTGCCCGGCCTTGCGCCGGGCATCCACGCGGCGCAGCAGTTCCCGACTCTCGAGCGTTTTGGCCCGCGGGCGCCGCGTGGATGGCTGGGACGAGCCCGGCCATGACGTTCAGGGGCTGGTCAGGCCTGCGCGAACGCTCAGCCGCCGCACTTGCCGGTCTTGACGTTCAGGTTTCCGCAGGAAAGCGGCTTGCGCCAATCGGCGATGAGATCGCGCGAGCCCTCGAGGTAGGGCGACCACTCCTGAGCGACGACGGTTCCCGGTGTCTGCCAGACCGTGTTGATCAGGCCGTTCTCCTGGATTTCGCCGATGTAGACCGGCTTGGTGATGTGATGGTTCGGCATCATGGTGGCGATGCCGCCCGTCAGATTGGGCACCGCGACGCCGATCATCGCGTCGATCACCGCGTCGGGGTCGGTCGTGCCGGCCTTCTCGACGGCCTTCACCCACATGTTGAAGCCGATGTAATGCGCCTCCATCGGATCGTTGAAGGTGCGCTTGGGGTTCTTGGTGAAGGCGCGCCACTTCTCGATCTCCGCCTTGTTCTCGGGCGTGTCGATGGTCTGGAAATAGTTCCAGGCGGCGAGATGGCCGACCAGCGGCTTGGCGTCGAGACCGGCGAGTTCTTCCTCGCCGACCGAGAAGGCGACGACCGGAATGTCGGTCGCCTTGACGCCCTGGTTGCCGAGCTCCTTGTAGAAGGGAACGTTGGCGTCGCCATTGATCGTCGACACCACCGCGGTCTTCTTGCCCGCCGAACCGAAGGCCTTGATCTTCGACACTTCGGTCTGCCAGTCGGAGAAGCCGAACGGCGTATAGTTGATCAGGATGTCCTCGTCGGCCACGCCCTTCGACTTGAGGTAGGCGGCGAGGATCTTGTTGGTCGTGCGGGGATAGACGTAATCAGTGCCCTCGAGCACCCAGCGCTTCACCGAGCCGCCGTCCTCGCTCATGAGATAGTCGACCGCCGGGATCGCCTGCTGATTGGGCGCCGCGCCGGTGTAGAAGACATTGCGCTCGGATTCCTCGCCCTCGTATTGGACGGGGTAGAAGAGAATGCTGTCGAGTTCCTTGAAGACCGGCAGGACGGACTTGCGGGAGACCGAGGTCCAGCAGCCGAACACCACCGACACCTTGTCCTTGGCGATCAGTTCGCGCGCCTTCTCAGCGAACAGCGGCCAGTTGGACGCCGGGTCGACGACGACCGGCTCCAGTTTCTTGCCGAGCAGGCCGCCCTTCTTGTTCTGCTCGTCGATGAGCATCAGCATGACGTCCTTGAGCGTCGTCTCGCTGATCGCCATCGTGCCCGAGAGCGAATGGAGAATGCCGATTTTGATCGTGTCCTCCGCATGCGCGGCGAAGGAACTCAGCGCCAGCGCGCCGCCAACCAATGCGCCGGCCGCGCGCAGGACAAATCGTCTCGTCAATGACATGGTCGCTCCCTCTCCCAACGACGATGCGGCCGCCAATGGCTGGGCCGCCCGGGAAGAGGCTACGCAAGCGCTATGCCACTGAAACTGTCGGGTAGACTGGCGTTCTGCGCTGTCTCGGCGCCAACTCGCGCGGCAGTCGCGCATTTGTTAGGCGCCCCACCGAGGGGAGCGGGGCGCCGCGTCAGCGCGGCGCGCGCTTGCTCAGGATGCGTTGAAGGGTGCGCCGATGCATGTTGAGCTGGCGCGCCGTCTCCGAGACGTTGCGATCGCAGGATTCGTAGACGCGCTGGATATGCTCCCAGCGCACGCGGTCCGCCGACATCGGCTGCTCGGGGCTGTCGACGCGGCCGACCCGCTCGGCCGTCAGCGCGGCGATGATGTCGTCGGCGTTGACGGGCTTGGCGAGATAGTCGAACGCGCCGAGCTTCACCGCGACGACCGCGGTGGCGATCGCGCCGAAGCCGGTGAGGATGATGGCGCGAGCGTCCGGCCGCTTGGCCTTGAGGGCCCGCATCACGTCGAGGCCGGTTCCGTCGGCGAGCTTGAGGTCGATGACGGCGAAAGACGGCGCCTCGGCCTCGATCGCCGCCAGCCCGTCCGCCACGCTGTTGGCGACGCGGGGCGTGAAGCCGCGCGCGCCCATCGCCCGCGCGAGACGGTCGCAGAACGGCCGATCGTCGTCGACGATCAGCAAGGATTTGCTTTGCGGCGTCGCCGGCCCGGAGGCGTCCTCGGCGACTTCAACCTCATTGCGAGCTTGCATATTCAGCCTTCTAGCGCTTGTCGGCGTGTCAGTCGACCGTGTTCGAAAGCGCCGCGCATCCAGACGAGGCTGGCGACCGCTCCTGGCGCCGATTGCGGCCCGTTGGCGATATCGAGCCTTGCGCCGGACCGTTCGAGCAAGGCGTTGGCGATGAACAGTCCGAGGCCTAAGCCCCCCGCCACCCCGTCGCGCCGCCGGTTGGGTCCCCGCTTCGAAATATAGGGCTCGCCGAGCTGGGCCAGAACCTGGGGGGGAAAGCCCGGCCCGTCGTCGGCGATGACGATCCTGACGACCGCGCCGCTCCAAGACGCCTTGAGCAAGACCCGGCTCCTGGCGAAGCCCACGGCGTTTTCGACCAGATTGTTCAGCGCGTGCATCATGCCGGCGTTGCGGCGGCAGGACGGTTCGGGCTCCGGCCCCTCCCGCAAGACCTCGATTTCGATGTCGAGGAGGCGGTGCGGGGCGGCGATTTCCTCCAGCAGTTCGCCGACCGTCGTCTCGTCCAGCGACGATTCCGCGATCGTCTCGGGGGAGGACAGCTTGCCCAAGATCGACCGGCAGCGGCCGACCTGCTCCTCGGCCAGGCGCAGGTCGTCGGCGCAGAGCGCTGCGATTTGCGGCTGAGCCGCCAGTTCGTGGACGACCAGCGCCACCGTCGCCAGCGGCGTCCCCAACTCGTGCGCGGCGGCGGCCGCGAGACCGTCGAGTTGGGAGAGGTGCTGCTCGCGCGCCAGGATCAGTTCGGTCGCGGTCAGGGCGCTGGAGAGCTTGCGCGCTTCCCGAGCGACGCGGCTGGCGTAGATGGCGACGAAGATCGCGCCGACCGCGATCGCGACGAGCGCGCCAATGGCGTAGAGCGGCGGCGGCTCGAGGGCGGCGCCGCCGGAAGAACGCAACGGAACGTGCCCGACCTCGATCGCGGTGGCGCAGACGAGCATGAACGCCAGCAGCCCCGCGGTGCTGCGCTGCGGCAGCGAAGCCGCGGCGGTCGTGACGGGCGCCAGAAACAGGATCGAGAACGGATTGCCGAGGCCGCCGGTCAGCGCCAACAGAGCGGCGAGCTGGGCGATATCGAAGGCGAGGATGCTCGTCGCCCAGGTTTCGTCGAGGCGGTGAGCGACGGGGAAGCGGGCGCGCAGCGCGGCGTTCAGGACCGCCGACGCGCCGATGCAGACAAAGCAGGCGAGAAACGGAAAATCCAGCCCCAGCGCGAAATGGGCGACCAGCACGGCGACGGATTGGCCGAATATCGCCAGCCACCGGAGCCCGATGAGCGTGGCGACGCGAAGACGGCGCGCCCGCCGGCCGAAATCCTCGTCATCGAAAGCGTCCAAGGTCTCGTCGCGTGTCTCGCGCGGCCAGGGCCGCGGGTTACGGGAGCTTCTCGCCAGGATATACGCCCCACAGGGTCACCTGTTCAATATAGCCCCTGTATCCGTCGCCGAAGATCAGGCACCACGAGCCGTCACAAGAGCGGACATTGGCGATCACGCCGGATTGCAGGGTCGCCGCGACGTCGCCATTGGTCCGCGGCTGCGTATAAATCTTGAAGGTCTGGCCGGTCTTGCCGACGCCGACGAGGCCGGTGCGGCGCCCGGAAAGAAGAGAATGCAGCACCCAGCCTTCCGTGCCCTCGGAATCGCGCACCTTGCGCCAAGTGTCGAATTCAGCCGTGATCTCGACCGGCAGTCCGGCGCGCTCGTACACCCACTTGGTGGCATGGTCCTTCGAGGGCCCTTCGCGCAGGTTGACGCGATCGGTCTTGAGGCTCGCATAACGGGGCAGCGGCAGGCCGGTCGAGGGGCCGACGGGGTCCGCGAACGCCGGGGACGAGAGCGCGACCAACGCTGAAACGAGGCCGAGCGCGGCGCGCCGCAAGCCGAAAATGCGAATCAAGAAGCCGATGAGGTTCATACCCGTTCCCTGCTCGACGGCGCCAAGCCGCCTGTCCTTGTCTTTGCCTCTCCATCTGGTAGAGAGGCCGCGACGGCTCACAATCAAGGCGCGACCCGAGGGCTTTCCCTGGGGCTCCATTTCTGCGTGAATCGCCGTAAACGATGCGTAAAGGCCTTTGATGTTGCGCATGAATGGGGTTGAAATCAGGCCACGGTCGTCGAGGCTCCGGAAGAACGGGGAGAGCAGGGCCAATGTCTAGGAAGAAGCCCGTCGTCATCGTCACGCGCCGACTGCCGGACCTCGTCGAGACCCGAATGCGCGAATTGTTCGACGCCCGCCTCAATCTCGAGGACAAGCCGATGTCGGAGAGCGAGATCGTCGAGGCGATGCGCGAAGCCGACGTGATCGTGCCGACCATCACCGACCACATCACCGCCCAGATGATCGCCCAGGCCGGCGAGCACATGAAGCTGATCGCCAATTTCGGCAACGGCGTCGATCATATCGACGTCACCTCCGCGCTCAGACGCGGCATCACCGTCACCAACACGCCGGGCGTCCTCACCGAGGACACGGCGGACATGACCATGGCGCTCATTCTCGCCACCGCGCGCCGCATCGCCGAGGGCGCGCGCGTCATTCCCGAGGGGCGCTGGACCGGCTGGTCGCCGACCTGGATGCTGGGCCGCCGGCTCGGCGGCAAGCGCCTCGGCATCGTCGGCATGGGCCGCATCGGCCAGGCGCTGGCCTCGCGCGCCCGGGCGTTCGGCATGTCCATCCACTATCACAACCGCCGCCGCGTCGCGCAGCAGATCGAGGAATCCCTGGAGGCGACCTATTGGGATTCGCTCGACCAGATGCTCGCGCGCATGGACTTCGTCTCGGTCAACTGCCCGCACACGCCGGCGACATACCATCTTCTCTCGGCGCGCCGCCTAAAATACCTGCGCCCCGAGGCGATCATCATCAACACGGCGCGCGGCGAGGTGATCGACGAGAACGCCCTGACGCGCATGTTGGAGGCCGGCGAAATCGCCGGCGCCGGGCTCGACGTCTTCGAGCACGCTCCCGCCGTCTCGGACAAATTGATCGCGCTCGCCAACAAGGGCAAAGTGACGCTGCTGCCGCACATGGGTTCGGCGACCTATGAAGGGCGCAACGACATGGGCGAGAAGGTCATCATCAACATCAAGACCTTCATGGACGGCCACCGCCCGCCGGACCGAGTGCTGCCGAGCATGCTCTGAGGCGAGACGCCGGCAGGAGATTGACGCCGAGCTTCGCGTCAAGCCCGCGTCACGCTTTGTCAAGCGACGTCAAGTTTCGTCAAGGATGGGCTTGACGAGACTTGCTGCGATTTCAATGGCTTGCCCCAGCGGAGTTTGACGAATGCAACCCCGACGCAGGTTCTCGGCGTCAGGTCCGTCGCGCCCGAAAAAAGTGGCTCTGGCACGCGTAAAAAGGATAACGCGAGTTTGCGCGCCGGGAAAGAAATTGTCAGCCTCGTATTGGTAGGCCGCTGTGGGGGGAGAGCCGGCATTTGCAACGGTGAAGGGTTTGATACTCTCGCAATGGCCGCGCCTTGCGAAAATCTTGGAAGCCGCACGAAATCAGCTCGCAATGGTTGCGCGCCAGCATAAATTGCCTCTATGTGACGGCATTCAAATGGACTCGGTGAAAATCCGAGTGGCTCTTCCGGCCGCCGATCCGCCGGATAACGCACATGACAGATACACAGAACGTTGAACTGATCAGCGGTTTCCTATCTGCGTCAATTGCGGACCTATCTTCACATGATCACCAAACACGCCTTCGTCCGTGAATGGCTTTTTGGCCCACGTCTGGACATCCTGTCGGGCGTCGTCGTCGCCTTAGCTCTTATTCCCGAAGCAATCGGCTTTTCGGTTGTAGCGGGCGTCGATCCCAAAGTTGGCCTCTACGCTTCGGTTATAATCGCGTGCGTCATCGCCTTTACCGGTGGTCGTCCAGCGATGATCTCGGCTGCGACAGCGTCCACCGCCGTTTTAATGGCCAGCCTGGTGCGCGACCACGGCGTTCAATACCTTTTCGCCGCCACCATTCTGATGGGCGTTTTTCAAATCATCGCCGGACTTCTCAAGCTCGGTCGGTTGATGCGGTTCGTTTCTCAATCCGTATTGACTGGCTTCGTAAACGCACTCGCGATCCTCATTTTTCTGGCTCAGATTCCGCAACTCGTGGATGTACCGACCGTCACTTACGTCCTGATCGTCCTCGGCCTCGCGATCATCTACGGTTTTCCCCACCTGACCAAAGCCGTTCCCTCGCCATTGGTGGCAATCGCGATGCTGACAGTGACTACGCAGGTCTTTGGCATCCATGTTCGCACAATAGCCAATCTAGGCCAGTTGCCCTCGGCGCTTCCAGAGTTCGCCCTACCTCATGTGCCATTCACAGTGGCGACGGTCGCCATCATTGCGCCAGTCGCGTTGGCACTGGCCGCCGTGGGACTGCTTGAGTCGCTTCTGACCGCACAAATCGTTGACGAAATGACCGACACGCCGAGCAGCAAAAGCCGCGAATGCGTAGGTCAAGGCATCGCCAACATGGCTTCGGCTGTGTTCGGTGGCATGGGTGGGTGCGCCATGATCGGCCAATCGGTGATCAACGTGACCTCCGGCGGCAGAGGAAGACTCTCGACCTTTGTGGGAGGCGCATTTCTTCTCGTGCTTCTGGTCGTTCTACAGCGGTTGTTGGCAATCGTTCCCGTCGCGGCTCTTACAGCCGTCATGATCATGGTGTCCATCAACACCTTCTCGTGGAAATCGTTGGCGGCGTTGCGATCCAATCCGTGGCAATCTTCCGTCGTGATGCTGGCCACTGTCGTAACCGTTGTTGCTACGGCGGACCTCTCCAAAGGCGTGTTGGTCGGAGTGTTGCTATCGGGCATTTTCTTTGCCGGAAAGGTCTCGCGTCTAAGTCGGATCACTTCCGAGCTTTCGGAGGACGGAACGGTCCGCACCTATTTCGTGGAGGGCCAAGTCTTCTTTGCCTCCGCCGGCACATTTGCGGATTCAATCGACGTGACCGAGTCCGTCTCTAAGATCGTAGTCGATGTAACAGCGGCGCATTTCTGGGACATCTCGGCTATCGGCGCCCTCGACCGCGTCGTGATGAAAGCGCGGCGATATGAGCGTTCAATTGAAATCCTTGGCCTGAATGACGCCAGCGCCACTTTTGTGGAACGCTTCGCGGTTTACAAACGGACGGCGGCCATGGTTCCGCTAGACTGAGACGAACCAAGCCGCGAGGCCGATGGACGACGGTCATCTGGCCAAACCAGTGCTAGTGGTCAAAACCTGACGCTTGGCGCTCGCGACGACTGGCTGGAGTCGACCCGAAGCCGACACTGAGCAGCCGCATCGACGGCCACGCGCGCGCGATGAAGGATTCAGTCCTGCGGGCGCAAGGCCGCTTCGGCGCGCTGCATCATCCGCCGCCATCGCTCGCTTGTCGGCCCGCCCATAAGCAGGAAGTAGCGGACGATCGCGATCGGCAGCCAGGTCTCCATCGCTTGCCTCAGCGCCGCTACCGGCTTGCCGGACAGCCGCGCGTATTCGGATTGCGCGGCCGCATTGACCGCAAGCGGCCGCTGCGGATTGTCGGTGACGTCGAGGGCAAATTCGGTCAGGCTGATGTGAGTGAACCCATGATCGAGGGCCGCAGGCGCGCGGATCGAAAAGGTCCAGTCGATCAGCCGCGGACCGTCCGCCGTCATGATCACGTTTTCAGGGTGGATGTCGCCATGGCACAGCCCGTCCCCCGGCTGCTGCAGGCGGTCGATCAGCGCGAGGATGCCGGAGGCGATGTGCTTGGGCACGATGTCGCCCGAGCGCCTGAAGGCGGTGTCCATCCAGCCGCGCAGATGGAAGGCCTCCGGCGGCGGAGACATCCTGTGAACGGACAGGCCGAGGGACGCAAGGATCGCACCCGCCTGAGCGAACGTCACGGCGCCGCTGCGCGTGACCTGCAGCAGTGTCGGTCCGTCGAGGCGGCCGAGCACGATGCCGAAGCGTCCGTCGAGCGTCACCTCGCCGAACACCTCCGGCGCAGGCGCGCCGGCGGCGAAGACTGCCTGGGTCATCCGCGCCTCTTGCTGGCCGAGCTGCGGCGGGAAACCTTCCTTGAACAGCTTTACGACCTGACCTGGCGCCCAGGCGTGGATGTCCGCCGTGCCGCCCTGGTTGATCTTCTCCCCGAGGGATCCCCGCATTGCTTGTCCTCCCGCCGGTCGCGACCAAACACCAACGGCGGGCAAAGGAGAACGCCCCCGCGATCTTGGCTGCCAGCCATGATCGTGGCCTGTCCCCGGCCGCAGCGTTTGCCAGAATCGCAAAGCGACGCGTGGTTTGAGACAAGTCCGGTTCTGGCGCATTGCGGGATGTCGCGGCCGGCCCGAGCAAAGTCTCCTTTCCCCCACAGCGGCCCTCTCAAGGGGGGCGCCAAGCGTTTGATTTTGACCACTAGCTCACCGCCACAATTGGCCACCCCAGGGGTCGAGCGGGCTACCGCTTCCGTAGGGCCGAAATTTCAGCTCGGTTTTGGCCGATCCGCGCGTGCCAAATCGGAATTGAAGGAAGTAGACTTGCCCGGGAATCGTCCGAGCCATGTCGGCGCTAAGTTTTAGCGGCAGGCATTTGTCGAGCGAGTTTAGTATCGAAGACGTAATTGACCGACGATCATCGTCGCTTCCTTGATATCCCAACAGCACGACTCGCGGCTTACCAAAAATATCGCCGTCGCTCTTTAGCGAAAAATACACGGTAACGAGCGTTCCATCCGCGCCCGGGGGCTCTTCGATGCAATGGGCAAAATGCGTCCGCACGTCAGCCATGCTCGTCTCTTGCACGGTCGCAGAACTAGGCGTCGCAACGATGAGCGACGCGATAGCCGCAATCAGGCTTTGCACAAGACGGCTGCGGGATAGATGGCGGATACGCGTCCGAACGCTATCAGCTTGCCTAGGCATGTCTGTGCTGTCGTCTCATCTCGCCCGGCCGCTGGGCAACTAACTTTCTCGTTACGCGCTGGGTCGAGCGCTTCACGACTTCGACAACCGCGACCCGAACGGGCGCCCAAGTCTTGCTGCTGGTCCAGCCCCTCGCATCCCGCGTGATGTTGATCCATATTCAGCGCGGCGCCCACGCGCCGCGACAGGCGCGGGGCGCCGAGGCGTGAACTGGAGAGTCGCGATGGATCCGAAATCAACCGCGGTCGTTCTCATCGAATATCAGAACGACTTCACTTCCGACGGCGGGACTTTGCATCAGGCCGTAAAGCCCGTCATGGACCAAACCAACATGTTGGCGAACACGGTGGAAACGGTTAAGCGCGCGCGGGAACTCGGCGCCACCATCGTCTACGCGCCAATCACCTTCACCGACGACTATCATGAATTGAGCCCGAGCCCGTACGGCATCCTGAAGGGCGTGGTCGACAGCAAGTCGTTTCGGCAGGGAACCTGGGGCGCCGAGATTGTCGACGTCTTGAAGCCGGCGCCGGGCGATATCGTCATTGAGGGCAAGCGGGGCCTTTGCGGATTCGCCACGACGAACCTTGATTTCATCCTGCGAAGCCGTGGCATCTCGACCATCGCGCTCGGCGGTTTTCTGACCAATTGCTGTGTCGAGTCGACGATGCGGACCGGCTACGAAAAGGGCTATGACGTCGTCACGCTCAAGGATTGCACGGCGACTCTCAGCGAGGAAGAGCAGCGCGTAGCCGTCGAGAAGAACTATCCGATGTTCTCCAAGCCGATGACGCACGAGGAGTTCCTTTCGAGCCTGAAGGGAGAAAAGGCGGTCGAAACAAAATCGCGCGGCTACGAGGCGACTTGACCCTCGCGGATCGAAACTGTGGGTATCCTCGGCGGCCGACCGGTCTGAAATCGAAGCTGCCAACTCGGGGGCTTTCGGCGAAGGCCGGGAAGGCCGTGAGAGTGGTCGGCCAGCGCTCACGTGGAAATGCAACTCTTCGCTAACTCGGCGACTTCGAGGTCATGGTCAGACTGAACGAAATCCGGCGGAACGAAGTCGTGGTCGAGGCGCCGGCGCCGGTCGACGCCGGCCTCGTGTTCATCGGGACCATTCGGACGCCGTGGACGTCGCGGCTCGATTGTCCGCGCCAGGGACGCCACGATGGACCGATCTGTCGTATCGAGGTGCGTGAGCTTTGGGTAGGAGCGCTTGACGGCATTGAGCAATTCGAACGGATAGAGGTTCTCTATTGGCTGCATGAATCTCGTCGCGATCTCATTCGTCAAAGTCCGGCCAATGACGGCGACACGCGAGGGACCTTCTCTATCCGGTCGCCGGCGCGGCCCAATCCAATCGGAACGTCGCTCGTCACGCTCGTCTCCCGCCAGGGTGGAACCCTCAACGTCAGAGGCCTCGACTGCCTCGACGGGACGCCCCTGCTCGACTTGAAGCCCGACCGTAGTTTGTTCACGCCGATCGCCCCGCCCCAGCGAGGCGATTTCGAGACGGGATAGAACATGTGAGGCGCCAAGAGGCCCGTCGCTCTTGCCGGACGGGGGCGTCAAGTGGACCGATTGCTGACCCGTTAAGCTCGATTTTCGGCCAGAAGTATTTGCTTAAAGCCGTCTGCAATACCGCTGGATCGTCATTGCGAGGCGCGTGAGCGCCGAAGCAATCCATTCCTCCGCTTGCATCGCAATTGGATTGCTTCGCTCCGCTCGCAATGACGGGGACGGTTCAGCGGCATTCGTGGCGAATACCGGCGCCCCGCACGTTCGCGTTCGCCTCGAACGTCGAAATCGCCGTATCCCACACCGCCCGCGATCGTCGGGGTGATGAGCCCGCCGATACTTTCCGCCCCTTTGCAACGCGCCTCAGTGGGGCTTCGGATTGGCGACCTCTTGCTGGATTTCGATCGGGCTCGGCTCGCCGACATGCGGTCTGGGGTGCGTCGCGGCGGCCGGCAGTGGCGTTGAAGTGGCCGCCAGGGAAGTCGGCGTTGGGACGCCGCTCGCCGGCTTGACGAGAGCGGCGGTCGTCGATCGCGCCGGAGCGGCGGTTGCAGGCTGCGCCACGAGAGGCTGGTCGAGACGGCCGGAGCGCACGTGCACGAAGTCGACCGACTGCGTCGCGACGTCATAGCCGCATTCGTAGCTGACCCGCGTCCATGATTTGTCCGCGGCGAGGAAGCGTATCGAATCGCCGCGGAAGCGAACGACTGAATCGCTGGGCGAAGAGGGGTCAGCCTGTTGAAAAATGCCTGGCGTCGGCCGGGTCATCCATTCGAAATCGCTCGGAGCCTCCGCCTCGATGCGCGGCGCGCAGGCATCGGCCGCTTTGCCGGCGTTGGCGCGCACGCAATTGGCGTCGCAACGCGGCGGCGGCGTCTGGCCCGTCTGCGCCGCAAGTTGCACGCCGCCTGCGGGCGCCGGCCGTGTCGGCGCCGCCTGCTGCGCATGAGAGGCTGCGCCCCACAGCAACGACGCGAGGGCGACCATCGGCGCCGCCGCGGCGAGTGACGAGCGCATACGGCGCCATGATGAACCCAGGCCGGCCGTCCGCCCCTGAATTGAAAACCCGTTCGCGCGCCGCCGCTTGCTCAATGCTTCTTTCACCATCGCGTTTATTGTCCCAATTGCGCCGTCGTCCGGCATTCAAACCCGTCATCCGACCGGACCGACAGATCCGCAATGACGTGAGCGTCCCTCTCGAGGCCGATCTGGATGTGCCCGACGATCTTCTCCTTGTCAGCGTCGAGGGCAAAGCGGCCGCTTTGAGCCGTATTCGACCTCCCAGCGGATCCCGATTTCGTCGCGGTGAAGCGGAATGCGCCGACGACGCGGCGGGAGCTGACGACGACTGCGGTCAGCCCAGCCGCGCCCGCGGTTCCGTCCCTTCGGATCTCGCACCGAAGAGGGTTGGTGTCTGCCTGTGCAAGATCGCTCATGCCTTGGATGCTTTGGGTTTGCGCGGCGGCTCCCGCCCCGATGGCGGGAAGCGACAACAGCGCCGCCAAGGCGCCGAGCGTATTGCGTCGCTGTCGTTCAAGACGAAAAACAAGCACGTCCCCCACCCTCTCCTGTTCCGGTTCCGAGGCCCGCCATCGTCCCGGCGCAGTCGAAGGCGCCGACCTGCCTGGATTGCCTTGACGGCGGAGAGCCTGGAGGGGCGCCGTCGACGCTCCCTCCAGGCATGTCGCATTATCCTATTCTAGCGATCACTTCCTGCCCTGCGTGATCGTCACGACATTGCCCGAGCCCGTCTGCGAGTAGCTGGCGTAGTTCGCGTTGCCATACTGCGCGACGGTCGCGGTGTTGTTGCCGCCTCCGGCCTGCGTGCCATAGACCATGTTGTTGTTGCCGGTCTGCGTGATCGACGCGACCTGCATCCCGCTGCTGTACTGGGTTGAGTTGGCGACGTTGTTGTTGCCGGTCTGCAGCGCGATCAGCGAGTCGTTCGCGGTGGATTGGTTGTTGATCAGGCTGTTGTTGTTGCCGACCTGAGCGAAGGTGAGGCTTTCATTCGCGCCGCCCTGGGTCGTGGCGACGGAGTTGTTGTCGCCGGTCTGAACGGCGGCCGAAGGCAAGGTCAGGCCGTCGATGGAGAGCGGCTCGCCGGTCACCGTTTCGTTCGCGCCGAACTGCACGTTGCTCATTGTGTTGTTCGTGCCGGTCTGTGCGACGTTCGCCGATTCAAACGAGGCGGACTGGCCCGAAGTGAACCGGTCGGCGCTTCCCGCCTGGCTCACGGTCAAGCTGTCGTGATCGCCGGTCTGCACGTCCGCGACATAGCCGTTGTTCGAGGCGCCGAGGTTGGAGCCCTGAACGATATTGACGGAATTGCCGCTCTGCTGAACGATCGGCGCTTGGTAGTTCCAGATCGTGTTCGCATTGCCGTATTGCTCGACATAAGCGGTGTTGTAGTCGCCCGACTGCATGTTGGTGACGGTGTTGTTGTTGCCGGTCTGGCTGAAGCCGACGCCGCCGTAGGCGATGTCCAACGTGTTCGACGTGCCCGTCTGGGTGTTCGTCACGTTGTTCCGGTTGCCGTTCTGGGCCGCGGCGAAATTATTGCCGGAGCCGGTCTGCATCGAGCTGACGACGTTGTTGTCGCCGCTCTGCGACGCATTGGCGCTGAGATCGCCGCCATTCTGGTTCAACGTAAGCGTGCTGCCCGTGCCGGCGCCCTGTCCGAAGAACGCGAGGTTGCCGTTGTACGCCGCGCCCGCGTTGACCTGCGTCACGGTGACGGTGTCGGCGTTGCCGGCCTGGGAGCCGCTGACCGAGTTGGAGGCGCCCGCCTGGGTCAGCGTCACGACGCCGCCGGTGGACGACTGCGTGGACGTGGCATAGTTGCTCGCGCCGGTCTGAGCGATCGTGGTCGCGCCATTGCCGGCGGTCTGCGAGGCGCTGGCGAAATTGCCGATCGTGCCTTTCGCGCCGTCGCTTTGCGTGATCGTGATCGAGCCGCCGACGACGCCGGAGCCCTGATCCGCGTTCGCTTCGTTGCCGACGTCCTGCTGCGTCACCGCCAGCGTGTTGTTGGCGCCCGCCTGCGTGAGGGAGAAGGTGTTGGTGGAGCCGCTCTGGGTCAGCGAGACCGAGCTGTTGTTCGCGCTCTGGTCAATGACGTCCGTGGCGCCCGTCGGCGAGAAGGCCTCGGAATTTTGGTTGTTGAACACGCCGTTGCCTTTGCCCGACTGCGTCAGGCGCACGGAGCTCGCGGTTCCCGATTGCGTCACGTCGGCCGCATTGTTTTTGCCGGACTGCACCAGCGAACCCTTCTTCGCGTCATTGCCGTCGAAGGTGTTCTGATCGCCGGATTGAGTGACGCTCAGATTGTTGCCGGAGCCGCTCTGATAGATCGGCTGCGTGGCGGCGGGGCCGACGAGGTTGTTGTCGCCCGACTGGTTGATGGTCGCCGTGTCCTGGGAGCCGGTCTGGTCGACCGCGGCGGAGTTATTGTCGCCCGCGTAGGCGGCCGTAGCGATCATCGCTGCAATGAAGCTCGCCGAGGCGAGCAGAAGTTGCTTTTTCATTTTCCTACTCCGTTACCGGAGGCGCTCATCGCCCCCAACCCGACGTCAACCGCGAGATGCCGCCGCCAATCGCTATTAACGTCTTGTTAAGGCCATAATTTAAACTGAGAGTAAAATGCAATAGATAATTGTCGATTGGTTAAAAATGACAATACTATGAATTATTACAATAACGTGACATAAGCATTAATTTGTCATACGACAGTCATTATTTAGTCTCTACTTATCGCCGGCTTTCGACAATAGTGTCCTCCCACGCTCGACGTTATGCCGTCGAGCGTCGAACGTATTCGTGCGTTGCGTGATCCGGCGAGCCTCAGCCTTGAGGAGGCATCGTCGCTTTCCCAGCGGTTTTCGCGGGCGCAGGCACAGGCGCCGCCGCGCCCTCGCGCGCCAAATAATTGTCGACGAGCGCGCGACCGGCCGCGTGATCCGCGAAATTCCAGATGTGCTTTTGCGCGCCCTGCATGATCGTCGCATAGACGGCCAGATCGATCGCCTGACGCACAGCAAGTTGCGTCGGTTCCGTGCGCGTCACGCCCGTTTCCACCTGGAGGATTTGGTCGGAGGAAACGAATTTGTAGACATTCGCATCGAGAGCGACCGAATAGACCGTCTTGGTCGTCGTGACGCTTGTCAGGATCTCGCCTGTCTGGACGGAAACGACGCGCATGCCGACGATGACATTGTCCTGTCGGTATTGCACATCGGCGCCGATGCCGAGGAAGTTGGCGCCGACGCCGCCGGTCGTCGTATTGGCGTCGAAGCCGAGGATGCCGCCTTCGAGCAGGAGACCGGCAAAGCGCACGGGCGGCAGAGGCCGAGCGTTCTCTCCCTCGAACTCGGTGCGCGTCGCCCGCACGAGTTGGCGCTCCTGCAGAAGATCATTGAGGCCGGTGCGCTCGTCCACCGTGAACCAGCGCCCGTGGCCTGCGCGTTGAAGCGCGTCGACGACGAAGCCCGCCCCACCCTGCGTGACGGCGCGGGAAAACTCAGCGACGTTGTCGTTGGGCTCGTTCTTTCCGGTCTGGTCGGAAAACGAATAGACCGCGATATCGAGCTTGCGCGCGGGCGGAGGCAGGCTTTGAAGATCGAGCGCCGTCGGCGATGCCGGCGTCAGCACCGGCGCCTCTTCGGGCAGATTTCGGTCGCCTGGCCGAACCGCACAACCGGCCAACGGCACGGCAAGGCACAATAGCGCCAGACGTCCTGCGCGTAGCATCATCATTCCTTAATTTGTGATTCTGTTCCGAAATTCCGGCTCAGGGCGCCGGCACGGTCACGTTGGTGATCGTGGTGCCGTCGTTGATGGAAATCTCGATATTGCCACCCACCGTCTGGTAGCTGATCGTCGTTCCCTCGAAACTGAACGTGCCGCTCGGGGCTGCATTCGCGCCGAAGATCGTCTGGGTGATCTCGTTGGCGAGCGAGGAATAGAGCTGGCTGGTCAATTGCTGAGCGAAAATCTGTCCGGGCGTCAATGCGGTGGACGCGGTCGAGCTGCTCGACTTGGACTGCGTGAACTGGCTCTGCGCCTCAGCGTCGCTGAGGAGATTGGGGCCGTTGTTCGGATTGCCGCCGAACGACGGATTTCTCGGGGTGTAGACGAGCGTGCTGGCCTGCGCCGAACCCATGATCGCGAGAGACGCAGCGCCTGCGACAAAGAGGTCACGCAGCCGGCGGCCCCGGAGCGTCGAGAAGCCTTGCGCCATTGTCTTATTTTCTTCCGTACTGCTGGACCGAGATCGGGGCGGAGGTCCCGATTACCTGAATTTGATACGAGAGGCCGGAGCCAACCTGGAGATTGCTGATCGAATTTCCGTTCCCGATGACGCTGATTGCCGTGCTGTTCGAATTGCCGATCTGCGAAGTGGCGACCGAATTTTGCGCGCCGTTGAGGGCGAGGATCGAGGAATTTTTCGCGCCGTTCTGATACTGGGTCGTGAGATTGCCGACGCCCGAGAGACTGGCGCTCGCGTTGTTGTTCTGCCCGACCTGGGTCACCGATGACGAAAGGATCGCCGTCGTCGCTCCGGCCGCCGCCTGCTGCGTCGCAGGCTGGGTGTTGAGCACGAGATATTGCGACAGGTTCGTATAGGGATCGGGCGCGGAGCTGCCGATCTGCTGCGCGTGCGCAGGACCGACGGCGCAGACCACGGCGCCCAGCAGCGCGAGGCCGATAAAGGTGGCCGCCCCGGAAGCGGTCGAGTGAATCATTGCAAACTTACCTAGTCGTCTCGCTAAATGCCGCACAGATACATTCCCAATCGCTACAATTTTACGACAGTCGCGCGCTTTTTTTGCTGAACGTTCGGCGATCGAACCCTGCGCGGCGGCCGCCGAGGCGCCGATGCGAAAGCCTGGGAGCATCGACAATCCGCGTCCTGTTTCGGCGCGTTGTCCCGCTGTGCTTGAGTCACAAGGACAAGGCTAATAGCTTGCGCCAGAGCGGGCGGAAAAGCGGGGTTGGTTGATGGTCGTCGTCTTCGATATCGGCAACGTGTTGCTGCGATGGAACCCGCGCAACTTGTTCCGCAAGGTCTTCACAGACGACGCGGCGATGGAAGCGTTTCTGGCGAGCGCCTGCGCGATGGATTGGATCGTCGAAACCGACCGCGCGCGCTCCTTTCAACCGGCGCTCGACGCCCGCCTCGCCCTCTATCCGCACTACGAGCGCGAACTGCGCCTATTCGACGAGCGCTGGGCGGAGACCTTGGACGGCGCGATCCACGAGAACGTCGCGCTGCTCGAGCGCTTGCGCGCGCAAGGCGACAAGCTCTATGCGATCACGAACTTCTGCGACGAGAAATTCGACGTCGCCCGCGGCCTGCATCCCTTCCTCGATTGGTTCGACGGGATCATCATATCCGGCCGCGAAGGGCTCGTGAAACCCGATCCCCGCATCTTCGAGTTGTTTCTGGAGCGGTACGGCCTCGCCGCGCACGACGTCCTGTTCATCGACGATTCCGCGCGCAACGTCGCCGCGGCGCGCGCGCTCGGCATGGAGACGATCCATTTCGCTGATGGCGTCGATCTGGAAAAGGATCTGCTTGGGCACGGGATCTTGAGGTAGCGGGCGCTCGCCGCGCCTGGGTGAAAGATCGAGCGCAAGCAAACGCGCGGGTCAGCGCAACTGGTGCGTACGGCGACTTTGGGCTTCACGGCGATCAAGCACCATGAAGCCGAATGGCGCACCAATAAAGCCCATGCAGCACTACGGCTGCCGGGAACTTTCAGTTCAAGTGCTCACTTTCGATATTTTTCAATGCGAGTCTTAACGTCTTCCTTTGAAAGAAAGACCAGAGGATCGGCGTCCAGCCTCTCTAGAGCTTCCGCCAGCTCTTCGAAGGGTGTGACACTCGCCCGTGCAATCTCATCAAAAACCCAGAGAACGCCATGAACCGGAACGCCCAGTCTGGAGGCTTCCTTTCGAAGCTTGGGGTCGCCCGTTAAAAATAGGGCTCCTTCGGTTGTCTCCGTCAGTGCAAGGCTAAAACAATCGTTCGCGGACAGGCTTGGAAATTGACTTTTCAAGTCTATAGCGCGCTGCACTTGCGTTGGGCTGAGATCGATGATTTGCAACCCTCGCTTTTTGAGAGTGGACCAGTCACAAGCGGTGGAGTCGTGCAACTCCATGACAACCAACGGCAGCGCAATACCAAATTGAAAAGGCAAAAGCAGAGCTGTCCTTAACAGCTCTGCCTTGCGAAGATCTATGAGGCACGACGTGTCATTGACGATGATGCTAACGGCCAAAATCGGGCCCCCTCAGCGCCCTTTCGACGTCTGAGACTGGACGTCCCAGTAAGTCTGCGGCGCGGGGCAATGAAATCAGTCGATCCGCCAGCGCCCAATACACCGAGCGAACGAATCGGCTTGGCTTTTCGAGCTTGCCATACTCTCCATCCTGGTCAAGTGGTCTCGGTTCAACGGTTCGCCATGATCGCGCATAGGTCTGGAATGCATAGGTAACCGTGGCATCCGAAAGAACGCCTGCGTCCTTAAGGCGCATCAAAATGGCTGCTGCGGATACACCATACAAATGCTTAAGGCGCACGATTTCGTCATAGGGTGGCAGCGCGTCACGCGCTCCGGCTACTTCTTTCAAGAGGTGGCGCCTAGGAATCAAGAACGCCGCGGCAAAGCGATGCATCGCCTTCTCTAGGTTTAGTCCGCCCGCAGTTGCCCTTATGACTCGATGAGCCAGTTCATGCGCCAAGGTGAAGCGGCGTCGCTCGATTGTGAATTGAGTACTTACCACGATGATTGGAACGCTCCCCATTCCGTCGGGGCGTTGAACATCTCCGGTGAGCCCGGAGAGTTTAGCCGGAATATCGGCGGCGACAACCTTCACTCCCTTGTCTTCAAGCAACCCAGTGACACTGGGGATGGGGTCGCTTCCAAGCTCCCATTCGTTTCGTAGAGCATCCGCAAGTTCTTCAGCCATCTCAAAGGAGCTTACGATTTTCATAACCTTCGGAAGTTCATTTTTCTCACTATCCAAACCGAGAATGGCGTCGAGGGACAGCTGCCGCTCCACCATATCGATCACGATAGATTCGGCGCGTGCACGCTCGGCTACCGACGTCCCAGAGTGTTTGCGAAATTCGACATTGGAGAGCGCAACAACTTGGCTACTCATCAAAAAATCGAAGGTAACGCCGAGCGCGGTCGCGAGCGCGACAAGTACGCTCGAACTCGGAAACATTTTGCCGCTCTCGTACTTCGAAATGGCTTGCGCGCTGACTTCGTTGCCCATGCGCTCGGCCAACCCGCGCATCGACAGGCCGGCGCGGTTCCGCGCCAACCTGAGCCTCTCACCAAACATCGTGCCCTCACCCAAGGTTGACATTTTATTTTTTTCAGAGATAAACGTAAACCATAAGTTGACACGCAGTCAACAAAAAGGCGCGACTGGGAGGAAAAAATCAGAGTTATCTCAACCATTTCAAGGAACACTTGGCATGAAAGAGAGCTATAGGCCTGGCCAGAATGCGCCGGTTTCAGGCGAATATGAAATCCGCGGCCCGCGTGGTGGCGACACTGGTCACGAACGCACGGCCATACAGGGAAGACCGCTCCCGCCCACGCCGAAGCCGGGTCAAACGTATGTGATTCACCGTCCCGCACACAACGGCGCCGGAAAGCAACGGTGAGGAAGCGAAATGAACTTCCTTCACAATGACCTTGGGTTCTTGAGCGGCAAGGAAACTGTCGAAGTAACCCTTGATCACGCAGCAAACGTTCGCCTCATGGATAGCAACAACTTCAGCAACTATCGGAAGGGTGGGCGACACAAGTATTTCGGCGGGCACGTCACCCGCTCGCCGGTTCGGCTCTCGATACCGCGAGCGGGCTATTGGCATGTCGCCATTGATCTCGGGGGTTATAGCGGTCGCGTCCGTGCCGGTGTTCGGGTTATCCGCTAGGATGCCGAAGCGGATAAAAAGACCAGAGTCCAACAGACACTAAAGGCTGCCGACCGAATGGTGTCGCGGCCTTTTTTGTTGCTTGCCATACGCGAACGCAGCGATATCGCGTCGGCGCGAGCTGCGGCTTCAGCTCCCCGAGAAGCGCGGCGGCGCCGGGCTGATGATGGACGCGGTTCCTGCGCTGATCTGCATCACCGCGAGGCCGCGATCGTTCGGGCCGTCGGGGCGGAAGCGGAACACGCCGTCGATGCCGTTGAAGCCGGACGAATTCGTCAGCACGCCCTGGGAATAGCGCTGCGCGCCTTGCGTGCGAGCGAGCGCCGCGGCGAGCGAAACCGCGTCGTGCGAGAGCGTCGCGAGCCGCAGCGGCTCGCTGTTGAACTTCGCCTTGTAGCGCTGCGCAAAGGCGATGAAGCCGGCGTTGTCGGGCGCGGCGAACCAGGCGCCTTGCAAGGCCGGCAGCCGCAGCACCCTGCCGTCGTTCCAGACGCCGGTGCCGAGGATCTGCGTCTTGACGCCGGCCGAGGTCAGCGCCGACGCGACGGCGTTCATGCCGTCGGCCTGCTCGGGAATGAACAAGGCGTCGAAGCCGCCGGGCGTAGACGTGATCTGGCCGATCGCGCTCTGCGGCTGGCCAGGCGCATAGCGCGCGACGGTCACCACCCGCGCGCCGGCGCGCTGCGCGGCCTGCTGGAATTCGCCGATCGCGACATTGGCGTAGTCGCTCTGCGGGGCGAGCACGGCGAAGGTCCTCTTGCCGCGCGAGACGGCGTAGTCGACGATCTTGTCGGCATAGGTCTCGATCAGGAACGAGAGCAGATACACGCCGGGCGAGGCGACGCCCTCGTCGGTCGAAAAGGCGATGACCGGACGATTGGCGGCCTTGGCGACGCGGCCGACTTCCCGCGCGTCGCCAGCCAGCAGCGGGCCAAGGATGATTTCGGCGCCGGCGCCGATCTCCGCCTGCGCCGCCTGCGCCGCGCCGTCGGGCGAACTGTGGTCGTCCGTGATCATTAAAGTGATGTCGTTCGACCCGGATTCGTCGATCGCAAGCTGAGCTGCGTTGCGCAGCGAGGCGCCGATAGGGCTCGGCGCGCCGTTCTGGGTCAACGGCAGGATCAAACCGACGCGCACCGGGCCCGTCCCCAGCGTCTCGCCGACGGTCGCCGCGGTCGGCCCGGCGAGCGGTTGTGACTGAACCGGCGACACAGGCGCCGCGCTGAAGTCGGGCGCAGGAACGGACATTCCCGAATTGGAATTACAGCCCGCGAGCACAAGCCCGAGGCACCCAACCATCGCCCAGCGCGCATCGCGCGTCCTCGACGTCAAAGAGGCGCTCCTGCGCATATCGACCTCCAACCCCCGGCCGGCAAGAAAAAGCGAATCGCGACCGGCCACTGCGAGTTTACGCGCTTCGGCCGGGCGGCGCCTCATTCAAGCCGCGCGCGGCTCCACTAATGCGGCGATTGTGGCTTTTTCATTCCCGAGTGCTAAGGGAAAGCGCATGCGTCGCGCGTGAGACTTCGGTTTTCGAGCGCGCGACTGACGAGGCTGACATGGCGACGCGCCACGGAGACGATACGACGAAGTCGCCGGGCGGCACGCCGCGATGGCGCGGATTTTCGGCGCTCGGCGCCCGCGTCGACGCGCCCGCCCTCGCCCGCGGCCTTTATGTCGTCGCGACGCCGATCGGCAATCTCGCCGACGTCACCTTGCGCGCCCTGTCGACGCTCGCCGCCGCGGATGCGATCCTCGCCGAGGATACGCGCGTCTCCCGCCGCCTGCTCGATCGCTACGAAATCACGACGCCGCTGACCCCCTATCACGAGCACAATGCGGCGGAGGTTCGCCCGGCGATCCTCGCGCGCCTTGCGGCGGGCGAGGCGCTCGCCCTGATCTCGGACGCCGGCACGCCGATGATTTCCGATCCCGGCTTCAAGTTAGCCGCCGAGGCTGTCGCGGCGGGCGTCGCGGTGACGAGCATACCCGGGCCTTCGGCGGCGCTGGCCGCGCTCACCAGCGCGGCGCTGCCGACCGACCGGTTCTTTTTCGAAGGATTCCTGCCGCCCAAAGCGGCGGCGCGGCGCGAACGGATCAACGCGCTGGCGAGCATTCCGGCGACGCTCGTCTTCTACGAGGCGCCGAGCCGCCTGGCCGAAGCGCTCGCCGATCTCGCTGCCGAACTCGGTCCGCGGCCGGCCGCGGTCGCCCGCGAGCTCACCAAGCTCTATGAGGAGACGCGCCGCGCGACCCTGCCCGAGCTCGCCGCCCATTACGCGACCGAGGGCGCGCCCAAGGGCGAGATCGTCGTCGTCGTCGGGCCGCCGCTCGAAGCCCCGCCGCTGGACGAGGCGGCGCTCGACAAAGCCGTCCTCGCCGCGCTCGACACGCTCTCCGTCAAGGACGCCGCCGCCGCGGTCGCCGCGGAGACCGGCCTGCCCCGGCGCGAAGTTTATGCGCGGGCCCTCCGCATCCAAGGTTCGCGCCGCTGATGGCGGGCCGGCCCGCGACGGCCCGGCGGCGGGCGCATCTGTTCGGCCTGCGCGCCGAAACGCTCGCCGCGCTTCTCCTGAGACTGAAGGGCTATCGGGTGCTGGCCCGGCGCTTCGTCGTCTCCGGGGGCGAGATCGACATCGTTGCGCAACGCGGCGACACGATCGCCTTCGTCGAGGTCAAGGCGCGCGAAAATCTCGACGACGCGGCGATCGCGATCCTCGAGACCAAGCGGCGGCGGATTTCGCGCGCCGCGCGCGTCTGGCTCACGCGCAACCCTTGGGCGGCGCGCGCAACGCTGCGGGGCGACGCCGTCTTCGTCGCGCCAGGGCGCCTTCCCCGCCACCTCGGCGCAGCGTATAGGCTGGACCTCGACTGACCGCGCACTGACAGGAACGCCTCCGCCATGCCTTTGACCGTCGCCGTGCAGATGGACCCGATCGAACGCATCCGCATCGCCGGAGACTTCGACCTTCGCGCTACTCCTTGAGGCGCAGGCGCGCGGACATGCCCTGCTCTATTACACGCCCGAGCGGCTCTGCCTCGAAGGCGCCAGCCTTCTCGTCGACGCGCAGCCGCTCGCCGTCAAGGACGTTCAAGGCGAGCACGCGAAGCTGAGAGAGCCGCGCCGCGTCGATCTCTCCGAGGTCGACGTCGTGCTGCTGCGCCAGGACCCGCCCTTCGATCTCGCTTACATCACGACGACGCACCTGCTCGAGCGCATTCATCCGCATACGCTCGTCGTCAACGATCCGCGCTCGGTTCGCGATGCGCCGGAAAAACTCTTCGTGATGGACTTCCCCGAGCTGATGCCGGCGACGCTCATCTCGCGCGACCGCGCGGCGATCGAGGCGTTTCGCGCCCGTCACGGCGAAGTCGTGATGAAGCCGCTCTACGGCGCCGGCGGCGCGGCGGTGTTCAAGGTCGGGCAGAACGACCCGAACTTCGGCTCGCTGTTCGATCTCTTCTCCGTCACCTTCCGCGAGCCCTGGGTGATCCAGAAGTTTCTGCCGGCGGTCTCGCGCGGCGACAAGCGGATCATACTGGTCGACGGCGAGCCGCTCGGGGCCGTCAACCGCGTGCCGGCGGCCGACGACATCCGCTCGAACATGGTGCGCGGCGGCGCCGCGGTCGAGACCGCCCTGACGCCGCGCGAGCGCGAGATTTGCGCAACGATCGGGCCGGAGCTGAAGCGGCGCGGCCTGATCTTCGTCGGCATCGACGTGATCGACGGCTATCTCACCGAAATCAACGTGACCTCTCCGACCGGGATCCGAGTCATCAAGAAGCTGGGCGGCGCCGATCTCGCCGTGGCGATCTGGGACGTGATCGAGGCCAAGCGGGCGAAAAAATAGCGGGGCCGAAGCCGGGCGCCGGAGGCGCCCGCGATGCGGTCCAGACCGAAAGCATCGACCGTGTCGATGATCGCGCCTGCAGGTGGTCGCGACCATCACGTATAGGCGCTTGAATCAAGGACCTCGATCACCGCGAGCACGGCTTCGGTCCGCTTTTCCTTAATTAAATCAATGGCGCGTTCTCCGTCCAGCATCGGATGCCTGATATGAAGCCACATCCGTGTCTCGTCGGGCCTGTACAAATCTGACAGCCGGTCGACGACATACCGCAGGTCGGCAATGACCGTTTGCGTCCGGAGATCCGGGGGCACCTTACCGTTCGACCAGCCGGAAACTGTCGCGGGCGAAACCGAGACGATGTTCGCAATGTCCTTCCCCTGCAAACCTCCCCCGTCCTTTAGACTGTCGAGGATTCGACTAATTGCAGTAGGCATGAGCGGCGCCCTTCTTTCCGAGCGTGATCGCCCCGCTATTCGCAAAGCGCGGCGAAGCGCTCGTCTGTTCGAGTTGCCGAGAACTGCACCAAAGCAAGCAACGACGGACAAGTTTAAACCGCGCGATGCATCGATTGCGCCGCGCGGTTTAGAACACGCCCTAGCTTAAGCGCGGTCAGCTTGCCCCGCCAACGCAGGTGTCGGCGGTCTTGGGCGTGCAGACGTCGAGGCCGGTATAGGTCGGGTCCGCCGGGGGAGCCTTACCGTCCTTGATGTCCTTGAGGAAATACATCGCCTTGTACCCCATCTCGAACGGACGCTGGCCAACCTGTCCGGACGAGAGCCCTTTCTTCATCAATTCGATCTGGACCGGCAGCGTGTCGGCGACGACCAGCGCCAGCTCGCCCGAGGCGATCTTGTCCTTGTACTTGCTCGCCACCTTCTCATAGGCGTCGGGCAGGAACTGTGGGAAGCCGCCGGTCGGCGTGAAGGCGTCGAGATTGGGATATTTGCCGAGAATGTCCTCCATTTGCTGCACCGCGACGCCGAAGTCGTCGTTGGTGTAGAGCGGGCAGCCGTCGGCCTCCTTCCAGCCGTTCTGGCCGGTGAGGCGCGTGCCGGGCGACTCGGCGCTCTTCATGCCGGAGAGCGTGTCGCGGATGCCCTGCATGCGTTCGTTGTGGTTCGCCGCCGCGGCGCCGCCGGACTGGATGCAGATCGTGCCGCCCTTCGGCTTGATCGCCATCACCAGCTTGGCGATGTTGACGCCGATGTCGTAGTTGTGCGTGCCGACATAAGCGATGCGCTCGGCCTTGTCCTTCGGCAGAAGATCGGAGTCCCACGTCAGGACCGGGATCTTGTTCGCGGCGGCGCCTTGCAGCGCATTGGCCATCGCCGGCGCGTTGGCGGGCGAGACGGCGATGCCGTCGACCCTCTTGGTGATGAGATCGGCGACGATCTGCGCTTCCTCGTCGCCGCCGCCGTGCTCGCCGGGGCCGATGTAGAGGCACTTGACCGAACCGTTGAGTTCCTTCTCAGCCTTCTTGCAGCCGGCGAGGGCCTGGTCAAAGAACGGATTGTTGGTGTTCTTGGGCACCAGCGCGAATGTATAGGGATCCGCCGCCTGCGCGGCGGGCGCCGCTATCGCCAGCGCGCACGCGGCGATCGAACCCGTCAACAGCATCTTGAGCATACGCACCTCCCAGATTGCGCGAAGCCCAGGATCGGGTCATTCGCGTTTTGCCCCCCGGACTTTGCCGAGGTAAACCGCAGAGATGAGAAAGAGACCGACGAAGGTCCCTTGCCAGTTCGAATCGATGCCGGCCATCAGCAGCGCGTTGCGGATGACATAGATGAGCGCCGCCCCGACCAGCGCGCCATAGGCGCTCGCCTCGCCGCCCATCAGGTTCGCCCCGCCGATGACGGCGGCGGAGATGGCCAGCAATTCGTAGCTTGCGCCGAGCGCGTTGATCGCCGAGCCGGACCAGCCGACGTCGAGAATGGCGGCGAAGGCCGCTGCGAGGCCCGAGACGACATAGACCTGCGCCTTCACCCGCTTGACCGGCACGCCGGTCAACAGCGCCGCCTGCTCGTTGCCGCCGATCGCCAGCACGTGGCGGCCCCAGCCCGAGAATTTGTAGACGAGCGCAAGCAACGCCGTCAGCACGCAAAGGTACAGCAGGGGATAGCTGATCTGGAAGGTCGGCCCGATATTGACCGCGCCGTTGCCAAGCGATTTGAACATCGCCCCGCCCGGCCCGAAATTGTAGAGCATCCGGTTGCCCGACAGCACCACGGCGCAGGAGCGGGCGATCGACAGCATGCCGAGCGTCGTGACGAAGGGCGAAAGGCCGACGTAAGCGACGATGACGCCATTGATGAGCCCCACGACGCCGCCTGCAGCCAATCCGACCACCACCGCCGCCCACCAGGGATAGCCGGCTTCGAGGATCAGCCCGCAGGCGACCGCCGTCAGCCCCATGGTCGAACCGACCGAGAGATCGATGCCGCCCGTCGCGATCACCGCCGTCATGCCGAGCGCCATGATGCCGATGAACGAGAAATTCCGGGTGATGTTGTAGAAGTTCTCCGACGTGGCGAAGGAGGCCGGCTGCCACACCCCCATCACGACGCAAATGATGATCAGCGCGACGGTGACCCAGAGCGATTGCGCGCTCAAGAGACGTTGCAGCGCCGTGTGCTGTTGCACATCGAGCACGGACTCGATCGAGGTATGCGCCGTAGGCGGAACCAACTCGCTCGACATGGGTCAGGCCACGTGAATGGCGCCGGTGATGAGCCCGGTCACCTCTTCGGGAGACGTCGACTTGATAGGCTTGTCGGCCACCTTGCGGCCGCGCCGCAGCACCGCGACGCGATCGCAGACGGCGAAGACGTCGGGCATGCGGTGAGAAATGAGGATGATCGCCTGGCCGGAATCGCGAAGGCGGCGGATGAGCTCGAGCACTTCGGCGACCTGACGCACGGAGATCGCCGCAGTCGGCTCGTCCATCAGCACGAGCTTGGCCGCCGACAACCTTGTGCGCGCGATCGCAACCGCTTGCCGCTGGCCGCCCGACATCTGGCGCACCAGATCGCGCGGCCGGGTTTCCGACTTCAATTCGGAGAACAATTCGCCCGCGCGCTTGGCCATCGCCGCGTGATCGAGCCAGCGGACCGGCCACAAGCCGCGTTTCAGCTCGCGGCCGAGAAACACATTGGCCGAGGCGGTGAGGTTGTTGCAGAGGGCGAGGTCCTGATAGACGACCTCGACGCCCTTCTTGCGGGCCTCAACCGGCTTGGAGAAATGGACCGGCTCGTCCTCGATGCGAATTTCGCCGCCGGTCGGCAGGAAGTTGCCGGCGATCACCTTCACGAGGGTCGACTTGCCGGCCCCGTTGTCGCCCATCAGGCCGAGCGCTTCGCCGTGCTGGAGCTTGAGGTCGACGTCATTCAGGGCGTGGATCGCCCCGAAGTGCTTGGAGATTCCCTTGAGCTCGAGAGCTGGCAAAACCATCCTCCCGTCCGGCCGCGCCTTTGACGTGAAGGCCCGGCTCCTCGCATTTGCGTGAACTATTCCGCCTTTCGCCGTGGCTTGCAAGCCCCCTTTCGCGTCAACGACATGATATAGAGAGCCATGAAGAAGAGAACGACGTCGCCCCTATGCGTCTGGCTCCGCGCCGCGCGGGCCCACGGCGAAGCCGCCGCGCGAGGAGTCTGACGCAATATGGATACGACGTCTCTCGCCGCGCGCGCGTCAAACCGGCGCCGCGCCCCGACGCCCAAGACCGGCTTCGACCGCGCCAAGCTCGACGAGAGCCTCGCTGAGCTGCGGCGCCGCGTCCCCTCCGACGACGCCGCCTTCCGCCGCGAAGCGGTCGATCTCTTTCGCGACGCGCTGAACGCGGGGCGGGCCGAGGCTCGCCGGCAACTCGAAGAAAGCGGCGGGGGACGGGCCTGCGCGTCCCGGCTCAGCGAGCTCGAAGACGAGATCATCCGCGCCGTGCACGACATGGCGGTGCGCCATCTCCATCCCGCGCTGGCGCAATCGGGCCGGGTGACGATCGCGGCGGTCGGCGGCTATGGACGCGCCATGCTGGCGCCCGGCTCCGACATCGATCTGCTCTTCCTGTTGCCGAGCGCCGGCGCGGCGGGCTGCGAGAAGATCGTCGAGACGATCCTCTACGTCTTGTGGGATCTGCGCCAGAAGGTCGGCCATTCCACCCGCACGACCGAGGAATGCCTCAAGCAGGCGCGCGCCGACATGACGATCCGCACCGCTTTGCTGGAGGCCCGCTTCCTGATGGGCGACGAGGCGCAGTTCGAGCGGATGCGCGAGCGTTTCGACAAGGAGATCGTCGCCAAGACGCCGGCCGAATTCGCCACCGCCAAGCTCGCCGAACGCGACGCGCGCATCAAGCGCGCCGGGGAATCGCGCTATCTGGTCGAGCCCAACCTGAAGGACGGCAAGGGGGGCTTGCGCGATCTCAATACGTTGTTCTGGATCGCCAAATACGTCTACCGCGTGCGCGACCCGCGCGAGCTTGTCGCCGCCGGGCTGTTCTCGCACCGCGAATTCGCGCTGTTCTCGCGCTGCGAGGAGTTCCTCTGGACGGTGCGCTGCCACCTCCACTTTCTCACCGGCCGCGCCGAGGAGCGGCTGAGCTTCGAGCTGCAGCGCCCGCTCGCGGAGGGGCTCGGCTATGCGGCGCGCGCCGGACAGACCGACGTCGAGCGCTTCATGAAGCACTACTTCCTCATCGCCAAGGATGTCGGCGATCTGACCGCCATCCTCTGCGCCGCGCTCGAAGAGCGGCAGGCGAAGCCCACCCAGGCGCTCGATCGCTTTCTCAGCCGGCTACGCCGCCGCCCGCGCGCGGTCGCGGACGCCGCCGACTTCAAGATCGAGCACGACCGCGTCAACGTCATCCGCGCCGACGCTTTCGAGCGCGATCCGATCAATCTGATCCGTCTCTATTGGGTCGCCGACCGTTCGAGCCTGGATATCCATCCCGACGCGACGCGGCTCGTCACGCAATCGCTGAAGCGGATCGACGCCGAGCTGCGCGCCGACCCGGAAGCCAACCGGCTGTTTCTGGAAATCCTGACCTCGCGCCGCTCGCCCGAGACGGCGCTCAGGCGCATGAACGAAGCCGGGGTGCTCGGACGCTTCATTCCCGACTTCGGCCGCGTGGTCGGCATGATGCAATTCTCGATGTACCACCATTACACGGTCGACGAGCATCTACTGCGCACGGTCGGCGTCCTCAGCCAGGTGGAGGCCGGGCTGCTCGCCGAAGAGGTGCCGCTCCTCAGCGAAATCCTGCCCAATATCGCCAACCGCACGGCGCTCTACGTCGCCGCCTTCCTGCACGACATCGCCAAGGGCCGGCCCGAGGATCACTCGCTCGCCGGCGCGGAGGTCGCACGCCGCCTCTGCCCGCGCTTCGGACTTTCGGTCGCAGATTCCGACCGCGTCGTCTGGCTGGTCGAGCAGCATCTGACGATGTCCAACACGGCGCAGGGCCGCGACCTTGCCGACCCGCGCACGGCCGAGTCGTTCGCGGCGGTCGTGCAGACCCAGGAGCGCCTGCGCATGTTGCTGGCGCTGACGGTTTGCGACATTCGCGCGGTCGGCCCCGGCGTGTGGAACAGCTGGAAGGGTCAGCTCCTGCGCACGCTCTATTGGGAGACCGAGGTCGTGCTCGGCGGCGGTCATTCGAAGATCGATCGCAAGTCGCGCGTGGCGGCGGCCCAGGAGGCGCTGCGGCGCGCGCTGCCGGGCTGGTCCGACCCCGATTTCGACGCCTACGCGCAGCGCCACTATCCCGCTTATTGGCTGAAGGTCGATCTCGCCCATCTGGTCGCGCACGCCAATCTGTTCCATGCGATGGCCGCCGAGGTGCGCTCGCTGGCGACGGAAGTGGCGACCGACGCGTATCGCGGCGTGACCGAACTGACGCTCGTCGCGCCCGACCACCCTCGCCTGCTCTCGCTGGCCGCGGGCGTCTGCGCCGGCGCCGGCGCCAATATCGTCGACGCGCAGATTTTCACCACGACGGACGGCTTCGCGCTCGACACGATCTCGATCTCGCGCGCTTTCGAGCGCGACGAGGATGAATTGCGTCGCGGCGGGCGCATCGCCCGCTCGGTCGAACAGGCGCTGCGCGGCGAGATCCGGGTCAGCGAGATCGTCTCCGCCAAGCGCGCGCGGGAAAGCCGGACCCATTTCGCGGTCGTCCCGGAAGTGACGATCGACAATACCCTGTCCAATCGATACACGGTGCTCGAAGTCGCCGGGCTCGACCGGCCCGGCCTCCTCTACGAGCTTACGGCGGCGCTCTCCAAGCTCAATCTGAACATCGGCTCGGCGCATATCGTCACCTTCGGCGAGAAGGCGGTCGACGCCTTCTACGTGACGGATCTTACCGGGGCGAAGATCACCTCGGCGTCCCGCCAAGCCTCGATCAAGCGGCATCTGCTCGCCATTTTCTAGACCTCGTTCCCCGCCTCCAGCCCGCCGGGCCGGAGAGGGGTTGGGGGTCAGGGCGGCTCAACCAAACTGCAGGACGCTTGCGCTTGATTTTTACCCCGCGACCCCTGATATCGGGCGCGACCGAACACGGGACCCCGAGGACATGAACGAAACGACCAACGCGCAGACCCCCGACACCGCGGCGGCGCCTCAGACGCCCGCCGAGGCCGACGGCTTCGCCGTGATCGAAAAGCTGAACGCGGAAAACGCCGAGATGAAGGATCGCGTCCTTCGCGTCCTCGCCGAAATGGAGAATCTTCGGCGGCGCACCGAGCGCGAGGTCGCCGACGCCCGCACTTACGGCGTGACCTCCTTCGCGCGCGACATGCTGACCGTCGCCGACAATCTCGCGCGGGCGCTCGAGAGCCTGCCGGATGAGGCCCGCTCCAGCGCCGAAGGCGCGATCAAGGGGCTCGTCGAAGGCGTCGAGCTGACCGCGCGCGACTTGCAGAGCGCGCTCGGCCGGCACGGCGTCACCAAGCTCGAGCCACAGGGCGAAAAGTTCGACCCCAACTTCCATCAGGCGATGTTCGAGGCGCCGGACGAGACGCTGCCGGCGGGAACCGTGACGCAGGTGATGCAGAGCGGCTGGAAGATCGGCGATCGGGTGCTGCGCCCCGCCCTGGTCGGCGTCTCCAAGGGTGGTCCGAAGGCCGCCCCGAAGGTCGAGAACGCCGATTGAGGCCCCCTCCTTCCCGCGCGCCGCGCGGGAAGGCTCCCGCGCTGCTGTCACCCCCGCGAAAAGCGGGGGTCGAGACGGGCTGGGCGCGTGAAAAACGGCAGCGACAAACCGCTTCGACCAAAGCGCAGTTCGCTCCAACACTACTTGTCGATGAATTCGATCGCCTGTTCGAGCGCGGCGGGCGGCACCTTGAACAGACCCGTGTACGGCATCCCGAGTTCGAGGATCAGGAAGATCGCGAAGGCGATCGAGGCCGCCCCGAAGGTCAGCGCGGACATGACGAGCGCATTGGTGTCGGCGTAAAGGCCTATGCCGAAAAACAGCGAAGCCGTCCAAAAGATCAGAATAGCGATCAACACCCACGACACCGGCCCAGCCGCGGCCTGCAGGGACATCAGAAGCCGCGACTGTTCCACCATGCCGTTGAATTGGGCGGCGCTCGCCAACGCCTGCTTCTGCACGTCCGTTTTCGGCTGAAGCGTCGCAAGATAGTCCGCGATGGCCTGCGCATTGGCCAATGGCCGCTCGACCGTCAGCGCCGCGGGATCGGCGTCCCCGCCGCCCCAGAAGGTTTCATGACCTTTGATGATCGCCTCCTTGATCTTGTCGCGCACAGGCTTGGTCTCCGGCCCATATTGCGCAAGCGCCTGATCGAGCCTGAGAACTTGGGCGGCGAAAGTCTCCAGGCTGGACCTCTGGCCGGAGAAATACGCGAAGCTGACGCCAATGAGCGTTCCCAGCACCAGCGCCAGGAGCAGGCTGACCAAGCCCGCCACCTGGCCGACGACGCCCTTCGTCTCGCCCGTCTTGTGCACGGGCAGCAGTCGCTTCTGGATGCGCAGGCCGGCATAGCCGGCCGCCAAGAAGAGAAGGAAAATGACGACGCAAGTGAAAACGACAGCCATAGTTCAGGCCCCCCAGCGTCACCCCGCGGACGGAAGCGTACCGCACGACGAGAGGCCAATACAAGATGGCTGGATCGGCCCGGTAAGAGCGTCTCAGGCTTTCGTCACCCGCCGCATCGTCAGATTGATCCGCCCGCCGCCGAGGCTGACGATCGAAGCGATCGAAAAATCGCCCGCCAACACGCTCTGCATTGCCTGTGATAGATCGCGGGGCGTTGTCGATTAATTGGTCCGCGATCGGTTGCCACCGGTCGAGACAAAGCAGTAACAGGTGGCTCTCGCCCGGAACGCCGTGAAGAAGTTCGAAGCGCGCGCTCCCGCCGGCTGCCGTGAATGCGTGATAATATTCGCGGAATCTTTTCCCGAGAATCGAGCGGCGCGATCCCGACGGTCGGCGGTCGGGGTTCCAGCGCAAGGCGCGTCGTTGCATACTGGCGCATGCCGCGTATCGTCGCTTCGCAGCATATTGGCAAGAGTTCACCCCAGATCCTCGGATTTCCTATGACTGAGAATCGCCTCGTAACAAATTTGACTCCAGAACTTTCCTGCACGGATATTCGGGTCAGCGTGGATTTTTATACGGAAATCCTGGGATTCAAGATTCAATACCAACGACCGGAAGATGGCTTTGCCATGCTGGAACGGCAAGGCTCGCGTATCATGCTGGATGAAATACGAGCCAACTCCAAAACGCAAACTGACAGAACATGGCTCGCAAGCGCGCTAGAATATCCCTTTGGCAGAGGAATAAATCTGCAAATTGGCGTCGGCAACGTCGACGATCTGTACGTCAAGGCTCAAAAAGAGGGAGCACGTATATTTTTACCAATGGAGGAAAAATGGTATCGCGCCGATGATTTCTACCTCGGCAATCGCCAGTTTATCGTTCAAGACCCTGACGGATATCTGCTCCGTTTCTTTCAGGATTGGGGAGAGAGAAGAAATACGGCTTGATACCGTAATCGGCCGCATATCGCGTCGGTTGCGCACTGCGCTACCCTCTCTCAAAAGCGTCCGTTTTTGGCGAAAATCGGGAGCAAGCCGAGCGTCCGACTTCCTCTTACGCCTTCGTCACCCGCCGCATCGTCAGATTGATCCGCCCTCCCTCGGCGAGCAGCCTCGAGCTGCCTGCCTGGATGCGATTGACGCCGTGAAAGGCGAGCCGCGCCGGGCCGCCGAGCGTCATGGCGTCGCCTGAGGCGAGGCGGAAGGATTGGGTAGGCGCGCTCCGCGTCAGTCCGCCGACGCGAAACAGCGCGGCGTCGCCGAGCGAGAGCGAGACGACAGGCGCGCCGAATTCCGCCTCGTCGCGGTCCTGATGCAGGCTCATCCGGGCGGCCGCGTCATAGAAATTGACGAGGCAGGCCTCCGGCGCGGGCGCGCCCGGCGCGAGTTCCGCCCACGCTTCCAAAAGGGGCGCAGGCATCGGCGGCCAGGGCGCTCCCGTCTCGGGATGGGTCGGCTGGTAGCGGTACCCCGTCTCGTCGGAGACCCAGCCGAGCGGGCCGCAATTGCTCATGCGCACCGAGAACGGCTTTCCCGTACGCGGCATCCGCGGCTGGAACAGGGGCGCGGCGGCAATAACCTCGCCGATGGCGTCGCGCAACGCCTGCTGGGCGGCGGGGTCCAGGTAGGCGGGATAGTGCATCAGCCCCGGAACGATCTTGATGCCCTTCGCCATTCCGGATTTTCCTTGCTCACCTTGCGCTCCCTTGCTTATAGGGACTTTAGCTCAGCTTATCTTCGAGCCATAAGCTCCCTATCAATGGACCCGAGGCTCCACTCCAAGGCCGGCGCCCGTCAGCCGCGCCGCGCGCTCCCTCATTGCGGCATGGCTTGCGGGCCCGCGCGCGGCGAGGTCGAATTCACCATTCCCCTGTTTGACGCTTTTCTGCGGCGGAGTATCAGTTTTCCCACCTGAGCCGCTCCGGCGGCTTCCAACTTCAACCCCTCTCACTCGCGGGCGACCATGGCAGGACATAGTCAGTTCAAAAACATCATGCACAAGAAGGGCAAGCAGGACGCGATCCGCTCCAAGCTCTTCTCCAAGCTGGCGCGCGAAATCACCGTCGCGGCGAAGATGGGCCTGCCCGACCCGTCGATGAACGCGCGCCTGCGCGCCGCGGTGCTGGCGGCTCGTGCCGAGAACATGCCCAAGGACAATATCGAGCGCGCGGTCAAGAAGGCGTCCGGCGCCGACAGCGAGAACTACGACGAAGTGCGCTACGAGGGCTACGCCCCGGGCGGCGTGGCGGTGATCGTCGAGGCGCTCACCGACAACCGCAACCGCACCGCGGGCGAAGTGCGCTCCTATTTCACCAAGGCCGGCGGATCGCTCGCCGAGACCGGCGCGGTCTCCTTCATGTTCGACCGGGTCGGCCTCATCGTGTTCGACCGCAAGGTCGCCAGCGACGACGCCATGCTCGAAGCGGCGATCGAGGCGGGCGCGGACGACGTCGTCTCCGGCCCCGAGGAGCATGAGGTGATCACCGCGATCGAGGCGCTGCAAGAGGCGCAGAAGGCGCTCGAGGCCAAATTCGGCGAGCCGCGCAAGGCCTCGCTCGTCTGGCGGCCGCAAAACACCATCGCCGTCGACGACGAAGCGGGCGAGAAGATTCTTCGTCTGATCGGCGCGCTCGAAGACAACGACGACGTGCAGAACGTCACCGCCAATTTCGAGATTTCCGACGCGCTGATCGCCAAGATGCAGGGCTGACACAAAATCGCCGCGACGGCTCTGGGGGCGACGCGGCGGTACGTCATTGAACAAACGATTTAGGGGCGCGCCGCCGTCATTCGCCGTCTTACCAGGCGCAGTGCAGCCGGCCATAGTAGCCGCGCCAGCAGCGGCGGCCGCCCCAGTAGGGACGATTCGGGTGCCAACGGCCCCAACGATCCCACCAGACATGATCGATATGCGAGGACGCCATCGGTTGTTCGAGCGACGGCGACGACAGTGTGAACGCCGAAGCCGAAGTTGCCGAGATCGCGAGCATCGCGGCGCCCGCCAGAGCCGCGGCCGTTCCGCCCACCCAAACGCGTGTGAACATGAATCCCTCCTTGGTTTACGACGAAACCATCCTGCACGATCCGCATGAACTCGAAGTGAATAAATTGCGACCGATTAGGCTTTGATCCTTATGGCGGATCGTATTCGAACCATCAGACGCTCGCGGTTTCCCGGACGGCGTTTCCGGGAAGCCAAACTAGACTTGTCTAGACTATCCCTTTCGCGGTCCCGAGCGCCGAGAGCGGTCCGGCGAAGCTCACCTTTCGGAGGCGTCGGGCCGCCGCCCCGCCGTCACGCCGACGAGATCGCCGAGGCGGTCGAGCGCGACCCTGAGGCGGTCGGCGATGATCGCGTCGGCGCGCCAGGGCGTTGCGATTTCCGGCAGCAGAATCGCGGCAGTCGCGCACGCCGCCGCCCTCGATGACGATGCGCGCGACGATCGGCCAGGCGGCGGCGCCGGCGCGTTCCTCGGCTTTGCGCAGCTTGTCGCGCGCATGCAGAGCCGCTTCGCTGGCGGGAAGGCCGGACCGGGGGCCAAAACCCTTCGCGCCGACGCCGTCGAGCGCGACCGCGCGCAGAGCGTCGAGCTGGGCGCGCTGGTGCAGGCGGCGGATGGCTTCGCCGATCAGCCACCTCACGTCGTTGAGCCGCGGATCGTGCGGCGCGAGGGCGCGGGTCGAGCGCATGACGTCGAAGGGGTCGAGCAGGCGGCGCAACCGGCCGGCGCTTCGCTCGCTGGCTTGGCCGCTCTCGGCGGCGCGGGCGAGCCGTTCCGGCGTCGCGTCGAGGCGCTCGTCCTCGGCTTGGGTGTTCGCCTTGCTGCGGCGTGTCTTGAGTTTCGCGCTCATCGCATCAGCTCCGCGCAGAGATCGGCCGCAGAGGTGCAGAACGAGGCGACGGCTTCGCCCGTCAAACGCTTGGGAACGGCGACCAAGGGCAGGTTCACGTCGACCGGGGGGCGACGATGCGCCCGCTTGAGGTCCCTGAGATGCGCCGCGCAGGCGTCTATCGCCTCCTTGCGTTCGGTCTTGGATTTGGGAGGGCGGCGTCGGGTCTGGCTGACCTGCATCGGCTGAGTGTCTCCTCAAAAGAGCGAGGAATGTTCGCTCTTTGTTCTCATTTTCTGGACATCCATATCCATTGTCAACATGTTTTCTGATTTTCCAGATTGCGCTGCCTTCTGAAAAGCCGAATATAGGGCGCATGACCGTGGATTGGATCCGGGACGCACTCCGGGAAACCGGCAAGACGCGCAGCGGCCTCGCCAAGGCGCTGGGGCGCTCGCCGTCGGCCGTCACCGATCTTCTCAACGGCTCGCGCCGCCTGCGCGCGGACGAAATCGCCGTCGCGGCCGCCTATCTCGGCGTCGAGCCGCCGCGGCTCGTCGGCGGCGGCCGCACCCCGCCCCAACGCGACAAGGTGGCGCTCGTCGGCCACGTCGGCGCCGGCGCGATCGCGCATTTCTACGCCGACGGCCAGGGCCCGTTCGACGAAGTGCCGGCGCCGGACGCGGCGAGCGCCAAGACCGTCGCAGTGCAGATCCGCGGCCATTCGCTCGGCGCCCTGTTCGACAACTGGCTGGTGTTCTACGACGACGTGCGTGACCCTCCCGGCGACGACCTCGTCGGGCGCATGTGCGTGTGCGGCCTCGCCGACGGGCGCGTGTTGATCAAAGCGCTCAAACGCAGCCAGATCGCAGGCCTCTGGACGCTGCTGTCGAACACCGAGCCGCCGATCTACGACGTCGTCCTCGAATGGGCCGCGCTGGTGCGCGAGATGCGCCCGAGATAGGAAAGCCTTCCATGTCCGCCTCCGCCTCCGCGCTCGACATCGCGCGCGCGCTGATCGCCTTTCCCTCCGTCACGCCGGCCGACGCGGGCGCCCTGCCCTACGTGCGCGACTTGCTCGCCGCCGCGGGCTTTTCCGTCGAGGTCGTCTCGTTCTCCGCGCCGGGCACGCCGACGATCGACAATCTCTATGCGCGCTTTGGCGACGCCGCCCCCAATCTCGTCTTCGCCGGCCATACCGACGTGGTGCCGCCGGGCGACGCCGCGAAATGGCGTTTCGATCCGTTCGCCGGCGCGATCGCCGACGGCCAGATCTGGGGCCGCGGCGCAAGCGACATGAAGGGCGGCGTCGCCGCCTCGCTCGCCGCCGCGCTGCGCTTCGTTGCACGCGGCGACTTCAAAGGCTCGATCAGCTTCCTCCTCACCGGCGACGAGGAAGGGCCGGCGGTCAACGGCACGGTCAAGCTGCTCGAATGGGCGCGCGCGCGCGGCGAGCGCTTCGACCATTGCCTGCTGGGCGAGCCGACCAGCAGCGCCGCGTTGGGCGACACGATCAAGAACGGACGCCGCGGCTCGCTGACCGGACGGCTGACGATCTCGGGCACGCAGGGCCACGTCGCCTATCCGCATCTCGCCGACAATCCGATCCGCGCGCTGGCGCCGATCCTCGCTGCGCTGCAAAGCCCGGCGCTCGATCAGGGCACGGCCGATTTCGACCCCTCGAACCTCGAGATCGTCACCGTCGACGTCGGCAATCCCGCGACCAACGTCATTCCCGGCGAAGTGCGCCTCGTCTTCAACATCCGCTTCAACGATCGCTGGACGCCTCAGACGCTGAGCGCCGAGGTCGAGCGGCGCGTCGGCGCCGCCGCGAACGGCGCGCGCGTCGCCCTGAAATTCGATCCCACCAATGCGGTTGCTTTTCTCACACCGCGCGGCGCCTTCACCGATCTCGTCGCCCGCGCCATCGACGACGTGACGGGGCGGCGCCCCGAGCTCTCCACCAAGGGCGGCACCTCGGACGCGCGCTTCATCAAGGACGCCTGCCCCGTCGTCGAGATCGGGCTGGTCGGCGCGACGATGCACGGCGTCGACGAGCGGGTGGCGATCGACGACATCGAGGCGCTGTCGCGCGTCTACGAGCGGGCGCTGGAGCTTTATTTCGTCGGCCCGCACCTAGGCTGACACCGATTCCTATGCGGCCGAAATGGCTTGGCGTGACGACAGCTGCCGCACCTCAAACGGCGGGTAAAACCTGATGGCCGTCAACGCCGGCTTTGCGCATCGGTGTTGTACCGGCGGAAATGCAATTGGCAGCGGCAAGCACGTTTCCCGGAGCGAAGCGAATCAGTTACTATTTCCAGCGCAGTTTAAAAAAATTTAATGATCGACAACCGACAGCGACGATCAGCCACGTCATTGAAATCGAACTCAATGCCAATGGACACTTTCTCAAAGCCGGTCAGACGTATGCTAGGATTTTCCTTAGATGCGTGGAACTCGATAATGATCGGGTCCCTCGTTATAGCGGCGTTCGCCGCCGTCTGCGTAGGCATGTCAACTTGGATAATTGTAAGACTACAGAAACAAGAAGCGATTGATAGTGCAAAACAATTCGATAAATATAAACTGGGAGTGGAGGATAGGGTAGCGGAGGCGAAGAAAGAGGGAATTGAAGCCGGCAAAACGGCAGGAAACGCCATTTTGCGAGCGGCTGAGTTAGAGAAGGAGGCCGCCAGCGCAAGGCTTGAAACGGAAAAGATAAAGTCAGCTGTTTCATGGCGTGTCATCCCGCCAGACGCGATCAAAAAGCTTGGGGAGGCGTTAAGGAGATCTCCAGGGGTAGTTAATCTTCGATATACAGATGGAGATCCAGAAGCTTTATTCATGGCGATCCAATTGTCACGAATTCTCGAGGCGTCAGGATGGTCAGTAGCCCCCGGTTCCGCGAAGCCCCCAAATATGATTGTATTTGGGATTAGGCTTTCGGATAACGGAACTAAACCTGCGGAGCTGCTAAGGGATGCTTTTTCGTTTGCAGGAATACCATTCTCAACGGAAGACGTTCCAGCAGGAGCGATGTTCAACGTACAGATCGTCCCTAACGCCCCAACTCTATACGTTGGGTCGAAAGTGCCCCCTTCGTTCGATTGAAACTTATCGTCACCAAGCAATGGGCGTGAGGCCAGAGTCACCCGCGAAAGCGACGCGCGGGCATGACAAACCTCAACTCGTCCCGCCGTATTCGACGCGCGCCAGATACAGCCCGCAGGCCGGCGCCACCTGTCCGCAGCGGCTGCGGTCGGCCGCCTCGAGCGCGGCTTTCAAGTCGGCGGCGCGCCATTTGCCGAGGCCGACCTCGACGAGCGAGCCGACCATCGAGCGCACCTGCCGATGCAGGAACGATAGCGCCGCGACGGCGAAGTCGATCCGCTCGCCCTCGCGCGTCACGTCGAGCCGTGTCAGCGTGCGCACCGGCGACTTCGCCTGGCATTGCGAATCGCGAAAGGTCGAGAAGTCGTGCCGGCCGATCAGCGCCCGCGCCGCTTCGTGCATCGCCTCCGCGTCGAGTTCGCGCTTGACGCGCCAGGCGCGGCCGCGATCGAGCGCCAGCGGCGCGCGGCGATTGACGATGCGATAGACGTAGTGGCGCATCGTCGCGCTGCGACGGGCGTCGAAGTCGTCGGCCGCGGGCTCGGCGCCCAGAACCGCGATCGCCTGACCGGCGAGATGCGCGTTGACCGCTTCGCGCAGCCGCCATCCGTCCCATGCGCGCGCGAGATCGACATGCGCGACCTGCCCCGTCGCATGCACGCCCGCGTCGGTGCGGCCGGCGCCGTGGACGACGACGCGCTCGCCGGTCAGCGCGTGCAACGCCTCCTCCAGCGCCTGCTGCACCGAGGCGCCGTTGTCCTGGCGCTGCCAGCCGGAATACGCCGCGCCGTCATATTCGATCGTCAGCTTGTGGCGCGGCATCGCTCGCTCAGACCGTCAGCACGATCTTGCCGACATGCGCCGAACTTTCCATGCGTTCATGCGCCTTGGCGGCGTCGGCGAGCGGGAAGACGGAATCGATCAGCGGCTTGCATCGGCCTTCGGCGAGCAGCGGCCAGACCTTCTCGTGGAGCGCGTCGGCGATCGCCGCCTTCTGCGCTACGTTGCGCGGGCGCAGCGTCGAGCCGGTGTGATAAAGCCGCTTCGACATGATGACGCGCAGATCGACCTCGACCTTGGCGCCGTTCAAGGTCGCGATCTGCACGATGCGTCCGTCGACCGCCGCGGCGGCGTGGTTGCGCGGCGTATAGTCGCCGCCGACCATGTCGAGGATGACATTGGCGCCCCTGCCCTCGGTGGCGGCCCGCGTCGCCTCGACGAAATCCTCGCTCCTGTAGTTGATCGCGACATCGGCGCCGAGCCGTACGCAGGCCTGCGCCTTCTCGTCCGAGCCTGCCGTCGCGATCACATGCGCGCCGAACGCTTTCGCGAGTTGGATCGCCGTCGTGCCGATGCCGGAACTCCCGCCGTGCACCAGCAGCGTCTCGCCCGGTTCAAGGCGACCACGCTCGAACACATTGGTCCAGACCGTGAAGAAGGTTTCAGGAATGGCGCCGGCCTCGATCGCCGAGAGTCCGGCGGGAATCGGCAGCGCGTTGCTCTCGTGAACGGCGCAATATTCCGCATAGCCTCCGCCGGGCACCAGCGCCGTCACGCGCGCCCCGAGGGCATGGCGGGCGGCGCCCGGCCCCACATCCACCACTTCGCCGGCGATCTCCAAACCGGGAATGTCGGGCGCCCCTGGCGGCGGCGGATAGGCGCCGAGGCGCTGGAAGATGTCCGGGCGATTGACGCCGGCCGCTTCGACCTTGACGAGGATCTCCCCCGCGCGCGGGACTGGCCGTGACACTTCCTTGACCTGAAGGACCTCGGGTCCACCGGGGCGGACAATCAGGACCGCGCGCATCGTCGGGGACGCATGAGACATCGTTTCGACCTCGCCTGGAAAAGCGCGTATGTCCGACGGAGGGCGCGGCCTGTCAACGCGCCAGCGTGATCGAACGTCCTCAAGACGGCCCCTTCCCTTCAGCTTCCGCGCCGTAAATAGTCGCGCGGCGAGGCGCCGAGCGCCCGTTTGAACATTGCCGTGAAGGCCGCGGGATTGTCGTAGCCGAGATCGAGCGCGACCGACGTGACGCGCTCGCCCGCGGCGAGGCGCGGCAGCGCTGCGACGAGGCAGGCTTGCTGACGCCAGGCCGTAAAGCTCTGCCCCGTCTCTCGCCGGAAGAGGCGCGTGAAAGTCCGCCGGCTCATGCGCAGCCGTCCGCTCCAATCGTCGATCGTCTCGTGGGGACCGGGCGCGGCGAGAAAGCCGCGGCACAATTCGGCGAGCGCGTCATGCGCTGGAAACGGCAGCGACAGCGGCAGCGCCGGCAGGCGGCGCATCTCGTGCTGGATGAGCGCCATCAACGCGTCCGCGCGGCTCCGCAATTCGTAATCCGCCGGCAGTTCCACCGCCTCGTCGAGCAGGCTGCGCATGAACGGCGAGACGCCGAGCACCTGGCAGCGGTCCGGCATGCCCGCAGTCTCTTCCGGCTCGAGATAGAGGCTGCGGCTGCTCACCGGACCGAGCATCCTGACGTGATGGACGACGCCGGCGGGAATCCACATGCCCCGCTGCGGCGGCGTCACCCAGGTGCCCTGCGCCGTCGTCACCATCGCCGCGCCGGTGGCGGCGTAGAGCAGTTGGCTGCGCCGGTGGGAATGCGGCGCGATGACGTGGCCATCGGGATAGTCGTTGCCCAGAGCGATGATCGGGCGCTGCACGTGATCGTAGAGGTCGACGCGGGTGTTCCGAACCATGGCCCACTCCAGGTGATAATGGGCCTGACTGCGGTAGCGGGCCCCTCGGCGAGGGCATAGCTTCCGCCGCCTCGACAGGCAATGCTGCTGTGTAAAGGGGGAAGTTTCGTGAGCCAGATCGCCGCCGCCCGGTCGAAAGCCGACGCGCCCGCCATCGCCATTCTCGGCGCCGTCAGCTTCTGCCACCTGCTCAACGACATGATGCAGGCGCTGCTTCCCGCGATCTACCCAATGCTGAAGGGCGGATTCGATCTCAACTTCGGGCAGATCGGCCTCCTCACTCTGACCTATCAGATCGTCGCGTCGCTCCTGCAGCCCCTCATCGGGCTCTACACGGACCGCCGGCCGCAGCCCTATTCGCTCCCCTTTGGCATGGGCTCGACGTTGCTCGGCCTCGTGACCCTCGCCTACGCGCCGAGCTATGCGCTGCTGCTGGTCGGCGCGGTGCTGCTCGGCATCGGCTCATCGATCTTCCATCCGGAGTCCTCGCGCATCGCGCGGATGGCTTCGGGCGGCGCGCATGGCCTTGCGCAGTCGGTGTTCCAGGTCGGCGGCAATTTCGGTCAGGCGCTCGGGCCGCTGCTCGCCGCCTTCTTCATCCTGCCGCATGGGCGCGGCAGCATCGCCTGGTTCGCGCTCGCCGCGCTTGGCGGGATGGCGCTGCTCACGGGGCTCGGTCGCTGGTATCAGGCCAAAAGTCAGGCGCATTCCGCAGGACGGCGCCCCAAGCCGGAACGCGCCCCGCTCGGGCGCGGCGAGGTGACGCGGGCGATCGCGGTGCTGATCGCCCTCATCTTCTCGAAGTACTTCTACCTCGCGAGCCTGACGAGCTACTACATCTTCTACCTGATGCGCCGCTTCGAGATTTCGACGCAGGCGGCGCAGGTCGATCTCTTCATCTTTCTCGCGGCCGCCGCGGCCGGCACGGTGATCGGCGGCCCGGTCGGCGACCGCTTCGGCCGCAAGACGGTCATCTGGGGCTCGATCCTGGGCGTGCTGCCGTTCACCCTGGCGCTGCCCTATGTCGGCCTCACGGCGACGGTGGCGCTCAGCGTCGCGATCGGCCTCGTGCTGTCCTCGGCCTTCTCGGCCATCATCGTCTACGCGCAGGAGCTGATGCCTGGCCGGGTCGGGATGGTCTCCGGCCTCTTCTTCGGCTTCGCCTTCGGCATGGCCGGCGTCGGCGCGGCGGTGCTCGGCGAGCTTGCCGACCTTACGAGCATCGAGTTCGTCTACAAGGTCTGCGCATTCCTGCCGCTGATCGGGCTGCTCACCGCGTTCCTGCCCAATGTCGAGGGATCGCGCCGGCGCGTCTGAGTGGGTCGCGGCGCGGTTGAGGCCGCCGCCCCCCGACTTCGCCAGCGGGCGGATAGACCCGATCTCTTCTTCGCGGGGATCGGGTCGCGGCGGCGCCTGCACGGGAAGCGCCTGCGGGCCGCCGGAAGCCGATGACCGCTGCGATATTCACCACGCAAATCCTATTCATATTCAATATGCATTTGCCAGATGGCCGCCCGCAGGCCATCCCGACCGTTCGGAACGAAACGCTCGCACCAGCGAAGCGATGCAGAACCTGGCTGGCCGGACGGCCCGCCCCCTCGGGCGCCTGCGCAGCGGCGCAGCGGCCGGTTCGCCTTGAATCAACAAGAGACACAATATGAAACACATTCCCCCCGCCGAGCTGGGCTCGGGTTCGGCTGCCTCTGCCCATGCGGCAGCCCCCTACGGCGCAGCGCTCGCAGAATTTGCATTGGCGATGGGCGGATTGGCGCTCGGAACAGGCGAGTTCGCCGCCATGGGGCTCATTCCCAGCGTCGCGAGCGGAGTTGGCGTCTCCATTCCCGAGGCCGGCAACGTGATCAGCGCTTACGCCATCGGCGTGGTGGTCGGGGCGCCTCTCATTACCGTGGTGATGGCGAAAGCGCCGCGCCGGGCGATGTTGATCGGCCTGATGGCGGTCCTCGCGCTGGCCAACGCCGCCACGGCGTTCGCGCCCGCTTACCTCCCGCTGATCGTCGCCCGCTTCCTCGCCGGCCTGCCGCACGGAGCCTATTTCGGCATTGCGTCCCTGGTCGCGGCCGATCTCGCCGGGCCAGGCGGACGGGCCCAGGCGGTCGGCCGCGTCATGCTCGGGCTCAGCATCGCCAACGTCGTTGGCGTGCCGGTGGCGACCTGGTTCGGCCAAGCGCTTGGATGGCGGGCGGCCTTTCTCGCCATCGCCGGCCTCGGGCTTCTGACCTCGGCGCTGGTGACGATCTTCGTACCGATCGTTCCGGTCGACGCCGCGGCGTCGCCGCTGCGCGAGCTCCAAGGCCTCAAGCGCGCGCAGGTCTGGCTGACGCTGGCGATCGGCGCGGTCGGCTTTGGCGGCCTGTTCGCCGTCTACAGCTACATCACGCCGACGCTCACCCAGGTCGCCCACGTGTCCCTCGCTGAGGTCCCCCTTTATCTCTCGCTCACCGGCGTGGGGATGATCGCCGGCAGCTTGGCCGGCGGCTGGTTCGCCGACCGCTCCATCATGGCCACCATCTTCGGCGGCCTCGTCTGGAGCGCAGCCACGCTCGCGCTGTTCACGATCACGTCCGCCCACCCCTGGGCGGCGGCGGTGAATGTATTCCTCATCGGCGCCAGCATTGCAGTCGTGCCGGCCTTGCAGACTCGCCTGATGGACGCCGCCCCCGGGGCTCAGACGCTTGCGGGCGCCCTCAACCATTCCGCCCTCAACATCGCCAACGCCTTCGGCGCTTGGGCGGGCGGCATGGCGATCGACGCCGGATTCGGCTGGACGTCGGCGGGATGGATTGGCGCGGGGCTGGCCCTGGCGGCGCTTCCGTTTTTCGGCATTTCGTTTGCTCTCGAACGCGGCAAGGCCCACGCTGGCGCGTGAGCGTCGCGCGCGCCAGCGTAAAAAGCCCTAGAAGGCGGCGGCCGGGCAGCCGCCGCTGGCCTCTCCTTACGAACCGCCTGAGCCCTGCGCCACTGGACTTTGGGCCGGTGCGGCGCAGCAGCAGCCTGCAACGCGCGACGCCCTGCGATTGAAGCGACAACGAGCGGGGTGCGCGCCGAGGTCACGCACCAGTTCGGGTTCAACGGCAAACTCGGCGTCGCGTCCGACGCCCCGGGTCCAAAGCCAGAGCGGCGTTCTTCGCGCCATTTGTGGCCCGCGAGCCCGATCGCGACGTAAAACTCGCGCGTGACCTAAAGAATCTAACCCAATCGTGGTACCTCTTCGGCGACGCTCTGATTTCTCTGACTATAAGACTTGGCAAACATGCGCAATTGGGCGCCATCGCCAAGCTTCGATACACTTGTTTATAAATTGTTGCTAGTCAGCAGGTCGCAGTTGATTTAATTACATCTTGACGTTGCTGGGCGGATAGATGGGCGCGCATTAGCTCAGGCGTCCCGATAAATTTACATCCTTCGAGTGGGAGTTGCGTAACGTGCCGCGTTGCTCGGGAGTTGCAGGGCGAGGCGAGAGATGCCGATCCGCCCGCAATCTTTGGCGCGATCCTTTTCGAGATCGCAAGCGCCGCGGCGCGCGTTTCGCGCCGGCCCGTTCGCCGGGGAGCCCGTCCGATGCTCGATAACTCCAAGACCTCGGTCACGATCGCGGACGATCATTCGCTATTCCTCGAGGGTCTCGCGTCCCTGATCCTCGGCACTCCGGATTTGCAACTGCTCGGCCAAGCCAGCTCGGGATCGGAAGCCTATATGCTGGTGAAGCGACACCAGCCGGAGGTGGCTGTTCTCGACATCAGCATTCCCGACTTCGACGGCATCACGGTCGCGCAACGGTTGGTTCGCGAGGGGTGCCGGACCAAGCTGCTGGCGTTGAGCGGCCACGAGGACCGAGCCCAAGCGAGACGCGCTCTCGATTTCGGCTTTCAAGGCGTGGTGGTGAAGAAATCGTCGTGGGCGAACCTGGTCTTCGCCATCCGCTCGGTCGCCGCCGGAGGCATCCATATCGATCCCCGCCTGGCGGGCGAGATCCTGGCGCGACGGCAGGTCTTCCGGTTAGACCATTCGTCCGACATCGACGGCGACACTCTGCGGTTGACGTCGCGCGAGGAAGAGGTCCTCCGTCTGGTCGCCTACGGCTTCACGCTCAAGGAGACGGCCGCCCAGCTCGGCATCACCGAAAAGACGATCGAAACCTACAAGTCGAGAGCAACGCAAAAACTGCGCTTGGCGAGCCGCGCGAAGATCGTCCAATACGCGATCTCCCAGGGTTGGTTCGCCCATTAGAGCCGCGCCCGATCGCTCGGCTCTAAGCCCGAGGCGCCGACCCGCTTCGCGACTCGATATGGCGCTTCAGGATCGGCAGGAAATCCCAGACGTCGCGGTTCAACCGCTTCAACTGCTTGTTGGCTTCCCTGATCTCCTTGAGACGCCGATCGTCCATCGGACGGACGGCGCCGAGCGAAAGGGCGCCCTTGTGCTCCATCACGCGCATCGTCTGCGTGTGTGTGATCTCGCCGCGAGCGTTCAGCGTGAAGACACAATGGTTCAATTCGTTCCGCACGTTCGTACACGCGTCGAAGCGACGGATGATGCGCGTCAAGGTCTGAGTGATCGCGGGGTCCTTAATCTTGACCGTCGCCAGGCGGCGGATAAGGTCGATCCGCGCGCGTGTCGTGTTGAGCGTCGAGAACACGATCGCCGCAGAGACCTCGTCAGTCTCCAAGAGGATCATCAGGACGTAGACGAAGACGCTCTCGTTGTTCGACCAGGCGAGGCCAAGGGTGCCGATCTGAGCCAGAATCTGGTTCTGACGGTCGGCGAAGGGGGCGGCGGCGGCTTCGAGCGCCGAAAAGTCCGGCGTGCTGGGAAGCGACGTTGACATGCCGATCAGCCCTTCCGGCAACGACAAGTAACCGTCCTAAATCATGCAACATTGTTGACAGAAAGGCCAGTCTTCTCTCTCTATTCGATCAATCCTTGGAGCGCGACATGTGGCGCGGACACTCCCTTTGGAGCCTCTGGACGGCGCGCCGGGCGCGGCGGGCGGCGACGGATTTCTTGTGGCCGTTCTTCCAGCGCTCGTCGCAGATGCGCGGGCCGCTCGCCTCGGCGAATTGGAGCGATCCCTATGTCGCGGGCTTTGTGACGACGCTGATCACGGCGATCGCCCGCGATGCGAACGGCGATCTCGACGAAGGCGCGCTCGGACTGGTGCAACTCGAGAGCTGGAGCCAGTTGACCCGGGTCGATCCCGCAATGATAGGCGAGCGCATTCTTTCGCTAAGCCTCGCCGAGGACGCCGATTTCGCGGTCGGCTGCCGCAATGCGCTCATCTTCCGCAGCGCCCTCTTGCAGAGCGACACCGGGGCGCCGATCGGACCGGAATCGGGGCATCTGTGGGATCAGATGATCGGCGACCGCCTCGTCGCCGCGGGGTGAAACCCTGACAAGGCCAGGAATTTCCTGACAGCGAGTTAGGTTTTACAACCCTGACGGAGCCAACGAAAGCGCGGACACTCGCCCTGTCAGGCTGTGATCGCCGGGAGCTTTCCTAGGGATCGCCCGCTTGACGAGGACGTGTCGAGTCGGCTTGGCGACAGCGCAGACGCAGAAGATTTGCGCCTTAGCGAAGACGACCGACGCATCAAACCTGAACAAGGAGATGTGTCATGTCGGATAATCGGTACGATCCCTTCTCGCAGGGGGAACTCCAGGCGCAGTTGGAAGGTCAAGGCCAAGGCCAGTTGGAAGGCCAGGGCCAGTTGCAGGGTCAGGGCCAAGGCGAGGGTCAAGGTCAAGACCAGAGCCAGTCGTCGGACAGCCTCAACGCCAATGGCAACGGCAATGGCAATGGCAACCTGAACCTCGACGGCAACGGCAACGGCAATGCCAACGGGAACGACAACGGCAACGGGAACCTCAACGGCAACGCGAACTGGAACTCCGACGCGGCGCAGTCGGCCGCCGGCGCAGGCAGCGAGGCGACGAGCGACGCCAACGCGGCCGCGAACGTGTGCGACAATGTCAACGTCAACGTCAATGTGAACGTCGCCGCCGACCTCGGTCCGCCGAGCGAGACGGGCGTCCTGAACATGGACCATCTGTCGGTGTCGAACGACGGCGGCAGCTTCATCATCATGCCGGACCTGGGTTCGCCGAACATCAACGGAAGCGGCAACATCTTCCATCTCGACCAGGTCAATGACCTCGTCAACAATGGCACGGTGAGCGACATCAGCAACGGCCTGTCGTCGGCTATGTCCGGTGATGGAGGCGACGGCGGCTTCGGCGGCTTGTCCGATTGGCACGATCCCGGTTCGGCGGGCGCGGGCGGCGCGGCCAGCCCCTCGTTCTCGTTCAGCCAGTGGGCGACCACTGCCGGCGGAACGGCCACCGACACGAACAGCTCGACGGGCACCAGCGCGGCTGTCACGGGCGCCGCGAGCACGGCCGCGAGCGTCACTCAGGAAGCCTTCACCCAGCACATCGTCCTGGGCTCGAACATCCAGTACAACAGCATGCCGATCACCGTCGTCGGCGGCGACTCGATCTCCGGCATCAACGGCGACGTCCACACGCATACGTCGAGCTGAAGTCTAGCGGGTTCGGTCAATCGCGGCCCGCAGCCTCTTTGCGGGCCGCTTTCTCATTCCAGCCGACGGGCGCTCGCGGCAACCCCAGCGCAATCGCGGCTGTCCTCTTGAAACAAGAGACGGGAGGGGACGCTCATGGGGCCCGGCGGCGCCACGGAAACCCTGATCGCGCACTTTGCGGGCTATTTCCACATAACGGAGGACTTCGTTCGCAATCGGATCCTCTATGACGACGGTCCGCTGCCGCCGCGTCCACATCCGTATGTGCCCGACCCGCTCCTTCCGCCCGCGCCCCCGCCTCCGGTCGATATCCCCAACAGCCAACCCTATCACATCTCATACACGCCAAGCTTCGACCCACTGCGGCACATCAGGTCGCACGAGCCGCCGCCGCACCATGACGCCCCTCTCCACGCGCCGTTGCCGGCTGACGAAGCTCCGGCGCCGCCGCTGATCCAGGCGCCGGTGCCGGCCGTCGAGGGCGCAGGCTATGTCGAATACGTCTCCACCTATTCCTACATCGCGCCGACGCCCGATCAGGAATTGATTCCGGTTGCGCAAATCAACGCGATGCAGAACAACAACGTCGATCTGGTGCTGACGGACGGGCCGGCGCCGTCGAACCACGGCGACGCAGACGCCAACATCCTCGCGCATATGATCAACGACGCGGCAAGCTATCTGCCGAGCGACCTCGCGCCGGGAACGAGCGACACGACCACGATCGCCCAGGGCGTCGCAGCGCATGACGCCGCGCTCGCGGCCAACCCGGCCAGCGCTTCCAGCGTGGCGCCGGGCATTTACGACAATGGCGTTCTGCTGCCGCCCAGCGCGACCTTCAACCCGACCGTTCCGGACCTGACCAACCTCTTCAACCCGCCGCCCGACGCCTCGCACAACGGGATGACGAATCCCGGACTCGACGCCGTCACCGGGTCCAACGTGAGCGTCAACGTCGCCTCGATCCTCGACGACAATACCGAGCGCAGCGGCCTGGTGGTCATGGGCAACGCGTACTCCACCAATGCGATCTATCAGGTCAACGAGCTCGCCAGCGACGCGCACGTCCAGGTCGACGGCGCGGCCGCGGCGCTCGACATCGTCACCGGCGGCAACAGCGTCGACAATCTCGCCAGCTTCGCCAACCATCCAACCAGCGCTTCGAACTTCGTCTCGTTCTCGCCGACCGCGAACGTTCAGGTCGACGAGGTCAACGGCAATTTCTACGACGTCAAGGGCCTGCTGCAGACCAACTACCTCAGCAACAACGACGTCGTGGTGCAGACCGCCACCAGCAGCTTCGACCAGGTCGACACGGGAAGCAACGCTCAGGTCAATGCGCTGCCGCTGAACGAACTCAACGCCAGCTACGATCTCATCATCGTTCAAGGCAGCTTCTATACCGCCAACGTCGTCGCCCAGACGAACGTGCTCATGAACAACTCCACCGTCATGATGGGCACGACCGCCGGCGACACGGCGAGCGAGACGATCAGCACCGGCGGCAATACGCTGACCAACGCCGCATCGATCGACACCTACGGCCAGACCGCCTACCAGCCGCTTAGCGCTTCCCTGCAAGCGGCCCTGACCGCCGCGGAAAACGGTCAACCGAACGCGCTGCTGGCTTCGTTGCTGCCGAACAACGGCTCGGGCACGATCCATATCCTTTACATCACCGGCGACTTCTACGACGTCAACTACATCGGCCAGACCAACGTCATGCTCAACAGCGACGCGGTCGCTCAGTACCTGCCGTCGACCGGAAGCACGACGGCGCCGAACGGCGCGCCGATTTCCTCGACCGAGAGCGTCAACTCCGGCTCCAACACCCTGTTCAACCTCGGCCAAATCGCCAGCGTGGGCACGACCACCAATTTTCAATACGTCGGAGGTCAGGCCTATTCGGACTCCATCCTGGTCCAGGCGAACCTCGTCAGCGAACACAACCACGTCGCGGTCGGCGAAACCCCGTCCTTGGGAAATGAGCTTGCCGCTTATACGGGCGTCGAGACCTGGGCGACGCCGCAGGGCGACGCCAGCCATCACCAGGACCTCTTCCATGGCGTCATGAGCTGAACGCCAATTTCTTCACGAACACGGGATCCGCCAAAGGGGGCAAGACATGGACGAGGACAAGGGGTCTCAGAAACAGGCGCCAGCCGAACTCAGCCCCCTGGAAAAGCTCAACGCCGAGGAAGCGCCGACTTTACGCGAGCGGTCTGACACGCTTGACGAGAGCTATCGCACTCAGGCCCGGGAAATCCGCCTTCCCCGAGTTGACACGTGGAATGGCAGAAACGGGGCGCCGCCGACGATCGAAGCGACGGTCGTCGAGGCGGAGACAGCGGGTGAAGATCGAAGCCCGCAGGCGACAGGCGAGCCGGCGCCACACATCGAGGAGGAGGCGCGCACGAGCGCAGGCGCGGCGAAGCTTGAAACGTCAGCCGAGCCGCCGCCGTCGACGCCGTCAGAGCCTCCAGCAAAACCAGACCCGGCGCCCGCGGCCGAAGTTGCCGCCCCGCCGAAGCTCGAACCGCAGACCGTCAACGCGAAATCCGCCTCGGAGCAAAACGCCGAACCGAAGTCACCGCCGCCGCGCAAACGCAAAGCGGGCGCAGACGACGGCGCCCCTGCAAACCAGAGCGCGGCCCCGCTGCATCGGCGCTTCGTCAATCACGACTTCCGCGGCGCGCTCGGCCCCGGCCTCAGAGGCGTGAGGATCAAGCTCATCATCGTCGCCTTCTTCTCTTTCTGGGTGAATTCGCTGATCCTCGGCATTCCGATCTATCTCTTCAACATCTCCGACCGCGTGCTGACGAGCCGCAGCGTCGACACGCTCGTCATGCTGACCATTGTCATCGGGGGCGCCGTCGTCGGCCATGTCATCCTCGACATGGTCAGGCGCTTCATTCTGATGCGCATCGCTGTGGAGGTCGAGTGCCGTCTCGGCGCGCCGGTGCTCGCGGCGGCGGCTCGCGCTTCGATCAACGGGTCGTCGCGAGAATTCCAGACCCTCGCCGAACTCCAGCAGTTGCGGAGCTTCATCACCGGACCGGTGCTGCTGATCATGTTCGACGCGCCGATCGTGCCCGTCTATCTGCTCGCGGTGTTTCTCATCCATCCGCAGCTCGGTTGGATCGTCACGGCGACCGGCCTGCTGCTGCTCTCCTTCGCGCTGATCAATCAGAAGCTCACCGCCGTGCCGTTCGCACAGGCCAGCGCCTACGCGTCGCGCGCGAACCTGCAGGCCGACGCGATGGCTCGCAACAGTCAGGTCATCAACGCGATGGGCATGATCCCGGAAAGCGTCATGATCTGGGGCCGCGAGACCGTCGAATCCCTGAAGGCGCAGGTGCTCGCCCAGGATCGCAACATCGTCATGGCCGGGCTCTCGAAGCTGGTGCGCCAGGGCACGCAAGTGCTGATGCTGGGCTGGGGCGCCGCGCTCGCGCTCGACGGCAAGCTTACTGGTGGCATGATGATCGCGGCCTCGATCGTCGGCGGCCGCGCGCTCGCGCCGATCGAGAACGTGATCGACGGCTGGCGCAGCTTCATTCACGCCCGCACGGCCTATCAGCGGATTCGCTCGCTGCTGCTCAACAGCCCGCTCAATATGGATCGGCTTCAGCTGCCGCGCCCGGTCGGGCGTCTGAGCGTCGAGCGCATTCTCTATGTGCCGCCGCCGAGCAAGAAGGTCATCCTCAATGGCGTCACCTTCCAACTCGAGCCCGGGGAATCGCTCGCCATCGTCGGCGCGTCCGGTACGGGCAAGTCGACGCTCGCGCGCATGCTGGTCGGCTCGATCGCGCCGACCGCCGGCTCCGTCCGGCTCGACATGATGGATCTGCGCAACTGGAATGACCGACAGCTCGGCGAGACGATCGGCTATCTGCCGCAGGACGTTCAGCTCTTTCCCGCCTCCATCAAGGCGAACATCTCCCGTATGCGGGAGGACGCCACCGACGAGGCCGTCTACGACGCCGCCGACGCCGCCGACGTCCATGATCTCATCTCGCAATTTCCGCATGGATACGAGACGGTCGTAGGAATGGATGGCAGCCCGCTCTCCGGCGGGCAGCGCCAGCGCATCGGCCTCGCCAGGGCCTTCTTCGGCAATCCGCGCCTCGTTGTCCTCGACGAGCCGAACTCCAACCTCGACACGCCCGGCGAAATGGCGCTCGCGCGGGCGCTCGCGCGCGCCAAGCAACGCGGCGCGACGGTCATCGCCATCACGCAGCGCCCAGCGCTGCTGCAGAGCGTCGACAAAATCATGATTCTCAAAGAGGGCGCGGTGCAGGCGTTGGGGCCGCGTCAAGAAATAATTCCGCACGTGCTCGGGCGCCCCTCGGAACCAATCCAGCGTCCCAACGCCGCCCCCGCAGTTCCAGTCGCCGCGGCCGCCGCCGCCGCTGGGTAGAGCCACGAGACTTCAGGAGCCAAGATGGCCAATCTTCTCATCGTTCCAAAGCGCACTGAGTGGTACTCCGATGTTCCGCACGCCACGCGCAGTCATACGTTCTTCGGCTTCGCTTTCCTGGCCGCCCTCGTCGGCGGTTTCGGCCTCTGGGCGAACGAAGCGCCGATCGCCGGCGCGATCGTCACCAACGGGGTTTTCGTCGCCAGCGGCGAGGACAAGACGGTCCAGCACCTCGAAGGCGGCGTGATCAAGGACATCCTGGTCAAGGAAGGCGATCTCGTCCAGAAGGGCCAGTTGCTGATCCGGCTCGACGATACGACGCCGCGCGCCGAGCTGCGCCGCCTCGTGCTCAAGCATGACGAGCTCGCGGCGGTCGAAGCGCGCCTGATCGCCGAGGTGAGCGGCAATGACAGCGTGGTCTATCCGCCAAGCTTCGCGCCCGATGCGGGAGATTACAAGACGACGATTCACAACCAAGATCTCGAGTTTGCCGCCCACCGCGCAAATCTCGAAAGCGATATCGCCACGCTGGAGGATGGAATCGACGCGCTGGAAGAAAAGATCCGGGGCAGCCAGCAGCAGCGCGCCTCGACCCAGCAACAGATCGGGCTCTTGAATCAAGAACTCGATGCGAAAAACTCGCTCCTGAAGCTCGGCGAGGTCCGTAGGCCCGACGTGCTCGCGATCCAACGAGCGGTCGCGAACGCAGAAGGAGAGATCGGGCGCCTCGACGGCGATATCGGCGACGCCCGGGAGCGCATCGCTCGCACCCGCCAGGAAATCATCGGCGTGCGGAGCGCCGCCGCGAAGACCGCCTCCGAGCAGCTCAACGAGATGCATGCCGAGGCCAACGACGTACGCGAGCGGATCCGCTCGGCGAGCGCCGTGCTCAGCCGGGTCGCGATTACGGCTCCCGTGCGCGGCATCGTCGTCAAACTGCGCTATCATACGCCGGGCGGCGTTGTGGAGCCCGGCAAGAGCATCCTGGAGATCGTGCCGGCGGGCGACGAACTCGTCATCGAGGCTCGGGTGCGCCCAGAAGACATCGCCAATTTGAGCGTCGGTCAGTACGCGACGGTGCGCCTGACGGCGCTCAGCCAGCGCGTCACGCCGATGGTCGCCGGCCAGGTGATCTATGTGTCGGCCGACACCTTGCCGGACGACCGGCGCATGCAGGCGGCGCCGAACGACCAATATGTGGCGCGCATCCGGCTCGACCCGGAAAGCGCGCGGCAAGTCCACGAATTCGCGCCGGTGCCCGGCATGCCGGCCGAAGTCTACATCAAGACCGGCGATCACACGTTTTTCCAATATCTCGTCAAGCCGCTGCACGACAGCATGCAACGTGCGTTCAGAGAGAAATAGACGACGGGCGCGGTCGGGTGTCGTTCCGCGGGCGCCTCAATCGGCCGACGCCTCGATCTCTGGATCGCCGCGCCTCGCTCGCGATCATGACCGGGGCTGGTTCAACCTGACGACTGGCGGCTCGCCCGCGTAATGCGCGGCGAGCCTCGCTCGCAGCGACGGGGGCCACGAGTTCCATGTCCGCTTCGACGACGCCTGCCCGCTCCTCGTCACACGACGCCGCGCGCCGGCCATCCGGGCTGCCATTGAGGGCGTCCGGTTTGGCGCTCGTCTTGCAGGCCGGTGAAGACACCGCCGGCGTCCCCTTAAGCTATTGATTAGAGCGTTCTGCAGTTACGTGGAACCGTCATTGCGAGCGGAGCGAAGCAATCCAGCGATCGAGGTCTCGCCAGCAAATCGCGAGTCGTTCCGTGGGCGCCTCAATCGGCGGACGCCTCGATCTCTGGATCGCCGCGCTGCGCTCGCGATGACGACAGGGGTCCGGCTCAACCTAACGACAGCGTGCCCTAGCTTTAGCTCCTCGGAACGAGTTCGAAAGGACAACCCGTGCGCGGGCGAGGCGGGGCCGCGGCCGGGTGAGAGCCCTTTGTTCACGGGTCCGCCGACCGCGCCGGCGTCCTGCAAGCGGCTGGACTTCAGACTGAGGGCCGAAATGCAGAAAAGCCCCCGACGTTGCGTCGGGGGCTTTGAGAGGGTTGGTTGCGGGGGCACGGAGCGCCCCACGCGCGTGTTCAGAAGAGGTAGTTTACGCCGGCCCGCACAATGCCGCCGCCTTCGTCAGATTTGAAGGAGACAGGGTAGACCACGCCGCCGTTGAGGATGTCCACCGTCTTGTTTCCGGGGTTGAGGTTCACGTAGAGCCCCTCGACCTTGACGGTCCAATGACGGTCGAAAGCGTATTCGATGCCGCCGCCGACAGTGTAGCCGACGTTGGTCTCATTGTTAAACGGATCGTTGGCAATTCCGCCGTAAGCGACGCCGCCTGTGACATAGAGCAGCGTCCGGTCCATGATCGCGTAGCCTAAGCGGCCGCGCGTCGTGCCCAGCCAACCGCCATTGTTGTTGGTTCTGAGGTTGAGAAAGCCATAAGGCCCGACGTTGATCGACGACCCTCCGTTCGTAACGCCCTGGATGTCGGTCTCAATGCCCCAGACGAAAGCGCCGATCTGGTAGTTGAATCCGGCCTGGCCGCCGCCGATGAATCCGACGTTGCTGCCTATGCCGACGTGGTAGTTGGCCGGGACCGTCGGATCGAAGATGTTTAAGCTTCCGCCGTTGCTAAAGGCGGCGCCGGCGTTGACGCCGATATAGAAGCCCGTCCAACTAAATGCCGGAGGAGGAGCATACACTGGCGCCGGCGGCCCCTTCGACGTCGGCAGATCGGCGGCAAAACCGACCCCTGCGCTAGAAAGAAGCAACGCAAAGACTAGCAGGCTCTTTCGCAACATGGGTTGCCCCCCTTCGTGGAAGTCGACCGAGTTAGAGCATCTTTACGCAACGAGATTGCCGTATTTGCGGACAACCGTCAACGTGTAAATCACCATGACTGCACCAAAACCCTGTCTTCATTTCCCCTTTTACAAATGGACTTATGCTCCTTGAATAATTCCAAAGGATCGATAACGACGCTTGAATAGTCACCAGTTTTGCTTACAGCGCAGCGCTGAGATTCGACCCGCAAAGCCTGCTGTCGAAGGCGAAAACTCCGTCCCTAGGCGTCGCGTGGACTTGTCCAAGAAACGCTGCATTGTCCCGAATCGAGCCGCTGGTGAGTTCAAAACCAGCAGCGCGAATCGGCCCCAGGATCTCATCGTCGCCTGTGAAAACAAGCAACGGAGCCGCCAGACATCGATCTGCTGGGACACGTCCCCGGTGAACTTGAGATGACCTCGGCGGCGCTCACGCCGCCCTGGTCGCGCTGAACTCGGGACGGCGCCGGCAGAGTTCGTCGGCAACAGGCTTTACGTCCGCTGCAGTTCCCCCGCGGCTCGCGTCCAGCCGGAACGCAACCGCCAAGAGAGCGTCAGGCCTCCGGCAGCCAGACCAACATCCGATTGGCCCCCCGATTGTTCCAGAGGTAATACGGGATCGCGGTCAGCCGGACGCCCTTACGGTCGAACGGCAGCGCCTGGTAAAGAGGGCAGTCGTCCTCGCCGGCTTGGGCTACCTCGGCGTCAGCGACAATCGTGACGATTCCGCCCTCGATCATGTGACCGGCGCAATAGAGTTCGTGCCGGTCGCGCAGATTGCTCCACCGCTTATCGATCTCGCGCCCGATATACCAGCAGTTGAGATAGCCGTCGGGAAGCTGGGCTTGCTGAAGCCGGTCGGTAATCCCCTCGATCTGCGCCTCGATGACCGCGTCGCGGCAGTGCGACAAAGCGTAGCTCGCCGCCTCGATCCATTTGCCGACATCGGAGTCCCAGAAGACTTGCGTCGACATGCCGTGATTGCTGATAGGGATGTGCAGCGGCGGGGTCGGGGTCGGGATCTTCAACGATTCGAGGATGCCGTTGCGCTCGAGCTGATCGTATTGGCTGGGGATTGTTCGCGTGAGTACGGTCTCCAGCCTCTCGCGCCAAAACCCCTCCCCGAAGGAGACATCGGCGAACCGCACGGGCGTGTATTGTCGCATGATCGCTTCTCCCCTCGACGATTTTTAGAATTCAACCCGCTCTGTCCGCGGCGGCGCGCCGCAGGACTCCCGCACAATCAGGCTGCACGGCAACCGTCGCACGCCCTTCAAACTGGCCCCGGCGATCATTTCCATCAGTCGGCTGGTCGAAATGCGAGCTGCTCGGCCGCCGCTATGACGCGCTCGCGGGTCTCGTGCTTGAGCCGACCGGCGCGATTGAGCGCTTTGGACACGGTGCCGATACCAACTTGGCCGCGTTTCGGCTGCCCGACCGATGGCAGACGCCCGACGTGTCGAGCCCGCGATTAGGTTGACTGTTGGAATGACACTGCTTTGCAGAAAGCGTACGCTGACGGTCGCGCGGGCCGACATCAGGTCTTGCATGGCTTTTATTATTTTCGGCGCCGTCACCAGGCGATGAACAATCAGATGCCGATGGCGATCTCGCGCACAGCAGAAACAGAAGCAGCAAGAAGCGGCTTGGTTTTGAAGGACAGGGGCAGGCGCGATTACACGTTACATCCAACGACCCGTGGTCCCACGAATGGGGGCCAGCTCTAACGTTCGAAGCAGGGAGACTCTCCCATGTTTACGACGCACGCTGCTCTCGCGAGGAATAGGCTGTTTGATAAATTCAGCAATGACCAGCTCGTCGAGCGTTACAAACGGAACTATGGGCTTGGCGAGGGCATAACGTTTGAGAACGTGCAGCGTCATGCAACTCTGGAGGGCGAACTCACCGACGAGTTGCTCGCCAGCACGCCGGAACGTCGAGCGGAGACATTCTCGCGCGCGTATTCCAAGCTCTACATTGAGCTTCCGTGGCTGACCGGGACTGGCGCTCACAGCGGAGGCGCGCAATGGGCCTCTCTCATGCGGCCGGGCTCGTCGGTCTACGAAATTGGAAGCGGCGCCGGCTATCTCATCAATTATTTAGGGAGGGCCGGCTTCAACTGCATGGCGACGGATCTGTCGACCGAGCGGGAGCAATGCGCCGCGTCCGATGAGCCCAACGTGAGATGGGGCTCGACGGACGGCGTCCACCTGACGCGATTCATTGGTCATCCTTTCGATTATATCTTATCGGATCAGGTAATCGAGCACCTACATCCCGATGACGTCATGACTCATTTCCGGGAGGCGCGACAATTACTGAAACCAGGCGGATTCTATATACTGCGAACGCCCCACGCCTTGGAGGGACCCGCAGATCTGTCCGCGGTGTTCGGATTGGCCAGTCCGGTCTTTATGCATTTGCATGAGTTCGACTATGATGAAATGAAACATATTGCGAGCGAGGCTGGATACAGCGAGGCTCTGGCGGTGTTTCATTATGACAAACTGTCAATCTACGCACAATCAAAGCTGTACATGAAGTACTGCGCCATTTTCGATCGATTATACAAAACGGTCAATAGGCATATTAATAATCGTCGCGCGATTACAAAAATAATAAGACGCGCCCTGTTGTTGACGAGCGACGTGTGGGTCATTCTTGTGCGTTGACTTGACCGAAGTTTGAGTACGCAAAACGCGGCGCCATGTTTGCATACTATTTATGCTTGAATGCTGATTGCGAGCTTTACAGAAGGTCAGCGTCCCAGCTCAATTCCTCGTGATCGTTATCCGCATGTCGATAGCGAGCTATGCCGGAATATACAAAGTCGTCTTGGCGCATTCGGTCGATAGCGCTGGCGAGCGCCTTCCTGAAAAGCGACTCATAGCCTTATCTGAAAGTCTCTATCGACTATACCAAAGTATAATACGATGAATTGACGAGTTCAGAACGCAAAAAGCGCGCAGATCATGAATTCATATTTAATTGCATCACCAGCTTGTTACGCGCAACGTCAAAATACCATCCATTTTGAAGCAGAGGATGATTCCGCGCCGTTGAAAAGCAACGCCACCAATCGATGTCCGATTAAACCGACGCCACGACGTGGGTTCTAGCCGCGTCGACGCGATCTAAAATCCGAGAACGCCGATGAGATTTTCCTTCATTGCGACGATCCTTCCCGCGCTGTTGAGTTCGTTCAAGCCCTGTGATCGGCAATCGCTAAAATCTGCGAGTCAACTCGACGAGGTGGGCCGTACGCCAAACAAGCGTGACGGCGGACCTCTCCGCCAACGCTGGCCCTCCGCAGCGACCATCCCCCGCCGCGTCCTGCCGCTGCACGGCGGGGCCGCCCGACCGCTGGCCTCGAATCCGGCTGCGCCGCTGTCTTGCCTGAACCGAGAGGCCGGTCTGGCCGCGGTCGCCGCGGAACTCCATGTGCAGATCAGCACCCTCGAGCGCGAAGTGGCCGAGGCCATCGAAAGAGGCGCCGCGGCGCTGTTTCTCGCCGGATTCGGGCCGCGTCTAACCAAGGCTGGACAAACCGTAGGGAGCGGCGGTGAAGGGCCTCGGGGGCCACAAGCATCGTCCCCCGCTCGCCCGGAGGCAGCGCGGGGCGGCCGAACCGCAAATGCTGGAACCAAATACCTTCGATATCGAACGAGGACCGCGCCCGGCGCATTTTATTCGACGAATGCGGCTCGGCCGCGTTCCATCCAACGTCCATCAGATCGTGGCGCGCCCTCGACGAACTTCCGTTTCGGAGGATTGAACCACGCCATACCCGATATTGGGGATCTGGCGGCTTCGGTGAGGTCTGCGGCGCGATTTTTGGGCTCGGTTATGCGGACCTTCCCCATGAGTTCCGCAAGCGCCGTCGTGAACGCTGCTTCGCCCGCCGCCTTCACGCCGCCCGATATCGTCAAACGCGAGACGGCGACGCGGGAGCGGCCGCAGGCGGAAACGATTCGGATCACCCAACCTCGGCCAACCGAGTTTGGCTTCCGGCGGCCACGCCATCTGGCGATGGCGTACGAGCAGGCGGCCCGCGACGACGGCGAGGCGCAGGTCGAAGGCCTTCGATCGAACCTGCACGATCCGAGCGGCAAGCTCGCCTTCATCCCCACGCACGGCCGATATTACGGCTGGCAGGAACCGCGCGTGCTCACTCGCGTCGCCTATTTCTATATTGATCCGAGCTGTGCGCTGCGCGATCCGGAACTGCGCTTCGAACGCCATGGAATTCGAGCCGCGGCTGTCCTTTTTCGACGCCGACATTTGGGAGACGACGCGTAAATCGAGGAGACAAATCGAGGAACGGCGTTGGGTCAATGGCCGTTACGCGGAAGCTAAGCGCCGTCCTCAGAAGCCCTCCGGTGAGAGTCTTGGCGCAAAGGGCCGACGATGCGCTGGTTTTCAGCGCGGTGAGCGACTTCATGCGTGGGAGGCGGCTCATCGAGCCTTCGTCTGCGCTCCAGCTCTTTGTCGAGCGCCACGGCGGCATGGTGGTGCTGTTAGAGTGCGTTGCGCTTTGTTCGAACCAGCGCCGTCATTGCGAGCGAAGCGAAGCAATCCAGCAGCGCCAAGCGGCACGATGGACTGCTTCGTCGCTTCGCTCCTCGCAATGACGATGCGACCTAAATGCAATTCGCTTTAGGTCTGATGCTGGCCGGGGAGCGGACGATTCCATGCGGCCGGTCTCGGTGTCGATCGCGAGCCTGGCGCGGCGCTTCAACGTTTCGCGCGTCTATGTGCTGAAGCTCCTGCGCGACGCTGAGCGAGCGGGACTGATTGCGCGCGCCGGCCTCGGCGGCGAGGCGATCACGATACTGCCGCCGTTGCGCAAAGGCGTTTCGGATTTCTTCGCCACGGGATTCGCGGCCATGCTCGAATCGGCGACGCATGCGCTTCACAGCATCCGCTAGTCACTCACCGCAGCTTCAAGCAAGCGCAGCGTCCCCGTCGCACAATCGATCTCGGCCATGACGCCATAAGCGAGCGTCGCGATCGGATCCGTGTGCCCGATATCGACATCCGTCAAAACTGGGAGTTCCGTCAGCCCCGCCTCATCCAGCGCGGTGAGCACCGCGCGCTTCTGGGCCTGTCGTCGCGCATCGTCCATTTGTCCTCCAGGCCGACCCAGGACGATGCCGTTCAACTGGGACAGAATCCCCTGAGCTGCATAATTGCGCAGCCAACGCAACACCAGCGTCTCCGATGGCGCCTCCTCGGATGTTTCGTAGAAAAGGATGCCGCCGTCCCAATAGGATAAGGGAGGCCACCACGGCGTCCCCTTGAGCATCTCCAGCACCTCGGCACATCCCCCGATCAGCCGACCCGCCGCCCGCCCGGCGCCCCGGAGCACTTCGACGCCGGCAGATGCGGTCCGCCGACGGGGTTTGTCTTGGTTGGCAGGGTCGCTCCAGGGCAGGTGCTCGACCGTCCAGCCTTCCGTGTTCGGCGGAAGTTCGCCGAGGGGGCGCGCGTCGAAGGCGACACGCTCGAAGGTAAGAGCTGTGAGAGGGCTCATCCCGCCGTTCTCTGCAAACCCGGACATGATCATCGGGCCGTGGAGGCTGACCACTCCTGCCTTGACACACGCCAAGTGTATCGCCGTCGCGTCCGAGTAGCCGATGAAGAGCTTAGGGTTGTCGCGGATTACCGCAAGGTCGAGATGAGAAATGAGACGCACCGCGTCGTCCCCGCCTATGCTGGCGATGATGGCCTTGACCGATGGGTCGGCGAACGCCTGCATCAGATCGCTCGCTCGGGCCGCAGGGTTGCCGTACAGCCATTCGGCGTCGCAAAGCGCGTGCGGCGTCTCAACCACCTCGAGGCCGAAGCGCTTCGTCAATTCCAACTTTCCGGCTTCGTAACGCGCCGGAAAAATTGCGGGCCCTCCCCAGCACGGCGTGACCACGGCAGCCCTATCACCCCGCCGGAGACGGGACGGTTTCCTCGCCGGCTTCATCCACCAATCTGACGGAACAGGGACGGACATTTCAACATTAGAATTGATGGCCCGGCAATCGGCAAGCCTCTCAAAGCGCGCCCATCCGGACATCACATTGCGCGGTGATTGCCGGCGGCGCAGCGTCATCGGGGCGAGCGCGCCGATTTCGTAGATTTGACGTCGCATCGGGGCAGTGCATGGATAGTGCATGCATTAGGAAATTTGCCTCATGGAACGTTGGCTCCAACCCGCTCTCGATTACATTTCCACTTGGATTGATTTTCAGATGCGCGCCTCGGAGCAGCCGGGCTGCGTCTTCGCGGTTGCGCATCGTGACAAGGTCATCGTTGAACGCGCATTCGGCTCCGCCGATCTCGTCAACGGGGAGGAGCTTACGCCCCGCCACCGGTTTCGTGTCGCCTCGCACACCAAAAGCTTTGTGGCGGCGGGGCTCATGAAGCTTCGCGAGCGGGGCAAGCTTCATCTGGACGACCCAGTCGGACAGTATGTGGCCGATCTCCACCCCGAAGTCGCTCAGACGACGATCAGCGAGTTGCTGTCCCACAGCGCCGGGATTGTCCGTGACGGTTTCGACGCTGGCCAATTTCAGGGCGCGCGGCCGTTTTGCAACCGCGAGGAACTGCTGGCCGAACTACAGAAGCCTCCGGCGATCGACCCCAACACACGCTTCAAATATTCGAACCATGGCTACGCGCTGCTCGGGCTCGTCATCGAGGCCGTCGCCAAAGAGCCCTATCGCGCGTGGATCGAACGAGAAATTGTCGATGCGTCCGGGCTGCGCGAGACATCCTCGGACACGCCGATTGAGGGAGCGCCGCTCGCGAGGGGCCACACGCCGCAAATCTTCGGCAGGCGGCTCGTCATCCCGGGCGACGAGACAACCGATGCGATCGCGCCCGCCGCAGGCTTCGTCAGCACGGCGGCCGACATCGCTCGCTTCTTTGCTCAATTGTCGCCGCGCGCGAAGCGAAGCGTGCTCAAAGCCGCAAGCCGGCGCGAGATGGTGCGGCGGCATTGGCAAAATCCGAACGCCGCCGTTGAAGGTTACTACGAACTCGGAATCAGCAGCGGGACTGCCGCAGGCTGGGATTGGTTCGGGCACGGCGGAGGCTTCCATGGTTACATCTCTCGCACCGTCGTCATTCCGAGCCAGGAATTGACCTTGTCGGTCCTCACCAACGCCACCGATGGATTGGCTGGCTTTTGGGCGGATGGCATGATCCGCGTCCTGCGCGCCTTCGAAACGCGCGGCGCGCCATCGTCCCGCGTGGCCGATTGGAAGGGACGGTGGTGGACGACTTGGGGCGCGCTGGATCTCGTGCCGATGGGAAATGTCGTATTGGTCGCCAATCCTCATGCATTGAATCCGCTGGTCGAGCCCTCCGAGATCGAAATCACCGGCCCCGACGAGGGCCGCATCGTTCAGGCCGCCGGCTATCAAAACCACGGTGAGCCCGTGCGGCGATCGCGAAACAAATCAGGCATGACGACCGAGATTTGGCTTTCGTCGATTCAGCTTCGTTCGGAGGCGAAAGTCGCAGTGGAAATGGAGCGTCGCTATGGCGCGACGAAGCCGTCCGCCAGTAAGGAAGACGCAATGGCTAGGTAGAGCGTTCAGCAGTTGCGTGGAATTGTCATCGTGAGCGGAGCGAAGCAACCCAGCGATCGAGATCTCGCCAGCAAGTCGCGAGTCGTGCCTCAATCGGCCGAGGCCATAAGGCTCTGAGGCGCCGGCGCCCCTTCCCCCTTGCGGGGGAAGGTGTCGGGCGCAGCTCGACGGATGAGGGGTGGCGCCGCAAGGCGCCGGCTTCGCGGCGTCCACGGGCGTCGCCGCTCTGATCGAAACCAGAGCGTGGGGCCGGCGCGACCCCTCATCCGTCACGCCTTCGGCGCGACACCTTCTCCCGCAAGGGGAGAAGGGACACTGTCCTCGCCTAAGGCTTGGGCCCGTTTCATTCAGCGAGATCGCCTTAAAGCGGTCCCAACTCGCGATGACGAGAGGGTCCGCTTCAAGCCAACGGCAAGCGTGCCCAATCCAGTCGTCACGCCCGCCTCGGCGGTGGTTACAGACCCTCTCCGTTGTCGGAGCGCCCGGCCTTGATCTCGGCGAGGAGCTTCTGGACCGCCTCGGGCGCGGGGAGCGGATCGCAGGCGAGCTGTCCGCGCGTCCATATGATGAGGCCGGCGCCGCCGCTGTCCTTGGTAAGCAGGAGCGCGCCGTCGCCCGGAGGAAGCCCCGCCGGGGTGAACGGCAGGGCGGCGTATAGGCCTTGCAGGAAGTGGAACTGCGCGTCCGTCAGTGGAGAAACCGTCGTGTCCTTACCGGCCGCCTGCTGCACTTTGTCCAGCGCGCCGCAATGCGGCCCATTCTCTTGAGCGACCGCGGGAGCGGCGATAACCAACGTCGATAACGCAAGGGCAACTTTCAACATGGCTTTTTTCTCCTCTGTCAATCGATCGCACTCACATTTTTAATTGCGTGGCTTCACATCTTGGCGGGCAGCGCGCTCAAGGCGTTCCGGTCAAGCTGGTACATTCCTTGATCGTCGCCGATGCCCAGCGGATCGCCGACGTCGTTGCGGGCTTTGGTCCCGCGCTTGGCGAGCATGGCGTGCTGCCCGTGCGCGATCGCGTCTTGGGCTTGGCGAAGCGTCTTCTTCATCTCTTTCGTCAGCCGCGTCTCGTAGGCGCGTGGGACATCGTTGGTTCGCAGCCAAAGATCGACCCGCCCCTCGTCGTCATGCGCCACGAAGGCGACAAGCTCGGCGTGGTCCGGCAAGGCGGACGCGTCCGCCGAAACCGGGAAACCCATGATTGCGCCGGCCGCGACAGGCGCGTAACAGGCGAGCGCCAGGGCGGCGAAAGGGACGGCGATCTTCGCCCACAGAGGCGCGTTCGCAGTTCTAAAGAGCCACGCGGCGATGACGCACATCAGCGCGAGCAGCGCGCCGAACGACAAAACGAAGTGAAGGTAGTGGCTCATGGCGTGGCGACCTCTTTCTGATAGGACGCAGTGATCGGGGTGAGGGGCGGATCGCTGAGCGTGATCTGGCCATTGCGCGCCATGTCGAACGATACCCAATTGACCGTCTGGCCGACGTAATCCAGAACGAAATCCTTCGCGAAGACGACACGGACGGTAGGATTGAGGCCGAGGATCTCGGCGTGAATCTTGAGCCCGACGGCGCGGTTGTCGACCACCTTGTCGTGGTCGGCGTAGAGGTTTGCGCCGAGGTCGTAGTGGCCGGGCTCGATACAGCGCAGCGCGATCGTTTCCTTGTTGCTATCGACCTGGGTTCGAGAACCGTCCGCCAACGTGATGAAGGAGTCGATGAAGCCGCGGTTGTCGCGGTCGAGCGTTGCGCAGCCGACGTCGCGCGAGCCGTAAAAGACCGGTTTCTTGCTGGGCGGCATCAAGTGAATGTCGACATCGGCGTCCTTCTGGACGTTCCACTCGACCGAGAGAAGATATTCGGCCTTTTCTTTCACGCCGTCGGCCGTTTTCGGCGGCGGATTGACGGCGACGATGACAATGGCGAGAACGGCGAGCGCCATGTCGCAAAGACCGATCCAGACGGCTGAGCGGTCCGTCATCGTTCAGCCTTCCTGATTGCGACCTCGAGATTGAAGGTCATGACGGCCACGAGAGCCGCCGCCAGCACGCCGCATGCGGTGCAATAGAGCGATGTCGCGAGCGGGGCGAAGGCGGCCGCTCCGCCGGCGAGCGCCTTGGCCTGCAGGCTCAAGCCGAAAGCGGTGCCGAAGAGCCCGAGCATCGGGAGAAGACGCTCGGCGAGGTGACCGAAGGAGGCATCAGCGGCGTCAGCGCGCCACGCCTGCCAACCGAGCCACACCGTCGTGCCGAGGAACACCACGCCGATGACCGTGGTCATCATGCTCTGGTCATTCGCCCACACCGCAGCGAACACGCCTTGAAGATGGGCGAACCACGCGGCCGCGCCGATGGCGAGGCACAGAACGAAGTGCGAGAGGAAGACACGGCGCTGCATGGCAATCCTTTCCAAAAACAGAAGCACTGCTCTCAGGTCTTGCTCCCCGAGAGCTCAATCGGACGCAGCCCAGCAACTTTTCGGCGAGTTGAGATCGCAGGCTTTCGCCACGTCGTCTTCAAGTCCGGACAAATGTAGCACTGTCAGACGGGCCTTACCCATTGGGTTAAGGTCGCGTGCGTCTAAACACCTGCAAATCCGGAACCGCATAAAGCATAATGGCGCTGATGCGTTGGTTTGGTTGAGCCAACCTATGGAAGAGCGTGACCGGTCGATGACGGGCGTCGCCGAGATCGGCGCCGGCGAGCGCGATGCCCGCAGAGACGATGCCGATGGTGATCTCCGCGACGGGGGGTGATGGCGGGCGCGAAGGTAGCCGAAGGCGCCAAGCTGTCGCTGGCGATGACGCGAAGTTTTTCGCCAACGTGGAGACGAAGGCGCAGGCGGTCAGCACGACAACGACAACGCCGCCAGCGGCGTCGCCGATCGTGCGGAATCGCCCCTTGCGCACGGAGCCGTCGAGCGTCGGCTGACACACGATTTGCCCGGCGGCGCCAGCCCAAGAGGGGCGTCGAGTTGCAGCCAGAACGCGACAGACATCGCGACCGGGGCGTCCCCTGCAGGCGCCCGGGCCTCGCGATCAGCAATGCGGCGCGTAAGGCTCCCGCCCTAACGCCACAAATTCGTCCGCGCGAGATCGAGCAACTCGTCGCCCCGACCGCTCATCACCGCCTTCACCATGTAAAGCGTGAAGCCTTTGGCCATCTCGGCCGTGACCGCGGGCGGCATCGCCAGTTCCGACCGGCTGACGACGGCGTCGATCAGCACCGGCCCGTCATGGGCGAGCCCCGCCGCGATGCCGGCCTCGACGTCATCAGGGTCCTCCAGGCGGATCCCCTTCACGCCGACGGCCTCCGCCATGGCGGCGAAATTCGGGTTCTGCAATTCCGTGCCGGTAGCGAGGAAGCCAGTGGATTTCTGCTCCAGCTCGATGAAACCGAGGGAGCCGTTGTTGAAGACCACGACCTTCACCGGCAGGCGCAATTGCGCCAGGCTGAGGAAATCGCCCATCAGCATGGCGAATCCGCCGTCGCCCGACAGCGAAACGACTTGCCGGCCGGGGAACGCCGCCTGCGCGCCGATCGTCTGCGCCATCGCGTTGGCCATGGAGCCGTGCCAGAACGAACCGAGAAGCCGCCGCTTGCCGTTCATCGTCAGATAGCGCGCGGCCCAGACCGTCGGCAGACCGACGTCGCAGGTGAAGATCGCGTCATCGGCCGCCTGGTCGCTGACGGCTTTGGCGATTTGCTGCGGATGGATCGGCCGCCTGCCCGATTTGCCGACGGCCAGTTCATCGAGGCTCTTTCGCGCCTTGCGATAGTGCTCAGTGGCCTGATCGAGATGCCGGCGATCGCCATTTTCCTTAAGCAGCGGCAATAGCGCCTGCAGGGTCGGCCCGACGTCGCCAACGATGCCGAGGTCAACCGGCGCCCGTAGGCCGATCTGTTCCGCTCTGATGTCGACCTGGGCGATGCGCACTCCCGACCCCTGGGGATAGAACTGCCGATAAGGGAAATCGGTCCCCAGCATCAGCAGCACGTCGCAATCGAGCATGGCGTAGTAGCCGGATGCGAAGCCGATCAGGCCGGTCATGCCGACGTCGTAAGGGTTCTCCCACTCGACGTGCTCCTTGCCCCGGAGCGCATGCACCATCGGCGCCTTCAGCCGGTCGCCGAGCGCGAGGAGCTGATCATGGGCTCCCTGGCATCCCGAACCGCACAGCACGGTAACGCGGCTCTTGCCGTTCAGCAAAGCGGCGAGCCGATCGAGGTCCGCCGGCGCCGGCGTGACGACCGCCCTGCGCGGCAGCAGACCCAACACCTTGGAGGCCGGCGCGCTTGGCGCCGCGTGCAGGGCGACGTCGCCGGGCAACACCACGACCGACACGCCGCGATTGGCCACGGCTTGCCGGATCGCGACCTCCAGCGTACGCGGCATCTGATGGGCGCCGGAGATCAGCTCGCAGTAATGGCTGCACTCCTTGAACAATGTCTCGGGATGGGTTTCCTGGAAATATCCGGAGCCGATCTCCGTCGATGGAATTTGCGCGGCAATTCCAAGCACCGGCGCGCGGGAGCGGTGGCAGTCGAATAGCCCGTTGATGAGATGCAGGTTGCCGGGTCCGCAACTGCCGGCGCAAACCGCGAGCTCGCCGGTCAGATGCGCCTCGGCGCCGGCCGCGAAGGCCGCGACTTCCTCGTGGCGCACATGCACCCATTCGATCTTGCCCTGGCGGCGCAAGGCGTCGGTCAGCCCGTTCAGGCTGTCGCCCACGATGCCATAAATCCGTTTGACGCCGGCTGCGGCGAGCGTTTCGGCGAATTGGTCCGCGACGGTTTTCATGGTCTCGCTCCCTTTTTCGCCTGATCTCGATCCTCCCGGATTTCAAACCAGACGGTCTATGCTGCGCCGTATCGAGAGATAATCCTTTTGTTCAACCGCGTTCAACTTTGGTTTAGGAGCATGAACCGGGCGGACCTGCGAGCGGGCAGTTACACGCAAAGGTCGGCGCTCGGAAACGTACCCTCGATGGGGCGCAGAAAGCGCACGCTTCCCGCCATGACTGTGCCGCCTTGGCTCGGAATCGCCGTTATCGCCCGATAGTTGTAACGTGGTCGATGAAGCGCGAAGGTCTTCGATCATGCATGGCCGACGATGCGCATTCGGATACAGGGTCTAAGCCAGATACTTCGTCGCCGCCGGCGCGCTGCGCACTTGGCGCCACGCCGGCAGAGTCGTCCGAATCCACAGACGAAGACGAGAACATGACGCGGCATTGGGCCACCAGATCACGAGGCCTCGCCAGGCTCAGCGCGTCTCGGACGATACTGGATGCGCGTGCGACTTCGATGATCCTCACTGAGTGAGGACAGGACGGAACGGAGGCTGACTCATGGCCGACATGACGGTTGGGATCGGCGGAGCGATTTTCGCGGTGATCTTCCTATCCATTTTCTTCATCTACCGACGACGTCTAATCCGCACGAAGCGATTGTTGACTGAACTGCTGACTCGGTACTTCGATGGCGACGTCCCTGCCGATCAAGTGGGCCAGCGCGCGGGCGAAATCGCGAGCGGACGCTTCCTACGCGGCGCAGAATTTTATTCGCTGGCTACTGCTGCGTTTCAAAGCGCCGCCGATACGAAACTTGCGCTTCGCGCGCATTCAATAGAAGACGAGAGCGCTCTGTTGAGATTGTTCGCCGCTTTGAAAAGAGAGTTTGGACTGACAGATCGCTATCAGAACGAGGGTTGGCGAGCGGGGCGCGAATAATCCGAGTTGGCCCGGTCGCTGCGCCGCGCACGGGCTGCGGCTGTTGACGCGTTCGGTCGCCGCCCGCGCTCGACCCAAAAGTCCGCGATGTCGCTTAGTCGATGGTTCCGCTCACCCTCGCGACCCTTCGTTGCGCAGGGCCAACCGGCAGGCCGATTTCGCGAGCTTTGGTCGGCCTTTTTTTGCGACACACGACGATGAAAAGCTAAATAGAGAAGTGCTCCCGCACTTTTGATTCAAATCAAGCGTTCGGTCGTCCGCGGGTGTAGAATATAGTTTTGTCGGCTCGCGCTCGGCCGCCTTCTCGGGCTTTCTCAGATGGGAGATAGCCATGGCCGAGACAACGTCGGTGCTTCAGCGCGATCCAAGAGTACGGGGTGGACGCGTGGCGACGCTCAATCCTGATTCTCCACACCCTGCGGGAGCACGGCGAGAACTACATCGAACGCGCCTCTCAAGAGGCGCCGCATGGACTCATGCCTTCCCGCCGAACGGATCCGCGACGACCGGACGCTGGAGCGTCCTGCCGATTATCTTTTCGCACTACAGACACTTGGGCAGCGTCATGGTTTCTGGGACTGCTGCCCCAAAGCCTCGAGACGCCTGCGTCTGAAAATTTCCGCGGCGTCGCGCCGCGTTACGACAAGCTCGCGGAAGACTTCCAAGCTCGCCGCCGTTCCCGTCTGAGCCATAGCGAAGATCGCAGATCGGCCGCTAACGGAGATGCAAGCCGACATGAGCATCATCATCGACATGATTGCGCGCGGCTGGGATAACTTCCTCGCCCGGCCGGCTGGAAGTCTGAACTTGCGTTTCATCCTTCAGCCCACGATCGCCACCCTGCTCGCGGTCCGCGCCGGCATGAGGGACGCGAAAGGAAATCGCCCCGCATTTCTGTGGGCCGCCGTTACAAATCGGGGATACCGCTGGCAATTGCTCCACAGCGGCTGGAAGGACATGGCGACGCCGTTCCTGGTTGCTGTGGCCCTTGACGCAATCTACCAGCTCATCACTCACAAATTCATCTATCCACTCGAACTCCTGTTCACCGCGACGCTGTTGGCGCTCGTACCGTATGCCATTCTGCGCGGCCCCGTGAATCGCGTGGCGCGGCTCTTTATCGCTGGCGCAGCGGAGCCCGCGAACAAAAACGTGGAGCAAGAGACCCATACGAAACTCTAGGCGCAACGAGAGAAGGCACAGACCATGTCAGGCACATCGAAGCAGGACGAATGGATGAAGCCAGCCGCGATGGCGATCCCAAAGGGGGGAATCTTCAAGGACAAGGTGGAACAGGGTCGATACGGCCCGATCTTTCCCAAAACTCCTGCATGCTATGGCTTCTCTATCATCGCAAAGATCATCCCGGGGCGGGAAGATGTTTTTTACGAATACGCAAAGAACATCGAAGCGGCGGTGGGCGGCCAGCCCGACGTTCTTGCTGTGCTCAAGCTGCACTATCTCCGATGGAACCTCTTCGAGATCAAAGGGGAAACCTACTTCCAGTACATGGGCATCTTCGACACCGACTTCGACAAGTACACCGAGGACGCTGTCGGTCTTTTTGCGGCGACCGGCCTCAACACCGTTTTCGAAAATCTGGAGGGGTTTCCTAGGGATTGGAAAACGAATCCGTCGGCGTTCGTCAAATTCGTCCGCGACCATCAGCGGCCGAGTTTCCTGGAATACGGCGAATATCCCTTCGTGAGCGCGGACGAGATCAAAAAAGCGCTTAGGCTGAAGGCTGCATTCTCCAACATGCTCGACCAGATGCAGTGATCGGCCGCGGAGCAGGCGATGCTTGAGCATGACGACATCCAGCACATCCTGCTGACGCGTGCGCCCGCGCTGAAAGGGCGATACGAATTCCTTTCGTTTCGCAATCCGTCGGGCGGTCGGGCCTGGCTCCAGGAGATCCTGGAAAAGGTGCATTCGGCCGCAGCGATGCGGGCGTCAGTCGACCGCGACAATAGCTGGGTGACAGTGGCCTTCACCTGGAATGGCTTGCGCGCACTTGGCTTAGACGAAGCGTCGCTCGCTACGTTCCCGGAAGAGTTCAAGCAAGGAATGGTCGCCCGCGCGGAAATGCTCGGCGACAGCGGCTCGAACCATCCTGACAACTGGGTCGGCGGTCTCGCCCGCCCCGACCTCCATGCCATCACGATTCTCTTTACCCGCGACGCAGCGGAGCACCGGCGGCGCCAGCTTGAGCACGACAACCTCGTCGCCCGATGCGAAGGGGTGGCGACGCTCTCGACGCTGGACCTGGAGGCGACGCCGCCGCTCGACTACGCGCACGACCATTTTGGCTATCGTGACCGGCTCTCGCAGCCCGTCATGGAAGGGAGCGGCGAGGCGCCGACGCCGGGCTCCGGCGATCCTCTCAAACCGGGCGAGTTTATTCTTGGATACCCAGACGAAGACGGCCCGCCGGCCAATCTGCCGCAGCCCGAAATTCTGTCGCGCAATGGCAGCTACATGGCCTATCGGCGCCTGGAGGAGCATGTCGGCAAATTCCGCGATTTTCTCCGAGAGCACGGCAAGACGCGCGAAGAACAGGAATTGATCGCAGCGAAGTTGATGGGCCGCTGGCGCAGCGGGGCGCCACTCGTGCTGGCGCCGGAGAAGGACGATCCCGCGCTTGGCGCGGACCCGCAACGCAACAACGACTTTGCCTATAAAGAGATGGACCCTCACGGCTATGCCGTGCCGCTCGGCGCGCACATGCGGCGCATGAATCCTCGCGACACCGCGGCAAACATGAATCGTCGCCGCATGATTCGCCGCGGCGCCACCTACGGCCCCCCTTTGCCCGAGGATGCGCCGGATGATGGCTTGGAGCGCGGCATTGCGGCGTTCGTAATCTGCGCGAGTCTGATCCGGCAGTTCGAGTTTGCACAAAACGTGTGGGTGAATGATCGGAACTTTCACGAATTGCGCAACGAGCGCGACCCGATCATCGGCACGCAGGACGGCAAGCTGGAATTCAAAATTCCGAAACGGCCGATCCGCAAGACAATCACTGGCTTGCCAGCCTTCACGACCTTGAGAGGCGGCGCGTACTTCTTCCTCCCGGGCCTCAAGGCACTTCGCTATCTCGCGGCGCTTCCTGACATCCGCGAAACCGAGGTTCGAAAAATGTAAGAAATCCGAAGGGAAGAAACATGAGTACGACATCCTCAGCGCGCACCTACAATCAGAACCACATCCCCCGCGAACACACTGGCAAACGCCGTCTGAGCATCTACTGGACATGGAGCTATCCATGGGAAGCCCAGCGTGACCCCGCGGCGATGGAAAACCGCTTCTCGACGATGACCGAGGTCCGCAACGTCCTGTGGCCGGCCTACGAGACGCCCGAGTGGAGCGCGGCGCAATTCCTTCAAGGGATCGCCGGCACGCTCGAACTTTTTCACCGCTCAACGCTCAGCTTCCAGACAATTGCCGGCGAAGTGACCGGTCACCCGGTCGCGATCTTCCAGCGCATCGACCAGGCAGGCTACAAGCTGCCGATCGACGAGCGGATCCTCGCCGACACGGACACGCTCATGGTGTTCGGATTGGACCACCTTCTCTCCGAGCAGGACGCCGCCCCGGAGGAAGTCTCAGCGATCCGCGAGTGGCTCAAGCGCGAAGGCACGTGCCTGCTGCTGGCGCCGCACCATGACGTCGGCTTCACCAGCGACTTCAAACAGCGCCAGATGGAATATCTCCACCACGGTGACGCGCTCGTTCCGCGCCAGCAGCGCTTCGGCCAATATACGCGTTCTCTGATGAAGGCGCTCGAGGTTCCGGTGCACAATACGTATGGACTCCGTCCGGCGCTGGTCAAAGGCACAAAGGACATCGCGCCCCTGACGGCTTTTCGCGACATCGACAAGCTGGGACTGCTCAAGGACGTGCCAACGTTGAACTTCCATCCGCACTTGCCGCACTACGAAGTCACCGATAAGGACGGCAAGGCGGTTCAAATGCTTGCGCGCCAGCCTATCGATCGCGAGCGCCCGCACCCTTTCACCGCAGCCGGCAACACGGAGTTCAACTGCCTGCTCTGGATGCCGCCAACCGAACGGCGCGCCGGCGACATCGTGCTCGTGGATTCGACGAACTTCACGACGCTCTTTGGCGGCACGGATAGCCTGGAACATTTCTGGCGGAATCTTGCGCTGATGAGATGATCGTCGGCGGCCATCCTGACAGACTTCGCGGCCCTCTGACCTGCGAGCAATGCGTCGTGGTGGGCGTCAAACCGGTTGCTTCGCCTGGGCCAGTGGACAGCCAACGGCGCGACAACCCTTGAACGGCATGACAAGGGCCTTCTCAGCGCCGGCGCTACCCGAGATGCAGTTCGACATGGACGACGTCCTGCTCGCTTTGCCTACGTATCGGCAAACCGCACTTCTCAAACACCTTGAGCATCGCGGCGTTTTCCGCCAAAACCTCGGCGATAACTTCCTTCAATCCGGCCGCTCGTGCGATCGTCGTCAAATGCCGCATCAATGCGCTGCCTAGGCCCTGCCCTTGATATTCGTCGACGATCGCGAACGCGACTTCGGCCTGGCCGGGTTTCACGACCACATAGCGACCGCCGCCGATAATGTTCGGACCGCTGTCTTCCGCGGCGACGACGACGAGCGCGACCTGGCTGATGAAGTCGATCTCGAGGAAGCGCGACGCCTCCTTGTCGGAAAACTCGCGCCTCACGCCGAAAAATCTACGATAGAGAGACTCGGAGCTAGTCCGGCGGATTGCTGTCTGGAGACCGTCCCTGTCTCCGGGTCGTTGTGCGCGAATCTCCACCCGACGCCCATCGCGCAATGTTTCTGTAACCGAAAACTGAGTGAGGTCGTTCAAGGTCCGATCTCCCGGCTCGACCAAGACTTCCCCAGCGCTTCCAGATCGCGCGAGTATGGCGCGCGCTTAGCCCGCAAATGTTTGCGACATCGCCGGGTCGCGACCGACGACGACGCGCGGCGTGCTCCATCCTATGGAGCACGCGAGAGGCGCCTTTTTTGCGACACACGACAATGAAAAACTAAAGACACACTCCTAACGCTTGATCCAAATCAAGTGTCGGGTCGTCCGCGAGTGTAAATATATTTTGTCGGCTCGCGCACGGCCGCCTCCCTAGGCTCTCTCAGATGGGAGACAGCCATGGACGAGACAACGTCGAACTTCAACGCGATTCAAGAATACTGGGTTGACGCGTGGCAACGTTCGATCCTGGTTCTCGACACCCTGCGGGAGCGAGGCGACACGTACATAGAGCGGGCCTCTCGAGAGGCGCCGCATGTCCTCAGCTTTCCCGCTGAAGTTATTCGCGACGGTCGGACGCTGGAGCGTCCGGTCAATTATCTCCTCGTGCGGGTCCTTTCGCCTGTAGGGGGCAAGATCGATCCCGCCAAGCCGCCAGTCGTGGTCGTCGATCCGCGCGCCGGACACGGACCGGGCATTGGCGGGATGAAGTCGGAAAGCGAAATCGGCGAGGCGCTGAAGGCGGGGCACGCCTGCTATTTCATTGGCTTCCTGCCCAATCCGATGCCCGGACAGACTATCGAGGACGTCTGTCGCGCTGAGGCGATCTTCATCGCCGAAGTCGCCGCGCGGCATCCGGAGGCCGAGGGAAAGCCGATCGTTGTCGCCAATTGTCAGGCCGGATGGCAGACCATGATCATGGCCGCGCTCAACCCCGACCTCGCGGGTCCGATCATGCTCGCCGGCTCGCCGTTGTCGTATTGGGCGGGGGTCCGCGGCAAGAACCCGATGCGCTACACGGGCGGCGTCCTCGGCGGGACTTGGATGACCGCGCTGGCGGGCGATCTTGGCAATGGCGTATTCGACGGCGCGCATTTGGTTGCTAACTTCGAGTCGCTCAATCCGGCGAACACGTACTGGACCAAGGCATACAACGTCTATTCCAAGGTCGATACCGAGGTGGAGCGCTTCCTGGAGTTCGAAACCTGGTGGGGCAGCCCGGTGTTGCTGAACGCCGCAGAGATGCAGTGGATCGCCGACAATCTGTTTGTGGGCGACAAGCTGTCCACGGGCCAGATCCGCACGTCTGACGGTTTGCGGATCGATCTACGCAACATCAAGTCGCCGATCATCGTGTTCTGCTCCTGGGGCGACAACATCACGCCGCCACAGCAGGCCCTGGATTGGATCCTCGATCTGTACGACGACGTCAACGAAATCGTCGCCAATGGCCAGACGATCATCTACGCGATCCATGAGAGCATCGGCCACCTCGGCATCTTTGTTTCGGGGAAGGTCGCCGCGAAGGAGCATGGCGAGTTCGTCTCTTGCATGGACTTGATCGACGTCACTCCGCCCGGCCTCTACGAAGCTGTCATTTCGGACATCGACGGCAACACCGTGAACCCTGAATTGATTGGCGGAAAATATCTTTTCCGTCTGGAACGGCGCACCTTGGCCGATATCCGCGCACTCGGCGGCAACGACGCCGCCGACGAGATGCGCTTTGCGACGGCGGCGCGCGTTTCCGAAGTGAATCTCGGCCTTTATCGCACCATCGCGCAACCCGCGATCCGCTCGCTGGCAACCGATCCCATCGCCGAAGCGATGCGCGCCCTTCATCCGCACAGGCTGCGGTTCGGTTTGCTGTCCGATAAGAACCCTCTGATGTTGGCGACGAAGCCGCTCGCGGACGCCGTTCGCACGCACCGCATGCCGATCGGCAAGGAAAATCCGTTCCGTGCAATCGAACAGGCCGCGTCGTCTTGGATCACGACCTGTCTGCAGACCTGGGGCGAAATCCACGACAGCATGACGGAGGCGTTCTTTCTGAGCAGCTATGGATCGCCTTTGCTACAGACTATGGTCGGTCTCGGCGAACAGCGGTCCGCGCCCCCGCATCGAATCGAGCGTGATCTGGCTCGAGAGACGGCGACGGCGGAACTTCGGTCGGATCTGGAGCAGCGGTTCGAGAAAGGCGACGCGGCGGAGGCGACGCTGCGTGCGCTGATTTACATTCGCCTGCCGGAGGGCGCCATCGACGAGCGCGGATTTCGCATGCTCCGGATCATCCGCGACGCCCGTGCGGCGGGCGATCGGGCCAGCCTACCGCATCTCAAAGCCATGGCGAGAGAGCAGATGCAACTCGTCCTGCTCGACGAGGAGCGCGCGATCAACGCGCTGCCCAGTCTGTTGAATCCCCACGGGCCAGAGGCGGCGACAGCATTGAAGGCTCTTCGTCGGGTGGCGTCCGCGCAGGGTCCCCTGGAGGGCGAGAGCAAGGCGCGCTTTGCGCGCATCGAAGCGCTGCTGGGCGCCGAGACGTCGGCAATCGGCGGACGCTCAATTGCGAGGGGTTGAGACGATGGATCGAGCTCCCACGCTTGCGCATGAGAAATACGATCGCTTGATCGCAACCGCGCAAAAGGAAGCAACGATCAAAGTCGCGATCGCCCATCCTTGCGACGACGTTTCGCTTCGCGGAGCCGTCGAGGCCATGAAGCTCGGCCTTGTCGAGCCCATTTTGGTCGCTCCGATCGCCCGCCTCCAATCGGTCGCAGCAAACGCGGGCGTCGAAATCGGCGCGATGGAGTTTGTCGCATCCAAGCACAGCCACGACTCGGCGGCCAAGGCAGTGGAACTGGTCGCCGGCGGCCGCGCTGAAGCCCTCATGAAGGGAAGCTTGCATACCGACGAGTTGATGGGCGCCGTTGTTTCTAAGGACACCGGCATTCGAACCAGTCGCCGCATCAGCCACTGCTTCATCATGGACGTGCCGGGCCACCCCGATCCGCTGATCATCACCGACGCGGCGGTCAATATCGCGCCTGACCTGGACGCCAAAGTCGACATTGTTCAGAACGCGATTGATCTGGCTCACGCGATGCGCTCGGCGGAGGTGCGCGTCGCGATTCTCAGCGCCGTGGAGACGGTCACATCGAAGGTGCCGTCCACGATCGAAGCCGCGGCGTTGTGCAAGATGGCCGAGCGGGGCCAGATCACCGGCGCGGTGCTAGACGGTCCGCTCGCTCTCGACAACGCAATCAGTCCAGAGGCGGCCGCGGTCAAGCGGATCGTTTCGCCCGTCGCGGGCCGCGCCAATGTTCTTGTCGTTCCCGATCTCGAGGCGGGCAACATGCTGGCCAAGAGCCTGTCTTTCCTGGCGCGGGCCGATGCCGCGGGAATCGTGCTCGGCGCGCGGGTTCCGGTCATTCTGACCAGCCGCGCGGACTCCCTGCTCAGTCGCCTCGCGTCTTGCGCTGTCGCGGTCCTGATCGCGGCTGCGAGGCGTAGTTCCGCGTCGGCGGCGATTACCTGAGGGCGCGCCCGATGAATGCGGAAAACATTCGACCCGTCCTTGCCGGTCAAAAAGCTCTTGTCATCGGCGTGGCGAATAGCGACTCGATAGCCTACGGATGCGCAACGGCGTTCCGCGATGTTGGCGCGGAGCTTGCGATCACATGGCTGAACGAAAAGGCGCGGCGCCACGTCGAGCCGCTGGCCCAGGAACTCAAGGCGTCGATCACCGGCGCGGTGGACGTTTCCGTTCCCGGCGAGTTGGAGGCGATCTTCGATTTGATCCGCAAGACGTGGGGTCGATTGGACATCCTCGTCCATTCGATCGCATTCGCCCCGAAGCATGATCTGCAAGGCGGGCTTCTTGACTGCTCCGCCGAAGGTTTCGCGAACGCGATGGATATTTCTTGCCACTCGTTCGTGAGAATGGCGAAGCTAGCGGCGCCGCTGATGACCGATGGCGGCACAATGTTCGCGATGAGCTATCTCGGCGCCAACCGCGTGGTTGCGAACTACAATGTCATGGGCCCGGTGAAGGCGGCTTTGGAAGCCGCCTGCCGATATTTGGCGTACGAACTCGGCCCGCAAAAAATCCGCGTGCACGCAATCTCTCCTGGCCCTTTGAAAACCAGGGCGGCGTCAGGCCTGAAGGATTTTGAGCTTATGCTGAACGAAGCCGCCCATAAGGCGCCTCTCGGCGAGCTGGTCGACATCATGGATGTCGGCTACGCCTGCGCGTATCTGGCGACGCCGCTCGCCAGACGCATTACGGGCGGTACGGTCTACGTTGACGGCGGAGTCAATCTCGTCGCGTGAGCGGCGACGCGAGAAGCCGACGCGTCCCGCCGAAGCGATCGAAGAGGCGCCCGGTCCCCACTGCCGGAGGTCGCTCATGACGAAATGCATCGCCGTGATCAACGCAGGGTCGTCCAGCGTCAAGTTCGCCGTCTACGGCGCGACGAGCGAGGCCCCGATTTCGCTCCGAGGGCAGATCGACGGAATTGGCGTCGCGCCGCGCCTGAAGATCGCCGACGCGCAAGGCAATGTCATCGGAAGCGATGCTTGGCCGGCGAAAGGCTTTGATCACGCGACGGCCGTGCGGGAGATTATCGCCCGTGTCCGAGCGTTGATCCCCGAGACCGTCATCGTCGGCATTGGCCACCGCGTGGTCCACGGCGGCATACATTACGATCGACCCATCCGCGTGACGCCGAACGTGCTGGTCGACCTGTCGAAGCTCGAGCCGTTGGCGCCGCTGCACCAACCGCACAACCTCGCCCCGATACGAGCCGTCATGAACGCCGCGCCCGAGATGCCGCAGGTCGCATGCTTCGACACCGCTTTCCATTGCGCCCAGTCAGGGCTGGCGCAGGCATTCGCCCTGCCTCGGAGGTTCGCAGCAGAAGGTGTTCGGCGATATGGCTTTCATGGATTGTCGTACGAATATCTCGTTGGCCGTCTGCGCGAATTGAGCCCCGAGCTCGCGGAGGCGAGAGTCGTCATCGGCCATCTCGGCAACGGCGCCAGTTTGTGCGCCGTCAAGAACGGCCGGAGCGTCGCGAGCACGATGGGATTCACCGCAGTCGACGGGCTCATGATGGGCACGCGTTGCGGCGCCTTAGACCCTGGCGTCATCCTCTATATGATCCGAGAACATGGCATGGACGTCGCGGCGATCGAAGACGTGATCTATCGTCAGTCCGGTCTGCTTGGCGTCTCCGGAATATCCTCGGACATGCGAGCGTTGCGCGCCTCGGCGGAGCCCGCCGCTCGTGAGGCGATTGCGCTGTTCGTCTATCGCATCGTGCGGGAGCTGGGGTCGCTCGCCGCCGCGCTGGGCGGCATCGACGTGCTGGTCTTCTCGGGCGGAATCGGCGAACACGATTCTCGGACTCGCGCGGAGGTCGTCGAGGGCTCGCGATGGCTCGGCGCCGTCGTCGACCCCGAACGCAACGCCAGGGGCGAGAACCGGATCAGCGCGGATGACTCGGCCGTCTCGATTTGGGCCATCCCAACCGACGAGGAGCGGCTAATCGCCCGCCGCACATTGGAGCTCGTCGTCTGAATTATCCGGCCGCCTGTCGAGGAGTCGACATGTCGCCGTCGAACCGCCGGCGGCGTGTCACGATACGCGGCGGCAGCCCGCCAAGCGGGAGTTCGAATATTTCCTTGAGCCGATCCGGGCCTTTATCGATCTGCGCGGCGCCCGTGCGGCACGCCTTCGACGTTCGGCGTATCATTCGGAACCCCAGTCTTTTTCGGGCACGTATTTATAGGGGTAGTCCGGGTCCTTGTAGCCATCGGCCTTCTGCCGCTTCGGCAGTTTCGTCTTATCGGGTGGAGGGTCTTCGTACGGGACTTTGCTCAGAAGGTGGGAGATGACGTTCAACCGCGCGCGCTTCTTGTCGTCGGAACGCACGACGAACCACGGCGCCCACGAAGAATCCGTAGCTGCAAACATTTCGTCGCGGGCGCGCGAGTAGTCGTACCAATGTTGATAGGACTTCAGGTCCATCGGCGACAATTTCCAGACTTTCCGGCCGTCGTTGATTCGCGCCTCCAGCCGACGCTGTTGCTCCTCCTGGCTCACCTCCAACCAATATTTCAGAAGAATGATCCCGGAGTCGATGAACGCCTTCTCGACCGCGGGCGTCACCACGAGAAACCGCTTCACCGCATCCGTCGAGCAGAAGCCCATAATCCGTTCGACGCCGGCGCGGTTGTACCAGCTACGGTCGAAGATCACGATTTCGCCCGCGGCCGGCAGATGTCGCATGTAGCGCTGCAGGTACATTTGCGATTTCTCGCGCTCGGTCGGAGCGGGAAGCGCGACAACGCGAAATACACGCGGACTCACGCGATCGATGATCGCCTTGATGACGCCGCCCTTTCCCGCGCCGTCCCTGCCCTCGAAGACGACGCAGACTTTCAATCCGTTCTTCACGACCCATAGCTGCAGCTTGACGAGTTCGGCATGCAACTTGGCCAGCTCGCGCTCGTAGGGTTTGCGCTTGAGCTTTGCATCAAGGGGCGCAATGTCCACTGCCACCTCCTCCTTGAGCTTTGCTTGGATTTCGCTATAGTAGTCGAAATCTACTCCTGCTCGGATCAGACGGCAAATTGGGCGCCGTCGAAGTCGTCGAAGCTCCGCCGCGTCTTTGGCAATCCGGGTCGGAAGCAACAGCGCGTCTGGGATTCGATCGGCGGCGATGATTTTCCGTAATGGTAGGTTGGGTGCTTGGCGCCGGATTTGGATATCTTGAGCCGAGTTGGCACGGCCGCAGCGTGATCGGGGCGCTGGTCGGAATCCCTCGACAAGCCGGAGTCTCGCATGATGCTTCGCGTCGGCACGGCCCATCTCCTAACCGCGTTACTCGCCGTCAGCGTCGCGATTTCGCTGTCGGGGCAACCCATCCCCTGGAATGGCGTCGGATTCATCTCCGAGGCGAACGCGCAATCGATGATCCGCGATTTGATCGCGCGATTGCGCGGCGAGACCATGCCGACAGGCATCGTCAAGTCGAACGGACGCCTTGAGGCGACACAGGTCGACGTTTCCTCCAAGTATGCGGGACGGCTCGCCGAGGTGACGGTGGAGGAGGGCTCCAACGTGACGTCCGGGCAGGTGATCGCGCGCATTACCTCTCCGGAATACGAAGCGCAATTGCGATCCGCGCAGGCCAACGTGCAACACGCTAAGGACGCTTTGACGGCCGCCGAGTTGGAAATCGCTTCGCGCCAGAGTGCTCTCGAATTCGCCAAATCCGATTTCGAGCGCGGGGCGCAGCTGCTCAAGAGCGGATACATAACAAAGCAGATCTACGAGCAGCGTAAACGGAACTACGATGCGGCGGACGCAGCGGTCAAATCCGTCACCGCCCAGCGGGATCAGGCACGGTCCACGATCAAGAACTCGGAAGCGGAGGTCGAACGCATCCAAGCGATCATCAAGGATCTCACCTTAGTCGCGCCACGCCTCGGAAGGGTGCAATACCAACTCGCTCGCGCAGGCGAGGTCGTCGCCGCGGGAGCGCCGATCGTCACGATCCTCGATCTCACCGACGTCTATATGACCATCTTCCTGCCCGCAGCGGAGGCTGGCAGAGTTGGCATGGGTGACGAGGCCCGCATCATCCTCGATCCCGTTCCCGATTTCGTCGTTCCCGCGTCGGTGAGCTTCGTCGCCGCGGACGCGCAGTTCACGCCCAAAACCGTCGAAACCAAAGACGAGCGGGCGAAGCTGATGTTTCGCCTCAAGCTCAAGGTCGATCCGCAGGTTCTCGGGCAGTTCTACACCCGCGTGAAGACCGGCGTCCGCGGCTTGGGCTTCGTGCGAACGAAGACCGACTTGGTGTGGCCTGCCGACCTTCAGGTCAAGCTTCCGACGCCGCCTGAAACGAAGGCCCCCGGCCCGACGACGCCGCAGGCTGCGGCGCCCGCCGCTCAAGCGCCCGCCGCCCAAGCGCCCGACACCGGGACCTCAACAACGAAAACGCCCGACGCCAAATGATCAACGGACCCATCGCACGGGTTACGAACGCATCGCACCGATACGGCGCGACGGTTGCGCTCAATGACGTCAGCATCGACATTCCCGCGCGCATCATGGTCGGCGTCATTGGGCCGGATGGCGTGGGCAAGTCCACATTGCTCGCGCTCATCGCGGGGGTGCGGAAGATTCAGCAGGGCGAGGTCATCGTTTTCGACAAGGACGTCGGCAATCCCCGCAACTTGAGGGATATCCGCGGCCGCATCGCCTATATGCCGCAGGGGCTCGGACGCAATCTATACCCGACCCTGAGCGTGTTCGAGAACATCGATTTCTTCGGCCGCCTGTTTGGACAGGGCGCGGCGGAGCGGCGAGCGCGCATCACGGAACTGCTCACCGCGACCGCGATGGAAAAGTTCGAGGCCCGCCCCGCCGGCAAGCTCTCGGGCGGCATGAAACAGAAGCTGAGCCTGTGCTGCGCGCTCATCAATGATCCCGACCTCCTCATTCTCGACGAGCCGACCACCGGCGTCGATCCGCTGTCGCGCGGTCAGTTCTGGGACCTGATCAACTCGATTCGCGCGCGGCGCCCGCAAATGAGCGTCATCGTCGCGACCGCGTACATGGACGAGGCGCAACGCTTCGACTGGCTGATGGCGATGGACGACGGCAAGATCATCGCGACCGGGACCCTCAAGGAGCTGCTTGCCAAGACCGGCGAGCCCAATCTGGACGAGGCGTTTATCGCGCTGATGCCCGAGGCCAAGCGGTCCCTGCACAAGAAGGTTGTCGTGCGTCCTCGCGTGGCCTCGCCCGACGAAACGCCCGCGATCGAGGCAGAGGGGTTGACGCGGCAGTTCGGCGACTTCATCGCCGTGGATCACGTCAGTTTCAAAATTCCCCGCGGCGAGATCTTCGGCTTTCTCGGCTCCAACGGCTGCGGCAAGTCGACCACGATGAAGATGCTGACGGGGTTCCTGCCGGCGACCAGCGGTTGGTGCAAACTGTTCGGCCAGCCGATGGGCTCAAGCGACATGGAGGCGCGGCGCAATGTCGGCTACATGACGCAGGCGTTCTCGCTCTACGGCGAATTGACGGTTGGGCAGAATCTCGAGTTGCATGCGCAGCTCTATCACTTGCCGCGGGAAAAGATCGCGGGCCGGCTCGAGCAATTGCTCGAGCGCTACGATCTGAAGGGCGCAGTCAACACGCGACCGGACAGTCTGCCTCTCGGCATCAAGCAGCGTCTCCAGCTCGCGGTCGCAGTGCTGCACGAGCCCTCCATTCTCATTCTCGACGAGCCGACGTCGGGCGTCGACCCGATCGCGCGCGACGCGTTCTGGCGCACGCTGATCGACCTCTCGCGCGACGACGGCGTGACGATTTTTGTCACGACCCATTTCATGAACGAGGCCGAACGTTGCGACCGCATCTCGCTCATGCACGCGGGAAAGGTTCTCGCCGTCGGCGCGCCGCTCGAATTGGTCGAGGAGCGCGGCGGCGGTTCGCTGGAGGATACGTTCGTCGGGTACCTGGCGGAGGCGGCCGGAATCGATCGGTCGAAAAAGATCGAGGCTCCGCAGCCGGGCGCCGAAACGGCCGAGACGGAACCGCTCCTGCCCCCGAAGCACTTCGAGCTGGCGCGCCTGTGGGCCTACGCACGCCGCGAAACGGTCGAACTGTTGCGCGACCCGATCCGAATGGCCTTCGCCGTATTTGGCCCAATCATTTTGATGTTCGCGTTCGGCTACGGCATTTCGTTCGATATCGAAAATCTGCAGACGGCGGCGTTCGATCAGGATGACACGCCGCAAAGCCGGGAGCTGCTTCAGGGGTTTGAGGGCTCCCACTACTTTTCCATGCAACCGCCGATTACGTCTCCCGCGGAGACGGAGCGACGCCTCAAGAGCGGCGCCACCCAGATTGTCGTCGAGGTGCCCTCTGGGTTCGGCCGCGACCTCACGAACGGCCGCAAGCCAGAGGTGGACGCGACGGTCGATGGCGCGATGACGTTCCGCGGCGAAACGGCGAAGAACTACGTCAACGGGGTGACGCGTAAGCAGGGCGAGGAGCTTCAGCGCGAGGTGCGCCGCGCCGGCGCGCCGAATGCGTGGAACGAAGACAACATCGAGACGCGCTTCCGCTACAACCAGGCCTTCCTCAGCGTTAACGCCATGGTTCCGAGCGTCTTCATGCTGATGCTGTGTCTGATCCCCGCGATCATGTCTGCGATCGCGGTCGTGCGCGAGAAGGAGACCGGCTCGATCGCCAATTTCCGCTCGACGCCAATCACCAAGTTTGAGTTCCTCATCGGCAAGCAGCTCCCCTATGTCGCGGTGGCGCTGGTGAATTTTGTCTTCCTGTTCCTTATGGCGACCTTCATATTCAACGTGCCGATCAAGGGGCCGTTCCTGACCTTGCTGATCGGCACCGTGGTCTATGTCTTCGCCACGACCGGGTTCGGTCAGCTCATTTCCTCGTTCGTACGCACCCAGGTCGCTGCGGTGTTCGCGACGGCGATTCTCTCGATCGTTCCGGCGGTCAACTTTTCCGGACTTTTCGCGCCGGTGTCGTCCCTGTCGGGAACGGCGAGGATCCTCGGGCTGTCGTTTCCTTCGGCCTGGTATCAGCCGATCACCGTGGGCGTGTTCGCCAAGGCGCTGGGGATGCTCGACCTCTGGCGCAATGTCGCGGCGATCACGATAATCGCTCTCGCGTTCCTCGCGCTGTCGCTTCTCCTGCTCCGCAAACAGGAGGCATGAGATGACGTCGGTTCCCTCGGCTGCGACGCCGCGCCTCGCAGAAGCCAAACCGCTGACGTTCGGCGGCCATGTCGTCAACGTCTTCCGCCTCGTGATCAAGGAGCTCAGAAGCATAAGGGCGGACCCGACCATGCTGGTTCTGGTCGCTTACGCCTTCAGCATCTCGGTGAACACCGTCGCGACCGGCGCGGTGACCGAGGCGACCAATCTCTCGGTCGGAATCGTCGACGAGGACGGCTCGGACCTTTCGCGGCAGATCGCCGAGGGGCTCAGGCGCCCCACCTTCCAGCCGCCTGTGCTCATCAGCGCGTCCCAGATCGACAGCAAGATGGACAAGGGCGAACTCTTGTTCGTCGTCGAAATTCCGCCCAACTTCGAATCCGACATTCGGGCCCAGCGAAAGACCGGCGTCCAGATCAATGCGGACGCGACGGCGGTCGCCCAGGCCGGCAACGGTGCGAGCTACCTGAGGACCGCCATCGCCAACGAAATCCAAAGGTTCATTTCCGGGAGGGAGAACTCCACTGGCGCGCCGATCAATCTCGTCGTGCGCGCGGCCTTCAACCCGAACCTGAAGACGTCGTGGTTCTCGGCGATGACGCAGGTCATCAATCAGATCACGCTGCTGACGGTCATTCTGACAGGCGCCGCCCTCATTCGCGAGCGCGAGCAGGGTACCGTCGAACACCTGCTCGTCATGCCGGTCGTGCCCAGCGAGATCATGCTGGCGAAGATGATCGCCAACGGCCTCGTCATCCTGGTGGCGGCGATGCTGTCGCTGCAGTTCGTCGTGCACTGGTGGATCGGCTCGCCGATCAACGGCTCCTTGCTGCTGTTCCTGCTCGGCGCCGGGATCTACGCTCTCGTCGTGGCGGCGCTTGGCATCATGCTCGGAACGCTGGCGACGACGATGGGGCAGTTCGGGTTGCTCGCGATGCCGGTGCTGATGGTCACACAGTTGCTTTCCGGCAGCAGCACCCCAATGGAAAGCATGCCGGTCTGGCTGCAGTATATGATGCAGACGATCAGCCCGACGCCGCATTTCGTCGCGTTCGCCCAAGCCGTGCTCTTCCGCGGCGCCGACATCACCCTCGTATGGAAGCCGCTCGTAGCGATGCTGATCATCGGGGCGGTCTATTTCGCGGTCGCGATGCGGCGCTTCCGTCGCGTAATCTTCGGAGGCTGACCGCGCGCTGACTGCTGGGGTCTTTCACGGGCTCACCCAGGCGGTGTCCGCTGTCATGCCCGCGAAGGCGGGCATCCAGGAGTCGAAAAACGAAGGCCTGCGGCGGTTGTCTGGACCCCCGCTTTCGCGGGTGACAGCGCGGGGCTGAGCGCTCGACGCAACGACTGGGAGGAACATCGTCCATGAAACCGATCGCTCAATTCGTGCGGACGACGATTGTCGGCGGCCTCTTTCTGCTGGCGCCGATCGTCGTGCTGACCGTCATCGTCGCGAAGGCGTTGGACTTCGCGAAGAAGGGTTTAAATGGCGTTGCTGTTTACGTTCCAGCCGCTTCGGACTTGACCGCTGGCGCTGCGACGGTGGCGTCAGTCGTGCTTGTCGCGCTCGTCTGCTTTCTCGCCGGCCTCGTTGCTCGCACGGTTACCGCGCAGCGCGTTGTCGACGCATTGGAGTTGTCGGTGCTGTCGAAGATTCCCGCCTACGACTATCTGAAGCAGGAGAGCGCAAGCGCGCTGGGCGTCAGCGGGATCGCGGAACTCCCCGTGGTGTTCGTGCCCATGGAAGGGGGATGGCAGCTCGGCGTCCAGACCGAAGCGCTGAGCGACGGGCTTGTCTCGATCTTCATCCCCGGCGCACCGAACCCGCATTCAGGGTCGGTCTTTTTCTTTTCGACGGACACCGTTCGACCTGCCGGGATCAAGCTGGTCACTGCACTCAACTGCCTCAGGCGATGCGGCGCGGGCGCCTCCGAGCTCGGCGCGAGTTGGCCGGCTGGGGCATGACGCGGCCTCGCATGCGCCCCGCGGGGAGGATCGAGAACCCGGATGCTCTCGCTGAGCTTTCCGGAGAGGGTTGATAGTGGCGGCGGCTCTTCTCTTGCGGGCCGCAGGGAATTGACGGGGCGAAAGCGAGTCGATGGACGCCGGTCTCCAGAGCACGACCCAACGGGACTGGAGCCGCTGGCTTCCCGGTCTGCAGACGCTGCGGGCCTACGACCCCGCTTGGCTCGTTCGTGACCTTGGGGCCGGTCTGGTTCTCACGACCGCCTTGGCGCCGGTCGGGATCGCCTACGCGGTCGCCTCCGGCTTGCCGGGCGTCTGCGGACTTTACGCGACCATAGTACCCCTGCTCGCCTATGCCGTGTTCGGCCCGAGCCGTATCCTGGTCCTTGGCCCCGATTCGTCGCTTGCGGCCGTAATTCTCGGTGTGACGGCGCCGCTCGCCGCTGGAGACGCCGATCGCGCCGTCGCGCTCGCCGGAATGATGGCGATCGTATCCGGGACGGTCTGCATCGTCGCCGGCGTCGCGCGGCTCGGCTTCGTCACCGAGCTTCTCTCGAAGCCCATTCGCTACGGCTACATGAACGGGATCGCGCTGGCGGTGGTCGCGAGCCAGGCGCCGAAGCTCCTGGGCGTGAAGATCCATCCTGCCGGCGAGATCCGCGACCTCGGGTCGATCGTCGTCGAACTTCTGGCCGGGCGAGCGAACTGGGTCGAGTTGGCGCTCGGGCTCGGGACGCTCGCGACGATCCTCTCGATCCGGTCGTTCAAGGGAATGTCCGGCATTCTTTTCGCCGTCGTCGGCGCCACCGCGATCGTTCAGGCGTTCGATTTGCGGGCCCTCGCCAATGTCTCGACTCTCGGACCGCTTCCCCGCGGCCTTCCGGCCTTCTCGATTCCGGCGGTCGGCGTCCAGGATTTGACGGCCGTGGCCGCCGGCGGCGTCGCCGTCGCCCTGGTGTCCTTCGCCGACACCAGCGTGCTGTCGCGCGCCTATGCCGCGCGGCTCGGCGCCTCCGTCGATCCCAATCAGGAAATGATCGGGCTCGGCGCGGCGAACTTCGCCGCCGGATTCTTCCGGGGGTTCCCGATCAGCAGCAGTTCGTCGCGCACGCCCGTCGCGGAAGCCGCCGGCGCGCGCACCCAGTTGACCGGAGTCGTCGGCGCGCTCGCCGTCGCGTTCCTGTTGCTCGCCGCGCCGCGCCTTCTCGAGAATCTGCCGACGGCGGCCCTCGCGGCGGTGGTGATCGCTTCCGCGATCGGCCTGATCGAGATTCGGGGCCTCAGCCGCCTTTACCGGATCCAGCGCTGGGAGTTTTGGCTCGCGATTCTATGTTTCGTGGGCGTCACGATGTTCGGCGCGATCCCCGGCATCGGCCTGTCTGTCGCGGTCGCAGTGATCGAATTCCTGTGGGACGGCTGGCGCCCGCACTCGGCCGTGCTCGGCAAGGTCGAGGGCGTGAGAGGCTACCACGACATCGCTCGCTATCCGCAGGCGCGGCAGACGCCCGGACTGTTGCTGTTTCGCTGGGACGCGCCGCTGTTCTTTGCGAACGCCGAGTTCTTTCGCGAGCGGGTGCTCGAGGCGGCGGCGCGCGCGCCGGCCAAGGTGGAATGGCTCGTCGTCACCGCGGAACCGGTGACGAGCGTGGACGTGACCGCCGCCGATTCCCTGTTCGATCTCGACAAAGCTCTCCGCAATCAAGCAACGAAACTGTGCTTCGCCGAGCTCAAGGACCCGGTGAAGGACAAGCTCAAGCGATTCGGCTTGTTCGATGAAATCGGCGAGGCGTACTTCTTCGCAACGATCGGCGCCGCGGTCGACGCCTACGCCGCAAGCCACACGGCCGACGTCGTCGACAACGCCGACAACGAACTCCGGTAAGCGCGTTCCGCTTCTCTTCACGTCGCCGACAGGGCGGCAATCGAGCGCAGCGGGGCGGAGGCGACGCTGATCCGAGGAACCGCAGCGAGGCGCGATGCGCGATAGGCCTAAGCGGCTGGCGCAGGACAAGCAGGAGGCGACAATGGAGAGCGCTCTGACCGATAAAGAACGAGAATTGATGGACGCGTATTGGCGAGCCGCCAACTACCTTTCGATCGGCCAGATCTATCTCTACGACAATCCGTTGCTGAAGGACTCCCTGACGAAGGAGCATATAAAGCCGCGGCTCCTAGGGCATTGGGGGACCACGCCGGGTTTGAACTTTATCTACGTTCATCTGAACCGACTGATCAAAATGCATGACCTCGACATGATCTATATCACCGGGCCTGGTCACGGCGGGCCCGCATTGGTCGCGAACGCCTATCTCGAGGGAACGTACAGCGAGATTTATCCGCAGATCTCTCCCGACGAAGACGGGATGAAGCGCCTCTTCACGCAGTTCTCGTTTCCTGGCGGCATCCCTAGCCATGTGGCGGCGGAAACACCCGGCTCGATCCACGAAGGCGGCGAACTCGGTTACGCCCTCTCCCATGCCTACGGAGCCGCCTTCGACAATCCTGAACTGATCGTCACCTGCGTCGTCGGGGACGGCGAGGCGGAGACTGGCCCTCTAGCGACGAGCTGGCATTCCAACAAGTTCCTCAATCCCGCGAAGGACGGGGCGGTTCTGCCGATCCTTCACCTCAATGGCTACAAGATCGCCAATCCCTGCGTCCTCGCGCGCATCAGCCACGAGGAGCTCGATCACCTGTTCCGCGGCTATGGCTATACGCCGACCTTCGTCGAAGGGCATGAGCCGGAGACCATGCACGCGCTGATGGCGAGCGCGCTCGATACGGCGATCAGCGACATCCAGCGCTTCAAGGCTCGCGCGCGTCAGGGCGATTCCTCGGAACGGCCGCTTTGGCCGATGATCGTGCTCCGGACGCCGAAGGGCTGGACCTGCCCGAAGGAAATCGACGGGAAGCGCACCGAGGACTACTGGCGATCACATCAGGTCCCCATGGGCCAAATGCACGAAAATCCCAGTCACGTCAGGATTCTCGAGGAGTGGATGAAGAGCTACAAGCCTCAGGAGCTCTTCGACGGCGCCGGCCGCCTCCGGCCTGAGCTGGCGGAACTGGCTCCACAAGGCAATCGCCGCATGAGCGCCAACCCGCACGCAAACGGCGGTCTGCTGTTGCGCGAGTTACGCATGCCGAACTTCCGCGAGTACGCTGTGGACGTTCCGTCGCCTGGGGCCGTTACGGCCGAATCCACCCGGGTGATGGGCCGCTTCCTGCGCGACGTGATGAAGATGAACCTGGAGTCCAGGAACTTCCGGCTCTTCAGTCCCGACGAGAACAACTCCAACCGCTGGCAGGATGTTCTCGAAGTGACCAATCGCGCCTGGAACGCGGAGACCCTGCCGTGGGACGACCATCTCGCCGCCGATGGGCGCGTGATGGAAATGCTGAGCGAACATCAATGCCAAGGTTGGTTGGAGGGCTATCTCCTGACCGGCCGGCACGGCTTCTTCTCATGCTATGAGGCGTTCATCCATATCATCGACTCGATGTTCAACCAGCATGCGAAGTGGCTGAAGGTCTGCAACGAAATTCCGTGGCGGCGGCCTATCGCTTCGCTGAACTATCTGCTGTCAAGCCACGTTTGGCGGCAAGACCACAATGGCTTCAGCCATCAAGACCCTGGATTTATCGACCTCGTCATCAACAAAAAAGCCGAGATCGTTCGCGTCTACCTGCCGCCGGACGCCAATTGTTTGCTCTCAGTCACCGATCATTGCCTGCGCAGCCGGAACTACGTCAACGTCGTGGTCGCCGGCAAGCAGCCAGCGCCGCAATGGCTGACGATGGACGAGGCGCTCAGGCACTGCGAGGCCGGGCTCGGGATCTGGGAGTGGGCGAGCAACGACCGCGGCGGCGAGCCCGACGTCGTGATGGCATGTTGCGGCGACGTGCCGACATTGGAGACTTCTAGCGGCCGTCGACCTGCTTCGCCGTCACGCCCCGGAGTTGAAGGTGCGCGTCATCAATGTGGTCAACCTGATGAAGCTGCAGCCGCCGCGAGAGCACCCGCACGGCCTCTCAGACGCCGAATTCGACGTGCTGTTCACCACCGACAAGCCAATCATCTTCGCTTTCCATGGTTATCCCTGGCTCATCCACCGTCTCACCTACCGCCGCGCCGGACACGCCAACATCCATGTGCGCGGCTACAAGGAAGAGGGCACGACGACGACGCCGTTCGATATGTGCGCGCTCAACGAACTTGATCGCTTCCATCTGGTGAACGACGTCATCGACCGCGTGCCGAAGCTGGGAGCGCGGGCCGCTTACGCCAAGCAGGCAATACGAGACAAGCTTATCCAGCATAAGCAGTATATCTGCCGATACGGCGACGACATGCCGGAAATCACCGGCTGGCGTTGGGGGCGTGAAGCCACGCTCAAAGGGGCGCCCCCTTCAACGGAAGCGGACAACGTTTGAGTTCGAAGAGCGCGATCAGGAGCCGAGACGCGTCACAGTTCACGCGCGTTCTCTTTTGCAGACCGTTCATCGACATATCGCCGCCGCTCGCCGCATGCGAGCAAACCGCTGAGCAGCGTGGTCCCCGTCATAACCCGCGATCGGTACGATGCTGTCCTTCTCGATCTCGATGGCGCGATAGCCGACACGGCAAGCCTGCGTGGCGGCGTGCTGGCGAGTCATCGTTGTAGGGGTCTCTCTCGCACGGTCGGCTCCCGCGCGAGAGAAAAGGCGCGATTGCGTTCCGCGAACTTCCTCTTACGGGCAGCTGTCCCAGAAGCCCTCATGCCGGGACGCATCGGTATAGTACCAGCATAGGCCTTGCTGCGGCGGGTAACCGGCCCAGGAAGAGGCGGCCGCCGCCGAGACCCAGCCAAGCGCGGCGCCGGCTGCGATAGCGCCGCCGGCCGGCCAGCGATACCAGCCCGGACGTCCGGCCCAAACCCCATACCGTCCGCCCGCAACCCCGTAACGTCCGCCCGCAACCCCATAGCGTCCGCCGGCAACCCCATAGCGTCCGCCGGCAACCCCGTAGCGTCCGCCGGCAACCCCGTAGCGACCGCCGCGATACGCCCCGCCGCGATACGCGCCGCCGCCGCGATAACCGCCGCCGGCGAAGCGCGCTCCGCCGCCACGATACGCCCCGCCGCGATGCGCGCCGCCGCCGGCGAAGCGCGCTCCGCCGCCACGATGACCGCCTCCGCCGCCCCGGCGCATCCCGCCGCCGCCTCGACGCTGAACCTGCGTCAGCAAGCCGTCGTCCATGTGCGTCTGCATCGTGGGGCCCGGCCCTGTGAAAATCTCAACGGCGCCCGCCTCCTCCGGCGCGATCAGGCTCGCGAGGGCGAACGCAAACAGCGCACTTCTGAATGGACTTACCCACCTCATGACTTAGCCTCCCTGCCTGGTTGACCTCTTGAGGGCCCTGTGCCGCCCCGGCCCGTCCCACCGATCATACTCGAACTCAGCCGCTTTCGGCCGCCCAAATGTCCATCCCTTCGCGCTCTCCGCCCCGACGGTCCCGAATAGCGTGCGCCTTAGCCTCCGACTTGGTCTGACCGGAGGCGACGCCTCCGGTCAGTGCGTTGTTCTCCTGTCGCGTTGAATTCGCGCCAGGGATCAGGCCGCCTCGCGATCCCGCCCTCGCTCGCGAACGAGTTGGGAGAGCAGCGCGCGCCGGATGCCGCGCCGGCGCAGGAGACGGCTCCCAACCAAGGCGCGCACGATTCTGCGATCCCTGCCGCCGGCTTCCATTTCGGAATCCTCGCCCTCGTCCTCGTCGTCCTCCTCTTCATCAGCCCCGGCGCGTTCGCTCATGAGATGCGCGGCGAGCGCCCGACGGACCCGGCGACGGCGGAGAAGGCCGCCGGCGACGAGGAGCCGAAGCATACGACGAGATTCGTCGTCTCCACCTTCCTCCTCGCCTTCGCCTTCTTCCTCGCCCTCGTCCTCGTCTTCATGGGCCTCAGCGCGTTCGCGCAGAAGATGAGCGGCGAGCAGGCGCCGCATGCGACGGCGCCGTAGCAGCCCCCTCGCGATCAGCAACCTTACGATCCGACGCTCCTCGTCGCCGCCCTTCCTCGCCTTCCTCTTCCTCGGAGTCCTCGCTCTCCTCTTCGCGACCTTCACGCAGCAGATGCGCAAGCAGCAGGCGTTGGATCCGACGCCGGCGCAGCAGCCCGCGCGCGATCAAGAGTTTCATAACGCGACGCTCTTCATCGCCGCCTTCCTCTTCGTCTTCGTCCTCGGAGCCGCGGAGATCTTCGCCGTTGCCGCGACGGCGTTCGCGCATCAACTCCCCGAGAAGCATGCTTCTGGCGCGACGTCGGCGCATCATGCCGCGACCGATAAGGGCGCGTTCGAGTTCGGAGTCACGCTCGTGTAAGGCCATTTTCAACCTCCTCTATCTGCTAGGACGCAGCCTTCGACGTCGCTCGCTCCGCCTCCGGACTGCCAGCGGCGGCGACGTCTTCAATCAAGCTCCGCATTATCGCTTTGCGAATGGATGCGCGGCGCGCGTCGCGGGCGGCGAACGTCTCTTCCAACAACGGCTCCAAGAGGATGCGTCGAACGCCGGCCTCATCGTCCGTCTCGTCGCGCTCCTCTTTTGCGCCGTCGCCATCGAGCAACACGGCGACCCCGGCTTCGAACGCGCGCTCCAAAAGCGCATCCACGCCGCCATGGAATTTTCGCGCCAGTTCCAGGCGTTCGGCCTTCGTGATTTCTCGGGATCCATGCGTCGCGTCGATGACTTCGAGCTTCAGCACGCCGCCAGTCGCCGCATCCAGCGTAAAAACAATGCTCTCAGGCAGCGCCACAGCGTCGCCCGCCACAGATTCCTGCGGTTCGGCCATTTGAGCGTCTCCTTCGCCAGCACAAATGACAACTAAGCGGCTTGTAGGCGCCTTCGCCGCGAACGATTGGCGACGCACCCCCCGGCTCGCTCGCACGCGGACACGATCGGCTGCAGAATGAAGATCACGCCAAATGAAACGATGTGCCGATCGTGGCAAATGGCTTTTGGCAATCCCCCGGAACGCAGGTCGACGTTCCACAGTCCCGAGCCCGCGTCAGCACCGCCTTTGGTGCATAAGACATGACGCTTGCGCGGTCCCCGCCAAGCGCCTCGCGCTCGACCAGATTTGCGAAGGCTACGTTCTGCAACAGCCGCTGGCCCCGCATCGTGCGGCTGTACCGCGGTAAGATCAGTCGAAGCGTACAAGAACAAATAAATTGGTCGATTTTGCGACATCTGGTCGACGATCGGCTTCGGCTTTCTCTTGATGAGGTTTCACTGGCCAGTCTACGCACACTTGGCGGCGGGTTGGTCGACACGACCATCGCGAGTTTGGCGCGAGTTGCCGAAGTCGAGGCTCGTCGCGATCGGTCGTCCGTGAAGTAAAGTAAGCGCTTCAGGCGCCTTGGAACGTTATCAGCCCTCAATTCAAGCTGCTCTCGGACAATGGGGATGCGCTGCGCCGCGCATGAGCGACCGATTGCGGCGCCTACGCCTCCGCCGGGCGCGGCCACAGCCCGCTCGCGGCCCAAGCCTCGGCTTCATCGAGAGGAAGCGGCGCGCCGCCGCCGCCGCTGCGCGCCGGGTCGGTATTCTGGTGGCGCCGCAGTTCCAGGCGGCCGATCTGGTTGCGATGCACTTCGTCTGGACCGTCGGCAAGCCGCAGCAGCCGCGTCGTCGCCAAGGCGGCGGCAAGGAAATGGTCGTTGCTGGTGCCGCCGCCGCCGAACAGTTGGATCGCCCAATCGACGACGCGCTGCGCCATGTTCGGCGCGACCACCTTGATCATCGCGATCTCCTGGCGCGCTCCCTTGTTGCCGACGGTGTCCATCATGTACGCCGCCTTCAGCGTGAGCAGTCGCGCCTGTTCGATCACGATGCGGCCCTCGGCGATCCGCTCCAGCGTCACCGTCTGTTCGGCGAGCGGGCGGCCGAAGGCGACGCGTTCCTCGGCGCGCCGGCACATTCGCTCGAGCACGCGCTCGCTGAGGCCGACCAGCCGCATGCAATGATGAATGCGCCCCGGACCGAGCCGTCCCTGCGCGATCTCGAACCCCCTGCCCTCGCCGAGCAGGATGTTGTCGACGGGAACGCGCACGTCAGTGAACGTCACCTCCGACGCGCGATCGGGAACGCCGTAGAAGCCGAGGACCGGCAGGGACCGCACGACGCGCACGCCCGGCGTTGCCTTCGGGACGAGCACCATCGACTGGCGTCGATGGCGGTCCGCTCCCTCTGGATCGGTCTGGCCCATGAAGATGATGATCTTGCAGCGCGGATCGGTCGCGCCTGTGGTGTACCACTTGCGGCCGTTGACGACGTAATGATCGCCGTCGCGCACGATCGAGCTGGCGACGTTGGTCGCGTCCGACGAGGCGACATCCGGCTCGGTCATCGCAAAGGCGGAGCGAATCTCGCCCGCCAGCAGCGGCTTCAGCCATCGATCCTTCTGCGCCTCGGTTGCATAGCGCAGGATCGTCTCCATGTTGCCCGTGTCGGGCGCGCTGCAGTTGAACACCTCCGGAGCGAGATGCGAGCGGCCCATGATCTCGCATAGCGGCGCATATTCGAGATTGGTCAGGCCGCCGGCGTGCGCCGGCAGGAACAGGTTCCAAAGCCCCGCCTCGCGGGCCAGCGGCTTCAACTCCTCGACCACCGGATGCACCGACCAGGGCCCGAGACGCTCGGCCTCCTGATAGTACCGTCGTTCGTTCGGGTAGATGCGTTCCGCCATAAATTCGCGAAGGCGCCCCGCCAATTCGGCGCTGCGGACGCTCTGGCTGATGTCCACCGCGGTCCCTCCTCTATCGGCGACAGAATGGAATCGTCGTAGGCTGAACCGTCATTGCGAGGCGAAGCGACGAAGCAATCCATGCTTCCGCTTGCATCGTTGGCGCCGCTGGATGGCTTCGCTTCGCTCGCAATGACGAGCCACGCCTAAAGCCGCTTTCCGCTTTTGTCATAGCGATACCAGCCGCGGCCCGCTTTGCGACCATCGTACCCCGCCGCCACCATCTGGCGCAGCAGAGGACGCGGCAGAAAACGCTCGCCGTAGGCCTGATGAAGAATCTCGTGCACGCTCTGGGAGAGCGAATTCGCCGTGTTGTCCAAGAGCTCGAACGGCCCGATCGGGTGCCCGAGGCCCAGCTTGCAGGCAAGATCGATCTCGGCCGGCGAGCAGACGCCCTCTTCGACGAGACGGATGGATTCGAGGACCAACGCATGCAGCAGGCGATTGACGGCAAAGCCGACGACGTCCTTCACGCGGATCGGCGTCTTGCCGATTTCCGTCAACGTCGAGGCGACCTCGTCGGCGCAGGCGGCGTCCGTGTCCTCGGTCGCGATCACCTCGACGAGACGCATCCGCGATGCTGGCGAGAAGAAATGGGCGCCGAGGAACCGCTTGCGCCGCGCTTCGCCGAGCGCTGCGCCGAGAGACGTGATCGAGATCGACGAGGTGTTCGACGCGATGCCCGCGGAGGGCGCCAAGATCGCGTCCAGCGCCTTGATCACCTTGCGCTTCATGGCCTCATCCTCGAATATTGCTTCGATCACGAGATCGCGGTCCGCGTAGGCGTCGAGCGTATCGACCGCGCTGAGGTTGCGCTTCGCCGCCTCCGCAGCTTGCGTCGACCAGAAGCCGCGAGCGACGCCCTTCTCGATGACGGTTTCCAATCGCTCGAGCGCGCGATCCGCCGCTGCGCGGGTCTGGTCCGAGATGATTGTCGGATGCCCCGCGAGCGCGAAAACCAAAGCGATTTCCGAGCCCATCATCCCCGCGCCGACGACGCCGATTGTTCTGAACGACATCGCAATCTCTCCATTCTCGTCCGAGTACGCCGGGTCGGTATTTGGTCGGACACTGGGCGAATGCAAACGTCCGCGACGAGCGTGCTTTCAGCGCCGCCGCAACGTCAGCACGCCCGCGCTGAACAGGGCGACGACGAGCAGCACGCCTTGCACGATGTATTGCCAGAACGTCGGCACGCCCATCACGGAGAGGCCGTTGTTGATGACGCCGATCAGCAACACGCCGATCAGGGTGCCGACGATATGGAACTTGCCCGGCCGCAGCGAAGAGGCGCCGATGAAGACGGCGGCGAACGCATTGAGGAGATACCCGTCGCCGACGCCTTGCGGCCGCCCGGCGCCCAGCACAGCCGCCGCCATCAGGCCGCCCAGGCCCGCGCAGGCGGCGGAGACCGCCAGCGCGAACGGGGCGTAGCGCTCCACGGCGATCCCCGAAAGCCGCGAGGCTTCCGCGCTGCCGCCGATGGCGTAGAGGTGGCGGCCGAGCTGCGTGTGCTCGAGTAGCAGCCAAAGCGCGAGACCTACGGCGAGCATGATGAGGATCGGATTTGAAATCCCCAGGATCGAGCCCTGCCCGATCGCCATGAAGTCGTCGGGGATGCCGGTGATGATCGTCTTGGAATCCGAGATGCCAAGGATCGCGCCGGTGATGATCGAGCCTGTCGCCAGCGTCGCGATGAAGGCGGAAATGCCGAGATAGCTGACGATGAGGCCGTTGAGGACGCCGATTGCGGCGGCGACCACGAGCGAGATGGACACCGCGGTCGGCACGCCGATCGTGTCAGGATATTGCACGAGAAGAAATGTCGCGACGTAACCCCCGAGCGTCGCCATCGCCGCGATCGAGAGATCGAACAGGCCCATCACCAGGCAAACCGTCAAGCCGAACGCCATCGTGCCCAGAATGGAAATCTGGTTCATGATGTTGAGGAGGTTGTCGACTGTCGGGAAGACGTCGGAGCGCGCCAGCGAGAACGCGATCAGCAGCGCGACGAGCGAGACGAGCGTCCCGTAGCGCGCGAACAAGACGGCGAAGTCCACTCGCGGCCGCATCGCGGCCCGTTCTGCGGTCGAACTCGCGTTCATTCCCCACCTCCGGCCGCCACGTTGAGAATATTCGCTTCCGTCGCGTCCCGGCCCGCGAGCTCCGCGGCGATGCGCCCGTCGCGAAACACGAGCACACGATGGCAGATGCGCGGAAATTCCTCCACCTCGGTCGAGGTGAAAATCACCGCCGCGCCGTCGGAAGCAATCTGTCGGATGAGGGCGTAGATCTCGGCTTTCGCTCCGATGTCCACCGCGGCGGTCGGCGAATTGAGCATGAAAATCTTGGCCCCGCTCACCAGCCAGCGGCCGAGGATCGCCTTCTGCTGATTGCCGCCGCTGAGCGAGGCGATGGGCGCCTCTATGCTCTCCATTTTCACGGAAAGGCGCTTGGCGACGCTCTCCGCCTCGGCGCGTTCCTTGCTGCGCCGGATCAGCCGCACCACCGGGTCGGCGACGTAGCGGCTGAGGTTCGGCAGCGAGATGTTCTCCCTGACGCTGGCGCCCGGCAGCAGGCTCTCGGCGTGGCGGTCCTTCGGCGCCAGCGCGATCCCAAGCGCCTTCGCGTTGCGCGGCGAACGCAACGTGACGTCGGCGCCGCAGACGTTGAGCCGGCCCCCCGCCATCGCAAAGCGGCCGTAAAGCAAATCGAGCGCCTCTTCGGCGCCGCTACCCGGCAATCCGGCGATGCCGAGGATTTCGTGGGCGCGCAGCTCGAAGGACATTTCGGCGACGCGCCCGCCGCGCACGCCCTCGGCGCTGAGCACGACCTCGCCCTTCCGGCTCGCCGTCGGCGCGGCCTCCTCGCTCCAGGCTTTCTGGCCGCCGACGATCGCCTCGATGATCGCACGGCGCGACATTTCGGCGCGCGTCCAGGCGCCCGCGTTGCGCCCGTCGCGCAACACCGTCACGCGATCGGCGATCTCGAACACTTCGGCAAGGCGATGGCTCACATAGAGGAAGGCATGTCCATCGGCCGCGAGGCGGCGCATATGGCCGAACAGCACCGACACTTCAGCCGGCAGCAGCGCGGCGGTGGGCTCGTCGAGAATGATCAATTTCGCCTTCGTGCCGATCGCCTTGGCGATCGCCACCATCGCCGCTTCGTCAGGCCTGAGCGTGCCCACTTCGACGCCCGGATCGAGGTCGAGGCCGACGCGCGAAAGGAGCGCCCGCGAGCGGCGGTAGGCTTCGGGCCAATCGACGAACAGGCCCGCGCGGCGTGGCAGATGCTCGGTCAGCAGCAGATTTTCGCAGACGGAGATCTGCGGCACGAGATTGAAATGCTGATGTACGACTGCGATGCCGAGCCCCCTGGCCGCCTGCGGCGAGGGCAAGGAGACTTCGGCGCCGTCGATGAGGATGCGCCCTTCCGTCGGCTGGCTTGCGCCGCAGATCTGGCGGATCAGGGTCGACTTGCCGGCGCCGTTCTCGCCAAGCAACGCATGTATCTCGCCGCGCCGGACCGCGAGGTTGACATGGTCCAGCGCGCGGGTGCCGGGGAACTGTTTGACCAGTTCCACGACCTCGAGAAAGATGTCGGCGTTCGTGTCCGCCTTGCCCGCTCCGCTGGATCGCAGGGTAGCGGGCGCGGCGTTCGTCGAGGACATGTCAACTCTTTTGAGCAACGAACCAGCCTAGTCGGACTTCGGCAAGTCGGCGGAATAGAGCGGGCAGGTCTTGAAGTCGGGGTACTGCCCCTTCGCCGGCGCCGTCTGCTTGGTGATCATGCAAGGCTTCTTGTAAATCTGGCGCTCGGGGAAAGGTTTGCCGTCGACCGCGTCCGCGACCGCCTGCACCGCTTGCACCCCCATACCGCGCACGTCATAGGCGATCGTCAGCCATAGCGGCGAGCCTTCGCGGATCAGATCATAGGCTGCGTCGTTGCCGTCCATGCTGACGACGAACGGCTTCTTCTCGACATGCGACTGCTGCACGGCGCGCGCGGCGGCGACGCCCACCTCGTCCCAGCCCATCCAGATCGCCTTCACGTCCTTGTGGCCGGTGAGATAGTCCGTCACCTTGTTGAAGGTGTCGTCGACCTGTCCGGGCACCTTGAGCTCCATCTCGGTGACCTTGATCTTCTTGTATTCGCCCATCACGGCATGAAAGCCCGCGTCGCGCTCGGCGAGCGCCGGCAGCACCGTCCAGTTGAGCTTGAGAACTTCGCCCTCGCCGTCGATGCGGGCGGCGAGCGCGGACGCCGAGAAGACGCCGTCGGCGACGTTGTTGGAGCCGATGTCGACGGTGATGCCGGGGACCATGCCGGAGAAAGTCGAAACAAAGGGGATTTTCGCCTTGGCAGCATTGGCGATCACGCCGCCCATCTGCGTGTTGGCCGAGGCGACGTTGATCAGCGCGTCGAAGCCGCGGGTGATGTAGGTGTTGACCTGATTGTTGGTGGCGACCTGATCGCCGTTGCCGTCATAGGTCTCGACGGTCCAGCCGCGCTCTTTGGCGGCGGCGGTCGCGGTTTCGATCATGGTGTGAATGGTCGGCGAGGCGCCGTTGACCGAGAAGACCGCGACCTTCAGCGCGGTCTTCGATTTCTCCTGAGCCGCCGCGGCCCCGACGAGACTGGTCGTCGCCGCCAGCGCAGCCGCAATCGCCGCGAACTTAAGCGCGCTTTTCACCTGCATGTTTCCCTCCCCATCGAGCTACGCCGATCGCTGCGGGAGGGACGGACGGAAGAAGACGGCGCGCCCATCGGCGCCCATCGACCGCGCGGAGCCAAGGCGCGGATTCCCTTTCGGATGTGAAGTCCGTTCGCTCCAACGCGTCTCCTCCTCGCTGCGCTGGCAAATACGCGGCGATCTATATTTCCAGGCAGCGTAGCCACGCCTGCGGAGATCGTCAACAGTTTCGGCAAACATTTTTGTCATACAAGTTTGGCGGGCAACCCGCGTATGGGCCCTGGCGCTTGTCGATTTCCTGTCATACAAACCCGTCAGACATAACAGCGGAGCTCTCGCGACGAGGGAGAGAAGCGGGATGGCGGTTCTCATCACCGGCGGGACGAAAGGCATTGGCCTCGCCATCGCCCGGCGCTTCGCGAAGCCGGGCGCCGACATCTTCATGGCCTATCGCAACGACGATTCCGCCGCCACGAAGGCCTCCCAAGCCATCGTCGCGCTCGGCGCGCGCGCCCACGCCATCAAAGCCGACGTCAGCACGCCCAAGGGTGCAAGACGGCTGATGGACGAAGTCGCCGCAAAGACCGACCGCCTCGATCTGATCGTTCACGGCGCGGTCAAGGTTCTGGTCGGGCCGATCCTCGACCTTGACGCCGACGCTTTCGCCGACGCCATCACGCTCAACGGAACGTCGCTGGTCTTTGTCGTGCAAGCGGCGCTTCCGCTACTGCGCCAGGGGAGCAGCATCGTGTTTCTCTCGAGCCGCGGCAGCCGACAGGTGGTTCCCTCTTACGGCGCCATCGGCGCGGGCAAAGCCCTCGCGGAGGCTCTCGTGCGTTATCTCGCGCCCGAGCTCGCCTCGCTCGGCGTGCGCATCAATTGCGTCGCGCCGGGCACGCTCGACACGGAGGCGGTGCGCAATCTCTTCGGCGCGGGCACGGATGCGTTTCTCGCCAGCGAAGCGGCAAGCAATCCGAGCGGGCGCAACATCACGCACGACGATTATACCGGCCTCGTCGCTTTCCTCGCCGGTCCCGAAGCGTCGATGATTCAAGGCCAGGTGATCTTCGTGAACGGAGGTCAATATGTCGTCGCTTGAAACCGGCGAGGCGTCGGGTCGCAAGGGACGTCTCACGCTGGAGAAGCTCGGACTATTCGATGCCCTCCGACGCGCCGGCGTTTCAGGCGCCGCCCTATCACTATCGCAACGCCCAGGCGGTCTCGATCAAGTTCGAGACCGACCCGGAAGCGGCGCTCGAGGCATTGCCCGAGCCGCTCGAACTGATCGAGCCGGCCTGCGCCAATCTTTCCTTCTACTGGTATCCGTTCACGACCTTCGGCCCCTATCACGAGGCGATCCTCAGGCTCTATGCGCGGCACGAGGGCGAGCCGCTGACCTACGTCCAGCAGATCTTCGTCGACAGCGAGCCGCCGATGACGGCGGGACGCGAAGTCTGGGGCTTCCCGAAAAAGCTCGCGACGATCGGGTTCGATCGCGACCGCGACATGGTCGTCGGCAAGCTCGAGCGCCCCGCCGGCGTGCGTCTTGCGACCGTCGTGATGCGGCCGGAGCAACCGCTGTCGCAGGTCGGCTCGAACGGGCCGACGACCGGCCTGAGGATCATTCCCTCCGCCGATCCCTCGGTGACCCGCCCCGCCCTCGCCGAACTGATCGCCGCGGATACGCAGCATACGCTCCGCGAGGTCTGGGGCGGTCCCGCCTCGATTGCGTTTCCCGATCATTCCGTCCTCGATCCCGTCGATCGCTTCCCGGTGCGGCGGATCGTGAAGGCGGTCTATATGGAATACGACATCCTCCTCCCCTCGGGACGCGTGATCGCACGGCTATGAACGAACCTCATCTTCGCCGCTTGGACTTCGAAGGCGCCGTGAATTTTCGCGATCTCGGCGGATACCAGGCGGCGGGCGGCCGCCGCATGCGTTGGCGGCGCCTGTTTCGCGCCGACAGCCTGGGCGACCTCACGCCGGCCGACCTCGTTCGCTTGAAAGAGCTGGGCCTCAGGGGCCTTGTCGATTTTCGTATCCAGGCTGAGCGGCTGCTGAAGCCCGACCGGTTGCCGGAAGGCGCAACGATCCGCACCCTCGAACTCGGCTTCCTGCCGGCTGGCACGATCGAGATGCTGGGAGAGGTGCGCGCCGGCCGCATCGGCGTCGCCGAACTCGAACGACGCGTCGTTGCGCAATACCGCTCGTTCGCGACTGATCACGCCGGCGAATATCGCCGCGCCGTCGCCTTCGCGGCCGACCCCGGGAACTATCCCTTGCTGCTGCATTGCACCAGCGGCAAGGATCGCACCGGCTTCGCCGCGGCCGTACTGCTGCTCGCCGTCGGCGTCCCACGCGAAATCGTGCTGCAAGACTACGACCTCACCAACCACTATCGGCGGGACGTCTCGCATCTCTTCGGCCCCCGGACCTCCGAACAGGTGATCGCGCTGCTGCTCTCCGCGCAGGCGCACTATCTCGAAGCCGCGCTCGAAGAGATCGACCGCGTTCATGGCTCGTTCGAGGATTATCTGACGAAGGCGCTCGGCGTCGACGACGCGATGCGGGCGCGCCTGTTCGATCTGCTGACCGAAGGCTAACGCGGTCCGCAATTATGTGGAACCGTCATTGCGAGCGGAGCGAAGCAATCCAGCGATCGAGGTCTCGTCGGCAAGTCGCGCGTCGTTCCGCTGGCGCCTCAATCGGCTAACGCCTCGGTCTCTGGATCGCTTCGCTCCGCTCGCGATGACGAAAGGGGTCTGGTTCAATCCTGAAGACAGCGCGCTCTGGAGCCGTCGTGAGCGAGGAAACAATCCGTGCTGAACGTCTGTATGGCTTTGCCGCGCTCGCCATGACACCGTCAAGCGTCAGCTACCCCGGAACGCCCGGTCGAGATAATGCCGGAACGTATTCGAGGTGAGGTCGAGTTGCATCGGCGTCACCGAGATTGCGTTCTCGGCGATGGCGAGGAGATCGGTGCCGGCTTCCAGACTTCCCGTCTCATAGGCGAGCTTGATCCAGTAATAGGGAAAATTGCGCTCGTCGATGCGCCGGACCGGGCGAAATGAGCCCGGCAGGCGCCGCCCTTGCGTCGTCACGCGCGTCTGCGTCACGGCTTCCGGCGGCGCGTCGGGGAAGTTGACGTTCACGAAGCTGCCCGGCTCCCAGTCGCAGGTCAGCAGCCGCTCGAGGATCGCGGGCGCAAACTGCCGCGCTGTCCCCCAGTGAACCTCGCCGCCGATGGTGAAGACCTGGCTCAGCGCGATCGAGCGCACGCCGAGCAGCGCCCCCTCCATCGCCGCCGCGGCCGTGCCGGAATATGTGATGTCCTCGGCGAGATTGGCGCCGCGGTTGACGCCCGAGAGCAGAGCCGTCGGCTTCTCGCCGCCCATGAACTCGTAGATCGCCAGCAACGCGCAATCGGTCGGCGTGCCCTTCACCGCGTAATGCCGCTCGTCGATGCGGCGCACGCGGATCGGGATCGTCATCGATATGGAATGGGAAAAGCCCGACTTCTCCTCGTCCGGCGCGACGACCCAGACGTCATCGGTGAACTGCCGCGCCAACTCCTCGAGCATCTTGATGCCGGCGCTGTCGACGCCATCGTCGTTGACGATGAGGATCCGGTGCTGACTCAGACGCGGCGGCGACGCGAGTTCGGACATTTCCCCTCCTGGCCGCCGCTTGCGGCGGGAGCGATTGGCAATCATACTACAATTCTGTATGACAAGTGGCAACGACCGGGAGGACCGCTGTGCGCGACACCTGCATAGTCGGCGTGGGCATGACGGCGTTCGGCCGCTTCCTCTCGAAATCGCTGTCGCAATTGGCCGCCGAAGCCGCTGGGGACGCGCTCGCCGACGGCGGCGCGACGGCCCAGGCGGTGCAGGCGATTGTCTTCGCCAATGCGACGCAGGGCGTTCTGGAGGGGCAGCACGGCATTCGCGGCCAGGCGGCGCTCGACGGCTGCGGCTTCGGCAATGCGCCAGTCATCAACGTGGAGAACGCCTGCGCGTCCGCCTCGACCGCGCTCAACCTCGCGCATGTGCTGGTGGGCTCCGGCGCCTACGAGTGCGTGCTGGCGATCGGCGCGGAGAAAATGGCGACCGCCGATCCCGCCAAATCCATGGCCGCTTTCGAGGGAAGCTGGGACGTGGCGCGGCGCGAAAAGACGGTCGCCGATCTCCTCGCGATGGGCCGCGGCGTGAAGCCGCCATCCGAGGCGGAGGCGAGCGAGCCCCACAGCGTCTTCATGGACGTCTACGCCGCCTTCTGTCGCCACCACATGGCGAAGTTCGGAACGACGCAGCGCCAGATGGCCGCCGTCAGCGCGAAGAACCATCAGCACTCCGTCGAGAATCCGCGCGCGCAATATCGCCGGCCGTTTTCGATCGAGGAGGTGCTGGCGGCGCGCCTCATCGCGTGGCCGCTCACCCTGCCGATGTGCAGCCCCATCAGCGACGGCGCAGCGGCGGCGCTCGTTTGCTCGCGCCCCGCCGCCGAGCGGTTCGGACAGGCGGCGCGCGCCATCCGAATTCGCGCAAGCGTGCTGATGTCGGGCGACCGCCGCGACCCCGAGCGCCTCGATGATCATGTCGCCCGCAAAGCCGCCCGCCAGGCTTATGAAGCGGCCGGCCTCGGCCCGGAGGACATCCACGTCGTCGAATGCCACGACGCCACCGCCTTCGGCGAAATTCTGCAGAGCGAATTGCTCGACTTTTTCCCCTTGGGCGAGGGCGGCCCCGCCGCGGAGCGTGGCGTAACGCGGCTCGGCGGGCGCATCCCGTTCAACCCCTCGGGCGGCCTCGAATTGAAGGGCCACCCGATCGGCGCCACGGGCCTCGGCCAGGTGTTCGAGATTGTCAGCCAATTGCGCGGCGAGGCCGGCGCACGTCAGGTCGAGCGCGCGCGCATCGGCCTGGTGGAAAACGGCGGCGGGCTTCGCGGGATCGAGGAAGCGGCGGTCGCCATCACCGTGCTCGAGCGGAGCTGAGGGACAATCGATGAACCTCGCGCTTCTCCTCGACGCTTCCGCGCGCAGCTTTCCCGGCCGCCCCGCGGTCTCCGTCGGCGACCGGCCGCTCTATGACTACGCCGCCTACGGCGCCCTGGCGGCGCGCCTCGCCGCGGGCTTCGCGGGGCTTGGCCTCGCGCCGGGCGAACGCGTCGTCCTCGCGATGACGAACAACCCGGAGTACCTCGCGATCGTCTTCGCGATCTGGCGAGCGGGCCTTGTCGCCGTCCCGGCAAACGCGAAGCTCCACCCGCGCGAGGTCGCTCACATCGCCGCCGATTGCGGCGCGAAGCTGTGTCTCGCGACGCCCGACATCGCCGGCGCGATTGCCGAAGCGCTCGCGCCGCCGGCGCGGCTGATCGTTCTCGGCGAAGCGGAGTGGCGGGCGCTGGCGCGGGGCGAGCCGACGGACCTCGCAGAGCGGCGCGGCGACGACCTCGCCTGGATCTTCTACACCAGCGGCACGACGGGACGGCCGAAGGGGGCGATGCTGAGCCATCGCAATCTGATGACGATGGCCGTTCTCTATCTCGCCGACGTCGATGACCTGACGCCGGACGATTGCCACTTCCATCTCGCCGCTCAGTCGCATGCGACAGGGCTTTTCGGCCTGTCCCACATTGCGCGCGCGACGCATCAGGTTCTGCCGCCGGGCGGCGGCTTCTCGCCGGCCGAACTCGCAGAGTTGCTGCGGCTCTATCGCAACGCGACCTTCTTCGTTCCGCCGACCGGATTGCGCCGCCTGCTGCGCGACCCCGCTTTCGTACGCGCGCCGATCGAGCACATCCGCACCGTGCTTCTCGGCGCCGCGCCCGTCTACGCCGCCGACCTCAAGGCGGGCTACGCAGTCCTGGGCCCGCGCCTGTGGAACGGTTACGGCCAGGGGGAGAGTCCCTGCACGATCACCGCCATGCCGAAGCGGCTGCTGGCCGAGGCGGTCGGCGGCGGCGACGAAGCACGGATGGTCTCGGTCGGCCTTCCTCGAACCGGCCTCGAAGTTGCGGTGTTCGACGCCGAAGACCGCCCGCTCCCTCCCGGCGAAATTGGCGAGGTCGTCGTGCGCGGCGACACGGTTATGGCCGGCTATTGGAACCTGCCCCAGGAATTGGCGGCGGCGCTGCGCGGCGGCTGGCTCCATACGGGCGATCTCGGCGCTATGGACGCGCGCGGCTTCCTGACCTTGCACGATCGCGCAAAGGACCTCGTCATCTCAGGCGGCTCGAACATCTACCCCCGCGAGATCGAAGACGTGCTGCTCGACGATCCCGCGGTCGCCGAGGCGGCCGTCATCGGCGTTCCGGATGCGGAATGGGGCGAAAGCCTGTTGGCGCTGATCGTGCCCGCGCCAGGGGTCTCGGTCGAACCCATGGCGCTCGATGAGCTTTGCCTGCGGCGGATCGCACGCTTCAAGCGGCCGAAGCACTGGCGGATCGTCGATCAGTTGCCAAAGAACAGCGCGGGCAAGGTTTTGAAACGGGAGCTGAGGACCAGGTTCGCGAACGAGTTCGCCGCTCGGTGAATCTTGTTCTACAATTTTGTCCTAACGCATCGTTGACATTCGACGCGGTTGTCGGCATCGTCGCCGCAAAGAGCCGGGAGCCGCAACGCACGGGATCTCGGTCCATAAGCGCCTGAGCTGGCGCGGGGAGGACGACGTGGCCAAGCTCTATACGGACAACGACAAATATGCCGACGCCGGCGCCTCGGTCGTGGTCGACGCCTATCACGGCGCGATCAGGGAGCTCGTCAGGCGCAGGTTGGATGAGATCGGCGGCGACTGGGCGAGCTTCGTCTTCGACAAGTCTTACGACCTCGTCGGCGCCAAGGACTTCGAGGCCATCGAAAAGAAGCTGCTGGCGACCGGCCATCGTTTCGACTGGTCGGCGATGATCTCGGTGCGCGAACGCCCCGAGGCCTATCGGCCGGCGACCGGAGTCGGCGAAGACAGCAAGACTTTCAGCTTCGAACATCCCGAGGCCGTCGTCGGCGAGCCGGACTCGCAGGGGCGCGAGCAGCGCGGCGTCGGCGACAACGTCGTCAAATATCCGAGCAACCTCGTCGGCGTCGCGCGCTACATCCGATCGAGCGAGCGCGTGCTCGAACTGCTGACGTCAGGCGTTCCACCCGAGACCGTCGCCATCATCGACGATAGCGGCGGCACGCTGACCGCTCCGATCCTCGAACAGTTCAAGGGCGTCATCTGCGCCGGCGGAACGGTGCGCTCGCACCTCGGCATCCTCACGCGCGAATACGGCATCCCCTGTCTGATGAACGCCAGGGTTAGCGGCATCCGCGAAGGCGATCGGGTCGAGATCGAATGCACGGCCCCATCGAAGACGGCCGAAGCCTACCAGACCGGCGTCGAGATGACCGCCAAGATCTGGCGCTTGGCCAAGTAGAGAGATTTTGGGGGAGGATCGCCGATGAGTTCGAACCGCATCTCCTACGCGCAATTGCTCGAGACGAACAATCTCGTTCAGGCCAGCGCGGACGAGACCTACTGGCTTTGCGTCACCCGGACAGTCCAGGAATCCAAGCTGTTCCCGGTGCCCGCCTATATGATGCTGTCGTATATGATGGCCTACTACCGCTATCCCTCGTTGCTGCGCAAAATCGAGTCGCGCATGGCGGCGGAGGAGATCGGCGATCGCGCGCGCAACGCCGGCATGAAGATCCAGAATCCTTCGATGGGCTGGGCGCTGCCAGGATTCTATCTGCTCGGCCGCGAGTGGCTGATCAACATCGGCATGATCCGCCCGCAGGACGCGGTCGAGGATCTCATCTATGTCATGGATTTCTGGAAGCGCTTCCAACTCTCCTGGCATCGCAACAGCGGCCATATCACCAACAAGGAATACGGCCATCGCGGCCAGTTCTTGCCCGAACGACGCGTGCAGATTTTCCACGCCGACATGTACGACTGCAAGCAGGGCGACGAGTTGCACGAGGCGGCGCAGGGTTTCATGGCGGCCGCTTCGCAGTACGGATTCCTGATCTCCTGCGAGAGCCGCATCAGCCTGCACAATTCCGGCCCCTACAAGCTCGCCGACGATCGCGAGATGATCGTCCGCGACTTCATGGATCTCTCGGAAAGCGACTTTCCCTGGCTCGACGAAGTGGCGCGGGACATGCCCTACAACAACCTCACCGTCACCATGGCGGTGAAGGATTGCCACTTCTACCTCGTCGACGACTGGGGCAGCTTCGAATCGAAGCCGGAATTCACCGCCGACAAGCTCGTCGGCGTCGGCCTCTACACGTCGGACGCGCTCTCGGAAGGCTATGCGCCGGTCGCGATGGGCTCGCGCGAGGAGTTGACGGCCTGCTTCCGCTCGCTGACCGAGAAGGTGAAGGACGCCAACAACAAGCTGTGGCGGCGCGTGGCCGGCTGGTCGCGCGACCAGATGATGGACGCCGGCGCCATCACTTACTTCTCGATCGTCAAGGATCTCGCGCATGTCGCGGGCGTTTACGACGTCAACGACTGGATGATGGTCGACGAGCGCGCCGAGCGCTTCCGCCCGCTGTTCAACGACGAGTTCAGCCGCGACGCGCTGACTGGCCTCTGCATCGGCGCCCACCCGTCGCATCGGCTCAGCGAATACACGATGATGCAGCATTCCAACGGGCCGCAACGGCTCTATTCACTCATCCCCTATTCGATCCTTCAAGGCGATTCCTATACGCCGACCTGCGGCCCCATCTATCCCGGGGCGAGCCATCTCCCCGCGAAGATCGACCGCTACACGACGACCCGCGGCGTGATGGGGCTCGAGGAATACAATCGCCTTTCCCGAGAGCTTCGTCCGCCGGCGCTGGAGCCGAAGTATCGCCACCTCTGCGAGACCTGGATGAAATACCACGCGGGCGAACCGCTCGCCGACGAGCTCTACAAGCTCGAACAGGCGCAGTCGCGCCTGCTCCGTGACAAGGGCTCGACGCTGAAGCGCGCCGACGTCGAGAAGCTGCGCACCGCTTTGCGCTGAGCAGGATCCGTCATGATCGGCAGCCTCATTCATCGCGCCGCACTCTATTACGGGGACGCGCCGTGTCTCGTCGAAGGCGAGCGCGTCGTCTCCTTCCGCGAGTTCGACGCGCTGACGGACCGGCTCGGCAACGCGCTGCTGGCGAGCGGCTTCGCGCCGGGCGATCGCGTCGGCGTGTTGTTGCCCAACGGCGTGGACTGTCTCATCGCCTATTACGCGCTCGCCAAGTGCGGCCTTGTCCGCGTCGGGCTGAACACGCGCGAGACGATCGACAACCAGGCGTTCAAGCTCGCCGATAGCGGCAGCCGCGGGGCGATCCACAATCTCACTGATGAAGCGGACATCGCGCGTCTCGGCGTCGAGCGTCCGATCGACGCCGCGGAGCTGAAGAGGCTTGCCGCTTCGGGCGCGGACTCGAGATGCGCTGTCGACCGGGCGCTCGATGCGCCGTATCGGCTCGGCTACACCGGCGGCACCACCGGGCGGCCCAAGGCCGTGACGCTTACGGCGCGCGGCGAACTCGCCGAACTCTCGGCGTTTCTGACGGATCTGACGCCGGACCTGCGCAGAGGCGAAACCTTCCTCCATGCGGCGCCGATCGCGCACGCCTCCGGCGCCTTCTTCCTGCCCTGCCTCGTTCGCGGCGTCCGCTCGCTGGTGTTGCCGAAGTTCGACGCGAGCGAGTTCGTCGCGCTCGCCGCACGCGAGCAGTGCGAACACACGTTCCTCGTGCCGACGATGCTCGCGATGGTGCTCGAAGCGCCCGGCGTCGAGCAGGCACGGTTCGCGCTGCGCTCAATCGCATACGGCGCTTCGCCGATCGCGCCCGCGCTGCTGCAGCGCGCCGAGAAGCGGTTCGGACGCATCTTCGCGCAAACCTACGGGCAAGCGGAGAGCCCGATGGTCATCACCTGTCTGAAGCCCGAGCACCACGACCGCGTCGGCTCGTGCGGGCGCCCCTTCACGATGGTCGAAGTCGCCGTCTTCGACGAGGAGGACCGTCCTTTGCCCGCAGGCGAGCGCGGCGAGATCGTCTGCCGCGGCCCGCAGACCATGGCCTATTACTGGAACCGCCCCGAGGCGACTGCCGAGGCGTTCCGCAACGGTTGGCTGCATACCGGCGACGTCGGATACATGGACGCCGACGGGTTCTTCTATCTGATCGATCGCAAGAACGACCTGATGATTTCCGGGGGGTACAACGTGTATCCGCGCGAGGTCGAGGACGTTCTGCTCGCCTGCGAGGGCGTCGTCGAAGCCGCCGTCGTCGGACTTCCCGACGAGAAGTGGGGCGAGCGAGTCCACGCCGTCGTATCAGGGCGGCCCGGCCTCGACCCCGAGCGCGTCATGGCGCACGCGCGCGAACAGCTCGCCAGCTACAAGCGCCCGAAGGGCGTCGAGATCTGGCCGGAACTGCCGAAGACTTCAGCCAACAAAATCCTGCGGCGCGCGGTTCGCGACCACATCATCGCGCGCACGAGCGAAGGCGCTGCGACGGGCGAGGAGACGCGGACGTGAACGAGACGCATCTGGTCATGCACGGACTGGCGATCAAGAAGCACGCGACCCCGGAGGATGTCGCCGGCATCCTCGGTCTCGAGATCGGGACCGTGCGCGAGACGCTCGCCAAGCTGGTCACGGCGCGGCGCGCGGTGGAGACGCAGGGCCGCTATCTCCTGGCGCCTGCCGCGCGGATGCTGCTCGATTCCGATTATTCCCATCTTTACGAGGACGTGCGCGCGAACCCTTGTTTCCAGGCGGGGTACGCGGGCTTCGAGCGCCTGAATGCCGCCCTGAAGCAACTGATCACCGACTGGCAGACGATCCCGGTGTGCGGCGTACGTGAGCCGAACGACCACAGCGACAAGGATTACGACGCCCAGATCATCGACCGCCTCGGCGATCTCAACGAACGCGCAGAAGGCGTGCTGACGCAGCTCGCGAGCGCCCTGCCCCGCATGCACATCTATCGCGACAAGCTCGCCGCCGCGCTCGAAAAGGCGGAGGACGGCGACATCGCCTGGGTGAGCGACGCCAAGATCGAGAGTTACCACACACTGTGGTTCGAGTTGCACGAAGACCTCTTGCGCCTGATGCGGCGCGAGCGCGACGAATAGGCGCAACCGACGATGGCGGTCTCCCTGGGACAATGGACGCTTGGTCTCGACGGCGACGAGCCTCCACGGCGCGAACTGATTGGCGGCAAAGCCTGGTCGGTCGCGCGCATGCAGGCGCTCGGCCTTACGACGCCGCCCGCCTTCGTCGTCACCACGGCGGCCTGCAACGCCTATCTCGCCTCGGGCTCGGCGCCAGCGGAACTCGACGCGGAGGTCGAAACCGCGACTGCGTGGCTGGAGGCGAAGACCGGCCGCACCTTCGGCGCGGGAGCGCATCCCCTGCTCGTCTCCGTGCGCTCCGGCGCCGCCGTCTCCATGCCGGGGATGATGGACACCGTGCTTAATCTCGGCACGAACGACGTGACCGAGGCCGCACTTGCCGCCGAATGCGGCGATCCGGCCTTCGCTCGCAACACGCACAAGCGCTTTCTCGATCTCTATGCGCAGATCGTTCTGCGCGCGGAGGCGCCGGAATTCGACGCGGCCAAGAACCCCTCCGCCTGGCGCGCGGCCATCGCGCAAGGCTGCGGCAAAGCCGTGCCGGCCGACGTGCGCGAGCAATTGCGCGGCGCCGTGCTGGCCGTGTTCGAATCCTGGAACTCCCGCCGGGCGCGACGCTATCGCCAGCATCACAACATCCCCGACGATCTGGGCACCGCCGTCACCGTGCAGGCGATGGTGTTCGGCAATCTCGACGCGCGCTCGGGAACGGGTGTTCTCTTTTCCCGCAATCCCTCTACGGGTGAGGCGAGCCCCTACGGCGAATATTTGCCGCGCGCGCAAGGCGAAGACGTCGTCTCCGGCAAGTTCACGCCGAAGCCTCTCAGTGCGCTCGCCTCGGAGCTTCCCGAGGCGCACGCCGGGCTCCTCGCCGCCGCGGCTCGCCTCGAACTCGCTGGCCGCGAAGTCCAGGACATCGAATTCACGATTCAAAGCGGCCGGCTCTATTTCCTGCAGTCGCGCGCGGCCAAGCTCGCGCCCCACGCGGCCGTGCGCATCGCCGTCGATTTCGTGCGCGAAGGCCTCATCGACCAGGACGCCGCCCTCAAGCGGATCACGCCCGACCAGGTGCGCATTCTGCTCAGTCCGCGGATCGCCGAGGCCGCGATGAACGGCGCCGAACTGCTCGCGTCGGGCGAAGCCGCCTCGCCCGGCGTCGGCGTCGGCGTCGTCGTCAGCGACCCCGACGAGGCGGAGCGGCGCGCGCGCGAGGGCGAGGCCGTGATCCTGGCGCGCGCCACGACCAGCCCCGAGGACCTTCACGGCATGATCGCCGCGCGCGCCGTCGTCACCGAACAGGGCGGCGGCACCTCGCACGCCGCCGTCGTCGGGCGCGCGCTCGGCCTGCCCTGCGTGGTCGGCTGCGGCAAGGGCGCCCTTGCGCCGCTCGCGGGCCGCATCGTCACCGTCGACGGCCGCGCGGGCAAGATCTACGCCGGCGCGATGGCGGTCGAAGCGCCCGACGAGAGCGACCACGAGGCGCTTGCGACGCTCGCCGCCTGGGCGGCGCGCGTCTCGCCGCTCCGCGTGATCCCGCCTTCGGCGCCGCGAGCGGCCGAAGCGGTGGACCTTTCCGACAGGGAGGAGGCCGCGGATCCCACAAGGATCGGTGCATTGTTGAACAGCTTGCCGGGCGTGCGCGGCGCGCGAGGCGGCGTTCTGGCTTCCGACGAAGGCGTGCGAGCGGCCTTGGCGAGCGGTCTCGAATTCATCGTGGCCGAACCGGTCTTGCCGCCCCTGCTCGCCGCCATTCGCGCGGCCGCGCAACCGGCCACAGCCGCCGACGACGCAGAGGGGACATGAGCGACATCAAGCCGCAAGACATCGAAGCGCTGCTGGAGACGTTCGAGGCGTCGTCCTGGAGTGAACTTCGATTGAAGATCGACGGGCTGGAGGTGTTCGTCTCGAAGACGCCTGGCGCGCTTCCCAACCTCTCCGTGCGCGGCGACATCGCTGGCGCCGGACCTGCGCTTGCCGGACCGCCCCCTGCGCAGGCGCAGCAGCCCGCCGCAGCGACAACCGCCTTGATCCCCGAGGGCTGGGTGGCCGTGCGCGCCCCGAATCTCGGCACGTTCTACCGCGCGCCGAAGCCCGGCGCGTCGCCCTATGTGACGATCGGCCAGCGCGTCGAGCCGGCGACCGAACTCTGCCTGATCGAGGTGATGAAACTGTTCACTTCCGTCGCCGCCGGCGTGCCGGGAGTCGTGCGGCGGATTCTGGTGGAGGACACGCAATTGGTCGAATTCGATCAGGCGCTGTTTCTCATTGAAACCGACGCCTGAGGTCCGGCATGCCGCTTCGCCGGGTTCTCATCGCCAACCGCGGCGAGATCGCACTGCGCATCGTCCGCGCGGCGAGGAGCCTCGGGCTGGAGACGGTGCTGGCCGCATCGGCCGCCGACCGTGACAGCCTCGCAGCGCGCGAGGCGGACCGGGTCGTCACGCTCGGCCCGGCGCCCGCGCGCTGCTCCTATCTCGACGCGCGCCTCGTCGTGCACGCGGCGAAGTCGACCGGCTGCGACGCGCTGCATCCCGGCTACGGATTTCTTTCGGAGCGCGCCGCGCTCGCGCGGCTTTGCGAGGAGCAAGACATCGCCTTCGTCGGGCCGAGCGCCGACACGATCGAGGCGGTCGGCGACAAGCTCGCGGCGCGCCGCCTCGCTCAAGCTGCGGGCGTGGCGATGACCCCGGGAAGCGAGAAACTGGAAAGCGCCGCGGACGCGATCGCTTTCGCGGAGACGATCGGATTTCCAGTCGTCACCAAGGCCTCGGCCGGCGGCGGCGGGCGCGGCATGGTCGTCGCGCGCGACCCGAAGTCGCTTCGGGAAGGCTTTGAACGCGCGTCGATCGAAGCGAAAGAGGCGTTCGGCGACGGCACGCTCTATCTCGAGCGCTATGTCGAGCGCGCGCGCCATGTCGAGGTGCAGGCGATGGGCCTCGGCGACGGCCGCGTGGTGCATTTCGGCGAGCGCGACTGCTCGATGCAACGCCGCTATCAGAAAATGATCGAGGAGGCGCCCGCTTCGTCGCTGCCGGACGCGACGCGCGTCCGCTTGCAGAAGGCGGCCGTCGATCTCCTCGCCTCGGTTCGCTACCGCAACGCCGGCACGGTCGAGTTTCTCTACGACGTCGAGCGCGACGACTTCCACTTCATGGAGGTCAACGCGCGCATCCAGGTCGAGCATCCCGTCTCCGAGATGATCTGCGGCGTCGATCTCGTTCGCCTGCAGCTCGAAGTCGCCGGCCACGCGCCGCCGCGCCTCGAGCAGCCCAACATCGTCACGCACGGCCACGCGATCGAAGCGCGCATTCTCGCCGAAGATCCCAAGCGCGGCTTCGCGCCTTCGCCCGGCCGGGTGACGCGCTGGCGGCCGCCACATGGCGAAGGCGTTCGCCTCGATGCGGCGATCGGCGAGGGATCCATCGTCTCGCCCTACTACGACAGCATGATCGGCAAGCTGATCGTTCACGCGCCGACGAGAGAACGGACAGTCTCCCGCCTTCGCGACGCGCTGGCGACCTTCGAGATCGAGGGCGTCGCAACCAACATCGATCTGCTCCGCACAATCGTGGACCATCCCGACTTCATCGCCAATCGCATCGACACGCGCTGGCTCGAGAACGGTTTTCTGCCGCATTACGGCCAATAGGAAGGGAATCGCCATGGCCCACATCGAGTTTCTCGACGAGACCATGCGGGACGGCCAGCAGAGCCTCTGGGGCATGCGCATGCAGGCCGGCATGGCGCTGCCGGTCGCGCCGCTGATCGACCGCAGCGGGTTCCGCGTCATCGACCTCGCCGGCTCGTCTTTGTTCGAAGTGATGATCCGAAGCTGCCGCGAGAATCCTTGGGAAGGCCTCGATCTCCTGGTGCAGGCAATGCCGCGCACGCGCGTTCGGGGCGGCATGCGCTCCAACGCCTCCGTCACCTTCGGCGTCACGCCGGATTCGCTGATGGACGCCTGGATGCGACAACTCAATCGGCACGGCTGCCGGAGCTTTTGGATCTACGACGTCCTCTTCAACATCGACAAGATGCATCGCCTGGCGAAAGTCGCCAAAGAGTTCGGCTCCGAGGTCGCCGGCGCGATCATGTTCGCGCTCTCGCCGGTCCACACCGACGAATATTACGCCGACAAGGCCGACAAGCTCTCCGCGTCGCCCGACATCGACACGCTGCTGCTCTACGACACCGCCGGCGTTCTCGATAAGGAACGGTTGAAGACGCTCGTCCCGGCGATCAAGGCGAAGGCGCGCGGCAAGCCGATCGAATTCCACGCCAACAACATTCTCGGCCAGTCGGCCAAGGCGTATCTCGACGCGATCGACCTCGGCGTCTCCATTCTCCATACGGCGAGCCGCCCGATGGCGAACGGCCCCTCGGTGCCCTCGACCGAGATCATGCTGCACAATGTCGAGTTGCTCGGCCATACCCACAGCATCGACAAGTCTTTGCTGCCGCCCGTGGCGGAGCATTTCGAGAAGGTGGGCAAGGCCGCGGGTTTCGCGGTCAACCAGCACAATGAATACGACGTGCTGTCGATCCGGCATCAGGTCCCGGGCGGCATGACCGGGACCTTGAAGGCGCAACTTGCCCAGCACAACATGACCGACAAGCTGGAGGACGTGTTGCGCGAGACGGCCGAGGTCCGACGCGATCTCGGCTACCCCGGCATGGCGACGCCGTTCTCCCAGCTCGTCGGCATTCAAGCGGTGCTGAACGTCGTCACCGGCAAGCGCTACAGCATCATTCCCGACGAAGTGATCCAGTACGCCGCCGGCTTCTACGGCGAAACGGTTGCCCCGATCGACCCTGAAGTGCTCGACATGATCATGGCCGCGCCCCGCGCCAAGCAGGTGGCCGGCAGCCCGCCGGAGCAGCCGACGCTGGCGGAACTGCGCAAACGCTACAACACGGAAGACGACGACGAACTGGTGCTGCGCGCGCTGGTGCCGGAGCCCGATCTGGAAAAGATGCGCGCCGCTGGCCCGGTCAAGCGCGACTTCCCGCTGCTGTCCTCCCCGGAGCTCGATCAGGTGCAGAAGCTGATGCGCACGATCAAGTCCCCGCTCGTGCAGTTGCGGACCGCAGGGTTCTCGCTCGACCTGCAGAGGCAGGCCAACTGACGGAGGTCTCCATGCGGCGAGCGGTCATCGTCGACATCGTACGCTCACCTTTCGGCCGGGGCCGGCCCGGCGGCGATTTGTCGGGACTGCATCCCGTCGATCTCTACGCCAGTGTGCTCGACGCGCTGGTGAAGCGAACGGGCGTCGATCCGATGCTGATCGAAGACGTCATCACCGGCTGCGTCATTCAGGTCGCGGAACAGTCCGGCAATATCGGACGGCAAGCGGTCCTGGCGGCCGGCCTGCCCGAAAGCACGCCCGCCGTTACGCTCGACCGCAAGTGCGGGTCGGCGCAGCAGGCCGTCGACTTCGCCGCCCAAGGCATTATCGCCGGAGCCTACGACATGGTGATCGCCGGCGGCGTCGAAATGATGAGCCTCGTTCCGATGCGGCTCAATCGCCTGGGTAAGGACAACGAAGGGCCGGCGTTCCATCGCCGCTATCCCGAGGGACTGGTGCGCCAGGGCGTCTCCGCCGAGCTGATTGCGGCGCGCTGGAACATCGGCCGCGAGGCGATGGACGCGTTCGCGCTGGAATCCCACCGCCGCGCCGTCGCCGCCGAGGAAGGTGGCCTCACCCGCGGCGTCATCGTGCCGATCGAAACGCCGGGGCCGGACGGCGCATTGCGGATCATCGACCGAGACGAGGGCCCCCGCCGCGATACCTCGCTCGACAAGCTCGCGGCGCTGAAGCCGGCCTTCGAGGACGCCGAGATAGCGGCGCGCTTTCCCCAAATTCGCTGGAGCATCACCGCCGGTAATTCCAGTCAGGTCACCGACGGCGCAGCCGCGGTGCTGATCGCCGAGGAAGCGACCGCGCGCAGGCTGGGGCTGAAGCCGCGCGCCGCCATCACCCATTTCGCGCTCGCAGGCGACGATCCCATCATGATGCTCACAGCGATCATTCCCGCGACCCGCAAGCTTCTGCAGCGCGCCGGCCTCTCGATCGAGGCGATCGACGCGTTCGAAGTGAACGAGGCCTTCGCGTCGGTGGTTCTCGCATGGCTTCGGGAAGCCGCGGCGAACCCCGAGCGCGTCAACGCTTACGGCGGCGCGATCGCCCTCGGCCACCCCGTCGGCGCCTCCGGCGGGCGGCTGCTCGCCAACCTGCTTACCCGCCTCGAAGAGACCGGCGGCCGCTACGGCCTGCAAACGATGTGCGAGTCCGGGGGAATGGCGAATGCGACTCTGATCGAGCGGCTCTAGAGCGAATTGCAATCAGGTCGCCATCGTCATTGCGAGGAGCGCAGCGACGAAGCAATCCATTGTTCCGCTTGGCGTTGCTGGATTGCTTCGCTTGCGCTCGCAATGACGAGCAAGTCGCCCTCAGGCGCTCAAATTCGCGCCGCCGTTGACGAACATCACCTGGCCCTGGATGAACTCGGCCTGCGGAGAGGCGAGGTAGCGCATGAGGTTCGTATAGTCCGCGTCCGCGACGCCCCGGCCCGACGGATTGTGCTCGGCCGCCGCGCGCACCAGGCCGCCAGCTTCGGGGCCAAACAGCGTGCGCACCGCGTCCGTCTCGACGATCGCCGGCGCGATCGCGTTGATGCGGACGCCGCGCGGCGCGAGCTCGACCGCGAGATAGCGCACCAGACTCTCGGCGAGGGCTTTGGCGACCCCGACCGCAGCGTAGTTGGGGACGACCACGCGCCCGCCCCGGCTCGTCAGGTAGAACACGCTGGACCCCCGGGACATCAGCGGCAGCGTCGCCTGCACGAGGAACAAGAGACTCGTGCCGTTCGCGGTCACTGCGCTGGCGAAACGAGCCGGGTCCGCGCCGAGTGCCGTCGTCGCATAGGCGTCCACCGCGCAATGGACGAGTTGCTCGAGCCGGCCGGCGACTGTGCGCACCGCGTCCGCCATCGCGGCGCAGCCCTCGGGGGTCCCGACGTCCGCTCTGATCAGATGCGGCCGCGCCCCGGCCTGCGACACGGCCTCGAGAGCGGCCGCGGCGGCCTCATCGTCGTTGTGATAGCCGAGGAAAACGTCGCCGGCGTCCGGCGCGAACGCTTTGGCGATCGAGAGACCTATGCCTTTCGTGCCGCCCGCGATCAGAATCGCCATGTCAATCCGCGCTGCGAATGGCCGGGAACGCCTCGTCAGGCAAACGCATCAGGCTGAGCCGCGTGCGTCGCACGTGCAGCAGCGCCACCTTCTGCGCGCGCATTGTGTCGCCGGCGAGAATCGTCTCCGTGATCGTCTGATATTCCTTGAACTGCTTCTCGCGATCGCGCGGGGTGATATAGGCCTGGAACTGCATGCGCAGCAGATGAATCTGCATCAGCGGCAGCATCCGTTTCAGCTCGTGATTGCCGCCGATCTGAAGGATCGTGTCGTAGAAGCTGCGTCGCTCATCGAGAAAGGCGGCCGTGCCTCCGTCGTTGCGGAACACGAGCAGACGTTGATAGGCTTCGTTCATCTGCCTCTTGTTGTCGCCTTCGGCGATGTGCCGCGCCGCCAGATTGGCCATCAGGCCGACGAGCGCCTCCAGCACGACGAGACTGTCGCGCACTTCGACCCGCGACAGCGCGCGCACATAGGCGCCCCGGTGGCGCGTCAGCGTCAGCACCCCTTCCGCCGCCAGACGCTTCAACGCTTCGCGCACGGGGCCACGGCTGACCTGATAATCGCGGGTCAGATCCGCTTCGATCAAGCGCTGGCCGGGGACATAAATGCCTGAGCGAATGCTGCGGACGATGGAGTCGACGACCCGGTCAGGCGAGGTCATCTTGGCGCGTTCGGCCGCCTCCGCTTCTTTCTTACGGCTGACGGCCCGGCCCGGCGCCGCCGAGGTGGCAGAGTCCATGTCCATCGTCTCTGAATCCCGCTGCGCGCGGCAAGTCTAAGTCCTCCGGCGCCCTTCAAAGCTCCTTACCGGCTGGACCAGGGCATTGCAAGAACAAGCTTGTCTTACAAAATGGTCCTTGCCGGCGGAGGCTAAAGCGTGTTGCATTTGGTCTCACGTATCCGCGTCCTGAGGCGACCCGAAGCGGTCTCGAAGGACGTTGCAGGAGGCTCCGGCCGCCCCTTCTGGAACATCCTTCGAGGCCATTTGCTGCGCCGGATGAGGTCGTTAGAAGGTGACCCGTCCGTCAAAGAGCAGCATGCCCTAAGCGTCCGGGCGCACCATCACCTTGATTTGCGTCGTCGGCTTGCGCAGCGCCTCGAACGCGGCCGGCAAGTCCTCCAGCCCGACGACGTCGGTGATCATCGGTCGCGGATCGACGCGGCCGGAATCCAGCAGGTCGAGCACGAGCCTCCAGTCGGGACGTCCATAGCCCAGCACGTAGTGGATGTTCGCTTCTTTGAAGATGGCGGAGATGGGTGTCATCGTATCCTCGACCATGCACACGCCGACCACGACGATGCGCCCGAAAGGCCGCGAGAGATCGACCGCCTTCTGGATCATGCCGGGGACGCCGACACATTCGAAGATGACGTCTGGCGGCGCACCCGCGCGTCGTGCAAAGGCCTCGCTGATCTCTTCTTTCGACGGGTCGATGACCGCCGTCGCCCCGAGAGCGCCGGCGGCTTCGCGCCGCGCCGGCGCGAACTCGCTGACCACCACGTCCCTGGCGCCGGCAAGCCTGGCGAAGACGGCCACCGCCAGCCCGATCGGGCCGCCGCCCATGATCAGCACGCGCTCGCCCACCGTCACCTTGCCCCGATTGACGGCATGCAGACCGACCGCGAGCGGTTCGACGGCGGCGCCTTCGCGGCTCTTCACCGCTGAAGGCAGATGCAGCGCCTCGCTGACGCTGAATTTCACATATTCGGCGTAGGCGCCCTGCGCGGAGGGATGAAATCCCGTCAAGGTGTTTTTCGGGCACATGATGCCGAGCTTGTCTTTGCATTCGCCGAGGCCGAGCTTGCGGCAATCCTCGCAGGCGTTGTTCGGCAAAGCCGTCGCCATGTCGCCGACGTTCCAGCCGGCGGCTCCACTTTCGACGATCTCGCCAGCGAATTCATGCCCCAGAATGGTGCCTTCCGGCACGACGAAGACGCCGGGATGAGTGGCGTGCAGATCCGATCCGCAAACGCCGCAATAATGCACCTTGAGCACGATCTCGCCGCGCGCCGCCTGCGGCTTGGCCACCGTTTCGATCTGCAGCGGCTTGCCCAACCCATGAAAGACGGCAGCTCTCATATCGGCTCTCCTCCCCTGACGGCGGAATTTCGTGGTCCGAAATTCTTGCTTTTCTGTCCTACAAATCTTTCCTACAATAGCGTCAGGCGACCGCCTTGTCCACAATGGAGGCCATGGTCAGCCGCAAGGCATGGTCTGCCGCAAGGGAGGAGTCGATGAATCGCGTCCAAGGGAAAGTCGCGTTGATCACAGGGGCTGGCACCGGCGTCGGGCGCGCCTGCATGAAGCTTTTCGCCGAAGAAGGCGCGAAGGTGGTCGGCGTGAGCCGCACCCAGAGCAATCTCGAGGAGACGCTCGCGCAGGTGAAGGCGGCCGGTGGCGAGGGCGCGGTGGTCGCCGCCGACCTCGCGACGGCGGCCGGCGCCGAGGAGGCGGTCTCGGCGACGTTGGAGCGCTACGGCAGAATCGACATCCTCGTGAACAGCGCCGGCGTCGGCTACAGCTGGTTGGAAAAGAGCCCTGGCTCGATGGGCCCGATCGACGACACCACGCCCGAGAAATGGGCGGAGGTGATGGCGATCAATCTCGATTCCACCTTTCACATGTGCCGCCTCGCGATCCCGCAAATGAAGAAGCAGGGCGGCGGATCCATCGTCAACGTGACCAGCATTTCCGGCTTGCAGGGCCTGCCGGTCGCGCACACCTACACCGCGGCCAAGGGCGCCGCGATCAACCTGACGCGCTCGCTGGCGATCACCTATTGCGGCGACAACATCCGCGCCAATTGCATTGCGCCGGGCTTCATCAAGACGCCGATGGTCGCGTCGGTGCTCGGTCTTTTCGACGATCCCGCGATGGCGGACCGTCTCACGCCCATGAAGCGGCCAGGCACGCCGGAGGAAATGGCCTACGCCTGCCTCTATCTGGGCTCCGACGAAGCCAGCTATTGCCAGGGCACTGTGCTGGTGGTCGACGGCGGCACGACCGCGCGGCAGTGAGCGAACAGCGGCGGCGGGACGATCGAGAGAGCGCCCTGCCCGCCACGCGACAATGACCAGGCCCGCATCCTGTCAATCGGCTCCCAATATTGACCCCCAATCGGCGTCCAAAATTGACCCCCTGATTTCGTGTTGCTGACGGTAGCGCTCGCCTCGGCGGAGCTGGTCGGGTTGCGCAGCCGGGGCGAGTGCGGGGGCGTGAAGAACGGTTTCCGAGGCTCAGGCGCGGTTCTTGAAGCGCCAGCTTTCGTTGCCGGTCTCGACGATGTCGCAGTGATGCGTGAGGCGGTCTAACAGCGCGGTGGTCATCTTCGGGTCGCCAAAGACGCTTGGCCATTCGCCGAAGGCGAGATTGGTCGTGACGACGATCGAGGTTCGTTCGTAGAGACGGCTGATCAAGTGGAACAGAAGCTGTCCACCCGACTGCGCGAACGGGAGATAGCCAAGCTCGTCGAGGATGACGACGTCGAGGCGCGCGAGGTAATCGGCGAGCCGCCCCTGTCGGCCTGATCGACCTTCGGCTTCGAGGCGGTTGACGAGATCGACGGTATTGAAGAAGCGGCCTCGCGAGCCGGCGCGGATGCAGCTCCGCGCGATGGCGATCGCCAGATGCGTCTTGCCGGTGCCGGTGCCGCCGACGAGGACGACATTGCGTTGCTGAGTGATGAACTGCCCGCCGGCGAGATCGCGCACGAGATTCTCATTGATCGGCGTGCCTTGGAACGCGAAGCCGTCGACGTCCTTGGCGAGCGGCAGCTTGGCGATGGCGAGCTGATATCGGATCGAACGCGACTGCTTCTCCGATATCTCGGCCTTGAGCAGATCGCCGACCAGTTGCTGTGGCTCATGGTTGCGTTTGAGCGCTGTGGCGAGCGTCTCGTCGTAGGCGCTCTTCATCCCGTAGAGCTTGAGTTCCTCCATCATGTCGAGGACTTTGGTTCGCTCCACGGTCATGCCCTCCTGAGTTGATCGTATCGGGCGCAGTCGGCGACCGGCGCATGCCGGAGCTTCAGCGCTTCCGGGGTGAAGATGGGCGTGACAGGCCCGGGATCGCGTCGGCGCGCGAGGATGTTGATGATCACGTCGGACGAATGGACGCCTTCGGAGATCGCCTGGGCGCAGGCGGCCTCCACCGCCGGCAATCCGTCGGAGAGCACGGCGGCGAGGATGGCGACCATCTGGCGGTCGCCGTCATCGGAGCCGGCGAGCTTGCGTCGCACCCGCTCCAGCGCCGCCGGCAGCACCCAGTCCTTGAAGGGAGCGCCATTGCGCAGCGCCCCGGGCTTGCGGGCGAGAACCGGCACATAATGCCTGGGGCGCGCTTGCCGGACGCGCCTCCGGATGCAAGCCTAGCGAACGAAATGGCTGACGGAGACCCATTGTGATGCGTGCGGTCATCTACGCCCGATATTCCTCAGAGCTCCAGCGCGACGCCTCGATCGAGGATCAGGTTCGGGTCTGCCGCCGGCGGATCGAGGCGGAGGGCTGGTCGTTTCAGCGCGTCTATGCCGATCACGGCGTCAGCGGCGCCTCGCACCTCAGAGCGGGCTATCAGGCGCTGTTGCAGGGCGCGCGTCAACGAGAGTTCGACGTCGTCGTCGCCGAAAGCCTGGACCGCCTATCGCGCGATCAGGAACATGTCGCTGGCCTCTACAAGGTTCTCACGTTCCATAACGTTCTCTTGGTGACCGTTGGCGAAGGCGAGATTTCTGAGCTGCATGTCGGATTGAAGGGCGCGATGAGCGCCCTCTACCTCAAGGACCTCGCGCAGAAGACAAGGCGGGGGTTGGAGGGCCGGGTGCGCCAAGGGTTGTCCGCCGGCGGTCTCGCCTACGGTTATCGGATCGTGCGCGCGATCGGCCGGGACGGCATGCCGACAACGGGCGAGCGTGAAATCGTGACCGAGGAAGCCGATGTCATTCGCGGGATCTTTGGCGATTTCGCTGATGGCAAGAGCCCGCGGGCGATCGCCCATGCGCTCAACGCGCGCGGAATCGCCGGCCCGCGCGAAAACGCCTGGGGCGCCTCGACGATCTCCGGCAATT
>CAWEIU010000006.1:0-2500 GCA_963809245.1 uncultured Alphaproteobacteria bacterium | reverse complement strand
GAAGTTACGGAGGTAAATTGCCGAGTTCCTTCAACGTCATTCTCTCAAGCGCCTTGGTATGCTCTACCTGTCCACCTGTGTCGGTTTCGGGTACGGTCTCATGCAGGGGCTATTTCCTGGAACAAGTTCGCGGCAAGGAAAATCCAGTAATCCCTCACAACTTATCTCATCCGTCACCACCTGCTGGCCCACGAATATTAACGTGGTTCCCATCGACTACGCCTTTCGGCCTCGCCTTAGGGGCCGGCTAACCCTGCGAAGATTAACTTTACGCAGGAACCCTTGGACTTTCGGCGACACTGTCTTTCACAGTGTTTGTCGTTACTCATGTCAGCATTCGCACTTCCGATGCCTCCAGAAGCCCTCACGGGTCTTCCTTCATCAGCCTACGGAACGCTCCGCTACCACCCGGCAATCCGTGAGGATTGTCCGGATCCAAAGCTTCGGCTCATGGCTTGAGCCCCGTTACATCTTCGGCGCAGAAACCCTTGTTTAGACCAGTGAGCTGTTACGCTTTCTTTAAAGGATGGCTGCTTCTAAGCCAACCTCCTGGTTGTTTTGGGATTTCCACATCCTTTCCCACTTAGCCATGAATTGGGGGCCTTAGCTGTTGGTCTGGGTTGTTTCCCTCTCCACAATGGACGTTAGCACCCACTGTGTGGCTCCCGAGAATGACTTCCAGGTATTCGGAGTTTGGTTAGGTTTGGTAGGGTTTTAGCCCCCCTAGCCCATCCAGTGCTCTACCCCCTGGAGCCTCATCTCGAGGCTATACCTAAATATATTTCGCGGAGAACCAGCTATTTCCGAGTTTGGTTGGCCTTTCACCCCTAATCACAAGTCATCCGAGTCTTTTTCAACAGACACCGGTTCGGTCCTCCAGTAGGTGTTACCCTACCTTCAACCTGCTCATGACTAGATCACTCGGTTTCGGGTCTAAAGCATCGAACTGAAACGCCCTGTTCAGACTCGCTTTCGCTGCGCCTTCGCCTATCGGCTTAAGCTTGCTCGATACTTTAAGTCGCTGACCCATAATACAAAAGGTACGCCGTCACGCTTGCGCGCTTCGACTGTTTGTAGGTATCCGGTTTCAGGAACTGTTTCACTCCCCTCGTCGGGGTGCTTTTCACCTTTCCCTCACGGTACTTGTTCGCTATCGGTCGCTGAGGAGTACTTAGGCTTGGAGGGTGGTCCCCCCGTGTTCAGACAGGATTTCACGTGTCCCGCCCTACTCGTATCTTCTGCTCCATCCTATCCATACGGGGCTGTCACCCGCTCCGGCCCGGCTTTCCAACCGGTTCTGGTCAATCAAAGCAAAAGCATTGGCCTGGTCCGCGTTCGCTCGCCACTACTAACGGAGTCTCGTTGATGTCCTTTCCTCCGGGTACTTAGATGTTTCAGTTCCCCGGGTTCGCTTTTATTCCCCTATGGATTCAGGGAATAAATACCTTCTGTTGATCTCTGCTAGTCCAAAGAGCGCTTTCTCGCTTTCACGACAAAGCCGACGCCTTCCCTCCCGAACTTTTGGGCGTGAACCCATCCATTCGCTCAAAAAGCCGTCTCTTCGGAGTAACAGAGATCGAAGGTGGGTTTCCCCATTCGGAAATTCTCGGATCAAAGCCTGTTCGCGGCTCCCCGAGACTTATCGCAGCGTACCACGTCCTTCATCGCCTCTCAGCGCCAAGGCATCCACCAGATACCCTTAAGACACTTGATTGCTCTCATTGCCAACGCGCGCCGTTCAGCTCCGCCTCGAGGGACGTCTTACGACGCCCTGCAAAACTTCGCCAATTCGACTCGGCAGTCTACGGACCCTCCCCCTTGTGCAGGCTTCGGGTGGCGTTGGACTTTTGAAAAGACCATTGCTTCAAACGCATCCGGGAGCCAGCGGTCAAGCTTGGGCCCACGACTGAGATGCTCTCAGGGCCACGACGAACTCCAGATCCGCTTCCTTAGAAACGAACCCTCATCCGCCCCGGCCCCTCGACCGAATGCGTTTCCTCTTCACGATGTCAGATATTTTCGCACTAACGCCTCTCTTAAAAAGAAGCGCCAGCGAAACTCTAATTCCAAAGGACGTTCGAGCTCAGCTCGCAAGCGTTCCAAATCCCCGGCGATCAAACCGTCTGGTGGAGCCAGACGGGATCGAACCGACGACCTCATGCTTGCAAAGCACGCGCTCTCCCAACTGAGCTATGGCCCCATCTTACGAGAGAAGAAGAACCTCGCGTCAGCGCGGCGCCCAAGTCAACTTGAAGACTTGCGCGGCTAGCGAACCCTGCGGTTCGCATAAGCTGACGCCGAAGGCCCTGCTGGCCAACGTCGCCGCCACCCGCAAAGCGAAGCTTTGCTAGGAGCGAACGCGACGCCGAGCTGATGCGAGGGCCTCTTAATAAGTATGGTGGGCCTGGGAGGACTTGAACCTCCGACCTCACGCTTATCAAGCGCGCGCTCTAACCAACTGAGCTACAAGCCCGAGCTTTGGCGCTCAGCGCGGGAACAC
>CAWEIU010000005.1:0-48375 GCA_963809245.1 uncultured Alphaproteobacteria bacterium | reverse complement strand
GGCCGCGTCCCTCGCCGTCGACCTGTTGCGACCGCCCCGTTGCGACGCGGGGAGCGTACGTCCGGCATAGGATGTCGTGTCCTCGCCGGCCGTCTCGCGGACGTTGAACCGCCCGACGACATCCGCCAACTTCTCGGCCTCCTGCCGCATCGACCGAGCCGCCGCCGTCGCCTCTTGCGCCATCGCAGCGTTGCGCTGGGTCGCTTCGTCGAGCTGACTGATCGCCTTGTTCACCTCGGCCAGCGATTCGGACTGCTCGTGCGCCCCGCTGTTCATTGCGGCGATGAGGTCGCTGATCTCCGCAACGCGCCCGACGATAAACCCGAGCGACTTGCCGGTCTCGCCCACGAGGTCGACGCCCTTCCCGACTTGGGTCTTCGACGTAGCGATCAGCGACTTGATCGCCTTCGCGGCTTCCGCCGAGCGAAGCGCGAGCGCTCTGACTTCAGACGCCACCACGGCGAAGCCGCGGCCGGCTTCTCCGGCGCGCGCGGCTTCAACGCCGGCGTTGAGCGCAAGGAGGTTCGTCTGGAAGGCGATCTCGTCGATGACCGAGATGATCTGCTCGATCTCCTGCGACGACTTCTCGATCCGCTGCATCGCGGCCACCGCCTCGCGGACAACCACGCCGCCATTCTCTGCGTCCTGGCGCGCCTGCACCACGACCTTGTGCGTCTCGTCGGCGTTGCCTGCCGTTCTTCGGACGGTCTCGGTGACCTGCCCGAGGGCCGCCGCAGTCTCCTCGAGGTTGGCCGCCTGCTGCTCGGTGCGGCGAGAGAGCTCGTCCGAGGCGGCTGCGATTTCGTCAGCGCCGTTCGACACGAGCTGCGCGCAGGACTTCACCTCCACGAGGGTGTCGCCGAGCCCGCGCACGGCCGAGTTGAAGTCCCTGCGCAACCGATCGTAGGTCGGCGAGAACTCGACCGGAATTTCCTTGTCGACATGGTTCGCCGCGAGAGCCTCGAGACCTGCCCCGAGGCGGGTGAGATCCGTGATGTCGTTGGCGAACTTGACGACTTTGTAGACTGCGCCCTTCGCGTCGAACATCGGGTTGTAGGAAGCCTGGATCCAGACCTCCTTGCCGCCCTTGCCGATGCGCTTGAACGAGTTCGAGACGAACTCGCCTGCGTTCAACCGCCGCCAGAATTCGGCGTAGTCGGTCGAGGTGGCGAAAGCGGGCTCGACGAACATGCGGTGATGCTTTCCGCGTATCTCTTCGAGCGTGTATCCCATCAGCCCGAGGAAGTTTTGGTTGGCGCTAAGCACCTCTCCGTTCGGGGAGAACTCGATGACCGCCTGCACCCGCGAGAGGGCGGCCATCTTGTTCTCGAACTCCGCCGCCTTCAGCTTTTCCGCAGTGACGTCGGTCGCGACCTTCATCACCCCGATGCAGCGTCCTTTCGCGTCGAGGAGCGGATTGTAGGACGCTCGAATCCAGACGTAGGCGCCGCTCTTGGTGATGCGCTTGTACTCGCGCGAGTCGAACACGCCGCGGCCGAGCTGGACCCAAAAGTCGCGGTACTCGGCCGAGTCTGCGTATGCCTTCTCGACGAAGATGCGGTGATGCTTCCCGACGAGTTCCTTCTCGTCGTACCCCATCAACGCGCAGAAGTTCTTGTTGGCGGCGAGGATGCCGCCCTGCGTGTCAAACTCGATGATGGCGAATGATTTGTGCAGCGCCGCCAGCTTCAGCTTGTCGCGCCCGCCCTTCAGGCTTCGAAAATCGATCATGGCCCCCCGACCCAAATGTCAATTCTGGAATAGAAGGTGAATAAAATATTACTGCGGCAAAATACCGGCGCTTAACTAACATCCTGTTAAAGCTGGCAATTGCGAGCTGTGGCGGGGCCGCCTCAAGCGCGATCTCGCGCGCGGGCGGGCGACCGCCCTCTCCAGGGTCGACGAGCCGGGAGCTACGCCGTCTGGTCGCGCGCTGGCTGCGCGAGCCGGGCCTGCGCGCCGTTGTGCTGGGCTTCGAGGAAGCCGGACGCGCCCGCGGCGGGGCGGGCAGCTCTATGTGAGACTGCGGCGCAGGGACGCCGGGCGGTAGCGATCAGGAAGGCTTCGCGTTCAGCGCGAGTTCCCCTGTCTCCAGCAGCGACTTCAAGTTGGAGAGGATAAGCGGCCAGCCGTTCGAGACGGCCTGGACGAACTTCGACTCCGGCGCTTCGATCGCATGGGTGATGATCAGCTTGACGGCCTCGGCGACCGGCTCGATCTCCATCGTGCAGCGCGAATAGCCCTCCGCCTTGAGTTCCGGCCTGAACTCGTTGCGCCATTTGAGCACGAGGCGCTTGGGCGGATCGACCTCGACGACTTCGCCCGCGTCCGCGATCCGCCCATCGGGAAACACCAGCCGCCACGACGAGCCAGGCTTCCATTCCGTCTCCTGATGCATCCCGAACCAATATTGCTTCGTGAACTCCGGGCTCGTGAGCGCGGTCCACAGGCGCTCGGGCGTGGTGCGGATATAGGTGACGTAGACGAAGGCGTTGTCTGGCATAAATTCCTCCTTTAACCGGGACGTCGGAGCCTCAAGGCTCCGCGTCCCCCTGCTCTTCGAGACTGCGCTTCAGATCGGCGAGAGCGCCGAGGCGCGCCCGCTCGTACTTGCCGATCCAGCGATCGGCGATCTCCTGGATCGGGACTGGGTTCAGGTAGTGAAGCTTCTCGCGGCCCTGCTTGCGCGAAGCGACGAGGTTCGCCCCTTCAAGGATCGCCAGGTGCTTCGCCACTGCCTGTCGCGTCATCTCACGGCCCGCGCAAAGTTCGCCGAGCGTCTGCCCGTTGCGCGCATGAAGACTGTCCAGCAACGCGCGCCGGACCGGATCGCCCAGCGCCTTGAAGACGGCGTCCATGCTCATGGATCCAACATGCAACCTTTTGGTTGCCTTTTCAAGCCCTGTTTTCGGGAGTTGAAGTCTCGCGGCAAGTCATGACCGGCGATGTCGCGGTCGGATTCGGCAGCGGGGCGCCGCCTCGGACGGCACTGAGGTGGCGAGGTTGTCGGCGACCCGCCCGCGCGCGCCGGACAGGACCGAAGGCGTCCCGGATTTGACGTCGCGGCGCGACGATGCGAGGGAGGCGGATCGGTGACAAAGGGCGCGCGGGTCAAATGACGCAGGCTGTGGACGTTCTGGGGTTGGGCAATTCGCTGGTCGACATCATCGCGCTGGCGGACGACGATTATCTCATCGCCCAGGAGATGGTGAAGGGCGCGATGACGCTGATCGACGAGGATCGCGCCGAGGCGCTCTACGCCGCCCGCGTCGACCCGCGCATCGTCTCCGGCGGCTCGGCGGCCAATACGATCGTCGGCGTCGCCTCCTTCGGCGTGAAAAGCGCCTATATCGGCAAAGTGAAGAACGACGCGCTCGGCGCCGCTTTTGCGGCGGACCTTCGGGCGACCGGCGTGCGCTACGAGACGAGCGCCGCAGAGCACGGCCCGACGACCGGACGCTGCTTCGTCTATGTGACGCCCGACGGCGAGCGCACCCTCAACACTTATCTCGGCGCGAGCACCTACCTCTCGCCGTCCGACGTCGACGAGGCGTTGGTGAAGGCGGCCCGCTTCGTCTATCTCGAAGGCTATATGTGGGACCGCCCAGCGGCGAAGTCCGCTTTCCAGAAGGCGGCCGAGATCGCGCATGCGGCGGGCCATCGCGTCTCGCTGACGCTGTCCGATTCCTTCTGCGTCGACCGGTTCCGCGGCGAGTTCATCGATCTGATGCGGCGTGGCCTCGTCGATACGCTGTTCTCCAATACGGAAGAGATCCTGTCGCTGTACCAGACGCCGCATTTGACCGAGGCGCTCGACGCCGTGCGGCGCGAGGGCGTGCTGGCGATCGTGACCCGCGCGGAGAAGGGATCGATCGTCATCGAGGGCGAGGCGACGCATGAAGTTTCCGCCTTCCCGATCGCAAAGCTCGTCGACACGACCGGCGCCGGCGACATGTTCGCGGCAGGCTATCTCGCCGGGATGGCGCAGGGCGCCGACGCCCCGGCCTGCGCACGGCTCGGCGCGCTCGCCGCGGCGGAGATCATCCAGCATCTCGGGGCGCGGCCGCTCGTCTCGCTCGAGGCGCTCGCGCGGGAGACGATCGTCGCCGCTTGACTGCTGCTGTTTGGTAGAATCGACAGACGCGCTTGCACGCGGCGAGCGCGTCTTGCCCGCTTCCCAAGAACGTCTTGCCCCGGCCATCCACGCCGGCCCGCCGCAATGCCGTCTCGTGACTCGCCGCGACCAGCGGCGTTGGGCCAACAGGCTTTAGCCGCGCTTGCTCCCCGCGAGATACGCCTTGAATTCGCTCATGGACGCGAATTTGAATGCGCCGTCTTCCGTCTCCGCTTCGATCGAACCGTCGGAAAAGATCATGTAGCTGGCGCCGCCGGCGCTATAGCGGCCGACCAGAAGTCGGCGCCGGCTCCGGCTCCGCCAGCGCATGTTCGATCGCCGACATCGTCGGGAGATGGCCGACGCGGTTCGCATTGACCGCATCCTCCTCCTCGAGCCGAGGCGCCGCCTCGGGCTCGCCTTCGGCCGGCGTCTCGTCCTCGAAGACCCTGGGGATGGGCGGGAACGCGGGGGGCGCGGCCGTTTCGAAGTCGGCCGGCTCGATCTCGCGCGCCGCGGCGTCGCCCAGCGGCGGAGCGCCCGGAATTTGCCAGGCCTCGCGCGGCTGGGCGCGTTCGAACGTCGCCCTCAGTTTGCCCAGACGGTGGATCAGGGCCGCGATGGCGACGATCACCCCGCCCGTTGCAATCCCCATCGCGCCGCACCCGGCGTAGAGCAGGCCGAGTTCGGTCGGCACCAGATTGATGCTGGCGACAATGCCTCCGAACCCAGCCACAACGAACACGATTCCAAGAGCAAAGGTGAAAATGGTCATTTTGCCTTCCAACGCGTTCATTTTGTCAAAAAAGGGGCGCGCAAGGAACCGTACGTGACAGTCCGCGTTGCTCAGACAAAACAGCGCGCGGCGCCGCCGTCCTGTTGCGAGGCGCAGTAGGCGGGTCTAACAATGCCGCCGGGCGCTCGCCTCGGGCGCGCGATTTCGCAAACATTGATTCAAGGAGCCACGTCGATGTCATTTTCGCTGCCTGATCTGCCCTACGCATACGACGCCCTGGGCCCCTACATGTCCAAGGAAACGCTCGAATATCACCACGACAAGCATCATCTCGCCTATGTCAACAACGGCAACAACCTGCTGAAGGGGACCGAGTGGGAAGGCAAGTCGCTCGAGGAGATCGTGCGCGGCTCCTACGGCAAGAACCCGGGCCTCTTCAACAACGCCGGCCAGCACTTCAATCACATCCATTTCTGGAAGTGGATGAAGCCGAACGGCGGCGGCAAGATCCCGGGCAAGCTCGAGAAGGCGCTGGTCGATTCGTTCGGCTCCGTCGAGAAGGCGAAAGAGGACCTCGTCCAGGCCGGCACGACGCAGTTCGGATCGGGCTGGGGCTGGCTCGCCGTCAACAACGGCAAGATCGTCGCGACCAAGACGCCCAACGGCGAGAATCCGCTCGTGCACGGCGCGACGCCCATCCTCGGCGTCGACGTCTGGGAGCACTCCTACTACATCGACTACCGCAACCGGCGCCCTGACTATCTGAAGGCGTTCGTCGACAGCCTGGTGAACTGGGACTATGTCGCCGAGCTCTACGAAGCAGCGGTGAAATAAACAGTTTGAATGGCAGACGCTCGCCGACGCGCAAGCGCTCGACGAGCGTCTTTCCTTCAGCGGCCGATCATTCCACCAAATCGATCTTCTTGTCCTTGCAGAGTGCGACGCCCTCGGCCTCGGTCGACGTGCCGTCGGCATAGTCGCCGCGGATATCGAACAGGCACGCCTTGTCGTGCGCAAGGTGGACGACGATCTTCTTGCCGGCGGCCAGAGGTCCGGCAATCTTCTTGCTGTCGGGCGAGCCCGAGGGCGATGCGACCAGCGTGGTCAATTCCACGGCGCGATTGTTGGCGACGACGACGTCGACCCGCCCCGCACCCGCCGCCTTCGGCTTCGGTTTCGCCTTCTGCGGCGCGGCCGCCGCGTCCGGCGCGGTCGCGCCAGCGGCCGGCGCCGCAGTCTGCGCCTGGGCGACGCTAGCCGTCAGCAGCGCCGCCGCGAACAACCCCAAAATCCCATAAGTCGTTTTTCTGTTTGCGCTCATGCGACCTCCCTCCGATCGAGACGGTCATGTTCTCGCCGTCTCGCGCTAGCGGCGAGAATGCCATTAACCCTCGCGAAGGGAAAGTCGGGCGCTCGGCGCAGCCAGGACCGAGCGGGCGAACCGGTCGCGGAGGTTATATCTCGCTACGTCGGGCAGCCAAGCGCAGCATCGGCACGGCGTCCTCGATCTTCTCGGCGACGAGATAGCGCACCTCGAAGCCCTCGCGCACGAATCCGAGGTTGCGCATATGCGCGAACAACGCGAGCAGCGGACGCCAGAATCCCGCTACGTCGGCGAGCAGAACGGGTTTTTGGTGGCGTTGCAGTTGCACCCAGGTGAGTTGCTCGACGAGTTCCTCGAGCGTGCCGATCCCGCCGGGGAGCGCGACGAATGCGTCGGCGCGCTCGAACATCAGCCGCTTGCGCTGATGCATGTCCTCGACAACAGTGAGGTCCTGCGCTGCGAGCAGAGCGTGTTCCTGCTTGATGAGAAACTTGGGGATAATTCCCGTCACGCGCCCGCCAGCGTCGAGAACGGACCTCGCGACGCGACCCATCAGGCCGTCTCCGCCGCCGCCGAAGACGAGTCCGATGCCGGCGCGCGCAAGTTCGCGCCCCAGCGTATCGGCGGCTTCGCCAAAGATTGGATCGCTTCCGGAGCTCGAGCCGCAATAAACGCAAACGTTTCGAATCGTCGTCATGTCGCGATTAGCGTCTCGACGGAGCCGAGCGTCAAGGCGCCGACGACCTGAGGCCGAGGCTCGCGCGGCGATGGAAGAGGCGCGCAGTCGAACCCCCGCGCCTCTAAACCGTGCAGCGATTTTATAGAATCGCCACGCGGTCTAGATTCGACAATTGCCGTACACTTTTGGTGAAAAGCTGGCGTCGCGCTCTAACGTAACGTTATTTGGAGCGGCGGCGGCGTTGCTGACCGAGGCCCATCTGCTTGGCGAGCGCCGAGCGCGCCTTGGCGTAAGCCGGGGCGACCATCGGATAGTCCGGCGGGAGACTCCACTTCTCCCGGTATTGCTCAGGGGACAAATTGTATTGCGTCCGCAAATGCCGCTTGAGCGACTTGAATTTGCGCCCGTCCTCCAAACAGACAATGTAATCATTTGTAATCGACTTTTTCGGAGCCACCGCAGGCTTCGCGGCTTCGGGCAAAACGACTGCGGCTCCGCTCGCTACGCGGAGAATCGCCGCATGAACATCGCTCAAAAGCGCCGGCAACTCGCTCGCCGGAACTGAATTGTTGGAGACGTAAGCCGAGACAATCTCGGCCGCGAGTTCGACGTGATTATTTGATTCGCTCATACCTGAAACAGCTCCCAATGCGCCTTTTTGAAGGCCGTGTCGGACCGCGTTTCGAGCCGAGCAATGCTTCGACGCGACAGAGGGTCGTCTAGAAAACGCCGACATCCGACTCGCGCGCTTACAGAACGTCGCCTTCATAGTCGCAAACTAATGGTAATACAAGAGTGTTCGAAACCTTTTTTATAGTGTGAACAAGTCTTTCCGGCATATATTGCATCGCGGAACGCGAACGTCTCCAGGGCAAGACTGCGGGTGACCCGAGCCGTCGCTGGTGACTGAAGGTCAGTTCCGACAGGTCCTGGTATTCCGTACTCGGGCGAGCCTGGGAGCGGTTTGCCAAGCCGGGGGTGCTTTCTTGCCGCCGGACCCTTATATCTGCCGCCAGATCGCAACCGCCTCGGGTCACAATGCAGCACCAGAAATCGTCCAGTTTCGTCGCCGCCCGGGCGGACGACCGAGGTTCGCTCATCGGCACCGTGCGGCTTCTCTGGCCCTACATCTGGCCGACGGACCGCTTCGATCTGAAGTTTCACGCCGCCATCGCGGTCGCGCTGATGGTACTGTCGAAGGCGGTGACGGTGGCGACGCCTTACGCGCTCAAATGGGCGACCGACGCCTTGACGCCTGGCGGAGCGCCGCACGGCCTGCCGGCCGCGCTCAGCGGGGCGATCGCGCTCGCCGTCCTCTACGGCGTCATGCGCATCCTCATGGCGTTCACGCAGCAGGGGCGCGACGCGCTGTTCGCCGCGGTGGCGATGAACGCGGTGCGGCGGCTCGCCATCGAAGTGTTCGTCCACCTGCACCAGTTGTCGCTGCGCTTTCATCTCGAGCGCAAGACCGGCGGCCTGACCCGCATTCTGGAGCGCGGCCGTAACGCGATCGAGACGATCATCCGCACATCGATGCTGGTCGCCGTGCCGACCGTCGTCGAGTTCGTGCTGATCTCGGCGGCGTTTCTCTACTCTTTCGACTGGCGATACGTCGTGGCGATCAGCGTCACCGTGTTCGCCTACCTCGTCTTCACGACGATCGCGACGAACTGGCGGATCGGCATTCGCCGCTCGATGAACGAGAGCGACACCGACGCCAACACCAAGGCGATCGACAGCCTTCTGAACTTCGAGACGGTCAAATATTTCGGCGCTGAGCGCCGCGAGGAGGCGCGCTACGACAAATCGATGGCGCGCTACGAACGGCTCAGCGTCAAGACTTACGTCTCGCTGGCGATCCTCAACGCCGGCCAGGCGCTCATCTTCACCACCGGCATGATCGTCGTGCTGGCGATGTGCGTGAATGGGATCCGCCACCACCGCAACGACATCGGCGATTTCGTGCTGCTCAATGCGATGATGCTGCAGCTCTATCAGCCGCTCAACTTCATGGGCATGGTCTATCGCGACATCAAGCAGGCGATCGTCGACATCGAGATGATGTTCGATATTCTCGCCCAGAACCCGGAAATCCAGGACCGGCCGAGCGCCCGCCCGCTCGTCGTCAGCCAGGGCGCGGTGCGCTTCGAGGACGTCGAATTCAGCTACGATCCCACGCGCAGCATCCTGCGCGGCGTCTCCTTCGAGGCCCCGGCGGGGCACACGATCGCCATCGTCGGGCCTTCGGGCGCCGGCAAGTCGACGATCTCGCGGCTGTTGTTCCGTTTCTACGAGCCTTCCGCCGGACGCATCACGATCGACGGCCAGGACATCTCTGACGTCACGCAGACAAGCCTGCGCGCCGCGATCGGCATGGTCCCGCAGGACACCGTGCTGTTCAACGACACGATCCTCTACAACATCCGCTACGGCCGCGACGATGCGAACGACGACGAAGTGAAGACAGCCGCCGAGGACGCGCAAATCGACGCCTTCATCCGCTCCTTGCCGCAAGGTTACGGCGCCCATGTCGGCGAGCGCGGCCTAAAGCTTTCGGGCGGCGAGAAGCAGCGCGTCGCGATTGCGCGGACCATGCTCAAAGGTCCGCCGATCCTGGTGCTCGACGAGGCGACCTCGGCGCTCGACACGTTCACCGAGCGCGAAATTCAGGCGGCGCTCGAGCGCGTCTCGCGCGGCCGCACGACGCTGATTATCGCCCACCGTCTTTCGACTGTGGTGCACGCCGACGAAATCCTGGTGCTCGACAAGGGCGTCATCGCCGAACGCGGCAAACACGAGGAGCTGCTGGCGCGCGGCGGCCTCTACGCGGCGCTGTGGAGCCGTCAGCGCGAGGCGGACGCGGCCGAGGAGGTCCTGCGCCAGGCCGCGGTCGACGATGCGCCGGAGACGAAGGAGACGCTGAGGGACTGAGAAAGGCCTTTCGCCCTGCGTCTGTCCACTAGGCGAGAGCGACGGTCGGGTGACTTTTGCCGCGTTTGGCGCCAAAAGACAGCCTCCGCCGAGGCCCTTGGTCATGTCCGTCCTGGAATCCGTTCGCCGCCAGCTCACGCCTATCCATCCGGAAGGCTATATCTTCATTGCGGGGTTCATCGTCGCGACGCTGATCCTGGGGTGGCTCTGGGAGCCGCTCGGCTGGATCGGGCTCATCGCGACCGCCTGGTGCGTCTACTTCTTCCGCGATCCGCCGCGGGTGACTCCGCTGCGCGCCGATCTTGTGGTCTCGCCAGCGGACGGCGTCGTCAGCTTCTGCGATTACGCGGTTCCGCCGCCCGAACTCGGCCTCGGCGGCCTGCCGCTGCTGCGCGTATCGATCTTCATGTCGGTGTTCGATTGTCACGTGAATCGCGCCCCGGTCGAAGGCCGCGTGACCCGCATCGCCTATCATCCCGGCGCATTCCTGAGCGCCGATCTCGACAAGGCGAGCGAGGAGAACGAACGCAACGGCCTCGTGATCGAGACGCCGGCGGGCGAATTCGGCGTCGTGCAGATCGCGGGGTTGATCGCGCGGCGCATCGTCTGCTTCACTCACGAGGGCGCGCGCCTCTTGGCCGGCGAGCGTTTCGGGTTGATCCGCTTCGGCTCGCGCGTCGACGTCTATTTGCCGCACGGCGCCCGCCCGATCGCCGGGGTGCATTCGCGGGCGGTCGCCGGCGAAACGGTGATCGCCGAGCTCGGCCCGGATGACGGCCTGCGTCAGTTCCGGCTGAGCTGAATTGACGAAAGCCCAGCCATGAACGAGAGCCCCCACATCCCCTCCCCGCGAGCCTTTGAGCCGGGGCAGCGCGCACGCGGACGCGGCTTTCGTTCTGTCTCGATTCGGGTCCTCATCCCCAATCTCATCACGCTGCTCGCGCTTTGCCTCGGATTGACCGCGATCCGCTTCGCCTTCGAGGGCATGATCGAATGGGCCGTCAGCGCGATCGCCGCCGCTGCGGTGCTGGATGGGCTCGACGGACGGATCGCCCGCGCCTTGAAGGGCACCTCCCGCTTCGGCGCTGAACTCGATTCCCTGGCGGACTTCGTCGACTTCGGCGTCGCCCCGGGCGTCGTCCTCTACCTCTCGGGCCTCGATCAGATGAAGAGCCTCGGCTGGCTGGCGACGCTCGTCTTTTCGATCGCCTGTGCGCTGCGCCTCGCGCGCTTCAACGTGATGATCGAGGACCCCTCGCAGCCCGCCTGGCGCAAGAACTTTTTCGTCGGCATGCCCGCGCCGGCCGGCGCCATCGTCGGCCTGCTGCCGGTCTATCTGCGCTTCCTGCTGTCGCCCGGCGCCTTGCCGCACGGCTTCGTGGCGCTGGAGATCGGCTATGTGCTCGCCGTCGCGTTGCTGATGGCGAGCCGCGTGCCGCATTTCTCGGGCAAGTCGATCGGCCGCGTGCGGCATGATTATGTCGCGGTGGTGCTGATCGGCCTCGCGGCGGCGCTGCTGCTGATCATCAATTTCCCCCTGGAATCGCTCGTCGCGCTGTCGCTCGCCTATCTCGCCACCATTCCCTTCAGTGTGCGGCAGTTCCGCGCGCTGCAGCGCGACAATCGCTGAAAAGGCATGGAAAAGGCCGCTTTTGGCCAATTGTCGTTTCACCTTCGCGCCGAATTCATATAGGGTCCGCGTGTTTTTTGGCGCCGCCGAAAGCGGCGTCTTCGCTTGTCCTCATCTTCGCCCGGCGCGGCGAAATCAAGAAAGGTCCAAATGTCGAAGGAAGAATTGCTCGAGTTTCCGGGTTATGTCGTGGAGTTGCTGCCGAACGCGACCTTTCGCGTCAAGCTCGAGAACGACCACGAAATCATCGCGCATACCGCCGGCAAGATGCGCAAGAACCGCATCCGCGTGCTGGCCGGCGACAAGGTCCTGGTCGAGATGACGCCCTACGATCTGACCAAGGGCCGCATCACCTACCGCTTCAAATAGGCGCCCCAGATGGACGCCTTGCCGTGAGAGCCGCCGCGTGAGCGAGAGCCGCCCCCGTTTTGTGCTCGCTTCCGGCTCGCCGCGCCGCCTTGCGCTGCTGGCGCAGATTGGCGTCGAGCCCGACGCCGTCATACCCGCCGACATCGAGGAAGCGCCGGGCCGAAACGAAGCGCCTCGCGCCCTCGCGCAGCGCCTCAGCGCCGAAAAGGCGGCGGCCGCCGCGGCGATCGCCCTGAAGCTGCCCGATCTCGGCCCTTCGCTGGTTCTGGCGGCGGACACCGTCGTCTGCGTCGGACGGCGCATCCTGCCGAAATGCGAGATTCTCGACGAGGCGGAGGACTGCCTCAACCTGCTCTCGGGGCGCGTCCATCGGGTCTACACCGGCCTGACCCTCAGGACCGTCAGCGGCGGCGAACGCCGACGGATCGTCGAGACCCGGGTGCGCTTCAAGCGCCTTTCGCGCGCCGAAATTGCCGACTATCTCGCCACTGGCGAGTGGCGCGGCAAGGCGGGCGGCTACGCGATCCAGGGCTTCGCGGGCGCCTTCGTGCTGCGTCTCATCGGCTCCTACAGCGGCGTCGTCGGCCTGCCCCTCGCGGAGACCGCGTCACTGCTGGCGGGCGAAGGCTATGTCGCCCACCGCGCTTGGGCGACGGGAGCATGAGCCATGGCGACGAAATCCGAACCTGCGGCGACCGTCCCGCGTCGATCCACAAAGGCCAAGACGACGTGCGTAATTTGCGGGCGCCCGCGTGACCCGCAGTACGACCCGTTTTGCTGCAAGCGCTGCGCCGACGTCGACCTGTATCGCTGGCTGAAAGGCGGCTACGTGATCCCAGGCGCCCAGCCGGCGCCCGATGGGGAGGACGAGGAAGAGAGCTAGCGCCTTCTGCATTCTGGTGGACGCGCGAGTAGCTCTTCCGTCATGCCCGGCCTTGTGCCCGCCCCCTACCCCTCTGCGGCGCGCGGCTGCCAATCGCCGATCTCACCGCTGACGCAGGCGATCGCGAACGCATAGGCGCGGGCGACGTCCTCGAGGCGGTCGAAGCGGCCGGGCGCGCCGGCGTGGCCGGCGTCCATCGCGGTGCGCAGGATGATCGGGCCGCCACCCGTCATCGTCGCCCGCAATCTGGCGACCCATTTGGCGGGCTCCCAATAGGTGACGCGCGGATCGGTCAGCCCTGCGAGCGCGAGAATGGCGGGATAGCGTTGCGCGCGGACATTGTCGTAGGGGCTGTAGCCGCGGATCGTGGCGAAGGCTTCCGCGCTGCGGATCGGGTCGCCCCACTCCAGCCATTCCGGCGGCGTCAACGGCAGGGTTTCGTCCATCATCGTGTTCAGCACGTCGACGAATGGCACGTCGGCGATCACCCCGGCGTAGAGGGCCGGCGCCGCGTTGGCGACGGCGCCCATCAACATGCCGCCGGCGCTGCCGCCATGCGCGACGACGCGATCGGGGGCGGCGAAGCCTTCGGCGACAAGATGGCGCGTCGCGGCGATGAAGTCGCTGAACGTGTTGGGCTTCTTGTCGAGCTTGCCGTCTTCGTACCAGCGCCAGCCGCGCTCCGTGCCGCCGCGCACATGTGCGATCGCATAGACGAAGCCGCGGTCGACCAGCGACAGGCGGTTGGTCGAGAAGCTCGCCTCGACCACATGTCCATAAGCGCCGTAGCCGTAGATGAGCAACGGCGCCGTTCCGTCGAGCGGCGCGCCGCGACGGTAGAGCAGCGAGATCGGCACGCGCTCGCCGTCGTCGGCGCTCGCGAAGACGAGGCGCGTTACGTAGGCAGCCGCATCGAAGTCAACCGGCGTCATCTGCTTCTTGCGCAGGATGCGCTGACGCTCGCCGACGTCGTAGTCGTAAATCTCCTGACTGCACGTCATCGAGGAGAAGCCGAAGCGAAACACCGGCGTATCGAATTCGTAGACCGTCTCGAGCCGCAGGAAATAGGTTTGCGCCTCGAAGGCGATCTCGTGCGCCTGCCCGCTTGCGAATTCGTGGATAACGAGGCGGGGCGTATTTTCCTCGCGCGCCAACAGCACGAGATAGTCCTTGAACAGCGCGGCGCCCTCGATCAGGCGCCCGGTCTTGGGCGGGACGAACTCACTCCAGTTCTCTTCGCCGGGCGCATCGCGCGGCGCGGTGACGATCTTGAAGTCGCTCGCCCCGCCGCTGTTGGTGGTGATGAATAAGCGGTCCCCGTGATCCATGACGTCGTAGCGCAACCCTGGCCGGCGCGGCGCGATCAACAGCGGCGACGCGGCCGGATTGTCGAGATCGACGATCCGCGCCTCCGAGGCGTCGTGGCCGTGCACGGAAATGACCGCGGTGCGGCCGAGCCGCGTCGGCGCGATAGCGATGAACCAGGCGGGATCGGCCTCCTCGAATATCTCGACGTCCTCGCTGGAGGGCGTTCCGAGACGGTGCAGCATCACCCGCCAGGGGCGATGATTGCGATCGAGCGCCACGTAGAGAAAGGCGGCGGAATCGCGCGTCCAGACGACTTCGCCGGTCGCGTTCTCAACGAGATCGGCAAGGTCGGCATCGCCCGCAATGTCGCGCACCGCGATGGCGTACATTTCCGAGCCCTTGTCGTCGGCGCTCCAGGCGAGCTTGCGGTGATCGGGGGAATGACGCGCCGCGTTGAGATGAAAAAACGGCCTCTCCGCCGCCCGCTCGTCGCCGTCGAGCAGGATTGTCTCCTTGCCGCCTATACGGGGACGGCGGCAGAAGATGCGATGCTGGCCGCCGTGCCGGAAGCGGGAATAGTAGGCGTAGGGTCCGTCCGTCTGCGGAACCTCGCTGTCGTCCTCCTTGAGGCGCGCGCGCATCTCGCGCACGAGTTGCTTCTGCAAGGCGCGCGTCGGCCCGAGCATCTCGTCGGCGTAGGCGTTCTCCGCCTCCAGCAGGGCGCGGATGTCCGCCGGCAGTTGCGCCGGATCGCGCAGCACCTCGCGCCAGTTCTCGGCGCGGACCCAGGCATAGTCGTCCCGCCAGGTCGCGCCATGGGCGTGGTTTTCGTGCGGCCGCTCGGCGGCCGTCGGCGGCGCCGTCTCGCCGCGCTTGGCGTGTGGCATGACTCAGGACCCCAAAACTCCGGGAGAGCGCGTCTTGCCACGCCGCAGGCCGGCTGGGAAGGCGGGGCGCGGTCACGCCCGCGATAGCAGGCCGGCTGGAGGCGGCTGTATTGGAAAGGCCAGCGGCGACGGCTCGCCAGCCGCCCGCGCTTGCCAGCAACGCGAAACCATCGCACATTTCGTGTCGAACCAGCCCGCCGAGAAAGCCCTCGCAATGCCTTATGTCGACAGCATTCTCGAACCGGGCGAGCAGGTTCGCTACCACACCACCGTGAGTTCGACGATCTATGCGCCGGCGATCCTTTTCGCGCTCCTCGCGCTCGGCGCGTTGGCGCTCGGCGTCACATCGCCCCAATGGGTCGATGTGGGTTGGATCGGCGCGGCCGTTTTCCTGGCTATCGCGCTCGTCGCCTTCTTGCGCGCCTGGCTCCGCCGCTGGACGACGGAGATCGCGATCACCGATCGCCGCATCATCTTCAAGAGCGGCCTCATCCGGCGCCACACGGTCGAGATGAACATGCAGAAGGTCGAAAGCGTCGACGTCGATCAGACGTTGATCGGCCGCCTCTTCAACTACGGCAACGTGACCATCCGCGGCGTCGGCAGCACCTTCGAAACGCTGCGGATGATCGATTCGCCGCTGAAGTTGCGATCGACCGTGACGGCCGGATGAAGGCGCGCGCACCCCTTCCCTAGGCGAATGCGCAGCATTCGTCCGCTCCCGCAAGGGGAGAAGGGACGCGCAACATCAGATCGTCACCCAGCTCCCCTCGCGCGCCGAGCGGAACGCCGCGTCGATGACGCGCATGTTGGCGATCGCGTCCTCGATCGGATATTCCAGCGCCGCGTCGCCGCGAATGGCGCGCGAGAAGGCGTCGCCCTGCAGCGTATATTGATCGCAGGTCGGAAATTCCTCGACTCGCGCGCCGCCGCCAACGAGATCGGCGCCGCTGTCGACGGTGATGCGGGTCGGCCGGTCGATCGGCGCGTTGAACGGGATGGCGACCTCGACCCGGCCCTGCTCGCCGACGATCGTCACGCGCTGATGGCCGGAAAGCTGCGTCGCGCAAGTGAAGGTCATATGGCGGGCGCCGGGAAACTCCAGGATCGCGCTCGCCAGCCGGTCGGTGCCGAAATTCGGATCGACGTCGATCGTGGCGACGACGCGCGTCGGCTCGGCTCCGAAGACGTAGCGCGCGGTGAGGATCGCGTAGCATCCGATGTCGTAGAGCCCGCCGCCGCCGGGAGGCTTGTTGCGGATGTTGGCGCCGTCCGTCAGCCGATAGGAGAAGAAAGTCTGGATCGCCCGCACGTCGCCGATAGCGCCGGAGACGGCGATCTCGCGCGCGCGCCGCCATTGCGGATGAAAGCGCACCATGAACGCTTCGGCGACGAGCTTGCCGGAGCGCTGGCGCGCCTCGATCAGCGCGGCCGCCTCGGCGGCGTCGAGCGCGATCGGCTTTTCGCACAGCACATGCTTGCCCGCCTCGAGCGCGCGGATCGTCCACGGCACGTGCAATTCGTTGGGAAGCGGATTGTAGATCGCCTCGATCTCAGGATCGGCGAGCAGCTCTTCGTAGGAGCCGTAGGCCTTGGCGGCGCCGAGCTGGTCGGCCGCCTGCCGCGCCTTGGCGAGATCGCGCGAGGCGATCGCATCGACGCGCGAGACTTCGCCGAGCTGCATAGCCGGAATGACCTTCTCGACGCCGATTTTGGCGACGCCGAGCATGCCCCATGAAACCTTTCTAGTCATATCCCCTCCCCCAAATCGCTTTCGTTTGGCGCCTGCCCTCACCCCGACCCTCTCCCGCACGCGGGAGAGGGGGCGTCCGCTACTTCGACGCCGGCGTGCGCCCTTCGCTCTGCCGCTCGATCATCCAGCCGGGATATTCGCGCGGCAGCGCGCTCACCTTGTCAAGCGCGGCGATCTCCTCGGCGCTGAGCGTGAGGTCGGCCGCGGCGAGGTTGTCGTCGAGCTGCTCGACCGTCTTGGCGCCGACGATCACGCTCATGACGCCCTTGCGCTGCAACAGCCAGGCGAGCGCGACGCGCGCCACCGAGACGCCGTGTGCCTTCCCGATGGGTTGCATCGCATCGATGATGTTGAAGGCGCGCTCGCGCTCGACCGGCGGGAAATCAAATGCGAGGCGCCGCGCGCCCTCCGGACCGGAGCCGTCGCGGGTGTACTTGCCCGACAGCAAGCCGCCGGCGAGCGGGCTCCACACCATCACGCCGAGGCCTTGATCCTCGACGAGCGGCGCAATCTCACGCTCGAGATCGCGGCCGGCGATCGTGTAATAGGCCTGCACCGTCTCGAAACGCGCGAAGCCGCGCCGCTCCGAGATTCCCAGCGCCTTCATGATTTGCCAGGCTGCGAGATTGGAGCAGCCGATCGTGCGCACCAGACCACGCGACACGCAATCGTCGAGCGCGCGCAGCGTCTCCTCGATCGGAGTGACCGGATCGAAGCCGTGAATCTGGTAGAGATCAACATGCTCGAGGCCGAGGCGCTTCAGGCTGCCGGCGATCTGATCCATGATATGGCCGCGCGACAAGCCGACCGCATTCGGCCCCGGGCCGGTGCGGCTGCGCACCTTGGTGGCGATGATCACGTCCTCGCGGGGAACCTTGAGATCGCGCAACGCCTGTCCGAGTATCACCTCGGACAGCCCTTCCGAATAGACGTCCGCCGTGTCGATGAAATTGACGCCGGCCTGCAACGCGCGCTCGACGAGCGCCGTCGCGCTCTTCTGTTCGACTGCGCCGATCGCCCGCCACATGCCGGAGCCGCCGCCGAAGGTCATCGCTCCCAGGCAAATCTCCGAGACGAATTGGCCGGTGCGGCCGAGCGGTCGATAGCGCATGAAAATCCCCTGGAGAAAAATTGGCCGCGGCGTGCAGTCCGCGGCCCAAATATGCGCTCGGCGGACGCCCTTCAAGAGCGACGGTTTTACAAATCGGGATCGCCGATCAGGCCGCCTCGTCGATGGGCGGCGCCATGGCGCCCGTCATCATCGCGACAGCTTCCGACATCGAATGCTTGCGCGGATCGATCACCGCCAGGCGGCGGCCGAGTCGGTGAATATGGATGCGGTCGGCGACCTCGAACACATGCGGCATGTTGTGGGATATCAGGATGATCGGCAGGCCGCGCTTCCTGACGTCGAGAATGAGCTCCAGGACGCGGCGCGATTCCTTGACGCCCAACGCCGCGGTCGGCTCGTCCATGATGACCACCCGGCGAGCGAAAGCGGCGGCGCGCGCGACCGCGACGCCCTGACGCTGGCCGCCCGACAAGGTTTCCACCGGCTGGTTGATGTTCTGGATCGTCATCAGCCCGAGTTCGTTCAACTTTTCACGCGCGAACTTCTGCATCGCGCCGCGATCGAGCGCGCGGAAGGTCTTGCCGAGGAAACTCTGCGCCCTCACTTCTCGGCCGAGAAACATGTTGTCGGCGATCGAGAGCGCCGGCGACAGCGCGAGGTTCTGATAGACGGTCTCGATGCCCGCCTCGCGCGCGTCGATCGGCGAGCGAAAGTGGACGACGTCGCCGGCGAGCCGGATCTCGCCGAGAATCGGGGATCACCGCGCCGCAGAGCGCCTTGATCAGGCTCGACTTGCCCGCCCCGTTGTCGCCGATCACGGCGAGAATCTCGCCGGGATAGAGATCGAAATCGGCGTGATCGAGCGCAGTGACGCGGCCATAGCGCTTGACGAGGGAACGCGCCTGAAGGATCGGCTCGACGCTCATTGCGAGACCCTCCGGATCCATTGATCGAGCGCCACCGCGACGATGATCAGGACGCCGATCGCGAATTCCTGCCACAGCACGTCGAGCCCGGCGAGCGAGACCGCGGAGCGGAAGACGCCGACGATCAGCGCGCCGATCAGCGTGCCGACGATCGAGCCGCGCCCGCCGAACAGGCTGGTGCCGCCGATCACGACGGCGGTGATGCTGTCGAGGTTGGCGTTCTCGCCCGCGGTCGGGCTGATCGCGCCGATACGCCCGATCAGCGCCCAGCCGGCGATCGCCGAGATGAGGCCGGCGAAGACATAGACGCTGAGCAGAATGCGGTCGGTGTTGATGCCCGCCAGGCGCGCCGCCTCGGGATCGTCGCCGGTCGCATAAACGTGGCGGCCATAAGCGGTGCGATTGAGCACGTACCAGACGACGACCGCCAGGACGATCAAGAGGAAGCTGGCGAGGATGATGCGGGCGCCGCCGATCTCGAATGGGACGCCCATCCATTGCAGGAAAGGCGCCTTGTCCTCGATGTCCTGCATCCGGATCGTTTCGCTCTGCGAGTAGTAGGTGTTGAGCGCGCCGATGATGCTGAGCGTGCCCAGCGTGACGATGAAGGGCGGCATCTTCAGCCGCGTGACCAGCGAACCGTTGAGGAACCCGGCGGCGACGCCGGTGAGCAGCCCGAGCGCGAACGCCAGCAGGGTGGGAACGCCGTCGTAGACGGCGAGGCGCCCCATCACGACCGAGGAGATCACCATGATCACGCCGACCGAGAGATCGATGCCGGCAGTGAGAATGACGAGGGTCTGCGCGATGGCGAGGATGCCGATGATCGTCACTTGCGTCAGCACCGTCGTCAGATTGCTGGCGCTGACGAAATGGCTGAAATTGACGACCATCCCGAGCAGCAGGCCCAGGATCAGAACGACGAAGGGAACAGTGGTCGGATAGACGTGCAGGAAGCGCTGCAAACGCCTCGCGAGCGACACGTGCTCCTCGTCGAAGGAGGCCTGCGCCGACGCGGCTGCAGCGAGAACGCGTTCGAACTCTTGCGGCGATTGCCGCTCGCCATGCGAAGCTTCGCTCATCGCTCGCTCCCCCCTGGACTTTGTTCGGCTTTCGCCTTGCACGAGCGGCGCTCGAAGACGAGCTTGCGAGCGCCGACATGTATAAACATTAAGCGATCAATCGCGCCGGAAATCAACCCCAGCAGAGCTTGGCGCCCTCGGCGGTGTCGATCGAGGGAACGCCAGGAACCGGGTGATCCGTCACGAGTTTCTCGCCGGTGTCCATGCTGGTCGGCTTCTTGCCGGACTTGATGTATTCGGCCACGGCTTCAACGCCGTCCGACGCCATCAAAAGCGGATATTGCTGCGAGGTCGCGCCAATGATCCCTTCCTTCACCATTTTGACGCCCGGACATCCGCCGTCGACGGCGACGAACAGCACGCCCTTGTCCCTGCCGGCCGCCTTGAGCGCCTCGTAGCCGCCATCCGCGGCGGGCTCGTTGATCGCGTAGGCGACGTCGATGTGGTCCGCCTTCTGAAGGATCTTCTCCATCGCCTTGCGCCCGCCGTCGGTCGAACCGGTGGTCACGTCGGAGCCGACGATCTGCGGGCTGTCGCTCATCGAGAAATGCTTGGGATCCTTGACGGGGATGCCGAAGCCGGTGAGGAAGCCGTTGTGTCTGAGGTAGTCGACCGTCGGCTGGTTCGGCGTCAGATCGAGCGTCGCGATCTTCGCCGACGAGGCCTTGTCGCCGAGCGTCGCCTTCGCCCACTGGCCGATCAGTTCGCCCGCCTTAAAATTGTCGGTGGCGAAATTGGCGTCGGCGGCGGTGATCGGATCGAGCGGCGTGTCGAGCGTGATGACGAGAATGCCGGCCTTGCGCGCCTTCTCCACCGTCGGCACGATCGCCGTGGAATCGCTGGGAACCAGAAGGATGCCCTTCGCGCCGGCGGCCATCAGTTGCTCGATCGCCGCCACCTGGCCGTCGTTGTCGCCATCGGCCTTTCCAGCGTAAGCCTGCGGCGTCAGGCCGAGTTCCTTCGCCTTGGCCTCGAAGCCCTGCTTCATCTTGACGAAGAAGGGATTGGTGTTGGTCTTGGTGACAAGACCGACGATGTCGGCGGCTTGCGAAGGAGCGCTCGTCATCGCGATCGACAGGGCCGCAGCAGCCGCGGCGGTCAACATTCCCCACGTTCTGGACATGATATTCCTCCCTTTTACCGGCGACGTCTGCGCTTCGCGCATGACCGTACGAAGCGCCGAAACCCGCTCTGGCCAAGCCGGGTTCGCGCCGCCGCACGGCTATAGGGCCAAAATCCAGCGCAGGTGTCAATGATAAATCAAACGGCCTGATTTATTATTGACAGGTCCGGCCCGGCCTAACATTCTAGCCGGCGGGGTCGCTCGGGGAGGTTCCATGCCGGAAGCGTTCGAAGCGCGCGATGCGCCGGCGCGCTCGGAGATCGCCAGCCGGGCCGATCAGGCCGGCGTTCGCCTTTACAACGAGCGCTTGATCCTCTCGCTGGTCCGCCGTTTCGGGCCGCTGTCGAAGGTCGAAGTCGCGCGCATGACCGGCCTCTCCGTCCAATCGACGTCAGCCATCATGAATCGCCTGCAGGTCGACGGCCTGCTGCGTCGCGAAGCGCCGCTGCGCGGCAGGGTCGGCCAGCCGACGGTGCCGGCCTCGCTCGATCCCAACGGCGCCTATTCGCTCGGGCTGAAGATCGGCAGGCGCAGTTGCGACCTCGTGCTGATCGATTTTTGCGGGCGGACGCTGCAGCGACGACGACGAATCTACGCCTATCCGACGCCAAACCTGGTGATGGATTTTCTCGCCGACGAGCTCGCGCCGATCACCCGGACGCTGACGCCGGCGCAGCGCCGCCGCGTCGCGGGCCTCGGCGCCGCCGCTCCGGCGCAATTGTGGAACTGGGCGGCCGAAATCGGAGCGGCGGCGGCGGAACTCGACGCCTGGCGGTCCTTCGCCATGGAGGAGGAACTGACGCGCGCCTGCGCCTATCCGGTGACGCTCTGCAATGACGCGACATCCGCCTGCGCCGCCGAATTCTTTTTCGGCGAAGCCTGGCGCCATCGCGACTTTCTCTATTTTTTCCTAGGCGCCTTCGTCGGCGGCGGTCTGGTGCTCGACGGCGCGCTCTATCCCGGGCGCACCGGCAACGCCGGCGCGCTCGGCTCGATGCCGATCGCTGCGCGCGCATCGGGCGAGACGACGTCGCAACTGATCTCGCGCGCCTCCATCTGCCAGCTCGAGCGACGTGTGGAGGCGTCCGGCGGCGACCCGTCCTCCATTTGGCGCACGCCGGGCGTTTGGGACGACTTTGGACCTCTACTGGACGAATGGATCGAGGACGCCTCCTTCGCCCTCGCCTACGCCGCCGTCGCGGCGATGTCGGTGCTCGACGTCGCCGCGATCGTCATCGACGGGGCGATGCCGACCGCAGTGCGCCGCAAGCTGTGCGCCCGCGTCGCCGGGCAACTCGAAGCGCTCGATCGCCGCGGCCTGTCGGACGCCGCGGTCATCGCCGGAACCATAGGGCCGGACGCGCGCGCGATCGGCGGCGCCGCCCTGCCGCTGATCAAGAACTTTGCGCGCGACCGCGAAGTGTTGTTTAAGGACGCGCCGATCGGAACTGGCTGACAAAGCCGGAGCGGCCGAGATCGCTGAGCAATGCGAATAACAGCGTTGAATCGCGTTGCTTTTCCTAACATCGGAAACCAAGGCGAGAGACAATCATGGCGTCACGGTTCATTAAGGTTCAGCCCTTCGATCTCGTCGTCTTCGGCGGAACCGGCGACCTCGCCTATCGGAAACTGTTTCCCGCGCTCTTTCACAGAGAATTGAGCGACCAGTTCACTGAGCCCTCCCGCATCATCGGCGCCGCGCGCCGCCCGCTCGACGCCGAAGCGTTCCGCGCCTCGGTGCGCGACGCGCTCGTCAAGTTCGGGCCGGCCGACGTCGCGCAAGAAGACGTGCTCAAGCGTTTCTTGAAGCGCATCGACTATGTCGCTGTAGACGCGTCGGCAGACGGCGGCTGGGACAAGATGAAAGCGCTGCTCGGCCCCGACGAGCGCGTCCGCGCCTTTTACCTCGCGACGGGCCCGGATCTGTTCGGCCCGATCGCCAAGCGGCTCGGCAAGACCGGCCTTGCGACCCCCCGCTCGCGCATCATCGTGGAGAAGCCGATCGGTCACGACGCGGCGAGCGCGGCTGCGATCAACGACGCAATCGGCGAGGTCTTCCTCGAAAAGAACATCTTTCGCATCGACCACTACCTCGGCAAAGAGTCCGTGCAGAACCTGATGGCGCTACGCTTCGCCAATGCGCTGCTCGAGCCGCTTTGGAATAACGCGTACATCGATCACGTCCAGATTACTGTCGCCGAAACGCTCGGCGTCGAGGGGCGTGGCGCCTATTACGATGGATCGGGCGCGGTGCGCGACATGGTGCAAAATCATATGCTGCAGCTGCTCTGCCTGGTCGCGATGGAGCCGCCCTCCTCGCTGGAAGCCGACGCGTTGCGCGACGAGAAACTGAAGGTGCTGAAATCGCTGACGCCCATCAACGACTCCAACGCCGCCGTGGTGACAGTTCGCGGCCAATATCGCACCGGCTTTGCCGAGGGCGCCCCGGCCCCCTCCTATCTGCAGGACATCAGCAGGGAGGCGAGCGACACGGAGACCTTCGTCGCCATGAAGCTCGGCATCGCCAATTGGCGATGGGCCGGCGTTCCCTTCTATCTGCGTACGGGCAAGCGTCTGCCGCAGCGTTTCTCCGAGATCGTCGTCGGCTTTCGGCGTGTGCCGCACGCGATTTTCGACACCGACGCCGACAGCATTCCGGCCAATCGTCTGGTGATCCGCGTTCAGCCGGACGAAGGCATCAAGCTGTGGCTCATGATCAAGGAGCCCGGCCCGGGCGGCATGCGCTTGCAGCACGTGCCGCTCGACATGAGTTTCGCCAAGACGTTCTCCGGCCCGTCGGCGGACGCGTATGAAAGACTGCTGATGGACGTGATCCGCGGCAATGCGGCTCTGTTCATGCGGCGCGACGAGGTGGAGGCCGCTTGGCGCTTCATCGACCCCATCCGCGAGGCGTGGACGCATTCCCACGATGCGCCCAGACCCTACGCCGCCGGAACCTGGGGACCCGCAGCCTCCATCGCGCTCATCGAGCGTGACGGACGCACCTGGAACGAGGAGTTCGAATGACCCTGACCCTTCCCGCCCGCCAACACTTCGCGACGCCGAGCGCGCTGGCGTCGGCCTTCGCGCAATGGACCGCCGATCGTCTCAGCGAAGCGGTCGAGCAACGCGGCGCAGCTCTGCTCGTGGTGTCGGGCGGCACGACGCCCGCGCGCTATTTCGGCGCCTTGTCGACGCAGCCAATCGATTGGTCGCGCATTTCCGTGACGCTGGCCGACGAGCGGCGCGTTCCCGACGACAGTCCGCGCTCGAACGCCAAGCTCGTGCGCGAGACGCTGCTGCGCGAGAATGCGGCGAGCGCCCATTTCGTGCCGCTCGCCGATTGCCGGCTCGACGAGGACCGGGAACTCGCGGCGGCGAACGCGCGCATCGCGGCGCTGCCGGCGCCGGCCGACGTCGTCGTGCTCGGCATGGGCGACGACGGTCACACCGCCTCGTGGTTTCCCCAAGGCGAAGGCCTCGCCGAGGCGATCGACATCGGCGCGCGCGCGCTGGTCGCGCCGATCCAAGCGCCGGGCGCGCCGGAACCGCGTCTCACGCTGACCGGCCGCGTGATCTTGCGAGCGCGCGCCATCGCGCTGCACATCGAGGGGCCGAAGAAACTGACGACGCTCGACAAAGCGTTCGAAGACGGGCCCGTCGAAGACATGCCCATTCGAGTCGTGCTGCGCCAGGCGGCGGACCGCCTGACGCTCTTTTACGCCGACTAGCGTCGCGCGCGCTCGCTTGCTCTCAACCGCGGCTGTCACGGCCGCGAAAAGCGGGCGCCCCGCGACGGAGGCCTGGCGCTTCATGACGCGACGTTCGCGGCGGCTGCCCGGCCCCCGCCTTCGCGGGGCGCCAGTTTCGCTCGCCTGTTGATTACATCGCGATCGAAGACGGCCAGCGAGGTCCTGATCTCACGCTCGCGCACCGCCTGGGGTCGCGCTCCAGGTCGGCCGCCGTCCGATAGCGGACGCTCAAAGGGCGGCCCAGCGAGACGATGTCCGTTCTGGCCCGCAGTGCCCGGTCCGGGCTTGGTCGAAATCCCCAGCTACACAATCAGCGCCATTATCCGTTCCCTCCCAGCGCTCGGCCTCGCCCTCCGCCCGCCGTTTGGCGTTGCGTCGGCTGCGGGTGCGAATGTCTCAGATATAGGATTCCGCCCCGACAATGGGGCTGTGGCGGCGTGAGAATCGTAGGTACATTGGCTGCCCCGGGGCGGCTTTCGGCCCAACCGGTGAAAAAGACATTGGGGAGGAAGCGCGTGCGAGGGCGACCCGCGGCCGATGACGAGGCGAGCAGCGTCGCTGTCTCCGCCTGGGGCGCAGGTCACTCTATTGATTGCTCAAACCGACAAGCACGGCCGCGCAACTAAGGCGCGGCGCGGAGGAACGCCTTGACCACGAGTGCGCTCGCGCTGGAAATGCGCGACATTTGCAAGTCGTTTCCGGGCGTGCGCGCGCTGGACGGCGTGAGTTTTGATTGCTTGGCCGGCGAGGTGCACGCGATCTGCGGAGAGAACGGCGCCGGCAAATCGACCCTCATCAAGGTTTTGGGCGGCGTCTATTCCCCGGATTCGGGCCAAATCCTCATCGGCGGCGCGGAACAGCATTTCGCGCGCCCCGCGGACGCGCGAAAGGCCGGCGTCAGCATCATCCATCAAGAGTTGAGCCTTCTGCCGCACCGCACGGTCGCTCAGAACGTTTTTCTCGGTCTCGAGCCGACGCGGTTTGGCGTGCTCGACAGGGCCGCCACGCTGGCCGGAACAGCCAATTTGTTGAAGCGCTTGTCGTCGACGATCAACCCTGATGCGACGGCGGGCGATCTCTCGGTGGCGGAGCAGCAAGTCGTCGAAATCGCGAAGGCGCTCGCTTTCGACGCGCGCATTCTGGTGATGGACGAACCAACCGCGGCACTGGACGGACGCGACGCCCAGCGGTTGCTCGCGCTGGTGAGAAGTCTTCGTCGAGAGGGCGTCGCAATCGTCTACATTTCCCATCGCATGTCCGAACTCGCCGAGATCGCCGACCGGATCAGCGTGATGAAGGACGGCCGAAAGGTGTTCACCGGACCGGCCGCGGAACTCCCGACGAGCCGCATCGTACGGCTGATGGTGGGACGCGAGCTCGCTCAGTTCTATCCGGCCCGTTCGCAAGCTCCGGCGGGAGCGCCCGTGCTGGAGGTGGCGTCGGCGGGAAATCGCGTGCTCGCGGACATCGATCTCACGCTGCGCGCCGGCGAGATCGTCGGCGTTGCGGGGCTCGAAGGATCGGGAAAGACGGAGTTGGCGCGCGCGCTGTTCGGCGATCTGCCATTCGAGCGCGGAACCCTTTCTATCGCTGGCGTCCAAAAAGAGCTGCGGAGCCCGCGAGCCGCGATCGTCGAGGGCGTCGGCTATCTCCCCAACGATCGCAAGCGCGACGGATTGGCCCTGCAGCGATCTGCACGCGACAACGCTCTCCTTACGCTGCGCGCCTTCGCCTTCGCGCTCGGGCGCGCCAAGGGCGCAGGAATGGCCGACGCCGACGCCGACGCGCTGCTGCGTGAGTTGGACGTGCGCGCCGCGCGGTTCGATCAGGAGATCAAACTGCTGTCTGGGGGCAATCAGCAGAAGGTGATCGTCGGCCGATGGCTCGTCCGCGATCCTCGCATCCTCATCTTTTGCGAGCCGACCCGCGGCATCGACATCGCGACGAAAGCGGCGATCTATCGCATCATGCGCAATCTCGCCTCCCGCGGTCGCGCCATCCTGCTGGTCTCCTCCGACTTGCCGGAGATCGTCGGCGTCAGCGACCGCATTCTCGTCATGCGCGGCGGCCGCATCGTCGGGGGATGCGACGGCGGCGCCAGCGAAGAAGCGGTGATGGCGCTCGCAGTCGGGCATCAGGTCGAAACGGACGCCGGTGAAGGCGCCAACATTGGGGTCGCGTCATGAGCGCCGTCGTCTCGGGCGTGGTTCGGCCGCGGCGCGCGCCGCCAACCCCGCTCCTGCTGTTCGCCGGCTCCTTGATCCTCTATATCGCCGTCGCCTTGTGGACAGGGCAGACGAGTCAACTCGAGACCGACGGCTGGGTTGGGCTCCTCCAGCGCATGGTCGCGCTCGGAATCGTCGCCGTCGGCCAGACCTTCGTCATCCTGTGCGGGTCGATTGATCTCTCGGTCGCCAACCTCATCAGCGTCGGCGCGGTCGGCGCGTCGTTCATCATGCAGGGCGACCCATCGATGATCGCGCCCGCCGTGGCGGTGGTGCTGGCGATCTCGATCGCCGTCGGCGCGATCAACGGCGCCATCATCGCCAAACTGAACGTCAATCCCTTTATCGCAACCCTCGGCGTTGGGCTGGTCTTGCAAGGGCTGCTATCCGCGAGCTTCACCAATTTCGCCGGCTCGGTGCCCCCGGCTTTCCAGGCGCTCGCCTATGGCGCGCTCGGGCCCATCCCTTATTCGGTGTTGGGGTTGTTCGCGCTTGCGCTCGCCGCCTGGTGGGCGCTGCGGACGACCAAATTCGGCGCTCACCTCTACGCGGTCGGCGGCAACGCCGAGGGCGCGCGACTGGCGGGGGTGCGCACCGATCTCGTCATGATCGGCGCACATGTCGTGTGCAGCGTGCTTGCCGGCGTTACGGGCCTCTATCTGGCGAGCCGGCTGCGCTCGGGCGCGCCATGGGTGGGTCGAGACGGCGTCTATGATCTCGAGTCGATCGCCGTCGTCGTGATCGGCGGAACGCTGCTGGCGGGCGGGCGCGGCGGCGTATGGGGAACGCTGGCCGGCGTTTTCCTCTTCGCGACGCTCGATGCGACGTTCAACATGCTGGGGGTGCCGGCCTACCCCAAGCTGATTCTGCGGGGCGCGATCGTCATCCTCGCCGTGGCCGCCTATGCGGTCCGCTCTCAAGAGCACGTCGCATGACGACAGCCGCTCGACCCGATTTGTCGAAACCCAGCGCGCTCGACCTCGCCAAACACATCAATGTTGCGGTCGTCGTCTTCATCGTCCTCTACGTGATCGTCGGCTTTCTTCAGCCATCGTATTGGGAGCCGACTGGCTTCATGAACTTCCTGCGCCGGTCGGCGCCGCTCGCCATTCTCGCCTCAGGCCAGGTGTTCGTTCTGGCGTCCGGCGGTTTCGATCTGTCGATGAGCGCGCTCGTCACGCTCACCGTCATCGGGGGATCGATGCTGGCCGACAACGATCCCGCCAATACCTGGTGGACGATAGCGGCCCTGTACGGCATCGGGCTCGGCGTCGGCGTGCTGAACGGCCTGGTCGTCTCCTTGCTCAAAGTTCCTTCCATCATCGCGACGCTCGGCATGCTGCTGAGCCTCGACGGCGCCGCGATGATGTGGTCCGGCGGCTCGCCCCGAGGCTATCTTCCCGACAATTTCAGGGCGTTCGGCCGCCTCGTGATTCACGATGTGCCGGTCATCGGCACGTTTCCGATCTCCGTCGGCGTGCTGATCGTCTTCACCCTGATCGCGTATTGGGGACTGCATCTGACGGTGTTCGGGCGACGCGTACTGGCGGTCGGCGACAATCCGCGCGCCGCCGAACTCGCGGGCGTCCGCGTCTCCGCCACCCGCGTCGCCGCCTTTGTGATCTCGGCGCTCAGCGCGGTCACGGGCGGCATCCTGCTCGGCGGCTTCGGCGGCGTCTCCGTCGAAGTCGGCTCTGGCCTCGCCCTGCAGGCGATCGCGGCCTGCGTGATCGGCGGCGTTCAGTTGATGGGCGGCCGGGCGAGCGTCGTCGGCGCGGTCGCCGGCGCCTTGAGCCTGTTTGCCCTGTTCACGCTGCTCAATCTTCTCGGTCTGCCGCAATCCCTGCGCGACACCGCGCAGGGCCTCATTCTGATTTCGGCCGTGGCTTCGGGGGCCTATCGCCTGCGCCGCGCCGGATAAAGGGGCGAACGCCCTCAATCGCCGCCGAAGGCGGTCCGTCCAAGGAGAGTCTCATGCATCGAATTCCTATCGGCATTCTCATAGCCGGCCTCGCGATGGCGTTCGCGACGGCGGCCACGGCCCAGAATTTCGACAACACGAAAGACTTCGAATACGCCAAGCAACTGCTGTCGATGAAGCCCCAAGGGCCGGAGGGCAAGCCCTGGGAACAGAACCTCGGCGGCAAGGAGGTCGACACGACCAAATACAAGAAGCCGGGGCCGTACCGGATCTGCTTCTCCAACGCCGGGGTCGACAACCCGTGGCGCGTGGTCGGTTGGACGGACATGCAGGCGCAAGTCGAGAAGGACAAGGCGGACATCAAGTCCTTCACCGCCGCCGACGCGGAGGGCAAGGACGACAAGCAGATTTCCGACATCAATTCGTTCGTGTCCGGAGATCAGTGCGATATTCTCATCGTGTCGCCCAACACCACCGCGGCGTTGACGCCCGCCGTCGAGGCGGCGTGCAAGAAGCTGCCGGTCGTCGTGTTTGATCGCGGCGTGCTGACGCAATGCCCGGTGACGTTCGTCAATCCGATCGGCGGCTACGGCTGGGGCATCCAGACCGCCAGCTTCATCGCCGAGAAACTGCCGAAGGGCGGCAAGGTGCTGGGCCTGCGCATTCTGCCCGGCGTCGACGTGCTGGAGACGCGCTGGTCGGCCGCCAATCGCATCTTCAAGGAGCATGGAATCAACGTCGTCGGCGCCGAATTCACCGGCGGCGATAACGCCAAGACCAAGTCGATCGTCGAGGATTATATCCGGCGCTTCGGCAAAATCGACGCCATCTGGATGGACGCCGGCGCGACGGCGGTCGCGGCGATCGAAGCGTTCGAGGACGCCGGCCAGCCTTATCCGATCATCACCGGCGAGGACCAGGAAGACTTCCTCGTCAAGTGGCAGAAGGAGAAGCTGACGGCGTTCGCGCCAACCTATCCCACCTATCAATGGCGCTCGCCGATCATCGCCGCGCTCAAGATCTTGAAGGGCGAGCCGGTGATCGGACCGACCTGGAAGCTGCCGCAGCCCGACATCACTCAGGCTACGCTCGCCTCCTACGTCGATCCCAAGATGCCGCCGCTGCATTACGCGATGTGCGGGTGCAAGGATCTGCCCGGCTATCCCGAGCGCTGGGGCGGCAAGCCCTGAGGCTGCGAGGGGCCGCTCGCCGGGCCCCTTTTCTCGTCAGGCGGCGAAGGTCGCTTGCAAATGGCGCAGGCCGTTGGCGGCGAGCGCGTCTTCGCTCTCCGCCAACGGCCGCCAGATGGAGACGGCGCGCGCGATCTCCTTGATCTTCGGCGTGAACGCCTCGATCACGACCGGTCCGTGGTAGTCGACGTGGCGCAACGCGGCGGCAATTTCGGCCCACTGGAGATGATCCTCTCCGGGCGTTCCGCGATCGCTCGAGCAGGCATGGAACTCGACGATATGCCGGCCGGCGCGCCGCAAGGCGGCGGCGATGTCCTTCTCTTCGATGTTCATGTGAAAGGTGTCGAGGAGCAATCCGACATTGCTCCGACCGATGTCTTCCACCATCTTCAAGCCTTGATCGACCGTATTGACGAGATCGGTTTCGAATCGATTGAGCGGCTCAAGACCGAGCGTGACGCCGCGATCGGCCGCGTAGTCGGCGGCCCGCTGGAGTCCCTCGACCGCGAGCGCCCATTGTTTCGATCGCTCGTGCGGCTCGAGCATGCGTGTCTTGCCGACCGCGGAATACATTGGCCCGACCACAGTGCGCGCGCCGAGAGCCGAGGCGATGTCGACGCATTTGCTGAGGTAGGCGAGGCCCTCTTCGCGGATTTTCGCATCGTCCGAGCTGAGATCGCGACGAGGACCGAACGCGCCGCATACGGTGGCTTTGAGATCCGCTTTCGCCAGTCGCGCGACGATGCTCGCGGGATCGATCGTGTCCGGGTCTTCGACGCAGATTTCCAGAATGTCGAAGCCCAGCGCCTTGGCGTGATCGATCAGGGAAAGCGTTTGGTTGGAGAACGGCGAGGTCCAAATGAAAGTACTGGCTCCGAACAGCATGGCTTCTCCTCACGTCGTGATTTCGGGCGGGGGCTCCTGCGCCTCGCGCAGATGATGCTCCAAAGTTGCTCTGGCGCGTTGCGTCAAAGCGTCAATCTCCGCGCGCTTGGCCTTGCCGAGATTGGCGCCGCACGCGATCTCCAGCCGCGCCGCCTCGCGGCCGCCGGCGTCGCGGATTTCGTGCGTGATCGTCGCCCCTCGCGCTGCTGCGCCGGGCTTCGCCCAGCTCGCGCTGAAGGAAAGCAGCGTCACGCGGCGGTTCCCGTCGGCGCAGGTCAGCGTCGTTGTCGCGTCGCAATGGTCCCGCAGCCACCGCAGGGTCGCTTCCGCTGGCCCATGCAGCCGCGTCACCCCAAATCGCCCATAGCCCAACGCCACGGCGCCTGGCCCCGCGATGAGATTTCCCGAGGGGTCGCGCGCGACGAGTTGCGCTGCTTGCAGCCGCTTCGCCAGACGATAGGCGGTCGAGCGCGACACGCCCTCGACGCTGGCGATCTCGGCGACGCTGCAGGCGGGGCCGTCGGAAAGGCGGCGCAGCATACGTGCGAGCCCGCCGACGCCCTTCGTTTGCGTTACGCTCATATCCGGACCCTCGAAGGGCTCCGCGCGGCGGACCGATTGTAGATGTTGCCGGGGTAGTGGATGCGAAAGCGGCGCGGGTTGTAGGACGATCCCATTCCCGAAGCGAGGATGAGATCGTCCGGCAGATCCCAGCGCACGTGATCCTCCGCCCAGAGATCCGGCGAAACGGACGCCGTCGCCGCGCCCTGCGTGATGATGACGTTCGATTCCATTCTGACCGAGCTCGGCGTCCAGCCGCCCTGCAAGGAGGTCAGCAACACTTCGAGAGCTTTGATGCCCATCGAGGGCGGATAATCGACCGCCGCGAGCGGCGTGCGCGAACGGATGGCCAGCTTATAGGCGAGATTGAGATCGCCGCCCGTGTGCGGGGGTATCTCGCCCGGCCGATAGCCGGCGTCGACGAACGCCTGCAGCGATCCCGCGCCCTGAAGGCCGCTGTCGCACCAGACGCCGGCGATCGCCGCGCCAAATCGCGCGATCGCCTTGCGCATGATCGACCGGCCGGCTTCGCGACGCCACTCCGTCCACTCGACGGCGAGCGCCTCGATGCGGGGAAATTGTTCGAACACCGCACGCGCCGCGGCGAGGCGTACGCGCGAGGGTTCGGCCGCGCCGTCGCCGGGCAGCAAGACAATCGAGCCCTCGCCTTCAAGCCGTTCGGCGAGCCAAAGCGCGGTCAGGCGGCCGATGGCGGCATCGTCGCCGGTGACAAAGCTGGTGCGGGGAACGCTCGCTTCGACCCCGCGATCGACCAAAACGACGGCGACGCCGCGCGCCATGGCGTCGCGGATCGCCTCGCCCGTCGCTTTGCCGGCGATGGCGCTGACGATCAGGCCGTCCACGCCTTGCGCCACCATTCTCTCGATGTCCGCCTGTTGCCGGCCCGCCTCGTCCTCCGCGTGCAGGACGGTCAGCCGTTCAATGCGGTCGCGAAGATGGGACGCGGCGTATTCGACCCCGTGAACGAGGGCGACGCGCCATGGATTGTTCATCGAGGCGTTGGAGAAGCCAATTCGAAAACAGCCGGAACGACAGGCCGCCATTGGGCGCGAGAGCGCGATCCGCCCTTGTTCGGCCGCCTCCGCCGTCCGCGAGACTGGCGGCGGACCGTAAGGCTTGAGACTGCGCGGCCCGCGCAGATCGTCTTCGCGCCTGACGGCGTCCGCATGGGCGCCGATGAAAGCGGCGGCGCGCGGCCCGACGCGCACCCGGCCCCGGGGCGCTTCGACCAGACCTGCTGTCGCCAAGGCCCGCACGATGCGGTAAAAACTTGCGCGAGGCGCGCCGATGGCGCGGCGCAGGATCGAGACCTTCGCCTCGCCATTGTGGGCGACAAGCGCGAGCAGCAGGGCGATAGCCGCGTCCACGCCATTGCGCTGCGATCCCGCCACCGAGACCTCCCTTTGCTTGAGTATGCATCGGAGCGCGCCAAACGAGTCAAGCGGAATGTCTCAAATACGGGCCTCGCCAGCAAAGTCTGCAATCGCCGCGGCGGAGCCCCCGCGTTATCCTTTAGATAAGCGAAAGCGCTTCCAAGCTTTCCCGCGGGAGGAGACAGACATGACTTCCTATCTGTTCCGCAACGTGTCGGTATGGGACGGGATCAACGACGAGGACTATCCGGGCGAAGTTCTCGTCGAGAACAATCGGATCAAGATGGTCGCGCGCGGACGCAATGTGATCAGCGCGGGCAATGCGGCCGAAGTGATCGACGGCGAAGGGCAATTCCTGATGCCGGGGATGGTCGAAGGGCACTGCCACCTTTCCTTCGTCGGTCCGGCTCGCAACCAGGATCTCGGAGAAATCCCGCCCGAAGAGCATCTGTTGCGGACATGCCGAAACGCGACGCTGATCCTCAACCACGGTTTCACGTCCTGCTATTCCGCGGCTTCCGCGAAACTGCGCATCGACGTCGTCGTCCGCCAGGAGATCGAGGACGGCTACCTCGCGGGGCCGCGCTATCGCGCCGCCGGGCCGGAGATCACGACAACCGGCGGGCTCGGCGACGAGCGCAAGCAACATATGCACGCCGAGAGCTTCGGGATGATCGCCGACGGCGTCGACGAGATCCGAAAAGCGGTGCGGTTGTGTTGCCGGGAGGGAGTCGACAACGTCAAGTTCAACATCTCGGGCGATGAGTTCGTCAGCCATGCCCGCGCGGAGATCGTGTCGCTCGGCGAAGACGAACTGATGGTTGGCGTGCGGACCGCGCATGATTGGGGCAAGCGCGTCGCGTGCCATTCGCGCGCCGCCGAGTCGGTGAAGCGAGCCGTGCGCGCGGGCGTCGATTGCATCTATCATTGCGATTTCGCGGATGACGAAGCGCTCGACATGCTCGAAGCTGTGAAAGACAAAGTCATCGTCGGGCCGGCGTTCGGCCTCGTCCACAATTCGGTTTTCGAGGGCGACGCGGTCGGCTTGACGCGGGACGTCGTGACGCGAATGGGCTTGGCGCGCAAACTCGAGTTCACCGTCGCGACCTATCACGAGATGCGCAAGCGCGGCATGCGCGTCGTCGTCGGCGGAGACTACGGATTCACGGTCACGCCGATGGGACAGAACGCCCGCGACATCGGCCATTTCGTCAAGTTCTTCGGCTACAGCCCCGCCGGAGCGCTGAAATGCGCCACCAGCGTCGGCGGCGATCTGATGGGGCACAAGGGCGAACTCGGGGTCATCAAGGAAGGCGCACTCGCCGACATTCTGCTGGTCGACGAAAACCCGCTCCAGGATCAGTCGGTGCTGGTCGGACCGTCGCACTTTTCGATGATCATGAAAGACGGCAAGATGCACCGCGATCCTCGTGCGCGGCACGCGCCAGAAGTCAGGCGAACGGCCGCCGAATAGCGCGTCACGCCGGCGCGAACGCGGCGGCGTGACGCGCAGTCTGCTTCGTTGACGTCACGCCCGCCCAACCAGGCGCCCCGGCAATCGCCCGGTCGGGCGACCGTCGGCGACGACGGCGACACCGTCGACCCAAACGTGAGATATGCCGGACGGCAAGCGCGTGGGCTGATCGAAAGTGGCGTGATCCGCGACGTCCGCATCGAAAAGGACGAGATCGCCGATCATGCCTGGCCGCAGCAATCCCCGGTCGGCGAGGCCGAAGCGTTGCGCGGCGAACGACGTCATGCGGCGAACGGCGTCTTCGAGCGGGAACCACCCCGCCTCGCGCGTCAAAGGCCCGGCGACGCGGGGAAACGTCCCGAAGGCGCGCGGATGAGGTTTCGTCCCCGGACGGGGCAGACCGTCCGAACCGAACATGTGCAGCCGATGGGTGCAGGCGCAGCGCAAGTCCTCTTCGTCGAGCTGGAACAGCACGATGCCGGTCTGGCCGCGATCCTCTTCGATCAGCCGCGCCATCAGGTCGAACGGCTCGAGCTGCGTGTCGGCGGCCGCTTGCGCGAGATTGCGTCCTTCGAGATGCTTCAGGGATGCAGTGGCGATCGCCGACAGCAGCACGTTTTCCCAGCCGATCAGGGAGACCTTGGACTGGATGTGGGGATCATCGCCGCCCTCCTCGACCCAGCGGCGCAGCGCCGCACGCGCCTCGGGATCGTAGAGGCGGGCGAGCAAGGCGTCGTGGCCGCCGGCCTGCGCGCTCGGCGGCAGAAGCTGCAGCATGTAGCTGCTCCCGGCGGGATAGGGATACATGTCGAAGCTCACGTCGACCCCCTCGCCGCGCGCCGCCTCCAGCCGTTCGAGCGCCCTCGGGATCGAGCCCCAGTTCGGGCGTCCCGCCGCTTGCAGATGCGACAGCAGACCAGCGCAGCCTGCGCGGCGGAGAATCGCGATGAACTCGTCGATCGAGGCGAGAAGGCCCGCTTCGTAGCTGCGGACATGCGCCGCCAGCAACTTGCCATGGTCCCGCACCGTCTCGGCGAGCGCGATCAGCTCCGCCTCGTCGGCGTAGGCGCTCGGGGGATAGACGAGGCCGAGCGACAGACCGGCTGCGCCTTGCGTCAGTTGCCTCGCCAGCAGATCCTGCATCGCACGCCGCTCGCTTGCGCTCGCCGCCCGTTGCTCGAACCCCATTGCGGCGAGCCGCAGCCCCGCATGGCCGACGAGGGAGACGACGTTGAGAGCCACGCCGCGATCATGCAGCGCACTGCGGTACGCGGAGAAATCGTCGAACACCTCCTCGGCTTGCGTTTCGCCAAGCAAAGAGGAAAAATGCGTGCGAAGCGCCGCGCGCGAGCCTTGCGTCGCCGGGTAGAGCGAAAAGCTGCAGTTGCCGACGACGACCGTCGTCACACCCTGCAGGATCTTCTCCGGCCGGTCGGGCTCGCGCAAAACGATCAGGTCGTCGTGACAATGCGCGTCGATGAAACCGGGCGCCAGATAGCGGCCGGCGCCCTCGACGACCAAGGCGCCGGCGGCGTCCTGCTTCGGCCCGATCGTGGCGATGCGATCGCCCGACACCCTCACGTCGGCGAGGAACCAGGGCGCGCCGGTTCCGTCGATGACGCGCACGTCGCGGATCAGTATGTCGTCAGACAAGACGATCTCCTCTGGGGTTATTTGCGTTTGTCTGAACCGTCCCAGTCATTGCGAGCGAAGCGAAGCAATCCATTTGCGCCGACGATGCAAGCGGAGAAATGGATTGCTTCGTCGCTACGCTCCTCGCAATGACGATCCGACGGTATTCTAACAGCGCGCTCTAACGGCCGCCCTCAAAGAGCGACCACCTGACCGGTGTTGATCAACTCGGCCGCTGCAATGACGATCTTGAGGCTCTTGACCGCGTCGTTCATGTGATCGGTCAGATCGATGTTCTCTTCGATCGCCTTGAGGAGATAGCGCTGTTCGCGCTCGCACAACGCCTCGTGATCGGGTTCGTCGCTCATATCGATCCGCTCGTCCGGCTTCGACATGTCGGTGTGATGCCAGAGGATCTGATTGGTCTTCGTATGCGCGTTGATGTCGTCCGATTTCACCGCCTTCCCGGTTTCGGACATGACGATCGACACGGAGCCCTTCGGGCCGACAACGTCCTTCACGAAAAACGCGGTCTCGCTCATCATCGGGCCCCAGCCCGCCTCGTACCAGCCAACCGAGCCATCGTCGAACGCGACTTGCAGCATGCCGTAATTTTTTTCACGCACCTCGTCGCTCAACTTGGCGCCGATGGCATGGACCCGCACCGGATTGGCCTTGGTCATCTGGCACATCACGTCGACGTAGTGCACGCCGCAGTCGACGATCGGCGGGAAGCTGTCCATCAGCCGCTTGTGCCAAGCCCAGGTCTCGCCGTTCGACTGCTGATTGAGGTTCATGCGGAACACGAGTGGCGTGCCGAGTTGACGGGCGATCTCGATGAACTTTATCCACGAGGGATGCTGACGCAGGATGTAGCCGACGACGAGCTTGCGCTTCGTGCGTTGCGCGGTCTCCACGACCTTCTCGGCGTTGGCGACGCTGTCGGCGAGCGGCTTCTCGACGAACACATGGGCGCCAGCCTCCATCGCCTTGATGGCGAAATCGGCGTGGGTGTCCGGCAACGTATTGATCGAGACGACGTCAGGCTTGAGTTCGGCCAGCGCCTCCTCGAATTTGGCGAATGTCTTCGCTTTCGCGAGCTCCGCCGGCAGTTTGCGGTCAGCAATCCGCCGCTCGCAGACCCCGACCACCTCATAACCGGGAATCCTGCTGTAACCGAGCGCGTGGCTCATCCCCATATTGCCGAGCCCGACGACAAGAACTCTCTTGGCCATCTCTCTATGTCTCCCAGTGTGATTCTACCGCATTTCGCATTTTGTCTGAACCATCCCCGTCATTGCGAGCGGAGCGAAGCAATCCAGTTGCGCCGACGATGCAAGCGGGCGAATGGATTGCTTCGTCGCTACGCTCCTCGCAATGACGAACCGCCTCGCCCGCAGGGGCTGAGTCATGGCGCCGCATAGCTCGGAACATGCGCGATTCGATGTCCGTAACCGACTTTTAGAAATCCTCGACCGTCAGCTCGCGCGCCATGACGATGTTGCCTGCGGTCAGCCCGCAATCGACCGGCAGCGCCACGCCCGTGATCGCAGCCGCGTGGTCAGAGGCGAGGAAGGCGACCGTGCGAGCCACCTCGATCGGTTCGACGATGCGGCCGAGCGGATACCAGCGCTGCAACGTCGCGAGCACGTTCGGATCCTTCTTCACACGCTCGCTCCATATCGGCGTGCGCACGGTGCCCGGGAGCACGATGTTCACACGTATGCCGTAGCGCCCGTATTCGAGCGCCAGCGATCGGGTCATCGAGATCATGCCCGCCTTCGCCGCGCTGTAAGCGGGGTCGCCGAGCGCGGCGATTCCGTTGACCGATCCGATATTGACGATTGCGCCGGATCGCTTTTTCACCATGCCGGGAAGCACGGCGTAAGCGCAATCGAACGCACTGTTGAGATTGCCGTTGACCTCTTCGCGCCACCCCGCGGGATCTGTGTGGGCGAAGGTTGTATGGGTGGAGCCGCCGGCGTTGTTAACGAGGATGTCGACGGAGCCAAGCTTTGCGAACAGCACAGCGAAAGCCTCTGCGACCGCACGGCTGTCGCCGACGTCGAGCGTTGCGGCGTCGCAGGCGATCCCTTCCTTGGCAAGCGCTACGGCAAAATCCTGAACCGCTGGGTTGCGGTCGATCGCGACGATATGTGCGCCTTCTGCGCCGAAATGCCGGCTGAGCGCCTGGCCGACACCGCCGGCCGCGCCCGTAACGGCGACAATCTTTCCCGAAAACATCATGCTGCGCGCTCCATCGCGGCGAGGCCATCGGCGATCCAGTCGACATTGGCGTCGCGCAAATGGCCCCAGTTGTAGAACGCCACCTCGCGAACGCCTGCTGAACCCAGGGTCCGCATCGCGGCGAGAAATTCGCTTTTCGCGGCGAGGTCAGGGAAAGCGGGGCGAGCAAGGCCACGCAGCCGACCCGCCCCGCGCAGCCGACGCTTGATGTCGAAGAGGTCGGCGGCGACCCGCTCCGCGCTCGGCTCATAGAAGCACGCCTCGATGACATCAGCGGCTTCGGCGAGCGCCCTGAGGTCGGAACCCTCGTACCAGGCGCCGGCGGTCGGCCGCGCGACCGAAGGGATCACCGCCACCGTCGCATCCTTGCGAACGGCGGCGCGGATATCGCCAACCAGCGAGGTCACGACCGAGCAGCGCCAGTCGAGAAACGCCCTGAGATTTCCGTCGGCGCGCACATCGGCCAGCCAGAAGGCCTCGCCCATGTCGTCGGGAAAGTTGACGTCGCTCGCAAGATAGGCCTCGACGTCGCTGGCCACTTGGCTTTTCAACGCTTCGACGTCGATCCCCGCTCGCTTGGCGCCCGCCCTGCAATGCGCGCAGAAGCAGAGGCCGAGTTGCGCGTCGAGCCAACGATTGGGACGATTGAGCGCGAACTCGTGATGGAAACCGTGGGCATAGGGCAGGAATCCGGGCGTCTCTATGGAGACGCCGGCGACCGGATAGGTCTCGGTCACATCGCGCGCGAGACCGATCGCGTAAGCGCGCGCTTCAGGCGCAGACGGACACAGGTTGTAGACGTAACGATCGCCGAAGGCGTTGGCGACGGTCGCCTCCGGATGGGCGGCGCCGAGCCGGGTGTTGTGAAGGAGGACGAGCCAGACATTGGTCGCCATGCGATCTTGCGCGGCGAGCGCGCCGACCATGTCCAAGCCCGAAGCGACCATCGAATTCGGGACCGGCTTGATCGCGCCGTAGCGCTTCGGGTCGGGCTTGAAATAGACGGTTCCATCCTCGGGAAACACGACTTTGCCCGATTTGCCGTGCGGACGCAGAAACTTGCCGGCGTGGTAGCTGCCCGCGATCGTCACCGTGTCCAGCCCAAGCGTGGCGAACCGGTCGATCGCCGCGCCGACCCCGGCTTCGGCGAGGTCCCACGCGTAAGTGTAAATGGCCTTGTAGCTCATGGCGCAGCTTCCGGTCAGGGTCGGCTCAATTGCCGAACGCCTTCGCTTTCAGAGATTACAGGCGTACGAAGCCCGCGAACATGGACCGTGCCCGCAAGTCGAGCGGCTCGCGCGAATGAAGGGGCGGCAGCTTGCCGCGCCGCCCCCTTTTAGATCAAAGCGCCGCTTGGATCGCGGCCACGTCGACGGCCTTGTAATCGTCCGAGAGCGCGAAGTTCGCGGCATCCGCCTTCACCTTGGCGGCGTCGAAGGCGTTGGCCTCGTCGATGAGGTCGTTCTTGCAGACATCGTCGAACTTGATTTCGTTCGTGAGCTGCCCGATTTTGTGGCCGGTGGCGAAGAACAGCTCCCAGCTCGAGCGGAGGTGGTAGCCCCACTTCTTGCGCTCATCCATGCGGCCGCCGAAGGCCGCGGACATCTCCATCATGGACTCCGTGGCGACCGCCGGCGTCATTTGCGAGGCGAGGCCGGGGAACTGCGCCATCACGATCTGGGTCGCGGCGCGCGGATTGAGCTTGCCGAACTCAAAGCCTGCCGCCCAGCCCTGGAGATAGCGAGCATAGAGCTTCTTCTTCGCAGCGTCGTCGAAATCCGCTTTCCGGATGACGAAGCTGTTGGCGGGCAGCTTCGAGAAGTTCTTGCCGAGGATATAGTCGAAGTCGAGCCCCTGCCCTCTCCACTGCGCCCGCAAGCCTTCCCAGCACAGAGCAGCGTCGCCCTTGCCGGCCTTCAGCGCCGTGCCCCAGGTCGGCCACCCCGCATCGACATATTTGATCTTCTTGATGTCCACGCCGGCCGCGGCGAGCATCGGATCGCAGATCGACTGCCAACCCGCCGTGCCGAGCATGATCGTCTTGCCTTCGAGGTCCTTGAGGCTGGCGACCTTTTCGCCCTTTCGAAAGGCGAAATCGAACACGTCGCTGCCGCCAACGTGGAAGACGGAGACGAGCGGCATGCCCTGCTCCAGCGCCAGCGAGAACACGCCGGGCGAGGGATATCCGACGTCCGCCTGTTTCTGGTCGACGAGCTTGACCGTCGCGGTGGCGTCCGATGGGCCTCCCTCGAGCGACGTCCCGATATCGCCGAAATAGCCGAATTTCTTGGCGGCCCAGTAGGCGTAGTCGTCGAGAACCTCGAGCGTTCCGCGCGGCGATACCCAGCGGATCGGGTCCGCCGCCAGCGCGCTCGTCGCGCCGCCAAAGCCGGTCAAAGCCACGGCGGCGACACCCCCTCCCGTCAGCGTCAGAAGCCGACGGCGATCAATCGTAACTCCGAGTCCATTTTCACTAGCCATTGCGTCCACCTTCTTGCGTTTGCCCCACGTCTCACGCCTGATGATTATCTTTCCCCAGCGGGCGATTCAGGGGCTCATGCTTCCCAACTGGCCCACTTCTTTCCGAACCAGAAGAAAAAGACGTAGATCGAGATGCCGATGATCGCGAGCAACAGAATGATCGCGAAAAACTGCGGCATCCGGATCAATGCGGAATAATAGGTCAGGCGACTGCCGAGCCCATCCGAACCGCCCACCATTTCCGCTCCGGTTGCAGTCAAAAGACCGAAGATCGACCCGACCATCAGGCCGACGGTGATCATCGGCATGGCCATCGGAATGCGGATCTTGGTGAAGATCTGTAACGTGCTGGCGCCGAAGGAACGCGCGAGCGCGATTTTCGCTCGGTCAACCCGCCGGAATCCCGTCGCGGAATTGATCATGACCATCGGACCGCTCGCGAGCGCCACCGCGATGATGCGCGGCTCGCTGCCGAATCCGAATTGCAGGATCAGCAGCGGCACCAGCGCGATCATCGGCGTCGTCACCAGCAGCAGGATGTAGGGGGTTACAATTTTCTCGACGAAAGGAAATTGAGTGATGACCGCCGCCATGACGAAGCCGATCGCGCCGCCAACCGCAAAGCCGGCGAGCAACTCGTAGAGCGTGATGACCAGGTGCGGCCAAAGATTCGGCCACTCCGTAAAGAGCGCGACAATGATCTGACTGGGTCTCGGCATGATGTAATGCGGGACTTTGAAAACCCACAGCAGCAGTTCAGCGCCGCCGACGATCACGACCGCCACCAGTATGATCACTGCGGTCTCGAGATGGGTGCGGGCGCCGCCGGATCCGAACGATCCGAGGCCCGACAGGCCAGACTCCCCCGCTTCCTGCTTGCGGTTGAACTCGGGGATCTTGTCGCCCAAAGCCTTTTCCAACGCGTCCTCCGAAAACACGAGAAAACTTAAGTGATCGCCAGTCCCGGCGCCGCTGTCCGGCCGCGGTCGATGCTGGCCTTGATTTCGAGAACCCGCGCGATGAAGTCGGGCTGATTCTGAATCTCGACCGGACGAGGCCTGGGAATATCGATGTCGTAGATCGCCGCGATGCGACCCGGCCGCGCCGACATCACGACAACCCGATCGGCAAGGAAGATCGCTTCCGCAATCGAATGCGTGATGAAGGCGATCGTCTTGCGCGTCTCCATCCAGATTTCCTGGATCAGCAGATTCATTTCGTCGCGCGTGAACGCGTCCAACGCGCCGAAGGGCTCATCCATCAGGAGCAACGACGGATTGACCGCAAGACTTCTGACGATCGACGCCCGCTGCTGCATGCCGCCGGAAAGTTCGCGCGGAAACTTGTTTTCGAAGCCTTTTAGATTGACGCGTTCGAGCAGGCTCGAGATGCGCTCCATGTCGGGCCGGCGCCCCTTCAGCTCGAAGGGCAAAGCAATGTTCTTGATGAGGTTGCGCCAAGGCAGCAGATTGGCGTCCTGGAAGATCATCGCGATTTCGGGATGCGGCCCGGTTATCGTCTCCTGACCGAGTTGGATCCGACCATCGGAGAGGTCGTGCAGGCCCGCCATCGACCACAATAGCGTCGACTTGCCACAACCCGACGGGCCAAGAATGCAGAGGAACTCGCCCTCTCGCACTTCGAGCGAAACTCTGTCGAGCGCGTGCACCCTTCCGGACTGCGTCGCGTAATATTTGGTCGCGGCGTCGACGACCATTTTAGGCTGTCGCGCAGAACCCCCGCTGGCCATCACGCCCTCCCTAAACGCGAGGATCACCCGTCTTGCCGACGACCCTCAATGACGCCGAGGCCCATCTCGGCGCGTTGTCGGCATCTCAATCATTCAGCCGCGCTGAAATTCTATTACGCAGATTCGGGGGTCGCGCAAGAAAAACTTCGGCCGCCGTCACAGGCGCGCAAACGTCGGGTTTTTCAACCGATTGCCGAAGCGATTGAGCCCGCGTCGGTGGGTCCGGCTTCGATGGAGGGGCCGGGCATCTTGTGCTCGGCGTCATCGTGTGTAAATTAATTACAGTAGTCTTGGCTTAGCCATTCGGGCGGTCGCGGGAGATTGTTCGGCGATCGATGACGCTGGCCAACGGGGAGAAGCGCAGGATGGGAGTCCGTCTCAGCCAAACAGGCGGCGGCAGCGGCTTGGAGACGATTCCTGCAGTTGCGGAGGTCGCTCCGATCGATCTCGTGTCGCGAATCCAGCGCATCGAGGGCGATCTGTCGCCTGCTGAACGGCGGGTGGCCGCTGCGGTGGCTGCGGACTACGAAGCCACAACGCGCATGACGATCGGCGATCTGGCGGGGCGAGCCGGAGTGAGCCAGCCGAGCGTGACGCGGTTTTGTCGCTCGGTCGGCTGCGGCTCGTTCAGCGAGTTCAAGGTGCGGCTCGCGACCACACTCACAGTCGCCGCGGTGTATCTGAAAACCGATCGCGTCTTTGACGACGATGCGGGTCAGGTGGCCCAGGTGGTGATGATCCGCGCCACCAACGCGATCCGCGATTGTCTCGAGCGGCTCGACACCGAAGCGGTCGGCCACGCCATAGCTGCGATCGCGAAATGCCAGCGCCTCGACATCTACGGCCAGGGCAGCGGCTCGGCCAGCCTCGGCGAAGACGCCAAGTTGCGTTTCTTCCGGCTCGGAATCCCGGTCTGCGCCTATGCGGACGGACACCAGCAGCGCATGTCGGCGGCGACGCTGCGACCGAACGACGTCGCATTCGCCATCTCCAACAGCGGCCAATCGAAATCGGTCTTCGGCGCCATCGAGATTGCGCGCTCCTATGGCGCGACAACAATCGCGCTGACCCGTCCCGACACGCCGCTCGCAAAAGCCGCCCAGATCGTCATCCCCGTCGTTATTCCGGAAGACGAGAACGCGCTCATGCCGACCGCTGCGCGCTACGCCCATATGGCGGTGATCGACACGATCGCGACCGGCGTGGCCTCGGAAATGGGGGCGCGATCGCGCGAGGCTTTGCGCCGCGTGCGCTACACCCTCGCCAGCATTGGGGTCGCCATTCCGTCGCCCGCATCCGATACGACGCCGTTGATGAAGGCGATGAAATCGCAGGAATAAGCTGCGTACGATCAGTCAGGTTGAACCGCAATTGCGAGGAGCGAAGCGACGAAGCAATCCATGCATCCGCTTGCACCCTTGGCGCCGCTGGATTGCTTCGCTTCGCTCGCAATGACGACTAGGGTTCGAACAAGACGCAAGACTGAGAGCGCACAAGAGACAGTGCGGGACAAACAAGCTACCGGAGGAACCCACTTATGCCCATCGACGACATCGCTTACATGAGTGCAGCCGAAATCGCCGCGCACGTGCGCCGGCGGACGCTTTCTCCGGTCGAAATCGTCGACTCCTGCATCGAGCGCATCGAGCGGCGTAACCCAAGTCTCAACGCGTTCGTCTTCACCGGGTTCGACGACGCGCGTCGCGAGGCCAAAGCGGCCGAGCAGGCCATCATGTCCGGAGCGTTGACGGGGCCGTTGCACGGCGTTCCCTCCGCGATCAAAGATCTCTTCGACTTCAAGCCGGGCTGGCCGTTCACGTTCGGCGGGGTCAGGGCGATGAAGGATTGCATTGCGCAATGGCACTGCGTCTTCGCCGAAAGAGTCGAGAAGGCGGGCGCAATTCTTCTCGGCAAGACGAACAGTCCGACCATGGGCCTGCGCGGCACATGCGACAACTATCTGTTCGGCCCCTCGCGCAACCCCTTCGATACAGCCAAGAACACCGGCGGCTCGTCCGGGGGCAGCGCAGCCGCCGTAGCCGACGGCCTCGTTCCGTTCGCCGAAGGGACCGACGCTGGCGGATCGATCCGCATCCCCGCCGCTTGGTGCAACGTCGTCGGCTTCAAAGCATCGTTCGGTAGAGTTCCCGTGGTCATGCGGCCGAACGCTTTCGCCAGCGATACGCCGTTCCTATTCGAAGGACCGATCACGCGCACAGTTGAGGACGCGGCCCTCGTCCTCAACGTGCTTGCGGGCTATGATTCCCGTGATCCCTTCGCCATCGACACGAATGAAGATTTTCTCGCCGCGACCCGCCGCTCCATCAAGGGCTTGAAGATCGCCTACAGCCCCGACTTCGACGTCTTCCCGGTCGACCCGGCGATACGCAAAGTCATGGACGACGCCGTGCGGGTGTTCGCCGACGCGGGCGCTACGGTCGAAGAGGTCCGCCTCGGCCTCAAGCGCAGCCAGCGTGAGTTGAGCGACGCCTGGGCGCGATTGATGATGCCGCTGAACATCGCCGGATTGGAGGGGATGAAAGCGTTCGGAATTGATTTGATGGGCCAGCACCGCGACGATTTTCCGCCCGACTACCTCAGATGGATCGACATCGGGCGAACCCTTACAGCGATGGACGTCGCACGGGATCAGGCGATCCGCAGTGAAGTCTTCGACGCGTTCCAGACCGTGCTCGCGGACTACGATCTGATCGTGTCGCCGACCGTTGCGGCGATGCCCGTCAACAATGCGACCGACGGCGACACCAAAGGCCCGACCCACATCAATGGCGTGGAAGTCGACCCGCTGATCGGTTGGTGCCTGACCTACCTCGTCAATTTCACCGGCCATCCCGCGGTCTCGATCCCCGCCGGCCTCAGCAACGGCTTGCCCGTCGGCATGCAGGTGATCGGGCGGCGCTACGCCGATTCGCAGGTGCTGGCCGCCGCGGCGAGCTTCGAGAGGCTGAAGCCGTGGACGGACGCTTATCGCATTTGCGCGGAACGGCCGATCCCCGCTGGTGCGTAAAATCAGCGCGGCTCGAGTGTGAAGCGTGTAACGGGGTTTGACCCTCGCCATCACCGGCCATCGTCGGACGAGACGCGCCAGCGGACGCGTCTCGTCGCCGCTCAGGAACCGGAGCGATTCCGCGGACCCGATAGACGTGCCTGCCGCGCCATCACGCCAATGAGATCGTGAGCCCGCTGACCGCGAGCGAGAGCTTGAAGCCGACTTGGCGGCTGACCAGTCGCAAGACCACTCCACGGCCATTTACCAGGTTCACCGCGCCGGCGCCGCCGGCGACAGCGACACTGGCGCCCGCTGCGCTATAAACGCCCTCAATATCGCTGGGAGTGCGCAGATGGTAGGCTCTGCCGACCAAATCGGCTTGCGACACTCCGATCGTCGCGCCTAAACTCATGCCGCTCACTTTGAGCGGATACCGCGCGCCATGGAACGTCAGCACGCCGCTGCCGCCCCCGGCGCCGACAATGAAGCCGCCGCTGACGACCTTGAACGCCACCGAGCCAACCGCGGCTTCGGCGACCCCAGGCAGCAGGCCGCCCGCAAGTGCGGCGCCAACAAACAGGACGTTTCGTCGAGTCACCCCTTCCATCGTTCGTCTCCCCTGGTTGTCTGAGTTTACCCAGACCGTGCGGAGATTTGACAGAATCGCCGCACAGTTTAGATTCCTTGGCTGCCGCGCGCTAGAAAGCCTCAAAATGGATCATTTCAACATGTCCATTTGCTGAAGGACGTCTCGAATCGGGTCCGGAGACACTTGAAAAACGCCCGAGTAGGGGTGGCTTAAGTCGATAATCAAGTACACCGCGGTCGACACGGCGATCGCACCGACAGCCATCGCCGCGACGGCGGCAAGGTCGCTCGTGTGCATGAGGCCGAAGCCGACGAAAATGCAAACCGCCCAAGCGATGACGATGATCACCAGGGGGCGGGAGATAGCGTCGGTGAGCGCGACGGTCATTTGCAGTCGGGTTTGGGCGATCGCGGCGGCGGCCTGATTCGCCGCCGCTAGCGCCTGCTGTTGCGCCTCGCCGGTCGGATGGAGAGAGTTCAGATAGCTTTGCCGCTCGTGCAAATTGTTGATCGTCCGACCGTAGGTATGAACGACAAAGTCCTTGTCGCCGCCCGCTACCCAAATTCGATCGACGGTCCCCATGACGTCCTCGCGCAACCGCGCTCGCCCAGGCACGGCATCGGGGCCAAAATCGGCCAAAGCAAGATCGAGTTGCAATATCTGGGTCGCCAGACTTCGTACGGCTGCAACTTGCGTCGAATATACGCCATAGGCGGTCCAGATCAGAAGCCCGAGAACCAGCGCCGTAAGCAAGGTAAGAAGCCCGCTGACCGCGCCGGTCATATCTCGAAGCGCGCCGGAGGTGACCTTTTGCGGCAGCGTCCGGTGAAGAATCAGGCCGCCGATGCCCCCCGCCAACGTAAGCGCCGCCACACAAGCCCCTGCAAATATCGCATTCATTCCCCCTCCCCGCATCTCGCGCATTCGGCCGTTTTCCGCCGCCGCGTCGCAATTGGACCTTAATCTCAAGACTATCAGGTTCTGTGCCGGTCAGAATGTCAGATTGAATCTGAGCTCCGTCTTGAAGTTATAGACAGGATAGTCGCTAATGATTGGAACGCCAATCTCGAGCGACACCGTGCTGTTGTCCGACAACTTGCGTCCGACCCTGAAGTCGAAGGGGAGAAACAAGCGACCGGTTTGGCCAGTCACCGGGTCGCCGAAATTCACACGGATGTCGGGGCTTGGATAGAGCGTGACGAACCAGCGGTCGGGCAGGCCGATATTGACCGTCGGCGCGATTTGCAGGGAGCTGATGTTTCTCTTCGACGGGTCGCCGGCAAAGCTGACGTCGTAGCGGACCAAGGGCTCGATATAGCTCGCGGGATTGATCTCCAGCAGCGCGTAACGGACAGCAGCGCCGGGCATGATCCGCCATTTCCCGCTGCTAAGCTCGTCGCCGCCGGTCGGCGCGAAAAGACGCGCGCCCGCACCCACGGTCCACCGCTGGTCCAGGGCGTGGATCAATGCGGCCTGAACATCGAGGTCGCCGACGCCGTAAAGGGTGTCCCCGTCCGGATTTTCTGACGACAACGGATTTTTCGCCAACAACGGCAAATCTGTACGAAACACCAGATCCCATTGCGGCGCGAGATCGATCCGATGGTCGAACCGGAAGTTCAGCGTGTCGGTGGTGACTTCGCGGGTGGTGTCCGGGACGCTGCCTTGTCCGGGCGCAGTGCGATACCCGTACATGAGCTGAAATAGATTTGCCGGCGGCTTATCGAAGTCGTCGCCGGTATTCGACGCTTGCGCGCTGGCGTCCTGCGCGACGCCGATCGACGGCGTCAACATGACGCCAGCGACGAGCAGTCCGGCCATGGCTCGAGGCGCGATCCAAGATGCGATGCAGAGTCCCCCATTAACGCCACGACAATCGCATGGACGATCTCTTGGCTCACCCCTCGCGATGCCCTTGTGAAGACGGCTTCAAGCTGTCCAATTCGGCTGCTCTCATCCCCGCGCCCCTCGGCGCGCGACGGAGATTGGCGGTAGCGTTCTTATCAAGGCGCTGTCGCAACGATCACTTTTATCGACCCAGGGAGTTTCGCGCCCGATCGCGCCGAGACTCGCCATGCAAGTCTGCGGCGGCCGGCGAGGAACTTCAGCCCCGGCGAAGCCAAGGCGGGGATTGAAGGCGTAGGGCATCGACCGTCTTTGCGACTTGCCGCGTCAGCTTCGCAATCGTTGTTGGATTGGCGTGATGGGAATGAGCGCCGAGCCCCCGCCCTCTGCAGTCGCCTTGCGCGATTGTGGCGCCGGCTAGCATCGTGCTGGAGGAATGCAATAAAAGAGCCGACGGCTCAGTTCGCCGACCTACGAAGACCCCGCGCGACCCGCTCATAGCCGTACCCCGCCGTGAAACGGACCGATGAGTTAGCTGCGATCCTCGGCCCTAACTTCCGGTTAGTCAAGCTTAGTCATATTCAAAGGCCGCGCTGCACTTT
>CAWEIU010000004.1:0-20939 GCA_963809245.1 uncultured Alphaproteobacteria bacterium | reverse complement strand
TGAGGTCCTGAGGTGGTCGAACTCCTACGCACCAACGATCTCGTCTTGATTTCCCTCATCGAGACGCTGCTGTCGCAGGCGGGCGTGGCGTTCTTCGTCGCCGACCAACACATGAGCGCCGTCGAAGGCTCGCTCGGCTTTCTGCCGCGACGGATCATGGTCAACTCGGACGAACACGAGCGGGCGCGGCGGCTCATGCGCGAGGCCGGCCTCTCCCGCGAGCTGCGCGATGGCTGAGGCCGCGGGCGAGGCGCGAACCAGCCTCGACGCGATCCTGAGCGGGCGGTTGCGCCTGCGCCAGCCCATTGGCGGCCACCGCGTCGGCGCCGACGCCGTGCTGCTCGCGGCGGCGGCCGGCGCGCCGGCGCGCCGTTTGGTCGATGTCGGCGCCGGCGTCGGCGCGGTCGGCCTCGCCCTCCTCCAGCGTTGGCCCGAGGCGGGCGGCGACCTCGTCGAAATCGATCCCGAACTCGCCGCGTTCGCACGCGAGAACGCCGCCCTCAACGGCCTCGAGACGCGCGCGCGGATCGTCGCGGTCGACGCGCTCGACGCGCAAGGCCGGCGCGAAGCGGGGCTCGCCGACGGCGAGGCCGATCTCGTGGTCACCAATCCGCCGTTCTTCGAAGCCGGCGCGGTGCGCGCCTCGCCCGATGCCGGCCGCGCGCGCGCGCATGTGGCGCTCGCCGCTTCATCGTTGGAGGCCTGGATCGTCGCCAGCCTCGCCTTGCTCGCGCCGCGCGGTCGGTTCGTCATGATCCATCGCCCGGACGCGGCGGCGGCCATCCTTCTCGCGATCGGACGCCGGCTCGGCGGCGTCACACTGTTGCCGATCCATCCGCACGCCGATGAGAACGCACACCGGCTGCTGATCGCCGGCGTCAAGGGATCGAAAGCGCCGCTTCGCATCGCGCCGCCCCTCGTGTTGCACGAAGCGGCCGGCGCCTTCACCGCGCGCGCCGAGGCGATCCACCGCGGCGAAGCGACGATCGACTGGCCGTCGTGAATCGCCCGCGTTGACCCACGGCGCCGGCGTCTCTAGGGTCCGCCGCGAAAACGTGAGAACCCGAGTTCGCCATCCCGATGTCTTCGTCCCGCGCTGACGCCTCGCTCGATCCCGCGCGATCGTTCCAGGCTTTGATTCTGACCCTGCAGAGCTTTTGGGCGAGGCAGGGCTGCGTCATCCTGCAGCCCTACGACATGGAAGTCGGCGCCGGCACGTTCCATCCCGCCACCACCTTGCGTTCGCTTGGGCCGAAGCCCTGGAAGGCCGCCTATGTGCAGCCTTCGCGCCGCCCCAAGGACGGCCGCTACGGCGAGAATCCCAATCGCCTGCAGCACTATTACCAGTTCCAGGTGATCCTGAAGCCTTCGCCGGAGAACCTGCAGGAGCTCTATCTGGAATCGCTCGCCGCGATCGGCGTCGACGCGGCGCTGCACGACGTGCGTTTCGTCGAGGACGATTGGGAGAGCCCGACCTTGGGCGCGTGGGGCTTGGGATGGGAATGCTGGTGCGACGGCATGGAGGTCTCGCAGTTCACCTATTTCCAGCAGGTCGCCGGCTTCGAATGCGCGCCGGTGTCGGGCGAACTGACCTATGGGCTCGAACGTCTGGCGATGTACGTGCAGGGCGTCGACAGCCTCTACGACATCAACTTCAATGGCCGGGCCGGCGACGAGAAGATCAGTTACGGCGACGTGTTCCTGCAAGCGGAGCAAGAATACTCGCGCTTCAATTTCGAGCACGCCGACACCGGCGTTCTGTTCCGACACTTCAAGGACGCCGAGGCCGAATGCCACGCGCTTTTGGAGAAGGGCGAGGCGGGCGACCGGCATCTGATGGCCCTGCCCGCTTACGACCAATGCATCAAGGCGAGCCACGCCTTCAACCTGCTGGACGCGCGGGGCGTCATCTCCGTCACCGAGCGCCAAAGCTATATTCTGCGCGTGCGCGAGCTCGCCAAAGCCTGCGGCGCCGCTTGGCTGAAAACGGCAGGGGGTGGGAACGCTTCTCCCGCCTAGCGGGAGAAGGTGGCGCGAAGCGCCGGATGAGGGCTCGGCGGCGGCTTCCCCTCATCCGTCATCGCTTCGCGACGACACCTTCTCCCGCATCGTGGGAGAAGGGCCGCCCTAGCTTTTCTGCAGTGACGCAATTGATCCGAGACCTTTCCAATGCCCGACCTGCTCCTCGAACTCTTCAGCGAAGAAATCCCGGCGCGCATGCAGCGCCAGGCGGCGGACGACCTGAAGCGGTTGGTCACCGGCGCGCTCGTCGACGCCGACGTGACCTATGAGGGCGCGCAGAGCTTCGCAACGCCGCGCCGGCTCGCGCTGCATGTCGTCGGCCTGCCGGAGGCGCAGCCGCACCGGCGCGAGGAGCGCAAGGGGCCGCGCGTCGGCGCGCCGGAGGGCGCGATCCAGGGCTTCCTCAAGAGCGCCGGCCTCGCGCGCATCGAGGACGCAAGGATCGAAAAGGACGCCAAGAAGGGCGAATTCTATCTCGCGGTCATCGAAAAGCCCGGTCGACCGACGCGCGAATTGCTGGCGGAAACCCTGCCGGCGATGATCCGCGCGTTTCCCTGGCCCAAATCGATGCGCTGGGGCGCGGCATCGGCGCGGCCCGACGCCTTGCGCTGGGTGCGGCCGCTGCGCTCGATCCTGTGCACGTTCGGCGTCCCGCACGAGACGGTCGAGACGATCGCCTTCGCCGTCGACGGACTGACGGCCGGCGATACGACGTTCGGGCATCGCTTCATGGCGCCGCAAGCCATCAAGGCGCGCCGCTTCGAGGATTACGCCGCTTCGCTCGCCAAGGCGAAGGTCGTGCTCGACACGGAGCGGCGCAAGCAGATGATCTCGGCCGACGCGCACGCCCTCGCGCTGGCGCATGGGCTCGAACTCGTCGAGGACGAAGGGCTGTTGGAGGAGGTCGCTGGCCTCGTCGAATGGCCTGTCGTGCTGATGGGCGAATTCGAGCCGGCGTTCCTCGAAATCCCGCCCGAGGTGATCCGCGCGACGATCCGCGCCAACCAGAAATGCTTCGTGCTGCGCGATGCAGCGAGCCAAATCGACGCGCAATCCGTCATGGCCGGGCTTGTCCCGGCCATCCACGCGGCGCCGCTCGACGCCAACTTGGAAAACTTGGCGCAACGGCTCGGCGTGGATGGCCGGGACAAGCCCGGCCATGACGCTGGGGAGGTCGCCGCGGTTTTGTCTTCGTCGGCTCGGCTCGCCAACAAATTCATCCTGGTCTCGAACCTCATCGCCAGCGACGGCGGAGCGGCGATCGCGGCGGGGAACGGGCGCGTCGTGCGCGCCCGCCTCGCCGACGCCCGCCATTTCTGGCTGACCGATCTCGGCGCCCTGCCCGACTACAAGGACAAGGCGGAGAAGCCGCTCGACCAGAGGCTGGAGAAGCTGAAGGCGCTCGGCATCGTCTTTCACGAGAAGCTCGGGACGCAGGGCGAGCGCATCGAGCGCATCGCCGCGCTGGCGCGCGAACTGGCGCCGAAGGTCGACGCGGACGCGAACCTCGCCGAGCGCGCGGCGCGCCTCGCCAAGGCCGATCTGGTGACCGAAATGGTCGGCGAATTCCCGGAATTGCAGGGCCTGATGGGCCGCTATTACGCGAGCGCGCAAGGCGAGGAGCCGAGCGTCGCCGACGCGATCGAGGAGCATTACAAGCCGCAGGGGCCGAACGACCGCATTCCGACCGTGCCGGTCTCGATCGCCGTGGCGCTGGCGGACAAGCTCGACACGCTGGTTGGTTTCTGGGCGATCGACGAGAAGCCGACGGGGAGCAAGGACCCGTACGCGCTGAGGCGGGCGGCGTTGGGGGTGATCCGGATCGTGCTGGAGAATGGGCTGCGGCTGCGGATGCTTGCAGTGCTGGCGGAGCCGACGCGGCGCGTTTACGAAGCCGTTGCTCGGCAGAAAACGAAGGCGATGTCGGCCGAGGGCGCGATTGAGCAAGAGATATTTGACTCCCCCTGGCAAGAGGAGCGACGCGAGAGGCCTCAAGAACTCCTGTTTTTCTTCGCCGACCGCCTGAAAGTCTATCTGCGCGACAAGGGCGCGCGGCACGATCTGATCGACGCCGTCTTCGCGCTGCCGGGCCAGGACGATCTCCTGATGATCGTGCGTCGCGTCGAGGCGCTCGGGCGCTTCCTCGACACGGACGACGGCAAGAACCTGCTGGTGGGCTATCGCCGCGCCGCCAATATCGTCAGCGCCGAGGAAAAGAAGGACGGCAGGAACGCCTTCGCGGGCGCGCACGATCCGCTGGCGCTGGCGCTGCCGGAAGAGATCGCGCTTGCCGACGCGCTCGCCGCGGCGGGGGCGGAAGCGCGCGAACGGGTGGCGCGCGAGGATTTCGAGGGGGCGATGCGCGCGCTCGCTTTGCTGCGCCCGCCGGTCGACGCCTTCTTCGTCGGCGTCACCGTCAATATCGACGACCCGGCGCTGCGGCTCAACCGCCTGCGCCTGCTCGGCGAGCTACGCGACGCGGTTCATACCGTCGCGGATTTCTCGAAGATCGCGGGCTGACTCCCTTCTCCCGCAAAGCGGGAGAACGGCTAGGCGGCGACGGCGAAGCGGACGGCGGAGCCGGTGGCGACGACGCGGCGCAGCGGCACGCCGTCGATATCCGCGCCGACGATTTCGTCGACTTCGAAGTTCACCTCGATCAGCGCATCGGCGCCGTATTCCTCGGCTTCCCGCACGAGAGCGTCGAGGGCGGCCTGTCGATCGGCCTCGCCGTTGGGCTCATGCGCCGCGCGCCAGCGACCAACGGCCTTTACGCGGCCAATGGAGTAATGGGCGCGCCCATCGTCGAGCGCGCTGTTGAAACTGACTTGCATGGGAGTGATCGCTCGTCTGGTTATTCTTGACTTCGATTTTGCCGGGCCAATCTTTCGCCCCCCTTAACGCTGGGGCATCTTTGCGGTGATAGTTGACTTCAGTTCGCTGGGATCCCTGGCTTGGGTTTACGAAAAGTAGTTGCGGGACGGCCGCCCGATGAAAGAAGAGCGGCGCCGGCATGGCGCCGCTCGCGGGGTCAACGAAGTGAACCCCTGTTTGTTCCAGGGTTTTTAACCTTCCGCGGCGGCTTCCGCGGCTTCCGCCTTCTCGAGATCGGCGCCGGTCTGCTGATCGACGACGCGCATCGACAGCTTGACCTTGCCGCGATCGTCGAAGCCCATCAGCTTGACCTTCACCTTGTCGCCTTCCTTGACGACGTCGGTGGTCTTGGCGACCCTGCCCTTGGCGAGCTGGGAGATATGCACCAGACCGTCGCGCGAGCCGAAGAAGTTGACGAACGCGCCGAACTCCATCGTCTTGACGACCGTGCCGTCGTAGATCTGGCCGACCTCGGGATCGGAAGCGATCGACTTGATCCAGTTGATGGCGGCCTTGATCTTGGCGCCGTCGCTGGAGGCGACCTTCACCGTGCCGTCGTCCTCGATGTTGATCTTGGCGCCAGTCTTCTCGACGATCTCGCGGATGACCTTGCCGCCGGTGCCGATCACTTCGCGGATCTTGTCGGTCGGGATTTTCAGCGTCTCGATGCGCGGCGCGAACTCGCCGAGTTCGGCTCGGGCGCCGGTGAGCGCCTTGCCCATTTCGCCGAGGATGTGCAGCCGCCCGTCCTTGGCCTGGGCGAGCGCCACCTTCATGATCTCCTCGGTGATCCCGGCGATCTTGATGTCCATCTGCAGCGAGGTTACCCCCTCGGTGGTGCCGGCGACCTTGAAGTCCATGTCGCCGAGATGGTCCTCGTCGCCGAGGATGTCGGAGAGCACCGCGAAGCGCTGGTCTTCGAGGATGAGGCCCATGGCGATGCCGGCGGTCGGCCGCTTTAGCGGCACGCCCGCGTCCATCAGCGCCAGCGAAGAGCCGCAGACCGTCGCCATCGAGGACGAGCCATTCGACTCGGTGATCTCGGAGACGACGCGGATCGTGTAGGGGAACTCGGCGGCGGTCGGCAGCATCGGGTGGACGGCGCGCCAGGCGAGCTTGCCATGCCCGATTTCGCGCCGGCCGGGGGCGCCCATGCGGCCCGTCTCGCCGACGGAATAGGGAGGGAAGTTGTAATGGAGCAGGAAGCGCTCCTTGTACGTTCCCTCGAGCGAATCGACGTATTGCTCGTCTTCGCCGGTGCCGAGCGTCGCGACCACCAGGGCCTGCGTCTCGCCGCGCGTGAACAACGCCGAGCCGTGGGTGCGCGGCAGCACGCCGACCTGCGCCAGGATCGGGCGCACAGTGGTCAGATCGCGGCCGTCGATGCGGCGTTTGTGGTCGAGAATGTTCCAGCGCACGACCTTGGCCTGGGCGCTATGAAAAGCCTCCGCGATCTGCTCGCCAGTGAATTTGGCGGCGCCGCCTTCGGGCAGCAGCGCGGCCGTCACTTTCGCCTTGACCGCGTCGACGGCGGCGTAGCGCTCCTGCTTCTGCGTGATCGAATAGGCGGCGCGCAGATCCGCCTCGGCGACATCGAGCACCGCCTTTTCCACCGCGGACTTGTCGCTCGCCGCGAGTTCGCGCGGCTCCTTGGCGGCCTTCTCGGCGAGGCGGATGATTGCCTGGATCACCGGCTGGAAGGCGGCGTGGCCCGCCATGACGGCCTTGAGCATGGTCTCCTCGGAAAGCTCCTTGGCCTCCGATTCGACCATCAGGACCGCGTCCCCCGTGCCGGCGACCACGAGGTCGAGCGCCGATTCCTTCATCTCCTCGATCGTGGGATTGACCTTGATCTCATCCTTGATGAAGCCAACGCGCGCCGCGCCGACCGGGCCCATGAACGGCACGCCCGATAGGGTCAACGCCGCCGAGGCGGCGATCAAAGCGAGAATGTCCGGATCGTTCTCCAGGTCATGGCTGAGCACGGTGGCGATGATCTGAGTGTCGCAGCGGAAGTCATCGGGAAACAGCGGCCGGATCGGGCGATCGATCAGGCGGGAGGTCAGCGTTTCCTTGTCCGAAAGGCGCCCTTCGCGCTTGAGATAGCCGCCGGGAATGCGCCCGGCCGCGAAGGCCTTTTCCTGGTAGTGGACCGTCAGCGGGAAGAAATCGACGCCGGGCTTCGGCGCCTTGGCGGCGACCACGGTCGCCAGAACGGTGGTTTCCCCCCAGGTCGCAAGCACAGCGCCGTCGGCCTGCCGTGCGACGCGGCCGGTTTCCAGGACGAGCTTACGCCCGCCGAGAGTCAATTCCTCGCGTTGAATATCAAACATCGTTTCATCATCCTTTTCTCTTCAAAAGGATGCGAAAGCTTTCGGCCCTGCGGCCCGCTCATCGTGTCCGTCACCGGCAAGACGGCGAGGGGCCGGCCCATCCTTGGACCGAGCCCCTGGCTATCCTGCCATGGGCGTTCGAATAGAACGCCCCTCCGGGATGTGACGCGCGGCTTTCGCAATCCTTGCACACAAGCAGCGGCCCCATGCCGCCGCCCGGTCTCATGCCCTGCGTTCAGCGACGAATGCCGAGACGCTCGATCAGCGCCTTGTAACGCGCCTCATCGTTCTTCTTGACGTAGTCGAGGAGCGTCCTGCGCTGCGAAACCATCTTGAGAAGGCCGCGACGCGAGTGGTTGTCCTTGACGTGGGTCTTGAAATGGCCGGTCAGGTTGGCGATCCGTTCGGTGAGGATCGCGACCTGCACTTCCGGCGAACCGGTGTCGCCGGCTTTCAACGCATAGTCTCGAATGAGCGCAGCCTTGCGCTCGGTGGTGATCGACATCGAACTTTCCTTTCGTTGCCGCGAGCGCAGCCCGCATTGTCGTCTCGGCCGAACCGGGATGTCGTCCAGGTCGGTCGCTCATATCGGGGCAGAACCCCAAGGCGGCGGCTTATACAGGTTTTTCGTCGCCGCGCCAGCGGATTGTCGTTTTGCCGCCGCTCACTGCCGGTCCGTGGCGAACCCGTCGCAGCTCTGGTCGAACTCGGCGAGGCCATATTCGAGATGCGAGGCCAGCAGAGGATTGTCGAGCAGATAGGCGGACGTCCGGCGGTCGCGCCGGGAGCGCGCCTCGGCGACGGCGGCCTTCCACTCCTCCGCCGTAAAATCTCCGCGACCGACCCACGCGAGGGCGACCAATTCGCATTGTTCGTCCTCGTCCATCGCATCGATGAATTCCGCCAGCTCGGCTCGGATCGACCCGTAGGCGGCCTCGCTCAGCACGCTGACGAACTTGTCGTCGCTCGGATTGGATGCGTCGGGCTCGAGGCCCTCGTCCTCGCTCTCCAGCTCACGCGCCTTGACGACGACGTAGCACACTTTTTCAGTGTTGATATCAGGCATCGACTGGTTCTCCCGCAGGTCCCGCGCGGGATGCGCCGCGCGCGCGTTTCCGCCTGCGATCTTCTAACGCGTGCGCGCCCGATCGGTTTTGGCCTAGCTCAAAAATGGCCGCGATTATTGGGTGTTAGCCCGCGGTGATCTTCGGTCGATCCGCGCCGCCGACAAAAAGCGCGGCGTCCGCCAAATCTGGATTCCCGCCTTGCGCGGGAATGACAGGATTGATGCTTCTGACGGCAAGGGGGGAGAGATCGAGCAGGCGGTCGGGCGAATTGCCCCGGTCAGATCACATTGCGCTCCATCAACGGCCGCTTTTCGGCGATCCGCGCGAAGGCGAAATCGGTGAGATCAAGCGAGACATAACGCCCGGTCGCTATCAGTTCCGCGAGCCCGCGCCCCACCGCTGGCGATTGCTGAATGCCGTGGCCCGAAAATCCCGCGGCGAGATAGGCGTTGTCGTAGTCGGCCAAATGGCCGACAATCGCGTTGTGATCGAAGACGTTGAGATCGTAGTGGCCTGCCCAGGCGCGCGTGACCCGGAGCGCCTCGAACGCGGGAACCCGATGCGCCAACGCCGGCCAGACGATGTCGTCGAATTGGCTCCAGACGACGTCGAAATCGTCGGAATCCGGATCGTCGTCTTCCGGGGGCGACACGCCGGCGACATAAGTTCTTCCCTCCGGGCGAAAATAAACGCCAGTCGTATCGACGACGAGCGGGCTATGGGCGAGGCGCTCCTTGGCCTCGAACACGAAGACGCAGCGTTTGCGCGAACGCACGGGGATTTCGACGCCGAGTTCGCGCGCCAGCTTCGAGGCTCCCGAGGCGCCCGCCGCATCGACGAGAGCGCCGCAGCCGATGCGCGCGCCGCTCGCCAACCTCACCCCGGTCACACGCGCGCCCTGCCGCTCGACCGCAACGACTTCGTCCTCGCGATAGACGACCCCGAGGCTCCTGGCCTTGCGGCGGAACGCCTGCGTCAGCCCGTAGCCGTCGAACCAGCCTTCCCCCCGTCGCCCCCAAGCGGCGAGCGCGACGTCATCGAAGTTGAGGAAGGGAAAGCGCGCCGCCGCGGCGGACGGCTCGATGAGCTCGATATCGGCGCCCTCGCGCGTCTGCGTCACGTGATTGTCGCGCAGGATCGGCGCGCCGACCTCGGTCGCGAGATAGAGATAGCCGTTTTCGCACAGCGGCAGGTCGGGCGCCTCGCCGTCGACGGCGAGAAGGTCGGCCGCCCGCTTCAGGAAGTCCACGCCATAGAGCCCGACTCGAATGTTGACGGGACTGGAGAATTGCTGGCGGACCGAACTCAGCGAGAGCGAACTCGCGGCCTTGGCGTAGCTCAAGTCCTTTTCGACGACGAGAATGCGGCCCGAGAACCCCGGCTGGGAGGCCAGGTGATAGGCCGTCGAGGAACCCATGGCCGCGCCCCCCGCGATCACCACGTCATAAGTCTCGATCATCGCGCGACGCACTTTCCCTATTTCGAGCTCGCCCTCGAGTTGAGCCTTGCGGTTGTGCGTTTTGTGCTAAAGCGTTGTCAAGGTTTCGGGAGGCAGGCCCTGTCTAGCCGGCAAGGAAGTAAAGCATGACGCGATTGGTCGGAAAAGTCGCCATTGTCACGGGCGCGGCGCACGGCATCGGCCTCGCCTGCGCGCGGCGCTTCGCGGCGGACGGCGCGGCCGTCGCGCTCGGCGACATCGATGCGGAAAGAGGCGAAGGCGCGGCGAAGGCGCTCCGCGCAGAGGGCGCGAAGGCCATGTTCGTCGCGACCGACGTGACCGAGCGGCCATCGATCGCGGCGCTGATCGATCGCGCCGTGAGCGAGTTCGGCCGGCTCGACATCATGCTCAACAATGCCGGCGTAGCACTGAACGCGCCGCTGCTCGAGATGAGCGACGAGATTTTCGATAAGACGATGGCGACGAATTTGCGCTCGGCTTTCATCGGCACCCAGCTCGCGGCGCGCAAGATGGTCGCCGACAAGCGGGGCGGCGTCATCATCAACATGTCCTCGGTCAACGCGCTGCTGGCGATCCCCGGCCTCGTCGCCTATGCCTGCTCGAAGGGCGGCCTCAATCAGCTCACCAAAGTCGCCGCGGTCGAGCTCGCGCCGCACAAGATCCGGGTCGTCGCGATCGGACCCGGCACAATCCTGACCGAACTCGCGCGCACCGCGGTGATGGTCGACGACGAAGCGCGCGGAAAGGTCCTCGCCCGCACGCCGATCGGGCGCGCCGGCGAACCGGAGGAGGTCGCCTCGGTCGCCTCCTTCCTGGCGAGCGACGACGCCTCCTACATCACGGGGCAAACGATCTATCCCGACGGCGGTCGCCTTGCGCTCAACTACACCGTGCCCGTAGCCGACTGACCCAGCGCCCGATTTGCCTCGGCTTGGCGCCAGGGCTACAGCAACCGGTGATTGCAAGGACCGATTCTATGCGACCTTCCCAGCGCGCCAACGACGAAATGCGCAAGGTGACCTTCGAGCGGGGCGTCGCCCGCTACGCCGAGGGCTCGTGCCTCGTGCGCTTCGGCGAGACCCATGTTCTGTGCGCGGCCTCGCTCGAGGACAAGCCGCCGCCGTGGCTGCGCGGTCAGGGCAAGGGCTGGGTCACAGCGGAATACGCCATGCTTCCGCGCGCGACCTTGACCCGTACGCGACGCGAGTCCTCGACGGGCAAAGTGTCCGGCCGCACCCACGAAATCCAGCGCCTGATCGGCCGCTCGCTGCGCGCCGTCGTCGATCTGCCACGTCTGGGCGAGCGTCAGATCACCCTCGATTGCGACGTCCTGCAGGCCGACGGCGGCACGCGCACCGCCGCGATCACCGGCGCCTGGGTCGCGCTCAACGATTGCCTGAAATGGATGACGCAGCGCTCGATCCTGCGCGACAACCCGATGAAGGACCACGTCGCCGCGGTGTCGTGCGGCGTCGTCAAGGGCGAGGCGGTGCTCGATCTCGACTACGCCGAGGATTCGACCGCCGAGACCGACGCCAATTTCGTCATGACCGGCTCTGGCGGCTTCGTCGAAGTGCAGGGATCGGCGGAGGGCGCGCCGTTCAACGAGGCGGAACTCATGAAGCTGCTGGCGCTCGCCCGCGGCGGAATCGCCCGCCTCGTCGCCCTGCAGAAGGCGGCGCTGGGCTGAGCCAACGCTTCGAATCGCCACCCGGGGTCCCGTCCGGTCAGATCGACTTCACCTCGCCGCCATCCATGCGCAGCGTCGAGCCGGTCATCCAGCGGGCAGCGGGCGACACGAGGAAGGCCATCAATTCTGCTATTTCCTCCGGCTCGCCATATCGAGCGATGCCGGCTTCCCTAGGGAAGCTGGCTGTGGCCTCCTCCACCGACATGTCGTGAAGAGGCGCCCAGTGCTGGAGATACGATCGGCGGCGACCGGTCATCACCGGGCCGGGCAGGACGCTGTTGACCTGCACGCCGTCGGTGATGCCGCGATCGGAGAACGCCTTCGCCAGGGCGACGATCGCGGCGTTGATCGTGCCAACTGCCGCGTAGGGCGCCTTGGGGAATAGGGCGGAGTTTCCGGACATCAGCACGACCGCGCCCTTCGCCGCCGTCAGCGCCGACCAGGCGGCGACTGTGAGCCGGCGGGCGCCGTGCAGCTTCAGCGCGAGGCCGGCTTCCCATTGCGCGTCGGTCATCTCGAACAGGTCGATCTGCGGCACCGCGCCGGCGATGTTGAGCAGCGCGTCGATCCGCCCGAATGCGGCCAAGGTCTGGTCGACCACGCCCTGCGCAGCAGCGGACTCGGACAGGTCGGCGTCGATGATCAACGCTTGCGCGCCGGCGGCGCCGACCGCCTCGGCCGTCTGTTCCAGACTGACGCGGTTCCGCGCGACCAGGACGAGCGCAGAGAAGTCGCGCGCGAGGCGGATGGCGGTGGCCCGGCCGATGCCCTGGCTGGCCCCGGTGATGATGGCGACTGACTTCGACATCGGACCTTTCCTTGATTTCAAAGGGTGGCTTTAGTCGTGGACCACGACCAACTTTCCGCGGGCCTCGTTAGCCTCCATGACGCGATGCGCCTCACGGATCTCGTCGAAGCGGAAGACCCGGACCGGCTTGACGTCGAGCCTGCCGGCCGCGGCGTCCGCCGCGATCTCCTGCAGCGGCACATCCGAGAGCGGGAAGCCTGGCGCGCCGAACACGAAGCTGGCGAAGAAGGTCAGATGGACGCCGCTCGCCATCTGCAGCAACGGATTGAAGTCGGGGATCGGATCGAGCCCGCCGAGCCAGCCAGCAAGGCAGGAGCGGCCCCCGCGGCGAAGCATGGCCAGAGAGTCGAGCGCGACGCGATTGCCGACCAGATCGAGCACCGCGTCGATCGTCTTTGCCTCAGGGATATGCTTCGAGAGATCCGGGCGCTCGATTTCGCAGCGTTCGGCCCCGAGCTTTTCCGGCATGGCGAATCGATCCGGACTGCGGGTCGTTGCAATCACCCTGGCGCCGGCATTGAGCGCCATCTTGAGCGCCGCCTGGCCGAAAGACGATGTCGCGCCGCGGATGACCAGCAACTGCCCCTTCTTGATCTCGAGATTGCGGAACAGGCAGGTCCAGGCGGTTGCGTAGGTCTCGGGGATCGCCGCGAGTTCGGCCCAGGGCAGATCCGTCTGGATGAGCGCGACGTTCGATACCGGCGCACGGGTATATTCGGCGTAGCTGCCGTTGATCGTGCGGCCGAGGCCGCCCATCAGGGCCGCAACCTTCGCGCCGACTGGAAATTCGCCGCCGGGGCAGGATTTCACGATGCCGACGCATTCGATGCCGCTGACCGGCGCCGCCTCGGCCCACTCGCCGCGGCGCATGTGAATCTCTGCGTGATTGATCCCGAAGGCTTTGATCTGGATGACCACATGGCCGGTCTTGGGCTCGGGCTCGGGGATGTCCTTGTAGACGAGGCTGTCCAGCCCGCCGAATTTCTCGAGAACGATGGCGCGCATGATAACTCTCCGATTTGATCGGTAATCCCCCTATCGACGCCGCGGGGCTGGCGCCGGGTTGCGAAGTCAGCGGGGCAGGAAGTCGCGAATGGCCGCCGCGATCTCCGCGGCATGGGTCTCCAGCGCGAAGTGGCCGGTGTCGAAGAAACGCACCACCGCATCGGGGATGTCGCGCTTGAAGGCCTCGGCGCCCGGCGGCAGGAAGAACGGATCGTTCTTGCCCCACACCGCCAGGAAGGGCGGTTTGTACGTCCGGAAATAGGTCTGGAAGGTCGGGTAGAGCGCGACATTGCTCTTGTAGTCGCCGAACAGGTCGAGCTGCACTTCGTGAGCGCCGGGCCGGGCCAGGTAGAAATTGTCGAGGGAGTAGCCGTCCGGGGAAACCCTCGTCGCGTCGGGCACGCCATGAGTATACTGCCAAGCGGTCGTCTCGGGCTTCAGGAAGGCGCGCAAGGCCTCGCGATTGGCCGGCGACGCGTCCTGCCAATAGGCTCGGATCGGGTTCCAGCCGTCGCTCAGCCCCTCCTCGTAAGCATTGCCGTTCTGGGAGATGATCGCTCTGATCCGGTCGGGATGCCTGACGGCGAGCCGGAACCCGGTCGGCGCGCCGTAGTCGAACACATAGAGGGAATAGCGATCGAAGCCGATGATCTCGGTGAAGCGGTCGATCGTGGCCGCGAGCCGGTCGAAAGTGCAGCCGCGGCTTGGCATGTCGGAGTTTCCGAAGCCCGGCAGATCGGGGGCGACGACGTGAAACCGGTCGGCCAGCAGCGGGATGAGGTCCCGAAACATGTGGCCGGCACTCGGGAAGCCGTGCAGCAGCAGCAGCTTGGGCGCATCCGGCGCGCCGGCCTCGCGGTAGAAAATCTTGAAGCCGTCCACATTGGCGGCGCGATAGGTCATCGCAGTCATGGCGCTCTTCCTTCTCGGATTGGAATTTGAGGTTATGCGGGGCGGTCGGCCCGCACCGCGGCGATCGGTTCGCGGAGCACGTCCAAAACGACGGCAGGGGCGGTCACCATCGGCGCGTGATCGACGGCATGCGAGCGCACCCGGGCCCGCATGCGCTCGGCCATGAAGCGCTGATTGGTCTGGACGATCATGCGGTCCTGTTCGGCCACCAGGAACCAAGTCGGGCGGTCCTTCCACAGCGGCCGCGCCACCGCGATGGTGATGCAGGCGGGCGAGAGCGGCCGCTGGACGGCTGCCAGCACCGCCAGCTCTTCCGCGGCTGCGTTCTGGGCGAAGGCGGCGGCGAAGGCCGTGTCGGGCAGATAGATCAGCCCGTGATTGTCGGGCGCGAGCTTGGGCGCCAGCGGATGCGGCTCGCCACGGGAGAACACGTCCGCGACGGTCTCGCCCTCATCCGGGGCCAGCGCGGCGACGTAGACGAGCGCTTTCACTTTGTCGCTACGGGTGGCTGCAATCACGGCGCCGGCATAGGCGTGAGCAGCGAGCACGACCGGTCCCGGCATCCGCTCCAGGGCGCGATCCAGCGCAGCCACATCGTCTTGGAACGAGGTCAGCGGCAGCGGCGCCGCCACCACCTTGAGGCCGTCAGCCGCCAACGGCCCGATGATTTTTGCCCAACTGGACCCGTCGGCCCAGGCGCCATGGACCAGCACAACGTTCACATCATTCGAGGACATCGCCGCTCTCCTTCTCAACAGGATCGATTGAGTCGTAACCTGCCTAATGGCTATATAATGGTTATGGGCAGGCCAATAACTTGTCAATGGGTGCTGGAGAGGTTATCTTTACAGCACGTTCACGAATCGGCGACCGGCGGATTGCCGCTTACAGACTGGATTAGAAGTTGACATGGGCCGGCGCCCCCCTGCGATTTTTGTCGGCGACGCGCTCGGGTTGGATTTCCTGAATTCGATCGCGACGCCGGTCGATACTCCCATCGACTGGATCGATGACGGCGAGGGATTGCTGAACTGGCTGGGGCAAGCGCAATTCGTGCCAGCCGATGCGCTCGAGACCATTGGCGCGCAGGCTCGTCCGGGCGAACTCGACGAGGTGGCTGATCAGGCCAGGAGCTTGCGCGAATGGTTCAGGGGTTTTGTGGTCGAGCACAAGGGGCGCCCTCTGACAGCGGAGGATCTTGCACAGTTGGAGCCGCTGAGTCGTCTGCTCGAGCGTAACGAATCTTTCAGTCGAATCGTTCCCCGGGCTGGGAGCGGCAGCGGGCCTTTCCAGCTTCAGATGGTCCGCAGGTGGCGGACACCCGAGGCGCTTCTGCTCCCGATCGGAGAGGCGCTGGCGCAGCTTGTCTGCGTGGAGGATTTCTCAAACGTGAAGGCCTGCGAGGGCACTGCCTGCACTCTCCTTTTCGCCGACCACACGCGCGGTCACGCGCGACGGTGGTGCAGCATGGCGATCTGTGGGAACCGGGCAAAACAGGCAGCGCATCGGCGCCGCGCGAAGGCGCATCGAGTTTAGCTGGCGGGAAGACGCCCCGGATTGCCATTTCAGCGCTCTTTCACCGGTGCGTCCTGGAGCCCTGCCGTCGTCTGACCCTGCCGCCATTGGTAAGTGTGGGGCAACCAGCGACTTCGGCGCACTATGGCCTACCGAATCGACCGCGGTCGTCCAGGGACCCCCAACGGGCATTCCAAACCGGCGCGATCCCATCGGCCCAGATCGGCTGCGGCGTCGTAAGTCGTCTGCAGGAATTCCATCAGCGCGCGCTTTGGGTTCGGCGCCGTGCGCAGGGCTTCATAAGGCAGGATGAATTCGCCCAAGTCCGGCGAGAAAAACGCCTCGGTCGGCCGCACGACAGCGCCAGCAAAATCCCGCGGAGCCGGATAGGCGTAGGAATAGAAGGCCGCGTAGTCGACTGGCCCGCCCCCGCCAGGCCAGAAGCCGGCGCTCGACACCTCGTGCGAATAGGCTTCCTGAACGACGGCGTCCGGCAGATTGGGCACGCCTCCGGGGTGGCGTGGCGCCGGCCGGCCGGAAAAGCGCGTGACCGCCAGGTCGAAGCTCCCCCAGAAGAAATGGGCGGGGCTCGCCTTGCCGAGGAAGGCGGTCCGGAAATGGGCAAAGACTTCGTGCGCCGAGAGGAGGACGCGCCAGAAGCGGCCGGCGTAATCGCGATCGTAAGCGGCGTGGGTGCGGTCCTGTTCGAAGGGAATGGCATCGGCGATTTCGCAGGGAATCGTCGTGATCCGCATGTCGAGCCCGACCTCGGCCAAGGCGGCGAACAGCTCGGCGTGAAATTGCGCGACAGGCATTGGCGCGAGCGGGAGTCGACGGAGATTCCCGTCGCTCGTTCGGACGCATAGCACGTGATCAATAAAGTCGAAATCGATCTGAAACGCGCGGTCGCGATAGGGAATGGAAGAGGTCGTGAGGCCGCGCGGCGTCACATAGAGCGCCACGTGCCAGGAATGGTTGAGCCACGGCGTCTGCGCGAGGCGGATCTTGCCGACGATCTGCGTCCACAGGTGCAGCGTGCTGCGCGTCTCTTTCCAGGCCGCGGTGGGCAGCTCCGGCCACTGGTCCACGTCCGACGACGTCATGATTTCCTCCGTGGAAACATGTGTTGGTCGCTCCGGCGCCCTACGAAACCTGTACGAAACCGCGCCGTCGCGGCGTGCGTGCGGGCGACCTCAGTCGAGGAACTCGCGTCAGCCGCGATCCAGATCGTTGAAGCGCATCAGTGAGATGATCGGCGTGCGCCGCTCTCGGCAATAGTTCCGTAGACATGGCGCAGAATGTATAGCAGAGCTAATAGCAAGCGCCAAAAGGGCGCAGTCCGCACACACCAAGATATCTGCCCGCGGCCGCAGATTGTTGCGATCCCCCACGGCCGCGTCGAAACGAACATGCTCGGCGCGACCACCACCTTGGCGCTCAGATGCCGTCGCGCAGGCTGTGCAGGCTATCAAGCCGGATAGTAACGGCTGGCGACACGAGCAGACCGCTTGACCCCGATCTCCTGAGAGCCCTTCACGAATGCCAGGAAATGGGGTGTCACCCGATGGGCCTTATAGGCGGTCTCATCCCGATAAGTCTCGATCAACATCACTTTATCGGGCTCGCCCTCGGGTAGCAGCACTTCAAAACCTATGCAGCCCGGTTCTTCCTTTAGCGAGGTTCGACTGTTTTCCTTGCTGATCGCGAGGAAGCGGACCATTCCTGCGGAGGGCACAGTAAACGTAACGACATTGACAATGGCAGGCCCGGATCCTTTCTTGCCGGCAGCCCTTGCCGACACGGGGATCATACCGGACAGCAGAGATAGGCTCGCCACCAACGACAGCGCGCGGTTCAGAACGGTGCGCCGCGTTGAAGTCAATGTTGTGCCTGCGTTATTGGCAGACGCGACATGTTCGTGCGCCTCGTCGTGATACGCCATGATCCGTTCATCCTATCTCAGCGTAAGTAACGTGGTTGTTTCGAAGACCGTCCCAGCGCCGTTGGGGCCGTCACTCTGGGGCGGGGTCGCCTCAATATCGCAATCGCAGCGGGTCAAACCCGGCGCCAGCTCGGTTTGGTTGGATCGACCAGTTCAAACTGAACCGGCGCAATGCCAAAAAGGGCGATCACGGCGGGCTCCTTCGCGTCCCGCTTTACGCCGTCATAGTGCGGCGTGCGGGCAACGCGACGGACGAAGCCGCCGGCCGGCACTGGAACGGTATGATCCGGATCGAAGTCCGCGCCGCTATTCACCCACCATGTGCCGGACAAAACCAGCGAGAGCCGATCGGTGGCGTAAGAATGCGGAGCGCTCATATAGCAGGGATTCCATCGCATCAGCACGAGGTAGGGCCCTGACTTATTCAGGTCGCCATAGAGCGTCGCCATTTCCCCGCTGTGAGGCGGGCCGCCGCTCCAATCGCTCCACTCAATCGCGTCAGGCAAGGTAATCGCCGTCTCCGCTGGATCGATTTGACTGGCTCGCGCCGTCGTGCCGCGCAAAGCGAGCGGCAGGGCGGCGAGTAGCGACGCGACCAGCAATGATCGACGACTGGAGCAAGCACCGCCATCGGCGGCAATGAGAGAGAGAAGCGTGCGACCTGACGGAATTCCTGAGCTCATCTCGATTCTCCTGGGTCATTCCGCTCCTGCCAACGCGCCGCCGGCCGCGATCGGCCCAGCAACGCGCGGCACACATCCCACCGACCTGCGACATGAGCGATCTGGCGAAGGCCGAGGGTGTTCAACGACAAGGGCCTGGTCCGTTGTGATCTCACCTGAAGCTGCGCTGATATTGACTGGGAGTAAAACCGGCTATCTTTCGGAAGCTGCAAGAGAACGACGACGTTTCGCTGAATCCTAAGGTCATACCAACCTCGGTTACCGAAATGGAGGGGTATGACAGCAAGTATTTGGCTCTTTCTATTCGCCTAATCATGTGATACCTGTGGGGCGGAACCCCGAAAGATTTTTTGAACGCCCTACTGAAATGATAAGGACTGAGTCTTACAAGATCTGCCAGAGTTGCAATGTGAAGTTGTTGTGAAATGTGCGCCTCGACGAAATCACTAACTGCCCTTTGCTGCCAAGCCGCAAGACCTCCGGTGGCAGGCAGCGGCCTCTTGCGTTCGCCTCTATTGTGCCGGAGAACTTCGGCTTTCAGCACGTTTAGCAACGCATCCATATAGGCACGCTCCTGTTCGGATGAACTTCCGACCAGTGATCGCAGTTTCATCGACGTGGTCCAAAGCGCGTCGTCTTCAAAAAGAAGTCTTGGAAGAAGGTCCGTCTCGTCTATATCTGTGTTCTGTCCAGCCGGACATAAACTATCGAAATACACGTATGCGATGAGTGCGGCGCGCTGTTCGTCGTGTCGTTCGTAGTACTCGTGGCCTGCTGGCACAAATGTCAGCTTGCGACGGAGGTCTCGTATCGAGGATCGGGGCAGTCCTTCAATCCACGATTCGCCATCGGCGCGAATACCCCCGCCGCAGACCAGCAGATGGGAGCGCCCGCGAAAGCGATGCTCCACCTGTTGCGCGCCACTGATGCGTATCACCTCGGCAAAGACGCCGTTCGTCCTGAACGTGTAGCGCCTCGCGACGTCACTCGGGGTCACCTTGACGCTTGGCGTGATCTCCTCGTCAAAATGGAACGCGTGATGGGCAGTCGAATCCTGACCTGGCTCGAACCGAGCACGATCGGCGAGGCGTCGCCGTCGGGTGGTGTGATCAGAACGAATACTCCGTTCGTCAAGAATATCGTCGTTATGCGCGATCGATCTGGCAAACATGATCGAAGCCCCTTGAACATTCATTCGTCTCACCGCTTATGCTGCGACAAGACCCCGAGGGGCGGCATCAGCGAATACTTTTGCATTCGATCGAGGCGCAGCTTCAGCACCAAACAAACCTAATCGGGTGCGCCACAAGTCGATATCGTCCGTTGGTTATCCCGAGGAGCGCATTAGTTGACCGAATTCAAACCTTGGTATGATTCCCACTCATACGGTTTCCGGCTGATTGACTCGACGGGTTGTGGATTCCCGTCGGGGATTTCTGCTGGTAGATAGAACGGCCATGAATCGCGGGAGGCGGGCATGGCCTACGTTGCCGGTCATCTGAGCGTTGCGGCGTTGGAGGAGCGGTACGAGGCGTGCGAGGACGTGACGTCTTCGCGGCATTTTCAGGCGATCTGGCTATTGGCGAAGGGGCATTCGACCGGCGAGGTGGCGGCGATGACCTCGTTTGGGCGGCGTTGGATCGAACAACTGGTGGAGCGTTACAACGCGCTTGGGCCTGCGGCGATGGGCGATCTGCGTCGCGGCAACGGCGCGTCGGCGAAGGTTCTGAGGCCCGAACTGTTGGAGCGCCTGCGCGCACGTTTGGCGGATCCGCCGCCCGACGGCGGAGTTTGGACGAGCGGCAAGGTCGCGCGCTGGATGGCGGGCGAACTGGGGCTAGCCTCGCTCGCGCCGCAACGCGGCTGGGAGGCGTTGCGGGCGATCGGCTGGTCGATCCAGAAGCCGCGGCCGCGCAACCCGAAAGCGGCGACGCCCGAGGAGCAAGAGGCGTTCAAAAAAAACTCGCCGAAGTCGTCGCCGAGGAAGCGGCGCTCCATCCCGACACGCCGATCGAGGCCTTTGCGACCGACGAACACCGGCTCGGCCTGAAGCCGGTGACCCGCCAGGTCTGGGCGCCGATCGGCGTGCGGCCGACCGCGCACGGCCATCATCGCTTCGAATGGCTGTACGTGACGGCGTTCGTCTCTCCGGCCACGGGCGAAAGTTTCTGGTACGTCTCGAACGGCGTGTCCAAGCCGTTCTTCGAGGCGCTGCTGCAGCTGTTCGCCGAGGAAGCCGGCGCCGGGCGGGAGCGGCGCATCGTGCTGATGCTCGACAACGCCGGCTGGCACGGCGAAGCCGGCCTCGTCGTCCCGGACGGCGTTCGCCTCGTCTTTCAGCCCGCCTACACCCCGGAGGTGCAGCCAGCCGAAACGCTCTGGTCGTTGGTCGACGAACCCGTCGTCAACAAGCACATCCCCACCATCGAGGCCCTTGACGAAATCATCTCCACGCGATGCGCCGCTCTCGCCAGCGAACGCGAAAAGATCAAGAGCCAGGCCGGATTCCATTGGTGGCCGAAAATCGCCAACCCGAGGTGATCACCCGGAAACCGTATCAGTGCAGGGCGCCGCCAAAAGGGGAGACTGACCGTGAGAGCGAATCATTGGAGCGAGCGCTCGGAACTAG
>CAWEIU010000003.1:0-1112182 GCA_963809245.1 uncultured Alphaproteobacteria bacterium | reverse complement strand
GTGGCGCGAGTTATTCGAAGTGAGGGTATAGCCTTTTGAGGCGAACGCGGGCGTCGGCTGTTGTGAATTGCCAGTCCGCCCTCGCGTGATGTTTGTTTCGGTTCTCCTGCCAAGCGGCGACTTCCGTTGTCAATGTCTGCTTGTCGGGAATACGTCGATCCAGACACTGGGTTGAAAGGACGCCGAGTTCGGACTCGGCCATGTCGAGCCAGCTTCCGTGCTTAGGCGTGTAATGCCATTCAAACCGCTCGACGAGGCGACGCGCTTCGGCGGCGGGGAAGGCCGCATAGAGCGACGCAGTCGTGTGGGTGCTGAGATTGTCCTGCACCAGCACGATCTTGGCCGCGTCGGGGAAATGCGTGTCGGACAGGTCCTTGAGCGCCTGGGCATAATCGACGGCCGCGTGACGGTCGGTGACTTTGACGTGCCGCCAGCCTTCCAGCGGCGCGAACATCATGAACAGATTGGCCACGCCATTGCGTTCGTATTCGTAATCGTGCCGCGCGGGTTTTCCCGGTTTGGCGGGGATTGGCGCGCGCGTTTCGACGATCAACTGCTTCGAGGTTTCGTCGAGACATACGACGGGGCGCTCGGGATCGCGCGGCCTTTGGTAGACCTCCAGCACATCTTCCATGCTGGCCACGAAGGCCGCGCTGGCTTCGGGCGCGATCACCCATTGCTGCTTGAGATGCGGCTGGAGAATGTTTTTTTGAGAGTTCGCCCGATCGTGTTGTCGCTGGCGCTGTCGACGATATGCAGTTCCACGACTTTCTGTTCCAGCAGACGCAGGCTCCATTTGGCGTGGCCCGCCGGCGCCGGCCCGCAGGTCAGCGCGATCAATTTCGCTTCCGCCGCGCCATCGAATATTCGTGGCCGAGCCGATTTGGGATTGTACTTGCGGTTCAGAACCGCCTCGAAACCTTCCTCGACGAGTTGCCGCCTCGTCCGCTCGATAGTGGCGACGCTCGTATCCAGCGCTTCAGCGATCCGGCTGTCGCTCCACCCCTCGCCGGCTTCCGAAATATCGGCTTTCAGCAGAATGCGCGCTCTCGTGAGCAGTTGGGCCGGACGCTTGCCCTTGCGGATAAACTCCTCGAGTTGGCCCCGTTCCTCCCGGCTCAAATTCACCACATATTTCTTGACGATAATCTCTTTCGCCGCCACGAATTATCTCCATCGCCGCCTCGCGACGGCATGGATTCAGAAAGTCCCCGCAAACGCAATGACGCGAGGCAGTAGGTGTTGGCGGCGAGCTGTTTCTGGTTCCGTTCAAACTCGGCCCAGTCGATATAGCGTTCGTGGTGATCCTTGAGCACGACCTCCCATTGCTCGAACGGCTTGCCATGCCCGTAGGTCTTCTGCGCGCGCCCATTGACGATCGCCGTGCGATGCTCGCTCTTTCCGTAGATATAGGCGCCAGCGTAGAAGGGATTCTTGAGGACCGAAATGACACTGCGATAGCGGATCGGCGTCCAGTCGAAGGCGACCATTCGCTTGCCGTCGGACGGCCGAGGAAAATGAAGCTGATCCGCCGTCAGCGACAGCAGAACCTGTCGCGCGCTGCCCAGCTCGCGAAACCTCGCGAAGATGAGACGGATCGCCTCCTGGAGCCGCAAATCCGGGTCGAAACCAAGTCCTACCTCGCGATGCCAGACGTAGCCGATAGGCACGCTGATCCGCAGTTCGCCGCGCCGGGCTTTCGAACGCGCCGCGTCGTACATGCGGGCGCGCAGGACGCCGAGTTCGAACTCGCTGATGCTGCCTTTCATGCCCTGCAGCAGCCGGTCGTTCGGGCGGCACGGATCGTAGACGCCGTCGAGGTCGATCACGCGCGCGCCGACCAGGCCGCAAAGCTCCAGCAGATGATGCCAGTCGCGTCCATTGCGGGCGAGCCGCGAAGCGTCGAAGCACAACACGGCGCCGACCTCACCCGCGCAAAGCCGGGCCACCAGTCGATCGAATCCGGGCCGCGCCATTGTCCCGCTTGCCGAGCGCCCGAGATCGTCGTCGATCACCTCGACGTCGCGAAAGCCGCGGCGGCGCGCTTCGCCGACCAAATCGTACTGCCGCCGTTGGCTTTCGAGATTGGTTTGGACCTGGGCCTGGGTGGACTGCCTGACGTACACGACGGCTTTCCGCTTCAAGACCGTCGCTGGAAGGAGGTCAGCGCTCGTCATCGCCGCTCTCCTCGGTCACGCCGGCCGCCTGCATCAGGAGGATGGCCAGGCACGACACGATCCTTCGGCGCTCCGGCGCATGCATCGCCCACAACTGCGGCGACTCGAACGCGATCGCGAGCTGGCGCGGGGCCGTCCGGCGGGCCGGCGTGGTTACGGTGGGCTTGCGCAGTCGCTTCATTGTGCTCCTCCCTGGCGACTCGGACATCGCCTGGGGAGCTTCGCCGAAAACCGTGATCGATGAGGAATTGGCTCAGGTTCGCGAGCGCCGCGACGTCAACGTGCGGTGCGCCCAGCTTCATGTCGGCGCACGCGGCGGGATCCAGCATCCAGCTCGGCACCACAATGACCACGCCGGGACGCGCTTCGACGAAGCTCAGCCGAACGCCGGCTCGCACCTCACTGTAGTGCAGAGGGATGCGCCGACCGTACAGCGCGTGCCAGCGATAATGAACTTCGACTTCGCGCCCAACACGGGCAGAATGAACGGGCGATTGCCCTCAATCGTAAAAACGCACTCTTCGCCGGTTCTGACGGCGGCGGCGAAAACTGGGCGATCGTCGCCTCGCTCATCGAGACCTGCAAGCTCTGCGGCGTCGATCCGCAAGCCTATCTCGCCGACGCGCTCGCCAAGATCGTCAACGGCCACCGCAACCGCCAGATCGACGATCTCCTGCCCTGGGCCTACGTGCAGCCCGAACCCCTCAGGGACGTGGCCTAAAAACAGCGGTTACCGTCTTCAAGTCGTTCGACGATATCCTCGACCATTGCTGCGACGCCTGGAACAAGCTCGTCGATCAGCCCTGGAAAATCATGTCCATCGGCCTGCGCGATTGGGCCTACAGGTCGTGATCAGCGAGTTCTTGCTATTACGCCCTTGCCGCAGCTACCACGAGTTGCCGTGACGATGCCGCGGGCGCCGTCCAGGCATGACAATGCCGCTGCGCTGAATAACACCTACCAATTTTCGCGCCCGATTGCTGCGAGGACGGCGTCCGTCACCTGCCGCGTAGTCGCACTGCCGCCGAGGTCTGGTGTATGCAACGCTGGGTCCGCGGTCACCCGCTCGATTGCCCGCATCAGGAGATCGGCCGCGCCCTTTTCCCCGAGATGGTCGAGCATCAACGACGCCGTCCAAAATGAGCCTATGGGGTTGGCGACGCCTTTGCCGGCGATATCGTAGGCCGAGCCATGAATCGGTTCGAACATCGAAGGGAATCGACGCTCGGGATTGAGATTTGCCGTCGACGCGATCCCCAGCGAACCGGTCAGCGCGGCTGCAAGATCGGACAAAATGTCGGCATGCAAGTTCGACGCGACGATTGTGTCCAGACTTGCCGGCTTTATGGTCATCCGCACGGTCATCGCGTCGACCAACATTTTATCCCAAGCCACGTCAGGAAACTCGCGAGCGACCTCGGCGCCTATTTCGTCCCACATCACCATGGCGTAGCGCTGAGCATTGGATTTCGTCACGATTGTGAGCAATTTGCGCGGCCGCGAACGCGCAAGGGAAAAGGCGAAGCGGAAGATCCGCTCGACCCCCGCCCGGGTCATGATTGTAACGTCGCTCGCTGCCTCCTGAGGCAGTCCGCGATGGACTCGGCCCCCGATGCCGGAATATTCGCCCTCGGAGTTCTCCCGCACCACGATCCAGTCAATTTCTGGGCCGGTAACGTGGCGTAATGGGCTCACAATTCCGGGCAGTAGGCGCGCTGGACGGACATTGGCGTATTGATCGAATGGCTGGCAGATCGCCAACCGCAGGCCCCAGAGGCTGATGTGATCGGGCACTTCGGGGGACCCAACCGCTCCGAAATAAATAGCGTCGTGGTCTTTGATGTGTTCGCGGCCATCGGCGGGCATCATCAGGCCGGTAGAGCGATAGTATTCCGACCCCCAATCGAAGTGCTCGAATGTGATTTCAAATCCGCCATCACGCGACGCGAGCGCTGTCAGCACTTCCACACCGGCAGGAATTACCTCTTTGCCGATTCCGTCGCCAGGAATAACCGCGATTCGATAGCGCCGCATATGAGGGGTTCCAAAACTTAGATCGCCAGCAAAGGCCGCGACGATCGGCTGTTGCCTGCTAATCCGCCATGTCCCATTTTTCCGCACTCGCGCCGGCGAGTTCCCGCACGCGATGTTCGTCCCGACCGAATTCGGCAGCGTCGCCTTCGTAGGCCACCACTCCGTCGTCAAGAACATAGGCGCGGTCTGCGATTTCAACCGCAGCGCGCACGTTCTGTTCAACAAGCAAGACTGAAACACCCTCGCTCCGGGCCGCGGTGATGATCTTGAAAACCTCCTCGACGATGAGCGGCGCCAGCCCTTGCGAGGGTTCGTCCAGCATCAAGAGCTTCGGATTGAGCAACAGCGCGCGGGAAATCGAGAGCATCTCCTGCTCGCCGCCCGACAATTGACTGCCTTTGTTGAACCTGCGCTGCGCCAAGCGAGGAAACACCTCGTAAACGCGGGGGATCGTCCACGATCCCAACCTCTCTACTGGCACCATCAGGTTCTCCTCGACGGTGAGGTTGGTGAATATCCGTTGGCCTTCCGGGACGTAACCGATGCCCATTGCGGCGAGCTTGTAGGGAGGAGAGCCAGTGACGTCGGCCCCGAAAAATCGCACCGTCCCCTCGCGCGGCGGCGTCAATCCAATCAGGCTTCGCAATGTGGTCGTCTTGCCCGCCCCATTGCGACCCAGCAAGGCGACGATCTCCCCTTCGCGCACCTCGATCGTTACGCCCCGAAGAATATGGCTCTTGCCATAATAGGTCTGCAGCCCCTCGGCTTGAAGCGCGATCATGCCGCCGCCTTACCCAAATAAGCCGCCTGGACCGCGTCGCTGTTCGCGATCTCATCCGGCGTTCCCTCGGCCAACACCCGTCCTTCCGTGAGCACCATGATGCGATCGGCGAGATTGAATACGACGCGCATGTCATGCTCGATCAACATGATCGTCATGCCTTTGATCTTGTGCAGGCGGCGAATGAGGCGAGCAATGTCGTAGGTCTCCTGATCGCCCATTCCGGCGGTCGGTTCGTCAAGCATGAGAATGCGCGGTCGAAGCGCGAGCGACATCATGATTTCGGCTGCGCGTTGATCGCCATGCGACAGAGCCCCGACTCGCACGTCCCGCTTACCCGTCAGGCCGCCCATCTCCAGCAGACTCGCAACTTGCGCCGTAACCTCCTCGCGGTGCGCCTTGCCGATCCAGGGTCTCAGCCGAAAGCCGGCCGCGACTTCGACCGCAATCCGCAGATTGTGGGCGACGCTCAGTTCGGGGAAAACTTCAGTGATCTGAAACGTGCGCGCCATGCCGTGGCCAACGCGTTCTTCAGGAGACATCTTCGTAATATCATTCGCATCGAGAAGAATGGAGCCCGAGGTCGGTGCGAAGAAGCCGCTTATCAGATTGAAGAAGGTGGTCTTGCCGGCGCCATTGGGGCCAATGATCGCTCTGAGTTCCCCGGCTTCGATGTTCAGAGACACCCCGTCGACAGCGATCAGATTGCCGAAACGCTTGCTTACATCGTTGACCTGCAGGAGGCTCATGCCGCGGCCTTTCCGCGCAGGACGCCGAGGATGCCGCGGGGGCAAAACCGCACGACAAGTACGAAGACGAGGCCGATCACCGACATCCAGTTTTCGGTATGGCTGGAAACGTAGTCCTGGAGAGCCACGAAGACCGCGGCGCCGATCAGTGGTCCCCAGAAGGATCGCATACCGCCAAGCACCGCCATGATGACCAGATTGCCGGAGAGATCGAACCGAAGAGCCCTTGGATCGGTGAAGTTGTTCAACAAAGCGTAGAGCGAGCCGGCCACACTGACGAACGTGCAAGAGATCAGGAAGGACAGCCAGATGTGGCGATCGATAGGGATGCCTAAAAAGCGCGCTCGCCGTTCGTTCTCGCGGATGGCAAGCAGCGTGCGCCCAAATGGCGACTCCAAAAGGAGGGCCATGATCCCGACGCAAACCGCAAAAACAGCCAGCACGAAGTAATAGAAGATTTTGTCGTTGCCGTAGATGTCGAGGTTGGCAGCGCCAATATCGATGGGCATGCGATGCCAGCCTGTCACCCCATCATCGCCACCGGTCACGGTATTCCAACGGAAGGCAATGAAATAGAACACCTGACCGAATGCGATGGTGACCATGGCGAAATAGACGCCCCGTCGTTTTGCGATAAGTGCGCCGATGATGGCCGCAGCCACTGTCGCCGTAAGGACGCCGACGCCGATGCCCAACAGCGTATTTGGCGCGATATATTTTATCGTCAGCGCTGTTCCGTAGGCGCCCAATCCAAAGTAGGCGGCGTGGCCAAATGAGAGGACGCCGGTGAAGCCGAGCAGGAAATTGAGCGACATCGCCGCCAGGCCCATTACGACAATGCGTGTTGCGAGCTCGGTGTAGCCTCCAACACCTGCCATCAAAAAGGGCAGCGTAAGCAGCACCGCCCATATGAGGATGTCGAGCGCGCGCTTGGCCGACGAAGTCCTCAATGCAGTCTTCCTTCTTCGCCCAGGAGCCCTCGCGGGCGAACCAGAAGGACAATTCCCATCATCACGTAGATCACGGCCTCGGAGGCGGACGGGAAAAAGACCGCGGTGAGTCCGGAAGCAACTCCAATCAATAGCCCGCCCAGTAACGTACCTAGGAGGCTTCCCAGTCCGCCCACGATAATGGCGACGAAGCTCGGCATAATGAGCGACGACCCGATCGTAGGGGTCAGACCGAGTAGTCCCGCCGCCAATACGCCCGCAAGTCCAGCTATATAAATGCCAATGCCGAAATTAAGGCTGCGCAAAACTCTGACATTCACGCCAAGGGTCGACACCGTGTCGAGGTCTCGCGTCCCCGCGCGAATGCGCATGCCCAGCCGCGTGTAGGTCAGGACAGAGAACAGAACCGCGACCGCCACGACGACAATTACGATCATGAAAACCCGATAGCCCGTGAGAAAGAAGAAGTGGCTGCTCAGAGGCGAGGTGAGCCAGCCCGGGACCTGAAACGGTACGCTTTGCGCGCCCCAAATGAACCGGGTTGCGTCCTCCAGAATGTAGGCGAGCCCGAAGGTCAGCAGGAGGCCGTACAGCGGATCGCCGCCATAGAGCGGCCGGATCAGCACGCGCTCGATCGCCAAGCCGAGCACCGCGGTCAAGAACGGGGCGACGACGAGCGCACCCCAGAAGCCGATGTACGGCATCAATGAATAGGCGATGTAGGCTCCGAGTGCGAGAAACCCGCCATGCGCAAAATTGATGACGCCGCTCAAGTTGAGGATCAACGATAGGCCGAGAGCCATGAGCGCGTAGAACGCTCCAACGATCAATCCATTGAAGACATTGAACAAGATGAGCTGCGTCATTCGGAGATCACCGTTTCTCGCGTCGGGGATCGGCAGGTCGGGGCGTGCCGCCTACGCATGAGATGCGCTCGTAAAGGCGCTCGGCTTTTCGATTCATCGGCGGGTCCAACACGAAGGGGCCCGCCGAGCGTCATTGCGGGGCTATGCCGGCCAGGTCATTTTGCAGCCGCTCTCCTCAAGACTCCCCGCGACATCGGCGCCATTGACCACCCTTGTGACCTTGAACAGGTCGTCCGGCGCATCGCCGCTCGCCTGCGCATTGCCGACGAAGAGGCTCGCGATCAATTGGTTTTGGCCTGCTCGGTAAATCGCCGGGTTCGGCGACAATGCAATTTCCGGAGGCAATTGGAACCCTTGCAGCGCCTTCGCCATCGCCACCGCGTCCAAAGAGTTCGCCTTGGCGGCCGCAAGGGCGCAGGTCCAGACGGAGACGAACCCGAACCAGGTCCGCGCGGTCGGCACCCGGCCCGTGCGCTTCTTCACGAGGTCGACGAATTCGGCGACGTGCGGCACTCCCGGTTGCTTCCAATACCATTCCATCACCCAGGTGCCGATGCGCGCTTCCGGAGGCAGCCCTTCCAAAGGTTCGAGCTCTTGCTGTGCGCCGGCCAGATGGACGCTCTTCTCCAGTCCGAACTGCACAGCTTGCTTGAGGGCGTTCACCATGTCGTCGCCCTGGGTCAAGAAGATAATGACATCGGGATGGGCCGCCTGCGCCTTGATCAGGAAGGACGAAAAATCCGTCGAGCCGAGAGGCGCCAAATCGCCGCCGACGCGCGTTCCTCCAAGTGCGGCGCAGGCTTTGATCATCCCGGCTTCCAGCGTGTGGCCGAACGCGTAATCTGGGGTGATGTAGTAAAACTTCTTGCCGTAATCCTTGATGAGGGCGCCTGCGACCGCAGCGGCCTCCATCTGGGTCGTGTTGCAGACGCGGAAGACATTCCAGTGGCAGCTCGCGCCAGTAATTGCGTCGGTATGTCCGCCGGGAACGATATGGAGGATTTTCTTTTCGTTGGAGACCTGGGCCATAGCCAGGGCAAGCGCCGAGTTGACGTTGCCGAGCAGAAAATCGACCTTGTCGCCGTCGATCAGCTTGCGAGCCTTCTGGACCGCGGTTCCGGCGTCGCCGCTGGTGGAATCCTCGCTGATCAGTTCGACGGTTCGGCCAAGGATGCCGCCCTTAGCATTGACCTGTTCGACCGCGAGTTGGCACCCGATTAGTTCGTTCTTGCCAGGAGCGCCGTAAGTGCCCGTCAGAGGGTTATCTAGCCCGATTTTTACGGCATCCGCGGCGCGCGCCCGTAGCACGAATGGGCTGGCGACCTGCGCCGCGCCAAGGACAAGTCCCGCTTTCAAAAAGTTGCGACGGCCTACTGCGCCCCGCACGTTCGTGATGGTCACTGTAACCTCCCTGCTTTTATTGGCGCGCGAGCCGCGCCTTATATTTTCGGCCGACAATTTATTGTGATTTCAGTGTCGTTCCGGCGACCACGGCGGGTCAAGGGAAATCGAATCAATTCAGTGTGTGGGGCCCGGACCGGGCGTTGGGTCGACCCGAAAGCGGCGCGCCGCCTCGCGCGCCCAAGGCGCCAAACGATTGTCCCTTCTCCCCGACCAGGATTGTGCTCCAGCGTCGGATGAACCCTCCCCAGAAATTAGCATAATCACCTGAAATTATACGCGAATACGGACCCAGTGGCGCCCGGATCAATGCCAATTGAGACCGCACATCGGCTCGCGCTTTCGATGTCACATCAGAGCCGTATATCGGATTACGTGGAGGGTCCCGCTTCGGCTCTGACGCAGACTCGATGATCGGCTCGACCGATCAGGTGGGAATTCCAATTCGGCTAATTTGTTCCACGGACGGTCCCCTTGGTCTGAGATCTGCAACGACCTCTTTCTGGCACAATCGACGCCGTCGGGGCCGTCCACCCCAACACGCCGCTCTACAGGAGGGCGGGCCACCGCCTTAAGCGGTCGTCGCCTGGCAGCGATAGTTAGTCAGTCGGGATGAAGCGGAGAGTGCCTGCTCGACGCGCTGGCCTCCCGGTGTCGTTCGGATGATTGACACCATCCACGACCGGTACATCGGGGAAATCGAATGGGCTTACCCCGTCTAGTGGATCGAATTCTAAGAGCCTGACTCAAAAGTCTACGTCCGCGCGAGCCGCCTGATACCGAGTTGGATTGCGGCGAGGGAGACGAAGGCGGCGAGAGTGTGCGCGAGGGTCTCGTAATCCTTTGCGAGGCGGCGATTTCGACCGAACCATGAGAATGTGCGCTCGACCACCCAGCGGCGCGGCAGCACGACGAAACCCTTCATGTCGTCGGATCGCTTGACGATCTCCATCCGCAGGCCCGGAACCTTGGCGACGGCGTCTTTGACTTGGTGGGCGTTGTAGCCGGCATCGGCCCACACCAGTTCAAGCCAGGGGAAGCGGCGGCGGATTTTGTCGAGCACCAGGCGCGCGCCGTCGCGATCTTGTATCCCGGCGGAATGGACGACGACCCGTAACGGCAGGCCTTCGACATCGACCAAAGCGTGGAGCTTGCGGCCCTTCACCTTCTTGCCGGCGTCATAACCCACTGCGTCGTTTTCGCCCCTGCTTTTACACCCCCTTTTCCGCCGCCTTCAGCGACTGGCTGTCGATGATGGCGGCGGTCGGGCTCGCCTCGCGGTCGAGTTGTTCGCGCAAAGCCGCGAGCAACTCCTCCCAAATCCGCTCCCACACGCCTTCGTGCTGGAACTTGCGGAAAATGTTGTAGACGGTCGAGCGCGGCGGAAAGGGATCGCAGGGCAGATAACGCCAGGGGCAGCCGGTGCGCAACAGATAGAAGATCGCGTTCATCGCCGCGCGCATGTCGGTCTGGCGCGGTCGTCCGCCGGTCTTGGCCGCCGGGATCAGCGGCTCCAGTCGCGCCCATTGCGCATCCGTCAAATCGCTCGGAAACCCGTTGCCAGATTGCTTGTGCGCCTCACGATGTTCCTTGGTCCACATGCCGAATCACGGGCTCCTCAGCCTATCGCAGACCGTGAATCACGCCGCTGTCGCAAACGCCAGAAACTTTTGGGTCAGGCTCTCAGCCGCCCCATGAAGCATTGTCACTTTCCGGTTCATGACATTGACCCGCCCCTCGGGCGTGATCGCGCTCAGGAATATCCAGTTCACGAACGGGGATTTCGGGTGAGTGGCGATGTAGTGGTTGAACACTTCGAAGTCCAAAGAGTTCTCCACTTCCAACGTGGATGCCCAGCCGGCCACGGGCTGCCTGTCCTCCCGTGTGACGTGATGAAACCAGAAGTTGCCGTCGCGCCGCATCCAATGCGTTGCCTGACCCGGCGGCGTATCCATCAGCGGTACCGGAAAGCGGGCGGCGAACGGTCCAAAGCCCGGATCGACCAAATAGGTCGCACCGCCGACCGCAACGGTCATGAACATGTGGTCCCGCTTCGCTTCGGCCAACGGCCCAAACAGAACGACCCGCGCGGCATGACGGGCGACCTGAAAACCGAGTGCTTCCAGCACGGCCGCAAACAGGCTGGCGTGTTCGAAACAATAACCGCCACGACCGGCGCCGACAATCTTCTCCTGTAGCCCGTCAAGGTCGAGACGCACACCTCGGCCGAGCAGTACGTCCAGGTTCTCAAACGGGATATGCGCCGTATGGGCCTCAATAAGCCCTGCCAATGTCTCAAGCGTCGGGTCGCGGCTACCGGACCAGTTAACGCGCCTGAAATAGGCGTCGAGGTCTACGGTGGCGGCCATGGCAATTCCCTCCATCTGGTCGAGAGAAAAGGCAGTTGGTGGCCCGTTGCGATTTGGCCTGGGTCGCCGGGCGGCGGAAGGTCCGGACTCCCCCATTCGTGACGATCGTCCGTTGCGTCGACGCTTTGCAAATGTGCCAGATGAGCTTCGCCTTCAAAGAGAGGTCATCCGGCACATCTACGCAATTAATCACGTCTCCGTTTGCTCCGACAACTCTAGTGGCTGGCTTCAATAATTGCGAAAGGAATTAATGATTCCTTATCCATCGCGGCTGGAGCGATGGAGGAAATCATGGCGGCGAGAGTGCCTTCGGTGAAGCGGTATGTGGTGCGGTTGAGCGCGGAGGAGCGGGGCGAGCTCGACGCGCTGATCCGCAAGGGCAAGAGCGCGGCGCAACGGCTTTTAAAGGCGCGCATCTTGTTGAAGGCCGACGTTTCGGAAGACGGCGAAGGGTGGAGCGACAGCCGGATCGTCGAGGCTCTGGAGACCAGCGTTTCCATGGTCTACCGGGTGCGCAAGCAATGGGTGGAGGACGGGCTCGCGGCGGTGTTGAGCCGCAGGGCGCCCTCCGCGCCCTCCCTGCGGCGAATTTTCGACGGCGAGAAGGAAGCCCGGTTGATCGCCCTGGCCTGCTCCACGCCGCCCGAGGGATACGCGCGCTGGAGCTTGCGGCTGTTGGAGAGCAAGGTCGTGGAGTTCGGCATCGTCGCGGCCGCCAGCGACAGCACGATCCAGCGCGTGCTCAAAAAAACGCTCTTCAGCCCCACCGCCGCAAATATTGGGTCATCCCGCCCAAGGCCAGCGGCGCGTTCGTAGCGGCGATGGAGGACGTGCTGGCGGTCTATACGCGGCCTCGCGATCCCAATCGCCCGGTGGTTTGCGTCGACGAGACGTCCAAGCAGCTCATCGCCGAAACGCGCGCGCCCGTGGCGATGCAGTCGGGGCGCCCGGCCCGCATCGACTACGAATACACGCGCAACGGCACAGCCAACCTGTTCATGATGTTCGCGCCGCTCGAAGGCTGGCGCAACGTCAAGGTCATCGACCGCCGCACCGCCGTCGACTTCGCCCATGTTCTGAAAGACTTGGCCGATGTCCACTTCGCGCAAGCCGAGACGATCGTCCTCGTCCAGGACAATCTCAACACCCACGCCGCCGCGTCGCTCTACGAAGCCTTTCCCGCCGCCGAGGCCAGGCGTCTGGTCGAGCGCTTCGAATGGCATTACACGCCCAAGCACGGTTCTTGGCTCGACTTGGCCGAATCCGAACTCGGCGTCCTCGCCGCGCAATGTCTCGACCGCCAAATCCCCGACAAGCAGACAATCAGCGACGAGGTCGCCGCCTGGGTCCGCGACCGAAACAAAAATCACGCCGTCGCCGAGTGGCACTTCTCAACCGACGACGCACGCATCAAACTCACAAGCCTATACCCCTCGATATGAGTGAATCGAGGCACTAGTGCACTTCGACTTCAATTCCGAGGTATCGCACCGTGCTTTCAAGCTTGGTGTGACCCAGCAATTTTTCGTGCGCCGGTAAATCAACGTCGCTTTTGTCCGTCTGATGGAGTGCGTCCCATACGCAGCCGGATCAAGCCCGATTTCCGCGACCCAAGAGTCGTTCGGACTGACACGCTGGACACGCGTTATGGTCCGGGTGATCATCCCCCCGAGCCGGCAGGAAGGACGGAAATGGACGTCGGGGATTGGCTGCGCAGCCTCGGTCTCGGCCAGTACGAGGCGCTTTTTCGCGAGAATGATATTGACGCCGAGGTTCTGAGGGATCTGACCGACGGCGACCTCGAAAAATTCGGCGTGTCATTCGGCCATCGCAAGCGACTGCTCAAGGCGATTGCAAGTCTGGACGCAGCGCAACCCGGCGCGAAACCGGCGACATCAGTGCCCCCTCCGACAGCTACCGTATCCGCCGAGCGCCGTCCGATCACGGTCATGTTCTGCGACCTCGTCGGCTCGACCAGCCTCGCGGCGAAGCTCGATCCCGAGGACTGGCGCAATCTGGTGGGGGCTTACCTTGACGCCGCCTCGGCCGCCGTGACCTCGCTCGGCGGCCACGTTCTGAAGAAGCTCGGCGACGGCCTGATGGCGCTGTTCGGCTATCCCCAGCCGCAGGAGAACGACGGCGAGCGCGCCGTGCGGGCGGCGCTCGCGATCCAGCGAGCGCTCGCCGACCTCAACGCCCACAATGTCGCGGGCGGCGCGCAGGAGCTTTCCGCTCGCATCGGGCTCGACAGCGGGCGGGTCGTGGTTGATTCGTCAGGCGAGGTGTACGGCGATGCGCCTAACGTCGCCGCGCGGGTGCAGAGCGCCGCCGCGCCCGGAGAAATCTGGATCACGCGGGCCGTGCACCGGCAGATCGCGGGCCTGTTCGTCGCCGAGGACAAAGGCCAGCATGAACTTAAGGGCGTGCCCGAAAAGACGCAGCTCTACCGCATCGTGCGCGCGAGCGGCGGCGGGCGTCGCGGCGGCTCGCGCGCGCCGACGCCGCTGGTCGGCCGCGGCGAGGAGCTCGACATTCTCGCGCGCCGCTGGGAGCGCGCGCGCCGCGGCGAGGGGCAGCTCTCGCTGATCGTTGGCGAGCCCGGCCTCGGCAAATCGCGGCTGATCGAGGAGTTTCGCGCCCGGCTCGCGGAGACGCCGCACACCTGGGTCGAATGGGCTTCCTCGCAGCTCCTGCAAAACACGCCGCTGCACCCGGTCGCCGAGTGGGGCCGCGCGCGCTTCGGCGGCGCCCAAGTCGCCGGCGAAAAGCGCCTCGCCGAACTCGAGTCGGCGCTCGCCTCGGTCGGGCTGGACCCCGCCGAACATGCTCCCTTGATCGCGCCGGTGATCGACGCGCCGCTGCCGCCGGGCCGAGTTCCGAAACTGTCGCCCGAAGAACTGCGCAGCCGCCAGCTCGCGGCGCTCGTCGCCTGGGTCCTCGCCGGCGCCCGCACCCAGCCGATCGTGCTCGCGTTCGAGGACCTGCACTGGGCCGATCCGACCTCGCTCGACCTGCTGCAAGCGCTGGCCGAACGGGGCGCGCAGGCGCCGCTGCTGATCATCGCGACGATGCGGCCGGAATTCCGCCCGCCCTGGAAGCTGCGCTCGCATCACGGCGTGATCTCGCTCGCGCCGCTCGACGCGGGCGAGGTCGCGCGCATGGTCGGCGAGATCGCGACGCGCCATGCCTTGTCGAAGGACGTGATCGCGGGCGTCTCCGAGCGCAGCGGCGGCGTGCCGCTGTTCGTCGAGGAAGTGACGCGGCTGCTGCTCGAACGGGGCGAGGCGGGCGGCGTGCGGGCGATCCCGCCGACGCTGCAACAGTCGCTCGCCGCGCGGCTCGACCGTCTCGGCTCGGCGCGCGAGATCGCGCAGATCGGCGCGGTGCTCGGAAGGGGCTTCTCGCACGCGCTGCTGCAAGCGGTGGCGGGGCTGGACGAGTCGGCGCTGCGCGCCGCGCTCGATCGGCTCGCCGACGCCGAGCTGCTGTTCGTCGAAGGCGTCGCGCCGCACGCCAACTATCGCTTCAAGCACGCGCTGATCCAGGACGCCGCCTACGACAGCCTCTTGAAGAGCCGCCGCCAGACACTGCACCGGCGCGCGGCCGAGACCTTGCTGGCCTCGCCCGCGCCGGAGGCTGAGGCGCTCGCGCATCATTTCACGCAAGCGGGTCAGGACGACCTCGCGATCGAATGGTGGGGCAAGGCCGGCGACCAGGCTTTGCGCCGCTCCTTCTTCGCCGAGGCGATCTCGCATCTCGGCAAGGCGATCGAACTCTCGGACAATGCGGGTGACCCCGCGCGGCCGCGCGAGGCCGCCGCGTCGGCCAGCCAGCGGTTGAAGTTGCATACAGAATACAGCCAGGCCGTCATGTGGGGCAAAGGTTTTGCCGCCGACGAAACGAAAGCCGCGTTCGCGCGCGTCGGCGAGCTCGCGACGCGGATAGGTGGCCCTGAGGCGCCGCTCGAAGCCTATGTCGCTCGTTGGGCTCATAGTTATTTTCGCGGTGAGCTTGGATTCGCCTTGGAAGCGGCCGAGAGCTTGCTGCGCGGGGCGGAACGTGCGGCGCGTCCGACGGAGGCGGCGACCGGGCATCGCCTCCTAGGACTGACTCGCCTCGTCCAGGGCGATTTCGCGCAAGCGCGCGAGCGCTTCGAACAGACGCTGCGAATTTACGACCCCGAGCGAGACCGCGAAGCCAAGTTCCGACTCGGGGTGGACTCTCGAGCCATGGCGACCGTCCAACTGGCTCTCGCGGCTTGGTGCCTTGGCGAAGTCTCACGCGCCGCCGCGCTCATGGACGAGGCCGTCGCGCACGCGGCCGAGTCCGCGCATGTTCCGACGACTGTCGGGGTTTATCTCCACCGGGCTTGGCTCGAAGACCTCCGCGGCGACGCTGAAGCGGCCCAGCGCGCCGGGGAAGCCGCGGTGGCGCTCTGCCGGGAGCACAGTCTTTCGGCCTATCTGGTCGCTGGCGCGCTGCAATTGGCATGTGCGCGCGCGAGGACCGGCGATTGGGATGCCGGTTCGGCCGAGTTTCGACAGGCGCTCGCGGATTACATCCGACAAGGCAACAAGTACCTTCTGCCGTTCCATAAAGGGCTGCTCGCAGAAACTGAAGCCGAGCGGGAAGGGGCGCAAGCCGCCCTGGCGCGGATAGACGAAGCGCTGGCGCTGGCGGGCGAGACCGGAGAGCATTGGTTCGACGCCGGCCTCCACCGCATTCGCGGCGAAATCCTCCTCAAACAAAACCCCACCGATCCCGCCCCCGCCGAAGCCGCCTTCCTCACCGCCATCGCCGTCGCGCAACAGCAAAAGGCCCGCAGCTTCGAGCTGCGCGCCGCGCTGTCTCTGGCCAAGCTCTACCAGTCCACCGGCCGCCCGATCGACGCCCACGACGTGCTGGGGCCGGCCCTGGCAGGCTTTTCGCCGACGCCGGAGTTCCCGCAGATCGCCGAGGCACAGGCGCTGCTCGAGGCGCTCGCCCATTTGTGAGTGATGTCAGGGTTCAACCTTTCAAGTGACCGCTTTCCCCCCAATTGCGACGACCGCAGTGCAGGAGCGAACTGGCGCCATCGCCCCCCTAAGCGGACGCCTTCGTCTTGTTAGCGCCAATCAGACTATCGCTGCGTGCTGATGCGTCCACGCCTCAAAGCGGGGAAGGGGACCGAGGCCGCGATCGACTTGAGCGAGCGGGGCGGCATGTTGATGATCAGGCGACGGATCTCCCCACGGCGAACGCGCTCGAGCCGCCACGCGATCGCCTCGATGTGCCAAGTGTTGACGTAGTGCTGACCCGGGGACAGGGTCGCAAAAACCTTATAAATGAAGGCCTCGAAACGATTGCGCAGCAAAGCTTCGAGGACGCGGGCCTCATACGCCATCGGCAGAGCATGCCACGTCGGGCGTCATGGGCCGGCTGGGCTCCTGGGGTCGGAGCGGGGGAGTCGATCCGTCATTGGGGTGCTCCCGGCCCATTAGAGGTCGCCCGCACGCAAAGCGCGATCCAATCCTCCCCGCTTGCAACTCCTTCACCTTTGTAGGGCGTCTCTGCCTGGCTAGCGGCGACGGAAGGCTCGCGCATCGCGAGGCGCTCGGCGGCGATCTCTTCGAATGTACGCCCGTCGCCGTCGAGCAACGCGTGGGGACTGCGTCCACCACCACTCAACAAATCGAGCACAGCGCTATAGCGTAGACGCGGTTCTCGTCACAATCCCGCGCGCTCCGACAGATGCTGCATGTGGCTGAGAAGCGTGCGATCGCTTCCGGGCTTGCCCGTGACCATCAGGCTGAACGGCAATCCCTCCAGCTGCTCCCGGCAGGGCAGTGCAAGGGCCGGCCAGCCGAGCAGATTGGCCGGCCACTGGAACAGGACCATGGCGTCCCGGACGCTGATGCCGCCATCTCCGAGCCCGATCTCGACCTCCTCGCGCTTGGGGACTGCGACCGGCAACGTGGGATGGGCCAAGACGTCGAGGTCGTTCATCGTCGCGCCGACCCGTCCCACCCATTCCGCCCGGACGCGCTGGGCTTCGAGATAGGATGCCGCGTCGACGAGAAGCCCCGCCAGAACGAAGGGACGCACATCCTCGCCGATGAGGTAGGGAGCCTCTTCGAGCGTCTTGCGATGATAGGCTGCCGATTCCGCCAGCAGGATGGTGAGCCAGGCCCGCTTGGCCTCCGCCAGACCGGGAATATTCACCTTCACGATCTCAGCGCCGCCGGCGCGGAGGCGATCGAGCACCCCCTCGAACGCGGACTGAACGACGGGATCGGCGAGGTCGATCAGCTCGATGGGAACCCCGATCCGCAATTCCCGCTCGAGCTCCCTCCCGGCCGGGCCCGGGGCAAGCCACGGCGTCATCATCAGCTCGAGATCCTCGATGCTGCGCGCCAGCGGACCGAGATGGTCGAGGCTCCAGGATTGCGGGATCGCCCCGCGGCAATCAATCAGGCCGAATGTCGGCTTCAGCCCGTAAAGCCCGCACGCGGCCGCCGGAATCCGGATCGAGCCTCCCGTGTCGGAGCCGATGGCGCCGAGCGCCATGCGGCTGGCCACGGCGGCGGCGGAGCCGCCGCTGGAGCCCCCCACCAGCCGTTCCGGATCCAGCGGGTTGATCACCGAGCCATAATACGGGTTGGCGCTGGTCACCCCATAGGCGAGCTCGTGCAGATTGGTCTTGCCGACGATCACCGCCCCGGCCCGCCGGAGAGCGAGAAGCGCGGAGGCGTCCCGCCCGGGCACGAAATCCGCCAGGATTCGGCTGCCGGCCGTCGTCCGCACGCCGGCGGAGGCAAGGATGTCCTTGACCGCGATGGGAATGCCATCCAGTGGCCCTAGGCGCTCGCCAGCACGGGCCCGCCTTTCGGCCGCGCGCGCCTCCATCCCCGCCTGTTCCAGCATCAGAGTGATGAAACAATGCAGGCGGGCGTCGTCGGCGTCGATGCGGGCGATGCAGGCTTGCAGAACTTCGACGGGGGACAGGGCGCCCGTCTCGATCAGGCGGGATGCCTCGGCAATCGAAAGATCGGCCGGTCCGGCCTTCCACGCGGCAGGCGAGGACATGTCAGGCTTCCCGCTCGGCATGAGCTCGATAGGTGGTGGCGGGCTCGGCGAGGATGGGATCCTCGACCGCGAGCGGCGACAGCGCCGCGAGGAGGGCGGCAATCTGCGACAACTCCTCGGCGCGGGCGTCGTAACCGATGAGATCGTGCAGCCGAGCCTTGATCTCGCCCGGCGCCAGCGGCCCGACCATGCCGGCCTCAGGGACGCGCATCCGCGCCTCCCATCCGGCGTTTGACGAAGGCCACGCTCTGCTCAAGCCCCTGCATCAGGCCACCCCGCATGAAGAAGACGATCAGGATGATGACTGCGCCGAAGAGGATGGGCCAGCGCGCCCAATGCGTCGAGACGACGTCCGCCAGCCAGGTATAGATCACCGCCCCGAGCACAGGACCCAGGGGATGGCCGACGCCCCCGAGAATCGACATGAAGGCGATCGCTGCCGACTGGTCCATGCCGGCAGTGCTAACCGGGACGATCTGCCACTGGAACGCATAGAGCGCGCCGGCGATGCCGGTGATGACGCCCGTCGCGGTGAAGGCGAGAAGACGGTATTGCCAGACCGGATAGCCGACGGCTTCGAGGCGATCGTAGTTGTCCTTCATCCCGCGCAAAGCGAGTCCGATCGGCGAACGCCGCACCACGAGAAGGAAGGCGAAGATCGCGAACAGGACGACGCCGGCGAACGCGTAGAAGGCAAAGGGCGCCGACAGCGAGACCTCTGCAAAGCCGAAATTCAGGGCCGGCCGCGAAAAGCCGCTCAGTCCGGAGGGACCTCCGGTGACCTCCCGCCAGGTCATGGCGACGAAATAAACGAGCTGGGCGAAGGCCAGGGTCATCAGGATAAAATAGACATCCTTGAGCCGCGCCGTCAGCACCGCAACGACGCCGGCGCCGATGCCGCCCGCCAGAGCCGCGGCGAGGAGAGCGGGAAGCAAGGAGAAATCGAGCGCCTTGACGCAAAAGCCGGCCGTATAGCCGCCAAGCGCATAGAAGGCCGATTGGCCGAAGGAGAGCATGCCTGCCTGGCCGAGCATCAGCCCGAAGGCAACGGCGGCAATGGCAATGATGACGATGTCGACCGCCAGGGCCATCGGAAGCACGAAGGGCAGCACGACCAGGATGATCACCAACGCGATGCTGGCAGGAAGCGGACCGATATCGATGCGCAGGCGGGAAGCGGAGGAGAGGGCGGCGGACTTGGAAGTCGACATGGTTCGGTCACCGTCTGCCAAAGAGGCCCTTGGGCCGAAACAGGAGAACAGCCATCATGGTCAGGTACATCACCGGCCAGGGCGCCAGCGGGCTGATGAAGGTTGCAAATTCCTGCAGGATCCCGATCAGCAATCCCGCGAAGATCGCACCGTAGAGATTGCCCATGCCGCCGACGACGACGATCACGAAGGAAACCGTGAGGATATCCATGCCCACGAAGGGATGCACGCCCCGGATCGGCAGACTTAAGACACCCGCAAACGCGGTCAGGAGCGTGCCGAAGGCAAAGCTGCCGGCGAACAGGAGGCGCACATCGACGCCGAGCAGCAACACGGCGTCTCGGTTCTCGATGGCGGCCTTGATCAACGAACCCAGTCTCGTCCGCTCGATGAGCAGCCAGGACAGTAGGACCGTCACCCCGGTGGCGAGCAGAACGAAGAGCCTGAATTTGGGATAGAACACCGGCCCGATCTGCATGGCTCCGGCCAGGGCCGCCGGCGGCGCCATGCTCTCGCCCGCGGCGCCCCAGATCATGATGATGACTTCCTGCAGAATGATCGCCAGCGCGAACAGAGCGAGCAGCAGAAAATTCTCGTCCTCCGTCGTGTTGCCGTAGAGCGGACGCAGCAACCCTCTTTCCAGGCCGATGCCGAGAGCGGCGAGAATGAGCGGCGCCGCCACCAGCGCCACCCAGTAGGAGCCGGTGAGATGCGCGAGCGCCAAGCCGACATAGCCGCCCAGAGCAAAGAGGGCGCCGTGGGCGAAATTGGGAATGTTGAGCATGCCCAGGATGAAGGTCAGGCCGAACGCGGTCAGCGCATAGAGGGCCCCGGTGGTCAAACCGTTCAGCAGCTTGAAGAGGATGAGCAGTTCCAAAGGCCCGCACCCGCAAAGGAGCCGCCGCGTTGGAAACGCGGCGGCGTTGTGTCAGAGATCGCCGATATTCGGGCAGCCGAGGACGTCGGCGGGAGCACTGCCGTCCGCGGTCCTGACGATCGTGGCGAGGTCGAACTTACTCTTGACGTCCACGGCCTTCTTGCCTTCGGTGACGAAGAAGGAATGGAACGTCTGATGGGTGGCGCGGTCGATGCGTGTCTTGCCGACGACCGTGTCGCCCTCCCAGCCTTCCAGCGCCTTGACCAGGGATGCCGGGTCGAGCTTTTCGGCCTTGACCAGGCCCTGCAGCAGCAGCGACATCGCGCCATAGCCGCTTCCCGCCGGATAGCCAGGCGGTTCATTGTACTTGTCGATGTAGCGCTTGGCGAAGCTCTGCGCGATCGGGTTGTCGATCGTATAGTAGAACGCCGTGCCGATCACGACACCCGCGGTGATCGAGGGATCGAGGCGTAGATAATCCTCGATGCCGCTGCCCCAGGGCACCAGGATCTGGGCGCTCTGGGTCAGGCCGAAGGAGCCTGCGGCGCGCAACGCCTGCGCGGTGTCGAGACCGAAATTGTTGAGCACGATCACGTCGGGCTTCGCCGCCGCGATGTCCCCCATATAGGGGCTGAATTCGCGCTCGCCGAGCACGTGCTTGGCCGAGCCGACGAATTCGACGCCGAGATCCTTGGCGATCGTCCGCTCGTATTTCTCGAGCGTCCAGCCGAAGGAATAGTCGGAGGTGAGCATGTACCAGCGCTTGGCGCTGGGCTTCTTCTCGGCGACGTAGCGCATGGTCGCGTTGACGCCGGCATAATAGGGAGGGGCCCACTGGAAATAGTAGCGATGGCAGGGCAGCGGGCCGCCGCTCCAGAAATGCACCCGTTTCTCGCGCTTGGCCATGTCATCGACGGCAGCAGCCACGTCATCGGCCCAGGGGCCGGCGACAGCGACGATGTTGTCGCTCTCGATCACTTCCGCCAGGCGCCTGGTGGCGGTGCCGGCGTCACCCCCGCTGTCGCGCGAGATATATTTCAGGTCGATGCCTTTGTTGGCGGCGAGGAAATCGGCGACGGCCATCTCCTGGCCGCGCTTGATGCGCTCGCCATCCGCCGCATAGGCGCCGGTGAGCGGCACGATGCCGAGTACAGCGGCTTTGCCGCTGGCGGCTAGCGCGCCGCCCGCATAGGGCAGGGCGGACAGGCCGGCGAGGGCGCCGGAGCCCCTTAGAAGAGCTCTTCTATTCAATTCCCAAGGCATGGTGACTTTCTCCCGTGAAAAGTCCGAACGCACCGGAGCTGAACGGCGGCCCGCTCAGTGGCCGATGCCCAGATGGCGATGGACAAGGCTCATATCGGCCGCGAGATCGGCGGCCGCGCCGCTGTGAACGATCCTGCCGTTTTCGAGGATGTAGGCGACTTCCGCGAGTTCCAGCGCGACATCGAGCTTCTGCTCGACGACGAGCATGGCCAGGCCCTGTTCCTTCAGATGCGACAGCACCTCGATGACGCGGTCGACCATGACGGGCGCCAGTCCCTGGGACGGTTCGTCGAGGAGCAAGATCCTCGGGCCGAGCATCAGGGCGCGGGCAATGGCGACAATCTGTTGTTCGCCCCCCGATAGCGCCCCGCCGGGACGACCGAGCAGAGGCCTGATGAGAGCGAAATCGTCGAGCACGCGCTCGAGCGTCCACGCGCTCTTCTTGCGGCGTGCGATCGCGAGATTTTCCCGCACCGTGAGATGGGTGAAGATGTCGCGGTTCTCGGTGACGCAGGATACGCCCAGCCGGGTGATCCGATCGCCGCGCAGGCCCGAGATTTGCTGCCCGTTGAGCGTGATCGACCCCTTGGCCGGCGGCAGCAGCCCGCAGATCGAGCGGATCGTCGTGGTCTTGCCAGCGCCGTTGCGTCCCAGGATGGTCGCGACTGTCCCCTGTGGAATTTCCAGCGAGACGTCGTGCAGCACATGGCTGCGGCCGTAATAGGCGTCGATGCCCTTGACCGATAGTCCGTTCATGCCGGCACCGACTTCCGCGCGCCGAAATAGGCAGCCTGCACATTGGGCATCCTGCCGATTTCCTCGGGCGTTCCCTCGGCTATGAGCTTGCCGAAATTGAGCACGCTGGCTCGTTCGGCGATGCCGACCACCAGTTCCATATTGTGCTCGATCAGAACGATCGTGTAGTGCGCGCGCAGCTCCTTGAGCGTGTCGACCGCTTCGCGCAATTCCGCCGAGGAGAGCCCGCTGGTGGGTTCGTCCAGGAGGAGGAGCCGCGGTTGGCAGCATAGCGCGATGCCGATGTCGACGAGGCGCTGCACGCCATAGGGCAGGTTCTGCGCTTCGTGACCGCCGGCGGCTGCGAGGCCGACCTTGCCGAGGACCTCGTCGACGAGGGCACGCGCGCGGGCGCTGGCTCCACGCGGGCTCAGCGACCAGCAATTGCCAACGGAACGCTCCGCGGCAAGCAGCAGATTCTCGCGCACCGTGAGGTGGGGGAAGATGTTGGTGCGCTGATAGGATCGCGAGATGCCCAGCCTCACGCGCTCGGCCGCGCCGCGCTGCGTGACGTCCTGGTCGCGATAGAAGATCCTTCCCCTGCTCGGCTGGTAGACGCCCGACAGAAGGTGAAACAGCGTTGTCTTGCCGGCGCCATTGGGCCCGATGATGGCGTGGAGCGAACCGGTCCTGATCCGAAGGTCGACATTTTCGACCGCGTGCACGCCGCCGAAGCTCTTGGATAGCCCCTCTGTCCTGAGAATGTCGTCGTCCACCGTACCGTCTCGCAGCGTGTGTTCAAAAAAACTTGCACTCACCGGTGTTCATGTCAATAGATCGTTTTTTGATCGAATTGATACTCTAGATCGATCATTCAGGGGGAAGAGCATGTTCGATATCCGCGATGCCGAGATCATTCACGAGGTTGCCCGGAGCGGCGGCTTCCGGGCCGCGGCGCAGAAGCTGAATCTGTCGCAGTCGGCGGTGTCGACCCGCATCACGGGTCTGGAGGAACGGCTCGGCATCGTGATCTTCGATCGGCGCCATCGCGGCACGCGTCCGACCCCGATCGGGCGCGCCTTTCTCGACCAGACCGCAAGGCTCATCGCCATGCGGGACGAAATTCTCTCGCAACTGTCGCCCGATCTCGATTTCGCCGGCACCGTGCGTATCGGTGTGGTGGAGACGGTAGTCCATACCTGGCTCGCCGCCATGCTCAGCCGGCTGCGCTCGATGATCGGCATTCGCTTCGAACTGTCGGTGGACACCTCGCCCGTGATGGCCCGCAAGCTGCTGGCCGACGAGATCGATGTCGCGTTTATGATGAGCGACCTCGTTCCCGACCGGGCGGTTTCCGCCCTGATCTACGCCTGCGAAATAGCCTATTTCGCGGCGCCCACGATGGAATTGCCGAAAGGCGTATTGGGGCTGGCGGAACTGGTCCGCTACCCGATCGTGACCTTCCCAAAGGGTACGATACCGTATGAGGGCTTCGAAAAGCTTCTGTCGGGCACCTCCCTTTCGGTGCCTCTGCTGCATGGATGCGCATCGCTGTCGACGACCCTGCATCTGGTGCAGGACGGCTTCGGCATCGGCCTCCTGCCGGTCCCCATGACGGAAAAGGAGGTGGCGGCGGGGCGCCTTCTCCGGATCGACGTCGCGACTGAAGCCAAGGTCGCCGATCTCAGCTTTTCCGTGAGCTATATGCCGGCACAGCAGAAGGCGTTGATGGACGGCATCAAGGCGGCGGCCGCCGCAGCGATCGTCGACGTCTGGTGATTGGATTGGTAGATCGTTTCGATCTCAAATCGATCGATTGACGTGAACGGATAGCGGTGAAAAAAGTCGGCAGGAACTGAGTTGTCTTTCGGACGGGAGCACGAACTTGCACCGTGATGGCATCGGAAGCGTGGAAGCGAGCCCGGGGGCCCTGCGCGGCATGATCCGGCAGCGGCGCCATACCGGGCAGACCGCAGGCAAGGCGCCGGGCTATCTCCAGGGAAATCTTGCGATCTTGCCGGCCGCGGATGCGAGCGATTTCCTGCGTTTTTGCGTCCTCAATCCCAAGCCCTGTCCCCTGCTCGGCGTGGGAGAGCCCGGCAATCCCCGCCTGCCGGAACTCGGATCCGACATCGATATCCGCACGGACGTGCCGCGATACAGGGTCTTCCGCGGCGGCGAGCCCGCGGGCGGCGCCGAGGATCTGCTGGCGCTCTGGCGGGACGACTTCGTCACCTTCGTCCTCGGCTGCTCCTTCTCCTTCGAAGAAGCGCTGATGCGGGCGGGCATTCCGGTGCGCCACATCGACGCCGGTCGCAACGTCCCGATGTACGTCACCAATATCCAGACCCGGCCCGCTGGAGGCTTCGGTGGCCCGCTGGTGGTGTCGCTGCGGGGTTTCGCGCCGGCGGACGCCATCCGCTCGATCGTCATCACCGACCGTTTCCCACTGGCGCACGGCGCCCCTGTGCATATCGGCGATTCCGCGGCGATCGGCATCAAGGACTTGGCGCGTCCCGATTTCGGCGACGCGCCCGTGCTGGAAGCCGGCGACATCCCGGTGTTCTGGGCCTGCGGCGTCACACCTCAATCGGCCATTCGCGCCGCGCGTCCCGAAATCGCGATCACCCACGAACCCGGCCATATGCTGGTCACCGATCGTCTCGCCGAGCAGGTCACCTTCTGAAGCGCCAGCCCCGCGACGGCCGTTCCGCCTCGCCGCCGCCGAGCCGATGAGCTGCGGCCTCGAAACCTTCAAAATCCTCGGAGCAGCATTCGTATGGAATTCATATTCGATCAGGAAGGACGACGGGCCGCCAGCATCCTTTCCGGTGTGATCGCAGGCTGGACCGCGCGTAACCGGGCCGCCGTCGACCACCACATCGCCGAGCTCGCAAAGCTGGGCGTGCCCGCGCCTTCCACGGTGCCCTTGTTCTATCGCATTTCCCCCGCCCTATTCACCACGGCTCCGGCTATCCAGACCGTCGGAGGCGCTTCCTCCGGAGAGGTCGAACCCGTGCTGTTCAGCGAGAGCGGTCGACTCTGGCTCGGCCTGGGCTCGGACCACACCGACCGCAAGCTGGAATCGCATTCGGTGGCGCTGTCCAAGCAGATCTGCGCCAAGCCGGTCGCCGCCCGTCTCTGGGACTTCGCCGACGTCGCCGACAGGCTGGACAGCCTGGAGCTGCGCTCCTGGATCCGCGATAGCGAGACCGACGCCTGGACGCTCTACCAGGACGGCACGCTCCAGGCCATGCGGCCCCTGCTCGAACTCGCGGCGGCCTCGCCGCTGGCCGATCCCAAGGCGACGCTGGTTCCCGGCACCATGATGATGTGCGGCACGCTCGGCGTGCTCGACGGCAAGGTGCGGCCCAGCCGCTTTTTCCGCATGGAACTGAGGGATCCGGAACGCGACAGGGCGATCGAGCACAGCTATGAGACGGTGATCCTGCCGGAGGTCGCCTGATCATGACGAAGCGACAACCGCCGGTCCGCTGGTTCGGCCCTGAAACCGACCGCATGCCGATACCGGCGGTGGAACGCGCCCGGCGCGGCATCCAGCGTGTGCTGGATATCGGCGCCGAGCGTGCCGGTAGCATCTTCACCCGCTTCGACGCGGCGAAGGTGCTGGCCGCTGCGCAAGATGCCGACCGATCGGCGGCGGACCGAGCGCCGGGCGGGCTCGCCGGCATGACCATCTCGATTAAGGACCTGTTCGATGTCGCAGGCGAGGTGACGGCAGCGGGCTCGCGGCACTTGCGCCATGCGCCGCCGGCCGAGCGCACGGCGACTGCGGTCGCACGCCTGATCGCCGCCGGCGCCGTGCCGTTCGGGCGCACGTCGATGAGCGAGTTCGCCTATTCCGGTGTTGGCCTCAACCCCCATTTCGGCACCCCCGGCAACGGCCGCGACATCCGGCGGATTCCGGGGGGCTCCACCTCCGGCGGCGGCGTCTCGGTCGCCCTCGGCCTGTGCGACGCCGCGCTCGGCTCTGACACCGGCGGCTCGATCCGCATCCCGGCAGCGCTGAACGGGCTTGCCGGCTTCAAGCCCAGCCAGGCGAGCGTGCCTCTCGACGGCGTCTTCCCGCTCGCCTCGGTCTATGACAGCATCGGTCAGATCGCGCCGACGATCACCCAATGCGCCGCCATCCACGCGATTCTGAGCGCCGGATCGCGGCCGACTGCGGTCGTCGGCCTCGCCGGCCTGCGCATCGGCATCGTCCGCACCCTCTCGACCGACGGGCTGGACGCCCAGGTCTCGGCCGATTTCGAAGCCGCGCTCAAGGCGATTCGCGATGCCGGAGCCGTCCTTGACGACGTCGACATCCCCGGCATGGGCGAGGCGGGTAGGGTCAACCGCATCCTGGTCGCGACGGAGGCCTTCGCCATCCACCAGTCTCGGCTGAAGGCGTTGGAGACCGAAGGGGACCCGCACGTCTATCGCCGGATCATTTCGGGCGGGACGTTCTCGCAGCAGGAACGAGACGAGGCCCTGGCCCTGCGCCGCCAAGCCAGTTTGGCTTTCAACGGGACGGCCCAGGCTTTTGATGTGCTGATTTCACCGACGGTGGCAGTCACAGCGCCGCTGATCGCCGAGGTCGAGTCCGATTTCGACCGGCTGAACGCGCTGATCCTGCGCAACCCCTCGGCAGTCAACTTCCTCGACGGCTGCGCAGCCACCATCCCGATGAATGCGCCGGACGCGCAGGGCGCCGGGCTGATGGTGATCGGGGCCAACGGTTCCGACTGGAAGGTGCTGGCGGCCGCCGAAACCCTGGAGCAGGTCGTCGCACGTCGTTGACCTGCGGCCCGGGCGTGTCGGTTCGGACCAACAGGAGAGTTCGTCATTCCGGCTGGAGCGAAGCGGAAGGCTGGGACCCGTGACCGTAAACCTTTGCAGGACCGTGTCTACGGGTTTGGGCTCGCCCTTTGGGCGCCCCCGGAAAGACCATGGCGCTCCATTTTATGCTCGAGCGCCAGACCGAAAATCTCCTTGGGCTCGCTGACGCCGCGCAGGACGAAATTCCCGAGCGATTCCAAGCGACCATCGCAAGGCCCGGCCGCCGACGCGAAGGGCGCGGAGACGACTATTTTGCGATCGAGCAGATCGCAAAGCTTTTCTATTCGTGCGACTTCGTTCACCGCAGGCCCAATCACTGTGAAGTCGAGTCGGTCGGCCGCGCCCACATTGCCATAGAGCACCTCGCCAACATGCAGCGCGAGATCGACGCTCACCGTTGGGAGCCCTAAGACAACGCGAGCTTTGTTGCGCTCCTCCAGCGCGTCCATCGCCTCGACCGCCGCGTCGAGAGCAAGCCGGCAAGTCCGCGCTTGATCCCCCTCGTCGAAAGCGAGCGTCGCAAGCATCGCATCGCCAATGAATTTGAGCACTTGTCCACCGCGCGGACGCAGCGCAGCCGTCATCGTCTCGAACACTTCGTCGAGCAAGGCGACGATGACGTGCCCCGGGGAAGCGTCGCTGACGCGAGTGAAGGCACGGATGTCCGCGTACCAGAGGACGGCGCGCAGGCCATTAACCGAGCCGCGTTCGACTTCGCCGGAGTGGACGCGGCGGCCCGCGTCTTGGCCGAGATAGGTTTGCAAAAGCCCCGACGCGATGTCGTACCCGGCATGCGCTTTTATCGCTAGGGAAAGCCCCGGCAGCGTCGAGCGCAGCAATTGCAATTCTTCGTCGCCAAATCCACCAGACCTATCCGTCGTGAAGGAATAGACCACGCCAGTGCCGTGCGCGGGATCGCCGCCTTCCCCGAAAATGTAACCCACGCAAAGATAGTCGGTCGCGCCGGCAGCGTAGAAATCGCGAAGCGCTGGGAAATCGCGTTGTTCCGGGCCCAATTCGAGATGGCGGCGGAGCCAGGGTGTCTTTTCGCCGGCGCGAGCGCGAGTGATGACCGCATAGAACGGACTGTCCCGCCATTCCTGCGAGGTGGCGCCGCGCGAAAATTGCTGTGCGTAAACGGAATTGAGGTCGCGCCGCCAAGTGTACCCGTAGCCGCTCCATTGCGGATGCAAGGTCTGCGTCGATACGTAGCCTCGCAACAACTGCATCCCACCGGCTACAAGCAACTGGCAGAAGCCGTCGAAGAGCTCACGTGCCGTGGAGCCGCGCAAGCCTTCTTGGATCGCCCAAACGTTCAGATCGACGATGTTTCGGCCCAGCGGATCGGGAAAGGGATCAAATTGCTTCTCGATCGTATTCGTCAAGCCGTCCAATACCGCAGCACTGGAGTCCATGCGCCTTTACTCCTAAATGGTGGGTCGCGGGAATGGTGGGTCGCGGGGCCTCGCCGCAGCGGACTGGCTCGTAAATGGGGCGTTCGGACTGGCAATTCCAGATGGCCGTCCGGCAAGCGAGCTGGCGGGGGAGCCATGGCTCGACAGGCCCTCGTTGAGATCGACGTGAACGCGATGGCCGCAACGTCTCCGCCGCACCAGCCGACGTGCGCAGGCGTCTCGGAATGAAGCTCTCGACAAACCTGTGGGTCAGAAATAGAAACGACCGATACTCATTGTTTCGGAAACTGCCATGTCGAGGCTGCCAGATCTTGAGGGCTTGGCGATCTTCGCCAAGGTTCTGCAGATGCAATCCTTCGCCCGGGCGGCCGCCGAGTTGCAGTTGTCAAAGGCCACAGTGTCCAAGGCGGTCAGCCGGTTGGAAGCCAAGTTCGGCACGAGACTGTTCAACCGCACATCGAGGCGGTTGTCTCTCACCGAGGCCGGGAAACAGCTCGCCGAGCGGGCCGCCCACATCCTGGCTGAGGGCGAACTGGCCGAAAGCGAAGGCATCGCTAATGCCGCCGCGCCGCGCGGACATATCCGGCTTGCAGCGCCGACGTCCTTCGGCGTCGTTCAAGTCGCGCCTATTCTACCGGAGTTCCTTGACCGCTACCCTGAAGTCTCGATCGATCTGCACCTGAGCGACGCCCATGTCGATTTGATCGGCGAAGGCTACGACGCCGCTATCCGTATTGCAGCGTTGCCCGAACTCTTCGCTTGTGGCTCGTACTCTTGTAGCCGTGCCGCGCTACCTGGTGGCGTCCCCTGACTACCTCGTAAAATTCGGCCGGCCCAATCACCCGCTCCGCCTGACCGAGCACCGTTGCATCTGTTACGCCTCGACCGCCGGCGACACCTGGCATTTCAGTCACGAACGGGGCGATACGGCCACTGTGCGGCCAACTGGACCGCTGAGGGTGAACAATGGGGATGCGATGATGCCGCTTCTGTTGGGCGGCAGCGGTCTCGGGATCCTGCCGGACTTCATCATGCGAGAGGCTTTGGACGATAGCCGGCTGGAAGTGGTTCTGCCGGATTGGAAGGTCAGTGGCGGCGCGGTGCATTGGGTAACGGCGCCCGGCGGGCGGCGGCCGAAGCGCGTCGAGGTGCTGGGTGACTTCCTCGCCGAGAAGCTGTCGCCCAGGCGATCGAAACAGTTGGGTCGGAGCCGCCGCTGAACGCCGGGGTTCCCGGCGCCGACTTGGGACGCCAGAACTCAAAGAGGACGTGTTTCGATCCAGTCCACCATCAGCCGCCGTTCGCTGAACAGCCAGCGTCCCGCCTGCTTGGTGAAGGCGTCGAGATAGCGAATCGAAGCGACCATAACGCTACGTCGCCCATCTTGGACCTGGACATGATGGGCCAAGCAGTAGCTTTCGCCGGTCGCAGCGGCGCCATTCAGGACGACGGTGCTTTGACCGTTGAAGTGGGTCGTCGCCTGATACCGTCGAAGGTCTTCAAAAACAGGCCTCAGATCCGCCCGGCTTGTAATCGTCTGGCTCGGAGTTCGAGGCTTTGGCGTCCATGAACACCAGAAAACGCGTATCCTCCGTGAACAAGGCCATCTGCCCCTCGCAGTCGCGCCGATCCGCGCAGTGGGCATAAGCATCGACAAGTTCGCGTATCGCGAGACGGTCGGCGGCTTCCTCAAGCGTCATTTCGGCTGCTCCCATTGCCCGCCCTTTGATCTCATCTTTGGAATGTCCTTCGGCCCATCGGCTCGGCGGACTCCCAAGTGACGATGATCGAGGCGACGCGGCTCAGTCGAGCCGGATCAGGTTCTGGATCGTCAAAAGCGCCGCCGGGAACGCTGATCGTCCGACCGCCTTCGTTCAGCAGTCCAAGATCGATGCCGTGAAAGCCTAGCTTTTCGATCAGGTCGGCCACTTCCGCCCTGGCCGGCGCGGGCCGGCGAGCAGCCGCTCCACTCCGCAGCGACCTTTGCGCAGACCGACCCGGTGTACGGCTTCACGTCGTCAAAGGTCTGCCCGTTGGCGGCGGATCTCCACTTGCCGTCAACGAAATACCTGTAGGTGCGGACATCAGTCATCGGACCAACCTCTAGCGATCACTCGCCTGCGAGCCGGGAGCGGCGGTGGAATTGCGGTCGCCCACCCCGAAAGGGCGGCCGACGCGGCTGGATGGGGCGATCTATCCGTGCAGCTTGTTCGCCACCTCGGCGATCTTGCGGCCCTGGTAGCGGGCGCCCTGCAGTTCGTTGGCGGTTGGCTGGCGGGAGCCGTCTGCGCCAGCGATGGTCGTCGCGCCGTAGGGCGAGCCGCCGGTGATCTCCGCCAGGGTCATCTGCCCGGTATGGCCGTAGTCGAGGCCGACGATCACCATGCCGAAGTGCAGCAGGTTCGTGATCATGCTGAACAAGGTCGTTTCCTGACCGCCGTGTTGTGTGCCGGTCGAGGCGAAGGCGCCCCCTACCTTGCCGTGCAGCGCGCCGCGCATCCAGAGGCCGCCCGCCTGGTCAAGGAAAGCGGCCATTTGGGAGGAGACGCGGCCGAAGCGTGTCCCTGAACCGACGACGATCGCATCGTAGTCCGCCAGTTCCTGGACGGTGGCGATCGGCGCTGGCTGGTCGAGTTTGAAATGGGCGCCACGCGCGATTTCTTCCGGCACTGTTTCGGGAACACGCTTGACGTCTACCTGTGCGCCTGCCTCGCGGGCGCCCTCGGCGAGGGCATAGGCCATCGCCTCGATATGGCCGTAGGCGGAGTAATAGAGGACCAGAACCTTAGACATGGACGTCTCCCTATGCAGACTTTGAGGAAGGCGCGGACCGCGCCTCTGGGGCGTCAACCAGCACGAATTCGCTGTCTTCGACCGCGGTGATGATCAGTCGCGGGACGTCCTTGATGGCGGCGCCATCGCGCGCATCGATCTGGAGACCATTGACGAGGACTTGCCCTACTGCCGGCGCCAAGTAGAGGTAACGACGTTCCCCGACTTCGTATTCTACGGCCTGGGCCCGCTTGAGCGTCGCGCCGAGTACCCGCGCTTCCGCGCGGAGGGGCAGGGCGCCCACGTCGCTGTTGTATCCGCTGGCCAAGACGACGAGCCCTCCGGCCCGATCCTGTTTTGGAAATGACTTTGTGCCCCAGGCCGGCGAGCCGCCGTCGACGGTGGGCTTTATCCAAATCTGGAAGATTTGGGTCGCCTCGGGTTCCAGATTGAACTCGGAATGACGGATGCCGGTCCCGGCGCTCATCACCTGCACGTCGCCGGCCACCGTCCTTCCGCTATTGCCGAGGCTGTCCCGGTGGCTGATAGCGCCGCGGCGGACGTAAGTGACGATCTCCATATTGGCGTGAGAATGGGGAGCAAAGCCGCCACCTGGGGCGATTTCGTCGTCGTTCCAGATGCACAACGCGCCCCAAGCGTCTTTACTGTCGTCGAATAGGAAATGGTGTTTGGCCTTGAGCCAAGACCGCTCGTCTCCAGAGAGGGAACCGAATGGCCGACGTTCGATCATGCTCAGCACCCCATATTGCGGAACCCGGGCCAGTTCATCGGGTCGGCTTCAATTCAGGTCGCAACATGCGCTCCGCTGGTTGGAACAGAAATAGAAACTATCGAAACGCTTAGTTTCTCATTTTGAGCTTTCGCGGCCCGCCACCCGCCATTGGGATGGCAGGGTTGCCGAAAGCTCGCGCTATGGGATTTCGTCGAGGCGCCTTTTGCGTCCGCTCGAGGGCTCGCTTGGAAGGAGATTGGGATGAAGGTGGCAATTCTTGACGACTATCAAAATGTCGCGCTCGAGTTGGCGGACTGGTCTTCCGTCGCGAGCAGAGCCGAGATCACCGTCTTCAACGATCACGTCGCTGACCCCGACGCGGTGGTCGCAAGGCTGCTGCCATTCGACGTGATCTGCGTCATGCGGGAGCGAACGCCGCTGCCCCGCGAAGTGATCGAGCGCCTTCCGCGGCTCAAGCTGATCGCCTCGACCGGTTCGCGCAACGCCTCGATCGACATTGCGGCGGCGCAGGAGCGCGGCATTCGCGTCACCGGGACCGGCTATCGGTCAACGCCCACGATCGAGATGACGTGGGCGCTCATTCTCGCCAGCGCCCGCCATCTCGTTCGCGAGAGCAACTCCGTCCGCGACGGCGGCTGGCAGACATCGCTCGGCCGCGAGCTCGACGGCAAGACGCTGGGCGTGCTGGGGCTCGGAAACATCGGCAAACCCGTCGCCCGCATCGGGCTCGCCTTTTGCATGAAGGTCATCGCCTGGAGCCAGAACCTCACGCGCGAAGCCGCTGAGGCCGTAGGGGCGACATTTGTCACGAAGGACGAGCTGTTCCGCCAAGCGGATGTGCTCACCATTCACCTCGTCCTGAGCAAGCGAACGCGCGGGCTCGTCGGAGCTGCCGACCTCGGGCTCATGAAGCCCGCCTCCTGGCTGGTCAATACCTCGCGCGGCCCGATCGTCGATGAAGACGCGCTCATCCGGGCTTTGACGTCACGCACGATTGCGGGCGCGGCGATCGACGTCTTCGACACGGAGCCGCTCCCGGCCGATCATCCCTTCCGGACGTTGGACAATGTGCTCGCCACGCCGCATATTGGATATGTCGCGGAAAATCTCTACCGAACGTTTTATAGCGACGCGGCCACAAGTATCGGCGCATGGCTCGATGAGATCGCTGACGGCGATTCGACTTGATCGCGGACGCGGCGATTGCGGCGACCGATCGCCAATGACGCCCTTCGCTTCTCCCCTTGCGGGAGAGGGGGTGACCAGGACAACTTTGGTCCGCTAGAATGGCGCCGGTTGGAATACGCCGTTCACTCCGATCGCGATTTGGTTCTCCAGTCGCGCAAGATTGTACGCTTCCGAAAGGTGCGACAATGACGAAGGCAACCCAGCAGCTCCACGAGCTCGGCCAGAGCATCTGGCTCGATAACATCACCCGCGATCTTCTGACGACCGGGACGCTGAAACGCTACGTCGATGAGCTTTCGGTGACCGGACTCACCTCGAATCCGACGATCTTCGACCATGCGATCAAGAACAGCGCGGCCTACGACCGCGAAATTCGCGATGGCCTCAAACGGGGCGACTCCGGCGAGAAGCTGTTCTTCGAGCTGGCTATCGAAGACCTCGTGAACGCCGCCGACATGTTCCGGCCGATCTGGGACCGGACCAATGGGGTGGATGGGTGGGTGTCGCTCGAAGTGTCGCCACTGCTCGCCCACGACGCGAGGTCGACGATCGCCGCCGCCAGAGAGTTGCATGGGCGGGCAGGGCGGCCGAACCTTTTCATCAAGATACCGGGGACGAGAGAGGGACTGCCTGCGATCGAGGAGTCGATCTTCGCCGGAGTGCCCGTAAACGTGACGCTGCTCTTCAGCCGCGAGCAGTACCTTGCGGCGGCCGAAGCGTTCGTACGCGGCATCGAGCGACGCATCGCCGCCGGGCTGAATCCGAATGTCGGGTCGGTCGCCTCGGTATTTATCAGCCGCTGGGACGGCGCAGTCATGGGCCGGACGCCGGAGGCCTTGCGCGACCAACTCGGGATCGCCATCGCGAAGCGAACTTACAAAGCGGCCCGCGAGTTGCTCGACACGCCGCGCTGGCAGCGAATTCTCAACGAGGGCGCGCGGCCTCAACGATTGCTTTGGGCGAGCACCGGGACGAAGGATCCAAAGGCGTCGGACGTCTTGTACGTCAAGGCGCTCGCAGCGCCATTCACCGTCAACACCATGCCTGAGGGCACTTTGAAGGCGCTGGCGGATCACGGCGATGTCGGGGAGCTTTTGCCGGCGGACGGCGGCGATTGCGAAGCGGTTTTGAGCCGGTTTGCGAAAGCCGGCATTGATGTCGAGGCGCTAGCAGCGCAGTTGCAGGACGATGGCGCCAAGTCCTTCGTCGCGTCCTGGAACGATTTGATGGAGGTGATCGATCACAAGAGCGCAGCGCTCGCGAGGTCGAGCTAGAGGTCGCGGGGCGATGAAATAAGGGCCATCGAATGAACATCATGGCCGTCGATGTGGGCGGGACCCACATTAAAATCGCCGTCTCCGGACAAGGCGACAAACGGGAGTTTGCGTCCGGACCTACGCTCACCGCCGAGCAAATGGTCGCCGGAGTGAGGAAACTCGCGGAGGGCTGGAAGTACGACGTCGTTTCCGTCGGCTATCCGGGCCCGGTGCTTCATGACCGGCCGGTCGCCGAGCCGCACAATTTGGCGCCGGGCTGGGTCGGATTCGACTTCAAGGCGGCGTTCGAGCGGCCGACAAAAATCATCAATGACGCCGCGATGCAGGCGCTCGGCAGCTACAAGACTGGAAAGATGTTGTTCCTCGGGCTCGGGACCGGACTTGGTTCGACCGTCGTCGTCGATTGCGTCGTGGAGCCTATGGAGCTTGGTCATCTGCCATACAAAAAAGGCACCTACGAGGATTACGTCGGCGAACGCGGACTGTTGCGGCTCGGCAAGAAGCGATGGAGAAAGGCCGTCGCCGAAGTGGTCGAGCTTCTGACCGCAGCGCTCCAGCCCGACGACGTCGTGCTGGGCGGCGGCAACGTCAAGCATCTCAAGGAACTGCCGCCGGGGTGCCGTGCGGGCGACAACGCCAACGCTTTCAAAGGTGGGTTTCTCATGTGGGACGATGCGGGAGCGTCGGTCGGCGTTCGTTCGCGCAAATAGCCGCAGGCTGGAGTTTGGCGGCGAGGATGACCGAATCCCGCCCGATCTTGTGAGTAAACGAGCAGCGAGACAACCTTGTTTTGGAGGAGTGGCCTATGCAACTCGGGATGATCGGTCTGGGCCGGATGGGCTCCAACATGGTGCGCCGACTCATAAATCAAGGGCACGAATGCGTGGTCTTCGACCAGTCGCCGAAGGCCGTCCAAGCGCTGGTCGAGGAGAAAGCGGTCGGCAGTTCGTCGCTGCCCGATTTGATCGGGAAGCTCAAGAAACCGCGCGCGGTATGGTTGATGGTCCCAGCGGGGGCGGTGGACGATACGATCGCCGCTCTGTCGCCTGCGCTCGACGCGGACGACATCCTGATCGACGGCGGAAACTCCTACTACGTCGACGATATGCGCCGTTCAAAGGCGCTCTCTCCGAAAGGCGTCCACTACGTCGATGTCGGAACAAGCGGCGGCGTCTGGGGCCTGGAGCGCGGCTACTGCATGATGATCGGCGGACCGGAGCAGGCGGTCACGCGCCTCGATCCGATTTTCAAGACGCTCGCTCCCGGCGCGGGGGACATACCGCGCACGCCCGGACGAGAGAAGGAGAGGACGAGTTCCGAGTTTGGCTATCTTCATTGCGGGCCGAGCGGCGCCGGCCATTTCGTCAAGATGGTCCACAACGGCATCGAATACGGCGTCATGGCCGCATACGCCGAGGGCCTCGACGTGTTGCGCGCGGCGAATGTCGGAAAGACCGCGGGCGCAATCGACGCGGAGACGACGCCGCTGCGCAACCCGGAGCACTACCAGTACGATCTCAACCTACCGGAAATCGCGGAGGTCTGGCGCCGAGGGAGCGTCATCGCCTCATGGCTCCTGGACCTTACGGCGACCGCGTTAGTGGAAGACTCGGCGCTGAAGAAGTTTTCGGGCCGCGTCTCCGACTCCGGCGAGGGCCGTTGGACGATCGTGGCGGCCATCGACGAGGCTGTCCCGACGCCTGTGCTCACCACGGCGCTCTACGAACGATTCAGTTCGCGCGGCGACGCGGACTTCCAGAACAAGCTTCTTTCCGCGATGCGCTACCAGTTTGGCGGGCACCTGGAAAAGACGGCCGGCAAATAGTCGGCCGACAAAGCGAGGACCAGAAGGCAGCACCAAACTCGCGTTTACGGAAGACGTGGGCCGCGCGGTCCATGGGCTGCGGCTGGAATGTGCAGCGCGTCGGCGACGCCAACGATCTCGAGCGCATCGAGAACGCGTTGACCCGTGTTCCGGCTCACGACGGACCGACCCACTCTCATCATTCTCGGCAGCCATATCGGCTACGGGTCCCCGCACCGCCAGGATTCCGCCGAAGCGCATGGCGAGCCGCTCGGCGCTCAAGAGCGCCTCAGGGCGCGGCATCGGCATGCATACCTTCGGCGCTTCCGCGCCGCTGAAGGCGTTGCAAAAGGAATTCGGGTTCATCGTCGAAAATGTTGTAGGCGGCGCTGGAGCGAGTGAAGCCGAGATAGCCGACAACACGGCCGCCGGACGGTTGCTTTCCACACAGCTCGCTGCGAAAATCCTGACGAACGCTTCAGGAGGCGACGACCGTCATGGTCAAGGCCGAGGAGCCACACGAAGCCCAATCCGCGGAGCATCAACGGCTTGCTGAAGCGACGCCGGACACGCCGGGCGAGTGGAGGCAATTCCAACTGGCGTGGGCCCGTCTGGCGGCCCCTCAACTTTCTCGCTATCGAGTTGTTTCGACATCTGCACTCGTGTTTCGGCGAAAACTTCAAGGTCGAACTGCCAAGAGGATCGGGGATCTGGGGGACGCTTGGGAAGGTCGCCATCGATCTCCAGCGCCGCATACTCCGATTGTTTCTGCTCGATCGAGACGGCGGACGCCCGGGGCAGGGCGCCAATCCTCGCTTCCTGAACGACGCGGCGCGGCGAGATTCCCTTCTCCTCTACGAATATTTTCATGGCGACACAGGCAAGGGTCTCGGCGTTTCGCACCAGACCGGCTGGACAGCCCTGGTCGGGTCGCAGATAGCGCACCGCGCTCGCTTCAGTGCTTGAGATCATCATGGGCGCAAACGCGAACGTACAGGCCAAAGGAGAACAAATGCTCCGTTCGTCACCAGACATACTAACGACGCCGCGACGCGACGATCTTGGCCTCATCCGGATCGCCAATGGCTCCGGACTATCCGTCAGCCTTGCGCCAAGTGGCGCCGTATTCGCCCTCGAGCACACGCAAGCCAATCGACGGATCATGATCAACCAGTCGCTGGCATTGCCCATCGCCGACGGCATGGCGCGGCTCTATCTGCGCGCCGGGGGGGCGGAACCGACCATCGCACCCGTCATCGGTCCCTACGCAGGGATCCGCTTCGGCGCCTCGGATGACCGCGCCGCCTGGGAGGGAGAACAGAGCGGCATCGGCCATCGTGTCACCCTGTGGCTGCATCCCAGTTCAAACCTGTGGCTATGGCGAGTCGATGTCGTCAACCAACGCGGGAGCGAACTCCTCTGCGACGCCATCTTGATGCAGGATCTCGGCCTCGGCGATCCGGGCTTCGTGATGAACAACGAGGCCTACGCCTGCCAGTATATCGACCACTACGCCGCGCGGCATCCACGACTCGGCTCCGTTGTGATGAGCCGGCAAAATCTGTCACAAGGCGGGGCATATCCCTGGGTCGCGCACGGCTGTCTCGAGGGCGTCGCGGACTTCGCCACCGATTTCCGCCAGCTGATGGGGCCGGACCACCGCGACGCTAACCATTTCAGCAGTCCGTTCGGCACGCCCCTGCCATCGCGCCGCCTTCAGTACGAGACGGCATGCGCGGCCCTTCAATCCAGGCCAGTGACGCTGGCGCCGGGCGGCGAAATGTCTTGGACTTTCTTTGGCGCCTACTCCGCCGATCATCCCACGGCTTCGAGCGATGCCGACATCAGCGTGATCGACCTTGTCGAAGGCGCCAGCAAGGAATGGGCGCCGCGCGCGTTCGCCCTGTCCTCGCCGACGCGCAGCCTGCTGAACGACGCGCCTTCGGCCGTCGCCGACGCGCTCGACGAGAAAACGATAAAAAAGCGCTACCGCCGACGCACGCATGTCGAACGGGTGGACGGCCAGATTCTCTCCCTCTTTACCCCGGGAATAACGCATAGCCGCCATGTCGTTTTGCGCGACAAGGAGCGCATCGTGGCGCGCCGCCATGGCGCAATGCTGCGCGGCGGCGGCGACATGCTGCCAAGCGAAGACGCGCTGTCCGCGACGTGTTGGATGCATGGCGTATTCGGCGCGCAGCTCGCCATCGGCAATACCGCCTTCCACAAGCTCTTCTCCGCCTCGCGCGATCCGTACAACATCACCCGCGCCAGCGGATTGCGTATGCTCGCCGACATGGGCGAGGGCTGGCGCCTGCTGACCGTGCCGTCCGCTTTCGAGATCGGCCTCGACGACTGTCGTTGGATCTATCAACTCGGCAGGCGAACAATCACGGTCTCCGCAACCGTTTCCGGGGACGAGCCCGCCATGCAGTGGCGAGTCGCCGTCGAAGGCGAGCCGTGCCGCTTCCTCGCTTTCGGGCGCCTCATCCTCGGCGAGCAGGAATTTGCGCACGCCGGTCGAATTGAGATCGATTCGCGGCGAAAGCAATTCGCCTTCCGGCCGGACCCCGATAGTCTCTGGGGCCAGCGCTATCCGCACGCCGTCTATCACCTCGTCACGAGCACGCCTGGATGTGTCAAAGCCATAGGCGGCGACGAATTGCTTTACGCCGATGGAAAGCGCCGCGGCGGCGCGTTCGCGGCGATCGAAACTCGCACAACCAACGAATTCGTGTTCGCGGTCGTGGGTTCGATGACCGACGCGAAGCGAGCGAAGGCGCTGGCGTCGCAGTACGCAAAGCCCGTTGCCGATGCGAGCATGCTGGCGCCTTCAGACCGCTTTTGGCGGAGGGTTACGCGTGGCGTTCGCATCAAGAGCGCCGACGAGGGCGCTGACACAGAGGCGATGGACACGATCTTTCCGTGGTTGACGCACGACGCGATGATGCATCTCACGGCGGGGTATGGTCTGGAACAATATGCTGGCGGCGCCTGGGGCACGCGGGACATCTGCCAGGGCCCGATCGAGTTGCTTCTCTCACTTGAACATGATGCGTCGGCCAAGGCGATTCTTCGCATCCTGTTCGCCCAGCAATACGAAAATGGGGGCGACTGGCCACAATGGTTCATGCTGGAGCCCTACTCCGCCGTGCAGGCCAGAGAGGCGCATGGCGACATCATCGTCTGGCCGCTGAAGGCCCTGTGCGATTATGTCGAAGCGACCGGCGATTTTGCTTTTCTCGATGAACCCATCGCTTGGCGACGGGAAGACAACTTCGAAAAGACGGCGGCTTCCGATACGGTCGCGGTCCATCTCGACAAGCTGATCGCGACGGTGCGCGGACGATTGATCCCTGGCACACATCTGATCCGCTACGGGAATGGCGACTGGAACGACTCTCTTCAGCCGGTCGATCCGACATATCGCGACTGGATGGTGAGCAGTTGGACCGTCGCGCTTCTTTACGAGCAGCTTCTGCGCTACGCCGAAATTCTACGCCGCGCCGGCCGCGCGCTTGATACCGCCAAGGAGCTTGATTCCTTCGCCGCGGCAATGCGCAGGGACTTCAACCGCTTCCTCATTCGCGATGACATCGTGGCGGGTTATGGGGTGTTCAAGCCTGAAGGCGGTTTGTCCGAGCTCATGCTTCATCCGAGCGACGAGAAGACGGGCGTCTCCTTTTCGCTGCTCCCGATGACCCAAGGCGTCATCGGCGGCATTTTCACAAAGCGTCAAGCGCGGCGTCATCTCGGCCTCATCCGAAAGCATCTCCTTCTTGCCGATGGCGCGCACCTCATGGACAAGCCGATCGCCTACCACGGCGGACCGGTGACGATATTTCAACGCGCGGAATTGGCGGCGTTCTTCGGTCGCGAAATCGGGCTGATGTATGGGCATTCGCATCTGCGCTATGCGGAGGCTATGAGCGTGCTTGGCGAGTCCGAGGCGCTATGGAGCGCTCTCCTGGTCTTGAACCCGATCGCGGTCACCGATCGGCTCGCGCACGCATCTTTGCGGCAGCGCAACGCCTATTTCAGTAGCAGCGATGCGGCCTTCCACGACCGCTACGAAGCGAGCGCCGAATGGGGGCGCGTCAAAGCCGACACAATCACCGTCGATGGCGGGTGGCGCATTTATTCAAGCGGCCCTGGCCTCTACACCAATATGCTCATTCGACACGTTTTCGGGGCGCGCCGGCATTTCGGCAGGCGGATCGCTGAGCCGTGCCTGCCGCTCTCTGAGAAAGGCCTCAGCCTCGTATGGCCCGGCAAACGCGCCGCTGGCTCGCCACGGCGGAAGAAATAGGGCGCGTCGAGAACTGGCGCTCGCGGTTCGGCGCGGGCAACCGCTCTATTCGGCGGCAGGAACCGCGTTCGCGGATTCCTGGGGCGCGCGGAGTCCGTGCTCGTGCGTCGGCTTGAAGCTCAGTCCACCGGGATCCACCTGCAGGTGCAGCTTTCGGGCGTAGATGCCTTCTTCGGGTAGGTCGTGGCCGATATTGATGATGCCCATATCGGCAAAATCGCCCATAAGGAGCTCTCTGATCCGCATCCGCGATTCTGGATCGAGGACGTCGAGCGCGTTCTGCACAACGATCCAAAGGGGTCTATGCATCACGACGCGGGCAAACGCCAGCCGTTGCTTCTCGTCGTCGGTCAACCTCCGGTCCCATCGCTCCACCGTATCGAGCAAAGACTCGAGGTGTTCCAACCCAACGTCGGTCATCGCCTTCAAGATGACCGTGCCCTCATATTCATGGCTCGCGCGCGGATAGGTGATTGCCGCGCGCAGAGTGCCGGGCGGAATGTAAGCGCGGACCGGCATGAACATGATCGATTCGCGAGCCGGACGCGTAATCCGGCCGCTGCCCCAGGGCCAAAGTCCGCCGATCGCCCGAAACAACAAGGCGCGTTCCTCGCCGTTTTCGCCGGTGATGAGGACGCGCTGCGGATCGAGGCTCGTGTGCTCTTCCGGCAGCGTCACGCAGCCCGTGGGAGAGGCGATGTGAAGGTCATCAAATCGTATCGACGGGTCGTCCGCCTCGGCAATGTCGATGCGGCTCGCCGTCTGACCGAGCTCATCCATGGTGACAATGGCTTTTCGGAAGCTCGCGACCCGCAGCAGCGTGGCGCGCCAGTCCGCGATGCCGGAGAAATTGTCCACGTACCACCGAAGCGCCTGCTGCACTTGGTTGAAGGCGCCGACGATCATCATCAATTCGCCGAAGCTCATCCTGCCGAGGAAATAAGCCGGCGCCGTCACCAGGATCGGCGCCGCGATCGTGAACCAGCCATAGCCGGCGGTGACCCAGGTCAGCCCCGTCACGGCGGCGACGATCCGCCGCGACACGCCGAGGACGACGCCGAACGCCGTGCCCAGGCTTTCCCTTTCGTCCGCCTCGCCGCGGTATAGCGTAATGCCGTCGATCTCCTCGTTCACGCGCACGATCGCAAAACGAAACTCCGCCTCCCGCGCATAGCGCTCGGCGTTGAGGTCGATCAACGGGCGGCCGACGCGCCAGCTCAGAAACGAGGCTGCGCCGGCGTAGATCAGCGCGCACCACACCATGTAGCCGGGCACTGTGAAAATATGGCCGGCGATTGACAGATTCATGCCGCTCGACAGCACCCAAAGCACGCCGACAAAGCTCAAGAGCAGCAGCGTCGACTGCAATAGGCCGATGCCGAGGTCCGTCGTGAGGTCTGTCAGGTGCTGCGCGTCCTGTTGGATGCGCTGGTCGGGATTGGCGCCGATCTCGCCGGCATTTGACAGACGGAATGCGCGCGTCGGCGAGAGCCACTGCGTCATCAGGTCGTCGACCAGGCCCTCTCTGAGAACGACCTTGGACGTCTGATTGAGCCACGTCTGCGCGACGTTGAGGACAAGCAGAATGCCCGCCAGCACGGCGAAGACGCTGAGTTGCTCAATGAAGAGCGGCATGTTCTTTTGCGCCAGCGCATTGTAGAATGGCTGGTTCCAAGCGTTGAGCCTCACCTGCGCATAGGCCGTGGCGCCTACGACCGCCACAAGTGCGCCGAACAGCATGAGCATCTTATAGCGCTGCTTTGAGGGCCAGAGGGCTGCGAGCATTCCCACGAGCTCGGACACAAAACTGTCCGGCGCGGGCGGGTCAGCGCTTTCGACTCCACTTGCCGGTTGACTGGACTGTTCCATCGAACTCGATCCGTGCGTCCGTTTACCCTTTCCGCAACAGATGACGCGCGGCTGCAAAAGCCAAGTCGAGCGCATCCGTCAAATCAGTGAAATTGTCACCGGGGTGAGGATCTTTTCAATCGCCATCTCTCCAGTTCCGATTGAGGATCCGAAATCGGCGTTCGCCATAAAGAGGCGCTTCGCCAGCGACGTTGCCTCGATGATCGACATTGAGGGATCACGGCGCCAAGACGTAGCACGGCCTGCCCGTCCTGTCCGAATTGGGGCCTTCGATGTTGCGCCTCGGTCGCGACCGGCGACAGCGACGGCGGGAATGTCTAGGGCACGCTGTCGTTAGGTTTAGCCGGACCCCTGTCGTCATCGCGAGCGAAGCGCGGCGATCCAGAGATCGAGGCGTCCGCCGATTGAGGCGTCCGCCGATTGAGGCGCCCACGGAACGACTCGCGATTTGCTGGCGAGACCTCGATCGCTGGTTTGCTTCGCTCCGCTCGCAAAGACGGTTCCACGTAACTGCAGAACGCTCTAGCAGGGCGTTCACACCGTTTTGGGCTTGCCGTCTCTCGGCATCCTTCGCCAACGGCCTCGCCAAGGACAAGTTGGCCGTCAATGCCGCAATCGCCCCGCCATGGTCGAACAGCCAGACGGAAGGCCAGATCACCAATCTCAAGCTGTCAAACGCCAGATGTATAGGCGCGGAAAGCTCGACCTCATCCAGGCGAGCGTCGTCCGCCTCGGCGTCATCGAAATTGCGTATGACCCAAGATTGCCGCCTGGATGAGGACGAATTCAGCCTAGCTCGATTTGTTTTGCCGAGGATCTCGGGGCTCATCGATTTGCACTGTGGCGGTCATCCCGGCCACGAGAATGACACCCTCCGGCACATGATCGATATGGACCCGCACCGGAATCCTCTGCGCAAGCCGCACCCAGGTGAAGATCGGATTGACGGTGGCGACGCCTTGTCCGTTCGGCTGTGCATTCGCGACGTTGATCTCGCGGGCGATGCTGTCGACATGGCCACGCACGATCGGGCCGTAGCCCATCAGCTTGACCTCGACCGGATCCCCCACGCGGATACGCGATAGGTTGGTTTCCTCGAAATACCCGTCGATCCAAAATGAATTGGCGTCGACGACCGAGATCGTGTTCGTGCCGACGTGGATGTAGTCGCCGAGCTGCGCCAGCAGGTTGGTCACGTAGCCGTCGACTGGAGATAAGATGCGCGTGCGTTCGAGATTGACCTGCGCTTGGTGTTGCTGGGCCTTGACCTGCGCGAGGCTCGCCGCGGCGCTCAGGCTCTGCGCCTGCAGCGACGCGATCTGTCGTCGCACCAGATCGAGGTTTTCCGATGCCGTCCGTACCGCCGCCTCCTGCTGGTGCAACTGGGATACGTACTGCTGGGCGTCCTGGACGGTGCCCCAGCCTTCTTGCGCCAGCGTCCCGTAGCGCCCCGCCTGCTGCTGTGCGAAGACGAGCGCCGCCTGCGCCCGCTCGACCTGCGCCTGGTTGCTACTGATCTGCGACTGCTGGACATCGAGCTGCGCGTCGATGTTCTTGACGCTCGCCTCCGCCTGTTTCACCGCGGCTTCGGCTTGATCGACGGCGATCGTATAATCGGTCGGTTCAATGACCATCAGCAGATCGCCCTTGTGGACAAACTGATTGTCACGCACTGGCAGCTCGACGATGCGCCCGGCGACCTCCGGCGCCATCGTGACGACGTAGGCGCGCACGGCGCCGTCACGCGTCCAAGGCGCGCCCATATACGCATCCCACATCGCCCAGCCGAGCCAGGCGGCGACCGCTACGACGAGCACGGTGACCAACACCGGCGCGACGCGCCTTTCTCGCTTCGGCGGCTTCGGGCGAGTCAGCGGGTTGGGGGACCATGCGGGCTCAAGCTCCGGGGGTTTCGCTTCCGATTTCGCCTTCGCTTCGGATTCGGACATCGCTGCCTCACCGCGCCACAAATAAAACGATCGACGACAGAACGATCATGTAGACCGCCAACATGAACAGCGCTGGATGCCACACATAACGCAGCAGCCCGTAACGCGCGGCAAGCCGGCGCAGCGCAATCGTGACCAGCCAGGCGGCGACCAGCATCAGCGAGATCGGCGCCACATACACCCCGAACAGATTGACCTCGACGAACTTCATGCCCGCGCCTCATCATCGAAGTAGGCGGCGTGCTTCGCCAGAGCCTCGGAGAGCACGAGAATGCTGCCCTGCACCCGCAGGACCGCTTGGCTTGGCGGTCCATCGGCGGCGTCGGGGGCGAGCATACGCTCGATCCGGGAAAGTCCAGCGATAGCCCGCGCGCTGTCGGCCTCCGCCAGCGCCGCTAGGGCGGCGTCAAGCTGTGGACCGAGGCCAAGGCGAGGTGCGGCGTGTCGCAGGTGGATGATCTCGCTGCCGGCCGAGAGAGCCGTCATGAGCTGCGCGCCCTGCAGCAGCGTCGCCGCGTCCGGCATGGCGGAAAGCCGACCGCGTACAAGGCTCTCCCAGTCATCTCGGCAGCGACCGACCGCGAGACCGCGCAGATCGCGCAAGGTCAATGCGAGCAGCCGGCGCGCGCGGAACGCGGGCGATAAGGGCGGCAGCAGGCGAAACGACAGCGCCCCAAAACCGGCGCCGATGACGATCACCGAACTGGTGTTGTAAAACGCCTGGAGGTCGTAGGTCATCGGGTTGGCCGGCTGCAGCAGCGGTATGAACAGCATCGCCATCCCGGTGAACACCCCGACCTGCCATGGCTGCCGCGCTTGCGCCAGGAGCGCGCCCATCGGCGGTAGGCAAACCGCAAGCACGAGGCTGAATCCGGCAAAGGTCTCCACACCAAGTGCTGGCAGGACCGCAAACAAGACGATCGCCGCGATGACCACGTCCAGGGTGACGCCCAGGATGAAGAATAGGGCGCCGCTATAAGCCTGTTCCGCGCGCGGGGCGAACAGCAGCACGACGATTGACGCGAACGTTATTGCGCTCCCGCCGCCCGGCCAGGCGGTAATGATCCAGAACAGCCCAACGGCGCCGATCGTGACGAAGGCGCGGCAGGCATTGACCTGCGCGGGCAGCCAATCGGCCACGCGAAGGTGCTTGAGGCGGCGGCGCGGAACGGGTTGCGCCGGATCGGCAGTAAGCAACGCAAGGCCGTTGAGCGCATGCGCGATCCCGGCGAACGTCTCGGCCGCTTTGTCGGCTAGCATACGCGCCGACGGCGTCTCGGCCGGCAGCGCGATCAATTGCCGCACGGTCATCTCGCAGATCCTGTGCAGAGCGACCGGGTCGTCGGTCCAGTCCGATGCGCCCGACTGCGACGCCGATCGCAGCTCCGGCGGCACGGTTTCGAGCACGGCGGCGACGTCTTGGCGGGCCTCCACAGCTTGCAGTTGGTGCAAGTGATTGGCAATCGCGCGCCAGCCGGAGAGCGCCGTGAACAGCCCGTCCACCGCGTTCTGCAAAACCGGCGAGTAATAGCGAATCTCCGCCGATTCCCCGAGCGTCTGGTCGATCACGGGATCAAGGGCGACGACGCGCCGAACGAATTGGCGACGAACGGGCTGCATGTCGGCGTATTCGCGCCCCGCCGTCGCCAATGTGTCGGCGAAGCCGGCGGTGATCCCGGCCGACAGATCCGCGAACTGTTCAGCCAGCCGGCGCCGAGCGCCGCCGAGATCGGTGCCCGCGAGAACAACGCCAGCGCAGACGATGCCGAGGCAGATCTCGCTGGTGCGGGCGACGGCCAGTAGAAACGCGGCGTTTGCATCCACGCCGCCGACGGATCCGAATAAGTCACCGGTAATGATCGCCACCGTATAGCCGGCGAGCGCAGCGGAGTAGGACCCGAAGTTGCGCAATAGCGTGGCGGCGAAAGCGCACGCTGCAGCCCACACGGTCAGGGCCACGAGAAATAGCGCGCGATCCTGCGGGAAGCAGGCGACCAACAGCACGGTCATGGAGGCGCCGATCACAGTGCCGATTACGCGAAACCACCCTTTGCGCAAGGAGGCGCCGAGCTGTGGTTGGCACACGATGGCCGCTGAGGCGCCCGCCCAAAACGGATTGTCGAGCTGGAGCCAGAACGCGACGTAAAGCGCGAGAGAAACGGAAGCCCATAGACGTAGCCCAAACAACAGTGCAGGCGCTGCGGCGCGCAGCCCTTGCTCCGCAGCCCCAAACCGATGGGCCCACCCGATCGCAACAGTGGGCCACCAATGGGAGCTGACGCGTTGTTCATATCTAAAGCCGGTCATGGAATATTCTCGACGGCAGCCCATGGCCAAGCATCGCAGTCACAGCATCGAGTTCAAACGCCAGGCCGCTCAGGAGTTTTTGGCCGGCGAGACGGCGGCGCCTTCCGCCTCGGCGGCAGCGCTCTACGGAGCCGAGCTGCATCGAGACGCGAACCCGCCTCTCTTCGCACCGCGAGCGCTTACTGGCCGGCCACGCCTCCAGATCCTCAAGTTTCGCCTGAAATTGGCTAGGATTCAAGAAGACCCGTCCGACCGCGTCGTCGAAGACCACGAACCTGGCCTCATCGTCGGCCTCGATTGCGGTCACGATCTCCCGGAACTCCAGGATCAAGTCCGGCCCCACTAAATTGAGCGGGCCGCGGGAGGCCGATATCGCACGATGGTATTGCCGATCCAATCGTATCAAGCCGATCGCCCGGAAACGTCAAAACAACATCTGGGCCCATTGCATTGGGCCGACGATCGTCGAACATGACTCGCCGGGAGCACCGCGAAATTCTCTTGAGCTTGATCGGCGCTGGTTCGTTGTCGCGTCCAATTTCGAGCCGAGTCTGTGTAGATCTTTATAACGGCTACTTCATGGCGTTCCATTGCGTGCACGCGAAGCCCACCAAGCGCGCCTTCTCGGCCTTCCTGAAGGCCTACGAGAAGGGCTTGCTGATCCGCACCGCCGGCGACATCATCGCCCTCTCGCCGCCACTGATGATCTCGAAGGCGCAGATCGACGAACTGATCAGCATTCTCGGCGATGTCTTGAAGGAATTGGCCTGAGTGTGCGGACGCATGATAAGTGGCGCAATGTCTGACTTGGCAAACAGTCGGCGAGCCGAATGTGGACAATCGCATGATCACGCGCGCCGCCGCAGGCGCGCCGTTTGCCAACAACCGGCGGCTCGCAGCCGCGGCGGGTTTGTCGGGTGTCAACATCGGCAGCCGGATCATGGCCTCATCGCGTCTTGGGCGGCGATGATCCGGTCGATAAGCTGGTTCTCTTCACCTTCGAGCGGCGCCGCGGCCTTCAGGCGCTGCTTGGCGTGTATAATCGACTCTTCCAGGATTTCATCGATATCTTGTGATGCGTGGAACGGACCCACGACGCTCTTGACTTTGGAGTTGTCGAAGAGGGCGGACCATGTCTTGTCGCCCATCAGCGGACCTTCCCATTCCCCGTTGTAGCGGACCAGCGTGTCGGTCGGCACATGGGCGTGCCGCGCCTCGACTCCGAAGCCGCGCGCGATGGCCTCGTGGATCTGGTTCCAGGTGAAGCCGCGGTCGGTTGTGATGTGAAAGTCGTCGTTGAGCGCCTTGGAATTGCCGAGCAGGCGAACCAACGGCTGCGCGACATCGACGGACCGAGTAAGCGTCCATAGGGATGACCCGTCGCCCGCGACAACGACCTTTTTTCCAGCGATCATGCGCCGTATCGCAACATCGGGGGCGCCCACCTGGATCGGCATGCCCGTCCGGACTGTGTGACTCGGTCGCACGATCGTATAGACGAGCTTGTCCTGATTGCGGAGGAGGAGCTCGCAAGCTATCTTATGGCGGCTGTATTCCCAATACTTGTTCTCCAGCCGCGTGTTTTCTGTCATCATGTAGTGTCTGACCGGCTTCTCGTAGACAGACGCCGACGATATGAAAACATACTGTCCAGTTTTCCCCGTGAAGGTCGCGATGTCGCGCTCCAGATGGGCCGGTGTATAGGCGCGGAACTGGGCGACCGCGTCAAAACGCCTGTCTGCCAGGTCGTCGTACGCGACGTCGTTCATGTCACCGACAAGCGACACAACGCCTTTCGGCAACGGCACGTTTGTCTGGCCGCGGTTCAGCACTGTCACCTTGTGGCCGGCCGCGACGGAAGCCTCGACACACGGCAGGGAGATCTGACCGGTGCCGCCAATGTAGAGAACGCTGAGCGTCATTGACTTATCCTGGTGTGAATCGCGCCGGGTCGAACTTGCGGCGTCTCTGGCGGCCCGGTAGCCAAAGGAGGGCGAAAATCAGCTACATCGCATACCGGTTCCCGCTGAGCTTTCTCGACGTCGAGGATTTGCTCGCCGAGCGTGGGATTGTGGGTCCCACGAGACAGTCCGGCGCCGGGTGACTCTCAGGCCGGCAAAACGCCCTTCTTGAGAAGAAAGCATCCATAGTGCCGGCGTTCGCTCGTCGCGACGACCGCGAAAGCGCTGCGCGCCTGCTGGTAGAACGCCATTCGTTCGACCCCGGCGAGGGGCAGCGGTTTGCCAAACGCTCGGTCGACAATCGCTTGCACTTCCGCCTGCACCGGGGGCAGGGCGCGGGGGTCGCCGACGACCTCCATGCGCGCCACCGGATCGGGCACGAACGTATCGATCGGCATGACCGAAAGGATCGCCGCGATGGCGCGCGGCGCATCGACGCCGTTGAGGGTGATAGGTCCACGCCGCAGCGTGTAATTCGCGGTCGTCGTCGCGGGGTAGTTGGCGTCGACCACCGCGAGCGTGTCGCCGTGCCCCATAGCTCGTAGGACGTACAACAAATCGGCGTCTAGAACCGAATCAATCCCGATGAGCATGGCGAAGGTCTCCTTGAACGACAGGCCAAATGGGTCTACCGCGACAGGCGCTCGAACTCGGCCCGTGTCGCGTAGGATTTCTGCGTCCCGTTGCGCGTGACGGAATTGGCGGCGTATCGCGCTGCGACATCGAGTGCGTCGTCAAGCGTCGCTCCGCCGGCGTAGTAACGCGCGAAGCTGCCAATGAACGCGTCGCCGGCGCCCGTGGTGTCGATTGCATCGACGACGACGGGCGCGACGCGGCGGCGCTCCGATGCCGTCACCAGCAATGCGCCCCGCGCGCCGAGCGTGACTATCACCGCTTCGATGCCCTGGCTGACCAGCGTCTGAGCCGCCTTTGCGACCTCTTCATCGCTCTCCACAGGCTGGCCGGTGAGGGCGGCGAGCTCTGTTTCGTTGGGCGCGAACAAAGTGACGTCCCGGATTCTTTCGAGCGCAAGGTGTCGATTGGCCGGCGCGGGATTGAGCAAAGTCCGCACTCCGTGCGTCTTGCCGAAAGCGATCGTCGCGTACACGGTCTCAAGCGGCACTTCCAATTGCAGCAAGATGAGGTCGCACGTCCTGAGATCGTCGGCGGCGCGCTCGACGTCGCCGGGCGAGAGCTGAGCGTTCGCGCCCTTGACGATCAGAATGGAGTTCTCGCCCGACTTCTCGACGAAGATGGGCGCGACGCCGCTCGACGCGCCGGGCACGCGCCGGACATGCTTCGTGTCGATGCCGAACGATTGGAAATTGCGAATCGTCGCGTCGGCGAACATGTCGTCGCCGACTTTGGTCACCATGACGACGTCGGCGCCGAGCTTGGCCGCCGCCACCGCCTGGTTGGCCCCCTTGCCGCCATGACCGATTTCGAAGCTTGGCGCTTCGACGGTTTCGCCGCGCGCGGGCATGCGATCGACGTAGGTGACGAGGTCGATCATGTTGCTGCCGACGACGGCTATGCGCGGGACGCGGATGGACATGTCCGTCTCCTTGTCGCTGTTCCTCAGACCCGCTTGGCGCGCAACACGTTGAGCGCGATGACGCCGAGCAGGAACGAGCCCCAGATGAAATCAATGAAAAAGTTAGAAAAGCGCAGGATCTGGAATCCCGAGGCAAGCAGCATGAGCGCCAACACCGCGAGACAGACGCCGATCACGGAGCCGCGCCCGCCGGCCGGATTCGTGCCGCCCAGCACCGAAACAAGCACGGCCTCCAGCAGATAGGAGACGCCATAATCGGACTTGGCGGCGTTGGTGCGCCCGGAGAGAATAACGCCCGCAACGCTCGCAAGGAAACCTGAGAGCACGTACGAGCGAAATACGATCGAGTCGACGTTGAGCCCGGCGAAGATGGCGGCCTTGGCGTTGGAGCCGATCAGGATGAGGCGCACGCCGTAGGCGGTGCGTGACAGCAGCCAGCCGACAGCGCAGGCGAGCGCGGCGAAAATGACGAAGGGAACGGCGACCCCGAACAGCTTGCCGTTGCCGACGAAGTTCCAGGCCGCTGGGAACCCGACGATGGCCGGCCCTCCGGTCATCGCCAAAGCCAGGCCCGCGAACATCTGGCTGGTGCCAAGCGTGGCGAGGATGGGCGTGATCTTCAGCCGGGTGATGAGAAAGCCGTTGATCGAACCGGCGGCGAGACCGACAAGGAGGGCAAGCCCGATCGCCGCGGCGACCGGCCACGGCCCGAGCGCCGAGGAAGCGTGCGGCGAGAGCCAGTGAAACCATTCGCCCGCCAGCACGCCCGCGAGGTTGGCGACCCCGACGATCGACAGGTCGATGCCGCCCGTCAGCATCGTCACCATGACCGCGATCGAGAGCAGGCCAAGCTCAGGCAGCGTGAACGTGATCGACTCGAAGTTGTAGGGCCGCAAGAATTTTTCCGGGCTCAGCGCCGCCATGACGACGAACACGATCACGGTGATCGCCAAGAGCTGCGCGATCTGAATGTCCATCGCAAGGGCGCGGCGCCAATCAAAGGCGCGGGCCTTGGTCGCTCCGGCGTTCATGCGTCCCTCCGCCGATCTCGCCAGGCGGTCAGCGCTGTCGCGGCGACGATAACCACCCCGACGGCGAACTGCTGCCAAGTCGAATCGATGTGCAAGATAATGAGACTATTCTTGATCATGACCAGCAGAAACACACCGAGCACGGTTCCGAGCACGCTGCCCTTGCCGCCGAAGATCGAAGCGCCGCCGAGCACGACCGCCGCGATCACGTCGAGCTCCATGCCGACAAAGTCGCGGGGATTGGCGAGCCAGATCATCGAGGAGTGCAAGAGCCCCGCAAATCCTGCGAGGGCGCCTGCGGCGCAATAGACGAAGAACACCGTCTTTCGCGTGTCGAAGCCAACTCGCTTAGCGGCCTCGGGGGCGCCGCCAAACGCGAAGAGGCTACGTCCGATCATCGTGTAGTTCAGCACGAGATGGACGAGGACCGCGAGCGCGAGATAGATGAGCGCCATCGCGGTCAAGCCGTATTGCGTTCCGTCGCGGTGCTGGAGAGCGATGACTTGCGAGCGGCCAAAATCGATCAGCGATTGCGGCATACGGTCAATGTTGACGACGCTGGTGCCGACCACGCCGAGCAGCAGGCCGCGCACGACGCTCGCCGTGCCCAGCGTCACAATCAGCGGGATCATTTGGAAAGCGCGAACGCAGAAGGCGTTGAGCGCGCCGAGCGCGAGACCGATCAGCGTCGCCGCAATGAAAGGCGCGACGACGCCGGTATAGTTCGTCGCGACCATCCAGCGCACCGTGAGATACATCGCCGCGACCGCGAAGGCGGGAAAGGAAACGTCGATGCCGCCGGAGATCATCACCATCATCACGCCGAGCGCCATGATGCCGATGACGACGTTGCTGCGCGCCAGGCTGAACAGATTGTCGAGGCTCCAGAAGGCGGGATTGACGAAGCCGATCAGCACCATGGTCGCCAGGACGATCAGTCCGACGTAGAACTCCGGGCGTCGCGAAAGATAAGCCGTCATGCCAGCGCCTTCAGCCGCTCGACGACGCCGGCCTCGTCCGTCTCTCCGGCCGAGAAGCGCGCTGCGATCGCGCCACGGTGCATGAGCACGATCGCGTTGCAGTTGGCGAGCAGTTCGGGAATGTCGTCCGAAATCATCAGCACTGCGACGCCCTTTTCGACGGCGAGGGCGCGGATGAGCCGATGAATTTCGGCCTTCGATCCGACGTCAACGCCGACCGAGGGACCGTTGAGCACGAGGATGCGGACGCGTGTAAGCAGCCAGCGCGCCAAGACGACGCGTTGCTGATTGCCTCCCGAGAGATTGATCACCGGCGTCTGCGGGTCGCGCGTCGAAATCCGCATCTCGGCCAGCATCGTGCGCGTCCGCGACTCGGCCGCGGCGAAGTCGAGCGACAGCGGGCCGGCGATGTCGTCGAGCGAGCTGGCGAGAATGTTGCGCTCGATCGACTGCGGCAGAAAGAGGCCTTCCGTCAGCCGATCTTCCGGCACATAGGCGACGCCGTTGCGCACGGCCGCGCCGATGCTGCGCAATTCGATCGGCCGGCCGTCGATGACGATCTCGCCCTCGTAGTCGGGCTGCATGCCAAAGAGCGCCAGCGCAAGTTCGGTTCGCCCGGAGCCGATGAGGCCGCCGACGCCGAGAATGTCGCCGGGGTAGAGGGACAGGTCGATCGGCGCGGCGCCGTCGGGCAGGCGTAGCCCTTTGACCTGCAGGCGGGGCTCTGCTTCCGTGTTCCCGCGAACGTAGATCTCGTGGGTCAGCTCGCGGCCGGTCATGTGCCGAACGATCGAGGCTTCGTCGAAATCGGCGATGGGTCCCTCGACGACGACGCGGCCGTTGCGCATCACGGTAACGGCGTCGCTGATCTCAAGTATCTCGCGGATCTTGTGAGTGACGAACAAAACGGACACGCCCGAGACCTTGATCGCGCGTGCGATGTCGATCAGGCGATCGACTTCCTTGCGCGTGAGGGCCGTGGTCGGCTCGTCCATGACGATGAGGCGCGCATCCGACATCAGCGCTCGGGCGATGGAAATGACTTGCTTGGATGCGGTCGGCAATCGCGCGACCTCGGCGTCGAGATCGATGTCGACGCCCAGCCGACCGAGCGCGTCGCGGGCGAGCCGGCGCTGGCGTCCCCAATCGACGAACCGTCTGCGCTCGTGCAAGAACGTATTGAGGGCCAGGTTTTCGGCGACCGTCAAATTCCCGAACAGGGAAAAGTCCTGATAGATGACCTCCACGCCGAGCCGGCCCGCCTCGATCGGCGTCATATGCGCGATGGGCCGACCGTCGATCCGGATTTCGCCGCTGTCGGGCTGATAGACGCCGGAAATGATCTTGATCGCCGTCGATTTGCCGCAGCCGTTTTCTCCGGCAAGGCAACGGATCTCCGCCTTGTGCAGCGCAAGCGACACTTCGTCGAGCGCCCGGCTGCCGCCGAACGTCTTTGTGACGTTGCGCAATTCCACGAGAGTGTCGTTCATGTCCGCCGCCGGTCTGGCGGCGGGGCGGCTCGCGCGGAGTCGCCCCGCCCCAGGATCAGAAGTTGTAGTCTTTCATGTTGTCCTTGGTGACGCCGACCCAACCCGAGCCGAATAGCAGGTTCGACTTGGTGGCGTCGGTCGTCAATTTCTGGTAGCCGGGCAGCCCGAGGTTTAGGCCCGCCTTGATGTCCGCGTTCTTCTTGTTGAGCGCCATCACCGCCAGCTCGTTCATCGCATAGCCGGCTGCGGCCGGGTCCCAGAACTGGATGTAGGAGATGTCGCCGTCGTTCAGATACTTGCCGGCGACGGAGACGAGGCCGGTGCCGGCGAAGAACACCTTGCCTTTGAGGTTGCGCTCGGCGATCAGACGTCCGGCGCCGGCGGAGGTTGGCATCGGGGCGCCGAGAATGCCGGTGATATCAGGATAGGTCGTCAACGCTTCCTTCAGTTTGTTGTAGTCCTGGTCGGCGTCGTCATAGGTCTCCAGGCGGTTGGTCGCCTGCGACATTTGCGGGTAATGTTCCTTCTGATAAGCGATGCCGCCGTCGATCCACTCGTTTTGCGACTTGGAGGTGAGGCTGCCGACGGTGGCGATGTACTTGCCCTTGCCGCCCATTTGCTTGGCCAGAACTTCCATCAGCTTGGCGCCGTAAGCCTTGTTGTCGAAGGCTTCGATGTCGTAGTCGACGTTCTGAATGTTCGAGGCTTCGTGCGAAATGACGACGATCCCGTGCTCGCGCGCCTTCTTCAGCACCGGCTCGACGGCTTCGACGGAGAAGGGGACGATGCAGATCGCGTCGACTCCCTGGGCGATGAGATTCTCCACGATCTGCACTTGCGCCGCGGCGTCGGCTTGGCTCGGTCCGACTTCCCAAACGTCGTTCCCCGTGTCCGCCTTGAACTCGTTGATTCCCTCACGCATGCGGTCGAACCAAGCGATGCCGTCGACTTTGACGACCGTCGCGATCGTGTAGTGCTTGCCGCCCGCCTTGATGTCGCTGGGGACTTTCGAAGTGTCGAGAGGGCCTCCTGCAACGGCGCCCGTCACTGAGACGGCCAGTGCAATCGCCGCCACCGATAGTTTCTTGAGCATCCCATCCTCCCTTTGCGCTTCCCACTGGAAACGAGCCGATCGCGTCTGCACGCCCGGACGGTCGAAATGAATCGTTTCCAACGACAAGGTTGAGCAGTTTTTAGATATGCGCAAGCCCTCTTGCTTCGCCGCTCGCGAAGAGTTGATTTTTTTGACGCGATCCGCGTTGCGCGCCGCGAAGCGGCCGGGCGGGATGCGGAAGCCTATGGACGGTCGAGATTTTTTGGCTCTACGGTACGGCTCGTCGTTATCCCGGAGGCGAGCGACCGGGCGCAGCCGCTCGCGAAACGCGGGGAGATCATTGTCCAGGCAATGGGTTGGGATCAAGGACGTGGCGCGGAGGGCCGGAGTGTCGGTCGGCACGGTTTCGCGCGTTCTCAACGATCACCCCTCCGTGACCGCGGCCAGACGGGAAAGGGTGCAGCAGGTGATCGCCGAACTCGGCTATCGCCCCGATCCGCTCGCCCAGAGTATGCGCAGGAAATCGATCCGCGCGATCGGCGTTGTCATTCCCGACATCCGGAATCCCTTTTTCGCCGAGCTCATGCAAGGGATCGAGAACGAAGCGAAGTCGCTCGGATACAGCGTTTTCTTTGTCAGCTCCGACGAGGACGCCGAGGCGGAGAAGGAGCATGTCGCCGAGCTCGTACGCCGCAAGGTCGATGGCGTGATCCTTCTGCCGAGCGTGGCCGCGAAAGAAGTCCCGAGCGTCCCAGGCGCGAGCATCGTCGTCGTCGACCGGCCGGTGGCGGGCGCGCCAGTCATTTCGGCCGATCACCGCGCCGGCTCGAAAATCGCCGTGGACTTCCTGCTTTCGCTGGGGCACCGGCGCATCGCCTTTATCGCGGGCCCGCAACAATCCGCCACGGCCAGCGCGCGGCTGACCGGCTTCGTCGAGGCGATGGCGCCGGTTTTCGCCGCCGACGATCTCAAGCTCGAAGACTACATCGCCTACGGCGAGTTCGACTATGCGAGTGGCAGAACCGCCGCCGCCGAGTTGTTGGGCCGACGCTCCCCGCCGCCGACCGCGATTTTCGCCAGTTCAGACCAACAAGCGATCGGCGCGCTGAGGCTCGCGGCGGATCGCGGCATGGTGGCGCCGCGCGACGTGTCTATTGTCGGGTTCGACGACATTCCGCTCGCCGACCTTGTCACCCCCCGCCTGACCACAATTGTCCAGCCAGTCGGACGAATCGCCAGGGCTGCGGTTTCGGCGGTGCTCGAATCCGGTCCAACCGAGTCGATCCTGTTTCCGTGCGAGCTGGCGCGGCGGGATTCCGCAGGTCCGCCGCCGATGTTCGCGTTCGATCGCGCGAGTCCTGAAAACGTCGGGCGGACTAAAGTCCGGAGCAAGTGACATAGGCGCGGGATATCGGCTGCGCGGTAGTTAAAATCACAATGCAGTGATACCGACTGTTCGCCCAGAACCGTCTACGACATTCGCACCCCGGTGTGGCAAGGGACTTCCCCATGCCAATACCGTTGCAGTCAACCGTTCCGGGGTCCGGACCCTGGAGGTCTCGCCTTCAATCCTTTCAAACCCTCGCAGAAATACCCTTTTTCCTGCCCCTCCTCGCTGCGAGCGTCTTGGTCGGCTTTCGAGACTCGATGAGCCTGCCATACAACACCCTCTTCGCGGTCGAGCGGGCGCACATGGGCCCCCTTGCGGTCGGAATCTTCCTCACGGTGCGGGCCGGAGGAGCCATCGCGATCAGCATGCTCCTCGGCGCCTGGTTCGATCGTCGCCCGTCGCTGTGGCCACTGCTGGTGACGCTCGCAGCCGGCAGCGTGGGCTACGCGTTGCTGACGACCACGACCGATTTCGTTCTGCTGTGCCTGGTCGCCGCCGTGCCGCTCGGCATGGGCGCGGCTGCGTTCCCGCTCCTCTTTGCGGTCGCCAAGGTTCAGGCCGCCGAAGCCAATCCCTTGGCGGTAGCCCGAAGCATCACGCTGCTGCGGGCGAGCTTCTCGCTCGCCTGGGGGATTGGTCCGGCGCTTGGCGCCATCGTAGTCCGCGAGGACAATTACAATGCCCTTTTCTGGGTCAGCGCCCTCTGCAGCGGCCTTGCCGTCGCGCCGCTGACGCTGAAACGCGTGGCCGCCCCCGCATCGGTTGGCGCGGCAATCGTCAGCCCCCGCCTTGGCGTTGCTGTGCTGCTTGCGGCCAGCAGTTTGACGCTATTCGCCATGGCTCTTGGGATGGGCGCCGTGGCGTTGCCGATCGCCATCACGGCCGAATTTGCAGGATCGAAGTTTGATGTCGGCCTTGCGGCCAGCCTCTGCGCGCTGCTGGAGGTGCCGGTGATGATGGCCATAGCCGTGCGGCTATCGTACTTTCTTGGCTACAAAGGCATGATGCTCGGCTTCGTCGCCATGGCGCTCTATTTCGTGGCCGCCGCACTGGCGCCTTCGGTGGAGGGGCTCGTCTGGGCCCAAACCCTGCGAGCGGTCGGGATTGGTTTCGTGAGCTGCATCGGCATCAGCTACTTGCAGGACCTGATGCCAAATCGCGTCGGGGCGGCCTCGGTGCTCTATTCGAACACCAACCAGATCGGCCTGTTGCTGGCGGGTCTGGCGGCCGGCACATGGGCGCAGGCCTACGACTACCATTCTCTGTTCTGGCCCTGCGCCGTGGCCAGCGTGGCTGGCTTGGTTTGCCTGGCGGCAGGGCGCCGAACGGAAAGCCGCCAGGAGCGAGAATGGACCGATTTATAACGGAGTGCGCACGACTTTGAGACGCGATCCGCAGGTATGTTGTGATTGCGCGTATCGTTTGACAAGGGCGCTCAGACCGGAGATCAGCGTGGGGTCCGAATGCCGATCGGCGTCATAAGCCCTTGACGACGCTTGCTTTGGTGGGGTCTGATGCCGTCTAACGACACAGGGGGGAGAACGCTATGATTAGAGTTCGATTGCCGCTCGGACTAGCGGCTATGTTTGCGCTAGGCGCCTTGGGGTCTGCTCATGCCGAAGAGCTCAATCTGTGGGTGCGCACTGTCTCCGCGGCTCCCCTTCAGAAGCTGGCGGACCTTTATGACAAGGCGCACCCCGGCGATAAGATTGTCGTGACGCCGATCACCGCCGAGCAGATGGTTCCCAAGCTCGGCGCCGCCATCGCCGCCGGAAGTCCGCCCGACGGCGCTGCGCTTGATCTCATCTACACCCCGACCTTCGCCTCGGGCGGGACACTCGAGGATCTGACCGACTTCATCAAGGGTCTGCCCTATTTCAAGGCGCTGAGCCCCTCGCATATCCGCCTAGGCGCCTATCAGGATCATATGTACGGCGTGCCGTTCCTGCCGGATGCTTCGGTTGTCGCCTACAACAAGGACCTCTTCGCCAAGGCCGGGCTCGATCCCAACAAGCCGCCGACCTCGTTCGACGAAATCGCTACCGACGCAAAGAAGATCACCGCTCTCGGCAACAACACCTACGGCTTCTATTTCGTCGCCAACTCCGGCAGCTGGCTAGCCTATGATTTCATGCCCGAGATTTGGGCAGCCAAGGCCGATCTCTTGTCCGATGACGGCCTCAAGGCCACGATCGATACGCCCGCCCTGCGCGAGGTGATCGCCGACTATCGCGACATGTGGAAGGCCGGCGCCATCCATCCCACGTCACGCTCCGGCGACGGCAATGCCGCCGTGGCCGCCTTCGCCTCGGGCAAGGCCGGCATCCTGATGACCGGCTCGTACATCGTCAATCTGCTGCACGCGAAGTATCCCAATGTCAATTTTGGCATTTTTCCGATTCCAGGCCCGAAGGGCGGGCAGTCTAGCTTTGCCGGCGGCGATGAGATCGTGCTGATCAAAGGCATTTCCGATTCCAAGAAGAAGCTGGCCGAGGACTTCATCAATTTCTACATGCAGCCTCCCCAGCAGGTGCTGATCACCGAGGAATCCGGCATGCCGCCGCGCACCGACTTGGCCCAGCAGGCCTTTGCCAATTTCGACCAGCGCAATCTCATCGCCTACGACATGCTAGGCCATGCGCGTACGCCCTATACCTTTGCCTCTGACCAGTTGTTGGTCAGCCCCACCGGTCCCCTAGTGAATCTGGTGCAGGGCGCCATCTTCGGTGACAACGTCGACGGCGTCATCGCCAAGACTTCAAGCCGACTTCACCAAGATTCTCGACCGGACCAACCCGAACTGAGAACTGTTTGCCGGCGCGATTGTCTCTCGCCGGCAAACCACCAGAGCAGTCGGAGCTTGAGCTTGTCAGAAACAACTGTCGAGAGCGAGGTTCAGGTCGGGACCGAAATAGCGTCAGCGGAGGAACTTGAAGAGCGCGAGCCGCATGAATGGCTCGGGCTGGCCTTCGTCTCGCCGGCCATGCTCTTCATTTGCCTGCTGTTCCTGCTGCCCGTAGGCATGACCTTCTGGATGAGCTTCAACAACTGGCCGCTGCTCGGCCGGGCCAAGTTCATCGGTCTTCGCAACTACGTGGAACTGCTGGGCGACAGCCAATTCTGGTCGAGCTTCGAGTTCACCATCCTCTATACCGTGGTGGTGACGACGGCAATCTTCGTAGTAGCCTTTCCATTGGCGCTTCTGGTGGAGCGGCCGATGCGGTTCGCCGGTCTGTTTCGGACCGTCTACTTCATGCCGGTGGTAATTGGCTTCAGTGCGGCGTCTACCCTCTGGATGTGGCTGCTCAACCCCGACAGCGGCGTCTTTGCCGAGTTTCTGGGCATGATTCACCTGGTCAACAGCGCGCCGCGTCCGCTCGACCATTTCTGGTCGGCTCTCGCCGTGATTGTGCTGATGGTGACGTGGAAATCAGCCGGGTTCACCATGGTCATACTGCTGACAGGCTTGCAGAGCGTGCCGGCAGAGGTCAACGAGGCGGCGCGCATCGACGGGGCCAATGCCTGGCGGCGGTTCACCCGCATTACCCTACCGCTGATGCGCAACCCCATCATCCTGGCGCTGGTGCTCAACGTCACCGGCTCGATGCTGGCGTTTGATCAGTTCTTCATCATCACGCGCGGCGGCCCCGACAACAGTACGATTTCAGCGGTGTTCGATATTTATCTCGCGTCCTTTTCCTCCTATCGGCTGGGGTATAGCTCGGCGCTTTCCATGATGCTGCTGGTACTGCTGGTGGCGATCAGCTCCCTCCAGATCGCCTTCCTCAAAACCCGACCGGAGAGCGGCTGATGACGGCGCCCGACATCGAGACGGGGGAAGTTCGCGAGCCCGTTCGCTGGGTCGGCCCGCTAGCCTATTACCTCGTCGCCATCATCGTGGCGCTGTTCTTCCTGATGCCGATCGTCTGGTCGGTCGCCAACTCCTTTAAGCCGCCAGCGGAAGCCTTGGCGGATCCCGTATCGCTGATCGGCAAGGCCTTTTCGCTCGAACTCTTACCGTCGCCTGCAGGGCGGAAATGTCGGCTGGTGGGTCTTTTCCGGCAATTCGGTGTTTGTTGCCGTCGGCACGGTGATCCTGACCGTGCTGCTATCGGTGCCGGCCGGCTATGGTTTCTCCAAATTCCGCTTTCCCGGGCAGACGGCGCTGTTCGTGCTGATGATGGCGACGATGATGATCCCGTTTCAGTCGATACTCACCCCGCTGTTCATTATCCTGAAACAGCTGCATCTCCAGAACAGCCTGGTCGGGCTGGCGCTGATCTATGTGACATTCCAGCTCCCGTTTTCCGTCTTCATGATGCGCAACGCCTTCGACACCGTGCCGCGCGCACTGATCGAGGCCGCCCGCATCGACGGCGCCTCGCAGTGGACGCTGATGCGCCGCATCATGGCGCCAATCGCGATGCCGGGCGTGGCTACGGTTGCGCTCTTTGCTTTCCTCAATTCCTGGAACGAGTTTCTCGCGGCGCTGATCTTTCTCGCCGATCAGAATAAGTTCACGCTTCCGATCATGCTGGTGAACGTCTCTTCTGGCATTTACGGACTGATCGATTGGGGCGCGCTGCAGGCCGGCATTGCCCTGACTATGTTGCCTTGCCTCGTCCTTTTTCTGCTTCTCCAACGCTACTACGTGCGTGGTCTCACGGCCGGCGCGGTGAAGTAGCGCTTTTTTGAGGTCGTTGTTGATGAATGAATTGGCCAACCCGCCCCGTATCGACCGCTACGTGCCCGTCGATCATGCCAAGGTCGATTTCGCCGGCGGCTTTTGGGAAAGCTGGAGCGAGACGGTCCGCAAGGTGACGATCCCGTCGCAATACCGGCGCCTCGACGAGGAGGGCTGGCTGGAGGTGCTGAACTTCGATCAGCCGCCCGCGCCGCTGGTGCGGCCGATCCAGCCGACGGGCCTGTCCATGCAGCATTTCTTCGACAGCGACTTCGGCAAGTGGATCGAGGCGGCGAGCTATACGCTCAAGGCATACCCGAATGCCGATCTCGAGGCCAAGATCGACGACATCGTCGAGAAGCTGGCGCATGGCCAGATGGCGGATGGCTATCTCAACAGCTGGTTCATCCGGCGGGAGCCGGACAAGCGCTGGACCAATCTGCGCGACCTGCATGAGATGTACTCAATGGGGCACCTGCTCGAGGGGGCGGTCGCCTTTTACGAGGCCACCGGCAAGCGCCGCTTCCTTGACGTCATGATCCGCGCCGTCGACCACATCATCGACACCTTCGGCGTCGAACATGGCAAGCTGCGGGGCTATGAGGCGCACGAGGAGATCGAGATCGCGCTGGTCAAGCTCTATCGCGTGACCAACGATCCCCGGCATCTGAAGCTCGCCCAATACTTCATCGACGAGCGCGGCCGCCAGCCCCACTACTACGACGCAGAAGCGCGGCGGCGCGGCGACGATCCGGCGGCCTACCATTTCGGCGCCTATGCCTATAGCCAGGCGCACATGCCGGTGAGGGAGCAGACAGAGGTGGTCGGCCATGCCGTCCGCGCCACCTATCTTTTCTCGGCGATGACCGATCTCGCCTATGAGACAAGCGACCCGACGCTGCTGGTCGCCTGCAACCGGCTGTTCGATGACCTGACGCAGCGGCAGATGTATGTGACCGGCGGCATCGGCCCGGCGCATGCGAATGAGGGCTTCACCCGCGCCTTCGACCTGCCGAACGAATCCGCCTACGCCGAGACCTGCGCGGCCGTCGCCACGGCCTTCTGGAGCCACCGCATGGCGCAGCTCGAACTGGACCGACGCTTCGTCGATCAGGTGGAACTCGAGCTGTTCAACGGCGCCCTGTCGGGTATCTCGCGCGATGGCGAGCACTATTTCTATGAGAACGTGCTGGAGAGCCACGGCCAGCATCGCCGCTGGAAATGGCACTACTGTCCCTGCTGTCCGACCAACATCGCGCGCCTGATAACTTCGCTCGGTAGCTATTTCTATACGACCAACGACGATGAGTTAGCCGTCCATCTGTACGGCGCTAATACCGCCGAGGCCGTTGTCGCCGGGCAGACAGTCCGACTAAGGCAGACGACGCGCTATCCCTGGGATGGCGATATTGCTCTTGCGATTTCGCCCGAGACGGCGGCGCGCTTCGCCGTCCGTCTCCGCATTCCCGGCTGGTGCCGGTCGGCCACGGCGAGCCTCAACGGCAGTCCCCTCGACCTCGCCGGCCTGCCGGAGAGCGGCTATCTCGCTATCGAGCGCGAGTGGCGGAGCGGGGACGAGATTCGCCTTCATTTCGACATGCCGGTCGAGCGGGTTTACGCCAATCCGAATGTCAGCGAAGACGCCGGACGCGTAGCGCTGAAGCGTGGGCCGGTCGTCTACTGCATCGAAGAGGCCGACATTGGCTTCGAGCCGCAGCAACTGCGCCTGCCGGCGAACGCCCGGTTCGATGCCGTCTTCGAGCCGGACCTGCTCGGCGGCGCCGTCACGCTTACCGGGACGGCGCTCCGCGGCGATGTCGCTACCTGGGGCAAGCCGCTTTATCGCACCGAGTCGTCCCGGGCTCCAGCCGGTCCGCTTCAAGGCGATACCCTATCATCTCTGGGCGAACCGGGCGGCCGGCGCGATGCTGGTCTGGCTGCCCGAAGCGGCGGAGCAGGCGGCATGACCACCTTGACCCTCAAAAACGTCGTCAAGACCTATCAGTCGCAGCGAGTGGTCCGCGGTATCAATCTGGACGTTGCGGACAACGAGTTCGTGGTCCTGGTCGGGCCGTCGGGATGCGGCAAGTCGACGACGCTGCGGATGATTGCTGGCCTCGAGCACATCAGCGGCGGCCAGATCCTCATCGGCGATCGCGTCGTCAACAAGCTCGGCCCCGGCCAGCGCGACATCGCCATGGTGTTCCAGAACTACGCCCTTTACCCGCACATGACCGTGCGGGAAAACGTGGCCTTCTGCCTCGAGCAGCAGAAGATGGGGCGCGACGAGATCAACCGCCGGGTGGAGGAGGCGGCCCGCACGTTGCATATTGGAGACCTGCTGGCGCGCCGACCGGGGCAACTCTCGGGCGGCCAGCGGCAGCGCGTGGCCATGGGCCGCGCCATCGTCCGCAATCCCAAGGTGTTTCTGTTCGACGAGCCGCTCTCCAATCTCGACGCCAAGCTGCGGGTGCAGATGCGCACCGAGATCAAACGATTGCACCAGGCCTTTCCAACGACGACGATCTATGTGACGCACGACCAGACCGAGGCCATGACCATGGCCGATCGCGTGGTGGTGATGAATAACGGCGTCATCGAGCAGATGGGGCCGCCGCAGGAGCTCTACCACCGCCCCGCCAGCATGTTCGTCGCCGGGTTCATAGGATCGCCGTCGATGAATTTCCTCCCCGCGTCGGTGGAGCAGGCCGGCGAGGGACTGGACGTCGTGCTGGGCGATGGAACGCGCCTTCCCGTGCCGCCGAGCCGCCTCGGGGCCTATGGCCCTCATAAAGGCAAGCGGCTGACGCTGGGGATTGGCCGGAGTTTATCGTGGAGCGGGGTGCTCGGCCGGCCGCTCCCCTGGATGCACATATCGAGCTGGTCGAGCCGCTCGGGCTTGAGACCATGATCTATTTCAAAGTCGGCGAAAGCGATATCTGCGCCCGCGTAGCCAATGTGGAGATCAAGAGCGGCGCCAGCATGCCATTGGCGATTGTCATGGAGCAGGCGCACGTGTTCGAAACCGAAACCGGCAAAGTCGTTGCGGCCTAAACCAGGCGAGAACTCTCACTAGCAGCCAGCGTGGCAAATGGGCGGGAGCGGGGGCTGCTGCGAGGCGTCCCCCACTCCCGATCAATCCCCTCACGATTCAACCCGAGGGGAAAATGCTCTAGTGATCGAGGACGCGGTGTAGGAAGGTCTTGGTCCGTTCGTGCTGCGGATTGGTCAGGACTGCTTCGGGGACGCCCTGTTCCACGATGTTCCCCTGATCCATGAAGACGATGCGGCTGGCGACGTCGCGTGCGAAGCGCATCTCATGGGTGACGATCATCATCGTCATGCCTTCGTCGGCGAGTTCGCGCATAACATCGAGGACCTCGCCGACGAGTTCGGGGTCCAGCGCCGAGGTCGCTTCGTCGAAAAGCATGATGCGGGGACGCATCGCGAGCGCTCTGGCGATTGCGACGCGTTGCTTCTGCCCTCCCGAAAGCGTTTGGGGGGCGGCATTCCTGTGTTCCAGCAGCCCGACGCGTTCCAGCATCTGCTCGCCGATCGCCTTCGCTTCAGGTCGTGTCATGCCCCTGACCAGACGCAGGGCGAGGCATACGTTCTCGATCGCCGACATGTTCGGGAAGAGGTTGAATTGCTGGAACACCATGCCGATCTCGGCCCGAGCCCCGGCCGAGCGACTCGATTTCACGAGTGAATCGCGCTTCGGCCGGCCGATCTGGATGGGCGAGCCATCCACATGGACCTCGCCGGCCTGGATCTGCTCCAGCCCCGCCACCACACGCAGTAGCGTCGACTTGCCGCTGCCGCTCGCTCCGATCAGGACGACACGCTCGGCGCGGCCGACCGCCAGGTCGATCTTTCGCAGCACGTGCACCGGGCCGTACGACTTCTCCACCTGTTTGAGTTGAACCGCAGGAGGCTCTTGGCTCCGGGCTTCCTTAGCAGAAGGGTCGGTAGCGGGATTGGTTTGCGTCATTGCTCAGCCCTCCTTGAACCGGCGTTCGAGGAGGGAGGTAAGGATGGAAAAGGGATAGGTGAGGACAAGATAGACCAGTGCGAGCGCGGTATAGAGTTCGAACGGGCGGAATGTCTGCGCAACTTCGCTTTGTACGCCGTAGGTCAATTCGGTCACGCCGATGACGGAAAGGAGGGCCGAATCCTTCAGGAGCGACATGAAGATGTTCGTCACCGCCGGCGTTACTCGCCGCAGCGCCTGCGGCAGGACGACGTGGCGGTAGGTCTGCCACCGCGAAAGTCCGAGGACGGCGGTTGCGTCATGCTGGCCCTGCTCGACGGATTGTATGCCCGCGCGGAAAACCTCGCCCAGAAATGCGCCCGAATTGAGCGACAGCGCGATGACGCCCGCCGCGACGGCGGAAAGGTTTATGCCGAGCAGCAGCGGGCAGACATAATAGATCCAAACGAGTTGCACCAAGGGCGGCGTCGTCCGGAATAGGTCGACATAGACGTAGGCGATCTGCGCAAAGGGCACGCGGCCCGAATGGCGCGCCATCGCGGCGGCCAGTCCGATCGCTGATCCGAAGACAAGGGCCAGGGCGGAAACCAGCAATGTCAGCTTCAGCCCGCCGAGGATGGTCATGATCGTCTGGGGCGCCAGCACGATCGGCCAATCGAATGTGTAGTCCATGTCTCAACGCCTCGGAGGCCGGGTTTCCAAGCCGGGCGGCAACCGGGCGGACCCGATTGCCGACGGCGAGCGACGAAACGGAACCGGTGCGTCGCTCCGGCCGGCATTTCTTCCGGTCGCAAACAAGACCCGGCATGACGGCCGCGTATCTTGACGCCGGATCGTCACGGCAGGAGCCGCTTTCCGATCCAATAGATCCGGAAAGCGGCTCCATGCTCCTGCTTCGCTGCATTTCCTCAAGCGAAAGGTCTGTCGATCTTGCTGGAAAATGCCTAGGGAGCGCCGCCTAGGGAGAACGCCTTGATGAAGGCGTCCGGCGTCAAATATTGTTTCTCCAGAGCCGCGATGGCGCCGTCCGCCTTGGCGTCGGCCAGGAACTTGTTCGCGGCCGCGGTGAGGTCCGGCGTGTCCTTGCGGATGCCCCAGGCTTCGGGCAGCGATCCCACGCCGTCGGCGGTATCCGGCCGCATGACGAGGCCGAAGCGCTTAATGAGGGCCGGTGCGAAATAGCTTGAAAGGCCGGCGGCGGTGACCTTGCCGGTCTTCACCTGCAATACGAGATCGCCCGGCCCGACATTGGGAAGGGTCAGGAGGTTCGCCTTCGGTAGGGCAGCCCGCGTCACCGTGTCATCCGAGGAGCCCGTGATGACGGCGACCGTGACGTCCGGAGAGTTGAGACTTTCCTGGTCTTTGTAGGTCTTGCCCTTGTCCGCCCGGAGGAAGAACGACGTTCCGGAGGCGTAGAAGGGATCGCTGAAGTCGATGGCCCGCTTGCGCTCATCGGTCATGTGCAGGTCGGCGCCGGCAAGGTCATATTTGCCGGCCTGGAGGCCGGCGACGATCGTCGTGAAGGTGGTGGGCACGAACTCGATCTTGACGCCCAGCGACTTTGCGAACTCCGTCTCGAGCGCCGGCAGGAAACCGACCCACTTGCCATCCGGCGTCCGGTCCTCGAACGGCGGGTCGGGAGCGATGCCCACGGTCAGCACCCCCCGCTGCTTGATCTTCGCCACGAGTCCGCCCTTGTCCGGGCTGTTGGCGCCCTGCGCCAAGGCGGCCGGAATGCAGAGGCCGGCGCCGATGAAACCAACAAAGCCAATGCGGCAAAAGAAAGAAGCGAATGTCATGCCGGTCTCTCCACGATCCACCCTCTGCGTATTGAAGCCTTGCCTCGGCCGGGCCGCTGCATGGCTGATTGTCTGTCCCGCTTAGAACAACAGAGGCCGCCACTGGGGGATACAAGTCCGCGTTTCGCTGCATGGAAAAATAATACGGGCCGAACGGATCAGGTTGCGATGCGCGGTGTGTCCCGCCAAAATCGCGCGGTACCCCAGCGCCGGAACGTATGCGCTGCGTGCGCGGCTTATTCGGAATGGATCGAATCAAATCATGAAACAGAATATCGCGTCGCGCATCGACAGGGTTCGTGGCGGGCTGGACCCCGCTCTGATCGTGGAGGATCCGGAGGCGAGAGCTCGCTACAGCCGCGACTGGTCCGGCGACTATGTCGGGAGTCCCGCGCTCGTGGTGCGACCCCGGACGACCGAGGAAGTCGCTCATGTCGTGCGGCTTTGCGCTGCATCGCAAGTCCCGATCGTGCCGCAGGGAGGTCACACGGGGCTCGTCGGCGGTGCGACGCCGTCGCCGGCGTCGGAAGAGGTCATCGTCAGCCTCGAGCGCATGAACCGCATTCGCCAAATCGATCCGCTCAACTTCAGCATGATCGCCGAGGCGGGATGCGTGCTGCAGTCTGTGCAAGAAGCCGCGCTCGTCGAGGATCGTTATTTCCCGTTGGCGCTCGGCGCCCAGGGCAGCTGCCAGATCGGCGGCAACATCGCCACGAATGCCGGCGGTCTCAACGTGCTGCGCTACGGTATGATGCGAGACCTTGTCCTCGGCGTCGAGGTGGTCCTGGCCGATGGACAGATCTGGAACGGCCTACGCAATCTCCGCAAGAACAATACGGGCTATGACCTGAAGCAGCTCTTCCTCGGGTCGGAAGGCACGCTCGGCGTCGTGACCGCCGCGGTTCTCAAGCTGTTTCCGCGGCCGACCCAGGTCGTGACGGCATTTCTGGCGGTGGAGTCGATTTCCGCCGCCATGGAGATCTACGGGCTGGCAAGACGCGACCTCAGCGACCTTCTCTCCGCCTTCGAACTCATTCCGAGAAACGGCGTCGAACTGGCCATGCAGGTCATGCCGGACCTGCGCGATCCCCTGCGGGCGCCATCGCCCGCCTATGTCCTGCTCGAGGCCGCGGCCAGCGGGCTTGCGGATCTTCCCGCCATGACGGCAAAATTCCTCGAAAGCCTGGTCACCGATGGGCTTGTCGTCGACGGCGCCGTTGCCGCCAACAAAGCGCAGACAGCGGCGTTCTGGCGTATCCGGGAAGGAATGATCGAGGCCCAGGTCCGTCACGGCCGACACCTGCGCACCGACGTCTCCGTGCCGATTTCATCGATTCCGCGCTTTATCGCCGAAACGGACGCCCTGCTTGCCGAGCGGGCGCCGGAGGCGATCCTGATGCGCTATGGGCATGTCGGAGACGGCAACATCCACTACAACGTCCTGCCGCCGAGGCGCCTCCTTCCATCCGAAGAGCCGGGCTACCTGCATCGATGCGAGGAGACGATCTTCGAGGTCGTCGATCGGTTCGGCGGCTCGATCAGCGCCGAACACGGCATAGGCGTCACGAAACGGGCCGCCTTCCTTGAGAGGATCTCGCCTCTTCATCTCGACCTGTTGCGCGGCGTCAAGTCCGCCTTCGATCCGCAGCATTTGTTGAGCCCGGGGCGTGTCGTGCCCTCATAGGTTTATACCGTCGGCGATTCGTTGCGCGATCGTCTGGGCGGCCACCTTGAGGGCATCGCTGGCGCTGGCGATGAGTTCGGCGGTCTGCCGCTGTTCGGGGGCGGACAGGCTGAGGGCGGCCATCGGATAAGCGAGGTCGTCGAGAATGGGGACGCCGATGCACATGGCGCCGTCCTCGTTCTCTCCGATTTCCATGGCGTAGCCGCGAATGCGCACTTCCTTCAACTGGCGGCGAAGCACGTTCGAATCCATGACGGAACGATAGGTCTGTTCGGACAGCGCCCCGGCGAGGATCGCATCGCGTTCGGCGTCCCCCAGATGGGCGAGGACAGCCTTGCCGAGCGATGTGGTGTGCAGCGGATCCCTGCTGCCGACCCTTGCCTGCATGCGCAGGGTGCGGGTTGATTCGATAATCTCGATGTACACGATTTCGCCATCAGAACTCGATGGCGAGGTTGATGGTTTCGTTGAAGGTGCGGTTCAAGTCCCGCATGACTGGAACGGCTACCTGGCGCAAGCGGTGCAGGCTGTTGTCGGTCCGAGCGAGGGTCCGGAATCGCATGCCGATGCCGTAGCGGTCCCGGCCGATATCGTGACGCAGGAACATGGTTGCGCTCAGCGTCTGGAGGTAACGGAAGACGGTGGTCTTGGGCATGCCTAAGGCATTCGCGACCTCCGTCAGGGAGACGTCCCTGCCGCTCTCTCCGATGAATTCCAGCACCTTTATCGCCTTGAAGACCGGGGCGACGATGTAACCTCCAGTTGGTCGAGCCGTTTGCATACCCGTGAGTACCCCTGATTTTTTCGTGGTACGAAACCCTCGTTCCTTTACGAGGAAAATGCCTCTGGTCTATTCGGGCTGTCAATACTCGGGGACGATCGAGGCGAGACCGTTGGCATGCCGGGACCGCTCGGTGGCAGCGTCGCAAGCCTCGTTCCATCCAGCGAACGCCAGAGAGGGACCATCGTGAGCCAGGTCGCCAGCCCTATCGAATCTACCGCCGCCGCCAAGCCATGGATGCAATCCGCGAAACGGCTGAGTACGGCCCTGGTCCTGGATATTCTGGACAGCCACGGCCTGAGGCGTCAGGCGTTGCGGCCGGGCATCGTCCCCCGGACGGTCCGGACGACGACCGTCGGATATGCCAAGACGCTTCTGTGGATGAATTTTTCGCATGACGATCCATCCACCTACGAACTTGAACTCAAGGCTGTGGATGGCTTGCAGCCGGATGAGTTCGTCGTCTGCGCGACCGGCAATTCTGAGAGATCCGGCATCTGGGGAGAATTGCTGACGACGGCGGCCATACGGAGAGGGGCCGTGGGAATCGTGACCGATGGCGGCGTGCGCGACGTGGCGCAGATCGAAGCGATGGGATTCCCCGTCTTCTCGCGCTTCCTCTCGCCCTATGACAGCTTCAACCGCCAGAAGGTCGTCGCGTTCGATGTTCGTGTCGAAATTGACGGCGTGACGATAGAGCCTGGCGACATCATAGTCGCCGACGAGGACGGCGTCGCAGTGGTTCCATCGAAACTGTCGGAGCAGGTCCTCGCCGAAGCCCTGGAGAAGGCCGGAAAGGAAGACCAGTTCCGCGATGCCGTCAGGAATGGCTCCAGCCTCCTGGAGGCTTACGAGAAATTCCACGTCCTCTAAGCAGGGCTTCCGGAGCGCCATCTGGCGGAAGAGTCGTCGCCTGACGCCCAGGGTCTGCCGGCCCCTTTTCGGCGCCACTGGGTAGCCAATCTGGCTATCCGGTCAACGGTGCGCGCGCACTTCCAGCCTGTGATTCGGCCTCAGCTATTGACCCCACTATCGGCGTTCTCTCGTGCAGTCCGGCAAACGTATTGCGCGGCGAGCGCCGCTTTAGTTTTGCCCCGCGTCGAGAAGGGACTGCCACGTGCTTTCCAGATGCTGGAGCATCGCAGCCTTGGCGAGGTGGGCTTTGCCCTGCCGAATAGCGTCGAGCACGGCGCGATGCTCCTCAATCCAGAATTTACGGCATTCGGCGGAGCGCGCATAGGTGTCGGCTTGTCGCCACAGACGGCTTTGCTGCTGGTCGTCCCAGAGTAGCTCGACCAGTTTAAACAGCATGGCGTTGCCGCATCCCCCGGCAACACCAAGATGGAACATGCGGTCGCCCTGTTCGGTCGGCCTGTCTTGCTCGTCTTCCTCGCGCATGCGTGCGATCCCGGCTTCCATCTTTTCAAAGTCGACGGTCGCCGCGTTCTTGGCGGCCAGCGCCGCCACCTCGGGCTCCACGAGCATTCGAGCCCGCAGGATATCGAAGGGCGGCAGTCCGTGTTCCTCGTCGAGAGGGGCTGCCGCCTTGCCACGAACGTACATGCCGCTGTTCGTGCGCACCTCCACCAGCCCGGCGATTTCCAGGGTGACGACAGCTTCTCGAACCGTGGGGCGGCTCGCGTGGAAGCGTTTGGCAAGGTCGCGTTCTCCGGGGAGACGGTCGCCATCCTCATATTTGGAACGGATCATTTCCTCGATTTTGCCAGCGATCACCTGATAGTGTCGTCTCCGCTTCAACATCCGTTTCTTTCCCCCCTTGACTCTCAATCGGAAGTGCGTAGCTTCAAGTGGCTAACCAGTTTGGATAGCCAATATTTCATGCTTGGCTCCGTTGCGAAAGGGGTCAGCATCCGGCGAAGGCCAACCATCCAGAGTAGCCATTGCTCCGGTGGGGACAGGTCGAAGAGGAGGGGCGCCCTGAATGTCTGAGCCTTCAAGCGCCTCGGCGGCGTCTCCCCAGTCTTCGCTGCTGTATCTGGAAAATATCTCAAAATCCTACGGTCCGCTGCGTGTTTTGAACGACGTGTCGCTTGATGTTCGTAAGGGGCAGGTCGTTTGCCTGATCGGACCGTCCGGCGCAGGAAAATCCACCCTGCTGCGCTGCGTCAACCATCTCGAGACGATCAGCAGCGGCACAATCTATTTCGAGGGCGAACCCGTCTATCGTTACATGAAGGACGGAAAGGTTGTCGTTGATTCGGATCGTCGGATCGAAGCGACGCGCGCCAGTATCGGCATGGTGTTCCAGTCGTTCAATCTGTTTCCCCATCTCACGGTGGTGGGGAATATTGTCGAGGCTCCCATTCATGTGCTGCGTCAAAGGCCCAACGAGGCGCGTGAACGCGCCATGGCGCTTCTCGCCAAAGTCGGCCTTTCCGGCAAAGCGGACAATTATCCGCATCAGCTTAGCGGAGGTCAGCAGCAGCGCGTAGCGATCGCCCGCGCCCTGGCGATGAACCCCAAGCTGATGCTTTTTGACGAAGCAACCAGTGCGCTCGATCCGGAACTCGTCGGCGAAGTGCTGAAGGTGATGCGCGACCTCGCTTCTGAGGGCATGACGATGCTTGTCGTCACCCATGAAATGGGCTTTGCGCGTGATGTGTCGGACGCGGTCGTCTTCATGGCGGACGGCGAGATCGTCGAGAGAGGGGCGCCCGCCGACATCTTCACCGCGCCCGTCAACAAGCGGACCCGTCAGTTTCTTCAAACGGTCCTGCAAAACGGAGGAGTCGCCGCCTCCAGTTGATCGCGACAACGTTCGCAGATGCGTTTGGTCATAATAGCAATGTCAGATAAAAGGAGGAAATAATCGCGTGTCAAAACTCTCCAATCTTTCTGGAACAACAGTGTTGTCGCGACGCACGGTGTTGCGATCGGGCGGTCTAGCGGCGGCCGGAGCAGCGTTAGGCGCGCCCGCCGTCTCTAAGGCTGCTGCATCAGCGGCCGAGCCTACGATCAATTCGTCCTTCAAGGACTTTACGCTGCCGAAGTTTCACGCCGATGATTCCCTAGTAAAGATTCAGCAAAAGGGCGAGCTTCAACTCTGTACCTCCAACGACTGGCCCTATTCCTATCTCGACGAAAAGACAAATGAATTCAATGGTATCGACGCGGACATCCTTCGCTTCGCCACCAAGATGCTGAACATTGGCAAGGTCTCAGTAAACACCGTGCCCTTCGATGGCATGATTCCCGGTCTGCTCGATGGCCGCTTCGATATCGTAGGCGATTCCATCCACTATACCGTCGCCCGGGCCAAGGTCGTCGACTTCACGTTCCCGATTTATTATTACTCCGAATGGCTTGTGACCAAGAGCGACGCGGCCGGCAAAGTGTCCGCTATCGCCGACCTGCAGGGTAAGAGCTGCGGCGCCCTCTTGGGGACCAATTATGCCGAGTGGATTCAGCAAACACCGGGCGTCACCTACAAGGGCTACAAGACTTGGCTCGATATGGCGCAGGATCTTCAGAACGGCAGGCTCGACGCGGCCGTTCACGATCAGCCGATCATCGCTGCGACAATCAAGGATCACGCCGACTGGGGCCTGAAGCTGTCGGACAATTACAAGCCGCATCAGTTGAAGAACCCGGCCGGTTACAGCCGCTATGCAGTTCGGCAGGGCGACGTGCAACTGCGTATCGGTTTCGACGCTGCTCTGCAGTGGATGGAAGACCAAGGCGAGATGAGCAAGATCCTGACAAAATGGGGCCTTGGCGGATACAACAACTAGCACAGTAACCTTCGGCAACTACACTCGATACGTCCCCTCGTGCAACCGGATCAGGCGCATGCTGACTCGGTTGTGCGGGGTATTCTAGGCGGCTCGAAAAGGCCGAGCCATAGCGCCAGCACGGAGCGCCGATGACCTTCCTGAAAGATATGCTGTCTTTCCTCCCTCAACTGCTTGAGGGCGCGGTGATCACCATTGCGGTTTCGCTGCTCGCTTACGTCTTGGCGCTGGTGGGAGGGCTGGTGTTCGGGCTGGCGAGGCTGTCGCGCTTCTTGCTGGTGCGGGCAGTCGCCACCGCCTATGTGCAATTCATTCGCGGCACGCCGCTTCTTCTGCAATTGTTCTGCATCTATTACGTGCTGCCCTATGCCGGGATCGTACTTTCGCCTTTCGTGTCGGGCGTGCTCGGGCTGGCTATCAACTACAGCGCCTACATGGCGGAAGTCCTTCGCTCTGGCATCTTGGCGGTGCCTGCTGGCCAGAGAGAGGCGGGGCAATCCCTAGGCATGTCGAAGCGGCTTCTCATGCGCCGCATCATCCTGCCGCAGGCATTTCGCATTGTCATTCCCCCGATAGGCAATTTCTTTGTCGCGATCTTCAAGGATTCCGCACTTGTGTCGGTTATCACCATGCGGGATTTGATGTTTACCGGCGAGTTGCTTGCTTCCGCTACGTTCAAGCATTTTGAAATATTTTCGATGGTCGCCATTATCTACTTCTGCATTAGCTATCCCGTCGCAATGTTCGTCGAATACATCGAATCCAGATTCGATGTCCAAAAGCGCGGATTGCTGGTTGGGAAAGTCTGAGCCGAGATGCCACGCCGCCCTCCGCGGCTCGCGCGGGAACATGCCCGGTTGGCTGGCTGCTAAAGGACCTCTCTATGCCGGATCTTCGCAATTCATTCGCAATGGTCGATATCGAGCGCCACCTGCATCCGCGAACCAACTGGCGCACGCATGAAAACATCGGCCCCACCGTCATCGTTCGTGGAGATGGCGCCGAGATCGAAGATGCCTTCGGGCGACGCTACATAGAGGGGATGGCCGGCCTGTGGTGTGCTTCGCTCGGGTTCAACCACCCCCGGCTGGCGAAGGCCGGGGCCGCGCAACTGGAGAAGCTGGGCTTCTACCACACCTTCGCGCATCGGACGCCTGACAACACGGCAGACCTCGCGTGGCGATTGGGTGAACTTGCTCCGCACGGCTTGCACCGCGTCTGTCTCAACACCTCGGGGTCGGAAGCAACGGAAACAATGGTCAAGTTCGCGTGGGCCTATCACGCGGCTCTCGGCGAACCGGGCCGGCGCAAGGTCATCAGCCGCAACCGCGGCTTCCATGGCAGCACCATCGTTGCGGCGAGCATGTCGGGCCTGCCCGACATGCATCGCGACTATGGCCTGCCCTTGCCGGGCTTCATCCATGTGCGGTGCCCGGATCTCTATCGTGAAGGTGAGCCGGGCGAGAGTGAAAAGGCCTTTTCGCAGCGCCTCGCCACCGAACTGGAGGCCGTCATCGCCGGTGAAGGCCCCGAAACGATCGCCGCGTTCATCGCCGAGCCGATCATGGCCGGTGGGGGCGTGGTCGTGCCGCCGGCGGACTATTTCCGCAATATCCAGGCCGTGCTCGACAAGCACGGCATCCTTATGCTCGACGACGAGGTGGTGTGCGGCTTTGGGCGCACAGGCAACTGGTTTGGGTGCGAGACGGTTGGCATGCGCCCGGACATGATGGCCGTGGCGAAAGCTTTGTCCTCGTCCTACTTCCCCATTTCCGCGACACTGATCGGCGATCGCATCTACGAAGTGCTCGCGGATCAGCAGGCAGGCGCGGTCTTTGGCCACGGCTTCACAAATTCGGGCCATCCTGTCGGCGCGGCGATCGCGCTGGAAGCGCTCGACGTCTATCAGGAAATCGATGTCGTCGCGCTGGTTCGCCAGAAGGGCGCGCGCCTCGAGGCGGGCCTGAAGAAGCAATTGGGATCTCACCCCTTCGTTGGCCAGATCCGGGGGCAAGGCATGCTTTTCGCCGTCGAACTCGCCGCCGACCCGGTCGCGCGGCGCGGCTTTGCGCCAGCATTCAATTCCGCCGCCCTCGTCTGCGCGGCGGCGCAAGAGCGAGGACTCACACTTCGCAGCATGATGGGCGACATCGTCGGCATCTGCCCGCCTTATGTCATCACTGACGAACAGATCGACGCTCTTGTCGGTCGGCTCACTCTGGCGCTCGAGGACGTCACACCCGCGTTGCGTGAAGGCGCCCTGGCATGACGAACCTTTTCGATCTTTCCGCCAGATCGCCCGATCCGCGAGGCGGCCAAGGCTTCGGTCGGCTGCCGCCGAACGACCTGCATCATCTCCATGCTTGTTCGCGCAAAGAAGGGTAGTTTTCATGGCCATCGACATGACGAACCTCAAGGACGTCCTTTACTCGGCCGTGCTTTCCGACGTTCTCGACGATTTCGGGCTTATGGACCAGGCGATGCGGCCGTTCGTCCGGCCGCTCGATGAACAGGTTCCGCTGTTTGGCAGAGCCCGCACCGGCAATTACATGAATACGTTTTCTGTGCCCGAGGGAGACAATCCCTATGAGATCGAAATTGCCCTGATCGACGATCTGAAACCGGGCGACGTGGCGGTGCTCGGCTGCGACGGGCCTACGATCCGGATCGCGCCGTGGGGAGAGCTTCTGAGCACCGCCGCGCGCTGCCGCGGCGCGGTCGGTTGCGTAACGGACGGGTTGGTCCGCGACATCCGCGCCATCCGCAAGATGGGCTTTCCCTTGTTCCACGGCGGTATTGGGCCGCTCGACAGCAAAGGGCGAGGCAAGATGATGGCCATGGACGTGCCGGTCAAATGCGGCGGCGTGCTTGTCCATCCCGGCGATCTGGTCTTCGGCGATGCGGATGGCGTCGTCGTCATTCCGATTGATGTTGCCGAAGAGGTCATCAAGGCCGCCACGCTCAAGATCAGCGGCGAGAACAACACGCGTGCCGAACTCGAGCAGGGGCGGTTGCTGATGGACGTATACAAGAAGTACGGCGTCCTCTGACGATCACTCGGGAGTGTGTCAGCCTGCACCTGATCGCCCTCGAGTTGGAGCACAGTCCGGACGTTCAATCGGCGCCTCGTACGCGGCGTCGACATCGGCACGAACGACCTTCATGACCAACTCCACATCACGGTCGCGCAAAGCAAAAAGCATTTCCTGATGGCGCTGGTCGGCGGTGGAATAATCCCAGAGCCATGAAGCATGTTGAACTAGGGGCTGGGCAAATGTCCGAATCCAGAAAGTTGCGATCTCAGGCTTGGTTTGGCGGCGCTAGCAAGGATGCGTTTATGCATCGAAGCTGGATGAAAAATCAGGGCATGCCAGCCGACGCGTTCGACGGTCGACCTGTGATCGGCATCTGCAATACGTGGTCGGAACTGACGCCGTGCAACGCGCATCTGCGCGATCTTGCGGAGCGGGTGAAACGCGGCGTCTTCGAGGCGGGCGGCCTCCCGCTCGAATTCCCAGTGATGTCGCTGGGTGAATCCAATATGCGCCCCACCGCGATGCTCTATCGCAACCTTGCCTCAATGGATGTCGAGGAGTCCCTTCGATCCAATCCGCTCGACGGCGTGGTCCTCTTGGTGGGCTGCGACAAGACCACGCCGGCGCTCGTCATGGGCGCGGCGTCGTGCGATCTGCCAACGATCGTGCTGTCGGGCGGGCCCATGCTCAACGGCAATTATCGCGGCGAGAGCATCGGTTCAGGAACGGTCGTCTGGCGCTACAGCGAAGAGGTGAAGGCCGGTCGCATGAGCATTGACGAATTCATGGCGGCAGAAGCCGGCATGAGCCGATCGGCTGGAAGCTGCATGACCATGGGCACCGCGTCGACGATGGCCAGCATGGTCGAGGCGCTCGGCATCGCGCTGCCCCACAACGCCGCCATTCCGGCGGTCGATGCGCGCCGCCATGCGCTATCGCAACTGACGGGACGGCGCATCGTCGAAATGGTGCATGAAGATCTGAGGCTCTCGAAGATCTTGACGCCTGAGGCGTTCCAAAACGCCATTCGCGTGAACGGGGCGATCGGCGGCTCGACCAACGCCGTTCTGCATCTGATAGCGATTGCCCGTCGTATCGGGATTCCCGTTGGCCTCGATGATTGGGACCGTTTCGGCCGCGATGTGCCGACGATCGTCGATCTTCAGCCTTCCGGCCGCTTCCTAATGGAGGAGTTCTACTATGCCGGCGGCCTGCCGGCGGTTATGCGGTCCCTGGGCGAGCATGGCCTCCTGAACAAAAATGCTCTCACGGTGACCGGTAGCGCCGTCTGGGACAACGTTGCAGATGCGCCAAATTACAATTCGGAGGTGATCCGCGACTTCGACAATGCGCTCGCGGACCAAGGCGGCATCGCCGTTCTGCGCGGCAACTTGGCGCCGCAAGGCGCCGTTCTTAAGCCCTCGGCCGCAACGCCGAGCCTGATGACACATCGCGGCCGGGCGGTCGTCTTCGAAACGATCGAGGACTACAAGCGCCGCATCCTCGATCCGGACCTCGACATCGACGCGAACTGCGTGATGGTGCTGAAAAACTGCGGCCCGCGCGGCTACCCCGGGATGGCGGAGGTCGGCAACATGGGGTTGCCGCCGAAACTCCTCGCTCAGGGTGTGACGGATATGGTGCGTATCTCGGACGCACGAATGTCCGGCACCGCCTACGGCACGGTCGTGCTGCATGTCGCGCCGGAGGCCGCAGCAGGCGGCGCACTCGCGCTGGTGCGCGAGGGCGACATGATCGAACTCGACGTGCCGAACCGTCGTTTGCATCTCGACGTCGCTGAGGACGAATTGGAAAGACGCCGCGAGGCTTGGCGTCCGCCGGCGCAGCCTGCTTCGGGCTATCAGAGCCTTTATGTCCAGAGCGTGTTGCAAGCCGACGAGGGGGCCGATTTTGGTTTTCTCGCCGGGCCTCGCGGCGCGGGCATCCCTCGGAATTCCCACTGAGAATATCTGCTCTCCGCGGGCATCTTCGGCGGCTGCCGTCGCTCTATGGCTCCGTTCCTCCGCCGCCGTGCGGCCTATTTGTGCGCTGATAGTGCCGGTCGCGACTATCTGGCGGGCTGTCGGCTAATCCAGGAGGGCGACAATGGCCATCGCATTGGTTACGGGCACGAGTAGCGGCATCGGGTTGGCTACTGCGGTGACCCTTGCTCGCGCCGGACACACGGTTATCGCAACGATGAGAAACGTGGACGGGGCGGGCGAACTTCAAAAGATCGTTTCGGGAGAGAAGCTCCCCGTGGCGGTCGCCGCGCTTGATGTGGATAGCGATGCCTCTGTCAGCGAGGCGGTTGAAAGGGCGATGGCGGAGCATGGTCGCATCGACGTTCTCGTGAACAACGCTGGCGTAGGCGGCGGAGGATCGGTGGAAGAAGCGCCGATGGATGTCTTCCGCCAACTCATGGAGACCAATTTTTTCGGCGCCCTGCGCTGTATCAAGGCGGTGACACCGAGCATGCGCGAGCGCCGGCATGGTTGCATTGTCAATGTGACTTCAATTGCCGGCCGAATAGCTAAGGCTGGTCAGGCTCCCTACGGCGCTTCCAAATGGGCTCTTGAGGCGGTGAGCGAGTGTCTGGCGCAGGAGATGAAGGCATTCAACATCCGGGTGGCCATCATCGAACCCGGCGTCATCGCCACGCCGATATTCGGCAAACTGAGCCCGTTGCCGAAAGACAGTCCATATCCACACAGCCGGCGACTGATGGCAATGTACGCCGCGTCGCTGACAAAGCCGATATCGCCCTACGTCGTCGGTGAGCAAATTCGGCAGATCGTCGGGAGCGACAGTTGGCAGCTTCGGTACCCTGTCGGCCCTGACGCATTGGCGGTCCTCAAGTGGCGAGCAAGCAAGACGGACGAGGAAATCGTCGCCGCGGCGGCCGCGAGCGACGAAGAGTACAACGCGGCGGTCAAGCGGGAATTCGGGTTCGACGTCAACCTTTGATCGCTGTCCTCAGGCATCGGCGACCTGCAGCACGAGCTTGCCGAATTTCTCGCCCGCAAAGGGCATAGATGGCGTTCGCTTCCCTGCATGTCACGGGATTTGTCATCGAACTGGGAGTCGCTGCTGCGAGTATGCCGCGCTCAAGGCTCGGGGACGCCGATCTCGCCGGCGACGACGCGATGGCAGCGCACGACGCCCCCGTCCGCGCAGGTTTCGAGCAGCGGCGGCGCCGCGCGGCAGGCGTCATTGGCGTGCGGGCAGCGGCTCGCGAGATAGCAGCCGGCCGGCAGGTCGATCGGGCTCTGGGATTTCGCCCTGCAACGCCGAGGCGATGGGATAATCGACGCGCCGATGGCTCGGATCGGAAACAGATGCGCTGAGAGCAGCGCCTGCGAATAGGGATTCGCTTCCCGGCAACCGTCGGAACCCTAAAATAGAAGGCCGCCCTTCCATTTGGCGATTGCATCCGACATTCTGCGGCCGACGCCGATGGGCGGCCTTGGGGATGCGCCTAGATGACAGCAGGGGTGACGTCGGACACCGGCATGTCCGAGCCTTTAGTTGCGACAGAAGCCGGGGTCCAGATCGAGTGCTCGATCGCCGCGAACGTCAACCTTGCATTCTACCAGAACGCGGTTCCGATCATCCGCGACCTCGCGATCAAGAATGGCAAGGCTGAGGAACTTCGCGACGTCGAGGCGCACCTCACATCGGAACCGCCCTTCGTGTCTCCGGGCGTTTGGCGCCTCGCGTCGGTTGCGCCGAAGTCCGACCATCACCTGCGACTCGTCGACATCAAGCTCGACCACGGGTTCCTTGCCGGTCTGACCGCGTCGCGCCGCGCCGAACTGAAGGTCCGCGTCACATCGCAGGGCAGGGAGGTCGCCTCGCGGAACGTCGAGGTCAACCTGCTGCCCCCAAACCATTGGGGGGGTGTCGGGTCAGCGCCTGAACTCCTCGCCGCCTTCGTCCGACCGAACGATCCTAACGTCGACGTGATCCTTCGGGAAGCTGCCGACAAACTGGCGAAAGCGGGCCGAGACTCCGCCATCGACGGATACAAAATCAAAAAGAAGGCGCGCGCCTGGGAGATAGCCGAAGCGATATGGGCCGCGATCGTCGGGCACGGCATCAGCTACGCGCTGCCGCCGAAGAGCTTCGAGCGCGAAGGCCAGCCCGTGCGAGGGCCGGGCGACATCCTCGCCCGACGGATCGGGACATGCCTCGACCTGACTCTGTTCTACGCTTCCTGCCTGGAGCAGGCCGGCCTCAATCCGCTCGTCGTGCTGACCTCGGGGCACGCCTTTGCTGGCGTCTGGCTGGTCGACGAGGACTTCACGACCGCTGTCGTCGAGGATGTGCAGACTATCCGCAAACGCGTCGACCTCGACGAGATCGTCCTCGTCGAGACGACCGCGATGACCGGGCAGAATCCGGCGCGCTTCCGACAAGCGGTCGACCTTGCGAAGAAGCACGTCGCCGAGGACGCCGAAAAGGCGTTCGAGCTCGCCGTCGATATCAAGCGTGCGCGCACTGTGAAGGTGCGGCCATTGAGCTTGGACGGCTCCTTGCCGGCAGCGCAGCCTCGGACGGGCCCAGCGCAGGTCGCCGAAATCGAGGAGCCGCCCGCATTCGAAGAGGATCTCGACCGCAGCGCGCCGGAGACCGAACGGCCCAAGGATCGACTGGAACAGTGGAAGTCCAGCCTCCTTGATCTCTCGCTTCGCAACCGGCTTCTCAACTTTAGGGAAAGCAAAGCGACCATCGGGCTGGAGTGCCCCGATGCGCCGAAGCTCGTGGCAGGGCTCTCAGGGGGCAGGGGCTTCAAGATATTCGGGCGAAGCAAGGTTCTCGACGGCTCCGACGGGCGCGATCCCGAGCTTCTCCGGCTGCGAGAGAACGCGGATCTGAGGCGCGATGCGCTCCTCGACGCGCTCGGCCGCGACGAACTTCATTCGCAGGTTTCGGACGACGAGATCGAGACGCGCCTTACCGAACTTTACCGCGCCTCCCGACTTGCGTTCGAAGAGGGCGGCGCGAACATCCTCTACCTCTGTCTCGGCTTCCTGAAGTGGACGCAGCAGACCGGCGGCTCGCCCTGCCTCGCTCCCCTCATGATGCTACCGGTCAGACTCGAACGGAAGAGTGTCCGCTCCGGCTTCAAGCTCCTCCTCCACGAGGACGACCCCCGTTTCAATCCGACCCTGCTGCAGATGCTGAAAAGGGACTTCGCGCTCGACATGCCGGACGTCGAGCGGGAGTTCGCATCGAACCTCGACGTGTCGGCCGCCTGGAGGGCGGTCCGCCAACACGTCAGGCATGTGCAGGGCTTCGAGGTGTCCGAGAAGATCGTGCTCTCGACCCTCTCGTTCACGAAATACCTCATGTGGAAGGACATCGTCGACCGCACCGAGGACCTCAAGCGCAATCCCGTCGTGCGGCACCTCATCGACACGCCGACCCATGCCTACCGAGGAGGCGGCGGCGACTTCATCGACCCGCACGACATCGACCGCGAGGTCGATCCAGGCGAACTCTTTGCGCCGCTATCGGCGGATTCCTCTCAACTCGCCGCCGTCGTCGCGGCGCAGCGGGGCAAGGATTTCGTGCTGTTCGGACCGCCGGGCACGGGAAAGAGCCAGACGATCACCAACATGATCGTCAATTGCCTCGCGCACGGCAAGACTGTCCTCTTCGTGTCGCAAAAGACGGCGGCGCTTGAAGTCGTTCAGCGCCGCCTCAAGGAGATCGACCTCGACTCGTACTGCCTCGCGTGCCACTCGACAAAAGCCCAGAAGAGCGAGGTGATCGAGCAGCTCGCGCAGTCGTGGCGAAGGCGCGCCGCGGCCACCGAGGATGACTGGACCGCCGCGACGACGGATTTGCGCGCCAAGCGCGACGAACTCAACGCCCTTGTCAGCGCGCTGCACCGGCGACGCGAAAACGGCATGAACGCCTACGAGGCGTTCGGGCGCGTGATCGCCGACCGGGACGTTTTGCCGGACGTCGAGCTGGCCTGGGAGGGCGGCCTCTCGCATCCCCCTGAGGTCCTTTCCCAGATGCGTGCGACCTGCGAGGACTTGAGGACCGCGCTGCTTGCGGTCGGCGACCCGTCCATTCATCCGCTGCGCGGGATCGAGCAGACGCGATGGACCCCGCAATGGTCGCATGATCTTACGCGCCTCGCCGCAAGAATGAAGCGCGACCTCGCCGTCCTCCAGCAAAGCGCAGCGGCGTTCGAGGGCGCAATCGGGTTCACCGACGAGATCGCCGGCGCCGCGGAATTGGATCTCCTCCTCGCCTACGGCGAGCGCCTGATGCAACCGGAGGCGCTCGATGGGGTCGCGCTCCTCGACGACGACGCCGACCGGCGCGTCCGCGCCTTGCGCGGCGCAGCCGCAGCACTACACGAGATCGAGGCGAAGAAGCGCGAGCTGTCCACTGTCTACGACCCCGCCGTCGTCCGCCTGGACCTCGCGGTTCTTCAGAGGAAGTGGGCCGACGCAGTCGCCTCGAACATCCTCTTCCGCGGCGGCGCAAAGAACAAGGCGCGCCAGATCCTCGCGCCCTATTGCCAGGCGGGCGTGCCCGCCGATATCGGTCGGGACATTGTCATTCTTCAGGCCATGGGCCCGTTGCTCTCGACCTTGGAGCGGCTGGAGCCCGCCTTCGCTAGCATGGAGGGTCTTTGGAGGGGCGAGAAAACCGACCCGGCCCGGTTTGAGCCTCTCATCGCCTGGGCTGGCCGAATGGGAGAAGCGCTTCAAGCCCTGGGCGCGCGGAACGGGAACGCCGACGACCTCCGCCAGCACTGCGTGGGCCTCCTGACGACCTACGCGCATCTGTTCGCCGCCGGTGGGGCAGCCCGCGTCGCTTTCGAGGCGTTTGCGACGGCCTGGACCGCCGCGCGGGCGACCGGGAACGAACTGGGGATTTGCCTTGGCCTATCGGAACCTGAGAAGCTGGTCGAGCTTCGCGCCGGCTGGATCGAAGCCCTCGTTGAGAACCTGTCGCGCTGGACGGTCAACCTGAACCGGGCCCAGCCCTGGGCGAAGTGGCGGGCCGCCGCTTCGACCGCGCGCCAGCAAGGCCTCGCCCCGCTCGTCGACGTGGTCGAGGCCGGGGTCGTTACGGCGGACCGCATCTCGCCAGTCTTCGAATACGCCTACGCGAAATGGTGCGCCGAAGAGATCGTCAACGGCGATCCCATCCTCAGCGGGTTCCTCGCTGAGCAGCACGACGCCCTGATCGAGGCCTTTAAGGCGGCCGACGAGAGGGTGGGGCAGCTTTCCCGGCAGATCCTGCGCGGGCGGATCGGTGGTCAATTGCCGTCGATGACGAACTTCGGCGCCGACCCGGAGTGGGGCGCGCTCGCGCACGAAGTGCACAAGAGGGCGCGCCATCTCCCGCTGCGCCAGCTATTCGCCAAGATCCCGACCGTGCTCACGCGCCTTGCGCCGTGCGTGATGATGAGCCCGCTGTCGATCGCGCAGTATCTTCCTCCAGACGCCAAGCCCTTCGATGTCGTCGTGTTCGACGAGGCCTCGCAGGTCCCTGTCTGGGACGCGATCGGCGCGATCGCGCGCGGCTCGCAGGTGGTGGTCGTTGGCGATCCAGAGCAGTTGCCGCCCACCAGCGTCGGCCAGCGCAACGCGGACGGGGTGGATGACGATACGGAGAGCGTCCAGACGCAGCAGAGCATCCTGGACGAGTGTTTGTCGTCGAATCTCTCTGCGCTCAGGCTGACCTGGCACTATCGTAGCCGGCATGAGAGCCTGATCGCGTTCTCCAACGCCAAGTATTACGGCGGCGAACTCGTCACGTTCCCCTCGCCGGTCACGCGCGACGCCGCCGTCCGCTTCGTCGAAGTCGCAGGTGGCGTTTACGAGCGCGGCAAGGCGAAGGTAAACCGGAAGGAAGCGGAAGCCGTCGTAGAGGACGTCGTGAAGCGCCTCCGCACGTCGTCGCAAAGCGTCGGCGTCGTGACCTTCAACTCCGAGCAAAAGAAACTGATCGAGGACAAGTTGGACGCGGCGCGCCGCAGTGATCCAGCCCTCGACGTGCATTTTGACCGCGAGAAGACGAAGGAGCCGGTTCTCGTCAAGAACATCGAAAACGTGCAGGGCGACGAGCGCGACGTCATCATCTTCTCGGTCGCCGTCGGGCCGGACGAGACTGGGCGTGTGACAACGCAGATTTCCTCGCTGAACGGGGAGGGCGGCCACCGGCGCCTCAACGTCGCCGTGACGAGAGCGCGCCGCGAACTGGTCGTCTTCTCGACGCTGCGCCCTCAGCAGATCGACCTCGGCCGAACGAGCGCGCGGGGCGTCACGGACTTCAGGCATTTCCTTGAGTTCGCCCAGCGAGGCACTCGCGCGATCGCGGAGGCGTTCGCCCCGACCGGAGGCGCTACGGAAAGCCCATTCGAAGACGCCGTCAAACGCGCGCTCGAAGCCAGGGGCTGGGAGGTTCACCCGCAGATCGGCGTCTCGTATTTCCGGGTCGACCTCGGCGTCGTCCACCCGCGGGAGCCCGGGCGCTATCTCGCGGGAGTCGAATGCGACGGCGCCACCTACCATCGCTCGGCCACCGCGCGTGATCGCGACCGCCTGCGGGAAATGCACCTCACGAACCTCGGGTGGCGCATTCGACGCATCTGGTCCACGGAGTGGTGGATCGACGCCGCCGCCGCGCTGGAGAAAATCCATCAGAAATTGCTTGAAGATCTCGCCGACGACGAGGCAAAGCAGGCTCAAGCGACGACGGCCGAGCCCGCCGTCGAAGTCGCAGAAGCGGAGCCGGTGGAGGCGCCGGCGCATCTTGCTCGTGAAATAGAACCGGTGCTGGTCGCGGAGGAGCAGGCGGCGGGAACTTCGGGCTGCACGGCGCAGCCAGCGGAGGGCATGCCGCAGATCACCTACGCCGATCGTCCCGCGGGCGCCTACGACCTTGACCAGACCGCATTCCGCTTAGCGGAAGCCGTGACAGAAGCATATGAGGTCGCAGATGTCGGCGCGGTTAGCACGGCCGACCGGAACAGGTTCTATGATCACGAATACATCGAAATGCTGAAAAAGATGGTCGACCAGGCGGTCGCTCTGGAAGCGCCCATGTTCTTCGATCTCCTTGTGGACCGCATCGCGGGCGCGCATGGCTTTCAGAGGGCGACGAGCGGCATCCGCGGGAGAGTGCGCGAGGCGGTGGGGAGCCGCTTCGGGATGAGCCGAGAAGAAGACCGGGAAATCATCTGGCCGCGAGGTGCAGGCCCTGACAGCCGACCCGCCTGGCGCGGCGCCAGCCGTCGCGACGCGACGGACATTCCCCTCGTCGAACTCGCCAGTCTCGCGTCTGATCTTCGGGCGACGATCCTGGAAGAGGAGGAGGTTGTGAGAGCCATGCAGGATCGGTTGGGCATCAAACGCCTCTCGGCGACGATCCGAGAACGTTTGGAGGTCGCCGTACGCCTCGCAAAGTGACGAAATGTAGGTCTGTCGAAGCCGAACGCAACAAAACCAACATCTTGCGGGCAGGAGGGGAACTCCCCGGTGGAGACCGGTTCGGGGCGACTGCGTTCCACGCCACTCAATCAAGTCAGCTATGACGGTTTCAGGCCCCCTGGCGGCCTCCATTCCATGTCGCGGACGCTCATGGATTGATCCCCGCGCACGTCGCCCCGCCGACTAGTGGCTGGCTTCAATAATTGCGAAAGGAATTAATGATTCCTTATCCATCGCGGCTGGAGCGATGGAGGAAATTATGGCGGCGAGAGTGCCTTCGGTGAAGCGGTATGTGGTGCGGTTGAGCGCGGAGGAGCGCGGCGAGCTCGACGCGCTGATCCGCAAGGGCAAGAGCGCGGCGCAACGGCTTTTAAAGGCGCGCATCTTGTTGAAGGCCGACGTTTCGGAAGACGGCGAAGGGTGGAGCGACAGCCGGATCGTCGAGGCTCTGGAGACCAGCGTTTCCATGGTCTACCGGGTGCGCAAGCAATGGGTGGAGGACGGGCTCGCGGCGGTGTTGAGCCGCAGGGCGCCCTCCGCGCCCTCCCTGCGGCGAATTTTCGACGGCGAGAAGGAAGCCCGGTTGATCGCCCTGGCCTGCTCCACGCCGCCCGAGGGATACGCGCGCTGGAGCTTGCGGCTGTTGGAGAGCAAGGTCGTGGAGTTCGGCATCGTCGCGGCCGCCAGCGACAGCACGATCCAGCGCGTGCTCAAAAAAACGCTCTTCAGCCCCACCGCCGCAAATATTGGGTCATCCCGCCCAAGGCCAGCGGCGCGTTCGTAGCGGCGATGGAGGATGTGCTCGCGGTCTATACGCGGCCTCGCGATCCCAATCGCCCGGTGGTTTGCGTCGACGAGACGTCCAAGCAGCTCATCGCCGAAACGCGCGCGCCCGTTGCGATGCAGTCGGGGCGCCCGGCCCGCATCGACTACGAGTACACGCGCAACGGCACAGCCAACCTGTTCATGATGTTCGCGCCGCTCGAAGGCTGGCGCAACGTCAAGGTCACCGACCGCCGCACCGCCGTCGACTTCGCCCATGTTCTGAAAGACTTGGCCGATGTCCACTTCGCGCAAGCCGAGACGATCGTCCTCGTCCAGGACAATCTCAACACCCACGCCCCCGCGTCGCTCTACGAAGCCTTTCCCGCCGCCGAGGCCAGGCGTCTGGTCGAGCGCTTCGAATGGCATTACACGCCCAAGCACGGTTCTTGGCTCGACTTGGCCGAATCCGAACTCGGCGTCCTCGCCGCGCAATGTCTCGACCGCCGAATCCCCGACAAGCAGACAATCATCGACGAGGTCGCCGCCTGGGTCCGCGACCGAAACAAAAATCACGCCGTCGCCGAGTGGCACTTCTCAACCGACGACGCACGCATCAAACTCAGAAGCCTATACCCCTCGATATGAGTGAATCGAGGCACTAGGTGAATTCCGAGTCTTTCGTGTGAGCGTGGACTGCAGCACACTCTCGATGGGAGCGCGCTGGCTTTTTGCACGCGGCATGGCCGGCGATCGCGTCCGGGGCGGTCGCAGCATCCCCCAATGCGACTGGCCCCCTAAAGGTGGAGTCGGATCCATGCTTAAGATCGTCATGGTTGTTGCGGCGGTATCGGCCTTGTCAGTCGCGGCCTCGGCGCCCGCCAGCGCGGAGGGCGGCTGCTATCGCTTTGGTGAGACAGGGTATCATTGGTACAATTTCTGCCTCGGACCGTGGTTTCTCTACCCGCACGAGCGGGTGTGCGACAGGGTTGGCCACTGCTGGTATCGCTGATGCGATAGCCCGATCGCCCGGAATCCGCTGAGGATGACTCGGGCGTCGCCAAACGGAACGGTCGCCGAACCCCTCCGGCGACCGGTTGTGCTGCGTCCACTCCTGCATCGCCTATCTCGGCTCGACCAAGGCGCCGACGTTCTCGTTCGATCTGCCGCCGTTTGCCGCCATCCGGTTCGGCGTCGTCGTTTCGAAGCCGCTCGACCTTCTCTCGAGCAATGCGCTCGGCATTTACGTGCTGCATTACGCGCCGGTCGTGTGGATACAATACGCTTTGATTGGATGTCCCGCTGCCTGCGGTCCTGAAGGCTTTGATCGTTTTCCTGGTCGTTCTGCCAGGCACGCTCGGCGCCGCGACCTTGATGCGCAAAACGAGGCTCACCGCCCTGCTGATTGGCGAAACGGCTGACCGCGCGCAGCCAGTAGCGATCGGCCAACCCCTTATGTCATCAGGGAATTAACGGGCTTTTGACGTGCGAACCGGCCAGCGGCGACCGGCGGTAAAAAAATCCTTAACGGCTCGGGAACCAATCGTTCCCCCTTCGCGTTCGCCGGTAGGACCCTATGGCGGGCCCCGGTGAAACACGAGGGGTGGCATGGCGACCTACCAAGTCAACGTGCTGACGAAGGACCATAAGGTGGCGGTCAGTCATCCGCTCGACGTGGAAGCGTCGCACACGATGTTGGCCAAACTCGCCAAACTCGCCTGGAACGTAGGCGAGACCGGCGGCCAAATTCGCGTGACCGACCAGGCCGGCAAGCTCGTCGTCGTGATGGGCGTGAAATCCGCCCGCCTCGCTTTCGCTCCGCGCTGACTTTGCTCTCAGCCGCGGTCGGCCTCCGCGTCGTCCGCCAGACTGAAGTCCGCGGCGCCGTTGAGCAGGATCATCCGACTGAGCAGGGTCGCCAACTGGTGCTGCTCGTCGGCGCTTAGCATCGCGCAAAGCCGCCGCTCGACCGCAGCGTGGTCGGCCATCGCCGCCTCGGCGAGCGCAAAGCCCTTCTCGGTCAGTTCGACAAGGATGCCGCGTCCGTCCGCCGGGTCGGCCAAGCGACGCACATAGCCCTTCTTCTCGACGCGGCGCAGCAGATTGGAGACGCCGCCCGAAGTGAACAGCATGGTCGCCTGCAACCGCGAGGGCGACATGCGGTAGGGTTCGCCCGCGACGCGCAAAGTCGCGAGCACGGCGTAATCCGCATAGCGCAGGCCATGTCCGGCGAGGGCGGCGTTGACGGCGCGCAGGATGGGCTCCTGCAGATAGAGGACGCGTCCGACGACCGCCTTGCCCGAGCAATCGATGTCCGGCCTTTGGCGTCGCCACTGCGCCATGCCGCGCCCGACGAGGTCGAAGGCGGGCGAGGCCTCGAGCTCTGCGCGCGGCGTCTCGCGCCCGGTCGTTCGCTTCCTGATTGTCATCGCCTGACGCCGCTCCGGACCCGAATCTGCACACGATCTTATGTGCAAATTGCACGCGATCAAGGCAAGATATGATGAAACTATCTTTCTTGAAAGATGAAATGAACTCGCCTAAGCTCGTCCGGCAGCGCGAACCCGAGCAGTCGCCGCGCGACAAAGGGGAGACCCAGATGAGGATGTTCCGACCGGCCGCCGCCCTGATCGCCATTTTGAGCGCCGCCACGCTGGCGCAGTCGGCGCGCGCCGACGACCTCGTGGTCGCGACCTTCGGGGGCACCTTCGCCGCGGACACAAAGACCTGCAACATCGAGCCTTTCGAGAAGGCGACCGGCGCCAAGGTTGCGGTGCAACTGGGAAATTCCGTGCAACACGCGGCCGCCATCCGCGCAATGGCCGGCAGGCCGACCTACGATGTCGCCTATGTCGACAATTCCCTCGCTGCGCAGCTCGATAAGGAAGGTCTGATCGAGCCGATCGACACGGCTAAGCTCACGAGCTATCCCGATCTCGACAAGTCCGCCTTCGGTCCGCACAACAGCTACGTCGCCTTCGAAGTCTCCGCAACGGCGATCGCCTACAACCCCAAGGTCGTCACGACTCCGCCGACGTCCTGGAACGATCTGTTCGATCCCAAATACAAGGGGCGCCTGGCGATCGGCGACATCACCGGCACGTCAGGCATGCAGTTCCTCCTCGCCGTGAACAAGATGCGTGGCGGGACGCTCGACAACCTCGATCCAGGCTTTGCCGCGCTCAAGCAGTTGGCGCCAAACGCCGTCACGCTCTACACGCAGGCCGACCAGCTCGTCTCGCTGTTTCAACGCGGCGACGTCGTGATCGCGCCCTGGTATCCCGATCGCGTCGGCGCACAGATCGACAAAGGGCTCGACCTCGCCGTCGCCTATCCCAAAGAGGGCGCCGTCGGCATCAAGCCGGTTCTCGTCATCCCCAAGGGCGCGCCGCATCCGGATCTGGCGCTGAAATACGTCGACACCGTCCTGTCGACCGAAAACCAGACCTGCTTCAGCGCCCGCGAATACGCCGCGCCGGTCAATCTCAAGGTCACCCTGAGCGACAAGGTCAAGAAGGTCGTGCCGACCGGCGACAACTACAAAAACCTGTGGTTCCCGGACCCGACGACGGTCGCGAGCCATCTGGTCGAGTGGACGCGGCGCTGGCAGCGCGAAGTGGCGCAGTGACCCGAAGAGCCCAGCGATGTCCGAACTCGTCCTTCGCGCCCTCGCCAAGAGCTACAGGGATGTCCCCGTCGTTCGCGGCGTCGATCTGAGCGTAGCGTCCGGCGAGTTCATCGCCCTGCTTGGGCCTTCCGGCTGCGGCAAGACGACGGTCCTGCGCATGATCGCCGGCCTCATCGAGCCGAGCGGCGGTCAGGTGCTGATCGACGGGCGCGACGTGACGCCGCTTCCGGCCCATAAGCGCAAGCTCGGCCTGGTGTTCCAGTCCTATGCGCTGTTTCCGCATCTCTCCGTCTTCGACAATGTCGCGTTCGGACTGCGGCGGCAGGGCGTGCGCGGGGCGGCGTTGCGCCAGCGCGTCGACGAGGCGCTCGCGCTGGTGCGGCTCGCGCCGCTCGCCGATCGTTTGCCGCGCCAACTCTCCGGCGGCCAACAACAGCGCGTCGCGCTCGCCCGTTCGATCGCGCCGCGGCCCAACATTCTCCTGCTCGACGAGCCGCTCTCGAATCTCGACGCGGCGCTGCGCGACGAAATGCAATTCGAGATCAAGCGCCTGCAGCAAGCGCTGAAGATCACCAGCCTCTTCGTCACGCACGATCAGGCGGAGGCGCTGTCGCTGTCGGACAGGGTCTGCGTGCTCGATCAGGGCGTCGTGCAACAAGTCGGCGCGCCGGACGAAATCTATCGCAAGCCCGCCAACGCCTTCGTCGCGGGCTTCATCGGCCGCTCGAACCGGCTGCGCGGCCGCGTCGACGGCTGCGAGGGCGACGGCACGCGGGTCCGCCTCGATGGCGGCGCGACTTTGTTGAGCGCCGAGCGGCGCGACCTTGTCGGCGCCGATGTCGACGTCATCATCCGCCGGCAGGCGGTGCGCGTCGCGGCAGGCGATTGCGCCGCCGGCCTTCCCGGAACGATCGTGATGCGCTCCTTTTCAGGCGAGCGCATCGAACGCGTGGTGCGTCTCGAAGGCGGCGCCGAGCTGATTGCGGAATGCGACGTCGGCGCCCAGCAGGACGATCCGCCCGTCGGCGCCGCGGTGCGCGTTTCCATCGACCCGCAATGGGTGTTCCTCGGCGCGAGCGAGGCCTGACGCGATGGCGACGCAGCGTCCCGCGGGCTATCTGCTGACGGCGCCGTTGGGGCTCGTGCTGCTCGGCGTGTTCGTCGCGCCCATCTTGCTGATGGCCCCGACGAGCCTGCGTCACTACGATCCGGGCGCCGGGACGTCCTCGGGCTGGACCTTCGAGAATTACACGCAGATCGTCACCGATCCCTATTTCCACGAGGTGCTCGCGCGCACCTTCACGATGGGCGCGCTGGTCACGCTGATCTGCCTCGTCGTCGGCTATCCCCTCGCTTACGTGCTGGCGCGTTCGACCGGCGCGGCGCGGAGCTGGCTGACGCTGCTTGTCATCTTCCCCCTGCTGCTCAATATCGTCGTGCGCTCGTTCGGCTGGATCGCGCTGCTCGCCAACCACGGCCTCCTCAACAACGCGCTTCTCGCGATGCATGTCGTCGACGCGCCGCTCAAGCTGATGTTCAACCTCACCGGCCTCATCATCGGGCTGACGCACATCTATCTGCCCTTCATGGTGCTGGTGTTGGTCGCCGCGCTTCAGGCGCTGCCGAAGGACGCCGAAGCCGCTGCGGCGACGCTCGGCGCGGGTCCGATGAAGACCTTCTTCCTCGTCACCCTGCCGCTTACGGCCCCCGGCATGTTCGCCGGTTCGGTGCTCGTCTTCGTGCTGACGATCAGCGCGCTTGTGACGCCGCGCCTGCTCGGCGGCCCCGCCTACAAGGTGATGGCGACGGTTATCTACGACGAGTTTCTCAGCGATCTCGACTGGCCGTCAGGCGCCGCTCTCGCCTTCGTGCTGACGGTGATCGCGCTGGCGATCGTCGCGATCGCCGGCCTGCTCAGCAAGCGCTGGACGGCCGCGCGATGAACGACCGTCCGCTCCATTGGAGTCTGCGCCTCGCCGCCGCCGCGGCGCTCGTCTTCCTCATGCTGCCGGTGGTGGTCGTCGTCTTCGCCTCGTTCAGCGCGACCGCCTATCTGACGATCCCGCCCCAAGGCTGGACATTGCGCTGGTTCGCGCAGGCGCTTGGCGATCCGACTTACCTCACGGCGATCGTCTTCAGCCTCGAACTCGCGGTCTGCGCGACCGTCGTTGCGGTGCTGTTGGCGATCCCGGCCTGCTACGCGTTGCACCACCGCTGGGTCCCGTTCAGCGGCGCGATTTCCAGCTTCGTCCTGTCGCCGCTCATCTTTCCCGCCGTCGTGATCGGCGTCGCGCTGCTGCAATATATGAGCGCGCTCGGCTTGCGCGGCAATTTCGCCATTCTCGTGCTGGCCCATGTCGTGATCGTCACGCCCTATGTCGTGCGCACGGCGCTCGCTGGTCTTGCGGGCCTCGATCCGACGCTGGAGGAGGCGGCGCGCGTGCTCGGCGCGAACCGTTTCTCCGCATTCATGCTGGTCGTCCTGCCGCTGACGCGCATGTCGCTGCTCGCGGGCTTCATCTTCGCCTTCATCACTTCGTTCGACGAAGCGTCGGTCACCCTGTTCTTGCTGCCGCCCGGCCAGGCGACGTTGCCGGTGACGATCTTCTCGGCGATCGACCTCGGCGTCGACCCCTCGATCGCCGCCATCTCCACCCTGCTGATCGTTGCGACGATCGTCCTCCTTGCGCTCGTCGAGCGCCTCGGGGGCGCGCGCCGCTTAGTGTGAGGACTGACATATGCCTTTGACCAGCCGCGGCTTTCCGCTCTTTCTCACCTTCGATCTCGACGCCGAGACGATGTGGACGGCGCGCGATCCGAGCTACGCCAAGCGGCCGATTCTGATGTCGCAAGGCGCTTACGGTTGGAAGGTCGGCGTCTGGCGCGTGCTCGACTTGCTGCGCCGTTACGATCTCCGCTCGACCTTCTTCGTTCCCGGCGTCATCGTCGAGCAGCGCCCCCGTGTGATCGAAGCCATCCTCAAGGACGGGCACGAGATCGCGCACCACAGCCACACCCATGCCTGGATCATCGGCCTGACGCCCGACCAGGAGCGCGAGGAGATGGAGAAAGGCATCGAGGCGATCAAGCGGGCGACGGGGCGCGCGCCGCGCGGCTGGCGTTCGCCCGCCGCCGAGCTCAGCCCGATCAGCCTGCCGCTCCTGAAGGAATATGGCTTCGACTATTCCTCCAACTTCTTCGACGACGATTCGCCCTACCTGCTCGAGATCGACGGCGAGCGCACGGACATCGTCGAGCTGCCGTTCCGATGGGTGCTCGATGACGCGCCCTTCTTCCAATATTCGATCGTGCTGCCGGGCCGCACCATGCATCCCCCGTCCTCGGTGCTGGAATCGTGGACGACCGAATTCGACGTTCTCTACGCTGAGGACCGCATGATGATGGTCGGCATGCATCCCCAAATCATCGGCCAGCCCTCGCGGCTGACCGTGCTCGAGGGCCTCATCAAACACGCTTTGGCGCGCGGCGGCGTCTGGATGGGCCGGTGCGACGAGATCACCGACGAAATGCGTCCCAGCTTGAGGGCGGCGCGATGAAAGCGACGATGACGGGTCGGCGCGTTCTCGTCGTCGGCGGCGCGGCGGGCATTGGACGCGCGACGGTCCGGCAGTGCCTCGAGGAGGGCGCGCGCGTCGGAGTGCTCGACCGCGACGAATGGCGTCACGAGAGCGACCGCGTCGCGCCGACTTTCAGCAGGCGCGCCGACGTGCGCTCGAAAGCCGACGTCGAGGCCGGCGTCGCGACGGCGGCCGCCGCGCTCGGCGGCATCGACGGCGTCGTCTATTGCGCGGGCGTCGATCTCCTCGCCAAGCTTGTCGACACGTGCGACGAGGATTGGGACCGCGTCTTCGATGTCAATGTGAACGGGGCGATGCGAGTCTGCCGCGCCGCGCTGCGCTATTTTGCGCCTGAGGGCGGAACGATCGTCCTCGTCGCCTCGGCCGCAGCCTTGCGTCCGCTCGCCGACCGCACCGCTTATTGCGCTTCCAAGGCCGCGCTGGTGATGTTCGCCAAGACGCTCGCCGCCGAACTTGCGCCGCGGGGCGTGCGCGTCAATGCGCTCTGCCCAGGCGCCGTCGAGACGGCGCTATTCCGCACGAGTTTTGAGACGGCGCCGGATCCCGACGCCTCGCGGGCGGAGATCAAGGATCGCTACGCGCTGAAACGCATCGCCGACCCCGAGGAGATGGCCAGCAGCATCCTGTTCCTGTCGAGCGCCGCATCGAGCTACGTCACCGGAACGGCGCTCGCCGCCGACGGCGGAAGGAGCTTTCATTGAGCCTCGACCGTTTCCAGGGCGCCGTCGCGATGGTGACGGGCGCCGCCAACGGCATCGGCGCCGCGATCGCGCGCCGGCTGGCGGAGGAGGGGGCGCGGATCGCCGTCGTCGATCTCGAGGCCGAGCCGCTCGAGCGCGCCTTCGCCGATCTGCCGGCGTCCTCGACTTTGATCCGCGCTGGAGACTGCACGGACGAATCCACGCTGCGCCAATTCGTCGCCGATTGCGAAAAGAAGCTCGGTCCGATTGACGCGCTGGTCAACAATGTCGGCCAGAGCGCGCGCGAGCGCGGCGGACCGTTCGTCGAGTCCGGCGAAGAGGTCTGGCGCTTCGTTCTCGAAGTCTCGCTGCTGACCTCGCTGCGCCTGACGCGCCTCGTCGCGCCGGGCATGAAGGCGCGTCGTTACGGGCGCGTCGTCAACATCTCGAGCGATGCGGCCTTCGCCGGCGACGCCGGCCTCGTCGACTACGCGACCGCGAAAATGGGCCTTGTCGGCTTTACCCGCGCGCTGGCGCGTGAACTCGCCGCCGACGGCGTCACCGTCAATGCGGTTGCGCCCGGCGCCGTGTCGACCCGCGCGCATGAGCGCATCGCCCCGGAAATCCTGGACAAGCTGCGCCGCGACACGCCCGCCGGCTTCATCGCCGCGCCCGAGGACGTTGCCGGCCTCGTCGCTTATCTCGCCAGCCGCGAGGCGCGCTTCGTGACGGGCCAGACGATCCTGATCGACGGCGGCCGCTGGATGTTGTGAGTGCGGGCCGCGCCCGCGGGAGGACCTGCCATGAATGATATCGCAGACATGAACGCGGTCGCGCTCGCTCGCGCAATCCGGGCGCGCGAGATCTCGCCCGTGGAGGCGACGAAAGCCGCGCTCGATCGCATCGCGCAGCGCGCCAAACTCAACGCCTTCATCACCGTCGCCGCCGAGCAGGCGCTGGAAGCCGCCGAGGCCGCCGAGCGCAAGGCCGCGGCCGGCGAGCCGCTTGGCCCGCTGCATGGCGTGCCGTTCTCGGTGAAGGACCTCACCAACACCGCCGGCGTGCGCACCACGATGGGCTCGGCGATTTTCGAGAACAACGTGCCCAAGGAGGACGCGGTCGCTGTGGCGCGCGCCAAGGCTGCCGGCGCCATCCTCATCGGCAAGACGACGACGCCGGAGTTCGGCCACAAGCAGTCGACCGACGCGCCGATTTTCGGCCGCACGCTCAACCCGATCGACGAGAGCGTCACCTGCGGCGCCTCGAGCGGCGGCGCCGCCGTCGCCGTCGCCGCCGGCATGGGGCCGCTGGCGCTCGGCACCGACGGCGGCGGTTCGATCCGCATTCCCGCGGCGTGCTGCGGCGTCGTCGGCCTCAAGGCCACGCTCGGCGCCGTCGCGAATTTGCAGCCGCCCGACCTCTTCGCCGCCAATTCCTACGTCGGCCCGATGGCGCGCGATGTCGCGGATACGGCGCTGCTGTTCGAGGCGATCGCCGGTCCCGACTTCGGCGATCCCTACGGCCAAGCCGCGCCGGCGCCGGAGCCGACGCTCGCCAGCTTCAAGGGCGTGCGCGTCGCCTGGCTGGAGCGTTGCGGCAATCGGCTCGACAGTCGGGTCGCCGCGGCGACCAGCGCGGCGGTCAAGACGATGGAGGCGCTGGGCGCGATCGTCGAGCCGATCGAGATGGACTTCGTCTCGCTCGAGCCGACGTTTCTCGTGATCCTGGAATTGGGTGTCGCCTCGCGCGTCGCGCCGCACCTCGCGCGGTTCGCGGCGAAGCTCGATCCGCATCTGGTCGAGACGGTCTTGAAGGGACTGCGCCACAGCGCGATCGATCTGCAGAACGCGGGCGCCGCGCGCAGCGCGACGTTCCGAGCCGTGCAGCGCCAGTTCGAGCGGTTCGACTTCATCGTGTCGCCTGTGCTCTCAACGCCGCCGCTGCCGCTCGGCCCGCAACTGCCAGACGGGCCAGTCGTCATCGACGGCCAGCCATCAGGCACGCTGCGGGGGGGATGGTATCCCTACGCGTTCCCCTTCAACCTGACCGGCCATCCCGCGATCGCGCTGCCCTGCGCCAAGACGCCGGAGGGCCTGCCGATCGCCTTGCAGATCGTCGGCCGCTGGCACGCCGACCGGCGCGTGCTCGCCGCCGCAGGCCTCCTGGAGGCGGCGCTGAGGTGAGAGCGGTGGCGACCCGCTCCTTCGTCTCCCGCAAGGGGAGAAGGATCCCGAGCTACGCCTTCGGCTGCGGCACGATCCGGATGTAGGGCTTCGGCGCGGTCCATCCCTGCGGATAGGTCTTGCGCGCGTCCTCGTCGCTGACCGAGCCGGAGATGATGACGTCCTCGCCGTTTTGCCAGTTGGCTGGCGTCGCCACCTTGAACTTGGCGGTCAGTTGCAGCGAGTCGATCACGCGCAGCACTTCGTCGAAGTTGCGTCCCGTGGTCATGGGGTAGATCAGGATCAGCTTGATCTTCTTGTCCGGCCCGATGACGAAGACGTTGCGCACGGTCTGATTGTCGGCGGCGGTGCGCTGCGTCGGATCGCCAGACACCGGCGCCGGCAACATGCCGTAGAGCTTGGAGACGTTGTAGTCGATGTCGGCGATCATCGGATAGTTGGGCGCAAAGCCCTGGGTCTCCTTGATGTCGCTCGCCCAGGCGGCGTGCCGGTCGGCTGGATCGACCGAGAGGCCGATGATCTTGACGCCGCGCTTGTCGAACTCCGGCTTGATCTTCGCCATATAGCCGAGTTCGGTCGTGCAGACCGGTGTGAAGTCTTTCGGGTGCGAGAAGAGGACCGCCCAATGGTCGCCGATCCAATCGTGGAACTTGATCCGGCCCTCGGTGGTCTCGGCTTCGAAGTCCGGGGCGATCTCATTGATGGCCAGCGCCATGGCTTACCTCCGTCGCGAGATGCACATCTATCTCGTGACTAAGTCTATGACACAAGTCGACCGAATTCCAGTGGCGGCCGACCCACCGGCCGTTGAACCCGAGGCCTTGTCACGGATGGAAGAACACTTCCTCCATCGGCGCCCACCATTCGCCCTCCTTGCGCGAATCGAGCGGCCTTTGGCAGGGGTTGCAAACCGCCCACCATTGCTGCGTCGTCGGGTCGGCGGCCATGCGCGCGCTGTCGGCCGCGAGATCGTCGCCGTGATATTCGAAATAGGCGAACAGCAGGTTTTCCGGCTCGCGCAGGAAGATCGAGAAGTTCTTCATGTTGCAGTCCGTGATCTTGGCGAGCACGCCCGGCCAGGTCGCGGCGTGCAGGCGCTTGTACTCGTCGATCTTTTCCGGGCGGATGCCCATCACCATGCCGACGCGCCGCATCTCCGCCTCCCTTGGTTCGCCATCTCGTGCGTGAATTCAGTCAGACTGCCGCTGCGCGCGGGTCACGACGCGGGCGAGCGGCCCGTGAAGTTCGGCGCCCGCTTCTCCAGGAAGGCGCGCACGCCCTCGGCGTAGTCGCTCGACGTCCCCGCCTTGCGCTGGAGGTCGCGCTCGAGATCGAGCTGGGCGTCGAGCGTATTCGTCGCCGAAGCGTTGAGCGCCTGCTTGATGAGCGCATAAGCGTAAGTCGGGCCGGCCGCCAGTTTTCGCGCGAGGGCGTGCGCTTCGCCCATCAGCAGGTCGTCGTCGACCGCGCGGTGGATCATGCCCCAGGCCTCCGCCTGATCGGCGCCGATCGGCTCCGCGAGCATCATGGCGGCCCGGGCGCGCGCGTGCCCAATCAGACGCGGCAGAATCCACGTCCCCCCGGCGTCGGCGGTCAGCCCGATGCGCGCGAAGGCTTGCAGGAACATCGCCGACCTCGCCGCCAGCACGATGTCGCAGGCGAGCGCGATGCTGGCGCCGGCGCCCGCCGCCGCGCCGTTGACCGCGCAGACGATCGGCTTCGGCAATGCCCTGATCGCGCGGACGAGCGGGTTGTAGCGCTTGTCGAGCGACGCGCCGAGATCCGGCGGCGCGGCGTCCGTAGCGACGACGCGCTCAGCGAGGTCCTGTCCCGCGCAGAAGCCCTTTCCGGCGCCCGTCAGCAGCACCGCGCGGCAATCGTCGTCATCTCGCGCGCGGCCCAGCGCCGCGGCCAGCGCAGCGTGCAACTCGACGTTGAAGGCGTTGAGCCGGCCTGGGCGGTTGAGCGTCAGCGTCAGCACGCCGCCATCCCGGGATTCCAGCAAGACGGCCGACTGCGCGGCGCTCGACTCTGAGCTCATCAATCCTCCCTCGATGCGTCCTCGGGAGCGACGTCACCGGGGCGCGAGCTTAAGAGCGAAGCCGCCCGAGTCAATCAGATCAGACGGCCGCCGGCCCCCGTCTTGCTCATCTCCAGCTTGCCCTGGTCGAAACCGCTCTCCGGCACGAGTTCGTCGCTGCGGTCGGAGATGGCCGCCAGATCGGCCGTCACGCGCTCGGCGGCGTCGTGGCCCGGCGGAATGAAGACGCCGCGCGTCAGTGTGACATAGGCGCGCTCGAAGCCGCCGGCGCCCGCCGCGAGGATCGCGCGGCTCGGCGCGCCTTCGCTCGCCAGCGCCAGCACCGCCGGCGTCACCGCCTCCGGCGCGAACAGCGTCAACGCCTCGGCGCCGAACAGGTTCTCGGTCATGCGCGTCGCCGCCGTCGGCGCGACGCAGTTGACGCGGATGTTGTGCTTGGCGCCCTCCAGCGCGAGGGTCTGCATCAGCCCGACCAGCGCCATCTTGGCGGCGCCGTAGTTGGATTGGCCGAAATTGCCGTAGAGGCCGGACGATGAGGTCGTCATCACGATGCGCCCGTATTGTTGCGCACGCATGATCTCCCACACCGCCTTGGTGCAGTGGACCGCGCCCATCAGATGAACGTCGAGCACGGCGCGAAAGTCCTCCAGCTCCATCTTGGCGAAGCTCTTGTCGCGCAGAATGCCGGCGTTGTTGACCAGCACGTCGATGCGTCCCCATTTCGCCATGGCCTTTTCCGCCATCGCCTCGACAGCGGGGAAATCGGTGACCGAGGCGTGGTCGGCGATCGCTTCGCCGCCCGCCGCGCGAATCTCCTGCGCGACCGCCTCCGCGGCGCTCGTCGCGCCGCCGGCGCCATCGACCGAGCCGCCGAAATCGTTCACCACCACCTTGGCCCCCCGCGCCGCCAACTCGAGCGCATGCCGGCGCCCCAGCCCCCCGCCTGCGCCCGTGACAATGGCGACTCGCCCCTCGAATTGAACGTCCATCTTGATGTTTTCCTTTCGAATTCGCCCGCTTCAGCCGAGCGGTTGCGGCGGTGCAACATACGCGAAACAACCTCTTGGGGAAGACCGGCCCGAGCGAGCGGGCAATTGGGGCTATCCGCGCGATGGCGATTGTATTTTACTGACCATTCAGGCATTTCCTCATGTGAAATGAAGTGATTCGGGACGCCGGGGCCAGGGGGGCGCCGCGCGCCTCTCGAGGCCGAGCCGCCGAAGGCTCGCGATTTGGGCTGGGGCCTGGGTTAAGCGTTCAGAAGTCACGAGCAGGTGCGCTGGCACAAGCGCGCCGTTCGCAGCCCAACGAACAATGGGTTCCCGAGTTTCATTCTTCTTGAGGAGGGGATGGTCGTGGGTCCGTACCAGAGGCGCTCCCTTCAGTTGGCGACGATGGCGGGGATCGTCGTCCTGGGCGCCCTCATCTGGCGTCAGTCGACCGAGAATTCCTTCATCGAAGCCTGCGTCTTCGGCCTCATCGCGCTTGGCGTCGCCGGAATCGGGCTCAGTGAGTTCAACGCAGCGACGGCTTCGTCAGCTCAGGACGGCGTCCGCGCGGAGTCCAAGACCCGAAGTCTGGAACATCGCTTCGCCGCGGACGTCGGGGCGGTCGTTCGGATGCTGAAGGCCCATATGCGCGCCAATTCCAGCTATTCGGATTCGCTCGCCCGCGCCAACGAGGATCTGCCGCTGCTCGAAAGCCCGCAGGAAATCCGCGCCGTGGTTCTTTCGCTGATCGAAGAGAACCGAAAGATTCAGGCGCGGATGGACGACTTGTCGCGCAATCTCGACGATTCCGTCGCCAAGATCGAGAAGTTGCGCTGGAGTCTCGCCGAGGCCAACGACAAGGCGCTACGCGATCCGTTGACCTCGCTCGGCAACCGCCGCTTCTTCGATCAGAAACTCGGAGAGGCGATGGCGCACAAGGCCGAGGCGGGCGATCTCTGCCTCGTGGTGTGCGACCTCGATCGCTTCAAGACGATCAACGACAAGTTCGGCCATCCCGTCGGCGACATGGTGCTCAAGCTCTTCAGCGAAATCCTCTCCACCAACACGCAGGAAGGGGAGACGGTGGCGCGGGTCGGCGGCGAAGAGTTCGCCATCATAACGCCGGACAAGCCCACGGCCGGCGCCAGCGCGATCGCCGAACAGATCCGAAAGCAGCTCGAGACCAAGAAATGGGTGGTGGGGGCCAGCGGGGCGCCGCTCGGCGCGGTGACCGCCTCCTTCGGCGTCGCGCAATTGCGCCCTAGGGAAACCGCGGCGGACTTGTTCAAGCGCGCCGACGAAGCGCTCTACCGCGCCAAGGAAGAGGGGCGCAACCGGGTCGTCGTCGCTTAGGCGCATGCCAATCGCGGCGCCGCGCGATGGCCCACTGCTCGACTCTGCGGCGAGGCTCTCTATGATCGCGCGCGAGCATCGCCACGGAGCAAGGCATGAGCGCCGACATCGAGGCCCGCGTCAGGACCATCCTGCAGCGCCTCATCGCATTCGACACTGTGAGCGATCGCTCCAATCTTCCGCTCGTCGATTACGTCGAAGACTATCTGCGTTCGCTTGGCGTCAAGACCTGGCGTGCGCCGAACGCCGCCGGCGACAAGGCGGCGCTGATGGCGACCGTTGGGCCGTCGGTCGCGGGCGGCGCAGTCCTTTCCGGCCACACCGACGTCGTCCCGGTCGTCGGCCAGGCCTGGAGCGGCGATCCGTTCGAACTGCGTGAGACGGACGGGCGCCTTTATGGCCGCGGCGCCTGCGACATGAAGGGCTTCGACGCCGTCGCGCTGGCGATGGTCCCCTTTTTCCAGGCCGCCGACCTCAAGCGGCCGATCCACATTCTGCTGAGCTACGACGAGGAGACCACCTGCCTCGGCTCGCTCGATCTCATCGCGAGGTTCGCACGCGAGACGCCGCGGCCCGCCCTGGCGATTGTCGGCGAGCCGACGATGATGGAGGTCGCCGATGCGCACAAGGGCGTCGCGACCTTCCGCACGATCGTCACCGGCCACGAAGCCCATTCGTCGAAGCCCGCCCTTGGCGCGAGCGCAGTCGCCGTCGGCTGCGACATCGTGAGCGAGATCGGCCGGCTCGCTCGCGGGTTCGAGGCGCCAGCGCTGCAAGACGCGCGCTTCGATCCGCCCTATTCGACGCTGCACGTGGGCACGATCCACGGCGGGACGGCGCGCAACATCCTCGCGCGCGAGTGCGTGTTCGATTGGGAGTTCCGCGGATTGCCGGGCGTTCCGAGCGCGGAGGCGGCGAGTATGGTGCAGGCCTTCGTCGACGAGGTCGCGCTGCCGCGCCTCACCCGCTTCGTCAGCGGCCCTAAGATTGAAACGTTCCTCGACGTCGACGTTCCAGGCCTCGCGGCGAAGGACAATGACGCTGCGGCGACGCTGGCGCTTCGCCTCACCCAGTCCAACCGATTGGCCGCAGTGTCCTTCGCGACCGAAGCGGGACATTTCCAGCGGGCGGGCCTGCCTACGGTCGTCTGCGGGCCGGGCTCGATCGACCAGGCCCACAAGCCGGACGAATATGTCGCCGCTTCGCAGCTTTCAGCCTGCATCGCTTTTATGAAGGGGCTAGCCGAGGAGCTGTCGCGCTAGCGCGCCGTATCGGCGCGAGCCCAGGCGGCTCGGAGGGGCGCCGTCACGGCGCCGCAAACGGAACCAAGATCGAGGTCGGTACTGTCAGATTGAGCTCCACCTTCTATGTTTGGAAGAGGCGCCTCGCTTATGGAAACGTCAGCGCCCGGCCCAAGCGGGCATGAGTTCGTGCTGTCGAATATTGCGCCGAGCGCAGCCCAAAAGCGGCTCGCGCTAGGCGTCGTTCTGGTGCTGATTGTGGGCTTCGTGATCGCGGCAGGGCCTCTTTCAAGCCTGCCGCTCATGCGATTCGACGCCTTCATCCCCGCCTATGGCGCGGCAATTTTCGTCAACGACTCGATAACGGCGGCCTTGCTCTTCGCGCAGTTTTCCATCCTGCGTTCACGCGCGCTGCAAGCCCTTGCAAGCGGCTATCTCCTTACAGGGCTCGTCGCCATCCCTTGGATGCTTACGTTTCCTGGCATCTTTGCGCCGAGCGGGCTGCTGAGCGCCGGCCTTCAGAGCACCGCTTGGCTCTATGTCCTTTGGCACGCTGGCTTCGCTGTTTCCGTGATCGCCTACACGCTGCTGAAGGATGCGGCCCCGATCAGGCGTTTGCAAGGCTCCATGCGGGCCCCGATCTTTGCGAGCATCGGCTGCGTTGTTGCCCTCGTCTGTGGCGCGACGGCGCTGGTCACGGCGGGCGATCCGCTCTTGCCCAGCCTCATGCTGGATGCGGTCCGGCTTTCCGATCGCTGGCTTTACGTCGCCGGATCAACTGCGGCTCTGATCGTCCTGACGCTCGGCTTGCTGTGGCTGCGGCATCGTTCAGTCCTCGATCTTTGGCTTATGGTGGTCCTGTGCGCATCTCTGATCGAGATCGCCCTCATCTCCTTTCCTGTGCCGGTCCGCTTCAGCCTCGGCTGGTATGCTGGGCGAGTTTACGGGCTGCTCTCCGGCAGTCTCGTTCTCCTTGTCCTGCTAGAGGAAATATCGACACTGTACGGTGAACTGCTGCGCGTCGTTCTCTCTTTGCGTCGCGAACGCGAGGCGCGGTTGATGACCGGCGATGCGGTGACGGCCTCGGTTGCTCACGAGATCAGGCAGCCGCTGTCGGCGATGACGATCAACGCCGGAGTGGGTTTGCGGTGGCTCGATCACCCGGCTCCCGACCTTGACAAGGCCAGGGCCGCATTGGAGCGCATCGCGTCTGACGGGCGCCGTGCGGCGGCGGTGATCGAGAATATTCGGGGGCTCTTCAAGCGGGAATCGCGGATCGGCGGTTTGCTCGATGTCAACGTTGTTATCCGCGAGGCTCTGTTTCTAATGCGCGATGAACTGCAGGCGCATCAAGTCGCGGTTCAATCCGACTGCAATAAACCATTGCCGCGGATCGAAGGCGACCAAGTTCAGCTCCAGCAGGTGCTGGTGAATTTGATAACGAACGCGATCGATTCCATGACCAGCGCCAACGGGCCCCGGGTGCTTCGCGTAGCGTCCCGGCTCCACGACTCCGGCGGCGTCGAAGTGTCGGTGCAAGACTCCGGGAAAGGCGTCGGGCCAGACGCCGTCGATCGGATATTCCAACCGCTGTTTACGACCAAAGCGCACGGCATGGGGATGGGGCTGTCGATTTGCCGGTCGATTATCGAGGTCCACGGCGGGCAGTTGTGGGTGACCGCAAGTCGACCGCACGGAGCCATATTTCACTTCACCGTGCCTGCCCAGCCGGACGACGCGCCGGCGCCCGCCAAGAACAACTGACCGGCGCTCCTTATGCGCCGGCGGCCTTCTTCGCCTCCGCCATCGATTCGACGAAGCGGCGGAAGAGATAGTGGCTGTCGCGCGGGCCGGGCGAGGCTTCCGGGTGGTGCTGTACCGAAAAGGCCGGCCGGTCGCTCAGCGAGATGCCGCAATTCGAGCCGTCGAACAGCGAGACATGCGTCTGGCGCGCGTTGGCGGGCAGGGTCGCGGGATCGATCGCGAAGCCGTGGTTCATCGAGACGATCTCCACCTTGTCGGTGGTGAAGTCCTTGACCGGGTGGTTCGCGCCATGATGGCCCTGCGGCATTTTCACGGTGCGGGCGCCGATCGCCAGCCCCAGCATCTGGTGGCCGAGGCAGATGCCGAAGATCGGCATCCGCGTCTCGAGCAGCGCCTGGATCGTCGGCACGGCGTATTTGCCGGTTTCCGCCGGGTCGCCCGGACCATTTGACAGAAAAACGCCGTCGGGCTTGAGCGCGAAAATGTCCTCGGCCGAGGCGGTCGCCGGCACGACCGTCACCGCGCAGCCGCAGTCGGTCAGGAGGCGCAGGATGTTGCGCTTGATCCCATAGTCGACCGCCACGACCCGGTAGTCGTCGCGGCTGCGCTTTCCGTAGCCGCGCTCGAGCGTCCAGCTCGTCTGGTCCCATTCGTAGCGCTGCGCCGAGGTGACCGACGGCACGAGGTCCATGCCGTCGATGCCCGGCCAGGCCGCCGCCTCGGCGGCGAGCGCGGCGCGGTCGAATTCGCCGTCGGGATTGTGCGCGATGACCGCGTTCGGCATGCCCGAGCGGCGGATCATCGCGGTGAGCGCCCGGGTGTCGATGCCCGTCAGCCCGATCACGCCGCGCGCCTTCAGCCAGTCGTCGAGGCGGCGCGTCGAGCGGTGGTTGGAGGGCTCGCCGATCTCGGCGCGGAAGATCGCTCCGCGCGCGCCCGCCGACGCGGCGAGGTTGACGGTCTCGATGTCCTCGTCGTTCGCGCCGACGACGCCGATGTGCGGAAAGGTGAAGGTGATGATCTGGCCGGCGTAGGAGGGATCGGTGAGGATCTCCTCATATCCCGTCATGGCCGTGTTGAAACACACCTCGCCGACCGCCGAGCCGGTCGCTCCGACGCCGAAACCTTCGATCGTCTCGCCGTTGGCGAGGATGAGAAGAGCGGTCGGTTTGCGCGGCGCCCAGCCGCCTTGAACCGCGCTCGCCGTGTGACTAACTGTTGCGCCTGACATGGCGCTGTGCTTAAGCGCCCGCGACGCCGCGCGTCAAGCCGAAGGGGAGGGCGGCGGCAAACGCTCCAGAGGATCGATGGCCGAAACGATTGCATTGCGGGACGAGATCACCGCGCAGATGAAAGACGCCATGAAGGCGGGCGACAAGGTTCGCGTCGGCGCGCTTCGCCTCGTCATGGCCGCGCTCAAGGAGCGCGAGATCGAGGCGCGCGGAGTAGGCAAGATCGTGAGCCGGGCCGACGAGCTGGCGCTGCTGACGAAAATGGTGAAGTCGCGCCAGGAGTTGCTCGCCATTTATCAGCAGGCCGGCCGCGACGAGCTCGCCGCGCAGGAAAGCGCGGAGATCGCCGTCATCAGCGAATACCTGCCCAAGCAGATGGAGGAGGCGGAAGTGACCGCGGCGGCCAAGGCGGCCATCGCCTCGACGGGCGCCGCGAGCCTGAAGGACATGGGCAAGGTCGTTTCCGCGCTCAAGGAGATCTATCCCGGCCAGATGGACTTCGCCAAGGCGAGCGCCATCGTGAAGGCTTTGCTGACGGCGTGACGCCGCCCGCGCCGGCGGCGGCCCTTGCCTCGCCGTCCGCCGCAGGCCACATACAAAGCAGCCGCCCAACTGCCGGAGTTCCGCGATGCCTCAGACGCGCAGCCAAATATTCGATGACTTCTCGCGCTTGATCACCGACGCGGCCGGCCTCGCCGGGGGCGCGCGGCGCGAGGTCGAGACGCTGGCGAGGAGCCAGCTCGAGCGCCTCATGGCGGGCATGGACGTCGTCTCGCGCGAGGAGTTCGAGGCGGTGCGCGACATGGCGGCGCGGGCGCGTGCGGAAAACGAGAAGCTCGAGGCGCGCATCGCCGCGCTCGAGGCGAAGCTGGCGCAGACCAGTCCGTAAACACTGATTTTGAATGTGTTTTGTGCGGCTCCTGCGACGCCGCGGTGGGGATTCGCGCATCGGATTGATTCGCTTCATGATTCTGTGGATGAGCGGACGCGTTCGATTTACGCCTCGGCTCGAATCATCGAGTCTGCCTCTCGATCAGGGCGCCGGCGCGTAAGGCCCGCGCAAGCGATTCCAGGCGTTCATCTGATCGCCCGATCGAGATTGCGTCGCGTGCGTCGAGTCCCGCCCCCACAGTCAGTGAAAGCTCAGCGATGATCGTGAACGAAAATCAGGCCGGCGAGCGCCCCGAGCATCCCGTCGACGTCGTCGAGCGGCTCGCCGCCATCAATGAATGGGCGTTCGATCGCGCGGACGAGGATGAGATTTCCATTCTGGTCGCTGGCGTATGGGCCCATTACGAAATCGCCTTCACCTGGCTGCCGGAGATCGAATCGCTGCACGTGAGCTGCTCGTTCGATCTGAAAATCCCGGGCCGCCGGCGCTCGGAGATCGGGACCCTGGTCCAGTTGATCAACGAGCAATTGTGGCTCGGCCACTTCGATCTGTGGAAGCGCGAGGACATCGTGATGTTCCGCCACGCACATTGCCTCGCGGGCGGCGCGCAGCCGAGCGACGCGCAATGCCGCACGATCGTCAACGCCGCGGTCAGCGCCTGCGAGAACTATTACCAGGCCTTTCAGTTCGTCCTGTGGGCCGGCCGCACGGCCAGCGAAGCCATGGCGCTGGCGGCCTTCGAGACGAAGGGCAACGCTTGAAGAAGCGCGAATTGGCGGGAGCGCCGGCGAAAGGGGCTGGCGCTCGTGTCCATTTGCGTGTAAGAGCGCCGCTTCCCATTCCCCGCAGCCGGCGGCCGACGCCAGCGCGCGCGTTTTTTGGAGTTACCGATGGCTGTTCCGAGACGTAAAACTTCGCCCTCGCGCCGCGGCATGCGCCGTTCCGCCGACGCGCTCAAGGCCCCGACCTACGTCGAAGACAAGGACTCGGGCGAGCTGCGCCGTCCGCACCACATCGACCTGAAGAGCGGCATGTACCGCGGCCGCCAGGTTCTCAAGCCGAAGACCAACGTCGAGGCGTAACGCCTCCGCTACGTTTGGCGTTTTAAGGGCCGGCGCATAGCCGGCCTTTTTTATAGAGCGCGCGGCGAAAAAGTGGACGCCGGTTTTTCGCCAAAAGCGCGCGGCAATTCTATCAAATCGCCGCGCGGTCTCGTCGGGGGTCAGCGTTTGCGCGTCGCGACGACTGCGCCGCCGACAATCAGTGCGCAGGCGAGCGCGAGCGACGCGGTCGCCGGCGCAAATCCGGCTGCGACGAGGATGATCGTCGAGAGCACCGGCGCGGCGTAGGCGGCGACGCCGAGTAGCTTCAGGTCGCCGTTCTTGACGCCATAGTCCCAGACATAGAAGGCGAGGCCGACGGGCCCGAGGCCGAGGCCGACGATCGCCGCCCATTGCGCGGCCCCCGTGGGCGCGACCGACGTCTCGAACGCGAAGTGACACAGCGCGGCGAGCGCCGACGTGACGAGGCAGAAGCCGGCGACGGCCTCGGTCGGCGCCGCCTTGAGGCGGCGCGACAGCACCGAATAGCCGGACCAGACGAAGGCGCAGCAAAGCGCCAGCGCATAGCCGAGCGCGACGCCCGGCTCGAGCGCGTGGTCGCCGGCCCCCCTCGCTTTCCCCGCGAACAGCGCCACGGCGCCGGCGAAGCCGAGCGCGGCGCCGAGAAGATGGCGCGCACGCAGCCGCTCGCCGGGCAGCAGCGCCGAGAACAGCACGATCAGCAGCGGCCAGAGATAGGCGATGAGGCTCGCCTCGGCCGGCGGAGCGCGTCGCAGCGCCGCGAAATAGAGCGCGTGGTAGCCGAATAGGCCGCCGACGCCGACGAGCCACACCGGCCAGGGCTGCCGAAGGGCGGCGAGGCGGCCGCGCGCGGCGGCGTAGATCAGCCCGAAGGCGCCGCCGATCGCGAAGGTGAGCGCCGCAAGTTCGAACGGCGGCGCCGAGCCCGCCGAGGCCGTCAGCAGCGCGAGCACGGACCACAGCGCAATCGCGCCGAAGCCGACGAGCGTCGCGGCGCGCGAAGCGGGGTTGGGAGCGGCCGCAGGCGTCATCGAACCCTGCTACCAGGACGCGGGGTGGTTGAGAAGGGACGGGATATCCGCGGTGGCGCCGGGCGTCGCCTTCGGGATAAGGTCTTCGCATCGCCGCGGAAGCGAAAGCCATTTTGCATGCTGAGGATCGTCGCTCACCTTCTCCTGGTTCTGGCCGCGCTCAGCCTGCCAGTCGCGAGCTTCGCCGATCCGCAGCCGATCATCTCCGATTTCGCCACCGCGCGCCCGGTTATCGCGACGCACGGTATGGTGGTGAGCGAGGAGGCCGCCGCCTCCAAGGTCGGCCTGGATATCCTCGAGCGCGGCGGCAATGCGATCGATGCGGCGGTGGCGGTCGGTTTCGCCCTCGCGGTGACCTTGCCGAAAGCCGGCAACATCGGCGGCGGCGGCTTCATGCTGATCCATCGCGCCGATCTTAAGAGGACGACCGCCATCGATTATCGCGAGAGCGCACCAGCGCTGACGACGAAGGACGTCTTTCTCGACGCGAACGGGGAAGCCGATCCGTTCAAGTCGCGCTTCAGCGGCCTCGCCACCGGCGTGCCTGGAACCGTCGCCGGGCTGGAACTCGCGTGGCGCAAGTATGGTTCAGGGAAACTGTCCTTCGCCGACCTCGTCGCGCCGGCGGCGCGGCTTGCGCATCAAGGCCTCACCGTGGACAACGATCTTGCCGATACGCTTCCCGCCGCGGCGCATCTCCTCGCCAAGCATCCGTCCTCGGCGCGCATCTATCTCAAGCCCGACGGCGCCGCGCCGGCGCCGGGCGATCACATCGCGCTCGACGACCTCGCGGCGACCTTGGACGCCATCGCCGCCGGCGGCGCGGACGCCTTCTATCGTGGGCCGATCGCGCAAAAAATCGTCGACGCCGTGCGGCAGGCGGGCGGTCGGATGACGCTCGACGATCTCGCGAACTACCGCGCCGTCGAGCGCGCGCCGGTGCGCGGGACCTATCGCGGCTATGAGGTCGCCTCGATGCCGCCGCCGTCGTCGGGCGGCGTTCACGTCATCGAATTGCTCAACATCCTCGAAGGCTTTCCGCTGCGCGAGCAGGGGCTCAACTCCGCCGCCTCCATCCACGAGATGGCGGAAGCGGAAAAGCTGGCCTACGCCGATCGCGCCGCTTACCTCGGCGATCCCGACTTTGTTCACATCCCGCTCGCCGGCCTCACGTCGAAGGCCTACGCCGAGCATCTGCGCGCGGAGATTGCTCCGGACCGCGCCCGTCCGGCGAGTGAGATCAAGCCTGGCGGCCCCCAGCGCTACGAGAGCGACCAGACCACGCATTTCTCGATCGTCGACGCCGCGGGCAACGCCGTCTCCAATACCTATACGCTGAATTTCTCTTACGGCAGTGGCCTCGTCGCGGAAGGGACCGGCATCCTGCTCAACAACGAACTCGACGATTTCGCCGCCAAGCCGGGGGTCGCCAATGCCTACGGCCTGCTGGGCGGCGACGCCAACGCGCCCGGGCCGGGAAAGCGGCCCTTGTCCTCGATGAGCCCGACGTTTGTGTTCAAGGACGGCAAGATCGCGCTGGTGACGGGAAGCCCAGGCGGGTCACGCATCATCACGACGGTTCTGCAGATCATCCTCGACGTGGTCGATCACGGCCTCAACGTCGCCGAGGCGGAGGAGGCGCCGCGCGTTCACGACCAGGGTTTTCCCGAGGAATTGCGCATCGAGCGCGGCATTTCGCCAGACACGATCCGCCTGCTCGAGGCGATGGGCCACCATGTCGTCGTGCGCGAGGCGATGGGCTCGGCCAGCACAATCGCGCGCGATGCCAGCGGCGTGCTTATGGGCGCGTCAGACCCGCGCCAGCGCGGCACGCTGGCGGTGGGGTACTGAAGCCGTCATCGCGAGCGGAGCGAAGCGATCCAGCGGCGCCGGCGGTGCGAGCGGAGACATGGATTGCTTCGTCGCTGCGCTTCTCGCAATGACGGTGCGGACGGCTCAGGCGTCGATCCGCTTGATGAACCACTGAAGAATGCGGTTCCAGATCTCGTCCTTGCCGAGCTGATCTTCGACGCCGTGATCGAGGTTGGGATTGTCGTTGACTTCGATGACGACGACATCGTCGCCCGCCTCCTTGACGTCGACGCCGTAGAGGCCCGCGCCGATCGCGCGCGCGGCGCGCAGGGCGACGTCGAGCACGCGCGGCGGCGTATCGGCGATGGCGATGGTGCGAAATCCGCCTTCGCGCACCCCCGCCGGGCCATGCTTGATGATCTGCCAGTGGCCGCGCGCCATCTTGTACTGGCAGACGAATAGCGGCTCGCCGTCGAGCACGCCGACGCGCCAGTCGAAGTCGGTCGGCATGAAGCGCTGCGCGAGCAACAGGTCGGTGTCTTCGAACAGCGTGTCGGTGAGCGCCTTCAGCGCTTCGAAGGTGTCGACCTTGTGGACGCCGCGCGAGAAGGAGCCGTCGGGGATCTTCACCACCATTGGGTAGCGCAACGTCTTTTCCGCGCGCGCGAGATCCTCGTCCTCCGCCAGCATCACCGTCGGCGGGATGGGGACGCCGTGCGCCTCCATCAATTCATGGAGGTAAACTTTGTTGGTGCAGCGAATCATCGAGACGGGATCGTCGATGACCGGCATACCTTCCTGAAGCGCGCGGCGGGCGAAGCGGTAGGTGTAATTGTCGATCGACGTCGTCGCGCGGATGAAGAGCGCGTCGAACTCCGCCAGCTCCGCCAGTTGCTTCTTCGTGAGAAGGTCGACCTCGACGGAATGGCGGTCCGCGAGCTTCTGAAAATGGCGCAGCGATTCGAGCGAGGAGGGCGGCAACTCCTCCTGCGCATCGTGCAGCACGGCGAGCGAGTATTTGGCGACCTGCCGCGCGCGGGGTTTGCGCCAGTCCCGCTCTGTGTGCTGATGCAGCGCGGCGCGGAAGAAGTCCACCTCCTCGGGGCCGAGCTTGGCGAGCGGGCGGGCGCGCAGGCGGTCGATCTTCCAGCGTTTGCCAGGCGTGAAGGTGACCTCGATCGCCGGGCAGCGATACCAATCGAACAGCAGCCGGCCGAAGGCCTCGAAGCGCCCGTCCTGCACCAGGCCGAAGCAGAACAGCAGATCGAATGTGGCCTCCTCCGTCGCCTGCGTACGGTGGGCGGCGACGTTCAGCGCCTCCTGCAATTCCGGCAGGGACTGTTCGTAGAGCTTGTGCTCGCGGAGTTCGAGCATCGTCTCGACGGTCGGGATGACGCGATGGCCGCGCGCCTCGGCGAGCAGCGAGGCGTAGTAGCCCTTGGACTGGTAGTTGTAGGAGCGCGACAGATTGATGATCTTGGCGCGGCCGACGCCGGCGAACAGTTTCGGCCGCGCCAGATAGTCGCTGGTCGTGATGACCTTGTGCGGCGTGTCCGCATTGGGGAAGTCGCGAGCATGGTCGACGAGAATGACCCATCCGTTCATGGGTGACTCGGCGCCGCTCTGGCTCTTGACCGGCTTGGCCGGGTTTCGCGAGACGATCGGGTCATGCGGCCGTTCGGCTCCTTAACCGAGCGCGAAGCGAAAGCGAGGTTGCGGCGCCGGCGAATCGCACGCATCGAGGCGTCACGCGAGGAATCATGCGACGCGTTCGCCGCTAGCGCAACCGGCGCTGCACGTCGCGCAACAGTTTTTTGTCGCGCTTCACGCCGTCGCCCTCGGCGCCGGCGCGTCGAGAAGTTTCTCGAAGCGCAGGGCGGCGGCGCCGTCGGCGTAATACCCCTCGTATTGGCCGAACTGGCGGTATCCCATCTTCTCGTAGAGAGCGATTGCGGACACATTGTCGTATCGCACTTCGAGACGCAGCACGCCGCGGCCGTGCGCACGCACATACCGCTCCGCGGCTTGCAACAGCGTCCGTCCGACGCCGCGGCGCGCCAGCGCCGGGTCGACGGCGAGCGAATAGAGCCGCGCGCCGGCGCCGCCCTTGCGCAGCGCCACGAGCGCATAGCCGGCGAGCTTCCGCCCCGATTTCGCGACGATGAGGGGGCGGTTCGGAGAGCGGATGAATCCCCGCAGCGAGCGGCGAGACAGCCTGTCTCCGGGGAAGGCCGCAAGCTCCAGCGCTTCGATGGCGTCGAGATCGTCGAGCGAAGCGGCGCAGACCATCATGCCGTCCGACCTACGCGCCTGCATTGCCTCCCCCCTCAACGCTCCTCTCCGCCGGCTTGCCCATTTTGATGCGCCGCGTCTAGTAGTGAGCCCTCGCGCGTCGTGGTCCTGCGAGGTCAGGGAGACAATATGGAGAAGGCGGAAAAAAGGCTGGCTCGGCTCAAGTCGCTGCTCGGCGATGCGCATCGCCGCATGGGGCTGGAGTTCGGCTTTCGCCTGTGGGACGGCTCCAGTGCTCCCGAGGGCTGGCCGGACGATGCGCTTGCGATCGCGATCGCCGACGAGGGCGTCGTCGCGGCGCTGATCCGCGCGCCCAAGCTGCCGACCCTCGCCAATCTCTGGGCGGCCAAGCGGCTCGACATCCGCAACGGCTCGATCTTCGATTTCGCCAAGAAACGGCCCAAGACGCGCACCCGCGAACTTAGAAGGAGCCTCGACAAGCTCGGTCTGTCGCGCACAGCGCTCGCCTTCCTGTTCGTGCCGCGCGGCGGCCCGTGGCCGCTCGAAGATGTCGGCGCCGATCGCGAAAGCGACGCAAGTCAGGCCGAGAACAAGAAGAACATCGCCCACCATTACGACGTCTCCAACGCCTTCTACCGGCTGTGGCTGGATGAAGACATGGTCTACACCTGCGGATATTTCCACGACTGGAGCGACAGCCTCGACGCCGCGCAGAAGAACAAGCTCGACATGATCTGCCGCAAGCTGCGCCTCAAGCCGGGCGATACGATGCTCGACATCGGCAGCGGCTGGGGCTCGCTCGCCTGCCATGCGGCGCGCTACTACGGCGCCAACGTCCTCGGCGTGACGCTATCGGAGGAGCAGATCGCGCTCGCCTCGGCGAAGGCGGAGCGGCTCGGCGTCTCGGACAAGGTGAAGTTCGAGCTTCGCGACTATGCGCTGCTCGAAGGCGCCGACCGCTTCGACAAGATCGCCTCGATCGGCATGTTCGAGCATGTCGGCGTCTCGAATTTTCTGCGCTACTTTCAGGCGGTGCGGCGCCTGCTGAAGCCCGGCGGGCTCTATCTCCATCACGCCATCACCCGGCCCGGCAAGATCGGCGCGAAGGACGGCAAGAAGCGGCCGGAATTCGCCGCGCTGACGCGCTACATCTTCCCCGGCGGCGAACTCGACAATCTCGGCCGAACCGTCCTCAATCTCGAGTCGCACGGCTTCGAAGTGCACGATGTCGAGGGCTGGCGCGAGCACTACCAGCGCACCTGCCGCTTCTGGCACGACCGGCTCGCCGCGCGCTACGACGAAGCATGCGAGGAGGTCGGCGAAGCCAAGACGCGCGTCTATCTCGCCTATCTCGCGGCATGCTCGCTCGCCTTCGAGCGCGGCGCGTGCGGCATCTACCAGACCGTGGTCTCCAAGCGCGTCAAAGGCGCAAGCGGCCTGCCGCCGACGCGGGCGGATTTGTATCGGTGAGGGGGAAGCAGGAACCCGTCTGACGCGATCGTGAACTCGGCCGTGTTCCGCACCACGTTCTTGATTTTTGCATATACAAAAATATATACAAAGGGGTGGGGCATCCATGGAGTTCGACGGCTTCGATTGGGACGCCGGCAACCGTGAAAAATGCAAGAAGCACGGCGTCTCGTGGGAGGAAGTCGAGGCGTTGTTCTTCAGTTCGCCGCTTGTCGGACCGGATGGGGGGCATTCGGTCGATGAGCGTCGCTATCGAGCCGTGGGCCACACGGCCGGCGGACGCCATCTGTTCGTTGTATTCACATGGCGGCGGAAGGGGCGGCGCACGTTGATCCGGCCTATCAGCGCCCGGTTCATGCACAGGAAAGAGGTGCTGGTCCATGAAAAAGAGATTTCCGGACTTCAAGACCGACGCCGAAGCTGAACGCTTCGTCGAGACGGCCGACCTCGCGCAATACGATTTCTCCGACATGGCGCCGATGCGCTTCGAGCTGCGTAAGAAGGACAGGGCCGTCAGTCTGCGCCTGCCTGAAGCGCTGCTCGAAGCGGTACGCGAGCGCGCGGCCCGAGCGGGCATGCCCTATCAGCGCTTCATTCGCCTCGCGGTCGAGCAGGCGTTGCGACAGAAGCCTGCAGGCACCTAGGCCGTGCGGCGATTTGATGGAATCGCCGCACGGTCTCGATTCCTCGACTGCCGCGCGCTTCTGGCGAAAAAACCGGCGTCCACTTTTTCGCCGCGCGCTCTAAGCGGCGCCGCTTACCGCACCGACCGCCTTACCCACTCCTCCTCGTCGATCGTCTCGACCCCGAGTTCGCGCGCCTTCGTGAGCTTCGATCCGGCGCCGGGGCCGGCGACGACGAGGTCGGTCTTGGCGGAAATCGAGCCCGACACTTTGGCGCCTAAACGCTCGGCGAGCGCCTTGGCTTCCTCGCGCGTCATGCGTTCGAGCGAACCGGTGAAGACGACCGTCTTGCCGGCGAGCGGATGGCCGGCGGCGACCGTCTCCATCGGCTCGATGTGGATTTGCTCGACAAGCGCGTCGATCACCTTTTCGTTGTGCGGCTCGGCGAAGAAATCGGCGATCGACTCGGCGACCACCGGGCCGATGCCTTCGATTCCGCTGAAGGCCTCGGCCGCGTCCGGCGCCTGAGCCGCGGCGCGCAGCGTAGCGAAATCGTGGAAGTGGCGCGCGAGTCGGCGCGCATTGGTCTCGCCGACGTGGCGAATGCCGAGCGCATAGAGGAAGCGGTTGATCGGAATGGTTCGCCGCGCCTCGATCGCCGCGAAGAGATTCTTCGCCGAAGTCTCGCCGAAGCCTTCCCATTCCTGCAGCGGCGGGCGGTCCTGGCCGTTGCGCGCGGCAAGCGTGAAAATGTCCGCCGCGGTGCGGATCAGGCCTTCTTTGAAGAAGAGCTCGATCTGCTTGTCGCCGAGTCCCTCGATGTCGAAGGCGTTGCGCGAACTGAAGTGCTTGAGCCCTTCCACCGCCTGCGCCGGGCACACCAGGCGGCCGGTGCAGCGTCGCACCACGTCGGCGACGCCGGTCTTTTCGTCGATCTCGCGCAACGCCGCCGAGCCGCAGACGGGGCAGACCTGAGGAAATTCGTACGGCCGCGAGTCGGCCGGGCGCTTCTCGGGGACGACGGCGAGAATCTGGGGGATCACGTCGCCGGCGCGCTGCACGATCACGGTGTCGCCGACGCGCACGTCCTTGCGTGCGATTTCGTCCTCGTTGTGCAGCGACGCATTGGAGACGACGACGCCGCCGACGGTGACGGGATGCAACTTGGCGACCGGCGTCACAGCGCCGGTGCGCCCGACATTGATCTCGATTCCCTCGACGATCGTCATCGCCTGCTCGGCGGGGAATTTGTGCGCGGTCGCCCAGCGCGGGCTGCGCGAAACGAAGCCGAGACGCTCCTGCAACGCGAGGTCGTTGACCTTGTAGACGACGCCGTCGATGTCGTAGCCGAGCGTTGCGCGCTGCGCCTCGATCGCGTGGTAGTGCGCGAGCAATTCCGCCACGCTGTGGCAGAGTTTCGTCAGCGGATTGACGGGCAGGCCGAAGCGGCGAAACGCCTCCATCGCGCCGAACTGCGTCGTCGCGAACGGCGCGCTGACGTCGCCCCAGGTGTAAGCAAAGAATCGCAGCGGCCGCCCCGCCGTGATGCGCGGATCGAGCTGGCGCAACGAACCCGCCGCCGCGTTGCGCGGGTTGGCGAAGGTCGGCTTGCCCGCCGCCTGCTGTCGCGCATTGATCGCAGCGAAATCCTCGTGCGCCAAATAGATTTCGCCGCGCGCCTCGAAGACGTCAGGCGCGCCGTGCAGCGTTTTCGGAATGGCGGCGACGGTCATCGCATTGGCGGTGACGTCCTCGCCCTCATAGCCGTCGCCGCGCGTCGCCGCCTGCGCCAGCCGGCCGCGCTCGTAGCGCAGCGAGCAAGAGAGGCCGTCGATCTTCGGCTCGGCCGTCACTTCGAGCGGCGCCGCCTCCGCGATGCCGAGGAAGCGGCGGACGCGGGCGCAAAACTCCTCGACCTCCGCGTCATCGAAAATGTTGCCGAGCGACAGCATCGGCACGACGTGGCGGATCTTGGCGAATTTCTCGGAAGGCGCAGCGCCGACTTTTTTGTTGGCGGACTGTGCGTCGGCGAGGACAGGAAACGCCTCTTCGAGCTCCGTGTAGCGACGGCGCAGCGCATCGTATTCGGCGTCGGAGACAATCGGCGCATCTTCGCGGTGATAGCGCCGGTCGTGCTCGGCGATCTCCGCCCCTAGTCGGTCGTGCTCGGCGCGCGCCGCGTCGAGCGAAGGGTCCGGGGTCGAGGTGTGTTTCGCCGCCATGGAACCGGTTTATCGCAGCCGCGGCGTCGACGTAAAGCCGCCCCTCCTTGACGTCCCTTGGCGACGTACGCTTCTAGAAACCCGACCTTCGTTGAGGCTGTTCTACGGCGCGCGAAACGGCGAAACTGTCTTCCAACATTTGGAACCGGCTGATCTGGCCGTCAGCAATCGTCAGGATGATCGCGAAATAGGTCTCGATCACCTTGCCGGTCCGCTTAACCCGGGATGCGAGCGATCCAAGGATGACGACCCGTGTATCGCTGGCGAGGATGTCATCGATATCGACGCGAATGCGGTCGATTTGCTCAGCCGTTTCAGCAAGAAAGGCGACAAGGGCCGGTCTTCCGGAATGCTTGCCGATCCACGGAAAGGCCGAGCCATCGCCCGGAATGTCCCATTCCAGGTTTTCGGCGAAGAGTTCGGCGACAGTCGCCGGCTCGCCGCCCGAGCCTAGCCGGTGAAGAAATTCTTGAGCGATCGCGATGTTGTCAGCCTCAGCCATGAGGCCTCCAGTCGGTGGGGCGCGTAATCGGCGCCGCCGGGCAATTTTATGCCACCCGGCGGCCTCGGCCAAGTCTATACGCCGTCTGGCTCAGGCCTGCGCCGCGGCGCTGCACCCCGTCGACCGTTCTCAGGCGGCCAGGTCAGCACGACGGCCAGCAGGCCGGGGAAGCAGCGATCCAATTCGTCGCGCCGAAGACTGTTGATCGCCTGGACGCCCTCGTTGCGGGTTTGCACCAGCCCCGCGTCCCGCAACACCCGAAAATGGTGCGACATGCTCGACTTCGGCCGCCCGCCATCGAGCGCCGCGCAGGTCGCCTCCCCCTTCCGGGCGAGGCGATTGACGATCTCCAGCCGAACGGGGTCGCTCAAGGCGTAAAACACGTCTTCGAGCCTGACGTCCTCGATCGCAGGGTGTTTGTACGCGCGCATCCAGCCCCCCAGCACACGACCTTCTCATTTGTTCGTACGATCTGGAACATGCGAATAAACCGCACAACTCTGCAAGCCTCTCGATGGAGCCCCCATGCCGTCCTTGTTCGACCCGTTCACCCTTAAAAGCGTGACCCTACGCAATCGCATCGCCGTTTCCCCGATGTGCCAATACTCAGCCGAGGATGGCCTTGCAAACGACTGGCACAATATCCATCTCGCCGCTCTGGCTCGCGGCGGATCGGGGCTGGTGGTCGTCGAAGCGACCGGCGTCTCGCCCGAAGGCCGGATCACGCCGGGATGCCTGGGCCTTTGGAACGACGCGCAGGCCGAAGCGCTAGCCCCGGCGGTCGCGGCGATCAAACAGCACGGCGCCGTGCCGGGAATCCAGATCGGCCATGCCGGTCGTAAGGCGAGCGCCAACAAGCCCTGGGAAGGCGACGACCATATTCCCGAGGCCGACCCGCGCGGCTGGGAGACGATCGGGCCTTCGGCGATCGCGTTGGGCGGCGGCTTGCCGCGCATACCCCGCGCGATGACGAAAGACGACATTGTGCGCGTTCGAAGCGACTTCGTCGCAGCGGCGGAGCGGGCGCGCGACATCGGATTCGAGTGGCTCGTTCTGCACTTCGCGCACGGATATCTCGCCCAGAATTTCCTGTCTTATCATTCGAACCGGCGCGAGGACGAATATGGCGGCAGCTTCCAGAATCGCAGCCGCTTCCTGATCGAAACCCTCCGGGCGGTCCGGAAAGTATGGCCCGAGGATCGGGCGCTCACCGCCCGGCTCGGCGTCATCGAATTCGATGGTCGGGACGAAGAGACCCTCGCCGAGGCGATCGACCTCGTGCGCCTCTTCAAGACCGAAGGGCTGGACATGATCGACGTCAGCATGGGGTTCTCGACCCTGGCTGCGCAAATCCCGTGGGGACCGGCGTTCCTGGCGCCTGTGACGGAGCGCGTGCGGCGTGAAACCGGCCTGCCGACGTCGACGAGCTGGTTCATCAGCGAACCGGAACAGGCCGAGGGCTTGATCCGGGACGAGAAGCTCGACCTTGTGATGCTCGGTCGGCCGCTACTTGCAAATCCTCACTGGCCTTACGCCGCGGCGCGCAAGTTGGAAACCGAGCGACCCGCCTGGGCGACTCTGCCGGCCCCCTATGCGCATTGGCTCACGCGCTACAACCCGGCCTGACCCCCCCGGCATCTGGGATTGCACGCCGCCGGCGCCGAAGCCGGCGGCGCGTCCCAGTTGCGGTCACGCCGGCCGCCAATTTCCGTGGAAGCCGAAGGGAACCCGTCGCGGCATCTTGGCGATTCCAATCGGCCCAGCCTTGATGTCCCCAGCGTCGAACACCAGGAAATCGCTGCGGCCCTCAGCGCCGCGATAGACCACTGCGACGACCCATCCATCGCCCTCCGGAGCGTCTACGGAGCGGGGAATGAAGATCGGCTCCCCCGGCGCATCGCCGACGGGGAACTCGTATGTCGTTCGCGCTCCTGTTTTCATGTCGATATGAGCGATGCAGTCGAACGCGCCGTCTTCCCGCAAATTGGCCTTTCCTGCGAACCATCCGTGCCGGTAGCCTAGACCCGCGCGACGTTCGTCGAAGCGCGGAAACTCGCCCGGCAAATCGTCGAGCGGTTCGCGCTTTATGGCGTTTGAGGCCGCTGCGAGATCGAAGGTCCATCGCACCAGACGGGCCGACGAGCGCTTGGGCATGGAGCCGTCGACATTGGGGAACAACGGCGCGACCGGATATTCCATGACGTCGGCGAAGATCTTGTCGCCATCGTCCCAGGCGTTCATGGGATGGAACACGTAGCAGGCCTCGGCCGTGAACCAGCGCATGGTCTCGACGCCTGCATCGCGCGCCATCACGCCGACATGGGCGCCTTTCTCCGGCTCCCATGCATAGGCCGGCCCGCCGCGCATGACCCGTTGGAGGTCGCCGGTCAGCGGCAGGATCGGAAACAGCGCATGCCGACCGGTGACGAGGAAGTCGTGCACCATGCTCGAAAACGGCGCCTCGAAATCATCGCGACGGGTCACCCGGCCTTCAGCGTCGGTCACGCCGTAGGAAACCGTCTTCGAGAATGGCTTGTCGCCAACGGAGTAACCGAACCAGACCATCTCGCCTGTCGCGGGGTCCACCTTGGGATGCGCTGTGACGCGGCCCTTGTATTGCTCGACGTAGCCACGCGATTCGAGGCTGATCGGATCGAGTTCGAACGGCTTGTGGCCCTCCTCGAGGGCAAGCAGACGGTTCGCGTGCCAGACGATATTGGTGTTGGCGACGCCACTATCGGCGCCGATGACGGAAGGGTCTGCGCCTCTCGGGTCGAAGCCATTGAACAGCGCTCTTCCCGCGGCGTTCTCCAGTCGCCATTTTGGCGTGCGGACGTAGCGATTGCGATAGCTCGCCTTGCCGTCCGCAACAAAGAAGCCATGGATCATGCCGTCGCCGGTGAACCAGTGGTAGCGCCCGCGCGGCTCGAACTGAGGGTTGGGGCCGTTGCGATAAAACGCGCCGGCCAAGGCGCGGGGGATTGTTCCGACGACCTCCAGGTCGTGATCGTCCTCGCTGCGAATGGGCGCGAAATTGCCGGACAAATAGGGGTCGCTCGACTGCATTCCATCCATGGCGTTGACTCCCACAGGTTCGATTGCAGCGCTATCGCTCCGGCCGTGCCTTTTGCGCAAGTGAGCTTCCCCTATCTCACAATCAAGAAGCAACCAGGCGGGGGGAAAGGGTTGAACGAACGGAAGTCGAAAGCGTCGTCGCCCGACAGCGGTCGGTCGCGCCGGTCGCCAGCCAGGGCCGGCGAATGGGCGGACCGCAAGGGAGGAGTGAAATCGGGCTTGGCCGCCTGTCGCTCAACACTTCATAGTGGCGAGGTCGACATTAACTTTGCATTCCTGCACAATCGACTTTACCGCGCGCGCAAAGTCAGGATCACGTAGCAGGTCTTCAGATTTCATCCCTCCAACCGCCGCTCTGGACGACGGGGAGGTGTTGAGGACCAGCCCGACCAGGTTGAATAAACTCAACAATGCGAGCAGTCCTATTGAGGCAATCATCAGCCTGCGCGACATTCTGACCTCCCAACTCAGCTTTCGTTGAACCAAATCAGCTTCGGGGGAAATGCTCGGCAAGACGCAGGCAAAGGTCAATCAGATTGTCTACTGGTCGCAGCAAGCGAACTGCAAATTGCTGTTCCGCCTCTGCGGTCCGAGAAGCCCGTGTTCGACCACACTTGGAAGCTGCCGGACGTTGAAAAGGTCGCGGCGCAACAGGCGAAGGGACGTCGTCATGAAACGCCTCCGCACTCCAATATTGGGCTATTTGTTCGTTGCGATAATGGGCTTCGCGCCATCGGCCAACGCGGACGATCTCCAACGAATCCGCCTTTGGCACGGATTACTTCACGCGCACGGCAGTTGCGAAATCCAACATCCTCGTCAATTCGCCGAACGAGACAAAGTATTTCTATCAGGACCTCGATACGGACGGCGCGCGGCTCAATAGCGCCAATCGCTACACCGTCACCTTCGCGAAGGATCAGACGCCGCCGGTGAACGGCTTCTGGTCGCTCTCGATCTACAATCAGCACCACTTTTTCGTCGCCAATGCGATCAATCGTTTCTCTCTTGGCGCCAAGAACAAAGACCTCAAGCTTGCCTCCGACGGCTCCCTCACCGTCTATGTGCAGGCCGATGCGCCCATCGATCCCGCCGAGCGCGCCAACTGGTTGCCCGCGCCCAAAGGGGACTTTTCGCTTTATGTCCGCGCCTATTGGCCGAAGACGGCGGTCACTGATGGCTCATGGACGCCGCCAGAGGTCAAGCGTACGAACTAGACACGCGGCCTGGATGATCCCTTCCCGCGATGGTCGCCGTGAGCGACAGGTTCCGGGTTATTATTGATGCCGGGACTTAGGAAGGTAGAAGGCCGATTGGATAAGAAAGCCGATCAGCGGGCGTCAGTCGACCTGCAGTGAATACGCAGCAATGTGGATTCCGTCCGAGGGTCAGCGTTCGATGCCGGATAAACCTCTCTGCGGAGCGTCGAAAATGAAATACCCAATAATCGCCTTGATACTCGCCTTTTCCGCGACCGAAGCAAACGCCATGGTGCATTGCGCCGTCGGCTCCCATCACGCCGGTGTCCGTCGACTGGTCAGGGGCGCAGCCATTGAGGCGCCGAGATCAATTGGCCGCGCTGTGGGTTCACCAAGATGCCAATTCGTGAACGGCGTGCGGAACTGCGTGTAGATCGTGTGTGGGGTCCGAGCGCCGAAGGGCGGCTATTCGGTCTGCACGCGGCCCAGTGCAGCTTTGGCGATCCGCTGTCGACTGTCTCAGAGGCTTCGATTCTCACCGTGGGGGACATGAAGCGTGGGCCAGCGCCCTCGCGCCTGCCGCCTCCGCCTCCTCTGGCGCGACCCAGACGAAATCCGTCATCTGATGGCGCGCCCAGGTGAACTGGCGCTTGGCGTATTGGCGCGTGTCGCGCTTGGCGAGTTCGGCCGCTTCGGCCAGCGGCATGTTCCCCGCGAGATGCGCCATCAGATGCGGCGCCCCATGCGCCCGCATCACCGGCAGGGCAGGGTCGAGGCGCCGTCGCATCAAGGCTTCCGCTTCCTCGAGCGCGCCCAGGCGCAGCATGATCTCGAAGCGGGCGTCGATGCGCGCGTTGAGCGCAGCGCGCTCGGGAGCGAGAAAAAGCCCGGCCCATTCTCCCGCTGCGAGCGGCGGCGCCTCGCGAGCGCCCTGGAATTCGGCGAGCGGGCGACCGGTCGCGGCGACCACTTCGAGGGCGCGCAGAACGCGCTGCCGGTCGCTCGGGCGAAGGCGCAAGGCGGTTAGCGGGTCTTGTTCCGCGAGGCGCGCATGGAGGCGCTCTGTCGGCTCGCCCTCCGCCTCGGCGCGCACCGCGGCGCGGACGGCCTCGGGCACATGGGGAATGTCGGAGAGGCCCTGCGTCAGCGCGCGGAAATAAAGCCCGGTGCCCCCGACATAGATGAGCGGCCGCGGCTTGCCGGAGCGCGCCGCGAGGATCGCCTTGGCTGCGACAAGCCAGCGGCCGACGGAATAGTTCTCCGCCCCGTCGATCTCGCCAAACAAGCGATGCGGCGCCTCGCGCTCGTCCGCTTCGCTCGGGCGCGCGGTGAGCACGCTCAAGTCGCGGTAGACCTGCATCGAATTGGCGTTGACGACGAGGCCGCCGAAGCGTTTGGCCAGAGCGACGGCCGCCGCCGACTTGCCGCTCGCCGTCGGGCCTGCGATGAGAAGCGCGCGGATCATCCCTCACGTATTCCCTGGGTTTTGAGATCTCATGAAGTCAGCCGCTTACGTCGTCACTTTGGTCGCCAATCCCGAGGATTCGGCGCTCAGCGATGCCTTGATCGCCCGCGTCGCGCAAGTCTTGCCAGACTTCGCCGGCAGCCGGTGGCTTGCCCCGGGAGCCGCGGCCGACCTTTTCTACGACGGCGAGATCGACGCCAGGGGCGCCGTGACGCCCCTCGTCGCCGCCGAACGCGTCGACGTGATCGCTCAGGCGAGCGCGACCCGCGCCAAGCGCCTTCTGGTCGCCGACATGGATTCGACCCTGATCGGCCAGGAGTGCATCGACGAGCTCGCCGACTTTGCCGGCGTCGGCGCCTATGTCGCTGACATCACCGAGCGCGCCATGCGGGGCGAGATCACCTTCGAGCCGGCCCTGCGCGAGCGCGTGGCGCTGCTGGCGGGCCTGCCGGAGAGCGTGATCGGCGAAGTGCTGGCGACGCGCATCACGCTGACCCCGGGTGCGCGCACGCTGGCGCGCACCATGCGCGCGCGCGGCGGCCATGTGGCGATCGTCTCCGGCGGCTTTCAGCAATTCACTGGCGCAATCGCGGAGCGGATCGGGGCGAGCGAGCATCGCGCCAACCGCCTGCTGACGGCGGACGGCAAGCTTCTCGGCAAGGTCGGCGATCCGATCCTCGGCTCCGACGCCAAGCTCAGCGCCCTCAAGGAAATTTCTGGGCGGCTGGGGCTCGCCCCGCACGAGACGACGGCGGTCGGCGACGGCGCGAACGATCTCGCCATGCTCGGCGCGGCCGGCCTCGGCGTCGCCTTCCGCGCCAAGCCGAAGGTCGCCGCGCAGGCGCATGCGCGAATCGACCATGCCGACCTCACCGCGCTGCTCTATGCGCAAGGGATTCCGGCAGACGAATTCGTTCGCGACTGAGAACGCTCACCCCAACCCTCTCCCGCAAGCGGGAGAGGGGGCGCTGCTGCGCCGCATTCGCCTTTGAGAAGGTGGCGCGAAGCGCGGGATGAGGGCTCGCTGTCGCCGCGCTTCTACGGCGCCGAGCCGCGTAGGCCGGCGAAGTTCTGCGGCGCCTGCGTCTGAGCGCTGGCGGCGAAGCCGTCGAAGATCAGATCGCCGTAGGGGCTGGCGGGCTTCGGCGGCGCGCCATGTCCCGAGAGCATGGCGAGTTCGTGCGGGACGGCAGGAGCCGGCGGACTGGCGGCGGCGATCGTCTTGGCCGCCGTCGAGGTTCCGTTCGCGGCTGGCTGGCCTTCGGCCGGCTTGGCGGCGAGGCGGGGCGACGGGCGAGCGGGCGGCAGCGGCGCGGTGAGCGCGGCGGCCCGATCGAGCAGCGCCGGACGCCCCGGCGGCTCCGGCGGCCCGACCTCCGTCAACGCGAGCACGTCGGGCGGAGCGGCTCGCATACCGCGTGTGATCACGCCGGGAAGGCGTCCCCGTTGCGAGGAGCGCGGCGATAAGATCTGGGTTGCCCGCGCTGTCCGCTCCAATCGCCGGCGCCGGCCCGAAGGCGAATTCGGCCGGCCGCTGCGGCGGCGTCGGCGTATCCGCCTCGGCGAGCCCGGCCGCTGCGAGTTCGGCGGGTTTGCGCGGCGGCGTCGGCGCGATGAACTGCGCCGCAATCGGGCCGCGCAGGGTGACCTGGCTGCCGCCGCTCTGCGCGTCGGCGTCGTTGGCGGCGACGGCCTGCGGCGCCGCCTCGCCGGGCTGCATATACGTCGCGCCGCGCGGCAGGTCGCGCTTGGCGGAGGCGACCGGGTCCGGCGTCTCGCTGGCGACCTGGGTGAGACCGGAAGGCGTCCGCCCGCCGCGGCCGACTGCCGCCGTTTCCGCGCCGCCGCCCTCTTCCTCGTCGTCCGCCCCGCCGCCGCGCGCGCCGCCGAACAGCCAACTGAGGATATTGCCGCCCGAGTTGCTCGCATGGGCCGTCACGACTTCGCCCCCGCGCGATTCGATCTCGGCGCGGGCCTGCTCGTAACCGGCCATCGGCTGGCCGTCGGCGGGGATGAACACCGTCTTGCCGTCGGGGAAGAGCCGCGCCAAGGCGTCTCGGCTCATGCGCGGCCAGTAGCGGACCGATCCGCTGTCGATGTGCACCCAGGGCGTCGCCCCGGTGGGATAGAAACCAACGCCGCCCGCCTCCATGCGCATCGCAATGTCGCGGATAGTCGCGGTGCCGACGTCGACGAAATGCGCGTCGATCGCCTTGCCTTGCATGTGCTGCGAATACTGGGCGACTTGGCGGGAGCGGCGTCGGAGCATCGCGTTGGTCTGCGGCGAGCGATAGCCCGAGAGAACGTCGATCGGCTGCGTCGATCCGGATTCGCGATAGACCTCCCAAATGATGTCGAACAGCTTGGGGTCCATCTTGATCAACTCGTTGAGCCGCCAATCCCTGAGGAACCAGTTCAGTTTATCGAGCACGGCCGAATCGTACGTCCCGTCCACCATATAGGTGAACGAGCCGGATTCGTTTGTATGGGAATCGGACAGGACGATGGTGCGGGTGTCGCCGTTGGCGATCGCCAATTCGGTGGAGCTGGGCGTGAAGCCGAGGCTCAGCAGCACAGGAGCGGCAAGCAGGCGCGCCAACGCCGTCTTGCGCCTCCCCGCGGCGCCTATGGCGAAAACAAACGGCAACCGACTTATCCCCTTCTGATCCCCCGCGCTCGAAACCGAGCAGGCCGGGGCGCAAAGATTAACGAGCGCTTTGCGCCGCGATGTCAGCCGTGTGTCTTATAAAGCACATAAGGCGAAAAAGACCAATAGCGTCTGCCTAACGGCTCCACAGGATTGCTTCAATCTTGACTTATTTGCGCGATTGTGCCGGCCACTCGCCGCGTGATCCCGTAGATATCCTCGCGGTCCTGTAGGGCTCCCGAGTCGTCGACGAACTCCGTGAAATATTCAAGGTGGATCGGAATCATGTGGGGCAGGGGGACAGTGCGCTCCGACTTGCCGATCAGCGCCTTTAGCCGTCCGACCGTCCATCCCGAGCCAGCGCCGCCCATCACCAGTTCGGCGAGGCGCATCGGCTGCTCGACCCGCACGCAGCCATGGCTGAAGGCCCGCCGCTCCGAGGCGAACAGCGCCCGCAAAGGGGTGTCGTGCAGGTAGACAGCGTGCTCGTTGGGGAACATGAACAGGATGCGCCCGAGCGCGTTGGCCTCGCCCGGAGGCTGCTTGACGATCAAACGGTCGCCGACCTGGGTGACTTCGAAGCCGCGGCGAGTCAGATAGTCGGGGTCCTCTGCGAGTTTCGGCTCCATCTCCTTCTTGATGATCGAATCGGGCACCCGCCAGATCGGATTGACGAGGATGTACCGCACCTCGTTGGAGAAGACCGGCGTCGGCGTCTTCGGCTTGCCGACGATGACGCGCGCCTCGTGAATCAGCGTGTCGCCATTCATCAGCCGCAGCGTGTAGTCAGGGATGTTGATCTCGATGCGCTCGCCGCCCATCGCATGCGGCTCCCAGCGCCACATCTCCATGTTGGCGAGGATGAGCGCTTCCCGATGCGAGGATGCGTCGCCGCCCGAGAGCGCGTCGACGGTGCCCGGCGTCAGCGCCCCGGTCGCCGGCAACCCGTGCGATCGCTGGAACGCCGCGACCGCGACGGCGAGGCGCAGATCGTAGACCTGCGGGTCCTTTCCTTCCGTGGGCTGAGCCACGCCGAGCCGTTCGCGCACCATCGGCACGCGGGGATCGGCCATTCCGAGACCGAGCGAAGGGCCGCTCGGAATGCGCGCCGGACGCACCGGGTCCTCTGCGCGCAGACGCGACAGTTGGTCGCGCAGGTCGAGGTAGCCGCGCTGCGGCGGATTGAAAGCTTCGAGCGCCGCGCCGGGGTCGGCTGCGGCGGAGACCGTCGTCAGAACGGCGGCCGGTTCGGCGACCGTCGGGCGCTGGGTGATCAGGGGCGAGATGCGGGTGGGCGCGATACGCGCGCCGCTCGCCTGCATGGCGTAAGCGACCACCGCCTCGGACAGGACGACGTCCATCTGGGCGAGGCGCTCGGGCGTCATGGCCGCGAGCGGCTCCTTGGGAAGAGCGAAGGCGGAGAGATCGAGGCCGTCCTCGTCGGCGCGCAGGAGGCGGCGAAGCGCCGACGAACCGGCAGGAGTGAGGCCGCTATCGCCGACCCATAGCGGCGCATAGTCGCGCGCTTCAAAGAAGCGGCGGATCTCCTCCGAGGCGGCGCGCCAGTCGCCGGCGCCGATCGGGCTCGTCTTGAACCCCTGTCCGTCCATCGCGTCGAGGGCCAACTGAATGGCGGCGGACAAGGGTGACAGCGGGGGCGGAAGTTGCGGCGTGATCTCAGGCGACGACGGCGGCGGGCTCGCCTCGGCGGGCGGATTGACGGCGTCGATAGGAGTGGACGTGGCGCCTTGCGCCGAAGGAGCTGGCGACGGGTCAGCGAGCGCGACCGGAGCGGCGAGGCCCAGAGCCGCTACCAGCGCCGCTGTGCAGCAGGGCGATCGAAACAGCCTGGTCATCGGGAGCCGCCGTTGAGGGGGGCATTGCTAAGCGCGTTCATCCGGTCAGGCCGCCGCCTCGCCGAGGACCTCGCCATCGATGCCGAGTTCCTTCATCTTTCTGTACAGCGTCGAACGCCCGATGCCCAGCTTGCGCGCCATCTGGGACATCTGCCCCCGATAATGCGCAAACGCGAACCGGATCGCTTCCGCTTCGATGTCTTCGATTTTCCGAACGTCGCCACTGTCGTCGATCAACCGCATGACGTGGGGGTTGCGCGGCTCGAAGGCGGGCGCCTCCAGCGCCGCCGGCGCCGGCGTCTCGGCCATTGGCGGCGGCGCGGCGGGAATTCGAACCTCGAACCCTTCGACCTGCGCCGCGATCTGCGGGAATTCGGCGATCGTCAGTTCGTCGCCGTCGGCGAGCACCACCGCGCGGAACATCGCGTTCTCGAGCTGGCGCACGTTGCCAGGCCAGTCGTAGGCGCTCAACAGTCGCATCGTGTCGTTGGAGAGGCCTCGAATGCGCTTGCCCTCCTCGGCGCAAAAGCGGGCGAGGAAGCGGCGCGCGAGATCGGGGATGTCCGTCGTGCGGGCGCGCAGCGGCGGAATGGTGATCGGGAAGACATTGAGACGATAGAATAAATCCTCGCGGAAGCGGCCGCTTTTGACGAGCTCGATCAGGTTCTGATTCGTCGCCGAAACGAGGCGGATGTCGACCTTGACCGGGCGCCGCGAGCCGACCGGGTCGATCTCGCCCTCTTGCAGCGCGCGCAGCAGCTTCACCTGGGTTTCGAGCGGCAGTTCGCCGATCTCGTCGAGGAACAGCGTGCCGCCATGCGCTTCGGCGAACTTGCCGATATGCTTTTCGGTGGCGCCGGTGAAGGCGCCTTTCTCGTGGCCGAACAGGATCGACTCGACGAGATCGTCCGGCAGCGCGCCGCAATTGACCGTCACGAAGGGCTTGCCGCGACGCTCCGAGGCGCCCTGGATGGCGCGCGCCATCAACTCCTTGCCGACGCCCGACTCGCCCTCGATCAGGACGGGAATATTCGATTTGGCGGCGCGCTCGGCGAGGCGGATCGTGCGCGCCATGTTCTCGACCTTGGTGACGATGTCGCGGAACGTCAGTTCATTGGCGCGCCGCCGCGTCGCTCGGCGCAGTTCGTCCTCCAGGGCGTCTACCCGAAGCGCGTTCTTTATCGAGACCTGCAGGCGCTCCGCGCCGACCGGCTTGACGACGAAATCATGCGCGCCGGCGCGCATCGCCGAGATCACCGCCTCGATCGAACCATGCGCGGTCTGAACGATGGCGGGAATGCGGATTTCGCGCTGCCGCATCCGGGTGAGGACGCCCATGCCGTCGAGATCGGGCATCACCAGGTCGAGCACGACGAGGTCGACCGGCGGCAGTTCGGCCGCCTCCATGCGGGCAAGCCCCGCTTCGCCCGAACTCGGCGGTTTCGACGTCGTAGCCGAACCGGCGGCCCATCGCCTCGAGCAGGCGGCGCTGAATCGGGTCGTCGTCGACAATAAGGATGAGGGCGGCCATAGAAATCCCGTCATGGCGGCCCTTCTTTCGGCCGCTTGTCGGGACAGAGTCGGATATTACGGTAAACGTCGTGTTAAGAGCGTCCCAATTTGAGGCGTCCGGCCGCATTGAAGCCGCTGCGCGGTTACGCGATATATGCCGCATCCACTCGCGAGGATCGTTCGCATGCATCATCGAGGTTCAAGCTTCCAGTCCGGCGTTTTTCAGGCTGCGCCAAGCCCACCGGGCGCTGCCGCCGCGGCGGATCTCGGCGCGCTGCCGCAGTGGCGCCTCGACGACCTCTACGAGGGCATGGACTCGCCGAAATTCGCGCAAGACCTCAGCCGCGCAGCCGAGGACGCGAAGCGCTTCGCCTCCGCTTATCAGGGCAGGCTCGCCGATCTCGCCAATGCGCCCGACGCGGGCGAGCGGCTCTATGAGGCAGTGGGCGCGTACGAGGCGTTGCAGGACCTGATGGGGCGGATCATGTCGTATGCGTCGCTGCTCTACGCTGGCGACACCAGCGACGCGGCGCGCGCCAAGTTCTACGGTGACGCGCAGGAGAAGGTCACCGAGCTTGCCGGCGAACTGCTGTTCTTCGAGCTCGAGCTCAACCGGCTGGACGACGCGCTGCTCGATCAGGCGATGCAAGGCTCGGCGCTGGCGCATTACCGGCCGTGGCTCGAGGATATCCGCAAGGAGCGGCCCCACCAGCTCTCCGACGAGATCGAGCAATTGTTCCTGGAGAAGTCGGTGTCCGGCGTGGCCGCCTGGAATCGTTTGTTCGACGAAACGGTCGCGTCCCTACGGTTCTCCTACGAGGGCGAGGAGCTGACGCTCGAGCCGGTGCTCGCCAAGCTGCAAGACCCCGACGAGAAGAAGCGCGAGGCCGCGGCGCGCGCCTTGGCCAAGACCTTCGGCGCCAATCTCAGGGTCTTCACCCTGATCATGAACACGCTGACCAAGGACAAGGAGATCTCCGACCGTTGGCGCAAATTCGACGACATCGCGGATTCCCGCCACCTCGCCAACCGCGTCGAGCGCGAAGTCGTCGAAGCGCTGGTGACTGCGGTGCGCGATTCCTATCCGCGGCTCTCTCACCGCTATTACGTGCTGAAGGCGCGCTGGTTCGGCAAGGCGCAGCTCAATCATTGGGATCGCAACGCGCCGCTCCCCAATGCGCCGGCGCGGGTGTTCAGTTGGAGCGCCGCGCGAGATACGGTGCTCGACGCCTATCGCGGCTTTTCGCCCCAAATGTCCGACATCGCTCGGCGCTTCTTCGACGAGGGGTGGATCGACGCGCCGGTGCGGCCGGGCAAGGCGCCGGGCGCCTTCGCGCATCCGACGACCCCCTCGGCGCACCCTTACGTGCTGGTGAATTATCTCGGCAAGCCGCGCGACGTGATGACGCTTGCGCATGAACTCGGGCATGGCGTCCATCAGGTGCTCGCCGCGTCAAATGGCGCGCTGATGGCGCCGACGCCGCTGACGCTGGCTGAGACCGCCTCGGTGTTCGGGGAGATGCTGACGTTCCGGGCGCTGCTCGCCTCCACGACCGATCCCGCCGTGCGCAAATCGATGCTGGCGGCCAAGGTCGAGGATATGCTCAACACGGTCGTGCGCCAGATCGCCTTCTATGAATTCGAGCGCAAGGTTCACAGCGAGCGGCGCAAGGGCGAATTGACGTCCGAGACGATCAGCGCCTTGTGGATGAGCGTGCAGGGGGAAAGCCTCGGGCCGGCGATCAAGCTCGGCCCCGGCTATGAGACCTATTGGAGCTACATCGGCCACTTCATCCATTCGCCGTTCTACGTCTACGCCTATGCGTTCGGCGACTGCCTGGTGAACTCGCTCTACGGCGTCTATGAGCGCTCGCACGAAGGCTTCGCAGAACGCTACCTCGCCATGCTGTCGGCGGGCGGCACCAAGCACCATTCCGAGCTTCTCGCGCCGTTCGGGCTCGACGCGCGCGATCCCTCGTTCTGGGGCATCGGCTTGTCGCTGATCGAGCGCATGATCGGCGAACTGGAGGCGCTGGGCTGAAGCTTGCGCCGCGCGGCGCCCCGGCCGCGCGGCGTCCACATTTGAATTGTTGTGCGACTGGGCGAAGAACCACGGATTTGTCGCGCGCTTTTGCGATAACGTCGATTGCGGCGGCTTTTAATTATCGCGAAACCTCTCGCCGCTACCACTAGCCTCACGAACGACAGGCGCTGTCTTCTGAGTGAAGACGCCTGAGGCATGACGCCGCTCGGTCGCGTCGGGCTCTGAGCCGACATGCTCTCCCTCGAATTCGATCGTTAGCATGGTTCTAGCGCCGGGCTGTCGCTTGCCCGCGCGCATGGCCTCTCGCGCGTCGGATTCGGTCGCTGTCCGCTCGCGCCTTGAGGCACTATGACGCTCGCCGCCTGCCAGCTCTCCGTCCGCTCGGAATGCGCTCCGCCTGGGGATCGCATCCTTGCCGCGCTGGAAGAGACCGCCATGCTCGACGCGAGCGCGCTTCACTACGCCGTCGGACCGCTTCGTCTGGCGGCCGGCCGGCATCGCGCGACAGGGCGCGTCACATTCCGCCGAAACTGCGAGAGGGCATGATGGGCAAGGAAACCGTGTGGCAGCGGCGCGCGCGCAAAAGCGGCGCCGCCAAAGGCGACTATTATCCGAAGGTCGATTTGAGCGGCGAGTCCGGAGGGGACGCGCTGGCGCAGATCGAAGCGCTGTCGCCGATCGAGGCGATGGAGGAGCAGGAGCAAGCGCAAGCGAGCGCCGAGGCGCCTGCGGCGCCGCTCGAAACGCTCGCGCCCGCCGAGCCGGCGCTCGAAGCCGAGCCGCTCAGCGAAGCGGAAGCGACCGCCGTCGAGACGCAAGAGCTGGCGTCTGATCCGATCGAACCGGTCGAAGCCACCGCCGTCAGCGGCGCCGACGACGCCATTCAGCTTCCCGAATTTCTCGACCTCGCCGCCGCGACCCCGCTCGCCCAGGCCCTTGTCGAGCGGCGCGGCAAGCCGATCGTGATCGACGGCTCGGCGGTGCATCAACTGGGCGCGCAATGCGTTCAGGTGCTGCTGTCGGCCAAGAAGACATGGAGCGCCGACGGCGTCCCGCTGTCGTTTGTCAATTGTGCGCCCCGGATGATCGAGGATCTTCAGTATCTCGGCATCGATTCGGCGACACTCATCAGTGGAGAATTGGCGCAATGAGCATGACGATTCTGACTGTCGATGATTCCCGGACGATGCGGGACATGCTGAAGGTCGCGTTGACCGAGGCGGGCTATCGGGTCGTCCAGGCGGTCGATGGCATGCACGGCCTCGAAGTGCTCCAGCAGGAACAGCCGCGCGTCATCATCACCGACATCAACATGCCCAAGCTCGACGGCTTCGGCTTCATCGAGAACGTCCGCAAGGACCAGCGCTTTCTCGGCGTGCCGATCCTCGTGCTGACGACCGAGAGTTCGGCCGAAAAGAAGAGCCAGGCGCGCCGCGCCGGCGCGACCGGCTGGATCGTCAAACCGTTCGACTCGGTCAAACTGGTCGATGTCGTTCGCCGCGTGGCCGCTTAAATCGCGAGAGGGAATTCTCCAATGGATACGATGGCGGCGATCCGGGAAACCTTTTTCCAGGAATGCGAGGATCAGCTTGGCGAACTCGAGCTCGGGTTGGTCGCCATGGACGAAGGCGACGCGGATTCCGAAGTCGTCAATGCGGTGTTTCGCGCGGTGCACTCGATCAAGGGCGGCGCCGGCGCCTTCAAGCTCGACCGCCTGGTGCGTTTCGCCCACACGTTCGAGACCGCCCTCGATCTCATTCGCAGCGAACAGCTTGCCCCATCGCCCGCGGTGATGAAGACGCTGCTGCGCTCCGCCGACGTGCTGGCCGATCTCGTCAAGGCCGCTCGGACCGACGAGCCGGTCGACGAAGCACGCTCGCAAGCGCTGATCGCCGAGTTGAAGGGCCTCACGGGCGCGCCGGACGACGCGCCTGCGGCCGCCGCCGCACCGGATGACGAGCCGGCCTTTGGCGCTACGGAAGACTTCGGCTTCCAACCTTTGTTGCTGTCGATCGACGACGAGCCGATGTTGCTCGAACCGGAAACGACGCATTTCACGATCACCTTCACGCCGCGCCAGGGACTGTATCGCAAAGGCAACGAGACGGTGCGCCTGATGCGCGAACTCGCGCGCCTCGGCGACGCGACGACGACCGTTGACCTCGGCGCCCTGCCGTCGCTCGACGCGCTCGATCCCGAAGGCGCCTATCTGACCTGGCGCACGGAACTGACGACGACCCAGGACGCGGCGGCGATCGAGGAACTGTTCGAATTCGTGGTCGACGACTGCGAGCTGGAGATCATCGCCGCGCCGCGCGACGACGCGCCGCCGCCGGAGCCGACCTCGGAGCTGGAGAGCGCCGACGCCGAGCCGAGCGATGCGCCGGCGCCCAAGGAAGAGACGCAGTCGGCGGCGCCGGCGGCGCAGGAAACGGAAAGGAGCCGCCCCGACCATCCCAAGGCCGAGGTCGCGTCGCCGACGATCCGCGTCGATCTCGACCGTGTCGACCGGCTGATCAATCTCGTCGGCGAATTGGTCATCAACCAGGCGATGCTGTCGCAGCGCGTCACCGAGGCGGGCCTGGCGCGCTCGTCGGGCGTCGCGGCGGGTCTCGGCGCTCTCGAACAATTGACGCGCGAGATCCAGGAAGGCGTGATGGCGATCCGCGCGCAGCCGGTGAAGCCGCTGTTTCAGCGCATGTCGCGCATCGTGCGCGAACTGACCGAGGCGACGGGCAAGTCGGTGCGCCTGCGGACCGAGGGCGAGGCGACAGAGGTCGACCGCACCGTCATCGAGCGTCTTGCCGACCCGCTCACCCACATGATCCGCAATGCGGTCGATCATGGCGTCGAGGCGCCGGAAGCCCGCGAAGCGGTGGGCAAGCCGGAGCAGGGCGAGGTGAAGCTCTCGGCGGCGCACCGTTCGGGCCGCATTGTGATCGAGGTCTCCGACGACGGCGCCGGCATCAATCGCCAGCGCGTCAAGGCGATCGCGATCAAGAAGGAGCTGATCCCGGCCGACGCGCAGCTCACCGACAACGAGATCGACAATCTCCTGTTCCTTCCCGGCTTCTCCACGGCCTCGAAAATCTCCAACATCTCCGGGCGCGGCGTCGGCATGGACGTCGTCAAGCGGTCGATCCAGGCGCTCGGCGGCCGCATCTCGATCTCCTCGCGGCCGGGCCAGGGCTCGACCTTCTCCATGAGCCTGCCGCTCACGCTCGCCGTGCTCGACGGCATGGTGGTCAAAGTCGCCGACCAGACCCTGGTGGTGCCGCTGACCGCGATCGTCGAGACGCTGCGGCCGAAGCCGGGCGACATCCATACGCTCGGCGTCAATGCGCGGGTGATTTCCGACCGCGGCGGCTTCGCGCCGCTGATCGACGTCGGCCAGGAGCTCGGCTATCGCCCGACCTCGGCCGATCCGATCGGCGGCGTCGTGCTGATCGTCGAGACCGAGGTGAGCACCCGCTGCGCGCTCGTCGTCGACGCGATTCACGATCAGCGGCAGGTGGTCATCAAGAGCCTCGAGGCGAACTACCGCCAGGTTCCCGGCATTGCCGCCGCGACGATCCTCGGCGACGGCCGCGTCGCGCTCATCCTCGACATCGACACCTTCGTCGCGCGCACGAACCGCGGCCCGCAGGCGTCGGAAGTCCTGCTCGCGAGCTGACGCCATGGCCGAGAAGAGCAACGCAGCGAACGGCTCGGCCCGCGAATTCATCGCGTTCCGCATCGGCGTGCAGGAATTCTGCATCGACATCATGTCCGTTCGCGAGATTCGCGGCTGGACCCCCGCCACCGCGCTGCCCCACGCGCCGTCCTACGTGCGCGGCGTCATCAACCTCAGAGGCTCCGTGCTGCCGGTCGTCGACCTTTCGGAGCGCCTCGGCTTTGCGCCGACAGAAACCGGCGCCCGTCAGGTGATCATCGTCGTGCAGATCGGAGCCCAGATCAATGGCCTGCTCGTCGACGCCGTCTCTGACATTTTGTCGGTGTCGACCGACACCATCCAGCCGACGCCCGAGGTCGCCAAGGGCGCGGTCGAATCTTTCATTCGCGGTGTGATGGCGATCGACGGGCGCATGATCGGCCTGATCGAACTCGACAGCCTCATGCCAGCGCCGACGGAGAACGCGGCATGACGCGCTTAGGGGCCACGACGGCCGAGACGCAATCGCGGGACTCGGTCATTCCCGGCGAGTTCGCCATGACCAAGCGCGACTTTCGCGAGATCGCGGCGATGATTCATGCGGACGCGGGGATCTTTCTGCAGGAGTCGAAGGCGACGCTCGTCTATTCGAGACTCGTCAAGCGCCTGCGCAAGCTCAATCTCGACAATTTCCAGGACTATTGCCACCTCATCGCTTCGCCCCAGGGCGCCGCCGAGCGGCTGGAGATGCTCTCGGCGCTGACGACCAACGTCACGCGCTTCTTTCGCGAGCCGCATCATTTCGAGCACCTGCGCACGCATGTGCTGCCGCCGCTGCTGGACGCGGCTCGCCGGGGTGGCCGCGTGCGCCTCTGGTCGGCAGCCTGCTCGACCGGGCAGGAGCCCTATTCGATCGCGCTCACGCTTCTCTCGATGGAGCCGAACGCCGGGTCGCTCGACGTCAAGATCCTCGCGACCGACATCGATCCGCGCGTCGTCGCCGAAGCGCAACGCGGCGTCTACGTGGAATCCGCGCTCGCCGAAGTCTCCCCGGAGCTGCGCAAGCGCTACTTCACGCCGGCGGACGGCCGCTCGTGGCAGGCGGTCGAGGACATGCGCCGCCTGATCGCCTTCCGCACGCTCAACCTCAATGCGGACTGGCCCATGCCGGGTAAGTTCGGGGCGATCTTCTGCCGAAACGTCGCCATCTATTTCGACGAGCCGACGCAGCAAGCGGTATGGAGCCGCTTCGCCGACAAGTTGGACCCGAACGGCTGGCTCTACATCGGCCATTCCGAGCGCGTGACGGGGCCCGCTTCGGCGCGTTTCGCTTCCGAAGGCGTGACCGCCTATCGTCTCAAGAGCGGGAGCCGCCCATGAAGCCGGTTCGCGTTCTGGTCGTCGACGATTCCGCGACGATGAGAGGGCTCATCTGCGCCGCTCTGTCGCGCGATCCCGGCATCGCCGTGGTCGGGGAGGCCGCCGATCCGCTGCAGGCGCGCGAGGCGATCAAGGCGCTCGACCCCGACGTCATGACGCTCGACGTCGAAATGCCGAAAATGGACGGGCTCGAGTTCCTCGAGAAGGTGATGCGGCTGCGTCCCTTTCCCGTCGTGATGGTGTCGAGCCTCACCGCGAAAGGCGCCGGAGCGACCATCCGCGCCATGGAGCTCGGCGCCGTCGATTGCATCGGCAAACCTTCGATCGAGGGCCCGAACTCGTTCGACGACCTTCCCGCGCGCGTCAAGGCCGCGGCGAGCGCCCAGGTCCGCAGACGGGCGGACGATCGCGCCCAGCGGCCCGTGTCGCACGCGCCCGCGTATCGGTCGGACGGCAAGCTCGTCGCGATCGGCGCCTCCACGGGCGGCGTCGAGGCGTTGATCGCGGTGCTCACCGGCTATCCCGCAAACTGCCCGCCGACCGTCATCACGCTCCACATGCCGACGCCCTTCACCAAGTCGTTCGCGCGCCGGCTCGACGGGCTCGCCGCCGCCACGGTGAGCGAGGCGGAGGACGGCGCGCCGCTGGAGGTGGGCCGCGTCTATCTCGCGCCGGGCAGCGCGACGCATCTGGAGGTGACCCACCCCGGCGCCTGGCGATGCCGGCTCAATACCGAGGCTCTCGTCAACGGCCACCGGCCTTCGGTCGACGTGCTGTTCAATTCGGTTGCGAAGTCGTGCGGTCATCGCGCGATCGGCGTGATCCTGACGGGGATGGGGAGGGACGGCGCCGCGGGACTGCTGGCAATGCGCAAAGCGGGCGCGCGCACGCTCGGCCAGAACGAGGCGACCAGCGTCGTCTACGGAATGCCTAAGGTCGCCTTCGAGAGCGGGGCGGTCGAGAAACAATTGTCGTTGGGCGATATCGGGGCGGAAATCCTGACCCTCACTTCGGCGCAAAACGGAAAGAGCTAACCAATGTCGCTCGCGGAAAAGCTAAGGGTCATGGTGGTCGACGACACGTCTGTCAGCCGCGCCCTCATCGTCGACGCGCTCGATCAGATGGGCGTGCGCGGGGTCGTCATCGCCAAGGACGGCGCGGCCGCGCTCATCGCGCTGAAGACGCAACCGGTGCACCTCGTCATTTCCGATATGAATATGCCGGGACTGGATGGCCTCGGGCTGCTCAAGGGATTGCGCGAACACAAGCCGACGAGCCGCATCGGCTTCATTCTCGTCACCGGCAGCGCCGACAAGACGCTGATCGAGCGCGGGCGTCAGTATAGTTTGAACAATTACGTGACGAAGCCTTTCACGGTCACCTCGCTAAAGGGAGCGATCGAGGCCGTCGTAGGAAAGCTGGCATGACTTTGAGATCGGGCCTTGAACGGAAACTACACATCGTTCAAGGCGAGTACCGAGTAAGCGCCGATCCGAATGTCGTGGTGACGACGCTGCTCGGCTCCTGCGTCGCCGCGTGCATTCGCGATCCGGTGGCCGGGGTCGGCGGAATGAACCATTTTCTTCTGCCAGGCGAGGAGGCGCGCACCCACGGGCAGGACGCCGAACGCTATGGCGACTATCTGATGGAGCTGCTCGTCAACGGGCTGATGCAACAGGGCGCTCAGCGCGAACGGCTGGAGGCGAAGCTGTTCGGCGGCGCCAGGATGATGCGGGGCCTTTCGGACATCGGGCGCAAGAACGCCGAGTTCGCCGAGCGTTACCTTCGGCACGAAGGCATTTCGGTGGTCGGCAAGGATTTGGGCGGCGAGCGCGGACGTCGCTTGCAATACTGGCCGGTCTCGGGCCGCGCGCGGCAGAGTTATGTCGCGACGGGCGGCGGAGTCGAGGAGATCGAGGTCGTCAAGCCGCTGGCGCCGCCGCGCGGCGGGGAAGTCGAATTGTTCTAACGCGAGCGGCGGGACTCGAGGTCGCGCGCGCCAAGTCGGAGTTGCCCTTGTCCCCCATCGCAACGATTCTCCACCAGGTGACCGAAGAGCTGCGCAAAGTCGCAGGACGCTTGGAGACGGTGCAAGACGCCGTCAGCGAGCTGGCGCTCGACGCAGCTTCGCCGCGCTCAGCCCAATTCCGCCAATTGCAGGATCTCGACCGCGCGACGCAGGAAGTCGCGGCGATCGGCGCATTCCTCGAGAGTTTGTCCAGGGATTGCCCAGCCGAATGGGGCGCCGATCCCAAGCGCGCGAGCCTCGCCGTCTCGCTGCACGACCTCGCCGCAGCGCTCAGCCTGGGCGCGCCCGCAGAGGGTCCCGCGGGCGATGCGGCCGAGCACGAATACGAAATATTCGACTAACGCGCACTGCTGTTAGGTTGACGCAGCGCTGCTGTCATCCCCGCGAAAGCGGGGATCCAGACAACCGCCCCAGGCTTTCGCCCCTTTGACTCCTAGATGCCCGCTTTCGCGGGCATGACAAGGGGGCGTCCGCCTGGGTGAATTGGTGAAATACGCCTGCGGAAACACGCTTCCACCAAAACGCAATTCGCCTTAGTCCCGTTCAGGCCGAGCGCGAAACGACCGCCGCCGCCGGCCGCGTCACGAGGCTCACCGCCGCCGCTGCGACGACATTCACGATCAGCGCCGCGAAGCCGATGTTGATGTCATTGGCCTGCGTGGGGAGGAACGGTAGGAGACTGGTGAAGCTGCTGCCCTTGATCGTGACATAGGCGACGACGGCGGCGCCCGCGACGATTCCCGCCGCCGCGCCGTGCTTGGTCATCGGATTGCGCGCCATCAGGCTGCAAACGACCGCGGGAAACAACTGGGTGACGAAGGCATAGCCCATCAGGAGCAGGGCGACGATCGTCTGGCCGCCCTGCAAAGTGAAATAGACGGCGACCAGCGCCAGCGCCGGGACGAGGCTGCGCGCGATCAGCGCGACGGCATCCTCCGTGAGGCCCGGATTGAGCGGACGAACGACGTCATTGGCGATCAGTGTCGCCGCCGAGAGGAGGATCAGCGAGCCCGGCACGAGCGCGGTCAGCACGCCGGCCGCGCCGATGACGCCGACGAACCAGGGGTCGAACGTCTGGATCGCCAGCTTGAACAGCGACAAGTCGATGTCGGGACCGGTAAGGCCGGGGACCTTGAGGATGGCGGCGAAGCCGCAAAAGAACACGAACAGCAGGATGAGTTGATAGAGCGGCAGGATGGTCGCGTTGCGACGGAAAGCGCGCTCGTGCCGGGCTGTGAACAACGCGGCGAACGCGTGGGGCCACATGTAGAAGCCGAGCGCCGTCAGCGCCACCGTCGATTGGAACCACAGGACGCTTTGGCCGGACGGCTTGAACGTCAGGAAGCCGGGCTTGGCGGCGTCGATCGCACGGAACATATCGCCGTAGCCGCCATAATAATGCACCGGCAGATAGATGCCGAGGAACACGACGACCGCGAGGATGAGAACGTCCTTCAACACCGCGTTCCACGCCGCGCCGTACATGCCCGAGACCATGACGTAAAGCGTCACCGTCACGGCGCCGATCCAAATGGCCACCGTCGGCGAAATTGCGCCATTGGAGGCAACCGCGACGATAATGCCGAGGCCCTTGAACTGCAGCACGAGGTAGGGAACGAGCGCGACGACGCCCACCACCGCGACGAGAATGCCGAGCCAGGGACTGTCGTATTTGTGCGCGAAGAAATGCGACTGTGAGACCAAGCGCTCCTGGCGCGCGTATCGCCAGATCGGCGGCAGCAGCCAGTAGGAGAGAATGTAGGCCAGCGTTCCGTAGGCGAGGATGTAATAGGCCGGCGCCCCTTTGCCGTAGGCATAGCCGCTGCCGCCAAGGAACGTAAAGGTGGTGTAAATCTCGCCCGCGCTCAACAGGAAGACCAGCGGCGTCCCGAAGGCACGACCGGCGACGGTCCATTGCTCGAGCGTCATGCGCACGCCACGCCGCGCCGCGAGGCCGAGCGCGAGGGCGACAAGCGCGCTGAGGGCGATGATGCCGAGGGCGATGTTCATCGGGCGCTGTCCTCACCGCCGGCGTTCGCGGGGTCGAGCGCGTAGACGATCGCCATGATCGCTGCTCCGGCGATCACCCAGCCGACGATCCAGGCCAGGACGAAGGGGAGGCCGAACACGAGCGGTTCGACTTGATTGACGAACGCCGTGCCCACGAGGATGCCAAGAAACGGCAAGAGGGCCAGCCAACGCGCTGGGGTCATGAAGCGTCTCCTCGGTGCGTCGTTCTCTGCGACGCGAAGCCGAAAGGGTACCTGCCGATTTGCCGGCTGCCAAGTCGTCGCAAAGCGGAAAACACAGTTCCACGGAACAATTCTACGAAAGAATGCGCGTTTTGCGCGGGGCGCCTGTCATCGGCGTCCGAGCCTGCGGGCTCACCACCTGGGCCTTGCAACGCCGCGCGAGCGTTACCATGTACTTAAGGGACTGCGCGGTCGCTCGGGCCGCAATTTCAAAATGGAGGAATGCGCCATGACACGGGGCTTTCTTCGTTGTTCTCTGCAGGCTGTCGCCGTAACGGCGGCCTTCGCTGTCGCCGCGCCGGAGACGGCGAGCGCGCTTCCCGCGTCCGGTCCTCTCAGCGTCGCCAAAGCGGTTAACGGCTCGCCCATGACGAGCCACGTCGCCTTCCGGATGGGAGGCGGCGGCGGCTTCCATGGCGGCGGCTTCGGCGGCGGCTTCCATGGTGGCGGCTTCGGCGGCGGCTGGCGCGGCGGCGGCTGGCGCGGCGGCGGCTTCGGGGGCGGCTGGCGCGGCGGTTACGGTGGCTGGCGCGGCGGCTATGGCGGTTGGGGCTACGGGCTCGCCGGTCTTGGCCTCGGCCTCGCCTATGGCCTCGGCCTTGGCTATGGCTATCCCTACTACGGCGGCTACTGCTCGCCGTATTATGGCTACGGATGCGGCTACGGCTACGGCTACGGTTATGGCTATCCCGCCTATTACGGTTATGGCTACCCCGGCTATTACGGCGGCTATGGCGGCTATGGCTATGGCGGCTATGGCGGCTACCGCGGCTTCGGGTGGCGCGGCGGCTATGGCCGAGTCGGCTATGGCGGCTGGCGCGGCGGTTATGGCGGCTTCCGCGGCGCCGCAGTCGGCGGCTTCCATCGCGGCGGTTTCGCGGGTGGCGGCTTCCATGGCGGCGGTGGCGGCTTCCATGGGGGCGGCGGTGGCGGCCACTTCCATCACTGAGCGCCGAAATCGCGCGGCGGGCTTGCCCGCCGCAGCCGATCTTGGTAGTTGTCCAAAAGCGCGTGGCCTCGGCCGCGCGCTTAACCTATGAGCTTTCGTCGTCGGCGCTTGCGCCGGCCCCGCCTGACAAGGCGGCGACGGGCTGAGCAAGCTGATCCGCTTGCGGCCCGATCCGGCGACGGAAGTTCCCCGCAACGCTAACCCCGCCGGCGCCGCCCGCATCGGGCTCTTTAGGAGAGACAATGTCCGTATCCACCGCCTCCGCGCCGACGCGCGAGGATTTCACTGCGCTTTTGAACGAGACTTACGGCGCGGACGAAGCCTTCGAGGGCTCGGTCGTCAAAGGCCGGGTCGTCGCGATTGAAAAAGACATGGCGCTGATCGACATCGGTCTGAAGACCGAGGGCCGCGTCGCGCTGAAGGAATTCACCAATCACGGCCGCGATCCTGCGCCCAAGGTCGGCGACGAGGTCGAGGTCTACCTCGAGCGCATCGAGAACGCGCTCGGCGAAGCCGTCATCTCGCGCGACAAGGCCCGCCGCGAGGAGAGCTGGGTCAAGCTCGAACAGGCGTTCGAGAAGGCCGAGAAGGTCGAAGGCGTCATCTTCAACCAGGTCAAGGGCGGCTTCACGGTCGACCTCGACGGCGCCGTGGCGTTCCTGCCGCGCAGCCAGGTCGACATCCGCCCGGTCCGCGACGTCGCGCCGCTGATGAACGTGCCGCAGCCGTTCCAGATCCTCAAAATGGACCGCCGCCGCGGCAACATCGTCGTCTCGCGCCGCACCGTGCTCGAGGAGAGCCGCGCCGAGCAGCGCCACGAGATCGTCGCCAACCTCGCCGAGGGTCAGGTGATCGAAGGCACGGTCAAGAACATCACCGACTACGGCGCGTTCGTCGACCTCGGCGGCATCGACGGCCTGCTGCACGTCACCGACATCGCCTGGCGGCGCGTCAACCATCCGACCGAGGTGCTCAGCATCGGTCAGACGGTGAAGGTCCGCATCATCAAGATCAACCACGAGACGCACCGCATCTCGCTCGGCATGAAGCAGCTCCAGGAAGATCCCTGGGCGGCGATCGAGCAGCGCTACAGCGTCAACCAGCGGCTCAAGGGCCGCGTGACGAACATTACCGACTACGGCGCGTTCGTCGAGCTGGAGCCCGGCATCGAGGGGCTGATCCACGTCTCGGAGATGTCGTGGACCAAGAAGAACGTCCATCCCGGCAAGATCATTTCGACCAGCCAGGAGGTCGAGGTTCAGGTGCTCGAAGTCGACGCCTCCAAGCGCCGCATTTCGCTGGGTCTCAAGCAGACGCTGCAGAACCCGTGGGAGGCTTTCGCTTCCAAGCATCCGGTCGGTTCGACCGTCGAGGGCGAGGTCAAGAACAAGACCGAGTTCGGCCTCTTCATCGGGCTCGACGGCGATGTCGACGGCATGGTCCACCTCTCCGATCTCGACTGGTCGAAGCCGGGCGAGCAGGCGATCGAGGAATACAAGAAGGGCGACCGCGTCAGCGCCAAGGTCCTCGACGTCGACATCGAGAAGGAGCGCATCGCGCTCGGCGTCAAGCAGCTCGCCAGCGACCCGTTCGCGCAGAAGAAGGTGAGCGAGGAAGGCGGCGAGGGCGAGCTCCGCAAGGGCTCGGTCGTCACCTGCGAGGTGATCGAGGTCAAGGACGGCGGCATCGAGGTGAAGATCGCCGGCACCGATCTGACGGCGTTCATCAAGCGCAACGAGCTCGCGCGCGACCGCGGCGACCAGCGGCCGGAGCGGTTCTCGGTCGGCGAGAAGGTCGACGCCCGCATCACGCAGTTCGACCGCCGCGCCCGCAAGGTCGCGGTGTCGATCAAGGCGCTCGAAGTCGCCGAGGAGAAGGAAGCGATCGCGCAGTACGGCTCTGCCGAACTCGGGCGCTTCGCTGGGCGACATTCTCGGCGCCGCGCTCAAGGCGCGCGCCAAGAAGGGCGAGTGAGAGTCTGACCGAATCTCCCTCTCCCCGCGACACGCGGGGAGAGGGGATCCGCTGCATTCGGGGGCCGGCTTGCGCCGGCCCTTTTCTTTTTCAGGCGACCATTCCGACTATCGCGCGGGCGCCTGGGCAGGTCGTCAGCCGGGTCTTGAGGTCGCCCACCAGCCAGCGACCGGCGCGGCCGAGGCCGCGGCCTCGCTCATGGGCGACGTAGATCGGCAGCTCGACGGGCATCGTGTCGGCGATCGTCAGGCGCTTCAGCCGACCCGCCAGGATATGAATTTCGACCATGTGCCAGGGCATGTTGCACCAGCCGAAGCCCGCGAGCAGGAAGTCGAGGCGCGTGGAGAGATCGGCGAAGCGCCAGACATGAGGGCTGACGACGCCGCCCTGTAAATTTTGCGTCACCGACGTGCGATCGGTGAGCACGAGCTGGACATGCGGCTCGAGCGCCTCGCGCGTCAGCGGTCCCTCCGCCTGGGCCAGCGGATGGCTCGACGCGACGACGGGAACGAGAGCGATGCGCGTGACGAACTCCGCGGTCAGGTCTCGCGGCGCGCCGCCCGGCAGCGTGTAGATCGCCATGCGCGCGGCCCCCTCCCGCAGCCGCTGCTCGGCGCCGCCCAGCGCCTCGGTGAAGACGGTCGCCGGCAGCTTGGGAAACTCGCCGCGCAGCGCGTTGAGGCTTTCCATCAGGAGCGGGATCGGGAAGATCGCATCGACCGCGAGCGTCAGCTCCGGCTCCACATCGGCCGCCATGCTTTCCGCTCGCGCGCGCATCGCCTTCGCGCTTTCGAGGATGGTGCGGGCGTCCTTGACGACCGCCTGCCCGGCGTCGGTCAGAACGGGCGTTCGGTTCGAGCGGTCGAAGAGGGCAAGGCCTAGCGTTCCCTCCATCGCCTGCACGGACTGAGAGATCGCCGATTGCACGCGGCTCAGCTTTCGCGCTGCAGCAGAAAATGAGCCGGCGTCGGCGACAGTGACCAGGACTCGCATCTGGTCGAGCGTCAGGGGGTCGAACATCCATCACCTCATCTGATGCGTTCCAGCACTATTTTGCCGATTGCAATGATGGAGCGCAACCCTCATCTCCTGTGCACTGCAACCTTACGGATGGATTGCCCTCATGAACGCCCACGTCGCCGAACCCAAATTCATCGCTCCCGAAGCGGCCGCCCAGCTCTTTACGGAAGCGCGCACCCACAACGTCTTCCTCGACAAGCCGGTGCCGGAGGAACTGCTGCGGAAAGCCGTCGATCTGGCCAAGATGGGCCCGACCAGCGTCAACCTTTCCTCCATGCGCGTGGTGTTTGTTCGCACGCCCGAGGGCAAGGAGCGCCTCGCGCCGGCTCTGATGGCGGGCAATCTCGAGAAGACCAAGGTCGCGCCGGTCACGGCGATCGTCGGCTACGACGTCAAGTTCTACGAGCATCTCCCCTTCCTCTTCCCGCACGCCGACGTCAAGGGCTGGTTCTCCGGTAACCCCGCCTTCGCCGAGCGCAGCGCTTTCCAGAACGGCACGTTGCAGGTCGCCTATCTTATCCTCGCCTTGCGCGCGGTCGGCCTCGACACCGGCCCGATGACCGGTTTCGACAATGCGAAGGTCGATGCCGAGTTCTTCGCCGGGACCGACGTGAAGTCGAACGTCCTGATCAACATCGGCTACGGCGACGCTTCGAAGCTCTTCCCGCGCAGCCCGCGCTTCGACTTCGAGCAGGTCGCCTCGTTCGCCTGATCGCAGCAAGCGGTTGCAGTGAAGTTGGACGACGCGGAGGGCTTGCGCCCTTCGCGTCGTAAATTTGTGTAGCAGCCCCCGAGCGCCCTACTAGCTAGGGCACGCTGTCGTTAGGTTGAACCAGACCCCTGTCGTCATCGCGAGCGAAGCGCGGCGATCCAGAGATCGAGGCGTCGGCCGACTGAGGCGCTAACGGTACGACTCGCGACTTTCTTGCGAGACCTCGATCGCTGGATTGCTTCGCTCCGCTCGCAAAGACGGTTCCACGTAACTGCAGAAAGCTCTAACCGATCGTCAAGTCGCCGCCGGCCAGTGTCGCCCGCCGGGCGTCGGGTTAGGGACTCCGGTCGTCGTCGGCAGCGACAGCGGCAATCCCTGCCGCGAGCGCAAAGCCAGATAGGCGAAACACTGCGCCTCGATCACGTCGCCGTCGAAGCCGATCGCCTCGATCGGCTCGACCCGGGCCGCCAACCGCGTCGCCAGGGCGCGCATCAGGGTTTGGTTGCGCCGGCCTCCGCCACAGACGAGCCAGCGCGACGAAACGGCCGGGAAGTGGCGCGTCGCCGCGGCCGTCGCCTCGACGGTGAACGCGGCGAGCGTCGCGGCGCCGTCGGCGTCGCCGAGCGGCTCGATGGCGCGCATGACCTCGTGGAAATGGTTGCGGTCGAGCGACTTCGGCGGCGGCCGGCCGAAAAAGGCGTCGTCCATGAAACGAGCCACCAGCGCCTCGTCGATTTTGCCGGACGCCGCCAGCGCGCCGCCCTCGTCGTGACTGACGCCGCGCCGGCGCGCGACGAAATCATCGAGCAAAGCGTTGGCTGGGCCGGTGTCGAAGGCGACGATCTCGCCGTTCGGGCCGAGATAGGTGATATTGCCGACGCCGCCCCAGTTGAGGAGGGTCAGCGGCCGTTCGAGCCCGGCGCTCATGGCGGCGTGATAGAGGGGAACCAGGGGCGCGCCTTCTCCCCCGGTGGCGACGTCCGCCGAGCGGAAGTCGTTGACGACGTCGACGCCCAGCGCGGCGGCGGCTCGCCTTCCGTCGCAGAGCTGGCGGGTGAAGCCCTCGTTCGGGCGATGCAGCACGGTCTGGCCGTGCATGCCGACGACCGCGACCGAATGGCGATCGACGGCGAAGCGCGCCATGAAGGCCTCAATCGCGGCGACATGCGCGTCCGTCACCGCGGCTTCGAGCGCCTCGAGCGGCTGAAGCGCGCGCTCCGGCTCGGCGATGACCTCACGCAGCGCGGCGCTGACCTCAGGGGGATAGGAGAACGTGGCGCCGGGGCCGGTGTCGACCCGCGAGCGACCGTCGCTGCGGATCAGAGCGACGTCGATCCCGTCCATCGACGTGCCGCTGATGACGCCGATCGCGGTCGCAATCTCGCCGGCGCCGGCGCTCATTCGGCGGGTCCGATCGTCACGCTCAATGCGCCCACGCCCGCAATCGAGCCCTCCAGCCGATCGCCCGGCTGCACCGGGCCGACGCCCGCTGGCGTGCCGGTGAAGATCAAATCGCCGGGCCCGAGATGATAGAAGCCGGAGAGATGGGCGATGATCTCCGCCGTCGACCACACCATCGAGCCGATGTCGGAGGATTGGCGCGTCACGCCGTTCTGGCTGAACTCGATCCGCCCGGTCTTCGGATGGCCGATGCGTTTGGCGGGGGCGATGGGGCTGACCGGAGCGCTCGCCTCGACGTCCTTGCCGAGCGTCCACGGCCGCTGCTTGGCGCGCTCGGAAAGTTGCAGGTCGCGGCGCGTCATGTCGAGACCGCAGGCGTAGCCGTACACCGCGCCGAGCGCCTCGTCCGCGGCGATCCGATAGGCCGGCGAGCCGATGGCGACAACGAGTTCGAATTCGAAATGATAGTTCGTCGTTCCCGAGGGGTAGGGCAGCACGGCGCCCGCTTCACGCAGCGCGGTCGCGCTCTTGGAGAAATAGAACGGCTTCTCGCGATCGACCTCGTGGCCCATTTCGCGGGCGTGGTCTTCGTAGTTGCGCCCGACGCAGAAAATGCGCGCGACCGGATAGCGCTTATCGAGGCCGTCAATGGCGAGGGAGGGTCGCGGCGGCGGTTCGAACAGAAATTGGCTCATCAATGTCACTCGTTTTGGCTTGCGCCGGGCACCCATAGCACGTCGGCGCGGCCGGCGTCGTTGGCGCTGCGCGCCGCGACGAAGAGGTAATCCGACAGCCGGTTGATGTAGGCGAGCGCCGGCGCGCCCACCGTCTCGCCATCGCTGGCGGCGAGCGCGACGACGCTCCGTTCGGCGCGCCGGCAGATCGCGCGCGCCTGATGCAGCGCCGCCGCCGCCGCCGAGCCCCCCGGCAGAACGAAGGAGCGCAGTGGCGCAAGGTCGGCGTTCAGCGCGTCGATGTCGCGCTCCAGCCGCTCGACCTGGCCCGGCGCGACGCGCAAGCGTCGATCCGGCGCGTCGGCGGCAGGCGGCGCGCAGAGATCGGCGCCGAGATCGAACAATTCGTTCTGCACGCGCGCCAAGGTGGCGTCGATCGCCGCGAGCCGCGCGTCCTCGCGCAGGTGCGTAGTCAGTCGCGCGAGGCCGATGGCGCAATTGGTTTCGTCGACCTCGCCGAAGGCGGCGACCCTCAGGTCGAATTTGGGCCGCCGCGAGCCGTCGCCGAGGCCGGTCGAGCCGTCGTCGCCAGTGCGCGTGTAAATCTTGTTGAGGCGAACCATTTGCTCTCCAGACTCAGCCTGCCTGTGTGTCATGCCCGCGAAAGCGGGCATCCAGGGGGACGAGATCCAGGCCCACGGATTGAGCCGCGTGCGGGGCTGTCTGGACCCCCGCTTTCGCGGGGGTGACAGCTCCGGAGCTGGTCATACTCGCGCTTTGCCGCGCTCGCAATCACGCCGCGGCGGCTCGCGGGCGGTAACAGCCTTGGCGCGCCTCAATGCGCGCGCATCAGCAGCACGACCACGATCACGACGATTGCGAGAAACTGCAGCCCGACGCGCCAGCGCATCAGCGTCTGCGACGTATTGCCGGCTCCCTGGCGAACCAGGTTGATCAAGCCCAGCGCCAGCACCGCGGCGACTGCGAGGATCACGATCGCGACGGCGCTATTGGAGAACGAGGTCATAGGGGCAGCCTCCCGCGTGAAACGCCTATGAGAGAGGACCCCGGCGTCTTCGGCAAGAGCGCCGCGATTCGGTCCGGCGCGTCAATCGCGGCGCAAAAGGCGTTCGAGATAGTCCCGCTCGTCCGTCGGCCGGTTCGGATCGGAGAGGCGCCGCCGCAGTTCCTCGAGCACCCGGCGAGCCCGCGCGGCGACATCCGGCCCGCCGTTGAGGACACCTTCCGTCGCGCCGCGCTGGTCGCCGGATTCGCGGCCGAGCGGGTCACGACCCTGTCGCGGGTCGCCTGGGCGTCGCCCCGTCGCCGAATAGCCCTGGCCGCCGCCCTGCATCTGTTGCTGCAACCCTTGCGCGCCGTCGCGGAGGGCTTGCAGCGCGCGCCCCTGGGCGTCCACCGCCTTGCCCTTGCCCGTTGGCGCGCCGCGGTCTGCGTCTCCCTCGCCGGGCGTCTGTCCCGGATTTTGGCCCTGACCCTGGCCTTCGCTGTCGCCGTTCAGATCGCCCTCGGCCTCCTTCATGTCGCCCTGGGCGTCGTCGAATCCCTTCTCGCCCTTCATGCCGAGATTCTTGAGCCGCCGCTGCAACTCGGCGAGGCGGTCGCGCAGGGCGCGCTGGCGCTGCTCGAGGGACTGCTGGCCGTCCTGCTGATCGCCTTCGCCCGCTTGCGGCTGCGAACTCTCTTCGTTGCTCCCGTCGCGCCGCATGCGCTCGCGCTGATCGCGCCGGAACGTCTCGTCGCGCAATCCCTGCTGGTCGTGCAGCAGCTTCTCGAGTTCGCTCAGTTGCTTGCGCAATTCGCGGCTCGTCGGGTCCTGGTCCTCCTGACGGGCGCCGCGCATGTTCTCGAACATGTTCTGCAACTGGTCGAGCATCGCCTGGGCGTCCTCGCGAGCGCCGTTGCGGGCGGTGTCCTCCAGGCGATCGAGCATGCTCTCGAGGTCTTTCTGCTCCATCGGCGAGCCGTTGGCGTCCGGCTCGGCGTTCGGGCTCTGCTGGGCGAGATCGCGCATGTATCGCTCGGCGGCGTCGCGAAGCTCCTTGGTGAGCTTGCGGATCTCGTCGTCGCTCGCCCCGCGCTGCAACGCTTCGCGCAGCCGCTGCTCGGCGGCGCGCAGATCGCGCTGCGCCTGCGAGGCGTCGCCGTCCTCTATCTGAACCGCCATCGTCCACAGAAGATCGGCGACGGCGATCAGATCGGCGTCGCTTCGCGCGTCCTCGACGCGGGACTTCACCGTGCGCAGGCCGAGGTAGACGCCGGCGCTGACGCCGAAGACGTCCGGCGCGATCATCAGCGCGCCGACCGCCTTGGCGAGATGCGGCGGATCGTGGTCAGGATCGAGAATCAACTTGCGCCGCTGCTCGACGAGCGCGCGCGCCAGCGGATTGTGAAAATCACGCTGGGGCAGGGTGATCGTCACCGGCGCGCTTGCGCCGACGGCTCCCGAAAGCCCGGTCGCCTTCAGCGTCATGACGACCTCGGCGCCCGCCCAGGGGTGCTGCGCAAGGTCGCTCGTCGTCGACGCTTCTCCCGCGCCGCTGATCGTCGAGGGCAATTGCAGCGGCAGCTTGGGCGCGTCCATCAGCGCGCGCGGCGCCGGCTTGGCGTCGGGGCCGGCGGGCTTGGCGGCGAATTCGGCCTCGGCGCTGGCGACGCCGTAGCGGTCAGCGACGCTGTAGTGCAGCGTCAGCGAGCCGCTGAGGTTTGGGCGCGGAGCCTCGAGCAGCGAGATCGTCGGCTTGCCGCTCGGAATTGAGGAGATGCTGAAGCTCCCCAAGGTCGAACCGTCGCGTCGCACCGTGAAGGCGCCGTCGCCACGCACGGTCCAGCGGCGCTCGACCGGCCCGGGCGTTGTCGGGGCCGGCTTGTCGCTCGTAACCGGCGCGAGGCCGCCCTGGACCTGCGTGTCGATCTCGCGCGGGTCGGCGCGCACGACGAGGACCGAACCCTCAGGGGTAACGATCGTCTTGGCGGCCGGGTCCCGCGTTGCGACGTCGATCAGGATCGGCGGCTTGCCCGTATAGGGCGGCGGATCGATCCAGGCGTCGAGCCGCGCGGCGGCGAGGGCGGTGGAACCCCCGCGCCAGTCGAACGCGGCGGCGAGGCGCGCGTAGCGCTCCGGGCCGGCGACGAGGCCGGCGCAAACCGCCAGCAGCACCGCGCCGAAGCGCAGCGCGCGCGGGTCGCGCAGGACCATGCGCGGCGAGGGCGAAGCCGGCCGGATGCGTTGGACCTCCTCGGCGAGCCGGCGCCGATGAAGGTCCCAGAGCGCTCGGGTGGCGGGATCGTCCGCCTGGGCGGCGAGCCGGTCGTCGAACGACGCCGCGGGCCGGTGCGGCATGTGAGCGTCGCGATCGACGCGCGCCAGCGTTTCTTCGCGGGTTGGCCGTCGCAGCCAAGCGAGCGGCGCCAGCGCCGCAAACAGCAGCACCGCGAACAGGACGACCCCGGCGACGCGCGCCGCTCGGGGCGAAACGAACCACACCCCGAGCCAGGAGAGCGCGAGAAACAAGGCGATAGCCGCGCCCGCCCAAGCAAGCGCCGGCCAAATCCGCTCGAAGAGGAGCACCGCTTCGGCCCGCCGCGTCAAGGCGTCGAACCCCGCGCCGGCGCCGGCCCGCGCGTTACGGTGGAAGGCTCCGGTGCGCTCGTCAGCAGCCACAGGCAGTCTCCTCGCCGGCAGACGTCATGTCGGCCGCCGTTGGCGGCTCAGCCTTACCTTAACCAAGGCGGAAGTTTGTCGAGGCCGATCAACTCCTCGTACGTCGGGCGAGGGCGCACCACCGCGAAGTCCGCGCCGCGGACCAGGATCTCCGGGACGAGCAGGCGCGTGTTGTAAGTTCCCGCCTGCACGGCGCCGTAGGCGCCCGCCGACATCACAGCCATGAGATCGCCCGCCTTCGGCTCGGCCATCTCACGTTCGAGGGCGAGAAAGTCGCCGCTCTCGCACACCGGGCCGACCACGTCGGCCTTGAGCCGCCGCGCATCGGCCGCGGGCTCCGCGAGCGGCAGGATCTCGTGATAGGCGTCGTAGAGCGTCGGACGGACGAGATCGTTCATCGCGGCGTCGACGATCACGAAGGCCTTGCCCTCGCCGTGCTTGACGTAGAGCGTCTTCGTCACCAGCACCCCGGCGTTGCCGACGATCAGGCGGCCAGGCTCGAAGCAGACCTTGCAGCCGAGCGCGCGCGTCCGCCGCGCGACGACCTCAGCGTAGATTTCGGGATTGGGCGGCGGATCGTTGTCGAAATGGTAGGGGATGCCGAGGCCGCCGCCGAGGTCGAGGTGATCGATCGCATGACCGTCCGCGCGCAATTCGCGCACGAAATCCGCCAGCAAGGCGAAGGCGTCGTCGAAGGGCTGCATGTCGACGATCTGCGAGCCGATATGCATGTCGACGCCTTTGACGGCGAGGCCGGGCAGGGCGCGCGCGCGGGCGTAGACGTCGCGGGCGCGCGAGATCGGAATGCCGAACTTGTTTTCCGACTTTCCCGTGGAAATCTTGGCGTGGGCGCCCGCGTCGACGTCGGGATTGACGCGGATCGAGATGGGCGCGGTTTGGCCGCGGGCGCTCGCGACCTCGGAGAGCGTCTCGAGTTCGGGCTCCGATTCGACGTTGAAACACAGAATGCCTTCGTCGAGCGCGAGCGCCATCTCTTCGCGGGTCTTGCCGACGCCGGAAAAAATGATCCTCTCCCCCGGCACGCCGGCCGCGCGGGCGCGCCGCAGTTCGCCGCCCGAGACGACGTCCATGCCGGCGCCGAGGCGCGCGAGGGTTGCGAGCACCGCCTGATTGGAATTGGCCTTCATGGCGTAGCACACCAGCGCCGGCGAGCCGGCGAAGGCGGCGCTGAAGACGCGGAAATGCCGCTCGATGGTGGCGGTGGAGTAGCAGTAGAAGGGCGTGCCCACCTCACGCGCGATGCGCGCCAGATCGACGTCCTCCGCGTGCAGCGCGCCGCCGCGATAGGCGAAATGATGCATTCGTTTAAGCCTTCAGAGCAGCGGATCGAGCACGAACGGGGTCTTGGGGGCGACGATCGGCGGGGGTTTGTGATGCGCGGCGGGCAGGCCGCCCGTATCGCTGCTGGCTTGCGGGGTCGGCGAAGCGCTCGCGTTCGGCGGCGGCTCCAGTGGGCCGGCCCTGCCGCAACCCGAAGCGGCGAGCGCCAAACCGACGACCAGGACGAACGCGAAGGCGCGCGTGGCGAACACAGGCTTGGCGGCTACGATCACGAAATAGGCTCCAGCGTTGCCGCGGCAATATACAGAAACTTCGGCCGGTTGCGAGTGGTCTTGCACCCGCGCCCTCAGCCTTCCCCCGCGGTGAAGCCGGCGCGCTTGAGCCGGGTCACGACGTTGTCGAGCGCGCCGAGGAAGTTCGAGCGGTCGCGCGAGGTGAAGGCTCTCGGGCCCGGCGTTGCTTCGCCGGCGGACCGCAGATGATCCATCAAATTGCGGGTGGCGAGCGCCATGCCGATCGAAGCGTCGCTGAACCGCTTGCCGTTCGGCGTGAGAACCTCGGCGCCCGCCTTCACGCAGCGGCTCGCCAGCGGCACGTCGGCGGTGACGACGATCGCCCCAGGGCCGGCCCGCTCGGCGATCCAATCGTCCGCCACGTCGAGCCCGGCGCCGACGACGATCCTCTCGACGCCCGGCGCGCGGGGAACCAGGATCGGGCTGTTGGCGACGACGATGACCATCAGGCCATAGCGCGCGGCGACCCGATAGGTCTCGTCCTTCACCGGGCAGGCGTCGGCGTCGAGGTAGATGCGCAGCGAGGGGCGGGCGGCGTCCATGAGCGTCTTTGTAACAGCCGCCGGCCCGATCAGCGATTGATCAGCCACATGACGAGCGACAGGATGACGCTCAACAGGATACAAGTGGCGAGCGGAAAATAGAACGAGCCGTGCTCGCCCTCGATCGAGATGTCCCCTGGCAACCTGCCGAGCCCTAGCCGGGCCAGCCAGGGCCACAGCAGGCCGACCGCGGCGATGGTCAATCCGACGACGATGAGGACGCGTTGCAACGGTCAACTCCCGCCCGACCGTACCACCCCGCCTTCGCGAGGGCGACGGCCTCGCCTCACAAAAGAAAAGCCAGCGCGGATTCGCACGCCGCTTCGACCTTGAGGGCGAGCAACCCGTCGGCGCGGGTGCGGCCGAGGTTGATCGCGGCGATCGGCTTGCCGGCGCGGGCCGCCATCTCGGCGAAGCGGAAGCCCGAATAGACCATCAGCGACGAGCCGACGATCAGCATCGCATCGGCCTGCTCGAGGCGCTGCGCCGCCGCCTCGACCCGCTCGCGGGGGACGCTCTCGCCGAAAAACACCACGTCGGGCTTGAGGAGGCCGCCGCACCGCGGGCATGAGGGCGCCACGAAGACGGAAAAGTCGGCGCCGTCGAGATCGGCGTCGCCGTCCGGCGCGTCGGCGGCGTCGAGAGCGAGCCAGCCTGCGTTGCGGCGGGCGAGGTCGTTCTGCACCTCGCTGCGGGGCGTCCGCTCCCCGCAGGTCATGCAGCGCACCCGGTCGAGCCGGCCGTGCAAGTCGATCACCTCGGCGCTGCCGGCGGCTTGATGCAGCCGGTCGACGTTCTGGGTGAGCAGGAGCTCGACCTTCCCGCTCGCCTCCAGCCTCGCCAAGGCGCGATGCGTATCGTTGGGCTCGGCGCGGCTGAAGCGGCGCCATCCGACGAGGCTTCGCGCCCAATAGCGCCTGCGGGTCGCCTCCTCGCCCATGAACGCCTGATAGGTCACGGGCTTGGCGCGCTTCCATTGGCCGTGGGCGTCCCGGTAGTCCGGGATGCCGGAACGGGTGCTGCAGCCGGCGCCGGTCAGGACGAACAGCCGTTCATGCCTCGCGAGGAAGGCCGGCAGATCGGTGGCTCGCATCATCAGATCCGTCATTCCCCTGCGCGGATTGCCCATACGCCGCTTGCGCCGCGATCGTTGGGGGTCCTAGTCTCCATAAAGAATATAGGGAGCGCTGCGATGCTCGATCATATCGGATTTGCAGTTAAGGACTTCGAGGCGAGCCGGCGGTTCTACGTCGAGGCTCTGGCTCCGCTGGGCGTCGGCGTCGCGATGGGGTACCCGGGACATGTGGCCCTGGGCCGCGACGGAAAGCCGCAGCTCTGGCCCGCCCAAGGGGAGCCCGCATCGCCCTGCACCTTGCCCTTGTCGCTCGGAATCGCGCGGAAGTCGACGCCTTTTACGCCGCCGCGCTGAGGGCGGGAGGCAAGGATAATGGGGCGCCGGGCTTGCGCCCGCACTACCATCCGAACTATTACGGCGTTTGCAATCGACCCCGACGGACACAATATAGAGGCTGTCTGCCACAGCCCGGAGTCCGGTTCCCCGTAAGGGTTGTGAGCCCATCGTTGACCCCCACCGACGGTCCTTGAAACCGTCAAGGCGAGGAGAAGTCCAAATGGCGGCTGTCCAAGAGACTGTCGACCGCGTTCGTTCGATTGACGTTGACGCTTATAAGTATGGCTTTGTGACCGACATCGAGTCGGACAGGGCGCCGAAGGGCCTCAACGAAGACATCGTCCGCTACATCTCCGCGAAGAAGGGCGAACCGCAGTGGCTGCTCGACTGGCGTCTTGATGCGTACCGCCGCTGGCTGACGATGACGCCGCCGCGCTGGGCGCGCGTCGAGTATCCCCAGATCGACTTCCAGGATCTCTATTATTTCTCCGCGCCCAGGTCGACGCCGGCGCCGAAGTCGCTCGACGAGGTCGACCCCGAGCTCCTGCGCACCTACGCCAAGCTCGGCATTCCGCTGGTCGAGCAGGAGATCCTCGCTGGCGTCGAGCGGCCGAGGGTCGCGGTCGACGCGGTGTTCGATTCCGTCTCGGTGGCGACGACCTTCAAGGCCGAGCTCGCCAAGGCCGGCGTGATCTTCTGCTCGTTCTCGGAGGCGGTTCACAATCACCCCGAGCTGGTGAAGCAATATCTCGGGTCGGTGGTGCCCCCGACCGACAATTTCTACGCGACGCTCAACTCCGCGGTGTTCTCCGACGGTTCGTTCGTCTACGTGCCGCCGGGCGTGCGCTGCCCGATGGAGCTGTCGACCTACTTCCGCATCAACGAGAAGAACACCGGCCAGTTCGAGCGCACGCTGATCATCGCCGACAAGGGCGCCTATGTGAGCTACCTCGAGGGCTGCACGGCCCCCAAGCGCGACGAGAATCAGCTCCACGCCGCGGTGGTCGAGCTGATCGCTCACGAGGACGCCGAGATCAAATATTCGACGGTGCAGAACTGGTTCCCCGGCGACGCCGAGGGCAAGGGCGGCATCTACAATTTCGTGACCAAGCGGGGCGATTGCCGCGGGGCGCGCTCGAAGATCTCCTGGACCCAGGTCGAGACGGGTTCGGCGATCACCTGGAAATATCCGTCCTGCATCCTGCGCGGCGAGGCCTCGCGCGGCGAGTTCTACTCGATCGCGATCTCCAACGGTTACCAGCAGGTCGACAGCGGCACCAAGATGATCCATCTCGGCAAGAACACGACGAGCCGGATCATCTCCAAGGGCATCGCGGCCGGAAAGTCGCAGAACACCTATCGCGGCCAGGTCTCCGCCCACCGCCTCGCCACCGGCGCGCGCAATTTCACCAATTGCGATTCGCTGCTGATCGGCGACCAGTGCGGCGCGCACACCGTGCCCTACATCGAGGCCAAGAACGCCTCGGCGGTGTTCGAGCACGAGGCGACGACGTCGAAGATTTCCGAGGACCAGTTGTTCTATTGTCTGCAGCGCGGTCTTTCCGGCGAAGAGGCGACGGCGCTGATCGTCAACGGCTTCGTGCGCGACGTGCTGCAGCAACTGCCGATGGAGTTCGCTGTCGAGGCGCAGAAGCTGATCGCGATTTCCCTCGAGGGAAGCGTGGGATGACGCGCCCTGTGATCAACGTCGCCGACGCGCCCTTTCGCGAGATGAAAGGCGCGGACGGCGCCTTCTCCGCGAGGATCGCGCCGCTCGGCGACTTGATCGGCGCCCGCGGCCTCGGCTGCATGGTGACCTGCGTGCCGCCCGGCAAGAAGGCTTTTCCGTTCCACGTCCATCATGCGACGAACGAGCTGTTCGTCATCCTGGAAGGGACGGGTGAATATCGCTTCGGCGCCGAGCGCTATCCGATCCGCGCCGGCGACGTGCTCGCCGCGCCCGCCGGCAAAGGCGCGGCGTCAGCGCATCAGATCATCAACACCGGCGAGACCGAACTGAAATATCTCGGCATATCCGACAAACCGGTCAGCGACGTCTGCGAATATCCGGACTCCGGAAAATTCGCGGTCATGTCGCGCATCGATTGGCGCGATCCCGCCGCCGGCGGCATTCGTTTTGTCGGCCGATTGGACAGCGGCGTCGATTATTTCGACGGCGAAAAGTGAGTTTGTGCGAAATGCTTCAAGTCAAGAACCTCAGCGTTGAAATCAAGGGCAAGCCGATCCTTGAAAACCTCGACCTCACCGTGCAGACGGGTGAGGTGGCGGCGATCATGGGGCCCAACGGCTCCGGCAAGTCGACCCTCTCCTATGTGATTGCGGGCAAGCCGGATTATGAGGTGACCTCCGGCGAGATTCTGCTCGACGGCGAGAACCTGCTCGAGCTCGAACCCGACGCAGCGGGCGACGCGCGGCGTGTTTCTCGCGTTCCAATATCCGATCGAGATTCCCGGCGTCGCGACGATGACCTTCCTGAAGTCGGCGCTCAACGCGCAGCGGCGCGCGCGCGGCGAGGCTGACTTGACGACGCCCGACTTCATGCGCGCCGTTCGCGGCGCCGCGCAGAACCTCAAGATCGATCCCGAGATGCTGAAGCGCCCGCTCAACGTCGGGTTCTCCGGCGGCGAGAAGAAGCGGATGGAAGTGCTCCAGATGGCGCTGCTGACGCCCCAACTCGCCGTGCTCGACGAGACCGACTCCGGTCTCGACATCGACGCCTTGCGCATCGTCGCCGAAGGCGTCAACGTGTTGCGCGACCCCAAGCGCTCGTTCCTCATCATCACCCACTATCAGCGGCTGCTCGAATACATCAAGCCTGACGTAGTGCACGTGATGGCCAAGGGGCGCATCGTCAATTCCGGCGGTCCGGAGCTGGCGTTGGAGCTCGAGCGCAACGGCTATCGCGATTATGCGGGCGAGGCGGCTTGATGAGCATGGAACGCGTCATCGCCAAGACAGCGGCCGAGACCGCTCTCGCGGCGCAGTTCGCGGCGCTCCGCAGCGCGGCCCCCTCGGTGCAGCGCGAGGCGGCGTTCCGCCGTTTCGAGCAGGCCGGTCTGCCGACCCGCCGGGTCGAGTCGTGGCACTACACCGATCTGCGGGCTGCGCTCGCCAACGCCGCGCCGATCGCCGCCGCGCCTGCCGCCGCGGCGATCGAAGCGGCGCGCGGCGTGTTGGCGTCGCTGGCGCGCGTCGGCGCGAGCCGCCTCGCGCTGGTCGACGGTCATTATGTCGCGGCGCTCTCCGACGCGCCGCCGCGCGGCGTCGCGGTTGTCCCCGTCGCGCCGGACATGCCGACGCTGGGCGACGCCGATCCCGTTTTGGCCCTCAATGTCGCGCTGGCGCAGGGCGGCTGCGGGCTCACTGTCGAGGCGGGCGCCGACGCGCCGCTGGTCGAGATCGTCCACATTTTCACGCCGGGCGCCGAGGCGGTCTATTCGCGTCTCGCGATCAAGCTCGGCGCATCCGCACAGGCGAGAGTCGTCGAGCGCTTCGTCGGCGCTCGCGCGCACACGCAGCGCAACATGTCGACCTGGATCGACGTCGCGAAGGACGCAAAGGCGTCGCATGTCGCCTCGATCGAGGACGAGGCGGGCGTCCATGTCGAAAGCCAGGTCGTGAACCTCGCCGAAGGCGCCGCGCTCGACGCTTTTGGCCTCATCGCAGGCGGCGCGCTGGCGCGTCGGCAGATCTTTGCGACGCTCGCCGGCGAGCGGGCGCGAATCGGTCTTGGCGGCCTCTCCTTGATCGACGGGCGCCGGCACGCCGACACCACCCTCGAGGTCGTCCACGCCGCGCCGAACGGCGAAAGCCGCGAATTCTATCGGCATATCGTTGCGGACGAGGCGGTCGGCGTTTACCAGGGCAAGGTGATCGTCCGCCAATACGCCCAGAAGACCGACGGCGGCATGAAGTCGCAGGCGATCCTGTTGTCGCCCCAGGCCTCCATGAACAACAAGCCCGAGCTCGAGATCCTCGCCGACGACGTCGTCTGCGGTCACGGCGCGACAGTCGGCGCGCTCGACCCCGAGCAGATCTTCTATCTCCAGGCGCGCGGCTTGCCGCGGCGCGAGGCCGAGGCGATGGTGCTCGAAGCCTTCGGCGCCGAGGCGATCGCGCGCGTCGCCGATCCCCAGATCGTCGAGATTCTCTCGGGCGCGATGCGCGCATGGCTCGCGCAGCGCGCAGGGATGGAGAGCACATGACCCGTCACGTCACGCCCTACGACGTCGAGGCGATCCGTCAGGATTTTCCGATCCTGGCCGAACGGCCCTATGGCAAACCGCTCGTCTATCTCGACAACGCCGCGTCGGCGCAAAAGCCGCGCGCCGTCATCGAGCGGCTGACGTACGCCTACGAGCACGAATACGCCAACGTTCATCGCGGACTGCATTACCTCGCCAACGCCGCGACCGAGGCCTATGAGGCGGCGCGCGAGACCGTCCGGCGCTTCCTCAACGCCGACTCGAGCGAGGAAATCGTCTTCACGCGCTCGGCGACCGAGGCGATCAATCTGGTCGCCGCCAGCTTCGGCGCCGCGCACATCGGCGAGGGCGACGAGATCGTGCTGTCGGTGATGGAGCATCACTCCAACATCGTGCCGTGGCATTTCCACCGCGAGCGCAAGGGCGCCGTCCTCAAATGGGTGGACGTCGCGGACGATGGCTCCTTTTCGCTCGAAGCGTTCGAGCGCGCGCTGTCGCCGCGCACCAAGATCGTCGCCATCTCCCAGATGTCGAACGTGCTCGGCACCACGCCGCCGATCAAGGAGATCGTGCGTCTCGCCCATGCGCGCGGCGTCCCGGTGCTGGTCGACGGCTCGCAAGGCGCTGTGCATCTCGACGTCGACGTTCGGGATCTGGACGCCGACTTCTACGCCTTCACCGGCCACAAGGTTTACGGCCCGACCGGGATCGGCGTCCTTTACGGCAAGCGGGCGCTCCTCGAAACCTTGCCGCCCTTCAACGGCGGCGGCGAGATGATCGAGGAGGTGACGCGCGAGAAGGTCACCTACAACAAGCCGCCGCACCGCTTCGAGGCGGGCACGCCGCCGATCGTCCAGGCGATCGGGCTCGGCGCGGCGCTCGACTATGTCGAGGGCATCGGTCGCGCCAAGGTGCGCGCGCACGAGGAATCGTTGAGCGCCTACGCGCATGAACGGCTCGGCGCCATCAATTCGCTGCGCATCTTCGGGACCGCGCGCGGCAAGGGGCCGATCCTGTCGTTCGCCATGGAAGGCGCGCATGCGCATGACGTCGCGACGATCATCGACCGTTCGGGCGTCGCCGTGCGCGCGGGCACCCATTGCGCAATGCCGCTGCTGCAACGTTTCGGCGTGACGTCGACGTGCCGCGCTTCATTTGCGCTGTATAATACCCATGCGGAGGTCGACGCGCTCGCCGAGGCGCTCGACCGCGCGCAGAGACTGTTCGCCTAGGGGAGGCATTTTGGCGATGACCGACACGCCGACCGTCGCAACGCCCTCCGGACTCTCGCTGGAGCGGGCGCCTTCGACGATATCGAAAGAGGGCCTCGACGCGCTCACCGCAGAGATCGTCAAGGCGCTGAAGACCGTCTACGACCCCGAGATCCCCGCCGACATCTACGAGCTGGGCCTCATCTACAGCGTCGACATCGACGACGACCGCTTCGTCACCGTCGATATGACGCTCACCGCGCCGGCCTGCCCGGTGGCGGGCGAGATGCCGGGCTGGGTCGAGAACGCGGTCAGCGCCGTACCCGGCGTCTCGGGCGCCAAGGTCAACATGGTCTTCGATCCGCCGTGGGATCAGAGCCGCATGTCCGACGAGGCGCGCGTCGCGCTCGACATGTGGTGAGGGCTTAGACGTCCTCTCCGTCACTGCGATGAGCGAAGTGACGAAGCAATCCGTCGCTCCGCATGACGCTGCTGGCCACCCTCACCCCAACCCCTCTCCCGCAAACGGGCGAGAGGCTGCCGGCGCCGCGTAAATCCCTTCTCCCGCTTGCGGGAGCGGACGAATGCTGCGCATTCGCCTAGCGAAGGTGGCCCGAAGGGTCGCGGACGAATGCTGCGCATTCGCCTTGGGATGAGGGGAACAGCACTGATTCCGTCACATCGCAGCGCGCTCTAAGCGCTCGTAAGGCTTCGCGGCGTGCGTCGCGGCGGCTCCGGCTCGACCCTTACGCCTCCCTTCACCGCTCGGACCCGCACGCCGGCGACGTTGGCGCTGAAGACCTCGCCGGCGCGAATCGCATCCCGCAGGCCTTGCGCCAGCGCTTCGATCTTCTCCAGGCCGATTCTCTCGGGATCCCGCCCGCCGACCTTCGCGATCGCCGCCGTCAGCAGCCGTTGCACGATCTCGATCGGCTCCTCGAACAAGGCGCCCGCGGCGCAGGCGCCGGTCTCGATCAGCCGCAGGCGCGTTTCGGCGGCCTCGGTCTGGCGGGCCAGCGCCTCCTCGATCTGCGCGGCGCGGCGCGCGAGGCGGGCGAGCGCCGCCGCGTCGAGGCCTTCGGCGGCGAGCGACCCGGCGAGCGCGCGCAGCCGCGTGCGGGCGTAGCGCGGGTCCTCATTTGAGGGGTCGTGCGCGAAGGGGACGCCCGCCTCGAGGCAATAGGCGACGAGTTGCGCCTTGGGAAAAGCGAGCAAAGGCCGGGCGATGGTTACGCCCTCACGCGCCGATTGCGCGCTCATGCCCCTCAGCCCCGCGACGCCAGAGCCGCGCATCAGGCGGAACAATGCGGTTTCCGCCTGGTCGTCGAGGTGATGGCCGGTGACGATGACGTCGGCGCCGACGGCCTTTGCACATTGCGCCAGCAACGCGTAGCGCGCCTCGCGCGCGCGCTCCTGGAGACGGGTCTTGGGCTTTTCGCCTTGCCAAGCAAGCGTGTGATGCGGAACCGCGAGCTTCTCGCACAGCGCGGCGACGGCGCGCGCTTCGTCCGCGCTCTCGGGCCGCAGGCCATGATCGACCGTCGCCGCTTCGAGGCGGGGGACGCCGCCGCGTCGGGCGGCCCAGGCGTGAGCCATCAACAACAGCGCCGTCGAATTGGGGCCGCCGGAGACGGCGAGGAGGAGGGCTTTCGCTTCGGCGAGCGGCGCGAAGGCGGCGTCGGCGGCCGCCTGCGGGACGACCGCGCGGCGCGTCAGCAATGCGACTTCTGCATCTCGCGTTCGGCCAGCTTCTTCACAGCGGCCGACGCGCTGGGATAGCGCTTGCCGACCTCGGCGAAGGTCGCGCACGCTTGCTCGCCGCTGCCGAGCATGGCGAGCGACTGGCCGAGCCGCAACATGCCTTCCGGCGCGCGCGCCGATCTGGCGTAGTCGGTCGAGAGCTTGAGATATTGCTCGGCCGCCTCGCGCGCCCGCGAGCGCTGGAAATAGGTCTCGCCGAGATAGAAGATCGCATCGGGCGCGAGGCGGTTGCCGCCGTTCGCGGCGAGAAACGCCTTAAGCTGCTCCTCAGCCTGCGCATATTGGCCATTGCGATAGGCTTCGATGGCGGTGTTGTACTGCTCGCGCGGACCGTCGGTGAAGCCGATGCCGGCGCCCGATACGATCGCTGGCGCCGGTTCGCCAGGCAGCGCGCCGGCGGGCGGAGAGGCTGGCGGCGCCGTGGGCGCCGCGACCGGAGGGACGGGCCTCGCGCCGGCGAGTTCCAGCGGCGCGCTCGGCGGCGTCGTGCCGAGCTGCCTCGGCGCCCCGACAGCGTCTGGATTGGCGGAAGGGTCGAAGGCGTCGCTCCTGCGGCCGGGCCTCGAGGCCGGCATGTCTTGCGAAGCCATCGGCGCAACGGGCGGGACCGCCGCGACCGGCGCTGACGGAGGCGCGGAAGCCATGCCGGCTGCGCCGCCGCCCGGCGCGCCGGCTCCGGCCCCGCCGCCCGCGCCGCCGAGGCGGAATTCGACGTCCTGCTGGAAGCGCTTGATGGTCTCTTCAAGCCGATGCTGCTGGTTCTCGAGTTCCTCGATGCGCCCGTTGGCCTGGCGCAAATCATTTTCCAGCCGGTCGACGCGCAGGTCCAGCGCGCCGGCGTCGTTCGAATCGGCCCCCGGGATCGAACCTGGCGGCGCATCGGATTGCGCCGTCTGGGCGGGCGCGTTCTGCGAGAAGGGATTGAGATCGAAGGCGGTGGCGTTCCCGACGCCGAAAAGGCTCAGGCAGACAACGGCCGCCCCCGCGCGGCCAAGGCGTGAAATCGGCGTCAAGTTGTCAGACCTCTATTGGTTGCGCGGGCAGCTTCGCGCCGTTCCCCGCGCAACTCCGATAGCATAGGGAGCCGGGAGCCGAAAATGAGGCGAATATCGGGCCGCGCCGAGGCGCGACCCGTTCCCGCCGCATCAGCTTCCGGCGGCGCCGGCGAGCACCGTGACCGCGCGGCGATTCTGCGACCAGCAGGAGATGTTGTTGCAGACCGCAACCGGGCGCTCCTTGCCGTAGCTGATGGTCCTCATGCGCGAGGCCGACACGCCCTTGGCGATCAGGTAGTTCTTGACCGATTCGGCGCGGCGCGCGCCGAGCGCGAAGTTGTATTCGCGCGTGCCGCGTTCGTCGGCGTGGCCTTCGATGGTGAAGGTGTAGCGCGGATATTGGTTGAGCCACGCGGCCTGTTTGTCGAGGGTCTGCTGGCCGACCGCATTCACTTCAGTCGAATCGGTTTCGAAGAAGACGCGGTCGCCGACCCTCGAACTGAATTCCTGCACGCTGCCGGGCGCGCCCGCGCCGCCGGCGCCGTAAGCCCCGTTGAGCGCATCGGCGTCGCTGTTGTTGCGGGCGCAGGCCCCTAGAGCGAGGCCTAGGGCCAGCGCGACGACGACGGGAAAGGCGCGCGGAAGGGCTGCGAACATCGGGAACTCCACATCTAACAGGCGGCAGGCAGCCGCGTTGATCGAGGCTTAGGGTTAATCGCGTTAAGAGAAGGTTCAATCAACCCTAACCGTCCCTTGTCGAGCCCCTCGTATTGCCCAAAACGCGCGTGAGGGTTAACCAATCCTTGATGGCCAGAATGCGGCGAACGCCAGGGCGCCGAGGCGGCGTCCACAGCCCTTTCACTCGCCGCGGCTTTGCAAATTAAAAGTGAGGCAGCGATGTTCCTTCCGTCCTCCCTTCCGATCGTTCAGGCGCCGATGGCCGGCGCGCAAGGGCCCGGGTTGGCGATTGCGGTCTGCCAAGCGGGCGGCCTCGGCTCGCTGCCGTGCGCGATGCTGACGCCCGCGCAATTGCGCGAGCAGATCGGCGAAATGCGCGCCCACACCGCGGCGCCCTTCAACGTCAACTTTTTCTGCCATGCGCAGCCCGTCGCCGACGAAGGCGCACATGCGCGCTGGATCGCCGAGCTGGCGCCCTATTACGCCGAAATGGGGCTCGATCCCGACGCGGTTGCGCCGGGCGCTGGCCGCAATCCGTTCGACGCGGCGATGTGCGAAGTCGTCGAGGAGACCAAGCCCGCCGTCGTCAGCTTCCATTTCGGCCTGCCGGACGATGCGTTGCTCGACCGGGTGCGGCGGACCGGCGCGCTCATTCTCTCCAGCGCCACCACGGTCGCCGAGGCGCGTTGGCTCGAGGGCCGCGGCGTCGATGCGATCGTCGCGCAGGGGCGGGAGGCCGGCGGCCATCGCGGCATGTTCCTCTCGCACGACGTGGACGCTCAGCCCGGCCTCTTCGCGCTTCTGCCGCAGGTCGTCGACGCCGTGCGCAAGCCGGTGATCGCCGCCGGCGCGATCGCCGACGGCAGGGGCGTCGCGGCGGCCTTCGCGCTCGGCGCCGCGGCGGTCCAGGTCGGCACCGCCTATCTCCGGACGCCGCAGTCGGCGATCTCTCAGCTCCATCGCGCCGCCCTCGCTGGCGCGACAGACGAGGGAACGCGGCTGACCAATCTCTACACGGGGCGGCCGGCGCGCGGGCTGGTCACGCGGCTGATGAGCGAACTCGGGCCGATGAGCGACGCGGCGCCCGCCTTTCCCATGGCGACGGCCGCGATCGCGCCGCTGCGCGCAGCGCACGAGAAGGCGGGAAGTTGCGAGTTTTCGCCGCTCTGGTCGGGCGAAGCCGGCGCTCTGGCGCGCGAGGAGGACGCCGGCGCCCTGACGCGCCGGCTCTGGGCGGAGACGAAGGCGGCGGCGGCCTTGCCGCTGGACCGAACGTAATGCGGCGGCGCCATGCGGCAATTCTATCAAATCGTCGCATGGTCTAGCGCCTCGGGTTTGCGCACCGTGTTCGGCGCGGCGCCGCGGATCGAGGCGGCGAGCCTATCGATCGCGGCGCGGCGGGCGGTGTCGCGGCGGAACAGCAGATCGACCCTGCGCCCAATGCCCTTGCCCTTGAAGGGAAGGGCAACCAGAGCGCCGCCGGCCGCTCGACAGTTCTCGAAAGCGAGACGCGGGGCGAGCGTCACGCCGTAGCCGGCGGCGGTAAGATGCAGCAGCGTTTCGAGGCTCGCCGCGCTGAATTCGGAGCCGGCGGCGCGATTGGCGGATTTGCGCGCGCACAGTTCCAGCGTCTGGTCGCGCAGGCAGTGGCCGTCCGCCAGCAACAGCAGCGTATCGGGATCGACGTCGAGCGGCGCGACCGCCTTGCGGCGCGCCAGCGGGTGCTCGCGCGGGACGGCGAGCAGGAACGGCTCTTCATAGAGAGCGAGGCTCGCAAACTTGTCGTTGGCGGGATCCGTCGCGATCACCGCGGCGTCGAGCTTGCCGTCGAGCAACATCGACAGCAGTCGGTCGGTCAGATCCTCCACCACCTTGATCGGCGCCAGCGGCAAGTCGCGGATCGCCGGCGGTAGAGCGTAGGGCAGGAGGTAGGGCGCAACCGTCGGGATGACGCCGAGCTTCAGCGCACCGACGAGCGGGTCGCGCGCGCCGCGAGCCGCGATCGCCATTTCGGCGGCCGCTTCCAGCGCCCGCCGCGCGTGCTCGATGATGGGGCCCGCGCGGCTTGAAACGCGGACCACTCGGCCTGCGCGTTCAAACAGCTCGACGCCAAGCTCCCCCTCCAGCTTGAGGATCTGGCCGCTCAACGTCGGTTGGGTCACGTTGCACGCCGCCGCCGCTCGGCCAAAGTGGCCGTGGTCCGCGACCGCGACGACGTATTGCAGGTCTCGAAGGTTCATGGGCGGCGATTATGCGATCGTCGGCGCCTATTGCAATGGACGGAACTATCGATTGGAACTATCGGTCGCTTGCGGCTAGGAATCCGCGTTGCGCCCATTGCGGCGAGAAGCACGGATTCAACGTGGGGCGAGTAGAACACGATGGGAGACGACATGGCCAGTGAAAGCAAGTGCCCGTTCACGGGCGCGAAACGCGCGCCTGCGAACCGTGACTGGTGGCCCAACCAGTTGAGCCTCCAGGTCCTTCACCAGAACTCCGCGTTGTCCAATCCGATGGACGCAGCGTTCGACTACGCCAAGGAATTCCAGAGCCTCGACCTGGACGCCGTCATCAAGGACCTGCACGCCTTGATGACCGACTCGCAGCCTTGGTGGCCCGCGGACTTCGGCCATTACGGACCGCTGTTCATCCGCATGGCTTGGCACAGCGCGGGCACCTATCGCATCGGCGACGGCCGCGGCGGCGCCGGCTCCGGCACGCAGCGCTTTGCGCCGCTCAACAGTTGGCCTGATAACGTCAACCTCGACAAGGCGCGTCGGCTGCTGTGGCCGATCAAGCAGAAATACGGCCGCAAGCTCTCTTGGGCCGACCTGATGATTCTCACCGGCAACGTCGCCCTCGAGTCGATGGGCTTCAAGACCTTCGGTTTCGGCGGCGGCCGCGCCGACGTTTGGGAGCCGGAAGAGGACATCTACTGGGGCTCGGAAGGAAAGTGGTTGGCCGACGAGCGCTACTCCGGCGACCGCGATCTTCAGAACCCGCTCGCCGCCGTGCAGATGGGCCTCATCTACGTCAATCCGGAAGGCCCGAACGGCCAGCCTGACCCGGTCGCCGCCGCGCGCGACATCCGCGAGACCTTTGCGCGCATGGCGATGAACGACGAGGAGACCGTCGCGCTCATCGCTGGCGGACACACCTTCGGCAAGACCCACGGCGCCGCCGATCCGAACAAGTACGTCGGCCCCGAGCCTGAAGGCGCCGCGATCGAGGATCAGGGTCTCGGCTGGAAGAGCACCTATGGCAGCGGCGGCGGCGGTGACGCCATCGGCAGCGGTCTCGAGGTGATCTGGACCTCGACGCCGACCAAGTGGAGCAACAACTTCTTCTGGAACCTGTTCGGCTACGAATGGGAGCTGACCAAGAGCCCGGCCGGCGCTTGGCAGTGGACGCCGAAACACGGCGGCGGCGCCGGCACGATCCCGGATCCGCACGATCCCTCGAAGCGTCGCGCGCCCACCATGCTCACGACGGACCTCGCGCTGCGGCTCGACCCGGCTTACGAAAAAATCTCGCGGCGCTTCTTTGAGAATCCCGATCAGTTCGCCGACGCCTTCGCCAGGGCGTGGTTCAAGCTGACGCACCGCGACATGGGCCCGATCGTGCGATACCTCGGCCCGCTTGTGCCGAAGGAGACGCTGGCTTGGCAGGACCCGATTCCCGCTCTCGATCACCCGGTCATCGGCGAACAGGACGTTGCGGCTCTGAAGGCGAAGATCCTCGCCTCCGGCCTGTCGGTTTCTGAACTCGTCTCGACGGCTTGGGCCTCGGCCTCGACGTTCCGCGGCTCCGACAAGCGCGGCGGCGCCAATGGCGCGCGCATTCGCCTCGCGCCGCAGAAGGACTGGGAGGTCAACCAGCCGGCGCAACTGGCGACCGTCCTCGAGAAACTCGAAGCGATCCAGAAGGAGTTCAACGCTTCGCAGTCCGGCGGCAAGAAAGTCTCGCTGGCCGACCTGATCGTTCTGGGCGGCTCCGCCGCGATCGAAAAGGCCGCCAAGGACGCCGGCCATGAGGTGAAGGTTCCCTTCGCGCCGGGGCGGATGGACGCTTCGCAGGACCAGACCGACGCGCACTCCTTCGCGCCGATCGAGCCGACGGCCGACGGGTTCCGCAACTATCAGCGCGGCAAGCAGCGTCTGTCGGCGGAGGAACTGTTGGTGGATCGGGCGCAATTGTTGACGCTGACCGCTCCCGAATTGACGGCGCTGGTCGGCGGCCTGCGCGTGCTGAACACGAACTTCGGCAAGTCGCAGCACGGCGTCTTCACCAAGCGTCCGGAAACACTGACCAACGACTTCTTCGTCAATCTGCTCGAGATGGGCACGGAGTGGAAGGCGGTGTCCGAGGCTGGCGACGTGTTCGAGTTGCGCGATCGGCAGACGGGCCAGGTCAAGTGGACGGCGACGCGCGCCGACCTGATCTTCGGTTCGCACTCCCAGTTGCGCGCCCTCGCGGAGGTCTATGCGTCCGCCGACGCGAAGGAGAAGTTCGTGCAAGACTTCGTAGCGGCGTGGACCAAGGTGATGAACCTCGACCGGTTCGACCTCGCCTGATCCGACGGATGCTGTCGCTCTCCGGCCGCATTGCCGGCCGGAGAGGGTGCGGCTTGCAAAGGCCCGTTGGCGTTATTGCCGAGCTTGTCGTTCGGCCCGGCCATGGCTAGAGCAATTTGCAAATGGGTTGACGCACACCGTCTTGGCCGGGCTTGTCCCGGCCAGCCACGCGGCGCCGTCACGAAGACCCTATGACGGTAGAATCGTCGGCCTGGCGTGGGTGCCCGGCACAAGGCCGGGCGTGACGAAAAGAGCTGCGGCGCGTCCACCAGAATGCAGAAGGCGCTAGCGGTGGCCGGGGCGGCCGCACCCCGCGCGCGGGGATAACGAGCGCCTTCAAGGTGAGTTGACCATGTCGGCTGCGTCTTTGGCGCAGGGACTTGATGTGGCCACGAATCGAGGTCACCTTCACGGCCTCGTGATAGGCGGAGACGGCGCGCGTGGGCGATAGGCCGAGGGTTCCGCGAGTGGTGGTGTTCCTTTTCGCCCTCGTGGTTTTGTTCGAGACGTGGATCTGGGGCGGCATGATGGCGGTCATGCGCCGCCTGAGCGTGCTGTTCCCGTGGACGGCGCTCAAGCAGGCCTTCGTGCGCCTGGTGGATTGGCTGCCGGCCTGGGCGGCGCTGCTCATCTTCGGCGTGCCGTTCGTTTTGAACGAGCTGGGCAGCCTCGCTTGCGTGGTGCTCGGCGCGACCGGCCATGTGGTCGCAGGCGCGCTCGGCTACATCACCTTCAAGGTGATCGGCTTCGGCCTGATCGCGTTGATCTTCGACATGACGCGCGACAAGTTGCTGACCATGCCGTGGTTCGTTTTCGTCTATGAGAAGTTTCTCACCTTCCACGACTATGCGCACCGCCTTGTCGAGCCCTATCGCGCCGTTGCGACGGCCTATTTGAGGAGGCTGCGCGCCCGGGCGCACGCCTATTGGTCAAACCGCCTCGTCAGGGCTGAAGAAGAGCGCTGAAAGAGCGCGAGCGGCCCGGCGTCGCCTCGGGCACAGCGCCGCTCAGTTCGAATTGACGCAACCTCTGTTGCAGTCATGCGGATTGTCGCTTGAACTCCAGCCGTTGAGGTAGACGACGCCCGCCTGTCTCGAGCTCTCGCCGTATCGAGCATGAGCTTCGCGCGCCCAGGGCGCCTCTGGGGATGTGTACGACGCCCACTCGTTTTCGCTGGCATAGGGCGTGAACCCGTTCGCACTGGCGGCCGGGGCGAAAGCCACGAGCGGCAGCAACGACGCGCCGATGATCGCGGCCAACCTGACTGTATTGTGTCTCATGGTTGCCTCTTCTTGTGTTGCTGGCTCGACGATTATTGTCATGACCAACAATAACTCATGTAGAGGCGCAATCGAAATTAACAACTGTCGTCGTATGACGCAATTGCGTGAAGTCGATTAATTCTGCTTTATTAATTTTATTTCAGGGCGTGATCTTTAAGGCGAATTGCGTTTTGGTGGAAGCGTCTTTCCCTGTCATGCCCGCGAAAGCGGGCATCCAGGAGTCAAAGGGCGAAAGCCCGGGGCGCTTGTCTGGATCCCCGCTTTCGCGGGGATGACAGCAGCGCAGCGTCGAGGCGCGCTGAGGCGTCGCCGGTTTTGGCCACTCAACTGCCGTTCGAGTTGACGCAACCTCGGTTGCAATCGTGCGGATTGGAGCTCGAACTCCACCCGTTCAGATAAATCGTCGGCTGCGCGTCGTCGTCCGGGCCGATATGACGAAGGAAGTAGAAGAAGTGGGGCGGCGGCGGAACCGCCCACGGCGTCTGCTCGCCCGGCGTCCGCTCATCGGGATACGGCGTCCATGCGTTTCCGGCGACGGCGGCCGGCGCGGCAAGCGGAAGGAGAGCCGCACTAATGATCGAGGCGAACTTGATCGTATCATGAGTCATGATTGCCTCCTCGGATCGAATGGGCGTCCGCGATGGAGGTGGCCTGCCCAGGAGGTTGCGTCGTCTCCTCTCAGCGACAATTCTACGCCCTCGCGGTTTTTTGACAGGGCCGGCGCGAGAGATAGTGTCGAACTGACGATGGCCTCGCCGCGCCATCCTCCGTGGCGCCGATCGCCGTTCTGCCCTATAGCTGCCGGCAAAGGCGGGTCGGAACGGGCGGTTCCGATTCAACCCGCCCTCGCTGACGTGGTTCCGTTTTGACGCTGTCCCTGCCGCATCGCAAATCCCTGAGCCTCGGCGCCCCGGTTCCCGTCATGGGCATCGTCAATGTCACGCCGGACTCGTTCTCCGACGGCGGCGCCTTCGTCACGGCCGAGGCCGCGGCCGAGCATGGCGCGCGCCTCGCCACTGAAGGCGCGGCGATTCTCGACGTCGGCGGCGAATCGACGCGCCCCGGCGCGAATTCGGTGAGCGTGGAGGAGGAGATCGCGCGCGTCGTCCCGGCGATCGCCGCCCTCCGTCAGCGCGCCGAGGTCCCGATCTCGGTCGACACGATGAAGGCGCGGGTCGCTCTCGCCGCGATCGAGGCCGGCGCTTCGATCGTCAACGACGTCTGGGGTTTCCAGCGCGATCCCGACATGGCGCGGGTCGTCGCCGACAGCGGCGCGGCGGCGGTGCTGATGCACAACCGTGAGACTGTGGACCCGACGCTCGACGTCATCGCCGACGTCCTCGCCTTTCTCTCGCGCTCGATCGACATCGCGCTCGCCGCCGGCGTCGAGGAGGGGCGGCTGATCGTCGATCCGGGCTTCGGTTTCGGCAAGACGCCGGCGCAAAATCTCGCCCTTGTCCGGCGGCTCGGCGAGATCGCGGCGCTGGGCCGCCCGGTGCTGCTCGGCGTGTCGCGCAAGTCGACCATTGGCCGTGTCACCGGGCAGGATCGGCCGGTCGACCGGCTCGCCGGCTCCCTCGCCGCCGGCTTGATCGGCGTCGCCAACGGCGCCGCGATCCTGCGGGCTCACGACGTCGCTGCGCATGTGCAGGCGCTCAAGGTCGCGCATGCGATTGCAGCCGCGCCATAAGGAAACGACCTATGAATCATTCAGCGCGGATTCGCCGCGGCAAAGTGTTCGTCGAGGGGCTGCGCCTCCACGCGTTCCACGGGCATTTCGAATATGAGCGTCGCGTCGGCCAGATGTTCGTGATCGACCTCGACCTCACGCTCGACGTGAGCGGCGCGGCTTCGCGCGACACGCTGAAGGCGACGGTCGACTACGGCGCCGTCGTGGAAACGACTCGCCGCGTCTTTTGCGGGCCGCCGCGCAATCTCGTGGAGGCGGCGGCCTACGATGTTGCGCAGGTCTTGCTCGATACGTTCGCGCCGATTGAAAGCGTCGTCGTTCGCGTCGGCAAGGTCGCGCCGCCGATCGCCGCGACGCTGGTCTCGGCGGGCGTCGAAATCGAGGTGACGCGTGGCGCGTGATCGGACCTTGACCGCCGCCCTCGGTCTCGGCGGCAACCTCGGCGACGTCGTCGGCGCCTTCGCCCATGCGCTCGGGCGCCTGAAGGCGGCCCCGGGAGTCCTCGGGGTGCGCCGCTCGTCGATTTATCGCACGCCGCCCTGGGGCAAGACCGACCAGCCGGATTTCCTCAACATGGCCGCGCTGGTCGAGACGACGCTGTCGGCTCGGGCGCTGCTCCAACTCTGCCTCGACATCGAGCGCGGCATGGGCCGCCTCCGGCTGGAGCGATGGGGGCCGCGGACGCTCGACGTCGACATTCTGACCTACGGCGAGGCGACGATCGACGAGCCCGAGCTCAAGGTCCCGCATCCCCGCATGTTCGAGCGCGCTTTCGTTCTCGCTCCGCTCGCCGAGATCGCGCCGGCGCTGCCGCTGCGGGGGCGCACGAGCGCGCAGTGGCTCGAAGCGTCGGATCGGACCGGCGTCACGCTTGACGCCGAGGCGAGCGCGCGCCTGGAGGCCGTGCTCCGCGCCGTCTGACCCGATGCCCTCAATCGCCTGATTCGCGCAGCCCATGCACGATCTCGGCGCTGCGAAAGCCCGCGAGCTCGAATGCGCCGAGCGCGGCAAACTCGTGCGGCAAGCGCTCGCGCGGGGCTCGACGGAGCGACGTCGTGGAGGGGATGTTAGAGGCGTTTTGCTTATTGGTTGACGCAGCGCTGCTGTCATCCCCGCGAAAGCGGGGATCCAGACAACCGCCCCAGGCTTTCGCCCTTTGACTCCTGGATGCCCGCTTTTCGCGGGCATGACAAAGGGCGTCGCCCGGGTGAATTCGTGAAATACGCCAGCGGAAAGACGCTTCCACCAAAACGCAGTTCGCCCTTTAGGCGCGAACCGGCGGCGGCGCCATCAAGCCGGCCACAGCGTCGCCAGGAGCGGCACGACCAGAGCGGTCAGCAGGCCGTTGAGCCCGATCCCGAGCGCGGCGAAGGCCGCCGCCAGGCCGTTCAGCGGGGCGACCTGCGCCGCCGCGACGCCGCTGCCGGCGACGCCCGCCGCGAAGCCATGCGCCCGCCAATCGTCGATGCGCAGCCGGCGAAGCACGGTCTGGCCGATGACCGCGGCGACGATCCCGCCGCCGATCGCCAGCGCCGCCGTGAGCGCGGGCAGGCCGCCGACCTGCTGCGCCACGGCCATGGCGATCGGCGTCGTCACCGCCTTCGGCGCCATGGAAAAGGCGATCTCGCGCCCGCCGCCGAGCGCCCAGACGACGAGGACGCCTGTCAGCGTCGACGTCAGCGACCCCGCGAGGAGCGCGAGGCCCACTCCGTGGAAGCTGCGGCGAACGTGGTTCAGATTGCGGGCGAGCGGGATCGCGAGCGCGACCGTCGCGGGGCCGAGCAGGAAATGAATGAACCGCGCGCCGGCAAAATAGGTCGCGTAAGACGTGCCGGTGATCTCCAGCAGCCCGCCCATGGCGACGATGGCGATCAGGACGGGATTGGCGAGCGGGGAACCGCCGCACAGTCGCTGAATTCCCCGGCCGACGACATAGGCGACGAGGGTCGCGGTCAGCCACAGCAGCGGCGAGGGCGCCAGCGGCGTCCAGATCGCGTGCAGAGCGTCTCTCATCGCAAGGCCTCCTGGGCGTTGGCCGGCAGCGGCGTGGTCGGCGCCGACCTCTCCGCCCGACGCGAAACGCTCTGCATCACCAGACCGGTGACGATGAGGCCCAGCGCCGTCGAGACGACCATGCCGGCGAGGATGGGAAGCCATTCGCTTCGCAGCAGGCCGACTTCCGTGATGATGCCGACCCCGGCCGGCACGAACAGCAGCCCCATATTGCCGACCAAGGCGTTCGCCGTATCGGCGAGCGCCGCGGGCGCCGCTTTTTCCGGCTGTTTGCCGCCGCGCAGGACGAGCGCGACGGCGAGCAGGAACATTCCGACCACCGGCCCGGGCAGGGGAAGGTGGAGCAAGCGGCTGAGGATTTCGCCGACGAGTTGCGCGCCGACGAGGATGGCCAGGGCCGTGGGCATTGCTCCCTCCTTATCCCAGAAGCTCTGGCGCGGGGTCGCCGAGGCCGGCCTGGTCCGCCGCCAACAGGCCGAGCGCGGACCAGTCGAGCTCCGCCCAGCCGCGCGCCACCATGGCGACGAGGCGATCATGAACGATGCCGGCGACCGGCATCGGGACGGCGCAGGTCTCCGCTTCCGCGAGGGCGAGGCGCAAATCCTTGACCGCCAGCGGCGCCGTCATGCCGGGCGGGCTGTAGCGCTGGTCGACGATCTTGCCGCCGTAGGTCTTGTGCACGCGCCCGTCGAACAGCGAGTTGGTGAGAACCTCGAAGGCGAGGCGCTGATCAATCCCGGCTTTGCGCAGCAGGGCGAGGACTTCGCCCATGCTTTGCAGCGTCGAGGCGGTCAGAACGTTCCCGGCCAGCTTCATCACATTGGCGGCTCCGGGGTCGGTTCCGATCACGAAGACACGCTGGCCGAGTTGTTCGAGCGCCGGCCGCACGCGTTCGACGGCGCCGGGGTCGCCGCTCGCCAGCACGAACAGACGCCGAGCCTGGGCGAGGTCGGGATTGCCGAGGACGGGCGCGGCGACGAAGGCTTGCGCCCGGTCCCCGTGCGCCTGGGCGAGACGGCGCGATAGTTCGGCGCTGACCGTGCTCATCGAGACGTGGACGGCTCCCGGCGCGAGCACGCTCGCAAGGCCGTCGGGGCCCAGCGCAACCGAGGCCAGCGCCTCGTCGTCGGGCAGCGAGGTTACGACGACGTCGCAAACGGCGAGATCGGCGAGGCGCTGCGCCGCGCGGGCGCCGGCGATCTGTAGAGGGCGCACGCGCTGCGCGTCGCGATCGTAGCCGATGACCTGGAATCCGACCGAGCGCAGGTTTTCCGCGAAGGCCTGCCCCATTCGTCCCAGTCCGACGACGCCGACGGATTTCACCGGGTCTCGCCACAACTGTTGCAGGGCGGGGAAGGATTCGGTTGGAGCTTTGCTGGGCGAATTCATGGGGCATCTCCGGAAAAACGAGCCGTTTCACCGGTAGATGCGCCGTGGCGGTTGCGCTGAGAATGTCCGCGGTGGCAAATTACTCTTGCAGAAAATGGTTCAATAGCGAGCGCCGATATGGACTATTTCGCGGCCATGCGCGCCTTTGCCCGGGCGGTCGATCTCGGCAGTTTCTCCAAAGCCGCGGCGGAGGAGGGGGTCAAAGTCTCGACGGTCTCGCGCTATGTGACCGCGCTCGAGGCCGATCTCGGCTCCGCCCTCTTCAATCGCTCGACCCGCAGCCTGCATCTAACCGAAGTCGGCGCCAGCTTCTACGAGCACGCCGCGCGAATTCTCGGCGACGTCGAGGATGCGCGGCTCGTCGCGACCTCGCTGAACGCTCGCCCGCAGGGCCTGCTGCGGATCAACATTCCCGGCGCCTTCGGTCGCCGCCACATCTTTCCTCATCTCAGCGGCTTTCTCCGGGAATATCCTGATATTCGGGTCGATGCGACGCTGACGGATGCGACGGTCGATCTGATCGCGAGCGGCGCCGATCTCGCCATCCGCATCGGCGCGCTGGCGGACTCCAACCTTGTCGCCAAACGCCTGGCGCCGCAGCGTCGCGCCTTGGTGGCGAGCGCCGGCTATCTTGCCGATCGGCCGCCGATCGAGCAGCCTGGCGACCTCGCCGACCACGAATGCCTGGCTTTTGCGCTTCAGCCCAAGGACGCATGGTACTTCCGGCGCCGCGACGGGCTGTTGGAGGAGCCGGTCGAGGTCGCCGTTCGCGGGCGGCTGCGCGCCAACGATTCCGAGGCGCTGCTGGAAGCTGTCCTCGCCGGGTTGGGCGTCGCCTTGTTGCCGACATGGCTGACGGGCGATCACGTCAGCGCAGGGCGGCTGACGGCGGTCCTTCCGGCCTGGGAGGGCCTCATCGCGCCGGGGCCGGAGCGCGCCATCTGGGGCGTTTATCCGCCCAAGAAAGTCGTCGCGCCCAAGGTTCGGGCCTTGCTGGCCTTTCTCGAGCAACGCTTCGGCAAGCCGCCCTATTGGGACCGCGCCGCCGGGGCGTGACAGTGAAAGCAATATAGCCTTACGGCAACCCCAAGTGACGCGGTGTGATCACGTCGAGAGATCAAATAAAATTATGATGATCTGCGATCCCGCCGACGTTACGGTTGTCGCGGGAGCAAATATTGCGCGGCGCCGCAGCCGCTCAAGCCGACATGCGATCCCCGGGGCAGCCCCGCGGCGTTTCCGCGAGGAAGGGAGGATCGCGCGGCTCTCAAACAGGAGCACCGTTATGGAAGTCCTTATTCACCGCCGCCGCGCGCTCATCAACGCGGGCCTCGCCCTGGCTGCCGGAGCGGCGGCGTCGTTTACGCAGGCGAAGGCTGAGGAGGCGGACGCCGGCATGCTGCCGGCCGGCGCGCGGACCTTGCGCGACCTCGCCGATCGCCTCGCCAAGGCGCCGCGCCGGCGCGATTTCAAGACCGTTCCGATGATCCTCGACAATCCAGCGCTGTGGGATCACGAGGCGCTGTCGGAGGTGATCGCCTATCGCGGCAATGGCAAGCAGGTCTACGACAACACGGCGATTGCGAGCGGCTTCCTCAACATGATGCGCAACGCGCTCAACGCGCAGGTTTTCGCGTTCCGCAATCCGGATTTCTTCGTCGCCTCCGCGACGCACGGAACGGCGCATCTGGCGCTCTTCGATCAGGCGATGTGGGACAAATACCAGTTCGCCAAGCGGGCCGGCTCCAACGTCGAGACGAATACGCTCGCCGAGGGACCGAAGGCCGCCTTCAAGGATCCCTCGGACCACGAAGATCCCGAGGGCGCGTACTCCTCGGCGAACAGCTCGATCCCGGCGCTGCAGCAGCGCGGCGGCGTGTTTCTCGCCTGCCACAACGCCATCTGGGCGTTGTCGCAAGGCCTCGTTTCGACTGGCGTCAACCCGGACAAGCTGTCTCACGAAGCGATGGCCGCGGAACTGACCAATCACTTGATCCCGGGCGTCGTCCTGACCCCCGGCATTTCGGCCACCATACCCGAAATGCAGCGAGCCGGTTTCGACTACATCAAATCGTAGTCCGCAAGCAGGCTTTGCTTACGTAAAGTGACTGCAGGGAGACGTTCATCGCGCATTGAACCGTCATTGCGAGGAGCGCAGCGACGAAGCAATCCATCGCTAGCTTGGCGTTGCTGGCTTCGCTTCGCTCGCACTGACGGCGTGAATTCTACTTCGCAGGAACTGGCGCGTCGGCGCGCAGCAAGTTCTCGTGCTTCAATTCCGCCCAGAGGTCGGCGGGAATCGGGTGGCGGAAGGCCGCGAGATTCTGCGCCACCTGCGCCCTCGAAATCGCCCCTGGGATCACCGACGCAACGATCGGATGGCCGAGCGGGAACTGCAGCGCCGCTGCGGCGAGCGGGACGCCATGACGTTTGCAGACCGCCTCCATCCGCCGCACGCGCTCCAAGATCTCCGGCGCAGCCGGCGCGTAATTGTGCATCGCGTTCGGGGTCGCGCCGGTGGCGAGAATCCCTGAGTTGTACGTGCCGCCGACGACGATGCCGACGCCGCGCTCGGCGCATTGGACGAATTCGTAGTCGAGCACGTCCTGTTCGAGCAGCGTGTAGCGCATCGCGATCAGAAAGAAGTCCATGTCGAACAGATCGAGATAGCGCGGGATCGTGCCCATCGTATTGAAGCCGGCGCCGATGCCATTGATGACGCCTTGGTCGCGCAACTCTTCCAGCGCGCGCCAGCCGCTCGTGTAGAGCTGGTTCATATAGGGGCCGACCTTGGCCTCGGTCTTAAAATGCCAGGTGTCGAGATCGTGGATCAGCAGCACGTCGATCCGGTTGATGCCGAGCCGCTGCAAGCTGTCCTCGAAGGAGCGCATCACGCCGTCGTAGCTGTAGTCGAACACCGCATCGAACTCGAGGCCGCCGAGCCACTCGCCATGTTCGAACGGTCCGGGCTTCAGCGGACGACGCAGCAGACGGCCGATCTTGCTCGAGATCACGAACTCGTTGCGCGGCTTGCGATAGAAGGCGCGGCCGACGCGATGCTCAGCCTGCCCCTTGCCATACCAGGGCGACGTGTCGAAATACCGCACGCCGCCGTCCCACGCCGCATTCAGCAGCGCGCCGGCTTCCGCCTCGTCGACGACGTCCCAGAGGTCGCCGAGCGGAGCGGTGCCGAGGCCGAGCGCCGACACCGTGACGCCGGTGCGCCCGAGACGGCGCGAAGGCAAGGGGGTAGTCTGGGTCGACATAACGGCGGTCTCCTCCTCAATTGATTGGGAGGCAGGCTAACATTACTCCCTGCTCGATTCTCCATATTTTTGACGGGAGAGGCCGCGCTCGCGATCCGGCGGCAGCCCCTTGAATTCGCAAAGACGCTTCGGATCAGGCCTGTCGCCAAGACGGTCGATGCGGATCGGCGAGGATGATGTCGACCGGCCCGACGCCGAATACTGCAATCACCGCCGGCTCTTTCACGCTGCGCGGCACGCCGTCGTAATGGAACGTGCGAGCTGTGCGCTTGACGAAGCCGCCGGCCGGAACCGGGACCGCGGCGCCGGGGTCGAAGTCGCTGCCGCTGTTCACGTACCATGTCCCCGAGACGACCATCTGGATGCGGTCGGTCGCGTAGCTGTGCGGCGCGCTGAACCAGCCCGGATGCCATTTCATGAGCACGAGGTAGGGACCCGGCTTATTGAAGTCGCCGTAGAGCATCGCCATCTCGCCGCTCCCCGGCGGCAGCCCGGTCCACGGCACGAATTTGATGTCGCCTGCCTGCTCGACGAAGGTCTTCTTCGGGTCGATTGGCGAGGCTTCGGCCGTGGACGCAAACAAAGCGGTCGTCAACGACGAGAGAAGGAAGGTTCTGCGTTCCATCGGTTTTCTCCTTACCTGCGGATTGTGAGACGCTTGGACAATGTGATCGTGCGTCCGCGAAGGGGTGGCGGTCTTTCACTTATGGCCTGACATGGGGCCGTGAAGAGGCGATGCGGATGACGACCGCGTGACCGGGACGGCGGCCGCTTGCGAACTCTTTGACACGCCGTGCGCGCCATCCAGGACTTAGGTCGTAGCTCGATGGGCGCAGACGGCTTTGAACCGAACCCTTAGCTCTAGAGCCTGACCCGGGGTCATGCCGGCGAAGGGACGAGGCTCGCCGATGCGTATCGCCGTGCCTTGGCGTCGATTGGCCAAGTAGACGTCTCTTTTTAAGGAAGTATATTGCTGCGTCTGCGAGATTCGTTTCTAGCTCTTCAAAACGAGGCGAGACTGTCTACAGAAGCAACGATTGTGCATCCGCGTGGAATTCTTGGGGTTTGACTAAATAGGCCAACCGAGACATGATGACGTCTTCCTCTTAGTTTTGTCTGTTAATACCTCGCTATACTTGACTTTGAAAAACAAAAACTGACATGGCGCAAATAGCTATTCCGGGGAAAGGTTAAAACAGTTTATACTGTCGTTGCTCGTCGATAGCGCCCCCTTTGGTCGATGGTTTCGGCGCCCGACGCTTGGCCGACCGCCGGCCGTCGCTCGCGCGGCGGGAAATCGCGCCGCAACCCCTTGAAGTTGCAATCTCTCGCAGTCATGCGCCCTTCGAAAACGGACCGCCAACCCTTTTCGTTGACACGCCGCTCGGTCCGTCCCACATTGAGCGCGTAACTCGAGGGGCGCCCGTGTAGGGCTGAGACGGCGTATTGGCGCCGAACCCTTAGAACCTGATCCGGGTCATGCCGGCGAAGGGACGAGGCTCGCCGATGCGTATCGCCGCGCCTTGCTTCGCCGTTCGGGCGAATGAGGAGGCGAGGCAATGAACGAGCATGCCAAGGTCAAAACCCCGGCGGCGCCCACCAGCGTCACCACGGGGCCGATTGCCGGTTCGCGCAAGGTGTACGCCTCGCCCAAGACTCACCCCGACATCCGCGCGCCCTTCCGCGAGATCGCGTTGAGCGATCCGAACGAGCCGCCGGTTCGTGTTTACGACGCCTCGGGTCCTTACACCGAGGCCGACGCCCGCATCGATCTCGACGCCGGCCTGAGGCCGACGCGCGAAGACTGGGTCGCCGCGCGCGGCTATCGCGCGATCGACGGCCGCGCCATCAAGCCGGAGGACAACGGCAACGTTTCGGCCGAACGGCTCGCGCCCCATTGCCCGGCCACGCGCACGCTGCGCGCCGGCGCCCCGGGACAACTCGTGACGCAATATGAATTCGCCCGCGCCGGCATCGTCACCGAAGAGATGGTCTATGTCGCGCATCGCGAGAATCTCGCGCGCGAGGCGGCGCTGGAACAAGCGCAAGCGCGCCTCGCCGACGGCGAGAGCTTCGGCGCGGCGGTGCCTGAATTCATCACGCCGGAATTCGTGCGCTCGGAAGTCGCGCTCGGCCGTGCGATCATTCCCGCCAACATCAATCACGTCGAGCTCGAGCCGATGGCGATCGGCCGCAACTTTCTCGTGAAGGTGAACGCCAACATCGGCAACAGCGCGGTGAGTTCGGGCGTCGCGGAAGAGGTCGAGAAGATGGTGTGGGCGATCCGCTGGGGCGCCGACACGGTGATGGACCTCTCCACAGGCCGCAACATCCACAACATCCGCTCCTGGATCCTGCGCAATTCGCCGGTGCCGATCGGCACCGTGCCGATCTACCAGGCGCTCGAAAAGGTCGACGGCGATCCGCTCAAGCTCGATTGGGAAGTGTTCAAGGACACGCTGATCGAGCAGGCCGAGCAGGGCGTCGATTATTTCACCATCCACGCCGGCGTGCGTCTCGCCTATGTGCCGCTGACGGCCAAGCGCGTCACCGGCATCGTGTCGCGCGGCGGCTCGATCATGGCGCGCTGGTGCCTCGCCGGCCATCGCGAGAGCTTCCTTTACGAGCACTTCGGCGACATCTGCGACATCATGCGCAAATACGACGTCTCGTTCTCGCTCGGCGACGGCTTGCGCCCCGGTTCGATTGCCGACGCCAACGACGCCGCGCAATTCGCCGAGCTCGAGACTTTGGGCGAACTGACCAAGGTCGCCTGGGACAAGGGCTGCCAGGTGATGATCGAGGGCCCCGGCCACGTGCCGATGCACAAGATCAAGGTCAACATGGAGAAGCAGCTTCGCGAGTGCGGCGAGGCGCCGTTCTACACCCTCGGGCCGCTGACGACCGACATCGCGCCGGGCTACGACCACATCACCTCGGGCATCGGCGCGGCGATGATCGGCTGGTTCGGCACCGCGATGCTCTGCTACGTGACGCCGAAAGAACATCTCGGCCTGCCCGACCGCGACGACGTGAAGACCGGCGTCATCACTTATCGCATCGCGGCGCACGCCGCCGATCTCGCCAAGGGCCACCCGGCGGCGCAGCTCCGCGACGACGCGGTGTCGCGCGCGCGTTTCGACTTCCGCTGGGAGGACCAGTTCAACCTGTCGCTCGATCCCGACACGGCGCGCAAGTTCCACGACGAGACGTTGCCCAAGGATAGCCACAAGGTCGCGCATTTCTGCTCGATGTGTGGGCCGAAGTTCTGCTCGATGAAGATCACGCAGGATCTGAGGGCGGAAGCCGCGGCGATGGCCGGCATGGAGGAGAAGTCGCGCGAGTTCCTCGAGCAGGGCGGCGACCTCTATGTGAGGGCCGGAGAGTGATGCGGTCGGCGCTCGTCCCTTCTCCCCTTGCGGGAGAAGGTGGCGCGCGCAGCGCGACGCGCTCTATCCTGAAACAACCCCTCATCCGGCCCTCGCTGCGCGAGCGCCACCTTCTCCCGCAAGGGGAGAAGGGGCGCTCCGGAGCCCTGCGCCGAGCTTGCTGACATGCCGGACCTTCATCCAGCCAAGAACGTGACCGTCATCGGCGCCGGCGTCGTCGGTCTCGCGACGGCAGTCGAGCTCGCCGAGCGGGGCGCGAAAGTGACCCTGATCGAGCGCTCGCCTGCGCTCGGCGACGCCGCCGCCTCGTGGCTCGCCGGGGGGATGCTCGCTCCCTATTGCGAAGGCGAGAGCGCGCCGCTTGCCGTCGTCGAGCGAGGCGCGAAGGCGATCGACTGGTGGAGCCGGCGTGTGCCGGTCGTCGCGCGGGAGGGTACGCTCGTCGTCGCGCCGCCGCGCGACGTCGGCGAGATCGACCGCTTCGCCGCGCGTACGCGGGAATATGAGCGTGTCGGCGAAGAGCGCATCGCGGCGCTCGAGCCCGATCTCGCCGGGCGCTTCACCCGCGGCCTGTTCTTCGTCGCCGAAGGCCACGTCGATCCGCGCCTCGCGCTGCTGACGCTGCGCGATCGGTTGACTTCGCTAGGCGTCGATCTCCAGTTCGGCGTCGACGCCGAGACGACCGCTAAGCACGGCGTCGTCGTGGATTGCCGCGGCTTCGCCGCGCGTGGCGATCTTGGCGAGTTGCGCGGCGTGCGCGGCGAGATGATGATCGTCAGATCGCGGGAAATCGCGCTGAAGCGCAGCGTCCGCCTGCTGCACCCCCGCATCCCGCTTTATGTCGTGCCGCGCGCCGACGGGCTCTTCATGATCGGCGCGACGATGATCGAGAGCGCCGACAAGGGCGCGATGAGCGTGCGCTCGGCGATCGAGCTGCTCAGCGCCGCCTATGCGCTGCATCCCGCCTTCGGCGAGGCGGAAATTTTGGAGATGCGGGCCGGCGTGCGGCCTGCGTTTCCCGACAACGAGCCGCGCATCGTCGAGGCGAACGGGCGCATCTACGTCAACGGCTTCTATCGCCACGGCTTCCTGCTCGCGCCTGATTTCGCGGCGCGGGCGGCGGCGTTGGCGCTTCTGCGCGAGGAGGCGGCGGCGTGAGGCTTATCGTGAACGGCGCCGAACAGGATGTCGCGGCCGAAACGCTCGCGGCGGCGCTGGAGGCGCTCGACTATGCCGGCGCGGTGGTGGCGACGGCGCTCAACGGCGAGTTCGTGCCGGCGCGCGTGCGGGCCGAGACGCGGCTCAGCGAGGGCGACCGCATCGAGATCGTCGCGCCGCGGCAGGGCGGATGAGTTTCGGAGGCTAGAGCGATGCAGCTTTATGGCGTCGAACTGAAATCCCGGCTGTTGCTGGGCACGAGCCAGTATCCCTCGCCCGCGGTGCTTGCCGAGGCGGTGCGCGCCAGCGGCGCCGAGATCGTCACGGTGTCGCTCAGGCGCGAGGCGGCGCGTCTGCGCGAGGGGCAGGATTTTTGGAGCCTGATCCGCGCGCTCGGCGTGCGCGTGCTGCCCAACACCGCCGGCTGCTATAGCGTCAAGGAGGCGGTGACGACGGCCGAGATGGCGCGCGAAGTGTTCGCCACCAACTGGATCAAGCTCGAGGTGATCGGCGAAGCCGACACGCTGCAGCCCGATGTCTTCGGCCTGCTCGAAGCCACGCGCATTCTCGCCGGCGAGGGATTCGAGGTGTTTCCCTATATGACCGAGGATCTCGTGCTCGCGGAGCGTCTGCTGGCCGCGGGCTGCAAGGTGCTGATGCCGTGGGGCGCGCCGATCGGCTCCGGCAAGGGACTGAACAACATATTCGGCCTGCGCGCCCTGCGTGCGCATTTCCCAGGAGTGCCGCTGATCGTCGACGCCGGAATTGGCTTGCCCTCGCATGCCGCGACGGCGATGGAGCTCGGCTACGACGCCGTTCTGCTCAACACGGCGATCGCCAAAGCGGGCGATCCCGCCGCCATGGCGCGCGCCTTTGCGCTCGGCGTCGAAGCCGGTCGCGCCGCGTTCCTCGCCGGCCCGATGGCCCCGCGCGACATGGCCGCGCCCTCGACGCCGGTCGTCGGCAAGGCGGCGCTGACATGAGGGGCGAGGCGCGCGCTTCCCTTCTCCCCTTGCGGGAGAAGGTGGCGGCCGAAGGCCGCCGGATGAGGGGTCGGCGCCGCCAGGCGCCTGACGCCACGCGCCTTGCGGCGCGACCCCTCGCCCCCGACCCCTCTCCCGCCATAGGGCGATCGGAAGAACGCCCGTCTTCCGACGGGCTGCGGGGAGAGGGGAGAGGCTTTCGGCCATGACCCTCGACCGCTTCTACCCCATCGTCGATTCCGCCGCCTGGGTGCGCCGGCTCGTGAACGTCGGCGCGCGGCTGATCCAGCTTCGCGTCAAGGACAAGGACGAGGCGACCCTGCTCGCCGAGACGCGCGAGGCGCTCGACGTCTGCCGCGTGGCGGGCGCCCAGCTCATCGTCAACGACTATTGGCGGATCGCGATCGAGGCGGGCGCGGATTTCGTGCACCTCGGCCAAGGCGATCTCGATGACGCCGATATTGCCGCCATACGCGCGCATGGATTGAAGCTCGGCGTCTCCACGCACGACGAGACGGAACTCGACCGGGCGCTGGCGCTGGAGCCCGACTATGTCGCGCTTGGCCCGATCTATCCGACCATCCTCAAGGCGATGCCCTTTGCGCCGCAAGGCCTCGCCCGCATCGGCGAGTGGAAGCGGCGCGCCGGCGCCATTCCGCTTATCGCGATCGGCGGCCTCACCGTCGATCGCGCCAAGCTGTGCCTCGAAGCCGGCGCGGACAGCGCCGCGGTCGTCACCGACATCACGCTCAACGCCGATCCGGAAGCCCGCACGCGCGAATGGCTCGCCGCGACGCGCGCGCCGTGAACGGCCGCACGCCGATCGCGCTGACGATCGCCGGCTCGGATTCGGGCGGCGGAGCCGGGGTCCAGGCGGATCTGAAGACCTTCGCGGCGCTCGGCGTCTACGGCGCGAGCGCGATCACGGCGCTGACGGCGCAAAACACGCTGGGCGTTAGCGCAATCCATCTCGCGCCGCCCGAGATCGTCGTCGGCGCAGATCGACGCCGCTCTTCGCCGACTTCGACGTGGCGGCGGTGAAGATCGGCATGCTCGGGAGCGCGGTGGCTGTCGAGGCGGTGGCCGGGCAGCTCGGCCATGGTCCCCCCTCTCCCCTTGCGGGAGAGGGGTCGGGGGTGAGGGGTCGGCGCGCTAGCGCCGTCGGACCTGCGCGCCTTGCGGCGCGACCCCTCATCCGTCGCGCCTGCGGAGCGCCACCTTCCCCCGCAAGGGGGGAAGGGGAGGGCGCCGTTCCTCGTCTATGACCCCGTCATGGCCGCCTCGTCCGGCGATGCGCTCGCCGGCGCCGGATTTCTCGAGGCGATCAAGGCGCGGCTGCTGCCGCTCGTCGATTGCCTGACGCCCAATCTCGCCGAAGCCGCCGCGCTGCTCGGCGCCGCCGCAAGCGACCAGCGAAGCCGAAATGGCCGGGCAGGGCGAGGCGCTGCTGAAGCTCGGACCGCGCGCCGTGCTGATGAAGGGCGGTCACCTCGAAGGCGGCGAGGCGGTCGATCTGCTCGTCACGAGGAGCGGCGTCCGCCGTTTCGCCGCGCCGCGCCTCGATTCGCGCAACCTGCACGGCACCGGCTGCACGCTGTCGAGCGCCATCGCCGCGCATATCGTCCTCGGCGCGCCGCTCGAAGAGGCGGTCGCGGCGGCGAAGGACTTCGTGCGACGGGCGATCGAGTCTGGGCGGGACGTGACGCTCGGCGCCGGGCCGGGGCCGCTGCTGCAAACGCCGATCCGAACCCCGTGAGCGCGCGCGTAATCATGCTCGCGAACGCCAGCGTCCAGGGACCGGCGCTCTTGCTTGCGTGGGTTGGCGGCGGCGATTTAGGCCCCGCTTTCGCGGGGGCGACAACCCGCAGCCGCAATGGCGCGCAATTCCCCGTGGAAACTCTCGGCGCACTGATGCGCGGCCCCCCGCGCTTTGCTAGCCTCGCGCGATGAACAAGCCTTTCGACTCAGCAGCGCCGGAGACGGGGCCGGCGAGCGTGGCGCCGCGCGCGGGCGCGACGCCGATGATGGCGCAATATCTCGACATCAAGGCCGCCCATCCCGATTGCCTGCTGTTCTACCGGATGGGCGATTTCTACGAGCTGTTCTTCGGCGACGCGGAGATCGCCAGCCGCGCGCTCGGCATCGTGCTCACCAAGCGCGGCAAGCACGAGGGCGAGGACATCCGCATGTGCGGCGTGCCGATCGAGCGCGCCGAGGATTATCTCCATCGCCTGATCGCGCTCGGCCATCGCGTCGCCGTTTGCGAGCAACTCGAAGACCCCGCCGAGGCCAAGAAGCGGGGCGGCAAATCGGTCGTCAAGCGCGACGTGGTGCGGGTCGTCACGCCCGGCACGATCACCGAGGACCGGCTGCTCGACCCAGGCCGCGCCAATCTCCTGCTTGCGATCCAGCGCGCTCGCACGAGCGAGGGACGGGTCGCCTACGGCCTTGCCGCGCTCGATATCTCCACCTGCGCCTTCACGCTCGGCGAGACCGACGAGGCCGGGCTCGGGCCGGAGATCGCGCGCCTCGAGCCGAGCGAGATCGTCGCGCCGCAAGCCCTCTTCGACGACGCCAATCTGGCGCGGCTCATCGCCGACACGCGCATCGCCTCGACGCCGATGGGCCGCGAGAGCGGCGAGGCGTCCGCCGAGGAGGCGGTGCGCGAATTCTACGGCGTCGAGACGCTGGACGGCTTCGGCCAGTTCACCCGGGCGGAACTGGCCGCCGCCGCTCTCGCGCTGCGCTACATCAAGCGCACGCAGATCGAGGCGACGCCCCGGCTTGCGCCGCCTGTCCGCCGGGCGCGCGGCGCGGGCCTCGAAATCGACGCGGCGACGCGCGCCAATCTCGAACTCACCCGAACGTTGTCGGGCGAGCGCGCCGGCTCGCTGTTTGCGACCATCGACCTCACCGTGACGCCTGCCGGCGCGCGCCTGCTCGGCGAGCGCCTCGCGAGCCCGCTGACCGACCCTAGGGAAATCAACGCGCGGCTCGATGCGCTGGCCTTTCTCGCCGAGGCGCCCGCCTTGCGCGCTTCCCTGCGCAAAGCGCTCGCCGGCGCGCCCGACTTCCTGCGCGCGCTCTCGCGGCTCAGCCTGGATCGCGGCGGACCGCGCGACCTTGCAGCGCTGCGCGACGGCCTCGCGGCGAGCGGCGAGATCGCGCGGCTGCTCGGCGCCGCCGAGGCGCCGCCGGCGGTCCTTGCGCGATGCCTGGCGACGCTGGCTGCGAACGATGGCGCGCTGATGGGCGCGCTCGGTGATGCGCTCGCCGAGGAACTGCCGCTCAACAAGCGCGACGGCGGCTTCGTCAGGGCGGGCGCCTTGCCGGCGCTCGACGAGGCGCGGGCGCTGCGCGACGAAAGCCGGCGCGTCATCGCCGAAACGCAGGGGCGTTACGCCGACGAGACGGGAATCCGCGCGCTCAAGATCAAGCACAACAACGTCCTCGGCTATTACATCGAGACGCCGCAGGCTCAAGGCGAAGGGCTGCTTAAAGTCCCCCACAGCGCGACCTTCATCCATCGCCAGACAATGGCGGGGGCGATGCGCTTCACCACCAATGCGCTGATCGATCTCGAAGCGCGCATCGCCTCCGCCGCCGACCGCGCGCTGGCGCTTGAATTCGAGACGTTCGAGCGGCTGCGCCAAGCCTGCCTCGCGCAAAGCGAGAGGGCGCGGAGCGTCGGCGCGGCGCTCGCCGAGATCGACGTCGCCGCGGCGCTGGCCGAACTCGCCGTCCTGCGCGACTGGGTGCGCCCCGAGGTCGACGATTCGCTCGCCTTCGCGATCGAGGCGGGGCGTCATCCCGTCGTCGAAGCGGCGCTCGCCAAACGCGGCGAGCCGTTCGTCGCCAACGCCTGCGATCTCTCGGGCGAACTCGGCGAGGGGGGACGCCTCGCCCTCGTCACCGGCCCCAACATGGCGGGTAAATCAACCTTCCTGCGCCAGAATGCGCTGATCGCCGCGCTCGCGCAGATGGGCGCCTTCGTTCCGGCCAGGCGCGCCCACATCGGCGTGGTCGACCGGCTGTTCTCGCGCGTCGGGGCGGCCGACGATCTCGCGCGCGGGCGCTCGACCTTCATGGTCGAAATGGTCGAGACGGCGGCGATCCTCAATCAGGCGACGGCGCGCTCGCTCGTCATTCTGGACGAGATCGGCCGCGGCACGGCGACCTTCGACGGCCTGTCGATCGCCTTCGCCTGCGTCGAGCATCTCAACGCCGTCAACCGCTCGCGCACGCTCTTCGCGACCCACTTCCACGAGCTGACGCAGCTCGCGCTGACCCTGCCGCGCCTCTTCAACCTCACCATGCGGGTCAGCGAGTGGAAGGGCGGTCTCGTCTTCCTGCACGAAGTGGTTTCGGGCGCGGCCGACCGCTCCTACGGCATCCAGGTCGCCAAGCTCGCGGGGCTGCCCGGCGCGGTCATCAAGCGCGCGCGCACAGTGCTGGCCGAGCTGGAGGCCACCAAGCACGCCGGCGCGGCGCTTTCGAGCTTGGATTCCTTGCCCCTGTTCTCCTACGATCCGCCGGCTTCGGCGCCGGCTGCGCCCGATCCGGTGCGCGAGGCGCTCGAGACGATCGATCCCGACGAGATGTCGCCGCGCGAGGCGCAAGCGGCGCTGTATGAGCTGAAGCGCCTTTCGTTGAGGGACGCATCATGATCGCGCACAAGATCCTGCTCGCCGCCGCCGTCGCCGCCTATCTCTATGTGATCTCGCCGGGGCCGGCGTTTCTGGCGCTGTTCACGCTGTCCGCCGCCAAGGGGCGCCGAGCGGGCGCCTGGTTCATCTGCGGCCATCTCGTCGGCGACGTCACCTGGGGCGGCTTGGCGGTGGCGGCGATCCTCGGCGCGAGCCGCCTCGGCTCGACGCTGTTCGAACTGCTCGGCGCGGCTTGCGGCCTCTATCTCATCTATCTCGGCGCGCGGGCCGTCGCGACCCGCAAGGACGCGCCGCCGCGCGCGATTGGGGCAAGCCGCCCGCTCGCGACTGGCCTCGCCTTCGGCCTCACCAATCCCAAGGCCTATCCCGTAGCGCTGGCGATGTTCTCGGCGATCGTCGCGCCGTACGTCGGCGGGCTTAGCCTCAACGACGCGCCGCAATTGCTGGCGGCCGCAATGGTCGGCTTCCTCGCCGCCGACGCGACGCTCATCTTCGCCGCCGGGCTGCCGGCGGTCCGGCGCTTCTTCCTCGCGCACGGCGTCATCGTGACGCGCGTCGTCGGCGCGGTCTTCATCGCCTTCGGCGCCAAGTCGCTCTACGACGCGGCCGGAGGCGCGCTGCGGCGGATGGCGTGATCGAACGGGCGATCTTGCCGCCTGTCGCCGTCGGGCCTAGCTTCTAGAGCCCGAGAGAGGCCGTCGGCATGGAGGGCGCAGTCCGCGCGAGGGCGAGACCATTAGGCCTGCGCCAGTGGATGCTGGCTTGCGGACCGGGCCTGCTCGTGATGCTGGCCGACACCGACGCCGGCAATGTCGTGACCGGCGCCGAGGCCGGCGCGCAGTGGGGATACCGGCTGCTCCCCTTGCTGCTCTTGCTCATCCCGATGCTCTATATGGTTCAGGAGCTGACGGTTCGGCTCGGGCTTTATACGGGACGTGGCCATGGCGACCTCATCCGCGAGCGCTTCGGCGTCGGCTGGGCCTGGCTGTCGACCGCCGGGTTGGCCGTCGCGACGATCGGCTCGCTGGTCACCGAATTCACCGGCGTCGCGGGCGTCGGCGAACTCTACGGTCTGCCTCGCGGCCTGACTTTGCCGCTCGCCGGAGCGGCCCTGCTGGCCGTGGTCGCCACCGGCTCCTATCGGCGCGTCGAGCGGACGGCGATCGCGGTCGGGCTGTTCGAACTCGCCTTCTTCGGCGTCGCCTGGGCGGCGCATCCCAGCCCTGGGGTCATGCTGCATGACGCGCTCGACCTGCCGCTTGGCGATCGCCAATTTCTGTTTCTCGTCGCGGCGGTGATCGGGGCGACCTTCAATCCCTGGATGGTTTTCTACCAGCAGTCGGCGATCGCCGACAAAAAGCTGCAGCTCGATCATCTGGCCGCGGCCCGCTGGGACACCGCCTTTGGCGCCGTGCTGACCCAATGCCTGACCGGCGCCGTGCTGATTGCGGCGGCGGCCGCGCTCGCCCCGAGAGGCCACGCGGCCGGCTTGGACAGCATCGGACGGATCAGCGACGCCCTCGCGCCGTTTCTCGGCGACACCTTCGGGCGTCTCGTGTTCAGCGCCGGCGTTCTCGGCGCCTCGCTCGTGGCGGCGATCGTCAGTTCGCTGGCGCTCGCGTGGGGCGTCGGCGAAGTGACCGGCTATCACCGCTCGCTCGAATATCGGCCCTTCGCCGCCAAATGGTTCTACGGCCTCTACGCCGCGGCGGTGTGCGGGTCGGCGGCGCTCGTCGGCTTCGCGCCCGATCTCGTCGGCTTGAACATCGCCGCGCAGGTGCTCAACGCGCTCCTGCTGCCGCTGGTCGTCGGCTTCCTCGTCGCGCTGGCGCTCAAGGTCCTTCCGGCGGGGCTGCGTCCGCGCGGCGCCTATCTCGCCGCGCTGATCGCCGTCTCGGCGGCAGTGTCGCTACTTGGTCTGACCGGCGGCCTCGCGGGGCTGCTTTAGCCTACCCGCTGTGGCGGTCGAGGAAGCCCAAGGTTTTCTCGTTGAACTCAGCCACGCTTTCGTAGATCGGGGCGTGGGCGCAGGTCTCGAACACCAGCAGTTCGCTCCCCTTGACGCCGTTCTTCATCGTGTCGGCGAAGCGCGGCGAGCAGACAAGGTCGTGGCGGCCGAAGGTGATCTGGGTCGGCGCCTCGATGCGGCTGAGCTGGTCCATCGCGTCGTGGGCGATCACCGCGCCTGACTGGCGCAGGAAGGCGTCGAACGGCTGCTGCGGCCGGCTGCGCACGAAAGCGGCGAGCTGGTCGATGTAGTCGGGCTTGGTTGCGTAGAGCTCGGGCGTCAAGCACCAGGGAAAGATGCCCTGGATGACCATTTCGGTGACGCTGTCGAGCCCCTTGGCCATGCTGCGCCAGCCCTCGACCACCACCTTGAGGAAAGGGTCGGTCTTGGGCCAGACGCTGTGCAGCGACAGCGACTTGACCTGTCCGGGATATTTCGCTGCGAGCCACATGCCCGTCGCGGCGCCGAGCGACAGGCCCATCACATGCGCGCGCTCCAGGCCGATCACGTGCATGAAGGCGGCGATGTCGTCGGCGAACAACTCCATCGAATAGACGCCGTCGGGCTTGTCGCTCTCACCCGCCCCGCGCGGATCGACGGAGATGCAGGTGAAATGCTTGGCGTAATCGGCGACCTGAAAGGCGTAGCAGGCGTGGTCGGCGGCGAGAAAGGGGATCAGCACGAGCGGCTCGCCGACGCCTTGGGACTCGTAATTGATCGTAATTCCGTTGGCTGTGACCTTGGGCATATCAACCTCCCGAGTCGCCCGCGCCGCTCCATCGCAAACGCGGGATCCGTTCACCGCCCGCGAATGCTTCTCGGCTGGCTTCGCTTGGCGGAAGTCGATCGATCCCTTGAAGGTGCACTTTTTGCGCGCATCGCGCAATCGAGTTGACGCTATATTGTCAATCCGGCCACCCGACCGGCGTATAGGTCGGCACGAGATGCAGGGCGTCGCCCGTATAAGGGTGGGCGCGCGCGACCTCCTCGTCGAGTTCGACGCCGAGGCCCGGTTCGGTCGGCGGGATGACGTAGCCGTCCTCCCAGCGAATCGGCTTCTTTAGAAGCTTCGCCTGAAATCCGTCCCAGCGCTCGATGCTTTCGAGGATGAGGAAATTCGGGATGCAGGCGGAAAGCTGGATGTTGGCGGCGCCGACGACGGGGCCGCAATAGAGATGTGGGGCGATCTGCGCGTAATGCGCCTCAGCCATTCCCGCGATCTTCTTCGCTTCAAGCAGGCCGCCGACCCGGCCCAGATTGAGCTGCAGGATCGAGGCGGCGCCCGCTTCGAGCACGCGCGCGAACTCGTATTTTGTCGTCAGCCGCTCGCCGGCCGCGACCGGGATCGAGGTGGCCGCCGCGACGCGCGCCATTTCCTCCGGCGCCTCGGGCGGCGTCGGCTCCTCGAACCACAGCGGCGAATAGGGCTCCAGCCGGCGTGCGAGCCGCAGCGCGCCCGAGGGGGTGAACTGTCCGTGCGTGCCGAACAGGAGGTCGCAGCTATCGCCGAGAGCGGCGCGCAGCGTCTTGCAGAAGGCCTCGCTGAGTGAGAGGCGCTCCAGGCTCGGCTGGCGAGGATCGAAGGTGGAGTAGGGCCCGGCGGGGTCGAACTTCACCGCGCTGAAGCCCTGCGCGACATATTTAAGCGCCCGCTCGGCCGCCGCGTCGGGGTCGCGATAGACGGGGCTGTCGGAATAGGCATGCGAGCCGGGCTCGTCGGGATAAAGATAAGTGTAGGTGCGCAGCCGCTCATGGACGAGGCCGCCAAGCAGCGCGTAGACGGGCTTGCCGACCGCTTTGCCGACAATGTCCCACAGCGCCATCTCGAAGCCGGACAGCACCCCCATCAAGGAAATGTCCGGCCGCCCCGAATAGCCGCGTCCGTAGACGTTGCGCCACAGCGCCTCGATGCGGAACGGATCGGCGCCGTTGACGTGGCGCTCGAAGACATCGGCGATCATCGCTTCGATCGCGCGCGGCCCGAAGCTCGCCGTATAGACCTCGCCGACGCCCTCGACGCCGCAGGCCGTCTTGAGCTTGAGGAAGAGGAAGTAGCGCCCGCCGAAGCCGGGCGGCGGATTGCCGACGACAAACGTCTTCAGTTCGGCGATCTTCATACCCTGCTTCCCCCTGCGCTTTTGCCCCGAGTGTTTCCGGCGGCGCGCAGAAATCAAGCGCTTTTGCGCAATTCGCCGAGATGCGCGCGAAAGAAGGCGATCACATCGGCGTTGAAGGCGGCGGCGCAGGCGGCGTGAAACGCGGCCCGGTCGAAGCCGGGGCGGGGGCGGCCGTCGTTCGCCGCTTTGACGGTATCTTAACGGCCTGTGGGTCTAGATAACCTCTTCAGACCCCTCTGCGCGCCGAACGAGGGCAAATATGCTCTTGGGTAGAAAAGTAACAATCGTCCTACCCGCATATAACGCAGGCAAGACCTTGCGCCAGACGTTCGCCGAAATCCCGCGCGAAATCGTCGACGATGTGATTCTGACCGACGATGGCAGCAAGGACGACACGGTAAAGGTCGCCCAGGAACTCGGCATTCATACATTGCGCCACGATCGTAATCTTGGATATGGCGGCAATCAGAAGACCTGTTACCGGGCGGCGCTCGCGCGTGGCGCCGATATCGTCATCATGCTTCACCCCGACTATCAGTACAGCCCGCTGCTGGTCACCGCGATGGCGTCGATGGTGGCGTCCGGGCACTACGACGTGGTGTTCGGATCGCGGATTCTCGGCAACGGCGCTTTGAAGGGGGGTATGCCCCTATACAAATACATCGCCAATCGCGCTCTGACTTTGTTCCAGAACATTCTCATTAACCAAAAGCTGTCCGAATACCACACCGGATACCGCGCCTGGAGCCGTGAGGTGTTGGCGACGCTTCCACTTCTCAATTTCTCCGACGATTTCGTCTTCGACAACGAGATGGCGACCTCGGCGCATTTCTTCGGTTTCCCCATCGGAGAAATCTCCTGCCCGACGAAGTATTTCAAAGAGGCGTCATCGATCAATTTCAAGCGCAGCCTCATCTACGGCCTGGGTGTGCTGCGCACCGCCTTGGCGTTCCGATTGCAGCGTTGGGGCCTTAGGTCGTCATCTCTATTCGCGAGCGACGCCGCCGCGCGGTTGCCCGCTTGGCTGGAGCGCGCGGCGTGACCCGGCTCGCGCTCGGCTCGGCGCTCGCCCTCTGCCTCGTCATAGGCGGCGCCTTCGCGGCCGTTTGGCCGCGCGAAGTGGCCGCCCTTTGCGACAGCGGCGTCGAAGCGGTGCGCGGATCGGGCGCGTTGGGAATGGCGCTGTTCGCGATCGCGCAAGTCCTTGTCGCGGTGAGCGGCGTGCTTCCCGCGGCATTGCTCGGCGCGGCGGCAGGCGCCATTTACGGAGTCGGCGCGGGTTTTGCCCTCGCCGCCATCAGTACGTTGGCGGGCGCGCAACTCGGCTTTCTCGCTTCGCGCGTGCTGTTTCGCGGATACGCCGAGCGCGCGTTGGTCGGCAGGCCGCGTCTGCAAAATCTCGATGAGGCGATCGCCAAGGAGGGCTGGCGGATTGTCTGCTTGCTCCGCATGTCCCCGGTGATGCCGTTCTCCGCGACGAGCTATGCGCTCGGCCTGTCCTCGGTCAGCGCCCGCGACTACATGATCGGGACGCTCGCTGCGATGCCCGCGCTGTTCGGCTATGTGCTGTTGGGATCGCTCACCCAGGGCGGCCTTGCAGTGTGGTCGACGGGCTCCAGCCCCACCCGACTTTGGTTGCTCGCGGCTGGCGTCGTCGCGACGCTGGCCCTGACTCTGCGCTTGGGCCGGATCGCGCGCAAAGTTGGCCTTCTGCCAGCGTAGGTCGAACCGGGCCGCTCACAGCTTCTCCCAGTATTGGTCGCAAAAATCGGGTTGATCGACGGCCTTGGGATCGGACGAGCATTGCGCTTTGGTCGGGGCCAAATCGACCAGCCATCCCTTCGGCCACACAGCCAAGCGGTGTTCCGGGTCGGCGCGCCACGCGGCGACTTCGCTTCGCCAGTCCGGCCCTTCCGCGAGGCTGCCCAAGGGTCGAAAATACGCGACGAGGCCGACCGCCACGATCCAGGCCGTGGCGAGGCCGCAAATCTGCGATAGCCTGCCTTGGCGGGACGTCGCGAAGGCGAGCAACGCGAAGCCGATCAGCACCTGCGGCACAAAGGCGTAGCGCGTGGCGAATTCGACGGTGAGGAGGGCGGGACCCGCCCGGATCGCCCCGAAATAGGAGACCGCAGCGAGGACGAGGCCGGGAATCAGCAGCCACGCCGGCGCCTCCCGCCATCGCCGCAGCGAGAGGGCGGCCATCCCGCCAAACACGATCACGCTCAGCGCCACGATCGCCCACGGCATGCCCCCCGATCCGACCATGACCCGGATGTCGTGGCCATAGCGCATCGCCAGGACAGGTCCGAGGAACGGCAACAGGAGATGGCGCACGAACATGACGCAGGCGAGCACATCGGCGTCGATATGATAGCTGCGCGCCCCGGACGCGCTGTAAAACAGGCCCAGTTGCAGAGCCGAGCCGAGAGCGAGCGCGCCTGTCTGCAGCCAGCGCGCGCCAGCCCGTTCGACGATCGCGCGCGCGACGAAAAAGGGCAGCATCACGATCGACGCCGGGCCGCACAGCGGTCCGAGCATCAACAGACAGATGCGAAAAAGCGTCAACGCCAGCCCGGCCTCGGCATCGGTCGCCAAGATCACGCCGGCGCATAGGGCGAGATGAAATTGGCTGTGCAGCGTATGCAGCCACACCTGTTCGGCAAGGGGCGGGGTCGCCAGGATCGCAAGGGCTGCGAGGAGGGCCCAGCGCGGCCGCAGCCAGGACGCCCGGCTCGACAAGATCAATATCGCTGGACAGGTCTGAAAGAACAGCGCGACGGCCTCTGTCACGTAAGGGGCGTCTTCCAGCGGGACCCAGGCCTTCTCCACCAAGACCTTGGCGAGCAAGGTCGACGCCGAAGCGACGAGATTCAAATAGCCGCCAAGGGGGTGCCAGAGGGCTCGTTCCCAAGGCATGTGCCAGGCATAAGCGAAAAAGAACTCGCCCTCTTCCGCGTAGAACCGCCCGCTCCAGACGACATTCGGAAGCCGCAGGCAGATCAACGCCACGAAGAGGAGGCAGAGGAGAATGCGCGCCGTGACGCTGAACTCCTGTTCGGGCGCGGGGGAGGGGACGGACGTCCCGGTCGACCGCTGTTCGGCAGACCCTCCGGAGGCGAGCATGACCGCAGACGGCGCGATCACGCTGCGTTCGAGCGATTGCCGGGTCATTGCCGGCCGCCCGCTGCTGCGTCCTGCAGGCGATACAGCGCCCAAGGCAACTGCGAGGGGACCCGATTGTACTTTCCCCTGAGGATATAAGTCAGCCGGCATCCCTTGCCCGCGAGGTCGATTGTCGGATCGGGCGCGACGTCGCCGGCCATTTGGACGATGTACCACGCGGGCTGTCGTGCGCAGAGCCGCTCCGCCGGGACGAGATCGAGTTCCACACCGCGTGCGCGGTTGAAATAGTCGACGTTCCTGCCGATGTTGAAGTCGAAGCTGGTGGCGAGCGTCAGCTGGCGCGATTGGAGGATCGTGGTGAGCGCGTCGGTCCAGGGCGCCCGCTCTCCAGCCAGGGTCTGCGCGATCGCCAATCCGTCGCCCGTCAACGACGCCGCGAGCGCGGCCAAGGCCGTCGCGCGCCGCCACCCGCCCGGTTTCCAGAGCTGGCTGAAACTCTCCGCCGCCAGCAGCAGCAGGAACGGCGAAGCGGCGAAGAAATAGCGCGCCGCGTGGGTGTTCGGGGGTCGCAAGATCAGGACGGCGGCCGGTATCACTGTGAAGAACGCGAAATAGGGGATGCGGCGCTCGGGAAGCGCCGCCTTGGCGATCGCGACGAGGAGCAGCGGCGGCAGAACGAACAACGCGAATCCGAAAAGCCAAAGCGAGTTCGGCGGCAGGCCGAACGTCGCCATTTCCAGATTAACCATCGCGCCGATCGCGCGGGAGGCCGCATAGGACCTGGGATAGCCGATCGTGAACCCGCTCTTGTGGACATAACCCGCGACGAAGAAGGCGAGCGTCGGGATCATGGCGAGGCCGGCGGGCCAGAATAGCCGCGCGGTCGCCTTGAGGCTGCCAAGCGCATCGCGCCGCCGACGCCAGTCCTCCGCCAGTCCCGCCGCGCCGAGCACGACGATCGCCGGCGCCAACGCCAGATGGCTGAAGAAGCCGAGCCCGGCCGCCGCCGCAAGAACCCAGCGCGCTCCTCCCGACGGCGAGTCCAGCCCGCGTTCGAGCGCGGCGAAAGCGACGATCAGCGCCAGTGTCGCAGTGGCGTAGCCGCGCGCTTCGACGCTATAGGTGAATTGGAAGAAGGAGCCGGCCGTCAGCGCCGCCGCAACGATCGCCGCGGCGCGGCTGTGGCGGGCGCCGAGATGGGCCATCACGGGTATCGCGCACGCGCCCGCCAGGATCGAGGGGAGCCGCAGCCAGGTCGAATCGTCGCTGATCGGCGACGCGAAAAACAGCCATAGGGAATTCAGGAAGTGGTTGTTGTCGTGGGAAATGTCCCATAAGACCTGCCAAAAATGCCGGATCGGCCGCAGGTTTTGCAACGACCAGATTTCGTCGTTCCAGACCGGTCCCCTCGAGGCGAGAAGACGCAGGACGAATCCGAGCAAGAGCAGGCCAGCGACCGGCGCCGCCGAGACGGCGGCTCGCAGCCCGTGGGCGGCGCGGGGCCGCGATGTGGGGAAGGCGGTCGGCGAGAGGCTCATGATAGGCGGCTCGAGTGGCGTGCCGTGGCGGTTCGCGATGTGAACACGGGCGGGTTTCCATGCGGTAAAGCTCAAAATTGGCCGCGCGGCGGGCATGCGCTGCAACAAAATTGCGCCTCCCCCTTGGCAACGAGCCGCAAGACCGTTAAACAGCGCGTTGGGGTCGGCGGCGCGATGCGACCCTCATGATCATCATTGGCTTCCGCCTCGTTTGGATGAGACCCTCTTTGAGGGAGCAGTCAAATGGGAGCGGTGGATAGGCCGGAGGACCCGGGGGAAATCCCTCGTGTCTCGTCCGGCCATGTCCTGTCCGAGACTGCCGGCGCGTGCGCTCCCCTTGCGGAGACGCCGCTTAATTCCCTTCCCGCGACGCGGGGCTAAAGGGGGCCTGCATAGACGGGGAAGACCGATTTTTTCGCCGGCGGCTCGTCAGGGCCTTCGGCGTCTGCGGTTCGAACCATCTGTCCGGCGGTGGGCTCACGCCCAGCTCCGGGGACAGGCGCAAGTCGTCGCGGTCGGTCGCCTTCAAGGCGGGCGGGCGCGACATGTGCAGGAGGCGGGTTATCCCGCCAACCGGAGACAGCACCGTGGATAGAGCGGAGAAGAAGGAGGCCGTAGCGTCCTTGAACGAAGTCTTTTCAAAGGCTTCGGTCGTGGTCGTGGCCCACTATTCCGGCTTGACCGTCGCCCAGATGCAGCGCCTGCGCAAGCAGATGCGGCAGGCTGGCGCGCAGGTTCAGGTCGCCAAGAACCGCCTCGCCCAGATTGCTCTCAAAGGCACGGACGTCGCTTCAATCAGCCCCCTTCTCAGGGGGCCGACCCTGATCGCCCATTCCAGCGATCCGGTGGCGGCGGCCAAAGCAGCCGTGGCTTTCGCGAAGGATCACGACAAGTTCGTGCTCCTGGGCGGCGCCATGGGGAAGACGGCCCTCGACGTCGATGCGGTCAAGGCGCTTGCGACCTTGCCGTCCCTCGACGAACTGCGCGCCAAGTTGCTGGGGCTCATCGCCGCCCCGGCGACCAAGCTCGCGCAGCTCTCGACCGCGCCCGCCGCCAAGCTGGCGCGCGTGGTTGGGGCCTATGCCGCCAAAGATGCAGCCTGATCTGAGGCTCTTCACAAACACCCTGGTTCGAACCATATAGGAAAAGCGAAATGGCTAATCTCGAAAAGATCGTCGACGAACTCTCGAGCCTGACCGTCCTCGAGGCGGCTGAGCTCGCCAAGCTCCTCGAAGCCAAGTGGGGCGTTTCGGCCGCCGCCGCCGTTGCGGTCGCGGCTGCCCCCGCCGCCGGCGCCGCCGCCGCGCCGGTCGAAGAGAAGACCGAGTTCACGGTCGTTCTCGCCGCCGCCGGCGACAAGAAGATCGAAGTCATCAAGGAAGTGCGTGCGATCACTTCGCTCGGCCTCAAGGAGGCCAAGGACCTCGTCGAAGGCGCTCCCAAGCCGGTCAAGGAAGGCGTCTCCAAGGAAGAGGCCGAGAAGATCAAGGCCGCTTTGGAGAAGGCTGGCGCCAAGGTGGAGCTCAAATAAACCGTGGGCCTTCTCTAGGCCTGCGCGATTCGAACGGTCCCGGCTTCGGCTTGGGGCCGTTCCGGCGTTTCTGACGCGCGTGCGCGTCATTTGATTGGCTCATCGGCCTCAAGGCCGACTGGCGAACGGTGGTCGCGCCCGACGCGCGACGAAGAATTTGGGCCCCGCGCCCGCAACGATCGCCGCCCCGGCGGCCCTTCATGGAGGGCGTCGGCCAGCGCGGCGAGATTGGATTGAGGACCGACATGGCGCAGACATTCACCGGCCGCAAGCGTGTTCGCAAGGTCTTCGGTCACGTCAAGGAAGTCGGCGTGATGCCGAACCTGATCGAAGTGCAGAAGGCGTCTTACGACCAATTCCTCATCATGGACGCGCCGAAGGGCGGCCGTCCAAACGAGGGGTTGCAGGCGGTGTTCAAGTCGGTGTTCCCGATCTCCGACTTCGCGCAGACTGCGCAGCTCGAATTCGTAAAGTACGAATATGAAGCTCCGAAGTACGACGTGGACGAGTGCCGCCAGCGCGGCATGACCTTCGCCGCGCCGCTCAAGGTGACCCTGCGCCTGATCGTGTTCGACGTCGATCCGGAGACGCAGGCCAAGTCCGTCAAGGACATCAAGGAGCAGGACGTCTACATGGGCGACATGCCGCTCATGACGGCCAACGGCACCTTCATCGTCAACGGCACCGAGCGCGTCATCGTCTCCCAGATGCATCGCAGCCCCGGCGTGTTCTTCGACCATGACAAGGGCAAGAGCCATTCCTCGGGCAAGCTCTTGTTTGCGGCTCGCATCATCCCTTATCGCGGCTCGTGGCTCGACATCGAGTTCGACGCGAAGGACATCGTCTATGCGCGCATCGACCGTCGCCGCAAGATTCCGGTGACGTCGCTCCTGTTCGCGCTCGGGCTCGACGGTGAAGAGATTCTGTCGACCTTCTACAAGAAGGTCGTCTACACGCGCACCAAGGATGGCTGGCGCGTGCCGTTCGACGCCGAGCGCATGAAGGGCGTGAAGGCGACCGTCGATCTCGTCGACGCTGATACCGGCGAGGTGGCGGTCGAGGCCGGCCGCAAGCTGACCGCGCGTTCGGCCCGCCAGCTTTCCGAAAAGGGCGTCAAGGCGCTGCGCGCGAGCGACGCGGACCTCTACGGCCAGTACATCGCCGAGGACCTCTACAACTCCGAGACCGGCGAAATCTTCGCCGAGGCGGGCGAGGAGATCACCGACAAGCTGCTCGCCCAGCTCGTCGAGCAGGGCTTCAACGAACTGCCGATCCTCGACATCGACCACGTCACCATCGGGCCGTACATCCGCAACACCCTCAAGGTCGACAAGAATTCTACGCGCGACGAAGCCCTGTTCGACATCTACCGCGTCATGCGTCCCGGCGAGCCGCCGACGGTGGAGAGCGCCGAGGCGATGTTCAATTCGCTGTTCTTCGACGAAGAGCGCTACGACCTCTCGGCGGTCGGCCGCGTCAAGATGAACATGCGCCTCGACCTCGACGCGCCCGACACCATGCGCATTCTCCGCAAGGAAGACATCCTCGCGGTCGTCAAGGCGCTGGTGGATCTGCGCGACGGACGCGGCGAGATCGACGACATCGACCATCTCGGCAACCGCCGCGTGCGCTCGGTCGGCGAACTGATGGAGAATCAGTACCGCGTCGGCCTGCTGCGCATGGAGCGCGCGATCAAGGAGCGCATGTCCTCGGTCGAGATCGACACGATCATGCCGCAGGATCTCATCAACGCCAAGCCGGCGGCTGCGGCGGTGCGCGAGTTCTTCGGCTCCTCGCAGCTCTCGCAGTTCATGGACCAGACGAACCCGCTCTCCGAGATCACCCACAAGCGCCGCCTGTCGGCGCTTGGCCCGGGCGGTCTGACGCGCGAGCGCGCGGGCTTCGAGGTGCGCGACGTGCATCCGACGCACTATGGCCGCATCTGCCCGATCGAGACGCCGGAAGGGCCGAACATCGGTCTGATCAACTCGCTCGCGACTTTCGCGCGCGTCAACAAATACGGCTTCATCGAAGCGCCGTATCGCAAGATTCGCGACGGCAAGGTGACCGAGGACGTCAGCTACCTCTCGGCGATGGAGGAGCAGAAATACAGCGTCGCCCAGGCCGATACGCCGATCGACGAGAACGGCCATCTCGTCGGCGATCTGATCGTCTGCCGCCAGGCAGGCGACGTCGTCTTCCTTTCGGCCGACCGCGTCGACTACATGGACGTTTCGCCCAAGCAGCTCGTCTCGGTCGCCGCGGCGCTGATCCCGTTCCTCGAGAACGACGACGCCAACCGCGCGCTGATGGGCTCGAACATGCAGCGTCAGGCAGTGCCGCTGGTGCGCTCCGACGCGCCCCTGGTCGGCACTGGCATGGAAGCGGTCGTGGCGCGCGACTCGGGCGCGGCGATCGCCGCCCGCCGCGGCGGCGTGATCGACCAGATCGACGCGACCCGCATCGTCATCCGCGCGACCGACGAGACCGACGCCACCAAGCCGGGCGTCGACATCTATCGCCTGATGAAGTTCCAGCGCTCGAACCAATCGACCTGCATCAACCAGAAGCCTCTGGTGCGCGTGGGCGATCGGGTCGAAAAGGGCGACATCATCGCCGACGGTCCCTCGACCGATCTCGGCGATCTCGCGCTCGGCCGCAACGTGCTCGTCGCGTTCATGCCGTGGAACGGCTACAACTTCGAAGATTCGATCCTGCTCTCCGAGCGCATCGTCAAGGACGACGTCTTCACCTCGATCCACATCGAGGAGTTCGAGGCGATGGCCCGCGACACCAAGCTCGGGCCTGAAGAGATCACGCGCGACATTCCGAACGTTTCGGAAGAGGCGCTCAAGAATCTCGACGAAGCGGGCATCGTCTACATCGGCGCCGAGGTTGTTGCGGGCGATATTCTCGTCGGCAAGATCACGCCCAAGGGCGAGAGCCCGATGACGCCCGAGGAGAAGCTGCTGCGCGCCATCTTCGGCGAGAAGGCCTCGGACGTTCGCGACACCAGCCTTCGCGTGCCGCCGGGCGTGCAGGGCACGATCGTCGAAGTGCGCGTCTTCAACCGGCACGGCGTCGACAAGGACGAACGCGCCCAGGCGATCGAGCGCGAGGAGATCGAGCGGCTCGCCAAGGACCGCGACGACGAGCAGGCGATCCTCGACCGTAACGTCTACGCGCGTCTGGCCGAGATGCTGACAGGCAAGCGCGCCCTCTCGGGGCCGAAGGGCTTCAAGAAGGACCAGGTGCTTACCCGTGAGTTGCTGGACGAGGTCCCGCGTTCGCAGTGGTGGGCCTTTGCGCTCGAGAGCGACTCGGCGATGACCGAGATCGAGGCGATGCGCAAGCAGTACGACGAGTCGAAGAAGTCGCTGGAAAATCGCTTCCTCGACAAGGTCGAGAAGCTGCAGCGTGGCGACGAACTGCCGCCCGGCGTGATGAAGATGGTCAAGGTCTTCATCGCGGTGAAGCGCAAGATCCAGCCCGGCGACAAGATGGCGGGTCGCCACGGCAACAAGGGCGTCGTCTCGCGCATCGTGCCGCAGGAGGACATGCCCTTCCTTGCCGACGGCACGCCGGTCGACATCGTGCTGAACCCGCTCGGCGTGCCGAGCCGCATGAACGTCGGTCAGATCCTCGAGACGCATCTTGGCTGGGCCTGCGCCGGTCTCGGCAAGCAGGTTGGCCAAGCGGTGAACGCTTATATGCGCAACAATGACGCCGCCCCGCTGCGCGCGAAACTCGAAGAGATCTACGGCGCCGACGAGACCATCAAGGCGCTCGACGACAACGGTCTTGTGGAGTTGGGCGAAAACCTGAGGCGCGGCGTGCCGATCGCGACGCCGGTGTTCGACGGCGCGCGCGAAAAGGACATCGTCGACATGCTGAGGCTCGCGGGCAACGACCCGTCGGGTCAGGTGACGCTGTTCGACGGGCGCACGGGCGATCCTTTCGACCGAAAGGTGACGGTGGGCTACATCTACATGCTGAAGCTGCACCATCTCGTCGACGACAAGATCCACGCGCGCTCGATCGGCCCATACAGCCTCGTCACCCAGCAGCCGCTGGGCGGCAAGGCGCAGTTCGGCGGCCAGCGATTCGGCGAAATGGAGGTCTGGGCGCTCGAGGCTTACGGCGCCGCCTACACGTTGCAGGAGATGCTGACCGTGAAGTCGGACGACGTCGCCGGCCGCACAAAGGTCTACGAGGCGATCGTGCGCGGCGACGACACGTTCGAATCGGGCATCCCCGAGAGCTTCAACGTTCTCGTCAAGGAAATGCGTTCGCTCGGCCTCAACGTCGAGCTCGCCGCGACGAGGAAGCAACTGCCCGGCGAAACCGCGCCGCCGGCCGAAGCGGCGGAATGACGAACCGCGTTCGTTCGATCGCTCAATTAGCGTAAGGCGGGGGAATCGCCCCTTCTCCGCCCATCCATCAAAGCGGGCCGCGAGCTTTTTTCCGCGAGCGGCCCCGCAGGAGACGCAGGAATGAACCAAGAAATCACGAATCCCTTCGCGCCCGTCGCTCAGCCGCAGGCGTTCGACCAGATTCAGATCGCGATCGCCAGCCCCGAGAAGATTCTCTCGTGGTCGTACGGCGAGATCAAGAAGCCCGAGACGATCAACTACCGTACGTTCAAGCCCGAGCGTGACGGCTTGTTCTGCGCGCGCATTTTTGGGCCGATCAAGGACTACGAGTGCTTGTGCGGCAAGTACAAGCGCATGAAGTACAAGGGCGTCATCTGCGAGAAGTGCGGCGTCGAGGTGACCCTCTCGCGCGTTCGGCGCGAGCGCATGGGCCACATCTCGCTCGCCGCGCCCGTCGCGCACATCTGGTTCCTCAAGTCGCTGCCCTCGCGCATCGGCCTGTTGCTCGACATGACGCTCAAGGACCTCGAGCGCATTCTCTATTTCGAATCCTACATCGTGCTCGATCCCGGCCTGACGCCGCTCAAGGACCGTCAGCTCTTGAGCGAGGACGACTATCTGCGCGCCCTCGACGAGTTTGGGCAGGACAGCTTCACGGCGATGATCGGAGCCGAGGCGATCCGCGAAATTCTGAAGGGCATGAACCTCCAGAAGATTGCCGAGGACCTCAAGGTCGAGATCGCCGAATCCAAGAGCGAGCTGAAGCCCAAGCGCCTCGCCAAGCGTCTCAAGATCATCGAGGCCTTCATGCACTCCGGCAACAAGCCGGAATGGATGATTCTGACCGAAGTGCCTGTCATCCCGCCGGACCTGCGCCCGCTGGTCCCGCTCGACGGCGGCCGCTTCGCGACGTCCGACCTCAACGACCTCTACCGCCGTGTCATCAACCGCAACAATCGGTTGAAGCGGCTGATGGAGCTGCGCGCGCCGGACATCATCATCCGCAACGAAAAGCGCATGCTGCAGGAGTCGGTCGACGCGTTGTTCGACAACGGTCGGCGCGGCCGCGTCATCACCGGCGCCAACAAGCGTCCGCTGAAGTCGCTCGCCGACATGCTCAAGGGCAAGCAGGGCCGCTTCCGTCAGAACCTGCTCGGCAAGCGCGTCGACTATTCCGGCCGTTCGGTCATCGTGGTCGGTCCCGAACTCAAGCTGCATCAATGCGGCCTGCCCAAGAAGATGGCGCTCGAGCTGTTCAAGCCGTTCATCTATTCGCGTCTCGACGCGAAAGGGCTTTCGGCGACCGTCAAGCAGGCCAAGAAGCTGGTCGAGAAGGAAAAGCCGGAGGTCTGGGACATCCTAGACGAGGTCATCCGCGAACATCCGGTGATGCTGAACCGCGCCCCGACGTTGCACCGCCTCGGCATTCAGGCCTTCGAGCCGGTGCTGATCGAGGGCAAGGCGATCCAGCTCCATCCGCTCGTCTGCTCGGCCTTCAACGCCGACTTCGACGGCGACCAGATGGCCGTGCACGTTCCGCTGTCGCTCGAGGCGCAGCTCGAAGCGCGCGTGCTGATGATGTCGACCAACAACATCCTGCACCCCGCCAGCGGCCAGCCGATCATCGTGCCGAGCCAGGACATCGTGCTCGGGCTCTACTACGTGTCGTTGATGCGCGACGGTGAGCCGGGGCAGGGGATGGCGTTCGCCAACATGGGCGAGATCGAGCACGCGCTCGCCGCCAAGTCCGTCACCCTGCACTCCAAGATCAAGGGGCGCGCCTGGACCTTCGACGCGGACGGCAATCGCGTGTCCAAGATCTTCGAGACGACGCCCGGCCGTATGATCCTCGGGCAGCTCGTGCCCGATCACGTCAAGATTCCCTTCGACGTCGTCAATAAGCTGATGACGAAGAAGGAAATCTCCAACATGATCGACACCGTCTACCGCAACTGCGGTCAGAAGGAGACGGTGATCTTCTGCGACCGCATCATGGCGCTTGGCTTCCGTGAGGCGTTCAAGGCGGGCATCTCGTTCGGCAAGGACGACATGGTGGTGCCGGACTCGAAGCCGCGCTTCATCGCCGAGACCTCCGCGCTCGCCAAGGAATACGAGCAGCAGTACAACGACGGCCTGATCACTCAGGGCGAGAAGTACAACAAGGTCGTCGACGCCTGGGCGAAGTGCTCGGACAAGCTGGCCGAGGAGATGATGGCCGGCATTTCCGCGGTCCGTAAGGACAAGAGCGGCCGCGACATGCCGATCAACTCGATCTACATGATGTCGCATTCGGGTGCGCGCGGCTCGCCGACGCAGATGCGCCAGCTCGCCGCCATGCGCGGCCTGATGGCCAAGCCCTCAGGCGAGATCATCGAGAGCCCGATCATCTCGAACTTTAAGGAAGGCCTGTCGGTTCTCGAGTACTTCAACTCGACCCACGGCGCCCGCAAGGGCCTCGCGGACACGGCGTTGAAGACAGCGAACTCGGGCTACCTGACGCGTCGCCTCGTCGACGTCGCGCAGGACTCGATCATCACCATGCCCGACTGCGGCTCGACCGGCGGCATCAAGATGAGCGCGATCATCGATGCGGGCACCGTCGTCGCCTCGCTCGCTTCGCGCATCCTCGGCCGCACCGCGGCGGAGACGCTGTACGACCCGGAGGGCAAGGTGATCGTGCCGGCCGGGCGCATGATCGTCGAAGAGGATATGGCGGCGATCACGGCCGCCGGCATCCAGGAAGTGAAGATCCGCTCCGTGCTGACCTGCGAGGCGTCGAACGGCGTCTGCGGGGCTTGCTACGGGCGCGATCTGGCGCGCGGCACGCCTGTCAACATGGGCGAGGCGGTCGGCGTCATCGCCGCGCAGTCGATCGGCGAGCCGGGCACCCAGCTCACGATGCGCACGTTCCACATCGGCGGCGCGGCGCAGCTCGCGGACCAGTCCTTCATCGAGTCGAACTTCGACGGCGAGGTGAGGATCCGCAACCGCAACGTCGCGCGCAACTCGAACGGCGATCTGATGGCGATGGCGCGTAACGTCGCGATTGTCGTCGTCGACAAGAGCGGCGCCGAGCGCGCGGTGCATCGCCTGCAGTACGGCGCGCGCCTCAAAGCCGACGAGGGCGACCAGATCAAGCGCGGCCAGCGTCTCGCCGAATGGGATCCATTCACGCGGCCCATTCTCACCGAGGTCGAGGGCGTCATCGGCTTCGAGGACCTCACCGAGGGCGCCTCGATGTCCGAGCAGATCGACGAGGCGACCGGCATTGCCAAGCGCATAGTCATCGATTGGCGTTCCTCGCCTCGCACGGCGGCGCTGAAGCCGGCGCTCGTCATCAAGGGCAAGGACGGCAAGATCGTGAAGGTGGCGCGCGGCGGCGACGCCCGCTATGCGCTGCCCGTCGAGTCGATCATCTCGTTCGAGCCCGGCGCCAAAGTGAACGCGGGCGACGTGATCGCGCGTATTTCGATCAACAGCGCCAAGACGCGCGACATCACCGGCGGTCTGCCGCGCGTCGCCGAACTCTTCGAGGCGCGCCGTCCGAAGGACCACGCGATCATCGCGGAGATCAGCGGCACCGTGCAGTTCGGCAAGGACTTCAAGAACAAGCAGCGCCTGACGATCGTCCCGAACGAGGAAGGGGCCGATCCGGTCGAATATCTGATCCCGAAGTCGAAGCACATCCATCTTCAGGATGGCGACGTCATCGAGAAGGGCGAATACATCGTCGACGGCAATCCGGCGCCGCACGACATCCTGGCTATCAAGGGCGTCGAGGAACTCGCCGCCTATCTCGTCAACGAGATCCAGGAGGTCTACCGGCTGCAGGGCGTGAACATCAACGACAAGCACATCGAGGTGATTGTCCGTCAGATGCTGCAGAAGGTCGATATCGTCGACGCGGGCGACACCGACTTCCTGACGGGCGAGCAAGTCGACGCGGCCGAGCTCGAAGCGGCCAACGAGATCATGCGCTCGGAAAACAAGAAGGAAGCCGTCGGCACCCCGGTGCTGCTCGGCATCACCAAGGCGAGCCTGCAGACCCGCTCGTTCATCTCCGCCGCCTCCTTCCAGGAGACGACGCGCGTCCTCACCGAGGCGGCTGTCAACGGCAAGGTGGACACGCTCGAAGGCCTGAAGGAGAACGTGATCGTCGGCCGTCTGATCCCGGCCGGCACGGGCGCCGCGATGACCAAGCTGCGCTCGATCGCCAACATGCGCGACACGCTGATCCTCGCCCAGAAGGCGGAGGAATCTTCGGCCGCCCCGGCGTTGCCGCTCGCCGCGCCCAGCGCTCCGGCGGCGCCCGCGCCGAGGCCGGCGAAGGCCCCCGCGGCGGAATAGCCCCGCCTAAAATTCAGGCAAGGAAGAGCCGCCCTCGGGCGGCTCTTTTCTTTTCCGAGACTTGCTCAAAATGGTCAGATAAATGCGCCGCGGGCCCGCCGTATTCCGGACTTCAATCGGCCTGGAATTCACGCTTTGTTAAGTATCGTTAGTTCTGTGTGAAGCATCTGGTTACCGTCCCGTTAATAGACTTCGGCGCCGCCTGCTTGGGACGCCGATCCCGACGAGGCTCGACATGAACGCCAGTATCGACTCCTCCCGCCCCGAACTCGAAGCGCAGGGCGCTGTCGCCTCGGCTCAGTCCATCCGGGCGCCGCTCGCCCCGCTGCTGGCGGGCGCGCGCGCCCGCGGCGTCGCCGACGGGCTCGAGCTGATTGGCGCGGCGGCGGCGCTGCTCGACGAGCATGGCGAAGTGCTGCATGTGAACGCGCGCGCGCTCGGGTTGATGGGCGACGGGTTTTTTCTGTCCGGACAGCGCTTGCGGGCGAGGGATCAGGAGGCGGACGAGACGCTGGCGGCGGCGATCGAATCGAGCTTGCGCCATCGGGTCGCGGGGCGCGTCGCGCTTGGCGCGGAAATGAGCGGGCGGGTCGCAGCGGTGCGAATCGTGCCGGTGGCCGCCGAGGGGGAAGAAGCGTTCCAATTGCTTCGCGCCGTCGCGATTTTCGAGGCTTTGGGCGATCGGCTGCTGCCGGTCGCGGGCTTGAACTGACGGCTTTTGCCGCTGCCGCGCGCCATCGTGCCTAAGGGGCGCTTTTCTTGACGGAAAGGGGTTGACGGGTTCGGGCCTCGCGCATATGGTCCGCCCGCTTTCGACAGGCTGTAGAGCTTCGTTGTTCCGGGCGACGCGTCCAGAACCCAGCGGCTCTAAACGCTGACGATCTCACCGACGACCAAACATACCGGCGGGCGATGGCCCAGCCGGGTCAGACGACGTAAGAACGCGGGCTTCCGTGGTCCTCTGCGACATCAGCGCCCAAAACCCTGACCGGGTTTTCGCGGCGCGTTTGGTTTCGCGCATAGCGACGCGGGCGGTGAGTTGTAAAATTCGAACGGCGCGCCTGCGAGGGTGCGCCATTGTGGACCGGGACGAAGGGCTAACGATGCCGACGATCAGCCAGTTGATCCGCAAACCGCGGCAACCGAAGACTTACCGCGAGAAGTCGCGCCACCTCGAGGCGAGCCCGCAGAAGCGCGGCGTTTGCACCCGCGTCTACACCACGACCCCGAAAAAGCCGAACTCGGCGCTCCGCAAAGTCGCCAAGGTCCGTCTCACCAACGGATTTGAGGTGATCGGCTACATTCCCGGCGAAGGCCACAATCTGCAAGAGCACTCCGTGGTGATGATCCGCGGCGGCCGCGTCAAGGACTTGCCTGGCGTGCGCTATCACATCCTGCGCGGCGTGCTCGACACGCAGGGCGTCAAGGACCGCAAGCAGCGCCGCTCCAAGTATGGCGCCAAGCGTCCGAAGTGATCCAGCTATTCGATTAGGAGCAGGCCATGTCGCGCCGCCATAGCGCTGAGAAACGCGAGATCATCCCGGACGCCAAGTACGGCGACGTGGTGATTGCGAAGTTCATGAACACGATCATGTACGAGGGCAAGAAGTCGGTCGCCGAGGCGATCGTTTACGGCGCGCTCGACGGCATCGAGACGCGCGTCAAAAGCGATCCGCTCGCCGTCTTCCGTCAGGCGCTCGAGAATGTCGCGCCGGCGGTGGAAGTGCGCTCGCGGCGTGTCGGCGGCGCCACCTATCAGGTGCCGGTCGAAGTGCGCACCGAGCGCCGGCAGGCGCTGGCGATCCGCTGGATCATCACGGCCGCGCGCGATCGCAACGACAAGACGATGGTGGACCGTCTGTCCGCCGAGCTGCTCGACGCCTCGAACAATCGCGGCGCCGCGGTCAAGAAGCGCGAAGACACGCACCGGATGGCGGAAGCCAACCGCGCCTTCGCCCATTACCGCTGGTAAAGCGGTCGCTGACCTCCACACGGGATCAAGACTATGGCGCGCAGCCACGCTATCGAGGACTATCGTAACTTCGGCATCATGGCCCACATTGATGCCGGCAAGACGACGACGACTGAGCGCATCCTCTACTATTCCGGCAAGTCCCATAAGATCGGCGAAGTCCACGACGGCGCCGCGACGATGGATTGGATGGAGCAGGAGCAGGAGCGCGGCATCACGATCACGTCCGCTGCGACGACGACGTTCTGGCACGACAAGCGTCTCAACATCATCGACACGCCCGGCCACGTCGACTTTACGATCGAGGTGGAGCGTTCGCTGCGCGTGCTCGACGGCGCGGTCTGCGTGCTCGACGGCAACCAAGGCGTCGAGCCGCAGACGGAAACCGTCTGGCGCCAGGCCGATAAATACAACGTGCCGCGCATCGTGTTCGTCAACAAGATGGACAAGACCGGCGCTGATTTCTATCGCTGCGTCGAGGAGATCACCACCAAGGTGGGCGGCCGCCCGGTCTGCATCCAGCTGCCGATCGGCTCGGAGTCGAACTTCAAGGGCGTGATCGACCTTCTGCGCATGAAGGCGGTCGTCTGGGAAGACGAAGGCCTCGGCGCGAAGTATCACGACGAAGAGATTCCCGAGGACCTCAAGGCTCGCGCGGAAGAATATCGCCACGCCCTCATCGAGGCGGCTGTCGAGCTCGACGACGACGTGATGGGCGCCTATCTCGACGGGCAGGAGCCCGACATCGATACGCTGAAGCGTCTCGTCCGCAAGGCGGTCAAGCAGATTACCTTCGTGCCGGTGCTGTGCGGTTCTGCGTTCAAGAACAAGGGCGTGCAGCCGCTGCTCGACGCGGTCGTCGACTATCTTCCTTCGCCGATCGATCGCGGCGGCATCAAGGGTATTGACGTCGACACGGGCGAGGAAATCGTCCGCAACCCGAGCGACTCCGACCCCTTCTCCATGCTCGGTTTCAAGATCATGGACGATCCGTTCGTCGGCACGATCACCTTCTGCCGCGTCTATTCGGGCAAGATCGAGTCCGGCACGACCGTTCTCAACTCGACCAAGGACAAGAAAGAGCGCGTCGGCCGTATGTTGCTGATGCACGCGAACAATCGCGAAGACATCAAGGAAGCCTATGCGGGCGACATCGTCGCGCTGGCGGGTCTCAAGGACACCCGCACCGGCGACACGCTTTGCGACCAGCTGAAGCCGGTCATCCTCGAGAAGATGGAGTTCCCCGAGCCCGTCATCGAGATCGCGATCGAGCCGAAGTCGAAGGCCGACCAGGAGAAACTGGGCGTCGCGCTGTCCAAGCTCGCCGCCGAGGATCCCTCGTTCCGCGTCTCGACCGACCCCGAGTCCGGCCAGACCATCCTCAAGGGGATGGGCGAGCTGCATCTCGACATCAAGGTCGACATCCTCAAGCGCACCTATAAGGTCGAGGCCAGCATCGGCGCGCCGCAGGTCGCTTATCGCGAGAAGCTGAGCAAGAAGACCGAGATCACCTACACCCACAAGAAGCAGACTGGCGGCACCGGGCAGTTCGCCAAGGTGACGATTGTGTTCGAGCCGGCGGAGCCGGGCACGGGCTCGTCCTTCGAGTCCAAGATCGTCGGCGGCGCGGTGCCGAAGGAATATATTCCCGGCGTCGAAAAGGGCATCAACAGCGTGATGGGGTCGGGCATTCTGGCCGGCTTCCCGGTGGTCGACGTCAAGGCGACGCTGATCGACGGCGCGTATCACGACGTCGACTCGTCGGCTCTGGCCTTCGAAATTGCGTCGCGCGCGGCTTTCCGTGAGGGCTTGCAGAAGGGCGGCTCGGTGCTGCTCGAGCCGATCATGAAGGTCGAGGTGGTGACGCCTGAAGAGCACACTGGCTTTGTGATGGGCGATCTTCTGTCCCGCCGCGGGCAGGTGCAGGGCCAGGACATGCGCGCGAACGCGGTCGTCATCAATGCGATGGTGCCGCTGGCCAACATGTTCGGCTACGTCAACCAGCTGCGCTCGGGCACGCAGGGGCGCGCCAACTTCACGATGCAGTTCGATCACTACGAGCAGGTGCCCGCCGCGGTCTCGCAGGAGATTCAGGCGAAGTTCAAGTAAGGCGGGCAGCCGCCCAAAGCGTCAATTCTAGGAATCACGAGAAGGAGTCCGGCCATGGCCAAGGAAAAATTTTCGCGTAGCAAGCCGCACTGCAACATCGGCACGATCGGCCACGTCGACCACGGCAAGACGTCGTTGACGGCTGCGATCACCAAGGTTCTCGCCGAGACCGGCGGCGCCAAGTTCACCGCTTACGACCAGATCGACAAGGCGCCGGAAGAGAAGGCGCGCGGCATCACGATCTCGACGGCGCACGTCGAGTACGAGACCAAGAACCGCCATTACGCGCACGTCGACTGCCCCGGCCACGCCGACTATGTGAAGAACATGATCACCGGCGCCGCGCAGATGGACGGCGCGATCCTGGTCGTCTCCGCGGCCGACGGCCCGATGCCGCAAACCCGCGAGCACATCCTGCTTGCCCGTCAGGTCGGCGTGCCGGCGCTTGTCGTGTTCATGAACAAGGTCGACATGGTCGACGATCCGGAGCTTCTTGAGCTCGTCGAGCTCGAAGTTCGCGAACTCCTCTCCAAGTATGACTTCCCCGGCGACGACATCCCGATCATCAAGGGTTCGGCGCTGATGGCGCTCGAAGACAAGTCGACCGAGATTGGCCACGACGCGATCCTCAAGCTGATGGAAGCGGTCGATGCTTACATCCCGCAGCCGGAGCGCCCGAAGGATCAGCCCTTCCTGATGCCGGTCGAAGACGTGTTCTCGATCTCGGGCCGCGGCACTGTCGTGACCGGCCGTATCGAGCGCGGCATCGTCAAGGTGGGCGAGGAAGTCGAGATCGTCGGCCTTAAGGCGACCGTCAAGACCATCGTGACCGGCGTCGAAATGTTTCGCAAGTTGCTCGATCAGGGCGAGGCGGGCGACAACGTCGGCTGCCTGCTGCGCGGCACCAAGCGCGAAGACGTGGAGCGCGGCCAAGTTCTCTGCAAGCCCGGCTCCGTCAAGCCGCACACCAAGTTCAAGGCCGAGGCGTATATCCTCACCAAGGACGAGGGCGGCCGCCATACCCCGTTCTTCACCAACTATCGTCCGCAGTTTTATTTCCGCACCACCGACGTGACCGGCATCGTTCAGCTGCCGGAAGGCACGGAAATGGTGATGCCCGGCGACAACGTGACCATCGAGGTCGCGCTGATCGTTCCGATCGCGATGGAGGAAAAGCTGCGCTTCGCAATTCGCGAGGGTGGACGCACGGTCGGCTCCGGCGTCGTCGTCTCCATCACGGAGTGACGAAAGACTGAGAACGCCGGGCGGGGCAACCGCCCCGCCCGCGCCGGCCAGGGATCTACAGACATGAATACGCAAAATATCCGCATCCGCCTCAAAGCGTTCGATCACCGCGTGCTCGACGCTTCGACGAAGGAGATCGTGTCGACCGCCAAGCGCACCGGCGCTCGGGTCCGCGGGCCGATCCCGTTGCCGACGCGGATCGAGAAGTTCACGGTGAACCGCTCGCCGCACGTCGACAAAAAGTCGCGCGAGCAGTTCGAGATTCGTACGCACAAGCGGGTTCTCGACATCGTCGACCCGACGCCGCAGACGGTCGACGCTTTGATGAAGCTCGACCTGGCCGCAGGCGTGGACGTCGAGATCAAGCTCTAAGGAATTTGGCGAGCGCCTCTTCGCAGGATGCGAATGCGCTCTGAAGGATTAGCGCCATGCGTTCAGGCATCATCGCACAGAAGCTGGGGATGACCCGCATCTTCACCGACGCGGGCGATCACGTTCCGGTCACGGTCCTCAAGGTCGAGGGCTGCCAGGTCGTTGCGCATCGCACCCAGGAGAAGAACGGCTACACCGCGCTTCAGCTCGGCATTGGCCGCGCCAAGGTCAAGAATGTCAGCAAAGCCGAGCGTGGGCGCTTCGCCGTCGCGCACGTCGAACCCAAGCTCCAACTCGCGGAATTCCGCGTCGCCGAGGACAAGTTGATCCCGGTTGGCGCCGAAATCACCGCCGACCACTTCCTCGTCGGGCAGTTCGTCGACGTGACCGGCGTAACGATCGGTAAGGGCTTCGCCGGTCCGATGAAGCGCTGGAACTTCGGCGGTCTGCGCGCCACGCACGGCGTGTCGGTCTCGCACCGTTCGCACGGTTCGACCGGCGGCCGTCAGGACCCGGGCAAGACCTGGAAGAACAAGAAGATGGCGGGCCACATGGGCGTCGATCGCGTGACGACGCAGAATCTGCGCGTCGTGCAGACCGACGTCGAGCGCGGCCTGATCCTCGTCGAGGGGTCGGTGCCCGGTCATGCGGGGGGCTGGATTGCGGTGCGGGACGCCGTGAAGAAGCCGCTGCCGAAGGATGCCCCGTTGCCGGGCAAGTTCCGCGTCCATGCAGAAACGTCGGCCGAAGCGCCTGCCGCCGAGCCGAAGGGAGAATGACGTTATGAAATTCGACATGACGTCGATTGATGGATCCGCCGCCGGCTCGCTCGAGCTCGACGACGAGATTTTCGGCCTCGAGCCGCGTGAAGATCTGATCGCCCGCATGGTGCGCTGGCAGCTCGCTAGGCGCCAGGCCGGCGACCACAAGACGCTTGGCCGCGCCGATATCCATCGCACCGGCAAGAAGATGTACAAGCAGAAGGGCACCGGCGGCGCGCGTCACGGCTCCGCCCGTGTGCCACAGTTCCGCGGCGGCGGCCGCGCGATGGGCCCGGTCGTGCGCAGCCACGCGCATGATCTGCCCAAGAAGGTGCGCGCGCTCGCGCTGCGCCACGCGCTGTCGGCCAAGCAGCGCGCCGGCGGACTGGTCGTCTGGGAGAATGCCCAGCTCGAGCAGGCCAAGACCAAGACGCTGCGCGACAACTTCGCCAAGGCGGCGCTGAGCAACGTGCTGATCATTGACGGCTCGACCGTCGACGCCAATTTCGCCTCGGCGGCGCGCAATCTGCCACAGGTCGACGTGCTGCCCGCGCAGGGCATCAACGTCTATGACATCATGCGCCGCGAGAAGCTCGTGCTGACCAAGGCCGCGATCGAAGCGCTGGAGGCGCGGTTCAAATGAGCAATGACGCTCGCCACTACGACACCATCGTCGCGCCGGTGATCACCGAAAAGGCGACGATCGCGTCCGAAAGCAACCAGTTCGTGTTCAAGGTGCGCCGCGAGGCCACCAAGCCGCAGATCAAGGCGGCGATCGAGAAGCTGTTCGACGTCAAGGTTACGGCGGTCAACACGCTCGTTCGCAAGGGCAAGAACAAGGTGTTTCGCGGCGTCCGCGGCCGACAGCAGGACGTCAAGAAAGCCGTCGTGACGCTCGCCGACGGTCATCGCATCGACGTGACCAGCGGTCTTTAAGGGTTCAGCACAATGGCTCTCAAGACATTCAATCCGACGACGCCGGGCATTCGTCAGCTCGCCATCGTCGATCGCAGCGAGCTCTACAAGGGCAAGCCGCTCAAGGCGCTCACCGTCGGCAAGTCCGAGAAGGGCGGCCGCAACAACCTCGGCCGCATCACCGTGCGGTTCCGCGGCGGCGGCCACAAGCAGTCCTATCGTCTGGTCGACTTCAAGCGTCGCAAGTTCGACGTCGCCGGCACGGTGGAGCGCCTGGAGTACGATCCGAATCGCACCAGCTTCATTGCGCTGGTTCGCTATGCGGACGGCGAGCAGGCCTACATCATCGCGCCGCAGCGTCTCAGCGTCGGCGACACGGTCATCGCGGGCGTGCAGGTCGACGTCAAGCCGGGCAATGCGATGCCGCTGGCCAACATTCCGGTCGGCACGATCGTCCACAACGTCGAGCTGAAGATCGGCAAGGGCGGCGCGATCGCCCGCTCGGCCGGCACCTATGCGCAGATCGTCGGCCGCGACCAGGGCTACGTCTCGCTGCGCCTCAACTCCGGCGAGCAGCGCTTGGTGCACGGCCAGTGCTTCGCGACGGTCGGCGCGGTGTCGAACCCGGACCACATGAACGCGTCGCTCGGCAAAGCGGGCCGCAATCGCTGGCTCGGCCAGCGTCCGCACAACCGCGGCGTCACGATGAACCCGGTCGATCACCCGCACGGCGGCGGCGAAGGCCGCACTTCGGGCGGCCGTCACCCGGTTTCGCCGTGGGGCAAGCCGACCAAGGGCAAGAAGACGCGCTCGAACAAGTCGACGGACAAGTTCATCGTCGCCTCGCGGCACGTCCGCAAGAAGAAGGGCTAAGCCATGACGCGTTCGATTTGGAAGGGGCCGTTCGTCGATGGCTACATGCTCAAGAAGGCGGACGTCGCGCGCGGCTCGGGCCGCTCAGACGTCATCAAGATCTGGAGCCGCCGTTCGACCATTCTGCCGCAGTTCGTCGGTCTGACGTTCGGCGTCTACAACGGGCACAAGCATGTGCCGGTTGCAGTCACCGAGGAAATGATCGGCCACAAGTTCGGCGAGTTCGCGCCGACGCGCACGTTCCACGGCCATACCGCCGACAAGAAGGCGAAGAGGGCTTAACGCCATGTCGAAACAAGCCAATCCTCGGCGTCTCGCCGATAACGAAGCGAAGGCGACCATCCGCATGCTGCGGGTGAGCCCGCAGAAGCTCAACCTGCTTGCCCAGCTTATTCGCGGGAAGAAGGTGTCGAGGGCGCTCGCCGATCTCGAATTCTCCAACAAGAGAATTTCGACCGAGGTGAAGAAGGCGCTGGAGTCGGCGATCGCCAACGCCGAGAACAATCACGAGCTCGACGTCGACGACCTCATCGTCGCGCAAGCTTGGGTTGGCAAGGACATGGTGATGAAGCGCTTCAGCCCGCGTGCGCGCGGTCGGGCCGGGCGGATCGAAAAGCCGTTCTCCAACATTACGATCGTCGTGCGCGAAGTGGCGGCCTCCGCCGCTGAAGCGGCCTGAGGAGTCAACGATGGGTCAGAAGATCAATCCGATCGGGCTGCGCCTCGGCGTCAACCGCACCTGGGATTCGCGCTGGTTCTCGAACAAGGGCGAATACGGCAAGCTGTTGCACGAGGACATGAAGATCCGCGAGCTGCTGATGGGCGCGCTCAAGCAGGCGGCGATCTCGAAGATCGTCATCGAGCGCCCGCACAAAAAGTGCCGCGTCAACATCCATTCGGCGCGTCCCGGCGTCGTGATCGGCAAGAAGGGCGCCGACATCGACAAGCTGCGTAAGCAGGTCGCCAAGGTCACCCAGTCGGAAGTCGCGATCAACATCGTCGAGGTCCGCAAGCCTGAGGTCGACGCGGCCCTGGTCGCTGACTCGATCGCCCAGCAGCTCGAACGCCGCGTGGCGTTCCGCCGCGCGATGAAGCGCGCGGTGCAGTCGGCGATGCGCCTCGGCGCCGAGGGCATCCGCATCAACTGCTCCGGTCGCCTAGGCGGCGCCGAGATCGCCCGGCTCGAGTGGTACCGCGAGGGCCGGGTGCCGTTGCACACCTTGCGCGCCGACGTCGACTACGGCGTTGCGACGGCGCACACGGCCTACGGCACGTGCGGCGTCAAGGTCTGGATCTTCAAGGGCGAAATCCTTGAGCACGATCCGATGGCGCAGGATAAGCGCCAGGCCGAAGCCGATCATTCGTCGAGCCATCGTCCGCAGCGACGCGAGCGCGAGCCGCGCGGCCGCGACGCGGCCTGAGAGAATTAAAGGTCCACGACCATGATGCAGCCTAAGAAAACCAAGTTTCGCAAGGCGTTCAAAGGCCGCATTCGCGGCGTCGCCAAGGGTGGGTTCGAGCTGAATTTCGGCGAGTTCGGCCTGAAGGCGCTCGAGCCGGAGCGCGTCACCGCGCGCCAGATCGAGGCCGCCCGTCGCGCGCTGACGCGCCACATGAAGCGCGCGGGGCGCGTTTGGATCCGGGTGTTCCCCGATGTGCCGGTGTCGAAGAAGCCGATCGAAGTGCGTATGGGTAAAGGCAAGGGCGCGCCGGAGCTGTGGATCGCGCGCGTCGCGCCGGGCCGCATCATGTTCGAGGTCGACGGCGTGCCGGAGCAGATCGCGCGTGAGGCTTTCGAGCTCGCCGCGGCCAAGCTGCCGATCAAGACGCGCTTCATCCAGCGCATCGCAGAGTGAGGAGAGAGAGATGAAAAACACGAGCCGTCTCTCAGACCTGCGCGTCATGAGCGAAGATCAACTGGACGACGAGGCCCTCAAGCTGAAGAAGGAGCAGTTCAACCTGCGCTTCCAGCGCGCGAGCGGCCAGCTTCAGGACACCGCCCGCGTGCGCGTCGTGCGCCGCGACATCGCGCGAGTCAAAACCATCGCCGCGCAAAAGCGCGCCGCGAAGACCAAAGTCTGAGGACGGGATCATGCCGAAGCGAATCCTCCAGGGCGTTGTCGTCAGCGACAAGCAGGAAAAGACCTTGGTCGTGAAGGTCGAGCGCCGTTTCACGCATCCGCTTCTCAAGAAGACGGTGCGTCGCTCGAAGAACTATCACGCCCATGTCGAGACCAAGACGCAAAAGGTCGGCGACACCGTGTCGATCGAAGAGACGAAGCCGATTTCGAAGCTGAAGCGGTGGATCGTCGTCGAGGCCCCCCAGGGCTGATGCGCTCCGACGCGGAGAAAAAACTCATCCCGGAGGCGCGAGCCTCCTTCAGACGTAGTCCGGCGGTCCGCCGCCGGAAACCGTTCTGACAAGAAAGGCGTTTAGGCCATGATTCAGATGCAAACCAACCTCGACGTCGCCGATAATTCCGGCGCGCGCCGCGTGATGTGCATCAAGGTGCTGGGCGGTTCGAAGCGTCGCTACGCCTCGATCGGCGACATCATCGTGGTGTCGATCAAGGAGGCGATCCCGCGCGGTCGCGTGAAGAAGGGCGACGTCATGAAGGCGGTCGTCGTGCGCACCGCCAAGGACATCCGCCGCGCCGACGGTTCGGTGATCCGCTTCGATTCGAACGCCGCCGTGCTCATCAACAACCAGTCGGAGCCGGTTGGGACCCGCATCTTCGGGCCGGTGCCGCGCGAACTGCGCGCCAAGAACCACGTCAAGATCATGTCGCTCGCGCCGGAGGTGCTGTGATGGCCGCCAAGATCCGTAAGGGCGACAAGGTCGTCGTGCTCGCCGGGCGCGACAAGGGCAAGACCGGCGAAGTGACGAACGTCAATCCCGCCGAAGGGCGCGCGATCGTCACCGGCGTCAACGTCGTCAAGCGCCATACGCGCCAGACCGCGCAGACCGAGGGCGGCATCCTCTCCAAGGAAGCGCCGATCGATCTGTCCAATCTCGCGATCGCCGACCCCAAGACCGGCCAGCCGACTCGCGTCGGATTCAAGATTCTCGACGACGGCCGCAAGGTTCGCGTCGCCAAGCGTTCCGGAGACCTGATCGATGGCTGAGGCAAAATCCGACAAGGGCGGCAAGTCGGCCAAGGCCGACAAAGCCCCGAAGGCCGGGAAGGCGGAAGGCGGGGCCGAAGCCAAAGGCAAGGGCCGTGCGGCGCAGTCCGAGGTCGCGGTGGCGGGACAGCCGAAGGCGGCCCCGAAGGACTACGTTGCGCGCCTGAAGCGCCACTACGAAAGCGTGGTGGTGCCGAAGCTCGTCGAGGAGTTCGGTTATAAGAACGCGATGCAGGTTCCCAAGATCGAGAAGGTCGTTCTGAACATGGGCGTCGGCGAAGCGGTCAACGACACCAAGAAGGTGACGTCGGCCGCGAACGACCTCGCGCTGATCGCCGGTCAAAAGCCGGTCATCACCCGCGCGCGCAAGGCGATCTCGACCTTCAAGGTGCGCGAGAACATGCCGATCGGCGCCAAGGTCACGCTGCGCCAGACCCGCATGTACGAATTCCTGGACCGCCTGGTCACGGTCGCGCTGCCGCGCGTTCGCGACTTCCGCGGCCTCGACCCGAAGTCCTTCGACGGCCGTGGCAATTACGCGCTGGGCGTCAAGGAGCACATCATTTTCCCCGAAATCGACTACGACAAGGCCGAGTCGATGCTGGGCATGGACATCGTGGTGTGCACGACGGCCAAGACCGACGCCGAGGCGCGCGCGTTGTTGCGCGCCTTCAACTTCCCGTTCCGGCAGTGAGCCTGAAGCGCTCAAACGCGGAAAATGGAGGCCTTTGATGGCAAAGAAGAGTGCAATCGAGAATAACGAGCGCAAGCAGCGTTTGGTGAAGAAGTTCTCGGCGCGGCGCAAGCGGCTGCTCGAGGTCGCCAACGACGAGAACCTGGCGATGGAGGAGCGCTTCGAGGCGCGCCTCAAGCTCGCGGCTTTGCCGCGCAACGGCGCGGCTGTGCGTGTGCGCAACCGCTGCGAAGTGACGGGCCGTCCGCGCGCCTACTATCGCAAGTTGAAGATGAGCCGTATCGCGCTCAGGGAATTGGGCAACAAGGGCCTTATTCCCGGCCTCGTCAAGTCGAGCTGGTAAGGAGGCGAGCAGCATGTCCGTGAACGATCCTCTGGGCGATATGCTCACCCGCATCCGCAACGCGCAGATGCGCAAGCGCGGCAAGGTCTCGACCCCCGGCTCCTCGTTGCGCAAGAAGGTGCTCGACGTCCTGCAGTCGGAAGGCTACATCCGCGGCTATTCGACGACCGACTACGGCAACGGCCGCACCGAGTTCGAGATCGAGCTCAAGTATTTCGACAACGAGCCGGTCATTCGCAAGATCGAGCGCGTGTCGAAGCCGGGCCGGCGCGTCTACGTCGCGGTCGACGGCATGCCGCGCGTCGCCAACGGCCTCGGCGTTTCGATCCTCTCCACGCCGAAGGGCGTGATGGCGGATCATTCGGCGCGTGAGAGTCACGTGGGAGGCGAGGTCCTCTGCACGGTCTTCTAAAGGCCGCCTCGAAGAGCCGACATCGGTCGGCGTCCGCTAATTTGGAACCAACGCTATGTCTCGTATCGGCAAGAAGCCCGTCGCCATTCCCGCCGGCGTGACCGCCAAGCTCGACGGTCAGTTGATCGCCGTGAAGGGCGCCAAGGGCGAATTGAATTTCACCGTCCCCGACGAAGTCGCCGTCAAGATCGAAGGCAACGTCGTTCACGTCGAGCCGCACGCCCAGGACAAGCGGTCGCGTGCGATGTGGGGCACGGCGCGCGCGCGGGTGCAGAATCTGGTCGTCGGCGTGACCCAGGGTTTCGAGAAGAAGCTCGAGATCAACGGCGTCGGCTACAAGGCGGCTGTCGCGGGCAAGAACCTGCAGCTCTCGCTGGGCTACAGCCACGACGTCGTCTATCCGATCCCGGCCGGCGTCACGATCGTGACGCCGAAGCCGACGGAAATCACCGTCACCGGCATCGACAAGCGCCAAGTCGGTCAGATCGCGGCCGAAATTCGCGCCTTCCGCGGCCCCGAGCCCTATAAGGGCAAGGGCGTCAAGTACGTCGACGAATTCATCTTCCGCAAGGAAGGCAAGAAGAAATAAGGGGCGCCGCCATGGCCAAGTCCAACCAATCCACCGATCGCCGCAAGGCGCGCGTCCGCCGGGCGATCCGCGCTCATGGCGGGGATCGTCCGCGCCTCAGCGTGTTCCGCTCGTCCAAGCAGATCTCGGCACAGATCATCGACGACGAGAAAGGCGTGACGCTCGTCGCCGTCTCGACACTCGAGAAGGCGTTCCGCGATCAGCTCAAGACCGGCGCGAATGTCGAAGCCGCCAAGCGAATCGGCCAGGAGATCGCCGAGCGCGCCAAGAAGGCGGGCGTCGAGAAGGTCGTGTTCGATCGCGGCAGCTACATGTATCACGGGCGCGTCAAGGCGCTCGCCGAGGGCGCGCGCGAGGGCGGCCTCGAGTTCTGAGATTTCAACCCCAAGCGAGCGGCGGCTCGTTTCGAGCGCCGCGCAAGTGACGGAAAGAAAAAATGGCGCGAGAAGGTGAAGGCGGCAGAGGCCGCGAGCATAGCCGGGAGGAGCGCGACAGCGAGTTCGTCGATCGCCTCGTCCACATCAACCGCGTGGCGAAGGTGGTGAAGGGCGGACGTCGCTTCGGCTTCGCTGCGCTCGTCGTTGTCGGCGACCAGAAGGGCCGCGTCGGCTTCGGCCACGGCAAGGCGCGTGAAGTGCCGGAAGCGATCCGCAAGGCGACCGAGGCCGCCAAGCGCGGCGTCGTCCGCGTGCCGCTGCGCGAAGGGCGCACGCTGCATCACGACGTCAACGGGCGCCACGGTTCCGGCCGCGTCGTGTTGCGCTCCGCTCCCGCGGGCACGGGCATCATCGCCGGCGGCCCGATGCGCGCAGTGTTCGAATCGCTCGGCGTGCATGACGTCGTCGCCAAGAGCCAGGGCTCGTCGAACCCGTACAACATGATCCGCGCGACGTTCGACGCGCTCTCGCGCGAGGACAGCCCTCGCTCGGTCGCGCAGCGCCGCAACCTCAAGGTGTCGACGTTGCAGTCGCGCCGCGTCGGCGTCGAAGCCGACGCCTCCGACTCGTGATCGCGAGGCCCGTGCCATGACCACTGAGAAGACAGTGACCCTCGAACAGGTCGGCAGCGCGATCGGCCGTCCGCAGGCGCAGCGCGACACGTTGAAGGGCCTCGGCCTCAACAAGATCGGGCGGCGTTCGAGCGTCGTCGACACGCCCGCCGTCCGCGGCATGATCGCCAAAGTCGCGCACCTCGTGCGCGTCGTCGACGGCCAGTGAGGACGCGACCATGAAACTCAACAGCATCAAGGACAACCCGGGCTCGTCGAAGGCGCGCATCCGCGTCGGCCGCGGCATCGGCTCCGGCAAGGGCAAGCAGTCGGGTCGCGGCGGCAAAGGCCAGACCGCGCGTTCGGGCGTCCGCATCAAAGGCTTCGAGGGCGGCCAGATGCCGCTTCATCGCCGCCTGCCGAAGCGTGGCTTTACGCCGCCGTCGCCGCTCGACGTCAACGAGGTCAATCTCGGCCGCGTTCAGACTGCGATCGACGCCGGCGTCTTGGATTTGAGCAAGCCCATCACCGTCGAGGCGCTGGTGGCGGCGGGCGTCGTGGCGCGCGCGCGCGACGGCGTGAAGATCCTGGGCAAAGGCGAGATCAAGGCGAAGGCAGATTTCGAGGTTTACGGAGCCTCGAAGAGCGCTGTCGCGGCGATCGAGAAGGCCGGCGGCAGCGTCAAGACGCTGAGGGCCGAGGTCGCGGCCGCGGCCGAGTGATAATAGGCGGCGCGCGGGGTGGCGTTTCGTCCGCGGCGAGCCATATGATTTGAACGGCTCCCGGACTGGGCAGCCGTTCAAATTGTGTTTATGGCCTAGCGTTGCGGCGCCGCCGCCGGCGAAGGCCCTCAATCGGCGCGGCGACGACGCCTAGAGAAAAACGGAGCGCGAACACAATGGCTTCAGCGGCCGAACAGCTTGCAGCCAATATCAACTGGTCTGCGTTCTCCAAGGCGGAGGAGCTCAAGAAGCGCATCTGGTTCACGCTCGGCGCGCTGATCGTCTACCGGCTGGGAACCTACGTTCCCCTGCCGGGCATCGATCCGAACGCCTTCGAGCAGTCCTTCACCGGGCACAGCCAAGGCGTGCTCGACATGTTCAACATGTTCTCCGGCGGCGCGGTGCAGCGCATGGCGGTGTTCGCGTTGAACATCATGCCGTACATTTCGGCCTCGATCATCATTCAGCTCCTGAGCTCGGTCCTTCCCTCGCTGGAGGCGATCAAGAAAGAGGGCGAGGCGGGCCGTAAAGTCCTCAACCAATACACCCGCTATCTGACCGTCATTCTCGCGGTCTTCCAGGCCTACGGCATCGCCATCGGCCTCGAGGGCAGGGCGGGCGTCGTCAGCGATCCGGGCCTGCTGTTCCGGCTCTCGACCGTCATCACGCTCACCGGCGGCACCATGTTCCTGGTGTGGCTGGGCGAACAGATCACGTCGCGCGGCGTCGGCAACGGGTCTTCGCTGATCATCTTCGCCGGCATTGTCGCGCGCCTGCCGCAGGCGGCGGTTCAACTGTTCGAACTTGGCCGTCAGGGCTCGATTTCGACCGGCCTCGTGCTCGCCGTCATCGTGATGGTGTTCGTCGTCGTGGCGTTCATCGTGTTCATGGAGCGGGCGCAGCGCCGCGTGCCGATCACCTATCCGCGCCGCCAGGTCGGCAACAAAATGTATGAGGGGCAGAGTTCGTTCCTGCCGCTCAAGCTCAACACCGCAGGCGTCATCCCGCCGATCTTCGCCTCCTCGCTGCTGCTGCTGCCGACGACGGTGGCGAACTTCGCTCAGGGGTCGTCGAGCTCTGGCTTCCTCTCGACGGTTTCGACGCTGCTCGGCCGTGGTGGGCCGCTCTATATCATCCTCTACGTTGCGCTGATCGTGTTTTTCGCGTTCTTCTACACGGCGACGGTGTTCAACCCGCATGACACCGCGGATAATCTGAAAAAGCATGGCGGCTTCATTCCCGGGGTGCGGCCGGGCGAGCGCACGGCGCAATATCTCGACCAAATCCTCACTCGGATCACCGTGCTGGGGGCGGGTTATCTCGCGCTGATCTGCATCCTGCCGGAGCTGTTGACGTCCTATTCATCGGTGCAGCTCTATTTCGGCGGCACGTCGCTTTTGATTGTCGTGAACGTCACGATGGACACGGTCGCGCAGATTCATGGACATCTGCAGGCGCACCAATATGAAGGCCTGATCAGAAAGGCTAAATTGAGGGGGAAGAAGAGATGAGGCTGATCCTGCTCGGGCCGCCCGGCGCCGGCAAAGGCACTCAGGCGGCTCGACTGGTGGAGAAATACGGCATCCCTCAACTTTCGACCGGCGACATGCTTCGCGCCGCTGCAAGCGCTGGGACGCCAATCGGCCTCAAGGCGAAAGCGGTGATGGACGCGGGCTCGCTGGTGTCGGACGAGATTGTCCAGGGCATCATCGAAGAACGGATTGCCGAACCGGACGCGCAGCGGGGCTTCATTCTCGACGGTTTTCCGCGTACGCTCGCCCAGGCCGAGGCGCTCGACGCCTTGCTGGCGCGCAAGGGGCTGAAGCTGGACGCAGCGATCGAACTGCAAGTCGACCCTGAGGCGCTGGTGTCGCGCATCGTGCAGCGCGCCGCCGACGCGAAGGCGAGCGGTCGCCCCGTGCGCAGGGACGACGATCCCGAGATCTTCAAGACGCGTCTGGCCGCGTATTTCCGCGATACGGCGGCGGTGACGCCGCACTACGCTGCCAAAGAGCTGCTGCAGCGCGTCGACGGCATGAAGAGTATCTCGGAGGTCGCCGCTGCGATTGATTCGATCCTGGAGCCGTGCGCGTGAACCCTGACGCGCCGAGCGTGTCGGCGAGTGAAGCGGGAGCGCGCTACGAAAAGCGCGGCGCGGCAGGTTTCGTCATCCTCGATCGGCCGAAGGCGCTCAATGCGCTCACCCTGCCGATGGTGCGCATGATCGCCGAGGCGCTCGACGTCTTCGAGGGCGACGACGACGTCGAGCGCGTCGTCGTCGTGAGCGGCGGCGGCCGGGCGTTCTGCGCCGGCGGCGACATCCGCCGCATCTACGAACAGGGCAAGGCAGGCGATCACGCCGCGCAGCTTGCCTTTTGGCGTGAGGAATATCAGCTCAACCGGCGCATCAAGCGCTACAGTAAGCCCTATGTGTCGTTGATCGACGGCATCGTGATGGGCGGCGGGGTGGGGCTGTGCGCCCATGGCTCGCATCGGGTGGCGAGCGAAAATTGCCTCTTTGCGATGCCCGAGGTCGGCATCGGCTTTTTTCCCGACGTCGGAGCGACCTATGTGCTGCCGCGACTGCCGTGCCGCATCGGTGCCTATCTCGCTGCAACGGGGCTGCGGGCCGACGCCGGGGATGTCGTCGCGCTCGGCCTCGCGCAAAGCTTCGTCCCGAGTGCATCCTTCGGCGCGCTGGCCGAGGCGCTCGAGGCGCCGGGGCTGGTCGAGGACATCGTTGCGCGATTTGCCGTTCCGCCGCCGCCGGCCACGATCCTTCTCGAGGCCGCGGGCGTCGAGCGCTGGTTCGCCCGTCTCGACAGAGCGGCGATCCTCGCTGCCCTTGAAAGCGCTGCGACAGAGTTGCCGTTCGCCGGGGCGGCGCTCGTCGCGATGCGCGCGAAATCGCCGACCAGCCAAGCGATCGCGCTGCGCCAGATGGAACTCGGCGCTGGGCTCGCGTTCGAGGAGGCGATGCGGGTCGAGTTTCGCATTGTCTCGCGCATCTGCCGCGGCCATGATCTCTACGAAGGCGTGCGTGCGACGATTATCGACAAGGACCAGTCGCCGCATTGGCGCCCGGCCGGGGACGAACCGATCGACGAGCGCGCGATCGACGCTTATTTCGCGCCTCTGGGCGACCACGAACTCACTTTTCCGGAGCGCCGGCGTTGAAGACCGTGATGCGTCAAAGCCTAGACGGCGTGACGCAGATTGTCGATCCTGCGTCGCAGCAGAGACGGCAGGCGGGCGCCGGGCGGGTCGCGCTGCGCTGGAATTGGACCGGCGCACTCATTTGGTACATGCGGACCCTGGCCTGGGTCTGGGTCGCCAAGGGTCTCTTCAACTGGAGCCTCGTGCTCGGCGCCATGCCCGGCTACGCCGATTTCACCGCTTTGCCTCGGGCGCTGCAAGGCTCGGTCGTTTTCTTCGCCGCTGTCGATCTCCTCGCAGCGGTTGGGCTGTGGCTTGCCGCCCCTTGGGGCGGCGTCGTGTGGCTCCTCTGCGCGGCCATCGAGACCGTCTCTCCCGCGCTCGGCGTACGGGGGATGGTGAGCGGCGTGCTGGTTGTCGTCCTCAACCTCGCGCTCGCCGGTTTCTATTTCTTCCTGAGCTGGCAAGCCGGGCAGGAGCGCGCCTGACGCTGGGCGCATCAAGAGGCGGTTAACGTTCCGCCAAGGTCAACAAACTACTGATTCAGATCAAGTTTACCAGATCCAGTAAACCCTGGATTCATCCTGACTCTTAAACTCGTCTTCATAGCCGGAAGCTAAAGTCCTACCCATAAGCGGACCGAATAATAATCTCGGCCAGGGAAAGTCGAACAGGCGAGCGTGTCATGAAGAACCTTGCAAAGACCGAAGAGGTTGTATCTAGAAACGAGAGAAGTGCTGTCGTGCGTCCAGCATATCTCGAAACCTTGACCATGGTGGAGCGGCTGCATCGCCGCCTGCTCGATGTGATCAAGGACGAGTTCGACCGGCGCGGCCGCTCCGACGTGAACGCGGTGCAAGCGCTCCTGCTGTTCAATATCGGCGACAAGGAGCTCACCGCCGGCGAACTGCGCACGCGCGGCTACTATCTGGGCTCGAACGTCTCTTACAACGTCAAGAAGCTGGTCGAGATGGGCTACCTGCATCACGCCCGCTCGCGGATCGACCGGCGTTCGGTGCGAATCAGCCTGACGGAGAAGGGCGAGGAAGTGCATCGAATCATCGTCGGGCTCTACGAGAAGCACGCCATGACGGTCGAGCAGATCGGCGGCGTCATGGCGGACGATTTCACGCGGATGAACGTTTCGCTCGCCCGTCTCGAGCGCTTCTGGACGGATCAGATCAAGTATCGTCTTTGAACGCTTCAACAAATTTCGTCTCGCGGCAAGGGCGTCCTGACGGACGCCCTTTTTGATTCCGCTGCCTCGGTGTTGCGTGGAAGCCACGTCTTCCAGCGGACGCAACGGGCGGTCATAAAATCGCCCGACTGGAACCGTTTGTTGACTAAAAGATAGGAAACGTAGCCTGGGGAGATGAGACCCCTGGTTGCGGGCGGCGCTGATTTCAGGGATGGGGCTTGGGTTTTCAATGACGGCATACCGTTTTCCGCGCGTCGATCGGCGCGCCTTTCTCTCCGGCGTGGCGATTTGCGCATTCGCGGGTGGGAATCTGCTGAATTTCGCTGCGCGAGCGCAAGACGCGACCGACGACGACCAGGCCGAATGGCGCCAGAGCTACGAGACGTCGGCGCGCATCTCGTTCGGTCGCGAATCGACGCCGACCTTGTCGCCCGCGACGGTGACGGCCACCGAGCAGGCGATCCAGAACTACCAGAGCATCGTCGCGCGCGGCGGCTGGAACCAGGTTCCCCCCGTCGAACTCAAGATCGGCGTCAGGTCGCGGGCGGTGCAGGCGTTGCGTCAGCGCCTGATCGCCTCCGGCGACCTCGACCAGGTCGCCGGCATGGGGCAGACCTACAATTCCTTCGTGGAAGCCGCGGTCAAGCGCTTCCAGCTCCGTCACGGCATTAACCCGACCGGCGTCGTCAACGACGAGACGCTCACGGCGCTCAATGTGAGCGCCGACGCGCGTTTGCAGCAGCTCGAGACCAACATCGTCCGCCTGCGCACCTTCGCGGGCGATCTCGGCGACCGCTTCGTGATGGTCAATATCCCCGCCGCCGAGGTCGAGACGGTCGAAAACGGGGTCGTCTATTCGCATCACGCTGCTGGCGTCGGCAAAATGGATCGCCAGTCGCCGATCATGCAGACCAAGGCGACGGAGATCAATTTCAACCCGTTCTGGACGGTGCCGGCCTCGATCATCCGCAAGGATCTGATCCCCAAGATGCAGGCTGACCCGGACTACCTCACCTCGGAGAAGATCCGCGTCTTCAACAAAGAGGGACAGGAAGTTTCGCCGCAGTCGATCAACTGGAATTCGCTCGACGCGACGAACTACAAGTTCCGCCAGGATCAGGGAGCCGACCTCAATTCGTTGGGCTCGGTGCGAATCAACATCCCGAACCCCTACGGTGTCTACATGCACGACACCCCGTCGAAGGGCATTTTCGGTGACGACTTCCGTTACGTGTCGTCGGGCTGCGTGCGTGTGCAGGACGTCCGCGACTACGTGGCCTGGCTGTTGAAGGACACGCCCGGCTGGGGACGCGATCAGATCGACCAGGCGATCAATTCGGGCCAGCGCATCGACGTCAAACTGGAGAAGCCGGTCAACGTCTACTGGGTCTACATCACCGCCTGGGCGACGCCGGACGGCATCGTGCAGTTCCGTCCCGACATCTATCAGCGCGACGGCGCCGGCCCCGGCCCAGTCGCGTCGGCGATCCCGACCCAGCCGCTCGCCACGCCGCAGGACTGAGTCTTCTGCAGTTTGGTGGAACACCCCTCACTCCAACCCTCTCCCGCAAGCGGGAGAGGGGCTTTGTGGCGCCGCTCAATCCCTTCTCCCGCTTGCGGGAGCGGACGAATGCTACGCATTCGCCTAGCGAAGGTGGCGCGAAGCGCCGGATGAGGGCCCTCCGATTCCATCACACCGCAGTGTTCTCTAGTCCCGCCCGAAGGCGCAGACGAGTCCCGGCGCCTCGCCGCCGGCCTCGCGCCTCGCCCAGTCTGGCTTTACGGCGAGCGAGCGCAGGTCCGCCGCGGCGGCAGTCGCCTCGACATAGGCGCGCGTATGCGAAAAGCGCATGGTTGCGTTGAGCCGGTAGCCTTCGCCCGCGAAGGCCTCGACGGTGAAGGCGAAGAGGCCGTCGCGCCTCAAAGCGCGGGCGGCCGCAGCGAAGACGTCGTTCAGATCGCCGAAATAGACGAAGGCGTCGGCGGCGACGATCAAATCAAACGCCTGCTCGAAGCGCTGGAGATGCGCGATGATCCCGCCGACTTCGAGCGCGTCGTAGATTTGCAGCGCGCGCGCCTTCTCGACCATGGCGGGTGAGATATCGACGCCCGTGAAGTGTTCGACGCGGGCGCGGAGCGCGACGCCGGCGAGTCCGGTTCCGCAGCCGAGATCAAGCGCCGCCGCGAAGCGACGGCCCGGCGCAATCGTCGCCAGCGTCTCCGTGATCTGAGCCGGGCCGCGATAGCCGAGCGCTTCGGTGAGGTGCTTGTCGAACCGCGGCGCGTAGTCGTCGAACAGCCTCGCGAGATAGGCTGGCGGAAGGGTCGTCGGCGCCGGCGAGGCGCCGAGCAACGCGAGCCGCGCCGCCGCCCCTTGAGAGTCGCGCGGATCGGCGGCAAGGCTGGCGCGGAAAGCCTCGGCCGCGCGCTCAGTCTCGCCGAGTTTTTCCAGCGCTTCGCCGAGCGCGAAAAGCGCCGGCGGCCATTGCGGCGCGCGTTCGAGCGCCTGTTCGAGCACCTCGGCCGCCGCGAGCCAGTCGCCATCCTCCGCCGCGGCGCGCGCGTAGGCGTATCGGCTATGAACGACGAGGTCGTTGCAGGCGAGTGGATCGGTCATACGCGGCGCTGCTCATTGCCCGGCAAGTCGCCGCACTGAGCGAGAGGCCACCCCGCGCGGTCGTCGTCAAGCGTCAGCGGGCCGAGCCAGAACGAGGAAGGGCCGGAGCCCTTCCTCTTAAAAGCGCGCGGCGAAAAAGTGGACGCCGGCTTTTCGCCAAAAGCGCGCGCAAATGAGGAATGTAGACCGCGCGGGGATTCTATCAAATCGCCGCGCGGTCTAGAAGGGCGGGCTCTCAATCGTAGAGAACGGCCGCGATCTTGGGATCGTTCATATTGGACTTGTCGTACCAATAGAAGCCGGTGTCGATGACCTTCGGCAGGGTCTCGCCCTTGAGCGCCTTCACCGCCGAATCGACCACGCACTTGCCGATGCCGATCGGGTTCTGCGTGATGGCGCCCAGCATCACGCCGGAGGTGATGTCTTCTTTCTGTTCCTTGCCGGAATCGTAGCCGATGACCACCGGATGCTTGCCCGATTCCTTGACGCCGATCGCCGCGCCTTCCGCCGAGCCTTCGTTGGCGCCGAAGATGCCCTTGAGGTTCGGATTGGCCTGAAGCATCGCCTTGGCGATCTCAGCGGACTTCAGATGGTCGCCGCTGCCGTATTGAACGCTGACGATCTTGACGTTGGGATGCTTCTCTTTCATGCGATTGAGGAAGCCGTCGCGGCGATCGATGCCGGTGCGGCTCGTCTGGTCGTGCACGATGACCGCGACTTCGCCCGCGTCGCCAATCGCCTCGGCCATTTTGTCCGCCGCAAGCCCCGCGGCGGCGATGTTGTCGGTCGTGCAAGTCGTCAGCGGGATGTTGCTGTCGACGCCGGAGTCGAAAGCGATCACCGGAATATGCGCCGCCTGCGCCTTCTTGAGCAACGGAGTGGCCGCTTGGCTGTCGAGCGCCGCAAAGCCGAGCGCGTTAGGCTTTTTGGCGAGCGCGGCGGAGAGCATGTCGATCTGCTTGTCGACCATCGCCTCCGTCTCCGGTCCTTCGAAAGTGATGCGCACGTTGTCCGCCTTCGCGGCCTGTTCCGCGCCGGCCTTCACCGCCTGCCAGAACTGGTGCTGGAAGCCTTTGGAGATGAGCGGGATGTAGATGTCGTCGGCGCGCGCGCCGGTCGACAGCGCCACCGCTGCGGCTGCGCCGAGGGCGACGCCGAGAAGCCGCTTATAAGCCATGATGTTTCCTCCGCTTTACACTGCTTGGAATGGTTTCGCGATGCCGGATGGATCCGCATCCGGCGACGGTCCTCAGATCGAGCTTGCGATGCTCGTTCTGAAACTCAATCCATTTTTTATCCGCGCTTGCGCCGCAACATATCGGCGTAGACCGCGAGGATGATGATCGCGCCGGTGACGACGAACTGCCATTCCTGCGCCACCGACAGGATGCGCAAGCCGTTGGTGAGCACGCTCATGATGAAAGCGCCGATGATGGTGCCGAGAATCGTGCCCGTGCCGCCGCTCAGCGACGTGCCGCCGATGACGACCGCGGCGATCGCGTCGAGTTCGTAGCCCTGGCCGAGCGCGGGCTGCGCCGAATTGATGCGCGAAGCGAGCAACAGGCCGCCAACACCGCAAATGGCGCCGCCGAGGCTGTAAATGCCGATCTTCCACCGGTCGACGTTGACGCCCGACAGGCGCACCGCCTCTTCGTTGCTGCCGATGGCGAAGGTGTAGCGGCCGAGCGCCGTCCGATTGAGAACGAACGAGGCGAGAATGGCGACGACGAACAGGATCAGCGCCGCGTTGGGGATCGGCAGGCTCGGCGCGATATAGCCGAGCAGCGAATCCTGCGAGATCATCGAAAAATTCGGCGTGTCGTTGAAGTAGATCGGCCTGTCGCTGGAGACGACCAGCGCCCCACCCTTGAGCACCAGCATCATGCCGAGCGTGGCGATGAACGGCGGGATTCGCATTTTCGCGATCAACGTGCCGGAGATGGAGCCGCTCAAGGCCCCAGCGGCGATCGCCGCGCACACGCCGGTCCACAACGGCAGGCCCCAATAGGTGAGGAAGACGCCGGCCATGACCGCGCAGAAAGTCATCAGCGTGCCGACGGAGAGATCGATACCAGCGGTGATGATGACGAAGGTGCTCGCCACGGCGAGCACGCCGTTGACCGCCGTCGCCTGCAAGATATTGATCATATTGTCTTCTTGCATGAAGGCGGGCGAGGCGAAGCTGAAGTAGATCAAGAGCAGCAGCAGGCTCGCGAAGGCGAGCAGCTTCTGCAGCGCGGCCGGTCGAAGGAGACGCCGTCCTGTCGCGCGGACGAGCGCTTGCGGCTCGGACTCGATGACGCCTTTGTTCACAGCGGTGGGGTTTTCCATAACTCAGGCCGCCTTTGCGATTTCGCGTTGCGTCGCCAGTTCCATGATGCGTTCCTGGGTCGCCTCGGCATGACCGATCTCGCCGGTGATCCGCCCCTCGCACATGACGACGATCCGGTCGCTCACGCGCAAAATCTCTGGCAGTTCCGACGAGATCATCACGATCGCCTTGCCCTGGTCGGCGAGCGCGCGCAGCAATTTGTAGATCTCGCTCTTGGCGCCGACGTCGATGCCCCGCGTCGGCTCGTCGAAGAACAGGATGTCGCAGTCGCGGTCGAGCCACTTGGCGACGACGATCTTCTGCTGGTTGCCGCCCGAGAGGAGCCGCACCTCCTGCGTGGTCGACGGGGTGCGGATGTTGAGCAGCTTGACGAACTTGAGCGCCGCGTCGCGGATGCTCGGCTTCTTGAGGAAGAAGCCGAGCCAGAGGTAGTGGCCGAGATTCGACATCACGACGTTGGACTCGACGTCCATCCCGAGCGCCAGGCCGAACCGCTTGCGATCCTCCGAGAGATAGCCGATCCCGGCGGCGACCCCTTGCTCGGGGGTGCGGATCGACCGCTTCCGGCCGTGCACGGACACCTCGCCCGACGTGGGCGCATCGGCGCCAAAGACAGCGCGCGCGACTTCGGTGCGGCCGGCGCCCATCAGACCGGCAAAGCCGACGATCTCGCCGCGGCGCACCGCGAAGCTGACGTCGCGCACCAGCGGCCCGCAGTTGAGATTGCGCACGTCGAGCGCAACCTCGCCCGCCGGCCTGCCGCCGGCGTAGCGCACGTCGCTCAGGGTGCGGCCGACCATCATGCCGATGATGGTTGCAATGCTGGTCGAGGCGACGTCGAGCGTCCCGACATATTCGCCGTCGCGCAGCACGGTGACGCGATCGGCGATCTGCTTCAATTCGTCCATCTTGTGGGAGATGTAGACGATGCCGACGCCTCTGGCCTTGAGCTCGCGGATCATTTTGAACAGTTCGGCGATCTCGGCGTTGTTAAGCGCCGCGGTCGGCTCGTCCATGATCAGCACGCGCGAATTGAAGGACAGGGCCTTGGCGATCTCGACCATCTGTTGCTTGGCCACGGTGAGGCCGCCGACGACGGTGCGCGGATCGATGTTCAGGCTCAGATGGGCGAGCAGCGTCGCCGCGTCGCGGTTGAGCTTGTCCTCGTCGAGCACGAGCCCGAAGACGCGCTTCGGCTCGCGGCCAATGAAGATGTTCTGCGCGACGGTGAGGTGATTCATCAGTTGAAGTTCCTGATGAATGATGCCGACGCCAGCCTCCTGCGCTTCGCGCGGGCCGGCAAAGTCGACGCTCGCGCCGTTGTAGAGGATTTCGCCGCTATCCTTGCGGATGACGCCCGCCAGGACCTTCATCAGTGTCGACTTGCCTGCGCCGTTCTCCCCCATCAGCGCGTGCACCTCGCCGGCGCGCAACTCGAACCGCACCTCGTGCAGCGCACGCACCCCAGGGAAGCTCTTGCTCAACGCGTTGATCGAGATCAGCGGCGTCATGGCGCAGCCCTGACGCAGGCGGGAGCCCAAACCGCGAAAACGCCCCCCGCCGCCCGGGCGCCGGCGATCGAGCGCACAGCGGACCGATCTACAGCGGCGAAAGGTGGTCTTTCCTCCACGTCGTCCTCCCGGGAAACGCTTGCGGCGCGCGCTGAAACGCTTTTGGGCCTCAAGTTGCACAACGGTAACATGTCAGCTTCGCGGGAAGCAACCGTGCCGGCGGCTCGAAGGGGAGGGGGAAATGAAATTCCAGGTTGATTTTTCCGCCTGTCTCTGCTTGTTTGCCGCCATGCGAACGCGGACCGCGACCTTGCGACTTATCCGCCCGGCGCTTTGACAGCGCCGGGAGTTCAAGCTCGATTTCGCATTTCCCAGGGTTTCATTCGTTGCGCACCCCGGCCGCCTCTCGTGGAGGCAAGCCGAGTGCGTCGCCATCCTGAAGGTCCGCTATGACTAATATGCCTATCCATAAGTATCGCGCCTACGCGCCGATCGCCTTGCCCAACCGCCAATGGCCGTCGAACGTTATCGCCAAGGCGCCGATCTGGTGCTCGGTCGATCTGCGCGACGGCAATCAGGCGCTCATCGAGCCGATGGGCGTCGACCGCAAGAACCGTATGTTCGACCTCCTGGTCGGCATGGGCTTCAAGGAGATCGAGGTTGCCTTTCCCTCGGCTTCGCAGACCGATTTCGATTTCGTGCGCTCGATCATCGAGGGGAACAAAATTCCCGATGGAGTCGCGATCCAGGTGCTCACCCAGTGCCGGCCGGAATTGATCGAACGCACCTTCGAGGCGGTGAAGGGCGCCAAGAAGGTGATCCTGCACTTCTACAATTCGACCTCGACGCTGCAGCGCGAGGTGGTCTTCCGCACCGATTCCGTCGGCGTGCGGGAGATTGCTGTCACCGCCGCCAAGCAGGTCAAGCAATTGGCGGACGCGGCGCCGCAGACGGAATTCATCTTCCAATATTCGCCAGAAAGCTTCACCGGCACCGAGCTCGGGGTCGCACTCGACATCTGCGAGAGGGTGAAGGACGTGCTGCGTCCGACGCCGCAGAAGCCGATGATCCTCAACCTGCCGGCGACCGTCGAGATGGCGACGCCCAACACCTACGCCGACCAGTTCGAATGGTTCGGCCGCCACGTCTCGGATCGCGACAGCGTCATCCTTTCCGTCCATCCCCACAACGATCGCGGCACCGCGGTCGCGGCGGCCGAGCTCGCGCTGATGGCCGGCGCCGATCGCGTCGAGGGGACGTTGTTCGGCAACGGCGAGCGGACCGGCAACGTCGACATCGTGACGATGGCGCTGAACCTCTTCACGCAGGGCGTCGACCCCGAGCTCGATCTGCACGACATCAACGCAATCCGCGACATCGCGGAATTCTGCACCCAGTTGCCAGTGCACCAGCGCCATCCCTACGTCGGCGAACTCGTTTACACCGCCTTCTCCGGCTCGCATCAGGACGCGATCAAGAAGGGGTTTGAGGCGCAGGAGAAGCGCAACGATCCTGTGTTCCAGGTGCCGTATCTGCCGATCGACCCAAAGGACGTCGGACGCGACTACGAGGCGGTGATCCGCATCAACAGCCAGTCCGGCAAGGGCGGCATCGCCTACATCCTGCGCGCCGACCACGGCCTCGATCTGCCGCGCGCCTTGCAGGTCGAATTCTCCAAGGTCGCCCAAGAGGTGATGGACCGCGAGGGCAAGGAACTCACCTCGCCCGAGTTGTGGACGCTGTTCCAGCGCACCTATCTGTTGAGCGAAGCGCCGCTCGTCCTCGTCAAGCAGCAAGTGATGCCGACGAGTCCGGACAACCGCGAGTTGTCGGCGCTGCTGCGGCGCGCGGACGGCTCGACGCTGACGATCGAGGGCTCCGGCAACGGGCCGATCGACGCCTTCGTCGACGCCCTCCAGCGCGCGCTCGCCGTGAACTTCTCGTTCATCGACTATCACGAGCACGCGGTCGGGCGCGGCGCGGACGCGACGGCGGCCTCCTATGTCGAGATCCAGGACGAAACCGGTCAGGTGATCCACGGCGTCGGCATCGATCCGAATATCGTCGTGGCCTCGCTCAAGGCGACGCTCAGCGCGGTGTTGAGGCTGATAGCGCGCGGCGCACAAGCCTGAGATAATCGCTGCAGACCCCTTCTCCCCTTGCGGGAGAAGGTGGCGCGAAGCGCCGGATGAAGGGGTGCGCCGCAAGGGGGGAATGGGGCGCGAAGCGCGACGCGCCGAGAACCAGCCTCAATCCCCGCCGAGCATCACCCGGGGATGCGACAGCGACGGCGCCGTGACCTCCGCGCTCAGCGAACCGTAGATGCGAATGCAGGCGCCGGTTCCCGGCAACAAGATGCCTTGTTCTCCGTCTATAAGGCAGGTCCGCGCCTTCGCATTCACATCTTTTTGAGGCGCGGCTTGACGCGTCGGCAGATCCGCGGGGAAGGCGGCCGAAGCGAACAAAGTCAATGCGATGAGCAGTGCGGCGCGGAGCTTCACGGGTTCCTCGATGATCGATGAACTGTATGTGCTTCGCCTTCGCGCGGCAAGTCGCCCAGCCGCGGATTGACCCTGCGGCGCTCGCCTGCGAGTCTCCCGCCCGGCGTTGCGTCGGGGCGTGCGGACTGTTCGAATTCGCAAGAACCGGGACCAAAGCATGACGACAGACACCATGACTGCCCCCGCGTCCACCATGGCGCCGGCGGCATCGAGGGGCGCTCTCGCCCTGGCGTTGTTCGGCGTGGCGCTCATCGCGGGCGCCGTCGATGCGTCTTTGACGGCGCACCAGTGGGGGATCGCCGCCTTCGCAGGCGCTGTGGGGATGGCGCTTTGGCGCCTCGCCTTCGTGGGCGCGTGGTCGGCCCAGCTCGTGCTGTTCGACGCTGTGGCCTTCGCGCTCTTCGCCATCCAGCGCAACGACAGCTTAGGGTTTTGGCAGCTCGCTGGTCCCTGGGCGGACGTGGCGCGCTTCAATTTCGCCGACGCGTCGATCGCCTATGCGGTCTACGTCGGCGGCTCCCTCTCGGCGCTGATCGGCGGCTATCGTTCGCCGCGGCCGATCGAACTCATCGGCCTCGCGGCGATTCCCTTTCTCTTCAAATTGGGGATCACGCTCGGCGCGGATTGGCATATGGCCGAGCTCGGCGCTTGGGCGACCGGTGGCCGCGCGCTGTCGTTTCCACTCCAGGTGTTCGTCGGCCGCGCGCTCGTCATCGTCTTCATCACCGAAGTCGGCTTGCAGATCCTGTCGCTCATCCGCGTTGGCCGCCTCGCCCGAAGTCCTGAGCTGCACGCGCTTCTGCTCGCAATGAGCGCGCTCGGCGCGCTGACGCCGCTGCTCGCCAATTTCGCCCAAATGGTCGCCCACCCGGTCGCGGCGATTCTCTTCGGCGCGTTCTTCGCCGCCGTCGCGCAGGCGGGCCTCTGGGGGTTCGTTTATTTCGCCACCGGCATTGCGCTCGACGCGCTCGCCCAGCGGCCGCCGACCTTCCCCGCAGTCTGGCGCCAGTGGCGCGAAGGCACGGTCAAGGGGGCGATCTACGGCGGCGTGTTCATGTTCGTTGTGCTCGCCGGCGCCGCTCCGCTGCGCAATCCTGACATCGTCGCTTTCATCAAGGCGCACGCTTATCTGCTGGCGCCGATCGCGGGCGCGGCGCTGTTTCCCTTCGCACAGACCCTCATCGGCAGCGCAGACGGCACGCCGCCGTTTTTCGGCCGTTTGCGGCAGGCCTATCGCGACCGGCGCGCCCTCGCGCGCGGCGCCGTCGCGGGCTGGGGGGCGCTCTTCGTCTATTTCGCTACGTTGGGCGCGGCGAGTCCGGGCCTGCGTTTTCTGGGGATGTTCGTCGTCGGCGCGCTCGCCTACGCCGGCGTCGATCTTCTGTTCGACGCGTCGCGCATCGCCGCCGGCGAGCGGCGCCATTTGCAGACGTGGCGTCTCTATGCGCTCGGCGCCGTGCTGGGCGGCATCGTCGCCGGCGCGCTCGGCTGGTATTTCGACGCGGCTCAGATCGCGGTCGTCGTCAACAAATTCTGGGCCTACGCCGACGCCAACTACCGCGTCGCCGGCCGCGCGCTCGGCGATTTCGTCACTTATCCGATCTTCAACAAATACGGCATGGTCAACCTCGGCGAAGTCGCGGGCGGGGTGCGCCTCTTCTATTCGGAATCGCTCTCCGGCGTGATCAACTGGTCGCTCGCGTCCCCGTTGTTCGCCGTCAACCTGGTGCTGCTCACGGCGCTGATCGAGCGCAGCCTCGCCCCGATTCGCGGGCTGTTCAGCGGCGCGGGCGTCGAGCGCCTCGTCGAGAACGCGGTGCGCGTGATGCGCTGGGGCCTCTGGATGGCCCCCATCATCAATACGTTCCTGCGCCAGTCGAGCGATCCCACCTGGTACAATCAGGACGGCGCGGTGCGTTCGCTCGTCGCAATCGGCGCGGACGCCGGCTTGCCGCCCGCTGGCTTCAGGGATTTCAGCCTCATGATCTTCATGGGCCTGCTCGCCTACGACTGGCTGCGCGTGCTCATCTGGTTCGACCACATGGGCTTGCGCGTCGCGACGCTGGTCAACCTGTCCTTCGTCGGCGGCGACCGCGCCGACTTCGCCGCGGGCCGCTTTCTAGGCCATGGCGCTCGCACGGCCGCCATCCCGAACGCGATTCGCCGCTTCGGCACCTGGGCGCCCTTGCTCATTCCCTTCTACATTCCGCGCGGCGCGGACTGGGACAAAGCCTGGACGGGCGCGGAAGCCTTGGCGAGGAGCGGCCCGATGCCGGCCCCGGTCAAGACGCTCGCAATCGGCTATGGCCTCGCCGGCGCGGGAATTGCTCTTGCGTCGCTCGTCATCGCGGCGCGCTCGCGCCAGAAGCCGGCCATCCGCCCGCTCGCGTTGCCCAACGCGCCCGCCGCTTTGAGCGAGGCGCCGCTCAGCTACGCCGCCAACAACGGCGCGGTCGGATTCGAAGTGATGCGCGACGGCCGCGGCGCGGCCTACGTGACGGCGGACGAGCGCGGCGGCTTTGCGATCGACCTCTACCGGCGCCCGCTCGATCCGCTGCAGGCGCGTGGCCATTTCTTCTATGTGAGCGAAGACGAGCGGGCGTCTTGGTCGATCGGTTACGAACCCGCGCGCCGGGCCAGCGACTACCGCGTCGAGCAGATCGGCATCAACCGTGTCCAAATCTCCAACACGTTTCAAGACGTGCGCGCGGTCATGGAGGTGGCGACGGACGCGGAGGACGCCGTGCTGAGCTGGCGCATCCGTCTGGAAGATTTGTCCGGGCGGCCGCGGCGTCTGCGTCTGACGAGCTTCTGCGAGATCGCCGGCCACGAGACGGGCGCCTATGCGCGCGATCTCGACTTCGCCGGGATGCATGTCGAGACGATCTTCGTGCGGTCGCTCAATGCACTGCTCGCGCGCAACCGTCTGCTGCGCTCGCCGCGCGCGGATCGCGGCGAGACGTCGTTTTTTGCGGTGAAGCCGGGCGTTGGGGCGCGCCTCGTCGGCTACGAGGATTCGCGCACTCGCTTCCTCGGCGAGGGGTCGCTCGCGCGTCCGACCGGCTGCGAGCCCCATCGCTGGCGCAAGCTCGACGACGAGGGCAAGCTCTGGACGTTCGATCCGGCGGCGAGTTTCACGCTCGAGATCGAACTAAGCCCGCGCGGCGGCGCCGAGGCGGAGTTCATCGTCGGGCGCAGCGACAACGCCGTCTGGGCGAGCGAACTCGTCGCGCGCCGTTTGATGCTGCCGCCCATCCCCGAGCCGGATCTCCAGGTGCGGCTCTACGAGACGCGCTCGCTCGAGCCGTCCCATGCGCTGCCGGACCGCTGGCCGTTCGCTTTCGCCAAGGACGGCGACGCGCTTCATCTCACGCATCGCACGCCGCGCCCGTGGGCGCATGTGATGGCGAATGAAGTCGGCGCCTCGGTCGTCGTCTCGAATGACGGCGAGGTCTATTCGGCGTTCGGCAACTCGCGCCACAACGGCTTGACGGCGTTCCGCTTCGAGAGCGGGACCGTCCAACTGCCCGGCCAGATCGTCTATGTGCGCGACCTCGATCGACAGGAGACAGACGCGCCGGGCTTCGCGCCGTTCCAGCGCGAGGACGCCGAATATTCCGTCGCCTATGAGCCCGGCGTCGCGCATTTCGCCAAGAGGCGCGGCGCGCTGGCGATGGACTATCAAATCTTCGTGCCGCCGGATTTTCCAGGCGACATGCGCCTGCTGACGCTGAAAAACATGGGCGACGCGCCGCTACGCCTGCGCCTCGTTCCCTTCTTCGACATGGCGCTCGACGAGGGGCCGAACGAAAGCGCCGGCAAGCTGCGCGACGAGACGGTCGACGGCACTTTGCTGTTTGAAAATCCGCACAACGATTTTCAGCGCGGCCTCGCTTTCGTCGCGACGAGCTTCGTCAACCCGGCGACCGAGACGATCCGCGCGCGCTTCTTCGACGGCGCTGGCCGCAACATCCGCACGCCCGCTTTGGTCGAGACGGGCGCCGTGGACGCCTCGCAGCGCGACGACGGACGCCGCGTCGCCGCTTTCGCCAAGGAAATCGACCTCGCGCCCGGCGCCGAATTCAAGCTGGCCATCGTCATCGGCCAGGCCGGAACGCGCGAGGGGGCGCTCGCAGCGGCGAAGTCGGCGAACGTCGAGACCGTCGCAGCGGCTCTGGAGGCGACGCGCGCGTCGTGGGCCGAGCGGCTCGGCAAGCTGCGCGTGCGGACGAACCGGCCCGACTTCGATCGCCTCGTCAATACCTGGCTGCCCTACCAGCTCTACGCCTCCCGGCTGTTCGGCCGGCTCGGGCCGAACCAGCGCGGCGGGGCGGTCGGCTTCCGCGATCAATTGCAGGACGTCTTGCCGCTCATCCTTCTCGAGCCGCGGCTGGCGCGCGCGCAGATCGTGCTGCACGCCGGACAGCAGTTCCTCGAAGGCGACGTGCTCAAGTGGTGGCACCGCGGGCCGAACGGCGGCACAGGCGTCGCCCAGCGCACCAAGGCCTCCGATCCGCATCTGTGGCTGCCCTACGTGCTTTCGCGCTATGTCAGCCAATCGGGCGACGCGAGCGTGCTCGACGAGGTCACGCCCTATCTGGAGGCGCCGGAGGTTCCCGAGCACGACGATACGCTTCTCGTCACGCCACGCCCCTCGCTCGAAACCGATGACGTTTATGCGCACGCCAAGCGGGGCATCGAATATACGCTGCGCCATCTCGGCGCGAACGGCCTGCCGCTGCTCGGCGCGGGCGACTGGAACGACGGCATCGACGCGCTTGGGCGGGAGGGCCGGGGAACCAGCGTCTGGATGGGCTTCTTTTTCTTCGATGTGCTGGCAGGCTTCATTCCGCTTGCGCGGATCAAAGGCGACGGCGCGTTCGCCAAGCGCTGCGAGGAGGCGCGCAACGCGATGCGGCAGGCGCTCGAAATTGCCTGGCGCGGCGATCACTATGCGCTGGACTTCGCCGACGACGGGCGCGCGATCGAAATGCCCAATGCGATGACGACTGGTTGGTCGGCGCATTCGGGCGCAACCGATTTCGCGCGCGCGCACGCGGCGCTCGAAGGCGGCCTCAAGGGCATCGAGAAGGCGGACCGCGTGTTGCTGCTCGAACATCCCTTCTTCGAGCACAGCCAGCCTTATCCGGGCCGCATCTCCGACTATCCGCCAGGGGTGCGCGAGAACGGCGGCCAATACAGCCACGGTTCGTCGTGGATCATCGACGGCTTCTTGCGGCTTGCGCACGAGGCGCGCGCCGAGGGCGACGCCGACATGGCGCGCCGGCTCGCCGCGCGCGCGTTCGAGATTTTCGAGAAAATCTCGCCGCTCAAGAAGACTGATCCCGAGCGCATTGCGATCTATGGCCTCATCCCGATCCAGCAGCCCGCCGACATCTACGACGGCTACGGCCATGCCGGGCGCGGCGGTTGGTCGTGGTACACCGGCTCCGCCGCGCGAATGCTGTCGGCCGCCTATTCGATGCTGGGCGTCTCGCTCGCCAAGGGCGAACTGCATGTCGCCGAAGAGATGTTCGAGCCGAAGGGCGAACTCGAGGTCGAGAGCCTGCGCATCGGCGAGCGCGTGTGGAGATGCGACGGCGAGCGGTAGAGGGCGCTACTCCCGCGGAACTCTCGTCATTGCGAGGAGCGCAGCGACGAAGCAATCCATTCCTCCGCTTGCATTGTCGGCGCAAATGGATTGCTTCGCTCCGCTCGCAATGACGGGCACGGTTCAGGCAAGATGCGCTGATCGCAGCGAGCTCTTCACACGGGCGACGCGCGATCGCGCTCCCGGCGTCGGCGGAATCGATCGGTCGCGCGACGGCGGCCTCGCCGACATTTCACCCCATCACTTCCAGCGCCAGCCGGCCGGCGACGACGTCGCCGTATTCCGTTGTCGCCTCGACGACGACACGATGCGCTCCGGGCGGCAAATCGGCGGGTAGGCGAACCGTCCAGATGTGCGACGACGTCTCCGCCTTGATCCAGGGCTTCTTGGTCGCCTCGTTGCGGGCGAACACCTCGGCGACGAACGGGTCGGGCATCGTTGAGCGCGTCATCGCGATCGGCGGCCGCTCGCCGATTTTCACGATCACCTTCGTCTTCGGACCGCCGTCGAACACGTCGGCGACCAGCGTCGACGCGCCGAGCGCCTCGCGCGCGATGCGCGAGCCGAGCAGCTCGCCCGGGCGGAAGTCGCGCATCACCTCGCGCGCGCCGCCGTGGAAATGGCTGTTGACGGAAAGACGCATCTGACGACCGTTCGGCTCCTTGGCGGGTACAAAGCGCGTTTTGTACGCGTTGCCGTCGATCGACAGGATGTGAAAGCCGTTCGGCGTTCCATCGCGGCTGTCGGCTGAGGCGACGCCGCGGTGATCGAGCGGCCCGCTCCACCAAGAGCCCGAGACGGCCGTGAGCACATGGTGATGATGCGGCGTCGGCCCCTTCCAGCCATCGTCGGAACCGAAATAGTGATGCTCGGTCGTATGGGTGTGGCCGGCGAAGCTGACCGTGTAGCGGCGCTCGCCGAGCGCCGCCAACAGCGCCTCGCGGTTGGTCAGATTGACGGAGGCGTCGGCCGGATCGAGGTAGTTGCGCAGCGGGATATGAAGCACGACGACGACGAGCGTGTCGGGCGGCGTCTGCGCCAGCACATATCTGAGAAAATCGAGTTGCGGGACGTCGAGCCGACCCTCGTATTTGCGCGCGCCGATGTAGTCGACGTCGTCGAGCATCAGGAAGAGGGTCTTGGCGTAGAAGAAGGCGTAATAGTTCGGGCCGAACACCCGCCGAAAGGTCTCGCGGCTGTAATGCCGGTCCGGCGCCTCGAAATTGAGGTCGTGGTTGCCGCCGATGTTCCACCAGGGCAGGCCGATCGTCCCAATGATTTGGTTGTAGCGATCGTAGAGCGAGAGATCGTCGAACATCACGTCGCCAGCGGTAAGGCCAAACTTGGCTCGCGTTCCCGCCAACGCCTCGATCACGTCCTCGCGGACGAAATCGACTTCCGCCTCCGACTCGGGCTGCGGGTCGGTGAACAGCACGACTTCGAACGCCTCCGGCTCATCCTGACGGTAGAGGGGGAAGTCGAGCGAGGCGGGCATCGGCTCGGTCGGCGCGAGGCCCGCGAATTCGAGATTCAGCGAGGCGGGCGACCCGAGCGGCCGGTGATGGCGATAGAAGCGCGGCAATTGCGTTACCGGATCGACCGGCGGCATGTAGCCGGACGGCTTGACGATGAAGATCGTCGCCTCGTCGGGCAGGGGCAGGCTGTAGCGCCCCTCGGCGTCGGTGGCCGTCACTTCGCGCCCGTTCGAGACCAGCACATTGGCGACGCCCGGGCTACCCGCGGCGCGGCGGCCGGACCGGTCGACGTCCTCGAACACGACGCCGTTCACCGTCGGCGCCGTCTGCGCGTCAGCCATGCTCGGCGCCAGCGCCGCGGCCAAGCTCCCCGCCGCTCCGATCAGCACGTCGCGACGCGAAACCTCGTGACCGCCGTGTTCCGACATGGCCGCTCTCCCTCGAAGACTGTCTGAATTCGCACCCAAGCAGGCCGGCGTGAAGCTGCCATGACCCCCCAAGTATCCTCACCCATCGTCAGGCCGTCTTCAAAATCTTTCGGAAGGCGCTTGTCGCATTCCCGGCGCAATGGCGCTTCCGTTTGCGCGCGAACGGGATCATCATGGCGCCAAGAGACAAGAGGGGACGATGGCGGCGAGCGAACCGGGGATGGAGACCCGCAGGAGTTTGACCTTCCGCTTCCGCGGCGAGACGATCGCGCTCGACCGCTTTTCGCCGCGCGCGACGCTGCTCGACTGGCTGCGCGAGGAGGCGGGCGCCAAGGGCACGAAGGAGGGCTGCAACGAGGGCGACTGCGGCGCCTGCACGGTCGTCCTGTCGCGCGTGCGCGACGGCGCGCTCACCTACCAGCCGGTCAACGCCTGCATCTTGCTGCTCGGCCAAATCGACGGCGCGGAGGTGCTGACGATCGAAGACCTTGCGGAAGGCGAGACGCTGCATCCGGTCCAGCAGGCGATGGTCGATTTTCATGGCTCGCAATGCGGCTTCTGCACGCCCGGCATCGTGATGAGCCTGTTCGCCCTCTATCACGAGAACGAGCCGGCGAGCTACGCCGAGGTCTGCGACGCACTCGCCGGCAACCTTTGCCGCTGCACCGGCTACAAGCCGATCCTCGATGCGGCGCTGGCGACCTGCGAGGGCCAGCCGGCTGATCGCTTCGAGACCCAGGCGGGGGAGCGTCGCGATGCGATCGCGGCGCTGGCCGACGGGCGCGACCTCTTCGTCGGCGACGAGAGCGCCTTCTTCGCCGCGCCCGCCAGCGAGGCGGCGCTCGCGGAGCTGACGGCGCGCTTCCCCGATGCGGTTCTGCTTGGCGGGGCGACCGACGTCGGGCTCTGGATCACCAAGCAATTGCGCGACCCGAAGCGGATCATCTGGCTCGGCCGCGTCGCCGGCCTCGACGTCATTCATGCGGACGCGAACGGCGTGCGCTTCGGGGCGGCTGCGACGCTCATGCAATCGGCGCCGCAGCTCGCCGCGCTGCATCCCGATCTCGGCGTGCTGATGGCCCGCTTCGGCTCGCGTCAGGTGCGCGAGAGCGGCACGATCGGCGGCAACATCGCCAACGGTTCGCCGATCGGCGATCTCGCGCCGGCGCTCATCGCGCTCGGCGCCAGCGTCGAACTGCGTAAGGGCGTCGCAACGCGCGTCCTGCCGATGGAGGACTTCTTCATCGGCTACGGCAAGCAGGATCGCGCGCCTGGCGAATATGTGAGCGCGCTTCTCGCGCCGCGTCTCGGCGAACGCCAAGCCTATCGCGCCTTCAAGGTCTCCAAGCGCTTCGACGAGGACATTTCCGCCGTGATGGGCGCCTTCCGCTTCACGCTCGAGGGCGATCGGATCGCGGAGGCGCGCGTCGCCTTCGGCGGCATGGCGGCGACGCCCAAGCGCGCTTTCGGCGCCGAAAAGGCGCTCATCGGCGCGCGGCCTGCCGACAGCGCTTCGTGGCGAGCCGCGCTCGATGCGCTCGCCCAGGATTTCGCGCCGCTGACCGATATGCGCGCCACCGCCGCCTATCGTTCCCGGGTCGCCGTCAATCTGCTCGCCAAGGCGCTCATGGAAGTCGCCGGCGCCGAGGCCCCGACTCGCATCGGAGAGTTTCTTGCTGCGCAATAAAGAGCCCGTCATTCCCGGCTACGAGCCGCGCGACGAGACGGCGGTCGTCCATAAGCCGCATCCGCACGATTCCGCGCGCCTGCACGTGCGCGGCGCCGCGACCTATGTCGACGACATCCGCGAGCCGAACGGCACGCTGCACATTGCGATCGGCATGGCAGACAAGGCGAGCGGAACGCTGCGCGGCCTCGATCTCTCCGCCGTGCGCGCCGCCCCCGACGTCGTCGCGGTGCTGACCGCGGCCGACATTCCTGGGAAAAACGACATCGCGCCCGCCTTCGCCGACGAGCCCCTCTTCGCCGACAGCGACATCCTCTATCACAGCCAGCCGCTGTTCGCCGTCGTCGCCCGCACGCGTGACGCGGCGCGCCGCGCGGCTCGCCTCGGCCGCATCGACATCGAGGAGGCCCCGCCCGCTCTCACTGTCGAGGACGCGCTGGCGACCGGCGCCCGCGTGCTGCCGGACTACGCCTTCCAACGCGGCGACGCCGCGGCGGCGGTGTCGGCCGCGCCGCACAGCCTCGAAGGCGCCTTCCGCATCGGCGGCCAGGAGCATTTCTATCTCGAAGGGCAGATCTCGCTGGCGATCCCCGGCGAGGCGGGCGAAATGCTCGTCCACAGCTCGACGCAGGACCCGACCGAAGTCCAGCACATCGTCGCGCGGATCCTTGGCTTGCCGGACGCTTTCGTCACCATCGAGACGCGCCGCATGGGCGGCGGTTTTGGCGGCAAGGAGAGCCAGGCCTGCGCCTGGGCGGCGATCGCCGCGCTCGGCGCCCGCGTGACCGGAGCCCCCTGCAAGGTGCGGCTCGACCGCGACGACGACTTCGCGCTCACCGGCAAACGGCACGATTTCCGCGCCGACTGGCGCGTCGGCTACGACGAGGCGGGCCGCATTCGCGCCTACGACGTGATGCTCAACGCGCGCTGCGGCTGCTCGGTGGACCTCTCGCTCGGCGTCGTCGACCGCGCGATGTTCCATGGCTCCAACGCCTATTGGCTTCCCGACGTCACGATCGCCTCGCGGCGGTTGAAGACCAACACCGTCTCCAACACCGCCTTTCGCGGCTTCGGCGGCCCGCAGGGCATGATCGCCATCGAACGCGTCATGGACGCGATCGCCCGCGAGCGCGGGCTCGACCCGCTGGACGTGCGCAAGGCCAATTTCTACCGGGCCGGCGGCGACGTCACGCCCTACGGCCAACAGGTCGAGGATTGCGACACGCTGCCAGAGCTGGTCGAGGAGCTGGAAACGTCGAGCGCCTACCGCGCGCGCCGCAGTGAGATCGCGGCCTTCAACGCGGCGAGCCCTGTGCTCAAGCGCGGCATCGCCCTGACGCCGCTAATGTTCGGCATCTCCTTCACGCTGATCCACCTCAATCAGGCGAGCGCCCTGGTGCACGTCTATTCCGACGGCTCCGTCCATCTCAATCACGGCGGCACCGAGATGGGGCAGGGGCTCTTCACCAAGGTTGCGCAGGTCGTCGCGGAAGAGTTCGGCGTGCCGCTCGAATGGGTGCGCATCACCGCGACCAACACCGCCAAGGTGCCGAACGCCTCGCCGACCGCCGCTTCGTCGGGCACCGACACCAACGGCATGGCGGCGCAGGCCGGGGCGCGGCAGATAAAGCAGCGCATGGCTGAATTCGCGGCGGCGCAATGGAGCGTCGAGCCGAACGACGTCGTCTTTCGCGACGGTCGGGTTTACGCCGGCAACGCCTCGATGGCGTTCGGCGAACTCGCCAAGGCGTGCCGGGTCAACCGCGTGCATCTCTCCGCCGCCGGCTACTACAAGACGCCCGAAATCCACTGGGACCGCGCCAACGCCACCGGCAAGCCGTTCTTCTATTACGCCTTCGGCGCCGCTTGCTCCGAGGTCGTGATCGACACGCTGACCGGCGAGATGAAGGTGCTGCGCTCCGATCTCTTGCACGACGTCGGCGCCTCGCTTAACCCGGCGCTTGATCTCGGCCAGGTGGAGGGCGCCTTCATCCAGGGCATGGGGTGGCTGACCACCGAGGAACTGGTGTTCGACGCCAAGGGCCGGCTGACCACCCATGCGCCGGCGACCTACAAGATCCCCGTCGCGTCCGATACGCCGCCCGACTTCCGCACCCGGCTGCACATGCGGCCCAACCTGACCGACAGCATCTACCGCTCCAAGGCGGTCGGCGAGCCGCCGTTCATGCTGGCGATCTCGGTCTATTCGGCGATCCTCGACGCGGTGCATGCGGTCAAGCCGGGCGGCCAGCCGAGGCTGGAGGCGCCCTGCACGCCGGAGGCGATCCTCAACGCCATCGAATTGCTTGGCGCCTGAGCCGCGAAGGGCGCAAAATGGTTGTTATAACCAGAGAGGCGCCTGTCGTCGGACCGAGGCTCGCCGTGCAGCCGTTCCGCCGCATCATTGAAGCAATCGAGGCCGAAGGCGCCGCCGCGCTGATCAGCCTCGTGAAGACCGAGGGCTCGAGCCCGCGGGAGGCGGGTGCGCGCATGGTCGTGCGCCCCTCTGGCGGCTTCCATGGCACGATCGGCGGCGGCGAACTCGAATGGCAGGCGCTCGAAGCGGCGCGCGACGCCTTAGGCGTCGGCAGCCGGGCGGCGTCGCGCCGAGTCGTGGCGCTCGGCCCGGAGCTCGGGCAATGCTGCGGCGGCCGCGTCGAATGGCGCATCGAGACTTTTGACGCACGCGATCGGGACGCCCTTTGGCCGCTGCTGGCGGCGGAACGGGAGGGCCTCTTCGCCGCGGTTGCCCGTATGGGGTCTGACGGGCGCGTCGAGCGGGCGATCGACAACGGCGAGCCGGCTGACGCGCCGTTGGAGCGCGGCGCCTGGCGCGAACGATATGGGATGCAGACGACCTGGGTCTATCTCTTCGGCGCCGGCCATGTCGGACGCGCCTTGGCCCTGGCCCTTGCGCCGTTGCCCTTCGCAGTGCGCTGGATCGATTCCCGCGCCGACGCGTTTCCCGAGCGCGCGCCGCTCAATGTGACCCTGGTTCACGCGGCCGACCCGACCGTCGAACTCGCGAACGCCCCCGACGGCGCTCTTGTCGTCGTGATGACCCATTCCCATCCGCTCGATCTTGCGATCGTCGACGCGGCGCTGCGCGGGGAGCGCTTCGCCTATGTCGGCCTGATCGGCTCGGCGACCAAGCGCGCGCGCTTCCTCAGTCAGTTGCGCGACGCCGGACGCACGGAAGCCGAACTCGCGGCGCTCGTCTGCCCCATCGGCGTGCCCGGCGTCGAAGGCAAGGAGCCGGCGGTGATCGCCGCCTCGGTGGCGGCGCAGTTGTTGATGGCGCGCCCCAGCTGACCCCCAGGACCCAAGCTCGCGAGGGCGCAAACTCCGCCGCTTGCGCGAATTCCCGCTTAGCCCTTCGACGAACTCCGGGCCCACGCGATCGCAGCCTGGGCAATTGACACCGCGTCGTTTATGTCGATGACAGGGATCACCTCGGCGTCGTTCCAGAAGAGGAACTTGCCAACAAACGAGGCGACCACCTTGGGGTCGTCCGCCTCGACCAGTACGTAACCGCCGTTGTTGGGCTTGGCCAGGAATGCGTGGATATTCAGGCCATCCTCCGGCTTCCACTTGCTGAAAGCGTTCAGTAGCGCTTCCGCGTTTGTTATGTTCTGATCGTGCGTGAGGCCTTGATTTCTGACTTTGTATTCAATCATGTACTTCATGCGCTCCTCCTTGCTAGGTAAGCCATGCAGACATGAAACGGTGTTGGGGCGGATACCGCTGAATTGTAAATCCACCAAGAGCAAGAATAGAGTTCGATCTTGGTCGAATTGCGGCGTCAATCGGCCCGTCGCTTTCCAGCCCATTTTGCACTTTATTTGTACCATCCCCGTCATTGCGAGCGGAGCGAAGCAATCCAGTGGCGCCGACGATGCAAGCGGATGCATGGATTGCTTCGTCGCTTCGCTTCTCGCAATGACGGTTCAATATAATAGCGGGATGCTCTGGTTTTCTCGACCAACGACCATTGCAAGCGTGCTGCTATATTCCGCTTATGGCGCCTCCTTGAGAGAGCCACAGTGGAGGGAAGCAGCCGATCGCCACCGGGAGACTTAATTTGGGAGCGCGGCGCGGAATATCGCGACTGCGGCGGTCACCAGCGCGGTATTGTCGGATGCTGTCGTTCCAACCATGAGATACTTCCCGTCCTCGAGTCCGACCCGCGTCGACCAGCGGCGTTGACGTGCAAGCTCGACAACGGGCCACACTGTCGCATCGAAGCCATGCAGGAGGATGGGTCGTCGCAAGCCAGCGCGGTCGAGCACCGCGGTGATGTCGTCCGCAATCCGGCGCGCGACGCCCCAGTCCTGTTCCTCGATTTCGATCAGGATGCGTAAAACCCGACCGCGATCGGGAAGTTTCACAAAGCGCTCCGCATCGGCGACGGAGGCGAGGCCTGCCTCGATCCCGATCCCCCGATCCCGAAGCCGTTCCATGACGGCCGGCGCGTCGCGCTCCGACAAATTCACCGAGGCGTAGTCGGCAGTTCATTCCACCGGGCGATGCAATCTCGGGTTTGATCCTCGTCGTTCTCGATCCAGGCTCCCGTTGACACGCCGACAAGCGTGCCGGGGCAGGTGCGGCGAACGGCAAGAATGGTAGTGTCCACGGCCGCCAGGCTTTCCTTCCCGTCGGCGCCACGGGGGTGAAGGTGGAGTTCCGCCGCGCCGGCGGCGGTGCAGGACGCACTATCGCGCGCCATGTCTTCCGAATTGAGCGGAAGCCGCCGATGGAAGCCGCTGGCGCGCGCGCCGTTGAGACAGGCCTGAATGATCACGTGGTTCCAGTCCCGCATGTCCGGGGTCATTTTAGCCATGCAGCAAAGGTCAGCAACGGAGTCGACTGCAGCCAGGGTAGATTTTGACCACTAGCCGGCGCCCGCCGCCCGCACCCGCCCCTTCTTCCCCGTCGCCTTCTTCATTCCGCGCTTCGTCGCCGCCGCCTTGGCCCCCGCGCGCTGCTTGGCCGGCGCTGGCGCCTTCTGCGCGTCGGTCCCGCCGCCGTAGCTCCTAAAACGTTCGACGATGCGGGCGATCTCCTCGTCGGAGAGGATCGCCGGGCGGCCGATGGCGATCGCGAGATAATACATGCGCGCCAGCGCCTCGAGTTCGATGGCGCGATGCATGGCGCTTTCGAGTGTCGCGCCGGTGGCGATCACGCCGTGGTTGCCGAGCAGGACGGCGTGGCGGTCTGCGAGGCCGGCGATTGCAAGATCGGAGAGTTCTTTGGTCCCGTAGGGCGCGTATTTCGTGCATTCGACGATCGGGCCGCCGAACAGCGCGATCATGTAGTGGGCCGCAAGGATCGGCTTGTGCAGCATGGCCAGCGCTGTGCCGTAGGGAGGGTGGCAATGCACGATCGCGCCGACGTCGGGCCGCGCGCGCAGAATGTCGAGATGGAAGCGCCACTCGGTCGACGGCTTGAGCGGGCCCGACCATGCGCCGTATTCGCCATTGAGCGGCATCGTCGCGATCATTTCCGGCCGCATCGCGTCGTAGGGGATCGCGCTCGGCGTGATCAGCATCGCCTCGCCGAGGCGCGCCGAAATATTGCCGGCGGAGCCCTGGTTGAGACCGGAAGCGTTGAGCGCCCGACATTGCGCGACAATCGCGGCGCGCAGCGCCTTCTCGTTCACCGCCATCGTCCGGGTCTCCCTCGCTCGGATCTTGGGATCGCAACGGGCAAAGCGAGCGGCTGACGCCGAGTCTCTCTGGCGTCGCATGCCGCGACGTCTATACTCGTCCCGATGCGTCCCACGGTCGGAGCCGCATGCAACGTCATAACAAGGGTCAACGCCCGCATCAGCGCGCGCCGCGCCCGATTCGTCAAGCCAATGGAGGGCGCCGCAATCCCTATGTCCGCCAATCTCTTCGACCTTTTCGTCGCCCGCGCGCCGCGGATCGACAAGCTCGCATTCGACGCCCCGGAGGGCGCATCATTGACCTATGGCGAATTGTTCGCGCGCGCCGGCCAGGCCGCCAATGCGCTCGCCGAAATCGGGGTCGAACCCGGCGACCGCGTCGCGGTGCAGATCGACAAATCGCCCGACATGATCGTGCTCGCCCTCGCGTGTCTGAAGGCCGGCGCCGCGCTGCTGCCGCTCAACACCGCCTATACGCTGGCCGAACTCGAATACTTCCTCTCCGATTCCGTCCCGGCGCTCACCGTCTGCGGTCCCGCTTCGCTCGGACCGTTGCGCGAACTCGCCGCCAAGCTCGGCCTGAAGGCGGTGGAGAGTTTGGGCGCAAAGCGCGACGGCACGCTCGCCGAGCGCATCGCGGCCGCCTCGGCGAAGTTCGCGACCGTTCCGCGTGAAGCCGACGATCTCGCCGCCATCCTCTACACCTCGGGCACGACCGGCCGGTCGAAGGGCGCGATGCTGACGCATGAGAATCTGGCGTCGAACGCGAGCGTTCTCGTCGATCTCTGGCGCTTCACCGAACGCGACGCGCTCATCCACGCGCTGCCGGTTTTTCACACGCACGGCCTCTTCGTTGCGACCAACGTCGCGCTTTTGGCGGGCGCGACGATGATCTTCCAGCCGCGCTTCGACGCGGACGCGGTGGTGAACGCGATGCCGCGCGCCACCGCGCTGATGGGCGTGCCGACCTTCTACACCCGCCTTCTCGAGCATCCCGGCCTCACGCGCGAGGCGAGCGCCCACATGCGGCTCTTCGTCAGCGGTTCGGCGCCGCTGCTCGCCGAGACGCATCAGCGCTGGCGCGAAAAGACGGGTCACGCGATCCTCGAGCGCTACGGCATGACCGAGACCAACATGATCTCGTCGAACCCCTATGACGGCGAGCGCCGGCCGGGAACCGTCGGCTTTCCCTTAACCGGCGTCTCGCTGCGCATCGCCGACGCCGAGACGGGCGCCGAACTCGCGCAAGGCGACGTCGCCGTCATCGAGGTCAAAGGACCCAACGTGTTCAAGGGCTATTGGCGCATGCCGGAAAAGACCGCGGCCGAGTTTCGTCCCGACGGATTCTTCATCACCGGCGATCTCGGCAAGATCGACGCGGACGGGTACGTGCATATCGTCGGACGCGCCAAGGATCTCATCATCTCCGGCGGCTTCAACGTCTATCCCAAGGAGATCGAGGGTGAGATCGACGCACTTGCCGGCGTTGTCGAGAGCGCCGTCATCGGCGTCGCGCATCCCGACTTCGGCGAAGGCGTCACCGCCGTCGTCGTGCTGGAAGCGGGCGTTCGGCTGACCGAGGCCGAAACGCTCGCCGCGCTCGAAGGGCGCCTCGCGCGCTACAAGGCGCCCAAGCGGGTGATCTTCGTCGACGAACTGCCGCGCAACGCGATGGGCAAGGTGCAGAAGGCGGCGCTGCGCGAGGCGTACAAGGGGCTGTATGCGAGTTAGTCTAGGGCGGGCGCTCGCCTTCGCAGGATCGTCATTGCGAGGAGCGCAGCGACGAAGCAATCCATTCCTCCGCTTGCATCGTTGGCGCAAATGGATTGCTTCGCTGCGCTCGCAATGACGGGCCTCGACCCGCGCTCAAGCGATTTGCGAGGCCGCCGACATCAATTCATTCGGAGTGGGGGCCGCGAACATCTTGCGTCCGTCCTCGGCGTACTCCGTGAAGATCCAGCGCACGACGCCTTCCCGGTCGATGAGGAACTGGCCGATCAATTGCCCGTTGCTGCCGCTCGCCATCATGCGCTCGTCGTCTTCGGTAACCTCGTAGCGGTCCTTCTCATTGAGAATGGCGGAGGCCGTGAACGGGTCCATCGGCTCCGGCAATTCGTCCGGCAATTCGATTTGCATCGACTTTGCGACATCGAGACTGACCTTGCGCGGCCAATCGTTCTCGCTTTCCGTGAATTCGATCGTGGGCAACCCAAAGGCCCGATGGGACGCGCGCTGCGGGTCGGACGCCGCGAGCAGATTGGGCAGCGGATGATAGCGAAAATAGAGCCGCGCCCGCTCGATGGGCGTATTGACCACCGTCAGGCTCTCGACTCCCTTCTCGCGCAGCGCGCCGCCGAGTTGCGCAGTCGCCGCGATGTGACGCCGGCAGAAGGGGCAGTGCAAACCGCGGAACAAGCCCACCAGGACGGGGTTGCGGCCGCGGAAATCCTCAAGCGAGATCTTGCCTTCTCGCGTGATCGCGTCGAGCACGAAGTTCGGCGCTTGTTGGCCCGGTTGCACCGGCCTGTCGGAAAGGCGTTCGGACATTTCGATCTCCTTCTCCGGTCGAGTTTCCAGAATTTCGGCATGCCCCCGACTAATCGAGAAACGGCAGCGCGATCAGAGAGTCCGGTTCAAGCCCATGATCGGCGCAAACCTGTTGCGCCAGAGCGAAATAGCGGTCCGCTTCGGCGAGGTCGTTCAGGTCGAGGCTCAGCGTCGCCAATCCATCGTAGCACGGAAACAGCATTTGCGGATCGCCGGTGTGCCGAGCCTCGTCGAGCGCCTCGTGATAGAAGCGCCGCGCCAGATCCGGCCGGCCGTGGCACTGGTGGATCTGGCCGAGCACGATCAACGGCACGGGCAGATGGTCGCGCTGATCGAGCGCGCGGTCGATCTCGATCGCCTTTTCGGCGGCCGGAACGCCTTCCTTCGCGCAACGGTCGGTGAAGGTGCAATAGGCGACCGCGAGATTGGCGAGCAGACGGGCCTGGAAGCCGAGATCGCCGATCCGCCGGGCTTGATCGAGGCCGCGCTGGCTGACTTCGATCGCGCGTCTCGGATCGATCACGGTGTAGAGCACGCCGAGATTGGTGTAGCCGCGGCAGGCGACGCCGACGAGGCCGGCCGCCTCTGCGACCGCGACGCTCCGCTCGACCTCGCGCAGCGCGTCGCGATTCCGCCCGAGCCGCGCCAAGGCGACGCCCTTGGTGTTGAGTGCTTCGGCGGTGGCGCGCGCCGCCTCGATCCCGGCCTCCGTACCGACGTCGGCGGCAAGCGATTCGACGCAGCCGAGCGCTTCGTCCACCCATTTCGCGGCTGCCGCTTGATCGCCCATCCGAAACGCCAGACGGCCGCGCTCTTGCATCAGATGCGCCCGCTCGATCGTCGCGTTCGTCCCCTCCAAGAGCTCGGCGGCCTTGCCGTAGTGCGCCTCCGCCTGGTCGCGCTTGCCCGCATCCCACAGCAGGCGGCCGAGCTTGCGCAGGATGCGCGCCGAAGCGGGCCGGTCGTCGGCGCCGCCGTACACGGTCAGCACCATTTGATAGTGCTCCTGGGCGATCTCGCGCTGGCCCGCGGGCGCGCAAAGATCGGCGATGCGTTCGCACAGCGCGAGGCGCTCGGGGCCGAAATCGGCGATGCTCGTCAGCGCGGTGAGCGCCTGGCGATAGAGGCGAATGGCGTCGTCGTTGGCGTAGATCTCCCGCGCGCGGTCGCCGGCCGCCGTCAGGTAGCGAGCTCCTTTCGTCTTGGCGTCAGTCAGGCTGAAGTGATGGCCGAGCAGGGCGAGATCTTCGAGCCGGACCGGACATTCTCCATGCAGCCGCTCCAAGGCGTCGCCGATGCGGGCGTGCATTTCCGTGCGCCGCTGCAGCAGAAGATTCTGATAGATCACGTCGTGCAGCATCGTCTGCGTGAAGCGATACGCCTGCGGCGAAACCGAACTGACGCCGACGACCTCTTCGAGGATCTCGGCTTCGCAGAGGAGATCGAGGCCCGCATCCACTTTCCCCGGTCCCGCGGCGATGGTCTTGAGCAAGGCGGCGTCGAAGCGCGGGCCGATCGCCGCCGCTTCCTGGGCCAGCCTGCGCGCCTCCTGCGGCAGACGGTCCATGCGCGCCAGCAGCATGGCGTGAATGTTGACCGGAATTTCCGCCGCCGCCTCCTGGTCGGTGACGCGCCAAACCGCGCCGTCTCGGGTCAGCGCGCCGACCTCGATGAGGCCGCGCACGATCTCCTCGACGAACAGCGGGTTGCCGCCGGCGCGCTCGAGGATGCGCTGGCTGAGGTCGCGCGCGATCTCGCTCCAGGCAGGACCGAACAATTCCGAAAGCAGGCGCCGTCCGTCAGACTGCCCTAACGGGGCGAGCCGGAGCGCGGTGAGGCCGGTTCGGCAGGCGTCCAAATGGTCCGCCTCGAACAGCGGGCGATGCGTCACCACCAGCATCAGCCGGCTTCTTTCGAGCCGGTCGATCAGGAACCGCAGCGTCTCGAGCGATGTGGAATCGGCCCAATGCAGGTCCTCGATGACGATCAGCAGCGGCGAGAGCGCGAGCCGCCGTTCGAAGATCGTGCGCGTCGCGAACAGAATTTGCCGACGCAGTTGCTCCGGCTCGACATGCCGCAGCGCGACGTCCGGCTCGCCGAGCCCGAGAACATAGAACAGAAGCGGCATCAGACGGTCGCCTTCGTCCGGAGTGAGACGAAGCTCCGTCATCAGGGCGGCGAGATTGACGCGCGTCTGCGCCGGCGTGTCCTTCTGTCCGATCCCGGTCGCGCTGCGCAGCACGGCTGCGAGGGTGCCGTAAGATTGCTCGCCGAGCGAGGAGCAGGCGACCCGGCGGACGGCGACCTCGGCGAAACGGGCCTCGTCGCGCATTCGGGAGAGGAATTCGTTCACCAGCCGCGATTTTCCGATTCCCGCCTCGCCGCTCAGCCGCACCAATTGGGCGCCGCCGCGACATGCGGCGTCGAGACAGTCCAGGATGCGGGCGAGCTCCGCGTCGCGTCCGATCATCGGCGCGCTGAGGCCGAGCGCCTCGAGCCCGCGCGCGGCGCGCGGCTCCTCGAGCGGTTCGAGGAGGCGGTGCACCAGGACGGCGCCGACCTTGCCGCGCAGCGCCAACGCGCCGAGGGAATCATAGGCGAAGGCGTGCCGCGTCAGGCGGTAGGTAAGGGGGCCGACCAGCGCTTCCCCCGGTCCCGCCAGCGCCTGGAGCCGCTGCGCCGTGTTCACCGTGTCGCCGGTCACCGAATAGGCCCTGGCGTCGCCCGCGCCGATGCCGCCGGCGACCACCGGCCCCGTGTTGACGCCGATGTGCAGCGCGAGCGCCGAGCCCGCCCGCGCCTGCCACTCGGCGCCGATCCGCGCCGCGCGCTTCACCATGTCCAGCGCCGCGTGCAGCGCCCGCTCCGGATCGTCCTCATGGGCGAGCGGCGCGCCGAACAGCGCCAGCATCGCGTCGCCGATAAACTTGTCGACGAAGCCGCCAAAGCTCTCCACCGCCGCCGTCAATTCCTCGAACAGCTCGTTCTGGAGCGATTGCATCACCTCGGGATCGAGCTGTTCGCTCAATGCGGTGAAGCCGCTGAGATCGGCGAACAGGACCGTCACCGTGCGCCGGTCGGCGTCGGGCTCCACTTTGCCTGCCGCCGGTCGACGGCGCTCGGGGCCTGGGGCAGGGCGGGACGCCGGCGCCTCCTGCTGTCCGCCGACCGCGGCGCCGCACTTCGGGCAAAACGCGAAGTCCGGTGGACAAGGATTGCCGCAGCGAGCGCAGGCGCGCGGTTGCTTTGCGCCGCATTTCGGGCAATACGCAAAGCCGCTCTGAATGTCGCTTCCGCAACTGGCGCAGTTCATCGGCGACGAACTCGCAAGGGGTCCGCGAAGGCGGAAGCCCAGAGCAACGTTAGCGCATGGCCCGGCGCAGCGCCATGGGTGCGGCTGACGGTTGCGAGGGAGGCGTTTCCATGTGTCGCAGCATCAAAACCCTTTTCAACTTCGATCCGCCGGCGAGCGAGGATGAGATCCAAGCGTCGGCGTTGCAGTTTGTTCGCAAGCTCAGCGGCTTCACCCACCCCTCGCAGGCCAACGCCGCGGCCTTCGAGATGGCCGTCGAGGAGGTTGCGGCCGCCGCGCGTCGGCTGATCGCCTCGCTCCACACACACCAGCCGCCGCGCGATCGCGAGCAGGAAGCCGCCAAAGCGCGCGAAAAGGCGCGCCAGCGTTTTGGCTGACACAGGCGGCGCACTCCACATTTTCGCCACCGTGAAAGGCGGAAATATCGGGAGGGTCGATCGGCAGGGACGAGCGGGAGCCACGGCGATGAGCGACACTGGCGCCAAGCCGCGCGTCAAGACACGGGCCAAGACCGAGCGTCCGCGCCTGCATAAAGTCATGTTGCTCAACGACGATTACACGCCGCGCGATTTCGTCGTGACGGTGCTGAAGGCGGAGTTCCGGCTCAGCGAGGAGCAAGCCTATCGCGTGATGATGACGGCGCACCGCCTCGGCGTCTGCGTGGTCGCGGTGTTCACGCGCGACGTCGCCGAGACCAAGGCGACGCGAGCGACCGACATGGCGCGCGCGAGCGGCCATCCCCTGACCTTCGCCACCGAACCGGAGGAGTGAGGCGCGGTCATCCGCGCGCAAATCTCATATTGGCCGTCGGTCGATCGCGCGAAGGCCCGGATTCTTCTTCGCTTTCCGGCGACGGCGAGGCGGTGGGGCGGGCGGCCGCCTGGATCATCACGGACGTGTTGGGCGGCGAAATGGCGATGCCAAGCTGCTGGAAGCGCTGCTTCATGCGCCGGTTGAACTCGCGCTGCACCTCCCAGCGGCCGGTGTCGGTGCAGACGATCTGACCGACCAGCGTCGCGCTGACGCCGTCGACCTTGTCGACGCCCCAGAATTGCAGGTCGGTCAGCATGGCGGCCTTGAACTTCTCCTCATGCCGCATCTCGACGGCGATCTGCCGCAGCGCCTCGCCGACGCGATCCGTATCCTCGTCGAAGGCCACGCTGACGCTGACCGCGGCGTTGCCGACGCCGCGATTCGAGTTGGTGACGCTGGTGACCGAGCTGAAGGGCACGATGTGGACCGAACCGTCGCTCGCGCGCAGCCGGATGGTGCGGATGGAGAGATTCTCCACGCTACCCGACAGGCCAGAGACCGTCACCCAGTCGCCGACTTGCACGGCGTTTTCGAGCAGCAGGAACAGGCCGGTGATGAGGTCCTGGACGAGCTTCTGCGAGCCGAAGCCGATCGCGATGCCGACGATGCCGGCGCCCGCGAGCAGCGGCGCGACGTTGACGCCGATCTCGCTCAGCACGGTCAGCCCGACGATGCCGACGACGACCACCAGGATCGTGGTGCGCAGCAGCGGCAGCAGCGTGCGCAGCCGCGCCGCCCGAGCGTATCGCGCCTCGCGCGACAGGCGCGCGAGATGCCGTTCGATCGCCGTGTTGACGCCTTCCCAGACGCAGACTGCGAGCGCGGATGCGGCGCCGATGGTGAGAAGCGCGGAGACGACGCGGGCGCCGATCGCCCTTCCCTCGAACCATGCGATCGCGTCGAAGCCCCAGACTTCGAGCAACGAGACCAGAGTCGCCCAACCGACCGCGAAGCGGATCAGCGCGCGCATCAGCGTAACGTAGCGGCCGGCGCGGCCGCCGGCCTTTTGAAATTGCGCGGCGAGATCGCGACTGAGGTGGATAGCGCGATCGAACAGGCCGAGCGCGACGATCGAGACGAGACGCGCGAAGATCAGCACGCCGACGCTGACGGCGACGAGTTGCAGCGAGCGGGCGAAGCCGTCTTGCTGTACGACCGTCCACACGAGCCAGAACATCACGATGACGGCGATCGCCAGATAGTGCCAGGTGTCGGCGAGCCGGTTGCGCAACCCCGTCCACCGCTCGTGGGCGCTGTCCTGCGGGCGGATGGCTTGCGCGATCGCCGCGCGACGGCGCAGCACGAGGGTCAAGGCGATTGCGCCAAGCACGAATGCGCTGGCCCGGACAATGGCGCTATGCAGTTGGGCGTCCGCGTCGAGCAACTGCGCGGTCTCGGCCAGCGCCCCGCCGACGACCGCGACGCCCGCGACCCAGCGGGCCCAGTTCTCGATGTCGGCGGCGGCCTCGTCGCTGACCTGGAGCAGGCGAAGTCGACGGTTCGCGGGCGAGGCGAGCATTCGAATGGCGCACAGGATCGCGCGGAACACGACGTAGGCTTCAAGCGCCTCGAGAACGATGACGCGGGTCATATCTGACGCTTCGAGCTGGGCCAAGACCAGGAGGCCGCCCGCCGCTGCGAAGGCGCCGACCGGCAGAAGGGAGAGGGTGAGCCTCAGCAGCGCGAGCGGGAGCCGTCGCATGAGCCGCCAATCGTCGGTCGCGTCGTGGCTCTCTCGGGGTGGAGGATCGCCCTCCGGCGAAGCCTCGTGTCCGTCGGCCTTGCCGCGAGTTATGCCCACCTCGAGGCGGTCGCGCTGACGGCGCAACGCCAGGGCGAGCAGCGCCTCGGCGAGGAATGCGCATCCGAGTACCAGGACGGTGCGCCAAATCGCCTCGAGCGCTTCGCTGCGGGCCGCGGGGTCCGCAAGAAGAACAGCAGCCCCGCTCTCGAGCGCGGGCAGGTTGGCGGCCGCGCCCGCCGTGTCCGCGAGTTCGCTCGAGACATCTTTCGCCCACTGGGCCGCCAGCACCACGAACTGGGCGCCGAGACCATTCGGCCTCAGGGACAATCGACCGTGGTGCGCGTGGGCATTGGGCGCCGCGGATGCAGCCGCTGGCGCGGCCTTGGCGACGGCGCGCAGCGTGTCGAGCAACTGCGCCTGCTTGGCGGGATCGTTGAGCACTTCGAGCGCCCGCTCGGCTTCGGCGGGGGTCAGGGCGCTCCCATTGGCGGGCGCCGCCGGCGTTTCAGCCCGAGCAGAGGTCGCGGCCATGAGGAACGCGAGGAGGAGAACGCGCATCGCCTTCGTCATAGGTGCACCCCGCTGTAATTTTGATTCTACGATGATCGCGATGGATTGGGCGACAGCGTGGCGAGAAGGCGCCACGTCGATCAACAACTAGGCGGCGTGGATCGCGTCGCGAGCGCCCCGGCGCTCTTCCCCCGGCCCGGAATCTCGTCTACTAGGGCCGGCGGCGCGCCGCTGGCCAGGGCGGACGGCGGCCGCAGGGCCGGATTTTCCCAAAATGGAAAGTCCAAAGCCTTTCGAATGAGGACGCCTCGCGGCGAGGAGCCGCGGCGCGGCCTTTTTTTGCGCGCCGGCGCGGGCGCGCCGACCCAGAGGACCTGATGCCGAAGCGGACCGACATTTCCACTATCCTGATCGTCGGCGCTGGACCGATCATCATCGGGCAGGCCTGCGAGTTCGACTATTCCGGCACCCAGGCGTGCAAAACGCTGCGCGCCGAGGGCTACCGCATCGTTCTGGTCAATTCGAACCCCGCCACCATCATGACCGATCCCGACATGGCGGATCGCACCTATATCGAGCCGATCACCCCCGAGGTCGTCGCCAAGATCATCGCCGCCGAGCGCTACGCCGTCCCGGGCGGCTTCGCCCTGCTGCCGACCATGGGCGGGCAAACGGCGCTCAATTGCGCGCTGTCGCTCAAGAAGATGGGAGTTCTCGAGAAGTTCGACGTCGAGATGATCGGCGCCACCGCCGAGGCGATCGACAAGGCCGAGGACCGCGAATTGTTCCGCGAGGCGATGACCAAGATCGGTCTCGCCACGCCGCGCTCGCATCACATCAAGACGCTCGCCCAAGCGCTCGTCGCCCTCGACGACATCGGGCTGCCCGCCATTATCCGGCCGAGCTTCACCATGGGCGGCACCGGCGGCGGCATCGCCTACAACAAGAGCGAGTTCATCGAGATCGTCGAGCGCGGCATCGACGCGTCGCCGACCGACGAGGTGCTCATCGAGGAGAGCGTCCTCGGCTGGAAGGAATTCGAGATGGAGGTGGTCCGCGACAAGGCGGACAATTGCATCATCGTCTGCTCGATTGAGAACATCGACCCGATGGGCGTGCACACCGGCGATTCCATCACCATCGCCCCGGCGCTGACCCTGACGGACAAGGAATACCAGATCATGCGCGACGCCTCGCTGGCGGTGTTGCGCGAGATCGGCGTCGAGACCGGCGGCTCGAACGTGCAGTTCGCCGTCAACCCGGCGGACGGGCGGATGATCGTCATCGAGATGAACCCGCGCGTCTCGCGCTCGTCCGCGCTCGCCTCGAAGGCGACCGGCTTTCCAATCGCCAAGGTCGCCGCCAAGCTCGCGGTCGGCTACACGCTCGACGAGATCGCCAACGACATCACGGGCGGGGCGACGCCGGCGTCCTTCGAGCCGACGATCGACTACATCGTCACCAAGATCCCGCGCTTCGCCTTCGAAAAGTTCCCGGGCGCCGATCCCGTGCTGACCACCGCGATGAAATCGGTCGGCGAGGCGATGGCGATCGGCCGCACTTTCGGCGAATTGCTGCAGAAGGCGCTGCGTTCGCTGGAGACGGGCCTCACCGGCCTCGACGAGATCGAGATCGAGGGCCTCGGCAAGGGCGACGACCACAACGCTTTGCGCGCGGCGATCGGCAAACCGACGCCGGACCGGCTGCTCAACGTCACCCAGGCGCTGCGTCTCGGCATGAGCGTCGCGGAAATCCACGAGATTACGCGGATCGATCCCTGGTTTATCGAGCGCCTCGCCGACATCGTGCGGCTCGAAGGGAAAATCCGCCGGTTTGGCCTGCCTGGCGATGCGGACAATCTGCGCCTCCTCAAGGCGGCCGGCTTTTCCGACGCGCGGCTTTCGGCGCTCGCGGGCGTCAGCGAGGCCGAGGTCGCCAAGACCCGCGCCGCTCTGGGCGTGACGCCGGTCTATAAGCGCATCGACACCTGCGCGGCCGAGTTCGCCTCGCCGACCGCCTACATGTATTCGACCTATGAGGCCCCCTTCGCCGGCAAGCCGGCGTGCGAGGCGGAGCCGTCGGAACGGGAGAAGATCGTCATCCTCGGCGGCGGCCCGAATCGCATCGGGCAGGGCATCGAATTCGACTATTGCTGCTGCCACGCCTCGTTCGCCCTACGCGAAAAGGGCTACGAGACGATCATGATCAACTGCAATCCGGAGACCGTGTCGACCGACTACGACACGTCGGATCGCCTGTATTTCGAACCGCTGACCGCCGAGGACGTGCTCGCCATCCTTCAGAAGGAGCGCGAGGCGGGGACGCTGAAGGGCGTCATCGTCCAGTTCGGCGGCCAGACGCCGCTGAAGCTCGCCCACGCGATCGAGCAGTCAGGCGCGCCGATCCTGGGAACCTCGGTCGATTCGATCGACCTCGCCGAGGACCGCGACCGCTTCAAGCGCCTGCTCGACAAGCTGGGCTTGAAGCAGCCCAAGAACGGCATCGCCTACTCGGTCGAGCAGTCGCGCCTGATCGCGGCCGATCTCCGCCTGCCGCTGGTGGTGCGCCCGTCCTACGTGCTCGGCGGCCGGGCGATGGCGATCATCCACGACGAGGGCGCGCTCGACGACTATTTGCTCGGCGTGCTGCCGAGCCTCGTGCCGGCCGACGTGAAGGCGCGCTATCCCAACGACAAGACCGGCCAGATCAACACCGTCCTCGGTAAGAACCCGCTGCTGTTCGACCGCTATCTCTCCGACGCCATCGAGATCGACGTCGACGCTTTGTGCGATGGCAAGGACGTCTTCGTCGCCGGGATCATGGAGCATATCGAGGAGGCGGGCATCCACTCCGGCGACAGCGCCTGTTCGCTGCCGCCCCGTTCGCTCACAGCCGAGACGATCACCCGTCTCGAGGAGGAGACCCGCAAGCTCGCCCTCGCGCTCGACGTCGGCGGCTTGATGAACGTCCAATATGCGTTGAAGGACGGTGAAATCTATGTCCTCGAGGTCAATCCGAGGGCGTCGCGCACCGTGCCTTTCGTCGCCAAGGTGATCGGCCAGCCGATCGCCAAGGTCGCGAGCCGCGTGATGGCGGGGGAAAGCCTGGCGTCCTTCAAGCTGAGGCCGGGGGTTCCTGGGCACGTCGGCGTCAAGGAGGCGGTGTTCCCCTTCGCGCGCTTCCCGGGCGTCGACACGGTGCTCGGCCCGGAGATGCGCTCGACGGGCGAGGTGATGGGCGTCGACCGCAATTTCGAAATCGCCTTCGCCAAGAGCCAGCTCGGGGCGGGCGCGATGCTGCCGCGCTCCGGCACGATCTTCGTCTCGCTGCGCGACGCCGACAAGCCGGGCATCGTCGAGCCGCTGCGCGCGCTCTGCGCCTTGGGATTCAAGGTGATCGCGACGGCGGGCACCCAGCGCTACCTCGAGCAGCAGGGCGTGCCGGCGATCAAAGTCAACAAGGTCTCGGAAGGTCGTCCGCACGCCGCCGACGCGGTGCGCAACGGGGGCGTCCAGATCATGTTCAACACCACCGAGGGCGCGACCTCGCTCAGCGACTCGAAACCGCTCCGGCGCGCGGCCCTCTTGCAAAAAACGCCCTACTATACCACACTTTCGGGGGCGATCGCGGCTACCGAGGGCATCAAGGCTACTCTGGCCGGCGATCTTGAAGTCCGAGCGTTGCAGGACTATTTCGCGTGATCCGCCGCGTCGGCGCCGATCGCGGGCCAAAGGTTTTGGGATTCGAGGCAGGTTAAGCGATGGAAAGATTTCCGATCACAGTCGCCGGCCACGCCGCCCTGGAGGCTGAGTTCTTGAGGCTTCAGCAGGTCGAGCGTCCGCGCATCATTCAGGCGATCTCGGAAGCGCGCGCCCACGGCGACCTTTCGGAGAACGCCGAATACCACTCGGCCAAGGAGCAGCAGTCGCTGAACGAAGGCCGCATCGTCGAGCTCGAGGATCTGCTCCAGCGCGCCGAGGTGATCGACGTCTCCAAGCTCTCGGGCTCGACTATCAAATTCGGTGCGACGGTCACGATGATCGACGAGGACACCGAGGCCGAGAAGGTGTTCCAGATCGTCGGCGAATTGGAGGCGGACGTGAAGGCGGGCAGGGTCTCCGTCTCGTCTCCAACCGCCCGAGCGCTGATCGGCAAGAAGGTCGGCGATAGCGTGGAAGTGAATACGCCGGGCGGCGGCAAAAGCTACGAAATCCTCAAGGTGGCGTATATCTGAGCAGCACGCCCGCTGCACGGGCATTGGGCGTAGCTCAGGAGAGGACTACGATGGACAATCGCCTTGTGACGCGCCGCGCCGCGCTGACGGCCGTGGCTGCACTCGTGCTGGCGCCGGGCGTCGCGCTCGCCGCGCCGGAAGGCGCGCGCTTCAGCGCGATCCGCGTCGATGTCACGCCGTTGCGCAGCAACGGAGGCGACGACTACGCGAACTGGGTCGCGGCGGTGTTGCCGGCGGCGCTGCATCACTCCTTTGCGCGCTATCTCGCGCCCGGCGACCGCGGCGCGCCGACGCTGGTGGCGCGGATCGACGAGGTTTTCCTCGGGCCCGAGCACTCCACGTTCGGCAATCCGGTCGCCGACGCGATCGACGGCATCCAGGGACAGGCCATCGTGCTGAGCCCCCGCGGCCAGCAGATCGCGTCCTATCCGCTGTACTCCGCGGTCGGCGCCAACACCTACCAGAATTTGCCCTATCAATTGGACATTACGCGCCGCCGGGTCGAGACGCTCGCTCAGAGCTTCGCGCAATGGCTGCCGGGGCAGATGGGGCTCTAATCATCCATGCCGGACGCGCGGCTTGACGAGGGCGTGCGTGTCCTGCTGCTCGGCTCCGGCAAAGCGGGGCACGAGACCAATGCGATCGGGGTCGCCGAGGCGCTCGGCGTCCCCTATCAGAAACAGTCGGTCGAGCCGCGCTGGCTGTTTGGCCGCCTTGCGCCCTACGGGCCGGTCGACCCGCGCGACGGGGTGCTTCTGAAAGAGCCGCTGCCGGATGTCGTGATCGCCTGCGGACGGGTCACCGTGCCTTATATCCGCGCCTTCAAGCGCGCAGGGGGCGCGCGCGTGTTCGCGGCGTATCTCCAGGATCCGCGCTTCTCGCGCGCCAGCATGGACCTCATCTGGACGCCCGAGCACGATAGCTTGCGCGGGCCCAACGTCCTGACGACTCTCACCTCGCCGCATCCCTTCTCGCCGCGCCGGCTCGCGGCGGTTCGCGCCGAGCCCGATTCGCGGGTCGCCGCCGTGCCGGGGCCGCGCTGCGCGATCGTGCTGGGCGGCCCGAGCGGCGCTCAGCATTTTACCGCCGAGGATGTCGCGCGGCTCGAGCAAGCGGTCCGCGCGATCGTCGCTCAAGGCTACAGAGTGGCGGCGACGCCCTCCCGCCGCACGACGCCGGACCTCATCGCGGCGGTGCGCAAGGGGATTGGCGATGCGCCCGGGTTCGTCTGGGATGGGCACGGCGACAACCCCTACGCTTCCCTTCTCGCCCTCGCCGACGCCATCCTGGTGACCGGCGATAGCGCCAATATGGTTGGCGAGGCGACCGCAACCGGCGCGCCGGTGCATGTCTTCGAACCCTCGGGCGGCGGATCGCGCAAGCTCGCCGGCGCGATCGACGCTTTGCAGCGATTGGGCGCGGTGCGGCGCTTCGCCGGCGCGATCGAACGCTTCTCCTATGAGCCGATCGATTCCAGCGGCGTCGTCGCGCGCGAGATCGCGCGGCGTTTCCACGCCTCCCGGGCAGCAGGGGCTTAGAGCCATGGTCGGCGCCGGAACGGATCGGAGCAGAGCGGTGTTCGCCGGCGGGCCAGCGGTTATCCTCGTGCGCCCGCAGCTCGCCGTGAATATCGGCATGTGCGCCCGCGCGATGGCGAATTTCGGCCTCGACGACTTGAGGCTCGTCAATCCCAGGGAAGGCTGGCCGCGGGTCGGCGAATATCGCGACGTCGCTTATGCGGCGGCCGCTGGGGCGGCGCATTTGCTCGACGGGGCGCGCGTGTTCGACAGCCTCGAGGCGGCGGTCGGCGACCTGCATTTTCTCTACGCCGCGACCGCGCGCGAACGGGGCCAGATGAAGCCGGTCGTCGCCCCGTCTTTCGCGATGGCGGAGACGGCCGAGGCCGGGCAGAAACGTGGCGTCCTGTTCGGGCCCGAGCGTACCGGCCTCGACAACGACGAGGTCGCGGTGGCCGACGCCGTTCTCACCTTCCCCGCCAACCCCGCCTACGCCTCGCTCAACCTCGCCCAGGCGGTGTTGCTCGTCGGCTATGAATGGTTCAAGAACGCCCATGGCGATGCGCCGCCGACGCCGGCCGTCGCACGCGCCGCTTCGCCGCCCGCGACGCGCGAGATGACGCTCGCCTTCTTCGAGTTCCTCGAGGGCAAGCTCGACGACGCCGGCTTCTTCCGCCCCATCACCAAGAAGCCTGGCATGCGGCGCAACCTGCGCAACATGCTCCACCGCATGGCGCTCACCGAGCAGGACATTCGCACACTCTGGGGCGCGGTGGTGCGCCTCGTCGAGGGCCCACGCGTCGAGGTTCAGACGCGCAAGCGCAATCGGCCGAAGAAGAGCGAGTTCTGACAGCCGGCTAGCCATTGTGGCGGAGCGGGAGGCGGACAAAGCTCCATCCGCTGCGGTCTGTGCCAATCGCGAGAGGTTGGACCGAGGCGCGGCGACGTATTCCTCGCGAAAAAATCATCGCCGCCGCGCCGGCGCCGCCGCCCCTCGCCACGTTTTCCGCAAACCTTCATGGTTTCCTATGGGGGAACGGGGAGAGCGCGTTCCGCGCCGGCCCCAGGAGAAACGAACATGACGTTGTTGAAACGCGCCGCATTGAAGAGCGCTTTCGCCGTCGGGATCCTGCTGTGCGTTAACGCGGTCGCGCAAGCGGCGATGATGCCGCCGCCCATCGCCAAGACTTCGGCGACGAAGGTGCAATGGTACGTCGACAAGTGCTCGCCCGGCTTCCATGGAATCAATGCGCCGAACGGGAACGGCTATCGCTGCGTCCCAGACGAACAGTAAATCCAATCGCCGCGGTCTGAGCCAAAAAGCCCACGCGCGATTGCGGATTGCTCGTGGGGTGCGTAGGTATGGGAGCGACGGGGGGCGCCCATGAGCGATCGCATTGAGAAGTCCGTCGAACTCACCGCGCCCGTGTCGCGCGTCTGGCGCGCTTTGACCGATCACGGGGAGTTCGGCGCATGGTTTGGCGTCGCCCTGGAGGGGCCGTTCGTGGTCGGCGAGACGGCGCGCGGCAAGATCGCGCATCCCGGCTATGAGCATCTCGTCTGGCAAGCGACGGTGAAGGCGATCGAGCCGGAGCGGCTGTTCGCCTTTACCTGGCGCCCTTACGCGATCGATCCCGACGCGGATTACTCGGGGGAGCAGCCGACGCTCGTCGAATTCCGGCTACAGCCGACGGATACGGGAACTCGACTCGTCATCACCGAATCCGGTTTTGACCGCGTCCCTGAAGCTCGGCGCGAGGAAGCGTTTCGCATGAACGATCGCGGCTGGGGCGAGCAAGTGAAGAACATCGCGCGCCACATCGACTAGGCGTTGTTACGTTGAATCGTCATTGCGAAGAGCGCAGCGATGAAGCAATCCATTCCTCCACTTGCATCGTCGGCGCCGCTGGATTGCTTCGCTTCGCTCGCAATGACGGGGACGGTTCAGACTAAACGCAAAAAGTCCTAAGGGTCAAAACAGCCTTTTGTCTTCGCGTAGTACAGCAGGGCGATCGTCTTGGCGTCGCGGATGGCGCCGCTTTCGATCATCGTGAGCGCCTGGTCGAACGGGACTTCGAGGATCTCGATGTGCTCGTCGGCGTCGACGCCGCCGCCCTCGCCGACGCAATCCTCCGCGCCGTAGGGCGCGACGAAGCACGCGATGGTCTCGGTGACGCCGCCGGGGCTCGTGTAGGCGTCGAAGACATGCGTCGCATGGCGCACACGCACGCCCGTCTCTTCGAAGGCTTCGCGGATCACGCAGGCCTCCGGCTCGTCGCCGTCGAGCATGCCGGCGCAGGCTTCGATCGTGTCGAGCGCGCCGTCGGCGAGATAGGCCGCGAGGCGGAATTGCTGGACTAGGCGAACGAGACCGCGGATGGGATCATAGAGCAGCACCGCGGCCGCCCGCCCGTAATAGTAGATCTCGTGCTCGAAGGTGCGGTGGGTTCCATCCGCCTCCTCAATCTCGGCTTTCGTCCTGGTGAGACGGAAGCGCTTCTGGCTGAGAAGCGTCTCGTGAAGAATCGTCACGCATCGAGCCATCCGGCCGCTCCTTCGTTGCCGCGCGCCGCAGCGATCAATATCCGAACTGCTCGCGCAAGATGCGCTCGTCGAGCGAATGCCCGGGGTCGTGCAGCAGGATCAGCGACGTGGCGTGGTCGGTCTCGACCTCGACGCGTGCGACTTCGCGGATCTCGAAGTGGTCGGCGACCGCGGCGACCGGACGCTTGTCGGCTTCCATCGCGTCGATCGTGACGCGCGCGCGATCCGACAGCAGGGCGCCGCGCCAACGGCGAGGCCGGAAGGCGGAGATTGGCGTCAGCGCCATAAGCGTCGCGTCGAGCGGCAGGATCGGGCCGTTGGCGGAGAGATTGTAAGCGGTCGAGCCGGCCGGCGTTGCAATCAGGACGCCGTCGGCGATCAGTTCCGCCATGCGCACGGCGCCGTCGACGCTGATGGCGAGCTTGGCGGCCTGGTAGGTCTGGCGCAACAGCGAGACCTCGTTGATCGCCCGTGCGGTCGTCTCCTCGCCGGCCACATTCGTTGCGCGCATCAGCAGGGGATGGATGATCGAAGGCCGCGCGGCGGCCACGCGCTTGCGCAGCCCGCGGTCAGCGTATTCGTTCATCAGGAAGCCGACCGAACCGCGATTCATGCCGTAGATGGGTTTGGGCGCATTCATCGTCCGGTGCAGCGTCTGCAGCATCAGCCCGTCTCCGCCCAGCGCGACGATCACGTCGGCTTCTTCGGGAGAGCAATTGCCGTAGCGCTCCACGAGCGTGGCGAGCGCGTTGTCGGCCTCCGGCGCCCCTGAGGACAGAAAGCAGATCGCGTCCTTGCGTTGGACGGCGTTCGTGCGTGCAGCCATGTCGGGCTCCTAGCGCGCGTGGCGAAAAGGGACGCCGTATTCGCCGTCGGCGCGCGACAATCGAGAAACCCGGGCCGCGCGACGATTCGAGGAAATCGCCGACGCGGCCCGCGAGGGCGGAGAGATAATGGATGAGGCGGCCCGCGTAAACTCGGACTTCCGCCCGGCGGCGGACGCCATTACGCGCGCGCCGCGATACGATAGCGCCGCGCTTCCAACAGCAGAACGAATAGCCCGCTGGAGAGCACGACCGCCGCGCCGAGGAGGGTGCGTGTCTGCGGCCAGTCGCCGAAGATGAGCCAGCCCCAGACGATCGCATAGGCGAGCATCGAATATTCCAGCGGCGCGAGCAGCGAGGCTTGGGCGCGGCGCATCCCCTCGAACCACAAATATTGACCGAGGCAGCCGACGCAGCCGAGCGCGGCCATCAGCGCCAAGGCGTGCGGAGTCGGCCAGACGAAAAGCTTCGGGCCGAGCGCGCCGCAGGCGATGAGGAAAGCCAGATTGCTGCCAATCATCATCGCCCCAGTGCTGACGCCTTTGGTCAAGGTGCGCGCCAGCAAGGTCGTGATCGCCCAGCACAGCGCCGCGAACAGAGCGAGGAGGGCCGGCGTCAGATCGGCGACGCCGGTCGGGTTCGCGGCGATCAGCACGCCGCCGAAGCCGATGATCGTCGCCAGCCAACGGCCAGGGCCGACGGTCTCGCGCAGAAAGGGGCCCGACATGGCGACGACGAACAGCGGGCCCGCGAAATAAAAGGTGACCATCTCCGCGAGCTGCAGCGAGCGGGAGGCTCGGTAATAGGCGAACCAGGCGAACAGGATGATGACTGCCCGCAGCGTGATCGCCACGCGATTGCGCGGCTTGGCGATCGCGGCGAAGTCGGCCCGGCTGGCGAAAAGGCCTGAGATGGCGAGGATGACCAGCGAGCGCGCGAACAGCACCTCGGGGACAGGCAGGTCCTCGACGAGCTTCTTCACGATCGCGTCCTGCAGGCTGAAGACCGCCCAGCCAGAGACGGCCAGCGCAACGCCCGTCATCGTGCTGGAGGCGGGAGAGGAGACGGCGGACATGCAGGCCTGAAGCTGAGGGAGACGCTCGCTGGCATAACGCCAGACGGGCTTCGGCGCACGTCCCTTTTTGCGCGCTCGCGCTGTTGTTACGATCCGCGCGCGACCCGCATGAGCTTATGTCCGCTTTCCTCAGGCGTCGGCAGGGTAATCAGGAAGCGCGCGCCGCAGTAAAAATCGTCGCTTTTCGACTCGGCGAGACTGATCGAACCGCCGTTGCGCGCCACGAGATCGGACGCGATGGCGAGGCCGAGGCCAGCGCCGTCGTAGCGCGTCGACATGTGAAACGGCTCGAAGATGCGCGCGCGGTGTTCTTCCGGAAAGCCCGGGCCGCTGTCGCTGATCTCGATCAGGGCGACGCCGTCGGTGCGGATGGCGGCGAGGCGGATCGCCGGCGGCCGGCCGCTCTGCGAACCGTGGCTGCACAACACCTGCGCGGCGTTGCGGCAGAGATTTTCGATGACGCGCAGCACATGGTCCGGATCGGCGTGCAGTTCGAAATTGGGGGGGATGTCGATCGTATAGGCGATCGCGCCCGGCTGCTGGGCTTCCGCCGTCTCCACGATCTGCCGCGCGAGCTCGCGCAGGTCGAAGGTGCGGGGCGAGGGGGCCTGTTCGCGCCCCCCGCCGTAAGTGAGCGTCGACTGGCAGAACAGAATGGCGCGATCGAGCGTCGCCACCAGCCTGGGCGCCAGACGCTGCGCCAGCGGATCGCGGATGGTCGTGAGGCGGTCGGAGATGAGCTGCGCCGCCGAAAGCATGTTGCGCAGATCGTGGTTGATGCGCGCGACGGCCATGCCCAGTTCGGCGAGGCGCTTGCGCTGGCTCAGCTCGCGCGCGAGCGAGCCCTGCATCGCGGCGAGCGCGGTTTCAGCCCGGCCGATTTCGTCGTTGCGCATCCGCCCCACGTCGATCGGCTTTTCTTGCGGACGCTCGCCGAAGGCCATGATGCTCGAAGTGAGGCGCCGCACCGGCCGGATGACCATCCACCAGAGCGCCGCCCAAAGCACGCAGGTCACGACCGCGGAGACGATCAACGACAGGGTGAGGAAATTGCGGGAAATCCGCCACAGCGCGTCGATCAGCGGCGTCTGGTCGATCGTGACGTCGACCAACGCTCCGTCGCTCGGCACGCGACCAACGATGCGGATCACCGAGCCCGGTTCGGCGAAAAGGGTTCGGAAGGTCGCCTGATTGCCGTCCACGATCGGCCCGTCGCCGACCTCGTAGGTTTCGTCGACGTGCGGATCGGTTCCCGAACTCGCGACGAGACGATGCCCGTTCGGCAGTTTGACGGCGATGCTCTGGGCGTCGACGGTCTCCAGGATCTTGGTTGCGAGATCCTTCGGCAGCGTCGGTTCGTTCGTGTCGCCGAACAGCATTATGGCGGTATGGGCAACCATCAGCCGGTCGCGCATCCAATTGTCGCGATAGGCCGCGATGCGCGTGGTGTACCAGAACGCCATCGTCAGCAGGACGAAGCCGATGGTCAGCAGCAACAGCCGCCCGGCCAGCCCGAAGGCTTGCGGCCGGCCGGTCGCGCGCGGGGCGCCGACTTCGTCGCGAGCCTGGTCGCCAGACAGATCGACGATAGGACCGGTAGGGCGGCCAAGCGCAGGATTTTCAGGCAGCAGGCCCGACATAGTCATCTTCCCGGTAGGCCTGGATGATTTGCGCGAAATTCGTTTCGGCGGCGAAGCCGAGGCCGCGCGCGCGGCTGGCGTCGAAGCGCGTCGGCCATCCGGCGACAATGCGCTCGATGGTTTCGTCGCGCTCGCGGCGGATCAGCCGCACGGCGGCGTCGCCGGCCGCCGCGCGTAGCGCTTCGATCTGATCGGCCACCGTCGCCGAGACGCCAGGCATTGTCAGGTTGCGCCGCCCGCCCAGCTCGGCGAGGTCGAGGGCCGCCGCGTGGAGCAGGAAGCCAACCGCCGAGCGCGGCGAGGCGTGCCAGTGGCGCACGGTGTCCGGCACGGGCAAGATCGCCTCCTTGCCTGCGAGCGGCTCCCGGATGATGCCAGAGAAGAAGCCGGACGCGGCGCGATTGGGGGCGCCCGGCCGCACGCAGATCGTCGGCAGGCGCAAGCCCACGCCCGACAGGAAGCCACGGCGCGAATAATCCGATAACAGCAGCTCGCAGATGGCCTTTTGCGTTCCGTAGCTCGTCAGCGGCGTCGTGAAGAACTCGTCGTCGATCGTCTCGGCGAAGGGCGCGCCGAATACGGCGATCGACGAGGTGAAAATGACGCGCGGCCGATAGACGCCTGCGGATGCCTGGTTCTCGCGCCGGATCGCCTCGAACAGCATCCGGGTCCCGTCGAGATTGATTGCGTAGCCCTTCTCGAAATCGGCCTCCGCCTCGCCCGACACGATCGAGGCGAGCAGGAAAATTACGTCCGGGCGCTCGCTGATCAGCTTCGGCGCGACATAGGACGCGGCAAGATCGAACGCTTCGCATTTGCTGGGGAAATCCGCCAGCGAGGGCGGGCTAGGGGGCACGATGTCGACGAGATGCAGCTCGTCGATGGGTTGGCCGGCGAGCGCGCCCTCACGCGCCAGCCGATCGCACAGTTTGCGGCCGATCATCCCTGCCGCACCGATCACGAGAATCTTCAAGATGTATCCCTCTTGCGCGGCTCGCCCCAAGCTCGCGCCTCTTCCTTTACACGTTCCTTTACACGGATTCGCGGACCAATTGAGACAAAAATGGGGCCGCCGTCTTTTTGGCTCAATATAACTGGAGAAGGGCCGGGGCTGTTTGGCGGGGAGGCAAGTTCTCTGGAAGAAGGAGACCCCATGAAGCGCGCGATCGTCGCGGCCCTTGGAGGCGCCGTCGCCTGTTCATTCGCGGCTGCCGCCGACGAATACGGCCAAGCGACCTACTACCGAAACCCTCACTATAGCGGACTCATCGCAGCGCACCGCACTCTACCTTTCGGAACCCATGTGCGTGTGCATAACCTCGACAACGGCCGCAGCGCTGTCGTTGTCATCGTCGATCGCGGTCCCTTCGCGCGCGGCCGCATCATCGACGTCTCCACCTCCGCCGCCGGCGTGCTCGGGATGCGACAGGCTGGCGTCGCCCACGTGAGGATCCAGCCCTTCTAGCTGTGGGCGTTCGGCCCGCCCTGTCGCCTCCGTGACAGCCGGGCCGCTTTTCCGCGGGCATTGCAGCCCGCCCGTTGCGCGGCGGCGCTCAGTTTGCTCCTTCGAGCAGCCGCCGCGCTATCACCTGGGCCTGAATCTCGGCCGCCCCCTCGAAAATGTTGAGGATGCGCGCGTCGCAAAGCACGCGCGAGATCGGATATTCCAACGCAAAGCCATTGCCGCCGTGGATTTGCAGGGCGTTGTCCGCCGCCGCCCAGGCGACGCGAGCGCCGAGTAGCTTCGCCATGCCGGCCTCGAGGTCGCAGCGGCGGCCTTCGTCCTTGGCGCGCGCCGCGAAATACGTAATCTGACGGGCAATGTGAATTTCCGTCGCCATGATCGCGAGCTTGTCGGCGACGCGGGGGAAGTGGATCAGCGTCTTGCCGAACTGGACGCGCTCCTTGGCGTAGCGCAGACCGAGTTCGAAGGCGCACTGCGCTACGCCCACCGCGCGCGCGGCGGTCTGGATGCGCGCGGATTCGAAGGTCTCCATGAGCTGCTTGAAGCCCTGGCCCTCGACGCCGCCGAGCAGGCTGGCCGCGGGAACCAAGAAGCCGTCGAAGGCGATCTCGTATTCCTTCATGCCACGATAGCCGAGCACCTCGATCTCGCCGCCCGACATGCCCATGGCGGGGAACGGGTCGGCGTCCGTGCCGCGCGGCTTCTCCGCGAGGAACATGGAGAGGCCCTTGTAGCCGGGCTCGTTCGGGTTGGTGCGCGCGAGCAGGGTCATGAGATCGGCGCGCACGGGATGGGTGATCCACGTCTTGGCGCCGTTGACGACGTAGCCGTCTGCCTCGCGGGTCGCGCGCGTGCGCAGCGAAGCGAGGTCCGAGCCTGTGTTGGGCTCGGTGAAAACGGCGGTCGGCAGGATCTCGCCGCTGGCGATCTTTGGCAGGAAATGGCGCTTCTGCTCGGGCGTGCCGCCGACGAGAATGAGCTCGGCGGCGATCTCCGAGCGCGTGCCGAGCGAGCCGACGCCGATATAGCCGCGCGACAACTCCTCCGACACCACGCACATCGCAACCTTGCCGAGACCGAGCCCGCCGTATTCCTCGGGGATGGTCAGGCCGAACACGCCCATCTCGGACAGGCCGGCGATTACCTCGAGCGGGATATAGGCGTTGGCGCGATGCCAGTCCTGCGCGTACGGAACGACCTCGGCATCGGCAAAGCGGCGCATCTGGCCCCGGATCGCCTCAAAAGTCTCCTCGAGGCCAGGGTCCCCAATCGCCCCGTCATGGGCCTCGGCGATCAGCGCCGCAAGGCGAGCGCGCGAGGCCTGCGTGTTGCCCGTCGCGATCAGGGTTTCGACCGCCTCGGTGCGGCAGGCAGAAATGTCCGCGCTTCGCAGGCCGAAGTCGGCGAGGCGCACGATCTCGCCCTGGTTCATCGGAATGCCGCCGAAGATCTGCGCCAGGTATTCGCCGACGCCGATCTGCATGAGCAGGGCTTCGGTTTCGGCAAAGCGGCCCTCCTCGCGCATCCGGCTCGCATAGGCGGTCAATTCCTTGATCGCTTCGACATAGGTCGCAAGCCACGCGAGGCCATGCGTGGCATGCTGCTCCTGCTCGATTTTCGCGACGCTCAGCTTGCCGTTTTCGCTGAGGCGCTCGCGCAGCACGGAAGCGGCGCGCGCGAGAAGACTCTGCACGGCGTCGAGGGCTTGCGAGGCGAGGTCGTCGAGCGGCACGGGCGTCTCCTGGGCGCTATTGCGTCGCAACATGCGACGCCGCAAAAGCGGTTGCAATCCGTCTTTTGAAGCACGCCGCCGCGTCTGTCATGCCCCAGGGAAAGCGGGCGTCCAGCGGCCTCCGGCGCAGGCGCCTGATAAGGAAGGTTCGCGGCGGCCGCCTTGTCCGCGCGCGCGGACGGACTACATCCAACACTCGTTAACCCGGCCATCCGGGGCCCGCCGAGGCGGTCCGCAACGAGGGCGCGAGCGATGAGCGTTTCGAAGCCGGCGGCGCCGGCCCTTTCCGGCTCGCCAGCTTCCGAGGCGCCTGGCGTCGTCGCAACGCGCGTTCCCGCCCGTCTCGAACGCCTGCCGTGGGGACGCTTTCATGTGCTCGTCGTCGTCGCGCTCGGCATCACCTGGATACTCGACGGTCTCGAGGTGACGCTGGCGGGCTCCGTTTCGGGCGCCTTGAAGGCGAGTCCGACGCTGCGCCTGGGCGACGCCGACGTCGGCTTCGCCGGCAGCGCCTATGTCGTCGGCGCCGTCTGCGGCGCGTTATTCTTCGGTTGGCTGACCGATCGTCTCGGCCGCAGGAAGCTGTTCTTCATCACCATCGCGGTCTATCTCGTTGCGACCGCGCTCTCGGGCCTCTCCTGGAGCGCGGCGAGCTTTTTCCTGTTCCGCTTTCTGACCGGCTGCGGCATCGGCGGTGAATACGCCGCCGTCAATTCCACCATTCAGGAACTTGTTCCCGCGCGGTTCCGCGGCTTCATCGATCTCCTGATCAATGGAAGCTTCTGGGCCGGCGCGGCGCTCGGCGCGCTGGTCGCCGTGGTTCTCCTGAAGCCTTCCCTGTTCGATCCTGACTTCGGCTGGCGCCTCGCCTTCTTCGTCGGCGCGGTGCTCGGCGTCGGCGTATTCTTCATGCGGATGTGGATTCCCGAAAGTCCGCGCTGGCTTGCGATCCACGGCCGCGAAGAGGAGGCCGAGGCGGTCGTCGCCGGCATCGAGGATCGCTTCGTGAAGTCCGGCGCCCAACTCGCAACCGTCGAGGGTCCGCCCGTCCGCCTGCGCTCGCGCACCCACACGCCGATCCGCGAGGTGCTCGCGACGATCTTTCGCGTCTATCCCCGACGCGCCTTCCTCGGCCTCACCCTGATGGCGGCGCAGGCGTTTTTCTATAATGCGATCTTCTTCACCTACGCGCTGGTGCTGACGAAGTTCTACGCCGTGCCGTCAGACCGCATCGGCTGGTATATCCTGCCGTTCGCCGCCGGCAATTTTCTCGGGCCGGTCGCGCTGGGGCGCCTGTTCGACACGGTGGGGCGGCGACGGATGCTCACGATCACGTACGCCCTCTCCGGCGTTCTGCTGATTGCGTGCGGTGCGCTGTTCCAGTTGGGCGTTCTCTCGGCGCTCACGCAGACTCTCGGGTGGATGCTGGTGTTCTTCGTCGCCTCGCCGGCCGCCAGCGCCGCCTATCTCACGGTAAGTGAAAATTTCCCGATCGAGATCCGCGCGCTGACGATCGCAATCTTTTATGCGATCGGCACCGGGATCGGCGGCGCCGCCGCGCCGTTTCTGTTCGGCGTGTTGATCGCCAGCGGATCGAGAGAGAGCGTGTTCGCCGGCTACGCCCTCGCGGCGGTCTTGATGCTGGCCGCCGCTTTTATCGCCGCGCGCTTCGCCGTCGACGCCGAGCGGCGCCCGCTTGAAGAGGTCGCAAGGCCGTTGTCCGCGGAGGGTTAGGGCGTCCCGAGCGACACGAAGCGCCTGCGAAAGCCGTCGCCGCGTTCGTGTTGCGGCGCTTCTAATTCGTCAGCTCGGCGATGGTAATGTGATTGTCTTTGAGCGGCCAGGGCCGCGCGACGATCCGCTCCTCGTTGAACTCGGCGATGATTGGGCGCGGGGTCGCGTCGGTCAGCTTGAGCTTTGCGTGCCAGGCGGCGGGCACGCCGGGCGAGATGTCCGCCGGCGGCTTCCCGTCGAGCAACACAACGTCGCGGGGCAGGCCGAAGTAACCGCGTGGCCGTTCCATCGTGACGATCGCCGCAGCGTCCGCGTCTTCTTTCGCCGGCGCCGCGGAGGGCCTCAGGTCGAGCATGGCGAAAGAGCGAGGCAGCGGCGAGCGGTAGATATGTGTGATCGGCGCGCCCGGCGCCGCCACGACGAATTCGAGCGCCGAGGCGGAATTGAGTTTCGCCGGTCCCCAAACTCCGTCGGCGCTGGTCGTGTTGGAATGGATGGGTTCGCCCTGCCGCTCGCCGGTCTCGGGGGAAACGCGGAAGATGTCGACCTTCGCGCCCTCGACCGGGCGATTGGTCGGTACGCCACCGACGACGCTCGTCACCATTCCGTTGAGTACGATCTCGGCTTCCGGCGTGATCGCGATGCGCTCCGGCGCCCGCCCGACCACGAATTTATAGATTTCGGCGAAGGCGCGCGGGCTGAGCGCCGTCTCGCGATGATCGACGCGGCCGAGGACAAGGTTGGTCGCCCCTTTGAGCGCCGGGCCTTCGGCCGTCACGTTGGTCGGCCCGCCGGGATTGCCGATGTAGCGGGCGTCCGGCTGCGCGTAGAGGTCATATCCGTCGCTGCGCAGCGTGAGGAAGGGAACGCCCGCCGTCACTTCGCTGTCGCCAGCGTTGAGCTTGGTCAGGAAGGGGCCGCGGCCATTATATTCGGAGCCGAGCGCAGCGTCGGCGGCGAAAACGCCGTGATTGGGCGTCCCCCCGAGCACCACGCAGGCAACGCTCGACGGATTGGCTGCGACATAGCCGCGCGTCGAATAGCCGCCGCGCGACAGGGCCACGAGGGCCACTTTGGCGGCGCCGGTCTTCTTTTTCACATCATCAATAAAGGCGGTCAGTTCGCGGAGCTGATCCTGCGTCGAAGATCGGTTGGCTTGAGGAACCGTATCGTCGCTGCGCGCCTGCGGGTCGGTGAAGCTGATCGCGAACAGCTTTTCGCGGGGATAGCCGTTGCTCTCGAAACGCCAGATGGTCGTCAGCCAGGTCGCCGCATGATCGCTGTCGCCATGAATGAAGACGATCGGAACGGTCTCGTTGTCGGCGAAGCTCGGTCGCACGAACGACGCCACGGCGACAAAAGCCGCGCCTTGCAGCAAACGACGGCGTGTGAGCATGGGCATCCTCCCTCGATGTCGGTTCAGGCGACCGACTGATGCGAGAGTATGACAAATCGGCGCCGTTGCAAGCTCAAGCTGCGGGTCAGATCAACCCAACAGCCGCCACCTCGGGTTGGAAGTGCGGGCGCGTTTGGCGGTGCGCGAGGAGCCGGACCACACCGTGCTCGAGGGCGGCCGGGCTGTCTCGCCCTTTTCCGGCGCGTCGCCCGACGCAGGCTCCGCGACCGAGATAGCGGACTGCTCGTCGAGCCCAGCGGCCAGAAATTTCAATACCTCGGCCGAGGGCATCGGGCGGCTGATCAAGAAGCCCTGAATTTCGTCGCACCCCAGCGTTTCGAGGCAGGCGAACTGGTCTTCGGTCTCGACGCCTTCCGCGACCGTCGCCATGCCGAGCGCTTTGGCGAGACTGGTGATTGCGCGCACGATCGCGACGCTGTCGTGTCGCTCTCCGAGTTCCCTCACGAACGAACGGTCGATCTTGATTTTGTCAAACGGGAAACGGTGGAGATAGCTCAAGCTCGAATAGCCGGTCCCGAAGTCGTCCATGGCGATCAGAATGTTCAGATCGCGGATGGAATGGAGAACCGCGATCGCCTGACTCGTGTCCCCGATCATCACGCTCTCGGTCACTTCGACGATCAGGCGTGAGCTCTCGATCCCGGAGGCTTTGATCGCGTCTGAGATCGCCTGGATCAAGCCGGTCGACTTGAACTGCACCGCGGACACGTTGACCGCGACCTTGATCTCTCTCGGCCATTTGGCGGCTTCCCTGCACGCCTCGCGGATCACCCATTCTCCGAGCGGCACGATCAGGCCGACCTCCTCGGCGAGCGAAATGAAATCGCCAGGCGGAATATTGCCCTTGACCGGGTGCGCCCAGCGCAGCAACGCCTCGAACGATTTGACCTTCCTTTCGCTGGCGCAGACCACCGGCTGGAAGTGGAGATGGAACTGATCGCCCGCGATCGCCGCGCGCAGATCGTCTTCCATCTGACGGTGCGCGCGAATCTGCTCGTCCATCGACGTCTTGAAGAAATTGTAGTTGCCGCGTCCCTGCGCCTTGGACTGGTAGAGCGCCATGTCCGCGCCGCGGATCAACTCGTCGGCGACAAGACTGTCGTTCGGCGTCACGGAAATGCCGATGCTCGCCCCGATGACGATGGTGTTGCCGTCGATCACGTAGGGCTCGCTGGCGGAAGCGATCACGCGTTGCGCAAGCTGGACGGGATCGTTGAGCGTGTTCTCGACGCGTTGAATGATCGCAAACTCGTCGCCGCCGAGGCGCGCGATCGTGTCGCCAGCGCGGACCTCCGCGGCAATCCGCGCGGCGACCTCCTGCAGCAGCTTGTCGCCGAAGGGATGACCGAGACTGTCGTTCACGGCTTTGAATTGGTCGAGGTCGAGATAGAAGACGGCGAATTTGCCGAGTTTGCGCCGAACCTCGGCGATGCACTGATCCAAGCGCTGCCGGAACTCGAATCGATTGGAAAGGCCGGTCAACGGGTCTTTCGTCGCCATTTCCCGCACCTTTTCCTCAGCGCGGCGGCGAGCGGTGATGTCTTCGTGGGTGGACACCCATCCGCCGTCGGCGAGTTTCTTCTTGCGTTGCAGAATGGTGCGCCCGTCCGACAATTCATTGACGACTATGATGCTTCCATCGGCTTCCGTGCGCGTTTCGGTCGACCAATATCCGGCGCCGTCAGCATTGCGGTTGTGGAACAAAACTTCAGCATTCGCGGCGCCGGGCAGCGTCATTTCGGCGGGAAGGCCGTAGATCTCCGCGTAGCGCCGGTTGCAGGTGATCAGTTTCATCTTCGCGTCGAACAACGCAACGCCCTGCACGATGTTGTCCATCGCGTTGTTGAACTGCTTGTATTGGATCGCGAGTTGTTGCTGGACGGCCGCGCTCTCTCTGGATTCCGAGATGTGATCGACGTTGATCGCCAATTTGACGGCGCCGGCGGCGATCAAGATCACAAGCACGAACGCCCCGTACGCGATCCAATGGGATTGCGTTTGCCAATTGGCGAGCGCGTCGCTCGTCGCCACCGTCACGACGGTCGCGAGCGGAAAATGGGGCAACTTTGCAATTGAAAAGATTCGATTGACGCCGTCAATCGCGCTCGTCGTCTGCGTGACGCCATCGCGGCCGACGGATATGAATTGCTTGTAAACCGGGGTCTCGGTGATGTCCTTGCCGAGCATCAAATCCACCGCAGGGACGCGCGTCATCATCGCCCCGTCCGTACGATACAGAGCAATCGACCCGTGCTTGCCCAGGATGAACCGCTGGAGAAGATCGTCGATCGCCTCCTGCTTCACGGTGGCGGTCACGGCGCCGAGAAATGCGCCAGTCGCCGAGGAAACGCGCTTGGAGACCTTGATCCCTTTCGAACTCGTCGTCGATTCGAGCGGACTCGACACGAGTACGTCGGCCGGCTGGACGGACTCCAGACGCGCCATGAAGGCCCGCGACGCCCGCTGCTCGACGCTCGCGCCTTCGTCGGCTCCGGCAATGGCGATTCCGTCGGTCCGAGGCTCCTCAGCCGTTTGATCCGCCACAAACCTGCCGACCTGTTTATCGGTCGCCAGCGAATTCAAGTCGGCGACTGAGGCCGGCTTGGCGCTTTGCAGGCGCTCGACCACTCGCGACACCGAATAGGAAACGGACTGCAGCGAATGGTCGATCTCTTGGGCGAGAACGAATGAGACGGTCTTCGCGTTTTCAGCGCTTTCGCCGATCTGCCGATCGTGGAGGAAATCGGCCAGCCAAGTGCCGCCGGCCAATACGATTCCGATCAGGACAATTGCGGCGATGAAAAGCAGCGCTTGCCGGCGGGCTAGGCGGGAGAGCTTGCCGGGGAAAGACAGGAACGCGTTCAAACGGGATCTCGCGCCGGAGAAATACGCGACGCTGTAGTGGCATGCCCGGTGTTAAGAGAAGCTAACCCGGAGGCGGCTTTTTACACATATCCAGAGGGTTAGCCAGATCTGGGAGATTGCGGATCAGACATCCGCCGCCAAGGTTTTCCCCAGGTAATCCGTGCAGAGCAACCGTCAGGCGCCGATGGACTTGTGCTCGACATAGTGGTTGAGACCTTCCGCGCCGAACTCGCGGCCAAAGCCGCTCTGCTTGTAGCCGCCGAAGGGGGAAAGGAAGCCGGGGAAGGCGCCATTGATCGAGACCAAGCCGGTCCGGATGCGCTTGGCGACTTCGACGCCGACGTCCCGATCCTTGGTGTAGACGCCGCCACTGAGGCCATAGTACGTATCGTTCGCGATGCCGATGGCGGCCTCGACCTCGCCATACGGTATGACGCAAACGACCGGCCCGAAGATCTCCTCCTGGGCGATGCGCATCGCGTTGTTCACGCCGGTAAAGACGGTGGGCTTGACGAACGCGCCTTTGTTGACGCCTTCCGGCAGGCCCAGCCAGCCGACCACGGCCCTCGCGCCTTCGTCCAGCCCGATCTGGATGTAGCCGGCGACGCGCTCTCGCTGGCGCTCGGCGACGAGCGGGCCGATGGAGGTTTCAGGGTCGGCAGGATCGCCCACTTTCATCGCCCGGACTTCCTCCGCCAGGGCCTCTACGAAAGTGTCGTGGATCGAACTGGGAACAAGGATGCGGGTCTGCGCGACGCAGGATTGGCCGGCGTCGGGGAAGGACGCATGGCGCAGCGCCTTTACCGTGGCGGCGATGTCCGCGTCGGGCAGCACGATGGCGGCCGACTTGCCGCCCAGCTCCATGCTGACGCGCTTCATTTGCCCGACCGCGAGCGAGGCGATCATCCGTCCGGCGGCCGTCGAGCCGGTGAAAGCGATCTTGTCGACGCCGGGATGCCTGACGAGATGCTCGCTGACTTCGCGGTCGGCGGTGAGGATGCTGACCACCCCTTCGGGGACGCCAGCCTCGGTGAACAACTCGCCGAGCAGATGGCCATTGATCGGGGTCTCTGGGGCCGTCTTGAGTATGACCGTGCAACCCGCGAGCAAGGCGGGGAACAACTTGACCAGCGCCGACTGCTGCGGAGCGTTCCACGGAATGATGGCGGCGACGACGCCAACCGGCTCGCGGCGCCAGATCGCATCACCGGCCAAGAAGCCGCTTGGCCGCGCTTCCCACGGATACTCGGCGGCGGCGTGGAGATAAGCGGCGTTCTGCACGGCGACGCCGCTCTGCACGGCGCTGGTGAACCACGTCGGCGAGCCGTTCTCGCGGGTCATGAGCTTGGCGAACTCCTCGGCGCGTGGCGTCGCAGGCGCGCGCGTGGATCGGATTGCGGAGGCGTCGGGCTGCAACAAGCAGGCCATCTATGCCTATTTCGGCAACAAGGATGGCCTGTTCGATGCGGTCTATAACGAGATGGTGGTGAAGGTCATCTCATCCGTGCCGATGGACGCCAGCGACCTGCCGGGCTACGCCGCCTGTCTCGTGGAGCACTATGGCAAGCACGCAGAAGTGCTACGCCTAGCGTCATGGTATGAGCTGGAGAAGGCGGGGCATTCTCCGACCCCGGTCGCGGCGGAGCGCGCGACGAAGGACAAGATCGCCGCGATTTCAGGCGCACAGAAGGCCGGATTGGTCACGGATCGCATCCCGCCGGAGCATCTGCTGGAACTCATCCTAACCATGACGAGAACCAATCTGCACCGGAATGCGCTGATCGAAGCCGTCGGGCGCCTCGTTCGTCCGTGAACCCGCTGACAACGACTGAGGCGCGCCGTTCCGAACCAGCGGGGAGGGGACAACTCGCGTCTCGATTGACCGACGACACATCCCGCAATCGGCAAAACTTTCATATGTGCGCCTAAGCGGCTTGCACAGGCAACCGGCTACGCTCGCGGCGGACAAGGTCATGGTAGACGCCGCCTCGACGCACCAGAGCTTCCGGGTCGCCGTCCTCTACAAGTCTGCCGCCCTGCAGCACGAGAACGCGATCGAAATTGCGCAATGTCGAAAGTCGGTGCGCGATGGCGATCACCGTGCGTCCGGTCATGGCGCGCTCCAGCGCCTCGCGGATCGCCTCTTCTTCGTCGCCGTCGACAGCCGATGTCGCTTCATCGAGGATCAGCAACGGCGCATCTTTGAGCAAGGCCCGAGCGATGGCGATCCGCTGGCGCTGGCCGCCCGAGAGTTTCAGGCCATGGTCTCCGACCACGGTTTCGAGCCCCTCAGGCAGAGCCTCGATAAAAGGCGCGCATCGCGCGGCTCTCGCGGCCTTCCAGACTTCCTCGTCAGTCGCCTCCGGTCGGCCGTAGCGGATGTTCTCGAGCAACGTGCGATTGAGCAGGGCCGTGTCCTGAGGCACGACGGCGATCGCATTCTGCAGGCTTTCCGTGGTCGTTCGCGCAATGTCGTGGCCGTCAATAACGATACGGCCGGATTGAACGGGGTAAAGGCGCTGCGCGAGCGCAACCAGCGTCGACTTGCCGCTGCCGGAGGGACCTACGAGGCCGACGCGTTGGCCCGGCTCGATGTCCATACTGAAGCGGTCGAAAACCGGCGTCCCGTGGGGATAAGCGAACGAGACGTCTTCAAAGGTCACGCAGGCGCCGTTTGGCACGAGAACCGAGGCTTCGGGATGATCTTTGAGCTCGTGCGGAGAAAGAAGCGTCGTCAGCGCCTCCGCCAGGCGCGCCATGTGCTGCGTGACGTCCACGAGCGCGACCGCAAGATCGCGCGTCGCGCTGAGCACCGACAGACCGAGCGTGCAGACAAGCACGACGTCCCCGGCCGTGGCCTGTCCGCGTTGCCAAAGCGCAATTGCCCAGGCCAATAGGAAAAGGGTCATCACGACGACGACAAGCGCGTGGGTGACGCGCAATTTCTCGAGATAGCGAAGGCTCGACTGACGCGCCGTCATCTCCTCGGCGACGGTCGCATCGAAGCGGCAATGCTCTCGGGTGGTCGCGCCGAACGCTCGCACAAGGGGCATATTGCCGATGACGTCGACCATTTCACCGTCGACCGCGGCCGCTTTGTTGGCGAATTCGTGATGTAATGGACGCCCGGCTGCCGCGAAGCGAAACATGACCGCCATGACAATCGCGGCGACGACAACGAGCGCCGCGGTCATCTTGACGCTGACCATTGCGAGGAACGCGATCGCGCCCACCGTCGCGACACAAGGCGGCAAGACGTTCCAAACGAACATGTTCTCGATCTGAAACACCGCATTGGACGTGGCGGTGACGCAACTCGTCAGCATGCCGGGCATTCGGTCGGCGAAATAGCTTTGCGCATGGCCGGTGAGATGGCGGAAGAGATCCGACCTCAAGTCGCCGGTCACCTTGACGAAAGCACTGCTCGCAACCCAGCTCGCGACACGCCACAGCAGATTGTCCGCGGCGACAAAAGCGACGACGATCCCAAACGCCAGCCAAGGTTTCCCGCCTCGCATCCCACCCTGCGACAAGGCGTCGACCAAACGCTTGACGCCATATTGTGTGCTGACCGAGCAGGTCACAGCCCCAAGCACGGCCAGCAGGATGACGGCATGAGCAAAGGCGCCGCGTCCCACATAACGCGCGAGGAACGCTATCGGCCGATCCCTAAAGCGGCAAAGATCTTTCGACAATGGCGAATGTGCCTCCTCGTTGGATGCTCGTCGCGGTGCTCGGTTTGGAACCGAGCGGAGCATTCGAGAGATGTCTCGCCGTAACAAAGACAAAAATATCATCGGCAATATGGCGGTGGAGCTCAGGCAATATGGCGTTCGGGCTCAACTTTGAGTGAGGAGATTGGTTCCATGCGGATTGCCCAAATTGCTCCCCTGACCGAGGCTGTGCCGCCGACTCTTTACGGCGGAACCGAACGGGTCGTCTCGTGGTTGACTGAAGAATTGGTCGCGCTCGGGCAGGACGTCACGCTGTTCGCGAGCGGAGACTCGGTCACCAGCGCCAAGCTGCAGCCGATTTGGCCGCGCGCGCTGCAACTCGACGGCAGCGTACGCGATCCCAACGCGCTCCATATGATGATGCTCGAACACGTCTATCGGCGCTCCCATGAATTTGATCTCATGCATTTTCACCTCGACTATTTTCCCTTCTCGCTCATGTCGCGGCAGCCGACGCCTTTCATCACTACGCTCCACGGCCGACTGGATCTGGCTGAGCACCAGCCGACCTTCGCGACGTTTTCCTCCGTGCCCGTCGTCTCGATTTCGAATGCGCAGCGGCGCCCGGTTCCCAAGGCGAACTGGATCGCGACGGTGCATCACGGACTGCCTGCCGACGTCTTGCGGCCGCAACCGGTTCGGCCCTCCTATCTCGCCTTCCTCGGGCGCATCTCTCCCGAAAAGCGCGTGGATCGGGCGATTGGCATTGCCCGACAATGCGGGATTCCCTTGAAGATCGCCGCCAAGGTCGATCGCGCGGACCAGGACTATTTCGACGAGGTGATCCGTCCGCTGCTGGCCTCGCCTGGCGTGGAATTCATCGGGGAGATCGGCGACGACAGGAAGTCGGAGTTCCTGAGCGGCGCGTTCTCCTTGCTCGCGCCGATCGATTGGCCGGAGCCGTTCGGACTGGTCATGATTGAAGCCATGGCCTGCGGCGCCCCGGTTATCGCCTTCAATCGGGGATCGGTCGCCGAAATCATAGAGGACGGCGTTACCGGCTTCATCGTGGAGGACGAAATGAGCGCGGTCGCCGCGGTGCGCGAAGCCGCGTCGCTGTCGCGAAGCGTGATCCGCCGACGGTTCGAAGAGCGGTTTACCGCTCGGCGCATGGCCGAGGACTATATCCGCGTCTATCGCGGGCAAATCGACGGCGTCCGCGCGCCGCCTCGTCTCAAGACGGTTTAGGCGTCTCGATGCGCGAAGGCGCCGACTCCGGCTTCGTTTCCGGCATTGCCAGTGCGACGACGGCGAAGGCGCCGACCGCAAGCGCGGTCAACACGTTGAAGGCGGCATGAGAGCCGAAGTTGTCGGTCAAATATCCGGCGAGCGTCGTGCTTATCGCGGCGCCAATGCCCACCGCGCAACCGATCGTTCCCTGCGCAAGATTGAAATGCCCGCGCGCACTGGTCAGATCGACGATCGTGAGCGGCGTGAGCACGCCGAGCGTCGCCGCCGATACGCCGTCGAGGACCTGGATGAGCACGAGCAGGTGCGGCTCGCTTGTCGCGGCGAACAGAAAGCCGCGGATTGCGAGCGCGCCGAAGCCCGCCAATAAGAGCGGCCGTCGTCCCCAGCGATGGGCCGTCCGGCCGACCCACGGCGAAACCACGGTCACGATGAATTGCGGGACGACGATCGCGGCGGCGACCATGAGCGTGGCCGCATCGTGCGAGCGGAGAGTCAGCATGCTCGCCGCCAGCGGCAGCATGGCGGCGTTGGCGAGATGAAACAGGACGAGGCAGATGGCGAAGGCGACGAGCCGGCGGTTGCCAAGGATGTCGCCGAAGCCGACGGCCAGCGCTTTCAGATTCGTCGGCGTCCCACGGGCGGCGTCGGACGCCGGGCCGATCTCCTCGCCGCGGATCCACAAAAGCGCGAAGATCGCGGGAACGACGAGCCCGCTCGCAAGAAAAAAGACAGCGCGGTCGGATAGATAATAGCCGCAAGCGCCCATGATCGCCGCGGCGATCCCCGTACCGGCCGAGGCGAAAGCCGCGTTGCGGCCAAGCCGCTCGCTCATCCCGCCTTGTCCGACGAGGCCGAGACTGATCGAGACCATGGAAATGCCGAGCACGCAACTCGCCGCGGCGTGGATCACGCGCGAGACAAGCACGACCGGGAAAAGCGGCCAGGCGGCGAAGGCGAATGCACAGGCGCCGATCGCAACGAGGGCGAGAATGGCGACGACGCGCACTGAGCGCGCAGCGTCGACAAGCGCTCCCAAGGGAATCTGACCGATTAGGCTGACGAGACCGCTGACCGTCAGAACGAGGCCGATGTCGACCTGCGTCCACTTTTGGCTCGTCAGAAATACGGCGACGAAGGCGCCGAACCCAGTCTGGATGTCCGCGACGAAGAAGACGAGCCAGTCCAGGCCGCGACGGCTGCGCAGCGAGATCGGGCGGAGGCTATTTCCCCTCGAGGTTGCTAGGGCCGCGGCTTCGTCAAGGCGCGCGGTCTCGACAACGGACGAAGGCGCTCTCGTCGCCACGGCGGGACGCCGTCACGGCTTGGAGGCGGACGGCGCCGTCTGCGCCGGCGCGGTTGGGGCAGGTGAAGATGAACTCAGCGGGGCCGGCGCGGCTTTCGCCTGAATGATGACGACCGGTTCGCCGGGCTTATAGACCGGCGCCGTTTGCAACTGATCTCGCGACAAATCGGTGATGAGCTTGTCCATGTGGCCGTCCGGCGGAAAATGCAGCGCACGCCAATCGACCGCGATCTTCCGCGTGCCGACGCCAAGGAACCCTCCGAAGTCGACGATGGCGGCCAGCACCTTACCGTCACGATCGGCGATGACGTCGACGATACGACCCAAGTCGTCGCCCTTTTCGCTTTCCACCGGTTTGGCGAGAAGCGTCTCCGCGGCGCTCCCGTTGACGACGAGCGCGGGCGTCGCGGACGCGACGCTCGGCTTGCCCGCGTCAGGAGCGGTCGCCATCGGCGAGGGGCTGGGCGCTGGGGTTTGCGCAAAGGCTTCGCGCGGCGTCGCCACGGCGACGGCACTGAGGACGGCAATGAGACAGCAGGCTGTCAAGACGCGCGATGACCTTGCTGGCATCCGGGCAAGACCCTCCCTTTCGATGGCGGGTGGCCAATCTGCCGGCGCTTCGTGACGAGGGTGAGGCCGACGCAGGGTTGGATCATGGATAACGGCGCTGCCGCGCCAGAACAAGCCGTCGCAGGGCGGGCCCTGCGACTTGGAGGCGTTCGCAGACGCGCACCGAAGCGACGCACCCTTCAGCACAAAACTGCGACCACTTATGTAATTGAAATCACGATATGATTCCTAATGAGCTTCTGTGGCGAGGCATAGAATCTCGAAGAGGACTTGCGCAGCCAGGTGGGCGGTGTTGCTGGTGGCGTCATATTGAGGCGCCACCTCGACAACGTCTCCGCCAATCACCTGGAGGCCCCTCACGCCACGGAATATTTCAAGCACCTCGCGCGGGGTAAGCCCGCCGACCTCCGGTGTTCCAGTGCCGGGGGCGAAGCCCGGATCGACGCTATCGACGTCGAACGAGATGTAAGTCGGTCCATCTCCCAGTACGGCTTTCGCCCGCTCGATGACGGCCGCGACCCCAACCTTCGCGACTTCTTCGGCATGGATCACCGTCATTCCGCTCTCGTAGGAAAACTCCCACAGATACTCTGCGCCGCCGCGAATGCCGATTTGGATGACGCGTTCAGGATCGAGCACACCGTCGAGCACAGCTTTGCGAAACGGACCGCCGTGATGGAACTTGGAACCCTCGTAGGGGCCGCTCGTGTCGCAATGGGCGTCGATGTGGAGCATTCCGACTGGCCGCTTCTCGCCGACGGCCTTGAGGATGGACCCGGTGATCGAGTGATCGCCGCCGACCGAAATTGGGATTACGCCTGCTCCGACGACCCTACGATAAAAGGCCTCGATGTCGGCGTGGCAGTCTTCGAGGCTGAAACGGCTTCGCATCGGGACGTCGCCGACATCGGCGACCTTGGCGTCCGCAAAGGGAGCTCGCCGCAGCACGTGTTCGTAAGGCCCGATCCTCTCGATGGCTCGGACAGCGCGCGGCCCGAGGCGAGCGCCGGCCCGATTGGTCACGCCCAGATCCATGGGAACGCCAATCAACGCCACGCCGAGGCCGCCGAAATCGGCAAGGCTCGGCGCATCGGGCCGGTAGGGAGCGGACAAGAACGTCGCCGCCTGGGCAAACGGCCAGGCGCGCCTGTCTCCGGCCGTGAATTGCATCTCGGCCACCCGCCGGAACTCGGGATCGAAGATGTCACCGCCCGATGCGTTGGCGTATTTTCCGCGCAGCGCGTTGAGCTTCGCTAGATCGACCATTTCTTTAAACCTCGTGGAATTGAGGCAGCATAGCCGAGCGCGGCGACTTTGGGTTCGGGAAAGTCCGAACCGAAGCGTTGCAACTTGCCGACATAAGGAAGATTTGGGGCTGCGCTTGCGGAAAATCGGGAAACGCCAATCGACGTGAGTGCTGCCGCCGCCTCGCGCCTTCTACTCGGCGCCAGGCGGCGCCCGTCTTGAGCGCAAATCGCGCGGTCCTTACGGTTGGCCCGACTTGCATGGGCCCGTTGACCACGAAAACGCGGTGCGAGAAACTTGCTTCGGTGTTCGCCCGGAGTCGTCGCTCTCACCTTGCCGCCGTTATCGGCAGCGCTGGAACGATCGGCGGCGGCTTCTTCGCGGATCGACAAAAAGGGGAGACGGATGGCTGCGGACATCGTCCAGGACAAGGGGATGGGGGTCAACACGTGACCGGTGTGACGCGCCCCCGCATGTCGGTCGACAATGCCGACATCCGGCTTTTGCGCATGTTCATAAAGATCGTCGAAGCAGGCGGATTCAGTGCAGCCCAGGGCGAGCTCAATCTGACCCTCTCGACGATTTCAGGGAAGATTTCGGCGCTTGAGGAGCGGCTTGGCGTTGTCCTGTGCAAGCGGGGGCGGGGAGGCTTCTCGCTGACCGAGGAGGGCCGTTCCGTCTATGAGGAAGCGAGCCGCCTCTTTACCTCGCTGGTTCGATTCAACTTGAAGGTCACCAGCCTGCGCACGCAACTCGGCGGGCTGCTGTCGATCGGCATGGTCGACAATACGATTTCGGATCCGAGCTTCTGCTTCTCACGCGTGATTGGACGTCTGAATGAGGCCGCGCCTTCGGTCGGGCTCAATATCGTCACGAAGCCTCCCGGCGAGCTGCTCCGCGATGTCGTGGGCGGCCACATCCATGTGGCGATCGGCAGTTTCCCGCAAGTCACGCTTGGGCTGACATACCTCGATCTCTACACGGAGTTGCATCACTTTTATTGCGGCGACACTCACCCCCTCTTCGAGGTCTCGGACGACGACATCGATCTGAGTTCGATTCAAGGTCACAAGATCATTGCTCGAAGCTACTGGGCCGCTCGGGATATGAAGGTCTTTTCGGTGTCGACGCCCGACGCCACGGTGAGCGATATGGAGGCCGAGGCGCACCTGATCCTGTCCGGCGCCTACCTCGGCTATCTTCCTGAGCACTATGCCGAGCAGTTTGTGCAGGCCGGGCGTTTGCGGCCGATGCGGCCCAGCCTCTTTTCATACTCCGCACAGTTCCAGGTCGCCTTCGACGAGAGCAAAAGAAAGAGCCCTCTCGTCACGCTTCTGCTCGACATCATATTTGAGGAACCCAATCTGAGCCGGATGCCTCAGATCAGCAGGACCAGCTTAGAGCTGTTCGCCTGATCGCGCGTAGCCCCTGATCGGCGAAGCAAAGGCGAATTGACTGCAATTCGCCGCAGGCCTCCAACACAACCAGCTCGGGACAAGTCGTCTTAAGGCGCTTATCGAACCGCCGCGTCGATGGCCGGATTGAAAGGGGATGTCGTGGAGGGTTTCGCTCAGATCGTTGGTGTTGCAGGCTCGGTCATGATTGTTTCCGCGTTCTTCTGCGACCAGCAGGGCTGGCTCGCTTCGCGAAGCCTTCCCTACCTCATCCTGAACCTCGTCGGATCGCTCAGCATTATCGCGTCGCTGTTCTACGCCTGGAACCTTCCGTCGGTGCTAATCGAGGGATTCTGGGCGGCCATCACCCTCTACGGTCTTGTCCGGCGATTGCGATCGAACTCGACGCAATCGACCCGAGCCCGGCCAATCCGGGCGAATTCACTTCGAAAAACCTCGAAGTTAACTTCGCCAAATCACTTATTTGCGGGTCTACCGTCATCTGACATAAAACAGGAAGCCAAGCTAAGGCGGCCGCTCGAGCCGCGAGGCTAAGCCAAGCGAATGGGAGGCTGAGACATGTCGAACGAAAGTGCCCCGAAGGCTTCGATCACCCGGCGAAGCGTCCTCGCCACGGCGGCATTGGCGCCGGCCGCCTCGATGCTCGGCTTTCCCAGGGTCGCCCGCGCAGCGGACAAGACACTGAAGGTCGGGGTCTACGGCGGCTACTTCAAGGATTCTTTCGACAAGAACATCTTCCCGGAGTTCACGAAATCAACCGGGATCGTGGTCGAGAGCATCGCCGAGCCGACCGGCGAAGCTTGGTTGATCGCGCTTCAACAAGCGGCGCGCGCCGGGCAGGCGCCCGCGGACGTGTCGATGATGGCCCAGGTTCCGATGCTAAAAGGGGTGCAGGGGAACCTTTGGGCGCCTCTTGATCTCGCCAAAATCCCGAATTCCAAGAACGTCCTTCCGCGGCTGATCAACAAATACCCCGACGGCCGAGTCAGCGGCATCGGAGCGGTTGCGTGGTACATCACGCTCTGCTCGAACACGAAGGTGTTCCCCGAAGCGCCGACGTCGTGGGCCGAACTCTGGGATCCCAAGCACAAGAACCAGCTCGGGCTGCTAGCCCAGGTCACCAATTCCTTTCTGCTCGAAATCACCGCCAAGACTTTCTTCGGCGGGGTGGGTCTCCTCGACACGGACGAGGGAATCATGAAGGCGATTGGGAAACTCGCCGAAGTGAAGCCCAACGTTCGGCTCTGGTACAGGGACGAAGGCCAGTTTGAGCAGGCCCTCAAGTCGGGCGAGATTCCGATGGGTCAATACTACCACGACGTGACGGGGCTGGCGGCGAAGGACGGCTTCCCGGTGCGCTCCACCATGCCCAAGGAGGGCGGCGTTCAGGACTCGGGCAGTTGGGCGATCACCAAGGCGTCGAAGGCGGCGGACCTCGGGCATGTCTTCATCGACTACATGTCTCAGCCATCGATCCAGGCCCTCTTGTCCCGCAAGGTTGGCACCTCGCCGACGGTCCCGCGGCAACTGACCGATCTGACGGACGCCGAGTTCAACGCTATCTCGTCGAGCATCGAGCCGATCACGCCACGGTACGACATCTATGCCGCAAAGCCGGAGTTCCTGGACCAGAAGTGGACCGAGATGGTTGCGGGATGAATGCAGTCGAAGCCGCGACCGCGTCGCGTCTGGTTTCGACCGGTCTAGACCTTCGTTTGGGGCGCTGGGAGAGCGCCTCATCCCAAGGCCAAACCACGCGACCAGAGAGCGCATGGTTTGCGATAGAGGAGTTTGAGGTGGTCGCGAGATCGGGCGCCCCGGTCGTGTAAGGCTCGAAAGGCGGAGCCAACCGCTGTTTCGCGAAGAGTACGAGGGGCGATGTCAGGCCTTGTCATAACCGAACTGAACAAGTCGTTCGGGAACTTCCGCGCTCTGCGCGACGTCAGCTTCGAGGTTCCGCGCGGCCGGTTTGTCTGCCTTCTCGGCCCTTCGGGCTGCGGCAAGACAACCCTGCTTCGCCTGATCGCGGGGCTGGACTTACCGACGTCAGGGCGCATCGCGCTGGATGGCGTCGATCTGACCGAGGTCCCGGCGCACCGCCGCGACTTCGGCATGGTCTTCCAGTCGCTCGCGCTTTTTCCGCATCTCAACGTCGGGCAGAACATCGCCTATCCGATGGCGATCCGCGGCGCCTCGAAGGCCGACCAGGCGCGCGAGGTCGAGCGGCTTCTTGATCTCGTGCGGCTGCCGGGGGTTGCCGGTCGGTCGATCGGACAATTGTCGGGGGGACAGCGGCAGCGCGTCGCGATTGCACGCGCCTTGGCGCTTACGCCCAAGCTTTTTCTGCTCGACGAGCCGATGTCGGCGCTCGACGCCAAGTTGCGTGAGGCTCTGCAGGTCGAGTTGAAGCTCCTCCAGGAGAGGCTGGGCGTCACGACGGTCCTCGTCACGCACGACCAACGCGAGGCCATGACGATGGCCGACCTCGTGGTCGTCATGTCCGAGGGGAGAGTTCAGCAAATCGCGCCGCCGATGGAGGTGTATCGCAGGCCTTCAAACGCCTTTGTGGCCGACTTCATCGGCACCACCAATCTCCTGAAGGGCGAGGCTTTGGGGCAAGGTTCGGTCCGCGTGGGCGACGTTGTGCTTACCGTCAACGGGACCACGGCTCCGGGGCCGATCACGCTCTCGATCCGTCCGGAAAGCCTGCGCCTGTCGGCTGAGCCCGGCGGCAACCGGCTTGCAGGATCGGTAACGTTCGTTCGTCATCTCGGGGCGAACGCGGAAGTGAGCGTTGACGTCGGCGTGGGCACGCTTGTGGCGCTGGCGCCGGCGCAAGAGCAGTTCAACGTGCAAAACGGCCAGGATCTCTACGTGTCTATCGACCCTGATGACTGCGTCGTGCTGTCATGACCCGAAATGCCGGTGGTCTGTTCGCCAAAGCGCTAAGTCCGGCCGCCATCCCGATGCGGCACTACTCCGCCATTCTGATCCCGGCGGCCGCGCTGATCCTGCTGTTCGCCATTCCGTTCGCGAACATGGTGGCGATCTCCTTCTTCCGCCCTGTTCCGGGCGGCCTCTTTGAGCCGACATTCATCCTCGACAACTACCGGCGGTTCCTCACTCCGTTCTTCACCAACGTGCTCGGCTTTTCCTTCTTTCTGGCCGCCCTGGTTGCGGTCTGCTCGGTGTCGATCGCTTTCCCGTTCACCTACCTGCTCACGCGGTCGGCGCGCGCCGTGCAGGTTTGCTGGCTCGTCTTCTTCCTGGCGATTCTGTCGCTGTCCGAAGTGATCATCGGCTTCGCCTGGGGCACCTTGCTGTCGCAGACCGCTGGCGTGACGAACCTGCTGGTGGCGATCGGGCTGATGGACAAGGCAGTATCGCTCACGCCGAGTTTCGGCGCGCTCCTGGTCGCGCTCGTCTACCAGGCGCTGCCCTATTCGGTGCTGATCCTCTACCCCTCGCTGTCACGCCTCGACCCCTTTCTGGCGGAGGCGGCGCGCACCCTCGGCGCCTCTCCGATCCGGACATTTCTCGGCGTGACCGTGCCGTCCCAACGCCGATCCATCGTGGCGACCACCGTCATGGTTTTCGTGTTCTCGCTCGGCTCCTACCTCCTGCCGCAAATCCTGGGCCGCCCGCAGCATTGGACCCTGTCGGTCTTGATCACCGACCAGTCGATCATGCAGTCCAATCTGCCGTTCGCGGCCGCCATGGCGATCTTCCTCGTTGCGCTGGCGCTCATCCTTGTTGGCTTCGTGACGCTTCTCGGCAAGGAACGGGCAGGCGCGCAATGAAGAACTGGACGACGGCGGTCTTTTTTGCAGTCGTGGCGGCCTTCATGGCGGCGCCCATCGTGGTCATCGCGGGCGTGTCGTTGAACGCCAAGAAAGCGCTGAGTTTCCCACCGCGGGGGGTAGGGCTGGACTGGTATCGCGCCTTGGTCTTGGATGGCGAATGGTCGAAGGCGCTGCTGTCGAGCGTCACGATCGCAGCGCTGGCCGCGGTCGTCTCCGTCGCCCTCGCGTTCCCCATCGCATGGTTCCTGTGGCGGCATCGGGCCCCGTGGGCGCGGCTCGTGATGCTGCTCGGCGTCGCCCCTTTCGTGTTGCCCCCTGTCACGACCGCGCTCAGCTTTCTGATATTCTGGACCTCGGCCGGCCTCTATGGCGCGCCCTGGACGGTGGTGGTCAGCCATGGCATCTACTTCGTGACCCTTCCCCTCGTAACGACGATGATCGGCTTCGCCGCCATCGACCCCGCGATTCCGGAGGCGGCCGCCATGATGGGCGCCGATGATGGGACGATCATGCGGACCGTGACGCTCCCGCTCGTCGGCCCCTACATCGTCTCGGGGTTCGCCTTCGCCTTCGTGCTGTCGCTCAACGAGTACATCGTCGCGTATATGACGGTCGGCTTCACGGTCGAGACGCTGCCGATCAAGATCTTCAACTCGCTTCGCTACGGCTACACCCCGATCATGGCGTCGGCTTCGATATTCTTCGTGCTTGTCGCCGCCGTGATCTTCGGGCTTGTGGCCCGTTTCGGCGACCTTCCGAAGTTGCTCGGCGCATGGGCCCGCAATTCCTGACGGCGCCATGCGCGACGTCGCGCGCGCGGTTCGAGCGCGTCGCTACGCCGCTATGACCCGCTCGACGTTCCTGCGATGCACCTGTTCATATGCGGGGTGATAGCCGACGATATCGGCCCGCAGATCCTCGTCAATGAACGCCTTGAGGTCTCGGCTTGCAAGCTCCGCATCGCTACGACTGCGGAGAAGATTCTGCACATACCGTCGGTTGGCGTCGATCAAGCCAGGCCCGTAGCCGCCCGCCCCAATCACGTCAGGCGATCCGTGACTGGGCAGAATGCGCTCGACCCGTAAGCCCGACAGGCGATCGAGATCGACCAGATGCTGCTCGAGGCGATCCGGTTCGGCCACATAGGTGATGGGATCCTCGAGTGTGTCTCCGGCTAGCAGAAGTTGGCGTTCGGGCAACAGGGCCACGGAGCCGTCGCGGCTGTGGATGTCGAATTGCAGGAGATCGACCGTGATGGCCCCGACCTGCAGGCGCAGCGCGTCGTCGTAGGAGCGGGTTGGCAGGACCACCGGGCGAATGGGCGGATTGCCAGCCTCGAGCTTGGCCCGATTGTCCTCCAGGGCGCGCAAGGTTCGGGCGTTGGCGATGATCTCGCAATCCGCGAAGGCGGCGTTGCCGGCCACATGGTCCGCGTGGCAATGGCTGAGCGCGACGCGAATGGACTGCGCGCCCGCGTCGACCAGAGTGCGTCGGATAAGGGCGGCGTGCTCAAGCGAAATATGGGTGTCCCAGACCAGCGCGTCGCTGCCGTCGACGATCGCAAAGGAGCAGGCGCCGAGCGTATAGGCCCCATCGTCGAGCCAGTTTGGCGCCTCGGACCACGCCCGGCGCTCGCCGACGCGCCCGTCGTAGAAGGCAAACACATTAGGCGCCGGTCGAAGAACGCGCATCGTCGACCCAAGTCCCGCCATGCTTTTGCCTCCACGAGGTTGATCACGACCTACTAACGATAATTGTCAATCCGCGGCAAGCGAGGTCAACCGAGAGCTCCTCGGCGGACTGGATTGGACGCTCGAGAAACTCTCTTCGAGAGCCATGCCCCGCTGATCCACCCCGCCGCAAGCGTGCCGATTCACAAGGGCCGCAAAAAGGCATCCTTCGTCACCAGGGTCGCAAAAGGCCGACGGCGGCTTCGAGCGCGCCAGCCATCGCGAGGACCTCCTCGTCGGCATGGCGACGTCCGACGATCTGAAGTCCGACCGGCAGCCCCTCGGAAAGTCCCACAGGCACGGAAATGACCGGGCAAGCCGGGACGAGATTGAACGGAGCGCAGAGGTCGAGTCCGCCATAGCGGCCATCGGGCAGGTCATGTCCGAAATCGTCGTCCGTCTGGTCGACAAACGGCGCCGGCGCTGCGCATGTCGGACACAGGAGGGCATCGTATCGCGTGAGTATTGTCATCAGGTCGCGCCACATACGGGTCCGCAACACTTCGATGCGCTTATAATCGGTGGCGCTAAGCTTGCGGCCGTTCTCGATCAGCGCCAGGACGGCGGGATCCATACGCGCCGCGAACGCTTCCACTCGGTCCCCGAAATAGGCCGACATGAAGACGTTCCACATGTCCAGCCAGCGATCGTTCACCTCTCGTGTCCAAGGCAGGGCGACCTCGTCGACGATCGCTCCAGCGCGCCTGAGCCGGTCCGCCGTCCGGCCGACGAGGTCGGCGATGGCCGGGTCGATCGCGTAGTAGCCGAGATCGGTCGAGAGAGCGAACCGCCGTCCCCGCAAAACGCCGTCTCGCGCACGGCTGGCGTCGAACGGCGTATCGAGCGAGAGCGGATCCTCGTCGCTCGGCCCCGCTGTCGCCTCCATGAACAGGACCGCGTCCTCGACCGTGCGCGCCAAGGGGCCGAAATGCGAGATATCGTCGAACACGCTAGGCAGGATCGTCATGGGGATGCGGCCCAAACTCGGCTTGAAGCCGACCACGCCGCAAAAGGCCGCCGGTATTCTGACGGAACCGCCCATGTCGGAGCCTTCAGCAAGCGGCACGCAGCCGCCCGCGACCGCAACGCCGGACCCGCCAGAGGATCCGCCGGGCGTGCGGGTCCGATCCCACGGGTTGCGCGTGACGCCCCAACGCGGGCTCGCCGTGAAGCTGGACGAGGCGAATTCGGGCGTCGTCGTCTTGCCAATCACGATGGCGCCGGCGGCGCGAAGACGCTCAACGATGAGCGCCGATCGTTCCGATATCGTGTCGGCGGAAGTCCACGATCCGAGCGATGTCAGATGGCCAGCCGTCGGAGTAAGGTCTTTGATGGCGATCGGTACGCCGTGCAGCGGTCCGACTGACCCTTCGGCCACAGCGCGGTCAGCCGCGGCGGCCGCGGCCATCGCTTCATCTTCGAGGATCAGGGCAAAACAATTCAGGTCGCGTTGCAGCGATTTCGCCCGCGCCAGCGAACGATCGATCAGATCGACGACTCGCAGTGCGCCGGCGCGGATCGAGGCCGCCATGCCGCCGGCGCTCAGCGTGAGAGGATCATCCACTGGAATGGGAGTCATCGGGCGGCCCATCGCATTCGGTCGAGTACAAGCTAGACCGAACTGACGCTGACGGCGCGGCTAAAGCAACCACAAACCGAGCGTTATCGCGCGCAGTCGAACGTCGTTTGGCGACGATTACAATCGTAGCTGTTCAGCGTCACTCCGAAGTCGGCGCGTAACAGCGATCCACCAACTTCTCTCTGCACGAGGCCAATGGCGGCTCCGTCTTGGATGCGACGGCCGCAACGGTCTTGTTTCAACAAAGAGAGGAGAGGATTATGAGAATCCTTATGGCTTCGACGCCGGCTACCGGCCATATCAACCCGCTGCTCGCGGTCGGCGATGTTTTGATCGCCGAGGGTCACGAACTGGTCGTGTTGTCAGGAAGCTGGCTCCAAGACCGCATCGAGCGCGCTGGCGCCCAGTTTCGGGCGCTCCCGGGCCGCGCGAATGCTGACCTTCGTAACATCGCGACCTTCGCCCCAGAGCTGGCGGAACTTCCTCCAGGCTACGAATGGTTGCGCGTCGCCATGGAACGCATCTTCGTCGACATGCTTCCTGCTCAGCATATAGGCCTGCAGCAGGCGCTGCAGGACTTTCCCGCCGATGTCATCCTGGCCGACGACATGTTTTTCGGGGTGCTGCCGATGCTGTTAGGCCCGCGCCCCGAGCGCCCGGCGATCGCGCTTTGCGGCACATCGATCCTGCATTGGCGCCGCGAAGACGGCGCTCCGCACTTTCTCGGCCTGCCGCCTGCAACGTCACCGGCGGAGTTGGAGCGATACGCAGCGATCGCTGACGAATATGAGCGGCTTACCAATGGGCCTGCGGTCGAGCGATTAAATCGGGTGCTGCACGAGCCAGGCGTCGGTCCGTCATCGCTGCCGCTGTTCGATTCCGTGGTCGGGCTCGCCGACGCCTACATACAACTCTCAGTGCCGAGCTTCGAGTTTCCACGCAAGTTCCCCGCACACGTGAACTTCGTCGGCACGCCGCCGATCATCGCCAAGCAGGCTCCCCTGCCGCATTGGGCAAACGATCTGGACGGTTCGCGCAGGGTTGTGCTGGTGACGCAGGGGACCGTGGCGAATCATAATTTCGATTTGCTGGTGGCGCCGACGCTGGCGGCGCTCGCGAACGAACCTGACGTGCTTGTCGTCGTGACCACGGGCGGGCGGCCGGTGGAAGCAATCCCTGGTCCCATTCCCAGCAATGCGCGCGTGGCCAGTTATCTGCCGTTTGAATGGCTGCTGCCGAAGGTCGACGTATTGGTGACCAACGGCGGGTATGGCAGCGTCAATCAGGCGATGAGTTTCGCCATTCCTCTTGTGACAGCGGGGACGACCGAGGATAAGGCGGATGTGAATGCGCGCGTCGCTTGGTCAGGCGTAGGGATCAACCTAGCGACCAACGAACCGACGCAGTCGGCCCTCCTCAAGGCGGTGCGCACCGTGCTTGATACGCAACGCTATCGCGCCCGCGCCGCAGCGATGGCCGACGAGTTCCGCGGCATCGACACGCGATCGGAAATTCTGCGAGTCATCGATCAAGTGGCGTATGGCTCGGAAACCGAGCGAGGTCCGGTTCAAGCAAATCAATTCGTCCGGACACCGAGAGCGGCCTGACTCACCAAGCATCGCTGCATAGCCACCGAACAGCTCGGCGCCGAATATTATGCGCCCGAGCATTCGGTGGCGCAGCCGTGTTGGTCGCCTGCCCGTGGAGCGCGGCCGCCGGGCGCCCAGGTTCGACTGGTGGATGACGAAGGCCGGGATGCGTCACGAGGCGAGGTCGGAGAGTTCCCTGTTCGTGGTCCCTATGTGACCGTTGCCTATCGGATCGGGCCAGATCGCATAGACGGTGCGACACGCGATGGCTGCTACTACAGCGGTGATCTGATGCGGCTAGGTGAGGGCGACGAGCTGTGGTTCGTCGGCCGCAAGCAGGACATCATCATCCGCGGCGGGTCCAACATCTCCCCGGTCGAGGTGGAGTGGGTCCTGCTGAGCCATCCCCTGGTGCACGGCGCCGCGGACTTCGGCGTGCCGGATCCTGCGCTGGGCCAGCGTGTGGCGGCGGTCGTGCAACTGTCGAGCGACGGGGCTGACGCCGCACTCGGCGACATTAGCGCGGCGTCGGTTATGTGTTCGCCTTGCCCGATGAGCAAGTCTGAGAGAGATCGCACTACGGGCGTAGCCTAGTGGCGGCTCCTCGAAATCTCTCTGCAATCCGAGAATTGCAGGGTCTCACCCCATCAGGATTGGATGGGAGAGATCGATGGCTATTACGAACAATAGGCGACCTGGCCCACCGGCTCCCAGGCGCGACCGAATCGCGGCGGCGATGTCTTGGCTCAGCAACTGCGTCATCGAAGGATTTGCTGCTTATGCTTATGGCCACGCTGGCTTTGTCGATACAGGAGAAGCGGAAGATTCCAGAGAGAAGCAATGGCTCGAAGGGGTACAGAGACGCGACGAGTTCGCGTCATCGCACAATACCCGATGGCTGCGCGAAGACCTGCGAGAGCCGACCGACCGAGAAACAGGGTCGCGGCGACTAAACACAGATCTGTAGCGAGTTTTCCGGAGGGGCTGCAGGCCCATCGACTTAGGAGTCGGGTGATTTGCGTAACGCATATTACTTCCGTCAAAATCGCGATCTTGCAATTCCACCCGCGATAATTAGTTCAGGCCGCAAACTGAGTATGGTGACGGTCGGGATCGCCCGCCCGAACAAGGCAATTCGTCGGCGGGCGATCGTTATGATCTAGGGCTTTCGAGCGCGGTGGATGATGATGAATTCCCTGGAGAAGCCCAACTTACGTGGGCCCGGCGAACTGCTGAACGGCGGCGGAGAAGGTCCGCTGAGGGATCACGGCGCGCCAGCGCGCGTTCTCCTAGTCGACGACGACGTCTCCATCAGACACATGGTTGAGAGTTACCTCGAAGAGCACGGCATCGATGTCGCCAGCGTCGACCAGCGAAAAGAGGTGGCGAGGTACTTCGCCTCCGGCGAGCCCAGTCTCGTGATCCTCGATTTGCGGTTGGGTCAGGAGGATGGGCTCGATCTCCTCAGGGAAATCCGCTCCAGTTCGGATGTCCCTGTCATCATTACCACCGGGCATCGGAGCGACGAAATCGACCGCGTGGTCGGGCTGGAGTTGGGGGCCGACGATTATGTGATTAAGCCGTTCGGCCTTCGCGAATTGCTGGCGCGCATCCGGGCCGTCTTGCGTCGACGGGAGGTCGGCGGGGTCGCATCGCAACGAGACGCTGCGCGAGGTCGCTTTCGGTTTGCCGGCTGGCAGATAGACCGGCACACGCGACGACTGACCGATCCAAATGGGATGCCGGTTTCGCTGACGAAAGGGGAATACGCGCTGCTGATCGCCTTTCTCGATGCGCCGCAACGTCCTCTCGCTCGCGAACACCTTCTGCAAGCCACCCGCGTCCACGAGGATGTGTTTGACCGTAGCATCGACGTGCAGGTGTTACGGCTGCGACGCAAGCTCGAGATCGATGCGAGCACGCCGCGTCTCATCCAAACCGAGCGCGGCGTCGGCTACGTATTCGTGGCGCCGGTCGAACCGATCTGAGGCGAAAGCGTAAGAGTCGACAGCATTCGATCGGGATCGAATTTGCGCGACAAATGCTTGGCATAAACGCGGAAGCTGCATGTCATGTTACAATGGTAACCTAATCGGCTTGCAATGGAATAATGCTGCAACATCCGCGACGCCAAATCGCGGGAGAACGGGGGCTTGTTCATCACCTTTGGGTCCTCGCGTTCCCGTGTATGCCTGCTGGACAATGCTATTGAAGCAAGATCGACCATTCTTCCGCTGGGTTGGGCCGCGGAGGTTTCGAAATATGGCCGCGTCCAACCTTCTTGGGCGACGCGGACCTCCCTTCGACGACGTTTCAGCAATGTGGCGGTCCGTCTCCAGGGCGTTCCGTTCTGGAGCCTGGATTTACGCGGCGCTCGCGCTCCTCTCGAGCACTGCGTTTGTATTCGTCTTCAAGGCGGCGACAGCGCAGCAGCCGGTCGGCCGGCCTCTAGTCTCGACGTTTCGGGCGGACGGTGAGCCGATCACTCCGATTCCCATGCCGCCCCCTGCCGATCCGCTCAAACTGTCGCTCGGCGAGCAACTGTTCGCGGATCCGCGTCTCTCGCATGACGGAAAGCTCACATGTATGACGTGCCATGACATCCGCACCAACGGCAGCAGCAGTCTGCGCGGGAGAGATCGAAAAGGCGGGACGCGTTCCTTCAACACCTTGAGCGTCTTCGACGCTGCTCTCAGCTTTCGGTTGAACTGGGAAGGTAACTTTCGCAGCCTCGATGCGCATATCGAGTCCTCGTTGGAGAATCCCGTCAATCTGAACACGAGCGTCGCCGAAGTTCTGCAAAAGCTTGATGCCGACCCGCAAATGACGCGCCGCTTTTTTGCGGCCTACGGGCGGTCGCCGGATCGGGCGAGCTTTCTGGACGCTATCGCAACCTTCGAGCGGTCGCTGCTCACCCCTGACAGCCAGTTCGATCTCTGGCTTCGCGGGAACGCCTCGGCGCTTTCGGCCAAGGAGGTCGAAGGATACCGGCTCTTCAAATCGCTCGGGTGCATTTCCTGCCATCAGGGCGTTAATGTCGGCGGCAATCTCTTCGAGCGCCACGGCATATTTCATCCGCTCGCCTCGCCGAATCCCGCGGTTCTCCGCGTCCCGAGCCTGCGCAACGTCGGAACGATGGCGCCTTACTTCCACGACGGCAGCGCTCCCACCCTCGAGGACGCGGTCCGCAAGATGAGCGCCGCGCAACTCGATCGAACGCTGACGGATCAGCAAGTGGACGAGATCATCGCGTTCCTGAACACCCTCACCGGGAACTATCGGGGCCGACGATTGGTCGGCGCCTCACAATGAGAGTGACCCTAATCGCGGCGATGGCCTTGCCGCTCCTCCTATTGGTGACATGGCTATCGCTCAGCGCTCTCGATACGGACGCCGAACGATTCGACCGCGCCCTTAGCGCGCTAGACCGTTTCTCGGCGACCGAAAGCGACCTCCGTCGAGATGTTCTCAGCGCTCGCGCCGGATTGTTGCGCAACTATGATCCGCTCGTCCATGAGGTCGATGCGTTGGACACGTCGCTCGCTCAGCTACGCGGCGTCGCCGCCGCAGACGCGCCGGTCGCGGCAGCGATCGAAGGTCTCGCAGGCTCTGTCTCAAAACAAGAGGACCTGATCGAGGTCTTCAAGAGCGACAATGCGCTGCTGCAGAATTCTTTGACCTATTTCAATCGGTACAGTCTTCGTCTGGCTGCAACGGATCCGACCGAGCCGATCGTCGCGGCTGTGAGCGCGCTCGTGGCCGGCATGCTGCATCTGACCCTCGATACTTCGGACGCTACGGCGCTGCAGGTGCAGAGCTTATTGGACGCGGTGGAGAGAATGCCTGTTCGATCGGCCGATGCTGATACCTTGAGCGCCCTGTTGGCGCATGCGCGTCTGCTTCATGATCTCCTGCCCGCAACGGATGGAGCGTTGAAATCTCTCCGCGCGGTGGGTGAGGACCGCGGCCAGGAAGCCGTTCGCACGATGGTTTTGATGCGCCAGGCCACGTCGAGGACGACAGCGCGGCGATTTCGGCTGTTCCTGTACGTCACTTCGGTGATCCTGATCGGATGCCTCGTTCATCTCGGACTGCGCCTGCGATCTCGGAGCCGCGCGTTGCAACGGCGCGCGGCGCTCGAACATGTGATCGCGGGGGTCTCGATGCGCTTCCTGAGCGCGCCGCAGGACATGGATGCTGCGATCGATCTGGCTCTCGCCGAGATTGGCGAATGCGTCGCGACCGACCGCGTCTATTTCCTCGTTTCGTCCCCGTCGGTCCGGACGCGCGTCTGGCACAGAACGGACAGCATTCGTCGACCGGGGTGGCCGGACGGGGCCTGGGCGCTACTTCAGCTGTTCGCGCCGACACCAGAGGGAATCGTTCACATTCCTCGGGTCAGCCGCTTGCCGCCGGGCGAAAGCAGGCGGGCTTGCGACGCCCTCGGATTGAAAGGATGGGCATGCGCCACGAATGCGGGCAGCGACGGGGCTCGCGTCATGCTCGGCTTCGATGCGTTGCATTGGCGTCACTACACGGCTGGACCCGCGGAACTCGGCCTGTTTCGCATGGCCCTCGACGTGATTCTCAATGCAATCGAGAGGCAGTCGATGGAGCTGGAAAGGGCGCGATTGGAGACGCGTCTGCAGCAGAGCCGCCGCATGGAGACGGTGGGCGCGCTCGCGAGCGGCATCGCGCACAATTTCAACAACATCGTCGGCGCGATCCTGGGCTTCGCCGAAATGGCGGAATCCCAAGTCCCGGCTGGGAGTCGGCCGGCCCGCAGCCTCGGAGAAATCAGGCAGGCGGGAGAACGAGGGCGTGAACTCGTCGGTCAGATCCTCGCTTTCGGCCGCCGCCGCGACGCGCATCGCAGACCGACGTGCGCTCACGCGCTGGTTGGCGAGGCGGCGTCGTTGTTGCGCGCCTCGCTGCCGCCGGGGATAGAGCTGGTCGTCCCCGTGCCGGCGGTGGCGGCTATCGTCTCCGCGGAGCCCGCTCAGTTGCAGCAGGTAATCTTAAATCTTTGCATCAACGCCTCGCAGGCCATGGACGGGGCGGGGCGGATCGAGATCGAGGTTCGAGCGCACGAGGTCGGCAGGGCGCGATCCTTCAGTCACGGAGACATCGAGCCCGGACGCTACGTATCCATCGCTGTCACTGATGCTGGACGCGGGATGGACGACGCCACGTTGAAGCGAATATTCGACCCGTTCTTCACGACCCGATCGGGCGGTAACGGCTTGGGACTCGCGACGGTGCGCGAAATCGTGCGCGAACACGGCGGAGCCATGAATGTTCGCAGCGCGCCGAACGCAGGCAGCCGCTTCGAAGTCTGGCTGGCCTGCATTGCCTTCGGCGAGCCTGTCCCCACCTCCGACGCGCCGACGCTTCCGCTTGGACACGGACAGACAGTGCTGATTGTCGAAGACAATCGCGAGCAGTTGCTTCGCAGCGAAGAGATATTGGCTGCGCTCGGCTATGAGCCTGTCGGCTTCAGGTGCTTCGAGGATGCGCTCGCGTCGTGCTTGGAAAATCCGGAGCGTTTCGATGCGTTTGTGATCGGGCCCACGTTTCCCCCGATGTCGGCGCTCGCGCTCACGGCCTCTCTGCGCCTGGCCGCACGCGGCCGGCCAATCCTCATCTCGACCGCGTACGCCAACGAGATCGACGCCAAGGCGCTGATGGTCGCGGGCGTCCGCGAAATCGTCTCCCGGCCGCTGCTCGCCACCGAGATTGCGACCGCACTCGCACGCTGTTTCGCCGTCCCGCGATTCGATGCCGGCAATTCGTCTGGCGATCAGCGGGAATCCCCTGGCCTCGCGGAGCGAAACCGGATTTCGCTTTCCTCCGCAATGCTCCGCGCGGGCGGCCGCTAAGCCTGCGAGGCCGCGATCATATTACAATCGTAGCGCATTTTTCCTGCTCGGAAATAACTCCGTTGCGCGATCAGCTCAAAGTGATGCGATCGATGGACCACAAACGCCGGACCTTTGGCGCGGCGCACGGCAGCGACGGGACAAACAGCGTGATGAATCCGAGAGCGAAAATCAGAGAGACCTATGCCTCGGTCGAGCTTGCAGCCGACCGCAGGCTCGCAGCGATCCTGGCGGCCGACGTCGTCGGCTATAGCCGGCTGATGGGCGTCGACGAACTCGGCACGTTGCGCGCTTTGAAGGCGGTCCGAACCGAGATCCTCAAGCCCGCGATCGCCGCTTACCGAGGCCGCGTGGTGAAGACGACAGGAGATGGATTGCTGGTGGAGTTTGCGAGCGTAGTCTATGCGGTCGCCTGCGCCGCGGCGATCCAACGAGACATCGGCGGACGCGCCTCGGACCTGGAGGTCGACCCGCTCGTGCGGCTGCGGATCGGCGTGAATATGGGCGACATCATCAGCCTCGGGTCCGATATCTTCGGCGATGCGGTGAATCTCGCCGCGCGTCTGGAATCAATTTGCGAGCCCGGCGGATTGGCCATATCGGGCGCCGTTCACGAACAGGTGCGCGGTAAGCTCGCCTTCCCCTTCGCCGATCTCGGCGAGCGGCGTTTCAAGAACATCGCCAGGCCGATGCAGGTCTTCGCCCTGGCGGCGCAGACGATAGCATCGATTCCGGAAACTGCGTTCGAAGCGCGGCCGGCTGCCGCGGCTGAGAATCGCGGGGCGGGGTCGCTGGGGCGAATTAGCATGGCGGCGGGCGCCTTTGCGCTTCACCGGACGGGGCGCGTGCTGCAGACGGTCGGCACATTCTTTGCCGTTCCTCGTCCTCTCCACGTCCTGGCGCCTCCGGCGACGCCCGAACCGCTGGGGCCGCCGAACCGAGCCATTGCAGCCCGATCGTCTGAACCAGCAGAGACGCGGGCCGGCGCAAAGGCTGAGTGAGGTTGCCTCCGCTGAACCGCGGAGGGCAGAGCGGAGCGCCGCAGGCTCAATCGCTCGCATTGAAGCCTCGCGGCGTGCCGCTGGACGACATGGCGCCGGGCTCGAAGGCTGAAACTGCTATGAATTTATAAAGATCGGAGTGGCCGCTTCGCGCCGCTAAGCGGCCATTCGTCCATGTCCCGCCCAGGGCCCGAAGTCTCCCAAGCCCTTCACCGCGACTCAAGCAGCGCCGGTCCGGCCAGCTCAAGCCGGAGCCTTCCGCGCCCCGTTCGCCGCAGGCGGACTGGAGCAGCCTTCTCCTCGAGCCGCCGCCTGAGCAGGAGCAGGCGCGTTTCCAGGTTGTCCTTGAAATCGGGCAATCGCAGCTCGTCGGACAGCCGCATCTCGCGATTGGTGAAGTCGGTCCGACCCTCTCGCAGATGCAGCCCAAGCAGATGCACCAGGAGCCGGCCCGAAACGCCTTTGATCAGGTATTCGCCATCGATGAACACGCTGTCGTCGTAGCCGTGGTGGACGACGGTGAAGGGCCGTCCCGCCAAGGCGCCGTTTCCCTGGGATGTGACGAGCGATTGCTCGGCGCCGCTCGCACTCTCCGCATGCGCGAGGGCCGCCGCCGCATGGCTCGCGACGATCGAGAGCGCCGTCTCGACGTCTTTCGGAAAGGAGAGACGCACTTCGCTCTCGAGAAACAGCACGCCCCGCAAAGCGCCTCCCGCGATCATCGGCAGCGCCATCTGGCTCATGGCCTCGGGGAGACCCGGCAGCGTAATGACGCGAGTGCGGTTCTCGTCCGCCGCCGACGCGCGGATTGCGCCGCCGAAGCGGCGGATGCGGCTCATGTCGCTGATGCGAACGGGGCGGCGCTCGGCGGCGGCCATCCCTATGACCGCCTCGCCGAGCGCCACTTCCGAGCCAATGCCGGTCCACGGATAGCCGCGGCTGCCAACGGTCACCAGGCGTTCGCCGGTAGGATCCTTCACGAGCAGCATTGTGTTGGCGTATCCGAAGCTGTCGCGCAGGCCATCCAGCACAGCGTCGACGATCGCGTCGATCTCGCCCTCTTCGGCGATCCGGCCTGTGAGGGCCGCAGCAGCGACGAGATGCTGGATTGCCGTCGATGACGGCGCCGCCGCCTTCGCGGAGTTGGGGGAAGGAACCGCCTCAACGGACACCACCCGGTAAACGTCCACGCCGCGGAGCCGCATGACGTCAGCCATGCCTAATTGCGCGCTGCTCGCGCGAAGCTCGGCCGCCATCGTATCGAAGAGCGCGCCGGTGTCGAGCGAGCGCTCGAAGATCACCGCCAGCCGATATTGTGCGCCATCATGCGGATCGACCAGCATGAGGGCGGCATTGTTGTTGGCGCGTATGTTGGCGGCGGTTTTCGAAAAAAATTGGTCTGACAGCGCCACATGCTCGTCATCGACGAATGCGACATGGGAAAGATAAGAGATGTTCGGAACGCCGTCGCGCGAAACCGTCGCGATGATCGCGGGAATGACGCCTTCGAAACAAGCGTGGAGGCCGCGCAGAGGCACCGTCATCGCGCGGGCTCGAGGATGCTACCGGCCTTCTCACCCGGCGTCTGCACGAAAACCGTCTCGATCGAGAGGCGCAAGACCTGCGGCTCGCGCTTGACCAGCCAGGGCGCCACGACCGCGCGGTCGAGGCCGAGCCCCGCGAACGTCTCGGTCATCGCCTCGATATAGCGCTGCGCACGCGCCCGATGCGGGGCGGAAGCGGCGATGATCGCGGCGCGGCCCTTTACCTGGTACGAGACATAGTCGGCGGGCCGCGCGAAGGTGACGGCGAGCCGCCCGTTACGACGGACGTTGGCGATCGTATCTGGCCATTGCCAGCCGGAAACGACGAGGTCGACGCGACCTTGGGGGCGATCGACGATCGCCCCGGCTGCTCGGGCAATCTGCGGCCGCAGACCGTCGTCGCCGCTGCCGACGATGATCATCACCGGGCTCTCCAGGAAGGCGGCTAGCTCCGCGTCGATCGGGTGTCGGTCTCCTCCCAGCATGAGCCGACCCTAGCAGTTAGCAATAACTTAGCAAAACGGAAGCGCCGTTTAGGAACCATTTAGGAACGCGGCGTCCCAGCGAAGCGTACGGATCGGGCCACCTTGTGGAGGACTCGCGCCATGAACGCTTCTCTCGACCCGATTCGCACGCCTGAACGTTCCGTCGCCGTCATCGGCGCGGGGCCGGCTGGCCTCGTCGCCGCCCGCTATCTCAAGAAGCACGGCTTCCAGCCGGTCGTCTTCGAGGCCGCGGCGGCGCTCGGCGGACAATGGAATCCAGCTTCGCCCGCGAGCGCTGTTTGGCCAGGCATGCGCACCAATACAAACCGGGTGCTGACGGCCTTCAGCGATCTCGATCATCCCGCAAGCGCCAACGTCTATCCGAGCCAAGTTGATATGCTGGCTTACTTAGAGCGCTACGCCGAGACGGCTGGCCTCACGCCGCACCTTCGTCTGTCGACCCGAGTCGAAGCCTTGGACCGCGGCCCCGGCGCGGGCTGGATCGTCCGTTCCCGAAGCGGCGACAGGGTCGCATCGGAACTTTTCTCGCGCGTCGTGGTTGCGACGGGCTGCTGCACGGCGCCGGACAGGCCGGAAATTGCAGGGCTGAAAGGCTTCGCCGGACGCGGCGGCGCCATCCATAGCTCCCAATATCGAGGGTCGGAATCCTATCGCGGGCAATCCGTGCTGGTTGCCGGCTGTTCGATCAGCGCGCTCGAAATCGCAAGCGAATTGGCGGCCTCGGGCGCGACGAAGGTCTCGGTCGCCATGCGCCGCCAACGCTATGTGCTGCAAAAGCTGCTCGCCGGCGTGCCGGCGGATCACGTCGCTTTCACCCGGTTCGCCGCGCAGGCCGGACGGGCCCTCCCGCCGGACGCGATCGCGGCTGGGATGAAACAAATGGTCGTCGCGAGCTGCGGCAGCCCCGAGCAGTTCGGCGCGCCGAAGCCGGACGACAACATCTTAGTCGCCGGCGTAACCCAGTCGCAAAACTATCTGGCGTTGGTGGCGGAAGGACGCATCCAGCCGCGGCCGTGGATCGAGGCGGTCGACGGCAAAACCGTGCGCTTTGCCGACGGATCGAGCAACGCGTTCGACGCCGTCATTCTCGGCACCGGCTTCGGGCTCTCGCTGCCGTTCGTCAGCGAGACGATCGCCGCGAGCCTGGGTCTCGACGGATACCACGTCGACCTGCACGACCACACGCTGCATCCCGATTTGGACGGCCTCGGTTTCATCGGCCTTTATCCGCTCGTCGGCCCTTATTTCCCGGTGCTCGAATTGCAGGCGCGTTGGCTTGCCTACCTGTGGGCCGGGCTGCAGCCGATGCCGTCAGTCCAAACGATGGAGGAGGGCGTTTCGGCGGCGAGAGCGCGTCGAGGGGGGCCGCGCGACGTCCCCATGCATGCGTTGGCGACGCTGTTTGCCGCCAATGCCGGCGTCGAACCGCGCCCCGCGGCGTGGCCTGCGCTTGAACGCGCGTTATGGTTCGGTCCGTTGTCGCCGGCCTCGTTCCGTCTGGCCGGCCCAGACGCCGAACCGAACGCGGCGGCGCGCACCACGGAAGCGGCGCGTGCTTTCAACGCGATCATCGAGGACGCGTTCACCCCCGAGGAGACAGCGCGTTTAAAGGCCGTGGCGGCAACGCCAGACGTACAAGTCGGATGAATCTAACCGACCCAGAGCCACCCCTCAACGGGTGGCCAAAGGCGGATCATCTGATCGTCTTCTTTCGCGCAGCTCCGATAACAGCGAGCCCATAACCTAACGGCAGCTCGCCTCGTTCTGCCCCGTTCCGTCATACCGCGAGGGACGACCGGTTTGCGTCAATGAGCAGAAGCGCTTGCACGACTTGGGTTCGCAGTTTTGTACCGAGTGGCGCCGGAAATGGCGCGCCGCTACAGGATAAAACTGCGAACACTATGTAATTGAAATTGCTTGCGGGTCACAACGAAGCCCTGGTCTTAGCCTCCAGGCTGACCGACGCTCTGAACGGGCCGTAGCCTTTGTCCGGATGGTGGGCACGTGGCTCTTCCGGCGAGTTTGGCGGGCGGCACTCGTCCCCTCAGTGGCGGCCCCGGATCGCGACGACGAAAGACACAAAACGTTCGTCGTATGCTCTCCTGATTTCCCGAAATTCATGAGAGCCGCCAGATGGACGACCTATCCTTCGCGCGCCATTTCCGGCTCCGCCCCGGACGAATTGATTGCGACGCCGGCGGCTTGCGGGTCGGCCGCGTTGTGCTGCTCGCCCGCGATGCGACGGGCGTTTGGATCCGGCGCGATGAACGCGATCTCGACCGCGAACTTTCGGAGCTCTACGGCTTCCCGCTCGACATCGGCCGGATGCGCCGAGGCGTCGACGTGGTCGAAGCCGCGCTAGGCAACGGGGAACTCGCCCGCGCGCAGGTCGCCGCATTGCTGCTGCGCCTTCCCGATCCTCCCGCGTCGGCGGGTTTTCAGCACGGCGCGTTGGGGAAACGGCGCCTCGCCCACGACCTCGTCGCCTGCGGGCTTCTGAAGGACGACGACTGGGACGAGCAGCACCCGAGAACGGGCGGCCCCTCCTAATCCCGGTTGGTTCGCGCCAAAGGCTGGGGGAGGGACAGAGAAGCCGAAGACCGACGCGACGCCCGCCCCAAGCGTCTCATCTCGCGGCGGCGCGGGGCTTGCCTTTCTTCCTCCAGTTCCACCAGCGAGTGTCGGCTCGCTATTCGCCAGCGACTTGTCTGCGACCACGCTGGAAGGGCTCGCGACATTGGCCGGCCGCTTCTCCGCCGCAACGATCCTGTTCGGCGCGATCTTCGTGCCGAGCGACAACCCAATCGTCGACGAGGGCCCTGTCCCCGGTCGTCCCAACATGAGCTACCGTTGGGCGCACGACGAAACCTCGGTGACCTTCAAAGTCCTGATCGACGGCCAGTGGCGGACCCTGACGGTCGGCGTCCAAGGTCCGAGCGGCATCTTTTTCGATCGGGACGGCCAACCCGTCGCGAGGACGGTCAGCGGTCCCAATCAGCGACAAACCTTGGTGGCCGAGGTCGACGTCCTCGATCACTTCGCCGCGGGTTTGCGTCATGGGGACGGCGAGCCGGGCGTCGCGCCAGCCGCCGACAACGACGAGCCCAAGCTCTGCCCCGACCCGACGCCCGAGCCGAAGACGACCCAATCGCAGAATTCCATCGCTTATCAGGAATACATCAGCAAACTCCCCTACCTGATCTTCGACACCGCGAAATGCCAAGGTGTTGACTGTAAACGCCAATCGGCGCTGGAAAAGCGCCTTGGCACTACATTTCGCTGATTGCGGCAGGGTCAGTCGTCGGCGATCTGGCGGACGGTGGGCGGCAAAGCGACGCCGGCGGCGCGAAGGGCGAGGCTCGCGGCAGGGCGAGGCGCCGAGCGAAGGAGAAAGCGCTTGCCGTCTTGCGCAACCTCGGTCTCGGTCAACGAGTTGAGGTCGGCGAGAATGTCGGGCCAGGAGCCGCTTTCCTCATCGCCCTCAGGGGCGGGGCGCCTTGCCCAGATTGGCGATGCGGTCCTCCAGCTCCTTTTTCAACACCAGGGCGAGAAAGCTGCAGGAGACATGGCCGCGAATGGTCTCGTCGAGCTTATGAAAGATCGGTCGCGTCGCGAACAGGCTTTTCGATGTGCGGAAGGCGCGTTCCACTCTCCAGAGATTTTTGTAGCAAAGCATCGCTTCCAGCGGCGAGAGATCGGCGTTGGTGCGCAATACGAACACGCCGTCGAACTTGGCGTCCTCTTCCGCCTTGGCCCGATCAATGGCGAAACGATCGTCGCCGGGCGTGGCGAGGAAACGACGATAGCCCTTGTTGCCGACCAGGCTCTTGTCGCCCTTCTTCAACTGTCGCTCCAGCGCGGCGAGGATCGCGGCGCGGGCCGCGGCGTCTTTCTTCATCTCCTCGCGGTTGCGGCAGACGATGTAGCGCCGTCCGGCCAGCGCCACGGCCTTGGCCTCGTATTCGATGTCCTTCTTCCGTTTGGTCAGAACGAAGGGAATGAAGGGAGCGGAATCGTCGAGAACGAGATCGCGCACCAGTTTGTCGGTGCGCTCGCGAACGCCCAGGATGTAGAGAAGCCCGCGCGCCTCCAGTTCGGCGATCGTCTCGGCGCTGATCATGCCGCGGTCGGCGACGACGCAAACCCGGCGAACCGAAAAGCGCTTGCGCAACCGGTCGACCACCGGGATCAGGCTGCCGGCATCCGCGGTGTTGCCCGGCCACATCTCGGTGCAGACCGGGCGGCCGTCGCCGTCGAGCAGCACCGCCAGGATCATCTGGTTGAGATCAGGGCGATGGTCCTTGGAGAAGCCGCGGCGCCCCAGCGTCTGGCCGCCCGCGCCCTCGAAGTAGAGGCTGGTGGTGTCCATGAACACGAGATCGAGCGTGCTGAAGAGATCGCGCCGCCGCGCGAACAGGGTCTCCTCGATCACGTCTTTCAAGCAGCGCGGCGCAAACGGCGTGGCGCCGTCTTGTTGATCCTCGCTCAGTTCCTCGCCGAGCCAGGCCATCGCGCGATAAAGGTGATGCAGATCGAGTTCCTCAACGCCCTCGATCCGATAGTCCTGCTTCCAGCGGTCCGCCGCCCGGTCGGAGCCGCCTGCAAACAAGCGATGCAGAACGGTGAGGAACACCGCGCGCTCCAACGGAAAATCATGATGGCGCGCGCGGGCCAGGGTCTCGATGACTTCCCGGCAGCCCGTCTCCTCCCACAAACGCTCGAAGACGAGCGCCGGTCCTAGGCGCCGCGTCGAACTTGTCGTCGCCTCGCCAGCAGCGAAGGCATCAACGACAATGGCCTTGGCGGCGAACCGGGCGCCCGAGCGCAGCAGGCGCTCCAATTGCCCGCTCTCGCGCAAATCCTCGACGCGCCCGAGCGTCGCGATGACCTGTTGGCGCACGGCCTCGCCTTCGCGACGGCTTTCGACGATCTGGAGGTAGGCGCGGCCGCCGGAGGTTTTCTTGCGGAAATACATGGCGCCGGTCCGGGGAGCGACTCAATTGGGGTGCGCACACGATTTGGTAAGATGCCAGATAAGTCAATAGGACTCAACGACGACGTGGCACTACACTTTCGCAAAAATCTCAGCGCAAACAAGCAATATCAATGGCTTACAGAGCGAAAAGTGGCCGCCACTGTTGAAGATCAGTTTTGCAGTCGGCTACCCGTTGCTCTTTCTCCGAAGAGCCTCCGCATACGCTTGGTTGATTCTCTTGGACCTTTCCTCTGCCAGCGTCCGTAGCTCGATCCCCAGGGTCGCGACTCGGTCCGGATGGTATTTCGTTATCTCTGTGCGGAACGCCGCTTTTAGCTCCTCCAACGAAGCGAACTGACTCACTTTCAATATTTCGAACCATGATTCTGGCTGCCCTTTTTCGGGCGGATTATCCGGTGACGACGCTCCTTGCTGCCTCTCCTGGGAGGGCTCACGTCTAGCGAGTAACGCCGACACGATAACGTATCCGAATATCGCGCAAATCGCGACTGCGAGAAAATCCCAAGGCGCGCTCAAAGGCCAATCTCGGCAAAGTATTGCTCAATTTCTGAGTCGGTCTCGTCGTTCGCTTGATGCTCTGATTTCCGAAATCGAAGAGCTTCCCGCAGCTTTTCTGCGGTCACCGGCTGACCAAAGCGGAGCAGAAACACTACGCCGTCTACATCTTTGCTGCGGAAGCTCAACGAGACTCTACGGCAAATATGTGGCAAATAGCCTGGACAAAGCGAGATTTCGGCAATCAGGGACCAGAGTGTCTTGTCATTGTATTCCAACAATTGTCGATGCGTAAGCAATCGTTCGATCACGCAAATCAACACGGCAATGTGTATTGGACCCGCGACAAGGAGTGCGAAAATCAGGTTGTTTGAAATCGTTAGACACGGGCCGATTAAGAATAGATTCAGGAACGCAATCGAAGACAGCACCCTAAGAGAGATAAGCCGTGACCTCCAAACCGCGAGTCGCCGTCGCTTATGAGTCAGTTCAGACAGAGCGTTTGCGTTGCCGGTTTGCCATGGCATTTTGAACGCAAAAGCATATGGTGTGAACGGCTGCAAGAAATAGAGCGGTCTTTTCGAAATGACGAAGGGGATGCTTGAAAATCGAAACGACCATCTGAGACGATAGTTTTCGAGAACGACAATTTGCTTTTCGTCGATCAAACAGAAATTGTCGAGCAGATAGAAAGCAAATACCACGAGCCAAAGCGCACGACCGTCAATGATTGGTGCAACAAACATACTAAGATGTTGTTTGATTTTTTCGGAACAAGCGCTTTACAAAGCTCGCAATAGCACCGAAAAAAGCCAGGGCAGCAATAGCGATTACTTTGAAGAACCCAGCACCTGTTTTGACGGCGACAGCCGCCGCGCCGCCAACGATGAGGGCAGCGAGCCCGTACTCTGCGACTTTATCCCCTTGCCTGAATTCCGTGTACTTTTGGCCCTCAACAAATGAGATATTTAGCAGTGCCGCATGAAAGTCCTTTATATCTTGATCAAGGGTCGTGGGATCAGAAACGAGCAAAGCGTTCATAACGCCGCCCCGGGACGCCGATGCCCGGCAGACCGATCCATTTAAGTCTCTGAAATGATTGGCGCACCCGAAGGGATTCGAACCCCTGGCCTCTGCCTTCGGAGGGCAGCGCTCTATCCAGCTGAGCTACGGGTGCCTGGCGCGTCGGCGCGCCGCAATTCCATAGAGCATTTTTTCCGGCTTGGGAATGGCCGCGGCGGCGCGACTTTCAGGCGGCCAAGGTGGTGGCGCTTTCGGCGCCGAAGTGCTGGAGGTAGCGCGGCTCGATCTCGGCGACCGGCATCACGGCGAAGACGTCGGTCGCGCCGAAACTTTCGTCGGCCACGGCTTGCGGGCCGAATTTCGCGCCGAGGCGCCAATAGCCCTTGATGAGCGGGGGCAGGGAGCGCAGCGCCGCGCGGGCGTCGATCGCGTCTGCGGAAAGCTGCGCTTCGAAAGCGCGGCCGGCGACCGGCGCGACGTCCCACAGCGGGTCTGGTCCAGCGTCGCCGCGCAGAAAGCGCAACGCCGTCACATGCGCTTGCGGGTCGGCGCCGGGGAAGCTCGCGCAGCCGAACATCACGTCGATGCGATGGTGGCGCGCATAGGCCCAAATGCCGCGCCAAAGCAGTTCGAGCGTGCGCTTGCCGCGATAGCCTGGGGCGACGCAGGAGCGGCCGAGCTCGAGCAGCCGCTTGCCGGGATGACGGGCGATCAGCGAGGCGACGTCGAATTCGCTCGCGCTGTAGAAGCCGAAGTTCGCTTCGGCGACCTCGCCGCGCAGCAGGCGATAGGCGCCCGCGACCGTCGGCGTCCCGTCGGTGCGCAGGATCGACGTGTCGACGACGATCAAATGGTCGCAGACGCGGTCGAACCGGCAAACGTCGCGCCGAATCAGTTGCGCGGTGGGGTCCGGTTTGGCCTCGCCTTCCTCGAAGAAGACCTGATAGCGCAGCTTCTGGGCGCGGCGGATCTCGGCCTTGGTGGTGGCAAGCCGCAGCTCCAGCGAGCCGATCGCGCCGAGCGTCTTCGGCAGGCCCTTCAGATCCCGCACCTGTCGGCGCGGAAAGGCGGCCGCCCTGATTCGCGTCTGCGCGATGAACCCCTGCGCCATGAATGCTCCTTCGATTCGCTTGGCAAATCGCTCTCAGAGCATCCTTGACACACAAATATGTGACAGGCCGCCTTACGATGCGACGCCCGCGCGCGCGGCGGGGCGCGGGTGCGAGTCTCTCGTCAAAAGGCGTTCGATCGTCTCGGCAAGACGGGCGAGGTCGACCGGCTTGGTGAGGAATTCATCGAAGCCCGCCGCCACGCTGGCGCGCCGGTCGTCGGTCGTCGCACTGGCCGTCAGCGCGATCAGCGGCGCGCGCGGCGAGCCGGCCTCGCTCTCGAGCCGCCTGATCCCGCGCGCGGCCTCGAAGCCGTCGATGCCGGGCATCTTGATGTCGAGCAGGACGACGTCGAAAGGCGGCGCCTGGCCGCGCGTCGCGGCGCCGGCGAGACGGGCGGCCTCCTCGCCGTCGCGCGCCCTGACGACCTCGAAGCCGAGCCGGCGCAGCGCCTTCTGGGCGACGACGGCGTTGATGTCGTTGTCCTCGGCGAGCAAGGCGCGCATCGAATGCGCCGCCGGCGCCGCGTTGGCCCGCGCCGACGCGGGCTGCGCGGGGGAGGTGGGAAATTCGCTGGCGAGGCGATCGAACAGCGAACGCGCGCGCACCGGCTTGACGAGCCAGCCGTCGAACCCCTGAAGCGAGGCCTGGCCGAAGGCGCGCCGCTCGAACGGCGAGAAGAGGACGAGGCTCTTGGGCGCGCCGGCGACGCGAGCCGCCAAGGCGAGCCGGTTGGTCGCCTCGACGCCAAGCGCGCAATCGACGATGACGAGGTCCGGCCGCACGCCGCTCTTGAGCGCGGCGAGGCCTTCGTCGAGCCCCTCCGCGCGCGTGACGTCGGCGCCCGCCTCGCTGAGCCGAGCCGCGATCGCCGGCGCCTCGAACGGGGAATGGGCGATGATCAACGCCCGCCGCCCGCCGAGCGCGACCGGCGCGGCTTCCGCCGGCGCCCCCTCGCGGGCCGGCAGATCGATCGCGAAGGAGAAGATCGACCCTCCGCCCGCATTGTCCGCCAGGACGAGTTCGCCGCCCATCAGCCCGACGATGCGCTTGGAGATCGCAAGGCCGAGCCCGGTGCCCTCGAAGCGCCGCGAATTGGAGCCGTCGCCCTGCTCGAAGTCTTCGAAGATCGCCGCACGCCGGTCGGCGGGAACGCCGGGGCCGGTGTCCATCACTTTGAAGAGGATGCGATCCTCAGCCGCGCTCTCGACGACGACGCCGATGCCGCCGTTCTCGGTGAACTTCACCGCGTTGCCAGCGAGATTGGTCAGCGCCTGGCGCAGCCGCAGGCCGTCGCCGAACACGTATCGCGGAATATCGGCGCCGATCGAGGCGGAGATCTCGAGGCCCTTGCCCTGCGCCTGCGGCGCCAGCAGTTCGACGATGCTTTCGACCAGCTTGCGCACATCGAACAGCTCGCGCACGAGTTCGAGCCGCCCGGCCTCGATCTTCGAGAAGTCGAGGATCTGGTCGATGAGATTGGCGAGGGCGGCGCCGGAGCCGCGAATGGCCTCGACGTAGCTTGCATGTTCCGGATCGAGGTTGGCGTCGCGCAACAGATCGGCCATGCCGAGAATGCCGCTGAGGGGCGTGCGGATCTCGTGGCTCATCGTCGCCAGGAAGCGCGACTTGGCTTCGTTGGCGGCCTCCGCGCGCTCACGCGCCGCCGCCGATTCCTTCAGCCGCCACACTTCGTCCCGCAGGCTTTCGGCGATCTGCTCGGCCTCCGCGACCCGTCGCACCGCGCGCCGGCGCAGGCTCGCATAGCCTGCCGCCATCGCGATGGCGAGCGCCAGCAACGGCCCGGCTTCGATCGCGAACACGCGAAGGTCGAACAGCGCCATTTCCGCCAGGGGATCGATCATCGCAAGTTCCGCCTCCACCCGCCATCAAGCAGGCAGACAATGACACGTTGCGGTTGAGAAACCCTTGCCGACGCGAGCCAATTTCAACCCATCAGGCTGCGGCGGCGCGCTCCTGAGGCCCACGATAGCTCAGCGCCTCGGCGAGATGGAGGCGTTTGACCAGGCCGCCGCCGTCGAGGTCGGCGAGCGTGCGCGCCAATTTCAGCACGCGATGATAGCCGCGCGCTGAGATGCGCATCCGCTCGGCCGCTTCATGCAGCAGCGCTAGCGCCGCGGGCTCGGGATCAGCGACCGCCTCGACGACATTCGCCGGCGCCGCGGCGTTGCACGCGACGCCGTCGAGCCCGAGGGCGCGATAACGTTCGGTTTGAATCTGGCGCGCGGCGATCACACGCGCCGCCGCCTCGGCCGATCCCTCGCTGGGCGGCGGGCGCAAGAGATCGGCGGCGCCGACGGACGGGACGTCGATGGTCAAATCGAATCGATCGAGCAGCGGGCCGGAAAGGCGGCCCTGATATTGCGCCGCGCAGCGCGTGTTGGGCCCGCGCGGGCAGGCGTATCCGGGTTCGTTCGCGTGGCCGCAGCGGCACGGGTTCATCGCTGCGACGAGCTGGAAGCGGGCGGGATAGACGACGCGGTGATTGGCGCGGGCAACCGCCACCTCGCCGGTCTCGATCGGCTGGCGCAGGCTGTCGAGCGCCTGCGGTTGAAATTCCGGCAGTTCGTCGAGAAACAGGACGCCGTGGTGCGCGAGCGAGATTTCGCCCGGCCGCGCATGGATCCCGCCGCCGACGAGCGCCGCCATGGAAGCGGAATGATGCGGCGCACGGAACGGGCGCCGATCGGTGAGAGCGCCGCCGGCGAGGACGCCAGCGACGGAGTGAACCATCGAGACTTCCAATAATTCGCGCGGCCTCAGTGGCGGCAGGATCGAGGGCAGGCGCTGCGCCAGCATCGACTTGCCGGCGCCGGGCGCGCCCGACATGAGAAGGTTGTGGCCGCCCGCCGCGGCGACCTCGAGCGCGCGCTTGGCGCTTTCCTGGCCCTTGATGTCGCGCAGATCGGGCTGCGGGCCGCTCGCCGCCCTGAGCGCCGGCTCGGGCCGCTTCAGCACTTGCGTTCCCTTGAAGTGATTGGCGATCTGAATGAGCGAACGCGGCGCGAGAATGTCGAGATCGGCCGAGGCCCAGGCGGCCTCTGGCCCGCAGGCGGCCGGGCAAATGAGCCCGAGGCCGCGCGAATTGGCGGCGATCGCCGCCGGCAGCACGCCGGCGACGGCGCTCACCGTTCCGTCGAGCGCGAGTTCGCCGATGACGGCGTAGCGGTCGAGTGCGTCGGCAGGGACGGCGCCGATCGCCGCCATCACGCCGAGCGCGATCGGCAGATCGTAATGGCTTCCCTCCTTGGGGAGATCCGCGGGCGCGAGATTGACGGTGATGCGCCGAGCGGGCAGGGCGAGGCCGGAGGCGATCAACGCCGCGCGCACCCGCTCGCGCGATTCGGCGACCGCCTTGTCGCCGAGCCCGACGATCATGAAAGCGACGTTGCCCGGAGCGATTTGCACCTGGACGTCGACGGCGCGCGCCTCAACGCCCTGGAACGCCACCGTCGACACGCGCGCAACCATCTCAGTCCCTCGCCTGGCCGCTCGCGGGAACGGCGCAGGGAACATTTACAGAACAATACGGTTATCGCAAGGGAAATGCGTCACTGAACCCCGGCGTTGGAGGCGGCGGCGAGAATGGGGCCGGCGCCCGCCCTCTGGACGAGCACGGCGTCGGCGAGGCCCGTTTCAGAAGCGGGCAGGGGGAGACGTTCCGCTTGGCCGCTCCATTTTCCGAGGCGGACGAACTGACGCACCACATTCGTGTGCGGCAAGGTGCGACCGGCGTTTTCCCCTCGGCGAACTGCGACTTCGACCACGCCCGGCTGGTAGCGCGCCAGCCAGACGTCGGCGCCGGCGGCCGGCGCGGAACCCGCGCCGATGCGGACTGCGCCGGATTCGAACGTCACGTCCGGCCCGCTTGCGCCTCGGTCGGCGCTGCGGGCGAGGCGCGCCATTTCGCCCTCTTCGAGGCCCGTGCCGTCGGCGCGTCCATTGACGACGATCTGCGGCGTGAAGACATCGGAATGGCCCATCGCCTTGGCGTAGGCCCACTGCCGCGCTGTGTACTCCGGCTTGGAGAACGTGTCCTTCCAGCCGAGGCTGTCCCAGTAGTCGACGGCGAAGGTGAGGGCGAGGGCGTCCTTGCGCTCGGCGAAGCGAATGAGATTGGCGTTGGCGGGCGGGCAGGAGGAGCAGCCCTGGCTTTGAAAGAGTTCGATGACGACGGGCCGCTCGGCGTCGGCGGCTAGGGCAGGGGCGGCGGCGTTGGTGAGGACGAGGGCGGCGATTCCGAGCGCGAACCTGATCATGAGAAACTCCCTGACGGCCGGCGGGCGGCGCCGGACTCATGGACTTGTCGCGCCGGCCGCGCCCCGCGTTACTGGGCGCGTTACTGGGGAGGCGTGCTATGGTCGGCGCGAGAGATTCCTTCCGGACGTTTCGATGGCGCGCACCGACTTCACGACCCCCCGCCTTTTTCTTGCCGACGATCTCAGCGAGGGGGCGACGGCGGCGCTTTCGCAAGACGAGGCGAACTACCTCCTCAATGTGCTGCGGCTCGGCCCTGGCGCCCGCGTGCTGGTGTTCAACGGCCGCGAAGGCGAATTCGCGGCCTCGATTGGGGGGACGACGCGAAAGAATGCGACGCTCACGATCGGCGCGCGCGTCCGCCCGCAGGAATACCCGCCCGACGTCGACTATCTCTTTGCGCCGCTCAAACATGCGCGGCTCGACTACGTCGCGCAGAAGGCGGTCGAGATGGGGGCTCGCCGCCTCAAGCCGGTCGTCACCCGCCGCACCCAGGCGACGCGCGTCAACATCGAGCGGTTGCGCGCCAATGCGCGCGAGGCGGCGGAGCAGTGTGGCGTGATCTGGTTGCCGGAGGTCGAGCCGGAGCAGCGTCTCGACAAGGCGCTCGCCAATTGGCCGGCCGAACGGCTGCTGGTCTTCTGCGACGAGGACGCGCCACAGGCCAATCCGATCGCCGCGCTCGCCGAGGCGAAGCCGAGCGCCGGCGTCAGCCTGCTCATCGGTCCCGAAGGCGGCTTCGAAGAGGCGGAGCGCGAAGCGATCGGCCGCCTGCCGCGCGTCGTTCGCCTGAGTCTCGGGGCCGCGCATTCTGCGCGCCGACACGGCGGCGGTCGCGGCGCTGGCGCTCATCCAGTCCCAGTACGGCGACTGGCGCTGAGGCCTGTCGCCATTATGCAACATTCATGCCCGGCGGCAACAGGCGAAGTCGTCTTCGCCATGTTCTCGCCACTTTATAACAACACTTTTACAACCATGAAGCGATTCGCGGGATGGATTCTGGTCAGGCGATTGACGGCCTGCGCCTTGGCGGGCGCGCTTGCCGCTGGGCCAGCCTGCGCGGGGGACCTCCTCTCGCCTCCCGAGCCAGCGAAAACGCCGAACGACGCGCATTGCAGCGCCCTCGGCGAGGGCTTTTTCGCCGTCACCGGATCCGACGCCTGCATCCGGATCAGCGGCTACGTCGCCGCGGGAGCCGAGTTCGGCGGCGGTCTGCGTCCCGGGCGGGCGCCTGCGCCTTTCGATTCGGCGACGACCACGGCCATCCACAGCTACACCGGCGTCAGCGTCGACGCGCACTTCGATACGCCGATGGGCCCCGGCCTCATCCATGTCGATGGCGGCCGCGGCGATTACGGGCCCTAACCCCAGCAGTCAGCGCGTCTTCCCGTTCGCGTCGAACTGCTTGAGGTAAGCGATCACGTTGGCGATGTCGTTGTCGGACGTGAGGCCGGGGAAGGCCATTTTGGTGCCCGGCACTTTGGCCTGCGGGTTTCTCAGATAGGCCGTGAGCGTCGCTTGATCCCAGACGAGACCCGAGTTCTTGTTGGCGTCGGAATAGTGATAGTCGGGAAACGAGCCGGCGGGCCGTCCGACGACCCCGTTGAGCACCGGGCCGACCATGTTTCTGGCGTCTTCGCCGACCTCGTGGCACGCTCTGCACTTCCTGAAGACGCGCTCGCCCGCCGCGACGTCCTCGGCCGCCGCCGCGTGTACGCAGGCGAGCAGCGCCACGGCCGCAATCGGCAAAAGTCTCGACAAAGCCATGGCGTCTCTCGCGTTCTCGGTTTCGCTTCGGTGCGCGCACGAATTAGCAACAGCGGCGGCGCAGGGCTATAGCGCGTGGCGAAAAAGCGCTCGCCGCTTTCGCGTCTAGCGCGCGCGGCAATCGAGGAACCTAGCGCCGGCGGGACCGCTTGTGCGTAAGCGGTCCTTGCCGATCGGCCGCACTGCTATAAGACGAGCGCTTGATCGATTCGCCGCGCGAAAGGACTCGCCTCATGGCCCTCGTCAGCATGACTGGCTTTGCGCGCGCCGCCGGCGCCTATGGCGCCTGGCGCTGGACGGTCGAGCTCAAATGCGTCAACGCCAAGGGGCTCGACCTGCGCCTCAGGGTCCCCTCCAGCCTCGATCGCATCGAAGGCGAGGCGCGTGCGCGGCTCGGCAAGGCGCTGACGCGCGGGACCTGTTTCGCAACCGTTTCGACGCAGCGCGACGCGGCGGCCTCCGAGGCGCGCATCGACAAGCAGGCGCTCGCCTCGATCCTCGCCGCCGCGCGCGAGGCGGCGCAAGCGGCTGGCGTGGCGCCGCCGACGATGGACGGCGTGCTTGCCGTGCGCGGCGTCGTCGAGGTCGTCGAGGCCGGCGACGACGAGGCGACGATGGTGGCAGTCGCGGCCGGCGCGCTCGCCAGCATTGACGAAGCGGTCGCGGCGCTGACGGTTGCGCGCGCCGCCGAGGGCGCCGCCCTTCAGGCCGTGCTCGAAGAACGCCTCGTCGCGATCGCGGCGTTGACGCAGGCGGCCGACGACAATCCGGCCCGCAAGCCTGAGGCGGTGCGCGCGCGCCTCGCCCAATCGGTCGCCGCGCTGATGGATTCCTCGCGCGGCTTTGACGAGAACCGGCTTCACCAGGAGGGGATCTTGCTCGCCGCGAAGGCCGACATCCGCGAGGAACTCGACCGGCTGAAGACACATGTCGCCGCCGCGCGGGCGCTGATCGAGGAGGGCGGCGCGGTCGGGCGTCGGCTCGATTTCCTCGCCCAGGAACTCGGCCGCGAGGCCAATACGCTATGCGCCAAGGCGAACGACGTGTCGCTCACCGCCCAGGGGCTTGAACTGCGTGCGCAAATCGAGCAATTGCGCGAGCAAGTGCAGAACATCGAATGAGCTGGGACGTGGCGATGCGCCGACGCGGCATGATCTTGATTCTCTCCTCGCCCTCCGGGGCGGGCAAGACGACGCTGACGCGCATGCTGCTGCAGGACAAGTCGCTCGACCTGACGCTGTCAATCTCGGTGACGACGCGCGCCCGCCGCTCCTCGGAGGCCGACGGCATCCACTATCACTTCATCAGCCGCCATCAGTTCGACGTCTTCAAGGCCGCTGGCGATCTGCTCGAATCCGCCGAGGTGCACGGCAGCTTCTACGGCACGCCGCGCGCGCCGGTCGAGGCGGTGCTCACGCAAGGGCGCGACGTGCTGTTCGACATCGACTGGCAAGGCGCCCAGCAGGTGCGCGAGGCGCTCGGGCCCGATGTCGTCAGCATCTTCATCCTGCCGCCGTCCATGGCCGAGCTGCGCGCCAGGCTCGATCGGCGCAATGAGGATTCGGCGGCGACGATCGGCAAGCGGCTCGACAACGCCAAACGCGAGATCGAGCGCTGGCGCCAGTACGACTACGTCGTCGTCAACGATGATTTGCAGCGCGCCTACGCCCAGGTCGTCGCGATCATCGCCGCCGAACGCGCCCGTTGCCCCCGTGTCGCCGAGGGCGTCGAGGCCTTTGTGGCGGGGCTGCTGAAGGATTGAGGGTGCGCGAGGCGGCGAGGCGGGAGCCCTCGCGCCCGGTGGGCGAACCTCGACGCGCCGCCGGATCCAGCCATTCGGCGCCGCCCGGGGGCAATGACGACTTTGGCCCGACCTTGATCTGGACAATATCGGTTCACACGCTGTTCACGCGGGTTTGGTTAGGGAATCGGCTATCGCCGCCTATTCCGGCGGCGGAAGTGGAGACTCCACATGCACAAGATCATTGCAGCGCTGGGTCTGTCGACCGCGCTCATGGCTTCAGCCGCTCTTCCGCTCGCCAGCGCCGCCAATGCGGCGATGGCCTACGGCGGCGTCGGCGGCGATGTTTTGCAGCATCAGCTTGCGCCGGTCGAAAAGGCGCAATTCATCTTCGGTGGGCGCAATTATTGCTGGTACGACGGCGGCTGGCAGGGTCCAGGTTGGTACTGGTGCGGTTACGCCTGGCGTAGCGGCCTAGGCTGGGGCGGCGGCTACGGTTGGCACGGCTGGCGCGGCGGCCATGCCGGCGGCGTGCGCCGGGGTGGCGTCCATATGGGCGGTGTCCACATGGGCGGCATGCACATGGGTGGCATGCACATGGGTGGCGGGCGCCATGGCGGGATGCACATGGGCGGCCATGGAGGCCACGGCGGCGGCCACGGCGGCGGCGGCAAGAGACACTGAGCATTCGCATACGCGACCGAACTGCGCCGATTGCAATACGATAGCGTTGCGATGGGCGCTCGATTGAGCGCATGCCCGGTTTTCCGCGCTAAAAGCGCGGAGACCGTATCCTTCGGATCGGCTATCACGGCCCGATGAAGTCGGGATACGTAGGCGCCGCTACGACGTCGTGGCGGCGCGCGCCCCGATCCGCATAGACCGTGCGGCGATTTGATAGAATCGCCGCACGGTCTAGATTCCCCAATTTCCTCGCGCCTTTGACGAAAATCGGCGTCCACGTTTTCGCCGCGCGCTCTCGTCCGCCGCGACATCCGGCGCAGTCCAACTCATCCACCCATCGCGACCGGACGCGCTGTTGACGAACACGGTGTTGCTGACGATTCGCTTTTCGCCCCTTGCGGCGATTGCGCGGCCGTCGAAAAGTTGTAATCGGATGCTGTAGAGGCTAGGCGAAACGGCCGGAAGTCGCGGCGGAAGAGACGAGAACGAGCAGAGAACGCGTGGCGAAAATCGCGAAGAAATCAGCAAGCGCCTTGGAGGCCGGGGCGTGGCGTTTTTCTGTGGCGCCGATGATGGACTGGACGGATCGGCACTGCCGCGCCTTCCACCGGCTGCTGACGCGCCGCGCGCGGCTCTACTCAGAGATGGTGACAGCGGATGCGGTCGTGTTCGGGCCGCGCGAGCGGCTGCTCGGGTTCGAGGCCTGCGAGCCGGCGGTCGCCTTGCAACTCGGCGGCGCGGAGCCGGCGCGGCTCGCCGAGGCTGCCTGCATCGGCGCGGATTTCGGCTATGACGAGATCAACCTCAACTGCGGCTGTCCTTCCGACCGCGTGCAGAACGGCCGCTTCGGGGCCTGCCTGATGCGCGAGCCGGCGCTGGTCGCCGAATGCGTCGCCGCCATGGCGAATGCGGTCCCTGAGCTGCCGGTCACGGTCAAGTGCCGCATCGGCGTCGACGAGCAGGAGCCGCGCGAGGCGCTGTTCGCGCTGGTCGCGGCGGTCGAGGCCGCGGGCGCTGCGGGGGTGATCGTCCATGCGCGCAAGGCCTGGCTCGAGGGCCTGAGTCCGAGGGACAACCGCACCATTCCGCCGCTCGACTATCCCCTGGTTTATGAACTTAAGGCGGCGCATCCCGATCTGCCGGTCGCAATCAACGGCGGCGTCGCCGATCTTGCCGCAGCCCGCGAGCATCTCGCCCGTCTCGACGGCGTGATGGTCGGGCGCCTCGCCTATCAGAACCCCGAGATGCTGCTGGGCGTCGATCCCGAGATTTACGGCGAGCCGGCGCCGGCGAGCGACGCCTTCGAGGCGGTCGAGGCCTATCTGCCTTATGTCGAGCGTCAGCTCGCGCGCGGCGTGCGCCTGCACGACATGACGCGCCATATGCTCGGCCTGTTCGCCGGCCGTCCCGGCGCGCGCCTCTATCGCCAGCGCCTGGCAACGCTGGCGACGCGGCCGGGCGCGGGAGTTTCGGTTCTGCGCGAGGCGGTCGCAGCGGTGCAGCGCGTCCCGCTCGCCGAGGCGGTTTGATCCCTATCGCGTCGCCCGCATGATCAGGCGACCTCGCTCGACCGTGTAGCTCTGCAGCCGTTCGAGAAAGGTCATGCCGAGCAGGCTTTCGCTCAGGGCGCCGGGGCGCACCACCAGAGCGGAAACGTTGCGCATCACGATCGGCCCGACGGCGAGCTCGGCGATGCGGGTCGGCGCCGCCATCGCCGCGCCGTTGGCGGTGACGACGCTGACGTCGAAGTCGAGCCCCGCCGGATCGACGCCGACGCGCCGCGCGTCCTGATCGCGCAGCACGACGCTCGAGGCGCCGGTGTCGAACAGGAAGGGGACGCGCACGCCGTCGACCTTGGCGGGAATGACGAATTCGCCGCCCATGCGGCGGTTGACGATGACTTCGCCGCTCTGGCCGATCTGCGGTTCGCCGGGGAACAATTCGGCCATCACGCGATCGGCGATGTCGGACGCCTCGAAACGATAGGCGTAGACCCCGGTCAGGCCGACGATGATGGCCGACCAGATCGCGGCGGCGCTGACGACCCGCGTGACGCCGTCCACGCCCGCGCGGCGCGCGCCGACAAAAACGAGCCAGACGAGAAAGACCACGCCGAACGCGGCGCGCGCAAAGCTCGAATGGTCGAGCCCGAGCAGCGGCGTCTGCGCCGGCGTCGCGACCAGCGCGATCAGCGCGGCGGCGAGAATGCCGATGGGAACGAGAATGGCCATGTCAAGCGCGCCTGCGCCCGACGCGTCCGGCGCGCGCGGCACGTGAACGCGCCGCCGCGAGGCGCGGCCCAAGCTCGGCCAGGATCGCCCGCTGGGCCTCGGCGTCGAGATCGCGCCAGGCGGCGATTTCCGCCAGCGTGCGTCCGCAGCCGATGCAGAGCTCGGAAACCGGATCGACGACGCAGACTTTCACGCAAGGGGATGCCGGCGGCGGCGCGGGAAGGGTCATATCCCTGATTTAGGCTGCGTGACCGCCAATGAGAAGACCGCAGAGGCAGGCGATCTCCGCCGCCTGCTGAGCCGCCCCGGCGACGTCGCCGGTCTGGCCGCCGATCTGGCGGCGCGCCAGCGCGCTCATCGCCCAGGCGGCGGCGCCGGCGAGGATCGCAGCGACCAGCGCCCGTCCGAATCCTGTCGCGGCGAGGCCGGCGACAAAGGCGATCGCCGCGGTGGCGAGCGCGGCGGCGACGAGACTGCTCAGCTCGAGACGCCCCGCGCTCGCGCCTGCCCCATCGAGCCGAGCGGCCGGCAGAAGCGCGAGCGGGACGAGCGCCGCAGCGCGCGAAGCGGCGCCGGCGAGGATCAAGCCCGCGGCGGCGAAGGCGAAGCCGCTCTGGGCGAGCGCCGCCAGCGCGCCGACTCGCAAAATCAGCGACAGCCCGAGGGCGACGGCGCCGTAGCTGCCGATGCGGCTGTCGCGCATGATTTCGAGTTTGGCCGCGCGGCTTCGGCCGCCGCCGAAGCCGTCGGCGACATCCGCGAGGCCGTCCTCGTGCAGCGCGCCGGTCACCGCGGCCAGCGCGGCGATCGCGAATGCGCCGCCGACCCAGGCGGGAAGACGCAGGGCCTCTGTGAGGCCGAGCGCGATCGCCCCGATCGCGCCGATCAGCGCGCCGGCGAGCGGCGTCGCCCAGGCGATCCGGTTGAGATCGAACCCCTCGTCCGCGCCGGCTGGGATTGGCAGCCGCGAGAAGAAGCGCAGATTGGCGGCGACGTCCGAGGAGAGCCGCGCGAGCAAGGAGGGTCGATCGGCGGGCATGTCGGGATGGGCGCTCACGCCGCCCAAAGGAAGACCGCGCTGGCGCACAGGCCGAGCGCCGTCTGGCCGTATTCGAGCAGCCCCCATTGCCGCACGAGCACGCGCGCCGCGCCGATATCGCGCGGCGAGAGGGTGAGGATTTGGTCGTTGAGCGGCGCCATGACGAAATAGGTATAGGGCCAGGTCAGGACGATCAGCAACGCGCCGATCGCCCAGCGAACATCATGCGTTTCGAAATAGGAAAGCAGGCCGAGCGCCGCTGAAATCAGGGCGAGACCCGCCAGCAGCGCCACGCCGCGGCGGTCGCTCGGCGTCCATTCGTTGAGCATCGCCTGGTCGTCGAGCGCGAGGCGCGCGGGCTGCTCCACGAGATTGACGTAGAGCGCGGCGCCGGCGAACGCGGCCGCGAAGGCGAGGGCGAGAATTCCGGGCGACATGAGGCTTCCTTCTTCATCGCGAACGCCGCGCTCCGTCCGCACACCGGACAGGGTCTTTTACCATTTCGCGCTGGCCTTCGCTTGCTTGAAATGCATACCGCGCCGGCTACAACGCTGGCGGCTTTGCACGCGTTCGCCGGCCATGAGCGAACCTTCGCGAGCTTCCCCCGCTCAAAAATAAGCCTCGATTCGAGAGACGATAGGGAGCGTCTTTTGGTCGGGCTCGGTCAGCGCCTCCGGCTTTGAATTGCCGTAGGCCGAGGGGGAGATCCGGCGCCGCCGCAGCGATTGGAGAACGCGCATGTCCCTAGATCGACCTCCTCTGCCGCCGTTCACCCACGAAAGCGCGATCCGCAAGGTCCGCGCCGCCGAGGACGCCTGGAACGGCCGCGATCCCGAGCGCGTCGCGCTCGCCTATACGACCGACAGCGTGTGGCGAAATCGAGTCGAGTTCTTCCAGGGGCGGGAGGCGATCGTCGCCTTCCTCAAGCGAAAATGGGAGAGCGAACTCGAGTACCGGCTGATCAAGGAGCTGTGGGCCTTCGGCAAGGACCGCATCGCCGTTCGCTTCGCCTACGAATGGCGCAACGAAGCGGGCGAGTGGCGGCGATCCTATGGCAACGAGAACTGGTTGTTCGACGAGCATGGCCTGATGCGCGCGCGGCACGCTTCCATCAACGATTTGCCGATCGCCGCCGAGCAGCGCAAGTTCCTCTGGCCGGCCCCTGGCCCGCGCCCGCTCGATCACCCCGGCCTGACCGCTTTCGGCCTGTGAGAGCGCAATTCCAATAGTCAAATATAAATTGCCAGGGCCGTGTAAACGGATGCTTTACTACGGCACACGCGTGAATCAGGTTTAATATTGTCGCGCCTTCGCGTTTAGGTTATCGTAAAGTAATCATTTGCTCGCGGAAAAAGACGATGGGTCATTTCCGACGAATGGATTTCTGTGCAGCCGGGGCTTTCTCTATGAAGGCCATTTCCGTTGCGCCTCTTCTTTTGTTCCTCTCCGCTTGCGGCCCCTCCAAAGAGAGCGAGGCCGATCTCGCGGGCTGCCACGAAGCGGCGCTGCGTGATTTCCCCGGCGATGCCGACGCCATAAACGACGCCCAGAAATCCTGCATGGCGGCCAAAGGCTACCGCTTCAGCGCGATCGCCTATTATAGCTGCGGTCGCGGCGACCTCTACAGCGACGCGACCTGCTACGTGCGGTAGCGCGGGGGCCTCGCGTAGGCTGGCAAATCCGGAGCGGCTCGAACGCGATCAATGAGAACAAAAAAAGAACTTGCGTACCAGAACAAACCATGCACATAGTTTCGTTCAGGGGGTCGCCAGTGGTCTTGAGTTGCCTCGAGAGCGCCGACCGTGAGAGAAGGATGAGTGCCGTGAGCCAACCCAATCTTCGCGTCGTGGAAGGAACTTTTGTGGACAAAACCAAGGCGCTCGACGCCGCGCTCTCCCAGATCGAACGCGCGTTCGGCAAAGGCTCGATCATGCGCCTCGGCAAGAACGTCAAGGCGGCGGAGGTGGAGACCATTTCGACCGGATCGCTGGGCCTCGACATCGCGCTTGGCGTCGGCGGCCTGCCGCGCGGCCGCGTGATCGAGATCTACGGACCGGAATCCTCGGGCAAGACGACGCTGACCCTGCATGTCATCGCCGAAGCGCAGAAGAGGGGCGGCGTCTGCGCCTTCGTCGACGCCGAGCATGCGCTCGACCCCGTGTACGCCCGCAAGCTCGGCGTCAATCTCGAAGACCTCCTGATCTCCCAGCCCGACACGGGCGAGCAGGCGCTCGAAATCACCGATACGCTGGTGCGCTCCGGCGCGATCGACGTGCTGGTGGTCGATTCGGTCGCGGCGCTGACGCCGCGCGCCGAAATCGAGGGCGAGATGGGCGAATCGCAGCCCGGCCTCCAGGCGCGCTTGATGAGCCAGGCGCTGCGCAAGCTCACCGCCTCGATCTCGCGCTCCAACACCATGGTCATCTTCATCAATCAGATCCGCATGAAGATCGGCGTGATGTACGGTTCGCCAGAGACCACCACCGGCGGCAATGCGCTGAAATTCTACGCCTCCGTGCGTCTCGACATCCGCCGCATCGGCGCGATCAAGGACCGCGAGGAGGTCGTCGGCAACCAGACCCGCGTCAAGGTCGTCAAGAACAAGGTCGCGCCGCCCTTCAAGCAGGTCGAATTCGACATCATGTACGGCGAGGGCGTCTCCAAGAACGGCGAACTGATCGATCTCGGCGTCAAAGCCGGCGTCGTTGAAAAGTCCGGCGCCTGGTTCTCCTTCGACAGCCAGCGCCTCGGCCAGGGCCGCGAGAACGCCAAGACCTATCTGAAGGCCAATCCGGAAGCGGCGGCGCGCATCGAAAAAGCGATCCGCGAAAACTCCGGCCTGATCGCCGAGCGCATTCTCGACAACGTCGACCCCTCCGACGCAGACGACGCCGACGCCTGAAGTTCTCCTTTGGGCGCGCGCGTCCCCTCAAAAGCGCGCCCAACCGCCAAGGAGCCCGCCTTCATCGTCGCGCGGAGCGCGCGGCCGCGTCCGGCCTTCGAGCCGGCGCGGCCGCGCGGCAAATCCGGCGTCCCCGTCAGATTTGCCTTTCTCTTGCCATGCTCTAAAAGCTCGGGAGAAATCCAGCCCGGGGCCATGCGTTCATGAGCGGCGTCAACGAGATCCGATCGAATTTCCTGCAGTTCTTCGCCAAGAACGGCCATGAGATCGCGCCCTCGAGTTCGCTCGTGCCGCGTAACGATCCGACATTGATGTTCACCAACGCCGGCATGGTGCAGTTCAAGAACGTGTTCACCGGCGTCGAGCGGCGGCCCTATCAGCGGGCGACCACCGCGCAGAAATGCGTGCGCGCCGGCGGCAAGCACAACGACCTCGACAACGTCGGCTACACCGCGCGCCACCACACCTTCTTCGAGATGCTGGGCAATTTCTCGTTCGGCGATTACTTCAAGCCGCTCGCGATAGAACTCGCCTGGTCGCTGATCACGCGCGAATTCGGCCTGCCCAAGGATCGGCTGTGCGTCACCGTCTACCACGACGACGACGAGGCCTTCGATCTCTGGAAGCGCGTCGCCGGCCTTCCCGAATCGCGCATCATCAGGATCGCGACCTCCGACAATTTCTGGGCGATGGGCGACACCGGCCCCTGCGGACCCTGCTCGGAGATCTTCTTCGACCATGGCGAAGCGATCCCCGGCGGTCCGCCCGGCTCGCCGGACGCCGACGGCGACCGCTTCATCGAGATCTGGAATCTCGTCTTCATGCAGTTCGAGACCCTGCCGGGCGGCGAACGCGTGAACCTGCCGCGGCCCTCGATCGACACCGGCATGGGGCTCGAACGCGTCGCCGCGGTGTTGCAGGGCAAGCACGACAATTACGACATCGACCTGATGCGCGCGCTCATCCGCGCGAGCGCCGAAGCGACCGGGGTCGATCCCGACGGGCCGCACAAGATTTCGCACCGGGTGATCGCCGATCATCTGCGCGCCTCCGCCTTCCTCGTCGCCGACGGCGTGCTGCCCTCCAACGAGGGGCGCGGCTATGTTCTGCGCCGCATCATGCGCCGCGCGATGCGCCACGCGCAGCTCCTCGGGGCGCGCGATCCGCTGATGTGGCGCCTCGTGCCGGCGCTGACGCGCGAGATGGGCCAAGCCTATCCCGAGTTGCTCCGCGCCGAAGCGCTGGTGACCGAGACGCTGAAGCTCGAGGAGACGCGCTTTCGCACCACTCTGGCGCGCGGCCTCGCGATCCTCGAGGACGAGACGCGCGACCTCGTCTCGGGAGGCAAGCTCGCCGGCGAGGTGGCGTTCAAGCTCTACGACACCTACGGCTTTCCGCTCGACCTGACGCAGGACGCGCTACGCCCGCGCGGCGTCCGCGTCGACGTCGAAGCCTTCAACGCCGCCATGGAGCGCCAGCGCGCCGAAGCGCGCAAGGCCTGGTCCGGCTCCGGCGAAGCGGCCACCGAGACGGTCTGGTTTTCGCTGCGCGAGCGGATCGGCGCGACCGAGTTCCTCGGCTATGAGACCGAGAGCGCGGAGGGCGTCGCCGAGGCGCTGGTGCGCGACGGCGCCGAGGTCACCTCGCTCGCGGCCGGCGAAACCGGCTGGCTCATCCTGAACCAGACGCCGTTTTACGGCGAGTCGGGCGGCCAGGTCGGCGACGTCGGCGTGATCGCCGGCGCCGAGCGTTCGCGCGCGCGTGCTCGACACCAAGAAGAAGCTCGGCGACCTCTTCGTCCACGAAGTCGAGGTCGAAGAGGGGACGCTCAAAGTCGGCGACGCGCTCGAGCTGAAGGTCGATCACGCGGCGCGCGCGGCGATTCGCGCCAACCATTCGGCGACTCACCTGTTGCATGAAGCTCTGCGCATCGTGCTCGGCGATCACGTGGCGCAGAAGGGTTCGCTGGTCTCGCCCGACCGGCTGCGCTTCGACATCGCCCATCCCAAGCCGATCACGTCAGAGGAGATCGCGGCGGTCGAGGACATCGCCAACCGCGTCGTGCTCGCCAACGAGCCGGTCGTGACGCGGCTGATGGGTCTCGAGGAGGCGCGCGCCTCGGGCGCCCGGGCGCTGTTCGGCGAGAAATACGGCGACGAAGTGCGCGTCGTCTCGATGGGGACGATCGAGGCCGGCGACAACGGCCGCGCGTTCCTATTCGGTCGAACTCTGCGGCGGCACCCATGTCGCGCGCACCGGCGACATCGGCCTCGTGACCATCATCGGCGAGAGCGCGGTGGCGGCTGGCGTGCGCCGCATCGAGGCGAAGACGCGGGACGACGCGCGCAAGCGCCTGACCGAGGATTCGCGCGCCTTCGCCGAACTCGCCGCCTTGCTGCGCGCTCCGGCGCCCGAGGCCGCCGAACGGCTCGAGGCGCTGCTCGAAGACAAGCGCAAGCTCGAGCGTGACCTCGCCGACGCCCGCCGCAAGCTCGCGATGGGCGGCGGCGGATCGGGCGCGTCGGATGCGGTGCGAGACGTCGGCGGCGTCAAGCTCTATGCGCGCGAGGTTTCCGGCGTCGAGATGAAGGACCTCAAGTCGCTGGCGGACGAAGCCAAGCAGACTGTCGGCTCGGGCGTCGTCGCGATCGCAGCGGTGAGCGAGGACGGCAAGGCGAGCCTCGTCGTCGGCGTGACGGCGGATCTGACGGCGCGCTTCAGCGCGGTCGATCTCGTCCGCCTCGGCTCGGCCGCGCTCGGCGGCAAAGGCGGCGGCGGCCGCCCCGACATGGCCCAGGCCGGCGGCCCGGACGGGGCGAAGGCGGGGGAAGCGCTGGCGGCGGTCGAGCAGGCGATCCGGGACAAGGCGGGGGCGTAAAACGCCCAGCCCGTTGCGGCGCCGTTCAACCACCCTTGCGGGAGCGGGCGAATGCCCCGGGGCGGTCTACGGCGTCTTGCAATTTGATTGACGCAGCGCGGCTGTCACCCCTGCGAAAGCCGGGGGCGCAGACAATCGTCGCAGGCCTTCTTCCTTGACCCTGGATGCCCGCTTTTCGCGGGCGCGACAGGGGGGCGCAGGAGGGCGTTCGCCGTATCAAAAGCCCGACGCTACGACCGCTGGATCGCCGCGCTTCGCTCGCGATGACGACAATGGCCACGATCGACCTAGAGACAGTTCCGCTGCGGCCCTCCGGCGAGTGAGGGCCCAATGACCTTTTCTCTTCCCTTCACCCGTCCTTCAAGCGCGAATCGTCCGGCGTAATGAAGCGCGCCAACAGTCCGCCGCCGGGCTCGACGTTTCGCCAGCGGTCGATGTCGAATTCGAGGATGGCCAGCGCCGAAGTCGGGAACTTTCCCGCCAGGCGCTGCATCTCGCTGCGCGCGCCGCGGCCGGCGAGGTGGGTCGCGAGGTCGGCGAGGCCGGGATTGTGCGCGACCAGCATCGCATGCGGCTTCGTGTCGGGCAGGGCGCGCACGATCGTCTGGATGGCCTGCCAGCTCGCTTCATAAAGCCCGGGCTCAACGCGGCGTTCGACCGGACGCGGCCAGCCCGTGGCGACGATTGCCGCCGTCTCGCGCGTACGCGCCGCGCCCGAATCGATCATCAGGTCGGGGATCATGTCGATCGCGGCGACGAAGTCGCCGATGCGCGCGGCGTCGCGACGGCCGCGCTCGACGAGGGAGCGCTCGTGATCGTCGCGCCCGGTGGCGGGGATCGCTTTGCCGTGTCTGAGGAGGAGGAGCCACCGCATCGGGGCGCTCAGCGTTTGCCGCTTGTTGCGCGCGAGAACGTCACGACGTGCGCTCGCGCCGGTTGAGGAAGGCCAGCCGCTCGAAGAGATGCACGTCCTGCTCGTTCTTCAACAGCGCGCCGTGCAGCGGCGGGATCAGTTTCCTGGGGTCGCGCTCACGCAACGCCTCCGGCGAAATGTCCTCGTTGAGCAGCAGCTTGAGCCAGTCGAGCAGCTCGGATGTGGTGGGCTTCTTCTTCAAGCCCGGCGTCTCGCGCACAGAAAAGAAGACGCGCAGCGCCTCCTCGACGAGCCGTGGCTTGATGCCGGGGGTGTGCGCTTCGACGATCGCGCGCATCGTCTCGGTGTCGGGAAAGCGGATGTAATGGAAGAAGCAGCGGCGCAGGAATGCGTCCGGCAGCTCCTTTTCATTGTTGGAGGTGATGACGACGATCGGTCGCACGGCGGCGCGCACCGTCTCGCCGGTCTCGTAGACATGGAATTCCATGCGGTCGAGTTCGAGCAGCAGATCGTTGGGAAATTCGATGTCCGCCTTGTCGATCTCGTCGATCAGCAGCACTGGGCGCTCCAGCGCGGTGAAGGCTTCCCACAACTTGCCGCGGCGAATGTAGTTGCGGATGTCGGAGACGCGAGAATCGCCCAGTTGCGAATCGCGCAGGCGCGAGACGGCGTCGTAGTCATAGAGCCCCTGCTGGGCGCGGGTCGTCGACTTGATGTGCCAGGCGATCAGCGGCGCGCCGAGCGCCGCGGCGATTTCCTCGGCGAGCATGGTCTTTCCGGTTCCCGGTTCGCCCTTGATCAGCAGCGGTCGCTCGAGCTTGATCGCCGCGTTCACCGCGACTTTCAGTTCGTCGCTGGCGATATAGCTGGCGGTGCCTTCAAAACGCATGATCGCCTCAGGGGTTCGAGAGCGCGCGGCGAAAATCTCTATCGCCGAAAGCGAGGAGGAGTTGAGGTAGCCTAGACGTCTCGGCGACGAAACAAATCGCCGCGCGATCGAGCAAGGCGAGCGGAGCGGCTCAATTCATCGCGCTTTTCACCGTCTCGATCAATTGCTTGAGCGTAAAGGGCTTCGGCAGGAAGAGAAACTCCTGTCCTTCCGGCAAGTTGCGCGAGAAGGCGTCGTCGGCGTAGCCGGAGACGAATACGATCTTGGCCGTCAGGCCGCGCCGTCTGAGCTCCGTCAGCATGGTCGGCCCGTCCATTTCCGGCATGATGACGTCGGAGACGATCAGGTCGATTTCGCCGTCGGCGGCGTCGACTACGCGCAACGCGTCGACGCCCGATTCCGCTTCGAGCACCGTGTAGCCGCGCGAGGCGAGCGCCCGCGAGGCGAAGGCGCGCACCGCCTCTTCGTCCTCGACGAGCAGGATGGCGCCGCGTCCGGTGAGGTCGGCCGCCGGTTTCGCCGCCTCCTTCTTGACGGGCTCGACGACCGCCTCGGGAATGTAGCGCGGCAGCAGAATGCGGAACGTCGTGCCGACGCCGGGTTCGCTCTCGCAGAAGACGTAGCCGCCCGTCTGTTTGACGATGCCATAGACCATCGAGAGACCGAGACCGGTGCCCTTGCCGACTTCCTTGGTGGTGAAGAAGGGCTCGAAGATCTTGTCGCGAACGTCGGCGGGGATGCCGTGGCCGGTATCCTCGACCTCGATGAGGACATATTCGGCCGGCACGAGCGACTTCTCGTTGAGGCTCGCACATTCGGCGGCGGCTACGTTGCGGGTGCGCAGCACGATGCGCCCGCCATCGCTCATCGCGTCGCGCGCGTTGACGACGAGATTGACGATCACCTGTTCGAACTGGTTGAGGTCCGCCTTGACGAGCCACAGATCGCGCCCATGCACGACGTCGAGTTCGATCGTCTCGCCGACGAGCCGGCGCAGCAACATCTGCAATTCGGAGAGCACCTCGCTGAGCTGAAGCGTCTGCGGCCGCAGCGTCTGCCGGCGCGAGAAGGCAAGCAGTTGGCGCACCAGGCCGGCGGCCCGGTTGGCGTTCTGCTTGATCTGCATGATGTCCTGGAAGGACGGATCGGTCGGCCGATGATTGGCGAGCAGAAGGTCGGAATAGCCGATGATCGCCGTCAGCACGTTGTTGAAGTCGTGCGCGATGCCGCCGGCGAGCTGGCCTATCGCCTGCATCTTCTGGCTCTGCGCGAAGTTCTCCTGCAGCGTGCGCTGCTCGGTGGTGTCGAGCGCGAAGACGATCGCGCTCGCGCCCTCGTCGCCTTGCGGATCGGCGGCGGAAACGAAGAAGCGCGCCGAGCGGGCTCCGTCGCCTGCGAGCGCGACGTCGAGCGGTGCGATGTCGCCCCTGCCTTGTCCGGCGGCGGCGATCGCCTCGCGCAGATCAGCGTGATCGCGCTCGGCGACGCCGAGGTAGATCGAGGGACGCGCTTCTGCGCCGCCGGGCTTGAGCGCCAGCGGAGCGAGGCGGGCGAAGGCGCCGTTGGCGCGCAGCACGACGCCCTTGGCGTCGACCGAAGCGATCGCCATCGGGGTCGAATTGAAGAAGCGCGCGAAGCGCACTTCGGCCGCGCGCAAATCCTCGCCGTGGTCTTCGCCGGGGGCGCGGTTGAGAACCAGGGTGCGCGAGGGGCCAGGCAGGCCGGCGCTCGAGAAGGCGACGCGATGCAGCAGCCGCGCCGGCAGGAATTGACCCTGGCGGCGCTTGAGGTCGACGTCGAAGCGCTCGGTCGTCACTTCGCCCGGCTTGCCGGAGACGACACTGAGGAGCGCCGCGCCGTCGCCGGCGACGATGTCGGCGAGCTTGAGCTGGCCGGCGGCGAATTGGGCGATGTCGTAGTCGAGCCAATTGGCGAGCGTCGCGTTCATATGCGCGATCGAACCGTCCGGCTCGGCCGAGAAGAAACCCGCCGGCGCGTGGTCGAGATAGTCGATCGCGTGCTGCAGGTCCTGAAAGAAACTCTCGTGCCGTTCGCGCTCGCGCGTGATGTCGGAGACGCTCCACAGCGTCGCGCCGGTCTTGGCGATGCCCTCCAGCGGGCGCACGCGGATGCGATACCAGGCGGCGGCGCCCTCGCCCGCGAGGGGAGGGGCCATCCGCAGCTCCTCGACGGCGCGGTTGCCGGCGTGCGCCGCCTGAGCGAGCCGGTAGACCGCTTCGGAGATTTCCGGCGCCCCGGTGAAAAGCCGCTCGACGAGCTTGAGGTCCGCGGCCCCCTTGGCGCCGGACAGCGCCCGGTAGGCCTCGTTGGCGTAGATGATGCGCGAATCGGCGTCGGTGACGATCAGGCCGTCGGTGTTGTCGTCGGCGATCGCCTTGGTGGTGTCATAGCGCCCGGCCTGGCCGGCGAACTGCAACTGGCCGAACGCATAGAGCAGAATCGAGAACACCCCGAAGATCGCCAGACCCGCGATGGTCCAGGATATCGCCTTGACCCCGAATTCGCCCGGCAGCAGGAGAAACGCGGCGACAGCGCCGCAGAGGCACGCCACGAGCAGCAGAAGGAGAGCCGGATTCGCGCCGCGTTCAACGCGGTCGACAGCGGCCGGCTTTGGCGTCGAACTCATTGCGAAAGCTTTCCTTGGCGGCGCCGGCCTTTGAAGGCGCGGCGAGTTCGCGCCGCAAGGGCGGCGTAAGCCGAACAGCCGCTTGACGAGGCGCCCAGGAGCGCGCTCGATATGGCCCCAACTCTGCGCATCCCACTTATACGCCGTATTTTCATGGTCCACTGAGTCGCACAAAACGGTCTAGTCTGATACTGACCTTTTTCATCGCCCATGGCGACAACGAACGAGAACAACGAGAACTAAGAAGGCGCCCCCGTCGCGGAGGTCTGGGTATCGCATGCAATGGATTAGCAATTTGGTGTCGCCGGACAATCGCGCGATGCAAATCGTCGTCATCGCCGGCCTGGTCGTCGCAATCGCTCTGATCGTCGCCATCGTCTACCGCATCGCGTTCGGCCATCGCCTGCGCGTTCCCGGCGGCGGGCGGACGCGCCAGCCGAGGCTCGGGCTGGTCGACGCCTTTTCGCTGGACGGACAGCGTCAGCTCGTCCTGGTGCGGCGGGACAATGTCGAACATCTCATCATGATCGGCGGCCCCAACGACGTGGTCGTGGAGGCCCAGATCGTCCGCGCCGCGGCGCAATCGGTCCGCGAGGCTGGCGCCGGCAAGCCCCCGTCGCCGCGGGTCGTGGCCGCTCCGCCCACCATGCCGATCGAGCCGCCGATGGCGGCGATCGAGCCCCCGCCCCAGCCGCGGGTCGAGCCGCCCGTCGCGAAGCCGCCCGAGCAGCCCGCCCCGGCGGCGCGGTCGGCCAGCCGCGCCGCGCCGGCCAATCCGGCGCCGTCGCCGATGCGTCCTGAGCCGTCGCCACAGCCGAGGGTCGAGCCCGCGGTCAGGGTCGAGCCGCCGCCGGCCCGGCCGGCGCCCATTCCAAGGCCGGATTTTCCGCCGCCGGTTCGTCCCGCGCCCGCACAGCCCGAGCCGTCACGGGCGGGCGCGCCCGAGGTTGCGCCGGCCGCCAAGCCGGTCGTTCCGCCGCTGGCTCGCCCTGCGCCCTATGTGCGCCCGCCGCTGCCGCCGCCGATCGGACCTGCGGCTTTGGCGAGGGGCCGGCCGCTCCCAGCGCCGGAGGCGCCTGCGTCGCCGGCGCCTCCGGCTCCCGCCTCGACGCCGACGCCCACGGCCGCCCCGCCGGCGGCCGCCGCGCAGCGCTCCGGCTCCGCGCCCGAGCCTGCGGCTTCGACGCCCGGGCCGGTATTCGCGCCGGCGCCCCCGCCGGTCGCCGCGCCTGCGCCGGAGCCACAACCGTCAGGCCCGGCGGGCGCCCCGCCGGCGGCTCCGTCGCCTGCAGCGCCGAATTCGGCCCGAGACGTCGCGGGGTTCCGCGCCCGAGACGACGAAGACGGGCGCCGACGATCCGTTCGCCGGGCTCGAATCGCTCGAGGCGGAGATGGCCCGCCTGCTCGGGCGCGACAACTAGCGCATTTTGCTTTTTGGTCGACGTAGAGCGGAAAGCGGGGGCCAGACAACCGCCGCGGGCCTTCGTGTCCTTTGACTCCCGGATGTCCGCTTTCCGCAGGCATGAGGGGGCGCCTGGGCGAGCAAAGACGCCAGGGGAAGTCGCTTCAACCAAAACGTAATTTGCTGTAATAACAGCAGGCTTGTAATCCCAAACGAAAAGGCGCGCCGACCCTTCTGGATCGGCGCGCCTCGCGCTGTTCGTTTTCCCGCTTTTCGTCTGGCTATTCGTCGCGGTAGATCTTTTCGCGCCGTTCGTGGCGTTCTTGCGCTTCGACCGAAAGCGTCGCGATCGGTCGGGCGTCGAGGCGCCTGAGCGAGATCGGATCGCCCGTCTCGACGCAGAACCCGTAGGAACCGTCGTCGATTCGCGCCAGCGCGGCTTCGATTTTGGCGATCAGCTTGCGCTGACGATCGCGCGCCCGCAGTTCAATCGCCCGGTCGGTTTCCGAAGAGGCGCGGTCGGCGATGTCGGGGTGGTTTTCACTTTCGTTTTGCAGCGCGGCGAGCGTCTCTTTGCTTTCCGCCAGTATGGATTCACGCCAGAGTATCAATTTGCGCCGAAAGTATTCCTTCTGGCGCTCGTTCATGAACGGCTCATCGTCCGAGGGTTTGTAGCCGTCCTCAATAACGCCGACAATGCCCATGATTCTCGGTTCCCTGGTGAGCTTGGCGCCCTTATAGCGATCTCGCTGTGACGGAACAATAACTACTCTGGGGCTTGCGGCGCAGCCGATGGGGGAAGACCCTCATTGCGCCCGGGCGAACGCCAGGCCTAGTCTATCGGATCGCCGTCAAGCGGCGAATTCCAGGAGGGAATCCATGTTCCACCGGATTGTTCTCGCCGTCGATCTCGCCGATCCCGCCGCATCTCCAAAAGGGCTCGATCAGGCGGTCGAACTCGCAGCCTTCAGCGGGGGCGAACTGAGGCTCGTCAATGTTCAGCCGCTCCTTCCTGCGACTTTCATGGAATATGTTCCCGCCGACTTCGACGAAGAGCAGGAAAAGCGCGCTCAGATCGCTCTGCACGAGGTCGCAGCCGAGGTTAAGCTGCCAAAAGACCGGGTTTCGACGGTCGTTCTCAGCGGCGGCGTCTATCACGAGCTGCTCCGGGAGGCGACGGAGTGGGCCGCCGATCTCATCGTCGTCGGCTCCCATCGGCCCGTGATGTCCGACTACCTTCTCGGCTCGAACGCCAAGACGATCGTGCGGCACGCCCAGTGCTCGGTGCTCGTCGTGCGCGAGTGATCAGTGCGAGAGGGCGCGCATCGCCGATTCGATGCCGTCGGGAGTCAGGGGAAACATGCGCTCGCCGAACAACGCCGAAACGATGCGGGTCGAATGCGAATAGCCCCATTGCCCGGGGGGTGTCGGGTTGATCCAGACGCTGCGCGGCCAGGCGGCGACGGCGCGTTTTAGCCAGGTCTCGCCCGGCTCGGCGTTGAGGTGCTCGACCGAGCCCCCTGGGGCGAGAATCTCGTGCGGGCTCATCGCCGCGTCGCCGACGAAGATGACGCGATGGTCGCGCCTGTAGCTGTTGAGGATGTCGTGGGTCGCGGTGCGCTCCTCGAACCGCCGGCGGTTGTTCTTCCACACGCTCTCATAGAGGCAATTGTGGAAGTAGAAATGCTCGAGCCGCTTGAATTGCAGCCGGGCGGCCGAGAACAGATTGTCCGCGGCCTCGATGTGCCAGTCCATCGAACCGCCGACGTCGAGGAACAGCAGCACCTTCACCGCATTGCGACGCTCGGGGCGCAGTCTGACGTCGATATAGCCCTTGTCGGCGGTCGAACGGATCGTGCCGTCGAGATCGAGCTCATCCTCGGCGCCCTCGCGGGCGAAGCGCCTCAGGCGGCGCAGCGCAATGCGGATATTGCGCGGCCCGAGCTCCTCGTCGCCGGAAAAATCCTTGAATTCGCGGCGGTCCCAGACCTTCACGGCGCTGCCGCGGCGGCCCCGGTCCTGACCGATGCGCACGCCCTCGGAATGATCGCCATAGGCGCCGAAAGGCGACGTGCCGCCCGTGCCGATCCATTTCGAACCGCCCTGATGACGCTCCTTCTGCTCGGCAAGGCGCTGGCGCAGGGTTTCCATCAGTTTGTCGAAGCCGAGCTTCTCGATCTCGGCCCTTTCCTCAGGCGAGAGATAGCGCTCGGCGAGCTTGCGCAGCCATTCCTCGGGCAACTCCGCTTGCTCGACCGCCTGCGACAGCGCGAGCATGCCCTTGAACGAGGCGGCGAACACGAGGTCGAACTTGTCGAGGTTGCGCTCGTCCTTGACGAGGAGGGCGCGCGACAGGCGGTAGAAGTCGTCGATCGACGTCTCCGCCACATCCGCCTCGAGCGCCCGCATCAGATCGAGATATTCGCGCGGCGTCACCGGGACGCGGGCTTCCCGCAAGGCGGCAAAAAAGGAGAGGAACATGCGGCGATGCTAGTCGCGGCGACGAGGCGGCGCAACGGGGGCGCTAGCCGGGCGCTGGGTAGTGGGTGACCTCGCGACAGCCAAAGAGGCCGCCAGCAAGCAGTCGGCATCTGGACAAGAAAACCAGGATCAAAGGCAGCCCCGATTTTGACCGTTTCCTTAAGTCCTTGAGATGGGCTATCGATAGGTGGCCGCGCAAACGTCTTGATTTATGCTCTGCGCTCCGTGTCGAGGATGTCGAGGACCGGGCACTTCGGGGTAAGGTCGCCCGAACATTGCGCGACTGTCTCCGAGAGAACCGACTCCAGTCTGGCGAGGTCTGCAAGCTTCGCGCGGACACTGGCAAGGTGCAAACTCGCGATTTCCCGCACCTCCGCGCACGAGGCGCGCCCCGACGCGCCCAAATCCAAAAGCGCACGGATTTCATCGAGACTGAAACCCAAATCCCGGGCCCGCCGGATAAACCCGAGCGTTCGCCGGTGGCTCTGGCCGTACACGCGCCGACCTCCTTCGGTGCGCGGTGGAGCGGGCAGCATTTTGACCCGCTCGTAGTATCGGATGGTTTCGATATGAACGCTCGTCAGCCTTGACAACTCGCCAATGGACAGGGCCGGGGCTCGCGTATCCGTGACCGGCTGCATCGCAAATCCTCCTTGCTCCTGTAGCGGCTACAGGATGCAGCATACGCGAATGACAATCAATGTGCGAACTTCCATGGACGCCGCCGGACGACTCACCGAGCCGACTGCGGCGGCCGATGCAGTAGCCAAGCACACCCAGAGGCTCGTCGCGGCGGGCGGCATATTGGGGGCGGTCGCGGCCTCTTCGTGCTGCATCGTGCCGCTTTTGTTGTTCAGCCTCGGCGTAAGCGGCGCGTGGATAAGTAATTTGACCCGGCTCGCGCCGTATCAGCCCATTTTCATCGTCGTGACGCTTGCTTGTCTCGCCTATGGCTACTGGCTCGTTCAGCGCTCGCGCCGCACAGCCTGCGTGGAAGGCGCGGCCTGCTCTCGGCCATTGCCGAATAGGGTCGTCACCATTGCGCTCGTTGTCGCCACACTCCTTGTGACGGCGGCTGTCGCCTTCGACTTCCTCGCCCCACTCATCCTCACCTGAGGATAGGAGACGACACCATGGCAAAGAAGCTTTTCGCGGCCATTTCGATGGTTTTTCTGCTCACCTCAGCGGCCTCCGCCGCCGAAAAGACGGTGACGCTCGCCGTCGAAAACATGACCTGCACCGCCTGCCCGCATATCGTGAAGGGAAGCCTCGCGGCGGTTCCCGGCGTCAGCCACGTTGTAATCTCGTTTGAGGACAAGACAGCCACGGTCACGTACGATGACGCCAAGGCGGCGATCCCGGCGCTTGTCCGCGCCACGACTGATGCGGGCTACCCTTCTGCGCCAAAGAGCTGAGGACAACATGTTTGCGGCTCAATTGGTCTCGACGCTCACTTGTCCCTTTTGCGGGCATCGAAGAATGGAAACGATGCCCACGGTCGCCTGCCAATATTTCTATGAGTGCTCCGGCTGCAAAACGCTCTTGAAGCCCAAGGCGGGCGATTGTTGCGTATTCTGTTCTTTCGGCGACGTCCCATGCCCGCCAATTCAGGAAGCGCGAGCTAAGGGTGTCCAAGCGGCTTGCTGTTCGTAGCGCCGCACCAGTCGTATAAGCTCCATTCCGTAAGGAGCGCGGTATGAATGTCGGGCAAACGCCAACGGGCGGAGCCAACCCAATCCGAGACCCGCAACGATCGCGAGCGCCCACGCGATCGGCGGAGGAATGGCGACATTGGGCCTATCGACGGTCTCGGCCACTGTCTCGCCCGCAATGAGTCCTGGTCTCGCTCGGCTCGTGCAATTCCAGCACGCGGCAGGAATGCGCTAGGGTTGCGTCGTCGAGCCAGATTCAACGCGCACACCCCGACACGAGCAACCACGACCAGCAATCTTCCAGGATTCTTCCAAGGGACTGAGATGCCAAATGCCGGGTGGTGGGAAGCGATCTGGCCGAACCCTGCCGGGGTGCTCGCTGCGGTTGGGCTTAAGCCGGGAATGGAGGCGATCGATTTGTGCTCCGGCGATGGGTGGTTCACGCTACAAGTCGCCAAGATCGCGCGTCACGTCGTTGCAATCGACATAGACCCCGACCTTCTCGAAGTGGCGGGTCACCGCTTTACAGAAAGCGGCGTGACGAATTGCGATTTTGTGGCGGGGGATGCCTACGAACTCGCCAAATTGGCTCCCGAACGGGCTGACTTCATATTTCTGGCGAACGCCTTTCACGGCGTTCCCGATCGGCCGCGGTTAGCTTGAGCGGTGCGCGCAACGCTCAAGCCTCGCGGCCGCTTCGCCATTGATAACTGGCATCAACTCCCCCGCCAGGAAATGACGGTCCTCGGTGAGCCGCGCGGTCCAAAAACCGAATTGAGAATGTCGCTGGAACAGACCATTGGGGATGTCGAAGCAAGTGGATTGAAGCTCGCTCACCTGATCGAAGTACCGCCCTATCACTACGGCGCTGTGTTTGAACAACCGCTTGCCTGAGAGCAATGATGCCCCCCATTCTCGACGACAAGAATACGTCAGCGCCGTCGGTTTTTCTGCCTGCGGCGCTGTTGCGCCAGGCGCGCCGACACTACAGCCAGTGTTCCGCCCGTCTGCATCTTGGACCCGGACGGCGACATCGTTCGGCCGTTACGGCAAGCGGGTCAGTCGCAGCCCTTTGAGGGCCGGCCCTGCTACCACACCGACCTCGACACGTTCTCGTTGGGCGCGCATCAGGTCGGAATTGTGGGCCGCGTCGTCGGCGCGTCCTTCGCGGTCCTTGTCGCAAAGGAATTGTTCGCCAGCAGTTGCCGTCTGCTGGTGGCCCTGACTTCCGCAGGGCAGATTACCCCGGCAGGGCCGCCGCCCTACTTCGTCGTCATCGATCGCGGCTTGCGCGATGAGGGAACGAGCTACCACTACGCGCCGGCCTCCGAGTTTGCCGAAGCGAACCCGGAACTGGTGTCTGCGGCGGCCAAAGCCCTGGCGACGCTGAACCATCGCAGCGTCGTGGGTTCGAGCTGGACGACCGACGCCCCTTTCCGCGAAGCGGCCCAAGCTATCGCGGCGGCGCGCGCCAAAGGGATTCTCGCCGTCGAGATGGAGGCTGCGGCGCTCTACGCCTTCGCGCGCGGCAAACGTGCGTGTCCTTTGTCTAGCACATGTCACCAATACGATGGGGACGGATGGAGGCGACTTCGAAAAGGGCGAAGCGGATGGCTCGCGGGATGCGCTTGCCATCATCGAGAGGACGGTGACCGCATTGCATAAATCTTGAGTTTGGCGCCGACCGGCGATTTTTGAGCTGACGTTCGTCAGCGACATGCCATGGGTTGAAAGCGGTCAACCGCCACATCTTGCAGCCATACGAGCTTCAAACCGACCCGCTACGGGCGGCTGGCAATCCTCGCCTTGCCGCGCGATAGTGTTGAGGCGAGGGGCTTCGTGGGAGGCGCGGCATGTCTGTCCTCATCGATCGCAACGCCTTCGCCTTGCCGCGTTCGGCTGCGCCCGATCTGGAAATCTTCGCGATTGGCGATATCCATGGCCGCAGCGACCTCCTCGCCGCGCTCCTCGACGAAGCCGCGCGTGAGCCGCGGCGGGCGCCGGAGCGCGCCATCGTCTTTCTCGGCGACCTCATCGACCGCGGACCCGACAGCCTCGGCGCGATCGATCTTGCGATCGGGGCGGCCGCGCGCATCGGCGCCCAGCGCTCCATTTGCTTGATGGGCAACCACGAGGTGATGATGCGCCTCACCGTCGATCCCGCGATCCCGCAAGCTGACGCGATCGAGGCGCTCGAGACATGGCGGCGCAACGGCGCAGACAAAATTGTCGCTCAATTCGCCGATCTCGCGCGCCTCCCGGCCGCGCCGCAGGAGCGGCTGCGGGCGATCCGGGCCGCTTCGCCGCCGCGCCTCGCCCAATGGCTGGCGGGTCTGCGCCCCTCTTGGCGAAGCAACGAAATCCTGTTCGTCCACGCCGGCGTCAACCCGCGCTTCGATCTCGACGCCTTTCTCGCCACGCCCTGGAATATCCCTCTGCGGCTGGTCGAGGAGGAGCGCCATTGGGCCTGGGTGCGCTGGCCGTTCCTCGAGCACGATCCGGGCCCCGAGGGCTGGAGCGGCTATTTCGTCGCACATGGCCATACGCCCAACGACGGCAAGGCGCATCCCTCGCACGCCGATCAGATCGACCACTTCCGCCTCAACCTCGACGCGGGATCGGGGAACACCGGCGTCGCCGAAATGGCGATCATCCGCGCCAACCGGGCGGAGGTCGTCGCGGCGCGCGGGCCGACCAACAAGGCGATGGGCGTTTGAACTCCATCACGTCAGCCGACGCGACGCGCGCTCGTCGAGCGCGTCGGCGAAGGCGGCGGCTGGCCAGCCCTCTCGCAGCGCTTGAGCCATCAACTGCGCCTGGGTCTGTGGGGCGAGGCCGCCGACGGGCGGGTCGCGATCGAGATTGGTGGGGAAGGCGTAGCCTTCGGCGGCGGCGGCGATCGCGTTGGCGCGCTCGCGTTCGCCAAGGTCGTTCATGCCGGGCAGGATCCGATAGAGCGCCTTGGCCATCCGCACCCGGTCGACCGATTCCATCGCGCGGCCATAGGGCGAGGAGATCTGCAGCAGATTGGCCATGCGCTTGACGTCGGTGGTGCGATTGTGGCCCGCCGCATGGAACAGGGCGGGATTGAAGAAGGCGGCGTCGCCCTTGGCGAGCGGCAGTTGCACATGATTGCGTTCGAAATAGGCGATGAATTCCGGCCTGCGCCAGGCGAAATAGCCGGGCGCGAAATTCTGCGAAAACGGCAGATAGAGCGTCGGCCCGGTCTCGACCGGCATGTCGCAATGGGCGACCGCGCCTTGCAGCGTCATCACCGGCGACAACCGGTGGGCGTGCGCGGGAAAGCCCTCGATCTCCGCCTCGGTCTGAAAGCCCATGTGGTAGTCGCGATGAACCGACTGCGCTTCGCCGCCGGGATTGACGACGTTGAGCTGCGAGGTCATCTGGTAGCCGGCGCCGAGCCACGCCTGCGCGACCATCGCGATCGGCTCGTTGGCGTAATAGCGCGCGAAGACATCCGGCGCCGCAAGGCACAGCTTCTCCAGCGCATTCCACACGCGGTCGTTCGCGCCGGGCTTGGCGAAATGATCGCCGCCGCCATTGCGCCCGAGGCGCTGCTCCTCGATGATCTCGCGAAAGATGCGGGAGGCCGCGTCGATGACGCTCAGGTCCGCGAAGGCGTTCTCGAACACGACGATGCCGGGCCCGGTCAGCATCGCCTCCGCCCATTCGGCCATCAGGGCCTTGCGCTGAACGGGCTCCACCGCCGCGGCGCGGATCGCGTCGCCGTCGTAGATCGGCACGTCGGAGCGAATCGCGGCCGCCAGAGGATAGTCGGCGGCATCCGTGCGTCGATCCACGATGCTGCGAAAGTCGTCAATCTTGCAGGCTTGCGTGTTCAACCACACGCGCGCGGCGCGCTGCGCAACAATCGCTTCGGCATTCACCGGGCGTCCTCCCATAGTCATCGTCAGCCGTTTCGGCTTTGGCGTCCGCCCGCCAGCCGGAGCCTAGGACGGACCGGGATAAGTCAACACCTTCGCGATCGTGGCTGCAAGCTGGTCCTGGCGGTAGGGCTTGGCGATCCGCGGCAGGTCGACGCCGGAATTCGACGGCAGCTCTGCGTAGCCTGTCGCAAGGAGGATCGGCAGGCCGGGGCGCAGTTCGCGCGCTGCGCAGGCGAGTTGGGCGCCGTTCATCTTCGGCATTGAATAGTCCGTGATCAGGAGATCGACTCGCGCGGCCATTCTGCAAAATCTCGAGGGCGCGCGACGCGGAATTGGCCTCGATGACGTTGTGGCCGAGATCTTCCAGCATTTCGACGGTGCTCATCGCGATCAGGGCGTCGTCGTCAACGATCAGAACGGTGATTTTAGGCGCGCCGGCCTGGTCGGCGGCACGGCCGGGACGTCTGGGGTTTGGCCGGGCTGGACGCGGCCAGCGTGGTCGCCGGCAACCACAATTCCGCACGGGAGCCGCGACCGAGTTCGCTGGTCAGACGCAAGGCGCCGTTGAGCTGCGCCGCCAAGCCCTGGATCATCGAGAGGCCGAGGCCGGTCCCCTTGCCCAATTCCTTGGTCGAGAAGAAAGGCTCGGTCGCCCGCTTGAGCGTCTCCGGGCTCATGCCGCAGCCGGTGTCGGAGACCGTCAGACACACGTATCGGCCGGGCGCCAGATCGCTGCCGAGACGCGCCCGGCGCTCCTCGACGTCGATCGTGAGCACGCCGCCCTCGGGCATGGCGTCGCGCGCGTTGACGACGAGATTGAGCAGAGCGAGCTCGATTTGAATGGCGTCCACGAGAACGAGCGGCAGGCTCTCGGGAAGGTTGATCCTGAGTTCAATCTGCGCACCGGCCGAGCGCTCGATCAGATCGGTCATGCCGCGAACAAGTTCGACGATGTTCTTGGGTTCGACTTTCAGATCCTGCTTGCGGGCGAACGCCAGCAGCCGCTGCGTCAGCGCGGCGCCGCGCTGCGCGCCCTGCACCGCGCCGTCGATGAGCCGCGACGTCTTGGCGTCGCGGGGCAGGTGCTTTCGCAACAGGTCGAGATTGCCGATGACAGCCATGAGCAGATTGTTGAAATCGTGCGCGACGCCGCCGGTGAGCTGGCCGATCATCTCCATTTTCTGCGCATGTCGCAGTTTGCGTTCGGCCACCTCGCGCTGCTCGATCTCCGCCAGCACGGCCGCGTGCGCCCGCTCCAGTTCGGCGGTGCGCTGGGCGACGCGCTCCTCGAGCGTCTCGTTGAGCCGCTTCAGCCGCCCTTCGCTTTCGCGCAGCTCGAGGATGCGTGACCGCGCCTCGTATTGCCGCATTCTCCCCTTGAACGCGGTGCGGGCGACGCTGACGAAAGTGGTGGGATGGAACGGCCGTTCCAGGAACGTCACGTTGCCCAGCAGTTCGAACAATCGGGCAGCGTTCGGGTTGCGCTCGAGCCCGCCGCCCTTCTGCGTGAGGATGATGAAGGGGATATCGGACCATGCCGGTTGGGCGGCGACGCGGGCGGCGACGCCTCTCAGATCGACGGATCGGAAAGCCTCTTCCGTTGCGACCGCAAAGAACGTATCTTCGCTCAAGGCCTTTTCAAATTCGGCGACGTCGCCACAGATCGCCGAGGCGACGTCGGCCTCGCGCAGCAAGGTTTCAGCGACCCCCGCATCACGCCCATGCGGGGCCAGTATGAGGGCCTTGGCTGCGTCTGAATTAGGAATTGGCCTGACCTGTCGATAACTGATTTAAGAGCCGGGACGCGTCGCCCATATGCGTCGGGACGCCGCGCAGAATTCCCTGGAACTCGACGAGCGGGCCGCCGAGCGTCAGCCCATTTTCGCCGATGCGAAACTCCCTGATTGTGTCCTCGTGTCTTCCGGTCCGCTTTTTGATGACGGAGACGGCGCGGCGGACCTTTCCCAGCGCCTCGAAGTAGCGAAGCAAGATCACGGTGTCGGCGAGATAGGTGACGTCGACGGACGTCGCCATTTCGCCGATGAGGCCATGCTGGGCGACCGTCAGAAACGAGGTCACGCCCTGACGGTTCAGATAGAGAAGCAATTCGTGGATATGCAGGGCGAGATAGTTTTCCTCGGGCATTGCCGCCTGATAGCCGTTGAGACTGTCGATCAGCACGGCCTTGGCCTGCGCCGCGTGGACGCCGTGGCGCACCCGATGGGCGAACTCGCCCGGCGACAGCTCAGCCGCGTCGACCTGCTCGATGTGAAGCAGGCCCCGGTCGCGCATGCTCTGCAAATCCGTGCCGATCGAGCGCATGCGGTCGAACAGGAGGCCGAGTTCCTCGTCGAAGGCGAAAAACGCGACCTTCTCGCCGCGCACCATCGCGGCTTGCAGGAATTGAATCGCGATCGTGGTTTTGCCGGTGCCGGACGGCCCGAGCACGAGGACGCTTGATCCCTGCTCCACGCCCCCGCCCAGCAGCGCGTCCAATTCTGCGATTTCGCTCTTCACCAGGGTGCGCGCGAAATCAGTGCGGTGTTCCGCAGAGACGAGCCGGGGAAAGACGGCGACGCCCCCCGTCCGAATTGTGAAATCGTGGCTGCCGCCACGGTACGCGTGACCTCGATATTTCACGACCCGCAAGCGGCGTCGCTCGGCGCCATAAGCCGGCGTGGACTGCTCGAGCTGGATAACCCCATGCACGACGCTGTGGACCGTCTTGTCCATCGTTTCGGAGGTCATGTCGTCGAGCAGCATGACCGTCGCGTTGTTGTGGGCGAAATAATGCTTGAGCGCGAGGATCTGACGCCGGTAGCGCAACGAGCTTTGCGCGAGCAGACGGATCTCCGAGAGGCTGTCCAGCACCACACGGTCTGGCCGTACGCGCTCGAACGCGGAAAAGATCAATCGCGTCGTTTCGCCGAGTTCGAGGTCGGACGAATAGAGGAGGCTCTGCTGTTGGGACTCGTCTAGCAATCCATCCGCGGGCGCAAGCTCGACGACCTCGACATGGTCGTCGATCGTCCAACCGTGCGACGCCGCGCCGGCGCGCAGCTCCCGCTCCGTCTCCGACAACGTCACGTAGAGGCCCCGCTCCCCCTTGCGCGCACCCTCGAGAACAAAGGACAGCGCGACCGTGGTCTTGCCCGTGCCGGGCTCGCCCTCGACGAGGAATACATTCTTGCGCGTAAGGCCGCCGGCCAGAACGTCGTCCAGCCCGGCAATGCCCGTCGCCGCTATCTCCCGTTGGTATTCATCAGCACCCATCAACAACCCCAAGTTGAGCGTCGGCTCCGATGCTTGGACCATCTCAATGATATGAACGCGGAACTCGCCGGTTGGTTCGCTCTCGGACGCCCTCTCCAACTTTAGGGGTATCTCGGCGGGCGCAAATCCGGCTAAGGGGAGGGAACTGGCGCCGTGGCGCGCCTGGCGCACCACGTTGGGGAGCCCAGTTTTCATGCGGACATGGATTAAGAACCCGCTCGCGATTTTCGCCGAGGGCGCGGGGGGCGGTCTCGTCGTCGAGGGGGGACGGATCGTCGAGACCGTGACGAGCGGACGGGCGCCCTCGGCGCCGGTCGAGGCGACGTTCGACGCCTCGCGGCATGTCGTTCTGCCGGGGCTCGTCAATACGCATCATCACTTCTACCAGTCGCTGACGCGCGCCCATCCGGCCGCGATCAACAAGGAACTGTTCCCCTGGCTCACCGCGCTCTATCCGATCTGGGCGCGGCTCAAGCCGAGCCAACTGCGCATCGCGGCGCGCCTCGTGCTCACCGAACTGATGCTTTCGGGCTGCACGACGGCCTCGGACCATCACTATCTCTTCCCGCGCGGACTCGAGAACGCGGTCGACATCGAAGTCGAGGAAGCGCGCGCGCTCGGCATGCGCATGACGGTGACGCGCGGCTCGATGGATCTTGGCAAGAAGGACGGCGGCTTGCCGCCCGACAGCGTCGTGCAGGACATGGACACGATCCTCGAAGACAGCGAGCGCGTGCTCAAGCTGTTCCACGATCCCAAGCCCGGGGCGCAAATCCGGATCGCGCTCGCGCCGTGTTCGCCGTTTTCGAGCGACAAGCGGATGATGATCGAAACCGCCAAGCTCGCCGAGCGCTATGATTGCCAGATGCACACGCATCTGTGCGAGACCAAGGACGAGGAACGGTTCTGCATCGAGCGGTTCGGCCTGCGCCCGGTCGACTTTCTCGAAGAGACCGGCTGGATGTCGAAGCGCACTTGGCTCGCGCACGGCATCCACTTCAATCCGGAAGAGATCCGCCGGCTCGGGCGCGCCGGCGTCGGCGTCTGCCATTGCGCCGCCTCCAACATGGTGCTCGCCTCGGGGACCTGCCCGACCTGCGATCTCGAGGCGGCCGGTTCGCCCGTCGGTCTCGGCGTCGACGGCTCCGCCTCCAACGACGCCTCGAACATGATCGAGGCGCTGCGGCATGCCCTGATGATCGGCCGCCTGCGCTACGGCGCGTCGGGGGTGACGCATCTCGACGTGCTGCGCTGGGCGACCGAAGGCTCGGCGCGCTGCCTTGGCCGCGACGACATCGGGCGCATTGCGGCCGGCTATCAGGCCGATCTCGCGCTCTTCACGCTCGACGAGTTGCGCTTCAGCGGCGCCCACGATCCGCTCGCCGCGCTGATCTTGTGCGGCGCTCATCGCGCCGATCGCGTCATGATCGGCGGGATGTGGCGCGTCATCGACGGCGCGCCGGTCGGCCTCGACCTCGCTGAGCTGATGGCGGAACACCGCGCGGCGGCGCTGGCGATGGCTTGATCGCCGCGCTTAGACCGTGCGGGCGATTTGATCGAATCACCGCACGGTCCAGAAGTCTCTAATTGCCGCGCGCTTTTGGCGAAAAACCCGCGTCCACTTTTTCGCCGCGCGCTCTGGGCTCGTTCTCAGCGCCGATGGGCTCGCCAGCGTAGCGCCCGCGCTTCCACGAGCGACAGCACGCCATTGGCGACGAGGCCGATCGCGCCGAGCAGGATGACGCCGGCGAAGAGATCGGCCGAGCGGTAGGCGCGCGCGGCGAGCAGCACCCACTGGCCGAGGCCGTCGAGGCCGGCGATCATCTCGCACACGACCGCGAGGATGAGCGCGACTGTGAGGCCGAGCCGAAGGCCGGCGAGGATGTCGGGCGCCGCCGAGGGCAGGGAGATCTTGATCGCGGTCTCCCATCCGTTGAGCCCCAGGACGCGCGCGACCTCCTTGAGGCGCGGCTCTACCGCCCCGAAGCCGTGCATCGTCGCCAGCAGCATCGGCCAGACCGCGCCGAAGCCGATGACGCCGAGCGCCATGGCGCTCGACAGGCCGAATATCGCGATCGCCACCGGAATGACCGCGGAGGCGGGCAGTGGCCGCAGGAACTCGAGCGACGGCCCGATAAAGGCCCGCGCCGTCGCGCTCGAACCGATCAGCGCGCCGAGCACGACGCCGACCGCCGAGGCGATCAGCCAGCCGGCGATCATGTGCTCGATCGTGCCGGCGAGCTTGATTGAGAGGTCCGCGCGCGTGAAGCCGGTCCACAGGGCGCCGAACGCGCGCTCCGGGGAGGGGAGGAAAACGGGCGGGACGAGTTTGAGCGCTGCGATCTCCCGCCATCCGAGGATGAGCGCGAAAAGGAACGCGAGACTCGCCGCGCGCCACGCGAAGGTCCTCATGGCTCGGCCCCCAACCGCGCGGCCTCGCCGAACAGGCGCTTCTGCGCGACGACGAGCAGGGCGTTTAGACCGAAGCCGACGATGCCGATCCACAGCAAGTAGGCGAGCATCACGTCAGGCCGCAACGCTTGGCCCGCCGTCATGACGCCATTGCCGAGGCCCATCGGATTGACCGCGATTTCGACGGTCACCGCGACGACGAGCGAGATGCCCGCGGCGAGTCGGAAGGCGACGAAGATGCGCGCCAGAGCGGCCGGCGCGATGATCTTGAAGACCCGCGCGAACGGCCCGAGTTTCAGCACGCGCGCGACTTCGATGAGACGCGGCTCGACCTCGGCGACCGCCGCGCGCGAGAGAACGAGCAGCGGCCATAGGCAGGCGAAGGCGACGATGGCGATCTCCAAACGATAGCCGAAGCCGAGCGCGACCAAAGCGATCGGGATGACCGCCACCGAGGGGATAGGCCGCATCAATTCGACGCTGAGCTTGGTCACGTGGTCGAGGGCGCTGAGGCTGCCGAACAGGATTCCCAGGGAAAGGCCGATCGCGGCGCCGATCGCGAGGCCGCTGAAGGCGCCTGCGAGCGTGTCGCGCGTCGCGATGAGCAGCGAACCGTCGGCGAGAGCGGAGACGAGCGCCGCCGCCACCGCCGATGGCGGCGCGACGGTGTCGCTCGGTCCGGCGAGGCGGGCGCCGATCTCGGCGAGGATCAGTAGGGCCGCCGGCAAAGCGAGCGCGCGCCAGGCCCTCAACGTCCGCCTCCTTCTGCGGTTCGGATGAAATCGTAAAGCTCGCGTCTCAGGCGCAGGAACTCCGCGCTTTCGCGCGTTGTGATCTGGTCGCGCGGGCGGGGCAGGGTCACCTTGAGATCGAGGCCGATGCGGCCCGGATGTGGCGAGAGGCCGATGACGCGGTCGCCGAGATAGATCGCCTCTTCGAGGTCATGGGTGACAAAGAAGATCGTGGCGCCGCTCGCCTCTGCGATCGCCAGCATTTCGTCCTGCAGCGCCTGGCGCGTCATCGCGTCGAGCGCGCCGAACGGTTCGTCCATCAGGAGCGCGGCCGGCTCCTGGGCAAGACAACGGGCGATCTGCAATCGCTGCTGCATGCCGCCCGACATCTGGGAAGGGAATTTGTCGCCCTGATTTGGCAGGCCGACTTTCTTGAGCAGCGCGGCGATGCGCTCGGCGCGGTCGCGGCGAGGCGCGCCGGCGGCTTCGAGCGCAAGCGAAATGTTGCCGGCGGCCGTGCGCCACGGCAGCAATGCCTTGCCGTAGTCCTGGAAGACGACGGCGACGTCGCGCCGCGGCCCTCGCATCGGTGCGCCGGCGAAAGCGACCATCCCGCCCGTCGGCTCGATCAAGCCGGCCGCGACGCGCAGCGCGGTCGTCTTTCCACTGCCCGAGGGCCCGACGACGCAGAGGATCTCGCCACGTCGCACTTCGAGCGAGAGCTTGCCGAGAACGAGGTGTTTCTGAAAGGCGACATCGACGTCGCGAAATGCGATCAGCGGGCTGCAGTCGGCGCTCACAGAGCGGCTCCCTGCGCGTCGCCATAGACGTGCGCCAGCGTCGAAGCGATATGCGTGGCGAGGCTGGCGCAGGCCTCATCGCCCGCGCGTGCAATCGCGAGATCGGCGATCGCTTGGTGATTGCTGAGGAAATCTTCGGGGTCGACAAACTTCGCCATCATCAGGCGACGATAGCGATAGGCCTGGTCGTAGAGATCCGAATGGGCGGCGAGCATGCGCGGCGAACCGCAGGCGGCGATCATTGCGGTGTGGAAGGCCTTATGAAGCACGTCGAACTCCGCTCTGCCTTCCCCGAAGTCGCGGCCGGCGTCGCGCACGTAGCGCTTGAGGCGATGCAAGGCGGCGATGACGCCGGCCTCCCATTCGCCGCGCCCGGCTCCCATGCTGAGCCGCAGCGCTTCGCATTCGATCACGGTGCGGATGCGGACGATATCCGAGAGGTCCTCGCGCGAGATCTCTTTGACGCGAAAGCCGCGTTGGCCGATCGCATCGACGAGGCCGCGCGCAATGAGGCGCGACAGCCCTTCGCGCAGCGGCGTGGCGCCGATCCCATAATGGGCCGCCCGCTCCGCGATGCCGAGCCGCGCCCCCGGCGCGAGACCGCCGGAGAGGATGTCGGCCTCGACGAGCGCTGCGGCGCGCTCGCTCTGGGTGTCGGCGGAAACCATCGATGCGGCCGCTGTGTTGCTCGTTACGGAAGGACCAATTTGCTGGCGTCGATTTCGCTCTGCAGCATCCCCTGTTGCTTCATGACGTCGATCCACCATGCAAAGTCGCTCGCTTTGAGTTTCGGCTCGGAGAGGCCGGGTCGGTTGAGCCTGACGATCTCGAGCGGTAGATGGGTGAACTTCGCGATCGAGACGCTCGCCTTCTCACGGTCGGAATTGACGATCGCCGCCGCGTCCTCGATCGAAGCGCGGAACGCCTTGATGACGTCCGGATTCTGTTCGGCGAAGCTGCGCGTCGTCACGTAGGAGATGATCGGCTCGGTGCGCCCCAACTCGGCGGCGTAGCGCACCGCGACCGCGCCGGTCCCGGCGGTTTGCATGCGCGAGATGAAGGGCTCCGCCGTCAGCACCGCATCGACCGCGCCGGACTTCAGCGCGTCGCTCATGGTCGGAAACGTCACTTCGACGAAGTTCACCTTGTTGGGATCGACGCCGTTGTCGATCAGCCACTTGCGGAACAACACGTGCAGGAAGGCGCCGATGCCGGGCGCGCCGACCTTCTTGCCCACGAAATCCTTGGCGTCCTTGATGACGACGCCGTTGCGCGCGACTGCGGCGATCATATTGTTCGCGACTGGGTCCATCACCGAGGCGCCATCGATGGCGACGAGGTCCAGGCCGCCGTCGACCGCCTGGAGAAAGACGGTCTCGGTCGGGCCGCCGATCTGGATCGAGTTGGAGACGATCGCCGGAGGAATGTTGGTGTTGATGCCGATCAGCGTCATGTCGACGTCGAGGCCGTGCTTGGCGAAGATGCCTTCATCGCGCGCCACCATGGCCGACGCGCAGTCGGTCGTCGCGGTGCAGGCGACATGCAGTTTGACGCCGTCCGCCGAAGCGCCGCTCGCAGCGCAAAGAACCAAGCCAATGCCGAACAAGCCCTCTCGCAAATGACGACCGAAACCGAGTCCTCCACTCATGTGCGCTTCCTCGCTTATGTGCGGAGCGCTGCGACGCTCGCTTGATTGTCGATAAAATGTATGATCGTATATATTTTTCCAGTTGGCAAGAGGGACGACGCATGAAGCTCGCGACATATCGGCAGGCAAACAGCGTTCGCATCGGCGTGTCGCACGCGACGGACGCGAAGCTGTTCGATCTCGCTGCGGCGGCTGCTCGAGAGGGCGTGTCGCCGGCGCCGTTCGCCTCGATGCTCGCGCTGATCGACGCGGACGAGGCTGGCCTGGATCTCGCGCGGAGCCTCTTGGCCAAACGCGGCGGGGAGGAGGATCTCTCGACGGCGACAGCCTCCGTCGAGCTGCTCGCGCCTTTGCCCGAGCCGCGCCAGATGCGCGACGCCATGTCGTTCACGACCCACATCCGGCAGTCGGGGCGGGGCATGCAGGCGCTGGCGGCGCGCCAGGAAGGCGGCGAGCCGGCCTTTCGCGCTGCGATGCAGGCGCCGCTCGGCGAACTGGCCGCCGTCTATCGTCAAGTGCCGATCTTCTACGTCACCAATCGCCTCACGGTGACCGGGCCGGGCGCGACGGTGAAGTGGCCCCGCTACAGCGAGGTGATGGACTACGAGGCCGAGTTCGGGATCGTGACGCGGCGCACGCGCGCCAACATTCCCGTGCGCGAGGCCGGGGCGCATATCTTCGGCTACACGATCTTCAACGATTTTTCGGCGCGCGACCGGCAATTGCTCGAGATGCAGGGACGCCTCGGACCGTCCAAGGGCAAGAGCTTCGACGGCAGCAACGCCCTCGGCCCCTATATCGTCACCCCTGACGAGGTCGCCCATCCGCAGGCTCTCAAGGTCGCCGTGCGCATCAACGGGGAAACGCGATCGACCGGGGACACGAGCGGGATGCTGTTCTCCTTCGAAGAGATCCTCGCCTATGCCTCGCAGGACGAGACGATTCACGCCGGCGAGTTCTTCGGATCGGGAACGGTAGGCGGCTGCTGCGGACTGGAGATCGGGCGCTTTCTCGACAGCGGCGACGTGATCGAGATCGACGTGGAGACGCTTGGCGTCCTGCGCAACACGGTGGTTCGGCAAGCCTGAGCCGTCGCCGCCGGACACCCAACAGGAGGAAACCATGGCCCGACGCCTGATAGACATTTCCGTACCGCTGCAAAACGACGTTCCTGCCGATCCGCCCGGCCTGCATCCGACGATCGAATACATCGGCCACAAGCAGAGCCTGCCGCAAATTCTGCCGTTCTTTCCCGGCCTCAAGGCGGAAGACCTTCCTGACGGCGAGGGCTGGGCGGTGGAGCGTGTTCAGCTCTCGACGCACAACGGCACGCATCTCGACGCGCCGTGGCACTTCCATCCCACAATGAACGAGGGCGAGCGCGCTTGGACGATTGACGAAGTCCCGCTCGAATGGTGCTTCCAGCGCGGCGTGAAGCTCGACTTCCGCCATTTCGCCGATGGCTATGTCGCGACGCCCCGCGATGTCGAGGCGGAGCTGAAGCGCATCGGCCACGAGTTGAAGCCGCTCGACATCGTGGTGGTCAACACCAGCGCCGGCGCGAAGTACGGACGCCCCGACTATGTTGCGTCAGGCTGCGGCATGGGTGCGGCGGCGACGCTCTATCTTCTCGAGCGCGGCGTGCGCCTTACCGGCATCGACGGCTGGAGCTGGGACGCCCCGTTCGTGCACACCGCGAAGCGCTACGCGGAGACGCACGACGCTTCGCTCATTTGGGAGGGCCACAAAGCGGGCCGCCACATCGGCTATTGCCACATCGAGAAGCTTCACAATCTCGAGGCGCTGCCCTCCACCGGATTTACGGTTTCATGCTTTCCGGTGAAAATCGAGCGTGCATCGGCGGGATGGACCCGCGCAGTGGCGATACTCGACGACTGAGACATTTTGCCTCAAGGTGTCGGCGCCAGTCAGAAGTGGCGTTCAGTGTACAAAGTGGAAATGTCATCCCGCTCGCCAACGGGCGCTTCGGGTCGAGACCGCTGCAGCGCAACTGGTCGGGGTTGCGAAGCTGCGGCGGACCCGGAATTCATTTAGGGCCCTGGCCGCTCACTCTAGCGGCCACAACCTCATAAGCTGAGGCTAGGCGCACAACCGCTTCCGGACGCCACATGAGAACGATCATATCAACAACTATATTTTGTCTGTTTGCGACGTTCGAGCAGGCGGCTGGATTGAACAGCGCGACTAACGGAAGGCCGCGCATTTCGGAACTTTTCATGGTCGTCGTTGTTACGATGGCGTCCAGCGTTCGTTTCACTGGATCATGGTCGCACTCATCCTCGTTGCGCTTGCGGCGTTGACGGGGGCGCAACCTTCACAATCGCGTGTTTTTCCGCGAAAAATCGAGTGCGCATCCGCCGGATGGACCAGCGTTGTGGCAATGTTGGACGATTGAGGCATTCCGCTTCGCGTCTTGCGCCGCAGCCCGGTCCAGATCCGGCAATGCAGGCCCGAAGCACGATGACAGGAAGCCGCGCATTCGGAGTTTTCCATGGTCGTCGGGTCGAAACCTCGTTCTTACGATGGTGTGCAGCGTTCGTTCCACTGGATTATGGCCGCAGTGATCCTCACCGCGCTCGCCCTCGGCCTCATCGCTCAGTATTTGGTGGGGAGTAACGTCACGCGCGGGCAGATTCTGTTCATCCATAAATCGCTCGGCATGACGGCGCTCATCCTCGGCGTGCTTCGTGTCGCCTACCGGCTCGCCGTTGGCGCGCCGCCCTACGCCACGCCGCTCGGCTGGCTCACGCACAAAGCGGCGCAAGCGGGGCACTTCGCGCTCTACGTCCTGATGCTCGCCTTGCCCATCGCCGGCTATGTCCTTTCGTCCGCCGGCGGGCACGAAATTCCCTGGTTCGGCGTCTTCAACTTTCCAAGCTTGGCGCCCCACAACGGCGCCCTCGCACACTCCGCCGCCACCGCGCATTTGGTGTTCGCTTGGACCATCATCGGCGTCCTCGCGCTCCACTTCGCGGCCGTCTTCTGGCACGTGTGTGTGAAGCGCGACGAGGTTCTCTCTCGCATGTGGCCGTCTCGCTCCGCCGCGCTTCGCCAGCGCCAGGGCCGCGATCGCGCTATTTCGGGCGCTGGCGGTTCCGTGCTATAGTGCTCATTCAGGCAAGGCCGGAGGCTTCGATGGCGCATGGTTCACCCGCCCGGTTGGTTGGGCTCGGGCGAAACGATCCGTTGTTCGCGCGCATTCGCGTCGAAGCGGAGCAGGCGGCGCATAACGATCCGGCTCTCGCCGCGTTCCTGATGACGGCGATTCTCAATCACGATACGCTCGAGAGCGCCGTCATTCACCGCGTCGCCGAGCGCCTCGATCATATCGACGCGCCCAGCACGCTCATTCGTCAGACCTACGAGGATGTCGTCGCACGCGACTCCTCGATCAGCGAAGCGTTCCGCGCCGACATCATCGCCGTCGCCGACCGTGATCCTGCCTGCCTAAGGCTGATGGAGCCGCTGCTCTATTTCAAAGGCTTCCACGCTTTGCAGGCCTATCGTCTCGCCCACGCGCTGCTGCGCGGCGGGCGCCGCGACTTCGCGCTCTATCTGCAGAGCCGGTGCTCGGCGGCCTTCGGCGTCGACATCAATCCGGCGGCGCGCATCGGCAAGGGAGTGTTCCTCGACCACGCCACCTCGCTCGTCGTCGGCGAGACGACCGTCATCGAGGATGACGTCTCCATTCTGCAGGGCGTAACGCTCGGCGGCACCGGTAAGGAGACCGGCGATCGCCACCCGAAGATTCGTCACGGCGTGCTGATCGGGGCGGGCGCGAAGATCCTCGGCAACATCGAGGTCGGCCATTGCGCGCGCGTCGCCGCGGGCTCGGTGGTGCTCGCTCCGGTGCCGCACAACAAGACGGTGGCCGGCGTTCCGGCGCGAATTGTCGGCGAGGCGGGCTGTGCCGAGCCGGCGCGCGACATGAACCAGATTCTCGCCGACAAGGCGGCCGACGTTTGACGCCAAACTCGCTGTGGGCGAGCCGCGCCATCGAGGGGTTGCGTGCTTGCGGGCACTCGGCCTTCGTGGCAAAGCCACGCTCTGTCAGACCTTCGAGGCGGCCATGGAAAAGGACGAGATTCTCAAACTGCGCGCCCATTTGCGGCGCTGCTTCGGCGCCCCGGGGCTGACGGTCACGCCGAGCTCGCGGGACAGTGAAGCGGCCGACGTGACTTTGGGCGAACGCAAGATCGGCACGATTGTCGTCGACGACGAGGACGGCGATCGCTCGTTCTCGTTTGAAATGAAAATCCCCGTCGCGCGTCCTGTGCTGCAGGAGTACCTGCGCCGCTTGTTCGAGAACGACAAGCTCAAGGTCGTCGGACGCGTCAAGAAGACGGATTCGGTCGAGATCAACAACGGCGACGACTTCCTCGGCGTTGCGTCGGCCGATGACGCCGCCGGCAAGACCTTCACGCTGCAGATGGCGATCCTCGACTTCGATCTCGAGGATTTGTAAGCGCGATCTTCGCTCGCTGAATGCGACAGGGGCGAGGGCGGCATAGGCGATCGCGCGAGGTCGCGATATATCGGTCGCTTCAACCGCCGGAGTGAACGACAATGCCCCTCTACGCCTTGAACGACCGCAAACCTCTGCTGCCCGCGGCCGGACGCTTTTGGATTGCGCCCAACGCATGCGTGATCGGCGACATTGCGATCGGCGAGGATTGCAGCATCTGGTTCGGCGCGACGCTGCGCGGCGACAACGAGCGGATCACGCTTGGCGCGCGCAGCAACATCCAGGAAGGTTCGACCCTGCACACCGACATGGGCTCTCCCCTCGAGATCGGGGAAGACTGCACGATCGGCCACAATGCGATCCTGCACGGCTGCACGATCGGCGCCGGCTCGCTCATCGGCATGGGCGCGATCGTCCTCAACGGCGCGAAGATCGGCGCCGGCTCGCTGGTCGGCGCCGGAGCGCTCGTCACCGAAGGCAAGGAATTTCCGGAGCGTTCGCTCATCGTCGGTTCGCCCGCGCGTGTGACGCGCACGCTCGACGACGCCGCCGTCGCGGCTTTGCGCGCTTCAGCCCAGCGCTATGTCGAGAACGGACGCCGCTTCGCCGCCGGCCTGGTCGCGATCGGTTGAAAAAAAGAGGCCGGCTTGTGAAGGCCGGCCTCAGCACGAAGCGGGACGGGGCTGATGTCCGCTTCGGTAAACTCGTGTGCGTGCTGCGCCGCATCAGTAACCTGCGCCGCGAAACCTGCGCGCTACAGGCGCGCCTGCATCGACGGGCCGATGGTCAGCCAGACGTTCTGATCGGTCTGGCTCTGGCGTTTGACGAAGCGGTAGCCCGTCGCGCTCCAGGGGCGCATGTCGTCGTTGAGATTGTCGAGGACGAATTCGCCCTTGTTGGTCTTCACCGTCAGCACCGCATGGCCCTCTTCGTCGCCGTCCTTGACGACCGTCATCAGAAGCGCCTGACGGGGATAGCCGAGATCGATCAGCATCTTTCGCTTGAGCAGCGCATAGTCTTCGCAGTCGCCCTTGCCATCGAGCGGATAATCCCAGCGGTCCGCGAGACCCCAATGGTCCATGTCGGTCTCGGGCTCGACATGCGCGTTGACCCATTGGTTGACGCGCGCGATGTCGCGAATCGACTTCCGTGTGAGATTGACGTCGAGCGGCGCCGTGGAACTCTGCTCACATTCGCCGGCGTAGCGCTGGCAAAAATCCACCCAGCCCCACGGGACGCTCGTGCTCGCGCCGACCGAGGCATACGTCGCTCCATCGAACGCGCTCGCCGACGGTGTCGATTGCAACGCCGCCAGAACGCCCGCGAGCGCCGCCGCCGCGACGCCTAGTTTGAGAAAGGCCGAAATCATCGTCGTCCCCGATCGCTCCTGGACACAACGATAGGGACGCCGGTTTGCCGTCGGTCGAAGGAAACCCCGACAATTCTAACGAATGCGATTCAGAATTGGCGGCGCTGGGTCGGCCTCGCCCATGCGGGCAGGTTTGCGGAATTCGTCGGCGTTTCGCGCCGTGGGAGGCGTCGGCGCGAAAGCGACCCGGCGCGCGATAGGGTTAACTCCGCCGGCCGGGCCGCCGCGCACGAGGCGCCGACCACAATCAGGGTGAAGAGAAGGTTGAGCGCCGCGCGTCGCGCCGACTCGGCATCAGCTCATTGGAGCCCAGCGACGCGGCAGCATCCTGCGCAGCGTGTCGTCGCGGTCGACGACATGGTGCTTTAGCGCCATCGCAAGGTGCCCAAGGACGACAATGCCGGTAAACCACCCCAGATACTTATGGATCGCATCGTAGGTCGGCTGGATCGCGTGATTGATCGGCGTCAGCGGGGGCAGCGGGATGAGCCCTGCGAAATGCACGGTGTAACCGGCCGAGGAACTATTGGCCCAGCCGGAAATCGGCATCACGATCATGAGGAAATAGAGCAGGAGGTGCCCCGCCCATACGGCGAAGCTCTGGAAGGCGGATGTTTGCGGCGCGTGAGGGGGGCGGTGAGTGAGCCTCCAGAGGCTCCGAAGAACGATCAGCAGCAGCACAGTCGAGGCGATGTCCTTGTGCAAGGTGATCACTGCGGCTTTACCCGAATTCGGCACACTATAGCTCAGTATCTCGGCGCCGTAAAAGCCCACGAACCAGCAAACGATAATGATCGCCGCCATAAGCCAGTGAAAGAATTTGGCCGTCGGCGTGAAGTCCAGAGTCAATTCCATCAAGCTTACTACTCTCTCGCAAGGTGAAGGCGCGCGCGGGGGGGCCGCGCGACGGTCCCTCAGCGTTCGCCGTCATGGGGACGCGGCAACGACTTCACGAATTGGCTTTTGGGGTTTCGCTATAAGTTGCGGCCAAAGACTAGTTCGGCGAAACGGCCGCTGGCTATTGTCCTCGCGTCGGGCTGACTATCCCAACGGGCAGGCACACTTGGCCCTTGGTCGAAGACGGCGGTCCTTCAGCACAGGGGCCTGCTGCATGTTGGGTGGCGGCGCTCTCCCTCCCCAAGGGGAGGAGGCAGGAAGTGAGCCAAGGTCGACGCGCTTGTGGGCCCGCCAACGGAGCCGATGGCGTTTGACCTTCGCGCAGCGCAAGAATGCTAAGCGAGGACCGCTCTAAAGGCGGATGTCCTCGTCGAACATCTCCACGGGGATCAGGCGATTGAACTCCACCGCCAAGCCGCCGGCGAACTGGCGCACGACCTGGGCGGGCCGCGTTCCGAGCGTGACGGGCGTGCCGATCGGCGAATTGGCGTCAACGGTCACGGCCGCGCCGGACTGCGAAACGTCGATGAGGCGCACGACAAGTTCTCGGCCGCCCGGCAGCGTCAGCGTAGTATGGCGGTTGCGCGGCACGATGCGTTCGTGACGGCGGTCCTCCGGCATCCCCAGCACTTGCCGGTTGGCGAGCCAGGTAAGCTGGTCGGCGAGCTTTTCCCGCTTGAGCGGGGGCAGCTTCATCTGGATGGCGAAGCCGCCGTAGAAATGGCGCGCGACCGTCCCCTCGACGCGCCCGATCTGGTTGAGGTATGCGATAATGCGTTCGCCGATCTCGCCGCTCGCCTCGGCCTCGAAGGCGATGCCGCCGGGGGAAAGGTCGATCGTCGCGCACGGAAACTCGCGCCGATCCTGGCGCATGAACTGACCGGTGAGCCGAACCTTGACGCGTTGATGCCGCCGCCGTTCGTGACGGCTTGCGTCGATCGCGAATGCTGTGGCCGTTCTCACCTCGGCGCACTCCCGCGTTCCGCCAAATCGCCCATAATTGAACGGTCCACACGTGATAATCGAATGTCGCACGCTATGCAACCGCCCAATTGTAATGCCAGCTCGGTTAATGGACGATTACGTCTCCGTGATCAGTGTCGATCGGCTATCCGTTGACGGCTAAGAAAAGGTGTCCGCGGCGTGGCAAATGTGGCCCCCGTGCGAATTCCGGCATTCCGCTGGAGGGTCCGGCGCCCTCACGAGGGCTGATCGCGCGCAGCGTCAGCAGCGCGAGCGATTCCAACGCCGCCAGGCCAAGCCAGGGCGGCGAGGCGCCTGGAGCGCAACAGCCGAGGAGGCGCGCGTGGGTGTCGCCATGATGGCGAAGCGGCAGCAGCAGGATCTCGACGTCGATCGGCGCGAAACCACGCGGCGCGGCGACGGCGCCGATCAAGAAAGGCTGCGCTTCGTCGGCGACACTCGCAAGAATTGCGCGCATTTCGGCGCGGTCCTGCTCGCGCCAGAGTCCGGCGAACGGCGCGCCGCGCAATTCGCGAAGGAAAAGCCCGTTGGTGCGCGTGCCGACGACCCGCATCGGAAAATCGCGCGCCAAATCGTGTTCGAGGATGAACGTGTCCGCCAGAATCCCGCGAATCGCGCCGGGATCGACGTCGTTGCGTTCCGGCGCGCTGCGCGCGGCGCGCAACGCCGTCCAATAGGCGAACAATTCTCGAGTGGCGGCGAGTTTCACGGCTTGCTTCCCCTTGCCGCGCGGCGGCGCTCGTGTGCCAAATTGGCGCGCCTTGCCGCTCGATCGGCTTCCGTTACGCCACATTGCAGACCGTGTGCCATCCGGCTCCGCGCCGCCGTTAAGATTAAGCTAGGGATTGCGTTGCCTCGCGAGCGGCTCGTTGGCATAGTTTGCACGTCGACGAAGACAAGTCCGTCGCGCTTGCTCCAGCGCTGCGGATGGCGGAACACGGCGCCAAAAGGGCGAGAACGTTCTGTCGCAAATCGGCGTAACGAATCCGACGGGCGCGCTCCCGCTCGACGGATTGTTGCCGACCAGTCGAAAGGCGAAGGGAGAGCCCCGCTCCGGGCCCTCCCTTTGCTTTTGCGCAATTGCCGAAATCTTCGCGCCTTTCCGCGTCGCCACGGCGGCCGGATCGTGCTAACGAGCCCCGCCTCGAAAGCGCGAGTCCGCCGTCGATGAACGATTCTTCCTTTCCCGGTCGCGCGCGGCGGCGCGAGCCGATGTTCTTCGTGCCGTTCGTCGTCGTCGCCCTCATCGCGACGCTCATCGGGATCCAGGCCCTCGTCAGCGCGCTGAGCGAGGCGACGCAGGACGCGATGTTGCGCGAGTTCGCCTTCATGCCGGGCAGGCTGACGCTTTTGATCTGGCCGGACCCCAGCCTTGGCGAGCCCGAAGGGGGCGCCAAAGTCTGGACCCTGCTGACCTACGCGCTGCTGCACGGCTCGTGGCCGCATGTCCTCGTCAATTCCATCTGGCTCGTCGCCTTCGGTCCGCCGATCGCCCGCCGCTTCGGGCCGCTCCGCTTCCTCATGTTTTTCGCGATGACGGCGATCGCCGGCGCGCTCGCCCACTGGGCCGTCAATCCGATGGATTTTTCGCCGCTGATCGGCGCCTCGGCGGCCGATTCGGGAATGATGGCGGCGGCCGCGCGTTTCATCTTCCAGCCCGGCGCGCCGCTGAGCGGCCGGCAGGATCTGTCGCGGCTGGTGACCGAGGCCGGCGAGGAGCCGCGGGTCCCGAGCCTCCTCGAATTGCTGACCCAGCGCCGCGCGTTGGTGTTCATCGCGATCTGGATGGCGACGAACTTCGTGTTCGGCGCGGGCGCGCAAGCGCTCGGCGCATCCGAGGCGCCGGTCGCCTGGGTCGCCCATGTCGGCGGATTCCTCGCCGGGCTGCTGGCCTTCCCGCTGTTCGATCGGCCCCGGCGCCGTTGACCCGCAACGGCCCCGTAGTTAGGCCGGACGCGCGTGATGCACTGTCTCCGCGCCGCTTTCCGGCTCCGCGGCGGGGTCGCAAGTCGTCGGCAAGCGCGCCAGCATGGCGATCAGCGCCCGATCGTTCAGCACCGCCAGACGCTCCTTCGGCTTCAGCCAAGTGCGCGCTTCGTCGACCGAGCGCGCGTCGTTGAGCTTGGCGGTCGCCACCGCGACGTTGACGTCGATCTCGCCGCGCCGATGCCGCGAGGCGTCGGGAAGGAACATTTCGTGTTGTTCGCGAAAGACCGGGTCGACGGCGACGGCGCGCAATCCGTCCTCGTCGTCTTGGCCGGTGCGCGCGAGTTCCTCCGCCAGCGCGTTGGCGCGAACGATGATCGGCGGGGTGCGGGTCTCCTCGGGCGTCGTCAACAGGCCGATGCGTCTCAGTCCGGCGCCGATCCACAATTGGCCGCTCGCCCACGAGAGCGGGATCGACAGGATCAGACCCGCGATGGTCGGCGACATCCAGATGACGAGCGAGGGCGAGATGAGGCCGGCCGCCAGCAATGTGACGACGCCGAGCGCTGTGTGCGAGCGATGACGGCGCACGATGCTCGAAAAGGGGATCGAGCCGTCGTCGCGCCGTTGTGGGTTCCAGCCGGTGTCGCGCCCGGAGAGGATCTGCAGCACCGATCCGGATTGGATCACCATCATGATCGAGGCGAGCGCCGCGGACATCACGATCTCGATCAACATCGAGATCACGAGCCGGATCGCGCCGCCCGATCCGCGCCGGGTCGGCCCGTGGAACAAGGCGGCGATCAGCCCCAGAATCTTAGGCGCCAGGAGGATGCCGATCGTCAATTCGAACAGGCGCAGTGCGCGCAGGTAATCGAAGCGCGGCCAAGCGGGGAACAGCGAGAAATCGGCGGTGAAATATTCCGGCCGGATGTATTTCGACTGCAGAACGAGCACGATGCCGACGAGCAACTGCGCCATCCACAGGGGCGAGGCGAGATAGCCCATGATGCCGGTCGCAAAGTGCTGGCGGCTCGGAAGCGTCAAGCCCGCGGTCGGCAGCATGCGAAAATGCTGCAGATTGCCCTGGCACCATCGCCGATCGCGCGCCGCGAGGTCGATCAGCGAAGGAGGGCTCTCTTCGAATGAGCCGCCGAGCGTCGGCAGCATGTAGACCGCGTAGCCAGCCCGCCGCATCAGCGCCGCCTCGACGAAGTCGTGGCTGAGGACGTGGCCGCCGAACGGCGGACGGCCGTGCAGGTCCGGAAGGCCGCAATGATCGGCGAAGGCGCGCGTGCGGATGATCGCGTTGTGGCCCCAATAGTTGCCGTCGCGACCGCTCCAGGCGGAAAGGCCCGCGGCGATGATGGGGCCGGCGATCCGGGCGGCGAACTGCTGCAGGCGGGCGAACAAGGTGTTGCGATTGACGATCAGCGGCAGGCTCTGGATGATCCCCGCGTCGGGATCGGCCGCCATCGCGGCCGCCAGGCGCACGATCGCGTCGGCGGTCATCAGGCTGTCGGCGTCGAGCACGACCATCTGCGGATAGGCGCCGCCCCAGCGCGTGACGAAGTCGGCGATGTTGCCGGCCTTGCGGGCGACGTTGCGGCGGCGGCGCCGATAGTAGATTCGCGCGCCCGGCAAGCGGTCGCGCATGGCGAGCAACGCGCGCTCCTCGGCGATCCAGATGTCGGGATCGGTCGTATCGGAGAGAAAGAAATAATCGAAGGCGTCGTTGAGCCCGGTCGCTGCGACGTCCTCGTAGATCGCTTGCACGGCCGAGAAGACGCGCGAGGGCGCCTCGTTGTAGATCGGCATGACGATCGCCGTCTTGGTCTCGAGGCGGTCGGGCAGGGGGCCGCGATGCGGCGCGCGCGCAAGCAGCCACAAGAAGCCGTAGACGCTCGAGGCGAAGGCGAGGGCGATCCAGGAGAAATTGATCACGAACAAGACGACGAGCGCCCATTCGAGCGGGGTCACCTCGCCGACTTTGACGACCCCGTACATCTCGCCGGCGCCATAGACCGTCACGCAGGCCGCGCCGCCGAACACGATCAGCCGCGCGAACCAGGGCGTTCGCGCGAGCTGCGGCGCGCTCCAGGAGCGCCGCTCGGAGCGCTTGAAGCGCCACAGCGACTGGGTGGGCATCGCCAGCGGCGCCTCGTGCGGCATCGCCGGCGCCACCACGGGCGGAGGCGTCAGGCTGTCCATCGATAGAGCCATGTCTCACTGACGGATTGGCCGCCCGCTTTCAGAACGAGCCGCAGCTCCGAATAGGTTTCCGAACCGGGATCGAGATCGAACACGACGCGAATTGAGCGACGGTCCTTGTAGGCGAAAATGCGGTTGGAGACGATCTGCCCGGGCGCAGCTTCGATCGCCGCGCTGACGCCGGCCGTCTTTGCCGGGTCGGCGAACTGATCGGCGACGAATTCCACCGCGAAGCGCCGACGTTTGCCAAGCTTGCCCTCGCGCGAGCTGACGACCGACGCGAAGTCCGGCCGCGCAGGCGGCGCCCAGCACCAGAACTGGCGATAGGCGAACGACACCGTCGCGCCTTCGGCGAGTCCCGCCTTGGGGCGCCATTGGGCGATGATATTGTCGTTGTTTTCCGAGTCGGAGGGGATCTCGAGCAAGACCACCTCGCCCTCGCCCCAGTCGCCGATCGGCTCGATCCACAACGAAGGGCGCAACTCCCAGTGGCCGTCGTCGTCATCGAACGTATCGAACGACCGGGCGCGTTGCAGAAACCCGAAACCGCGCGGATTGACGTCGCCGAACGCCGAGATTTGCAGCGTCTCGCGATTGGCCACCGGCCGCCACAGCCATTCCCCGGCGCCGGTGAGAATTTGCAGCCCGCCGATGTCGTAGACGCTCGGTCGCACGTCGTCGGGACGGCGGTGGTCGAGCGGCCCGAAGAGGTAGGTCGCCGTCATCACGCCGAGGCCGAGATGATCGACCTCGGACCGGGTGACGAGCGTGAGCTCGGTGTCGATGATCGTCGCATCGCCCGGATGCAACGTAAAATGGAAGGCGCCGGTCAGGCTCGGCGAATCGAGCAAAGCGTGAATGACGAGCGCCCCCGCCGCCGGTCCGGGTTTCTCGATCCAGAGCGCGCGGAACAGGGGGAATTCCTCGCCCTGCGCGTCGCCGGTGCGGATCGATAGGCCGCGCGCGTCGACGCCGTACGCCTGGCCGCGGGCGAGGCTGCGGAAGAAGGTCGCGCCTTGAAACAGCGCGAGATCCCGCCAGCCGCCGTCCGCGCCGCCCTTGAGCACGCGCACGCCGGAAAAATCGAGATCGGGCAAATCGGCGGGAAGCTGCAACTTGCCGAAGTCGAATGCGGAGCGGTCGTAGATGATACGGCGCGCCTCGCCGTTTTCGACGACATAGAGCTGAACTGGCGTCGCGTAGACGAAGCCCCGATGCAGCGGCTCGAGCGCGAAACCGATCTTGTCGTCGTTCCAGACCGCTGTTCCGGGAACACGGCGAATTGCCGAATATTGCTCGAAAGTGAGATTGGTCAGGACATCGGGAAGATTGGCCTTCGGCGGCTTGAACGGCGATTTCGCCAGCGCGCGCGCCATGTCGAGCACGAGGCTCGGCGCAAACGGCGCCGGGGCCCCGAGCGGTTCGGCGCGCGCGGCGGCGATTTCCAGCGCGCCGCCCGCCGCGGCGAACGCGCCGCCAAGCACCAGTTTGAGAAAGTCCCGTCTCGGGCTGTTACCCATGCCGCTCATTCGTTCACGCTGCGCGCATTCACCCGCTCGCCGGTCGTCTCCGTCGGCGAGGGGCGCTTTGTTTCCCTAAACCGCATTCGATATCAAACGTTTATCCGAAATCCTACGGATTTTGCGTAGGACCGAGGCGTCGTGCGGCGCTCTTTCTATATCCGATTCCGGGCGCGCCGCGAGGCGCCTTTTTCGACTGTTCGACGAAAGCCTGATAAGCGCTTGACGAACGGGCCGAACCTCTCGGGGAGACGAAAGATGAATGCGACGCAGCCGGCGACGACGCGACCGCGCCGGACCTGTCTCGGCGTCCTGCTCGCGGCGGGCGAGGGCGTGCGCATGCGCTCCGCGCGGCCCAAGGCCCTGCACGAGATCGCCGGCCGCGCGATGCTGGCTCACGCGCTCGACGCCCTCGCGGCGGCCGGCGCGGAGGCGATCGCCGTCGTCATCGGTCCGGATCGCGACGACGTCGCCGCCGAGGCGCTGAAGCGCGCGCCGGGGGCCGAGATTTTCGTGCAGAACGAACGGCGAGGCACCGCCCATGCGGTCCTCGCGGCGCGTGCGGCGATCGCGCGCGGCTACGACGACGTCATCGTCTCCTACGCCGACACGCCGTTGATATCGGGCGACACGCTCGCTGGCTTGCGCGACGGCCTCGCGGAAGGCGCCGGGCTCGTCGCGCTCGGTTTCGAAGCCGCGGACCCGACCGGCTACGGGCGCCTGCTCGAGAACGAAGACGGGCTCTACGCGATCCGCGAGCAGAAGGATGCGAGCGCGGCCGAGCGGTCGGTCGGACGCTGCAACGCCGGGCCGGTGGCCTTCGCGGGCGCGCCGGCGCTGGCAATGCTGGAGGCCGTCGGGTGCGACAACGCCCAGCGCGAATTCTACCTGACCGACCTCGTCGCCATCGCGCGCAAACGCGGCCTGCGCGCCGCGACGCGGATGGCGAGCGAAGAAGAGGTGATGGGCGTCAACGACCGCGTCCAACTCGCCCAAGCGGAAGCGTCGATGCAGCGCCGCCTGCGCCGGCGCGCGATGCAGGGCGGCGCGACGCTGATTGCGCCGGAAACCGTTTTCCTGTCGATGGATACGCAGATCGGTCGCGACGTCCTGATCGAGCCGCATGTCGTGATCGGCCGGGGCGTCGCCATTGGGGACGGCGTAGTCATTCACGCCTTTTCACATCTGGAAGGCGCTCATGTCGCCGCCGGCGCGTCGATCGGCCCTTATGCACGCCTGCGCCCCGGCGCCGAGGTCGCCGAAAAGGCGAAGATCGGCAATTTCGTCGAGATCAAAGCCGCCTCGATCGAGGCCGGCGCCAAGGTGAACCATCTCAGCTACATCGGCGACGCCCGGGTCGGGGCGGGCGCCAATATCGGCGCTGGAACCATCACCTGCAACTACGACGGATTCGACAAGTTCAAGACCGACATCGGCGCCGGCGCGTTCGTCGGCTCCAACTCGGCGCTGGTCGCCCCGGTGAAGATCGGCGCCGGCGCGTATGTCGGCTCAGGCTCGGTGGTGACGAAAAACGTCGAGCCAGACGCGCTCGCGGTGGCGAGGGGACGGCAGGAAACGAGGGCAGGCTGGGCAAAGGCGTTCCGGGAGCGCAAGAAGAAGGGGTCTTAACAAGCGCCGATATTTGGCGCGCGGAGCCGCAATCGGTCCGCGCGTCACGTTGGCGGCATCCGGTCGAATTTCGGCAGGTCAGGATCGAGGTGGTCCCAGGCGTAGCCGGCGGCGCTCCAGGAGACCAATTGTGGCCTGTACCGGCTTGGATCGTCGAGGCTTCCGGCACGCACGATGAAATAGTCCGGCATGTCGCGGAACGTCATATAGACCGGCGACCCGCAAGAGGGGCAGAAGGCCCGCGTTTTGACCGTTCCCTTGTCGCCGACCAGTTCCCAGTGCGTCGCCTCGCCCTGGACGCTGACGGCTGAGCGCGGGAACGTCAGGTGGGAGGCATGCCCCGTGCCGCTTTCACGCTGACATTGGCGACACTGACAGTCGTTCATCACCAGCGGTTCCGCAGAGATCTCGTAACGGATGGCGCCGCAGGCGCAGCCGCCAGTGTAAGGCTCGCTCATGTCTGTTCTCTTTCTTTCTTTGAAGCGCCGAGCGCTCGAATGACCGCCTTCCGCGCGGCGTCAGTCCTGCTCGCCGGCGGCGTTGCCGAGGTTGCGGACGACCTTTTTCCAGCCTTCGCTCATGTTCCTGTAAGCCGTATCGTTCCTGGGCATGACGAAGCCGGAATGGACAAGCCGGAGCCGCGTTCCTTTCGCAACCCTGGAAAGGGTCCATGTGACGACTGTGTCCAACTGTGAGCCGTATCCGACATTCCCCTCGTGTCCGCCTTTCCAGGCATAGGCGAGGCGTTCGTTGGGACGCGCCTCCAGCACCCGACAGTGGATGACGCCGTCCCAAGCGCCGGCCGGCTTTGTCTGGAACGTAAAATGCTTCCCCTCCACCGCCTCGAACCCAGTCGGCGCCATCATCCAGCGGCCCATCAGTTCGCCGCTTGTCAGCGTCCTCCAGATTGTCTCGGGCGCGTGCGGGAAAACCTGGTCAACCACGATCTCCAGCCTGTCGGGCTTCAATGCGGCGTCATTCATGGATCGATCTCCTTCAGTAGGGTGCGAAGATTGGTGAACCGCTCGCGCCAGAAGACGCCGTAGTGGCTCATCCAATCGAAGAGCGGGGCAAGGCCCTCCGGCTCGGCGCGATAAAAGACCTTCCGGCCGTCGGGGCGCTCGGCGACCAGGCCCGCCCGCTTCAAGGCTTTGAGGTGTTGCGAGATAGCGCCCTGCGTCACGCCGCTCCCCCGCGTCAGCCCGCCCACCGTAATCTCGTCAGCGCTGACCAGCCGCTCGAACACGGCTCGCCGGGTCGGATCAGCAAGGGCGTGCATCACGGTATTGATGTTGCGGACTTCGAGCATGAGAAATCATTAGCATACGCTAATTAATTAGTCAATGCTAATTTATTCAGGCGCGCGCCGCGCGACCCCTTCACAATCCGTCACCCAAAGTGACTTGGCGCGCATCGCGCACTGGCCTAACCCTTGCATGGGCGCGAATCGGCGCATCAGGGAACGGGGCGATGTGCGGGATCGTGGGCATTCTGGGTGCGCAGTCGGTGGCGGGGGACCTCGTCGCCGCGCTGAAGCGGCTCGAATATCGCGGCTACAATTCAGCGGGCATCGCGACGCTCGACGCGGGCCGGCTGACGCGGCTGCGCGCCGAGGGCAAGTTGAAGAACCTCGAGGCGCGTCTCGCCGCCTCGCCGCTGGAGGGGGCGATCGGCATCGGCCACACCCGATGGGCGACCCACGGCAAGCCGACCGAGAGCAACGCCCATCCGCACGCGAGCCCGCGCCTCGCCGTCGTCCACAACGGCATCATCGAGAACTTCAAGGCGCTGCGCGAAGAACTCGCCGCCAAGGGCCACCGCTTCGTCACCGAGACGGATTCCGAGGTCGCCGCCTTTCTCGTCGAGGACGAAATGGCGAGCGGCAAGCGGCCGGCGGAGGCGGTGGCGGCGGCGCTGAAGCGGCTGCGCGGCGCCTTCGCGCTCGTCTATCTCTTCGACGGCGAGGACAATTTGCTGATCGGCGCACGCCAAGGCGCTCCGCTGGCGGTCGGCTACGGCGACGGGGAGATGTATCTGGGCTCGGACGCGCTCGCGCTCGCCCCGTTCACCGACCGCATCGCCTACCTCGAAGAGGGCGACTGGGTCGTCGCGACGCGCGAGGGGGCCGTGTTCCACGACGCCTCGGATCGCGTCGTCACGCGGCGCGTCATGCGCAGCCCGGGGGGCGGCCTGTTGGCCGAGAAGGGCAACTACCGCCACTTCATGGCTAAGGAAATTCACGAGCAGCCGGAGGTCGTCGGCCATACGCTGGCTCACTACGTCGATATGAGCGTCCAGCGTCTGCGCCCGTTCGCCTGGCCGGCCGACCCGACCAAGATCTCTCGAATCTCGATCGTCGGATGCGGCACCGCTTACATGGCGGGCCTCATCGGCAAATATTGGATCGAGCGCTTCGCGCGGTTGCCGGTCGAGATCGACGTCGCCTCCGAATATCGCTACCGCGAGGCGCCGGTCGAGCGGGACGGCCTCACCATCTTCATCTCGCAATCCGGCGAGACCGCCGACACGCTGGCCTCGCTGCGCTATGTGAAAGAGCACGGCGCGAAGACGCTCGGCGTCGTCAACGTCGCGACGTCGAGCATCGCGCGTCTCTGCGACGCCGCGGCGCCGACTCTCGCCGGTCCCGAGATCGGCGTCGCTTCGACCAAGGCGTTCACCTGCCAGCTCGCCGCTCTCGCGTGCCTGGCGATCGCGCTCGGACGCGCGCGCGGCGCGCTCAGCGAATCGAGGAAAGCGCGCTCGTCGCCGAACTCGTCGCGACTCCCGGCCTGCTGGCCGAGGCGCTCAAACTCGAGCCCACGGTCGAGCACATCGCCCACAAACTCGCGCGCGCTCGCGACGTGCTCTACCTCGGCCGAGGCCCTGCGTTCCCGCTCGCGCTCGAAGGCGCGCTCAAGCTCAAGGAGCTGAGCTACATCCATGCCGAGGGCTACGCGGCGGGCGAGTTGAAGCATGGTCCGATCGCGCTGATCGACGAAGAGATGCCTGTGATCGTGATCGCGCCGCGTGACGCCGTCTTCGAGAAGACCGTTTCGAACATGCAGGAGGTCGCGGCGCGCGGCGGCCGCATCATCCTGATCGGCGAACGTCATGCGGCGGAGGACGCCGCGCTCGACCTCGAGAGCTTCCTCGCGATGCCCGACATGGGCCCCGCCTTCGCGCCGATCGTCTACGCGGCGCCGGTGCAGATGCTCGCCTACCACACGGCCGTCATCATGGGCAAAGACGCCGACCAGCCCCGCAATCTCGCCAAATCGGTGACGGTGGAGTAGGGGCGCGTCGCGTCGTCCGGCCGCCGCTGCGGGCTCATCCCGAAAGCACGAAAACCGCATGCGCTCGCCATACGGCGGCGCGCGAATCATTTTGCCTATGCTGTCGCTGTGTTAGATCGGCGCTTCGCGGATTCGTTGTAAGTCCTTCGTGTGACAGCGTTAAAAATATCGCCGTTGCATCGATGACACACGCAATTGCGCTACGTTAGTTTGGGTTTGGGAGATTCGTTTTTTATGTCGAAAATTGCACTGTCCTTGGCGCTCGCGCTGGCGCTGAGCGTATCGAGCTTGGCTGCGGCTGCCGATCTTCCGTCGCCCGTGATCCCAGCCACGCCAATTCCTCCCACTCCGGCCCCGTCCGGTCCGCTTTACGATCCGACGAAGTTTGAAATTCGGAGCGGCTATTTGTATGCGCCCTTTGGCAACGAGGTGGGGTCCAGCGATGTCACGGCCGCAGTCGTATTCCCGAAGTTCGTCAGCCTTCCCGGATGGCAGGATTTGCTCATTCCGAGGCTCCGAGTCGGCGGCGTCGCCAATGTGAGCGGCAAGACGAGCTATGCCTACGCGGACGGTCTCTGGACCGTAAATTTCAATCGCGTATTCGCCGAGATGTTTTTCGGCGGCCTCGTCCACAACGGGCCGCTCGTCAATAACGTCGACGAGAACGCCAGCGCTCTGGGCTGCCGCGAGCTGTATCACCTCGGCGCCGATTTGGGATATCGGTTCGATCAACATTGGAGCGTCATGGCGACGTTCGAGCATGGGTCCAATGGCGAACCCACATTGTCGAACTGTCCCCAAAACAGAGGCCTCAACGTCGCAGGCCTCAGTCTCGGCTATTCCTTTTAAGGCGTCGCCGCGCCTTCTGCCGGCGCGAGGTTCTTGACCGCCGGCGTTCGTCGCGACGCCAGCCCGCCGCTCGCCGCGCCTTGCTTTCGCGCGCGCGAGCGGCCATTGTTCGCCAAGCGTCACCAGGGACGGGACCGATATGACCTCCGCGCCCAAGCTCGGCGGGCCCTTTCATCGCTCTTTTGGCGCGCGCCTGCGGTCCTGGTTCTTCACCGGGGTCGTGATCTTTGGTCCGGTCGCCGTCACCGCGTACATCGCCTGGTGGTTCATCGATACGGTGGACAATTGGGTCAAGCCGGTCGTTCCAAGCGTCGTCTGGCCAGATTCCTATCTGCCGTTCCACGTCCCCGGCTTCGGCGTCATCATCGTCGTCACCGGCCTCACGCTGCTCGGCTTCCTCGCCGCCAATCTCGCCGGCCGCACCTTGGTTGCGATGGGCGAGGCGATGGTCGACCGCACGCCGCTGGTGCGAGGGATTTATAAAAGCGTCAAGCAGATCTTCGAGACGCTGTTCAGCCAGAGCGGCTCTCACTTTCGCAAGGTCGGCCTCGTCGAATTTCCGACCAAGGGATCGTGGTCGATCGTCTTCATCTCCGCGGATCCCGTCGGGGTCGTCGCCGACGCCCTGCCGAACGGCGGGATGACGTCGGTCTTCCTGCCGTGCACCCCCAATCCGACGACGGGATTCTATTTCTTCGTGCCCACCGCCGACGTCATTGAATTGCCGATCTCGCCGGAAGACGCCGCCAAGCTCGTCATGTCGGCCGGGCTGATCCAGCCGGAGACCCACGCGACGCTCGCCGCGCTCGCCGAGGCGGCGCGTAAGCGCGCTTGAGACGAAGCGGCGAAAACGAGTAAGTATACCCAGCGGCGACGCCGCCGGAGAGGTCAAAGTCTGCTTCCCGGCTGTCACGCGCCGCAACCTATGGTATTGACATGCTACGCGCTCTGCAGCGCCGCGAATCGGACGCGCGGTCGGCGGCGCGAATTCGTTTTTCGTGCCACGACAGATGTGAGTTTCCCGATGGCGTCCTTGCCGACTTTCGATCTCGCCGACCTCAAGCGCCGCATGCAGGGCGCTCAGGCGACCCTGAAACATGAATTGGGGGGACTGCGCACCGGACGCGCGAGCGCCAGTCTCCTCGAGCCGGTCCATGTCGAGGCGTACGGTCAGCGCATGCCGATCGTTCAGGTCGCGTCGATCAGCGTGCCCGAACCCAGAGCGCTGTCCGTCTCGGTTTGGGACAAGGGCATGGTCCAGGCGGTGGACAAGGCGATTCGCGACGCCAATCTGGGCTTGAGCCCGACAATCGAAGGCACGACGTTGCGCATTCGCATTCCCGAGCTCAACGAGCAGCGCCGCAAGGAAATGGTCAAAGTCGCGCACAAATACACCGAGGACGCCCGCGTCGCGGTCCGCCACGTCCGTCGCGACGGCATCGACGTGCTCAAGAAGCTCCTGAAGGAGCATGCGATCGCGGAGGACGACGAAAAGCGCCACGAGACGGAGGTGCAGAAGGCCACCGACCAGGCGATCAGCGAGATCGACGGCTTGCTCGCGGCCAAAGAAAAAGAAATCATGCAGGTCTAGTCGCGCCCCCCGCCGAGCTCCCGCATGTCGTCCTCGCCCACAGAACCTTCGAGACGCCTCGCCAATCGGCGCGGGGCGGAGCATGTCGCGATCATCATGGACGGCAACGGCCGCTGGGCCCAGGCGCGCGGCTTGCCGCGTTTCGAGGGCCACCGGCGGGGCGTCGAGGCGGTGCGCAGAAGCGTCCGCGCGGCGATCGAGTTCGGCATTCCCTACCTTACGATTTACAGTTTTTCATCGGAGAACTGGAGCCGCCCCCCGGACGAGGTCGCGATGCTGATGGGGCTGCTCAAACGCTACATCCGCAACGATCTGGCCGACCTCCACCGCAGCGACGTGAGGGTGAGAGTGATCGGGCAGCGCGTCGGCCTTGCTCCCGACATCGCCGGCCTGCTCGACGAGGCGGAGACGCTGACCGCCTCGAACCGCGGCCTGACGCTGATCGTCGCGTTCAACTACGGCGCGCGGCAAGAAATCGTCGAGGCCGCGCGGCGGCTCGCGCGGGAGGCGGCGTCGGGACGGCTCGATCCCGAGGCGATCGACGCGGACCTTTTCTCCGCCCGGCTCGGCGCCGCGGAAATTCCAGACCCGGACCTCATCATCCGCACGTCCGGCGAGCAGCGGCTGTCCAATTTCCTGCTCTGGCAGGCGGCCTATGCGGAGCTGGTCTTCCTTCCAATCCATTGGCCCGATTTCGATCAGGCGGCCTTCGCCGCGGCGTTGGAGGAATTCGCAGCCCGCGAGCGGCGATACGGCGGCGTCAGCGCGGCCGCTGCGGTCAAATCGGCTTCGTGAGGCGTTCAATGCTCGATCCCGTGCACACTTCCGCGGCGGGCGCGGGGGGAGCGACGACACGCTTCGGCGCGGATCTGCCGATGCGCGCCGTCGCCGGCGTCGCGATGATGGTCGTCGCCCTCGCCGCGGCCTGGGTCGGCGGCTTCTGGTTCCTGGTCTTCTGGTTCGTCGCCGCCGCGCTCGTCCTCTGGGAATGGCAGAAGCTGATCGCGGGCGAGCGGATCGTGGCGCGGCTCGCCATCGGCGCGCTGACGCTGCTGGCGGTCTCGCCGCCCGCGCTGCACGGCTCCGTGAAATGGGCGCTCGCGACGCTTGCCGCCGGGGCGGCTGTCACGGGGCTGGCGGCCGGGTCTACGCGTTCGGCGCGTCTGTGGTCCGGCGCCGGCGTCCTCTACGCGGGGGCGATCCTGGCTAGTCCCGTCCTGCTGCGCGCCAGCCCCGCCTATGGCTTGGCCGCCATTCTCTGGCTGTTCGCCGTCGTCTGGGGCGCCGACATCATGGCCTATTTCGGCGGCCGCCTGATCGGCGGGCCGAGGCTATGGCCACGCGTTTCGCCGGGCAAGACGTGGTCCGGCGCCGTCGTCGGCGCAGTGTCGGGCGCCTTGGTCGGCGTCGCCGTCGCACTCCTCGCCGCGCCTTCAGGCGTTCACCCGGTTCCCATCCTGATCCTCGGCTTCGCCGCCGCCGTCGTCGAGGGGCTGGGCGATCTCTTCGAATCCGCGGTCAAGCGGAGATTCGACGTGAAGGATTCGAGCCAACTCATTCCTGGCCATGGAGGTTTAATGGACCGGCTTGACGGTTTCGTCGCTGCGGCGACTTTCGCGGTCCTCGTCGGCTGGACGCGGACAAGCGGCGATTGGATCGCCAGCGGTCTGTTCCAATGAGCGCCCCCGATCCCAAACGGCTCGTCCTGCTCGGGGCGACCGGTTCGGTCGGGCGCTCCTGCGCCCGCATCCTCGAGGATTTGCCGGGCCGATTCGCGGTGTCCTCGGTGGCGGGCGGGCGCGATGGCGCGGCGCTGGCGCGCTGCGCCCTGGCGCTCGGGGCGCCTTTCGCCGCAATCGCCGACCCCGCCGGCTACGCCGAACTGAGGGACGGGCTCTCGGGAAGCGGCGTCGAGGCGGCGGCCGGTCCCGAAGCGGTGGTCGAGGCGGCGCTGCGCGAGAGCGATCTCGTCGTCTCCGCGATCGTCGGCGCCGCCGGGCTGGAGCCGACCTACGCCGCGATCTGCGCCGGCCGGGCGGTGGCGCTCGCCAACAAGGAGACCCTGGTCTGCGCCGGCGACGCGGTGATGGCGGCGGCCCGGCGCGCCGGCGCGCGCGTCCTGCCGATGGATTCCGAGCACAATGCGATCTTCCAGGCGATCGGCGGGCGTGACTACGACACCATCGTCAAAATGACCCTCACCGCCTCGGGCGGCCCATTCCGCCAGTGGAGCGCCGAGCGAATCGCCGTCGCGACTCGCACGGAGGCGCTCGCCCACCCGAATTGGTCGATGGGCGCGAAGGTGACGATCAACTCCGCAAGTTTGATGAACAAAGGCCTTGAACTCATTGAGGCGCATCACTTATTTGCTGCGCCGGCGGAGCGGCTCGCCGTCGTCGTGCATCCGCAATCGATCGTCCACGGGCTGGTCTCGTTCGCCGACGGATCGCTGATCGCCGGCCTCGGCTCGCCCGATATGCGCACGCCGATCGCGCATTGCCTCGCTTATCCCGACCGCATCGAGTCGGGGGTCGCCGCCCCCGATCTCGCCGCGCTCGGATCCCTGACCTTCGAGCGGGCCGATCTTGGCAGATTCCCTGCGCTCGGCTTGGCGATCGACGCGTTGCGCCAGGGCGGCGGGGCGCCGACCGCGCTCAATGCGGCGAACGAAGTCGCGGTCGCAGCGTTTCTCGACGGCCGAATCGGATTTGGCTCATTGCCGCGCCTCGTCGACCGCACGCTCCAGACCATGCGCGCGGCGGGCGAAACGCCGGCGCCCACGACGGTCGCGCAGGCCCTGGAAATTCACCATATCGCTCGAGATCGGGCCCTATCCCTCTTGGCCTCGCCACAGTGATGGGTCATTGTAAAGGAGTTGGTAACCAAGACGCGCCCGCGGCGCCCTCGCGGATTGCGGAGAATTGCAATGGCCTTGTTGAACGAATTGCGCGCGGCGATCGAGTGGATGGGATGGTATGTGATCCCCTTCATCTTCGTCATGAGCGTGATCGTCTTCTTTCATGAACTCGGCCATTATCTGGTTGGACTGTGGTGCGGGGTTAAAATCGACGCGTTTTCGTTGGGCTTCGGCCCCGAGCTCTATGCGCGAATCGACAAGCGGGGCACCCGTTGGCGGATCGCCGCCATTCCTCTCGGCGGCTATGTTAAATTTCACGGCGACGCCAATGCGGCGAGCGCGACGGACCCGGCGGCGCTCGCCGCCTTGCCGCCGAGCGAGCAGGCTTTGACGCTGGCCGGCCAGCCGCTGCGCAACCGGGCGGCGATCGTCGCCGCCGGACCGATCGCCAATTTCATCCTCGCCTTCGTTATCTTCACGGCGCTGTTCATGGTTTTCGGCCGCGTCGAGCACAGCGCGCGAATCGGCGGCGTCGAAGCGGGTTCGCCAGCTGCGCAGGGCGGGTTCGTCGCCGGCGACGTGGTCAAGTCGATCAACGGCGAGGCCGTTTCCTCCTTCCAGGACCTGCAGCAGGCGACGATGCTGAGCACGGGCCTGCCGATGACCTTCGTCGTAGAGCGCGGCGGCCAGGAGAAGCAGCTCGTTGCGACGCCGCGAATCGCGGAGGTCGACCAGGGTCCGCTCGGCAAGCGCCGGATGGGGCATCTTGGCTTGATGTCGTCGCGCGACCCTGCGGACGTCAAATTCGAGCGTTGCGGGCCCGCGACCTGCGCCGCTTGGGGCGGGGAGCAGGTCTGGTTCATCGTGAAGGCGACCGGGGCCTATGTCGGCGGCCTGTTCGCCGGCCGCGAATCGGCGGACAGCCTTTCCGGCCCCATCGCGGTGTCGCAAATCGCCGGCGAGATGGCGAAGATCAGCCCATGGCAGCTCTTCAGTCTCGCGGCGCTGTTCTCCGTGTCGGTCGGCCTGATGAATCTCCTGCCGATTCCCTTGCTCGACGGCGGTCACCTGATGTTCTACGCGCTGGAGGCTCTGCGCGGGCGCCCTTTGAGCGAACGTGTTCACCAAATCGGCCTCAAAATCGGCCTCGCTTTCGTCGCTCTGTTGGTGATTTTCACCACGTCGCACGACATTTTGCGCTTGGTCGGCGGCAATTAACCATTGATCGACCATGAATCGTGTCGCTCCGGCAACGCCGTCCGGAATTGCAGTAGCTTATGTTCAATTCGAGTTTGCAGCTCAGTGCAAAACGGGTAAAAGCGCATTAAGCAATCGTTCGCGGGACAGCGGGCGGGGAGTCGCGTTCGAGCTCGGCCGCGGCGGGGCGAAAACGAGGGGCGCGCCGGCGGGCGCGTTCGCTGAATACCGAGGCCGTTAGGCTCGGATGCGAAACGGGGAAACCGGGCCAAATGCATTTGTTTCGTAGTTATTTCAGCGCGCTCCTCTTGGCTGTCGCACTGGCCTTGAGCGCGCTTTCCGCCGGCACGGCAGCATTTGCGCAGGTCTCCCCGCAGAGTATCGTCGTCGAGGGCGCGAGCCACACCGACGCCGCGACGATTCGCTCCTATTTCACGGGGACCGACCAGGCGAGCGTCAATCGCGGCGTCGCGGACCTTTCGGCGACCGGCATGTTCTCGAAGGTCAACGCCAAGATCGTCGGCGGGCAGGTGGTCGTCTCGGTCGTCGAGAATGCGCAGATCATCAACCGCGTCGCCTTTGAGGGCAACAAGACGCTGAAGAGCGACCAACTCGCCGTCGAGGTGCAATCCAAGGGACACACCGGCTTCGACGAGGCCAAGGCCAAGGCCGACGTCGAGCGCATCAAGGACGCCTTCCGAAAGATCGGCCGCAGCGCGACGCAAGTCACGTACCGCTTGGTGCAGTTGCCCAATGGCCGCGTCGATCTCGTGTTCACGGTCAACGAAGGCGACAAGACGGGCGTGCGCGAGATCAAGTTCGTCGGCAATCACGCGGTCTCGTCGTACCGCCTGCATTCGCTGATGCAGACCACGGAAATGAACTGGCTTTCCTGGTTCAAGAACAGCGACGTCTACGATCCGGACCGCCTCGCGTCCGATCAGGAGGCGATCCGCAAGTATTACATGAAGAACGGCTACGCCGACTTCCGCATCACCAACACGGACGTCGCCTATCAGAACGATCCGGCCGGCTACATCATCACCATCTCGGTGGACGAGGGCGCGCAGTATCGCGTCTCGAGCGTCGACGTCACCTCGCATGTCGGCAAGGTCGACAGCGCTTCGTTGAAAGGTTTCGTCTCGCTCCACGCAGGCGACGTCTACAACGCCACCGAGGTGGAGAAGACGGTCGACGCGCTCACCCGCGAAATGGCGCGCCAGGGCTACGCCTTTTCCGACGTGCGCCCGCACGGCGAGCGCGACCAGGTGGCGCACAAGATCGCGGTCGCCTTCACCGTCGACGACGGGCCGAAGGTCTACATCGAGCGCATCGACGTGGTCGGCAACACGCGCACCCGTGACTATGTCATTCGCCGCGAGTTCGATATCGGCGAAGGGGACCCCTACAACCACACGCTGGTCGAGCGCGCCGAACGGCGCCTGAACCGGCTCGGCTACTTCAAGAAGGTCCACATCTCCACGCGGCCCGGCTCCACGCCCGACCGGGTGATCGTGACCGTCGAGGTCGAGGATCAGCCGACGGGCTCGGTGAGCCTGAGCGGCGGTTATTCGACGACCGCTGGCTTCCTTGCCGAAGTGGCGTTCACCGAAAACAACTTCCTCGGTCGCGGCCAGTACGTGAAGGCGAGCGTCTCCGAGGGTCAGTACAGCCGCGGCTGGGGCCTCTCGTTCACCGAACCCTATTTCCTAGACCAGCGGTTGGCCGCCGGGTTCGACATCTATCACAAGGAGCAGGACGAGAACGCTTACGCGCTCTATGCGACCTGGACGACGGGCGTGAACCTTCGTCTCGGCGTCCCGGTGACGGACGAGTTCACCGTCCAGCCGAGCTATACGCTCTATCAGTCGGCGATCAGCATTCCCAATTCGGTGGACCAGCCGTTCGAGGACTGCCCCGCGAATGGCCAGCCGTGGCTTCCGCCGGGCTTCGCCACGCCGCAGCCGTCGACCGCGATCAGCAACTGCTTGCTCAACGGCGAAGCCTCGGTCGCCATCAAGCAGGCGGCCGCCCTGGGCGCCATCACGACCTCGGCGTTCGGCTATTCTTTGATCTGGGACACCATCGACGACCGCAAGAATCCGACCAGCGGCGCCTACCTCAACTTCCACCAGGACGTTGCGGGCGCCGGCGGCTATTCGCGCTTCATTCGCGAAACCTTCGACGGCAAGTACTATTACCCGATCACCGACGACCTCGTCGGCTTCCTCCGCCTGCAGGGCGGCGACATCCGGCAGTTCGGCGGCGGCAATCTGCCTCTCGTCGACAACTTCAACCTCGGGCCGACGCTGGTGCGCGGCTTCGCGCCGGGCGGCATTGGACCGCGCGACATTTCCGACCCGAACAACATCGCGGGCAACGGCCTCGGCGGCACCACCTATTTCGGCGGCACCGCGGAAGTTCAGTTCCCGCTGTTCGGTCTGCCGCGCGAGATCGGCTTGAAGGGCGCGGTGTTCGCCGATGCGGGCACGCTGTTCGGATATCAGGGCCAGACGAACTTCTCGACTCTGTTCGGGCAGCCGGCCGGCACCGCTTGCTGGGCCTCCAACTCGCCGACAACGAAAACGCCGTACATCCAGAGTAACTGTGTCGACGTCGACGACGAGATGACGATCCGCTCCTCGATCGGCGCCAGCTTGATCTGGCAGTCGCCGCTCGGTCCGATCCGCATCGACTACGCCTATGCGGTCACCAAGGGCAAATACGACCAGTTGCAGCAGTTCAACTTCACCGGCGGCGCGAACTTCTGATCGCAAAGTCGCCGATCCCAAACGAGCGCGCCAGGTCCCTTGGCGCGCTCATCGTGACCTGAAAAGACATCGGTCTTGGCGAAAATTAGTTTCTTTCCACTGGCCGCCGCGCCGACCCTGCGTGAGGTCGAGCAGTGGACCGGGGCGGCGCTCGGCGAAGGCGCGGATCCGGCGCGCGTCGTCCATGATGTGGCCGCCCTTGACGAAGCGGGGCCCGACGATCTCTCGTTCTTGGACAATCCGCGCTACCTCGAGGACTTCAAGCGCACGCGCGCGGGCGCAGTGCTCGTCGCCCCGCGCTACGTCGAGCAGGCGCCCCAGGGCGCCGCGCGGCTGACCACGCCGCAGCCCTATCGCGCCATGGCCCTGGTGATGACGCGGCTCTATCCCCAAGCCGCACGCCCGCAGTCGGTTTTTGGCGAGGCGGGCGTATCGCCGGCCGCCTTCGTCCATTCCGCCGCACGCCTTGAGCCCGGCGTCATCGTCGATCCGGGCGCAGTGATCGGGCCCGGCGCGGAGATCGGCGCGGGCTCGGTCATCGGCCCCAATGCGGTGATCGGGCCGCAGGTGCGCATCGGCCGCGACAGCGTCGTCGGCGCCCTGGCGACGGTCTCCTGCGCCCTGATCGGCGATCGCGTGATCATCCACCCCGGCGCGCACATCGGTCAGGACGGCTTCGGCTTCGCGATGGGTCCTCGCGGGCATCTCAAAGTGCCTCAGGTCGGGCGCGTAATCATCCAGGACGACGTCGAAATCGGCGCCGGCTCGACCATCGACCGCGGCGCCAATCGAGACACGATCATCGGCGAGGGCACGAAGATCGATAATCTCGTCCAGATCGGCCACAATGTGGTGGTCGGCCGCCATTGCGTCCTCGTCTCCCAATCCGGCGTTTCCGGCTCGACCGTGATCGGGGATTTCGCGGCCCTCGGCGGTCAGGCGGGGCTGACCGGGCATCTCAAGATCGGCGCCGGCGCCCAAATCGCGGCGCAGGCTGGCGTGATGAGCGACGTGCCGGCCGGCGAGCGCTGGAGCGGCGCGCCGGCGAGGCCGCTGCGGGCCTTCTTTCGCGAAGTGGCCGCGCTTCGTAAGCTGGCGGACGCGCCCGAGCCGGGCGGCGCCGACAAGTAGCCAGAAAATCCTCAAATTGGCTGGGATGGCGGCGCAAGCGCGCTTGCCGTCTCCTGCGGCGTGCGCGAGGCTTGACGGCGCGCCGCCAACCGGGCATTGGGCCGACCGCCGACGCGGAAGGAGATTGAAATGAACGAGGCGATGGGGCTGACGATTGAGAGCTTCGATGTCCAGCGGCTGCTCGCATCGCTGCCGCATCGCTATCCCATGCTCCTCGTCGATCGGATCGTCGAGGTGCGCGGCGACGAATATGGCGTCGGCATCAAGAACGTGACCTTCAACGAACCGCATTTCCAGGGGCATTTCCCCAATCGGCCGGTAATGCCGGGCGTTCTCGTGATCGAAGGCATGGCGCAAACGGCGGGCGCCATGTGCGTCGCGAGCCTTGGCGCCGGCCGCAAGCCCAGCGTCGTCTATTTGATGACTGTCGACAAGGTGAAGTTCCGCAAGCCCGTCGTGCCGGGCGATCAGGTTCGGTATCACATGACGAAGATGGTTAAGCGCCGCAACATTTGGTGGTTCCAAGGCGAAGCGAAGGTCGATGGCGTGCTCGTCTGCGAAGCGACGATTTCCGCGATGCTGGTGGAAGAATGAGCGTGGAGGCGACCGGCGCAGTCGCGCCCCAGACGTTCATCCACCCGAGCGCCTGCGTCGAGGCCGGCGCGCGCCTTGGGCTCGGCGTAACCATCGGGCCTTTCTGCCATGTCGGCCCGCAAGCGACCCTCGGCGACGGCGTGCGGCTGATTTCCCATGTGAGCGTCGCAGGGGTGACGACCATCGGCGCGCGCACGCGCGTCTTTCCCTTCGCGGCGATCGGCCACGAACCGCAGGACCTCAAATACCGCGGCGAGCCCGTCAGCCTCACGATCGGCGAGGATTGCCTGATCCGCGAGGGCGTGACGATGAATCCCGGCACGGCCGGCGGTGGCCTCGTCACGGTCGTCGGCTCGCGCAGCGTGTTTCTCGCCAATGCGCATGTCGGCCACGACTGCCGGATCGGCGACAACGTCATTCTCTCCAATAACGTCATGCTCGCCGGCCATTGCCAGGTCGGCGATTTCGCTATCCTCAGCGGCGGGGCGGCCGCGCACCAGTTCGTGCGCATCGGCGCGCATGCATTCGTCGGCGGTATCGCCGGGGTCGAGCACGACATCATTCCGTTCGGCATTGCGCTCGGCAACCGCGCCGCCCTGGCCGGGCTCAACATCGTCGGGTTGAAGCGCCGCGGCTTCTCCCACGAGGCGATCCACGACCTGCGTCGCGCCTATAAGCAGCTTTTCGGCGGCAAGGGCACGCTGAAGGAGCGCGCTGAGGACGTCGCGGCCGCCTATCCCGACCAGGAAGCGGTGCAGCAGATCGTCGCCTTCCTGCGCGAAGGGGGCGACCGCGCCGTCTGCACGCCGCGGACGACCCGGGACATCGAGGCTTGATCGCTGGCGGCGAAATGCGGCCGCTCGCCATTCTCTGCGGCGGCGGCGGCTTTCCCCTCGAAGTCGCGCGCGCGGCCGCGGCCAACGGCCGCCCGCCGTTCCTCATCGGCGTCGTCGGCTCCTCCGACCCGGCGATCGAAGCGTTTCCCCATGTTTGGGTTCACCTCGGCCAAGTCGGCAAGCTGTTCGGCGCGCTCAAGGAGCAGGCCATCGCCGACATTGCGCTCGTCGGCGCGATCGCGCGGCCGGAATTTTCCGACTTGCGGCTCGACTGGGGCGCGGTGAAGCGCGCGCCGGAACTTGCCCAATTGTTTCGCGGCGGCGACAACCATCTGCTCGTCGGCATCGCCGGCATCTTCGAGCGCGAGGGCCTGCGTGTCCTTGGCGCGCACGAGATTGCGCCCCAACTGGTGGCCCCGCTGGGCGCCGCCGGGGCGCGGGCCGCTTCCGCCGAGGCCGAAGCCGACATTCGCGTCGGCGCCACGCTGCTCGCCGCATTGTCGCCGTTCGACGTCGGCCAGGGCGTCGTCGTTGCCAATGGGCGCGTCATTGCAGTCGAAGCGGCGGAAGGCACCGACGCCATGCTCGCCCGCGTCGCCGAACTCAGGGCGGCGCGGCGGCTGCGCCTGCAAGGCGCCCAGGGCGTCTTCGTGAAGTCGCCCAAGCGCGGCCAGGACTTGCGCCTCGATATGCCCGCGGTCGGGCCCAAGACGATCGAGGCCGCGCGCCGCGCCGAACTGCAGGGCGTAGCGCTGGCCGCCGGGCAGGTCCTGATCGCCGATCGCGAGGCTTTCCTGCGCGCCGCGGACGCGGCGGGCTTGTTCGTCGTCGGCTTTTCCCCGTGAGCGCGCTGACTTCTCGGTTGCGGATCGCGCTCGTCGCCGGCGAGCATTCCGGCGACCAGCTCGGTTTCAAGCTGATGCGGGCGCTGCGCGGTCAGGCGCGCGGCGCCGTCGAGTTCTTCGGCGTCGGCGGCGAGGCGATGGAGGCGGAAGGGCTCAAGAGCCTGTTCCCGATGAGCGACATCGCGGTGATGGGCTTCCTGCCGGTGCTCGCCAAACTGCCGAGCCTTCTCGCGCGCATCCGCCAGACCGCGACCGCGATCGTCGCGGCGCGGCCGGACGCGCTCGTCATCATCGATAGCCCCGACTTCACCCACCGCGTTGCGCGGCGTGTGCGGCGCGTGCTGCCCAATCTACCGGTGATCGACTATGTCAGCCCTTCGGTCTGGGCCTGGCGGCCGGGGCGCGCCAAGGCGATGCACGCCTACGTCGATTGCGTGCTCGCGCTGCTGCCGTTCGAGCCGGCGGCCCATGTGCGGCTTGGCGGACCGCGCTGCGTCTATGTCGGTCATCCCCTGATCGAGCGGCTCGGCGAATTGCGGCCGAGCCCCGAGGAAGCGTGCCGCCGCGCCGCGGAGCCGCCGATTCTCGCCGTGCTGCCTGGCTCGCGCCGCTCGGTGCTGGCGCGAATGATGAGCGACTTCGGCGAGGCGGTCGCCCGGCTCGCGCGCGAACGTGGACCGTTCGACGTCGTGCTGCCGACATTGCCCCATGTCGAGGCCGAGGTGAGAGGGCGCGCAGCCGAGTGGCCCGTCAAGCCGCGCGTCGAGGTCGGCGAGGCGGCCAAACTGGCGACGTTTCGCACCGCCCACGCGGCGCTTGCGGCGTCGGGCACTGTCACGCTGGAGCTGGCGCTGGCGGGCGTGCCGATGGTCGGCGCCTACAAGGTGTCGCGCCTCGAGGAACCACTCAAATACGTCATCAAGCTGCCGGACTCGATCCTGCTGCCGAACCTCATTCTAGGCGAGCGCGCGATCCCTGAATTGCTGCAGCAGGACTGCACGCCGGCGACTCTGTCCGGCGCCCTTGCGGGCCTCGTACGCGAGGGAAACGCGAGGCAGGCTCAGATCACGGCGCTGGCGAGGCTCGACACGCTGATGCGCTTGCCTGAGGGCGACGCACCGAGCGAAAAAGCGGCGCGGGAGATATTCGCCACGATAGCGCGAAAGGCTTGAACGGTGGCGCGGGGCCTTGGGCGCCAATCGGCCGATGGCCGCGTCACGCCCCTGCCGCCGCCAGCCGCGCGACGCCTTGACGATACGTACCACCGACAGCATCATCGGGACCTCGATCAGCACGCCGACGACTGTCGCGAGCGCCGCGCCCGACTGGAAGCCAAACAGGGCAATCGCCGCCGCCACAGCCAGCTCGAAGAAATTGGATGCGCGTTGGCTTTCCGGGGTCATGCGGCGGCCGCGGGCGTCGACCACGCGCTCGCCGTCCTCTTTGGTAAACGTCCCTCGTTGCGGATTGGGCAGGAGGTCGAGGATCACTTCGGACGGGCGACATAGCTTCACGCCGAGCGGCGAAACGACGATCGGCCGATTGATCAGGATGGGGTGCGCCATCATCGCGTCGAGCAATTGCCCGTCCGTCAGGGCCGGATCATCGAGGCCGAGATCGTGGAACGGGGTGCCTTTCTCGCGCGACAACGACCGCACCGACACGCCCATGCGCTCGATCAGTGACGCCAGCAGAGCGCGCGCAAGCGGGGAGAGGGTCAGCTCCCGCAGCGCGTTCAAATCGGCGCAGTAGATGATCGACCGGCTGTGACGTTCGGCCGTCGCCAGCCCCGCGCGGAAGAGGACGGCCAGATGCGCCGACATCGTGTTTTGCGGCGCGTCGATCTTGCGGGCGATCTCGCCGGCCGGCAGCCCGATCGGCTCGCGACGCACCAGCAGGTGGAACGTCTCGAGGCGCGTCGGTTGGGAAAGGGCGGCAAGGACAGATGTCGCGGTATCGAAATCCATATATCGGGAATAATCAACCAAAAATCGTAAGCGGGCGTTGAAGGGACCCCCTGGGCGTTCGACCTCGGCGTTCGCCCAAAATGGAAACGCCTCTCCCCGGCGACGGGAAGAGGCGCGGATTTCACGCAAAAGGTTAGCCCGACTATCGCCCGCCTCAATTCGCTCAGCGATTGCCCATCGGCTTGTAGTCGCGGCGCGGCGCGCCGGTGTAGAGCTGACGCGGACGGCCGATCTTCTGGCTCGGATCCTCGATCATTTCCTTCCACTGCGCGATCCAGCCGACGGTGCGGGCGACCGCGAAGAGGACAGTGAACATTTCGGTCGGGAAGCCCATCGCCTTCAGCGTAATGCCTGAATAGAAGTCGATGTTCGGGTAGAGCTTCTTCTCGATGAAATATTCGTCGTGCAGCGCGATGCGCTCCAATTCGACGGCGACGTCGAGCAGCGGGTCGTCCTTGATGCCGAGTTCGCTGAGCACGTCGTGCGCCGTGCGCTGCATGATCTTCGCGCGCGGATCGTAGTTCTTATAGACGCGGTGGCCGAAGCCCATCAGGCGGAACGGATCGTTCTTGTCCTTGGCCTTGGCGATGTATTTCGGGATGTTGTCGACGCTGCCGATCTCGCCGAGCATCTTGAGCGCGGCTTCGTTGGCGCCCCCGTGCGCGGGTCCCCACAGGCAGGCGATGCCGGCGGCGATGCAGGCGAACGGATTCGCGCCCGACGAGCCGGCGAGGCGCACGGTCGAGGTCGAGGCGTTCTGCTCGTGATCGGCGTGCAGGATGAAAATGCGATCGAGCGCGCGCGAGAGAACCGGATTGACCTTGTACTCCTCGCACGGAACCGCAAAACACATGCGCAGGAAATTGGAGGCGTAGTCGAGTTCGTTCTTGGGAAAAACGAAGGGTTGCCCGATCGAATATTTGTACGCCATCGCGGCGAGCGTGGGCACCTTGGCGACCATCCGGATCGAGGCGATCATGCGCTGGCGCTCGTCGGAGATGTCGGTCGAGTCGTGATAGAACGCGGCCAGGGCGCCGACGCTCGCCACCATGACGGACATCGGATGCGCGTCGCGGCGGAACCCCTGGAAGAAGCGCGCCATCTGCTCGTGCACCATCGTGTGGCGCGTGACGCGGTAGTCGAAATCGGCCTTCTGGGCCGCTGTCGGCAATTCGCCGTAGAGAAGGAGATAGCAGGTTTCGAGGAAGTCGCCGTGCTCGGCGATCTCGTCAATCGGGTAGCCGCGATAGAGCAGCACGCCCTCGTCGCCGTCGATATAGGTGATCTTCGATTCCGTGCTGGCCGTCGAGGTGAAGCCCGGATCGTAAGTGAACATTCCGGTTTGCGCGTAGAGCTTGCCGATATCCACCACCGAGGGCCCGATGGTTCCAGCCTTCACCGGCAATTCGACGCTCTTGTCGCCGATTTTGAGGCTTGCGGACGTTGCGGACATCAACCTTCTCCTTCGAGGCGCGTCGCGTCGTGCGGCAGCGCCATGCCACGGCTTGTGCAGCGCAGTAGCGGTATCGGATCCCGCTAGTTGCGACAAGTCAATAATCGGATGGGCGCCGGCCCCTGTCTCGCGCTATTGCGGATTTTCGTAACTGAAGGTCTGCGCATTTTCGTCGTAGGCGAACAGTTCGCCGTAGCGACCGAGATTGATGATCGCGCGCAGGGTCCGCTCCGCATAGTCTTCGGACATGTAGTCCTCGAGCTCTTCACGAAAGCGTGTCGCGGGCGCGCGATGACTCGGCCGCTCGTCCAGCACATGCTTGATATGCGCCGCGAGCGGGATGTTCGACAGCAATTGATCGCCGAACAGCTTCTTGCGCTGGTCGACGTCCATGTCGACGAAGCGTTGGCCGGCGCTCTTCAGCTTGATGTCGGCGTCCGCGAACTCCACGAGATGCAGCAACTGCAGAGTTTCGCCGAGCGGGAACAGATCGTCGATCTCGAGCTGCAACGAATTGGCGAGGTGCGGCAGATCGGCCTGACCGTTGTAGGGCGGGGCGGCGATCTCCTCCAGCATGCCTGCAAGCGAGTTGGTGGAGACGAGCGGCAGCGCGAGACCAAGCCCCGCGCCTTGCGCTGCGGCTTCGCGCCCGGCCGGTTTCGGCTCCGGCCGCTGCGTCATCAGCGCATAGATCTTGTCGACCAACTGGCGGAATTCCGTATCGAGCCGATCGCGGGGATGGGGCAGGGGAATAGCGATCTCCGCCGCGACGCGTCCCGGATTGGAGGAGAGCACGAGCACGCGGTCGCACATCAGCACCGCCTCCTCGATGTTGTGCGTCACCATCAGGATCGACTTGATGGGGATGCGGCCTTCCTGCCAGAGCTCGAGCAGATCGGTGCGCAGCGTCTCGGCGGTGAGGACGTCGAGCGCAGAGAACGGTTCGTCCATCAGCAGGATCTGCGGCTGAACGACGAGCGCGCGGGCGAAGCCGACGCGCTGGCGCATGCCGCCCGAGAGTTCCTTCGGATAGGCCGATTCGAAGCCGTCGAGACCGATGATGTCGATCGCCTTGAGCGAGCGCGCGCGCGTTTCGTCGGGCGGCACGCCCTGCGCCCTGAGGCCGATCTCCACGTTGTCGAGAACCGTGAGCCAGGGGAACAGCGCGAAGCTCTGGAACACCATCGCGACGCCTTCGGTCGGCCCTTCGACCGGCGCGCCGTCGATCGTCACCACCCCCTGCGTCGGACGCGACAGGCCGGCGATGATGCGCAGCAGGCTCGATTTGCCGCAGCCCGAGCGGCCGAGCAGCCCGATGATCTCGCCGGTCTTCAATCGCAGGTTTACGTCCTGCAGCACGGGGGCGCCGGTCTCGCCCGAGCTTTTGGAATAGGTCTGGCTGACGTGGCTGACGTCGAGCAGCACCGTGGAAGCAGGTTCGAGCATGGAGTTTCTCCCGAAATCGGCGCTTACAGGCGCAGCCGCCGCTCAGCATAGGCGTAGAGTTGGCGCCAGAAGAGTCGATTGAAAAGCGTGACGAAGATCGACATGACGGCGACGCCTAGGACGATCTTGGGGAAGTCGCCCTTATCGGTCGCCTCCGCGATGTAGTCGCCGATGCCGTGCGCCGTTACGGTCTGATCTTTCCACTTGACGTATTCGGCGACGATCGAGGCGTTCCACGAGCCGCCGGAGGCGGTGATCGCTCCGGTGAGGTAGTAGGGCGCGATGCCCGGGATCATGACCCTTCGCCACCAGTCCCAGCCGCGGATGCGGAAGTTGGTCGCCGCTTCGCGCAAGTCGTTGGGAAAGGCCGCCGCGCCGCCGATCGTGTTGAACACGATGTACCATTGCGTGCCGAACACGATGAGCAGGCTGAGCCAGATGTCCGGGTTGAGGTTGAAGGCCACGATGAGGCTGACCGCCGCGCCGAACAGCAGATTGACGGGGAAGGCGGCGAGGAATTGGGCGATCGGCTGCACGGCTTCCGCCCAGCGCGGCCTGAGGCCAATCCAGACGCTGATCGGCACCCAGACCAGCGAGGCCAACGCCATCAGCACGACGACGCGGATCAAGGTGTAGGAGGTCAAGACGATCGCCTCGACGACGTCCGGCCAGGACAGTTCCGTGCCGACATAGGCGACGACGCTCCACAGCGCCCACACCGCAACGGCGATGACGATCGCGATCCAGAAGACGTCGACGACGCGCGACGACGCCGGGTTCGATTTCTTGGCGGAGCGGGCGCGCGCGAGACGAGGCAGGCTCAAGCGCCAGTAGCCGATCGAACGAATAGCGGCGAAGATTGGCCTGGCGCCGAGGCGTAACCAATAGGTCCGCGCCAGGAGGTCGAGCACCCAGGAGCGCTCGACCTCCTGGCCGACCGAAAGTTCGACGCGGAACTTGGCCGCCCAGGCGATGATCGGGCGGAACAGCAATTGATCGTAGATGAGGATGACGACGCCCATCGTCGCGACGGCCGCGGCGATTGCGTCCCACCGACCGGCGTTGTTGGCGGTTGCGATGTAGGAGCCGACGCCGGGGAGCGTGATCGTCGTATCGCCGACGGTGATCGCCTCCGAAGCCACGACGAAGAACCACCCACCCGACATCGACATCATCGTATTCCAGATGAGGCCGGGGACGGCGTAGGGCGCCTCCAATTGCCAGAACTTCTGCCAGCCGGTCAGACGGAAGCCGCGCGCCACTTCGTCGAGATCGCGCGGCACCGTGCGCAGCGACTGATAGAACGAAAAGGCCATGTTCCAGGCCTGGCTGGTGAAGACGGCGAAGATCGCCGCGCATTCCGCGCCCAGCACGTTGCCGGGGAACAGGCCGAGAAAGAACGTTACAGTGAACGACAGGAAGCCGAGGATCGGCACCGACTGGAGAATGTCGAGCACCGGGATCAGCAGCATTTCCGCCCGCCGGCTCTTGGCGGCGAGCGTTGCGTAGGTGAAAGTGAACAGGAACGAGGCGACGAGCGCGGCGAACATGCGCAGCACCGTACGGCCGGCGTAGTAGGGCAATTGCCAGTAGTCGAGCGACACCGCGGCCTCGCTCGCCGGGGGAAGCGGCGCGACGACGCCGTGCGAACCGCGCGCGATCGCCGCCAGCACCGCCATGATCCCGGCCATCGCGACCAGATCCCAGATATTTGGCAGCACTCGGCGGCGCCGGGAGAGGGCGGACGGGATCAGCGGCATCGGTAAGCCCCCCAAGGCGCGTGCAACCCAGATACGGCGGCCCGCGACCGTGCCCGGCGACGGGATGGAAACCACAAATTTCGGGTCGTTGGCAAACGAAAAAGCGTTAAGTTCGACGCCTTTACATGCCCTTTACACGAGTGAGGCTCCCGCAGTTGCATGGCCGGCCGATGAGACAGGAAGATGACAGCGCGTCGGCCGCGCGCGGCTGAGCTTAAGCCGTCGCCTGGTCCCTCAGTCGTCCGAGGCTTTCTTCGCGGCCGAGCACGGCGAGCACGTCGAATATGCCTGGCGAGGTCGCGCGCCCCGTCGCAGCGGCGCGCAAGGGCTGCGCGATCGCGCCGAGCTTGGCGCCTTGCTCGGCGGCGTAGTCGCGCACCGCGGCTTCGGTCGTCGCGTTGCTCCAGTCCTCGATCGCCTCGAGGCGAGGCAGCAGCGCCTTGATGTGCAGCCGTCCGCCGCGCGCGAGGATGTCCTCGGCCTTCTCGTCCATGGCGAGCGGCCGCTCGGCGAACAGGAAGCTCGCGCCGTCGAGAAGCTCGACCAGCGTCTTGGCGCGCTCCTTGAGGCCGGGCAGCGCCGCCTCGAGCTGACGGCGCTTTTCCGCGTCGAGCTTGGCGGCGATCTCGGGGCCGCCGGGCAGATAGGGGAGCGTGTCGATCAGAGTCTGGAACAGCTCCGCGTCCGGCGTCGCGCGCATGAAATGGCCGTTCATGTTCTCGAGCTTGACGAAGTCGAAGCGCGAGGGCGAGCGGCCGATCGCCGGCAGATCGAACGCCGCGATCAACTCCTCGGTCGCGAAGAACTCGCGGTCGCCCTGGCTCCAGCCGAGCCGCACGAGATAGTTGCGCAGCGCCGACGGAAGGTAGCCGAGCGCCCGATAGGCGTCGACGCCGAGCGCGCCGTGGCGCTTGGAGAGCTTGGCGCCGTCCTGCCCGTGGATCAGCGGGATGTGGGCCATGATCGGCACGTCCCAGCCGAGCGCGGAATAGATCTGCATCTGCCGCGCCGCGTTGGTCAGATGGTCGTCGCCTCGAATGATGTGAGTGACGCCCATGTCGTGATCGTCGACGACGACGGCGAGCATATAGGTCGGATTGCCGTCCGAGCGCAGCAGCACGAGGTCGTCGAGCTCCTTGTTGGCGAAGGTGACCTTGCCCTGCACCTTGTCGTCGACGATCGTTTCGCCTTCCTGGCTCGCGCGCAGGCGGATGACCGGCTTGACGCCGGGCGGCGCTTCTGAGGGATCGCGGTCGCGCCATCGCCCGTCGTAGCGCATCGGCCGGCCCTCGGCGCGCGCCTTGGCGCGCATCTCCTCGAGCTCCTCAGGGCTCGCATAGCAGCGGTAGGCGCCGCCCGTGGCGAGCAATTGCTCGGCGACTTCGCGATGACGCCCGGCGCGCTCGAACTGGCTGACCGCCGGACCGTCCCATTTCAGGCCGAGCCAATCGAGCCCGTCGATGATCGCCCCGACCGCCGCCTGCGTGGAGCGCTCGCGGTCGGTGTCCTCGATGCGCAGCAGGAACTCGCCGCCGAACCGTTTGGCGTAGAGCCAGTTGAACAGTGCGGTGCGAGCCCCGCCGATATGCAGGAATCCGGTCGGAGAGGGCGCGAAGCGCGTCACGACTTTGGTCATGGGCTGATTTCGATGTGTTGGAGCTTGGCGGGCCCGGCGAAGCCGGCGCGCCGCTGTATCAGAAACGTGCGCCGTTAGCCAACCTCATGCACGCGAACCGCAGACATGGCCTCGACCAATTGAGGCTCTGTCGCGCCCGCGAATTTCGCGGGCGTGACAACGGCGGCTGAGCGACGCGCCTCGTTGCCTGTCTCTGCCAGAGCTCCCTTTTCCCCGCGTCGCGTCTGTGCTTAGTTTCTCGTCATGACGACTTCCGCCCGGGCAGGCGTTCTCGCCGCCGCCGGCCGCTTGCGCGCGGCGGCGGCGCCGGATTGGCGCGCGCTGTTCGCCGGCGCGCTGGCGAAGGAGGTCGACGATCGGCGCTTCTTCCTTTGGATCCCGGTGGCGGCGATGGGCGGCGTGGCGCTGAATCTGACGGCGGACCGCGAGCCCGTGCTCTGGCTGCCGGCGCTGCTCGGCGCCGTGTTCGCGGCGCTTGCCTTTCTCACTCGCGCTCGGCCGGTCGCGCTCGGCCTTTGGCTCTGTCTCGCCGCGCTTTCCCTCGGCTTCCTCTCGATGGGGCTGCGAACCGCGCTGGTCGCGACGCCGATGCTCGACCATGTGCGCATCGTCAAGCTGCAAGGCTTCGTCGAGGAGGTCGACATTCGTCCGGTCGGCGCGCGCCTCGTGCTCGCGGTCGTCTCCGCGGGCGATATGCCGGCCGCGCTCGTCCCACGGCGGGTGCGCCTCACCACGCGCAAAGCGCCGAACATCAGCGCCGGCGACTATGTCTCTCTTCAGGCGCGGCTGCTCGCGCCCTCCAGGGCGGTGCTGCCCGGCGGCTACGACTTCGCGCGCGACGCCTATTTCCAGGGGGTCGGCGCGGTCGGCTCGATGCTCGGCGCGATCACGGCGCTGGCCCCGCCGCGTGAAATCTCGTGGCGGGAGCGCTTCTTCGCGTGGCTCGACCAAGCGCGCAACCGCCTCGCGCTTCGCGTCGACGCCATCATCGGCGGCGACGAAGGCGCAATCGCCGCGGCGATGGTTACAGGCAAACGCGACTTCCTCTCCAACGACGCCAGGGACCTCATTCGCGAGGCCGGCATTTTCCACATCATCACCATTTCCGGCGTTCAGATGACGCTCGTCGCCGGCATTTTCTTCGCGCTGTCGCGCCGGCTGCTGGCGCTGTCGCCGACGCTCGCGCTGCGCTACCCCATCAAAAAATGGGCGGCCGGCGTCGCGATGGGCGGCTCGCTCGTCTACGACCTCGCCACCGGTTCGCGGGTCGGCACGGAGCGCGCGCTGATCATGACGCTCATCGTGCTCGGCGCGGTGATCCTCGACCGCCGCGCGCTCACCATGCGCAATCTCGCGCTCGCCGTTCTGGCGATCATCGCGCTCGAGCCCGAGGCGATCGTCGGCGTCAGCTTTCAGCTCTCGTTCGCCGCGGTCGGCGCGCTGGTCGCAGTGATGGAGGCGCGCATGGCGCGGCACAGCGACGGCGCCGATCCCTTCCTCGCCGTTCGCGGGCGCCCGCCGCCGCCAAGCGCGCTGCTGACGCATCTGGTCGACAAGCCGATCGGGCTGCTCGTCGCGACGCTCTGCGCGACCAGCGCCACCGCGGCCTTCATGGCCTACCATTTCCACGACCTCAGCCCCTATGTGCTGATCGGCAACCCGCTGACGCTGACGATCATCGAATTCTTCGCCGTACCGGGCGCGCTTCTCGGGGCCGCGCTCTACCCCCTCGGCCTCGACGGCCCCGTGTGGCTCTATGTCGGCTTCGGCATCAAGCTCATCCTTTGGGTCGCCCGGTTCATCGCCGCGGCGCCCGGCTCGACGGTTCATGTGCGGGCCTTCGCGCCTTACGCGCTGCCGCTTCTGAGCCTTGCCGTGATGAGCGCGATCCTGTGGCGGAGCTGGCTGTTCCGCGCTAGCGCCATACCGCTTCTCGCGCTTGGGCTGATCGGGGCGCTCGACGGCCCGCGCTACGACGCGATTCTCGCGCCGAGCGGCGACCTCGCGGCGGTGCGCGACGCCGACGGCAAGCTCGCGATCGTCGGCAAGCGCTTCAACGCCTTTGCCGCGGAGCAATGGCTCGCCGCTGACGGCGACGATCGCGATCCCGCCGCGGCACGCGCCGTTGACGCGTGTGACCGGGTAGGATGCGTCGCCGCGCTGCCGGAAGGCCAGTCGCTGAGCCTCGTCGTCGACCGCTCCGCCTTCGAGGAGGATTGCGAGCGGGCGGACGTGCTGCTCAGCCCGCTCACCGCGCCGGCGTCCTGCAAGGCGCAAGTCTTCGACGAGCGGCGCCTCGCGGCGACGGGCGCGGCGGGGCTCGTTTGGGACGGCGCCGGCGTCCATGTGACGGCCGACCGTTCGGCGCTGGAGGATCGGCCCTGGTCGCCGGCGCCCAAGCGCGCGCTTTCCGACCGCGTCGTGCGCCCGGGCCAGGGCGGGACCAAGGGGGCCGATCCCGCCGATCCGAGCGACGAGCCGGCGGAATAGCGCCTCGCCGCGGTCACACTGTGGCCGCTGATGTCCGCCAGTCTCGATCGCGTTTTGAGGCCTGTCATGCAAACGCCCGTCGAAGTCGCCTTCCAGCATTGCGAGCCGACGAACGAGATCCGGGCCGAGATCGACAAGCAGACCCGGCGGCTGGAGAAGTGCGGCGATCGCCTCACGAGTTGCCACGTCGTCGTCAGCCGACCCCAAGGGCGGCGCCGCACTGGCAATCTGTTTCAGGTCGACATCCGGGTCGCCATGCCGGATCACAAGGACGTGATCGTCGATCGCGAGCATCGCCGGGCGCCCGAACATCAGCATGTTCTCGTCGCCATTCGGGAAGCGTTCGACGCCGCCGTACGACAGATCCAGGAGGCGGAGCGCGACCTGCGCGGCGACGTCAAGCGGCGCCTTCCCCATGAGGAAGGCGGCCGGGTGGCGAAGTTCCTCGCCGGCGAGGATTGCGGGTTCCTGCAGACCCCGGATGGGCGCGAGATCTATTTCCATCGGAACGCGGTTCACGGCGGCGCGTTTGATCGTCTGACGGTCGGTTCAGAGGTCCGGTTCGTCGAAGAAATTGGCGACAACGGGCCGCAAGCGACCAGCGTTCGCCTCATCCGGCATCATCTCGCATGACGCCGCTGCGGGTTTCCCGCCAAAGGAGATTTTCGATGACCAAGTTCTCCATTCCGCACGACGGTTTCGTCTTCGTCGGCGACGGTCGGAAGGCGCTGTTCCTTCGCAACGTCGGCGACGAGATGTTCCCCAATCTGGCGACCGAGCGCGTCTTGGTCGACGAAAACCCACCGACCCACGATCAGGGAACCGATCGACCGGGCCGCACCTTCGCCGCCGCGCATTCGACCCGTCGCAGCGCAATGAATACAGCGGACTGGCACGAGATCGAGGAACGTCGATTCGCGCTTCGCGTTTCGAGCGCTCTTGAAGACTTGGTGCGCACGCACGGCGCGCCGGCGCTGGTGGTGGTCGCCCCGCCGGCAACCCTCGCCGATCTCAGGCGCGCGCTGCACGCGGATGTGAAGGCGCGCGTGATAGGTGAGATCGACAAGGATCTGACGAACATCCCGGTATGGGAGATCGAGCGGCGGATCGCGGCCGGCGTCGCCTCGCCGGAATGAAAAAGGGCGCCCTGGAGCGCCCTTGTGTCGTCAAGCCAGCGAAGGCCGGAGCTTCACTTGATCTTGGTTTCCTTGAACTCGACGTGCTTGCGCGCGATCGGGTCGTATTTGACGAAGGTGAACTTCTCCGTCTTGGTACGCGCGTTCTTCTTGGTGACGTAGAAGTAGCCGGTGTCGGCGGTCGACAGCAGCTTGATCTTGAGCGAAGCGGCCTTGGCCATGTCGGGGCGTCCGATAGGGGCGCCAACGGCGCCGGGGAAAACAGAAAAGCGCTCTCGGGTGACCCCGCCAGCGCCGGATGTGGCGGAAAATAGTCAGGAGGGGCCGGAAGTCAAGCTGAACCTGCCGCCGGCAGGGCCGACCCCGTGCCCGACTACGACCAAAGTCCAGTAATGCCGGCGTAAACCCCGAAGATCGTCGTCACTGCGATCAGGCCGCCAGCGACCCAGGCGTAGGGCCCTTCGAGGCGAAACGGCCGCGGCAGACGCATCGCCAGCAGGAAAAGGAAGCCCAGCACGATCGGCAGCAGCAGCGCGTTCATCACCTGCACGCCGACGCTCAATTCGACCAGATTGACGCCGGAGCCGACCACCAGCGCGCCGAGGATCAGCACGGCCGCGTAGGCGCCGTAAAACCACGGCGCCTCAGCCGGTTCGTGATCGAGACTGTGCTTGGCGCCGATGACCTCGGCCAGCGTGCGCGCGGCCGTCAGCGTGACGACGATGGTCGCGACGAGCGCGGCCCCGCTCATGCCGAGCGCGAACAGCACGTCGCCGCCGACTTTGCCGAGAAAGGGCGTGATCGCCTCGCTGATCTCCTGAACCGTGTCGAGCGCATGGTCGCCGCCCGTTTTGCCAAGGGTCGCCGCGACGCCCACCAGCACCGCGGCCATGATGAGCTGGGTGAGTAGGGCGCCAACCGCCGTATCGAGCCGCGCCGCGCCGAGGTCGGAGACGCTCAGCTTCTTCTCGACGACGGAGGACTGCTGGAAGAACACCATCCAAGGCATGATCACGGCGCCGATGTTGGCGGAGGCGAGGTAGAGATACTTCGGATCGTTCAGCGGGATCGAGAACGACTGCGTGACGATCTCGCTCGCGCTCGGGTGCGCCATCCAGGCGACGAGCAGGAACACCAGCTCGAAGCCGCCGACGACGAGCGCGATCCGCTCGACGGAGAGATAGGAACGGGTGAACGCCATCACCAGCAAGGCCGCCACCACCAGGGCGAGGCTCACTGGCGTGGGGACGCCGATGAGCGCGCCGACGCCCGAGATCCCGGAGAGCTCGCTGAGCAAGGCGCCGATGCAGGAAACGATCAGCGTCGCTACCGAGAACCAGGCCCAGAAGCGGCCGAAATGCTGGGCGATGAGCTCGGCGTGTCCTTTGCCGGTGACGACGCCGAGCCGCACCGTCAGCTCCTGGACGATGTAGAGAATGGGCACAAGCAGGATCTGCATCAGCAGCAACCGGTAGCCCCATTGCGCGCCGCTCTGCGCCGCTGTGATCACGCTCCCGGCATCGGTGTCCGCCAACATCACCACGAGGCCCGGCCCGGCGACGAGAAGGAAACGGCGCCAACCGGAGAGGGGCAGGGCCAGAGTGGTGGACGACATGCGGCGGACTTTCGTTGAACAAGGAATTTGACGCCGCCCATAACGCATATCGGCGCAGGCCGGAATCGATTCCGGCAAAAGTTAGAGAGTTTACAAAGAAGGGGCCGAGGCGCAGCGCCAAGCAAACTGCCCCTATCCGGCCATCGCCTCGCCGTGATTGCTTGAAAGGAGCACGCCGACGTGCGGTTATGTGTCGCAATGCGAGCCCGGCGACGCTCGCCCGAGCCGTGAAGACGCTAGCTCGACGCCAAGAGAGGAGACGCCGCGATGAGCCTCTACACAGGTCCCGTCTTCGAGATGGCGCGGGAACAGTTTCACATCATCGCGGATCATCTCGAAATTCCGCTCGACGAACGCGATCGTCTGCTGCTGCCCAAGCGGGCGATTTCGGTGTCGTGCCCAATCCATATGGACGACGGGCGCACTGCGGTGTTCGAGGGCTTCCGCGTCCAGCACCATCTGACGCTGGGACCCGCCAAGGGCGGCACGCGCTTTGCGCCGAGCGTCAACATCGGTGAGATCGCCGCTCTCGCGATCTGGATGAGCTGGAAGTGCGCGCTCGCCGATCTGCCGTACGGAGGCGGCAAGGGCGGCATCGCCGTCGATCCGAACGCGCTCTCTGCGCGCGAATTGGAGGATCTTTCGCGTCGCTACATGCAGGAGATGATTCCGTTCGTCGGACCGCGCGTCGACGTGATGGCGCCGGACATGGGCACCAACGAGCAGGTGATGGCTTGGTTCATGGACACTTATTCCATGTATCAGGGCGTCACCGTACCGGAGATCGTCACCGGCAAGCCGGTCGGCTCGGGCGGCACTTTAGGGCGGCGAGAGGCGACCGGCCACGGCGTCGCCTTTCTCGCCTTTCGCGCGATGGAGCGGCTCGAGATCGAGCCCGCCAAGACGACGGCGATCGTGCAAGGATTCGGGAATGTGGGGACGCACGCTGCTCTCGCCTTTGCGCATCGCGACGTGAAGGTTGTCGGCATGAGCGATCACACGATCGCTGTATATGATCCCAAAGGTTTCGACGTCACGTCTGCGGTCGCTCATGTCGCCGAACGCGGCGTGCTGCGCGGCTTCGCCGACGAGGCCACGATCGACCCGCATGAGTTTCTCACGCGACCGTGCGTGGTGCTCGCGCCCTGCGCTGTCGAGCGCGTGATCGACGAACGTGTGGCGCGCGGCTTGCAATGCCGCATCATCGCCGAGGGCGCCAACGGCCCGACAACGCCGGAAGCGGATCGCGTGCTCGCCGAACGGAACGACGAGATCTTCGTCATACCGGACATTCTGTGCAACGCCGGCGGCGTCATCGTCAGCTATTTCGAGTGGGTGCAGGATCTGCAGCAATATTTCTGGTCGAAGGACGAGGTGATGAGTCGCCTCGAACACGCGCTGCATCGCTCGTGGAGTCAGGTGGTGGAACGCGCGCGCCGCGACGGCGTGAGCAATCGCACGGCGGCGATGGCGATTGGAGTCGAGCGCGTGCGCAAGGCGAAGCAGGCGAGAGGACTTTTTCCTTAAAAGCTCTGGCGCTGCACGGAATGTTGAAGGCCACTACGGTGCGGCCGTGTCACTGTTGCGCAACATCGATACAACAAACGGAGCGTGCATCTTCATCCCGCCCGATTGCTGTTTCGCGCCTTGAGGGACTTCGATATATCCCCCGCTTGTAAGCGGGAGTTCCCCGGTCGGAGTTGGTTTCAAGAACCGCTCGCCCGAGTGGAGCAGGAGGAAGGGCGCAAAGCCCTTGCACGTCGCGCGATTTCGATCGTCGACATCGGGTTAAAGGTCGACCCGTTACAATCCACATTCAGAGGGTGATTATGAAAGGTATGCAGAGGGCCTTGCTGGCCTCGGCGGCTGCCTTCGTTGTTGGCGGCGGCGCGCAGGCGGCGGATCTTCCAACGCGGAAGAGCGCACCGGCGGCCGAATACGTCAAAGTCTGCCATGTCGACGGCGCGGCGGGCTTCGTCATTCCCGGCAGCGACACCTGCTTGAAGATAAGCGGCAGCCTCATGGCGCAGGTGGAAGCCGGCAATCTGACGCAGCAATATGCCTGGGCGGGCAATGGCGGCACGAGCGAAACCGCTCTCGCCAAGGGGGCTACCACTGCGAGCCGCAACGCGATCGGCTACACCGCGCGCGGCATTCTCAATTTCGACACCGCGACCAACACCGCCTACGGCCCGCTCGAGGCGCACATCGGCGTCTTCTTCGACTACGGCAGCGGGTTCGACAGCTACAACGCCGACACCGCCTATATCGACCAGGGCTACGTCACCTGGGCCGGCCTCACCGCCGGTAAGGCGCCTTCGTTCTTCTCGATGATCGGCTCCGGCTACGGCACGGCCGACATCTTCTCACCCGATCGCCGCAGCGAGAACGAGCCTCTGTTGCTCGCCTACACCGCGACCTTCGGCGGTGGATTTTCGGCGACGATCTCGCTGGAGGATCCCGTGCTCACCGGTCCGTCGTCGACGGAGCTCAGCAACACCTTGGCTGGCGTCGATGAATTCATCGCGGGCAATTCGACCTATCAGGGCCAGCGGTCTCCCGACATTGTCGCCGCGCTCGACCTTCAGCAGGGCTGGGGCGGTGCGCATCTGGCGGGCGTCGCGCACGAGGTCAATATGGCCGAGACCTACGACGCGGCGGGCTCGACGCTCGACACCTGGGGCTGGGCGATCGACGGCGGCCTGAAGTTCAATCTGCCGATGCTCGGCGATCCCAGCGACAGCGTTCAACTGCAGGGCTCCTACAGCCAGAACGCGGTCTGGTACTCCGGCATTCCCGACGGCATGTGGTTTGAAAACGGGCAGGTCAACGGCAACGGCGTGATGATGCCGGTGGCCGACAGCTACTACGTCACCGCGGGCTCCAACTCGGGACGCTGGGCGACGCCTACGGCTTGGGCGCTCACGGCGATCGGCGAGTATCATCTCGGGCCGACCTTCGCGATCGATCCGGAAGTCTCGTACGGCCAGATCAACTGGAGCGGTCTTGGCTCGGGCGGTCAGCTATCGCCCGACTCCGAGAGCTGGATCGGCGGCGCCGTATTCCACTGGGATCCGGCTGCGCATCTCGATTTCGATCTCGAGCTGCTCTACCAGACGACCCATCAGTCGCAGCCTGGCGGCTTCGCCGCGACGGGCGGCGTTCCGTGGCAGGCGAATTCGAGCGGCCTCGCCGGACGCCTCTCGGTTACGCGCGACTTCTAATCTCGCGCCAAAGAGCCGCATTCGACGCCGCCGCCGCGACCTGTGTCGACGACGTCGAAGCCGTGAACATGAACGACCCCGGAGCCGCGCTCCAGGGTCTTGCGTCAGAAGTCGCGCGTGATCGACAAGCGCGTTTCGGCGCCGTCCGTGGTCGATTTCCACGCCACGTCGCCAGCCGGAACCGAGAACGCCGCCGGCATCGACTGATGCGTCGTCTGGAAGAGCGCCTCGAACGCGATATCGAGATGCGGAACGGGATTCCAGTTGGCCACGCCGCCGAGGATCCAGCTTTGCGAATCAGTCGATAGGGCGCCCGCCATCGCGCCATTCAAGCCGCTCCAACTGAGTTCCGCGTACGAGACCTCGGGATCGATCGAGAAGTGCGGGCCGAAATGGTGCTCGCCGATCGCCGCGAGCGACCACGCCGTCGGCGTCGCCCACGTGCCGTTCAGATTCGAATAGGCGTCGCCGACCGGCATGACGACGCCGTTGCCGTTGACCTGACCGTCTTCGTCCCACATGCCGTCGGGAATGCCGGAGTACCAGACCGCGTTGCGAGTCCAGACACCCTGAAACTGGACGTTGTCGCCCTCGCCGAGCATCGGCAGGTTGAACTTCAGGCCGGCGTCGATCGCATAGCCCCAGGTGTCGAGGTTATCCAACCCGTCGCTCATGACCACGTTGTGCGCAACGCCCGCCAGATGTGCGCCGCCCCAGCTCTGCTTGAGGTCGAGCGAGCCGACGATGTCGGGCGCGCGCTGGCCGAGATATTGCGAATTGGCCGTGATCTGCATGTCGGATCCGGCGTAGGGCGGGACCGCGCTGCTCGGGCCGGTCAGAACGGGATCTTCCAACGAGAGCGTCGCCGAGAAGCCGCCGCCGAAGGTCGCAGTGTAGGCGAGCAGGAGCGGCTGATTGAAGGTCTGTCGGTCGGGTGAGAAGATGTCCGCCCAACCCGGGCCAGCGCCGAAGAATGAGAAGAAGGAATTCGCCTTGCCGGCGGTGATGCCGGCCCAGTTGATGAAGGCGTGCTGGATGAAGCCTGTGCCGGCGCCGAAATTGTCGAGACCGCTGCCATAGTTGTACTGCATGTCAATGTCGGACGTCAGCACGCCGTAAGCGGTGTTCGTTTTGGCGATGAACTCCAATTCCGCGCGCGCCATCATGCCGATGGCGTTGCGCTCGTTGGTGGGCGTTCCGAGTGCGAGCGCTTTCTCGCTCGCGCCGCCGTTGCCCGCCCATACGTACTGCTGTGAGAGGTCGCCCCCTACGATTTGCGCCGTGAGGTAGCCGGTGATCTTCAAGCACGTGTCGCTGCCGGGAATAATGAAGCCGGCGGCGCCGTCGATTTTACACACCTTGACGTATTCCGCCGCTGGCGCGCCTTTCTTGGTGGGAAGATCGGCTGCATGAGCGGCGCCGACGACGACAAAAGCTGCTGCCGAACCGAGCAGAGCAATCTTGAAAACTGGCACTGTGTAGCCTCGAAGCTCTTCAAGTGGGTTGCACCTCGGTCAGGAGGCGTCGAGCGCTTGTCTCCCGAAATTGTCACGCGGCAGCGCGGCGCAGGCCTCAGTGAGCAGCGTCCTTCGATCCGCTTGGCGATCCGAGTCGAGACGGGTTCGCGAATTGCGGCGGAGCAAGTCGCGTGCCGTGGCGCGATCAAGGCGCCGCAGCGGCGACGCGCCGCCTTCCATGCGCCAAGCCGCTGTCACGCGAGGCTCATCGCGAGGCATGCGTTTGCATCGTAAGCGCCGCGAGAAGGTTTCGATGCGCGAGTTGTGGCGACGACGCAGTCGCACACGACGCACCGCGTTCTCATGCGCTTCCGCGCGCATGACTCTGCTTGTTGTGGGAGCGGCGCGTTGCGCGTGATCGCACTGCGAGAGGGCTACGAAATCGTCGCTACGTCGAATGCGGCTCTTTTCACATTCGGCGTAGGTTCGCGCGTTCAAGGTGCGCGAACGATGCTGCGGCGAACGATGCTGAATTCCCATAGCGATTGCGCGTCAGACCTCCGCACTCGAGAATGGCGAGGAGCACAATTTCGCTGCACTCGTCGCATGCGTGTGCATCATTAGGGCCGCTAAAATGCTCCAATATCCAACTTGCAGCGACAACGCAGGCGCGCGCGACGCACCGCGTCCTCACGCGCTATCGCGCGCGAGACTCTGCTTGTCGTGAGAGCGGCGCGTTGCGAGCGACTCGCACTGCGAGACGCGTACGAAATCCTCGTTGCGTCGAATGCGGCGTCTTTCACATACAGCGTAGAGTCCACGTGCAAGGCGCGCGAATGAGACTGCTGCGAACGAGTGCTGAATACCCATGGCGATGACGCGCGCGGCCGTCGAATTCGAGGATGGCGCATGGCGCGATGGTGTCGAATTCGTGATTGTTAGATTCATCACGACTGGTTTACGCATCATTGTGCAAGCGAGCTTCTGACTCGTGCGCCAAGCGGATCGGGAGCGCCCCTGCTGGAGGACCAGCGCAAAGGCTCTCGGAGCCGAAGATTGGGGGAGGGGGACTCAACGGTCTCCAGTTCGGCGCGCATTCCTTGAAGGCTGCATCGTGTTGGAGACTCCAATCCACGTGCATGGTTTCGAGGTTACATCGTGTCAAATATGAAGAGCCTTCTGATGGGTTCGGCGGCGGCCATTGTCGTCGTCGGCGGCGCGCACGCCGCAGATCTTCCCACAAGGAAGGGCGCACCTGCTGCGGAATACGTCAAAGTCTGCCACGTCGATGGCACGGCGGGCTTCGTCATTCCCGGCAGCGATACGTGCTTGAAGATCACCGGCTATCTCAGCGGGCAGGTCGAAGGCGGCAATCTGTCGCAACAATACGTCTGGGCCGGCGCTCACGGCAGTGAGAAGTCGCTGGCTCTGGGCGCTCCCACCAACACACGCAACGACATCGGCTACACCGCGCGCGCGGAACTCGAGTTCATCACCAAGACCAACACCGCCTATGGCGTGTTGACCGCGGACATCGACTCGCAGTTCGACTACGGCAGCGGCTTCGACCCCGAGGGCCAGAACGCCGGGTTCCTCAACCACGCGTTCGTGAACTGGGCGGGCATCACCGCCGGTAAGGCGAATTCGTTCTTCTCGTTCTTCGGCAGTGGCCTGGCTTGGGCGGACATTTTCTCGCCCGACCGGCAGAGCTACAATCAGCCGCTCCTGCTCGCTTACACCGCGACGTTCGGCGGCGGATTCTCGGCGACGATCTCGTTGGAAGATCCCGTCCTGACGGGTCCGAGCAGCGGTGAGCCGCCGCTCGCCGGAACTCAGGAGCAGATCACCGCCAACTCGCAGTATCTCGGCTTGCGCTCGCCCGACATCGTCGGGTCGATCGATCTTTCGCAGGGCTGGGGCGGCGCTCACCTCTCCGGTGTCGCGCACAATGTGATCATGACCGACGGGACCTATAACCTCAACACCTGGGGTTATGCGATCGACGGCGGCCTGAAGTTCAACCTGCCGATGCTGGGCAAGGGCGACAACATCCAGTTGCAGGGCGTCTGGAGCCAGAACGCGGTCTGGTACTCCGGCATTTCCGACGGCATGTGGGGTGAGAATGGCCAGGTCAACGGCAACGGCGTCGTCATGCCGGTCGCTGACGCCTATTCGAACTATAACGGCACTTGGGCGACGCCGACGGCCTGGTCGCTCACCGCGATCTCCGAGTTTCACTTCGGCCCGACCTTCTCGATCGATCCGGAAGTCTCCTATGCGGAGCTCACCTGGGGCGGCCTGAGTGGCTCGATGGCCGGCGCTCTCTCGACCGACTCGCAGAGCTGGATCGTCGGCGGCGTGGGCCACTGGGATCCGGTTCCGCATCTCGATTTCTCGATCGAGCTGCTCTACCAGACCACGCATCAGTCGATGCCGGCGGCCTATACGGTTCCGGCTGGCGATGTGCCGTGGAAGGCGAACACGGACGGCGCCGCGACTCGCTTTATCGTCACGCGCGATTTCTGATCGCCTGATTGCGCGGCGATGCGATCATTTCAAATCGCCGCTCTATCTTGCGGCCCCGGAGCGACACCGGGGCCGTTTGACTTTTTCTTCGTGAGTTGGAGCGCTTTGAACCGCTTCGGTCATTGCATGCTGAGCGAAGCGATTCCGTGACGCAGGCGATGCGAGAGCCGTCTGCAATTGCGTTGGATCGTCATTGCGAGGAGCGTGAGCTGCGAGGCAATCCCTTCTTCCGCTCGCGCCGTCGGCGCAGATCGATTGCGTCGTTTCGCTCGCAATGACGGGAAGGCTCTATGGCGCCGGCGCGGTGACGCCGACGATCGGTCCGAGCGGCGAGAATTCGTCGTCGCGGCCGAGCTCGGGCGCATAAAGCGAGGACACCGAGCCGTCGAGGAACAGCGCGTTCGAACAGCCGAGCGCGTCGCGGAAGAGCCGCGCAAAGGCGTTGAACGTCACCGACGTCTCCGAGATCGCGAACACCGCCGTCGCCCCATCGCGCACGCAGACGCCATTGCGCACCTTCTCCGAGGTTCCCGTCGGAAGGATCTTGGGATGGATGCGCCCGTCGATCACCAGCATCGGTCCCGATTGCGTGGCGAAGCGGGCCGCGGGCGGATTGGCGAGATAGCGCGAGGTCTCGGTGACGCCCGCGCTCGACTCGCCGATCCAGAAAACGCCATTCGGCTTGAGATGAAAGTTGCTCTCGCCTGCGCGCGTGTCGGCGGGCCGAATGCGCCGGCCATTTTCGACGAACAGGCCGACCGGCGACAGATCCGTCTCAAACATGCCGGCGTTCATCGCAAAGCGCAACGCGCGCCCGCGCTCCTTCAGCGTCTGTGCAAGAGTGCTGAAATTCGCATAGGGCTTGCCGGCGGCGTCCTTCCAATAGAGGCGAATGTCGTCGCGGCGGACGTCGAACCTGCAGATGGAATAATCGGCGTCTTCGAAGCGTATCGGCGCGCAGGGGCCATTGGCCGCGCGCGCGACAGGCGGCGCCAAGGCGACGATCAGCGCAAATATTCCGGCGCGGCCCAGCCTGGCCGCAGATCTTCGGCGCATGGGTCCACTCGCGCGCGTGTGTTTCTCGTCGAATCGCCCGCATTCTAACGCAACCGCGTGCGTCAAAGAACTTCACCCAGATTCAAGAGGTCGTTGGGGAACTTCTATCGCCGCGCGTCGGCGGCCATTCTGACCGCGAGGCCGACGAGCACGGTTCCCATCAGCCAGCGCTGAACGGTCGTCCAAGCCGGCCGTTCGGCCAGGAACGCCGCGATCGAGCCGGCCATCACGGCGATCGCCGCATTGACCGTGACGCTGATGACGATTTGCGTGGAGCCCAAGACGAGCGATTGGCTGAGCAGGCCGCCGAGCTTCGGGTCGATGAACTGCGGCAGCAGCGACAGATACATCACGGCGACCTTGGGATTGAGCAGGTTGGTGACGAGGCCCATCGTGAACAGTCGTCCCGCTCCGTCGCGCGGCAGGCTGCGCACTTGGAATGGCGAGCGCCCGCCGGGCCTCAATGCCTGCCAGGCGAGATGGAGGAGATATAGCGCGCCGGCGAACCTCAGGGCGTCATAGGCGTAGGGAACCGCCAGCACCAAGGCGGTGATGCCGAGGGCAGCGCAAACCATGTAGACGACGAAGCCGAGCGCGACGCCGCCGAGCGACACGAGCCCCGCGGCCGGCCCCTGACAAATCGAGCGCGAAATGAGGTAGACCATGTTAGGGCCGGGCGTCAGCACCATGCCGAGCGCGACGAGCGCGAAGGCGATCCAACTGGCGAAATGAGGCAAAGGTCGATCCCCCCGGCGGCAGCGCGCATCGCTGCGGACAGGCGCGAGCATAAGGCGCCCGAGCGGCGCGGCAAGCTTCGAGGCGAAGGGGAGGGTCGAGACATGAATGAACAGCCTGGATCGCAGCGCGAGCGCGCCGACCTTGAGGTTCGCGACGCCGAGGAGGCCGACATGGCTGCGGTGCAGCGCATCTACACGCCGCACGTGCTGCGCGGGCTCGCGACCTTCGAGGAGACGCCGCCGTCGGTTGTGGAGATGGCCGCGCGGAGGCTCGCGTCGCTGGATCTCGGTCTGCCTTACCTCGTCGCCGAAACCCGAGGCGAAGTCGTCGGCTACTGCTATGCGACGGCTTATCGGCCGCGGCCCGCCTATCGCTACGCGCTCGAGGATTCCGTCTATGTCGCCGAGGGCTGCGCCGGGCGCGGCGTCGGGAGCGCGTTGCTTGGCGCGTTGATCGCGCGCTGCGAAGCCGGCCCGTGGCGTCAGATGCTCGCGGTGATCGGCGACAGCGCCAACAGCGCCTCGATCGGGCTGCACCGGCGCCACGGCTTCGCGTTGGTCGGCACATTGCGTTCCGTCGGCTTCAAGCTCGGCCGCTGGGTCGACACGCCGATCATGCAGCGTCCGCTCGGGGCGGGCGACGCCCCGCCGCCCCTCGTCTGAAACGCCTCACGGCGAGGCGGGCGGATGGAACCGGCGCTATAGAACCTTGCCAGGATTCAGGATCCCGTGCGGGTCGAGCGCTGACTTGAGTTTGCGCATGACGTCGAGCGCGACCGGGTCTTTGGTTTCCGCGAGCAGGTCGCGCTTGAGGCGGCCGATGCCGTGCTCGGCTGAGATCGACCCCGAATGGCGCGCCACGACCGCGTGCACGACCTCGTTCATCGCGCTCCATTGATCGAGAAAAGCCTGCTTGTCCGCGCCGACGGGCTGGCTGACGTTGAAGTGGATATTGCCGTCGCCGAGATGGCCAAAGGCGACGACGCGCGCGCCCGGCATGAAGGCCTCGACCGCCGCGCTCGCCTCGTCGATGAACGCCGGCACGGCGCCGACGGGCACGGAGACGTCGTGCTTGATTGATCCGCCCTGCGGTTTTTGCGCGTCGGACAGGTCTTCGCGAATCGCCCAGAACGCATCGCGCTGGTCGAGCGAAACGGCGAGGCTGGCGTCATCGATGATCTCACGTTCGAGCGCGGCGCCGAGCAGCTCCGTCATCGCGTCGTCGAGGCCGCCCTCGGTCTGCGACGAGGCTTCGACCAGCACATACCAGGCGTGGCGCCCGGCGAGCGGATCGCGCAGGGTCGGCCGATAGGAAAGCGAGAACTCCAATCCGATGCGCGGCATCAATTCGAAGCTGGTCAAGCCTTGGCCGATCCGCTCGCGCGCCATTTGCAGCAACGCGAGCGCGCGATGTGGATCGGCGAGGCCGACGAAGGCGGTCGAGCGCGAGCGCGGGCGCGGGAACAGCTTCAACGCCGCCGCGGTGATGATTCCGAGCGTGCCTTCGGCGCCGATGAAGAGATTCTTCAAATCGTAGCCGGTGTTGTCCTTGCGCAACTTGCTGAGCGCTTCGACTACGCGCCCGTCCGCCAGCACCACTTCGATCCCGGTCGTCAGGTCGCGGGCGTTGCCATAGGCGAGCACCGCGACGCCGCCCGCGTTGGTCGCCAGATTGCCGCCGATCGTGCAGCTTCCCTCCGAGGCGAGCGAGAGGGGAAACAGGCGATCGGCGCCGGCCGCCGCGGCCTGCGCCTCGGCGAGCGTCACCCCGGCTTCGACGATCATCGCGTCGGCGAGCGGGTCGATCTCACGGATGCGGTTGAGACGGCGCAGCGACAGGATGATCTCGCGGCCGCTCTCATCCGGCGTCTGGCCGCCGACGAGGCCGGTGTTGCCGCCTTGCGGCACCAGCGGAATGCGGGCCGTATTGCAATAGGCGACGACGGCCGCGACCTCGCGCGTATCGGCGGGGCGCACCAGCGCCAATGTCCGGCCGCGATAGAGGCCGCGCGGCTCCTCGAGATGCGACGCAATCAGCGCCGGGTCGGTGAGCACATGCGCTTGGCCGACGATGCGCGCCAGCGCTTCCAACGGGGCGGCGGTGTTGGAGCTATCGTTCACCCGAGCAATCCTCTTGGGCGACGCTTCGCCGGCGGGCGCCGGAACGTCGCAAGAATTTCGACATGAGGGGAAAAGCGGAACTGGTCAAGCGGCGTCACCTCGCCGAGAGCGTAACCGCCCTCAACAAGAATGCGGGCGTCCCGCGCGAAGCTCTCGGCGTTGCAGGAAATGGCGACGACGACGGGAACGCGGCTTGCTGCGAGCGCCTGCGCCTGCGCCTGAGCGCCCGCGCGCGGCGGATCGAACACGACGCCGTCGAAGGCGTCGAGTTCCGGCGCGCTGAGGGGACGGTGGAAGAGATCGCGCCGCTCGGCCCTGACGGTCCTGAGGCCCTGTGTTTCACCCGCGCCGCGCTTCAACGCCGCAATCGCGGCGGCGTCCGCATCGGCGGCGAAGACTTCGCTTCGCTCGGCGAGGCGCAGCGCGAAGGCGCCCGCGCCGCAAAAGAGATCGGCGACGCGCCGCGCGCCCTTCAGCGCGTTCAGCGCTCCTTCGGCCAGCGCCTGTTCGCCCGCCACTGTCGCCTGAAGAAAGCCGCCGGGCGGGGGCGTCACGCGTGCGGCGCCGAACGCGATTTGCGGCGCCCGCCGCTCGATGACGACCTCGCCGTGATTGGCGACACGCGCCAGGTCGAGGCGTTGCGCCGTCTCGACGAGCTTGCGGTGCGCCCACGCCTCGAGCGGCCCGGAGCCGCGCAGATCGAAATCGAGCCCCGCGAGCGTCGCCGTCGCCTGGATGTCGAGCGGCTTGCGCATGCCGCGCACATCCGCGGCGAGCGCCGCCGCCGCTTCGACCGCCCCCGCCATGTCGGGACTGAAGAGCGGGCAGGCGTCGATCGCGACGATGTCGTGCGCGCGGGCGCGCATGAAACCGACGCGCTCGCGCCCATCCTCTTCGATCCGGGAATGGAACGTCGCGCGCCTGCGCCCCTCGCCATGCGCATCGACGAGCGGGCCGACCGTCGCCTCGACGCGCGCCTTACGAAGGGCGCGCGCGACGCTGTCGCGCTTCCATTCGCCGTAGAGGCCCTGGCTCATGTGCTGGGCGGCGCAGCCGCCGCAAAGGCTGTAATGCGGGCAGAATGGCTGCGCCCGCTCAGGGCTGGCGGTCAGGACCTCGATCAAAAGCGCGCGGCGCCCCTCGGCGGCGACCCGGACGCGCTCGCCTGGCAGCGCGCCGGGCGCAATCGTTCCGTCCTCGGCGAGCCCCTCGCCGCGTTCGTTGAGGCCTACGATGGTCAGTTCGTGCGTCGTTTCATCCATGCCGGGCGGCATATAGGAATTCGCGCGCGCCGTCGCCGCCTGCAATCGGCGAGGGGATGAGCCCGAGGCTGGTCCAGCCGAAGCTCTCGACCGAGGCGCGCACGGCGTCGCAGGCGCGCGCGAGCGCGGCCGGGTCCTTGACCGCGCCTTTGACGACGTGGTCGCGTCCCGCCTCGAATTGCGGCTTGACCAAGCTGACGAGCCAGGCCGGCCGAGCCGCGAGGGCGAGCGCGACCGGCAGCACGAGCCGCTGCGAGATGAAGCTGACGTCGCAGACGATGGCCTGCGGCGCGCCGGCGATTTCGCGCGTGAGGTGACGCGCGTCGAGCCCTTCATAGAGCTTGACGCGCGGATCGGCAGCCAACTTCGAGGCGAACTGGCCGTGGCCGACGTCGACGCTGACGACGAAACGGGCGCCGCGCGACAGCAGCACGTTGGTGAAGCCGCCGGTCGAAGCGCCGACGTCGAGACAGTCGAGCCCCGCCGGATCGAGCGCAAAGGCGTCGAGCGCGGCGGCGAGCTTCACCCCGCCGCGCGAAACCCAGGGATGCGGCGCTTCGGCGCGGATGTCGACGTCGGGCGCGAGCGCTTCGGACGCCTTGCGCACCACGACGCCGTCCGCGCTCACGAGGCCGGCGGCGATCGCCTCCTGCGCTCGCGCGCGGCTCGCAAAGAAGCCGCGCTCCGTCAGCAGCACATCGGCGCGTTTGCGCATGACGTCTCGCTCAGGCGCCGGCGCGCTTGCGCGCGTGGATGAAGAGGCGCGGATAGAGGAACAACAATGCGCTCCCTTCTTCGACGCCGTAGGCCGCCGCGAGCTCGTGCATGTAGCGGGCGATGAACTCCTCGCGCTCGCAGATGTCGAGCGGGTTGAGGAACGGCCGCAGCGCGCTGCCGCGGAACCAATCGACCACCGCGCCAACGCCCGGCATCGGGTGAACGTAGGTCGACTGCCAGATGTCGAGCGCGGCGCTCAGCGGCTGCAACCAATTGTAGTAGTCGAGATGCGTCGCGATCACCGCCCGCGTCTTGGCGATCGGCACCAGCCGGTCGGCCCAAGGCCCATCGGCGGCGATCAGGCGCATCAGCGCGTGGCTCGGCTCCTGGCGATTGTCGGGCATCTGGACGGCGAGAACGCCGTTGTCCGCGAGATGCGACAGGAGGCGAGGGAACAAGGATTCGTGATCGGGCAGCCATTGCAGCGCGGCGTTGGCGAAAATGAGATCGGGCGGCTCGACCGGGCTCCAGCTCGCGATATCGGCGTGTTCGAACCGGACATGCGGCAGGCGCCGGCGCGCTTCGGCGAGCATCGGCTCAGAACTGTCGATGGCGAGAATTTCCGCGTCCGGGAAGCGTTCGCCGAGAAGCCGCGTGCTGGTGCCGGGGCCGCAGCCCAGATCGACGATGCGACGCGGCGAACCGGCGACACGCGCCAGGAGGTCGCGCGCCGGTTGGGTGCGCTCGGCCTCGAACTTCAGATAGAGCGCAGTGTCCCAATCCGTCGCCGGCCGGGCGGAATTGTAGGACATAGGTATCGCTCCCGGCCGCGCCATCGGCGTCTTTCCTTTTGATTCCACCGCCGCAGGCGCTGCGGGAAACTGTCGATCGAATTGAGCGCTTTCATGGCGCCCCCTGCCGCGCCGGGGATCAAGCTATTGTTAGAATTGGACTGAGCGCGCGACAAGCGCGAGGCGATGAGGCGACGCTTTTAATTTTTTAGGGAGTCTCACGCGTTTCCGAGGCCAAACGATCCGGTCGTGAAATGACGCGCGCCGATATTTGCCCCGTGCGTACAACCAAGCCGTGTTATCCTTCGCGCCGCAGTAAGGCGAGGGACAGATTCGGACTTGTTTGCCTCGCGAAAGTTGAGCGACAGCCAAGAAGCAATTCAAGGAGGAGGGCGCCATGACAACCGATCTCACCTACCTAGCCTACACCGCGATGCTGACGGCTGCGCTTTGGATTCCCTATATCGTTGGCCAAGTCATGACGAACGGGCTTCTCGAGCCGGTCAATTACACCGATCCCGCGCCGCGTTCGCTGCCGCTATGGGGCAAGCGCGCCGACCGGGCCCACCTCAACGCTGTCGAAAGCTTCGCGCCGTTCGCCGCGCTCGTGGTCGTGGCCCATATCGCCGGCAAGGCCGACGCGATGACGGCCTTCTGGGCGGTCAGCTTCTTCTGGCTGAGGCTCGCCCACGCCGTCGTCTACTGGCTCGGCGTTCCCTACGTGCGAACCATCGTCTTCACTTTGGGCTTCATTTGCGTCGTTGGCCTTTTCTGGGAGGTCGTCAGGTAGGCGCCCGCGTCTCCCGGCGGCGCCGTCTGGACAAGAGCGACGCCGTGAGCGCAAATGCCGGGCCTCGATATGGAGCCCGCCTTGACCTCGCTTCCCAATTCGCTCGCCGCACGCGACATCGCCTATTATTTTCATCCTGCGACCAATGCCCGCCGACACGAGAAGGTCGGCCCCTTGATGATTGAGCGCGGCGAGGGGATCTACGTCTTCGACGACCAGGGGAAAAACTATATCGAGGGCCTCGCGGGCCTGTGGAGCGTCGCGGTCGGCTTCGGCGAGCCGCGTCTGGCGGCCGCTGCGGCGGCGCAGATGCAGAAGCTGCCCTACTACCACTCCTTCTCCCACAAGTCGCATCCGTCGGCGACCGCGCTCGCCGAGCGGCTGGTGAAGATGGCGCCGGGCAAGCTCGCCAAGGCCCATTTCACGTCGTCGGGGTCGGAGGCGAACGACCTCACGATGAAGATGATCTGGTATTTCAACAATGCCCTCGGCCGCCCCCAGAAGAAGAAGATCATCGCGCGCCAGCGCGGCTATCACGGCGTGACCATCGCCTCGGGCAGCCTCACCGGCCTGCCGGCGTTTCATCGCGACTTCGATCTGCCGCTGGCGATGGTGCGGCACGTCTCGTGCCCCAACCATTGGCGCCACGGCTTGCCCGGGGAGAGCGAAGAGGACTTTGCGACGCGCCTCGCCGAGGAGCTCGAAGCGCTGATCGTCGCGGAAGGGCCGGAGACCGTCGCCGCCTTCATCGGCGAGCCGGTCATGGGCGCGGGCGGCGTGATGCCGCCGCCGCGCACCTACTGGGAGAAAATCCAGGCCGTCTGCCGGCGCCATGACGTGCTGGTCGTCGCGGACGAAGTGATCACCGGCTTCGGCCGCACCGGCCGCATGTTCGGCTGCGAGACCTACGGCATCGAGCCCGACTTCCTCGTCGTCTCGAAGGCGATCACCTCATCCTATTTCCCGCTGTCGGCGATCCTCTTCACCGATCGGGTCTATCAGGCGCTCGCCGACCATTCGGACAAGATCGGCGTTTTCGCCCATGGCTTCACCGCGAGCGGCCACCCCGTCGGCGCCGCGGTCGCGATGGAGAACCTCGACATTTTCGCCGAGCGCGATCTCGTCGGAAACGCCGCGCGCCTCGCGCCGCATTTCCAGGAACGCCTCAAGAGCTTCGCAAACCACCCGAATGTCGGCGAGGCGCGCGGCGTCGGCCTCATCGGCGCGCTCGAATTCGTCGCCGACAAGGCGACGAAGGCTGCCTTCTCGCCGCCCGGGTCGTTCGGCGCGCGCCTCGCCGAACTCTGCCACGAGGAGGGCCTAATCATCCGCGCGATCGGCGACGTGATCGCCTTCTGCCCGCCGCTCATCATCACCGAGAAGGAGATCGAGGCGCTGTTCGACCGCTTCGGGCGGGCGCTGGCGCGGATGTAGGCATGTCGTCATGAGGCCGAGCCGCTCGCGAGTCTTTGCGAGCGGAGGGAAGCAATTCAGGCCCCGCTGGCGGGAGGCGGCGTGAATTGCTCGGCCGCATGCTTCTTTCCAAGTCATCGTAGAATTCATCTTGCGCTGCTGGCGCTGCGCAGGAAGACGCCTGCCGCCTGACATCGTTGCGCCGTGCGCGGGGCTCGCCGTTGCGCCCGGCTTCACTTTTGCCTAAGCGAGACCGATCCTGAGCTCCCGCCGAGGCGCCCCCGCCATGACCCAGCCTTCCCATAGCCCCAACAGCCCGTCCGTCGCCCACGACAAGCTGCTGATCGTCGATTTCGGCAGCCAGGTGACGCAGCTCATCGCCCGCCGGGTGCGCGAGGCCGGCGTCTATTGCGAGATCGCCCCGTTTCAGAGCGCGGAGCGCGCTTTTGCCGAATTGAAGCCCAAAGCGGTCATCCTTTCCGGCGGCCCCGCCTCGGTGCCCGACGAGGGCTCCCCGCGCGCGCCGCAGGCGATCTTCGATTCCGGCGTTCCGGTGCTCGGCATCTGCTACGGGCAGATGACGATGGCGGCGCAGCTCGGCGGCGAGGTCGAGAGCGGCCATCATCGCGAGTTCGGCCGCGCCGAAGTCGCGGTCGGCGCGACGAGCCCGCTGATCGACGAAATCTGGCGGCCGGGCGGGCGCCACACGGTCTGGATGAGCCACGGCGATCGCATCACCCGCCTGCCCCCCGGCTTCACCCGCGTCGCGACCTCGGAGAACGCGCCCTTTGCGATGATCGCCGACGAGAAGCGGCGCTACTACGGCCTGATGTTCCACCCCGAGGTCGCCCACACGCCCGACGGCGCGCGGCTGATCCAGAATTTCGTGCACAAGGTCGCCGGCCTCAAGAGCGACTGGACGATGGCGGCCTTCCGCGCCGAGGCGCGCGAGGCGATCCGCGCCAAGGTCGGCAAGGGCAGGGTGATCTGCGGCCTCTCGGGCGGCGTCGACTCGGCGGTCGCGGCGGTGCTGATCCACGAGGCGGTCGGCGATCAGCTCACCTGCGTCTTCGTCGATCACGGCCTGATGCGGGCGGGCGAGGGCGAAGAGGTGGTGCGGCTGTTCCGCGGCCATTTCAACATCCCGCTCGTCCATGTCGCCGCCGAGCGGACCTTCCTGGGCGCGCTCTCCGGCGTCACCGACCCCGAGACCAAGCGCAAGACGATCGGCCGGCTGTTCGTCGAGACCTTTGAGCGCGAGGCGACCAGGATCGCCGCCGACGGGCGCGGCCCGGTCGAGTTCCTCGCCCAGGGCACGCTCTATCCCGACGTGATCGAATCGGTCTCCTTCACCGGCGGCCCCTCGGTGACGATCAAGTCGCACCACAATGTCGGCGGCCTGCCCGAGCGCATGAACATGCAGCTCGTCGAACCCTTGCGCGAACTCTTCAAGGACGAGGTGCGCGCGCTTGGGCGCGAACTCGGCCTGCCCGACCATTTCGTCGGCCGCCACCCGTTCCCCGGCCCGGGCCTCGCGATCCGCGTGCCCGGCGCGGTCGACGAGGAAAAGCTCGACATCCTGCGCCAGGCCGACGCGATCTATCTCGAAGAAATCCGCGCCGCCGGCCTCTACGACCAGATCTGGCAGGCCTTCGCCGTGCTGCTGCCGGTGAAGACGGTCGGCGTGATGGGCGACGGGCGCACCTACGACCACGTCTGCGCCCTGCGCGCGGTGACCTCGAGCGACGGCATGACGGCGGACTTCTTCCCCTTCGACATGGCCTTCCTGGGGCGGGCGGCGACGCGGATCATCAACGAGGTGCGCGGGGTGAACCGGGTGGTCTACGACGTGACGAGCAAGCCGCCGGGGACGATCGAGTGGGAGTGAGGGGCACAGCTGGGTCTGGGAATGGCAGACTTCGTGACCAAGGAGAAGCGCAGCAAGATTATGCGCGGCGTAAAGGGGAAGAACACGCGACCCGAGCTCCGCGTGCGCGCAATTCTGCACGCCAGCGGATTCCGGTTTGGTCTTCACCGTCGCGACCTCCCCGGATGTCCAGATATTTGCCTGCCCAAGTATCGAACCGTGATCTTCGTCCAGGGCTGCTTTTGGCACAACCATCAAGGATGCATTCACGGTCGCATTCCTGACTCCAACCGAGAGTTCTGGGAAGGCAAGATTGCAAGAACCAAAGAACGCGATCGCCGCAGTTCCTCGGCGCTGAAGGCCGCCGGATGGCACGTAGTTGCTGTTTGGGAGTGCGAGCTGGCCGACGAGCAAGCGCTGCTCGGGCGTCTGGTGCCGGAGCTGAAATCATCGTTTTATCAAAATCATACGTCGAATCCGGCTGGGCCGTGAAAAATGCCTGGCACCCCCTGTCGATTGATGCCATAATCATAAATGTTGACGATACCGCGGGGATTTATGGGCGGGGCAAGTAAAAAAATAGCCTTTGTCGATGCGTTTGCTGGTTGTGGGGGGCTTTCTCTCGGATTGATGCAGGCGGGTCTTGATGGATTATTTGCTGTAGAGAAGGACGATTTTGCTTTTTCTACGCTGAGGGAGAACTTGCTCGAATCGAAAGCTCGTTACAAGTTCAACTGGCCGTCGTGGTTGCCGAAGGCACCGATGTCGATTGAGGATCTCATCGAGCAACACGGTGACAGGCTGAAGGAGTTGCGTGGTAGGATCGACGTGCTTGCTGGGGGGCCGCCCTGCCAGGGGTTCTCGACGGCAGGTCGTCGGCGAATGAATGATCCTCGCAACCGACTTTTCAAATCGTACGTCGACCTCGTTCGACTAACCGAGCCACGGATCGTGCTCATGGAAAACGTCCGCGGGTTCACGATGAACTTCGGCAACGACGACGAAGTCAACAACTACGCGAGGAAGCTACGCTTACTCCTTTCAGAGCGGTATTCCGTGCACGAACGGTTGATGGACCTGTCCCGGTTCGGGGTCCCCCAGCAACGAACTCGCTACTTGCTGATTGCGCTACACCCCGACTTCGTTGGACTCGACCCGTTCCAGATCATTGATGATCGGCTTTCCGGTTTCCTGCGCCGGCTAAACCTACAGGTGCCGGTGTCTTCATGGGCCGCTATTTCTGACCTGGAAATTGGCCGGGGCGGCACGCGCGCAAGCGAGGAAACGCCGGGCTTCCTCGAAATAGAACCCAGTGCAAAATGTACTTCGTTCCAAAAGCTGATGGGTACCGGCGCCAGCAAGGCGGCCGATCTAAAACTCGCGCGCCATGCGCCGGACATCCGCAAGCGCTTCGGAGAAATCATCGAGATTTGCCATGCCGAGGGCCGCCTCAATACAACAATTAGCGCCGAGACGAGACACCGATACGGCTTGAAAAAGCAAGCGCTGCGGGTTCTGGATCCTGACAGGCCCGCACCGACGATCACCAGCATGCCTGACGACCTTCTCCACTATGCAGAGGCGCGCACGCTGACAGTGCGAGAAAACGCTAGACTTCAATCGTTCCCAGACTGGTTCGTTTTCCGAGGGAAGTATACCACCGGCGGTGAACGGCGGCGACGCGAAGTCCCTAGGTTTACCCAGGTGGCGAATGCCGTCCCCCCATTGGTCGCACAGGCGATCGGCGAGGCAATCGTTGCCATGGCGGCGGCAGTCGCAACGCCGAAGATTCCGCTACGGCGTCTCCGACAGCGCCCCGTGAAGGTCCCGGAACTGCTGGCGGAGGTCGAGTAGGAGTCGACGAAGTGCCCTCAGTTCTTCGAGGCTAATCGTTTCGCCCGCTACGCCTGCAATTCCCTCGGGCCTGCCTGTCGGGGAAAGGACCTTGTGGCCGAGGATGTTTCGCTTCGGCACCACGTCTCTTATGTACTGCTTCAGTCCCTCCTCATGCTTGCCATACTTCCTCAGGGTGTCCAACTCTAGCGTGCGAACAAGGACACGTAACCCGTCGTTCGCGGTGAAGGTGTAATGTGCCGCAAGGATCCCGGCCACATTCGGCGATACCTTCAGCTTCTCGACACGTTTAGTGAGGTCGGGCACCTTGTCATCAAGGAGCGCGATCATCCGCTCCAGCACGCCAATCCGGCCAGCCTCGTCGAGTAGGTCGTGGGCCATTTGCAGGCATTCGCGAGCCATCTGGTCTACGTCGCTGGTTGCGCCCATGACAATCCCTCGCGTGTGATCGAGGTCGAGCACCTTCTTAATCATCGACCGAAAAAGGTTGGTCACCTCGTCCACCAGTTCGTCTCGCCGTACAAAGTAGACGCCCTCGTGCCCTTCTTTGACTGATCTTCAACAGTGGCGGCCACTTTTCGCTCTGTAAGCCATTGATATTGCTTGTTTGCGCTGAGATTTTTGCGAAAGTGTAGTGCCACGTCGTCGTTGAGTCCTATTGACTTATCTGGCATCTTACCAAATCGTGTGCGCACCCCAATTGAGTCGCTCCCCGGACCGGCGCCATGTATTTCCGCAAGAAAACCTCCGGCGGCCGCGCCTACCTCCAGATCGTCGAAAGCCGTCGCGAAGGCGAGGCCGTGCGCCAACAGGTCATCGCGACGCTCGGGCGCGTCGAGGATTTGCGCGAGAGCGGGCAATTGGAGCGCCTGCTGCGCTCGGGTGCCCGGTTCGCCGCCAAGGCCATTGTCGTTGATGCCTTCGCTGCTGGCGAGGCGACGACAAGTTCGACGCGGCGCCTAGGACCGGCGCTCGTCTTCGAGCGTTTGTGGGAGGAGACGGGCTGCCGGGAAGTCATCGAGACCCTGGCCCGCGCGCGCCATCATGATTTTCCGTTGGAGCGCGCGGTGTTCCTCACCGTTCTGCATCGCTTGTTTGCAGGCGGCTCCGACCGGGCGGCGGACCGCTGGAAGCAGGACTATCGGATCGAGGGCGTTGAGGAACTCGATCTGCATCACCTTTATCGCGCGATGGCCTGGCTCGGCGAGGAACTGAGCGAGGATCAACAAGACGGCGCCACGCCGTTTGCGCCGCGCTGCTTGAAAGACGTGATCGAGGAGACCTTGTTCGCGCGGCGGCGCGATCTCTTCAGCACGCTCGATCTCGTGTTCATGGACACCACCAGCCTCTACTTCGAGGGCGCGGGCGGCCAGACGCTGGGGCGCCGCGGCTTCTCCAAGGACCATCGCCCTGATCTCAACCAGATGATCCTGGCGGTGCTGCTCGACGGCGACGGCCGCCCGGTCTGCACCGAGATGTGGCCGGGCAACACCGCGGATGCCGGCAGCCTGATCCCGGTGGTCGACCGGTTGCGCAAGCGCTTTTCGGTTCGCCGGGTTTGCGTCGTCGCCGATCGCGGCATGATCAGCGCCGAGACGATCGCCGAACTGGAGGCGCGCGGGCTTCTCTACATCCTGGGCGTTCGCGAGCGCGCCGACAAACTGGTGCGCGATCTCGTTCTCGACGATCCCGCTCCCTTCATTCCCTTCGTTCAGACCAAACGGAAGAAGGACATCGAATACGAGGCCAAGGCCGTGGCGCTGGCCGGACGGCGCTACATCGTCTGCCGCAACCGCGCGGAGATGAAGAAAGACGCCGCGGCCCGCGCCGCGATCCTCGCCGCGCTGGAGCGACAGTTGAAGAAGGGCGACAAGAGCCTGGTCGGCAACAAGGGCTATCGTCGTTTCCTCGCCACGCCCGGCGACGATCGTTTCGCCATTGATCGGGCCAAGGCGGAAGAGGACGCCAAGTTCGACGGCGTGTTCGTATTGCGCACCAACGCCGATCTCTCGCCGCTGGAAGCGATGCTTTGCTACAAAAATCTCTGGAGAGTGGAACGCGCCTTCCGCACATCGAAAAGCCTGTTCGCGACGCGACCGATCTTTCATAAGCTCGACGAGACCATTCGCGGCCATGTCTCCTGCAGCTTTCTCGCCCTGGTGTTGAAAAAGGAGCTGGAGGACCGCATCGCCAATCTGGGCAAGGCCGCCCCTGAGGGCGATGAGGAAAGCGGTTCCTGGCCCGACATTCTCGCCGATCTCGAACTCGTTGACCGAGACCGAGGTTGCGCAAGACGGCAAGCGCTTTCTCCTTCGCTCGGCGCCTCGCCCTGCCGCGAGCCTCGCCCTTCGCGCCGCCGGCGTCGCTTTGCCGCCCACCGTCCGCCAGATCGCCGACGACTGACCCTGCCGCAATCAGCGAAATGTAGTGCCAAGGCGCTTTTCCAGCGCCGATTGGCGTTTACAGTCAACACCTTGGCATTTCGCGGTGTCGAAGATCAGTTTGAAGGAAGCCTCCTTAAGCGTTTTGATGTCCGTGACGGCCGAATAGAAGACGATATCTTTGTAATAGATGTCCTCGCGGACGCCCGTGATGACCGTCTGGCCCTCGACCCCGTTGCCAAGGTCCCAGTCCACCATAATCAGGTCGACCTCGTCCTTGAACACATCATCCGCGAGTCGCGCCTTCACCTCAGCGAGACCGGAACATATCGTGTGCCTCAGCGCGAAGCCTTCCTCGGCCATATTTCGGCTGAGGGCCTTAACCTGGGCCGCGATGCCATCCGGTTGGTCCTCGACCCACAGGACGTTGAAGTCGAGTCTCATTGGCGCTTGGTCCGGGGAGCAATGACGATCTTGAAGCTGGCGCCGCGACCTTTATGCTCGCGATCAAATTCAATGCTGCCGCCCATATCCCCCAATACCTGACGCACGTGGTATAGGCCAAGGCCAGAGCCGCTCGTAGTCGTGTAGCCCATCCCAAAAATCCGGTTGGGGTCGGCGCTGCGCGGAAGCCCTTGGCCGTTGTCGCTGACGATGAGCACGATCGCCTTATCGTCTCGTCCGCGAATGTCGAACATTATGTGCTTCGCTTCGGCTCGCTTTGCGTTACTTATTAGGTTCTCGACGATGATCCCAACGTCCATGGGATTGAATCTCATGGTCAGGCCAGGGTGCTCGTTCCTGACTTCTACCGTTGTGCGCTTCCTGCCAGATAGTATGGCGATTTTAGAGATATAGTCCTCGAAGAACGATGGAAGATCTGCATCGAGCATCCCCGAGTTTAATTCGAAGTTAGCCATCGTCGAGAATTTGGTGGCTGCCAGAATTCTTCGATTGAGGAACGACATTTGTTCGAGGGCTTTAACGACGGCTTCCCTAGGGATGGCCTCCTGGCCCTGCGTATCGACCAATAGATTTTCGATCTGCTGGTTGAGGTCGACAGAATAGATGGTCACCTGATGGTGCAGGTTGAGTAGGCGGGCAACATCAAAGTTGACAAGTGCATCTAGGAAGTGCGCTCGTCGGCGCTCGACGTCCCTCTCGGTCCGCGCATCCTCCGCGTGGCGCTCGGCCTTGAGTGTGCGCTCGTTCGCTTTCAACGACGCTACGCGTTCACGGTCCGCGACCTTGCGTGCCTCGGCCTCGGATTTCTTTAGCTCCTCAAAGCGTCGTTCTGCCGCTTCGAGGCTGGTGATAAACTTCTTATCGCCCGTCTTCTCGGCGATTGCCCGCAGGCTGATCAGGGAGGCCTCAAAGCCCGCGGAGCGTTCATTTAGGATGCCGATAAGGCGCTTGCTGTAGTCGAGCAATTCGATCTGGTCGTTGTCGACCAGCTTGGAGACCGCGTCCGCGACGCGCGCACGGCCAGGTTCCGTAAGGAGCCGCGAAATATCCTCAGCGTCCGCGTCAGCCTTGTCCACCCACGAGACCGGCACAACGTACTTTTCGAGCCGCTTCAGGCAGTGCTCCATTACGCATCGCTGCAGCTGGCGAACGGCTGTCGTGTCGATTAGGCCCTGGTTTCGGCTGGAAGCTTCTTGAAAGTCCTCCTCAGTGCCGTAGACGTCGACTCTCCCAATGATCTCGCGGCTTCCGAGGAATTGAGCGAAACCTTGTTGCTTACGCCGATCAAAACCAAACCAATCCTCCCCGTCTTCCCCGATGGGATAGACGCGAAAGCCGTTCCTGAAAAGAAAGACTGAGCCGAACTGGACAGACGGTAAACCTACCCGGCGCGCGAACGTCAGCTTGGCGGAGTGGTTCAAGTAATAGAGCTCGCAGCGAAAGCCTGCACCATCTAGTCGATCGTAAAGGTTTGGTTCCCGTATCTTGTATATGGCCTCCCCTCGGTCGGTGAGGACTGAGTTAATGTACCCGTCAACGATCTCGACCTGAACGAACGTGGTCTTTTCTTGTAAGTCCGAGAAGATGAAGTTGCCTACCAGCCCGTTTATCACATCGCGAGAGGACAGCTCGCGCCCGGACTTCTTAGCCTCCGCCTGATGGCGGTTGTCCTCCTCCATCTCGGCCGGCGCGGTGATGTGAATCGAGAACCTGTCAGTCGCGGTCCCGAACGGGTTGATCAGCTTGGCCAGCGCAGCCTTGAGTGACCGAAGATCTTCGCGTCTCCAATCGTGACGAAGCTCCCCGATTTCAATGATCGTCCCATGCACTAATCGCGCCGCGTAGGATTTCAGCTCCTTGGGCAGCACGAATCTCTCTATCTGGTCGTGCTCAATCGGCACGGTCTCAAAATGTTGAGTGTCGTCGCGTTCAAATGCTGACCAGTCGACCATCAGGCGATGGGTCGGGGATCCGCGGTTCTTGGACTTCGTCTGGAGGATGATGGTCTTGCCGAGCCGGTCGGAGGAGAAACGGCCAACGCCTTTGCTCCCTGCAAGGAGCCCGCGGCCGGTAGCTTTGTCGCGAAAGTCGCGCGTCGCGTTATCCCGCCGCTTTGAGGAATACGCAACAAACAGCCACTTGGAGGTGAGGTCATCATAAGTCATGCCCGACCCGTCGTCGGCGACGATGATCTTGTCCTTGTCAAAATAAAGATGAACGCTTGACGCACCGGCATCAAAAGAGTTTTTGACCATCTCAAAGATAGCGACTTCATCATCAGTGATGAGTTCGCGGCCGAGTACCCGTTTAAGGCCAACGCTGACATCGAAATGTAGGTCTGTTTTATCCAACGGCTCGTCCGCGCTTCATGACAATGGAGGGATTCGGATTTCCTAGGGTTAGTCTGGTTTCCTAGCCAGCCGAAAGCTACAGCCTCCCGACATCCGGCGTGATTCGCCCCAACCGTATATCAGGAATGGTTCGTTCTTTCACCCTCTGGGGAGGTGCCAGCCCTACATTGATTGCTTGGATGCGATTCTACGCGAAAGGGATTCGAACTTCAGGAATGCGAAGCACCGCCTGCGGCGGCGGCCCTTCGGGCCGTCCTTGACTTCGAATCCCTCTCGCGCTCCGCTCCGCCAAGCAAACAATGAAGGAACCTGCGCTCGTCCTTGAACGGGCAAGCCGCCGGGAATGATCGCGTCGGAGAGAGCGGCGGTTAGAACAACCGCCCATCCAGCACGAACGCCTCCGCCGCGACCATCCTGATCTCCGTCGCCTCCGGGTGCCGGTGATTGATCAGCACGTTCATGTCGGGCGAGCAGTCGAGCGGGACGATGGCGGAGGGGACGCGCAGGAGGGGGCCGGCGAGGGCGGCGCGCCATTGATCGCCGCGCTGTTGCGTCAGGCTTTCCTGAAGCCGCCACGATTCCGGCAAGTCGCCGACCGCGATCGTTTCCATCCCAAGGCTGTCGGGGACGTCGTAGCGCACCATCACGAGTGCGGGCAGCAATCCGGGGTCCTCGACGTGGACCAGCTTTTCGAGCACGCACAGCGAGGGCGAGGTCGCGCAATAGGTGACGGCGTGTCCGGCGGTGTTCCAGCGCCCGTCGTAGAGCAGGCCATAGCCGCCGTCGAAGGATTTGGCGTGCTGGATCCCGGACAGGCGCCACAGGATCATCAGGCGGCGGCGCCCCAGGCGATTTTGGCGAGGATGGTCTCGATGACGCGGGCGCCGGCTTCGGTCTGAGCGATGTCGAGCGGGGTCTCGCCGTCGAGTTCGGCGAGCGGGCGGCGCAGCCAGGCGTTGGCCTTCGCTTCATCGCCGAAGGTCTCTTCGGCGAGGGTTTGCATGCGCAGGAGCCGCACGGCGCGGTCGGATTCGTCGATCGTGAGCGGCTGCTTCTTCTCGGCCCGATGCCGGCGTGTGCGCTGCGGGATGACGAACCGCTCGATCTCCTGTTCGGTCAGTCCGGCTTCGGCGAGGCCCTTCAGCGCCAGGAGCGGCAGGCGGTCGCGGACCGCGAGCGCCAGATCGGCTTGCGAGCGGATGTCGCGGCCGAGCACGGATTGTCCGCCGAGCTTGCGGGCCACTTCCTCCAGCACTGCGGACATCGAGGCCTCCTCTTCCGGCAATCTGCCGTTAAAGATAGAGGCAAATTGCCAAAAGGCAAGGGACGACAGGCAGTCGGTGTTCCGCTCGACGAGCGACGGTCGGGCGCCGATCACGACTCCCGAAGCAGGATGCAAGCAGTTGGGCGGTGGCGTCATCATAGCGCCAGTCGAAGTCGAGCGAACGGGCGACGGGGGATGGATCATGCCAGCAACCGCGTCGGCACGCCGAGCGCCGGACCGGCCTCTGCGAGCCGCTGATCGAGCGTATGCACCGTGGCGCCATGCTCCGACGCGGTCGCAAGATGCAGGGCATCCCCGGCGCGAAGCCCGAGCCCATGCTGATCGACGAACTTCGCCGCCGCCCGGAAATGCGCGCCGGTCACCGCCAGGACGGTGAAACTCTCGGCGACCAGCTTGTTGAACATCGCAAGCGCCGACGCGCGCTGTTCCAATGTGATCTGACCGGTCCGCAGCTTGATCGCCATGGCGCAGGACATCTCGGTGATGGTCCAATCGCTGATCAGCAGGTGTGCCGGATCCTGTTCCGCCAGCCAGCCCTGCGCTCGCGCGGTCATCGTTTCATTGGAAAGCGCTGCGACGATCAGCGACGTGTCGAGATAGAGCATCAGTAGTGATCGCCATCCCGCATGGATCGCACCAGATCGGCGGCGTCCTCAACCTGTGCAGGCATGGTCGCCGTCAGCGCCCGGAGCAGGGACGCATCGATCCGCTTGCGGGGCGTCGCTGCCGCCGTGAGCCGCGCGACCGGCTTGCCGCGCCGGGTGATGTCGATTGAATCCCCCGCCTCGACCCGGTCGACGAGTTCGCTCAGATGCGCCTTGGCGTCCGCCAGATTGACCGCGTTCATGTCACGTTCCTGACCATATAGATGGTCATATAGCGCATCGGGCTCGACAATTCCAGCGGACAGAGGGCGGGCATGGTTCCGTCGGCCGCAGCGGAGGCCGCCCGCCCAGAGCAAGGCAGCGCCGGGTTGAACTCAGGGGCCGAGGAAGTCGCGAATTGCCGCCGCGATCTCGGCAGCGTGCGTCTCCAGCGCGAAATGTCCGGTGTCGAAGAATTGGACGACGGATTCGGGGATGTCGCGCTTGAAAGCCTCTGCGCCCGGCGGCAGAAAAAACGGATCGTTCTTGCCCCATGCCGCCAGCAACGGCGGTTTGCGGGTCCGAAAATAATTTTGAAAGGTCGGGTACATCAGGACGTTGCTTTTGTAATCGCCGAACAGGTCGAGCTGGATCTCGTCCTGCCCCGGCCGGGCGAGGTAAAAATTATCGAGCGAGTAGCCGTCCGGGGAGACGGCGGTCGGATCGGGCGCGCCGTGCGTGTATTGCCACATGGTCGTCTCAGGCTTGAGGAACGCCCGGAGCGCATCGCGGTTCGAGGCCGAAGCGTCTTCCCAATAGGCCCGGATCGGATTCCAGCCCTCGCTCAGGCCTTCCTCGTAGGCATTGCCGTTTTGCGAGATGATCGCAGTGATGCGATCCGGATGCTTCACCGCAAGGCGGAAGCCTGTCGGGGCCCCGTAGTCGAAAACGTAGATCGCAAATCGGCTGAGGCCAACGATTTCGGTGAACCGATCGATCACGTTCGCGATGTTGTCGAATGAGTAGGTGAACTTCGTGCGCGACGGCATGTCCGATTGACCGAAGCCCGGCAAATCGGGCGCAATGACGTGGTATCGATCGGCTAGAAGAGGGATCAGATCGCGGAACATATGGCCCGCCGTCGGAAAGCCGTGAAGCAAAAGCAGCGCACGCGCCTCGCGCGTCCCCGCCTCGCGATAGAACACTTTGAAACCATCGACATCGACCGTGCGGTACTTGACGCCACTCATGATGTCCTCCTCGGATGGGATTCTAGAGTTACTTTGGATCGTCATTGCGAGGGGCATGAGCTCCGAAGCAATCCATTCCTCCGCTTGCAGCGTCGGCGCCGCTGGACTGCTTCGCTCCGCTCGCAGTGACGGCTTCAGACAAAACGCAAAAGCCTCTAGACCTCCGTCCCGACGGCGCGCACCGCCTCCAGAATGATGTCCACGACGAGGTGAGGGGCGGTGACTGACGGGGTGTGATCGACCGCGTGCGAGCGGATCTCAGCCTTCATTCGCTCAGCCATGAATCGCTGTGTCGCCGGGACAATCATGTGATCGGCCTCGGCCAGCAGGAACCAGGTCGGCCGGTCTTTCCAAAGCGGCCGGCCGACCTTCGCGCCAATGCAAGGCAATGCGATCGGCCGCTGAATGGCGAACAGCACTGCCTGCTCTTGGGCGGAAGCGTGCGGCGCGAAAGCTGCCGGAAACGCATCCTCCGGTAGCCAGATAAGCCCGTGGGCGTCCGGGGCCAGTTTCGGCGCCGCTGGATGCGGCTCTGCGCGATAGAAGACGTCGGCGACAGTCTCGCCTTCATCAGGAGCGAGCGCGGCGACATAGACGAGCGCCTTTACCGTTTCCGAGCGCGCCTGCGCGATCACCCCGCCGGCATAGGCATGTCCGACGAGGACAACAGGCCCGCCAACTCGCTCAATCGTACGCTCGAGCGCGGCTACGTCATCCGTCAACGACGTTAGCGGCAACGGCGCCGCAACCGACTTCAAGCCCTCGGCCCGCAACCCAAGGATGACCTTTTCCCAGCTCGAGCCATCCGCCCAAGCTCCGTGCGCCAGCACGATCGCGAGACCATCTCTGATCGACATCGTCTGCTCCTTCGACCTGGCCGCAATGGCCATCAATGCCGCGATGCAGGCTGCTTCGTAGTGTGCCGAGCGATGAGTTGATCGGCGACGTCGTCGAGATCGTCGCCGACAATGTGCGGCTGAGGGCCGACCCCCAGCACATCGTTCCCGATGCGCCGAATGAGAGCCGCTTCCCACCCGGCCGCGACCGCGCCCAAAGTATCCCAAGTATGGCAAGCGATCAGGCAAAGCTGTGACGGCGTCGCCTGCAGCTCTTTCTCGACATACGCATAGGCCTCGGGCGCGGGCTTATGGCGCTTCACGCCATCCGCGCTGAAGCGACGCTCGAACAGGTCGGCGATTCCGCCATGCTCGAGCTGGCGGGTCTGGACCTCGAGCAGATTGTCGGTGAGCGTGAAGAGACGGAAGCCGGCGTCGCGAAGCTTCCGCAGCGCAGCGGGGACTTCGGGATGCGGCGGCATCGTTGAGAATTTTTCGGTGAGCTCTTGCTTGTCCGCGTCTTTGATTGTGACGCCGCGTGTATCCGCCAGCATCTTCATCACGGCGCCGCCGATATCCGTGAACGGCACATAGTGTCCGGCCACAGTGAGGGCTGCGGAGTACAGGATGAGGTTCGCAAACCACAGCCGCATGGCCGATTTATCGCCGAAGATGCGTTCGAACGTCGGCGACATTGTCTCGAGGTCGAGAAGCGTCTCGTTAACGTCGAAGACGATGAGAGGCAGGTCAGACATGGTCAGATCTCCGGTTCGATCAGCGGGGACCGCGGCGAACGGCGGCAGGCCAGGTCGGATTGCTTTCGAGGGCGAGAGCCAGTCGGACGCTCCTCCCCATCGGAAGTCCTTAACAAGGAGGTGTCTCTAGGACAACATGTTGTCCCATGTCAAGAGAAATTGTTGTAAAGCCCTCTAGCCAGCTAGGTCCCTCTAGTGGTTGTGAGGTCCAACGGACAACGACCGCCCGGTGGCTGCGCATGGCGGTTCCGCGCGCGATTGTCTGTCCTCGGAGGAGGAATAATTTGCCGTTGCCTGAGAAGATCGACCCGCAGATCGGGCCGCGCCTGCGGCATATCCGTTTGGAAAAGGGATTCACCGTCGAGGCGCTCGCCGCCGCTGCAGGTCTGGACAAAGGCTTTCTCTCTCGCCTGGAGCGGGGAACCAAGCGTCCTTCCATCGACACGGTCCTGCGATTGTCGGCCGCGTTGGACGTGCCGGTCGGTCAACTCTTCGGGGAGCAGACGACCGACGATACCGTGCGGGTAAGTCGCGCCGTCGGCCGAAGCCGCTCGTTGGAAGATCCCGACGCCTACAGCTTCGAGTTGCTCACGCCGAAGGGCGGCCTCATGGAAGCCTTCTTGTTCCACGTCGGCGCCGAACCCGTCGGCAACGGGCAGCAGCATGACGGAGAGGAGATGTTCTTCGTCCTTTCCGGCACGGTGGAAATGCGGACACCCGATCGAAGCTACGTATTGGAGAAAGGCGATTGCGCCTATTTTCCCGGACACCTCGCCCATCAGATGCGAAGGCTCGGACCCGAACCGGCAACCGCCGTGATCGCCGTCGCGCGGGACCGGCCCCCTGCGAAACGGAAGCAAGCGAGCGCGAATATGTCCGACGTGACGAACCGAGAGTGGATCGTCGACCCAAGCGAGTGACGACCCGAGGGTGGTCTAGCGCCTCTTCACGTGATCGATGAATGCGCGCAGTTTCGGCATGATTTGCCGGTGGCCGGGATAGTAGAGAAACACGCCCGGCGTCATCGGCGCGAACGGCTCCAGGACTTGAACGAGCTTTCCCGCTCGCACCAATTCGGCGGCGATCGGCGCCGGAACTTGCGCAAGACCGACGCCCTGGACCGCCGCGCCAAGCACGGTGGGCAAGTCGTTGGCGATGAGCGGGCCCGATACGGCGATCTCGATCGCGCGGCCGTTGTCGTTGAGCGGCCAGAGCGCGATTGCGCCGTTGGATCGTCGCAATCTCAAACAGGCGTGGCGCCGCAAATCGTCTGGCAACTCCGGGCAGTCGCGGCGGGCGAGATAAGCGGGGCTGCCGGCGATGATGAAGCGAAAGGGCGGCGTCAGCCGCACCGCGACCATGTCGGCGGCGACGAACTGGCCCAGCCGGATGCCGGCGTCGAACCCTTTGGCTGCGAGATCGATCAGTTCGTCGCTTGCGGCGATCTCGACCTCGACCTCGGGATAGGCCTGGCAGAAGGATGCGATCAGCGGCTCCAGCAGGATCGGCCCTACCGCGCGCGGCGCCGTGAGGCGCAGCAGTCCGCTCGGCCGCTGTCCGAGTTCGCGCGCGGCCTCGCTGGCGGCGTGGAGTTCCTCGAAGGCGGGCTTTGCGCGTGAAAGAAATCGTTCGCCGGCCTCGGTAAGGCCGACGCTGCGCGTAGTGCGGATGAACAGCGCTGCGCCGACGCGGGCCTCGAGGGCGCGCACCGCTTGGCTGATCGCCGACGGAGTCACTCCAAGCTCAGCGGCCGCTTGGCGAAAGCTGCGGTGCTGGGCGACGCTCAGGAACGCCTCCACCCCGTCGAGCGCTCCTTGCCTGACTGTGAAGTTCAGCTTCATAGCCCGTCGAGATTATCGCGAATAGTCGCACGCGGAAAGCTGGCCTATCTGACTTGCAAATCGGACGCGAGGCCGCGTCAACCGGCGCCAGGCAGGAGGTGAAAATGTCTCCGGAAGTCATTTTCCAGATTCATCTCGTTCTCGGTTACGTCCCGTGGTTGCTGTGCCTCGGCGCCTATATCCTGCCGTGGCTGAAGTCCGCCGATCGGGTCGAAGCGCACCGCGCCATCGCGACTTTGCACAGCTTCCGCTTCTTCGGGCTCGTTTTCATCCTTCCAGGCGTCGTCGGCCCCAATCTGCCGAGTGGCTTCGCCGCCTTCGCCGCCTACGGCGACTTCGCGGCCGCAGTGCTCGCCATCCTGGCCCTTCTTACGGCGGGAACGCCTAAGCTCTTTTGGCCGTTCGTGGTCGCCTTCAATCTCGTGGGCGCGGCCGACATCATCGTCGACTACTACCACGGCGTTGAGGTGGGCCTTCCGGCGCTGGCGGGGGAGTTGGGCGCCGCATACGCGATCCCGGTCATCTACGTGCCTTTGCTGATGATCACGCATGTCATCGCGTTCTATTTGCTGTTGCGCCGGCAGCCGGCCCGGGCGCTCGCCGATGCGGCGGCGTCGTAGCCGTTCAGAACGGGAGCGTGAGCTGCTTGGCTTGCTGTTTATCGGCGGCCGCCGGGAGACGAACGCCTTCAATCTCCAGCATCTTCGTCTTGGCGAGCGAGCCTCCCGGCGCGGAGAAGCCGCCGATCTTGTCGCCAGCGGCCAGAACCCGGTGGCAGGGCACGATCAGCGGCAGGGGGTTCGCCGCCATGGCCTGGCCGACGTCGCGAGCGGCCTGCGGGCCCGCGCCCAATTCTTTCGCGATGGCGCCGTAGGTCGTCGTCTGGCCCCAGCCGAGCCTTCTGACCCGTTCGTAGACGCGCGCGAAGAACGGCTCCTGCGGGCCGAGATCGACCTCGACCTCTGAAAAGTCGGTCTCGGCGCCGGCGAAGTAACGCTTCGCCGCCTCGATGACCGAAGCGATCTCTGCAGGAGCGGCGCGCTTCGCTCGACCTCGGGGAGGCGGCGCAGCAGCGCATGCTCCGCAGCGGCTTCGCTCTTCGCGGGCAAGCGGAGATACGTGACCGCGTTTCCCCTCCAGGCGATCGCGACAAAGCCGAGCAGCGTCTCGAAAATTGCGTAGCTCTGCAAGCTGGTCATGACGAACCTCTCCAATCTGGCGCTTCAGACAGCATCGGTCGCGCCTCGGCGTGTCCCCGCTTATTTGATCGCTTCGGGGGCTCCGCGTAACACTGTCGTCTGTGAAGCCCTGTGAGATCGTTCGAATGCCTCCGAAATGCATGAAAGCTTGGCGCCTGGATCGGCTTGGCGGCAACCTCACCCTGAAGGAGATCCCGACGCCGCAGCCGCGGGCCGGCAGCGTGCTCGTGCGCATCGAAGCCTCGGCCCTGATGTCGTACCTGAAGCCCTATGTCGAAGGGAAACTGCCCTTCTACAATCCCCCAACCCAAGAGTTCACAATCGGGACGAACGGAGTTGGCATCGTGGAGGCCGTCGGGCGCGATGTCTGGAGCCTCCACCCCGGTCAGCGCGTCCTCTTGTCTTCGCATTTTGTCGCGCGCGAGAATGTGGGCGAACCTCCGCAAGTCCTGATCGGCCTGACTGCGGGAGTGGGCGCCGAGGCCGTGCTGGCGGATTGGCCCGATGGCACGCTCGCCGACTACGCGCTGATGCCGGTCGAGACGGTGACGCCGGCCGACGGCCTCGACCATCTCGACGCCTCGAGCCTCGTCGCGGTTAGCCGCTGCATCATCCCCTTCGGCGGCTTGTTGCGCGGGCGGTTGGCGGCGGGGGAAACGCTGGTGGTCACGGGCGCCACCGGAGCTTATGGAACGGCGGCCGTGCTTCTCGGCGTCTCGATGGGCGCGGCGCGCGTCGTCGCCGCCGGCCGCAATCGCAAAGTGCTGGATGCGGTCGCCGAGGCTGGCGGACCGCGTGTGTGGCCAGTCGCGCTGGTGGGCGACGTTGAAGCGGATGCGGCGGCGCTTCGCGCGGCGGCGGGAGGCGGTGCGCACATCGCCTTCGACATGGTTGGCTCCGCTGGCGATCCGAACGCGACGCTCGCCGCGCTCCACAGCTTGCGACGGGGCGGGCGCCTCGTCTTGATGGGCAGCATGACGACGCCGCTGCCCGTGCCCTATACGTTGCTGATGCTGAACAACTGGGAGATTCTCGGCCAGTTCATGTACCCCGCCAATGTGTACCGGCGTCTGCTCGATTTGCTGCGCGGCGGCCTACTCGACATCAGCTCCATACGACCGCGCGTCTATCCGCTCGCCGAACTGCCGCAGGCGATGGAAGCCGCCGCGGTCGCAGGCAACCTCGAATACGTCGTCATGCAGCCCTGATCCCGTTTGAGGGAAGAAACCCATGCCCCACCAATCTGGCGCCGATCGCACCGGCGAAGCTTTCGGAGTAGGATCGTGCGCCGCGTCGTGATCGAAGAGCAGAACCGCCTCATGGTGGAGCGCCAGCGGCAGTTTCGCATGGCGGCGGATGTGGTGGCGCAAGCCTGGACGCGCTTCGCCGAGGTGCAGGCGGTGGCTGTCATCGGTTCGGTCGCCAAGCCGCTCTGGAAAGAGATCCCACGCTTCACGCAATTTCGTCGCCAACGGGTCGAGGTGTGGCACGAATGCGGCGATCTCGATTTGGCCTTGTGGATCGATTCGCAGCACCGCCTTGGCGAATTGCGCCGCGCCGCCGATCTCGCATTACGCGCGGCGTACGAGGCGGGAACCAGCGTCAGCGTCGTCGGCCACCAGGTCGACGTCTTTCTAATCGAACCCGGCAGCGACCGCTACCTCGGCCGGCTCTGCTCTTTCAATCGATGCCCCAAGGACAAGCCGGCCTGCTTGACGCCCGGTTGCGGCGCGCCGCCCTTCAACAGGCGGTTCGTCGACTTCTCGCCGGGCGCCGATCTGTTGGCTGGCGCGCGCCAAACGGCGCTTTATGAGCGTGATGCCGGGCTGAAGCGTTCGGCGCTCGATTTGCCCGTGGCCGAGCCTTGAGCTTGGCAGCCGGATCGGGAAGCGGCTTGGGATGGCGCCGCTCGATTTCTTGTTTTCGGTCGCCGGTTGGCGATCCGTGAACCGCCGTTTATGGTCCTCCGCATTCCGCTTGCCGTCCATCGGGAGCCCCCATGTCCGACCTCTCCGCATTTCCCATCACTCGGCGCTGGCCGGCGCAGCATCCCGATCGGCTGCAGCTCTATTCGCTGCCGACGCCCAACGGCGTAAAAATCTCGATCATGCTGGAGGAGATCGGTCTGCCCTACGAGCCGCACCTCATCGACATCGGCAAGAACGATAGCTGGACGCCGGAATTCCTGTCGCTCAACCCGAACGGCAAGATCCCGGCGATCCTCGATCCCAACGGCCCCGGCGGCAAACCGATGGGCCTGTTCGAATCGGGCGCCATCCTTGTCTATCTCGCGGAGAAGTCGGGCCAATTGCTGCCGGCCGACCCGGCGCGTCGCTACGAGACCATCCAGTGGGTCTTCTTCCAGATGGCCTTCATCGGGCCGATCTTCGGCCAGCTCGGCTATTTCTTCAAATTCGCCGGCAAGGAGATCGAGGACAAGCGGCCGCTGGAACGGTTTCGCAACGAGTCGAAGCGTCTGCTCGGCGTTCTCGAGACGCGGCTCGACAGCCAGCCCTGGATCATGGGCGACGAATTCACCATCGCCGACGTTTCGCTGCTCGGCTGGGTGCGCAACCTCGTCGGCTTCTACGGCGCGCGATCGCTGGTCGACTTCGATGCGCTGGAGCGGGTTCCCGCGTGGCTCGACCGCGCGCTGGCGCGGCCGGCGGTGCAGCGCGGCATCGAAATCCCCAAGCGGTCGTGAGGGCGCGGTCTTGAGCACGAAGCCGATCGTCATCTATGGCATCAAGAACTGCGACACCATGAAGAAAGCGCGCCGCTGGCTCGACGAGCGTGGCGTCGCCTACGCCTTTCACGACTATAAAGCGGAGGGGATCGAGCTCGCGCGGCTCGAAGCCTGGGTGGAGGCGGTGGGTTGGGAGACGCTGCTCAACCGCTCGGGCACGACTTTTCGCGCGCTGCCCGATGCTGAGAAGCAGGCGATCACCGGCGCGAAAGCGATCGCCCTGATGGCCGCGCAGCCATCGATGATCAAGCGCCCGGTGCTCGATGCCGGCGGCGCGCTGCTGGTCGGCTTCAGGCCGGAAGCTTATGGCGCGGCCTTTCCGCGTTGAGACGAGGCGCCGTCAGGCGACCGCCGGCAGCAGCCTTCTGACCTCCGCGAGGAGATCGGCGACCGCCTCGGCGTTGCCGGCGACGCGCTCGAACAGCGCCTTCTGGAACAGGCCGTCGAACAAAGCGTAGAGGGCAGGGGGCGAAATCGCCGGCTGCTTGCCGCCGAGTTCGGCGAAGCGGCTGACGATACGCCACACCATCGCCTCCAGGCTCTTGTCGATCGCCGCCACATCCTGGCGAAAAGCGTCCTCGAACAGCGCCTGAGCGCGCAGGTCGTACCAGAGGCGGTGCATCGGCGCTTCGTCGCGAATCGTCTCGCCGAGCTTCTCGAGAAAGCCGGCCATCAACGCTTCGCGCGTGCGCGCCCTCGCCACCGTTTCGTCGTAGCGCGCGACGCATTTCGCCTTGTAGTGGCGCACGCAAAAACAGATCAGCTCGTTCTTGTCGGCGAAATAATAGTGAAAGACGCCGTGCGAGAACTTCGTGTTCTCGGCGATCTCCCTCAGGCTGGTGCGGGCATAGCCGAGCTCGCCGAGCGTCGCCAGCGCGGCTTCAGCGAGTTCGATGCGCCGGGCGCCGAACTTGTCGACGGGCGCGCGCCGCCCCTTGGCCGTGGGACGGGCCTCGGAAAGTTCGATCGTCTGCGACGTCATCCCCTTCGCCTCTGCGTTTCCTAGCTCGGTATCATGCCACAGGCTTCCTGCAAGCGCCTTGACAGGTGTCCAAAATTCGTTGGACACTTGTCACGACATTCCTGAACGAGTGTCAAGAAAAGAACAAATCAACGGAGGAAACGCAACATGAGCGGACGGAGTCTGGCCGGGCGCAGGGCGCTGGTCACCGGCGGCGCGCGGGGCATCGGGGCGGCCATAGCGGAGGGGCTCGCCAAGGCGGGCGCCTCGGTCATGATCGGCGACATCCTCGCCGAAGCGGGCCGCGAGACGGCCGCCAATCTCGCCAAACTCGATGTGAAAGCCGGCTTCACGCCGCTCGACGTGACCGACGAGGGCCAGTGGGAACGGGCCGTCGCCGACACGGTGAAGACGCTCGGCGGCTACGACATTCTGATCAACAACGCCGGGATCGAGATCACCTCGTTGGTGGCGGACGTCAAAGCCGAGGACCTGCGCCGCATGTGCGACGTCAACCTGGTCGGGGGCGCGCTCGGCCTGAAGCACGCCTTCCGCGCCATGCGGCCGGGCGGCTCGGCGGGAGCGGGCGGCGCCGTCGTCAACATCTCATCCGTGGCGGCGACGATCGCTTTCCCCGGGATCGCCGGCTATTCGGCCACCAAATCCGCCGTCGATCGGCTGACTCGCATCGCCGCGATGGAATCCGGCAAGCTCGGTTACGGCGTGCGCGTCAATTGCATCTACCCCGGCCTCATTCCGACCGTGATGGGCATGCAACTCGCCAGCGACATCGTCGCGGTCGGGCTGGCGCCCGACGTCAACGCGGCGGTCGGCGGGGTCCTTCAGCAGACGCCGCTTGGGCGTCTGGCGGAGGTGTCCGACATTGCCGACGCCGCCGTGTTCCTCTGCTCGAACGAAGCACGTTTCATCACCGGCGCGGGTCTGCCGGTCGATGGCGGCATGGGCATGTGAGGGGAGCGAACAATGAGCGAGAAGAAACCCGTCGTCGTCTACGGCGTCTCCGGCTACACCGGCCGCCTCGTTTGCGAATATCTTCGCGAATATAACATCCCCTTCATCGCCGCCGGCCGCGACGGCGCAAAGGTGAAGGCGGTGCTGGAGAAGATCCCCGGCATCGAGACCGCCGAATACGAGGTGGTCGAGGTCGCGCACAATGTCGAGGCGCTGACCGAATTGTTCCGCGGCGCCAAAGTCGTCTCCAACATGGTCGGCCCGTTCGTGAAACACGCGCCGGTCGCGGTGGAGGCGGCGCTCGCCGCCGGCTGCCACTACACCGACACCACCGGCGAGCAGGACTGGATGCTGATGGCGCAAGAGCGCTGGGGCGCCGAATTCGCCGCCAAGGGCCTACTGCTCGCGCCGGGCATTGCGCAGATGTACACGACCGGCGAAATCGCGGCCAACATATGCCTCGAGACGCCCGGCCTCGACACGCTCGACATCCTGGTGTTGTGGAAGGGCTTTCCGACCTACGCCTCGACGCAGACCATCTTCACCATCCTCAAGGCGAAGTGGTTCTACCTGCAGCAGAAGAAATACGTCGAGTGGGATCTCACAGCCAATTTCGAGGTCGCGGTTCCCGGCCAGCATGAAAGCGCGATCGCCGTTCCCTGGGGCGGCACGGCCCATCCCGTGTGGTTCAAGAACGACCCGCGCGTCGCCAATTGCAAGGTCATCGGCGGCGTCCTGTCCCGCGATGTGATGCAGGGGGTCGTAGCGACGCAGCAGATGGTCAAGGAGAAGATCAAGCCGCTGCCGCTCGATCAGCAGGAGGCGGCGCTGGCGGACATCGCCGCTTCGCTCCAGCCGAGCATGCCGCCGCGCGAGAATCCGCGCATCAACACGTCGGTCGATTCCGTCCATGCGTCGGGGCCGCTCGGGCGCGCGCATTGCGTGATCCACGGCAACTGCAACTACAAGCAGACGGGTATGCTGCAGGCCTACGCCGCCTTCTCGCTGTTGCAGACGCCGCCGAAGCGGGCCGGCTTCGCCTCGGCCTGCCAGGCGTTCGGCCATCGCGAGCTGCTCGGGCAACTGCGCAGCTTCGGGCTGGTGATGAACCCGATCCTGACGGTTCATGCTTGATGGACCTGGGGCGACGCCTCCTGTTACCCTCGCGAAAGCGGGAGTCCAGGCAGCCGCCCCAGCCTTTCGATTTGAAGCGCCCGCGCCCGACGCCGCTGGAGGCCCGCTTTTCGCCGGCATGACCGCCGCGAGCGAGGAGAGGGAAGCAGGCGCGAACCGTCTAACAGCACAAAGCCTGGAGGCGCACGTGCGTCTGATCGATTATCTCGACAAAGGCGCCTCGCTCGGCCCCGATGCGCCTTGCCTGACGATGGGCGGCCGGGACTTCAGCTACGGCGAGGTACAGCGCCTCACCTATCGCGTCGCGCGCGGCCTTGCTGCCTCCGGCGTCGCCGCGGGCGATAAGGTCGCCATTCTCTCCAGCAACGACCCGATCGCCTTTTCTTGCGTCTTCGGCGTGTCGCGCGCGGGCGCGGTCTGGTGCCCGATCAATCCGCGCAACGAAGCGGCTGAGAACCAGTTCATTCTCGATGCGTTCGATTGCCGCCTGCTGCTGTTCCACAGCCACTACGCATCGATGATCGAAGCGATTCTGCCCGGCCTGCCGAAGCTCGCAACCGTGGTGTGCCTCGACGCCGAGACGCCCTTTGCGCGGTCCTTCGACCAATGGCTCGCCGGCCTCGACGACAGCCCCTTCAATCGCGATCCGATCGACGATCTCGCGATGCTGCCCGGGACAGGCGGAACCACCGGCAAACCCAAAGGCGTCATGCTGCCGGGGCGAAGCCTCGAATCGATGACCGCGTTGACCCTGATGGGCTATCCCTTCGAGGGCCGGCCGCGTTACCTCGCGCTGGCTCCGCTCACCCACGCCGCTGGCGTGCTTTGTTTTCCCATCATGACGCTCGGCGGCCGCGTCGTCGTCATGCCGCGTCCCGACGTCGGCGAATTTCTGCGTCTGATCGAGGCCTATCGCATTACACATGCGTTTTTGCCGCCGACCTTGATCTACATGGTTCTCGATCATCCCGCGCTGGCGAAGGCTGATCTCTCGTCGCTGCAGTGCTTCTGGTATGGCGCGGCCCCAATATCGACTGCGCGCCTGACGGAAGCCTTGCGGCGGATAGGCCCGATGGCGCAGCTCTTCGGCCAGACTGAAGCGCCGATGATGATCTCGATGATGGCGCCGAAGGACCACTACCATCCCGACGGCTCGGTTGCGGTCGAGCGGCTCGCTTCGGCCGGGCGCATCAGCCCGCTCGTCCAGGTTGCGATCATGAACGGCGAGGGGGCGTTACTGGCGGTCGGCGAGCGCGGCGAGATCGTCGTGCGCGGCTCGCTCGTCATGGACGGCTATTACAAGAACCCGGAGGCGACCGCCGAGGTCTCGGCGCATGGCTGGCATCACACCGGCGACATCGGCTATCTCGATGAAGAGAATTTCCTCACCATCGTCGATCGCGCCAAGGACATGATCATCACGGGCGGCTTCAACGTCTATTCGATCGAGGTCGAGCAGGCGCTGGCGGCGCATGAGGCGGTCCAGGATTGCGCCGTCGTCGGCCTGCCCGACCCCAAATGGGGCGAGCGCATCGTCGCAGTCGTGCAGGCCAAGGCGGGCCTCACCGTGGACGTCGAGGCCGTCGCCGCCTTCGTCAAGCAGCGGATCGGCAGCGTGAAAACGCCCAAGCAGATCGAAGTATGGGCCGAGCTGCCGCGCTCAAAGGTCGGCAAAGTGTTGAAATCGGAAGTCAAAGCGGCGCTTCTCGCCCGCTAGACCCTCAGTGCCGCTCCCAGCAATGTGACCGCCTATTCGGAGCCGGGACACTTTTGACGGTGGTCCGTCGGCGGTTGGTCGATTAAAACGTCTCCAGCTCCGCCCAAGAGGGCGTCGAGCCCCGTTCGACTTTCCATAAATAAAAAGAGGAGCTGGCGGCCATGCGGCTTGCATTTCTAGGTTTGGGCGCGATGGGCGTCCGCATGGCGGCTCGGCTGGTGAACGCGGGCCACGAGGTGACCGTCTATAACCGCACGCCGGGACGTGACGCGGCGCTCATCGCGGCCGGCGCCAAGGCCGCGGCGACGCCGCGCGCGGCGGCGGAGGGCGCCGAGGCGGTGATCGCCATCGTGCGCGACGACGTCGCCTCGCGCGCGCTGTGGACCGATCCTGAGACGGGTGTCCTCAAAGCGCTCAAGCCGGGCGTGCTGGCGATCGAAGCGAGCACCGTGACGCCGGCGTGGGTCGCCGAACTTTCCACGCTGGTGAAACCGACCGGCGCCGCTTTCGTCGACGCGCCAGTGGTCGGCTCGCGGCCGCAGGCCGAGGCGGGGCAGTTGATCCTGCTCGTCGGCGGCGAGGCGGCCGACGTCGAGCGCGCCGGGCCGATCTTCTCGGTCGTCGGCGCCGCCGCGCACCACATGGGGCCGATCGGCTCCGGCGCGACGATGAAGCTTGCCGTCAACGCGCTGCTCGGCGCACAGATCGCCGTCGTCGCGGAGATGTTCGGCATGCTCGAACGCTCCGGCATCGAGCTTGGCAAGGCCGCCTCGGTGCTTGGCGCGCTTCCCGGCACGAGCCCGGCCGCCAAGGGGTCGGCCGCCTTGATGGCGGCTCGTAACGACGCGCCGATGTTCCCGATCGAACTGGTCGAGAAGGATTTCGGCTACGCCTTGGACGTCGCCGCCGCGCGCGGCCTCGATCTACCCGTCACGACAGCGGTTCGCAACCTGTTCGCGACTGCGATGGCCAAGGGCCTCGGCGGGGCCAACTCCAGCGCCGTGCGCCGGTTGTTCACCGACGCGTAGAGCGTCTCCCCCGGCTCGCGGCAGCGGGCCCACTGCCGTCTTGGCCGGGCTTGTCCCGGCCATCCACGTCGAGCCGTCGCGCCTCTGCCCGACCGTTCCGATAAGCGGCGCCGCGTGGATTGCCGGGGCGAGCCCGGCCAAGACGCGAGTGCAGGGGCGTTCCGTCGCCTACCGCGCCGCCGTCGTCACAAACCGCGTCACGAGATAGGGCTCGATCGCATCCGATCCGCCTTCGGTGCCGTAGCCGGAGTCCTTGAGGCCGCCGAACGGCGTCTCCGGCAAAGCAAGCCCGACGTGGTTGATCGAGGTCATGCCCGCCTCGACCCGCTGCGAGATCGCATGCACGGCGGCGTTGGAGCGCGCGAAGGCGTAAGAGGCGAGGCCGTAGGGCAGGCGGTTCGCCTCCGCGATCGCGTCGTCGAGCGTCTCGAAGGGGTTGACGATCGCGACCGGGCCGAACGGCTCCTCGCTCATGATGCGGGCGTGCGTCGGCACATTGGCGAGCACGGTCGGCTCGAAGAAATGGCCGGTGTTGCCGATGCGCCGGCCGCCCGCGCGCAATTCGCCGCCGAAGGCGACCGCGTCGGCGATCAGCGATTCCAACGCCGGGATGCGCCGCGCGTTGGCGAGCGGCCCCATGACGACGCCCGCTTCGAGCCCGGCGCCGACCTTGATCCCCTTGGCGGCGCCGGTGAAAGCGGTAAGGAAGCGCTCGAACGCCGGGCGCTCGACGAGGAAACGCGTCGGCGCGACGCAGACCTGACCCGCGTTGCGATACTTGCTGGCCGCGATCAGGCGGGCGGCGGCGTCGATGTCTGCGTCGGCGCAGACGATTACCGGCGCGTGTCCGCCAAGCTCCATCGTCGCGCGCTTCATGTGCTTGCCGGCGAGGGCGGCGAGATGCTTGCCGACCGGCGTCGAACCCGTGAACGAGATTTTGCGGATTACGGGGTGCGCAATCAGATATTCGGAAATTTCCGCCGGATCGCCATAGACGAGATTGACGACGCCGGCGGGAAGCCCGGCGTCGACGAAGGCGCGAATGAGTTCGGCCGGCGAGGCGGGCGTCTCCTCCGGCCCCTTGACGATGATCGAGCAGCCGGCGGCGAGCGCCGCCGAGAGCTTGCGCACGACCTGGTTGATCGGAAAGTTCCACGGCGTGAAGGCGGCGACGGGGCCGACCGGCTGCTTGATCGTCGTCTGCAGCACGTCGGGGGCGCGCGAGGGAATCACCTGGCCATAGGCCCGGCGCCCCTCTTCGGCGAACCAGTCGATGATGTCGGCGCCCGCTCTCACCTCGAGCTTCGATTCGGCGAGCGGCTTGCCTTGCTCGCGCGTCATCATCCACGCGATCTCATCGACGCGCGTGCGAAGGATGTCGGCGGCGCGCCGCATGACCTTCGCGCGCTCGTAGGCGGAGACGCCGCGCCACTGGACGAAGCCGCGGTCGGCGGCCGCCAGCGCCGCGTCGAGGTCTTCCCGAGTGGCGTGAGCCACCGAGCCGAGCGTCGCGCCGGTCGCGGGGTCTTCCACCGCGATCGTCCGGCCTTGGGTCGCCGGCCGCCACGCGCCGTCGATCAGCAGGTGAACCTCAGGGTAGGCGAAAGCGGTCTCGCTCACGTGCATTCTCTCCATATCGGGCGGATGGACGCTGACAGCGTCTCTGGCCGACTTATACGCCCGGATTGCGGCTGGGGGCAGGGCGGGAGAGCGGCGTGGTGAACGATCTTGCCGCGGCGCCTGGCGCCGGAGAGAAGGGCGAGATCGTGTGCTCGGAGAAGCGCAAGGCCAAAGCGCCGTGCAGCCAGCGGCCCGCGGTCAGGTGAAATCGCCACGCGCGTTCCGCGCCGGGCAAGCTTGCGACGTCGCGGCCCTCCCAGAGCACGTCGGTCACGCCGTGAAGTTGCAGCAGATCGCCGTTCGCGAAATCGATGAAGAGCAAGCCGGCCCGGGGACGTAGGAGTAAATTGCCCAGCGTGTTGAAGTAGAAGTTGCCGCCATAATCGGGGATGGTCAGATCGCCGTCGTTTTCGATGCGCACGAACCCGGGCGCGCCGCCGCGATGCGAGACGTCCGGCAGCGCGTCGACGCCTGGGCTCGACGCGACGAAGAAGGCGGCGGCCTCAGCGATCACGCGCCGCGCCGGCTCGTCGAGACGGTCGAGCGGTTCGACCGCGCCGACCGCCGACGCGGCGACGCCGACGACCTCGCGGCGGGCGATGTATTTCGGGCAATTGCCGAAGCTTTGCTCGACGGCCAGCGTGAAGCCGGCGGCGCAGGTCGTCTCGATCCTGCCATTGGCGCGGTTTCGCCGACGCGTTGCGAAGTCGAGCCCAAGCAGGCCGAGCGGCGCACCGGGCCGTAGCGCTTCGGCGAGCGGATCGCCGCGCGCGAGAGCGGCGGCGACCCTAAGGCGGCTCGGGCCCGGGCTGGACACGAACCCCGGCGAGCCTGTCAGCACGGACGCCCAAACGCGCCCCTCGCGATCGCTCGAGGCGGCGAAGACGTAGCGCAAACCGGCGAAAAATTCGCGATGCTGGTCGGGCATGAAGGACCGGATGACGCGCCGCCCGGTCTCTTCAAGGCGTTCGGCGACGCCAGCCTGCCGCTGCGCTTCCCGCTCGCCTTCATGCCACGGCGACGAGACGACGTTCGTCATGTGGAGGCTCCAAACTCGGGCATCGGAAGGAAGCCCGGCAGCGTCTCCACGCGCGCGAGCCATCTGCGGACCGCGGCATGGCCATCGAGCGAGACATCGCCTTCGGGGGCGCGCGCTACATAGGAATAGACGGCGACGTCGGCGATCGTCGGCCCTGCGCCGACGAGGAAGGAGCGGGCCGCCAACTCGCTCTCCAGCACGTCCAGCAACGCCTTAGCGATTGCGACCGCGCGGGGATGATCGCCCGGCGCGCCGAATTTCTTGATCACGCGCGCCGCGGAAGGGCCGTTGAAGACAGGACCCTGGGCGACGGACAGCCAGCGCTGAACGCGCGCTGCGCCGAGCGGATCGACGGGCAGCCAGCGGCGGGCCGGGTCGTATCGGCTCGCGAGATACACAAGGCAGGCGGTCGAATCCGCAATCACGTCTTCCCCGTCCTCGAGCACCGGAACGGTTCCAAATGGATTGAGCGCCAGGAACGCCGGCAGTTTTTGCTCGCGCTTTGTGAGATCGACGGGGCGATACGCGTAGCGAAGGTCGAGCAGCCGCAGCATCAGCTCGACGCGATGAGAATGGCCCGAAAACTTGAAGCCATGCAGCACGATGGGCGCATCTGTCATTGTTCTTCCTCCATGGCGGGTTCCTCAGACGCGAATGTAGATTATTTCGTCGTTTGAAGGGATCGGCTACAGTCGACCGACACTGTTGTGCAAATCGGAATAATCGTGGACCGTCTTGACGCCGTCTCCGTATTCGTCGCCGTCGCGGAGCAGGGCAGCTTCGCGGCAGCCGCGCGGCGATTGCGCCGCTCCCCCGCAGCCGTCACCCGCGCCGTCGCCGCACTGGAAGATCGCCTCGGCGCCCGTCTGCTGACGCGCACGACCCGCGCCATGACACTGACCGACGCCGGCCAGCGCTATCTCGAACAAGGCCGCCGAGCGCTCGCCGAGTTCGCCGAATTGGAGAACGCCGCCTCCGCCGGCCCTGCCGAGCCGAGCGGGCCGTTGACGATCACCGCACCGGAAATGTTCGGGCGCGTCCATCTTCTGCCGATCGTGCAGAGCTTCATGCGCGAGTTCCCCCGCGTTGAGGTCCTGCTCCTCCTACTCAATCGGGTGGTGTCGCTGGTCGACGAGGGAATTGATCTCGGAGTGCGGATTGCGCATTTGCCTGATTCGACTCTGCGCGCCACGCAGATCGGGCTCGTGCGACGCGTGGCGTGCGCAAGTCCCGCGTTGCTGGCGGCCGAGGGCGCGCCCAGGGAGCCGGAACACTTGCTGTCGCGCCAGACGATCGTCGTCAGTACGGCGCAGGGCGCCCCCGAGCGATGGAGCTTCAACCGCGACGGCCGGGAAATTGTCGTTCCAGTCCGGCCGCGCCTCGTGGTCAGCAGCGTCCAGGCGGCCCTCGACGCGGCGGTCGCGTCAGGCGGCTTCGTGCGCCCTTTGTCCTATCAGTCGGAGCCGCTGGAAGAGGCGGGGCTGCTGCGCCGCGTGCTGACCGACTTCGAGCCGCCGCCGATCCCCATCCATCTCGTCTATCCCGCCGGGCGCCACCTTCCATCGAAGACGCGGCTCTTCATCGACCGGGCGATTGCGGCGTTGCGCGGATGCTTTGCGTAGTAGGGCGGCGGAGCGCGCTCGCCTATTGCCCGACGTTCCCGGGGGGAACTAGGCCGGGATCGGGGTCGGTCGGGTAGTAGCGCCGAATCGGACCCCGGCCCGGCGGCGGATTGGCCTGTGCGCCGAGATCGAGCGGGCTCGGCCCATTGTCGACGGCCGAGGGCGTCGGCGGCGGCTTGGGCTTGCGCTTCCTGGGCGGCTGAGTCGGCGCCGCTGCGGGATTGGCGGCCGCGGGGTTGGCCCCGGGCGCCGTTGCAGCCTCCGAATTGCCGGCGTCCGGCAGCGGCGCGTCGGCGACGTCCGGCGCCTCGTGGATGATCTGCGTGCCGCCTTTGCAGTCGGTCAACCAGATGTCGTAGACGGGATGCTCGATGCCGTGCATGCCCGGGCTGTCGGCGAACATCCAGCCGGTGAAGATGCGGTGGGTGTGCTTGTTCTCGTCGACCTCGTCGACCTCGGCGAAGACGTCGGTGCGCGGCGGCTCGGTCGGCGGGCGCGAATAGCACACGCGCGGCGTGATCTGCAGCGAGCCGAACTGCACCGTTTCGTCGATCGCCACCTCGAAGGAGATGATGCGTCCGGTGATTTTGTCGAGCCCCGCGAACACCGCGATCGGATGCTTGATCTTGTCCGCCCAGGCGGAGCCTGTGGCGCTCAAAGTCGCCGCGCAGGCTATCGCCGCGGCCATCGCCCAGAGTCGTCCGTTCATCGTCTGATTCGGGCCCGCTGCATTTGAATTTCGCGCGCTCCGTCGCTTAAAACTCCACGTGACGGCAAAGCGGGGCGAAATGAAGGCGCTGCGCTCAGCCTTCCGGCGTCCAGGCGTGGTAGTCGCCCGTCGAGGGCTGGCGTTGACCGTGCCGCAAAATCGAACCTTTGGGTACGATCGCCGCCGGCGTTCCCGTGGGATTGCCCATATGCGGCAGCTCCCATTCGCGCGGCGTGTAATTTTCCTCGGTCGGCGGCGTGTCGACAGTGTGATGCAGCCAGCCGTTCCAGCCCGGCGGCGTCATCGAGGCTTCGCTGAGTCCATTGTAAATCACCCAGCGACGCTCGAAACCGAGGGCGGGATCAATCTTGCCGCCGCGCGTTCGATAATAAGTGTTGCCGAATTCGTCACGCCCGACGAGCTCGCCATGGCGATTCGTATGCCAGCGCGTATTGAAATTCGCGCCGTTCCACCACGTGAAGACGCTGAGGAGAAATTGCTTCATCGTATCAAGCCGTCGGCGAACCTGTTCCAGCGCTCAGGGCGCTAAGCGCGGCGGACTATGGCGATGCGAACAGGACCTGTCCAGCGCGAAAGCGCGAGGGGGCGCGGCGAAGCCATTGAAGAGGAAATTTTTCCGCTTGCGGGTGCGCCGCGACTCGTCGGATGCTGTCAACGGCCTCCGGCGTTTACCCGAGGTTATACATTTTTCTCCACAATATATTGTGTCGGTGACGTCGCGTCAGCACAAGAGGTTGACTGCCTCATTGCGAAGTCGTAAATGTTTCATCGTCCCCAGTACGCGTTGATCGAGGGCCCCGCAGAAGGGCCGGTTTCCGTCTCGGCGGGAGCGTTTGGGGACCGGGGTCGAGTGCAGGCGGCGCGTTTTGAGTTCGGGGCCGATCGGCGTCTGCAACGGATAGAGCGGAAAAAGGAAGTATGGGGGGCCGCTTCGGCGGCCGGGGGCGGGCTGTTGTCCGCGGCAATCGGGAATTGGACCTATGCATATCGAGCGGCGCTACACCAAGGGTTCGCAATCGCCTTACGCGCTGATTGCGTTCGAGACGACCAAGAGCGAGATTCGTAATCCCGACGGGTCGGTCGTGTTTTCGCTCGACCAGATCGAGGTGCCGGCCGGCTGGAGCCAGGTCGCGGCCGACGTGCTGGCGCAGAAATATTTCCGCAAGGCGGGCGTGCCGGCGCGGCTGAAGCGCGTCGAGGAGCACGACGTGCCCTCGTTCCTGTGGCGTTCGATTCCCGACGAGGAGGCGCTCGAGGCTCTGCCCAAGGCGGAGCGCTTCGGCTCGGAGACCTCGGCGCGCCAGGTGTTCGACCGGCTTGCCGGCGCCTGGGCCTATTGGGGCTGGAAGGGCGGCTATTTCCACGGCGAGGAGGACGCGCGCGCCTATTTCGACGAGATGCGCTACATGCTGGCGCGCCAGATGGCGGCGCCCAATTCGCCGCAATGGTTCAACACCGGCCTGCACTGGGCCTATGGCGTCGATGGTCCGGGGCAGGGCCACTATTACGTCGACTTCGAGACGGGCAAGCTGACGAAGTCGAAGTCCGCCTACGAGCACCCGCAGCCGCACGCCTGCTTCATCCAGTCGGTCGCCGACGACCTCGTCAACGAGGGCGGCATCATGGACCTCTGGGTGCGCGAGGCGCGCCTGTTCAAATACGGCTCGGGCACCGGCTCCAACTTCTCGCGGCTGCGCGGCGAGAACGAGAAGCTGTCGGGCGGCGGCCGCTCGTCCGGCCTCATGTCCTTCCTGAAGATCGGCGACCGCGCGGCGGGCGCGATCAAGTCGGGCGGCACGACGCGCCGCGCCGCCAAGATGGTGGTGGTCGACGCCGATCACCCGGACATCGAGGGCTACATCGATTGGAAGGTGAAGGAGGAGCAGAAGGTCGCCGCGATGGTGACCGGCTCCAAGATCGTCAAGCGCCACCTCAAGGCGATCCTCAGGGCCTGCGTCAATTGCGAGGGGCCGGGCGATGATTGCTTCAACATCGAGAAGAACCCGGCGCTCAAGCGCGAGGTGAAGCTGGCGCGGCGCGACGACGTGCCGGACGGCATGATCAAGCGCATCGTCCAGTTCGCGCGCCAGGGCTACACCCAGCTCGACTTCGACACCTACGACACCGATTGGGAGTCGGAGGCCTATCTGACCGTCTCCGGCCAGAACTCGAACAATTCGGTGCGCGTCACCGACGCCTTCCTCCATGCGGTGGAGACGGGCGGCGAATGGAACCTCACGCGCCGGCTCGACGGCAAGATCCACAAGACGATCAAGGCGCGCGACCTCTGGGAGAAGATCGGCTACGCCGCCTGGGCCTCGGCCGATCCGGGCCTGCAATATCACACGACCATCAACGACTGGCACACCTGCCCGGCGTCGGGGCCGATCCGCGCCAGCAATCCGTGCTCGGAATACATGTTCCTCGACGACACCGCCTGCAATCTGGCCTCGCTGAACCTGTTGCCGTTCCGCGACCCCGAGACGCGCGTGTTCGACGTCGCCTCCTACGAGCACGCGGTCCGGCTGTGGACGCTGACGCTCGAAATCTCCGTCACCATGGCGCAGTTCCCCTCCAAGGAGATCGCGCGCCTCTCCTATGAGTACCGCACGCTCGGCCTCGGCTACGCCAACATCGGCGGCCTCTTGATGTCCTGCGGCATCGCCTATGACAGCGACGAGGCGCGGGCGATCTGCGGCGCGCTCTCGGCGATCATGACCGGCCGCGCCTATGCGACCTCGGCGGAAATCGCCGCCAAGCTCGGCGCCTTCCCAGGCCACAAGCCCAACGCCGATGCGATGCTGCGCGTCATCCGCAACCACAAGCGCGCCGCCGAAGGCGAGGCGGACGGCTACGAAGCGCTGTCGATCGCCCCGACGCCGCTCGACCACGCTTCGCTCGACAACGCCGGCGTCGCATGGTCCGGCCTGTCGGCGGCGGCGCGCGGCGCCTGGCGTGACGCTTTGGCGCTCGGCGCCGAGCACGGCTATCGCAACGCGCAGGTCTCCGTCGTCGCCCCGACCGGCACGATCGGCCTCGTGATGGATTGCGACACCACCGGCATCGAACCCGATTTCGCGCTGGTCAAATTCAAGAAGCTCGCCGGCGGCGGCTACTTCAAGATCATCAACCGCTCGGTGCCGGAAGCGCTGCGCGCGCTCGGCTACGGCGAGGGCGCGATCGCCGAGATCGTCGCCTATGCGGTCGGTCACGCGTCGCTCGGCCAAGCCCCCGGCGTCAACGCGTCTTCGTTGCGCGCCAAAGGCTTCACCGACGCGGCTCTCACAAAGGTTGAAGCTGCGCTGGCGAGCGCCTTCGATATCCGCTTCGTCTTCAACAAATGGACGTTAGGCGCTGATTTCCTTACGCAAACACTCAAAGTTCCGGCTGAGAGGTTGGATGAGCCGGGCTTCGACCTGCTGGCGGCGATCGGCTTCTCCAAGAGCGAGATCGACGCGGCCAACGTCCACATCTGCGGCGCGATGACGCTCGAAGGCGCGCCTCATCTCAAGCTGGAGCACTACGCCGTCTTCGATTGCGCCAATCCGTGCGGGCGCACCGGCAAGCGCTATCTCTCGGTCGAGAGCCACATCCGCATGATGGCGGCGGCGCAGCCCTTCATCACCGGCGCGATCTCCAAGACGATCAACATGCCCAACGACGCGACGGTCGAGGACTGCAAGGACGCCTACATGCTGTCCTGGCGGCTCGGCCTGAAGGCGAACGCGCTCTATCGCGACGGCTCGAAGCTGTCGCAACCGCTCAACGCCCAGTTGATCGAGAACGACGACGAGGACGACGAGGCGATCGACGCGCTGCTCGCCCAGTCCATGCCGGCGCGCGCCGCCGCGGTGGCGGAGCGGATCGTCGAGCGCGTGGTCGAGCGCGTCGAGCGCCGGCGCGAGCGCGAAAAGCTGCCCAACCGCCGCAAGAGCTACATCCAGAAGGCGGTGGTCGGCGGCCACAAGGTCTATCTGCACACCGGCGAATATGAGGACGGGCGCCTGGGTGAAATTTTCATCGACATGCACAAGGAAGGCGCCGCCTTCCGCTCGCTGATGAACAATTTCGCCATCGCCATCTCGCTCGGCCTGCAATACGGCGTGCCGCTGGAAGAATTTGTCGAGGCCTTCACCTTCACCCGCTTCGAGCCGGCGGGTCTCGGTGCAGGGCAACGACGCGATCAAGAACGCGACGTCGATCCTCGACTACGTCTTCCGCGAACTGGCGATCTCCTATCTCGGCCGCATGGATCTGGCGCATGTCTCGCCCGACGAGGTCGGCAATACCGTGCTCGGCGGCGGCGTCGACGAGAGCCGCGCGCCGAGCGGCGGCGGGCATTCGGCGACCGCGCTCGTCTCGCGCGGCCTGCTGCGCTCCAAGACCGACAAGCTGATGCTGGTGCGCGGCGGCGTCGGCGGCGAAGCGCCGGCGATCCATTCGGTTGGCGGTTCGGGCGCGCAGAGCGTCTATACGCAGGGCGCGACGGCGCTGAAGGGCGCACTCGAAGAGCCGCCCGCGACCATGGGCGGCGTCGCCTCCACCCCCGCCGCAGAGACCGCCGCCGACCGCCGCGCCGAAGCGCGCATGAAAGGCTATGTCGGCGAGGCCTGCCCGGAGTGCGGGAACTTTACGATGGTGCGGAACGGCACGTGCTTGAAGTGCGAGACGTGCGGGGGGACGACGGGGTGCTCGTGAGGTCCTAGGAACAACGACGATTCGAAGCGCGCCTCCCGCCGTCTTGCCCGGCCTTGTGCCCGGCATCCACGCGGCGCCGCCTGGAGAAAATTTAACGGAAGCGTGCGTTTCTGCACCGAGCGCCGGAGCCGTCGCTCGAATTCTGAAGCGGCGTCGCCGCTGAACGGCGTGGATGACCGGGACAAGCCCGGTCATGACGGGTGGGGCGTTTCAGGTTTCAATTTGCGCCGCGCCCCCTTACGCCTGCGCGCATGCCTCGGCCGCTTTGTCCTGGAAGAGGTTCGATTGCACGATGAAGCGCAGTCCGGAGAGGATCGGCTGATCGGCGCGTTGGGACGCTTGGCGCAGGGCGTCCCATTGTTCCTTCCGCGCTCGGCGCGAGAAGTCTTTTACGACACTCGCGACCAGAACGCCCTCCGGGACGTTCCGACGACGCGCCACCGCGGCGACGTCTCTGGCGAAGTCGCCGCCAATCGACATGAGCGCAGCGCGAGCGACGTGAGCGTTCGAGCAGGTATGAACGATCTCACGCGTCACCATTTACTCCTCCCTGTCCTCTATTTTCGACGCCTCGTCCACGCCAAGCAATCGCTGGCACAGCCAAGCAATTGAAAAAAATGAAGAAACTGCTTTAACTTCCAGCCCGCAATCACGCGGCCGGTTCCTTCCGACGAATACAGCAGCGATATGCATCGGTTGTGGATAAGAATGTATCACAGCCTTACCTGCTTGAACAGGCGCCTCTAAACGCTAAGGAAATAATCATATTATTGTAGGATCGGCAGATCGCGAACGTTTATGTCAGAACCAATACTATAGTTCACCTCACTACGCGCAGAATTCGTAGAAGCGGTCGGAGGAGACCTCGCTCGGCTTGCGCGGCGGCTGCGCTCTGAGGCCGACAAGCCGAATCTGGTGGGCGGCGGCGTCTTCGCGAGGCGGCGACCTCAGCGCTTCCGTCCCGCCACGCCCGATCCCGAGCGCGTGTTGACCCGTACGTAATCCTTGAACTCGGCTCTGAGGATCTCGATGAACGCCGAGAGATAGCTGGGCTGGGGGCGTCCTTTCGGCGCCATGAGGGTGATGCGGGCCGGTTCGAGCACGCCCTTGGCGAGCGGGAGCCAAATCAGCTTTCCCTCGCCGACTTCCTTTTCGACGCCGAGCGACGAGAGGAAGGCGATCCCAAGTCCGGCGCGCACGAGCGCTTTCAAAATTCCGGGGCGTTCCGCATAAGCGACGATACGGCCAAGCGCGTCGGGTTGCTGGAACAGGATGTTGAGCGCGCTGTTGGTCAGCCAGTCCTGCCCTGGAGCGATCAACGGATATTCGGCGCAGTCCTCCAGCGTCAGGACCGAACGGCTCGCCAGGGGATGATCCGGCGTTGCGATGATCCCGATCGGCTCGCTGGCGGTTTCAATGATCTCCGCCCTGATGTTCTCGCTGGCGTCGTAGACGAGGACGACGTCGGCGTCCTTGGTGAGCAACTCGTTGGTGATCCTGTGGTTGTCCCCCGAGATCAGCGTGAAGTCGACATGCGGGTATTGCGCCTGCAGCTTTGTCATCGCCCGCGGCAAGACATCTTCGGTGAAGGTTTCCGCGGCGGCGATCCGGATCGTGCCGCGAACGCCGTCGCGCAGGCTGCCGATCTCCTGCCTGAGCAGAACGCTCTCGCGATTCCAGCGCCGGACATGCCCGAGCAGCACGTCGCCGGCCGCCGTCGGCCGGATGCCGCGCGGCAGGCGCTCGAACAGTTCGACGCCGAACTCGCCTTCGAGGAGAAGCAACTGCCGGTTGACCGCCGATGAGGCGACATGAAGCTTGTCGGCGGCCTTTCTGATCGAGCCGAGGCGGCAGGCGTGCTCGAAATAACGCAATCCGGTTCGCAGCATGCCGGCCACGCGCATCCTCCCCTGAGCGAATATTTCGACCAGTGAGCGCAAAAAATGATGCTAGTGCAACCTTTTTTGTTGCGACTACTCTGTGACAGCCAAGCGACGAGCCGAACGCGGCGGCAGTGCAGGGGAGGCGTTGTTTTTGGGATCGTCCAGCGACCTGCAGGGGGACGTCGCGCAGAAGCATGCTGATATTGCCGCGCGGCTGTCGATCGACCATTCCCTTCCGGCCGTCGAGATCGACAGCGTCTCCGTTTCGTTTCCTTCGCGCGGCGGCGTGATCGACGCGCTCGCCGACGTCAGCCTCAATGTCGGCCGTAACGAGTTCGTTTCGATCGTAGGGCGCAGCGGTTGCGGCAAGTCCACGCTCCTGCGTGCAATCAGCAATCTGATACCGCCGAACAAGGGCCAAGTCCGGATCGGCGGCTTTTCCAGCGCCGACTATCAGCGCCGGCGCAAGTTCGGCTTCGTCTTTCAGGACGCCAGCCTCTTCGCCTGGAAGACGGTCCGGCAAAACATCGAGCTGCCGCTTGAGGTGCTAGGCGTGGGGACGGCGGCGGAGCGGCGCCGCCGGGTAAGCGAACTGTTATCCCTGGTGCGCCTCGAGGGATTCGGCGACCATTATCCGGCGCAACTTTCAGGCGGCATGCGACAGCGGGTCTCGATCGCCCGCGCGCTTTCCTACGAGCCCGAAATTCTGCTGATGGACGAGCCTTTTGGGGCGCTCGATGAATTTACGCGCCGTGAAATGCACGATGAGCTCATCGGCATCTGGAAGGCGCGCAGCCTGACGGTCGTATTCGTCACGCATTCCCTCTCCGAGGCGCTTTATCTCTCGGACCGGATCGTCGTGATGGCGCCGCGGCCGGGGCGCGTGAAGTCGATCGTGCCGGTCGTCTATCCCCGTGCGGCCGATCCCGCGCTTCGCTCAAGTCCCGCCTATGTTCGCCAGATCGAAGCGCTGGAGGCGCTGCTCAATGAGCAATGAGCTCGTTTCGCGGCAGCCCCGCTTCTATGCCTGGGCTTCCAAGGTCGCCGAACTGGCGCCGGCTGTGCTGATCTTCCTGGGCGTCGGGCTCGTGTGGGAAGGCGCCGTCCGGATGTTCTCCGTCCCCGCCTACCTGCTGCCGGCGCCGAGCGCGATCGCCGTCAAGATGTTCGAATCCCGCGAGATGCTGCTGCAGAATCTCGTTTCGACGATGACGGCGGCCGTGCTCGGCTTCGTCATCGGCACGGCGTTTGCGGCGCTGCTGGCCGTCCTCTTCCTCTACTCCAGAACGGCGGAGCGGGCGCTCTTTCCCTGGGCGATTATCCTCAAGGCGATACCGATCCTGGCGATCGCGCCGCTGCTGACGATCTGGCTGGGTTTCGGACTGGCTCCCAAGGTTGCGATCGCCGCGATCGCCTGTTTCTTCCCGACGCTCGTCAACGCCGTGAAGGGGTTCAGGACCGTTGATCGCCAGTCCCTCGAGTTCCTGGCGATCATCGGCGCCTCGCGCGGGCAGACCTTCCGCCACGCGCGGCTCTACGCCGCGCTCCCCTATATTTTCGCCGCGGCAAAGATCAGTTCGAGCACCGCAGTGATCGGCGCGATCGTCGCGGAGTTCACTGGCGCCAATCTCGGCATTGGAACCGTCATCGTCACGGCCGGCTATCAGCAAGACGCGGCGATGTTGTTCTCCGCGATCGTCGTCTCCTCCATCGCGACCATCCTGATGTTCTACCTCGTCATAGCCGTGGAGAAACTTTGCCTGTTCTGGCCGGAGGCCAGCATGGACGCCTGACCAACCAATCATCTCAGGGGAGGAAGTCATGAAGTCTTTGACGAAGGTCCTTGCTTCGTTGTTGTGCCTGGTGGCGCTGAGTCCGGCCGCGTGGGCGATGGACGATGTTTCGCTGCGGCTGCCCTGGCTGCTCAACGTTCAGTCCGCGGGCTATGTCATGGCCAAGGCGAAGGGCTTCTACCGGGACGCCGGATTGAACGTGGACATCCAGCCGGGCGGCCCCAACCTCAACTCGACGGCGCTGGTGGCCTCCGGCGCCAACACTTTCGGCACCAACGACGTCACCCAGATCGTCATGGGCGATGCGGGCGGGATGGACCTCGTCATGGTGGCCGCCTGCTTTCAGCGCCACGCCGCCGGCGTCATCGCCTTGGCTTCGTCCGGCATCAAGACCCCAGCCGACCTCGCCGGCAAGCGGCTCGCCTACAATGAGGGCGGCCCCTGGGTGTTGACGAAGGCGATGCTGGCCAAGGCTGGCGTGCCGCTCGACAAGATCCAACTGGTCGTTTCCCCCAGCACGGAATTGCTTCTCAACGGCTCGGTGGACGCCAAGACCGGCTTTGCGATCAACGAAGCGGTCGCCGTCGAAATGCAGGGAAAGAAGACGTCGGTGATCTTGCCGTCCGACTACGGCGTGAAGTCTTATCTCGAAGTCGTCTTCACCACGCGAAAGATCGTCGAAAAGAACCCTGATCTCGTCCGGCGCTTCGTCGCCGCGACCCAGAAGGGATACGACTACGCCTTTCAACATCAGGACGAGACGGTCAATACGGTCGTCGGCCTGAACAATCAGCTCGATCGGGCGCAGCAGAAGGCCCAGCTCGCCCTGGAGGAGAGCTACGTCTACACCGACTTTTCCAGGAAGAACGGCGTCTGCGCGTTTGAGCCCGAGGTCATTCAGGACACGGTTTCGACGCTGCACGAGTTCGGTGGCCTGAAGACCGATGTCGATGTCCGAAAGCTCTATTCGACCGACTTTATCAAAGCGCAGTAACATTCTGAAAGGGCGCGCTGCTATGAACGTTCAACACACTCCCATTCATCCCGGCGGGGTGCAGATGCACCTGAAGATCAAGCCCGGAGATGTGTCCCGCTACGTCTTGACGCCGGGCGACCCCGGCCGCGTCCCGGTGGTCGGCGGCAGTTGGGACAGCTACGAGGAGGTCGCCCATTTCCGCGAATTCCGAACCGCGCGCGGCAAGCTCAGCGGCGTCGATATCACCGCCTGTTCCCATGGCGTCGGCGGTCCGTCCACGGACATCGCCATAGTCGAACTTTCGAACTGCGGCGCCGACACCTTCATTCGCGTCGGCTCGTGCGCGGCGCTGCAGCCGGAGATCGAACCCGGCGATCTGGTCATCTCCACCGGCGCGCTGCGCCTGACGGGGACCGTCGACGCCTATGTCGACAAGTCTTATCCGGCAGTGGCCAATCACGAAGTGCTGATGGCGCTGATCGAAGCCGCGGAGGAAATGGGCGAACGGTATCACCTTGGCCTCGCCGCCAGCGTCGACAGTTTCTACGCCGGCGAGGTCAATCCGATGCCGGGCGGGTTCTGGCAGTCGAAGATGGACCATGTCATCGAGGATCTGACGCGCGCCAAGGTCGCCAATTTCGAGATGGAAGCCGCGACCATTTTCACGCTCGCTCAGCTGTTCGGCTTTCGCGGCGGCATGATCTGCTCGGTTGGCGCAAACCGCGTCACGCGGCAGCGAGCCGACTCTGCCGAATTGATCAAGCGTTGCTGCGCCGTCGCCAGCCGCGCGGTCGTCATCCTCGCGGGGTGGGACGCGAAGAAGACCGCGGCGGGCAAGCGGCATTTCTTCCCGTCTCTTGCAAACGCCTAAAGCATTTTGCTTTTCGGTCGACGTGCCGCGGTTGTCACCCCCGCGAAAGCGGGGCCAGACAACCGCTGCAGGTCTTCGTCTGAGGAGGGGGCCTGCTTTCCCGCTCCTTACTCCTCCTTATACCCCAGCGCCTGCTCGTTATCGCCCGCGCCATAGTATTTGTACGGCAGGAACTTGCCGGACATGGTCAACTTGACGCGGTCGCCCTTGGGGTCGGGCTGGCGCTCGAAATGCACGTCGAAGTCGATCGCCGACATGATGCCGTCGCCGAATTCCTCCTCGATCAGCGCCTTCCAGGCGGGGCCGTTGACCATCACCATTTCGTAGAAGCGATAGATCAGCGGGTCGGTGGGCGGCATCGGCGAGCCGCGCACGGGGACCTCGTTGAGCATGCGTTCTTCGCTCTTCGTCAGGCCGAACAGCTTTGCGGCCCGCTCGCACTGCGGCTTCGTCAGCTTCATCTGCCCAAGCAGGGCGCCGACCACCAGGACGTCGGACATGCCGCCGATTTCGGCGGCGACGAATTTCCACGTCCAGCACTGCTCGCGCTTGATGTCGAGAATTTTTTCCGTGAGATCGCTGCGTTTCATGAAGGGCCTCTGAGGCATGGGGTCGCCAGCGAGCCAAGCAACCTCATACCCCAGCGTCAACCGTTCCTCCTGCGGCATAGCGTCGCCAGCCGCGATTGGACGATCACATCCCCGGTACTTTCACGCACTCGAGCACTTCGATCCCGCCGCCATGAGCCAGATGGGGGTGGTTGTCGGTCAGCTTGACGGCGGCCTCAAGGCTGTCGGCGCTGACGATCGAATAGCCGCTGGCGCCGCTCGCCTTTGCCTTGCCGACTAGCTTTCCGCCGGGCGCGAGGGGCGCACCGCCGTCGACGATTGCAGGGCCGGCCTTGCCGAACCACGCCATCCAGGCGTCCATCATCGCCTTGCCTTCGGCTTCACTGCGCGGCATGTCGCCGCCCGTGTAGAGGAACACATATTTGTTGTTCGCCATGGCGCAGTTCTCCTCCACTGTCGGACGCCTCTCGTCACAGCCGATGCGGCGGCGCCCGTTTTGCGCATCGAACGTCTCTCGACTACGCCGCGTAGTCCTCGCGCAGCTTCACCCATTGCATCGAAAAAGGCAGATCGTCCTCTTGGCGGCCGAGCGGCGTCAGGTCGAGATATTGATAGGCGACGTTGGTCATGTCGATCCCGCGCGAGAAGCTCGAATAGGCGTGATAGACGGCGCCGTCGTCGCCTTTGACGAACGCGCTGAGTCCCGGCAGGTCGCTCGCCTTCATCGAGTTCGTCTCGTAATTGTAGCTCGTCTTGCCGGCGGCGAGGTCCTCCGGGCGGAACGAGACGCCGAAGTCGTAATTGAAGTCGCTCCGGCCCGAGGAGTACCAGGGGAAGGCGTAGCCGGCGAGCTTGGCCCGCGCGGCGAGCTTCTCGTAAGGCGCCCGGGAGATCGCGACGAAGCGCGTGTCGCGCTGTTCGAGATGCGGCAGGACGCCGCTGACGCCGTCGGCCCAGAACGAGCAGCTCTTGCACGGGCGCTCCCATTCCGGCGCGAACATGAAGTGGTAGACGACGAGTTGGCGGCGTGGGCCGAAGAGATCGCCTAACGTCGCTTCGCCCGCTGGGCCGTCGAACAGGTACGGCTTGTCGATGCGCACCCAGGGTAGAGCGCGCCGCTTGGCGGCGAGGGCGTCCCGCCGCCGCGTGAACTCCTTTTCCTCCTGCAGCAACTGTTTGCGCGCCTCGAGCCAGGCGTCGCGCGTCGCGACTTGATGCTCGGCCATGGCGATTCCTCCTCTCGTTACGCCGCCTCGGGCGGCGTGCTTGCATGAACGTAGCTCGGGCGAGCGACGAACCGCTCGTTGGCGCGACGCAGATTGGAGAATGAGGCGAGCAGGTCCTTGCCCTCCGGCATCGCGCCCACATAAGCGACCAACGGCGCCAGAAGGATGTCCGGCAGGCTCACTGTCTCCCCCACGAGGACGTCGCGCGAGCCGAGCGCCTTGTCGAGCGCGCCGCACATCTTGCGGATTTCCGGCAGCGCCGCCTCGATCACCGCGCGGTTCGGCTTGCCGTCGGGACCGCTCGGAAAAGCGTATTGCAGCACGTAGTCGCGTGCCATCGCGGGGTAGCCATAGCAATTGATCGCGCTGATCCATTGCTCCGCCTTGGCCCGCGCGGCGGGCTCTCTCGGCATCAACGCGGGGCCGGGGCACGTCTCGTCGAGATAGCGAAGGATCGCGCTCGTTTCGTAGAGCGAGACCTCGCCCCAGCGCAGCGTCGGCATCTTGCCGAACGGGTTGAGCGCGAGAATTTCCGGCGAGTGGGGGCGGGTCGGCGCGAGCGCATAGGCGACGTTCTTTTCCGCGAAGCCGATCCGGGCCGAGCGAACGTAAGTCGAGCGATGGTCGCCCAGGATCGTCGGCGTCGGGGTGGGTGGCCGGGGCCTCCCGTCGAGCATCGCCGCGAGATCCTCGAAGCTCGATGTCCAGCCCTTTTCGTGGCCATCGCGGTCCTCGCGCGTCGCGAAGCCGGTTTGTTCGAGCGTCAGATCGACGCCGCCGTCGCGCGACCGGAGCGTGATCGTCACCACGGTCTCGGGACTGCGCTCCTCGCCCTTGAGCCAGCCCCAAGTGAAGACCAGACGCTCGGGCGGGAAGATCTCGCGAAACTCGCCGGTGACGATGTCGACGCGGCCGGCCGCGGAATGAAGCTCGAGGCGGTACTTGCCGCCGACGCGCGCGTCGATCTCGCATGCCGGGCAGGTGTGCGTCTGCGGCCCGAACCAGGCTTGCATCAAAGGCCTCTCGGTGAAGGCGGCGAAGACGCGCGCCGGGGACGCCTTGAAGTGTCGGGTGATGACGAGGGTGTCGTCGGACATGGTTACTCCTTGCTCTCGCTTTTGCGTTGCCTCTCGTTCGCTCTTTCGTCCTGCGCTTGCAGCAGGGCCTCGAGGCGGTCGAAGCCACTCTCCCAGAACTGCCTGACCTCGCCGATCCACTTTTGCGCCTCGGCGAGGCGTTCCCGTTTGAGCGTGCAGACGCGCCAGCGCGCGTCGATCCGCCGCTCGATCAGTTGCGCCGCCTCCAGAACCTTCAGGTGCCGTGAGATCGCCGGGCCGCTGATGTCGAACGGCTCGGCGAGTTCGCCGACGGTCGCATCGCCCGCCGCGAGCCGGGCGACGATGCCGCGCCGGGTCGGGTCGGCCAGGGCGGCGAAAGTTTGCGAAAGCGTATCCATTTCTAATTTAACCATAATGTTAAATGAAGGGCAAGCCGTTTTGCGCCGCAAAATGATTTGCGCGCGGCCCCAAACTTGCTCATTGAGTTCCGCGACTTCGAGCCGTGTCGCGAATTGGGACTGGCGCCACGTCGAGCCAAGCGGGGGTGGAGCATGGGCAAAGTTCATCCAGGGGTCGGCCCTAAATATCCGCAGGTCGTCGTGCTTGTCGGCGCGACCGGCGATCTGTCGCAGCGCAAACTGCTGCCCGGACTGTTCCATCTCGTCAGCGCCGGCTTCATTCCGGGATGCCGAATCATTGGCGTCTCGCTCGACGCGATCGACGTCGACGTCTTCCGCGAGATTGCGCGCGGCGCGATCGAGCGCTCACCGGGCCGCAAGGCCACGGAGGAGGAATGGGAGGCGTTCTCGGAAATTCTTGACTACGTCCCGATGGGCGAGGGCCCGGAGGCGCTGCGCGAGGCGGTGCTCGCAGCCGAATCCGCCTTCGAGGGACAGAGCGAACGCCTCCACTATCTGAGCGTGCCGCCCTCGGCGGCGCTGCCTTCGGTGCGGCTGCTCGCGGATGCGGGCCTCGTCAAGCGCTCGCGCGTGATCATGGAGAAGCCGTTCGGCACCGACCTCGAAAGCGCCATGGCGCTCAATGAACAGCTGCACGAGGTCTTCACCGAGGATCAAATCTTCCGCATCGACCACTTTCTCGGCAAGGAGCCGGCGCAGAACATCCTCGCGTTCCGATTCGCCAATGGGCTGTTCGAGCCGATCTGGAACCGCAATTTCATCGATCACGTGCAAATCGACGTGCCGGAGACGCTTGGTCTCGGCAAGCGCGCGGCCTTCTACGAGCAGACTGGCGCCTATCGGGACATGGTGGTGACCCACCTCTTCCAGATCCTCGCCTTCATGGCGATGGAGCCGCCGACCGCGCTTTCCCCTGCGCCGATCAGCGAGGAGAAGAACAAGGTCTTCCGCAGCATGTTGTCGATCGACCCCAAGGACGTCGTGCGCGGCCAATATGCGGGCTATCGGCAGGAGGAGGGCGTCGATCCCGAATCCGACACAGAGACCTTCATCGCCCTCAAATGCCATATCGACAATTGGCGCTGGGCGGGCGTGCCGTTCTTCCTTCGCACCGGCAAGCGGATGGCCGAGGGGCAGCGCATCATCTCGATCGCCTTCCGCGAGGCGCCCAAGAGCATGTTCCCCGTCGGCTCAGGGGTCGGCGCGCAAGGACCCGATCATCTGACCTTCGACCTCGCGGACGCGTCGAAGGTGTCGCTGTCCTTCTACGGCAAGCGCCCCGGTCCGGGAATGCGGCTCGACAAGCTGAGCATGCAGTTCGCCATGCACGACACCGGCATGATCGGCGACGTGCTGGAAGCCTATGAGCGCCTCGTCCTCGACGCGATGCGTGGCGACCACACGCTCTTCACCACCGCCGAAGGCATCGAGCGGCTGTGGGAGGTGTCGACCACGCTGCTCGAATCGCCGCCGCCGGTGCGGCTCTACGAGCCCGGATCCTGGGGGCCGAAATCGGTCCACCAGCTCATTGCGCCGCACGCCTGGCGCTTGCCGTTCGAGCGCGCCTGGCGCAATCCGAACAGGGCTGGTAGCTGAACGTCTAGCCGGCCTCGCGTTCTCAGCCCCTCGGGCGCTGGGGAAGGGGTAGGCGCCGGCCGTTCTTCATCGTCCTGTCTTAGCTTTCGGCCAGGTTGGGCAATCCTGAGGGACAGTCATGAATGCAGTCGCGGACCTCACTCATCGCCTTCATGAAGAAGAGATTAAGCTGCTCTTTCAGCTTCGCGCCGCCCGCCGCGCGCGTGAGCACAGGAACGCGGAGGATTCCAGCCTCGGAGATCGCGTGGCCGACCGGGTCGCGGCGACCATGGGCTCCTGGAATTTCATCATCATCCAGAGCTTTATCTTGCTCGTATGGATCGTTCTCAACGTCACCGCTTATGTTCAGCAGTGGGATCCCTATCCCTTCATTCTGCTCAATCTTGCTCTGTCTTTCCAGGCCGCCTACGCCGCGCCATTCATCATGATGAGCCAGAACCGGCAGGCCGCGATCGACCGCGCCGCGGCGCAGAACGACTACAGGATCAACGCCAAGGCGGAGCTCGAAATCGAGCTTCTGCATCAGAAGGTCGACCTTTTGCGCGAGACCGAGGTTTCGGAGCTGATCCAGGTCATCCGCCGCCTCGAAGCGCGCCTTCCGCCGGCGGAGCGCGAGGCGCCGGCGCCTTCCGCGAACTGAGCCGCCGCAACCTCCGCACTCCGCCCCCCACGCTTGTCGTCTCCCGTTCGCGGCGGCATGCTGACCTTCTGGGTCTCAGCGAAGGGGAACGGCGATGGACACGACCCATGAAGCCGCCGCGCCGCGGGGCAGCGCCCTGACCATCCTTGGCGCGCCGGTCGAGGACGGCGCCAGCGTCGCCGGCGCCGCGATGGGTCCGGCGATGCTGCGGGTCGCCGGGCTCAATCGCGAACTGGCCGCGCTCGGCTACGAGGTGGAGGATCACGGCGATCTTGCGCTCGCTTCGCCCCTCGTCGCCATCCCGTCGCCGGCGGGCGCGGCGCGCAATTTCGAGCGCGTCGCAGCCTGGTCGCGGTTGTTGCGCGAGAAGACCTACGCGGCGATGGCGGCGGGGCGGACCCCGATCGTGATGGGCGGCGACCATAGCCTCGCCATGGGTTCGATCGCCGGCGTCGCACGCTACGCCTCTGAGATCGGGCGCGAACTCTTCGTGCTGTGGCTCGACGCCCATACGGACTTCAACACGCCCGCGACCTCGCCGAGCGGCAACATGCACGGCATGTCGGCGGCGATGCTGTGCGGCGAGCCGGGTTTCGAAGGCATGTTCGAAGGCGGCGCCGGAGCCGTCGTCGATCCCCGCAATCTGCACCTGTTCGGCGTGCGCTCGATCGACGAGGGCGAACGGCGCCTGCTGCGGGCGCGCGGCGTCGATGTCGTGGACATGCGGGTGCTCGACGAATACGGCGCAGCGGCGACGATCCGGCGCATCATCGAACGGGTCGGCGCAAGCGGGGGAATGCTGCATGTCAGCCTCGACCTCGATTTCCTCGATCCCTCGCTTGCGCCAGGCGTCGGCACGCCGGTGCCGGGCGGCGCGACCTTCCGCGAAGCGCATCTGACGATGGAGCTGCTGTACGATTCTGGCCTCGTCGGCTCGGTCGATCTCGTCGAGCTCAATCCGTTTCTCGACGAGCGGGGCCGCAGCGCCACTCTGCTCGTCGATCTGGTCGCTAGCCTGTTCGGGCGCAAAGTATACTGAGCCAAACTGCGGATGCCCCGCATCTAGGGCGTCTTTCAAATTTCATAAAATGTAACTTGAACGTCCCTCGTTTCGGCGATTTTGGCCGTTACAAGTTTACGCGCCTGTCCGTAATGCATTGAAAATTAACGATTGTGGATTTGGGTGCGGACCGCGGAACCGGAGGCGCCGGGCCCTGGGCCAAAAGTTCGGCTTGATCGCGAGACAGGTAAAGGCCTACCACCGCGCGGCTCCTGGCTGCGCGCTTTTGCCGCGGCGAAGATAAAGGACGATAATCCATGGCGCGTAAGAAGATTGCATTGATCGGGGCAGGCCAGATCGGCGGCACCCTGGCCCATTTGGCCGCGCTCAAGGAACTCGGAGACATCGTTCTATTCGACATTGTCGATGGCGTTCCGCAGGGCAAGGCCCTCGATCTCGCCGAGTCGGCGCCTGTCGACGGTTTTAACGCGCGCCTGACGGGCGCGAGCTCCTACGCCGAGATCGCCGGCGCCGACGTTGTGATCGTGACTGCCGGCGTTCCACGCAAGCCCGGCATGAGCCGCGACGACCTGCTCGGCATCAACCTCAAGGTGATGGACGCGGTCGGGGCCGGCATCAAGGCGAACGCGCCGGAGGCTTTCGTCATCTGCATCACCAATCCGCTCGACGCCATGGTCTGGGCGCTCCAGAAGACATCCGGCCTGCCCGCGCACAAGGTCGTCGGCATGGCCGGCGTGCTGGATTCGGCGCGCTTCCGCCATTTCCTCTCCGAGGAGTTCAAGGTGTCGGTCGAAGACGTCACCGCCTTCGTGCTGGGCGGCCACGGCGACGACATGGTTCCCTCGGTGCGCTATTCCACCGTCGCCGGCATCCCGCTGCCCGACCTCGTCAAGATGGGCTGGACCACCCAGGAGCGTCTCGACGCGATGGTCGAGCGCACCCGTAAGGGCGGCGGCGAGATCGTCAATCTGCTCAAGACCGGCTCGGCCTTCTACGCCCCGGCGGCCTCCGCGATCGCGATGGCCGAATCCTACCTCAAGGATCAGCGCCGCGTGCTGCCCTGCGCCGCCCAACTCAACGGCGAATACGGCGTCAAGGACACTTATGTCGGCGTTCCCGTGGTGATCGGCGCCGGCGGCGTCGAGCGCATCGTCGAAATCACGCTGGACGACGCGGAAAAGGCGATGTTCGCCAAATCCGTCGCCTCTGTGCGCGGCCTAATCGACGCCTGCAAGACGATCAACCCGGCCCTGGCCGGCTAAACGACCTCGGCTTCAGCCCGGTCCTCGAAGAGCGAGCGTCGATTTATGAACATCCACGAATATCAGGCGAAGGCGGTTCTGGCCGCCTTCGGGGCGCCGGTGTCCGCCGGCAAGCCCGCATTCACGCCCGACGAGGCGGTCGCGGCCGCCAAGTCGCTGCCCGGCCCGCTCTGGGTCGTCAAGAGCCAGATCCACGCCGGCGGGCGCGGCAAGGGCCGTTTCAAAGAGGCCTCGGCCGGCGACAAGGGCGGCGTGCGTCTCGCTCGCTCGATCGAGGAAGTCAGGCAATTCGCTGAGCAGATGCTCGGCGCGACGCTGGTCACCGTGCAGACCGGCCCGGCCGGCAAGCAGGTCAACCGCCTCTACATCGAGGACGGCTCCGCGATCGACAAGGAATTCTACCTTTCCGCGCTCGTCGATCGCTCGACCAGCCGCGTCGCCTTCGTGCTTTCGACCGAGGGCGGCGTCAACATCGAGGACGTCGCGCACAACACGCCGGAGAAGATCCATTCCTTCTCGATCGATCCGGCGACCGGCGTCATGCCGCATCACGGCCGCACGGCCGCGCGGGCGCTCGGCCTCACCGGCGATCTCGCCAAACAGGCGGAGGCGCTGATCGCCAAGCTCTATGCGGCGTTCATCGCCAAGGACATGGCGATGCTCGAGATCAACCCGCTGATCGTCACCACCGGCGGCCAGCTCAAGGTGCTCGACGCCAAGGTGTCGTTCGACGACAACGCGCTCTATCGCCATCCCGACATCGTCGCGCTGCGCGACGAGACCGAGGAGGACGCCAAGGAGATCGAGGCCTCGAAGCACGACCTCAACTATGTCACGCTCGACGGAACGATCGGCTGCATGGTCAACGGCGCCGGCCTCGCCATGGCGACGATGGACATCATCAAGCTCTACGGCGAAAGCCCGGCGAACTTTCTCGACGTCGGCGGCGGCGCCTCGAAGGATAAGGTGACGGCGGCGTTCAAGATCATCACCGCCGATCCGAACGTCAAAGGCATTCTCGTCAACATCTTCGGCGGCATCATGCGCTGCGACGTGATCGCCGAGGGCGTGATCGCCGCGGTGAAGGAAATCGGCCTCCAGGTGCCGCTCGTGGTGCGCCTCGAGGGCACCAACGTCGAACTCGGCAAGAAGATCATCAGCGAATCCGGCTTGAACGTAATCGCCGCGGACGATCTCGACGACGCCGCGCAGAAAATCGTAGGGGCGGTGCGCGCCGCCGCTCAGGGAGCCCGCTGATGTCCGTCCTCATCGACAAGAACACCCGCGTCATCACACAAGGCTTCACCGGCAAGAACGGCACGTTCCATTCCGAGCAGGCGATCGCCTACGGAACCAAGATGGTCGGCGGCACGTCGCCAGGCAAGGGCGGCTCGGTCCATCTCGGCCTTCCCGTGTTCGACACGGTCGCCGAGGCGCGCGAAGCGACCGGCGCCGACGCCTCCGTGATCTACGTGCCGCCGCCGGGCGCCGCGGACGCGATCTGCGAGGCGATCGCCGCCGAAATGCCGCTCATCGTCTGCATCACCGAGGGCATTCCGGTGCTCGATATGGTCAAGGTGAAGCGCGCGCTGCAGGGCTCGAAGTCGATCCTCGTCGGCCCCAACTGCCCCGGGGTGATGACGGCCGGCGAATGCAAGATCGGCATCATGCCCGGCAATATCTTCTCGCGCGGCAGCGTCGGCATCGTCTCGCGTTCCGGAACGCTGACCTACGAGGCGGTCTTCCAGACGACGCGCGAAGGGCTCGGCCAGACGACGGCGATCGGCATCGGCGGCGATCCGGTCAAGGGCATGGACTTCATCGAAGCGCTCGAATTGTTCCTCGCCGACCCCGAGACGAAGTCGATCGTCATGATCGGCGAGATCGGCGGCCAGGCGGAGGAGGACGCGGCGCAGTTCCTCAAGGACGAGGCCAAGAAGGGGCGCTCCAAGCCGATGGTCGGCTTCATCGCCGGCCGCACCGCGCCGCCCGGACGGCGCATGGGCCATGCGGGCGCGATCATCGCCGGCGGCAAGGGCGGCGCGGAAGACAAGATCGCTGCGATGGAGGCGGCGGGCATTCGCGTCTCGCCATCCCCGGCGCGGCTCGGCAAGACATTGGTCGACGTATTGAACGGAAAGTGATTGGAGGCCGGACATGACTCGGCAGGACATCAATCAGGCGTTGCTGCAAACGTCTTTCCTCTACGGGGCCAATGGCGCCTACATCGAGGCGTTGCAGGCCCAGTATGAGAAGGATCCCGCCTCGGTCGAGGCTGGATGGCGCGAATTCTTCGACGCGCTCGGCGACGATCCGGCCAGCGTCGAGAAGACGGCGGACGGCGCCTCGTGGCGCCGCCCCAATTGGCCGGCCGCGCCGAAGAGCGACCTGATCAGCGCGCTCGACGGCGATTGGCCTGCCGCGGAAAAAGTGATCGAGGGCAAGCTCAGGGCGCGCTCCGCGGCTGAGCCGGCGACCGCGGCGAGCGACGAATCGATCCACCGCGCGACGCGCGACAGCGTGCGCGCGCTGATGATGATCCGCGCTTATCGGATGCGCGGCCATTTGAACGCCAATCTCGATCCGCTCGGCCTTGAGCCGCAGCGGGACCACGAAGAGCTGCATCCCGCCACCTACGGTTTCCAGGAAGCCGACTACGACCGACCGATCTTCATCGATCACGTGCTCGGCCTCGAATACGCGACCGTCCGCCAGATGCTGACGATCCTGCGCCGCACCTATTGCGACACGATCGGCTTCGAGTTCGTCCACATCTCCGATCCCGCGGAGAAAGCCTGGATCCAGGAGCGCATCGAGGGGCCGGACAAGGAGATTCAGTTCACCAAGGAAGGCAAGCGCGCCATCCTGAGCAAGCTCGTCGAGGCGGAGGGCTTCGAGAACTTCTTCGACGTCAAATATACCGGCGCCAAGCGCTTCGGCCTCGACGGCGCGGAAGCGATGATCCCGGCGCTCGAACAGATCATCAAGCGCGGCGGCCAACTCGGCCTGAAGGAGATCGCATTGGGCATGGCCCACCGCGGCCGCCTCAACGTGCTCAGCCAGGTGATGGGCAAGCCGCACCGCGTCATCTTTCACGAGTTCAAGGGCGGCTCGGCCTCGCCGGATGAAGTCGATGGTTCTGGCGACGTAAAATATCACCTCGGCGCCTCGTCCGACCGCGAGTTCGACGGCAACACGGTCCATCTGTCGCTGACCGCCAACCCGTCGCATCTGGAGATCGTCGATCCCGTGGTGCTCGGCAAGGTGCGCGCCAAGCAGGACCAGCTCAACGACTACATCGAGCGTGTGAAGGTGCTGCCGCTGCTGATCCACGGCGACGCGGCCTTCGCCGGCCAGGGCGTCGTCGCGGAATGCTTCGGACTTTCGGGTCTGCGCGGCCATCGCACCGGCGGCTCGCTGCATTTCATCGTCAACAACCAGATCGGCTTCACGACCTATCCCCGCTACTCCCGCTCCTCGCCCTATCCGTCGGACGTCGCCAAGCTCGTCGAGGCGCCGATCTTCCATGTGAACGGCGACGATCCCGAGGCGGTGGTGTTCTGTGCGAAGGTCGCCACCGAATACCGGCAGCGCTTCCACAAGCCCGTCGTCATCGACATGTTCTGCTATCGCCGCTTCGGGCACAACGAGGGCGACGAGCCGGGCTTCACGCAGCCGCTGATGTACCGCAACATCCGCTCGCATCCGACGACGTTGCAGATCTACGCCAAGAAGCTCGTCGACGAGGGCATCGTCACGCAGGGTGAAGTCGACAAGTTGCGCGCCGATTGGCGCCATCGATTGGACGCGGAGTTCGAGGCAGGCCAGTCCTACGTCCCCAACAAGGCGGATTGGCTCGACGGTCGCTGGGCCGGCTTCAAGGCGGCGCAGGACCTCGCCGACGACGACCGTCGCGGCGAGACCGGGGTTGAGATCGCGCGTCTTAAGCAGCTCGGCGACCGCATCACGACGCCGCCTGCCGGCTTCAGCGTGCACAAGACGATCCAGCGCTTCCTCGACAACCGCCGCGCGACGATCCAGAACGGCGACGGGATCGATTGGGCCACCGCCGAAGCGCTTGCCTTCGGCTCGCTGCTCGACGAAGGGTTCCCCGTCCGCCTGTCCGGCCAGGACAGTGAGCGTGGCACCTTCTCGCAACGCCACTCCGTGCTGATCGATCAGCAGACCGAAGCGCGCTACATCCCGTTCAATCATATCCGGGACGGGCAGGCGCGTTACGAGGTCATCAACTCGATGTTGTCGGAAGAAGCGGTGCTCGGCTTCGAGTACGGCTATTCGCTCGCCGAGCCGAACGCGCTGACGCTGTGGGAGGCGCAGTTCGGCGACTTCGCCAACGGCGCCCAGGTCGTGTTCGACCAGTTCATTTCCTCCGGCGAGCGCAAGTGGCTGCGCATGTCGGGCCTCGTCTGCCTGCTGCCCCACGGCTACGAGGGGCAGGGGCCTGAGCATTCCTCCGCGCGTCTCGAGCGCTACCTTCAAATGTGCGCCGAAGACAACATGCAGGTCGTCGCGCCCTCGACGCCGGCGAACTTCTTCCACGTGCTGCGCCGGCAGCTCAAGCGGGAAATCCGCAAGCCTTTGATCGTGATGACGCCGAAGTCGATGCTGCGCAACAAGCGCGCCGTGTCGAACATCGAGGCGCTTTCGGCGGGCTCGAGCTTCCATCGTCTGCTGTGGGACATGGCGGAGACGCACAAGGGCGAGAAGATCAAGCTCGTGCGCGACGACAAGATCCGTCGCGTGATCCTCTGCTCGGGCAAGGTCTACTACGACCTTTACGAAGAGCGCGAGAAGCGCGGTATCGACGACATCTACATCCTGCGCGTCGAGCAGCTCTATCCGTTCCCGCTCAAGAGCCTCGTCAAGGAGCTGTCGCGCTTCAAGAGGGCAGATCTGATCTGGTGCCAGGAGGAGCCCAAGAACATGGGGCCCTGGACCTTCGTCGAGCCGTATCTGGAGTGGGTGCTGGGCCAGGTCGCCGGCAAGGCGAAGCGCGCGCGCTATGCGGGTCGCCCTGCCTCCGCGGCGACTGCGACCGGCTTGATGTCGAAGCATCTCGCGCAGCTCAAAGCGTTCATGGACGAGTGCTTCGCGTAAGCGAAGCATTCCCCTGACCTGCGACCTGGCAGAGAAGGAGGATCCGCCATGCCGCATTTCCTTTGCCGCCTGAACCCGCCGCGTCCGACGTTCGTCGTCGACATGACGCAGGAGGAGCGGGCGCTGATGGGCGCCCATCAAGTCTATTGGCGCCCGTTCGTCGAGGCCGGGACAGTGATCGCGATGGGGGCGGTGGCGGATCCCGCCGGCGGGTGGGGCGTCGCCATCATCGAGGCGGTCTCGCTCGAGGCGCTGCGGGGCCTGCTGGATCGTGATCCGGTCGTGCTCGCGAACCAAGACTTCGTTTACGAATTGTATTTGATGCCGGCGATCGCCGTGCGCCCCGGCGACGGGAAGGCGCCGGTCTCCTCAATATCTCCCTAAAAGAAGGGCGCCTTCGGCGCGATTGAACAATGGCGACAGAAATTCGGGTCCCTACGCTCGGCGAGTCGATCTCCGAGGCGACGGTAGGCAAATGGTTCAAGAAGCGCGGCGACGTCGTGAAGGCGGACGAGCCGCTCGTCGAACTCGAGACCGACAAGGTAACGGTCGAAGTCAACGCGCCGGCCGCTGGCGTGTTGTCGGAAATCGTCGCCGACACCGGCCAGACGGTGGCGATCGGCGCATTGCTGGGCGGCCTCAGCGCGGCGGACGCTTCCGCCGCCGTGGCGCCAGCGCCGACCCCTGCTGCTCCTGCTCCCGCTCCCGCCGCCAAGCCGGCCGCGCCCGCGCCGACCGCGATGCCGGCTGCGCCGTCGGCGGCCAAGCTCGCCGCGGAGAATGCGATCGACCTCTCGACCGTCGCCGGCAGCGGTAAGCGCGGACAAGTCCTCAAGGGCGACGTGCTCGACGAAATTTCGCGCGTCCCGGCGTCCAAGCCCGCCGCCGCGCCGGCCCCCGCCGCGCCGGTGGCGCTGCGCGCGCCCTCCGGTCCGGACGACGCCGCGCGCGAAGAGCGCGTCCGTATGACCAAGCTGCGGCAGACCATCGCCCGCCGCCTCAAGGACGCGCAGAACACCGCCGCCATGCTGACGACCTTCAACGAGGTCGACATGAGCGAGGTGATGGCGCTGCGCGCGCGCTACAAGGACGTCTTCGAGAAGAAGCACGGCGTCAAGCTCGGCTTCATGGGCTTCTTCGTGAAGGCCTGCGTGCAGGCGCTCAAGGAGATTCCCGCGGTCAACGCCGAAATCGACGGCGCGGACCTCGTCTTCAAGAACTACTACCACCTCGGCATCGCGGTCGGCACCGACAAGGGCTTGGTCGTCCCCGTCGTGCGCGATTGCGACGCGCTGTCGCTCGCCGGCATCGAGAAGTCGATCGCCGACTACGGCAAGCGGGCGCGCGACGGCAGCCTGAAGATCGACGAGATGCAGGGCGGCACCTTCACGATCACCAACGGCGGCATCTACGGCTCGCTGATGTCGACCCCGATCCTCAACGCGCCGCAGTCCGGCATTCTGGGGATGCACAAGATCCAGGACCGCCCGGTCGTCATCGCCGGCAAGATCGAGATCCGTCCGATGATGTATCTCGCGCTCAGCTACGATCACCGCGTGGTCGACGGCAAGGAGGCTGTGACCTTCCTGGTGCGCGTCAAGGACGCGCTCGAGGATCCTGCGCGGCTCGTGCTGGATCTCTGAACGAAAAGCTCAGCCGGCGGGGCGCTTGCGGCCCGGCGGCGGGCGCCTATCTTACTCTCGTCTTACCTCCCGATAGGAGCCGCGCAGTGGCGCAGGCGAAAACGGCGACGACGATCCTCTCGACCAAGGGGCAGGTGATCCTGCCCAAGGCGGTTCGCGACGCCAAGAACTGGGACGCGGGCCGGGAGCTAATCGTCGAGGAAACCGACGACGGCGTCCTGCTGCGGCCGGCGCGCCCCTTTGCGCTGGTCGATCCCGTCTCGGTCTTCGGTTGCCTGCAGCCTAAAGGCAACCGCGCCAAGATCGAGGACTTCGACGCGGCGATCGCCGAGGAGATGCGCAAACGTCATGCTCGCGGTCGATACTGACGTCGTCGTCCGCTTCCTCGTGAAGGACGACGATGCGCAGGCCGAGCGTGCCCGCGCCGTGGTCGTCGACGGCCCGGTCTATGTCGCGCCGACCGTCATCCTGGAGTGTGAGTGGGTGCTGCGCAGCGTTTATGGATTCTCGGCCTCTCAGGTCGTGCGCGCGCTGGAGGCCTTCTGCGGCATCGAGACGGTCACCGTCGGCGAGGCGGCGGCGGTGCGGCGCGCCTTTCGCATGGCCGAGGCCGGACTCGATTTCGCGAACGCGTTGCATCTGGCGCTAAGCCGCGGCTGCGAAGCCTTCGCCACCTTCGACAAGCGGTTCGCCCAGCGCGCCGCGACGGCGGGCGTCCCGCCGGTCAAACTGATCTGACGAGACGCACTGAATTGCGAAACTGCATTCGATCAAGAAGAGAGCGTTCCAATGTCTTATGATCTCATCGTCATCGGCGCCGGCCCGGGCGGCTACGTCTGCGCGATCCGCGCGGCGCAGCTCGGCATGAAGGTCGCCGTCGTCGAAAAGCGCGCGACGCTCGGCGGCACGTGCCTCAATGTCGGCTGTATCCCGTCCAAGGCGTTGCTGCACGCCTCGGAGATGTTCGAGGAGGCCGGACATGGCCTCGCGCCGCTCGGCGTCGTCGTTGCGCCGCCCAAGCTCGACCTCCCGGCGATGATGAAGCACAAGGACGAGACCGTCGCCGCCAACGTCAACGGCGTCGCCTTTCTCTTCAAGAAGAACAAGATCGATTGGGTCGTCGGCGAGGCGCGCATCGCCGCGCCTGGCAAACTCGTCGTCAAGACCGACGGCAAGGAGACGACGCTCGAAGCCAAGTCGATCGTCATCGCCACCGGCTCGGACGTCGCGCGCCTGCCCGGTGTCGAGATCGACGAGATGACGATCATCTCCTCCACCGGCGCTCTCGATATCGCCAAGCCGCCCAAGAAGCTCATCGTGGTCGGCGCGGGCGTAATCGGCCTCGAGCTCGGCTCGGTGTGGCGGCGCCTGGGAACCGAAGTGACGGTGGTCGAATTCCTCGACCGCATTCTGCCGGGTATGGACGGCGAGGTCGCCAAGCAATTCCAGCGCATGTTGGAGAAGCAGGGCTTCAAGTTCCATCTCAGCCACAAGGTGGCGAGCGTCGAGAAGAGCGCCTCGGGCGCCAAGGCGACGATCCTGCCGGTGGCCGGCGGCGAGCCGATCGCGCTCGAAGCGGACGTCGTGCTGGTGGCGATCGGCCGCCGCCCGTATACCGACGGCCTCGGCCTGGAGGCGCTCGGCGTCGCCACGGAGCGCGGACAGGTCGTCATCGACAGCCATTTCGCCACCAACGTCCCGGGCGTCTACGCGATCGGCGACGTCGTTCGCGGGCCGATGCTCGCACATAAGGCGGAGGATGAAGGCGTCGCGCTGGCCGAGATCCTCGCGGGGCAGGCGGGTCACGTGAACTACGACGTCATTCCCGGCGTCGTCTACACGAGCCCCGAGGTCGCGAGCGTCGGCAAGACCGAGGAGGAGTTGAAGGCGGCCGGCGTCGCCTACAGCGTCGGTAAGTTCCCGTTCACCGCCAACGGCCGCGCGCGCGCGATGCGCCACACCGACGGCTTCGTGAAGGTGCTCGCCGATGCGGCCTCCGACCGCGTGCTCGGCGTCCACATCGTCGGCTTCGGCGCCGGCGAGATGATCCACGAGGCGGCGGTGCTGATGGAATTCGGCGGCTCGTCCGAGGATTTGGCGCGCACCTGCCACGCGCATCCGACGATGTCGGAAGCCGTCAAAGAGGCCGCGATGGCGGTCGCCAAGCGCGCGATTCACATGTGAGTTGCGGGCCGGTCCGGTCGGCGCGGGGCGGCGCCGATTTCGCCGACGTTCGACGATCGACAACTGGGCGGCTAGCGGCTTCGGACGCCAAGGCTAGACCGTGTGCGGCGACTGATCGACCGCCGCACAGTCTAAAACATTTTGCTTCTCGGTTGACGCAGCGCTGCTGTCACTCCGCGAAAGTTGGGGTCTAGACAACCGCCGCAGGCCTTTGCCGCCTGGATGCAGCTTTCGTGGGCATGACAAGGGGCGCCGCCCGAGTAAGCCCGTGAAAGGCGCCGGCGGAAAGCCGCTTCGACCGAAACGCAATTCGCTTTGGTTTAGAAGCCTGAATTGTCTGCGCTTTTAGATCGTGCTGCATTGAGTTTGACCTACGCTCAGGATGAGGTGGTTAGACGGTCGCGATTCCATCAAGGGCAGCATGCTCTAGCGCCGAACCGGCGTCCCCCTTTCGCGCGGTGCTATTCTATTCTCGCCGCCGCTGATTTGACGGAGGCGGCGGAAGCAATCTCCGGAATCGGTTCGTGTAGACGAGAGGCTGTTCTATTGCGTCGGGCGATGCGTTCGGCTTGCCATCCCTCGACGCTGTCTCTAAGTAAGAAAGTAATCGCTCCCTACATTACAAAGACTCTAAAATACGGTGGCCCATTGATCGTCTGCTCGTGCAATGTCCTATCGGATACGCAAATCCTGGCAACACTGAAGAATGGTGATGTTGCGCGACCCAGTTCGCCGGCCCAGGCCTATCGTTGCCTCGGCTGCGCGCCGCGCTGCGGTCGCTGCATTGCGACCGTCCGGGCGTTGCTCGCCGAAGCGCATATTGCCAATTGCCACGTCGGCTGCGAAACTTGTCCGAACGAGGAAGCGCATCAGGCGCCGCTGCCGTTGGCCGCGGAGTGAAGTGGGCTGGCGTGTCGTCGCGCGTCGGCAGTGGCGCCGAACCTTTTGCGTGGCGACAACGAGGCTGGTGACATCATGCAGGGCGATACGAAAGTCATCGAATATCTCAATCTCGGCCTGCGCCACGAGCTGACCGCGATCAGCCAGTTCTGGCTGCACTATCGGTTGCTCGACAATTGGGGCTTCAACGCCCTGGCGAAGAAGTGGCGCGAGGAATCGATCGAGGAAATGGTCCACGCCGATCGCTTCACCGACCGCATCATATTTCTCGAGGGGTTCCCCAATCTGCAAACGCTGAATCCGTTGCGGATCGGTGAAAATGTCCAAGAAATCATGGAGGCGGACCTCGCCATCGAAATGTCGGCGCGCGCCCTCTATCAGGAGGGGGCCGAATATTGCCTGCAGGTGAAGGACTACCCGAGCCGCGATCTGTTTGAAGCGTTGATGGCCGACGAAGAAGGCCATGTCGACTTCCTCGAGACGCAGATCGATCTCATCAAGCGGATCGGCGTCGAGCGCTACTCCCAGGCTCATATCGGCGGTCTCGGCGAAGGCGGCGCGCCCGGCTTTCGCAGCGAGAAATAGTCGATCCGGCCTTTGCTCGCCGTTCGCCGGGCGATGCGGCGCATTCCCGCGTCCCTGGCGACGCGCCTTGGCCAAGCCGCCGATCAGCCCGCGGCTTGCTCGCGCAAATCCTCCCATAGCGCCCGCTTGAGTGGCGCTCGAAGCGTCCTTCGGCGATTGTGTGTGCGACGTTATCCCTCGGGGGGCGCCGCCTCGCCGTCGTGTTCTCCGAGCGGCGGTCTGCGAGCGAAGCCGGAGCCGCGACCTCGTCATCCCCGGACTGACATATTTCCGTATGCCCAGAACGCCATAGTCGCCTGAAAGTCTTCGCTGCCGAGCCTGCCGCCATGATAGCCGTCAACTCTAAAATCCTCAGGGGGCTGGTTGGCCCCCTCGCCGCCGCCGTCGTCCTGTTCGCGGCGGCGTCGGCTCACGCCGACCGCATGGCGTTGTGGGAGATCGTGCACGATCAATGCGCGCCCCACGCCGAGGCCGGGCAGGGGCCGAAGCCATGCGAGCGCATCGATCTTTCGCACGGCGAGGAGCGGGGCGTTGCGCTCCTGAAAGACCTGCGTGGCGTGGCGCAATATCTCGCGATCCCGACGGCCCGCGTCACAGGGATCGAGGACGCGAAGATCCTCGCGCCCGACGCGCCCAATTATTTCGCCTACGCCTGGGCGAATCGCGACGCGTTGGAGGCCAAGCTTGGCCACGCTTTGCCGCGCGAGGCGGTCGGCGTCTCGATCAACTCGGAATTCTCGCGCAGCCAGGACCAATTCCACCTGCACATCGATTGCATGGACAAGACCGTCGCCGCGGCTCTCGCCGCCTATAAGGGCTCGCTTGACGCTGAGTGGCGGGTGATGAGCGAGCCTTTGAAAGGGCGCCGCTATTGGGCGCGCCGCCTCGATTCGGTCGATCTTTCCGACGCCGCGCCGTTCCGCCTGCTCGCTGACGGGGTGCCCGGCGCCAAGGACCACATGGGCCTCGAGACGTTGATCGCCGTCGGCGCCGATTTCGCGGGCAGCCCGGGCTTCGTGCTGCTGGCGGACCAGGCCGGACTGACGGGCGGCGGCCACGCCGAGGACTTGCAGGACCACGACTGCGCAATCGCCGGGCGCTGAGCGGCGAGCCGAAAATTCCTGTGTCGCGTTTTTCTGCGAATTGCGTTATCAGGCCGCTAATGGATTTCCGAGATTCAATCCAAGGAGGCCTTGGTGCAACGACGACAGTTTCTGGCCGGAGCGGCTGCACTTGCGAGCGGCGTCTTTGCGTCCCGCCTCGCGCTGGCCAATGTGCCGACGCCGTTCACCTTCGACATGAATCCGCCGATGGACAATCGGGAGAAGTTCATCGCCTGGGGCGTCGCCCAGCGCGGCGAAGATCCGAAGTTTCTCGGCGAGCGATTCGATCGCTTCGTCGCCCTGGTGCGTAACGAGGACATCTGGGACGACCGTCACAAGCGCGCCTTCCTGCTCACCCCGCGCGAGAAATTCGTTCTGCCGCAGAATCTCGGCCGCGCCTATGAGCACGCCTTCCTCGACATCGGCTATGGCGTGACGATCTCCGGCCCGCATATCGTCGGCCGCATGACCTCGACCATCGATCCCAAGCGGGGCGAGAAGGTGCTCGAGATCGGCACCGGCTCGGGCTACCAGTCGGCCTATCTGTCGCACCTCACCGACCAAGTCTACACGATCGAGATCATCAAGCCGCTCGCCGAACGCACCCGCGGCATCTACGACAGCCTGATCAAGGACGGCTACACCGAGTTCAAGGCGATCCAGACCCGCAACGCCGATGGCTACTACGGCTGGGTCGAGGCGCCGTCGACGCCTGCGGCCGCCGCGACGCCTGCGGCAAGCGCGACTCCTGCGGCGAGCGCGACGCCCGCCGCCGCCGCGACGCCGGCTGACGGCGGCCCGATCATGTTCGACAAGATCATCGTCACCTGCGGCATCGACCACGTTCCGCCGCCGTTGCTGCAGCAGCTCAAGACCGGCGGCATCATGGTGATCCCGGTCGGTCCGCCCGGCGCGCAGCGCGTCCTCAAGGTGGTCAAGACCAAGGCCGACGACGGCTCGATCACTGTCGCGCGCTCGGACATCTACGGCGGCCGCATCGTGCCCTTCGTGCCCTTCACCAAGCTCGAGGGCGAGGCCATCAAGGGTACGCACAACAATTGACGGTCTCGCTTCTCCACGCCCGGCAAGCTGGTGCGTGTGAGGGCGCGGCAGTCGTCTTGCGTGTGCGGAGCCTTCGAGCATGAACGATCTTTCCACGGCAGGCGAAGGCTTCTCGCCGGCGATCGGCGCCGGCGATGACATCTCGCTCGACGCGCGCGGGCGCGTCGCGCTCTATCTAGCCGTCGGTCTCGCGGCGGGCGCGGTGATCGCGCTGCAGATCGACGTGATGCGCGTGTTCTCCGTCGGCAGCTGGGCGCATTTCGGCTCGCTGGTGGTGAGCTTGGCTATGCTTGGCTTCGGCCTCACCAGCGCGGTGATGTGCGTCGCCAAGCGCTGGTTCGAGCGCAATTGGCGGCTGGCCGCGAGCGTCGCGCTCGGCCTCTTCGGCCCGCTCGCCGTGGCGGCCAACCTCTATATCCAGCAGCTCGGCTTCAACGCGATCTTCCTGATCTCCGATCCGGCGCAGAAGTGGAAGCTGCTCGAGATCTTCCTCGCCTCGCTGACGCCGTTTCTCGCCGGGGCCGTCTTTCTCGGCTGCATCTTCCTCAAGAGCAATCGCACGTTCGGGCGCGTTTATTTCGCTGATCTCGCCGGCTCGGGCTTGTGCGGCCTCGTCGTGCTTGGCGCGATGTATGTGTTCACGCCCGCCAATCTGATCGCCGCGCCGCTCGCCTTGTGGGCGGCAGCCTGCCTCGCGTGGTCGTTCGGTCCCGGAGGCAGGCGCGCGGTCGGCGCCTATGTGGCGCTCGCGCTAATCGCCTTCGGCGGCCATTTCGTCGCCGCGCCGGCGCTCGGCCTCAGCCGCCTTGCGGTCAACGACTACAAGGGCGTCGCCTACGCCCGTAAATTCCCCGATTCGAAGAGGGTCTACGAGAGCATTTCGCCGTTCGGCTATATCGAGGCCTATTCGAGCTCCTATCTGCACTTCGCGCCGGGCCTGTCCGACAACGCCGGCTTCAACCTGCCGGAAATGCCGGCGAACGCTTACCTCGCGCTCTACATCGACAGTGACGGGCCGATCGGCATCATCCGCGACCTGCCGGCAAAGGACACGGCGTATTTCCGCTATCTGCCGATGTTCTATCCCTACGTGATCAAGTCGGCGCCCAAGACCTTCATCACGCAATTCGGCGGCGGCATTTCGACCGCGCTGGCGCTGCGGTCGGGGGCCAAGGACGTCACGATCGCGGAAGGCAATCCAGCCGTCCTCGCCGCTTTCCACGATCCGGTCATCAGGGACTTCACCGGCGACATTCTCGGCAAGGTCCGCGTGATCGACTACGAGGGCCGCCACTTCCTCGCGCAGACGAAGGAGCGCTTCGACGTCATCGACCTGAGCCTCGCCGATTCGGTCGGCCTCTCTAATCCGGGCGGCTTCCCGATTGTCGAGAAGTTCGTCTACACGCAGGAGGCGATGGAAACCTACATGCGCGCGCTGAGCGACGGCGGCGTGTTGTCGGTGACGGTCTGGAACAAGGAAGAGCCGCCGAAGTCGATCCTCAAGCTCTATACGACCATGGCCGCCGCCGCGCGCGACGTCGACGGCGCGCATATGGCGGATTCGTTCTACGTCGTCTCGTCCTACCTCTCGACCGCGACGGTGCTCTACAAACGCGGCGGCTTCACCGCGGACGAGATCGCCAAGCTGCGCAAACATACGCACGACATGTCGTTCGACGAGATCTATGCGCCGGGCCTCTTTTACGACAGCTCGCAGACCGATCGCACGCTCGACGGCTATGTCGCGCAGATCTTCTCCGGCGCCGCCGGTGGGCCTCCCGCGCCGGCGGAAGCCGCCGACCCGACGGCGCCGAGCGATCCGGCCGGCCCCGACGCTGCGCCGCCGGGCGCCAAGCCTGACGATGGCGTGCTGCCGTCGACGGTGCTCGGACGCCTCGCCTGGCACACACTGATCGACGGGGGGTGGCAGACCGTCGCCGATCGGTACGTCTTCAACACGCGCAAGCTGACGAACGACTCGCCCTATTTCGCCGCTTACGTGAAGACGATGGATCTTCCCCGCGTCCTCGATCGCCTCGAACTGTTGCAGGACGAGTGGGGCTATCTCCTGATTTGGGCGACGCTCGGCGTCGCCTGCCTGACGGCCGCCGTGCTGCTCGCCATCCCCCTGATTTGGGGTTGGCGCTCGATCTTCTCCAAGTCGCGCGGCAAATTCCTCAGCGTCGTTTATTTCGCCTGTCTCGGCGCCGGCTACATCATGGTCGAGGTTGGGTTGATCGCCCATTTCGTGATGGCGCTCGGCAACCCCACCGTCTCGGCGTCCATTCTCATCACCGGCATGCTGGTCTTCTCAGGGCTGGGCGCGCTCCTGTCGGAGCGCATCCTGCCGAACATGCGCACGATCATGCCGGTCATCTTTCTGGCGATCGGCGCGCTGCTGATCGGCTACGCGCTATTCCTCAATGTTGCGCTCGACGCGATCGGCGCGCTGCCTTATGCCGCGCGCCTCGTGCTGTGCTTCCTCTTCATTGCGCCGCCCGCTTTCCTGATGGGCTTCCCCATGCCGACCGCGATGACGACGCTCGGGCGGCTCGGCAAGGAGCACCTCTTCATCTGGGCTTGGGGCGTCAACGGCTGCTTCTCCGTCATCGGAGCGGCCGCGGCGCCGGTCATCGCCACCAACTTTGGACTCGGCGCGGTGATCGAGATCGCGGGCTGCGCCTATCTTCTGGCGCTGCCGTCGTTCTTTGGCGTAATCTTGAAGGACGCGCCGACGCGCCCGGCATAACGGGCGATCGCGTCTAGCTGGGGGGTTCGACGATGAACGTTCGACCGGGACGTCCACGGATGGCGCCTGCAGCGGTCGGAATGGCGTTGGCGCTCGGCGCCTGCGCCAGCCCGCCGTCGCCGAAGACGAGCGTTTCGATAACGCAACCCTCCTCGAAGTTCATGCAAACCGACGGCGCGAATGTCGCCTTCGAAGAGTTCAACAATTCGGCCTTTCCCTATCGCGGCGACATTCCCCCCGACGAGCGCCACGACAAACCTCGCCCTTTTCTCGACGCCAGCAGCGACGGCCGCCTGGCGCATTCCTCGCCGCGCGGCGGGCTGCTGTTCGAAGACACGACCTACAACGATCGCCACGTGCTCTTCGCGACCGGCGACGCCTTCGATCCCAGCCGGCCCGGCGCGCTCATCGTTTTCTTCCACGGCAACCAGGCGACCCTGTCGCGCGACGTGTTGGAGCGCCAGCAGACCGCGCGCCAACTTGCGCAATCCGAACTCAACGCCGTGCTTGTCGCGCCGCAGCTCGCGGTCGACGCGGCCGATTCGAGCGCCGGCAACTTCTGGCGGCCCGGCGCCTTCGCGCAGTTCCTCGACGAGGCGGAAAGCAAGCTCGCGGATCTCTACCCCGGCTCTTCCCGCGCAGCGTTCCGGCGCATGCCGGTCATCATCGTCGCCTACAGCGGCGGCTACGTGCCGGCGGCCTATTCGCTCGCGGTCGGCGGCGCGGCGAGCCGAATTCGCGGCGTGATTCTGCTCGACGCGCTCTACGGCGAGGAAGAGAAATTCGCCAATTGGGTCGAGAGCGCGCGGTCCAGCGCGTTCTTCGTCAGCGCCTATTCGAATTCGTCGCATGAGGGAAACGAGTTGCTGCGCGCTCGCCTGCAGCGCGCCGGCGTTCCGGTCGAGGAGGGCGTGCCCGGCAGCCTAAGGCCCGGCGTCGTCGCCTTCATCGACGCCAGCGACGCGCGTCACGACGACTTCGTCAACGCCGCCTGGACGACCGATCCCTTGCGAGACATCCTCTCGCGGGTGGGGCGGTAGCGCGCGGCAGTTGAGGAGTCTAGAGCGAATGGCGCTTGGTTCGAACCAGCGCCGTCATTGCGAGCGAAGCGAAGCAAACCAGCAGCGCCAAGTGGATGCATGGATTGCTTCGTCGCTGCGCTCCTCGCAATGACGGTTCAACCCGATTGCAATTCGCCCTAGGCCGCGCGCCTGTCCGATCCCGTCAGTACTGCTGGGGATCCCGCAACGCGACGCGGTCGCGCGCGCCGGCCACGCCCGCGGAGAGCGCGCGCGCGTAATAGTCCCGCGCGCGGGCGGGGTCGCCTTTGAGCCCGAGCGCGCCCAAGCGATTGAGCGTCGCCGGATCATAGGTGTCGCCGAGCACAAGCAGGGAGCGCGCGTCGCCGATCTCGGCGGCGCGTTCGAGGAAGGCGCGGGCGCCAGCAATATCGCCCGTCGCCAGCTCAACAAGGCCCTGGGCGCGCAGCCGCAATGCTTTGTCGGTCGTGCCGGCGGCCCCAGCGCTCACCGGCGCGACGAGCGCGCGGGTTTCGGTCGAGCTGTCTGCTTGCGGAGAGGCCCCGCGCAAGGCCATGGCCAGCTTTTCCATCGCCGCCTTGTCGGCGCTCTGAGCGCCGTTCGCGGCTGGGCTCGCCGCTGCATTCGCAGCAGGGCCGGGCGCGGCGTTCGCCGGGGTGGACGCGGCCATCGCCGCGGACACGAATTTCGGCTGTTCGACCGCCGGTTTCATGGCGACGGCCGCCGGCTCGAGCCGCGGAAAGAACGCAAAAGTCAGGACGCCGACAATCGCGCCAGCGAACAGGCCGGCGACGGCCTTCAGCAGGATGGACATGCGTCGCTTCCCCTCATTGCCCCTCGTTGCGCCATTGCATCAGACTGTCGTACAGCCGGTCGGAATCCTGCGCGCCCGGACCTCCGTTCGTCACCGCGACGGTCTTGGCGACCGTCCGGAACGCGTCCAGCGATGAATTCGGCGGGCTCGCCTTCTGGTCGACCCAGGCCTGCGCGGCGCGTAACCGAGGCCACGGCGCCCCGGCGGAGAGATTGACGTCCCGCCACGTGGCGTCGTTATCCGCGCCGAGCAACTTGTCGAAGCCGTCGAAGAAGGACTTCGTCAGATCGGCGTTCTGGTCCGCGCGCGGCGAGCCGGGCGCCGCGTCGACGGCGATCAGCGCGCGCGGCGCCGCCAGCGTGTCGATCTTTTCGTCGGCGGCGATGAGGTTGGGGTGGTCCTTGGCGGTAAGGCGCGCGGGCGCATAGAGCGACTGCAACGCTGGCGTCCAGGGAATCGAAATGAGATGGAAGCGCCCATCCTTGCCGAAATCGGCAAGCGCTTTGGAGGATTGGGCGCCGACGGCGACGACCGCGGCGAGCTTGCCCGAGGCGAGGTCGGAAAGGGCGCTGTCGAGCGCTCCGTAGGACGGATTGACGTCGACCCCGAGGTGCGAGAACAGCGTCGCCGCGGTCGCCGCTCCAGAGCTGTCCGCGGCGCCGAAGCCGACATCGTGGCCGGCGAGCGCGCGCAGATCGGTCGCGTTGCGCGGGGCGACGACCTCGACTGTCTCGGAGCCAATCTCAGCGATGTACGGGCCCTTGTCACGCCAGTCGGCGGTCGCCTTGTCATTGCCGATCAGGGCGTCCATCGGCGCGATCGCGAGGTCCGCGCCGTCGGTCTGCACGGCCTTGGCGAGCGCAGCCGGGGAGGTGCGGCCGGCAATGACATGGCCCTTGGCGCCTGTCGTCTGGAGAGCCGCGATCAGGTCCGCGGCCAGACGCGCTGCGCCAGCGTCGTCGGAGTCGACAAGCACTGAGAATTCATGCGGTTTCGCCGCGTCGGGCTTGGCGGCGGGCGCGTTCGCCGTGTCCTGCGAATCGCCTTTCTTCGCGCCTCCGCGCCACGCGCCGTGCCACAGCACAAGATGGCCGTGGCGATAAACTGGATGATCGTAACGCACCATGCCCGTAGGTGTGGGCGTGGTCTCGGCGAAGGCCGTGAGCGGCGCGATAACGACTGTCAGGGCCGCCAATGTTCGGCCCCAATTCTTCGTTCGACCGCCCCGGGCGATACGTCGGCCGCGATGCGGCCCAACAACGCTCGTTTTCATGGCGCGAAAACTTGTCGACAAAATGCGGCCTTATCAAGGCGTTAGCTTTTTGCTGCTATGACCCGCCGAATCACGGCGCCGGGGCCTGCGAATCCTCCGAGACGCAGGCGAGCGCTGCGTCAAGCTCGGCGGCGTCGATCTCGACCGCCTTCGCGTCGCTGAGCCAGACCAAATATGCGCGCACCGGGCGGTCAGGATAAAGCGGCGCGAGCGCTGCGCGATAGAGCGCGAGCTGCGCGACATAGGCACGCTGATTCGCCGAAGACGAAGACGTTCCGCTCTTGAAGTCGGCGATCCTGACCGCGTCCTCGGCGACCGCGAGTCGGTCGATTCTCCCCGAAAAATTCAGCGCCGCGAGCCCCTCGCGCGCAATCGCGCCGGCGACCGCGACTTCCGCGCGCGATCCCGGCGCGAACAAAGGCGCAAGCGAAGGGAGCTCAATCGCCGTGAGTGCGCGATCGGCGATCGCGGCGCGCTCCTCGCGATGTAAGCGCGCTCGCGCGCAATTCAAGCAAGCGCTCGGCGACTTCGCGGCGCCGTTCGGCGCCGACATCGGGCAGATGTTGCAAAAGCATGTGGACAAGAAGACCCGCCTGCCGGCTCGCGGGGCTCGCATCGCGCGCGGGCAGCCGCGTCGCGCCGGACGGGGTCAACGTTGTCGGCGCGGTCTGGCGCGGCGCGGGGACGCTGAGCCAGGCGGGCTTTGGCGCCGCGACCTCAGGCAAGCGCATGCTCGCCAAGGCTTCGCCGCCGGCGGTCTCGCCGAGACGCAAGACGACATCGTCGCCGCCCCATGGCGCGGGCGCTTCTTGCAGCGTGTCGCCGAGGCCGAGACGCATCAGGTCGTGCCAATTGTCCTGCGGGCGGGCCCGAAGCCCTTCATATCCCGCAACGATCAGCCGCTGCGCCGCGCGCGTCATCGCGACATAAAGCAGGCGGCGGTGCTCGCCAGCGGCGGCCTCGCGCGCTCGCTGGCGCGCCGCCGCGAGAGCGGGCGGGTCTTCCGCTTTCCTGCGCGCCCAGACGAACAGCGGCGGCGCGCTCGCCTGCGCGGCGAGGTCGATCAGTTTGGCGTCGTGGCGCGCGTGCGGCGCCGAGCACGTATCCGGCAGGAAGACGATCGGCGCCTCGAGACCTTTCGAGGCGTGGACCGTCATCACCCGCACGCTGTCGCCCGCGCTTTCCATGTCGCGTTTGATCGCGGAATCGCTTTCCTCGATCTCGGCGAGAAAGCCGTGTAGCGACGGCGCGGTCTTGCGCTCGTGCGCGAGGGCGAGCGCGAGGAATTCGTCGATCGCGTCGCCGGCTTCCGGGCCGAGGCGCGACAGCAACGCGCGCCGGCCGCCGTCTTCGCCCATCAGGCGGGCATAGAACGTATAGGGCGAATGATTCGCCGCGCGGCGACGCCAGGTTTCGAAGCGGCGGCGCGCCTCGGCGAAGCGCGGCTCAGCGGCCGACGCCAGCGCTTCCGCGAGCGAACCCGGGCGCTCGGGCGCGAGCGCAAGAAGATCGTCGTCGTCGAGACCGCCGAGCGGCGATTTGAGCGCCGCCGCCAGGGTCAGATCGTCCTCCGGCCGCAGCGCCGATCGCCCGACCGCGACGAGGTCCATCACCGCGATGGAATCGCGCAGGATCAGGCGGTCTGCGCCGGCCGTCTTGATGTGCTTTTCTTTCAGTGCGCGGATCATCGCCTCGAAGAACGCGCCGCGCGAGCGCACGAGGATCATGACGTCGCCTGCGTGAATGCGGCGCGTCTCCTGCGTCTCGGGGTCGCGCACACGCTCCGCCGAACCTGGCGCGAGCCAGCGCGCGATGACGTCGGCGATACGCCGCGCGAGCGCGACCGGCGGGTCTTCGCGCGAGGCGGCGTCGAGCGGCATCCGCCAGTCGTCGCCCTCGGCGGCCTTCACCGCCTTGATCGGCTCCCAGACCTCGATCAGACCCGGCAGATCATCATGGAAGGCCTCATGCGCCGGCGGCCGTTCGTCGTCTCCCGTCAGGCCGCGCCAGACCGTCTCGGCGGCGAAAACGCGATCGACCGCTTCGAGCACGCGCGGCGCCGAGCGGAAGGACAGCACCAGCCGGACGAAGTCGAAATCGAGCTCCGCCTCGCGGTGGCGTCGCTCGAGCTCGCGCCGCGTATCCGAGAACATCTTTGGCGCAGCGCCTTGGAAGGAGAAGATCGACTGCTTCTCGTCGCCGACGGCGAAGAAAGTCCGCCGACGCGCCCGCGCGCCCGCGCCGGAGAGAAATTCGTCGCACAGCCTGCCGAGGATCGCCCATTGCGCCTCGGACGTGTCCTGCGCCTCGTCGACCAGGATGTGATCGATCCCGGCGTCGAGCTTGTAGAGAACCCAGGCGGCGTCCGCGCGGTCGAGCAACGCCAGCGTGCGGGCGATCAGATCCTCGAAGTCCAGCAGGCCGCGAGCGCCCTTGAGACGGGCGTATTCCTGAAGGACCGCGCGCGCGACGCCGACAAGCGCGAGGCTGCGCTCCAGCGCCTCTGCGCCGCGCAGGCGGTCTCTGAGGGGGATCAGCCGCTCCTGCTCGTCGCTCAGCCGCTGCGGCAATGCCGGCAGGCGTTTGGCCAGGGTCTGCGTGACGAGGCCTCGCCTTTCGCCGCCGCGCGGCTTGCCTTCGCCGTTGTCGGTGAAGAAGGCGGCGAGATAAGCGGCGACGCTTTCGTCCAGATCGCCGGCCCGCGCGGCGGTCCGCAGGTTCTCGGCGAGCTTCTGGTCGCTTGACGACCCGGAAGCGAGTTCGTCGGCCCAACTCGCCCAGTAAGGCTTGGCGCGAGCGATCTGCCGTTTGATCGACGCCGCGTCGTCGCCCGGCTCGAGCTCGAGCGCTTCCCGCAGCGCGGCGGCGTAGGACGCGTCATCGCCGAGCCGAGCGATTCCCGCGCGCCGCGCCAGCGCTTCCTGCAGTAGTGTCTCGAAGCCCTCGGCGCCCGCCTCGCGCGCGATCATGGCGATGGCGGCGCCGCGGTCCAGCGAATCGAGCGCGCGCGCAAAGGCGCGCTCGCGTGCCTCCGCCATCAGCAGCGCCGACTCGCGCTCCTCGGCGACGCGAAAGCCGGCGGCGACGTTGGCCTCGAACGGGAAGAGATGCAGCAGGCGCTCGCAGAAGGCGTGGATCGTCTGGATCTTGAGGCCGCCCGGCGTCTCGATGGTGCGCGCGAAGAGCCGGCGAGCGAAAGCGAGCTGCGCGGCGTCCGGCGAGGCGGCGCCGGTTTTTTCGATCTCGCGCGCCAGCGCTTCGTCGTCGAGCCCGGTCCAGCGCGAGAGCGTCTTGAAGACGCGCGCCGACATATTGGCGGCCGCCGCTTTGGTGAAGGTGAGGCACAGGATGGCCGAGGGCGGCGCGCCGTCGATGAGCAGGCGCAGCACGCGCTGCACCAGCACATGCGTCTTGCCGGAACCCGCATTGGCCGACACCCAGGCGGAGGCGCGCGGGTTGGAGGCCCGCTGCTGGGCCAGCCGCACGGGGAGAGGGGCGTCACGCCGGGGCGCGCTCATGCGTCGTCTCCCGATACGTCATCGCTCAGGCCCCCAGTCGCCGACCATTCCTTCACCCTTGCGAGATGGTCGTAAGAGCCGGCGCTCTTGGCGTATTTCGGATAAGGGCGCGACAAATAGGGGGTTTTAGGGTCGGCGAACTGCGCGAGCAGCGTCACGAGCCCTTCGAAGTGCAACTCCACGACCTCGGCGAAACTGACGTCCTTGAAGTCGAGCGTCTTCACTTCGCCGCCCGAGGGGCCGCCGAGCTTGAAGTACAGCGCTTCGATCGCCTTGAGGCCGGTCAATCCGGCAAAGCCGCCGCGCGCGAGCATCGCCGCCTCGAGCGTGAGCTGTGGGGCGAAGCCGACCTGAACCTCGCGTTTTCCTGGCGGCGCGCCGGTCTTGTAGTCGATCAGCGCCGCGCCGCCTTCGCGAAGCCTTTCGATGCGGTCGGCGCGCGCTGTCAGGGCGAAGATCGCGCCATCGGGAAGGGTGATGTCGAGGCGCCCGCTCTGCTCGATGAGGATGCGCTCGGCTCCCACGCGCCGCTTCGCGTCGAAGGCGAGAAAGGCGGCGAATCCTTGCGCGATGCGCGGCCAGTTCATCGCGCGGAACGAGGGATCGGCGAGCAGCGGCGCAAAGCGCGTCTCCGCTATGGCGATGAGTCGCACCAGCGCGTCGGCGGGCAGGTCTCCGGCGGGGAATGCTTCGGAGAATTCTTGCAGCGCGCCGTGCCAGACATTGCCGACCTCGCGCGGGCCCGCGGCGGCGCCGATCGGATCGAGTGGGCTCAAGCGGAGGACGTGTTCGGCGAAGATCGCGTAAGGGTCGCGCCGCAAAGTCTCGATGCGAGTGACGCTGAGCCGCGTCGGGCGCAGCGCGCGCGGCGGTTTCGGGGCGGGTCGTGGCGCCGGGCTGAACCGCGCCGGCCGATCGAGCGAGCGCGCCCAGGCGAGCGTGATCGCTCCACGCGCCTCCGCTTCCGCCATCGCCGCTTCGCCCGCGACGGCGCCCATGCGTTGCAGGAATCGCGAGGCCACGGTCGGCGCGCCGCCGCGCTTCTTGGTGCGGCTGACGATTGCTTCCGGAGCGCCGAGCGCGGCGACGAAATCATGCGCCGTCTGGCCGATTCGCCGTTCCGGGGCCGAAAGGCCGAGCGCCGCGCGCATCGGGCGGTTGAGAAAGGCGTCCGTCTGGGCGGCCGGCGGCCAGACCGCCTCGTCGAGGCCGGCGAGCAGAACGCGATCGAACGACAGCAAGCGCGCTTCGAGCAGGCCGAGGATCTGAAGGCGGGGATGACCGGCGCGGCCGACAGGGGCGCGCTCGCCGCAGACCACCGTCTCGAACAGCGCCGCATAGTCGGAAAGGCTGCAAGCGAAGCCCCCCTCGGCGCCCTCCGCCCACTCCTCGAAAAGATCGCGCAGCGCATCGCCGCCGTAGGCCTCGCTCCATCGCTCGTCGCTTAGGTCGTCCCCGGCTGAGCGCGTCAGCGCATCGAGCGCCTTCCGGTGGGCGGCGATGAAGTCGCCGAGCGGCGCGTCGGGTCCAAGCGCGCGGAGCGGCGCGAGCATCGTGCCGCAATCGCGCAGCAGCGTCTCGGCGGCGCTCCAGTCGGCCGCGACGAGCCGCCGCCGCGCCTCGTGGGCGTAGCGGTCGTTCGCCGCGTCGCGCGCGCTTTTCATCAGGGCGTCGATGTCGCGCAATCCCGACGGCGGCAGGACAGCGCGCAGCACGCCGAGCTCGAGCGCCCGCGCGGCGGCGCGCAACGCCTCGGGCTCGCGGCCGAGGCTGGCCAGCGGATGGGCGAGCAGCGCGACAAGGGGGAGCGGCTCGTCGTCGCGCGCGGCCGCCAGCGCGAGACGGGCGAAGACGCCGGCCTCCGTCTCGCCGAGCGCACGGCCAGCCGAATCCTCGACCTCCACGCCCCAGCGCGCCAGCTCCGCCGCGACGCGGCGCGCGATGGCGACGTCGGGCGTGATCAGGGCCGCTGTCTTGCCCGGCGTCTCCAGTGTTTCCCGCATGGCGACGGCGAGCGCCAGCGCCTCTTCGTTTTCATCTTCGGCGACCAGGATCGAGACACGCCGCAGGCCATCCGCGAGGCCCTCGGCGGCGCGGCGCTCGCCCCAGGCGTCAGTCGAATCGGCGGGGCGCAGCGCTTCGCTGAGATAGCGCGCCCGCGCTTGCAGGGCCGGGGAGGGCGCGCCGAGCGGACGGACCTCCTCGCGCGCGACGCCGATCAGATCGAGCAGGCGACGCATGGCCGCCTGGGGATGACCGGCGGCGCCGATCCCGCCGCCCTCGACCGCGCCGATCATCGCCCAGGCGCGCGCGTCCAGAGTCAGATCGAGATTCGGCAGCACGACGGCGCCGAGTGGCGCGCGGGCGATCGCGCCGATCAGCCGGGCGGTGGCGCGGTTGGTTCCAGTCGAGCCGGCGATGATCGTCGGCCCTCGCTGGGCGCCCTCGAGCGCGCGGATTTCGTTCTCGACCATGAGCGCGCCGCGGCCGACGCGATCGATCAGCCGGCGCTCGGCGAGCCAGGCCGGCCATTGCGCGAAGGCGATCTTGAGAAAGTCGAGCGTGATCCGCCAATAGGGGTCGAAGGCGTCGGCGACCAGCGTTTCGAGCTGCTGGGGATCGACACCCTCGATGAGAAAATCGTCGATCAGCGCCGCCAGATCGCCTGCGAGCGAGAAGGCCTGCGCGGGGCTCGTCGCCACCAGCGCCGGTTCGCTTTCGTCAAACACCTTCCGCCCGTCGTTTTCGACGCGGCAGATCGCGCCGCGCAGCGCCTCGCCCCAGGCGCGGATGAGGCGCGCGAGCGTCATGCGCCGCGTCAGTTCGCCGACGGCGTCTGGCGCAATGACGCTCGGCGGGTCTTCCAGCCGGGCGAGGCCGAGTTCGCCGGGCGTCGGCTCGAAGGCGCCGAGCGGGGCGATACGCGGCAGGATGAGGCTCGTGCCGCCGCTCGCGGCGACCAGGGCGCTCGCCAGCGCCACGGCGGCGCGCTGGGTCGGCACGTAGATCGTCGCGCTGGCGAGGTCGAGCGGGCCGCCCGCGCCGGGAAAGCCGGCGAGCAGCGTTCCGCCGATCAGCGCCCGCGCGAGGGTCGGCAGGAAAGGTTCGCCCGCGGGAATGGTGAAGACGTTTGGGGCGGTCACACGGCCCTGCGAGTTGTTCCGAAACGCCCTTTGTGGCCCCGCAAGGACGGCGAGACAAGACGGGAACGCGAGCTATCCCCTGGAAGCTTCAGCCGATCAGCGCCGCTGTCAGCCGCTCCCATTTCTCGCCCGAGGCCGGCAGGCCGAAGCGCAGCAGATGCGGCGCATCGGCGAAGGGGCGCGTCAGCACGCCGGCTCGTAGCAGTCGCTCGAAGACGACCCGCGCGTCGCTGCGCTCGGCGAGGCGGAACAGCTTTGTGCCGCCAAGGATCGTCCAGCCGCCATCGATCAGCAGCCGGTCGAGCCGCGCCGCGTCGGCCGAAAGGCGCGCTTGGGCCGCCTCGCGCCACGCCGTATCCGACAGCGCGAGGCGCCCGATGGCGATGGCCGGGCCGCTGACCGCCCAGGGGCCGAGGGCGGCGCGCAGCTGGTCGGCGATGCCGAGCGGCGCGACGGCGAAGCCGAGCCGCAGCCCGGCGAGGCCATAGGCCTTGCCGAACGAACGCAGCACGATCGCGTCCGGGGGCAGGGCAGGCGCGAGCGACTGCTCCGAGGCGTCAAAATCCATGAAGGCTTCGTCGACGATCAGCATTCCCCCGCGCGCCGCGAAGGACTGGGCGAGCGCAAAAAGCTGCGCTTTGTCGACGACCCGCCCGTCCGGGTTGTTGGGGTTGACGATGACGCCGAGGTCGAAATCGGCGAGCCGCGCGATGTCCTCGACGCGCTCGACCGTGGCCCCGGCGATGCGCCAGGCGCGTTCGTGGCCCGCGTAGGTCACGCCCAGCACGCCGACCCGCCGGGCCGGGAGCAGGCGCGCGAGCGTCTGAATGATCTGCTGCGAGCCGGCGGCGGCCACGAGTTGCGCCGGGTCGGCCGCGCCGTAGCGCGCCGCCGCCGCGGCTTCGAGCCGCGCGACGCTCTCGCGATCGGGCAGGCGCGTCCAGGCCTCCGGCGCGAGGGCGGGCAGGGGATAGGAATGCGGGTTGATTCCCGTGGAGAGATCGATCCAAGGCTCCGGCGCATCGGGGGCGAGACGACGCGCGACGGCGAGATCGCCGCCGTGATAGGCCAGCGCCTCGAATCCAGGGAAGGGCGTCGCCGCCGTCATGATTTTCGCTCCGTCGCCGACGCTCGCATTGGCCGCCTGCCTGATCGAGGCGGCGGTCGGCTATCCCGCGCCTCTTTATCGCGCGATTGAGCATCCCGTCACCTGGATGGGCGCATGGCTCGCCTTTCTGGAGGCGCGGCTCAACCGTCCCGCCGCCTCCTTCGCGCTTGGCCGCGCGGCGGGCGTTCTCGTGCTCGCGCTCTACCTCGCGCCGGTCGCCGCGCTCGCTTGCGTGGCCGTTTGGATCGCGCCGCGCGGCCTTCTCGGCTTCGCCGCGCTCGCAGTGATCGCCGCGAGCCTACCAGCGCAGCGCAGCCTCGACGAACATGCGCGCGCGGTCGCGCTCGCCTTGGAGCGCGACGGCCTCGCCGCAGGCCGCGAGGCGGTTTCGCGCATTGTCGGGCGCAATGTCGCAACGCTCGATGAAGCCGGCGTCGCGCGCGCCGCGCTCGAGAGCCTCGCCGAGAATTTCTCGGACGGAATCGTCGCGCCGTTGTTCTGGCTCGCGCTCGGCGGCCTGCCGGGCGGCGCGATCTACAAGGCGATCAACACCGCCGACAGCATGATCGGCCATCGCAACGACCGCTATCTCGCCTTCGGGTGGGCGGCGGCGCGGCTCGACGATCTCGTCAATCTCCCGGCCTCGCGTCTGGCGGCGCTGTGGCTGCTGATCGCCGCAACGCTCACGCCGGGCGCGCGGCCGGCTGAAGGCTGGCGCGCGATCCGGCGCGACGCGCCCTCGCATCGCTCGCCCAACGCGGGCTGGCCCGAGGCGGCGATGGCGGGGGCGCTGGGGTTGAAGCTTGCAGGGCCGCGCGTCTACGGCGAAACGCGCGTCGACGACGCCTATATGGGCGCGGGCCGCGCGGCGGCGACGGCCGCGGACATAAGGCGGGGGCTTACGCTCTATCGCGCCGCCTGCGCGATCGAGGCGGTCGCGCTCGGGGCGCTGGCGCTTATCGTGCGAGGCTGAGCAGCCGGTCGAGATCGACATGCTCGCTCAGATGCGCGGCAAGCTCGTCGAGCGTGCGCTCCACCGTCGCCTCGTAGGCCAGCGCGCTCGACGCCCCGAGCGGCGCAAGCCAGGCCGCGCGCTGCGCGTCGTCGGCGAAGAGGCCGTGCGCGTAGGCGCCCATGACGCGCCCATCGGGCGACGTCGCCCCGTCCTCGCGCCCGTCGGAGAGCCGCAGCAGCGGGCGGGCGCAATCCGGTCCCGCCGTGCGGCCGATATGCATTTCGTAGCCCTGGAAGGAAGCGCCGTTGGCGAGGCACGCGCCGACGACCGACCTCAGCGCCTTGTCGCCCGTCATCACGGTCTCGACGTCGAGCAGGCCGAGCCCTTCGACCTCCCCAGGCAGGCCTTCGATACCGTCCGGATCCGCGATGCGCCGGCCGAGCATCTGATAGCCGCCGCAGAGCCCCAGCACGCGCCCGCCCCGCCGCACATGAGCCATGAGATCGATGTCCCATCCTTGCGCGCGCAAGAAGGCGAGATCGGCGATCGTCGCCTTGCTCCCCGGCAGAATGACGAGATCGGCGACGGGAAGGGGCTCGCCCGGCCTCACCATCACCAGCCGCACGCCGGGCTCGAGACGCAGGGGATCAAAATCGTCGAAATTGGCGATGCGCGCGAGCCGCGGCACGGCGATCGTGACGCCTGCTCGATCATCTTCGCCGGCGCGATCGAGGCCCATCGCGTCTTCCGCCGGCAGCCTGTGAGCGCCGCGGAAATACGGTACGAGACCGAGCGCGGGCCATGAAGTGCGCTCGGCGATGAAGCGCATCCCATCGTCGAACAGCCGCGCGTCACCGCGAAACTTGTTGATGAGGAAGCCGGCGATCATGCCCGCGTCCTCCGCGGCGAGAACTGCCTTCGTGCCAACGATCTGCGCGATGACGCCGCCGCGGTCGATGTCGCCGATCAGCACAACCGGCGTCTGCGTCTCGCGCGCAAAGCCCATATTGGCGATGTCGCGCGCGCGCAGATTGACCTCCGCCGCGCTTCCGGCGCCTTCGATCAGCACGAGGTCGGCGTCGGCCTTCAGACGCGTGTAGCTGTCGAGCACGGCGCTCATCAATTGCGGCGCGAGCTCGCGATAGGCGCGCGCCTCTCGGGCGCCGACGACGCGGCCCTGCACGACGACCTGCGCGCCGATCTCGCTCTGCGGTTTCAGCAGCACCGGATTCATGTGCACGCTCGGCGCCACGCCGCAGGCGCGCGCTTGCAGCGCCTGGGCCCGGCCGATCTCGCCGCCGTCCGCGGTGACGGCGGCGTTGTTCGACATGTTCTGCGGCTTGAACGGGCGGACCTTGATGCCGCGCGCCGTGAAGGCGCGGCAGAGGCCGGCGACGATGAGCGACTTGCCGACGTCTGAGCCAGTGCCCTGAAACATCAACGCGCGAGCGTGCGTCAAAACTCGATGCCTTCCTGGGCGCGCACGCCGGCGTCGAAATGGTGTTTGACCATGCTCATCTCAGTCACGAGATCGGCCGCTTCGATCAGCTCCGGCTTGGCGTTGCGGCCGGTGACGACGACATGCAGGCCCTCGCGGCGGGTGCGTAGCGCGGCGACGACTTCGTCGAGCGGAAGATACTCGTAGCGGAGCGCGATGTTGAGCTCGTCGAGGACGAGGAGGCCGATCGTCGGGTCGGCCATCAGGCTCAAGGATTGCTCCCAAGCGGCGCGCGCCGCCGCGATGTCGCGATCGCGATCCTGCGTCTCCCAGGTGAAGCCTTCGCCCATCACGCGCCAGACGATCTGATCGCCGAAGCGCTCGAAGGCCGTTCGCTCGCCGGTCGACCAGGCGCCCTTGATGAACTGCACCACGCCGACGCGCCAGCCGCGCCCCAAGGCGCGCAAAGCGAGGCCGAAAGCGGCGGTCGACTTGCCCTTGCCGGCGCCCGTGTGGACCATCAGCAGGCCCTTGGCGAGAACCGGGCGCGCGGCGACGGCGGCATCCTGAAACGCCTTGCGCTTGACCATCTTGGCTTTGTGCCGAGCGGCTTCGTCCGTCATCGTCGCCTCCGTCTTGATCGACGGCTAGCAGTTTTACGCGACCGAAGCCACCTCGCAAGATTTGTTATCGGCCGAGGACGACCAGCTCGGTATAGGCGAGATCGAAGGCGGGCGGCGCCGACGCGCCCTTGGCGCCCTTGAAGTAGCGCGGCTCGCGTCCCGCAAAGAACCGGCCCGCGAGTCCGGCAACCGGACCATTGGCGTCGAGCACGCAGACGAAGCGGCCGCGCCGCGCGAAATAGCGGCCGAGCGCGCCGGAGAAGGTCGCAAGCTCGCCAGGGTCGCGGCAGTAGATGACGTGCAGGCACGGGATCGCCTCGCGCCAGATGGTCCGCTTCTCGAACACCAGCGGCGTCGCGGCGCCGTCATTCACGCCGATCAGTGCGACGCAGCCGAACGCCGCGTGGTCGGCAAGCAGGCGGCGATCGTTCGACGACAGCGCGCTCGCCTCCGCCGCATCCTCGGCGAACGCGACGACGCGCGCTTTCGCCGCGCCGCGCGAGAGGAGCGGCGCGAAGAGGAACTGGCCCTCGGTGTAGCGGCGATAGCCGAGCGCGGTGAGCGCAGGAACGGTGTGAGGCGCGGCCGATATGTTGAGATAGACGATCTCGCGGCGCGCGATGGCGCGCGCGTGCAGCGCATGGGCATAGCTGCGAAAGTCCGGATCGACGAACCAGCTCGATAGATTGCAGCGCGGCGCTTGCGTCCCGTCGCGGGCGGAGAAGAGCTGCAGCATCACGCCGACCACAGCGCCGTTCGCTTCGAGCAGGCGCCCATATTGCGGATGATCGTCGACGCGCGGTAGCCGCGCAAGGCGCTCGAGGCCGCGCGCCCAATAGTCGCGCCCCCGTTCCGGAAAGCCTCGCGTCAGACAGTCGAGGATGGCGGGGAGGTCGCGCTCCTCGATGAGGCGGCAGACGACGCCGCCCGACCCATTGTCGGCCATGATATTTACCGTCTAACCAATTGGCGCGCCGCGCGCTCGGGGAAACATAGTAGAGTGTGTATCAAACGTCTCAACGGAAGGTTCACTAAGCATGTCGGCGCGGTTAACGATCCTCGATGCTATACGCGACGTCGCTGCCGAGCAGGGCAAGACTCTCGCGCCCTTGAGCGACGACCTGCCGCTGATGGAGTCAGGACTGGATTCGCTGTGCTTCGCGATTCTGGTCGCACGGCTTGAGGACGCGCTCGGCGCCGACCCTTTCACCACCTCCGAATCGATGCGCTTCCCCAACACGATCGGCGAGTTGATCGCCTTCTACGACGAAGCCCGTGTCTGAAGCGCTTACGCTGGCGCGGCTCATGGAGGCCGGCGCCGGCCTCGGCCGCACGATCGCAACGCGCGATTGCCTCTTGCGGCTGGACGACTTCGCTCACGGCACGAGCCTCGGCGCCGACTTGCCGCGCCTCGAAGGGCGCTCGATCGTCCTCGCTGTCAGCGACATGACGAAAGCGGCGGCTGCGCTGATCGAGCTCGACGGACTGGCGCGCCGCATCGTTCTCTGCCCGCCGAGCTTCGACATGCGCGGCCTCGACGCGCTGGCTCGGCACGCGGAAGCCGACGCGCTCGTTCATGACGGCGATGCGCCTACACCTGAGGCGAGCTTCGACGTCGTCGCCGCCTGCCGTCTGCCGCTGGCGCCGCTCAAGGCGGAGCGCGCGCGGCGCTTCGTCACCGAATGGGTCATGCCGACGTCCGGAACCAGCGGTCCGCCAAAGCTCGTCGCGCACACGATTTCGACCTTGACTGGCGCCTTTCGGCCGGCGGGCGCGCAGCGCTGGGCGACGTTCTATGACATCCGCCGTTACGGCGGCTTGCAAATCTTCCTGCGCGCGCTCTCGGGGACGGAATCGCTGACGCTGAGCACGCCTGGCGAGAGCGTGGACGCCTTTCTCGTCCGGCTCGGCGAAGCCGGCGTCAAGCACATCTCGGGCACGCCGTCGCACTGGCGCAAAGTGCTGATGAGCGCCAAGGCTCGTTACATCGATCCGGACGCCGTGCGGCTTTCCGGCGAGATCGCCGACGACGCTGTGCTCGCCTCGCTCAAGGCGCTCTATCCGCGCGCGCGCGTCGAGCACGCTTACGCCTCGACCGAGGCCGGCGTCGCCTTCGCGGTCGCGGACGGGCGGGCGGGCTTTCCCGCTTCGCTCGTCGAGGCGAGCGGCGGCGAGATCGCGATGAAGGTCGTCGAGGAGACATTGCGCATCCGCTCCAATCGAACCGCGCTGCGCTATCTCGGGCAGGGGGCGCCGGCGCTGCATGACGCGGACGGCTTCGTCGATACGGGCGACGTCGTCGAACGGCGCGGCGATCGCTACCTCTTCGCCGGACGGCGCGGCGGCGTCATCAACGTCGGCGGGGCGAAGGTGCATCCCGAAGAGGTCGAGGCGACGCTCAATGCTCACGAGGCCGTGCGCGCGAGCCGCGTGTTCGCGCGCAAGAATCCGATCACCGGAGCGCTGGTCGCCGCCGAGGTCGTCTTACGCGAGGGCGTTGTCGCTCGCCGCGGGCTGGAGGCCGAGATCCTTTCCGCCTGTCGCGCCGCGCTGGCGGCGCACAAAGCGCCCTCGTTCCTGCGCATCGTCGCGGAATTGCCGATAACCGAGGGCGGAAAGCTCGCGCGCCATGGATAACGTTATCGTCACTGGAGCGAGCCGCGGCATCGGCCTCGCAATCGCCAAGCGGCTCGCGCGCGAGGGCTACAGCGTCTTCGCGGTCGCGCGCAAGACGAGCGACGGGCTCGACGCGGCGATCGCGGAAGCGCAACGCCTGGGCTCTGGCGCAATCCATTTCGAGGCGCTCGACCTTTCGGACATCGAAGCGATTCCGGCCTTCGTTCGCGATCTGAAGGCGGCGCGCGGCGCGATCTACGGCCTCGTCAACAACGCCGGCGCCAGTGCCGAGGGGCTGCTGGCGAACATGGCCAACGCCGACATCGAGGCGTTGCTGCGCTTGAACGCGCTGTCGCCGATCGTCCTGACCAAATATGTCGCGCGCGGCATGATGGCGGCGGGGCGCGGGCGCATCGTCAACATGGCCTCGATCGTCGCCTCCACCGGCTTCAACGGCCTCGCCGCTTACGCCGCCAGCAAGGCGGCGCTGGTCGGCTTCACCAAATCGCTGGCGCGCGAAGTGGGCCGCGTCGGCGTCACGGTAAACGCCATCGCGCCCGGTTTCATCGACACCGAGCTGACGCGCGGCATGAACGACGGCGACCGCGCGCGCGTCGCCGCCCGCAGCGCCTTGCGCCGGCTCGCGGCGGCGGAAGACGTCGCCGCGATGGCCGCCTTTCTGCTGGGCGAGGGGGGCCGCAACATCAGCGGCGCGGTGCTGACGGTCGACGCGGGCGCGACGGCGTAGCGTTACGCCTGGCTCAGCAAAGTGCGAACTTGAGTCTGATCGACGCCGAAATGCTGGGCGACCTCCGCCACAGTGAGGCCCATGTGCGAGCACGCGAAGCGAGGCGCGATCGATCGGCCAGCGCGCCCCTTCCTCGAACGACCGCAGCAAAAGACTTTCCAACGCTTTCCGGCTGCGCGGCATTGCACAGGTTCCCCGATCGGGTGACGACGACGAGAAGGAGATGGCGTCGGATCCGGGCGGATCTTGCGCGGCCTTGCGCATCTTTTCGTGATCTGGCGCGCCGGCCAATTCATCAGGATGTGATCGGACGCTGATTCCATGCGGCTTGTGCATGGGAGCGCCCGGCCCATATTGGCGCCAAGGGCGATGAGCCGGTTGTTAGGGACAGGACGCTCGAGGGGTTTGACAACCGCTCGATAGGATTGATCCATGAACGCCGCGCGCGCGCGCCAGGTCGCTGCTTCGCACGTCTCCTTCACGCCGGCCCACATCGTCAAACGCGAAGTGGCGACGTGGAACAGCATCCGGGCGGAGACGGTTCGCGTCACCGAGGCTCAACGCTTCGAATACGCGTTTCATGGGACTCATCATCTGCTGATCGTGTACGAACAGGCCGTTCGCGACGACGGCGAGACGCAGGTCGAGCGCCTGCGCTCCACCCTGCGCGATCTCACCGGTAAGCTCACTTTCATTCCGGCCGGCAGCACCTTCGCCGGCTGGCAAGAGCCGCGCGTGCTCGCGCGCGTGACCTATTTCTACATCGATCCGCACGGGCCGTTCCTCGAGCCTGCGCCGGGTTTCGACGCGGTTGAGTTTACGCCGCGCCTGTTCTTCTTCGACGCCGACATCTGGGACACAGCCCGGAAATTGAGGGCGCAAATCGAGGAGCGCGGTTCAGGGAGCGGTCTCTACGCCGAAGCGCTAAGCGCGGTGCTGTGCCACGAACTCGTTCGCCTCAACGGCGGCGGCCGGCGCGCCGACGAACCGCAGTTCAGCGGCGGCCTCGCCGGGTGGCAGAAGAAGCGCGTCGAGGACTATGTGGCCGCCCATGTTTCCGAGCGCGTCTCGCTCTCGGACATGGCGGAACTGGCGCGCCTGAGCCCCTATCATTTCGCCCGCGCGTTCAAGCGCTCGTTCGGCGTGCCGCCTCATCGCTATCACATGATGCTCCGCGTGGAGCAGGCCAAGACGCTGCTCGCCAAGCCGGAGGTCACGGTGACGGAGATCGGAATGCGGCTTGGCTTCGCCCAGACCAGCGCATTCACGTCAGGATTCCACAAACTGACCGGAGTGACGCCGACGCAATATCGCCGCGCGCTTGAGTGAAGCGCGCTCGCTCGGCACTCCGCCGACGCGAAAAGCCCAGGCTCGACTGCGACGCAGTCGAGCCCGAAACTGCGGTCAATAGTTGCACCAGGAGTAGAGACTCTTCGTGTAATAGTTGGTGTAAGCGCAGGACGCCATCAATCCAGGCCCGTGGTCGGTGGCGTTGGAGGGGACCGCGGAAGCGGCATGGCCCTCGGCGGTTCCGATCATCGGGGCGTCGCTATGACCGAGGGAGCCGCTATAGCTCATCGACGAAGCGGCGCTGCCGTAGAGCGCGGTGGTGTGGCCGATTCCGGCGTCGCTCATTCGGCCAAGGCCGCCGATTCCGCCGAGATGTGCACTAACGCCGCCGATTGCGCCAAGGCTGCCAATTCCGCCGGTATGTCCACCAAGGCCGCCAATTCCGCCAACGCCGCCGATACCGCCGATGTGCCCACCAAGGCCGCCGATTCCGCCGAGGCTGCCGTGTCCGCCGCCGCCGTGCGCTTCGGCGCCTGCGGCAAAAGACGAGGAAAGAGCGCAAGCCGTCGCCAAGGCGACAATTGTTTTCCGTAACATGTTCGATGTTCCCTTAATTCTTAACGATGAGGCTGAGATGGGAGTCGACGATCGAAGCTGCTGCCGAAAACCCGCGGCGATTGTCGCTGGCTTGCGCGATGATGAGGGATTTGGGTTTTCCCCTACCTCGCAGGCGGCGCTCGAGACTTCACCCCCGCGTTAGCGAGGCACGCGGGGCCTCGCGCTGCGCTATGACGAGTTGACCGGACTCGTGCCGCCTCCATATCGCCGCGCCGCGGAATGAGGCGCGCAGCTCACGCCGGCAGGAAGGGCTCGGGCCCGACCGCGATGCGGTCGGGGCCGACTTGCTGGGGGAGAGCTGGAAGCCGGCCCTCAATAGGTGCACCAGGAGTAGGAGGGATTCTCGTACGGATAGCCGCAGTCGGCGTACCAGCCGCCGTCTCCCCACCCACCGTAGCCACGGTTCCAACCGTACCTGCGACCATAGCCGCCGCTGACCCGCGTGGGGCTAGTGTGGCCCCGGTCGCTCGCGAATCCGCCGAAATGGCCGAAACCGCCGCCAACGCTGACGGTGTGGCCGCCCATTCCGCCGCCGAAACCTCCGGCATGGCCGCCGAAACCGCCGCCGCCGAAACCTCCGGCATGGCCGCCGAAACCGCCGCCGCCGAAACCTCCGGCATGGCCGCCGCCCATTCCCCCGCCGCCGCCGCCGTGTCCTCCACCGCCGCCGCCGCCGTGCGCCATAGCATCCACAGAGAATCCCGAAGATAGAGCAAGAGTTGTCGCCAAGACGACGAGTGCTTTCCGCAACATGTCGAAGTTCCCTTCGTTTCGTTGATGAACCCGAGATGGGAGGCGACATGCGATGCTGCTGCCAAAAACTTGCGGCTGTTGTCGCGCGATTGCTCGATGATGATGTGAGGACGATTGGCGGCCCGTCTTCATCAATGTCGGGCGTATAATTTGGCGGATGAGGGGGCCGAGGCGACGTAGGGAAGACGCCGGCCCTGCGTTGCGCTATGAACGCCCGCGGGAGCGCGACGGCGACCCCTTGGGGGAGTGAGCGTCGCGTTGGGAACGCATGGAGCACGCCTCATCATGACAGACGCCGCGCCGGGAGCCCGCTTTCACTGGGACGATCCCTTTCTGCTCGAGGATCAATTGGGCGAAGACGAGCGGCTGATCCGGGACACTGCGCGCGACTATGCGACCGAGAAGCTGCTGCCGCGGGTCACCGAGGCCTATCTTCAGGAGAAGACGGATCCCGCGATCTTCCGCGAAATGGGCGCGCTAGGCCTGCTCGGCATGACGATCCCGGAAACCTACGGCAGCGCGGGGACGAACTATGTCTCCTACGGACTCGTCGCGCGTGAGGTCGAGCGGATCGATTCCGGCTATCGCTCGATGATGAGCGTGCAGTCTTCCCTCGTGATGCACCCGATCTACGCCTATGGCGACGAGGCGCAAAAGCGGAAGTATCTGCCCAAGCTTGCGGCCGGCGAATGGATCGGCTGCTTCGGCCTGACCGAGCCCGACGCGGGCTCCGATCCGGCGGGCATGAAGACGCGCGCCGAAAAGGTCTCGGACGGCTATCGCCTCAATGGCTCGAAGATGTGGATCTCAAACGCGCCGATCGCCGACGTCTTCGTCGTGTGGGCGAAGTCAGCGGCGCACGACGGCGCGATCCGCGGCTTCGTGCTGGAGAAGGGCATGAAAGGCCTTTCCGCGCCGAAGATCGGCGGCAAGCTTTCGCTGCGCGCCTCAATCACCGGCGAGATCGTGATGGACGGCGTCGTCGTTCCCGAAAGCGCGCTGTTGCCCAATGTCTCCGGCTTGAAGGGGCCGTTCGGCTGCCTGAATCGCGCGCGCTACGGCATTTCATGGGGCGCGATGGGCGCCGCCGAGGATTGCTGGCGCCGTTCGCGCCAATACGCGCTCGACCGTAAGCAGTTCGGCCGTCCGCTCGCCGCGACCCAACTCGTGCAGAAGAAGCTCGCGGACATGCAGACCGAGATCGCGCTCGGCCTTCAGGCCTCGCTGCGCGTCGGGCGGCTGATGGACGAGGGACGCGAAACGCCGGAGATGATCTCGATCGTCAAGCGCAACAATTGCGGCAAGGCGCTCGACATCGCGCGCCAGGCGCGCGACATCCACGGCGGCAACGGCATCCAGGCCGAATACCATGTGATGCGCCACGCGCAGAACCTCGAGACCGTCAACACCTACGAGGGCGCGCACGACGTCCACGCGCTCATTCTCGGGCGCGCGATCACGGGCCTGCAGGCGTTCTTCTGAGACAGGCGTTCTTCTGAGGCTTGCCTATCGTCATTGCGAGGAGCGTGAGCTCCGAAGCAATCCATGCTTCCGCCTGTGTTGGCGGCTCCGATGGATTGCCTCGCGTCGCCCGCAGTGACGGGCGCTGCAAGGGTGTTGCGTCAAACGTTGAGCGCGCTGCGCACCGCGGCCGGCCACTTCGCGATATCGGTTCCGTGCGTTGCAAACAGCGCGACCGCGAGCCGATCCATGCCAAAGGCGACGCAGGCCGTATGGGCCGGCTCGCCATCTTCCCGACGCATGTCCCAGGTCTGTCCGAAATGGTCGCGGTGATAGTTGAAGCTCATGCAAGCCGTGGGCGTGTCGACTGAACGCACCGGGACGACGAGCTCGAACTTGAGCTGCTGCTCCACCTGGAAGCGGCTGACCATGGCGCCCACGCGGCCGAAGAATGGATCGCTCGCCGCCTCGACGCGGTAGCTGAGGCCGAGCCGATCGGCGAGGGTCGCGGCGCGCTCTTTCCATTCCTCGCGGAAAGAGGCCGTCTGCTCGGGCGTGCCGATCCGCACGTATTCGCGCATGCGGAAGGATTGCAGGCGGTCGATGTCGCGCGACGGCTCGCGGCGGAAACAGTCGCTCGCGACGTCGAAGATGAGCCCCTCGCGCGGGATCGCGCCGCGCGCGGCCGCCATCGGATAGACCGGATAGCAAGCCGCTGGCGTCAGCACGAGATCGCTCGTCTCGAGCCCGTCGGTCCAGGTCTCGCCCGCCTCGAAGCGCGCAACAGAGGCGGCGATGCGCTTGTCGCCGCCGCCGAGCGCGCAAACGCAGCCGAGCAGATGCGGAAAGCTCTTGAGGTAGCCTGATTTCTCGATCAGCGCACGGCTCGCGACGGGGGGAAAGCGGACGACTTCCGCCTTCGCGTCGCGCTCGCGGCTGATGAAGACGGCGAGCGCCTCGACGACCGATTCATAGGCGCCGGAGCGTCCGTAGACGCCATCGACGCCGGTCGGGTGAAACACGGCGTCGAAGATGACTTCAGGCGACGCCGCGAGCTTGCCGAGGCAGGGTTGCGCGAGGGTCATGTCTTGCTCCTTCCGGCTCAGAGGGTCAGCGCGAGCGGCGGCTCGCTCATCAACACCGCCGCCTCGGCGTTGGCGAGGATGCGGTCGTTGTTGATCATGATGGGCGAGGAGAGGATGTCCCTGAGATAGCGCCCCATCGAGAATTCGCTGTCGTTGCGATAACCGGAAAGGCCGCAGGCGCGCATCGCGCTCATCACCGTCTGCACGGCGATTTCGGAGGCCTCGACCTTCAGGAAATTGAGCGCGAGCTGCGCGTCCATCGCCGTCAGTCCGCCGGGGTCGCCCGCATGGCGCTCGAAGGTGGCGAGGCCGGCCTGAACGGCGCTGCGCAGCGTCTCGAGCGACACGCGCGCCTTGGTGAGATGGGAAGCGGCCGGCGGCATCCGGCCGCCCGCCGAGCGCGCCGCCTTGCGCACGAACGCGCGCGCGCGCCGCACCGCGCCGGTCGCGACGCCGAGCCAGGCGGAACTCCAGAAGAGATGCGCGTAGGGCGCCATGGTCTGATTGTGGATGCGCTCGTAAGGCTCCGGCAGCACTTGGTCGCTTTCGCCCTCGGCGCGCACGATGAAGCCGACGCTGCAGGTGCCGCGCATGCCGAGCGTGTCCCAGTTCTGTGTCTTCTCGAGCGTGTAGTCCTCGCGCACGAAGGCGACCAGCACCTGATCGGAGCTCGCGGCGGTCTCGGAGCGCCGGGCGGTGGTCACGAGACCGTCGGCGTGCTCCGCATAAGAGATGACCGAGGCGTTGCGTTCCAACCTGATGCGCGCGCCGTTGACGCGCACTGCGGCTTCGCTCGAACGGATGTCGCCGCCGTTGTTGCCCTCCGTTGTCGAGGAGGAGAGCAGCATCTGCCGCTCGGCGATGCGGCGCTGCAAGCCGAGTTGCCAAGGATTGCCCTTGGCGTGGCGGACGAGGCAGGCGACCTTGACTTGGTGCATGGCGAAGATCATCGCCGTCGCGCTGCAAGCGCGCCCGAGGATGACGCAGACGTCGGCGACGTCGGCGGCGCGGGCCCCCTCGCCGCCGAGTTCGGCCGGGATTAGTATGCCCAGCAGTTTCTGTTCGCGGATCGCCGCGAAGGCCTCGGCGGGAAAGCGCGCATCGCGGTCGACCTCGTCGGCGAAGCGCTCCGCGACCGCCGCGACGATCTCCGCCCGCGCGATAAAGTCGCGCGACCCCTGTCTTTCGCCGCTGCGGGCGCGAAAATTGCCTTGCGGAAGATGGCTGACGGTGGCGCTCATAGAATATGGCTCCAGAAAGACGGTGTTCGTCAGGAAGGAGCGTGGCGACGTTAATGATCGATGGTGTGGTCGCCCGTGTGAACCACGTTCCTTTGGTATGTGAAACGACATACCCGGAATCGGTAAGATGCGCGACAAATTCGGAACTTAATTATTAACGGATCGTTAAAAACTAGGCTGAGATTTGTTGCATTTTGGTCGTCATCGTTAACGATGACGACACGAAAAACACAGCGCATTCGAATCGAATGATAAACACCTCCGAGCGCCATGTTCTGACAGGATTCCGCCATGCTCGATCACGCCCTCGTCGATGACCGCATTTTCGAAATGGTGCGCGAGTTTGCGCCGGCGTTGCCCGAAAGCGCCGAGCGCGCTCGCGACGCCGACCTCCCCAGCGCCGGCCTGACCTCCGTCGCCGCGGTGAAGCTGATGCTGGCGATCGAGGCGGCCTTCGACATCGCGATCCCCGACGCGGACCTGACGCCGGAGAATTTTCGCTCGATCGACGCGATCGAAAGCCTCGTCGAACGGCTGCGCGGCGCCTGAGCGCGGAAGACATGGCGCTCGACCGGCGCGCCCGCCGCTTCCTCGACTTCCTCGCGGCGAGCGCGCGCGGTCGCGACGGCGCGCCGAGCCTTCACGAGTTGCGGCGCGCGAGCGCAGACCTTGCCGCTTTCGCCGGCGCCATGTCGCCGGTTGAGCGATGCGACGAGCGGCTCGGGGACGGCGAGGGAGGACTGACGCTGCGCGTCTATTCGCCGCTCGGCTCTTCCGGCGCGCCATTGCCGGGCATCGTCTATTTCCACGGCGGCGGATGGGTTTCCGGCAGTCTCGAGACGCACGACCCGATTTGCGCCGCTTTGGCGGCGCGCGGCGGCTGCCGCATCGTGGCGGCGTCGTACCGGCTGGCGCCTGAACATCGCTTTCCCGCCGCGCTCGACGATGCGCTTGCAGCCGTGCGAGCGGTGCGCGCCGATCCCGGCCGTTTCGACGTCGATCCTCGGCGTATTGGCGTCGGCGGCGACTCGGCGGGCGCCAATCTCGCCGTCGCCGCTGCGCGCGCGCTGCCGGGAGGAGAACCGCCGCTCGCTATGCAGCTTCTCCTCTGCCCAGTGATGGAACCGCTCGGCCGCACGCCGTCCCGTAGCGAGTTCGCCAGCGGCTATCTGATCGAGGAAGCGACGATGCAGCGCTACTGGGATCATTACCGTGTCGAGGGCCTTGCGCCCGACGATCCGTGCGTCGCGCCGCTGCGTGCGAACGATCTCGCCGGAATGCCGAGCGCGCTCATTCACACGGCCGAATTCGATCCTTTGCGTGACGAGGGTGAATTCTACGCTGAGGCCCTGGCCAGCCATGGCGTCACGGTGCGATTGACGAGGCACGCTGGCATGATCCACCACTTCTACGGCCTCGGCGGGGTCATTCCTGCGGCGGAAGCGGCCGCTGCGCTCATCGGCGACGATATTCGCAGAGCGTTTGGGACGCGTCTGGGCGAGCCGTGAAATTCGGGGACCCTTCCGCGCGAGCGAAGCGAATGTCCGCCCCTTCGTTTGACAATCTGGAGCGCATATCTCGCGCGGTCGACGATTTAAGATGCCGCGAATTGCGGGGGATGAGGGTCGTCCGATTCCGCTGCGCTGCGGGGCGCTCCGAGGCCTATCGCCATTCGCCCTTCAGAAGCGGCGCCACCGGGTGTTCGCGCTCCGACAGGGCGAGCCTTCGAAGTGGGTCGTTGCGCTCCGGCTCGACATCGATCCGATAGGCGCGTTCGGGATCTCCGCGCGCGCCGATCAGAACGAATTCCGCGCCCTCGAAATCGAGGGGATGCGGGTCCTCGGTCTCAAAGCGCCTGCCGCGGAACTCCCGCCGCAACGGCTCCGGATAATGCGCTTCCTCCGGCTCGCGTAAGCCCACGCCGGGCGGCGCAGGCAAGTCGGGATTCTTGATCGACAGTACGAACGCGCCTTGAAGGGGAATGTTCAGTTCCCTCTGCACCTCGCCCGGCCGCCTCGGCAGCTCGAGTTCATAAGTCAGATGAATGTTGCGGCCGAGCCGGAGCATCGCATAGCCACCTTCGCCCGCCGGCCGTGCGGCGGGAAGGGTGCGCGCGCCTCGGGTCCTCGTCTGATAGTGCTGTTCGCGCAGTTCCTGTTCGATCTCGCGCGCCGAATCCGTCACCATGTCGACGAAGCCCCAGGTCCGCTCGTGGCGCTCAACGTCGGGAAGTCGCTTGCGTCCGACGACCGTGAGTCGGAAGGGTCCGTTGTTCGGCTTCAGCGCCATGTAGAACCGCTGGACGTCGGCCACGCTCTCGGCGTGGTCGGTTTCGACGCGCGGCCGATAGAAGAAGAAAATGTCGCCCTGCTCGACGACCTCTTCCTTTGCGCTGTAGGGACGGTGGCGGGCGGCTTGTCGAATGGCCATGGAGGAAGCGCCTCCGCGCTGCGTGTCGCACGTTGTAGCAACGTCGGTCGGCGCGACGGGTTCCATCGCTTCCCGCTCGCGACATATCGCATGGCGGCGGTCGCGTCCCGACGGCGCCGATTTGTGCATCGACGTTGCGCGGATCGCGTCGTAGACGATGGGGAATTGGCGCAAGAGCTGAGGATATCGAAGGGTATAGCCATGCCTGAAGTCCACATCTACCTCGCGGAAGGCCGGACGGTAGACCAGAAGCGCAAGCTCGCCCGCGAAGTGACCGATGCGGTGACCCGTAATTTGAACGTGCCGCCCGAGGTCGTCGTGGTGCAATTCGTTGAATCCGCTCGCGATTCGAAAGCCCGCGGCGGCGTTCTCTTCAGCGATGCGCCGCCAGCGCCGCCAACCGGTTCGTGAGGGCTGGCCGGCCGTCGTCCAATCGAAATCGTCTTTGCGAGGAGCGAAGCGACGAAGCAAGCGATCGTTCCGCTTGGCGCTGTTGGATTGCTTCGCTTACGCTCGCAATGACGGTAGGGATTTGAACATAACTCTAGAAGCGCATCGCCCCGTTGCGGATCGCTCCAAACCGTTCCGCGTCGAGCGTGACATAGGCGCCGCTATCGGCGTCGAACACATAAAGCGGGTCGCTGATGTGCGCGGGATCAAAACCCTGCTCGGCCATCTCGCGCCGCTTCGGCTTGAAGGTCGCGGTCATGTCGAGCGAAGCGCGCGTGCGCAGGAACAGCGGTCGCGCGTAACGCGGCAAAGACTCGAGACGGCGGGCGATGTCGGCGACGTCGGGTTCGCCCTCGCAAGCGATCAGCGCCATGCCCGCTTTGCCTTCGGCGCCGGGAACGGCGACGCCGTAGACGATCGCTTCGGTTACACGCGGCGAGGCCGCGATGGCGGCGGCGACTTCGCTGGTCGCGACATTCTCGCCCTTCCAGCGGAAGGTGTCGCCGACGCGGTCGACGAAATAGTAGAAGCCCTCGGCGTCGCGGCGCATCAGGTCGCCGGTCCGCATCCAGGCGTCGCCGGGCGCAAAGACGTCGCGCAGGATCTTCTTTTCTGTCTCGCTGCGCTGCGTATAGCCGTCGAAGCGCTGCGAGGGTTCGGCGCTGATGCGCCCGAGCGCTTCGCCCGTCTCGCCCTCGGCGCAGCGCTCGCCAAAGCCGTCCGGCCCGCGCCATGGCGCTTCAGCGTCATAGTCGAAACGCGCCAAGGCGATCGTATCGCGCGCCGCCAGAAACGCCGGCGGCCGACCGATCGCGCCGATTTTGCCCTCGACGTTGTAGAGCGTCACATTGCCTTCGGTCGAGGCGTAGAATTCAAGGATTTGCTCGACGCCGAAGCGCCCGGAAAATGCACGCCAGACATCGGCGGAGAGACCGTTGCCGCAAGCGAGGCGGAGGCGATGCGCCTTTTCGGCTTCGCAAGGCGGCGCGGCGACGAGGTAGCGGCAGAGCTCGCCGATGTATTGGAACATCGTGCAGTTCCAGCGCGCGACGTCCGGCCAGAAGCGGCTCGCCGAAAAGCGCTCGGCGATGACGACCGATCCGCCGTTGACCAGCGGCGCCCCGATCGCCGCGACGCCGCCGACGCTGTGATACATCGGCAGGCAGTCGTACATGCGGTCCTCGCCCGACATGGCGGCGAGCCCGGCGAACCAATGGCTCCAGCCGATCACGCGATGATGGCTGACGGCCGCCGCCTTCGGCAGGCCCGTCGTGCCCGAGGTGTAGATCAGCAGCGCGCGGTCGGCGAGGGTCACGTCACGACGCTCCGCAGCGCCGAGTTCGCCGCCGTCGAAGACGGCGAGCGCGATGTCGATGCGATGCGTGTCGGAACCGTCGCCGCCGTGGCGCCAGATTTCGAGCGACCGGCCGGCGCCGGCGATCGCTTCCTCGAAGGTTTCCAGGAACCTGTCCTCGACGATCGTTCGTCGCGCCGCCGCGACGTCGAGGCTGTGCGCCAGCGCCGCGCCGCTGAGGTTCACGTTGACGAGCGCGACGACCGCGCCGACCTGGGTCAGCCCGAGCCAGATGGCGAAATATTCCGGCCGGTTGCCCATGAGAAGCACGATCGTCTCGCCCTTCCCAATCCCCGCGGCCAGCGCCCAGCGCGACACCTGGTTGACCCGCCGCGCGAGCTCTTGAAACGTGAAGCTCTCGCGCTCGCCGAGCAGCGCCGGCCTCTCGCCGTAACGGCGCGCCCATTCGCCGACCGCGCGGGGAAGGATGCGCTCGGGATCCCGCGTCGCGAGCGTCATGGTCTCGAGCGCGCGCAGCCAGGCGCGCGCGGGCGACGCCCCTCGCGACGCGGCCGCGTTCATTTTCCCAGCGTCTCGAAGTGGCTTCGCCAATGGAGGAGGGCGGCGTCATGGCTGCCGCGACGCGCCGCTGCGACCGCGCCGATGATGATCGCATGAGTGTGACGGTCGATGATTTCTTCGACCCGGCAGTCGATTCCGGCGAGGGCGTCGCTCAGCACGGGCGCGCCCGTCGCCAACGTGACCCACTCTCCCTCCGCGAAGCGCGCCGAGCCTTTGACCCCGCCGCGCCCAGCGAAGCGACCGGCTAGCGCGTCGTGTCGAGCGCCGAGAATGTTCACAGCGAAGGCTCCACATTCGCGCAGGCGGGCGAGGGTCGTCGCTTTGCGGTCGATGCAGACGATCAACGAAGGCGGCGTGAGCGATAACGACGAGAGCGCCGTCGCGGTGCAGCCGGCGCGCAAATCGCCTTCGCCGCAGGTCACGATGGCGACCCCCGAGGCGAATTCGCGCATCGCCAATCGAAAAGCCGCGCTCTCGGCGTCGGCGGGCACGGCGCTCATCCCAGGGATTTCAGCGTCATTGCGACAGGGGCTTTCGAGCAGGTCCATCCATCGCGTCCTTCTAGCCGCCCCACCGCGCCGCCGCAAACGACGTCGCATCGCGTGCGGCCTTTCGCCGCGCCACCGTCGCCAGCCAATTGCCGAACAGCCGCTCGGCGGCGGCTCGCCAGGGCTCGGCGTTCATCGCGAGCGCAGCGGCGGGAAAATCGCTTGCGAGCGCGGACCCTGGCCGCAACGCGGCTTTGGCGGCGAAGTCCTTCAGCGCGGCGGCGACGGGCGCAGGAAAATAGTTCTTCGGCGCGCGCGGCATGACTGCGGCCTCGCCGCGCACGAAGCGCAGCATGTCGCGGCGATATTCGCGCGCCAGCGTGTCGGCGTCGTATTCGGGATGGCCTTGCAGGAAGACGAGCAGGCTGTTCGCCTCTTTCACGAAGAGGTCGGCTCCCGCCTCCGCCGAGCGGGCGAGGATGGCGTAGCCCTTGGCGGCGAGTTCGGCTTCGTCGAGATCGTTGTGACGTGAATGGGGCGTCACGAACTCAGCGTCGAAGCCCTCGAGGAGTTCGTGCTGTTGAGCGACCCGAATGGAAAAGACGCCGGAACGTTTGGCCGCCAGCTTGCGGCGGGCGAGGCCGTCGCGGCGTAGCGCCTCTGCGTGCGCCGCAAGGCAGGAGAGGACGGTCGAGATCGTCCGCGCGTCGGCCCACTCGAGCACGCCCGAGAGTTCGCGCCAGAAGGGCTCCTGCGTCAGGTCGGCGGCGCGTGGCTCCGCGCCGGTGACGATCAGCGCGTCCAACTGCGCGAGCCTGAGCGCCTGGCCAGAGCGATATTCCTCGGCCATCGCGCGCCGGGCTTCTCCCCCGCGCGGCAGCGTCTCGAGATCGAACAGGCGCAGGCGCACGTCGAATTCGGCGCTCGCTGCATCGACGAGCCGCACGAACTGGCGCGCGGTCGCCGCCACCGCCGCGTCCGGCATGTTGTTGACAAGACCGATTTCGATCCGCTTGCCGCGGTCGCGCAATGAGCCGCGCCGCGTCCGTCGTTCGCGCAGATTGGCGACCGGCGAGGGCAGGGCGGTTCGCTCGATGACGACCGGCATCGCTTTACTCCGCCGCCGCGCGCGAGCCCGGCCCGTGGACCGCCCGCAGCGCCTGATCGAGATCTTCGACGATGTCGTCGATATGTTCGAGCCCGACGCTGAGCCGGATCGTCTCGGGCCGCACGCCGGCGCGCAACTGCTGCTCGGACGTCATCTGCCGGTGCGTCGTCGATGCGGGATGGCAGCACAACGTGCGCGCGTCGCCGATGTTGACGAGTCGCTTGATGAGGCCGAGCGCGTCGTAGAACGTCTTGGCCGGATCGAGGCCACCTTTGATGCCGAAGGTGAGCAGCGAGGAAGCGCGTCCGCCGAGATATTTGTGCGCCAGCGCGAAATAGGGGCTATCGGAAAAGCCCGCATAGTCGACCCATGCGACGCGCGGATCGGCGCGCAGGAACTCTGCGACCGCGCGGCCATTCTCGACATGGCGCTGCATGCGCAGCGCGACGGTCTCGATCCCTTGCAGCAGCAGGAACGCGCTCATTGGAGCGAGCACGGCGCCGGTCGTGCGCTGATAGACGCTGCGCGCGCGCGCCACATAGGCCTTGGCGCCGAAGCGCTCGGAATAGACGAGGCCGTGATAGGATTCGTCGGGCTCGTTGAACTGCGGGAACCGCTTGGGCTGCGCCGCCCAGTCGAAGGCGCCGCTGTCGACGATGGCGCCGCCCATAGCGACGCCGTGGCCGCCCATGAACTTCGTCAGCGAATGCACGACGATGTCCGCGCCATGCGCGATCGGGCACAGCAGAATCGGCGTCGCCACCGTATTGTCGACGATCAGCGGCACGCCGCGCGCATGCGCCACGGCGGCGATCGCTTCGATGTCGCAGATGTTGCCGGCGGGATTGCCGATCGTTTCGCAAAACACCGCGCGCGTCGCATCGTCGATCAAAAGCGCGATGTCCTCGGCGCGGTCGCTCGGCGCGAAGCGCGCTTCGACGCCGTTGCTGCGCAAAGTGTGCGCGAGCAGCGTATGCGTGGTGCCATAGAGCTGCGGCGGCGCGACGATATTGCCGCCGCCGTCGGCCAGCGTCAGGAAGGCGTAGGCGAGGGCGGCCTGTCCGGAGGCGACGGCGAGCGCGGCGGCGCCGCCTTCGAGTTGCGCGACGCGCTTCTCGAGGATGTCCGTCGTCGGGTTGGCAATGCGGCTGTAGCGAAAGCCTTCGGCCTCGAGGTTGAACAGCGCGGCGCCGTGATCGGCGCTGTCGAACTCATAGGCGACGTTCTGATAGATCGGCGGCGCGACCGCTTTGGTCGTCGGATCGCAGTCGAAGCCGCCGTGGATGGAAATGGTTTCGCTTCGCATGGTCTCCGCCTGGCATGGGCGAGGGGGACGGCGCCCAGACGCTGCGCCAGACTTGCGCGCAACCGGTCGCATTTTCAACAATTGCGAACCGATCATCGCGCGTTAGCGTTAAGGACCAGACGCCGTTAACACAGAAATCCGGTTAACGTCGTCGTGTGTTCGCAAGGGTGACAGCGTATCGCGGGCCGCTAACGAAGCGCGATCGCCGCGACAAGGCGGCCGTAATCGGGCTCTTTGCGGTGCGTGGCGCGCCGGTAGCTGAAGAAGCGGCCCTCGTCGGCGTAGGTGTCGAAGCCGAGGTCCTCGAAACGTCCGACGCCGGCGCGTCGCGCGCGTTCGGCGATGTAGCCGTGAAGGTCGAACATCGCGCGCTCCGAATTGACGCTCGGCGCGAAGAAGCGGCCGGACTCGGCGTCTGCGGCGCTGAACGCGGCGACGAATTCCGGCCCCACCTCGTAAGAGGCTTGCGCGATGCAGGGGCCGAGCGCGGCGTGAATCGAGCTGGGCCGCGCGCCGAGGCGCGCCATCGCCGCGACCGTCGCTTCGACGACGCCGCCGAGCGCGCCTTTCCAGCCGGCGTGCGCCGCGCCGATCACGCGCGCTTGCGGGTCCGCGAACAGGATCATCCCGCAGTCGGCGCCCGTCACGCCAAGGGCGAGCCCCGGCGTCGTGGTGACAAGCCCGTCGCAACGCGGCCGCGCGTCTGGGGAAAACGGCTCGGTCAGTTCGACGACGTCGGCTGAGTGGACTTGATAGGGCACGACGAACCGGTCGGGCGGGACGGCGAGCGCCGCGGCCATCCGCGCCCGGTTCTCGCGCACCGCGTCCCGCTCGTCGCGCGACCCGACGCCGCCGTTGAGCGAGCCGTAGACCCCGCTCGAGACGCCGCCTCGGCGCGTGAAGAAGGCGTGGGCGACGCCAGGTAGCGCGAGCGCACTCGCGCTGAGGACATCGGCCGCGCTCACGTCTGGCGCGCCGAATAAGGCTGGAAACCGGGCGGAGGCGGAACGGAGCGGTTCGCGACCACCATCGCCTTGAACAGCGCGCCCATCTCGCCTTCGCCCTTGCCGACGAGGCGCCGGCGCGCCGTCTCGAACTCCTGGGCGCGTTCGGGCGCCCGTTCGGCGAGCGCGTGGGCGCGGGTGTCGATGCCGAGCGCGCGCAGGAAGTCGCCCTGATCGATCGGCCCGTAGACCGCCGCGCCGCTTGCGCGCGCGCTGCGCGCCATCGCCGCGAAATCGACATGCGCGGTGATGTCCGCTTCGCCCGGATCGATCAGCGGGTCGACGAAGCGATGGGCGCGCAAGGCCTGCAGCGTCTCGCCGAGCTCGGTCGCCACGTGGCCGTAGTCGACGAACAGCGCTGCGCCGCCCTGTTTGACCAGCCGCGCGCCGAGTTCGAACATGAAGCGATGGCCGGCGGCGCTCACTTCGAGCACTGCGCCATCGGGCGCATCGGCCTTGAGATGAGGCTCGGACTCGTTGGCGAGGCCAAAGGCGAGTTCGCCGGAGTCGTCGAGACGCACCACGCGCTCGCGCCAGCGGCCGCCGCGGCGCACGAATTGGCGAACCGGCAAGGCGTCGAGGAACTCGTTGGCGATGAGGATCGCCGGCCCCTCAGGCGCCTCGGCGAGGCTCGACGCCCAGGCGACCGGCGCGCCGCAGGTCAGCAACGATTCGTATTGGATGTTGGCGAGCGTCGGACTCGTCTCGACCAGCGTCACGTCGAGCGCGGCGCGAAAGTCGGGGACGATGCGGGCGGCGCGCAGCGCGTCGCTCATCAAGGTGCCGCGCCCGGGTCCGAGTTCGATCAGCCGCACGGGATTGGGGCGTCCCATCGACGACCACACCTCCGCCGCCCACAGGCCGAGCAGTTCGCCATACATCTGCGAGATTTCCGGCGCGGTCGTGAAATCGCCCGCCGCGCCGAACGGATCGCGCGTCATGTAGTAGCCGTGCTCGGGATGGGCGAGCGCGAGCTCCATGAAACGCTCGACCGTGATCGGCCCGGCGCCGGCGATCGCCGCTTTGATTTCGTCGCCCAATGCGCTCATGCCGTTCTCCGGGGTCGGCCGCGCAGGCTCCAGGCGATGAGGGCGACGCCGATGACGAGCAGCGGCGCCGACAGAACCATGCCCATCGTCAGGCCGTTGCCGAGATCTTCGAGGCGGGGATCGGGATCGCGAAAGAACTCGCATGTCGTGCGGGCGACGGCGTAGAGCACGCCGAACAAGCCGGCGACGAGGCCGGGACGGCGCAGCGCGCCCCAGCGCGCCGCGATGTTCAGGATGACGAAGACGGCGAGGCCCTCGAGCAGGGCCTCGTAGATCTGGCTGGGGTGCCGCGGCAGACCGTCGGAGCCGGGAAAGACCATCGCCCATGGCACGTCGGTGGGCCGGCCCCAAAGCTCCGGCTTGATGAAATTGGCGAGACGGCCGAGGAAAATGCCGATCGGCGCCGCCAGCGAGGCGAGGTCGCACACGGTCAGAACGGGCGTCTGGTAGCGGCGCGCGAACAGCGCGACGCCGAGCGCCGCGCCGATCAGCCCGCCATGAAAGGCCATGCCGCCTTCCCAGACTTTGAAGATTTCGATCGGGTGGGCGAAGTAAAAGCTCGGGTCGTAGAACAGCACATTGCCGAGCCTGCCGCCGACGATGACGCCAAGCGCGCAGTAGACAAGGAGATCGTCGATGCTGTCGGCGCTCGGGCGCGCGACGCCGTTCCAGAGCTTGTCGTTGGCGACGAGGCGGCGGATCAGCCACCATCCGGCGATCAGGCCGGCGATGTAGGACAGCGCGTACCAACGAATCGCGAGCGGACCCCATTGAAACAAGATGGGGTTGATCGCGGGAAAGGGCAGGACGAGCATGGGCATCAAATGCCCTGATGCGATGGGCTCGTTGCGCCGTCAAGTGCGCTAACGCATTGTGTTAAGGAAATTTCGCGCGAGGGCGACGGCGTTTTCCTCGCCCCGCCGGGCTTCATGCGCGTTGAACGGGCGCGAGCTTGTGGCGCGCCAGCCTTTCGTAGAGCGGGCGGGCGGCCTCGGCGATTGGCCTCAAGGAATCGGGCAGATCCTCGAAACCGGCTTCGCGGCGGGGGGGCGCAAAGCCGGTCGAGCGCTCCACCGCGTCGTACCAGGCGGGGGCCCAAACGCCGTCGCTCGGGCGGCGGCCCGGCGCCCAGGAAAGCATGGCCTCGTCGAACCCAATGCCACAGGCGGAGCAAAGCGCGGTCAGCATTCCCCTGGGATCGGCGAGCACGTCTTGCCCTTCGACGACCGGCGGGGCCGCTCCGAGACGCTGCGCGGTGCGCTCGAACAGCGCGAGCTGCGCCGGCAATCCGATCTCTTCCAGGTTGAACTCGCCCTCCCGCTTTTGCGCATAGGACGCGAGCACCGCCTCCGGCGCCCGAATGAGGAAGGCGTTGACGAGACCATCGCACCAATCGAGCCTGTAGTCGGGCAGCATGTGATGCGTCATATGCTTCTGGTACCAGACCGCTTTGCCCCCAGGGGCGGGGCCGGTCATGGCCTTTGCGACCGCGCGCCAGTCGCTCGGCTGCGAGGCAATCACCGCGTCACGCATCGGATGATCGAGTCCCGTCGCCGCGAGATAGGCGGCGTAGAAGGGCTCGTCGCTCACCGCGCAATCGGCGCGGGAGCCGAACGAGCGCATCATCGCAGTCGAGATGTTGCGCGGACCGGACCACATGGCGATGCGGACGATCCCGGAAGCGTCGGCGCTCATCAACCCGCTCTCCCCAGCGCTTCCTCGGCTTCGAGCTCCTTGTAGAGCGCGCGCAGCCGCCGGGTGATCGGGCCGGACGCGTCGGCAGGATCGCGCGCGCCGTCGCCGATCGGGCGCCCGTCGACTTTGACGACCGGCGTCAGGCCGGCGAAGGTTCCGGTGCAGAACGCTTCCTCCGCGCCGTAGACGTCGAACAGCGAAAAGTCCTTCTCATAGGCGGGAATTCCGCCGCGGCGCGCGGCCCGCAAGACGGCGTCGCGGGTGATGCCGCCCAGACAATAGCCGCCGCCCGAGGTCCACAATTCGCCGTTGCGCACAATGAAGAAATGCGTCGAATTGCAGGTCGCCACGAAGCCGCGATCGTCGAGCATCAGCGCTTCGTCCGCGCCCGCCTCCATCGCCTGGATGCAGGCGAGGACGCAGTTGAGCTTGGAATGCGAATTGAGCTTCTGGTCCTGCTCGGCCGGCCCGGTGCGCCGCACATGCACCGTGAAGAGATTGAGGCCGCGCGCCAGCATCTCCGGCCGCGGGACCTTCCATTCCGGGATGATGACGATCGTCGCGCCGCCGACCGTCAGCCGCGGGTCCTGATAGGGCGATCGCTTGACGCCGCGCGTCACCATCAGACGGATATGAACCCCGTCACGCATGTCGTTGGCCTCGATCACGTCGAACAGGCGCGCCGTGAGCGCCTCCCGCGAGAGGCCGATGTCGATCCGCAGCATCTTGGCGCCGTTCCACAGGCGGTCGAAGTGCTTATCGAGGAAAGCGATGCGGCCCGCGTTGAGACGCAGCCCCTCCCAGACGCCGTCGCCCAAAACGAAGCCGGAATCGAAGACGGAGACTTTCGCCTCGGGGCGCGGCGTCAGCACGCCGTCGACGCTGATGAGCACGTCGTCGTTGCGGGGATCGCCGACGTATTCCTGCGATCCGGCGGAGGGGGTATTTGGGGGCAAGCCGAAGCTCCTTCAGTTGTTGCAATTCGTATCGCGCTAAATCTCGATCTCGCGTCCGATTTCGACGACGTTGTCCGAAGGCAGTCTGAGGTAGTCGCTGATGCGTGCGGCGTTGCGTCCCATTGCGGCGAACAGGGCCTCCTGCCAACGCCACAGGCCCTTGCCGTCCTCGCGCGCCACGATGGTCTCATGCCCGACGTAATAGGTGACGTCCGTCAGATCGATCGCGGCGCCGAGGATATGGCACTGGGCGAGCAGCGCCGGCACGTTGGGTTGCTCCATGAAACCGAGCAGCGCCTCGGCGCGCCAGATATGGTCGGCGACGCGCGTCACCGTCAAACGCTTGTCGTGATCGACGCGCGGCGAGGAGACGACGGTCATGGTGAGCGTGAGGACGCTCTCGTGCAGCGAGCGATTCTTGCGGATATGCCAAGCGAGCACGGGCGGCGTTTCGTCTTTCGCACGCGTGAGGAAGACGGCCGCGCCTGGCACACGGGCGATGCGCCCGGATTGCAGTTCGGCGAGGAAGGCCGAGGTCGGCATCTGCTGCGCTACGACCTGCTTGTGGACCGCGACGGCGCCGCGGTGCCAGATCCACATGACGCCGTAGACCGCGCCCGCCAGCAGCAGCGGGACGTAGCCGCCCTCCAGCACCTTGGCCATGTTGGCGACGAAAAAGCTGCCGTCGACGACGATGAATCCGGCCGCCACGGCGCCGGCGGCGATGAGGCTCCAGCCCCAGATTTCGCGCATCGCGATGAAGAGCAGCACGCTCGTGATCAGCATGGTCAGCGAGACGGCGATGCCGTAGGCCGCCGCGAGATTGTCGGATTTGCCGAAGCCGAGCGTCAGTGCGAGGGTCACGATCATGAGCAGCCAATTCACGGCGCCGACGTAGATCTGGCCATAGCCCTCCTCGGAGGTCTGCTTGATGACGAGGCGGGGCAGCCAGCCCAAGGTGATGGCCTGCCGTGTCATCGAGAAGGCGCCGGTGATGATCGACTGGCTGGCGATGACCGTCGCGATCGTCGCCAGCAGGATCAGCGGCGTCAGCAGCGGCGCCGGGCACAGGCGATAGAAGATGTTGCCGTCCGTGGGCGCGCCGTCCAGCACCAGCGCCGCCTGTCCGGCGTAGTTGATGATCAGACTGGGGAATACGAGGCCGCTCCACGCCAAGCGGATCGCGCCCGGCCCGAAATGCCCCATGTCGGCATAGAGCGCCTCGGCGCCGGTCACGCAGAGGAAGACGCCGCCGAGGACCAGGAAGCCGGCCGTCCCTCCCGAGGCGAGAAAGCGCAGACCGTACAGCGGGTTGACGGCGACGAGAACGGACGGATGAAGCGCGATGCCGTAAAGCCCGAGCGCGGCCATGACGAGGAACCAAACGAGCATGATCGGCCCGAAGGCGCGCCCGATCCGCGCCGTGCCCTGCGGCTGGAACGCGAACAGCGCCAGCAGGATCGCGACCGCGGCCGGCAGCACGTAGGTCTGCAGCGACGGGGCGATCTGCTCGACGCCTTCGAGCGCGGAGAGAACCGAGATCGCCGGCGTGATCGCGCCGTCGCCGTAAATCAGCGCCGCGCCGAAGAGACCGGCGGCGATGAGGATCGGCCGATGCTGCCGCTTGACGCCGAGCAGCGTCATCAGGGCGATGATGCCGCCTTCGCCGTCGTTGTCGATCCGCATGGCGAAATTGACGTATTTGACTGTCGTGACGATGAAGAGCGTCCAGAGGATCAGCGACAGCGAACCGAGGATCGCCGCCGGGTCGGGATGCGCGCCGGTCAAATCGAGCACGGTCTTGAGCGTGTAGAGCGGGCTGGTGCCGATGTCGCCGAACACGACGCCGAGCGCGGCGAGGCTCATGGCGGCCAGCCGCGGGTTCGATACGGCCCCCGAAGCCACCTGCTGCTCAGCCACTCCATTCTCCATCGTCGCGAGAGCCTCGCCCGGAATGGTGTATAGACTGCGGCTTGGCCGCCAGGAAGGCGAGAAGCTCGGATTTCCCAGATCGCGACGGGGATGCCCGTTCGCGGCTGTCATGCCCAGGGGAAACCGGGCCTAGGAACGTCGGCGCTTCACAACGAGAAGATCGCGGCTGCCTGGACCCAGCGCAGGGCGCGGGTGGCGGCGCGGCAAGCCCCCGGCTTTGCAACCCTCAGTCAACCTTAAGAATTTTCACCCTCGCAAACACGCGGGATCGATCGAATTTTATTGAATTATTTCGCCCCCCGCCAAGCGCCGCCGCCGATCCTCCTCGCGTCGATTAGAGCGAGGGAAGACCATGTTCGGGTGGGTTGTGCGGGCGGCTTGCGGCGCTGTCCTGTTCGGGACCATTGTCGGAGCCACGCAGGCTTCCGAGCCTAAGTTGCCGGTCGCGAGCTACGCCGCGGTGGGCGGCGCGACCTCGGTGCCTTACGGGTGGGTCGACTTTTGCGGGCGCCGGCCGGAGGAATGCAGGCTCGGCAAGCTGGAGCCGCTCGACCTGCGCCTCACCGCGAAAACCTGGGCGATTCTCAACAAGATCAACAAGTCGGTCAACAATTCGATCGAGCCGGTGACCAATCTCGAGCATTGGGGCACCATGCTCGATCATTGGGACTATCCGATCGACGGCAAGGGCGACTGCAAGATTTACGCCTTGTTCAAGCGCAAGCAGCTCATCGACCTCGGCTTTCCCCGGCAGGCGCTGCTGATGACGATCGTGCGCGACCTCGCAGGGGAGGGCCACGCGATCCTCACCGTCAAGACGGATCGCGGCGAGTTCGTGCTCGACAATTTACGCGACGAAATCGTGCCGTGGGACGCGACGGGCTACCAATTCATCAAGCGCCAAGCGCAAGAGGACCCGAACGTCTGGCTCGACCTCGGCGGCGCGAAGACCTTCAGCGGGGCGAAGACCGCGACGACAAGCGGCTGAGACTTTTCAGGTGGTCGCGTTGCTCTCCCAGGTCGCGTGCTCGACGCCGGGGTGCTTGGCCAGCTTGTCGGCCACCGTGTCGAGTTCGTCGGCGACGACCGACGTGCTGACCAAGGTCGCGACGATGTCGACGAGGTCGTCGCCGCGTTCGACCGTATCGACGTCGGCGATCGGATAGTGCGCCTTCTCGAGCGCGTCGACCAGCGCCTCGCGCGCCGCGGCGGCTTGCTCGGGCGCGGCGGTCAAGCGCATCTCGTAGATAGCTTCCGAGGCCAGCGCGTCCAGCGGGATGCGGTTGATCGCATTAACGAGCGGACGCAGCAGCGTATTGCCGGCGATGACGAGCCCAGTCAGCATCACCGCCTCGATGACGAACCCGGCTCCGGTCGCCGCGCCGACGGCTGCGGAGCACCACAATGTCGCGGCGGTGTTGAGGCCGCGGATGTTGGGGCCTTCCTTCATGATCGCGCCGGCGCCGAGGAAGCCGATGCCGGAGACGACGTAGGCCATCACCTGGGTCGAGCCGGGGCCGGCCGCCCGCATGCCGAGATCGACGAACGCCGCCGCGCCGAGCGCAACCAGCGCGTTGGTGCGCAAGCCCGCCGACCGCTGCCGATATTGCCGCTCGACGCCGATCAGCGTCCCGAGAAGGAAGGCGGCGGAGAGGCAGACCGCCGAATTGATCAGCGCGATCAAATTGAAAGTCTCGACGAATCGCATGTGAGTCTCGCGGGACAGGCGGAGAGCGTAAACGGGTCCCCATAGACGACGCTCGTGTCGTTCGGGTGTCGCCGAGGATTCGTGGCCGCGAGGCGCCGCGTGCGTCGAATCGGTCACAACTTTGCCGCGTTCGTCCCTCGCAATCGACGCGTTTGTTGCAGATTGCCAATGCGGATCAACCGTATTTTCGCAAACGGGCCGAGCGGCGCGATTATGCTTCCGAACGGCCTTGCGCTGGCCGTAAGGGTCGTGCAGGGAGGGCGGATGGGCGGGAGATGCGCGCCGGGCGCGGAAACATCGATGAAGCGGGTCATGGAGGTCCTGTGGCCGATCATCGGCCTCGGCGCGGCGGCGCTGACGATACGGTTGCTGGTCCGAGAACTGCGGAACCTGTCGGTCGCCGACATCGGCGCCGCCTTCGCCGCGATTTCGCCGCTTCATTGGGCGCTTGCGCTGTGCTCGACAGGGCTCGCCTATGCGGCGCTCGCTTGGTACGACCAGATCGCCCTCGCGCATCTCGGCCGGCGTTTGAGCTGGCGCTTCATCGGGCTCGTCTCCTTCACCACCTACGCGCTCGCCCACAATATCGGCGCGACCATGCTCTCGGGCGCCGTCGTGCGTTACCGCGCCTATTCGACCAAGGGCATGGGCATGGCGGAGGTCGGCGTTCTCGTCGCCTTCTGCTCTTTTACTTTCACGCTCGGCAATCTTTTGCTGGGCGGCCTGACGCTGATCTATGACCCCGAACTGGTGCGACGCTACGTTGAATTGCCGGATTGGGCCGGGCGCTTCGTCGGCCTTGCGTTGCTCAGCGTGCCTGCGATCTATCTGCTGGGTTCGCTGCTTCATTTTGCGCCGCTGAAAATTCGCGGGTTCGAGCTGGTTTACCCGCGCCCGCCGATCGCGGTGCGACAATTGCTTGCCGGGCCGCTCGAACTCATCGGAGCGGCGGGGATCATCTATTTCGCGCTTCCGCAGAACGGCAATCCCGGCTTCGTCGTCGTGTTGGCGGTGTTCCTCGCCTCCTTCACGATTTCGCTGATCAGCCACGCGCCGGGCGGCCTCGGGGTGCTCGAATATTCGTTTCTCAAGGCGATGCCGGACGTCCCCGCCGCCGACGTGCTGGCGGCGCTGCTTGTCTTCCGCCTTCTCTATCTGATCGTGCCGCTGTTGTTTTCGCTGGTCGTGGTCCTCATCTTTGAGCGAGCGCGCATCGGCGAGTTGGTGCGGACGCGAGGCGGAGGTTGAGGCGATGTCCCTTGCCATGACGATCGATGCGAGCGACGCGCTGCTGGTGATCGACGTTCAAAACGACTTTGTCGACGGCGGCGCGCTGGCGGTGCCCGGCGGCGCTTCGATCGTCCCGCTCGTCAACCGGCTCATCGGCGCCTTTCAGCAGGTCGTCGTCACGCAGGACTGGCACCCAGGCGGCCATGCCTCGTTCGCCTCGTCGCATCCGGGGGCGAAGCCCTTCGACGTCGCGCAACTCCCCTATGGCCCGCAGGTGTTGTGGCCGGACCATTGCGTGCAGGGCGAGGCGGGCGCAGAGCTGCACGAAGAGCTCGATGTCGACTCGGCCTTCCTGATCCTGCGCAAAGGCGCCAACGCCGATATCGATTCCTATTCCGCCTTCACCGAGGCCGACGGCAAGACGACGACCGGGCTTGACGCTTTGCTCAAGGCGAGGGGCGTCAAGCGCATCTTCGCCTGCGGCCTGGCGACCGATTTTTGCGTCGCCTATTCCGCGCTCGATGCGCGCGCCGCAGGGTTCGAGACCTTCGTGATCGACGACGCCTGCCGCGCGATCGACGCCGACGGATCGCTCGACGCCGCCTGGAGCAAGATGAACTCGGCGGGCGTCTGGCGCGTCCAGGCGCGCCAGATCCTCGGTTAGGCCTTATGCATTCCCTTTGGGCGCCTTTACCTCTGCTTAATCAAGACGCCGCATGAGTGTCGAGTCCTCGGCCGAAAACGCGCGCCCTTCCGCCTCATGATCACCCTTTATCATCATCCCTTCTGCCCGCATTCGCGCTTCATCCGCCTGGCGCTTGCTGAATTCGGCATCGAGCCGGCGCTGGTCGAGGAGCGCCCTTGGGAGCGCCGGCGCGAGTTCCTGCTCCTCAACGCCGAGGGCGCGACGCCGGTGATGGCCGAGGAGAGCGCGCCCAGCGTCCCCGGGGCGCAAGCCATCGCCGAATATCTCGATGAGACGCGGGGCCTCGCGCTCGGCGACCGCCGGCTGATGCCGGAGGACCCGCTGGGGCGCGTCGAGGTCCGCCGCCTGATGCGCTGGTTCAACGTCAAGTTCTTCTCCGAGGCGAGCCAATTGCTGGTGACGGAGAAGATCTACCGGCGCTTCATGTCGCCGCGGCAGGGCGGCGGCGGCCCGGATATGGAGGCGGTGCGCGCCGGACGCGCCAATATGCGCTATCATCTGCGCTACATCGGCCACCTCATCGGCGCCCGCAACTGGCTGGCTGGGCCTCGGATGAGTTACGCCGATCTGGCGGCGGCGGCGCATCTGTCGTGCGTCGATTACCTCGGCGACGCGCCATGGGACGAGAGCGAGACGGCGAAGACATGGTATGCGCGGATCAAGTCCCGCCCCTCGTTCCGCTCGCTGCTGGGCGACCGGATGCCCGGCATGACGCCGAGCGCGACATACGCCGATCTCGACTTCTGAACGCTCTGCGCGCCAGGGCGCGCGAACTCGGTTTCGACGCCTGTCGGATCGCCGCCCCGACCCTGCCGGCCTCGACCCGCGACAATCTCGCCGCCTGGCTCGGCGAGGGCGTTCAAGGCGACATGGACTGGATGGCCGAGACCTTCGCGCGGCGGTCCGAACCCAAGGTCCTCTGGCCGCAAGCGCGCAGCGTCATCATGCTTGCGGTCAATTATGGCCCAGCCAGCGATCCGCTGGCGGCGCTGAAACAGCGAAGCCGCGGCGCGATTTCGGTCTACGCCCGCCATCGCGACTACCACGACGTGATCAAGGGCCGGCTGAAGATGCTCGCCGGTTGGCTCGTCGCCGCGGCGCGGCCTGAGCGCATCGACGTCAAGGTGTTCGTCGACACCGCTCCGGTGATGGAGAAGCCGCTCGCCGCCGCGGCGGGAATCGGCTGGCAGGGCAAGCACACCAATCTCGTCAGCCGCGAGTTCGGCTCCTGGCTCTTTCTCGGTTCGATTTTCACCGACTTGGCGCTTGTCCCAGACGCGCCGGAGCGCGACCACTGCGGCTCGTGTCGCGCGTGCCTCGACGCCTGCCCGACGCAGGCTTTTGACGGACCCTACCGTCTCGATGCGCGCCGCTGCGTCTCCTACCTCACCATCGAGCACAAGGGGGCGATCGCGCCGGAGCTGCGCGCCGGGATCGGCAACCGCATCTACGGCTGCGACGATTGTCTGGCGGTCTGTCCGTGGAACAAGTTCGCCCGCGAGGGGCGGGAGGCGAAGCTGACGGAGCCACAAGGGTTCGCGGATCCGCCGCTGGCCGAATTGGCGGCGCTCGACGAGGAGGGGTTTCGGCGCCGCTTCGCCGGCGGGCCGATCAAACGGATCGGCCACACGCGCTTTTTGCGCAACGTCATGATCGCGCTCGGCAATTCGGGGGACGCGGCGCTCGCGCCCATGGCGCGGGCGCGCCTCGCCTCGCCGTCGCCGCTGGTGCGCGCGATGGCGGTCTGGGCGTTGTCGCGTCTCGCGGCCCCCGAGGAATTTCGCGCTCTCGCGCGCGATCACGCGAGCGAGGAAACCGACTCAGAGGTGTTGGAGGAATGGACGAGATCGCCGTCCCGCTGAAGCAAATAGCCGACGGGCCGGCAAATCCACAAAAGCCGCATTTATAAGGGAAAACGTCTTGACGGCTTGGCGGGGCGCTTCAGTGCGTGAGCTCACGCTGTCGCGTGTCGAGCTTCAATTTTTCAATTTCGTCTTTGAGTTGGAGTTTTTTTCGTTTCAATTCGTGGAGTTTCAAATCGTCCGACGAAAGGTGGCTTTCTTCCATGGCGATCGCTGTTTCGATCGCCTGGTGGCGGCGCACGAGTTCCGTCAAATGCAATTCGAGGGACATTGGCAAACTCCCCTTTCTCTCTTCGACAGTCAAATAGTGGTCACAACGCGGCTGGCTTGCAAGCCTGAAAATGCTACTGAGAGCATCAAATCATTGCGCCTTCGAGACGGAATTTTGGCGCCTTTGTATAGGTCGATTCGGCCGCAGGCGCCGTGGTCTTGCGAACCGGCGCTGACGCTCGCATATTCCGCGCGGGGAGCCCCGCGAGTGCGGGCCGATTCGGGCGAAACGGGGCATGGCGCAGGACGAACTGAGCGACGACGAGCGCGCCGTTTTGTCGATTCAACTGGAACGGTTGCGCGAGGAGCATAGAGACCTCGACGCGGCGATCGACGCCTTGTGCGACGCCGGGCAGGCCGACCAGTTGCAGGTGCAGCGCTTGAAGAAGCGCAAGCTGCAGTTGCGCGACCGCTTGACCCAGCTCGAAGACGCGCTGACGCCGGACATTATCGCATAACGTCGGCAGGCCGCTTTCAGGGGATAATCCAGTCGACGCCCTGTCATGCCCAGGGAAAGCGGGCATCCAGGAGTCAAGGGGCAAAGGCCTGTGGCGGTTGTCTGGACCCCGCTTTCGCGGGCGTGACGACAGCGGCGTCGCGCCGACCAAAAGGGCCGCCTCTGCACACGAAGCGTCAATCGGCTCGATTGAGCGATATCAATCCTTTGCGGCGCGGTTTTCCGCCGCATCGACCGGCGCGGGCAGGGCGAGCAGCGGCGCCGCCGCCGGCGGGAGGAGCGCCGCCGCAGTGTCGGGCCCAGACGGCGCACGGCCGAAGCCGTGATAGCGATCGAGCTCGCTGACGATCTTCACGAGGCGATCGAGCGCCTGCAAATTGCCCTCCATCATTGCGGCGTGCGCGACCATCATCGCGTCGCTCAGTCGCCCGATCTGCAATTGCACGAAGCCCTCGGGCGGATCGATCTCGCGCCGGTCCAGCGTCTCCTGGATGATCTCGCGCGTGCGCCGCGCCGACAGCCCCTCCTGCAACGCGATCTGCGCCACCGGCACGCCCGCCTTGAGCAAGTTGAACACTCTGAGATTGCGCTCCGCCTTCTCCCGCCGCGCCGCGAGGCGGGAGTGGCGAGCGCGGACGGCTTCGGACGTGTGGGCTTTCTCGGACAAGGGGGCGGCTCCGCGGGCGGGACGGAAAATCCCAGATTAAAAGAGATTGTGATTTTCAGAAAGAAAATGTCGCTAGCGCATTGATTTTGCTGCGAAACTTCTGGAGCCGAATAGACGAGGCCGCGTGGTCCGCCGATTTCTCTTGGCGTTTATCGTGTGCAGGGTCCTCCAGCCGTTGCTCGGCGCCTCAAGGAAATAAGGGCTGCGATGCACTCTATGCAACGATCGGCGTGCCGAAGCCATCGGCCGTTGCGAACTTCGTGATTTCTACATCTCACGTAACGTCCGAGTAGGGGGAGAGCGGACGGTCGCAGAAGCGATTGCGGATGGCAGGGAAGCGCCCATATAACCGTAGCAAGGCTTACCGGTGTTGTCCGAAACCGGCCGTTCAATGAGGAAATGAGGTGGTCGCGCTCAGGCACGCAGCATCGCCCGGGCATTCACCTCAGATTGTGAGCAGACGGACACCCGAATCGGCGTCGGGAATACGCTTCATCCGGCCGTCGGCGGTCACAAAGACAAGATCTCGTTCCTTGGCGTGCGCGCACATCCAGAGGTCGTTTTCGTCGATGCCGAGCTTTTGTCCAGTCGCTTTATCTACCCATTCCTCGATGTATTTCGGGCGGTCTTTACGAAGGGTCTTCGCCAGATATTTCTGGGCAATCCGCGCCTTCACCTCTGCGTAAACCGACGCGGTGTGGTGCGTGATGTCGAGGACCGCATGGGACCGAGCCCGGACGATCATCGCTTCGAGCGCGGGCAGATTCCCCTTGCCAATCGCCGACGCGAGCCTCGCACCGAAACCTAGTTCGGCGAGCGCGACCGCGGAGATAAAGCGGGGGCTCTCGGCGGGCAGTGCCGCGAGCGACTGGCTCTTTTCGGCGTGATGGGGATGCGTGGGGTCCAGATAGATGGACAGAATGGTCGTATCAAGGAGATGGGCGTCCATCGCGACTAGGCCACATAGTCGCGGAGCAGCGCGATCTGGTCTTCAGGCAGCGGCTGGAATATCTTTCTGACCCAGTCTCCAGCGGCGTTGAAGCGGCCCGACAAGCGCTCGGCGAGGGTCAGGCCGGGAGCAGGGTAGCGATTGTTCCAATGGTCCCAAGGATGGGCAACGGGGCGCGGCGAGCCCTCGAAGAAAGCCAGAAGCTGCCGCTCGAGCCTTAAGGGAAGATCATAAGCCTCCAGAACGGCGGCATCGACCTTTGCCAGCAGGTGGGCTAGTTGCTCGTCGGCGTCCCCCAAGATCGGCGGGGCCCGCAGAAGCTCGACATAACGGCTGACCAACTCCGCCAGCTGGGCAGGCAGAGTCGCCGGGATCGGAATGTCGCCGACCACGGAAGCTCGAAATCGTTCCTGCGGGGAATTGATCGCTAGGAATGCATTTGCAACTGGTCCGTTGAGGACGCCGGACAGCGCAACTACGTGCCATCGCGACACGTTGGTCACTTTAAGCGGACCGCCGCCGCGAGAAGAAATGCGGGCGCGGTAGCTTGAGAGATGACCCTCGCCAAATGTGGGACGACTGGCCAGAGTCCTAAGAACTGCTGGGAGCACAACAGTCCTTTGGAGTCTACAAAAGCCCCTATGCGCCATGCGCTCCAACTCAACCGGGTAGCGCTTGCGATCAGCTTTGGCTTGGACCAGTCATGCGCGCCACCCCGGCGGAGTTTATTAGGTCGGAAATCTAGCCACTTGGGCTGTGGCGGCCGGAACTGCTGGAGATGACGCGCATTGGCAAAGCCCAGCCGGTGTCCAGGTTTTTCGCTCTCGCTCATTGCTCGGTCTTGGCTATAGGTCCACTGCAACCCGAGGCTAGGCTTCAACATCGTGCCGAGTTTCGGGTGGTTTTGCAAATAGTCCCACAAATCTTTAAGTGGCGGCACCCAGAGTTGGCCTTGCGGCGGATTGTCGAGCGCCCGCGTCAAATCGCGGTGGATAGTTATTTGTCCGGTCTTTAGGAAGGATGAGCGGTCGCGTTCAACAACCTCGGTGGAGCGTAGTGCAATAACCCCGGTCTCCGACGGACGCGGATCGCGTGCGATTACGGCGCACGTTTCAATGCCCGAGGCGCCGAAGATTCCGTCGGGAAGCTTGAGGATCTCGACGGAACCGTAACGGCTTTCAATTCGACGCCGCAACTCGGCGAACTGGCGCTCAAGGATGAAAGAGCGCGGCAAGACGAAACCCAGGGCAAGCGGCTTTGTGTCAAGAGCCGCGCTAAGCGCGGCGATCGCCTTCGAATGCGTTTCTCTGGCAACGGTATAGCGAGCCTTGTCGGCGGAATTGAACGCTTCGAACGGCGGATTGCACACGATCACGTTGTTCGCGCCGATCCGACGCGCAAGCGCGCCATCCGCGAAAAGATCTGCCTCCTTGATGTGCCAGCCATTGTGATTGGGGTAATCTGCAAGTATGAGCGAAAGGGTCGCGACCTCGCAGGCGAACGGATCGATCTCGTCACCTGAGATATGACGGATCAGGAAGTCGTGCCGTTGTTGGTCCGACCATTCCACGGGAAGCAGGTCGCGCAGGTGACGCAACGCGGACACTAGGAACACGCCGGCGCCCGCGAACGGCTCGTATATCCTGATGTCCTCGGGCCTGTGATTGTGGAGTTCGAGCCGTTGCACGACATATTCCGCCACTTGGCGCGGCGTGCTGTGCGTCCCGAACAGCTTGCGCGTCTCGGGCGTGACCAGCGTATTCTCATAAACGAAGGCGAGATCGTCTGATGAGATGTTCGAAAAACTAATCCCGGCGCGCAGATACTGCCACGCCGCGTCGAAGATAGCTGGCAGCGCCGCGGGGGCACGGCTCTTTATCTGCCCAAGCGAATAATAGGTCTCGATGCTGGCGAGGACCGATGTTAGGTCGTTGGCGTTCCAGCCGTCCGCGTAGGGATCGCGTCGGTCCTGCAGGACCTTGGCGGCGAGCAAGCGGAAAACGACGCGAAACAACACTCGCGCATCAAGCTGGTCGCCGCCGGGCACTTTGCGCGACAGGGCGAGGGTCTCGACGAGCAAGCGGTCGAGCTTGAGGTGAATTTCACCTTCTATCGCGGGCAGCAGCCCCATGTCGACGAAATCGAGCTGGTAGCCCGTCCCGGGTGTGCCCAACGATTTGGCCCGATGAATTGCGTCGGGATGCCAGGTTGACCGATTGCGCGAGAACAGATCAGCAATGTCGGCAAGACTGACTCTTTCAATCGCCCGCGGCGGGGCGTCGCTCCTGACCTGCCAGACGGTCACTTCGTCCTGCTCGATGACGAACAGGAGGGGAGCGCCCAGGGCGCGGTGCTGGTTCACGAGGTCGAGGGCGCGGCGGCCATCACTGTGCACGACCGCGAGCGCCGCTGATCGGTAAGATGGAGGCGTGCGCGCGAAGGCCGCCAGTGCGACGGTCCTAGTCGGGTTGGCATCGACCAGCACGTCCGCAAAGGCATAGTCGGATAGAATGGCTTCAGAGCGGTAGCCGGTGTCGCGGGCAGCCGCGGCGATACGCTCGACGGCGTTCACCGTCGGCCTCCGCGTGCGGCGGTTGAAGCGCCGACCGGGATCGGCGAGAAGCGAAGCGAAGGCTGTTCGTCGACATTGCTTGCAGCCAGCAGTTGCTCGCGAAGTTGTGTAACAACGGGTCTCAAAGGGACTGTGATCGATGGCCTGTCGCTAAAAATCTCTGCGAGTTCCGGGCGCAGTTGCAACTGCGCTCCGGGCAAGTCGATGATCAGCTTGGTGCGCTCAAGAACGGGCCAGGGCGACTGGTTGCACAGATCGAAGAGCGGCTCGCCAAGGGGTGCCAGGGCACCGATCCGAACTCCCATATCGACCGCCAGCGATTTGATCACAGCCACCGCGACTAAATCGCCTGAACTAAAGCAAGGGCTGTGGCCGCGGCCCCGCTGCAGGCGTCCAAGCGCCTTTTTCCAATGGCGATAGGTTTCTGGGGCGATCGACACCGCGCCGCGCAACTGGCCAGGAGTGTAAAGCACTGTCAAGAAATCAGCTCACCATCTTGTTGTTTACAACGAGATGGACTGTTTCATCGATCATGGCAAGATGCAACCATTCGATGGGGGTGGGGGGCGCGCCGACGATTTTCGGGCCAGAGAGCGCAGCTTTCGCCCTCGGGGACGGACTCGGGCAAGCCCAAGGTCGCTGTCGTCGCCGGATCGGCTTGTGCACAGGGTGTGGCCAGTTCTCCGCTTCCCGCCGCAAATGTCCGCGTTTCCACTTGTCCGGCGAAAACCGCCATTGCGTCTTCAGGTCGTTCCGCCGTCGGCGATGAACGTCCGCAGTGAGTCGAAACGAGGCGTTCGCCCTCGACTCGCTGCCCGCCGCGCCGGCTCCAAAATTGCGGCGCAATGTCTTCCATCCGGCGCGCCGACAACCTGCGCCGGTCGGAGTTCGCCATGCCGTACAGCGTCAACCAAGACCTGCCGTCATCGGTGCGCGACCATCTTCCCGAACGCGCGCAGGACATTTTCCGCGAGGCCTTCAACCACGCCTACGCCGCCCACAAGGGCGACCCGCGTCAGGAGGAGGCCGCTTTCCGGATCGCCTGGGCTGCGGTGAAGCGGAGCTTTGAAAAGGTCGGCGACGTCTGGGAGGAGCGCGGGTAGGGCAGGGCGGCCGTCTTGCGTGCGGCGCGCGGTTCCTTTAAGCGCAGCCCATGCTCCCGAGCCTTTCCCTTCCCGGCAGCCGCCAGTGACCGCATCCGCCAAACCCGTCGCGATCATCATGGGCAGCCAGTCGGACTGGGCGACGATGCGGCGCGCCGCGGAGACGCTCGACGAACTCGGCGTCGGCTACGAGGCGCGCATCGTCTCGGCCCATCGCACGCCCGACCGGATGGTCGCCTTCGCCAAGGGCGCTCGCGCCGCTGGCGTCAAGGTGATCGTGGCGGGAGCCGGCGGCGCGGCCCACCTTCCCGGGATGACGGCCGCCTTCACGACGCTGCCGGTGTTCGGCGTGCCGATCGAATCCAAGGCGCTGTCCGGGCAGGATAGCCTGCTCTCCATCGTTCAGATGCCGGCCGGCGTGCCGGTCGGGACGCTGGCGATCGGCGCGGCCGGGGCCGTTAATGCGGCCTTGCTCGCGGCGTCGGTGCTGGCGCTCGGCGACGACGCTCTCGCGCAGCGGCTCGAGGCCTGGCGCGCGGCGCGCTCGGCCGCGGTGGCCGAGACCCCTTCGGACAGCGCCGAATGATCCTCGCCCCCGGCGCTACGATCGGCATCCTCGGATCCGGCCAACTCGGCCGCATGCTCGCCATGGCGGCGCTCAAGCTCGGCCTGCGCTGCCACATCTATGCCCCGGAGGCCGACGCCCCCGCCCACGACGCGGCGAGCGCGCGCACGGTGGCGTCTTTCGAGGACGAAGAGGCCTTGGCGCGCTTCGCCGAGGTGGTCGACGTCGTCACCTACGAATTCGAGAACGTGCCGATCTCGTGCGTCGAGTTCCTGGCCGAACGCAAGCCGGTGCGTCCCGGGGCGCGGGCGCTGGCGCTGACGCAGGACCGCCTCGTCGAGAAGACCTTTTTGCGCGATCTCGGAATTGCGACCGCGCCGTTCGCCGCGGTCGATGATTCCGGCGCGCTGGTGCGGGCGGTCGCCGATCTCGGCAGGCCCTCGATCCTCAAGACGCGGCGCTTCGGCTACGACGGCAAGGGCCAGACGCTGATTCGCGAGGGCTCCAACGTTCCCGCCCTGCACCGAACCCTGGGCGCCGGCCCGATGATTCTCGAGGGCTTCGTCTCGTTCGAGCGCGAAGCCTCGGTGATCGCCGCGCGCAGCCTCGAGGGCGCGGTCGCTGCGTTTGACCTTTGCGAGAACGAGCACGAGCGGCACATCCTCGCGCGCACCCACGTTCCGGCGAAGGTGGGGCCTGGGGTGGAGGCGGCGGCGCGTGCGCTCGCGGCTCAGATCCTCGAGGCGCTGGATTACGTCGGGGTGATCGGCGTCGAGCTCTTCGTCGCCCGCGAGGCCGACGGCGCCGAACGGCTCATCGTCAATGAGCTCGCGCCGCGCGTTCACAATTCCGGTCATTGGACGATCGAAGGCGCGCAAACCTCGCAGTTCGAGCAGCACATCCGCGCCATCGCGGGTTGGCCGCTCGGCGCGACGGGGCGGCGCGGCCGCATCGAGATGCACAATCTGATCGGCGACGAGGGCGAGGAATGGCGCGACATTCTCGCCCAGCCCGATTTGTCGCTCCATCTCTACGGCAAGCTGGAGACCCGGCCCGGCCGCAAGATGGGCCATGTGACGCGCGTGTTGCCGGAGCCGCGACAAGGGGGCTGATCGCTGGACATCGCCGGCCTCTTCTGTTACGGGAAACATTAACGGGGTACGTCGCTCGCAGGAGCGTGGGTGCCTTATTGCCCTCATTTGCACCGTTTTATTGAGGCTCAGCCTCTCAACTCAGGATCGCCCGTGCAAGTTCTCGTCCGCGACAACAATGTCGATCAGGCCCTCAAGGCGCTTAAGAAGAAGATGCAGCGCGAGGGGATTTTCCGCGAGATGAAGCTCCGCGGTCATTACGAGAAGCCGTCGGAAAAGCGCGCTCGCGAGAAGGCCGAGGCCGTCCGTCGCGCTCGTAAGCTCGCCCGCAAGAAGCTGCAGCGCGAAGGCCTCCTGCCGATGAAGCCGAAGCCCGCTCCGGGCGCCGCGCGCTCCAACGGCTGACGTCTAACGTAAAGCTGGGGAAGAGGCTCGGCCTCACTTATCTTTCGCTGGTTTCTCGCCTATGCGAGAGGCGAACGAAGAGTTTGATTCCGCCCTCGGGCGGCGGGGCGGAGGTTGACGACCATGGGGATGACGGCGCGCTCCGGTAGGGCAGTCGAGCGGCTCGTGTTGGCTGCGGCTGCGGCGATCGCCCTGGCGGGCTGTAGCGAGACGCTCGGCTCGTTTTCCCCCCAGACCAGCCGCGTGGCGGAAATCGACTCCGGCAGCGACACGTCCGGCGCCAACGCCGGAAACATCGCTTCGCTTTCCGACGTCATCCAGCGCAATCCCAACGATTCGGTCGCTTACAACACGCGCGGCATCGCCTACGCGAAGGGCGGACGCTTCCAGAGCGCGATCGAGGACTTCTCCAAGGCGATCCAGATCGATCCGAAGTTCGCCGCCGCCTATACGAACCGGGCGTTGGCTTATCGGCAGATTCAGAAGGACGGGCCGGCGCTCACCGACTTCACCTCCGCCATCGCCGCCAACCCCAACGACGCCTCGGCCTATCTGGGGCGCGGCAATCTGCTTCGCGCGCACGGCCATCTGCCCGATGCGCTGGCCGACCTCGACACGGCGATCCGTCTCAATCCCGAGGGCGCCCAAGCCTATCACGCGCGCGGCCTCATCTATCAGCGCCAGGGCAATCACCAGCAGGCGATCACCGATTTCAACAACGCCATCGACCGCGATCCGTTCGCGGGCGCGCCCTATCAGGCGCGCGGCGAGAGCTACCTCGCGACAGGAAAGTACGATTCCGCGATCGAGGATTTCAACGCCGCGCTCAACGTCGACGCCAACAGCGCCGACGGCTGGAACGGCCTGGGCCTCGCCTACGAGAAGGAAGGCAACAAGCCGAAGGCGGTCGAATCCTACCAGCGCGCCATCCAGGTCAGCCCCGGCAACGCCGTCGCGCGGGCCGGCCTGCAGAGGATGGGCTGAACGGAAGAAGCGCCGGCTCTAGAGCGCTCGGCTGTGAGAGCGCGTTGTCACTAGGTTGAACCAGCCCCCTGTCGTCATCGCGAGCGGAGCGCGGCGATCCAGAGATCGCGGCCTCAGCCGACTGAGGCGCCCACGGAACAACTCGCGACTTGCTGGCGAGCCCTCGATCGCTGGATTGCTCACATGGGGAATGTCTTCGTCAAGGAGATATTTTCCAGCGGCGATTGCGTCCTTTGGCGCGCGATTGGCGATCCTGGTCCGAGCCCGTTTGCGTGATCTGGTCGTGAAGGCCAGAACAAACTCACATTCGGTCGTCGCGTTTGAGCGGCGCACCCTGATTCCGCTTTCGGCGGCGAGGGCTCGAGAGGGCGGGACCATTCTTCGCTGCGGCTTTTGAAGCCCGGCAATCCATCGGTCCGCCCGCCCGGATCGACCGAGACGGATCGCGCCTCGGCGGATTGGGGGGAAACTGTCGTCAGAGAGCCGCGTCAGCCGATCGCGGCGGCGTCTTTCATGACGGCTCCCTCAATGATGACGCCGGCGCTGGCGAACTTCCACAGCGCGACGAGCAGTTTGCGGGCGAGCGCGACGATCGTCGTCTTGCGTTTGCCTTTTCCGGCGCCTGAGAGCCGCTGGTGGAACCAGCGCGCCAGGGCCGATTGCGGCTGATGGCGCAACCACAGCCAGGCCACTTGGATCATCGTCGTGCGCAGGCGCGGGTTGCCGGCCTTCGACACGCCCTGTTCGCAATCGATCGTCCCGCTCCGCCAAGGCGTCGGCGCCAAGCCCGCATAGGCGGCGATCTGACGGCGGTTGGAGAACGAGCGGCAGAGCCCCTCCGTCCACAGAATGGCGGCGAATTGCGGGCCGACGCCCTTCAGGCGCAGCAACATCCGGGCGGGCGAGGGCGCCGCCAAGGGCGCCGCTTCGGTCTCGACCGCCGCGCTCAGCGCCGCGTCGCGCGCGGCTTCGACCGCTCCGATTTGATCGAGCAGCAATTCGAGCCGATCCAGCTCGCGTTCGATTTGCGCTTTCAAATTCAGCCCAAGCGGGCGCCCGTCGCCGCCGCGAAGCGCCGCGAGCGCTCGGCGGCGGTCGCGCCGCAACGGTTCATAGTCGCCGATCCCTTGGGAAAACAGCAGCCCCTTGATCCGATTGACGTGCCGCACCCGCTCGGCGACCAGCGCCTGGCGCTCGCGGCAAATTCGTCGCCGGTCCTCCTCGTCGGGCGTCGGCGCGCGCACCATCGCGCAGACCCGCGGCTCGCCGCGCTTGAAGGCCAGCAGCGCGCGCACCAACGCCTCGCCGTCGATCTTGTCCGTCTTGGCCCGCCGCCGCCGGCGCGAAACCGCGATCGAGGCCGCGTCGACGACGTGGCTCTCGATCCCCTCCCGCCGCAGCACCCGGTCGAGCCAGAACCCGTCCAGCCCCGCTTCGTGAATGGCGATGAGCGGATAGTTGGTTCCCGTCCGCGTCAGCGCCTTGCCCTGGAGGGCGGCGAACCGCGCCAGCAACCCCGCGACGTCTCCCGCCGGCACGCCATGCCTCGACATCTTCTCCCCGCCGCCCGGCGAAAGCGAAGTGATCAACCAGCAGGATCGGCTCAGTTCCAAGGAAACGAAAATGGCGCCAAACTGCGTGCGGATAGCGGCGGGTTGTTCGCGAGCGTCAAGTGACATCGGTCGCCTCCAGAGTGAGTGGGTTCGCAACCTTCAGTCTGGCAACAACGCCGGCCGCTATCCACCCCCCATGAATCTTCGCTCCGCTCGCAAAGACGGAGCCACGCAACTGCAGAACGCTCTGGATGTAATCGGCGTCCTTCTCCCTGCATAGGGCGGTTCGTCAGACCGCCCGTCTCTCGACGGGCTATGCGGGGAGAAGGGATCCCTGCGTCAGCGGGAGCCGGTGGCGACCAAAGTCGACGTTCCCCGCCCGGTCGATTCAAAGGAAGCGCGTATCGGCCGGGGGCCGATCAAAATGATCGTGGCGGCCGTCGACATATTGGATCGGCGCCGCCGCCAGTTCCTCGGGATCGACATTGTCGAGCAGCGGAACCTGGACCGCGTAGAAAACGCCGCCCATGGCTTCAAGCTCCCCGCGCCCGGGCGTGCGGATGCCGCATGTTTTGCAGAAGTGAAATTGAATCGTCGGCCGGTCGCGACCGGGCGGCGTCCATTGATAGTCAGCCTGGGATTCCTGGCCGGCCACCAAGACGAAAGCGACCGGCCGGCGCGACCACAAGCCAGGAACGGGCCTTCGTGCAGCTTGAACAATTGCACTTTATCGTCCCCCCGGCGAGATCGACGTCGGCTTCGAAGCGAATTGCGCCGCAATGGCAGCTGCCCGAATAGGTTTTCAGAGTCATGATTGGGCCTCTTGTTTGCTCATGAGGTCCATCTCGATCAGGCGTCGAGCCTGTGGAGATGGTTGCGCTCCCAATACGTTTCCCGAGCGCTGCGAGATACGCGGCGGAGCCGTCATTGCGAGCGGAGCGAACCAATCCAGCGATCGTGGCCTCGCCGGCAAGTCGCGAGTCGTTCCGCCAGCGCCTCAATCGGCTGGCGCTTCGATCTCTGGATCGCCGCGCTTGGCTCGCGACGACGACAGGGGTACGCTCAGATGACGGCGATGGAGGCTGCGGCTTCGATAACCCAGGGACACTTTATGTAGTCGGCGATGCGCACGATGTGGCCATCGGCCACGTCGAGGCGGATGACTGAGAACGGGGTCACGTCCTCGACATCGTCACGCAAAATAATGATGACGGTCTCGCCGTCGATTGTGCCGACGGCCATTCGCCAGGGAATAATCGGCCGCTCGTATTCGACGAAGTAGGGCGAGTTGGCGAGCCGTCCTGCAAAGCAGTCGGCAACGCGCAGGCGCGCATCGGCGCTGGCGAGTTCTCGCACCCCGTCCCAATCGCGCCGATTGAACCGATCGACGTAGAGCCGAAGCAATTCCGCGAGTTCCGCGTCGGCCGTCGGCCGGGCCAGCTGAGGCGGCGGGCAGCGTCGCCAGTTTGCCTCGACCGCGATTGAGGGCGGCTTTCACGCCGCCGACCGTGGAGTCGACGAGTTGAGCGATGTCCTCGAGCGAATAGTCGAACACGTCCTTCAGCAATACGCAGGCGCGCTCTTTCGGGGGAAGATTGCTCACCAAGCGCTCGACGGCCCGATCGAGGGCTCGGCCCGCGGGCTCCACCGGCTGAACCAAGTCGGGTTCGACAGCGGCCGCCTCGGCCTGCTTGCGGACCTTGCGTCGGCGCAGAAAATCGATGCAGTGATTGTGGGCGATGCGAAACAACCACGGCCTGAGCGGCCGGCTGTCGTCGAATGCGTCCAGTTTGCGAAAGGCGTCGAACAGCGCCTCCTGCATGACGTCTTCGCCGTCGAGAACCGAGCCGGTCATGCGGGCGCAGTAACGGTGCAACTGCGGGCGCAGGTCCGCGATCGTTTGCAGGAATTCGGTGTGCCGCGCCTCAAAGAGGCCGAGCGTTTCGATGTCGGCTTGAGGAGTCCCGGTCAAGGCAGGCTATCCGCTCATGCGCCGAGGCCCCGGCTGTGAGTAAACGGCGACTCGAAATACAGACGCCGACAGGCGCGCACCGCCTCAGTGCGCGAGCGCCTTGACGATCGCGTCGGTCATCTTCTTGGCGTCGCCGAACAGCATCAGCGTGTTGTCGCGGAAGAACAATTCGTTGTCGACGCCGGCGTAGCCCGAGCCCATGCCGCGCTTGACGAACAGCACCGTCTTCGCCTTCTCGACGTCGAGCACCGGCATGCCGTAGATCGGCGATTTGGGATCGGTCTTGGCGGAGGGATTGGTGACGTCGTTGGCGCCGATCACATAGGCGATGTCCGCCTGGGCGAATTCGGAGTTGATGTCCTCGAGCTCGAACACTTCGTCGTAGGGAACGTTCGCCTCGGCGAGCAGGACGTTCATGTGGCCGGGCATGCGGCCGGCGACTGGGTGGATCGCATATTTGACCTCGACGCCCTCTTTCTTCAGGACGTCGGCCATTTCGCGCAGGCTGTGCTGCGCTTGCGCGACCGCCATGCCGTAGCCGGGCACGATGATCACCTTGGAGGCGTTCTTCATCATGAAGGCGGCGTCGTCCGCCGAGCCCTGCTTGACCGGGCGCGTCTCCTTGGCGCCGGCGGGGCCGGCGGTCTCGCCGCCGAAGCCGCCGAGGATGACCGAGATGAAGGACCGGTTCATCCCCTTGCACATGATGTAGGAGAGGATCGCGCCCGACGAGCCGACGAGCGCGCCGGTGATGATCAGCGCGAGGTTGCCGAGCGTGAAGCCGATGCCCGCCGCCGCCCAACCGGAATAGGAGTTGAGCATCGAGATGACGACCGGCATGTCCGCGCCGCCGATCGGGATGATGAGCAGCACGCCGAGCGCCAGCGCGGCAAGAGCGATCAGCCAGAAGAGCGCCGCCGACTGCACGGAGAAGAACAGCGCGATGAGGACGACCAGCGCGACGGCGAGCGCAATGTTGATCACATGGCGCTGCGGCAGCAGGATCGGCGCGCCGGACATGCGGCCGTCGAGCTTGAGGAAGGCGATGATCGAGCCGGTGAAGGTCATCGCGCCGATCGCGAGACCGAGCGACATCTCGATGGTGCTCGCAGGATGGATGCGGCCGCCGTCGGCGATGCCGAAGGCCTGCGGCGCATAAAGCGCGCCCGCCGCGACCAGCACCGCGGCGAGGCCGACCAGGGAATGGAACATCGCCACCAGTTGCGGCATCGCCGTCATCTGCACCGTGCGGGCGCGCCAGGCGCCGATGCCGCCGCCGATCGCAAAGCCGAGGATGACGAGCAGCCAGGCGACGGGGCTCGCCGGCGGACGCAAGGCGAGCGTCGTCAGCACGGCGATCGCCATGCCGATCATGCCGAAGCGATTGCCTTGTCGCGAGCTCGCGGGAGACGATAGCCCGCGCAGAGCGAGGATGAAGAGGACGCCGGCGATGAGATAGAGCAGGGCGGCGAGATTGGCGTTCACGTGCGGTCAGCCCTTCTTCTTGTACATCGCGAGCATTCGCTCGGTGACGAGAAATCCGCCGAAGATGTTTACGGAGGCGAGGATCAGCGCGACGAAGCCGACGATCCGCGCGACGATCGAGCCGCTGTCGACCGCCGCGACGCCGACCGAAAGGAGGGCGCCGACGACGATGACCGAGGAGATCGCGTTGGTGACCGACATCAGCGGCGTATGCAGCGCCGGCGTCACCGACCAGACGACGTAGTAGCCGACGAACACGGCGAGCGCGAAGATCGCCAGCCGGAAGACGAACGGATCGATTGCCCCGCCGGAGGCGGCGTGGCCGGCGGCGCTGAGCTGATCGGCGTAGGTCTGAGCGGCGCGGGCGGCCTCTTCGGCGGCGTCCGCGGCGGCCTTCAGTTTGGCGACGGTGGCGTCAAGGTTGTCCATCGGTTTTCCAGTCCTTGCCGAAGGCGGTCGGCTCAGGCCGTCTTGGGCTGAAAGTTGGGATTGGTGATCGCGCCGTCGCGGGTCAGGCAGGTCGCCTTGACGAGTTCGTCGTCCCAGTTGACGGCGATCGCCTTGGCGGATTTGTCGATCAGCGTCTCGACGAAGGCGTAGAGGTTGCGCGCGTAGAGCGCGGAGGTGGTCGCCGCCAGCCGCATCACGTTCGACGTGCCGACGACGCGCACGCCATTGTCGGTCACGACGACCTCGCCGGCGCGGGCGAGTTCGCAATTGCCGCCGCGCTCGACCGCGAGATCGACGATCACCGATCCCGGGCGCATCGACTTAACCATCGCCTCGGTGACGAGGCGCGGGGCGGGGCGGCCTGGGATCAAGGCGGTGGTGATGACGATGTCCTGCTTGGCGATGTGCGAGGCGATCAGCGCCGCCTGCTTGGCCTTGTAGCCGTCCGACATCTCCTTGGCGTAGCCGCCCGCGGTCTCCGCCTGCTTGAACTCTTCGTCCTCGACGGCGACGAATTTGGCGCCGAGCGATTCGACCTGCTCCTTGGTGGCGGGCCGCACGTCGGTCGCCGTGACAATCGCGCCGAGCCGGCGCGCGGTGGCGATCGCCTGCAGGCCGGCGACGCCGACGCCCATCACGAACGCCTTGGCGGCGGGCACGGTGCCCGCAGGCGTCATCATCATCGGCATCGCGCGGCCGTATTCCGCCCCGGCGTCGATCACCGCCCGGTAGCCGGCGAGATTGGCCTGGCTGGAGAGCACGTCCATCGATTGCGCGCGCGTGATGCGCGGCATCAGCTCCATCGCGAAAGCTACGGCGCCCGATTTGGCGAGCGCCTCGATCGCATCGAGATGGTCGTACGGGTCCATGAGGGCGAATACGAGCGCGCCGCGCTTGAGCTGGCCGATCTCGGCCCCGCTCGGACGGCGCACCTTGAGGACGATGTCCGCGCCGAGCGCCTCGGCCGCCGAGGCGAGCCGGGCGCCGGCCTCGACATAATCGGCGTCCAACACCCCGGCGCCTTCCCCAGCGCCGCGTTCGACCGCGACTTCCGCGCCGAGGCCGATGAATTTCTTGACGGTCTCGACACTCGCCGCAACGCGCGTCTCATGCGGATCGGATTCCGCGACGACCCCAATCAACATGATACGATCCCCCGAGGCCTCGCTTCATCCAAGCCGCGCGAAGCCCGTCAATTTTTACTTGAGTACGATGCAGGCCAAGCCGAGCAGCACGAAGACGGGCGCGACCATGCGCCATCCGGCGCCGGTCAACCCGCCGACGACGGCGGAGGCCATCGTCAGAATGAGCCCGATCAGGGCGATGAAGCCGTGGCCCTCGAGCGTCCACATGACGAGCAGGAGCACAATGCAGAGCAGATGGGCGACGATGATTTCGGTGAGAGAGATGAAATTGGCGTACGTTTCTTCGTGCGCGGCCATGTCCATCGGATCATCAGCCGTCGCCGCGCCATGGTTGTTCGTCATCGCCTACTGCTCCCGTCAGCCAAACCGTGAAAACGATTACTGCATCGGTCGCCAGCTCGCAATGGAGCTGAGGCATGATGCCGCAGCCCTGGCCCTCACAGCCTCGCGACGGTCTCGGCGGTCCGCTCGTTCGCCTTCTCGCGGCCTTCGAGCAACTCGTACTTCACGAGTTCGGCCTGCGCGTCTTCCTGCGCGGCCTTGGCCTCTTCGATCTGCGCCGTCAGTTCCTCGATCGACCGCTTGAGGTTGTCGCGGCGGCCAATCGCGGCGCGGGCGTAGGTGGGGTAGGCGAAATGGGTGGGATCGCTGATGCCGGCCCGCTTCTCCTCATTGGCGATCTCGCGGTCGAGGTCGTTCGCCATGCGCGTGAACTCGGCCACCATCATTTCGATCTGGCGAACGCGCCGGCGGCGTTCCTCAGCCTGGAATCGCTTGAGCCGAATGAGCGTGTCTCGGGATTTCATTCCAACGCACTCCATACAATTCGAATTGGCCGGGCGGAAAACTCCGCCCGATTCCGGACGCCACGAGACGGCGGCGAGGATGGCGCAGGAAGGTTGCTCGTTTCTTACGATAGGCGCATTTCCCCAAAATCGTTGGTTCATCGTCCGCCCCGTGGTGAAAATGTGGCGGAAAACTCCGCAGCGTTAGCGGTTCGTTTACCCGCGTCATTAACAATGGTTAGCGGGAAATGACCAAAGAGGCGGGTGACGATCGTGAGGTCGCCCGCTTGAGAAGGTCGAGTTCAAATGAGTCGGCTGCGGCCGGCCGTTAAAGTATTACATGAATTTACGCCGCATGAGATTTTGAAAGAGAATCAATCGCTTCCGGGCCATCTGAAAATGTGGAGCGAAGGGGTTGCGTCGGTGAATCAGAATTTGTTAACCAATCGTCCGTCACTTTGCGTGTCGAATCGGTCGGGTTCGTATCCGGCCGCGCGCTGGCCTTCAGGCCGCGCGAGTGCGGCGGGGGTTACCGCGGTCGCGTGCCTTGGGGGCTAGTCTGGGGATTTAACATGCGGATACTCTTAATAGAGGACGACAGCGCGACGGCGCAGAGCATCGAACTGATGCTCAAGTCGGAGAATTTTAATGTCTATGTGACCGATCTCGGGGAAGAGGGGATCGATCTCGGCAAACTGTACGACTACGACATCATCCTGCTCGATCTGAACCTGCCGGACATGTCCGGGTATGAGGTTCTGCGCGCACTGCGTGTCACCAAGATCAAAACCCCAATTCTCATCCTCTCCGGCATGGCCGGCATCGAGGATAAGGTGAAGGGGCTCGGTCACGGCGCCGACGACTATCTGACCAAGCCGTTCCACAAGGACGAACTGGTCGCGCGCATCCACGCGATCGTGCGCCGCTCGAAGGGTCACGCCCAGTCGGTGATCATCACTGGCGATCTCATCGTCAATCTCGACCAGAAGACGGTCGAAGTGGACGGCGCCCGCGTGCATCTGACGGGCAAGGAATACCAGATGCTCGAGCTGCTCTCGCTTCGCAAGGGCACGACGCTGACGAAGGAGATGTTCCTCAACCATCTCTACGGCGGCATGGACGAGCCCGAGCTCAAGATCATCGACGTGTTCATCTGCAAGCTGCGCAAGAAGCTGGCGACGGCGTCCAACGGCCGCAATTACATCGAGACCGTGTGGGGGCGCGGCTACGTGTTGCGCGAGCCGACCGCCGCCGACGAGCGGATCACGGCGTAAGCGGCCGCTCGCCTCTTTCGCAAAGACCTTCGATCCCGCGGGCTCTCCCGCGGGATTTTTTGTTGTTCGCGAATTCCGCGTCGAGATTCAACAGAGTGCGGCGGCTGTAGGACAAAGAGTCGACGCTTGGCGGCTGTTGCGCTATCCTTTTGCTTTACGAATAGGACTTCGTGTCTTTCGCGGGTTGCGCGCCGTGCACAGCGCTTCGTCTCGAAATGACTGAGCGCGTTGGTTCACGGCGGGAAGTCGTCGCGCCGTCGAAACGGTGACGCTCGCGCCGATCCTTGGCCATCGGCGAATGTCGGCCAACTGGTGACCATGCCTCCGCGGTATCTGCCGACACGGGAGGACGCCATGAACAACGAAGCCATCGCCAAGTTCGAGCAGTCGCTTCGCGGCGCACTGATCGGCCGGGCGCACCCTGACTACAATGAGGCGCGCAAGCTTCACAACGGCATGATCGACAAGCACCCCCTGCTGATCGCTCGCTGCGCTGACGTTGCGGACGTGATCACGGCGGTGAATTTTGGCCGCGACAACAAATTGCCCGTGGCGATCCGCGGCGGCGGGCACAACGGGCCGGGCCTTGGCAGCGTCGACGACGGTCTGGTTATCGATCTCTCGATGATGAAGGGCGTTCGGGTCGATCCTGCCCAGCGAACCGTGCGGGCGGGGCCAGGATGCGTGACCGGCGACCTCGACCACGCCGCACATCCGTTCGGTCTGGCGGTCCCGTTCGGAATCATATCGACGACAGGGATTGCAGGGCTGACGCTGTCGGGAGGGCACGGCTATCTCACCCGCCAATATGGCCTCACGGTCGACAATCTGCTTGAGGCCGACGTGGTGCTCGCGGACGGTCGCTTCGTGACCGCAAGCGAAAGTGAGAACGCCGACCTCCTGTGGGCGTTGCGCGGCGGCGGCGGCAACTTCGGCGTCGTGACGAGCTTCCTCTACCAGGCGCATCCCGCGAACATGCTGACCGCCGGCCCGATCGTCTGGGAGTTGAAAGACGCGGCGACGGTGATGCGGTGGTATCGCGAGTTCCAGGCCAGCTCTCCGCCTGACGAATTTTTCGTCTTCCTCGGTCTGCAGGGCATTGCCCCCGGCGAGCCTTTCCCAAGGGAGCACTGGGGAAAGAATGTCTGCGTGCTGTTGGTCGCTCACAACGGGACGGCTGCGGAAGGCGAGCGGGCGGTCAACGCGCTTCGCGCCGCATTGCCTGCGCCGATCATCGATTGGATCAGCCCGATGCCCTATCCCGTCCTGCAATCGCTGTTCGACGGGCTCTTCCCGAAAGGGCAGCAAATTTACTGGAAGGGCGATTTTGTAAAGACACTGCCGGACGCGGCGATCGACGCGCACATGGCCGAAGCGGCGAAGCTGCCGAGCCCGCTCTCCGCGATGCATCTCTATCCCATCGACGGCGCGGTCCATCGCCGCGCGTCGAACGCAACCGCCTGGAACTGCCGCGACGCGACATGGTCGATGGTCATTGTCGCGGTCGATCCCGATCCCGATCCTTCAAAGGCGCCGGCGCTGAAACGATGGGGGCGTGACTATTGGCAGGCGGTGCACCGCTTCGATCTCGAGGGCGCCTATCCGAACTTCATGATGGACGACGAAGGCGAGGCGCGCCTGAAGGCGAGCTACGGCGAGAACTACGCCCGTCTCGCCGCGCTCAAGGCAAAGTTCGACCCCGAGAATCTGTTCCATGTGAACCACAACATTCGCCCCGCGGCCTGACGCCGCAAGCGGCCGCGATCGGCTCGTCCGGTCGCGGCGGACAGAGCGCTGCGGCATGCGCTGCGCGACCGAACCAGCCGGCGCATTGACGCGGTCCCTGTTCGTGCGTAATTGTGTCCACGTTTATCCGCGATTGTGCGCGAATCTATCCGTTTTGAGGCGTTGATGTCCGTTTCGATGTTGCTGCCGGAAGAACGCGCCGCCGCCATCCGCGAGCGTCTCGAGCGGGACGGACGGGTCGTCGCCGCGGATCTCGCACGCGTGCTGGGCGCGACGGAAGACACCATTCGTCGCGATTTGCGCGAACTTGCAGCCCGCGGCGTCTGCCGCCGCGTCTATGGCGGCGCGCTGCCGGTCTCCCCGGCTTCCGGTGGATTGAGCGAACGCCTTGGCCAGGAGGTTGCGGCGAAAGCGAGGCTCGCTCGCGAGGCGGCGAAGCTGGTGACGTACGGGCAATTCGTGTTTCTCGACGCCGGTTCGACCAACCTCGCTCTCGCCGGCGCCCTGCCGGCCGATGCGGGCCTGACCGTCGCCGTCAACGCGCCGTTGATCGCCGCCGCGCTGTTGGAGCGCAGCGGGTTCCGAGTCGTGATGATCGGCGGCGCGCTCAGTCGCGAGATCGGCGGCGCGATCGACGCCCATGCGGTTCGCCAGTTGCGTTCTCTGCGCGTCGATCTGTGCTTTCTGGGCGCCTGCGCGGTGGACGACGCCGCCAACATCGGCGCCTTTTCGTTCGAGGACGCGGCCTTCAAGGGGGAACTCGCCGCCGCGAGCCGCAAGATCGCCGTCGCAGCGACCAACGAGAAACTCGGCACGATCGCGCGTTTCGAGGCGCTGATTGGCGCCGATCTCGATCATATCGTGGTCGAAAACGACGCCGATCCCGCGCGTCTCGCCCGCTTTCGCGACCTCGGGATCGACGTGAGGCGCGCCGCATGAGATTGCCCTGGTCAGCCCGCGCCGCGACGAGCGCGCTCTTTCTCGTCAACGGCGCCGGCATCGGCGCGTGGGCGAGTTCGCTCGCGCCCTTGCAGGAGCGGCTCGCTCTTACGCCGGCCTCGTTGAGCCTCGCGCTGCTGGCGATGGCCGCCGGCGCCATCCTCACCATGCCGCTCGCCGGCGTTCTCGCCGAAAAGCTCGGCGGCACGGGGCGAAGCACGGCGCTCGCTTCGCTCATCTACCCCTTCGCCCTCGCGGTCCCCGGCTTCGCGCCCAATCTCGCGGCGCTCGTCGCGGCCACCTTCGCGTTCGGCTGCGTCAACGGCCTGATGGACGTGTCGATGAACGCGCATGCGACCGGCGTCGAGCGCCGCTGGAGCGGAGCGATCATGTCGTCGTTTCATGCGGCGTGGAGCGCCGGCGGCATCCTCGGCGCCGCATTCGCGGGCGTGACGCTGCATGCGGGCTTCGCGCCCTCCGTTCTGCTCGCCGCAACCGCGGCGCTGGCTTTCGTCGCGAGCGCTTTCGCCGTGCGCTGGCTCGGCCCGGGCGAAGCGTCGGCAGTGTCGGGTCCCGTCTATCGCCTGCCGGACAGGCGGTTGCTCGGCTTCGCCCTCGTCGCGCTCTTCGGCATGATGAGCGAAGGCGCGATGGTCGATTGGAGCGCGCTCTATCTGACCTTGGTGGCGCATGCGCCGGCGGACGTCGCGGCCGGCGGATACGGCGTCTTCGCCGGCGCCATGCTCGCCGGGCGCGTGATCGGCGACGCCGTCGTGCGCGCGATCGGCCGCCGCAATGTGATCGTTCTCGGCGCGGCGCTGGCGACCTTCGGCGTCGCGATCGCAATCGCCTGGCCGACGCCGAGCGTCATCCTCGTCGGCTATGCGCTGGCGGGGATCGGCCTGTCGAACCTGGTGCCCGCCGTATTCAGCGAGAGCGCCGCGCAGGCGCCGTCGCCCGCCGTCGGCATCGCCATGGCGGCGACGGTCGGCTATGCGGGGCTGCTGATGGGACCGGTGCTGATCGGCGCCGTCGCCGGGCTTTCCTCGCTGCGCGTCAGTTTCCTGCTGCTGGCGCTGGCGCTGCTCGCCATCATGCCGGCCGCGCATCGGGCAGGGGGGACGAAAAGCGCGCGTTGAAGGCGCCCCGCCGTGCTATGCTGAGCGCGACTGCATGGAGGCGTTGGCATGGTGACGAAGGCGCCCGTCTACGTTCTTCAGACCATTTTCCGCAAGCAGACGCACGATCCGCTGATTCCCGGCGCGTTCGTCTGGCCCTTCCGCGCCGACGACGACAAGGACGCCATCATTCGCGCCGACGCCATGCTCGCCGATTGGCAGGACCCGCATTTCGTCCCCATCTGGGAAACCGGCAATGCGGTGCGCATCCTGCAAGGCGCGCGCGAGGTCGCCTGGAGATCGTTCGAGCGGGGGAGCGCCTACGCGGAGTGGGCGTGAGCGTTGCGCGGCTTGCAAATGTGATTTTGCTCTGAGAGGCTGCCGGGATGACGGACTTGCTGTTCCTTCCCGGCGCCGGAGGAAGCGCCGCATTCTGGCGTCCTGCGGCCGACCAGCTCGATGGAGGCGGACGTCGCCGTTTTTTCGCTTGGCCGGGCCTCGGGAACGAACCGCATGATCCGAATGTCCGCGGCCTGGACGATCTCGTTTCGATGGTCCTCTTGGCGATCGACGAGCCGGCGGATTTGATCGCGCAATCGATGGGCAGCCTCGTCGCGGTGCGGGTCGCACTCGCCGCGCCTGGAAAAGTGCGCCGCCTCGTGCTGGCCGCCACGTCGGGCGGCGTCCGCATGGACGATCTCGGCGTCGCCGATTGGCGGAGCGACTATCGCAGCGCGTTTCCGGCGGCGGCACGCTGGATAACCGAAGTCAGCCAGGACTTGTCGTCGCAGCTTGCCTCGATCAAGGCGCCGTGCCTCGTCCTCTCGGGCGACGCCGATCCGATCAGCCCGCCCTCGGTCGGCCGCCGGCTGTGCGGATTGCTGCCCAACGCACGCCTGCACGTCATCCGCGGCGGCGACCACGATTTGGCGCAGACCCACGCCGCGGAGACGGCGGCGCTGATCGGCGAGCACCTGCGCTGAGTCTCAGTTTGCCAAAACCATGAGAAAATAAGGGGGTTGACGAGGGTCGAGGCTCTCCCATCTCCATGGTATGCTTAGCGGAGAGCAGGAGAAGGCGATGGAGGAATTTACCGAAGAGTTTGCCGCACTGGAGGCAAGGCGGAACGCGGCGCTTGAGAAATTGCGGGCCGCAACGGACCCGGACGAGATCAGGCGGTTGCAGGACGAGCTTTTACAAATCGAAGCGGCCATTGCAGCGCTGGGTGAAGAGGATGCTTTCTAAGGACCTGAAAGGCGAGAAGCGCGCCGCTGACGAGGACCATATCAGCGCGTCCTATGTGGAGGGCTAGAACCCCGATATGCGGATGGGGATGCGCCGGTTCACGCGGCTGACGAACGTCTTCTCAAAGAAGGTCGAGAACCACCGCCGTTAGCTGTATTTCCTCTATTGGTATTCACAAGAGCTTAAAGACTTCTCCCGCGATGACCGCGGGCATCTCGGATCGGCTGGTCGGTTGAAGATATCGTCGCTCTGATTGATGCGCGAACACGCGAAACGCACCGAAAGCGATCGCTGGTCTGAGCGATCGCTATGCAGCCTTGGCTTCGGCCTCTATCGTTTGCCATGCAGCACGATCTACGATTGCGTCTACGATGAATTCCTTTGAGTCGCTTCTTGGCTTTCTGGCATTCATGAGTAGATCAATTATATGCGCGGAGAAGTTCAATACCAGGGATCGTCTCACTAAATAGGCAGCTAAAATCATTTCATTCTTTTGACAAAATGACCTCATCTTAGCTCGACTTTCAATCGGGAGCTTATTTACAAGTACATTCCATTCGGCAGAGAATGATTTATTTTCTCTATGCAGCAAATTAGACGCCACAGTCATAACAATCACGCGGGTTGCGGTAAGACGGTGTGCGTACCTAATAAATCCATTCATAATTCCTCTCAGATTCCTATATGCATCTGCATCCAGCAAGCCATGGTCTGCCGCATAAAGGAACATTTCGTCTCGAAGGGCGAAGAGGTCTGAGCGCACTTCATCAACGCTCTGATGGTGTAAAAGCGACACTACTCCGGCCAGCGCTGCGATGCTTGCGAAGAATGCTATGATCTGCGCGAAGTGTTCCATTGAGATCACCTATCTTCTCCCCGCGTGGTACCGTCTGGAAGAAGCCCGCTCGAGGTTCTGGTCGGGTTTATCCTGGATTCGAGTTCACTTGTCTGGTTGGTCAGCCTCTTAATATCGTTACGCCTAAGAGCCTGACCCAAAAGTTTCTGGCGTTTGCGAGAGCGGCGTGATTCACGGTCTGCGATAGGCTGAGGAGCCCGTGATTTGGCATGTGGACCAAGGAACATCGTGAGGCGCACAAGCAATCTGGCAACGGGTTTCCGAGCGATTTGACGGATGCGCAATGGGCGCGACTGGAGCCGCTGATCCCGGCGGCCAAGACCGGCGGACGACCGCGCCAGACCGACATGCGCGCGGCGATGAACGCGATCTTCTATCTGTTGCGCACCGGCTGCCCCTGGCGTTATCTGCCCTGCGATCCCTTTCCGCCGCGCTCGACCGTCTACAACATTTTCCGCAAGTTCCAGCACGAAGGCGTGTGGGAGCGGATTTGCGAGGAGTTGCTCGCGGCTTTGCGCGAACAACTCGACCGCGAGGCGAGCCCACCGCCGCCATCATCGACAGCCAGTCGCTGAAGGCGGCGGAAAAGGGGTGTAAAAGCAGGGGCGAAAACGACGCAGTGGGTTATGACGCCGGCAAGAAGGTGAAGGGCCGCAAGCTCCACGCTTTGGTCGATGTCGAAGGCCTGCCGTTACGGGTCGTCGTCCATTCCGCCGGGATACAAGCTCGACACGCCGACCCGCGCCAAGATCATTCACATGCTTGTGGAGGGGTCGTCGCTCCGTTCGATTTCGCGGGTTTGCGACGTGTCGATAAATACGGTCCCGAAGCTGCTTGTGGACGCGGGGACAGTCGCCGCCGCATACCACGACCAGAACGTGCGCGGGTTGCAGTCAAAGCGCGTCCAGTGCGATGAGATTTGGTCGTTTTGCTACGCCAAGAAGGCGAACGTCGCGTGCGCCAAGGCCGCTCCGGAAGGCGCGGGCGACGTTTGGACCTGGACCGCGTTGGACGCCGACAGCAAGCTCATGATCTCATGGCATGTCGGCGACCGAACTGCTCGGGACGCGGTTTGGCTGCTTGAAGGACGTGCAGCTCGCATTAAGAGCCGCATTCAGCTAACGACGGACGGTCATAGCCCTACCGCTGCAGTCGCGCAAGTATGTGGGATCGATCATCGATTTTGCAGCTTGAGACGTATGGACGAGAAGCTGTATCGCCAACGACACTTGCCGTCTGTCTGTCTCCCCGCGATGAGGTTTGCCGTCGAAGGAGCCCCGATGAGGACGCATATCAGCACGTCTACGTCGAGCGCCAGAACCTAATTTGCGGATAGGGATGCGGCGCTTCCGCGACTGACGAACGCCTTCTCAAAGAAGATCGAAAATCACTGTCATTCGCTCGCCTTATATTTCTTGTATTACAATTTTGTCCGGGTTCAAAGACCCTGAAAGTCTCTCCCGCGATAGCCGCTGGCGTGGCCGATAAGCTTTGAAACAGGATATTTCGAACTAACCGTCCTGACAAATTTCACCTCGTCGCGCGGTTACGCCAAGCATAAAAATTCAGTCAGCCAAACTGAGACACTCCCCCCCATTCCGCACCCTTGACTCTCGCCTCGCTCAGGCTCAAAACAAGAACAAACGTCGAACCTTTTGAGTGTGGATCGGATGTCGCGCGGCGGCAGGGCTGAAACAATGGCGTGTCTGCGGAGCGCCGTCGCGAAGATCGAGGCGCGTTCCGGGCCGGCGGAGGCGCGCGCGCCGCAGAGGCTGCCGCTGACGCGCGCGCTCGACCGGGCGCTGGGCGGGGGCCTGTCGGGCGACGGGCTGCACGAGATCGCGCCGGCGAGCCCCGGCGACGGGGCGGCGGCGATGGGTTTCGCGCTGGCGCTCGCCGCGCGTTTCCTCGCCGCGCGGGGCGGGGCGGGGCTCATTCTCGCCGAGGATTTCGCCCTTCGGGAAGGAGGCGCGCTCTATGGGCCGGGGCTCGTCGCGCATGGGCTGACGCTGAGCCGGCTCGTCTTCGTGCGCGCGCCCGACGCGCCCGCTTTGTTCCAGGCGATGGAGGAGGCGGCGCGCAGCGGCGCGCCGGCGGTGGTCGTCGGCGAAGCCTGGAATCTCAAGCGGTACGATCTCGCCGCCTCGCGGCGCCTGCTGCTCGCCGCGCGCGCCGGGGCGACGCCCGCGCTGCTGGTGGCGGCGAGCGCCTATGGCGCGGCCGAAAAACTCTCCAGCGCCGCCGAGACGCGCTTCGAGATCGCCGCCGCGCCGAGCGCGCGCCTCCCCTCGGCGGGCGGCGGACGTCCGCTGCCTGGGACGCCCGCCTTCGCCGCGCGGCTCGTCAAAGCCCGGCTTACGGCGGCTGAGGAGCCGCGGCAGGGCCTCGACGCGACGAAAATCTTCCGCCTGACCTGGCGTAGCGAGGAGCAGAGCTTTGACGATCCGACGGTTTCTCTCCCTCTGGCTGCCGCGCCTGGCGACGGATCGCGCGCGGCGGGCGCACGCCATTGACGCTGCGGCGCCGCTGGCGGTCGTCGCGACGGTCAAGAACGCCCGCCGTCTCGTCGGCGTCGACGCCAACGCCGCGCGGCTTGGCCTGACCTCCGGCCTGACGCTCGCCGATGCGCGCGCGCGTCATCCCGCGCTCGTCACGGCCGAGGCCGATCCGCAGGCCGAGCTGAAGCTGCTCGAGCGCCTCGCCGACCTCTGCTCCCGCTTCACCCCGCTCGTCGCGCTCGACGGACGTGATGGGCTGATGCTCGACGTCTCCGGCGTCGCTCATCTCTTCGGCGGCGAGGAGGGGCTTCTCGCCGATGTCGAGACGCGTTTCGCCCGCCTCGGCCTCACCCTCGCGCTCGGCCTCGCCGACGCGCCCCGCGCGGCTTCGGCGCTGGCGCGCCATTCGAACCGGCGCATCGCTCCCGCCGGCCTTTCCCAAAAGGCCTTCGCCAAGCTCTATCACGACATGCCGGTCGCAGCGCTCAGGCTCGATGAAGGCGTCGTCGCCGACATGGCGCGCGCGGGGCTGCGCCGGATCGGCGATCTCGCCATGCGGCCGCGCGCGCCGATCGCCGCCCGCTTCGGCGCTGCGGCGATCGCGCGGCTCGACGCGCTGAGCGGGGCGACGCGCGAGGCGATCTCGCCGCGCTTCCCGCCGCCCGATTTCTCCATCGAGCGGCGCTTCGCCAGCCCGATCGTCGCCGCCGAGGCGGTGAAGGCGACGCTGGCCAAACTCGCCGACGATCTCGCCGCGTTGCTTGCGCGCCACGCCAAGGGGGCGCGCCGGCTGGAGCTGCTTCTCTTCCGCGTCGACGGCGACGTGCGCCGCATCCGCGTCGCCGCCGGTCGCCCGCTCGGCGAAGCGCGCGCGATGGCGCGCCTGTTCGCCGAAAAGCTCGCCGGCGGCGCTGAGGAGGAGGAGATCGACGCCGGCTTCGGGGTCGATCTGATGCGCCTCGCCTGCCTGCTCGCCGAGCCGCTCGCGCCGGCGCAGACCGAGCTGGCGCGTGCGGAAGAAGCCGAGCGGTCGGCGCGGCTCGGCGATCTCCTCGACGGGCTCAGCGCACGCCTCGGGGCGCGCCGCGTCACGCGGCAGACGCTGCTCGAAGCGCATGTTCCCGAACAGGCCGTCGCCGCTTCGCCGGCGACCCTCGGCGTTCGGGCGAGCGGGGAGGGGGACGAACCGTTCCTCTCCGCCGAGGCGCCGACACGCCCGTTGCGGCTCTTCGAGCGGCCCGAGCCGATCGAGACGCTCGCCGAAGTGCCCGACGGACCGCCGCTGCGTTTCCGCTGGCGGCGCGTCTTGCACGAGGTCGCGGCGATCGAAGGGCCGGAGCGCATCGCCGCCCCCTGGTGGCGCCGCCTCGACGCCCCGACGCGCGATTATTTCCGCGCCGAAGACGCCGCCGGCCGCCGCTACTGGCTCTACCGCGAAGGCCTCTACGGCCGCGAAACGACGCGCGCGAAATGGTTCCTGCACGGGGTGTTCGGGTGAAGACGAGAGGACGCACACTTCCCCTCTCCCTTTGCGGGAGAGGGGTCATTCGCTGCGCCTTGAATGCGCAGCATTCGTCCGCCGCGCTTCGCGCGTCCACCTTCTCCCGCAAGGGGAGAAGGGGGCTGACTTTCATGTCAACGGAAAGGGAAACATGGATGCCGTCCTTTCATCGCCCCATTCCGCCGCTCGCCAAAATCCGCGCGCAAGCGATGCGCGTCGGGGCGACGGACGCCGAGAAGGCGTTATGGCGTCTTTTGCGCGATCGGCGGCTCGCCGGGACGAAATGGCGCCGCCAAGCGGCGCTGGGACGCTTCATCGTCGATTTCGTCTGTTTCGAACGCCGGATCATCGTCGAATGCGATGGCTCTCAGCACGCCGAAAGTCCACACGACGCCGAGCGCGACGCTTGGCTTCGCTCGCAAGGCTTCATAGTCGTGCGATTCTGGAATCACGAAGTTCTGCGTGAAGGCGCGAACGTCGTCGACACGATCCTCGCGCGGTGTGGCCTGCCATGGTGAGGCTGCGGCGCGATATCCCCCTCTCCCCTTGCGGGAGAGGGGTCAGGGGTGAGGGGTCGGCGCGCCAGCGCCGGTTCGCTGCGCCTTGCGGCGCGACCCCTCATCCGGCCGCGCTTCGCGCGTCCACCTTCTCCCGCAAGCGGGAGAAGGGAAGATGATCCGCCTCGCCCCGCGCTTCGCCGAACTCGCGACGACGACGAATTTCTCGTTTCTGCGCGGCGCTTCGCATCCCGAAGAGCTTGTTGCGCGCGCCGCCGAACTGGGGCTCGATGGAATTGGGATCGCCGATCGCAACACGCTCGCCGGCGTCGTCAGGGCGCATGTCTATGCGCGCGAGAACCGCGCTGCGATCGGCGCGTTGCGCGTCGTCACCGGCGCGCGGCTGAGCTTCGTCGACGGCGCGCCCGACATGCTCGCCTATCCCAGAGACCGCGCCGCCTATGGGCGGCTCTGCCGGCTTCTCACCAAGGGCAATCTCAGGGCGCCCAAGGGCGAGTGCCATCTGAATTTCGAGGATCTGCTGGAGCATGGCGAGGGCCTGCAGATCGTCAGCTTATCCCCCCTCTCCCGCAAGGGGAGAGTGGAGGAAGGCCGGCTGCTCGCACAGCTTCGCGAAGCCTTCTCCGATCGCCTGTGGATCGGCGCGAGCCTCACCTATGGCGCCGACATGCGCGGCGCTCTTGCGCAGCGCGCGGCGCTGGCGCGCAAAGTCGGCGCGCCGCTGATCGCCGCCAACGACGTCCTCATGCATGCGCCCGAGCGGCGCGAGCTCGCCGACGTTCTCGACCTGCATTCGCGAGAAGACGACGCTCGAGGCCGCCGGGCGCCTGATCCAGGCCAACGCCGAGCGCCATCTCAAATCGGCCGGCCGAAATGGCGCGCCTGTTCGCCGAGGCGCCGCAGGCGACGGAGGAGACGATCCATTTCCTCGCCGGCCTTTCCTTCAGCCTCGACGATCTCGCCTATGATTATCCCCCGGAGCTGCGCGAAGGCTTCGCGACGCCGCAGGCCGCGCTCGAAGCCTTCGCCGAGGCGGGCGCGCGGGCGCGCTATCCCGACGGCGTTCCCGCCAATGTGCGCCAGGCGCTCGATCACGAACTCGCGCTGATCGGCGACTTGAAATACGCGCCCTATTTCCTCACCGTGCACGACATCGTGCGCTACGCCAAGACGCGCGGCATCCTGTGCCAGGGGCGCGGCTCGGCGGCCAATTCGACGGTCTGCTATTGCCTCGGGATCACCGAGGTCGATCCCGCCAAATTCGATCTCCTGTTCGAGCGTTTCATCTCGCCCGAGCGCAACGAGCCGCCCGACATCGACGTCGATTTCGAGCACGAGAAGCGCGAAGAGGTGATCCAATACATCTATCAGCGCTACGGGCGCGAGCGCGCGGGTCTCGCGGCGGCGGTGACGACCTATCGCACGCGCTCGGCGATCCGCGAGACCGCCAAGGTCTTCGGCCTCTCCGAGGATGTCATCGTCGCGCTCGGCAACACCTCTTGGGGCCAGGATTCCGGGCCGATCGGCGAGGAGCGCGCGCAAGGCCGCCGGCCTCGATCCCGCCGATCCGTCGCTCGGCGCGGCGTTGCGGCTGGCGGGCGAATTGACCGGCTTTCCCCGCCATCTCACGCAGCACAGCGGCGGCTTCGTCATCACGCGCGACCGTCTCGACGAAGTCGCGCCGATCATGAACGCGGCGATGGAGGACCGCACGACGATCGAGTGGGACAAGGACGATCTCGACGCGCTCGGCATTCTGAAAGTCGACGTGCTCGCGCTCGGCATGCTCACCGCGATGAGCAAGAGCTTCGATCTCCTCGACAAGCACTACGGCAAGCGCCTGACGCTCGCCTCGATCCCCTTCGAGGAGCCTGAGGTCTACGCGATGATCCAGCGCGCCGACACGATCGGCGTGTTCCAGATCGAGAGCCGCGCGCAAATGTCGATGCTGCCGCGCCTCAAACCGGAGAAGTTCTACGATCTCGTCATCGAGGTGGCGATCGTGCGCCCGGGGCCGATCCAGGGCGACATGGTGCATCCCTATCTGCGCCGTCGCCAGGGCGTGGAGGACGTCGTCTATCCCTCCAAGGAATTGGAGTCGGTGCTCGGCAAGACGCTCGGCGTGCCGCTGTTCCAGGAGCAGGCGATGAAGATCGCCATCGTCGCCGCCGGCTTCACGCCGGCGGAAGCGGATCGGCTGCGCCGCGCGATGGCGACCTTCCGCCGCGTCGGCACGATCGCGACCTTTCAGGCCAAGATGGTCGAAGGCATGGCGGCCAAGGGCTACCCTCGCGAATTCGCCGAGCGGTGTTTCCATCAGATCGAGGGTTTTGGCGAATACGGCTTTCCCGAGAGCCATGCGGCGAGCTTCGCGCTGATCGTCTACGCCTCGTGCTGGATGAAGTGCCGCTATCCCGACGTGTTCCTCGCCGCGATGCTCAATTCGCAACCGCTCGGCTTCTACGCGCCCTCCCAGCTCGTGCGCGACGCGCGCGAACACGGCGTCGAGGTGCGCGAGGTCGACGTGAACCTGTCGGATTGGGATTGCACGCTGGAGGAACAAGAAGCCCCTCTCCCCTTGCGGGAGAGGGGTAGGGGTGAGGGGTCGCGCCGTGAGGCGCAGGACGAAGAGGCGCTGCCGCGCCAACCCCTCATCCGGCCCTTCGGGCCACCTTCTCCCGCAAGGGGAGAAGGGCGGCGGCTCCACTCCCGCCACGCCTCGATGGCCGAGCATATCCGCTCGACGCACGCCGTGCGGCTGGGCTTTCGCCAGATCATCGGCGCCCGGGAGGACGACATGCGCAAGCTCGTCGAAGCGCGCGGGGCGGGCTACGATTCGGTGCGCGATCTCTGGCTGCGCTCCGGCCTGAGCCCGGCGACGCTCGAGCGTCTCGCCGACGCCGACGCCTTCCGCTCGCTCGGCCTCGACCGGCGCCAGGCGCTGTGGGCGGTGCGCGGCCTCGACCGCGTCGGCGATCAGGACGATCTGCCGCTGTTCGCCGCCAGTCGCCCCGAGCGCGACGGCGAGCCCGACGCCAAACTGCCGCCGATGCCGCTCGGCGCGCATGTCGTCGAGGACTATCGGCGCTTGTCGCTGTCGCTCAAGGCCCATCCCGTCGCCTTCATGCGCGCGCGGCTCGACGCGCGCGGCGTAAAACGCTCCGAGGCGCTCGCGCGCGCAAAGAGCGGCGAGCGCGTCAGCGTCGCCGGCTTGGTGCTGGTGCGCCAGCGTCCGGGCACCGCGAAAGGCGTGATCTTCATGACGCTGGAGGACGAGACGGGCGTCGCCAATCTGATCGTCTGGCCGAAGGCGTTCGAGCGGCTGCGCGCCATCGTCATCGGCGCGCGCTTCGTCGTCGCATCAGGCAAATTGCAGAGCGAATCCGGCGTCGTGCATCTCGTCGTCGAGCGGATGGAGGATCTGACGCCGATGCTCGGCCTGCTGTCCGAGCATGGACGCGACATCGAAACGCTGGCGCCCTCCGACGAAGTGCGTCGTCCGCAAATGACGATGGCGCAGAAGCGCCAGGGCAACCGCTTCGCGCAGGTCCAATTGTTCGCCGACGCCCGCTTGCCCCCGCCGCAACCCGACGAGCGCGAAGCGCAGCGCGCCATTCCGATCGGACGGCGTTTTCATTGAGACAGCATCATTCGCTTCGAGGGTTCAATGCGAGCCTTCCAGGGTGCCGACATCACCAGCTTTCCTGTAACGTAACTTGCCAGCCCGATTCGGTGTTGGGGCGGCAAGCCGGAAACCGACATGGCTCCTCGCGCAAAACCACAACGGATTCGTGATCCGCTGCACAATCTTGTTGAGTTCAGCTCGTCGCAGTTTGAGCAAACGATTTGGCGTGTGATACAGACGGCACCGTTTCAGCGTCTTCGACGTGTGAAGCAGCTTGGATTTTCGGAATTAGTTTTTCCAGGAGCGACGCACACGCGGTTTTCTCACTCTATTGGAGTTTTTCATCTAGCAAGAAATCTAATCGAAATTATACGTCAGAAGATAGGTGAAAATTCGCACCAAGCGGATGTCGCGCTTGCAGCTTCATTGTTGCACGACGTGGGGCATGGAATGTTCAGCCATGCCTTCGAAGACGTGGGAAAGAAGTTAGGCTTAACCATGGCAATCCATGAGAACGTCAGCAATGAGTTGATCCGCAACTCTGAAATACGAGAAACGCTCAACAAAGAGCTTGGTCGGAGTTTTTCTGACGAGGTTGCTGACGTAATAAAGAGCAAAAAACCTGGTAATTTGTTCGATTCAGTGGTGTCCAGTCAATTTGACGCTGACCGCCTCGACTACATGCAACGTGATCGGATCATGACCGGTGTGCAGGGAAGCGGTGTTGACGCGACTTGGATATTGGCCAATCTTGAGATCGGGCCTGTGCCGATTGCTGCTGATGAAGTCGCTGCCAGTACGGTAGATACGCTCGTTCTGGGACCAAAGGCGTTTCACGCAGCCGAACACTATATATTGTCTCTATTTCAGTTGTATCCTAACGTTTATCTTCATAAGACAACTCGTGGGGCGGAGAAGATTTTTACCAGTTTGATGATAAGGATTCATGACCTTATTAAATCCGGCGTTGGCGACAAGTGTGGGCTGCCGCCTAGCCATCCCATTTACGAGTTCTTCTTGGAGCCGAATTCGATTGAGAGGGCACTTCTTCTGGATGACGTGGTTTTCCTGGGCGCTATTCCGCTAATGAAGAGCGCCGAAGATAGAATTGTGTCCGAGTTTGCTGTTCGTCTAGGGGAAAGAAAGCTGTTGAAATGCATAGACGTGCGAAGGCGGATTGAGGGACGTCATCCGCCTAGGCAAGGGATGGATACTAACGATCGCCGCGAGAGAGAGGCTCGTATATCCCTTGAAGTGAAAAGAGTAATGAAGAACGTGGCGGAAGTCGTCTCAGAGAGAGATGCCGATGAAAGGAAAATATTGGTCGACGAGTATAAGAGGTCTCCTTACAAAAAGTTTCAAGACTCTCAGAACTCCGTTGAATCAAATCTGGATCAAGCAAGATAGCGGGTTTGAGGACATGGCAAATTTGTCGTCGGTAGTATCAGGTGCAGAGTCCTACGAAATTAACCGTGTATACCTATGCGAAGACGACACAAAAGGTCTCGCGAGTATAGAAGGGTTACTGGCGGGCAAGGGAGAGGAGCGCCAAGATGACTGAATATGACCTCCACGAAAAAGCGGCGGATTTCGTACGGGATGCCGGCGGAGAAATTGTTGGTCGCACGCGGTTGCAGAAAATTGCGTATTTGGCTCAATTGGCTGGCTTTTCGACCGATTTTCATTTCGAGTATCGGCAGTACGGGCCGTACAGTGATGAACTCGCCGACGCAATGCAGATCGCTACCGGGTTGAGGTTGGTCGCAGAGGTTGAGCGACGTACGAGCTGGGGCGGATGGTATTCTATCTTTAAAGTGGAGGGGAGCCACCCGGTGGACGCTCGACGTGCTCGTTTTGTTTCCGCTGCGGCAAATATCGACGCCATTGAATTAGAATTGGCTGCGACCGCTGCTTTTCTGTTCGAAGAAGAGGGCTATGGTAGAGCTGGAAATGGTGACCCGTGGGAAGAGACCTCTGTGCGAAAGCCGGAAAAGTCTGGAGAGGGCAGGATTGAGCGGGCAAAGACAGCTTATCGTCAGCTTACGAGCATTCCGGCACCTCAGCCCTTGCCTGCAATAGCATAATTCGATTCCGCAGCTGACGGAGGAGGTGTGTCAAGCGTGAACGAAGGCGGCGGTGGCATTTGCTGGAGTCGTCGGTGGTCTATCGCCAATAGCCAATCCCGCGCCAGCTTGCTAGCGATACGGGATTTCCGTCCCGCAGGCCGCCCTTGCCCTATCTCGTTCTCGCCTTTCTCTCGCTCCTGTGGGGCACGTCGTTTCTGCTGATCAAGATCGCCTCGCAAAGCTTCGACGGGGCGGCGTTCGCCTTCGGCCGCTCCGGCGTCGCCGCCGCGGCGCTCGTGGGCGCCGCCCTCGTGATGCGCGCCAAGTGGCCGCGCGCGCCGAGGCTGTGGGGCAAGATGGCGGCGCTGGCGATCGCCGGCCAGGCGCTGCCGTTCCTGCTGTTCGGCGTCGCCGCGCATATGACGACGAGCGCCGACATGGCGCTGATGATGGGCGCCATGCCGATCTTCACCTTCGTCATCGCGCGCCTGTTCGGGCTCAACGAGGTCTGGAACATGCGCGCGGCGCTCGGCCTCGCGGTCGGACTTGCGGGCGTCGCCATCTCGCTCGCCTCGCCGCAGACTTTCGCCAGTGTGGCGCCGGAGTCGGCGCCGGGCCTCGGCCGCGCGCTGGCGCTGCTCGGCGCGCTCGGCTTCGCCGCCGGCGCGCTGCTGTCGCGCGACGTCTCGCGCGAGATCGGGGCGGCGATGACCGCGACCGGATCGATGCTGATCTCCACCGCGCTCCTTTTCGTGCTGATGCTCGTCACCGAAGGAGCCCCGTCACCGGGCGCGCTGCTGACGAAGCCGATAGGACCGCTTGCGGCGCTTCTCGCGCTCGGGATCTTCAATACGGCGCTGGCCTATTTCGTCTATTTCCGGCTGATCGCGTCGGCGGGGGCGACCTTCGCCGCGCTCAACAACTACATCGTGCCCTGCCTCGGCCTTCTCGCTGGGGCCTGGGCGCTCGGCGAGCCGGTCGGCCCATCCTCCTGGCTCGGCCTCACCTGCGTGCTCGGCGGCGTTGTGCTGACGGGAACGGCGGCGAGCGCTTCGCGGGTCATCGCCAAGCGCGCGAGCGCTGGCGCGGAATAGAGCGGATCGGCCCCGTCATTGCGAGGAGCGGAGCGACGAAGCAATCCATGCATCCGCTTGCGTCGTCGGCGCAATTGGATTGCTTCGCTTCGCTCGCAATGACGGCATGGGTTCGAGCAAAACGCAACTCGCTTAGCGCGCCCGGGTCGCCAGCCAGATGACGTGTCGCGCGCCGCCGCGCGCGCCTCTCGCGCGCGATGCGACTTCCTCCGTGGCGAAGCCGGCGTCGCGCAGCCTTTGCGTGAAGCGCCGGTCGGGCGCGGCCGACCAGACCGCCAGGACGCCGCCCGGCCGCAGCGCCGCTCGGGCCGCCCCAAGGCCGCGGGCGGCGTAGAGGCCGTCGTTGGCCTCGCGTGTCATGCCCTCGGGTCCGTTGTCGACGTCGAGCAGAATCGCGTCATAGCGCGTCCGCGCGGAGCCGATGATTTGCGCCACGTCCTTGAGTTCGACCCGCACGCGCGGATCGTCGAGCGAGCCGGCGAAGATCGCGGCCATCTCGTTTTTGGCCCATTGGACGACGGCGGGCGCGATCTCGGCGACCTCGATCTCCGCCTCCAGGGGAAGCGTCGCGAGCGCGGCGCGCAAGGTGAAGCCCATGCCGAGGCCGCCGATCAGCACGCGCGGCCGCGCGACCCCGGCGATGCGCGCGCAGGCGAGCGTGGCGAGCGCCTCCTCGGAGCCGCTGAGGCGGCTGTTCATCAATTCCTTGACGCCGAGCCGGATCGAATATTCCTGATCGCGGCGCATCAGGCGCAATTGCCCGCCGCCTGGAACGGAAGACTTGCCGAGTTCGACCCAGGGGATCATGCGCCGCCCTCGCGGGGCTTTAAAGCGTCGGCGAGGCGCATCTTCGCCGAGCCGGGCTTCAACGCTTTCGGCTGGCTCTCGTGCGGGGCCCAGCCGGTGAGCCAGATCGTCTCGAAGGTCGCGCGCAGCCGGCCGTCCGGGTCGGCGAAGCGTTCGGCGTAAATGGCGGCGGCGCGCATCAGGACCTCGCGCCGCAACGGCTTGCGGCTGCGCAGGTTCAGCGCGTTGGCGGCGCCGAAGGCCCGCAAATCGCGCATCAAGGCGAAGAGATCGGGGTAGCGCACGACGACAGCGTCCGCGTCCACCACCGGCAGCGCGAATCCCGCCCGCTGCATCAGCGCCCCGAGCGCGCGCACGTCGGCGAAGGGCGCGACGCGCGGGGCGGCGCCGCCGAGCGCGTCGCTCTCGGCGATCGTCAGGCTCTGGCGCAATTCGGACAGCGTGTCGCCGCCGGCGAGTGCGGCGAGAAACAGGCCGTCGGGACGCAACGCGCGGCGAATCTGGATCAGTGCGCCCGGCAGGTCGTTGACGTGATGCAGCGCCAGCAGCGACACGATAAGGTCGCAACGCTCCGCCGCGAGCGGCAGCGATTCCAGGTCGCCGACGGCGCGGGCGTAGGGGCCGGAGCCGGCGGCGAGCGCGAGCGGGGCGAGTTGCAGCGTGAAGCCGCCGCCGCGCGCGGCGAGGACTTCGGCGGCGTGCGGGCCGGGTGAGCCGACGTCGGCCGCCACCGCGAAATCGCGCTTGATGAGGCTCAGCCGGTCGGCGAGTTCTTCCGCGGCGCGACGCAAGAGGAAATCGGCGCCACGATCGTCGGCGAGAAGCGCGCGGCGCAGGCGCATCGCGAGGAGCGCGCGGTCGAAGAGGCGAGGAGGCTCGGGGTTTGGCACGCCGTCCTTATGACTCGGGCCGGCTTCGCGCGCAAAGGCGGCATTCGCCAGAGCGTCCGCCGCCGAGTTTCCCGGCCAAGAAAGGGAGTTCGCGATGAGAGTAGCGATCAACGGCGCCGGCGTCGCGGGACCGACGCTCGCGTATTGGCTTCTCCAATATGGTCACGAACCTGTGCTGGTGGAGCAGGCCCCAGGGATGCGCGATGGCGGCTATGTCATCGATTTTTGGGGCGTCGGATACCGCATCACGGAGCGAATGGGACTGACGCCGCGTCTCATGGAGCTTGGGTATCAGATCAAAGAGGTCCGACTCGTCGACGCGAGGGGTCGCAAGCGCGGCGGCATCGCCGCGGAGGCGTTCGGCCGGTTGGCCGGCGGCCGGTTCACCAGTCTGCGACGCAGCGACCTCTCGGCGGCGATCTACGGAGCCATCGAAGGCAAAGTCGAGACGATCTTCGGTGATGGCGTCGCCGCCATCGAGGAACGCCCTGGCGGCGTCCGCGTCGCGTTTGATCGTCATCCACCGCGTGACTTCGATCTCGTCGTGGGCGCCGACGGACTGCATTCGCGCGTGCGCGAAATGGTCTTCGGGCCGGAAGAGAACTTCGAGGCGTATCTCGGCTATCGCGTCGCCGCCTTCGACGTCGAGGGCTATCGGCCGCGCGACGAGCTAGTCTACGTCAGCCACGCCACGCCTGGGCGGCAAGTTTCGCGCTTTTCGATGCGCGGCGACAAGACGCTGTTCCTGTTCGTTTACCGCGACTCGGCGCCGCGCGGCCGATTGCCTTCGACAGACGACGAGCGAAGAGCGGCGCTTATCGAGGCGTTCGGCGACATGGGTTGGGAATGCCCGCAAATCCTCGAGGCGGCGAAGGATTGCCGGGGCATTTATTTCGACCGCGTGAGCCAGATTCGCATGGAGAGCTGGGTCAAAGGCCGAACCGCGCTGGTCGGCGACGCGGCGGCGTGCGTCTCGCTCCTCGCCGGCGAGGGGACAGGCCTCGGGATCGCGGAGGCCTACGTCTTGGCGGGCGAACTGCGCCAGGTCGACGGCGATCCCAGCGCCGCGCTCGCCCGATATGAGGATCGCCTCTTGCCGTTCCTGCGCAAGAAGCAGCAGGCCGCTGCGGCTTTCGCATCGTCGTTCGCGCCGGCGAGCGGGCTCGGCATCGCCCTGCGAAATCTGGCCACGCGGCTGATGGGCATCCCGTTCTTCGCGGAGCGCCTGATGGGCCACATGCTGCGGGACGACATCGAATTGCCGGACTACGCTGAAGGAGCTGACCTTGGTCATGGCGCCGCCTGAAAATTGCGGCGCCGTCGGCGACGGCCTCGATTGTCGCGCGTTTCAAAGCGCGTTATCGATACCAATGGAGGTGCCGGCGCGGACGAAAGTCCCAGCCGGAGAATTGGGAAGCCGGTGAAAATCCGGCGCTGCCCCCGCAACGGTAGGGAAGTTCAGGCGCGACAAAGGCCACTGGATCTCATCGATCTGGGAAGGCGTCGCGTGCTGGTCCGTCAAGGACCGCTTCCGAGCCCGGAAACCAGCCTCCAAGGAGCCTGATGGATCGCGGCGGGCGATCGGGAGGCGGAGCTTCGCGGCCTCGTCCGGCCCTGCGAGGGATTCGCATCTCTTCAGTCCGCTCGCGTCCCATCGATCGCAACGATGGTCACGAGGGATTCTGACATGAATGCGAAGCAGGACATGCTGGCCGAACTCGAGGGGCGCCGCGACGGCTTCACGCTCGCGCGCAAGTTCTACGGCGATCCGGAATTCTACCGCCTCGATCTCGAATTGATCCATTATCGGCAATGGCTGTTCGCCGGACATGATTGCGAAGTCCCGGAACCCGGACGCTACTTCACGCTGCAGGTCGGCGAATACCCCATACTTGTCATTCGCGGGTCGGACGGAAGCGTGCGCGCCTTCCACAATTCGTGCCGGCACCGCGGCTCGCGCATCTGCGCGGCGGAAAAGGGCAAGGCGATCCGCCTTGTTTGCCCGTATCACCAGTGGACCTACGATTTCACCGGCGCGCTTCTGCGCGCGCGCCACATGGACGCTGGGCTCGACAAGGAGAAGTACGGGCTGAAGCCCGTCCATTGCGAGAGCGTCGGCGGCTACATCTTCGTCTGCCTGGCGGCGCATGCGCCGAGTTTCGCGCCCTTCCACGCTCAGGTCGAAAGCTATCTCGCGCCGCATCGCTTGAGCGAGAGCCAAGATCGCCTTCGAGAGCACGATCGTAGAGAACGCCAACTGGAAGCTCGTCTGGGAGAACAACCGCGAGTGCTACCATTGCGCGGGAAATCATCCTGAATTGTGCCGCACCTTTCCCGAAGCGCCCACGGTTTCCGGCGTCGAGGGGGCGATGAGCGACCCCGAGATCCGCGGTCATTGGGAACGTTGCGAGGCGGCCGGCCTGCCGAGCCGGTTCCAACTCGCCGACAGCGGGCAGCATCGCGTCACCCGCGTGCCTCTGCTGGATGAGGCGGTCAGCTACACGATGTCGGGCCGGCCGGCGGTGCGCCGCCCGCTCAGCGACGACGTGAGCGAGCCGCGCATCGGTTCGTTGCTGCTCTTCCACTATCCGACCACCTGGAACCATGTGCTGGGCGATCATGCGATCTCCTTCCGCCTGCTGCCCGTCGGCCCCACGCAGACGCAGTTGACGACCAAGTGGCTGGTCCACAAGGACGCGGTCGAGGGGGTCGACTATTCTCTCGAGGAGCTGACGAACGTCTGGCTCGCGACCAACGACCAGGATCGCCGCATCTGCGAGGAGAATCAGATCGGCGTGCGGTCGCCCGCCTTCGAGCCGGGCCCCTATTCGCCCGATCACGAGGACGGGGTCGTCCAGTTCGTCGACTGGTATTGTCAGGCCATGCGGCGCGAATTGCACGAAGGCCGTGTCCCGCTGGCGCGCGTCGGTTAGGGCTCTACGGTGAGTGGAGGCGGCGAACGGTCTGCGCTTCGGGCCGCGCGCGCCCGCGCTCGAAAGCGCGGAGGGCGCGCTGATTGCTTGGCTGGTTGGTTTGCCCCACGGGGCCGATCCTGCGCGCGCCGCGCTTGCCGCGCTGGCGGCCATGCCGGCGGTGGAGACCGAAACAGCCTGGGGCGCCCACTTGCGTGCGCTGCTTGCCGAGGTCGCTCAGACGCGGGTGGAATCGCTGCCGCCGCATCGCAGGCGCCGCAGGCGGCCTTTGTCCACCATTAGATGATCACAAGCCCGTTCGCCGCTTCGACGTCGCGCGGCCTCGGCGAAGGCGTTCTATCTCCCTTCGATCCCCTGCGCCGACAAGGCGCTGGTGGCGTCCCGAAACGATCTGGCGTCAGACCGTCGTCGATTCCGTGAGCGGCGCAAATTCGCCGAAGTCCGCCTCGCCGCGCTCGCGCAGCAGGCGGGCCGCGACGTGGTCGTCGAGGCCGCGAACGGCGAGTTCCTCGCGCGCCAGGCCCTCGGGGATCGGCGTCTCCGCGAGCTCGAACACCGCCTCCGAGATGATGCTGACGCACTTCAGCGCTTTTGTCGCGGCTTCGAGGCGCGAGGCGACGTTGCCGGCGTCGCCGAGGAATTGCAGCGACGGCTGGCCGAGCAGCGGGATCGAGCGCACCGCGCAATGGCTCGCATGCAGCCCGGCGCCGAAGCGCAGCGGGCGATCGAGCTCGCCGGCGAGGTCGCTCGACAGTGCGTCAATCGCGTCCCACACGGCGCCGACCGCCCTGAGCGCGCCGCGCGCCCCGGCGACCGGGCCGACGCCGCCGACGCCGAACAGGCTCATCACGCCGTCGCCGGCGACGCCGGTGACGACGCCGCCGTTGGCTTCGATCGCCGCCGTCACCAGACGCACATAGCGCTCGACGACATAAAGCGCGTCGAACGGCAGGCGCCCGGCCGCGAAGCGCGTCGATTCGCGCAAGTCCAGGAACATCGCCGTCACGAGCATCTCGCGGCTTTCCCCCTCGTGCGCGGCTCGCTCGGCGGAAGCGACAGGCACCAGCGGCACGACCTCGATGTCGGCGCTCGGCCGCAATTGGCAGGCGAGACGCACATGTGGCGGCGCCTTGACGCGGTCGAGCGTCTCACGCTCGGCCGGCAAGATCTCCGGAGCGTTCGCCTCGCCTGCGGCGATGCGGATGCGGCAAGTGGAGCAGCGTCCGCGGCCGCCACAGGACGAGGCGTGGGGAATGCCTGCCCAGCGGCTCGTTTCGAGCACGGAGAAGCCGCGCGGGGCGACGACGACGCGCCCGTCGGGATAGGTGACGCGCACCGCAGTCGAACGGCTTTGCAGCCCGCTGCGCCACAGCCAGAACAGGAGAGCGAGGCCGATCGTCGCGCCGTAGCCGATCTGGATGCGCCATGCCCACTCCCCCAGCGCTGCGAGTTCTGCGGGCGGCCCGAGCGGAGTCGCCGCGGCCGGATCGCGCAGCGCCGCGTCGGCGACGTCCCACCCGGCGTTCATCACGCCGAGCGCGGCCGAGAAGGGAAGGGTGATCGCGCCGGCCAGGAACAGATCGCGCCGGCGACGGTACCATTCGTGGCGGCTGAGCCACTGGTGCAGGCCGATGCAGCCGTGCGCCCAAACGAGGCCGAGCAGAAGGAAATGTTGCCCGAGCGTCGCTGTGGCCCAGATCGACGAAAGCACGCGATGATAGGTGTCGGCGAGATCGAACGCCGTCGCGCCGACGCGGACTTTGACGACGTGCCCGACGAGCAGAAACGGAATCGCCAGGCCTAGGGCAAGCTGCCAAGCCTCGATTGCGGGCATGCGCAAGTGCGGGCGCCGGACCAAGGCGCGCAGGCCGAGCGCCGCATGGACGAGCACGAAAACGAGCAGCACGCCCCGCCCCAGCGGCGTCCGCCATGGCGCGAGCAGGATCCCCCGGCCGACGACCTCCATAGCCGCGACGCCGAAGATGCCCGTCGCATGGCCGAGGAAGTGACAGGCCGCGTAGGCGAACAGCGTCAGCCCGGTGACGATCCTCGCCCTGCGCTCCATCATCATCCGCACCTCGCCTCGCTCAACGGCGCGCTTATACCGCCTTTTGGCGCGCTGGGCCCGCTATTGAGGACGACGATGCGATCGCCATTTCCCAGCGGCCCAAATCCTGCTTTAAGTCCCTTCATGAGCATCCCTTTTACTGGCGAAGCGGGGTCTGGCCAGTCGCCGGGCTGGCGCAGGCGGCTGAACGGCCTCTTGGCCGGTCTCGGCCGCCTCGGCCTCGACACGCTCTATCCGCCCACCTGCCTTGCCTGCGCCGCCGCGACGGGCGAGGCGCGCGCGCTTTGCGCGGCCTGCTGGCGGGCGATGCGCTTCATCGAGCGGCCGTTTTGCGAGCGCCTCGGCACGCCCTTCGAGCAGGACCTCGGCGAGGGGCTGCTGTCGGCGCAGGCCATCGCCGATCCGCCGGTCTTCCGCCGCGCGCGCGCCGTCGTGCGGTTCGAGGACGGCCCAGCACGTAGAACTCGTCCATCGGCTCAAATATTCCGACCGAGGGGAACTCGCCGCCCCTCTCGCCGCCTGGATGGCGCGCGCCGGCGCCGATCTGCTGGCCGACGCGGACGCGATCGTGCCGACGCCGCTGCACGCGATGCGCCTTTGGACGCGCCGGTTCAACCAAGCCGCGGCGCTGGCGGGGGCGGTCGCCCAGGCGAGCGGCAAGCCGTTCGAGCCGCAATGGCTGCTGCGCGTGAAGGCGACGCGCAGCCAGGTCGGCCTCAGCCGGGAACAGCGGGCGCGCAACGTCCAGGGCGCCTTCCGCGTCGCGCCCGGCGCGCCGATCAAGGGCCGGCGCATCGTCCTCGTCGACGACGTGCTGACCTCGGGCGCGACCGCCAACGCCGCGTCGCGCGCTCTGCTGCGGGGCGGGGCGAGCGATGTCGACCTGCTCGTGTTCGCGCGGGTTGTGACCGGATCATGACGGGCCATATATTAGGTACATGACTGAATGACCGGGCGTTTCACGCCCCAAGACGAGGAGCCCTGCGTGCCGCCGATTGTGATTTACACCAAGTCGAGTTGTCCTTACTGCCACGCGGCCAAGGCTCTCTTGCAGCGCAAAGGGGCGGAGTTCGACGAGATTAGCGTCGACGGCGACCGTGCCGGTCAGGCCGCGATGGCGGCCAAGGCGGGCGGGTGTTCGACCGTGCCGCAAATCTTCATCGGCGATCGCCATGTCGGCGGCTGCGACGATCTTCACGAACTCGAGAGCGCGGGGCGGCTCGACACGCTGCTCGCTGGATGAACGATGATTAAATTCGCACTGGCCTGCGACAAGGGCCATGAATTCGAGAGCTGGTTTCCTGACGGTCCTGCTTACGACAAGCAGGCCAAGCGGGGGCTGATCGCCTGCCCGGAATGCGGTTCGACGCAGGTCGGCAAGGCGGTCATGGCGCCAGCGGTCGTCTCGCGACCGCAATCCGGCAAGCCCGACGCGGCGAGCGCGCCTGCGCCGCTGATCGACGAGCGGCAGCGTGCGCTTCGCGAAACGATGCGCGCCTTGCGGCGGGAGATCGAGGCCAACACCGACGATGTCGGAGCGAAGTTTCCCGAGGTCGCTCGCGCCATTCACGCCGGCGAGGCGCCGGAGCGCGCGATCCGCGGCCACGCCAAGCAAGACGAGGTCAAGGCGCTGCTCGAAGAGGGCGTCGACGTGATGCCGATGCCGTTCGCGCCCGAAGAGTTCAATTGATCGCGGCCATCACTTCGCGGCGACGTCGAACTCCGAGGCCTCGATCACCGTGGTGCCGATCATCGTGCGCACCGAAACGCGGAACGGCATGAGCAGGCGCGTTCCGTCGATCGGCGCCAGCCAGACCTCGAGATCCTTGTTTTCCGCCATGAACTTCGTGGCCGGGCGGTCGCGTCGATGGCCGGCGATCGGAACGTAGCGCGCCGAGCAGACCGCAACGGGTCCGCTGTAGCCCTTGGCGGAAACTTCGCGCTGGCCGACATAGGCGAGCGTGACGTCAAACCGGGTGTAGCCGTCGAACACCGGAATCGTGCGGTCGCAGGCCGCCGGCCCGACGATCGGCCCTTTCGGCGGCGCGGGGATCACGAAGGCGCCGACGGGATCGACGATGCCGCGCATGTCCTTGTCGGAGAGAGGAACGCGGTCCGGCTTGTCCTCGAAGGGGGGCGAAATGTCGACGCCGGTCACCGCATTGTCGGCGAGCGACATGCGGATGGTGCGTGTCATCGACGCATTCTGCGCCGTGGTCGCGAAGCTTGCGGGCACGATGCGATTGCCGACGATGGACCCCTGGCCGGTCGAGGCGCCGCGCGAGCGTGAGATGAGGCTCGCAACGCCGGACAGCTTCGCCGTCGCGGCGATGTTGTAGCTGTTCGGCGTCAGCGTCGCGTCGACTCTGGCGACCCCGATCGGCAGCCCAATCAGAGAGACGTTGTAGGTCGCCCGCAGCATCTCGGCATGTGCGCCGAAAGCCGCCTGCGAGGCGACGAGCGCGCCCAAAGCAAAGCCGCGCGCCGCGCGCGCCGCGGATCGCCGCAACGACATCACTCCTCTCCCGCCGCAAATCGAATCAGCATCGTTTATGCCGGATCCCGCCAACAAAATGGCGCCCGATCTCTTAATGACTTTTCCCGACATCAACGCAAAAATGTTCGGCCGCCCGGTGTCAAGGACTTGCAGCCGGAGCGCGGGCGGACGTAACCTCCGGTCATGGTCGAGACGGTCATATCCATTCGCACAGCGCGTTTCGGCGATGAGGCCGAGATCGCCCGCGTGCACGACGCGGCATGGCGAGACGCCTACCGCGGCGTGATTCCGGGTCGCGAGTTGGAACGTATGATCATGCGGCGCGGCCCCGTTTGGTGGCGGCGCGCCATCGCCGGCGGCACGCGTCTGATCGTTCTCGATTTCGCCGACAAAGTTGCGGGTTATTCCAGCTACGGGCGCAACCGGATGCCCTCGCTCAATTTGGACGGCGAGATTTTCGAGCTCTATCTCGCGCCCGAGTATCAGGGCTTGGGGCTGGGCCGGCGCATATTCGAGGCGGCCCAGCGCGATCTGGCGGCGCATGGCTTTTCGTCTTTCGTCGTATGGGCGCTCGCCGACAATGAGCGCGCCTTGGGATTTTATCGCCGGCTCGGCGGCAGAATCGTCCGCCGTGCGCCCGAGCAGTTCGGGGCTGAGACCCGCGAGCGCGTCGCTTTCGCCTTTGATTGAGCCGTCGTTCCGGGTATGACGATGCAGCGGGCAGCACCCGTATTTTCGTTATTTTTGGTCTCGGAGCAAACACGTGAATTTGGATTCGATCACGATCGGCAAGAACGCGCCGAATGACGTCAATGTCGTGATCGAAGTGCCGATCGGCGGCGAGCCGATCAAATACGAGATGGACAAGGCGAGCGGCGCTCTGACGGTCGATCGCTTCCTTTACACCTCGATGCGCTATCCCGGCAATTACGGCTTCATCCCCCACACGTTGTCCGACGACGGCGATCCTTGCGACGTGATCGTCGCCAACACACGCGCGATCATTCCCGGCGCGGTGATGAGCTGCAAGATCGTCGGCGTGCTGTTCATGGAGGACGAGGCGGGCGGCGACGAAAAGCTGCTGGCCGTTCCCTCCGACAAGCTCACGCAGCGCTATGCGCGCGTCGCCAATTACACCGATCTGCCGGAGATCACGATCCAGCAGATCGAACACTTCTTCGCCCACTACAAGGATCTCGAACCCAACAAATGGGTGAAGATCGTGCGCTGGGGCGACGCGGAGGAGGCGCGCAAGATCGTCATCGAGGGCGTCGAACGCGCCAAGGCGGCGAAAGACAAAGACTGACAAGGAAGCTCATGAAGCGCTCGTTCATCGACGCTCGGATCGAGGCGATGGCGGCGCTCTGCGAGCGCTACGGCGTTCGGCTCCCGCCGTTCGCCTGGTGGAGCGAAGAGAACTACCGCGCCGCTCCCGAGGCGGCGCGGCGCATTACGCAAGCGAGCCTCGGCTGGAACATCGTCGAATTCAGGCCCGGCGCCTTCGCTGCGGAGGGGCTCGGCGTCTTCACTCTGCGCATGGGCGACTGGCGCCAATTGGCGCCGGGCGCGGCCGCCTCTACGCGGAAAAAGCGCTGATGGCGGAAGACGGCCAGCGCACGCCGCATCACTATCATATCGTCAAGACCGAGGACATCGTGAACCGCGGCGGGGCTCGCTTCGTCGTCGAACTGTTCAAGGTCGATCGCGCCGGCGCGCCGCTCAAGGAGCGCTTCCGCGTCATCAAGGACGTCGAGACGCTCGAACTCAACCCCGGCGACCGCGTCGTGCTCGAACCCGGCGAGAGCGTCACGCTCGAGCCTTTCGTCGCGCATTCGTTCTGGGCCGAGGGCGGCGCCGTGCTCGCCGGCGAGGTGTCGCTCGTCAACGACGACGCGAGCGACAATTACTTCCTGCCGGCGCCGCCTCCCGCCGCGCCGATCGAGGAAGACGGGCCCAGGCGTTATGTGACCGTTCGCGATTACGAGCGGCTCGTCGGGCAGATGGGGTGAAGGGAAACTTTTGTCGCCCAGTGGAACTGCCCTCACCCCAACCCCTCTCCCGCGAGCGGGAGAGGGGCTTTGCGGCGCCGTCCAATCCCTTCTCCCGCTTGCGGGAGCGGGCGAATGCTGCGCATTCGCCTTGGGAAGGTGGCGCGAAGCGCCGGATGAGGGCGTCCAACGACGCTAGAGCGAGAGTTCATCCCCGCGCCAGCCGCTCCATCGCATCAAGAAATTCCGCGATGAATCGCTTGGCCTCGACCGCGACGGCGACGTCGGCGCCGGGCTTGCGCTTCCAGACGCCGCGCCAATCGGCGACGGTCATGCCGCGGGTGAGTTCGCCCGCCGTTTCGATGTCGACGGCGACCCTTTCCGTCGTGATCAACGAAGGATCGATCGCGGCGGCGATCGCGAGCGGATCGTGCATGATGAACATGCGCTTGCCGCGCCATTCCAGCATCAGATCGAAGTAAAAGCGCGCGGCGTCGTCGAGGAAGCGCGTCAGTTCCGGCCCGCGCGGCAGAGAGGCGCAACGCTCCGCGAGAGCGGCGAGATCCTCCGGCATGAGCTGGGTCTGGTGCGTGACGTCGAGCCCGACGGCGACGAGCGGCGCCGCGCCCGCGCCGGCGAAGGCGCGAAACGTCGCGCGCGCCGCTTCCGGGTCGTGCCAGATGTTGAATTCGGCCGCCGGCGTGACGTTGCCGCCCTGCCGGAAGGCGCCCCCCATCAGGACGAGCCGCTTGACGAGCCGCGGCAGCGCCGGCTCGCGCAGCAACGCCGCCGCAATGTTTGTGAGCGGGCCGGTGGCGACCAGCACGAGTTCGCCTTTCAGCGCATGCGCCTCGGCGATGATGCGGTCGATCGCGTTCAGAGCGTCGTCGTCGCGCGGCGGCTCCGGCAGCATCGCATGACCGAGGCCGCTCACGCCATGTACGATGCTCGCGTCAGCCGGCGCGCTTACGATCGGCGCCGCGCAGCCGGGCCACACGGGCACGTCGGCGCGCCCCGCCAGCGCAAGCACCGCGCGCGTGTTGCGCGTCGCGCGCCTCAGATCGACATTGCCGGCGACGGTCGAAACGCCGATCAGCCGGGCGCGCGGAGAGGCGCAGGCGTAGAGAAGGCCGAAGGCGTCGTCGATGCCGGTGTCGACATCGATGATCAGCGGCGTTGCTTCAACAGTCATGGCTTCCCCCTGTTCGCGGACTTGGCGCCGCCAAAAATGCCATAAGGCGCGCAACTCGGCGGCGTCAACGCGCCGAGCTCAAGCGAAGCCGCCTCGTTCCTTGCGCCGCCAGCGCCACAGCAATTGCAGCGACACCGCGGCGAGGCCGCAGGCGAGGCCGATCCAAAGGCCAAGCCCTCGCAGCGGCGTCAGGAAGGCGAGCGCGAGTCCGATCGGCGCCCCGATCGCCCAATAGCCAAGGAGCGCCATCATCATCGGCCAGCGCGAATCGTGGACGCCGCGCAGCATGTTGGCGAGCGTCGCCTGCGCGCCGTCGAAGAGCTGGAAGAGCGCCGCGACGCGCAGAAACGCGAGCGCCAGCGGCACGATCTCGGCGGCGCCAGGCGCGTCGGACGAGAGGAACGGCGCAACCAGCAGTCGGGGAAAGGCGAGCATCGTCGAAGCGGACAGCGCGACATAAGCGATGGTGACATGAAAGGCGACCCAGCCGGCGCGCGAGACGCCGAGCAGATCGCGCGCACCGAAAGCGTGCGCCACGCGCACGCTCGCCGCTTGACCGAGGCCGAGCGGAATCATGAACGCCATCGAGGCGATCTGCAGCACGATGGCGTGCGCTTCGAGCGGGCTCGATCCGATCAAACCCATCGCGAGCCCCGCCCCGGCGAAGATCGAGACCTCCGCCCCGATCGTCGCGCCGATCGGAAAGCCGAGCCGCCACAATTGCGCGAAGGCGCGCCGATCGAAGAGAGGAAGTTCTGCGAATAGCCGGTAGGGGCGCAAATGCGGATCGAGAGCGGAATAGGCCGCCAAGATGAGCAGCATCAGCGATTGGGAAAGCGTGGTCGCGATGCCCGATCCGAACAAGCCCCATTTCGGCGCCCCGAAGTGGCCGAAGACCAGCGCGTAATTGGCGAGCGCGTTGAAGCCGACCGCAATCAGGCCGGCGATGAGGATTGGCGCGGTCCGGTTCAGAGCCGCGAATACGGAGCGGGCGCCGAAATAGAGCAGCGCCGGCGCCAGCGCCCATTGCAGCCCGTGCATATAGGCGCCGACGCCCTCGGCGAGGTCAGGCGGCTCGCCGATCGTCCGCAGGATCGCCGCCGCGTTCCAGAGCACAGCCCAGACGGGCAGAGCGAGCGCGAACGTGCTGAGCGCCGCCTGGTGAAAGGCGCGACGCAGCCCTCGCCTATCGCTGGCGTCCGAGCCGACGAGGCTCGCCGCGATGGGCGCGACCGCGCCGATCACGCCGACGCAGAAAAGGAAGATCGGCATGTAGAGGTTCTGGCCGAGCGCGCCGGCGGCAAGGGCGTCGGGCGACAGGCGACCGAGAAACATCACATCCGTGGTCGACATGAAGTTGACGGCGACGTTTGTGGCGACGATCGGCGCGCTGAGCGTCAGCGTGGCGACGATCTCGCGTAGGAGCCAGCCGCGCGATGCGGCCGTTGCAGGGCGTTTCAATTTCGTCATGGTCTACGCCGGCTCCGGCCGCCTCCGGCGTTCTGTCGCCTCAGGCGAGCACCATCCGCGCCGCCTCGGCCATCGCCTGGCCGAGCACGGCGTGCGACTCGGCCTCGAAATGAATGCCGTCGAGGTCGGAGCACGCGATGAATTCGCCGGCGTCGACGAAGCCGACCCTTTGGCGTTCCGCGACGTCCCGATAGCGCTGCGCGAGAACGCGCGACTTCTCCGCCGCGCCCTGGAACATCTCGGCGAAATTCGTCAGCTTGCGGATCGGCGGCGGCGCGACCAGCAGGATGCGCGGCGGGGCGCCGTCAGGCCCGAGGGTTTCGGCGCGCGCGAGGCGGATCAGAAACTCGGCGCCGTTGGCGATGTCGCTCGGCGAGGCGGAAAAGCGCATCTTCATGTCGTTGCAGCCGAGCGCGATGACCAGCAGATCGAGCGGCGCGTGAGAGCGCAGGCAGGGCGGAAGATAGTCGGCGCCGCGCCGGTCGGGCTCGATCGGATCGTCGAAAACGGTGGTGCGGCCGTTGAGGCCTTCCTCGATCACGCGATAGCCGGCGCCGAGCGCGCGCTGCATCACGCCGGTCCAGCGCACCTCGGGCGCGAACCGCGTCCCGGTCGCGGGATCGTATCCCCAGGTGTTCGAATCCCCGTATGCGACGACGACGGCCATGGCGCGCTCCTCGCGCCGTCTCTAGAGGGGCGCCGCTGTGGGGTCAATGCGCCGGGGTGACGGACGTGCGCCTGTCGGTCTCGACCGCGCGCTCGCCGTCTCGTGGCGGCGGCCGACAGCGGAGCCGCGGCGGTCCGGCGATCGCGACGCTGATCGCCTCGCATCAGCCGACCGCCTTGAACGCCATGTAGACCGTCATTGCGGAGACGAAAGCAATCGCGAGACGACGAAGGTCCGTCTCGCCGATCCGGTTGGCGATGCGCGCGCCGACGTCCGTTCCGGCCCAGAGGCCGACGATCACGCCGCCAATGATCGGCCAAGACGCCAGCCATCCCTCGCGCCAATAAACATAGGCGGCGGGAATGGTCGTTGGAATGAGCGAAAGAACGAGGCTGACCATTTGCGCCTGATGCTGCGGCGCCTTGAGCCCGGCGCTGAGCCCGACCGCTATCGCGAGGTCGCCGCCGATTCCGAGGAATCCAGACGACAGTCCGCCGACCGCGCCGACGGCGAGCAGGGCGACGAACGGAATCGTTGCGACGGGCTCCCCAGACGTCGCCTGCGAACGTCGATGAGGAGGCCGGAGAATCATCAGCAGATCCAGCAGCGCGAGATAGGCGACATAGGCCCAGCGCAGGGTCGAGTTCGAAACGCTTCCCACCGAGAGCGCTCCGACGACGCCGCCGACAAGGAAGCCGATCGTCAAAGGAGCGAGCCAACGCAGCGGCGCGTGGTTTCCCTTCTCCAGATATCGCCTCACGCCGGAAAGGCTGGTCGGAGGGATCTGCGCAACGAGCGAAACGCCTTGCGCGACGCGCTGATCGACGCCCAGGAGGAGGATCGAGATCACGACCAGCCCGCCGCCCGGGCTGACGCCGAGCAGGCCGGAGGCGACGCCGCTGAGGAAGCCCGTGCCTAAGCTCGCCGCGACGTCGCCGAGTTCCATGCTCACGCTCCGCTCGTCGCTGGCGAGGGATGGGCCGGTCGACGGGACGAGCCCGTCCACCATGCGATCGACGACCGCGACGCAGGCCTCGAGGTCGATCTCTGGCCCCAGGCGACCTGGAGCACAAATCCCTGAAAGAGGGCGACGAAAGTCCGGGCGACGGCGTCGGCGTTCATTCCTTGGACAGCGCGCCCGCGGCTCGGGCGCGTTCGACGAGGCCTACGATCAGCACGCGAGGACCGTCGATTCCTTCGACGACGCGAGCGTGAACCCGTGGGTTGCGTAGGGCCTCCGCCCAGCCATGAACGCCGACCCGCCGGCGCAGCGCGCTCTCCGGATCGAGCAGCGAACGCGCATAGGCTCGCACAAGCGCGCGGAGCGCCTCCACGGGATCCCCCGGATGCCGGGCGGCCGCGTTGAGGACCGCTTCACGCTCTCGCCGATCGTCGGCGAGCGCTTCGATGATATCGTCTTTGCCTGCGAAATAGCCGTAGACGGCGCCGTGGCTCATGCCCGAGCGCTGGACGATGTCGGCCATCCCGGTCTGGTGAAAGCCGTTCTCGGAAAAGCACGCAGGGACGCTTCGAGGATGTGCTGTCGGCGCGCCTCGCGTCGCGCCTCGCTGATCTTGGGCATTGGTCACCAAAAAAACCGACCGATCAGTCATTTTAAACGACGGGCAAACGATCGGTCAATCGGGCGCAAGCCTGCCTAGGGAGCCATTTGCAAATGGGTTGGCGCACATCGTCTTGGCCGGGCTTGTCCAGCAAAGGCCGCGCATGACGAAAGGTCGCTCGGCGCGTCCACCAAAATGCCGAAGACCCTAGATGGTCGATTACACTCGAAGCGTCTTTCACGGCAGAGATCCGCGCCGAGGCGGCGGAATTGTCAGCGCCGCCGAAGCGTCGTCGGCGGCCCGCGCTAGCTGGCAAAAGCCGGCGACGTCGATCTCTTCGGCGCGCCGGGTCGGGTCGAGGCGCGCCGCTTCCATCAGCGCGCCGAGATCGACGCCGATCTGCGCGGCGAAGGATTTCAGCGACTGGCGCAGCATCTTGCGCCGCTGGCCAAATGCGGCCTGCGTCGCCGCGGACAACAGGCCCGGATCGCAAGGCTCGGGACGTTCGCGCGGAATGAGTTCGACGACGCTCGATGTGACTTTCGGCGGCGGCGTGAACGCGGCTGGCGGCACGTCGAACAACAGCCGCGCCCGCGCGCGCCAGCCCGCGAGCACGGCGAGCCTGCCGTAGTCGGCGCGCTCGGCGGGCGTCGCGACGATGCGCAGCGCCACCTCGCGCTGGAACATCAGGGTGAGCCGGTCGAAGAACGGCGGCCATGGCTCGGCTTCCAGCCAGCGCGTCAGCAGCGCGGTGCCGATGTTGTAGGGCAAATTGGCGCAGATGCGCAGCGGCGCGCCGGCAGCCTTCGCGACCAGCGCCGCAGGATCGACCGCGAGCGCGTCGCCGGCGATGATCTCGAGCCGGCCGGGCCAATGGGCGGCGATCTCGGCGAGGGCGGCAAGGCAGCGTTCGTCGCGCTCGAGGGCGATCACTTTCGTCGCGCCGTTGGCGAGCAGCGCCCGGGTCAGCCCGCCGGGGCCGGGGCCGACTTCGACCACCGCGACGCCTTCGAGCGGCCCGGCGGCGCGCGCGATGCGGCCGGTCAGATTGAGGTCGAACAGAAAATTCTGGCCGAGCGACTTCTTCGCGTCGAGCCCGTGCGCCGCCACGACTTCGCGCAGCGGCGGCAAGCCGTCGGCGGCGAGGCTCACGGCGCGAGACGCGCGGCCAGGCGCAGGGCCTCGATCAGGCTCGCGGGATTAGCGACCCCCTTGCCGGCGATATCGAAAGCCGTGCCGTGGTCCGGCGAGGTGCGCACGAACGGCAGCCCCAGCGTGACGTTGACGCCGGAATCGAAGGCGAGCGTCTTGGCCGGGATGAGGCCCTGGTCGTGATACATGGTGAGCGCGACGTCGTAGCGCGCGCGCGCCGCCGGATGGAACATCGTGTCGGCGGGCAGGGGGCCGCTGACGTCGAGCCCGTCGGCGCGCAGCTCGGCGATCGCGGGGGCGATGATCTCGATTTCCTCGCGTCCCATCGCGCCGCCTTCGCCCGCGTGGGGATTGAGGCCGGCGATCGCGAGACGAGGCCGCGCGAGGCCGAAGCGCCGGATCATGTCGGCGGCGGCGATTCGCGCGGTCGAGACGATCAGCGCGCGCGTGAGCTGCTTCGGGACGTCGCTGAGCGCGATGTGGATCGTCACCGGCACGACCGCGAGCAGGGGCGACCAGATCATCATCACCGGCTGCGCCGGGGCGCCCCAGGCCGACGCCAGCTCGCCGAGGAATTCGGTATGGCCGGGAAAGCGGAACCCGGCGGCATAGAGCGTCGCCTTGGCGATCGGGTTGGTGACGATGGCGCGCGCCTCGCCGGAGCGGACATAGCGAACCGCGCGCTCGATCGATTCGATTGTCGCGGCGGCATAGGCGGGGTCGGGCTCGCCAGCGCGGGCATCCGCCTGGCCTTCGAGCGGGACGACCGGCAACGCCGTCGCGAACGCGTCGTTCGCTTGTTCCGGGGCGACCTCTGCGATGGCGACGTCGAACCCCAGCCGGCGGGCGAGGACGCTCAGCGCGTTCGGGTCGGCGAGCGCGAAGAACGGCGCTATGCCGGCGGATCGCGCTGTCCACGCGCGCAGGATGAGCTCCGGTCCGACGCCCGCCGGGTCGCCCATCGTCAGCGCGAGGGGCGGACGCGGCGCGGGGGCGCTCATTGGCGCCAACGCCGCGGTTTCAGGACCCCGGTCATTGCTGCTGCAAGCCGACGGAGGCCTGGACGTCGCCCAGGGTGCGCAGCGTGATCTGCAGCAGGAAGGTCGTGTCCCGAATGGCCGGCGTCGCCGCGATCGGGTCGCTCAACTCCGACTGGTAGATCGCCTTCACGGTCGTGCAGGTGTCCTGATAGGTCAGGCCGAAGCTGTAGTTGGTCGGGTAGAAGACCGGCGTCTGCTGTCCCGGCACGTCGAAGTAGTGGCGCGACATGTCGAACAGGACCGAGCCGTTGATCGACCAGACGCTGGTGAACTTGTAGCTCGCACTGGTCTGCAGGCCCTCGCGATTGTAGATCCAGCCGAGCAGGGGCTGAGCGTTGTAGCGTCCGTAGTCGAGGCTGGTGGTGAAGCCGCCGAAACTGGCGTTGCCGATCACGTCCAGGCGCGTGAGACCGAAGGTCGTGCTGTCGAACTGCTGCTTGCTGGTGAGCGAGAAGTTCGACGAGAACGGCGCGATCGTCTCGCCGGCGACGTAGTTCGAGAACGTCTTGTCGAGGCCGGACTCCAAGCCGATGTTGTCGGGCGAGGGGATCGTGTAGGAGTTCTGCCCCGCGAGCTGGATCGACTCGCCGCCGACGATGTTGGCATGGCCGCCGTTGGCGAAATTGGCGGTGTATTGCATGCCGTAGTTGAGCCGCGTGCCGCCCTCGATGCGGTCGTAGCCGGAATATTTGTCCCACGCGAAGAGGTTGGTCTCGTCGAACACGAGGCTCTGCGCGTCCTCGTTCGGCTGCAGCTTGGGCACGACCTCGTTCGGGCGAACGATGAGCTGCGCGATCGGTTCGATCGTCTGCGTGCCGAGGAACGAGGTGGAGACGAAGGGATAGCGGTACTCGAGCCCGACGCCCGGCATCGCGCGTGCGGCCGAGCCGCTGCTCGCGCCGTTGAAGAAGTTGGTCTGGCCGCTGTTGTAGACCGTGCTGCTGCCATAGGAGAACTGGCTGGTGGTGTCGAGGTCCGTCGTTTCGCCGTCGAGCCGCGCGAACACGAACGGCGTCCACTCCTCGCCGATCGGGTCGACGTATTTCTTCTGCCAGGACACCTGCTCGGAGGCGCGCGCGTAATTGCCGGCGATGCCCTGCAGGATACAATTGCCGGGCGTGTAGGCGGACGGCGCCGTCGTGGCGCCGGTTCGGATTCCGCCGCTCACCGTACCGGTGCCGGGCAAGCCGCAGACGTTGTAGAGATCGTAGGCGTTGTCGAGCGTCTGGACGCCGGTCGACTGGAACAGAGCCTCGGTGCGAGAGATGTCGGTCGCGTTGAAGTCGAACTTGATCTCGCCGCCGAGGCCGTAGCTCGCCTCGGGCGACAGCGCGAAGGTCTTGTTGTAGTCCAGGATCGGCACCGCCGGCGGCTCGGTGCGCTGATCCGTCGCGGCGGTCGAGCTTTCGAAGTGATAGCCGCTCAGGTCGAAGAAGCCGCGATCCGCCTGCCCGCGCAGATAGATCGACGAGACGATGTCCTGGAAATAGTACTCGGACGGAGAAATGTCCTTGATGTGGTAGTCGTTGATGTAGAACGGATCGGAAATGGCGGTGACGTCCCAGCCGTACTTCCATTTGTCGTTGATGTAGAATTCGCCGGCGGTTTCCACCCCACCACGCCAGGTGCGGTTGCCGGCGCCATAGGGCGCAGCCGGGAAGAGGCCGGGATCCTGCTGGTCAATACCGTTGACGCGGATGTTGTACTCGCCGTTGTCCAGGCGCTGGCGCCATTCGACGTCGCCGAACGGCCCCTGCGAGCTGTAATAGATCGGCCGCAACGTCAGATCGTAATTGGGCGCGAGGTTGAAGAAATAGGGAACTCCGAAGCCAAAGCCGGTGTAGCTGCCCTGGTAGAAGCTCGGCGACAGCAGCCCGGTCTGGCGCGTGACGGACGGATCGGCCGCGGAGAAATAGGGGATGTAGGCCAACGGAACGCCGGCGACCTCGAGCCAGGCATCCTCGTAATAGACCATATGGCTCTGTTGATTTTCGATGATCCGGGCGGCGCGCACCTGCCAGAGCGGCGGCCGCTCGGGGTGTTCCGCGCACGGCTCGCAAGCCGTGTAGACACCGCCGTTGAAGACCGTGACCGCCCCCTCCGAGCGCTCGATGCGCGGCGAGGTGAAGCGGGTCTTGTCGGTCCCCATCATCTGCACGCCTTCGGCGAAGCCGGCGCCGAAGTCGTCGGTCAGGTCGAATCGCTGGGCGTAGGTGATGTCGCCGCGTTCGTCGGTGAGCTTGGCGTGGCCTTCGGCGTAGAGCCGCTTGGTCGTCCTGTTGTAGATGACCTTGTCGGCCTGCAGCACGCGATGCTTGTAATAGAGCTGGGCGTTGCCCACCGCAGAAACGGTGTTGTGGTCCTTGTCGTAGATGAGTTCGTTGGCCTCGAGGATGAGCTTGTCGGGGTTCTGCGCCGCGGCGGCGACCGGCGCGGAAGGCGGAGCAACCGTCGCAGCGTGCGCCATCGCCGGCGCGGCGAAGGCCAGCGCGACGAGCACGACGAACTTCACCGCGCAGCGGACGTCGAAGCGCCAGCGCCCAGTCGCCTGCGCGCGGCGATGGGCCGCGATGGAAGAGCTGACGGACCGGCCCAATCAGCCGTCCTCCTGGTGGAGAAGCACGAGTACCCCGAACATGCAGCCGACGACGGCCGGAGACCACCCCGCGACGGGAACGCTGACGAAGCCGGCCCCGCCGAGATCATTGACGATTTTCGTCGCGACATAAAGCACGAAGCCGGTCACGACGCCACCGGAAACCATCTTTTGGACGCCGCCCATTCGGAAGAATCTTAACGAAAAACAAGCGGCCACGAGAACCATCGCGGCGAGCATTAGCGGAAGAGACAGAAGCTCTTGATATCGCAAGCGATATGCCCTTGCGTCAAGCCCCGCTCGCTCGGTCTGTTCGGCGAGGCCGGGGAGCGCCCAGAAAGACACGGTTTCGGGCACGACGAAGGCTTGCCTGACCTCCGCCTGGGTGAGGTTGGTGGCGAGCAGATAGGTCGGGGCGACGAGCGTGTCGAACCCCGGGGTGACGACGTCGACGCCGTTCAAGGTCCAATAGCCCTCCTTCAGCGACGCGCTCTCGGCGTCGACGCGCTCCATGAAGCCGCCGCTCGAATCGAAGTTGAAAACCTGAACGTGGTGCAGTTCGTTCGCCGCGGCGTCGCGCCCGTCCGCGTGGACGACCGCCTCCCCGTCGACGCTCTTTTGCCGAATCCACACGCCGCCGCTGTCGGCCGCGGCGCCGCCGAACAATTTCGCCTCGATCTTGTCGGCCTGCCGCTTCATCGCCGTCGAAACGGGATTGTACAGCGTCACCATGACGATTCCGATGGCGACGACCACCATCAGCGGCGGCAGGATGAACTCCCAGGCCGACACGCCCGCCGCCCGCGCGACGACGAGCTCCAGCTTGCGGGAGAGATTCAGGAACGAGATCATTGCGCCGAACAGCACCGCGAAGGGGAGGGCCTGTTCGGCGACGATGGGGGTATGCAGGAGGGAGACCCAGGCCATCAGCGGCCCGGTCGCGCCCGGCGTGTCGCCGGACCGGCGCAGCATTTCCACGACGTCGATCGCATAGATGAGGCAAAAGACCCCGGCGAAGACGGCGAAGATGGTCCGAAAGAACCGCTTGGCGAAGTAGCGGCCGAGCGTCCCAGAGAATCATGCGCGGCTCACGACGGCGCGAGTTCGCTTGGCGAAAGCCATGCGGCGCGCGCCCGCGAACGCGCGACTCAGCGGGCCGCTGAAAATCGCATCGAGGCTGGCGAACGAGGCGCCGAGCGGCAATCCCCACACCAACACCGCCGCCCACGGCTTGCTGACGGCGAGCGACGTCGCGGCGATGCCGAGCATGCGCAGGGCGGTGAACGTGAGGATGGCGACGCCGGTCGCGACGCCGCGGCCCTGGCGGGTCGTCTTCGCCTCGCCGAGCGCGGCGAATCCGATCAGTCCGGCGGCGAAGGCGTAAAGAGGGCTGCACAGGCGGTCGAAAAGCTCCGACCGCAACCGTCCGGCTAGGCGCTGAGCCGATTCGTCTTTCGGGTCCGGCCTGAACAGCGCCGCTGTGCTGCGCTCGCGCGGCCGTTTGGTCGTTTCGCCCTTGCTCGCGAACTGCGACAGATCAATCGCGTAATCGTCGAACGTCACGACCGCTGAATCCCCCGACCGTTCGGGACGCTGATAACTTCCCTTGGAAAGAACGAGATAGGTTTGGCCGTCCTTTTCCGTGGTTTTGCCGATTTCGGAGATATAGGTCGTGATATGGGCAGGATCGCGGCGATCCTGCATGAAGACGCCGCGAAGCGATCCGTCCGGCGCCCGCTCGCGAAAGTGGAAGATGAACCCGGCTTCGAGCTCGTTGAAGGCCCCTGGCTGGGCCAGATTGGCGATGAAGTCGGCGCGGATCAGCGTCATCATCGTCTCGATCTCGTCGAAGCTCCACGGCATGACGTAGACATACAGCGCCGCCTCGAGCGCGAAGACGATGGCGAACAGCAGGGCGAACGGCCGCAACAGCCGCCCCGGCGACACGCCGGACGCGCTCATGACGACGAGTTCGCTGTCGCCGTTGAGCTTGTTGAGCGAATAGAGCACCCCGACGAACAGCGCGACCGGGGCGATGATGGCGACGAGCGAGGGCACCGTCAGCCCGGTGATCGTAAAAAACACCAGCATCGATTGGCCTTTGCTGGTCATGAGATCGATCTGCCGCAGCGCCTGGGTGACCCAGACGAGGCCGGTCAGCGCGAGGAGGCCGGCGAAGGAGGCCATGGCGACGGTGCGGAACACATAGCGCTCGATTCGCAACATTCTGCGGTTGTTTCCGTATCCTTTGCGTGGGCGGGCGGGGTCCCTGCCGCAGCGCTAGCGTGCCGGGCGGAGTCTTGCAAGCCGCATTGGCGTGAGGCGACTTCGGCCCAAGCCGACTTCGCTCAAGCACTCAAGCGCCGCCTTTCGCGCCACGCTTATTGACGGGCGCATGAAACCCCTTGATTAGTCCCTTTGCCGCGCCGGCGCATCCGGCCAAAGACAATGACGTCGCCACTGGGGATTTGAATGAGCCAATTCGTCCATGTCGCGTTCGGTCCGCATTCGGCTCCGAAAGGGGGGACCTATGTCGTTTTCGTCGGCGCCGACCTCAAGACGGGACCGGGGGTCGCGGAGCGGCTAGGCGACGCCGCAGCCCATCTGGAAGCTGCCGCCAAAACTTCAGGATTTAACGGCAAGCTACTGACAAACCTAGATATCCTTCGTCCCTCCGGGCTCGAGGCGGCGCGTCTTCTCGTGATCGGCGTCGCCGCGGCTCGGGACGGCAAGCCGATCGACTTCGCCACGCTGGGCGGCTACGTCTTCGGCAAGCTCGGCGCAGCCAAGTCGGTCGAGGTCGCCTTCGAAGCGCCCGTGGGCGACTGGGACGCCAATGCGGCGGCCGAATTCGCCCTGGGGCTTCGCCTGCGCGCTTATCGGTTCGACAAGTACAAGACCATCAAGCGGAACGGCGAGGACGCCGACGGAGCGGCTGCCAAGGTGACGATCGGCGTGGCGAACGTCGCCGCCGCACGGGCCGCCGCCGTCTCCCGCACGGCGGTTGCGGAGGGCGTCGAACTCGCCCGCAATCTCGTCAACGAGCCGCCGAACGTCCTCTTTCCCGAAGCCTTTGCGGAACGCGCCGCCAGCCTTGCGGAGCTCGGCGTCGATGTCGAGATCCTCGACGAAAAGGCGATGGGCAAGCTCGGCATGGGCGCCCTGCTCGGAGTCGGCCAGGGCTCCAAGCGCGAGAGCCGGCTGGTGGTGATGCGCTGGCGGGGCGCGAAGGGACGGCGCGCCAAGCCGCTCGCCTTCGTCGGCAAGGGCGTCTGCTTCGACTCGGGCGGCGTCTCGATCAAGCCGGGCGCCGGCATGGAGGACATGAAGGGCGACATGGCGGGCGCGGCCTGCGTGGTCGGCTTGATGCACGCGCTGGCGAGCCGCAAGGCCAAGGTCGACGCCGTCGGCGTCATCGGCCTCGTCGAGAATATGCCGGACGGCGGCGCCATTCGCCCCGGAGACATTCTCAAATCGATGTCCGGCCGCACCATCGAAATTATCAACACGGACGCGGAAGGCCGTCTCGTGCTGGCGGACGCGCTCTGGTACGTCCACGACAAGGTCAAGCCGCAGTTCATGATCGATCTCGCGACGCTGACCGGCGCGGTGGTGGTGGCGCTCGGCCAGGAGAATGCCGGCCTCTTCTCCAACGACGACGAACTCGCCGCTCGGCTCGCCGTCGCGGGCGCGGCGACCGGGGAGAGCGTGTGGCGCATGCCCCTCGGGCCGGGCTACGACAAGCTGATCGATTCCCGGTTCGCCGACGTGAAGAACACCGGCGGGCGCAACGGCGGCTCGATCACCGCCGCACAATTCCTCAAGCGCTTCGTCGACGACACCCCCTGGGCCCATCTCGACATCGCCGGCACGGCGATGGGCTCGCCCGCCAGCGAGATCAATCAGTCCTGGGGATCGGGCTGGGGCGTGCGCCTGCTGGATCGGCTGGTCGCGGAATATTACGAGCACTAAGGCGATTGTCGTTTCGGCGTCGCAATAGGCGAAAGAGAATGGCGCGACTGGCGCAAATCGTCGAGGAGGGCTTGGAATGCGATCGGGACTGAGGCTCGCGCTGCTTGGACTTTGCCTCTGGGCCGCTCCCGCCCTCGCCAAATCAAGCGTCAATTGCGACGCCTTCATGGACAAGTTGAGGACGGGGGCGAGCGACCTGCACGTCGATTTCAACCATGCGCTGGTCGTCTCGCGCGCCCGCAGCGACACCGACGTCTTCGACATCACCACCAAGGCCGATATCAACGGGACCTTGAGCTGTCGCGGCGGCGGCCTTTTGCGCTTCGAGGGGCATATCTCCGAGCCGGCCTCGGCGCGCGCCTCAACCGATTTCGAGAATTTCCAGGCCGCTGCTTTGCGGGCGGCGCTCGGCTGGGACGCCGCCAAGAGCCGCGGCGAGGCGCACGACCTGAAGGCCGACGCCCAGGAGTATCTCAAGGCCTCGCGGGAGCGTGGCGACGTCTATATTTCCGGCAAGACGGAGGAGCACGCCCCCGGCGGGATCGGCCTCGGCCTGATCCTCACCGACACCGACAGCGCCTTCGTCATCGTCGGCGGGGAAGAGTAGGGCGCCTTGATGGGCGAGTTCCGCTTCTATCATCTCGAGCGGCGCCGCATCGATCAGGCGTTGCCGGCCATCCTCGAAGATGCGCTCGCCGAAGGCCTGCGCGCCGTCGTCCAGGCGCCGTCGCCGGACCATGTCGAGGCGCTGAACGAGCGGCTGTGGACTTATTCCGACGAGAGCTTCCTGCCGCACGGCTCCGCGCGCGACGGCGACCCCGCCGCGCAGCCGATTTATCTCACCGACGCCGAGGACAATCCCAACGGCGCGCGGCTGCGCGTGCTGTTGGCCGGCGTCGGCTGCGAGCCGTTCGTCGATGGCGGCGGCTACGAGCGCGTCATCCTTCTCTTCGACGGCCGCGACGAAGAGGCGAGGGCCGAGGCGCGCCGGCAATGGAGCCTCGTCAAAGCCGCCGGCGCCGCGCCAAGCTATTGGCGCGAGGGCGACGACGGCGGGTGGGAGAAGGGGCGGTAATCAGTTGACCTGTTCCTTGCCCGACGTGCGCGCGGTCTGAGGCAGCGAAGCCAGGAACAGCACGACGCAGACGCCGAGCAGCACGATGTCTTTGAACAGGAATTCGCCCGTCAAATTCCACGCGATCGGGTCGGACGAGAAACTCCACTTCACGACGCCAGGGGTGGTGAAGAAGAACGACCAGGTAATAAGGAATGTCGCCATGCCCATTAGCGACCCAAGCGCCGATATGAGTGGATTGAAAGCGCCCGCGGCGAGCAAGGCGGCCGTGCTGAGTTCGACAACGCCAAGAAGGTAGGCTTCCCCTCTTACACCGAACACGGAGAGCCACCAGACAAAAGGGCTATTGTTTATGTATTGGGCAATGCCCTCGGCCGACTGCGGCGTAAATTTTTGGATGCCGAAGGTCAGGAAGATCAGGACCATGACCCAGCGCAGAATCGCAAGCATCCGATAGGAACCCGCGCCACGTTCTGAAATCTTGAAAGATACCGCCATTCTCGAGCGTCTCCCGTCTCTTGCGACGTACGCTCACTCGTCGGTTCAGCTGGAGACTTTGTTACGGACTGGGTTGCTCGCGATGCAGATCGCGAGCACCTTTAATCCACAAAGACTTCCCGGTCATCCGCAATCAAGGTGCGCAGCGGACATTCCTCGCGCCCCACCGGCCGGCCCCGTGTTGACCCGAAGCAAGCAGACTACGTTTTATCGTGTACGCTCGTGCGTATACCCATGATCCGAGCTTGTCGTGAGCGCCGAATCCAAGTTATCGTGAACGAGATCAAGTTAGCCGTTCCATAGCTTTGCGACCGATTGCATTCGGACCTTGGGCGGGGGCTGCATGAAAACATTTGCTGTTTCCACAGCGATGATTCTCGGACTTGTTTGCGGCGCGGCCGCGACGGAGGCCCTGGCCGCCGACATGCCGACGACGAAGGCCGCGCCGGAGGCGACCACGAACGCCGCGCCGCAGCCGACGATGTGCAGCAGCTTCGGGGACTTTGTCCTCACGGACTGCCCTTTGACCTGGAATGGCATTACCCTCTACGGCACGGTTGACGCGGGTGTGACGTGGGAGAGCCATGGCGCCCCCTTCAATGGAATGTCGGCCGTCGGGGCGGCCTACCTCATCCAGAAGTATAGCAATCACCCGCAGTGGAGCCTCGCGCCGAACGGTTTGACCAATTCGAACATCGGGGTCAAAGGGGACGAGCCGTTCGCTCCCGGATGGGCCTTCGTCTTCGATCTCGAGGCCGGGTTCGATCCCTATTCCCTGCAATTCTCCGATGGCCCCCACTCGGTGGCCGATGAAGCCGGCGTGCCGCTCACCAACGCGAATTCCTACGCCGACTCGAGCCGCGCCGGGCAGTTTTACAATTCCGTGGGCTATTTGGGCGTCAGTTCGCCCTATGGAACCTTGACCGTCTTCCGGCAAAACTCGCTGACGTTGGACGCTGTATTCGCCTACGATCCGTTAGGCGCTTCATACGCTTTCTCGCCGATCGGCTGGCAGGGGATAACCTGCGGCGTGGGCGATACCGAGGATTGCCGATTCACCACGTCGGTGAAGTATCGTGGCCAGTTTGGCCAGTTCAGGGTGGCGGGGCTCTGGCAATTCGGCGGCTATGGTCTGAACAACGCCTCGACGGGCGCCTACCAGCTTCAACTCGGCGGCGACATTCCCAATTTGGCTGACGGCACGCTCTCGCTCGACGCGATCGGCAGCTACGTCCAGAACGCCGTATCGCTTGGGCTTGCGGGCAACACGTTGCCGGCGGTGCTGCCGCAGGTTCTCACCGCGACGCTCTCCGACGATACGAGCGTGATGCTGGTTGGCAAATATACCCACGGGCCATTTACGCTGTTTGGCGGATACGAAGGCATTCGATATGCCCCCCCGAGCAACCCATACGCCCCCGGCGCGGGCTTTAGCGACATCTCGGGAGACTTCGTCTGCGCCGGCTGCGCGGCGTTCAACAACACAAACATCAACAGCACGGCTTTCAACGCCGGCGATAGAATATTGAACGTATTCTGGACGGGCGTGAAATACACCATCATAACCAATGTAAATCTGATCGGCGCTTATTATCATTACGATCAGCCGACCTTTGGGGCGCCCACCAACTGCTCCACCGCCTCGTCATCGGCGAACTGCCACGGGACGTTCGACGCCCTCTCTTTCGCCGCCGATTGGCAGTTCGAGAAGAAGTTTGACGCCTACGCCGGCCTCATGTACTCGCAGGTCAACGGCGGACTGGCGAACGGCTACCTCAATCGCAATACGATCGATCCCACGGTCGGGCTTCGCTTCCGGTTTTGAGACTGCGAAGGGGTGAGTCACGCACCAACTTGCCGTCTCGCGGTTGTCGAAGCGCGGAAAGCTCTCGCCGCTACAACAACAAGAAGCGGCGGCCTCGCGCGGAACGACCCGAACGGGCCGATAGCGGACCGGTTTTGGCCATTCGAGAGCGAATAGCGGGCGTTGGGCGATCGCAGGTCGGCCGATGGCGTCACCAATCCGCCTGAATTGCCGCGCATAGCTTTCTTGTCGTCTACAGTGGAGACGGCATGCTCCGCATAGTAATAACAGACGATATCCGGCCACTTCGCGCTGAATACGGGTTGCTGCCGGTCTAGTCAGGGTAATGAAGTATCGGTGGAGCGAGATAACACCTCCAAGAACAGCGCCTCGAGGAAACGTCGTGGTTTGGAGAATCCGCGGCGGGGTGCTCGCCCATCGGAATCGACGTCGTAGCTCAACGCCGTTCCAAGCTGGACTCTGGGTCACAGCTATCTCGACCGCGCAACTGCGATAGTTGCGACCGTCGGTTCACGGGCGATGATCCCGAGCGCGCGCCTCCGTCCATAAGGAGGGTCAACATCTGGGGAGACGTCACAACTATTGTCTGCATCCGGCAGTAACCCACCTCGCGCGCACGTCCGCTTCGCCGGCGAGAGATTGCGGACCGTCAGCCCTCGATCATCCGACGACGCAGAGGGCTCATATCGGCCAGCTGAAAGCTCCAAATCCTCTCAGACAGGCTAATCATGCGAACTCGTCGGTCTCGCCGCGATAGCGGCGTGGTTCAATCAATATACGAAGCAAGCTGATCACCCATGAATGGAGATCAATCATGTCATATCGAACCTTTATCGCGCTCGCCGCATCCGCCAGTATTGGCATTGGGTGCATTGCGATGAGTTCAACTGACGCCTTCGCGCGCGCCGTTCGTCATGGCGCTGGTCGTGTGGGCGTTGGCGCTCATCACGTTGGCGCTGGTCGTGTGGGCGTTGGTCGTGTGGGCGTTGGCGTTGGTCATGTCGGAGTTGCACCCGTACGTAGAGGAGTGGCGGTAGGTGTCGGAGCCGCTGCGGTCGGCGCCGCGGCTGCAGGCGCTCATCAGTGCGGATACGCTGGCTATCCACCTTGCTACTAATCTAACAGGCTGCTGAAGAATGTGAGCCGGCGCGACGCGTTGGCCGCGTGGGTGATAAAGGCCCTGGTCGCACCTGCGAGTTGACGGCGGCGCGCGGCCGCGCCGGCCGCCGCGAAGAGTTGAGGAGTCGCATAGTCGCGAACGTCCCCTTCCTCCGAGGGCCAGAAGCGTCCGGTTTGGCGAACCGCGCGACCTCGCTCGACGGCCAGCAGGGGCGCGAAGCGGTGCTCTGCGCCGCGCATGTCCGCTGTCCACCCAATCGCGACTTTACCGGTGACCCGGCCGACTTCGCGCAATCCAACCCAATTGAGACATTCGAGCGATCCAAATCGAACTGTGGCTGCACGACCTGTCACGAAGAGCGAGCGACCCTGAAAGCCGGAGGATCGATCGCTTTATACGGCACGGCATCCATCGTCATACGGACAGCGCCGAAGCCAACCGGGTTGAACACACGGAAGGTGTCGCGCCCGGCGGCTTTGGCGGCGTAGAGAGCGGCATCGGCCTTTTTGAAAAGCTCGATCGAATTGGTTGTGTCGATTCGCGCCACCCCGACCGAGGCGCCCACCTTGAACGGCCAATCGCAGCCCTCCATCGGCTCTCTCAGGGCTTGAACGATCTGCCCGGCGACCGTCTCGATCTCGTCCAGACTGAGATGGGCGTGCAACAGAACAGCGAACTCATCGCCGCCGAGCCGTGCGACAAAGTCGTGCTTGCCGCATACCTTCGTGAGGCGATTTGCAGCGCCCCTCAAGAACTCGTCGCCGAGTGCATGCCCGAACGTGTCGTTGACCTGCTTGAAACCGTCGAGATCGATGAGGAGGAGCGCGCCGAACGGACCAAAGCCGGCTTGCCGCTCCTTTAGGCCAGCAAGCTTGGCTTGAAACGCGCTGCGATTGGCCAATCCGGTCAGATCGTCGAAATCGGCGAGATATCGCAGCCGCTCGTAGAGGAGTTTTTCCTCGGTGATGTCCTGCTTCATTCCGAATATTCGAACGGGGACGCTCTGTTCGCACTCGACCGTGGCGGTCAGGCGAATCCAGCGGCTGCGGCCCTTCGCCGTCGTGATCTCGGCGTCCAGGTTGAAGCCGCCGCGCTCGGCGATCGCTTTGCTGCGGACCTCCTCGAGCGTCTTTAGCGAGTCCGGCGTATAGAATTCCAGGATTTGCTCGCGGCCCAGGGTCGATCCGCGCGGAATTTCAAACAGTTCGTAGACCTGGTCGGTCCAAGTCAGGGTCTGATCGGGAAGGCTGCACTCCCAGACGCCAATTCTGGCCGCCGCCGAGGCGCGCTCGAAGATCTTCTGACTGTGGGCCAACGCCGCCGCCTGCTGACGGATGAGACGAGCCTGCCCGTCCAATTCACCCCGCAGGCACGCGATCTCTGCGGCAGTACGGCCGAAATCGATGTCACGAGGCGCCTGCGATTGAGCAGGCGCTGCGTGACGCCGTAAGGTATTAGGCATTTTGAGCTCGACTTGTTACGCGAAATGGTCGCCCTCGACGATGGCGCGAAAATTCTTAACACACACATAAGTGCGGGACACACATACGAACGATGAAGGGGCGTGGTTCGACTTGACCGTTTCGTAGGGTTACCTCGGACTGTGTGCTTTGCGGCCGATTGCGACATCGCGGACGGAAATGAAGCGTTAGAGCGTTCTGCAGTTACGTGGAACCGTCATTGCGAGCGGAGCGAAGCAATCTAGCGATCGAGGTCTCGCCAGCAAATCGCGAGTCGTTCCGTGGGCGCCTCAATCGGCGGACGCCTCGATCTCTGGATCGCCGCGCTTCGCTCGCGATGACGACAGGGGTCCGGCTAAACCTAACGACAGCGTGCCCTAGGTTTTGACCAGCGGAACGCCGCGCTCTTACCCGGCCGCCTCGACCTGCGCCGACAGTTCCAGCCAGGCTTCCTCCGCCGCCGCCAACGCGCGTTCGAGCTCGGCGCGCTTGCCGGCGAGGTCGATCACTTTGGCTGAATTTCCCGCCGTCTCGCCGGCCTGAGCGAGGGCTTCGTCGACCCGGCGCAGGAGATCCTGGAAGCGGTTCATGCGCTGCTCGACGGCGATGATTTCCTTGCGCAGCGGCGCCAGATCGCGGCGCGACCTTGCGCCCTCGCGGCGCTCCGGCCCATCGGCGGCTGGGGTCGGCTCGCTGTCCCTCCGGGCGGTCTCCTTCTTCGCCCGCTCGGTGGGCTCCCCCTGGCCGAGCACGAAGCGGCTGTAGTCGGCGACGTCGCCGTCGAACGCGCGCACCGTGCCGCCCGCGACCAACCACAGCCGATCGACGCAGGCCTCGAGGAGCCGGCGGTCGTGCGAAACGAGAATGCAGGCGCCTTCGTAGTCGTTGATCGCCTCGATCAGTTCGGCGCGGCTGTCGATGTCGAGATGGTTCGTCGGCTCGTCGAGGATCAGCAATTGCGGCCCCTCGAAAGTCGCGAGCCCCATCAGCAGGCGCGCCTTCTCGCCGCCGGAGAGGGCCGCGATCTTCGTGTCGGCGCGCCCACCCGAAAAGCCGATCGACGCCGCCCGCGCGCGGATCTTGGCTTCCGGCTCGCCGCGCATTCGCTCCGCAACATGGGAATAGGGCGTGCCGTCGGTTTCGAGATCGTCCACCTGGTGCTGGGCGAAGAAGCCGACGTCGAGCTTGTTGGCGCGCACCATCTTGCCGCCCATCGGCGCGAGCCGGCCGCCGATCAGCTTGGCGAAGGTGGATTTGCCGTTGCCGTTGGAGCCGAGCAGGCCGATGCGATCGTCGTTGGAGAGCGTCAGATCGAGCTTGGAGAGAACGACGCGGTCGCCATAGCCGACGCTCGCCTTTTCCAGCGAGACGATCGGCGGGCTGAGGCGGCGGGCGATCGGCGGCCACCTGAAGGGCATGACGGTATCGTCGACGATCGCCGAGATCGGCTCCATCTTGGCGAGCATTTTGAGGCGCGATTGCGCCTGGGTCGCCTTGGTGGCGCTGGCGCGGAAGCGGTCGACGAAGGATTGCAGGTGCTTGCGCCGCTCCTCCTGTTTCTTCAGCGCTTTGCCCTGAAGGATCTGCTGTTCGCGCCGCTGGCGCTCGAAGCTCGTATAGCCGCCACTCCAGAGCGTCAGCTTGGCGCGCTCGAGATGCAGGATGTGCTCGACGACGTCGTCGAGCAGATCGCGGTCGTGGCTGATGACCAGCACGGTCGCCGGGTAGGTCTTGAGATAATCGGTGAGCCAGAGGACGCCTTCGAGGTCGAGATAGTTGGTCGGCTCGTCGAGCAGGAGCAGATCGGGGGCGGAGAACAGCACCGCCGCCAGCGCGACGCGCATCCGCCATCCCCCGGAGAATTCCGCCAAAGTGCGGTTCTGCGCCGCCTCGTCGAAGCCGAGGCCGCTGAGGATGCGAGCGGCGCGCGCCGGCGCCGCGTGGGCGTCGATATCGACCAGCCGCGTCTGGATCTCGGCGATGCGCAAGGGATCGTCGGCGTTTTCCGCCTCGGCCAGCAGCGCCGCCCGTTCGCGGTCGGCCTCGAGAACGAAATCGATCAGCGTCTGCGCGCCGCCGGGCGCTTCCTGCTCGACGCGGCCGATGCGCGCCTGCTTGGGGATCGAAATCGAGCCGCTCTCGCCGCTGATCTCGCTTGAGATCAGGCGAAACAGGGTCGTCTTGCCCGCGCCGTTGCGCCCGACCAGTCCGACACGCGCCCCGGTCGGCAGAGCGACGGTCGCCTTGTCGATCAGCAGCCGCTCGCCGAGGCGATATGTAAGGTCGTTGATGTGCAGCATGCCGCGCTTTTGGCGTGGCGCGCCGCACAAGGCAAGAGGCGGGGCTCCCGGCCGTCAGGCGCTCTTGACGACCTCCGGTTGCGCCGTCGTCGCGGTCAGCGCGCCTCGGGCGAACAGCAGGCCGGCGACGCCAGCGCCGACGAGCGGCGCGACGACGAACATCCAGAGCTGCGTGACAGCCTTGGCGTCGGAGCCCCAGCCGATCAGCGCCGGGCCGATGGAACGGGCGGGATTGACGGAAACGCCGGTGACGTTGATCCCGACGATGTGGATCGCGATCAGGGTCATGCCGATCGCCAGCCCGGCCAAATGGGATGGCGCGCCGGCCTGGGTGACGCCAAGAATGCAAACGAGGAACAGGAACGTCGCCACCGCCTCGAAGACGAAGGCGGAATATGCGGAATATTCGCCGAGATAGCCGGCGCCCCAGCCGTTCTGTCCGAGGCTGCCGTTCCAGCCCGACGCTTTGCCGGAGAGAATGATATAGAGGACGACCGCGGCTACGATCGCTCCGAGCACCTGCGCCACCCAATAGCCGACCATCTCGGCCGCGCTCATGCGGCCGGCGACGAAGACGCCGAAGCTGACCGCCGGATTGACGTGGCATCCCGACACAGGGCCGATTCCATAAGCCATCGCGACGATCGCGAGGCCGAAGGCGCTCGCAATGCCCAACAGGTTGATGGAGGTGCTGCCGGACCCCATGCCGCCGATCACGGCGGCCCCGCAGCCGAAGAACACGAGCGCGAACGTGCCAATGAATTCCGCGAGTTGCTTATTCATCAGGGCCTCCCCTCGTGGCGCGGAGCTGGTCTCCGCGCGCTTTCTAGGTGACCAGAGCTTACGCGAGTCGCGCTTTCCCGCCAAATTCCCGCTGTTCCCGGCGGCCGACCGGGTCCGCTGGGGCTCCCGCGACGGGCGGTTCCACCGGATTTGCGCGCGTTTGCTTTCGCAGCGGCGCCGGTTATATAAGCCTCGCCTCTTCGTTTCTCGTTCGGCGCGCTAGCGGCGCGCCGCCGGAGCTTTCGCCCTTGTTCATTACGCCAGCCTTCGCCCAAGCCAGCGGCGCGTCGCCCATCGGGTCGACGGACATGCTGATTCAGTTTGCGCCCTTCGTCGTCATCTTCGCGATCATGTATTTCCTGATCCTGCGCCCGCAACAGAAGCGCGCCAAGGACCAGCGCGAATTGGTGCAGAGCGCGCGGCGCGGCGACATCGTGGTGACGACCGGCGGCCTGATCGGCAAGGTCACCAAGTCGACCGACGAAAACGAAGTCGAGCTCGAGATCGCGCCGAACGTGCGGGTGCGTCTCGCGCGCTCCGGCATCGCGGACGTGCGCTCGAAGGGCGAGCCGGTGAAGGACGCGCCCAGCAAGGACTTGTCCAAGACCCCGCCGGCCAAGAAAGACGCTTCCAACCCCTAAAAGGCGTCGCTAGCGCTCGCCCGCGCGGAGTTTTAACTCGCAATGTTCCGTCTCGCTCCCTGGAAGGTCGCCTCGATCTTTGCGCTGGTGCTCTGCGCGGCCCTCGTGCTCGTTCCGAGCTTTCTCGCGCCCGCAACCGTCGCCGCAATCCAGGCCCGGCTTCCTTCCTTCATTCCGATCCGGCCGATCACGCTCGGCCTCGACCTCCAGGGCGGCGCCCATATTCTGATGGAGGTCGACACGCCCTCGGTGATCAAGACGCAGGTCGAAACCCTGCGTGACGACGTGCGCGCCAAGATGCGCGAGGGCAAGATTCCGATTACCGGCGGCATCGCCATGCAGCCCCGCGGCGTCGTTGTCCGCATCGCCGATTCGGCCGAGCGGGCGCGCGCCCTGCCGCTTCTGCAATCGCTCAATCAGCCCGTCGGCGGCGCTTTGACGGGCGCGACCGGCCGTTCGCTCGACATTTCCGACACCGGCGACGGCGCGATTCAGCTTCAGCTCACCGACGTCGCGATCAACGAGAAGATCCGCCACGCGGTCACGCAGTCGATCGAGGTGCTCAATCGCCGTCTCAATGGCGCGGGCACCAAAGAAACCAATGTTCAGCAACAGGGCTCCGATCGCATCCTGATCGAAGTGCCCGGCCTGCAGGACACGACGAAGGTCAAGGAGCTGCTTGGCGCCACGGCGAAGCTGGAGTTCCGCCTTGTCGGCGATCCCGGCGATCCGCCGAGCGAGGTCGAGATGCTGCCCCAGCAGCAGGGCGGGATGATTCCCGTGCAGAAGCAGGTGATGGTGGCGGGCGAGGACCTCGTCGACGCGCAGCCGAGCTTCGACTCCCGCACCGGCGAGCCCGACGTCAACTTCCGCTTCAATCTGCGCGGCGGCCAGCGCTTCGGGCAGGTCACGTCGGAGAACGTCGGCCGGCTGTTCGCGATCGTGCTCGACGGCAAGGTGATCTCCGCGCCGCGCATCCTCGGGCCGATCACCGGCGGCTCGGGCCAGATCACCGGCAACTTCACCGTGGAGCAGGCCGACAACCTCGCCGTGCTGCTGCGGGCCGGCGCGCTGCCGGCCAAGCTGACCGTCGTCGAGGAGCGCACCGTCGGGCCCGGCCTCGGGCAGGATTCGATCGAGGCCGGCAAGCGGGCGGCCTATGTCGGCGGCATCCTCGTCGTCGTCTACATGCTGACGACCTACGGCATCTTCGGCGTCTTCGCCGACATCGCGCTCGCCGTGCATATCCTCTTCATCTTCGCCTCGATGGCGCTGCTCGGCGCGACGCTGACCTTGCCGGGCATCGCCGGCATCGTGTTCACGATCGGCATGGCGGTCGACTCCAACGTGCTGATCTATGAGCGCATCCGCGAGGAGGCGCATCTCGGCCGCACGGTGATTTCTGCGCTCGACGCCGGCTTCAAGCGCGCCTTCGCGACGATCATCGACTCGAACGTGACGATGTTCGTCGCCGCCGTGATCCTTTATCTCTTCGGCTCCGGGCCGGTGCGCGGCTTTGCGATCTCGCTCGGCCTCGGCATCCTCACCTCGGTCATCACCGCGGTGACGATGACGCGCATGATGATCGCGCTGTGGTACCGCAATCGTCGCCCCAGCGTGCTGCCGATATGAGCTTGCGACATAGAGCGCCTGCATATGCGCTCGCCCGCCGATTGACGACGCCCTCTCCCGCATCGCGGAGAAGGGGAGGAATTCGATGAAACTGCTGCGCCTCGCGCCGGAGAACACAAAATTCGGCTTCATGCGGCTCCGCCGCGTGAGCTATCCGCTTTCGGCGTGTCTATCGATCGTCGCGGTGGTGATGTTCTTCACCGTCGGCATGAACTTCGGCATCGACTTCGCGGGCGGCACCCAAGTCGAGCTGCGCGCCAAGAGCGGCGTCGCCGATCTCGCCGACATCCGCGCTAAGGGCGACAGCCTCGGCCTCGGCCCGGTCGAAGCGCAGCGCCTCGGCGCCCAATCGGACGTGATGCTGCGCGTCAAAGTGCAGTCGGGCGGCGAAACCGGCGAGCAGACTGCGATCGCCAAGCTGCGCCAAGCCTTCGGCGGCGCCTATGAATTCCGCAGCGTGGACGCCGTCGGCCCGCGCGTCTCCGGCGAACTGGTGCAGAGCGGCACGCTCGGCGTCGTCGTCGCGATCCTGTGCGTATTGGCCTATCTCTGGTTCCGCTTCGAATGGCAGTTCGCCGTTGGCGCCATCATCGGCACGATGCACGACCTCCTGCTGACGGTGGGCTTCTTCAGCATCACCCAGTTGGAGTTCAACCTCACCTCCATTGCGGCGATTCTGACCATCGTCGGCTATTCGCTCAACGAGACCGTCGTCGTGCTCGACCGCATCCGCGAGGTGATGCGCAAGTACAAGCGCCTGTCGACGGCCGAGATCGTGGACATGTCGGTCAACGCGGTGCTGCCGCGCACCATCATGACGGCGACGACGGTGTTCCTCGCGCTGCTGGCGCTGTTCTTCCTCGGCGGCGATGTCATCCGCTCGTTCTCGGCGGCGATGATCTGGGGCATTTTCGTCGCGACCTACTCCTCGATCTTCATCTGTTCGCCGATGCTCATCTATCTCGGCGTGCGGGCGGAGGCGACCGACAAGTCGGCCGAGAGCGAGGCGTCGGCGACCGCCAAGGCGAAGGTGTGAGCGCCGAGCGTCCGAAACTCGATCGTTATGTTCCCGGTCGCCATGCGATCGAGGCTTATGGGTCGGGCGGATTTCGTTTCGCCGGCATGTCGCATATCGGCTCCATTCTCGCGACGCCGAAAGGGATCGGCGCCGTCGACATCGGCGATGCGCGCGATCTCGTCCCGGCGATTCTCGCGCCTCTGTTCGCGGAGCTGGCGGCGGAGCCCGGCTCGGTGGAATTCCTGGTGATCGGCCAGGGCGAGCGGATGGCGCCGCTGCCGTCTGCGTTCAAAGATCGCCTGCGCGTCGCCGGCCTTCGCTTCGAGGCGATGGCGACCGGCCCGGCCGCGCGGGTCTACAACGTGATGATGGATGAGAACCGCCGCGTCGCGGCGCTGCTCATCGCCGCCCCATGAGCGAGGCCGGCGAGCGCGCCGAACCCTTGCGGCGCGCCTATGAGCACTGCGGCGAGCTTGTGCGCGAGGGCGCCCGGGAGCGCTGGCTGAGCGCGCTGTTCGCGCCCGAAGACGCCCGTCCGCATCTTCACGCCCTCGCCGCGTTCGACGTCGAGACCGCGCGAGTGAGCGCGCTGGTGCGCGAGCCGCTCGCCGGCGAGATGCGGCTCGCCTGGTGGCGCGAGGCGCTGAACGGCGAGCGCGCAGGGGAGGCGGCCGCTCATCCCGTCGCCGCTGCGCTGCTCGATACGATCGATCGTTTCGCGCTGCCGAGGCAGGCGTTCGACGAACTGCTGCACGCCCGCTCGTTCGACCTCTACGACGACGACATGCCGACGCTGGCCGCGCTCGAGACCTATTGCCGCCAGATCGAAGGGGCGCTGTTCCAAATGGCGGCGCTGGTCCTCGGCAAAGGGGGCGACCTCGCCGTGGACGAGGCGAGCGAGGCGGCGGGCGTCGCGGTCGGATTGACCCGGGTCTTGCTTGCGTTCCCCAGGGCGAGCGGACGCGGGCCGGCCTATGCGCCGCACGATCTGCTGCAACCCAACGGCGTCTCGGGCGAGGATCTGCGCGAGCGCAAGGGCTCGCCGGGAATGAGCGCCGTTTTTTCTCAATTGCGCGGGCGCGCGCTGCACCATCTCGCCGTGGCGGAGCGGCGCATCGCCGCTTTACCCCCGATTGTCGCGCCGGCCTTCGTCCCGCTGGGCGCCGCGCGGCTCGATCTCAAGCGTCTTGGCCGCGCCTCGGCCTCGCCCTTCACGCCGCTCGCCGAACCCGCCGCCTGGCGGCGGCAATTGGCGCTGTGGCTATGGGCGCGCGGAGGGCGGGGGCAGGTAGTTTAGAAAGCATTTTGCTTTTTGGTTGACGCAGCGCTGCTGTCATCCCCGCGAAAGCGGGGATCCAGACAACCGCCCCAGGCTTTCGTCGTTTGAAACCTGGATGCCCGCTTTCGCGGGCATGACAAGGGGGCGTCACCTGGGTGAATTCGTGAAATACGCCAGCGGAAAGACTCCACCAAAACGCAATTCGCCTTAGTAGGTTGCGGCGCGCGTCAGGGCGTCCGCCGTCGCGGCCCACTTCGCCAAATCGACCTCGGCGCGGGCGGACAAGGCGCGCTTGCGCGCCACGCCACGCTCCGGGCCGCGCAGGCGCTTGCCCGTCTCGTCGACGCGCGGCTCCTCAATCGGCGGGAACAATCCGAAATTGACGTTCATGGGCTGAAACGAGCGCGGCCCGGCGTCGATCGCCTCGATGTGGCCGCCGGTCACGTGGTTGAGCAGCGCGCCCATCGCAGAGGTGGCGGGCGGCGGCTCGAGCGCCGCGCCCAATCGTTCGGCCGCCGCGAAACGGCCGGCGAGGAGGCCGATCGCCGCGCTCTCGACATAGCCCTCGCAGCCGGTGATCTGGCCGGCGAAGCGCAGTCGCGACGCCGCTTTGAGCCGCAGGCGCGCATCGAGCAGCCGCGGGGAGTTGAGGAAGGTGTTGCGATGCAATCCGCCAAGCCGCGCAAATTCGGCGCTCTCCAAGCCGGGGATGAGCCGGAGGACGCGGGCCTGCTCGCCGTATTTCAGCTTGGTCTGGAAGCCGACCATGTTGAACAGCGTGCCGAGCGCGTTGTCCTGGCGCAATTGCACCACGGCGTAGGCCTTGACGGTGGGATTGTGCGCGTTGGTCAGCCCGACCGGCTTCATCGGCCCATAGCGGAGCGTCTCGCGGCCTCGCTCCGCCATCACCTCGATCGGCAGGCAGCCGTCGAAATAGGGCGTTCCCTCGAATTCGCGGAACTCGGTCTTCTCGGCCGCGAGCAGCGCGTCGACGAAGGCGTCGTATTGCTCGCGGCTCATCGGGCAGTTGAGATAGTCGGCGCCGGAGCCGCCGGGCCCCGCCTTGTCGTAGCGCGACTGCGCCCAGGCGATCGACATGTCGATCGAATCGCGGTGCACGATCGGCGCGATCGCGTCGAAGAAGGCCAGCGCGTCCTCGCCCGTCAGCGAGCGGATCGCCGAAGCCAGCGCCGGGGAGGTGAGCGGCCCGGTCGCGATGATGACGCTGTCCCAGTCGTCCGGGGGAATGGCGCCGATCTCCTCGCGCTCGATGCGGATGAGGGGTTCGGCGCTGATCGCCGCCTCGACGGCGGCCGAGAAGCCGTCACGGTCGACCGCGAGCGCCCCGCCGGCGGGCACCTGATTCGCGTCGGCTGAGCGCATGACGAGCGAATCGAGCGCGCGCATCTCGCGGTGGATGACGCCGACCGCATTGTTCTGAGCGTCATCCGAGCGGAAGGAATTGGAGCAAACAAGCTCGGCGAGCCCTCCCGTGCGATGGGCCTCGGTGCCGCGTTGCGGGCGCATTTCATGGAGAACGACGGGAACGCCGGATTTTGCGATCTGCCAGGCCGCCTCGCAGCCTGCAAGACCGCCGCCAATGACGTGAACGGGTTGCATGGCGGCTTGTCACAAAGGCGGCGCGCGCCGTCAAATAAAAAACGCCCGCCGTGGGAGGACCGGCGGGCGTTTTTGCGTCGAGCGATGCTCGGACGCGAAGGGGGCGCCAGAGGGAGGAGCTGGCGCGTCCCAATCAGTGCACTAGGGCGCCGCGAACGACGAACTGAATGTCGCCCCGGCGGATGCCGATGTCTTCCAATTCGCGGTCGCTCAACTGCGAGAGCTCCCGCACGGCTTCACGATAACGGCGCCAAGCGGTGAGTTTGTCGGCGATGGTCTTAAGCGAGGTCATTTGACCCTCCATTCTTTTGATCTGGGGGCGGGTTCGCCGTGAGGCGATCAACTCGTCCTGTGCGCTGCAACATAATGGAGTCGGGCAGGCAGGAGTAGGGAAAAAGCCGTCGACCAGCCATGCACCCGTGGCATAGCTATTGTCTGGAAATATTAGTGATTTGTTTAGATCTGTTCATTCGGACCGGTTTTGCCGGGCAAAATTGGCAAAATTGTCGGGGTCCGCAAGCCTGCGCGCTTTCGCCGCAATTAATTCGGGCCATGGACCAATGTGACAGATTCATGGCTGTTTGGTTGCATCGCAGCAAAATCGTGACGCCGCACGGGCCGATGCGGGTCCGCGCCTGGCCGCTTCGTCAACTTTCCAACTTCGCCCACGCCCGCTTCGGCGTATAAGGAAGCGTGAGCCTGATTTTGCTGTGCGAAGCCGTGGCGCCGATGCGGCGCGGCGGAGTCGCTGGAGATACGGATAGGGAGCCGGAAATGGACAATTTGATCGCTCGCGTCGCCGCGGCCGCTCAAACGAACGCCGACACTGCGCGCAAAGCCATCGCGCTGGTGGTCGATTTCATCAAACGCGAGGCTCCCGACGACGCCGTCGACGCCTTGCTCGCCAAGGCTCCCGCGCTCAACGCGATCGTCGCCTCGGTGAGTTCTACAGGCGGCGAGGGGATGAGCGGCATGCTCAAGGGACTGATGGGGACGGGCGCCGGCGCGATGGGCGGCGGCGGCCTGATGGCCCTCGGGGGCGATCTCATGGGACTGGGCCTCGGCATGGGCCAGATCCAGGCCGTCGGCAAGGAAGTGTTTGATTACGCTCGCGAGCATGCCGGCGACGACGTCGTCGGCGAGATTTCGGCGGCGATTCCGGGTATGTCGCAGTTCATCTGAGCCGGGAGGCCGGCGTGGCCGGGTTCGGGGGGACCTTCCCAACTTATAGCGAGGCCGATTGGCGTAAGGCGGCGGAAGCGGCGCTGAAGGGCGCGCCATTCGATCGCTTGATCGCGCGAACGGCGGACGCAATCGCCCTCCAGCCGCTTTACGCGCGCCGCGAGGGGCCGCGGGCGATTCGCGGCGAAGCCGGGCCGTGGCGCGCCTTCGCCAGGATCGATCACCCCGATCCCGGCGCCGCCAACGAACAGGTGCGGGAGGACCTCGCCGGGGGCGCCGAAGGATTGCAGGTCGTGTTCGCCGGCGCTGGCGGGGCCTACGGGTTCGGGCTCGCCCGGCACGATTCGGCGACGCTGCATCGCGCATTCGAGGGCATAAATTTCGCTGCGACGCGCTTCGAGCTCGATCTCGGCGTTGACGCGGATGCGCAGGCGGCGGCCTTCGCCAGCCTGGTCGAGCGGGCCGGGGAGAACCCTTCGCAGGTTTCGATCGCGTTCGGCCTCGACCCGATCGGCGCGCTGGCGCGCAGCGGCCGTGCGGCCCGTCCTTTCGAGGAGGAGGGTCGCGGGCTCGCCAAGCTCGCCCTCTTCCTCAAGGCGAAAGGCTTCGCCGGTCCCTTCGTCGTCGCCGATTTGCGCTGGGCGCACGCTGCGGGCGGAACGCCGGCGCAGGAGCTCGGCTTCGCGCTCGCCGCTGCGATCGCGTATCTGCGCGTCCTGTCGCAGAACGGCTTCACCCTCAAGGACGCCGCTGCGGCGATCAGCTTCCGCCTCGCAGCGGATTGCGACCAATTCGTCACCCTGTCGAAGTTCCGCGCGTTGCGCCTGCTGTGGGGCCGCGCCTTGCAAGCCTGCGGGCTGACGCCGCAGCCCGCGCGTATTCACGCCGAGAGCGCTTGGCGGGCGATGACGGCGCGCGATCCCTATGTGAATGTCATGCGCGGCGCGATTGCGGCGTTCGCCGCAGGCCTTGGCGGCGCCGACAGCGTAAGCGTTCTGCCGTTCACCCAGGCCTTGGGCCTGCCGGATGCGCTGGCGCGGCGTCTCGCCCGCAACACGCAGCTCATCCTGTTGCAGGAATCGAACCTCGGTTTCGTCGCCGATCCGGCAGCGGGCGCGGGCGCTTTCGAAGCGCTGACCCAGGCGTTGTGCGAGAAAGCCTGGGCGCTCTTCCAGGCCTTGGAGGCGGAAGGCGGCGCCGCGCAGGCGCTGCGTCGGGGCGGCTTCCAGCGCGCGCTCGCGGACGCTGCGGCCAAACTCTCGCGCGATGTCGCCAATCTGCGTGCGCCGCTGACCGGCGTCAGCGCCCATCCCGATCTCGCCGAGACAAAGGCCGAGGTCTTGCCCGCAACGCCGCCCGCTTTCAACTATCCCGGCGAGGCCGTCGCGCCGCCGGCGGCGCCGATCCGCGTCGCCGAAGCCTTCGAGTGTTTGCGTGACGCTTCCGACGCGGCCTTGGCGCGCGAGGGCAGGCGGCCGGGCATATATTTGGCGACAATGGGCCTGCCGGCCCAGCACGGGCGAAGGCTCGGCTTCGCCCGCGAGGTCTTCGAGGCGGGCGGCGTCGAGACGTTTGCGGACGTCTTCGGCGCCGCAGACGCCGAGGAGGCCGCGGCGCGGTTTGCGGCGAGCGGCGCCTCGATCGCCTGCCTGTGCGGCGACGATGGGCTTTACTCGGAGTTGGGCGAGCGCTTCGCCGCGGCGCTCAAGGCGGCCGGCGCCCGCTATCTCGCGCTGGCGGGCAAGCCCGGCGAACGCGAAGCGCTGTTGCGCGCCGCCGGCGTCGACGACTTCGTCTTCGCCGGATGCGACGCGCCAGCGGCGATCGCGCGCGTCCACCGCGCGCTCTAGCCGAAGGATCGCTTGATGGGCTCGATTCCGGACTTCGCCTCGATTCCCTTCTCGCCGGCGCCTGATGGCGCAGCCGCCGCGCCGCTGCGCCACTGGCTGACGCCGGAGGGGATCGAGGTGAAGTCGCTCTATGACGCGAGCGATTGGGACGGGTTGGACTTTTTGGAGACCTGGCCCGGCCTGCCGCCCTATCTGCGCGGCCCCTATCCCACGATGTACGTCAACCAGCCCTGGACGGTGCGGCAATACGCGGGCTTCTCGACGGCGGAGCAGTCGAACGCCTTCTACCGCGCCAATCTCGCCGCGGGGCAGAAGGGTCTTTCCGTCGCCTTCGATCTGGCGACGCACCGCGGCTATGATTCCGATCATCCGCGCGTCGCCGGCGACGTCGGCATGGCGGGCGTCGCGATCAATTCGATCTACGACATGCGCACGCTGTTCTCCGGCATTCCGCTCGATACGATGAGCGTCTCGATGACGATGAACGGCGCGGTGTTGCCGGTGCTCGCGCTCTACATCGTCGCGGCGGAGGAGCAGGGCGTGCCGATGGCGGCGCTGTCGGGCACCATCCAGAACGACATCCTCAAAGAATTCATGGTCCGCAACACCTACATCTATCCGCCCGCGGCCTCGATGCGCATCGTCGCCGACATCTTCGCCTTCACCGCGAAGCACATGCCGAAGTTCAATTCGATCTCGATCTCCGGCTACCACATGCAGGAGGCCGGCGCGACGCAGGACCTCGAGCTTGCCTACACGCTCGCCGACGGCGTCGAATATCTGCGCGCAGGCGTCGCCGCGGGCATGAGCGTCGATCAATTCGCCCCGCGGCTGTCGTTCTTCTGGGCGATCGGCATGAACTTCTTCATGGAGGTCGCCAAGCTGCGCGCCGCGCGCATGCTATGGGCAGGCGTCGTCAAGGGATTCGGCCCGAAGTCCGACAAGTCGCTGCCGCTGCGCGCGCATTGTCAGACCTCCGGCTGGTCGCTCACCGCGCAGGACCCGTTCAACAACATCGTGCGCACGCAGATCGAGGCGATGGCGGCGACCCAAGGCCACACCCAGTCGCTGCACACCAACGCGCTCGACGAGGCGCTCGCCCTGCCGACCCCGTTCTCGGCGCGCATAGCGCGCAACACCCAGCTTTTCCTAATCGAGGAAAGCGGCACGACGCGGGTGATCGACCCCTGGGGCGGCTCCTATTATGTCGAGCGCCTGACCGCCGAACTCGCCGCCAGGGCGCGCGAGCATATCGCGGAGGTCGAAGCGCTCGGCGGCATGGCCAAGGCGATCGAGCTCGGTGTGCCCAAGCGGCGCATCGAGGAGGCGGCGGCGCGCACGCAGGCGCGCATCGATTCCGGGCAACAGACCGTCATCGGCGTCAACACATTCCCGCCCAATGTCGAGCGCGCGTTGAACGTCCTCAAGGTCGACGCCGCCGACGTGCGCGCGCAGCAGATCGAGAAGCTGAAGCGCCTGCGCGCAGAGCGCGACGAGACGAAGACCCGCGCCGCTCTCGACGCGCTGACGGAGGGCGCGCGCGGCGCCGCCAACCTGCTCGCGCTCAGCGTCGAGGCGGCGCGCGCCAAGGCGACGGTCGGCGAGATTTCGCTGGCGATGGAGCAGGCGTTCGGCCGCCACGTCGCCGAGATCCGGTCGATCTCCGGCGTCTATCTCGCCGAGGCGGGGCCGTCCGCCGACGCCAACGAGCGGATCGCCGCGATGACGCAGGCCTTCGCGGAGAACGAAGGCCGGCGCCCGAGCATTCTGGTCGCCAAGATCGGCCAGGATGGGCACGACCGGGGCCAGAAGATCATCGCTTCGGCCTTCGCTGATCTCGGCTTCGAGGTCGAGATCGGACCGCTGTTCGCAACCCCCGAGGAAGTCGCCGCCCTGGCCGCGGCAAAGCACGTCCACATCGTCGGCGTCTCGTCGCTCGCGGCCGGCCATCTGACGCTGGTGCCGGCGCTGAAGTCGGCGCTTGGCGCGGCCGGTCTCAAGGATGCGATGATCGTCGTCGGCGGCGTCATTCCGGAACAGGACTTCGAACCGCTTCGGGAAGCCGGCGCCGACGCCATCTTTCCGCCGGGGACCGTCGTCGCGGAAGCGGCGCAGAGCCTGCTCGAACGCCTCAACGAGCGCCTCGGCTACGCCCAGCGCGGGATGGCCTAGGCGCGCGCTGCAGTCACGTGGAATGAACCGTCTTTGCGAGCGGAGCGAAGCAATCCAGCGGTCGAGGTCTCGCCAACAAGTCGCGAGTCTTTCCGTGGGGCGCCTCAATCGGCTAACGCCTCGATCTCTGGATCGCCGCGCTTCGCTCGCGATGACGACAGGGCTCCGGTTCAATCTCAAGGCAGTGTGCTCCAGTGCGTTAGCCGCCCGCGTGTCCCGTTCCGGAGCACGTCAAGTCTTTACGTAATCGGCCTCGGTCTTGCGCCCCGCAACTCAATCGAAGTTTCGGAGGCTGGAATGTCAGATCGGATCGAGGAAATCGTCGAACGGGCGATCGCCTATACTGCCCCTCTCCTCGACGCGTCGCCGGATCGATGGAGCGCGGCGCGGCGAGGTCTGCGAAAAATTCATGCTGACTTGCTCCGAGAAGCGCCCGAGCACCCGGCGTTGTCGCGCTTGCGCGCCTTTGTCGCCCAGTGGGAGCGGCGCAGGTTGAGGAGCGTGCCAAAGTCCATGGAGCAGGCCTCGCATTCCCTGCGATAATTGTGTTGCGCCACCGCCGTCCACACGCGAAGCTCAAGGGCTGAACGCGCGGGAGACGACGCGAGGGCGCCTGCAATTGACGGGCGCGCGAGGGCGGACGTATTGATGCCGCGGCCGAGTGCGGAGGGGGCGATGGCAGGGGCGAATGTGCGAGCGGGTCGCAAACGAAAATTTGTGTCTCGATCCGGCGCAGAGTTGCATTTCACCGAACTGGGTTTTGGCGCGGCTCCGCTCGGCAACCTCTACCGCCCGTTGACGGAGAAGGAAGCCCGCGCGACGCTCGACGCCGCGTGGGCGGCGGGGTCCCGCTATTACGACACGGCGCCGCTCTATGGCCTCGGCCTTTCCGAGACGCGCCTCAACGGCTTCCTGCGCGCCAAGCCGCGCGAGGGCTATCTGCTCTCGACCAAAATCGGCCGTCTGCTCAAGCTCTGCCCGCCTGAGCAGCGAACGCGCCAGGGCGCCTTTTTCGAGACGCCCTCGCGCCGCGAGGTGTTCGACTATTCCTACGACGGCGTCATGCGCTCGCTGGAGTTCTCGCTCGAGCGGCTGGGCGTCGATCAGATCGACATCGTCTATGCGCACGACGTCGACGTCTTCACGCATGGCAGCCAGGAAGCGGCCGACGCGCGCATTCGCGAACTGATGGAAGGCGGCTACAAGGCCCTCGTCAAATTGCGCGAGACCGGCGTGATCAAGGCGTTCGGCGCGGGCGTCAACGAATGGCAGGCCGCCGAAAAGCTGGCGCGCGCCGGCGATTTCGACGTGTTTCTTCTCGCTGGTCGCTACACGCTGCTCGAGCAGGAGGCGTTGGAGAGCTTCCTGCCGTATTGCGTGGAGAAGAAGATCGGCGTCGTGATCGGCGGCCCGTTCAATTCCGGCATTCTCGCCACCGGGCCGAAGCGCGGCGCCTTCTACAATTACGCTCCGGCGCCGGACGCAATTCTCGAACGCGTGCGTCGCATCGAGGCGGTTTGCAAGGCTCATGGGGTGAAGCTCGCTGAAGCGGCGCTTCGTTTCCCGTTGAGCCATCCGGCGATCGTGAGCGTCATTCCCGGCGGCCAGAAGCCGGGGGAAGTGCGGCGCAACGCGGAGATGCTCGACGCCCAGATTCCGCCCGCTTTGTGGCGCGCGCTCAAGGGCGAGGGCTTGCTGCGCGCCGAGGCGCCGACGCCGCGCTAAATTTTCAAGGAGACTATGCGATGTTGAAAGCGATTGATCCGTTGCTGACGCCCGAGTTGCTCTATGCGCTACGCGCGATGGGGCACGGCGACGAGATCGCCATCGTCGACGCCAATTACCCCGCGCAATCCGCAGGGCCGGACGTCATCAGGCTCGACGCCGCCGACGCAACGCGCACGCTTGAGGCCGTGCTGAGCGTGATGCCGCTCGACACCTTCGTTCCCGAGGCGTGCTGGCGCATGGAAGTCGTCGGCCAGCCCGCCGCCGAACAGCCGATCTTCGCCGAGTTCCGCGATGTGATCGCCCGGCGCGAGGGACCGCAGTTCACCCTCGCCAGCCTCGAGCGCTTCGCCTTCTACGAGCGGGCGAGCGAGTGCTTTGCGATTATCGCGACGGGCGAGCGTCGCTTCTACGGCAACATCATCCTCAAGAAGGGCGTCGTTCCGCCGACGTGAACGCTGGAGTGTCTTGTATTCAGGCCGCATCGTCATTGCGAGGAGCGTGAGCTCCGAAGCAATCCATCGCTAGCTTGGCGCTGCTGGATTGCTTCGCTTCGCTCGCAATGACGGCGCTGGTTCGAACGAAGCGCAACCCATTCCAGGCGATCCTCCCCCTCCGCGTTTACGAGGAGAGGGAGGATTGCCCGAGCTCTTAAAACAGCCCTTCGATCCGCCCATCCACGACATGGATCGCCTCCGCAGCAGGCGTGCGCGGCAGGCCGGGCATGGTGCGGATGTCGCCCATCAGGACGACGACGAAGCCGGCGCCGGCGCGCAGGCTGACTTCGCGCACCGGCGCGATATGGCCGCTCGGCGCCCCGAGCAGCGTCGGATCGGCGGAGAAGGAATATTGCGTCTTGGCGACGCAGACCGGCAGCGCGCCGTAGCCGGCGCTCTCGAGCTCCGCAAACTGCGCGCGGACCCGCGCGTCGGCGACGATGTCGTCCGCGCCGTAAATCTCGCGCGCAATCATGCGCGTTTTTTCCCATAGCGGCGTCGCGTCGGAATAGAGCGGACGGAACCCGAGCGGGGAGGCGTCGGCCATGTCGGCGACCACCCGCGCCAGCTCCTCCGCGCCCGCCGACCCGCGCGCCCAATGGTCGCAGATCACCGTCCGCGCGTTGCAAGCCCGTGCGACGAAGGCCTCGATCAAGGCGAGCTCGGCGTCTGTGTCGGCAGTGAAACGGTTGATCGCGACGACGGCGTCGAGGCCGAATTTCCTGACGTTCGCGACATGCCGCTCGAGGTTGGCGAGCCCACGCTTGAGCGCGGCCGAGATCCTCGCCGTCGAGCGCGGATTTGGCGACGCCGCCGTGCATCTTGAGCGCGCGGGCGGTGGCGACGACGACGGCGACGGCCGGCTTCAGCCCGGCCTTGCGGCATTTGATGTCGAAGAATTTCTCGGCCCCGAGATCGGCGCCGAAGCCCGCCTCGGTGACGACGTAATCGGCGAGCTTCAGCCCCGCTCGCGTCGCGATGATCGAATTGCAGCCGTGCGCGATGTTGGCGAAGGGGCCGCCGTGCACGATCGCCGGGACGCCCTCCAAGGTCTGCACGAGGTTCGGGCGCATCGCGAGCCGCAACAGCGCCGTCATCGCGCCAGCCGCCTTGAGATCGCTCACGGTGACCGGCTTCTTCGCCCTGGTGTAAGCGACCACCATGCGGCTGAGCCGCTGTTCGAGATCAGGCAAATCGTCGGCGAGGCAGAACGCCGCCATCACCTCGGAGGCGACGGTGATGTCGAACCCGTCCTCGCGCGGAAAGCCGTTGGCGACGCCGCCGAGGCCGCCGACGATCTCGCGCAAGGCGCGGTCGTTGAGGTCAACCACGCGCCGCCAGACGACCCGCCGCGGATCGATGTCGAGCGCGTTGCCCCAATAGACGTGGTTGTCGAGCATCGCCGCGAGCAGGTTGTGCGCCGAGGTGATCGCGTGAAAATCGCCGGTGAAGTGGAGATTGATCTCCTCCATCGGCGCGATCTGCGCATAGCCGCCGCCGGTGGCGCCGCCTTTCTGGCCGAAGCAGGGTCCGAGCGACGGTTCGCGCAGGCAGACCGCGACCCGTTTGCCGATGCGCGCCAGCGCGTCGCCGAGGCCGATCGTCGTCGTCGTCTTGCCTTCGCCCGCAGGGGTCGGATTGATGGCGGTGACGAGGACGAGCTTGCCGTCGGGCTTGTCGCCGAGCCCGGCGAGAAATTCGTCGTCGATCTTGGCGGTCGCGCGTCCGTAGGGGTGGAGGGCCGTTTCGGGAATGTCGAGCTTGGCGCCGATCGCGTTTATGGGCGCGAGGGGGATCCCACGCGCGATCTCGCTGTCCGACTGCATTCCTCGCTTACCTCGTTTCGTCCAACCAGGGGGTAGGGGCGCGGCGACGCCGGCCCCCGCCACTTAAACGTTTTGCCTGGAGAAGGCGAGAGGAGGCGGCTCTTCTTGGCCGCAAAGATGGATTTGCAATCCGACCGAACCGTCATTGTGAGGAGCGAGGCGACGAAGCAATCCACGCTTCCGCTCGGCGCTGCTTCGCTTGCGCTCGCAATGACGATGTTGGTTCGGTGCTACCCCTCGCCCCAGACTTCGCGCGCGATCTCGACGCAGCGCGCGAGTTTCTTCCACTGGTCGGCCTCGGTGAGGTCGTTGCCGTGCGCGGTCGAGGAAAAGCCGCATTGATGGCTGAGCGCGCATTGCTCGAGCGGCACATAGTGCGAGGCCTCCTCGATGCGGCGCTTGACCTCGTCCTTGCTTTCCGCCGCCGCATGTTTCGAACTCATGAGGCCGAGCACGATCGTCTTGCCCTTCGGCGTGAAGCGAAGCGGCGCGAAATCGCCCGAACGCTCGTCGTCGTATTCGAGGAAGAAGCCGTCGATCTTCATCTCGTTGAGCAGGATTTCGGCGACCGGCTCGTAGCCGCCCTCGGCGACCCAGGCGCTGCGGAAATTGCCGCGGCAGAGATGCACCGAGATCGTCATGTCCTTCGGACGGTCGCGAATGGAATCGTTGACCAGCCGGCAGTAGAGATGGACCAGCGCGTCCGGATCGTCGCCGCGCGCCCGCGTCGTCTCGCGAATCCTGGGATCGCAGAGATAGGCGAGGTTGGTGTCGTCGAGCTGCAGATAGCGGCACCCGCGCGCCGCCAGTTCGGCGATCTCGTCGCGATACGCTGCGGTCAGATCGTCGTAGAACGTATCCATGTCGGGATAAGCGTCCTTGCTGATCGCGTCGCGGCCGCCGCGGAAGTGCAGCATCGAGGGGGCGGGGATGCAGACCTTCGGCGTCTTCGTGACGACGCTCTTGAGAAAATCGAAGTCGGGACCCTGGATCGGCTGGGAATGGCGGATCTTGGCCTCGACATGCATGGTCGGCGGCTTGAAGCCGACTTCCGAGCCATCATCCTTACGGAATTTGGCGACGAACTCGCCGTAGTGGGTCTCGACGCCGTCCAGACGTTCGAGAAAATCGACATGGAAATAAGTGCGGCGGAATTCGCCGTCGGTGATCCCCTTGAGGCCGACGTCTTCCTGACGCCGCACGACCTCGCGGATGCACTCGTCTTCGACGGCGCGCAACTCCTCGGCGGGGAGCGCCTTGGCGAAGAATTTCTCGCGCGCTTGCCTCAGCCGCTCGGGCCGCAGGTAGCTGCCGACATGGTCGGCGCGGAACGGCGGCTGCGGCATAAATTCCTCCCGGGACTGAATGATTTGCGTCAGTCTGGATCAGCGGGCGGGGATTCTCAAGAGGCCGCAGCCGTCAGCCGACCGGCACGGCCAGGAGCGGCCATCGGCCGTCTTCGAGAACGCGCGCGGTGGTGCTGCCGCGCAGAGCGTCGATGAGGCCATGGCGCCCCGCGGTCGGCATCGCGATCGCGTCGACGCCGAGATCCCCTGCGGCTTTGAGGATGGCGTCGACGACGCGGCCCTGGCGCAGCATGACCGGCATGCCGAGCGGCTTGCCGCGCTCGTCCGTCGCCGCAGGCGCGCGCTCGCCGACGTGGAAGAGATGGATGACCGCGTCGCTGGACGCAAGCCGCCTCATCCGCTCGACCCGCCGCAGCGCATGGATGAACTTCACCGTGCCGTCGATCGGCATCAGAACCTTTTTCAGCCGGAGGGCGCCGCTGTCACGATCGACAAAGCCCCGCCCGCCATCGCGCAAAAACAGGCTCATGATGCGAGCCTGCCGCAGAACGCTGCGCGGCGTCGAGACGTCGAGCCACCGGCTCTGCGCCTTATGCGCCGAGGTCGCCAGCACCAGGAGGTCGGCCGGACGGTCGTCGAGAAATTCCAATATGCCGGCGCGGGCGCTGCGGGCAGCGACGCTCATGTTCGACACGCTAAGATCGAGCTCGTTCTCCCAGTGGTCGTAGGGCGCACTGGCGCCCAGCCGGCCCCAGCGCACCAGAAGGTCGCGCACCTGGCGCAGCCCCTGCGTCGGCGAGAAAAACGCCTGTTCGTCCTCGCGAACCTGCAAGAGGCCCAGTTGCGATTTCGAGGCCAACGCGATGGCGAGCGCGTGCGCCAACGCTGAGCCGGCCCCGGGAGAGAAATCGGTGGGATGTAGGATCGTCGCGCGCGCCGCCGTTAGAGCCATGACCGACCGTCCCGTGTCATTTGCTTGAATGATCTGAACCTATCGCCCAAGGTTTGAGCGAAGCTGGATCGTCAGAGCCTATGTCTTTGACGCGGCGCGCTTTATTCCCATGACGCAGGCGGTTATTCCGGCGAGACGATCACCGAAATATCCGAACCTTTGACGTTGGAGAACTGGATTGTCGCAGGTTTGGCGGCGAGCGGGAATTTCACGCTCTTGCGGAGCCCCGCGCAATCGGTCGCACCGCTGAACGCGGCCGGCTTCACGAAGTGTCCGTCCTGGATCACGTCGATCCATCCCTCCTGAGAAATGCTGATCTTGAACGTGCCGCCCGCAGCCGGCGCGTCGAGCTTGATCTCGGCCGCATAGCTCGGGGAGGCCTTCGGCGCGCGCTCCGGGGGCATGTCGAGCTTGGCCTCGGCGAACGGCGTGAGCTGGATGTCGGCCGCAGCGTCGAGCGGGAGGACGGCTCCGGACTGGAGATGCGCGGCGGCCGCGGAGAGAGCGGCTCGTTCATGCGTCACCTGCCATTTGAACTTGTCGCACCCGCTCGGCTCCGCCGCATGGGCGAAGCCTGGGAGGCCGAGACCCACCGCGAAAATGACTGCAAACGCCTTCATTCCACTCCCACCATCACGTCAGAGGATTTGATCACCGCGAAGGCTGTCTTGCCGGCCGCGAGCTGCAAATCGTCCGCGGATTCGTTGGTGATGGAAGCCGTGACGATCGCGCCCCCGACGTCGATGCGAATATGAGCCGTCGTTGCGCCCTTCTTGACGTCGACGACCGTGCCTTTCAGGACGTTTCGCGCGCTGATCTTCATGACGCTCTCCTATTACAGACGAACAGCCGTGACGCTATCATGAAGACCGCTCGATCGCGAAGAGGCGGGTCGTGAATGCTGGCCGCGGCGGACGGCGGCAGGTTGCGCCGCCCGCGAGCTTCCCGTATGCCACCGGGCCGCTCCTTCCGGAACCCACGCCGATGATCCGCTCCGCCCTCATGACCGTCATGACCAACGCCGCGATCAAGGCCGGCCGCGGTCTCAAGCGCGATTTGGGCGAAATCGAGCAATTGCAGGTGTCGATGAAGGGGCCGGGCGATTTCGTCTCGCTCGCCGACAAGCGGGCCGAGAAGGTGTTGTTCGAGGAACTCTCCAAAGCGCGGCCGGGCTATGGCTTCGTGATGGAGGAGACCGGGCGGGTCGACGGCTCGGACAAGAGCCACACCTGGCACATCGACCCGCTCGACGCGACGACCAATTTCCTGCACGCCATCCCGATCTTCGCCGTCTCGGTCGCGCTCGAACGCGAGGGCCAGATCGTCGCCGGCGTCGTCTACAATCCGGCGAACGACGAAATGTACGTCACCGAGAAGGGGCAGGGCGCGTTCGGCGGCTCGCACCGGCTTCGGGTCGCGGCGCGCAACGAACTGTCGCAGGCGCTGATCGGCTGCGGCGTGCCGCATCTCGGCAAGGCGGCCCAGCATCCGCGCTTCAAAGCCGAACTGGCGGCGGTGATGGCGCGGGTCGTCAATGTCCGGCGCCTCGGCTGCGCCTCGCTCGATCTCGCCTATGTCGCGGCGGGACGGTTCGACGCCTTCTGGGAGCGCGGCCTCAACTCCTGGGACATTGCGGCGGGCGCGCTGCTGGTGCGCGAGGCCGGCGGCTATCTGTCGGACGCCGACGGCGGCGCGAATTTCCTCGAGACCGGTTCGATCTGCTGCGGCAACGAGACGATGCACCGCGAACTGCTCGGATTGTTGCGCAAGGCGATCTGACGCGAGCCCGGCGCACGGTTTGGACGCGCGCCGGGGGCGGACGGGTTGTCAGGCCGCCTGCGGGACCTTGTCGAGGAAGCCGACGACGTTGGCGATCCGGCCGTTCGAGATGGTCACGACGTCGCTGCCCTCGATCGGGGCCGGCGCGCCCTCGGGGCCGAGGCTCCAGGCCAGCCGCACGTGATCGCCGTGCCCGTCAGGCTCGCCGATCAGCGCGAAGCGAAAGCCGGGAAAGCGGCCGTGCACGCCGCCGATCAAAACGCCGAGGGCCTCGGCCCCGGCGACCTTCGCCAAAGGATCGGCGTAGGAGACGTCCTCGGCCCAGGCGCCGCGCAGCAGGGCGGCGCGCTTGTCCGGGTCGGTCTCGTTCCAGGTCGCGATATAGCGCTCGGCGACGGTTTTCGGGTTGGTCATGTTGCTCTCCTCTGTCAGGGCCTTTTGCGCGGCCCGTGGGAGCGATCATGCCCGCTTGGTTGCTGGCGTCGATTACGTGGCAGGTCATGACGCCGCGTTGGCGGCAGGCGCCAGACGGCGCAGCCTCTGCGCGGTCGCTTCATCCGCGGGAAAGAACGTCTCGATCGCCAGTTCCGAAACGGTGACGTCGTGGGGCGCGCCGAAAACCGTCGTTGTCGAGATCAGCGAAAGGCGCCCGGCCGCGCTCTCGAGTTCGAGCGGCGCGAGGATGTCGTGCGGCGTAGGATCCAGGCCGCGAGGCTCGCGCCCGCGGGCGGGACCGAGCGCCTCCAGCTCGGCGAGAAGCGCGACGAGGGTGGGATCGCAGCTCGCCTGCGTCTGTCGCCGCAGCCGCGCGAGGAGGTGGGCCCGCCATTGCGGAAGATTGGCGATGCGCGGCGCAAGGCCGCCTTCGCTGAGGCTGAGGCGCAGCACATTGACCGGCGGCTTCAGCAGGGCCGCGTCGCGGACGCCGTCGAGCAGCAGCGCGACATGCGCGTTCGCCGCGATCATGCGCCATTGGCCGTCCACCGCGAGCGCCGGATTGGGCGAATGGCCTCGCAAGATTGCGTCCAGCGCATGACGTACTGCGGCGAGCGGCGCCGCTTCGAGCGCATGTTCGGGATAGACCGGGGCGTAGCCGGCCAGCAGCAGCAGCGCATTGCGTTCGCGCAAAGGGACGTCGAGCTCGTCGGCGAGCAGCATCACCATCGAGCGGCTCGGCTGGGCGCGGCCGCTTTCGATGAAGCTCACATGCCGCTGCGAAACGCCGGCGTCGAGCGCGAGGTCGAGCTGGCTGCGCCGCCGGCGCAGCCGCCAGGCGCGGATGTGCGCGCCGACGCCTTCGGCAGGCGGCGCGTTGCCAAGCGACGAGAGGAGGGTCATCCGCACACCCTATGTCCCTTACGGCTGAGATCCGATTACCACGGAGGTAATCGACACGCGGGCAGGAACAAGCCAAGTTAGACCGTGGAATTGTCGCGGGAGGCGCCGATGGACGGGTTGCAACGCTTGCAGGAGGCGCCGCTGCCCTTCGCGGCGACGCTCGGAATTCGGTTTCTCGAGGCGTCGGCCGACAAAGTGACGGCCGAGCTCGTGGTTCGCGAGGCGCTCTGCACGAGCCCCGCAGTGCTGCACGGCGGCGCGATCATGGCCTTCGCCGACACGCTCGGCGCGGCCGGGACGATCCTCAACCTCGCCGAGGGCTTCACCACGACGACGATCGAGTCGAAGACCAACTTCCTCGCTCCCGCGCCGCTCGGCGCGCGGCTGATCGGCGAAGCGACGCCGGTTCATCGCGGCCGCAGCCTGATGGTCTGGCAGACGCGCATGGCGATCGAGGGCGGCCGCCTCGTCGCAATGACGACGCAGACGCAAATGGTGCTGGGGAGCCGGGCTAAGAATTGAGCGGCTGGACGCGCCGCGATGCAGGCGGGACCTGAGTTTCGCTCGGTTGCGCGCGTCCGGCGACGGAGGCGCTTTGCTTTTACCTGCACATCTCGGGATTTTGGGCGGCGAAGGCGGGGTTGCAATTATATCTGCGATAGTAGCCGGGGTAGCCTCCGCGGAACTCGCCGCTGCGGCGCCACGCACCGTCGCCCGCGAAGCCGCCGCGAAAGCTGGTTGTGTCTTGGTTGAAGTGGGCCCCGAAGTCGCCGGGGCTGTTGAAGCCGCCCGCGTTCGTCGGGCCTCCGCCCGCCGCGGATGCCGGAGTCGCGGCGGCTGCCGCCAGGACGAAAGCCGCGGAGCGCAGCGTGCCGAAGGCGTTTCCTTGCAAGATACGCATAACCATCTCCTCGAAATCTTCCTGTTATCATAGATCATTTGTACGCATGGAAATATTTTGAATGATGTACTTAGGTATTACGAAAATTCAAATCAGTATAATGCTCACGAAAAGGTATCAAAACGCGCGTTCGCACGAATTATACGAATAGGCAGAGGCGGCTATGCGTAAGAGTTTGGGTCGATTTCTCCGAAATCCACGCTGACGTTACGGCATTAGCGCATCCGCTCCGGCCAGCCGTGGGAGAACAATCCGGTCGCCAAGGCCGCCTTGCTGGCTGCCTGCCGGGTCGCCGAAGCGACTGCGGATTTGCCGCGCGCCTCGCTGCGCTGGTAGTCTTCTGCGGCCAATTTCCGCCGAGACCCGCCATGTCCTTCGCCCGTTACCCGAGCCTGCTTGATCGCGTCGTCTTCATCACCGGCGGCGGATCGGGGATCGGCGCGGCGATGGTGGAGGCGTTCGTCGCGCAAGGCGCCAGCGTCGCGTTCATCGACGTCGCGCGCGAGGAATCCCTCGCCCTCGTCGAGCGGCTCGAAGGCGGGCCGCAGCGGCCTTTGTTTCTCGAAGGCGATCTGACCAACCTCACCGCGCTCGAAGGCGCGATGGAGGAAATCCGCCAGCGGCTCGGGCCGATCGCCGTGCTCGTGAACAACGCGGCCAACGACACGCGCCAGGACGCCGACGAGACGACGGAGGAGGATTGGGACCGGGCGATGGCGGTCAATCTCAAGCATCAGTTCTTCGCCGCGCAGATCGCGCGTCGCTCGATGCGCGAGATCGGCGGCGGCTCGATCATCAATTTCTCCTCGACGGCGTGGATGATCGGCGTCCCCAGGCTTTCCGTCTACGCCGCCGCCAAGGCGGCCGTGGTCGGCCTGACCAAGAGCCTCGCGCGCGAATTCGGCGCCGACAACATCCGCGTCAATGCGATCGCGCCTGGCGCCGTCGTCACCGAGCGACAGCGCCGCCTGTGGCTCACCGAGTCCGACGTCGCCGAGATCGTGTCGCGCCAATGCCTGCCGCGCATCCTGCTCGCCGACGAGATCGCGCACATGGCGCTCTTCCTCGCCGCGGACGACAGCCGCATGATCACCAAGCAGTGCATGATCGTCGACGCCGGACTGCGCTGATTTCGGGTCTGAGGGTAGCCCCTTGATCGCGCGGGCGGACGGGCGCATCTTTTCTCGATCCTGATCCCACAGAGGATCGCCGCCCGAGGGAGGCCCAAATGACAGTTGCGCGCATTCTCAAGGAGAAGGGCAGGGACGTCGTGACCACCCAGCCGCATCGAACATTGAAGGAGGCCGCCGCCTTGCTGGCCGAGCGTCGCGTCGGCGCCGCCGTCGTGTCCGACCCCTCGATGAGGGTCCTCGGCATCATTTCCGAACGCGACATCGTGCGCGCCATCGGCGCCGGCAACGCGAGCGCGCTCGAGGAGCCTGTCTCGCGCTACATGACCGCCCGCGTCACGACGGTCAACGAGAACACGCCGATCGACAATGTGATGGAAATGATGACCACTGGCCGTTTCCGCCATGTGCCGGTCGTCGAGGAGGGCCGCCTCGTCGGCATCATCTCGATCGGCGACGTCGTGAAGCGTCATGTCGACGCGCTCGACAGCGAGCGGCGCGCGCTACGCGATTACATCGCAACCGCCTAGGCGCCTTTGAAACAGCCAGGAGCGGGGCCGCCCCGATGTGGTGGGGGCGGCCTCAGGCTTTTGACGGCGCCAGCGTCAGCTCCAGATGTTCCGCGATTTCGTCGCGGGCCTTGCGCACCGCTTCGCGGCCAAGCGCGATGAGTTCGCTGGCGCGATGAAATTCGAACAAGCCGATCTTGCCGACCTTCAGGTTCACCAGCGCGTCAGGCGGGTCGCCTGCCAGGCGCGAGCGCATAATGCGGTCTTGCGTGATGTTGAAGGCGTTCACCATGATGGACGCAAGGCCGGGCGCTCCCGGTCCGTCGCTCGCCCATTGTCGGCGGAAGAGGCTGCGCCGCAGGCCGCCCATCATGCCGGCGTGCGTCTCTTCGATCTCGACAACGGTCTCGATCGCGTCTTCGACCGGCATATCCTGAATGGCGGTGCCCCGGCCCGAGCCGTCGGCAGTGATATTGAGCGCGACGACGCAGTCGGCGCCGAGCGCGCGCGCGACGCTGACCGGGACCGGATTGACGATGGCGCCGTCGAACAGCCAGCGCCCGGCGATCCGCACGGGCTCGAACAGGCCGGGCAAGGCGTAGGAGGCGCGTATCGCTTCGACGAGCGGGCCACGCTTGAGCCAAATTTCGTGACCCGAGCCAATCTCCGTCGCCACAGCGGTGAAACGGATGGGCAATTCCTCGATGCGCATACCGCCCATCGATTGTTCGAGCCGCCCGCGCAGTCGATCCCCGCCAATCAGGCCGCCGCCGTTGAATGAGACATCGAGCAGGCCGAAGACGCGCCGCTTGGTGAGCGAACGGGCGAAGGCTTCCAACGTATCGAGATGGCCAGCCGCGAAGCATCCGCCGACGACGGCGCCGATCGAGGAACCCACGACGATGTCCGGCGTGACGCCGATCGCCAGCAATTCTTGCAGAGCGCCGATATGGGCCCAGCCGCGCGCCGCGCCCGCTCCCAGGGCGACCCCGATCTTACGGCGCCCCGCCCTTACGCCTCCCGAAATCGTATCGGTCTCGGACTTACGAACGAAAGCGTCGGCCATCGCCACGCCCCCTCAAACGGTCATGCGCGCACTCTCGGGCGCGTTATGACACAAAAATGTAACACGTGTTGCTGGCGGAATGGTTAACTCTTTCGCGCCTAACGCCGAAAGCCCCCGCACCAACTCCTGGCTGACATTGCCTTCACATTTCTGCGATCTTTGTTAAGCGCGGCGCGCCGCCGGAGGCCTCGACGCGCCGATAAAAGCACGATCGCCGCCCAGTATGGCACGCGCCGCCGTCGCCGCCTACGGTCACGCGCGCCACCAGGGCGTCCTGATCGCAGTCGACGCGCAATTCTTCGAGATGCTGAGTTTGGCCCGAGGTGTCGCCCTTGCGCCAGAGGCTTTTGCGCGACCGGGACCAATAATGCATCACGCCGCTCGACAAGGTCTTGTCGAGCGCCTCCGCATTCATGTGGGCGACCATCAGCACTTCGCCGCTCAGCGCGTCCACCGTCACGCAGGTGAGCAGCCCGTCGGGGGAAAAGCGCGGCAGGAATTTGGAGCCTTCCTCGCGCTCCGCCGCTTCGCTGGTGGACATGGCCGTCACCGCGCCGCGCGCAGCAACGAGAGAAAGCGCGTTTGCTCCTCCGTCTGCGTGCGGAAGACGCCCGAAAACTGGGTCGTGACGGTGGTGATGCCCTGCTTCTTGACGCCGCGCATCGACATGCAGGTGTGCTCGGCTTCGATGAGCACCGCGACGCCGCGCGTGTCCAGCGAGGCGTCGACCGCGTCGACGATCTGCGCCGACAAGGCTTCCTGCGTTTGCAGGCGGCGCGCGAAAGTGTCGACGATGCGCGCGAGCTTGGAGAGGCCGACCACGCCGTTGCGGGGGTAGTAGCCGATGTTCGCCTTGCCGAAGAAAGGCGCGATGTGGTGCTCGCAATGCGAAACGAACGGGATGTCGCGCACCAGGACGATGTCGTGGTAGCCCTCGACGTCCTCGAACACGCGCGAGAGCGGCTTCGCGGCATCTTCGCCGTAGCCGGCGAACAATTCCTCGTAGGCTTTGACGACCCGTCGGGGCGTGTCGATCAGGCCCTCGCGCTCCGGATCGTCTCCGGCCCAGGCGATCAGGGTGCGGACGGCCGCCTCGGCGTCGGCGCGGCTGGGTCTCACGGGGGCCGCGGCGCGCCTTACGCGCCTTGCAACGATGTCATCCATCACGCTCTCGTACGGTTGGGGCGTTGACGCCCGAAGGTCCGGTCCGACCCTCGTCTTTGCCGGTTGGAGGTTCTATATAGGAGGCCAAGGCGGTTGGACCAGCCGCGCGCGTATTTGATCATGCTGAGCGAGATCTACAACACCCGCATATTGGAGCTGGCGGCCGACATCCCAAGACTGGGGCGTCTGGCTTCGCCCGATGCAAGCGCCAAGGCGCATTCGCGCCTTTGCGGCTCGACCGTCGTGATCGATCTCAACCTCAGGGATGGGCGGGTGAGCGACTTCGCGCATGACGTGAGGGCCTGCGCCCTCGGTCAGGCCTCGTCGTCGCTGATGGCGCGGCATATTGTCGGGGCGACGCCGGACGAACTCGTCGCCCTGCGCGAGACGATGATCGCAATGCTCAAGGCGGGCGGGCCGCCGCCTGACGGCAAATGGGCCGAATTCGCCGTTCTCGAGCCGGTGCGCGACTACAAGCCGCGCCACGCATCCACCTTGCTGACTTTCGATGCGGTGGTCGACGCGCTCGGGCAGATCGCCGCGCGCGCCAACGAGCCGCTCGCGGTCGACGCGCCATGAACGCCTTGCAGCAAACCCCGCGGCTCGCCGCTCACGGGTTCATCCGCTTCTATCAACTGACGTTTTCCTCACTCCTCGGGCGCCAGTGCCGTTACCTGCCGACCTGCTCGGCCTATACCGACGAGGCGATCCAGCGCCACGGTCTTTGGGCGGGCGGATGGATGGGGGCGGCGCGGATTTGCCGCTGCCACCCCTGGAGCGCGGCAGGTTTCGATCCGCCGCCTTCGAAGCGGCCGCCGAACGCGAACTGGCTGACGCCGTGGCGCTACGGCCAATGGCGCTATCGCTGCGAAATCTGATACTGGCGCCCAAGATCTGATATTGGCGCCCAAGAGCGGCCTCCTTCATCGGCCATTAACCATAGCGTGCTTTCGATAGGGGGAATTTGCCCGGTGACGCCCGCCATGTCTTTGCGCCGTTTCACGCTCTGCTTGCTCCTCGCCTTGGCGGCCCCTGTGGCTGCCGAGGCCGACGAGGTTCGGATCATCGGCGACAGCATCGGGGAGGGCGTTCATCTCGCCTCCAGACTGCCTTCGCCCGCCAACCGGTTCAACGTGGCGATCTACACCCCCTTCATTTTTAAGCAAATTCAGGAGATGCCGCACGGCGCGACGGTGATCATGAGCCTGGGCACCAACGACGCCGTCGCGGGGGAACTCGACGTCGAGAAACGCGTCGAGGCGATCGTCCAGGCGGCCGACGCCCAGGGGATCAAGCTCTACTGGCTCGGCCCGCCTTGCGTTCTGAAGCCCTGGGAGACCAATTCGAAAAAGCTCGATGCGCTTCTCCAGGCGCAGCTCGCCGGCGGATCGGTCACCTATGTCAGCTTGCAGGAGCCGAGCTTCTGCGCCGCATCTCTCCATGCCGGAGACGGGGTCCATTTTACTATGGCGGGCTATGGCCTCATGTGGCAGAAAGCGGCCACGGTTGCGGGTCTGCCGGTCGTCGTCGCCTCAGCTAGCGAAAATAGGTCTGCCCACAGCGACCTCCGTAAGGGGGCGCACAGGAAACACAGAAGGCGGCCGCGCGTCCATCATGCGTCGCCGGCGCCAACGACGTCCGCGCCGCAATGAGGGCCAATCGATAGCCGAGGCGCTTAAGGCATGTGGAAGAATAGAGTTTGTAGGTTCCTGGTTTCCGCCACGTTGGGAATCGGTCTCGTTTGTGGCGCCGGGGCGACCTTGGCCGGCGCAGCGGTCGTGAACGACACGCCGCCGGTCCACATCGCTTTCGTCGGCGATTCCATGGCCGACGGCCTGTGGGGCGCTATGTTTCGCCGTCTCGGCCGGGACAAGTGCCTGGCGGAAAAGATCAAATTGATCCGCCGAGCCAGGAACGGGTCGGGCCTCACCCGCCTCGACCAGTACAATTGGGTCAACCAGGTGGCGCACCTCGCGAACGAACCGGGGGCGGATCTGTTCGTCGGCTCGTTCGGCATCAACGACCGGCAGTCGATCGTCGACGCCTCGAAGACGCGCACGGAATATGGCAGCCCGGAATTCGACAGCCGTTACGAGGGGCTGGTCGAGGACGTCGTGCAGAATGCGATCTCGCACGGTTCGTCGATGCTCGTGATGGGCCTGCCGGTGATGCAGGACGCCGCGGCCAACGCCGACGCCGAGGACAAGAACCGCCTGTTCGCCGATGCGATCGCCAAGGTCAATTCGCCCCGCGCCGCCTTCGTTCCGCCCTGGACGTCGCACCAGGGGACCGACGAATACAAGCCCTTTCTCCCCAACGCGAATAATGCCATGGTGCAGGTCCGCGCCAACGACGGCATTCACTTCACCACCGCCGGATACGACATGGTGATGGACGCTTTCTACCCGTCCATCATGGAAAGTCTCAAGCAGCGCGGACGCGACGTCGCCAGCGAGTGCCAGCGAATGGGAGCGAGGTGAGGGGATTGCACGATTCGTCGGCGTTGCTCGTCTGGGCGCTGGCCTTGCTGGTGGGGGCGGGCGGCGTCAGCCTGACCGCCAACGGCGATGCCGGACGACTGACGAGCGATCCCGCCGCCGAGCGAGCCCTAGACGCCGCCAGCAGCCTCGTCGCGCCGGACAGCGCGGGGACGAGTCTGGCGGCCCTCTCCGACCCTCGGCTGGCCGCCTGGAGACTACCGTCGCCGTCCGGTCCGCTCGAAGCCCCGCGACATCCAGCCCCAGCCGCCGAAGCGCCGGCGCAGGCGTCGGTCGCCGCCTCGGAGGCGGAGCCCAGCCCGGCTCAGAAGCTGCTACGCGTCGCGATGCTCGAAGGGCCAGGCAAGCCGCTGCACGCGGCGGACGGCCTCAGAGGACTTGGCGCGCTATCGGCGCTCGAGGCGGCTATGCCGTCGATCGCCCGGTTGCCGCGGACCGCATCCGCTTACGGCGAACTCGACCCCAATCTCTCGGCCCCGCCCAGGCGCCTGACCATTCTTCAACTCGGCGACAGTCACACCGCCGCCGATTTCTTCACGGGCCGCGTACGCGAGCGCCTGCAGCAGGTCTTCGGGCCGGGCGGCCTCGCCTATGTCGTGCCGGGCAGGCCGAACATCGGCGTGCGCTCGGCGCTCTTCGACAGCGAGGCCTCTGAAGGTTGGAGCTACGAGGCCTTGCAAAGGTCGGACGAGCGTCGCCGCTTCTATCTCTCAGGCTTCAATGCGGTGGCGCACCACGCCGGCGCCATGCTGAACATGCGGGAGCGCGGCAGTCTGCCCTACGATCGGGTCGAGGTCACGTTTCTCAAGCAGCCCGGCGGCGGCCGCGCCGAGGTGCTGGTCGACGGCCAGCCGGGCGGCGAGGTCAATCTCGACGGCGCGCCGGACCAGCGCGCGACGCTCGACGTCGTGCCGCCCGAGACCGGGTCGCACGGCTTCCGTGACATCGAGGTGAAGACGCTGACCGACGCGCCCGTGACGGTGACCGGGGTCGAGGTGGCGCGCGACGGGGACGGCGTTTCCTACATTAGCTTGGGCTTCCCCGGCGCCACGGTGCAGGTCTTGCAGAAGCTGGAGACCGGGAACCTCGCCGACGATCTGAAGCGCATGGCCCCGGACGTCATCGTGCTGGCCTTCGGCACCAACGAAGGGTTCAACGACGCACTCGACATTTCCACATACACCGAGCAATACGAGCAGATCGTGCGCCGGCTTCAGGCGCTGCGCCCGGGCGTGCGCATCGTCATGATCGGGCCGCCGGATGGCGCGCGCCCGGCGGGCGTCTGCCACAATTCGGCGGTCGGCCATGATTGCGCGACCGCGCCGCAACCCGTGGCCGGGGAGGGCGGCGGTCCGTGCCGCTTCCCGACGCCGCCGAAGCTCCCGCAAGTGCGGGAGGCGCAGCGTCGCCTCGCCGAGCGTCTCGGCGCCGACTTCTGGGACTGGTCCTCTGTCATGCCGGGTCCCTGCGGCGCGCAGGTCTGGGCCGCCGCCAATCCCCCGCTGATGGCCCACGACTACGTGCACATGACCCTGGAAGGCTATAAAAGGAGCGCGGATCGATTCGCGGACTACCTGATTCCGCTCATCGATGGTCGGCAGACTGGCGCCCATGTTGTTTCCAACGATTGATTTTGGACTGTTCTTCGCATTCGCCTTTGCGTTGGTCTGGGCCCTCAATTCGCAAAACACCCTCAAGAAGGTCGTGCTGCTCGCGCTGAGCCTCGCCTTCTACGCCTCCTGGAACTGGCGCTTTCTGCTGCTGTTGCTGGCCAGCGGCGCGATCTCCTACCTCGTCGGCCTCTATGTCGACGTCGAAGGGAAACGGCGGCTGCGCAGATTGGCGCTCGCGGTCGGCGTCGCGCTCGATCTCGGCATGCTCGCCTATTTCAAATATCTCAACTTCTTTATCGCGCAGTTTCTCACCCTCGCCCATGCGCTGGGGCTGAACCCGCCGATCGAATTCGTCAACGTCACGCTGCCGGTGGCGATTTCCTTCCTCACCTTCCACGCGATCTCGTACATCGTCGACGTCTACCGCGGCCGGCTCGCGGCGTCGCGCTCGCCGCTCGACATTCTGCTTTACATCAGCTTTTTCCCGCATCTGGTGGCGGGGCCGATCGTGCGCGCGCACGAGTTCCTGCCGCAGCTCGGTTCGCCCCGTCGCGCCGGCGACTTCTCGTTGGGCGAGAACATGCTGCTCATCCTCGGCGGCCTGTTCAAGAAGATGGTGATCGCCAACTACCTCGCGGTGCGCTTCGTCGATCCCGTCTTCACCGACCCCAGCCAGTTCTCGCGCTTCGATCTGATCGTCGCGGTCTACGCTTATGCGATCCAGATCTACGCCGATTTCAGCGCCTACACCGATATTGCGATCGGCGTCGCGGCGTTGCTCGGCTATCGCTTTCCGCAAAACTTCAATCAGCCGTATCGGGCGCTCGGCATCGGCGATTTCTGGCGCCGCTGGCACATGACGCTGTCGAACTGGCTGCGCGACTACCTCTACATCCCCCTCGGCGGCAATCGTCACGGCTGGCTCAAGACCGCGCGCAATCTCATGATCACCATGCTGCTCGGCGGCTTGTGGCACGGCGCCAACTGGACCTTCCTGATCTGGGGCGCGATGCACGGCGCGGCCCTCGTCGTCGACCACGCCTGGCGGCGCAGCGCCGCCTTCGCCCGTTTCGGCGCGGGGCCGGCGGCCCGCGTCATCGATTGGGCGGTCACGTTTCATTTCGTCTGCATCGCCTGGCTGTTCTTCCGCGCCCCTTCGCTCGACGCCGCGACGCAATTCATCGCCGGGATTTGGAGCGACAACGGCGCGCCGAGCGTCATGCCCGCCATCGTGCCGGCGCTCATCGCCTGCGGCGCGCTGACGCAAATCGTGCCGCCGCAAACGCGCGCCGTGATCGGCGCCGCCCTCGACAATCGCGGCCCGGTCGTCCAGAGCGCCTTCGGCTTCGTGCTGTTCTATTTCATCGTCGTCATGGCGCCGTCGGCGTCGGCGCCGTTCATCTACTTCCAGTTCTGAGGCGTGCTTGTGAAGCCCTCCCGGCCGGCATCAGCGACCAGCCCCTGGACCTGGGCGCGTATTATTTACGTCGTCCTTGCGTTGGGCGTGTTCTGTTTCCCCGGCGGCCTCGTCGATTGGCTCGACGAACGGAACGCCGACGGCTGGCTCGACGCCCCGTTGGCTCTCGCGCACGGCGTCGATGCGGTTTCTTCGGCTGTCGGGGTCAAGCAGGTCGGCGAATCCCTCCGCAAGCGCTTCACCGCGGTGGTGGGCGACACGGATTCATAGACCCGGCTAGAGCGATTCAGCTCGTTTAAAGCGTGATTTGTAACTCGCCGTTTAGATACGGCGGACATTGTCAGCCGTCTACGTAGAGTACGGACGGCCCAATGACAACGCAGCGCGCGGATAGGGAGAAAACGACACTCATACCGCTCGGCAAGGCGCCGGAGCGGGCGGGCTGGCTCGCCGAACGCAAGCAGAAAGAGCGCCTGAACAATATGTTCGCCGCCCTGAGCGAGACGAACGAAGCGATTATGCGCGCCTGTACGCGGACCGAACTGTTCGAGCGCGTGTGCAATGCGGCGGTGCACGGCGGCCCCTTCTCTTCCACCACCATCGCCGTCGTCGAGCCCGGCTCGATCTTCCTTCGCATCGCCGCCGCCGCAGGCCCCAACGCCGAACAGGCGAAAACGCTGAAATTGGCGACGACGGCCGATCTGCAACAGGGGCGCGGCGTGAGTGGCGTCGCCTTCCGCACGCGCCGGACTTGCATCAGCAACAATTATCTCGCGGACCCGCGCACCGTCGCCTTCTACGACAAGGCTCGCGCCGGCGGGGGGCGATCATGCGCTGCATTGCCGTTGCTCAATCGCGGCGAAGCGGTCGGCGTCATGCTCCTGGTGTCCAAGCAAATAGGCGCCTTCACCGGCGAACTCGTCGGGCTTCTCGAACGTCTGGCCGACAACGTCTCCTTTGCGCTGGAGAACTTCGAGCGCGCCGACGAGCGCCTCATCGCCGAGCGCCAGCGGGACCGGCTGACGCGCATGTACACCACCCTGAGCGCGACCAATGAGGCGATCATGCGCGCTGAGACGCGCGAGGAGTTGTTCGCCCGGGTGTGCAAGGCGGCTGTCGACAGCGGGAATTTTGGCACCGTCTCGATCGCCTTGGCCCAGCCTGGGTCGGATTTCATGCGTGATGTCGCCATCGCCGGGCCCGTCAAACAGAATCCGTTGCGTCCGGCGGTCTCGGAAGCCTATCCTGAGGGGCGTGGCGTGTGCGGCGTCGCGTTTCGCACCCGCCGCCCGTGCATCAGCAACGACTATCTCGCCGACGAACGCGGCGCCGCGTTCCATGCGAGCGCCCGGGCCCGCGGGATCAGGTCGATCGCCGCCTTGCCTCTGCTCGACAACGATCGGGCGGTCGGCGCGCTGGTCTTCCAATCGCAGGACCAAGCAGCCTTTACGCCCGACCTCGTCGAGCTCTTGCAGCGTCTCGCGGACAATGTCGCTTTCGCGCTCAAGAACTTCGAGCGCGCCGAGGAGCGGCGGCAGGCCGGCGAGCAGAAGGAGCGCGTGACGCGCATGTTCGCGGCGCTCAGCGCGACCAACGAGGCGATCATGCGCGCCGGCGCCCGCGGCGAACTGTTCGACCTCGTGTGCCAGGCTGCAGTGGAGGGGGGCCGCTTCGCTTCGACGATCATCGCCTTGAAGGAAGAGGGCAGTGATTTCCTGCGTGTGGTCGCTTGGGCGGGACCGAAGGGAGAGTCGCAAAAATCCGTGCAATTGGCGATCTCCGAAGACCATCCCGAGGGTCGGGGCGTCAGCGGGACGGCGTTTCGGTCCCTGAGGCCCTGCATCATCAACGACTATCTCGCCGACCCAAGGAGCTCGGCCTTTCACTTGCGCGCGGCGGGGGAAGGCAACAAAGCGGGAGCGGCGCTGCCGCTGCTCATCGAGGGGCGAGCGGTCGGCGTCCTCGTCTTCATGTCGAGCGAGCGCGACGCGTTCACGCCCGATCTCGTCGAGCTTCTGGCGCGCCTCGCCAACAACGTTTCGTTCGCGCTGGAAAATTTCGACCGCGCCGAGGAGAAGGCGTTCGCCGACGAGCAGATCAAATACCTCGCGACCCACGATGGCCTCACCGGCCTGCCGAATCGGGCGATGTTCAGCCAGTTGCTGCGCGAGTCGCTCGCCGCCGCCCGCCAGCAGCATCGCAGCTTCGCCGTGCTGTTCATCGACATCGATCGCTTCAAGGTGATCAACGATTCGCTCGGCCACGATGCGGGGGACGCCTTGCTGATCGCGACCTCGCGGCGATTGCGCGCCTGCCTCGGACCTCAAGACGCCGTGGCGCGGCTCGGCGGCGACGAATTCGTCGTGATTCTCGACGACGCCGCGGATACGCGCCAGGTCGCGGATGCGGCCCGCCGGCTGCTCGCCGCCATGAGCGAGCCGCACCAGCTCTGCGGCCTCGAATGCCGCGCCACGGCGAGCATCGGCATCGCCGTCTTCCCTGGCGACGGCGAGGACGAAGCGACGCTGACCAAGAACGCCGACATGGCGATGTACCGCGCCAAGGAGGACGGCAAGAACGGCTTCCGCTTCTTCGTCAACCAGAACAAGGCCTTGTCGGTCGAGCGGCTCGTTTTCGAGGCCCGGCTGCGCCAGGCGCTCGAGCGGGGCGAGCTTTGGCTTGCCTATCAACCCAAGGTCGATGCGACGACGGCTCGCATCATCGGCGTCGAGGCCCTGCTGCGCTGGACGCTGCCCGATCTCGGCGCGCTTTCCCCGATGCAGTTCATTCCGCTCGCGGAGGAGACCGGCCTCATCGTTCCGATCGGGCGCTGGGTCCTCAAGACCGCATGCGCGCAGGCGATGGCTTGGCGACGCCAGGGACTGCGGCAGGTGTCGTTGGCGGTCAATCTGTCGCCGCGCCAGTTCTCCGACGATACGCTGTTGCAGGACATTGACGATGCCCTGGCGGCGAGCGGCATGCCGCCGGAGCTGTTGCAGCTCGAGATCACCGAGAGCATGGTCATGCACAATGTCCCGCGCGCGATCGAGATCCTCGACGTCATCCGCAGCCGCGGCGTGCGCCTCGCCATCGACGATTTCGGGACTGGCTATTCCTCGATGTCGCTGATGAAGAAATTTCCGGTCGACACGATCAAGATTGACCGCTCGTTCGTAAAGGATCTGCCCGACGACGCGGAAGACCGCGCGATCGCGCAGGCGATCATCAGCATGGGCAAGGCGCTCGGGCTCACGATCGTCGCCGAGGGCGTCGAGACGGCCGAACAGGCCGCGTTCCTTCGTTTCCACGGCTGCGATGAGATGCAGGGTTATCTGTTCAGCCCCCCGCTCGAGCCGAAGGGCGTCGCGGAGGCGATCGGCCCGGCGGCGCCGCTCTCGCCGACGAAGGCGCCGCGCGGCCGGCGGCTGGCCGCGCCCGCGCGCTCGCGCGCCGGCTAGGCCAAGCGTGGGGGGGCCGCCCATTGCCCTTCCAGCCCGGTCCGACTATACGCTCCGAACCGCTTACGCCGATTGGTATCGGCGAGTGAGCCATAGGAGCGCTCATGATTCACGTGACCTTCCCCGACGGCGCGCGCCGCGCCTTCGAGCCCGGCCTTTCCGGCCTCGAGATCGCCAAATCCATCTCCCCCTCGCTCGCCAAGCGCACAGTCGCCATGGTCCGCGACGGCGCGCTCGCCGACCTCGCCGACCGGATCGACGCCGACGCGAGCCTCGAATTCATCGGTCGCGACGATCCGCGCGCCCTGGAACTCATTCGTCACGACGCGGCGCACGTGCTCGCCGAGGCGGTGCAGTCGCTCTGGCCCGACACCCAGGTGACGATCGGCCCGGTGATCGAAAACGGCTTCTATTACGACTTCTACCGCGCAGAGCCCTTCACGCCCGAGGATTTCCCGGCGATCGAGAAGCGGATGCGCGAGATCGTCGCGCGCGACAAGCCGTTCGTAAAGTCGGTGGTGAGCCGCGACGAGGCGAAGGCCTATTTCGAGAAAAAGGGCGAGGCGTTCAAGATCGAGCTGATCGACGCGATTCCCTCGGATCAGGACCTCAAGCTCTACAGCCAGGGCGAATGGACCGACCTCTGCCGTGGCCCGCACATGACGTCTACGGGCAAGATCGGCGACGCGTTCAAGCTGATGAAGGTGGCGGGCGCCTACTGGCGCGGCGATTCGACCAGGCCGATGCTGTCGCGCATCTACGCGACCGCCTTCGCCAAGAAGGAAGAGCTCGACGCCTATCTGAAGCAGCTCGAAGAGGCCGAGAAGCGCGACCATCGCAAGCTCGCGCGCGAAATGGACCTCTTCCACTTCCAGGAGGAAGGGCCGGGCACGGTCTTCTGGCATCCCAAGGGCTGGACGCTGTTCCAGACCCTGATCGCCTATATGCGGCGCCGGCTGGCGGCGGACTATCAGGAGGTCAGCGCCCCGCAGGTGCTCGACAAGCGCCTGTGGGAGATTTCCGGCCACTGGGGCTGGTACCGCGAGAACATGTTCATGGCGCGGCCCGCCGGCGAGGACGCCGAGACGGAAGACGAGCGCATCTACGCGCTCAAGCCGATGAATTGTCCGGGCCATATCCAGATTTTCAAGAACGGCCTCAGGTCCTATCGCGAGCTGCCGCTTCGCCTCGCCGAATTCGGCGCGGTGCATCGCTATGAGCCTTCCGGCGCGCTGCATGGCGTGATGCGCGTGCGCGCCTTCACGCAGGACGACGCGCACATCTTCTGCACCGAGGACCAACTCGCTGCGGAGTGCCACAAGATCAACGAACTGATCCTGTCGGCCTATCGCGATTTCGGCTTCGACAAGATCGTCGTCAAACTCTCCACCCGGCCCGAGAAGCGCGTCGGCACGGACGAGATGTGGGACCACGCCGAGGCGGTGATGACGCGCGTTCTCGAGGAGATCCGCGTCCGCCACGGCAATATCGTGACGACGCAGCTCAATCCGGGCGAGGGCGCCTTCTATGGCCCGAAGTTCGAATATGTCCTGCGCGACGCGATCGGACGCGACTGGCAGTGCGGCACGACCCAGGTCGACTTCAATCTGCCGGAGCGCTTCGGCGCCTTCTACATCGCCGCCAACAGCGAGAAGACGACGCCGGTGATGGTGCATCGGGCGATCTGCGGCTCGCTCGAACGCTTCACCGGCATCCTACTCGAACATCACGCCGGGCACTTGCCGCTCTGGCTCTCGCCGGTGCAGATCGTCGTCTGCACGATCACCCAGGACGGCGACGACTATGCGATGGAGATCGTCGCGGCCGCCCGCAAGCGAGGCCTGCGCGTCGAGGCTGATCTGAGGAACGAGAAGATCAGCTACAAGGTGCGCGAGCATTCGCTGGCCAAGATCCCGGTGCTGCTCGCCATCGGCCGCAAGGAGACCGCCGAGCGCGCCGTCTCCATCCGCCGTCTCGGCTCCAACGAGCAAACGGCGATGAGCCTCGAGGAAGCGCTCGGCGTCTTCGTCGCCGAGGCGACGCCGCCGGATCTGGCTCGGGACGAGGGCAGCCGATGATGAGTATGGGCGAAGCGGGCGGTTCTTCTCCCCTCTCCCCTTGCGGGAGAGGGGTCGGGGGTGAGGGGTCGCTCAGCGCAGCGTCTCAGCGCGCGGCGCGGACCCCTCATCCGTCGGCCTTCGGCCGTCACCTTCCCAAGGCGAATGCGAAGCATTCGTCCGCCCCACAAGGGGAGAAGGGGAGGTCTCGCCATGCCGCTTAACCCCATCGTCCAAGTTGGGCGCGGCTTGGGCGCCGTGCGGTTCGGCGCCGATCTGCCGCTGGCGCTGATCGCCGGGCCTTGCCAGCTCGAGAGCCGCGCTCATGCGCTCGAAATGGCGACGGCGCTCAAGGAGATCGCGGCGCGCCGTTCGATCGGCGTCGTCTTCAAGACGTCCTACGACAAGGCCAATCGCACCTCGGGCGCTGGCGTGCGCGGCGTCGGCCTCGAGGCGGCGCTGCCGATCTTCGCCGAGATCCGCGAGACGCTCGGCCTTCCCGTCCTCACCGACGTGCACGAGGCGGGGCAATGCGCGATCGCCGCGCAGGCGGTGGACGTATTGCAGATTCCCGCCTTCCTCTGCCGGCAGACCGATCTGCTCGTCGCCGCGGCGCGGACCGGCCGGGCGGTGAACGTCAAGAAGGGCCAGTTTCTCGCGCCCTGGGACATGAAACACGTCGTCGCAAAGATCGCGCAGGCCGGCGGCGCGGACGCGCTGGTCACCGAGCGCGGCGCCAGTTTCGGCTACAATACGCTCGTCTCCGACATGCGCGCCTTGCCGATCATGGCGCGCGAGACCGGCGCGCCGGTCGTCTTCGACGCGACGCATTCTGTCCAGCAGCCGGGCGGGCAGGGCGCGTCCTCGGGCGGCCAGCGCGAGTTCGTCGGCGTGCTCGCGCGCGCCGCGGTCGCGGTCGGCGTCGCCGGCGTCTTCATCGAGACGCATCAGGATCCCGACCATGCGCCGTCCGACGGCCCGAACATGGTGCCGTTGCGCGATTTCGAAGCGCTGGTGGGCGAACTCCAGGATTTCGACAGGCTCGCGAAACGGAAGTCGGCGCAATATTAAGTTACCGGGCCGCTCTGTCATTGAGCGGTCACGATTGGGAGGTAACCGGGCGGGATGGACGAATTTCTCTTCAGCTACGCCACCAGGAGCGATCCTCTGGTTAAGCGTGGGCTTATTCGCCTGGTCGAAAAAGTGACCGGTCAGCCCGAGCTGAAGCGCCTTTACCTGCAAAACCAGCAGAATCCGCGTCCGAGCGAGAGCTTTTGGCAGGCGGCGGTGCGCTGCCTGGCGCTTGACGTGCGCCACGACGCCGCCGCTTTGGCGCGGGTCCCCAGGACAGGGCCGGTGGTGTTCGTCGCCAATCATCCCTATGGCGTGCTCGACGGCATCGTCATTTCCTGGCTCGTCGAAAAGGTGCGGCCCGACTTCGCGGTTCTCACCAACGCCGTGCTGATGCGTGCTCCGGAAGTGCGTGATTTCGTGCTGCCGATCGACTTCTCCGAGACCGAGGAGGCGCAGCGCACCAATCTCGCCTCGCGCGCGGCGGCGCGGGCCCGGCTCGAAGCTGGCGGCGCGGTCGTCGTGTTTCCGGCCGGCGGGGTCTCGACCGCGCCGGACCGCCTGGGACGCAAGCCGGCGGTGGACGCCCGCTGGCAGCCCTTCGTCGGGCAACTCATCCAGCGCTCGAAGGCCACGGTCGTGCCGATCTGGTTCGGCGGCCAGAACAGCCGTCTGTTCCAGATCGCGAGCCATCTGAGCCTGACGCTTCGCCTGTCCCTGATCTTCCACGAGGTGAAAACGCGCATCGGAGCGGAACTGCCGGTCGCCATCGGCGCGCCGCTTTCCTACGAGGAACTCGCGGCGGTCAAGGATCGGCAGGCGCTCGCAGACCAGCTTCAGGCGTGCACCTATTCGCTCGCGGCGATTGCGCACAAGGAGCGAAGAAAACCGCGCCCGGCGCAGAAACTGCTTCGCAAATTGAGCCGCCTCCGCCCACGCAGCGCCGCTTAGAGGGCCCTTTCTCCCCCTTTCCCCGCGCACGGGGAGAGGGGATCCCCCGCGATCGCCATCCGTATTTATGTCCCGCCGCCGCTGAGCGCGCGGCGGCGAAGAATCAGCATCGTCGAGACCATCGCGTTCAGAACGATGAGCGTCGCGGGATAGGCGCATGTGGCGATCGAAATCGGCTCCATCGCCAGGATCGAGGGAACGAATTTAACCCCGTTCAGCGCGAAGCTGATCACGCTGTCCTTCCACGGCTGGGACCAACCCCTTGAAAACGTTGGTCCGTAGGCGAGCGCGTCGACCAGCGTCACGAGGACGGCGGCGAGGGTCGGTTGCCGGGTGACGAGGTAGACGAGGAACACCGCGCAGCCGGCGGCCAAGAACGCCCATTCTCTGGCGGGAAACCGCCGCTCGCCTCTGGCGACGCCGGCGCCGGCGAAGACGAAGCAGATGGCGGTCATCGCCAGCAGCGCCCAACTACCGGCCTCAGCCCCCTCCGTGCGCTGAACCCAATAGCCTGTGCCGCTGAGGACGCCGAATAAAGTCCAGGAGAGCGGGTGGGGGCGCACCTGCCCGGCTATCGTCTGCCAGACGTAGACGACGGCCGCGATCAAAGCCAAAGCGACCGAAAGAGCGCCGAGCGCCTCCTTCGCATTCGTGAGCAGCGTCATCGGCGGTCGGCCTGGCGGAGTTATCGTAAAATCAGTACATTATGAGCACAAGCTATTGTAAAATCTCATTTCGGCGCCGCGAGCCGAGGCGGGGCTCAGCCACGGCCGCGATAGGGCGCCACGCCTTGGTCGGGGGCCCAGACGCCTTTCGGAAGCGTGCCAGTTTGCCAAAAGACGTCGATCGGAATGCCGCCGCGCGGGTACCAATAGCCGCCGATCCGCAGCCAGCGAGGCTCGAGCAAAGCCGCGAGGTCCTTGCCGATCCGCACGGTGCAGTCCTCATGGAAGGCGCCGTGGTTCCGGAAGCTGGCGAGATGCAGCTTCAGCGATTTCGATTCGACGATCCATTTGTCCGGGACGTAATCGATGACGAGATGCGCGAAATCCGGCTGGCCGGTCACCGGACAGATCGAAGTGAATTCAGGCGCCGCGAATCGCGTGACATAATCAACGTCGGGGTGGGGATTGGCGACGCGTTCGAGCGTCGCCGCGTCCGGCTTTTCCGGAATGGTCGTCGCGTGACCGAGATGGGAAAGCCCGACGGGGGAGTTTTCGTTCGTACTCATCCTCGCTAAATAGCGCTGGACGGGGCAAAGGCAAAGCCGAGGCGTAGTGCCATCGCCTGCGCGCCGCATGCATGACCGATTGGAATCCTGCTTGAGTTCCTCCATCGACGCCCAACTTCGCGCTCGCGCTCGCTCGGCGCTCGACGAGCTCATCGACGCCGCCCGCAGCGCGGGCGAAATCGGGTTGCGGGATTTTCGCCTGGGCGAGACGACCAGCGCGCGCATCGACACCAAGCACGGCGGCTCGCCCGTCACCGCCGCCGATCTCGCCGTCGACCGCTATCTCGGCGATCGGTTGCGTCGGGCTTTTCCCGGCGCCGGCTGGCTTTCCGAGGAGACCGCGGACGATTTGGCGCGGCTTGAAAAGACGAGCCTTCTCGTCGTCGATCCGATCGACGGCACGCGCGCCTTCCTCGCCGGCGATCCACGCTGGGCGGTCTCGGTGGCGCTCGTCGAGGCAGGGCGGCCGATCGCCGGGGTGGTCCACGCTCCGGCGCTTGGCGAGACCTATGCGGCGGCTCTCGGCGGGGGCGCAAGGCTCGGCGACCGCGCTCTTCAGGCTGAGGAGCGCGCAACGCTCGACGGCGCGCGGGTCGCCGGCCCCAAATCGATGATCTCAGCGCTGTCGGCCGCCGGCGGCGTCGAATTGGCGCCGCTTCCCAGGGCCCCGTCGCTGGCGCTGCGGCTGGTCCAGGTCGCAAGCGGCGCGTTCGACATCGCACTGGCCTCCGCCAACGCATACGACTGGGACGTCGCGGCGGCGGACATTGTCTTGAGCGAGGCGGGCGCGCGGCTGATCGACGCACGCGGCTCGGCTCTCGCATACAACTCCAAGAGGATTCGGCACGACGCGCTGCTCGCTTGCGCGACAGGTTTGGCGCCTGCGCTCGCGGCCCTGTCGCGTAAGAGTTTGGCGGGTGAACGCAACGAATCTTAACGCGGTTGCGCGCATCCATAGTTGCATTTTTCGCTTGCGCGGGGCAAAGCCTCGCGGGGTGGCGCCGATGCCTCCGCCGTCCGCAAGGCCCGCCCGGGGGAACCGAAGACATGACGCAAGACCAACCGACCAGCCACGAATTGCCGCAGCTCCTGCACCTGGTGTTCGGCGGCGAGCTGAAGAACCTCCAAGGCATGGAATTCCGCGACCCCGCCAAGATCGACGTCGTCGGCATCTTCCCGGATTATGCGAGCGCCGAACGGGCTTGGCGCAGCAAGGCGCAGGCGACGGTCGACAGCGCCCAGACCCGCTATTTCATCGTCCACTTGCATCGCTTCCTCGAGCCGAAGGGCTTCGCGCGCAGGCCGGCTTGAGGGAGGCGATGCTCAAACGTTTGGGACGCAGTCGGTTCGTGCAGGAGGCGCTCGGCTTCCTGCTCGCGCATTACCTCAAGTTTGTCGAGGTCACCAATCGTTTCACCCGGGAGCCCGCCGACATCGACGCCCTGATCGCCAGCGAAGCTCCTGTCATCGTCGCGATGTGGCATGGCCAACATCTGATGGTGTCGTTCGCCTGGCCGAAATCGATCGCCCGCATGGCCGCCCTCATTTCGCGCAGCGTCGACGGCGGCGCGCAGGCGGCCGCGCTGCGCCGCCTCGGGGTGATCGCCGTGCGCGGCTCGGCGGGGCGCGCCGAGCGGGCCCGGCGTAAGGGCGGCGCGCCGGCGCTACGCGAGTTGCTGCGCCAACTCGACAACGGGTCCTCGGTCGCGCTGACTGCCGACGCCGCCAAGCAGGCGCGCGTCGCAGGTCTCGGCATCGTGACGCTGGCGCGACTATCCGGCCGGCCGATCGTCCCGACGGCGGTCGCCGTCAGTCGGCGGTTCGACTTCAATTCCTGGGATAGGGCGAGCCTCGGCAAGCCGTTCGGGCGCGGCGCGATCGTCGTCGGCGACTTGATCCGCGTGCCCCCGGACGCCGACGACGTGACGATGGAAGCGGCGCGCCGAGCCGTCGAGGAGGGGCTCGACGCCGTCCACGCGCGCGCCTATGCGATGGTCGGCGGGCGCGATCCCGGCGCCGGTATGAGGGGCTCATGAGCTTGCCGCTCACCCTCGGCGTCTATCGCTTCGTGACGCGGCTGGCGACGCCGTTGACCGGGGTTTTGCTCTCGCTGAGGCTCAACAAATCTAAGGAGGACCCGCTCCGGATTGACGAACGGCGCGGGATCGCCGGTCTCACGCGCCCGGAGGGGCCGCTGGTCTGGCTGCATGGGGCGAGCGTCGGCGAGGCGCTGTCTCTACTTCCCCTCATCGATCGCATTACGCAGAGCGGGCGTTTCGCACTGGTGACGACCGGCACGGTCACTTCCGCGCGGCTGCTCGCTCAGCGCCTGCCGCCGGGCGGGCTGCACCAATACGCGCCGCTCGACGCGCCGAGCTTCATGCGCCGCTTCTTCGATCATTGGCGCCCCGACGTGGCGCTGATCGCGGAATCGGAGCTCTGGCCGAACATGATCATCGAGGCGCGGCGGGTCGGCGTTCCGCTCGTGATGGTCAATGCGCGGATGAGCGCCCGCTCCTTTTCGCGCTGGCGGCGGGCGCGCGCCTTCATCCATGCGTTGCTCGCCGGGGTCGATCTCTGTCTCGCGCAAAGCCAGGCGGACGCCGAGCGGCTGGCGGAGCTCGGCGCGCCGGACGTGCGCGTCGCCGGCAATCTCAAATTCGACGCGCCGACGCCGCCCGCGGACCGCCAGGAGCTGGCCGCGCTCGCCGGCATGACCTCGGGCCGCCAGATCTGGATCGCGGCCTCGACCCACGACGGCGAGGAGCGCATCGCGGCGGAGGCGCATCTCAAGATCGCCGCGACCTTCCCCGACGCGCTGACGCTGATCGCCCCCCGCCATCCCGCCCGCGGGGCAGCGATCCTCGCGGAGCTCCAGGCCATGGGCCTCAATTGCGCGTTGCGCTCGCGTGGCGAGCGTCCGCAGCGCGACACGGCGATCTATATTTGCGACACGATGGGCGAACTCGGCATCTTCTACCGCCTCGCCGGCGTCGTGATGGTCGGCAAGTCGTTCAACCGCGAAGGCGGGCAGAATCCGATCGAGGCCGCCAAGCTCGCCTGCGCCATTCTGCATGGGCCTCATGTCGGCAATTTCCTCGATGTCTATGCGCTGCTCGACGAGGCCGGCGGGGCGGCGCTGACCAACGACGCGGACGAGCTTGCAGAGATGCTGCTGGCGCTGTTCGCCGATCCGTCGCGGCTGAGGGCGATGGCCCGAGCCGCGGCCGGCGCGGTCGAGACCCAGGGCGGCGCGGCCGACCGCATCATGCATGCCCTCGGGCCGATGCTGCCGGCGGCGCCTCAGCCGGCGCTGGCGTGATCGCGCCCGATTTTTGGGCGCGCGAGCGCCCGAACCTCACGGCTCGCGTGCTCGCTCCTCTCGGCGCGATCTACGGCATGGCGACGGCCCGGCGCATGGCGCAGCCGGGCGCAAAGGTCGACGCCGCCGTCGTTTGCGTCGGCAATTTCGTGCTCGGCGGCGCAGGCAAGACGCCGACCGCCATCGCCGTCGCCCGCATGTTGCAGAGCGCCGGAGAGCGCGTGGCGTTCCTCTCGCGCGGCTATGGCGGGGCGCGCCGCATCGAGCCGATCCGCGTCGATCCGGCGATCCACAGCGCACGGGCCGTCGGCGACGAGCCGCTGCTGCTCGCGCGTGTCGCGGACTGCTTCGTGGCAGCCGATCGCGTCGCCGCCGCGCGCGAAGCGATCGCTCACGGGGCGAGCGCCCTGGTGCTCGACGACGGCCTGCAGAATCCGTCGCTCGCCAAGGATTGCGTCCTCGCGGTGGTGGATGGCGTGGCGCGGTTCGGCAACGGGCTCTGTTTTCCCGCCGGCCCGTTGCGCGCGCCGCCGGCCCGGCAAATCCCATTCGTCTCGGCGCAGGTCGTGATCGGCGGGCCGCCGAGCGCCGCAGCGGCATTGCGCGCGCTCGCGCCGGAGAAACCTGTTCTGCCGGCGACGCTCGAAGCGGACGCGGTCGCAGGCGCCGTGCTGGTCGGCCGGCCGGTGCTCGCCTTCGCCGGCATCGCGCGGCCGGAGAAATTCTTCACGACCCTCGAGGGTCTCGGCGCGCGCGTCGCCGTGCGCCGCCGCTTCGCCGACCACCACGTTTACGAGGCGCGCGAGATCGACGCGCTGCTGGCTGAGGCGACAGCGCGCGGCCTGACGCCGGTCACGACCGAGAAGGACCACGCACGCCTCGCGCCCGCCTACGGGCAGGCGATCCTCGCCCTCCCGGTGGCGCTGCGCTTCGAGAGGCCGGAGCGGCTCGCGGCGCTGCTGAGCGACGCGCTTGCGAAGGCGAGGCGTCGCTGAGCGCGCTCTTAGTGAAGCGCGCGACCGATCTGCGCGAACGGCGAGACTTGGTCCACCCACTGCTCGATCGCGTCGAAGCTTTGAACCTGCGACCCGGCGAGGGAACGGAGGAGCCAATAAACGACGGTCAAAAATATGATTCGATCGATGATGAAAGATATCGCCCATCTTATCATGACGAGCGCCTATACCGGATAAGTCATATCGGCGATGCGTTTCGCTAATGCATCGCGCTCGGCTTCAAGCCGGCGAATTGTTCGCGTCGTATCGATCGATATTACGTTGCCTTTGTCCTGTCTAGCGAACGACAAACCTATTTCTGTCGCGTTACGCCAAATCATTTTCGCTTTATAGGACTCGCGACGGCTACAAATTGTAATATCGAACGCGTCGGGAAGCGGGGTGTAATCTGCAAATGAAATTCTTGCTCCATCGCTAGAAAGATTTTTTACGGTGCAATCCATTGACGATTGCCAGTGATTGAAATCGAGTCGTCCTTCCAGGCATGTACGATTTCTTTGCGTGCGCCGACGATTTTGCACGATCCCTCCGCGATACAGTTCAAAAACCACGGCTAACGCGAGGCAATATTTCTGCCAGGATCGTGTTCAGAAATGAGTAACCTTTCCGCCTCGCCCGCAGTGGATAAGGGGTGCGGCGCTGGGGAAGCCTCTTGCTTTCGCAGAATCGCGCCTGTGACAGCCGTGGGTCGCTACCTCCAGCGAACCTGCGATTCCCAAATCGGGATTGTTCTAAGGCTGGCTGTCCGGCTTTGGGCCCACAGCCCAGCGACGGCGGGTCATGTGGAGGCGCGAAGGTCGACGCGCAGCCGGAGCCGGGCTGCGCGATGCGACGCAGACGCCGGGGACCGCGATTGCGAAGCGGAAGGGCAAGCCTGACCGCGGAACGCGCCTGGCGCTACCGCGCGAAGACGGCCTTGGTCCCGCCGGTCAGGCGCAACAGGTCGGCGGGCGTGACCGGGAAAACGGCGTTGGGCGTTCCGGCCGCCGCCCAAATCGTCTCGAAGCTGTCGAGCGCTGCGTCGATGACGGTGAGCAACGGCTCGGCGTGGCCGAGCGGGGGAATGCCGCCGATCGCAAAACCCGTCTTCTCGCGCACGAAGTCGGCGTCGGCGCGGACGAGGCGTTCGCCGACGATCTCGCCGAGCTTGCGCTCATCGACCCGGCTGACCCCTGAGACGATGGCCAGCACCGCACGGCTCGACCGCTCAGTTCGGAACACCAGCGACTTTGCAATCTCGGCGACCGAGCAGCCGATCGCCGCGGCGGCTTCAGCGGCCGTGCGCGTGCTCGCCTCGAACTCGAACACCTGGTAGCTCGCCCCGAGGGCGGCTTGGACTTTTAGGGCGCTGGCGGCGGCGGCAGGCTTCATCGTCAGTTTCCGACATGTGGCGGGACGTTGTAGCGCTTTGCGGCGACGTTCCCAAGGCTCGAGGCCGCCGAGCCGCCGATGGGGATCGCGCCTTTGCGCTGCGTTTTCGCTCTTGACGCGGCCTCCCCATTTGCGACGTTGCAAGACCCGGGCGTCCCGGAGGAGACAACATATGAAGCCCCAGTCGTTGATGGTCCTCGCCGCTTTTGCGCTCGCCGCCTGCAATTCGCCAGCGCCCGCGCCGCAAGCGGCCGCGCCGGCGCCGGCGTCGACGGACGTCACCCCCTCGAACTTCCAAATGCCCGGGGGCGAGGGATGCGTCGGCGATATCGCGCGCTATCGGGCGATCCAGGACAACGATCTCGCCATGGGTCACGTCGCCCAATCCGTCTACAATAAGATCAAGGCGGAAATCGCCGTCGCCGAGCAGCAGTGCTCGGAGGGCCATGAGGCCCAGGCGCGCGCGACGATTATCGCCTCGCGCAAGCGGCACGGCTACCCAACCAGCCTTTGAGCGCGACGTGCGCGCGCGAGGTTGACGCAGAGGATCCCTTCTCCCCGCTTGCGGGGAGAGGGAGTCTCGCCGATTACATCTAACAGTAGCAAGCGCTATCGCCCGAAGGCGAATGCGAGGAAGTCGGCGACGAAGCCCCGCGAGCGGGGGGCGTCGAGGTCCTCGGGCCGCCGCACGACATGAATTCGCGACAGTTCGGCGACCGGGTCCTTGGCGAGAAAGGCTTCGATGCGCGCTTTCGCCGCCTCGGCGGTCTCGTCGAGGCGCATCATCTTAATGCAAGCGACGTGCGGCGGGTCGTAGACGAGCGTCCAGCCTGGGCCGAAGGCGACGTCGTCGGGAGACAGGCCGGTTTCCTCCGCCAATTCGCGCGCGACGCTCGCGGCGAGATCGACACGGCCCTCGAAGACGTCGCTGAGATCGGGCGTGCCGGCCGGGAAATAGATCGAGCCGGCATTGGCTGTGTGCGCCGCCATCTCGCCGAGCAGAAAGGCGCCGTCGCTGCTGAGAAGCGCGGCGGCCGAGAAGCAGTTGAAGGTTGACCGGTCGGGAAAGCCGAAGTCTCTCCAGGCGAGAAAGGCCGCGAAATCGACCTCGAAAAAGGCGCCGCGCAGCGTATTCGCGCCGTCGGCGCGCGTCTCCAGCGCGTGGCGCCCGAGCAGCAGCACCCGGCCGTTGAAGAGATGCGGGCGCTCAGCCTGCCGCTTTCGCCAATGCGCCGCGATCCGCTCCGCTTCGCTTTGCGCGAACGGCCACGGCCGCGCCTCCAGACGCAGGTCGATCTCGGCGACCTCGAGGAGGCGCGAGGCGCTCACAGGTCGAGGGTTCCTTGTCCGATGATGACGGCGGAGCCGCCGATCGTCGCCGCGCGCAGTTCGCCGCCTTCGACCTCGAGGCCGAGCGCGATGCGCGCTCGGGCGTCCCATCTCGACGCCCTGCTCGATGACGAGCGTGTGCTCGCCGTCGCCGGGCGGGTCGAATTTCATCACGACGCCGGCGAAGGCCGAGGCCGCGGAGCCGGTCGCCGGATCCTCCCTGATGCCCCAGCCGAGGCCGAACATGCGCGCGCGATATGCGGCGCCCTCGCTCGCCTCGTCGGTATAGAGATAGAGGCCGGGGCCGCCGCCTTCGCCCCAGAGCGAGCGGTCCGGGTTCGCCTTGGCGAGCGCGACGGCGCTGCGCAGCGGCGCGAAGATGAAATCGACGCCGGCGCCGAAGACGGTCGGATGGTGCGCGCCGAAGCCGATGTCCTCCGGCTCGAGCCCGAGCTTGCTGGCGAGTTCGGCCGCGCTCGGGCGCTGCGCCGGCCGGCTGCGGCAGGCGCGGCAGGGTGAAGTAGGCCGCCAGCGCCTTGCCGCGCCGATGGCGCGCGACGCAGACGACGTCGCCGACCTTCTCCTCGAGAACGATGCGCAGGTCCTGCGCCGCGAGCAATTGCGGCGCGCGCAAATGCGCGAGCAGCGCCGCCGCGCCGACGGTCGGATGGCCGGCGAACGGCAATTCGCGGGCGGGCGTGAAAATCCGCAGCGCCGCCGAATTGACGGGATCGCGCGGCTCGCTCACGAACACGGTCTCGGCAAGATTGAACTCGCGCGCGATCGCCTGCATCCGCGCGTCGTCGAGGCCCTGGGCGTCGAGCACCACGGCGAGCGGATTGCCGGCGAGCGGCGCATCGGTGAAGACGTCGAGCAGATGATAGGCCCGGCGCATGGGCGCTCCTAAATCGGTTCGGGGGCGAAGCGGTGTGAAGGGTTCACGATCTCGTCCTGCGCCGCCACGATCTGCAATTCGCGCGAGCCGGCCTTCGCCGTCGCCGCCACCACCGCGTAGACGGCTGAACCGGCGCTGGCAAGCGCTTGCGCCGCCGAGCCGGTCCGCAGCCAATGGAGAAAGAACAGGGCGGCGACGAGGTCGCCCGAGCCGTTGACGGCGATCGGCAGCTTGGGGGTCTGCAAGCGCCAGAGGACGTCGCCTTCGCAGGCGATCATGTCGAGCGCGTCGGAGGGCGTCGACTTCGAGCCGCGCCGACGTCACGAGCGCGACCTTGGGCCCACGCGCGCGCAACAGCGCCAGCGCTTCGCGCAGTCCGGCGAGCGAGCCGACGTCGCGGCCGGTGAGCCACGCGAGTTCGAAAGCGTTGGGCGTGACGACCTCGGCGGCGGGAACGGCGCGCTCGCGCAAGAAGTCGGCAACGGCCGGGTCGACATAGACGCCGCGCCCTTCGTCGCCGATGACGGGATCGCAGAAATATCGCGCGCGCGGATTTGCGGCCCGGACCGCTGCGTAGGCGCGCAGCGCCGCCTCGCCGGTCTCCGCCTTGCCGAGATAGCCCGAGATGACGCCGTCGCAGCGGCTGAGGACGCCGATCGCTTCGAGGCCGGCGACGCATTCGTCGATCAGCGCGGCCTCGAACGCCCGCCCGCGCCAGCCTTGATAGCCGGCGTGGCTGGAAAACTGGACCGTGTGAACCGGCCACACCTCGCAGCCGAGCCGCTGCAAGGGAAATACGGCCGCCGAATTGCCGACATGGCCGTAGACGACATGAGACTGGATGGAGATGAGGGTCGGCGCCATTGCGCCAAGGGACGATAATTTGGCGCGTTCGTCAAAGGGCGATCATTTGAGGTCGCTCACGGCGCCCGCCAACTCTCCGCCGACGCTGCTGGCGGCGATCGTGACCTTCGTGGCGATCGACGACGCGATCGCGAGCAGGAGGGCGAGGAGGAGCAAACCGCGACCGAACACTAGCCCCTCCACGCTGAGTCACGCCGTCATTGGCGAGCGTTACCGTTACGGTCGGCTTGCGCCGGCAACGGCGGCATTGATTTGAACGACTAATCCATCGCGGCTAATCGACCGGGCAAGGCTTCGCTCGCGCGAGTTGCTGTCCCGTGTCGACTTGCGCGGTGGCTGCGCCGGTGTCGATCGTTCCAACGACGATGTGCGTCTCCGGCTGGATGAAGATGATCTCGTCGTTGTCGACGACGTAGTCGTATCCGCGGTATTCGGGGGCGTACTCGACGACGTCCGGCGGCAACGGCATCGGCCGCACGTTCGCGGGCAATGGCGCGCCGACGCGCACGTCGACGTTGACGTTCTCACGGTGGCCGCTGTTTCTCAGGCTCTCGCTGATGCGGGTGGCCTTTTCCTCAGAGATATGAAGATCGCCGTTCACGCGGACGTTCATGCCTTGACGCGGTCCGTTCCGATCGCGCTCGGTTGCAGCGGTTGCGCCGTTGCCTTGATCGCGCTCGCCTTGTCCGGTGCGCGTGTCGACGTCGCGGTTGCGCTGCTGCTCAGCCTGCCGGTCGCGTGTCGAGATCGCGATTGCGCTGCTGGTCCTGTCCGGTCCGCGTATCCGCGTCGCCCTTGCCGGGCTCGCCTTGCGCGCCGCGCGTTTGGGTCTCGCCTTTGCGCTCGCCCTGGCTTTGACCGGTCTTTTGGCCTTCGCCTTGATCAGGCTTCTGCATCTGGGTCTGACCGGTGCGAGTTTCGTCGCGCTTGTTATGCTCGTTCTGATCGGCGTTCTGTCCGGTCCTCTGGGCGCCCTGGGGCTCCGCGCCCGTAGCGTTCTGGGCCTTCCTCGGCGTTTCTGCCGCGGCGCCGCCACGCTGATTGTCCTGCGTTTGGCCCATCGTGTTGTTCATCTTGTTGCGCTGTGGGCTCTCCGCCTTATTCCCTTTCTCCATGCGCTCGCTCGCTGGCCGGTTCGTGTCGCCGTTGTTCGGGTTGTCCTGTGCGGCTGCGTACCCAATCATTCCGGCCGCCATGCCGACTGAAGCCACAGTCATGATGAGCTGCTGTCTCAAGGAGTGCATTGTCTGCTCCTATGATCGTGGAGGGGGATGTCTATGAAACGCCGCGGGCGCGATGGGGTTCCCTCCGAGCGTGAGCGGGGTCACGTTCGGAACATCCGCGCGTCGAAAACGAGCGACGGCGAACAGCTATTTGTCGAGGTTCTGCGCCATCTCGAGGTGATGGCGGAGCGTCGGAAGCGTTTGCCCGGCCCAGGTCTTCAACTGAATGTTGTCGCCGCCCTTGCCGTAGCGCTCAAAGAGCGAAACGGCGTCCTTGTGGGCGCTCACCTGATCGTCGAAATAGCGCTTCCTGAAGTCGTCGCCGTTGAGGCCCTGCAGCCGATCCATCAGCTTTTGCTGCGCGCTGCCCATCGTGGTCGGCAGCGGCACGTTTTCCGCCGTGGCCTGCGTCGCGAGTTGATCCGAGGTTTTCGTGTGATCCTTGATCATTTCCTCGGCGAACGCCTTGCCAGGCCCGTTCAGCTTGTCGGCGGCCAACTTGCTCGACTGGATTTCGTACATGTCGCTCGAGGCGGCTTCCTGCACGAAGTCGTGCGTCGTCGGCGCGATTCCGAGCGTTTCGTTGACGCCGGTTTTTTCGCCGAGCGTCTCGGCGGCGACAGGAAAAGCGAGCAGCGAGCACGCCGCCGCGAAGATGATCCGGTTCATGGACGAACTCCTTGGCGTTGTCGGCGCGCGCTTTGCGCACTCGAAGTCAACACGCGAGACGAGTTCGAGTTCCAGGCGTCAGTTGGCGGCGAAGCGCGAGGCGCGATCGAAGCGCCAATCCGGACGCAGCGACCTGATCATCATCAACTCCGCGATGTTCTGCCGCGTGAGCACGCCGACCAGCACCCCGTTGCGATCGACGACGCACTGGCCCGCGCCGTCTTGTTGGTAGACGCGGTCGATGGCGCTTTCGAGCGGCGTGGTCGCCCGCACCGTCTCGACCGGCGCCCGCATGAAGTCGACGACCGGCGCATTGCCGTCGTGGTCCTTCAGCGCGGCGAGGATGTCGTCGCGCATCATGAGGCCGATCGGTTTGCCATGGGCGTCGACGACCGGAAATTCCTGCTGCGCGGTGGCGAGTAGCGTGTCGACCGCCTCGGAGAGCCTGGCGGCGGCCGGCATGGCGGCGAAGCGCGTCTCCATCGCATCGGCGACGCTGAATCCTCGCGCCGATTCGTGCACCGCCGTCATCTGCGCCTCCGCTGACGCCGCGATGTAGACGAAGATGGCGACGAAGATGAGCAGCGGGTTGCCGAACAGGCCGACGAAGCCGAGGACGAAGGCGAAAGCCTGTCCGATCGCGGCGGCGATCTGCGTCGCTTTCGCGCGGCTGTAGCGCATGGCGAGCAGGGCCCGCAGGACGCGGCCGCCGTCCATCGGAAAGGCCGGCACGAGATTGAAGAGTGCGAGATAGATGTTGGCCGCAGCAAGGCGCGCGAGCAGCGACAGGCGCGGATCGTCGAGTCCGGCGAAATCCGCCCCATTGATCCCGCCGAGAATGAGAACAGACGATCGCGATGACGAAATTGACGAGCGGGCCGGCGATCGCGACGATGAGTTCCTGCACCGGCTTCTCCGGCAGGCTCTGCATGCTCGCGACGCCGCCGATCGGCAGCAAGGTGACCTCGGGCGTTTTGACGCCGAAGCGCCGCGCCGCGAGGATATGGCCGAATTCGTGCAGGACGACGCATACGAAGAGAAGCACGATGAAGACGATGCTGTCGCGCGCCGCGGCGGGGCCCTGCTGGCGCCACGCGCTGAAACCGATCCAGGCGAGCAGCAGCAGGAAGGTGACGTGGATCTTCACCGCCGTCTCGCCGAAGCGGCCTATCGTCAGCGACCAGCGCATGGCTCACTCCTCGATGGCTCCCCGCTTTTCTAGCTCAGACCCGGTTCATTGCGAAGGCGTGGCGCGCCGCGGGGACGGAACGGGGCGAGCAGCGCGACGACGTCGTCGTCGCTGAGCTGGCGGAAATCGGCGTAGAACGAGCCCACCGCCGCGAAGTCCGCAGGCGCCTCGATGCACACCACGGCGTCGGCTTCGGCGCGCAGCGATTCCAGCGTTTCGGGGGCGCCGACGGGCGCGGCGAGGATCAGCGACTTCGGGCCGCGCTTACGGAGCGCGCGCAGCGCCGCACGGGCGGTCGCGCCGGTGGCGACGCCGTCATCGACGACGATCGCCGAACTTCCGCTGATCTCGGTGAACGCGCCGTCGCCGAAAAGCAGCGACCGCCGTCGTTCGATCTCGGCCAGTTCGCGCGCACATTCGGCCGCGAACTCCCGTTCCGTCACGCCGACGGCGCGGATCACCTCCTCGTTGCGCACGACGATCGGCGCGTCGCCGTCGACGACCGCGCCCATGGCGAGCTCGGGCTGGAACGGCAGGCCGATTTTCCTGACGAGAACGACGTCGAGCGGCGCGGCGAGCGCTCTTGCGATCGGCGCGGCGACCGCGACCCCGCCGCGGGGCAGAGCGAGCACGACGGGATGCTGGTCCTCGTAGGACCTCAGGGCCATCGCCAGCTTGCGGCCGGCGTCCGCGCGGTCGAGAAAAGTCATCGGCGCTCGCCTCCCGAATGCGGGCGTCGCAGCGCCCGGCGCCTCTGCAATATGTAGAGCGCGGGAGGCGCTAAGCGAGGCCCAGGCGGGCCAGCGCGTCCAGGCGGCCTATCGCGTGGCCGGCAGGCGGATCGTCGCGCTCGCCATGCAGGCGATGCCCTCGCGCCGGCCGGTGAACCCGAGGCCTTCCGAGGTCGTCGCCTTGACCCCGACGCGGTCGATGGCGACGCCGGCGATCTCGGCGATGCGGGCGCGCATCGCCTCGCGGTGCGGGCCGATCTTCGGCGCCTCGCAGATCAACGTCGCGTCGAGATGGGCGACGATGCCGCCGCGCGCACGCACCCGCGCCGACGGCGTGGGCGAGGAAGATCGAGGAATTGGCGCCGCGCCACCGCTCATCGGACGGCGGGAAGTGGCGCGCCGATGTCGCCGTCGCCGAGCGCGCCATAGAGCGCGTCGGCGAGCGCGTGCAACGCGACGTCCGCGTCGGAATGGCCGCTGAGCGCCTGGGAATGGGGGATGCGCACGCCGCCGAGCCAGACCGCGTCGCCCGGCGCGAAAGCATGCACGTCGTAACCCTGGCCGACCCGGATGTCGGCGGCGCTGCGTCCATCAGTCGCGCCTCGGCCGCGCGCAAGTCGGGAAGCGTCGTCACTTTGCCGTTCTCCGGGTCGCCGTCGAACACATAGGTGGCATGGCCGGCCCAGGCGGCGACAGCCCCGTCGTCGGTGAGGTCGGCGACCCCTTCGCGCGCCGCGCGCCGGTGCGCGTCGAGAATCAGCGCGAAGCCGAACGCCTGCGGCGTCTGGACGGCGCGCAGCGAGGCGCGATCGGGCGATGCGAGAATCCGGCCGGACGCGTCGATCTGCTTGATCGTGTCGCTCAGCGGACCGCGGGCACGGCGGCGCCGTGCTCGGCGGCGGCCGCGATCGCCCTTGCGATCAGCGCGCGCGAGGGAAAGACGCGCGCGCCGTCGTGAACGAGGGTGAGATCCGGCGTCGCCGCGCTCTGCGCCTCGAGGCCGGCGAGCACGCTCTGCTGGCGGGTCGCGCCGCCCAGCGCCGGCGGACCGAAGCGCGCGGCGGCCTCGGGGGTCAGGAACGTGAGCGCGCGCTGATAAGCCTCGCGGTCGTCGGGATGAATGACGACGGTCGCGGCGCAAAAGTCATGCGCGCGGGCGAGCGCTTCGAGGGCGTGCGCGAGCAGCGGCTTGCCGGCGCAATCGAGATATTGCTTCGGCGTCGCCGCGCCGATCCGCGCGCCGCGGCCCGCTGCGACGACAATGAGGGAGACCCTGGGCGGCAAGCGCGTAAAACTCCAGCGGCGAAACTTAGGCCGAGGCGCGTCGCCGCCGGCGGGCGACTGATAAAGCAGCGCGCGCCGTCCGCCAAGCCGGCAGGCCGGCGCGCTCGGTCTCGAAGCCCTCGCGTCAGGCTCCGAAGGCCCGCGCCGCCATGGCGATCATCGCCACAAAAGCGGCGATCGACGCCAGTTCCCAGATTTCGCGCAATGCAGAGACCATATGACGAGCCATCCCGACCTCCTGCGTTTGGTGTATATCCTCTATATGTTCCCTGTATGTTCCGTCAAGGTAAGAAGCTCCCGCGACGCGGAAATCGTTTACAATTGGTTAATCGCCCTTGTTTCGCCGGTGAGTCTGCGATGACCTTGAGCCCGAAAATCGCCGTCTTCACGACGATCAGCGTGCTGGCCTATCTCGCGCTGTCCGTCGTCGGCGAGGGCGGCGTCGCCGCGTTCGCCTCGCATCCGGCTCTGCTCGCTCTTGTCGCGGTCACGCTCGCGTTGAGCGCCTCGGCGCTGTTCACCAGGGGCAATCTGAGCTCCGGCGTGCGCGAAGATCGCAGCAACCGCTGGGTGCTGGCCGTCTTCGGCTGATCGGATTGCTACTCGGGTATCTTCCGGCGATGACGGACCGATGGGACGTCCTGACGATCGACGGCGAAACGACGCGCTGGCTCGGGGTCGCGCTCAGCATCGGCGGGGGCGCGCTGCGAATCGCGCCGGTGTTCGTGCTCGGCAAGCGGTTCAGCGGCCTCGTCGCGCTCCAGCCTCGGCATGAGCTCGTCACCGACGGTCTTTACGGCGTCATCCGCAACCCCAGCTACCTCGGACTTTTGATAGGGACGCTCGGCTGGGCGCTGGCGTTTCGTTCCGGCGTCGGCGTTTTGCTGACGGCGTGTCTGCTGCCGCCCCTCGTCGCACGCATGCGCGCCGAGGAAGCGCTGCTGGCGGAGGCGTTCGGCGCGCAGTACGAGACCTACCGCGCGCGCACTTGGCGGCTGATTCCCGGCCTCTATTGATCCACGCTCACGTCGCGTCCCGGTCGAGCTCGGGATAGTGGCGGAAAATTCCGAATTCGTTGAAAGGCAAGCGGCGCGGCGACGCAAGATAGGCGGCGACGCCGGGCTGCGTCCGAACGGAATCGCTCAGATCGGCAAGAGCGGGATAATCGCGCGAGAATTTCGCCATCGCCCTTGGGAAGGCGTAGGAAAGACCCTCGCAAATCTGGAACAGCGAGAGATCGACCGTCGTCAGGGCCCCGCCGACGCTGTGGCGCGGCCCGGCGGGGTTCTCAGTCAGCACGCTCTCGAAATAACCCAGGAACCTGGGCAGGCGATTGTCGAGGAAGGCCATAGTGCGGGCCTTCGCCTCCTTCTTCTGGTCCTCGTAGTAGAGGTCATTGGAGATCGGATGGTGGGTGTCGTGGACCTCGGCGACGAAGTCGGTGATCGTCAGTTGCACGCCGTGCGCGAAGGGGATCAGCGCTTTCGGGCGCGGCGCGAGGCCGAGCTTTGGACCAAGATAGATCAGGATATTGGCGACGTGCGAGACGATCAGATCGCCGCCTTTGAGGAACGGCGGCGCGAAGGGGGCCGGGCCGTCGCCCTTGCCGCGCATGATCTTCGTCATCGCCGCGACGCCCCGGCCTTCGCCGCGCTCGCGCGCCACGTCGATATAAGCCGCCCCGGCGGCCTCCAGCGCGAGGCGGACGAACTCGCCGCGCCCCTGGATACCGGGCCAATAGTAAAGTTCGTAGGTCATGACGCTCTCGAAATCGAAGACTACAGGCCTCGCGGGATTGTACGACATCGACACGCGGACGCCAGGCCGGTTCTCGTCCCGCCGCGGCGCCTATCGCACGCGGCGGGCTTGCGCTATAGGCCGGTCATGCAAGCCTATATTCTCGTTTTCGTAGGGGCCGGACTTGGCGGCCTGCTGCGGCGCGTCCTGAAATCTTTCGATCTCCAGGGTCCACGGGGCGGACCTGTCGCTGGCGCGGAGCCTGACGTGAGCGGAGAGAACAAAGTCGCCACTTACGAGATCGGCGAAGACGAATCGGGGATGCGGCTCGACCGCTGGTTCCGCCGCCGCTTCCCCGATCTTCCGCAGGCCCATCTGAACAAGATCGTGCGCAAGGGCGAGGTGCGCGTCGCCGGCAAGCGGGCGGAGATTTCGACCCGCCTCGAGGTGGGCCAGAGCGTGCGGGTGCCCCCGCTCGGGCTCGCCGCCGCCGCCGCGCCTGCGAAGGAGCGCCCCGCCGACCCGCGCGACGCCGAGGCGGTGCGGGCGATGATCCTTTTCGAGGATCGCGACGTGATGGTGCTCAACAAGCCCTATGGTCTCGCGGTGCAGGGCGGCTCCGGCACCAAGCGCCACATCGACGGCATGCTCGCCGCCCTCGCCGACAAGCGCGGCGAAAGACCCGTACTCGTGCACCGGCTCGATCGGGACACATCGGGCGTCCTGCTCGTGGCGAAGTCCCGCAAGATGGCGGCCGATCTCGGCGCCACCTTCCGCTCGCGCGGCGCGAAGAAAATCTACTGGGCGCTGGTCGAAGGCGTGCCAAAGCCCGCGCAGGGGCGCATTTCGATGTTTCTCGCCAAGGGCGCCGGCATGGGCGACGATCGCGGCGGCGGAAAGGAGAACCGCGCCGACATCGAGCGTATGCGCGTCGCGCGCCACGGCGACCCCGACGCCCAGCACTCGCTGACGCTCTACGCCATCGTCGACAAAGTGGCGCCGCGACTCGCCTGGCTGTCGATGCGTCCGATCACCGGCCGCACCCACCAGTTGCGCGCCCATTGCGAGGCGATCGGTCATTCGATCGTCGGCGATCCCAAATACAATCGCCGGCCCGACAACGATCCCGCGCGCAACGATCCGCTGCGGGCTGTGCCGCCCGGGGTCGAGCCGAAGCTGCATCTGCTGGCGCGACGGCTCATTCTGCCTCACCCTCGTGGCGGCATGATCGACGTCACCGCGCCGCTGCCCGAGCACATGCGCAAGAGCTTCGACATGTTCGGCTTCGACGCCGCCGAACGCGACCCCATCGAGGACGCCCCCGATGAGTGAGACGCCAGGGAATCCGATGGGCGCGGCGCAGGCCGCGATGCGTTCCGCCGGGCTCAAGCGTTTCTACGCGCAAGCCAGCGTCGGCGAGGCGGACGGCGGCTTCGCCTTGCTCCTGGATGGGCGACGCGCGAGGACTCCCGCCAAGAATCCGATCCTGTCGCCGAGCCGCGCGCTCGCCGAGGCGATGGCCGCGGAATGGGCCGGGCAGGGCGAGACGATCGATCCCGCCGCCATGCCTCTGACCCGCCTCGTCAATTCCGCGCTCGACGGCGTGGCGGCGACGCTCGAGACGACCCGCGCCGAGATCGCGCGCTACGCCGAATCCGACCTTCTCTGCTACCGCGCGGAGGCGCCGGAGGCGCTGGTCGCGGCGGAGGCGTCTGCATTCGACCCCATCCTCGCCTGGGCGGCCGACACGCTCGGGGCGCATTTTGTCGTCGCGGAAGGCATTGTCCATAGCCGCCAGCCGGAGGCCGCGCTCGACGCGGTGCGGGCTTGCCTCGAAGCCGTCGACCAGCCGATCGCGCTGGCCGGGCTGCACGTCATGACGACGCTGACGGGCTCGGTCCTGCTCGCCCTCGCCGTCGCGCGGAGCCGCCTCACCGCGCAAGAGGCTTGGCGCATCGCCCATGTCGGCGAGGATTTCCAGATTTCGCAATGGGGCGAAGACGCGGAGGCGGGCGCACGCCGTCAGGCGCGCTGGCGCGACTTCGAAGCGGCGGCGCTGGCGCTGGCGTTGGTCTGACGAAAGGGTCGAATGGTCACGGGATGAACTGGGGCGCTTTCGATCTCAATCTGCTCATCGTCTTCGACGCGGTGATGCAGGAGCGCAGCGTCACGCGGGCGGGGAGCCGCATCGGCCTCAGCCAGCCGGCGATGAGCCACGCCCTCAACCGCCTTCGCCATATGCTGAAGGACGAACTGTTCGTGCGCACGCCGGAGGGCATGGCGCCGACGGCGCGCGCCGAAATGCTCGCCCTGCCGCTGCGCAAGGCGTTGAGCGAAATGCAGCTCGCACTCGAGCCGGCGAGCTTCGATCCCGCTTCGTCCGATCGGCGCTTCGCCTTGGCGCTGAACAACTATGCCGCGGTGGTGCTCGCCCCGCCGCTCGTCGCCGCGACCTTGGCGGCCGCGCCGGCGGTTCACCTCGATCTGCGCCCGAGCGGAACGCTGGACCTCGTCGATCGGCTCGACCGCGGCGATATCGATCTGGCGATCGGCGCCCCGGCGGGTCAGGGGGAGCGGTTCGTTGCGGCGCCGCTGTTCGAAGACCCTTATGTGCTTGTGATGCGCCGGGGCCACCCGGCGAGCCGTCAGAAGCTGACGGCGAAAACGCTTGGGGCCATCCCCCATCTCGAGATCTCATCGAGCCGGGAGGACACGAGCTTCATCGATAAGTGGCTCGCCTCTCATTCGACCCAGCGCCGCGTCGCGCTGCGCGCGCCGTATTTGTCCGCCCCGGCGATTCTCGTGCAGACCGACATGGCGGCGACGCTCTCCCGCCGCGTCGCGCAGGAACTCGTCAGAGACCATCCTCTGCAAATCAGCGAATTTCCCTTCGACCCGCCGCGTGTGCGTACGACGATGTCGTGGCATCGGCGCCTCGACGGCCACCCCGCGCACCGGTGGCTTCGGGAGATGGTCGTCTCGGTCGCAGGCAGCCTCTAGACAGAAATGCGCGGCATGAATGGCCGCGTGATGTCAATGCATTTGCGTCATACTTAAAATCGATTTTATTTTCCCCGCCGGGGAAGGCCTTAGCCGGCCTCCCGGGAAGCCTTAGCCGGCCTCCTGCGTGATGGGGAAGGGCGATGCAGATTTCCCACGAATTTCGACTGGGCCAGACCGCTCTGAGGATGCCGGAGGCGTTGGTCGTTCTGCTGCACGACGAGACTTATTCCAGCGCGCAGATGAACCTCGTCGCGGAGCGGTGGGCGACCTCGTTGCCGGAAGCGGCTTTCGAGGCGTTCGAGACATCGGATCTCGGCGTCGCCAAGTCCGACGCAGCGAATGGCGAGCTCGATGGCGAGTTCGAGAGCGGAATGCGCGATCTCGAGCCTATCCTCCAGAGTTTGTTGCGGATGCGGCGCTTGGACCCGAGCCGCCTGGTGCTGATTGGATTCGGAACCGCCGGCTCGCTCTCCCTTCATGTCGCGCTTCGGCTGCGGTGGAATTGCGCGGGGGTTCTGGCGATCGGGGCGAGCCTGGGGCAGCCGCTCCCGCAGCCCATGTGGATCGACCAAAAAATCCGGTTGATCCAATGCGCCTCCGGCGGGCAAGGCGGCTTCTCGGGCTTGCGCGACGAGGTCGCTTCGCTCGCCCAGCGCGGCCTCGACGCGCGCGGCGCAGCGGTGACCGGCTCGGCCTTGTCCGACGAGGCGGTCCGCCATGCGGGCGCCTATCTCGTCGAACTCGTCGCCAATGCGCAGAGGGGGGCGCCCCTGCGCCTCTACGCGGAGAACTGGCGCTGACGGCGCTCTCCGCTGAACTCCAACACTCGAGGTTTCGGGGCGCCGCGCCGCTGAGGCGGCCTCATGGACGGCCACGCGAGGAAAACATGGTTGGCATCGTCAAGATCGCGCTGAAGCGCCCCTACACCTTCGTCGTGATGGCGCTCCTGATCCTGATCTTCGGGGTCGCCTCGGCGCTTCGTACGCCGACCGACATCTTCCCGAACATCAACATTCCCGTCGTCAGCGTCGTGTTCACTTACACGGGCTTGCCGCCGGACGACATGTCGGGCCGCATCGTCTCGTTCTACGAGCGCTCGCTCACCAACAGCGTGAACGACATCGAGCACATCGAATCGCAGTCGATTCCGAACTACGGGATCATCAAGATCTTCTTCCAGCCGACCGTGAACATCAACGCCGCGCTGGCCGAGGTCTCGGCCATGTCGCAAACGGTGTTGAAGCAGATGCCGCCGGGCGTGACGCCGCCGCTGATCCTCAGCTTCAACGCCTCCAGCGTGCCGATCCTGCAGCTCGCGCTGTCGAGCGACAAGCTGCCCGATACGGAGCTGTTCGACGACGCAACCAGCTTCATCCGTCCACAGTTGGCTTCGGTCGCCGGCGCCTCGATCCCGCTGCCCTACGGCGGCAAGGTGCGGCAGGTCCAGGCGGATCTCAACCAGCAGGCGCTGCACACATACGGCATTTCCGCCAATGACGTCGTCAACGCCTTGTCGATTCAGAACCTCATCACGCCGGTCGGCACGCAGAAGATCGGCAAGTTCGAATACATGGTGAATCTGAACGACTCCCCGAGCACGATCGCCGCCTTCAACGATCTGCCGATCAAGACCGTCAACGGAACGGTCATCTACATGCGCGACGTCGCCTATGTGCACGACGGATATCCGCCGCAGACCAACGTCGTTCACGTCGACGGCAAAAACGCCGTGCTGCTGGCGGTCGAGAAGTCGGGCGCGACGTCGACGCTCGACATCATCTCCGGCATCAAGTCGTTGCTGCCGAGCGTCGCCGCGACCATGCCCGCGAGCCTCAAGCTCGACGCCGTGGGCGACCAGTCCGGCTACGTGACGGACGCGGTGTCCGGCGTCATTCGCGAGGCCCTGATCGCCGCCGCGCTGACCGCGATGATGATTCTGCTGTTTCTCGGCAGCTGGCGTTCGACGCTGATCATCGCCGTCACGATTCCGCTCGCGGTGCTCACCTCATTGACGGTCCTCTCGGTGATCGGGGAGACCATCAACGTGATGACGCTCGGCGGATTGGCGCTCGCCGTCGGCATTCTCGTCGACGACGCCACGGTCACGATCGAAAACATCAACCGCCACCTCGATCTCGGCGACGACATCGAGACCTCGATCGTCGACGGCGCCAGGCAGATCATGGTCCCGGCGACCGTCTCGCTCATGTGCATCTGCATCGCCTTCGTGCCGATGTTCGGCCTCGGCGGCGTCGCGGGCTATCTGTTCCGCCCGCTGGCGGAGGCGTTCGTCTTCGCGCTGATCGCCTCCTACCTCTTGACCTACACGCTGGTGCCGACGTTGGCGAACTATCTGCTGCGCAACCAGAATGCCCACGGCCACGGCGGAGCCCCGAGCCGCAACCCGCTGGTGCGGTTCCAGCAAGGCTTCGAACATCGCTTCGAGACGATCCGCCTCTACTACGCCGGTCTGCTGTCGCTGTGTCTCGCTCACCGCGTCAAGGTGATCGCCGGTTTCCTGGGTTTGGCGGCGCTGTCCTTCACGCTGGCGCCCTATCTCGGGCAGGACTTCTTCCCGAACGTCGACGGCGGCCAGATCAAGCTGCATTTGCGGGCGCAGACGGGCACGCGAATCGAGGAGACGACGCGGATCGCGGACCGGGTCGGCGACGCGATCCACAAGATCATTCCCTCCGACCAGTTGGCGAGCGTCGTCGACAACATCGGCCTGCCCGTCAGCGGCATCAACATGGCCTACGACAATTCCGGCTCGATCGGCGTCGAGGACGCCAACATCCTGATCATGCTGAAGCCGGATCATGCGCCGACGGCTGACTATGTCAAAGCCATGCGCGAGCAACTGCCGGGCTTGTTTCCCGGCGTCTCCTTCGCGTTCCTGCCGGCTGACATGGTCACCCAGATCCTGAATTTCGGCGTGCCTGCGCCCATCGATCTGCAGGTGGTCGGCAACAACCTGCAAGCGGATAGAAAATACGCTGACGAGGTTCTGTCGCGCATCGCTCGCATTCCAGGCGTCGCCGACGCGCGCATCCAGCAGGAGTTCGAGCAACCGACGCTGAACGTCAACGTCGATCGCTCGATCGCAGGGCTGGTGGGCTTGAGCGAGAAGGACGCGGCGACGAGCATGCTGACGACGCTCGCCGGCAGCACGCAGACATTCCCGACCTATTGGTTGAACCCGAAGAACGGCGTTTCCTACGCAGTTTCGGTGCAGACGCCGCAGCATGACTTCGACACGATGAACGCGCTGCGGGAAATGCCCGTCACCGCCGGCGCCGGTTCGACGGCGCAATTGCTCGGCGGCCTCTCGACGGTCACGCGGAGCCCCGGCGACGCCGTCGTCAACCATTACAACGTCCGCCCGGTCATCGACATCTACGCGACGCCGCAGGGACGCGACCTCGGCGCTGTGGCGGCGGATATCCGGCACGTGATGCGGGACACGGCGCACGACGTGCCGAAGGGCGCGAACGTCGTGCTGCGCGGCCAGGTGACGGTGATGACGAGCGCGTATTCGCAGCTCATCATCGGCCTCGCGATGGCGGTGGTCCTGATCTACCTCCTGATCGTCGTCAACTTCCAGTCCTGGCTCGATCCGTTCGTGATCATCATGGCGCTGCCAACCGCGCTCGCCGGCATCGTCTGGATGTTGTTCGCGACCGGGACGACCTTGTCGGTTCCGGCGCTCACCGGCGCGATCATGTGCATGGGCGTCGCCACCGCCAACTCGATTCTCGTCATCAGTTTCGGCCGCACCCGGTTGGAGGAGGGCGCCGACGCCGTGACCGCCGCGCTCGAAGCCGGCAGCACCCGCTTCCGGCCTGTGCTGATGACGGCGCTGGCGATGATCATCGGCATGTGTCCGATGGCGCTCGAGGCCGGGCAGAATCAGCCGCTCGGCCGCGCGGTGATCGGCGGTCTCTGCTTCGCGACCTGCGCGACGCTCTTCTTGGTTCCGACGCTGTTCAGTCTCGTGCACGCCCGGGATCGGCGCGCCGCGGACGCCTCGACGCCGGCCAGTCCCTCTCATCTGCAGCCGCTTGGAGCGACCGATGTCCACTGAAGCGATCAAATATCCGAGCCGTCATTTCCTTTGGTTCGCCGGCGCCGCTGGACTCGCCATCGCTTGCGCGATCGCGGCGCGCGGCATCGAAAGCCGGGCCGTCGCCGGCCGCCAACTGGTGGAGTGGACCAACAAAGCCGCCGTCCCCACCGTGCAGCTCGCCAAGGTCGAACGCGGAACGGTGGAGGAAAGCCTTACGCTTCCCGGCACGATCCAGCCCTATTTCAAGGCGCCGATCTACGCCCGGGTCTCCGGCTATCTCAAGAGCTGGCAAGAGGACATCGGCGCCCATGTGAAGGCTGGCCAACTCCTCGGTGTGATCGACACGCCGGATCTCGATCAGCAGTTCGAGCAAGCGAAAGCCAATCTGGCGACCGCCGAGGCCAACGAGAAGGTGGCGATCGTCACGGCGAAGCGCTGGCAGGCCCTCGTCGGTTCGCAGTGGGTGTCGCAGCAGGCCAATGACGAGAAGGCCGGCGCGGCTGCGGCCAACAAGGCGATCGCCGACGGCGCCCGGGCGAATGTGGGCCAGCTCCAAGCGCTCGAGAACTTCAAGAACATCGTCGCCCCGTTCGATGGGGTCGTGACCCAGCGCAACACCGACGTCGGCGCATTGGTCAATGTCGGAAGCGGCGCCAATGCAGGCATGCCGCTGTTCGAGGTCTCGGACCTGCACAAAGTCCGCATCTACGTCCAGGCTCCGCAAGCCTTCACAGGCCAACTTGCAGCGGGACTGAAGGCGACTTTCGACATGCCGCAATATCCGGGGCGGCAGTTCGAGGCGACCGTGGTTGCGACTTCGCACGCCATGGACGCCGGTTCGCGCAGCATGATGATCGAGTTGCAGGCCGACAATCCGGACGGCGCGCTCGCGCAAGGCGCTTACGCCCAGGTGCATTTCCAGTTGCCGTCGGCGCCAAACATGGTGCGCGTGCCGGCGACGGCGCTGATTCCCTCGGACCGCGGGATCCAGGTCGCAGTGCTCGGCGACGACAACAAGGCCGTGCTGAAGACGGTCCGCCTCGGCCGCGACTTCGGCGACCGTGTCGAGATCGTCGCCGGCCTCGGCCCGCAGGAAAAGGTGATCGACAGCCCGCCGGAGACGTTGCAGAACGGCGACGTCGTCCGGCTGGCGCCCGCCGCGCCGGCTGCGAGCTCGGCCGAGGCCGAGCCGTCCCCTCAGAAGGTCAAGCCCGACTGACGGGGCGTTCACGGGCGTTTCCGCCGCCTAGGCGTCATGCTATTCCTCGGCGAAAGACAGTCGGGGAGACCTTGCCTTGAAACAGATGCTGGCCCGCTTGGAACATCGCCGCGCCCGTGCTCGCCTCGGGGGCGGCGAGCAGCGTGTCGCCGCGCAACACGCCAAGGGCAAGCTGACCGCCCGCGAGCGCCTCGAACTGTTGCTGGATCACGACTCGTTCGAAGAATTCGACATGTTCGTCGAGCACCGGGCCACAGACTTCGGCATGGAGAAGACCAAGATCCCCGGCGACGGCGTCGTCACCGGCTGGGGCACCGTCAACGGCCGCACCGTTTTCGTCTTCGCCAAGGACTTCACCGTCTTCGGCGGCTCCTTGAGCGAAGAGCACGCCAAGAAGATCACCAAGATCCAGGATATGGCGATCAAGAACCGGGCGCCGATCATCGGCCTGTTCGACGCCGGCGGCGCGCGCATTCAGGAGGGCGTCGCCGCGCTCGGGGGCTACGGCGAGGTGTTTCAGCGCAATGTGCTCGCCTCGGGCGTCATTCCGCAAATCTCGGTCATCATGGGCCCGTGCGCGGGCGGCGACGTCTATTCGCCGGCCATGACCGACTTCATTTTCATGGTGCGCGACACGAGCTACATGTTCGTCACCGGCCCGGACGTGGTGAAGACGGTGACCAACGAAACCGTGACCGCCGAGGAACTCGGCGGCGCGCTGGTCCATACGACACGCTCTTCGATCGCCGATCGCGCCTACGACAGCGACGTCGAGGCGCTGTTGCAGATGCGCCGCCTGATCGACTTCCTGCCGGCCTCCAATCTCGAGGCGCCGCCAAAGCTGCCGACCTTCGACGATCCCGAGCGGATCGACATGTCGCTCGACACGCTCATCCCCGACAATCCCAACAAGCCCTACGACATCAAGGAGCTGATCACCAAGATCGCCGACGAGGGCGACTTCTTCGAGATCCAGGAGGCGCACGCCAAAAATATCGTCACCGGCTTTGCGCGCATCGAGGGGACGACGGTCGGCGTCGTCGCCAATCAGCCGCTGGCCCTCGCGGGCGTGCTCGACTCGGATGCGTCGCGCAAGGGCGCGCGCTTCGTGCGCTTCTGCGACTGCTTCAACATCCCGATCGTGACCTTCGTCGACGTGCCGGGCTTCCTGCCGGGGACGGACCAGGAATACGGCGGCCTCATCAAGCATGGCGCCAAGCTCCTGTTCGCCTATGCCGAGGCGACCGTGCCGAAAGTGACCATCATCACCCGCAAGGCGTTCGGCGGCGCCTATGACGTCATGGCCTCCAAGCACCTGCGCGGCGACCTCAACTTCGCCTGGCCGACCGCGCAGATCGCCGTGATGGGCGCCAAAGGGGCGGTCGAGATCATCTTTCGCGCCGACATGAACGATCCCGAAAAGATCGCCGAGCGGACGCGGGAGTACGAGGCGCGCTTCCTATCGCCCTTCGTCGCCGCTGAGCGCGGCTATATCGACGAGGTGATCATGCCGCACTCGACCCGGCGGCGGTTATCTCGGGTGCTGGCGATGCTGCGCAACAAGAAGCTCGAGAACCCGTGGAAGAAGCACGATAATATTCCGCTTTGAGGGCGTATAAAACGGAGTGGAGAATGGCGGCTCCCTTGCACGAGGACGGGCTGCGCCGCGTCGTCAATGAGAAGGCGTCCACTCGGAACGTCGAGCGGACCCTGCCGCCTGTCAGCTTGGCGAGCGGCGGCTGGCGGCCTGGGATCGACCTGGACGACTCCGCCGCCCTGCAAGCCGCGGACTGTCCGCTCGATGAGCTTCGCCAGTCGGCGGAGCGCCCGGCGATCGACGAACTGCGCGCGCTTGGCAACCCGCCGCGAGACGGGGCCGTCGGCCCGACGCGGTGCGCGCCGAGCGCGACCGGCCTTGATGGTCGTTGACGCCACCTGGCTCGGATCGAACTCGATTTGATCCCGGCAAGCGCCCGCGAGCCGACACGCCCTTCATCTTCTTGAAACCATGAGCCTTTGCCACGCCTTAACCCTCTCGGCAGGCGGGCGGCCGAGTTCACCACCTGGCAAAGTTTGCGGCCCAGGATCGCTCGCAACAAGCCGCCAACGAAGCGGCAGGGGCGTCGAAATGGGTTGCGTTATGGCGTTTACAGTCGAGCGAAGCCGGACGATCATCTCGGCAATGATCCACGGCCGCAAAGTCAGTGCGATGGACGTCGCGTGGTTGCGGCGTGAGGTGTTCGCCGACGGCTGGGTCTCGCGCGAAGCGGCGGACGAATTGTTCGCCGTCGAGCGCGCCGGCCTCGCCAATGCTCCGGAATGGACGGATTTCTTCGTCGAAAAGGTCGTCGGGCATATCGTCTGGCAGGCCCGGCCGACCGGCGTCATCAGCGAAGAGCAGGCGCGATGGCTGATCGCGCGGGCTGACGAATGCGCCTCGGCCAACGCCCTGGCGGCGCTCGCCGGGGCGCTCGCCGAAGCTCAAAGCGCGCCGGCCTGGTTCCTCGGCGCCGTGAGCGCCCGGGCGACGCGCGGCTGGAACGGCGTCGAGGAAGCCTTGAGGGGCGCCCGCGCCTGAGCTTCTCCATGGAGGGGATCAGAGCGCTGTTTACGCGGCGCGCGCGCTCCAATAGAACCCCGAGGAGAAAAGGCTCCCGAACCGGGGGCGTCCTCCGAGGGGGCGATGTTCAAGAAAATCCTGATCGCCAATCGCGGTGAAATCGCCTGCCGAGTCATCAAGACCGCGCGGCGTTTGGGCATTCGGACCGTTGCGGTCTATTCGGACGCCGACAAGGACGCCCTGCACGTCGAAATGGCCGACGAGGCGGTCGCGATCGGGCCGCCGCCGGCGGCGCAATCCTATCTCTCGATCGAAAAGATCATCGCCGCCTGCAAGGAGACCGGCGCCGAGGCCGTCCACCCGGGCTACGGCTTTCTCTCCGAGCGGGCGGCGTTCGCACACGCGCTCGCCGAGGCCGGGATTGTCTTCATCGGCCCCAACCCCCGCGCGATCGAGGCGATGGGGGACAAGATCGAATCGAAGAAATTCGCCAATGCGGCGAAGGTCTCGACCGTCCCTGGCCACCTCGGCGTGATCGAGAGCCCGGCACAGGCGGCGGAAATCGCCGACGAGATCGGCTACCCCGTCATGATCAAGGCCTCGGCCGGCGGCGGCGGCAAGGGCATGCGGATCGCGCACACCCGCCACGAGGTCGCGGAGGGCTTCGCGCGCGCCAAGTCCGAGGCGTTATCCTCCTTCGGCGACGATCGGGTGTTCGTCGAGAAATTCATCGTCAATCCGCGCCACGTCGAGATCCAGGTGCTCGGCGACAAGCACGGCAACGTGATCTATCTCGGCGAGCGCGAATGCTCGATCCAGCGCCGCAACCAGAAGGTGATCGAAGAGGCGCCGTCGCCGCTGCTCGATGAAGAGACGCGCCGAAAGATGGGCGAGCAGGCGGTCGCGCTCGCCAAGGCGGTGAACTACAATTCGGCCGGCACGGTCGAATTCGTCGCCGGCCAGGATCGCAGCTTCTATTTCCTGGAGATGAACACCCGCCTGCAGGTCGAGCATCCGGTGACCGAACTCGTCACCGGCGTCGACCTCGTCGAGGAGATGATCCGCAGCGCCTACGGCGAGCGGCTGCGCCTGACGCAGGCGGACGTGAAGCTTCAGGGCTGGGCGGTCGAGAGCCGCGTCTACGCCGAGGATCCGACGCGCGGCTTCCTGCCTTCGACCGGGCGGCTGGTCAAATACCGCCCGCCGGCGGAAGGGCGCGCCGAAGGCGTCACCGTCCGCAATGACACCGGCGTCTACGAGGGCGGCGAAATCTCGATCTACTACGACCCGATGATCGCGAAGTTGGTGACGCACGCGCCCGACCGGCTGAGCGCGATCGATGCGCAAGCGAACGCGCTCGACGCCTTCGTCATCGACGGCATCCGCCACAACATTCCCTTTCTCTCAGCGCTGATGCAGCACCCCAGATGGCGCTCGGGCAAACTGTCGACAGGCTTCATCGCCGAGGAATTTCCTGAGGGGTTTTCGCCGCTCGCCGCGACCGGCGAGACCGAGCTGACGCTCGCCGCCGTCGCGGCGCATGTGGATCATGTCCAGAACACTCGCAAACGCGGCATCTCCGGGCAGTTGCGTGAGGCGGCGCGGTTGCGGTTCGAACTGAAGCGCATCGTCCTTCTCGACAAGGCGCGCATCGACGTCGAAGTCGATCCTGTCGGCGATGCCGTTGAGATCGTCTTCGGCGATCGGCGGCGGATGCGGATCGAATTCAGGTTGGGCGCCGGGCGAGCTGGTTTGGCGCGGCGATATCGACAAAAAGCCGGTGGTGGTGCAGGTTCGACCGATCCTCAACGGCTTCGCGCTCGCCCATCGCGGCGTCTCGGTCGCCGCGCGCGTCTACACGCAGCGCGAGGCCGAACTTGCCGCGCTGATGATCGAGCGCAAGGGCGCCGACCAGTCGCGCTTCCTGCTCTGCCCGATGCCGGGCCTGATCAAATCGATCGTGGTGCGCGAGGGCCAGGAGGTGAAGGTCGGCGAGCCGCTGTGCATCGTCGAGGCGATGAAGATGGAGAACGTGCTGCTCGCCGAGCGCGATGCGACGGTCAAGACGATCCTGGCCAAGGAAGGCGATTCCCTCGCCGTCGACGCCGTGATCATGGAATTTGCCTAGGGGCAGTTTGGATCGTCATTCCGAGGTGCGCAGCGACGAAGCAATCCATTCCTCCGCTTGCATCGTCGGCGCCACTGGATTGCTTCGCTTCGCTCGCAAAGACGGAGAAGGTTCAGATCAAACGCAAAAGGCCGTCCCGCTTGCCGCTATGCGCGCACGGGCGAACGGGCGCACGGGTCCATCATCCTTCCGCCTCCAGCTCGCCCTCGACGAAAGCCGCGAAGGCGCGCGCCTTGGCGCTGGCGCGCCGGCCGGTTGGGAACACGGCCCAGATGTCGATCGAGGGAAGCCGCCAGTCGGCCAAGACCTCGCGCACCGCGCCGCTCTTGAGCTCGACGCCGAGCATGCCGTCGCTGGCGACCGCTAGCCCGAGATCGGCGAGCACGGCCTCGCGCACCGCCTCAGCCGCCGTCGAGCGAATGCGGCCGCTGAGCGCGACGCTCTCCTCGACGCCGTTCTTGACGAAGGTCCAGGCCGCGCCGCCGCCGCGCTGGGTGTAGATGATCGCCTCGTGCCGCTCGAGATCGCGCGGCTCGAGCGGCGCGCCAGCGCGCGCAAAATAGCCGGGCGTGGCCACGACCCGCCGGCGACTGCGGCCGATCCTGCGGCCCGTCAATGCAGAATCTGTCAGCACCCCCATGCGCAGGGCGACGTCGACGCCCTCGCCGACAAGATCGACATTGCGGTCGTCGAGGACGAGCTCGATCTCGAGCTTGGGATGCTGGGCAAGAAAGCGGCCAAGCTTCGGCACGATCTTCAAGCGGGTGAAAGTCACCGCTGCGCTGACCCGCAGGCGGCCGACAAGGCCGGCGCCGGCGCCGCGCGCGGCGAGTTCCGCCTCGTCGGCCTCGGCGATGGCGAGCTTCGCGCGTTCGTAGAAGATCCGCCCCGCTTCGGTCGCGCTGAAGCTGCGCGACGATCGCAGGAGGAGTGAAGTCCCGAGCCGCTCTTCGAGTTGCGCCACCGTCTTGGAGACCGCGGGTTGACCAAGCCGCAATTGGCGCGCGGCGGCGGAGAACGAACCCGTCTCGATCACCTTGACGAAGGTCTGCATCGCCGCCAGCCGGTCCATCTATCTATTCCTCACAGGAATGAAAAGAATTGCTGCGTCCTGTCTACGCCTATCGCCGCGGCATGGGTAACTCTCTCCTCGCAACCAGACAGGAGGTCTCCATGTCGCTCCAGGATAAGCTCGACGCGTTCCGTAAGAACTTCGAGGCCGGCGGCCCGCCCTATAGCGCGCCCGCCTGGATTCATGAGCCGATGCATCGCGCGACGGCCGAACTCATCGCCTCCGGCGCCGCGAGCCGCGCCCCCAAGATCGGCGATCAGGCGCCGGCCTTCATTCTCAAGGACGCGGATGGCCACGCGCTCTCCTCGGCCGAACTGCTGAAACAGGGGCCGCTTGTCGTGACCTTCTATCGCGGCGCGTGGTGCCCCTATTGCAGCCTGGATCTGCAAGCGCTTGAGGACGCGCGTCCCGAAATCGAGAAGCGCGGCGCCCGCCTCGTCGCGATCTCGCCGCAGACGGCTGCTAATAGCCGCCGTTCGGAGCGCGAGAACAAGCTCGAGTTTCCGATCTTGTCGGACCCGCATAACGACGTCGCGGCGAGCTTCGGCATACGTTTCGGCCTGCCAGATTATCTCGTCGATCTCTACAAGAACACGTTCAAGAACGATCTCGAGCTCGTCAACGGCGACGACAGTTGGACATTGCCGATGCCCGCCCGTTTTGTGATCGGCCAAGACGGCGTGATCCGCTACGCCGAGGTTAATCCAGACTACACGCGCCGCCCGGATCCTTCCGAGCTGCTTCCGGTCCTCGACGAGCTCAAGGCTCGCCGAGCGGCATGAATGCAGCGCCGACGCCAGAAAGGGCGTCGGCCTCGTAGTCACAAATGGAGGTGGAGATGAACAGCCTGAAGGGCAAAGTCGCCATCGTCACCGGCGCGTCGAAAGGAATTGGCGCCGCGATCGCAAAGGGCCTCGCTGAGGCGGGCGCGGCCGTCGCGGTGAACTACGCGTCGGACAAGGAGGGCGCCGAGCGGGTCGTCGCTGACATCGCCGCGACGGGCGGCAAGGCGGTCGCGATCAGGGCCGACATGTCGAAGCCGGCCGATGTGGCGCGCTTGTTCGAGGAGGCGGCGAAGGCGCTGGGCGCGCCGAACGTGCTCGTGAACAACGCCGGGATTTTCGACTTCGGGCCGGTCGAGGCCGTCACCGAGGCGCAGTTCCATCGCCATTTCAACATCAATGTGCTCGGAACGATGCTGGCGGTTCAGCAGGCGATCAAACATTTCCCGGGAGAGGGCGGCAGCATCGTCAATATCAGCTCGATCGCGAGCGACAGTCCTGTCCCGAATTCGAGCCTCTATGCAGCGAGCAAGGGGGCGATCGATACGCTGACGCTGGCGCTTGCAAAAGAACTCGGACCACGCAAGATTCGCGTCAACGCGGTCGCCCCGGGCTATACCGACACCGAAGGCAATCAGCGGATTGGCTTCGTCGGCAGCGCGGCTGCGGAAACGATGATCGCGGCGACGCCGCTCGGCGCGCGGTTCGGCCGCCCGGAAGAGATTGCGCCGGCGGTCGTCTTCCTCGCTTCCGATGACGCGGCCTGGCTGACGGGAGAGCGCCTCAACGCCTCGGGCGGCGTGCATTGACGCCGGTCTAAGGCCGCCGACCTGTCGCAACGCCCTCGGACGGCGATACGCCGCCGCCAAAGCCTTTCGATGCAGAGGAGGTAGAGATGCCTGAGTTCTGAGCATTTCGATGTCGTCGTTCTGGGCAGCGGCCAGGGCGGTAAGCGACTCGCGTGGCATCTTGGCCGCTCCGGAAAGAAAGTTGCGGTAGTTGAACGCCGCTGGGTCGGCGGGTCGTGCCCGGCCGTCGCTTGCATGCCGAGCAAGAACGAAATCTGGAGCGCCAGGATCGCGCATCTCGCGCGGAACGCGGGCGCTTTCGGCGTGCTGACCGGTCCCGTCAGCGTCGACATGGCGAAGGTGCGCGCTCGCAAGCAGGGCATGATCGAGCGCGAAATCGCTTTTCATCTGAACGCTTACCGGGAGAGCGGCGCGGAACTCATCATGGGCAGCGGCCGGTTTGTGTCGCCAAAGACGATCGAGGTCGCTCTCAATGTCGGCGGAACGCGCCAGCTGACGGGCGGCGAGGTCGTGATCAATGTCGGAACGCATGCGGCGATTCCGGACATTCCCGGCCTCGAGGCCGCCCGCGCGCTTACGCATATCGAGGCGCTGGAACTGGACTATGCGCCGGCGCATCTGATCGTGCTTGGTGGCGGCTATGTCGGCGTCGAGATGGCCCAGGCCTACCGCCGCTTTGGCAGCCGCGTGACGATCATCGAGCCCGGCCGTCAGCTCATGGCGCGCGAGGACGCCGATCTGGCCGATCAGATGCTTCGCATTCTGGCGAACGAGGGGATTGCGATTCTGCTCGGCGCGACGCCGCTGAGCGTGCGTGGCGTTTCGGGCGACAATGTCTCCGTGACGGTGCGCACCGCCTCGGGTGAGCAAACAGTGGAGGGCAGCGACCTTCTGGTCGCGGTCGGCCGCATCCCGAACACCGACGGCATTGGGCTTGCCGAGGCCGGCGTCGCGCTCGACGCGCGCGGCTTTATCCGCGTCAATGAGCGTCTCCAGGCGAGCGCGCCCGGCGTCTGGGCGATCGGCGAGTGTGCCGGCAGCCCGCAATTCACCCATGTGTCGAACGACGACTTCCGGGTCGTCAGGGACAACATGGCGGGCGGAAACCACAGCACGACCGATCGGCTGCTTCCCTACGTCGTGTTCACCGATCCGCCGCTCGCCAGGGTGGGACTGAGCGAAACCGAGGCCAGTCGCCAAGGCGTTGGCGTGCGCGTAGCCAGACTGCCGATGAGCAGGGTGCTGCGCACCGCGGCGACGGATGAGACGGAGGGGTTCATGAAAGCGCTGGTGAGCGCAGTCGACGACCGCATTCTCGGATTTGCGATGATCGGCTCGGAGGCCGGTGAGGTGATGGCCGCTGTCCAGACCGCAATTCTGGCGGACCTGCCTTATCAAAAGCTGCGCGACGCCGCCATAACGCACCCCACCATGGCGGAAGGACTCGGGCCGCTCCTTTCGAACGCGCCGCCGCGCTCAGCGGAGCGATAGAGCGGGCGGCGAAAAAGTGGACGCTGGTTTTTCGCCAAAAGCGCACGGCAATTGAGGAATTGAGAGCTTGATCGGAAAAGCCGCCGCCGGACTCCTGAGGCCGGCGGCGGCAATCTCGTGGCGCGGTCTCAGGCCGCCTTCTTGACCCATAGCTTGCACCAACCCGTCGGGGCAATCACGCCGTCCACCGTCTTGCAGGAGATGGGAGAGATGAACAGATTGCATCCGTCACACTCGTGGCCGTTCTTGCCGGGGCTGTTTTGATAGCCGATCGCCGATTGCGAGAGCCCGGCCGCTGCGGCGCTGCGCGCGCCGATCGCCAGCAACGGCGTTGTTCCCGCCGCCGCGATCAAGATGGTGCGACGGCTCAAGCTCTTGGAATTCAGATCGTTCATGGCTCTCTCTTTCGACCGCGGCAAACGCGCAGTTTGTAGGGGCGCAAACCCAATTCGAGGCTCGGTTGAATTGGGCTTCTCTTTGGAACGCTTCTTAAGTTCCGGCTTACCGTCGTTCGAAGAAGGTCAAAATGCGGCGGATCGTCGCGCCGCCGGATGCGCGCGCCTGGGCGGCGCTCCGGCTTGCGGCTCGCTTTCGTGGCGCGGGCGTGCTAACGGCCTCGCTTTGCGCGGGCGTCAGTCCTGCGGCGAGCCAGACGCGACGAGCAAGACGATGAGCGACATATTTCACGAAGTCGACGAGGAAGTCCGCCGCGACAAGGCGGCCGAGTTCTGGAAGAAATACCAGAACCTTATCATCGCCGCCGCGGTGCTCCTCGTCATCGCGACTGCCGGCTGGCGTTTCTACCAGAGCCGGCAGATCGCCGCCGAGCAGGCGGCAGGCGCGGCCTTCCAGCAGGCGCTGGCGCTCGACCACGACGGCAAGGGCGCCGAGGCGGACGCCGCGCTCGCCAAGCTCGCCGGCGACGCCCCGCACGGCTATCAGACGCTCGCGCGGCTCGCGCAGGCCGCCATCAAATCCAAGACCGACCCGAAGGCTGCGATCGCCGCTTACGACGCGCTTGCGAACGACGCCTCGATCGGCGCGCAGTTCGAGCAGGCGGCGCGGCTGCGGGGCGCTTTGCTGCGGCTCGACGCCGGCCAGACGGATGCGGCCAAGAGCGCGCTCGAGGGGCTGGCGGCGAATGACGGGATCTATCGCAGCACCGCGCTCCTCTCGCTGGGCGTCCTCGCGCTGAACGCCGGGGACTACAACGGCGCCGGCAAGTCGCTCGATCTCGTCGTCGCCGACCCGACCGCGCCCGAGGTCGAACGGCGCAGCGCCGAAAGTCTGCTCGGCCTCGTCGCCTCCAATCGCCCCGTAAAAAAGTGAGCGTTCAGACGCTGCGCTTCGGCCGAAGCCGATCATGACAGCCAAAGTCGCTATCATCGGACGCCCGAACGTCGGCAAGTCCACGCTGTTCAACCGGCTGGTCGGGCGCAAGCTCGCGCTGGTCGACGACCAGCCCGGCGTGACGCGCGACCGGCGCGAAGGCGAGGCGCGGCTCGGCGGCCTCGTCTTCACCATCATCGACACCGCCGGCCTGGAGGAGGGCGACGGCGTTTCGCTCGCCGGGCGGATGCGCGCGCAGACCGAGGCGGCGCTCGTGGACAGCGACGCCATCCTTTTCCTGATCGACGCGCGCGCCGGCGTGACGGGGGCCGATCGGCATTTCGCGCAGGCGGTGCGCCGCGCCGGCAAGCCGGTCATCCTGATCGCCAACAAGGCGGAGGGTCTCGCCGGGCGCCAGGGCGCCTATGAGGCGTTCGGCCTCGGCCTCGGCGATCCGATCGCCTTTTCCGCCGAGCACGGCGAGGGCGTCGGCGAATTGCATGACGCGCTCGTCGCCGCGCTGCCGGAGGCGAATCTGTTTGGCGACGAAGAAGAGGCCGAGGCCGCGCCGCTGGTGTTGGGCGACGAGGAGGACGGCAACGAGGCCGATCCGACCAAGCCGCTGCGCATCGCCGTGCTCGGCCGGCCGAACGCCGGCAAGTCGACCTTGCTCAACCGCATCCTCGGCGAGGACCGTCTGCTGACCGGACCGGAGCCGGGGCTGACGCGCGACAGCATCGGGCTGGAGGCGACATGGCGCGATCGCCGCATCAAGCTGTTCGACACCGCCGGACTGCGCCGCCGCGCCCGCGTCGTCGAGAAGCTGGAGAAGCTCGCGGTCGCCGACGCCCTGCGGGCGGTGCGCTTCGCCGAAGTCGTCATTCTGCTGCTCGACGCGACGATCCCTTTCGAGAAGCAGGATCTCACCCTCGCCGATCTCGCCGAACGCGAGGGCAGGGCGGTGGTGATCGGCCTCAACAAATGGGATCTCATCGAGAATAAGAGCGCCAAGGCGCAGGAACTGCGCGCGGAGGCCGACCGGCTGTTGCCGCAGCTCAAGGGAACGCGTGTTGTTCCCGTCTCGGGGCTCACCGGCGCGCATGTCGATAAATTGCTCGAAGCGGTGGTCGCGACGCACGAGGTTTGGAACGTGCGCATCTCGACCGGACGGCTCAACCGCTGGCTCGCCCCGGTCGTCGACGCGACGCCGCCGCCCGCGGTCGCCGGCCGGCGCGTGAAGATCCGTTACATGACCCAGCCGAAGGCGCGCCCGCCTTTCTTCGTGCTGTTCGGCAATCAGGTCGAAAGCATCCCGGAGAGCTACAAGCGCTATCTCGTCAACGGATTGCGCGAGACGTTCGGCCTCTTTGGCGTGCCGATCCGCCTTTCGATGCGCGGCGGCGGCGAGAACCCTTACGCGCCGAAGAAAAAGCGGAGATAACAGGGGGAAAGCGCCCCCTTCCGGCGCGCGCTCCGCTGTGGCAAAGTCCGCGGCCAAAGGGAGGAGCGCCGGCCATGCCCGAGGATCATGAGATCACGATCGCGCCTGCTCAGGGGCGCGTCGTCGTTCGCTGGCGGGGGCGGATCATCGCCGATAGCCGCCGCGCGCTCGAACTGCGCGAGCACACCTATCCTCCGGTGCTTTACATTCCGCGCGAGGACGCGGACATGACGCTCTTCGTCCGCAGCGCGCATCAGACGACTTGCCCCTACAAGGGCGCCGCCAACTATTTCTCCCTGCGGGAGGGCGACCGCGAGGACGTCGACGCTGTCTGGACCTACGAGACGCCGAAGCTCGGCGTCGCCGCAATCAAAGACCATCTCGCCTTCTATCCCGATCGCGTGCAGATCACGCGTGAGTCTGAGTGACCGACATGGCGGCGAACGAGCAGTTCCGATTTGCCCGCGATCTCCTGCTCGCGTACGGCGAGAATTACCACGCCGCCAAGGCGCGCTTCGCCTGGCCCAAGCTCGAGCGCTTCAATTGGGCGCTCGACTGGTTCGACGCCGAGCTTGCGAACGGCGAGACGGCCGGGCGCCCGGCGCTCAAGATTCTCGGCGACGCGGTCGAGAGCTATACCTTCGCCGAGCTTTCCGACGGCTCCTCGCGCCTCGCCAATGGCCTGCGCGCGCTCGGCGCCAAGCGTGGCGACCGGCTGCTGCTGATGCTCGGCAATGTCGCGCCGCTGTGGATCGCGACGCTCGCCGCGATGAAGCTGGGCCTCGTCGTGATCCCCGCCACGCCGCAACTCGGCGGCGCGGATCTCGACGACCGTTTCGCGCGCGGCCGTGCGCGCTTCGTCATCGCGGACAGCGCGGATGTGGAGAAATTCGCCGGCCGCGGCGAGGAGGCGGTCCGCATCGCGGTCGGCGAGTCCCGGCCGGGCTGGCGCGACTTCGAGTCGCTGATGAAATACGGCGCGCATTTCGACCCGGACGGTGCGACCCGCGCTGACGATCCGTTGCTGCTCTACTTCACCTCCGGCACGACGGCGCGTCCGAAGCTGGTGCTTCATACGCACGCGAGCTATCCCGTCGGTCATCTCTCGACCATGTTCGGCCTCGGCTTGAGGCCAGGCGACGTTCATCTCAACATTTCGTCGCCGGGATGGGCGAAGCACGCGTGGTCGAGCTTCTTCGCGCCGTGGAACGCAGGGGCGACGATCCTTGCGCTGGGTCGCCGGTTCGACGCGCGCTCTGCGCTCGACGACCTCGTGACGCACCACGCCACCTCGTTCTGCGCGCCGCCGACCGTCTGGCGGCAACTCGTCCAACTCGATCTCGCGCAGTGGAAAGTCGCCTTGCGCGAAGTCAATTCGGCCGGCGAGCCGCTCAACCCGGAGATCATCGAGCGCGTGCGCCGCGCCTGGGGCCTGAGCCTCAGGGATTCTTATGGCCAGACCGAGACGACGATGATGATCGGCAACGCGCCCGGCCAGAAAATCGTCGAGGGATCGATGGGCCGCCCGCTTCCCGGCTATCGCGTGGTCCTGCTCGATGCGGAGGGGCTCGAAGCGGATCAAGGCGAAATCGCGCTGCCGCTCGCCTCGCGGCCGCTGGGGCTCACACGCGGATATCAGAACGAGACCGGCGAAACGCCGCCGTTCGAGGGTGACTACTATCGCACCGGCGATGTCGCCTCGCGCGACGCCGAAGGCTACATCACTTACATCGGGCGCTCCGACGACGTGTTCAAATCGAGCGACTATCGCTTGAGCCCGTTCGAATTGGAAAGCGCGCTGATCGAACACGCCGCGGTCGCCGAGGCGGCGGTCGTGCCGGCGCCCGACCCGATCCGCCTGTCGACGCCGAAAGCCTATATCGTCTTGGCGCAGGGTCAGTTGCCCGACCGCGCGACGGCGCTGTCGATCTTCACCTTCCTCATCGAGCGTCTCGCGCCCTACAAGCGCGTCCGCCGCATCGAGTTCGCGGACTTGCCCAAGACGATTTCGGGCAAGATCCGGCGCGTGGAGCTCAGGAAGCGCGAGTCTGAGCTTGCCGAGGCGGGCGCGCGGGCCGACAGCGAGTTCCGGATCGAGGATTTCCCGGAGCTGGGGTAGGGGCGGCCAGAGCCGTCCGCAATTAACGTTAGATCGTCATTGCGAGAAGCGGAGCGACGAAGCAATCCATTCCTCCGCTGGCATAGCCGGCGCAAATGGATTACTTCGCTTCGCTCGCAATGACTGGGACGGTTCAGACCCTGGCGCGTCTTGGCGCTATCGCCAGAACGGGGCCAGCTTTGCGAGCTTTTGCGCGGCTTTGCTTGCGCGGCGCACCAGTTTGTCCTTGTCGGTCCGTTCGAGGTCGCGGCCGATCTCGCCGGCGGCGAACAGCATCACGGATTTGCCGTCCTTCTTGTCGCGACGCGGAACCTCCTGGGCGAGGCTGGCGAGGAAGTCGTGCGCCCATACGCGGTCGTTGATCTCGCCGAGCGCCGTCTGCATGTCCTCGAGAAAGTCGCGGAACTTCTCATGCCGCGTCTGGCGGGAGGGAAAGACAGCGGCGAAAAACTCGGTGATGTAGCGAAGCTTCTTGGCGTCGATGCGAACACGGTGACGCGCCCTGTCGTCGAGCTCCTCGAGATGGAGGGCGCGCTTCAGCAGCTTGCGGGTGCGGCGCTTCAATTCGTCCGCGGCGAAATCCTCGATCGGCTCATGGATCGCGGAATCGTCCGATTGCTTGCGCCATGCGCCTTCGTCCATCCATTCCGCGAAGTCGAACAGCAATCGGCGATAGCGTGGCGAGCCGAGGGCCTCCGTGAGTCTCTGGTAGGCGGTCAGGCGACGACGCTCCACCTCCGCGGCGAGGGCCTCACGGCCCGGTGGCGTGCTGTCCGCTGGATCAACGATATCCGACTTGAGGACGTCGAGATCGCGCGCCTCGCCCAGCAGGTCCGATATCCATTTGAGCTCGCGCTTGATCGAGGCCGATTGCTCGTCGCCGACCAGTTTCTTGAAGAAGGTGAACCCCGCCCGCAGGCGGCGAATGGCGACGCGCGCTTGGTGAACGACCTCGGCGCCGGTGTTTTTGCGCAGCAGCAGCCGCTCGTTGAGGAGGAACTGCTTCATGCATTCGGCGGCGATCATGCGCAAAGCGTCAGCGGTCGTCATGCCGCGCTTGAGGGGAACCGGCCAAGCCTTCTGCGGCCGATCCCAATCGTTGTGCAGCAGTCGATAGCCGCGCTCGCCCTTGCTGACGAGATTGAGACGGAGCGGCACATCGGCGCCGAGGCGTCGCGCGGTCTCATAAAGCGAAGCGACGTCGCCGCGCTTCAGCTCGACCTCGACCTCACACAAATCGCTCGCGGCGACCCCCGCGGCGACCTTGCCGCGGTCGAGCGCCACTTCGAGCTCGACGGAATTCTCGCGCAAGGTCCAGGTCTCGCGGTCGACGTCGACTTCAAATCTAGGCGCGAGGCGATCGCGGATTTTGCGCTTCTTCAACAGCCGCGCCAGCCCGGCGGCGCGCATCCCCGAGAGGTCGGGAAAGTCGCCGTCAATGTCCCGCTCTTCCTCGTCTCGCTCCGTCGCCGCAACGGCGACGCCGCCGCTCTTGACGGTCTGCACCTTGCGCCCGCCCTCGTAACGGACGCGCACGACGGCTCCCGCTTGCCAAAGGTCGTCGTGGTCGGTGTCGAAGTAGACCGAGCGCTGATGTTTGCGGTCGGAACTCTCCGCCCGCTTGAGCAGCGGGTGAGCCTCGAGCGTCGCAATGTCCTTCAAATCGATGTCAAATTTCAGCTCGCGTTCCTGCTCGCTCATATGACACCCTAAATGCTTGTTGCGATTAGCGCGGGAGGGCTCGCCTGTGCGGTGTCGGCAGGCTATCACGAACGCGTGAGCGTCCGCCAGACAGGCGCTCCGACTTGCCCTTTGCGAGCCGATGAGGCCATAAGGCCACTCGTGCGCAATTTTCGCGCAAGTCGAATCGCGTCCGACGGCCCGATCGCTCGCCTTGAGTCCAATCCCATGCGCTTGTCTCGCTATTTCCTGCCGATCCTGAAGGAAACGCCGAAAGAGGCGGAGATCGCCTCGCACCGGCTGATGCTGCGCGCCGGCATGATCCGCCAGGAGGCGGCGGGGATCTACGCCTGGCTGCCGCTCGGCTTGCGCGTGCTCAGCAAGATCAGCGCGATCGTCCGGGAGGAGCAGAACCGCGCCGGCGCGATCGAATTGCTGATGCCGACCGTGCAGTCGGCGGATCTGTGGCGCGAATCCGGCCGTTACGACGACTACGGCAAGGAGATGCTGCGCATCCGCGACCGCCACGAGCGCGACATGCTGTTCGGGCCGACCAACGAGGAGATGATCACCGAGATCTTCCGCGCCAATGTCCGCTCGTACAAGGACTTGCCGCTCAATCTCTATCACATCCAGTGGAAATTCCGCGACGAGGTCCGCCCGCGCTTCGGCGTGATGCGCAGCCGCGAGTTCCTGATGAAGGACGCCTATTCCTTCGATCTCGACGCCGCGGGCGCGCGCCACTCCTACAACAAGATGTTTACCGCCTATCTGCGCACCTTCGCTCGGCTCGGCCTCACCGCCATCCCGATGGTCGCCGACACCGGCCCGATCGGCGGCGATCTCTCCCACGAATTCATCATCCTCGCCGACACCGGCGAGAGCGAGGTGTTCTGCCACAAGGACTATCTGCAATTCGCGCCGCCGGCCGAGTCGATCGAGTTCGACAGCGTGAGCGCGATGCAGGGCGTGTTCGACAAATGGACCTCGCTGTACGCCGCGACCTCCGAGAAGCACGACGTCGGCGCCTTCGAAGCGCTCAAGCCGGAAGAGCGCATTTCCGCGCGCGGCATCGAGGTCGGCCATATTTTCTACTTCGGAACCAAATACTCCCTGCCGATGAAGGCGGTCGTCAACGGCCCCGACGGGAAGGAGCATTTTGTTCACATGGGTTCCTACGGCATCGGCCCGAGCCGCCTCGCGGCCGCGTTGATCGAGGCTGGCCACGACGAAGCCGGGATCATCTGGCCGGAGTCGATCGCGCCGTTCTCCGTCGGCCTCATCAATCTCAAGGTCGGCGACGCGGCCTGCGACGGCGCCTGCGGGCGCATCTACGCCGACCTCGGCAAGGCGGGCGTCGATGTCCTCTACGACGACCGGGACGAGCGCCCCGGCGCGAAATTCGCCGCGATGGACCTCATCGGCCTGCCCAATCAGGTCATCGTCGGGCCCAAGAGCCTCGGCGACGGCCAGGTCGAGATCAAGAACCGGCGCAGCGGCGAGCGCGAACTCGTCAGCGTCGACGCGGCGATCGCGAGGTTGAGCGGGAAGGCGTGAGGAAAAAGATGGCGGTCGCTACTAGCGCGCTCCCTCACCCCAGCCTCTCTCCGCCGCACACGCGTAGCGTTTGTCGGGCGCGCGCGGGAGAGGCGCGCTTCTCCCGCGTGCGGGAGAAGGTGGCCGCGAAGCGGCCGGATGAGGGCGCTCGCCGATGACCGTCTCCGCGCTCGAATCCACGGCCGCACACGCCGCCCCGCGCGCCGCCACCCGGCCGTTCTCCGCTTTCGAGTGGATGGTCGCGCTGCGCTATCTCAGGGCCCGGCGCGCCCATGGCTCGATCTCGGTGATCGCCGGCTTCTCCTTTCTCGGCATCGTGCTCGGCGTCGCCGCGCTGATCGTCGTGATGGCTGTCATGAACGGCTTCCGTCACGATCTGATGGAAAAGATGATCGGCCTCAACGGCCACATGTTCCTGCAAGGGGTCGAGACGCCGCTTACCGATTACGACGCGGTGACGGAGCGCGTCAGCAAAGTTCCCGGCGTAACGCTGGCGCTCCCGCTGGTCGAGGGCCAGGCTTTCTCCACGACGCCGTTCGGCTCCTCGGCGCGCGTTGGTTCGCGGCATCCGCCAAGCCGATCTCGAGCGTCTTCCCGGCGTCGCCGCGCATATTATCCAAGGCTCGCTCGCCAACTTCGACGCCGGCCAGGGCGTCGCCATCGGCTCCAAGCTCGCCGAGCACCTCAGCCTGCGGGTCGGCGACAAGATCACGCTGATCTCGCCGCGCGGCGTGCAGACGCCGTTCGGCGTCACCCCGCGCATGAAGGCTTACACCGTCGCCGCGATCTTCCAGATCGGCATGGCGACGTTCGACGGAACCTTCGTCTTCATGCCGCTCCCCGAGGCGCAGTCCTATTTCAATCTCGACGGCCAGGCCAACGTCATCGAAGTCTACGTCGACGATCCCGACCATATCGACGCCTTGCGTGATAAGATCAGCGCCGCCGAGCAGCGGCCGATGATCGACACCGACTGGCGCCAGCTCAACAAGAACTTCTTCGACGTGCTCAACGTCGAGGCGAATGTGATGTTCTCGATCCTCACGCTGATCGTTCTGGTTGCCGCGCTGAACATCATTTCCGGCCTGATCATGCTGGTGCAGGACAAGGCGCGCGCCATCGCGGTGTTGCGCACGATGGGGGCGACGCGCGGCGCGATCATGCGCATATTCCTGATCACCGGCGCGACGATCGGCGTCGTCGGCACCGCCTGCGGGCTCGCGCTCGGCCTCCTCATCGCGCACAATGTCGAGGCGATCCGCAAGGGCCTGAGCTGGCTGCTCGGCGTCAATCTGTTCCCGTCCGAATTCTACTTCCTCTCGCAATTGCCTTCGCGCGTCGAGACGCACGACGTGGTCGCGGTGGTGCTGATGACGTTGTTCCTCTCGTTCGCTGCGACGATCTATCCCTCCTGGCGCGCGGCGCGGCTCGATCCGGTCGAGGCCCTGCGATATGAATGAGTCGACGCCAGCCCTGTGGCTGGACTGCATCGAACGGCGTTACGGACGCGGCGAGACGACGATCGAGGTGCTGAGCGGCGCCGATCTCGTGCTGTGGCCGGGCCAGTCGGTGGCGCTGATCGCGCCGTCCGGCTCAGGCAAATCGACGCTGCTGCATCTCGCCGGCCTGCTCGAAAAGCCGGATGGCGGCGAGGTCTATGTCGGCGGCGCGCCGACGGCGACGATGTCGGACGACAAGCGCACGGCGCTGCGGCGGGTCGAGATCGGCTTCGTCTACCAGTTCCATCATCTGCTGCCCGAATTCTCGGCCGCCGAGAACATCATCCTGCCGCAGATGATCCGGGGCCTCAGCCGGCCCGAGGCGGCGCGGCGGGCGAGTGAGTTGCTCGCCTATCTCGGCCTCGCGGCGCGCGAGAAACATCGTCCGGCGGAGCTTTCGGGCGGCGAGCAGCAGCGCGTCGCCATCGCCAGAGCCGTCGCCAACGCGCCGCGCGTTCTTCTGGCCGACGAGCCCACCGGCAACCTCGACCCCAAGACCGCCGACCACGTGTTCGACACGCTCGCCGAGCTCGCCAAGGCGAGCCGCGTCGCGGCGCTGGTGGCGACACACAATCTCGACCTCGCCGCCCGCATGGATCGCCGCGTGACGCTGCGCGAGGGCAAACTGGTGGAGATGGAGTAGGGGCGCGGCCTCACACCGCCAGCGCGAAGGCGCCGCCGCTTCCCGCCGTGCGCATCGCGACCACGTTTCGATCGACGGCGCCTTTCAGCGTCTGCGCCAAGTCGCGATAGAAATTGGCATCGCTGAAATACCAGCCGTGCGAAAACTCGGCAGCCTTGATCGGATCGAGCGGATCGGACGGGGGCAAGGCGGCGAAGCGGCCCGAGCAGTCCACATTCACCGTCGAAGACGGCGCGCCTTGCGGGAGGCCGATGCGGCCGACGCGCTCCTCGACGCCAGCCCGCTTCGCGTTGGAAATCTGCAACACCTCGTCATATCGGTTGAAATAGTTGGTCAGCCGATAGGCGCGGCCCATCATGCTCTGGGTGTCCTTGTCGCCCGACGCGAAGGCCGAGGCCTCGACGTCGCCGGCGACCAGCGCGAGTTGGCCGAGCATCCAGTCGCTTCCGGTGACGTCCCCATCGTCGGCGTGGCCGAGCGCCGCGCGGAGCACGAAGGCTCCCATCGAATGGGCGAGCGCGTTGATCCTGACCTGACAATTCGGCATTTGGGCACGCAAAAGCGGTCGGACGGCGGCGTTGACCAGATCGATGGCGGTCCGGGCGGCCATGTCGAGGTCGGGGAGGTAGGCGAAAGGGGAGCCCTCCGAGGGCCAGTCGAAGCTGATCAGGGTCGGCGCGTAGCCGCCGCCGCTCGCGGCCAAGCCTTTGCCGATGAGGTCGTGCAAAGCGGCGACGTCGGCGGCCCCTTCATTGAAGCCATGGACAATGAAGAGGGCGTCTCCCGTAATCAGCGGCGGCGTTCCCCTCGCTGCCGGCTCGGAGGTGAAGGTCGCCATGATCGCGGCGAGCCAAGCCCGTCGCGTCACTTCATCCGCCGGAGCAGGCGCCGTTTCGTCGGGAACGCTGAGATAGCGAATCCTGCCCAGGCCGCCGCCGAAGGCGCCGGCTTCGATTGAGCGGACGGTGATGATGAACCTCGCCACGACCGCCCCGAATTGCTGGCTGCATTTTTGGCGGTTCGCGGCCCTCAGACCTGCTCGACCGCCTTCACCTGATCGGGCAGGAAGTGCTGGAGCAGGTTCTGGATGCCGTGCTTGAGGGTCGCCGTCGAGGACGGGCAGCCGGAGCAGGCGCCTTTCATGCCGAGATAGACGACGCCGTCGCGAAAACCCTTGAAGGTGATGTCGCCGCCGTCGCCCGCCACTGCGGGGCGGACGCGCGTCTCGATCAGCTCCTTGATCGTCTCGACCGTTTCGGCGTCTTCCGATCCGAAGAACTCCTCGTCGGCGGCGGCGCTCTCGCCACTCAGAATCGGCGCGCCGGAGAGGAAGAATTCGGTGACGACGCCGAGCACCGCCGGGCGCAGGTGCTGCCATTCGCCCTCGGTCTTGGTCACCGAGATGAAATCGGGCGCGAGAAACACCCCGCCGACGCCGGGCAGCTCCAGCAGCGCTTTCGCAAGCGGCGACCGCTCGGCTTCGGCGGCGTCGCGCGCCTCGAACGTACCCGCCTCCAGCACCTGACGGCCGGGCAGGAACTTGAGCGTCGCAGGATTAGGCGTGGCTTCCGTCTGGATGAACAAAGCCGGATCCTCGGGCAAAGAGTGACTAGGCAGTCACATAGGCCTGGATGTGGGGTTTCGCAAGTTCGGCTCGAGGGCCGCAACGCCGCCATCCATTTTCTCGCGCAGGCCTCGCGAAAAAGCGGTTCCCACTTGCCGGCGCATGACGTTACATTGTCTTCAAAGCAGGGAGTTGTCATGGCCGATCCAATGACCGCCCGCGCTCGGGAGGCAGGCGAGGGGTCGATGAGAGGGGCGTTTCGATTGAGCCAAGGCGGCCGCGTGGATCGCGCCAAGCCGCTACGTTTCACCTTTGACGGCAAGGCCTATACCGGCTGCGCGGGCGACACGCTCGCTTCGGCCCTTCTGGCCAACGGCGTCCATCTGATGGGGCGCTCCTTCAAATATCACCGTCCGCGCGGCGTGCTGTCGCTGGGCTCGGACGAGCCCAACGCCCTCGTCGCCGTCGACGCCGGCAAGGGCCGCGTGACGCCTAATCTCCGGGCGACGCAAATCGAGCTCTACGACGGCCTGCGCGCCACGAGCCAGAACGCCTGGCCCTCGCTGGAATGGGACGCGCTGGCGGTCAACAGCGTGTTCGCGCCGTTCATTCCCGCCGGCTTCTACTACAAGACCTTCATGCAGCCGAAAGGCGCCTGGGAGAGGGTTTACGAGCCGGCGATCCGCCGCGCCGCGGGTCTTGGCGAAGCGCCGCGCGAGGCCGACCCCGACCACTACGCGTTCGAATACGCCCATTGCGACGTCGCGGTGGCCGGCGCGGGTCCCGCCGGCTTGGCGGCCGCACTGGCGGCGAGTCGCGCAGGCGCGCGGGTCATGGTGTTCGACGAACAGCCGGAGTTCGGCGGCTCGCTGCTCGCCGAGCGGAACGCGACCATCGACGGCGCCGCCGCCGCGGATTGGCTCACCGCCGCCCTCGCCGAGCTTGCCGCCGCGCCGCGCGTGCGGCTGCTGCCGCGCACGCAAATCTTCGGCTATTACGCGCAGAACTTCCTCGCCGGCCAGCAGCGCCTCACCGACCATCTCGCCAATCCCGATCCGCGCCTGCCGCGCGAAAGGCTTTGGCAGGTGCGCGCCAAGGAGGTCGTGCTCGCGACGGGAGCGCACGAACGGCCGCTGGTGTTCCCGAACAACGATCGGCCCGGCGTCATGCTCGCCGACGCGGCGCGGACGCTGGTCACACGCTACGGCGTCAAACCGGGAATGCGCATCGTCGTGGCGACCGCGCATGATTCCGCCTATCGCGCCGCGCTCGATCTTGCGGCCGCCGGCTGCGAGATCGCGATGATCGCGGATCTGCGCGCCGAGGCGCAAGGCCCGTTGCCTCAGGCGGCGCGCCGCGCCGGGCTCCGCGTCGAGACCAGCGCCGCGATCGTCGGCGCGTACGGCGGCCTTCGCGTCACCCATGCGCTGGTGGCCAAGCGCTGGAGCGACGGAACGCCTGGGAAGGGCGAACCGATCGCCTGCGACCTCATCGCCATGAGCGGCGGTTGGACGCCGAATGTGAACCTCTATTCGCAGTCGCGCGGCAAGGTCGTCTTCAACGAGGGCATGCAAAATTTCCTTCCCGGCGATCCAGTCCCCGGCCAGCGCTCGGCGGGCGCGTGCTGCGGCGTCTTCGATCTCGAAGCCGTGCTCGCCGAGGGGGCGAGCGCCGGCGCCGCGGCGGCCGGCGGATCGGCGTTCGCGCCGCAAGTCGAGAACGCTCCGCCCGCCAAGGGCGGCGCGCTAGGGATCGCCGCGCGAGCGAGCGAGAAGGAGCTGACCAAGGCCTTCGTCGATTTTCAGAACGACGTAACGGCGCGCGACATCCAATTGGCGACGCGCGAAGGCATGCGCTCGATCGAGCACATCAAGCGCTACACCACGACCGGGATGGCGACCGACCAGGGCAAGCTCTCCAATCTGAACGCGCTGGCGATCGCCGCCGAGGCGCTCGGCAAGCCGATCGCCGAAGTCGGTCTCACGACCTTCCGTCTCCCCTATACGCCGGTGACGTTCGCGACCATGGCGGGGCTCGCCAAGCGCGAATTGTACGATCCCATCCGCGAAACGCCGCTGCACGCCTGGTCGGCGCGCCAGGGCGCCAAATTCGAGGAAGCCGGTCTCTGGAAGCGCGCTTCCTTTTTCGCCAGGAGCGGCGAGACGCTCGCCGACACGGTGCGGCGCGAGTGCCTGGGGACCCGAGCCAGCGCCGGTATTATGGACGCTTCGACGCTCGGCAAGATCGAGGTGGTCGGGCCCGACGCCGGCGAGTTCCTCAACCGGCTCTATATCAATTCCTTCGCCAAGCTCGGGGTGGGGCGCTGCCGATACGGCTTCATGCTCACCGAGGACGGCTACATCTACGACGACGGCGTCGTCATGCGACTGGCGCAGGACCGCTTCCACCTCACGACGACGAGCAGCGGCGCCGCGCGCGTGTTCGGCGTGATGGAGGATTATCTGCAAACCGAGTGGACGGATCTGAAGCGGGTCTGGTTCACTTCGATCACCGAGCAATACGCCACCATCGCAATCAACGGGCCGAACGCCCGGCGCATTCTCGAGCCGCTGGTGACGGGCATCGATCTCGCCACCGCCGCCTTCCCGCATATGAGCGTGCGCGAAGGCTTCATCTGCGGCGCGCCGACGCGCCTCGCAAGGGTGAGTTTCACCGGCGAACTCGGCTTCGAGGTCAACGTCCCCTCGGACTTCGGCGAGAGCGTGCTCGAGGCGATCTGGGCGGAAGGGCGCAAGGTCGACGCGGTCGTCTACGGGCTGGAGACGCTGCACATCCTGCGCGCCGAGAAGGGCTTCGTCGTCATGGGCCAGGAGACCGACGGCACGGTGACGCCAGACGATCTCGGCATGGGGAAGATGGTCGCCTTCTCCAAGCCGGACTTCATCGGCAAACGCTCGCTGACGCTGTCAAACTTCACGCGCGAGGGCCGCAAGCAATTGGTGGGCCTGTTGCCGGTCGATCCAGGCCTCGTCGTCGATGAAGGTGCGCAGATTGTCGCCGATCCCTCGCCGCCGCAGGGAACCCCCGCGCTCGGCCATGTCTCGTCCTCGTACATGAGCGCGACGCTGGGGCGCAGCTTCGCGCTCGCGCTGGTGTCGGGCGGCCGCGCGCGTCACGGCGAGACGCTGTTCGCGACGACGCGGGACGGCGGGACTGCCCCGGTCAAGCTCGTCGAGCCTCTCTTCTACGACAAGGAAGGCAAGCGCCTCGATGTCTGACGCCATACCGCAAGCCGTGCGGCGCGCCCCCTTGGAGGGCGCCGCGTTGCCGGACAACGCCAGGGTCAAGGCGGTAGCGTTGCCCTTCGCCGCGCGCTGGATCCTGCGCGGCGGGGCGGACGTCGCCGCCCCGGTCGGCGCCGCGTTCGGCGCAACGCCGCCCTCTGCTCCGCTGCGCGCCGAAAGCGCTGGGCCGCGTGCGGCGCTGTGGTTGGGCCCGGACGAGTGGCTGCTCGTCGCCGAGGACGCGCCGCAGGAATTGGGGAGCGCGCTCGAGGCGGCGCTTACTGGCGTTCCGCATGCGCTGGTCGACGTGTCGCACCGGCAAAGCGCGATCGACGTCAGCGGCGCGGCCGCGGCGCGGCTGCTCAATGCGGGCGTCCCGCTCGACCTCGACCTCGCGGCGTTTCCCGTCGGCATGGTCGCGCGCACGCTGCTGCTGAAAGCGGAGATCGTGCTGTGGCGCCGCGGGGCGGAGTATTTCCGCGTGGAAACGGCGCGGTCCTTCGCGCCCTATGTCGCCGCCGTTCTCGCTGCCTCGGCGCGCGACCAGGAACTCGACTGACAAAGAGGAGACGCCGCCTGATCCGGGTCGCAGAACTCTTCAAGATCGGCATCGGTCCGTCGTCCTCGCACACGGTAGGGCCTATGAAGGCTGCGGCCGCGTTCGTCGGCGGCCTCGCGCGAAGCGGCGCGATCGACCGGGTCGACAGCGTCGTCGTCACTCTCTTTGGCTCGCTCGCCTTCACCGGCAAGGGCCACGCGACGGACAAAGCCGTGATTCTCGGCCTCAGCGGCGAGCGGCCGGAGAGCGTCGATCCCGATCGCGCGGACGCCCTCGTCGCCGAAGTTGCAGGGCGGCGCGAGATCGTTCTCGGCGGTCGGCGCGCGCTTCGGTTCGATCCTTCGAGCGACATCCGCTTCGATTACGTCACGACGCCGGCGCGCCACCCGAATACGCTCGCCTTCTGCGCTCGCGACGCCTCCGGCGAGATCGTGAGCGAAGAGACCTGGCTCTCGATCGGCGGCGGCTTCGTTGCGCGCGAGGACGCCGATCCATTGAGCGGGAGCGAAGACAGCGCCGCTCCTTATCCCTTCCGCAACGCAGTGGATCTGCTCGCGCGCGCAAGCGAGAGCGGGCTCACGATCGCCGAAATGGTGCGCGCCAACGAGGCCGCTGCGCGGCCGGCTGGCGATGCCGACGCGGAGGTGGATGCGGTGATCGGCGCCATGTTCGCTTCGCTGGAACGGGGGCTCGCGCGCGAAGGACCGCTGCCAGGCCCGCTCAAGGTCAATCGCCGCGCCAAGGCGATCTACGACCGTCTCGTCGCCAATGCGGGGCGCAACGCGCGGGCGGCGCATGAGATCATGGACTACGTCAGCGTTTATGCCATGGCGGTCAACGAGGAGAACGCCGCCGGCGGGCGTGTCGTCACCGCGCCGACCAACGGGGCGGCGGGAGTCGTTCCTGCGGTGTTGCGCTACTATCGCGACCATTGCGCCGGCGCGACGGTCGCGGGTCGGCGTGCGATCATTTTGACGGCGACCGCGATCGGCGCGCTGTTCAAGATGAACGCCTCGATCTCGGGCGCCGAGGTCGGCTGTCAGGGCGAAGTCGGCGTCGCTTCATCGATGGCGGCGGCCGGTCTCTGTGCGGCGCTCGGCGGCTCGAATGCGCAGATCGAGAACGCCGCCGAAATCGCGATGGAGCACCATCTCGGCATGACCTGCGATCCTGTCGGCGGCCTGGTCCAAATTCCCTGCATCGAGCGCAACGCCTTCGGCGCGGTCAAGGCGATCGCCGCCGCGTCGCTGGCGCTGCACGGCGACGGTCGCCACAAGATCTCGCTCGACAGCGTCATCGCGACGATGCGTCAGACGGGCGCCGACATGCAGTCGAAATACAAGGAAACGTCGCTCGGCGGCCTCGCGGTCAATTTCATCGAGTGCTGAGCCGCGCGCCCATCACGCCACGTCATTGCGGTGGAACCGTCTTTGCGAGCGGAGCGAAGCAATCCAGCGATCGAGGTCTCGCCAGCAAATCGCAAGTCGTTCCATAGGCGCCTCGATCGGCGGACGCCTCGATCGCCGGATCGCCGCGCTTCGCTCGCGGGGTCCGGCTCAACCTAACGACAGCGTGCCCTAAGCGCGATCGACCCGCATCCAGCCGTTGAGGCCGAGGCGCTCCTGGGGAAGATACGCCGCCTTGTAGGCCATTTTGCGCGAGCCCTCGACCCAATAGCCGAGATAGACGTGCGGCAAGCCGAGGCTGCGCGCCTTTTCGATGTGATCGAGGATCATGTAGGCGCCGAGCGAACGGCGAGGCTCGTTCGGCGCGTAGAAGGAGTAGACCAGCGAGAGCCCGTCCGCGAGGCGGTCGGTCAGGCAGGCGGCGAGCAGGGGGCCTTCGCCGCGCGAGGCAAAGGCGCCTTCTCCGCGCTGACGATATTCGGTGAACAAAGTGTCGATGTGGCTGTCCTCGATCATCATCGAGTAGTCGAGCATCGACATGTCGGCCATGCCGCCGTCAGGATGGCGCGCGTCGAGATAGGACCGGAACAGCGCGTATTGCTCGCCGGTCGGCTTGGCCTGAGTGAATTCGCCGATCAGGTCGGCGTTGCTGCGCAGCACGCGGCGCTGGCCGGCGCTCGGCTTGAAGTCGTCGACCAGAACGCGCACCGACACGCAGGCGCGGCAGTTCTCGCATGCCGGGCGATAGGCGATCGTTTGCGAGCGTCGGAATCCGGTCTGCGTGAGCGTGTCGTTGAGCGCCGTAGCTCGTTTGCCGACAAGGTGCGTGAACACCTTTCGCTCCAGCATGCCGGGCAGATAGGGGCACGGAGACGGTGCGGTTAGATAGAATTGAGGTGCGTCCCGCAGCTCCCGCGTCACGCTTTCGCACTCCTCAAGCCGTCGCACGATTGCTCAAAGCTAAAACGGATTGAGCGCGACGGGAATGCCTGTGCACGAAATTTCTTCAAGAAAGTTACAATCGCCGCACCACCGTTACGCCAGCGAGAATGTCATGCAGGCAGCGCTTCTCCGCGTCGACGAGCGAAACGAGGAAAATCGGCGGAAAGCACCAGCTCACGTAAAAGAACAGCGCGTGCGCCGCGGCGTTGATGAACGGCACGCGGGCTCCGGTGTCGTGCATGCGCATTTCGAGGTCCATCGCCCGCATGCCGGGGGTTGCCATCTTTGCGCCCGATACGGTGAGGCCGTTATAGAAGAACGCCACCAGCGGATAGAGCGGCGGGAGGACGAACAGCGACAAGCCCAAGGTCAGGATCAAGAGCGCGATCCAGAGCGCGCCCGCAACGATGCTGACGAGGAAGAGGTCGATGACGAGGGCGAGAATGCGCCGCGTGCGCACCCCCTCCAAGGCGTCGGTCCGCACGCTTGCGGCGGTCGAAAAATTCGTCATGGCGGCCCTCCCGGGAGCCGAGCTCAAACTTGTGATGCTGGATGTGGGGCGGCGCGAAACTGTTTCAAGTGAACCTTTTGGCCTATGTCGGCGTCTCCGCCGCGCCGAGGATGCCGCCCGGGCGGAGCGTCAGAAGGATCGCCAGCAGGCTGAAAACAGCCACGTCCCGGTAGTCGACGGCGAAATAGGTCGACCACGCCGCCTCGAAGGCGCCGACGATGAAGCCGCCCAGAAAGGCGCCGGGGATCGAGCCGACGCCGCCGAGGATCGCGGCGATCAGCGCCTTGAGCCCCAAAGCGGTCGCCGTCCCGTAGCCGACCGAGCCATAGTACATCGTCATGACGAAGCCCGAGAGGCCCGCGAAGGCGCTGGCGAGCGCGAAGGTCTGGCCGAAGATCGCGCGCGGGCTGACGCCGAAGAGCTGGGCGCCGAGCGGATCGTCGGCATAGGCGCGCCAGCGGCGGCCGAACCGCGTCTTCTGCATGACGAGCACCAAAGCGAGGCCGGCGACGAGGGCGAAAGCGCCGGCGAGCAGCGTATTTGGAGCCGTCGTGACGATGAAATCCCCGGCGCGGGCGACCCCGAACGGCGCGTTGAGGAGGGGGCTGACCCAGTTGGGGCGGTTGCCCTGACTGAGGCGAAGGAACTCTCCCAGTGCCAGCGCGAGCCCGATCGAGGCGATTAGCGTCTGCTGCCCGCTGGCGCGATGCAGCGGTTGGAAGACCCACCGGCTCGAGGCGACGCCCCAGAATCCGGCGTTGGCGGCGCCGAAGACGAGCGCGGTGGCGAGAATTGTCGCCGGCGCCTGGCCCGCCGCAAGGGTCGCGCCGAGCGCCGCCGCATAGCCGCCCGCCGCCGCGATGTCGCCGAAGGCGAGATTGATGCGTCCGACCAGCCCGTAGACGAGCGAATACGCCGCCGCGAGCAGTGCATAGATTGCCGCCAGCGGCAGGCCATTGATCGCCTGCTGCAGCGCATAGGCGAAGGCCGCCGGGACCGCCGGGAGCGCCGCGACGTCTCCCAGCGGCGCCGGGTCGGCGGCGCGCGCCTCCGGCGTCGCCAGCCAATAGCGGATGAGCATGGCGAGCCGCGCCTCGGGGAGGGGCCCGTCGCTGGTCGTCACGGCGACGAGGTCCTCGGAGCGTCTCGGCCGGCCGGGCTGGCGGAAGCGGCATTCGAGGAAACGGGCCTGCGCCGGCGCGCCGACTTGGCTCGACCGATAGTCGACCCGCAGGCCCCGTCCGTCGGCGAAGGCCGTCTGTTTGACGATCGTGATGACCGCTCCCGGCGGCTCCAGCGCTGGCGCCGCCATGCGACAGAGCCGCGCCTGGTCGGTTTCGACGAGCGCCGAACAGCCGGCGAGCGAAAGCGCCGGGAGCAGAACGAAAAGGGGCCGCATTACGCCCTGGCTTGTGACCGTCATTCGTTTTTTTTCAGGTTATGGGCCATCGTTTCGCCGATCAACCGCGTTATTCCCTAAGCAAGACCAATTGAGGGAGGATGACATGAGAACGGTCTATTTGACCGGCGTCGCGGTCTTCTTCGCTGCGGCTCTGGCGGGCGGTTCGGCCCAGGCGGACATGAATCTCGGTGTGACGGGCCCGATCACCGGCGCTAACGCGTCGTTCGGCGCACAGTTGACGCGCGGCGTTCATCAAGCCGCTGAGGACATCAACGCCAAGGGCGGAATCCTCGGCCAGAAGATCAAGGTCGAGGAGGGCGACGACGCCTCCGACCCCAAACAGGGCGTCTCGGTCGCCAACAAATTTGTCGGCGACGGCGTCCGCTTTGTGGTCGGGCCGTTCAACTCGGGCGTGACGATCCCGGCTTCCGAGGTCTATTCCGACAACGGCGTGCTGATGATCACGCCCTCGGCGACCAATCCAAAAGTGACCGACCGCGGGCTGTGGGATGTTTTCCGCACCTGCGGCCGCGACGACCAGCAGGGCAAGGTGTGGGCGGATCTCGCGCTCACCAAACTGAAGGACGCCAAGATCGCGATCCTGCATGACAAGACGCCGTACGGGCAGGGGCTCGCCGAAGCCGCCAAGAACGACATGAACGCCGGCGGCAAGAAGGAGGTCCTGTTCGAGGGCATCAATCCCGGCGAAAAGGACTATTCGGCGATCGTCTCCAAGATCAAGGAATCCGGCGCGGAATACCTGATGTGGGGCGGCCTGCACACCGAGGCCGGCCTGCTGGTGCGCCAGATGCGCGATCAGGGAATGCACACCGTCATGATCTCCGGCGACGGCATCACCGACGAGGAGTTCGCCTCGATCGGCGGCCCCGGCGTCGAAGGCACGTTGATGACGTTTGGCCCCGATCCGCGCAACAACCCGGCCGCCAAGGACGTGGTGGCGAGAATTCGCGCCAAGGGCTTCGAGCCGGAAGGCTACACGCTCTACTCCTACGCCGCGGTGCAGATCATGCAGCAGGCGGCGGAGAAGGCGAAGTCGCTCGATCCCCACAAGATGGCCGACGTGATGCACTCCGGCATGATGTTCCACACCGTCATCGGTGACATCGCCTATGACAAGAAGGGCGATCGCACGTCGGTCGATTACGTTTGGTACGTCTGGAAGAAAGAACCCGACGGCAAGATCACCTATAAACAGTTGGGCGCCGCTTAAAATCAGTCCAGCGCGGCGAGCCGTTCGATCAGGAAGGCGCGCGCCGCTGGATCGGTCTGCAGGCCGATAGCGAGCCCATAGGCCTCGCGCGCCTGGTCAAGCTGGCCGACCTTCGCGCAGAGGTCGGCTTTGGCGACCCAATAGGGCCCGAAGGCCTCGAAGCCGCTTTCGGCTCCGGCGGCTTCGAGCAGCGCCAGCCCGGCTGCCGCGCCGTCCCTCTGAGCGACCGCGGCGGCTCGGTTGACGGCGACGACCGGCGAGCCGGTCGCGGCGTAGAGCGCGCCATAAAGCTGCACGACCGCCGGCCAGTCCGTCACCCCGCTCGCGCGGCGCGCCGCGTGGACGGACTGAACCGCGGCCTCCAACTGGAAGCGACCGGGAGCGCCAGCGTGGCTCGCCGCGGCAAGCAGCCGCTCCGCGTCCTCGATCGCCGTCTTGTCCCACAGAGCGACGTTCTGCTCGCTCAGCGGGACGTAGCGTCCGTCGGCGCTGCGCCGCGCGGCGCGGCGTGAATGGGCGTAGAGCATCAACGCCAGTAGGCCCTGGGCCTCCGGCTCGCGCGGCGCCAGCGCGACGACGAGACGGCCGAGCCAGATCGCCTCCTCGGTGAGATCGCGACCGCGCGGATCGTCGCTGAAGGCTTCGGTCCAGCCGTGCGAGAACGCGGCGTAGATCGCTTCCAGCACCACGCCGAGGCGCTCGGGCAGCTCCTCGCGCTCGGGGATGCGGAAGGGCACGCCGGCGAGGCGGATCTTGGCCTTGGCGCGCGAGAGCCGCTGGCCCATCGCGCTGGGCGAGACCAGGAACGCGGAGCCGATCGCCGCCGCATCGAGGCCGAGGATGGTTTGCAGCATCAGCGGCGCGCGGATCGGCTGATCGATCGCCGGATGCGCGCAGGCGAACATCAGGCTCAGCCGCCGGTCGGGGATCGCCGCCTCGTCCTCGACCGCCCTGAGCTCGCCGTCGATCAGCGCGAGCGCCTCGGCCGAAGCGTCGGCGTGACGGCGCCGGCGGGCGGCGTCGATCAGGCGGCGGCGAGCGGCGGTGACCAGCCAGCCCTCCGGGTTGGCGGGCGCGCCATGCGCCGGCCAGGCGGTAAGCGCGGCGGCGAAGGCGTCGGCGAGCGCGTCCTCGGCCGCCGGCACGTCGCCGGAGCGCGCCGCGAGAAAGGCGACGAGCTTGCCGTAGCTCTCGCGTGCGGCGCGCGCTGCCGCGGCGCGCGCCGCTTTGGTTTGATCGCGCGCGCTCACATCGCCCAGATCGGGCGCACTTCGATCGCGCCGGTCGCCGCGCCTGGGCAGCGCGCCGCCCAGGAGATCGCGGCGTCGAGGTCAGGCGCTTCGATGAGATAGTAGCCGCCGAGCTGCTCCTTGATCTCGGCGTAGGGGCCGTTGAGCACCGAGGTCTTGCCGTCCTTCACGCGGACGACCGTCGCGGTCGAGCTCGGATGCAGACGCTCGCCGCCGACGTGAACGCCGGCCTCGCTCATCGCTTTGGTGTAGGCGCCATAGGCGGCCATCATCCTGCCGGCGTCCTCCTGGGTCAGCGCCTGGATCGCCTTCTCGTCGCGGTGGATCATCAAAAGATATTGCATCGCTTTTCTCCCTGCGAGGCGGTTCTTGCCGCGCTCGACCAAGAGACGATCGGCGTCCCGCCCGTTCGACAAAGGCGACGAAAGAATTCGGCGCTTATCGCTCGACGCAGCTTCTCGGCCGCCCTAGGCGCGAAATAGGTCAGGACGCCGTCGGCGCCGGCGCGCTTGAACGCCATCAGGCTTTCCATCATCGCTTTGTCGCCGTCGAGCCAGCCGTTGGCGGCGGCGGCCATGATCATCGAATATTCGCCGCTCACTTGGTAGACGAAGGTCGGCGCGGAGAATTCGTCCTTCACCCGCCGCACGATGTCGAGATAGGGCATCCCCGGCTTGACCATCACCATGTCCGCCCCCTCCGCAAGGTCGAGTTCGACCTCGCGCAACGCCTCGTCGGAATTGGCCGAGTCCATCTGATAGGTGCGCTTGTCGCCCCTGAGAGCGCTAGCCGAGCCGACGGCGTCGCGGAATGGGCCGTAGAAGGCCGACGCATATTTGGCGGAATAGGCCATGATCTGGACGTCGAGAAAGCCTTCCTGATCGAGCGCCTCGCGGATCGCGCCGACCCGCCCGTCCATCATGTCGGAGGGCGCCACCACATCGGCGCCGGCCGCGGCTTGGGTGAGCGCCTGGCGCACCAGAGCGGCGACGCTCTCGTCGTTCAGGATGTCGTTCCCGGACATCAGGCCGTCGTGGCCATGGCTGGTGTAGGGGTCGAGCGCGACGTCGGTGACGAGCCCGAGCTGAGGGAACTCGCGCTTGATGGCGCGGCACGCCTTGCAGACGAGGTTCTGGTCGTTGAACGCTTCGCTGCCGAGTTCGTCCTTGAGGCGGGCGTCCGTATAGGGAAAGAACGCGATCGCCGGGATGTCGAGTTTTACGGCGCGTTCGGCCTCGCGCACCGCCTCGTCGACGCTGAGACGATCGACGCCTGGCATCGCCGCGACGGGCGTGCGCGTCTTCTGTCCCTCGACAAGGAACAGAGGCCAGATGAGGTCGCCGGTCGTAAGCACATTCTCGGCGACGAGACGCCGCGCCCATTCAGCCTTGCGGTTCCGCCGGGGACGGTGCGTGAGCGCGAGGCGAGGGGCGGGGGCGGACTTGGACATGGGCAGGGAACTCCTTTTGGGGCTGTCCATACGCCCTGGTGGAGGAGGAGGGCGGGAGGGTGAGACGAACGCCGTGGAGAGCCGAGGGCCGAATGCCTTGCGGTTCCGCCCTACGCTCCTATCGCGTCAGCTCGGCAATCCGAGCAGGGCATTGACCGAAATGTCTTCGTCGATGTCCTGCCAGTGGATCCCTTCGCCTCGGCCGATCAATCGCCAATGCGCGCGCTGATCTAGCGTCACGTCGCGAAGGCGGGGAAACCACTCCATAGGCGCCGAGATTTCGCGCCCATCGGCGAGTATCACCCTGAGCGCAACGGCGTCGCAGTGGACGCCTATGGCGGTCGGGCTAAGCCGGACGGTCGAAATAGGCATGCCACGCCTCCAGAAACTCGTAACGGCGTTCGATAATGGCTGCGTGCAACCGGGTCAATTCCGCCGACCGGAAGCCATCGGACCGAGCGAATTCGACAGGATCGAGCCAGAACTTGGCGGTCTTGTCGCCCAGTTCGAGGTGGACATGCGGCGGCTCGCCGTTCTCCAGACTTGTAGCCTTCTACGACCTCACCCGCACATACTCCCCTGGCGCGTCGGCGAGCGCCTTCAGCTCGCCCGCGCCCGGCTCGCGCGGCGCCACCTGTTCAGGCGCCTGCGTCTTGATCCATTCGGCCCAGTCGACCCACCAGGAGCCGGGGTGTTCTTCGGCGCGGCCCAGCCAATCCTCGAACGCCCCGGTCGGCGCGCCGCCGGTCCAGTACTGGTATTTCGGCTTGTCGGCGGGGTTGACGACGCCAGCGATATGGCCGGAGCCGGCGAGGACGTAGCGCACCGGCCCACCGAAGGATTTCGCGCCGGTGAAGACCGATTTCGCCGGCGCGATATGGTCCTCGCGCGTCGCAAGGTCGTAGACGGGGATCGTCACCTTGCCGAGATCGAGCTTGCGGCCCTCGATCGTCATCTCGCCCCGGGTGAGATCGTTCTTGAGATAGCAGTGGCGCAGGTAGAATTTGTGGTTGGCGGCGGGCATCCGGGTCGAATCGGCGTTCCAGACCAGAAGGTCGAACGGCATCGGCTCTTTGCCCTTGAGGTAGTTGTTGACGAAATACGACCAGATCAGTTCCTCGGGGCGCAGCATGTTGAAAGCCGTCGCCATTTGCGCGCCCTCGAGATAGCCGGTTTCGGCCATCTTCCGCTCGATCCCCTTGAGCTGCTCGGCGTCGACGAAGACTTTGAGGTCGCCGGGATCCTTGAAATCGACCTGCGTCGTGAAGAAGGTGGCGCTGGCGATGCGCTCGTCGCCGATCTCCGCCATGAAGGCGAGCGTGATCGCCAGCAGCGTGCCGCCGACGCAATAGCCGATCGCTGCGACCTCACGCTCGCCGGTCGCCGCCTCGATGGCGTCGAGCGCGGCGAATACGCCTTCGCGCATATAGGCCTCGAAGCCCTTGTCGGCGTGCCGCTCGTCGGGATTGACCCAGGAGACCACGAAAACCGTGAGACCCTGCGCCACCGCCCAGCGGATGAAGGATTTCTCAGGGTTCAGATCGAGCACGTAGAACTTGTTGATCCACGGCGGCACGATCAGCAGCGGCCGCTTGAGGACGCTCGGCGTCGTCGGCGCATATTGGATCAGCTCGATCAGCTCGTTGCGGAAGACCACTTTGCCGGGCGTCGCCGCGAGATTGACGCCGAGCTTGAACTTTCTCGCGTCCGATTGCCGGATGCGCAGATTGCCGCGCCCGGCGGCGATGTCCTCCGCCATCATCCCCAGGCCGCGCACCAGGTTCTCGCCGCTCTCGGCGAGCGTCGTGCGAAGCAGCTCGGGATTGGTGGCGACGAAGTTCGAGGGCGACAGCGCGCTCGTGACCTGGCGCAGATAGAACTGCGCCTTGTGGCGCGTGTGCGGATCGAGGTCGCCGGCGCGCTCGACGAGGTCGTTGGCCCAGCGCGTCGTCAACACATAGGCCTGCTTGAGGAAATCGAAGTAGGGATTGGTGCGCCACTCCGGATCGGAAAAGCGCTTGTCGCCCGGCTCGGGCGGCGCGACCGGCGGCGCATCCTCGCCTTGCAGCCGGCGCAACGTCGCGGCCCAGAGGTCGATGAACTGCTTGGAGAGCGTCGCCTGCGCTTCGAAGGCGCGCTTGGCGTCCGCGACATAATATTCGGCGACCCGTCCAAGGCTCGCGACGGCGTCGGCGATCTCGCTGTTCGGCTGCGGCGCGGCGTTGCCAGTCTGGCGCGGCTGCATATAGGCCGCGAGCACCTTGCCGCCTTCCTCGATGAGCCGCGCGACGTTGCGCGACATCGCTTCGAAATTGGGCAGCGGCGTCTCGCGCGGCGCGGCGGGGGCGGTCTTCTCCGCGCTCGGCTTTGCCGGCGGCGGAGCGAGGCGCTCAGCTTGACCAGTCGGCGCGGCGAGGACGGCCTCGGATTGCTCGGCCAGAGGGGCGGCGACCTCGGGTTCGATTTGAGAGGGCAGCTTCGCCTCGCGCTGCGGCGCCGGCGCAGCGGGGCGCCGGCGCGATGTGGCGCGCGCCGCAGGGCGCTTGGCGCGGGGCGCTTCGGTCGTCGAGGACAGCGCCTCGTTGCCCGCCGCCAGGAGGGCCGGGCGCTTGCGGGTCCCTCTCGTCGGACCCTCAGTCGATTTCTTGGGCATTCGTTTCCCCGCGCCGCCGATGCGGCCTAAGTCCCGTTTCCGACATAATACGACGATAGGGTTCTCCCTCTCGGATATATGTTAGTTCGTCTCCATGGCGCCAGTGCGTCTTTCGCCGCGCCAGGAAATCGGTGGGGTTGGACGTGTTGAAATCGAAGCAGGTTCGGCCTGCGCGGCTGATTGTCGCGGGGGCGTTTGTCGCGGCGTTGAGCGGCGCCGGCGCGTGCGCTCAAGAGGCGCAGACGGATTCGCCGATGAAGTCGGTCATGAAGATTGTCGGCTTCGCCACCGACGTCAAGCCGCCGCCGGATTTCGTGCAGCAGTCTCGTCCCGCCGAGGCCCCGCCCTCGATTCCCGCCTTCAACAAGGCGCCCGAACCGCCGGGTAAGGTGATGTCCGCCAAGGAGCTGGGCGACATCGACAGCGATTTGGAGAAGATCGGCAAGCGGGACGACGCGTTGCGCGCCGCCTTCCCGCCATCCGCCAAGGCGGTGGCGGAGGTCGAAGCGGCGAAAGCCGCCAAGGCCAAGGCCAAGGGCAAGAGCGCGCAAAAGGGCCCCATCCCGTCGTTTTAGATTTGCGACGCGCTTCTCGCCGATGCTAACAGGGTCGACGCCCTGCGGGCGGTCGAGAAGGGAATGTTTTCGATGTCCGAATTCCACAGCGTCCGGCGCCTGCCGCCCTATGTCTTCGAGCAAGTCAACAAGCTCAAGGCCAAGGCTCGCGCGGCCGGAGCGGACATCGTCGATCTCGGTATGGGCAATCCCGATCTGCCGGCGCCCAAGCACGTCATCGACAAGCTCGTCGAGACGGTGGGCAAGCCCCGCACCGATCGCTATTCCGCTTCCAAGGGCATTCCGGGGCTGAGGCGGGCGCAGGCCGGCTATTACGCCCGCCGCTTCGGCGTGAAGCTCAATCCGGAGACGCAGGTCGTCGCCACCCTCGGCTCGAAAGAAGGCTTCGCCAATATGGCGCAGGCGATCACCGCGCCGGGCGACGTCGTTCTCGTGCCGAACCCGTCCTATCCCATCCACGCTTTCGGCTTCCTGATGGCGGGCGGCGTCATCCGCTCCGTGCCGGCCGATCCGACGCCCGATTTCTTCGTCGCGATGGAGCGCGCGCTGGCCCACTCGATCCCGAAGCCGATCGCGGTCGTCGTCTGCTACCCCTCCAATCCGACGGCGATGGTCGCCTCGCTCGACTTCTACAAAGACCTCGTTCTGTTCGCCAAGAAGCACGAGATCTTCGTGCTCTCCGATCTCGCCTACGCAGAGGTCTTTTTCGACGACGATCCGCCGCCGTCGGTGCTCCAGGCGCCCGGCGCTTTCGACGTCGCAGTCGAGTTCACCTCGATGTCGAAGACCTTTTCGATGGCCGGCTGGCGCATGGGCTTCGCGGTCGGCAACGAGCGCCTCATCGCCGCGCTGGGGCGGGTCAAATCCTATCTCGACTACGGCGCCTATACGCCCATCCAGGTGGCGGCGGCGGCGGCGCTCAACGGCCCCGACGACTGCATCAAGGAAATGCGGGCGATCTACAAGCGGCGGCGGGATGTGATGGTGGAGAGCTTCGCCGCTGCCGGCTGGGCGATCGATACGCCGCGCGCCTCGATGTTCGCCTGGACGCCGGTGCCGGAGAAGTTCCGCCACCTCGGCAGCCTGGAATTCTCGAAACTTCTGATCGAGAAGGCGGATGTCGCGGTCGCGCCGGGCGTCGGCTTCGGTGAGCACGGCGACGACTACGTGCGTCTGGCGCTGGTCGAGAACGAGCAGCGCATCCGTCAGGCGGCGCGCGGCGTCAAACGCTTCTTCGAGCAGGCGGAGGCGACCCTCCACAACGTCGTGAAGCTCAAGAAGCCGGCGTAGTGGAAGGGATGTCTTTTTGGCGCCGGCCGGCGTCGCGTCAGCGATAGGCGCGCCTTGCGTCTACGAGCCAGCGGGCTGAAGCGATCCGGTCCGCCGCAGCACGCAGAGCATTCGGGACGTGATGAAGCGCGAGGGCGGGGCGCCGGCTTCCCGCTTCAGGCCGCCGCCACACAGGAAGTCCGCCTCATAGGCGTCGGCCTCGCGGAAGGCTTCGAAGAACAATGCGCTCCGTCCGCAGGTCGGGCAGACGATGGTTTGAACCCATTCGGCGTCCATCCGCAGCGTGACGGGGTCGAGGCAGACTGCGCAGACGAGGGGGGATTTGGCCGTCATCGACGTCTCTCTCCCGAATGGATTTCGCGATGACTTCGTCGGCGTCAAAGGGGCGACAGATTCCGATCCGCCTTCGAAAGCAAGCACACGCGTGTTATTCAAGCTGTCTCAGCGATAGGTCTTTGTCAATTCTTGGGCTGAACGTGTCGGGCCGGGGGAGGCGAGCATGAAGGGCAGGGTCATCGTCGTCACCGGGGCGTTCGGCGCCCTTGGCCGCGTCACGGCTGGGTTGGCGTTTCGCAGCGGCCATATGGTCGCGGCGCTCGACGCGTCGAGCGAACCGCCCGAGGGGCTCGTCGGGCAGATCGGCGCCAGCGGCGTGCTGCTCGGCGGGACCGACCTGTTGCGGCCGGAGGAGGCGAAGCGGGCGATGACGGAGGTCGCGACCCGTTGCGGACGTATCGACGCGCTCATCAATCTCGCCGGCGGCTTCGCCTCCGAGACGGTTGAAGACGGCGACGTCGCCTCGTGGCGGCGCCTTTACGATCTCAACGTGACGACGACGCTCAACGCGACGAAAGCGGCGTTGCCCCATCTGCTGGCGAGCGGCGCCGGCCGCATCGTCAATGTCGGCGCCGGCGCGGCGCTTCGCGCTAGCCAGGGCATGGGGGCTTATGGCGCGAGCAAGGCCGCGGTGCTGCGGCTGACCGAAAGCCTCGCCGACGAGGTGAAGCTGAAAAACGTGACGGTGAACGCGGTCCTCCCCTCGATCATCGACACGCCCGCCAACCGGGTGGCGATGCCGAAGGCCGATTTTAGCCGCTGGGTTGCGCCCGAAGATCTCGCCGCGGTCATCCTGTTTCTCGCCTCGGAGGCGGCCAGAGCGGTGACGGGTGCGCTGATCCCCGTCAACGGGCGCTTATGAAGGCGCTCGAGCCGCATCCGCCGCAGGCGGCCGGGCGATCGCTGGGGGGGCGAGGAGCGGTCGCAAGGCTGCGCTGAGCCAGCGGGCGATCGGATTTTCCAGATAGACGTGCAAAGCGAAAGCGAGCGCGACCGCCATTAGGACGCAAGCCAAGGTGAAGGCGGCGTCCGGCAAGTGCTCGCCGCCGATGCGGCGCCAGACTTCCCGCAGCGGCCGAATGACGAACGGATGCGAGAGATAGAGCGCATAGGACGCGTCGCCGAGCGCGACCGCGAAGCGCACTGGCGCAATGCGCGGCAATTGGGGCCCGAGCGCCGCCGCGCCGACCAGCATCGCCGCGGGAAGACCGTAGCGCACGGCGTTCACCGAGATCGACAGGCCGCTCGCCTCGGGCAAAGCGGTCGTCACCAAGATCAATCCGGCGAGCGCGAGCGCCATCGCGACCGGCGCCGAGAGGCGCCATCCGGCGCGATGGGCGAGACCGAGATAGACGCCGAACAGAAACTCGAGGATCAGCGGGTCCATCCAGAACGCGAGCTGCGTCTGCTCGATGTGCAACACGCTTTTCGCCAGCGCGGCGGCGACGAACAGCGCCGTCATCGCGGGGACGGCGATCCGTTGCGGCGCCGCCATGGCGCAACCGAAGACGAGGTAGAACAGCATTTCGTAGTTGAGCGTCCAGCCCAGCGCCATGACGGGCCGAACGACCGACATGTCGGGACGCCAGTCGGGGATGAAGAGGTAGGAGGCGAGGATGTGGCGCGCCCCGCCGATCGGCACGTTGAGCAGACTCGGCGCGACAAGCGAGCCGAGGATCAGCGCGGTGGTCACCAGCCAATAGAGCGGCGCGACGCGCGCGACGCGTTTGAAGAGAAAGCGGCGCGGCGCGCCGGGAACGCCGAATTCGTCGCCTGCGACATAGACCATGATGAAGCCGGAGACGACGAAGAAGATGTCGATGCCGGCGCCCCAGTTGATGGCGCTAGGCGCAAGTGCGACGCCGGCGCGCGCGGCGAGGGTGTCGAGATCGTGCAGGCTATGCCCAATCACGACGATGAGCGCGGCGAGCGCGCGGCAGATCTGCAGGTTGGAGACGACGCCTTTGGTCATGACGGCGCGCCAACGCCGTCATTGCGAGCGGAGCGAAGCAATCCAGTCGCGCCGGCGGTGCGCGCGGAGGCATGGATTGCTTCGTCGCCGCGCTCCTCGCGATGACGATTCAAACCGCCGCGGTCTGGAGCGCGCTGCGACGTGAGCCGCACGCTGGCGACGAGCCCGTAGAGGCAACCGAACATCAGATAGAGATGGCGCCAGTGATCGGAATCGATTTGCAATCCCTGCACCATCTGCGGAAACAGGCAGGACCAGATCGCGATCGCGTGGCTCTGCACCGGCGAGCGCTGGAAGACGAGCCGCCAGCCGAGATACAGCGTCATGGCGGTGAAGGCGAGGAAGCTCAGCCCGCCGAGCCAGCCGTATGACGCGAAGGCGTTGACGTACATTTCGTGCGGGTCTTCGGGGAAGATGTTGTGGAACTGCAGCGGTCCGAAGCCGAACGGCCGCTCCATCAACATCGGAATCGAGCGCGCCTGATTGCCGAAGCGCCCCATTTCGCCGGCGTCGTAATATTGGATGAGCGACGCGCGCTCGAAGAACATGGCGCCGATCGCCGGGATCGACAGCAGGATCGTCATGAGGACCGCGACGGCGAACACGCCCAGGACGCTCATGACGATGATGCGCCTTCGCAGCGCCGCCGAAGCGGAAGTGAGGAAGGTGAGCCCGACCATCAGGACGGTCGAGCCGACGAGAACGCCCCAGGCGCCGCGGGAAAAGCTCAACAGGATGCCGAGCGCCATCACCAGCAGCGGGACGACGGTGCGCAGGAAGCCGGAGCTGCGCTTCAACAGGAGATCCTGCGTTAGCCAGACGATCGGCGGCACGAGGAACGGTCCGAACACATTGGCGTCCTTGAAGGGGCCGGCGGCCCGCGAGCCGTCGTAGATCGTCAAGTGAGGGCCGAGGCCGGCGACGTTGAAATAGCCGAGAATGCCGAGCGTCGCCGCAAAGACGCCGGCCGCGACATAGGCGGAGCGGATCGTCCGCAGGCGCTCGTCGGGCGCCTTGGCGACAAGCGCGGCGAAGAAAATCGCCGTCGCCGCCATATAGACGGAGATCGTCGTGAACTGGACGCTCTCGCGCACGCCGACGAAGGGCGTCAAGGCGAGCAGGCCGCCGGCGTTGAACGCCGCGAGCCCCAGGATCAACGGGATCATCGTCCGATCGAATACGAGTTCGCTCGGCGCGAGCGTGAGCGCGGCGACGAGGAACATGAATTCGTAGGGCGACGGCTCGATCGCCGCGGAGGCGCCGCAAGCGACGAACAGCCAGAGCACGCCGCTCTTCAACCTCGCCTTGCGAACGACGAAGCGCGCCTTCCTCGGCGGCGCGTTCGGGATCGTCTGGGCGAGCGCTGACATCAGAACGCGTTGTGCGTCTTGAACAGCGACGCTGGCGTGATGGCGAGGATGTAGAGATCGAGCAGGATCGACCAGTTCTCGATGTAGTAGAGATCGTGCTCGACGCGCTGCTGGATCTTCTCCTGCGTGTCTGTCTCGCCGCGCCAGCCGTTGACCTGCGCCCAGCCGGTGATGCCGGGTTTGACGCGATGGCGCGCGAAATAGCCATCGACGACCTCGTCGTACTGCCGGTCCGCCGCCTTGGCGTGCACGGCATGCGGGCGGGGGCCGACCAGCGACAGATCGCCCTTGAACACGACGTTGATCAATTGCGGCAATTCGTCGATCGAGGTCTTACGGATGAAGCGGCCGACCCGGGTGACGCGCGGATCGCCGCGGGTAACGAGCTTCGAGGCCGTCGGGTCGAGCTTGTCGGCGTACATCGAGCGGAACTTGAACACCTCGATGAGCTCGTTGTTGAAGCCGTAGCGCTTCTGCTTGAAAAACACAGGCCCCGGCGAGTCGAGCTTGATGGCGAGGGCCGTCAGCGCGAAGAGCGGCGAGAGCGCGATCAGGGCGAGCGCGCCGACGATCTTGTCGAAAGCGAGCTTGATGATGACGTCCCAGTCGGCGATCGGCTTGTCGAACAGATCGAGCACCGGCACCTTGCCGACATAGGAATACGAGCGCGGCCGGAAGCGCAGACGGTTGGCGTGCGCGGCGAGGCGAATGTCGATCGGCAGCACCCAGAGCTTGCGCAGCATCTGGAGAATGCGCTGCTCAGCCGTGATCGGCAGCGCAAAGATCACCAGATCGATGCGCGTCGAACGGGCGAACTCCACGAGGTCGTCGACATTGCCGAGCTTGGGATAGCCTTCGACCGCCTCCGGCGCGCGATCGTCGCCGCGGTCGTCGAAGACGCCGAGCATTCGCACTTCGGCGTCGGTGTTCTTGGCGAGATCGCGCATGAGTTCGGCGCCGATCTCCCCGCCGCCGACGACGACCGCGCGCTGCTGTAGGCGGCCGGAGCGCGCGAGCCGTGCGAGAAACCGCGCGAGGGCCGCGCGCTCCAGCGCGACGGCGGCGAGGCCGAGCGCGAACCACGACGCCATCCAGACACGCGAGACGGCGCCATCCAGTTTGAGGAAGAACATTGCCGCGAAGACCGCGAGAAACACGACCGACCAGCCGCTCGCGACGCGAAAGAGTTGCCGCGCCGGATGGCGGAGCGCCGGCAGCGTGTAGCCTTGCAAGGATTGGAAAGTGACGATCGACAGCGCCGCGACGGCGACGACCACCGGCAGATATCCAGGCTGCTGGCCGACGTTGCGAACGACGTAGGCGAAGTAGACCGTCATGCCGGTCAGCACGATCAGGCCGCACTCGATGGCGCGCACGACGCCGGCGACGACAACTCGTGACAAGGCCGGCGCGACAGGCTCGGCGGCGATCCTGCGCAACGCCTCGACATTGCCGCGGGAAATGGTCCTCGCTCGCTCGCGCGACTGCGAGACGACCTTCTGCATGTCTCGTGCGGAAAACGCCATCGTCGGCCTCAGCTATGCGTTTCAACGGCGCCGATCGGCGCGCGGAAGAGGCCAGAGCGGCGGCGCGCAATCGCCTCCGCGTAGCCCCCGAGCACGGCGTTCGCCATCGTCTCGATCGAAAAGTTCGCCGCCACGTGGTCGGCGAGCGCAGCCGCCTCGGCCGCGCGCAATTCAGACGGCGTCGCGAGCGTGCGCTCGATGCGCGCGGCGAGGTCTTTGGGATCGTCAGGCGGACCGAGGCGGTCGCGGAAAGGTCCGTAGATCTCCGGGATGCCGCCGACGTTGGTCGCGACCATCGGCACGCGCGCCGCCGCCCCTTCGAGCACCACGTAAGGCATCGATTCGGCGCGCGACGGCACGACCATGATCCTGCCGAGCGCGAGGGCCTGGCGAATGGGCATGGGGCCGGGAAATGTGACGCGGCTCGCAACGCCGAGGCGCTTGGCGTGTTCGATCAGCAAAGCCTCGTCGGGCCCCGATCCCACCAGCACTGCGCTCGGCGCGAAGCCGCGCGCGCGCCCGATCATCGCGATCGCTTCGAGCAACGTGTCGATGCCCTTGGCGGCGCGCAATTCGCCGACATAGAGGAGGTCCGCCGCGTTCTCGCTGGGGTCCGCGGGGAGGAACTCGGCCGGGCCGAGACCGTTGGCGACGATGCGACGGGCGCCGTTGCGCGCGCCGACATAGTGGTCGAACCGTCCGGCGATATAGGCGCTCTCGAACAGGAAGACGTCGGTCAGCGGCGCCGCGAGCTTCTCGGCCGTCATATAGGCGCGGTGCAGCAGCGAGCCCGGACGATAGTTGAAGCTGCCGCCGTGGGGCGTGTAGGCGCGGATGGCGTGGCGCTGTCCTGCGAGCCGGCTGAGGCGGGCGTAGACACCGCCCTTCGAGCCGTGCCCGTGGACGACGTCGGGATTGAGCTTGCCCATCCAGGCGCGCAAGCGCGCCATCGCCGCAAGGTCGGACGGTCCGGGATTGCGATGGATGGGCGCCGTTTCGACGCCGAGCTTGAGGCCGCCGGGGATGCGCTCGAGCGCGCTCCGCACACGCTCGCAATAGGCGCCGCTGTCGAAGAACATGCCGACTTCGTGGCCGCGGACGGTCTGCTCGGCCGCAAGATCGACGACATGACGAAAGAGGCCGCCGAGCGGGGCGCGAAAGACGTGGACGATCCTCAGCTTGTCGGGATCGGCTTCATACGGAGCGGCCATCGTTCCAACCTAGGGATGATGGCCTTTGCCTAGCGCGATATCCTAAAAGAACCGTTCCCGAACCTGGATCGTGTCGCCCGGGCGAACCGGGAAGGTGATGGGCACGGAAGCGGTGACCGCCCGGCCGTCGACCATGCGGGTGAGGTCGACGCTGCTCTGCGCGCCGCGCGGCGTGAAGCCGCCCGCGACCGCGACGGCGTTCTCAACGGTCATGCCGTTGACGAACGGATATTGCCCCGCCGTCGTCACCTCGCCGAGCACGAAGAAGGGCCGGTAGGCCTCGACCTCGACGGAAACGCTGGGGTCGCGCAGGTAACCCTGGCGCAGTCTCGCCTCGATGGAACGGGCGAGTTCGGCGGTCGTCAGCCCTTGGGCGCGCACCAAGCCGATCAGGGGCATCGCGATGTTGCCGGCGCCGTCGACCGAAAAGGAATTGCTGAGATTGTCCTGCCCGAACACGATCACGCGGAGCCGGTCGCCGCTCGCAAGTTGATAGGGAGCGTTGATCGGCGTGCGCAAGGCGTCGGCGCTGTAGTGTGCGGTGGAGCAGCCGCCCAAAGCGGCAAGCCCGACGGCCAGTGCTGCGCCGAGGATACAATTCATGACGAGACCGCGAGTGACTTGTTATCAGCGTTTGATTTAGCCGCGCATGGTTAACGAAAGGACAATAGTCGAGCGCAGCGTCAGCCCGCTTAACGCGTCAGCAACCTTAATTGCCCATAAACGTCTGAAAATCGGCTGCGCGAGCCAGGTGGAGTAACGGATGAGCGGTGACGGACTCGGGGAAGGCGGCGGTTCGAGCGCGAAGGTCGAAACGATCGACTTCATGCGGCTGTCGCGCGCGCTGGTGCGCCGCAAGCGCTGGATCCTCGGGCCGACGTTGGTCTGCTTTGCGCTCGCGCTGGCGTTCGTCGTCGTCGTCAGCCCGCGCTACACCGGCGTCGCCAAGGTGCTGCTGGAGAATCAGGAGAGCTACTTCACGCGGCCGGACAAGGCGACCGCCGATCCGGGGGAGAACTTCGACGACGAGGGCGTCCAGAGCCAGGCGGAGACCGTCGCGACCACCGAACTCGGCCGGCAGGCCGTCGCCAAACTCGACCTCGCCGACCGCGACGAGTTCAATCCGAAATCGCCGCCCAGTCTGCTCGGCTTCGTCCTCGGCCTGTTCGGCGGCCGGCCGGGGCCGGACCGGCTGGTCGACGCTTTTCTCTCCCGCCTCACCGTGTTTCCGGTTCCGAAATCGCGCGTGCTGCAAATCGAATTCGAGAGCGCGGATCCGGCTCTCGCGGCGCGCGGCGCCAACACCGTTGCAGACCTCTATCTGACCCAGCAACAGGACGCGAAGCGGGACGAAGCGAAGGCCGCCTCCTCGTGGCTGTCGCAAAAGATCGAGGATCTCCGCGGCAAGGTGGCGGACGCCGAAGCGAAGCTCGAAGGCTTTCGCGCCAATTCCGGCTTGTTCGCGGGCGCGAACGGCTTGAACGCGCCGGCGCAGCAACTGGCCGACCTCAACACCCAATTGGCTTCAGCGCGAGCGCGCCAGGCTGACGCCGCCGCCAAGGCGAAGGCGCTAAGCGCCCTGCTGCACGACGGGCGGCTCGACGAAATTCCGGGAGCGGCGCAGGACGAGTCGTTGCGCCGCTTCTACGAACAGCGCGTCGCGTTGAAGGCGCAGATCGCGCTGGAAGCGCGCACGCTGCTGCCGCAACATCCCCGCATGAAGGAACTCGCCGGCGAGCTGGCGGGGCTCGACGCGGAAATGCGCCTGGCGGCGAGCAAAGCGGTGACCGCGCTCGAAAACGACGCCAAGGTCGCCGCCGCGCAGGTGGATGGTCTGAACGGCGTCCTCGCCGCGCAATCGAAGGCGGTCGCGACCGACAATGTCGACGAGGCGCGGCTGCGGGAACTCGATCTCGACGCGAGCACGGCGCGCCAGCAGCTCGAATCCTACATGGAGAAATATCGCGAAGCGGTGGCGCGCGAGGCCGACAACGCCGCCCCGGCCGACGCCCGCATCATCGCCAGCGCCACCGAGCCGCGGACGCCGACCTTTCCCAAGAAGGGGCCGACGGTGCTGCTCGCCACGCTCGCAGGCTTCCTCATTTCGCTCGGCGTCGTCGCCGCGCACACGCTGGTGACCGACGCGGGCGAAGAGGAGGCGCCTGAGGTCGCTTCGATCGCACCGGCGGGCGGGCAGGGCCAGGCTGTCCAGTCCGCGCCGGAGCCGCCCTTAGACGCCGAGGCCAAGGCGATCGACGCAACCGCGGCCGTCGAGACGACCGACGCCGTCGAGGCGCCGGATTGCTATTCTTCGCCGGAGGCGCTCGCCGAGCGGCTTCGCGAGACCACGCCTGCGGAGGGCGCCGTCATCAGCCTCTTGGCGGGAGCAGGCACCGGACGCACGTTGGCTTTGGCGTTGAGCACGGCGCGCGCGCTCGCCAAACATGGGCGCGCGGCGCTCGTCGATCTCGGGGTTTCGCAGGACTGGCTCTCGGACGTCGTCGACCGTGAGGGCGAAGGCGAAGGACGGCTCGCCGGCGTGGCGGAACTGCTAGCCGGCCGCGCCTCGTTTGAAGAGATCATCCATCGCGATCTCTCCTCCGCGCTCGACATCGTGCCGGCCGGGGCGGGCGCGATCGAACTCGAGGGCCTCGGCGAGGCGCTGACGGCTCTCGGGTCGAGCTATCAATTTATCGTGCTGCACGCCTCGGACTGGCGCGCCCCCGAAGTCGGCGCGGCGCTCGAGGCGGTCGCAGCCTTCGTCATGGTCGCGCCGGCCCGCCGGCTCGAGTCCGCCCTGCAGCGCTTGCGGGTCGCCCTGGAGGAAACCTCCATCGTCACCATCGGCCTCGCCTCGGGCGACCGCGCCCGGATCGACCGCGCCGCTTGAGAGGCGACCGCCTCGCAATTGTCAAACCGCCCCGTTTGGATCAAAGGTCGCGACCGTTGGTCGCGACAAGAGGACAAAGCGATGGCGCAAAAAGTTTGGTTCATCACCGGATGCTCGACTGGCTTTGGGCGTGAGCTGGCGCGCTACACGCTCGAACGGGGCGATAAGGTCGTCGTCACTGCGCGCAAGCCCGCCGAGATCGCCGACCTCGTCTCCGGGCGCGAGGCGAATGCGCTGGCGCTCGAACTCGACGTAACGAAGCCGGGCGACATCGCCGCCACGGTCGCGGCCGCCGAAGCGAAGTTCGGCCGCATCGACGTGCTCGTGAACAACGCCGGCATCGGCTATTTCGGCGCCGTCGAGGAGAGCGAAGACGCCCAAGTGCGGCGCATGTTCGAGATCAACTTCTGGGGTCTCGCCAACATGTCGCGCGCCGTCCTGCCGGGCATGCGCGCCCGCCGGTCGGGCCACATCGTCAACATCTCCTCGATGGGCGGGATGCGCGGCGCGCCGGCCGTCGGCTATTACAACGCGACCAAATTCGGGCTCGAAGGGCTCTCGGAGGCTCTGGCGCAGGAAGTGGAGCCGCTTGGGATCAAGGTTCTCATCGTCGAGCCGAGCGGCTTCCGCACCGACTGGGCGGGGCGCTCCGCCAACCAGACGCCCCATCCGATCCCCGACTACGACGCGACCGCAGGCGCCCGCCAGCGCGCGATCCGCGGTTACAGCGGCAAGCAGCCCGGCGATCCCGTCCGCGCGGCGGCCGCAATCGTCGAGGCGGTGGAAGCCGAGAACCCGCCGCTCCGCCTGATGCTGGGCAAGGCCGCGCTCGCCGCGGGGCGCGCCAAGATCGAAGCCCTTCGCAAGGATTTCGAGGATTGGGCGGCGGTTTCGGAGGGGGCCGACTATCCACAGGGTTGAGGGCCTCGCTCCCCTGACGCGCGAAAAACTGGGGTGAGGGATTAATCCTCTCACAATCAATCTGACGCATGGTCATCCTCCATATGCATCTCGTGTAAGAGATCCTTTCGATGATGACCGGCGTTGGCGCGTCCGCTCCTTTGGAGAACCAAAGCGGAGAAACGCCGTTCGATTTCGAAAACTGGGTTCGCCAAGCGCGCCCGATGCTTCAGTTGACGGACGCCGCGGGGCGTCTGGTGAGCGTGAGCGAGGCTTGGCTAGCCAAGCTCGGCTATAGGCGTGAGGAGGCGGTCGGGCGGCGGATTTCCGATTTCCTCGCGCCCGGATTCGCCGCGTCGGAAGGTTTGCGGAACGGCGAGGACCTCGCGGGCCAGATGGTCGCCAAGGACGGTCGCTTCATCGACGTGCTGGCGTCTGGCGTTCTCGATCACGACTCGGGAGGACCTCAAGGCCTCGCCGTGACGGCGATCGTCGACGTGACAGCGATGAAGGAAGCCGAGCGCAAGCTGGCGGCGGGCGCGAGCCAATATCGAAACCTCGTCGAGAATCAGGCTGAACTCGTGTCGCTGGTCACCGTCGAGGGAGAGTTTCTCTATGTGAACGAAACTCACGCGCGCCACTTCGGAAAACGGGCGGAAGAGTTCGTCGGCAAGAGCATTTTCGACTTCCAGCCAGAGGAAGGCCGCTCCAAGCTCAGGGAGCATCTGCGGCGCGTCTGCGAGACCCGAGGCAGCTTGACGAACGAGAACCAGGTCGTTCTGCCGAATGGCCAAGTCCGTTGGACATCCTGGACGAATCTGGCGCTTCGTAACGAATTCGGCGAGGTGACCGCAATTCACTCCGTGGGCCGCGACATCGAGCAGGTCCTTGAGGCGGGGCGCCGCCTCAAGGAGAGCGAGGCGCGCTATCGTCTTCTCGCCGAACTCAGCACGGACATGGTGCTTGAGCTCGACGCGGATCTGCGGCGCCGCTACGTATCGCCAGCGTGCCGCGAAATGTTCGGCTTCGAGCCGGAGGAACTCATCGGCGGCACAAGCGGGTTGATGTCGCATCCCGAGGACACCGAGCGGCTCTCCGACGCCTTGCAGGCGCTTTTGGGTGGGCGTGCTGATCGCGAGACGGTGGTCTCACGGAGACGCCACCGCGACGGGCGCTGGGTTTGGGTCGAGACGCGTTATCGCGCGGTGAGGGACCCGCAGAGCGGCGCGACGACCGGCATCATCGCGTCGGTGCGCGACATCTCGGAGCGCAAGGCCGTGGAGGATCGCCTCGCCGAGGCCAACCGGCAGCTCGAGGCGGCGGCGCGCGAGGACGGCCTCACCGGATTGGCGAACCGCCGGACGTTCGACGACGCGCTCGCCAGCGCGTACGGGCGCGCGCGCGGCGACAATCGAAATCTGAGCCTCATCATGATCGACGTCGATGGCTTCAAGCCGTTCAACGATCGCTATGGCCACCCGGCGGGCGACGAATGCCTGCGAAGGATCGGCAAGACGCTCGCCGGCGCTCTCATTCATCCCGGCGATCTCGCGGCGCGTTACGGCGGCGAGGAATTCGCGTTGCTGCTGCCGGACACCGACGAACTCAGCGCGGCCGTGATCGCCGAGCAGATCCGCCGCAGTGTGATGCAAATGGAGATCAAGCATGAAGGCGCTGCGCGCCGGATCATGACGGTCAGCGCCGGCGTCGCCGCGATTGGACGCCGCGCGCACGACGGGGGACCGGCGGCGCTGGTGCAAAGCGCCGATCGCGCGCTCTATCGCGCCAAGCGCGGCGGGCGTAACGCGGTGGTGCTCGCCTCGGCGTCGCACGGCGCGGGCATGATCTCGCCTGACGCGGCCTGAGTTTTAGAGATCGGCCGCGGTCAGGCGCTCTAGGGCTATATTCCGAGCGCGCCGCAGAGGCGGCGCGATAAGGCGAGCAGCCGCGGAGACTGCTTGACGCGCCGTTTCATGCGCTGTTTCGCAAGGTAGGCGAAGGCGGCCGCCGCGCCGAGCGGCGTGACGGCGTGGGCGCTGTCGAACAAGTCTTCCCTCGCTTCGCAGGCCTCGCTCTTGTAGCGCGCTTCGCCCACGCCGAGATCGAGCGTGCGAAAGCCGCGCGCGATAGCGTCCTCCACGACCGCGTGAACGATCAACTCGCCCGGGCTGCTGCGCGCGATCTCAGGATCGGCGTCGAAGGACAGGAACAATCCGCTCAGGCGGTCCCCCGCGCTGAGCGCGCCAAAGGTGGCGACGATGCGGTCGCCCACCGTCAGAGCGTGAAGCTCGAGACGCGGCGCGCCTTCGTCGAGACCGAATCGGGCGAGCCGGGCGAGGCACTCGCGGGCCGCCGTCGTTCCGTAGTCGTCGGCGACGCCGAGCGAGCGCATCCGGGCGCTCTTCTGCGCCTCAAAGGCGCGCAAGATGCGCTCCGCCTCGGCGGGCTCGGCGGCTCGCCGATGCGCAAGCGCCCCGAGCGTCTCGAGCCGCTTGATTTTCTTGCGCTGCTTCTTCTGTGCGTCCTTCGAGGCGTGGGCGTCGCGCCACGCCGAGAATTCGCCGGGGAGGGCGGTCTTGTAAGCGAAGCTCGGGCTCGGCTGGCAACGTGTTCCGGCCATCGGATTGGGCGCGCCCTGCCATTCCCAGGGTTGATTGGCGAAGAGAAAGGCGTCGACCCGCGGCGCCGCGGCGCGCGCCCCGGCGTCGAGCAGCGCCTTGACGGCCTCGTGCGACCAATCGACGTCCGGCCGGAACAAGCCCATGCCGAAATTGGCGTCCTTGCCGCCGAGGAGGACGGCGAGCCGCAACGGTCGGCGCGGCAGCCGCGCCAACGGCAGCAGCGCGGTCGGCGAGCCAGCCTCGTCGCGGGCGACGACGATCAGGGGGGTGAGACCGCGCGCGGCGCCGACGGTCTCCATCCAGATGCGGGCGAAATCGAAACTCTGATAGGGGCTCGCCGCCGCCGAGCGCTCGATCTGCGCCCAGGCTTCGCGGGCCGCGGCGAGCGAACCGAAAATCTCGACGCGCGCAAATGCTGGCCGCGGAGATGCGCCGCGGCGCTGGGGGCGAGGAACAATCGGCTCGGGGCGAAGAGCGGTCGCGGAGGGCAAGGCGGTCAATCCTGGGGCTGCTACGAGGGAGCTTACCCGTCTAGAGGTCAACGCTTGGTGTATCGACGAGCCGTCGGCGGTAAAGCCTTGGCAACGCCCCAGCGTTAGGCTCGGGGTATGGGACTGAAGAACCAAGTGATCGCCGCCGGCTTCACCGCTTTCCGCCTCAGCCGCCTGCACAAGGCGCTGGCGCCGATGACGCGCGGGCAGGGCGTCATTCTCATGTTTCATCGCGTGCGCCCCAGTGGCCCCGAGATCCAGGGCTTCGCGCCGAACCGGCTGCTCGAAATCACGCCGGATTCGCTCGACGCGGCGCTCGATCTGACGCGCCGCCTCGGCTTCGAATTCGTAACGCTCTCCGAAGCGCGCCGGCGTCTGGTCGAGGGCGGGCGACGCTTCGCCGCGTTGACCTTCGACGACGGCTATCGCGACACCCGCGATCAGGCGCTGCCGGTGCTGGAACGGCACGAGGCGCCGTTTACGGTGTTCTTCGCGCCCGGCTTCATCGAGCGCACGGGGCCTTTGTGGTGGATCGAACTCGAGGAGGCCGTGCGGCGGCTCGACGCGATCGCCTTCGAGCGGGACGGCGTCTCGCTGCGTCTGCCGGCGCGCAGCCTCGCCGAAAAGAATGCGGCCTTCGCACGCGTCTACTGGGCGTTGCGGGCCCGGCCTGAGCAGCAGTTGCTCGACGCCGCCGGCGCGCTGGCTCGGCAGGCCGGCGTCGATGGGCGGGCGATCGCCGACGCGCTGTTCATGGACTGGAGCGAGGCGACCGCCTTTGCGCAGCATCCGCTCGTGTCGGCGGGCGCCCACACGATGACGCACCGCATGTTGGCCAAATGGCCGGCCGACGTCGCGCGCGCGGAAATGGCGGAATCCAAGGCGGCGCTTGAAGCGAGAATGGGTCCCATCGAGGCGCTCGCTTATCCCGTGGGCGACCCGACGAGCGCCGGGCGGCGCGAATTCGAACTGGCGCGCGAGCTCGGCTTTTCCTGTGCGGTCACGACGCGCCCGGGTATGCTCTTTCCCGGCCATGCCGCCCATTTGACGGCGTTGCCGCGCGTCTCGGTGAACGGGCTCTGGCAGGATGCCGGCGCGCTGGAGACGCTCCTCTCCGGGGCGCCGTTCCTGCTATGGAACGGCGGCCGTAGGCTGAACGTCGCATAGGCCCGCGCAGTCGAGCAACATGGCCGCGGCCCGGTCCCAGGAGAAGTCGTTGAGCACGGCCTCTCTCGCCGTGCGCCAGCTCTCCGGCCGAACGGCGCCGGCCTGGCAAGCCCGGTCCATCGCCTCAACCAGATCGTCGACCCGCGTCTGGAGGAAGCGGCGCGGCGGGAACCCTGGCTCCGCTTCCAGCGCCCCGGCGTCGGCCGGGACGCGCGTGGCCAAGGGCTCAGGGCAGAAGTCGTCGGTCACCCCTCCGGCGGTCACGATAACCGGGACGTCGCAAGCAATCGCCTCCAACACCGGCAGATTGAATCCCTCCGCGCGGTAGGGCGAGACGTAGGCGTCAGCGACCGCAAAGAGTTCCCTGAGTTGCGCGTGGTCGAGCATGGCCGGGATGAGGCTGATGGCGCCGAGCGTGTCGGCGGCCAGTAAGCCAGGACACTGCGCGCCGACCTGCTGGATCGTCTTCTTCATGTCGAGACCATAAAGACTGCTCTGGTCCTTCATCAGTAGCCGCACCCGGCGGCCGCGCGCGCGCAGCGCCGCGAAGGCCTGGAGCAGGAGGTCGACCCCCTTGTTCCAGAAGGGCCCGGCGATGTTGAGCAGGATCGTCTCGTCCTGCGCGAAGCCGAGGCGCTGGCGGACCGTCGCGCGCTCGATCGGCGCGAGCGGGTAGAAGATGGTCCGGTCCACGCCATGTGGGACGACGCGCACGCGCTCGGCCGCAAAGCCCGCTTCCACGATTCGGTCACGTGTCCAAGCGGCCGGGACGACGACCACGTTCTCGCCTCGGGTGAAGAAGCCGAGGTCGGTCCCGGGCACAAAGTTCGATGGGACGAGCCCGAGCTCGGTCACCATGAAGGTGACGACGCGGCGCGTATTGCCGGGCTCTTTGCTGTGGCAAGTGCCGGATATGCGATATTCGGCGTCGACTGGCTCGTCGGCGTAAGCCGGGATGGCGGCGATCCGCGCCGCGTCCTCCGGGCTGAATCCGGACGCCTGGCGCGTGCTGTCCCAGCCGTTCGGGTAGGGAAGGTCGCGATGGAACAGCTTTACGTCGTTACGGCGCAGCAGCGCCAGCGCCTGGAATTGGTTCACGAGCGCGATAGACTGGCTGATTCCGCGCCAGCCTTCGAGGAGAAGCTTCATCGGCCTGATGTGTCCTGGCAATGTCTGTCGAGGGGAATGACGCTCGACTGAAAGCGTAGACAGGCCGCTCAGAATGGGGCGACATACCCCCTCCTCACGTCGAGAGGACTCGACGGTCCGGCCTTCTGCCTCGCTTCAGCCGTTCAGGGCCGCGGCGCGCCCGGCGCCGGCGGGCAGCCGTATCCGACCGTCTCGCCGTGCGAATAGGCGCCGCCCGGGCACAGCGTGGCGGGATCGACGCTAGGGCCCCGATTGAAGTTCGTGCCGATTTCCTCGAGACAACCACCGAGCGGCAGAGACAGCGCAACAAGCAAAGCGCCGTGTCGAACGGCGCTGGAACGAACAATGCGGCCTCGCATCTTCAGCCTCCCCTCCCGATCGCAAAGTCGAATCGACATAACGGGCGACCCTTGTTTGCCGGGTCGCCCGCGCCAATGCAAGTCAACCAAAAGCGATCACATGCACATCGCCGGATTGAAGTACGCATAAGCGGGATCGCAATAATATCCGTCGTAGTAGTAACCGTAGCCGCCGTAGGGACCCCAGCCACGGCCCCAGCGTCCGCCATAGCCCGCGTAGCGTCCGCCATAGCCGCCACGGAACCCGCCGCCATAGCCACCATGGAAGCCGCCACCATGGAAGCCGCCGCCATGGAAACCGCCGCCATGGAAACCGCCGCCGCCGAAACCGCCGCCGTGGAAACCGCCGCCACCGCCACCATGGAAGCCGCCGCCGCCGCCACCGCCACCGCGGGCCTCTGCAGGCGTCGCGCAGGCCGCGGCTGCGACCAAGACCGTCGCGGCGAGCACGCCGGCCAGCTTACTTCTGAGCGCTGAATGCATGATCACATTTCCTCAAAGACCTGGCGCCTAGGAGGCGTCGAAAGCATTGCTGCTGTCATTGAGAAGATGGTTTGCCAATCGTCAGAACGAAAGGGGCTAGCTTTTCAAGTAACAGTGAAGTTAACGCGGACTAAAAAATAGTTAAATTACGTAAATGTGATTGACGATGACGAGGAAGTGAACGCGAATCGCGAGCGTCGTGGACATCCGTTCACGGCTCTATAGCTTTGTGGTGTTCGGGCGAGCGGATGACCGCTCTGCTCGACGCCCGCGGACATCGAGCGGCAGGCGCAGGCGCCGCCCAACGAGAGGCTTGCAGCCACTGCCTGGACCGAGTTCGCGGGGGCGACACGACAGCCTTCCGGCGTCGGCCTTAGCGCAGCGAGGGCGGCGCAGCGGATCGCGGCAACGGCTTGCTAAACGATTCTGACCGCGCGGCCTTCGCCTGTGCGCTCCTGCCAGCCGTGTCGCGCCAGTTCCGGATCGTCGTGTTCCTCGCACGGCCAGCCGATGCAGAGATACGCGATCAATTTGTAGTCGCCCGGCGCCTCGAGGTCGCGAGCGAGCGCGGCCGGGTCGAGGATCGAGATCCAGCCGACCCCGAGCCCTGCCGCGCGCGCTCCGAGCCACAGCGACGTGATCATGCCAACGACGGAATAGTCGAGGGTTTCCGGCATCGTGCGCACGCCGAGGCCATGGCCCTGCCGCGTCGCGCGGTCGCAGAAGATCGCAAGCTGAACCGGCGCCGCGTCCAGCCCCTCGAGCTTCAGCCTGGCGTAGAGCGCCGCCCGCTCGCCGCGCTGAGTCGCCAGCGCTTCGGCGTTGCAGCGCTCGAAGTTGGCGCGGACCGCGGCCCGCTTCGCCGGGCTCTCGACGCTGACGATGCGCCACGGCTGGCTGTTGCCGACGGAGGGAGCGAGTTGCGCCAGATCGAGCAGTTCGTCGATCAGGCCGGGAGGCGCCGGCTCGCGACGGAACCGCCGGACGTCGCGGCGCCAGGCAAAGAGCGACGCCAACGTGTCGCGGAAGGCCGCGTCGAACACGGGCGGCTCGCGATTCATGACGGCTCCCGCATCGCTGCGGCCTCCCTGACTGCGCCTTATCGGCCCCGATCGGGCCGCTCCATCCACTTGATGAGCGGCGCGAGCGGCAATGTCCAGGCGAGACCCAGCACGATGTAGCCGAGGGTCTGCACCAGGGCCGGCGCCTCCTGCAGCGGACGCGATTGAGCGAGGGCCATCGCGATCAGCGAATAGACGACGATGAAGGCGATCATGGCGACGCCGCCGATCAGTTTGCGGATGCGCGCGGGCATGAAGGGGCTCCCGAAGTCGCGCGAGTTTAAGCGTTTGCCGCGCGCGGCGCGACCGCTTATGTCTTGCGCCGGGAAAGGACGCAAGTCGACATGAACGATACGGGATTTCGAAATATGTCCCACCAAGACCCGCGCGCAGTGAGCTCAGCGCATGCGGACGGGGCGAGCGATTCCCTTCGACCCGTGCGGACCTGGCTGTTCTCGGTCGCGGCGCTGATTTTCGCCGTGGTGATGATCGGCGGCGCGACGCGGCTCACCGAGTCGGGTCTGTCGATCACGCAGTGGCAGCCGATCACCGGGGTCATTCCCCCGCTCAGCCAGCAGGACTGGGTCGCCGAATTCGATCGCTACAAACAGATCCCGCAATACGCCGCCTTCAATACGGATATGACGCTCGACGGCTTCAAGACGATCTTCTTCTGGGAGTGGACGCACCGGCTGGTCGCGCGTCTCATCGGCTTGGCGTTCATCGTCCCGGCGCTGTGGTTCTGGCGTCGCGGCCGCCTCAAGGGGGCTCTCGGGCGGCAGGTCCTCGTCGCCACCGGGCTGCTGGCGCTGGAGCCGATCGTCGGCTGGTGGATGGTGAGTTCCGGCCTCGCCGATCGCACTGAAGTGGCGCAGGAGCGCCTCGCTTTGCACCTCCTCATCGCCGCCGCGACTTTCGGCGCGCTGGTCTATGCGGGCGTCGGCCTCGCCGTGAAACCGCGTGAGAGCGCCAGCCGTGGTTTCGTCGCCGCCTCGGGCGGGCTCGTGGCGCTGATCTTCTGCCAGCTCGGCCTCGGCGCCCTGATGGCGGGCCTGCGCGGCGGCTACATCGACAATACCTGGCCGTTGATGGAGGGCGCCTTGATTCCGAAAGGCGTCTTCCCGCTGACGCCGTGGGCGCGCTCGATCGTCGACGACATGACGACCGCGCAATTCGACCACCGTCTCGGCGCCTACGCCGTCTTCGTTGCGGCCATCGCAATGGCGGTCATGGCGCGCCGCCGCGCACCGGCAAGTTCGCTCGCGCGCCGGAGCGGGGCGCTCGCCCTGTTGGCGGTCTTGCAGGTGGGGCTCGGGATCGCGACGCTGGTGCTCGTGATGCCGATCGAAATGGCGCTCGCCCATCAGGCGGTCGCGCTGCTCTTGTTCGGCATGGCGGTGGCGCATTGGCGCGTGACGGCGATGGAGCGCAGGACGGGCCGCGCGAGGGCGTTTCCGCTTCGCGCCGGCCCTGCGGTTGTGCTTCCCTTCGAGCGTCGGGCGCCGTGAGCGGCGCACTCTCGCGCCGCACATTTCTCGTCGCCGCTGCGCGCCTGCGCGCTTTCGTTCGCTCGAGCGAGCTGTCGCAGGTGGTCGCCGCCGTACTGGTGGGGACCGTCGCCGGCCTCTGCGTGACGGCCATGACCTTTATCGCCGAGAGCGCGCATGTCGTCTTCTACGGCATTGCGCTCGACGAACGCCTCAGCGCCGCTGCGCGCGTCTCTCCACTGGCTGCCTTCCTGACGCCCACACTCGGCGCCCTGGCGCTGAGCCTGATCGAGAGTTGGCGCACGCGCCGCAAGATGCCGCGCGTCGTCGATCCGATCGAGGCGAACGCCTTGCGCGGCGGGCGCATGTCGGTGGGCGAAAGCGGGTTGGTGAGCCTGCAAACCGTCATTTCCAACGGGTGCGGCGCATCGGTCGGCCTCGAGGCGGGCTATGCGCAGATCGGCGGCGCCGTCGCCTCGCGCATCGGTCTGGCGTGTCGCCTGCGCAGGCAGGATTTGCGCGTGCTGGTCGGCTGCGGCGCGGGAGGAGCGATCGCCGCCGCGTTCGGCGCGCCGCTCACCGGCTCCTTCTATGCGGCCGAGCTGATCATCGGCGCCTATTCGCTCGCCAACGCGGGGCCGATCTTCGCCGCCTCGCTCGCCGCGACCCTCACGGTGAAAGCGCTTGGCGGCGCGCCCTATGTGGTCGAGGCGCCGCCCGTCGCCTCGCTCACCATCGAGCATCACCTCGCTCTCATCGCGCTCGGGCTCGTGGCGGCCGCGCTCGGCGTCGGCGCGATGCGGTTCGCCGCCGTTCTGGAGTCGCTGTTCGCAGCCTCGGGCGCGCCGCGCTGGGTTCGGCGTTTGTGCGGCGGCTGGGCGCTCGGCGCAATGGCGCTCTATACGCCCCAGGTGCTCGGCGCCGGCCATGGCGCGCTCGAGCTCGATACGCCCGCGCAGCTCACCGCGACGACCCTTCTTGCGCTGATTGCGCTCAAGCTCGCAGCGAGCCTCGTTTCGCTCGCTTCAGGCTTTCGCGGCGGCTTGTTCTTCGCTTCGATTTTTGTCGGCGCCTTGCTGGGCAAACTCTATGCGCTCGCGGTCAATTTCGCTTTCCCGGGGCTCGGCCTCGATCCGACCGCCTGCCTTCTCGCCGGCATGGGAACGCTCGGCGTCGCCATCGTCGGCGGCCCCCTCACGATGACCTTCCTCGTGCTCGAGAGCACCGGCGATCTCGGCGTCGCCGGCGGCGTGCTGGCGGCGTGCATCGCGACGAGCCTCACCGTGCGCGCGACCTTCGGCTATTCCTTTGCGACGTGGCGACTGCATCTGCGCGGCGAATCGATCCGCGGCGCGCAGGACGTCGGCTGGCTGCGCGACCTGACCGTGGGGCGGCTGATGGTGCGCTCGCCGCCGACCTTCCCCGCCAAAGGGACGGTGCGGGCGTTTCGCGAGGCCTATCCGCTCGGCAGCGCTCATGTGGTGGTCGCCGTCGACGAAGCCGGGCGCTATCGCGGGCTGATCGGCGTTCCCGAGGCCCATGCGCTGACATTTCCCGACGACGACGACGGCGGGTCGGCCGCCGCCATCGTCCGTATGCCGCAGACGACGCTGCACCCCGACGTCGACGTGCGATCGGCGCTTTCGATCTTCGACGCCGCCGCGGCCGACACGCTCGCCGTGACAGATCGCGCGACGGCGGCGGTCATCGGCACGCTCAGCGAGAGCTTTGCGGCGCGCCGCTACGCGCAGGAGACGAGCCAGGCGGCGGGGGAGATGCTCGGCGGGGGGTAGACTTAGAGCACGCCGCTGCGAGCCGCGAGGATTTCCTCCACGGTCAGCCTCGGCATGGTCTGGCGAAACGCCTCGAGTTCGTCGAGGGCATGGTTGACTGTGCTGCGTTGGCGCGGGTCCCCCTCAGGCGCGATACGCGCGATCGGCCTGCCGTGACGAGTTATGACGATCGTCTCGCCGCGTTCGACCTCATCGAGCAATTCGGCGAGCAGCGCGCTCGCGACCGAGGACGGGACTTCTCGCTTCGAAATCGGCTTTCGGTTAGGCCGGTTCCAGACTACGGGGAAGGGGCGGGAAGGCACAATAGCGGCCCCCCGAAGTCGATTCAGGCTGACCTCTACCCCAGCGCCTGATCCAGATCCGCGTTCAGATCCGCGACGTCCTCCAGTCCGATCGACAGCCGGACGACGTCCGGTCCCGCGCCGGCGGCGATCTTCTGCGCGTCGGCGAGCTGGCGGTGGGTGGTCGAAGCCGGGTGGATGACAAGCGAGCGCGTGTCGCCGATGTTGGCGACGTGCGAGAACAATTGCAGCGTCTTGACCAGATTGACGCCCGCCTCGTAGCCGCCCTTGACGCCGAAGGTGAAGACGCCGCCGGCCCCGCGCGGGCAATAGCGCTGCGCCAGCGAATGGTATCGGCTGGCGGGCAGGCCCGCATAGGAAACCCAGCTCACCGCCGGATGCGCGTCGAGATGCTTGGCGACCGCCAGCGCATTGTCGCAGTGGCGCTGCATGCGCAAAGCCAGCGTCTCAATGCCAGTGAGAATGAGGAACGAATTGAACGGCGAGATCGCCGGCCCCAAGTCGCGCAGGCCGAGCACCCGGCAGGCGATCGCGAAGCCGAAATTGCCGAAGGTCTCGGCGAGCGTCATGCCGTTGTACTCCGGCCGCGGCGCAGAGAGCATCGGATAGCGCGGATCGCCCATCCATTCGAACGAGCCGCAGTCGACGATCACCCCGCCCATCGAATTGCCATGGCCGCCGAGATATTTGGTCGCGGAATGGACAATGATGTCGGCGCCGTAGTCGATCGGACGGATGAGGTAGGGCGTCGCCAGCGTGTTGTCGACGATGAGCGGGATCTTCGCCTCGTTCGCGACCCCCGCGATCGCCGCGATGTCGGTGACGACGCCGCCGGGATTGGCGATCGATTCGATGAAGATCGCCTTGGTCTTTTCGTTGACCGCGCGCTTGACCGCGTCGAGGTCGTCGGGGTCGGCCCATCGCACCGTCCAGCCGTAGTTCTTGAAGGCGTGGTTGAACTGGTTGATCGAACCGCCGTAAAGCTTGGTGGAGGCGACGAATTCGTCGCCGGGCTGCATCAACGTGTGGAAGACGACCGCCTGGGCCGCGTGACCCGAGGCGACCGCGAGAGCCGCCGGCGCCCCCTCGAGCGCGGCGACGCGCTCTTCGAGCACCGCCGTCGTCGGATTGGTGATGCGGGTGTAGATGTTGCCGAAAGCCTGCAGGCCGAACAGCGAGGCCGCATGGTCGACGTCGTCGAAGACGAAGGCGGTGGTCTGACTGATCGGCGTGATGCGCGCGCCGGTCGTCGGGTCTGGCCTCGCGCCGGCGTGGATAGCAAGCGTCGAGAATCCAGGTTCGTCGTTCGTCATGGTTCCCCCGTTGGGCGTCGAAGGCGCTATGTTGGCAGATACCTCCGGGCAGGGGAAGACGGGCCGCCCGCCGTCTTGGCGCGAGGTTATTCGCCAGTTGACGCGGCCGGGCGGGGGACGCACCATCTCTCCCATGTCGCGCATCCAGCCGAAGTTCGAGATCACGCCCGACATCCTGCTACGGGCCTATTCGATCGGCCTCTTCCCGATGGCCGAGAGTCGCGACGCGGACGCCCTCTATTGGGTCGAGCCGGAGGAGCGCGGAATCTTCCCGCTCGACGGCTTGGCGGTCTCGCGCAGCCTCGCCAAGACGGTGCGCTCCGACCGTTTCGACGTACGCGCGGACCGCGATTTCGAGGCGGTGATCGACGCCTGCGCCAACCGCGACAAGACCTGGATCAACGCCGAAATCCGCCGCCTCTACGTCGAACTGTTCGAGCGCGGCTTCGCCCATTCCCTCGAGGCTTACCAGGGCGGCCGGCTGGTCGGCGGCCTCTACGGCGTCAGCTTGGGCGGCGCCTTCTTCGGCGAAAGCATGTTCCACGAAGAGCGCGACGCCTCCAAGGTCGCCCTCGTCCACCTCGTCGCCCGCCTGCGGCTCGGCGGCTTTCGCCTGCTCGACACCCAATTCGTCACGCCTCACCTCGCCGGGCTTGGCGCGGTCGAGATCTCTCGCGAGGACTATCGCAACCGCCTCACCGCCGCGCTCGACGTCGCCGCCGACTTCGAACGGTGGCGAGCGGGGGAGCCGATGGCGGGCGTGCAGGCGTTGGCGCTCGCCGCGCCGGCATGACGGCATGAACATTGCTTCCCCGTGGTTAAGGGTCACGGGGAGAGAGAGGGTCAAATGGGGGCGGTCGGCTCTTTCGATGAAATGGGCCTCGGCGCCGAGCGCATTCGGCCGATTTACCGCAAGATCGCGCGCTGGCTCGAGGAAACTCCGGCCGACGTGCTCGCCTCCCGCCGCGCGCAGGCCGAATATATGTTCCGGCGCATCGGCATCACGTTCGGCGTCTATGGCGACAAGGACGCCGCGGAGCGTCTGATCCCGTTCGACATCGTGCCGCGCGTCATCTCGCGCGCCGAGTGGACGCGTCTCGAGGCGGGCCTCACCCAGCGCGTCAACGCGCTCAACCTTTTCCTCAAGGACGTCTACGGCGCGCGCGCGATTCTGCGCGAGGCAATCGTTCCCCCCGAGTTGATCCTGCGCAATCCGCACTATCGCCCGGAAATGATCGGGCACCGGGCGCCGCACGACATCTGGGTGCAAATCGCCGGCATCGACGTCGTTCGCGTCGGCGAGAACGATTTCTACGTGCTGGAGGACAACGCGCGGACGCCCTCGGGCGTCTCCTACATGCTCGAAAACCGTGAAGTGACGATGCGCTTGATGCCCGATCTCTTCGCGCGGCACCGCGTCGCCCCGGTCGACGACTATCCCGACGAGTTGCTGGCCTGCCTCAGATCGGTGACGCCGCGGCCCAGCGCCAGCGACGCCACCATCGTTCTGCTGACGCCGGGGCCGTACAACTCCGCCTACTACGAACACTCCTTCCTGGCCGACAAGCTGGGCGTCGAACTGGTCGAGGGCACGGATCTTTTCGTCGACGAGGACGTCGTCTTCATGCGCACGACGCTGGGCCCGAAGCGGGTCGACGTGATCTATCGCCGCGTCGACGACGAATTCCTCGATCCGCTCGCCTTCAATCCGGAATCGCTGCTCGGCGTGCCGGGCCTGCTCGGCGCCTATTTGGCGGGCAATGTGACCATCGCGAATGCAGTCGGAACCGGCGTCTGCGACGACAAGGCGCTCTACAGCTATTTGCCTGACCTCATCCGCTTCTATCTCTCCGAGGAGCCGTTGCTGCAGAATGTTCCGACCTACCGCTGCCGCGAGCCGGAGATGCTGCAATTCGTGCTGGAGCGGCTCGATCAGCTCGTGGTCAAGGAGGTCAACGGCTCCGGCGGCTACGGCATGCTGGTCGGGCCGCACGCCAGCGCCGCGCAGCGCGAATTCTTCGCCGGCAAGCTGATGGCCGATCCCGCCAACTACATCGCTCAGCCGACGCTGGCGCTGTCCACCTGTCCGGCGTCCTTCGAGAGCGGCCTCTCGCCGCGGCACGTCGATCTGAGGCCGTTCGTGCTCTCGGGGACGAACGGCGTGCGCATCGTGCCCGGCGGTCTCACCCGCGTCGCCCTCACAAAAGGCTCGCTGGTCGTCAACTCCAGTCAGGGGGGCGGCACCAAAGACACCTGGGTCGTCGACGACGACCTGGGCGGAGGGGAGGGTTGAGCCATGCTCGCTCGCACCGCCGACAACCTCTTCTGGCTGGCGCGCTCGATGGAGCGGGCCGATTTCACCGCCCGCATGATCGAGGCGACGCTACGGCTCGAATATCTGCCGCGCAGCGGGGTTGAAGACCCGGCAGTCGAATGGGCCGGTGCGCTCAACGCGGCGGGAGCGTTCGACGGCTTCGATGCCGACCATGAGGAGGTCGACGAGGCGAGCGCGATCGACTACCTCACCTTCGAGCGCTCCAATCCTTCATCGATCTGCAATTGCCTCGAGAACGCGCGCGCTAACGGCCGCGCCGTCCGCACAGCGCTCACCGTCGAGACGTGGACGGCGATCAACGACGCCTGGCTGGAGCTGAAGCGTTTCGAGGCGACGCGCCGCCCCGGGCGCGGCCTCGACCGGGAGGCGCTGACGCGCTTCCTCGACTATGTGAAGAAGGCTTCGCTCGACTTCGACGGCGCCTGCTACCGAACCATGCTGCGCAACGACGCCTATTGGTTCAACCGGCTGGGGATATATGTCGAGCGCGCCGACAACACCGCGCGGCTGCTCGACGTGAAGTATCATCTGCTGCTGCCGTCGAACGAGAAGATCGGCGGCTCGCTGGACTATTTCCAATGGGTCGCGATCTTGCGCGCGGTCTCGGCGGTGACCGCCTATCACTGGGTCTACCGGGATCGGGTGAAGCCCTGGCTAATCGCGGATCTGTTGATCCTCAAGGCGGCGATGCCGCGATCGCTCATCGCCTGCTACGAGAGCATCGACGTCGCGCTCAACTCCCTCGCGCGCGAGAATGGCCGCAGCGGCGCCGCGCAGCGCCAGGCGCGCGCGATGCTGTCCTCGCTCGAGCGGGCCAGCATGAGCGACATCTTTCAGGGCGGCCTGCACGAGTTCATCACGACCTTCATCGAGGACAATGCGAAGCTCACGGCAGCGATCTCCGAGCAATATCTCTTTTTGTGACGCCTTAGGCGACCAGGGCGATGACGCCATGCGGATCCGGATCTCCCATCACACGACATTCGCCTACGCGCCGCCGGCGCGTTCGGTGATCCAGAACCTGCGGCTGACGCCGCGCAGTTTCGAGTCGCAATATGTGCTGCGATGGCGCGTCAGCGTCGATGTCGACGGCTCGCTGCGCCAGAGCGAGGATTCGCTCGGCAACATTATGCACGCGTTCTCCTATCAGCGGCCGGTCGAGCGCTTCACCGTTGCCGCAGTCGGCGAAGTGGCGACCACCGACGCGGTGGGCGTCGTGCGCGGTGCGGTCGAACCGCTGCCGGAACCGATGTTCCTGCGGACGAGCCAGCTCGCCCAGGCGAACGGCGCCTTGAGGGAATTCGCGCTCGATACGGTCGACCCATCGAGTGATCCGCTCGAACGCCTCCACCTGCTGATGGGCGCGATCCACGACGCGATCGCCTACGACGCCGAGGAGCGCGCCGACCTGAAAGCCGGAGCGGTTGAGGCTTTCGCCTTGCGGCGCGCCGGAGCCGCGGGCTTCGCGCATATCTTCATCGCCTGCGCCAGACATCTCGGCGTTCCCGCTCGTTTCGCCAGCGGCTATCTCGCGCCACGCGAGGGTCCGGCGCCGCAGGGCCTGTTCGCCTGGGCCGAAGCGGCGGCGCCCGTGCTTGGTTGGGTCGCGTTCGACGCGGTCCACAATCAATGCGCCGACGAGCGCTATGTGCGCGTGGCGGTCGGCTTCGACTCGTTGGGCGCGGCGCCGTTTCGCGTCTCGCAATCCGGCGGCGGCGGCGAGACGATCGACGAAAGCGTGCGCATCGAGCAAGCTGCGGGTCAGAGCCAGAACTGAGTCGGCCGACAGGTCCGGGGCGGGGGAACATGGAAATTGCCATCTGCGTCTGCATCGCAGCGCTCGCGTTCGCCTTCGGCGTCGTCGGCCTCTATTTGCAGAAGCTCCTGCCCGACCACCATACCTCCGACCGCTCGCGCGACATGATCGGCGCGATCGTCGGGCTGATTTCCCTCCTGCTGGCCTTGGTGCTGGGCACGTTGGTCGGCTCGTCCTACGTCTTCTTCTCCACGCAGAAGTCCGAGCTGGAGACCTTTGCTTCGCGCGCAATTCAGCTCGATCTCGCGCTGGCGGAATACGGTCCTGAAACGACGCCGGCGCGAGTGCGAATGAAGCAGACGCTTCAAGTCGTCTACGATTCGTTCTGGGGCAAGAACGCAGGCCACCTCGGGCCAGGGGGCCTTACGGTCGTTCCGGTGATCCCGCATCTCAGGGCGATGGATGAATATATCGCTGGCTTGACGCCGCAGACCCCGATGCAGCGACAGTTTGCGAACGCAGCGAGCATTGACGCGAGCCTCATCGAGCAGACGCGCCTGCTCATCTCGCTGCAGCTCGCCAGCCCGGTCTCCTGGCCGCTCGTGGTGATCGTCGTGTCCTGGGCGCTGATCCTGTTCATGGGCTATGGCCTCCTGTCGCGCTTCAATTCGACGACTGTCATCGCCCTCGGCTTCGGGGCCTTCGCGGTGGCGAGCGCCGTTTTTCTCATTCTCGAACTCAGCGCGCCCTACACCGGCTTCTTCCGCGTCCCGCCGGGCGCGATCGAGCAGATGCTGGCGGCGATTGGAACCTGATCGTCCGCCTAGACGTGTCATGCGGGTGAAGTGCGGCGATCCATCGGTCGTCATTGCGAGGAGCAAAGCGGCGAAGCAATCCATCGCTAGCTTGGCGCTGTTGGATTGCTTCGCTTACGCTCGCAATGACGGGTAGGGCGTTCTGCAGTTACATGGAACCGTCATTGCGAGCGGAGCGAAGCAATCCAGCGATCGAGGTCTCGCCAGCAAGTCGCGAGTCGTTCCGTGGGCGCCTCGATCGGCTGACGCCTCGATCTCTGGATCGCCGCGCTTCGCTCGCGATGACAACGGGGTCCGGTTCAACCTGACGACAGCGTGCCCTAAAGGAGCTCCCCACTTTCGAGCCGTCGAGCCACGGTTTGGATTTCGGCGAGGCTCAGCAGGTGCTCGCGGTTGACCGCGAGATGGCGGCCGAGCCGGAGCGCTTTCGCCTCGCAGCCGGCGCGACGGTCGGGATCGGAAATGTGCTCGAACTCGGCGATATGCGCGAGACCCAGGATCCGCCGGTGCATCTCGACGCCCGCGAAGCCGAGCGCATCCTGCCAGATGCGATGCAGGAGATCGGTCAACGCCTGCTCGGCGGCGAGGCCATGATTCTGGTCCTCGTAAAGCGCGGCGGGATAGAGGATGCCTCTTCGTTCGGTCCGCCACAGGCGGGCGAACTCGGTCGCGAAGGTGGTCCAGATCGTGGTCGTCAAGCCAAGAACCCAGTCGCGATAGGCGTCGCGCCCTCCCGGCTCGCGCTCATGACCCCCTTGCGCGAAATAGGCCATGAAGAAATTGGCGATCAGCATTCCGACATCGAAGCCGAACGGACCGTAGACCGCGAATTCCGGATCGATCGCGCGGGCGTCCTCGCCGTGAACCATGATCGAGCCGGTGTGCAGATCGCCATGCAGCAGCGTCTCGGCGTGGGCGCAGAACTTCAGCTTCAGATGCTGCGCCGCGACCTTGAGATCGACGTCGGCCCGCAATTGCGCGACGAGTGCGTCGAGCTGAGGGCTTGTGTGCCGGTTGAGTGGCGCGACGAAATAGGGATCGGTGAAGACCAGCGCTTCGGTGATGCCGCAGAGTTCGACGTTGCCGGCGAACAGCGCGAGGTCGGCCTTGCGCTCCGCGGTCGGCATCGAAAGATCGGAGCCGCGGAACAAGGTGCGCGCGAGGAAGAGGCCGAGCGTCTCGCCGAGCCCGGGATGCACGACGCCCGCCTCGAGGCTGCGCCGCAGGATCACATGCGGCGTCAGATATTCCATCGCGATCAGAGCTTGCCGCTCGTCGAAATGATAAACCTCAGGCGTGCGCCCGGGATCGCGCGCGCCTTGCCGAATCAAAGCGTTGTACTCGAAGAAGGAGCGCTTGAGCGGCAGCGGCCAGCTTTCGCCGACGAGCCTGACATAGGGCAGGGCCTGCTTCACCACCACGCCGCCGGCCGGCCCCTCGACAATGAAGACGAGATTGAGATTGCCGTCGCCGACTTCGCGCGTTCGCCACGAAGCGGGGGCGCCGAGACGCCGGCGCAGAACCTCGACCCCGCCCAGACGATCAGCGAGGATTTCGACGGTCAAGGGTCTATAGGCCGCCGGCGAGGTCGTCGCGAGGGTCTCCGCCGGCATGGCCCGGAGCGCCGCTATGACCCGAGCGCGCGCGTCGCGCGCAGCCGCTCGGCGTAGATGTTGATGACGAGCGCGACGAGCAGAATGAGGCCGCGAATGAGGATCTTCAGGAAGCTGTCGATCTTCACATAGTCGAGGCCGTTGTTGAGCACGCCGAGCACGAACAGGCCGACGATCGTATTGCCGATGCCGCCCCGTCCGCCGAACAGGCTGGTGCCGCCCACCACCACCGCGGCGATCGCGTCGAGCAGGAAAGTGTCGAACTCGTTCTGCTGCGCGCTGCCGAAATAGGCGACGCCCAACATGCCCGCCAGCCCCGAACAGACCGCCGAAATCGTCATCACCGCGCCGATGATGACGCGGACGTTGACGCCGGAATATTCCGCCGCCTCCCGGTTGCCGCCGACCATGTACACGTAGCGCCCGAAGCGCGTGTAGCTCAGGACGATATGCGCGACGAGCAGCAGCAGCGCGGCGACGATGATGATCCACGGCACGCCCGCAATCGACTTCGCGCCCAGCGTCAACACGAGCGGGGGAACGGAATAAGCGATCTGGCCGCGCACCAGCACGGCGGAAATGCCGGCGCCGATCTGCATCATCGCCAGCGTCATGATGAAGGACGGGATGCCGATCTTCGTCACGCCGAAGGCGGTCACGAGACCGAGCGCGAAACACGCGGCGATCGCGAGGATGATCGCAACAGAGCCCGGCAGGGGGATGTTGGCGATGTTCACGTAGTCCGGCTGCAGGGTGAAGTAGGTGAGGACGATCGCGGTGGCGTTGGCGATCGCCCCTACGCTGAGGTCGATTTCGGCGGTGAGGATGACGAAGGTCAGGCCGACCGCGATGATCGCGGTGATCGACACTTGCTGCAGGATGTTTTCGAGGTTTCCGATCGTCGCGAAGGCCGGCGAGGCGATCGTGAAGAAGGCGACGAGGATGAGCAGCGTGGCGAAAGGCGCAATATTTCGCAACTGATCGCGCAACAGCCGGCCGAGATCGAACGCGGGGCGGCGGCTTACGGCGTCGGCGTCATGCGCGTCCATTCCCTGGCTCCTCACGCCGCCGCTAAGAGGCGGTCCTTGCTGATCGCGCAGTCGGCGAATTCTCCCGCGAGCGTCCCCTTGCGCATGACAAGGACGCGATCGGCCATCGCCAGCACGGTCTCCGGCTCGGTCGAAAGCACGATCACCGCCATGCCATCGGCCGCCAGCGAGCGCACGATCCGCACCACGTCCTCCTTTGCGCCGACGTCCATGCCGCGCGTCGGCTCGACCAGCACCAGCGCCTTGGGCGGCCGGGTGAGCCATTTCGCCACCGCCACCTTCTGCTGATTGCCGCCGGAGAGCGCGCCGAGCTTCGCTTCAACGCCGGCGGGCCGCACGCCGAGCCGCTCGGTCTGCGCCGCCGCCTCGGACCGCTCGGCCGCCGGCCGCAGCAGCCAGCGCGAAATCCATTCAAGGAAGGCGATCGACACGTTGCGATAGATCGGCTCCTCCCGGAACAGCATGGCGCGCCGGCTTTCCGCGACATAGCCGACGCCGGCGTTTCTTCCAGCGGTGGTGTTGGCGAGCCGGACGACCTCGCCGCTCATCTTGAGCACGCCGCTCGAAGGCCTGAGCTTGCCGAAAAGGGTGCGCGCGAGTTCGATCTGCCCGCACCCCATGAAGCCGTAGACGCCGAGGACTTCGCCGCCGCGCGCGACGAGCGAGACGTCGCGATAGAAGGGCTCGAGCGTCAGTCCGTGCGCCTCGAGCACGGCCGGCGCGTCAGCGCGGCTCTTGAGCGCAATGTCGTGGAGATAGCTTTCTTCGAGCTCCTCGCGGCCAGCGCCGATCATCCGTTCGATGATCCAGCTCTTGTCGATCCCGGGCCCGACCTTGGCGGCGGCGACGCGCGAGCCGTTGCGGAACACTGACACTTCGTCGGAGATCGCGAGAATGTCGTCGAGAAAGTGCGAGATGAAGACGAGGCTGCGGCCGCTGTCGCGCACCCGCCGCAGCACGTCGAACAACCGCGCGATCTCGGGCGGCGACAGCGCCGAAGTCGGCTCGTCGAGAATGACGATGCGCGCGCCCGAGAACAGAACGCGCGCCAGCTCGACAAGCTGCTGCACGCCGATTGGGAAGTCGCCGAGGCGCGCCGTCGGGTCGATCGTCAGGCCGAGGTTTTCGAGCTGCGCCGCCGCCTCGCGCGCCATGCGCCGCCACGCGACCAGGCCCAAGCGGCTCAGCGGCTGCGAGCCGAGAAAGACGTTCTCGGCCACCGAGAGATCGGGGGCGACGCTCAGCTCCTGGTGCACCATGCCGACCCCGGCCGCCCGCGCATCGCGCGTCGAGCGGAAATGCACAGCGCGCCCGTCGATCCGCATCTCGCCGGCATCGCCGGCGTGAACGCCGGCGATGATCTTCATCAGCGTGCTCTTGCCCGCGCCGTTCTCGCCGGCGATGCCGTGGATCGAACCCGGCTCGAGCGAGAAGTCGACCCCCCGCAGCGCCTGGACGCCGCCAAACGCCTTGGAGACATTGGTCAGTTCGAGGCGAGGCGGCGTCATAGCGACGCTCGTCAGATCAGGAACTGATCCTCCATCCACAACATGCCGTCGGCGTTCGCCTTGGTGACGACCGGGCCGTCGGTGACGATGTTCTTGGGGATGTCGGTTCCCGTCTTGGCGCCGTTCACGACCGCGCCGACGCCGGCGATGATCGCGCCGCCGTGGATGCGGCAGGAGGGGTTGCGCACCGTCGCGTACATCGCGCCCGCCTGCACCGCCTTGATCGCCGGCGGCATGGCGTCGACGCCGCCGATCTTGGTCTCGGTGCGGCCCTTCGCCTGCATCACCTTCGAGGCGGCGAGCGCCATGTCGTCGTTATGGAAGAAGGCGGCGTCGATCTTGGGATATTTGGTCAGCAGCGCCTCCCAGATGCGCGCGACCTTGGTGACGTCCCAATCCGCGGGCTGCTCGTCGAGCACCTCTATTTTCGGGAACTTGGAGACCACCGACTTGAAGCCGCGCGCGCGCCCCTGCGCGCCGGTGTGGCCGAGCGCCCCTTGCGTCATCACGATCGTGCCTTCGCCGTTGATCGCGTTGACCAGGGCCTGCGTCACCGAGGCGCCCATGAATTCGTTGTCCGGCGCCAGGAACGTATGGACGTTGATCGTGTCGAGCGGCGCGATCAGCGTATCCATGTCGATGACGGGGATGCCGGCGTCGATCATCTTGTTGACCGGCGCCGTGAGCGTGCCGATGCCGAACGCCTGGATCGCCACGAAGTCCCACTTCTGGGACGCCATGTTGTCGATCGCCGAGCGCTGCTTGACCGCATCGAGCTGGCCGTCGAACCAGGTGACCTCGACGTTGAAGAGGGAGCCCCAATATTCGGCGGCCTGCTTGCCTTGGGCGCACCAGGTCGCCTGCAGGCCGGCGTTCGAGAAGGCGGCCTTGAGCGGCTTGGTCGATTTGCCGGCTTCCTTGGCCATTGCGCTGGCGATCAGCGGATTCATCCCGAATCCGCCGAACAGCGCCGCAGCGCCGCCGCCGAGGGCGGCGCTGCGAATGAGTTCACGCCTAGTATGAGAATCGATTCTCGTCGTGCCCATAATGCGTTTCTCCCTTGGTCACGCGCTCAGCCCTTTTTGGGTCTGCGATCGGTCTCGCCGGCGCGAAGGGAAAGGATAACATCACGTTTCGAGCACAAGCAACTGCGCCGGGCTCGCAAGAGCCCGACCGTCGGCGGCGACGCGCGTAAGCGACGAGGGTCAGGCAGGGCCGCTCGCCACCGGGCAGTCGGACCGCGCGCCCCATTCGGCCCAGGAGCCGTCGTAGAGGCCGGCGACGCGGCCGCCGGCTTCTTCGACGGCAAGCGCGAGAATGGCGGCGGTGACGCCGGATCCGCATGTCGTCATCACCGGCTTGGCGAGATCGACGCCGCGCTGCGCGAACACGCTTGCCAGCTTCTCGGGTGCCTTCAGATGGCCCTCCTCGACGATCTCGAGGAAAGGTAGGTTCAGGCTGCCGGGCATGTGGCCGCTGCGCAAGCCGGGCCGCGGCTCCGGCGCGCGCCCTTCGAAGCGGTCAGCCGGGCGCGCGTCGACGACTTGCGCCGCGCCGCTGGCGAGCGCCTTGCGCACGTCGTCGATCGAGGCGACGAAGCTGTGATCGAGGCGCGGCGTAAAGCGCCGCGGCTGAGGCCTTGCATCGCCCTGTTCGAGAGGCCGGCCCTCGCGCACCCACTTCGGCAGGCCGCCGTCGAGGATCTTGACGTCGGTGACGCCGAAGGCGCGCAGCATCCACCAGACTCTCGCCGCGGCGAACAGGCCATGCGCGTCGTAGACCACGAAATGCATGCCGTCGCCGAGGCCAAGGGCGGCCATTTCCTGCGTGAATTTGTGAGCGTCCGGCAGCATGTGCGGCAGGTCGCTCGACCTGTCGGCGATGAAGTCGATGTCGAAGAACACCGCGCCCGGAATATGCTCGGCGCGGAACTCGGCCGCGCCGTTCCGCCCGGTGGGAGGCAGGTGCCAAGAGGCGTCGATGATCCCGAGGCCCGGCTCGCCGAGGTGGGCGGCCAACCAATCCGTGGAAACGAAGTTTTCGCTGGGCATGTTGGAAATCTCGGCTGCCTGTTGACTGATGCTTCTCGCGGCTCTTGGAAATCTCGGCTGCCTGTTGACTGATGCTTCTCGCGGCTCAGGGCGCCTGCAAGGCGATGCGCACCCGCCGGTTGATCCGCCCCTTCTTCTCGATGCCGGTGACCTCGGCCCGACCGATCTCGCCGGTGCGTGCGACATGGGTGCCGCCGCATGGCTGCAGGTCGAGGCCGACGATCTCGACGAGGCGCACGCGGCCGGTCCCGGTCGGAGGCTTGACCGACATCGTCTTCACCAGGCCCGGGTTGGCGGCGAGTTCGTCGTCGCTGATCCAACGGGTGCGGATTTCCGCGTCGGTCGCGATCAACTCATTGAGGCGCCGCTCGATGTCGGCCTTGTCGAGCGCCGTTTCGCCGGAATCGAAGTCGAGCCGCCCGTCGCCATCGCCGACCGAGCCGCCCGTCACCGGATAGGGGAGGACGACGGAGAGGAGATGCAGCGCGGTGTGGGCGCGCATCCGCCGATAGCGCAGATCCCAGTCGAGCTCCGCGACCAGCGTTTCTCCCGCAGCGGGAAGGGGCGAGCCTGCGGCGGGAACATGAAGGATCCCGCGTCGATCCGCTTCGTAGATCGTGTCGACGATGTCGATCGCGGACCCGTCGGCGCGCCGCAAGCGTCCGCGGTCGCCCGACTGGCCGCCGCCGCGCGCATAAAAGATGGTCGCATCGAGAATGACGCCCTCGGGCCGCGCGGCGATGACGCGCGCTTCGAGCTCACGCCGATAAGGCGCCTCGCGAAAGAGCGGCTCGGTCACGCGAACACCTGGGGCACGCTGGCGCGACGTTCGAGCCAGGCGGGGACGGGAAGGTCCTTGGAGCGCAGGAAGGCCGGGTTGAACAGTTTTGAGGCGTAGCGCGAGCCGGAGTCGCAGAGCAGGGTGACGATGGTGTGGCCGGGGCCGAGCTCCCGCGCCAGCCGGATCGCGCCGGCGATGTTGATGCCGGACGAGCCGCCGACCAGCAGGCCCTCCTGCTCGACGAGGTCGAACACGATTTGCACCGCCTCGTCGTCGGGGATGCGATAGGCGAAGTCGACCGGCGCGCCCTCGAGGTTGGCGGTGATGCGTCCTTGGCCGATGCCTTCGGTGATCGAAGACCCCTCGCTTTCGAGCACGCCGCGCGTGTAAAAGGCGTAGAGCGCGGCGCCGTAGGGATCGGCGAGGGCGATCTTGATGCGCGCATCGCGCTCCTTCAGCGCCATGCCGACGCCCGCCAACGTCCCGCCCGAACCGACCGCGCTGACGAAGCCGTCGACCTTGCCGTCCGTCTGCGCGTAGATCTCGGGGCCCGTCGTCTCGTAATGGCCGCGCCGGTTGGCAACGTTGTCGAACTGGTTCGCCCAGATTGCTCCGTTCGGCTCGGTTTCCGCAAGGACTTCAGCCAGTCGCCCCGAATATTTGACGTAGTTGTTCGGGTTGGAATAGGGGACCGCTGGCACCTCCACGAGTTCCGCGCCGACGAGCCGCAGCATGTCCTTCTTTTCCTGTGCTTGCGTGTCGGGGATCACGATCACGCTGCGGAAACCGAGCGCCGCCGCGACCATGCCGATGCCGATGCCGGTGTTGCCCGCGGTCCCCTCGACGATTACGCCGCCTGGCCGCAGTTGGCCGCGCGCCACAGCGTCTTGGATGATGGCGAGCGCCGCGCGGTCCTTGACCGATCCGCCGGGATTCATGAACTCGGCCTTACCGAGAATGGTGCAGCCGGTCGCCTCGGAAGCCGCCCTGAGCCTGATCAGGGGTGTGTCGCCGATCGCTTCGATGACGGTGGGGCGGTAGGGCATGACGTCCTCTTTCTTTCGATCAGGCTAAGCGATGGCGCGCCACCCGACAAGAACGCGGCTGGCGCATGTCCCTAAGATTATAATAAGGCTGGGTTGACAAGGGAAAACACCGGAGGTCTTGAGAAAATCCCATTTCTCACCTTATTTCGTCGCGTTTCCGAATGGCCGCTGGGGTCGACGCCAATGTTTTTTATCGTCTCCAAGCTTGTGTGGTTCGTCGCGGCGCCGGTCACGTTTCTGCTGTTGGGCGCGATCGCCGGGGCGCTGTTCGTGCCGCGCAAAGTCGGATTTCCGCGCAGCGTCACGCTCTTTTGCTCGGGCGCGCTGCTGTTGATCTCGGTCGCCCCCGTCGGGGCGCTGATGATTGAGCCGCTCGAAGACCGTTTTCCGCCGCCCCCCGCGACGATGCCGGCCCCATATGGAATCGTGGTGCTCGGCGGCGCGATCGACGACGAAGCAAGCGCCATCCGGGGTCAAACGACGTTCGACGACGGCGCCGCTCGACTGACCGAGGCCGCCATCCTCGCGCGCCGATACCCCTCCGCCCGTCTTCTCTATACCGGCGGCAGCGCATCCCTGTGGAACTCGAGCTCGAGCGAGGCGATCGAGGGGCGCAAGCTGCTGATCGCGCTCGGCGTCGATCCTGCCCGCATCACGACCGAGGACAAGTCCCGCAACACGGACGAGAACGCCCGCTTCAGCGCCGCCATCGAGCGTCCGAAGCCCGACCAGACCTGGCTCGTGGTCACCTCCGCCTACCATATGCCGCGCGCGATGGGCCTGTTCCGCAAGGCGGGCTTCTCCGCCGTGGCCTATCCCGTCGACTATCGCTCGCTCGGCGGCTGGCGCGACTGGCGCCTCACCGTCGATCCGGTCCGCGGCATGCGCGTGCTCGATCTCGCGGCCCACGAATGGGTCGGCCTTGTCGCCTATCGCGCGAGCGGGCGCATCGACGACTGGTTCCCGGCGCCCTGAGCGCTATTCGACGTTCGGCGCGCCGAGGCGGTAGACGCCGCGAAAATCGTGCGGATCGACCGGCTTGCCTTTGCGGTAGATGACGAGCCGGCCGGCGTCGGCGAGCCGCACCGCCGCCGATCGCACGCCTTGCAGATGGCCGCGCCAAGCCATCTCGCCTTCGCCGCGCGCCGCGGCGTAGGCCTGCGCGGCGTCGGTCGGGCAGATCGTCCGCCCCGGCCGCGTTTCGGCGCACAGGGTCAGAATGACGCTCTCGAGCGTCGGGGTCGAATCGGACAAGTCGGCGGGCGCGCTCATCGCGGCCTCATGGGGCGAGCGAGGGGCGAGGTCAAGACAAGGCCGCCGGCCTCTCCCTTGACATCGCCCGGCCGCCCGCCGATTGAACTCCTGTTCTCAGGTGGGGGGATGCGCATGGCGCGATTGAAGCTGGTCGTGGCCAACAAGGCCTATTCGTCCTGGTCGCTGCGGCCCTGGATCCTGCTCGCGCATTTCAAGATTCCCTTCGAGGACGTGACGATCCCGCTCGACCTCCCGGAAACGCGGGCGATGATCCTCGAACATTCGCCGGCCGGCAAATGCCCGGCCTTGCATGACGGACCGATCACGATCTGGGAGTCGCTCGCGATCGCCGAATATGTCGCCGAGGCCTTTCCCGACAAGGCGATCTGGCCGCGCGACAAGGCAGCGCGCGCGCACGCCCGAGCGCTGTCGAGCGAAATGCACGCAGGCTATCAGGCGCTGCGGCAGCATTGCCCGACCAACTTTCGCCGCCCCGTGCGGCGGATCGAACTGACTGACGCCGTCAAGGCCGACGTCGCGCGCATCGAGGCCGCCTGGGCGCACGCGCGCCAGACGTTCGGAAAAGCGGGACCGTTCCTGTTCGGCGATTTCAGCGCCGCCGACGCGATGTTTGCGCCCGTCGTCAACCGCTTCCATGTCTATGACATCCCCGTCTCCCAGGGGACGCGCGACTATATGGACGCGATCATGGCGTTGCCGGCCTGGAAGGCGTGGATCGCGGACGCCGAGGCCGAACCATGGCGAATCGAAAAATACGAAAGCGTGTGACGTCCGCCTTCCGCATCCTCGCCGGCCGCGCAGGGCGAAAAGCGCCGCGTCCGCGCGTGCGCAACGTCGGCGGACGCAGGATCATCGCCGACGGGCTCGACGGCGCGTTGTGGAGCGACTTTTACCACAACGCGATGACGGTGAACTGGCCGGCCTTTTTCGGCGGGCTCGCCGCTCTGTTCGTTGCGCTCAATGTCGTCTTCGCCGTCGTCTACGACTTCGGCCACGATCCGATCGCCAACGCCCGGCCGGGAAGTCTGACTGATTATTTCTTCTTCAGCGTCGAGACGACGTCGACCGTCGGCTACGGCGACATGCATCCGCAGACGCTCTACGCCCACCTCATTGCGACCAGCGAGAACTTCATCGGCATGGTGTCGATCGCGGTGATGACGGGACTGACCTTCGCGCGCTTCTCGCGGCCCCGGGCGCGCCTCGTCTTCGCCAAACACGCGGTGATCACCGCCTACGAAGGCAAGACGACGCTGATCATCCGTCTCGCCAACGCGCGCGCGGCCTTCATCAGCGAGGCGACGGCCAAAATGTGGGTCCTGCGCCCGACGGTGACGCTGGAAGGCCGGCGCTTCGTCGCCTTCCAGTCGCTACGGCTGATCAAGAACGAGAACCCGGCGCTCGCTTTGAGCTGGTCCTTGTTCCACCCCATCGACGCCGACAGCCCCCTCTACGGCCTCGACCCGAAGGATCTGCTCTCGAGCGAGACGAATTTCATCGTCAGCATCAGCGGCTTCGATGAGACCGCGGCGCAGATCGTCAGGGCCCGCTACACCTTCGCGGCGCAGGACGTGCGGCTGGACCATGAATACGTGGATATTGTCAGCTTCGACGAACACGGCGTGCGCCACGTCGATTACGCCAAGATCCATGATACGCGGCCGGCAACCCCCCAGCGGGCGCCGCTTTCATGACGAGTTTTGCCGACGGCCTTATCCTGCAAGGCGTTGGCGGGATGTATTGACACGGAGAATGAGGCTCATGGCGGTGATTTCCAGCGCGCCGAGGCCGGACGCCGAGGCCGACGCAGCCAATCGTGCGGCGTGGCGCAGCCTCATCGACGAACTTGAGGCGCGACGCGCCGAGGCTGTGGCGGGCGGATCGCCCAAGGCTCGCGAGCGCCACATCGCGCGCGGCAAGCTGCTGACGCGCGAGCGCGTCGCGCGACTGATCGACCCTGGCTCGCCCTTCCTGGAGGTCGGCGCACTCGCCGCCTACGGCATGTACGAGGGCGACGTGCACGGGGCCGGCATGGTCGCGGGGATCGGCCGCATCGAGGGCCGCGAGGCGATGATCGTCGCCAACGACCCGACGATCAAGGGCGGCGCCTACTACCCGATGACGGTCAAGAAGCACCTGCGCGCGCAGGAGATCGCGCTGGAGAACGCGCTGCCGTGCGTCTATCTCGTCGATTCCGGCGGCGCCAATCTGCCCTATCAGTCCGAGGTGTTTCCCGACCGCGAGCATTTCGGCCGCATCTTCTACAATCAGGCGCGCATGTCCGCCGCCGGCCTTGCGCAGATCGCCGTCGTGATGGGCTCCTGCACGGCGGGCGGCGCCTATGTGCCGGCGATGTCGGATGAGACGATCATCGTCGAGAAGCAGGGCACGATCTTTCTCGCCGGACCGCCGCTGGTGAAGGCGGCGACCGGAGAGACGGTCTCGGCGGAGGACCTCGGCGGCGCCGACGTGCACACCCGCATTTCCGGCGTCGCGGATACGATGGCGCGCGACGACGCCCACGCGCTGGCGCTGGCGCGCCGCGCCGTCGCCAATCTCAACCGGCCTGCCAAGGCGATCGCAGACATCGTCGCGCCGGTCGAGCCGCGTTATGCGATCGAGGACCTCGAAAGCATCGTGCCGGTCGATCTGCGCAAGCAATACGACGCGCACGAGATCATTGCGCGGCTGGTCGACGGCTCGGAGTTCGACGCCTTCAAGGCGCGCTACGGCACGACCCTGATCACCGGCTTCGCCCGCATCGGCGGCATGTTGATCGGCATTGTCGCCAACAACGGCGTCCTGTTCTCCGACAGCGCGCTCAAGGGCGCGCATTTCGTCGAACTCTGCGCCCAGCGCGGCGTGCCGCTGCTGTTCATCCAAAACATCTCCGGCTTCATGGTTGGCCAGCGCTACGAGGCGGGCGGCATCGCCAAGGACGGCGCCAAGCTGGTGATGGCGGTCGCCTGCGCCCGCGTGCCGAAGATCACGCTGATCGTCGGCGGCTCGTTCGGCGCCGGCAACTACGGCATGTGCGGGCGCGCCTACGGCCCGCGCTTTCTCTTCACCTGGCCCAATGCGCGCATCAGCGTGATGGGCGGCGAGCAGGCGGCGAGCGTGCTGGCGACGCTGCGTCGCGACGGCCTCGAGGCGCAGGGCCAGTCCTGGTCGACCGAGCAGGAGGAGACCTTCAAGGCGCCGATCCGCGCCAAATACGACAGCGAGGGCTCACCCTATTTCGCCACCGCGCGCCTTTGGGACGATGGGATCATCGCGCCGTCCGAAACACGCCGCGCTCTGAGCCTCGCCTTCTCCGCCTGCTTCAACGCGCCGATCGAGCCGACGCGGTTCGGGGTGTTCCGGATGTGACAGGTGACGGGATGAAGACGCGCCCTCTCCCTCTCCCCGCTCGCGCCCGACAAACGCGATGCGTTTGCGGGGGAGAGGGCCGGGGTGAGGGGCTTGGTGGTTGGCCGGAGGCTTGCGGCTACTCACCAAGCCCCTCATCCTAGCCTTCTCCCCGCGCGCGGGGAGAAGGGACGGGTCCGCGCTGCGTCAACCAGAAAGCAAAAAGCTCTAGGTGCTACAGTTGCATGTCATGATCAGTCGTGATTCACTCCCCGTGACTGGGAGGGTGGATCATGGTGTCGGATTGGACGGGGACGCTGCTGGAGTGGGACGCGGAGCTTGAGCGGCTGAAGGGGCGCCTGGGGAGCGTCTTCGCTCGCGCGGAGACGCGGGAGACGGCCGGGGCGTTCCTCGACGGCCTGTTGTCGGGGGTCGAGCGCAAGACCGGCTGGCTGATGGCCGAACAGGCGGGACTCGCGGGGCCCTATCGCATGCAGTCGCTGCTCGGGCGCAGCGCATGGTCGGCGGACGCCTTGCGCGATCGCGTGCGCGGCTATGTCTTCGAGGCGCTCGGCGACCCGGACGGCGTGCTGGTGGTCGACGAGACCGGGTTCCTCAAGAAGGGCGACCGGTCGGTCGGGGTGGCGCGGCAGTATTCGGGGACCGCGGGCCGCATCGAAAACGCGCAAGTGGGCGTGTTCCTGGCCTATGCGAGCCGGGTCGGGCAGGCGCTGATCGATCGCCGGCTCTACCTTCCGGAAAGCTGGGCGAGCGCGGCGGACCGTCGGGCGAAGGCGCATGTGCCGCCGCAGATCGCCTTCGCCACCAAGATCGCGATGGCGCGCGAACTGATCGGCTCGGCGCTCGACGCCGGCGCGCCCTGCCGGTGGGTGCTGGCGGACGCGCTCTACGGCGGCGACTTCCGTCTGCGCCACATGCTCGAAGAGCGCCGCCAGCCATACGTGCTGGCGGTCCGCTCCAACCAGCCGATCCGCTCGTGGACGCGCGAGGGGCTCGTCGAGACCGACCCGAAGACGATCGCCGAGACGCTGCCCGCCGAAGCCTGGACGACGCTCGCCGCCGGCGAAGGCGCGAAAGGCCTCAGGCTCTACGACTGGGCGCGCGTCGCGTTGCCGCGGGCGTCCGACGAAGGCTTCGAGCGCGGGCTGCTGCTGCGCCGCAACCTCAAGGAGCCGGATAAGCTGGCCTATTATCTCGTCTTCGCGCCTATGGGCGCCGCCCTCGCGGAGCTCGCCGGCGCGGCGGGCCTGCGCTGGACGATCGAGGAGTGTTTCGAGCGCGCCAAGAGCGATCTCGGCCTCGACCATTGCGAGGCGCGCTCCTGGCACGGCTGGCATCGCCACATGACGCTCGTCATGGCCGCCGCCGCCTTCCTCGCCAAACTGGCGGCCGATCTTAGGCGCTCGGCGTCTGGCAAAGCGAACGAAACGAGTCCGGCGCGCGCGGCGGCGGCTTGAACCGCCTTCAACGCCTCAAGTGTCTCGTCCCGTCCGTCCCCGAAATCCGGACCCTCATCGCCCGAACGCTCCTGCCGCGCCGCTCCGCCAGGCCCTTCGTCCTCGCCTGGTCGCTCTGGCGGCGACGCCATCAGGCGCACGCCGCCGAAGCCCACTATCGAAAACGTGGCCGCCTTCAAATGCAACTGTAGTACTAGAGCGTGCTGCATTTGGCATTACGCATATCCTGCGTTTCTGAGGTACGCGGCGCATTCTTCGGGTGGATATTTGGTGAGAATGTTTGCGGAGTCCTCCGAGACGGCCTCGTAGGTTCGAGCGCCGGCCTTTCGCAGCAAGGTCTTGAACTTGGCGAAGACCTGCTCGATCGGGTTCAGGTCGGGCGAGTATTTTGGCAGGAACAGCAGTCGAGCGCCGGCCTGGCGGATCGCGCGGCGGACGGCCTTTCCCTTGTGGGAGCCGAGATTGTCGAGGATCACGACGTCGCCTGGCTTGAGCGTCGGGACGAGGAGCTGCTCGACATAGGCGTGGAAGCGTTCGCCGTTGATCGGGCCGTCGAACAGGCAGGGCGCTTCGATGCGGTCGCTGCGCAAGGCGGCCAGAAACGTCGCGGTCGTCCAGTGTCCGTGCGGGACCTTGTCGATGAGTTGCTTTCCCTTTGGAGCCCAGCCGCGCAGGCGGGTCATATTGGTCTTCGTCCAGGTCTCGTCGATGAAGACGAGACGCCTGGGGTCGATGAGCCCCTGATGGGCGCGCCAGCGCGCGCGATGGCGGCTGATGTCGCGGCGGTCCTGTTCGCGCGCGACGAGGGTCTTTTTTTAAAAGTGACGCCGATCCGCCGAAAGAACCGGCTCATCATTCCGGTGTCGGCTTTGACGCCGCGCTCGGCCAGAAGACGATCACAAAGAGCTTGCAGCGTGGTGTCGGACTTCTCGGCGCGCGCCGCTTCGAGGAATTCTCGATGCGGCATGAGCTTGGAGGCCCGATGGCCGCCGTGCCCGACGCGCTCCCGCGAGCCATGCCGCTCCAACCGCTCGAGCCATTTGACGGCTATGGATTCGCTGACGCCGAAGCGCCGAGCCGCCGCGCGGCGGCTCATCCCTCCTCTCACCACCGCGTCGATCACCCGGTCCCGAAGATCTTGCGAATAGGCTTTCGGCATGCCGGCTGGCCCCCTCCGCCCAGCCAGCACGTTGAAATCAAATCAAAGCCGATTCGGGAATCCCCCCTCCGATTCAAGCCAAGAGCAGCCCGCTCTAGGCTCAGCGCCCGCACAATAACGGCGCCTTCAGAGCAACGCAGTCGCCTTGTCCTCGACGGGGAAACAGCGGAGCGGACGCCCGGTGCGGACAAGCCTATACCATGGTTCTGTCCTCGGAGCGGGCATCCCGAACGGGGCTGCCGCTGTGCAGGACGCCATCCATCGCACGCTGCCGCCACGCGGCGGTGGAGTCATAAAACCTGGCCGTCGGGTCCACATGCGATATCAGCACCGCAGCTTCATGCAGTTCGAGCCGACCGGTCACCACGCCGTCGGGTCGGACAAAGAAGCTCGGCCAGCAACTCCGTGGCGCTGAAGAGTTCGGGCAGCTAATCCAAAGGTGGTTGCTTCCGGCGGCAGCATGCATCATGGCGGGTTGCGTGATGCCGGGCAACGTCGTAGCGGGATTGAGACGAAAATTCTCGCCGCCAACCATGGCCTCCCTGGCTGCAAAGTCGTCTGCGTCTATGTGGCCTGAATGAAACGAGTGAAAGACCAGGGCGACGCCTCGGCGCTGATATTGGCGATAGAGCTCGGGGTATCGACAGTCCGCACATATGAGCGCGCCGCAGCGAGTGCCTTTGATCTCGAAGACGCTGAAGTGATCGCCAGGCGAGTAGTGCGCGAGATCGCCAGTTGCACCTGTAACATCGCCTGAACAAAACCGCTTGTCGTAACGGTCTATGAGTCGTCCCTGGTCATCGATAATGTAGAGGCTGTTGTGGGGCTTGTTCGGATCGGTGAGTCGATGCGCTGACCCGAGCACCACCCATAGATGCAATCTTCCAGCAAGCGCCAGAACGTCGTGAACAGCCGCGGTGAGACGAGGCCAGTCGAAGCCGTCATGCGATGGCATATCCGTTCCCGCATATCCCGACAGACAAGCTTCCGGGAAGTGCGCGACGTCGGCTCCAAGATCCTTTGCGGTCCGCATCTGCTCGAGGACGTAGCCCAGATTGATACCGATGTTCGAACTCGTCGGAAACTGGCATGTGGCTGCGGTTAGGGTTTCTTGCGCCATTTTGATCTCTGGCAGTTTACCACACAGCGTACCCCGTCCACCCGCAGCCGTCACCGTCGGCTGACGAAGCATTCGAATTTACCCACCCGGCCCGGCTTGTAGTCGTGCGTCGCGCGCGCCTTTGGGACGATGGGATCATCGCGCCGTCCGAAACACGCCGCGCTCTGAGCCTCGCCTTCTCCGCCTGCTTCAACGCGCCGATCGAGCCGACGCGGTTCGGGGTGTTCCGGATGTGAGGGGCGAGGGGATGGACTTCGACGCATAGGGCAAGGCCGTCGCCCGCGCCGCTGGCGGGGACGTGACTTTTGACGACCTCATCGCGCAGGGTCTCCCAAAATCACACTCTGGGCGCGAGGCGGCTTGTCCCGTCCCGGGCGAGGAACTTCAACTCCGGCGGCGGGGCGCCGCTTTCTTCGAGCATCCCCAGCACCAGTGCGGCCTCCGCACGCACGCTCGGATCCCTGTCGTCCGCCAGCCGTCGAAGGGGGAGAAGGGCTTGGTCGATTCCGGGAAGGACCGGACCGAGGCGGCCGAGATGCCAAGCCGCCAAGCTGCGCACGAACGCAAGTTCATTGTCCAACTCCGCGATGAGGACAGCGAGGGACTCCCCGCGCGACGGCGCCACCTGGGCCAGGGCCGCCGCCGCCCAGACGCGCACGAACCCGACCGGGTCCGCGAGGGCCGTGGCGAGGTTGGACGCGACCTCGCTTGCCGCCGGGCCGATCTCGCCCAAGGCGTATGCCGCGAGGCGGCGCTGCAGTGGATCGCCGCTCGATAGCGCGCCCACCCAGTCGGCGGTGGAAGTCCCAAGGTAGGCGCCTTGCGCACTCATAGTCCGATCCCGCTCAATGCGCCGCGTCGAGCCGGCGGTCCAGATTGAACGCTGCGCTGATCAGCCCGATGTGAGTGAACGCCTGCGGGAAATTGCCGAGCGCCTCGCCACACGGGCCCGTCTCCTCGGCGTAAAGACCGAGGTGGTTGGCGTAGGTCAGCATCTTGTCGAAAATGAAACGCGCCTCCTGGGCGCGGCCTGCTCGGGCCAACGCCTCCACCAGCCAGAACGTGCACATGTTGAACGTGCCCTCGCTCCCGGTAAGGCCATCGCGCGCGCCCTTGCCGATCTCATAGCGGCGCACCAAGCTGTCGGAGACAAGCTCCGCCATGGTCCGGTCTAACGTCCCGCGCATCCGAGGGTCGGTCGGCGACAGGAAGAGGACGAGCGGCATGATCAGGTTGGACGCGTCCACCGCATCGGTGTCGAAGTGCTGCACGAAGGACTGCCGTTCCGCGTTCCAACCGCGTGTCATGATGGTCTGGTAAATGCGGTCGCGCTCGGCGCCCAGGCGGGGGCGGTCCAGCGGCAGGCTCCGCTTTTGCGCGAGGCGGATCGCTCGGTCCAGCGCCACCCAGCATTGCACCTTGGAGTAGACGAACTGCCTTTGTCCGCCGCGCACCTCCCAGATGCCGTCGTCGGGCCGCTCCCAGTTGTTCGCCACCCAGTCGAGCATCCGGGTTAGGTGGCGCCAGAAGTCGTAGGCGATCGGCGTCCCGTACTTATCGTACATGTAGACGGAATCCATCAGCTCGCCATAGATGTCCAGTTGCAGCTGCTCGGAAGCGGCGTTGCCGATTCGGACTGGGCGGGAGCCGCGGTAGCCGTCGAGATGGCTGAGAATCTCCTCGGGCAGCTCGTGACCGCCTCCGATGCGATACATGGTCTGCAATGGGCCGCCGCGGGCGCCCTCGAGCGCTCGTTGCTCCAACCAGCCCATGAACTGCTCTGCCTCCGACGTCAGCCCCAGGCGCAGGAAGGCGTAAATGGTGAAAGCGGCGTCGCGCACCCAGGTATAGCGATAGTCCCAGTTGCGCACCCCGCCGATCTCTTCCGGCAGCCCGCAGGTTGGGGCCGCGACGATCGCGCCAGTCGGCGCGAACGTCAGCAGCTTGAGCACCAACGCCGAGCGGTGGACGATCTCGCGCCAGCGACCTGAGTAGTTGCACTTCCTCAGCCACTGCCGCCAAAAGGCCAGGGTCTGCGTCAGGGCCTCCGTGCCGACCAGCCGCGCCTCGAGCAGGTCGCCATCATGATCGATGTCGTAGCTGTGCTCCTCCGCCTGGCGGAGGATGAAGGTCGTTGTCTCGCCGGGGTTGAGGACGAACTCGGCGGCAACGCCATCGCCCTGCCTAGCCAGCGGGAAGCGGCTGATCAGCGAGACTTTCATGCCTTGCGCCTCGAAGACCGCTCCCCGGCCCTCCAAGACCACCTGATGGGGCCGGCGCGCGAAGTCGAACGCTGGCCGGCAGTCGAGGCGGAAGCGGACCGATCCGCGCACGGCCCTTACCACTCGGACGATTTCGTGAATCTTCCTGGCCGCGCGCGGGGCCTGGATCGGCATGAAGTCAACGACCTCGCCGACGCCCTCGTCGCTGAGAAAGCGCGTCAGCAGAACGTTGCTGTCAGGCATGTACATCTGTTTGTGTTGCGTCGCGGATAGGCTCGCGATGCGGAACGACCCGCCTTTTTGGTCGTCGAGGATCGCCGCGAAAACGCTCGGCGAGTCGAAGTGGGGCATGCAGCACCAGTCGATCGACCCGTCGGTACCGACCAGAGCAATTGTATGCAGGTCGCCTATGACCCCGTAAGACTCGATCGGCTTATAGCCCATGGTCTCGCATCCTCCGCTCGCTCGACGTCGAGCGTCACGATGGGCGCGTCGTCAATACTGGACGATTATGGTCTTCACGGGGCCTCTTTGGTGATGGTCTAGACGGAAAAGCGGCGACGTTCGGATTCTCGACGCCTCCGAAGGTCGCCTTTGGTTCGCAAGCAGCGGCCTCCTCGCGGACGCCAGGCGTTTGAATTCCACTCAGCCCGGCTTGTAGTCGCGCGTCGCCTCGGGATCGTCCATCGCCGCCGGCAGCGCCATCAATTCGTCCCACATCGCCTCGGGGATGGGGAAGCGCGCCCATTCGTAGGTCTTTTGGACGTGTCCCACTTCGCCGACGCCGCAGATCGTCGAGGCGACGCGCGGGTCGCGCATGGAGAACTGCAGCGCCGCGGCGCCGGGGGGCACGCCGTAGCGCGCGCAGATCGCCTCGATGCGTCGAATGGGGTCGAGCGCGGCGTCGGAGGATTCCTGATAGACGTAGCGCGGATATTCGGCCGTGCCCTTGGCGAGCACGCCGCCGGCGTAGGGCGCCGCGTTGAGGACGGCGATGCCGCGCGATTGCGCCAAATTCAGCATCGGCTCCGCGTTGCGATTGGCGAGCGTGAAGCGGTTGTGCGTGATCAGGACGTCGAAATCCCAGTCGCGCAGCAGCGGCGTCATCATCGAGACTGGGCCAGCCGCCAGACCGACCGCCGTCACCAGCCCTTCCTCCTTCATGCGGAAGAGTTCGCCCAAGGCGCCCTCGCGGCTGGTGGTCTCCGCCTGCGAGCGCGAATGCTCGGGGTCGTGCAGGTGCATCAGGTCGATCCGCTCCAACCCCAGGGCGGCGAGGCTCTGCTCGAGCGAGCGGCGGGCCTGCACGGCGTCGAAAACATTGGTCTTTGGATCGCGGTCGAGCTTGGTCGAGACGAGGAAGCCCTTGGGAAGGCCGCCGCGCTCGCGAATGGCGGCGCCAATGCGCTCCTCGCTCCGCCCCATGCCGTAAATGCGCGAGGTGTCGATGTAGTTCGCCGGCCCCTCGAAGATGGCCCGCACCGTGGCCTTGGCTTGTTCCTCATTGACGCGGTAGCCGTAGGTGTCGGGCATGTCGCCGAGGCCCGCCGCGCCGAAGCCGAGCTTGGTGACCATGAGGCCGGTTCGGCCTATGGCGGCTGTCTTCGCATCTGCCTCTGTCACTGCTGTTCCTCCCGAACGGTTGTCGCCGCATCCCTAGGCCGCTGAGGGAATGGCGGCAAGAGTTGCTTTGCGAAAAGCCCGCACAAACTCCTGGCGACGCTGGTCTTAGCCGGCGCTTCGCCATATCGTCGCCGCGAAAAGGAGACGCCATGTTCGCCAACGTCCTCATCGCCAATCGCGGCGAGATCGCCTGCCGCATAATCGCGACGGCGCGGCGGATGGGGATGCGGACAATCGCGCTCGCGACGCCCGCCGACCGGGGCGCCCGCTTCACCCGGCTCGCCGACGAGACCCACGAGATCGGCGCTGGCTCGGAGGGCTATCTCGACGCCAAGTCGATCGTCGCGCTGGCGAAGCGGGTCGGCGCGCAGTGCCTTCATCCCGGCTACGGCTTCTTGAGCGAGAACGCCGATTTCGCCGAGGCGTGCCGCGAGGCGGGCGTCGTCTTCGTCGGCCCGTCGCCGGAGGCGATGCGCGCCATGGGTCTCAAGAGTTCCGCCAAGGCGTTGATGGCGAAGGCCGGCGCGCCGATCGTGCCGGGATACCACGGCGACAATCAGAGCCCGAAGTTCCTTAAGGAGAAGGCCTACGAGATCGGCTATCCCGTGTTGATCAAGGCGATCGCGGGGGGCGGGGGACGCGGCATGCGGCGGGTCGACGCGCATGTCGATTTCGAGGCCGCGCTCGACAGCGCGATGCGCGAGGCGGAGGGCGCCTTCGGCGACTCCCGCGTCCTAATCGAGAAATACGTCTCGGCGCCGCGCCACGTCGAAGTGCAGGTGTTCGGCGACAGGCATGGCGGCGTCGTGCACCTGTTCGAGCGCGACTGCTCCTTGCAGCGTCGCCACCAGAAGGTGATCGAGGAGACCCCGGCGCCCGGTCTGCCGGAGGAAACCCGCGCCGCGATGTGCGAGGCCGCGGTCGCGGCGGCCTACGCAGTCGGCTACGTCGGCGCCGGCACGGTCGAGTTCATTCTGGATTCCTCGCGCGGGCTCGGGCCGGACAGTTTCTATTTCTTGGAGATGAACACGCGCCTTCAGGTCGAGCATCCCGTCACCGAGGCGATCACGGGGCTCGATCTCGTCGAATGGCAGTTTCGGGTCGCCGCGGGCGAGCCGCTGCCGCTCGCCCAAGACCAGATCCGCACAGGCGGCTGGGCGATCGAGGCGCGCCTCAACGCGGAGGATCCCGAGAGCGGCTTCCTGCCTTCGCCGGGCGCGATCCTCGCGCTCAGCCTGGAGCCCGGCGAGGGCTTGCGGGTCGACGCGGGCGTCGAAGCGGGGGACCGCGTGACGCCGTTCTACGATTCGATGATCGCCAAGCTGATCGCCCATGCGCCGACCCGCGCCGAGGCGGTGGCGACGCTGCGCGGCGCGCTCAGCCGCGCCGTCGTGATTGGCCCCAAGACCAATCTCGCCTTCCTCGGCGCGTTGCTGAGTGCGCCCGAAGTCGAAGCCGGCGTGTTCGACACCGGATTTATCGACGCTAATTTGGGGCCTCTCGGCGCAGAACCGCGCGCGCCCGATCCGCTCGCCGTCCTCGCCGGGGCCGAAGCCCTGCTCGACGCCCTCCCGGCGCTTCCCGAACGGGCGCCTGCCCACGATCCCTGGTCGGTCGCCGACTCGTTCGACGTGATGGCGCCGCGCCGCGTTGGTCTCGACGTGCACGTCGACGGCCATATTGAGCGGCTCGCGATCATTGGGCGGGACGGGGCGGCGAGGCTCGCCTTCGCCGACGGGCGCGAGGCGGGGCCGGCCGGCGCTCCGCCGACGATCCACGTCAGCGAGGGAACCGCGTTCGTGCTTCGCGGCGGCCGTCAAGTCAGGGTTGCGTTGACCGAGCCGCTCGAGGGCGCTGCTTCCGGCTCAGACGAGCGGTCGGGCGTGGTCGCCGCCCCGATGCACGGAAGGCTGATCGCTCTTTCGGTCAAGGACGGCGACGCGGTGGAGCAGGGCGCCCGACTTGCGGTCGTCGAGGCGATGAAGATGGAACATGCGGTGGTCGCGCCGCGGTCCGGGCGGGTCGCCGATCTCGCGGCCCGGATCGGCGATACGGTCGAGCAAGGCGAGCGGCTGATGACCGTCGAGGCGGAGGGCGACTGAGCCGGGGCGGCGCAACTCGATCGGGGAATTGGTCTTTGGGTAGGAATTGCGGTCCTTGAGTAGCGGCGGGGAGAAATAATCGCTTAGTGGACGAAGGGGTGATTATTGCGGCTGGGGCGACCAACGGAGGAAGCCATGTCGTTGAGAAGCTTTTCGGCGTATTCAGTTGCCGCCCTCGCCGGCGCTGCGATGCTCACGCTCTCTGGGGGCCCTGCGTCAGCTCTCACGCTCTCCGGCCCATCTCTCGCCCAGCCCTTAGCCTCAGCACAGATCGATAAAGTCTATTATCGTGGCGGCGCTCGCGGGGGTTATCGTGGCGGCGCTCGCGGTGGCTACGCGTATCGTGGTGGCGGCTATCGCGGGGGCTATCGCGGTGGCTACGCGTATCGCGGCGGCTATCGTGGCTACGGTTACGGCGGCGCGGCGGTCTTAGGCGGCGCGGCGGCTGGGCTTGCCGTCGGCGCCGCGGTTGCTGCACCGCACTGCTGGATCAACGGCTACGGCAACCAAGTCTGCAATTGATCCCACGAAGACTGCGGCGTCGGCGGCGATTTGCGCGAGAAGGTCGCCGCCGACGCCAATCGGCCATCTCGACAAGCCGCACGACGAAGGTTGGACGGTCGTCGACATGAGCCGGTCGGCGCGGGATTCGCACTTTTCGTAACACAACTGTTAACGGGTTGTACACGGATAGTCTCTACCTATGCGTGCAGTCGATTGTCGCCGCTCGCATCGGAAGCGCCGCCCGCGTGTCGAACTCGCAAACGCTCGAGAACCAGACGCCCGTTCCTGGGCGCGCGGCGGGGGTGATCGCGGCCCCTCGAGGCGCGACCGGCACTCCGACCTTGCTGTCGCGCTTCAGGGATTGGCTCGACGGCGATCCGTTCGCCTTTTCCAGGCGCCCGCTGGCGGCGCTCGAACGCGAACGCATCCGCACGGCGCAACTCGCTTCGACTCAGCGCGGCGCTCTCGCGCCCATGACGGCGGCCGTGTTCGGCGCCACGATGTTGACCGTCGGGATGTGGAGCACGCCGGTCCGCACGCCGCTCATTTTCTGGGCGCTGGCGCTGGTGACCAATCTTGGGCTGTGGCGCGTGCTTCCCGGCAAAGGCGGCGGCGCCGCCCGCGCGCTCCGGCGCGCCGCCATCCGCACGATGCTGAACGCGGGGATCTGGGCGCTGGGCCTGGCTTTGGCCGAGGGGGCCGCCGACGGCGGCCAGCGCGCCTTGATCGCGACCCTGTCGATGTGCGTCATGAGCGACGGCGCCTTGCAACTCGCCTTCTCGCCGCCGATGGCCTACGCCTTCATTGCGCCGCTTGCGCTCGGGTGCGTCGCCGTCGCCTGTGAGACGCCCGACGCCGCGGCGCTGCCCATTCTCGCCGCGCAGCTCTTCAATGCCGGCTTCCTGCTGTTTCAGGCGCATTTCCAGGCGACGCAGCTCGCCAGGCGCACGATCGCGCATTTCGCCGACGAGATCGCGGCCAGGCTCGATGAGCTCACTGGGCTCGGCAACCGGCTCGGCCTTACCGAGCATCTGGCCCTTGCGTTCAAGCGCCTCGGCGACGGGGGAGAGCGGTTCGCGCTAATGAGCTTCGACCTCGACAGCTTCCAACTCGTCAATGAGACGTTTGGCCATTCGGCGGGCGACGAGATGATCCTTCGCGCCGCGCGGGCGCTGCGCGCGGCGAGCGGCAAGGACGACTATGTCGCGCGGCTGGGCGGAGACGAGTTCGCTCTGGTCGCGGCCCATGTGGGCAGCCGCGAGGCCGCGCGGTCGCTCGCGCAGAGCATCGCCGCAGAATTTCGCCGGCCTTATGCGTTCACTTGGGGCGAAAGCGTATGCACCGTGACCATCGGCGTCGCCGTCGCACTCGAGCACGGGCGCGACGGGGACCACCTCGCTCGCGCAGCGGAAGCCGCGCTTTATCGCGCCAGGCATCGGGGCCCGGGATCGATCGCTTTGGTCGACGACACGGAGGGCCGCGAGGCGACCGAGCGGCGCAAGACGGAGGTCGCGCTCCGTCAGGCGCTGCGCAACGGCGAGATGCGTCTCGACTTCCAACCGTTCGTCGACGCGGCGAGCGGCGCTGTGACCGGGTTTGAAGCGCTGCTGCGCTGGCGGCGGCCGGGCCATCCGGAGGCGCCGGCGAGCGCCTTCATCCGCGCCGCTGAATCCTGCGGCTGCCTCGAGGAGATCGGCGTCTGGGCGTTACGTGAGGCGACGAGGGTCGCCTCCCACTGGCCGAAGCGGCTGCGGGTCGCCGTCAACGTGTCGCCGGTTCAGCTCAAATCGCCGTTGCTGACGGCCGCGGTGAGAGACATCGTCGAGCGCGGCTTTGACGCGCGCCGCTTGGAGCTCGAGATCTCGGAATCGGCGCTGATCGAGGATTTCGCGGCCGCGGCGGCGAGCCTCAACGCGCTTCGTCACTATGGCGTCTCGATCGCCCTTGCTGATTTCGGCGGCCATTTCTCCTCGATGAGCTCCGTCGCGAATTTGCCGCTCGACCGGATCAAGATCGAGCGCGCGTTCGTCGCTGACGCGCTCGCCAATCCGCGCGCGGCCGCTGTGATCCGATCCGCCGCGCGGCTCGCCAAGGAGCTTGGACTGGCGCTTACCGGCGAAGGCGTCGAGACGGCCGCGCAGCTCGATCTCTTGCGGTCCGCCGGATGCGACGAGGCGCAAGGCTATTTGCTCGGCCGGCCGGCGCCTGCCGAGGAGCTGTCCGCTCTGCTCAAATACTTCCCGATCGCCAAGCCCGAAGCGGGCGCTCGCTGCGAGGATTGCTCGATTCCCTGGTGTGTCGAGGCGGGCATGTGCCGGCGACGGACGGCGATGGCGAGCTGAGGCGCCGGCACGGCGGCCGGCCCCGCTCAACCCACTGGCGGGCACTTGCCCGCGGAAGCGCCGCCGCGCACAGCGGTGGGCAGGGGGATGTCCAGCGACTTGATCTCCTCGAAGCTGTGCGGCCGCGAGCCGTCGATGAGGCGCTTCGCGGCGCCGATCTCATCCGTCGTCATATTGGGTTCGATCGCGGCGCGGATCTGGGAATTGTCGTGAAAGGGGCTGCGCGCCGCGAGCCGGAACCAAACGTCCGCCTGGGCGAGATCGACGCCGAGCCGGGCCCCGTGATTGTCCGCGTCGCCGGCGGCGAACATCATGCCCTGTACCACGAAGCGGAATTGGACAAGCATGAGGGGAGCGCGGTCTTGGTCCATCCACAGGACCGCGTCGAGGCCACTACGCCTTCCCGCCAAGATTTGCCATAAGGGCGAGATGACGCTTCACCTGATCAAACTCTGCGTCGGCGCCGACTCGATCGCCGATCTCGAGGAGTGGACTGCGCTGCGCATAGCCGAGCGCCGCGCGCGCGGCGAGCCGGCGCGGCACGCGCACGTCACCCGCATGACGCCCAAGCGCGGCGACGAACTTCTCGACGGCGGTTCGCTCTATTGGGTCATCAAGGGCCAGATCGCCGCGCGCCAGCGGCTGTCCGACGTCGAGCCCTTCGTGGACGCTGACGGCGTCGGCCGTTGCCGGCTCTGGCTCGATCCGCTCGTCGTGTCGGTCCGCCCGCGCCCGTTTCGCGCCTTTCAGGGTTGGCGCTACCTTGCCGCCAAGGACGCGCCGCTCGATCTCGACGAGGCCGGCGTCGGCGCCGCAGCGATGCCCGAGGAGCTTCGCCGCGCGCTCGGCGAACTCGGCCTTCTCTGACCGGCCCTTGCGGCGGCGTCGCCGGGCGCCGATCTGAAGGGCTCGCGCCATCACGCGTGGAGGGAACCATGTCGGGCGAAAGCGGCAAACCGCCGCTGGCGACGAGCTCAAGCGAGGCCGTGGCCGCCTTTCTCGAGACGGCGCGGCGGACGCCGGCGCCAGCCGCGACCGACCGGGGACGGATGATCTTCGCGCTCGACGCGACGATGAGCCGCCAGCCGACCTGGGATCTCGCCCAAGGGCTCCAGGGCAAGATGTTTCAGGCGGCGGCCGGGCTCGGCGGTCTCGACGTCCAACTGGTCTATTTTCGCGGCTTCGGCGAATGCCGCGCGTCCCGCTTCGTCTCCGGCGGCGAGGGGCTCGCCGCCCTGATGAGCCGCATCTCGGTTCGCGGCGGTCCGACGCAGCTCGGCAAGGTGCTGGCCCATACGCGCGACGAGGCGCGCCGCGCGAAGGTCGGCGCGCTGGTCTTCGTCGGCGACGCGATGGAGGAAGATCGCGATACGCTGCTCGGGCTGGCGGGAGAGCTGGCGCTCGCGGGCGTCAAGGCCTTCATGTTCCAGGAAGGCGGCGATCCCGACGCGCGTCGGGCGTTCCAGGAGATTGCGCGGCTCACCGACGGGGCGTACAGCGCCTTCGACACGGGGGCGGCGGCGCGCCTGGAGGCGCTGCTGCGGGCCGCCGCAGCCTACGCCTCCGGGGGGCGGGCGGCTCTCGAAGCGCAGGCGATCGGCGACGGTCATGCCCGGGCGCTGCTGGCGCAGATGCGCCGTCCGTGAAATGAGCGTAGTTTGACGCCATGACCCCGCGTCTCATTCCGCCGCTGCGCGGTCCCCATTAGAGAAGCCAATCATGCCGACCCTCATAGCCGGACTCATCGCGCTCTATCTCGTGCTCACGGCGATCAAGATGTTCGGCCGCATGACCCCCGCGACGGCGGCCAAGTTCGTGCGCCGCGGCGGCGGCGCGCTGAACATTTTGAGCTACCTGCTCATCGCGATGGGCGGCCGCTACAGGCTCGCCGCCCTTCTCGGCAGCCTCGCATTCGGCGCCGCGCGCCGCACCGGCGCGGGGCCGTTTGGGTCCGGGTTTCGCGCCGCCGGTCCGGGCGCTAAGGGACGTGTTTCGAGCGCGCGCTCCGCGACGATCGAGACGAGGCTCGATCTCGATACGGGCGTGATGACCGGCGCCGTTCTCGGCGGGCGGTTCCAGGGACGGCAGCTCGACATGCTGACGCGGACGGACTGTCTTGGGCTTTATGCGGACTGCCGACGGGACGATCCAGACGGCGCCCGGCTACTCGAAGCGTATCTCGACCGCCGGTTTGCCCGTTGGCGTGACGCAGACGAGGGTCAGGGCGAGGCGAGGGGGAGGGCTCGCAGCGGCGGCTCGATGACGCGCAACGAAGCGTATGAAATCCTGGGCCTGGCGGAAGGCGCGAGCGGCGAGGAAATCATTCGGGCGCACCGAACGCTGATGAAGAAGCTTCATCCAGACCATGGCGGATCGACCGCTCTCGCCGCGCGGGTCAATCAGGCCAAGGATGTTTTGCTCGACCGACATGGCGGGTCCTGACGTCAATCGCGAGTGGCGAAGCAGGCGAAGCCGCTGCGCTTGAGCGACCGGCAGGCGGCTTCCGCGGTCACGGAATCCAGGCCGGCGAAGCGGGCGCGATAGAAGACGTCGTCGCCGCGCTTGACCTTCTCGGTGAGCGGCTTGGCCGCGGCGAGCGCCGTCCGCTCCTTTTCGCGTGCTCGGGTCAGGAGATCGTTCGCTTTGCCCGCGTCGTCCGTCGCGCCGATCTGGATAATCCATCCCTCATGGGCCCCGGTGCGGGGGGCGTCGTCGTTGCGTGCGTCGTCGTTGCGCGCGATCTGCGTCACCTCCCTGGCGCGGGCGGGCGGCGGAGCGGCGGCCGCGGACTTGGGCGCCGGTTGCGGCCTTTCCGAAATTTTGACCGGGTCCGGTCCCTTGACCCATCCGAGCGCCTCGGGGGTCGCGGCGGCCATGCGGACCGGAGCGGGCGACGGAGCTGCCGCCACGCGCGCGACCGGCGCCAAAGCGGGTTGAGCGGGTACGGCCGCGGCGACCGGTTGGACGGGCGCCACAAACGGACGCGGCGCGATGGCGAGGCGCTGGGCGATCCTGGCCGGCGGCAGCACGGCGGCGACGCGCGGCGCGCCATCCTCCTCGTCGTCGTCTGCGTCGCCCTCTTCGAGGGGCGCGACCGCGGGCCTTGCGGGCGGCGCGTAACGAGCTTCGGTGACGATCGCCGGAGCGGGCCGCGGAGCGGGCGCGACGGTGGGCGGCGGAAGCGGAACGTGAGCGGGCTCGGGCGCTTGCGCGTCGGCGATCATCGTCGCCGTGTGGCTCGTCGAGGCCTCCGCGATGTGATCGCCGATCAGCGTTTCCATCATCGCGTCTCGCGAGGCGGCCGTATGGCCGCCCATCACGACCGCAATCAGCGAACGTCCGTCGCGATGCACCGACGTCAGCAGGTTGAAACCCGAGGCCCGCGTATAGCCGGTCTTGATGCCGTCCACGCCTTCCACTTTGCCGAGAAGGTGATCGTGGTTGCCGATGACCTCGCCGTCGTAGACGAATTCGTGGGTCGAGAAATATTTGAAGTAGCGCGGGAACCGCTCTTCCATCGCACGACCGAGGATCGTCAGGTCGCGTGCGGTGGTGAGTTGCTGGTCGTTCGGCAAGCCCGAGGCGTTGACATACTGCGTGCGGGTCATGCCGAGTTCGCGGGCCTTGCGCGTCATCATTTCGGCGAACCGGCTCTCGTCGCCGCCGATCGCTTCGGCGACCGCGACGGCGATGTCGTTCGCCGAGCGCGTGACGATCGCCTTGATCGCATCGTCGATCGTAATCGAGTCGCCGGGTTGGAGGCCGAGCTTCGAGGGTTCCTGCGCGGCCGCGTGTTGCGAAATCGGAATCTGTGACTGGAGCGTCAGGGCGCCCTTGTCGAGCTGCTCGAACAGGAGGTAGAGAGTCATCACCTTGGTGATCGAGGCTGGATGACGCTGCTCGTTCTCATTCACCGAATAGAGGGTGCGTCCGCTGTTGGCGTCGACGACGATCGCCGAAAAGGGCGGCTCGTAACCGCCCTGCCGGCGCGCGTAGATATGGCGCGTGTAGTGCGCAAGCCGATGATTGTGGCGCCAGCCGTGCGCCTCGGCCGGCGACGCGCTGACCGCGATCGCGGAAAACGCGAGGCAAACGCCGACGGCGATCTGCGCGATACGCAAAAACCGACACTCCAAGCCACACAACGCCATGAACGCGCCCTATACATTCGATCTGGCGCAAGCGCCGGTTCACAACCGTGGCGCGATGCACACAGTGGCGAAGGCTATGGGAACGCGGTTACGGCTCAGTTAACGCATCGCGGCAAATCGCGCGCTTTGGCTGGGAACCGACTGGCAGGGTTCAGGAATCGAAGCGCTGGGGCGGAATGGGAAATCGAGCGGCTTAATTAAATCCTCGTGACGAAAGACGGTTAATCCCCTCCGCGGCCGTCAAATTCGATCGCGCCCGGCGCCCTTTGTCTGATTTGCTGCACCGCAACAATTTTACTTGACATCCGTTGTGCGGCGCACATATTGGGCGGACCTGACGCCGACGCTTCGCGGCGTCGCTATTCTCGAGTCGTGTCAACGAAGCCAATCGAGGATCCGCCATATGACGACCCCGTCCTTTGAAGACTTCCAGAAATTCAGCAAGCAGCAGCTCGATGCCGTGAGCGCCGCGACGGCCACCGTCGCCAAGGGCCTCCAGGAGATTGCCGCGGAGTCATCGGAGTATTCCAAGAAGTCGTTCGCCCAGAGCTCGGCCGTCGTCGAGAAGCTGCTCGGCGCCAAGTCGGTCGAGAGCGCGATTCAGATTCAGACCGAATACGCCAAGTCGGCGTATGAGGGCTTTGTCGCGCAGGCGAGCAAGATCAACGAGATTTACGTGAAGCTTGCGTCCGAAGCGTTCAAGCCGGTCGAGTCGGTGTTCGCCGCGGCGCAAGGCAAATAACCGCGCTAGAGCGCTCTTAGCGAGCGTTCGCGTTCGCACATTTGTAGCTTCGTGGGGTCGGCTTGCAGCCGGCCCTTTTTTGTTTGCGCCTCTTGCGCGCCGTCGACAAATTGTTGATCCTGTCGACGTCGCGTCGGCCCTCTAGCGCCAAGCGTTCGCGGCGCCTAGATGAGGCTTGGGGGAGTGCGGCGACCCTGGGCGCGACGGCGCGGGGCCGCCCGTATTCTTGTAGAGGTCGACCGTGATCGCCGAATCGCATCCGTTGGTCAGTCGCTTCCGGGCTGGAATGGCGCGGCTGGCGCGTTTCTTTTTTGCGCCGCGCGTAGCGGCGTCCGATCCGTCGGCCAATGTCGTCGCCGCTTCGCGCGAGCCGCGTCGCGGCGGCGAGGTTCCGGGCAGCGGGGCCGCCGTCATCACGCGGACTCGCACGCAGACGAAGCGCCCCAATATGTATCGGGTTCTGCTGCTCAATGACGACTACACGCCGATGGAGTTCGTGATCGCCATTTTGCAGGCCTTCTTCAACAAAAACCCTGAAGAAGCCACACAGATCATGTTGCATGTGCATAACAACGGCGTCGGCGAATGCGGCGTCTACACCTATGAGATCGCGGAGACGAAGGTCGCTCAGGTGATGGACCACGCGCGCAAGAACCAGCATCCGTTGCAATGCATAATGGAAAAAAAGTGAAAGGTTCGTGATGCCCGTATTCTCCCGCGCGTTGGAAAAGACCCTGCGCAAGGCGCTCACGCTGGCCAACGAACGCCGCCACGAATATGCGACGCTCGAACACCTGCTGCTTGCTCTGCTCGACGACCCCGACGCCGCCGCGGTGATGCGTGCGTGCAACGTCGATCTCGACGCGTTGCGCAAGAACGTCGTCCACTACGTCGACACCGAACTCGAGAACATCATCGTCGACACGGTCGACGAAGCGAAGGCGACGGCTGGATTCCAGCGCGTCGTGCAGCGCGCCGCCATTCATGTGCAGTCGTCGGGACGCGAAGAGGTGACCGGCGCCAACGTGCTCGTCGCGATCTTCGCCGAGCGGGAAACGCACGCCGCTTATTTCCTGCAAGAGCAGGACATGACGCGCTACGACGCGGTCAATTACATCAGCCACGGCATCGCCAAGCGTCCCGGACTGTCCGATTCCTCGCGCACGCCGCGCGGCGCCGATGAAGACGCGGACGCGCGCGATTCCAAGGACGCGAAGGAGAGCGTCGACGGCAAGAAGAAGGAAGGCGCGCTCGACGCCTATTGCGTCAATCTCAACAAGAAGGCGCGCGACGGGCGCATCGATCCTTTGATCGGCCGCGAGGCCGAGGTGCAGCGCACCATCCAGGTGCTCTGCCGGCGCCAGAAGAACAATCCGCTGCTCGTCGGCGATCCCGGCGTCGGCAAGACCGCGATCGCCGAGGGCTTGGCGCGCAAGATCATCGGCGCGGAAGTTCCGGAAGTGCTCGCCGGCGCGACCGTCTTCGCGCTCGACATGGGCGCGCTGCTCGCCGGCACGCGCTATCGCGGCGACTTCGAAGAACGCCTCAAGCAGGTGATGAAGGAGATCGAGCAGCACAAGGACGCGATCCTGTTCATCGACGAGATCCACACCGTGATCGGCGCCGGCGCGACCTCGGGCGGCGCGATGGACGCCTCCAATCTGCTCAAGCCCGCGCTGGCGCAGGGCTCGCTGCGCTGCATCGGCTCGACCACTTACAAGGAATATCGCCAGTACTTCGAGAAGGACCGCGCGCTGGTGCGCCGCTTCCAGAAGATCGACGTCAAGGAGCCGAGCGTTCCCGACGCGGTGGAGATCCTCAAGGGCCTCAAGCCCTATTTCGAGGAGTTCCACAAGGTGCGCTACACCAACGAGGCGGTGAAGGCGGCGGTCGAATTGTCCGCCCGCTACATTCATGACCGTAAGCTCCCGGACAAGGCGATCGACGTGATCGACGAGACGGGCGCCTCGCAAATGCTGGTCGTCGAGGCCAAGCGCAAGAAGACGATCGGCGTCAAGGAGATCGAAGCGACGATCGCCTCGATGGCGCGCATCCCGCCGAAGTCGGTCTCCAAGGACGACACCGAGGTTTTGCAGCACCTCGAGCAGACCTTGAAGCGGGTGGTCTACGGCCAGGACGTAGCCCTGGGGGCGCTAGCTTCCGCGATCAAGCTCGCGCGCGCCGGCCTGCGCGATCCCGAGAAGCCGATCGGCTGCTATCTCTTCTCCGGCCCGACCGGCGTCGGCAAGACGGAGGCGGCGCGCCAGCTCGCCTCCAGCCTCGGCCTCGAACTGACGCGCTTCGACATGTCGGAATATATGGAGCGCCACACCGTCTCGCGGTTGATCGGCGCGCCCCCCGGCTATGTCGGCTTCGATCAGGGCGGCCTGTTGACCGACGCGATCGACCAGCATCCGCATTCCGTGCTGCTGCTCGACGAAATCGAGAAGGCGCATCCGGATCTCTTCAACATCCTGTTGCAGGTGATGGACCACGGCAAGCTGACCGACCATTCGGGCAAACAGATCGACTTCCGCAATGTGATTTTGATCATGACGACCAACGCCGGCGCGCAGGATCTCGCCAAGGAGGCGTTCGGCTTCCATCGCTCCAAGCGCGAGGGCGACGACACGGAGGCGATCAACCGGCTGTTTTCGCCGGAGTTCCGCAACCGGCTCGATGCGATCGTGCCGTTCGCTCGGCTGCCGGAATCGGTCATCTCCCAGGTGGTCGACAAATTCGTCATGCAGCTCGAGGCGCAACTCGCCGACCGCAACGTCACGATCGAGCTCGCCGACGAGGCGCGCATCTGGCTGGTCAAGAACGGCTATGACGAGGCGATGGGCGCACGGCCGATGGCGCGCGTCATCCAGGCCCAGATCAAGACGCCGCTCGCGGACGAGGTGCTGTTCGGACGTCTGAAGAATGGCGGCGTGGTGCGGATCGTCGTCACCGCCGAGGATGACGGCGTGAAGAAGCTCAGCTTCGTCTATCCCGAAGGGCCATCGCAGCCGCGGCTCGAACGCGACGTCATCGTCGCGGGACGCCAGCGCGCGGAAGGCGAGTCCGACGCCCGTAAGGGCAAGGGGCGCAAGCGCGCCGGCGCTCCCGCTTCGCCGGACGACGACGCCGCGCCGGACGAGGCCTCGCCGAGCGAGCCGAGCGAACCGCAGGCGATGTGAGGAAACACCGCGCCAAAATCCCTTCTCCCGCTTGCGGGAGAAGGTGGCCCGAAGGGCCGGATGAGGGCTACTGGCGCGATTTTATCGCATCGCGGAATGCACTAGCGCCATCGGGCTCGATCGCGTCCGCATTGTCGCGCCCGCCTGACGCTCACACCCGCGTCCGCTCTCCGATCGCCGACAGCAGCACGGCGACGACGCCGGTCAGAAACACGCCGTCGAAGGCGCCGGCGCCGCCGATCGAGGCGACCGGCGCGCCGAGGGTCTGAAGCTTGTCGAGATTCAGGAGGTCGGCGCCGACCAGAACGCCCATGCAGCCGCCGACATAGGCGAGGGTTGCGGGGTAGGCGCGCGACAGCGCGACAGCGGCGAGCGCCGCGATGAGCGGCGGGGCGACCAGCGGCACCGAAATGCCGACGCCCGGAACCGGCGTCGCGAGCTGATGGACGATGTACGCCACCACCGCGGTCGCGATCGCCGCTTGGATGACGACGCGGTTGTGAAAGACGAGATAGATCGACAGCAGGGTCGGAATGACGGCGCCGCCGACGTTGACGGCGACGATGACGCCGGGCCAGTCCACGACTTGCGGGACGTAGTAAGGCACGCCAAAGATGTCGATGATCGCCTTTCTCGTGACGACCGGCGCGTCCGGCAATTGGAAGAGCGGGATGTTGATGTAGCTGCCGACCAGCGAGGCGAGCAGCACCAGCATGGCGACGCGCGGCTCGAGGCCAAGGCGCCGGTAGGCGCGGTTGAGCAGTCCGATCTGCAGCAGGACCAGCAGAACGACGACAAAGCCGCCGAGCACCAGGTAGAGCAGCAGCTCGGCGGGGAGATAAAAGAGATGGCTCGAACCCATCGGCGCCTCCGGCGCCCCGGGCGCCCCTCAAAGCGTCGCGCGAAAGACCGGCCGCGGCGCCTGCCGGCTACAGCGTCTTCAGCGCCTCGCGAATCTTGGCCGCGTGAACCTCGAGCTGCTCGGGCGGGGCGATCGGGCCGCCCGGCGGCCGCAGCGCGACTCCGGTCCAGCGCGGCAGCACGTGGAAATGCAGGTGGAACACGACCTGGCCGCCCGCGCTCTCGTTGAACTGCTGCACCACGATCCCTTCCGCCCCGAGACCGCGCTTCACCGCGATGGCGATGCGCTGGACGGTCGGCATGAGGCGGGCGAGGTCAACCGGCGCGATGTCGAATATGTTGCGCGCGGGCGTCTTGGGCACGACCAGCACATGGCCTTCCGCGCGCGGCATGATGTCCATGAAGGCGAGCGAGAACTCGTCCTCGGCGACGCGCACGCAAGGCGCCTCTCCGCGAAGGATCTTCGCGAAGATGTTGTTGGGGTCGTAGGACTCGGTCATGGGCTCTCCCTCGAAATGGAATTCCGCAATCAGGCGTCGCGGCGAAAGGGCAGGTGGTCGGAATATTCGGCGATCGCGTCGTCCACCGCCTCGCGCTCATGCGTAAGATAGTCCGCCACAGCGCGCTGGAACCGCGCGTCGGCGAATTCGTGCGCCGAGTAGGTCGGGACCGGTCGGTAGCCGCGCGCCAATTTGTGTTCTCCCTGCGCTCCCGCCTCGACGCGGGCGAGACCGCGGCTGATCGCGAATTCGATCGCCTGGTAATAGCAGATTTCGAAGTGGAGAAAGGGACGCTCGACGATCGCGCCCCAGTTGCGCCCATAGAGCGCGTCGTCGCCGATGAAGTTGATCGCGCCGGCGACGTAGTGGCCGCCGCTCTTGGCCATCACCAGCAGGACGCGCTCGGCCATGCTCGCGCCGATGCGCTCGAAGAAAGCGCGCGTCAGATAAGGGCGCCCCCATTTGCGCGAGCCGGTGTCCATGTAGAACGCGAAGAAGGCGTCCCAATGCTCTGACTTGATGTCACTTCCGGTCAGGAGCTCGACCGAAATGTCGTCGCCCAGCGCTTCGCGCCGCTCGCGCTTGATCGCCTTGCGCTTGCGCGAGGCGAGAGCGGCGAGGAAGTCGTCGAAATCGCGGTAGCCTTCGTTGACGAAGTGAAACTGCTCGCCGGTGCGCGAGAGAAAGCCGACCCGCTGCAGCGCCTCGTTGTCGGAGCGATTGGGAAAGGTCACATGGACGGAGGAGGCGCCGGCGGCCTTGCGCAGCGCGCGCCAACCGGCGACGAGCGCCTCGCGCGCGCCGCTCGGCGCGTCGGCGGCGACGAGCATCCGCCGGCCGGTCACCGGCGTGAAAGGGACGGCGACCTGAATCTTCGGATAGTAGCGCCCGCCGGCCCGCTCGTAGGCGTCGGCCCAGGAATGGTCGAACACATATTCACCCTGGCTATGGCCTTTCAGGTAGGTCGGCGCCGCGGCGACAAGGCGGCCTCCGGCGTCTTCCACCAGCACATGGACGGGCGTCCAGCCTGAGCGGCCGCCGACCGAGCGGGATTGCTCGAGGGCGAGCAGAAAGGCGTGGGTGACGAAGGGATTGAAGCGCTCGCCATCCGCCGCCTCGCTGGTGAGGCCCGGCGGATTGGCGCAGGCGTCCCACGCGGCGGCGGGGATGTCGGAGACGCCCTCGACGGAGCGAACAGTCAGGGATTGGCTCATGATGCAGCGCATCATAGCGCGACCTCGGGGAGCGCCAAAGCGCAAAGGAACGCATGCTCGTCGCACGCGAAGGCTTCTAGGCGCTCGGCCGCGAATCGACTAAGCCTGCGACCGGCGGCGCGCTTCACACCGCCGGGGATCGAGATTGACTCATGCGCCGCACCCATATCGTTTTCATCGCTCTCGCGACGCTGACCGGTTCTGCGTTCGCTGAGGACGCGCCCATCAGCCTGACTGCGCCGGCGCCGCTCGCCTCCGGGGTCGCCGCCTTCCCGAAGCTCTCCGGCCATGACGCGATCGCCGGCAAGATCAATGCGGGGCTCGTCAAGCTCGATGAGCGCGTGCGCAAGGCGCGCGCTGAGTGCATTGCGACCAAGGACGCCGACTGGTCGCGGTCGGTCGCAGTGACCCTGCGCGGTCCGCGTTATCTCAGCTATCTCGTTTCCGATTCGCTCTATTGTGGCGGCGCGCATCCGGACGGCTCGATGTTCGCGCTTGTCTACGACCTCAAGAGCGGCGCGCCGGTCGACTGGGCGACGCTGCTGCCGAAGTCGATCGTCGAACGGACTTCGCTGGAGACGGCGGCGGACGGCGCGAAAATTGGCGTGGTGGGCTCGAAGACGCTGAGCGCGCTTTATGTCGCGGGCCTCGGCAAGGACGCGGACCCAGACTGCAAACAGGCCCTGAGCGAGACGGAACTCGATTTCGTGCTTTGGCCGGACGCCGAGGCGAAGGGGCTGGACATCGAGACCGTCAGCCTGCCCCACGCCGTTCAGGCTTGCGCCGACGTCGTCACGATCGGCGTGCCGAAATTACGCGAATTGGGCGTTGCGGCGAGCCTGATCGACGCGCTGGAGACGAAATAGCGCGCGGCTCTCGGATCGGTCGCCGAAACGTCAAAATCTGTGCATGGCCCAAGGGCTCGCCCTGATCGGCTGCGGTTTTCGTGCTAAGCGGCCCGACTCTGCGAGGCTGTCAGAGGGCGTTGATGGGAGCGGGTATTGATATTGGGATGACGGGCGCCGGCGCGCCGGTGGAGATCGACCTCGAGGAACTGCTCGCAACGCGCCTGCTCGTCCAGGGCAATTCCGGTTCCGGAAAATCCCATCTCCTTCGCCGCATTCTCGAGCAGAGCGCGAACCGCGTGCAGCAGATCGTCATCGATCCCGAGGGCGATTTCGTTTCGCTCGGCGAGCGTTACGGCCATGTCGTGCTGGACGCCGCCGAATGCGAACGCGAACTCGCCGCCATCGCCGCGCGGGTGAGGCGGCACCGCGTCTCTGTCGTGCTCGATCTCGAGGGCCTCGAGGTCGACGGCCAATTGCGCTGCGCCGCCGTCTTTCTCAACGCGATGTTCGACGCGGATCGAGATCATTGGTTTCCGGCGCTCGTCGTCGTCGACGAAGCGCAGCTCTTCGCCCCGGCCGCCGCCGCGGACGCGTCCGACGACGCCCGCCGGGCGTCTCTGGCGGCGATGACCAACCTGATGTGCCGCGGCAGAAAGCGCGGCCTCGCCGGGATCATCGCCACGCAGCGTCTCGCCAAACTCGCCAAGAACGTCGCCGCCGAAGCCTCAAACTTCCTGATGGGCCGCACCTTCCTTGATATCGACATGGCCCGGGCGTCCGATCTTCTCGGCATGGAGCGACGCCAGGCGGAGGCGTTCCGCGATCTCAAGCGCGGCGCGTTCATCGGCCTGGGGCCGGCGGTCTCGCGGCGTCCCTTGCCGGTGACCATCGGCGCCGTCGAGACCGCCGACCGGGGGACGGCGCCAAAGCTTCTGCCTTTGCCGGAAGCGGTCGAGACGATCGAATTGCAGAGCTTGATCCTCGCCCCGGCGGAGAGCGTGCCTCAGCCGCCCCGCCCGCGTCCAGCGGGCGAGCAGCGTGGGCGCGAGGTGCTGGCCCGCATCGACCAGAGCCCGCCGCCGGTCTATGTCGCCGCCCCGCCGCCGGAGCTGACCGGCGAGCAGCGGGAAGCGGCGATCGCCGACATCCTTTCGCAGATGATCGCCGACCCAGACTGCGCCTACCAGCAGCCGGCTGCGCTCCATCGCGACTTCCTGGTGCGCTGCCGCGTGCGGCGGCTCGGCTCGGCCGTGCCCGATCTGGCCGCGTTTCGCCATCGCTTGACCGTCGAGCGGGCGCGTCTGGCCTATCCTGACGGAGCGGACGAAGAGGCGTGGGCGCGCGCGGTCGAACTCTCGCGCCGTCTGCCGCATGAATTCCAGGGGGTGTTCCTGCTCCTGTGCCGGGCCGCCGTAGCGCACGCCGGCTGCCCGCCGGACGAGGACATCGCCCGATTTTTCGGCAGCCACTCGCCGGGCCGGGCGCGCCGCGTGCTCGGCCAGTTGGAGCAGATGGAGACGATCGTCATTCGCACCGACTTCCAGCAGCGGCGGATCGTCGTGTTCCCCGAGCTGGAGATCGAGACGGCGCCCGACCAAGCGGTCGAAGCGCCCTGAACAGGTTGGCCGACGACCGCCGCGACGGCGCTATTCCTTGTTCGAGAAGGCCGAGAAAGCGTCCATGACCCGGCCGGCGTAGGTGACGGCGGCGCCGGCGTTCATCGCCACCGCGACGCCCATGGCCTCGGCGACCTCCTCACGCGTCGCGCCGAGCTCGATCACCCGCTTGGTGTGATTGGCGATGCAACCGTCGCTACGGGTTGTCACCGCCACCGCCAGGGAGATCAGTTCGCGCGTTTTCTCATCCAAATGCCCGCTCTTCGCGTCGAAGGCGCAGATTTGACGATAGCCGACGATGGTCTCGGGGCTGGCGTCGGCAAGCGCCTTCACGCTCCCTTTGACTTTGGGAAGGAAATCATTCCAGTCGATGAGCATCCGCGCAAACCTTCGCAAGGTGGATCAAGACCGCGTTCATGGCACTTAAATCAGCGGTGGTCCAATCGGCGCTCGGTCAATCGTAATTTCCCGAAATCAACCGCGCCGAGCCTCGCTTTCGCGAATCGCGCCTCTGGGCTAGCGTCCTTCGCGTTCAACATCTTTCATCGCATCTGGACGTTCGCGTCTTCCGGCTTTGAGCAAGCATCAAGAGAAACATTCCTGGAAACCGCGCTCTATCTCCCGGTCAAGCGACACCTCGAGAGCCTCGGCTATCGCGTCAAAGGGGAAGTCGGCGGCTGCGACCTTGTCGGCCTCAGCGAGGGCGATCCGCCGGTGATGGTGATCGGCGAGCTGAAGCTGACTTTCACCTTCGATCTCGTCTTGCAGGGCGTCGACCGCGCGCGCGTCGGCGACGAGGTGTGGCTGGCGGCGCAATTGTCCCGCCGGGGCAAAGGGCGGGAGAGCGACCCACGCTTTCGCAACCTCTGCCGGCGCCTCGGCTTCGGGCTGATGGCCGTCGATGCGAACGGAGGCGTGCATGTCCTGCTGAGCCCCGAGGCAGTCCCGCCGCGTCGCGACGCCAAGCGAAGGTCGCGCCTGGTCGACGAGCATCGACGCCGGCAGGGCGATCCCAGCGAGGGCGGAGGCTCGCGGCGTCCCATCATGACCGCCTACCGCCAGCAGGCGCTGCTGTGCGCGGCGGCGCTCGCCGCCGGGCCCAGCCGGCCGCGCGATCTGAAGGCGCAGGCGCCTGACGCCGGCAAGATTCTCCTCGACAACGTCTACGGCTGGTTCGACCGTACGACGCGCGGCGTCTATGCTCTGAGCGAGGCCGGACGCGAAGCGTTGAAGCGCTGGCCGCAAGGTTAGGGAGGATTTGATGCACCGCCGAACTTTGATCGCCGGCGCGGCGTTGCTCGGCGCCGCTCCGCTCGTTTTGAGCGTGAAAGCCTCCGGTTCCTCGATCGCGGAGCGGTTCGCCCAGGCGCTCACGGCGCATGATCTCGACGCCTTCGCCGCTTTGTTCGCCGACGACTACGTCAATCATCAGTGGAGCGCAGCTGCGCCGCCGCCGGCCGGCGTCGCGCCCAAGGCGGTGACCGTGGGGTTTTTCGGCGCGCGACTGAAGGGATTGCCGGACCTGAAGGTTTCGATCGAGACGACGGTCGCCGAAGCTGACCGGGTCGCGGCGAGCTTCGTCTACGAGGGGACGCACCAGGGCGTATATTTCGGCGTCGCGCCGACCGGCAAGAGGTTGCGGTTTACGTCTTGCGACATCTTCCGAACGGCCGGCGACCGCATTGTCGAACATTGGGGCATGGGCGACATCGCCGGCGTTGTGGCGCAGTTGAGGCCGTAGCCGTTGAAGAGCTAAATCGCTCGCGCATCCAAGAGGGCGGCAATGCCCAGCACGGTCGGCCAATTGCGCATCGTCGTCGTGACCCCGAGCGTCTTGTCGAACCAAGCATTGGTCAGCTTTGAGCGCGCAACGCCGTTGGGCAGGCGCAAATAGAACGTTTGTCCGACGGCGGCGAATTCGTCCGGCGGCGAGCGGTTCGGGTCGAGACGCGCCAGACGCGTCGCATCGGGCGAGGCGGAGAGACAGAGCGCGTGCAGCGTCTTGGGATCGGCGCTCTGCGCGAGATACGGATTGGCGCCGACGAGCTCGCGCCAGGATTCCGCGTCGCGCAGGACGATCGGCGCCTCAAAGCCGAAGTCGCGGGCAATCCGGGATCCGACCTCTGCGACAATCGCGGCGCCGTCGGCCCGCGGTGCTTCAAATACGACGTTGCCGCTTTGAATGAAGGTCTCGGGACGCGCGGCGCCCGCTTTTCTGAACACGGCCTCGAGCGCCGCCATCGAGAGCCGATTGGCGGCGCCGACGTTGACGCCGCGCAGCAGCGCGACGAACGCCTGGGTCAAGACCCGGCGCGCTCGAGGCGCTTGGCCTCGTTCCACAACGCCTCCATATCGTCGAGGCTCGCGGTTTCCGGCGCTCGTCCCTCTTCGGCCAAACGTCTTTCGATATGCCCGAAGCGGCGCTGAAACTTGGCGTTGGCGCCGCGTAATGCGCTCTCCGGATCGACTTCGAGATGCCGCGCCAGATTGGCGACGGCGAACAACAGGTCGCCGACTTCGCTCGCGGCCTTGTCCCGGTCGTCCGCGTCGAGTTCGACCTCGATCTCGTCAATCTCCTCGCGCAGCTTGGCGAGAACGGCGCGCGGATTGTTCCAGTCGAACCCGACCTTGCCGGCCTTTTCCTGGAGCTTGAGCGCGCGCGTCAGCGCGGGCAGGGCGGTCGGCACGCCCGCAAGAGCGCCGGCGGGCTCGCCAACCGGAGCCCCAACCGCCGCCCGCTCCGCGGCGCGCAGGCGCTTCTCCTCGGTCTTGATCTTGCCCCAGAGCGCCTTGACCTGCTCCGGCGAGAGGGTGTTCGCGTCGCCGAACACATGGGGATGGCGGCGGATCAGTTTGGCGGTGATCGCTTCGACGACGCCGCCGAAATCGAAGCGACCGGTTTCCTCCGCCATGCGGGCATAGAAGACGACCTGAAGCAGAAGGTCGCCGAGTTCGTCGCGCAAATCGGCGAAATCGCCGCGCTCGACCGCGTCGGCGACCTCATAGGCTTCTTCGATCGTGTAGGGGACGATGGTCTCGAACGACTGTTCGAGGTCCCAGGGGCAGCCGCTCCCAGGGGTGCGCAGCGCGGTCATGATGTCGAGAAGGCGCTGAATGTCGCGCGAAGCTTGCATCGGCTGGTTCCCGGCCGCGGTGAGCGCTCACGGTCTCATGGACGAGCAAAAGCCGGCCGCGCCGAAGGCGACGGGCCGGCTTGTCTCGGCGAAGAGACCTCAGAGCGAGATCGAAATGGCTTCGCGGCCTTTCGGCGTGTCGACGACGCGCATATTCACATGCTGGCCTTCCGCCAGATGAGAAATGCCCGCCGGGCCGAGCACCGAAATGTGCACGAACACGTCCTTGCCGCCGTCGTCGCTCGCCACGAAGCCGAAGCCCTTGGCGTCGTCGAACCATTTGACCTTGCCGCCCACCGGCACTGCGGTCGACGGATCGGGCGCGGCGCGACGGGGAGGACGCGGCGAATCGCCAAACGAGCGTTGCGGCCGCTGCTCGACGATTCCCGTCGCATCCACCTCGACCACCCGCGTCACCTGGGCGCCCTTCGCGCCGGCGCCGACGAGGACCTTCAGCTTGGCGCCCGTGGGGACATTCTCGTGTCCCGAGGCATGCAGGGCGTTCGCGTGCAGGAAGGCGTCGCCCTGGCCGTTGGCCAATTCGACGAACCCGTAGCCCTTGTCCGCTTTGAACCATTTGACGACCGCATCCACTGTCGGTCCCGCGACCACGGCGGAAGGGCCACCGACGCTCATCGACGGGCCGCCGAAGCCGCCGTCGGGGGCGCCCCCGAAGCCCCGCGAGGAACGCGGCTTCGGTTCGTAAGGCATCGGCCCATCGTCGTCGAATCCGCGCTTGCGAGGCGCCCGAAAATCCTTACCCTTGCTCATGTGAAACCAGCTCTCCGCCCAATAAACCCTTGATTCCGTTTCTGCCTAGCCAGAAACGGCTCCCGCATCGCCGACCGCCGGCGAGACTTCCGGTGACGCGTCCGCGTCGAAATGTGTGGAGATCGAGGAAGGGCGTCGGCCCATGCGCTCGTGACAGCCTGGTCAAAGGCTGCATCCCTCTCCGAAGCGCTGCAATCGGCCCGCAGCGTCTGAGGCGCCAGCAGGCGGAGAACCCTCCCTCCGACGTGCCGTCGGCAAACCGAAAATACGAATCGACAGCATCACCCAAACCTGCTCGGCCGCATCGCTCTGCGTTCAAATAGACCGCGCAAAACTAGCTTACCCGATCTTTTACAGTTTCGCCAGATCAATTGAAGGCCGTTTGCGCGCTTTTGTTCGCCTCGACGCCACAACTCGCCGCCCAAGCTGTGGTTCCCAGGAAAACGACAGCAACGGAGGAATTTGTTGGCGCCCTTCGGGGCGCTCCAGCCGAATAGGTCAGCGATGCTGCGCTTCACAGGGGGAAAGAACGACGGTTTGACCTTTGAGCGCGCCGGTCGTCGCATAATCAATCGCGTTGAATACCGGGGCGTTTTTACCAGACGCGGCGCTTGGCGATTTCGCGTCGGCTTGGGCGATGGCTTGGGTCGTATCGGCGGCGTAGCGCTCGGCCGTTTGGCCAATGAGGACGCAGGCGATCGCCATCGCGATCGCGGCGATGGCGGTGAACTCGATCTGCTTGGCCCAGCCGCGTTCTTTGAAACGCCAATCCATCGCATCCTCGCACTGGCGGGGATCCCGATGCGAGCCGCCGGGATCTCGCCCAACGGAAGGGTATCGCGTTCAAGGTAAAGGAATCCTTGCCGGGCTCGATCAAATATCGACCAGTTCTCGCGCCTGGGGCGCCCGCTCCTGGATGAAGGCGAAGCGCGCCTCCGGCTTCGTGCCCATCAGCCGCTCGACCGCGTCCTTCGTCGCCTCGCTGTCTTCGTCGACGAGAGCGACGCGCAGCAGCGTGCGCTTGGCCGGGTCCATCGTCGTGTCGCGCAGGTCGCGCATCGACATTTCGCCGAGGCCTTTGAACCGGCTGACGTCGATCCCGCCGCGGCCGGAAAAGCCGGACTTCATCAACTGGTCTTTGTGGGCGTCGTCGCGCGCATAGAGCGACTTGCCCCCCTGCGTCAGGCGGTAGAGGGGAGGCACGGCGAGGTAGAGGTGGCCCTCTTCGATCAGCTTCGGCGTCTGCCGATAGAAGAACGTGATCAGCAACGAGGCGATGTGGGCGCCGTCGACGTCGGCGTCGGTCATGATGATGACCTTGTCGTACCGCAGCTCCGACGACCGGTAGTGCGATCCCGACGCGACGCCGAGCGCCTGGGTGAGGTCGGAAAGCTGCTGGTTCTGCGCCAGCTTGTCGCGCGTCGCCGAGGCGACGTTGAGGATCTTGCCGCGCAGCGGCAGGATCGCCTGGCTGGCGCGGTCGCGCGCCTGCTTGGCGGAGCCGCCGGCCGAATCCCCCTCGACGATGAAGAGTTCAGAGCCTTGCGCGGAAGTATTGGTGCAATCCGCGAGCTTTCCCGGCAGCCGCAGCTTGCGCGTCGCGCTCTTGCGCGCGACATCCTTCTCCATGCGCCGGCGCAGCCGTTCCTCGGCGCGCTCGACCGCATGATCCAGCAGTTTGGCGGCCTGGCTCGGCGCCGCGACCAGCCAATGATCGAAGGCGTCGCGCAACACCGCGTCGACAATACGCGAGGCCTCGGCCGTCTGCAGGCGGCCTTTGTTCTGGCCCTGAAACTCCGGCTCGCGGATGAAGACGGAAATCAGCGCCGCGCAGCCCGACATCACGTCGTCGGTGGTCAGCGCGCTCGCGCGCTTGGCCTGGCCGATGCGTTCGGCGTGATCCTTCAGGCCGCGCAGCAGCGCAACCCTGAGGCCCGCTTCATGCGTGCCGCCGTCGGGCGTCGGAATGGTGTTGCAATAGGAGTGGACGAAGCCGTCCTCGGCAGCCAGCCACGCGATCGCCCATTCGACGGAGCCGTGCTTGCCGTCCTTCTCGACCTTGCCGGTGAACGGCTGGTCGACGACCGGCTCCTGGCCCTCGATGTCCGCGGCGAGATAGTCCTTCAAGCCGCCAGGGAAGTGGAAGATCGCCTCGGCGGGGATCTTCCCATGCGAATCGAGCAAAGCGGGCGCGCAACGCCAGCGAATCTCGACGCCGCCGAAGAGATAGGCCTTCGACCGCGTCATCTTGAACAAGCGCGCCGGATCGAATTTCGTGCTCGCGCCGAAAATCTGCTCGTCCGGGCGGAAGCGCACCTTGGTGCCGCGCCGGTTGGGCGCCTTGCCGACCACCTCGAGCTTGGTGACGGGATGGCCGCGCTCGAAGACCTGGCGGTAGAGCGTCTGGCCGCGCGCCACTTCCACTTCGGTGCGCTCCGAGAGCGCGTTGACCACCGAGACGCCGACGCCATGCAGGCCGCCGGAGGTCTCATAGGCGCCGCTGTCGAACTTTCCGCCAGCGTGCAGCTTGGTCATGATGATTTCGAGCGCCGACTTGCCGGGAAATTTCGGATGCGGGTCGACCGGCATGCCGCGACCGTTGTCGGTGACGCAGAGCCAGCCGCCCTCCTCGAACGACACTTCGATGAAGGTGGCGAAGCCGGCGACCGCCTCGTCCATCGCATTGTCGATCACCTCGGCGAAGAGGTGATGCATCGCGTGGGCGTCTGTGCCGCCGATATACATGCCCGGGCGCCGGCGCACCGGCTCCAGCCCCTCGAGCACTTCGATCGAGGCGGCGTTGTATTCGGTTTCGCTCAGCGCGCCTGTGCGGCCGGCCGGAGCTCGGGTCTTGGGGGGAACAGCCTTGCGGCGCTGAGATGCGGCGCCGCCAAACAAATCGTCGTTCATTCCGATTTCTAGCTTGTGATTCGAGTCAAGACACCCCTAGCACAAAGAGTGCGCGAACGAAAAGGGAACGTTGACTCTGTCCCCGCCGCAATGAGGCTTTGAGCGGTCAGGCGCGGGAATCAGGCTTGGGCGAGAGCGCTCGCCGGCCCGCGTCCGGCGAGCGCGTTGAGCCGCCGCTGGAGGCCCCGCGCGATCCGCAAGAGATAGGCGAGCGGGCGCGGCGGGGCGCGCCGGCAGAAAGCCACCTTGCGAATCAGGCCTTCGACTTCCCAGGTCGCGACCGCGCCGCGCGCGAAATGGATCGTGTCGCCGGCCCCGTAGCGACGCGCGGGCATGCCGGGTCCGCCGATGACGACCGAGCCCTCGAGGAAATGGACGGTCTCCTCGATGTCGTAGCGCCAGGTGAAGCGCCCGGACGTGCATTCCCACAAAACGGTCCAGGCGCCGCGGTCAGCGCTGGAGGAGACGACCGCGCAGCGCGCCCTGGGATCGCCCGACAGGATCCAGGAGGGATCGATCGGCGCGGGAGCGAGGGCGACGTCGGCGCCTGGTCGGGACATCATGGGCAAAGCTCGCAAGTTAAGGAAAAATTTACGGGTCGATCCTGGGCGCCGCACGTTAAGAGATCGTTTACGCGTTCGGCGAAAACCCGTTAACGCGCGGCATTCGCTGGGTCGATCGTGCGAAAGGGTTAAGCCGCGCGCTGCGCCATCGCGCGTTCGTAGACGGCGAGGAGGCCCTCGACGTGTCTGGCGAGGCTGGGAGGATTGGCCCAGAAGGCGCGATAAGCGCCCTCGGAGAGGGACGCGACCAGCGCGTCGTCCTTCAGTCGGTGAAGGGCGCCGGCGAGCGCGTCGGGGTCGCCGGTCTTGAACCACAGGCCCGCGACGCCGTCTTCGATTTCCTCACGCCCCGCACAGCCGTCGGAGACGGCGACAGGCGTCCCCATCGCCTTGGCCTCCATCACGGTCAGCGGCTGGCCCTCGTACCAGAGCGAGGGAAAGACCAGCGCGCGGGCGGCGCGCATATGCGCCAGAACCTCGGCCTTCGGCTTCCAGCCGAGGATGCGCGCCTGCGGGTAGGTCGCGGCGAGTTCGGCGGCGAGCGGCCCGTCGCCGACGAAGACCGGCGCGACGCCAACGCGCCGGCACGCCTCGGCGAATAGGAGCGGGCCCTTCTCGCGCGCGATGCGGCCGACGAACACGAAGTCGCCGCTCGCCGGATTGTCCTTCGGGCCAAGGTCGATCGCATCGACCGGATTGGAGACCTCGTGCAGACGCGCGCTCGCAGGTAAGCGGCCGGCGACCACATCACGCTGGAACTTGGAGATGAGAACGTAGTCGGAGAAGGCGGCGGGCAGATCGGCCGCCTGCCGCATCGCGACGTGCCGCGCGCAGCGCCACAGCTTTTGCCCATAGCTGCGGCTGTCGCAATTGCGCGACAGGCAGGCGAGCGACATCGGCTCGCGCTCGCATTGCCGGCCAGCGGGATAATCGAAGAAGCCCCCGTTCGGGCAGAAGAGAAAATATTCGTGCAGCGTATAGACCGCCGGCAAACCCGAGCGGACGATCGACGGGGCGATTGCTGGGGAAAGCGCCTTCGCCCAGCCGTGGACGTGAACGATGGCGTTCTCGCGCGGCAGGCTCTTCAGCAAGTCCCTCAGCGCCCGTGCGGCGCGAAGGTTCCAGAGGCCCTGGACTGCGGCCCGGGCGCGCGAGGGGTCGCTGAGAATGTCGGATTGGTTCAGGCAGACGACCTCGACGCCCGACGCTTCGAGCGACGGGTCGATCGGACCCGCCGCGGCGAAGACGATCGGCCGATGCCCAGCCGCCTTGAGGCCGCGCGCGCTGTCGAAGGCGACCATCGCTTGACCGCCGGTGACGGAGGCGTGGTCGAGCACAATGACGACCGTAAGCGGAGCGGCAGAGGGCAAAAAGAGGCCTCGAGGAGGGAGCGCGGACCGGCCGCGCCTTGCCGAGAAGGATGCGCCGAATTCCCTCAGGGCGGGTTAATCGGCGGCTCGGCTTCGCGCCATTCGAGGACGACGACGCGCCCCGCTTCGACCGTCAAGGCGAGCTTGCCGTGCTTGAGTTCGAGCGCCCGGGCGCCGAACAATTTGCGCCGCCATCCGTGCATCGCCGGCACGTCGGCCTTGTCGCTGGCGGCGATCGCTTCGAGATCGTCGACAGTCGCGATCATCTTGCCGGCGACGCCGCTCTCGTCGCTGACCTGGCGCAGCAGAACCTTGAGCAGTTCCACCGTCGCCGCCGATCCCCCGCCGTTGCGCCGCTCCCGTTCGAGCTTGGGCAGCGTCTTGGGATCACGCTCGAGGCCGCGCGCGACGGCGGCCAGGATCTCTTCGCCCGCGCGCGAGCGCTCCATGCCGCGCGGGAAGGCCCTGAGGTTGGCCAGCGCCTCCCCGGTGCGCGGCGCGGCGAGGGCCACTTCGATCAGAACGTCGTCCTTCAGCACGCGCGAGCGCGGAACGTCCCGTGTCTGCGCTTCGTTTTCCCGCCAGGCGGCGAGGTCCATCAGGACGGCGAGATCGCGAGGCTTGCGGGCGCGCGTCTTAAAACGCTCCCAAGCGCGCTCGGGATGCTGCTCGTAGGTCGCGGCGGAAGTCAGCACCTTCATCTCGTCGTCGAGCCAGGCCTTGCGGCCGGACTTCTCGAGTTGGGCGAGCAAGGCGCGATAGATGTCCCGGAGATAGGTGACGTCGCCGATCGCGTATTCGATTTGCGCAGCGGCGAGCGGCCGTCGCGCCCAGTCGGTGAACCGCGAGGACTTGTCGATCGAGACGCGGCAGATCGACTGGACGAGCTCGCTGTATGAAACCTGGTCGCCATAGCCGCAGACCATCGCCGCGACCTGCGTGTCGAACATCGGGGCCGGCACCAGTCCAGCGAGCTTCCAGAAGATCTCGACGTCCTGGCGCGCCGCGTGGAACACCTTGACGACGTTCGGGTCGGCCATCAGCGCGAACAGCGGGGTCAGGTCGAGCCCGGGCGCGAGGGCGTCGATCGCCAACGCCTCGTCGCTCGAGGCGACCTGCACCACGCAAAGGATCGGCCAGAACGTCGTCTCGCGCAGGAACTCGGTGTCGACGGTGACAAAGGAATGCCTGGACAGGCGTTGGCAGGCGAGCGCCAGTTCGGACGTGGTCGTAATCAGCGTCACGTCTTCATCATCCCTTGGCGGGCGGCACGCTCTTGAGCCGATCCTTGCGCGTGGGCGCCGGCTCGTGGCGCGGCATCCCGAGGCGCTTGTCGAGATAGGCGCCGACCGTCTCCTGCAAGTCCTCGATGCAATCCTCGAAGAAATGGTTGGCGTTGGCGATCACAGCGTGCTCGATCGTGATGCCCTTCTGCGTCTTGAGCTTTTCGATCAGTCCCTGGACCTCCTTCAGCGGCGCGACGCGATCCTTGTCGCCGTGGACGAACAGGCCGGACGAGGGGCAGGGGGCGAGGAAGCTGAAGTCGAAGCGGTTGGCTGGCGGCGCGATCGAAATGAAGCCCTCGATCTCCGGCCGGCGCATCAGCAACTGCATGCCGATCCACGAGCCGAACGAGACGCCGGCGATCCAGCAGGCGCGCGCCTCGGGGCTGATCGACTGCGCCCAATCCAGCGCCGAGGCGGCGTCCGACAATTCGCCCTGACCGTGGTCGAAGGCGCCTTGCGAGCGCCCGACGCCGCGGAAGTTGAAGCGCAATACGGAAAAACCGCGTTCCGCGAAAGAATAATAGGTGTTGTAGACGATCTGGTTGTTCATCGTCCCGCCGAACTGCGGATGCGGATGCAGCACCACCGCGATGGGCGCGCCGCGCTGCTTGGCGGGATGGAAACGGCCTTCGAGCCGACCGGCCGGGCCATTGAAAAAGACTTCGGGCATCGCGTCTCCAGAACAACTCGTCCCTGCGCTTCAAAGGGATGAAGCGCGTCTAGCGTCCCCCCGAACCTGTCCTTCGTCGGGCGCGTCCGATACGGGGGAGCGATCGAGCGAACCTTGCGGCGGACTAGGCGCGCGCGTATGTGTGAAACGCTCGAGCGGGGCGCAGAAAAGGCCTCATAGCACGTCTCGCCCCGCCAAATGCAAGGATAAAACGCATTTCGGCGCGGCTGGAAGCCGGTCTTTTCGCGGTTTGGGCCCAACACTTCCGGATTTGGACAGGCATGGCGTCTTCCCATACTGCGCGCGCTTATCTCGATTACAACGCGACCGCGCCGATGCGCCCGGAAGCGCGGGCGGCGGCGAGCGCCGCCATGGATCATGTCGGCAATCCTTCCTCCATTCACGCCGAAGGACGCGGCGCTCGCGCGATCGTCGAGGAGGCGCGGCGCGCCGTGGCCGAACTCGTCGGCGTCACGCCGCGCGGCGTGCTCTTCACCTCGGGGGGCACCGAAGCGGCCAATCTCGCCCTGACCCCGGCGATCGCGCCCGGTCGCGAAATGGCGCGGTTGATCGTCGGCGCGGGGGAGCATCCTTGTGTGTTGCAGGGGCATCGCTTCGCCCCTGAGGCCGCTTCGACCGTCCCGCTCGGGGCGGACGGGCGGGTCGATCTCGCCGCGCTCGCCGCGCTCATCGACGACGCCGAGGGCCCTGTCGTGCTGGCGCTGCAAGGCGCCAACAACGAAACCGGCGTGTTGCAGCCGGTTGCTGAAGCGGCGGCGCTGATCCACGCCAAAGGCGGCCTCGTCGTCTGCGACGCCGTGCAGATGGCGGGACGAGCGGATCTTTCCCCGGCCGCGCTCGGCGCCGACTATCTTATTCTGTCCGCGCACAAGTTCGGCGGTCCGAAAGGCGCTGGAGCGCTCGTCGCGGCGCGCGGCGATCTTTCCATCGCCTCGCCGCTGTTGCGCGGCGGCGGGCAGGAGCGGGGAGGGCGCGCGGGCACCGAGAATGTCGCTGCGATCGCCGGATTTGGCGCCGCGGCGCGGGTTGCTGGCGCGGAGCGGCCAGCGGAGAGCGCGCGGCTTGCGGAGCTGCGCGATTCTCTCGCCGCCGCTGTGCTGGAGAGCGCGCCCGACGCGACGTTCTTCGGCGCCTCGGCGCCGCGTCTTCCCAACACCCTCTGCTTCGCGACGCCCGGCGTCGCGGCGGCGACGCTGGTCATCGCGCTCGACCTCGCCGGGGTCGCCGTCTCGGCGGGCTCGGCCTGCTCCTCTGGCAAAGTCGCCCGCTCCCATGTGCTGGAGGCGATGGGGGTCGCGCCGGATCTCGCCGGCGGAGCGATCCGTCTCAGCCTCGGTTGGGCGTCGAGCGAGGCGGACGTCGCGCGTTTCGCCGCGGCGTTCCGCGGCTCGATCCCGAACCTGAGAAGGCGCCGCGGCGCGGCGTAATCAAAGTCGCGTGCGCCGACAACCATATCGGCGCAAAGCCATTGCTTTAATACATGGCGCGCATACATCCTTTTGAAGCGCGCTGCTTGCGAGCCGAACGGCCTGCTTGCCCAGGGCGCGACGAAGCCGCCGACCTCCGTGAGGCCAACGGCGCCACGGACAGACAGGAGAAATTCGATGGCTCGTTCCCTGAAGTTGCCCCTAGCCGCAGCGCTCGCGCTTGTACTCGCGGCGCCTGCGGCGATGGCGCAGTCGACGCAGTCGCCGTATCATCCCCAGCGCGCCCCGCTCGCGCAGCATCGGGTCGCAACTGTCCACCATCGCGTCGTCCGCCCGCGCGTCGCCGAAGTCATCCCGCCAGGCGACATCGTGGTTCACGGGCATGAGCGCTCGTTCCTCGACCCCGGGCCGCCGGCTTGGAACGAATCCGGGACGGGAGCCCGCTACGCCACCAACTCCACCCCCGACTCCCCCCTCAGCTACAGAGAGACTGGCTCGGAGTTTGGCCTCGGCGGCTTCGAGACGCTTCCGACGCGCTTCAACCCGCCTGGACGGCCGGAGCCGCTGTTCGAGTGGTGAAGCTCGGATCGCTAGTGTGTCCGGCCGCCCAGCGGCCGGACTTTTTCTTTCGCCACAATGCCCTAGAGTTTTTGCGGTTTGTCTGAACCGTCCCCGTCATTGCGAGCGAAGCGAAGCAATCCAGCGGCGCCGACGATGCAAGCAGAGGAATGGATTGCTTCGGAACTCGCGCTCCTCGCAATGACGACCCGACTGTATTGCAGACGACCCTAAGCGCATGCTCGCAGCGACCGGTTGCCGAGAAGCAGCTTGTCGATCTCGGCCGCGGGCACCGGTTTGCTGAAATGAAATCCCTGCATTTCGTCGCAGTTGCATTCGCGTAGGAAACTGAGCTGGCTCTCGGTCTCGACGCCCTCCGCGATCACGCGCAGATGGAGCCGTTGGCCGAGCGAGATCACGGCGGCGGCGAGCGCCTTGTCGCTATCGTCGGCAAGGTCCTTGATGAACGATCGATCGATCTTCAGGCGCCTTACTGGAAACGTCTTCAGCGCGGCCAAGCTCGAATAGCCGGTGCCGAAATCGTCGATCGCGAGTTGGACGCCGAGGGCCTGCAGCGCGTGCATCGTCGCGACGGCTTGTTCGACGTCGCGCATGATCAGGCTCTCCGTCAGTTCGAGCTCGAGATACATCGCCTCGAGGCCGGATTCCTGGAGACGCTGAGCGACGCGTTCGGCGAGGTTCTTCTGCTTCCATTGACGGGCGGACACGTTCACAGACACCGTCACCGCGGGCATGCCGGCGTCTTGCCAGGCCTTGTTCTGGCGGCAGGCCTCGAGCAGAACCCAATCGCCGATCTCGACGATCATCCCGGTTTCCTCGGCGAGCGGGATGAACACCGCCGGGGGGAGCAAGCCGCGCGTCGGATGCTTCCAGCGCAGCAAGGCTTCTACGGCGAAGACGCGACCGGTTCTGAGGTCCACCTGGGGCTGATAGAAGAGCACGAATTGCGACTGGGCGAGCGCGGTCCGCATTTCCTCCAGCAGCGTGAAGGTCGCGTGGGCGTCGGCGTTCAGCCCCGGCGTATAGAACTGAAAGCCGTCGCGTCCAGTCTCCTTGGCGCGGTACATCGCCGCGTCCGCCATGGCGAGGAGCGCGTCCGCGTCCGCTGCATCGTTCGGATAGGTCGCGATGCCGAGGCTACAGGTCACCTTGACATTGCGCCCGCCGATGACAAGCGGCGTCGTGATCGCGGCTCGAACTTTCTGCACGGCGTCGGCGATCGAGTCGGCGCATTTGGGCTGGTCGAACAGGACGATCACGAATTCGTCGCCGCCGAGCCGAACCACTGTGTCGGTCGCCCTGACGCAGGCGGTCATGCGGCTGGCGACGGTCTTCAGCAATTCGTCGCCGGCCTTGTGCCCGAGGCTGTCGTTGATCAGCTTGAAATTGTCGAGATCGACGAACACCACCGCCGCCCAGCGGTCGTACCGGTTGGCGTAAATGAGAGCCTGCGAGAGGCGATCGTTGAGAACGCCGCGGTTGGGAAGGCCGGTCAGGGCGTCGTGACGCGCCATATACTGGATGCGGTCTTCCGCCCGCTTGCGCTCGATCGCAAGGCCGGCCATCCGGGCCGCTATGTCGATGAGATTGGTTTCGCCGGCCGTCGGTTCGCGCGCCGTTGTCGAATACATGGCGACGACGCCGAGGGGATCGCCGTGATGCGACATGATCGGCGTCGACCAGCAGGCGCGGTAGCCGTGCGCGATCGCCAGATCGCGACGGTCGCGCCAAAGCGGGTCACGTTCGATGTCGGCGGTGACGACCGGCTCGCGGCGATAGACCGCCGTTCCGCAAGAGATGGAGTTGGGGCCGATTGCGAGGCCGTCCAGCGTCTCGACGAAGGCCGCAGCGAGGCTCGGCGCCGCGCCTTGGCGCAGGCGGCGCTGATCCGGTTCGACCAGCAGGACCGAGCCGCATATTCCTGTCAATTGGGATTCGATGAGGCGAACGAGATGGTCCAGCACCGCCTCCAGCGGCGCGCTCATCGCGATCATCTCCAAAACCTTCGCCTGCCCGTCGCGCAACAGGTCCGCCTTCCGGCGCTCGGTGATGTCCCTGGAGACGCCGATCAGCCCGACGACCTGGTTCTTTTCATTCCGCAGCGGCGCCTTCGTCGTGACGATCCATGTCTTGCCGCCCGAGGTGTCGACGACCAACTCCTCCTTGTCGATCATCGGAAGGCCGGACCGAAGGATGCGTTGCTCGTCGGCGAAATATTGTTGAGCGGTCTCCAACGGGTGGAGTTCGAAGTCGTTCTTGCCGATCATTTCTTCCGGCCCGGTGCGACCGATTTGCGACGCGGCGGCTTTGTTGGCGATGGCGAAGCGGCTCTCGGCGTCTTTGACCCAGACGATGGCCGGCATCCAGTCGATCAGCGTCTGCTGCGAAAAGCGCACATCCGCGATCGCCTGCGTCGTCTCGCTCTCGCTCGTCTCCTCGTGGGTTTCGACCCAGCCCCCGTCGGGGGTCGGGCGGCGGCGGACATAAACCATGCGGCCGTCGCCGAGTTCGACCTGCAATGTCGAGGCGTCGCGGCAGGAGAGACGGGCCTCGTCGATCTCCGGCAGGCAAGCGGGTTGGCGCGCGTTCTCGGGCCCAAGATTGTAGAGTTCCGCGAAGCGCCGGTTGCAGAAGGTCAGCCGCCCGGCCGCGTCGTAGAAGCACACGCCTAACGACATCTCGCTCAGGGCGGCCTCATGCCGCAGAAGTTGCGCCTGAAGCGCTGCGATCGTCGCCGCGCTCTTGCCTTGGGCCTGCTCGGACGCCAGGGCGGAGAGGGTTGCAAGCGCGCCGATGTTGAAGGGGGGCGGCTCCGCGGGCTGAGCCCGGGTTTCCCTCTCGGTCTCCTGCTTTTCCGACCCTTCCTCGAAGCGGCCGCCCTCTACGCGGTCACGCACAAAGCGACGCAGCCGATCGAAGTTCATTCAACACGCCCTCCCACTGTTTAAATTAGAGTCAACTTGTTTCCAACGTATTAACTGACTTTACCAAGGTGATTCGCGAGGTCGGACCCAGCGTTGGGGCGGCGGCCGTCGCCCGGATGCGCCGCCCAATATTCCCGGGTTTTGCTTGCTTTGGCTCGCGGCGCGGTGTAGGAGGCGCGATCCCACACAAGTATCGCTTCGCCCTCAAGGAGCAGCCATGGCGCGCGTCACCGTTGAAGACTGCATCGACAAAGTCGACAACCGCTTCGAGCTCGTCTTGATGGCGAGCCATCGCGCCCGGGCGATTTCGTCGGGCGCGCAGATCCACGTCGCGCGCGACAACGACAAGAACCCGGTCGTCGCGTTGCGCGAAATCGCCGACTCGAAACTGTCGCCCGACGATCTGAAAGAAGACGTCATCCACGCCTTGCAGAAGCACGTCGAGGTCGACGAGCCCGAGACGGAAGCGGCTCCGCCGATGATTCACGCGAGCGCGCCCGCGCAAGCCGACGACGGCTCCGACGCGCAATTCGACCGCATGACGGAAGAGGATCTGCTGCGCGGGCTCGAAGGCATGGCGCCGCCGCCAGAGCCCGAGGACGAAGGCGAATAGCTGGGCTTTCCTAGAGCTTTCAGCCTTTTCCGGCGCTTCGCTACGCAGCGTCGCTTCTTCGTGCGGCGCTTGCGCTTCTACATTGCTATCCACAGCGTTTCGGCGGCGTCGCGAGATTTCGCTAGGCCGTCTTCGCGGTTTTGGTATCCTCCTGTTAAGGGAATCACTTGCGACAAAATGTCGCACATGAAGCGGAGTCAGGCGGACCACTCCCTTCTGTCGATGCGCAAGTGAGGCTCTGACGCGGCGACGCGTGCGTTGTTTGGGGGCCAATGTGAGCGAAGACGTGTTCAAAACGCTGCCGACGTTCTCCAGTCCAGCCTCAGTGGTTGCGGATGAACGTCCGGTTGAACTGGTCGAGATTGTCGGCCGGGTGAAATGGTTCGACATCTCGAAGGGCTACGGCTTCATCGTGCCGGACAACGGCGAGGCGGATGTCCTTGTTCATGTGACGGTGCTTCGGCGCGACGGGTTCCAGACGATCTATGAAGGCGCGCGCGTGGTCGCGGAGGCGCAGCGGCGTGACCGGGGCTTGCAGGTGTTCCGCGTGCTTTCGGTGACGCCGGGCGAGGGGGCGCACGCGCCGCAGTTGCCGGCCGCGCGCACACGCGCGCAGGCGGCGAGCGTCGGCTCGTTCGAGATCGTCATCGTCAAGTGGTTCAATCGTTCGCGCGGCTTCGGCTTTCTGACGCGCGGCGAGGGCACCGAGGACATCTTCGTCCATATGGAGACGTTGCGACGCTTTGGCTTCGCCGATCCCCAGCCGGGCGACACGATGCTGGCGCGCTTCGGGCCGGGCCCCAAGGGGTTGCTTGCGGCCGAGGTGCGTCCGCTCGAAGGCGCGAGACTTCCTTCGCAGCATTGAACGAGCGACGACGGCGCGCTAAACGGCACTGCGGTTGCTCGAATCGCCGCACGATTTGGATTGCTTGGAAGTCGCGTTTTCGACGAATACTTGCATCCATCTTTCGCCGCGCGCCGCTAGGCGTGTCGGGGCGGCCGCTCTCATGGAGGATGGCGTGATCCATTTGCCTTCGCCGCTTGTGCGCGGCGGATTTGTCATCCGCGGGCAGTGGGTCCGCGCGATCGCCGTGGCTCTCATCGCTCAGGCGGTGTTTCTGTTCGCCTTGATCAGCCCGCGCGCAGCCGATTTCTCGCCGCTCTCGGTGGTGACTGCGAACGGCGCTCACGCGTTCCAGGTCGAAGTCGCGGCAGACGAAGCCTCGCGAGAGAAGGGCCTGATGAACCGGCGATACATGCCGACGGACCGCGGTATGCTGTTCGAATTCGATCGCGAGGCGCCGGTCGCCTTCTGGATGAAGAACACTTACATCCCGCTCGACATGATCTTCATCGGCCGAAACGGCGTCGTCACGCACATTGTCGCCAATGCGGAGCCGCTTTCGGAGGCGGTGATCCCCTCAGGCGGGCCTTGCGTCGCGGTGCTGGAAGTCAATGGCGGCGTCGCGGCCCAGATCGGGCTGAAAGTCGGCGACAGGGTGCGCCACCCCTTCTTCAAACCCTAACCGGCGGGCGGCCTTGGCTTAACTGATTGCATCCTTCGCCAAGGTTGCTACAGTTCATGGCGAAATGTTGTCCCGGCTGAACACGGGACGCAAGGAGTCGCCACTTGGCTCAAGCGCTGCCATTGAGCCCCATGTCCGGACGCCCGCCGCGGCGCGCTCCGCCTCTTGGCCATTTTCGGCCGGAGCGGGGGGCTCCGGGACCATACGCCGCGCTGGACTTAGGGACCAACAACTGCCGTCTCCTGGTCGCTCGTCCGACCGCCGACGGCTTTCGCGTCGTCGACGCATTTTCCCGCATTGTCCGCCTGGGCGAAGGGCTTTCGCAGACTGGACGGCTAAGCGAGGCGGCCATCGGGCGGACGCTCGAGGCGCTGCGCGTCTGTCGCGACAAAATGGTGTCGCGCGGCGTCTCCAGGGCGCGGCTCATTGCGACGGAGGCGTGCCGCGCCGCCCAAAACGGCGCGGACTTCCTTGCCGAGGTGCATGAGCGGCTCGGGCTCCAGCTCGAAATCGTCGACCGCGAGACCGAGGCCGCGCTCGCGGTAGCCGGCTGCGGCGAACTCGCGGACCGCGAGGCGGAGTTGATCGTTTTGTTCGACATCGGCGGCGGGTCGTCCGAAATCATCTGGCTCAATCGCACGCCGCGCGACATCACGACTCCCGGCCGGATCGAGGCCTGGGAATCGCTTCGCCTGGGCGTCGTGTCGCTCGCCGAGACGTTCGGCGGCGACGACGTCACGTCGGAGGTGTTCCGCGCCATGACGCAACGCGTCGCCGAGGCCCTCGCGCCGTTTGCGGAGCGCGTCGCCAGCCATCGGCGCTGCGGCCGTTTCCACCTGCTCGGAACGTCCGGGACGGTCACCACCATCGCCGGCGTCCATCTCGACCTGCCGCGATACGATCGGCGCGTGATCGACGGCCTCTGGCTCACCAGCGCCGAGGTCGACGCGACGGTCTCACGGCTGCGCGCCATGTCCTACGCCGAGCGGGCCGCCAACGCCTGCATCGGCATCGAAAGAGCCGATCTCGTGCTGGCGGGTTGCGCGATCCTCGAGGCGATTCGCCTTCATTTCCCGGCTGATCGAATAAGGATCGCCGACCGCGGGCTGCGCGAAGGCATCCTCACCCAGATGATGCGGGCCGACTGCGTCGGTCCGCACGCCAGGCCCTGAGATGACCGGAGGATCGGGACGTGAAGGCGGCCGGGCGCTGAAGACCCGGGTGCGGACGGCGCGCAAGCGCTCGCTATCTTCGACGCTATGGCTCGAACGTCAGCTCAACGACCCCTTCGTCGCTCAGGCGCGCCGCGACGGCTTGCGCTCGCGCGCCGCCTACAAGCTGATGGAGATGGCGGAGAAGTACAAGCTCTTCAAGCCGGGCGGCCGCATCGTCGATCTCGGCGCGGCGCCAGGGGGCTGGAGCCAGGTCGCCGCGGCGGCCGTCAAGTCCGTCGACGGCAAGGGGCGGGTGATCGGCATCGATCTGCTCGACATCGCCCCGATCCCCGGGGTGGAGTTCAAGGTGATGGACTTCCACGACGCCGACGCGCCGGATCGGCTTCGCGAGTGGCTGGGCGGCCTCGCGGACGGGGTGATGTCCGACATGGCCGCCAACGCGACCGGTCATCGCAAGACAGACCATCTCAGGATCATCGGCCTCGCCGAGCTTGCGGCGGATTTCGCCATGAGCGTGCTTGCGCCGGGCGGCTTCTTTGTCGCCAAAGTGCTGCAAGGCGGTTCGGAGGGTGAATTGCTCGCGCGGCTCAAGCGCGACTTCTCCACCGTGCGGCATCTGAAGCCGAAAGCAAGCCGCGCCGACAGCGCCGAGCTTTATGTGCTGGCGACAGGCTTCCGCGGCGCGGATTCCGAATGAGAGCTCCGGATAGTGCCATTCCGACGGCGCGCGGGGCTCAAGCGTTCGCCGAGGCCGCTCCGCCGGCGTCTTGGTATCCGAGGCGGCTCGACAGATCGCTCGCCGCCTCGACGAGCGCGCGCAGATAGGCGTCGCCGTTACGCAGTCCGTCTTCGCGCGGGGCGACGAGGCACAGCGTGGCGACGCACACGCGGCCCACGCGATAGACGGGCGCGGCGAAGCAGCGTGTGAAGGTGTCGACGACGCTGTCCATGGCGATGGAGCCTCGCCTCGCCGCCTCCCTCGTCTCAGCGATGAAGTCGGCCGGTTGGAGGCGCCGTCCGCTGGGCAGCCGAAAATCTTCGTCGGGAATGAGGGCCAGAATCTCGGCGTCGCTCATATGCGAGACGAGCAGCCTGCCGGAGGCTGTCCAGGGGATCGGCACCGGTTCGCCGACATTGGAGGAGATGCGGAAGGGGCGGACGCCGTCGCGCGATTGGGCGACGGCGTATTTGTCGCCCTCGAGCAGGCACATCTGCGCCGTCTCGCGCGTATCCTCGGCGAGCTTGGTCAAGAGGCGCTCGCACTCGCGCAACAGATCGAACTCTTCGGCGTAGGCCGCGCCGAAGAAATAGAGCCGGCGGCCGAGGAAGACGCGGCCGTCCTCGCCCCGGTGCTCGAGCGCCCCTTGACGAAGCAAGAGGTTGACGAGCTCGTAGACGGAGGAGCGCGGTGCGCCGATCCCGACCGCAATCTCGTTGGGCCGCGCCGGCTGGCGGCGCAACCGTAGGAACTGCAAGATTTCGAAGGCGCGGTCGAGGCCGCGGGCCCGGCGATTGACCGCCTGGTCCGAAATGTCATCCATGCGGCGCCTCCGTGGCGGACCCGCGGCTCGACATTGCGTCCTCCGTCAATTGTTCAGGTCACTTGGCCTTGTAGGCGACGCAGTCGATCTCGACCTTGCAATCGACCATCATGCGCGATTGCACGCAAGCGCGGGCGGGCGGCGCGGCGCCGAAGTACTCCGCATAGACCGCGTTGAAGGCGGCGAAATCGCGGGGATCGTCGAGCCAGACGCCGACCCGCACCACGTCGCGGACATCGTAGCCAGCCTCGTGGAGGATGGCGATGACGTTCTCGATCGCTTTGTGCGCCTGGGGCACGACGCCGCCGGCGATGATCTCGCCCTTCTCCATCGATACCTGGCCGGACACATAGAGCCAGCCGTCCGCCTCGACCGCCCGCGCGAAGGGCAGGGGCTGTTTTCCCGCGCCGGTCTCGCCGGCGCCGTATCGCTTGATCGTCAATGAACTCTCCGACTACTTGGTGAAGGGCGATGATTTGAGGAATTCGGCCAGGCGTTCGCTGCGTGGCCGGTTGAACATCTCGCGCGGATCGCCTTCTTCGCCGATGCGGCCCTGGTTCATGAAGATGACGCGGGTCGAGACTTCGTAGGCGAAGCGCATTTCGTGCGTGACGAGCAACATGCTCATGCCGTCGGCGGCGAGCCCCTTGATGACCTGCAGAACCTCGCTGACGAGTTCCGGATCGAGGGCCGACGTCACCTCGTCGAACAGCATGAGTTTCGGATTCATGGCGATGGCGCGCGCGATCGCGACGCGCTGCTGCTGTCCGCCCGAGAGCTGGCCAGGGTAGTGTCCGGCGCGGCTCGTGAGGCCGACGCGGTCGAGCCATTTCTCGGCGACCGCGCGCGCCTCGTCGCGGGTCATGCGCTTGACCTTGACGAGGCCGAGCATGACGTTGTCGATCGCGCTCATGTGCGGGAAGAGATTGAATTGCTGAAACGCCATGCCGGTCAGCGCGCGCTGGCGCGTGATCTCGCGCTCCTTCTTGCGCCGCCGCTTGCCGCCGACGGTTTCGTAGCCGATCTCCTCCCCGTCGATGCGGATCGAGCCGCCTTCGAATTCCTCGAGCATGTTGATGCAACGCAGCATCGTCGTCTTGCCGGAGCCGGAGGAGCCGATGACGCTGATCACTTCGCCGCGCCGCATGACGCAGTCGACGCCCTTGAGGACTTCGACGAGGCCGAAGCGCTTGTGCAAGTCGCGGATTTCGAGAAGGGTGTCGAACATGACGCGTCTCAGGTCGGGAGGGCGACGCGGCGCTCGATGGCGCGGCCGAGCCGTTCGATGGCGAAATTGACGGCGAAATAGAGGAAGCCGGCGAGGAGATAGAACTCGAGGCTGAGGAACGTGCGGGAGATCAACTCCTGGATCCTGAGCAACAGCTCGCCGACCCCGATGATCGACAGCAGCGTCGAAGCCTTGACCAACTCGGCCGCCGTGTTGACCCAGGCGGGCAGCATCTGCCGCAGCGCCTGCGGCCACAGCACGTAAGCGAAGGTCTGCGAGAACGTCAGGCCGATCGCCTTGGCGGCCTCGGTCTGCCCTGTGGCGATGGCCTGCAAGGCGCCGCGGACGATCTCGCCGACATGCGAACCGCAAAAGACGGTCAGCGCGAGCACGCCCGCATCGAAGGGCGGCAGATCGACGCCGACGACGCCAAGCACGTAATAGCTCGCGAACACGAGAACCAGCACCGGCGTGCCGCGGATGAAATCGGTGTAGCCGCGCGCGAGCCAACGCACCGGCTTGGAGCCGTAGGTCAGCGCCAGTCCGACGCCGACGCCGAGCAAAGTGCCGAGGACGATCGACAGCGCGGAAATCGCGATCGTGACGCCGAGACCCTTGAGGATCGCGAAGCGCGCCAGAAAGGCGTCATGGAATAGGGCTGCAAAATCCATTTGCATCACCTGGGAATGGCGAGCCGGCGCTCGGCGACGCGGACGAGCGCGGCGAGCACGGTGCACGTGGCGACGTAGAGCAGGCTGGTCACGATCCATGTCTCGACGACGCGGAACGTCTCGACGTTGATCTTGCGGGCTTCGAACGTCAGCTCAGGGATCGCGATCGCGGCGGCGAGCGAAGTGTCCTTGAAGAGGGAGATGAGGGTCGAGCCGAGCGAGGGCAGGGCGTTGCGCAACATCAACGGCAGAATGACCGAAGTGCGGATCTGGTTCTCACGCAGGCCGATCGCGAGACCCGCTTCGCGCAGGCCGGGCGGCACCGCGGCGAGGCCGGCGCGAAACACCTCGGCCAAATAGGCGCCCGAATAGACCGCCAGCGTCACCACGAAGCTCGTCGTCTTGCTCAGCGTCACTCCAAGTTGCGGCAGACCGAAATAAACGAACAGGATCAGCACGAGGATCGGCGTGTTGCGGATGATCGTCACGTAGGTCTGCGCCGGGCCGCGCCGCAGCCGCGACTTCACGGTCAGGTTGAAGGCGACGACGATGCCGATCGCGCAGCCGATCAGCACGCCGCCGAAGGCGAGGGCGAGCGACAGCCCCAGGCCCTCGAGCAGCAGGTCGAAGCTGTGCCAGACGGCGGCGAAATTCAGCGTGTAGCCCATCGAAAAGGCGCCTCGCGCTTGCGGCGCGGCGAGCCGGCGCATGGCCGGGCCGCCGCGCTCGCGTTCGCTTTACTTGCTGCTGTATTCGACCGGGAAGCCGATCTTGGGCGGCGGCAGGTCCTTGCCGAACCAGGTCTTGAACGACTTGGCGTAGGCGTCGAACTCGACGCCGGTCATCGCTTCATGCAGCGCGGTGTTGACGAAGTTGAGCCAATCCTGGTCGCCGCGCTTGACGGCGCAGGCGTAGGTCTGCGGGTCCCAGCCATAGCCGGCGTCGCGATAGCGCCCGGGGTTCTGGAGCATGTACCAGGCCAGCGAGGACTGGTCGGTGGCGGCGGCGTCGGCGCGGCCCGAATTGAGCGCCTGATAGATCAGGTCGACCGACTCGTACTGGTCGACCTTGGCCTGCGGCAGCGCGGCGTGGACCATCGCCTCAGCGTAGACGTTCTGCAGCACGGCGATCGTCACGCCCGACCCGCCGGCATTGAGGGCCTTGTAGTCGGCGTACTTGCTGTCATTCTTGAGCATCAGGCCGACGCCTTCGCGATAGTAGGGGATCGTGAAGGCGACCTGCTGGGCGCGCTCGCCCGTCACCGTCATGAATTGACAGGTGATGTCGACCTTGTCGGTCGTGATGTTGGGAACGCGTGCGTCAGACGACTGGATGACGAAGTCGATCTTGTCAGGATCGCCGAACAGCGCCTTGGCGATGATCCGGCCCATGTCGATGTCGAACCCTTGCAGCTTGTCGTCGGCGCTCTTGAAATGCCAGGGCGCGTTGGTGCTGCCGGTGCCCATGACCAGCCGGCCGCGCGCCAGCACTTTGTCGAGCTTGCTTTGCGTTTGCTGCGCGCCGGCCGGCGTCGCCGCCGCAAAGGCGAGGACGGCGAGGGCCGCCGCCGCGGTGACCAGGAACTTCATCGCTTGTACCTCCCAGACAAGTCAATTGATATCCGCTATTATGGACAGATGTCTCAAATAATGGATTGACAAACCGAAGCACCGGACGTTTTGCTTGTCAAGCCCCGTCATCGGGGCAGCAGGTTCGAGGAGGATCATTTGGTCGAGGCGATCTCCACTCCGGCCGTCGTCGTCGATGTCGACGTCGCCGAGCGCAACATCGCGCGATTCCAGGCCTATGCGCAGACGCACGGTCTGCGGGTGCGGCCGCATATCAAGACCCACAAGTTGCCGGCGATCGCCGAGATGCAGCTTCGCGCAGGCGCAATCGGGATCACCTGCCAGAAAATCTCGGAGGCCGAGGCGATGGTCGCGGGCAGCGACGCCATTCGCGATGTCCTTCTCACCTACAATGTTGTCGGCGACGACAAGCTTCGCGCGTTGAGGGCGCTCGCCGGCCGGGTCAAGCTCGCCGTCGTCGCCGACAGCGCGACCGTGATCGACGGCCTCGCCGCCGCCTTCGCCTCGGCTTCGCCGCTGACTGTGCTGGTCGAATGCAACGTCGGCGCCGACCGATGCGGTGTCGGAACGCCCGAAGAGGCGGGCGAACTCGCGCGGCGCATAGCGGCTGCGCCGGGCCTTGTGTTCGGCGGCCTGATGACCTATCCGCCGGTGGACGGGGCGGCCAAGGTGCAGGCGTTCATGACGGCGGCGAAAGCCTCGATCGAGGCTTCGGGGCTCGCCGTCCCCTGCATCACCTCAGGCGGCACCCCCGACATGATGCGCGCGCACGAAGCGCCGATAGCGACCGAATACCGGCCCGGGACCTACGTCTATAACGACCGTTCGCTCGTCGCGCGCGGCGTCTGCGGCTGGGACGATTGCGCGCTCACCGTGCTGGCGACGGTGGTTTCGACCCCCGCGCCGAACCGCGCGATCGTCGACGCCGGCAGCAAGACCCTCACCTCCGATCTCTTGGGCCTGACCGGCCACGGTCATGTGCTCGGCCGCCCCGATCTCGTCATCGATCAGCTCTCTGAGGAGCACGGGCGTCTGATCGCACCGGAGGGGGCGACCGGCTTGCGGGTCGGGGATCGGCTGCGCATTGTCCCCAATCACGCCTGCGTCGTCACCAACATGGTCGATGCGGTGCATGTCGTGCGCGGCGGCGAAACCGCAGTGTGGCCGGTGACGGCGCGCGGCAAGCTCGTTTGAACGGCGCGGCGTCGACCGCCCGTTCTCAACCGGTCGCCGCTCCCGGCGCCGTGGTTTCGGCGACGAGACGCTGGCCCGACACCTGCGCGCCGGCGTCGGGTTTCAAGCGCAGGAAGATCGGCACCGAGCTCAGAGCGACGAGCGCGACGACGCCGAAGGTCAGCGTCATGTCGCGCGCCACGAGTTCGCCGCCGCTGAGCCCATAGCGAAACGCTTCGACGCCCGCAGCGGCGACGGCGACGCCGACCGCTCCGGACATTTGCTGAGCGACGCTGGCGAAGCTGGTCGCGCGACTCATGCGCGCCTGGTCGACGTCGGCGTAGATGAGCGCGTTGAGCGCGGTGAATTCGAGCGAACGGAAGTATCCGCCGACAAGCAGCGGCAGGAGCATCAGCCAATGCGGCGTCTGCGCGCCGAAGAGGCCGTACGAGGCGATGAACGCCGCGGAAAGGACGGCGTTGAAGATCAGCACTCGGCGGAAGCCGATCCGGCGCAGGATGGTGGCGGCGGAAAATTTCATCGCCATCGCGCCGGCGGCCGCGGCGAAGGTGAGCGAGCCCGATTCGAACGGCGTCAGGCCGAATCCGATCTGCAGCAGCAGCGGCAGCAGGAAGGGGATCGCGCCAATGCCGATGCGAAAGATGAAGCCGCCGACGACGCCGGCGAAGAAGGTCGGCGTCTTCAAGAGACGGATGTCGATGATCGCGTCGGGATCTCGCCGGGCGTGGCGCACATAGGCGACGAGCAACGCGAAGCCGGCGACGATCAGCGTCGCCATGACGCTCGCTGGCGCGAGGTTGCTGCCAAGCAGCGTCAGGCCGAAGATCAGCGACAGCAGGCCGGCCCCGGAAAGGAAAAAGCCTTTGAAGTCGAAGCGCCCGACGTCGCGTTCGCGAATGTTCTCGATGAAACGCAGGGTCAGCGCGACGCCGATGATACCGATCGGGACGTTGATCCAGAAAATCCAGCGCCAGTGGAAATAGGTGGTGATGAAGCCGCCGAGCGGCGGCCCGAAGACTGGACCGATCAGCGCGGGAACGGTGAGATAGGCGAGGGCGTTCACCATCTCCGACTTGGGCGTCGAGCGAAGCAGCACAAGACGGCCGACCGGCACCATCATCGCGCCGCCGAGCCCCTGGAACACGCGCGCCGCAATCAGCGTTGGCAGGGACGTGGATGCGCCGCAGAAGATCGAGCCGAGCGTGAACGTGATGATCGCCGAGCAGAACACCGTCCGCGCGCCGAGCTTGTCGGCGACCCAGCCGGAAGCGGGGATGAACACCGCCAGCGTCAGCATATAGGACGTCAGCGCAAGCTTGAGGACGATCGGGTCCTGCTTGAGATCTTGCGCGATGGCCGGCAGCGACGTCGCCAAAACCGTCCCGTCCATGTTTTCCATGAACAGGGCCGTGGCGACGATCAGGGCCGTGAGGATGGTATGGCGCATCGGGTACCGGGCTGTCGGGTCGACTTGTGGCGCCGGGTCTGCCCTACAGCAAGCTTCGCCGGGGGGAGGCGTTCCGATTGGCCAGTCACGTTTGGGTGAAAATTTCCGTCCTTACAAGTTCCCTATGCGGTCCGCCGCAATGACGTAGCGATCCCTTATCCCGGGCGGGAGCAGAATGCGTCCGTCAGAAAGTCGAGCCCAGCTCGATTGATCAACGTCAAGGAGTTCGCGCTATGGCGCAGCAATCGGAGGACGCCGTTGAACCGAGCCAACGTGGCGAGGCCGACGAGTCTTTTCACTTCGTCGTCGGTCAGGACCACTCAGGTCTCTGGATCGTCGCCGAGACGCACGGCCTCTGCGGCGGCATCTTCAGCACCAAGGACGCTGCGCTTCGTTTCGCCAAATCGGAATCCGGAGAACGCCGAGCCGATCTCGCTCTGACCTCCGAGCGCCTCGAATTTCCCGATCGGCGCGTCGCGCATTGCCGAAGGCGCGCCTAGAGCGCGTTAGGCTGAGATCGGCGCCCCGCTAGACGCCCGCTCTTCGCACGGCCAAACAGCGCCTGGATCTAGCGTATCGCCTCGCTGTGGCAGGTCTTCTGCTTCGGGGTCCACGGCCAGTCGCCGCACGCGTCGCACCCAGTGAGGGCGGCGGCGCAAGATAAAGCCAAAACGATACGGATCAGGCGAGCGAGCGTCATAACGGGATGCTCGCGCGGAATTGGACAGCCCGTCAAGCCGTCTCCCGGCGGGCCTAGCCACTCATTGCGCGCCTAAATGCGCCGCCTCTCCTCGCGGCGCCTCAAGGGTGGCTTCCGGCGTCATAATCTCGCACGGAGATTGATATGACGCGAATAATGAATTGGATCGATCGATAGCGAAGGAGGACTATGGGGACACAGCAAACGCAAGGAGCCAATCATGAACCGCACATGCATCGCCATCGTCGCCCTTCTCTCCCTCACCTCCGCCGCTTTGGCTCAAGGCGAGACCCAGGTGAGCCGGCAGGAGATCGCACGCGCCGCCGAAGCATCGATGTCCCACGATCCCGCCAGCCACTACGTCCGAAACGCGAACAATTGCGGAGCGGACATGTCTCGGGCGGTTTGGGGCCCGAACGAGGTCCTTCTCGGCTACGCCTGCTACAGCAACTCGAACGGAAGCTAATGCGCAGTCCCCACGCTGAAGCAGCGGATGAGCTGAAGTCCCACGTAAGAGGTTTGAAGCCCGCTCGCGCCGCCGACCTCGACACGCATGTTGACGCTCCGCACAGCGCGCGGGGCGTCAACGTATGGCAAAGCGAGGTCGAGCAGATGCGGGAAAGGTGAACGTTCCTGAGTAGAATCCGAGCGCTGCGGCCGATCTGAGAGCCGTGTAGCCTGGCGGCGTCCAGCCAACGGACACGGAGCACACTCTTATGCGCGGATTTTCCATATTCGGAGCGGCTATGCTTTTGGCGATCGTTCTCGCGCCCGGCGCAGCGGACGCCGGCTGCTATCGTCTCGGCATGAGCGGGTATCACTGGTACCACTATTGCGCCGGTCCCGGCTTCATCTACCCGCACCGGCGCGTCTGTCACAACGGTCACTGCTGGTACCGCTGAGCCATCCGGCCGTCCCGGCGCGGCGAAGCCGAACCTGGCTTCGCTCAGGGAGCGCGAGAGTGGCGAGACGAGCAAATCGTCGCACGGTCTAGGAACTTCCGCTCGCCCGTGTTACGCAGCCCCGCCATGAAGCGGGGCGCGGCGAAGCGTCCGCGACTCCCTCAAATAGGACGGCTCCCATGGCGACAGTGGAAAACCCGGCGTTTTCGGAAGGCCTCGCCTTCGACGATGTGCTTCTGCGCCCTGGCCACAGCACGGTGATGCCGAGCGGCGTCGACCTCGGTTCGCGACTGACGCGTTCGATCCGACTGAACCTGCCGATCATTTCGTCCGCCATGGACACCGTGACCGAAGCGCGCCTCGCCGTCGCGATGGCGCAGGCTGGCGGGCTCGGCGTCATCCATCGCAATATGACGCCCGAGGAGCAGGCCGAGGAAGTCCGCAAGGTCAAGCGCTTCGAGAGCGGCATGGTCGTCGATCCGATCACGATCTTTCCCGATGCGACGCTCGCCGACGCGCTGGCTATGATGCGCCGCTCTTCGATCTCAGGCATTCCCGTGGTCGAGCGCGGCGGCCCTTCCGGCAAGCCCGCCCGGCTGGTCGGCATTCTCACCAACCGGGACGTGCGCTTCGCCGACGATCCGCGCCAGCCGGTCGCCGAATTGATGACGCGCAAAGTCGTGACCGTCGGCGAGGGGGTCTCCAAGGACGAGGCGCGCCGCCTGCTGCATCAGCACCGCATCGAGAAGCTCGTCGTCGTCGACGAAGAGGGCCGCTGCGTGGGGCTCATCACGGTCAAGGACATCGAGAAGGCGACCGCGCACCCCAACGCCGCCAAGGACCCGGACGGGCGCTTGCGGGTCGCCGCCGCGACGACAGTCGGCGACAAGGGTTTTGAGCGCGCCGAACTCTTGATGGCCGCCGGCGTCGACTGCCTCATCGTCGACACCGCGCACGGCCATTCCGAGCATGTGCTCGAGCAGGTCCGACGCATTCAGCGCGCCACCAACAAGGTCGCGGTCATCGCCGGCAACATCGCGACGCGCGAAGGCGCGCAGGCGCTGATCGACGCGGGCGCGGACGCGATCAAGGTCGGCATCGGCCCGGGCTCGATCTGCACCACGCGGATTGTCGCTGGCGTCGGCGTTCCGCAGCTCACGGCAATCCTCGAAGCGGCGGAAGCGGCGCGCAAGGCCGGAGTGCCGGTGATCGGCGACGGCGGCATCAAGTATTCCGGCGATTTCGCCAAGGCGATCGCCGCCGGCTCCGACTGCGTGATGATCGGCTCGCTGCTCGCCGGCACCGACGAGAGTCCCGGCGAAACGTTCCTGTACCAGGGCCGCTCCTATAAGAGCTACCGCGGCATGGGTTCGCTCGGCGCGATGGCGCAAGGCTCCGCCGACCGCTATTTCCAACAGGACATCAAGGACCAGATGAAGCTGGTGCCCGAGGGCGTCGAGGGACAAGTGCCCTATCGCGGCCCGGTCGGCGCCATTCTGCATCAGCTCGCCGGCGGCCTGCGCGCGGCGATGGGCTATGTCGGCGCGGCGTCGATCGAGGAATTCCAGGCCAAGGCGCGCTTCGTGCGCATCACCTCCGCGGGCCTGCGCGAGAGCCACGTGCATGACGTGGCGATCACGCGCGAGAGCCCGAACTATCCCTCGGCGGGGGGCTGACGGGACCGAGCGCGGCGCGCTTAGTCAAGCGCCGCGCTCTCAACATCGCAACTCCAGCCGAGGACTTAGCCGTGGATCTTCACGCGGACGCTCATGGCAATCCCCTTCTCGAGTCGTGGAGCGGCCCGTTCGAAGCGCCGCCCTTCGCGCGGATCCGACCCGAGCATTTCCGGCCCGCCTTCGACGCCGCTTTGGCCGTGAAGCGTGCGGAGATCGCTGCGATCGCGGACAATCCCGCCGCACCGACCTTCGAGAACACGATCGCAGCGCTGGAGCGCAGCGGCAACGCGCTCGACCGGGTCGAGTCGGTCTTCTTCAACCTCGTCGGCTCGGACAGCAACGAGGCGCTGCAAGACCTAGAACGCGCGATGGCGCCGATCCTTTCGCGCGAGCGCAGCGCCATCCTGCAGAATGACGCTTTGTTCCGGCGCATCGAGACCCTTTACGCCGAGGGCGGCGGGCAGGGGCTCGACGCCGAGGCCGCGCGCACGCTGGAGCGCTATCGCACCGCCTTCCTGCGCGCGGGCGCGGGACTTCCCGCCTGGACCAAGGCGCGGCTCGCCGCGATCAGCGAGCGCCTGGCGACGCTCGGCGCGACCTTCGGCCAGAACGTGCTGGCCGACGAGAAGGATTTTCTGCTGATCCTCGAGACGCCGGACGATCGACAGGGGTTGCCGGAGAGTTTCCTTGCCGCGGCGGCTGAAACGGCGAGCGAGCGCGGGCATTCCGGCAAGCACGCCGTCACCTTGTCGCGCTCCTCGGTCGAGCCTTTCCTACAATTCTCCGCCCGGCGCGATCTGCGCGAAAAGGCTTTTCGCGCCTTCCTCGCCCGCGGCGCCAATGGCGGCGCGCACGACAATTCTGCGATCATGCGCGAAGCGGTGGAACTGCGGGCCGAGCGCGCGAAGCTGATGGGCTTTCCCTCCTACGCGCACTTCCGCCTCGCCGACACGATGGCCAAGACGCCGGAGGCGGCGCTCGGGCTGCTGACGCGGGTCTGGACGCGAGCGCGCGAGCAGGCGCTGCGCGAAGCCGAGGGCCTGCAAGCGATGATCGCCGTCGAGGGCGGCAATTTCGAGCTGCGTCCCTGGGACTGGCGCTATTACGCGGAGAAGCGTCGCAAGGCGCTGTTCGACATCGACGAGGGGGAGCTCAAACCCTATCTGCCGCTGGACGGGATGATCGAGGCGGCGTTCGACGTCGCCCATCGCCTGTTCGGCCTCTCCTTCGCCGAGCGGCGCGACATTCCGCTCTACCATCCCGACGCGCGCGCCTGGACGGTGACGGGCCGCGGCGGCGAGCCGATCGCGCTCTTCATCGGCGATTACTTCGCGCGGCCCTCCAAGCGCAGCGGCGCCTGGATGAGCTCGTTCCGCGACCAGCAGAAGCTCGACGGTCCGGTGCTGCCGATCATCGTCAACGTGATGAACTTCGCCAAAGCCGGCGCTGGGGAGGCTTGCCTCCTCAGCATTGACGAGGCGCACACGTTGTTCCACGAATTCGGCCACGCGCTGCATGGGATTCTGTCGAACGTCACCTATCCCTTGCTCGCGGGGACGAACGTCGCGCACGACTTCGTCGAATTTCCATCGCAGCTTTACGAGCACTGGCTTGAGCGCCCCGAGACCCTGCGCCGCTTCGCGCGCCGTAGGGATAGCGGCGAGCCGATGCCGGAAGCGCTGATCGAGCGCCTCGAGGCTGCGCGCCGCTTCAATCAAGGCTTCGCCACGGTCGAATACACGGCCTCCGCTTTGGTCGACATGGAGTTGCACTTGCGAGGCGAGCCCGGCGCGATCGACGTCGCCGGCTTCGAGCGGCGAGCGCTTGACGCCCTCGGCATGCCCGAGGCGATCGCGCCGCGCCATTCGGCGCCGCATTTCCAGCACATCTTCTCCGGCGAGGGCTATTCTGCCGGCTACTACAGCTACCTCTGGTCCGAGATTCTCGACGCTGACGGCTTTGAGGCGTTCGCGGGGAGCGGCGACGTCTTCAATCCTGATCTCGCCGAGCGGCTCGAACGCTTCGTCTACTCCGCCGGCAATTCGCGCGAGCCCGGCGCCGCCTACCACGCCTTCCGCGGCCGCGATCCCGACCCGGAGGCGCTGCTTCGCAAGCGAGGGTTGGCGGAGGCGGCGCCGGCCTGATCCGGCCCGCGCCCGGGCGGCCACCGCGAGCTTCTCGATATGATGCGCCAGCGCACTAGGCGGCGGGACGCCCGCTTTCGCGGCATGACGAAGGCCTAGCCCCGCGCCTTGCGGCGTTTCTCCGCTTATGCAAAACCGTCCGGACGGTTTGCTTCAAGATCGGCCCATCCCATGCAGACGCGTAGTCAGGCGACGTTGGAAAAGATCATCGCCGCGGCGAAAACTCTGATCGCCAGAGAAGGGATCAACGCCTTGACGATGGAGGCGGTCGCCGAGGCCGCCGGGATCAGCAAGGGCGGCGTGCTGCACCATTTTCGCTCCAAGGAGGCTCTCCTCGCCGAACTGGTGTCGCGCGAACTCGAAGCTGACCGTCGCGACTCGGCGCGCGAGATGGATGTCGATCCGGGCGCGCCGCGCCGCGCACTGCTCGGCATCTTGCGCGCCGGCGCCCGCCACTATGCCGGCGAGTTGGGATTTCCCCCGGCGTTGCTGGCCGCCGCGATCGGCCATGCGCCTTGCGTAGCCGCAATCAGCGCGGCGATGAAACAGGCGCTCGACGAGGCCGCCGCCGAGGCCGAGCGGCCCGACGAGGCGCGCGCGCTGCTGTTCGCCTGCTGGGGTCTGCAAATGTTTCGCACGCTCGGCTTCGAGCCTCTCGCCGATGACGAGGCGAGCCGGGTTTTCCGCGCAATCGAACAGATGGCGCGCCGCGGCGAATAGGATTGCGACGCCATGGGCGCGGCCACGGGCTCGGCGGACCCGCGGCCATCGTCAAGATCGTCAGTCGTTCTTGGCCGACGTAGTAGGTTCCGCCCTCGGCGCCGAGGCCACGCTGGGGGCCTTGCCGACCGCCGAAGCCACTTGAACGAGTTCGCCAGTCTCCATCGACTCCGGGGGATTGTCGATCAGCCGGTCGTTGAGCGCGACGCCGGATTGGATTTCGACGTGATTGCCGAAATTGCGGCCGAGCTTGACCGTTTTCAGAATCACCCGGCCGTTGGCGTCCACCGCGGCGACTTGCATACCGTGCTCTCCGAAGACGAGCGCGGTCAGCGGCACCGACAGGGTGTTCGGGTCGGACGGGATGTGGAAATGGACCTCGGTGAAGGCGCCGGGCCATAGTTTGCCGTCGGGATTGTCCGCCTGCAACTCGATCAGCGCGGTGCGCGAGCCTTCCGTCAGCGAATTCGAGGTCGACACCATTTCGGCCTCGAAGGTCTCATTCTGGCCTGGGATGTGGAGCGTCGCCTTGACGCCGGGCGTGAGCTCACCGAGGAAGCCTTGGGGCACGCTCACATAGATGCGCATCCGGTGAATGTCGGCGACCTGGAAGAGGGGAATGCCGGTATTGCCCCCGGCGGCCACGAGGTCGCCAATGTCGACGTGACGCGCCGTGATGACGCCGTCGAAGGGGGCCTTGATGTTCTCGAAACGCGTCAGCTCTTCCAGCCGGCCTACCGCGGCCTGCTGCGCGAGCACATTCGCCTTGGCGACGGACAGCGCGGCGTCCCGCGAGGCAGAGGTCAGATGGTCGGTATCGCCTTGCTCCTTGCTCGTCCAGCCCTGGGCGACGAGCTGCGCGGTGCGATGGTCGGTCACCTTGCCGAGATCGGCGTTGGCCTGCGCCTGCTCGACGGCGGCCTGCAATTGCACGAGTTGCCCTTTGGCTTCCGCGAGCTGCTGGTCGAGGTCCGGCGCCGAAATCGTCGCAAGGGTTTCTCCCTTGGTCACATGCGCGCCAATGTCCTTGCTCCAGTTGGTCACGTAGCCGCTCGCGCGGGCGTAAAGCGAACCGGTGTAATAGGCGGCGACGTTGCCGGGCAGGATCAGATCCTGCTCAGACGGGCCGCGCTCGGCCTGCACGATCTTAACGGTCGGGATGGCCTGCTCGTTGGTCCAATTCGCCACCTCCTGATGGCTCGCGGCGCGGTTGATGATGCCGAAATAGGCAAGGGCGATGGCGCCGACCGCCACGGTCGCAAGCAGCATGAGCACGCGACGCGGCTTGGGAGAATGGATCGGGGGTTCAGAGGACGACATAGAGGCTCCGGGTCAGGCGTGAGAGGGCAGGCCGGCGAGCGGTTCTGCCTCGCGAGCGTGGCTGGGTTGGCGACGGTGGGCGATGCTGAAGACGGTGGGCACGAACACTAGCGTCGCAAACGTTGCAAAAAGAAGACCACCGATGACCGCGCGACCGAGTGGCGAATTCTGCCCGGGCTCGATGGCCATCGGCAACATGCCGATGATCATCGCGAGCGCGGTCATCAGCACCGGGCGAAAACGCGTCGCGCCGGCGGCGAGCGCGGCGGCCACCGCGTCCTTGCCTTCGGCGAGCTGCTCGCGCGCGAAGCTCACAACGAGAATGCTGTTTGCGGTGGCGACGCCCATGCACATGATGGCGCCGGTGAGCGCCGGCACCGAGAGCGTGGTGCCGGTGAGGAACAGCATCCACACGATGCCGGCCAAAGCGGCCGGCAAGGCGGTGATGATCACGAACGGATCAAGCCACGACTGGAAGTTGACCACGATTAGCAGGTAGATCAGCACAATTGAGAAGGCCAACCCGATCAGGAGCTGCTGATAGGCGCTTTGCATGGTCGCGACCTGGCCGCGAATGGCGATGGTCGTGCCGCGGGGAAGATCCGCCCGCGCATCGTCGACGATCTTCTCGATGTCGGCGGCGACCCCGCCGAGGTCTCGCTCTTGCGTCTCCGCGTAGATGTTGACGGCGTCACGGATGTTGTAGTGCGAGACGATTGCGTCGACGGGTTCGGGCGTAAAGGTGGCGAGGCCGCCGAGGAGCTGCGTCGACTGGGCGCCGCTGAGTTGCACGTTCTTAAGCTCGCCGAGCGTTTGAATCGAATATTGCGGCGTCTGAACAGAGACGGCGTAGGAGACTCCGTTCCGCGGATCGAGCCAATAGGTCGGCGCGGTCTGCGTGCTGCCCGACAGCGTCGCCTGGACGGCGCTCGCCGCGTCGGATTCCCTGAGGCCGACGACGCCGGCGAGGTCGCGATTGAAGTCGACCTTGATCGCCGGGTCCCGGAACGCCTCCTCAATACGCGGATTGGCGATGCCTACGACATGCCGGATTTTGTCCAGCAATTTGTTGGCGACGGCGCGGCTGGCGGGGAGATTGTTGCCGACGATCTGGACGTCGATCGGCGCGGGAGAGCCGAAATTCAGGATCTGGCTCACCATGTCGGGCGGTAGGAACGCGAAGGTCGTTCCTGGGAAGGCCCTGGGCAGCTTTTCGCGCAACGTTTTCACGTAGACGTTCGTAGGCGTCTCGCCGGGTTTGAGCGTTAGCAGGATGTCGCCGTCGAACACGCCGATGGTTCCATTGTTGCTGTACGAGATGTTGATGCCGCTATTCGGCAGACCGATGTTGTCGACGATGCTCTCGAGCCGATCGGGCGGAACAATCGTGCGTACCGTCTGCTCGATCTGATCGGCGAGCGCCGTCGTCTGCTCGATGCGGGTGCCGGTCGGCGCGCGAAAGTGCATGCGGATCGCCGGAGACTCGATCGACGGGAAGAAATCCTCGCCGAGGTAGATCGTGAGGCAGAGCGATGCCAGCGCTACGGCGACGAAACCGCCGGCGAACGCGTAGCGGTGGTCCAAAGCGAGTTGCAGGATGCCGAGATAGCCTTGACGCAGGCGCTCGAATTGACGCTCAAATCCCCGCTGAAAGCGGCCGAAGAAGCCGACCTTGGCGGCTTGGCCGGCGCCGGCGGCATGGTGCTGGTGCTGGTTGCGCAGGAGGAAATGCGCCAACGTTGGCACCAGCGTATAGGTGAGGATGTAGGACGCGATCATCGCGAAGACGACGGCCATCGCCAGCGGTCGGAACAGATAGCCGGCGACGCCGCCCAGCGCGAGCAGGGGCGCGAAAGCGATGCATATGCAGAACAGCGCGATCGTAGCCGGCGGCATGATTTCCCGCGCGCCGAGCGTAATGGCGGTAAGGATGTCCTCGCCGAGCTCTTCCATGTGACGATTGACGTTCTCGATCGTGACCGTGGCGTCGTCGACCAGAATGCCGACCGCGAGCGCGAGGCCGCCGAGGGTCATCACATTGATCGTCTGGCCAAGGATCGAAAGCACGATGAGCGAACTGAGCACGGCGAGGGGGATCGACACTGTGATGATCAGGGTCGAACGCCAGCTGCCGAGAAAGAGGAGGATCATCAAGCCGGTGAGCACGGCGGCGATCAGGCCTTCGCGCACGACGGCCGTGACCGATTCCTTCACGAAATCGGACTGGTCGTTGACGTAGCGCAACGTTACGCCGGGCGGCAGCGTCGCCTGGATCGCGGGCAGGCGGGCCTTGATGCCGGAGATGATGTCGAGGGTGGAGACTTCGCCGATCTTCAGCACCGACATCAGGACGCCTTTGCGCCCGTCGAGCTGGACGACGTTGGTCTGCGGCGGCGAACCGTCGTGGACATAGGCGACGTCGCGCATGAACACGACCGTGCCGTTGACCACCTTGATCGGCAGATTGTTAAAATCGGAGAGAACCTTCGGGGAATCGTTGAGGTCGACGGTCAATTCATAGGCGCCGATCTTTTCGGTGCCGACCGGCGTGATGAGGTTCTGCTGCGCAAGCGCGGCGCCGACGTCGGTGGCGGAAATGCCGTGCGCGTTGAGGGCCGTTTGATCGAGGTCGATCTGCACTTGCCGCGTCGAGCCGCCGTAGGGGTAGGGAAGCTGGGCGCCGGGCACCGTGACGAGCTGCGGCCGGATGAAATTCAGCGCGAGATCGGCGAGCTGGGTCTGCGACAGCGAATCGCTCGACAAGGCGAGCTGGATGATCGGAACGCTCGAGGCGTTGTAGGAGAGAATTTGCGGCGGCGTGACGCCGGGCGGCATTTGCTTCAAAATTGTCTGCGAGATCGACGTCACCTGCGCCTGCGCGGCGCTGATGTTCACGCCCGGCTGGAAGAAGATCTTGACGACGCCTACGCCGGGCAGCGACTGCGATTGGATATGCTCGATGTCGTTGACCGTGGCGGTCAGCGAGCGCTCGTAAGGGGCGATAATGCGGCCCGCCATGTCGTCAGGCGGAAGCCCGGTGTAGGTCCAGATAACCGAAATGACGGGGATGCCGATATTCGGGAAAATATCGGTCGGCGTTCGAATCGCCGACAGCGATCCGAACAGCAGGATCAGGATCGCCATGACAACGAAAGTGTACGGGCGCGAGAGCGCGATGCGGACAATGCCTGCCATTTTGGTCGATCTCTAAAATGTCACGGAAGGGGACGCGCCGGGGCGCCCATACCGCCCCCAGGGGGCGACAGATTGCGCTGCAACATGGCCCTGCGACGCCACCCCCAGCGGCGTCGAGTTATCGAATCCCACACAAGGGATTTGACCCAAACCCATGTCGCTCCAGCCTTATCGACCGACGGCAAAACGCCGTTCGCGGTAAGATGGACGCGAATACATGAGTCTGCAATTGTTGCGCTGCACACAAAATCGAGAACGTGCGTGATTGGCTGTGATCTGTTCGCCTGGCGAAGCACGGGCCAACCCACGTGAAAGCTAGGCGATTTCGCGCCGTTTGAAAAGCCCTCACTTCCGCGCGGTTCTATGAGCAAGGTCGGCGGCGTGGCGCCCGCAAGCGCATGAATTTGAAATCGCTAGATATTTGCCTCGCCCGAGTCTGAAGCGGTCGCCGCGCCGAGCGACGGGTCGGGCGCCAGGCGACGTGGCTGGCGGCTTGCACAACCCGCGGCCTGACCTCCGCGTAGTTGTTCTTCTTGTCGAAAATGTTGATATTGCATAGCTTAACTATTATTTAAGATTAAATTATAACAAAATTAAGCGGTTCAACGCAACCTATCCGTGCGCCGAGGCCGGCCTAATTGTGGAGACGTGCGGTGGAACTGGCATTGATGTTCATCACGATCGTCATCAGCGCCGTCACGTCCGGGCTGGTGAGTTATAAAGTGAACGAATCCAAGGATAGAAAGCGCTTTGTCGGCAATAAGGCCGAAGAGCTTTACTGTCATGCGGAATCAATCGACCGCGAATTGTCTCGCTACTTCGGCGCTCGCTACTCGCTGATCGGCGCGACCCGCAGCGGCCTTGGCTCAGGCGACGAGGCTCTGGAGAGGGCCGGCGCGACATTGGTGAACGCAAAGATGTTGGTCGGATTCTACTTCCCTTCACTGGCCCCGGCTTTGGCGCGCACGATCGCCGCCGTCACAACCGCGCATGGGGCGTTGAGGCGTTGGGAAGCGGCCTCAGTGACCGCGTCGCACGACGACCTCGTGATGGCCCTCGATCGCGACGTCGCCGCGCTGAAAGATGCGCTCGAGAGCCTGAAGGCGGCGATCATCGAAACCGGACGCGCCGCCAACCAGCCTGCCTCGTTCATCGCCCTCCATCGGCCCGCCAAGCCTGGGCTCGAGGGACGAGTGCTCCGAGTCGCAGCCTGAGACGGCGAGGAACCCTCTCCCGCGAGCGGGAGTTCCAATCTAGCTCCGGTCGTCGCTGTTGCTTCCGCTGAAAAGGCTGCCGAGGAGGCTGCCGGCGGCGCCCAGCGCAGCGCCCGCGGCGACGCCGCCGGCGGTTGAACTGGCGCCCGTGTCGGAGCCGCCCCGCGGCAAATAGCGGCCGATTTCTTCGGCGAGATTGAGGATCGGCATGCTCTGCAGCCAGACGTGGCCGGGGCCGGTCAGGGTGGCGAGGAACAGGCCCTCGCCGCCGAACAGCACGTTCTTGAACCCGCGCACCATCTGAATGTCGAAGCCGACGCTGGGCTCGAAAACGCCGACATGGCCGGCATGGACGAGCAGGCGCTCGCCCGGCGCGAGGTCGCGCTCGACCACTTCGCCGGAGAGGTCGAGCCATACGATGCCGGGTCCCGTCACCTTTTGGAGAAGGAACCCATCGCCGCCGAAGAATCCGGCGCCGATGCGCTTTTGCCAGGCGACCTCGAAAGTCACCGACTTCTGCGCGACGAGAAACGTCTCCTTGCGGCAGATGAGCGACTGTCCCGGCTGCAGCAAGGCCGGGAAGATCGTGCCGGGAAAGCGCGGCGCGAAGGCGACATGGCCGGCGCCATTGCCGGTGAAGTCGGTGACGAAGAACGAGCCGCCGCCGAACGTGCGCTTGAGGCCGGCGAGGAAGCCCCCGCCAGTGTGCGTATCCATCGTTACGGCGTCGTTCATCCAGGCCATCGTGTTGGTCTGGCTGTAGACGGTCTCGCCGGGATCGAGGTCGATCGCCACCGTCTGCATGATCGAGCCGGAAATCTCATATCGCATGAGAGCCTCCTTCGCCGGGCCGCCGGCTATTTCGTAGCCTGGATGCTGTCGGAGATTTTTTGCAGCTCGCTCGCATTGTCCTTTTCGCCGTCGGCGGAGCCCCAGTAGTAGAGCATCAGGACCTTGCCGGCGGCGTTGGTCTTCACCAGCGTGAGGCTGACGTTGGTCGGGCCATCCTTGTCCTTGCCGCTGAACGACAGATCGAACGCGTTCAGACCATTGATCTTGGTCTCGGTTTGCTTTTGCGAGTCGACGTTAATGTCGACGCCGCTCTTGACGAAGAATTTGATCCCCTCCTCGATAGCGGATTTGATGTCTTCCGCTTTGACCTGCTCGACGGCGATGTAGACTGCGCCGTCTTTCGAGGTGGCCTCGACGCCACCGTCGTAAGTCTTCGGCTCCCAGGCGTCGGGAATGCTGACCGTGGCGATCGGATTCTCGTCGGGAACCGGAAAGGTCGCGGCGCTGGCCGCCGACGCGCAGAGGCCGAGGGCGAACGCGGCGAAAACAACGGATCGCATCAAAGAGCTCCAAGATTGGGAGTGGCGAATATTGCAGCGGCGGCGCGTGGCTTATTGGTTCGCCGCTGCGGAGATGTCGAGCTTGCCGAGGAAGGCGGCGGGGTCGCTGATCGCCATGAAGTCGTTCGCCTTGAGAGGGCCATCCTTGGCCTTCAGCGCGATCGTCAGATTGTGCGGCGAGGCGATGAACTTCTGCGTCTCGGCGGCGGCCTGGAGCGCCGAAGGCGATCCTCCGAGAAACAAGGGCGCCATCTGGCCGATCACGGCGGACCATTGCTGCTTGAGCGCGTCGGGCGTCGAGCCCTGTTGTTTGGCGGCGAGCGCCAGCGTCTTTTCGAACAGCCCCGCATTGACGACGCGCAGTTCGAGCGACGCCACGCCGCACTCGATGAGGGCCTGGAGGCGCACTTGCTCGTCACCCGTCAAGATCTCAACCGGGACGTCGCTGAAATTGGCCTTCAGGGCGACTGAGCCCATCTGGACGCCATCGACAGTGAAATTGTCGATCGTGAGGGTCTTCGCCTCAGCTTTGTAGTTCGCGCTGACGGACACCGCGAGTTCGACCTTGGAATAGCCGAGATTGGCGAGGCTCTTGCCCTCGTCGGAATCTGGGGCGGGCTCGATCACGACGCCGGAGAGCGTCGTCGAGCCTTCCTTCAGAACGTCGCCCGTATAGCTGCCACGCACCTCGAGCGCGCCGAGCGCGATGTGGACGGGTTTGCTTTCCGCTTTCTGCGAATCCGGCGCGACGACGTCGATCGCATTCCATGTCAGATGTTCGAGGCGACCGCTTTGGCCGCCGGCGTCGGATCCGTCGACCGCCTTCAGCACATCCGCCACGTCGAGACCTTCGACCTGCAGCGAGCCGGATTTGAAGGAGACCGGTGAACTCGCGCTCGTGGGCGAGCTCTCGATGCTGGAAAATCCGAATTTGCCGACGCGCCCGCCATCGACGTCTGAGGCCAGGAAGTCGTGCACCTTGATCTTCGCGCCGTCCTTCGCGTCGATCTCGACCGAAGGCGCTGCGATCTTGTCGGCTTTGAGCTTCGTGACGAGGGCGCGCTTGTCGGCCTCCGGCGTGTCCGGATTCAGCAGTGCGGCGATCTCGTCCTTGCTGAGGTTGGTGTTGGCGAAGTCGGCGTGCGGGATCAAGACGGTGTCGCCGTCCTTGGACTTGACGGTGAAATTCTCGATCGCGACGTCGCTGCTGGCCCCGGCAGGCCACGCCAAAGCGGTCGGCGCGCCGAACAACGGCGCTGCAACCGCAAACGCAATCAGGCCGATAGAGCCGCGCAACGCGCGGTCGGAACGGCTGCGCATGATTTGAACCCCGCCATCGATTCCCGCCCCAATCCTGGAATCGCGCGCAGGTTCTCGCCCAGCGGAACGAAATTAGCAATGGAGGTAATGGTATCCCGCACAGCTTCGTTGCCGAACTATGAACGAACGCCACACGAGATGGGCCCCGTCGCATTCAGCGGAGCGGGGCCCTGTTTCGCCTGTGCGAAACGATCTGGGATGCTGCAGGTCAATGACGGCGTTCGGCGCTTGGCCTTCGCGTCGGCGGCCGACGGTTCACAGTCATATTTTCAAAAGCGCCGTTCCCCCTTGGCATATAAGGCGGCTTTGGCGCTGCGATCCCGACGACGCCGAGATCAGATTACGTTCTCCGGCGGAGTCATGGCTAACCCCGTGCTTTCCGCCAGGCGCACTTCAGCGGCTGGCCATTTGACAAGTTCGTGAGGCTTGCGCGCCTCGAACTTTGCAGGAACGAGAGTCGACTCCAAGGAGCGAGCTGTCAAATCAAATCTTTAGCGCCCGGCAGGCTGTCGAAGCGGCGCTCGCGCGCCGCTCGGCCTCGGCATGCGGCGGAATGAAGGCCATTGACGGAAATGTAGCTGAGGCTACATTCTAGGGGATGCAGAAGGAACGACCCGTCATGAGCACAGCAGTTCCGCACTCGATGAGCGACCGCACCACGCTCGCGATTCGCGAGGTTCTCGACGGGCGCAGACATGGCCTGCGGGCCGCGGCGCTGTTCGCTGGGCCGGCCGTAATTGCGTCGATCGCCTATATGGATCCCGGCAATTTCGCGACCAACATTCAGGCCGGCGCGCAATACGGCTACACATTGCTTTGGGTCGTGCTGTTGGCGAACGTAATCGCGATGCTGTTCCAGGCGTTGTCCGCCAAGCTCGGCATCGTGACGGGAAGCAATCTGGCTGAGGTGTGCCGCGAGCGCTTCTCGCCGCCGGTGGTGATCGCCATGTGGATCGTCAGCGAGATCGCCGCGATGGCGACGGATCTGGCGGAGTTCCTCGGCGGCGCGATCGGCTTGTCGATCCTGTTCCATCTGCCGCTTCTCGTCGGCATGATCGTCACGGGGATCGTCACCTACGCCGTACTGATCATCGGCGGGCGTGGGTTTCGCCCGATGGAGCTGATCATCGGCGGTTTGGTCTCGGTGATCGGCCTCTGCTACGTCGTCGAAATGTTCATCGCTCCGGTCGATTGGGCTTCAGCCGGCTTGCACTCGGTGTTGCCGCAAATCCCCGACGCCGCGGCGCTCACGATCTCGGTCGGCATCGTCGGCGCGACGGTGATGCCTCATGCGATCTATCTGCATTCCGGGCTCACCCAGCGCCGGGCGCCGGCGCGAAACGACGTCGAGCGCCGCAAGCTGCTGCGCTTCTCCAACCGCGAGGTGATCATCGCGCTCGCCTTTGCTGGGCTCGTCAACATGGCGATGGTGGCGATGGCCTCTAGCGCCTTCCATGCGGGCCACAGCGATGTCGCTGAGATCGAGACCGCCTATCACACCCTGACGCCGCTGCTCGGCGCCGGCGCGGCCTTCGTCTTCCTGGCTTCGCTGCTCGCCTCCGGCATCTCGAGTTCAGCCGTCGGCACGATGGCCGGCCAAGTCATCATGCAGGGCTTCGTCGGATTCCGCATTCCGCTCTGGGTGCGGCGCCTAGCGACCATGGTTCCCGCCTTCGTCGTCGTCGCCCTCGGCGTCGACGCGACGAAGGCGCTCGTCCTCAGCCAGGTCGTGCTCAGCATCGCGCTGCCGGCGCCGATGATCGCGCTGGTCCTGTTCACCCGGCGCGCCGACATCATGGGGCCATTCGTCAACAGCCGGCTGATCGGCGCGCTGGCGATCATCGGGTCGGCGTTCGTCATCATCCTGAACGCCGTCCTGCTGCTGCAGACATTGGGAGTGAATATTCCCGGCCTGCCGTCGAACTGAACGCTCATCCGCCGCTGCATCGAGCAGCCGCGGACGATTGCTGTGCCTGCTGGGCGCCGCTCAGCGGTCCGGCGAGGCTTCCGCGGCGGCGATCGCCGTCATGTTGACGATGCCGCGCGCCGTCACCGAGGGGGTGAGGATGTGCGCCGGCTTCGCCGGGCCGACGAGAATTGGCCCCACCGGCAGCGCGTCCGCGGTGATGCGGGTCATTTGCAGCGCCGTGTTGCCCGCGTCGAGATTGGGGAAGATCAGCACGTTGGCTTCCCCCGACAGGCGGCAGTCGGCGGTGACGCGCGCGCGCGCAATCAGCGACAGGGCGGTGTCGGCCTGCATTTCGCCGTCGATCTCGAAGTCGGGCTTACGCGTGAGCACCTGCGCCAGCGCCGCGCGCATCTTGATCGCGGAGGGCGTATCGGCCGAGCCGAAATCCGAATGCGAGACGAGCGCGATCTTCGGGGTCACGCCGAAGCGGCGCACGTGATCCGCGCAGGCGAAGGCGAGATCGGCGATTTCTTCCGCCGTCGGGTCGTAGCGCACGTGCGTATCGGCGAGAAAGATCGACCGGCTCTGCGCAATCACCAGCGAGATCGCCGCCAAGTCCTTGGCGCCCGGCGCGAGGCCGACGATGTCCTTGATGTGCTTCAGGCGCTGGGAGAAGCGACCTTCGAGGCCGCAAATCAGCGCGTCCGCTTCGCCGCGATGCAGCGCCAATGCGCCGATGACGGTCGTATTCGTACGCACCAGCGTGCGCGCCGCATCCGGAGTCACGCCTTTCCGCCCGGCGAGCTTGAGATAGGTCGCGACATAGTCGCGGTAGCGCGGATCGCTCTCGGGATCGACGTTCTCGAAGTCCTTGCCGAGTGTCATTCTGAGGCCGTAGCGGCGAATGCGTTCGCGGATCACCTCCGGCCGGCCGATCAGGATGGGCGTCGCGAGCCCTTCCTCCAACACGACTTGCGCCGCGCGGAGCACGCGTTCGTCCTCGCCCTCGCTGTAGATCACGCGCTTTTGCGCCGCGCGCGCCTTGGCGAACAGGGGCTTCATCATGAAGCCGGAACGGAAGACGAAGCGCGAGAGCTTGTCCGCATAGGCGTCGAAATCGGCGATCGGGCGACGCGCGACGCCGCTCTCCATCGCCGCTCGCGCGACCGCGGGGGCGATCCGCAACATCAGGCGCGGATCGAACGGGCTCGGAATCAGCGAGGCGCGGCCGAACAGCGACGCTTCGCCGCCATAGGCCTTGGCGACGACTTCGGAAGGCGTCTCGCGAGCAAGGCCGGCGATCGCCTTGACCGCCGCGTGCTTCATCGCTTCGTTGATCTCGCTCGCCGACACGTCGAGCGCGCCGCGGAAGATGTAGGGGAAGCAGAGGACATTGTTGACCTGGTTGGGGTAGTCCGAGCGTCCGGTGCAGATCATCGCGTCGGGCCGCGTCTCCTGCGCGAGCTCGGGCATGATTTCCGGCGTCGGGTTGGCGAGCGCCATGATCAACGGATCATGCGCCATGCGCTTGACGTGTTCCGGCTTCAATACGCCGCCGGCGGAAAGGCCGAGGAAGACGTCGGCGCCCTCGATCACGTCGGCGAGCGTGCGGGCGGTGGTCTCCTGCGCATAGGCCGCTTTCCAGCGGTCCATCAACTTTTCGCGTCCCTTGTAGACGACGCCTTCGATGTCGCAGACGAAGATGTTTTCGCGCTTCACGCCCAGCGAGACGAGAAGGTTGAGCGAGGCGAGGGCGGCCGCGCCGGCGCCGGAGCACACGACTTTCGCCGACTCGAAGCTCTTGCCCGTCAGTTCGAGCGCGTTGGTGACTGCGGCCGAAACGATGATCGCGGTGCCGTGCTGATCGTCGTGGAACACGGGAATGGCCATGCGAGCCTTGGCCTTTTCCTCGATCTCGAAGCACTCGGGCCCCTTGATGTCCTCGAGATTGACGCCGCCGAAGGTCGGTTCGAGCGCGACGATGATATCGACCAGCTTGTCGATGCCGGTCTCGTTGACCTCGATGTCGAAGACGTCGATACCGGCGAATTTCTTGAACAGCACCGCCTTGCCTTCCATCACCGGCTTACTGGCGAGCGGTCCTATGGCGCCGAGGCCGAGCACGGCGGTGCCGTTGCTGAGCACGGCGACGAGGTTTTGGCGCGCGGTGAGGTTGGCCGCCTCCTCGGGATCGGCGGCGATCGCCTCGCAGGGAGCAGCGACGCCGGGCGAATAGGCGAGGGCCAGATCGCGCTGATTGCCCAGCGGCTTGGTGGCGGCGATCTCCAGCTTACCGGGTCGGGGCTCGCGATGATAATGCAGCGCATCGGATTTCAGATCGGCCACGCCGTCGCTGGACATATCGGGACACTCCATATCGTTCGCGCCGGACTGTTGCCGCAAGCGCGGCCCCTCGGCAAGGGCGAGGGCGCCCGTCGAAGTCCTAATTAGACCAACTCTGGGATGAAGGCGCTCGAGGCGGGAATTTCACTTCGGCTCGTCGAGGAACGCTTGCCATTGCTCGCGCGAGCCATAGAAGGCGTTGCGGTCGACGTGGCCCAATATCCCCGGGATCGAGCCGTCGGCTTGGTACTGCCAGAACTTCCAAGCGCGCGACCCGTAGCGCACGGCTGGGTAGTGCTTGGTCGAGCGCACCCAAATCGCATAGTTGGAGAAGGCGCCGTCCGACAGGATCGCTTGGTAGAAGTCGACCGAAGTGTAGATCATCGGCCGCTTGCCGTAGTGCCGCTCCATCTCGTCGAGCATCACCTTCATGTCGGCGATCGTCGCATCGCGCTCGAGATGGCGCTTGCAGGTTTTCGAGTTCGGCGTCGCCTCGACGTCGAGCACGGGCGGCAATTCGTCGTCCTCGACCGGCACGTTCTGCTCGAACCACGTCGCCTCTTCGATCGGCGGCCGGCACCAATAGACGAAATGATAGGCGCCGTGCGGAATGCCGGCCTCCTTGGCGCCCTGCCAATTGGCCTGGAAGCGCTCGTCGAGATGGTCGCCGCCTTCGGTCGCCTTGATCCAGACGAACTTGACGCCGCTGGCTGCGACCGCATTCCAGTCGATCGCCCCCTGGTACTTGGAGACGTCGATGCCGTGGATCGGGATAGTCCCTGGGCTTGGGATAGTCGTCGTCGAATCCGAGCGGACCTTCACCTCCGCCGCAGCCGGTAAGGGCGACGGCGAGAAAGGCGAGGCAGCCAAAGCGGACGAGGACGCGGGGCAGGGTGGATACAGGCAGGATCATCGGCTTCACGGTCTGGGGCGCGACTGGCCGGCGAGATCCGTTTTATCTCACTGGTGGGGCGCGACGCGCAAGTTAGAGCTTTGGAGGTAACGCTTCGTTAATGGCGCGCTTGACCGAGCCGCCCTGGACGGGCATGCGCAGAGGACCTTCCTGCGAAGACAGAGCCCCGCCATGCGCCTCGCCGTCGTCTTGTTCCTGGTCGCCGCCGGGCTCGCCAAGGCTTCGGCCGCCGAATGCGGGCCGGACAAGCTCGGGACGTCGCGCATCGCCGAGGTCGGGACGCAAGGCGGCCTCCTCGTCGGCCTAAAAACCTATCCAAACGCCATTCCGCTCGCCGATCACGAGGTGATCCTCACCTTCGACGACGGCCCCGACCAGCGCACCACGCCGCAAGTGCTCAAGGCGCTTGCCGACCAATGCGTCCGCGCCACCTTCTTCGCGATCGGCCGCAAGGTCGACGCGCTGCCCGCGCTCGCCCGGCGCGAGGTCGAGGAGGGGCACAACGTCGCCCATCACACCTACACCCATCCGCAGCCGACCCTGCGCTATATGGGCGATGCGGCCGCGCGCGCCGACATTCTCAAGGGCATGATCACGGTCGAGAAGGTCGCCTACGGCCAGGATTTCAGCGCCGGCGAGCCGAAGGACCTTTCGCAGATCAAGCTGCACGCGCCCTTTTTTCGCTTTCCCGGCTTCGCCGACACGGCCGGATTTGCGAGCGTGGTTCGCTCAGAACAATGTCGCGATCTTCGGCACGGATCTGTGGGCGTCCGACTGGGTGCCGATGACGCCGGATCAGGAGCTCAAGCTCATCATGGGCCGGCTCGAGAAGGCGGGGCGGGGGATGCTGCTGTTCCATGACAACCGGCAATGGACCGCCGACATGCTGCCGGCGTTCCTGCGCGAACTGAAAAAGCGCGGCTATCGGGTGGTGCATGTCGTCGCCGGGCCCGGCGTCGGCCAGACAGCCGGCGCGCCGGCGGGCTGGGTCTCGGAGACCGAGCGCGTCGTCGGCGCCATAAAGCCGCGTCTCGACGGACCCCCGCCCAAAACCCCGGCCGGCCCGATCGCCGTCAAGCCGGCGCCGTTGGAATAGGGCGGTCGCGCGGAACCAAAAATGCGAACGGCGGCCCGAAGGCCGCCGTCGAATTGCATGGTGCGGTCAAGAGGACTCGAACCTCCACCCCGGTTAAAGGACTAGCACCTCAAGCTAGCGCGTCTACCAGTTCCGCCATGACCGCATCGCTTCAGGCCTCTCGGCGTCAGCGAGGCGCGTCGTCTAACAAATCGTCTTGGCGATGACAAGCGCGTCGATCACCCGATTTCGGCGCCTTGGGGAAAAACTTTCGCGGCCGTTCAATCGTTGCGCTGATGACGCAAACCTGCTAACTCGCGCGCCTCACCCGTGGAAGAACGCCCGGTCGCCAGCCGGGAGCCCGTTCGCACCACGAACTGCAACCTGGCGCAGCCGCTCGGGGTTTTCCTGAGCGGTCGCGCTGTTTTTGGAGCAGCCAGATGGCAAAGAAGATTGCCGGCTACATCAAACTGCAAGTGCCGGCCGGGGCGGCCAATCCGTCGCCGCCGATCGGTCCCGCGCTCGGCCAGCGCGGCCTCAACATCATGGAATTCTGCAAGGCCTTCAATGCGCGCACCGCGCAGTTGGAGAAGGGCTCGCCGATTCCGGTCGTCATTACCGCCTATCAGGACCGCTCGTTCACCTTCGAGATGCGTCAGCCGCCGGTGACCTTCTTCCTCAAGAAGGCGGCGGGGCTGAAGATCGGCAAGAAGCCGGCCTCCGGCGCCAAGACGCCCGGACGCGGTTTCGTCGGCAAGGTGACGCGCGATCAGGTGCGCGAGATCGCCGAAAAGAAGATCGTCGACCTCAATTGCGAGACGATCGAATCCGCGATGAAGATGATCGAAGGCTCCGCCCGTTCGATGGGCCTCGAGGTGGTGGGGTAAGCCATGACTCAGCACGGCAAGAGAATCCGCAAAGCCCGCGAGGCGGTCGAGCGCACCAAGCTCTATAAGCTCGACGACGCGGTGAAACTGGTGAAGACCAACGCCAGCGCGAAGTTCGACGAGACGGTCGAGCTCGCGATCAATCTCGGCGTTGATCCCAAGCACGCCGACCAGATGGTTCGCGGCGTCGTCAATCTGCCCAACGGCACCGGCCGCACGCTGCGCGTCGCCGTCTTCGCGCGCGGCGCCAAGGCGGATGAGGCGCGCGCCGCAGGCGCGGACGTCGTCGGCGCCGAGGACCTCGTCACGACGGTTCAGGGCGGCACGATCGACTTCGACCGTTGCATCGCAACGCCCGACATGATGCCGCTGGTCGGCCGCCTCGGTAAGGTGCTCGGCCCGCGCGGCCTGATGCCGAACCCGAAGGTCGGCACGGTGACGATGGACGTCGCTGCGGCGGTGAAGGCCTCCAAGGGCGGCGCGGTCGAGTTCCGCGTCGAGAAGGCGGGCATCGTGCAGGGCTCGGTCGGTAAGGCGTCGTTCGGCGAGGGCCAGCTCGCCGAGAACATCCGCGCTTTCGTCGATGCGGTGACAAGGGCCAAGCCGACAGGCTCGAAGGGCACGTATCTGCAGCGCGCCGCGCTGTCGTCGACCATGGGCCCGGGCGTCAGGCTCGACCTCTCGACCTTGGCGACGCAGGCCCAGGTCGGCACCTAACGCCGAATCGCCAAGCTGGAATGCGAGCGGCGCCGAGACGAAAGTCTCGGCGCCGTTCTTTTTTTGGGCGTCGGCGGGCGGCGCCTACCGACGAAGTCGTTCAGGAAACGGCCGCGAGCGCGGCGATCTCGTCGATCATGCGCGGCCAGGTCTCGGTCGGCATCGCATGGCCCATGCGGTCGAACACCACGAGCTTCGCGCCGGGGATCGAGGCAGCCGTGTCTTTGCCTGCCTCTAGCGAGACGAGCGGATCGTCGGCGCCGTGAATGACCAAGGTCGGCGATTTCACCAGAGCGAGCGCCGCCTTGCGGCTTCCCGAGGCCATGACGGCGAGAAACTGCCGCTGGCCGCCTCGCGGATCATAGCCGCCGCGCGCGGCGGCGCGCATGGCGCGCGGGCGATCGCGCTTTTCGTCCTCCGGGAAATCGGCGCCGCGGAAGATGAGCCATGCCCTTACATTGGCCTCGACATATTCGTCCGCGCTCGTCGGCGGGGGCGCGGTGAACACTTGCACCGCCTGTTCGGAAGGTCGGGGAAAGCCCGGTTCGCCAGTGTTCGACATGATCGAGGTGAGGGTGCGCACGCGCTCCGGCCAGCCGATCGCCATCTCCTGCGCGATCATGCCGCCCATTGAGGCGCCGACGATGTGCGCGCTCGCAACGCCGAGCGCGTCCAATAGGCCGATCGCGTCGGCGGCCATGTCCTTGAGGAGGTATGGCGCGGCGGGCGCGCCGTTCTGTTCGGCCGGCGGCGTCCAGTCGATGCGACTCGAGCGGCCGATGTCGCGGTTGTCGAAGCGGATCACCCAGAAGCCGCGCGCCGCGAGCGCTGCGCAGAAATCGTCCTCGAACAGGATCATCTGCGCGCCGAGGCCCGAGACCAGGAGCAGGGGCGGGTCGCTTCTGTCGCCGAAGGTCTCGTAGCAGATCGTCAGCCCGCCGACTTCAGCGAACGCCTCTCCCGAACCCGTCTCGACCTTGGACATTCTCGCTCTCCCAAATCATAGTGGCGTTACGACAGGCCGCATGGCAGCGCAAGATTTGCCGTTTGGGGAGGATGTTCGATGACAAGCCAAGTCGTCGCGCAATGGCACGCGATCGTGCGATCGCGCGACACGAACGAACTCGACGCGCTGCTTGACGACGATGTCGTGTTCCACTCGCCGGTCGTCTTTCGCCCGCAAGTCGGCAAGGCGCTGACGAAGGCCTATCTCGCCGCGGCGCTTGAAGTGCTCGGCAACGAGACGTTCCGCTATGTCGGAGAGTGGGCCGGGCCCGACTCGGCGGTGCTGGAATTCGTCGCGACAGTGGACGGCATCGAGATCGACGGCGCCGACTTCATCGCCTGGAACGAAGCGGGGCGCATCGTCAGCTTCAAGGTGATGGTGCGCCCGCTCAAGGCGATCGAACTGGTGCGCACAAAGATGGCGGAGCGGCTGGCGCAAGCGCCGGGGGCCTGACGCCGTTCTCCCGGGACGGGATGAACACGAGAACGAGATCAAGCAAGTGCCGCCGGCGAGTTCGACGCGCCGGCGATGAGGTTTGCAGGTCGCTCTCGGCGAAGGCGTGTTCCGGCCCTACGCGGTCGAGGCCGCCTTGCGCCCGAGCGCCGCTTGCGCCGCCGCCAGCCGTGCGATCGGGATGCGGAAGGGCGAGCAGGAGACATAGTCGAGCCCGACCGTCTCGCAGAAGGCGATGCTCGCCGGATCGCCGCCGTGTTCGCCGCACACCCCGAGCTTGATGTCGGCTCGCGTCGCGCGGCCGCGCTCGACCGCGAGTGAGATGAGCTCGCCGACGCCCTCTGCATCGAGCGTGACGAACGGGTCGGCGGGCAGCAACCCCTTGGCGGTGTAGGCGCCGAGGAAGGAAGCCGCGTCGTCGCGCGAGACGCCGAGCGTCGTCTGCGTGAGATCGTTGGTGCCGAACGAGAAGAACTCGGCGCTGCTGGCGATGTCGCCAGCGCGCAGGGCCGCACGCGGCAATTCGATCATCGTGCCGACGCTATAGGGCACCTTGACGCCGGTCTCGGTCGCGACCGCTTCCGCGGTGGCGACGACGATCGCCTTCACCGAATCGAGCTCGCCGCGCGTCATCACGAGCGGGATCATGATTTCCGCCGTCACGGGCTTGCCGGTGCGCCGGCCTGCCTCGACCGCGCCCTCGAAGATGGCGCGCGCCTGCATCTCGGCGATCTCGGGATAGCGGATGGCGAGACGCACGCCGCGGAAGCCGAGCATCGGGTTGACCTCGTGCAATTCGGCGGCCCGGGCGCGGAGCTTGTCCGCGCCGACGCCCATCGCTTTGGCGACCTCTGCGACTTCCGCGTCGGTGTGCGGCAGGAACTCGTGCAACGGCGGATCGAGCAGACGGATGGTGACCGGCAGGCCGGTCATGATCTCGAACAGCTCGGCGAAATCCTTGCGCTGCATCGGCAGGAGCTTGGCGAGCGCGGCGCGCCGGCCGGTCTCCGAATCGGAGAGGATCATTTCGCGCACGGCGACGATGCGCTCGTCGTCGAAGAACATGTGTTCGGTGCGGCAGAGGCCGATGCCCTCGGCGCCGAAGCCGCGGGCGACGCGCGCGTCGTTCGGCGTCTCGGCGTTGGCGCGCACTTTCATGCGGCGCACGCCGTCCGCCCATTGCATGAGGGTGGCGAACTCGCCGGAGAGCTCCGGCTTGACCATCGGGATCACGCCGGCGAGCACCTCGCCTGAAGCGCCGTCGATGGTGAGGGTGTCGCCCTTCTTCAGCGTGACGCCGCCGGCGGACATCGTCTGCGCGGCGTAGTCGATGCGGATGGCGCCGGCGCCCGAGACGCAGGGCTTGCCCATGCCGCGCGCGACGACCGCCGCATGCGAGGTCATGCCGCCGCGCGTCGTGACGATGCCCTCCGAGGCGTGCATGCCGTGAATGTCCTCAGGCGAGGTCTCGACGCGCACCAAAATCGCCTTGCGCCCGGCCGCGCGCACGGCCTCCGCGTCCTCAGCGGAGAACACGATCTCGCCGCTGGCCGCGCCGGGCGAAGCCGGCAGGCCGACCGCGAGCGGGGCGCGCTTGGCGCTCGGGTCGATGGTCGGATGCAGCAATTGGTCGAGCGCGGCCGGATCGACGCGCGCAACCGCATCCTCACGCGAGATGAGGCCCTCGTTCGCCATCTCGACCGCGACACGCAAGGCGGCGCGCGCCGTGCGCTTGCCGTTGCGGGTCTGCAGCATCCAGAGTTTGCCGCGCTCGACGGTGAATTCGAGATCCTGCATGTCGCGATAGTGCTTCTCGAGCCGTTGCGTCGTCTCGACGAACTGGTGGAACACCTCGGGCATGACCGATTCGAGCGAGGGTTTGTCGGAACCCGCAGCCGCGCGCGCCGCTTCGGTGATGTTCTGCGGCGTGCGAATGCCGGCGACGACGTCCTCGCCCTGGGCATTGACGAGAAACTCGCCGTAAAGCTCCTTGGCGCCGGTCGAAGGGTTGCGCGTGAAGGCGACGCCGGTCGCGGAGGTCTCGCCCATATTGCCGAACACCATCGCCTGCACGTTGACCGCGGTGCCCCAGGCGGCGGGAATGGTGTTGAGGCGGCGGTAGGTGATCGCGCGCGCGTTCATCCACGAGCCGAACACCGCGCCGATTGCGCCCCACAATTGGTCGCGGGGATCTTGCGGGAACGGTTTGCCGGTCGCCTCGGCGACCTTCTCCTTATAGGCGGCGATGATCTCGCGCCAGTCGGCGGCCGAGAGATCGGTGTCGAGCGAGTGACCCTTGCGCTCCTTGAACGCCTCGAGAATCTCCTCGAAATTGTGGTGGTCGACCTCGAGCACGACGTTCGCGTACATCTGGATGAAACGACGGTAGCTGTCGTAGGCGAAGCGCTCGTCGCCCGAGGTCTTGGCGAGCGTCAGCACCGATTGATCCTCAAGGCCGAGATTGAGCACGGTGTCCATCATGCCGGGCATCGAGGCTCGCGCGCCAGAACGCACGGACACCAGCAGGGGGTTGGACGAATCGCCGAATTTGCGGCCGGTCTGCCGCCCGACGCTCTGGAGCGCGGCGTCGACCTCCGCGGCGAGCTCGGCGGGATAGGCTTTGCCGTTGGCGTAAAAATACGAGCAGACTTCGGTGGTGATGGTGAAACCGGGGGGCACCGGCAGGCCGAGCGAGGCCATCTCGGCCAGATTGGCGCCCTTGCCACCCAGCAGATTGCGCATCGCGCCTTTGCCTTCGGTCAGCTCGGGGCCGAACGAGTAGACCCATTTCGCCATTGCCAACTCCTAAGAAGACGCGAGCGTCTCAGCGGCGCTCGCGCAGGCCCATACCAAACATCACCCATCCCGCGCCATGAAATAGAAGGTCAACCCCCAACAATGTGCCAAGGACATAGACGCTGTCCGATGGCCAATGCATCACGATGATGAGGCCGAGCAAAAACGTAACGAGGGCGGCGAGCAGTACGGGTCCGCGTTGCTGGCCCGAGGGAAGCTGAATGGCGAGATACGCGCGCACTGCGGCGGCGGCGATCAATCCGGCGCCGAGCGCGAGGGTCAGCGCCAATGAGAGGAATGTCGGATTGATGATGCAGAACAACCCGGCGGCGAGATAAAGGGCGCCGCCGACAATCCACAGGAAGAAGCTGCTCCAGCGTTGCGCGTGCGCGCCGATGCCGATTTCGGCGGCGCCGGCGACGAGGAAGAAGACGCCATTCACGGTCACGGTGGCGACGGTGGCGGCGACCGTGAACACCAGCGCGGCGGCGCCGAGCAGAATCAGCAGCAAGCCGAAGGCGACGATCGCCCCCCATTTGCCACGAAGATGCTCGATCGCGGCGCCAAGGCTGTGCGTCGCCGAATGTCCGTTCGATGCGTGCGCCATGCCCGTTTCTCCCCTAGCAGCGGCGTTTATCTATCTCATGTCTTCGTGGCGCTTCAAACGCCCACTTCAGCGGCCGCGCTTCAGGTCGCCGAGCACCTGCGCCGCATACTCGACCATCGGCACGATGCGCGCGTAATTGAGCCGCGTCGGCCCGATGACGCCGAGCACGCCGGCGACGCTATGATCGGCGCCGCGCAACGGCGCCGCGATCATCGAGGAGCCCGAAAGAGAGAACAGCTTGTTCTCCGAGCCGATGAAGATCTTGACGCCCTCGCCATTCTCCGCGCGATGCAGGAGGTCGATGACATCCGTTTTCGTCTCGAGATCGGCGAACAGAAGCCGGATGCGCTCGAGATCCTCCTCGGCGCGCAGATCGCCGATCAGATTGGCCTGGCCGCGTACGATGAGCTGGCGGCTCATCTCTTCGGCCCCCGCCCATGAGGCGAGGCCGGCGTCGACGAGACGCGAAGCCAGCGCGTCGAGCTCGCCGCGTGCAGCCTCGCGCGCGTGCTCGATCTCTTCGCGTGTCTCGGCCAGCGTGCGCCCGCGCCCGTGGGCGTTGAGATAGTTGCTCACTTCGATCAGCGTCGAGGCGGGCATGCCGGCCGGCGTCGCGATGATGCGATTCTCGACCGAGCCGTCATCGCCGACCAGCACGGCGAGCGCTTTCTCCGGTTCGAGACGGACAAATTCGACGTGCTTGATGTGGGCGTTGCTCTTGCTGGTCAGCACGACGCCCGCGCCGCGCGTGAGGTTGGACAGCAGCGCCGTCGTCTGCGTCAGGGCGCCCTCGTAGCCGCCTTCCTCCGCCGCAACGCGCGCCTCGTTCTCGATTCGTGTGCGTTCCTCGGGCGCAAGACCGCCGAATTCCAGCAGCGCGTCGACGTAGAACCGCAGGCCGAGTTGGGTCGGCAAACGTCCGGCGCTGGTGTGCGGGGCGTAGATGAGGCCGAGTTCCTCGAGATCCTGCATCACGTTGCGCACCGAGGCCGGCGAAAGCGACATCGGCAGAAGGCGCGAGAGATGGCGCGAGCCGACGGGCTCGCCGCTCGCAAGGTAGGAATCGACGATACTGCGGAAGATTTCGCGTGCGCGCGCGTCGAGATTGGCGAGAGCGCCGGTCTCGGCGCCTGGCTTGGCGAGGGTGGGCGTCATCGTCTGACAATGCCGGTCGGCACGGTGACTCGCAAGGGGTTGGGTCGTCAACAGGTCGGGCGAGCGAGCAGTGGACCCCCCACAAACCCCCCACATGGCGCCCCTTGCAATCGCAACGATTCGTACGCAATCATTAATCCATTGCTAACTAGGAATTTTCAAATTGGAAACGCCGCCCTCCCATTTTGCCGCTCGTGTCTTATCGCTATTGGACCGCGTGGAATACAGGCGCGCCGAAACGGCGGAAGAGAAGGCGGCGATCTTCGCCATGCGGCACGAAGCCTACGCGCGCGACGGTACGATCGAGCGCAGGCCGTACGGCCTCTTCCACGATCCTATGGACGAAACTCCGAACGTCTGGATGATCGGGGTGTTCATCGACGGCGATCTTGCCGGTTCTCTGCGTTTGCACATTTCCGCGAGTGTGGACGCCCCGTTGGCCGCCACCGACGTGTATGCCGACATCCTGACGCCACATCTCAAAGCTGGCCGGACGATCATCGACGGTACGAGATTCGCAAGCAAGCTCGACTATTCTCGGCTCTATCCCGAGATGCCCTATATTATTCTGCGGCCGTCGTTCCTCGCCGAGAAGTACTTTAACGCTGACTTCATGACGGTTGCCTGCCGCGTCGAGCACCAAGCATTCTACCGCCGAATGTTTGGCTGCATTCCTTGGGCGGAGCCCCGCCAGTACCCCAACTTGAAAAGACTGATGGTCTTTCTGGGCTACGACTGCCAGGCGCGACAGACCGCGATCTACACCCGTTATCCCTTCTATCATTCCAGCGAAGCCGAACGCGCTCGCCTGTTCCACAGGTCATCCAACCTGTCGAGCGGGTTCTCAGCCGTCGGGAAAGTCGCGGAGAAGGAATTTGTTGAGTTCTAGCGAGACGCGTCGTTAATCCATTTGTGATCGGTTACTCAGCGCCTTAGCTGTGAGCGGTCGATGTCTGCGCGAAATCTTGGGTCTAGAAACGGACGAACTGCCCGACGACGTACATGTCGGCCTGGTCGAACTCGTTGTTCGCGGACTGGAAAACGATGATGCTTGGCTCGGCGATGACCGGCCTCAGCGCGATCGTCATCGCCGTTCTCATGCGCAACTGCGCGGCAGCCTTCGCAACGTCCGCCATCTTCGTCATCGCGGCAATGCGATTGGCTCTCTTCAGACAACATAAAAATCGACCGCGACCGGATGTCTGCGATATTCGGCGGAGAGAGAAACACTATGTGCTCGGCGCCTGCGCCTACCTGCTCGCGATAGGCGCGCTCGTCTCATTTGCAATCGTCTGGTCCTCTGATCCTTTCGTTCTTATTCTCGCCTCGGTTGTGGCGAGCGTGAACGCCGTTGCCATTGCAGTAAGGAATTTCTCGATCGAACGAGGTGTGGGGTGGCAGGTCGCGGCGATCACCGCGCCGCTCGCGATCGCCTTCCTGATTCGTGGAGGTCTCTTCATCTTCCTGATCCCGATCGTCGTCGCGCCCCTCGCCACGTTCGTTGGAGCGTCGGCGGCGCGGCTGCGCAGTTTGCTGCTAAGAGAGATCGTTTATCGCCGTCGCTCGGAGACTGTCGCCGCGCAGTTCGACTTCGCCATCACCAACATGTCGCACGGCATGTGCCTGATCTCGGCCGGCAGGCTCATTCTGGTCTCGAACGCGAAATTCGTCGAGTTTCTCGGATTGCCTACGGATTCGTTGATCGCCCATGCCGACTTTCCGTCCTTGCTCGGGCTGGCGATCCATCGCGGCGCCGTGGTGCGCGAGCCCGCGGAGAGGCTGCTCGAATTGGTCATGACGGCCAACGCCGAAGCCAACCAATGCGACGTGCAGATCGAGATGGCCGGCGCGCGCGTCTACGACGTCACCCTTAGGCGCCATTCCAGCGGCTCCTGCGTGATCGTCGTTCAGGACGTCACCGAAAAGAGAGAGGCCGAACGCGCGATCGACCACATGGCTCGCTTCGATTCAGTGACCAATCTACGCAATCGCAGGGCCTTCGAGGTCGCCTTGGCGGAGACGCTCGCGACGGCGCGCGTGGGCGGCGGACGGACCGAAGTCTTGTTCATCGATCTCGATCGCTTCAAGCAGGTCAACGACACGCTCGGACACAAAATCGGCGACAAGGCGCTCGTGATTGCGGGCGATCGGCTCTGCGCGCTGGCGGGCAAGGACGATTTCATCGCGCGCTGGGGAGGCGATGAATTCGTGATCCTGCGCACGAAGCTTGCGGGGTCGTCGAGCATCGAAGCCTACGCTGCGAAGATCATCGCCGAATTGTCCCGCCCGAGTTCGATCGAGGGGGCCGAGATCGTGCTCGGGGCGAGCATCGGCATCGCTATCGCGATCGGCGGCGAACCGTGCGCCGACGTCATTCTGCAGCAGGCGGATGTGGCGCTCTACACCGCCAAGCGGGAGGGCCGCGGACGCTACCGCGTCTACGAGGACGCGATGAGCAGGGACGCGCAGGAGCGGCGCCTGCTGGAGCTGGACTTGCACGTCGCGTTGGCGGAGCAGGCGTTCACGCTCGTCTACCAGCCCATCGTCGAACTGGAGACGCGCGCGGTCGTCTGCTTCGAGGCGCTGGCGCGCTGGATCCATCCGACCCGCGGCCCGGTTTCTCCCGCCGCCTTCGTTCCCGCGCTCGAAGAGCTCAACCTGATTCACGCGTTCGGCGCCTGGTCGCTTCAGCGCGCCTGCGCCGACGCCGTCCGATGGCCGTCTCACGTTCGTGTGTCGGTGAACGTTTCGGCCAAGCAATTGGAGGGGGATTTTCTCTACGATGCGGTGCGGCGCGCGCTCGATGCGGCCGGCCTGCAAGCCCATCGGCTGGAACTCGAGATCACCGAAACCGCACTGCTGCGAGACAGCCAGACGGCGCAAAAAACGTTGCAGCGAATCCATGCGCTCGGCGTGAGGATCGCGCTTGACGACTTCGGAACGGGCTACTCCAGCCTCAGCCACCTCATGCGGTTCCCGCTCGACAAGGTGAAAATCGACCAGTCTTTCACGGCCCTTTCCGACAAGGAGGAGAAGGCTGCGATCCTGATCGAGAACGTTGCGCGGCTTTCGCGCCAACTCGGCATGGTCGTCACCGTCGAAGGCGTCGAGACGTTGGAGCAGCTCGAACGGATGAAGCGGCTGGGGCCGATCGCGGAGGGGCAGGGGTATCTGTTCAGCAAGCCGATCCCGAGCGCTGCGGTCGAGAAGCTTCTTGCCGGCCGGGGCGCACTGCACGTCGCCTGATCAGGCGGCTCGCAAATCCGCGCTTGGCGCCGCGCCGTATCGGTGGCGAGATCGGCGCCAACGTTGCTTGTGAGAGTGAGGCCATGACCAACTGCATAAAACTCCGCGCGCCGATCGCCGCGGCTCTCATCGTCGGGTTGCTCTGCAGCGCCGCCGGCGCGCAGACGGTCGCAGCCCCTCCAACGGGCTCTGAGACGGCGACGGCGGACAACGCCGTCCTGCTCACCGTCTTTCTCCGGCACGACGAGTCGCGACCGCTCGGCGAGCTGAACGCGCAACTCGCGCGGCAAGGGTTCTACAAGGCGTTTCCGCCTCCGGGCGTCGAGGTCGTGAGCTGGGTGGTCGCGATGGGCATCGGCCAGATCGTCACCCTGCGCTTGCCCGCCTCGCGGCTGCGCGAAGTCAACCGCGTCCTCGAAGACACGGCCTGGGGCGTGTACCGGACCGAATTTTATCCGACCTATGACTACAAGGCGGTGGGCCTCGCCGAGCATGAGAAGGCGGCGGCGCCCTAGGCGCGGGGGCGGTTCACGTCCCGGTCCGGCGCGGCTTGCGGTTCGGCGCCCTTCCTGCGAAACAGGCGCTCAATTCCCTCAGGTGAGGAGCGTTTCGTGGCTGAAGCGGCTGGGCGATCGGGCGGACAGATTCTTGTCGACCAACTCGTGGCGCAGGGCGTCGAGCGCGTCTATTGCGTGCCCGGCGAATCCTACCTCGCCGCGCTCGACGCGCTGCACGACGCCGCCATAGAGGTGACGGTCTGCCGCCAGGAGGCCGGCGCTGCGATCATGGCGCTGACTGATGGGCGGCTGACCGGCCGGCCGGGGATTTGCTTCGTGACGCGCGGCCCGGGCGCGACCAACGCGGCGCATGGCGTCCACATCGCCGAGCATGATTCGGCGCCGATGATTCTGTTCATCGGGCAGGTCGAGCGCGGCATGCTGGGCCGCGGCGCTTTCCAGGAGATGGACTATCGCGCCTTTTTCGGCTCCACCGCCAAATGGGCGACTGAGGTCGAGGACCCCGCGCGCATTCCCGAGATCGTCCAACGCGCCTTCCACGTGGCGATGCAGGGGCGTCCGGGCCCGGTCGTCATCGCGCTTCCGGAGGACGTGCTGACCGAGGCGGCGAGGGTCGCCGACGCGCCGCGGGCCGAAGCCGCGCCGATCTGGCCGGGCCTGACGCAAATGGCCGAATTGCAGAAGATGCTGTGGGCCGCTAGGTCGCCGATTGCAATTCTTGGCGGCGGCGGCTGGACCGAGCGCGCTGGCGCCGCCTTCCTGCGTTTCGCCGAGCGTTTCGACCTGCCGGTGGTCGGCTCCTTCCGCCGCGCCAGTCTCGTCGACGGCGGACATCCGAACTTCGCAGGGGAGATCGGGATCGGTCCCAATCCCAAGCTCAAGGCGCGGATCGAAGCGGCGGATCTGGTGCTGCTGGTCGGCGGGCGCATGTCGGAGATGGCCTCGCAGAGTTATACGCTGTTCGCTGTGCCCGAACCGCGGCAGGCGCTCGTGCATGTGCACGCCGATCCGCTCGAGATTGGCCGCGTCTATCATCCCCGGCTCGGCATCGTCGCGACGCCGCCGGCTTTCTGCGCGGCGCTCGAGGGGCTTCAACCTCCCAACGCGATCGCCTGGAGCGAGGCGACCCAGGCAGCCCGCGCCGACTACCTCGCCTGGAGCGACGCCGCGGCGCGAAATCCGGGGCCGGTCCAGCTCGGCGAGATCATGCTGACGCTGCGCGAAGTCGCGCCCGACGCCTTTTACACGAACGGCGCGGGCAATTTCGCGATCTGGCCGGGCCGCTTCCTGCGCTTCCGCCGCTTCAACCAGCAGATCGGGCCGACCTCGGGCTCGATGGGCTTCGGAGTGCCGGCAGCCGTCGCCGTCAAGCGCGCCTTCCCGAACCGGCCCGTGATCGCCTTTGCGGGCGACGGCGATTTCCTGATGAACGGGCAGGAGTTCGCCACAGCGGTTCAGTACGGCCTGCCGATCGTCGTCGTCGTGATCGACAACGGCATGTACGGCACCATCCGGATGCATCAGGAGCGCGAATATCCCGGCCGGGTCAGCGCCACCCAATTGCGCAATCCTGATTTCGCCGCCTACGCGCGGGCGTTCGGCGGCCACGGCGAGACGGTCGAAGCAACAGCCGATTTTCTGCCCGCTTTCCAGCGGGCCGTCGCGTCCGGCAAGCCCGCGATCCTGCATGTGAAGGTGGATCCCGAGGCGATCACGCCGGCGACGACGCTGAGCGCGATCCGCGACGCGGCGCTCAAGCGGCGTTCCAAGGAGTGAGTGGCCTGGGCGATGCCTGATTCCTGGCTGATGCTCGGCGCCGTCGCGCTCGGCGCGGCCCTGGCGGGCTTCGTCCAGGGGTTGTCGGGTTTCGCTTTTTCGCTCGTCGCGATGGGCTTTTGGGCCTGGGCGCTGCCGCCGCAGATCGCAGCGCCCCTCGCAGTGTTCGGGGCGTTGCTCGGGCAGATCGCGAGCCTCGTCTCCGTGCGGCGCGGGTTCGACCTCAAGCGCATCGCGCCCCTCATCGTCGGCGGCGCATTCGGCGTTCCGGTCGGGGTGTTCATCCTGCACAATATCGACCCGGCGCGCTTCAGGCTCGCCATCGGTTCGCTGATGACGCTCTATAGCCTGTTCGGGCTGCTGGCGCGCGATCCGCCGCGGGTGAAAGCCGGCGCCGGCGGGGTCGACGCCTTTGCTGGCCTGATCGGCGGCGTGCTCGGCGGCCTGGGCGGCATGTCCGGGTCGGTCCCGGCCATGTGGACGCAATTGCGGGGATGGAAGCGCGACACCAGGCGGGCGACGATGCAGATCTACAACATCGCCATGCACGTCCTGACCCTGACCGCCTATGCGCGCACCGGAACGCTCGATGCGACGGCGTTCCGGCTTTTTGCGATCGTCGCGCCGGCGATGTTGATCCCGTCTTTCGTCGGGGCCCATTTCTATCATCGGATCAGTGAGAAGACCTTCGAGCGGGTCGTGCTCGTCCTGCTGCTTGTCTCGGGGGCGGCGCTGATTGTCGGCGGCGCCCGCGCCCTGGCGGGAAAATGAGGGTTGCGCGCGGCGTCGCGTTCCGTCAGGGATGGCCCCGGATCGATGCGGAGAAGCGGCGACGATGAACGTTGACGAGGCGCTGCGCCAGTTCTCGGAAAGCGCGGAATTTCCGGCGGGCGCGATGCAATGGGCGCTGGACAATTGGAGCGAGGCGGCCCCGCGCTTCATCGCCCGGTTGCGCGCCTTTGCGGCGGGGGCCAACCGTTCCGACGCGGCGATGGACGCGCTCTTTTACGTCGTCCACCTCTGCGGCGAAAGGCACGAAGAGCGGGCCTACGCGCCCCTTTGCGAGCTCATCGCCAACGACGAGGCCATCGGGGAGGTGCTCGGCGACGGCGTGACGGAGACGCTGACCGGCGTCCTGGTCAGCGTCTACGACGGCGATCCGGAGCCGCTCAAGCGGGCGATCGAGGCCGAGAAAGGCGACGAATTCGCTCGTGCGGCGGCGCTCGAGGCGCTCGGCTATCTCGTCCGCACCCGCAGCGCGCTTAGCGACGCCGAGATGCTGGCGTATTTGCGCGCCTTGCGCCGCGAAATGAAGCCGCGCGACGAGTCCTTCCTCTGGACAGCCTGGGCTGCGACCGCTGCAAACCTCGGCTATGACGATCTGCGCCTCGATGTCGCGACCTTGAACAAGGACGAATGGATCGGCACGGTCGATTTCATGCTCACCGACTTTGATCGTCAATCGCGCGCGGCGCGTGAGGACCCGGCGGGGCTCGCGGGCTTCGAGGCTGACGATGTTCGCCCCTTCGCCGACGCGATCGAGACTTTGTCGTCCTGGACTTCGTTAGAGGACGCGGAATGGGCGGACGAAGACGATCCTGGGGCGGCGGGGACTCCCTACGTGAATCCGCTGCGCGACGTCGGCCGGAACGACCCGTGTCCCTGCGGCAGCGGGAAGAAATACAAGAAGTGCTGCCTGGAGGGGTAGGGCGCAGTTCGCAAATCGAACCGCCTCAAACCAACTGGATGCCGCCGTCGATCTCCAGGTCGATGCCGTTCACAGCGCGATTGTCGAGCAGAAAGAGCACGGCGTGAACGATGTCCTCCGTCGACGCCAGCCGTCGCGCGGGCGTGCGGGCCGCCATGGCGTCGACGATGGCGCTCGCCCCCTGCTTGATGGCGCGCTCCCAAACTGGCGAATCGGGCACCAAGCCAGGCGAAATGCAATTGACCCGGATCGGCGACAGCTCGACCGCCATCGTTCTCGTCATGCCCACGATGCCGCCATTGACGATTGAGATCATCGTCGAGCCGACATAGGGATTGGCCTTGGCGAGTTCGCCGAACAGCACGATCGAAGACGTCGGCTTCAGGCGCGGCAAGGCCGCGCTCACGGCCTCGACGTAGCCCGTGAGCTTGACCTGCGCGAGTTGGGCGGCCTCGGCGGAATTGAAGTCCTTTACGCTGGTCGCGAGTCGATGAATCGCCGTCAGCACCAGATGATCGATGGCCGGCCCGTCCGCCAGCGCCCCATGGATCGAGGCGAGATCTGCCAGATCGATGTGGGCGCCGTGTACGTCCGGGCCGATCGTGCTCGCAATCTCCGCAGCGCGATCTGCGCCTCGACCGGCGATCGTGACACGTTGACCACGCGCATGGGCCGCCTTGGCCACCGCCAGCCCGATGCCGGACGTTCCCCCAACCACAACGATGTGCTGTTCCGTCCCTGGCATCTCCCAACCTCCCGATCAATGTCACTGATGGTGCATATTGCGGCGGCGGCCGCCGATCGTCGGTTATGACTTCAAGCCGAATAAAGACGCGCGACCACGAGCAGCACGAGGCCCCAGAACAGCGGGAATTCGAAGCCGCCGTTGTTCCAGATCCAGAGAAAGCCTCGCACCCGATAGAGGCAAATGGTCGCGACAGCCAGATTGGCCGCAGCCAATAGCGCGGCCGCTGGCGTAAACAGATTGCAGATCAGCGCCGTCGCCGCGATGGCCTCGACCCCGCACGCGAGCAGCATGAACGCCTTCGCCGGCCTCAGCCCCGCCTGCTCAAAGAACTCGACCAACGGCGGAGGGAACTGAAGCTTTCCCCATACGTGCGGGACGAAGAACAGGCCGCAGGCGATCCTCAATACGGACAGCGGCTCCATAACGCTCAAGAGGCCGGTCATATTCCTACTCCCGAGGCTCTTTTCTGCGTCCGCTGCTACGAATGTGTTTCAATTTACGCATCGCATGTGGGCAGTGCGGCGGCAATAGCCAGCGCGTTCACGGGTCCACCGTCTCGTCGGACTTATCGCTTTCGCTGGGGTAGTGAAACGACGCGAAGCGCACGATGAGCACGGCGACCGCCATGACGAGCGTGGCGCCGGCGAGGATCAGAACGCCTTCGTCAGGCGCCGGCTCCCTCTGAACGACGATGATCAAGTGTCGCGTGAGCGCGGTGATGCCGACATAGATGAGGAAGCGCACCGGCAGGTGCTTGGTCTTGAAGTAGATGCCGACCATCGAGCCGATCTCCAGGTAGATGAAGAGCAGCAGGAGATCCTCGAGCATCGGGTGGCCCTTGGCGAGCATGTCACCGAAAGCGAAAACGGCGGCCCAAACCGTCGCTGCGCCAATCGCGAACAGACCCAGCAGGTGAAACGCCTCGGACAGCAGATTCCCGATTGGATCGATGAAGTTACGCAGACGCGTGCTCGCACTCCGGCTCGTCAAGGAACCTCGACTCGGCACTGCGGTCTCCATTCTCGATGCAGGGCGGGCCAGTCCGCCGCCGGCGGCGACGACCGTACTCGAATCGCCGCGCGATCAAGAGTGTTTCATTGTCGCACCCGTGTCGGAGCGCCGCCGGTCCGCTTTTGCACCACGCAGAGACCATGCGGCGATCTGATAAATTCCGCACGATCTAGATTCGGCAATTGCCGCGCGCTTTCGGGGAAACCGGCGTCCTCTTTCGCCGTGCGCTCTAGGCGCGCGCAGTCGCCCAGTCGAGCGCCGTCTCCAGCCGGTCGTTGCCCCAGAAGGTCTCGCCGTCCGCCGTCACCATTGCGGGCGCGCCGGGCACGCCAAGGCTCACGGCGCGCGCCGTCTCGGCCTTCAGCCGTTCCTTGGTCGCCGGCGTCTGGGCCAGCGAAAGCGCTTGGTCCGGCTCGACGCCGGCGGCGCGCAGCGCATCGGCGAGGGTTGCAGGCTCGGCGATCTGCCGTCCTTCGGCGAACTCGGCGCGATAGACCGCGCGGGAAAAATTCGCCCGGGCCGGATCTTCTAGGACCAGCGCGACGCGCGCCGCGAGCAGACTGTTCTGCGGGAAAGGCTCAGGCCGTCGGAACGGTACGTCGAGAGCGGCGCAGACGCGTTCCAGGTCGCGCCACATGTAACGGCCCTTAGCGGGATAGATGTTGAACGGCGAATCGCGCCAGCCCTGTCCGGCAAACAGCGGCCCGAGCAGAAAGGGCCTCCACGCGACCGATACGCCCCGGGCCGCGGCGAGGGCGTCGATGCGCATTGCGGCAGGGTAGGAGTAGGTGCTGGCGAACTCGTACCAAAACTCGATCTGCGGCATCGCGGCTAGCTTCGCCCTCAAAGAAAACGGCCACCTCGCTTTGGCAAGCGGCGGCGGCCGTCGATCGCCTGGCCGAGCGCGCCGGCAAACCGGCGTCGGTCCAGCGTTCCTAAATTACGACTTCGGCGCTTCGGTCGCAGCCGGGGCCGGAGCCGCGGCCGGCTTCTTGGCCATGTGCTTCTTGGTGGAGTGCTTCTTCATCTTGTGCTTCTTCGGCGCAGGAGCCTTCATCGTGCCCTGGTCCGCCGGGGCCGCAGCCGGAGCGTTGGTGTCGGTCGAGGTCTGCGCCATCGAGGCGACCGGCGCGAAGATCAGAGCGGCCCCCAGGCCGATAGCGGCGAGCTTCTTCAGCATTTTTGTTTCTCCGTTACGAGTCTTCGACATGCGTGCGACTCCTGCATTCAATGGACAATCCAACATGAATTGACGATGAACGGTCCGCCTGGTTTGACGCCGGGTTGGCGGCTTCGTAAGAAGCGTCGAGGTTTTGCACATGTCTCACAACACCTTCGGCCATCTCTTCCGCGTAACGACCTTCGGCGAGAGCCATGGGGTGGGGATCGGCTGCGTTGTCGACGGCTGCCCGCCGTTGATTCCTGTCGAGGTTGCAGACATCCAAGCCGATCTCGACCGTCGCCGTCCCGGCTCCTCGCGTTTCACCACCCAGCGACGCGAAACCGACGAGGCGCGCATCCTCTCCGGCGTGATGCTTGACGAAGCAAGCGGTCGCCAAGTGACGACAGGAACACCGATCGCGATTTACATCGAGAACATCGATCAGCGCTCCAAAGACTACGGCGACATCAAAGACAAATACCGCCCCGGCCACGCCGACTATGTCTACGACGCCAAATACGGCATCCGCGACTTTCGCGGCGGTGGGCGCTCCTCGGCGCGCGAGACCGCGATGCGCGTCGCCGCCGGGGCGATCGCCCGCAAGGTGATCCCCGGCGTCACGATCCGCGCCGCGCTGGTGCAAATGGGCAAGCTGAAAATCGACCGTTCCCGTTGGGACTGGGAGGAGACAAAGCGCAATCCGTTCTTCTGTCCCGACGCGGAGGCCGCCGTCCGCTTCGCCGATTATCTCGACGAGGTGCGCAAGTCTGGCTCTTCGATCGGCGCCGTGGTGGAAGTCGTCGCCGAGGGCGCGCCGGTCGGCTGGGGCGCGCCGATCTACGGCAAGCTCGACAGCGAAATCGCAAGCGCCTTGATGAGTGTCAACGCCGTCAAGGGCGTCGAGATCGGCGACGGATTCGCGGCGGCCGAGCTTTCGGGCGAGGACAATGCGGACGAGATGCGCATGGGCAATGACGGCAGGCCCTTGTTCCTTTCCAATCACGCAGGGGGCGTGCTCGGCGGCATTTCGACGGGCCAGCCGATCGTCGCGCGTTTCGCCGTCAAGCCGACCTCGTCGATCCTGACGCCTCGGCGCACAGTGACGCGCGGCGGGGAGGAGGTCGACATCCTCACCAAAGGTCGGCACGACCCTTGCGTCGGCATTCGCGCTGTGCCGGTCGGCGAGGCGATGGTCGCCTGCGTGCTCGCGGACGCGTTTCTGCGCCATCGCGCGCAAACCGGCCGTTAGAAGTTCTCCTTGGAGCGGGAGTCTTGGCCGGGACGAGCCCGGCCATGACGCGAGGCAAAGCAAAACGAGCGGCCCTAAGGGCGGGACAAAGCGCGAGCGCGCTAAACCTTAGAAGTGCACGCTGCCGCCGATGCGCAACAGATTGGTAGAGGTGTTGATCGTCTGCGCAGAGGCCGGCGTCACGTAGTTGGCGTTGCCGAAGTCATAGCGCAGGTATTCAGCGCGCACCGAAAAGTTGCGTGTGATCGCGTATTCGGCGCCGACGCCGAAAGCCAAGCCTTTGACCGCCTCGCTACTGGACACTCCGAGGTCCTGGAAGCTCGTGTTCGACCACGCCCAGCCGATCGTGCCGTAGGCCATGATGTCGCCGAAGGAATAGCCGCCCTTGACGCGCGCCGAACCAAGGACATCCTGGCCGAACGAAGCGGAGCCGAGCGAGCCGCTCGACATGCCGCTGAACATCACGTCTCCCTCGACGCCGCCGACGACGCGGCCGGTCTGCAGGTTGTAGCCGAAATGCGCGCCGCCAACCGGCCCGGCCACGCTCGCCGAGCTGGCGGTCCCCAAGCCCAGGCCGACGTCCGGTCCGACTTCGAAGCCGGAAAAATCGGCGCCGTTGGGTCCTGTGAATACGGGGTACAATCCATCGGCGTGCGCGCTGGAAGCTGCGAGCGCGAGGCTGATAGCAAAAGCGGAATAGGAAAGAGCAATGCGGCGCACGAAAAATCCTCCTAGCCCAGCTCCGGCGAGCGGGATTGGAAGACGTTTACCGTTATTTTTCACCCTTCGTTCGCCAAACTAAAGTCAGCGCAAACAAAGTGTTAAGCCTGATTAAGGGTGGAGATTGCGCTGGGCTGAAAAGCGCGCCCGCGGGACGGGCGCGCATAGGGTCACTGCTTCACGAGCGGGCAGGCGGAGTCGGCGAGCTTGCCGTATGCTTCCTCGCCCTTCATCGTCTGGACGAGCTTGTAATAGTCCCACGGGCCCTTCGACTCCGCAGGCGTCTTCACCTGCATGATGTACATGTCGTGCTCCAGCAGGCCGTCCGCGCGGATCACGCCGTTGGAGGTGAACATGTCGTCGATCTTGGTCTTGTGCAGCTCCGCCATGACCTTGTCGGGATCGGTGGAGCCGACCGCCTTGACCGCGTTGAGGTAGGTGAGCGTCGCGGAATAGTACGCCGCCTGCGGGAATGTCGGCTCGCGATGGACTTTGTCGAAGAACCGCTTGGCGAAGGCGCGCGATTTGTCGTCGAGGTCCCAGTACCAGCCGGCGGTGAGATAGAGCCCTTGCGCCGCCTCCAGGCCGATGGCGTTGATGTCGGTGAGGAAGGCGAGCAGGGCCGCCGGTTTCATCGTTTTGGCGATGCCGAATTCATTGGCGGCTTTCAATGAATTGGAGAAGTCAGTGCCGGCGTTGGCGAGGCCGAGGACCTGCGCGCCCGCACCCTGGGCCTGCAACAGGTAGGAGGCGAAGTCCGTCGTGCCGAGCGGTACGCGCACCGAGCCGACGACCGTGCCGCCGCCCGCCTTGACGATGTCGGCGGCGGCGTTTTGCAACTGGGTGCCGAAGGCGTAGTCCGCGGTCAGGAAGAACCACGACTTGCCGCCTTGGGCGAGGATGGTCTTCGCAGTGCCGTTGGCGAGCGCCGTCGTGTCGTAGCCGTAATGGATCGTGTAGGGCGTGCAATCCTTGCCGGTGAGTGAAGCGCCCGCGGCGCCGATGGCGAAGAAGGGGACCTTCTTCCCCTTGGCCGCGGCGCTCATCGCGAGGCTCACGCCGGTGTTCGAGCCGCCGAGCACCATCGTCAGGCCGTTCTCGTCCGCCCATTCGCGGAACTTCTGCACGCCGACGTCAGGCTTGTTCTGGTGGTCGGTCGTCAGCACTTCGATCGGCTGCCCGAGCGCCGTGCCGCCGAAGTCCTGGATCGCCATCTTGATGGCTTCGATGCCGCCTGCGCCGATCACGTCGGCGTAGGGGCCCGACATGTCGTCGATGTCGCCGATCACCACCTTGTTGGCGGCGGCATATGCATTTGCTGCGAAAAAATACGCGCACAGCGCGCCAGCGAGCGCCCATCCCGTCTTCATACGCTTCCTCCCTGGCCGACTCGGGCTGCTCTCAAAGAGAGCCGATGGCGGCGCGCCATGTTGCGGCGCCCGCGTGGCGCTGGCAAGTCTCGAGCGGCCGGCGACGGGCGGTCTTTTGAGCCGCGTCAAGGATCGGCCCTCTCCTCGTGGCATGTTAGGAGCCAAAGCCGTTGCGGCTTGGAGAATGCCCCATGTTTCCCAAGATCCTGCTGCCGGTCGACATCAGCGAGCCGGAGGTCGCCAAGGAGGCGAGCAAGGTCGCCGTGAGCCTGGCCAAGACTTACGATTCTGAGCTCCGCCTCATCCATGTCGCAAGCCCGATCGTCGTCGCCTCGCCGATGGCGGTGATCCCGCAGTCCGTCTACGACGATCTCGGCGTCGCCGAGAAGGCGGAACTCGAGCGTGTCGCCGCCAGCCTCGATCGGCCGCGGGAAACGGTCTCGACCGTGGTCAGGGTCGGCGGCGTCTATCCGGAAATTCTCGCCGAGGCCGGCGAATGGGGCGCCGATCTTGTCGTCGTCGGCGCGCACAAGAGCTCGATGGCCAGCTATCTCCTCGGCTCGACCGCCGCGGCGATCGTTCGCCACGCGAGCTGCACCGTGATGGTCGTGCGCAGCCAGCAGCCGGCGAGCCTGCTTTGAGCGAATGAGCCGTCACGGCGAGGAGCGGAATGTTCCGCTTGGCGCTGCTGAATTGCCTCGCGTGCGTTCGCAATGCTGGGTTCGGGCGATTCAGCGCGGCAGAATCGTCGAGCCCATGAGCGCCTGGTCGATCGACGCCGCGCATTGGCGCCCTTCGCGAATCGCCCACACGACGAGCGACTGGCCGCGCCGCATGTCGCCGCAGGCGAACACCTTGTCGAGGCTCGAGGCGTAGCGCGCGACGTCGGCGGCCACGTTGCCGCGCCCGTCGAGCGAGACGCCGAGTTCGCTCAGCATGCCGTCGCGCACCGGCGAGACGAAGCCCATCGCCAGCAGCACGAGATCGGCCTTGATGTGGAACTCGCTCGCCTCGATCGGCTGCATCCGCTCGTCGACGCGCACGCAATCGATGCCGGTGACGACGCCGTTCTCGCCGGTGAAGGCGCGCGTCATCACGGCGAAGTCGCGCTCGGCGCCTTCCTCATGGCTCGACGACGTGCGCAGCTTCAGCGGCCAGTTCGGCCAGTTCAGCATCTTGTCCTCGCGCTCGGGCGGCGTCGGCATGATTTCAAGCTGCGTCACCTTGAGCGCGCCCTGACGGATCGAGGTGCCGATGCAGTCCGAGCCGGTGTCGCCGCCGCCGATGACGACGACATGCTTGCCGCCCGCCAAAATCGGCTCGTTGCTGCCGATCTGTTCGTTCGACACGCGGCGATTCTGCTGCGGCAGGAAGTCCATTGCGAAATGCACGCCCGCCAGATCCCGCCCTGGCGCCGGCAAATCGCGCGGCGCTTCGGCGCCGCCGGCGAGCGCGACGGCGTCGTAGGAATCGACGAGCGAGCTGGCGCTCACGTCGCGGCCGACCGTGACATTGGTGTGGAAGACGACGCCCTCCGCCTCCATCTGCTCGATGCGCCGATCGATGTGGTGCTTCTCGAGCTTGAAGTCGGGAATGCCGTAGCGCAGCAGGCCGCCGGCCTTGGCGTGCTTCTCATAGACATGCACTTCGTGGCCGACGCGCGCGAGCTGCTGGGCGCAGGCGAGCCCAGCCGGGCCGGAGCCGACGACGGCGACGCGCTTGCCGGTCTTGCGCGCGGCGGGCTCAGGCTTGATCCAGCGCTCGGCGAATGCGCGGTCGACGATCGCGCATTCGATCGTCTTGATGGTGACCGGCGTATCCTGGATGTTCAGCGTGCAGGCCGCTTCGCACGGGGCAGGGCAGACGCGCCCGGTGAATTCGGGGAAATTGTTGGTGCTGTGCAGGTTGCGCGCGGCCTCCTGCCAATCGTCGCGGTAGACGAGGTCGTTCCAGTCGGGGATTTGGTTGTTGACCGGGCAGCCGTTGTGGCAGAACGGAATGCCGCAGTTCATGCAGCGCGCCGCCTGGTTGCGCGTGGCCTCCTGCGACAGCGGCAGAACGAACTCGCGATAGTGGCGAATCCGGTCCGAAGCGGGCGCATAGCGCCGATCTGCGCGATCGATTTCCAGAAAACCCGTCACCTTTCCCATACTCTATCCTTCCCCCTCCCCCAAGCAGGGAGGGCCGGGGCGCGGCGCTTTTCGCCCGCGCTGGCCCACATCGCATGAAACCCTGACCGGCCCCTCTTGCGCAGAGGGAGGTCGCCGCCCTCGAAGCGAGGCGGCCGCTCGTTGGTGGCGCGCTCGAGGGTCAAGCGCGCCGATTTTCGTTGTCGCCGATGTTAAGAGAAACGCCGGCGTTCGTGAACCTCATTTCCCGCGCGGCGCGTCGCAAATTCAGCGCCGCGCCGAAGCCTCACTCCCCCGCCAGGAGCACTTGGTTCGACCGGGTCGCGGCGAGTTCCGCGAGCGCGCGCCGGTATTCGACCGGCATCACCTTGCGGAACTTCGGCAGCGTCGCCTCCCAGTTCTCCAGGATCTCGCGCGCGCGCATCGAACCGGTGTAGCGCGCGTGATTGGCGATGAGCTGGTGCAGGCGCTCGGCGTCGAAGCGACTCATGTCGCTCATCACGTCGACGCGGCCGTGGCCCTGCAGATCGCCGCCGGAATGGAGGTGGCGCTGCATCACTTCTTCCTCGGCCGCAACCGGTTCCAGTTCGACCATCGCCAGATTGCACCGTTGCGCGAAGTCGCCCGTTTCGTCGAGCACATAGGCGATGCCGCCCGACATGCCGGCCGCGAAGTTGCGCCCGGTCTCGCCGATGACGACGACGATGCCGCCTGTCATATATTCGCAGCCGTGGTCGCCCGCGCCCTCGACGACCGCGATCGCGCCGGAATTGCGCACGCCGAAGCGCTCGCCGGCGACGCCGCGGAAGTAACACTCGCCGGAGATCGCGCCGTAGAGGACGGTGTTGCCGACGATCATCGAACGCTCAGGCACGAGCTTGGCGGCTTCCATGGGGGGATAGACGACGATGCGGCCTCCCGACAGGCCCTTGCCGACGTAGTCGTTCGCCTCGCCTTCGAGTTCGAGCGTCACCCCCTTGGCGAGGAAGGCGCCGAAGCTCTGGCCGGCGGTTCCCTTGAACTTGATGTGGATCGCTTCGTCGCGCAGGCCGGCGTGGCCGTAGCGGCGCGCGATCTCGCCCGACAGCATCGCGCCGGCGGAGCGGTCGGAGTTGCGGATGCCGAGCTCCAGCCGGACGTGTCGGCCGTGCTCGATGGCTTCGCGCGTGTCGGCGATCAGGCGCCGATCCAGCACGTTTTCAAGGCCATGTTCCTGCTTGGCGCTGTGGTGCAGCGCGTCGCTCGCCCAAGGCTCCGGCTTGTAGAACAACTTGGAGAAGTCGAGCCCGCGCGACTTGGCCTGCGCGATGAGCTCAGCCTTGTCGAGCATCTGGCTCTGGCCGACGAGTTCGTCGAAGCGCCGATACCCCAACGCGGCCATCAACTCGCGCACTTCTTCAGCGACGAAGAAGAAGTAGTTGATGACGTGCTCGGGCTGGCCGGTGAAGCGCTTGCGCAGCACCGGGTCCTGCGTCGCGACGCCGACCGGGCAGGTGTTGAGATGGCACTTGCGCATCATGATGCAGCCGGCAGCGATCAGCGGCGCCGTCGCGAAGCCGAATTCGTCGGCGCCGAGCAGCGCGCCCACGATGACGTCGCGGCCGGTGCGCACGCCGCCGTCGACCTGCACGGCGATGCGCGAGCGAAGCCCGCTCATCACCAGCGTCTGGTGAGTTTCGGCGAGGCCGATCTCCCACGGCGAGCCGGCATGCTTGATCGAGGTGAGGGGCGAAGCGCCAGTGCCGCCCTCGAAGCCCGAGATCGTCACGTGGTCGGCCTTGCACTTGGCGACGCCCGCCGCGACAGTGCCGACGCCGACCTCGGAGACGAGCTTGACCGAAATATCAGCCTGCTCGTTGACGTTCTTGAGATCGTAGACGAGCTGCTTCAAATCTTCGATCGAATAGATGTCGTGGTGCGGCGGCGGCGAGATGAGGCCGACCCCCTGCGTCGAATGGCGCACCTTGGCGATCACCGCGTCGACCTTGTGGCCGGGCAACTGGCCGCCTTCGCCGGGCTTGGCGCCCTGCGCCATCTTGATCTGGATCATGTCGGAATTGACGAGATATTCCGCCGTGACGCCGAAGCGGCCGGACGCGACCTGCTTGATCGCCGAGCGCATCGAGTCGCCGTTCGGCAGGCGCTTGAAGCGATCCGCCTCCTCGCCGCCTTCGCCCGTATTCGACTTGCCGCCGATGCGGTTCATCGCAATGGCGAGCGTCGTATGCGCCTCGCGCGAGATCGAGCCGAACGACATCGCGCCGGTCGAGAAGCGCTTGACGATCGAGGCGGCGTCTTCGACCTCCTCGAGCGGCACGGGCTTGCGGCCGTCTTCTTCCGCCGTGCGGACCCGGAACAGGCCGCGGATCGTCAGCATGTGCTCGTTCTGCTCGTTGAGCAGCTTGGCGAAGGCCTCGTACTTGTCCTTGGCGTTGCCGCGCGCGGCATGTTGCAGCAGGGAGACCGTCTGCGGCGTCCAACTGTGCGCTTCGCCGCGCAGGCGGTAGGCGTATTCGCCGCCGACCTCGAGCGCGCTGCGCAGAACCGGCGATTCGCCGAACGCTTCCGCGTGGCGCTGCGCCGTCTCCGCGGCGACCTCGGCGAGGCCTGCGCCTTCGATGCGGGTCGCGGTGCCGAAGAAGAACTCCTCGACGAAGGCCTTGGAGAGGCCGACCGCGTCGAAAATCTGCGCGCCGCAATAGGACTGGTACGTCGAGATGCCCATCTTCGACATGACCTTGAGCAGGCCCTTGTCGATCGCCTTGATGAAGCGCTTGACCACCTCGTAGCCGCTCACCTTCTCGGGCAGGTCCTTGGCCATGGCGGTCAAGGTCTCGAAGGCGAGATAGGGGTTGATCGCCTCCGCGCCGTAGCCGGCGAGGCAGGCGAAATGATGCACCTCGCGCGCTTCGCCCGTCTCGACGACGAGGCCGACTGACGTGCGCAGCCCCTTGCGGATCAGATGATGATGCACAGCCGCCGTCGCGAGCAGGGCAGGGATCGGGATGCGATCCGGGCCGACGAGACGGTCGGACAGGATGATGATGTTGTAGCGGCCGTGGACCGCGGCCTCGGCGCGCTCGCACAGGCGCCGCAGCGCCTCCGCCATGCCGCCGGCGCCGCGCTCGACGTCATAGGTGATGTCGAGCGTCTTGGTGTCGAAGGTGTCTTCGAAGTGGCCGATGCAGCGGATCTTCTCGAGATCCTCGTTGGTGAGGATCGGCTGGCGCACTTCGAGGCGCTTGCGCTTGGCTGTGCCTTCGAGGTCGAACAGGTTCGGCCGCGGCCCGATGAACGAGACGAGGCTCATAACGAGCTCTTCGCGGATCGGGTCGATCGGCGGGTTCGTCACCTGCGCGAAGTTCTGCTTGAAGTAGGTGTAGAGCAGCTTGCCCTTGTCGGACAGCGCGGAGATGGGCGTGTCGGTGCCCATCGAGCCGACCGCCTCCTGGCCGGTGGTGGCCATCGGCGAAAGCAGGATGGCGAGGTCCTCCTGCGAATAGCCGAAGGCCTGCTGGCGATCGAGCAGCGAGACGTCGGTGCGCGAGGCGCGCGGCTCGACGGGATTGAGGTCCTCGAGGACGATCTGCGTCTTTTCCAGCCAGTCGCGATAGGGGTGGGCGCGGGAGAGCGTGCGCTTGATCTCGTCGTCGGCGACAATGCGGTGTTCGACGAGATCGACGAGCAGCATCTTGCCGGGTTGCAGGCGCCACTTGGAGACGATGGTCTCCTCGGGCACCGGCAGCACGCCCATCTCCGAGGCGAGCACGAAGAGGCCGTCGTCGGTGACGAAGTAGCGGGCGGGGCGCAGACCATTACGGTCGAGCGTCGCGCCGATCTGCCGCCCGTCGGTGAACGCCATCGCGGCGGGGCCGTCCCACGGCTCCATCAGCGCGGCGTGATATTCGTAGAAGTCGCGCCGCTCCTCGTCCATGAGCGGATTGCCGGCCCAGGCTTCCGGGATCAGCATCATCATAGCGTGAGGCAGCGAATAGCCGCCGCGCACGAGGAATTCGAGCGCGTTGTCGAAGCAGGCGGTGTCCGATTGGCCCTCGTAGGAAATCGGCCACAGCTTGGAGATGTCGTTGCCGAAAAGTTCGGAATCGACGCTCGCCTGACGCGCCGCCATCCAGTTGACGTTGCCGCGCAGCGTGTTGATCTCGCCGTTGTGGGCGACCATCCGGTAGGGATGGGCGAGGCGCCAGGACGGGAAGGTGTTGGTGGCGAAGCGCTGATGCACCAGCGCGAGCGCGGTCTCGAAGCGCGGGTCGAGCAGGTCCTTGTAGTAAGGCGCGAGCTGATGGACCAGCACCATCCCCTTGTAGACGATGGTGCGGCACGACATCGAGACAGGGTAGTATTCCGCGCTGTCGTCGCCGCCGACCGCGTAGATGCGGTTGGAGACGACCTTGCGCAGGATGAACAGCTTGCGCTCGAACGTATCCTCGTCGACGACGTTCGACGGGCGGGCGATGAACACCTGGCGCTGCACCGGCTCGACCGCCTTGACGCGCTCGCCGAGGTCCGAATTGTCGACCGGAATGTCGCGCCAGCCGATCAGCGTGTGACCCTCGGCGACGATGGTCTCCTCGACGATCGCCTCGACCTGCGCGCGCACGGCCGCAGACCGCGGCATGAAGAACTGGCCGATCGCATAGGCGCCTGGCTCGGGGAGCGTCATTCCGAGCTTGGCGCATTCCTCTGCGAAGAAGCCGTGCGGGATCTGGGTCAGCACGCCGCATCCATCGCCCAAGGTCGCGTCGGCGCCGGTCGCGCCGCGGTGGTCGAGGTTGATGAGGACTTGCAACCCTTTTTCGAGGATGCCGTGCGACTTGCGGCCGTTCATGTCGGCGACGACGCCGACGCCGCACGCATCGTGCTCGTTGGCGGGGTCGTAGAGCCCTTGCGCGCGCGGCGACAACGGGTCCGCGCCGCGCGGCGCGGGCGATGCGCCGGACGTGTTGGCGGGGTGCAGATTAGCCTGGGCGCTGGTGTTCATCTCTCCACTCCCCCGCACGGTCGCGCTCCGTTTCGACCGTGGTTCGTCAAAGATTTGCTGACAGTTACTGGACATATGCGGCTGCGAATAACGTGACAGCCGTTCAGGCTTCACGCGGCGCGTTTTTTTCGATCCATTTTGATCGGTGCGTCCGACATCGCTCTTCGCCATGGCCGAACAAACCTTAAATGGTCAGCACGGCTGTCCTAATTCTAGGACCATGCCAGAAAGACTCGCCTGATACAAGACGGCAGCCCGGGTCGAAAAGAGATTTTTGTAATTGCGCCGAAACCGGCGATTGCCAATCCGCCGCCGCCGGGGCATTCAGGCCGGCGACATGCAGCCGAACGACCGAGGCCGAAGCAAATGAATTTTGCGAGCGACAATGGGGCCGGCGTCGCGCCGGCGATTCTCGAGGCGATCGTCCAATCGAGCCGCGTCAATGCGCCCGCCTATGGAGCGGACGACTACACCCGGCGCGCTGAAGCGATGCTCGGCGAGGTCTTCGAGCGTCCGGTCGCCGCCTTTCTCGTCGCCACCGGCACGGCCGCCAACTCTCTGGCGCTGGGCGCGCTGACGCGTCCGTGGGAGGCGGTGTTCTGCCACGAAGAAGCGCACATCATCGAGGACGAATGCGGCGCCCCTGAGCTTTTCACCGCAGGCGCCAAGCTCGTCGGCGTCGCCGGAGAAGGCGGCAAGATTACGCCCGAGGGCTTGCGCGAGACGCTGGAGCGCTTTCCGCGCGGCCAGGTCAAGACGCCGCAGCCGGGCGCGCTTTCCCTCAGCCAGGCCACCGAGGCTGGCACGATATATCGGCTGAACGAGATCGCGGCGCTGGCCGAAATCGCGCACTGGGCGGGAGTCGCCGTGCATATGGACGGCGCCCGCTTCGCCAACGCGCTGGTCGCCCTCGACGCCTCGCCCGCCGATATGACGTGGCGCGCCGGCGTTGACGCTTTGTCGCTCGGCGCGACGAAGAACGGCGGGCTCGCTTGCGAGGCGGTGGTGTTTTTCGATCCCGACAAGGCCGCCAACTTCGTCTTCCAGCGTAAGCGCGCTGGCCAGACCTTGTCGAAGGGCCGTTTCCTCGGCGCTCAGATGGAAGCCTTTTTGAGCGACGGCCTATGGCTCGACCTCGCGCGCCGCGCCAATGCGATGGCGGCGCGGCTCGCCAAGGGGCTCCTCGAGGCGCCGGGCGTTCGGCTCGTGTGGCCGAGCGAGGCGAACGAGGTGTTCGTCGTGGCGCCCAACGAACTGGTGGCGCGCTGGCGCGAGGCGGGGGCGAAGTTCCACCCGTGGTCGTCGCGTTCGATCGCGCCGGAGCGGGGCGCCCGCGAGGGCGAGACCCTGATCCGTCTCGTCGCCTCGTTCGAAACGAGCAAGGAAGAGATCGAGGCTCTGCTCGCCTTGGCCCAGGCGCCGTACGCGCGCCGCAATTCTTAGCGCACAATCCAGGGCTGCAAGGAGGAGGACCATGCTCGAGAACCAGAGCGCCGCACGGCGGCTGAGACGATCCATCCAATTCGCGGCGGCGGCCACAGCGCTTCTCGCGCTCGCGCCGACCGCAAAGGCGCAGGGTCTGTTCTCGTTCTTCGCGCCTTCCGCTTACGACATCGAACGTCGGCTGGACCTGTCAGGCTACGCGCTGACTGGCCCGCTGAAGCAGCGCGGCGGCGTCTGGCTCGCCGATGTCGTCAGCCCTGGCGGACGCAACCCGGAGCGCCTCGTGATCGACGCCCAGTCGGGCCGCATCATCGAGCGCTACCGGACGCAGCCGGCGCGCTGGCGCGACGCGCCGCGCGAGACGGACTCCGAAGAGAGCATGTGGGGCCCAGATACGCGGCCGCCCGCCGATATCGACCAGCCCCCGCCTCGCGACCAATTCGCCCGCCAGGAGGATCCCGCGCTCGGCACCGGGGCGCCTCGGACGACTTCCCCCGACGTGGGCGACAGCGGCGACAGTCCCAGGCCCAAGCCGCATGAGGCCAGGCACAGAAGCACTCCGCTCGCCAAGACGCCGGCTTCGGCGCCCGCGACGCGCACCGAGGCTTCGGCCGGCTCCGCGGCGACCGCTCCGGCCGCGACAGCGGCTTCGCCGGGGGCTGCCGTTGCGGCACATCCCGCCAAGGGCGAACCGCCCGGCTCAGCGGCGGCGCCGGGGGCCAGCCCGACCGTGACTGCCAACGGGGCTTCGACGCCTCCCGGCGGCAAGGCCCCGCCGCCCGCGGAGGCGACGGACGCCAAGCCGGGGTCGAAGGCGAAGCCGGTCAACGATCTGCCGGTCACGCCGCTGGATTGAAGAAAAAGGGCGCCCTGAGAGGCGCCCTTTGCATTTCGAGCCGCGCGCTTCGGCGCGGCCTGGTTACGCCGCCTGTTTGGCGGACGGCGTCACGTCGATCGTCTTGCCCGCAGTCTGAATCGCGATGACGCGCGGCTTCTGCGCCTCGGGGACCTCGCGCACGAGGTCGATGTGGAGCAAGCCGTTCTCGCAGCTTGCGCCGGTCGCCGTCACGTGGTCGGCAAGATGGAAGCGACGCTCGAAGGCGCGAGCGGCGATGCCCTGGTAGAGCATGTCGCGCTTCTCGTCGTTCTTCTGCTGGGCGTCCTTCGCGCCGCGCACGGTCAGGGTGTTTTCGCGAGTCTCGACGGAGAGTTCGTTCTCCGCGAAGCCGGCGACCGCCAGCGTGATGCGATAGGCGTTCTCGCCCATGCGCTCGATATTGTAGGGGGGATAGGTCGGCGCGCTCGCCTCGAGACCGGCGCTCTTGTCGAGTAGCGACAGCAACCGATCGAAACCAATTGTCGAGCGATAGAACGGGGACAGATCATAGTTCAGCATATTCACATCCTCCATTGGAAGCGACATGATCGCCTGCGCCCCGATTGGCGACGCCGGCGAAACGCGCGTCCCATTGGGCCCGCGCGTCGTTTCATTTGGGATCGGCGCGCTTTCACGCAAGGGGTGGATAGTCGCCTGAAGTCGCAAAAATGCTGCGATCCGACCCTATCGCTCGGATTGCGCGAGGTCGGGCTGCTGGGTATATCCGCCCGGCGGATGTGGTCCCGCGCAACGCAAGGATAGAATCGATGAAACGCCTTATTTCGCGAATGGCGATCGTTGCGGTCGCGCTTGGCGCGATCTGCGCTGCGCAGGCGCAGATGCGAGACACGGACACGCCGGCGGCGCCAAAGCCGCTGCCGCCGCAGCAGAAGAATTTCCCGCTCGACGAGACCTGGTCGCTGCGCGAGCTCAACGGCAAGCCGGTGTCGGCGGAGCTCGACGTCAGCCTCAAGATCGACGGCGCCTTGCGCGGCTCGGGCTTCACCGGCTGCAATACGTGGTCGGCGACGATGTATCCGATCAAGGACCAGCATCTGCTGGTCGGCCCCTACGCCCTGACCAAGAAGCAGTGCGACAAGGACACGATGGCGATCGAGTTCAGCTTCCTGTCGGCGCTGCTGAACCAACCCTCGTGGGACCTCGTCAACGGCGATCTCGTGATCAAGGGCACGCGCGGCTCGCTGCGGCTCGTCCGCTCGCTCTGAACCTCACTCGGCCGCCATCGTCGCGGGCGCGCCGGCGTGCGGCGTGAGCGCGACGCGGCGCTTGTGAAACGCGCCGAGCGTCGCGCGGTGGCCGATCGAGACGAGCGTCGTGCGCGGCAAGGTCTGGGCCATGGCGCGGTACACCTGCGCTTCGCTCACCTCGTCGAGCGCCGACGTCGCTTCGTCGAGGAACAGCCAGTCGGGCGCCGCCAGCAGCGCGCGGGCGACCGCGAGACGCTGCTGTTCGCCGCCCGAAAGCCGCATCTGCCAATTGTCGTGCTCGTCGAGCCGGTCGATCAGCGCCGGCAGGCCAACCTTCGCCAGCGCGTCGCGGATCGCTTCGTCGGGCACGGATTGGGTCGGCGTCGGGTAGGCGATCGCCTCGCGCAGCGCCCCGATCGGGATGTAGGGCCGCTGCGGCAGCAGCATGATGCTCGCCTTCGGCTTGGCGATCGTGCCGGAGCCGTAGGGCCAGACGCCCGCGACGGCGCGCAGGAGCGTCGATTTGCCGGCGCCGGACGGCCCGACCAGCAGCGTGGGCTCGTCGGCCGCGAAGGCGAAGGTCTCGATGCGGGCCAGCCGGCGCCCGTCCGGCAAATCGAGTTCGAGGTCCTCGATCGCAAGGTTTCGAGACTCCGAGGCGGTGAGATGGACCCCGTGCTCGTGCGAGATGACGTGCTGTGCGCGCCCGATCGTCTCGTCGAACGAGGTCAGACGATCGAGGACCGCCTTGAAGTCGGCGAGGCCGACGTATTGCGAGACGAAGAAGTTAAGCGACGTGTTGACGTTGCCGAACGCGCGCGCGACCTGCACCAGCGAGCCGAGCTGGATCTTGCCGGCGAAATAGAAGGGTGCGCCGATGATGATCGGGAAATACTGGCTGATCTGGTCGTAGGCGCTGGTGAAGACGCGCAGACGCTTTCGCACATGCACGATGCGCATGTAGTTGTCGAAAATATCCTCGAAGCGGCCCATCGACTCGGCGGTCTCGACCGGCTCGCCACGCAATAGCGCGATCTGCTCGCTGTATTCGCGCAAGCGCGCGAGGCCAAAGCGGAAGTTCGCTTCGTATTGCTGCTGCTGGAAGTTCAGGCGGATGAGCGACCGTCCGATCAGATGCGTGATGGCGGTGCCCAGCGCCGCGTAGACGAGGGCGATCCAGAACAACAGGCCGGGGATGACGAGGGCGGTGCCCGGCATGGTGAAGCTCGCCGACAGCGCCCACAGGACGATCGCGTAGGAGACCAGCGACGTCAGGGTTTGCAGCACCGTTACCGAATAGCCGTAGAGACCCGTTCCCGCGCCGCCGCCGTAGATGAAGCCGTAAATGTCCTCGCTGATGCGCTGGTCCGGGTTGTCGGCCGGGCTGCCGGCGAGCGCCATCGGATAGTGCGCGCCGCCGCCGAGCCACCTGCCGATGTAGCGGGCGGTCAGCCAGCGCCGCCAGCGGATCACGAAGGTCGAGGTGACGACGTATTCGACGACGAGGCTGGCGATCAGGATTGATGCAAAGGGCAGGAAGACAACGAAGAGCTGGTGCCAAAACTCAGCCAGGTTCTTCTCTTGCATGGCGTTGTAGAAGTCGCGGCTGAAGAACGACAGGCGCACGTCGAGCGCGACTTCGACCTGGTTGATGACGATCAGGAACACCAGCGCGGCGGTCGCGAGATGGTTCTGCGCGACCGTGAACGGGCGGAACGGCCAGATGCGGGCGACCGTCGGCGCGCGCTCGTGGAAATAAGGATCCGCGATGTTGGTCATCCTGCGGATCACGGGGATGAAGGAGACGGCATAGGCGAAGGAGCCGAACAGGGCGACCGTCAGCGGCAGCGAGGACGGCAGCGCATAGTCCGCATAGGCGGAGGGCCAAAAGCCGAGTTGGTCGGCGAGATAGGCGATTCCGAACAGGATCGTCTCGACCGCGAAGATCGCCTCGAAGATGCGCAAGAACACCGAAATGCGCTGCGACAGATAGGTCGCGCCGGCGCATAGCAACGCCGCCCCGCAGAACAGGAATACGCCGACGTCGGGATGCCGCAGCCCCACGAAAAAGGCGGCGAACGCGAATACGGCGACGGCGATGCTGAGGCTTCGCATATGGCAGGGACCATCGAATGTGCGGAATCGACGAATGCGCACTAGCAGACTGCTCGGCGCAAAAGAAGGCGGCAAGCGCCCAACTTCCATGAATTCTTCGCAAGAATTGGGCCGCCCCGGCTCGGCGGAGCAAAAAAAAGGGGAGGCCGGAAGGCCTCCCCTCGGAATGATCTGATCGAGCGATCAGAAGTCCATGCCGCCCATGCCGCCGCCGCCGGGCATCGGCGAGGCCGGCTTGTCCTTCGGCAGCTCAGCGACCATCGCCTCGGTGGTGATCAGCAGGCCGGCGACCGAAGCCGCGTCCTGCAGAGCCGTGCGCACGACCTTGGAGGGGTCGATGATGCCGGCTTCGAGCATGTCGACGTATTCATCGGTCTGGGCGTTGAAGCCGTAGGTCTGCGACTTGTTGTCGACGATCTTGCCGACCACGATCGAGCCTTCGCCGCCCGCGTTGTCGACGATCTGACGGATCGGCGCCTCGAGGGCCTTGAGGACGATGTTGATGCCGGCCTGCTCGTCGGCGTTCTCGCTCTTGAGCTTGCCGACCGCGCCCTTGGCGCGCAGCAGCGCGACGCCGCCGCCCGGGACGATGCCTTCCTCGACCGCCGCGCGGGTGGCGTTGAGGGCGTCGTCGACGCGATCCTTCTTCTCCTTGACCTCGACCTCGGTCGCGCCGCCGACGCGGATCACCGCGACGCCGCCCGCGAGCTTGGCGAGACGCTCCTGGAGCTTCTCCTTGTCGTAGTCCGAGGTGGTCTCCTCGATCTGCGCCTTGATCTGGCCGACGCGGGCTTCGATTTCCTTCTTCGAGCCGGCGCCGTTGATGATCGTGGTGTTCTCCTTCTCGATGCGCACGCGCTTGGACTTGCCGAGCATCTGAAGGGTCACGTTCTCGAGCTTGATGCCGAGGTCTTCGGCGATCATCTGGCCGCCGGTGAGGATCGCGATGTCCTCGAGCATCGCCTTGCGGCGATCACCGAAGCCAGGCGCCTTGACCGCCGCAACCTTCAGGCCGCCGCGCAGCTTGTTGACGACGAGCGTGGCGAGCGCCTCACCCTCGATGTCCTCGGCGATGATGACGAGCGGCTTGCCGGTCTGCACGACCGCCTCGAGGACGGGGAGCATCGGCTGCAGCGAGGAGAGCTTCTTCTCATGGATGAGGAGGTAGGCGTCCTCGAGCTCGGCGACCATCTTCTCGGCGTTGGTGATGAAATAGGGCGAGAGATAGCCGCGGTCGAACTGCATGCCCTCGACGACGTCGAGCTCGGTCTCCAGGCTCTTGGCCTCTTCAACCGTGATGACGCCCTCGTTGCCGACCTTCTGCATCGCGTCGGCGATCATCTTGCCGATCGACTTGTCGCCGTTGGCCGAGATCGTGCCGACCTGCGCGACTTCGGCGCTGTCCTTGATCTTCTTGGAGCGCTTGGCGATGTCCTTGACCGCCTCGGCGACCGCGAGATCGACGCCGCGCTTGAGGTCCATCGGGTTCATGCCGGCGGCGACGTATTTCGCGCCTTCCCGGACGATCGCCTGGGCGAGCACCGTGGCGGTCGTGGTGCCGTCGCCGGCGGTGTCGTTGGTCTTGGAGGCGACTTCGCGCACCATCTGCGCGCCCATGTTCTCGAACTTGTCGTCGAGCTCGATCTCCTTGGCGACGGTGACGCCGTCCTTGGTGATGCGAGGAGCGCCGAACGACTTGTCGAGGATGACGTTACGGCCCTTCGGGCCCAGCGTCACCTTGACCGCATTGGCGAGAATGTCGACGCCGCGCAGCATCTTCTCGCGAGCGTCAGAGGAAAAACGTACGTCTTTGGCTGCCATCTCTTCAATCTCCTGGCCGTTTAGGCCGAATTAAATCGCTAGCGAAGAATCCGGATTAGGCGATCACGCCCATGATGTCGGATTCCTTCATGATCAGAAGGTCCTGACCGTCAATCTTCACTTCGGTGCCGCTCCACTTGCCGAACAGCACCTTGTCGCCCGCCTTGACGTCGAGCGGGACGAGCTTGCCGCTCTCGTCGCGAGCGCCGGGTCCAGCGGCGATGATCTCGCCCTCTTGCGGCTTCTCCTTGGCGGTGTCCGGGATGATGATGCCGCCCTTCGTCTTCTCTTCGCCTTCGAGACGGCGAACGACGACGCGGTCATGCAGGGGACGGAATTTCATGAGATCAGCTTCCTATCTCGAGTTCGCCCGCGCGCTGATCGGCGGGCCGGATTGAGGCTCCCTACCCATTGGCACTCGCCTGAGGAGAGTGCTAACGGAGACGCCGAGATAGGGGGCGTGGGATAGCCCGTCAAGGGCGGGGCTGGAGAAAAGGACCAGGGCAAGGCGGCTTTTTTCGGGTTTGGTTTACGGCGCCCCGCCGGACGGGCCTTCGATGAGGCGCCTCGCCTCGTCGTGCAAGGCTTTGCGCGTATCGTCGCGGCTGTAGTGCATATGCCCGCCCGCGTAGACTTTCAGCATCAGGCGCCCGGGCGGCCCGTAGTCCGGAATCTGATCGAGCTGGAGCTGGGTGGCCAGATAGGGCGTCTGCACGTCGGTCAGCCCATGACTGATGAGGACCCGGAAATGCGGGTCGAGCGCGAGCATCCGCCGCAGCGCGGTGATCAATTCCGGCGGGCTCAGGCGCGAACCCCAGTTCCAGGCGCGGTCGACCGCCTCGTTCAGGAGTTCGTAGCGGGCTTCGATCTTCCAGCCGAGCCTTCGGGCGTAGAGGTCGGCGATCGCGCTGGTGAGCGGGCCCTCGAAGCCGGGCAGGACCGGATCGAGCGCATCGCTGCGATCGGCGGCCGGGAAGGGATCGTAGGCCGAGATGGTCGCGTCGTAGAAGGCGGCGACCTTGCCTTGCGATCGGTCGAACTCGTGGAGAAACTCGTCCTTGTCGATCGCGCCGCCGAACCGGCGGACGGTCGCGGGGTCCAAGCCGGTTAAGGCGGCGACGCGCTGCTCGCGGCGCTCGACCGCCGCAGGATCGCGTGGGCCGCGCAGCCAATCGGCGAGATAGTCCCCCACCGCATAGCGCTCGACATCGGCGAGGTCGGCGCGCGAGACTGGCCCGCTCTTTTCCCGATAGGCCGCCGCATAAGAGGGCAAGCGGGTCAGGAGCGGGAACGGATTGTTCGGCCTGTCCTCGTAGGCGCCGAAATCCAGCACGGGCGAGATGAGCACGAGACCGCTCACTCCGACGCCGTCCCTGGACGCCAGACGCTCGGCGAGGTGAGGGCCGCGAAAGCCGCCGTAACTCTCGCCGACTATGAATTTGGGCGATAGCAGCCGCTCGTTGGCGACCAGCCAGCGGCGAATGACGGCGCTCAGCGCGTCGATGTCGCCGTCGACCGACCAGAACCGCTTCTTCACGTCTTCGTCGCCGACGATCTTGCTGTAGCCGGTCCCGGGCGGGTCGACGAAGACAAGATCGGTGAAATCGAGCCAGGTCTCCGCGTTATCGATGAGGACCGGCGGCGTCGAAGGCGTAAGGCCCTGCATCGGCAGCCGCCATGGCCCGAGCGCGCCAAGCTGCAGCCAGGCCGAGGCGGCGCCGGGTCCGCCGTTGATGGCGAAGGTCACCGGCCGCCTGGCGGCGTCGGCGCCGTCGAGCCGGTAGGCGACATAGGCGACCTCCGCCTGCAAGGCGCCGCTGCCGTCGCTCAGCCGGATCGAGCCGGCGGTCGCCTTGAAGGAGAGGGCGCGGCCGCCGAGGCTCAGGGTGAATGCGGACGTGACATCAGCGGGGAGGGAAGGGCCAGTGGGAGGCTGCGGCTTGGCCTCGCGCGCTGCAGCGGGCCGCTCCTGCGCGAAGGCCGCGCCGAGCGGCGCCGAAGCAAGGGCGGACGCCGCCGCGAGAGCCAGGAGGAAGCGACGGACAGTGGACATTCGAGCCTCCGCCTGACCCGCTTGGATGTCCGGCTGCGGGCGAGCCGCCCCCGGCCCTCCGGCTGTGGACGACGCGCCGCCGGCGGCCCATCATAGCGGATGCGGTGGCTCGCGTCAGGCCGCGGGCGTGCTAAGCGGCTTGCAACAGCCTCTGGACCTCGTTGACGAGGTCGCGCAGGTGGAAGGGCTTGGAGAGAACCCGCGCGTCGCGCGGCGCCTTGTTGTCGGGATTGAGCGCCACGGCGGCAAAGCCGGTGATGAACATCACCTTGATCTCCGGATCGAGCTCGGTCGCGCGGCGCGCCAGTTCGATGCCGTCCATTTCCGGCATGACGATGTCGGTCAAAAGGAGTTCGAACGGCTCTTCGCGCAGGCGGTTGTAGGCGGAGAGGCCGTTGTCGAAGGAGGCGACGCTGTAACCGGCGTTTTGCAGCGCCTTGACCAGGAAACGACGCATGTCGCCGTCGTCTTCGGCAAGGAGAATACGGGGAGTGACTTCAGCCGGCGCGTTCATCAGGGGTCCTCTAAATGTCGCCATCCTCGCCTGCATCGAGTAAAAATCGAGTGAAGGCGGCGCGACTTTATTGCAGCTCGCCCTTCGAGGTAAGGCGGGATTGCGATTATGATAAAGTCGGGCGCGGCGGATCGCTTGAGGAGTGCGGGTCGAAATGAGCGAAGCGGGATGGACGGAAGAGGCGGAACTGCAGCCGCCGTTCGATGTCGTCGAACCGCGCGTCCTCGCCGCGCCGTTGGTGTTCAATTCGCCGCATTCCGGCGCGCGCTATCCCAAGCGCTTTCTCGCCGCTTCGCGACTCGATCCGCTCGCGTTGCGCCGCTCTGAAGACGCCTTCGTCGACGAGCTGTTCCTGCCTTGCGTCGCGCTCGGCGCGCCGCTGCTGCGGGCGCACTTTCCGCGTGCCTTTCTCGATCTCAACCGGGAACCGTTCGAACTCGACCCGCAAATGTTCGAGGGCGCCCTTCCAGCCTACGCCAACACCCGCTCGCTGCGCGTCGCAGCGGGGCTGGGGGTGATTCCTCGCGTCGTCGGCGACACGCAGCCGATCTATCGCGGGCGTATCCCTGTCGCCGACGGCCTCGGCCGAATCGCGGCCTTCCACAGGCCGTATCACGAGCGTCTCGGCGCGCTGATCGAGCGGGCCCGCGCGCGGTTCGGCCTGGCGATCTTGATCGATTGTCATTCGATGCCTTCGACGCTCGCCGAGGGAGCGCCGCTCGATGTCGTTCTCGGCGACCGATTCGGCACCAGCGCGGCGGGTTGGATCGTCGACGTGCTCGAATCGGCGCTGATCGAGCGGGGCTATCGGGTGCGGCGCAACAAGCCCTACGCCGGCGGTTTCATCACCGAGCACTACGGCTCTCCCGCCGGCGCACGCCATGCGGTGCAGATCGAGATCAACCGCGCGCTTTATATGGACGAGCGGCGCATCGTGAAGCTCGAGCGGGCCGAGGGGCTGAGCGAGGCGCTGTTCGCGGCGGCCGCGGCGCTGACGGCCCGAATCGCGGAGATGGGGCGTCTGGCGGCGGAATGATTCCGCAAAAGGCTGGGAAACGAATCGGAGGCCTAGAAAAAGGAGGCCGCCATGTCGCCACGGCGGCCTTGAGTTTAGGGAGGAAACGCCCAAGGAGGGCATATGCGGCAGGTCATGCCGCACCGCAACAATATGTCCTTGCGTCGCAACAAATGCAAGATATTTCTGCGGGGTCAGACAACGAATGCACGGTGTGCGACCATTCTGCAACAGCGATTCGCGCGCCCAAAGAAGGCCGGCGGCGAGAACCTTGCGGAATGCAGGGGTTTACAGGGAATTCAACGCTCCATTTCCGGAATCGTCTCTTATAGATAGGAATAGCTGATATGCGTTCTTTGCAAGTCTTGTTGGCCCGTTCAGGGCGTCTCACATGACCGCGGTGGATTTTGCCGCTTTCGTCGATCGACTCGCGCAGGTTTCCAGCGAGGTGATTCTTCCCTTTTTTCGCAGCGCGATGGGCGCCGAGGACAAATCGCGCGGAGGCGTGTTCGATCCGGTCACCGAGGCGGATCGCGGCGCCGAGGCGGCGATGCGGCGACTGATCGCGCAGACCTTTCCCGCCCATGGCGTCATCGGTGAGGAATATGGCCAGGACCGGCCGGACGCGGAGTATGTCTGGGTGCTCGATCCGATCGACGGCACCAAGAGCTTCATCTCCGGCCTGCCGACCTGGGGCACCCTGATCGGGCTGATGCATCGTGGCGCCCCCGTCTACGGCATGATGTCCCAGCCCTTTACGCGGGAGCGCTATTTCGGCGACGGCAAGCGCTCGCGCGTGCGCTGCCTCGCTCCTTCGCGCGGCGAAGCGCCGCCGAGCGAGTGGTCGACGCGTGGGCTTCATACCCGCGCTTGCGCCAGCCTCGCCGAGGCGACAGTGATGACGACGAGCCCGGCGCTCATTCGCGACGACGCCGACCGGCGAGCCTATCGACAAGTCGAAGAGATGGCCCGTCTCGTGCGCTACGGCGGCGATTGCTACGCGTATTGCGCGCTTGCGGGCGGCTTCGTCGATCTCGTGATCGAGACCAACCTCAAGCCGCATGACGTCGTGGCGCTGGCGCCGATCGTCAATGGCGCGGGCGGGATCATGACGACGTGGGACGGAGAGGACGCCGCCGGAGGCGGACGCATCATCGCCGCCGGAGACCGCCGCGTCTACGAGGAGGCGCGCCGCAAGCTCGTCGGGTGAGGCTCATTCGTTCGCCTCGAAGGGAAGATCGCTGAAGGGGTCGGCGCGGGCGACGCGTCGCTGCGGGCCGAAGACCCACGCCGCCCCGGCGCCTGCCGCGACCCCCGCGATCAGCGCGGCGGCGCCGGCGATCAGACCGCTGACGAGAATCTCGCGCGGCGTCGCTTTGACGCCGATGCGGAGGGCGAGTTCGGCCAGCGCCGTCGAGCCCGCCGCCAGCGCAGCGTACGCCGCAGGCGAGCGCCAGCGCGTGGCTGCGGCGAGCGCGAGCGAGGGCGCGACGAGCGCCAGATTGAGCGACAGCGCGAGAACGATCGCCTGGGACGCGGTGAGGAGCCGAGCGTCCGACGCTGCGGTCGCGATCGCGATGACCGTGAGCATCATCAGCCGAGCCCGCGCGATGCGGGCGCTGGCGAGGACGGCGAGGCGACCGTAGGCGGTGGCGAGGTCGACGCCGGCCGCGCGCGAGGCGCCGAGGACGCCTGCGCGCGCCAGCGCGAGGGCCGGCAACCACGTCGCCGCGCCGACGAGCGCGCCGACCGCCGGGGAGGGCGCGCCTGCTGCGCCGCGCGGCCCGAAAGCGGCGAGGCTGTACGCGCCGAGCGCGAAAGCGAGACATGTGAGCAGCAGGCCGGAGAGCCCGGTTCGCGTCGCGCGGCCGGGCGGCGCCCCGATCGCCGGGGAGAGAAACACGAAAAACGTCCCGACGCCGAGTGCGACGGCGGCGTCGAGCAGCAGCGTCTTGGCGTCGGCCGGCGCTTGCAGTTCGGTCAGCCAACCGACGATCGGCGCCGGCGCCGCCGCTCCCGCGCCGAGCCACGCCAAGCCCGATCCGATCGCCGCGATCGCCAGGGCGCCGCCCGCGCTCGCCGCGTCGCTCCAGAGCAACCCCTTGAGCCCGCCGGGGACGACGGTCAGGGCGAGCGCGATTGCGACGATGATTTCCGCCGCCCGCCGGCTTTGGCCGACATGCGCGACGATGACGTCGACGGCGGCGTCGAGGCCGGCGATCGTCGCGAGCAGGCCGCACGCCCACAGCACGAGGAAGAGCGGCCAGCGCGCGATGGGAAATCGCGTCGCCAAGACGTCGCTGACGGCGCTCGCATTGGCGGCGCGCAGGAGAGGGCCGACGATCAGCGCCGCGATCGCGAGGCCGAGCGCGACGAATGCGCCGGGCAAGGGCATCGGACCGCCGGGCTCGCCCGCGAGCGCGAGGACCGATCCCGCGGCGGTCGCGGCGAAGGCGAGGCCGCCATAGAGCGACGGTATCGCGCGCCGCGCGGCGAGGAAATCCGCCAGCCGCGCGGTGCGGGTCAGCGCGCCGATGACGAGAAGGCCGACGAGAGCGATCAGCGGTCCGAGCGCCTCGACCAGGCGATCCGGCGCGCCGACGCGCGCCAGCGCGGCGACGAGGCCCATGCCGGTGAGAAAGGCGGCGGCGGCGAAGGTCGCCAGCCCGTCGATGCGGTCGCGATCATGCCGGGGGCCGGCGTACATGGGGAGCCTGTCGAGGCGGAGGTCGGGTCCGCTTTCCTAAGCCAAGCGCGCGGCGTCCGCCAGCGTCGGTCCGAAGCGCGCCTCGAAGGCGGCTCTGAGCGCCGCATCCGCGTCCGCCATCGAGGCGGCGCGGCCGAGGTCGCTGAGGCTCGTCACGCCGTAGTGCGCTTCGCCGATGCCGCAGGGAACGATGCCCTGGAAATGCGACAGGTCGGGCGCGACGTTGAGCGCGACGCCGTGAAACGACACCCACCGGCGCACGCGAATGCCGATGGCGGCGATCTTGTCCTCGGCCATCGAGCCGTCGATTCCCCGTGGCTTGTCGGGCCGCGCGACCCAGACGCCGACGCGCGTCTCGCGCGTCTCGCCAATCACGCCGAAGGCGGCGAGCGCATCGATCAGCCAGCGCTCCAGCACGCCGACGAACGCGCGCACGTCGGGACGGCGCCGCTTGAGGTCGAGCATCACATAGGCGACCCTTTGGCCCGGCCCGTGATAGGTGAACTGACCGCCGCGCCCGGCGCGAAAGACGGGAAAGCGTGCATCGAGGAGGTCGGCTGGCTTGGCGCTGGTGCCCGCGGTGTAGAGCGGGGGATGCTCGATGAGCCAGACCCGCTCCGCCGCGCGCCCTTCCGCAATCGCCTCGGCGCGCGATTCCATCTCGTCGAGCGCGGCGGGGTAGTCGATGAGGCCGGGCGCGACCACCCATTCGACGGGAGGGGCGTCGGAAGGCGCCCGCATCGCGTCGGGAGCGCCAACGTGCGTGCGATCGATCGCATTCATTGGCTCTTCGCGAACAATTCGCGCCCGATCAGCATGCGACGGATCTCGCTGGTGCCGGCGCCGATCTCGTAGAGCTTGGCGTCGCGCAAGAGGCGGGCGACCGGATAGTCGTTGGTGTAGCCGTTGCCGCCGAGGATTTGAATCGCGTCGAGCGCAACCTGCGTCGCGCGCTCGGCCGCGTAGAGGATCGCGCCGGCGGCGTCTTCGCGGGACGTCTCGCCGCGGTCGCACGCCTTCGCCACCGCGTAGACGTAGGCGCGAGCGGCGTTCATGACGACATACATGTCGGCGAGCTTGCCCTGGACGAGTTGGAAGGCGCCGATCGGCTGGTCGAACTGCTTGCGCTCATGGACATAGGGCAGAACGACGTCCATCGCCGCCTGCATGATGCCGAGCGGCCCGGCGGCGAGCACCACGCGCTCGTAGTCGAGCCCGCTCATCAAGACGTTGACGCCGCGTCCGACTTCGCCGAGCAGGTTCTCCTCGGGAACCTCGCAATCGCTGAAGATCAGCTCGGAGGTGTCCGATCCCCGCATGCCGAGCTTGTCGAGCTTGGTTCCGGTGGAAAAGCCCTTCATGCCGCGCTCGATCAGAAAGGCGCTGATGCCGCGCGGCCCGGCTGCGGGGTCCGTCTTGGCGTAGACGATCAGCGTGTCGGCGACCGGGCCGTTGGTGATCCACATCTTCGCGCCATTGATGACATAGCGCCCGCCCTTCCTGTCGGCGCGCGTCGTCATCGAGACGACGTCGGAGCCGGCGCCGGGCTCGGACATCGCCAGCGCCCCGACATGCTCGCCCGAGACGAGCTTGGGCAGATAGCGCCGCTTCTGCGCCTCGTTCCCGTTGCGCACGAGCTGATTGATGCAGAGGTTGGAATGCGCGCCGTAGGAGAGGCCGACCGAGGCCGAGGCCCGCGAGACTTCCTCCACCGCGACGCAATGCTGGAGGTAGCCGAGCCCGAGGCCGCCGTACTCCTCAGGCGCCGTGATTCCGTGCAACCCAAGCGCGCCCATCTTGGGCCAGAGATCCCTGGGGAATTGGTTGTCGCGATCGATCGCGGCGGCGCGCGGCGCGATCTCGCCGTCGGCGAATTCGCGCGCGGATTCGCGGATCATGTCGGCGCTTTCGCCGAGGTCGAAGTTCAGGGCGGCAGGGCGGTTCGGGATCATGCGCGGCGGCTCGGATGTTGAAGGCCGCCCGGACATTGGCCCCCTTCGGGGGAGCTGGCAAGATAAGGCGGCTAATGCGGTCCTAACGTTGATTTTGCTTCCATGGATTGATCAGATCCACTCCGCATCCCTCGAAGTCCGCCGAGTTCCGAGTGGCGAGCGCCACGCCTCGCGAGCGAGCGATGGCGGCGATCGCAGCGTCGAAGGCGCAGATGGGACGCCCGGCGCGACGGCGAACGGCGGCGATGTCGGCGTAGGCCGAAGCGGCCGCGGAATTGAAGGGCAGTACGCGCTGGCGAAAGAGGTTCGCGAAGACGGTCTCGACGGCTCGCGCGATGTCGTGGCGTCGCCGTCCTGGCGCCAGGAGCGGCATTACTCGAAGCTTGGCGGTTCCCGCATCGGTTCTCTCGGCTGCACAGCGATCTCGAGTCCGACGAACTCGCGGAAAAGCGCGTGGATGGCGCTGCCGAGGCCCTTCGCTTCGCGATCCTCAGACGAAAGGGCGGCGCGCAGCAAAGCGCGGGCCTCCTCTTCCATCGAGCGGCCGTGGGTCGCCGCCTGGACGCGCAGGCGGGACTTCAAGGACTCCTCGAGATTGCGAATGGTCAAGCTGAGCTGGCCACATTCGGGCTCCGTCATCATTGATAGCAATGTACGCCGCCTACGCAAGTCGCCGCGTCGGTGGTGTCTTTTCAGCCCGGCGCGGGCCGTCTATTTGCGTCGCGATAGAATTCACGGAGCGGACCGCATGATCCAGCATTTCTCATCCGACGGCGTGCGTATCGCCTTCCTCGACGTCGCCCCCGAGGGGCCTGACCGAGGCGAGCCGATCCTTCTGATTCACGGCTTCGCTTCGAATCACCGCATCAACTGGGTCAATCCGCGCTGGGTCGAGACCCTGTCCAAGGCGGGCCGGCGCGTCGTCGCCTTCGACAATCGCGGCCACGGCGAGAGCGAGAAGCTCTATGAGCCCGCCGACTATCATTCGGCGGCGATGGCGCGCGACGCCGCCAATTTGCTCGCCCACTTGGGCATCGGCCGCGCCGACGTGATGGGCTATTCGATGGGCGCGCGCATTGCGAGCTTTCTCGCTTTGGCGGCGCCCGAGCGCGTTCGCGCGCTGATCCTCGGCGGCCTCGGCGACCATCTGGTGGACGGGGTCGGGTTGCCGCTCGGCATCGCCGACGCGATGGAGGCGCCCTCGCTCGACAGCCTCGCCGATCCGATGCAGCGCATGTTCCGCGCTTTCGCCGAGCAGACGAAGAGCGACCGGGCGGCTCTGGCGGCCTGCATCCGCGGCTCGCGCCAGACCCTGAGCCAGGCGGAGGTCGCGAGCATCGCCGCGCGGACCCTGGTCGCGATTGGAACGCGCGACGAGGTGGCGGGCGATGCGCATCGGCTGGCGGCGATGTTTCGCAATGGCCAGGCTCTCGATATTCCCGGCCGCGACCACAATCTCGCGGTCGGTGACAAAGTCTATAAAGCCGGGGTGCTGAGCTTTCTCGACGAGATCAGCGGCAGCGCTGCATCCTGAGCGGGCGGCTAAGACAAAAGTCAGTCTCGCGTCGCGATTATGGAAAAGGGTGGTGACAAATCCCTCGGAAGCGGTGAAACTCCGTAAAAAAACAAAGTCAGAATGAAATTCAGGGTGGAAGCGACCGATGGGGCTTTCGACGCCGTCCGTTGCCGACTTGCGCGCCCGGCCGCCAGCGCGGCCCGCTGCGTTGCGGCCGCTTCTCTCGATCGATGGCCTGACGGTGCGCTTCGGCGGGGTCGTCGCGCTCGATGACGTCTGTTTCGATGTCGCGCGCGGCGAGATTTGCGGCTTGATCGGCCCGAACGGGGCGGGCAAGACCACGTTGTTCAACTGCCTCTCGCGGCTCTATCGGCCCCAGCGCGGCGAGATCCGCTTCGAGGGAAGCCCGATCGAGCGCCTCGGCAAGTACGAGATCGCGCGGCTCGGCGTCGCCCGCACCTTCCAGAATCTTGCGCTGTTCGACACGATGACCGTGCTCGAAAACGTGATGGTCGGCACGCACGCGATCGCGCGAGGCGGCTTCCTCGTCAACGCGCTCGGCCTGCCCGGCGCGCGCCGCGAGGAACGCAGCATCCGCGAGCGTGCAATGGCGCTGATCGAGGAATTCGGCCTCGCCGCGGTAGCTGGAACGCTGGTGCGCGAGTTGCCGTTCGGTACGCGCAAGCGGGTCGAACTCGCCCGCGCGCTCGCGCTCGAGCCGAAGCTGCTGCTGCTCGACGAGCCGGCGGCGGGCCTCAGTCACGAGGAGGTCGACGCGCTGAGGGCCGAGATCCAGGCGATCCGCGACCGGCGCGGCATCAGCGTTCTGCTCGTCGAGCACCACATGAACCTCGTCATGCGCGTCTCGGACCAGGTCGTCGCGCTCGATTTCGGCCGCGTCATCGCCGACGGCCCGCCCGCTGAGGTGCGCTGCAACCCCGACGTCGTGCGCGCCTATCTCGGAGACGCAAGCTGATGGCGGCCTTGCTCGAAACGCGCCGCCTCAGCGCTTACTACGGTCAGACGCAGGCGCTGTTCGACGTCGATCTTACGGTCGAGGAGGGCGGCGTGACGGCGGTGCTGGGCGCCAATGGCGCCGGCAAGACGACGTTGCTGCGCGCGCTCTGCGCGATGGTTCGTCGCCAAGGCGAAATTCTCTTCGAGGGCGCGCCCTTCAGCCCTAGGGAAGCCGAGGAGGCCGCGCGCCGCAGGATCGCTCACGTGCCGGACGGACGCGGCACCTTTCTCGAGCTGACGGTCGAGGAGAACCTTCGCCTCGGCGCCTATACGCGAAAGGACAGAAGCGAGGTTGCGCGCGATCTCAGGCGCGCCTTCGACCACTTTCCCCGCCTCGAGGAGCGGCGCCATCAGCAGGCTGGCTCGCTATCCGGCGGCGAGCAGCAGATGCTGGCGATCTCCCGCGCGCTGATGCTGCGCCCGCGCCTGTTGCTGCTCGACGAGCCCTCGTTCGGGCTCGCGCCGCTGGTCGTCAAGGACATCTTCCGCATCCTCGCCGCGATCAACCGCGAGGAGGGCGTCAGTATGCTGATCGTCGAGCAGAACGCCAATCTCGCGCTCGATCTCGCCGACCGCGCCTTTCTCCTGGAGACCGGCCGCGTCGCGGTGAGCGGCGCCTCGAGCGAGGTGCGCGCCGACGAATCTGTGCGCCGCGTCTATCTCGGCTATTGAAAGGGCAGGGATGTTCGCGCTCACGCACCAACTCCTCTCCGGCCTCGCGATGGGAAGCATCTACGCCTGCGTCGCGCTGGCGATCGTGATGATCTACCAGGCGACGCGCCTGGTGAATTTCGCGCAGGGCGAGATGGCCATGCTGTCGACCTATCTCGCCTGGGCGATGATCCAGGCGGGCTTGCCCTATTGGGTCGCGTTCATTCTCACGGTGGCGATCTCGTTCCTCGTCGGCGCGGCGATCGAGCGGCTCGTGATTCGCCGCTTCGACGGGGCGCCGGTGCTGACGGTGGTCATCGTCTTCATCGGCCTGCTCGTCATCATCAACAGCGTCGCCGGCTGGCTCTTCACCTATGAGATCCAGACCTTCGACAGCCCGTTCCCCGACACCGCGCGCTTCGGCGCCGGCTACATCTCGCCGCACGAAATGGGCGCGATCGGCGTGACGCTGGTGATGCTCGCGCTGATCTACGCCTTCTTCCGCTTCACCCCGCTGGGACTCGCAATGCGCGCGGCCGCCCAAAATCCCGTGTCGGCGCGTCTCGTCGGCATCGACGTGGGGCGAATGCTGGCGATCGGCTGGGGCCTTGCGGCGGCCGTCGGCGCGGTCGCCGGAATGATGGCTGCGCCGATCGTCTATCTCGATCCCAACATGATGGGCGGCATATTGCTCTACGGTTTCGCCGCCGCGCTGCTCGGCGGGATCGACAATCCCTGGGGGGCGGCCGCGGGAGGCTTCCTCGTCGGCGTGCTCGAGAACCTCGCCGGCGCCTATCTCGTCGGCAGCGAGATCAAGCTCTCGGTCGCCCTGGCGATCATCGTCGGGGTGCTGGTCGCCAAGCCCTCCGGCCTGTTCGGCCGGGTGATCGTGACACGCGTATGAGAGGAGCCGCCGCATGAGTTTAGCAACAGCCGCCGCGATGCCGATAGAGGCGAGGGCGCGCGGGTTTGCGATCGCTCTCGTTGTCGTCGGCGCCCTCGTGCTGCCCTTCGTGGCGAGCGGCTACCAGACCTTCCAATTGTCGCAGGTCGTCGTCTATGCCGTCGCGCTGCTCGGCCTCAATCTCTTGACCGGCGTCAACGGCCAGATCTCGCTCGGCCACGGCGCGTTCTTCGCGATCGGCGGCTATGCGGCGGCGATCCTGATTGTCAAGTTCCATGTCCCCTACGCCCTCGCGATCCCGATCGCCGGGGTCGTCTGCTTCGTCGCCGGATTCCTGTTCGGCCTGCCGGCGCTGCGGCTCGGCGGGCTCTATCTCGCGCTTGCGACTTTCGCCCTGGCTATGGCGACGCCGCAGCTCCTCAAGTTCAAGGCGTTCGACGCCTACACCGGCGGCGTGCAGGGCCTGCTGCTGACGAAGCCGCAGGCGCCGCTCGGCCTGCCGCTGACGCGCGACCAGTGGCTTTACCTCGTGTGCCTCGCCTTTGCGGCGCCGCTGTTCTGGGCCGCCTCGAACCTCGTGCATAGCCGCATCGGGCGGGCGCTGATCGCGATCCGCGACCATCCGATTGCGGCCGAGACGATGGGGGTCGACGCCGCGCTCTACAAGACGACGACCTTCGGCGTCAGCGCCGCCTACACCGGCGTCGCCGGCGCGCTGATGAGCCTGATCGTCGGCTTCGTCTCGCCCGACAGTTTCGGCTTGTTCCTCTCGCTGTCGTTCGTGGTCGGCATCGTCGTCGGCGGCCTCGCTTCGATCCCCGGCGTCGTCGTCGGCGCCATCTTCATCGAGTTCATTCCCAATATCGCCGACGCCATCTCCGACGTGTTCGGCGAGAGCGCCAAGGCGATGCCCTGGGCGATCTACGGACTGTTGCTGATCCTGATCATGTATGCGGCGCCCTCGGGCGCGGCGGGCGCCGGACGCAAGCTCGTCGCGGCCTTCGCACGGCTGCGCGGGGCTTGAAGCGTTTCAATCGCGCCGCGCCGAAACGCGAGCGCAACAAAGAGGGAGGAAATGATGATCTCACGACGTGCCATTTTGAAAGCAGGCGGCGCCGGCGCCGCGGCGCTGGCGATGCGGCCTTGGCCCTCGCTGGCGGCGAATGCGCCTGGGGTTACCGACACGGAGATCAAGATCGGCCAGACCATGCCCTACAGCGGCCCGGCCTCGGCCTATGGCGTCATCGGCCGCACGGAGGAGGCCTATTTCAAGATGATCAACGAGCAGGGCGGGGTGAACGGGCGCAAGATCAACCTGATCAGCCTCGACGACGGTTACAGCCCGCCCAAGACCGTCGAGCAAATTCGTCGCCTCATCGAGCAGGAGCAGGTCGCGTTCACGTTCAACACCCTGGGCACCGCGCCGAATTCGGCGATCCGCGACTATCTCAACGAAAACAAGGTTCCGCAGTTGTTCGTGTCCACCGGGGCGAGCAAATTCGGCGATTACAAGCATTATCCCTGGACCATGGGCTACAACCCGAGCTACCAGACCGAGGCGCGCATTTACGCCAAGCATATCCAGGCCAACAAGCCAAACGCCAAGATCGGCGTGCTCTATCAGAACGACGATTTCGGCAAGGATTATCTGATCGGCCTGAAGGATATCTTCGGCGACAAATACGCCGCCATGGTCGTCAAAGAGACCTCCTACGAGACCTCCGAGCCGACGGTCGATTCGCAGATCATCGACTTGCAAAGCTCCGGCGCCGACACCTTCGTCATCGCCGCGACGCCCAAATTCGCCGCCCAGGCGTTGCGCAAGGCATATGACGTCGGCTGGAAGCCGCTCGAATATCTCACCAATGTCTCCTATTCCGTCGGCGCGGTGCTGAAGCCGGCCGGCCTCGAGAAATGCGTCGGGGCGCTGACCGGCGCCTATGGCAAAGAGCCGACCGACCCGACCTGGAAGGACGATGCGGGTATCGCTACATGGCGCGACTTCATGAACAAATACATGCCGGGTGCGAGCCAGACCGACAACAACATCGTCTACGGCTATGGCGCTGCGATCACGATGGTCCAGGTGCTCAAGCAATGCGGCGCCGACCTGTCGCGCGAGCGCATCATGAAGGAGGCCGCCAACCTTAAGGATTTCGAAGTGCCGGTGCTGCTGCCCGGCATGAAGCTCAACACCTCGCCGACCAACTACAACCCCATCCGCCAGATGCAACTCGCCAAATTCGATGGCCAGAGCTGGGTGCTGTTCGGCGACTTGATCCAGGCGTGAGCGCGGCGCGGGCGGCGCGAACACCGCCGCCCGCTCGTTTGCCCTCGAAGCGCCGCACTATTCGTAGTGTTTCAGTGCAGGCCAAACCTCGCTCAAGGGGACTCGCGGCGAGCGCAGGACGATGATCGAGACATTGGTCTCGCTCGGCATCGCATACTGGCTCTCGATGCGGCCTGCGGTGCGGATATCGTCGTAATATTTCGCCGCGAGCCCTGAGCCAGCGGCGCCGAGCATGATGACGACCGAGCCGTCGTATCCATCCGGGCCCCAGAGAAAGTAGCTATTGTGTCCGCTGATCGCCGGCGGTCCGCCGAATGAGGGGCCATAGATCTGGAGCGCGGCGGCTTCGCCGTAGTTGCGGCCGAAGAACACCGCGCGGCGACGATCGGCGTCCGGCAGCGCTTGATAGACCGCCGACACCTGCTCCGCCATCTCTCGCCAGCCGAACATGTCGGCGAAATATTGCGGCAGCTGGCTTTGCGCGCCGCGTTCCATCGCAGTGACTGACGGTGTCAATCGGAGCGCGCGGGAATAGGCGATGAGTTGATCGGGAGGCAGGATCGGCAAAGCGAGCGGGACCGCCGCGAGCCCGCCGACGACGATTACGCCGACCACGGCCCTTCGCAACCTGCGATTGGGAAACCAGCGTTCGAAGGCGACGGCGCCGGCGGCGAACAGCGTGGGATAGAAGGCCGCGAGATAATAGGCCTTGCCATGCGTGAGGAGAAAGATCGCCGTCATCACGATATAGGCGATGGGGAATGCGCGCAGTTCGGGTTGCCCTGGACGCGCGGCGAGACTCCATAGGCCCGCGACCCATAGGGGCGCCAAGGTCGGACCGGCGATGAGCGCCTGCTGGCCCAGAAATGCGAGCGGCGACAGAGCCAGGTTTTTCCCGCTGACGCCGGCCTTGCTCAGTTCGAGAAAAGGCCAGCCGTGCTCGCCCTGCCAGATGACGTTCGGCGCCACAAGCAGCACCGCGACAGCCGCGCCGGCGTAGATCCAGGGCTTGGCGAGCGAGCGCCGCAGCGGCGTCGCGACGATCCCGAACGCCAAGCCGACGAGAAAGAATCCGATCAGATATTTGCTCCAAAGGCTGATCGCGACGACGACGCCGAACGCCAGCCAGATGCGCTCGTCGCGGGTCTCGATGAGCCGGACGAGAAGCCAACTGCACGCGAGCCAGGTCAGCGGCTGCAGCATGTCGGTGGACAGCAGCACGCCATCCACCATGAGGACGGGGCTGAGCAACGTCGCCAGTCCGCCGAGCCACTGCGCGTAGCGGCCGCCGCCAAGGCGCTTGGCGAAGTTCGCCGTCAGCGCCACGGTCGCCGCCATCGCCAGGGCCGGGGCGAGGCGCAGCGGCGTCAGCGCGACGCCGAACCATGCGTGCGACGCCGCGGCGATCAGGGGAACGAGCGGCGGCTGATCGACGTAGCCGAGGGCCGGACGCTCTCCGCAGGCGATGAAATAAAGTTCGTCGCGGAAGACGCCGTAGTGTCCATTCGCCGCGAGATGCGCGCAAAAGCACACCGCGGCGAGCGCGACCGCCGGCGTCGCGAGCGAACGCGGTGACGCGATTAGCGAATTCCCCATGTCGCCCCCCTTCGCCATGTCGCCCCCCTTCGCCATGCCGCCCCCCTTCGCCATGCCGCCCGCTTTCGCACTTCCCGCGGCGTCTGCTGACCGCTTCTGCATAATCATTTGTTTAGCACGAAGCTGCGGCGTCTTGCCGCATAGGCTTCACCGCGGGCGTTTTCTTGACATTGTGCGCCGCGTCATCGATAAGCCGCCTGCCGCGCCATTGCGGCCGAATGCGCGCCGGTTGCGTGAAGGGCCTTTGGCTCTCCTGCTGAGCGCTCTCGTAATCCGCTCGGCCGCCCGGACACGCAGGGCGTCTCCCAACGATCCTTTGCCGCGCCGCGGGACTTCCGCGCATATGCGGCTGCCTGAAAGACTTTAGATTTGGAAAACTTCAACGGCTTTGGCCTCGCCGCGCCGCTTCTCCTCGCCTTGTCGAAAATGGGCTATACCAAGCCCACGCCGATCCAGGCGCAGTCGATTCCCGTTTTGATGCAGGGCCGCGATCTCGTCGGCATCGCCCAGACCGGCACCGGCAAGACCGCGGCCTTCGCGCTGCCGATCCTCCACCGCCTGCTCACTGACAAGCGCCCGGCGCCGCGCGGGGGAGCGCGCGCTTTGGTGCTGAGCCCGACGCGCGAGCTCGCCAGCCAGATCGCGCAGAGCTTCCGCGACCTCTCCGCCGGTTCGTCGCTCAAGATCGCCGTCGTCTTCGGCGGCGTGCCGCATGGCGCGCAGATTCGCGCGCTGGGTGAAGGGCTCGACGTGCTCGTGGCGACGCCCGGCCGTCTCGTCGACCATCTCGACGCGCGCGTCGCCCACCTCGGCGCCGTCGAGTGCCTCGTTCTCGACGAGGTCGACCAGATGCTCGATCTCGGCTTCATCAAGCCGATCCGCCGCATCGTGCGCGATACGCCGAAGGCGCGGCAGAACCTGTTCTTCTCCGCCACCATGCCGCCGGACATTCGCGCTCTTGCAGGCGAGCTGCTGCGCGACCCCGCGGAAGTCTCCGTGACGCCGGTCGCCAAGACGGCGGACCGCGTCGATCAGACCGTCATCTTCGTCGATGCCGCACGCAAGCGCGACATGCTGGTCGAACTCCTTGCCGACCCGTCGTACACGCGCACGATCGTCTTCACGCGCACCAAACACGGCGCCGATCGCGTCGCGAAAACGCTCGATGAAGCGGGGATCGACGCACGCGCCATCCACGGCAACAAGAGCCAAGGCCAACGCGTGCGGGCGCTGGAGTCGTTCCGCGGCGGCGAGGCGAGAGTGCTTGTTGCGACCGACATCGCCGCGCGCGGCATCGACATCGACGGCGTGAGCCATGTCGTCAATTTCGAACTGCCGGAGGTCGCCGAATCCTACGTTCATCGCATTGGCCGCACCGCGCGCGCCGGCCGGGCGGGGCAGGCCCTGTCGTTGGTGGACGCCTCGGAGCGCGACGCCTTGCGCGCCATCGAGAGACTGACGCGCCTTCGCCTTTTCTCGATCGATCGTCGCGGCGACAAGGGCCCTCAGCCGGCGCCGGTCGTGCGCAAGGCCGAGACGCAGCCTGCGCCGCACCATGCGCCGCACCACGACTCGCGTTCGCCCAACCAGCAGCAGCGCCGCTCACGCCAAAACCGCCGCCCGCGGCCCGCCTATCAGGCCAAGAGCGCGCCCGCGCGCTGAGGCGCTACTTCCTCACTGCGCTTCGGCGGTCGCCCTGGTGCTCCTTCCCCCCTTGCGGGGGAAGGTGTCATCCGAAGCATGACGCGGACGAATGCTGCGCATTCGCCTGGGGATGAGGGGTCTCGCGAAGCGCAGCTTTTTGTCCAGAGTCTTAAACGCCTTGCGCAGGGGCTGACCTGTCGCATTCAGTGGCGCGCGTACCCGTCATCCGTCACGCCTACTGCGCGCCGTTACGCTCCCGTCTTGCGCTTACGCTTGGCGAGGGTGCGCAGGCGTAGCGCGTTCAGCTTGATGAAGCCGGCGGCGTCGTTGTGGTCGTAGGCGACCGCGCCTTCCTCGAAGGTGACGAGGTCCTGATCGTACAGCGAATTGGGGCTGTCGCGGCCGATCGTGTAGACGCCGCCCTTGTAGAGCTTCAGCCGCACGCGGCCGCTGACGAACTCCTGGCTCTTGTCGATCAGCGTCTGCAGCATTTCGCGCTCGGGCGAGAACCAGAAGCCGTTGTAGATCAGCTCGGCGTATTTCGGCATCAGCTCGTCCTTGAGATGCGCCGCGCCGCGGTCGAGCGTGATCGACTCGATCGCCCGATGCGCCGTCAGGAGGATCGTGCCGCCGGGCGTCTCGTACATGCCGCGCGACTTCATGCCGACGTAGCGGTTTTCGACGAGGTCGAGCCGTCCAATGCCGTTGTCGTGGCCAAGCTGGTTGAGTTTCGTCAGCAGCGCGGCGGGCGACAGGCGCTCGCCGTCGATGGCGACCGGGTCGCCGTTCTCAAAAGTGATTTCGACGATCGTCGGTTTATCCGGCGCCGCCTCCGGGTCGAGGGTGCGCGAATAGACATAGCCCGGCACTTCCGCGGCCGGATCCTCCAACACTTTGCCTTCGGAGGAAATGTGCAGAAGATTGGCGTCGGTCGAGAACGGCGCTTCGCCCCGCTTGTCCTTGGCAATCGGAATCTGGTTCTGCTCGGCGAAGGCGATCAGCGCGTTGCGCGAGGCGAACTCCCATTCGCGCCAAGGCGCTATCACCTTGATATCCGGTTCGAGGGCGTAATAGGCGAGTTCGTATCGGACTTGGTCGTTGCCCTTGCCGGTCGAACCATGGGACACGGCGTCGGCGCCGACCCTGCGGGCGATTTCGATTTGCTTTTTGGCGATCAGCGGCCGCGCGATCGACGTGCCCAGCAGATACTGGCCCTCGTATTGCGCGTTGGCGCGGAACATCGGAAAGACGTAGTCGCGGACGAATTCTTCGCGAACGTCCTCGATGAAGATGTTCTCGGGCTTGACGCCCAGCAACTCCGCCTTCTTGCGCGCCGGTCCCAGTTCCTCGCCCTGACCGAGGTCGGCGGTGAAGGTGACGACCTCGCAGCCGTAAGTGGTTTGCAGCCACTTGAGGATGATCGAGGTGTCGAGCCCGCCGGAATAAGCGAGGACGACCTTCTTCACTTTTGTCTTGGGCTGGGACATGGGATCGGCAACCGAGATAGAGGACTGGCGCGAAAGCGCGCTTGCGGACCCTTATAGACGGACGCGGGCAGTGCGCAAATTGTCAGGGCCCCCCGCCTCGCCAGAGGAGGCGTCGGATGCTGAACACCACGATCAGCGAGATGAGGCCGCCCATCAGGACATCCGAGAGGTAATGGCCGCCGAAGGCGAGGCGCAGCACGCTGGCGCCGATCGCGAAAGCATAGGCTCCCGCGAGCGCGAAGCCGTCGAAGGGCGGCGGCGCCAGCATGGCGGGCGCGACCATCCAGAAGCCCGACGAAGCCTCCCCAGAGGGAAAGCCGCAATTCTTGTTGCAGCCGCCGTCGAAGCGGTACCAGGGCCGAAACTCGTCCTTGCCGCCGAATTCCACCGTCTGCACGGGACGCGGCCGATGCAGATGGTCCTTCATGCCGAGATTGACGATGAGGCCTGAGCCGATCGCGATCGAGGCGACGAGGAAGATGACCGCCCGCCCGTCGGGCGCCCAGGCGAGCGAGGCGAGCTTGCGGTTGAGCCGGATCGCCGCAGGAGCGAGCGGCCCCAATGGCCGCGGTTTGCGGGTGAGCCACGCCTCGATCGGCGTGTTGTAACGGCGAGCGAGGTAGATCAGCGCAAAGGCGGCCAGCACCAGGAAGGGCGTCACGCGGAAAAAGTCGCGTCCGAAGCGCGCAACACGGTTAGAGCCGATGAAGCCGCCGTGATCATAGAAAAGATGGGCGACCGCGAGATCGAGGCCAGGCCACAGCGCGAAGATGGCGCCGACGCCAGCCAGGAGCACGATCAGCGTCGCAAGAGCCCTTGTCCGCAACGTCACAACACCTTGTAAACTTGGCCGGTCTGGCGGCCCTCGACGCTGCGGCCGAAGGCGCGCGCCGCACGCGTGACTGGCACGGGGTCGAAGCCGGGGAAAAACGGCCCGTAGTCCGCCATCGATTCCTCGAACACGGTCGGGCTCACGACATTGATGCGCAGCCCGCGCGGCAACTCGATCGCCGCCGCCTTGACGAAGCTCTCGAGCGCGCCATTGACCATGCTCGCCGAGGATCCGGCGACGATCGGCTCGTGCGCCAGCACGCCGGCGATCAGCGTGACCGAGCCGCCGTCGCGCAGCGTCTCGCGCGCCGCCAGCGTCAGATTCACTTGGCCCATCAGCTTATTGACGAGGCCGAGGCCATAGGAGGACTGCGCGATCGGCGCCGGCTGGATGCCGCCGAGCGGCGCGAAATTGACCGCGCCCGCCGCGCAGGCCACCGCGTCCAGCGGCCCGGCTGCCTGGAGCCCAGCCGCGATGCTCGCGGGATCGGCGATGTCGATCCTCACGTCGCCCGATTTCGATCCGGCTGTGACAATGTCGTGGCGCGCCCCGAGCTCGGCGACGATCGCGCGGCCGAGCACGCCGCTGGCGCCGATGACCAGAATTCTGAGACGGGAGGCAGGCACGGGGGAGGCTCCGAGCGGATGAACAGAGCGGGGAAGGTACTGAAAGGCTCATTTCAGGACAAGGCGGCGAAACTGTGGGCGATCGTTTCGCACCGGGCGGCCGCATTTGCGTGGTCGCCGCGACGCCCTATAAGATCGCGACAAACATATCAATTGCCGGGGGGAAGCCCGTGTTTCGTTTGGAGGAAAAGCTCGCGCGCATTCGCGCCGGGTCGTATCGGCGGTCCGATTTCGTCATTGCGGACGCCAAGGACCCCGACATGGGGCCGGGTCTCAACGCAATCGGACCGGCGCGCCAGCGCGACGGCTCGGCGCCTCGGCTGCGTACGCGGGCCGAGTTCCTCGATTCGATCGAGGCCGTGATCCGGCAGGACATCGTCGACGTCATGCTGACGTCGGCGTCCAATCTGGAGCTTCTCACGCGGCGCGGCGCATTTGCGGGCTCGCGCGTCAAACCCGCGATTCGCGCCAACGACACGACGGACGTCTGGCGCCTGCGCGGGGCGAACTACGCGGCAAGCCCCTCCCGACCGTTCCGAACCGCTTCGCTGTCGCGGGTGCGCTCGGGAACGCCGACCCCGCGACCCGATCTGCCGGTCGCGCTGACCGACCTCGGGCTCTATTCGGTGACGTTTACTGGCGACGTCGAGCGGGACGTCGCGGCGCTGGAGGCGTTCGGCGACTTTCGCGCTGACGCGGCCGCGAGCGATTTTCGCTATTTCCTCGAGGTGTTCAATCCGAACGCCGGCGGGATCGCTGCGCAGGACGTCCCGCATTTCGTCAACGACGCGATCGTGCGGTGTCTCGCCGGCCTTACCGAGGCCGAACGACCGCGCTTTCTCAAGATCGTCTACAACGGCCCGCGCGCGCTCGATGAGCTTGCCTCGTTCGATCCCGGCCTCGTCGTCGGCGTGCTCGGCGGCGGCGCCGGGACGACGCGGGATTGCTTCGAATTGCTCCACCAAGCCGAGAAGTACGGCGCGCGCGTCGCGCTGTTCGGCCGCAAGATCAATCTCGCCGAATTGCCGCTCGACATCGTCCGTTTCCTGCGCGCGGTGGCGGACGGGGAACTGAAACCCGCCGAAGCCGTGAAGGCCTACCACGACGTGCTGCGCCGCGAAGGGGTGGCGCCGCTCCGCGATCTCGCGGCGGACAACGAGATCACCGAGAGCGTCCTCAAGCAGAGCTGAGGCGCCGATGAGCGCAAGGCGAGGCGTCTTGACCGCCGGAACCTGGTGCGTCGACTTCAACAAGTCGATCGCACGCTGGCCTGGGGAAGACACGACGAACGAGGTTGTCGCTCTGGACCGCCAGGGCGGCGGCTCCGCCTGCAACATGGCGATCGACCTCAAGCGGCTCGACCCCGACTTTCCCGTGGAGACGATGGGGGTCGTGGGCGACGACGACCACGCCGCGTTTCTCGTCGCGCAATGCGACGCCTATGGGATCGAGCGCGACGGCCTCGTCGCTCTGCCCGCTGGCGCGACGATGAGCGTCGACGCCTTCAACGTGTTGTCGAGCGGTCGCCGCACGCACTTCTTCCATCAGGGCGTCGCGGCGCTGATGACGCCCGAGCATTTCGACTTTTCGCGCTGCAAGGCTCGCTTTCTGCACCTTGGCCTGCCCGGCGCACATGCGCGCATGGACGCGCCGTGGCGGGAGGACGCGAACGGCTGGGTGACGACGCTGCGCGCCGCGCGCCGCAGCGGCCTCCTCGCCAATCTCGAACTGATGACGATCGCGCGCGAAAAGGTCGCCGCGCTCGCCCGGCCGTGCCTGCCGCATCTCGACATGCTGATCGCGAACGAATTCGAGATCGGGGCTGTGGCGAACGTCGAGACGGGCAGGGCGGACGGGCCGGATGTCGCCGCCATCGCCGCGGCGGTCGAGGCGGCGTTGTCGACCGGCGCGATGAACCTCGTCGTGGCGCATTTCCCCGAGGGCGCGATCGCGGCGACGCGCGAGGGCGGACGGTTCGCCGTCGGCTCGCTCGCCGCGCCGCCCGAGGCGATCGCCGGCGTCAACGGCGCCGGGGATGCGTTTGCCGCAGGGCTGCTCTACGCCGTGCACGAGGGCTGGGAGATCGAGGCCAGTCTGCGGCTCGCTCACGCCGCGGCGGCCGCCTCGGCGCGCGCAGTCTCGACAACGGCCGGCGTCGCGCCGGTCGCCGAGTGCTTGGCGCTCGCCGAGCGGTGGGGTTTCCGGCCAGCGCCGGCTTGACGCGCGCCGCGCCATGTGGGACGCGCGACGCGTCTCAGGCAAATGGAGCGCATCAGCCGTGGCGATATTTCCGCATCGCATCGTTTTCGTGCGCCACGGGGAAACTGCGTACAACGCCGAGGGCCGGCTCCAGGGCCAGCGCGACATCCCGCTCAACGGCAAGGGACGCGAACAGGCCGGCGCGGTCGGGCGGACGCTGCGCGAGCGGCTGCCCGAGGAGATGGCGCGGCTCGAGACCGCGGGCGCCTTCTACGCCTCGCCTCTCGCGCGCACGCGCCAGACGATGGAACTTGCGCGCGCCGCCATGGGACTCGACCCAGAGCGCTATCACCTCTGTGCGACGCTGATGGAACTGACCTTCGGCGACTGGGAAGGCCTCACTTGGCCCGAGGTCGAGCGGCAGGACGCGGCCGGGGCGGCTGCGCGCGAGGCCGACAAATGGAATTTCGCCCCGCCGCGCGGCGAAAGCTACGCGATGCTGATCGCCCGCGTGAAGCCTTGGCTCGAAGCGCGCCAAGGCGACTGCTTCGTCGCCTCGCACGGCGGCGTCGCGCGCGCCTTTATGGCGATCCTCGCCGATGTGCCCTTCAGCGTCGCGGCGACCGCGAACATCTGGCAGGGGCGCGCACTCGTCTTCGACAAGGGCGCGTTCCGCTGGATCGGATAGGTTCGATTACGCCGCGAGGGCGAGGCGGCGTTCGACCAGATTGCGCAAAGTCCCGAGATCGTGGGCGAAGGTGCGGATGCCCTCGGCGAGTTTCTCGGTCGCCATCGCGTCGTCGTTGAGCATCCACCGGAAGCGCTTCTCGTCCATCGCGACGCGTTGCGGGGCATGGCCCGGCGCGTCGGGCGACAGCGCCCGCTCGAGCTTGCCCTCGTCCTTCGACAATTCGTCGAGCAGTTGCGGCGAGATGGTCAGGCGGTCACAGCCGGCCAGCGCTTCGATTTCGCCGACGTTGCGGAACGAGGCGCCCATAACGACGGTCGAAACCCCATAGGCCTTGTAATAGGCGTAGATGGCCCGCACCGACTGGACGCCGGGGTCGTTCGCGCCCTCGTAAGGGCCACCGCCCGCTTTCACGTGCCAGTCGAAGATGCGCCCGACGAAAGGCGAGATCAAGAAGGCGCCCGCGTCGGCGCAGGCGATCGCCTGGGTGAGCGAGAAGGCGAGCGTCATGTTGCAGTCGATGCCTTCGCGCTGCAGCGCCGCGGCGGCCTGCGCGCCCTCCCAGGTCGAAGCGATCTTGATCAGGATGCGCTCGCGCGGAATGCCGCGCGCGGCGTAGTCGGCGATCAGGGCTTTGGCCTTGGCGACGGTGCTGACGGTGTCGAAGGAGAGATCGGCGTCGACCTCGGTCGAGACGCGGCCCGGGACGATCCGGCTGAGTTCAGCGCCGAAGTTGATCGCCAGGCGGTCCGTCACGGCGCACGTCTGAGCGCCGGTTTTGCGGCCCCAGGCGATCGCTTCGTCGAGCAGGTGGGCATAGGCCGGCATTTGCGCGGCCTTGAGGATCAAGGTCGGATTGGTGGTCGAATTGGTCGGCCTGAAGCGGCGGATCGCCTCCATATCGCCGGTGTCAGCGACGACGGTGGTCATCGCGCGCAATTGATCCAGCTTACTAGGCATGGCGAAAATCTCCCTCGAATCCAAAATGTGGGCGTTTGATGGAAATATGGGGCCCGCGGCGAAATGACGCAAGCGCAGCGAGAAGCTCAATTCGGCGCGGCGGGGGAGGTCGGCGGGGCAGGCGGGGTCGTCGCAACGGACAAATCGGCTGCGGCCGGCGCCTCGGCGACCGGCGCCGGCGCGCCCGGCGGGGGATTGGGCGGCGCCGGCTGAGAGGAGCCGTCGGCGTAGTTTCTGGCGTCGATGACGGACATCGTCGTGGCGTCCTGCGCCCGCGGCGCAGCCACTTGCGCGCCGATCGCGTGCAGCACGTCCGGCGTGTCGGCGTAGGCCGCGTGATCGATGAAGCCGTCGGAAAAGCTCGAGAGGTCGTAGACCTTGGCCCCGAGGCTCTCCAGCTTCCGGCGATCGGCCGGATTGGACGGGTTGATCGCGCCGACGCGCTGGCGGGATTCGGCGATCGCGCTCGACAGGGAAAGGGCCTTGTCGTTCGCGGTGGCGAAGACGGTGACCTTGGCCGGCCTGAGATGGCTCATCTGCGCGGCGAACACGTCGAGATCAATGTCGGGAGAGGCGAGCATTACTTCGCCGAGATGTCCGTTGAGATCGCGATCGCCGGATATCGATTCCTGCCGCAGCGCCTCCATCGCGATCCAGCCGCCCATCGAATGCGCGAGCACGTGAACCTTGCCGACGCCCGGGGTCGCGGCGGCCTCCTGGAGGAGGCTCTGCAGCGCGTCGCGCGACGCCGTCGCGTTGTCTTTGTCCGAGACGTAGCCGAACAACTGGTGTTTGGTCGGCCAGGTGAATAGCACCGCGACGCCGCCGAAGCGGCTGTCGGCGACGATCTGGGCGGCGCGCTCGCGCGCTTCCTCAAAACTCGTATTGAAGCCGTGCACGAACACCAGAACGTCGCGATTGACGCCGATGCGGCCGGAGACGTGCGAGGCGAGCTCGGCGCGGAATTCGTCGGGGTCGAGTGGACGCTCGTGCGAGAGCACAATGTCATCGTGAGCGTTGCCGGCGCCCCACATCGGCTCCTCGATCGAACCGGCGTGATGGCCGGGCGGGATCGTCATGATGTCGAGCGCAAAATGCGCGCCGTCGGGCGAAAGCGTCTGCGCCGCCGCCCCGGTTTCGCCCTTGCGGGTAGACGCGACGAAGAGTTGCACCGGGCGAGCGGTCGGCGCCGCCGCGCTCGGGCCGCCGCCGAGCGAGCCGACATAACCCGCCGCGCCCTCGATGTCGGTCTCGCAGCCCGCAAGCACAAGCGAGAGGGAGGCGACCGCGATCAGGCGGCCCACGGCGCCCAAAATCTCTCTCGCGCCGCCTGAAGCCGCGGTCATCGTCATCCCCCGTTGACGCAGCCTGACGGCCGCCGCGCGCGTCGCGACAGAACCGCGCCGCGCGCGCGACCGCCTCATCGGCCATGGTTGTGGCGAGAGTGAGACATTGGCTGCGGGTACGCCGGTCACAAAGTCCGGCGATCAATGCCATCGCGGCATCACCGACCTACGGCTTTTTCGTGCTTTCTGATAGCCTCGGCGCTCACGGGCGTGAAGAAATTGACGAGGTTTCCCTCAGGGTCGCGAAACAGCAATGAGCGGTTTCCCCAGGGTTGGGTCGTCGGCCGCTGAACGAAGTCGGTGACCACTTTCTCCAGTTTTTCATACTCTTTGTCGACGTCTTCAACGCGGAACTCGATGATGACGCTTCGGTTGTCGGCAGGGCGCGCCGCGCTCGCTCCGAACATCTCCATCGTCCGCTTGCTGCCGATCGCCAAAGTGCTGGTCGGCGTCTCAAGTTCGGCGAAGTCCTCCGTGTACCAGGTCGGCGATATGCCGGTTACGTCCTCGTAAAATCGCGCCAAACGCTTGATGTCGTTGGTGATGATGCGCGTCGAGACGAAATTCATCGTGTCCTCCTGAAATAAGGCCGAAAGGCCGCACTTGCCATGCGATGCGGCATTCCCAGGGTTGTAGCGGAGGCCTGTTGACAGCATGTTGTCAGCAGGAGGACAGCGATGCGCCGAGCCGACCGACTTTTTCAGATCATCCAGATCCTGCGGCGCACGATTCGTCCGGTCACCGCCAGCGCGATCGCAGAGGAGCTGGAGGTCTCGAAGCGGTCGGTTTACCGCGACATCGCCGACTTGATGGCGCAGAGGGTGCCGATCCAGGGCGAGGCGGGACTGGGCTATGTCCTCGATCGCGGCTTCGATATGCCGCCGCTGATGCTCACGCCGGACGAGATCGAAGCCGCGGTTCTCGGCGCGCAATGGGTCGCCGAGCGGGGCGACCCCGTGCTGGCCCGAGCGGCGCGCGACCTGATGGCGAAGATCACAACCGCCGTGCCCGCTCGCCTGCGCCCGTTCATCGCCGAGCCCACCATCGGCGCGCCGCCCGCCATTGTGGTGCCCCGCGACGGCTTGGATATCGCCCAGACCCGCTTATGGATTCGCACAGGGCGCAAGATACGGATCCGGTATCGAAACAACGAGGGACAGGAAAGCGAGCGCGCCATCTGGCCGGTGATCATCGGGTATGCCGAGACGGTGCGCCTGCTGGCGGCGTGGTGCGAATTGCGTCAGGCCTTCCGGCATTTCAGGACTGACCGCATCCTCGCCGCCGAATTCCTCGACGAGAGCCATGGCCGCCGCCCGAGCGAACTGAGGGCCCGATGGAAACGTCAAATGGACGCTGAGCGTGCGGCCCCTACGGGGTGACCGGACAGGCTCAGCGCAGCGCGTTTTAGAAGCGCTTCGCGCCGCGCACGTCGAACGTGAAGGCGATGAGGGCGAGGGTCGGGAAGGCGAGGCCGCAGCCGCTCGCCAACCGCCAGCCGCCGTGCTCGTAGGCCCAGGCGCCGATCGCCGACCCGGCCGCGCCGGCAATGAAAAAGCTGGCCATGAAGAGCCCGTTGAGGCGGCCGCGCGCTTCCGCATCGAGCGCATAGATCGCGCGATAGCCGAGCACGAGATGGGCTTGCACGCCGAAGTCGATCAGGATGCCGCCGAGGACGAGCAGCCCCAACGCTAGGTTGGAGCCCGAAGGCGCGATATTCGTGATGAGATAGGCGAGCGCCACCGTCGCCATCGCGAGCCCGGTCGCCAGCCGGCTATGGCCGCGATCGGCGATGCGCCCGGTCAGCGGCGCGGCGATCGCCCCTGAGATTCCAGCGAGCGCGAACAACGCGATGCCGTTCTGCGAGAGGTGGAAGGGGCCCGCCAGCACCAGAGGCGTCGTTGTCCAAAACAGGCTGAACGCGCCGAAAAGGAACATGTGATAGAGCGCGCGCTGGCGAAGGATGGGCGTCTTCAGCGCCAGATGGACCATCGACGCGAGCATCAAGCCGTAATGCATACGCCCGTTCGGCCGGCGCTGCGGCAAGGCGATCGCGAGCACGATGGCGAGCGCCGCCATGCCTGCCGTCGCGGCGAAGAACACGGTCCGCCACGACGAGGCGGCGGCGATGAAGCTCGAAACCGGCCGCGCCAGCATGATGCCGAGCATCAGCCCCGTCGTCACGTCGCCGACGATGCGTCCGCGCGTCTCGGGCGGCGACAAGTGCCCCGCCAGCGGGATGAGCACCTGCACCGCGACCGAGCCGAGCCCGATGCACAGGGCAAAGAGGAAGAACGGCGCCGCCTGCGTCGACAGCGCCGCGCCGAGCAGGCCGACCGTCGCGAGCGTCATCGAGGCGAGCACCAGCCGGCGATTTTCAGCGAGGTCGGCGAGGGGAGCGATCAGCAGAAGCCCTGCGCCATAACCCACCTGGATGAGCGTGACGATCAGCCCGGCAGCTTCGGTGGGCAGACCCAGGCTGGCGCTGATGGGGGCGATTAACGGCTGGGCGTAATAGATGTTCGCCGCGATCATTCCGCTGCCGGTGGCCAAAAGCACCATCAGGCCCGCGGAGAGCGAAGGTTCGGCGTACCCGACTTTCTGTTGGGACAAAACGTCTCTCCGTGCGGAGCGGTTAGGTTCTTTTGGGGGTTACGCCACGAGCTTCATGGCGACGTCGATGACGCCGAGAGGCGAGGATGACCGCAGCCGCGTGCGGCCGACGACGCGCATTCCTTGAAGGAGACAGATGAGCACCCGCGCGGTCGTCCGCGGATCGACATGGAGAGGCACCGAGCCGTCGCCATGGCCTTGCGCGATCAGGTCGGCCAAAGACTTTTCGACCGCGCCGAGCTCGCTTGCGATCCGCGCGTCGACCTGGGCGTCGCGCGAGGCGAGTTCGATCGCCCCGCCAACCATGAGGCAGCCGCGCCGCCCCTCGAAGCCCTCCGAGAGCTGGAGATAAAGCGCGAGGACGTCGCGCAGTCTCTCGCGGGCCGTCGCCGGACTCGCGATCAACCCTCGCCGCCGCTCGGCGTGTCCGCTTGCGTAGCGGTCGAGCGCGGCGAGAAAGACGGCGTGCTTGTCGCCGAACGCCTTGTAGAGGCTGCCCGCGGCGATGTTCATCGCGGCGGCGAGATGAGGAATGGACGTCGCGTGGTAGCCGCGCTCGCGGAAAACCTCGATCGCGCCGTCCAAAGCGGCGTCGAGGTCGAATTCACGCGGGCGCCCGCGCGCACGGGCGCCGCGCGCGCTTTGGGCGGCTGGCGTCATGCCTCGCCAATAGAAAACGTTCGTTTCCAAATCAAGCGCGGCGATCCGCTTGCGCGATCACAAGCGCGTTTCAGGCCGTCTGCGCGAGCAGTGGTGCGCCGCCGCTCCGGCTCATTTCGACGTGATGCAGGAACTGGCGCGCGCTTTCCCGCCAAGTAAAACGGAGCGAATGCTCGCGCGCGCGCTCGCGCGGGATTTCGAGCGCAGCCAGGCACGCGGCGCGCAGATCGTTGTCGAGCACGCCGGCCCCGCTCTCGCCGATCACGTCGAGCGGCCCGGAGACCGGGAAGGCGGCGACCGGCAGGCCGCTCGCCAACGCCTCGATCAGTACGATGCCGAAGGTGTCGGTCTTCGAGGGAAAGACGAACACGTCGGCGCTGGCGTAGATGCGCGCCAGCGCCTCGCCATAGAGAGCGCCGAGGAAATGCGCGTGCGGATAGCGCCGCTCGAGCGTAGGTCGGGCCGGCCCATCGCCGACGATGACGACCGATCCGGGCAGCTTCAAATCAAGCAGCGCTTCGAGATTTTTTTCGACGGCGACACGCCCGACGCACAAAAAGATCGGGCGGGGCAGATCGACCGTGTCGGCTTCTCGCGGCCGGTAGAGCGAATGGTCGACGCCGCGCGTCCAGACCTTGACGCGATCGAACCCGCGCTGGGTGAGCTCGTTCTTGATCGACGTCGTCGGCGCCAACGTCGCCGCCGCGGGCGCGTGGAACCGGCGCAGCGCGGCGTAAGAGATCGCTTCAGGCAGGCGCGTCCGGGCGGCGATATATTCGGGAAAGCGCGTGTGATAGCTCGTCGTGAAGAGTTTGCCGCGCTTGCGGCAATAGCGCCGCGCCGCCCAGCCGATCGGCCCTTCGGTCGCGATGTGGATGTGGTCGGCGCCGGCGGCCTCGATGCGCCGACCGACTTCCCACGGCGTCGCGAGGGCGAGCCGGATGTCGGGATAGGTCGGCATCGGCAGGGAAGCGAAGCCCTGCGGCGTCAAAAAGATGAATTCCGCTAGGTCGCGCGCCGCAGCGGACATCCGCTCCAGCGTATGCACGACGCCGTTCACTTGCGGGCGCCAAGCGTCGGTCGCGACCAGGATGCGCATCAAGCGGCTTCCGCCTCCGCCGGCTGTTGGATCGGCGCGGCGGCCGCCGCAGCGGCGAGTTCGCGTTGGCGCTGCGCGAAGGGTTTCGGCCAGAAGAGAACCTCGAACCGGCCGTCGAAATGCTCGACGACGAGCGAGCAGGATTCGACGAAGTCGCCGGTGTTCACATAGGTTACGCCGTTGATCTCGCGGATCGTCGGGTGGTGGATATGGCCGCACACGACGCCGTCGGCGCCGCGCCGCTTGGCCTCCGCCGCCAGTTCGCGCTCGAAGGAGCCGATGAAATTGACGGCGTTCTTCACCTTGAGCTTCGCCCAGGCCGAAAACGACCAGTAACCGAAGCCGAACAGCCGGCGGATCGCATTGAAGCGGGTGTTGATGAACAGCGCGGCGTCGTAGGCCCAATCGCCGAAATGCGCGAGCCACTTGGAATGGCGGACGACGACGTCGAATTCGTCGCCATGCATGACGAGGTAGGTCTTGCCGTCGGCCGCGACATGCGTCGTGTTGCGCACGATCTCGATGCCGCCGAAGGTCAGGCCGATGAACTGGCGCGCGAATTCGTCATGGTTGCCGGGCACGAAGATCATGCGCGCGCCGTGCCGCACTTTGCGCAACAGCTTCTGAATGACGTCGTTGTGGGCCTGCGGCCAGTACCAACCCGACCGAAGACGCCAGCCGTCGATGATGTCGCCGACGAGGAAGATCGTGTCCGCGTCGTTGTGGCGAAGGAAATCGAGCACCAGCTCGGCTTGGCAGCCGCGCGTTCCCAAATGCAGGTCGGAGATGAAGATCGCGCGATAGCGTCTGATCGAGTCTTCGGTCTTGGCCAAGGGAGCCTCGGTCGTTAGCAGCCCGTTAGCGCTCTCCTTGCGCAGATTCTCATGTCGGCGGGATGACAGACGCGAGTCAAATGCGCCTCCGCACGAAAATGTGGAAGCGCGAGTCTATGGAAGCGTCGCCCTTGCGGGCTGACTTTATGCGGCGGTGTGCTTGAACATGATCCGGCGCGCTTCGGCGTCCATCTCGGCCTTGAAGGAATAACGATCCTTCAGACCCTTGGCCCGGGCGGCGGCCGGGCGCTCGTTGATCTCGTCGTGCAAACGCTTGACGTGCGGGAAGCTCGCCCAGGCGTCGTCGCCGAGCACGAACGGGATCATGCGCGCCCAGCCCCAGACGTCCATGTCGACGATCGTGTACGTGTCCCCCACGACGTAGCGGCGATTGGAGAGGCGTTCGTCGAGCACGTGGAAATGCCGGCGCGTCTCGAACAGGTAGCGGTCGGTGGCGTAGGGGATCTTCTCCGCCGCGAAGTGCTTGAAGTGGACCGCCTGGCCGCTATAGGGGCCGACGCCGCTGGCGACGAACATCAGCCACGACAGCATTTCGCCGCGCGCGTCCGGCCGGGGTAGGAACTTGCCGGTCTTCTCGGCGAGATAGAGCAGGATGGCGTTGCTGTCGAACACCGTCGTCGCGCCGTCGACGATCGCAGGCACCTTGCCGTTCGGATTGATCTTCAAGAAGTCCGGGGCAAACTGCTGCCCGGTGCGCGTGTCGACGGGATGCGCCTCGTACGGGAGCCCCGCCTCCTCGAGAAACAGTGCGACCTTCGTGGGATTGGGGGATCCGTTGAAATAGAACTTGAGCATGTGCCTCTCCTGGCGACGGCCCAATCCGCTTCGGACCGCGCCTCGATGGAGGGCTAAGTGGCGGCCGGGCCTCGCCGCTGTCAATCGAGGCGGAGTAGAATGTTTGTGACAGGCGGCAACGAGGAGAGCGCCTATGAGGGAGAGCGCGGTCGCTCGACGCGTAGTGGCGGAGGGCGTCGTCCAGGGCGTCGGCTATCGCGAGTTCACCCGGCGCTGGGCGATGCGGCTCAACATTTCCGGCTGGGTGCGGAATCGGCGCGACGGCGCGGTCGAGGCGCTCGTCTGTGGCGCCGCGGCGGACGTCGACCTGATGCTTGAGAAATTGCGCGAGGGGCCGCCGGGCGCGGCGGTTCACACCTTGCGAGCCGAGAAGGGCGGCAGCGGCGAGGGCGAGGCGGGCTTCGTAGTGCGGCCTACGTCTTAATGCCTGCGCCCCGCCGCTTCCGCCTAAGCAGAGTCTATCTCCCGCCGACGTGGTCGGCCTCGCCATAGGCCTTCATGACGTCGGCCATGCTTTCGTACTCGTCGTCGGGCAGGGCCTCGATCACTTCGAGCACCGCGGCCTCAGCGCCATTGCGCCTGGCTTGCTGCATTAGGCTTTGCTTGGTGGCGGGAAAGTCGATCCCTTTGAGAAAATGCGACACGTTCGCAGGCGAGTGTCCGCCGAGTCCTCTCGTCATGGCAACCTCCATTGCGAAACAGCGGGGCTGAATACCCCGCTGTTTCTTTGTCTGGACTAGTGACGACGGCTCCGCGGGCCCTCGTCGTATTCGTCGTCGTAGTCGCGGCGCCCGCGCCCCATTTCCTCCATATCGTGGGCTCGCATTGCGCGCTCGTGCCGGACCTGGCCGCCGCGCTGCCCGATCTCGGAGTGGCCTTCGTAGTCGCCGAAGTAGCCGCCCTGGCCAACGTCATCGGCGTGGCCCTCCTCGTCGCGCGGCGCGCGCATTGCGCGTTCGTGGCGGACCTGGGCGCTGCGGCGAGCGATCTCCGAGTGACCTTCGTAGTCGCCGAAGTAGCCGCCCTGGCCGACGTCCTCCGAGCGGCCCTCTTCGTCGCGCGGCGCGCGCATTGCGCGTTCGTGGCGCATCTGGCCGCCTCGGCGACCGATCTCGGAGTGGCCCTCGTAGTCGCCGAAGTAGCCGCCCTGGCCGACGTCCTCCGAGCGGCCCTCTTCGTCGCGCGGCGCGCGCATTGCGCGTTCGTGGCGCATCTGGCCGCCTCGGCGACCGATCTCGGAGTGGCCCTCGTAGTCGCCGAAATAGCCGCCTTGGCCCATATCCGGAACATGGCCACGCCGCGAGCGGCTCTCGAAGTCGTCGTCTTCGCGGCGGCCGAATCGCGAACCGCGGCGCTCTTCGTATTCGCCCCGGCCGAATTCACCCCGGCCGAATTCGCCACGGCGGTATTCACCTCGACCGTATTCGCCACGCGAGCCGTAGCCACCGCGCTCGTCTCGGTAACTTTCTCTAGGCATGGATTGGTCCTCCTCTGCCAATTGTGGCTGACACCGGGCCCAACGTCCGCGGCAGAGGGATGTTCCGTTTCGGGACACTCTTTTGAAGTCCGAAACCCTGCAAGACCGGCCTGTTTCGCGTCATATGAGGCCGGCGCGAGTCAGCACCTTCGTGGCGCGGGTCAGATGCGGCAGGTCCAGCATCTCCCCGTCGAGCGACACGACCCCGGCGCCGGGTTTGGCCTCGAAGGCGGCGACCACCGCCCGCGCATGGGCGACGGCTTCCGGCGATGGCGTGAACACCTCGTTGATGACGGGAACCTGCGCCGGATGGATCGCCATCTTGGCCGTGAAGCCGTCCCGTCGCGCCGCGAGCGCCTCGTCGCGCAGCCCGGCCGCGTCGCGAAAATTCGTGTAGACGGTGTCGATCGGCTGAACGCCGGCGGCCGCCGCCCCGACGAGGGTCAGGCTCCGCGCGAGAAGGTAGGGCGGGGCGAAGGCCCCGTCGGGCAGCCGATTGGTCTCGGCGCCGAGGTCCGCGCTCAGATCCTCGCCGCCCCATGCGAGCCCCTCAAGTCGGCGGCTGCATCCACGATAGCTTGCAAATCCGAACAGCGCTTGCGCCGTCTCGGTGGCGATAGCGAAAATGCGCGTTCCGCCGTCCGGCAACTCCAACTCCGCTTCCCGGACTGCGAGTTTCGCGCCGAGTTGCTGAACCGCCGCCCCGTCGAGGCATTTCGGCAGCATGATCCCGTCGGGCTGGCTTCGCATCACCGCATCGAGATCTTCGTCGGTGAGGCCGCCGTCGAGCGGATTTACGCGCACAAACAGACGCGGCCGGGGCGCGAGGCTGCGCGCCTCTCTCAAGAAGGCGGCCGCCGTATGGCGCGCGGCTTGTTTGGCGGCGAAGGCGACGGAATCCTCGAGATCGACGATCAGGGCGTCGGCCTCGCTCGCCAGCGCCTTGGCGAGCTTCTTCTCGTCGTCGCCGGGAACAAACAGCAAAGAGCGCATGCGACTAGACCGCGACCGTACTAGCGCCGGGCCGGCGCAGCATGAAGGCGGTGCGCTTGCACTCCGCGACGAGAGTCCCGTCCTGCTTGAAGGCGCGGTGCAGGAATTCGACGAGGCCCGCGTCGGGGCGCGACTTCGAGGCGCGGGCGGCGATCACTTCGCTGGTGGCGTTCACCGTGTCGCCCTCGAACAGCGGGGCGGGGAATTTGACGTCGGTCATGCCGAGATTGGCGATCGTCGTGCCGACTGTGGTGTCGTTGACGGAAATGCCGATCATGAGGCCGAGCGTGAACAGGGAATTCATCAGCGGGCGGCCCCATTCGGTTTCGGTGGCGCAAAAATGGGCGTCGATATGCAGGGGTTGCGGATTGAGCGTCATGTTGGAGAACAGCATGTTGTCCATCTGCGTCACGGTGCGCGTCAGGCGGTGCCGGAAGAGCCTGCCGACGGCGAAATCTTCAAAATAAAGCCCGCCACGCGGATGGGCGCTTTCGGAATGGCTCATCGTGAACCCCTGGGAGGCGCTGTTAAGCGGGCGTTTACCGTAAATCGGCGATCAAAGGATCGTGCACAGAATCCCCGCTTGGTCGCTCCGGAGCAGGACGTGAGAGAGATCGAAGCCGTCGCCGATCGCCCGCCGGCCCAACCGGCTGACCGTCATGGCATTGTGCGACGATTTCTCGCCTGGACGCAACGGGCTGACGCCGAATGCCGCGCCGACGCGGCGAGCGCGCTCGCGCGGGCCTATCTCTATTCCGATCTGACGGCGGAGGCGCGGGCAGAGGCCGCGTTGGGGCTGACAGCGCTGCTCGACGACCCTTCCTCGATGGTGCGTCGCGCCTTGGCCGAGGCGCTGGCGAGCGCCGCCGAGGCGCCGCGCCATATCGTGCTCGCGCTCGCCTGCGACCAGTCCGAGGTCGCGAGCGTGATCTTGTGCCGCTCTCCCGCGCTCGCCGACGCCGAACTCGTGGATTGCGCGGCGATGGGCGACGCGGTCGCGCAAGCCGCTATCGCCGCGCGTCCTCGCCTCGGCGCCGGCGTCGCGGCGGCGCTCGCCGAAATCGGCGCGCGGGATGCGGTTCTCGCGCTTGCGGATAATCTCGAGGCGGATCTGTCCGCCGGCGCGCTGTGGCGCATCTTCGAGCGCTTTGGCGAGGACGCGGAACTGCGTGAAGCCTTGTTGGCGCGCGCATGGCTTCCGGCCGCGCTGCGCAACGAACTGGCGGCGGCGACGGCGCGCACTCTGGCGAAGTTCGTCGCGCGCTGCGGCTGGCTGAGCGAGCCGCGCGCCGAGCGGATCGCGCGCGAGACGCGCGAGCAGGCGACGGTCGAGATTGCGCGTGGGATCGAAAGCGACGATCTCGACGATCTCGTGGGTCGGATGCGGACCGGCGGCGCGCTAACCGTGGCCGTGCTGATGCGCTCGCTGCTGTGCGGCGAGCGCGACCTCTTCGTTCAGGCGATGGTCGAGCTTACTGATATGCCGCGGCGCCGGGTCGCCGCCTTCGTGCGCAGTCCTGCGAGCCATGGTTTTGGTGCGCTTTTCGCAAGGGCGGGACTTCCCCTCGCGTTCCTACCCGCTTTCCGCGCCGCGCTCGACGTCGCGGGGCCCGCCACTGGCGAGACGCTCTCGCTCGCGCTCGCCGAGCGAGGGATGGAAGCCTGCGGCGCCGATGTGGCCGCCGCGCCGCTCCGCGCTCTCCTGGCGCGCCTGGCGGCGGAGGCCGCGCGTCAAGACGCTCGCTCCTTCGCTGGGGAAGCCGCTCTCATCGAACCGCTTAAGCCGCTGGCGATCGCAGGGCCGTTCGACTATGCGCCGCTGCTGATCGACGCGGTGGCCGCCGCGCTTGAGGACTGTGTCGCGCCGCCGGTTGAACCTCCCTTGGAGACCACCGACGAACGCGGCGAGGATTGCGCGCCGTTGCTGGTCGACGCGGTGGCCGCGCTGGAAAATAGCGTCGCGCCGGCGGTTGAGCCTCCGTTTGGCTGGCGGACGCTCACTGAGGACCTCGCGCCGCCCGTGCAATTGCCGGCCGATATGCTCGCCGCGCTCGCCGAGGCGGCGTGATCCTGGATCAAGCGACCTCGACGCCGGAGAGGCTGGCGCGGGCCTGGGCGATCGCCTGCGCCAGCACGTCCGTATCCTGAGCGCCCGGCACCCCCAAGCGCGAGGCGAAGACGAAGAACGGCACACCGGTGACGCCGATCGACTGCGCCTGAGCGATTTCCTGCCGCACGGCCTCGGCGTCCCGGCCCTCGGCGAGCAAGGCTTCCACGATGTCGCCGTCCATGCCGCTCTCGCGCGCGACCTCGAGGAGCAGCGCACGCTCGCCGATGTCCCGACCCTCCACGAAGTAGAGATGGAATAGGCGCTCGACGACTTTGTCCTGCACCTGCGCCCCGGCGGCCCAGCGGATCAGCCGATGTGCGTCCAAAGTGTTAGGAGAACGAGATATCGCATCGAAATTGTAGGGGATGCCCACGTCCTCGCCGAGCGCGGTCAGGCGGTCGTGGATCGCCGCGAGGCGGGCGTCGTCGCCGAACTTGTTCTTCATATAGACCCGCCGGTCGAGCCCGCCCTCCGGGATGGTCGGATCGAGCTGGTAGGGCCGCCAGCGCACCGCAATCGACCCCTCGGTCTGAGCGATCGCCTGCTCGAGGCGTCGCTTGCCGAGATAGCACCAGGGACAGACCACGTCGCTCACGACGTCGATCGTCAGCGCCTCGCCCTTACTCATGGCAGCCTCCTTGGAGCGCAATTGCGGTTGGCGCTATATGTGTGCTCGGCCGGCGCAGCCGCAACCCGTCACGGGGCCGCGCGCCACCAGGTTTCGATATTGACGCCGAACATCGGCGTCTTCTCCGGCCTGCCGAGCGCGGAGGAATAGGCGATCCATTGGTCCGGCGCGTAGAAGAGCGGGACGATGTAGAAGCCGGACAGCAGCGTGCGATCGAGCGCGCGCACGGCGGCGATGAAATCGTCGTGGCTGCGGGCGGCGACGACCGCCGCGATCATCGCGTCGATCGCCGGCGAGGCGGCGCCGCAAATGTTGTACGAGCCGTCCATCGATGCGGCGGCCGAACTCCAGCGTCCCCGTTGTTCGTTGCCGGGCGAGGGAGAGGCGATCCACGAGCCGATCATCATGTCGAAGTCGAAGCGGCCGCGCCGACGTTGAAACTGCACCTCGTCGACGAGGCGCACCACCGCCTGGACGCCGATGCGCGCCAGGCTGCGCGAATAGGCGAGTGCGAGGCGTTCCTCTTGGCGGGACTTGACCAGGATCTCGAAGGCGAGCGCTTCGCCGCGCGCGTTGGTCAGCGCGCCGTCGTGCAACGTGTACCCAGCCTTGGCGAGCAGTTCGAGGGCGTCGCGGGCCAGATCCCGGTCGCGCCCGGAGCCGTCGTCGCGGGGCGGCGACCATCGCCCCTCCAGAATGTCGTCGCGCACCGCGCCGGGGAACGGCGCAAGCAGCGCCCGTTCGGCGGGCGAGGCGGGACGCCCAGCCGACGACAATTCACTGTCGTCGAAGAAGCTGCGCGAGCGCGTGTAGACGCCGGCGTAGAGATTGGCGTTGATCCATTCGAAGTCGAACATCATCGCCAGCCCCTCGCGCACGTGCGGGTCGGCGAAGATGGGCCGCCGGGTGTTGAAAGCGAAGCCGGAGATGCCCTTGGGCAGGTTGTAGGGGATGGATTGCTTGACGATCCGGCCGTCCCGCACGGCAGGCAGGTCGTAGCCGTTGCGCCAGCGGGTTGGGTCGTCCTCGACGCGGTAATCGTAGAGCCCAGCCTTGAAGGCTTCGAACATCGACGAGGCGTCGCGGTAGTAGTCGATGTGGATCTCGTCGAAATTGTAGAGGCCGCGCGTCACCGGCAAATCGCGGGCCCAATAATTGGGATCGCGGCGCAGCACGAGGCGCTGGCCGGGTTCGACCTCCGCCACCCGGTAGGGGCCCGAGCCGACCGGGATCTGCAGCGTCTGGTCTTCGAAATGCTCGGCGTCGGTATGGGCGCGCGACAGCACGGGCATCAGCGCGAGAATGAGCGGCAATTCGCGGTCGTCGGACCCGGTGAGATCGAACCGGACCGTCAGATCGTCCGGCGTGTTGACGCCCTTGACCAGCGCGTAAGCGGCGCGCTGCGAGGGGAGGCCCTTCGCCTTCAAGAGGTTGAAAGTGAAGAGGACGTCCGCGGCGGTGATCCGGCCGCCGTCAGAGAAATGCGCCGCCGGATTGATGTGAAAAGTGATGAAATCGCGCGCGTCGTCGGTCTCGATGGAGCGCGCGATCAAGCCGTAGAGCGTGAACGGTTCGTCGGCGGAGCGTATCATCAGGGATTGGTAGACGTTGCCGACGAGGCCCTGCGCGGTCGATAGCGCCTTGACATTGTAAGGGTTCAAGCTGTCGAAGGCGCCGAGGAAGGCGAGCGACAGCCGGCCGCCCTTGGGCGCGTTGGGATTGGCGTACGGCAGATGCGTGAAGTCCGGCGGCAGCGCCGGCGCGCCGTGCATTGCGAGCGCATAGGTCGGCGGCGCCTCGTCGGCCCGGGCGGCCCCCAGGCACATGGCCAGGGCGAAAAGAATCGGCAGGAGTTTCATGCGGCGATCTTAGAGTGCGCGGCGAAAAAGTGGACGCCGGTTTTTTTGCCAAAAAGCGCGCGGCGCTTGAGAAATTCAAATTCTATCAAATCGCCGCACGGTCTAGAGAATAGGGTCGGGCGCGCCATCGGTGCGGTCCCTGACGCACGGACCGCGACCCATTTGCCACGGCGTGTCGACAATGCGCGAAGAGCGCGAGATTCTTGTTGGATTGTCCCCTCGAATGTGAAAAGAGGGCGCCCGACGGCGCGGTCGCGGTCGACGCCCCCTTCTAGCCGCATTGTCGCGACAAGGGTCCCCCGCAGTGCGAGCCGTGGCAGAGCTTCGGATTAGCGATCGAAAGGACCATTCATGACCTCCTCGTTTGTGCGCGTCGGCGCGTTGACCCTGGCCGCGGGATTGGTCCTGACGGCGGGCGGCGCGTTCGCGCAAGCGACGAAGCCGGCTGCCCCGGCTGCGCCCGCTCCGGCTGGTCCGGTGAAGCTCGAACTGACGCCGATGCAGGCCCCGTGGACCAAGATCTGCGGCAAGGATTCGGGCTCGGGCAAGGAAGTGTGCTACACGACGCGCGACTTCGGCCAGGCGGCCGATCAGCCGCCGACGCTTGCGATCGCCGTCTATCAGATGGCGAACGAAGAGCGGCGTATCGCCCGCTTCCTGCTGCCGGTCGGTCTGCTGCTGCGTCCCGGGTTCCACCTGGTGATCGACAAGGGCGAGCCGATCGAGGGCCACTTCGCGATCTGCTTCCCCAATGGCTGCTTCGCTGAAGCGGAACTCAACAACACGACGCTCGCCGCGTTGAAGAGGTCGCAGACAGCGAGCGTGATCGTGCGCAATCAGGCGAATACCGAGGTCACCTTCACCCTGCCGATGAAGGATTTTGGCGCGGCTTTCGACGGCCCCGCGGTGGACCCGAAGGTGCTGGCGCAGCAGAACCAGGAATTGCAGAAGCAGCTCGAAGAGCGGGCGCGCCTGCAGCGCGAGAAGCTCGAGCAGCAGCGGGGCGGGGCCGCCGCGCCCGCAGCCCCGGCTGCGCCGGCCCCCGCCGCGAAGTAAGGTCAAAGACGCTCGGCGCGCGCGCCACTGGTCCTGTCGCCCCTCGCGAACGCGGGGGCGACAGGCGGCCGCCGCAAGCTTTTCGTCATGGGTCGCCTGCGCCCCACGCCGCTTTCGCGGGGAGAACAGCCGTATCAATTCGGAGTTCGCGCCGCCCGGCTTAATTGGCCCGGAGCTGGGCGCGCATGCGGTAATTGCCGTCTTCGGCCCGCACGAACTCTTCGTCCACCTGAGGGTGACGGACCGGCTCGCCGGAAACGTCGGGCAGCAGGTTCTGCTCCGAGACATAGGCGATGTACTGCGTCTCGGCGTTTTCAGCGTAGAGGTGGTAGAAGGGCTGGTCCTTGCGAGGGCGAACGTCTTCGGGGATGGACCGCCACCACTCATCGGTGTTGGCGAATACGGGATCGACGTTGTAGATCACGCCGCGAAACGGATAGACGCGGTGCTTGACGATCTGGCCGATACTGAACTTGGCTAGGCGCGCTTCCATGATCTTCGAGCTTGTTCAAAAGCGGGCTTCCTAGCGCTGACCGTACGTTGGTGTCAATTTTCAGCGTCGCTGGTAAAACCGTAACGCGCGCCGAAAGCTGTGTCCTTCGCCGCAATCTGGCGTGCGAGATCCACGATCACCCGTGCTTGTTTCCACGTCGCGTCGTCCTGCATCTTGCCGTCGATCATCACTGCGCCCGAGCCGTCCGGCATGGCCGCCAAAATTTTCTGCGCAATCGCGACTTCGGACGGGGCAGGTGAGAACACCGCCTTGGCGATTGCGATCTGGCTGGGATGAAGCGTCCAGGCGCCGGCGCAACCCATCACGAAGGCGTTGCGGAATTGCGTCTCGCAGGCGGCGGGGTCCGAGAAGTCGCCGAACGGCCCGTAGAAGGGTTTGATGCCGTTCGCCGCGCAGGCGTCGACCATGCGCGCGATCGTATAGTGCCAGAGGTCCTGCTGCGCTGCGGCGCGCGGCGCGCCGGGTTCGCCGGCGTCGGCGAGCACGCGGTAGTCCGGATGGCCGCCGCCGACCCGCGTCGTCTTCATCGCCCGCGAGGCGGCGAGGTCGGCGGGTCCGAGGCTCATGCCGTGCATACGCGGCGACGCCGCTGCGATGGCGTCGACATTTTTGACGCCCTCGGCGGTCTCCAGGATCGCATGGACCAGAATGGGCTTCGCTACGCGGTGACGCGCTTCGAGCTGGGCAAGGTACTGGTCGATGAAGTGAATGTCCCACGGGCCCTCGACCTTGGGCAGCATGACGACGTCGAGCTTGTCGCCGACCTCGCCGACGAGGCGCGTCATGTCGTCGAGAAACCAGGGCGAATTGAGCGCGTTGACGCGCGCCCAAAGGCCGGTCGCGCCGAAGTCGACGCTGCGGGCCATGGTGATGAAGCCGTCTCGGGCGGCCTCCTTGGCTTCGATCGGGATCGCGTCCTCGAGATTGCCGAGAACGACGTCGACCTCGCGCGCCAACTCGGCCGCCTTGGCGCGCACCTTCTCGATGTGTGGCGGCACGAAATGGATCATGCGCTCGACGCGGGAGGGAAGCTCGCGATAGGGACGCGGCGCCCCGATCGCCAGGGGCTCGAAAAATTTGCGCGGCGCTTTCATCGAGAACTCCGCTAGAGCGCGCGGCGAAAAGGTCGAGGGCGGCTTTTCGCCAAGGGCGCGCGGCAATTGAAGAAACTAGATCGTGCGGCAATTCCGCCAAATCGCCGCACTGTCCAGGGAGATCCGGATCACGCCATAGGGCGAATTGGCCGCGCCGGCAATCCGCGCGGGGCCCGATGCAGCCGCTCAGCCTCCCGGCATCGCCACGATGGCGGGCGCCGACCACGGGCCGGAGATGAAAATCGTTAGCCGCGCTCCGTCCGCCGACGGAGCGCCCTGCGCGTTGGCCTGGGTTGCGACGAGATGGGCCTGAAGCCTGCGAGCGACAAGGTCGGCCGAGCCATCGACCGCGACGACCGCCCCCGGTCCATCGACCTGAGCCGACGCGACGGTCGCCATTCCGTTGGCGACGACGAAGGGCGCATGCGCGTGGGAGAAGGTCGTCTGGCCTGTCGCCATGTCGCGGGGGATGTCGATCGCCCGCCGCTGGCTGCGTCGGATCGCCTCCTCGATATTCACGCCTTCGACGACGCCAGCCTTAAGATCCAGCGCGCCGGTTCCCGCGAGCGAGGCGACGAAAGCGGCAGGCGTGGCGCCGGTCCCCTGCAGGGAGACCTCGAATCCGCCGCGGCCACTATAAGCGTTCCAACCGAAGTCCGCGAGCGCCGCGCCGAGATCGACGTCGGCGGCGGAGGCGGACATCTTCGCTTGCAGGCCTGCGGCGCCACTGGAGAGCGTCAGCTCGCCCTGCAAAGCGCCGTCGTAGGCGGTCGCTTCGAGAAGTTTTGCCGTCAGGCGCCCGTCCACGCACATCAGCGAGACGGCTGCGTCCTCGACGCGATGGCCACGCCACTCCGCATGGGCGGCGGAAATGCGCAGGTCGAGGTCGAGGTCGGTCGGCGGCGCGAAGCCGAACGGCTCAGCGCTCCAGCCGGCGCCATCGTCAAGAAAATGGATCCCCTGCAGCAGCAGCGGATCGATGTGCAGGGAATCGGCGGCGAGCGTTCCGGAAATCGCGTTTCGGTCTCCCTCGAGCGACAAGGTCAGCGGGCCCTCGAAAGTCTGCCCGGCGAATGTCAGACGCGAGTCGCTCAAAGCGACGGCGGCGCCGCTCGTTTGCATCTTGCCTTCGATGGAAAGCGCGTCGGCGCCCAACAGCGGCGACGGACGCGCGCCGAGAAGGCGTTTGAGCGCGCTGACCGATCGAATATCGGCGGAAACGTGGCCGGCGAAGCCGCCATGAACGCCGCCGCTCCAGGAGCCTTGCACGCTGAGCGTCAGCGGCGGGCCGTCGACGGACATCCGCAGTCCCGTCGAACGCCCCGCCAGACCGTCGCGGGGATTGTCGATCTGGCCTTCGATCCTCACCGTCTCGTCGCGCCACCCGCCGACGAGGGCAAGTCGCAGGGGCCGGTCGGCGGCCGGCCAGTCCATCGTTCCGTCGACGCCTTCGATGAGCGTGTCGAAGCGCCGGGCGGCACTGACGACACGGAGGACGCCGCCGTGAAGTTGGACATGCGACCAGACGGCCGGAGGCTCCTCGTCCTTGCCGTGCGCGACCGCCCGGACCTCGGCGACCGTGGGCGCGGCGTCGAGGTCGATCAGCGCCGTCGGATTTTGCAGCGTCGCGCCGAGCGGAACGACCTGGCCGCGAAGGAGACTGGCGAGGGAAAGGGGAAATTTCCCCGCCGGCGCGCTGAGAACGCTCCGGTCGTGGGCGTCGACCAGTTCAATGCCGACGACGCGGATGGTCGGCCACGGGAGCAGCCTGAAGGTCGCGTTCGCAGGGCGCCGGACATGGAGCCCGAGGCGCGGCGAGATCGCCCGATTGATTTGGCCCTCGAACGTCGCCGAACGGAGAGGCCAACGTTTGATGCCCACGGTCGCCAATGCGACTGCAATGCATAGCAGAGCGACAGACCATTTTGCGCCGAGGCGCATGTGTTTTCGCTCCGACCCTCGCGGCAGGGCGAGCCCTCGCCCGCGTCCGCAGTTGCTACAGCGTTTCTTCGTTTCGCGCGATTCCGTAAGGGGCGGGTTCACGCGTTTGTCAACAACTTAACCGCGTCCGGCGCCTTCAATTCGTCGCTCGGGACAGCGGCTCGACGAAATGAATCGCATTGGCGCCGCCGGATTTCGGGCTTGGCCCGGCGGCGACGATCTGCGGCCGCTGGGTTTCGTCGGCCGACGGGACAATCGCAAGCTCCAGCGTCGCCAGTTCGGCGCGCCGGGCGGTCGGCATCGTCGCCCGGTCGATCGAAACGAAATTGTCGCGCGCAAAAGGCGTGGCGGCGTCGGCCTGATACGCCTGGAATCCGCTCGCCGTCGCCACGACGTCGCCTTTTCGCAGCGTCGGGTCCTCCCAGTAAGGCGACGTCCGCGCGGCCGTCGCTTGGCACGAGCACGCCGGGACTCGGCCGGCGCGGTAGCGCAGGGCGGCGTCAAGCGACGTGTAGCGCGCCCCGGTTGCGGAGACCGCGTCTTCGATCCGGTCCGAACCGGGGAGCAGGTCATAGACGGCGGTCGCGGCGCCCGGGCAGAGATTGGAGCAGGCTTCCTGGTTTTCGCCGGCATTCGCTCCAGCGGAGCTGAGGGGGAAGAAGTATCCGTCGCAGAGACGCACGCAGACTGGCCGGCGCGACGTCAACGGCCCGGGAGGCGGCCTTCGAGGCGCGGGCTTGGTCGCCGCCGCGGAATCGATCGGCAGGAGGACCAGGCCCGGCATGTTGTCCGAAACCGGGCGCGCACTCGAGCGGCCCGCCGCGCCAGCGCGCTCGGAGGGAAGGGCGATGAGACCGGCAAAGACGAGTGCGGCGACGGCGCCGTGCACGCCTTGGCGTCCCCCGCTCGCGCGAGCGACCGCAGGCGCGACAAACTGCCGGCGTCCCGGGACCAGATGATCGGCCATGAAGCGCTTCCAATAGGCGACGAGGGCGGGAACGGCGGCCGCATCCGCTCTTTCCTAACGAAGCCTTAATGCGATTTGCTCAACCCGCGCAATCGGAAGCCGAGGTTTTGGTTAGCGCTCGCCCGTATCAGGCCTTGCGACGCCGGCGCAGCCGATATTGATCGGTCACCACCGCCGCGATGATCACCGCGCCCTTGATGATCTCCTGGTAGTGCGCGTCGACATTGAGGAACGTGAAGCCGGAGGTCAGAACGCCGAGGATCACCGCGCCGATCACGGTGCCCGTCATGCGCCCGACGCCGCCGGCGAGCGAGGTGCCGCCGATCACCGCCGCAGCGATCGCGTCGAGTTCGAAGCCGGCGCCGACGCCCGCCTGACCGCTAATGGCGCGCGCCGTATGGACGATGCCGGAAAGGCCCGAAAGCAGCCCCGCCAGGGTGTAGACGATGACGATGTGGCGTTCGACATTGATGCCGGAGACGCGGGCGGCGAGCGGATTGGCCCCGATCGCGTAGGTGAACTTGCCGTAGCGCGTGTAGCGCAGCGCAATGTGGAAGATCCCTGCGACGGCGAGGAAGATGATCACCGGCCACCAGCCGGCGCCGATCGCGGCGTAGGAATCTTCGAGATTGCCGATCGGCTGGCCGTCCGTGTACCAGTCCGCGACGCCGCGCGCCGACACCATCATGCCGAGCGTCGCAATAAAGGCCGGGATCTTGGTGAAGGCGATCAGCGAGCCGTTGATGAACCCGGCGACAAGGCCGCAGGCGAGGCCCGCGGTGACCGGGAAGATCGGGTTGAGGCCGGTAAGGCTGGGATAGATCGCGTGCGAAAAGCCGGCGGTCTGGGCGAGGCTGGCGGCGATCATGGCCGTCATGCCGACCAACGAGCCCGAGGAGAGGTCGATGCCGCCCATGATGATGACCTGGGTGACGCCGACCGCAATGATGCCGATCTCCGCTTCCTGGAGGATCATGATCTTCAGGCGCAGCGGGTTGGCGATGAAGCTCTGGCCGACGAAGAGCCAGCCGAGCGCTTCGAACAGCAGCATCATGCCGATCATCACGCCGAGGATGCTCAGCTCCGGGGGCAGGCGGCGGCGCCCGGCGTTCGCGCTCTCGCCCGGGGCGAGAACTTTGCTGGTCTCCTGAACGGCCACGTTTCCAACCCCTCTCGCTAGATTGCTCCCTATTGCGAGGCGAGCTCCATGATCTTGACTTGCGTCGCGTCAGCGCGATCGACGATGCCGGTCATCCGGCCTTCGTGCATCACCAGCACGCGGTCGCTCATGCCAAGCACTTCAGGCATTTCGGACGAAATCATCATCACTGCGACGCCCTGTCCGGCGAGCTCGGAGATCAGCCGATGAATCTCCGCCTTGGCGCCGACGTCGATGCCGCGGGTCGGCTCGTCGAGGATGAGGATGCGGGGATGCGTCATCAGCCAGCGCGCGATCAGCACCTTCTGCTGATTGCCGCCGGAGAGGTTGATGACCGGCTCCTCGAGATCCGGAGTGCGGACGCGAAGGCGCGCCTTCTGCTCCTGGCAGAGCCTCTCGACGGCGTTCTCCTGAACGAAGCCAGCCTTCACGAAGCCGCTCCGCAACACCGCGATCTGCATGTTGGCCATCACGTCGAGCAGCAGGAAACAGCCGGATTCCTTGCGGTCCTCGGTGAGGAAGGCCATCCCGGCGTCCATCGCCGCCGCTGGGCTGCGCATGGCGATCTCGCGGCCGTCGATGGCGATTGTCCCCGAGGTCGCGGGCGTGACGCCGAACAGGGTTTCGGCGACATTGCTGCGGCCCGAGCCGACGAGGCCGGCGACGCCCAGGATTTCGCCGGCGCGCAGGTCGAAGGAGATGTCGCGGAAGCGGCCCTCGAGGCAAAGGTTCTTCACCGACAGTATGACGTCGCCGATCTTGGCCGGCAGCTTGGGGAACATCTGGGTGATCTCGCGCCCGACCATCAGTTTGATGATTTCGTCGCGGGTGACAGAGGCGGCGGCGTGCTCGCCGACGAAGCGTCCGTCGCGAAAAACGGACACTTCATCAGCGATTTCGAACAGCTCGTTCATCTTGTGCGTGATGTATATCACCCCCTTGCCCTGCGCCTTGAGGGTGCGGATGATCTGGAAGAGGTGGGTGACTTCCTTCTCGGTGAGCGCCGATGTCGGCTCGTCCATGATGAGAATGTCGGAATCGTAGGACACCGCCTTGGCGATCTCGATCATCTGGCGGCTGGCGACGCTGAGGTCGCGCACTTCCGCGTCCGGATCGATGTGGATGTTCAAGCGGTCGAACAGCGCCTTCGTGCGCCTGCGCATCTCCTGGTGTCGCACGAGGCCAAGCCCGTTGAGCGGCTCCCGGCGAATCCAGATGTTCTCCGCCACCGTCATGAAGTTCATCAGGTTCAGTTCCTGATGGATCATCGCGATGCCGTATTGCAAAGCGTCGAGCGGGGAGGTGAGGCGGATTTCCTGTCCCTTGAGGCGGAAGGAGCCGGAGTCCGGAGTGTAGATGCCGGCGATGATTTTCATCAACGTCGATTTGCCGGCGCCGTTCTCGCCCATCAGCGCGTGCACGTGGCCGCGCTTCAGGCGGAAGGAGACGTCGTCGAGCGCCAGCACGCCCGGGAACGCCTTGCGGACGTTCTCGACCTCGAGCAGGTACTCGGCCTTCGGAATGGCGCCGCTTTCGCGAACGACCTGGGCTGTCGAAGGGCTCAGCATTCCGTCGCTCCCCGCGAGGCGCGGCGCCGCCGAGACGCCGCACGAGCCGTGACGGACCGGCGAGCCAAGCGCGCCCCGGTCCGCGTCGAGTCAGTTCTTTTTGGCGAACTGGTCCATGTTGGCGGGCGTGACAAGCTGGAAGGGGATGTAGACCTTCTTGTCGACGCTTTCGCCCTTGGCCAGCTTTAGCGCCGCGTCGACGGCGCCTTTGCCCTGACCGGCCGCGTCCTGGAAAACGGTGACCTTGAGATCGCCCGCCTTCATCGAGGCGAGGCCGTCCTGCGTCGCATCTACGCCGCCGACGATCGCCTTCTTGGTGTCGACTCCCGCCGCCTTCATCGCCTGAATGGCGCCGATCGCCATTTCATCGTTGTTGGAGATGACCGCGTCGTACTTCATGCCCTTGGACAGCCAATTGGTCATCAGGTTTTGCGCCTTGGTGCGGTCCCACGCCGCCGTTTGCTCGGCGATGACCTTCATCCCGGTGCAGGGCTCCTTGGAGATCACGTCGTGAACATCCTTGGTGCGTTGCACGGCGGCCTGGTTGGAGAGCTCGCCCTCGATGACGAGGACGTCGCCCTTGCCGTCCAGCAGCTTGCAGATCGCCTGGGTCTCGAGCGTGCCCGACTGCTTTTCGTCAGAGGCGACGAAGGCCGCCTTCGGGCCAAGCTTTTCGACGTCGGCCGGCTCGCGATTGACGTAGACGAGCGGCACGCCGGCTTCGGCGGCCGCCTTGGTGATCGCTTCCGTGGCGCTGGTGTCGACCGGATTGACGATGATCGCGTCGACCTTGTTGGCGATGAAGTTCTGGACTTGGCTGAGCTGCTTGGAGACGTCGTCCTTGGCGTCCTCGATCTGCAAGGTCACGCCGGGCTGCGTCTTCGCGTAGTCGGCCATGCCGTTGCGCAGCACGGTGAGGAAGTTGTCGTCGAACTTGTCCATCGACACGCCGATCTTGGCGGCGAACGCCGGGCTCGACAGGATCGTCGCGACGCCGAGCGCGAATACGAAACGCTTCATAGTGCTACCCTCCCTTGGCGGCGCCCGGTCGCGCCTCTCGTTGATTGTCCGGCGCCCTTCAGGGGCCGCATTCCACGCCCTTCCGAGGGCGTGGATTAACCAAGTTCACAGGAGCGAGGGCGAGCGCGCGTCCATCGACTTGTCGCTCCTCCCTCACGCCCGCGGAAGCCTGTCTGTGCGGTCCGTCAAGCTGAATTTCGAGGAGCGTAACAAATGTTCTAAATACAGTCAACGCCAGAATGGATGTTCCAAAAAAGTCGCACTAGATGTTCGTCGGCAGGAAAAGCTCAAACGGCGCAACGATTTGGCTCGCCGCGGCGGGCGCGCGGCTCTCGATGGAACGCGCCATCGCCTCGATGGCGCGGTCGGCGATCTGCGCGGTCGGCGTCGAGATGACGGCGCTGAGCACGCCGTCGACGAGCCCGGCGCGAGTTTCCGGCGTCAGTTCGTTGCAGACGATCGCCAGCGGCTCGCTCTTGATCTCCTCGCGGGCGGCGGCCAGGGCGCCTTCGGTGCCGCCGCCGCAGAGATAGAGGCCGACGAGATCGGGGTGGCGCGCGAGCAATTCAAGCGTCGCGACATGTGCGAGGCGCGCATCGTCGAGATTGACGAGCGGCTCGAGCGGCTGGAAGTCGGGCGCGTGCTCGCGCAAATAGGCGCGGAAGGAGATCTCCGCCGTTTCCTGACACAGGTAGCGGTGCGAGCCGACGATGATGCCGATCTTGCCCGGGCGCGCGGCGGCCTTGGCGATGATCCAGGCGGCGGTTCGACCCTCCTTGCGATTGTCGCGGCCAATGTAGCCGGCGCGCGCCTCTGCGGTGAGGTCGGAGATCAAGGCGAAGGTCGGCGCGCCCTTGGCCTTGAGACGTTCGATCGCCTCCGAGACGCGGGGATGGTCGACCGAGACGACGCCGATAGCCTGCGCCCGCTCGCTCATCGCGCGCAGCCGCTCTGCGGTGGTCGCCGGGGAAATATCCGCTTCGTATTCGACGATCGCCCGCACCTTGGCCTCGGTGAAGCGCGCTGCCGCCGCTTCGATGTCCGCGCCGAGGCGGCGGTAGAAGGCGTCCGGCTTCTGCAAAAGAAAGCCAAGGGTCAGCGTCGGCGCATCGACCCGGCGCCTGAGCAGCGGCGCGCCATGAAAGCCGATCGCCTCCGCGGCGCCGAGCACGCGCTCCGCCGTCGCCTTGCGGACGGGATGGCGCCCATTGAGCACGCGATCGACAGTGGCGACGCTGACGCCAGCGGCGCGGGCGAGATCGGGCAGGGTGGGGCGATTTCCCATTGGCGATTGCAATCATTGCAAGGTGGATTGCATTGTTGCTGATAGGAAATGATAGAAAATGCAAGTGGCATGTTGAGGCGGAGGGCGATACGGGTTAGCCCTAAGAACAAGCGGCGCAACGCCGCGACAGGCTCCAAGGGAGGAGCGAATGGCGCCGCTGGCGATGAAGCGGGATTACAGCCTCGTCGGAACGGAGGCGCAGGCCGCCCGCGCCAAGGGCCTCGTTTCGGGGCAGTGGTACGCCTGCCCGGTCCCGCGCAAGACGCTCAAGGAATTGATGCGCCGCTCCGATGGGCCAGCCCTGCGCGACACGCTCATCTGGTTCGCTGCCTTGGCGACGTCGGGCGTGCTCGGATTTCACTTCTGGGGAAGCTGGGCGGCGCTTCCCTTCTTCCTCGTCTACGGCGTGTTCTACGGCTCGGCGTCGGACAGCCGATGGCACGAATGCGGCCACGGAACCGCTTTCAAGACGCGCTGGCTCAACGACGTCGTCTACCATATCGCCTGTTTCATGATCCTGCGCGAGCCGACGATCTGGCGCTGGAGCCACACGCGCCATCACACCGACACCATCATCGTCGGCCGCGATCCCGAGATCCTGGCGATGCGCCCGCCGGATGTCGCCGTGCTTCTGCTCAACCTCTTTGCCGTGGTGAGCGGCTACAAGGCCATCAAACATCTCTTCCTGCACGCCGCCGGCCGCCTCAGCGCGGAGGAGGTGGTGTTCGTGCCGGAAATGGAGCGCGCAAAGGTCTATATCGTCGCGCGCGTCTATCTGGCGGTGTTCGCGCTGGTGATCGCGGCCTGCGTTGATGTCGGTTCGATCCTGCCGGCGATGTATGTCGGCCTGCCGACGTTCTACGGCGCGTGGCTTTCCGTCTATTTCGGCGTCACGCAGCATGTCGGGCTCGCCGAGGACGTGCTGGACCATCGCCTGAATTCGCGCACGATTCTGATGAACCCGATCTTCCGCTTCATCTACTGGAACATGAACTACCACGTGGAGCACCATATGTTCCCGATGGTGCCGTATCATGCGCTGCCGCGGCTGCACGAAGCGGTCAAGCAGGACTGCCCGCCCGTCTATCCCAGCACGATCGCCGCCTATCGCGAGATCCTGCCGGCGATCGCCAGGCAATTGAGCGACCCCACCTATTTCATCAGGCGCGAGCTGCCTGTCGGCGCTCGCTCCGAGCCCGCCGACGAGCCGTCTTTGGCGGCCCAGTAGAAAAGGGAAACGTCATGGCCGAGACTTGGATCGACGCATGCGCCCTCGAAGCGATCGATCCTGAGGACGTCATGCGCTTCGATCACGACGGGCGAACCTTCGCGATCTACCGCACCGACGACGACCGCTACTTCGCCACCGACGGCTTGTGCACGCATGAGGAGGCGCATCTGGCCGAAGGCTTCGTGATGGGCTCGATCATCGAATGCCCGTTGCACAACGGCCGGTTCGACTTCACGACCGGCGCGGCGAAAGGCGCGCCGGTCTGTGTCGACCTCAAGACCTACCCGGTGAAGGTGGAGGGGCCCCGCGTGTTGCTGCGACTGAGCTGACGCGGCCGAGATCCTACGAGCTTGCGCGCCCGGCCGCCAGCGCGGGATCGGTCGCCGGCGCGGACTCTGCTTTGCTCGCGCGCTTCGCATAGCGGCGCGCGAGGGTGGCGCAGGCGAAAAGCTGCGCCTGGTGGAACAGCATCAGCGGCAAGACGATCAAACCGACCGCATGGCCGGGAAACAGGATATTGGCCATCGGGATGCCGGCGGCCATGCTCTTCTTGGAGCCGCAGAACACGATCGCGATCTCGTCGGCGGTCGAAAAGCCCAATGCACGGCAGATCAGCGTGGTGAGGGTCAGCACCATGAACAGCATCGCCAGATCCAATCCGAGGACGGCGCCGAGGCTTTCGGGGCTGAGCTGCGACCAGATCCCCGCGACCATCCCGGCGCTGAAGGCGGCGTAGACGACGACGAGAATGGAGCCGCGGTCGACGATGGAGGTGATCGTCTTATGGCGGGCGAGCCATTCCCCGATGAACGGGCGCACGAGCTGTCCGGCTGCGAAGGGGAGCAGCAGTTGCAGCCCGATATCCTCCAGCGCCTTCATGCTGAATCCCGCGCCATGGGCGTTCAAGAGCAACGCGACCAGAGCGGGCGTGAGAACCATCCCGGCGAGGTTTGAGGCGGATGCAGCGCACAAGGCCGCCGGCACGTTGCCGCGCGCGATCGAAGTGAAGGCGATCGACGATTGCACGGTCGAGGGCAGCACGCAGACGAACATCAGCCCGAGCGACAGCTCCGGCGCCAGGAAAGGCCGAACGATCGCGGTCAGCGCCAGGCCGATCGCCGGAAACAGGACGAAGGTGCTGGCGAGGATGAGCGACTGCAGGCGCCAGTCGGCGATCCCGGAGACGACCGCCTGCGGCGACAGCCGCGCGCCGTAGAGGAAGAACAGCAGGGCGACCGCGCCGTACACCGCGCCGTCGACGATCGGCGCGCCCGCTCCCCGCGCAGGGACGACGGCGGCGAACGCCACGGTTCCCATCAGCACCAGGAGGTAGGGGTCGATCGGGAGCCGGGAGAGGAGCGAGCGAAAGGCCATGATGATTTCCGATTCCGCTTGAGCAGCAAGCGCCACGAAAATACGCCACAGTCGGAAATTATGGATCTGAATATTTCCGATAACAGTCGGCATGAGTCGTGATAACCAAAAGGCGCTGCGATGCTGGACCCGGACCTTCTGAAATCCTTCGTCGCGGTCGCGGAGACGAGAAGCTTCACCGCGGCGGCGCAGCGGCTCGGCCTGCGACAGTCCACCGTGAGCCAGCACGTGAAGCGGCTGGAGGAGACGGTGCATCGGCGTCTCTTCGCGCGGGACACCCATTCAGTGGCGCCGACCCCCGATGGCGACGCGCTGCTCGACCTCGCGCGGCGTGTGCTCGACGCCAATGAGCGGATCGACCGTTTTCTGGCCGGCTCGGACCTGCGCGGGCGTATCCGGTTCGGCGCGTCGGAGGATTTTGTTCTATCCGGCCTGCAGGAGGTGCTGACAGAATTTGCGCAGCGGCACGCCTCGGTCGACCTGGAGCTGACGGTCGGCCTGAGCGGCGTCCTCTACGAACGGTTCGACGCGGGCGAGCTCGACGTGATCTTCGTCAAGCGGCGCTCCGGCGACACGCGCGGGCAGCTCGCATGGCGGGAGCCGCTGGCCTGGATAGGCCGTCCCGGGATCCGCCCAGACCCGCAACAGCCGCTGCCGCTCGTGCTCTATCCGCCGCCGAGCATTTCCCGGGTTCTCGCGCTCGACGCGCTCGAGCGCGCCGGCCGGAGCTGGCGCGTCGCCTGCATCAGCGGAAGCCTGAGCGGCCTCTGCGCGGCCGCGCGGGCGGGGCTGGGCGTCGCGGCTCACTCCGCGCGCCTCTTGCCGCCGGGCCTCGCCGCCTTGCCGACGTCCCGCTACCTTCCGGAACTCGCCGAGATCGAGTTTGTCGTCATCGGCCCCGGACAACGCCACGGGGTCGCCGCGGCGCTGATGAGCGTGATTCTCAGCAGCGCCGACCGACTGCGAAACGCTTAGCGGCCCCTGGCCGTCTCAGTCCGGCCAGCTTGCGCCGCGCGCGTTGACGTAGATGGCGTATAGCGACGTTGTCGCGGTGATGTAGAGCCGGTTGCGCTTGGGGCCGCCGAAGCAGACGTTGGCGACGACTTCCGGCACGTGGACCTTGCCGAGCAGCGTTCCATCAGGCGCAAAGACGTGCACGCCGTCGGCTGTCGAGGCCCAGACGTTGCCGTTCGTGTCGACCCGGAAGCCGTCGAACAAGCCGGCCGCGCAGGTCGCGAACAGCTTCGCCGGACCGAGCGAGCGACCGTCGGCCGAGACCTCTGCAACCCTGATGTGGCGCGGGCCGTTCGGCACATGGGTCGCGCCGGTGTCGGCGATGTAGAGCCGCTTCTCGTCGGGCGAGAAGGCGAGGCCGTTTGGCTTGACGAAGTCGGTCGCGACCGCGGTCACCGCGCCGCTCGAGGGATCGATGCGGTAGACGTTGCTGGCGCCGATCTCCTGTGGGGCGGCGTCGCCTTCGTAATCGGAATCGATGCCGTAGCTCGGATCGGTGAACCAGATCGAACTCGTCCGACTTCACGACGGCGTCGTTGGGCGAGTTGAGGCGCTTGCCCTCGAAACGGTCGGCGAGCACGCGCCGCGAGCCGTCGTGCTCGATACGAGAAATGCAGCGGCCGCGATGTTCGCACGAGACGAGGCGACCGTGGCGGTCGACCGTGTGGCCGTTGTGATTATTCGCGGGCGACAGGAAGACGGACACGGCTCCGCTGGTCTCGTCGTAGCGCAACAGGCGGTCGTTGGGGATGTCGGACCAGACAAGGTAGCGGCCCGCCGCCAGATAGGCCGGCCCTTCGGCCCAGCGGCACCCCGTGTAGAGCTTGTCGAGATGGACGTTCTGAAGCGCGAGCTTGCGGAAGCGTTCGTCCAGGACCTCGAATACCGGCGTTTCCATATGACCTTCCCCGATTTTCCGGCGCGCGTTTCGCGTCGCTCTTCCGCGCGCATGGTTACGCGATCGAGGCTTTGCAGGCAACGCGTCAGAGCTGGTTGCGGAGGCGCTGATACTCGAACCGCACGGCGTCTTCGCCGTGGCGGCGTTCGAGCCGGCGCACGATGAAGTGGCCCCGCGCCACGGTCTGAAAATGCTCGGCGAAAGCGACGTTGAGGGTGGCGCCGCCGAGGGCGCCGATGATCGGCACGGCCTGCGCGGCGAGCTTCTCGCTCACAACGACGCCGAAGCGGCCGGCGATCTGGGCGATCAGCCGCACCAGCGCCGGGGCCGTCTCGCTGACGACGCCGCGATGAGCGAAAAAGCGCGCGCCGTCGCTGACGGAGCGGGCGAGGGCGCTGCGGGCGGCGAAATAACTCCCCTCGATCGCCGCTTCGCCGGCCTCTGGGCCGCCGAGGGCGAACACTTCCACACAGGCGAGCGCCGCCTCAGGGCGCCCCAGATCCTCACCCTCCTCGCGCGCAATCTCGGCGATCGAGCGCAGCAGGATCGTCGTCGAGATCGGCAATTCGATCGCCATCGAAGCGAGGCCGAAGGCGCCGCCGATTGCGCCGGACGCCGCCGCCGCCGCCTTGTGCAAGCCGCGCGCCGCTTTGGCGGGCGAATCCTTGTCGATCGTGTGCAGGGCGACGCGCAGCGCGACCCTCACCGCCCGCTCCGTTGCAGTGGCGACCGCCCTGCGGGCCGAGCCGGGCAGCGCGCGGGCCAACGCTTCGGCCTGGCGGCCGATCAATCGTGTCGCGCGCGAGGCGAAACTGTCGCCCTCGAGACAGCGCACGGCGAACTGGAGTTCGTCGAGCTCCTCTTGCGACAGCACCGCCGGCATCACGGCGTCCGTCATCGCAAACCTTTCCACCGAAGCGTCGGGCCCGACGCTTCTCGCAGGGATCATATAGGTTTGCGAGGCGGGACGCCTAGGTCGAGCTGCGCAGGAACACCATTGCCGCGAGGCTGATGAGCCCCGCCGCCGCGCAATAGTACGAGAACGGCCGCATCGCCTCGAACTCGTGCTTGTGGAAATAGCGCATCAGGAAGACGAGGCTCGCATAGGCGACGACGCCTGCGACGACGCCGGAAAGGATCGCGGGCCCACCCAGGGTCGCGCCCTGGCGCAGCAGCTTGGGGGCCTCGAGCACCGTCGCGCCGACGATGATCGGCGTCGCCATCAGGAAGGAGAAGCGGGCCGCGTCCTCGTGCCGGAGGCCGGCGACCACGCCGGCCGCGATGGTCAGGCCGGACCGCGAGAAACCGGGAATGAGGGCGAAGCATTGCGCGACGCCGATCGCCAGCGCTCCCTTCCAGTTCAACTGGCCGAGGACGCCGACCCCCTCGCCGCCGATCCGGTCGCAGAAATAGAGGACGAAGCCGTTGGCGATGAGAAAGAACGCGGCGATCGCCGGCGTGCCGAACGCCTCGCCGAGCTTTCTCTCGAAGAGAAAGCCGACCAGCACCGCCGGAATGGTCGCCAGCACGACGTAGAGGAAGATGCGCCGGTCGGCGACCGAGCGCGGCCCCGACTGGCTGATGAGCGAGCGCAGGAAGGCGAGCCAGTCGCGCCAGAAGAAGACGAACAGCGCCGTCGCCGTGCCGAGATGCATGACGACGAGATAGGGCAGGAAATCGGGAGCCTTTTGGTCGATCGACCAGCCGAGCAGACGCGGCAGGATGACGGCGTGGCCAAGGCTGCTGATCGGGAAGAGCTCGGTCACGCCCTGCAGGACGGCCATGACGACGGCTTGGAAAGCGGTCAAGGAAAGGGCCTCTCAGCTCCGGAATATCGACTTCCCCTTGAGGGGGACGTTCATCCCATAACCCAATCGGCGATTCGTGTCTTGGCGGAGGCGGGGGACCGTGCGAGCAAAAAAAAGCCGGCGGGAAGGGCCCGCCGGCGCAGACGTCGAGGTTCTGAAGCCGTTTCGGCTTACTTAAGCGCGCCGCTGACCTCGGCGAACTCGCTGCTCAGCTTGCCGCCGAGGGTTGTCAAAGCACCGATGATGGCGACGGCGATCAGCGAAGCGATCAGTGCGTATTCGATCGCGGTGGCGCCGGACTCGTTGGCAATGAAGCTCTTCATGGACTTGATCATTACTTTGCTCCTGCTCCGATTTAAAAGGCGTTCCGGCGAATCTTCGTTGCCGCTCGGAATGGAACGCAATCTACGGGCAGGCTATTGCGCCGAGGTTAATTTGATACCGTCGAATTCGACCTATGGGGTCCGACTGTTCGCGTGGTAAAGGCGCTGTAAATGCAATAGTTGAGGCAAGAACGGCGTCAATTGTCTCGAAGGGCCTGCATCGACCCTGCGCTCGGATGGCTTCGCGGGAAGCTGTCACCGCCTGCTGCAACGGCTGGTACACTAGCGCGCTGCGCTGAAACCGACCCGCGGCCGTCTCCTGTCACCCCCCGCGAGGGCGGGGGCAGGCGGCTGCAACTGGCCTCTCATAACGAAGCGCCAGCGCCTGCGCCGCCAGGCCGCGCGCTCTTCGCGCGCATGACCCGCGAGTGGCGCTAGCAGACGCTGTGGCCGCACTTATGGACGGCGTCGATCTTTTCCTTGAGCTGGTCGTAGCCGACCGCCCCGACGACGACCTCTTGGCCGACCACGAAGGAGGGAGTGCCGTTGATCTGCAGCGAATCCGCCATGCTCATCACTTCCTGCAGGCCGGCGACGATTTCCGGGCTCTCCATGTCCTTGTTGAGCCGATCCATGTCGAGGCCCATTTCGCGGGCGACGGCGAGCGCCTGCTCCTTGCCGACCGGCCCATGCATGCCCAGCAGCTTGTTGTGGAACTGCCAGAAGCGCTCGCCCGGCAACTGGTTGCGCGCGGCGCTCGCCACCTTGGCGGCTTCAACCGAGCCCGGCCCGAGCACCGGGAAATCCTTCAGGACGACATGGAGGTTGGGATCGTCCTTCATCAGGCGCGCCATGTCGGGCAGGGCGCCTTTGCAGTAATGGCAATTATAGTCGAAGAACTCGACCAGGGTCGCCGAGCCGTTGGGATTGCCGACATTGGCCTGGAATTTCGACGAGAACAGCGCGCTGGAGTTGTCGCCGACGACCTTCTGCTGCTCGGCTTCGGCAACTTCCTTGTCGTGCTTGTCGAGCGCCTGGATCGCCGCTTTGAGGACATCCGGATTGTTGACGAGATAGTCCTTGATGAAGGAGCCGAGCTCCTGCTTCTGAGCGGGCGAGAATTCGTCCGCCGCGGCGGCGCCGATCGGCGCGGCGAGGGCGCCGAGCGCGAGGGCTCCAGCGAAACAGGCGGCGAAACTTCCCTTCATGGCGGTCTCCTGGGCGACGAGTACGGCCGACGTCTGATCCGAGCCCAATGGCGGATTCATGGCGGGCGGCCGATTTGGCGACTGTCTAGCATACTTATCCGCGCTGGCGCTTGCTATTCGGAGCCGGTTTCAGCAGTTTCGCTCGATGAATCTGCCGCTCGACCCTTACCGCCCCGATGGCCCCTACGCGCTTTGGCGGCTGGCGCTCTCGCTTCTGATTGGAACGCTGCTCGGCGCCGGCATGTGGGCTGTCATCGTCGTGCTGCCGAGCGCGCAAGCCGCTTTTGGCGTCGACAGGTCCTTGGCCTCGCTGCCCTACGCCTTCACGATGGCGGGCTTCGCCGTGGGCACGATCGTCATGGGGCGGATGGCGGACCGGGTCGGAATCGCCATGCCGCTCATCATCTCCGGATTGGCGCTCGGCGGCGGTTTCGTCATTGCGGGCTACGCGCCCAATCTCGTTGTGTTCATCGCGGCGCACGGCCTGCTGATCGGCGTCGGGACGGGAGCGGGCTTCGCGCCCATGATGGCGGATATCTCGCATTGGTTCGTTAAACGCCGCGGACTTGCCGTCGTGGTGGTGGCGTCGGGAAACTATCTTGCCGGCGCCCTGTGGCCGTTGGCGATGAATTTCGCCATGCCGCTGATCGGCTGGCGAGCGACCTACGCCGCGATCGGCGTCGCGGTGGCCGCCTGCGTTGTGCCGCTCTCCCTCCTGATGCGGCGGCGGCCCTCTGCGGCGACGATGGCTGAAGCGGAGCAGGCGGTGCGCGCCGCCCGCGCCGACGTCGGCCTCTCGCCGCGGCTGCTGGTGGCGCTGCTCATGGTCGCCGGGGTCGGGTGTTGCGTCGCAATGTCGATGCCGCAAGTTCACATCGTCGCCTATTGCGGCGATCTCGGCTACGGCCCGGCGCGCGGCGCCGAGATGCTGTCGCTGATGCTCGTCCTCGGCATCGTCTCGCGGATCGGCTCGGGCTTTGTCGCCGACGCCATCGGCGCAATTCCAACGCTGCTGCTCGGCTCCTTCATGCAGGGCGTGGCGCTGCTGCTCTACCTGCGCTTCGACGGGCTGACGGCGTTGTTCATCGTGTCGGGCGTGTTCGGCCTCTTCCAGGGCGGCATCGTGCCCATGTACGCCGTCATTTGCCGCGAGCTGCTGCCGCCGCGCGAGGCGGGGGCGAAGATCGGGCTCGTCGTCTCGGCGACGATTTTCGGCATGGCGCTCGGCGGCTACGGCTCCGGCCTCATCTACGACCTGACGTCCTCCTATCGCGCCGCTTTCCTGAATGGGACGCTCTGGAACGCCCTCAATTTCGCGGTGGTCGGGTGGCTGTATCTGAGATGCCGCACCCCTTCGCCAGGTACAGCGGCTTCGACCGTTTGAGGAGACCTCGACCGCTCGTGCAACGCGTCAGCGCCTGCTCGTAATCATCTGGTGACCAGCCACAATCATCGACCGAAGGAAACGCAGCGCCAAGCGCCTGCAATCTTGTGCGTTGCACAAAAACCTTGCGCCCGAAGTCATCCCATGGTTTTGCTGGCGAGAAGTTTTGGCTGGCGGCGCTCCCATGCGAGCCGGCCTGTTTGCAATTGGGACCTTGCCGTCAATGAGCAACTTCAACCGGGAAAGTGTCGTCAGCGTCCGTCATTGGACAGACCGTCTGTTCAGCTTCCGCACCACCCGCGCGCCGTCGTTCCGCTTCCGCAGCGGCCAGTTCATCATGATGGGGTTGGAGAATGAGGGCCGGCCGTTGCTGCGGGCCTATTCGCTGGCGAGCGCGCACTACGAGGAAGAGCTCGAATTCTTCAGCATCAAGGTGCCCGACGGCCCGCTGACGTCTCGCCTCCAGCATCTCGAGGTGGGCGACGAGGTCATCGTCGGCCGCAAGCCGACGGGCACGTTGCTGATCGACAACCTCAGGGAGGGGCGCAACCTCTTTCTGCTCGGGACCGGCACCGGCCTCGCGCCCTACCTCAGCATCATCAAGGATCCCGAGACTTACGATCGCTTCGAGCGGGTGGTCGTCGTCCACGGTTGCAGGTGGGTCAGCGACCTAGCGTACGGCGACTTCATCAGCAATGAATTGCCCAACGACGAATTCGTCGGCGAGAGCGCGCAGGCCAAGCTGAGCTATTATCCGACCATCACGCGCGAGCCGTTCCGCAACCAGGGCCGCATTTCGGCGCTCCTCGGCTCCGGCAAGCTGAGCGACGACCTCGGCCTGCCGGCGATCGACCGCGCGAACGATCGGTTCATGCTGTGCGGCAGCCCCGCGATGCTGGCCGACATCCGAGCCATTCTCGACGAGCGCGGCTTCGAAGAGGGCAATCACGGCGAGCCGGGCGATTACGTGATCGAAAAAGCGTTCGCGGAGAAGTAAGTCCGGCGCTCTTGTCGGAGCGCTGTGGTCGCGCCGCTAAGGCTCGTCGAGCCGAGCCGCGGCCAACGCCAGTTGGGGCGCGAGGTCCGTGTCCATCCGCTCGGCGAGCGCCTCGTGCGCTGCGCGCCAAAATGGCGCGGCGGCCCCGAAGCGCCGCACGCCTTCTTCCGTCAGCCAGACCGCCCGACGTCGCAGATCGGTTTCGACGATCGCGATCTCCACCAGGCCGGCCGCTTCGAGCGCGCGCAGATTGCGCGACAGCGTCGATTGATCAAGCTCCATGCTCTCGCTGAGGCCGCCGATCGTGTCGTCCTCGGCGGCGGCGACCTGCGCCATCAGCGCGAATTGCGTCAGGGTGAGGCCGCACCCCTCCATGCGCCGCTCGAGAAACTTCGCGATGCGGCGGGCGGCGAGCCGGCTGTTCCAGCCCGAGCAGACGTTTAGCGCCGCGCGGGCTTCGGCGGCGAGGGGCGGGCGAGGGGATTGCGAAGGATCCGTCATCAGTGTATGCATCTACATATAATGTATTCGCATGGAAAGCGATGATGAAAGATCCCCGCGAGGTTGTCTATGACGCGCTGCGCCCGCAGGACATTGCGGGGCTTTCGGGGCGACAGGTTCTGCAGCGCATGATCGAGGGGCGATTGCCGGCGCCGCCGATTGCGGAGCGATTGGGCTTTCTCTTGGTTGAAGTCGGCGAGGGGGTGGCGGTGTTCGAGGGCGACACCGGGCCGCATCTGCTCAATCCGGCGGGAGTCGTTCACGGCGGCTGGGCGTTGACCCTGATCGACAGCGTCACCGGTTGCGCCGCGTATTCGACGCTGCCGCCCGACGTCGCCTATACGACGGTCGAAACCAAAGCCAATTTCACCCGCCCCATTCTCGCCGACACCGGCCGGGTGCGCGCCGAGGGGCGAGTCGTCTCGCAAGGGCGCCAGGTCCTGACCGCCGAGGCGAAAGTGACCGACGCGCGCGGCCGGGTGCTCGCGCACGGCACCTCGACGCTCCTCGTGCTTCAAACGCCGCGCGGCTAGTCGGCAAGGGTCTCGACGCCGCTCAGTTCTTCACCAACTCCGTCTCGATCGTTTGCCAGGTCGGGCAAGTGCGCGCTTCAGGGGCGAGTTCGTAGGCGGCGCTGTTCGCGCTGTCGATGACCACCGGCTTCAGGATGACCTCATGGGGGAGCGGCTGCTTCGCCAAGTGGCGCACCGCCATCGCCATGCCGATGCAGCCTTGCAGGAACCCGTTGTAGTCGCCCGAAGCAAGCATCTTGCCTTCCTTGATCGCGTCGACCGCTTCCTTCGACCCATTGATGCCGACGACGGCGGCGCGTCGGTTCGCTCCGTCGAGCGCGTCGATCGCGCCGATCGCCATGGCGTCGTTCGCCGCAAGCACGCCATCGATCTTGTCGTAGCTCTGGATCAGATTCTCCATGACCTGAAGGGCAGGCAATCGCTGATAATTGGCGGGCTGGGATGTGAGGAGCTTCACGTCGGGGAATTCCTTCAGGGCGTCCATGAAACCGCGAATGCGGTCGTTGTTCGTTTGCGTTCCCCGCACGCCCTCGAGGATGAGGACGTTGCCGCGACCGCCGAGGCTTTTGAGAAGATAGCGCGCGGTCGCGACGGCGATGTCGTAGTCGGCGGCTCCCACAAAGCCGACGTAGTCGCCCGCCTTGACCCGTTCCGCCATCAGCACGACCGGAATTCCCGCGTGGTTCAACTCCGCCAGTCCCGGCGTCATCGCTTTCGCGTCGACGGGAATGAAGAGCACCGCGCTCGGCTTCTTCACCACGACGTCGTCGAGTTGGCTAAGCTGCTCGGGAATGCTGTCTGGCGTCGTCGGGACGAACTGCACCACCTTGACGCCCGCCGACTTGGCGAAGTTCTCCGCGCCGACGCGGACCGCCTGAAAAAAGGGATTCGTCAGGTTCTTCGTCATGACGGCGATCGTCGCCTCCTGCGCCGCTGCAAGCTGCGGCGTGAAAGCGAGCACGGCCAATGACGCAAAACGTAGATATGTCTTCACTCCGGCCAAATTTTCCTCCCGGGATTTCTCGGTTTTAAATCGGGCTCGGACGCCGCGGCGGCGTCCGAGAAGGCGCTCCATCAGGACTTGGAGTCCTCGGCGCTCTCAAGCCCGAACGGATTGTTGATCGCGGCGGGGTAGAGGTCTAAGCGGGGCGGCGAGAAGAACTCGACGACTTCGCAGTCCTCGCGATACCAGACCTCATGCTCGACGCCGCCGGGTATGAGGATCATGTCGCCGGGGAGGCAGACCTTCGTTTCGTTCTGCAGGCGGAAGTCCATGCGGCCCGACGTGATCATCATGATCTGTTCGTTGTGGTGCGAATGGCTCGGCGCGTGGCTTCCCGCCTTGATTTTCGACCATACGGCCATCCCTTGCGCGCCGGATATCAATCGCTGGGTCATGTGACCCTTGTCGTGTTCCGGCAGCGTGTCGAAATTGAAAAAGCCGATCAGGTTCGGGTTGTATTCGCTGGACATGTGGTCTCCTCTTCGATCCCGTGTGTTGTCAGGCGATGGTGCGGCCGGAATCGACTTTGAGCAGGGTCCCGGTCATGTGAGGCGCCGCGTCGCTGAGCGCGAATACGACGTAGCGGGCGAGCTCTTCCGGCTCCGCGACTTGGCGCAGGGGAAGAGTCTTGGCGGCGTTCTCAAGATATCCGTCGATGGCCCGCAGCGGCGGGGTCGCCGTCTGGCCGGGCACGAGCGTGTTGACGCGAATGTTGTGCGGTCCGAGCTCGAGCGCCAGGGCTTGCATCATGGCGTGCACGCCGCCCTTCGAGGCGATGTAAGCCGCAGAATTCGGGATCGCGCGGACCGCGGTCGAGGAGCCCGTCGCAATCAGCGACCCGCCGCGCCCCTGCCGGATCAGGATTCGCGCCGCAATTGAGAGCGTGAGAAACGTGCCGGTCAGATTGACCGATATGACGCGCTCCCACTCCTCGAGTTCGATGTCCTGGAAAGGCTTGAGCGCGATGACGCCCGCATTCGCCACCGCGGCGTCGAGCCACCCGAAGCGGTTCATGGCAAAATCGAACAAGGCGGCGACTTGCCCTCGGTCGCGAATGTCGACGCGACGATGGGCGATTGAGCCTTCCCAGTTTGCGTCCGCCAGCGAAACCGTCTCTTCGAGCCCTTCGGCGACGAGTCCGGCCGCGCAAACGTGAGCGCCGGCTTGCGCGCAGGCGAGGGCGATCGCCCGGCCAATGCCGGACTCGGCGCCCGTCACCACGATATTCTTGCCCTGAAGGAAGCCGTCCACTGTCGCCGTTCCTCGTTCCCGTTGATTTTCGGCGACAATGGCACAGGGGAGCCATTCCAATTACAGCGGTCTTTGAATAGGACGCATATGGAATCCGATATGGATCGGGACGGGAGCGAACCATCGTGTTGGAACTGCGCCAGCTTCAGCTCTTCGTCGCCGTCTATGAGGAAGGCGGCTTCAGCCAAGCGGCGATCAGGCAAAACTCAACCCAGCCCGCCGTCAGCCTCCAGGTGTCGCGGCTCGAAACGCTGCTCAACGTGCGATTGTTCGAGCGTCACGCGCGGGGCGCCGTTCCCACCGAGGCCGGTCGGCGCCTCTACGCCCACGCGCTGGTCGTTCTGCGCGGTCTCACCGACGCGGAAAACGATTTGGGAGACTTGCGCGGCGCCATCAGCGGCTCGCTCGCCGTGGGGCTGCCGCAAACGCTCGCTCAAGGTGTGCTCGACCCGGTCGTGGACGTCTATACCAGGACGTTCTCCGGGGTCAGGCTCCGGATCGTCCAGGCCTCCAGCGGCACGCTGCAATCGATGATCCTGGGCAAGCAACTCGACCTCGCGGTCGTCACCCCATTGCCGCGCGGAGGGCCGCTGCGGGTGCGCAGGATTTACACCGACCGCATGATGCTGGTCTCGGGAGCGACGCGCGGCCTCGCCCATTTGCAGCCGTGTGAACTGAGCAGGATTCCCAGTCTCAAGTTGATCGTACCCTCGCCCCTGCACGGCACGCGCGGCCTTATCGACGAGTTCCTTCGTTTGGCCAACGTGCCGGTTCATCAGCTTCTGGAAATCGACGGAATCGCCGGAACTCTGAATCTCGTCCGGACGACGACATGGTCGGCGCTGCTGCCATTCATCGCCGTCTCCAGGATGCTCGACGACGACAAACTGGTCGTCTCTCAGATTTCCGATGGCACGATACCGATGGACTATTTCCTCGCCTATCTCTCGACGACGACCCTCTCGCCGGCGGCCTCGGCCTTCATCGAGGTCCTGGACAATGCGCTCACCGCCGCGAAGACGAAGCAGTCGTCCCTGATGGCCTGACTGGCGAGGAGGGCCCGCCTCGGACTCAAAGCGCCTGCCAGACCCGATCGCGCAGCCGCCGCGTGCGCGCCGTCGCCGAACGCAACAGATTGTATCCCGGGGGAAGCCTTGGGAAATTCTGCGCTTCGGGGGCCAGAAACGTTTTGGCGAAGACCGCTGCGACGGCCGCGGGGGCGAAGGGCGCGACGCGCTGGGCCCATGCGCCGCCCCAGTCGCGCGGCTCCATTTCGCTGAGCTGCCGCGTGAGGTCGCCGCGCGTCCGGTAGATGAAGCGCTCGTCGTCGACCAGCGCGAGGTGGTTGCGGTCGCGCCCGCCCGCCCAGACCAGCACCGGCTTGTCCTGGGCGAGGAATTCGGCGATCGCCAGCCCGAAATTTTCGCCGGCGACCCGCGCGTTGAGGCCGACGTCGCAGGAGGCGACGAAATCCGCGACGCCCTGCCGGTCCGGCGTCACCGGCAGATGGACGATCCGCTCGTGGTCGCTGAAGCGGGCGGTGTTCAAGAGCACGATCCAGAGGTTCTTGCGCCGCTCCAGCGCCGCTTCGATCGCCCGCGGCAAGAAGGGGATGTTGAACTGATCCGGCGCGCCGTGGCGCCCGACGACGAAGGCGTCCTCGGGGATGCCGAGTTCGGCCCGCAGATTGGACCGGGGGGCAGGAGGGTCGACGATATGGGGAACGGCGGGATAGCGGCCGGCCGTCATCGTATCGGCGAGCGACTGCGAGATGTAGGCGTAGGCGTCGCCGTGCGGGTTGAAGAATTTGAAGACCTCGTGGACGGCGGTGCGGCACGATCGCGCGAGGCGCGAGTCGCCGCGACGCGTCTTGAGGAAATAGGCGACGTCGATCGCTTCGCGCTCGATAAGCCGCTGCATCTCCTCTTCGGTTTCGTAGGCGAAAGTCGGGAAGGCCTGGGAAAAGCGCGCGAGATGCGCGGGGTCGGGCGGGATCCTGGCGTCGTGCAGGATGACCGGTTCGACGCCGAGCAGCGCCCGTGCCTGAAAGGCGTAGTCGAAGATGGCGACCGCCACCCCGCGCTCGTTGATCCGTCCGCCCTCGAAACTCACGCGCATTTCGTCTTCCCGTTCGCCGAAGCCGCCGGGGCATAGTCGATTTTGGCCACGTTTCCCAGCGCCGGCCGATCCTCCCACCAACCGGGGCCTTGACCGCAAGCGCCGTCGCGGTCTTCATGCGCTCGTTCGGAGGAGGGGGCTTCGGTGTCCGTTTCGTCATTGCTGCTGTTCGCCGCGGTCTATTTTGCCGCCGTCGCGACGCCCGGGCCCGGAGTCGCGGCGCTGGTCGCGCGGGTGCTCGCGCACGGCCTCAAGGGCGTCGTTCCTTTCGTCGCGGGCTTCGTGGTCGGCGACATGATCTGGCTGTCGATCGCCGCAACCGGCCTCGCGATGGTTGCGCGCAGCTACGCCGGCGTCTTCATCGTGTTGAAATTCGTCGGCGTCGCCTATCTGCTCTACGTCGCCTGGGGCATGGCGCGTTCGTCCGGCAAAACAGGCGAGGGGGCGCTGGCGAAGCCGACGCAGGGCTGGCGCGCCTTCACCGGCTCGCTGTCCTTGACCCTAGGGAATCCCAAGGTCATCGTGTTCTTCCTCTCCATCATGCCGCTGGCGGTCGATCTCGAGGCGATGACGCCTGCAACCTTCCTGACGATCGCCGCCACCATGGTGACTGTCCTCACGGCGACGCTTGGCGGCTACGCCTTCGCCGCCAGCCGCGTCCGCGTCTTGCTGCGCTCGAGCCGCGCGGCGAAGATCGCTCATCGCGCCGCCGCAGGCGTCATGGCCGGCGTCGCCATCGCCATTGCGACGCGCTGACCATGACTGACATTCTCGCCATCGGCGAACCGCTCGTCGAACTCAACCAGCCCGGCGACCGCGCCCCGTTCAAGCAGGGCTTCGGCGGCGACACTTCGAACGCCATGATCGCCGCCGCGCGTCTCGGCGCGCACGCGGCCTATTTCACCGCGGTTGGCGCCGACCGTTTCGGCGAGGACCTGGTCTCCCTCTGGAAGGCGGAGGGCGTCGACGCCAGCCGGATCGTCGTCAACGGCGGCGCGCATACCGGCATCTATTTCGTCGCGCACGGGCCAGACGGGCACGCGTTCTCCTATCTGCGCGCCGGTTCGGCGGCGAGCCGGCTGACCGAGGCGGACACGCCGACCGAGGCGATCCGCGCCGCCCGTCTCCTGCACGTCTCGGGCATCTCCCAGGCGATCTCGTCGTCGGCGGCGGACCTCGTCTTCGCGGCGATCGACGTCGCGCGGCAGGCCAAAGTCCTGGTCTCCTATGACACCAACCTGCGCCTCAAGCTCTGGCCGTTGCGGCGCGCTCGCGCGATCACTCACGAGGCGATGCGCCTCTGCGACATCGCCTTGCCGAGCCTCGACGACGCCATCCAGCTCACCGGCGAGACGACTCCAGACGCGATCCTCGACTTCTATCTCCGGCTCGGAGCGCCGGTCGTCGCTCTCAAGCTCGGCAGGGAGGGCTCCGCGGTGGCGACGCCTGAGCGGCGGGAGCGCGTCGCGCCATTCCCGGTCGAAGCGGTCGACGCCACCGGCGCCGGCGACGCCTTCGACGGCGCCTTCCTCTCCGAATATCTCAACCACGGCGATCCTTTCGCCGCCGCCCGCTTCGCCAACGTAGCGGCGGCGCTGTCGACGCTCGGCTTCGGAGCGGTCGCGCCGCTGCCCCGTCGGCCCGAGGTGCTCGCCGCGCTGAGGAAGGGATGACGAGACGATGAATGTCCTGCCGTCGGCCGCCGTCCTCGGCGCTTTCGCGGCGGCGGGCGCTCTGCTGGCGGCGACGCCGGGGCCGGACATGGCGCTTTTCCTCTCGCGCACGCTGGGGGGAGGGCGCGCGCATGGCTTCGCAGCCATCGCCGGCGCGATGACCGGCATTCTCATTCATACCTGCGCGGCCGCACTCGGCCTTTCCGCGCTGCTCGCCGCCTCCGCGCGCGCCTATGACGCGGTCAAATTCGCGGGCGCGGTGTACCTCATCTACCTCGGCTACCAAGCCTTACGTCACGGCGCGGCCCTGCGGCTCGAGGCGCAGGGCCGCGCCAACGGCGGCCTCTCGCGCAGCTATTTGACCGGGCTCCTCATCAATCTCACCAATCCGAAGATCATCCTGTTCTTCGTGACCTTCCTGCCGCAGTTCATCGACGCGGGCGATCCGGCGGCAAGCGGCAAGTTCTTCGTCCTGGGCCTCGAATTCATCGCCATCGGCGTCGCGGTGAATTCCGCGATCATCCTCGTCGCAGCGCGCTTCGTTTCGGCCGCTCGCGCCAATCCGCGCGCGATTCGCTGGTTCGACTACGGCTTCGCCGGTCTGATGGGCGCCTTCGCCGCGCGGCTCGTCCTGGCGCAGGGACGGTAGATTTCTCAGCCACATCGGGCGTTACGCTTTCGCCGACGGCGCTGGCTCCTCGCCGCGCCCAGTTGACGACGCCGCCTGAAGTATCGTCTGTTCGGATTTGACTGAGCCGGCCCTACGGCGCTCGGGACCTTCCCACTCTGGCGCGCCGGCCGGCGACACGATCTTTGAGGAGCTTCGTTCGCACTTCACTCTGTAAACCGTCGGAAGGGGGCGTCGTGGTCGATCTCGCATCCGTCGTGATTCCGAGCAAGCGCGCGCGCGCTATCGCGCCCGACTATGCATTCCTCTTCCTGTCGGCGCTGGTCTTGGTCGCCCTCGCCATGCCGCGGTGGCTTAACGTCTTCGACGAGGGGATGATCCTGACCGGCGCGTCGCGGGTTCTCGACGGCGCTTGGCCTCATCGGGACTTCTACTCCAACTATGGCCCTGGCGAATACGCAATCGTCGCGCTGGGCTTCAAAGCCTTCGGCGCGTCCGCCGTCGTCGAGCGCGCGCTCGACGTCGTGATCAAGAGCGGCGTCGTCTGCCTCGTCTACAGCGTTTCCTTGAACCTGATGAGCAGAGGCGCCGCGGTGATCGTGACGGCTGTCTCAGCATTGTGGATCGCGCTCGCGGGCGCGCCGAGCTATCCCATTTGGGGGTCGATGCTGTTCATGCTGGTGGCGGTCAAAACGGTCTTTCCCACGCTCGAGGGGCGCCGGGCGACCGGTTCTCTGATCGCGACTGGCCTGTGCGTCGGGGCGGTCGCCGTGTTCCGGTACGACGTCGGAGTCTTTGTGTGCGTCGCCCTGTCGGGCGTGCTAGCGGCCTATGGCTGGAGCGCCAATCGCCTCGTGGGTGGGCGGGGGTCGCGAATTCTCCGATTGCTCGGGCCGTTCTGGATCGGCGTCGCCGTCGTATGCGCGCCGATGGCGATCGGCTTCGCCATGGCGGGCGCTCTTCCCGACCTCGTCTTCCAGGTCGTGACGTCGCCCGCGAACATCTACGCGCGGATGCGGGGGTTGCCGTTTCCCTTGGTCGGCGGCGGGCTGAGCGACCTCTGGCGGCGGCCTGGCGATTTCGTCGTTTACGCGCCCCCGCTCGTCATTGTGACCGTCGTCGCTTTTCTAGCATTCGGCCCGCGGACGACCGGCAGGATTGCGCCTTCCGCGTGGGCGTGGAAGTTGGCGCTGCTGGCGAGCCTCGCGCTGACGCTCTATTTCAAGGGCGTCGTGCGAGTCAGCAGCCTGCACATGATGCTGTCGATGGTCCCCTCGTTCATCGCGCTGGGCGCCGTGGTCTGGCGCCTGTCGAGGGGGCGGGGAGCCTCGATCGCCAGGGGCTTGGTTGGCGGATTGGCGGCGCTGACGCTGGCGTTGACTTGCGTCACGACCGCCTTCGCCGCCAAATCGACCCTCGGCCTCGTCAAAGCCTCCGCGCGGGCGGCGCTGAGCGGCGAATTTTTCGCTACCCCCGGCGAAGGCTCGAGCCCCGCTTCGACGGGATCGTGTTTTCCGTCCCCGGAGTTGCTGCGCGCGCGCTGCTTCACGCTTCCGGACGGAGAGGCGGACGCGATTGAATTCATTCGTCGCAACACCGGTGAAGGGGAGCCGATTTTCGTCGGCACCGGGCGGCACGACAAGATATTCATCAGCGACGTCGCCTTCTATTTTCTGGCGGACCGGCCGCCGGCGACCAAGTGGTACAACTTCGACGCCGGCCTCCAGACGAGCGAAGGGATCCAGCAGACCATCGTCGCGGAACTCACTCGCGGCGATGTCCGTTACATCGCGCTGACGACGGAGTTCGATGACATCGAAGAGCCGAACGAGAGCGCTCGCAGCAGCGGCGTGTTCGTTCTCGACGACTACATCAGAAACACGTACGAGCCGGCAGCGACATTTGGATATTATCGGGTCCTCAAGAAGAAGGCGTCTTAGCGGTCTCGCCCATCGCCGCGGCGAGCCGCTCGATGCGCTGGCTCAATTCGCCGATCGCCTGCGCCGCGGCGACCGCCTGGATTTCGGCGTCGTGGCGCGTCTGGCGTTCGCGCTCGGCCAGGCGCTCCGCCTCGGTCTCTAGCGCGGCGATCTTGGTGCGCGCTTCGGCGAATTCGTCGGCGATGGTCAGCGCCGTCATGACGATGAGCCGCTGGTCGCCGATCTCGCCGAACGCTTTGTGCATCGCGTCGAACCGGGTGTCGACCTCGCGCGCGAGCGCCTCGAGATGCGGCTCCTCGCCCTCGTTGCAGGCCAGACGATAGGAGCGTCCGCCGATCGTCACATTCACTTGTGGCATCGCAGCCTCCTTGCCGCACGCCGCGCGCGGCGCTTTATCGGCCGTCGGTTTCGACGGCGCGCGCGATCAGGCTTTCGAGCGCGTCGCCCGCCTGCGCCAAACGCTTGGCCGCCTCGGCGTTCGCAGCCTCGAGCGTGCGCGTGCGATTGAGCGCGCCATCAAGCTCGACGGCGAGCCGCGACCGGTCGTCCTGCATCAATGAGAGCTCTTCGTCGGCGTCGCCGCGCTTAGCGTCCAGCCTCACGCGGCGCTCGACCGCCGCTTCAAGCAGATCGATCGCCGCCCGCATTCGTCTCAGCGAAGGCTCGAAGGGACCGACGGCCATTGGACTCCATCCGTTAGCCATCATTGTTTACGCGATGCTTGAAGCTGGCGTCAACGCGCCGGGGCAAGATTGACAGGAGATTGCCCCGGCGCCTATCAACGCGCCCGATCGAGCCCGGCGCTGCGCCGCCGCGGCGTAACGGAGAGCGAAGAATGGCTGAGGTCCCTCATGACTCGATGGCGAACGCTATCCGTTTCCTCTCGGTCGACGCCGTCGAAAAGGCGAATAGCGGCCATCCCGGCCTGCCGATGGGCGCGGCGGACATCGCGACGGTTCTGTTCCGCGATGTGCTGAAATTCGACGCGGCGGACCCGCATTGGCCGGACCGCGACCGCTTCGTGCTGTCGGCCGGCCACGGCTCCATGCTGCTCTATTCGCTGCTCTTTCTCACGGGGGTCGGCGGCGACAAGGGGCTGACGATCGCCGATCTGCAGGCGTTCCGCCAGACTGGCTCGAAGACGCCGGGCCATCCCGAATACCGTCATACGCTGGGCGTCGAAACGACGACCGGCCCGCTCGGTCAAGGCATTTCGAACGCGGTCGGCATGGCGCTGGCCGAGCGGATGCTGGCGGCTCAGTTCGGCGACGTCGTCGACCATCACACCTATGTGCTCGCCTCCGACGGCGACCTGATGGAGGGCGTCAGCCAGGAGGCGATCGCGATCGCCGGCCACTACAAGCTCGCCAAGCTGATCGTTCTCTACGACGACAACGGCATTTCGATCGACGGCAAGACGTCCGTGTCCGATTCGGTGGACCAGTTGATGCGCTTCCGCTCGGCGGGATGGCGCGCCGTCCGCATCGACGGCCACGATCCCGTCGCGATCCTGCGTGCGATCCGCGCCGCCAAGCGAGCGGACCGGCCGACCCTGATCGCCTGCAAGACGACGATCGGCTTCGGCGCGCCGACCCGGGCCGGCACCAACAAGGCGCATGGCGAGGCGCTCGGCGCGAGCGAAGTCGCCGGCGCGCGGCAGGCGCTCAACTGGCCCTATGAGCCCTTCGTCGTGCCCGACGACATTCTCGCCGCCTGGCGGGCGGTCGGCGCCCGCGGCAAGCGCCAGCGCGCCAAGTGGCGGCGCGCCATCAAGGCGCTGCCCGAGGAGACGCGCATCGAATTCGAGCGCCGCCTCCGGGGCGATCTGCCGAAGGGCCTCGACGCCGTCATCGACGATTACAAGCGCAAGCTTGCGGACGAGGCGCCCGCGATCGCGACGCGCAAGGCCGGCGAGGCCACTCTCAAGGTGATCGCCCCTGTCGTGCCCGAGCTCGTGACCGGATCGGCCGATCTCACCGCCTCGACCAACACCAAGGTCGAGGCGACGCGCGAGATCACCCCGGACGACATGTCGGGGCGCTACATCCACTGGGGCATTCGCGAGCACGGCATGGCTGCGGCCTGCAACGGCATGGCGGTGCACGAAGGCTTCATTCCCTCCGGCGCGAGCTTCCTGACCTTCACCGACTATTGCCGGCCGTCGCTGCGGCTGGCGGCGCTGATGGGCATCCGGGTCGCCCACGTGTTCACCCATGATTCGATCGGCCTCGGCGAGGACGGTCCGACCCATCAGCCGGTCGAGCAGCTCGCGGCGCTGCGCGCGATCCCCAATATGCAAGTTCTGCGGCCCGCCGATTCGGTGGAGACGGTGGAGTGCTGGCAGGTCGCCCTCACTTCGCGCCGCACGCCTTCGATCATCGTGCTGACGCGCCAGAACCTGCCGGCGCTGCGGCGCACGCATGTCCAGGAAAATCTGTGCGCGCTGGGCGCGTACGAGATTTCTCCCGCGGCGGAGAAGGCCAAAGTGTCGATCTTCGCTTCCGGCTCGGAAGTCTCGCTCGCCGTCGCCGCCCAGGCGCTTCTCGCCGCGAAGGGGGTGCCGGCGCGGGTCGTCTCCGTGCCGAGCTTCGAGCGGTTTTTCCAACAGAGCGAGAGCTATCAGCGCCAGGTCATCGGCGACGCCCGGGTGCGGGTCGGCGTCGAGGCGGCGGTGCGGCAGGGCTGGGACGCCCTGATCGGCGACGGCCCGTTCATCGGCATGACCGGCTTCGGCGGCAGCGGCCCCTATAAGCAGCTCTACGAGCACTTCGGCATCACGGCGGAGAAGGTGGCCGAGGCCGCGCTCGCGCGGCTTGGCTGAGCCGATCGGCCGGCGCATGCCCGCGAAGGCGGGTTCCGGGACTTCTGGCCGGCGCTTCATAGGAGAGGCCGCGGCGGCTGTCCGGACCCCGGCCTCGCGGGGGTGACGGCGGCGCGCTCTAGACATTGGGCCGGAGATCCGGGAAAACGCGCGCAATTTGGAGCGTGCGCCGTGCGGCGAGGACATTTCATTGGAGGAACAGACGATGGCGATTAAGGTTGCGATCAACGGCTTCGGGCGCATCGGACGCAATGTTCTGCGCGCCATCGTCGAGTCGGGGCGACGCGACATTCAGGTTGTCGCGATCAACGATCTCGGCCCGGTGGAGACCAACGCCCACCTGTTGCGCTTCGACAGCGTCCATGGGCGCTTCCCGCACGAGGTCGCCGTGTCCGGCGACACGATCAACGTCGGCGGCGGCGCGATCAAGGTGACCGCGGTCAGGGATCCGGCTCAGCTCCCCCACAAGGATCTCGGCGTCGACATCGCGCTCGAATGCACCGGCATCTTCACCGCGCGCGAAAAGGCTGCGGCGCATCTCAGCGCCGGCGCCAAGCGCGTCATCGTCTCGGCGCCCGCAGAGGGCGCTGATCTCACCGTCGTCTATGGCGTCAATCACGACAAGCTGACGAAGGACCATCTCGTCATTTCCAACGCGTCGTGCACGACCAACTGCCTCGCGCCGGTCGCCAAGGTTCTCAACGACGCTATCGGCATCGAGCGCGGCTTCATGACGACGATCCATTCCTACACGGGCGACCAGCCGACGCTCGACACGCTGCACAAGGATCTCTACCGCGCGCGCGCCGCGGCGCTGTCGATGATCCCGACGACGACCGGCGCCGCCAAGGCGGTCGGCCTCGTTCTGCCCGAGCTGAAGGGCAAGCTCGACGGCTCGTCGATCCGCGTGCCGACGCCGAACGTCTCGGTCGTCGATTTCAAATTCGTCGCCAAGCGGGCCACTTCGAAGGAGGAGGTCAACGAGGCGATCATGGCTGCGTCACGCGGCGCGCTCAAGGGCATCCTCGGCGTCACCGACCAGCCCAACGTCTCCACGGACTTCAATCACGACAGCCACTCCTCGTCTTCCACCTCGACCAGACCAAGGTGATCGACGGCACGTTTGTGCGCGTCCTCTCCTGGTACGACAACGAATGGGGCTTCTCCAACCGCATGGCCGACACGGCCGTGGCGCTGGGCAAGCTGATCTGAAGGTTCCACGCAAAAGGGCGAGCGTTCGCGTCGATCACGCGAGCGCTCCCCTTATTTTCGCATAGACTAGCGCCGACGGTTGCCGGAATCGCAAGGATCTGGGCAAAACCGTCGACTGCGCAAACGCTGGCGAATTGAACTTTGCCGAGAGGACAGGCAAAGTCTCGATCTCGCCGAACAGGCGATACCGGCTGTCGCGCTCATCGCGACCGGGGGCGCAAGCTGGCATCGTATTCGCTCACGTCAAGGCGTCTCACCCATGACCCATAGCTTTCGCACGCTCGATTCCGCCAATCTCAAGGGGCAGCGCGTCCTGTTGCGTGTCGATCTCAACGTGCCGATGGAAAACGGCAAGGTGAGCGACGCGACCCGCATCGACCGCGTGCTGCCGACAATCCGCGAGATCGCCGACAAAGGCGGCAAGGTGATCCTGCTCGCCCATTTCGGCCGCCCCAAAGGGGGACCGGACGAAGCCAATTCGCTGCGTCCCGTCGCGGCGGCGGTCGCCGAGCGCCTCGGGCGCCCGGTCGCCTTCGCGGCCGACTGCATCGGCGAGCCGGCGGCCAATGCGATCGCGGCGCTCAAGGACGGCGACGTTCTGCTGCTCGAGAACACCCGCTTCCACAAGGGCGAAGAGAAGAACGATCCGGCCTTCGTCGCCGAACTCGCCAAGCTCGGCGACGTCTATGTCAACGACGCCTTCTCGGCCGCCCACCGCGCGCACGCCTCGACCGAAGGCGTCGCGCACAAGCTGCCCGCCTATGCGGGCCGCGCGATGCAGGCCGAGCTCGACGCGCTGACCCTCGCGCTCGGCTCGCCCGCTCGTCCGCTCGCCGCCATCGTCGGCGGCGCCAAGGTGTCGTCCAAGCTCGATCTGCTCGGCAATCTCGTCAAGAAGGTCGACGTCCTCATCATTGGCGGCGGCATGGCCAACACCTTCCTCGCCGCGCAGGGCAAGGCCGTCGGCAAGTCGCTCTGCGAGAAGGACCTCGCCGACACCGCCCGTTCGATCCTCGATGCGGCGCGCGCCGCCAACTGCCAGATCCTGCTGCCGGTCGATGCGACGGTCGCCAAGGAATTCAAGCCGCACGCCGCTTCGCGCTTCGTCGACGTCGATCATGTCGCCGAGGACGAGATGATCCTCGACATCGGTCCGACGTCGATTGCGGCCGTCGAGGAGGCGCTTGGGCGCGCGAAAACCCTGGTTTGGAACGGGCCGTTCGGCGCCTTCGAGACGCCGCCGTTCGACGCCGCGACGATGCAGATCGCCAAGACCGCGGCCGCCCTCACCAAGGACGGCAAGCTCAAGTCCGTCGCCGGCGGCGGCGACACGGTATCCGCGCTGAACGCGGCCGGAGTCGCAGACGACCTCACTTACGTTTCGACCGCGGGCGGCGCCTTCCTCGAATGGATGGAGGGCAAAGCCTTGCCGGGGGTCGAGGCGCTGCGCGCGAAATAATCCACCAAGGGGGGCACGAAGAATGGCTCGCATCACACTTCGCCAACTGCTCGACCATGCCGCGGAGCATGGTTACGGATTGCCCGCTTTCAACATCAACAACATGGAGCAGGCGCTGGCGATTGGCGAGGCGGCGAGCGCACTCGACGCGCCCGTTATCATCCAGGCCTCGCGCGGCGCGCGCGCCTACGCCAATGACGTCATGCTGCGCCATATGATGGACGCCCTCACGGAGATGCATCCGGCGATCCCGATCTGCGTGCATCTCGATCACGGCAATGGCCCGGGGACCTGCGTGACCGCGATGCAGGCCAATTTCACCTCCGTCATGATGGACGGTTCGCTGAAACCCGATGGCAAGACGCCGGGGGATTGGGCCTACAACGTCGGCGTCACCAAGACGGTGGCCGATATGGCGCATCTGGGCGGCGTTTCGGTCGAGGGCGAACTTGGCGTGCTCGGCTCGCTGGAGACGGGCAAGGGCGACAAGGAGGACGGACACGGCGCCGAAGGCGAACTCAGTCACGACCAGTTGCTCACCAATCCGGACGAGGCGGTCAAGTTCGTGCGCGAGACGAAGGTCGACGCGCTCGCCGTCGCGATGGGCACCTCGCACGGCGCCTACAAGTTTTCGCGCAAGCCGACCGGCGACATTCTCGCCATGCACGTGATCGAAGAGATCCACGCCAAGCTGCCGGCGACGCACCTCGTGATGCACGGCTCGTCCTCGGTGCCGCAGGCGCTGCAGGACATCATCAACATGTTCGGCGGCGAGATGCCGCAGACCTACGGCGTGCCGGTCGAGGAAATCCAGCGCGGCATCAAGCACGGCGTGCGCAAGATCAACATCGACACCGATCTGAGAATGGCGATCACCGGCCAAATCCGGCGCGTCTTGACCGAGCACAAGGGCGAATTCGACCCGCGCAAATATCTGACCCCGGCGCGCGAGGCGATGATGAAGGTCTGCAAGGAGCGCTTCGAGCAGTTCGGCGCGGCCGGCATGGCCTCGAAGATCAAGCGCGTTCTGTCCCTGCCCGAAATGGCCAAGCGCTACGCGAGCGGCGAGCTCGATCCGAAGTTCGGCTGATTGGCTCTACGCCTTCCGCCAACGCGACGTGGCAAGGCGGAGCAGCGCGCGGACGACGGCTTCGATCAGCGCTCCGGCGGCGTAGGCGAGGGCGCAGCAAAATGCCGCCCCTGCGACGACGCGCGCCGTCGCGTCGCCTGAGAAGTCGAACGATCCGCCGGCGAGCGCGCGCATAGTTGTCGTGAAGGGCAGGGCGATCAGGGCCAGCCAGACGTCCGCGAACCACTGGCCCGCCTTGCCGAGATAATCGACATAGGCGGCGACGAAGGCGGCGGCGTAGAGCGCGGCGAGCGCCGCGCCCGTCGCCGACTTGAGCGTCCTCAGCACGGCGCCGCCGTCGATTTCGGCGTGAAGCCTCACTCCGAGCGACTCCAGGCGACGACGCGCTGCGCCTGCTGGCCGAGGCCCTCGATGCCGAGCGAGATCGTGTCGCCAGCCTTCAGGAAGCGCGGCGGCTTTTGGCCCGAACCGACGCCGGGCGGGGTGCCGGTCGTGATCACGTCGCCGGGTTCGAGGATCATGAACTGCGAGATCTGCGACACGAGGGTCGCAACCCCGAAGATCATCGTCGAGGTCGAACCGTTCTGCATGCGCTCTCCGTTGACGTCGAGCCACATGCCGAGCTTCTGCGGATCGGGAATCTCGTCGGCGGTGACGAGCCAGGGACCGAGCGGACCGAAGGTTGCGCAGCCCTTGCCCTTGGCCCACTGGCCGCCGCCGCGCTCGAGCTGATAGGAGCGCTCGGAGACGTCGTTGATGACGCAGTAGCCAGCGACGTAATCGAAGGCGTCACGCTCCTCGACGTAGCTCGCGCGCGTGCCGATGACGATCCCGAGCTCGACCTCCCAGTCGGTCTTCTCCGACCCTCGAGGGATCATCACGTCGTCGTTGGGGCCGACGATGCAGGACGGCGCCTTGTTGAAGAGAACCGGCTCCTTGGGGATCGGCATGTTCGATTCGGCGGCGTGGTCGGCGTAATTGAGGCCCACCGCAACGAAGTTGCCGACCTTGCCGACGCAGGGGCCGAGACGCGGCTTGCCGCGCACCGCGGGCAGCGCGTCGGGCTTGATCTTGGCGAGGCGCGCCAGGACGCGCGGCGAGAGGGTTTCGCCGTCGATGTCTTCGATGATTTCACTGAGATCGCGAAGCTTGCCGGCGGCGTCGACAAGGCCCGGCTTCTCGTTGCCCGGCTTCCCGTAACGAACAAGCTTCATCGTCTTTTCCCTCTCGTCGCCGTTCCTGGCCCGACGCCTTCCGCCGGGTGTTTCGCGACTGTGAGGATGCCATAGCTCAGCCAGCGTGGATGCACAACGAAAGCGCTTATGGGCACAACGAAAGGGCTTGTGGGGATGAGCGCGCGACGTTCTTGGCAAAGGCAACAATTAGAGGGTAAACTAATTGTGATCGGAGCGTTGATGGAGGCCCGGCTTGTTTCCTTCTTCGTTCCCGCCGGCAGTACGGCTTTTAAATCGCGCGTTCCTCGCGTAGTTATGTAGGCGAGGTTTGCGCTACGAGGGCAGTCACGACGTTATAATGTATCAGAAATCATTATCCAACAGCCATGAAACGGCCATCGCCATGCCAGATCAAGAACGAATCGCACTGTTCATCGATGGCGCAAATCTCTACGCCAGCGCGAAGTCGCTCGGCTTTGACATCGATTACAAGCGTTTGCTGAAGGAATTTCAGGCGCGTGGACGATTGATTCGAGCGTACTACTACACTGCGCTGGTCGACGATCAGGAATATTCGTCGATCCGACCGCTGGTGGACTGGCTCGATTACAACGGCTATTCCGTCGTCACCAAGCCGACGAAGGAGTTCGTCGATTCGGCCGGACGGCGGAAGGTCAAGGGGAACATGGACATCGAACTCGCGGTCACCGCCATGGAAATGGCGAGCCACATCGATCAAATGGTCCTCTTCTCCGGCGACGGCGACTTTCGGTTCCTCGTCGAAGCGGTGCAGCGAAAGGGTGTGCGCGTCGCGGTCGTCTCGACCGTCGCCACTCAGCCTTCGATGGTGGCCGACGAGTTGCGCCGCCAGGCGGACGAATTCGTCGACCTGACCCAGCTTATGGCGCGGATCGGCCGCGATCCCAACGAACGGGCGGCGCGCGCCAACGACCCGCGCCGCCAGGCCTCGTTGCCGCCGAACCCGCAGCCGGTCGACGACGGCGCGCGCGACTGAGCCGGCGCGATGGCTTTTGACGTCGCTCCGCCCGCGGATTGTCAGGCGTGCCCGCGGCTCGCCCGGTTCCGCGAGGCGAATCGCGCCGCTTTTCCCGACTGGCGCAACGCGCCCGTCGAGTCCTTCGGCGACGGCGAAGCCCGGCTTCTGATTGTCGGCCTCGCGCCGGGTTTGCGCGGCGCGAATCGGACCGGGCGCCCGTTCACCGGCGACTACGCAGGCGACCTCCTTTATGCGACGCTGCTCGAGTTCGGCTTCGCGGAAGGCGTCTACGAACGGCGTCCCGACGACGGGCTCGTCTTGCGCGATTGCGCGATCGTCAACGCCGTGCGCTGCGTTCCCCCGGAAAACAAGCCGACTCCGTCGGAGATCGCCGAGTGCCGATCGTATCTCGCCGGTGCGATCCGCGCGTTGCCGCGCCTCAAAGCCATCGTTGTCCTGGGGCGGATCGCGCACGACAGCGCGTTGCGGGCGCTAGGCGCGCGTCTTGCCCTGTTTCCATTCACCCATGGCGCGCGCCATGCGCTGCAGGATGGGCGTCTTGCTCTGTTCGACAGCTATCATTGCTCGCGATACAACACGAACACCGGCGTTCTCACCCCAGAAATGTTTCGCGCTGTGTTCGCCGCGGCGCGCGAGCATCTCGCCGGACCCGTCGCTTGAGACGCTTTGACGGCCCCATGCGAATTGGGCCATCTATGCCGGCGGATTGATCCGGGGAGGGACCTCATGAGCGTGCATCTATTCGGCGAAGTCGGCGATGCCCCGGTGTTTGAAATCGCCATTGCTTCCAAGGCGGGCGCGCGCGCCAAGATTCTGACCTGGGGCGCAGTCCTGCGCGATCTCGTCGTCCCGGTCGCGAACGGCGAGCAGCGTGTGACGCTGGGGCTCAACACGATCGAAGACTACGTCGAGCACTCGCCGAGCTTCGGCGCCGTTCCGGGGCGCTATGCGAACCGAATCGCCAACGGGCGTTTCACGCTCGACGGCCAAGTCTACGAGCTCGCGCGCAAGCCCGGCGACAAGCACACCTTGCACGGCGGGCCGAATGGCTTCGGACGCAGGATTTGGAAGCTGAGCGAGCACGACGCCTCGTCGGCGATGCTGGTCCTGGAATTGGCCGACGGCGACGCCGGGTTCCCCGGGGCGCTCCTTGCGACCTGCGTGTACCGGCTCCTGGAGCCATCGACGCTCCGCGTCGAGCTTACGGCCCATTGCGACCAGCCGACCATCGTCAACCTGACGCAACACGCCTACTTCAATCTCGACGGATCGAGCGACGCGCGCGATCACGAGTTGACGCTCTTGAGCGATTTCTACACGCCGACCGACGACGAACTGATTCCGACCGGAGAAATCCGCGCCGTCGCCGGCACGCCGTTCGACTTCCGGCAGCCGCGCACCATTCGCAACGACGCCGGCCAGACCTACGACTTCAATTTCATCGCGGCGCGTCAGCCCGACGAGAGCGGACTCGCGCCGATCGCAAGGCTTCGCTCCGCGCGCAACGGCCTCAAGCTCGAGCTGCACAGCACGGAGCCGGGCGTCCAGCTTTATGATGCGGCGAAGCTCAACTGCCCTGTTCCGGGTCTCGACGGCGCCCATTACGGCCCGCACGCAGGCGTTTGCCTCGAGCCGCAGCGCTTCCCGGATTCGCCGAACCGCCGGCATTTCAGCAAATGCGTGCTGAGGCCGGGCGAACAGTACCGCCATGTGAGCGAGTTCCGCTTCGCCTAATTGGCCGGCGCGACGGTTCGTCCACGAAGCGCGCGGGGAGGGAAGGCTCGCTCCCCGCGCGGGAGAGGTTAGTCGCGTGCGAGGCTTTCGCCCGGGCCCGCTTCGGCGAGCGCGGCGCCGACCTCGAGACCGAGATCGTCCATCGTGGTCTCCTCGCGCACGGTCAGATCCTCGCCCTTGGCCTGACGCTCCGCCTGTTCGGGCGAGCGCGCGACGTTGATCGTGACCGTCGCTTCGACTTCCGGATGCAGATGAACCGGCGTGGTGTGCAGGCCGAGCGTCTTGATCGGGTGCAGCAGCGAGATGGTGTTGCGATGCGTCGGGAAGCCCGCCGCGGTGATCGCTTCCGCGATGTCGCGCGCCGAGACCGAGCCGTAGAGCTGTCCGGTCTCGCCGGCCTGGCGGATGATGACGAAGCTCTTGCCGTCGAGCTTGGCGGATTGTTCCGAGGCGCCGCGGCGAAGCTCCAGATTGCGCGACTCGAGATCGGCGCGCTGGCTCTCGAACTTCTTCTTATTCGCCTCGGTCGCGCGCAGCGCCTTGCCGCGCGGCAGAAGGAAATTGCGCGCGAAACCGTCCTTCACACGCACCGTGTCGCCCATGTGACCGAGCTTGGCGACGCGCTCCAGCAAGATGACTTCCATGATACTCTCCTTTGATCGAGTGACGGTTGATTTCAGACTTTCGAACGACCGGCCGCAGCGCGCGCGCGAAGAGTCGCAAAGCTTTCGACGAGGCCGATGAAGGCGATGGCTGGCAGCGTCCAGGTCGAACGAATCGCGCAGCAGAAGTAGAGCGCCGCGAGCAGCCAGGGACGCAGCGGCAACCCGCGCGACAGCGCATGGAGCACGGCGAGCCCCTGCAGGACGAAAGCCGCCGCGAGAGGCCCCGCCACCACCCAGGCGAACTGGTCGGCCGGCGCGGGAAGCGCGAACGCTAGCGCTAGCGAGGCCATCGCGAGCGCCGCGACGGAGATGGGCAGCAGCAAAGTGCTCGGCAGATCGGGCCAGGGGCGGCGCAGGCGATGCGAGAGCTTGGTGGAGCGCGCGGCGGCGTAGAGGTTCACGCAGGACATCAGAAGCGTGGAGCCGGCGATGGCCGCGGGCGAGAGACGGACAATGGCGAGCGCGAAGTCGTTGAGGCTCTGTCCGCCATCGGGCGCAAGGGCGCCCGCGCCGGCGGCGTCTTCGATGGCGGGCACGAGCGAATCGGCGAACGCCTGCAGAGCTTTATCGTAGCCGCCGTAGACGACGATGAGCGCCGTAAGTCCCCCCAAGCCGATCAAGGCGGCGAGCCCGGCCGCGAACGTCACGATGGCGCCCACCGGCATCCACTCGGGCGGCGTGTCGTTCCGGCGCCAGGGAAGGCGGAAACCCGGGGCGACTGAAAACGCCGCCAGCGACCAACTGGGCAACGTAACGGTAAGCGCGAACAGCAGCCCGGAAAGCGGCTCGACGGCGACGGCGACGCAGGCGCTGGCCAACGCGGCCGCCAGGGCGCCGCTGGCGAGGCCCCAGCCGAGCGTCGCGATCATGATCGGCAGGGGCGCAAGATAGGCGAGCGCCAGCGCGATCGCCGTACCCTTCACGGTGACGACGAACAACAGCGCCGAGGCGATGCCGGCGCCGATGGGAAGGGCAAATCGATTGATCAGAGCTGGCACGCTGTCCCGCCTTTCGCAGCGGTTAGGGCGAGGTCGCAAACCGCCTCGCCCAACTCGTCCCGCGCCAAGATCTCACGCGCGGGACGTCTCTTTCGGAACGGCGCCGTGGCGCCGAAGGGTCAACGAATGATGTAAGGCAGCAGGCCGAGGAAGCGGGCGCGCTTGATCGCCTGCGCGAGCTCACGCTGCTTGCTCGCGCTCACCGCCGTGATGCGGGAAGGCACGATCTTGCCACGCTCCGAAATGTAGCGCGAGAGCAGGCGCGTGTCCTTGTAGTCGATCTTCGGCGCATTCGCGCCGGAGAACGGGCAGGACTTGCGGCGACGGAAGAACGGGCGGCGGGGTGCGGTCGCCATCAGAATGCTCCTGCTTGGGCGTCGTCGCGCGGACGACGGGGACGGTCGGGGCGGTCGCCGCGCGGCCCGCGCGGGCCGCCGCGGTCGTCACGCTCGCCGTCTTCGCGCTTGCGAAGCATCGCCGACGGGCCGGCTTCGTGCTCGTCGACGCGCAGCGTCAGGTAGCGGATCACATCCTCGTTCAGGCCGAGCTGACGCTCGAGCTCGACGATCGCCGGGGCGGGCGCGTCGATATTGATGAGCGTAAAATAGGCCTTGCGGTTCTTCTTGATGCGGTACGCCAGGGACTTCAGACCCCAGGCTTCGACCTTCGAGACCGAACCGCCGTTGGCGGCGATGGTGGTCTTGAGTTGCTCGGTCAGCGCTTCGACTTGCGGCGCGGTCACATCCTGCCGCACCAGATAGATATGCTCGTAGAGAGCCATGAACAGCCTTTCCTCATTTCGCAAGCGCCCCACGCAGAGCCCTTCGAGCCCAGTGAAAGGCTCGACACGGATCATTCGAAGGCGGGAACACGGGAAGCCGGGCTTTGGCCCTGCCGCATCCCGAACGTATCGTTCGGGCGCAGCCTTCCGTTCAGCCCCCAGCGGGACGCTTCGGACCGCGCGCTTATAGCGAAGCGGGCGCTGCGCGCAACAAGAATCCTGCGATCCGCGTCAGGAGGGAGCGGAAAAGTTCATCACCCGGTCGTGCGGGAAGTCGTAGAGCTTGCCGGTCTCGCGCCAGTCGGGAGCGCAAATCTCGACGATCTTCGGCGCCAGTTCATCCGGCGTACGTAGGCTCATCGGATCCTCGCCGGGCATCGCGGCGGCGCGCATGCGCGTGCGCAGCGGGCCTGGATTGACGAGCATCACACGGATCGAGGACGTGTTGATCGTCTCGGCGGCGTAGGTGCGGGCGAGGGCGTCGAGCGCCGCCTTGGACGCGGCGTAGGGGCCCCAATAGGCTCGCAACTCGGCGCGGCTCGCGGCGCCGGACGTCACGAAAACGACCCGCCCGGCGGCGGATTGCCGCAGCAGCGGATCGAGCGAGCGGATCAGGCGCCAATTGGCGGTCACGTTGATCGCGAAGACGTCGTCCCATTGCTTCGGATCGACGTGATGCAGCGGCGACAAAGGCCCGAGCGCGCCGGCATTGCCGACGAGAACGTCGAGCCGGCCCCATCGTCGATAAAGCGCTTCGCCGAGCCGATCGATCGCGGCGTGGTCGCGAAGATCGCAGGGAACGAGGGTCGCCGGGCTTTCGACGTCGGGACGCAGCGCGCGGATCGCGTCGTCGAGTTCCTCTAGGGCGCCTTGGGTTCGCGCGAGGGCGACGACGTGGGCGCCGGAGGCGGCGAGGGCGAGCGCCACCGCTCGGCCGACGCCGCGCGAGGCGCCGGTCACCAAAGCGACGCGGCCGGTTTCAGGCGAAGAACTCATGCTTCCAACTCATCGGCTTTGCTGAGGGTTGTTGCTGCGGCGCCTGGGAAGCGCCGTTTGGAGGCGGGCAATCTGACGGGCCTGGTTTCTCGACTGTCGCGGGCGATCGGCGCCCGATATTCTATCGCGCGCTTTAGCAGGCTAGGGGGTTGAACGCCATGGCGGATGTTGGACTTTCTCGCGTGACTGCGAAGGCGGTAAATGGCTTTCCTGTGACAAAGCTTTTGGTGTAACCTCTTCGACTAGATCACGGCGTTCAATCTATATTGTCGGAGCCGGCACGGCCGCACGCCTGCGAGGCCCCGCCCGCGTCGCGCTGCGGTCGAAGCAGAAATGGGGGATGTCATGTCCGTAGAAAAAAGCGACCGTCAATCCGGCCGGACCGTCACCCGCGCTGACCTGTCCGAGGTCGTTTATCATCGCGTCGGGTTGTCGCGAACGGAGTTGGCCGAACTCGTTCAAGCGGTTCTGGACGAAATCTGCGACGCTGCTGCAAGGGGCGAGACCGTGAAACTGTCGTCCTTCGGGTCGTTCGTCGTCCGATCGAAGGGGCAGCGCATCGGCCGCAACCCGAAGACCGGGGTCGAAGTGCCGATCCTGCCGCGCAGGGTGATGGTGTTCAAACCGTCGAATGTCCTGAAGTCCAAAATAAACGACGATTCCAACGGACGCGACTCGTCCGATTGATCGGAGCCAATACAGTCCCATGGAGAAGAGCCCGGAAGCGTTCCGCACCATCAGCGAGGTCGCTGAGGATCTGGACTTGCCGCAACATGTATTGCGGTTCTGGGAGACGCGTTTCCCGCAAATCAAACCGCTCAAGCGGGGCGGCGGGCGACGCTATTACCGACCTGAGGACGTCGACCTGCTGCGCGCCATCAAGCAACTGCTGTATGGCGAGGGATATACGATCAAAGGCGTGCAGAAACTGGTGCGCGAGCAGGGCGCGTTGGGACTCGCTCGCAGCGCAAGAGAGAGTTTCGGATCGATCTCGACCCGAGCGGACGGCGGAGCAGAGGTGGTCTCTCCGCCGGACGCCGGTCCGCCGCGCGGCGCGGCTGACGTTGAGCGGGCCGCCGTCCCACACTTCGGGGCTGGAGAACCGGCGCCTAAGACGGCGCCGGGTTTCGATGTGGCGCAATTGCGCACGATTCTCGCAGACCTGCGCGAAGCGGAACGCATTCTCGCCCAATCGCGGGCGGTCTGACAGTTTGCGAGATTGCATTGCATTCGCACGTCTAACGCATTGCCAGCGCGCCTCGGCTTGCCTATAAGGCGCGTCGTCGGAGTGTAGCGCAGCCCGGTTAGCGCACTTGTCTGGGGGACAAGGGGTCGTGGGTTCGAATCCCGCCACTCCGACCATTTTCTCTTTTGATGGGCTCGGATTTTCGCGCTCGTGGCGTCGGCCATGAATCTGGCGCAAGGAGTCCCACGAAACGTCCCCGACCGCGTTCCTTGGACACTCGCTGCGCCTTCCGCCCGCGGGCTGCCGCGATCACCAGCGTTGGCTTACTCACAGCGCACATTGGCGCCTGCGCTTCCAAGGCGGAACTGTCAGCGCAGAACGGTTCGCCGCGCGGACCTTACCGACAGGAATCGCGATCTCCGGTTCCCGCCTGGCAGCCGAGGTCCTTGTATTTCAGATCGATATAGCCGGGGGCTCAGATCACGAGCGAGGGGTGCCGGCTCGCTTCGCTGGCGGGTGGTTCAGGCCCAGTTCATTTGCCTTGGCCTCTATTCGGCGCGGCCGCGTCCTAAAAACCGGCTGAACAATCAGGAGATGAGCACCATGCTGAGGACGATGTTGATGGGCGCCGCCCTGGCTATCGGGATCTCGAGCGTCGCCAGCGCGGCGGTTCTGCCCGCGCCGCTCGGCGCCAGCAATGTTGGGATCGTCAAGGTGGCCGAAGGGTGCGGCCCCGGCTACTGGCGCGGGGCGGGCGGCCGCTGCCACCCGATGGCCGTGCACCACGCCTGCCCGCGGGGCTACCACCTCGGGCCCGACCGCCAGCGCTGCTGGCCGAACTGATCTGACCTAGATCTCGCCGCGCCGGGCGCCGACTTTGACGCCCGGTGTGGTTCGATGCCGTTTCTGCGCGAAGGGCGCTCGTGCGATCACGAAAGGCGCCGCGCAAAACGCGAGACCCGTGACGGCTGCCGCATGATCAGCCGGAAAGCGGTCCCTGTGATTCGCATAATGTATATTATGGAACCAATTCGTATGTCGTTTTGCGCCGCGACGTTCGCGCATTCGTCATCGAACCTCCTCACGCGCGTCATCTAGGAGAACGACCATTGCCGCCCGCCCGACCTTCCGCTGAATGCGGCGGGTCGGCTTTTTTGACATGTTTGGGGAACCGATGTTTTCTCGTCGTTCACTGCTCTCGGGCGCTTCGGCCGCCGTATTGTCCGCTCTCGCCGTCGGCGGCGCCGCCGCCGACCAAGCCTTCCAGCCCGGCAATCTCGTCGTGAGCCGCGCCCTCTACGATCTCAGTTCCAATCTCATCCAGCCCGGCGCGACCATGCTGCCGCCCAATTGCATCGGCGCCAACTGCGTCACGGCGACGGCCAACTCCGCCTATCCGTTCGTTTTCAACAATGTGCTGACCGACGCTTCGTTCGGCATCACGACGAAGATCTTCCTCGATCAGATCACGCCCCAGGGCGCGCCGATCAGCTCGATCGAGGTTCCCAACAGCTCGGATAAGCGCGTTCAGGCGAACCAAGACCAGATGGTCACGAGCTTTTCCTCGAAGTCCGAGATTGCGCTCAACCTGTCGACGGACGGCCGGTACCTGACCTTCATGGGCTATCGTGCGCCGGTCGGCACGATCGACGCTTCGAATTCGAATACGCCCGGCGTCATCGATCCGACCAATCCCGTTCCCAATAGCTACTACCGCGTCGTGGCGAAGGTCGATCAGTCCGGCAACTTCGACTTCACCGAGACCAACGCTTACAGCGGCAACAATGGTCGCGCGGCCATTTTGTACCGCACCGGCGGCAACCACGACGGCGACGAGCACCGGGGCGATGATCATCACGGCGAAGGCCACGATGGCGACGACCACAACGGCGGCGCTGATCTCATCTACACGGTCGGCAACGCCGGCAACGGTTCGAACCCGCAGCCGAACGGCGTGATCCTCGGCGCCGGCGCGCAAATTCTCACCGCGTCGCCGCAGCCGCTGGCGGCGCAGAATCCCGGACTGCCTACGCCGGTCGGCAGCTTCAGCGTGACGGAATTGGGCCTGAAGGCCGACAAGGTCGGTAAAGACACCAATTTCCGCGGCCTGACTGCCTCCGACAACGTCATCTACATGACCAAGGGCAGCGGCAGCAACGGCGTCAATACGGTCTATTTCATCGACACCTCGGGGCTCAACGCCAACGGCATGCCCGCGGCCTGCCCCAACGGCGTCGGCGTTCCGAACCCGCACGCGACCCTCCCGACCGCGCCGATCCTGTATAATGCGGCGAATCTGCAAGCCCAGGGCGTCACCCCGTTCAACATGTGCATCCTGAAGGGCTTCAATACGACGTTGGCCAAGACCTCCACCACCGCGTTCCCGTTCGGCGTCTGGTTCGCCAACGCCAAGACGGTCTATGTCTCGGATGAGGGCAACGGCACGACCACGTACAATGCGACCACGAAGGTCTACACGGCCGCCGCCGCTCAGACGACCGCGGGTCTGCAGAAGTGGGTCTTCAATGATGCGACCGGCTCCTGGCAGCTTGCCTATACGCTGACTGCCGGCCTCAATCTCGGCGCGCCCTATACGGTGAAGGGCTACCCGACCGGCCTCAATTCGGCGACCGGCCTGCCCTGGGCGCCGGCGACTGACGGCCTGCGCAACATCACCGGCCGCGTCAACGACGACCGCCGCAGCGTCACGATCTGGGCCGTCACCTCGACCGTCAGCGGCAATGGCGATCAGGGCGCTGATCCCAACAAGCTGGTCGCGATCACGGACGACCTCGCTGCGACGGCCTTGCCGGGCAAGGAGAGCTTCACCACCGTCCGCACGGCCGGCTTTGGCGAAGCTCTGCGCGGCGTGTCCTTCACGCCCGGCTCGACCGTGACGGCGAACCGCTAATCGAGGTTCCGGCTCCCGTCCCGCTGCGGGACGCGAGCCTCCCCTCGCCTACGAGTCGGCAGGCATTGCCCGCCAACTCGGTCTAACCAGCTTTTGCACGGTCGGCCGCGATCAGGGCGAGGCCGCTGGCCACCGAGTTGAAGGCGTCGCCGTAGTGTAGCTTGTCCCGCCCGAAACGGGTGTCGAAGAGCCGCCTGACCGCCGGCACGAACGAGGTGCCGCCGGTCATGAAGACGGCGTCGACGTCGGACGGCGCCATTTCGGCGCGCTCGAGCGCGAGATCGATGGTGGCCGCGATCTTGGCGACATCGCCCGCGATCCAGTGCTCGAAGTCCGCCCGGCTGACCTCGGCGCTGATGTCTAGGCCTCCGGCCGCAAAGCGAAACGGCGCCTCAATCTCCGCGGAGAGCTGCACCTTCAGCTTGGAGACGGCGAGATAGAGTTCGTAGCCGAGATCAAGCTCGACCACCTCGATCAAGTCTCGGATTTGGTCGGGCTTCTCCGCCTGCTTCACGAGACGGCGCAGTTCCGCCATCGCCTCGGCGCTCTTGAGCAACGACAGCCTGTGCCATTGCGCGAAGGCTGCGAAGTAATGCGCGGGCAACGGCAGCAGCTTGTCGAACGAGCGGTATTGCGAGCCCTTGCCGAGCCGGGGCGAGACGACATGATCGAGGATGCGGAAATCGAACGTGTCTCCGGCGACGCCGACGCCAGCGTGGGAAAGCGCCTCCGCGCGCAATTGGCCGCCCGTCGGATCGAAGCGCATGACCGAGAAATCGCTGGTGCCGCCGCCAAAATCCGCAACGAGCACTGTCTCCGGCCTCCTCAGGCCGCGCCCGTACCAATAGGCGGCCCCGAGCGGTTCATAGGCGAATTCAACGTCGCCCGCGCCCGCGTGGCGAAAGGCGGCGCCCAACCGTTCGACCGCCAGCGCTTCGTTTGCCCGATCGCCGGCGAACACGACGGGGCGGCCGGAGACGATTGGAAGGTCGCGCAACTCCCTTGGCAGCAGGTCGTCGAGGAACACGGCAATCAGTTCTTCCAACGAGTAGCGCTTTCCGAATAGCCGGGTGTCCTGAAATACCTTGCTGGACAGATGCGTCTTCAGCGATTGCAGAAAGCGATGCTCGCCGTCGATGTCGAGCGCACGCGCCAGCGCATCGGGCCCTGAGACGTGCGAAACTTCAGCGTTGGGGGGCTGGCCCTGGCGGAAGAACAGGAGCGCGGAACGAAAGGTTTCGACCGGCCCCGTCAGCGTCTCGAAGCGCCGCGCCACGACATTGCCCGACGCGTCCGCGATCGCCACGACGCTGTTCGTGGTTCCGAAGTCGACGCCGATCGCGGTTGGGGTCATAAGGTAAGGCTCCTTCACGGGGATTGTCTGCGCTTGGGCGTCAGGAAACCTCCTGGCCCAGGAACGGCGGCTGGCCTAGGGATCCGAGGGACAACAAAGCGTGACGATGCGGGACGCTGCGACCTGCATTGCTCGTCGCCAAGCCGGTCTGAGCGCCGCGTGCGGTCGCTCAGAACCCCTCGATCCGCATACCGTCGTAGGCCGGGACGACGCCGGGCGGCAGGCGGCGGGCCAACGTCTCGTAGTCGAGGTCGGTATGCAGGTTGGTGAGGATCGCCCGACGCGGCTTCAGCTTTTCGATCCAGGCGAGCGCCTCATCGAGGCTGAAGTGCGAGGGATGGCGCGCATAGCGCAGCGCGTCGACGATCCAGACGTCGAGACCTTCGAGGTAGCCCAGACTGGACTGCGGGATGCCGTTGAGATCGGGCGTGTAGGCCAGGGCGCCGAAGCGAAAGCCGAGCGCCAGGATGTCGCCGTGTTCGAGGTCGAACGGCGTCGTCTCGATGGTTCCGCCCTGTCCTTCTAAGGCGCAGGGTTCTCCGGCCACGAGCCGCTTCTCGTTGACGATCGGCGGATAGGAGCCGCCCGGCGGCGTTTCGAAAATATAGGTGAAGCGATTGCGCATCACGCGCGAGGTCGCTTCGTCCATATGCACGTCGACGCGCTTGTGCGTCGCGATGACGATCGGCCGCAGGTCGTCGATGCCGTGCGTGTGGTCGGCGTGTTCGTGCGAGATCAGCACCCCGTCGAGATGGGTGACGCCGGCGCCGATCAGTTGCTCCCTAAGATCCGGGCCTGTGTCGACCAGCGCCAGCGTGCGGCCTTGCGGCGATTGGCGAGAGACGAGGGCGGCGCATCGCCGGCGCCGGTTGCGCGGATTGGAGGGGTCGCAAGCACCCCACCCTTGCGCGACGCGGGGAACCCCGCCCGATGAGCCGCAGCCCAATATGGTCAGCGACAGGCTCAAGCGGCGCCGCCTGTCGCCGCCGCCATTTTGGGGAAGACGCGCAGCGTATTGGCGCGCGTCGCGGCGGCGAGTTCGTCGACTGCGATCCCCTTGGCCTCCGCGAGAACCCGCGCGGTCTCGACGACGAAGGCTGGTTCGTTGCGCTTGCCCCGATGCGGCACAGGCGCAAGAAATGGCGCGTCCGTCTCAATGAGCAGACGATCGAGCGGCACGTCCGCCGCGATCGCGCGCAAGTCGGCCGAATTCTTGAAGGTCAACACGCCAGAGAACGAGACGAAGAGGCCGAGCGCGAGACCGGCCTCAGCCAGCGCGCGCGACGAGGTGAAGCAGTGCAGGATCGCGGAAAACGGCCCCTGCGCCATTTCCTCGCGAAGGATTGCGGCGACGTCGTCGTCCGCTTCGCGCGCATGAATCACGAGGGGAAGCTTGAGTTCACGCGCCAGCGCGATCTGCGCGCGAAACACCTTTTTGGCGACGTCGGCCGGCGCGTAATTGTAGTGATAGTCGAGCCCTGCCTCGCCGACGCCGACGCACTTGGGATGCGCCGCAAACGCCCGTATCGCCGCGGCATCCGTCTCGGCCTCCTCAGCGGCCTGATGCGGATGCGTGCCGATCGTGAAATAGACGGAGGGAAAGCGCTCGGCGATCGCGACGAGATTTGCGCCCTGGGCGACCCGGGTCGAGATCGTCACCATGCGCTCGACGCCCGCCTGCTCGGCGCGCGCGACCACGCCGTCGAGTTCCTCGGCGAAATCGGGAAAGTCGAGGTGGCAATGGCTGTCGAACACCCGCATCACGCGTCAGCCGCCTGCGGTTCGAGGTAGCGCGGAAACACCGGCGCGGGCGCGGGCAGGGCCGCGCCGGCGCCAAGCCGATGCGGCGCTTCGATGCGCCCTGCCCGCGCGCCCGCATCGACCGAAGCGAAGTCGCGTTTCTCCGGCGCGACCGCGAGAAGGTCGAGCAACTTGCTCATCGCAGCCGGCATGACGGGCTGCAGCAGAATGGCGGCGATGCGCAGCGTCTCGATCGTCGTGAAGAGGACGACACGCATACGCGCAGGGTCCGTCTTCGCGAGCTTCCAGGGCTCGTTGTTGGCGAAGTAGCGGTTCGCCTTGGCGACAACCTCGAACACCGCGGCGAGATAGGCGTGGAGCTGATAGGCCTTCATATGTTCGCGCGCCGCGCCGATCAGCGCGTCCGCCTGGGAGAGCAGATCGAGATCCTCGGCCGTCGCCTCGCCGCCGCGCCAGTCGGGAACCGTCGCGCCGCAGTTTTTGGAGATCATCGACAGCGAGCGCTGCGCGAGATTGCCGAGATCATTGGCGAGATCGGCGTTGATCCGCTGGACGATCGCCTCGTGCGAATAATTGCCGTCCTGGCCGAACGGCACTTCGCGCAGGAAGAAATAGCGGAGCTGGTCGACGCCGTAGTCGGAAACGAGCGTCGACGGGCTGATGACGTTGCCAGTCGACTTCGACATCTTCTCGCCGCGGTTGAACAGAAATCCGTGCACGACAATCTGGCGCGGCAGTTCGAGCTTCGCCGACATCAGGAAGGCCGGCCAGTAGATCGCGTGAAAGCGCGTGATGTCCTTGCCGATCACATGCGCGTCCGCCGGCCAGAATTTCGTGCGCGGCCCCTCCTCGGGAAAGCCGGTCGCGGTGATGTAGTTGGTCAGCGCGTCGACCCAGACATACATCACGTGGCGCGGATCGCCCGGCACCGGAACGCCCCAGTCGAAGGTCGTGCGGCTGACAGAGAGATCGTTGAGACCGCGCTTCACGAAGGCGACAATCTCGTTGCGATACTTCTCGGGGGTTATGAACTCGGGGTTGGCTTCGTAATGCGCGAGCAGCTTGTCGGCGTAGGCCGACAGCTTGAAGAAATAGCTCTCCTCCTCGACCCATTGCGCGGGCGCGCCGCTCGGCGCTAGCTTGCCGCCGCCCGGCGCCTCGGTCAGCTCGGCTTCGTCGAAATAGGCTTCGTCCCGGACCGAGTACCAGCCGGAATATTTCGAGAGGTAGATGTCGCCGTTGGCCTTCATGCGCTCCCAGATCGCCTGGCTCGCGCGCTTGTGGCGTTCCTGGGTGGTGCGCACGACGTCGTCGGCGCGCGCGTTCAGCAACTCGCCCATCGCCGCGAATTCGGCCGCGGTCCGGTCGGCCAGGCCGAGCGGCGTCAATCCGTCGCGAGCCGCCGTCTGCTGCATCTTCAGGCCGTGCTCGTCCATTCCGGTGACGAACAACGTCTCGCGGCCGTCGAGCCGCATGAAGCGCTGGATCGCGTCGGTTGCGATGCGCTCGTAGGCGTGGCCGATGTGCGGCGCGCCGTTCGCGTAGGGAATGGCGGTGGTGATGTAGAAGCGCTGGCTCATGGCGCCGTCCTAGAGCATTTCGCGACGGTTGGAAATGCGGCGCGGCTTGGCCGCCAAAGGACTCTGCCGCGCGCTTTTGGCGAAAAACCGGCGTCCACTTTTTCGCCGCGCGCTCTCTAGAGGGCCCTGCCGCGCGCCGCGATTTCCTCGAAGACGGCCAGCACGTGCAATCGGCGATCGAGGTTGAGCGCCTCCGTCTCGCGCGTGGCGGCGCGGATTTTGTCCCAGAGCGTCGTCAGCGCCTCGCGCGCGGCCGGTGGCGTTTCCTCCGCGCGGGCGCGCGCCGCCAGCCAGTCGTAGAGAGCGTTGGTGAACGCCTCGAAGGCGTCTGAGGCCGCCCGTCCGCTGACCGCCTCGGCGAGCTTGTGGACGGCGCGCGGGTCGGCGTTGGGCAATTGCGCGATCGTTCCGTCGATCAGCGCGCCGACGCTCATCGCGTCCGGATCGAGCCGCCGCAGGGCTTCCCGCACCGAGCCGTCGGCCCGCTCGGCCGCCTCGGCGCGCGCCTCGGCGGAAGCCGAACTCCATGGGGGGCCGAGGCCGCCGATCACCTCGTCGATCTCACGCGGCGACAACCGGTCCAGCAACAGACGGCGGCAGCGCGAGCGAATGGTCGGCAGAACCTGGCCAGGCCGATGGGCGATGATGAGGATGAGCGAGCGCGGCGGCGGCTCTTCGATCAGTTTTAGGAGGCTGTTGGCGCCGCTGCGATTGAGATCCTCGGCGCTGTCGACGATGGCGACGCGCCAGCCGCCGAAGGCCGCCGACATGTGGAACATGGCGAGGCCGGCGCGCAGATCCTCGACGCGGATTTCCGTGTAGTGCGATTTCGACTTGGGGTTCCACTCCCGCCGCGTCAGCGCGAAGTCGGGATGGGAGAGCGCTGCGAGCTGCCGCGCGGCGGGATGCGCCGGGGAAACCGCGAGGTTTGAGGCGGTCTGCACCGCGGATGCATAAGGATCGGGATTGGCCAGCACGAAGCGCGCGAAGCGCCACGCGAGGGTCGCCTTGCCGACGCCCTCACGGCCGCCGATCAGCCAGGCGTGCGCCAGCCGCGCCTCGCGGTAGGCCTCGAGCATCGCCGCCTCCGCGCCGGCGTGGCCGACGAGCCCAGCCGCGTGTCGCGGGTGCGGCGCGCCCGGGAGGGCGTCGCTCTCGGGCGGAGCGTCAGGCGGCGGCTTGCTCATGGCGCCGCCTTCGAGGTGAGCAGAGACCCGAACCGCTCGGTCACGACAGCCCAGATTTGCTCGGCGACTTGGTCCTCCCCGGCGCCTGCGTCGATCACCGCGCAGCGATCGGGCTCCGCGCGCGCGATGGCGAGAAAGGCCTGACGCAGCGTCTCGTGGAACGCCAGACCTTCGCGCTCGAACCGGTCGGCCTCGCCGTCGCCGCGCCGCGCGGCCGCGCGGCCGAGACCGGCCGAGACGGGAAGGTCGAGGACCAGCGTCAGGTCGGGCGTATGGGAGCCGACGGCGACGCGCTCCAGTGTCTCGAGCAATGCGGGATCCACCTGCCCCGCCGCGCCCTGGTAAGCGCGGGTCGAATCGGCGAAGCGGTCGCAGACGACCCAATCGCCGCGCCGTAGCGCGGGGGCGATCGTCTGGTCGATATGATCGATCCGCGCGGCGCTGAAGAGCAGCGCCTCGCCTTCGGGCCCGAAGCGTGTCGCGGCGCCGGAGAGGATGATGTCGCGCAGCGCCTCGGCGCCGGGCGAGCCGCCGGGTTCGCGTGTCAGGACGACGGTCAGCCCCAAGGCGCGCAACCGCGACGCCAGCCGGCGCGCTTGAACCGACTTGCCTGCCCCTTCCCCGCCTTCGAGCGTGATGAACCGGCCTCGCGCCGGCGCGCGCGCCATCAGTTTCTCGCGAAGCTCTTGCGGATCAGGCCAATCGCGAGCTCGATTCCCGCATCGACGGCGCGCCTGCTCAAGCCGCCGAGCGGCACCGCGGCTTGAGTCTTTAGCGGCACGTCGAGCGCCAGCGTCGTCCCGCGCCAAATCTTCAGCCGCGCCACCTCGACGCCCTCCGCCACAGGCGCGACGAGCGGCCCCATGTAGACGATCTTGGCGGTGAGCTTCTCTTGCGCGCCACGGGTCAGGAACACCTTCACCGGCGCCTCGCACGTGAGCGGCGCTTCGCTCTGCGCGCCGCCATAGACGGAGGCGGCGCCGACCGTGTCGCCCGGCTGGAAGATCACGCGCGGATCGAATGAACGGAAACCCCAGTTGAGCAGCTTGCGCGCTTCCTCCGCGCGGTCGGCCGAGGTCTTGAGGCCGTTGACGACGACGATCAGCCGCTGGCCGTTTTGAACTGCGGAGCCGACGAGGCCGTAACCGCCCTCCGGCGAGTCGCCGATCATCAGGCCGTCCGCCCCGAGGTCCATCGACAACAGCGGATCGCGGTTGAGCTGGCGGATCTTGTTCCAGGTGAACTCCTTCTCGCCGAAGTAGTGGTAATAGTCCGCGTCGTCGCGAATGATGTCGGCGGCGAGCCGCGCGAGTTCGCGCGCCGTCGTCTTTTGCTTGGGATCGCTTTTTCCGCGCGGATTGGCGAAAGTCGAATGCGTCAGGCCGAGTTCGCCGGCGCGCTTGTTCATCAGATTGGCGAAGCTGTCCTCGGTGCCGGAGATGCCCTCCGCGAGGGTCATCGCCGCATCATTGCCGGATTGGACGATCAGGCCGCGCAAGAGGTCTTCGACGCGGACGCGGCTATGGACGTCGAGAAACGTCGCCGTCCCGTGCGAGTGGGCCCCGCCGTTGCGCCAGGAATTTTCCGAGACCTCGAACGTGTCGTCGAGGTGCAGCCGCCCTTCCTTGAGTTCGTGGAACACGACCTCCGCGGTCATCAGCTTGACCATTGCGGCGGGCGCCATCGGTTCGTCGGCGTTCTTCTCGAACAGCGTCGCGCCGGTCTCGAAATCGATGAGCGCGGCGAAGGGCGCGGTGGTCTGAAAATTTTGCGCGTGGCTCGCCGTCGTCGGCAAAGCGAGCGCAAGCGCAAGAGCCGAAAGCGCCAAGGCGATGCGGTAGACGAACAAGACTGTTCCTCGTCGACGCGGCGCACTCGCCGCGCGCGCCTTGTTCTTGCAACGCCTTGACCGACAAATCAACGATCGCGAGACCACACGCTGCGCGTTCAGCGCGTCCTACTCGGTGTCCTCGGATCGCGGCAGCTTGCCCTGCTCGATCAGCTTGCCGAATGGATCGCGCCTTTGCAGCAGCCGCGTCGCGGGGCCCTCGTCGGAGGCGAAGTAAAGCGCACGCTCGCCGGCGAAGGCCTGCTGGACCGGACGCCTCGGCGGCATCGCCGGCGCCATGGCGAACGGCACGGGGCGCGCCGGCGCCGAGGCGACCGGACCGATCGTCCGTGCGATGGCGCCGAGATCGAACGGCCGCGGCGGCGGCGCCGGCGGATTGATCAGCCTCGGACGGGGCGCGGTCGCGACCGCGGGCTCGTCGCCCTCGGCGGCGTCCTGCGACGCCGGCGGCGGCGCGGGAGGCCGCCGCGGAGGAGGCGCCGCCGGCCTGAAAAATCCGGGCAGGAACGAAGGGGCCGAATCCTGAGCCGCAGCGACCGCCACCGGACGCGCCGGCATGCCGTCGATCGTCGCCAGGGAACCGTCGGTGCGCAGGCTGGCGAGCAGCGTCGGCGTGTCGTCGCCCTCGAGCGGCGCGTGGCCGACGTATTCGACCTTGATCTTCGCGGTGCCCGCCCCCTTGAAGTCGAGCACGTCGGCGACCCGGGAGGAGACGTCCATCACGCGCCCGCCATGGAACGGGCCGCGGTCGTTGACGCGCACGATGACCGAATAACCGTTCGCGAGATTGGTGACGCGCGCGTAGCTCGGCAGCGGCATGGTCGGATGCGCCGCCGTGAGCGAGTGCATGTCGTAGATTTCGCCATTGGCCGTCCGTCGGCCATGGAACGCGTCGCCGTACCACGAGGCCATGCCGACGGCGGTGTAGTTGGTCATTTCGCCGGGATAATAGGTGCGGCCGGCGATCGTGTAGGGATGGCCGACGAGATATTGGCCCCCTCCGTGCGGCACCGGTTCGCCGTCGGCCACGACGCGTGGGCTGGCCCGACCGTATTTGGATTCGGCGAAATATTCCCTGCTGTTGCGGCGTGCGTGCTGTTCAGGAGGCTGGGCGCAGCCGGCCAGAGCGGCGGCGACAAGCGTCAAAGCGCCAAAGCACGGCCACGATCGGCGCTCCGCCTCGACGCCAAACATTCGGGCGGAAAACGTCATCGACCGAAACTCGCCACTACATAGCCATGCATTGGCGCCCGCCCCTCGTTCAAAGGCTTGAAACGACGAAGGCAGAGCGCGGAAAAAAATTTCACAATCACTTTGTCCTGACTTTCTTTCCAAAGAGCTAAGGGGCTCTCTTGCCAAAGAGCTAAGGGTTCTCCGCGAAGCGTCGCCCGCCGCCGAACTCACCGCCAGTGCTCGCTTAACCATCTGACGGGTCGGACCGTCTTGTAGGCCTTCTTGTACCAGGGCGCTGGCCACCTCCCCTGCTCCGCCTCGTGCGGGCGCGGATGGCCGGTGAAGACGACGATGCGCGCTCCTGTCGGAATTGTGACATTTGTCCACAGATTGCGTGGAAAATGCGGCATCATCGTGGCTTTGAAGCTCGGGCACCATTCCGGCGGCCAGTAGACCGTCGGCAGTCCCGATTCGCGCGTGAGATAGACCTGCTCGTTCGAATAGAGCCGGCGCATCTCGAGCGGCGCCTTCTCGAAATTGTCGACGAGATGCGGCGCCCTGCCGGCGGGAAACCGCATCACCGAGGAATTGCCGCTGTCCTTCGAGCCCCAGTCGCGGATGATCGCGAGCTTGCCCGGCTCGACGTCGAAGAACGGGTCGAGCGACCCGACGACAACGACGTCGAGATCGAGAAAAAGGACATCGCCGTCGACGCCAATATCCCGCGACCAAAGCGCCAGCTTGCGCCAGGGGCTGCCGCCCAATCCGGTCAATGGAAGCTTGATGGGCGGAATCGGTCTCGCCTCGACGCCGGGCTCGAGGCCAGTCGCGTCGTCGGTGAAGGCGAGGAAGCGCGTCGGGCGGGCGACGTTGCGCATCACGCCACGATACAAACGATTCGCATATTCGACGGGATAGCCCGTGCCCCAGCGGATGCAAGCGACGGTTTGCAGTTTCAACTCCTAAGGGATCATCCGCCGTGCGGCGAGGTCGGAAGCTGGCGACTCCGGCAGGGTTCGAACCTGCGACCTGCCGCTTAGAAGGCGGCTGCTCTATCCAGCTGAGCTACGGAGCCGGCGCCTCAAGCCCGTCAATGCGACCAGGGAATGACGCGATTGGGCCGGAAGTTGTCGGAATACGAGATGATCTTACGCTGCGCCAGTTTCGGCTCTTCGACGCGATAGGCGACGCCGTTGCGCGTTGCGTAGGCGATCGCCTCCTCCTTCGTCTCGAAGCGCAGCTTCACCTGGGACTTCATGTCGGCGGAACTCGTCCAGCCCATCAGCGGTTCGATTCCGCGAGGCAGCTCGGGCTCGTATTCCAGAATCCATTTGTCTTTTGCCTGACCCGACTGCATTGCGTTGCGGGTGGGTAGATAAATCCGAGCGGTCATGGGCGTACGTGCATCCTCGACGAATCCGATCCCGATTGGTCGGGGCAGCAGGATTCGAACCTGCGACCTGAAGTACCCAAAACTTCCGCGCTACCGGGCTGCGCTATACCCCGAGTCCCAAGCCGTGGCTATCACGCGCGAAGCGGTCGAACAAGAGCAGCGCGGATTGCGTTCTCGAAAGTGCGTCGTATAAGGCGCTCGGATCACTTGGGAAGCCCGATTTCATGGCGAGGATCGTCCATGCCTCCAATTTCAGCCGAAAGGCCAAAGGCGCTTTCCAACACTCGATCGAGCACAAGATCACCAATGGCCTGATCCGCAACGGCCATGCGGTCGCCACGTTCTCGGATCGCGACGTCGCGCGCGCCGGCACCCTACTCGGCCATCGCGCTTTTGGCGGCGCCGCAGCCAATCGCGCCTTTCGCGACTTCTGCCGCAGCGTAGAGCCGGAGCTAATCCTGCTTGGTCACGCCAACACCCTCACCGCGGCGACGCTCGCCGACCTGAAAAGCGAACTGCCCGGCGTGCGCGTGCTTCAATACAATGTCGATCCGCTCTTCGAGGCGCAGAACGTCGCCGCGATTCTCTCCAAGATCGACGTGGTGGACGCCACCCTCATCACCAGCGCCGGCGAAGCGTTGCGACCGTTCTACCGCCCCGGCAAGTTCCTCGGCTACATGCCGAATCCGGTCGACGATTCGATCGAACGCGGCCGCAACCACGAGCGCGACGACTTCGCCTACGACCTCTTTTACGCCTGCGGCAACGAAGACGACCCGCGCTTCCTCTGCGGCCGCGACTGGACGTCGAAGGAATTGATCGCCCATATCGGGCGCGAGGCGCCGGAGTTGCGCGTCCTTGCCGCCGGCGTCAATGGACGGCCCAAGCTTGCCGGCGGGGCCTACCAGCGGGCCCTCGAATTGGCGGCGGCCGGCCTCAACGTCAGCAAGCGAAACGATATTCTCCTCTATTCCTCCGACCGTATCGCCCAACTGGTTGGGAACGGCTTGGCGACGCTCGTCGACCGAGCGACCGGATACGAGCAGCTTCTGGCCGAGGGAGAGTTCGTGTATTTCTCGACAATGTCGGAGCTTGTCGAGAAGCTGATGAGGCTTGCCCGCGAGCCGGCCTACCGTCAAAGCGTCGCAGCGGCCGGCCGGGCGCGTTATCACGCACTTTTCAACGAGTTGGTGGTGGCGAAATATATCGTCGACGTCGCCTTCAACCGCCTGAACGAGAGGGGCTTTTCTTGGCCGACGCAGCATGTCTTCTAGGCGCGGCGGACTGACGGATATTTCATTCCTCGGCAGAATCGCTATTCATCGCGCGCCGGATCGGTTTGAGAGTTTGTTTTGATCGCCATAGCCACCCAGTGTTTCGGTCCGGACTTCGGCGGCATCGAAATGCTCATGACCAACCTCGCGGACGAACTGGCGCGCAGCGGCCACGGCGTTGAAGTGTTCGCCGACCGCATCCGGCGAGTTGGCGTCCCAGAGCTCGTCCGGGCATATCCCCTTCATCGCTATGGCTTTTTGCGACCTCTGCGGCGAATCTTGAAACGACGCGCCTTGCAGGATCGGGTGACGAAGGCGCCTTACACCGGCGTGTTCGCCGATTCTTGGAAGAGCGTCGCTGCCATCCCTGACGGGTCGGGACCGATTGTGGTGTTGGCGCACGGCAACGAGATTCCGCGCGACGCGGAGTCGACGAAAGCGCGCCGCGTGACCTACGCCTTGAGCCGGGTTCGGACTGTCGTTGCCAGTTCGACCTTCACGGCGGAGTTGGTGGACAGTCTCATTGGTGACTCCGGCGCGCAAATTATCGTGATCAACCCGCCTCTGCCGCTTCAGGAAAAGGCTCGTGCGCCTGCGCTGACGAAGCTCGACGTGGCGATCGCCGGCCGTTGGCCGGTTATTTCCACGTTGGCGCGACTTCGAACCGCGCAAAGGCATTGACATGGTGCTGCGCGTCCTGCCCCGCCTGCGCGAGCGTTTTCCGGGCCTCGTCTATCTCGTCGCTGGCGAGGGAGACGATCTGCTGCGGCTGAAGGAGATCGCAGCCGAGCGCCGCGTCGAGAAATCCGTCGTATTTCTCGGCGCCCTCGCCGACGATCAGGAGAAGGCGGCCTTTTTCGAACGCAGCCAGATTTTCGCGATGCCGGTGCGCCGCGTCGCCAATTCGGTCGAGGGCTTCGGCATCGTTTATGCCGAGGCGGCTTGGCGAGGCGTGCCTTCGCTGGCCGGCGTCGAAGGCGGCGCCGCTGACGCGGTGCTGAACGGCGAGACGGGCCTTCTGTGCCGCGGCGACGACGAGCGCGAGGTGTTCGAAGCGCTGAACCGGCTTCTCAGCGACGACGCGCTGCGATCGAGGCTGGGGAATGCGGCGCGTCGGCATGCGCTCAACCATCTCACTTGGAGCTCTGCCCTGCCTCGCTATCTCGCAGCGCTTGGGCTCTGAGGAGGGTCGCTGGCGCCTGCGCGCGGCCGAGACTAAAATCGCGTCCGGGGGGCATTGGAGGGAGAAGCCATGCGTATCTCCACCTCTTCCCTCGCTGCGATGAGCGCAGTCCTGGCGATCGCCTTCATGAGTTGGCCGGCTACCGCCAAGACTTCGCGCCGAATGTCGGCGTGAATACGCCGACAACCGCGACACCATCAAAGCAAGCGGTCAAACCAGGAAAGCCTATATCGCCTCGTGCCGCGCCGGCCAGACGCCGGGCGGCGCTGCGCCAACGGCGCAACCCATGGCCGCGCCTTCGCCGACGCCGACCTAGCTCTAGCCCGCGGCGAAAAAGTGGACGCCGGTTTCTCGCCGAAAGCGCGGCAATTGAGGAATTGAGATCGTGCGGGGATTCTATCAAATCGCCGCACGGTCTGCCATTTGCAAATGGGTTGACGCAGCGCTGACCCGTCCCTTCTCCCCGCTCGCGCCCGACAAACGCGATGCGTTTGCGGGGAGAAGGTTAGGATGAGGGGCTTGGTGAGTAGCCGCAAGCCTCTGGCCAACCACCAAGCCCCTCACCCCAGCCCTCTCCCCCGCAAACGCATCGCGTTTGTCGGGCGCGAGCGGGGAGAGGGAGAGGGCGCGTCCACCAGAATGCAGAAGGCGCTAGTACGGCCACTGAGCGCCGCCAGTCAGCAGCCGGCGATACCGCTCGACGGAATTGGTCCACCAAAACCAACCGAGCATGGCGGGCAGCATGAAGCTGAGGGCGACGACCTCACTGACGTTGCGCTCCAGGGCGAGGTCGATGGCGAACGCGCCGCCGTGACCAGCGCCAAGTGACGCCGGCGGAAACTCGTCGTTCGCCTCCGCTCGCCTCACCCACTGGTCGTGCCCGGTTGGCCCGGTCTTGGTGGACACCTCCGCGCTCGGCATCCTGAATACGATCGTCTTTCTGTTCACGCCGCTCTCCTCGCCTTTGTGCTCAGCGCCTGATTGGCGAGTTCCTCCATCTCGCGCGCCGCCTCGCCTTTCGGCTGCGCTTCGACCACGGAAAGACCCTTCGCGGCGCTCTCCGCGTAAACGATGCGCTGGCTGAGCGCCACGGGGAGCACGGGAACGTCCGCGAACTGGGCGAGCGCCGCCGCGGCGTCCCGCCCGATCGCGGTGCGCGCGATCTTGCGATTGACGACGAAAGCGGCGCGCAGACCTTCCTTGAGTTGCCGCGCTTCGCGGATCAGTCGCACCGTGTCGGCGGCCGCCCAAATGTCATAGGGCGATGGCTGAACCGGGATTAGCACGAGGTCGCTCGCGAGGATGGCCGAGCGTCCCAGCTCGTTGACGCGCGGCGCGCCGTCGATGATCGTGACGTCGTAGTCCTTGGCCAGACGCGGCAGATCGCGATGGAGCGTCGGCGTCGCCATCCCCACGACCGAGAATTGGAGATCGATCTCGCGCGTGCTCGACCACGCCATCGCACTGCCCTGCGGATCGGCGTCGACCAGGAGCGCACGCGAACCCCGCTTAGCCAGGGTCGCCGCGAGATTGATAGCCAGCGTCGTCTTCCCGACGCCGCCTTTTTGATTGAGAACGCCAATGATCATCGGGCTGCGATCCTCGAATCGTCTCGCCTCGACGCGCTCCCTCCGCTCGACCGGGAGGTTCTCACACGGATTCGATTTGGGCAAGGGCCGCCCGTAGCGGGGCGTGTGACTTTGCCGTGGCGAATGCTAGACCTTGGGCGAATACAGCGGCAATGGACGGGGATCGAGAATGAAAGTCACAATCAACATCGACTGCACGCCGCTCGAAGCCCGCCAGTTCATGGGTCTACCCGACGTCCAGCCGATGCAAGCGGCGGTGCTTGCGGAATTGGAGAAGCGGCTCGTGGCTGAGACCGCGAAATTCTCCCCCGAAGGCTTCATGCGCGCCTGGTTCGCGGAGGGTCAGCAGAGCGCCGACTGGTTCCGCGACATGTTCAAGAACGCCTTCGCCCAGTCTTCCCTCGGCGGTTCGGCGAGCGAACCGCAGAAGGACTGAGCTCAGGCGATCGCGAGACTCACTTCTCCGGCAGGTTCAGCCGGACGTGCAGCTCGCGCAGTTGCTTGGGCGTCACCGGCGACGGGGCGCCCATCAACAGGTCTTCGGCGCGCTGGTTCATCGGGAACAGCGCGACCTCGCGGAGGTTGTGTTCGCCAGCGAGCAGCATGACGATGCGATCGACGCCAGCCGCCATGCCGCCGTGCGGCGGCGCGCCGTAGTGGAAGGCCCGGTACATGCCGCCGAAGCGCTCGATGACAGTCTCCTCGCCGTAGCCGGCGACCTCGAAGGCCTTCACCATCGCCTCGGGGCGATGGTTGCGAATGCCGCCCGACGCGAGTTCGTAGCCGTTGCAGGCGATGTCGTACTGGAACGCCAGGATGTCCAGCGGATCCCGGTCCTGGAGCGCCGCCAGGCCGCCCTGCGGCATCGAGAACGGGTTGTGCGAAAACTCGATCTTCTTTTCGTCCTCGTTCCACTCGAACATCGGGAAGTCGACGACCCAAGCGAATTCGAACCGGTTCTCGTCGACCAGCTTCAAATCCTGTCCGAGCTTCGTTCTGGCGAGGCCCGCGAATTTCGCGAATTTCGCCGGCATCCCCGCCACGAAGAAGGCGGCGTCGCCCGCTTTCAATCCGAGCTGGGCGCGAATGGCCTCGACGCGCTCCGGGCCGAGGTTGTTGGCGATCGGCCCGCGGCCGCCGATCCCGGTGGCTTGCGGGTCGGCGGCGAGCGTCGCCTCGTCCTGCGCGCGATCAAAGAACAGAATGTAGCCGAGGCCCGGTTGACCCTCGCTCTGCGCCCAGGAGTTCATCCGGTCGGCGAAAGTACGCTGGCCGCCTCCCGGAGCGGGAATCGCCCAGACTTCATTTTTCTCTTGCTCCAACAGCCGCGCGAAGACTTTGAAATTCGATCCGCGGAAGTGCTGGGAGACGTCCTGCATTTCGATCGGGTTGCGCAGATCCGGCTTGTCGGAGCCGTATTTGCGCATTGAGACGCCATAGGGGATGCGCGGCCACGGCGAAGGCGTCACCGGCTTGCCGCCCGAAAATTCCTCAAATACGCCGCGGATCACCGGCTCCATCGCCGCAAACACATCGTCCTGCTCGACGAAGCTCATCTCGACGTCGAGCTGATAGAATTCACCCGGCAGGCGGTCGGCGCGCGGGTCCTCGTCGCGAAAGCATGGGGCGATCTGGAAATAGCGGTCGAAGCCAGCCATCATCAGCAACTGCTTGTACTGCTGGGGCGCCTGCGGCAGCGCATAGAACTTGCCGGGATGAAGGCGCGAGGGCACCAGGAAGTCGCGCGCGCCCTCCGGGCTCGACGCCGTGAGAATGGGCGTCTGGAACTCGTGGAAGCCCTGCCCTTTCATTCGCGCGCGCATCGAGTCGACGATGCGGCCGCGCAACATGATGTTGGAATGCAGCTTCTCGCGCCGCAGATCGAGGAAGCGGTACTTGAGGCGCGTGTCTTCGGGATAGGGCTGATCGCCGAACACCGGCAGCGGCAGATCGCCGGCCGGACCGAGCACCTCGATATCGCGCACGTAGACCTCGATCATGCCGGTGGACATGTCGGGGTTCTCGGTGCCGGCCGGGCGCTTGCGAACATTGCCGTCGACGCGGATGACGAACTCCGAGCGCAGCTTCTCGGCCTGTTGGAACGCCGGCGAGTCGGGATCGACGACACATTGCGTGATCCCATAGTGATCGCGCAGATCGATGAAGAGCACGCCGCCGTGGTCGCGAATGCGATGGCACCAGCCGGAAATCCGAGTCGACTGTCCCTCCTCCGCGAGGCCGAGGGCGCCGCAAGTGTGGGTGCGATAACGGTGCATGGGTAATTCGCTCGTTGTATTTTCGCGTTAGGTAGCGCTGCCTAGCGGAAAATGTGCGCTGGGGGAAGCGGCGCCCGGCGCAACGCCCGTGAGGATTTGGACGATGCTGACGATTCATGACTTCGCCAACGCCTCTTACGCCCCCTGGCCGGGGGCGGCGCAACTCCCCGAGGGTGCGACTTGGATCGACGCCAATTGTCCGACCGCGGAGGAGACCGAGTTCCTCGTGCGTGCGCTGGGCGTCGAACCGCCGAGTTTGGAGAAAATGTCAGAGATTCAAACGTCTAGCCGCTTCTATCTGATGAGCTCCGCGGTCTGCGTCACCATTCCGCTGCCGAAACGCGAGAGCAGTCGGGCTGCAGTCCGTCACCCGCTCGCGCTGATCATGACGCCGAAGACGCTGCTGACCGTGCGCTACGAAGACCTCAAGCCGTGCCAGCCGGAGTACCTCGAAACGATCGGTGTCGATCGCGCCCTGCCCGGTCCGATGGGCGCTACGATCGCGGTGGTGGAAGGAATCGTTGAACACCTCGCCGACGAACTCGAACTGGTGACCTCGCATCTCGACGAATGCTCCCACACGATCTTTTCCGGGCGCGACGAGAGGCGGCGAAGAGGTCTGAAGGGGAGGTTCCTGCAGACGGTTATTGTCGAGGTCGGCCGGGATCGGGAGTTTACCTCTCTCGTCGAGGAGACGGTTCTGACGCTCACGCGAATGACGCCTTTCCTGGAGGCGGAAAGCGGCGCGCTGCTCACGCTCGAGGCGCGCAAGCGGCTCGAACGCATCGCCAGCGACGTCCATTCGCTGAGCTCCCACGAGAATCGTTTGACCGACAAAATCCAGTTTCTGCTCGATGCGAGCCTCGGCCTCATCAGCGTCGAACAGAACGACATCTTCAAAGTGTTGACGATCGTTTCGGTGATTGGCATCCCGCCGACACTGATCGCCAGCATGTACGGAATGAATTTCAAGAATATTCCGGAATATGATTGGCCGTGGGGCTATCCCTATGTCCTGACGCTGATTTTCCTGAGCGCCATGCTGCCGCTTCTGTGGTTCAGATGGCGCCGCTGGTGGTGAACAAAGGGAGGCGGTAATGTTTGCCGATGACCTGATAGCCCGCGCACGGGCCCTGCTCGACTCCTGCCGCGACCACGGCCTCAAAATAGCCGCTGCCGAATCCTGCACCGGCGGATTGGTCAGCGCGCTCTTGACCGAGATTCCTGGCTCCTCCGCCGTGGTCGAGCGCGGCTTCGTCGTCTACTCCAACGACGCCAAGCAGGAGATGCTCGGCGTCTCTCCGGACGTTCTCGCCGCCCACGGCGCGGTGAGCGAACAGACTGCGCGCGCGATGGCGCTCGGCGCCCTCGCGCATTCGCTCGCGCAGATCGCCGTCAGCGTAACTGGCGTTGCGGGGCCCGACGGCGGCAGCGCGGAGAAGCCCGTCGGGCTGGTCCATTTCGCCTGCGCCCGGCGCGGCGGCGGAACGGCGGCGCTCGAGCGCCGGTTTGGCGCGCAGTCGCGCGGCGCGATTCGGTTGGCCTCGGTCGAAACGGCGCTTGGCCTGTTGGAAGAGGCGGCGCGGGCCAGTTAGCCGGGTTTGCGGCCGTAAACGGCGTCCGCCCGCGCCTCGAAGGCGGCCGAAAACTTGCGAAACGCCGCGTCGAACATGGAGCCCATCAGCGCGGCCAAGATGCGGCTGCGAAACTCGTAGGTGATGAAGAACTCGACGAGCGACGAGTCCGGCCCTTCGTCGCGGAAATTCCAGACGTTCTCGAGCCGGCTGAACGGCCCATCGACGTATTGGACCAGAATCTTCAGCTTGGCGGAATCGAGCGTGACCCGGGTCGTGAATCGCTCGTGAATTGCGCGATAGCCGACCTCCATGTCGGCGAGGAGCACCTCGAGCCCCTGCTCATCCGTCGTGCGCCGACGCACCCGCAGCGCCTTGCACAACGGGACGAATTCCGGATAGCGCTCGATGTCGGCGACGAGGTCGAACATGGGCTTGGCGCCATGGCGGACCCGCCTTTCGCTGCGATACGAGGGCATCCCAGTCAGCCCAGCCAGATCACAAAGGCGTCGAGCGCCGCGAAGACCACGCCGGCGACGAAGGTGGTCCAAAGCGCGGTGCGGATCACGCGGGGCGCCGCCGGCGCGCCGGGGTCCGATCCTGGCCGTGCTTCCTCAGAGCTCTGCCCTGCCCGCAGGACGAACGGCAGCACCGCGAAGAGCGAGACCCACCAGATCGTGAAGAAGGAGGCGATCGCTAGCGGCGCCGACATCAACGCGCGCTCGAAGCTGGCTGCCGCCGGGTTCCCATCTTACTTGGACGGCTCTTGCGCGGGCGCCGCCGGAGCCGGAGCCGCGGGCGCCGGGGCGGCTGGGGTTGCCGGGGCGGGAGCCGCGGGCGCGCCCGGGTTCGACTGGTTCTGCATCTCTTTGAGCTGGTCGAGCAGGCTGCCTTGAGGCTTCTTCGTGTCGGGGGCGCTCGTCGAGGCTGGGGCGGTGGTGTCGATCAGGGAGCGCGGCGCCCGGCTCCAGCTCGCGAGGATCGACATCGCAATGGCGGTGACGAAGAAAAGGGTGCCCAGGATGGCGGTCGCGCGCGACAGCGCGTTGGCCTGCCCGCGCCCCGTCATGAAGCCGCCGCCGCCTCCCCCGGCGCCGAGCGCTCCGCCTTCCGAGCGCTGCAGCAGCACGACGGCGACGAGGGCGATCACCACCAGAAGGTGAATGACGATCAGCACGGTTTGCATGGAATCGGTCCTTGGGAGCCGCGCGTCGTTGCGCGCGACGGAGGCGGTTGTTTCGGCGCGCTCCTAGCACGCCTCGCTAGGCGCGTCCATGTCGGCGGCGCCTTGAATGTGGCGCCGACGAAACGCCGTCAAGGGCACTTTGGCTGGCCGGGCTCTCCGCAGGCATGCTGCTGCCCAGGTTGACGCCGTGGCTCCGGCGGCCGGCCCCGCTCGCTCGCTGGCGCCGGACCGTGACGCTCCATCGGCGAGCCGCCGGGGCCGCCGGGCTGGCCGGGGAGCGGTCTCGGGCGCGCCTCCGTCTGTGCGCCGGGCGCCGCGCGAGGTCGCCGCTCGGGCTCGTTGCGCTGCCGATCAAGTCCCTGCGGCAGTTGCGAATTCGACGCGGGTCCGTGGACGTCGGGCAGCCGTTGCGGCCCCGGATTCGGCGCCATCCCCTGTTTGCTCGTGGCCGGCGGGGCTGCTTCTTCCCTCTGCCGCTCGATCCCCGGCGGCAGCTTGGCGCCCGACGGGTTCTGCGCTCCTGGCCGCGGCTGTTGTCCGGGATTCGGCGTCATTCCATGCTCGAGTTCAGCCGGGCGCGGAGCGTTCGGGCTCTGGCGTTCGCCCGCCGGGGGAACAATGTGGGCCGGCCCTTCGACCGCTGGCGGCAATTGCGGCTCGTGGATCGCCGGCGCTCCCTTCGGACGCTCGCCCGGCGCCTGCCTCTCCCCATTCCGCGCCGGCTCACCTCCCGGCGGCTGATTGACGCGAATGACGGGCGCAACGCCGCCCTCCTTGGCGCCGACAATCCCGGCCCCCTTGAAAACTGTAGGCTGCGAGGTGGCGGCGATCGCCGGCTTGCCATGGTTTGTGGACATGAAGAGTTCACCGGTCATGCTTGCGGTGCGCGCATGATCGACTTGGTCCCTCGTCGGCGGAATGTGTCGCTCGTGCGCGAGCTCTTCCTCTTCCGGCGTCGGCCGGACCGTGGCGCCGCCGGGACCATTGAAGCTCCACCGCTCGTCGTGCGGCGCCGCGGGCGCCGGCTTTCTCGTAGGTGTTTTCGATGTGGGCCGTGCCGAAATGGTTGACCGAGCGGTTGTAGAAGAATCGGTCGCCGTTCCAATAGCCGCCGTCGTAGCCATGGCCGCCATAGCCATAGCCGTAGTTGACGCCGCCATAAAAACCAATTTTCGGCCCCCAATAGCCGCGATGGAAGCCGTAGACGCCGTCAGCAAAGCCCCAATATCCCGGCGTCCAGAGCAGTCCCGGCTGCGGCGGCTCGACCCAAGTGCCGGGCACCCAGTAATAGTCGTAATTGTTCCAGGCCCAGTAGCCGGGCGTCCACATGTAGCCGGGGCCGGGAATCGGCGGCTGGTCGTAGTCGGGCAACGACGGCGGGGCTTGGTCGGAAAGAATCGTGACGCCCGCCCCGCCTCTGGCGCAAGTGCAAGTCTGGGCCGAGGCCTGTCCTGACAGCAGGGGAACAGATGCGGCAAGAAAAACTGCGGCAAGCGCCGGGGTTAAACCTCGCATTGACCTTCCTCTCTGTACAGTCATCTTCATGGCGAGCGGGGTAAACGAATCTCCCGGCGGTCGCCGACGACCCTTGTCGTGGCGATACATCGCAATTCTATGTCAAAACGGGGGCGAATTTAGGCGCAAGCGGCCGCGATGGCCGTGAAATCCCCGGCTTTGAGGCTGGCGCCGCCGACCAGCGCGCCATCGACGTGGGGCAGGCCGAGAAGCTCGCGCGCGTTGGCGGGCTTGACCGATCCGCCATAAAGGATGCGCAGGCGAGAGCCGATTTCGCCATAAGTTTCGTTCAGAAGCACCCGGATCGCGCCGTGCATCCGCGCGACGTCGTCGGTCGTTGGCGTGAGGCCGGTGCCGATCGCCCAAACGGGTTCGTAGGCGACGACGAGATCCGCCGGCGTGGCCTGCTCCGGAAGCGATCCGCGCAATTGCGCGCTCACGACGTCGATTTCGCGGCCCGCCTCGCGCTCGGCGCGGGTCTCTCCGACACAGAGGATCGCGCAGAGCCCTGCCCGCTTCGCCGCCTCCGCTTTGGCGCGGACCAGCGCATCGCTTTCATTGTGCCCGGCGCGCCGCTCGGAATGGCCGACAATCACGTAGCGAGCCCCAGCGTCCCGCAGCATCGGGGCGGAGATGTCGCCGGTATAGGCCCCGCTGTCGGCCGGGTGGCAATCCTGCGCGCCCAATTGAAGCGCGCCGCCTGAGAGAACCTCAGCCGCGCTCGAAAGCAAAGTCGCCGGCGGGCAGACGACGACCTCCGCGTCTCCCGCCTTGCCGGCGTCGACCGCGGCGCGCATCGCGGCGATCTCGCTCAGCGAGGCGCGCAGGCCGTTCATTTTCCAGTTTCCCGCCACGAGCGGACGAACGCCGGGGGTCATTTGAAACCTCTTTCGAGCGGGAGCGTGAAGACGTCAATTCTTGCCGAATATCATTCCGAGCCCGCCTAGGCAAAGCCCCCTTCGGGGGGTAGATAAGGCGCGCGTCCCACGGAATGGCTCAACAGCCTCGCGAGGCGCGCAGCGAGAAAAGGTTCCGCAAAGCATGCTCGACGGGATACGCAACGCGACGCAAGGCTGGCTCGGCCGGGCGATCATGACGATCGTTCTCGGCCTCATTATCGTCAGCTTCGTCATCTGGGGCGTCGGAGACATGTTCCGCGGCTTCGTCTCCGACAAGGTCGCGGATGTCGGCGGCGAGTCGATCACCGCTCAAGAGTTCCAGAGCGCGCTCCAGACGCTGATGTATCAGTATCAGATGCGCGCCAAGATGAGCCTCACGAACGCCCAGGCGCATGCGCTCGGCCTCGACAACGAGGTGTTGCAGCGCCTCATCGCCGAAGCGGCGCTGGACCAGCGCGCGCGATCGCTGGGGCTGGCGATTTCCGACGAGACGATCGCCGCCGCGGTGCGCGCGGACCCGAACATGCAAGACGCGACCGGTCACTTCAGCCGCGATCGCTTCGACGCGGCGTTGCGCGATTCCAGCCTCAGCGAACGCGGTTTCTTCGCGGCCCAGAGCAAGGCCTATCTGCGCCAGCAGATCGAACTCGCCCTCGTCGACGGGTTCACCGCCCCGAAGGCCCTCGTCGATGCGCTGGCGCGAGTCGACGCGCAGACGCGCGCGATCGACTATGTGGTCTTGCCGCCTTCCGCCGCCGGAGAAATCAAGGCGCCGTCGGCCGACGCCCTAAGATCCTATTTCAACGACCGCATGGCGAGCTACCGCGCGCCCGAATACCGTGGCTTCACCCTCGTCGTCGCCTCACCCTCCGCGCTCGCCAAGCCCGGCGAGGTCGCCGAAGAAGACGCCAAGGCGGCCTACGACAAGGCCAAGGACACCCGTTTCACGACGCCCGAAAAGCGCAAGCTGCAACAAATCCTCTTCCCCAACGACGCTGAAGCGGGCGAAGCGGAGGCGAAGATCAAGGCGGGCGCCTCGTTCGACGACATCGTGAAGGCGCGCCACCTTTCGCCGGCCGACGTCGACCTCGGCGAGACGACCAAAGCCGCGATGTTCGACCATACGATCGCCGACGCAGCGTTCGCCCTGCCGGACGGCGGCGTCAGCGACATTGTCAAAGGCCAGTTCGGACCCGTGATTGTGCGGGTCGTCTCCATCACGCCGGGCAGCGTGAAGCCCTTCGCCGAAGTCGAAGACACGCTCAAGAAGGAGATTGCGACCAGCCGCGCCGCGGCGGACGTCCAGACGCTGCACGACAAGATCGAGGACGCGCGGGTGTCCGGCAAATCGGTGGCCGACGCCGCCAAGTCGGTCGACATCGAACCGCGCATGATCCAGGCGGTCGACTCGGACGGTCTCGATCCCGCTGGCAAGGCGGTCGACCTGCCGGAGAAGGGGCAGTTGCTCCGCGCGGTGTTCGCTTCCGACGTCGGCGTCGACGATGCGGCGCTGCAGACGGCGGATCATGGTTATCTCTGGTTCGAGGTCGCCAAGATCGACCCGGCGCGCGATCGCACGTTCGACGAGGTGAAGGACAAGGTTGAGACGCAATGGCGGGCGGACGAGGTGACCCGGGCTCTGGGCGCCAAGGCGCTCGACATGGTCAAGCAGCTCGATTCAGGCGCGACGCTCGCCAGTCTCGCTCAGCCCGCCGGGCTCGAGGTCCAGACGGCCGCCGATATCCGCCGCAGCGGCGGCGACGGGCTTGCGCCGAGCGTCGTCAGCGCGATCTTCGCGACCCCGCCGGGCGGCGCCGGCTCGGCGGCGAGCGTCGGGGGGCGCGTCGTCTTCAAGATCACGGCGGATGCGACGCCGCCGACCAAGTTCGACGATCCCGCCATCAAGGCCTCGGCGGAGCGCCTGAACGGGGAGCTGCAATCGAGCCTGGTCGAACAATACGTAACCGCGCTCGAACACGAGCTGGGCGTGTCGATCCACCAGAACGTGCTCCAGGCGGCGGGGGGCGGCTGACGTGACGATGATGAGCCCGCCGGAATACGAGGATTTCGCGCGCCGCTATGACAGCGGGCGCGCGAGCGTCGTGCAGGCGACCCTGGTCGCGGACCTCGAAACCCCGGTTTCGGCCTATCTCAAGTTGGCGGCCGGCCGATCGGGCAACATGTTTTTGCTGGAATCGGTCGAAGGGGGAGCCCAGCGCGGCCGCTATTCGATGATCGGGCTCGACCCCGACGTCGTCTGGCGTTCGAGCGGCGAAGGCTCCTGGATCAATCGCAGGGCCCTCATCGACAAGGACGCCTTCGTCCCCTGCCCCGGCAAGCCTCTGGAGGCGCTGCGCGCCCTTCTCGCCGAGTCGCAGATCGACCTTCCGCCCGGCCTGCCGCCGATGTCCGCCGGCGTCTTCGGTTATCTCGGCTACGACATGGTGCGCCACATGGAGCGCCTCACCCCCGCCAAGCCCGACCCGATCGGCGTGCCGGAGGCGATCCTGATCCGGCCGACCGTCATGGTCGTCTTCGACAGCGTGCGCGACGAAATGGTCGTCGTAACGCCGGTGCGGCCGGCGCCGGGCGTTTCGGCGCGCGTGGCCTATGAGAGCGCCCAGGCGCGATTGGACGCGGTCGTCGCCGCGCTCGAGGGGCCGCTCGATCACGTGCCTCCCCAGGTCGACCCGACGCTCATGACGGCCCAGGCGGTCTCCAACACCTCCGAGGCCGAATTCCTCGCGATGGTCGGCAAGGCGAAAGACTATATCGCCGCCGGCGACGCGTTTCAGATCGTTCTATCGCAGCGTTTCACCAGCCGCTTCGAACTGCCGGCCTTCTCGCTCTATCGGGCGCTGCGGCGCGTCAACCCCTCGCCCTATCTCTGCTTCCTCGACTTCGGCGGATTTCAGATCGTCGTCTCGAGTCCGGAGATCCTGGTGCGCGTCAACGCCGGCAAGGTCGTCATCCGGCCGATCGCCGGTACGCGCTGGCGCGGCAAGACGCCACAGGAAGACGCAGCGCTCGGCGCCGAGCTTCTCGCCGATCCCAAGGAGCGCGCCGAACATCTAATGCTGCTCGACCTTGGCCGCAACGACGTCGGCCGCGTCGCCAAGATCGGCACGGTCAAGGTGACGGACAGCTTCTTCATCGAGCGCTACAGCCACGTCATGCACATCGTCTCGAACGTCGAGGGGGACCTGCGCGACGATCTCGACGTCGTCGCCGCGTTGTCGGCCGGCTTTCCCGCCGGCACGGTCTCCGGCGCGCCCAAAGTGCGCGCGATGGAGATCATCGACGAGCTCGAGAAGGACAAGCGCGGCATCTACGCCGGCTGCATCGGCTATTTCGGCGCCGGCGGCGAGATGGACACCTGCATCGTGTTGCGCGCCTCGGTGGTCAAGGACGGTTTCATGCACGTCCAGGCCGGCGCCGGCATCGTTTACGATTCCGTTCCCGCCTACGAGCACCGCGAATGCGTCAACAAAGCGCAGGCGCTGTTCCGCGCCGCCGAGGAAGCCGTGCGGTTCGCGACGCGAGCGAAGCGAGGGCAGTAGCGGCGCGAGCGTGAAATCTGCAACCGCGCGTATTACGCCTTTCCGGGCGTAGGCGTCTCAAGAAGCTAGCCAATTTATTTGGCTTGGCGCACCACAACACGATCACGTATACATAGAATTGTCATGATATCGTGAGGCGTCTACAGAGATGAGAGTCGAGGCTTTACCCTGGATATTCACCAAACATTGGACTGGCGCATTCGGATTAAAGGATAGCCAAAAGAACGTAACGAAGGGAATACATTAGGAAGCAACTATTGACGCCTAGTTGGCCCTTTGGCCTCTTGACGGGTCTGTCGAAATCCCGTCGGTTCTGGCGTGAGACGCGCACCTGTGCTCCACCGCCGGGTAGAGCGGATTTGCGGCACGCGAGTCCCTTTTTTCGCTTACGCCTCGCCTTGGCCGCTCAGATTCCCTAGAGCCATTTGCAAATGGGTTGACGCACACCGTCATGGCCGGGCTTGTCCCGGGCCATCCACGCGGCGCCGTCACAACGCCGGGCAAGACAGAAAAGCCACTTGGCGCGTCCACCAGAATACAGATGGCGCTAGCGCGGCGGAAAGCCCCCGGACAAGCACTTGAAAAGGCTTGAATGCGCGCTAAAAAATGCGCCGGCAGCAAGGCCCTCCAGCGCTCACCTTATGGGCGGCGCGTATTGCAGTCCGCCGTTGGTCCACAAGGCGTTCAGACCGCGGCGGATCTTGATCGGCGAGCCCTGCCCGACGTTGCGCTCGAACGATTCGCCATAGTTCCCCACCGCCTTGATGATCCGGTAGGCCCAGTCATTGGTCAGGCCGAGGCCCTTGCCGAAATCGCCCTCGACCCCGAGCAGGCGGCGGATGTCGGGATTTTCGGACTTGAGCATCGTGTCGACATTGGCCTGCGTGACGCCGAGCTCCTCGGCCGTGACCATCGCGTAGTGCGTCCACTGCACGATCTCGAACCATTGAATGTCGTCCTTGCGGACGGACGGACCGAGTGGTTCCTTTGAGATGATCTCGGGCAGCACGACGTTGTCGTCCGGAGCCGAGAGCTTGAGGCGCTCGGCGTAGAGGCCCGACGAGTTGGTCGTGTAGGCGTCGCAACGGCCGGAATCATAGGCCTTCACGGTCTCTTCGTCGGTGGCGAAGACGACCGCTTCGAATTTCATATTATGCGCCCGGAAATAATCGGCGAGGTTCAGCTCGGTCGTCGTGCCCTGCTGCACGCAAATCGAGGCGCCGTCGAGCTTGAGGGCCGAATCGACGCCGAGCTTCTTGCGCACCATGAATCCCTGGCCGTCGTAAAAATTGACCCCGGTGAAGAACATGCCCCCGGTTTCACGCGACAGCGTCCATGTCGTGTTCCGCACCAGCACGTCGATCTGCCCCGAGGCGAGGATCGTCGGCCGGTCCTTGGCGTTGATGGGCAGATATTTGACCTTGCTCGGGTCGTTGAAGATCGCCGCCGCCAACGCGCGGCATAGGTCGACGTCGAGCCCTTTGTAGACGCCCTGATCGTCGGGCAAGGCGAAGCCCGCGAGCCCGGGATTGGCGCCGCAGATCAAGGTCCCCCGGGCCTTCACCTGATCGAGCGTGCCCGCTGTCGCGGCGGCGCCGCCGGCCAACAACAAGCCAGCGGCTAAGCAGAATTTCGCGAGCAATCGCATGACGGGGCTCCCCTATTTCGACGTCGGGTCCCAATGTCGCGGCGCATGCCTGATCGTGTCAACTGGCGCGCTTCGCGCGATGCGAAATTGCTGCTAGGCTTCCCTAATGTTCACCTGTCAACGATCAGGCTCCTTCTTGCGCTCGCGGTGGCCCGCTGCGGTCTTCGCCTCGATCTGTGCGTCGTCGGCGGCCTGCGCCGCGCCCGCGACGTCCGATGGCGCCAAAGCGATCGAGCAGGCCTATGTCGAGTATTTCAGCAAAGCGGTGGTCGATAAGGGCATCCTCACCGTCACACCCAGCGGCGAGGACTACCTCGTCACCTGGGACCTGGAGAAGGCGCTCGAGCTCGCCGATCCCTCCCAGGGCGCGCTTCGCATCGAGCGCTTCGCCTATACGCTGACGCCGAAAAGCAACGGCGGGTGGACCATCAAGGCCGATCGCTTGCCGAGCGTCGCGTTCGACGCACCTACCGACAAGGGCCAAGTGAACGCCGCCTTGGACCTCAGCGGCTTCACCTTCGAGGCCGCCTACTCGGCGGCGCGGAAGGATTTCTTGCGCGCGGTCGCATCGGCGGAGGCGTTGGAAGCCGAGGCTCGCACCGTCGACCCGGAGCAGCGGGTCGACGCCGATCTCGTCGAATCGGGGGTTTCGATTGAAACCCGCGCCAAGACGTCGGAGAGCGGCGCCGGCGTCGACATCGCGATCGCGCAATCGACGAAGCGCCTGACCCAGACGGTTCACTCGACATCCTCGGCCGACGAAGGCGCGTCGCCGATCACCTTCGCTTACGAGGCGGCTGGAATGGGCGGCGGCCTCGCGATCGCGGGACTGCGGGCGCGCGAGATCAGCGATCTCTGGAAATATGTCGTCGCCCATTTCGATGACGACGACGCGCCGGATCTCAAGCAGCATGTGCTTGCCGCGCTGCCGTTTTGGAACGACCTTCGGGCCGACGCAGAGATCCGCGATCTCGATCTCAAGACGCCCATGGTCGAAGCGCGGCTGAAGACACTCGGCGAAAAGCTCGGGTTGACCGGTTTCACCGACGAAGGATCCGCGGAGTTCGGCGTAAGGGTTGAAGACCTCGCGTTCAAGTCGGCCCTGCTGCCGTCCTGGGCGGAGACGCTGTCGCCTGTCTCACTGAACCTCGACCTGCTGGTCGCCGACAAAGGGCTCGGCACAGCGGCGCAGATCGCGCTTGACGATCCCGAATTCGGCGAAACAGGCGCGCTTGCGCCTGAGACGCAGAACAAAATCAATCAGGCGCTGCTCAGCGGACAGCCGAGGCTCGTTCTCGCGCCCGGCCGCCTGACGACGCCTCTGATCGATCTCGCATTTGAGGGCGACGCCATGCTCGACAGCGGCGCGCCGCGCGCACATCTGACCGTCAGCGCCGACAGTCTCGACAAAACGATCGCCCTTCTCCAGGAGGTCGCCAAGGACGAGCCGGACGCTCAGTCGATCGCGCTCGGCATGGCCATCGTCAAGGGTCTGGCGACGACCGGGGCCGACGGCAGATTGGTGTGGCAGATCGACGCGACGCCGTCCGGGGAGGTCTCGGTCAACGGTACGCTGCTGCCGATGGGCAAGTGAATCCTCGGATGTCTCGAACGAGGCCGCGATTGACGCCGCCGCGTTTCTTAATGTCTTGCAATCTAGCCTGTGGAATGCGGTCACGATGAAGAAGCTTTCGGACGAAGCCAAATCTCGCTTGCGCAGCCGTTCGCGCCTCGTCTGCCTCGGGCGCGACGCCGAAATGTCGCACGGCTTCGTCAACACTCCCGCCTTTCGGGGCTCGACCGTTCTCTTTCCCGATACGGCGACCCTGAAGAGCGGAGCGCAGCGCTATACCTACGGCACGCATAGCACGCCGACCACCGACGCCCTGACCGACGCGTGGAGCGAAATATCGGGCGCGGCGGGAACCAAGCTCGTCCCCTCCGGCCTCGCAGCGATCGCCCTGTCGCTGATGACCGCGCTCAGCGCCGGCGATCATTTGCTGATGACCGACTTGGTCTATCAACCCGCGCGCATCTTCTGCGGTTCGACGCTCAAGCGCATGGGGGTGGAGACGACCTACTACGACCCTCTCGTCGGCGCGGACATAGCCGGGCTCATGCGGCCCAACACCAAGGCCGTGTTTGTCGAATTGCCAGGCTCGCAGTCGCTCGAGGTGCAGGACGTTCCCGCTATCGCCGCCGCCGCCCATGCGCGCGGCGCTTGCGTCATCGCCGACAACACGTGGGCGACGCCGCTGTTCTTTTCGGCGCATGCGCATGGCGCCGATCTGGTGGTCGAAGCGGGCACGAAATATCTCTCGGGGCATTCCGATCTTCTGCTCGGCCTGATCTCGGCCAACGCGCAATGGTTCCATGCGCTCGACAAGACCGTCGACCAGATGGCCATCCTGCCAGGGCCAGAAGACGTATTCCTGGCGTTGCGCGGCCTTCGCACGATGGAGCTGCGGCTGCGCGAAGCCGAGCGGCAGGGGCTTGCGCTCGCCCGCTGGCTCCAGGAACGAGAGGAAGTGCTGCGCGTCGTCCATCCGGCTCTGTCCGACGATCCCGGTCACGCCCTTTGGAAGCGCGACTTTTCCGGCTCGTCGGGCCTCTTCAGCGTCATCTTGAAGCCGGCATCCGACACTTCGGTCGCAGCGCTTCTCGATGGGCTCGAATTGTTCGGCATGGGCTATTCGTGGGGCGGCTATGAAAGCCTCGTCACGCCCTTCGACTGCGCCAGCTACCGCACGGCGACCCGCTGGGCGCCGGGGGGGCCGGCGTTGCGCTTTTCGGTCGGGCTCGAAGACATTGAGGACTTGAAAGAGGATCTCGACCGTGGCTTCCAGCGCCTTGCGGCGACTATCTGAAACAGGGCGTCGCCGCGCCGCCTTCGCGAAAACAATTTCCTCCCCTATTTTGCAATGCCCCTGCCGGTCGGTCTCCGGCGTCAGCGGTTCGGAAGGAGCGCGCATGCTTCCCGCGGCCAATCTTCTGGGTGAAGCGACGTCGCCCTATTTGATCCAGCATGCCGCAAATCCGGTGCACTGGCGAACATGGACCCCGGAGGCGCTCGCCGAGGCGAAGGAGCGCGACCGGCCGATCCTCCTCTCGGTCGGCTATGCCGCGTGCCATTGGTGCCATGTGATGGCGCACGAATCCTTCGAGGACCCCGAGACGGCGGCGCTGATGAACCAGCTCTTCGTCAACGTAAAGGTCGATCGCGAGGAGCGGCCGGACGTCGACCACATCTACATGACCGCCCTGCACGCGATGGGGGAACAGGGCGGCTGGCCGCTCACCATGTTCCTCACGCCTGACGGCGCGCCGATTTATGGCGGCACCTATTGGCCGCCTACGTCCCGCTGGGGCCGGCCTTCGTTCCGTAAGGTTCTCCAGGCGGTCGACGCAGCCTGGCGCGACCAGCGCGATGCGCTGCAGGCGCAAGGCGCTTCGTTCGTCGCCCACCTCGCGCGTCTTGCGGCGACGGACGCCGGTCCGGACCTCGGGCCGGACGATCTCATGCAGGTCGCCAACGCGCTGCTTGGCCTCGTCGATCCCGTTCACGGCGGCATCGGAGACGCGCCGAAGTTCCCCAATGCGCCGATTTTCCGCTTCTTCTGGCAGGAGTTGTTCCGCCGAGCCGATCCTCGACTGCGCGCGAGCGTTCATAGCCTGCTCGGCGCGCTCAGCGCCGGCGGAATCTACGATCACCTCGGCGGCGGTTTCGCCCGCTATTCGACCGACGCGCGGTGGCATGTGCCGCATTTCGAGAAGATGCTCTACGACAACGCGCAGATCCTCGAGCTTCTGGCGCTTGCCCACGCGGAAAAGCCGAATCCGCTGTACGCCGCCCGCGCCAGGGAGACGTTCGACTGGCTGATGCGCGAAATGGCCGTCGACAGCGCCTTCGCCGCATCGCTCGATGCGGACTCGGAAGGCGAGGAAGGCCGCTTCTACGTCTGGAGCGCCGACGAGGTCGGCTCGATTCTCGGCGAGGACGCCGCAGCGTTCAACGCGGCGTACGACGTCAGGCCGGAGGGCAATTGGGAAGGTTGCAACGTCCTCCAGCGCGTCTTGCCTCCCGGCGACGAGGCGAGCGAGGCGCGGCTCGCCGCCTCCCGCGCAAAGCTGTTCGCGGCGCGCGAGAAGCGGGTTCGTCCGGCTCGCGACGACAAGATTCTCGCCGACTGGAATGGCTTGACGATCGCGGCGCTCGCCGGCGCCTCCGCCGTCTTCGCCGAACCCGAATTCCTGCGGGCCGCGCGCGCCGCATTCGACTTCGTCGTCGCCACAATGACCGATGGCGATGGACGGCTCGCTCACGCCTGGCGAGGCGGACGCGTCGGCGCGACCGGCATGCTCGACGACTATGCCGCGATGGCGCGCGCCGCCCTTACGCTTTTTCAGGCGAGCGGCGATCCGGCGGACTTGCGCTCGGCGACCCGTTGGGCTGAGGCGGCTCTCGATCTCTTCGGCGCGCCGGACGGCGGCGCATACATGACAGCGCGCGAGGCGAGCGACGGCCTGATCCTGCGCCCACGCCCGCCTCACGACGGGGCGCTGCCCTCTGGCGCGTCGCTGATGGCGGAGGTCCTCGCGCGACTGGCGGCCCTGACGGAGGAAGAACGGTGGCGCGACGCGGCCAGAGCCCTGATCCGTACCGCGTCCGGGTCGCAGGAAGCGCGTATGCAGAACCCTCTGCTGCTCGCCGCGGCCGACCTTCTGGAGCGCGGCGCCGTGATTGTCGTGGAGGGCCCACTGGCCGACGCGCGCTGCGCCGCGCTTGCTCAAGCGGGACTCGCGGCGGCAGACCCGGCGATCAGCGTCTTGCGGATCGACCCTGCCCTGTGGCCCGAGGATCCTCCCGGCCGGCGTTCTCCCCTCGCCAATACGCCAGCCGCCATGGTTTGCCGCGGCCAGACGTGTAGTCTTCCGGTGACAACGCCGGATGCGCTACGAGAGTTGCTCACGAACCCGTGAAGGGCGCCGAGTCACGTGCGCGTTACCCGGCATTGCCGCTTCGATAGACTGCGCCATCTCACACCGACGAGGCGCTTGGTTTTTTTGGGGGTCGTCGGATGGCGTTTCAAAACCGCATCGGCGGGATCGATTGTGCGCGGGGCATCGCCTTGGTCGCGATCATGATCGATCACCTCCCAGGCAATCTGCTGGAGTCCGTTACGCTGCGCAATTACGCGCTTTGCGACAGCGCCGAGGCGTTCGTCTTCCTGTCGGGCGTTTCCGTCGGGATCGCCTACTACAGGAAATCCTTGATCCACGGCTTGGCGTCGGTCGCCTGGAGTTGCCTCCGCCGAGCCGGGCGCATCTACGGCGTGCACATCGCGTTGACGCTTTCCGCCATCGCGATTTTCGGCCTCTGCTATGAGTTCAGCGGCGTACCCTCGCTTATCGAGGCGCATGGGCGGACGGTGATGTTCCACCAACCGGTCCGCGGGGCGATTGGCGTCGCCCTCCTGACGCACCAGATCGGCTATTTCAACATTCTGCCGCTCTATGTCGTGTTGATGGCGATCTCGCCGCTTATAATCGCACTCACGAAGTTTGGGCCCTCGCTCGCCCTGCTCGTCTCGGGGGCTGTGTATCTCGCTGTGAAGCCGTTCGACCTGAATCTGCCAAATTGGCCCGAGGCAGGCGCTTGGTTCCTTAACCCCTTTGCCTGGCAGTTGATCTTCACGCTCGGGGTTCTCGCGGCGATCCGTTGGCGCGAACGGGCGGTCATGCGCTCCCCGGCGATGTGGGTCCTTTGCATGGCGGTGACCATCGCCGGCGCCATTGTCGTCAATGACGGGTTCGGCTTCGCTCCGGGTCTGCACGAGAAGGTCTTCGGGACCCTCGACGTCGGCAAGCAGAACCAGGGCTTTGCGCGGCTCGTCAGTTTCCTTGCCCTGGCCTATCTTGCGGCGACCTCCCCGCTGTTCGACCGGTTCGGGCGGACGCGTTTGGGCGAGGCGCTCCAGAGTCTCGGACGCCACAGCCTGCCGATATTCGCCGCCAGTTCGGTGTTGAGCGCGATCGGTCAGGCGGGCCTGGCCGCCTGCGGCCCGAGCGTCACCGAGGATGTGGCGAAAGCGCTTGGCTTCGGTTACACCTTGCTATGTATCGGCGGGTTGTTTGGCGTCGCGAGATATTTGGAATGGCGGAAGACAGGGAAGAACGACCTCCTTCACACCGCGGACCGCGCGAATTGGCAAAATTGGCGCTCGCTGGAGTGGGCGCGTGCGCGTGGGCCGTGAGCGCCCAGGCGGCGGCGCCGGACTTCGTGTGTCCGCCGCCGGCGGCCTCGTCGTTCGCTGACAATGGAGCCGCCCACGTCCTGGCGGCGCACGGTTCCCGCCCGCTGCGCATTCTCGCGATCGGATCGTCGTCCACGCTCGGCATCGGGGCGTCCGCGCCAAGCCGCACCTATCCCGCTCGGCTCGCCGCCGACCTCGGCTCGCAATGGGGCATCGTGACCGAGGTGCGCAACGCCGGCGTTGGCGGGGAAATCGGCGCCGTAACTCTCGGGCGCCTTCAGTCCGAGTTGGGCGCCTATCAACCCGATCTCGTCATCTGGCAGGTCGGCACCAACGACGCAGTGACCGGCGTCGATATCGTAAACTTCCGCGCCGAGCTCGAGGCGGGCATCGCGGACGCTCGGGCGCGGAAGGTTCCGATTATTCTCGTCGATCCCCAATTCTATTTCGGGATCAAGAATCTGGCGCGGTTCGAGCGATTTGTCGCCACGGTCGGCGAGGTCGGGGCTAGAGTGCATGTTCCGGTGTTCTCGCGGTTCGCCATGATGAAGGCCTGGGCCGACCAGTCGGCGGAAGCGTTGCGCGCCTCCTTGTCGGCGGACGGGTTCCATATGGGCGACCAGGGCTACGCCTGCTTCGCTCGGGCGCTTGCCGGCGACATCGCGCGCGAAAGCGCGCACGCCGGCAAGTCCGCCGACGCGAACGCCTTGGTCCCGGCAGCGAACACCTCGGTCCCTGCCGCGAAGATGTGACTTGCTGCGACGCTCAGGCCGCCGAGAGCGCCGCCTCGGCGACCAGAAATTCGCGTAGCGCCTTGATGCGCGGTGTGTCGGCATCCTCGGGGCGGCACACGAAGTAATAGCCGAACGGCGTCGCGACGCTTGTCGCGAACGGCGCCACGAGGCGGCCTGACGCAAGATCGTCGGCGGCGATGGCGAGCGACGACAGCGCCACCCCCTGCCCCTGCGCCGCGGCGGCGATCGCCATCGACATCTGATTGAAGAACACGCCGCGCGAGGCGTCGGTCCCGTCCGCGCCTGCGGTCTTGAGCCAGTCCGTCCAGTTCGGCCAGGAGGGAAAGGTCGGATTCCAGTCGAGATGAAGCAGCGTCTGGTGGGCGAGATCCCGCGGCTCGCGCAAGGGATGAGGCCCATCGACGAGCGCTGGCGCGCAGACCGGGAACACGTCCTCCTTGAACAGCAACGTTTTCGCGAGGCCGGGAAACTCGCCCGCGCCCCAGCGAATCATGGCGTCGACCGCGCCGTGATCGAGCCCCTCCAGCGGATTGGCGTCGACCAGCACGTCGATCTCGGGGTTCGCCCATTTGAACTTGCCGATCCGCCCCACCAGCCAGGTCGCGGCGAAGGAGGCGCTGGAGTTGATCACGAGGAAGCGCCGTCCCCTCGTCTCGCGCATCGCTCTCGCCGCCCGCGCCAGCATCGCAAATCCCTCGGCCAGCGTCGCCGCCCCGGCGGCGCCAGAATCGGTGAGTTTGAGTCCGCGCCCTGCTCGCTCGACCAGAGGCGAGCCGATCTCCTCCTCCAGCAGACGGACCTGTTGCGCGACCGCGGCTTTGGTGACGAAAAGCTCTTCGGCTGCGCGCGCGAAGGACAGCCGCCGCGCGACGACCTCGAAGGCGCGCAAAGCGTTAAGAGAGGGTAAGCGGCTGGGGCCCCCGATCGTCAATTTTTTCTATCCTTGTGGGAAAAAACTCTGACTTGCTTCCGGACATAGAGAGACTACAAGAGCCGCCAATTCAATTGGTTTGTCGCCGGCCTCGGCGAGAAAGTAACGGCAATGTCCCGCCTCAATTCACATTCCTGCGATTCCCAACAGAATCTTGACGCCGACGGCATCCGGCGGATCGGCTCGGCCTGTCAACATTTGCTAAACATTGTTGCGGAAGCCGCGACGCGCGCCGCCGAGCGTAGCCGCTACGCCGCCCTGCCCCGCCGCTACCTCGACGACGTCGGCATGACCATCGCCGAGCGCGACGCCGCCCTCCGCTGAGCGGGGTCGTCATTTGATTGGAAACGCCGCCTCGTTAGCAGGCGGCGTTTTCGTTTAGGTCTACCCGGTCGCCCGGTCAGCCCTTCCCCTTGCCTCTCGGCCCACCCATGCCGAGCAGCGCGAAATAGGCGGGATAGGGCAGCAAGCCGAGAAATTTGAGGATCCAGACGAGCGGCCGGGGAAAGCGGATCTCGAAGCCGCCCCGCTCGAAGCCGTCGCAAATCCGCCGGCAGGCGACGTCGCACTCCATCAGGAACGGCATCGGAAACGTGTTCTCCGCCGTGAGCGGCGTCTTCACATAGCCGGGATTGACGATCTGGATGGTTACGTTGTGGCGCGCCGCCGAGAATCGTGCGCCGACGGCGAGCGAGATGACGGCGGCCTTGCTCGGCGCATAAGCGCCGGAGTTCGGCAGGCCGCCGTAGCCGGCGACCGAGCCGACGATCGCGATTTGCCCGCGCCGCCTTGTGCGCATCGCGTTGAAAACTGGGTTGAGACCGTTGGCGACGCCTTGAACGTTGAGCGCGAAGGTGCGCGCGAAGCCGTCGCCGCCAAAGTCGCCCGGCGCGTCGGGAAAGCTGCCGCCGGCGTTGAGGAAGGCGAGCGCGATCGGGCGCTGGCTCTCGATGTCGGCGACAAGACGCGCGATCCCCTCGCGGTCCGTCACGTCGCCAACCGTCGGCAGGATGCGTCCTTTGAGCCCGGCGGCCTCACCCGCGAGCGCCTGCAATTCCTCGGCGCGCCGCGCCGTCGCGTACACCTCGTAGCCGCGCCTGGCGAGTTCGAGCGCGACCCCTCGCCCGATACCGGCGCTGGCGCCTGTCACCCAAGCGGCGCCGTCGGCGGGAGTTGCGCGATAAGTCATGCCGGGCCATTCCTGGAATCAACGAGACGCGAGTGAGAATAGCACGGCTTCCCTCATGCGCCCGTGAAGCTTGACGCGGCCGTCTCCGACATGGAAAAGACGAAGCCCACCGGAGCCGGCGCCGATGCGCGTTACGCTGATCGACAATTACGACAGTTTCACTTTCAATCTCGTCCACTATCTCGGCGAGCTCGGCGCCGACGTGTCGGTCTGGCGCAACGACGAGATCTCGGCGGCGGATGCGGCGGCCGCCAAGCCTGACGCGATCGTGCTGTCGCCTGGCCCCTGTACGCCCAACGAAGCGGGCGTCTGTCTCGATCTCATTCGCGAAGCCAGCAGTGCGACGCCGATCCTCGGCGTCTGTCTCGGCCACCAGGCGATCGGTCAGGTCTTCGGCGGCCGCGTCGTCCGCGCGCCGACGCCGATGCACGGCAAGGTTTCGCGCGTCACGCATAATGCGCGCGGTCTCTTTCGCGGTCTGAACGGCCCCTTCAAGGCGACGCGCTATCATTCGCTGATCATCGAGCGAAAATCCGCGCCAGCGGAACTCGAGGTCAGCGCCGAGAGCGACGACGGCCTGATCATGGCCGTCGCGCACCGCTCCCTGCCGGTCTACGGCGTGCAGTTTCATCCCGAAAGCATAGAGAGCGAGCACGGCCGTGCGATGCTCGGCAACTTTCTTGAATTGGCGCGAGCCTTCAACAAGACCAAGACGACGGCCAAGACCTACTGAGGGGCGAACTGGGGCATGGAATTGTTTAAGCCGCTGATCGCCAAGGTCGCCGCCGGCTCACATCTCTCGCGCGCCGAGGCGCTTGACGCCTTCGACGCCATTCTCTCGGGCGAAGTGACGCCCTCGCAGATGGGCGGCTTCCTGATGGCGCTGCGCGTGCGCGGTGAAAGCGTCGAAGAGATCACCGGCGCGGTGACCGCGATGCGCGCGAAGATGCTGCGCGTCAAGGCGCCGGACGACGCGATCGACATCGTCGGCACCGGAGGAGATGGCTCGGGCTCCTACAACGTCTCGACGCTGGCGTCGCTGATCGTTGCGGGTTGCGGGGTGCCGGTCGCCAAACACGGCAACCGGGCCGCCTCCTCGAAGTCGGGCGCCGCCGACACGCTCGGGGTGCTCGGCGTCAAGATCGGCCTTGCGCCGGAGGCCGTGGAGCGCTCAATTCGCGAAGCGGGGATCGGCTTCATGATGGCTCCGACGCACCACGCGGCGATGCGTCATGTCGGGCCGACCCGGGTCGAACTCGGCACCCGCACACTGTTCAATCTTCTCGGGCCGCTGTCGAACCCGGCGGGCGTGCGCCGGCAATTGATCGGCGTATTCTCCGCGGCGTGGCTCGAGCCGATGGCCGAGGTGCTGCGCAATCTCGGCTCGGACCGGGTCTGGGTGACCCACGGGGCGGATGGGCTCGACGAAATGTCGACCACCGGCGTCACCAAGGTGGTCGAATTGAAAGATGGCGCGATCCGCGCCTTCGAGGTGACGCCGGAGAGCGTTGGCCTGAAGCGCGCCACGCTGGCTGCGCTCAAAGGCGGCGATGCGGCTCACAACGCGGCCGCACTGCGCGCCGTTCTCGCGGGCGCCGAGAACGCCTATCGCGACATCGCGGTCTTCAATGCGGCCGGCGCCCTGGTCGTGGCGGGACGCGCGCACGATCTTGCCGCCGGCGTCACCCTGGCCGACGAGGCCTTGCGTTCGGGCGCGGCGTCGCGCATTCTCGAAAAGCTTGTCAACGTCTCCAATGGGTGAACGAGAAGCGGAGATGAGCGATATTCTGAGTAAGATCGAGACCTACAAGCGGCGCGAGATCGCGGAGGCGAAGGTGCGCGTCCCGCGCGCGACGCTCGAGCGCGAAATCCGTGAACAGTCGCCGCCGCGAGGCTTTGTCAAAGCGCTCGAACGCGCGCTGGAGGCCGGTCGCTTCGGGCTAATCGCGGAGATCAAGAAGGCGAGCCCGTCGAAAGGTCTCATCCGCGAGGAGTTCGATCCGGCTGAACTCGCGAAGGCGTATCAGGCCGGCGGCGCGACGTGTCTTTCCGTGCTGACCGACGGACCGTCTTTCAAGGGCGCGCCGGAGCATCTGATGAAGGCGCGGGCGGCGACGGCGTTGCCCATTCTGCGCAAGGACTTCCTGTTCGATCCTTACCAGGTGCTGGAGGCGCGCGCCTGGGGCGCCGATTGCATTCTCATCATCATGGCCGCCGTCGACGACGAGACGGCGCGCACGCTCAACAAAGCGGCGCACGACCTGGGCCTCGATGTCCTCATCGAGACTCACAACGAGCGCGAGCTCGATCGCGCGCTGTCGTTGGAGGGTCGCCTGATCGGCGTCAACAACCGGGACCTACGCACCTTCGAGACGTCGCTCGCGGTCAGCGAGCGCCTGAAGCCGCTCATTCCAGCGGACAAGATCGTCGTCGCTGAGAGCGGGATCGGAGAGCACGAGGATTGCCGGCGCCTCGCCGACACCGGCATCGAGGTCTTCCTGGTCGGCGAATTGCTGATGCGTCAAAAAGACGTGACGCGCGCCACCCGCGCACTTCTGACCGGCGTGATCAACTGACGCGTGCGGCGCTCGGCGAAGACTGAAATCGCAATTTTCGTCGCGGCCGCGCGGATTTCACAAGCCTAGTGATCGGGCCCGTCGTCCGGCTGATCGAAGTTCGGCGGCGGGGCGCCGTTGAACATGTGTGGCATCTGAGGCAATTGCGCGAAGCCGGCGATGAACCCGTGCGGTGGCTGCGGTCTCGACTCGGCAACCGCTTCGCGCGGATCCTTGCCACGCGCGCTCAGATAGGCCGCGGCGACCTCGCGGTCGTCGTCGCTGGCGGCGCTGTAGTCCTTCGTCTGAAGTTCCCGAATCCATTCGTCCTTCTGACCCTGGGCGCCATTTTTGGCGATCCACAGCCACATCAGCCCCCGCGCGCGCTGGCGAGGGACGCCCTCGCCAAGGAACAGCAAGTGTCCGAGAAGGGCTTGCGCGGGGTGGTGGCCTTTTTCGGCCGCCAGGGACAGCCAGCGCGCGGCCCGCATGTTGTTGCGGGCGAGCCCCGCCGCCCCGTCCATATACATGCGCGCGAGGTTGTACTGCGCATCCGGGTCGCCGAAGTTGGTCGCCGCGTACTGGAACATCTCCAGCGCGCGCTCTGGATCGGCCTTGATTTCGCTGTTCGGAATGCCGTTGAGGCAATAAACGCCGACCGATACGAAGGCGTTGGAAATGGCGGCGATGTCCGGCCGGTCGGGATCGTCCTCGTTGTAGCTTTCGACGAGGCGCTCGAAGTAGGTGTAGGCCTTGCGGTCGTCCCGCGGCACCCCTTCGCCACGCGCATACATGCGGCCGAGCTTCCACTGCGCCAACGGCTGGCCGCCTTCTGCGGCGTAGGTGAGCGCCTCGACGGAGGATTGCGCGTCCCCCGCAAGCAGATCGTGCACGCCCGCCTGCAGCGCCTCCCTGGCGCTGTTGTAGGTCGGAACTGCGATCCTGCCCGGGTCGCTCGTCTTGTTGCTGTCGAGAGCGAAGGCTGGGCTCGTCGCCGCCAGGGCGCCGAGCGCTAAAGCCGTCATCATCCATGACGGGCGAGCCGAACCCCCATCATTTGCCACGAGGGCGACCCGAAAATTGGCCAAAAGCAACGCGCGCATCCAAACCGTGACCCCGCCCCGCCCTGCGCCGCGATCTCTCCGGGGACCTTTACCCGGAGCCCCACTTCCATCGTGCGTCTATGACTTCGAAATAGCGCGGGGTTTATGGCGCAATCGGGGCACGATCCGGCTGAATTCCCGGTCGTTTCCACTTGGCCTAGGGCTGTTGCGCAATTGCAACGTTGACGGCGACAGCCCCGGCTCCGGGCTCAGATTTCGTTAAGCCGTTGGAGAGCGGACTGCATCTTGGCGATGCGGGCGAGCGCGGCCTCCCGGCGCTCGTGGTTCTCGGCGACCACCTCCTCCGGCGCGCGCGCGACGAAGTCGGCGTTGGCAAGCTTCGCATCGACTTTTGCGACTTCGCCGCGCTCTTTGGCGATCTCCTTGGCGAGCCGCGCCTGCTCAGCGGCGACGTCGAGCACGCCGGCCACGGAGAGCGCGGCCACAGCGCCGCGGACGACGAGCTGCAGCGAGCCCGCCGGGGAACTGTCCTCGAATCGGACATCGGTGATCCGGGCCAGGCGTTTGATCGTCTCGGCCCAGCGCCCGGCGCTCCGCGTCATCGAATTGGTCGCCTGAACGAGCGTCAGCGGCAGAAGCGTCGCCGGCGGCACGCCCATCTCGGAGCGCACGGAACGGATCTCCGAGATCAGCTCGACCATCCAACCGAGCTCTTCTTCGGCGGCCTCGTCGACGGGAAAGTCGGCTTTCGGCCAGGGTCCGAGGGCAAGGACGTCGCTGCGGGTCGGTCCCGCTTCGCCCTTGATCGCCCAAAGCTCCTCCGTGACGAAGGGCATGAACGGGTGCAGCAGGCCATAGACGCTGTCGAGAACATAAGCGATCGTCGCTTGCGTTTCGGCTTTCGCCGGTCCGTCTTCGCCGCTCTGCAAAACCGGCTTGGCGAGCTCCAGACACCAATCGCAGAACAGATTCCAGACGAACCGGTAAGCCGCATTGGCGGCGTCGTTGAAGCGGTAGGATTTAATCGCCGCGCTCGTCTCCGCGACCGCCCGCGACGCTTCGCCGAGGATCCAGCGGTTGAGCGGCTCGCGCACGGTCAGGGGATCGAAGCCGGCGACTCTCACGCAACCGTTCATTTCCGCGAAGCGCGATGCGTTCCATAGCTTGGTGACGAAGTTGCGGTAACCCTCGACGCGGCTCTCCGACAATTTGATGTCGCGGCCCTGGGCCGCCATCGCCGCGAGGGTGAAGCGCAAGGCGTCGGCGCCGAACCGATCGATCAGAGCGAGCGGGTCGATGACGTTGCCCTTCGACTTCGACATCTTCGCGCCCTTCTCGTCGCGGACGAGCGCATGGATGTAGACGTCGCGGAACGGGACCTCGTCCCGGAAGTGAAGACCCATCATCATCATCCTGGCGACCCAGAAGAAAATGATGTCGAATCCGGTGACGAGAACGTTCGTCGGGTAAAACCGCTTCAGCTCCGGCGTCTCGTCCGGCCAGCCGAGCGTTGAGAACGGCCACAACGCCGACGAGAACCACGTGTCGAGCACGTCGGGGTCGCGCGTGAAGGTCTCGCGCAGCCGCTCCGGATCGGAGGCCAACCGCTCGGCCTCGTCGGCGGCGAGAGCGCCGCGTTCAACGCCGTCAGCGAGCGCCGCCGCAAAGGCGGCCTCTTCGGTCTCCTCGACATAGACATCGCCCCAGGGAGCGTACCAGGCGGGGATCTGATGGCCCCACCAGAGCTGACGCGAGACGCACCAAGGCTGGATGTTTTCGAGCCAGTCGAAGTAGGTCTTTTCCCAGTTCCTGGGAACGAAGAGCGTCCTGCCCTCGCGAACCGCCGCCAGGGCCGGCTGCGCCAGGGTCTTGGCGTCGACGTACCATTGGTCGGTGAGCCAGGGTTCGATGACGACATTGGAGCGGTCGCCGTGCGGGACGGTATGCGCGTGCGGTTCGATCTTCTGGAGCAGGCCGTTCGCCGCCATCATCGCGACGATGCGTTTGCGCGCCTCGAAGCGGTCAACGCCGTCGACGGTCGCGATTAAGTGGGCGAGTTCCTGGTCATTCGCTTCGACGCCCTCGAAGAAGGCGAGGTTTCCCTTCAGCCAAATGCGAGCTTCAGCGTCGAGGATATTGATTTGGCGCGCGCCCTCGCTCTCGTGCCGCCGCCCAACCTCGAAATCGTTGAAGTCGTGCGCGGGAGTGATCTTGACCGCGCCCGTGCCCTTCTCGGGGTCGGAGTAGGCGTCGGCGACGATGGCGATGAGACGACCCACTAGGGGCAGTCGCACCTTTTTGCCGATGAGCGGCTGAAAGCGGGGATCGTCGGGATGGACCGCGACCGCGCTGTCCCCCAGCATCGTTTCGGGACGCGTCGTTGCGACGGTGACGAATTCCCCGGTCTCCTCGCCGGCGGCGTCGACCACCGGATAATCGAAATAGTAGAGATGTCCGTTCGGGTTGCGGGCAAGCGTCTTGGCGAGCGCGGCTTCGTCCAACGGAGCCTCGTCCGCCCGCGTCCATTTGAACGAGCCTTTGCATTCGATCTGCACGACCTCGAGATCGGAGATCGCCGTTTGGAATTTCGGGTCCCAATTGACCAGCCGCTTGGCCTTGTAGAGCAGCCCTTCGCGGTGCAACTGCACGAAGACCTTGGCGACCGCGCGCGACAGGCCCGCATCGAGCGTGAAACGCTCGCGGCTCCAATCGCACGAGGCGCCGAGGCGCTTGAGTTGTTCGACGATGGCGCCGCCCGACTCGGTCTTCCATTCCCAGACTCGCGCCAGAAACGCGTCCCTTCCGAGCGTCCGACGGTCCGCCTCCTGGCGCTCCGCGAGCTGCCGCTCGACGACCATCTGCGTCGCGATGCCAGCGTGGTCTGTGCCTGGCTGCCAGAGCACGTCCTTGCCGTTCATGCGATGATAGCGGCAAAGGATGTCCTGCAGCGTGTTGTTGAGCGCGTGGCCCATGTGCAGGTTGCCGGTGACGTTCGGCGGCGGGATCACCACGCAGAACGGTTCGGCGGCCGCGCGCTCCGGCCGGCCGGCGCGGAACGCGCCCTCCCGCTCCCAGAGTGCGGCGACCCGCGTCTCGACGGCGGCGGCATCGAACGACTTATCCATGGCGTGGCCCAGGCTGGCTCGAGCCGAGCGCGCCGCTATGACGCGTCGGCGGGTTGAGGATTATGGCGCGCCTGAAGGGTCGCCCGCCGAGGCGGAGGCCCGACCGAAAGCTCGACGGCGGCCGCGCCCGCTTAATGCCAGCGCGCCGCCGAAAGTCAACTTTTGGAGCGCACGGACGCACGCATAGCCGGAGACGTGCGCCTCTCAGGCCTTGAAAAAACGGCCGCTAGCGTCAGCGGCCGCCACGCGCGACGCGCTGGATTTCCGCGCGCACCAAGCGCTCGACGAGGCTCGGCAGATGCTCGTCGAGCCAGCTCTTGAGCATCGGACGCAGGATCTCGCGGGTCATGTTCTCGGCGAGTTCCGCGCCCTGCAAGGCGAGGCTGGCGGAAAGCGCCTCGAAGGCGCCGGCGACGGCCTGGTTGGTCTGGGTTGACAGAAGCGGCTCGTCTTGTTCGGCGCTCTTCGCGTCGGATTCGGCCTCCCGCTCGGCCGGCGCAGCTTCGGCCTCGGGCTGGCGCCAGACGACCTTCGGCCCCGAGGGCTCCTCAGCGCGCGGCGGCGTTTCGCCGGCGCGGGGAGGCGAAGCGTCCTTCGAGTAAACGATCTGCGGCCCCTGGGGCGCCGCCGCAGGCTTAGCCGCCGGCCTCGGGGCGGGCTCGCGGTCGTCGGCGATGATGGAGCGAATCGAGGCGAGGATTTCTTCCATCGAGGGCTCATGGGCGCGCTGTGCGCGACGCAATGCGTCGAAGTCGCCCGCGTTGGCATTGGGTACGTTCATCGTCTCCGCCTCCGCGCCGTCGGCGCGCCTTTGTGATGTCGCGGGAAAGGCGCTTCCGTCGCTCGACGTCGCCAATTTCCGCCGCCCCTCGAATCTGACTGAGTTAGGCCGCGCGCGCAAGGCGCACAGCTAAGGTTCGTCACGAAAATCGCGGCTCATCCACATGGCCGCGATTGCGGCGTCACCTGCCGTCCGGTGTGCGCAAGCCGATCCACTTGTTCTTGACCTGATCGAAGTGCACGCGCGGGTCGTATTCGGCGACCGCGAGGCCCAAGGTGCCGATCGACAAGCGCCCGACTGCAGACAGCAGGCTATAGGAATTGACGACCTGGTCATGCTGCGCGATCACGAGTTGCACCCGCGCGTTGAGCAGCGTCTGCTGTTGGTTGAGGACGTCGAGCGTGGTGCGCTGGCCGACCTTGGCTTCCTCGCGTACGCCCGCGAGTGCGACTTCAGCGGCTTCAACCTGCGCCTGGGCGGCCCGTAAGATGCCCAGCGAGTTCTGATTGAGGCCCCATGCGGCGACCACGGCTGAGCGCACCAAGTCGCGCTGGAGGTCGGTCTGAAGCTCCTGCTGGCTCAGTTGTTCCTTGGCCTGGCGCGTCGCCGCGTAGACGGCGCCGCCCTCATAAATGGGAACAGTGATCTGCGTCATCACCGTGCCGGTGAGGACCTGGCTTCCGGCAATGTAGCCGGCAACGTCGAAGCGCTTGCTGATTGACCCGGTCACGCCGACGGTCGGATAGAGCTGGCCTTCGGCGATTTTGATGGCGAGCGCCGCGGCGTCGACGCCGTGGAGCATCGCGGTGATCGCGGGATGCTCGACCTGAGAGACCCCGATGGCCTCCGGCAGGGTCTTGGGGATAGGCCGCACGATCGGCGCGACCGGCGAAAGGCGCTTGGGATCTTCCCCAATGACCTGACGGTAGCGGGCGACCGAAGCCTGCAGGGTCGATTCCGCAGTCAATGCAGTCGCGCGGGCGCCGGCCAGGCTCGCTTCGGCCTGGGCGACGTCGGTGCGAGTGACCTCGCCGACGTTGAACCGATCTTGCGTCTGGCGGAGTTGCTCCTGGAGCACTTCGACGTTGTTGCGATCGAGATCCAGGATCGCGCTGTCCCGCATCACGTCCATGTAAGCCGTGACAGCGTTGAGCAGCACGTTCTGCTCGGTGTTGCGCAACTGCTCCCGCGCGCCGAGCACGCCGGACTCGGCCTGGCGCACCGAATTGATCGTCCGATTACCGTTCCACAGGGTCTCCTGGACGGTGAGGCCATAGCCGCGCGGAGTGTTGGTGATGTTGGTGGGCGACGTCCCGAGGCCGAGGCCGGACGACTGGATGTTCGACTCGCCCACGTCGCCTTCAGCGGAGACGGTCGGCAGGAAGCCGGCATTCGCCTTGGGAATGTTCTCGTCCGACACGCGCACCGCAGCGCGCTGTTGATTGATGTCAGGATTGCCGAAATACGCCTTTGCGAGCGCCCCCCCGAGGGTCTCCGCTTTCACGCCCGGCGCCATCGCGACGAGCGCAATCGCCGCAGACGCGAGCCATACCCTCCGGCGCGAAAGTTTTCGCTTTCTGAAACATTCAAAACGGCTCATCGCAACCTCTCGGGACGCCATGAAATACAGACGTGGCGTCATTCCGACCCCCCGTGAACGCGGCGAACTCGTACTCCCCAGATTCTCGCGGCGGCGTCCCATTGAGATAGCGCCGTTGGCGATTTTCCGAGAACTTCCTTAATCCTTCATTTCTTACAGGCATCTTGCAGGAGTTGGCTAGGTCCCACCAGGGTTTGTTGCGGTTTGTCAGGAAGATTTCCGTTGAGCGTCGCAAACATGCGACACCTGCCCGGGATGGCGAGCGCCATCAAGGACATCGCCGCGCGAAAAGCGTTGCGCCCCTTCATTTTTGTTGCGAATCAGGCGCCCGCGAAGTGCGAATCAGAAGGCGAAGCTGGGCGCGCGACGGAACGCGTCGAGCGTCGCCGCTCGGGTCTCGAACAGAACGCGGCGGCTAAACCCGGTCGGGATCTTCTCGATCAGGACCGCTTCCTGCGCTAGCGGGCAGGTCTGGACACCGACCAGCCGCCCGCCTTCTGCGAGTTGGCCGATCAGGGCCTCGGGGAGAACCTCGAAGGCGCCATTCACGAGGATGACGTCGTAAGGGCCCTTTGCGGGGACGCCTTTGGCGAGGTCGCCGACGACCACTTCGGTTTCGCCGTAGCCGTGCAGAAGCTTGTTCGCCGATTCGGCCGCCTCGGCGTCCGAGTCGAGCGCGACGACGCGTGTGCCGAGCCGCCCGAGCAACGCGGCGCTGTACCCAGCGCCGCCTGCGACGTCGAGCGCGCGTTCGCCAGCCGCGACGCTCGCGGCCTGCAACAGGCGAGCGAGCGTCAGAGGCGGCAGGAGGCGCCGGACTTTGGAGCCGAGCGACGGCAAGTCGCCGTCGACATAAGCAAAGGCGGACTGAGACGGCGCCACGAACGCTTCGCGCGGCACATCGAGAAAGGCCGCGAGCACATTGAAATCCGTCACGCCGCCGGTGCGCAACTGACCTTCAACCATATACCGGCGCCGCTCCAGGAAGTCCTGCTTCGAGACAATCGGAGCCATTCGCGTCGCCCTGCCTGTTGCGGGCGATAAGTCCGCCCCCAAAGTCACAATCAAAATCCATGAAATGGAGGCCTCGCCCGGAATCGAACCGGGGTGCAAGGATTTGCAGTCCTCTGCGTAGCCACTCCGCCACGAGGCCATGCCGAAGCAGTTGGGCCGCTCCGGCGACGGGCCTATAGCAAGTTTCGAAGCGCGGCCGCAAGCCGCCATCTGACGAACATGGGAAAACCCGAATGAATCGGGTTCAGTCGCTCGACCAGGGCGAGTGGCGCAGCAGCGGCAAGCCGAGAAAATAGGCGGCGATCGCGACAAAGCCGATCTTCACCCAGACCTGCGGCTGCAATCCCTCGAGCAAGGCGACGAGCGCCAAAGCGAACCAGGCGAAGGTCGCCGCAAGCGTCACCACGCGCATTTTGACGACGCGCAGCGGATGGACGAACACGACGGGAGCGAACATCAGCGCCGTCGCGGCGAGCGTCAGCGCAGCGTTCACCGCCCAGGGAGCGCGCAGCACAAAGAGGTAGAGGACGAACACGTTCCACAGCGCGGGAAAGCCGCGGAACCAATGATCTCGGGTCTTCATCCGCGTGTCGGCGAAATAAAGCGCCGAAGCGATCGTGACGATGAGTCCCATCCAGAATGCGACCGACGTCGGCATGAGGTCGGAACGCCAAAGCGCGACGACCGGGACAAGGACATAGGTCAGGAAATCGACGACGAGGTCGAGAACGGCGCCGTCGATGGTCGCCGCGGTCTCGGTCACCCGAGCTGCACGCGCCAGCGTGCCGTCGATTCCGTCGATGAACAACGCGAGCCCCAGCCAAGCGAAGCAGGCTGAGAAATCGCGTTCGATGGCCGCATAGAGCGCCAGGACCGCGACGGCGCCGCCCGAGGCGGTGAACATATGGACGGAGAAGCCGGCGGCGCGTCGAACCGGGATCGCCCTGTTCTGGATCGACATGCGGATGCTCCGGATTCCCAATCATGCCGTCGCCGATTCGTATCAATCGGCGTGGCGCTCGTCACCGCATTCGGCTCTCCCGCTCCCCTGCAGCTTTGGAAGCGCCGCGAAGCCGGACCTTTGGCCGGCCGCCTGGACAGCTAGAAAGCACGCATGCCAGAATTGAGCAATGGCCGCTTCGCACTCGGACGATTTCGAACCCTGCGACGTTTTCGTCGTTGGCGCCGCCCTTACGGGACTCTGCGCCGCCATCGGCTTGGCGCGCGCCGGCTTTTCCGTCGTCTCCTGCGGCGCGGCGGACCGCCTGGGCCACGGCCGCACCGTCGCGCTACTCGGCCGATCGATCGATTTCCTTAGAGATCTCGAAGTCTGGGGCGATATCGAGCCGCTCGCGGCGCCGCTGCGCTCGCTGCAGATCGTCGACGACACGGGAGGCCTGTTTCCGGCCCGCCCGGTCGTCTTCCACGCCGATGAGATCGGACTCGAGGCGTTCGGCTGGAATATCGAGAACGCTATTCTGGCCGAAAGGCTCGCCATCGCTACCGGCCGCCAGAATCATCTCCAGCGAATCGATTCGAAGGTCGTCGATTTCGCTTTTGCGGGCGGCCGCGCGAGGCTGCGCCTTGCCGACGGCCGCGGTTTCGCGCCCCGGCTGGTCGTCGGCGCGGACGGGCGCAATTCGGCGGCTCGTAAAGCGGCGGGGCTTGACGCGCGCCCGCATCTTTACCCGCAGAGCGCGCTGACGGTCTTTCTCGAACATACACGTTCGCACGAGGACTATTCGACCGAGTTCCATACGCACGGGGGGCCGTTCACCCTCGTCCCGCTTCCCGCCACGCCAAACGCGCGCTTCCGTTCCAGCCTCGTTTGGGTGATGTCGCCCGCCGAGGCCGAGCGCCGAACCGTGCTCGACGACCTGGCGCTTTCAGGCGAGATCGAGCGTCAGGCGCGCTCCATGCTTGGCGCGGTGCGTATCGAGGGGGGGCGCGGCGTTTTCCCGATGTCGCGCCAGATCGTTTCACGCCTCGTTGCGCCTCGCCTCGCACTTGTCGGGGACGCGGCTCACGGCTTTCCGCCCATCGGGGCGCAGGGCCTCAATCTCGGCCTGCGCGACGTCAAGGGAATCATCGAGACGGCGCACGAGGCGAAAGCCAATGGCGCCGATATCGGCGGCGATGCGGCGCTCGACGCCTATCAACGCGCGCGCCGTCCGGACATTGCGATGCGCACCCTTGCAGTCGATGGACTGAACCGCTCGCTGCTCGCCCATTTTGCGCCGATCGACGCGGCTCGCGCCCTCGGTCTTGCGGCGCTCGGCTCGGTCGGCCCGCTGCGCCGCATGGTGATGCGCGAGGGCGTCGCGCCGCTGCTCGGCCGACTTTAAGCGCTCTTTCGCCGCTCCTGCTCCGTCTCGATCAGGCGAGCGGCGTAGCGCGCCATCTGGTCAACCTCGATATTGATCCGGTCGCCCGCCTTGCGCTCGCCCCACGTCGTCACCGCGAGCGTGTGCGGGATCAGCAGCACCTCGAAAGTGCCTCCTTCGACAGCGTTGACGGTCAGCGACGTCCCGTCGAGGGCGACCGATCCTTTCACGGCGATGAAGCGCGAAAGCGCCGAGGGCGCGCGAATGGTGAAATGCGCCATGCCGTCGAAGTCGCGCCGCGCAAGGATCTCCGCCACGCCGTCGACATGGCCGCTGACCATATGGCCGCCGAGTTCGTCGCCGACCCGCAATGAGCGCTCGAGATTGATCCGCTGGCCGGGCTTCCATGCCCCGAGAGTCGTCACGGCGAGCGTCTCCGCCCCGATGTCGACAGCGATCCGGGCGCCGTCGCCGAGTCGAGCGATGTCGACGACCGTCAGGCAGACCCCGGAATGCGCGATCGAGGCGCCGATCGGGATCGTGTCCGCCTCATATGCGCAGGCGACCGCGAACCGACGCAATTCTCCCGCCTCTGCAATTTGAAGAAGTTCGCCGACGTCGCTGACGAGACCCGTGAACATGGCTTCTCCTACTTTGACGCCGGCGGCCGCTCCGCCTGACCCCGCAGCACTCTACCCCGCCCGCTCCCAGCGCCGCAAAGCATCGTCGCCATATGTGGCGGCTTCGATCTCCCGATAGCGCGCCGCTTCGGCCAACGCAGCAAGCGCTTGGGGCTCGAGCGCAGGCAGCCCCGGACGGCCGAGCGGCTTCAAGGCGGTGAAAATGACAACCTCGTCAGCAAAACCGCCTTCGACCAGCCGCGAGCCCACTCTCGGACCGCCTTCGCTGAAGACCCGCGTGACGCCTCGCCGCGCCAACAGTTTCAGGGAGGCCGAGAGATCGACGCGCCCGGATTCGTCCGCGTCGATCCGCGCAACCTCGACGCCACTCGCCGTCAGCGCCTCCTCGCGCTCCAGCGGGGCCGAGCGGGTGGCGATCGCCAACGTCGCGAACTCGCGCGCGGTCTCGCACAAGCGCGAGCGCGGCGGCAGCGAAAGGCGCGAATCGAGCACCACCCGCAGCGGCCGGGATTCGATCCCCGGCAGCCGGACCGTCAACAGCGGGTCGTCGCCGATGGCTGTTCCGACGCCAATCATGATCGCATCGTGCAGCGAGCGCATCACCTGAACCCGTAGATTGGCCGCCTCGCCCGTGATCGCGAGGCGCGGGTCGTGCTCGTCGCCGGCGGCGAAACCGTCGGCGGTGCGAGCCAGCTTTAAAGTGACCATCGGCCGGCCGTCGACGACGCGCAGGATATGGCCGCGATGATCGCGGCGCGCGGCCAGGGTTCCGGGGCCGACGAGAAGTTCGATTCCTGCGGCGCGCAGGATCGCGAAACCCTGCCCCGCGACGCGGATGTCGGGATCGCCGATGGCGCAGACGACGCGTGCGATTCCTGCGGCGACAATGGCCTGCGCGCACGGCGGAGTCGCCCCGTGGTGGGCGCAGGGCTCGAGCGTCACATAGAGGGTCGCGCCGCGCGCCGCTTCGCCCGCCTCGGCGATCGCCCGCGTCTCGGCGTGCGGTCTTCCGCCAGGCGCCGTGACACCGCGCCCGACGACCACGCCGTCCTTGACGAGCAGCGCGCCGACGGATGGGTTGGGCGCGGCGAGGCCCATGTTGCGCCGACCCAAGCGCAAGGCGGCCGCCATCCAACGCTCGTCATCGCCCCCTCTCTCCACCTGTGGCGGCGAGGTCATGGCGAGGAGACGCGGGGCCGGCGCCCGCCCTGCGGCTCGTCAGCAGGAGTTTCGGGCTCCGCCTCAAGCTCTCCGACGATCGCGTTGAAATCTTTTGCTTCGCGAAAATTGCGGTAGACCGAGGCGAAGCGCACGTAGGCGACGTCGTCGAGGCCCTTCAACCCCTCCATCACCAACTCGCCGATGCGCTCGGTCGGAATGTCCGCGTCGCCCTGGCTTTCGAGCTGGCGCACGATGCCATTGATCATGCGCTCGACCCGCTCGGGCGAGACGGCGCGCTTGCGCAGCGCGACGTCAAGCGAGTGTTGCAGCTTGTCGCGATCGAAAGGCGCGCGCCGGCCGCTGCGCTTCACCACCATCAATTCGCGCAACTGCACGCGCTCGAAGGTGGTGAAACGGCCGCCGCAATCTGGACAGATGCGCCGCCGCCGGATCGAGGAGGCGTCCTCGGTGGGGCGCGAGTCTTTGACCTGTGTGTCGAGGCCGCCGCAATAGGGGCAACGCATTGGACGAATCCCCTCCTGAAAACCGCGCCTCAGTAGATGGGGAAGCGTCGCGTCAGTTCGCCGACCGCTTCGCGCACCCGCGCTTCGACCGCAGCATTCCCCGATTCGCCGTTCGCCGCCAAGCCGTCCAAGGTTTCGACGATCAGCTCGCCGACCTTATTGAACTCATCGGCGCCGAAGCCGCGCGAGGTCGCCGCGGGTGAGCCGAGGCGGATGCCCGAGGTGATCGCCGGCTTCTGCGGGTCGAACGGAATGCCATTCTTGTTGCAGGTGATGTGAGCGCGGCCAAGGGTGCTCTCGGCAGCCTTGCCGGTGAGGCCCTTCGGCGTCAAATCGACCAGCATCAAGTGATTGTCGGTGCCGCCGGTGACGAGCTTGTAACCGGCCGCCAGGATGGGATTCGCCAGCGCCTTGGCGTTCGCGACCACGGCATGCGCATAGTTGTGGAATTCGGGGGTCAAGGCCTCGTGGAAGGCGACCGCCTTGGCGGCGATCACGTGCATCAACGGTCCGCCTTGGAGGCCAGGGAAGATCGCGGAGTTGATCTTCTTGGCGAGCTCCTCGTCGTCGCTGAGGATCATGCCGCCGCGCGGCCCACGCAGGGTCTTATGGGTGGTCGTCGTAACCACGTGGGCGTGCGGGAACGGCGAGGGATGCGCGCCGCCCGCCACCAGTCCGGCGAAATGCGCCATGTCGACGAAGAAATAGGCCCCGACCGCGTCGCAAATTGCGCGGAAGCGCTCGAAATCCCAGTGGCGCGCGTAGGCTGAGCCGCCGGCGATGATCAGCTTCGGCTTGTGCGCGCGCGCTAGCGCCTCCACCTGATCCATGTCGATACGATGCGTTTCGCGATCGACGGTGTAGGACACCGGCTTGAACCAGCGGCCCGAGACGTTGACCGGCGAGCCGTGGGTGAGATGGCCGCCGGCGGCGAGATCGAGCCCCATGAACGTGTCGCCCGGCTGCATCAGCGCGAGGAACACGCCCTGGTTGGCCTGACTGCCCGAGTTCGGCTGGACATTGGCGAAGCGGCACGAGAAGAGCTTGCAGGCGCGCTCGATCGCCAGCTTCTCGGCGATGTCGACGAACTGGCAGCCGCCGTAGTAGCGACGGCCCGGATAGCCCTCCGCATATTTGTTGGTCAGCACCGACCCTTGCGCCTCGAGGACGGCCCGCGAGACGATGTTCTCCGAAGCGATCAGCTCGATCTCGTCCCGCTGCCGGCCGAGCTCGAGTTCCACCGCGCGCGCGATCTCGGGATCGGCGTCGGCGAGGCCGGCGGAAAAGAATGAATTGGAGCGGATGGCTGGCTTCAAGGCGTCGGACATGGCGGACCTGGGGAGATTGGGGCTACGCCGCGCATAGCATGCTGGGCGGCGGGGGGAAAGGACATGGATCGCCCCCACGCGCCCTGCCCTCTAGACTCCCTCGCGCCTCGGCCGCATGGTCCTCACACAGCGAGCCCAGGAGCCGGCCATGGCGACTTACACCTCAACCGTTCGATGGAGCCGCAAGCCCGAAGAGCGTTTTCTCGACGGGCGCTATAGCCGCGCGCACGAGTGGGAGTTCGACGGCGGGGCGCGGGTTCCGGCCTCGGCCTCGCCGCAAGTCGTGCGGCCGCCGTTTTCCGATCCCGCCGGCGTCGATCCCGAAGAGGCCTTGGTCGCCGCGCTGTCGAGCTGCCACATGCTGTTCTTCCTCGATTTCGCCAAGCGCAAGGGTTTCGTCGTCGATTCCTACGTCGACGAGGCGACGGGAACGATGGCGGCAAGTCCCGAGGGACGCATTGCGATGACCGAAGTCGTGCTGCGTCCACGCATCGCATTTTCCGGGGAGAAGCGACCCACCGCTGCGGACTGCGCGGCGCTGCACCACGACGCGCATGAGGCATGCTACATCGCCAATTCCGTTCGGACCGCGGTGCGCATCGACGCTGTCGAGGTCGGCCTCGCGCCGGCCTGAGAGAGTCTTCACGAATTGGGCGGCGCCAATGTCGTCGCGAAGCCGAAGCGCAAGTCGCTGAGGCGCGCAAGAGCCGCCCTCCGCAATCCCGCGACATCGAAGACCAGCAGGCACGCGCCGAAGAGGGCAGCGCCGATGATGAGCGCAAGCGGCGCGACGACGATCGGTGGCGCGAGCCCGTTGAGCGGCTTGATCGCGGCAGTCATCGCCGCCGTCGCGCTGCCGATGACGATGAGGTCTCGCAGCGCCGGCCGCGAGGCGCCGTTGCGAAATCCGGGGATCGCCGCCGCGAGAAAGCCGACGCCCAGGCTCGCGGCGTAGGCGACGGCGAGTCCGTCGACGTCGCGCGTAAAGACTGGCAAACGCATCATGACCAAATCGGCTGCGAGCGCGGCGACCGCCGCGAGCGTGAGCGGCCACGTGCGCTGGGCGAGCTGGAACACGGGATTGAGCGTCGAATAGAGCGCGCAATAGGCGAAGAAGCCCGGCGCGAGTTCGAGGCTGAGACGGGCGAAATCGCCGCGATATGCGGTGGGGACGACGAGCGCCTCGAAGGTTGGCGCCATCGCCATATAGCCGGCGGTGAGCGGCGCCAGAATGGCGAAGACGATGACGCTGTTGACGCCAATCTGACGGCGCGCCGCCTCGGGTCCGTCCTCACGATCGCGCTTCAGCGCGTATTGAAACAGCAGGATCTCAGGCAGGACGTTGACGACGAGGAAAAGCCGCAGCCCGAGGTCCGTTGCAAGCGACAGTTTGCCGGTCGCAGCGGCGCCGAACAGAGCGAGTGCAGTCTGGCGATTGATCAGGCCGATGAGCTGGTAGATCACGGTCGAGGCGACGACCGGCTTGGCGTAGACGACGAATTGACGCAGGCGCGCCCGGCTCGCCTGCGAGAGCGCCGCACCCGGGGTGCGCATCGCCGCGCCCAGTACGACGGCGGGCGCGAGGCTCGCAACGGCCATTGCCGCGATGACTGACGCCGCGTCGCGTGTAAAGATCGCGACGGCGACGACAACGGTGAAGGTCAGCGTCTGCCGCATCGCATAGAGCGCGGCGAATGCGGCAGCCTGCTCGCGCGCCCTGAATTGCGCGCCCGAATAGTCGCAGCGTGCGTTGGCGATGGCGACGAAGGGGGTCAACGCGACAAGAGCGGCCCCGAAGCTGAAGCGAAGCCCCGCCGAGGCGCCGATTGCGACGGCGAGCACCGCGAGCGCCATCATGGCGAGGAAGGCGAGATCGAGAACTCGCGGCGATGCGCGCCCTCCCCTCGACATCGCCAGAGAAGCGCTGGGACGACAGCCGCAGCCAGTCGAACAGGGCTGTCGCCAGCGTCATCGCGCCGAGCATCGCGGTCGCGTAACGGCCGAATTCCGCTGGGCCCAGCAGCGCGCTGAGGGTGAGGCCGATGGCGAAATTCGCCGCCGAATTGACGAAAAAGACGACCGCGAAAATCATGAGACCGCGCCCGGCGACGCCCCGGATTGGCGCGCGAGGCTAGAACTCCGGGGTTAAGGCGGCCTTACGCGCGCCCGCTTTCGATTGTCGCGCCGGCTCAGTGGGGCTTCGGGTCGCCGGTGAAGATGACGACGTCGTCCTTACCCACCCGATCGAGCACGGCGCGCGCCTCCTCGTCGAGGAGGTCGCGATCGACGGCTTCCGAACGCATCGACTCGACGCGTCGCCGCCAGCGTTCGCGTTCGCCCTGCAGTTGGCTGAGCTCAACTTGCAGTCGCCCGGCCTCGGCGTCGTATCCGGCTTTCGCCTTGAGACCGCGATCGCCCTGCGAAGCGCCCCAGACGAGATAGCCGCTCGCGACCCCGAGCACGAGGTAGAACACGATCGGAAAAAGGATGGCGCGCGCGCGAGTCTTCATGGACGGTTCGACTATGCCGGCGCGTCGTTAACTTTCCGTAGCGCTCGCCGCCCAACGCGAGCCAAACGAGAGCGCGCCAGGGCGTCAACCCCGGCGCGCCGCTACGCGTCAGATCGCCTTGATCGCGGACCGTCCGGCGTAGCGCGCCTGGTCGCCGAGCTCCTCCTCGATGCGGATAAGCTGGTTGTATTTGGCGAGCCGGTCGGAGCGCGCGAGAGAGCCGGTCTTGATCTGACCGCAATTGGTCGCAACCGCGAGATCGGCGATGGTCGAATCCTCCGTCTCGCCCGAGCGGTGCGACATGACGGCCGTGTAGCTGGCGCGGTGCGCCATCTCGACCGCCGCGAGCGTTTCCGTCAACGTGCCGATCTGGTTGACCTTGACGAGGATCGAATTGGCGACGCCGTCTTTGATGCCGCGCGAGAGGCGCCCCACGTTGGTCACGAAGAGATCGTCGCCGACGAGCTGGCGCTTCGCGCCGATCGTCTGCGTCAGCAGCGACCAGCCGCGCCAGTCGTCTTCGGCCATGCCGTCCTCGATTGAAAGGATGGGATAGGAATCGGCCAGCTTGGCGAGATATTGGACCTGCTCTTCGATCGAGCGCGTCTTGCCCTCGCCCGAATAGACATAAGCGTCGTCCTTGAAGAATTCCGTTGCGGCGCAGTCGAGCGCGAGCGCGATGTCGTCGCCGGGCTTGAATCCGGCCGCTTCGATCGCCTTGACGACGAATTCGAGCGCCGCCTCGGCGGACGGCAGATTGGGAGCGAAGCCCCCCTCGTCGCCGACGTTGGTGTTGTGGCCGGCCTTCTTGAGAGCGCCCTTCAGCGTGTGGAACACTTCAGCGCCCCACCGGACCGCTTCGCGCAAAGAGGGCGCCCCGACCGGCACGATCATGAACTCCTGGAAATCGATCGGATTGTCCGCGTGCACGCCCCCGTTAATGATGTTCATCAGCGGCACCGGCAGGACACGCGCCGTCGCGCCGCCGACGTAACGGTGAAGCGGGAGGCCCGAGGCTTCCGCCGCCGCTTTGGCGACCGCGAGCGAGACGCCGAGAATTGCATTGGCGCCGAGTTTCGCCTTGTTGGGCGTCCCGTCGAGCGCGATCATCGCCTCGTCGATCTTGATCTGCTCTTCGGCTTCGAAGCCGGAGATGGCGTCGAAGATGTCGCGCGTGACCGACTCGACAGCCTTCAGCACGCCTTTGCCGCCGTAGCGGCTCTTGTCGCCGTCGCGCAGCTCGACCGCCTCGTGGGCGCCGGTGGAGGCGCCGGAGGGAACGCCTGCGCGGCCCATCGAACCGTCCTCGAGCACGACGTCGACTTCGACGGTCGGGTTGCCGCGACTGTCAAGAATTTCGCGGGCGATGATGTCAACAATGGCGGTCATTTTAAAATCCTCATGCTCCCCACGCGAAGCGCAATTCGACGCGCCGGGCGGCGCGCCATTTCGAACCGACGGGAGGGTCGCCTCGTCGCGATCGCGGACCGCAATCCTTACGGGATCGCCGGCCCTTGCTGCGCTCTTACGCCAATGTCGTCACAGGCGAAAGACGGCGGGTCGCCGACGCGCTTTTTCGACCATGCTTCGGCCCCTCGGCGTGCTCAGAAAGTGGTCGAAAGAGAGGCAGAAAATTTTTGCATGGCAGCCCTGCTGATGCTGGTGACATCGCGGAATTTTTGGACTATCTATTTTTACCTCGCGAAAAGGAGGCCGTCGCCCGCTAGCGGGCGTCGGAGAGGCCGAGTTTGTGGGAGGACGGAGCGGAAGACTGGTTGATAGCGCGGCTCGCATGTGATTGCAGGGCAAAAGACGCAGAAAACCAGCTCGCGATACAGGGAGTAGGTGTAAAAGAGGCAAGGCTTGGGACACGGTCCCATGTCTTGCTTTCTTTTTTTGGGGCCGCGTTACGCGTCCGGCCGCTCGCCTTCCGCCCAGCCGGCTTTGACTTGCGCGACATAGTCGCTCAGCCGCTTCTCAGCGATCGCCTTGCGCGCGCCAGCCATCAAATCCTGGTAGTAGGCGATGTTGATCGCCGTCAGTCCCATCATCGCGAGGATCTCGCCGGATTTGACGAGGTGCCGCCAATAGGCTCGCGAATAATCCCGCGCGGCGGAGGCGCTGGATAGAGGGTCGATCGGCCGCGGATCGTCAGCGAACTTCGCGTTGCGCAGATTCAATCGCCCGCGCCGCGTGAAGACCATGCCGTGACGGCCCGCGCGGGTCGGCATCACGCAATCGAACATGTCGACGCCGCGCGAAAGGCCTTCGAGCAAGTCGTCCGGCGTGCCGACGCCCATCAGGTAGCGCGGCTTGTCGGCCGGCAGATACGGCTCAATCGCTTCGATCGTCGCGAGCATGACCGCCTGCGGCTCGCCGACGGCGAGTCCGCCGATCGCATAGCCGTCGAAGCCGATGTCGGCGAGCGCGCGCGCGCTGGCGATGCGCAGACTGCGGTCCTCTCCGCCCTGTACGATTCCGAATACGGCTCTCCCCGTCCCTGCCCGGAACGCCGCCTTCGAACGCTCCGCCCAGCGCAGCGACAGGCGCATAGCGCGCTCCGCCTCCTCGGGCGAGCACGGCAGACGCACGCATTCGTCGAGCTGCATCTGAATGTCGGAGCCGAGCAGGTCCTGGATCTCCATCGCGCGCTCGGGCGTCAGTTCGTGCCGAGACCCGTCGATGTGCGATTGAAAGACGACGCCGCGCTCGTCGAGCTTGCGCAGCTTGGCGAGGCTCATCACCTGGAAGCCGCCGGAATCGGTGAGGATCGGCTGCGGCCAGTTCATGAATTTATGCAGGCCGCCCAGCGCGGCCACGCGCTCCGCCCCCGGCGCCAGCATCAGGTGATAGGTGTTCGAGAGAACGATGTCGGCGCCGAGTGCGCTCACTTCGCCGGGATACATCGCCTTCACGGTTGCGGCGGTGCCGACCGGCATGAAGGCCGGCGTGCGAATGGCGCCTCGCGGCGTGGTGATCGCGCCCGTCCGTGCGGCTCCGTCGGCGCCGTGGATGGAAAAGAAGAAGTCGTCGCGCATGTCGCCTTGCTCGGCCCGTCGAGCGCCATCGCTCGCTTCGGCGCCGCAGCCCTAAGCATGACGGGCGCGCGGACGCAACGCTCGCCTCGCCGCAGCGAGCGACTGGTTATCCTTGCGCCTCGGACGCGCTTGGAGGCCCGAGCAGCAAGCAGGCGTCGCCGTAGGAATAAAAGCGATAACCCGCGTCGACGGCGTGCGCATAGGCGGCGCGCATCGTCTCGAGACCGCTGAAGGCGCTGACCAGCATGAAGAGGGTCGAGCGCGGCAGATGGAAGTTTGTGAGCAACGCGTCGATGCCGCGGAACCGATAGCCAGGCGTGATGAAGATGGCGGTTTCGCCCTCGAAAGGCCGAATGAAGCCGTTCTCGTCGGCGGCGCTTTCGAGCAGTCGCGCCGAGGTCGTGCCGACGGCGATGATCCGGCCGCCGCGCGCGCGCTTTGCGTTGAGCGTATCCGCCGTCGCCGCCTCTACGCGGCCCCATTCCGAATGCATCGCGTGATCGTGCGTGTCGTCCGCTTTCACGGGCAGAAAAGTGCCGGCGCCGACGTGCAGCGTCACGCGATGCACGCTTGCGCCAGCCGCCTCGATGCGCGACAGCAGCGCAGGTGTGAAGTGCAATCCGGCGGTGGGCGCGGCGACGGCGCCTTCCTCGCGGGCGAATACGGTCTGATAGTCGGCTCGGTCCGTCGGCGAGACGGCGCGGCGCGAGGCGATATAAGGAGGCAGCGGCGGCGAGCCCAGCCGGTCGATCGCTTCGTCAAGCGCTGCGCCAGCGAAAGCGAAAGAGAGCGTCACCTCGCCGGTTTCGCCCTTCGCCTCAACTTCGGCGTCGAGTCCGCCGAGCATGCAGACGCCGCTCTCTCGCGTGTCGCCAAATCGAACGCGCTCGCCGATCTTAAGCTTCTTTGCGGGGCGGACGAGCGCACGCCATCGACTGGCGTCGAGGCGCTTGATGAGGGTCGCCTCGATCGCCGCCACGCTGTCGCCGCGCGCCCTGACGCCGTCGAGGCGCGCCGCAATCACTTTGGTGTCGTTGACGACAAGCGCGTCGCCCGGACGCAGCACCTCGGGCAGATCGCCGATGCGCCGATGCGCGAGCGAGCCGTCTGGTCCGACGACGAGCATACGCGCGGCCTCGCGCGGCCTCGCCGGGGCGAGCGCGATGCGCTCGGGCGGCAGTTCGAAGTCGAAAAGGTCGACGCGCATTAAAATCCTTCTCCCGCTCGCGGGAGCGGGCGAATGCCGGGCATTCGCCTTGGGCGGACGAATGCCGTGCATTCGCCTCGCGAGACGCCCTCACCGGGCCTTCTCCACGTGGGGCGTCCGGAAAAGGCCCGTCTTACGACTGGCTATGCGCGAGAGCGCTGAGCGCTCCTCAGCTCAAGGTCGCCTTGATGATCTTGTCGGGATCGCGCACCGGTTCGCCGCGCTTGATCTGGTCGACGTTCTCCATGCCGGAGACGACCTTGCCCCAAACCGTATACTGGCGGTCGAGAAAGCGGGCGTCGTCGAAGCAGATGAAGAACTGCGAATTCGCCGAATTCGGATTCTGCGCGCGCGCCATCGACGTCGTGCCGCGCACATGCGGCTCGGCGTTGAACTCGGCCTTGAGATCGGGGTACTTCGAGCCGCCCGTTCCGGTGCCGTGCGGGCAGCCGGTCTGCGCCATGAAGCCCTCGATCACGCGGTGGAAGACGATGCCGTCATAAAAGCCCTCGTTCACGAGGCGCTTGATGTGCGCGACGTGTCCGGGGGCGATTTCCGGGTTCATTTCGATGACGACCGGCCCCTTGGTGGTCTCAAGGGTGAGCGTGTTGCCTTCGCTGCTCATATCTTGCGCTCCTGCTTGAAGGGGCCCCCGCGACGCGTCACTTCGCGTCGCTTGCCAGCCGCAAGGTGAGGATCTTGTCGGGGTTTTCAACCGCCCCGTTGTTCTCCTGCGTCCCCGCCTTGATCTTGTCGATGGCGTCCATGCCCGATGTCACTTCGCCGAAAACGGTATATTGCCCGTCGAGGAAGCCGGCGTCGCCAAAGCAAATGAAGAACTGCGAATTGGCGGAATTCGGGTCGCTCGCCCGCGCCATGCCCAGTGTGCCGCGCTTGAAATGCGCCTTGGAGAATTCGGCCGGAATGTTCGGCAGATCGGATCCGCCTGTTCCGGTGCCGGTCGGATCGCCGGTCTGGGCCATGAAGCCGGGAATGACGCGATGGAAGACGAGGCCGTCGTAGAACTTGCGCTTCACCAGGGCCTTGATCTGCGCCACATGCTTGGGCGCAAGGTCAGGCCGCAGCTTGATGACGGTCTTGCCGTACTTGGTCGTCATGATGAGCGTGTTCTGCGCGTCGCCCTCAGCCAGGGCGGCCCCGGCGGCGACGATGAACGGAAGCGCAACCAGAGCGCGGCGGCTGAACAACATGCGGGCCTCGTGACAGCGGCGGGATCGCCGGGCGCGGCTTGATACCACGGGACGACGGCAAAGCAAGGGTCGGCGGCGAGCGCTCCGCTCCGCCGCTTGCCGGTTCCGGGAGCCGCGGCGTCAGCAGGTCGGCCGCCACATCGGACGTGGCGCGCGGAAATGCGGTCTTGGCTCGATTGATGCTTCTGAGACTTCATGCTGTCGCTGGCGTCGCCTGCCGGGCTTTTTCTGAAGAAGCGAGCATGAACGCCCCGCCCCGTCGCAGCGCGAAGCGAACCGCGGCGACGCTCTTGACGGCCGAGGCTCGGTCCGCCATCAGGCTTCGACGGCCGCGAGCCGCAAGGGGACCCTCGGATTGATGAGCCGTATCGCGCGCGCGCGCCAGTATTCCGAATATCTCGCGTTCCGCTCCGTCGCGGCGCTGATCGGGGCCCTGCCGCTCGAACTCGCGTCGCGGTGGTGCGGGGCCGGCTGGCGGCTGGTCGCGCCTCATCTGCGCCGTCACCAGCGCGCCCTGGAGAACCTCGCACGAGCCTTCCCCGAGACCACGCCGGCCGAACGGGAGCGGATCGCCCTCGCCATGTGGGACAACCTCGGGCGCACGTTCGCCGAGTTTTTCCACATCAAACGGATCGTTGCGGATGGCCGGATGGCGCTCGAGCCCGTCGAGCGCTTCGAGGAGATCGCGAAACGCCCTTTCATCGTCTGCACGCTCCACATGGGCAATTGGGAGATCCTCTCGCAGGTGGCCCTTCGCTTCGGCGTGCCGCTGGCGGGCGTCTATCAGCGGTTGACTAACCCTTACGTCGACGAATGGCTGCTCAAGGTCCGCTCGCCCCTCTACCCCGGCGGGCTCTTCGACAAATCGCCCACCACCGCCCGAGCCCTGTTGAAGCTGGCGCGCGACGGCGGCATTCCGGCTTTCGTCGCTGATCTGCGCGAGCGGCGCGGCGTCCTGACGCCGTTCTTCGGCCACCCTGCGCGATCGAACACTTTCCCCGCCCTGATCGCTCGCGTCACCGGGCTGCCGCTCTACGCCGCCCGCACGATGCGCCTGCCCGACGTGCGCTTTTCGGTCCGCATCGAGCGCATCGAGGTGCCCGAGACCGGCGATCGCGACGCCGACGTGCTCGTGGCCACGACCGCGTTGCAGGCGCAATTCGAGGAGTTCATCCGCGAGGCCCCGGACCAATGGATGTGGGCGCACCGCCGATGGGACTGAAAGGCCGCTTTTCGCCGCCCGGCCAAACATGGCAAGCTCGCGGCGCCGAAAGCTGTGGGAGTCGCACCTGATCATCGCCACTTGGAACGTCAATTCCGTCCGCCAGCGCCTTCCTCATCTGCTCGACTACCTCAGGGAGAAGAGCCCCGACGCGCTGTGCCTGCAGGAGACAAAGTGCCTCGACGAGGCCTTTCCGCGCATGGAGATCGAGGATCTCGGCTACAACGTCGCCACGCACGGGCAGAAGGGCTTCAACGGCGTCGCCATCCTAGCCAAGCGGCCGATCGAGGTGGCGCGCGGCCTGCCGGGCGACCCGGACGACGAGCAGGCGCGCTACATCGAGGCGGTGATCCCGACCGAGCGCGGAGCCGTGCGCGTCGCCAGCATCTATCTGCCGAACGGCAACCCTGCGCCGGGCGAAAAATACGCCTACAAGCTCGCCTTCATGGAACGGCTGATCCAGCACGCCCGGCTTCTGCTGACTTACGAGGAGCCGCTCGTGCTGACCGGCGACTACAACGTGATCCCGGACCCGCGGGACGCCACCCATCCCGAGCTTTGGGTGCAGGACGCGCTGTTCCTGCCGGCGACCCGCGCGAAGTTCCGCGAACTGATTGCCCTCGGCCTCACCGACGCGCTGCGCGCGACGTCGGACGATGGCGGCCTCTACACGTTCTGGGACTATCAGGCCGGCTCGTGGCAGCGCAACAACGGCATCCGCATCGACCATGCGCTCTTGTCGCCGCAGGCGCTGGACCGGCTGGCCGCCGTCGATATCGACCGCGACATGCGCGGGCGCGAAAAGGCCTCGGATCATGTGCCCCTGCGCGTCACGTTGAAGGACCTCTAACAGGGGACCCTTGGTCACGCGTTGCGGCGGGCGACGATCCGCACGACCGCGCTCGGCCCGACGTGCAGCGCGCCCTCTGCGAGAACGGTCTCCGCCTCCGCGCTTTCGAGCGTTTCGAGATCCGCAAAGTCGGCGGCGAGATCGTCGAGCCGGTAGAGAAGGTCGACGTCGCGCGGGCCGCCGCGCGCCCCGGCAGCCTGGCGGACGATTTGCTCGGGACGAAACGCTTCGAGGATGACGATGCCGCCTGGCCTCAGCGCCCGCGTGACTTTGGCGTGCAGCGTGCGCCGCTGTGCGCTGGGGAGGTGAACGTAGATCAGCGCGATCGCGTCGTAGGCCGCGCGCGGCCAGTCCCACGTCAGGGCGTCGGCCTGGCGAGCATTGAGAGTCACGCCGCGCGCCTCGGCGAGCCGACGCGCCTTGGCGGCGCCGTTGGCGGAGAGATCGAGGGTGTCGACGATGAGCCCTTGGCCCGCGAGCCAGACGCCGTTGCGGCCCTCTCCGTCGCCCGGAACCAGCGCGCGCATGCCTGGCCTCAACCGCGGGCGCTGGCCCATAAGGAAGGCGTTCGCCCGATCGCCGTAAGCCCAACCGTCGCCCGCGTAGCGCTGTTCCCACATCGCCGCTTTGTCGCTTGCCGCGTCGCTCCGAGTTGGTTCGTTCATTGCCGGCCGCTCCGCTGGAAGCCGCGTCCAGGATCGCGTCCAATCCTGTCAAATCTCCGGCCCGTTTCGTCAAGTCATGTCAAGGAATGTCAAGCCTTTGCTTGCCAGGCAAGTGACCAAATCGTGCAAACTCAAGGTCTTACGAGCGCGTCAAGCGCGACGGCGCCGATCGTCAGGGCTTCGTTCATCGGCAGTTCGCCGCCAACAAATAATAGCACATATTCGGCTTATCAGAAAGCGAGCGTTCTCACGACGACGCCCGCGACGAGGCTTGACCGCGCGGCGGCGCGATGGCCTTGTGGCGCTCGCCGTCGGCGAGCACGGGGAGAGTCGCCCGCCGTCGGGCGACGGCGCCGGAGGTTTCCATGACCCTTGCGCGCGCCCTCGCGCTTCTTTCCGCTGCGGCCTTGGCGGGATGCGTCTCGACCAAGGACGAGCCCTTCCCGCTCGACGACGGGGTAACAGTTTCGCCGGCCCCTGCTGGCTACGTGTGCAATTCCTTCGACGTGAGGGGCAAGCGCCAGGCTGGCGCGAAGACCGGCCGCGTCATCGTGCTGCGCCGAAACCAGAAGACCCAATACGCCTTCCTCGACGTCGAGAAGGCGCCCGCGGAGCCGTTCGCGCTGCATCAGGCGAGCGGCGATCTCTACCTCGCCGCCGTGGCGCATGCCGACGCGCCCGGCGAGGATCTCTATCTCGTCGAGTTCGCCGACGCCGGCAAGTCGTTCCGCCTTTATACCGAGAGCGCGGACTTCCCCTCCCGCGCGCAGGGCCTGGCGCAAGACCACGGCGTGACGCTGACGCACAATCCGCTCACCAACGATCTCGCGGGCCCCCTCGGCGGCCAAAAGGCCTTCATGATCGACATGGCCGCCAATCCGGCTGCCTGGACGGTGACGGCGGAGTGCCGGGCGAAACGGTGAGCGGCGATGGCCGGCGCTGTCCGGAGCCGGCCGCACTGCGCATCGCGATTGCGGGTTAGAGTTGGCACTTAATGCCGCCCCGCATGGCTTTGTCGTCGCGCTTGTAGCCTGGGCGGGGAGCCATGGATTTCTCTCGGACGATCTGCGCCGAGAAGCCCTCATCGAGCCTCATCATTTTCCAGCCGGTGGGCTCGTTGTGGACGCTGCCGCCGCGCACCTGCCAGACGCGCATGATCCAGTCCCCCTCTCGAGACCGGCCCACGGCGTGGATTTCAACGACGCGTAAAAACCCGTCATATCGTAACTCTAAGCGCTTACCGGCGTTAAGCGCCTCGCAGGAGGTTGCAGACTGCACGGCAATTTCTCCGATGGGAAATCAGCGTATCTCAAGTCGCGTGGTTCCCGAGCGATATAGTCCCCCTTCCCACTTGTGGAACGCAACACGAACAGATAGGCATTGTTCGTGATTTGTTTACGCACGACCGCGATTCTCCTCGCGGCCGAATCGCGGCGAGAGCCGCTTGGGGAGCCTGCCATGTTGACCAAAAAGCAAAGCGAACTGCTGCGCTTCATCCATGACCGCCTCCAGGCCGAGGGCGTTCCGCCCTCTTTCGACGAAATGAAGGAGGCGCTCGACTTGCGCTCCAAGTCGGGCATCCATCGGCTGATCATGGCGCTCGAGGAGCGCGGCTTCATCCGCCGTCTCGCCAATCGCGCGCGGGCGATCGAAGTCTTGCGCCTGCCGGAATCGGCGACTGTCGGAGCCCCGCGCGCGCAGAAGTTTTCGCCCAGCGTCATTCCCGGCAATCTCGGCCGCGTACGTCCGCGCTCGGAGGCGGAGCCGGAACCGCGCACGGTCTCGATCCCCGTCATGGGGCGCATCGCCGCCGGCACGCCGATCGCGGCGATCCAGACGCGCGTCGAGACGATCGCGATGCCGCCCGACTTCCTCGGCGGCGGCGATCACTTCGCGCTCCAGGTGCGCGGCGACTCGATGATCGAAGCGGGAATTTTTGAGGACGACACGGTCATCATCCGCAAACAGGACACGGCCGAGACCGGCGACATCGTGGTGGCGCTGATCGACGACGAGGAGGCGACGCTGAAGCGGCTTCGACGCCGCGGCGCCTCGGTCGCGCTCGAGGCCGCCAATCCGGCCTACGAAACGCGGATTTTCGGTCCCGACAGGGTGCGCATCCAGGGCAAGCTCGTGAGCCTGCTGCGCCGGTATTGATGGGGGCAAGGAGGCCGGCCGGAAGCAGCATTGAGGAGGCCACTCCTAGCTGCTTCCGAACCGGCCGACCCCACGGACCCGGGAGATGCGGCGGACCCGAGCACCCCGCAGGGTATTCGCAGGCCAAAGAATGACCTGCGAACGTGACGGTACGCCGACGCAATCCTCGATTGCAACCGCCGCGAGGGCGCTTGCGGTGTAAACAGAAAATTTACCTAAATTTTAATGGTTAAGGCCGATTGCTCGCCCGAGAAGGGTGGCGCAGGTTGTATCGCGGATTGAACGATCCTGCGTCGTCCTCGCCAGCCTCCGACCCTCGAACCGACGAACCAAAGAGCCTTTGACTAGCCGAGCAGGCCGACGCCGACGACGCGGCCAACTTCGAGCCCGTTCCAGTTTCGCAGCGTCGGCGCCAGGAAGGTCTCGAAGCGCGCGCGCTCGGCGTCGCTCATTGGCAGGAAGCGTGCGATCAGGGCGGCCATCATCACATGCGACGCGCGTGACGCGCCGTCGTCGGCTTTGACGGCGAGGCCCAACCCCATGTCCGGCAACGCGGCGCAGGCGACGCCTTCCGCGCCGCCTTTGGTGAAGGCCCGCGCGCCCAGCATCCGCATCACGTCGGTGTCGAAGCGCCCAGCGCCGCCGATGAGGTAGGGATGCGCTGCGACCGATGCGCGGATGCGCTCCGTCGCCTGTACTCGGCGCGGCGAAAGCCCCGTTCCCGCGCCGAAGCGCGCGAAGCCGAGCGCAACCGAACGCAGCGGCGCCGCGTAGGTTGGGATCGAGCAGCCGTCCGTGCCGCAGGCGTCGGCGCGGAGCGCGGCTCCGGTCATCTCCTCGATCGCCGCTTTCGCCGCCTGCTGGACGGGATGGCTCGGCGCCTCGTAGCCCGCCACCTCCCAGCCGCTGGCGCAGGCGAGACAGATGAACCCGGCGTGCTTGCCGGAGCAATTGTTATGCAACGGCGAGGGAGCCGCCCCGGAGCGTGCGACGTCGTGCGCCGCCTTCTCGTTGGAGGGCCAGTGCGCGCCGCAGGCCAGCGCCTCCGGGCCTGCTCCAGCCTTGCAAAGCATCGCGGCTGCGAGCGAAACATGAACCGGTTCGCCTGTGTGCGAGGAGCAGGCAAGCGCGATCTCGGCTTCGCCAAGGTCGAGCTTGTCCGCGGCGCCGCTTTCGACGAGCGCAAGGGCCTGGAAGGCCTTGACGGCAGAGCGGGGATAGATGGGGCGATCGATCTCGCCGAAGGAAAATACGATAGCGCCGTCCGCGTCTACGACAGCGCCGGCGCCGCGGTGGCGCAACTCGACGAGCGGTCCTCGCCGCACTTCGACGACGATTGGATTGTCCATGCCTAGCTCCTGCAGGTCTTCGCCAAGCTAGGCTCCCCATGTGAGGAACAGGCCGACGTCGCCGAGCACCCCGTCGACGTAGCTTACAATGCGAGCTGCGAGCCCGAAACCCTTGGGCCGCATTTCCGAGCGCCATCGGGCGACGAGCTCGGCCGGCCTGCCGCGCACGGTCGTTTCCCACCCTTCCTCTGCGACGTCGATCATCCGGCCGCCGTCGGCGCAACTTTCGCAGGGGAAGCGATCGAGCATGAATTCCTTCTCGCCGCGCTGGGCGGCTGCCTCCGCCTGTTCGATCAACCGGCGCCAGTGGTCGTCGCTGACGTGATCCTCCAGAACGATCTGCGCCTGCTTTTGTCGCTCGAGTTCGAGCCGCCTCGCGCTCGGCTGTGGCGCGGCCGGACGCCTCCTGCTCGAAGCTCCGTACGTCCTGACGAAAAGTCTCCGCGGAAGGCGCCAGGTCCGGCGACGACGAGGTCGACTCCGTCGAAGGACTCGGCGTAGCGACCTTCGGCGCCCCGCCGCCGAACAGATGCGCGCCCCCGGCGAGCGATTCCAGGAAACTCATGAGCCCGGTCGGCGTCTCTCCCGTGGCGCCGGCGACGGGCGAAACGCGCTCGACGGTGGCCAACAAATCTGCGCGGCCGACGATGCCGATCGGCACGCCGCCGCGAACAACGGGAAGCCGCTTGACGCTGTGTTTCCGCATGAGCGCCGCGAGCTCAGCGACCGGCGCCTCGGGGGCGACGGCGATCAGCGGAGCGCTCATCACGTCGCGGACGGACCGCCGCTGGTTTTCGGCGAAATCCTTGGACGACAGGCCGTCGGCCAGCGCTTCGAGCCACCATCGGCGCCGCCGGTCGTCGGCCCGGCGACCGAGAAGGTCGCCGTCGCTCACCATGCCGATCGGGACGCCGGAGGAATCAAGCACCGGCGCGGCGCCAATCCCGTTTTCGAGCAGCAGCCGCGCGACATCGCGCACGCTCGCCTCGGCGGGGACGGTGATCACCGGCGTGGTCATAAGATCGGAGGCGAGCACGCGCGTACTCCCTGCATTTCCGACGCCGTGTCTGTCGCGAATTTGCGACGTTTCGATGGCCGCCGATCAGCCTCGGGCCAGCTTGCGCGGTCATACTGCAGGACCGTGAGCCCGGCGGCGGGCGCCGTTTTCTGAACCTCGCCAGCGACCGGAGGCGCCGATGAAACTTCCGCTTCGTCTCGTTTGCAGTGGGGCCCTTGTGCTCGCCTCCGCGACGGCGATAGCGGCGCCGGCCGAATGCAGCCTCGAGAAAGTGACGGAAATGCCGCTGCTTTCGCTTGGCGCGCACTACGCCGTCATGGCCGGGATCGAAGACGTCGTCCGACCGATGGAGGTCGACACGGGCGCGGCGTTCACCGTTCTCAAGGCGAGCGTTGCGAGCGAGCTGTCGCTCAAGCCGGACCCGGTGGCCGCGCACGCGCGGGTGGCGACGGGCGTCGGCCAGACGACCGGAGACTTTCATCTCAACGTCGTTCCTACGACGCTTGCCTTCGGCGGTCTGGTCTTCCACGATCGCAGCACGGTGGTCGCGACGATGGACGAAGGAAAGGCGCCCGAGGGCAACTCGATCGGCCTGCTCGGCGACGACATCCTGTCGCAATACGAGGTCGAGTTCGATTTCCCTGGGCGCAAGCTGACGTTCTATCGGGAGATCGGCTGCTACGATACGTTCGTGCCCTGGCTGGGATCCTTCGCCTCCGTGCCGTTCGACCATCGCGACGCCAAGATCACGATCGACATCCTGCTGAACCACGAGCGCACGCAAGCGATTGTCGACACCGGCAACAACACGTCCTTCGTCTCGAAGAGCGCCTCCGCTCTCTGGGGCTCCTACACTTCCGACCTCGCCCCGACCAAGGGCCGGATTCGAAGTCCCCTCAACAGGGCGGCGCCCTTCGCCATAAGCACTTACAATTTCGAGAAGGTCACGATCGGCGGCGACGTCTTCAAGCCGCGGAGAATGAATGTCGTCGATGTCGACTTTCCGCTCGCCTCGGCCAACATTGGCCTCGACTATTGGGCGAGCCGCAAGGTTTGGATCTCCTACCCTCGCGGGTGGATGTTCGTCGCCGACGAGCCCGCGGACGTGAAGCTCGCCTATCCAGTCAACGCGCCTGCCAGCCCGGCGCCGGCCGCCGCCCCGCCTGCTGCGGCGGGTCCGAACTGAGGCTGTTCCGCGACCTGCGCCGCTAGTTGGCGCCCTCGCCCGCCGCGGCGAGCGCGTCCAACCCTTTGCGGTAGTTTGGATAGAGCCAGCGGTAGCCGAGTTCTCGCCGGAGCTTTTCGACGGCGACGCGGCGGTTGTCTTCGTAGAAGCTGCGCGCCATCGTCGACATGGCCGCGCTGGCGAACGGTTCTTCGGGGGGCGGCGCGACCCCCATCAGGCGGGCGGCGTAGGCGACGACATCCTGCGGCGGCCCCGGCTCCTCGTCCGCCACGTTCCAGATCCCGCCCGGCCCGCCCCTCTCGATGACGCGCCAGGCGATCGCCGCGATATCGTCGACATGGATGCGGTTGGTGACATGCCCGGGTTTGACGATCCGCCGCGCCTCGCCTGCCCTTAGCTTCAGGAGCGCGTTGCGGCCAGGCCCGTAGATGCCGGCAAGTCGCAGAACGTCGACCGGAGTCGCTCGAGCGGCGCCCAGAGCGCGCCATTGGTCCTCGGCCGTGAGCCGCAGGCGAGCGCGCGCCGAACGCGGCTCCGGGGCGCTCGTCTCCTCCACCCAGCCGCCGGCCCGCTCTCCGTAGACGCCGACGCTCGAGAGATAGACGATGCGCTTCAGTTCGGGCGCGTCGGCGATGTCGGCGGCGAGATGGCCAAGCGCCGGGTCGCCCTCGGCGCCGGGCGGCGCGCCGACCAATAGGATCTTCGCCTTCGCGAGCGCATGCAGCATCGCAGGCTCTGGGCGCGCCGGGTCGAACGCGAAGGCCTCGACGCCTTGCCGCCTCAGGGCGTTCGCCGTCGACGCGTCGCGCGTCGCCCCGCTCGCCTCGACATTCCCTGCGTGAGCGAGGAAGCGTCGCGCGCTGTAGCCGAGGCCGAAGCAGAAGAGTTCTCACCGCCGTCCTCTCGGGCCAATTCTCCAAGTTGATTTCAGCAAGCCAGCAATTGCCAACGATTTCAAGAACAAAGCAGTTCCGTCAATTTAACCCGGCCGTAAGGTGTCGAGTCGACAATGGGGAGCGTTTTATCGCGCGCCCGCTCACATTAGGAATTGTCCGCCGTGACAGACTTGAGGTTCGGCAGCTTCGCCGGCACGTCCTCTACGGAGTCCCTGGGCACAGTGCTCAGCGTGCGGGGCTCTGAAGCCTGCGTCGGTCTCCCCGCCCCCGCGCTGAGCGAAGCGCTGCGCGTCACCGTAGGCTCATTTCTGGCGATCGCCGCGGGTCGTCGCCGCCTGATCGGCGTCGTCACGGAGGTGGCCGGGTCCGAGGAAAATGTCGACGATCGTCGGCTCGGAGCCGTCGCCCGAATCGACATGATGGGCGAAATCGACGTCGACGCGACCGGCGCGGAGCGCTTTTCGCGCGGGGTGTCGGCGTACCCCGCAATCGGCGATGTCGTTCGCACCATCGGCGGCAGCGATTTGCGGCTGATCTACAAGGCCATGAGCGCGCGTTCGATCACCATTGGCGCATTGCACAGCGACGATACGATCGAAGTACGCGTCGACGCCGACAATCTGCTCAGCAAGCACTTCGCCGTCCTCGGCTCGACCGGCGTCGGAAAATCGAGCGGCGTCGCGGTGATCCTCAACGAGATTCTCGACGCCCGCTCGAACCTTCGGATCTTCCTGCTCGACGGCCATAACGAGTACGGCCGCTGCTTCGGCTCGCGCGCCAATGTCGTCAACGCAGCGAGCCTCAAACTGCCGTTCTGGCTGTTCAACTTCGAGGAGTTCGTCGACGCGCTGTACTACGGCCGCCCGGGCGTCGAGGAGGAACTCGACATCCTCGCCGAACTGATCCCGATCGCCAAGAGCCTGTACCAGGGGCATCGCAACTCGGGCGAGCGCGCCCCGCTGCGGCGACTCGATCGGCGAATCGCAGGTTTCACCGTCGATACGCCCGTCCCCTACATGATCCAGGATCTCGTCGCGCTGATCGACGAGCGCATGGGCAAGCTCGAAAACCGGGCCTCCCGCATGCGTCATCATCACCTCCTGACCCGCATCGACAGCCTGCGCAACGACGCGCGTTACGCTTTCATGTTCGAGAACGCCAACGTCGGCGGCGACACGATGGGGGACATTCTGTCGTTCCTCTTCCGCCTCGAGGCTGGCGAGCAGCCGATGACGGTTCTCCAGGTCGCCGGCCTGCCGATGGAAGTGGTCGACGCGGTCGTCAGCGTGCTCTGCCGGCTGGCGTTCGATTTTGGCCTGTGGAGCGACGGCGCAATGCCGATGCTGTTCGTCTGCGAGGAAGCTCATCGCTACGCCGCGGCAGACCGCTCAGTAGGCTTTGCGCCGACGCGCCGCGCGCTGCTGCGCATCGCCAAGGAAGGGCGCAAATACGGCGTCTACCTCGGTCTCGTGACGCAGCGGCCGGCCGAGCTCGATCCGACGATCATCGCTCAGTGCAGCACGCTGTTCGCAATGCGCATGGCCAACGACCGCGACCAGGCCCTGTTGCGCTCGGCGGTGACGGACGCCGCCGCCAATCTCGTCGCCTTCGTGCCGTCGCTGGCGACGCGTGAGCTCGTCGGGTTCGGCGAGGGATTTCCGATGCCGACAAGGCTCAAGTTCAAGCAGCTTGCCGCCGATCGGATCCCGCGCAGCGAGACGTTCCAGCATGCTGACGGTCAAGGCGAACTCGGGGACGAACGCGCCTTCGTGAAGTCGGTCGTCGACCGCTGGCGCGGCGCTGCCGGAGTGAAGAACGTCCCCGCCGAAGACGCGGCGTCTGACGGCGACGCAGCCTCCAGGGCGAATCCGGCCTTGCCGGCCGCCAACCGGATCGATCAGATCAGGGCGCAAATCCTCAAGCGTTGAACGCTTCCGGCTCGCGCCGGCCAATGCGGAGTGGTTGATGCCCAATGAGTGGGAAGACGGCGTTGTTGGATATGCTAGCCGCCCCGCAATCTTAGACGCCGCCGTGGCCGCGCTGCCTTTCGCCATTGAGGTCTTTGCAGCGGATGGCGCTCGCGTCTTGGCCAATCCGGCCGCGCGCAGTTCCGGCGCCCTGGGAGCCGAGGGCGCCGAGCGGGAGACGGGCGCGCGGAAGGATCGCGCTTTCCTGATCGAGCGGCGGCGCTTCGAGGCTGACCGCTCGCACTACCGCGTGTGCGCCGGGGTGGACATCAACGAGGAACGCCGCGTGCAGGACAATCTGTTCCAGCGCGCCTACTTCGACAGTCTCACCCAATTGCCGAATCGCGGATTTTTCGAGGAAGCGGTCGGCCAATCCATTCGTGCGCCTGCGGCGTCGGAGTTTGCCGTCGCGGTCGTCGGCTTCGATCAGTTCGATGCGGTCAACGAGTTTTACGGTCGCGCTGTCGGAGACGCCTTGCTCGTCGAGGCGGCGAAACGGATCGGCGCCGAAATCAGCGACGCCGACCTTTCCGCCCGCACCGGTGGCGACAGATTTTCCGTGCTGATCGTCGGCGGCGCGAAGGATGTCGGCGGCAAGCTCGATCGCGTACTGGCTCGGCTCAGGGACCCTTTCTTCGTCGACGGCGTCGAGATCCTGATTTCGGCCTCGGCGGGCCTCAGCCTGTTCCCGCTGCACGATGCAACGCTGGAAGGACTGATCGCCAAGGCCGACGCCGCGCTTGCGCAGGCGAAACGCCGTTACAAAGGCGAGGCTCGCCTCTACGATCCTGTACTCGCCGTTCGCGCGCAAGAGCGCGCGCGCATGGAACAGAACCTGCGCCTTGCGGTGCGCGACCGGCGCTTTCTCTGCGCGCTCCAACCGAAAGTCGACCTCCGCACCGGCGCGATCGATGGCTTGGAAGTGTTGATGCGCTGGCGCGACGAGAACGGAATTGCGCGCGCGCCGGGACAGTCGATCGAGTTCGCGCTCAACGCCGGCCTTATGAACGACATCACGCGCCTCGTCTTCGACGAGGTGGTCGCCTCGCTCGATGCGATCGACGCGGCCTTCGGTTCCGGGTTGCGGCTCGGCTTCAATATCGCTGCGCAACAGGCGGGCGACGCGCGTTTCATGCGCAGCTTCGTCGATCGTCTCGCCGCGAGCGGCCATGCCGAGCGGTTCATGATCGAATTGACCGAAGAGGCGTTCCTGCTCGCCAGTCAATTTCAGCTCCAGGTCGCGCCGATGCTGCGCGACGTCGGGGCCAAAATATCAATCGACGACTTCGGCGTTGGCTATTCCTCGTTGTCGACGCTCGCTGAAATTCCCGCCGACGAGATCAAGGTGGACCGTTCGTTCATCACGTCGATCCACGAAAGGCCGAGAAGCCAGAGCCTGCTGCGCGCGATTGAAACAATCGGCGAAGCGCTGAATACGAAGGTCATCGTCGAGGGCGTCGAGACCGCCGATGAGCGCGACTATCTGCGCGACCACACCCGCATTCGGGTTGCGCAGGGCTTTTTCTTCTCGCCGCCAATCCTGCTGGATCCGCGCGAGGCGGGCGAGCGCGCGGCCGAGCCATGGCGCGAGAAGGCGCGCCCGCGAGGGCCGGCGCGCACCATCGAGCCGCGATCGACCTGAGCCGGGTTTACTTCTTCTTCGGCATGTAAAGGTCGGTCAGCGTTCCCGCGAACGCCTCCGCGGACATCGCGAACGTCTCCGACAAGGTCGGATGCGGGTGGATGGTCAGGCCGACGTCCTCGGCGTCGCAACCCATTTCGATCGCGAGCGTGGCCTCGGCGATCAGATCGCCGGCATTCGGTCCGACGATCCCGCAGCCGATGAGGCGTCCGCTCTCCTCGTCCCACAGGGTCTTGGTCAGGCCCTCGTCGCGGCCGAGCGAGAGCGAACGGCCGCTTGCCGCCCAGGGGAAGACCGCCTTGCCGAATTTCAATCCCCTGGCCTTGGCCTCGGTCTCGGTGACGCCGACCCAGGCGATTTCGGGATCGGTATAGGCGACCGCGGGAATCGCCTTGGCGTCAAAGGCGGAGCGGTGGCCGCTCGCCGCCTCCGCCGCCACTTTTCCTTCGTGGGTCGCCTTGTGAGCCAGCATGGGCTGACCGACAACGTCGCCGATTGCGAAGATGTGCGGAACATTGGTGCGCATCTGCTTGTCGACCGCGATGAAGCCGCGCGCGTCGACCTCGACCCCGGCGGCGTGGGCGCCGATCGCGGCGCCGTTCGGCCTGCGGCCGATCGAAACGAGCATGGCGTCGAAGACGTCCTTGCCTGGGCCGCCTTTGCCTTCGAACGCGACATGCACGCCGTCCGGCTTGGCCTCGACGGCGGTCACCTTGGTCTCGAGCAGGATCTTCTCGTAGCGTCGTTCGACCCGCTTGGCGAAAGGCGCCACGATGTCGCGGTCAGCGCCGGGCATCAACTGGTCCATCATTTCGATGACCGTGATCTTCGAGCCGAGCGCCGCGAACACGGTCGCCATTTCCAGGCCGATAATTCCGCCGCCGAGCACAAGCAGGCGCTTCGGCGTGCTGCGCAATTCGAGGGCCGCTGTCGAATCCCAGATGCGCGCGTCCTTGGGAATGAACCCCGGAGCCGCCGGCTCGGAGCCCGCTGCGATGATCGCGGACGTGAAACGCACGACGCGTTCGCCGTCCGCCGTGGCGACCGCGACCGTGTGGGGGGACGTAAAGACGCCTTCGCCGGGGACGACCGTCACCTTGCGCTGGCGCGCGAGGCCGGTCAGACCTGTCGTCAGGCGCTTGACCACGCCCTCCTTCCAGCCGCGCAGAGCGTCGAGATCGACCTGAGGCGCGCCGAAGGTAATTCCGTGCGAAGACATTTCCGACGCATCGTCGATGAGCTTCGCGGCATGTAGGAGCGCCTTCGAAGGGATGCAGCCGACGTTGAGGCAGACGCCGCCAAGCGTCGGGCGACGATCGACCAGCACCACATTCTTGCCGAGATCCGCGGCGCGGAAGGCGGCCGTATAGCCGCCAGGGCCGGCGCCGAGGACGAGTACGTCGCATTCGAAGTCCGCCTTGGCGGCTGTCGCCGACGGCGCGGGTTGGGGAGCCGCAGCCGCGGGCGCCGCGTCGACGGGTGTGGGCTTCGCGGCGGTCGGAGAAGGCTTTTCGGCAGTCGCCGCGCCACCTTCGGCGTAGGTCGCAAGAAGCGCGCCCTGGCTCACCTTGTCGCCGACCCTGACCTTCACCTCGCCGATGACGCCCGCTTCCGGAGCGGGGACGTCGAGCGTCGCCTTGTCGCTCTCCAGCGTCAGAATGACTTCTTCTTTGGCGACGGTCTGGCCCGGTTTAATGAGCAATTCGATGATCGGCACGTCCTTGAAGTCGCCGATATCGGGAAGCCTGATTTCAGCCGGCATGGAATTCCGCTCCCTCGTCGATCGCAGCTTGGGTGTGTCGGACTAAACTCACTCCGGCGCTCACAGCAGGACGCGGCGCATGTCCTCGATCAGCGTCGAGAGTTGGCGCATGAACCGCGCGGCCGCCGCGCCGTCGATGACGCGATGATCGTAGGAGAGGCAGAGCGGCAGCATGAGGCGCGGCTGGAAGGCTTGGCCGTCCCACACCGGCGCCGTCTTTGAGCGCACCACGCCGAGAATGGCGACTTCGGGCGCGTTGACGATCGGCGTGAAGGCTGTGCCGCCGATCCCGCCGAGCGAGGAAATCGTGAAGGTCGCGCCCTGCATCTCCGCGGGGGAAAGCTTGCCCTCGCGCGCCTTCGTCGACAGAGCGCCGAGTTCGCGCGCGAGTTCGACGACGCCCTTCCTGTCGACGTCCTTGACCACCGCGACGACCAGACCGTCAGGCGTGTCGACCGCGACGCCGATGTTCCAATAGTGGCGATAGATCAGCGCGTCCTTGCCAGGGGACAGCGCGGAATTGAAGGTCGGGAAGGCCTTGAGCGTCGCGACGGACGCCTTCATCAGCAACGGGAGCAAGGAGACGCGATAAGGCGCCTTTTTGTCGGCCTTGGCCTCGTCGTCGAGCGTCTTGCGGAAGGCGTCGAGCTCGGTGATGTCCGCTTCATCGCAGTGCGTGACATGCGGAACGTTGACCCAGGACGCATGCAAGCGCGGCCCAGAAATGCGCTTGATGCGCGACAGCGGCACTGTCTCGACAGGGCCGAACTTGGCGAAGTCGACCGGCGGGACCTCGGGCAGCCCGGCGCCCCCTCCCGTCGCGCCGCCACGGAAGGCAGTCTTGACGTCCTCGACGCTGATGCGGCCCTTTTCTCCCGTGCCGCGAATTGCGGTCAGGTCGACCCCCAGCTCGCGCGCAAGGCGCCGCGCAGCCGGCCCGGCGAACACGCCAGAAAAATCCGGCAGAGCTGCGGTGGCTGGCTTCGCCGGAACGGGCGCAGGCGCCGTGGAAGTCGCGGAAACCGCGGGCGTGCTTGGCGCAGCGGGAGCCGCCGGTTGCGGAGCCGCGGGCGCCGGGCTCGCGGGCGCAGGCGCGGCGGCGGACGCGCCGCCCGCTTCGTCGAGCGTCAGCAGCGACGATCCCATCGAGACCTTGTCGCCGATCTTGGCGATGATCTCTCCGACCACGCCTGATGCAGGGGCCGGCACGTCGAGGGTCGCCTTGTCGGATTCGAGCGTCAGCAGCGGCTGCTCGGCCTTCACCGTATCGCCCGGCTTCACCAGGATCTCGATGATGGGCACGTCCTTGAAGTCGCCGATATCGGGGACTTTGACTTCGATTTTCGCCACGGACGCCTCTCCTTCGCGCGTGCCAGCTCAATATCCAGGGATTGCGGAGACTTCAGCTCTGCGTCGGGCTCGCCCGTTCCGTGTCGATCTTGTAGCGCGCGATCGCCTCGGCAACGCGCTTGGCCGGCAGGAGCTGATCGTCGGCGAGCGCCTTCAGGGCGGCGACCGCGACGTGATAGCGATCGACCTCGAAGAACGAGCGCAACTGGCGCCGATAGTCCGAGCGGCCGAAGCCGTCGGTGCCGAGCACCTTGTAGCGGGCGGGAACGAACGGCCGGATGCCGTCCGCGATCGCCTTCATATAATCGGTGGCGGCGACCACCGGACCGACGCCCTTGCCGAGGGCCTGCTCGACATAGGAGGCGCGCCGGGGCTCTTCGGGATGCAGCATCGACCAGCGCTCGGCCTCGAGGCCGTCGCGCCGCAATTCGGTGAAGCTCGTGACGCTCCAGATTTCGCTCGAGACGCCGAAGTCCTTCGCCAGCAGCTCCGCGCCGGCCTCGACCTCGCGCAGGATCGAGCCGGAGCCGAGCAAACGCACCCGCGGCCCGCCGCCCTTCTGCGCGACGACTTCGCGCAGCCGGTACATGCCGCGCAGGATTCCCTCCTCGGCGCCCTCGGGCATGCCGGGATGCGGGTAGTTCTCGTTCAGCGTCGTGATGTAGTAGTAGACGTCCTCGTTGTCGGCGTACATCCGCTTGAGGCCCGCCTGGATGATGACGGCGACTTCGTAAGCGTAGGTCGGGTCGTACCCGACGCAATTCGGGATGGTCGAGGCCAAGAGATGGCTGTGGCCGTCTTCGTGCTGCAGCCCTTCGCCGTTGAGCGTCGTGCGGCCGGACGTGCCGCCGATCAGGAAGCCGCGCGTCCGCATGTCGCCGGCCGCCCACGCAAGATCGCCGACGCGCTGGAACCCGAACATCGAATAATAGATGTAGAACGGGATCATCGGCGTGTTGGAGGTCGAATAGGACGTCCCCGCCGCGATGAAGGAGGCCATCGCCCCAGGCTCGTTGATGCCTTCCTGGAGAATCTGTCCTTTCGGATCCTCGCGGTAGTAGCTGAGCTGGTCGGCGTCCTGCGGACGATAGAGCTGGCCGAGCTGGCTGAAGATGCCGACCTGCCGGAACAGCCCCTCCATGCCGAAAGTGCGGCTCTCGTCCGGCACGATCGGCACGATGCGCGAGCCGATAGCCTTGTCGCGCAACAGCGTCGTCAGGATGCGGACGAAGGCCATCGTGGTCGAGATTTCGCGCCCCTCCGCAGTTGGCTTGAGCAAGGCGTCGAACGCGGAAAGCGGAGGAATCTCGAGGGGCGTAGCCTCTCGGCGACGGGCGGGAACGTATCCGCCGAGCGCGGCGCGCCGCTCGCGCAAATACTTCATCGCCGGATTGTCTTCGGGGAGGCGCAAGTACGGAAGCTTGGCGAGCTCCGCGTCGGTCAGCGGGATATGGAAGCGATCGCGGAACGCCTTCAATGCGTTCTCGCCGATCTTCTTGGCCTGATGGGCGATCATCTGCCCCTCGCCCGCCTCGCCCATGCCGTAGCCCTTGACGGTCTTGGCGAGGATGACGGTCGGCTGACCCTTGTGCTCGACGGCGGCCTTGTAGGCTGCATAGACCTTGATGGGATCATGGCCGCCGCGCGTCAACGACCAGATTTTGTCATCGCTCCAGTCGGCGACCATCGCCGCGGTCTCGGGATAGCGGCCGAAGAAGTTCTTTCGGATGTAGGCGCCGTTCTTGGACTTGAAGTCCTGATATTCGCCGTCGACGCATTCTTCCATCAACTGACGCAGCTTGCCCGCGGTGTCCTTGGCGAGCAATTCGTCCCAGTTCGAGCCCCACAGGCACTTGATGACGTTCCAGCCGGCGCCGCGGAAGTCCGCTTCGAGCTCCTGCACGATCTTGCCGTTGCCGCGTACGGGGCCGTCGAGACGTTGCAGATTGCAGTTGATGACGAAAATCAGGTTGTCGAGCTTCTCGCGGCCCGCGAGCGAGATCGCGCCGAGCGATTCCGGCTCGTCCATCTCGCCGTCGCCGCAGAACGTCCAGACCTTTCGGCCGGTGGTGTCAGCGAGCCCCCTTCCCTGCAGGTATCTGAGGAAGCGCGCCTGATAGATCGCCATCAGCGGCCCGAGCCCCATCGACACCGTCGGGAACTGCCAGAAGTCCGGCATTAGCCAGGGATGGGGATAGGAGGACAGGCCGTGACCGCCAACCTCCTGCCGGAAGTTGACGAGCTGCTCCTCGGTCAGACGCCCCTCGAGAAAGGCGCGAGCGTAGATGCCGGGCGAGGAATGGCCCTGGAAATAAACGAGGTCGCCGCCGTGCGTATCGTCAGGCGCACGCCAGAAATGCATGAAGCCGGTGTCGTAGAGCGTCGCGGCCGACTGGAAGCTGGCGATATGGCCGCCGAGCTCCGAGGAGTTCTTTATTCGCGCGCAACACGATCGCAGCGGCGTTCCACCGGACGTAGCGGCGGATCGTCTGCTCGAGTTCGCGAATTCCGGGATGCTCGGGCTGATCCTCGGGATGGATGGTGTTGACATAGGCCGTGTTGGCGGCGAAGGGCAGTCGCGCGCCCTTGCGGCGAGCAGAAGTGACGACGGAATCGAGCAGCTCGTCGACTCGCTCCAACCCTTCGAAGGCTTCGACAGAATCGAGCGCCTCCAGCCATTCACGCATCTCGGCGGCGTCGCCCTTGGGATCCTCGGTCATGCAGCCTCCCTCACGCCTTTCCTAGACTTTGTAGGCCTCTGAACGGCGAAGTCTCTCTCATGGCGCCTTAGAATTGGCAATCCTAACGTGGGCGATCCACTTATGCATTTTCCGCATGGCGATTCGGCCTGTTGGCCGTATTGTCTGCCGCCTGGGGCGAACACGATCGGCCAAATGGGCCTGAATTGATGAGGAATACGCATGGCGGGCTTGACGACACATGTCCTCGACACGACGCGCGGAGGACCCGCACGCGGCGTTGCGATCGAACTTTTCGCGCTCGACGCCGGCGGCGCGCGGAGATTGATCGCGAGCGTGCGAACCAATGTGGACGGGCGCACCGACGCGCCGCTGGTCGGCGCAGCCGATATTCACATCGGCGCATTCGAGCTGAACTTCCACGTCGGCGAATATTTTCGTGGCCAGGGCGTGGCTCTCGCCGAGCCGCCGTTCCTCGACGTCGTGCCGATCCGTTTCGCCATCGCGGACCCGACAGCACATTACCATGTGCCGCTGGTTGTGACGCCGTGGAGCTATTCGACGTATCGCGGAAGCTGAGATCACACGTTTGTTACAGTTGCTATGTTACGTCGCTTGTCGCCTTCCCGTTCCTTCGAAGCGGACATTAAAGATTGTTCCGTAATGTGGCGGAAAATCACTTGCGCCACGGGCTGCCCTTATTATAAGCCAGCACATCATAAGCGAGGCAACTGGCGTGATGTCGCTTTCTCCTGCCCGTGAACTCGGGTTCGCGCTCAGCGATGTGGCGCGCATGTTGCGCACCTATTCGGATCAGCGCGCGAACGAATTGAACATGACCCGCGCCCAATGGGCAGTGCTTACGAAGTTGCGCCGCGCGGAGGGCGTCACCCAGCGGGAACTCGCCGACGCGCTTGACCTCGCGCCGATTACGCTTGCGCGACTCGTCGACAAGCTGGCGGCCTCCGGTCTCGTCGAGCGGCGCGACGACGCCGCGGACCGGCGCACCAACCAACTCTATCTCACCCCGGAGGCGACCCCGATTCTCGCGCGGCTTGACCATCTGGGTGAGGCCGTGATGGGGCGGGCGCTCAATGGCCTCGACGACGCCGCGGTCGCCGCGATGCGTGCCGGGCTGGAGCGCATCCGTTCGAATCTCAAGACCGAATTGAATAGCGGAGCATCATAAAACGTGTCGCAACCCTCCTCTACTCCGCGCGAACGTTCGACGGAACCGACGCCGCTGAACCGCAATCCGGCCGGCGTTCCGAACGCTCCAGCCAAACCGGCGCCTGCCGCCGAGCCGGCAAGCGTCCCTGCCCCGCGGCGCCGTTCCGGCTTCGCGCGCTTCGTGCTGATCGTCGTGTTGCCGATCGCGGCTGTGGCGCTCGGACTTCTGTGGTGGCTCGGGGGCGGTCGCTACGTCTCGACGGACAATGCTTATGTCGGCGCCGACAAGGTGTTGATCACGCCGCAAGTCGCCGGCGCGATCGTCGCGGTGCATGTGCGCGAAGGCCAGAAAGTCGCCGTCGGCGACCCGCTGTTCGACATCGACCCGGCGCCCTATCGCACCGCGCTCGCGCTCGCGAAGGCCCGGCTTGCCGCGGCGAAAGTCGAATTCGCCAATCTGAAAACCGCCTACGCCAGCAACGAAGACCAGATCAAGATGGCCAAGCAGGCGGTGGATCTTCGCCAGGCCGACTTTGATCGCAAGGCCGCCCTGGTCAATTCGCTTGCTGGGACGCGGGTCGACGAGGACACCTCGGCCGCCGCGCTCGTACAGGCCAGGCAGATTCTCGAATTCGTGCGCGAGCAGCAGGAGGCGACGAAGGTCAAGCTCGGCGGCGGACTCGACGCGACGATCGACACCTTCCCCGACTCCATGCAGGCCACGGCCCAGGTCGAGGACGCCGAACGCAATCTGCGCAACGCCAACGTCGTCGCGCCGATCGCAGGCGTCGCGACGCAAGTCGATCAGATCGAACTCGGCCGTGTCGCTCCCGCCGGGCAGCCCGTCTTCGCCGTCGTCGCGGACACTGGCCTCTGGGTCGACGCCAATCCGAAGGAATCGGACCTGACCTACGTGCGCGCCAGCGAGCCCGCGACGGTGACGATCGATTCGTTCCCTGGCCGGGAGTGGCGCGGCAAGGTGTCGTCGATCGCGCCCGGCACCGGCGCGCAATTCGCGATCCTGCCGCCGCAAAACGCCAGCGGAAACTGGGTCAAGGTCGTGCAGCGCGTACCGTTGCGCTTCGCGTTCGATCCAGACCAGGACGTCGCCAACCTCCGCGCCGGCATGAGCGCGGTCGTGTCGATCGACACCGGACGCACGCGCTCGCTTCACGGACTGTGGAGCGATCTCACGGGCTGGGCTGTCTCCTGGTTCGACAGCGCCGAACAAGCGAAGCGGCAATGAGCGAGGCGCCTGCCGAGCAGATGACGCCCGGCGTGCGCGCCATGCTGACGGTCTGCGTGATGATGGCCACGATCATGCAGGCGCTCGACACGACGATCGCCAACGTGGCGTTGCCCTATATGCAGGGCTCGCTGTCGACGACGCAGGATCAGGTCAATTGGGTATTGACCTCCTACATCGTCGCGGCGGCGATCATGACTTCGCCGCTCGGCTGGATGGCCTCGCGCTTCGGCCGCAAGAAGCTGTTCATCGTCTGCACCGCAGGGTTCACCGTCGCCTCTATGCTGTGCGGCGTCGCGCAGGGTATCGAGCAGATGGTCGGCTTCCGCCTCCTGCAAGGCGTGTTCGGCGCGGCTCTGGTGCCGATCAGCCAGGCGGTGATGCTCGACGCCTATCCGCCAGCCAGGCGCGGCTCGGCGATGGCGATCTGGGGCATGGGCGTCATGCTCGGCCCGATCATGGGCCCGACGCTCGGCGGCTGGCTCACCGACAACTATTCTTGGCGCTGGGTCTTTTTCGTCAACCTGCCGTTCGGCATTCTGACGGTCGCGGGCCTCTCCGTCTTCATGCGCGAAAGCGCGACCCGGCGCGACATCCCATTTTCGTGGTTCGGTTTCCTCCCCCTGTCGCTCGGGATCGGCGCGCTTCAGATGATGTTGGATCGCGGACAGGAGCAAAGCTGGTTTGAATCGACCGAGATCTGCGTCGAGGCCATTCTCGCAGTCGTCGGCTTCTACTTCTTCCTCGTCGACTCGCTCACCTCGAAGCGTCCCTTCATCGCACTGCGCATCTTCCGTGATTGGAACTTCTCGATCGCGCTGATCTTCATGTTCCTGATCGGGATCATTCTCTTGGCGACGATGGCCCTGGTGACGCCCTTCATCCAGAACCTGCTCGGTTATCCCGTGCTCTCGAGCGGCTATCTCCTCGGCACGCGAGGGATCGGAACGTTCTTCGCGATGATGATCGTCGGCCGACTGCTGGGCAAATACGACGCGAGGCTCTTGATCTTCTTCGGATTGATCCTCGCGACCGGTTCGTTGTGGGTGATGGTCGGCTGGAATGCCGACGTCTCCGCCCGAACGATCGCCATTGATTCGGTTGTCCAGGGCGTCGGGCTCGGATTTGTTTTCGTGCCGCTCAACACCATAGCTTTCGCGACCCTGCCCGGCGCGATGCGCACCGAAGGCGCCGCTCTGTGGACGCTCATCCGCAACATCGGCTCGTCGGTCGGCATCTCCGTCGTCATTGCGGAATTGACCAATATGGTGACGACGTATCACAGCCAACTCGCCGAGCACATCACGCCGTTCAACGACGCGATGCGTATGCCGAATGCGCTGCTTCTCGCCGGTCGCAGCCTCAGCAATCTCGCGACGCTCGACGGCCTCGTGACGCAGCAGGCGGCGGTGATGGCCTATTCCAACGACTTCCTGCTGATGACGATCGTTTCCCTCTGCGCATTCCCCTTGCTGGCCCTCATCCGCTCGCCCAAGCTCGTGGCGGCGGCCAAGCCGGACGGTCATGCGGCGGTGATGGACTAAGGGATAATTCATCCGCCTCCGCTCCGGCTTAAGTCTCCTGCACGGTAAAGACGGAGCATGGGGATGCTATGCCGCGCAGCGCATGGGTTCCCAGCGGGATCAATGCAGTCCTGGTTTCGGCGGCGACCGCGCCCGAAATCAGGACGGCCCTGTCGAGCGGCCGGCACAGCCCCTCCAGCCGCGCGACCAGATTGACGGCTGGGCCGATCGCCGTGAAATCCAACCGGTCGGCTGCGCCGATATTGCCCCATAGAATATCGCCGAGATGCACGGCCGCGCCAAAGGGCAACGGCGGCAAGCCCTGCTCTCGACGCACGGCGTCGAGTTGCGCCATTCCAGCCCGGGCGGCGGCGACTGCGTTGAGCGCCGCGTCGCAGGCGGCGCCTGGCGAGCCTTCGCCGACAGGAAAGATCGCCAGCATGCCGTCGCCGATGAATTTCAGCACCTCGCCGCCGAAGGCGTGCACGGCGCCGGCGATGCGATCGAACCAGGCGTCGAGGGCGGCGATGACCGCCGCCGGCGGCGCGGCCTCGGACAGCGCGGTGAAGCCGCGCAGGTCGGCGCAAAGCAACGCTGCTCGGATGGTCTCCCCGACGTCGCGCCGCAGCGGAGCGGCCAGCACTCGCGCCGCGCTGCGCCGGCCGAGATAGGCCTCGAGCGCCGCGGTCAGCGTTGCGCGCGCCATCAGGGCGGCGAGCGGGGCCGAGGCGAAACGCGCGGCCTCGCGAAGGCGGTCGGCTTCGGCGCGGCTGAACGGACGCGGCCCGATCCAGCCGAGCAAGGGCCCGTCTGGCCCCCGCCCGACGGCGTCCTCATGCACTGGGCCGCCTCCAAGCCCGGACAGCCAGCGCCGCCCGGCGTCGCCGGGCGGCCCCGCGCCGGCAAGTCCTGCGCCGGCGAACCCCAAGGCCTCGATGACGGTCCCGGTCTCAGACCGCCACAGCCAGGTGCGGCGCGCGATGATCGGGTGCGGCGCCGCGAACGTCAGGGCGCCGCCGGAGAGCGGCAATCCGTCCCCGACCAGTCGCGCGCCGAGTTCAGCCAGGAATCGGTCCGCGTCCGGAGAGGCGCCGGCTGCGTCGACCAGCCAAGAAAGCGTCTGCGAAAGCTGCATCGTCCGATCATGCGGGTGGCGCGATCGGTTGTCATCACCCGTGTCCAAGTTAACTCTTCCGTGCAGATATGGTTTGATGAGGGCCGTACGCCCTACCGCGCCTCCCGGCGTCGTGAGCCGCCTGCCGATGTCGAACGGCGCCGCCCTCGTGCGTCATATCAACAGCCAAGGAGGCTTCCGATGAATGAAGCGCTCATAGTCCGGCGGGAGACCCAGATCGCCGCGCCGTGCGCCACCGTCTTCGCCTTCCTCACCGATCCGGAGAAAATCCTACGCTGGATGGGCACGGACGCGACCACGGAGACGCATCAAGGCGGACTCTATCTCGTCAAAGGCCTCGGCGTCCGCACCGCGCGCGGCGCCTTCCGCGAGGTCGTGCCGGTCCATCGCCTCGCCTATAGCTTCGGTTGGGAAGGCAATGAGGCCGTGCCGCCGGGGTCCAGCCTCGTCGAGATCGACCTGATCGACAAGGACGGCGGCACCCTGCTGCGCATGACGCATACCGGACTGCCCAACGCCGAGGAATGCGACGGCCACGCGCGAGGTTGGGCCCACTACATCGCCAGACTGGCCGTAGCCGCCACCGGCGGCGATCCGGGGCCGGATTTAGGCCCGCGCCCGAGCGGAGACAGCGGCGCCACCGGGACTGCCGGCGATTCGACGGCCAAATGACCGCGATGGGTGAATGCGGTCGCTCGTAACCCCTCGACCGGCCGCGTTCCCCAAGTTCGCCGCCAGCGCCTTCTGCATTCTGGTGGACGCGCCGTCATGGCCGGGGCAGGCCTGGACAAGCCCGGCCATGACGGTGCGTCAACCCATTTGCAAATGGCTCTAGAGTTCGCAGCGGACCGTTTGGACGCATGCTTGCAATCTAGGATTCCCCATCCATATACCATCCATGCGGATGGAGAGCCGGTGGCAAGCAGTCAACAAGCGCGCGAAAAAAGCAGTGATTCCGAAAAGATCACGATCAACCTCGGTTACGTCGACCTCGGTCGCATCGACCTGCTGGTGCAGGAAGGATTCTACTCCAACCGCACGGACTTTATCCGAACTGCAATTCGCAACCAGCTCGCAACGCACGCAGAGACCGTTACAAAGTCGATCGTTCGGCACACCTTGGAGCTTGGGTTGCGGGACTACAGCCGAGCCGATCTCGAAGCGATCAGGGCAGCGGGAGAAAAACTTCACGTCAGAGTGGTCGGGCTCGCCCGCATCGCAACCGACGTGACCGCTGAACTCGCCCTCGCGACCATTGAGTCCATAACTGTCCTCGGCGCGCTCCAAGCCAGCGCAGAAGTCAAGGCGGCGCTAGCCCAGCGCACGAAGTTGGGAAGCTAGCGCGCGCAAAAAGGAACACGCTCATGAAAATCGATTTCGCTGAAGCCATGCGATTGGCCACCCTCTCAACGCGCGCGAACAATGTGACGAACGCAACGAAGATCATCCTGCAAGCCGTTACCGGGCGGCCAAACATCAGCGATGACGATGCAGCATTCTCGAACAGCCCGGCCGATGGTCTGAACTTACGTTCGACGCTGTGCCTGAACGAGCGCGATCCAGAACACGAGGAGGCCCACCGCGAAAGGCAGCCCGCGTCCGCCGCGCCAACAAGTGCGAGCGCCGCCACGAGCTTCGGAGCTGTTGAACGTCCACAGCGCGTGCGAAAGCCGCTGGGCGAGGTGTTGCGGGCATTGCGCGAGGGCTCGTCGGCGTCGCCTGCCTTCTTCGCTGCAAAGTACGCGACGAAGCCAGCGAGCCCCCCGGCAGTGCCAGACGGCGCGCAATTCCTGACACGATCCTTCACATGTGCGGCCGGAACGCGCGACTACAAACTCTACATTCCCGCCTCGGCGCCGGATGCTCCGCGCGGCCTGATTGTCATGCTGCACGGGTGCAAACAGGACCCAAACGATTTCGCAGTCGGCACGAACATGAACGCTGTTGCCGAGTCCCACGGTCTCTTGGTCGCCTATCCGAGCCAGGCGCGCTCCGCGAATGCGTCATCATGCTGGAACTGGTTCAATCCAGCCGACCAATTCCGGGGCGCCGGGGAGCCTTCCATAATTGCGGGCCTCACGCGGGACATCGTCTCGGCGTTCAGCCTCGATCGCCGCAACGTCTTCGTGGCCGGCCTATCTGCCGGCGGGGCCATGGCGGCGGTGATGGGCGAGACCTATCCCGACCTCTACGCCGCTGTCGGCGTTCATTCGGGGCTGGCCTACCGCTCCGCGAAGGATGTGATCTCCGCCTTTGCGGCGATGCGAGGGCCCACTGAGATTTCCCCAACTGAAAACCTCAATGTCGCGTCGGACGCAAAGCCTCGCGTCCGCACGATCGTGTTTCATGGCGCCCGAGATCGAACGGTTCATCCCGCAAACGCTGACCGGGTCGTCGACGTCGCCCGCGCGCAACTGGAGCTCGAGCATCATCGATTCGAAAGCAAAGGTGTTGCGGGCGGTCGCCACTACGCGAGCACGGCTTTCCTTGACTCGGATGGCGTTCCGGTCGTCGAACTGTGGCGGATCACCGGCGCCGGCCATGCCTGGTCTGGCGGAAATCCCAACGGATCGTTCACAGATTCCAAAGGTCCTGACGCATCTGCTGAGATGGTTCGGTTTTTCCTGGCGGACGCCCGTTGATTGACCCGCGGTGCACGCGCCCCGTTGTCGCACTATTCGTTCGTACCGCGCGCGCTCAGAAACGCCCGCATGTGAAAGCCCGCCTGCTCCGGCCGATGCGCATACTCAGCGCCGACCGGACAGGCGCGCCGCGCGAGGCAACCGCCGCTCATGCACGCCCTCCCCGCTTCCTTGCGCAGATGCGTGGCGCAGGCCGCGACGTCGTAGCTTGTCGCGGCGAAAGCGCCGACGGGACATGCAGAGAGGCACGGGCGGGACACGCAAGTTTCGCATGGGCTGGCGCGGACTTCGCGGGCCGGAATCGCGATTGGCCGCGTGAAGGCGAGCGCGCCGCGGTAGCTGTGCCACAAACCAAAGTCCGGATGGATCAGGAGGCCGAGCGGCGAGGCGTGGACCGATTCGGCGCGCAACGCCCAGCGTTGGAAGGGCCAGTACGGCGGGCCGCCGAAGGGAAAGAGCGGTCTTGCGCCGATCTCGACCGCGAGCGCATCGATGACGCGGCGGCTCCAGCGATCAAGCGGATCGGCGTCACCATCGCGCGCTTCGGGCGAGGCTGCGAAGGCGTCCCAGCCGTGTGCGCCGGCGGCGCCGATGAGGACGATCGCGGCGAAACCGTCGAGGCCGCCCGACCGGTCGGCGTCCTCGAGCGCGAAGGCGCCGCGTGCGGCGAGTCCGCGCGCTTCGATCGCAGAGACAATCGGCGCCAGCGCAAGCATCGCGTCTCTCCGCGCATGACCCAATCTCGCGTGAAGGGCGTCACCAGCGGATCAGCGCGGCGCCCCAGGTGAAGCCGCCGCCCATCGCCTCGATCATCACGAGGTCGCCCTTCTTGATGCGCCCGTCGCGCACCGCGACATTGAGGGCCAGCGGGATCGACGCGGCGGAGGTGTTGCCGTGCCGATCGACCGTGACGACCACCTTTTCGCGCGCAATGCCGAGCTTGTCGGCGGAGGCGTCGATGATGCGGCGATTGGCCTGATGCGGCACGAACCAGTCGATGTCGTCGGCGCCGACATTCGCATCGTCGAAACACGCGCGGATGACGTCGGTGACCATGCCAACGGCGTGCTTGAACACCTCTTTACCCTCCATTCGGAGGTGGCCGACCGTCTTGGTCGTCGAGGGGCCGCCGTCGACATAGAGCTTGGCGCGATGTCGACCGTCTGAGCGCAACTTGCTGCAAATGACTCCGGGCGAATGCAGATCGCCGTCGCTCTCCACCGCCTCGAGCACGATCGCTCCGGCGCCGTCGCCGAACAGGACGCAGGTTGTGCGGTCGGACCAGTCGAGCAGGCGCGAGAAGGTCTCCGCCCCGATCACCAGCGCGCGCTTATGGGAGCCGGAGACGAGGAACTTGTCGGCCGTCGTCACCGCGAAGACGAAACCGGAACACACCGCCTGGAGATCGAATCCGGCGCCGTGCGTCATGCCCAGACGGTCCTGAACCTGCGTTGCGACGGAGGGAAAGGTGTAGTCCGGCGTCGAGGTCGCGACGACGACGAGGTCGATGTCCGCCGGCGTGAGCCCGGCATTGGCGAGGGCGGCCTCTGCGGCCTTGGCGGCGAGCGTCGACGTCGTCTCGTCCTCCGCCGCGATGTGGCGCTCACGAATACCGGTGCGCTGCTGGATCCATTCGTCGCTGGTGTCGACGATCGTCGCCATTTCGGCGTTGCTGATCATGCGCTTCGGCAGATATGAGCCGATGCCTCTGACGGCGGAGCGGAGTTTGGTGACGGTCTTCAACGGCGTTCTTCCCAAGGGCGCATGAGGTCACGATACCGCGGGAGCCGCGGCGCGAGTCCGCGCTTCGTTCGCTTGAGCGATCATATCGCGGATCTTCCCCAACAATTCGTGACGCACCATGTCGTAGCCGACCTCGATCGCGCCAGCGAAACTTTCAGCGTCCGCGCCCCCATGGCTCTTGATGACGACGCCGTCAAGTCCGAGGAAAACGCCTCCGGCGCCCCGGCCTGGATCCATTTTCTCCCGCAGCGCCTTGAAGGCGCCGCGCGCGAGGAGATAGCCGAGGCGCGACATCCAGCTATGGCCCATCGCGTCGCGGATGTATTGGCCGATCTGCTTGGCGGTTCCCTCGGCGGTTTTCAGAGCGATGTTGCCGGTGAACCCCTCGGTGACGACCACGTCGACGGTCCCCTTGCCGAGATCGTCGCCCTCGACAAAGCCGTGATAGCGCATGTGAGGAAGCACCGTCTCGCGCAGCACGCGGCCAGCGGTCTTGACCTCCTCGATGCCCTTGATCTCCTCGACCCCGACATTCAGGAGCCCGACCGTCGGGCTTTCAATGTCAAAGACGATGCGCGCCATCGCCGCGCCCATGATCGCGAGATCGATAAGGTGCTCGGCGTCAGCGCCGATCGAGGCGCCGACGTCCAGCACGATTGATTCGCCTCGCACCGTCGGCCACATCGCGGCGATCGCCGGCCGCTCGATCAGCGGCATCGTGTGGAGGCACACTTTGGCCATCGCCATCAGCGCGCCGGTGTTGCCGGCCGAGATCACGCAATCCGCCTCGCCCTTCTTCACCGCCTCGATCGCCATCCACATCGAAGACGAGCGTCGACCGGAGCGCAGCGCTTGGCTGGGCTTGTCGGTCATCTTGATTGCGACGTCGCAATGGACGAATCGCGACTTGCGCGCCAGCGCGGCGCGCGCCAGCAGCAGCGGCGCTACCGTCTTCTGATCGCCGTAGATGATGAATTCGACGTCCGGCCGTCGCTCGAGCGCGATCGCCGCCGCATCCAGGACCACCGAGGGTCCATGGTCTCCCCCCATGGCGTCGAGCGCTATGCGAATGTCCGTGTTCATCCAAACGTTGATCCTGCCTGCTCCCCAGCTTGGCGCGCGGGACAATAGCCGCTTCGCCGCGCAAGGCAATCGTCGCGCATAAAGGTAGGCTTCATTTGACCAAATTGCGGCTCCGCGCGCCTCGCGCGCGCGATTTGGGTTGCTGGCGCCGGCGATTCCCCCGACAATTGCGCTGCGGGCGGCTCGCGAACGGGCGCGACTTCCGAAGGGGCGAACTTGGGCGGCTTTGCGGACTACGCCGACTATGACGGGCTGGGCCTCGCTGAGCTGGTGCGCAAGGGCGAGGTGACGCCTGCGGAGCTCCTCGAAGAGGCGATCGCGCGTGTCGAGAAAGGCAATCCCCGTCTCAACGCGGTCGTTTGGAAGCTCTACGAGAGCGCGCGCAAAGCCGCGGCCGGCGCATTCAGCGGCCCATTCGCGGGCGTGCCCTTCTTCATCAAGGATCTGATGGCGCCGGTCGCCGGCGCGCCGATGAGCCAAGGCAACCGCCATCTCGTCGGCGTCCCGCGCGAAACGGACGCGGAGGTTATCGCACGGTACCGTAAGGCCGGCCTCGTTTTCGTGGGCAAGACCAATGTGCCCGAGTTCGGCCTCGCTCCGGTCACCGAATCGATCGCGCTGGGGCCGTGCCGCAATCCTTGGAACCCTGACCACAGTCCCGGCGGCTCCAGCGGCGGCGCAGCGGCCGCGGTGGCGGCGGGGTTCGCGCCGATGGCGCACGCCACCGACGGCGGCGGCTCGATTCGCATTCCCGCCTCCTGCTGCGGCTTGTTCGGCCTCAAGCCGACCCGCGGGCGCACGCCAAACGGCCCCGGCGCCGGCGAGATCTGGCGCGGCTTCTCGGCCGGCCACGCGGTGACCCGCACGGTTCGCGACAGCGCCGCTTTGCTCGACGCCACACAAGGCGTTGACGTGGGCGCGCCTTACGAGATCAAGCCGCCCGAGCGGCCCTATCTCGATGAGGTCGGGCGCCCGCCCGGCCGGTTGCGGATCGCGTTTTCGACCTCTCCGTTCTTTGCGCCCGCTGTTCATTCCGACTGTGTCGAGGGGGTGGAGGCGACCGTCGCCCTGCTGAAGGAACTTGGCCACGAGGTCGTCGAGGCGACGCCGCCGCTCGATCGCGAGCCGCTGATCCTCGCCTTCTTGAAGATCATTGCAGGCGAGACGCGGGCCGACGTGGAGGCGACCGAGCGGCTCGTCGGGCGGTCGCTCGGATTCGCCGATTTCGAGCCCTCGACCTATCTCATTAGCCTGCTCGGTAAATCCTGGAGCGCCGCCGACTATGCGGGCGCGGCGCGAACGCTGCAGAACTGGGCGCGAGCGGTCGGCGCCTTTTTCACCGACTACGATGTCCTGCTGACGCCGACCCTCGCCGCCCCCCCGGCCCTGGTTGGCGCGATGAAACCCTCGCCCGCGCAGGCGGCGCTGCTCGAGATCCTCGGGCGCCTGCATGCCGGCTGGTTCGTGAAGCTCACCGGCCTTGCGCAGCTCTTGGCGCAGAAGTCGCTGAGCTACATTCCTTATACGCCGCTGTTCAACGTGACCGGCCAGCCGGCGGCGTCTCTGCCGTTGCACTGGAACGCGGCGGGACTGCCGATCGGCATGCATTTCGTCGCGCGCTGGGGCGACGAGGCGACGCTCTTTCGCCTCGCCGCCCAGTTGGAGCAGGCGAAGCCCTGGTTCGCGCGCAGGCCTCCCGGGGTTTGGGCGTAGAGCGCGCGGCAGTTGAGGAATCCAGACCGTGCGGCGATCAAATCGCTGCACGGTTTAACGCGGCCGGGGCGCGACGAGCGGCCCTGGAAATGCCGCTTCGGCCTTGGCTTGCAACAGCTTCTCGTGATGGGCGATGAAGCGGCTGGCGGCGACAGCGCCGATCACCGCCACGACGAGCGCGGTTACGCCGACCGGTCGCGCATAGTGCTCGAAGGCTTGGCCGAGAAAATAGCCGCCCAGCCCGAAAATGGTCGCCCAAACGATGCCCCCGAGCGCGTTGAAGACCAGAAACCGCGGCCAGGGCAAGTGATTGACGCCGGCGAGGAAGGCGGCGAACGCCCGCAGCACGGCGACGAAGCGGCCGAAGAATACGATTTTGCCGCCGTGGCGTTGGAACAGATATTGCGCCAACTTGAGGCGCGCCTCATCGACCCGGATGTAGGTTCCGTAGCGGTAAATCAGGGGAAAGCCGAATTCGCGACCGACCCAATAGCCGGCGTTGTCGCCGAGTATGGCCGCTGCCGCGCCGCACGCAATCACCAGGCCGATGTTGAGATCGCCGCGGCCAGCGAGAACGGCGGCCGTCACCAGCGCCGTTTCGCCCGGCATCGGTACGCCGGCGCTCTCCAGCGCGACCAGGACGAAGACGGCGACGTAGCCGTAATCCGAGACGAAATGGTGAAGGACGTGCAGGATGTTCATGGCGGCCTTCAGCTCCGTGGCGCGGCGGACCTTAGCCCGGGCCAGGGCGGCCGGTAAGGCGCCGTGCATTCGCGCGCACCGCCCGGCGCCCGGGGGCGACCGCAGCCTCGGCTACGCCAGCGAGGCCGAGCGCCGCGTCCTCGACGGTGCGGACGCCGCCGAACGCGGCTTTCACCAGGAAAGCGCCCCACGCCATTTGCGCAGCGAAGGCGCCCTCGCAGGCGGCGACGACCTTTTCCTCGACCATGCGACGCGCCTCGCGCGCTTGCGCGCTCGTCCCCTTGATGTCGGGAGTCGTGAGCTTGTGGGTTCGCACGGCGATCGTGACCGCCGCATCCGCTCCGGCGCGCACGGTGGCCACGGCCATGCGGAGCGACCGCTTCCTTAAACAATTCATAGTTTTTTTCCTCGGCGCCGCCCGGCGCGCGCGATTACGCGACGACGCATGCAAGCGCTATAACGACGAACGGCGCAAAATGTTCGATCTGGCGCCAATTGATTCGGTCAATACTGGCGGCCTGCGGCGAAATCTCGACCGCGGGTCACCGATATGCTGCGGAGAGTGCTCACGTTTCCGTATGGTTGCATGAGAGTTACGCTGCGACATATCGCTGTCTTGACAGCTCGCGGCAGATCGGGGCGTTTGCCATTCGCAATCCATCCGAAAGGAGTCCGCCATTGACCCGCGTCGCCGACGCCCTCGCCACGGTCGCCGCCCTGATGGGCGCCGCCGGAGTCGCTATAGCGGCCTTGGGTGAGCATGCCGGCGGCGGCGATTTGGCGACGACCGCCTCGATGTTTCTCGTGCTGCACGCCGCGGCCCTGCTCGGCGCGAGCGCGCACGCGCGCCAGCGGCCCCGCCCGCGCGTTCTGCTCATCGGCGGCTTTGCGTTGGCGATCGGCACGATTGTGTTTTCTGCCGATCTCGCCACCCGCGCCTTTTCCGGCGCGCGGCTGTTTCCCTTCGCGGCGCCGATCGGAGGCTCACTGATGATCCTCTCTTGGCTCCTGCTCGCGATCGTCTTCAACTATTCGGCCACGCGCGCGGCGGACCAGTTTCCTTAGCCTCTAGTCCCGCACGAGCTCGAACCTGTCGACGTCGACGAGGCCCTTGTCGGTGATCTTGAGGTGCGGGATCACCGGCAGCGGCAGGAACGCCACTTGCAAGAACGGTTCGGCGAGCACGACGCCCAGACTCTTGGCGGCCGCGCGCAGCGGGATCAGCGCCTTGTGGACCTCCTCGAAGCTGAGGAGGCTCATCAGCCCCGCAATCGGCAGAGCGAGTTCGGCCAGGACGCGCCCGCCCTCCGCGACGACGAAGCCTCCCTCGATCTCGATCAGCCGGTTGACCGCGACCGCCATGTCCTCTTCGCTCGCGCCGACGACGGTGATGTTGTGGCTGTCATGGCCGACCGAAGAGGCGATCGCGCCGCGCTTCATGCCAAAGCCGCGCACGAAGGCCACGGCGATGTTGTCGTTCACGCCGTGGCGCGCGACGACGGCGACCTTGACCAAGTCCTGGTCGAGATCGATTCCCCTCAGGCCATTGGCGAAAGGCAGCACGGCGGGCACGCGCTCGGTGATGATCTTGCCCGGAACCACGCCGATCGCCTGGGTCGAGGGCCCCTGCCCGCGCGCGACGAAATCCGCCGCCGAGACGCGCCGCGCCTTGACGCTGCCCCGGCCAACCGGGGCAATCGAACCGCGCGCAGCGAAAAGGTCTTCGCCGACAATCCTCCCTGCCGTCAGGACGCGAGAAACGGCGCACGATTCCAGATCGTCGACGACGACGAGGTCGGCTCGCCAGCCGGGCGCGACGAGACCACGATCCTTGAAGCCGAAGATGCGCGCGGCCGAGATGCTGGCGGCGCGGTAGGCGGCGAGCGGCGGCGCGCCGAGCGCGATGGCGGTGCGGATAATGAAGTCGAGATGGCCCTCTTCGGCGATGTCGAGCGGATTGCGATCGTCCGTGCAGAAGGCGATGAAGGGCGAATGGCGCTCGGTGACGATCGGCGCCAGCGCGTGGAGATCCTTGGAGACCGAACCCTCGCGCACCAAAATCTGCATGCCCTTGGCGAGCTTCTCCAACGCCTCGGGCACGTTCGTCACTTCGTGGTCGGTGCGAATGCCGGCCGCGAGGTAGCCGTTGAGATCGAGGCCGCGCAACAGTGGGGAATGGCCATCGATCGGTCGTCCCTGGAAGGCGGCGAGCTTGGCGATCGAGGCGGGATCGCGCGCAAGGACGCCGGGGAAATTCATGAATTCGGCGAGGCCCAGCACTTTGGGATGGCTCGCGAGCGGCAGCAGATCCTCCACCTCCAGGCGCGCGCCGGAGGTTTCGAGATGGGTTGCCGGCACGCAGCTCGAAAGCTGGACCCGCAAATCCATCGCCGTCGCAATCGAAGCGTCGAGGAAATAGCGAATGCCGGCGGCGCCGAGCACGTTGGCGATCTCGTGCGGGTCGCAGATCGCCGTCGTCACGCCGTGCGCGAGCACGCAGCGGTCGAACTCGAGCGGCGTGATGAGCGAAGATTCGACATGCAGATGCGTGTCGATGAAGCCGGGAACGACGACCTTGCCCGCGACGTCGACCTCGATTGCGCCGCGATACTCCCCGTGCGTTCCGACGATCCGATCGCCTGTGATCGCGACGTCGCTGCGGGTCAATTCCCCCGTGACGAGATCGAAGATGCGGCCGCCCTTGAGCACGAGGTCGGTCTCGGCGAGGCCTCGCCCTTGAGCGATCGCGCGGGCGAGATGAGCTGCGACGTCGTTCATTGCACGGTCTCCTGGGGTGAACTGACGGCGAGCTGACGCATGGGAAGGCTCCGGGGAAATGTGCGCGGCTGGCCGCAATGTTTCAGGCTTGCCGGGCTTTCTCAACCCTGTCCATGGCTCGGCATCGGAAGGGGCGCCGTGCTTGCGTGTCTGATCTGCGGTCCTCGCGCCGGCCTGATCCGCTTTTCCCTGAACCTCGATCGCTTCAACTCTCCGACCCCGTGAAAACCGTCGAGTCATGTAAAGCCAAAATATTATTTAATAAACGGCCTGTTCTCTTGGTGGTAACGTAATCGTGATGCGGCGGCGCGGCTCCGCTGCTCTGCGGGTTTGGGCCGCGCGCTTTCGCGCACCTCGACGCGCAATCCTTTCGGGCGACAAACACGATGATCGCACTCGTTCGGATCGCCCTTAGCCGACCGTACACATTCGTCGTAATGGCGATACTCATCGTCATTTTTGGTGTGACGGCGTGGATAAAGACGCCCACCGACATCTTCCCCAACATCGGTATCCCGGTCGTCGCCGTCGTGTGGACTTACGACGGTCTGCCAGCCGACGATATGTCGAAGCGAGTGATCTACTATTACGAGCGCACGCTGAGCACTCAGGTCAACGACATCGAGCATATCGAATCGCAGTCTCTGCCGAGATACGGCGTCGTGAAGGTGTTCTTCCAGCCGAAGGTCAATATCAACGCTGCGCTTGCGCAAGTCACCGCGGCTTCCCAAACGGTGTTGAAGCTGCTGCCGCCAGGAATCACGCCGCCGTACGTGCTCAGCTTCAGCGCGACGACCGTGCCGGTTCTGCAGTTGGCGTTGTCGAGCCAATCGCTCTCCCAGGAGCAGTTGTTCGACGCCGGTCAAAATTTCATTCGCCCGCAATTGGCGACCGTCGCCGGCGCGTCCATTCCCTCCCCCTACGGCGGCAAGTTTCGCGAAGTCCAGATCGACGTCGATCAGCGAAAGCTGGAGGCGTACGGGCTATCCGCTCAAGACATCGTCAGCGCCGTTGGTCAACAGAACATCGTGACGCCGGTCGGCACGGAAAAGGTCGGCAAATTCGAGTATGTCATTTCCCTCAACGGTTCTCCGACCCAGCTCGCCAGCCTCAACGACCTGCCGATCCGCGTCGTCGACGGCGCGGTCATCTTCATTCGCGACGTCGCCTACGCGCACGACGGAAGCCCGCCGCAAATCAATATGGTGCGCGTGAATGGCGCCAATGCGGTGTTGATGACGATCCTCAAGGCCGGATCGGCCTCGACCCTCGACGTCATCAACGGCGTGAAGGCGCTGCTTCCCAAGCTGCGCGAGACCCTGCCGGCGAGTTTGCATTTGGAGGCGGTCGGGGATCAGTCTCCGTTCGTCGAATCGGCCGTGAATTCGGTCATCTTCGAAGGCGTCGTTGCGGCCGCCTTGACGGGACTGATGATCCTTGTGTTTCTCGGCAGTTGGCGCTCGACGCTTATCATCACGACCTCGATTCCCCTGGCGATTCTCGCCTCCGTCGCGGCGCTCGCTGCGATTGGCGAGACCATCAACATCATGACCCTCGGAGGTCTCGCGCTCGCGGTCGGCATCCTCGTCGACGACGCCACCGTGACGATCGAGAACATCAACTGGCATCTCGATCAGGACAAGGACATCGAGAGCGCGATCATGGACGGAGCGCGGCAGATCGTCATTCCCGCGACGGTCTCCCTATTGTGCATCTGCGTCGTGTTCGTGCCGATGTTCAATCTCGGGGGCGTATCGGGTTTCCTTTTTCGCCCGATGGCGGAAGCGGTCGTGTTCGCGCTTATGGCTTCGTACGTCCTCTCTCGCACGCTCGTGTCGACAATGGCGCTCTATCTCTTGGTCGATCAGCGCAGGCGCGACGAGGGGGATCGCGGGGCGCCGACGCGCAATCCGTTGGTGCTGTTTCAACGTGGGTTCGCGCGTCAATTCGAACGCGCCCGAGCAGAATATCGGCGGCTCGTGACAGCCGCGGTCGGCGCGGGCGGGGTTTTTATCGTCGGCTTTCTCATCGCGGTTGGCGGCTCATTCGCGCTATCCCCGTTCCTGGGCGAGAATTTTTTTCCTCTGGTCGCGAGCGCTCAGCTCAAGCTTCACGTGCGTGCTCCAACCGGAACGCGCATTGAGGAGACCGCACGGCTATGCACTCGGGTCGAGGACGCGATCCGCAGGACGATCCCTCCCGACGCGCTCGGCCCGATCGTCGACAACATCGGGTTGCCGCTCAGCGGCATCAACTCCGCCTACAACAATTCCGGCACTGTCGGTCCCGGCGACGCCGACATCTTGATCAGTCTCAATCGCGAGCATCGCGGCAATTCGGACGCCTATGTAAAGGCGCTGCGCGAATCCCTGCCGCGATCGTTTCCCGGCGCTTCCTTCGCGTTCCTTGCCGCCGACATCGTTTCGCAGACCCTCAATTTCGGCCTGCCGTCGCCGATCGACGTTCAAGTCGTCGGGCCCGATCAGAACAAGGACCGCGAGTACGCGGACCTGTTATTGAAGCGGATCGCGCGGGTGACGGGCGTGGCGGACGCACGCATTCAGCAGGCGTTCAACAATCCGACGTTCAAGGTCGACGTCAATCGTGCAGAGGCGGCGCTTATCGGTCTCACCGAGGGCGACATCGCCAAGAGCATGCAGAACTCGCTGTCTGGCAGTTTCAAGCTCGCCCCGACGTTCTGGATCAATCCCAGGAATGGCGTCGCCTATCAAATCGTTGTGCAGACCCCGCAGTATTGGCTCAGTTCGACTTCGAACCTGGAAAATATTCCAGCTTCAGAGGCCGACGCGTCACAAATTCTCGGCGGCGTCGCCAGGCTCAGCCGCGCGGCGAGTCCGTCGGTCGTTTCGCATTACGCAGTCCAGCCGGTCATCGACATCTTCGCTACGAACAACGAGCGCGATCTCGGCGGCGTATCGCGCGACATCCGGAAGATCCTGGATGAGACGGCCAAGGAAGCGCCGCCCGGTTCGACCGTTGTGATGCGCGGTCAAACCGCGACCATGGCTTACGCGTTCTCCCAGCTCTATGCCGGCATCGCGCTGGCGATCGTGCTGATCTACCTGCTTATCGTCGTCAATTTTCAGTCCTGGAGCGATCCCTTCGTCATCGTCAGCGCCCTGCCGACGGCGCTGGCGGGCATCGTTTGGATGTTGTTCGTTACGCGCACGACGCTTTCGGTCCCCGCTCTCACCGGCGCGATCATGTGTATGGGCGTCGCGACCGCGAACAGCATCCTGGTGGTGAGTTTCGCGCGCGAAAGGCTCGCCGAGGGCGCCGACGTCGCTACGGCGGCGATCGATGCCGGCTTCACGCGCTTCCGCCCCGTACTGATGACGGGTCTGGCCATGATCATCGGCATGTCGCCGATGGCGCTCAGCGCTGGGAACAACGCGCCGCTCGGGCGCGCCGTGATCGGCGGCCTGATCTGTTCGACTATCGCCACGCTATTCTTCGTGCCCGCGGTGTTCCGGCTCGTCCACGAACGACGCCATGGCGGAGCGTAGCGCCATGTCGTCCGAAGACTTCAACATCGGGCCGAGCCAATATGAATGCAGAGCCACCGCGCCAGCTCGTAATAACGGCGCCTTCCAGGACGGCCCCAACGCGCCCGTCCCTAGGCGTCTTTCGACGCGCCTCAGGGTGATGGGGGTTGCGTGGCCCGCACCGCCCTGTAGGTCGGGCCCTTCGGTCCGAAAGCGGGTTCGACGTGGAAATTGTCCTCCGCGCTCATCTTGCCGAGGGAAACCGCCTCGTCTGGCATGATGAGCGTCGCGACGTCGCCGACGAAAACGATCACGTGCCGGTTCCGGGCGTTGAAGCGCTTGGCCATTCGCCTGAGGTCGCCGTAATAGGGCTCCTTGCGCCAGGCCTGGGGTGAACCAGGATCGACTTGGGCGTAGAGAAAGCCATTGGCGGGAAAGATCGTCAGCACGATGCGCGAACGCTCCGGCTTCCAGACGTCGGGTACGTTCCCATCGGTCATCCAGAGGCAGAAGAACTGCCGGCAATGGACTGGCCGCGTTTCATGAATCCCGCAGCCGACGCCCGGCTGGCAATGCCGGCACCAGACGCCCGCCGGCTTCTCGACAGCCGGAACGTGATAGACCTTGCAGCACAGGGCGCAGGTTCCGCATTCGCGGCCGGATTGAAGTTGCGTCTGGACCATGGAAATCGCATTAGCCGACGTGGCAGGCGGAGGCAATGGCCGGCCGGACTCGAGCCATTGCCAGCGCCGGCAAAACTTGCTTGAAACGTGCATGACTGGCCTTACCCATATCGGCGCCTCCGGCGAGGCGCGCATGGTGGACGTTTCCGACAAGGCGTCGACCGACCGTATTGCGATCGCCGAGGGGCGCGTCGCCATGCTTCCCGAGACGTTGGCGCTCATCCTTTCCGGCGACGCCAAGAAGGGCGACGTTCTGGGAACTGCGCGCATCGCCGGGATCATGGCGGCGAAGCGCACGAACGAGCTGATCCCGCTCTGCCACCCGATCGCCTTGAGCAAGATCGCGGTCGATCTTGCCCCCGACCATGCGCTGCCCGGCGTCGTGGTGCGCGCGGAAGCCAAGACGCACGGGCAAACCGGCGTCGAAATGGAGGCGCTGACCGCCGTCACCGTCGCCTGCCTGACTGTCTATGACATGGCGAAGGCGGTCGATCGCGGTATGCGGATCGAGGGTGTGCGGCTGATCGAGAAGCGGGGCGGCAAATCGGGCGAATGGCGCGCCGAGGGCGAACCGACATGAGCGGCGGCGGCTTGATTTCGGTTGCGGAGGCTCTCGCGCGGGTGCTCTCCTCGGTAACGCAGCCTCTGGACGAGGAGACGGCGCCTTTGAGCGAAGCGCTCGGACGCACACTGGCGCGCGATGTGCGCGCGCTGCGCACCCAGCCGCCCTTCGCCATTTCCGCGATGGACGGCTATGCTCTGCGCGCCGCCGACGCAGCGAACGCCGGCGCCCGCCTCGAAGTGGTTGGGGAAGCGGCGGCCGGACACGCCTTCGAAGCCCGGCTCGCGGCTGGCCAGGCGACGCGCATATTCACCGGCGCGCCGCTGCCGGAGGGCGCCGATGCGGTCGCCATCCAGGAAGAGGCGCGGAGCGAGGGCAGCTCGGTGACGCTCGCCGAGCGCGTCACGCTGGGCGACAATGTCCGCGCGCGCGGTTGCGACTTCGGCGAAGGCGAGATGCTGCTGCAAGCCGGTCAGCGCCTGACCCCGCGCGACGTGGCGCTCGCCGCCGCCGCCAATCATCCGACGCTTCCGTTGCGCCGACGCCCCCGCGTCGCAATTCTCGCCACTGGCGATGAACTCGTTGCGCCTGGACAGACGCCCGGGCCGGCGCAGATCGTCGCCTCGAACAATTTCGCGGTGGCTGGCATCGTCGCTGCGGCGGGCGGCGAGCCGATCGACCTCGGCATCGCAGTCGACAATTCCGCGGCTCTCTCACGAAGCGTCGCGCGAGCGCGGGAGGTCAAGGCCGACGTTCTCATCACACTCGGCGGCGCGTCGGTCGGCGACTACGACCTGGTTCAGAAGGCGCTGGTCGGCGCCGGCATGGAGCTCGGCTTCTGGCGCATCGCCATGCGTCCGGGCAAGCCGCTGCTCCATGGTCGGCTCGGCGCGATACACGTGCTCGGCCTGCCCGGCAATCCCACATCCTCGACGGTTTGCGCGCTGCTGTTCTTGCGACCGCTGCTGCGCGCCTTGGTCGGCGACCCGGACGCCGGCGGTGACCCGAGCGAGCCGGCGCGGCTCGCCGTCCGCCTCGAAGCCAACGCCATGCGCCAAGACTATATGCGCGTGACCCTGACGCGCGACGACGACGGCGCTTTCCTCGCGACGCCGATCGCGTCGCAGGATTCATCGCTCGTGAAGGCGCTCGCGCGGGCAGACGCGCTGGTGGTGCGCGCGCCCCACGCGCCGGCGGCCCAGGCAGGAGACGCCTGCCGAATCATCCGTTTCGCGCCGATCGGCGGCTGAGGTCAGTCGACCTGCACGAAAGCGATGACGGCGCTGCGAGAAATCACCGAACTCGGCGACGCGGTGGCCCCAGTTGCCTGAGATCAGGCGGATCGAGCCATTCGGCTCGACGCCCTCGACGACGCCGACATGGCCGGCCCAGCCGCGCCGGGTGCCGATCACCGCAAGCGCGCCGAACTCGAGGACCAGGGAGCCGCGGACCGTAGGCCAGCGCCGAGGACACCATGCGGTTCGCGAGCGGGCGATGACCCGTGCGACGAAGCCAGAAGGAAACGGCGTCAGCGCACCAGGGCCCGGCCATTCCCGTCATGTTGCGGGAGCCGATCCAACGCATCGCCTCGACGATCACGCTGCTTCCTGTTCGGACTTGCCCATGGGACCCGACTCCGGAAGCCGCCTGGCCGTTGGAGTTGGAATGTGGCGCGGCGCCATGCGCCTGCGCACCATTTGTGAAAAAGGCGGACACAATCGCCGCCGCAATAACGACAGACTTCAAATACTCATCCTTACTTTTCATAGACAAACTCCTCCCGTCGTCGCCTTTGTTGAAAAGCGGCTTAAGGTTATGGAAGGATCCGGTCGTGTTCGTTAGCTATCGTGAGGAATGTCGTCCCCGCCCGCACATATCATTTGTCTGTTATCAGTTCGATCTCATACGTTTTTGCCGAGAAATATGTCCGTTATGTGGACAAGTTATCGTGTATGACCTAAGTGCTCGTGGCCAATGATCGCAAATAAATATTTCTATTGTAATATGACGCGCGGCGGAGCGGATCTATCACATCTATTCAAGCAATATTGCATTCTTAAATATTGTCTCTTTTGCCGAAAGAAGGACCGGAATGCCTTCGCGGCGTTCGCCGTCCCGCGGGGACGCTGCGTCCTGTCTTTAGTTTCGCTGCCGCAATTCAAATTACGCTTTCGCCATAGCGCCTTGCGGGCCTGACGGTCGCGGCACGCTGAGATCGGCGGCTGTCTTGGACCGATGTTGCTCAATTGAAGCTGTTGCAATGAAAGTCGTAGTGACTTCGTGCGGGGGATACAGCCAGGAGCGCAGAACGTGACGAATAAGTGGCGGCGGCTTGAAATTTCTTCCACCCTGCAGCGCTGACGCCGGTCGAGGCCGCCCCGAAGGCCGCCGGGCGCAAGCCCCTCGGGGGGGGTTCCCTCGCTTGTCGGTGAGAAGCGCCTCACACACCGCGCAAATAGCGCATAGCAGCGCCGCTACTCGCTCTCCGCCTTTGCCGCGGCGGCGAGGAAGGCGCGTCGCGCGTCGGGCAACGGCAGGCTGCGCGGGGCGAAGAGGTCACGCATGAGGAAATATCCGGTGAGGCGGAAGGCGTCGGCGATCTCCTCCGCCTTCGGGGGCGGCGCAGCGTCCTGCCGCAAAAACGCCGGCAGCGGGAGGAGCCGGTCGCGCCAGGGCGCGCCGGCCGAAGCGCTGACGGCGCGGCCTGACTTTGGCGAGACGTAAATCAGATCCTCGCGCGTCCCCGTCGCCGCGCAGCGCTCGAGGTCCAGGGCGAAACCGCATTCCGCAAGCACCTGCGCCTCGAAACGCGCGACCAGCGCTGGCGCCACGCCCGCCTCCTCGAGGTGGTCCGCGATCAGCTCCAGCCCCTCGAACAGGGATTCGTGCGGATCGCGCTCGGGCAGCAGGCGGAGCAACGCGCCAAGATAGACGACCCCAGCAAGCGCGAGGCCGCTCGCGATGAAGCGCCCTGCCCGCATCACCAGCGGTTCGACCGCATAGGCGCCAAGATGTTCGTCGAGCCGCGCGCGCCAGACGAGACCGAGGCTGTTGCCGGGCTGCAAAGCGCTTTGCAAGCGCGCCGTGCGGCCGCCGCGCACGAGACCGAGGTGACGCCCGTGACCTCGGGTCATCGCCTCCACGATCGTCGAATTCTCGCCGTGACGGCGCACGCCGATGACGATGCCTTCGTCGCCCCACTCCATCGCGCCGCTCCGCCTCACCGCCCTCTAAGATGGGCCGGCGGCGGGACCTTGGAAAGCCGCAGCGCGATCAGCAGCGCGCAAGCCGTCAAAGCCGCGAGAAGCCCGGCGACGCCGGGCCAGCCGAGCCACTGGAAGAAGACCCCGCCCAATGAGCCGACGACGCTCGAGCCGAGATAGTAGAAAAACAGATAGAGCGCCGACGCCTGCGCCCGCGCCGTCTGCGTTCGCAGGCCCACCCAGCTCGACGCGATCGAATGGGCTCCGAAAAAACCCCAGGTGATGAGACCGATCCCCACGACGACGAGAGGCAAGGAGTTCGGCAGCGTCGCGGCGATTCCGGCAAGCTCGATAGCGATCGCGATCCACAGCACGCGACGCCGACCGTAACGTCCCGCAAGATCGCCCATGACGGTCGAACTGACGGCCCCTGCGAGATACAGCACGAAGACGAGGCCGATCATCGTCTGGCTGAGCGAAAAGGGCGGCTCCGCGAGCCGGAAGCCGGTGTAATTGTAGGCGCAGACGAAGGCGCCCATCAGCAGGAAACCCTCGGCGAAGAGAAGCCGCAAGCCGGGTTCGGCGAGATGCCGGCTGACGGTGCCGACGAGGCCGCGAAGGCCGGCGCCGGCGCCTCTGCGGGACGCTGCGCGCGCACGAGGCAGTCCGACCGCGATAAGCGCCGCCCCGACGAGGCCCACCGCCCCGGCCGAGGCGATCGCCCAGCGCCATCCCGCCAGGTCGCTGACCGCAGCGACCGCAATGCGACCGCTCATGCCGCCGAGCGTGCTGCCGGCGATGTAGAGCCCCATCGCCAGGCCGAGGGCTTGCGAGTCCATTTCGTCGCCCAGATAGGCCATGGCGACGGCCGGCAGTCCGGAGAGCGCGAGGCCGGCGAGCGCACGCAGCGCCAGGAGGACCGACCAGTTCGGAGCCAGCGCCGTCAGCATGGTGGCCAGCGAGCTCGCCGCCAACGAGACGACCATGATCCGTTTGCGGCCCCAGACTTCGGACAGCGTTCCCGCCGCGATCATCGCGACGGCGAGCACGCCGGTCGTCGCCGAGAGGGCGAGACTGGCGACGGCGGGCGAAACCGCGAATTCGCGGGCGAAGACAGGCATCAGCGGTTGCGCGCTATAGAGCACCGCGAACGTCGCCAGGCCGCCGACGAACAAAGGCCCGGTGATGCGCCAGAAGGCCGGGTCGGAGCGTCCGATGCGGGCGGGAGCGGTTGGAGAGGAAGTCGACTCGCGAAAGGACATGGGCCTCGGTTTAGCGTTCCAGCGTGCAAAACGAAAACCCGAAGCCCCCTTCCCTCAGCGCCAAAAGTCGAACCAGATGCGCCGGGAAAACGCGTCCGGGTCGACCGGAAACTGGGCGGACAGCACCGGCAGGAAGAAGACGAACAGGAGCCCGGACGCGACGAGAAACCCGAGCGCCGCGAGAGGGCGCGGCTGAGAGCCCCGAAAGAACGCCAACGCCAGCGCCGGTCCGGCGCTCAGGAGAGCTGGAAAATAATAGTAGTAGAATTCGAGCCCCTTCGGGTTGAGCGCCCACGGCAGATATTGCGAGAAAAACGCAACCGTAACGATCATCCCGTCGGTGTCGCGCCGCGCGATCCATCGCCATGTCGCCGCGAGGATCGCCGCCTCTCCGGCGATGAGGATCAGCGGGCTCGCCATGCCGACAATCGCCTGCGCCGGATTGTTCACGCTCCATTGGGCGCCGGTCGCGCCTTCGATGTGGAATAGGTACCACACGGGCCGGGTCATCGCCGGCCACTGGAACCATAGGCTCGAATAGGGATGCGACGCTGACACCCCCGTCATGATGGCGATCATGCGCCGCTGCGAGGCGAAGAATTCAAGGATGGTTCCTTCGTGCAGCATTTGCGGCAGATAGGTCGCGAAATAGGCGAGGAACGGTGCGACGACGAAGGCGAGCAGCGACTTGCCGAGGGTCAAGGCGCCCCAAGCTTCGGGCGTGAAAAAGTCGCTCTCGCGGGGATCCTCGAAGCGAACGCGCCAGAGCTTCAAAAGGGCGAGCAGCAGGCGAACGGCCACGACGCCGAACAGCGGGAACAGTCCGGACAGCTTGCACGCTCCCGCCAGGCCGAAGCTGACGCCCATCAACAGCGCGAAGACGAAGGATCGGCGCTCAGACCGCTTCTCCTTAAGGCTGAAGGTGAAGAAGGCGAGCGCAAACACGCAGAAGGCCATGAGGAAGATGTCGAGCATGGCGATGCGCGCCTGGACATAGACGACGAAGTCGAAGGCGGTGACGGCGCACGCCCACAGCGCTTGCGCGACGCTGCGCAGCAGCGCGAACGACCAGAGCAAGGTCCCCACCAGCGTCAGTGCGCCGAACAGCGCGCTCATGGCGCGCCAGCCGAGCTGATCGTCGCCGAATAGCAGCATGCCGCAGGCTATCAACTGCTTGCCGAGAGGCGGATGCTCCTGGTGCAGCATTACGCCCGACTTGATCAGCGTGCGCGCCGTCGCAACATACCAGGTCTCGTCGAAGTAGATGTCTCGCGCCGCGCCGAGGCCCCATAGGAACAGACCGAGCGAACCCGCGAAGACGACGACGCCCCACAGTGCAAGCGCTTCACGCGTCGGCGCAAATAGGCGCGCGGCGACGGAGCTGAGGCTGAATTGCATAGGGGCTCGTTCCGGTCTTGCGGCGAGGCGATCATGCCCTCCTCCATGTTGCGCCGCAACTGGCGCTTGTGGCCGCGAACATGCGAGCGTCGGCCGGGACGACGTGCGAAAATGAGCGCCACGGGCGAGCACGCCCGCGAAAGAGGAGGAAGCGCATGAGAAGACCCAACGCGTTGCCCGCTTTGCTGTTCGTCATCATCGTGGCGCTCGGCTGGGCTCTCGCCTACCTGACCGCCTCCCCCTACGACTATCGCCACGGCGCGTGGCTCGGCCTCGGGTCGGTGGCGGTCGGCTTCGTCGTCGCCTATTCCATCAAGGTCGCGGACCAATGGGAGCGGGCCGTCGTGCTTCGTCTCGGCCGCTTCCGCGCGCTCGAGGGACCCGGCCTGTTCTTCATCATCCCCGTCGTCGATACCGTCGCCTACTGGATCGACACGCGGGTGATCGCCAGCGCGTTCCGCGCCGAGAAGACCCTGACCAAGGACACCGTGCCGGTCGACGTCGACGCTGTGCTGTTCTGGAAGGTGGTTGACCCCAAGACGGCGGCGCTCGACGTCGCCGACTACAGCGGCGCGATCAACTGGGCCGCCCAAACGGCGCTGCGCGATGTCATCGGCAAGACGATGCTCGCCGACATGCTGGAGGGGCGCGACAGGATCAGCGCCGAGTTGCAGGGGATCATTGACGCGCGTTCCGAGCCCTGGGGCGTCAACGTCATTTCCGTCGAGGTCAAGGATGTGCTGATCCCGCCGGCGCTGCAGGATGCGATGTCGATGCAGGCTCAGGCTGAGCGCGAGCGGCAGGCGCGCGTGATTCTCGGCGATTCCGAGCGCCAGGTGGCGGAAAAATTCGGCGAGGCGGCGAAGACCTACGCCGACAATCCCACCGCCTTCCATTTGCGGGCGATGAACATGCTCTACGAGGGCTTGAAACGGGACAACGCGACGATCGTCATCGTGCCGAGCAGCGCTGTCGAAACAATGCAACTCGGCAGCATCGGGGGGATTGCGGCGATGACGACGGCAGTGGGCAAAGGGGGAGCGAAGCCGCCGGCGCGACCTCACTCCGGCTAGTTGTCATGAAGCGTATGCTTGCAGCCGTGGAGCCCCGCCGGCATCGAGGCCCTGCCGGGGTGGTAGGCAGGGCGCTCTGGGCCGCGAAAAAGCCCTGGTGACGGTCAGTTGTCACCAGAGGGTTTTGTTTCTTTGTATCCGTCGCTCAGGGTGTTTAGGAATGCGATGATGTCGGCTTCGTCCTGTGCGGTCATTGCAGGCGTTTCGCCGAGATGCCGGTCGAAGGGCGGATCGCTCACATCGGCATTAGCCTGATACTGCACCGGAATGTCGTTGAATTTCTGGACCGTCCCATCTGCCGCACGCGGATAGACTTTCTCCGGGTTGGTGTCGCGGAAATTGTAGAAATCGAGCACCTCCTGCAGCGAGTGGAACACCCCGTTGTGGAAGAACGTGTGGCGCTTGACGGTGTTACGCAGGGTCGGCGTGAGGAACATGCCGCAATATTGTGTCTGTTTGGCCATGTCGCTGCGAATGGGCCCACAAACCCCGAGATCGAAATACTTGGGGTCCTTGTTCTCCGTAAGCGCTGTATTGCGGGGCGCACCCAGGGCTTCGTACTGAAAATCGGTAAAGAGCGGCGGCAATCCATCTGCACTTGGCTGCGAAAGATGGCAGCCGCCACAATTGGCTTTGGCCGGATCATTGAACAAAAGATAGCCGCGCATTTCGCTTTCGCTGAGGCGCGCCTTGCCCTCCAGCCAATAATCGTACTTGCTCGTGTAGGGGTGAAAGTCCGGCTCCTCGATCTCGTAGCGCGCGACGGCGAACATCGCCTCGGACACCAGCATCTGCGGGTTTCGCAAAATGTTCTCGCCGAACAAGCCCGTGAAACTTTCGACATAAGGCGCGTGACTCAGTTTGTCCGCCACCTTATCGATGCTGCCGCCGTCCATCTCGTGCGGGTCGAGCAGAGGAAAGGCCGCCTGCATCTGCAGTGTGTTGACGCGGCCGTCCCAGAACAGGCCGCCCTGCGGGACCATGTTCGTCGCGCTATCCGAAGTCTGAGTCGCGGTCTTCTGCACGCGGGTCGAGGTTTTGGCGACCGCGGCAATCGCCGCCAGATTCACGTTCTCAATTTCCGGATCGTCCGGACCGATGGCGAACTCCGTCTGCCGTTCCAGATAAGTTAGCGAGGGGACGGCGCGTGCGCCCTGCAGCGTCAACTTCGGGCCACCGAGCATGACCGGCCCGTCGTTCGGCGGGCCGTAGGCATGGTCCGGACTGTGACAGGAGGAACAGGACAGCTGGCCGGACGACGACAGGCTCGCGTCATAAAATATTTGCCGGCCAAGTTGGGCCATCGCGGAAAGGGGCGCGACAGGGCGGCGGACGAGATGGATCGGGTGTGGGTTTTCGCCAGGCAAACCTTGCGGTTCCGCGGCGAAGACGACGCCGGCCGAGAGGCCGGCGCCGAGCAACCACAAGAATGTGCGGTTGAGCATGGATCGATCAGTGGCCGTTGCCGTTCGCCGGCGAGCTCGCAACCACGGTGCCTTCCGACGGATCGAGGAAGAGCTTGTTGTCGCGCTTGCCCGGGCTGAAGTCGAACATGTCGGTGATCGAACCGGCGCTGGCGTCGAAGGAGCCGCCGCCGAGTTGCTCGCCCTGCAGCCAGTTATCCTCGATGAAGCGCACCACGGAGGCCTGCGAGATCCGGCCATGGCCGACGTAGTTCTGCTTGGCGTAGGGCGAGATCACCAGGAACGGGATGCGCGTGCCAGGACCGCAGCGCCCGTTCACAGGCTTGCCGTCGAGGCCTTTGGGCTGAGTGCCCTTGCCGCACACGCCCACGCCGTTCAGCTGATCGGCTGTGGCATTATAAGACGAGCTCGTCGGCGTGGCGTAGGCGTGGTCGTACCAGCCGTCCGAGTTGTCATAGGTGACAATCACAGCCGTGTTCTTCCAATCCGGCTGCTGCTCCAGGAAGTTGACGAGAGTGACGACTCCCTGCTGCTCATCGAGCGGATCGGAATTGCCCGGGTGAGCGTCCTCATATGCGGGCATCTTGATGTAGGAAACCGACGGATAATCGCCGGATTTCACCGCCGCGTAGAAGTCGTTCAGGTCATAGGCGTGATTGGCGGGGTCAGCCGTTCTGCCATCCTGCGTCGTGCTGTAGCCGATCGCCTCCGTGGAGCTCGGGCGGGCGTGGGTCGGATTGGCGGTCGACGCGAAATACTGGAACCACATATGATGCGGCACGTAATCGCTGACGGTGCCGACGACGGTTGATAGGGTGCTGCGCTTGCAACCGGTGGTTTTGTTCGCGTTGACGGTTTGCAGGTTGAAGCCACCCACGAACGAGCCCCAGGTGAGATGGGCCGCGTTGAGCAGATCACCGATGTTCTTGCCGGTCATCATGACCTGGCTGCTGGTGCTCGAGCACGAGTCATAAGCGGGATCGGTATCGCCGTACTGCGTGAGGCCGCCTGCGCCGTCGCTGATCGTGGACGCGCTACCCACGATGACCTTCGCGCCATCGGTCTGGCCGGAGAAGACTTCAAGCGCGCCAGGGGTCGATGGCCCGTAGGTGTCGGTATAGGCATTGTCGCTCATTGCGAAATTCTGTGCGTAGTTCCAGAAGCCGGTGACGGTGTTGCCGTCGAAATAACCCATCACCTGGCCCTTGGTGCCGAAGGCGCCGGCGCCGCCCGAGGTGCCGCTGCCGGTGAACTTCGGGAAGAGGTCGGCTCTGCCGTTGTCGTAGGCCTCCTGCTCGGCCGTATAGGCGTGGCTTTGATCAGCCGTGTTCGCCTGCGTGCGATCGAGGCGGAACGGATTTGCAGCGTTGCTGCCGTTCGCGGTGTTGGTGAAGTTGCCGTTATTGATGAGCAGAAGCGGATTCGCGGCCAGATTGTTCACCGCCGGCGTGTTCCGGGCCGCCTTGAACTCCGGTTCGCCCGACGGATTGGTCGCCTTCGGGTAGGTGGCGAAGTAATGATCAAACGAGCGGTTCTCATTGAAGATGACCACGAGATGCTTGATCGGGGTCGCGGTCCGCGCCCCGTCCTGCGTCCGGCCGTCATGCCCATTGTTGTCGTGCCGGCCGAGGTCCGGGCCCTTGCCGCCAAAATTATCAGCGACAACCGGACCGCTCCAGGCAACAGCAGTCGCGACGCCGAGCATCGCAACGGTGGAAAGCAATTTCGTTCTCATCTGCCCCTCAAAAAAGATGGGTTACAACGCCCGGCTTATAATCAGCGGCAGATGACGTACGTGTGTCAGTTTGTCGTCACCGGTCGGCCTGCCTTGGGATCGCTGCTCATGTTGTCGGGCAGCGCGAGCCGCGCCGAACGCTTCTCCTCCGGCTCAGTGGAAGCCGCCGCCGCGGCAGGTTTCGCATGGGAGGCGACGTCGACGCGCGGCGGACAAACTCTCGGAGCGGATCGGCGATTCTCAAGGCGCACCGCGAGAGGCGAATGCCGCCGGGCTCGCAAACGCCTTCGAGGCGCGCCGTCGCCCGTGAAGTGCAGCGGATGGCGTGCACAGCGCGTCTGGAACTCGACGAGGCTTCACAGTCGCCGGCGCGCTTGACCACGCGCCATTTGTGCACGGCGATCGCAGGATCGATGAGATCGCTCCGTCCGCGCTCGCGAGGCGGCTGTAGCCGACCACATCCGAGACCAGGATACGGCGAGGATTGTCGCAAGCGGTTGGCCGCCGCACGTCCGCAAGAGCCATTTGCAAATGGGTTGACGCACCGTCATGGCCGGGCTTGTCCCGGCCAGCCACGCGGGCGCCGTCACAAAGACTCCTATGACGTTGGAATCGTCGGCTCCGCGTGCGGACGATTGCTTTGCAATCGCCTTGGGGCGCCCGGCACAAGGCCGGGCATGACGAAAAGAGCTGCTCGGCGCGTCCACCAGAATGCAGCACGCTCTGGCGCCCTTTGCGGCCGACCACGGTCCCAAGCGCTGATCTTGACCCGTTAGCTCTTGGGAAAATCCAGCCCCATCGCGCGATAGCGCTCGGGGTCGTCGAGCCAGTTTTCGCGCACCTTGACGAACAGGAAGAGATGCACCGTCGTCTCGTTGGCCTCGGCGATGTCCTTGCGCGCGGCGGCGCCGATCGCCTTGATCGTGCGCCCGCCTTCGCCGATGACGATCTTCTTGTGGCTCTCGCGCGTCACATAGATGGTCTGCTCGATGCGTGCGGATCCGTCGGGCAGGTCCTTCCAGGATTCGGTCTCGACCGTCGTCTGATACGGCAACTCGTCATGCAGCCGCTCAAACAGCTTTTCGCGGGTGATTTCGGCGGCGAGCGAGCGCATCGGCGCATCGGCGATCTGGTCCTCGGGATAGAGCCAGGGGCCGGCTGGCATGGCCGCCGCCAACGTTGCCTTGAGACGCCCAACCCCATCGCCGGTCGCGGCGCTGATCATGAACGTCTCGTCGAACTTCAGCGCTGCGTTGAGCCTTGCGGAGAGCGCCAGCAATTTCGGACGCTCGACGAGATCGATCTTGTTGAGGACGAGGAACTTCGGCGCGCGGCTCCCGGCCAATGTCGCGAGGATCGCCTTGGTCGCCTCGCTCAATTCAGCGCCCTGCCCTTCCGGCTTTCCGGCGGCGACGAGTTCCTGCCGTGCGTCGATCAGCAGCGCCAGCGCGTCCGCCTCGCCCGCTGCGCCCCAGGCGGAGGCGATCATCGCCCGGTCGAGCCGCCGCTTGGGCGCAAACAGTCCTGGCGTATCGACGAAGATGAGTTGCGCCGCGCCTTCGACGAGAATGCCGCGCACGGCGTTGCGCGTCGTCTGCGCCTTGCGGGAGACGATCGACACTTTCGAGCCGACGAGCGCGTTGATGAGGGTCGATTTGCCGGCGTTCGGCGCACCGATCAGCGCGACAAAACCGCAGCGGGTTTCGCTCATGTGGCGCTCCAGCGCGTGAGGAAGGCTTGCGCAGCCGCCTGTTCGGCGGCCCGCTTCGAGCTCGCTTCGCCGGCTTCCGGCTCGTAGCCGTCGAGGACGACGTGCATGACGAAGTGCGGCGCATGCGCCGGGCCGCTTCGCGCGACCTCGACATATTTCGGCGCGGCCAGCGCGCGCGCCTGCGCCCACTCCTGCACCGCGGTCTTGGGATCGCGCTCGGGCTCTATGTCCGCGCTCATGCGGGCGCGCCACGACCGCGCGACGAGATCGCGCGCCGCGTCGAAGCCGCCATCGAGATAGACGGCGCCGATGATGGATTCGCACACGTCCGACAGGATGGCAGCCTTCTTGCGCCCGCCGGCGCGCGCTTCGCCCTGCCCCATGACGACATGCGGGCCGACATCCCATTCCTGCGCCACGGCCGCGCAGGTTTCGCGGCGCACCAGCTTCGCCAGACGCATCGACAATTCCCCTTCGCTCGCCTGGGGATAGGCGTCATAGAGCATATGCGCGACAACCACGCCGAGCACCCGGTCGCCGAGAAATTCCAGGCGTTGATAGGACTGGCTGCGCCCAGGGCCGCCCGCAGCCGGGGCAGAGAGATGGGTGAGCGCGCGGGCCATCAGGTCGTGGTCACGGAACTGATGGCCGAGCCGCGCCTCAAGCGCTGCGAGTTCCGCCTTGGCCTTCCTGCTCATGAGTCCGCGCCGATGACGGCCTCCTGGCCGGGCGTCCCTGCAGTCCGCTCAACGCACCACATGAAACATGCGGTTCCAGCGCACCGTCCACGGCCAGCGCCAGAACTGCCAGGCGGGCGCGTCGTCCACCGAAAAGAAGATCACCTCGGCTCTGCCGACGAGATTCACGAACGGCACGTAGCCGACGCCGCCCTTGTCCGGGGGCACGCGCGAATTGCTCGAATTGTCGCGATTGTCGCCCATGAAGAAATATTCGCCGGGCGGCACGTCGTAGACGTCGGTGTTGGCGGTGTACGGCATCGGATTGGCGTCGCCGTCGAGCTGGATGATCTCGTGGCTCACCCCGCCGGGCAGCGTTTCGAGGTAATGCGGAACCTCCTCGGTCGAGCCGAAGCGGCCGGTCGCCGAATAGGGAGGCAGCGGCTTACGGTCGACCATCTGGCCGTTGATATAGAGCCGGTCCTTGATCATTTGAACCTTGTCGCCCGGCAAGCCGATCAGCCGCTTGATGTAATCGGTCTCGCCGTCGCGCGGCAGCTTGAAGACGATGACGTCGCCGCGCTTGGGCTGGGAGGCGAAAATGCGGCCCGGCATCGCCGAGGGAACGAGGTCGAGAAACCCTGGCAGGGAGAAATGCGAATAGCCGTAGGCGTATTTCGAGACGAAGATGTAGTCGCCGACGAGCAAGGTCGGGATCAACGAGCCCGAGGGGATATTGAAAGGCTGGAACAGCAGTGTTCGCACGACGAGCGCGATGACCAGAGCCTCGACGATGACCTTGATCGTTTCCCACCAGCCCTCTTCCTTCACGGCCGGCGCGTTGGCGGCTCTCTTGAGGGTTTTCGGTTCGCTCATGGATGAAATAGCCTCTGTTGGCGGCGTCCGTCTGCGCGATAGATCTAGGTCCCTATATAGGTCCGCCTTCCACTCGCCAAGCGCCGCCGGTCTTCAAAAAGAAAAGAGGCGCACAGGAGGCAGGCGCCGGTTCCGGCGTCGCATCAGGGGATTAGGACAAGCGAGGCCGTCGTGCTGCGCGCTTCGAGGGCGGCGTGGATGCGGGCCGCGTCGGCCAAAGGCGCGCGTTCCGCAATGTGGATCTCGACATCGCCGGAACCGACCACGGCGAACAATTCGCGCGCCATGGCCACGAGCCGCTCGCGGTCATTCAGAAAGGTGAACAGGGTCGGCCGCGTCGCGAACAGCGATCCCTTCTGGGCGAGCAAGCCGAGATTGAACCCTTCGACGCCGCCCGACGCCGATCCGTAGCTGGCAAAGACGCCGAACGGTCTCAGGCAGTCGAGCGAGGCGGGGAACGTCGTCTTGCCGACGCCATCGTAGACCACATGGCACTTGGCGCCCTCGGTGATCTCGGCCACGCGGGCGGCGAAATCCTCGTTGCGATACAGAATCACGTGGTCGGCGCCCGCCTTCGTGGCGAGTACGGCCTTCTCTGGGGAACCCACCGTGCCGATCACCGTCGCGCCGAGCGCTTTGCCCCACTGGCAAAGAATTTGGCCGACCCCGCCGGCTGCAGCGTGGACGAGAATGACGTCGCCCTTCTGCACCCGGTAGGTCTGGCGCAGCAGATATTGCGCGGTAAGGCCTTTCAGCATCATCGCCGCGCCCGATTCGTAGGAGATCGCCTCCGGCAGTTTGACGAGGTGCCTCGCCGCGACGTTGCGCTCTTCGGCGTAGGAACCGAGAGTCGAGGCATAAGCGATGCGGTCGCCTGGCTTGAAATCCTTGACGGCCTCACCGACGGCGACGACCTCGCCTGCCCCCTCGCTGCCGGGTGTGAAGGGGAGCGGCGGCGCAGGATAGAATCCCGAGCGGTAATAGACGTCGAGGTAATTGACGCCGATCGCATGATGCCGGATTCGCGCTTCCCCTGGCCCCGGCGGCGGCAATTCGACATCCTCAAGCCGCATGACGTCCGGGCCGCCGGTCTGGTGAATGCGAATCGCGCGCATGGATGGTTTCCTCTTAGGGAGGTCATTTGATGGGGGCCGTCGGAGAGGCGCAAGCGGTCGCGGAAAAACTTTCAGCAAAAGGCCGTTTTCCGCCTCGCCGCACATGCGGCCTCCAGCTTGGACCCTGAGTCCGAGCAAAGAAACCATCAGGAAGCGCACAGCGGCCCCTTGCCAGCCCTGGCGGACCGCTTTATAGCGAGCCCGTTCCGGCGAAGCCGGAGCACCGGCCAGCGCCCATCGTCTAGCGGTCCAGGACGTCGCCCTTTCACGGCGAAAACAGGGGTTCGATTCCCCTTGGGCGCGCCAATCATTTCAATAGCTTATCGTCTGCTTCTAGCCGCAAAAGCATTTCGTACGCAAAAATACGAAAAGACGCCGCCGGACAGCGACGGTCGTGGGCGAGCTATCGGGGACGGATCCGGAGCCTTCGGAACTTACCGTCATCGGCGATAGGTCGTTCGCTGAGCGCGGGCGATCAGTCGAACTGAAGCCCGCCGTTCATGTCGATGACCTCTCCGGTGATGAAGCCCGCGAGCGGCGACGCCAGGAAGAGGACGGCATGGGCGACCTCCTCCGGTTGGCAGCACCGGCCGACCGGGATCTGCGCCACCTGCTGTTGCCGCTGCTCGGCCGTGAGTTGCTCGGACACCATTGGCGACATCACATAGGCCGGGGCGATCGCGTTGGCCGTGATTCCCTGCGCGGCGGTCTCGCGGGCGACCGAAAAGGTCAGACCGACGACGGCGCTCTTGGACACGCAATAGGCGGTTCCGGCTGTGAGGCCGCCGCACTTGGCCGCGTAGGACGAGATGTTGATGAAGCGTCCCCAGCGTTGGGCCCGCATGGCGGGGAGGAACGCCTGGGTCAGCAAGAACGCCGCCTCGACGTTGACCGTGTGCACCTTTCGCCACTCGTCGAGGTCAGTCTGCTGCATCTTGTTGTTGGACAGGATCCCCGCGTTGTTGACGAGGATGTCGAGCTTTCCGAACCGCTCGAGAATCATCGCGGCGGAACTCGCGATCGCCCCGGGATCGGCGAGGTCGGTGACGACGGGAACGGACGCCTCGCCCAGACGAGCGGCAAGCGTTTCTACGCCCGATTGGTTGACGTCGATAAGGGCCACCTCGGCCCCATGCTGCACGAGGGCTGCGGCGATCGCCGAGCCGATCGCTCCTGCGGCGCCGGTGATGGCGGCCTTCTTGCCTTTTAGGGTCATATCAGGGTCTTTCGGAAGCTCGATCAGGGAGGCTGGCTTGGCATTGCGTTCCGTTGCCCGCGTTTTGCGGAGAGCAGCGGGATTACGCCTTCCGCCAAGCGCCATTTGGCGGAGGCGTCCCAATCAGCAGGACCCTGATATTGGTGGTCGCGTCGATGGTCTTCGCCTCGTCAGGCGGCCTGCTGTGGTCCCGGATCCTCGGCATCGTGACCGTACAGCGCCGCACGCCGTGGACCGCTCGCCTTCACCAGCGGTGATGAACATGAGGTTTCACGTCCTCGTCGTAGATCGCCTTGATCTTGGCCATCGTCTCGGCTGAGAGAGGCGGCAGATCGTCGGCTTGCGCGTTAGCGCGCGACTGCTCGACCGTCCTGGCTCCCGGAATGGCGACGGTCACGGCGTCGTTCATCAGGATCCACCGAAGCGCGAACTGCGCCATCGTTCCGTTTCCCTGCACGAGCGGCCTGATCTTCTCGACGACCTCGAGGCCTTTCTCGAAAGGCACGCCCGAAAATGTCTCGCCGACGTCGAAGGCCTCGCCGTTTCGATTGAAGTTGCGGTGGTCGGCCGTATCGAAAGTCGATCGCGCGCTGAACTTGCCAGACAGGAGTCCGCTCGCCAGCGGAACCCGTGCGATGACAGCGACCTTCTTTGCTTTCGCACGTTCGAAGAACAAGTCCTCGGGACGTTGGCGCAGCATGTTGTAGATGATCTGAACGCTGGCGACATTCGGATATTCGATCGCCTTGATGGCTTCTTCGATCTTTTCGACGCTGACCCCGTAATTCGCGATCAGGCCTTGCTCGACGAGGCCGTCGAGAGCCTCGAAGACTTCAGGGTGGTAGAAGAGGTCCGTCGGCGGGCAATGGAGTTGCACGAGGTCCAGCCTGTCGACCTCAAGGTTGGCGAGGCTGCGCTCAACCCAGATGCGGAGGTTGTCCGCCGTGAAGCTGCGTACGTCCTGCCGCAGCAGGCGCTTTCCGACCTTTGTGGCGATGAAGGGCTTCGGCCCTTTATAGTCCCGGAACGCCTTCGCGATCAGCTTTTCCGATGTTCCATCGCCATAGACGTCCGCCGTGTCGATGAACGTGACGCCGCATTCCAGAGCGGTCCGGAGCGCCTCGATCGCGTCGCGTTCGTCGACCTCGGCCCACTGCGCGCCGCCAATGCCCCACGTCCCTAACCCGATCTCGCTGACCGCCCGGCCGGTCCGTCCGAATTGCCTTGTCTGCATGTCTCGTCCTCACTGCCGCACTTCCGAAAGCACGGCCTCGCGTTGTTGGTTAAACTGCGGCTGAAAGGCTTTGCTTCTGACCGCGCCCTGCATAGCGACCAAACTTTGATATCAAGCGTTACGTCGCCCCAATGCTGCTGATGATCTTCGCAACTGATCAAAGTAAACGGCGCAAATCAGCACCGCGCCTACAGTGACCTGCTGCCAGAACGGTGGGAGGCCGAGCACGACGAAGCCGTTGAGAAGCACGACGGGAATGATGATGCCGATGACGGTGCCCACCATGCTGCCGACCCCACCGAATAGGCTCGTCCCGCCGATCACAACACCGGCAATCACCTGAAGGTTGTCCGTCGAATGGCCGCCGAGCGTGGTGGTGGCGAAGCGCGCCAGGGAAAGATAGCCCGCGATACCCGATAGCATACCGGCGAGCGTGTACACCTTGATCAGGTGGCCAGAGACATTGATGCTGGCGCGGCGGCAAGCTTCCAAGCTGGACCCAACGGCATAGGTGTATCGCCCAAACAGCGTGAATCGGAGCGTCAATGCTCCAACGACGATGATTCCCGCTGTGATGATCACGAGGAAGGGAACGCCGGCCAACCGGCCGGATCCCACTGTCAGGACCAGGCTGTCGGGGACGTCTGAAATATCGACTCCCCCCGTCAGAAGCAGGGACAGTCCAAGCGACATTCCCATTGTTCCTAACGTGACGATCAGCGCCGGGATCTTGGCCTTCGCCACCAGCACTCCGTTCACAAAGCCCCAAGCCGTGCCTGCGACTGCGCCGGAGGCGAGGCCGAGGATCAGCACGCCGGGGCCGTTGCCCCCGACGGCCACCATCGCCTTTGCCGCAATCACCCCAGCGAAGACCAGCACGCCATTGATCGACAGGTCGATTCCGCCTGTCAGGATCACGAACGTGCTGCCCACCGCGAGGACAAGAAGGACCGACCCGTCGGTGGCCATATTCGAAATGTTCGCCACTCTGGGAAATGCGTCGGGACGGATGGCTGAGAAGAAAGCTGCCAGGGCGAGAAGGACCAGGAACAACGCCACCGACTGGCTGCGCATCAGGCTGCCGACGCCGAGCCTAGGCGCGCCACCGATCACGGGCGCCTCGGGCCGAAAGCCGGGTCCGCGAGATCGCTCTTCGTTTGACTTGGCGGACTGGCTCACGCCGCGCTCCCCTGCATCGTCCCTGATGTCATCAACCTGATCAGGCCGTCCACGCTCGTTTGGCCAGCCGCCACGTCTCCCACCGTCCGGCCCAGTCGCAAGACGACGACCCGATCCGCGATGCTCAACACCTGGGGCATGTTGTGGCTGATCAGGACCACGGCCGTTCCCGCGTCCCGCACGCGCCGGATCAGGTCGAGCACCCCTTGGGTTTGCACGACCCCGAGGGCGGCGGTCGGCTCGTCCATGAAGATGACGCTTCGGGCCCACATAGCGGCGCGCGCCACGGCCACACTCTGCCGCTGCCCACCGGACAAGGCGATGACCTCGGCGGTCGGACGGATTGCCACGCCGAGCGACGCCATGGCCTCGCGCGACTGATCAACCATCCTCGCCGTATCCAGCACGCCCAGCCGCCCCAGGATGCCAGGTCGGAGAAGCTCGCGCCCCAGGAACACGTTGGCGGCGGTGTCGAGATCCGGAGCCAGAGCCAGATCTTGATAGACGGTCTCGATGCCGGCTGCACGGGCGTCCTGGGGGCCGCTGAAATGCACCAGCGCACCGTTCACCCGGATCTCTCCCTGGTCCGGGCGGTCGGTGCCGGATAGGATCCGGACAAGGCTGCTCTTACCGGCGCCATTGTCTCCAATCAGGGCGACAATCTCGCTATGGCCGACGCTGAAATCGGCACCCTGCAGCGCTTGAACATGGCCGTAGTGCCTGACGATGCCTTTGGCTTCGATCAGAGGACCGCCTTGCATGTCCTGATCCTCGGTTCAGTGAAATCTTGCGGCCGCTGTCGGCGCTTGTCGCAGGCTTGGCATTCGGGCGCCCCGTGCATCTGCCCTGGGCGCCCACGTTCTCGGCCGATCAGCACTTGTCTTTGTAAAAGGCTTTCTGAATGTCCGGGTTGCCCAGGTTGTCTTTGGTGATCGTCACCGTGCCTGTGGTTACCGCACGTTCAACGCCCTGGCCGCCAAGCGCCTTGGCAATCGCATCGACCCCGTCTACGCCGATTTGATAGGGTTGCTGGGCGATCAGCGCCTGGACAAGCCCATCCTTCAATTGCTTGATTTGCTCTTCACCGGCGTCGAAACCCACGACCTTGACGGTTCCGACTTTGTTGGCGTTGCGCAGCCCAGTGGCGGCGCCTTCCGCCGAGCGGTCGTTGGTGGCGAAAATGCCGGCGAGGTTGGGATGCGCCGCCAACGTCGAAGTCACCTGCGCGGCGGCCTTGGATGGGTCGTTATTTGAGATCTGGAACCCGACATATGAGATGCCCGGATATTTCTTGATCTCGGTTTCGAAGCCCTTCTGCCGCTGGTCCGAGGTGCTGGCGCCGGCCTGAAAGGCGATCACCATAACCTCGCCCTTTTCCCCGATGAGCTTGGCCAGCGCGTCGGCGGCCGCCGCCCCGCCCGCCATATTGTCTGTCGCGATCGCCGTGATGGCCGGCGCGGTGTTTTCGAGCGTCGTGTCGACGAGCGCAACCTTGATCCCCGCTTTCGCGGCCTGCGAGATCGGTACGAACATCGCCTTGTTGCCCGTCGGCGCGATCAGGAGCCCGGCAGGGTTCGCCGCCACCACCGCGTTGACGATCGGCGTCTGAAGGGAGGGGTCGAACTGCTGCGGACCCTGGACATTGACCTTGAAGCCGTACTTCTCCGCCTCGGACCGGATCCCACATTCCATGCTGATGTAGAATGCGTTTCCGGTGACTCCCGGAACGAAGGCGATGCTTTTGCCCTGGGTGGCCGAGTTGGCGGCTGACGCCGTCATTCCGCCCCCCAGATTGCCGCTGGCGGCCACTAGCGCGGCCGTTACCGCATAGGTCGAAATAGCAAGTCTCCGCATGTCGTTTCCTTCCCAAATGTTGTCCCTACCGGGCGCCGGCTTTCCTGCCGGCTGTCTCCAGTCTCTACGCAGCGCCGGCCCGCTCAGGCAGTGTCTTCGCTTCATTAACCGGTATATTGGTTAATCTCAGCAGTCAAGTGGTCAGGGGAGACAAACGCTGGCGCCCCTGTTGGACAGGCTCAGGAGAACCAATATATAGGGTGTCGAAGCAGGGAGGAGACCAGTGCCGCGGCCTCGAAAAAAGCTGACGCTCGACGTCGTCGAGACCGACGAGGACCGCTTCGCGGCGTCGCTGCATCCCGGCCGTCTCGACAGAGGATCGGTCAAGAGCGCGCAGGTCTATGGCCTGATCCGCCAAGCCATCATCCAGCTCACTCTGCCGCCCGGAGCGGCGATCAACGAAAAGGCGATCTGCGAGCGGCTCGGCATTTCGCGGACACCGTTGCGCGAGGCCGTTCTGCAGCTTACGGCCGAAAACCTCGTCACAGTGATCCCGGATACCGCAACGCGGGTCGCTCCCATCCACCTCCAGGACGTCTTCGATGGGCAACTCGTCCGAGATGCTCTCGAGATGCGGGTGGTCCGCCTCGCGGCGACGCGGATGTCGCCTGAGTTCGAGCAGCGTTTCGACGCCAATGTCCGTCGACAAGCCGCATTGGCGGCCGCACGCGATTTCGATGGCTTCTACGAGCTGGACGAGGAGTTCCACCGCCTCATCAGCGAATGCGGCGCGTCGATCAAGGTTTGGAAGATCATCAACGGGGCGAAGGCGCAGCTGGACCGCGTCCGGCGGCTCGTCTTCCCCTTGAACAACCATCTCGACGTTGTGCTCGAGGAGCACCTGAACATCCTCGACGGATTGCGGCGCCGCGACGAGGAGGTTGCAGCGGACGCGATGCAGGCTCACCTCAACCGCGTGTTCGACACGATCAAGATCCTGATCGCACAGAAACGGGAGTACTTCTCGTCGAATTCCGCCGAGATCGTCCTGCGCCGCGGAGTCCGACAGACTGAATGACGGCCTGGGATGGCGCGGGCGCCACATGGGATCGGAGCCGCGGAACGTGCTTCGCAGAGAGTCAATCGGCGCGGGGTGCGAACGCCGATCGTCGTCACAAGCGGCCGTCGGTCACAATCGCCTCTGGAGCGAGCCCTTGTTTCCTGAGCAGTTCGCCCATGAGCCGGACGGCCGCAGCCGTGTTCTGTCTCGATTGCACCAGCAAGTCGAGAGCCTCGCCTTCCCTGTCGCCGGCCCGATGTTAGCGTGCACAAATTTGCATAGAAAGTTTGAATTTGGTAAAATGAGTCAACGTCGAAGTTTTCAGGGAATATCGGCTGAGAATTGCCGGGCGCAGCATCCATAGCATGCGCCGGGCCAGCATGCCGATACTCGACGACGAACGCAGGGACGGACGCCAATGTTTGGAGGCCAGTCTCGTCGCGATGTGCTGAAGTGGGCCGGGCTGGGCGGAGGAGCGGTGCTAGCCAGGAGCGTACTCCCGCGCTCGGCGGGCGCGCAGGACGTTTCGACGCTGACTGTAGGCTGGGGCGCCGACATCGACACGCTCGATCCGGCGCAATTCAAGTCGGACGGCGCGTACATCGTCCAAGCCAACATTTACGACACCGTAATCGGATGGGGCGCCGAACCAGCGCCAGGAATGCCTGGCGTCTTTGCCGCCAAGCCAGGCAAATTCGTCGGCGGAATTGGCGAGAGCTGGGCCTCCGAGAACGACGGCAAGACGCTCGTGGTGAAGATTCGGCAGGGCCTGAAATTCCCAAGCGGGAGGCCCGTCGATGCGCGAGCGGTAAAATATTTGTTCGATCGCGGATTGCAGTCGCCTGGGTATATGCGGCTCATTTTTCCGACACTGCTGGCTATCACGCAGCCCGATCAGTTCGAGGTCCGCGACGACAGCACTTTCGTGATCAACATGCCTGCCCCGAGCGCCATGCTTCTCGACGTGGTGGCGTTGTCGAACAACGCTCTCCTCGACCCGGACGTGGTGAAGGCCCACAGCACGACCGAGGATCCGTGGGCCGCCGAATGGCTCAAGCGCAACACTGCTGGCCTTGGCCCCTATCGCCTCGTCAGCAATGAACCCAGCGTCGAGGTCGTACTTGAAGCGACGCCAAACTATTGGAGGCCGGCCCCCTATTTCAAGCGCGTCGTCGCCAAGTACACGCCGAATGAGGCAGACCGCATTCTGCTTCTCAAGCGGAAGGCGATCGACATGGTGGTCGGGCCGAACTCAATGTCGCCGAAAAACCTAAAGAGCCTCGAGTCCGAGCCCGGGTTGAAGGTGGTGTCGCTACCGGACACCAACTGCAACTTCGTCAGCATGAACTGTAAAAGGCCGCCCTTCGACAACGTGAAGGTCCGTCAGGCGGTCAATTATGCGATTCCGATCCAGGCGATCATTCCCAATGTGCTCTATGGCTACGGCGAGCAGATGAAGAGTCCGATAGCGAGCCAGACGCCCGGCTACGACGGCTCGCTGTCGCCTTACAAATATGATCTCGCAAAGGCCAAGTCGCTGATGTCGGAGGCCGGTCTTGGCGCCGGTCCGACGCCCGCTAAGTTCGCTGTTCGCGTCGGCTACGAACCGCACGAGCAGGCAGCGGTTTGGATTCAGCACGAATTGGAAAAGATCGGCTTCCAGGTCAGCATTGAGAAGGAAACCGACGCCGCGTTCCGCCAGCTGTCATCCAATGGCGATCACGAACTGTCGATCGAGTCGTGGCAGTCCTGGGTCAATGATCCGGTTTACCACCTCTACTGGAATTTTCACAGCAAGGCCGTGGGGACTAATAAAGGTTTCTATGCCAATCCGGTGCTCGACAAACTGATAGACGACAATATTCGCGAGGGTGATCTGGTAAAACGGGCGGCCGGCGTCAAGGAGGCGCAGAAAATCCTCCTCGACGACGCGGTCTGGGGACTTCTCTGGTACGACAACTGGTCGCGCGTGATGCGCTCCGAGCTTGTCGGGATCGAGAAATTGTGGGATCCGCTCGAGCGGTTCGATAGGATGAAGTTCGCCTAGAGCGAGGCCCCCGGTTTGGCCCGGGATCGCTGACAAGCTGATAACATGTCGTTATTCTTCCTTGTTCTTCGCAGGCTGGCTTTGCTGGCTCCGACTCTGTTTGGCGTGAGCCTGATCGGCTTTCTTGTGGCCTATGTGCTGCCGGGTAATCCCGCCTTGGTGAAGGCGGGCCCGATGGCCACTCCCCAATATGTCGCAGAGATGAAGCACAATATGGGGCTCGACCAGCCCCTCCCTATCCAATACGTGCGGTACGTTACCGGCCTCCTGCATGGCGATTTGGGCGAAAGTTCATCGACCGGGCGGCCCGTTCTTACCGACTTCATGCAACGCCTGCCTGCGACGCTCGAACTGACCATGGCGAGCCTTCTTCTCGCCCTGCTCCTTGGCGTGCCGATGGGCGTCCTTTGCGCTATCCATCGCGACACGATCATTGACCATTTCGGCCGGGTCTTCAGCGTCATGGGAGTGGCGATGCCCAGCTTTTGGAGCGGGCTCATTCTCATCTATGTCTTCTTCTATCTTCTCGGCATTGCGCCGGCGCCGCTGGGGCGACTTGGGCCGGGGATCAGCCCGCCCGCTCCCATCACCGGCCTCTATACGATCAACTCGCTCGTCAGTGGCAATTGGCGCGCATTTGAATCGAGTCTTGCGCAACTCGCGTTGCCTTCGCTCACCCTCGCCATTAGCGTGATGGCGCCGCTCGCGCGGATGGTGCGGGCGTCGATGCTGGAAATTCTGGAAACCGACTACATCAAGGCGGCGTGGGCGGCCGGCGTGCCGCGATGGCGCGTCCTGTACGGAGATGCGCTAGCCAACGCAATTATTCCAGTGGTCACCGCGCTCGGCCTCGTCTTCGGTTTTTTGATGGCTGGCAACGCCGTGGTCGAAAGTGTCTTCGACTGGCCGGGCATTGGCAATTATGCAGTCAAGGCCCTCATGCTCAAGGATCCGAGTCCGATCCAATCCTTTGTGCTCTTCGTCGCTCTGGTGTGCGTTCTGGTGAATCTTCTTGTCGATCTGATTTACAGTCTCGCGGACCCGAGGATTCGGATCGGATGACGATCCAGATCTCAAGAGGCGTTCACGTGGATTCGCCGGCCGCTCCCGACACCTCGTTCGTCTCCTTCCATCGACGGCTGCTGCGAAACAAGCTCTCGTTCATCGCATACTGCGCAATCGTGCTTCTGGTTGTCATCGCTGTCCTCGCTCCCTGGATTACGCCCTTCGACCCGAACGAGCCGGACGCGAACGCCGTCCTGCAGCGCCCAAGCTGGGTTCACGTGCTCGGGACTGACGATTACGGCCGCGACGAACTCTCCCGGATCGTCATCGCCTCGCGCGTCGATCTGCTCGTCCCATGTGTCTCGACCCTCCTGGCGCTCCTGACTGGTTCCCTGATCGGCGCCCTCTCCGGCTTTCGCGGCGGCTGGGTGGATCAGATCGTAATGAGGACCGTGGATGCAGTGATGGCCTTCCCCGCCTTCGTGCTGGCGATGGGACTGACGGCGGCGACTGGAAGCAGCATCGCCAATCTCATTCTCGTCATCGCGGTCACGCAAGTTCCCGCTTACCTCAGGCAGTTGCGGGCGGAGATGCTGCGCGAGCGCGAGATGGAGTATGCCCAGGCGGCTCAGACCATTGGCAATCCAACCTGGCGCATCGTCTTCATCCATCTGTTTCCCAACTGCTTCCCCCCACTTATCGTGCAGGCGACCCTGGCGATGGGCTTCGCCCTACTCACACTCGCGGCGCTCTCTTACATCGGTCTCGGCATTCAGCCGCCCGATTCGGAATGGGGCGAGATGACCTCCGAGGGCGCCGCTTTGATGGTGACGGGGGAATGGTGGCTGTCGCTGTTTCCAGGGATCGCTATCCTGGCGACAGTGCTGATCTTCAATGTGGTCGGCGACGGCCTGCGGGATCTTCTGGATCCGAGGATGCGCGGCCGATGACATGTCTCCTCGAGGTCGAGAATCTGGTCGTGCATTTCGAGACCGACGACGGGTTGGTCGAGGTGCTCGACGACGTCAACTTCACGATGCACGCTGGAGAAATTCTCGGACTTGTCGGCGAGTCCGGCTCGGGCAAGTCGGTGAGCGCGAATGCGATACTCGGCATGATCCGGCCCCCCGGCCGAATTCTGACCGGATCGATTCGCTTCGAGGGCGTCGATATGCTCTGTCTCTCGGAGGCTGAGATGCGGAGATATCGCGGGCGCCGGATCGCAATGATTCCCCAAAGCCCTCGCACGGCCCTCAATCCCGTAATGTCCGCAGGGCGGCAGATTTCCCGTGTCTTTGAAATTCACGAAGGTTGCTCGCGCGCTGCGGCGCGCCGGCGCGCCGTGGAACTTCTCGATCTTGTCGGCGTGGCCGATCCTGTCTGGGGCATGCAGCAATATCCGCATCAACTTTCTGGCGGCATGTGTCAGCGCGTCATGATCGCGATGGCGCTCGCCGCCTCGCCGCAGCTTCTCATCGCCGACGAGCCCACCACCGGCCTCGACGTATCGATCGCGGCGCGCATCCTCGATCTGCTCCGCGACCTCAGTAAAAAAACGGGCGCGGCGATCCTCCTGATCACCCACGATCTCGGGGTCGTCGCGCAGACGTGCCAGCGGGTCGCTGTCATACACGCGGGCCAATTGGTGGAAACGGCGCCGGTCCGCGAGCTCTTTGGCTCTCCGGCTCATCCCTATACACGCGCACTGGTCCGCTCGATCCCCCGCATCGACATCGAGGCAAGGCTCGAGCCGGTTCCTGGCACGGTCCCTTCGCTTCGTCACCCGCCGACGGGATGCCGGTACCAGAATCGCTGTCCCTACGTCATGGAGATTTGCCGCCGGGACAAGCCGCTCCGGGCGACCGTGCGGCACGGTCACGAAGTTGCGTGTTTCGCAATCGGAGAGCACGGTGACGCCGCTGCTTGAAGTTGAGGGCTTACGGAAAAGCTTCCCATTAACGGGGCCAAAGACATGGGCCGCGCGGCTACGCGGCGAGCATCCAGCGTTGCGGGCGGTCGACGGAGTCTCCTTTGCGATCGCCAAAGGCGAGACGCTTGGCCTCGTCGGCGAGTTGGGTTGTGGCAAATCGACGGTTGCCCGCTGCCTGCTGCGCGTGATCGAGCCGACGACTGGCAGTATCCGTTTCGCGGGCGAGGAGATCACGCTCGACCGGCGCCAGCTTCGCAACACGCGACGCGCCATGCAGATGGTTTACCAGGACCCAACTGCGGCACTCAATCCGCGCCTCAACGCGCGACGCACTATCGAGGAGCCGCTCCGGCTGCATTTCAAGATGACGCCCGCCGAGCGGCGCGAGCGCTTGAACGCGGTCATCGCCGAAGTGGGCCTCGGAGCTGACCTTGTGGAGCGCTACCCGCACGAGCTTTCAGTCGGGCAACGGCAGCGCGTCAACATTGCGCGCGCCATCGCCGCCAATCCCAGTCTCGTGGTTCTCGACGAGCCAACCTCGGCTTTGGACGTGGCGCTTCGCGCGCGCGTCATCCTTCTTCTCGAGGCGCTCCAGAAGCGGCTTGGGCTCTCCTTTCTCTTCATCTCGCACGACCTTGCCACTGTGAAGTATTTGGCGCATCGCGTCGCCGTCATGTATCTCGGGGTGATTGTAGAGGAGGCCGACAGCGCCTCGCTGTTCGCCGCTCCGCGCCATCCCTATACGCGCGCGCTCCTGTCTTCAGTTCCTGCGCCAGACCCAGATTTTCGTCATGAGCGGCTCGTGTTGAACGGCGAGATTCCGAGTCCCTCGAAGGCTTACAGCGGATGCAGGCTGCGCAGCCGCTGCCCGCTCGCCAAGGCGGTTTGCGCCGAACCGGTTCCGTTGCGTGAAGTGGCCCCCGGCCATCACGTTCTGTGTCATTTCGCCTAGCGGCTTTGCGGCGCGCAGTGCGCTCCTAGGGCACGCTGTCGTTAGGTTGAGCCGGCCCCCCTGTCGTCATCGCGAGCGAAGCGTGGCGATCAAGAGATCGAGGCGTCCGCCGATTGAGGCGCCCATGGAACGACTCGCGACTTGCTGGTTGCTTCGCTCCGCTCGCAAAGACGGTTCCACGTAACTGCCGAACGCTTTATTGAATCCCCAAGCTCCTCGTGCCGGTCGGTGTCATGAGCGCGTCGCCCAAAGCCGAACTTGCGACTGGGAACCGCAGCGCTCGAAAGCCGCTGCTGGGCTGTGCGCCACGAATGCCACGAACGCCTGCGTCTTGACGGCGCGCTCGCCAACTCCGCCCACAGTCGGGCGTATGTCGGCAAGTGACGGTTCAGGATGCGTTGACCGGGTGAGTGACCACCGTGAAGTGAAAAATGGCGCCCCGGGGCAAGTTGGCGGTCACCCACAGCCGGCCTCCATGAGCTTCCACAATCGCATGGCAGATCGACAGCCCCATCCCCAAACCGCCGGACTTCGTCGTGTAGAAGGGAGCGAAGATCTGCTCGAGACTCGCCGACGCCAAGCCTGGCCCGGTGTCCTTCACCGCGACCAACACGCCATTCGGTTCGGCTTGCGCGGTGGTGACGGTCAACTGTCGCGGCCCTTCCGCAACGTCGCCCATGGCTTGCACCGCGTTGACGACGAGATTGAGGGCGACTTGTTGCAATTGTACGCGATCGCCTTCGATGAGCGGCAAATCCTCTTCGAGCGCCGTCTGCACCGACGCGCCATGTTTGGCCGCTTCGCCCCGGGTGAGCTCAAGCACCTCGCGGATCGCCTCATTTATGTCCACAGAGTCCTTGCGTGGCGGCGCCTTCTTGATGAGATCCCGGATCCGGCTGATGACGTTGCCCGCTCGCTTGCCGTCATTGACGATGCGAGCTAGCGCCTGCTCGACCTGCTCGAGATTTGGCGGCTGGGAGCCAAGCCAGCGCAAGGCGGCCTGGGCGTTGACGACGGTAGCGGCGATGGGCTGGTTGACTTCATGGGCGATCGAGGCTGTGAGCTGCCCCATGGTTGCGACGCGGTTCGCGTGGGCAACCTCCATCTGCATCTCGCGGTAGCGCCGCTCGCTCTCGCGGGCTTCCACTTCCGCCCGCTTGCGCTCGGTCAGATCCAGCACGAAGGCGACGCCTCGGTCGCGTTGTTCGTCGAACGCGGCCGAGCCGATCAGCACCGGCACTCGGCTGCCGTCTTTGCGGAAGAACTCCCTCTCATTCGGTTGCAAGCTCCCGGTCGTCGTCACCTCTTCAAGAGCCCGCGCGCTGCGGTCGCGCCATTCCGGCGGCGTCAGGTCCGTCCAGCGCACCCGGCCGCGGACGACATCCTCGCGATCGTATCCCACCATGCCGAGAAACGTGTCATTGGCCTCGACAATCCGGCCTTTGAGCTCCCAGAGAAAGATCCCGATGATGTTGGCGTCGACCAGGCGCCGGATCTTGGCCTCGCGTTGTTCGAGATCGCGGTACAAACGAGCATTCTCCATCGCGATCGCCGCCTGCGAGGCGAGCAGCTTCAGCACCGCGGTCCGAGCCGGCGCGAAGACCCGAGGAGCCAGGTTGTTCTCCAGGTAAAGCACGCCGTTAAGCCTCCCTTGGTTGAGCAACGGCAAGCAAAGGATGGAGCGCGCCTGGCGCTCACGGATGTAGGGATCCTCGGCGTATGGGGGCCGGACGACCGCATCGTCCAGGATCATGCTTTCATGGGCGCGCATGACATAGTTGAAGACCAATTCCGGCAGCACGGCCGCCGTCACGGGCCCGTCGCGCAATTGCACGATGATCGCGTCGCCGCTGATCGTGGCTTCGGCCTCGATCCGCTGCTCGGCGCCTCGAGGAAGAATCAACAGGCCTCGTTCGGCGCCCGCCTGCTCGATGGCTGTGCGCATGAGGGTGTCGATCAGCGTCTCCAGGACGATTTCGCTTGAGACGGCCTGCGACACTCTGATTACGGTCGCGAGGTCGAGGGATTCGACTGTCGCCCCGATCGTGCTCGCCGGCCGAAGCGTAAGCCCTTCCTCCCTGAGGTTCGGATAAAATTCATCGAGTTGCCGAACCTTCCCGTCAGCTCCCCACGTCCGGTAGCAAGAGCGCGCCTTGCGCAAATACATATCCGCGATGTCCTCAAGCCCACGCGCCGCGTAGAAGCGGGCGGCGAGTTCGTCGGCGAGCGCCTCCTGGTGAATAAAGCCGTTGGCGCGGGCCGAGCGGATGGCCTGATCGTACAAACTCTCCGCCTCGAGTGCGCGGTCCTCCAAGCGCGCGATCTCGGCGGCGACGAGCGCGGCGCGGTTCTCGAAATTGTCCGGGCAATTCGCCGCCCAGACCCGGAGTTGCTGGTGGTGCGCAGCGATGGCGTCCAGGTGTTGGCGCCGCTCACCGGCTGTTGCGGAAGCGCAGGCGGCGGCTCGAGACAACGCGGCGTAAAAGTGATATTCGGCTGTCTCGAGTTGTGAAAAAGAGGTCCACAGCAGCCGGCGCGCCCTCGAAGAGGCCGCCAGGGCCGAGGCGTAGTCGCCGGCGAGGAAACGCGCCTGGAGCTTGCGGATCCAATACCAGCACTCGACGAAGGCCAAGTCAGGATTGTCTGAGAAACGGCGCTCGATCCGCGCCTCGCTGAACTCCTGATCATCGAAGCAGCCAAATCTCGGCGTCAAGCCGCGCAGCGTCCGGATCAGGGCGTGCTGCGCGGCGATGGCGTCTATGACTGTCCCGAAGCGCGCCTTCTCTGCGAAGGTGAGGCCATGTTCGGCTTCGCGTTGCGCCTCAGCGAGCGGATCGCCCGCAATGAGAAAGTTGGTGATCGTTTGGTTGCCGCAGCAAGCGGCGCATGTGAGATCGCCGATCTTGTTTGCCGCCTCGAACGCGCGGCGCACCAGATCGCGCCCCGCCCGGACCGGTATCGTCCAGGGCAAAACGCTGCCGCCGAAGTCCATATAGGTCCTGGGCTGGGAGCGTGTGAGTCCGCGTTGCTCCACGAGGTCATAGCCGAGCTGACCGAAGCGATATGCGGCGGTCCGATAATCACCGAAGATCGGGCCGCCGATCATGGATAGCCGTACATAGGCGCTGCACGAAGCGTCGCAATTGCCGCGCTCGAGGCTGAGATTGACCGCCCGGCAGGTGATCAGGGCAACCAGGTTCGCATCCGTATAGCATGCAGGCGGCCCGATCTTGGCCAGAACGTCCAGCGTCGCCAGCGACGCCGGGTCGCTCATCATCGGCAGTTCGATCAGCAACTCGATCGTGCGGCCGCCGAGCTGCGACCAGATCCGCTCGTACTCGCGGCGCGCCTCCTCTTCGGTTGGATGTGGCGACCAATCGACGCCCAGATGCCGGAGGTAGTCGAGACCGACGGCAATGGCGCGGCTGCCCTGGTCGAGGGTCGTGTACAGATCGGCGCGCAAGCCCGCGACCGTGGCTCGCTCCACCGTATCGGCGGCGCGCCACGACAGCGCCTCCAAGCGCTGCTCCGCCTGCGCCAGCGCGCCGGTCAGGAACTCGCATTCGCCCCGGTGCAGCGCCAGCGCGAAGGTGAGCTCATGCCGGCGCTCCCACGGGTTCTCCGGCAACAGGGCCTCGCCTGCAGTCAGATAGGTGAGCGCCGAGGCGTAGGCGGTCGTGGCCTTGGCCCGCTGGCCCGCGAGCAGGTTGAGTTCGGCCAACTGCTCGCGCTCGTCCTGCGCATCGATCAAGGCGGCGCCGCGGTTGAGCTGATTGACGATTTCAAAGATGGCCTCTTCGCGCTTTTCGCTGGGCGTATGCGCCACGAGCAGCCTGCCGATCCGCAGATGCGTCGAGGCGCGCGCATTCTCGGGTATGAGGGAATACGCCGCCTCCTGAACGCGGTCGTGGACGAACTTGTACGAGCCTCCCGTTTGCTCGACCAACTCCAGTCGAACGGCGTCCCAGATATCCGAACGGACGTCCTCGTCCGACTTCCCCAGCACGATCGAAAGCAGCGAGGTCTCGGCGATGTTGCCGAGGCAGGCGAGCTCTTTCAACGCGGACTGGGTGGTGGCGGCCAGGCGGGTCAATTTCCCGACCATGAGGTCCACCACATTGTCGCTGTACCGCTTTGCGCGAATGCGATCGAGCTCCCAGCGCCAGCGCGCCGCGTCATAATCGAAGTGGAGCAGGCCCTCTTCGGCGAGCTCAGAAATGAACTGGATGGCGAAAAACGGATTGCCCCCCGTCTTCTCGTGTATCAACTGCGCGAGCGGGCCGGCGCGGCGCGGCACGCAGCTGAGCGTATCCGCAACGAGCCGCCCCAGATCGTCTCGGGCGAGCGGTTCCAGGCGAATCTCCTCGATCAATGCCCCCGCTTCGCGGATCGCGCTGAGCTTGCGCGTCAGTGGATGGAGCGAATCGACTTCGTTGTCCCGATAGGCGCCGATCACCAGCAGCCGCTGCACGTCCGGCTGGATCAACAGGTCCGCGAGCATGTCGAGCGTCGCCGCGTCGAGCCATTGCAAATCGTCGAGGAAAAGCGCCAGCGGATGTTCGGGCCGCGCGAAAGCGCCCAGAAACCGCCGAAGCACCAGTTGGAGACGACTTTGCGCCTGCTGTGGGGGAAGCTCCACGACCGACGGTTGCTCTCCGATGAGGAGCTTCAATTCGGGGACCAGCTCGATCATAAGCCGTCCGTTCGGGCCCAGCGCGTCCACAAGAGCGTCGCGCCAGCCGGCCAACTCGGCGTCGCTTTTGCCCAGAAGCGGGCGGATCAGGCCCTGAAGCGCTTGCGCCAGCGTCGCATAGGGGATGTCGCGCTTGTACTGATCGAACTTGCCGGAGGCGAAAAGGCCGCGCGGCGGCACCAGCGCCTTGTGCAGCTCATTGACGACGGCGGATTTGCCGATGCCGGAATAGCCGGAGACGAGCACAAGCTCCGGCCGGTCGGTGGTTACGACGCGGTCGAAGGCGGCGAGCAAGGCGCCGATCTCGCGCTCTCGCCCGTACAGCTTCTGAGGAATCACGAGCTGGTCGGACGTGTCGTGTTGGCCCAGCGGGAAGGCGTCGATGGTCCGACGAGCCTCCCAGGCGGCAAGGCAGCGCTGGAGGTCGCGCTCCAGGCCCGCCGCCGTCTGGTAGCGCTCCTCGGCGCTCTTGGCGAGCAGCTTGAGGATGACGGCGGAGACCGCGACCGGCACAGTCTCCAGCCGCTCGTTTGGCGGCGGCGGCTTTCTGGCGATATGGCAGTGGACCCACTCCATGGGATTGGCCGCGGTGAACGGCAGCGAGCCGGTGATCATCTGGTAGAACGTCACGCCGAGGGCGTAGAGGTCGCTGCGGGCGTCAATCGACCGGTTCATCCGGCCGGTCTGTTCGGGCGCCATATAGGCGAGCGTGCCCGCGATCGATTCCGGCGGCGCAGGCTCCTGCCGTTCGCGCGGCAGACGCGAAGCAATGCCAAAGCCGGTGAGCCTGACCTCTCCGGTGTCGCGGTCTACCAGGATATTGCCCGGCTTGATGTCCTTGTGGACGAGGCCGCGCCGGTGGACCTGTGTGAGGGCCGCAACGATCGCGATGGCGAGGCGCAGAAAGCTCGGCGCCTCCATCGCCATCCCCCCGAGCAATCGGTCCAGCGGCTCGCTGCGGGTATCCTCGAGCAGCAGCATGATCCGACCGCGTTCGCGGACGAGCTCGAGCGGTCGCACCGCCCATGCCCCGTTCAACTCGTCCTTCAATCCGTATTCGTGAGCAAGACGATCGACGGTGGCTGATGTCGGATGCTCCGCGGCGGGCAGCACGACCAGCACGGAGGCCCGACGACCGTCGGCCTGGGTCTCTCTTCTGCAGAAGACGAGTTCATCGTTCTCCCATAAGACCTGGAGACCGCTATCTCCACTAGCGCCGAACCAAGAGGACGGATTCATCTGCGGGATCCCCCGCCAAGTCAGTGGCCACCATGGGGCCGAGGAACTGCTCTCAGAGGGTGGCTCGAGAAACCGTTCAAAGAGGAAGTGTAGCACTCACGAGGCGGCAATACGACGTCTGCTGGTCCCGGGGGCTTGCTCATTCTCGGCTTCGTAAATGCCGCCGTTCCTCGTCGGCGGGCGCGTGCTTACGTGGCGCGGCGCTTCTTCTTCGAACTATGCTCCGTTCGATGCGCGCGTCGCACGTCCGCTTTCGTTTCTTGTCTTCCGGAAATTGCCCATTCCGCTTCCGGCTCGGTTACACCGTCAAGGCTCCGCTTTTGCCGCCGCTCGCGCCGCCGCAACCTCCGAGGGCGAGATCGCGTCGGCGTATGCGTTGCCGAAATGGCCGCGCACGTAGTTGATCACGTCGGCGATCTGCGCGTCGCTCATCATGCGCCCGACCGGCGGCATGGCCCCTCGCCCTTCGAGCAGAAGCTCCAGCACATAATCCTTTGAGGCGAGATTCGCGTCCGCGGCGAGCGCGGGATAGGCGCCGGCGCCGATCGCGCCGCGAGCGTCGGCCTGATGGCAGGCCGCGCAGACATGGGCGAAGAGCGCCTCGCCACCCGGCTCGTCGAACGTCCAGCCACGGCTCATCGCGGAAGCGTCGCCCGACGTCTCCGCCGCGCGGAGTGGCGCCCCGAACGCTATCGCAAAGGTCAGCGCAAGCGTGGCGCCGAATTGGTGGCGGAACGTCGTCGTCATGAAGCGAGAACGCGTTTGTGGAGGCGCTGGATTGCGTCGAGCGAGGACAGGATGGCGCCCTCCTGCCAGGCGGGGATGAACGAAGCATGTTCGCCCGCCAGCGCGATCCGGCCATCGATCTGGCAAAGATTGTCGTAGTGCTCGCGTCTCGCCTCATCCGACCAATCGCCGGCGCAGCCGAGCGTGAAGGGCACGCGGTGCCACGCGACCGCCACGCCGTTTTCGAACTCCCCGCGATATTGCGGATGAATTTGCGCGCCGTAATCGACCGCGCGCTGGACCCGCTCCGCAGGTGACATCGCCGCGAACTCGTAGGAGTTCGCTCCGCCGAACGTGTAGCCTCCTAGCAGGACGCCTTTGCCGCCAGCGTTGAGCCCGGCGCTCGGATAGGAGATCTGGCGGATGGGAAGGTCTGTGTAGGAGATGCCGCCGAAGATGTGCTCGTCTTCCTCCCAGAAGCGCCGGCGGAACTGCAATCCGAACTTGGTCGCCGGCGCATAAGGCACCGCCTCGATCGCCGCCTGCATCGGCGCGGAGACGTTGAGCGGAAGCTGGCTCAAGATGCTGAGCGGCAAAGTGCAAAGGCACCAGTCCGCTCTCAATTCTTGCGCTCGATCGCTCGCGGTCTGATCCTCGAATGCGATCGTCACACCTTTGTCGTCTTGTTTGATCGCCGTCACCTTGGCGCCATAGCGAATCATGTTTGGAATCTGCCGCGCGAACGCCTCGCCGATCCTGCCCATTCCCCCGACCGGTTGAAACATCGTCGTCTGGAAGTCGTACAGCGCAAAGCTCTGCAAGCCTCGCCATAGCCGCGAGGTCAGAATCTCATGGACGCCGATCGGTTCGCTGAAGGTTGGGCGAGCGCTGAGGCCGCCTCCCGGATCCCTGCTGTAGCCGCGATGCTCCGCAGAGACGTCGCCGATCCTGTAGCGAAAGTCCTTGTCGAGCGCGCCCAGCGCGCGCAACGCCTCGAGCAGGATTTCCTGATCTTCACGCGACACGGCGTCGTCGAGCGCCCCTTTGCGGGTCGCTTTGGCGAGCAGTTCGGAGACGCCGCCGTCGAAGTCCGCCTTGATGTCGCGAATGCGTTGCGGCTTGCCGCCGAATGCCCCTGTGGAATGCAAGAAGGCGTTGTGGTTGAGCTGGATGAACGGCTCGAGGGCGACGCCGAACCGCCGGCAATAGTCCAAGAGCGCATGATGATGATAGGGAATGCGCCAAGGGCCGGGATTGAGGTAGAGACCCGCGTCAAATTCGCAGCGCTGTGTCGCTCCGCCGAGTTCCGTATAGACCTCGCCGCCTCTGAGGGTCCAATTCCTTCCGCCAGGACGCAGATTGTACTCGAGGACCTGGACCTTGTAGCCGGCCTTGCCGAGTTCGATCGCCGCCGTCATGCCGGCGAGGCCCGCGCCCAGGATGACGACCGAAGCGCCTTTGGGATCGCCCTCGAGCCTGATCGGGCCGCGATACGGAGACTCAGACGCGAAGCCAAGGCTCGTCATGAGCTGGTAGGCGGCGCCGGCGCCCACGTGAGCGCCGACGAGTTCGAAGAGCCTGCGCCGGCTTAAGGATTGCTTCGCCGGGTCCGCCATTTTGAAGTCCAATGAGCCTAGTAGGGAAAAGTCATGCGACGCCCGGGCGGCCGAAACGGGGAAACCGGATCGGCCATGCGCTGGCGCGGCGCAAGCTTGCCTGAGACCCCTGGACAGGGCAAGTTGCCGAGCCGCAGTCGCCCAAGTCACTGGCGCAAGCGGGCCTTCTGGAGAAGGTAAGGCAGACGATGTCGAAACGCCTCTTTCGATCGGTCCTGCTCGTCATCTCTCTGGCGACAGCCGGCGCTTCGCTCGCGACATCCCAGGCGTTGGCCGACAGCCTGCCGCTTTCGCCTGGGCTCGTCGACCTTAGCTCTCCCGAAGGCGAAAGATATCTGCTCGAGAGCGGCGCTCTCGAAGCCTATTTCCCGATCTCTATCAATTTCCTGACTCAGAAGACGCAAGCCTATTGCGGCGTGGCCAGCATGGTCATGGTTTTGAATGCGCTCCGCGTTTCGGCGCCGTCGACCCCGGAATTTCAGCCATACCATACCTTCACGCAGGACAACGTTCTCGACGAAGGCACCGACGCCGTGTTGCCGCGCGATCTCCTCGCCCGCCAAGGCATGACGCTCGATCAGCTCGGCGCCATCCTGTCGTTGCGCTCCGTTCGCGCCGAAGTCCATCATGCCGCCGACGGCGGACTCGAAGCGTTTCGCGCCGCCGCGCGCGCCGCGCTCGGCGCGACGGATCACTTCGTCATCGTCAACTATCTCCGCAAGTCGCTCGGGCAACAGGCGGGCGGCCATATTTCGCCGCTCGCCGCCTATGACGAAAAGGCGGACAGGTTCCTGATCATGGATGTCGCGCGCTACAAATATCCGCCGGTCTGGGTGAAGGTGTCCGACCTCTTCGCTGCGATGAACACGCCCGATCCGTCCAACGACGGCAAGACGCGCGGCTATGTCCTGGTGGCGAAGGACGACGCGACCCTTGCGGCGCCGAAGCCGTAGCGCGAGGACGCAAGCGCGTTACCCCAAGCTGCCCGCGACGACACGCGTCCATGCGCATGCCATAATAACCCAACGTCATATGTGGAGACCAGTTTTGAGCGCGTCAACTGATCCGGCCCAAAAGTTCGACGCTTCCAGAGCCGGCGAATACGAGCAGCAAAGCCGCATCGCTTTGGCGGGCTACGATGCCTGTCACGAACTTGCAGCCTGCGTCTTGGCGGCCACGCTCGGAAGCGGGTCCTCGGCGCGCGTTCTGATCGCCGGAGCCGGCGGTGGTGCAAAAGAGATCGTCACTGCCTCTGCGTTGGAGCCGCTTTGGCGCTTTACCGCGGTTGATCCATCCCGACCCATGATGGATTTGGCTGTGATCCGCCTCAGGGAGCAAGGGCTTCTGGAGCGAACCGATGTGGTGCTCGGCGTCGTGGATGATCTGCCAATGGATGAACGCTTCGACGCCGCCACGCTGATCGGGGTGTTGCACCATCTGCCAGGGGACGAGGCCAAGCGCGCAATTTTGCACTCGCTGGCCCTACGTCTGAAACCCGGCGCGCCTCTGGTGCTCGCAGGCAATCATCGCTCCTATGCCAGTCAACCGCTCCTTCTGGCAGCTTGGGGCGAGCGCTGGCGTCAGCAAGGAGCAGGTCCTGAGGAAGTCCTCGCCAAACGGGCCAAGATCCTGCAAGGCGCCGACCCGCCTCACTCCGAAGAGGCAGTGGCTGCGCTCTTGCACGACAGTGGCTTTGATCCGCCCTTGCGTTTTTTCTCCAGCTTGTTTTGGGGCGCTTGGGTCGCGCGGCGAGGCTCAGGGCAAGAATTGCGTCGCTAAGCTTATCGCGCGTTGCAAACGTCTCGACATTTCACCGGCGTGTCGATCAAGCCGTTTCCGGCGTCCATGGGCGATTCGGAGCGCCTTCAGGAGTGGCTTGCAAGGACGACGAGAGGGCGACTTTGGCGGGCGCGTTCGGTCGGGCGCTGGCGCCCCTTGACGAGGGGCGGCGAAGAGAAACGTCCGACCGGCAACCCTCTCTTGATTGACCTCCGAAGCTTCCCATATCACCGATCGTTGATGCGGGCCCCTCTGACGAGGCAGACGACAAATGTCGTCGTACCTCGTGATGTCGGATCGACGTGTCCCAGACCAGCGCTGTTTGGGTGGAGTCGTTTCGCGGGGCCCATCGGTTTCAGCCCCTCCCCCGATTCGACTGACGAGGCAACGTGTTGCGCCAACGGCCAGCTTGTGAGGAGCCGCGTCTTGCGTGTCGACAACGACAATCACGTCCGGGAGCGGCGCCTGGAGCTGCTCATTCAGCGCCTGCCAGATCGCCTGCAAGGCATTGTGCGCTGGCTCCGCCTGCCAACGGCGCGCTGGGTCCGGATTCCCGCCAGCTTGCTGTTGATCCTCGGCGGCGTGTTCAGCATTCTCCCCATCCTTGGTTTATGGATGTTGCCGCTCGGCTTGATGCTATTGGCGGAGGACGTGAGACCGTTGCGGCGGGGAGCAGACCGCGTCCTACTCTGGATCGAGCGCAACCATCCGAACTGGATGGGCTCGCCCTCGAGAGGCCCGTTGATGCAGCGTCCAAAGGTGAAGTCCGGTAACTCGCTATGATCTGGTTGATTGACCCTCATATCTGGGCGAGCTTCGTCACATTGTTGGCGCTCGAAATCGTCCTCGGCATCGACAATCTGGTGTTCCTCTCGCTGCTCTCGGGTCGGCTGCCGCCGCCGCAGCGGGCGCCCGCGCGCAAGATTGGCTTGGCGCTGGCGCTCGGAACGCGGCTGGGGCTGCTCGGCTCCATCGCCTGGCTGATCCATCTGACGGAACCCGTGCTGTCGCTCGGCGGGCGGGACTTCTCTTGCCGCGACCTGATTTTGATTGGCGGCGGGGCGTTCCTTTTGTTCAAGGGTACGCGAGAAATCCATCTTACCGTCGACGGTGAAGATGAGGCGCCGGGGAACGGGGGCGCCAGCGTGAGCTTTGTCGGCACGGTGCTGCAGATTGCGGTGCTCGATGTGGTGTTCTCGCTCGACAGCGTAATCACTGCTGTTGGCGTCGCCGAACAACTCTGGGTTATGGTGGCGGCGATCATGGCGGCGATGGCCGTGATGCTGGTGGCGGCGCCTCCGCTTGCTTCTTTCATCGAGCGCAACGCGTCGGTGAAGATGCTGGCGCTGTCATTCCTGCTGCTTGTCGGAACGGTGCTGGCCGCCGACGGCTTCGGCTTCCACGTGCCGCGCGGATACATTTACGCGGCCATGGCCTTCTCGGTGCTGGTCGAGTGCCTCAACCTGCTGGCGGCTCGGCGTCGCCAGAGGAAGAGAACTCACCAGGACGCGAACAAGCCGGAGAGCAAATCTCTCGTGGAGACGTCGCAATGACGGCTCTTCAGCGATAGGGCGCATCTGCAAGGAGGTTTCTTGCGATTTCCCGCTCCCAGCGGTCGCCGTTCGCAAGCAGGCGGTCCTTGTCGTAGTAGAGTTCCTCGCGCGTCTCGGTGGCGAACTCGAAGTTCGGACCTTCGACGATCGCATCGACCGGGCATGCTTCCTGGCACATGCCGCAATAGATGCATTTGACCATGTCGATGTCATAGCGCGTCGCACGGCGTGTGCCGTCGTTGCGGCGTGGCCCCGCCTCGATGGTGATCGCCTGGGCCGGGCAGATCGCCTCGCACAGTTTGCAGGCGATGCACCGCTCTTCGCCGTTGGGATAACGGCGCAGCGCGTGCTCGCCGCGAAAGCGCGGCGAGAGCGGCCCTTTCTCGTGCGGATAGTTCAGCGTCGCCTTCGGCTTGAATATGTAACGGATCGACAAGGCGATAGCGGCGAAGAATTCCTCGAGAAAAACTGCGCGGGCGCGAGGATCGAGTTGCATGGGGGCCACCGATGCAGACTTGCACGCCGATGAAACGCGGGGCGCCGGCGGAGGTTTCAATTGCGGCCGCTTTTCTCGGCGCGAGCCCGCGACTGGTCGGCCGATAGATTGAAGACGTCACGAAAGCGTGATCAGATGCCAGGGAGCGCGGCCCCCCGACGGGGCCAGCCGACGCGTCGAGCATTTTCCTCAGCGGCCCCGCAGCGAAAGGAAACGCCATGCCTCATTTCGTCATGCTCGTCACTTTCACCGACCAGGGTTTGCGCAATATCAAGGACACCCGCAAGCGGGCGGACGCGTTCAAGAACGCCGCCAAGGAGCAGGGCTGCACCGTCAAGGAGCTCCTGTGGACGCAGGGTCAGTACGACATCATCAGCATACTCGAGGCGCCGGACGAGACCGCCGCTAGCGCCTTGGTGCTCAGCGTCACCAAGCTTGGCAACATCCGCGGCCAGAGCCTGCGCGCCTTCACGGCGAGCGAGATGGACAAAATCTTGGAAAAGGTGACCTGACGGCTTCACGGCTGAAACGGTCCGGCTGGCGTTCACCGGACAACATCGGGAGGGAAGCGCCCGACGTCAGCGTCGCGGCCGCGCTCGTCCTCAACGCCTTCAAACAAGGCGACGTTCGCGGCCAGACCTTGCGCGCCTTCACGGCGCAGGAGATCGAAACCGGCCTCGAGAAGGTGATCTAACAGGTTGGCGGCGGTCAGAAGGGCCGCCGCCTTTTTGGAGAGCGATCAGTAGACCACCACGCTGCGGATCGACTTGCCGCTGTGCATCAGGTCGAACGCCTCGTTGATGCGCTCCAACGGCATCGTGTGGGTGATCATCGGGTCGATCTCGATCTTGCCAGCCATGTACCAATCGACGATGCGCGGCACGTCGGTGCGCCCTCGCGCGCCGCCGAAGGCGCTGCCCTTCCAGACCCGGCCGGTCACCAATTGGAACGGCCGCGTCGAGATCTCCTGCCCCGCGCCGGCGACGCCGATGACGATCGACTGGCCCCAGCCGCGATGCGCCGATTCGAGCGCCTGCCGCATCACCCGAACGTTGCCGGTGCAATCGAACGTGTAGTCGGCCCCGCCGATCTGGTCGGCCCCGCGCTTGGTCATGTTGACGAGATGCGGGACGATATCCCCGTCGATCTCCTTGGGGTTGACGAAATGCGTCATGCCAAAGCGTTCGCCCCACGCCTTCCTCTCATTGTTGAGGTCGACGCCGATGATCATCGACGCGCCGGCCATCCTTAGGCCCTGGATGACGTTGAGGCCGATGCCGCCGAGGCCGAACACGACTGCGGTGGAGCCGATCTCGACCTTGGCGGTGTTGATCACCGCGCCGACGCCGGTCGTCACGCCGCAGCCGACGTAGCAGACCTTATCGAAGGGCGCCGCCCGGTCGATCTTGGCGAGCGCGATTTCCGGCAGCACGGTGTAGTTCGAGAACGTCGAACATCCCATGTAGTGGAAGATGCGATCCTTGCCGATCGAGAACCGGCTGGTGCCGTCCGGCATCAGCCCCTGCCCCTGCGTCGAGCGGATCGAGGTGCAAAGATTCGTCTTGCGCGACAGGCAGGACGGGCATTGACGGCATTCGGGCGTATAAAGCGGGATCACGTGGTCGCCTTTGGCGAGGCTCGTGACGCCCTTGCCGATATCGACGACGATCCCGGCGCCCTCGTGGCCGAGGATCGCGGGAAACAGGCCCTCGGGATCGTCGCCGGAGAGCGTAAAATCGTCGGTGTGGCAGACGCCGGTCGCCTTGATCTCGACCAGAACCTCGCCCTCGCGCGGCCCATCGAGATCGACCTCCATGATTTCAAGCGGCTTTCCGGCGGCGACGGCGACGGCGGCGCGGGTTTTCATAGTCATCTCCGGGAGTGAAAGCGGGTTCGGCGCTCAGTGGCAGGGCGCTGGCCGAAGTTGTTTCGCGCTCCGAGCGCGGTGTCAAACGTCAAGCTCTTCGTCACGTCCGCGTCGCGGTTTGCCGGCGCGACCGGCGATGCTACGGTCTCTACGCCAAACAGTAGGAGAATCCATGTCTTACGTGAAGCTTGGGCGGGATGCGGAAACGCTTGTTGGAGACGGCCAGACGCTACAAAAAGTCGCAGGCGGCTTTGGCTTCACCGAAGGACCGATCTGGCATCCCAAGGAGCGCCACCTCCTGTTCTCGGACATGCCGAGCGACGTCAGACGCCGTTGGGACCCGGACGGCGGCGTGCGCGAGGTCATGCGACCGGCCAACAAATGCAATGGCATGACCTATGACGCCGCGCTCAATCTCATCGTCTGCGAGCACGCGACCTCGACTCTGGTCCGTGAAACGCGCGATGGGGGGCGGGAGACGCTGGCCTCGCATTTCGAGGGCAAGGAGCTCAACAGTCCGAACGATGTTTGCGTACGGTCCGACGGTTCGATCTACTTTAGCGATCCCTGGTACGGGCGCATGCCCGGATTCGGCGTCGAGCGGCCGCGCCAACTGGGTTGGCAAGGCGTCTTCCGCCTCGCGCCGGACGGCGGGCTTCACCTGCTGGTCGGGCGCGACGAATTCACCCAGCCCAACGGGCTCTGCTTTTCCCCCGACGAGCGCCGTCTCTATGTCAACGACACGACGCGCGCGCTGATCCGAGTCTATGACGTGGCGCTGGACGGCTCGCTGAGCGGCGGCCGGGTATTCGCGGACGGCCTCGCCTCCGAGACGGAGCCCGGCAGGCCCGACGGCATGAAGTGCGACGAACGCGGCAACGTCTGGTGCACGGGGCCGAGTGGCGTCTGGATCTTCGCGCCGACCGGCGAGCGTGTCGGCCGGATTGTCGTTCCGGAAGTGGCGGCCAACCTGCATTGGGGCGGCGCCGGCTTCCACACGCTGTTTCTCACCGCCTCGACGTCGCTCTACGCGCTCGAAACCCTGGTCGGGCCGCACGTGGAGCCCTTCATGCGATAAGGAAGAGTCGATGCGGACCTGCGGCGCTCGAGCAAATCGCCGCAGCTTCAGCGCCCGCGCACTTCACCGCCGGCGGCGACGATCACGCCGATGATCACCGCGCCGGTGAGGAGGAGGCGCAGCCCGGCGCTGACGCCGAAGGTATTGAGCATCGTCAAGAGAAGAACGAGGAACAGCGAGGCGCCCCACACGCCCGGGATATTGGCCTTGCCGCCGGCGACCGACGTGCCGCCGATCACGACGACGGCGATCGAGGTGAGCAGATATTCGTCGCCGATTTCGAGCGACGAGCCGCGGAAGTATCCAGCCAGCAGCGCCCCGCAAAGGCCGCCGAGCGCGCCGCTTTGGACGTAGGTCCTTAGCCGAATGCGCTCGACATCGATTCCCGCAAGCCAGGCGGCGCGCGGATTCTGGCCGATCGCGAGCACCGAGCGGCCGTACATCGTCTTCGTCAGCAGCAAGTGCGCGAGCGCCGCGAACGCGACCGCGCACAGCGCCAGAACAGGCACGCCGCCGATCGTCGCGATGCAGAAATTGGCGAAGCCGTCAGGCGGCTTGATCTGAAGCCCGCGGCCATAGCTGATGCCGACGGATTGAATGATGAAGCTCGCCGACAGCGTTGCGATGATCGGCGGGATGCGCAGCAGGCGGATCAGCAGATAGCAGCAGAGGCCGATGAAGGCGCCGCTCAGGAAAGCAGCGCCGACGCCGAGCGCGACCCGGCTGTCCGACCCGTCCATCACCTTCATCGCGACGGCGCTCGCGAGACCGATATTGGCCGGCAAGGAGAGGTCGACGTTGCCCGGCCCGAGCGTAATTACGAACATCTGGGCGACGCCGACGACGACGGTGAAGGCGGCCAAGGCGAGCGCCGCCGTGATCATGCCCTCAGCGCCCTGCCCTCGGGTGAAGAGGATCGCGGCGAGCCAGACGACGAGTGCGCCCAGGAACGAGCCGATCCAGGGATAGGCCGAAAACCAGCGGCGAACGAGGGTCATCGCCGTCGCTCCTCGAACCGATTGATCAGCACCCGCGCGGCGAGCACCGCGATCAGAATGCCGCCCTGCGCGCCGACCTGCCAATCCGGCGATATGCGCATGAAGTTCAACAGCGAGCCCGCCATCGTCAGCGTGAGCGCGCCGATGACGGCGCCGATCGGCGACACCCGGCCGCCGACGAACTCGCCGCCGCCGAGAATCACGCCGGCGACGGATTCCAGGGTGTAGCCGCGGCCGAGGGTCGCGTCGGCCGACGTCGTGACGCCGATCAGCGCGAGGCTCGAGAAAACGCCGAACAAGCCGCAGAGCGCGAACATCACGGTTTTGGCGCGCAGCACGGACCAGCCGGCGCGCGCAACCGCGACAGGATTGCCCCCTGCCCCGCGCAGGATTGCGCCATAGGACGTGCGCATCAGTCCGAAATGCGCAAGCACGGCGAGCAGCGCGACGACGACGATCGGCCAGGGAACGAAGGGCGTCTTCACCGAGACGATGGCGCGCAGCCAGTCTGGCGCCTTGCCGCCGGGCGTCGGCAAGAGAAGGATCGCCAACCCCTGCCAGACGAACAACATGCCCAGCGTCACGACGATCGACGGCAGTTGCCGGAGCTGAATGACGGCGCCGATCAGCGCATAGGCGGCGACGCCGCCAGCCAGCGCGGCGACGCCGAGCAGAGGCTCGTCGCGTAGCCATGTCGCGACGATGCAGCCGCAAAAGCCGATGAAGGGGCCGAGCGACAAATCGAGATCGTTGACGGTGATGACGAACATCTGCGCGATCGTCGCGAATGCGACCGGCACCGCCAGATTGAGCATCAGGTTGAAGCCGAAATAGCTGATCGCGCGCGGATTGACCCACTCGATGGCGATGACGATCAGGGCCAGCGACAGCGCGGGCAGCGCGGCGCGCAAGGCCCGGGCGGAGATGAACGGCGCCGAGCGCACGCGCGGCGCTCGCGCCTCGAGAGACGTCGCCTCGCTCATGACGCCTCCGCCTCCTCGAAGGATGCGGTGATGATCTGTTCCTCGGTCATGTTCTCGCGCGTCACCTCGGAGACGATGCGCCCATTGCGGAACACATAGGTGCGATGGCAGTGCCTGAGCTCTTCGATCTCTGTCGTGTACCAGAGGAAGGTGCGGCCCGCCGCGGCCTCGGCGGCGATGAGGCCGTAGACCTCCTGCTTCGTTGATACGTCAACCCCGCGCATCGGATCGTCCATCAGAATGATCGCGGCGTCAGACCCGAAGGCGCGCGCGAACAGCGCTTTCTGCTGATTGCCGCCGGACAGCGTGAGAATGTTTTGGTTCATATCGGGCGTGCGGATCGCGAGCCTTTGGCGCCATTGCGCGGCAAAAGCGCGTGCAAGCTCAGTGGAGAGAAAGCCGTGGCGGCGCTGGCGCGCCAGGGAGCGGACGCCGACATTCTCGGCAATCGACCAGAGCGGAAAAATCCCGTCGCTCTGGCGGTCGCCCGGAATGAAGGCGATTGGAGCGCGGCTCTCCTTTCGTGACGCCTTGCGCTGAGCGTTGGCATAGATCGCCAGCAACAGATCGGTCTGGCCATGGCCTGCGAGACCCGCGAGGCCGACGATGTCGCCGGCGCGCGCCACGCAGTCGACGCCGTCAGTTTGGGCCGCGGGTCGGACGCGCAGAAGGGGTGGCTTGCCTGGGTCCGCGTCGCGAGTCCGAGGGGCGACGCCCTCATCGAGCGCGCCGCGGCCGCCCATGGCGGAGACGAGCCTTGCGCGATCGAAGCTGGCCGCCTCCCCCTGAGCGACGATCGTTCCATCGCGCATCACGACGATCACGTCCGAGGCGGTGAGGATTTCGCCGAGCATATGCGAGATCAGGATACAGCTCACGCCTTGGCGCGTCGCCTTGCGCACATAGGCGAGGAGTTGCGCGGCGGCGTGCGCGTCGAGCGAAGACGTCGGTTCGTCGAGTATGACGAGACGCAGCGTTTCGTCGGTGACCGTGAACGCGCGAGCGATCTCGATCATCTGGCGACGCCCGATCGGCAGGTCCCCCACCATGGCGTCCGCTCCAACGCCGTGGCCGAGAAAGATCTCGTCGAGCTTGTCGACGATCAGCTTGCCGGCGCGTGCGCGCCAGCCGAGGCCTGAGATGGAAGCGTGCGTGACGCGCGCATTCTCCGCCACCGTCAGGTTGGGACAGAGCGAAAGCTCCTGGAAAACGCAGCGCACGCCGAGGCGATGGGCGATCGCGACCGAATAAGCGGGCGGGCGCTCGCCCGCGATCGCGACGGCGCCGCGATCAGGGGTCAAAGTGCCCGCCAGCACGTTCATCAGCGTCGATTTGCCGGCCCCATTGTGCCCGACGAGCCCGAGGCAAACGCCCGCGGGGACGTTCAAGCTCACCTGATCGAGCGCGCGGACGGCGCCGAAGCGCTTTTCAACGCCGTCCAGGGAAACGACAAAATCACTCTGCTGCGTCATATCCGCCGCTTTGACTGGGAAGCCGAAGCGGCTCCTCGTTGTTGAGCTTAAGCGTTCAGCTCGGCTTCCTATTTCTTCATATTCGCGTCGATCGCCTTCTTGGCGTCTTCGACAGTGTATTCCGCGCTGGCCACGGAGCCTTTCGGAATCTTCTCCAGAGCCTTCTCGAAGTTGTCCTGATCGAAGGCGAGATAGGGCACCAGCAGATCGTGCGGAATGTCCTTGCGACCGTCAAGCACCTGCTGGGCGACCCAGAAAGCGAGCGTCGAAACGCCGGGCGCGATCGAAGCGGACCAGGTCACATAGCCGTTCGCCGCCTTCTGCTCCTTCCACCACTGCAATTCGTCTTGACGGTTGCCCATGATGATGGTCGGCGTCGGCCGTCCAGCCGCCTTAAAGGCCTGCGCGGCGCCGTAGCCGTCGCCGCCCTGATCGACCACCGCGGCGACCTCGGGAAGCGAGGGCAGCACGGTCGAAACCGCCTTCTGCGCCGTCGTTTGATCCCAGTCGCCTTCGACCGAGCTGACGAGCTTGAAGCCGGGGTGCTTGGCGACGCCGGCGACAATGCCGTTGTGGATCGCGTCGTCGATCGAAGTGCCGGCGATGCCTCGGATCTCAAGGAGGTTGCCGCCCTTCGGGAGGCGTCCGGCGAGGAAGTCGACTTCCTTCTCGCCCATCGTCTTGAAGTCGACGACGACGCGGTAGGCGCACGGCTCGGTGACGATGCCGTCGAACGAGACGACGACGATGCCCGCGTCGCACGCCTGCTTGATCGCGCCGTTCAGGGCGTCGGGCGAAGCGGCGTCGATGACGATCGCGTCGTAGCCCTGCAGAATAAGGTTCTGGATCTGCGCGGCCTGGGTGGCGACTTCCTTGTCCGCCGTCGTGAAGACGTCGGCGGCGGCGACGACCTTGTCGGCGACCGCCTTCTTGGTCACGAGATCGTAGCTCTTCAGCATCGCCTGACGCCAGGAATTGCCGGCGTAGTTATTGGAGAAGGCGATTTTCTTGGTGTGCGTGTCGGCCTGCGCGCCGCCCGCGGCGCAAAGAGCCAAAACCAATGCGGCGACCGATACTGTGCTTTTCATCCGATATTTCCTCCCACTCTTCAACTTTGACCGTCTCTTGCGGACGTCCCAAACCTCAGATCGGGTACGCCGTCAGGACGCTGGAACGCGCCGCAGGTCGGCGACCGAGTCTTCGCCCACAAACCATTCCTCCGGACGCACGTCCTCGAAAACGACCCAGATGGATTTGGGCGCGATACCCGTCTCCTCCGAGATCGCTTTGGCGACCGATTTGGCGATGCGGGATTTGCTCTCGTCCTTCACACCTTCGACGATGCGGATGTTGACGAACGGCACAGGCGCCTCCGAACTAGCATGTTAGCAATTCGAAAGTCCCAAAACGTTCGCGACTTGTCAACGGTTTGCGCTCCGTATTGTGGCATATTGTTTGACATTTTCGCGAGGCCGGCGCGGGGCTGAATTGGCGCGTCGGCGGAACCTTCGTTTATTGTTTGACCAATGTGCGGGCTGGGTGATTCGGAGGGGACCCCATGGCGCAGGACGCTGACGCGATCGTGGTGGGCGCCGGACTCGCGGGCCTTGTCGCGGCGACGGAGCTAATCGACGCCGGCAAGACCGTCATTATCCTCGATCAGGAGGGCGAGCAGAGCCTTGGCGGGCAGGCGTTTTGGTCGCTTGGCGGCCTCTTCCTCGTCAATTCGCCCGAGCAGCGTCGCCTCGGGGTCCGCGACAGCTACGATCTCGCCTTGCGGGACTGGCTCGGCTCTGCGGGTTTTGACAGCGAAGACGACCTTTGGCCGCGCCGGTGGGCGGAGGCCTACGTGACCTTCGCGGCTGGCGAAAAACGTGCTTGGTTGCGCGCAATGGGCGTACGGTTCTTCCCGATCCTCGGCTGGGCCGAACGCGGCGACGGCGACGCGATGGGCCATGGCAATTCCGTGCCACGGTTTCATGTCACCTGGGGAACCGGTCCCGGCGTCGTCGAACCCTTCGAACGGCGCGCGCGCGAGGCGGTCAAGTCAGGCCGCCTTACCTTTCGCTTCCGCCATCGCGTGGACTCGCTGAGCGTGACCAACAAGGCGGTCGACGGGGTCGACGGCTCGCTCCTCGCGCCGAGCACGGTCGCGCGCGGACAAAGCAGCGGGCGGCACGTCGTCGGCCAATTCTCGCTGCGCGCGCAGTCCGTCATTGTCGCCTCGGGCGGCATCGGCGGCAATGCGGAGCTGGTGCGAAAGAACTGGCCCCAGCGTCTCGGCCATCCCCCTAAGCGCATGGTCTGCGGCGTGCCGGATCACGTCGACGGACGGATGCTCGCAATCAGCGAGCGCGCCGGAGCCCGGATGATCCACCCCGACCGGATGTGGCATTATGTCGAGGGCCTGCACAATTGGGATCCAATCTGGCCCAATCACGGCATCCGCATCCTGCCGGGGCCGTCCTCGATGTGGTTCGATGCGACCGGCGAGCGCCTTCCGGCGCCGTACTATCCCGGCTACGACACGCTCGGCACCCTCGCCCACATCATGCGCACGGGCTACGACCATTCGTGGTTCGTGCTGACACAAAGCGTCATCCGCAAGGAGTTCGCGCTTTCCGGCTCCGAGCAGAACCCTGATCTGACCGGGCGCAGTTGGGCGATGACGGCGCGTCGGGCGATCGGCAAGAACGCCACCGCGCCGGTCGAAGCCTTCAAGCGGAAAGGCGCGGATTTCATCGTGCGCGAGACGCTCGAGGACCTCGTCGCCGGAATGAACGCGCTCGTCGGCGATGCTCGGCTCGACGCGGCGCATCTGAGGGCGCAGATCGAAGCGCGCGACCGGCAGCTCGACAATCCCTTCGCCAAGGATATGCAGATTCTCGGCATTCATAATGCGAGGCGCTACCTCGGCGACAAGTTGGTCCGCGTCGCCGCTCCTCATCGCCTCCTCGACCCCAAGCATGGGCCGTTGATCGCCGTTCGCCTCAATATCCTGACCCGCAAGACGCTCGGCGGGCTCGAGACCGACCTCGACGCTCGCGTGCTCGGCGCGCATCGGCAAGTTGTGCCCGGTCTCTATGCGGCTGGCGAAGTCGCCGGATTCGGCGGCGGCGGCATGCACGGCTACCGCGCGCTCGAAGGCACCTTCCTTGGGGGATGCCTGTTCTCGGGGCGTCAAGCCGGACGGGCAGCCGCGGCGGCCATGGCCTGAAGCTCAGGCGCCCTCTTCCGGGTTCGCCTCGGGTTGCTTGATCGCTCCGAGCACGCTCCGCGGATCGGTCGCTCTCGCCAATTCCTCGGCTTGGGGGTCGACACGATTGTGAATGAGCGGGCTGTCGCGGCGAAATTCCTCCAAGAGCGCGATCACCTTGGCCGTTTTCTGCTCGTTGAGGACAGCCAGTTGCATCGACAGCAATTCGCGTTGCAGCGCGATCTGGTCTTCGCGGCGCTGCTCGGCGACGATGGCGGAGACCATGAAGAGCGAAATAATCGAGGCGGCGCCCGTCAGCCAGAAGAACGGCGGCGGATCGAAGGGCTCACGCCCCAGCGCGATCAAGACGAGATTGGCCCCGATCCAGACGGCGATGATCGCGATCATGCCGGCGATGAACGCCGGATTGGCGATTATGGCCGTCGCGCGCCTAAGGGCCCGTCGAAAAGGAGTGGCGCCGTCGCGATGCTCGGCGTGCATCCTGGCGATCGACTGGATCGTCTCTTCGATATGGGCGGGGAGTACTGGGGCGCGACGCTGCGTATCCGTCATCGACAACCTCTTCGAGGAAAGTCGGAGAACGGAACGTTTCGCAGCGCAAAAAGTTTCGAGCTTTCAGGCCGTTTCGCTCAACGTCAGCAAGAAGTTCGTCACTTCGCGCTCTTGGGGCGAGAGCACCGTGCGTCCTTCATCGCCCCAACGGGCCAGTCGGACCACAACGCCAAGCTCGGCGTCGTCGTCGACTGCTTCTCCCTCCGCCTCGACGATGGCGAGACCTTCATTGTCGAGGAAAAACGTGTGGTCGCCGAATGCGCCGGCCAGCGACTCCAGCATCGGGTGCGTCTCCGGGAGGGGGAAGGCCTGGAGCTGGTCGGCGGCATACGTAGTTCGGGCAGGATTCAGTTTCATCGCCCGTTCCTTTCTGGAATTGCAGCTTGTCTCAGCGCAGAGCCCGCCGACGATGCGGCGGCTCAGAACGCCGGATCTATGCGCATAGCGCAAAATTGAGCCGCGACATCGACGGGCCTGGGGCATTTCAATGGTGACGGAGCTGTGCAACAGGCGGTTCGACAGCCGAAACAGTACCTATCGCACCGCGGCGAACCGCCGCTTCACGCGCGCAATCTTGTCCGGGGGGACGCGCACGGTCACGTGGATCTGGCCGTCCTCGCCGTTCGCGCGCGCCATCACCTCGGTGTGTTCGTAGAGCCAGTGCAGCCCCTGCCCGTCCGCGGCGTCGAGTTCGATGTCGATCAGCGGGCGGCCATGCGACAGGCGCGTCTCGATCGCCTCGAGGAGCCGGTCGATTCCCTCCCCCGTGAGCGCGGAGACGGCGATCGGCGCGCCCTCGCCTTGCCCCGACGCGAGAGCGGCGCGGTGATCGTCGTCGAGCTTATCGAGCTTGTTCCAAACCTCGATCAGCTTGTCGGCGGCGCCGGTCACGTCGAGTTCCAATAGGATCGCTTCGACGTCCTTGGCTTGCGCGTCCGAGTCCGCGTGGGCGATGTCGCGCACGTGGATGATGACGTCCGCCGCCCGCACTTCCTCCAGCGTTGCACGGAATGCGGAAATGAGCATGGTCGGCAGATCGGAGATGAAGCCCACCGTATCGGACAGGATCGCCGCGCCGCCGTGCGGCAATTTGATCAGGCGCATCGTCGGATCGAGCGTGGCGAACAACATGTCGGCGGCCATGACCTCGGCGCGCGTCAGGCGGTTGAACAGCGTCGACTTGCCCGCGTTGGTGTAGCCGACGAGGGCGACGATCGGATACGGGACGTCCGCTCGACTTGCGCGGTGCAGCGCGCGGGTCTTCTTCACCCCTTCGAGGTCGCGCTCGATGCGGATCATGCGCTCCTGGATGAGGCGACGGTCGGTCTCGATCTGCGTTTCGCCGGGCCCGCCGAGAAAGCCGAAGCCGCCGCGCTGACGCTCCAAGTGGGTCCAGGAGCGCACAAGACGAGACTTCTGGTAATTGAGGTGGGCGAGTTCGACCTGCAGCGCGCCCTCCGCGGTGCGCGCTCTGCGGCCGAAGATCTCGAGAATGAGGCCGGTGCGGTCGATGACCTTGGCCTTGAACTCACGCTCGAGATTGCGCTGCTGGACGGGCGACAGCGCGCAATCCGTCACGACGAGATCGATCTCCTCCTCTTTCACGCGCTCGGCAAGCTCGGCGACCTTGCCCTTGCCGAGGTAGGAGGCGGGCCGGATTTCGCTGAGCGGGACGAGCGCGGAATCGACGACGTTGAGATCGATGGCGAGCGCGAGACCGACGGCCTCGTCGCGGCGGGCATCCGGACTGCGCGTCGGTCCGCGCTCCGCGCCCAAGGAGCGCGAAGTCGAGAAGGGGCAAACCACGAGCGTGCGGGTATGGGCGGCGACCGCCTGCTCCCGCTTGCCGAAGATTTCCCCGGAGCCAAACTCGGTCAAGGCGCGCTCAATGCTGTTCTGCGCCCTCTTCCACCGCCTCGAACATGGTGATCGGGCTCGCGGGCATGATGGTCGAAATCGCGTGTTTGTAGACGAGCTGCGAATGGCCGTCACGCCGCAGCAGGACGCAGAAATTGTCGAACCAGGTCACGAAGCCCTGCAATTTAACACCGTTGACAAGGAAGATTGTCACCGATGTTTTGGTCTTGCGCACATGATTGAGGAACGTGTCCTGCAAGTTCTGCGTCTTTTCGGTGGCCATGAGTTTACCCCACTTTAAAGTTGGGCCGCTCGGCGCGGCCATATCATTGATTGGATCGACACGCCTCGACCTGGAGCGATGCGCTCGAATGCTATAACACCTTCGAGCCGTCGCGCCATCCAGGGGCGCCGCGTCGCAGTAAATAATCGATCAACCACGTTCCGCAGCGTCATGGAATTGTCGTCGCAGCGCGAGCGTCACCGCCCCCGGCCTTCCGTCGCCGATGCGCCGGCCGTCGATCGCCACGACGGGCGTCGCAATCGTCGTCGCGCTCGAATAGAAGGCTTCGCGCGCGCGGTAAGCCTCCTCCAGCGTGAACGCACGCTCTTCGAAGGCGACGCCTTCGCGTGCGACGACGTCGAGCAGCGTCGTTCGCGTAACGCCGCGCAGGATCGCCCGATCGGCGGGCCGCGTGACGAGGACGCCGTTCTCGGCGACGATCCAGGCGTTGGTCGAGGAACCCTCGGTGATGCAGCCGGCGCCGTCGACGAGCCACGCTTCCGTTGCGCCGGCCTCGCGCGCCGCCTGCTTCGCCAATACGTTGGGCAGCAATTGTAAGGTTTTTATATGCGGATGGGCCCAGCGCTCGTCGCGCGTCGTGACGACGCGCACGCCGCGTTCGGCGTTCGCTTGCCCGATACGCGGATCGAGGGATCTCGCGGAAACGACGAGGCCGGGTCGAACCGCGGCTGTGGGAAATCCGTGGTCGCGCCGCGCGACGCCGCGGGAAATCTGGATGTAGGCGATTCCATCGCGCACGCGATTCCTGGCGATGACTTCCCGCAGGATCTGGCGTAGCGCGGACGCGCCGACTGGCGCAGCGATACGGAGCGCTTCCAAGGAAGATCGGAGGCGATCGAGATGGCGCGTCTCGTCGATCAGGAGGCCGCCGCGCACTTCGCAGACTTCGTAGACCCCGTCGCCGAATTGGAAGGCGCGATCTTCGATCGAAACCGCAGCTTGCGCGAAGCGCATATAGCGGCCGTTGACATAGGCGGTCCGGCTCATCGGCTTCAGTCGACGCCGAGCGATTTGAGCTTGCGATGCAGCGCGGAACGCTCCATGCCGATGAATTCGGCCGTGCGCGAGATGTTGCCGCCGAAACGGTTGATCTGAGCGATCAGATATTCCCGCTCGAACACTTCGCGCGCTTCACGCAAAGGAATGCTCATCAACTTCTCGCCGCCGACGCCGCTGGGAATCGCCGGCACGAGCGCGCCAACTTCGGCGGGAAGCATGGCCGCCGTAATCTCGGCGTCGGGATCGCCCGCCACGAGGATCATTAGGCGCTCGATATTGTTGCGCAATTGCCTGATGTTGCCGGGCCAGTCGTGCGACTGCAGCACCGCCATGGCGTCGGGCGCGATGCGGCGCGGCGGAACCCCCATGGTCATCGCGACCTGCTCGAGAAAATATTGCACGAGATCCGGCACGTCCTCGCGCCGTTCGGCGAGCGAGGGCACGCGGATCGGCACGACCGACAACCTGTGAAAGAGATCCTCGCGGAACTGGCCGTCGGTGATGGCCTGAGCGAGGTCCCGGCTCGTCGAAGAGATGATGCGCACATCGACGTGGACGCGGGCAGACCCGCCGACGCGCTGAAAATTCTGGTCGACCAGCACGCGCAGAATCTTCGCCTGCGTCTCGAGCGGCATGTCGGCCACTTCGTCGAGGTACAGCGTGCCCCCGTGCGCCTCTTCGAGCGCGCCGACGCGCCGGGGACGATCGGGCGCGGCCTCGACCCCGAAGAGTTCGCTCTCCATGTTCTCGGGCGTGATGGTCGGCGCGTTGAGGACGACGAATGGACCGTCGGCGCGCACCGAATGCGCGTGTATCAGCCGCGCGGTCAATTCCTTGCCTGACCCGGCCGGGCCGGAAACGAGCACGCGCGAATTGGCGGGGCCTAGCCGCTCGACGACGCGCCTGAGATTGGCGATCGCCGAGGAGCCGCCGACCATGCGGTTGACCGCGCCGGCGCGGGCGCGAAGATCGCTGACCTCCCGCTTGAGCCGAGAGGTCTCGAGCGCCCGTTCGGCGATGAGAATGAGACGGTCCGCCTTGAACGGCTTCTCGATGAAGTCATAAGCGCCGAGCTTGATCGCAGTGACGGCGGTCTCGATGTTGCCGTGGCCCGAAATCATCACGACCGGCACGTTCTCGTGCTGCTGCTTGATCACCTCGAGAAGCTTCAAACCGTCGAGCCGCGAACCCTGCAGCCAGATGTCGAGCAGCACGAGGTGCGGCCGGCGCGCCTCGATCGCGCCGAGGGCTTCGTCGGAATTGCGCGCAAGCCGTGTGCTGTGACCCTCGTCGTCGAGGATGCCGGAAACAAGTTCGCGAATATCGTCCTCGTCGTCGACGATTAGAATATCAGCTGGCATCAGGGCGACCTGCTGTCGTGAGAGGGACTTTGTCATCCGCCGCGTTCGCGGCGACGGGGCCGGGTTGGAGCGGCAATTTCATGAGGACCTGGGCGCCGAGGCCTCCGTCGGCGCGCGCCAGGCCGTCGAAGAGTTCGACGCCGCCCTGATGGTCCTCGAAGATCTTCATGACGATCGGCAGGCCAAGGCCGGTGCCCTCGGCGCGCGTGGTCACATAGGGCTCGACCAGCTTGTGCCGGTCCTCGGCGGGAAAGCCCTTGCCGTTGTCGCTCACGCTGATGCGCGCGAAGCCGTCAGGGTCGGCCCTCAAGACGACGAGAATGCGGCCGCCCTCCTGCGTGGACGCGCGGGCGTCGATCCCCTCGGTCGCGTTCTTGAGGACGTTGGTCAGCGCCTGCGAAATGAGGCGCCGATCGAATTCGGCGGTGACGGGCTCTTCAGGAAGATCGTCCTCGATGGCGATTTCGGGCCGTCCGATGCGCATGAGGAACAGCGCCTGACGGACGCAATCGGAGAGATTGTCCGCGATGGGGCGCGCTTTGGGCATGCGGGCGAAGGACGAGAATTCGTCAACCATCCGCTTGATGTCGTCGACCTGGCGAATGATCGTATCGGTGCATTGATCGAAGACGTCCTTGCCTTCGACGATCAGCCGACCGTAGCGGCGCTTCAACCGCTCCGCCGAAAGCTGGATCGGCGTCAGCGGATTCTTGATCTCGTGGGCGATGCGGCGCGCGACGTCGGCCCAGGCGGCGCTTCGCTGAGCGGTGACGAGATCGCTGATGTCGTCGAGGGTGATGACGCTGCCTTGATCGCCGCGCGCCGGATCGCCGGTCACTCGGACGTTGAGCAGGCGCTCGCGCCCTTGGCGCAACAAGGTCGCTTGGCCCTGATGCGATTTGAGCTTCATCGAGCGCGCCTCGACGAGGATGTGCGCGAGCTGCGGAAAGACGCCCTCGATGCGGCGGCCGACCAGGCTCCTGACCTCGACGCCCGGGCTGAGCAGCCGATCCGCGGCGGCGTTGCTGACGGTCACGACGCCGCCGGGGTCGACGCCGAGGACCCCCGCCGGAACGCCGGAGAGCACCGCCTCGATGAAGGCGCGGCGCTCGTCGTTGAGGGCATTGGCGGCGGTCAGTCGATTGCGCTGCTGGCGCAGCTCCATAGTCATCTTGTTGAAGGTTTCGCCGAGATGTCCAAGGTCGCCCTCCGAGCGCCGGGTCGGCACCTGGACGTAAAGGTTGCCCGAGGCGACCTCGTCCGTCGCGCGGATGAGCCGCCGGATGGGCCCGACAAGCTGGTTGGCGAAAGTGAGCCCCATCCAGACCGCCGAAATCAGCAGTGTCAGCGACAGCATGACGAAGACGCTTGCGAAGCCGAGTTCGATGTTGTGGCGATGAGATTCGAAATTGGCGAAAATCGCAGACACGCCGGAGGCTTCGCGCGCGACCTTGTCCGAGATCGGGTCAACTGCGCGCGCCGCGTAGAAAAAGCTGTCTTCGAGGCCGTCGATCGGCCGCATCGCGACGAAGACGTCGCCGCGCGCCAGCAGGCCGCAGACGGGCTGGCGGCTGGCGGCCGCGGCGAAGTCGGCGGCCTCCGGCTTGGCGATCAGTTTCGGATCCGATCCAGCGGAGACCGCGCTCACCGTGCCGTCGGTCTTGATCACAGCGGAGACGGTGAAGCCGAGCGCGTGCGACCGGGCGGTCAGATAGTTGCGAAAAAGGCTGGAGTCGGAGTGGAGAAGCCGCGCCGCTTGCGCCAGATCGCCGGCCGTCACCTCCGTCTCGCGGAGAAGCGAGCGGCACTGGGCTTCCCGATAGACTTGCGACAGAGTCCCGGATTCGTTGAGGAACGCGCCGACGTCCTTCATGAAGGCGGGATTGATCGCCCATTCCACGGATACGGTCGCCACGACGGCGGTGACGAGCGCCGGAATCGCCGCCACGAGCGAAAACAGCGCCACGACGCGATTGTGCAGGCGGGCGCCGGCGCGCGCGGCCCGGCGCGCCGCCCGCAGATTGCGCAACTCGAGCCCGATCAGCACCAGCAGGCAGACGACGATCAACCCATCGCCGCCGAGGATCATCAGGACGACATGGGGCGTCGGAATGATCGGGGTGAAGCCGGCGAAAATGACGAAGGTGGCGAGCGCGAGCACCAGCGCGCCGCCGACCGCGAACGGGCCGAAGCGGCCGGACATCCGACCGTCGTCGGTACGTTCAACGGGCGCGACGCCCGCTTTCGTCTGCTGGATCGCCACCTCGGAAATCTTCGCCACCGCTGCCGTTCGCGCTTCGCCCCAATCGTGGCGCAAATGCAACTCTGTTGCAAGATTGCGACAAAATGGCGGCGGGGATCACTTCAGGCCGCCGCGCACCCCCCGCAAATCCAGATCCCGGATCTTTTTTCGCAAGGTGTTGCGGTTGAGACCGAGAATCTCCGCCGCCTTGATCTGATTGCCCCGCGTCACCGACAGCGTCGCGGCGATCAGCGGCACTTCGAGATCGCGCAGGACGCGGTGATAAAGACCGACCGGGGGGAAGGCGTCGCCGAACGACCGGAAGAGTTCCGCGACATGACGCTCGAGCCCCGAGACGCCATGCTCCTGTCCGGCGACGGTTTCGCGGGGGCCGCCGGATCCATCCGCCGGGCCAGAGGGGATGAGGCTGTGCAGCGGCCCGCTGAAGCCGAGCTCGTTTTCGATCAGTTGCTCGGTGATGACATCCTGGGGATAAAGCGCCGAAATGCGGCGCGTGAGGTTCTCCAACTCCCGGATGTTGCCGGGCCAGGGGTAGCGGCGCAGCCTATCCAGCGCCACCGTGTCGAGACTCTTGAGCGGAAGCCCCTCCGCTACGCCCCTTTGGAAAAAGTGGCGCACGAGGTCTGGAATATCCTCCGTGCGCTCTCGCAGCGGCGGCAGACGGAGCGGCACCACGTTCAGGCGGAAGAACAAATCCTCCCGGAATAGTCCCTGCTGGATGGCGAAACGCAGGTCCTTGTTGGTCGCTGCGACGATGCGCACGTTGGTCTTGATCGGCGTGCGGCCGCCGACAGTGGTGTATTCCCCTTGCTGCAACACGCGTAGCAGTCGGGTCTGCGCTTCCATCGGCATGTCGCCGATTTCGTCCAGGAACAGCGTTCCGCCCTCGGCCTGCTCGAACCGTCCGACCGAGCGCGCGTTGGCGCCGGTGAAGGCCCCTTTTTCATGGCCGAACAATTCGCTTTCGATCAGATCGCGGGGGATCGCCGCCATGTTGATGGCGACGAACGGCCCGTTCTTGCGCTTGCCGTAGTCATGGAGCGCGCGCGCCACCAGTTCCTTGCCGGTGCCCGATTCCCCGGAAATCATCACGGTGAGGTCGGTCTGCATCAGGCGCGCCAGGGAGCGAAAAATCTCCTGCATCGCTGGGGAACGGCCCACCAGCGGCATCTGTTCGACCGCGCCCTGCGCTTCGGCGGCGTTGTCGCGGCGATTGCGCGGTTCGGCGAGCGCGCGCCCGACGATCGAGACCAATTCCTTCAAATCAAAGGGCTTGGGCAGGTATTCGTAAGCGCCGCGTTCGGACGCCTTGATCGCGGTCATGAACGTGTTCTGAGCGCTCATGACGATGATCGGCAGATCCGGCCGCATCCGCTTGATGCGCGGCAGCAGTTCGAAGGCGTTGTCGTCGGGCATAACCACATCGGTGATTACGAGGTCGCCCTCGCCCGCCGCCACCCACCGCCAGAGGCCGGCGACCGTGCCGGTCGCCCGCACTTCATAGCCCGCCCGCGAGAGCGCCTGATTGAGAACCGTCCTGATCGCCGCGTCGTCGTCGGCGACGAGAATATGCCCTGACGGCATGAAAAACGCTCCGTTCTAGACGCCCCCTTTGCATTGGGGTGCGCCGGTCCTTCCGTCTGTCGCGCCCGCCAGGCAATCCGCCGGTCTTGCGCCCGCCACCCGGGCCGACGCCTATTCCGCCCCCGCCGCCGCCCCGGGCGGTCTCTGGATGTCGAGCGGCATGAGAACGCGGAAGGTCGTCCGACGCGGATGGGATTCGAACTCGATGATGCCTCCGTGGTCTCCGATCACCTTGGCGACAAGTGCAAGTCCTAGGCCAGAGCCGGACGACTTGGAGGTGACGAAGGGATCGAACAGGTGACCGGCGATATCGCTCGGGACCCCGGGGCCATTGTCGCGAACGCAGATTTCGAGGGGAAGGCTGATAGGCTCAGCCCCCGCCCCGGCCTTGAGCCGTACGCCGGGACGGTAAGCGGACGACAGCGTGATCTCGCCGTCAATGCTTTCGTCGCCAATCGCTTCGGCCGCATTCTTCACCAAATTCAGGAAGACCTGAATCAGCAGGTCGCGCGAGCCGAAGACGTTCGGCAGCGAGGGATCGTAGATCTCGTTGAAGCGGATGTGCTGGGCGAAACCGGCTTGCGCCAGGCGCTTCACGTGATCGAGCACGGCGTGGATGTTGAGACTTTCACGCGGCGTCGGCCGCTCGTCGGAAAAAGCCTCCATGCGGTCGACGAGCTTCACGATGCGGTCCGTCTCGTCGCAAATCAGACGCGTCAGCGCGCGGTCTTCGTCGCCGACCGACGTCTCCAAGAGCTGCGCGGCGCCGCGAATGCCGGAAAGCGGGTTCTTGATCTCATGCGCCAGCATCGCGCCGAGCGCAGTGACCGACCGGGCGGCGCTGCGGTGGGTCAGTTGCCTGTCCATTTTTTCGGCAATTGACCGTTCTTGCAGCAGCAGGATCACCCCGCCTCCGCTCTGCGGCAGTGGCGAGACAAAGGCGTCGACGACCCGGCCGAGGCCGGTCCGAGGCGTCGAAACGTCGAGTTTGTAACCGTTTACGGTCGCCTGATCGGCGAGCGCGTCGGCGACCAAAGCGATCACCGGCGAATCGAAGGGCAAAATGTCGGCGAGGCTGGAGCGCAGCAGCATGGAGCGCCCCATGTCGAAGAAATGCTCCGCGGCGGTGTTGACCTCGCGGATCGCCCCGTCAGCGTCGATCGCCAGCACCGGTTGGGGTAGCGCGTTGAGAAGTTGAAGCGGGTCGGGCCTCGCGGGGCTGGCTTGAGGGAAGCGCTCAAAGGGGGTCATGCCGCTTCAAGCCCCTCGGCGGGTTCGAAGGCGGCCGCCAGCAACGCCAACGCCTCGTTCGGGTCCTCCGTTCGCACGAGCGCCGCGCGCAGCGGCGCCGGCGCGCCGATCTTTTCGGCGTAGGCGGCCAGATGTTTCCTAGCGTGGCGCAATCCGGAACGCCCCCCCATCGCCGCCAAGAGAAAGTCGAGATGCGCCAGGGCCGATTCCCGCCGTTCGGCAAGAGGCGGCGGCTCGAGGGGAGCCCCGGTCGCAAGCGAGCGGGCGATCGCGCCAACGATCCACGGCGCGCCGACCGCCGCGCGGCCGATCATGACCGCCCGGGCGTCCGAAGCGGCGAGCATGGCCTGCGCGTCCTCGAGGCTTTGGCAGTCGCCGTTGACAACGACAGGAATGCGAACCGCGGCGGCGACCTCGCTCACCGCCCGCCAATCGGCGCATCCGTCGTAGAATTGACGCCGCGTTCGTCCGTGAACCGTGATCATGGCGGCTCCCGCCGCCTCAGCGCGCTGGGCCAGTTGCGGCGCGTTGCGCTCGTCCTCGTCCCAGCCGAGCCGCATCTTCACCGAGACGGGCGCCGCGACCGCGGTCGTCACCGATTCGATGATTCGCGACGCGTGGTCGAGATCGCGCATCAGGGCGCAGCCGGCCAGCCCTCCGGCGACCCGGCGGGCCGGACAGCCCATGTTGATGTCGACGATCTGAGCCCCCGCCGCGACGACGCGGCGCGCCGCCTCGCCCATTGGCGCCGGATCGCGGCCGAGGAGTTGCACGGCATGGAGTTCGACCCCGGCCCCCTCGGCGCGCAAACGGCATTCCTCGTCGCCCTTGAGGAACGAATCGCTCGCAACCATCTCGGAAAACACGAGGGTTGCGCCGAACCGCTCGGCCGCGCGGCGCATGCCGACGTCGCTGACGCCGGACATGGGCGCAAGCATCGCGCCGCCGTCCAACGCAACGGCGCCAACGTGAAAGCCCGAGGCCCGGGCGCTGCCTAATTTCTGCGCATTCGTCATCCTGCATATATGCTAGTCAATCTGCAGGGGATGACAAGCGCGCCTCGAACCTCTTGCCACGGCGCGCCGTCTTCGCTATCTACCGCGCGCCGAGAGCGCTTTGCGCCTCTTGGGGGATAGTTCAACGGTAGAACTGCGGACTCTGACTCCGTCAATCTTGGTTCGAATCCAGGTCCCCCAGCCAATCTAACCCACTGAAAAATATAACTTTTCTATTTTCGTGTCACCGCACGCGAAAATCGTGTCACCACCATGTCACCGTTGAGAGCCGGCTCGATCGCGCGGCGGCGACCCTGCCCTTCCCCGTACGAAACCAGCCGCCGAGCCGCCCCTGCGCCGGCCCGATCACGCCCGTGTGAGCCTCACACAAGTTTATTCTGGCAAAAGCCAAGTCGACGACGAAATTGGCTGCCTGCGCTCGCCGACCTCCGCCCCGTTGTCGGCGGCCTGAAGCGCGGTATGGCTTCAGACGGTGGGCTTCCGATTTCGTCGTCGGCCCCTGTCTACGGACTGAAGGGACGGCACCCCGTCGTCCCTTCCTTCTTCGTAGTTGGCCTTCGCCGAGTCGCCCCGGCGGCCGGCGTGCACAAGGGCAGCGCACGTCAGACCGCGAGCAGCGGCGAATTGAGTACGGCCTCAAGGCAGCGGTACGCGGGCGTGTCTTCGCTTAATAAGTCGCGCTCTATTCTCAGAACGTAGGAGACCAGGGCGCGGAGGCCCTTCGGCGTGGTCGGCTCCGTGTCTAAGAGGGCGTCGAGCGCGTCCTGCTCGGCGGCCGAAGTGGCCTCTTCGGCGGCCTCTTCAGCCTCGGTTACTTCGCGCCCTTCATTGCGAGCGGCGACGCTGTCGGTGCGCTTGATAGCCTCCGTGAAGGCGGCGAGCGCCTGTTTGTGGCGCTCGATCGCTGCGTGGATGGGATCGAAGCCTTTTGCGAGGGCCGCGGCCGGCGCTGTGACGAGCGCCAGCGCTGGCAGGCCGGCTAGGGCGCCAAGCGCGGCGCGGCGGTTCGGGCCGGTTGTCATTTCGCAACCCCCTCGCTCTTGACCAAACGAATAAGATCGCGCGCGAGGCTCATCGAAATGTCGTCGTCGTTCGGCCCGTAACGGCGCAATCCCTCCCGAATGCTCTTCGCGATCCCGTCGTCCCCGATGAAGACGCTAAGAGTCGCACGGGTCTTCGCTAAGATGCCATCGACAGTGCTGGCCGGCGTCGTTGCGAGTTTCCCCGCGACCGCGTCAAACTTGTGTGCGGCGTCGATGTCGGCTCGCGTCGCCGCAGCCAAGCCGGACCTCTCTTCCTCGCGAGCGACCTTCTCTTGCCAATCCGCCCACGCGTCGAGGATTTCGATTCCGCGAAAATAGGCGGCCGTTTCAACCGACGAACCGCATGGCTTGACGCCTTGGGCGCGGCAGAAGACGCGGATCGCCGCGATTTCTTCACGGTCGTAAGCCTCGTCAGCACTGGGTCCGACGTAGAGCCCAAGCCTCGCGTCTTTCTCCGTTTTAAGGACGGGAGCCGGCGGCGGAACGGGGCGATGGCGCTTTTCGGCGGCCTCCACCCGATCGAGCGTTTTGTCGTGCTCGCGACTGGCGGCGATGCATTCCTCGGCGAGCGCGAACAGCGCGGCGTCCGGTCGGTCTGATTGTGGGGCCCCGGCGGGCATAGCTCCGCCGGCGGCCGAAACGGTGCGTTTCGACATGGAAAGTTCCTTGGGCTTGTTTCAGCTATGACTGCGCAAGAGGGCAACCTCTTGCTTCAGTCTGTTTTCGTGTTATCATGACAACATGACGCCGTCAACGTTCGTGATAACATGAAATCACCAAAAGCTAGAGCATCCGAAACCGGGACACTGATTGGCGTGCGCCTCCAGAGCGCCGATCTCGCCGCGATTGATGCTTGGCGAAAGATGCAGGCCGATCTGCCTTCGCGTCCCGGGGCCATCCGAACCCTGGTGGACGACGGGCTGGAAACTCTGAAGCTGAAGGGGCGCAATTCTACGCTTCGAGGGCGCGTCGAGGCCGCCCTGTTAACTGCTGGCACCGCGACGCGCGACAAGGTCGAGCAGCTGGCCTCGAAACTGCACGCCCGTGAGTTCGGACGATCCGAGAGACTTCCTGACGGACGTTTTCGAAAATCTCCGAGGAAGGGCGATGATTTTGATCGAGGACGGAGCCGCGAGGTCAGAGGATTTTCCTGAGCTCAACGGATGACCGCTAAAGAGCCTTGGGTTTAAGCGGCGCAGTCAATCAAAATAGGCCATTTCGATGATGAAAACGATCGCGTGTGCACTTGCTCTCGTCGGCTTTTTGCTCGGGATCGTGTCGGCATATTTTTGGCGCCAAACCGGCCGAGTAAAACTTCTTGGGCCTCTGGCGTAAGGTCAGCGACCTTGGCGGCGCGGTAGGCGTCGTCCTTGTCTAGCCCTAGTGGCGCGAGTCATTCGAAGTGAGGGTATAGCCTTTTGAGGCGAACGCGGGCGTCGGCTGTTGTGAATTGCCAGTCCGCCCTCGCGTGATGTTTGTTTCGGTTCTCCTGCCAAGCGGCGACTTCCGTTGTCAATGTCTGCTTGTCGGGAATACGTCGATCCAGACACTGGGTTGAAAGGACGCCGAGTTCGGACTCGGCCATGTCGAGCCAGCTTCCGTGCTTAGGCGTGTAATGCCATTCAAACCGCTCGACGAGGCGACGCGCTTCGGCGGCGGGGAAGGCCGCATAGAGCGACGCAGTCGTGTGGGTGCTGAGATTGTCCTGCACCAGCACGATCTTGGCCGCGTCGGGGAAATGCGTGTCGGACAGGTCCTTGAGCGCCTGGGCATAATCGACGGCCGCGTGACGGTCGGTGACTTTGACGTGCCGCCAGCCTTCCAGCGGCGCGAACATCATGAACAGATTGGCCACGCCATTGCGTTCGTATTCGTAATCGTGCCGCGCGGGTTTTCCCGGTTTGGCGGGGATTGGCGCGCGCGTTTCGACGATCAACTGCTTCGAGGTTTCGTCGAGACATACGACGGGGCGCTCGGGATCGCGCGGCCTTTGGTAGACCTCCAGCACATCTTCCATGCTGGCCACGAAGGCCGCGCTGGCTTCGGGCGCGATCACCCATTGCTGCTTGAGATGCGGCTGGAGAATGTTTTTTTCGAGAGTCCGCCCGATCGTGTTGTCGCTGGCGCTGTCGACGATATGCAGTTCCACGACTTTCTGTTCCAGCAGACGCAGGCTCCATTTGGCGTGGCCCGCCGGCGCCGGCCCGCAGGTCAGCGCGATCAATTTCGCTTCCGCCGCGCCATCGAATATTCGTGGCCGAGCCGATTTGGGATTGTACTTGCGGTTCAGAACCGCCTCGAAACCTTCCTCGACGAGTTGCCGCCTCGTCCGCTCGATAGTGGCGACGCTCGTATCCAGCGCTTCAGCGATCCGGCTGTCGCTCCACCCCTCGCCGGCTTCCGAAATATCGGCTTTCAGCAGAATGCGCGCTCTCGTGAGCAGTTGGGCCGGACGCTTGCCCTTGCGGATAAACTCCTCGAGTTGGCCCCGTTCCTCCCGGCTCAAATTCACCACATATTTCTTGACGATAATCTCTTTCGCCGCCACGAATCATCTCCATCGCCGCCTCGCGACGGCATGGATTCAGAAAGTCCCCGCAAACGCAATGACGCGAGGCACTAGTTCTCGCGCGGCTTTTCGGATTCCCTTTTCGAACGGCTGCGCTCCTCCGATAGGCGTCGCAGTTCGCGACACCTTTTCCGAAAGATTTGCCCATTCCGCGATCTGCTCGTCTCGATCTAGGGCAGACAGATCCGCCCGGTGCAGGTTCTCCGCGATCTCCCACATGCGAGCTTCGTCGTCAGTCCAATGGACGGCCCTTGGCGCAACGCCGCCGGTCGGCGTAGATTGAGCAAACTTTGGGGGGAGCAATGGGTTTCCGATTCACTCGACGTGTCTCGATCATTCCCGGCTTGCGCGTGAACCTAAGCCGGAGCGGCGCGAGCCTGTCCATCGGACACCGCGGCGCCTGGTACACGGTCGGGCCGCGCGGCCGGCGCGTCTCGCTCGGCGTCCCTGGCACGGGCGTCTATTGGACCGAGAAGGTCTCACCTACCGCCCCGGTCCACGCTGGCCACAGGTCGGGGTTCGTCGTCGTCCTCATCGTGGTCGGGCTGCTCGTCCTGGCCGGGATGCATCCGTAGCGGCGGACTGCGAGCGGGAGGCCGACAACGGGGCCGCGACGAAGACCATACAATTGCACACGCCGTTGGCTCGTTGTCGAATGCTCGCTTGCGCGCTCTGAGACGATCGCCTAGCTTTCCCAATTTATGCCTGTGAATGCCAAGATCCGATGTAATCGGACCGTTCATGCGGCCATTGGGGGAAGCCGCCGGATGCATCCGAAGACGATTTTGCTCGCCGCGACAAGTATTCTTCTGTCCATTTCGACTTCCGCAAACGCCTTCGATGAAAGTCAGGTATTGCAGAGATTAGACGCGCTGGAAAAAGAGAACTACGAGCTAAGAGCCTGACCCAAAAGTTTCTGGCGTTTGCGACAGCGGCGTGATTCACGGTCTGCGATAGGCTGAGGAGCCCGTGATTCGGCATGTGGACCAAGGAACATCGTGAGGCGCACAAGCAATCTGGCAACGGGTTTCCGAGCGATTTGACGGATGCGCAATGGGCGCGACTGGAGCCGCTGATCCCGGCGGCCAAGACCGGCGGACGACCGCGCCAGACCGACATGCGCGCGGCGATGAACGCGATCTTCTATCTGTTGCGCACCGGCTGCCCCTGGCGTTATCTGCCCTGCGATCCCTTTCCGCCGCGCTCGACCGTCTACAACATTTTCCGCAAGTTCCAGCACGAAGGCGTGTGGGAGCGGATTTGGGAGGAGTTGCTCGCGGCTTTGCGCGAACAACTCGACCGCGAGGCGAGCCCGACCGCCGCCATCATCGACAGCCAGTCGCTGAAGGCGGCGGAAAAAGGGGGTGTAAAAGCAGGGGCGAAAACGACGCAGTGGGTTATGACGCCGGCAAGAAGGTGAAGGGCCGCAAGCTCCACGCTTTGGTCGATGTCGAAGGCCTGCCGTTACGGGTCGTCGTCCATTCCGCCGGGATACAAGATCGCGACGGCGCGCGCCTGGTGCTCGACAAAATCCGCCGCCGCTTCCCCTGGCTTGAACTGGTGTGGGCCGATGCCGGCTACAACGCCCACCAAGTCAAAGACGCCGTCGCCAAGGTTCCGGGCCTGCGGATGGAGATCGTCAAGCGATCCGACGACATGAAGGGTTTCGTCGTGCTGCCGCGCCGCTGGGTGGTCGAGCGCACATTCTCATGGTTCGGTCGAAATCGCCGCCTCGCAAAGGATTACGAGACCCTCGCGCACACTCTCGCCGCCTTCGTCTCCCTCGCCGCAATCCAACTCGGTATCAGGCGGCTCGCGCGGACGTAGACTTTTGAGTCAGGCTCTAAGGCAAAAAGTCGCCCGCCTAGAGGCTTCCGCGCCTGCATCCAGTCGCGACGTCAATGCGCGGCACAAAGCGACGTCTGCGGCAATGAGGGTCGACGCACCGAAGTCAGTCGGAAGAGGGTTTGCTGGGCCTTACGCCGGCGCATCCATAGACACCTTCTCATCGTTCTCACCAGGGGCGATCTCTACGGGGCAGTCGTTCCGCGGCCTTGGCGGCGGACTGCTTGCTGGCTTCAACGTCGTCAGCGATCCGCTTCTTCTGGGCTTGGAACTTCGCGTCCATGACGCTTTGACAAAGTCTGACGAAAGCACCACTCCGTCACTATTTAACATCTCGCTTCCCACGCCGATGGGATACGAGAGCTGTTCGCTTAGTCCATGTCCAGGCATGACATTACCGACATCTATAGCTCTATCGGGCGTGTACGGGAGCTACATGTCCGTAAGACAGAATTTCGGCGGTGACGTCTCGATTCGGCCCGGTTTTACGATAGATGGTTGGCTTTTGTTTAGTCGAATTGGGCTTGGGGTTCAGCACTTCGATGAAGCGACAACCAATTACCAATCGACGACGAACTGCGTAGAGCCAGTATACAGCGTATCGAGCGATGCTCACACTTGGAGCGCGACAATGACCGGGTGCAGCAAGACGTCGACGCAGACGTCTTCCAGCACGAGCAGTAGCCAGGGATTCCTGCCGTATCTCGCAGTCGGCTTTGGATTTGAAAGGAATTTTGATAAATACTTCGTAAGGGGCGAATTCGGCATGAACTATATTATGTACACGCGAAGCGACGTCGGTATCTTGACCAATTTCGGCGAGGCGCAAGGAACGCTCTCGGCTGGCGTGCGATTCTGATCCGGCGTGTTGGCGCTCAGGGTCTATTCATGCCCTCCCCGCCCCGCCGGCTTCGTCGCCCGCACGAAAGCCCCCCGCTTTAGGCAGGGGGCGGCATGGGAGACCTTTCAGGCGTTTGGCTTTAGGCGTTGATGCCGGCGATGCTGATCGCCGCGGGCGCGACGGTCGGTCCAGGCGGCCCCGCGGCGTTGATCTCAGCGACGACGTTGCCGATCGCCGTCTCGAAAGCCGTCAGAGCCGTCGCGAGTTGCACGCTGGTCGTTGCCGCGCTCGCCGCCGCCCACAGCGTTGTGAGCGCGGTGGATAGGTCGAGACTGGCGCCCTGGAACGCGACAGCCAGCGTGGCGAATGCGCTCGCCGACATGCCGTAAACGGTCGCTAGCGCGGCGAACTTCGTCGCCAGCGGCCCGGTCGTCGGGGCAGCTCCCCCGTTGCCGTTGACGATCGCGGCGGCATTCTGAAACGCGGCTTGGTGAGACGGGTCCGGAAGCGTCTGAGCGACGACGAGAGCGCAGGCCGCACTGGCCGCCGAGGTCAGCGACGCCGCGAGTTGGGCCTGCGTCGGCGCGGGGACCGGCGTCGGCGTGTTTCCCGCTGCGAGCCATTGCTGATATTCGGGCGCGGCGACGAGGCTGGACTCGATCGTGCCGTCAGGCCATGTCCGCGATACCACGTTTTGCGCCCCGGTTACGGGGTCCGCAACGAGTTGCCAAATCGGGTCACTCATAGCTCACACCCCGTGAAGAGAATTTGCGCCGTAGTGGACTGCATATAAAACGCAGCGGATTGCCCCGGCGTCGCCCCTGAGACGGTCCAGCTGATTAAGCCGCAATTTAGACCCGAGTTCGCATTAAACGCCGCGGCGGTCGGCGTGAGACCGATCGGGCCCCCTGTTATGAAGCCGGAGGCCGCGCTCGTTACTATCCCGGTCGGCGTAACGCGTGGGGTGATTGGGAATGGGTGCACCGAAGTTAACGTGGTGCTGTTGGTAACGATAGCAACGCAAAGCGCGGCTGCGGCGGCGCCATTGGCGTTGAGCGCAGGCAGGTACCGTTGACACAGCGCCAACTCCGCGCCGTAGGGTCGTCGCTCGAACGGCGTCGCGGCTTGTCCGGCCTCAAGCTGCATCTCGCCAATCGTCCACGTCCCGCTCGTCTGCGCGCCGACGTTGAAATAGATGTTAATGCCGGTCGTCGCGGCGGTGGGGATTGCGATTTGCGCGCTGTATTTCGTCAGCGTCGAATTGACGGTGAAGCTGCCGGACGCAAACTGTGTTTGAGAGCTAAAATTGTCGGCAGCATTGGCGTAGTAGGCCGTCCAACTCACCGCCGTCAGCGCCGTATTTGCCAGCTTTACGCTGAGCGTCGCCGTCGTTCCCGCGAGGTCGAAGCTATTGGCCGTCTCAATGCGCTGACCGAAGCCGATTGCCGAGACGGACGCCGCACCCGTTAACTGATAGCGGTATTGATCGGGCGCCGAGCCGGCAATACGCTGACCGGTGACATTCGCGCCCGCGCACGCGGCGTAGAAGCGATCGATCGTATAGACGTACCCTCCGGCGCTACTGATGGTTTGCGCCGCGCCGTTGTTGCGTTGGTCGATCGCCATCGCGCCGTTGATGATGCGGTTGCGAAAGCCGGCCATGCGGCCGACCCATGAACCGCCCGCGCCCAACACTTCGTTGGATGCGGCCGAGCCAGAGGGCGGCGCGGGAACGAAGCCGGCAGAACCACCAGATCCGGTGTCGCCGACGAACGCGCCGCCGCTGTCGACGATCGTCCAGGCGTTGGAACCGTTGCTTTCGAGCGCCAGATAGCCGTAGGCGGCCGCGATGGCCGCGCTCGCCGCGCCGTTGATCGTGTCGCCTCCATTCGGCGCCAGCGTGATCGTCTTTGTCGCCGAGGCGCCCCCGCTTTCGTCGACGACGAGAAGCTGCTGGCCCGGCGCGAACGAACTCGCCGCTGCCAGCGTCACCGTGCGAGCGGCCGTGATCGCCGTATAAGCGACTGTGCTGATGCCCGCGGCGAGCGAATAATTGGCGTCCGAAACCGCGACGCGCGCGCCGACGATCGCAGGAACCTGCCAGACTCCGGTCGCGTCGTTGACGCGCGCGGCAAGGACATAGGATGCGTCGGTCAGGCTCGAGGCGCGCACCCGCATGCGCGCGTTGCCAACGCCGTCGTCGTCCCATTTGGTCCGCACCGCGCCGGTGTCGACGACGAGTTCGCTCGACGGGTTCGTGTCAGTGAAGAGGGTAAGAAGCTGGGCGATCAGCCCCGCGACTTGGTTCGAAGGCAACCCCTCGAAGCGATAGATCGTATACGACGCGCCAGCCGCGACCGCGCCGCCGGTCCAATTGGAGAGCGTAAGGCTCGACGCCGAGTTGACGGAAGAGATCGGCGAGAAGCCGACGCCAGGGATCACGAACATGTCGCCGGCGACGAGGGTGTAATTGGCGACCCCGTCGGGCGAGACGAAATTCGTCCCCGAGCCGGTGACGGTCCATGCGCCATTCGTATAGGCGACCGTGACCGTGCCTGAGGAATAAGCGGGGAGTGATCTGGGCGCTGTGGCGCACCACATCGTCCGAGATCACCGCGCGGAGGAACGATCTGGCGAATTTGGCGCAGCGCGACGCCGACGTTCTGACGGCGGCCCGCGAGTTCGTGCAGGCGAGGCCCTCTCTGGCCTTGCTCGGCTGCGATGCCGTCGTCATGCACTCGCAAGAGGAACGGGCCCAACTGGAGAAGCTGGACACCTGGAACGGGTTGAGCTGGACGGACATGTGGGGTATCGGCCAACTCAGGCCGACAGGATTGATCTAGGGGTGAAAATCCAGCGGTCGGTATCCGTGGCGGGAAGGGCTGTTTGCCGCCCTCGCGGCGGGCGGGCATCGGTACAGCGTCGCGGGCGACACGCCGAGACCGGAGGCAACATCCCCTTCGAGGAGTTTTCAAAAGCTCCCGACTTTGAGCGCAAAAGTGCAATGTGCGAATTTCTTCACTACTTCTCCACGCGGAACTTCCGTTCCTGGTTCGATTGTGTTGCAAAATTCGGAGAACGCGCGGTCGCGAAACTCTCGATTTCGCGGCGGGATGGCATCAGCACTGATCATCGTCACCGCACGGCGTCCGTAGAAACGCGTCCTAATATTGCGATAGAAACAGAAACGAGCCACCCTTGGAAACGTCCGCAGACTCCGTGCTTTATCTAGACGCAAAAGCAACAATTGCCCTATCGCTAGTCGGGTTTCTTGATGTTTTCAGTGATCCGCCGCCCGAATTCCCATGCCTCGGATCAGGAACACTAGTTCGCGTAGGGACTGCTCGGGGTATCGTGACTGCGGCGCACGTTAACGAAGTTCTCCAAATTCATTCGCGGGTGGGACTGGTCCGATTCGCCGGTACCCTTAAACAGGCTTTGACACTATCGATGGAATTCGCCCGCGTCGAAGTCTTTGGGAACTCTCCATGGACGAACTCCGGTCCCGACATTGCTTTTCTCGCAATTCCAAATGACGTGGCCGACGCGTTGGAGGCTTACGGATGCGTTTTTCTCAATTTGGAGAGTTGCCGCGATCAAATTTTGGCGCGCGGCTATGCAAATCGAGGCTTCTTTTGTATCGTGGGCATGTTGGGTGAATTGACGACGTTAGCAAAGTCAGCGCCTAACCGTGTCGACGTCGCCGCAGAGGCATTGGTTGAGCTTGTCGATTTGGGTGAGCGCCGAGTGAATCCGCCCTTCGACTATGTTGACTGCGTTCCCATCCCAGCCTTCAATGACTCGGCTCCCAATAGCTATGGAGGGATGAGCGGTGGTGGCTTATTTATAGTGCACACCGCTACCGCGGAAGGTGGAACTGAATCGGTTTCGTCAATTACGTTTGCGGGCGTGAGTTTTTGGCAATCGGGTGCAAAGGAGGGGCGGCGTGTGATAACTTGTCACTTTGCGGATGGCATCTATGGCCCGTTGCAAGCGGCAATAAAAGCCAACAATTGAGGACAATGCTCTGCGCTGCCGCCCAGTTAGCGCACGAGTGTGCCAACTATTTCGAGGTTCGCGCGACGCGCTTTGGCCCAGCCTTTCCGAGACGCGCGACCGCGCCTCGTCCGCTTGCCACTTAGCAGCTAAACCGACAGGTGAGCGGGCGGCCGGTAGATGGACGTTCACCGTCGCCTCGACGCTAACTCGTAAACGGCAATCCCATTTGCTCGGCGTCTCGAATTAGCTTCAACTCAAGCCGATCGGGGCGCAATACGATCTCAAGACGAATTTTCAATTTCTCGAAATAGACAGAGCGCGGCTGATCGAGTTTCATGAAGCCGAAGAAGGAAAACGGAATCTCGGCCAATTCATCTGAGGTTTGGTCAGCGAGAACATCGCCGATGCTTCGTTCCAGATCAACGATTGAGTTGCGATCGGATACAGCGATGCCAGTTTGAAGGAGCACTAGACCTTCTTCAAAGCCACCGGATTTCAACTTTTTCCTGTCAGCGAATTTTGCGATTTCCTCCAGCGAGACCCTCTCCTCCTTCGCGATAGCGCGAAATACTTCGAACAGATCGGCGAGTTCCTCGGTCTTCTGGGCAGGCTCTTTTGCCTCCCTCACCTCCAGCGCTTCCTCGAATAGCTTGCTGATCAGGAAACCCATTCGTAGATTTCCAGTAATTTTTCGCGTAACCTCGACTTCACGTCGCGCGGCGATTTTCGCGGGGATCTTGTCCCGAACAAGTTTGCCCAGGTTCACATTGCGGCGAACCCGCGAATGTTCCTTTTCGCTGGGAGTGACAATCGTGCAACCGACCTTACGCAGCTGATAATAGGCGTGCGCTAATGTCGATCCCGATAGGATGATTGGCACCTCGGCAGATTTCGCGGCGGTACCGACCGCGGCGATAAAGTCCGTATCGCGCATTAAATTGAGGTCGGTGGGACGAAGGGCCAGAGCTTGTCGTGTCCGAGACCCTTCCAATGCTACGAATCGTTCGAGGGAGGCTCGGTTGGAGATCTCGAAGACGTGGTAAGCGGACCGATCGTTATTCCGCTCGGCGGCATGAGCCGTGGTCCAATACCAGGGAATGTTGAACGGTGTACCGTCGGTTTCGACGCACCCGACGAACCACATGATGTGGCACGCATGTCCCAAGCGCTCGGCTATCGTCATTGATCGTACGGCGATGTCCTTAGCTTCCGTCGATCCGATGCTGTTACCGCGCGCCAGCTCGTTCTTGACGCGGACATATTCCCAACCGCCATCCACTCTGGAGATCAGCATATCCGACTTATAGTCTGGATAATCGGTCGCGACGCCAGTTGGGACATGCACCTCCCAGATGTCGTAAGGGCAATATTGCAGTGCGTCGGGTAGTCCCCATAGCGAGTTGATCTCGACGACTGGGTTCCCCGGCTCAGCACGGGCCCAAGCGCTGGCGCGGGCCGCAACGAAGCGGTGGGCGACGAAGGCAATGTCGTTGACGTCATGAAGCCCGGAAAGCTTTTCCGCTGTCTCCATGCACCAAGAGTCGGCAGCCTCTGGACTCAGACACTCAGTTCTGGGGAGGTTCGGTAGCTTCTCTCCGCCCGCTCGCACACTTGTCCGCACGATGATGCCAGCCGGACCGATGAGCGTCCGAAAGTCATGCTCAAGCGCCTGGAGCATCGCGGTGCTGGCCCGTGGAGGAAGTTCGGCCATAGGAACAAAGAACAGGGTCGGCCTATGCGCAGCATCTGGCTCCCATAGCTCCTCTAAAACCTTCAGTTTGTCCCACGCTTTTCGCGCGCTCGCGTCCGCCAGTTTGAGGTAGCTTCCACTGCTGCCGGCAGGCCGGATTGTCGGGGGAATGCGCACTTGGAATGGGTTTACACCACGAATGTCCTCATCTTCTTCGTCGATTTGCACGACGAAGAACTTCCGATTGTCCGTGAACCACTCGCAGTTTAGCCGCTGCGACCGGCCGAGCAGCAATTCATTATTCAACCAGGCGCCAATCGAGCCGAAGAGGCGCTCGCGGGCCAGGCCCGATCGCACCAATAGAGGTTCGCTGGGTTCAGCAGCCTGATCGCGCTGACTGTTGAGTCTCTGCCGAGATGTCGACCCAACACTGTCCAACGTGCTTATTTCCCATTGGTCGCGTGTTTTTGAGATTCGCTGGAGATTCCCGAACTCTCCTTGAGCGGCAGGCCGGATGTAACTCTGGATCATGAGCCCGATTGCGCGCCCCTCCGCGGATCTAACCACGTTCCAAGCCTCGGCATCGAGTCGTTCGATGGCGTTTCCATCGAGGGTCTCTATCTTGACGCTGAGATATGTTCCGCGATCCCAGATGCTTTCGCCTATGACACTCGACCTGACGATCAAGCCGGAATTGGATGACGCAACCGCCAAAATTCGGGCAATCGAGGCATCACCAAGGACTGATGAAAGGGACGAAGACGCGTCGATTGTTGCGACGACCGACGACGGCACCAACGCGAATGGCGGCGTCCAGGCACGAGGAATAGAGAGCGAGGTTGCGCCTTTGACGCCGTATGCGTCCTTGAGCTGGCTAACCTCAGACCAATCGATCCGGGCCATCTCGTTTGAAAATATCAAGCCCTTCACTTTTTCTCCAGCGTGCCGAACACGGCGTTCGCAACATTGGAAAGAAGACCACTGACTCCGTCTGAGAAATAGCCGACAAGAAAGGCGAGCGCGGCCGTATTCGGCATGGCGCCTGACTGCTCGGTCGGCTGGCTAGCGAAGAGACCAGCCGCGAACAGCGTCATCACGACGCAGGCATAAACCCCGCCGATGACCGGCACCATTAGACGCCAGTAGCGACGGTCAATATGCCACTTGCCTTTGGCGATAGAGTGGATAATCCATTTCATCGAGAAGGTTACGCCGCCGACACAACCGGTGCAAAAGATGGCGAGGATTCGGAAGCTGATCCAAACTTGCGGACCGCCAAGGCTGATGCTTACCGGCTGACCGGCCAAACCCAGGCACGCTCCATCCGCAAGAAGGAAGACCGCGAGCATCGCTATCAACAAAAAGGCTTCGGTGTGCATGCAGCAGCGAGCCTTTTGGGGATAACGGGACTCCCAATGCCACGCGTCTCTACCATCTGTGTAGTCGTGGTCACCGCCAACCGGAGATTTCATTGGCGGCGACTTCAGCGCGTCGGGAACCGGAGCCACGCCGTCGTTAGCCATGCAGCGCTAGGCTTTCGAGTGACTGGAAGGTCCTGACCGTCTGACTGACGTGATGTGCATGCGGATATCGCCGGTAATCCCAGGCGTCACCGACATCTACGAGCTCTCCCACGACTCTACGGAAGAACTGCGATCCGGTTGCTTCGACGCCCCGCGCGACGATGGTCGCGTCGCCGGACCCAGCAATCAGATAGGAGCTCTCGCCGACGAGCGTGCCGTAGGCGTCGTCGCCGGCGCCAGCGGTCCAGTCAAGATTTGACATTGACCGCGCCTTTTCCGTGAAGGCCTCGAAGGTGAAGGAGGGACGAATCAGGATATGGATATGCGCATGATCGAGGCCGCAACCGATCGATGTTCCCGCGCTGTATGGCCCATGCTCGAACCAAATGATCTCGTCCGCGCCCAAGCCAAGATGCAAAAGCACGTCTCGCAGAAGTTGCACCGGGCGCTGACCATGCAACTCGGCCCAGGCTCTGAAGTTAAGTACTGAATCACGAGGAATCACAAGGAGCCAGTTCGGCACGATGGCGCCAAGCGTCGGCGCTACAAGCCACTCCGAGCGAGCGATCAGCGGACGATCGTGCTCAGCATCGGGAAATCCTCCAAGTAGCGCTTCGAAGCGGCGCGTTCCCGTCACAATCTCAGCTCCCAAAGCTGTCTCCAATTCACTGTCCTCGTTTAACATAATGGGTGCTGCCGCGGAAGCGACAAGGCTTGAGCGACACCAGGCTTGGCCTAACACGAACTGGCCGGCGGAGACACGGCGACTGCTTCGGAGCTACGTGAGTTTGGAAGTCGCCGCGATCGGCGCGAAGCGGTCGTCGCGCCGTCACGCCGTCGTAGAGAAAGGCGTATGCGAAAACCACTTCTGCGGCACGGGAAGATCCCAAGGAGTGACCGCTCTTGACACCTACCAACACGGTGCCCCACATTGTCCGGACAATCGGCGGAAAAAGCTGAGGTTTTGCGGGCAACTCGGGCTGGACTTGGAATCCAGGTCCCCCAGCCAGCATCTCTGCCAAGCATTTGATTTTACTGGGTATTGGTCAGGCGGGAACATCGCGAATTCCCACGACTCCATCCTGGTCCATTTCGCTGGTCCATTCCGGTCGCCGACTGGACGCGCGATCCCGCCGGAGACGGGCGTGGATACCGCAGGCATTTGTGTCAGCGCGGCGGCGCCAACCGCTTCCGGCGGGGTCGCACCGAAAGACCTCGCTATTCGTTTCGGTATGGTGTGTTCGGAACCGGCCCTAACCCGCGAGGAGATCGACCGGCTGGTCGCCGTCTATCTCGACGATCTCGCAAAGCGCGATCAGGAATTCGCCTGCCAGGGTCCGCGACGCGGGGTTGGTTTGCGGCGCCGCAGGTACGGACTGGGCGTTAGCCTGCGAAGCGACGGCGCATGCCATCGCCCTCGTGATCCACATCGATCTCCTTCGATCCGCGAACATTCCGCCCCAGGCGTTCAGCGAATCAGTACACATTCCTCTGCTCTGTTGTTTTCTTGCGATGACGCCTCACATCAATACGCAATCCGTCGGGCCCACTGACGAGCAGCCAAGTTTCATCGCCGACGAATAGGTTGACCGCGGGGACGCCTTGCGGCTCCGGCAGAACGGAAGGCCAGCCGACGATCGGGGCCGACGTCCAGGGTCCGTGTACCCACGGCAGTCCGAACTCGCCCGCCGACGGCGTCAGTTCGGGGTCACCCAACCAGCCCATGCGATCGAAGTCGCGCAGGAAACTCGCGCCGAGGACCGTGCCGCCCGGCAGTTCGTCGACAATCTCGGCGAGCAAATCGTACTGGACCACGAAGGACGTCGTCGTCGTCCGGAAATTGTTCTCGCTGAATTGGAACGCGTAATCCTGCGCGTACAATTGCACCCCGATATTGTTGATCGGCCCGGGGAATTGGTTGTTCATATATAAGGTCTGGAACGGAGTCGTCAGGCTCAACGTGTCGAAGATATAGCCGTTGTCGATCGCGAACGACGTCGCGTCAGTCGTGATGATCGCCGAATCCTCTCGCAATTCGCCCATGACGACGGGGAACGGCGAATGGACCATAACGCTGGCGAAAGTTCCCACCGCGCCTCCAGGACCCGCGATGCTGAATTCGAACGGGCTCGTCACCCCCGGCGCGGGACTGAGGGCTCCGATTTTGACGATCGGGGAGAAGAAATTCGTTCCCGAGCCCGTCGTCACGTCGCCAAGAGTGATCGAAGTGCCGGAACTCACCTGAATGCCGGCGAGCGCCAGGATATTCGCGATCGAGATCGGTCCCAGCGCATCGGCGTCGAGCGCGCCGTTGACTGTCACGGAATTGCCCTCGATGCCCCCTCCGAACGAACGCAGATCGACATTGCCCGGATCGCCAGGAATTCCGGTCGTCGTCAATAGCGTGAACGTCAGATTGCCCTGCGCTTCCAGCGTCTGCGAACCCCCGCTCGTCGCCGTCCCCAGCGTCAGCGCGCCGTTCGTCGAATTGGCGGTCAGCATCGCCCCAACCTTGAGCGTGGTCCAGTTCTGAGCGCCGGTCGACGTCAGGCTCGCCGATCCGCCTGTCGTCAGCGAGCCGCCGGTCAGTGTCGAGCCGGAGACGATCAGAACTGGGCCCAGCGTCGCCGCGACGTCGTCCAGCGCTACCGAGGAGCCGTGGATGTCGACGCCGCCGTTGGCGTCGATGTCGCCGCCCGTCACCGCGCCCGAAGTCGAGGTCAGATCGACATCGCCGGGATCGCCAGGAATTCCGGTCGTTGTCAGTTGGGTGAACGTCAGGCCGCCCAGCGCCAACAAATTCTGCGAACCCCCGCTCGTCGCCGTCCCCAGCGTCAGCGCGCCGTTCGTCGAATTGGCGGTCAGCGTCGTCCCGACCTTGAGCGTGGTCCAGTTCTGAGCGCCGGTCGACGTCAGGCTCGCCGATCCGCCTGTCGTCAGCGAGTTTCCGGTCAGCGTCGAACCGGAGACGATCAGAACTGGGCCCAGCGTCGCCGCGACGTCGTCCAGCGCTACCGAGGCGCCGTGGATGTCGACGCCGCCGTTGGCGTCGATGTCGCCGCCCGTCACCGCGCCCGAAGTCGAGGTCAGATCGACATCGCCGGGATCGCCGGGAATTCCGGTCGTTGTCAATTGCGTGAATGTCAGGCCGCCCAACGCCGACAAATTCTGCGAACCCCCGCTCGTCGCCGTCCCCAGCGTCAGCGCGCCGTTCGTCGAATCGGCGCTCAGTGTCGTCCCAACCTTGAGCGTGGTCCAGCGCTGATCGCCGGGCGACGTCAGGCTCGCCGATCCGCCCGTCGTCAGCGAGTATCCGGTCAGCGTCGAACCGGAGACGACCACGACCGGCCCTTGCGTCGCCGTGACGTCGTCCAGCGCTGCCGAGGCGCCGTGGATGTCGACGCCGCCGTTGGCGTCGATGTCGCCGCCCGTCACCGCGCCCGTAGTCGAGGTCAGACCGACATCGCCGGGATCGCCGGGAATTCCGGTCGTCGTCAATTGCGTGAACGTCAGATTGCCGACCGCCGTCAAATCCTGCGAGCCGCCGCTCGTCGCGGTTCCCACGGTCAGGGTCGCCCCCGCATTGACGATGATCTGACCCTCAGAGGCGCCGGTCCCCAGCCCCGCCGAAAGCTTCGGCAGGATGATGGCCACCGCGCCTTGCAGGTCGATGTTTCCGAGCGGCGTCGAAATTGAGCCGACGCTGAAGTCCTGCAGCGCCGTAATATTGACACTGCCGTTCGCCGCGGACACGGTCCCCGAGGTCACCGCAGCCGCGGTCGCAACATCGACGTCGTCCGCCGCAGAGCTCAAGTTGATCGACGCCGTCTCGATGATCAGCGGATTCGGCGTCGCCGTAATCAGATTTGCCGTCCCCGGCGCCTCGTTAGGCGCATCGGTGGCCTCGCCATCGGCTTCCGTCTCATCGCCGATGCCCAAGGCCGCGCTGATCGAGACCCCGGCGCCTGGCGTCATCGCCGTAATGTCGACCCGGTTGGGATTGGTTCCGGCGAGCACATGGCCGCCCGAGATTATTGACACCGCCTGAGCATCCGCGCTGCCGCTGACGAGGCCGGTGACCAGGGCGTCGCCGGAAGTGTCGATATCGATGTCTCCGAGCGCGGCGTCGACGATCGCGCCGTTCAGCATTTTCAGCGAAGCCGCGTCGATCGAGACTCCACCCGTTGTCGGAACGACATCGGCGTTCTGCGTCATGACAAGCCGGCCGCCAGCGGACATATCGACCTCGGCGCCTGCGAACACATCGCCGTCGATGGTTCCGTCCCCCGCGGCCGTCAGAGCGGCAGAACCTCCGGCGAGGATATTCTCGATCGTGAAACTATTGCCCGAAGGGCCGTAGAGGTCGACCGAGGCCCCGGGCGCAGCGGCGGTCGCATAGATGCCGCCATTGCTGATGACCGCAACGTTGAGCGTATCCCCGACCGAACCGATCGAACCCGTGACGGCCTTCAGCCTGACATCGGCGCCCAGGATGTTGATCAGTTCGTCGTCGTTGGCGTCGACGATCGATCCTTGAGCGGTGAGAGTCACGTCCTGCGGCGAATAGATCGTGGCGACATTGGCATTATTCGTGTCGCCGACATTGACCGCCGCGACGCCGATATCGACGCCATTCTCCGCGCGGGCGGTGATCGTCGCATTGTTGAGCGGGGAAAGATCGAGCACGGAGCCGCCGACAAGCGGAACGCCGCCGATATCGCCGTTCGCAGCCTCGAGAATGATGTTGCCGGTCTGAACCAGCGAAGCCGAAGCCGCGTTGCCGATCGACCCGATGACCTTGATCCGCGTCTCGCCGGGAACGGAGATATTTCCCAATAGCGCATTGCCTTGCGAGGCGAGATAAGCGTCGCCGATGTCGATCGTGCCGTTCGGCGCTTGCGTCACCGTCACATTGAGCGCTGTCGTGGCGGAGAAATTGAGCGGCCGCTTGACGAGCACCGTGAGATAGCTGCCGTTGAAGTTCGCCAGGCCGAGCGCCGCGGCTTGCAACGCGGCCTGTTGAGCCGCGTCGAGCGTGCTCGGATCGTCGCCGAGGGGAATAGTTATGTTGGTAAGCCCGGCAGCGGCGGTATAGGCGGCTTGCTGCGCGGCCGTGAGTTGATTGAAGGTCTCTCCGGCCGGCAATTGAATCGAACCTATCGTGAGTTCCAGATCGGAGGATTCCGCCGCCGCGAGCGCGACCTTCTGATCGTCGGTGAGCGCGGACGGCGCGATGCCGGCGGGAATGATGATGCCGGGCTCCGATTGACCGGGCTCGACGATGGTCTCGCCCACGCCCATCGCGGCGTTGATGGTGACGGTTCTGCCCGAGACGTTCGGCGCCTTCACCACGGGGTTGGTGTTGGTGACCGTCTTCAAGACGCCGGCGGAGAAAGAGAACGCCAGTTCATCCGTCGTCCAGACCGCGCCGGCGGTCAGGCTGGATTCCTGCGCCGCCGTGGCGACATATTGATAGCCCGGCTGATACTTCGCCGTGAGCGACCCCACCTCGCCGTTGAGCGTTTGATATTGCGCGGTCTGCGCCGTTTCAAACGCGGAGATGTCTTGGGACACCTGGGTGTTGATCTGGGCTTGCGTGAGATTGGGCTGCGTTGCGAGGATCTGATTGGTGTATTGTTCGGTCAGCGCCTGATATTCCTGCGAGCCCGGCGCGATTGTGATCGTGAAATTGGGATTATAGGCCGCTCCGCCGTCCGGCTGCGAGTCGCGGATCTGCCAGTATTGATCGTACTCCTGCGTGATCGACTGCTGGTAGGCCGCGATCGTCGCCGCTTGCTTGGCGGTATTCGCCGCGCCCGCGGTCAGAGCCAACGAGTTCCAATATCCGACCAATTGTTGATACGTCCGCGTATCGACGGTTTGAACCGGGTTATTATCGAGGATCTGGCCGGGCGACGTGAGCGTGACATTGCCGCCGCTCGAAACCACGGTGTCGACCAATATCGTGCCTTCGACATTGTCCGTCCATTGGCCCGAGACGATATTGATGTCGCCCGCCGAGAGAGCCTGAAGACCATAGTATGGGTTCACGTTCAGCGCCGGGTTCTGGGCCGGATCGCCGAACGGGCGCAGCGTCTGATCGTCGGTATAGCCCGTATCGACCAGCAGCGCATTCTGAGCGCCGCCATATCCGGCGATCGAACCATTTTGCGCCGACAGGTTCACTTCGTCGGCCTGAACATAGGCGTTCGCGTTCACGCCGGTAATGGAGCCGACCGCCGAAAGCCTAACCTGCCCTAGCTCCTGCGTGACGTCGCCGACTGCGGTCACCGTTCCGATCGTCAGGTTGCCCGTCGCGGAAACGTCGACGTTGCCGTCGCTCGCGCTCGCCGTCAGCGAACCGCTCAGGGTTACGCCGTGATCGACCGCCTGGGTCAACGTCACGGCGACCGGAGCCTTCGCTGGAGCGGCCGGATTGTTGGGATCCGAAACGCCGCCCACCGACCCCGAAGCCGACAGGCTGATATTCTCGGAGGTGATCAGCGCCGCGTTCGAGCCCTCAATAATCGACGCTGTGGACCCGCCCGTCGCGTTTATCGACACGAGGCCCGAAGCATTGGTGATCGCGCCGGTCAGAACAACGTTGCCGCTCGACTGGACGCTGATCGAACCGGTATTCGACCCAATGAAATTGATGCCGATCGTATAGTCCGCCTTTTGCGAATTCGTCGTTATCTCGGTGTAGGTCTCGTCGAATTCGTAATAGATCGTCTTATCTTGCGCGATGCAGAGCGTGTACCAGTCACAGCTCGAGTGCGAGCGGAGGTACTTGACGTTGTAATTGTCGAGATAGTTGAACGTCGACGTGACGAGCGCGGTGTTTTCCAGACTGCTGTTGGTAGCCGTGCTCGGCGAATTGTCGAGCACGATCCCCATGTTGTTCAGCCCCGTGCCGGCCGTGGACGTCTGTGTGATGTCGGTGGTTATGTAGACTCCGTTGGGCAGCGGGGTCGGCGCGCCGGGAACCGCGGGGCTGGTGAAATCGAGGGAATCGACGCCGTCGAAGTTCCAATTGCTGTTGCCGAAGACCGTGGTCTCGTCATGCTGGAAATAAGACACCGCGCTATAGACCGTCGCCGTGGTCCAGACATAGCGTTGACCTGCCAGCGGATCGTAACTCGCGCTGCGACCCGCCGTTGTCGAAATGTCGGCCAGAGCGCCGGTATAGACCGCTATGCCCTGCGAATTCAGGATTCCATATTGCTGCTGTTCGATGACGTCGCCTGAACCTGTCGGGTCGGTCGGATCGTAGGATCGCGTGTAAACCGTGTGCGTGACGTCGACCTGGTTCGGCGTGGCGCTGTTCGGATTGGCTGCGTAGTCGAGATGTACGTCGGTGATGTCGATCACGCCCGAGGTGCCGCGCAGCGTTCCTGAAGCGTCGGGTCCCGTGCTCAAGGCGGACAGTACGACCGGCAGATCGGTCGTGTTGGTGACGCTGATCGTGCCGAAACCGTCGAGGACGTTCAACTGCCCCGAGGTCGGCGAGGTGTCCATGATCTGGCCGTAGAGCTGGATATAGCCGCCGTGCACCTCGGTCGAATTGACAACATATTCTTGCGTCGCAACGTCAAAATTAGCGCCGATGTTGCTGCCTGGGCTCACGAGCTGATAAACGCCGGCGCCGCCTTGCGACTGATAATACGTGTCGGCCTGCGCCGTTGAGAACAGCACTTGCCCCGTCGCGAGATTGACGGTGATGGATTGACCGATCGAATTGACGGTCGACGTGGTCGACGGCGTCGAGGGATTCGTCAGCACAGCCTGCTGATAGGCCGAGACCAGACCGTCGAGGACGGATTGGCTCACCCCGATCAAGGTGGGATCCGATGAGGTCAGCGAATCGCCCGCGGCGATATTGAGGCTCCAGTTCGCGATGCCGCTCTGGATCGTGCTGTTGATATTGATGTACCGCGCGGCGATATAGACTTCGCCATTGGCCGTGATGCCCGCCCCGGGCGCCAGCTGGCTCGCAGGATCGCTGCCGATATTGTCGATGCCGTCGACGTAACTGGTGACGAAATCGCCGTTGGCGGCGGTGATGCTCACCTGCCCGGCGTCGATCGTGCCCTGTTGATATATATTGCCGGCGGCGCTGAAGATCGTCACCGAGCCATTGAGGTTGTCGATCGCGGAGCCCGACTTCAGAATAATGTCCGGCGCCACCTGCTGATGCGTGAGGTAATAGGGCGAACCTGGCGGGGCGCTGGGGTTGTAATAGCTGACGTCATTGGGATTGTAGTTGCTCGTAATCGTGATCGTCGGCAACGAGCCGCTGTTCGCCGCTGTGACGACGTTGTTGCTGGCGAAATGCGAGGAGGCGCCGCCCGCATTCAACGCCGTGATGTCGCCGGGCGAATTCACGATTACGCCGTTGACCCTCAAATAGCCCGCGTCATAGCTCGGAACGACGAGGCTGCTGAGGTCGAGTGTATCCGCCGTATTGTTGGTGATCGAGATCGACGCGTTACCCGGCGCCAGCAACTCGCCCGTTCCATCCGGACTCGTGACCGTCTGCGCGTTTAGCGCAATGTTGCCCAGCCGCGCGACCGTGTTGGGAACCTCGATATAATAGGTTACCGGCGAGGCCGGCGGATTGGCGGACAGGTTGGCGAGATTGGCGCTGTCCGACGCCACCGCGCCATTGTACGTGTTGAGCAGCGAAGCGTATTGAGTGACCGAGCGGATGATCGGCTGATTGATCGTCAGCGCAGTCGACGACGAAGTGTTCGTCAGATTCGCCTGCGCGGTTTGCACGGCCGACAGATCGCTCGCGATGACCGTGAGTTGGCCCGAAATCGCTGTCTGGGCGAGACTGATATTCCCGATGGAGTTCGAACCGTTGGGCGATGTGGGAACCGCGATCAGAGTGGCGAGCGCCCCGGAATTGGCCGACCCGGCCGCATGGTTCGCCATGTAGTTGAGATCGGTGAAAATCGAGTTGATCGAGCCGCTCAACGCGGTGGCGTTGCTTTGCTCGCCGGAAATATTGCTGCTGATGTCACTCATATCAGCGGAGATCGCGCTGCTCGCTGTCGCGATTTTATGCTGATCCGCCGTGGCGTCCGAAGGGACCGCGCTCATATCCTGGGACGCCGAGATGATGATCTGCGTCTGGGAATTGATGTCCGTCTGCGCCGCCGTGTTGTTGGCGGATTCCGAGTTGACGTTGTTGGCGTAGGTTTGGATGTTGCCGGTTTGTTGCGTTACGTCGCTCGCGTCGTTGAGGAAGGTTTGATCGTTATTGGTCGTGACGCCTTTCGAAGTCGTGCTCCCTGTCTCGAAAGCGTAGTTGGCGAAGCCTGTTATGGTCTGAACAGCCGCATTGGCGCTGTTGACGACGCCGTAGGTGTCATTAACGATCAGGTTGATCGCGCTCGCGACGTCGCCGTCGCCGATCGGCAAGACCGCGGCCGCTTGCGCCGTGAACGCGTTCGCGACCAGCGTCAGGGCGCTCTGGTCGGAGTTTAGCTGGTTTTGGTATTGCGCTTGCAAGGCCGGCGCTCCGGCATAGGCGCCGGCGACAAACTGTCCGCCCTGGAACGAGCCAAGTCCGAGCCCCACGAGTTCGTTCTCCAGGAACGTGATCTCGCTCTGATAGGCGCCGGAGGCGATCGGATCGTCTCCGTAGGTGAGTAGCAGGGATTGCAGCGTTTGTAGGCGCGAAAGAATAGCCTCGCCGACGGGATAAGGACCGGAAACCGTCGCCGGTATCTCGCCGTTGGTCGGCGGCGCGAGGCAGGCCGCGCCCGTTATGTCGCATGAGCCGGCGGAATAGGCGTTCGGCGCGGTGTCCGCGGTGGCGTAGCTGATCGTGAGCGTCTTGTTACGCTGCACCCCGGTGTCGACCTCGCCGTCAATCAACAGCGAACTCGATCCACTCTGGGACGTCGAGCCGCCGGTGATGTCGAAGGTGATGCTGCCGCCACCGAACAGATTGCTGATCGCGCTGGCGGCCTCGGAGAGCGCCTCGAGATAGATATTCTTGCCCACGCCCGTGGCGGTCGTCGAAAGCTGGCCCTCATCGGCCGAGATCGTGATGTCGCCCGCCGCGTTGACGCCGTAATGCGTGTCGTCCGCGGGATTGGGCGCATTTGTCACCTGATCCGGCTCGCCTTCGATCGTGACGATGGAGGTAGCGATGACGTTCGACTGCGCGTCAGGCGCGCCGCTGATCGGTATGATCGTATTGTTGAAGAGGTTGGCCTCGGCATAGAGCGTCAGCGCGGATTGCACGCCGGTCGGGCTATCGCCGGCGGCGAGCATGACCTCGCCGTAAGTCGGCGCTGTTCCGTCGACCGGATCGATGCCGTCGGACGCCTCGACCCGCGTGTCCACGCCGACGTAAAGCGTGTTGATCGCCGTCACATTGGCGTAGCCCTTGCCCGACGGCGCTCCCGCGAGGCCGTAGGTCGTCGCCGCGACGTTGACGTCGATATCGGCATTGCCCCAGGCCCCCGCCTCGACATTGCCGATGTCGACCACGCTGCTGCTGTGGTCGCCGAAACTGACGGAGGCGGTGTCGACCACAGTCACGGTGGCCGCGGCTTGGGCGAGCGCCACCGCGCCGCCCGAATTCATCTGCACCTTCTGGTGTACGATCGCTTCGTTATAGGCCTCCACGAATAGGATCGAGACATCGCCAGGCGTCGCGGGCGCCAATAGATGCACGTTCGAATAATCGCCGATCGACGCATTGGTCGTCAGCGTGACCGTGACGTAGCTGGCGCCCGCCGGCGCGTTGATCAGTCCGCCCGAGCCCGAATTGACGTTCCAAGCGGCATCGTCGGAATCGTATGTCGTCGATTTGTCGACATCGCCGGGATAGAGGCCGAAAACCGGTTCTCCGATG
>CAWEIU010000002.1:0-444060 GCA_963809245.1 uncultured Alphaproteobacteria bacterium | reverse complement strand
GACGAGAGATTGTTGGACTGCAACGTCAGATCGCCGCCGCCGAGCGCGAGGCTGGCGCCGGAGCCGACCGTCGCCGCGCTTTGCGAATCCAAAAGAGTTGTCGAAAGCGAGCCGGCGACGCCGACATTGGTCGCCCCCGCTCCCGACGTCGCCTGCGTCGTGAATGCATTCTGCGCCGCGGTTCCCGTATTGTCGGCCGTCAGGCTCGCTCCGACGCTTTGCGCGCTCTGGGCGAGCGTGGCGTTGCTCGCGACATGCGCGAGATTGAGCGCGAGCGCAGCGCCGATGCCCGTGCCGCCGTTGGTGTTGCTGGCGTCGGCGACGGAGCTCGCGCTATTGAGCGCGTCGCTCGTCAGCGACAACGCGCCGCCGGCCACGGCTTGCACAGTGGAAGACATCTGCGCGGCGGTCGTGGCGGTAAGGTCGGAAATCGTCAGCGCCCCCGCCGCCCCGACCTTTCCGTCCGACGTGCTTTCGTAGGGTGCGTATTTCGAATCGTTCAGATATTGCGAGGCCGTGCTGTCCGAATCGGGCGTCGACGCCGCGCCGCCTGATGACGATTTGGCGCTCGTCGTCAAATTTGTTGTCGATATCGCGGAAAGACCCAGCGCGCCCGCCGAACTGACGGTCGCCGAACCATCGATGCTCGCGGTCGTCGTCGCCGTCACGACGTTGACTGCGACGCTGGCGCCCGCCGACGCACCGGTTGCGTCCGCTAACGCGCCCGACGTAACCGCATTCGTCGCGGCCATGTTCAACGCGCTTCCAGCGCCGGTCGTGGAAACGCTCGACGAACCGCCGATCTCTACGCTCGCCACGCTCGTCACCGTCGTCACGGCCGCCGACGCGTCGGCGGGGAGCGAGACCGAGGCCGGCAGCGCGCCCGTCGCGCTCGCGACCGAGGTCGCGCCGGCGGACAAAGTCATCGCGCCAGTCGACGTCACATGGGACGATCCCAGGATGTCGATGGAGGCCTGGACATCGGCCGACGCCGAGGCGCCGATGGAATTGACTGTGGTTCCCCCGCTCGCCGTCGCCGTCAGTTGCATCGCGCCGGCAGCGGATACATCCGACGACTGGATCAGTATGGCGGCGTGATTGTAGGCCTGCCCCAGCGTCGACGAAGCCGAGATCGCGACGGCGCCGCCGGCGACGACAGCCGCGGGTTCGCCCGTTTCGCCGATGCTGATCTGCGCGGCGGTCGTCGCCGGCGCGGTGGATGTGGAAGCCGCGGTGGCCGTGAGAGTTATGTCGCCGGCTATGCCCCCGACGCCGACCGCGCCCGCGAGCAACTGACCGCCACCCAGAATGGAGATCGACGGCGCCGTCAGCTCGATCGAGCCCGACTGGCCGCCGGACTTCGTCGTATCGATGATTCCGTCGCGCGCGATCGTGATCGAGTTGGTCGCGCTCAGATCGACGGATTCCGCCCAGCGTCACCATGTTTGCGTCGAAGCTGGCGTCGCTCGCGGCGTCAGGATCGACGGAGCCGATGACGAGATCGGTCGGATCGATGTCGAGCGTACCGGATTTCCCGTCGGCGGCGGAAAGGTCGACGTCGATGGCGCCGATCGTCGCCGTGCCGATCGCGCTGAGATCGACTTCGCCTGCGTCGCCGCTGGACCCCGCCGCGACGGAGAATCGCGCGCCGTTCGCGACCGACAAATTGTTGGCGGCGTCGATCCTGATCGAACCGCCATCCGAGCCGGCGCCGGCGCCGGCCGCAGCGAGCAAGGCCGTGCTGGCCACGGATATATCGCCCGCGGCGATCTTGATCGCGCCTGCCGCCTCGGCAACGGTTCCGTTGGCGACGATCTGGCCGGCAATGGCCGCGTCGCCGGCCGCCGAAATTGAAATCCGCGCGGACGCGCCCGACGCGGAAGGCGCGTTGCGTGCGGCCTTCGCAATGATCCTGCCGGAGGCGCCCAACGTGAAGCCGGCGCTTGCAGAGATGGACACCGCGCCGCCCCGATGGGCTCTTCCGCCCGCGACCAACCGTCCCTGAATGTCGACGGTATGGGCGGCGACAATTTCAATTCCGCCATTGCGCACGACGATCGCGCCGCCTTCGCGAAGACCGGCGGCGTTCACGCTCGATTCGAATAGAGCGCGTTGGCGCGCCGCTTTTTCCGCCGCCGGCAGGGACCCCGCCACGAGGACATCATGGGCGTCGATCCGCACGCCGTGCTGGGCGATGATCTCGCCGCGAATGATGACCGAGCCGTCCGACGAGAGCGGAACGTCGCCGTGGATCAACTGACTCGCCAGGGCCGAGTTGATCGTCCCATTCGCGCTGACCAATTTGTCGAGCGTTGCCTGGGACGCCGTGGAAACCGTCAACGACCCCACGTTGATCACGCCCGTCCGGCCGACGACGAAGCCGTAGGAATTGGCGAACACGACATTGCCGCCTAGCGCCCCGTTCTTGAAGGAATTCAGCGTCCCCTCGATATCCACCGGCGCTTGCGTGACGACGTTCACCAGATTGTTCGCCGCGCTCGGAACGTAGAGATTGACGATATTTCCGCGCGCGACCGTGAAATTGGTGAAGGTATTGAAGGCGTTGCCGCCGGACATTGTGGAGGTCGTTATATTGGTGACGCCGGCGCCGCCGCTCGACAGCGTTGTCCGCGTCCGGCCGTCGGGAACGATAAAATTCGCGCGGGCATTGCCCAAATTGACCGCTTGGGCGTGCGCCGATTGCACGGAGAACACCGACAAAGCGACGGGCAGAATCGCGGAGCTTCGAAGCAAGGCGCCTCGAAAAGCGGGACCGAACGCCGATTGCTCTCGTTGCGCCAACATCAGGCTACCCCCGTCGGCTTCGATCCCGGCTCCACGGCGAGATCAAGGCCGCGAAAAACCAAACCCCCGCAGCGTCCGGAGCGATCGTCGCGCGCGGGGCGTGTCAAAACCTTCCGGCCGGCACCCGATAGATGTCCGGCGCCTTCGCGTCGGCGATGTAGAGCAACGTGAGCGCCGAGGGTCTGAAACGCGGCACGCTCTTGTCGCCGCTCCTCGCGCCCTGCAACAGAAGAACCGTCATGCGCCCCGTGGCGTCGGCGCCGCGGAACAGCAACAGGCCGTCCTTGACCTCGAGATTGGATACGACCGAGTCGCGCGCATAGTCCTCGCTGAGAAAATATTGCCGCAGGCTCTCGCCGTTCTGCAGCAAGCGCTCCGGATTCAATTTGTCGTCCGAGCGCTTGGACCAGGTCACCGCCACTTGGATCAGAAGTCTCTGCTTTTGAACCCGAGCGTGTAGGCGACGTCCGCCGCGCCGCCGTCCGGCAATATGTCGGGAACACGAACGGTCAGGACGATTGTACGCTCGGCGAGATTTTTCGACGCGTGGATGGCGTCCGGCGTCACGGCGAAATCCTTGGCGACAGCCGCGCGAACATCGGCCTCCGTCGCCCCGAAGATCGCGGAACGGAAGCCTTTGACCTCGACCGGCTGCGGTTCCGCCTCCGGGGTCGCGAGGCGGACTCTCCGCCGCGGGCTTCGTCGCGGCCTGCGCCCACGACGCATTCGGCGCCGCGACGGCGAGACAAAGCAAATACGCGGCGAGCGCGAGAGGATGGGCCAAGCGTCGATTGGGCGTCATTCGCGACAAGCCTCAGGAATAGCTGAAACTCGCCCCAATTCCCGTTCGCGCGACCCCGCGAACCGATGTCGCCGAGTTGGGCGGGTCATTGGCCAACGCCCGCGTCCTGACGATCGCGCGCCGCCGGCACGGTCCCGATCGCCGGCATCGCCGCCGCTCTCAATTCGTCCATCGAGTTCAGACTCAAAAGGTGCGCGTAGACGGCGCCAAGAAAGCCCTTGTCTCGAAGCTTCAGAAGGTCTTCGGCCGCGAGCACGTTGAATTTGGCTTCGTTGATGACCAACAAGCCATGCAGGGCGGCGCTTGGGCCGCCGGGAACGTTGGTTTCAATAGTGACGGGTTGTAACAACTGCATGTCTTGCAGGGCCTGAACGAAAGCGTCGGTCCGCTTCGCGGCTATGAAGTAGTCGTTGATCAGACGGATCTTCTGCTGCAGGAACGGCGTGTCCGAGCCATCGTCGTGAAACAACCTCTCGCCCGAAGACGTTTTGAAGCCAGGATATCTTTCGTCGATGCACGCGACCGAGCCGTTCTGCCCGGTATCTCCCAGGATGAAGGGATAGCGCCGCACGAAAGCGGGAATGTATCGGCCGACCCACTTGCCGCTCGCGTCGACGTGCGCGTTTTGTCCAGGGCGGAGACCGACCAGAAATACGGGGGACGGCGCCGGCGATCCCGGCACGAATATGATCGGCGATGTGCGCGAAGCCGTCGCAAACTCGTCGACCAGGGCCGGAATCACATGCGCGTTGCCGGCGAAAAGGTAAGGCGCCTCCGCCTGATCGAGCCTCAACTCGCGATGCGTGTCACGGTTGAGAGCCACAACCGCGTCGTAGAACATCGGCCCGCCCGCCATTCGCTGCCCCTCCCTTGCCGCGCTGCGAACCGCCGCGAATGAAGCTCATTCTACTGCAGCGCCCTGCAGTCTCAGCCTTATCCTGACCTCACAACGCTCGGCCCAACAAGCATTTGAGATCGGAGGACGGTCAACCCTCGAGCCGGTCAGGCGCGAGGGTAGTACAACTCTACATAAACCGCTAGCGCATTCGGGCATTCGACAGGGCAATCGGGTGAAGAAGAGCGTAACAAAGGTGGTGAAAGCGCTGAATCTGTCGTCGTCCTCTGATTCGATTGGCAGAGGGGGCGAGATGGAAGGGTCGCGGACTTCCCGGCTCGCGCCGCTTCGAGGAAATCGCGATGCGGCATAAGCTTGGAGGCCGATGGCCGCCGTGCGCGGGAAGCGGCCTCCGTCTCACGGGTTAACGAAGATCCCTAAAGCGAGCCGCGACTTGCACAACCGTCGTCATGGTCCGGTTCAAAACGCCGCTCACTCCATTTTCGCGGTCAGCCTGAAGTAGATCTGGTACGGCGCTTGCGGCTCGACGACCTTATCGAGGGGAAAGCCGGCGCTGACTTCGGCCCCGACATATTTGCTGAAGGTCCAGGAGAGGCCGAGGCCGGCCGAATTCAGAATCTGGACGGCGGGGAAGGTATTGTAGACCGCGCCGCGATCATAGAAGGCATAGGCGTCGAGGCTGGCGTTGCCGACGGCGAAAGCGTGGTGCAGTTCGAGGTTGTCGTAATACCCGTCCGGCCCAGCCACGGCGTCGGTTGGATAGCCGCGCACCGTGGAGGGGCCGCCGATCTGAAAGAGTTGATCGCCAGGCAGCAATTCCTTCGAGGCGAGCTGCCAGGCGCCGCCGAGCGTCGCGTGGAAGCCGTAGGGCAGTTCTAGCAAGGAGCTGAACGTTCCGCTTTGCAACGCGAAATTCTCGCGCAACCCGGAGACGTCGCTATAGGACTGCGCGACCGAGCCCGTCGGCGACACGCTCGCCGAAACGATTGTCCCTGTATAGCCGAGCGTGACGCCGCCGGTTTCGAGCGTCGTGTGGTCTCCGGTGATGCGAACATCCGTCTCATCGGAGGTGGACAGCTCGTGTGAAAGCGATCCGTTGACGAGAAACAGCCATTCCGAATTGGCGAACAGCGGCTGGCTCGCGTTGACAGCGGCGACTTCCGACGACCCGGTCACGTCCAGCGATTGATAGGGGCCGGAGACGACATGGATGTCGCCGCGCGTGAGGCTCACTCCGAGGCGGCCGCCCCAGGGGTCGACCGCCAGATTGTAGCTTAAGCTGCCATTGATATTGCCGGCGGATTTGACGGCGTAGAGCGTCAGCTTGTCGTCGAAGCCAAGCATTCCATAATGCTGCAACAGCGTCCCGGCTTCGAGCTGTCCAACGGTCGAAACGCCTTGATTGTCGACGAAGCCTTGAATGAGGTTCTTGGGCGGTTCGGTGACGGCCAGTTCGATATCGGTGAGACCGAATTGCGCGCCCGCTTGCATGAGCGCTTGGATGCGCGCGAAGCCTGTTTTGTTGAAGAAGGCCAAGTCCTGCGTGATGCGCGGCACATCGACGACGTCGCCCGGCTTTTGGTCGACATGGGAGAGCACGAAGTCGTTGGAGAGCGAATTGGCGCCGGTCACGGTCATTTTGCCGAGGCGGCCCTCGACAATTTTGACGACGACGATCCCGTCTTTCAGTTTTTGCGGCGGCAGATAGGCGGCGGCGGTGACAATGCCCCGTTGGGCGTAGAGATCATTGATCTCCTTAACCATGCGCTGCACGCCGGAAATATCGACCTTCGTTCCGACATATTTCGAGGTGATCGCGTCGAGTTCCTGGGCGGAGAGAAATTGCGACGGGTCGATCTTGACGCCGCGCAACACGAAGGTTGGGCCGCCTGGCGCGACCACGTTGCTTGGGTTCGCCGGCGGGGCCAGCACCGCAGGTCCTTGCGGCAGGGCGTTGCGCTGCTCCAATTGCTGGCGGTTCTGCTGGTCCTGATTGCTGATCAGGCCGGGATTGATCTGCGGCGCGGAAACGGCGGGCGGCGTCTGCCCACGCGCCTCCCCCGAGGCGAACGCCGCGGCGGCCGCCAGCATCGTAAGCCATGCTCTCTGATTCAACCGCCGCGCTCCCCGCTCGCCGCCGCGCAATTCTTGCGATCGGCCTTAGGAACCTGCGCGAGCTTTCGGCAAAATATTCGCCTTGAGCGCGATCAGTTCCTATCCCCCTCCGACACCCGATCAGAACTTGCCCGGCTGAATGCGATAGACATCCGGGTTCTTTGCATCGGCCAAATAAAACAGCGACAGGGCGACCGGCGCGAAGCTTCGCGTCGTCTTGTCGCCCGCTTTGTCAGTCGTCGCCTTGCTGTTCATCGCGCCGACCAGCATAAGGGCGGTCGTTCGTCCGTTGGCGTCGTAGCCTCGAAACATCAGCAGTCCGCCGCGCGTTGCGACATTGCTGACGATGGTGTCCGCCTTATAGCCAGCCGACATAAAATAGGCGCGCAAGGCCTCGCCGTTCGCGACGAGGCGCTCGGGCGTCAGCTTATCGTCCGTCGCCTTCGACCAGGATACGCTGACTTGAATCAGCTTCTTGGTCTTGTAGCCCAGGACATAAGCGACTTCCGCGGTTCCGCCCTCAGGCAGAACGTCAGCCGCCTTGATCGAGAGGATCTGCGTGCGCTCGGCGCCGTTCTGCGATGTCCGCACGCCGGCGCCGCTGACGCCGAAATCCTTCGAGATCGCGCTCCGCACTTCCGCCTCCGACATGCCGAACAACGCCGAGCGAAAACCTGTCACCTCCGCGGTCGTCGTGGCCGTCGCCGTCGGCGCGGCCGCAGAGTCCGGCGTTGTCGCGCCGTTCGCAGGCGACGTCGTCGTCTCGGCCGCCGAAGCTCCCGAAAGGCCTGTCGATAGAATGAACATGAGGCCTCCGACGGCCACACAACGAATCGCGACGCCAATAACCTGCTTCATTACACTCTCCAACCAAACGCCGCTTCCTGCAAACCCGTTGCAACGAAGCATCGTAAATGCGCGCAATCACGCCCTTTGATGAAAGACTTCGCGCCGCAAGGCTCAGGCGGCCGCGCGGGACGCCGCGAGTTGCCTCAGCCGATCCGTCGCGCCAAGGCTAAAGAGATGGGCGAAGATCGCGGGCAACAGACCCTCCTTGCGCAAGCGAAGGAACTCCTCGTCCGTCAACCCGTCGAGCTTTTGCTCGTCGACCGCGAGGAAGCCATGCAGAGTTTCGCCTGCGCCCGGGTGAAGCTTCAACTCAATTGTCACCGCTCGAAGCAATTGCATCTCGCTAAGCGTGCGCAGGAACGCGTCCGTCCGCTTCGCGGCGGCGAAATAATCATTCACAAATTTGACCTGCTCCTGCAGGAACGGCGTGTCGGCGCCATCCTCGGCGAACAAGCTTTCGCCATTCGCGCCGTCCTTGAGGCCTTCGTATTTTTCGTCGATGCAGACGACCGGCGCCCCCTGCTCGGGCTCGCCGAGCATGAAGGGATAGCGTCGTGCGAACGCGGGAACGTAACCCTCCGCCCATCGGCCCGCGTCATCGACGAATTGGTTTTGACCGGGGCGCAGACCGACGAGGAAAACCGGCGTCGGATGGGGCGTGGCTGGCAAGAATACGATCGGGAGAGTTCGCGAAGCTGCGACAAACTCGTCGACTACCGCTGGGACAAGGTGCGTGCTGGCGGCGAAGGCGAACCTTTGTCCGTCGGTCTTGAGCCGCAGACCACGATGTCGCTGCCGGTTGAGCGGAACAATCGAGCGATAAAACAGAGGATTGTCAGTCATTGTACTCCATCACCTCCCAGGAACCTTCTCTCCGCACCGCGATGAAGGCCAGTGAATCCGTTTCAACCCGTCTAGGACAAGACGCTCGCCTCAGTGCGAGGTCCGTTTGAACACCACCGTGAACGCTTCAGGCCGCAATAGCGCGCCAACGTTGACGGCAGGCCCTGCGCCGACCGGGGCCACCGGTCGCCGCTTCATCGCGGCCAGATGCCGGTCGAACGCGTCGACCGGGAAATACCACAACCCGGTGGCGTCGTCGCCGCCATTGAACGAACCGAATCCTTCTTCGCCCATGCGGCCGAACCGGTCGAAGTCCCGCACGAAGCTCGGGCCGTTGATCAGCGATCCCTGATAATCCTGCGTCACCGAGGCGTTCGCGTCGTATTGCACGATATAGCTGTCGGTCAGGATCGAGCGGCCATTGATGGTGAGATAGAAGTCGTCGCTCGGCTGATAGAATTGGACGTTGTTTCCGAGCGCCGGGCGCGCCGACGCGTCGTCGAACAAAAGCACCTGATCCGGCGTCGTCAGCCGCATCGTGTTCGTGATCGTCGGATCCCCCATCGTGATCTGAGCCGTATTCGTCGCGATGACGGCGGTCCCTTCGCGCAGTTGCGAAATATACAATCCGTTCGGCGCGTTGATCGTCACCGATGCCGATGTTCCGATCCCTCCGCCGTAACCCGTCAACGACATATCCATCGGTCCCGTCGCCCCTGGCGCCTGGCTCAGGAGGCCGACCGTCAAGGTGTCGGCGGCGAAGTCGACCGCGGTGGCGACGGTGAGAGTGTTAAACTCGACGGCGCCGGGCGAGGCGATCATCACGTTATTGGCGTTCACGTCGCCGAGATTGACGGCCCCCGCCGCATTGATCGAGACCGCCCCGGAGGTCGTGAAGCCGATGCCGGCAATGTCCGCCGCCGAAGTCAGGGTTAAGCCCGACGCCGCAGCGATCTGATCAAACTCGATCCCCACGCCGTTGGCCGATACGAAACCCTGCGCGTTGATAGAGCCCCCGCGCACCGCGCCGGCGATCGACTGCAGGATGACATTGCCGGGATCCGTCGGCGTGTCCGTTGTCGTCAAGGTCGCATAGACGATGTCGCTCTGCGCCGTGATCGTCTGCGTCCCCCCGCTCGCCGCCGACCCAAGCGTCACCCCGTCGCCCGTCGACGTCGCCGTAAGCGTCGTCGCAACCGTCGTCGTCCCCAGATCGATCAAACCGCCCGCCGTGACCGATCCGCTCCCCGTCGCCGCCTTCAGCGATGTCCCCGAGATCGTCGTCGCCGCATTCAGATCAAACGAGCCATCCGCCTCCAGCGTGTCCGAACCCGCCTGTCCCGCGATCGACGCACCATCCGACGTCAGCTTGATGTCCCCGACGTTCGTCTTCAGCGACGTGTAGGTCAGCGCCCCACGCGCCTCTATCGTCTGCGTCCGGTCGCTCGTCGCCGAACCGATCGATACCGTCGAGCCGTCCGACGTGATCCCAATCGTGCCTGCCGTCGCCGACAGCGACGTCGCGCCGACCGGGCCCGCCGCGTGGAGCGTCTGAACCCCGTCGGCTCCCGCCGTTCCGCTCGTCGCCGAGCCCAGCGTCAGCGAGCCCCCGCTCGTCGCCGTCACAAACGTCCCGGCGTTCACATTCGTCCAATCAATCGACGCCGAAGCCGAGGGACTCGTCAAGCCGGCCGCCGCAAGCGTCACACTCCCATTCGTCGCCGTGGCTGTCGCGCCGTCATTCGACGACGCGCTCGTCAGCGACGCCGAGCCGTCCGCCGTTAGCGAGCCGCCCTGGATCGACGCTGTCTGCGACGTCACGTCAATGTCACCGCCCTTGCCCGCAATCGTCGTCAGCGTCGTGAACGCAACCGCCCCGTTCCCGGTAATCGTCTGCGTCCCGCCGCTGGTCGCCGAGCCCAGCGTCGTCGTGCCGCCCGTCGAGGTCACGCCGAGCGTCGTCGCCACCGTCGCCGTCGCGAGATCAATCGCGCCGCCCGCCGTCGCCGATCCGCTCCCCGTCTCAGCCGTCAGCGACGTCCCCGCGAGCGTCGTCGCCGCCTGCAGGTCGAACGATCCTTGCGCGTCAAGCGTATCTCCCGGCGCCACGCCCGTGATCGATCCGGCCGTCGAGGTCAGGTCGATGTCCCCCGACGTCGTCTTCAGCGTCGTGTAGGCGACCGGACCTGCCGCGACCACCGTCTGCGTCCCGTCGCTCGTCGCCGAACCGATCGCGACGCCGCCCGCCGTCGCCGTCGCCCCGAACGTCGTCGCCGCCGACACCCTCGCGACGTCGATCGACTGCGCGCCGGATCCCGACGAGGTCAGCGTCACCTTGCCCGCCTGCGTCGTCGCCGCGCCGCCCGCGATCGTCGCCCCGGCAACCCCGATGTCGCCGCCCGCCGCCAACAGCGTCGTGTAGGTCACGCCTTCCACGCCCGCCAGCGTCTGCGCCCCGCCGCTCGTCGCCGAGCCCAGCGTCGTCGTGCCGCCCGTCGAGGTCACGCCGAGGGTCGTCGCCACCGTCGTCGTTCCCAGGTCGACCGCTCCGCCCGCCGTCGCTGATCCGCGCCCGGCTTCCGCCGTCAGCGACGTTCCCGAAATGGTCGTCGCAGCCTTAAGCGTGAACGAGCCGTTCGCGTCGAGCGTGTCGCCGGTCGCCGCCCCCGCGATCGACGCCGCGTCCGACGTCAGGTCGATGTCGCCGGTCGTCGCCTTCAGCGTCGTGTAGCCGAGACCTTTGTTCGCCTCGATCGTCTGCGTCCCGCCGCTCGTCGCCGAGCCGATCGTCACGCTGTCGCCGGTCGAAGTGACGCCGAGCGTCGTCGCCGTGTTGATCGTATTGAGCGCCACGGCGCCGCCGCCCGTCGCTGAGCCGCCGCCATTGTCAGCCGTCAGTGACGTGCCCGAAATGGTCGTCGCAGCCTTAAGCGTGAACGAGCCGATCGCGTCGAGCGTATCCCCCGCCACGCCCGTGATCGATCCGGCCGTCGAGGTCAGGCCGATGTCCCCCGACGTCGTCTTCAGCGTCGTGTAGGCGACCGGACCTGCCGCGACCACCGTCTGCGTCCCGTCGCTCGTCGCCGAACCGATCGCGACGCCGCCCGCCGTCGCCGTCGCCCCGAACGTCGTCGCCGCCGACACGCTCGCGACGTCGATCGACTGCGCGCCGGATCCCGACGAGGTCAGGGTCACCTTGCCTGCCTGCGTCGTCGCCGCGCCGCCCGCGATCGTCGCCCCGGCAACCCCGATGTCGCCGCCGGTCGCCAACAGCGCCGTGTAGGTCACGCCGCCCGCGCCCGACAGCGCCTGCGTCGCGCCGCTCGTCGCCGAGCCGATCGTCACGCTGTCGCCGGTGGAAGTGACGCCGAGCGTCGTCGCCGTGTTGATCGTATTGAGCGACACGGCGCCGCCCGCCGTCGCCGAGCCGCTCCCCGTCTCCGCCGTCAGCGACGTGCCCGCGAGCGTCATCGCCGCCTGCAGGTCGAACGATCCTTGCGCGTCGAGCGTATCCCCCGCCACGCCCGCGATCGATCCGGCCGTCGAGGTCAGGTCGATGTCCCCCGACGTCGTCTTCAGCGTCGTGTAGGCGACCGGACCCGCCGCGACCACCGTCTGCGTCCCGTCGCTCGTCGCCGAACCGATCGCGACGCCGCCCGCCGTCGCCGTCGCCCCGAACGTCGTCGCCGCCGACACGCTCGCGACGTCGATCGACTGCGCGCCGGACCCCGACGAGGTCAGCGTCACCTTGCCTGCCTGCGTCGTCGCCGCGCCGCCCGCGATCGTCGCCCCGGCAACCCCGATGTCGCCGCCCGTCGCCAACAGCGTCGTGTAGGTCACGCCGTCCGCGCCCGTCAGCGCCTGCGCCCCGCCGCTGGTCGCCGAGCCGAGCGTCACGCTGTCGCCGGTCGAAGTGACGCCGAGCGTGGTCGCCGTGTTGATCGTATTGAGCGCCACGGCGCCGCCCGCCGTCGCTGAGCCGCCGCCATTGTCAGCCGTCAGCGACGTTCCCGAAATGGTCGTCGCAGCCTTAAGCGTGAACGAGCCGATCGCGTCGAGCGTATCCCCCGCCACGCCCGCGATCGATCCGCCCGTCGAGGTCAGGTCGATGTCCCCCGACGTCGTCTTCAGCGTCGTGTAGGCGATCGGACCCGCCGCGACCACCGTCTGCGTCCCGTCCGAACGCGCCGAACCGATCGCGACGCCGCCCGCCGTCGCCGTCGCCCCGAACGTCGTCGCCGCCGACACGCTCGCGACGTCGATCGACTGTGCGCCGGATCCCGACGAGGTCAGCGTCACCTTGCCCGCCCGCGTCGTCGCCGCGCCGCCCGCGATCGTCGCCCCGGCAACCCCGATGTCGCCGCCCGTCGCCAACAGCGTCGTGTAGGTCACGCCGTCCGCGCCGGTCAGCGCCTGCGCCCCGCCGCTCGTCGCCGAGCCGAGCGTCACGCTGTCGCCGGTCGAAGTGACGCCGAGCGTCGCCGCCGTGTTGATCGTATTGAGCGCCACGGCGCCGCCGCCCGTCGCTGAGCCGCCGCCATTGTCAGCCGTCAGTGACGTGCCCGAAATGGTCGTCGCAGCCTTGAGCGTGAACGAGCCGATCGCGTCGAGCGTATCCCCCGCCACGCCCGCGATCGATCCGGCCGTCGAGGTCAGGTCGATGTCCCCCGACGTCGTCTTCAGCGTCGTGTAGGCGACCGGACCTGCCGCGACCACCGTCTGCGTCCCGTCCGATCGTCGCCGAGCCGATCGCGACGCCGCCCGCCGTCGCCGTCGCCCCGAACGTCGTCGCCGCCGACACGCTCGCGACGTCGATCGACTGCGCGCCGGACCCCGACGAGGTCAGCGTCACCTTGCCCGCCTGCGTCGTCGCCGCGCCGCCCGCGATCGTCGCCCCGGCAACCCCGATGTCGCCGCCCGTCGCCAACAGCGTCGTGTAGGTCACGCCGTCCGCGCCGGTCAGCGCCTGCGCCCCGCCGCTCGTCGCCGAGCCGAGCGTCACGCTGTCGCCGGTCGAAGTGACGCCGAGCGTCGTCGCCGTGTTGATCGTATTGAGCGCCACGGCGCCGCCGCCCGTCGCTGAGCCGCCGCCATTGTCAGCCGTCAGTGACGTGCCCGAAATGGTCGTCGCAGCCTTGAGCGTGAACCAACCGTTCGCGTCGAGCGTATCCCCCGCCACGCCCGTGATCGATCCGGCCGTCGAGGTCAGGTCGATGTCCCCCGACGTCGTCTTCAGCGTCGTGTAGGCGACCGGACCTGCCGCGACCACCGTCTGCGTCCCGTCGCTCGTCGCCGAGCCGATCGCGACGCCGCCCGCCGTCGCCGTCGCCCCGAACGTCGTCGCCGCCGACACGCTCGCGACGTCGATCGACTGCGCGCCGGACCCCGACGAGGTCAGCGTCACCTTGCCCGCCTGCGTCGTCGCCGCGCCGCCCGCGATCGTCGCCCCGGCAACCCCGATGTCGCCGCCCGCCGCCAACAGCGTCGTGTAGGTCACGCCGTCCGCGCCCGTCAGCGCCTGCGCCCCGCCGCTCGTCGCCGAGCCGAGCGTCAGCGAGCCCCCGCTCGTCGCCGTCACAAACGTCCCGGCGTTCACATTCGTCCAATCAATCGACGCCGAAGCCGAGGAACTCGTCAAGCTGGCCGCCGCAAGCGTCACACTCCCATTCGTCGCCGTGGCTGTCGCGCCGTCATTCGACGACGCGCTCGTCAGCGACGCCGAGCCGTCCGCCGCTAGCGAGCCGCCCTGGATCGACGCTGTCTGCGACGTCACCTCAATGTCGCCGCCCCTGCCCGCAATCGTCGTCAGCGTCGTGAACGCAACCGCCCCGTTCCCGGTAATCGTCTGCGTCCCGCCGCTGGTCGCCGAACCCAGCGTCGCCGTGCCGCCCGTCGTGGTCACGCCGAGCGTCGTCGCCACCGTCGTCGTCGCGAGATCAATCGCGCCGCCCGCCGTCGCCGATCCGCTCCCGGTCTCAGCCGTCAGCGACGTCCCCGCGAGCGTCGTCGCCGCCTGCAGGTCGAACGATCCCTGCGCGTCAAGCGTATCTCCCGGCGCCACGCCTGTGATCGATCCGCCCGTCGAGGTCAGGTCGATGTCCCCTGACGTCGTCTTCAGCGTCGTGTAGCCTAGTGCTCCATATGCCTCGATCGTCTGCGTCCCATTCGACGTCGCCGCGCCAATCTTCACCGTCGAAGCGTCCGACGTGACTCCGATCGTCCCGGCAGTCGCCGAAAGCGTCGTCACACCGATCGCCCCCGTCGCGTGGATCGTCTGAACCCCGCCCGCGCCCATCGTCCCGCTCGTCGACGAGCCCAGCGTCAGCGAGCCCCCGCTCGTCGCTGTCACGAATGTGCCGGCGTTGATCGTCGCCCAGTCGATCGAAGCCGTGGCCGACGCAACCGGCGGCGTCGCCGTCGAAAGGCTCCCCGCCGTCAACGTCACGCTTCCATTCGTCGCCGTCACGCTCCCGATCGGCGCCTGCACCGTCGCGCCGACGCCCGCGTTGGACGTCGCGCTCGTCAGGGACGCCGACCCGTCCGCGGTCAGCGAGACGCCCGCGATCGACGACGTGTCAGACGTCACGTCGATGTCCCCGCCTTCGCCAGTTGTCGTCGTTAGCGTCGTGAACTCGACCGCGCCATTCGCCTCGATCGTCTCGCTCTCGCCGCTCGCCGAGCCGATCGTGACGAAGCCGCTGGTCGAGGAAACCGTCAGCCTGGTCCCCGCCGTCACGCTGTCGAGCGTCAGGTTCGGCGCGCCCTGGATGTCGACGCTGCCATTCGCGGCGGTGAGGCTCGTCGCATGGAGCGCCGAGAGCGCCGTCAGGTTGAGGTCGCCCTTGGCCGCCGTCGCGCTCAGATTGGCGATCTCGACGGAAATCGGGCCGATCGTCTCGCCGGCGTTCAATGTCGCGGCGACGCCCGCCTCCGTGTCCTCGATGAGCGCGGTCCCGCCATTGCCCAGGATGCTGCCCACCGCTTCGATGTCGATGACGGAATCGCCCGCCGTGGTGTCCGCGGACGTGCTCGTCACCTGCCCGATCGTCACGCCGCCAGCCGAGGAAATGAGGATCGCCCCGCCCGCCGTGACGCCAGCCCCCTGGTCCATGCTGACGCTTGCAGCCCGCAGCGTCACGGCTCCGTTCGAAGACGAGATAAGGCCGTCCACGGTCGAAGGCGTCGTCACCGTCTCGATTCGTAACGCGCCGCTCGAGGTCAGCGACAGGCCCGTCGCCGCCGAAAATGTCGTCACTGTCACCGCGCTCGAGCTCGTCAGCCAAGCCGAGCCGCCCGCCGAACCAGAAAGAACGCCGCCGCTGCCGAGCGTAAAGGCAAACGGCGTCGCAGCCTCGCCCAACGCGCCGGGGGCGCTCCCGATGTCTTGGCCCGCGATGAGCGTCAGGCTATCGGCGCTCAGCGTCGCGCTGGCGTCCATTGGCAGGATGCCGCCGGTTGTGGCGGTCAGGCTCGCGGTCTTTCCGGCGGTCACCGTTTCAATGGTGAGATCGCCCGAGGCCGCGGAGAGGATCGCGGCGCCCTTCGGCGTAGTGACGCTTGACCAGGATAGGAAGGTTCCGGCGTCAACTTCAGCGTCGCCGGCGGTCGCCGTCACGCTGTCGCCCGTGTTGGACGTTCCGCTCACAAGCTTCGCCGAGCCGTCCGCCGAAACCGTGCCGCCCGTGATCGACGCCGTCTGAGACGTCACGTCGATGTCGCCGCTCGCGCCCGCTGTCGTCGTCAGCGCCGTGAAGCTGACCGCTCCTTTCGCCGTGATCGTTTCGGCGTCACCCTTCGTCACCGAGCCGATCGTCACCGTCGAAGCGTCCGACATAATCCCGATCGTCCCAGCCACCGCCGCCGTCGTCGTGACATTGACGGCGCCGGAGCCATGGATCGTCTGCGCGCCGCCCGTCAGAGCCGTCCCGAGCGTTAGCGCGCCGCCGCTCGTCGCGATCAGCGTCGTTGCCGCGCCGATGTTCGTCGCCCAATTGATCAAGGCCAAGGAGGAAGGTGATGTCCACTTGAGATTATTTTGCGCCGAGAGTGTGATCGCGCCTGTCTGGGCCGTCAGGGTGTCGCCCTGATTGTCGCCGGAAGACAGGATGGATATCGAATCTTCCGCGAAAATGGTCTCGCCTGAGAAGGAATTCGCCTGCGTCACATCGATGTCGCCCGCGTTGGCGGTGAGGTTTGTAACTTGAACGGCGCCCGTCGCGGATAGCGTCTGCGTCCCCCCGCTGACCACTGAATCGAGGACCAGTGATGTTCCGGACAGAGAGACGGCGCCCGTCGCCTGCACCTGCGTCGCCTCAAGCGCCGAGGTCGCAGCGAGAGAGATCGAGGCGTCCGTTCCCGTCACGTTCGCCGACAAGTAGGGCCCAGAAATGGTCAGCGGCGCGGCGGCCGTCCCGATCCCCGAGGTGGCGGTCAGATCGATGGCGCCGTAGGCCGCCGTCTGAACGTTGAGCGGGTCGCCGTTCGACAGGATCGAGCCGCCGGCGAGGATCGTCACCGTATTTGAGGCCGTGGCTGGGCTGAGCGTGCTGGCGACCAGGCCGAGCGTGGCGTCGCCGGATGTGTCGATGCCGATCGCCCCAGTCGCCTGGATTGCGCCGCCCGTTTGCATGACGAGCGAAGCGGACGTGATCGAGACGTTGCCGGTCGTGTTGATCGTCCAGGGCTGCGCCGTCGTTCCCGCAGCGACCGTCAGCGCGCCGCCGACGACGAGCGACAAGTCGCCCCCAGTGACGAGGCTCGCGACGGTTAGGTTGTTCGGCGCATTGCCGCCGACGGTCGGCGCGCTGATATAGGCCGCATCCGTCGCAGTCGCGGTCAACGCGGCGCTCGCCAGAATGTCGAACGGCGTCGTGCTGGTGCCGATCGTCCCGCCGGAATCGAGAATGATGTTCGGCGCCTCGACGTTGATGCCAGTGAGGTCGGAGAGGATCGAATAACCGCTCGCGGTTGTGATCGACGCCGTGCCCGCCGCGCCGCCAGCCGAAACGCGCTCGATCTCGGCGTCGCCGCTGGCGAAGCTGAGATAAACGTCGCCGCCGCCCGAGGCGTTCGTCAGCACGCCGCCGGTCTGGATGGTGAGCGCCGTCGTCGACGACCCGATGCTGCCGGTACCGGCGTTGAGATTGATGTCGCCGGTCGCCGTGATGTTGGTCGACGCCGCGCCCGGCTCCGTGGAAGCGAGGATGCTGCCCGGCGCCGCGACATAGACGTCGCCCTGGGCCGAGACACTGTTCAGCGTCACCGACGACGAGCCCGTCGAGCCCGTGCCAGTCGTACCCTGAAGATACACAGCGCCGGTCGACAAGATCGTGAAGGCGCCGGTGGCGGACACGAAGATCGGCGCGGTCTGAGGCAGGCTCAAGCCGGTCACGGTCGCGCCCTGCGGCAGATTGTCGAGGTCCGTCCCGGCGGGCAAAGGCTGGCCGTTCGCCAGTGTTCCCGTGAGTTGCACCGAACCCGGCGTCGTCGCGACGGCGATGGCCGCCTGCTCCTGCGGGGTGAGCGAGTCCGAGGCGAGCAGCGCGAGGGAGAACGCAATCGGCGCCGTCAATGTGCCGACCGAGCCGGCGCTGACGGTGATGTTGACGTCGTGGCCGACGATATTGGGCGTCGCGCTGCTTCCAACATTGCCGCTCGAAGGCTGGAACGCCGAGACGTCGATGGCGTCGACGAGCTGCTGCGCGGTCCAGTTGGCGCCCTGCGTCAGCGATGTCGCGAGCGCGCTGCCCGAAGCCACGGTGAAGTCATAAGCATAGGTCTTCGCTTGCCCGGCGGCATCGATCGCAGCTAGCCCGGCCGCCGTTTCGAAGGTGGAGCCGTAGGCCTCGGTCAAGGTCGTCGTATAGGCTTGGTAGAGGCTGTTCGCATAAGCCTGGATCTGCGCATTCGTCACGTTGGCGACAGTCACGCCGTCGGAAGCGGCGGCGGCGTTGGCGTAGGACGAGAGTGCGCCGGCGTTGAGCGAAAGGACGCCATTCGCGACCGCCCCATTGGCGATCAGCGCCTGATACCCGGTGAGCGCCGTGCTCTGCGCCGTCGTCGGCGCGACGGTCGCTTGCCAGTAGGCGCCGTAGGCCTGCGACAAGCTCGTGGCATAGCCTTGGTAGAGGCTGTTCGCGTAAGTTTGGATTTGCGTCGTCGTCACATTGGCGACGGTCACGCCGTCGGACGCGGCGGCGGCGTTGGCGTAAGACGAGAGCGCGCCTGTGTTGAGCGTAAAGACGCCGTTCGTCACCGCGCCGTTGGCGATCAGCGCCTGATACCCGGTCAGAGCCGCGCTCTGCGCCGCCGTCGGCGCGACGACCGCCTGCCAATTCGCGCCGTATGCCTGCGACAGGACCGTGGCGTAGCCCTGGTAGAGACTGTTCGCATAGGTCTGGACCTGTGCGCTCGTAGCGACGGCGACGTTGTCCGCCGCCGCCGCCGCGGCCTGATAGGTCCCCATGGCGGACATGTTGAGCGTGAACACGCCGTTGGAGACCGTCCCGTTCGCCGCGAGGCCCGGATAGGCGCCGAGCGCCGTATTCACGTTGGCGGCGAAGATCGTCGCGTCGGCCTGGTAGAGATTATTCGCATAGGTCTGGATCTGCGCGTTCGTCACATTCTTGACGGTCACCCCGGCGGCGGTCGCGGCGGCGCTGGCGTAGGGCTGCAGCGAACCCGAATTGAGCGTAAAGACGCCATTCGTCACCGAGCCGGCGGCGAGCAGCGACTGATAGCCCGTAAACGCCGCGCTCGCCTGTGCTTGCGTCGGGATGACGGTCGCCTGCCAGTTCGCGCCATAGGCTTGCGTGAAGGTCGCGGCGTAGTTCTGATATTGCGCGTTCGCCCAAGCCTGGATTTGCGCGTTGGTTATAGAGGCGACGGGAATGCCGAGCGCCGCCGCCGCCTGCGGCGCGAAAGTCGCGAGCGCCGCCGTGTTGAGGACGAAGAGCCCGTTCGTGCTCGCAAGCGTGTTCGCTTCCGCCTGAATCTGCGCGTCCGTCAGCGACGTGAATTGCGACGAGCCGTTCTGCGCTGTCCGCGCCGCCTGCGTCGCCGCGGCGTTGGCGAGCGGGCTGTAGAGCGCGTAGGTCGTCGCATCCAAGGTGATCTCGCCGGTCCCGACTGAGCCGTTCGCCAGGAAGGTGGCGAAACTCGCAAGATCGGCGTCCACGGTGTTCTGGAAGCTCGTGATCGAAACGGCGCCGGCCGCCGCGTCGCTGCCGGCTTCGAGGTTCAGGGCCGACACGATATTCGCAACCTGGGCGCTCGTCAGCGACGAGGCGGGCGTCTGCGACACCGCCGAGTAGATGCCGCCGTTCGGCACGTTGATCGTGATGTTGCCGGCGCCGGACGTGGACGCAATCTGGCCGACGAGGAGGTTGCCGTACGGAATCGTCAACGCGACGTCGCCGTAGGCCGAGATGTTCGCGGTGACGTTGTTGTAGGAATCGGTGATGTAGTTGTACCCTGAGATCAGGGCCAAAGGCGACGATGCGGAGCCGATCGAGCCGGTCGTGCTCGTCAGCGTCACATTGGCGGCGGTGACCGCGAAGCCGTAAGCGCCGGGCGCCAAGGTTCCGGCGGCGTTGACGACGACGGTTCCATTGCCCCCCTGCGCCTGCGCCACGAAGCCGTTGGCGCCGGAATTCAAGTCGACATAGACGTTGCCGTTCTCGCCGTTCACGTACAGCGAACCGACGGCCGTTCCGAGGCCCTTGCTCAGGGTGACGTCGAGCGGCGTTCCCGAGGAGCCGATCCCTAGATTGCCGATGACGTTCAAGGAATTCGACGTCGTAGTTGCTGTTGCCGTCTGCGTGACGCTGCCGGTCAGCGAAAAGATCTGGGCCCCTCCGGTCGAGTTGGTGATGTTGCCGCCCAGGATCAGCGAGCCGAAGCTCGTGATGTTGACGCTCCCAGTCGCGTTGCCGCCGAAGCTGATGCCAAACGGATTGTCCGCCTTGACCGTCGTCGTGAGGCGCAGGAACGCCTGGGTCGGATAGTAATAAGAATATTGCACATCGCCGCCAGGCTGGGTCGCGAAGCCGAGGCTCCCATCGGAGTAGTTAACGTCTTCTAGGACGCCAGAAGTCCCCACCGTGTTGCCAGTGATCGTCTCCTGGAAAGCCGGATCTTGATTGACGCCGTTTTGGACGTTGCTGCTGATGATCACCCAGCCGACCGGGGTCGTGGATTGAGCAGACGAAGAAGCCGGGCCAGAGGCGTTGAGACTCGAGATATACGACGGATTGACATAGTACCAAGGATCCTGCGCCGTCCCGGAGCTGAAGGTCCAGTCACTCGCGCTGACAGGGTTGCCGCTATCGAAAGCATATTCCGTGACCGTCCTCGACAGCGTCGCTTCCTGCACGAACTGGAATTCGGCGCCGACCACGGTCTGATAGGTCGTGCTCGACGACGTGCTGCCGCTCGGCAGGTTGACCTGCGCCGCGTCCCCGACCAGGTTCCCGTTGCTGTCGACCGGGCTCGCGCCGTTGTCGCTCAGATACTCCTTGAGACCCGTTGCCGGATTGTAGATATAGGTGGCCGTGTCCTGATAATCGCTGTTGTTGACCTGATCGATCAGCCGGTTGGTGATCATGACGGTGCTGGTGCCGGCAGCCGCGCCCGCGGCCGAGCCCGTGTTGATATCCGCGAGATCGAGGCCGATTTGCGATTCGTTGGTGATCGAGACGCTGCCGTAACCGGCGTTCACATGGATGTTGCCGAGCGTGTTGGTGCTGACGATGTCGCCGTCGAGCTTGACATTGGCGCCGGACGAGAAGGTCGAAATATTGCCGAAGGAGATCTGGTTGGTCGCCCCGTTGTAGGTCACCGGGACGCTGAGAGACGCCGAAGCCGGGTTCAACGAAAGGAACGGCGTGATGTCGACGGAGCCAAATGGTTGGGTGAGCAAATATTGGGCCTGCGCCGAAGAGTAACCAGCGGCGACGACCTCACTGGGTAGCGCAAGCCAGTCGGTGATATAGGCGCTGACGTTGCCCGAATATAACTCCTTATACATTTGCGAAAAGTCGCCGAGAACCACCCCGAGTTGGGCCGACACGTCGGCGGAATAGCTCGTCGACTTGCCGACGGTGATCGAGCCGTTGACGTCGATCGTCGCCGCGGTGATCGCGACATAGCTGCCGTAGATCTGCTGGCTGGCGGCGCTGCCGCTCGTATTTTCGTTGTCGGCCGCGTTCGCGTTGCCGGTCGCCGAATAGCTATAGCTTAACGTCCCCTCATAGACATAATTCGGTTGTTGGCTGTTTCCGTAGTGGCCGTCGACATCCGCAATGTCGTAGCCGCCGCTGCTCAGGCAACTGGAGGAGCCGACGCCTTGAATGCAACCGCCGAAAAGCACTAAGGCGTTACTGTGGGGGTAGGTATTTCCAGCATGGCCGTAGAGTGCGTCGTCGATATAGTAGTAGGCCTCAGTCGCCGCAGAACCGTCCGTTGCAATTGTGCCGCTCACGTAATAGTAGCTACCGCCTCCCGCGTCCTCGGCGGACTGGCCGTTGTAGCTTCCGCGCAAGTAGATTGAGGTGGCGACATACTCCATGGCGGTGTCAGCGTTGGGCGCCGAGAAAATGGAGGTCGACGGGGCTCCGCCCGGATAGACGATCGCCGACGCCCATTCCGAATAGGCCGAGCCGCCGGCGATGTAATCGCCCGAAGCGTCGTCCGCCTGGAACACGTAGGCGCCGTTCGGCTCGTAGGTGATGGCTTGATCGGCCGTGATGTTGGCGTTGGCCTGAACCTTCGTCCCATTGGCATTTTCGACCGTGCCGGCCGAACCGATCGATCCGTAATCGTTGTAGAGAGCGATGAGGCCGCCGACATTGGTCAGCGGCGCGGTGTTGAACAGCCCCGGCCCGGCCGAGGAACTGCCGACACTGCCGCCGTAGGTCAGGGTGACCGTGATCGTGCCCGATGAATCGACGACGTTCGGGCTCACCGTCATGCCCGCGGTCTGAGCGGCGGCGAGGCCGGCGGCTCCGTTGAAGACGACGGAGCCGCCGGGCGTGTCCGGGATATAGGCGCCGCCTGCGAGAATGAGATAGATCGGGTAGTTGTCCGTGACCGTGATCGTCGGCGCGCCATAGGCTGTGAGCGTGCCGGAGCCCATCAGCGTATCCGCCTTGATCCGGATGACGCCGCCGGAGGCGTAGAGCGCGCCGAGCGAGACGGTCGGCACCGCGGTCGTCGAGACGAGGTTGCCGAACGCGCCAGGTCCGGTGAAGTCGTCGTTCAGGAAGGTCAAGATGTCGAAGTTCGGGGTCGCGGCGTAGGAGACCGGCGCCCCACCCGGCGCCACCGTGATCGTGAGATCGCTGTTGATCGTCACATTTTGGGTATGATACTCGCCGGCGACGACGGCCGCGCCGATCGTGACGACGGAGGATGTCGGTGCCGACGTATTGTTGCTGCCGTTGGTGACCGGAATGAAGCCGAGTTCGTAGCCGTGGCCGGTGCCGTCCGACGCGAGCAGAGGGCTGCCTTCATCGGCGTTGATCGTGACGTTCGCGCCCGAAGCGATCAAGGTCTGCGGCCCCGTCGCCGCCGTGTTCGCGATATCGACGGTCGCGTTGCTGCCGATCGTCGTGCTGGCTGACGCGACCGGAACCGCGATGAGACCGCGCACATAGGCCTCGGCACTGGTGTCGCCGAAGAGGGAAGTGGCGTAGCCGCCGTCGATGTAATCGCCGGCCGTGATGTTGACGTCGCCGAAGCCATTGATGATCGTCGGTTCGTTCGCCGTGGTCGACGCGAGGACCGTGATCGTCTGATTGCTCGTCAGATTGATGTTGGCGATGGCCTCGCCGACGCCGGCGACGCCATAGGTGGTGACATAGGCGTTGGCGGTGACGGACCCGGTCGTGTAGGTCCCAATGTCGAGGATGCCATAGGTCGCGATGGCCGCTCCGGCCCCGATCGTAATGGAATTGTCGATCTGGCCTGCTGCGCCAGACTGCCCGCCCACTTCGCTGTTGACTCCGGCGCCCTCGATCAGGCCGCCTGTCGTCAGACTGTCCGTATCCGAGATGAAGACGGTCGTGCTGGCGATGATGGCGATGCTGCCGGGATCGTTGACGGGATCGAAGCCTGAACTCAGGATCGCGCCGGCGCCGATCGTGATCGTCGCGCCTTGGCTGCTGTTGTCGAATGTGATGGTGCTCGTTGCGCCGGCGCCGTTGATGCCGCCTCCCGCGCCGGCCTGCGTGCCGGATGAGACATCCTGGTAGTTGTTGGTGGCGGTGACGTCGATCGCCGGCGCGCAGCCGCCGTTGAGGCAGGGCGATAGGCCGGCCGCCGTCGCGTAGAGGGTCGCGCCGTCGCCGATGGCGACCCCGACGTTCGACAACACTTCGTGCGACGAGAGGGCTGCGCTGGCGCCGACGAGGCCGGCGTTGAGCGAATCCGCCATCTCGCCGAAAGTGTCGGTGTGGCTGGCGGCGATCTGAATCGACGCCGCCTGGATGAACGAGTTCGCGCCGATCGTGGCGGCGACATTGGACGTATCCGACGTCGCGGCGTTGGCCCCATCGCCGGCGAAAAGGCCGCCGCTGCCGGCCATCGCCAGCGCATTGTTGGTGTCGTCGCCGGTGGCGCTGACGATCACGCCCGTGACCAGGCTCACGTAGGTCCCGGGCGATGTCTCATAGAGAGGCGTCGTCGCATAGAGGCTCGCGGTCGTGTTGGGCGAAGATTCGGCCGTGACGATGACTGCGCCTACGGCGAGACCGCCCGAAACCGCGACGCCGTCGCCCTGCGCGAACTGGTCCGAATTGTTGGCGGCTTCGACGGAGATGTTTCCGCTTGGCAGCGCGAGATTCGCCGTCGAGCCGCCGCCGGTCGCTGTAACCGTGGCGTCGTTCTCCGCTATCGCCACCGTTCCATTGGCGGCGACGAAGAGGGAGCCGCTGCCGGCGATGCTCCAGGCGGCGGCGGTCGTGCCGCCCTGCTCGAACTGGCTAGTTGAGCCCGGCACGGTCGAACTCGACGGAAAGGAGGATGCGGGGCTGCCGTCGATGTCCGTGGCCGCCAGAATCGAGAGGCCGTTTGTGATGCCGAGGTCCACCGCGCCATCGACATTGGCGGTGACGTTCGAGGTCACGTCCGCCTCGGAGACGGAGGCGCCGACGGCCGCGCCGGCGCCAACGGAGACGCCAAAGGTGAAGGCCTTGGCGTCCGGTGTGTCCGTCGCCTGGACGGTCAGTCCGCTGCCGGGCGCGATGATCGTGGAGGCGCCGACGACGCTGGCCAGCACTGTCGCATTGTCGGTCGCCGAGGCGTCGCCGCCCGCGCCGGCGTCGCCCCCGCCAGCGCCCGCCAGCGCATAAGCATAAGTGTCGCCCGCATCGGTCGCCTGGACCAGCACCGATTCGGCGGCGACATTTCCGACCGTGCTGACGGTCGTGGTGGTCGTGCTCGTCTTTGTCGTCGTGCCGGTCGCCGGCGTACTCGTCGTCGTTACGCCGGCGACGGGGTCGGCACTGTCGTCGGCGGTCCTCGTCGGCGCCCCCGTCGTCGTGGTGGTCACGCCGCCGGTTACCTTGGTCGTGGTTATGGTCGAGGTCGACAACGTCGCGATCTCGGCGGTGACGGTGCTGTCACGATCGGCCGTCGCAACCGACACGCCCGCGGCCGCCAAGCCGATCGCCGCGCCATAGGCGTTAGCCCACACGGTCGAGGAATCGCTCGCCGTCACGGAGACGGAGTCCGCCGCCAGAGTGACCGGCGCGGTGACGGTCGGATCGGTTGTCGATGTGACCGTGCCCGTACCGGCGTTGACGGTCGAGCTCAGCTCGGCCGTGACATCGTCGCTATCGATGGAGAAGGCCAGTGCGCCGGCGATCCCGACATAGAGGCCGCCGCCGCCGGCGAAGACTACCGAGTCCACCGCATGGCCAGACCCGTCGTCGCCAGCGGCCGCGCCGATCGTCAAGCTGTTCGTCGTGATCGTGCCGCCGATGGCGCTCGCGTTGATTGTCTGGTCGACCTCGGTATAGCCGACCGAGGCGCCGACCCCGGCCGCGCCAAGACCGACCCCGAGACTGCCGACGATATTGCCGGTCGCCAGCTTGCCGGTCGCGTTGATCGCGACGCTTGCCGCCGTCACGCTGCCGCCGATGATCGACGCCGAATTGCCGTCGGTCGCCGCGCCGACGGCCGCAACGAGATCGACCCTGGTCGCGGCCGTGCCTGCCGCGAGGGTCCCGGAGCCATTGGCGTTGAGATCGCCGAGGTCGGCGCTTGACGATCCCGGCCCGACCAGAATCACGCCCACCGTCGCGGCGATCCCGACCTCGCCGCCCAACGCCGCTGTCGCCGTGAGCAGATTGATGTCACGGGTCTCGTTCGCGAGAACCGACACGTCGCCGGGGGTGCTCACGCTGTCGTCCGCCATGAGCGCCGAGTTGGCGCTGTTGAGCACGACGACATTTGCGCTGGCGCCGAGGCCGGCGTCGCCGCCGCCCGCGAGCCCGCCGGTCGTGGGCGTTATCGCGACATTGTCGGCCGACGTCACGGAGACGTCGCCGTTTTTCGCCGTCGAGGCGATCGTCGCGATCGTGTCCGCGAGGACGGCCTGCGTCGTGTCGCTCAACTCATTAAGCGTCAATTGCGCGGCGGCCCCGGCGTCTCCGCCCGCGGAGACGCCGACGGTGTAGCTCGTGACGTCGATCGCGCTCGTGGCGCCGACTGTGAGAGGGCCCGCGAGGTTGAGCGTGGTCGGGGTCGCCAGGGCTGTGTCGCCGACCGTCGCCGTCGTCATGTCGGAGAAGGTCGCGACCATGACGCTTTCGCCGTCGCCGCTGTCGCCGCCGAGAGCGGCCGTGCCGACGGCCCCGAAATAGCCGTCGGTCGCGTTCGCCGTCACCGAGAGGCTGGCGGCGTAGGTCGTGCCGCCAACGAGGGAAGCTTCCGTATCCGCCTTGAAGAGGTTGACAAGCACGTTGCCGGTGAGCGCAGCGCCGCCGGTGCCCGAAAGGCCGATAACCTCCGCCGAAGAACCTTCGTAGCCCTCAGCGCCGATGGTCACCGCGCCCACGGCGGCGCCCGCGCTGCTCGACGGCGCAGCGCCGATCTTCGTGCCTGTGACGGATGCGGCCGTCTTGCGGTCGAACGTGTCGACCCCGCTCGTGGCGACGCCCGAGAGTTCCGCATCCGGCCCCGACAGGGCGACGCTGATTACGAGATCGTTGGCGTAGGAGACGCTGTAGGCGCCGACATCGATCGCGGGCGCCGTGGTGACCTTCGTGTCGAGGGAGGAATTCTGGACGGTCGCGCTGGTCGTGCCGCCCATCACGTTGGTGACGCTGTTGGCGTTGATGGAGACATTGCCCTGGTCGCCGGCCGTAACGGCCACGGCCTCGGCCGTCTGGACCGAACCGGCGACGACCGCGAGACCGTGGTCCGAGCGCACGTCCGCACCGAGATTCGGGAGGGAATCGGGCGTCTGCGCGACGCTGGGATCGGTTGCAGGCGCGTCGACGGCGGTCGAGCCCGGCGCGAGCGCGCCGTCGACGATGAGGAGCGAATCCGCGCCGCGGGCCGCCGCGTCGACCGTGCTGTTGTCGATCGTCGCGGTCGTCGAACCGCTGATCTCGTCGACCGTGACCGACATGCCGGCCCCGGCGGCGCTGACCGGGAAGGCGAGGTCCGCCGCGCCGGCCACCGCGTTGACCGCGTTCGAATTCGACGCGAGCACGCCAATATTGTTGGCCGCAGACACGGTCGATCCGGCGATCGAAGCGGAGACGGAGCTTTCTTCGAGGCTCGTCGCCGCCGAGCCGGCGGTCGAATACTTGCTCGACGCCGCGACACCCAGGGCGAACGTATTGATATTCGCGGTCGAGACCGCCTCGATGATAGCGTCGCCGCTCGCGTCGGAGGGTGAAATCGCACCCGTGACCGTCACCGTCGCACTGTTGATGTCCGCCGTCGCGGGTGTATCGATCGTGCTCGTGGCGACCGAATATCCGTCCGCGCCCTGGTCGGCCCAGCTGGCGACGACAGCATAAGCGCTGATCGCCGAGGAATCGGAGGCGTCGATCGTCACCGCGCCGGCGTCGACCGTGGACCCTGCAGCGACCGTCGCGCCCGTGGCCGGCCCAATCAGCGCCGTCGCGCTGCTCGTGATGGCGTTGGTGACATTGGCCGCCTGAAGCGAGGCCTGGCTCGAGTTCGCCGAGCCCGGCGGCAATCGCCAGGATGGCTGTCGAATCGAGCGCCGCGACGGTCACGGCGCCGGGCGCCGTCACCGTCACGCCCGAGATCTGCGCGAGATGCGCTTCGCCGATCGTGTCGTCCACGGAGGAGAACCCGACGCCGTCTTCTCCACCGACGACGATATTTCCGGCGATCGAGAGTATGGCCGCGCTGCCGCTGGTCAGGAGCGCGGCGTCGCTCGCGTTGGCGGACGAGTCGCCCGACGGGTCCCCGTAATTCGCGGCGACCGCGCTGGCGCCCGAGTCGGTCGAGACGATCGTCGGCGCGGTGACCCAACTCGGTAGATATTTGGGGTCGGTCGCCGCGAGAACGTAGACGTCGTCGAGCGCGCTGATCGGGAGCGGCGTCGAGCCGGTGTTGCTGATCGTCGCCGAGGTCGTCGCGGTCGCGGTGGTGAAGACCAGGGCGCCGCCCAGCCCGACTTGGCTCGAGACCACTTCGGCGCCCGCCGAATAGACCGCTTGCGGCGATTCGGCGACGACCCCGATATCGGCGAAGTTCGTGACAGAAGAATTCGAGATGTGCGCGTCAGTCGCAGGCCCGCTGCTCGGATCGGCGATGTCGGTATAGGTGATGACGAGGCCACCGCCACCCTGGCCGCCGGCGAAGAAAGAGCCGCCGCCGATCCCGATCGTGGTCTGCTGATCCGCCAGGACGACCGCGTTTTGCGCCCCGGCGCCAATTCCCGTGAGCGTCGAATTGTCGACATAGGCGGCGACGCGATCGTCGATGAGAGCGACGGAGACCGAGCCCGCGAAACCGCCTGCGGGAGCTTCCGACGACTGGCTCGCCACCGCGACGCCGAGACCGACGACCGCGATAAGTCCAGTCGACTGCGCATCGACGGCGACGCTCGTGACCTTGTCGACCCGCGCGCCCTCGATATACGCGAGCGTCGAATCACTGTTCGAATCAGCGGCGGCGGCCGCAGATACGGCGACCGTCGCCTCCTGGTCAGGATTTCCTGCTGCATAAGCCGCCGCGCCGCTGCCATTGGCGATGAGCATATTGTTCGTTGCCTGGACGTCCAGGGTGGACGCGGCGCCCTCGCCGTGCACGACTGCGGAATCGATATAGGCGGCTGTCGTCAGCGCGGTATCGTCGATCGCGGCGGTGCCGGAGATGGCGAGACTGACGCTCGACGTCGTCTGGCCCTGCACCGTACCGAGCAAGGACGCCGCCTTGGAGTTCGCGGGAGTAGGCGCTGGCGCCGGATTGGCGTCCGACTTCTGCGCCGCAATGGCTCCGACCAGATCGTTGCCCGCGGTCTTCGCGGTCACGTCGACGCTGTCAGCGGTGACCGAGCCGGCCGTCGTATAGGTTCCAGCGGCGGGATCGACGCCGACGCCGACGACGGCGGAATTGTCGCCGATGAACGCCTCGGTGTCGGTGGTCAGGCTCGAATAGGAGATCGAGACGCCGACCGAGGAGGCGCCGCTTGTCGTGACATCGCCCGTGAACGTGTAGATGCCAAGCGCCTCGTGCGCGGTGATGTCGACGGCGTTCGCCGAGACGGTGGCGTCGTTGCTGATCGAGCTCGACGTCGTGTCGTCATAGGTCGCCACGACAGCCATGCCGCTGATATTGATGCCGGTCCCGCTGCCGCTCGTCGGCGAGACGTTGAAGGCGTGGTCGGATGTCTCCGCATCGACGTCGACGGAGCCCGCGCTGGTGAGCGAGGCGCCGGCCGCCACGCCCGCAATGGTCGTTGTCGTATTGAAAAGAAGCCCGAGCGAGGCGCCGACCGATACGCCGCCGGCCGACGAATTCCGCGCCAATGCGAGGAAGTCGCCCGGGACGTTCATCGTCTCGACGGTGCTCGACGCCAGGACGGATTGGGAATCATTGAACGTCGTGGTGATCGGCTTCGAGGTCGCGGGATCCAGCGCGGCAAGATCCGTCGTCGTCCAGCTCGCGTCGGCGCCGGTCGTATCAAGGACGGCGCCCGTGCCGACCCAGGCGGTGGTGGTCGTCGCGAGGGAGAGAAAATCCACCGAGCCGGATATCCCGACGTTCGAGGACGAAGCCTCGGCCTTCGCGTTCGTGTTGTAGAGGCCGGCGTTGTCAGTGAGTGCGTCGACGATGCCTGTGAGGACAGATTCCGCGTTTGTCCAATCGATGTTCTCGATTGGAACTGGAACGTTGGACGTCGCGTCGATCCCGATTTGGCTTGCGGAGATGGTGACGCCGGGTCCGACGAAAGCGGATGAATTGTTGTTGGCGAGTGTGACGGCAAGGCCCACGGACACCGTGAGATACGCGCCGGGGTTGCCCGACGTCGGCGCCGACGCATTGACGCCGCTCTGCGCGCCCGTAACAAGCGCCGCATTGGTGGTGTCGCTGAGGATCGCGACGCCGCCGGCAGCCCAGATCGTCGGAGCCGTCGGTAGGGTCTGCTTGCCCGTCGCGGGATCGAGATCGGCCGAGATATCCGCCGACGAGGTCTCGGTCCCGCGCGACACAGCGAACGCGCCGGCGACCTGCGGCAAGTATTTGTTGAGGGCCGCCGTGGCCGACTGGACCGAGCTCGAGTTGCTGGCGATGAGGCCTCCGACGATGCTCGCCGTCGGCGGGGTCACGCTGACGTTCTTGCCCTCGGAGACGGCGCTCCCGACGACGCCGAGCAAGGCCAAAGCCTTTCCGAGGTTGCTTGCGCCGACCGTCGTCGAGGCCGCGACCTTGTCCTTCGTGGTCTCCGACTGCGCGACCACCGAGACGCTTCCGACCGGCGACGTCTCCGACCCGATGCTTGAGCCGACATGCGCGACGGCGCTGCTGTTGAAGTCGCCGATCGCGATCGTCGCGCCGATCTTGCCGCCATTGAACGCATCCGACTTCGCCGATGAATTGAACGAGTTGTCGTTGCGGGCGAGAACGTCGACCGAGCTGCCGTCTCCCGAGACGTCGATGTTTGCGCCGGACGCGATATCGGCCGAGGAGGCGATGCTTGCCTCTGCGTAGGTGAAGTCGATTTGGATAGACGGAGCCTGCCCTTGCGCGCCCAGCGAGGCCTCGGGCGAGATCTCGAGCCCTGAGATCTGCTCCGATTCGATGTCGAGCGTTGCCGAGTTGGTCGCCGCCACATCGAGGCTCGACGCATTGATCGTCGCGCCGGAGGCGATCGTCGTCGTCGCGGTCTGATTGAGCTGTCCGACGACGACGCCGGCGGCGAGGAAGGCGCCGCTGCCCGCCAAGCCGATCGCCGGGTCCGACGCCACGCCGACGGTATGGGCGTTGAGCGTCACGTTGCCCGCGGCGGTGAGCACCGCATCCGCGCCCACCGTGACCGTCGCGGACGCATTTGCCTGGACATAGCCGGGCTGGAGCGCCAGCGGCGAGAGATCGAGGAGCAGGCTTCCGACGAGAACCGTCGCCAGGTTGCCGGGCGAGGTGTTGTTGGCGTTAAGGGCGAAGGAGGACTCGGCCGTCGACGTCGCGTTCGCCGCGATGGAAGCGCCGGTGATCGTCCCGTCGATCGAGATGTTCGTGGTCGCGCTCGCCAGGCCGATAGCTTCATAGCTTGTCGCGTTCGCCGTCAGCGTCACGGCGCCGCTGCTAAACGGGTTGGCGGCATTGGCGGGGTTGACGGCCTGCGCGAGAATCTGCGCACCCTTGTCGATCGTGATCATCGGCGCCGCGAGAGCGACATTGAGAGCATTCGTCGTCGATAAGCCGTCGGTCCCGAGCTCACGCGTATCGATAATCGCTGTCGGATCGAGCGTGATCGAATTTCCAGCATCGATCGAGAAGGTCGTCGTCACGGAGCCCGTCGCCTGGATCAACGCGGCGATGGTCTGGTTAGTGAGTGTCGCGTTCGGATCGGTGTGGTCGCCGATCACGACATCCGACTGGTTCTGGTCGATGGCGAGGTCGCTCGTGATCACCTGCGCGCCGGAGCTGACGCTATAGGCGTCCGCCGAAAGCGAGATGCTGACGGCGCCGTTGTTGGCCGTGCCGTCGAGCTTAGCGTTCGACGAGAGCGTGATGGAGTTGTTCGGTCCGGCGGCCGACAAAAGGAACGTGCCGGCGCCGTTCATCGCCGCGATATAGGCGGCGATCGTATCGTTCGAGATAACCCCATTGGCGCCGGTCTGTCCCGTCCCCGCGCCGCCCACCGTGAGCGTACTTTCGGTGAAGGCGAAGGCGTCGACATTGCCATAGAGGCTCGCGCCGCTCGCAACCGCGATCGAAGGCGCGGACAAGGCGATGTTGAACGGCAGCCCGGTGACATTGTTCGGTGGATCGAGCTGTCGAGAATCGATCGAGGCCGTCGCCTCCAGCGTGATCGGCGCCGCGGCGGCTGTCAGCGCGATCGCGCCACCCTTGATCGTACCCGCGAGATCGATGCCGACCGTGGCGCTCGTGCCGGTCGCGTCGACGAGGACGCTGCCGGGCGTGAACGTCGAGCCACTCGCATTCACGGCCTGCGCGAGCACCTGACCGCCCTGCGCGATGGTGATCGCCGGCGCCACCAGGGCGACATTCAGTGAGTTGTTAGTCGAGACGCCGCTGGAGAGCTGTCGCGTGTCGACGATGCCGGTGGCGTCGATCGTGACCACACTCGGGGCCTGCAACTCCAGCGTCCCGTAGCCGCTCATGGCGGCCACATAGGTCTGGATCGCCTGATTGGTGACGAACCCGACCGAGCCGCTTGCAGCCTCGCCCTGATCGCCGACGGTGAGGGTCTGAGCGCTCGTCGTCAGGTCGAGTGTCGGGGCCGTGAGTTGCAGCGTCGCGGCGGCGATCTGCGCCCCGCCCGTCGAGTCGGCATAGATCGTGATCGTGCCGCTCGGTCCGGCGTCGAGGCCAACCGTCCCGCCCTTGACGGCGCTTCCCCCGGCCAAGGTCAGGGACGGCGCCGTCAGCGTCACCGCATTAGCGCCGGCGTCGACTGCGCCGCCTGCGGCGACGTTGATTGAGCTGGACGCCGAGAGTTCGAACGCCGTCGTCCCCGACAGGGCCGCGACAAAGGAGGCGACGGTCGTATTCGAGATGTCGCCGGCTCCGGCGCCGATCGTCACGTCCGCGGCGTCGAGATTGTAGTCCACCAGCGCAGCGCTGAAGACGCCGGACGCCGCCGTGATGCTCGGCGACGTAACATTGATCTGGCCGCCGCTCACCGAGCCGTTGACGGTGAGGGCCGTCGACGCCATCAGCTCGACGACGCCGGGGAAATAGGTCGAGCCGTTCGCGTTGATGGATTCGGCGTGGATCGCGCTGCCCGTCGCGAGGGTGATGGTCGGCGCCTGCAGCGCGAGGCTGAGCGAGTTGCCGACGGAGACCCCGCCGCTGAGCTGCCGTCCGTCGATGACGCCGCTCGGATCGAGCGTGATGGACGAAGCGCCGCTCAGTTGAAGTAACCCCGCGCCCCCCATCTCGCCGATATAGGTCACGATCGTCTGATTGCTGATGAATCCAGCGGCTGCTTTGTTGACGACGTCCTCGGTGGCGTCGCCGACGAAGACGTCCGCAGCCGAGGTCAGGTTGACCGTGTCCGCCGAGAGATTGAGCGTGGCTGCGGTCACCTGGCTCCCGCCGGACGACGCCGCATCGATGTTGATCGTCTGCGCGGAGAGCGACACCGTTCCGCCGCCGAGCGAACTGCCGCCGGTCAGCGTGATGGTCGGCGCGGCGAGGTCGATGGTCATCGACGACGACCGGACGAGAGCGCCGTGCGGATCGATGGTGATTGAGCCGATCGCCGTGAGCTCGAACGTCCCGCTCTTGACCGCGTCGAGATAGTCCGCGACGTCCGCGTCGGACACGAAGCCCGGCGCGCTCGCGTCGGCGCTGTCCTGGATCGTATCGCCGATGATGACCGCGGTCTGCTGGAGCTCGTAGTTGATATTGAGGGCGTTGATCTGCGCCCCTCCGGCCGCGGCGATGCTGGGCGCCGCGAGCGTGACCGCCCCGAAGTCCGGGCTCGTCGCGTTCGGCGTGGAAAGGGTAGCCGTGGCGTCGAGCGAGATCGTGGCCCCGGCCGCCAGCATGATATTGCCGCCAGAGAGCGTGCCGGCGACGACGACGCTACCGGACGAGCTTGCGCTTGCATCGAAGGTGATCGTCCCCGCCGCGTAGGTCGTCGACGCGGTATTGATCGCGGCCGCGAGCACGCGGCTACCGTCCGCGGTCGTGATCGTCGGCGCAGTGAGGGCGACGCTCTGAGAATTGGCGGTCGAGAATGTGCCCGTGGGGTCGAGGCTGCGCGTGTCGATGAGCCCGGACGCGCCCAGGGCGATGCTCGATCCCGCCGAGAGCGTGGTCGGGCCGCCGAGGATCGAACCCCCTAAGGCGATTGTCCCGGTCGCGGTCGCCGAGACGGCGCCGCCGGTCACGGTTCCATTGATCGCGATCGTCTGGCCGTTGCCTGCGCCCAAGACAATCGCGCCCGGCGTCCACGTAGTCGTTCCGCCCGTGGTCGCATTGTAGACGTCGGCATAGAGCGCGCCGCCGCTCGCAATCGTGATCGTCGGCGCGTCCAGCGTGATGGAGCCGGAATTGCCGTTTGAGGCGACGCCCGCTGCGGCAAGCAGGCCGGCGACATGCGCGCCCGAATAATCGCGCGTATCGATTACGCCGTTCACCGTGATCGAGTTCGACGCGTCGAGCACCACATTTGCGCCGTCGGTGAAGAGGCTCGCCACCGTGCTGGAGGATCCGCCGACGGTAGGACTGCCGGTCGTCCCCGCCCCGCCCTGGTCGGAGCCGCCGCCAACATAAAGATCATAAGGATCGAACAGCAGCGTGCCCGCCCCGCCGCTGACCGCGCCGAGGCTGACCGCGATGTTCGCCGAGACGTTGTCGGTCTCGCCGCTGATCTCGATCAGACCGCCGTTGCCGCTGCCCGTCGCATTGGCCGCAAAGGACGCGCCCGCCGCGACCGTCGTCGTATCCGTCGCCTTGACCGAGATATGGCCGCCGTCCGCCGCGCCAACCCCGACGGCCGCAAGCTTGGCCGTCGCCGCAACGCTGATGTCGTTCGCCGCGACATGAATGTCGCCCGGCGATCCGCCGACCGCCGTGATCGCCGACAGCGCGCCGGCGATGGTGGCTGTCCCGCCCGCTTCGACGCTGATCGTCGGCGAGGCGGAATTCGCATTCGGCGCCGCGGCAGAGTCAACCCGCGTCGCGGCGGCAGTCACCCGCGCGGTAGACTTGATCGTCGCATTATGGCCGGCGGAAATCGACACCGACCCGCCATGGCCGGCCGATCCATTCGCCCTCAGCGTTCCGCCGATCGTCGCGTCATCCGCGGCCACGATCGACAGCGAGCCGTTGTGGACGACGATCGCACCGCCCTCTTGCATCCCTTTGCTGTTGACCGTCGCCTCGAATTGCGCGCGTTGCGTCGCCGCCTTCCTCGCCTCGGCGTACGACCCGGCCACTCGCACGTCCTCAGCCGTGATCGTGACGAAGTTCTGGGCGTTGACCTTGCCCTTGATGACGACGGAACCGTCGGCCGACAGCGGCACATTGCCGGCGATCACCTGCTGGGCCAGCGCGGCATTCACGTGACCGCTAGAATCGATGAGGCTGTTGAGCGTCGCGCCCGACGGCGTCACCACCGTCAGGCCGCCGACATTGATCGTCCCGCTCTTGCCAACGATCATTCCGTAAGAATCGGCGAAGACGACATTGCCGCCGATTTGGCCATTCTGATAGGCGTTCAGCGTTCCTTCGATGTCGACTGGGCCGTTGCGGATAATATTGACGAGATCGACGGCTTGTTTCGGAACGAACAGGTTGACCGTGTTACCGGCCGCCTCTGAGAAGGTCGAAAAGGAATTGTAAGCGTTGCCGCCGCGAAAGGTCGAAGTACGAATGTCGGTCACATTGCCTTTGACCGTCACCTTCGTCGCCGTCAGGCCGTCCGGAACAATCGAGTTTTGGGCGACGTGACCAAGATTGACCGCCTGCGCGAAGGCCGACGATGCAAATCCGACCAGCAGCGGCGCCAAAGCGGAGCTGCAGAGCAACCGGGCAACCTGCTTGCGAGCAGATTTTCTTGAAGACGAAGTGTTCACGTCGCCACCCTAAGAAGGACGTTTGAGACGGGGGATCAGCACGCGCGCGGGACTCGCCAGCGGTGCGCAGCGGCTTGACGGCGCGAAAGCGGCGCGAAAAAATCGGCGCCCTACGCGCAACTGTCGCCCCATGCCAAGCCCCTCAAATCAAATAACAATTTAAGCTTCGATTAAGCTCGTTTCCTAGAATGCCGTCTCTTGCGCAATAGACGCCGCCGCTACCCTTACGTTTGATTAACCGATTATCCGCCACGAGTGGTTGGAACATTTTGCGTAGGTTTTTGGTTGGTTATTTTTGCCCGATATGCCTTGTGGCGCCGATCAGCCTGCGGTCGAAACCCTTCCTACAGGAACGCCTGCCGGCTCTTCATCGAGGCGATGGAACGGATCGAGAGGGCTGTCATTGTGGCGGGACTGCCGGAACTTTGACCGCCGAGGCCTGAAATTTTTCAAAGATGTCGCATTGGCACAAAACCCATGCTCCCCACCGAACCAGAACTCCACGCCGACCTTCATCATTCGCCGCAAGAGATTTTGCGCCACCCGGGTTTTCCCTCGGCGCGGCGGGCGTTCGTCGACGCCATCCTCGGGCTTTACGAGAATGACGTCTTCTTGAGCCGGCTGCTGATAGAGGCGGGACGGCACGTGGTGTTCATGATGCTCATCTGCATGCATGCGCGCTATCGCGAGGAAGACCGATCGACCTGGCCCACGATCGGCCGCCTCAAAGAGGCGATGCGGCAGTTCGACCTTTCGAGCTCGCGCCGGATCGAGGACCTTGTCGCCCGGCTCGTCCACCACAGGTTCATCCAGTCGACGGCGTCGCCGCTCGACGGTCGGGTCCGCATCCTGTCGCCCCTGGACGAAATGCTGGAGCACGACGCCGACTGGCTCGTCGCCCAGTATCGGCCGCTGCAAGTTCTATATCCCCAGCCCGGCTATCCTCAAATCCTGCGGCGCGATCGGTCCTTCCAAAAGGCGCACCGTTCGGTTGCCTGGCGCTTTGCCGGCCATGGCGCGCAGATTCTCGCCAGCTATCCGGACTTGATGTTGTTTATGAGTCGCGATGTCGGGATGATGGTGCTCATGAAGCTAATCCAGATGGCGGGGGCGGAGCCAGAGGGGACATCCGTGGCGCTGTCCTTCGCCGAAATCGGCGAAAGGTTCGGCGCCACGCGAACTCATGTCCGCGTCATCTTGCAAGACGCGGAGAAGGTCGACCTCGTTGATCTTAGCGGACGCGCCGATAAGCGGGTGACGCTGCGGCCGAAAGTCTGGCAAGCCTTTGACCGTTTCATCGCCGACAGCATGTCGGGACACGACCTTCTCTACCAGCTCGCGGCGAAAGAAGGCGCCGGATGAGTATCTGTTGGAATGCCGCACGCCATAGGCCGGCCCTGGCGGAAACCACATGGGTCGCCAGCACTCGCTAAACCACTTAATTGATGCGTAGCTTTCGCTTCAGGCGCAGCCCGGGCATTCCCTCAGCGATCCACGGGGGCGCCAAGTGGCGGGGAAAGCGGCGGTCGCCCGCCGCCTCCCCCATCAATCCGGACTTGCAGCTTTCCCCCGGAACCCAGCGCAACAACTGAAATCGCAAATGATTCTGCTCGGCCAATGGGCCTTACATCTTGACGGCGAACATAGGAGCTAGGGCAGCGTGGGATGGACGACGAGGATTGGATCCGTCTGGGGATAGCGCTTGGCGATCTCCTTGGGGTCCATGTCAATGTCCTTCCAGACGTTATTGCCCCAACGTTTCTCGGCGGCTGCGATTCCATTGGCGCGCACCGCCACATAGGCGTCTGTGAACATCGCGCTCGGGAAGTCCTTCTTGCCGGCCAACGCCGCCAGGATCGTCTGGCCTGTGATCTCGCCGATCCGCGGCACATCCTGGGCCACCGTCGCGACAAACGGACTGCCGTCCGACAGCAGCATCTGGAAGCCGACGCGGTCCCCGTCGATCGAAGCGACTTTGATCTCGTTCCGGCCAGCCTGACGGATCGCCTGCACCGCGCCGGAGGTCAGCAGATCGTAGGCGCCCCAGACCGCCGCGATGCTGCCGGGCTCAGGGTTTGCAGTCAGAATATCCTCCATCTGGGTCTGCACTTTGGCGGCGCTGTGCTCAGTCGGTACTTCGTGCAACTTGACCTTCGGGTAATCCTTGACCATCGCCTCGAGAATACGCTTTCTGGTCTCCAGCAGCGGCGCGCCCGGCACCCACACGACATAGACGTCGCCTTTGTAGTCGATGCTCGACAACAGAGCGCGGGTCATCAACACCGCCATCAGATCTTCGTCGCCGCCAACCTCAGTCAGCGCGCCTTCGGTCTTGGAGCCGACCCCGGCGGTGACGACCGGTATGCCGGCCGCATTGGCCTTGGCGACTTCGGGGGCAAGCTGTTGGGCGTCGCCCAACCCAATGATCAACCCGTCGACGTGGGAGTTGATCAGGCTCTCGATGTTTTCGTTGTGTTTGCGCGGATCGCCCTGACCGTCCGCAACGACGACCGTATCGCCGTCGGCTTCGATCACCTTCCTGGCGCCGGCGATAATGCCACGATTATAATCATTGGTGATTTCTCGAAGCGCGATGCCGATCCGCTTGCCTGCCGCCGAGGCCGGAACACTAAACCCCGCGCCGACAAGAGCCGACACACTCATCGCCAACGCAACGTGGTAAGCCGCTTTCCTCATCCGACGTCCTCCCTTGGGCGCATTTGCGTCCACCCGTGAAAACTGGGCAATTATTTAGTTTATAAACAAATTATCGGCCAGGGATGGAATGTCAATGCGGGAATGGTCGTTAGACGCGTACTAATTGTGCGCGACGCCGAATTTTTGTGTAGTTGAAAGGCAATGTTTTCGGGCGGCAAAAATCGCCCTCCGAATGGTCTGGACGAAGAAGCTGACGTGCGAGCGCCGATGTACGGACGGATATAGGGTCTGATCGCGCGGAACCGAGCGGCTGCTGCTTACGAATCGAGAAGGCCGCGCGCGGTGTTCTCGTCGGTGATCAAGGCGTTGGCCAGACGACTGTCGAGCGCCGCTTTTATCGCGGGGACACGAATTGATCCGGACTGAACGATCACTGTTGGGCGCCGTGCGGGAGCCTTCAGCTCGAATGAGGTCAGTCGATCTTGGTATCCTCCGCTAAGGAGCTTGCCCGAGCCGTCCACCCCACGGCCGAGCAATTCGCCGATAGCTCCCGCTTCCATAGCCTGAGCCAACTCCACATCGGTGATGAAGCCGTCGACGTGCATGGGAGCCTGCCAACCCATGAATCCGATGCCCATCATTAAGACGCTGGCTTCATCGATCAGCGATAGAAACGCGGTATAGGCAGGTTGCGCCTGCAGGACGTCCCGTTCGGCGACCGTGCTGGTGACGACCGGCAGGGGAAGCGGATAGCACTGTGCGCCGACGCGCTCGGCGAGACGCATGACGACGTCATAGTGGCTGGCGCGCCAACTCCTCGTCAAATTGCCCATCAAAGAGACGCACTTGTGTTGCGGGCGCGACATCGGTGAAATGCGCAAGGTCGTCTCTCGCAGGGCTTGACCGTTTCCGATGCCGATCGTCAGCGGCGCCTTTTGCGACAGCAGATTCTCAAGGTAGAACGCCGCCGCGGTGGCGACGGTAGCGATATCTTCGTCGACACCTGGCTCGCCGGGCGCGACGTCGCAGAAGACGAGGTCAAATCGCTCACTCAGGCGCTCCGCCAGCTCGATGCACCCCGACAAAGGGTGGATCAACTGGCATCGAATCAGCTTTTCGTGGGTGCCAATGGCGATGAGGCGCTGAACCACCTGTCGCGACAGGTTAAGCTTCGTCGCGATCTCGTCCTGCCGCCGCCCCTTTGCATGGTACAACCACGCGGCGCGGGCGGCGAGTTCCAGCTTACGGTCATTGGGAGGCTCGGGGCGGTCGAATGCGTCAGCGCCCATCAGCCCGCCCCTATGTGAAGTAGTTCGGCCATAGTACCCCCGACCACGAGATCATATACTGCGCGATCTGGCGAGCAGCGCTCCATCTTTTTGAATTCCCACTCATAGTCGACAAAAGGCGAATCTGTGCCCCAGATCACCTTGCCCGGGCCGAGTTCGCGCACCGCCTCGGCGATCTCGAAGATCGGGGCCCGAGACGTCTCAAGGTAGAGATTTGGCAACTCCTTGGCGTAAGCGATCGCTTGGCCTACCGACCAGAAGAAGCCCATGTGGGCCATTAGGAGCTTTACCCTGGGGAAGCGGCGAGCCATCTCGGCGAATTCTGGCGGCGCGTTATAAAGATCGCTGGCGCCATGCACGATGACCGGAATATCGAGGCTTTCGGCCTCCTCGAACAGGGGATTGACGAGATGCGGATCTGAGAGGTGATAGCCATTCAGCGTCGGATGGAGCTTCAGCCCCTTGAAGCCCCATTCTCGTCCGCAGCGTCTCACCTCGGCCGCCGCCTCCGGCTGCCAGGGATTTACAGCGCAATAAGGAATCAGACGACTTGGAAACGCGTCATACGCGACTTTGACGGCGTCATTGGTGAAATTGCCTTCGGTGAACGGAAAGATCACCGCCTTGTCGACCCCAGCCTGGTCCATCTTGGCGACGAGCTGTGCGCCCGTCTGCGAAGCTCCGGGCCGGACCCCGATGTGGTTGTGAGCGTCAATGATGCGTGACACGACAGTTCTCCCGATCAAGGTTCAGGCTGGACGGCGCAATGCGCCGACAGCCATGGCCAGCAAAATAAAGCCCCCGTTCAGCGCGAAGCGATAGGGCGCGCCAAACCCGAGAATGGTCAGCCCGTTGCCAAGGAAGGCGATGAATAGCGCGCCAATCAGGGTGCCAGGAATTGTCATCTCGCCCGTGCGCGTGGCGAGCGTCCCGAGATAGCAGGCGGCGAAGGCGTCGAGCAGATACGGTTCCGCGCCGCGCGGCACCGCTATCCCCGTGCGCGAGGCCATGGCGACGCCCGCCACAGCGGCAAAAATCCCGCTGACCACGAACCCGCTGGCGAACACGCGACGCATGTCGATTCCGGCTAGGAACGACGCTCGCACATTGCTCCCGACCGCTCTGGCATAGCGTCCGAACGGCGTCAGGGTGACAAGTCCGTAGACGAACAGAAACATGAAAATTGTGAGCACAATCAAAGCCGGGACCGGGCCGATCGCCTTCTGTCCGAGAAACAGGAAATTCGCCGTCACCGCCCTGGGAAGAGTGAATAAAATTTGCGGCTCGGATCCATGCGAGTAGATCAGCTCGCCGCTGCGAATGATAAACATGGTTCCGAGGGTGCCGATGATGGCCGGGACGCCGAGATAAGCCATCATCAGGCCGTTGAAGGCGCCCAGAAGCGCTCCGAGTGCGACCGGAGCCACAAACGCTATCCAGACGGGTTGGCCATGGACGACCAGGGCCGCCGCGGCGAGCGCCGCCACATCGGCAATCTGAGCGATGCTGAGGTCGAACTCCCCGCAGTATAAGAACCACGGTGAGGCCGAAAGCTATCATAGCCAGTATTGTGCTTTGACGCAGCACATTCTCGATGTTGGCGAGCGACAGGAAAGACGGCTTGATCATAGCGACCAGCGTCAGCACGATCGCCATGCCGAACAACGCGCCGTAGGACCTCACGAACTCGCCCAGGACGAGCGAAGGTCGATCAGGCAACACCGACAGTCTCACGTTCATGGCGCCCTCAAAAGATAGTGACTTGGCCAATGCCGCGTTTGCCGATCACGCCGAGCAGGATCGAGGCAATCAGCACGCCACCCTGGATCCCGGGCAAAGCTAAGTTCGATACGCCGAGCAGAATGAGGCCGTTGGACAACGAGGCCAGAAAAAGCGCCGCAACCGTCGTGCCGAGCACGTCGAGTTCGCCCGTGCGCGATAGGCTCGTACCGAGGAAGGTGGCGGCGAGCGCGCTGATCAGAAAGTCCAATCCCGTCGCCAAAGCCGATGCGCCGTAGCTGTAGGAGGCGAGCACAACGCCGGAGATTCCGAGCACGGCGCCCCCGACGAGGAACGAGGTGATGATCGCGTGGCGCCGATTGACGCCGCGAAGCGCCGCCGCCTGGAAATTTTCGCCGACCGCGTACATCCGCAGACCCGCCCTCGTATGTTTGAACAGGACGTGGAGAGCGAGAACCAGAGCCGCCAGCAAGATCGCAATAAACGGAATCGGCCCGAGATAGCCTTGACCTATGAAGAAGAATTTGGGCTGGTCATAGAGCGTCAACGCTTGGCCGTGGTTGTAGAGCAGCGCCAGTCCCATGGCCACGAACATGCTGCCGAGCGTCGCTACGAATGGAGGTAAGCGAAGTCCGAGAACAAGAGTGGCGTTGACGAGGCCAGTCGCAACGCCCGCGCCCACTCCGACGACAAATGCAGCCGCTATTCCGAGCCCACTTGAGATCATTCCCGCCGCGAGGTTGGATGCGAGTTGGTTGACCGCACCCGCTGACATATCGAACCCGCCCGCGACCAGGACCGCGGTGAGACCGACGGCTACGAAGGCAAGCAAGCTGCCCTGCTTGAGGACGTCGAGCAGGTTTGCGGGTGTGAGGAAGTTGGCCGACAGGAGCCCAATGATCCCGAACGCCAGGATCATGCCTGCCATGGTGCCCCATCTGGCGAGGTGCGAACCGAAGCCAGACACCATCGACGCATATTTCGATGTCGCGGCGTTCAGCCCGCTATCGGTTTGAGCGCTCTGGGCCCGATCCAAAGGAGCTGCAGCTTCGACCGCTTCCGAGCCCCCGGTTGCAAGATCCACCAGGCGGTGGACGTCGAAAGCTTCGGCGGCGCCGGTTGCGACGATCGCGCCCTTGCGCATGACCGCAATCCGATCGCACATGCCGACAAGTTCGTCGAAATCCGACGAAATAAACAGGACGGCTGCACCCCTCCGCGCCGCCTCGGTCATCTGCTTGTAGATCTCCACTTTGGAGCCGACGTCGACGCCAGTCGTCGGTTCGTCGAAGATGAACACTCGGCTGCCGCCATGCAACCAGCGCCCAATCACGATCTTCTGCTGATTGCCGCCGGAAAGGTTACGCGTGATCTGTCGAATGTTGGGAGGGGTGATCTTCAGCCGCTCAACCAGCTCAACGGCGGCCGCCCGCTCGCGCTGCAGGTTGAGCAATCCCCATCGAGCGAAACGAGAGATGCCGGGAAGCGACAGATTTTCTCGCACCGTCAAGTCGATGACGAGACCCTCGTGACGGCGGTCCTCCGGAATAAGCGCGAAGCCCTGCGCCTTTGCGGCTTGGGGCGAACCAGGAGCCGATGTTCGCCCGGCCACGGTAACCGTCCCGCTGGATCGCTTCAGCGCTCCCACGAGCGTCATCGCGAGTTCGGTGCGTCCGGCCCCCATGACGCCGGCAATCCCGAAAATCTCCCCTGCCCGCACCGACATCGAAACGTTGCGAACCGCCTGCCCTTGCGACAAGCCGTCAACGACAAGCAAAGGCTCGCCGAGGCTCAGTCTCTCCTTCGGGTAGAGTTGGCTCAACGAGCGGCCAATCATCTGGTCGATGACCGCTTGGCGCGACGTCTCCCCGACGTCAGCAGTTGAGACCAACTTACCGTCTCTCAGGACGGTAATGCGATCAACAAGATCGAAGACCTCGTCCAGATAATGCGAGATGTAGATGACGGTGACGCCCGCCTGGCGCAGCCCTCGCACGATCGAGAAGATCATCTCGGCCTCCGCGTTGCTGAGCGAGGCGGTCGGTTCATCGAGGATCAGGACGCGCGGCTCGCGCAGTAGAGCCGCCGCAATGGCGACGAGTTCACGTTGCGCCACGCTCAGATCGCGGGCGAGAGTCGTTGAGGGAAATGTCGCGCCGACGCGTTGCAGCAGGCGCTCGGTCGCAGCGCGCATACGCCCAAAATCGAGCAACCCGTTGCGGACGATTTCGCGACCCAGGAATACGTTGCGCGTGATGTCGAATTGCCCGATGAGTGGCTGATCCTGATGGACGATAACTATGCCGGCGGCTTCAGCATCCGCGGGACTATTGATCTGCGCCGGTCGGCCATCGATCAAAATCTCCCCTGACGTTGCGGCATAGACCCCTGTGAGCACTTTCACGAGCGTCGACTTGCCGGCGCCGTTCTGTCCCACGAAAGCGTGAATCTCGCCCGTTCTGATCGAGACGTCGATTTGATCGAGCGCCACGACGCCAGGAAACACCTTTCTGACGCCCCGGCATTCGAGAGCGATCGGCACGGACTGAGGCGTCACTCGGTCGAGGCTATGTTCGGCTTGCTCTGCCGCCATGTGGCGCCTTCCTCCATCGTCAGAGAGACTGTTGCCGGATGCCGCCGTGCGCGCCTATTGAACACAAACTCGGGGTCTCGTGTCGATCGCGAAGGCTGACACGAAAGAGCCGCCCGATCGGATACCGACCGAGCGGCGCCATACGCTGGCTAAGGCAGCGTGGGATGGACGACGAGGATTGGTTCCGTCTGGGGATAGCGCTTGGCGATCTCTTTGGGATCCATGTCAATGTCCTTCCAGACGTTTTTGCCCCAAGCCATCTCGGTGGCGGCAATTCCATTGGAACGCACGGCCACATAGGCGTCTGTGAACATCGCGCTCGGGAAGTCCTTCTTGCCGGCCAACGCCTCAAGTATCGTCTGGCCTGCGAGTTCGCCGATCCGCGGCACATCCTGGGCCACCGTCGCGACAAACGGACTGCCGTCCGCCAGCAGCATCTGGAACCCGATACGGTCCCCGTCGATCGAAGCGACTTTGATCTCGTTCCGGCCAGCCTGGCGGATCGCCTGCACCGCGCCGGAGGTCAGCAGGTCATAAGCGCCCCAAACCGCCGCGATGCTGCCCGGCTCCGGGTTTGCAGTCAGAATATCCTCCATCTGAGCCTGCACCTTGGCCGCGCTGTGCTCAGTCGGCACCTCATGCAATTTGACCTTCGGGTAATCCTTGACCATCGCCTCGAGGATGCGCTTTCTGGTCTCGAGCAGCGGCGCGCCCGGCACCCATACGACATAGACGTCGCCCTTGTAGTCGATGCTCGACAACAGCGCGCGGCTCATCAACACCGCCATCAGATCTTGATCGCCGCCAACGTCCGTCAGCGCGCCTTCGGTTTTCGAGCCGACTGCGGCGGTGACGACCGGTATGCCGGCCGCCTTGGCCTTGGCGACTTCCGGGGCAAGCTGTTGGGCGTCGCCCAACCCAATGATCAATCCGTCGACATGGGAGTTGATCAGGTTCTCGATATTTTCGTTGTGCTTGCGCGGATCGCCCTGGCCGTCCGCAACGACGACCGTATCGCCGTCGGCTTCGATCACCTTCCTGGCGCCAGCGATGATGCCGCGAACGGAATCATTGGTGATTTCTCGAGCCGCGATGCCGATCCGCTTGCCCGCCGCCGAGGCCGGGACGCTAAACCCCGCGCCGACAAGAGCCGACACACTCATCGCCAACGCAACGTGGAAAGCCGCTTTCCTCATCCGACGTCCTCCTTTGGGCGCATTTGCGTCCACCCGTGAAAACTGGGCAATTATTTTCGTTGCAAACAAATTATCGGCTAAGGCGCGAATGTCAAGGCAGGAAAATGGCCTTCACGCGGCGAAATGACTTTGCGTGGGGTGAATTTTTGTACGGCGGGGAGGCAATTTTTCAGATCGCCTGAGTGAGCACCCAGGCGATCACATTGGGATCGACGCCCCACCCCGATCACAGCGGAACGCGTCACCGCAGGAAGCTTCTCGCGGCGCCTACGGTTCTCTCTTGTTCAGGCATGCCGCGCCTTGCTTCGTATCAACGACGGCATGTTCATGTCTTGACCAACTCGTGGGCGACCGGCAAGTGCGGGCGAAGGAAGGCGCGCAACACGTTTTCGGTGATCCGCGACGTATCGCTGTCATAGCCGGACGCTGATAGCGTTCCGCACCAAATAATCGAGCCCACCGAAAACGCAGCGCCCCCTTGCGGGTAAGCCAGAAAGACCATGTCGGCTCGTAGCTCCGGGGCCGATGAGCCGCCGGTCCAGGGGGTGGGCGATAACACCTCCTCCGTAGCGAGTTGGTAGGCGTCGGTGAAGCGAAGCGACGAGGCGAGGACCACCGTGTCCTCAGGCGTGCCGCGCTCCATGCTCACGCGGTCCACCTCGAACCCGGCCGCGCCATGACCAAGAACGAGCGAGGGGCCGGCGCCGACGATCTCGGTCTCGACGCCCGCGAACACCCATTGCCATTCCGGGCGGAAACTCTCGGCGGAGCGCCGGTAGGGGACGCCGCGATCGAAACCCTGGCCAGCAAATCCGACCCCAAGAGAGCGTTGCGGAGGGCGCCCGCGGTGTCGCCACAAGCCTCCGGTTTCACCAGTGACGCTGATGGTCTGCTCACCGGGTTCGCCTTCCCAGGTGCGCGTACCGCCGTATCGCCGAATTTCGATGACGTCCGGCGCGTCTTCGGCGGCGCCGGTGACCCAGTAGAATCCGTTGCCGCCGAGATACATCAACCGGCCGCCCCCAACGAGATACGCATCCCGCGCGTCAAGCATGCGCGCTGACCAGTATTCCGGGTGGGAGCCGGTCATCACGGCGCGGTATCGGCTCAGCAATTCCGCTCCTTCAGCGTGCAGCAGATCATCCGTGATGACGTCGAACGCAATACCCTTCTCCGTCAGCCAGTCGATCAGATGGAGATCCGCCGGAAACTGGTGCGGGGCGTCGAAGGCGCGGCAGCGGGCCTTGGGACGAAAATCGAGAATCGGGCGGCGGCGGGAGCCGTAACAGATCCCGCTGCCATCGCTGTGCTTATCGTATGTACTTTTCAGGCCATTCTCGGCGATGTACCGATAGACATCCGGCCGCAGCGTCATGTCCTGCCGCGGCAACAGTTGGAGCGTGTCGGACGTATCCAACGAGTCGTTCGCATACGCGAGATAGCTGAAGGTCGGCATCAGCACGGCAAGTGGAGCGGAAGTCTGCCCGCGCGGTGGACTGACGAAGAAGGGCAAGTGGTCCTCGGCGGCCCCGTTGCGCAGGCGCAATGCATAGACACCCGATGGCATGTCGGGCGGAATGCGGAGACGATGGCTCACGGGCCAACCGACATCCGCAACATCGTCGTCATGGAAATGAATCGCGTCATGGGTCGACGGCCGCGGAGCGGCGTCAGGAGCGTCGCCCGGCCAACCTGGGCCGGTCATAGCGCGGGCGGGGCGGTTGACCGTCCGGCCGTGCAGGCCGCGCGGCCCACGATCGCGTAACAAAGTGCTGGAGCTATCTGCGGCGAAGTCCCATGCGGCGAGCACCCCAGACGCCTCGCCGCCCCGCGCTAGCGAGGCACACTCTGCGGTCGTCAACGCACGATTGTGCAGCACCGGCCGTGCGATCTTGCCGTTCAGCACAGCGCATGGTCTTGGTCCGTCCGTTGTATCTTCCAGCCAGCCCGCGGCTAGCAGCACAGTCCGATCCGCCGCCGCCCGGGCGGTCATATCCAGCGGCATCTCGCAGGCAACCGACTCATCGTCCGATCCTCCAGCGCTCCGACAGAGCGTGAGGCGTGCAATTCCTAAGGCGCTGTCGATTGACCCGGCCACAAAGGTCCATTCTCGCCGCTTCGCCGGTCTGGCGGCGCGCAAGGTCTGGGACCCGACCCGCAATTCGATGGCGCCGTCCGCGGCGAGGAAAAGGCCGACGCCTGCTTCGGTTCCCGGCGACCATGTGCTGACAATTCCCTGCGGACCTGCCTCGAAGAGGGTCGGGAAGATCCAGGCCGACAGCGTGATGTTGCCAATACGCCCGGACACGTCGCCGAGGTCGATCAGACCATAGGACCCTTTGCGGATGGTGCGCGCGGCGCCGGCATGTTGACCGTTCAACGGGCTGTCGAGTTCCCGCTCCTTAAAGCCGGGACCATGAGGATTCTCGTCGCCATGGCGCAGGCGCACCAGCTGTGCGTCGTATGTCTCGGCGGCGCAGTGGACGTGGAAGCACAGTTCCTCGCCCGGTCGGACGGACCAGCGATCCGAATAGCCCGTGAGCATGACCATGGGTTTATGCCTTCGTTGTCGGGTCGTGTCAGAAGTTGGGTCGCCGCGCCGTCTAGCATCCCGCCGACGCGATGATCGCGGGGCTCGGGGCGTAGTTCGGCGACCTCAGGGAAACGGTCAAAGATCGCTTGATCGAGACCGATTGGGCAGGCCCCATCCGCTGCTTAGGGCAGCGTGGGATGGACGACGAGGATTGGATCCGTCTGGGGATAGCGCTTGGCGATCTCCTTGGGGTCCATGTCAATGTCCTTCCAGACGTTATTGCCCCAACGTTTCTCGGCGGCTGCGATTCCATTGGCACGCACGGCCACATAGGCGTCTGCGAACATTGCGCTCGGGAAGTCCTTCTTGCCGGCCAACGCCGCCAGGACCGTCTGGCCTGCGAGCTCGCCGATCCGCGGCACATCCTGGGCCACCGTCGCGACGAACGGACTGCTGTCCGACAGCAGCATCTGGAACCCGACACGATCCCCGTCCATGGAAGCGACTTTGATCTCGTTCCGACCAGCCTGACGGATCGCTTGCACCGCGCCGGAGGTCAGCAGGTCGTAGGCGCCCCAGACCGCCGCGATGCTGCCCGGCTCCGGGTTTGCGGTCAGAATATCTTCCATCTGAGCCTGCACCTTGGCGGCGCTGTGCTCAGTCGGCACCTCATGCAACTTGACCTTCGGGTAATCCTTGACCATCGCCTCGAGAATGCGCTTGCTGGTCTCCAATAGCGGCGCGCCTGGCACCCATACGACATAGACGTCGCCTTTGTAGTCGATGCTCGACAATAGCGCGCGGCTCATCAACACCGCCATCAGATCTTCGTCGCCGCTGACATCCGTCAGCGCGCCTTCGGTCTTGGAGCCGACCGCGGCGGTGACGACCGGTATGCCGGCCGCCTTGGCCTTGGCGACTTCCGGGGCGAGTTGCTGAGGGTTGCCCAACCCAATGATCAATCCGTCGACATGGGAGTTGATCAAACTCTCGATATTTTCGTTGTGTTTGCGCGGATCGCCCTGACCGTCCGCAACGACGACCGTATCGCCGTCGGCTTCGATCACCTTCTTTGCGCCAGCAATGACCCCGCGGTCATAATCATTGGTGATTTCTCGAACCGCGATGCCGATCCGCTTGCCTGCCGCCGAGGCCGGGAGGCTAGACCCCGCGCCGACAAGAGCCGAAAATCCCACCGCCAACGCAACGTGGTAAGCCGCTTTCCTCATCCGACGTCCTCCTTTGGGCGCATTTGCGTCCACCCGTGAAAACTGGGCAATTATTTTCTTAGCAAACAAATTATCGGTCAGCGAAGGAATGTCAAGGCGCTAACGGCCTCAGGTTGTGGCACTAACTGTGCGTGACGGCGAATGTTTGTGCAGGTTGGCGGCAATTGTTTGGATGGCCCGCGAAAATCAACCTCCATCGAATGGGCCCGAGGAAGGAGCCTATGTGCGAGGGCCGATGTGCCGGACCGAGGGCGGGCTTTCGTGTGAAGCGTGCGTGAGCATCCGGCAATCGCCGGTCAGCGCCCGACCGATGGCTTGCGGACTTCGAGCTTCGCGAGACGCTGCCGGATCATTCGACGGTTCAGGCGCGCACAGCGCCGATATCCAAGTGCTGCCCGGGCGCTAGCGAGCGTGAGATAGCGCGACATTCATGGCATGTATTATGATGCCTACCGCGTCTTGAATATTTAGAAGATTCTCCGACTGCTATAGTTTGGTTGAATTGAGATTAAATATAATGCGGCTACAGCAAAACACAAACCAATCGAGTGTCGTAATACCTTCCAGACCAGTTAAGAATAAAACCGCCAAATTGTTTCCACGAAACCGCGACAATTGCGTCACTATCTTGAGAGATGATTTACTGCGTGTCGCCCGGCTGGGCAGGGCCGATGGTGACGGTTCCGCTCACTACTGATCGAAGACTGGCTAAGTCGCGTGTCTGTGCGTCGCGCGGCCTTATAGGAGGTGCAGTCATGAGGAACACTCTTATTGGCGTCGTGTCGAGCGCGTTGGGCGCGGCTTTGATCGCCACCGCGACGCCGGCCCGAGCTGACAATTTGGGTCCCGGTCCCTATGGCGTCGGCGGGCCGGGCACCGGCAACGTCGTCGCCGACAATGGCGACTGGGGTCCCGGCTACGGCCCGGGCCCTGGCTACCGCTACCCTGCCAACGGTAATTCGGGCCCCGGTCCCTACGGCGCCGGGGCGCCGGGCACCGGCAAGGTCGTCGCCGACAATGGCGACTGGGGTCCCGGGCCCGGCCCTGGCTACGGGTACGGCTATGCCGCCGACGGCAATTCGGGCCCCGGCCCCTATGGCATCGGCGGGCCGGGCACCGGCAAGGTCGTCGCCGACAATGGCGACTGGGGTCCCGGGCCCGGCTACGGCCCCGGCCCCCCTGGCTACCGCTACCCTGCCAACGGCAATGCGGGCCCCGGTCCCTACGGCGTCGGCGGCCCGGGCACCGGCAAGGTCGTCGCCGACAATGGCGACTGGGGTCCCGGGCCTCGCTACGGTTATGGTTATGGTTATGGTTACGGCCCTGGCTACCGCTACCCTGCCAACGGTAATTCGGGCCCCGGTCCCTACGGCGCCGGGGCGCCAGGCACCGGCAAGGTCGTAACCAACGTTGGCTGGAACCAGGGTCCGGCGTATGGCGTGGGTTACGGTCCCTGACGCCACGTCGCGCGGCGCGCGGACCGCGGCGGGCGTCTGCCACATCGTCCAGACGCGCACCGCCGACGCCGCCCGTACCGTCGAGATGAAAGCTGGATGGCGCGCCGCAAGCCGGCGCGTCATTCTCATTTCCGGCCAGCACGTCCACTTTCCACCCGAGTCCGGACGTGAATCCTGATCGCCGACCATTTGATCAAATCGAATACCGGTTGACCGAGCCAGACGCTGTTGCGCGGTTTACAGCGTCGGCGCCTATTCCTCTTCCCACCGCTCGTGCCGTGGCTCTCGCGGGGGCCACGCGCCCTACTCCACTTCGCCTCGGCTGCGAGATCTTCCGGCAGAGCGTCTCATGGCGAGGACGCCTGGCCGGTCCGCCGGTTTGACGAGATGGATGGATGCGCGTGAGGCCCACGTCGCGATAACCGCCCGCATTTCCTGAGGCATACCCGCACTGAGCATTGTGTGCAAAGGTCGGCGCGTCGCTCTTCGCGCAAAGGTAAGGGGTCCAGGCAGGCACGGCGATCGCCCGCCATAAAGCGCCTGCACCCGCGGCTGCTGGATGCCCGCTTTCCCGCCATAACAGCCAGGCGGCGGGAGATAGCAAAGCCTCATTGTAAAATCAGGATGTGGAGGGTGTTCGCGACGTCGGCGCCCAAGCGGCTTCCCCTTTGCTATTGAACGCAAGGCGCCGCATGATTGGACTTTCGGAAGTTCGGCTCTCAAAGAGGAGGCACCTTAAATGGCGAGCGAAGGCCTTCGCAATCGTCGCATTCTCGTGGTGGAGGACGAGTTCATCATCGCGGCGGATTTGCAGCACCGGCTCGAACGCGTCGGGGCGGTGGTCATCGGGCCCGCCTGTTCGGTCGAAAGAGCTCTCGCTCTCATCGCGTCAGAACCCGACCTCGATGCAGCCGTTCTCGACATGAACCTCGGGGGCAAGATGGCCTACCCCGTCGCCGACGCCCTGGCGGATCGGCGACTGCCGTTCGTCTTCACCTCCGGCTACGGAGAGGCGATGCTGCGCGAACGCCACCCGAATGCTGTGAACTGCGACAAGCCCTACGAATTCCGCGCGCTGGCGATCGCGCTCGAGGGGGTTATGTCCTCCTACAATTGAGCCTCTCCAGCGTGGATGATCCGCCACTTCGGGCGGGGGGCGCTCCGCCATTCCCGAATGTGCGAGGCGATGCTAAGTCTGGCCGGGACATCAGAGCGCGCTCCGCCGCGCCGACAGACCGGACAAGTCCATGCGCATCGAAAATGACGTCAAGCTCGACTTCAAGGACGTTCTCATTCGTCCGAAGCGCTCGACCCTCAATTCCCGCAACGAGGTCGACATCCATCGCGCCTTCCGCTTCTTGCACACCGGGACGGATTGGAAAGGCTTTCCGCTCATCGCCGCCAATATGGACGTCACCGGCACGATGGCGATGGCCCATGCGCTGGGAAGGCATGGCGCCCTGACCGCTCTGCACAAGCACTATCCCGAAGGCGCGCTCGCAGAGTTCTTCGCGGGCGAAGATGGCGGTCATGCCTTCTATTCGCTCGGCACCACCGAGGCCGATCTCGCCAAGCTCGCCGTCGTGCACCAGCGGGCGAGCCTGCGCTTTCTCTGCATCGACGTCGCCAACGGCTATTCCGAGAAATTTCTCGACACGATCAAGCGCGTGCGCGACGAGAATCCCAAGTCTGTGATCATGGCCGGCAACGTCGTCACCGGCGACATGACTGAAGCGCTCATCCTCGCCGGCGCCGACATCGTCAAGATCGGCATCGGTCCCGGCTCGGTGTGCACGACGCGCAGGGTGACGGGCGTCGGTTATCCCCAGCTCTCGGCGATCATCGAATGCGCCGACGCCGCGCACGGCCTCAAGGGCCAAGTGTGCGCCGACGGCGGATGCACGGTTCCTGGCGACGTCGCCAAGGCCTACGGCGCCGGCGCGGACTTTGTCATGCTGGGCGGCATGCTCGCCGGTCACGACGAGTGCGCGGGAGAATTGCGCTACGAGGAGCGCGGCGGCGAAAAGGTCCCGGTCGCGATGGCGTTCTATGGCATGTCCTCCGAAACGGCGATGAAGAAATACGCCGGCGGCGTCGCGCATTACCGCGCCGCGGAAGGCAAGACAGTTGAAACGCCCTACCGCGGCGCGGTCGACAACACGATGGGCGAGATCATGGGCGGCGTTCGCTCGATGATGACCTACATCGGCGCGACCCAGCTCAAGGAAGTGCCCAAGCGCACCACCTTCGTGCGCGTCAGCGCGCAGACCAACGACGTGTTCGGGGGATAGGCTCCCCGAGGAGCGGTTTCCGCTGTCGGCAGGCCAGTCGGGACGTCGTCTTGGCGTCCTGCGTTCGAGACCAAGCCTTTTTTCCGCCAGCGGCGTCGTGCTACAAGGCGCGCATGTCTTTGGCCGTCGACTCCCCTTCCCCGGCGCCGCGCTCCCTCGCCGGCGCGACGCGCGCCGAACTGACGCACGCGCTCGCCGAAGTCGGCGTGCCCGAGCGTGAAATTCGCATGCGCGTCGCGCAGCTCTGGCACTGGATCTATCACCGCGGCGCGCGCGAATTCGCCGAAATGCGCAACATCGCGCGGCCACTGCTGGAAAAGCTGGCGGAGCGCCACAGCTTGGCGCGGCCGGAACTCGTCGCCGAGCAGGTGTCGGCCGACGGCACGCGCAAATGGCTCATCCGGATGCCGCCCGCCGGCCCGCGCGACAAAGGCGCCGAGATCGAGTGCGTGTACATCCCGGAATCGGACCGCGGCACCCTCTGCGTCTCCAGTCAGGTCGGCTGCACCCTCAATTGCACGTTCTGCCACACGGGCACGCAGGCGCTCGTGCGCAACCTCTCCAGCGCCGAAATCGTCGCTCAGGTGCTCGTCGCACGTGACCGTCTGGGGGATTTTCCCGGCGGGGTCGCGCCGACCGACGGTCTCGTCCCTTCCGGCGAAGGCGTTCGCGCTGTGTCCAACGTCGTCTTCATGGGCATGGGCGAGCCGCTCTACAATTTCGACAACGTCCGCGAGGCGATCGGCGTGCTGAGCGACGGCGACGGCCTGTCGCTCTCCAAGCGCCGCATCACCGTTTCGACCTCCGGGGTCGTCCCTGAGTTGGACGCGCTCGGCGCCGAATGCGGCACAATGCTGGCCGTGTCGCTGCACGCGACGAACGATCCGCTGCGCAACAAACTCGTCCCGCTCAACAAGAAATACCCGATCGAGCAGCTCCTCGACGCGTGCCGCGCTTATCCCGGCGCCTCGAATGCGCGCCGCATCACGTTCGAATATGTGATGCTGAAGGGGATCAACGACTCCCCCGCCGAGGCGAAAGCGCTCGTGCGCCTTCTCAAGGGCCTTCCCGCCAAGATCAATCTCATTCCCTTCAATCCTTGGCCGGGCAGCCCCTACGAATGTTCGGACTGGACGACCATCGAGCGATTTTCGGACATCGTGTTCGCGGCGGGATATGCCAGCCCGGTCAGAACGCCGCGTGGGCGCGACATTCTCGCCGCCTGCGGCCAGCTCAAGAGCGAGACCGAAAAGCTCAGAGCCCGCGCCCGGATGATGCTCGAGGAGAGCCTGGCCGCTGGGCTGGATTGAGCCAGGGCGGGCGTCATGGGGCTCATCACGCTAAGTTGATCGCCAGACGCAGGTGAACCCGAAAGCGCTCGCGATTGCTGAGATCCAAAGGAGGCAGCGTAGCGACCCATCGGGCGCGTCGTTGTGAAGCGTCGGGAGCAGTTCGCCGCCTCGCTCGCGGCGCGGGTTCCTACTCGTTGATCGTGATAGATTCCAAAAACGTCGGGAGACTTACCCGCTCGACGCACCGTCTCTTGTGGACGCCCGGTATAGCCGCCTTGCGGTCGCCTCGGTCGCAGGCCAAGCTTTCCCACTGGTCAGTTGGAGGGATTCGTGGCCGCTGCTGCGACCTTGAAGGACGATTTCGGCGTCGAGCGCTCGGAGGGTGAACCCGCCTTCACGGTCGACCTCGACGGTTTCGAGGGGCCGCTCGACCTGCTGCTCGAACTGGCTCGACGTCAGAAAGTCGATCTCGCGCGCATTTCCGTGCTGGCGCTGGCGGAGCAATATCTCGCCTTTGTCGAGGCGGCGCGGCGCTTGCGGCTCGAACTGGCGGCCGACTACCTCGTCATGGCGGCATGGCTCGCCTATCTCAAATCCCGCCTGTTGCTGCCGGCGCCCGCAAAGCCGGAGGGCGGCGGCGCGGCCGAGCTCGCCGACGCGCTCGCCCAGCGTCTGCGCCGCCTCGAGCAAATTCGCAACGCCGCGGAGGCGCTGATCAACCGCCCGCGTCTGGGGCGCGACTTCTTTCCGCGCGGCGCGCCCGAGGGCATCGCCAAGACCAGCGCGGTCGTCTACCAGGCGACGCTGTACGATCTCTTGTCCGCCTATGCGCGGCAGAGCCAGCGGCACGCACAGGTGCGCGTTCGGTTCAAGGCGCGCGTCGTCTGGTCGCTCGCCGAAGCGCGCGAGGCGCTCACGCGCCTCTTGGGCGAAGCGAGCGACTGGACCGAGCTCGACACCTGGCTGCTCGCCTATGTCGAGCCGAAAATGCGGCGCACCGCACGGGCTTCCTCGTTTTCAGCCTCGCTCGAATTGGTTCGCGAGGGCCAGATCGAACTTCGCCAAGAGCAAGCGTTCGCACCCATCTGGATGCGCCGCGCCGCCAAGCCCGAGGCGAGCGAGGCCCCAAGCCAGGACGGAGCTGATTGATGGGGACCGTCTCCCAATTGTTCGAAAACCCCGCCTCGCCGCAAGCTGCGCCGGACGACTTGCGGGCGGCCGAAGCGCTCGTGTTCGCCGCCGCCGACCCGCTCGACGAGCCGGCGATCGCGGCCCGCCTTTCGCCCGGAGCCGACGTCAAGGCGGTGATGGCGGAGTTGCAGCGCCACTACGCAGCGCGCGGGGTCAATCTGGTGCGCATCGCCGGGCGGTGGGCGTTTCGCACGGCGACGGACCTCTCGTGGCTGCTCGCGCGCGACGACCAGGAAAAGCGCAAGCTTTCGCGCGCGGCGATCGAGACCCTGGCGATCATCGCCTACCACCAGCCGGTGACCCGCGCCGACATTGAGGAGATCCGCGGCGTTGCGGTCTCCAAGGGCGCGCTCGACGTGCTGATGGAGGCCCGGTGGGTGCGCATGAGAGGGCGGCGAAAAGCGCCGGGCCGCCCGATCACCTATGGCACCACCTACGATTTTCTCGCCCATTTTGGTCTCGAGGCGATCGGCGACCTGCCGGGCCTCGAGGAACTGCAAGGCGCAGGGCTGTTCGACGGCAAGCTGCCGGCCGGATTTGGGGTGCCACAACCCGACGACGACGGCGCCTTGCGCCCCGACGAAGATCCGCTCGATGGCTCCGCCGCCCTCGAAGAGGCCTGGGGCGCCGTCGGCGAGACCGACGAATCCTAGACGGGGCTCGGCGTTCGCCGGACGATTTGGATGTTGCAGGCGCTCGAGGGAACGCCGACACTCACTTTTTCGCCGCACGCTCCAAAGCCGCCGTGAAGCCCGTCGAGCGGCCACGAAAGCGCCGGAAAGCGCGCCGACAAAGCCGCGACATCGAGGCGCGACCGTGCGCACCGGGGAGAAGCATTTGATGAAGCTTAAGGTCTGCCTACTCCTGGTCGCTTCGCTTGCGGCGACCGGCGTGGCGCATGCGCAGACCGCGATGCCGCTGGCCTCGCATCGCGCCGCTTACGAAATCTCGCTCGTCGACTCCTATTCGGCCCGCAGCCCCGACTCGCAGACGCCGGTTTCGGCGAGCGGCCTGATTGCCTATGAGTTCACGGGTTCGGCTTGCGACGGCTATGCGTCGAGCTTTCGACAGCTCACCGAGTTGCAACGCAGCGAGGGCGATCCGCTGTCGTCGGACATTCGCGCCGTCACCTTCGAGGACGGCGACGCCAAGGGCTTGAAGTTCGAGATCGATTCGCAGAGCGACGGCAGTTCGACGCCAGCGGTCGTCGGCTCCGCGCACCGCGCCGATAGCGGCGACACCACCGTCGCGTTGACCAAGCCGTCGGCGGAGACGCTCGACATCGGCCAAGACGTGCTCTTTCCGACCCAGCACATCGAACACATCATCGCCAAAGCCAAGCAAGGAGCCGAAACGCTGCAGGCGCGCGTTTACGATGGCTCGGACACCGGCAAGAAGGTCTTCGAGACTCTGACCGTGATCGGCAAGGAGGCGACCGGCCCGACTCCCGAGACTGACTTCGCCAATGTGTTGGGCAAGATCCGGCGCTGGCCGGTGACCGTCTCCTACTTCGACGAAGCGGCCAAAGACGCGCCGCCGGAATATGTCCTGAGCTTCGACCTTTACGAGAACGGCGTCTCCGGCAGTCTGAAGCTCGACTACGGTTCGTTCGCCTTGATCGCGAAATTGCGCAAGCTCGAGATGCTGCCGGCGACCGCCTGCAGCAAGTGAGCGACAAAGACGACGCTCAGCTTTTGCGCTCCGGCCTGAAGGCAAGACCGCGCTGGACCGCCGCAGCGCCGAACTTCTGGCGGAGCGCGTCGATCGCCGCTTCGCGCGCCTTTTCTTTGCCGCGGTCGCCTTCGATCAGGTCGCCGTCGTCCGCCTCGCTTCCCGGCGCGAGATCGCCGGCGCCGACGCCGATCAGGCGATAGGCCTCGCCCCGCTCCTGCGCCTCCAGCAGCGCGCGCGCCGCCGCGAACAGCCGCGGCGCCATTTGCGTCGGCGTGAAGCCCGAGCGCGTGCGCGTCCGCAGCTTGAAATCCGGCGTGCGCAATTTCAACGTGACCGAGCCTGCCGCGAGATCGGCCTTGCGCAGGCGGGCGGCGACGCGCTCGCAATGGACGAGGAGCACGCGCGTCAGCTCCGCGCGATCGGAAACGTCGATCTCGAAGGTCGTTTCGCTGGAAATGCTCTTGGTCTCGCGATCGGGCGTCACGCGACGCTCGTCGACGCCGCGAGCGAGACGCCACAGCCGCCGCCCGTCGTCGCCGAGACGCATGGCGTCCGCTTCGGCGAGCCGTTGCAGGTCGCCGATCGTCTTAAAGCCCAGCCGCGCCAAACGGTCCTCGGCAACCTTGCCGACGCCCCAAAGCCTGCCGACGCTCATGGGCGCGAGCAGCGCCGGCGCCTCTTCGCGCGCGATGATCGAGAAGCCACGCGGCTTGTCGAGGTCGGAAGCGAGCTTTGCGAGGAACTTGCAATAGCTGAGGCCGACCGAGACCGTGACGCCGACGTCTCGCTCAATCGCCCGCGCAAAGCGCGCCAACGTCGGCCCAGCCGGCGCTCCGTGGACCCCCTCGCACCCCGTCAGATCGAGGAATGCTTCGTCGATCGACAGCGGCTCGACGAGGGGCGTCAGCTGCTGCATCCGCTCGCGTATCTCGCGGCCGACGCTGGCGTATTTCGCCATGTCGGGCGTCAGCACGACGGCCTGCGGGCACAGCGACATCGCCCGCGCCATCGGCATCGCCGAGCGCACGCCGTAGGTGCGCGCGATGTAGCAGCAGGTGGAGACGACGCCGCGCCGCCCGCCTCCGCCGACAATCAGCGGTTTGTTGGCGAGCGAGGGATCGTCCCGCTTCTCGATCGAAGCGTAGAACGCGTCGCAGTCGACATGGGCGATTGTGAGCCCGCGGGCCCGCACAGCGTCGAGCACGCGAGGCGAGCCGCAGCGCGGACAGCGCGCAGGCGCCCCGTCGTCGCCGTTGAAATCCTGGAGGCAGTCGCGGCAGAAGCGCGAGCCGACGCCCCGCTCCGCCCGCGCGCTCACGGATCGTAAGACGGCGGCGCGCCGGCAAGGCTGTGGCGCGCTCGGGCGACGGCGGCGGGGTCGAGCCCCTCTTGCGCGGCGAAAGCGACGAGCAGGCTCTCGTCGGCGACGACGTAATCGAGCACCGCGGCGAGAAATCCCGAATCCGCGGCGGCGCGGCGCAGGTTGTGCGGTCCGAGGCCGGAAAGCGCGAGAAAGCGCTCGAGTCTCGTTTCGTCGGCGGCGAGGAAGCCGAGCGCCGAGATCGCCGTCGCCTGCGCCCCAGAATTGTCTGTGGAAAGCCCGGAGTTAACCGTTTGCGGCACGATTCAGTTTTCCTTTCGTCAAGGACTGCCCCCTAATATGCTCGCCGAGCGCCGGGGCCAGGATTCCGGGCCGCTCCGGCGCTTCCAGCGGACACCTTCATGTCGAAAACTGTGCTCATCGTAGAGGACAACGAGCTCAATATGAAGCTCTTCAACGACCTGGTGGAGACGCGCGGATGTCGCATCCTTCAGACCCGCAGCGGCGTCGAGGCGGTGGAACTCGCTCGTCGACACCGACCCGATCTGATTCTGATGGACATCCAGCTCCCCGAGGTCTCCGGCCTCGAGGTGACGCAATGGCTGAAGGACGACGAGACGCTGCGCGAAATTCCGGTCGTGGCCGTCACCGCTTTCGCGATGAAGGGCGACGAAGAGAAGATCCGCCAGGGAGGCTGCGAGGCGTATCTCTCGAAGCCGATCTCAGTGGCGAAGTTCTTCGATACGATCGATCACTTCCTGGGAGCCAAGTGAAGCGATGACAGCGCGCGTTCTCGTCGTCGATGACCTCCCTGCCAACGTCAAGCTGCTCGAAGCGCGGCTCAACGCAGAGTATTTCGACGTCCTGACCGCGAACAACGGCCCGGACGCAATCTCGATCTGCGAGCAGGGCCTCTGCGACATCGTGCTTCTCGACGTCATGATGCCGGGCATGGACGGCTTCGAGGTGTGCCGCATCCTCAAGGGGCAGTTCGCCACCGCTCATTTGCCGGTCGTTCTCGCCACGGCGCTCGACGAGCAGTCCGACCGTGTGCGCGGCCTCGAGGCCGGCGCCGACGACTTTCTCACCAAGCCGATCGACGAAGTCTCGCTGATCGCGCGCGTGCGTTCGCTCACCCGTCTGAAGGTGGTCATCGACGAATTGCGCAATCGCGCCAATACGACCGTCGCCCTCGGCATGATCGCGCCGTACGCGACGCCGAGCGCCGACGACGGGCGGCGCGGCCGGATCCTGATCGTCGACGACCGCGCGAGTTCCGCCGAGCGGATCGCCCAGGTGTTGGCGCCGCATCACAACGTCTATGTCGAGCCGGACGCGCACGAGGCGCTCTTCAAGGCGGCCGAGGACAATATCGACCTCGTCGCGGTCAGCCTCGGGCTCACCTCCTACGACGGGCTGCGGCTTTGCAGCCAGATCCGCTCGCTCGAGCGCACGCGAAATCTGCCGATCCTGGTCATCGCCGACATCGAGGATCGCCAACGCGTGCTGCGCGGCCTCGACCTCGGCGTCAACGATTGCCTGACCCGCCCCATCGACCGCAACGAGTTGCTCGCGCGCGTGCGCACGCAATTGCGGCAGAAGCGCTACGCCGACAGCTTGCGCGAGAAGGTGCAGCAGTCGATCGAACTTGCGCTGTTCGATCCCCTGACCGGCCTCAACAATCGCCGGTTCATGGAGAATCATCTCGCGACGATGATCGACAATGCGCGCGTGCGCCGGGCGCCGCTGACGCTGATGATTCTCGACATCGATCACTTCAAGCAGGTCAACGACACCTACGGGCACGATTGCGGCGACGAGGTCTTGAAGGGCTTCGCCGATCGCCTGCGCGGCATCATCCGCGGCGGCGATTTGCTGTGCCGCCTCGGCGGCGAGGAATTCGTCATCGTCATGCCGGGCGTCAACGTGCAAGCGGCGACGCGCATCGCCGAGCGGGCGCGCCTCGCCATCCAAGAGGAGCAGTTCGTCATCGACGCGACCGGACGGACGATCCCCGTCACGGTCTCCATCGGCCTCGCCGAGCGCGGCGCCGACAGTGACGCCGGTTCGCTCTACCGCCGCGCCGACCAGGCGCTCTACCGGGCCAAGGCCGAAGGACGCAACCGCGTCAGCGCCGAGGCCGCGTAAGCGACCCGGCCGCTTAGACTTCGGCGCTCATCAGCATCGTGTCGATCGTGAACGAGCCGTCGGGCTCGATCTCGAAATGCCGCACGACTTCCGCTCCAGCGCGCCGCTGAAGCGACCGGATCGCCGCGACGTGGACCTCGGGCGTGTTCATCCGCTTGATCCACGAAGAGAATTCCAGGCGCAGGCGGAAGCGCGAGACGACGCCGGGCCGGAAGCCCGCCGCCTGCAGCATGTCGCGCCATTGTTCGAGCGAATAATTGCGGACGTGCGAGGGATCGCGCAGCAACTCCAGCGTCTGCAGCCAGGTGTCGAGCAGAGGCGAGCTCGGCGTCACGACATCCATGAATACGGCGGTTCCCCCCGGCTTCATCACGCGGCGCGCCTCGCGCAGGCCCGCCTGAACATCGAGCCAGTGGTGCACGCTGTAGCGGCTCGCGACGATGTCGAACGCGGCGTCGGGACAGGGCAAGCGCTCAGCGGAACCCTGTCGCGGCTCGAGATTGGCGAAGCCCCGCCGCGCCGCCTCCTGGCGCACCATCGCGACCATCTCCTCGGAGAGGTCATAGGCCACGACTTTGCGCACCAGCGGCGCGAGCAAGAACGACACGTGGCCGCCGCCGAAGCCGAGATCGAGCGCGAAGGCGTCGGGACGCGAGCCGATCATGGCCGCCAATTGCGTGAGATCTTCGCCCTGGGCGTGAACCGCGCTGGCGAGATAGGCTTTCGCCTGCGGACCGAATTGCTCGGTCACCAAAGAATCGTGGGTTCGTTCCTGCATGTGCGCCTCCTCCTGGGGTCGGATGCGAGGATGAACCGCGGCTTACCCTGGTACAAGGCTGTCACTTATCCTAGTATAAGTCCCATCATGGCAATGATCGACGCCCGTCGCGCCCTCGGCGCCTTCCTGCGCGCTCACCGTGAACGCCGGCCGCCGCCGCCCTCGGCTTCTGGCCGCCGCCGCACGCCGGGGCTGCGGCGGGAGGAGTTGGCCGAGGCCTGCGGCGTCAGCGTCACCTGGATCACATGGCTGGAACAGGGGCGCGACGTCTCCGCTTCGCCGCACGCGCTGGCGCGGCTCGCGGACGCCCTCCATCTCGCGCCGGCGGAGCGCGTCTACCTTTTCGAACTGGCGGAAAAGCGCGATCCCGCCGCGCCCGCGCCAACCGGCGACGCACTGCCGGAGCCGATCCTCGCCCTGCCCCAACGAATGACGATTCCGGCCTATCTCCTTGATGGCGCGTGGACCGCGTGCTCCTGGAACGTGATGGCGGCCGAGCTGTTTGTCGGCTGGCTTGACGGCCAGCACGACCGCAATCTGCTGCGCTTCATCTTTTTGTCGAAGGCGGCGCCACGCCTCATCGCGGATTGGGAGGAGCGCGCCCGCCGCGTCGTCGCCGAGTTTCGCGCCGACCTCAGCCGGCGCCTGAGGGATCCGGCGATGCAGGCCCTCATTGACGCGCTGAACGAGCAATCCCCCGACTTCCGCCGCCTATGGCGCGAACAGGCGGTCCTCGTCCGCGAAGGGGGCGAGCGCCGGTTCAACCATCCGATACGCCGCTTCTATCAGACGACGCTCATTCTCCCCTCGCATCCCGACGTCAAACTGGTGAGCCTGACGCCGCTCGGCGAGCTATAGAGCGCGCGGCGAAGAAGTGGACGCCGGCTTTTTGGCGGCGCTGGCTGTTGCGCTTCACGCCGCCGAAGCCGCGGCGAACAGGGCGGCGAATTCCGCCCGCGCCGCCTCGAGGTCGAGCGGCTGCGGACCCACGGCGATCCGCGCGAGAGCAGCCTCGGCCCGGCGCAGCGACTCCCCTGCGAGTTCCGGCGTCGCTTCGGCGACCGGCGCGGTTTCCGTAAGATCGCCGTTGCAATGCAGAGCGATGTCGACGCCGGCTGCAAAGACGGAGCGCGCACGCTCCGCGAACGGTCCGCCGAGCGCCTTCATCGAGAGATCGTCGCTCAGGATGAGGCCCTCGAAGCCGATCCTCTCGCGCATGATGCGCTTGACGACGATGGGCGACGTCGTCGCCGGGGCGGTCGGATCGATCGCGCTGTAGACGACATGCGCGGTCATCGCCATTGGCGCGTCGCGCAAAGCAACGAAGGGCGCGAAGTCGCGCGCAAGCTCTTCGAGGCTCGCGGCGACCGTCGGCAATTCGATATGGCTGTCCGCCCGCGCCCGCCCATGTCCGGGAATGTGCTTGACGACCGGCGCCACGCCACCCGCGACGAAGCCGTCGATCACCGCTTGCCCGAGCGCTGCAACGCGTTCGGGCGCGCTCGAATAGGCGCGCGAGCCGATGACGGCGTGCGTCCCCTCCTCCGCGACGTCGAGCACGGGAGCGCAATCGACGGTGATCCCGACTTCACGCAAGTCGTGGGCGATGAGGCGCGCGGCGAGCCAAGCGGCGCGCTCGGGGTCGCTGGTCGATTCGAACCGCGCCGCCGCCGGATAGGCTTCCCAATGCGGTGGCCCCATGCGCTGCACGCGGCCGCCCTCCTGGTCGATCAGGACCGGGGCGTCGCCGCGGCCGACGATGTCGCGAAAGGAACTCGTCAACGCGCGCAACTGCTCACGATCGACGACGTTGCGCTTGAAGAGGATGAAGCCCCAGGGTTGAGCCTCCCGGATGAAGGCGCGATCCTCAGGCGACAGCGTAGGCCCGGCGCAGCCGCAAACGAGAGCGAGCGTCACGCACGCCCCCGCGCCGGATCCGTAACGATAGCGGTCATGTGCGCCTCAGTTTCTCGTAATGAAGCAGTCGCCGCCGGCCGCCTTGAGCTTCGCACATAGGGCCGCGGCTTCGGCCTTGGCGTAGCCGCTCGCGCGTACGCGGTAGATCGTCTCGCCCTTGATCTCGGCTTTGTGAATGCCGATGTCCGCGCCGCCGAGCGTGTCGGCATATTTGTTCTTAAGGCGGGTGACCTCGCTTCGCGCGTCGGCCTCGGTTCGCGGCGCCGAGAGTTGGACGACCCATCCGCCGCCAGCGGGCTTCTCGCTTGGAGCGTCGCTCGCAGCAGCGTCGGCAACCTGTTCGCCGGCAGCCCGCGCCCTCTCGGAGCGGGTCGCTCGCCTCGCCGCCGCGGGAGGCTTGGGAGTCGTCTGGGTCGCGTCGGCCGGCGCCGTCGTGTCGGTCGTGGCGACGCGCGCGCTCGCCTTAGGCGACAATTTCGTCGGCAGATCGACCTGGGGCGTGGCGGGCTGAGGAGCGGCGTCCGAAGGAGGGCTGTCAGAGTTGGAATTGTCGGCGACGCGGGTCTCCGTCTTTGCCGAGGGACCGGGCGAAGAACTCGCCGGCGCAGAGTCCGACGAAATGAGCGTGCCATCCGGGCGCACCGAGACCGTTTTGACCGGCTTCGCGTCAGGGAACAACGGCGCGACGGTCGCCGTGGCCTCGCCGGGCGCCACGATTGGGGTGTCTGCGGACGGCGCAACAGGCGAGGAATTGGTCGGCGTCGGGGTCGCGGTCGCCGGACTCGGGCCCGGCGCCTGGGCGTGCAAATCGACCGGCTGCTCGTCGTTGGAGACGACCTTGACCGGAGCGGAGGTGGCCGAGTCCTTCATCAGCAACGCGCCGGCGTCGCCGGCGGATTGGACGGTCGAATCGCTCGGCGGCTGGATCTTCGTCGGGCCCTGGGCGGCCGCGATGAAGGGCGGCGCTTTGGCGACGCCGGGCGCGACGCCGAGCTTCATCGCTGCGGCTCCGCCGAACAGGACGACGCCGGCGACAGCAAGGCCGGCAGTCTTGAAATACCAGCCACGCACGCGGCCGGAAGGAGCCTGCGCCTCCGCGGCGGCGGCGAGGAGGTCGTCGCGCTCATCGTGGGACAGTTCGACCGGCTCAGGCTGCGCGTAAGCCGGGGCGGCCTCGTATTGCGATGCGCGCGGCAGCGCAGCTTCCGCGCGTTCGACGCGCGGAAGCTGCGGGGCCGCGCCTGCATACGGAGCCGGCTGTCCAGCCTTTTGCGGGGCGCCGCCTTCCTGGCTGATCATGTCGACCAGCCGCGTCAATTCGGCGAGCGGATCCTCGACCGCGTCGAAGGGCGCCCCGGTTGAACGCAGGCGCCGCTCGAACTCGTCGAGATTGATCTCTGGAACAATTTTGGTGCTTGGGCCGTTCATTAGAAACCTCGCTGGCGGTCGCCGGTCCGCGCCGCAGCGCGGAGAATGGCGACTGTCGCCCCCTGCCCATCCCGCAGCGGGTTCGCTATTGTCCCCGCTAACGCATCTCCTCGGGCGCGCTGACGCCGAGAATCGCGAGCGCCGACGCCAAAACCAAAGCTGTGGCCTTGACCAGAGCGACACGCGAATAGGTTAAATTTGCGGCGTTCTCGTTAACGTATCGTAAATGGGGTAAATCTTTCCCCCGATTCCATTGCGCGTGAAAGAGCGTCGCCAAGTCGTGCGTATAGAACGCGATTCGGTGCGGCTCGTGCGCGTCCGCGGCCTGAACCGCCGCACGCGGATAATTGGCGAGGGCGCGCATGAGACCCCGCTCCCCCTCGTCTGTGAGCAGCGAAAAGTCGGCTTCCGCGAGCGCCGCCGCGGAGAGATCGGCCGACGGATACGCCGCCTGCGCCTGCCGTAACACACTGCACGCGCGAGCGTGGGCGTATTGCACGTAGAATACCGGATTGTCCTGGCTTTGCTCAATGACCTTGGCGAGATCGAAGTCGAGCGTCGCGTCGTTCTTGCGCATCAGCATGATGAAGCGGACCGCGTCGGCGCCGACTTCATCAACCACCTCACGCAAAGTCACGAAGTCGCCGGAGCGCTTTGACATTTTGACCGGCTCGCCCGCGCGCATCAGCCTCACGAGCTGGCAGAGGCGCACGTCGAGCGAAACCTTGCCGCCGGAAAGCGCGGCGACCGCCGCCTGCATCCGCTTGACGTAGCCGCCGTGGTCGGCGCCCCAGACATCGATGAGGCTCGAAAAGCCGCGGTCGATCTTCGTCTTGTGATAGGCGATGTCGCTGGCGAAATAAGTATAGCCGCCGTCCGACTTGATGAGTGGGCGGTCGATGTCGTCGCCAAACTCGGTCGAGCGAAACAGGACCTGCTCGCGATCCTCCCAATCGTCCGAAGGCTGGCCCTTCGGCGGGGGCAGCCGCCCTTCGTAGACGATGCCGCGCCGGCTGAGGTCGTCGATCGCCTCCCGCACGCGGTCTGGCCGGCCGTCGGCGCCGGTCAGCGCCCGCTCGGAGGCGAAGACTTCATGTTTGATGTTGAGCGCGGCAAGGTCGTCCTTGATCATCGCCATCATCGCATCGATTGCGCGGGCGCGCACCGGCGCGAGCCATTCCGCCTCCGGCCTGTCGCGCAGCGACGCGCCGAACTCGCGCGCCAGCGCCTGCCCGACCGGCTTCAGATAGTCGCCGGGATAGAGACCCTCGGGAATCGTGACCGCCTCGCCAAGCGCCTCGCGGTACCGCAGGAACGCGGATCGGGCGAGAACGTCGACCTGCGCGCCCGCGTCGTTGACGTAATATTCGCGCGTAACGCTGCGGCCGGCGAATTCGAGCAGGCTCGCCAGCGCGTCGCCGAACACCGCGCCGCGCGCGTGTCCGACATGCATCGGCCCGGTCGGATTGGCGCTGACATATTCGACATTGATCCTGTCGCCGTCGACAGTGGGCTTGCGTCCAAACGCGGCGTCGCTGAGGATGGACTTCAGGACATCGTTGTAGACGCTTGGCTTGAGACGGATATTGATAAATCCGGGGCCTGCGACATCGGCCTTTTCGACATCGGCGTCCTTCGCGAGCGCAGCGGCGAGTTCCTCCGCAAGCGCGCGCGGATTGGAGCCGACGGCTTTCGCCTCGCGCGCGTAGACCATGGCGGCGTTGCTCGAAAGATCACCGTGGGCCGCCTCGCGCGGCGGCTCGACGACGAAGCGCTGCAGATCGAGATCGGCGGGGAGCTTTCCTGCCGCGACGATCGCCGCCAGCAACGCCCGCACTCGCGCTTCAAAATCCTCGAAAATGTTCATGAATACGCCTGATGCCGCTGAGTTCCGCGCTTTAGCTCAACTTGGCCTCGGGGTCAAAAAGTCGGCGATATTCACTAAGGGCGAAGCGATCGGTCATACCGGCGATGTAGTCCGCGACAGCGCGGGCGCGCGCCGCTTCCCCGTCGCCGGCTTTGAGCGCCCAGTCGGGCGGCATCGCCCCAACGTCCTCGACATAGGCCGCAAACAGGCGCCTGACGATGAGGTCGGCCGTCTCGCGCACACGCTTGACCTCATCGTGGCGATACATGTTGGCGAAGAGGAAGCGCTTGATGTCCCGGTCCGCCTCGGCAAGCGCCGGCGACAGCCCGACCAGCGTCCGTCCGGCGCGGCGCACGTCATCGAGGCTCTGCACGCCCGATTCCGCGATCCGCCTTCGGCTCTCGATGATCACATCCTCGATGAAACGGGTGATGACCCGCCGTGTAAGCTCGTGGACCACGCGCGGGCGTTCAAGTCCGGGATGACGCGCTGCGACCTCGTCGAGCAGCGCGGCGAGAAACGGCGCCGAACGGATCGCCTCCAGGTCGAAAAGGCCAGCACGTAGGCCGTCGTCGATGTCATGGGCGTTATAAGCGATGTCGTCGGCGATCGCCGCCGCCTGCGCTTCGAGGCTGGCGAATTCCGCCAGAGCGAGGCTTTGGCGGCGGTCGTAAGCGAGGATGGCCTCGGGCGCGCCGCGCGCCCGATAGCGCTCCATCGGATGACCTTCAGGGTTGAGGATCGGACCGTTGTGCTTGACTAGGCCCTCGAGCGTGTCGCGCGTCAAATTGAGACCGTCGAATTGCGCGTAGCGACGTTCGAGTTCAGTGACGAGACGCAGGCCATGGCTGTTGTGCTCGAACCCGCCGTAGGCGGCCATGCAGGCGTCGAGCGCGTCCTCGCCGGTGTGGCCGAACGGCGTATGGCCGAGATCGTGGCCAAGCGCGACGGACTCGGCCAATTCCTCGTCGAGAGAAAGCGCCTTGGCGAGAGCGCGGGCGAGCTGCGCGACTTCGATCGTATGGGTGAGGCGAGTGCGGAAATGGTCGCCCTCGTGATAGACGAAGACCTGCGTCTTGTGGGCGAGACGGCGAAAGGCGGTGGAGTGGATGATGCGGTCGCGATCGCGCTGGAAATCGCCCCGCGTCGGCGACGGCGGCTCGGCATAGAGGCGGCCGCCGGAGCGGGCCGGATCCGCGGCATAGGGCGCGCGGCCCGCCATATCCTCGCCCATCATCGCGGTTTCCTGCGTTGCGCTTCGCCTGCCATATCCTATGTTATCAGAAATCCATCGTCGGAGTTCCGGAGAAACCCATGAGCGAGATCGCCGACGCGGCGCTTTTTTCGATTAGCGCAAGCGCAGCCCGCCGTTTGAACAAAGTACTGGCCGGCGAGGCCGGCGCCGCGTTGCGCATTTCCGTCAAGGGCGGCGGATGCTCCGGATTCCAGTACGCTTTCGATATCGAGAAGACCCGCGCGGAGGACGATCTCGTCGTCACCCGGGACGGCGCGAGCGTCCTCGTCGATCCGACCTCGCTCGAGATGGTCAAAGGCTCGGAACTCGACTTCGTCGACGACCTGATGGGTCAGATGTTTACCGTGAAAAACCCCAACGCCGTCGCCTCGTGCGGCTGCGGCGTGAGCTTCTCGGTCTGACCGGGGAGACAAGCCGGAGCGCGCTCATCCCTCGCGCTCGTGGTCGTTCAGCGAGAACAGTCGAGCCTCGAACACTTGGCGACGATTGACGAGGAAATCCGCATCGGCGCGCGGCTCGTCCGCGAGCGATCGCCAATCAGGTCGAACGGGAGGGGGGCGATCGTCCCGCTGTGCTTGGGCCGACGGAGCGCCTGACTCCGCCTTTTCCGGAACATCGACATCGTGCGCATGAAGAGCCTCAACCCCTGAAACGCCCAACGCCGTTTTTGGCCAAACAGCATTACGCCACCGCCTCCCGAACCTTTCGCGGCTCCGCGAGCGTCAGGACCATCGCCGACGCGACGAGACAGGCGGCGCCGGCGACATACAGCGCCGGCAGATAGCTGGAGAAATTGGTGCGCGCCACGCCTGCCCCAAAGGCGGCGCTGGCCGCCCCGATCTGATGGGCCGCGAAAATCCAGCCGAAGGTGACATTGGCGCGCTCAGGCCCGAACGCGTCGACCGACAGGCGAACCGTCGGGGGCACCGTCGCCACCCAATCGAGCCCGTAGAACACCGCGAACAGCGACAGGCTGATCACAGAGAATTCCGTATAGGGCAGATAGAGCAGCGACAATCCACGCAGGCCGTAATAGAAAAACAGCAGCCAGCGGTTGTCGTAGCGGTCCGACAGCCAGCCCGAGAGCAAGGTTCCCACGAAGTCGAACAAGCCGATCGCCGCGAGCATCCCCGCCGCGCTCACCGGGGCAATGCCGTAGTCGCCGCATAGGGTGATCCAGTGGGTCTGGATGAGCCCGTTGGTGCTGAGGCCACACACAAAAAATGTCCCCAACAGCACCCAGAACACGCGCCTGCCCGCCGCTTCGCGGAACGCCGTCACCGGCGAGCGCAGCATCGCGGCGAAGCTGTCACGCATGGCTGGAGGGGTTGCGATTTTGCGTTCGCCGAATGGCGGGAGGCCGATGTCGGATGGACGGTCGCGCATCAGCGCGAAAACCAAGGCGAGCGCCGCCAGCAAAGCGACGACGACGACCCCGAGACAGGCCCGCCAGCCCCAACGCACCGTCACGCTGGCGAGGAACGGCAGAAAGACCAATTGGCCCGTCGCGTTGCTCGCCGTCAGCATGCCCATCACGAGGCCGCGCCGCTCGGAAAACCAGCGCGTCGCCACAGTCGCGCCGAGGACGAGCGCCGTCATGCCGGTCCCGAGGCCAACGATGATCCCCCAAAACAGCACGAGATGCCAGACGGCGCTCATCGTCATCGTCCCGACGATGCCGATGACGATCAGCGCCACGGCGAATATGACGACCGGGCGCACGCCGAAGCGGTTGATGAAGGCGGCGGCGAACGGTCCCATCAGGCCGAACAACATCAGGCGGATGGCCAGCGCGACGGAAATGTCGGCGTTCGACCAACCGAATTCGCGCTGCAACGGCTCGAGGATCACGCCCGATGCGCCCATCGCGCCCGCGGTCGCCAGCATGATGAGAAAAGTGACGCCGACGACAACCCATCCATAATGGACGCCTCGCGCCTGGAGATACGCAGCCAGCCTATCGGAAATCATATCGAGGCGTCCTTCCCTGGAATGATGCAGGCGCCGGCCGCGCCCCGATTTGCAATATGCCGAGCGCCGAGATCATAGCGCGGCCAGCAGCTCTCGCAGCCGCTCAGGACCCCCGGCCCCAAGTTTCGCCTCGATACGGCGCTGCGCCTCGTCCCACAGCGGCGCACCCTCGCTGAGCGCGACGGCGCCCTTGTCGTCGAGCGTCACCGTCGCCTCCCGCTGATCTTTCCCCGGCGTCACGCAAACGAGCCCCATCCGCTGCAGGACCTTCACGTTGCGACCGACCGTCGAGCGGTCGAGCTCGGCGAGACGCCCGAGTTCCGAGAGCGACACCGGCGCGGCGCGCTCGATCCGCCGCAACAAACTGAATTGCGCGATGTTGACGCCCGTCGGCGCCAGAGCCGCGTCGTAGATATCCGTCGTCTTCCGCGCCGTCGCTCGAAGCGCCGCGCAATAGCATATCGAGATCATGATACACGGGTATATGCCCGCAACGGCGTAAACACAAGGGCGGCAGCGAGTGCTCACCGCCCAAATGCGCCTATCCCGCGAATCGATTGTTCTTCGGGAACCCCTTGGGCGGCAGGCGGCCCGCCTCGGCGCGCGCGCCGATCCAATCCTTGAGGTCCGCTTTGGCGACGGTGTAGGTGCGGCCGGCCGAATCGCGCCAAGTCATTCCATCTGCGATCGCGAAAACGCGCGCGTCGGAGAGGCCGCCGTCCTTGTAGCGTTGCAGCCGGACGCCCTTGCCGCGCGCCATTTCCGGCACCTGATTCACAGGAAAGACCAGCATCTTGCGGTTCTCGCCGATCGTCGCGACGTGATCGCCGACGGCCGGAATCGCCAAGCGCGCCTTGGCCGGCGCATCGACGTTGATGAGCGCCCTGCCCTTGCGGGTCGACGACAGCATCTCGTCCTGTCCGACGAGGAAGCCGCGCCCGTCGGTCGTCGCCACCAGCATCTTCTCGCCCGCCGTATAAGGCCAGACGGCGACGATCTCCGCGCTCTCGTCGAGGTCGGCCATCAGCCGGATCGGCTCGCCCGCGCCGCGTCCGCCCGGCAGCTTCGAGGCGTCGAGCGTGAAGACCTTGCCGTCGCCGGCGAGCACGAGGATCTTCGAGGTCGTCTCGGCGAAGAACGAGGCCCCGAGCGCATCGTCGCCTTTGAAGGTCGCCCCCGAGAGATCGGCGACGTGGCCCTTCATGGCGCGAATCCAGCCCTTCTGCGAAAGAAGCACGGTGATCGGCTCGCGCTCGATCATCGCCTCGGCGAAATCGACCACCACCTCGGGCGGCGCCTCGAAAGCGGTGCGCCGCTTGCCGATCTTGGTCTCGGGCCCGTATTTCTTCTTCGTGTCGCGGATCTCGAAGGCGATCGCCTGCCACTGCTTCTTTTCGCTGGCGATCAGCGCCTCGATCGAGCCCTTCTCCTCGATCAGGTCCGACTGCTCCTTGCGCAGCGCCATTTCCTCCAGGCGCCGCAGGGCGCGCAGGCGCGTGTCGAGGATGTAGTTCGCCTGCGTCTCCGACAGCGAAAAGCGTGCGATGAGGGCCGCTTTCGGATCGTCGTCCTCGCGAACGATGCGGATCACCTCGTCGAGATTGAGGAAGACGATGATCATGCCGGCGAGCAATTCGAGCCGGCGCTCGATGGCGGCGAGCCGGTGAGCCGAGCGGCGCAGCAGCACCGCGCGGCGGTGGTCGAGCCATTGCTGCAGCGCTTCCGAGAGGCCGACGACCCTCGGGGTGACGCCGTCGACCAGCACGTTCATGTTGACCGGAATGCGGGTCTCGAGCTCGCTGAGCTTGAAGAGCTGCTCCATCATCATCGCCGGCTCGACCGTGCGGCTGCGCGGCTCGAGCACGACGCGCACGTCCTCGGCCGATTCGTCGCGGACGTCGCCGAGCAGATGCGCCTTCTTCTCGTTCAAGAGATTGGCGAGTTGCTCGATCAGGCGGGATTTCTGCACGCCATAGGGAATTTCGGTGACGACGACGACCCAGCCGCCGCGGCCCGTCTCCTCTTTCGCCCAGCGGGCGCGCAGGCGGAAGCCGCCGCGTCCGGTGCGATAGGTCTCGGCGATCGAGCCGCGGTCGTCGACGACGATTCCGCCCGTGGGAAAGTCGGGGCCGGGCATGAAGGTGAGCAGCGCCTGCGTCTCGGCCTTGGGATGGGCGATCAGGTAGAGCGCGGCGTCGCAGAGCTCGGCGACATTGTGGGGCGGGATCGAGGTCGCCATGCCGACCGCGATGCCCTGCGCGCCGTTGGCGAGCAGATTGGGAATCGCAGCCGGCAGAACGATCGGCTCTTTCGTGTCGCCGGAATAATTGTCGCGCCAGTCGACGGCTTCCTCGTCGATGCCCTCCAGCAGGAGGCGCGCGACGTCGGTCATCCGCGCCTCGGTGTAGCGGTAGGCGGCGGCGTTGTCGCCGTCGATGTTGCCGAAATTGCCCTGCCCTTCGATCAAGGGATAGCGGGACGAGAAATCCTGGGCGAGGCGCACCAGCGCTTCGTAGATCGCCTGGTCGCCGTGCGGATGGAACGAACCCATCACGTCGCCGACGATCTTGGCGCATTTTTTGAAGGCTGTGCCTGGGTCGAGCCGCAGGATGTGCATCCCATAGAGGATGCGCCGGTGCACGGGCTTGAGCCCGTCGCGCGCGTCCGGCAGCGCGCGCCCCATGATGGTCGAGAGCGCGTAGGAGAGATAGCGCTCTTCGAGCGCCTCGCGCAGGCTGACGTCGATCGGCGCCGAGGGCGGCGGCGGAGGTGGCGGTGCGGCCTTGGTCATGCCGCTCGGGTTAGCGAATCAGGCGAGTCGCAGCAAGCGGCTGCGCTTGTCCTCAAAGCCAATCGCCGGCTTTTAGGCCGCCTCCTCGCGCGCGGTAGGATGCACGCCAGCCCGCTGCGGGAGCGCCACGACCAGACCGACGATGATCGCAGCAAGCAGCGCCGACGCGTAAAGGCGGCTGATCGCAAACCCGCCGAGGTCGTGCGGCTTGTCGAGGAGATCGCCGAGCGTCGCGCCGAGCGGCCGGGTGAGGACGAAGGCGGCCCAGAACAGCATCGTCTTCGAGGCCCGAGTGAAATAGTGCGCTGCCGCGACCAGGGCCAGGGCCACAAAGAAGACCAAGGCGCCATTCTCGTAGCCGAAGCCATTGGTGTCCGCCATCCAGTCGCCCAGCGCCGTTCCCAGCGTTTGCGAGAAGAGGATGGCGACCCAATAGAAAATCTCGGCTCTCGGCTTGTTTACGGTTTCGACCGAGATCGAGCCTTCCGACCAGCGCCAGGCGGCGAGCGAAAGAACCAGCCCGGCGATGAGAATCGAAGTCCCCCCGGGATAGCCGACGCCGAGCGAGCGATCGACGAAATCCGCGATCGTGGTCCCAAGGGTGGTCGTGGCGACGATCGTAATCCAGTAGACAGACGGGTGAAACGCCCTCGCACGGATCTGAAAGACGACCGCGACGGCAAAAATGGCGAGGAAAATCAAGCTGCCGGCGGCGTAGCCGAGGCCCATCGACATGGTGACTGCGTCGCCGCCCGTTTCTCCCAATGTCGTCGCGAAGATCTTGATGATCCAGAACCCGAGCGCGACTTCCGGGACCTTGCTGAGCGCGACCGAAGCAGGATTGTTCTGCATTGAGCCTCTAACCGAATTCGAGGGGGTTGGCGGGGCGCGTCACGCCTCTGCGCGTCCCCCGAGGTTAGGCCGATCAGCTCCCTGGCGATAATGATAGAATCGTAATCCTGGCGCCTCGGTTTCGCCCACTTTTCCAATCGGTTAGGACTTTCCGCGCCGGCCCTGGCAAAGGACGATCGGCTCGGAAACGGCCCGCACGAAGCCGCCGCTCTCGTAGACCTGCATGTTCGAGGTCCCCGGCGGCAGCAGGAAGGAGCCTTGCACCACCTGCGTCTGGTTGGCCGCGGTCGCCAGAGCCCAACTGAACGTGCAGATCTGCGCAGGGGCGCTTGGATCCGTATGGCTGCACAGCAGTTGAGCGCCGCCTAGCAGCGCCGCGCCACCGCAATTGACGACCGTCTTGGCGAGACAGGGGCTCACACCTCCTAGGGACGCGACCGCCGCTAATGGCCAGATGCGGGTGAAAGTCGATTTTAAGCCGGTCATTTGCCTCGCTCCTGGAATGAACCTTGGTGCGCGAATTAGCTCCGCGCCAACCAATCTGCGCCTTGCCTCTTGCGGGCACTAGGCAAGCTTGTTATATGGACACCGATAATAAGCCTGCTTATCAGTGTCAATGTCGGGCGCCCGCCCAATTCAAGCCAAAACATGCCCGACCGTCATCCACAGATCAGCTTCCTGCTACACGACGTCGCGCGCCTCATGCGCAAGCGCTTCGAGCAGCACACCCGGCAGCAGGGTCTGACGCGCGCGCAGTGGCAGACCATCGTCTATCTCGCGAGGCAGGAAGGGGTTCACCAGGCGTGTCTCGCCGAAATGCTCGAGATCGAGCCGATGACGCTGGTGCGCATTCTCGACCGGCTTGAACAGCGTGGCCTGATCGAGCGCCGGCAGGACCCTGAGGACCGGCGGGCTTGGCGCCTCTATCTCAAGGAGGCCGCGCGCCCGCTGCTCGCGGCGATGCAGCCGCTCGGCGAAGCGACGCGGGCCGAGGCCCTCATGGGCGCCTCGGACACGGACCGTGACCGCCTTATCCAAATTCTCACCCTCATGAAGACGAACCTTGCGGCCGCTTGCCAAGGGCCGGCCGCCGAAGAGACGGAGCCTCGATATGGCTGACGGAAACGCCGTCCATCGCTTGTCCAGCGAGAGGACTGCGGCTGCGGGAAATCCTCCGGTTCGAGAATTGCGACGGCCGCCCGACGAGGCGGAGGCCCCCATCGCGCCGGAGACCACGGAGGCCGTCCCCCCGGCGCCTCAGAAGCCTGCGCGCGCAAGGCGCAACTGGCGTCGCCCGCTGCTGTTCGCGCTCCTGCCCATCGCGCTTGTCGCCGGCGGCTACGTCTACGTGACCGGCGGCCAGATCATGTCGACCGACAACGCCTATGTGCAAGCGGATATGGTCGGCGTTTCGACCGACGTCGCCGGCACGGTCATTTCCGTCGAGGTGCGCGACAACGAGCCGGTCAAGAAGGGCCAGATTCTCTACCGGCTGAGGCCCTACACCTACCAGATCGCCCTCGACGGCGCGAAGGCGCAGCTCGGCACGGTGCACGATCAGGTGTTGACCCTGCAGGCCACCTACAAGCTCTCGCTCGCGCAGGTCGAGCAGGCCGAGGCCGATCTCGAATTCTACGAGACCAATTTCAAGCGTCAGCAGGATCTGCTTGCGACCGGCGCCGGCACCAAGGCCGCCTTCGATACGGCCCAGCACGACCTCGAGGCGACACGCCAGAGGATCGCCGTCGCCAAGGCGCAAGCGGACACCAGCCTTGCCCAGCTCAGCGGCGATCCGAACCAGAAGATCGAGGACAATCCCTTTTACAAGCAGGCGAAAGCCGCGGTCGACAACGCCCAGCGCGATCTCGACGACACGATCGTGCGCGCGCCCTTCGACGGCGTGGCGACCAATGTCAATGCGATCCAGCCCGGCTCCTATCTCCAGGCCTCCCAGGCCGCCTTCAGCCTCGTTTCGACCACTCACCTGTGGATCGAGGCGAGCCCAAAGGAGACCGAGCTCACCTATGTGCGCGCGGGCCAACCGGCGACCGTCACCGTCGACACCTATCCGGGCGTCGAATGGAAGGGGGTCGTCGACAGCCTCAGCCCTGCCTCAGGATCGAGCTTTTCGCTGCTGCCGGCCCAAAATACAACCGGCAACTGGGTCAAAGTCGTGCAGCGCATTCCGCTTCGCGTGCGCCTCGACGACATCGCGGGCAAGCCGCCGCTGCGTGTCGGCATGAGCGTCTCGGTCGATATCGACACCGGCCACACGCGCGGCCTGCCCGAGTTCGTCACCCGATGGCTTGGCCGCGACGAGCCGCGCCATGGCTGACGCGAGTACAGGTAGAATCGCCAACCGCGGCCTTATCGCCGCCAGCGTGATTCTGTCGGTGATCATGCAGGCGCTCGACACCACGATCGCCAACGTCGCCCTGCCCTACATCCAGGGCAGCGTCTCGGCGAGCGCGGACCAGATCAACTGGGTCCTGACTTCTTATATCGTCGCCGCCGCGATCATGACGCCGCCGTCGGGTTTCCTCGCGGCGCGATTCGGGCGCAAGCGCATCCTGCTCACGGCGATCGCCGGTTTCGTGATCGCCTCGATCCTCTGCGGTCTTGCGCAATCCCTGCTCGAAATTGTCGTCTTTCGCCTCTTGCAGGGGCTGTTCGGCGCCGCGCTCGTGCCGCTGTCGCAAAGCATCATGCTCGACATCTTCGACGTCAAGGAACGCGGCTCCGCAATGGCCATGTTCGGCGTCTCGGTCATGGTCGGGCCCGTTCTTGGCCCCGTGATCGGGGGCTGGCTCACCGACAATATCAGCTGGCGCTGGGTGTTCTACATCAACGTGCCGATCGGCGCCCTCGCCTTCGCCGGCGTGAGCCTATTTGTAACCGAGACCAAGCGCGATGTGGCGGCGCGGCTCGATTGGCTCGGCTTCGCCGCGCTGAGCGTGACCATAGCGGCGCTGCAGATCTTCCTCGATCGCGGCGAGCAACTCGACTGGTTCTCGTCGGGGGAGATCATCATCGAGGCGATGATTTGCGCCGCCGCGTTCTATGTCTTTCTCGTCCACACGTTCACCGCGAGGAACACGTTCGTCAATCCGAAGCTGTTCCTCGACCGCAACTTCGCGCTCTGCTTTGTGTTCATCTTCATCGTCGGCATGACCTACCTCGCCTCGCTTGCGCTGATGACGCCCTATCTGCAGACGTTGATGGGCTATCCCGTGTTGACGGCGGGCCTCGTTATGGGACCGCGCGGGCTCGGCACGATGTTGTGCATGTTCGTCGTCGGCCGGCTGATCGGACGGGTCGACACCCGTGTGCTGCTGACGATCGGTTTCGGACTCACCGCGGGCTCCATGTATCTGATGACGGGTTGGACGCCCGACGTCTCGCAATGGACGATCGTCTCCGTCGGCTTCGTCCAGGGCATGGGCCTCGGCTTCATGTTCGTGCCGTTGACAACGACCGCCTTCGCGACGCTGCCGGCGACGGTGCGCGGCGAGGGAACAGGGCTCTACAATCTGTCGCGCAACATCGGCTCGAGCGTCGGCATTTCGGTGATGGGCGCGCTGATCACGCGCAACACCCAGATCAACCACGCCGACATCGCGGCCTATGTCACGCCCTTCAACCACGCGCTGCAGCATCCGGCGATGAGGCATGCGCTCAACCCGTTCACCGCCGCCGGGCGAGCCGCCCTCGACAGCCTGATCACGCTGCAGGCGGTGATCATTTCCTATATCGACGACTTCAAGCTCTTGATGATCCTGTCGCTGGCCGCCATTCCGCTCCTGCTGTTTCTCAAGAAGCCAGCGGAGGCGCCGAGCGTCGACCACGCAGCCGTGATGGAATAGCCTGCTCCATTCGCCTTGAGCGCTTACCCCAGATCCGGTCGGGGTTCGCCCGCCTTGTAGGTGACGCGGATGCGGTCGCTCACCGTGTCGCGGATACAATTGAAGTAGCGGCCGCAGCCGGCGACGTGCCGCCAGCGTTCGGCGTGCGCGCCGCGGTCGTTGGCGCGGAAGTAGAGGAAGTCGGTCCATTCCTCATCGGTCGCGGCGTTCGGATTGGGGCGGACGAGATGCGCCTCGCCGCCGTTCTTGAACTCGATCTCCGGGCGATCCATTTCGCAATAGGGACAGCGGATCAGCAGCATATCTGGCCTCTAATGCGCGACGGCGGCGGCGGTCGCTTCGTTGATCAGCGCGCCCGTGCGGAAGCGGTCGAGCGCGAAGGGGGCGTTGATGGGATGCGGTTCGCCCGTCGCCACCTGGTGGGCGAAGACGTGGCCCGAGCCCGGCGTCGCCTTGAAGCCGCCCGTGCCCCAGCCGCAATTGACGAAAAGGCCAGGCACGGGCGTCTTGCCGATGATTGGCGAGCGGTCCGGCGTCGTGTCGACGATGCCGCCCCAGTTGCGCATCATGCGGACGCGGGAGGCGATCGGGAACATCTCGCAAATCGCCTCGAGCGTGGACGAAGCGACGTGCAGAGCGCCGGTCTGGCTGTAGGAGACATAGCCGTCGGTCCCTGCCCCGATCACCAATTCGCCCTTGTCGGATTGCGACATGTAAGCGTGGATGGTGTTGGACATCACGACGCAGGGCATGATCGGCTTCAAGGGCTCGGAGACGAGCGCCTGCAGGGGAAAGGATTCGAGCGGCATCCGGATGCCCGCCATCGCCATGACGACGCTGGTGTTGCCCGCCGCGACGACGCCGATCTTCTTGGTCGCAATGGCGCCGCGCGTCGTATCGAGCCCGCTGACCGCGCCCGAAGGGTCGCGTCGGATCGCCTTGACCTCGCAATTCTGAATGATGTCGACGCCGAGCGCGGAGGCGCCGCGCGCATAGCCCCAGGCGACGGCGTCGTGCCGCGCCGTGCCCCCGGTCCGCTGCAGAGCGGCGCCGACGACGGGATAGCGAATGCGCGGATCGATATTGAGGATGGGGCAGAATTCCTTCGCCTGCTCGGGCGTCAGCCATTCATTCGGCGTTCCGGCCAGCCGATTGGCGTGGATGTGCCGCTTGAAGGCGTGCTCGTCGTGGTGGCTGTGGGCGAGCAGCATGACGCCGCGCGGCGAGAACATCACGTTGTAGTTGAGTTCCTGGGAGAGCGCCGGCCACAACTTGTGGGCGTGGCCGTAGATCGCCTCGGAGGCCTCCCAGAGATAGTTGGAGCGCACGATCGTCGTGTTGCGCCCGGTGTTGCCGCCGCCGAGCCACCCCTTTTCGACAACGGCGATGTTCGCGCATCCCGTGCTCTTTGGCCATGTAATAGGCCGTCGCGAGACCGTGTCCGCCCGCCCCGACGATGACCGCGTCGTAGGACGCGCTTGGGCTCGGGCGAACGCCACTGTTCCGGCCAACCCTGATGGCCGCTCAAAGCCTGGCGGGCGAGATTGGCGAAGGAAAATTTCACTGGCGGGTCTCCGGGGCGGTTCTTGGCGGCCGCTGTTCCAATTGTGTCGCCTGTCGCCGGCCTCGTCCAGCCCCGATGGAGGCGCTTGGCAGCCGATCCGTCCCCAATTCTTTCAATGACCGCCCACAACAAAGTCATGCATCGTCCGCACTTCGTGAACGAGATTGCTCCAATTGCCATTTTGCGCTTGGCGGACGGCTGCGCGGGCCCCAATATGGGCGCCAGCGCGCCCACCACGGTCAAAAGCGCGCATGGGAGACGAGAATGGCCTATGACGCATCCGACGATTTCCGCCGGCCTGTGCCGCTCGCGCTCGCCGCTCTAGCGATCGTCGGCTGGCTGCTGGTCTCCTATTTCTGGTCGCAGGCCGCGGACGTCCGCTCTCAGATGGACGACGCCCTGAAGCGCGCCGAATTGGCGCGCGAGGGCATGGCCGCCGACCTGCAGAATCTGCAAAAGGCGGCGGGAACCGCGGCCGACCTCGACAAGCAGGCCAAGGACGCCCAGAAGGCGCTGACCGACGCCGTCGCCGCCCGCGCTGCGGCGCAGAACGAGATCGCCGACCTCACCAAGCGGATCAGCGAGGCCAAGCTCGCCGTCTCCGGCACGCAGGAGGAAGCGAGTGCGAAGACGCGCGACCTGCAGGCGGTCGAAGCGCGCCTGAAGAGCGAGACCGACCAGCTCAACGGCGTCGAGAGCCAGATCACCGAGGCCCAGGCGCAGTTTTCCGATCTGCAACGGCGCACCGAAGATGCGAACCGCACGCTGACCGATCTCCAGTCGCGCCTCGCGGCCGCCCAGCAAGCCCTCGACGCGGCGAACAAGGCGCAGGAGGACGCCAAGCCGAAATAGCGCAACGCCGCCTTAAGCGAATTACGGCTTGATTGACTTGGCGAAGCGAGCGGCGAGCTCGGCTTCGTTGGCGGCGCAGACGCCGCGGTCGGTGATGAACCCGTCGATCAGCGCCGCCGGCGTCACGTCGAAGGCGGGATTGAGCGCCGGACTGCCGGCCGGCGTCACGGCGACGCGGGCGACGCCGCCGTCATCGAGCCGCCCGACCATATGCGTCACCTCGGCGGGGTCGCGCTCCTCGATCTCGATTTCCGCGAGGCCGTCGTGGATCGTCCAGTCGAAGGTCGTGTGCGGCGCAGCGACGTAGAACGGAACGCCGTTGGCGCGCGCCGCAAGCGCCTTGAGATAGGTGCCGATCTTGTTGGCGGCGTCGCCGCGCGCGGTGATCCGGTCCGCGCCGACGATCGCCATATCGATCCGCCCGTGTTGCATCAGATGGCCGCCCGCGTTGTCGGCGACGATCGTATGCGGCACGCCATGCTGGCCGAGTTCGAAGGCGGTCAGCGACGCGCCCTGATTGCGCGGCCGCGTCTCGTCGACGAAAACGTGCACCGGGATCCCGAGGTCGTGCGCCATGTAGATCGGCGCCGTCGCCGTGCCCCAGTCGACCGTCGCGAGCCAGCCGGCGTTGCAATGGGTCAGGATGTTCACGGTTCGATCCCGCTCGCGATGCAACCGCTCGATCAGCGGCAGTCCGGCTTCGCCGATCCGCCGGTTCAGCGCGACGTCCTCCTCGCAGAGCGCGCCGGCGCGGGCCCAGGCCGCTTGGGCGCGTTCAGAGGCCGCAAGCGGAGCGACGATGGCGCGCACGTCGTCGAGCGCATAGCGCAAATTGACCGCCGTCGGCCGGCTCGCCAGGAGCGCGCGGTAGGCATCGCTCAGCGCGCGGTCGTCGGCGCCGCGGCGAAGCGCGAGGGCGAGGCCATAGGCGGCGGTGGCGCCGATCAGCGGCGCGCCGCGCACGATCATGGTCTTGATCGCGGCGACGGCGTCCTCGAGGGTTTCGATCCGCACGGTGGCGAAGCGATGCGGCAGCAGCGTTTGGTCGATCGTCTCGACGGCGCCGTCCGGGGTCGACCAGATGGTGCGATAGGCTCGCCCGTCCACCTTCATCCGCTGGCCTCCGTAAGCGCGTTTGCGGGCCAGCCGTCCTCGGCGATGGCGCGCCTCGCGGATCTTCATGCGATCGTTAGAGAATATTGAGAAGATTCTCAACCATGTTAGAACCAAGGTGCAGTCGCGCACCGGAGACGAGCCGACATGAACGACCTGCCGACCCAAGATCACGCCGTCCCTCGGGCAGGCTCGGAAAGCGCCGACGCTGTTCGCCAATATACGGCGGAGGAGCTAAAAGCCGCCGTCCTCGCCAAGCTCACCTACTCTGTCGGCAAGAACACGGTCGCGGCCAGCCAGCGCGACTGGTTTCTCGCGGTCGCCTTCGCAACGCGCGACATCGTCGTCGAGCACTGGATCGATTCGACCAACGCCGCCTACGCCGACGACCGCAAGCGCGTCTATTACCTCTCGCTCGAATTCCTGATCGGGCGGATGCTGTTCGACGCGATGACCAACCTCGGCATCGTCGAGCCGATGAGCGCGGCGCTGTCGCAGCTCGGCCTCGACCTGAGCGCGTTAAGGCGCGTCGAATCGGACGCCGCGCTCGGCAACGGCGGTCTCGGTCGCCTCGCCGCCTGCTTCATGGACAGCATGGCGACGCTCTCGATCGCCGCTCACGGCTACGGCATCCGCTACGACAACGGCCTCTTCCGCCAGATCATCCGCAACGGCTGGCAGCAGGAGGCGCCTGAGGACTGGCTGTTGCATGGCAACCCCTGGGAGTTCGAGCGGCCGGAGTCGAATTACGCGATCGGCTTCGGCGGATGGGTCGAGGCGGCGCCGCACGGCGAAGAGATGGTTCATCACGTCTGGCATCCCGACGAGACGGTCGAGGCGGTCGGCTACGATACGCCGATCGTCGGCTGGCGCGGACGGCACGTGAACACGTTGCGGCTTTGGTCGGCGCGTGCAGTCGATCCGCTGAAGCTCGACGCCTTCAACGCCGGCGACTACATCGGCGCGCTGACCGACAGCGTGCGCGCCGAATCGATCTCGAAGGTGCTCTATCCCAGCGACGCGACGCCGGCCGGCCAGGAGCTGCGCCTGCGGCAGGAATATTTCTTCGCCTCCGCCTCGCTGCTCGATCTGGTGCGCCGGCATGTGAAGCAGCATCGCGACATCCGCACGCTCGCCGATCACGTCGCGGTCCAGCTCAACGACACCCATCCCGCGATCGCGGTCGCCGAACTGATGCGCATTCTGGTCGACCTCAATCGGCTCGACTGGGACGAAGCGTGGACGATCACGCAGGCGGTCTTTTCCTACACCAACCACACGCTGCTGCCGGAGGCGCTCGAGAGCTGGCCCGTTCCGCTGATGGAGCGGCTGCTGCCGCGCCACATGCAGATCATCTACCTCATCAACGCGATGCATCTCGACGGCGCGCGGCGACGCGGGCTCGGCGACCCCAATCTCCTCGCCTCCATCTCGCTGATCGACGAGCATTCCGGGCGGCGCGTGCGCATGGGCGCGCTCGCTTTCGTCGGGTCGCACAAGATCAACGGCGTGTCCGGCCTGCACACCAATCTGATGCGCGAGACGGTGTTTCGCGACCTCGACTCGGTCTATCCCGGCCGCATCACCAACAAGACGAACGGCATCACCTTCCGTCGCTGGCTGATCGAGTGCAACCCGCGGCTTACCCGGATCATCACCTCCTCGCTGGGCGAAAAGGCGCTGCACAACGCCGACACGCTACGCGGTCTGGCGCGCTTCGCCGACGATTCGTCGATGCAGGAGCAAATCGCCCTCGCGCGTCGCGCCAACAAGGTCGCGCTCGCCCGCCACGTCGCCGAGACGCTCAATCTACGCATCGATCCCGACGCGATGTTCGACGTTCAGATCAAGCGCATCCACGAGTACAAGCGCCAGCTTCTCAACATCCTCGAGACGATCGCCCGCTACAACACCATCCGCTCCAATCCGACGATCGACTTTGCGCCCCGCGTGAAGATCTTCGCCGGCAAGGCGGCGGCGAGCTACGTTCAAGCCAAGTTGATCATCAAGCTCGCGATCGACGTCGCGCGGGTCGTCAATTCCGACCCGACCGTGCGCGGTCTGCTCAAAGTGGTGTTCCTGCCCAACTACAATGTGAGCCTCGCCGAGACGATCATTCCCGCGGTCGACCTCTCCGAGCAAATCTCGACCGCCGGCATGGAGGCGTCGGGCACCGGCAACATGAAGATGGCGCTGAACGGGGCCTTGACGGTCGGCACGCTCGACGGCGCGAACGTCGAACTGAAGGGGTTGGTCGGCGACGACAACATCTTCATCTTCGGACTGACGGCCGAGGAGGTCGAAGCGGCGCGGGCGCAGGGCATCGATTCGAGCGCGCGCATCGCCGCCTCGCCCATCCTGCGCGAGGCGCTCGACGAAATCGCCTCCGGCATCTTCTCCCCCGACGATCGCGGCCGATACCGCGGTCTTGTCGACAGTTTGACGCACCATGACTACTTCATGGTCTGCGCCGACTTCGACGCCTATTGGGGGACCCAGATGAAGATCGACCAGGCCTGGCGCGACCGGAAGGCCTGGATAAGATCGAGCATTCTCAACACCGCAAACGTCGGCTGGTTCTCGTCGGACCGCACGATTGCCGAATACGCTCAGGAAATCTGGAACGCTCCGTTCCGACCCATCGCCTGAAAGGATGAGCGGCATGCTCGAGGTCTGGCAGGCGAACGAGCGGGACATCGATGCGATCGCCGCCGCTCGGCACGAGGATCCGTTCGCGGTCCTCGGCCCGCATCTGACGCCGCTCGGCTGGGTGATCCGCGCCTTCGCGCCGGAGGCGCTCAGGATCCGGGCGCTGACCCGCGACGGGGCGCCGATCGCCGAGCTGAAGCGCCGCAAGGGCGACTTCTTCGAGGGCCTCGCGCCCGGCCTTAAGGAGCGGCCGGTCTATCGGCTAGAGGTCGTGCGCGCGGACGGCGTCGAAGTCCTACGAGGACGCCTATGCTTTCGGCCCCGCGCTCGGCCCGCTCGACGATCACCTGTTGGTCGAAGGCTCGCATCACGAGCTCTATCGGCGCCTGGGCGCACAACTCGTCACGCACGAAGGCGCCGACGGGGTCCTGTTCGCCGTTTGGGCGCCCAACGCTTCGCGCGTCTCGGTGGTCGGCGACTTCAACCAATGGGACGGCCGGCGCTGTCAGATGCGCAAGCGCATCGACAGCGGCCTGTGGGAGATCTTCATCCCGCATCTGAGCGCCGGAGCGGTCTACAAATACGAGATCGTTTCGGCGGCGGGCGTGCTGCAGCCGCTGAAAGCCGATCCGCTCGGCTTCGCGGCGGAGATGCGGCCGTCCACCGCCTCGGTCGTCGCGCGAACCGACAATTTCGTCTGGAGCGACGCCGACTATCTCGAAAAGCGCGACCAAGGCGAGGCGCGCCGCCGCCCGATGTCGATCTTCGAGGTCCATCTCGGCTCGTGGCGGCGGGGCGAAGGCGGGCGCTTCCTCACCTACGACGAGCTGGCGGATCAATTGATCCCCTACGCCGCCGATCTCGGCTTCACGCATCTCGAATTGATGCCGATCACCGAGCATCCGCTCGACATGTCCTGGGGGTACCAGCCGATCGGACTGTTCGCGCCAACCCGGCGCTTCGGCGATCCCGCCGCCTTCGCGCGCTTCGTCGATCGGGCGCACGCCGCCGGCCTCGGCGTCATCCTCGACTGGGTCCCGGCGCACTTTCCGACCGACGAACACGGTCTCGCGCATTTCGATGGCGGCCCGCTCTACGAGCACCCCGATCCGCGTCGCGGCTTTCACCCAGACTGGAATACCGCGATCTACGATTATGGGCGCAAGGAGGTCGCAAACTTTCTCTACGCAAGCGCCCTCTATTGGGTGAACCGCTACCATGTCGACGGCCTGCGCGTCGACGCGGTCGCCTCGATGCTCTACCTCGATTATTCGCGAAAAGCCGGGGAATGGCTGCCCAATGTCAAGGGCGGCAACGAGAATCTCGACGCCATCGCGTTCCTCAAGCGCGCCAACGAACTTGTCTACGGCGAGTTTTCGGGTGCGCACACCATCGCCGAGGAATCGACATCCTTCCCCGGCGTCTCGATGCCGACCAGCCACGGCGGTCTCGGCTTCGGCTTCAAGTGGAACATGGGTTGGATGCACGACACGCTCGAATACATGTCGCGTGACCCTGTCCACCGGCGGTGGAGCCACGACAAGCTGACCTTCGGCTTGCTCTACGCTTTCGCCGAAAATTTCGTGCTGCCCATTTCGCACGACGAGGTCGTGCACGGCAAAGCCTCGCTGATCGGCAAGATGCCCGGCGACGAGTGGCAGCGCTTCGCCAACGCGCGCGCCTATTACGGCTTCATGTGGGGCCATCCCGGCAAGAAGCTGCTCTTCATGGGCCAGGAGTTCGGCCAGACGAGCGAATGGAATTCCGACGACGCCCTGCCGTGGCGGCTGCTCGACTATTGGCCGCATCAAGGCCTTCAGGCCCTCGTGCGCGATCTCAACCGGCTTTACGTCGGCGAGCCCTCGCTCCACGCGCGCGACTGCGAGCAGGAGGGCTTCCGCTGGATTGTCGTCAACGACGACGCCCAATCGGTGATCGCGTTCCTGCGGATGGGCGGTCCGGACGATCCGCCGGTCGCGATCGTATGCAATTTCACGCCCATCGTGCGCTATAACTATCGGATCGGCCTGCCGCGTATCGGGCACTGGCGAGAGGCGCTCAACACCGACGCGGCGATCTACGGCGGCTCCAACGTCGGCAACCTCGGCGGCGTCGAAGCGGAAGAGAGGCCCTTGCACGGCCTGCCGGCCTCGGCGCCCCTCACTTTGCCGCCGTTGGCGACAATCTTCCTTGTCTACGAGGCGAAGTGAACACAAACGTGCGCAAGCGCGTTTACCGAAGGCTTAAGACTGTAGGGAGGGACGCATGACCGCCAAGGAAGCGATTCGAGACGCCACGCCGGAGCCGCCCTACTCCCGCCACGCGATGGCCTATGTGCTGGCCGGCGGGCGCGGCAGCCGCCTGATGGAGTTGACCGACCGGCGCGCCAAACCTGCCGTCTACTTCGGCGGCAAATCGCGCATCATCGATTTCGCGCTCTCCAACGCGCTCAATTCCGGCATCCGGCGCATCGCGGTCGCAACGCAATACAAGGCGCACAGCCTGATCCGCCACTTGCAGCGCGGCTGGAACTTCTTCCGCCCCGAGCGCAACGAGAGCTTCGACATCCTGCCGGCCTCCCAGCGCGTCTCGGAGACCATGTGGTATCTCGGCACGGCCGACGCGGTTTATCAGAACATCGACATCATCGAGAGCTATGCGCCGCACTTCATGGTGCTGCTCGCCGGCGACCATATCTACAAAATGGACTACGAAAAGATGCTCCAGCAGCACGTCGAGTCCAAGGCCGACGTGACCGTGGGGTGCCTCGAGGCGACGCTGGAAGAGGCCTCGAGCTTCGGCGTGATGCACGTCGACGAGAGCAACAAGATCCTTTCCTTCCTCGAGAAGCCCGCCTCGCCGCCCTCGATGCCCGGCAAGCCGGACAGGGCGCTGTGCAGCATGGGCATCTATGTGTTCGAGACCAAGTTCCTGATCGAGGAGCTCAAGCGGGACGCGGCCGACCCGAATTCGGCGCACGACTTCGGCAAGGACATCATTCCCCATCTCGTCGCCAAAGGGACGGCGGTGGCGCACCACTTCTCGCAGTCTTGCGTGACGGCGAACGAAGAATCACACATCTACTGGCGCGACGTCGGCACCGTCGACGCTTACTGGGCGGCTAACATCGATCTCACCGACATCGTTCCTGATCTCGATCTCTACGACCGCGCCTGGCCGATCTGGACCTATGGCGAGATCACGCCACCCGCCAAATTCGTCCACGACCTCGACGGCCGGCGGGGCGTCGCCATTTCCTCGCTGGTGTCGGGCGGCTGCATAATTTCCGGCGCCGCGGTCTCGCGCTCGCTGCTGTTCACCGGCGTTCACGCGCACTCCTACGCGACCATCCACGAAGCGGTCATCATGCCCTATGTCCAGATCGGTCGCGGCGCGCAGCTAAAAAAAGCGGTCATCGACGCGAATGTCACGATCCCGGACGGCCTCGTCGTCGGCGAGGATCCCGATCTTGACGCGAAGCGATTCCGGCGAACCGAGCAAGGTGTGACGCTGATCACACAGGCCATGCTCGACAAGCTCGCCTGATGAGCGCTCTCGTCGCTCTGTCGGTCGCCTCGGAAGTCTATCCGCTGATCAAGACGGGCGGACTTGCCGACGTCGCCGGCGCCTTGCCGGGAGCGCTCGCGCGCGAGGATGTCGCGCTGCGCACGCTTGTCCCCGGCTATCCCGCGATTGTCGCCAAGCTGCAGGCGGCGGAGACGGCGCACGCCTACCCTGCCCTGTTCGGCGGTCCGGCGAGAGTGCTCGCTGGGCGCGCCGCCGGGCTCGACCTCTTCGTCCTCGACGCGCCGCATCTCTACGACCGGGCGGGCAATCCCTATCTCGGCCCCGACGGGCTCGATTGGAACGACAACGCTTATCGCTTCGCGGCTCTCGCGCGCGTCGGCGCGGACATCGCGAAAGGCGCGATCGCAAGCTTCGCGCCCAAGGTCGTCCACCTCCACGATTGGCAGGCGGCCCTGACGCCGGCCTATCTCCACTACGACGGCGGCTCCGCTCCCAGTACCATCCTCACCATCCACAACATCGCCTTCCAAGGGCACTACGCTGCGTCGCTGCTCAGGCCGCTCGGCTTTCCCCCGAGCGCGCTGGCGATCGACGGCGTCGAATATTTCAGTGGCGTCGGCTTTCTCAAGGCGGGCCTTCAGTTCGCCGATCGCATCACGACCGTCTCGCCGACCTATGCGCGGGAGATCCTGACGCCCGCCTTCGGCATGGCGCTCGACGGTCTGCTGCGCGCCCGCGCCAACGTGGTCGAAGGCATCGTCAACGGCATCGACGACATGGTGTGGAACCCCGCCACCGATCCCAACCTCGCGCAAAACTACAGCGCGCTTCGCATCGACATGCGCCCGCGCAACAAGGTCGCCTTGCAGCAGCGCTTCGGCCTGACGACGGGCGTCGAAATTCCTTTGTTCGGGGTCATTTCCCGCCTGACGAGCCAGAAGGGTCTGGACCTCCTGCTCGCCGCGCTGCCGCGGCTTACCTCGACCGGCGCGCAATTGGCGATCCTCGGCGCGGGCGAGATCGCGCTGCAGGAAGGTTTCGGCGCCGCCGCGCGCACTCACAAGGGCGCAGTCGGCTGCGAATTCGGCTATGACGAGGCGCTTGCCCATCTGATGCAGGCAGGATCGGATTTCATCGTGGTGCCCTCCCGCTTCGAGCCCTGCGGACTGACCCAGCTCTGCGCCCTGCGCTACGGTGCAACGCCGGTCGTCACCCGCGTCGGCGGTCTCGCCGACACGGTGATCGACTCGAACGACGCCGCGATCAATGCAGGCGTCGCGACCGGCGTTCAATTTTCGCCGCCCGATGTCGACCCCCTCTCTTACGCGCTCGACCGCGCGCTCGCCCACTTTCGCGACGTCGCGACGATGCGCCGGCTACGCCTCAACGGCATGCGCGCCGACGTTTCCTGGCGCGGGCCGGCCAAGCGCTACGCGGCGCTTTATCGCGCGCTCGCGCGGAGCGCGGCATGAACGAGGTTTTGAAGGCGAGCGCGGCGCCTGGCGTCGTCCTGACGCCCGCCGGCGCTGAAGTCGCGGTCTTCTCAGCCCACGCGAGCGCCGTCTATTTTTGCCTGTACGACGCGGACGGCGGGCGCGAAATCCAGCGCACAAGGCTCGAGCCCGGCGCCGACGGCGTCCATCGCGCAAAGGTCGCCGGCGTCCGGACCGGCGCGCGCTACGGCCTGCGCGTCGACGGCCTGTTCGATCCGCTACAAGGCCATCGCTTCGACGTCTCGAAGCTGCTCGCCGACCCCTACGCCTGCGCCTTCGACAGGCCGTTCCTTTTGCATCCTTCAATGTTCGCCTTCGGGGTCGACAGCGGGCCCTTTGCGCCCAAGGCGCTTGCGATCGCGCCGAAGGCCGGCGAGCCAGGGCGACAGCGCATCCCCTGGGATCGCACCGTCATCTACGAGGCCAATCTGCGCGGCCTCACCAAGCTGCGCGCCGACATCCCGGAGGAGGCGCGAGGTCGTTTCGCCGGTCTCGCGCACCCTGGCGTAATCGATCATCTCACCGCGCTCGGCGTCACGACGGTCGAAATCATGCCGGCCGACCCCTGGGTCGACGAGCGCCATCTGCCGGCGCTCGGGCTCAACAACGCCTGGGGCTATAACCCGGTCGTCCTCGGCGCCCCCGATCCGCGCCTCGCGCCGGACGGCTGGGCGAACGTGCGCGCTGCGACCGACGCGCTGCACGCCGCCGGGATGGAGGCGATCCTCGACATCGTGCTCAACCACAACGGCGAGAGCGACGAACTGGGGCCGACGATCTCTTTCCGCGGTCTCGACAACGCCTCGTACTTCCGGCTCCTGCCGGACGATCCCGCGCGCTACGTCAATGACACGGGCTGCGGCAATTGCCTCGCGCTCGACCGTCCGCCGGTGGTGCGCATGGCGATCGCGGCCATGGAACGATGGATGACGTTCGGCGGCGTCGACGGCTTCCGCTTCGATCTCGCGACGGCGCTGGGACGGCGCGCCTCAGGCTTTGATCGCCATGCGCCGATGTTCTCGGCGATCGCGGAACATCCGATTCTGAGCCAGGCGAAAATGATCGCCGAGCCGTGGGATGTCGGTCCCGGCGGCTATCGCCTCGGCGCGTTTCCCGACGCCTGGGGCGAATGGAACGATCGCTTCCGCGACTCCGCGCGCCGCTTCTGGCGTGGCGACGCCCGGATGCGGGGGAACTCGCGACCCGCCTCGCCGGCTCGCACGATGTTTTCGCCAACGCGCGAAACGCGGCCAAGAGCGTGAACTTCGTGGCCTCGCACGACGGCTTCACCCTCGCCGACATCGTCGCCTATACGCAAAAGCACAACGAGGCCAACGGCGAATATAACCACGACGGAACGAACGAGAACTTCTCCTGGAATCACGGCGCCGAGGGGCCATCGGAGGATCCGGCGATCCACACCGCGCGGCTCCGCGATCAACGCAATCTGCTTGCGCTGACCTTCGTTTCCCGCGGGACGCCAATGCTCGCCATGGGCTCCGAGCTCGGCCACAGCCAGCGCGGCAACAACAACGCCTATGCGCAGGACAACGCGATCTCGTGGATCGACTGGAGCCGCGCCGACGCCGCGCTGATCGCTTTCGTGCGCCGTCTGTCGAAAATCAGGCGCGAGCATCCCGCGCTGTCGAGCTCAGGCCTGGCTGTCGGGCCAAGCCGTCGACGGCTCCGGCATCCCTGATGTCGAATGGCGCGACGCCGAGGCGTCGTTGAGCTCGGCGGCGCAATGGGACGCGCTGGACGGCGACGTTCTCGTCGCCATCCTCGCCGCGCCCGAACCGAACGGCGTCGATCGCGTGGCGGTTGCGTTCAACCGCGCCGCGCGGCCGGGGTTTCTGCGCCTGCCTGAGCCGAGGGACGGCAAGACGTGGCGCATTCTCATCGACACGGCCGACGATGCGCACGACGACGCGCCGCTGGCGGTGGCCGACCGCGCCCGCATCGCCCCGCGCGCGACGCTCATCCTCGCCGAACTCGATGCTGCAGGCGACCCCAAGCGCGGCAGGGCGCCAGACGCGCGCGAGATCGACGCGCTCGCCCAGGCGGCCGGCATTGCGCCGGATTGGTGGGACGTCGAAGGCCGGCGCACCATCGTCCCGCCCGAGACCAAGCTCGCCTTGCTCGACGCTTTGCGCCTGCCGGCGGCTTCGCAAGCGCAATTACGCGAAAGTCTGGCTCGACTCGTCGAGGAGACGACCGCGCGCCGCCTGCCGAACGCGTTGGTGTGGCGGCTCGGCGAGCCGCTGCGCGTTCCTGCTCGCGTCGATCCCGGCGAGCCGGTCCGCCGCCTCGAACCCCGCATCGTCACGGAGGACGGTCGCACAATCGACTGGCGCGCGCCCGAGAGCGAGGCGACGACCCGCCTCCTCGCCGATGGGCGCACCGTGCTCGAACGCGAGATCGAACTGCCGGAATTGCCGACCGGCCGCCATCGCCTCGTCCTCGACGGGGTCGAATGCGCTTTGACGGTCGCGCCGCCGGAGGCCTACGGCGCCGAGGGAGCGCTCCGTCGCCGTTTCGGCCTCTCGGCGCAGCTTTACGCCTTGCGCCGCGCCCGCGACCAGGGGATCGGCGATCTGACGACGCTCGCTCTCGCCGGAGAGCGGGCCGGTCGGGCCGGGGCCGCGTTTCTCGGCGTCAACCCCCTCCACGCCTTGGCGGAATCCGACCGTCTTCGCTGCAGCCCCTATCACCCCTCGGACAGGCGCTTCATCGATCCCCTCCACATCGACGTCCTCGACCCAGTCGGCCTGCCGCGCGACGACGCAAGCGATGCGACGATCGCGGCGCTGGCCGGCGCGATCGAAGCGGCGTCGCACGCCTCGGCGGTCGACTACGAGGCGGTGTGGGCGATCAAGCGCCAGACGCTCGCGGCGCGCTTCGCCGCATTCAAGCGCGCCCGGGCACGCACCGCGGCCGATCCGCTCTTCGCCGACCACGCCCGCTTCGTCGAGCAAGGCGGCGACGCGCTGCGTCGCTTCGTCATTTTCCAGGCGATCGCGCGAGAGCGGGCGGGCGAAGACTGGCGCCGCTGGCCCGGCGCGTTGCGCGCGGGCGAGCGTGAAGCGCTCGAGCGCAAAGCCGCCGAGCATGCCGACGATGTCGCGTTCGCCCTCTTCACGCAATGGCTGGCGGATCGGCAATTGGCGGCCGCGGCGAAGCGTGCCCGGGACGCCGGGCTCGACATCGGCCTCTACCGCGATCTCGCGGTCGGCGCGGCGCCGGACGGCGCGGAAAGCTGGGCCCGCGCGAGCGAACTTGCGCAGCGCGTGAGCGTTGGCGCGCCGCCCGACCCATTTTCGGCGCAGGGACAGGTCTGGAACGTTCAGCCGCCGGACCCGCACGCCTCGGCGGTGGACGGCTGGCGCGGCTTCAGCGCGCTGCTCGCGGCGAACATGCGCCACGCCGGCATGCTGCGCATCGACCATGCGATGGGCCTGACGCGGCTCTTCGTCGTGCCCGACGGCGCCCGCCCGGCCGAGGGAGCCTATCTCGCCTACCCTTTCGACGATCTCATTGGTCATGTCGCCTTGGAGAGCCAACGCCATCGCTGCACGGTGATCGGCGAGGATCTCGGCACCGTCCCACAGGGCTTCCGCGACACGCTGACGCGCGCCAAAATTCCGGGAATGCGCGTGCTCTGGTTCGAGCGGCGCGGCGCCGACTTCCTGCCGCCAGCCCAATATCCGCCGCTGTCGGTCGCCTGCGTCGCCACCCACGATCTGCCGACGCTCGCCGGCTGGTGGTCCGGGGCCGACATCGCCGAGCGTCTCTCGCTCGGCTTCGTCAGCCTCGAAGACGCCCATCAGGAAATCGGCGAGCGCCTGCTCGAGAAGCGGGCCCTGTTCGCCGCGCTGGGCCTTTCCGGCAACGGCGAGGATCTCTCGGCGCCAATGTCCGACCCGCTGGCGGCGGCGGTTCACGCCTTTCTGGCGGGCGCCGGCTCGTTGTTCGCGAGCGCCCAATTCGACGATCTGGCGGGGGAGAGGAACGCGACCAATCTGCCCGGCACCGACCGCGAGCGTCCCAATTGGCGCCACAAGCTCGCCGTCGACGTCGAGGCGCTGTTCGATTCGCCTCGAGCCCACGCGATCCTCGCGGCCCTGGCGGCGCGGCGGAGATGACGAGCGACGCTCTAAGCGCCTACTTCGTATCGGGCGGGTCGCGATCGTCGCGCGGACGCAGGACAGGTTGAGACGCGCTGAAACGAACGGCGGCCTGCGTACGGTTGGTGGCGTTGAGCTTCGCCATGATGCTGCGCAGATGCGCCTTCACCGTGCCCTCGGAAATTTGCAGATCGAAGGCGATGGTCTTGTTGGCGCGCCCGGCGCGCAGCCGGACCAGCACCTCGCGCTCGCGCGGCGTCAGGCTCGCCGCCGACGGCGGCTCGGTCGCCTGGGGTTGCGGCGAAGGCGGTGAAGTCGGCGACCTCTGCGGGACGATCGGCGACGGTTCCGCGGCGCTCTCTTCCTTGTAGGCGCGCACGATCACCGGCCTGAAGATTCCCCCTGCCGCCATCAGGCGAACGGCGGCGACCGCGATCTTGACGCCGGAATCCGGCAGGATGACGCCCACCACGCCCATCGCAGTCAGCGACGCGACGATATCGGCGCCGTTGGAATGGAGATAGGCGGCGATCGGCGCCCCTTCGCCAAGCCCGCGCAGCGTGTCGATACGATCCGAGAGAGCGGTCATTTCGTCCGCCGACCGCGGATCGACACCGATCAGAAACAGCGCGACCGGTCCGGGGGCGACCTCGCTCACCGAGGCGACGGCCTCGATCGCCATCTCCGGGAGAAAGTCCTCCAAGGCGTAAGCCAAGCACTCGCGCAGCCAGGTCCGGGGCTCGATCAGCACGATTCGCGACCGCTTCCCCTGGCCTTCGCCCGTCACCTGCCAGCTCCCGCTGGTTGGACCTCGATCATGGTGGGTCATCGCGTCCCGTCCTGGACTCATGATTCAGACCGAGATTGCTTTACGAGCCGGCGGAGGCCGCCTCGGCTTCACGTCCCGCTGCGGGCCCGATTTCGAGCCCGATCATCCAGACGCAAGCGGCGGGCCACGACGCTTGTTGCATTTCGAAACACTTTGGAGACGCCTTTGCACCGGACGGCTCGGCCGGCGACGAGGTCAAGGTCAGCGAGCCGTCTTGCAGGCGCCGTCGAGCCCTCCCATATGCCGTCACATGTTCGACACAGTTCCTTTCTCAGAAGTGCTCTTTGCGGTTGACGACGGCGCGTCGAGCGGCTTTGGCCAGCCCTCGGCGGCGAGCGATTCCGCCCTGCTCGACGGTTACTCCAGGGTCGTCGCGGATGTCGTCGACCGCGTCGGCCCGAGCGTCGTTCGGATCGACGTTCGCCGTGGCGGCCGTGGCGCAGGCTCCGGCTCGGGCGTGATCATCTCGCCCGACGGCCTTGCGCTGACCAACAGCCACGTCGTGCAAGGCGCCCGCAGCGTCGTCCTGACGACGCTCGAAGGGCGCGAGCTGCAGGCGCGCGTGCTGGGCGACGACCCGGACACGGATCTCGCCCTCCTGCGCGTCGACGAGAGCGTCACTTTGCCCGCGGCGCGGCTCGGCGACAGCGGGAAACTGCGCCGCGGTCAGATCGCGATCGCGATCGGCAACCCCCTGGGCTTCGACGCGACCGTCACGACCGGCGTCGTCTCGGCGCTCGGGCGCACGCTGCAATCGCGCTCGGGCCGCATGATCGAGGACGTCGTGCAGACCGACGCAGCGCTCAATCCCGGCAATTCCGGGGGGCCGCTGGTGTCATCGAGCGGCGAGGTGATCGGCATCAACACGGCCATCATCATGGGCGCGCAGGGCATCTGCTTCGCGGTCGCCTCCAACACGGCGAACTTCGTCGCCGGCGAAATCGCGCGCCATGGTCGCGTGCGCCGCGCCTATATCGGCGTCGGCGCGGCGACGATGCCGATTCCGCGCCGAATCGCAGTGCGACTCGGCGTCGAACAGTCGAGCGGCGCGCGGCTGCTCACGGTCGACCAAAACGGGCCGGCGGCTCAGGCCGGATTGCTCACGGGCGACCTTATCGTCGCCCTCGACGGCAAGTCGGTGACGAGCGTCGCCGATCTCATCCGCGCCCTGGACGCCGACAAGATCAGCCGCACCGTCAGCGTCGACTTTCTCAGGCGCTCTGAACGGCTGCGCCTCTGGATCGGACCGCAGGAGCGCATGGCCCTGCCCCGCGCTAGCTAGGGCGCGCGCTCAGCGCTTCGTCTTGTCGAGATCGGCGAGCGCGCCGAACGGCGAATTGTTTGGCGCATCCTCGTCAGACGGCTCGAACAGGGCGCCAGGCTTGCGCGGATAGGGATCGAGCGCGAGCGCCATGAATTCAGCCGCGAGCGCCCCGAGATCGATCTTGCCGTCGACGACGGGATCAGGCGGGTCCTCGGCATCGAAACGGGCGACGTCGGCCTCGCCGTCGCTTTGCTTGCGACGCCCCGCCGCGGCTTCCCTTGGCGGCGCGAAACGCACGTCAACCGGCTCGTCGATCATGACCGCGAAAGGCTCGAGCGAGACGATGCAGGTCTGCGTAACCTCGGCGAGCACCTGCCCCGTGACGCGTACCGCGTCCCGCCCCGCCCTGCGCAGCGTGAGGTTCGCCCTGAGTTTGGCGATGGCGAGAAGGCCGTTAAGCGCGGCAAGGGCGGCGCGCTCGGCGGCGTCCGCCTCGATCGTCTGGTTGAGGCCGTCCTTCGGCAGCGGTTCGACCCGGACCGGGCGGCTGAAGGGAAGGTCGTTGGTCATGATGCGCCTCCGAGGCGTTCGGGATAGCGAAACGGCCCGTGGGTAAAGTCGCTTATCTCGCGGCGGTCGAACGCCGCGGCGACGTCCCTGACATAGGCGGCGAGGTCCCTCGCGTGCGGCGCCGCCTCCATCGTCGACGCGGCATAGACGTTGCGCGCGAGAGCGGCGGCGAGCCCTTCATCGTCGGAGGCGTCCAGCGCCTTGGCGTAGGCGGCGCTTCGGCCGGAGAACGATTCGATCATCGCCTTCAAGCGCTTGACGACGCCCGCGTCGCCGATCGCCATTTCGCGCAGAGCGTCTTCGAGGTGGGCGAAGACGCAATCGACCAGCTCCTGCGCGATTTCGCCGCCGGCGTCGCCGAATTGAGCCAATCGCCGCGTCGCCAAACCGGCGTGCAGCACGACCATTTCGAATCGGCCGTCGAGCGTGTCGGGCACAGCCCATTCCGCGTAGAGCCTCGGCGCGCGCGCAGCCGTCACGATCTCGCCGTGAATCTGCTCGATCAGGATGCGGTTGACGCGCCGGGCGCGCCAGCGGGCGAGGAACATACGACGCCTTGCTTTTCGTAAGCGCCTTGGGTTAGGCATCGACAGCCGATCTGGCAAGTGAAAAAGCTTCTTGGGGAAGCGGAGCGCCCTCATGCTGTCGAGACCACAATTCAGCCTTTTCGCGCGTCCGCGTTGCGTTGCTCTGGCCGGCCTCGTCGTCCTCAGCGCCACGCTTTCCGGTTGCATGGGGTACGACGGCGATTTCGTTCGCGGCTATCAGGTCGACCAGCCGACGCTGGATCAGATCAAGGTCGGCGCGACGACGAAGCCGCAGGCGCTTGCGTTGATGGGCACGCCCTCGACGACGTCGACCGTCGGCGGCGACGCCTGGTACTATATCGGCCAGAAGATGTCGCGCCCGCTCGCCTTCATGAACGCGAAAATGACCGACCAGACCGTGTTGGCGATCTATTTCGACAAGGGCGGCAAAGTGTCCCGCATCGCCAATTACGGCATGAAGGACGGCAAGGTGTTCGATTTCGTCTCGCGCACGACGCCGACCGGCGGCGCGGAGCCCGACTTCCTGCGCAACATCATGACGGGTCTGTTCCACTTCAGTTGACGGCCGCGGGTCATCAACCCTCTGCCCGCGCGGGCAGAGGGTTCGTTATCTTTGGCGCTTAGCGCCTTGTGCTGTTTGGGCGAATCCCCGCTCCTCTCGCTCACCCCCACTGCTCACCCGTGGCTGTCATGCAGCATCTTGCGGCGTAGGGCGCGGGCTGTTCAAAACGAGAGGTTCGCGGCAACAGCGTGGACCCCCGCCGCTCGCGGGAGTGGAGGACCGGCTTCTTCAACAGAAATCTATGGACCGTGCGGCGATTTGATAAAATCGCCGTATCGTCCAGATTCCTCAAGCGCCGCGCGTTTTTTGCGAGAAACCGGCGTCCACTCCTTCGCCGTGCGCTCTGGCGCCTTCTGCATTCTGGTGGACGCGCCGAGCAACTCTTTTCGTCATTCCCGGCCAAGGCGATTGCAAAGCAATTGTCCGCAGGCTGAGCCGACAATTCTAGCGCCAGAGGGCTTTTGTGACGGCGCCGCGTGGGTGGCCGGGACAAGCCCCGGCCATGACGGTGTGCGTCAACCCATTTGCAAATGGCTCTAATGCGCCAGGATGGCAAGCAGCAGCAAGGCGACGATGTTGGTGATCTTGATCGCCGGATTGACGGCAGGGCCTGCAGTGTCCTTGTAGGGGTCGCCCACGGTGTCGCCGGTCACGGACGCCTTGTGGGCGTCCGATCCCTTGAAGTGCTTGACGCCGTCCTTGTCGACGAAGCCGTCTTCGAAGCTCTTCTTGGCGTTGTCCCACGCGCCGCCGCCCGATGTCATCGAGATCGCGACGAACAGCCCGTTGACGATCACGCCAAGCAGCGAAGCGCCAAGCGCCGCGAAGGCGGAGGCCTTGGAGCCGGAAATCAACAGCACGCCGAAATAGACGACAAAGGGCGCCAACACCGGCAACAGCGAGGGAATGATCATCTCCCGGATCGCCGCCTTGGTGAGCATGTCGACCGCGCGCCCATAGTCGGGACGCTGCTTGCCCTCCATGATGCCGGGCATCTCTTTGAACTGCCGGCGCACTTCGACGACGACCGCGCCCGCTGCGCGGCCGACCGCCGTCATGGCGATGCCGCCGAAGAGATAGGGAATGAGGCCGCCGAAGATGAGGCCGGCGACGACATAAGGATTCGAGAGATCGAACGAGACCGGCTGCATGTCCTTGAAATAGGGCGAGCCGATATCGATGAAGTGCTGGATGTCGTTGGTGTAGGCGGCGAACAGCACCAGCGCGCCGAGGCCCGCGGAGCCGATCGCATAGCCCTTGGTGATCGCCTTGGTGGTGTTGCCGACCGCATCGAGCGCGTCGGTGGCGTGGCGTACCTCTTTCGGCAAGCCCGCCATTTCGGCGATGCCGCCGGCGTTGTCGGTGACCGGGCCGAAGGCGTCGAGCGCCACGATCATGCCGGCGAGGCCAAGCATCGTCGTCACCGCGATCGCGGTGCCGAAGAGGCCGGCGAGTTGGTAGGTCGAGATGATGCCGGCGACGATGACAAGCGCGGGCAGCGCCGTCAACTCGAGGGATACCGCGAGACCCTGTATCACGTTGGTGCCATGGCCGGTGATGGACGCCTGCGCGATGGAGACCACCGGACGCTTGCCGGTGCCAGTGTAATATTCGGTGATTACGACGATCAGGCCGGTGATGACGAGGCCGATGAGTCCACAAAGAAAAAGGTTGGAGCCCATGATCGTCTTGCCCGCCACCACGCCGACTTCGCCCCAGCCGAGGTACTGCGTCGCGATTGCGAGGCCGACGATCGAGAGAACGCCAGTCGCGGTTAGACCCTTGTAAAGCGCGCCCATGATCGAGTTGTTGGCGCCGAGCTTGACGAAGAAGGTGCCGACGATCGAAGTGACGATGCAGGCGCCGCAGATCACGAGGGGATAAAGCATCGTCGCGTAGAGATTGTCCTTGCCAGCGAAGAAGATCGAGGCGAGCACCATCGTCGCGACGACCGTCACCGCATAGGTCTCGAACAGGTCGGCCGCCATCCCGGCGCAGTCGCCGACATTGTCGCCGACGTTGTCGGCGATCGTGGCCGGATTGCGCGGATCGTCCTCCGGGATCCCGGCCTCGACCTTGCCGACGAGATCGGCGCCGACGTCCGCGCCCTTGGTGAAGATGCCGCCGCCGAGACGGGCGAAGATCGAGATCAGCGACGCGCCAAAGCCGAGCGCCACCAGGGCGTCGACCACCGTGCGGTCGGCGGGAGCATAGTGGAGCGGGCCGGTCAGCGCCCAGAAATAGCCGGAGACGCCGAGCAGCGCGAGACCGGCGACGAGAAGGCCGGTGACCGCGCCCGATTTGAAGGCGATCTCGAGGCCGGCGCCGAGCGATTGCGTCGCCGCCTGCGCGGTGCGGACATTGGCCCGCACCGAAACGTTCATGCCGATGAAACCGGCCGCGCCCGACAGGATCGCGCCGATCAGAAAGCCGGTCGCCACGATCCAGGTGAGCAGCAGCCCAAGTCCGAGAAAGACAACCACGCCGACGATCGCGATGGTGGTGTACTGACGCTTCAGATAGGCCTGCGCGCCCTCGGCGACGGCGCCGGAAATTTCTTGCATGCGCTGCGTGCCGGGGTCGGCGGCCATCAACTGGCTGATGGTGTAGCCGCCGTAGACGATCGACAGCAGTCCGCACAAAATGATCAGGCCCAAAATCATAGCGTTCAGTCCCCCGGATTTATTTCTGCGGCTTTGGCGCCGCCTGACGTGAGCGTGCCAGAAAGACGGCCTTCTCGCAATGCGGGATGCGTATTTGACGTCGGGCGTTCGCCAGAGCCGCGAGATGTTTGCCCCAGTTGTGGACAAGGGAGATACGATCGAGGTTTATTCTCCGACGGTCGCCGACGTCTGAACTGACTGACCCGCGAGGAGGTTCCATCGGCAAAGCGGCGGGCGACGGCGGCGCGGCGCGCATTTGCGGAAGGGAGTCCGCGATGAAGGGCTTTGCAAGTTGCCGCTCCAGCGCCCGCGCGCGATCCGCGCTGGCCGCCTGCGTCGTAATCCTCCTCGGCGTCGCCCGCGTTTGCGCGCAGACCGCGTTCTATCAGGCGACGCCGCAAGAGATCGAGGGGCCTCCCGGCACGATGATCCGGCAGGAGCCGATGCTTTTCGCGCCGGCCTACATCTCCGCCTATCGCGTGCTCTACCGTTCTCGCGGGCTTAACGGCGAGCCCATCGCCGTCTCGGGCGTCGTGATCGCGCCGCGCGGGCAAGCGCCGGCAGGCGGCCGGCCGGTTGTCGCATGGGCCCATCCGACCACGGGCGTCGCCACGCGCTGCGCGCCGTCTCTGGCGTTCTTCGTGTTCCAGCAGATCCAGGGCCTCAGGGACATGGCGGCCCGGGGTTATGCGGTCGCGGCGACTGATTATCCCGGCTTGGGGACGGCGGGCGCGCACCCCTACCTCGTCGGCGAGAGCGAAGCGCGCGCGGTGCTCGACATCGTGCGTGCGGCGCGTTCGATGCCTGCGATCGACGCGTCGAACGATGTCGCGATCTGGGGTCATTCGCAGGGCGGACAAGCCGCGCTCTTCGCCGGCCTCATCGCCAAGAGCTATGCGCCGGATCTGAACCTTGTCGGGGTCGCCGTCGCCGCGCCGGCGACGGAGCTCGCGACCCTCATGAGGGAGGATCTCGCCAGCGTCGGCGGCAAGAATTTGACGGCGATGACCCTCTGGTCCTGGGACCGCGTCTTCGGCGCGCGGATGCGCCGCATCGTCGAGCCGCAAGCCATCCCGGCCGTCGACCGTCTCGCGGAGGCCTGCATCGAATTGGTCGGCGACCTTTTCGAGCGCCGCCGGCTCGAGCGGCCGTTGGAAACGAATTTTCTCACGGTCAAGAATCCGGCCGACGTCGAACCCTGGCGGGCGCTCGCCGCGGCCAACACGCCGGGGATCCCGCCGCGCGACATTCCCCTCTTCGTCGCGCAAGGATCGGCCGATCTCCTCGTGCGCCCCGAGGTGACGCGGGACTACGTCGCGCGCGCCTGCCGCGCCGGCGTCAAAGTGAGCCTGCTCGCCTTACCGGGCGTTGGACATGGCTCAGCGGCTCGCGACAGCGCGAGATCGGCTGTCAAATGGATCGCCGCGCGCTTCGCCGGCCATGCGGCTCCCGACGATTGTGAGCGGTGAGGCGCCGGGCTCGTCGCGTCGGCGCCGAACGGTGCTTTATCAGTCCCCCGCGCCCCCTCCGGCAAGCTTGTCGGCGAAATAGCCAATTGTCTTGGCGTAGACCGGCGCTGCGTTCCACTGCAGCAGCACGTTGTAGTTCGGCTCGCCTTCGTGCCAGCCGGCGCCGGGCTGCCAGCCCTTGGCGCGCAGGAAATTGGCGGTCGAAGCGAGCGCATCGGCGGAATTGCCGATCAGGTCGACCGAATGCGGGCCGTCGACGCCGACGGCGTATTTGAGATAGGTCGATGGCATGAACTGCGTCTGGCCGATTTCCCCCGCCCAGGCGCCGCGCATTTGCGAGGCGTCCATGTCGCCGCGCTGCACGATCTTCAGCGCGTCGAACAATTCCTGGCGGAAGACGTCGGGTCGCCGGCAATCGTAGGCGAGGGTCGCGAGTGCGCTGAACGTCGGGACACGGCCGCTGTCGGCGCCGAATTCGCTCTCCAGCCCCCAGATCGCCACCAGGATCGGGGCCGGCACGCCGTAGCGCCGCTCGATCTTGTCGAAAGCCTCGGCGTAGGCGACCAGCATCATCTTGCCCCTTTTGATCCGATGGGCGGTGACGCGCCGGGCGGCGAATTGGTTGAAATTCTGGCCGAAACCGTGCTGGCCGCGATCGTGCGCGATCACCGTCGGATCGTAACTGACGTCAGCGAGCGCCGTGTCGACCGTTTGCGGAGCGATGCCCGCCTGGACGACTTGCTGCCTGAAGGCGTCGAGCCACCGCGCGAAGCCCTCGGCGCTGTCGCCGCACCCCTGGGCGAGCGCCGGCCCAACGAACAAAACGGCTGCGGCGGCGCCAAGCGCCGCGGCAAGCAGGGGGAAAACGCTATTTCTACGCGAGGCAACTCCCGGCATGACGAAACTCCAGCCCGAAAAACCTCCGAACCAATACGGTCAAATCGGGGCCGAAGCTTGACCGCCATCGGCCTCGCCTGATCTCGGCCCTACAGGCCCCCGGCGCGGCGCGCCGCGGTCAGCGTATTCGACATTAGCATCGCGATCGTCATCTTGCCTACGCCGCCCGGAACGGGCGTGATCGCGCCCGCGGATTTGAGCGCCTCGGCGAAAGCGACGTCGCCGACGAGGCGGGTCTTGCCCTCGCCCTTCTCGGGCGCCGCGACGCGGTTGATGCCGACGTCGATCACGATCGCGCCCGGCTTGATCCAGTCGCCGCGCACCATTTCGGGACGCCCGACGGCCGCCACCAGCACGTCGGCGCGCCGGGCGACCTCGGCGAGGTTGCGCGTGCGCGAATGGGCGATCGTTACCGTGCAATTGCGTTGGAGCAGCAATTGCGCCATCGGCTTGCCGACAATGTTGGAGCGCCCCACCACCACCGCCTCGAGCCCATCGAGCTTGCGGCCGAGCCTTTCGGCCGCGCGGTCGATGAGAATCATCGCGCCCGCGGGCGTGCAAGGGACGAGGGCGCGGTCCATCTCGCCGATCGCGGCGAGGCCGACATTGATCGGGTGAAAGCCGTCGACGTCCTTGTACGGCGCGACCGCTTCGAGGATCGCCGCCGAATTGATGGCTTTGGGCAGCGGCAACTGGACAAGGATTCCATGCACGGCGGGATCGTCGTTCAGCTTGCGCACGAGCGCGAGCAATTCGACCTCGCTCGTCGTCGCCGGCAGATCATATTGCAGGGAATGGAATCCGCATTGCTGCGCGGCCTTGCCCTTCGCGCCGACGTAGACGCGGCTCGCCGGATCGTCGCCGACCAGAACGACGGCAAGGCCCGGCTTGATCCCTCGCGCCGTCAGCGCGGCGGCGTCAGCGGCGACGCGGGCAATGATCTCCTCCGCGATGGCGGCGCCGTCGATGACGTAAGGATCGGCTGTTTGCACTTGGATCGTCATGGATCGTCCCGTCGGAAACCGTTACGCGGCCGGCGCCGCTTACGAGCGCGCCGGCCACGAATCTCTAGCGAGTGGCCTCGTCCGAGTCACGCAATCCGTGCGCTATTCGGACAGCGCCTTCTCCATCGCCTCGGACGCCTTGGCGGTGGGGTTCTTCGTGCAATAGTCATTGACCTTCTTGTCCATCTCGGCGGCGCTGGGGTCCTTGGCCATCTCGGCCTTCGTCGCCGCGTCCAACTGCGCATTGGTCTTCAAGAGGTCGGCGCAGGACATGTCGGTTTGCGCGCTCGCCGCGCCGAGGCCGCCCAGGAGAATTGCGATCGCTGCAAAAGTCGTTTTCATTATGGCAAATCCTTGATGGTGCGGCTGACGTCGCCGCCCCCCTCGCCGAAGAATCACGGCGCCCTTCCTCTACGGCGGTTGAGCCGCAATTTGAAGTCGTGGCGACAGCATTTCGATCGAGATCTCAAGCAGCGGCGGGATTGTATAAAACAATGTAAAAATAGGTAAGCGGCTCGCTTGGCGACGTACTTTTTCACGCCGTATTTGTTTCTTGAGACAGCCACAATGTCGTACAAATCCGCCTCATTCAGCGCCACCATTCTGGGGTTGGCTTCGTTATAGTTAGCCGCACCGGCCCGAGCCGACCGAGCGTGGGCGGCGCCGAGAGCGAAACGGTCGAAAACGCCGCGAAGCTTTGCAGGGAGGCCGGCGGCAAGGTGGCGCCTTCGCTTCGGCGTCACCGCCGATTGCAACTGAGCCGTGGCGCCTCGAGCCAGGCGTCACGCAGCGGCGGTCTTCGAATGCCGCTGCAGCGATTCCAAAGGCCTCGTCGGACGGTGCGCCTCAGGAGCCGGCCAGGAAGCGATACTGCGCCCCATGCCGCGCGCGTTCTCCCGCTCCAAGCAACCGCATGGATGGCTTCTCGAACAGGTCGCCGGCAAAGCCCTCGGGGTCGCTGTAGCCCGTCCACGCTTCAAGGCAGAGGAACGGCGCATCGGGACGCGTCCACAGCGCCGCGTGATCGAAGCCGTGGAAGTCCATTTCGATCGCCGCGCCGCTGGCCTCTTCGAAGCGAAGAGAACGGCTGGCCGGCTGAAGGAAGCAGAGCGCGTCGTTGGCGAACAGCGCCTCGCTAAGCGGGAGATCCGTTCCCTGCAGCGGAATCGCCCGCTTCGCGGCGCCGATCAGGCCGCCGGGGACCATCATCGGAATCTCCGCGCGCTCGGGCTTTTCGAACCGCACGCGGGCGCCTTCTCGTGGGCCCGCCGCGAACGGCCAACGGAAGCCGGGATGCAGGCCGCAGGCGTAGGGCGCGGCCGCTGGGCCCGGATTTTCGACTTCGATCGCGATCGCCACCGCATCCGCGCTCAGGCGATATTCGACGATGAGGCGGAAGGCGAAGGGGTAAAGCGCGCGCGTCGCGACCGAGTCGCTGAGCGCCAGGCGCACGAAGTCAGCGCCCGCCGCTTCGATCTCGAAGTCCTGCGTCGCGGCGAAACCGTGCAGACCGAGCGGATATTGGCGCCCGTCCACACGCGCGCCGTCGCGCGTCCAGCCGACGACGGGATAGAGGATCGGACTGGTCTGGTTCCAGATGGCGGGATCGCCTGGCCAGAGGAGTTCACGTCCGCCAACGCTCCAGGCGCGCGCCTCGGCGCCCAGGCGGGCGATGGCGAGGCGAGCCCCGTCCTTCTCGAGCGCCAGGACGTCGTCGCTCAAAGAACGAGCCCCTCGATAGCGGCGTTTGCGACCAGCGCGTCCTTTACGCCGGGCGCGCAGGCAAGAATGGGATTGCCCTTACGCAACCCGTCGCCATGCAGGAAATCGCTGACGTAGCCGCCGGCCTCCTTGATGAGGGCGATCGCCGCGAGGCAATCCCAGGCGTTCATATGATTCTCGACATAGCCGTCGCGCCGTCCCGCCGCGACATAGGCGAGGCCAAGGGCGCCCGAGCCCGACCGCACCATGGAGGAGCCGGTGGCGATGATGCGTCCCACCACCGCGAGGAACGCCTCCGGGCCCGAGCGCATGTTCCATCCGACCTCGACGACCGCGGTCTTCAACTCGGTCGTCGCGGAAGCGCGCATGGCGACGCCATTGAGCGTCGCGCCCGCGCCCCGGCGAGCGGCGAACAATTCGTCCACCATGGGATCGTAAATGACGCCGATCTCCACTTCGCGGCCCATGACGGCGGCGATGGAAATGCAGAAATGTGGCGCGCCGCGAGCGAAATTCGCCGTGCCGTCGATTGGATCGACCACCCAGGTCGGCGCGCCCGCTTTGCCGACGCGGCCCTCTCCCTCTTCGCCGATGAAGCCGTCCTCGGGAAAGAGCTCATGCAGCCGGCTCGCGATCAGCCGCTCGACCTCGCCATCGACCTCGGTCAGATAATCCTGCGGTCCCTTGAACCCGACCGTGAACGAGTCGCGGTCAAGGAAGCGCCGCTTGGCGACCTCGCCGACCGAGCGGGCCAGGGCGCAGGCGACATAGAACCGGGTGGCAAGGGCGCGCTCGTCGACGGTCAACCGAAAATCCTCCGTAAGGCGCTTAAAGAATTCAGAAATGGCTAAACGAGCCGCTGCGGAACGTCCGCTCTCGCCCGTCGCGGCCGACGAAACAGGGCGGCTCCACGCCGGCCAACGCCTCGCCAACGCATGTCGCCGCAATGCCGGCTTCCGCCGCCGCGGCCTCGAACGCCGCGCAGGATTCCGGCGCCGCCGCCGCGATGAGTTCATAGTCGTCGCCGCCCGTCGCGGCAATCTCGAACAGCGCGGGATCGGCGGCGACCGCCGCGACAGCCGCCGGCGACAGGGGCAGACGCGAAAGATCGATCCGCGCCGTCACGCCGCTGACCCGCAGCATTTTCGTCACATCGCCCACGAAGCCGTCCGAAACGTCCATACCAGCCCGGGCGCAGCGCGCCATGGCGGGCGCGAGCGCGAGACGCGGCTGCGGCAGCAGATAGCGGTCGAGAAGGTAATTCCGGTCGGCCTCGTCGAGTCCGAGCCCCTGCCCCAGCCGCAAGCGCAGGCCGAGCGCGGCGTCGCCGATGAACCCCGTGACATAAAGCCTATCCCCGGGCCGCACGGCGAAGCGGAGCGGCATTCGCCCCGGCTCGACCGCGCCGAGCGCGGTGACGGCGATGGTCAAGGGGCCCGGCGTCTTGACGGTGTCGCCGCCCAACAGCGGGCAGCCGAAGGCGGCGGCGTCATCTCCCAACCCCGCGGCGAAGGCCTCCAGCCACGGCGGGCTCCAATCCCCCGGCAGCGCCAGATTGAGCAGGAATCCCAACGGCTCCGCGCCCTTGGCGGCGAGATCCGACAGATTGACGCGCAGCGCCTTGCGAGCGATCGCGTCGGGGGGATCGTTGGCGAAGAAATGCACCCCCGCGACGAGCGCGTCGGTGGTGAGCACAATCTCGCGGCCGGGCGGCGGGCTGAGCCGTGCGGCGTCGTCCTTGAGGCCGAGCCCGGCCGGTCCGGCGAGCGGCGCGAAATAGCGCGCGATCAGATCGTCTTCGCTGGGACGGCTCGACATGAGACGGCTCGGAACGGCGCGCCAAGCGGCGCCGCTTCCCGTGATGACGGATCGGCGCGCGGAGTCAATACGCCGCGCGACGCCTCACCAGTAGTGGCAGACGCGCCTTCCGTAGTACTGGCTGTAGTGGCAATGGAGCCGATAGTGGCCCCGCCTGGTGTTGTCCGCGACCAAAGCGCCCGCCCCCGCGCCGACGACGAGGCCGACCGGCCCCCCGACCACCGCGCCGCCAACCCCGCCGATCGCCGCGCCGGTCGCCATGCGATTGTCGCGCGGGTTGGCGCAGGCGGAGAGCAAGAGAGCGGCGACGATAAGGACAACGGCGGTTTTCATACGTAGCTCTCTCCAACCCAGCCAGCCCCGCGCCGGCCGCCCCTCTTCCGCTCCAATTGTGACGAAACCTTGCACTTACGGCGCCCGGCGAGCACTCGGCGGCCGGCGGTTGCATATCCGCCACAGCGTCCCTAAACGTCTGCCGCTAGTTCTGGCCGAGGAGCCTGCGGTGAGCGACGCGTTTCAGCCCCGATCCGATTTCCTGCGCACTTTGATCGAGCGCGGCTATGTCCACCAATGCTCGGATTTCGCGGGCCTCGACGAGAAGGCGGCGAGCGGCTCCCTGGTGGCTTACATCGGTTTCGACTGCACGGCGCCGTCGCTGCACGTCGGCTCGCTGCTGCAGATCATGATGCTGCACTGGCTGCAGCAGACCGGCGGCAAGCCGCTGGCGCTGATGGGCGGCGGCACGACGATGGTCGGCGATCCCTCCGGCAAGGACGAATCCCGCAAACTTTTGACCGTTGACCAGATCGAGGCCAACAAGGCCGGCATCCGCAGGGTCTTTTCGCGCTTCATGCAGTTCGGCGAAGGCGCGCGCGACGCGCTCATGCCGGACAATGCGGAATGGCTGGCCAAGCTCAATTACATCGAGTTCCTGCGCGACATCGGCCGGCATTTTTCGGTCAACCGCATGTTGGCGATGGATTCGGTCAAGATGCGCCTGTCGCGCGAGCACGAATTGTCGTTCCTCGAATTCAACTACATGTGCCTGCAGGCTTATGATTTCGTCGAACTCAACCGGCGCTACGGCTGCGTGCTGCAGATGGGCGGCTCGGACCAGTGGGGCAACATCATCACCGGGCTCGACCTCGGTCGACGCCTCGGAACCGACCAGCTCTACGCGCTGACGTCGCCGCTCATCACCACCGCCTCCGGCGCCAAGATGGGCAAGACGGCGGCAGGCGCCGTATGGCTCGACGCCGACATGCTGTCGCCATACGGCTACTGGCAGTTCTGGCGCAACACGGAGGACGCCGACGTCGGCCGCTTCCTCAAGCTGTTCACGCTGCTGCCACTCGACGAGATCGCGCGCCTCGAGGCGCTCGGCGGCGCGGAGATCAACGAAGCCAAGAAAGTCCTCGCCAACGAGGCGACCGCCCTGCTGCACGGCCACGAGGCGGCCGAAGAAGCCGCCGAGACCGCCCGCAAGACCTTTGAGGAGGGCGCGCTCGCCGAGGCGCTGCCGACGATCGACGTGCCGGAGTCGGAATTCGACGCGGGTCTCGGGGCGCTGTCGGCCTTCGTACGCGCCGGCCTCGTCGCCTCGACGGGCGAGGCGCGGCGCCAGATTCGCGGCGGCGGCCTGCGCGTTAACGACATGGCGCTCGCCGACGAAAAGGCGATCATCGGCCGCGACGCGCTGCAGGGTTCGGGGATCGTCAAATTGTCGCTCGGCCGCAAGAAGCACGTGTTGCTGCGTGCCGTGTGACGGCTCGCTCGCCTTGACGTTGATCGATCGCTCCCGGAAACGTGATCCGCATTGAGCGAATCGATCGATTGCAAAGAAAGAATGCGTTGGAACCAGGGGAGCGCACGGGCTCACTATAGTGCGGCGGGAGCGGGCGCGCGGTTTTCGGCGCCGGGTTCGAGGTCGAGCGGCGTAACAATCGTCAATCACGCCGCGACCCTCAGACACGAAATCGCCTGCCACTCCGAAGAGGGTGACAAATGCCCGACGCCGACCCGCCGGCTCCGCTGGGGCCCGAACGCCGCTACGATCTCGCAGCTTTGCTGATTCCAGCCAATCTCATGCGGCTTGGCGTCATCGGGGTTTTGGTTCTCGCAATAGCCGCATCGTTCGCCTCGGTCGGCGGCTGGCTTTCGTCAGGCCGGCTCGATCAGACGGCGATGATCGATCGCTTCGAAGAGGCGAACGGTCCGCATCCCGGCTTTCGCCGCAACCACGCCAAGGGCGTCTGCTTTTCCGGTTGGTTCGACAGCAACGGCGCGGGGGTTCGCCTGTCGAAGGCGTCCGTATTCCAGCGGGGCCGCGTGCCGGTCTTCGGGCGCTTCGCCTTGGCCGGCGGGAAGCCGGCGATGCCGGACGGTCCGGCCGCGGTGCGCAGCATGGCGGTCAATTTCAGCTTGCCCGACGGCGAGGCCTGGCGCACCGGCATGAACGACATTTCCGTCTTCGCGGTGCGGGACGCGCAGGGCTTCTACGATCAGCTTCTCGCAACGAAGCCCGATCCGAACACCGGCAAGCCGGACCCGGCAAGAGTGGCCGCGTTCCTTGCGGCGCATCCCGAGACGGCTCGCGCGACCTCGATCATCAAGGCGCATCCCTTCTCCTCGGGCTTCTCGAACGCAACCTACAACAGCCTCGACGCCTTCCGCTTCATCGACGCCGCCGGGAACGCGACGCCGGTCCGCTGGTCGATGACGCCAATCGACGCGTTCGCACCCGAGTCGGCCGAGCCGTCTCACGATCCGAACGCTCTCTTCGACGCACTCGCGGCGCGGCTTGGACGCGGGCCCGCGCAATGGCGCCTCGTCGTCACCATCGGGCAGCCGCAAGATCCGACCAACGATGCGACCATACCCTGGCCCGCTGAGCGCGAGCGCGTCGATGTGGGGACGTTGACCGTTCAGGCTCTCGAGGCGGAGGGGCCGGGCAATTGCCGCGACATCAACTTCGACCCGCTGGTACTGCCTTCCGGCATTGAGCCGTCGGACGATCCGCTTCTGTCGGCGCGCTCGGCCGCCTACGCCCTATCCTTCACCCGTCGGGCTGGCGAGGCGAAGACTCCGAGCGCGGTTCAGCCTGGGAAAGGCCCCTGAGGATGCAGAACGCCTTCTCCGTTCTTTCCAGGGTTCTGCACTGGTCGATGGCGGCGCTGATCCTGGCCATGCTGTTCATCGGCGTCGCCATGGCGTCATCGCTGTCGAACTATCACTGGCTCGTTTCGATCCATCGGCCGCTCGGCATCCTGATCCTGTTGCTTGCGGCGATCCGCCTGGCGAATTGCCTGGGGAGCCCGGCGCCGCCCCTGCCCCAGGACATGCCGCCGACGCTGCAGTATGCGGCGCACGCCTCGCATTGGCTGTTGTACGGCTTGATGCTCGCCTTGCCGCTGGTCGGCTGGGGCATGTTGTCGGCGGCGGGCTATCCGATCGTCCTCTTCGGATCGCTGCACCTGCCCCCGATACTGCCTCACAGCGACAGCCTCTACGCGTTCTTACGCCCGCTTCATACGGCGTTCGCCCTGGTGCTGTTCGCAACCTTCCTGGCGCATCTCGGGGCGGCGCTGACGCATGCGCTCGTCTTTCGCGACGGCGTGTTTCAGAGCATGGCTTCGTGGCGGCGATGACTTGACGGCGGGTCCAGCGTTCAGCGCGTCGCCGGCGCCCCGGTCGGCGGTGCGCTCGAAGGATCCGTGTCGTCAGTCAGGGGAGCCGTTCCGTCGACGGCGCCGAACACCTTGCGCAGGAAGCCGGGCGTCATCGCCGACAGCGGATTGACGGTCAGCGTCGGCCCGGTCACCGGCCCCACGATCCGGTAGTTGAGCCCGAAGACGCCTTCGTGGGCGCCGCCGCCCAGCAACATGCCGACCACCGGAATGTGCGTGACGAGGCTGTTGACCTGATAGGCGGGGATGAAGGTGCCGTTGAGGTCGACGCGATTGTGGGCGTAATCGAGGTAGCCTTGGGTCGTGAGGCCCATGTGGCTGTTGAAGATCACCGCTTCGCGCAGATCCAGACGGCCGGGACTTCTCGTAAAGCTCGTAGACATCTTCTCGAACTGCTCGATGTCGGGGTTGTCGGCGGCGCCGGCCCCTTCGTCCGTCTCGCCCGCGGCGGTCAACTTCCGCAGCGCCGGCTCGTTGCGCAGCACGAAATCGTTGACGTTGGCGACCCCCCGGCTCGCGTCGCCCACGTCCTGCTGCAGCGTGAGGTCCAACTTGCCGCCCTCCATATGGGTGTAGAGGTCGAGGAACTTGCTCACCGCGCCGGCGTCGGTGACGCGAGCCCGGAGGACGCCTGCTTCGTCCTGCTGCGCGGTTAGCGTCCCGTTGCCGATCCTGCCCCGCGCGTGCATGCCCACCATGACGCCGCCTCGCCAGCCGCCGCTTAATTCGAACTGGCCGATCGCCTGCGAATTGGCGCCGATGACGTTCGCGATCTTCACGTCGAGATCGAGATCCTTGCCGCCGCCCGGCGGGCCGCCGGCGTTCATGAATCCCTTGACGAGATTGCGCGCGTCGAGGACGGCGCCACGCACCGACGCTTTCGCCGTCGATGAGCCGTTCTGAAGGTCGACCTTCAGGTCGTCCGCCGCCGACAGCCGCAACTGGCTGAGCTTGGCGTTCTGCAGCGTCCCGTCGGCGCCGAGCTGCGCCGTCCCTCGCGCCGAAAGCGACCCGGCGTCGACCGTGATCGCGCTCACGGCAACCCCGTCGTCGCTCGGCTTCAACGTGAACGTCGCCTTGCCCGGCTTGCCGGCCGCTTTCAGAAGCCCGGTTTGCGGACTGTCGATGGCGACGCGGGAAAGATCGATTTCGACGTCGGCGCTCGTCTTCGAGAGCGGCGCCTTGACGCGCACCCCCATCGGGCCGTTCAGCATCGTCGCGCCGGGAAGCCCGAGCTTGGCGCGCGTGGCGTTGTCGAACGTCAAAGCGAGTTGGACCGTTCCTTCGTCCGTAGCGCCCTTGCTCAGATCGATCGTCACCGGAGCGCCGTACATCTGCCCCTGGCCGGTGATCTTCAGATCGCCCCGGTCGGCGACGACGCCGAGCGTCGCCTGGTCGAGACGCTCGCTCGCCAGGAAATGGTCGACCCGGAAGTTGGTGAGACTGCCTTCGGCGCGAAACTGATTGTCCTCCGGCTTGGCGGTCTTGCCGAGCTTGAGGTCGAGCGCGAGATTGCCGTCGAACTGGCCTTTGACCGTGTTCGGATCGACCGCGAAGCCGGCGTAACGCTTCAGCGCGTCGCGGCTCAACAGATCGGCGAGCGCGTCGGCATTGCCTTGCAAATGCGCCCCGGCCTGGGCCGGGACGATCGGCGCAGGCGTGGTGTCCGGCACGGTGTAGGTGATGTCCGAGACCTGGATGCGCCGGCTCGGCGACATTTCGATGATCCCGCTCTTCGCCCCGGCGACGAAATCGTGACCGGTGATGACGCCGGTCGCGTCCAGAGCCGACAGGGCCGGCGCTCCAGGCAGCAGATCGAGGGACGTGTCGTGGATCGCGAACTCGCCGTGCACGCTCGCCGCGGGCACCGCGCGCTTGTGGATGGCGGCGTCGAAGGCGGCGGCGTCCCAGTCCACGGTCATCGAGCCGGATAGGAGCTGGCCGCCGTGCACATGTTGCAGGCACCAGTTGCGGGCGTCGGCGTTGATGAAGCTCGGCCACAACCGCAGCACGTCGCCGAGGTCGCTCTGGCCAAGGCTCAGCTTCATCTTCAGGGTCGCCCCCGCGGCGACCGCGGCGGTCTCGCCGCTCGCTTCCCCGCTCACCGCCGGACCGTGAATGGCCATGCGGTCGAGGATGAAGCGCGATTCGGGGGCGAGGTAGCGCGCGTCGATCGCCGCCTCATCGATAACGATCGGCGCTTCGCCCGGCCGCTCGCCGCCGAACACGGTGTCATTCGACTGGAAATGGGAGACCCACGCGGCTTGGGACGCCGTCGGCGGCGCGAGCCAACCCGAGGCAAAAATATGGGTACCGCTCGAAAGAAGTTCGAGATTCTTGAACTCGTAGCGCTTCGCCGCGCCATCCCAGGCGATGTCGCCCGTCGCCTCGTCGACGAGGAACGGCTCGTGGTCGGGGTCGTCGAGCTTGAAGTAGCCGGCGCCGAGGCTGAAGCGTCCCTGCAACGTCTGGATCGCGGAATTGGGGGCGAGGCGCGCTTCGAGCTTGAGGGAGATCGGCATGTCCGTATCGAACGGCAGCTTGCCCGCGTGGAAGGAGACCACGTCGCTGAAGTTCAGGTCGCGCGCGTCGATCGCGACGACGCGGGATTCGCCGCCGCGAGCGTTCGCATCGAAAGACCAGAGCCCGGCGGCGCTGCGCGCCGAAGCGTGGATGGCGGCGTCCTCTCCGCTCTTGTCGAAGGCGACGGAAAGATCGTCATAGACGGTCCGCCGTCCCAGGGCGTCGTTCGCGACTTCGAGATGGCCGTGGGCCAAGCCGACGTGGTCCAGCGACTGGCTCGCCCCAGTCATCGCGTCAATCAACCGAAAGGCGAGCAGACCGAAGTCGGGCGCGGTCGTTTGAGCGTGCGCCGGTTGCGCGGCTACGGGCGGCGCGAGTTCGATTGTCGCCGCGCTGGAATTGCTGGCCGCGGCGATCGACAGCACGCCGTCCTGGCGCAGGCGAAGACGCAGGTCGAGGCCGTCAAGTTCCAGCCGATGCACCTTGACGTCGAGGGCGAGAAGCGACAGCGCGTCGAGGCCGACGCGGCCCCTGGGGGCCGAGAGGACCGGCCGGCCTGACCGATCGCGCAATGTAAGGCCGCCGAAACCGACTGTGATTCCGCCGTCCGTGCGGACGAGATAGGTCGAGCCGATCGAGACGGTGTAGCGGTCGCCGAAGCGCTCCTCGAGGCTCTGGGCGATGCGTGGATTGAGGCTCGCCAGGCTGATCGGGCCGGAGCCGAGCACCAGGAACAGCCCGCCGAGAGCGCCGATCACGATCAGGATGAGGAACCCGCCAGCCGCGGCCAGGGCGCGTGCGGCCCGGCCGGCGCGGCCTCGAGGCCGGCACGGCGGCAGCGTCCTCCCCGTGCCGCTCTGCAGCAGGCGCTGCATCGCCGCCCGGGCCTTGGAGCGTGCGGCTGCGTCGATGTGCTCGCGCAATCCCCTGATAACTCCGTTCGACCGACCGCCGAAGCGTGCGGAATCAGCAGCCCCGCCACGCTGCGAGGTCCAACCGCTCACCCGCGTTCGCCTTCGCCGCAGGTCAAGAATCAAGCCGAGGGCTTATCGATTCTCTTGAACCGGCAAGGACCTGCGGTCAATCTGACCATGGAGAGGAGCCTACCCCGTCGGCCGCACATTGCCGACGAAAGTGGCTCAAACGAGGGCAAAATGTATAGAAACTTGGATATCGGCGAGGCTGCGCCGGATTTCGAACTGCCGACGGACCAAGGCGTCGTCGCCCTTGCCTCATTCAAGGGAAAGCCTGTGATCCTCTATTTTTACCCCAAGGACGACACCTCGGGCTGCACCGCCGAAGCCGTCGCCTTCGATGCGCTGCGCAGCGAGTTCGACGCCGCGGGCGCGGCGGTGATCGGCGTCTCGCCGGACAGCGCGGCGAGTCACGCCAAGTTCAGGGCCAAACACGGCCTGTCCCTCGCGCTGGCGGCCGACGAAGCGAAGAACGCGATCGAGGCCTACGGCGTCTGGCGCGAAAAGACCATGTACGGGCGCAAGTTCATGGGCGTCGAGCGGTCCACGTTCCTGATCGATCCCAACGGCCGCATCGCGCGGATCTGGCGCAAGGTGCGCGTGCCCGGCCATGCGGCCGAGACGTTGGCCGCCGTTAAGACGATGCAGGCCTCGTTTGCCAACGGTTAACCCTAATAAGGTCTAATCGCGGCTGATCCCCGATGTTCGGGGCTGGAGCGTGCGCCCTGATGTCGCGAGACTATCGCCCGCGGCCGAAACCGCATCGAGCGCTTTATTACCTCTCCCATGCGCGGGGCGACGCGATCCGGACCATCGCCCTGCGTCCAGCCGCGTTCTGGGCGTTCGTCGCGATCCTGCCCATTTCGTTGCTCTGGGCCGGCGCGGCGACGTTCTATATCGCGTTTCACGACGACATGCTGCGGGTCTTGGCCGCGCGCCAGACCGAGATGCAAGCGGTCTACGAAGATCGCCTCGCACAAGCGCGCGCCGAGTCCGACCGGCTCGCGAGCCGCCAGCGACTCGACCAAAGCGCGCTCGAAGGCAGGGTTCACGAATTGCTGTCCCGGCAGGCGCAATTGGAGCAGCGCGGATCGATGGTGGCGGCGCTCGCCAGCCAAACCGCAGGGTTCGCCGCCGAGGGCTCGAGTTCGACCGCGCGGCGTAAGCACAGCCAATGCGGGGCGATCGGCGCTCTCCGCGATCGGCGCGGCAAGTCCGCTCGACGCCGCGGCCGGCCTCCCGCCCGCCGCGCAAGGCTACGCGCCGCAAGACCCCTCGGCGCCACCGAAGCCGCGGCCGCTCGAAGAGCCTGATGAGCACGTCAGCGCGATCCCCAAAAGCGACAGCGCGGAAAGCGCCGACCTCTCCACGGCCGCGGCGGATCCGGGGTTGGACGCGTCGGCGGGGCTCAGCCTGGTCGCCTATTCGCTCGATCGCGTGGAGCGGGGACAGACCGCGGCGCTGGGCGAAATCGGCGCCGCCGCGCGACGCGACGCCGGCCGCCTTCAGGCGGTGGTCGAACGCGCCGGACTCGCGGCGGAAGCGCTCATTGTCCCTCCCGTCAAAGGCGTGGGCGGCCCTTACATTCCAGTCGGCGCGGACTTCGCCTCCGACCGCGCGCTCGCCGAGGCTGCGCGCGCTGTGGCGCTCGACGACAGGTTGACGCGGCTGATGCCCACTTTGCCGGTGCGCGCGCCGCTGGTCGGCGAGGCGGAAGTCTCTTCGCCCTTCGGGTTCCGATCGGATCCGTTCCTCGGCCGGCCTGCGCTTCACCCTGGCGTCGATTTCGTCCAGGAATACGGCGCCGATATCCACGCAACCGCGGCGGGTCGCGTCATTCACGCCGGTCCGATGGGGGGGTATGGCGCCATGGTCGAGATCGACCACGGCAACAAACTCGTGACCCGGTACGCGCATATGTCGGAGATCTTGGTCACCGAAGGCCAGGAGGTGAAGGAAGGAGCGCTCATCGGACGCATCGGCACGAGCGGCCGCTCGACGGGGCCGCACCTCCACTATGAAGTGCGAGTCGACGGCGAGCCGGTCGATCCCGAGCGCTTTCTGCAAGCCGGAGCGCCGCTGTTCGCCTCGCGATAGCCCTGTCGCGGGGCCTTAAGTCCGATCGACGATCGCCACCATGAAGCCGTCCCACCCCTTGCCGCCGACGGTCTGAATGCCCGTCGCGCTCACGCGCGGCTCTTTGGCGATCATGTCGAACATCCGTCTTGAGCCCTGCACCGCCGGATCGGCGCTCGCGCGATCCAGGATCGCGCCCTCACGCACGACATTGTCGCAGACGATGACTGTGCCGGGCCGCGCCAACCGCAGCGCCCAGGCGAAGTACTCGGGATTGCGCGGCTTGTCGGCGTCGATGAAGACGAGATCGAACGGGCCGACGCCCTCCTCTTCGATGCGCGGCAACGTCTCGAGAGCGGGACCGACTCGCAGCCGGACCTGCCCGGAGAGGCCCGCGCGCCGGATGTTTTCGCGCGCCGCCTCGGCGTGCTTCGCGTTGGCCTCCAAGGTCACGACGAAGCCGTCAGCCGGCAGAGCGCGAGCCAGCCAGATGGTCGAATACCCGCCTAAAGCACCGATCTCGAGCACTTTGCGCGCCCGGCTCATGCGCGCGAGGAGGTAAAGCAACTTGCCTTGCGGCGGCGATACGTCGATCGGCGGCAGGCCCGCGGCTGCGTTCGTCGCCAATGCCGCCTCGAGCGCGAAGTCAGGCGCGACGAGCTTCTCCACGATGTAAGTGTCGACGGCGCTCCATTTCGCATCCTCCATCCCGCATCTCCATTTCCCGTGAGAGATTCGCAAGACAATACGACACTCCTGCGACGGCGCGAATCGAGTTTGGCCGTTCGATCGCAGTTTCGCTTTGGCGGCCCGCTGTTTACAAAGCGGCATGGACGTCATCGTCGCCAGGACAATCGAGCTGCTGGGCGTCGCCATGGTGGTCGCGATCCTCGCGCGCCGCCTGCGCTTGCCCTACACCGTCGGCCTCGTGCTGACCGGCCTGGCGTTGGCGCTCGCGCGCGTCGGCGGCGACGTCACGCTCACCCACGACGTTATTTTCGACGTGATCCTTCCCCCGTTGCTCTTCGAGGCGGCGCTCAGCATTCGCTGGAGCGCGTTGCGCCGGGAACTGCCGCTCGTTCTGGCGCTGGCGACCCTCGGCGTCGTGCTGTGCGCGCTGGTGGTCGCCGTCGGCGTGACGACGCTGCTCGGATGGCCGCTCGCCCCCTCGCTGGCGTTCGGGGCGCTGATCGCCGCCACCGACCCGATCGCGGTCATCGCCTTGCTGCGCGAGACGCGCGTCGCAGGTCGCTTGCGGCTCGTCATCGAGAGCGAGAGCCTGCTGAACGATGGCGTGGCCGCGCTGCTTTTCACGCTCGTCGTCGCCTCGACCGGGGCGAGCGCCGACGCGCCGACGCCGCTCGGCGTGCTGCGCGAGGCGTTATTGATCGGCGGCGGCGGAATCGCGGTCGGGCTCCTGGCCGGCGGCGCCGCGATCCTTCTCGCGGGACGGACGACCGATCATCTGATCGAGACCGCGCTGACCGCCGTCGTCGCCTATGGCTCGTTGCTCGCCGCCGAACGGCTGGGCGCCTCCGGGCTTCTCGCCACCGTTTCCGCAGGACTGTTGATGGGCAACCTCGGCGTGCTCGCGGACGACGCAGACCCGTTCGCCCTGTCTTCGCGCGGCCGCGCGTTCGTTGCTGAGTTTTGGGAATTCGCAGCCTTCGCCGCCAATTCGCTGGTGTTCCTGCTGATCGGCCTCGCGCTGGCGCGAACGCCGACGCGGGCGTTCGGCACGCTGGTCGTCGTCGTCGCGCTGGCGCTCGTGGGTCGGGCTGCAACCGTCTACCCGGTCGCTCTGTTGTTCGCCCGCAGCCGCTGGGCGGCTTCGTGGGCGGAACTGCATTTTGTTTGGTGGGGCGGATTGCGCGGCGCGCTCGCGCTCGCCCTCTCGCTCGCGTTGCCGCCCTCGATGCCCTACCGCGACGACATCCTCGTCGCGGCCTTCGGCGTCGTCACCTTCTCGATCCTCGTGCAGGGCCTCACCGCGAAATTCGCGCTGAGCGCCCTTGGGCTGAGCACGAAGGGATAATCGCGCCTTACCGCGAAACCTTCGCGACCTTGGCCCCGCGCAGGCGCCGCACTTCCGGCAGGCCCGCGCCGATGAGCGGGCGCAGATAGTCGTGGAACGCCGGCGTAACGTCGTTGCCGGCCGCGGCGATGTATCGGTCTTCCATCACGCGCGTCTTGCCGGCGACGTCATCGAGCGCGATCAAGGGATAGTCGACCGCATAATTGGCGACGCGGCGGATCGCCACCGAACCGTTGCCGCCCGCCCCGATCGCATATTGGACGGCCTTCTCGCCGACCTCGCGCGCCTCGCTCTGGTCGACGTCCGACACGCAGCCGACGAACGAGCGCTGCAGGTAGCCGAAGGTGTCGCCGCGCACCCGCTTGATGCCGAGCTTGCTCTTGATCTCCTCGCAGAGGAGATCGGCGAGCGCGCCGGTCCCGGAGAGCTGCACGTTGCCGTGTGCGTCCTTCTCGAGGCCGCCGGAGAGTTTTTCGAGGATGGGGGCGCCGCCGCCGTCGTGAATGCCCTCCGAGGCCGCGATGACGCAGCGTCCATGCCGCTCGTAGATCGCCTTCACGTCCGCGAGGAAATCGTCGATCGCGAAGGTGCGCTCAGGCAAATAGATGAGGTGCGGACCGTCGTCGGGGAAGCGGCGCGCCAGCGCCGAGGCCGCCGTTAGGAAGCCGGCGTGCCGGCCCATGACGACCGCGCAATAGACGCCGCTCAGAGCCGCATTGTCGAGATTGACGCCCATGAACGCCTGGACTACGAAGCGCGCCGCCGAGGGGTAGCCCGGCGTGTGGTCGAAGCCGACGAGATCGTTGTCGATCGTCTTGGGGATGTGGATCGCGCGCAGAGGGCGGCCGGCCTTTTCCGCCTCCTCGGCGACGATGCGCACCGTGTCGGAGGAATCGTTGCCGCCGATGTAGAGGAAGGTGTCGATCTCATGCGCCGCGAGGACCTTGAAGATCTCCTGGCAATATTTGAGATCGGGCTTGTCGCGCGTCGAGCCGAGCGCGGCGGCGGGAGTTGCGGCGACCGCCTCCAGGTTGGCGGTCGTCTCCTGGCCGAGATCGACGAAATCCTCGTTGACGACGCCGCGCACGCCATGGAGGGCGCCATACACCGCCGAGACGTCGGCAAACCGGCGCGCCTCGAGCGCAACGCCGACGAGGGACTGGTTGATGACGGCGGTCGGACCGCCTCCCTGCGCGACAAGGATCTTGTGCGACATGCATGTCTCCTCTCGGTCGAGCGCGCGCCGGACGCCTGACGCCCCCTGCCCTTTACGGCCGGCCGCGGACGCGCGCAAGCGACCGGCTTCGAAGGATGTTACGCCATTTCGGCCAGCGGGTCCGCGCCGTACCGATTGGGCGCCTTGACGCCGCGCCGCAGGTAGATCTCGATAAACAGCCAGACGTTCAGCAGAAGGATCGGCAGAAGCAGGATCGGCAATCGCTGCAGCGCCGGCCAGAAAACCGGGAAGCCGAGGCTGACGATTGCGAACCAACCGGATAGTCCTCGGTCGTGCAGTCTGCGCACCGCGAGGGCTGCGAGGGCGAGCCAAACCAGCCCGATCGCGACGGCCGCCAAATAGCCGCAAGCGGGCGCGCCGCTCATCGCGCCGAAAATTGCCGCCAACACGACGAACGCCGAGACATAGATGAGCCTCCGTGTTAGGCGCGCGAACTCGCGCCGGCTCGCGCGACCCGAAAACGAAAAATTATGTCGATCGTAGCTCAGAACGGCCTCCCCTCCGCATAGCGCCGGCTATTCTATACTACATATCTTAACCGTTGTCAGACCGGCCGGGTCTGCCCACATTTCTCTCTCGACATCGATGCGGCCCGATCTAAACAATTGTCCCTCACTTCGGAGCGGCCATGGATTCGTCGGTTCTCAAAGCGGTCGGGTTCGTCCACCTGCATGTGCACAGCGCCTATTCCCTGCGGGAGGGCGCGCTCACTATCGAATCGCTCGCCAAGCTCGCCAAGGCGGACGCCATGCCGGCGCTGGCGATCACCGACACGAACAGCCTGTTCGGCGCGCTTGAGTTTTCCGAGAAGCTGGCAAAGTCGGGCGTGCAGCCGATCATCGGCGCGCAGATCACGGTCGATTTCGCCGACGCGCCGGCGTCCGCCTCGCGGCTCACGGAAACGCGGATGGCGCGCGCGCCGCTCGTGCTGATCGCGCAGAACGAGGCCGGCTATCGCGCGCTGATGCGTCTCGCCTCGCAGGTCTGGCTCAATCCCAAGGACGGCGACGAGCCGCATGTGGGCTTCGATGCGCTGGGCGAGGTCGACGGCCTGATCGCGCTGACCGGGGGGCCCGCCGGTCCGATCGATCGCGCGCTGGCGATGAACCTTCCCGAACTCGCCGAGGCGAGGCTGAAGCGCCTCGCGCCCCTGTTCGACGGACGTCTCTATGTGGAGCTCCAGCGCCACGCCCTCGACAGCGAACGCGCGCTCGAACCGGCGCTGATCGACTTCGCCTATTCACATAGCCTGCCGCTGGTCGCGGCGAACGAGCCCTATTTCGCCGGCTCTGGCGACTACGAGGCGCAGGACGCGCTTCTGTGCGTCGCCGAGGGCGCGCTGGTGGCGACGCAGGAGCGGCGCCGCCTCTCGCCGGAACATCGCTTCAAGACGCGCGGGGAAATGCTGGCGTTGTTCGCCGATCTCAAGGAGGCGACGGACAACAGCGTCGAAATCGCGATGCGCTGCGCGTATCGGCCGCTGACGCGTAAGCCGATCCTGCCTCGCTTCTCCATTCCCGGCGGCGAACAGGTCGACGAGGAACAGGAATTGCGCCGGCAAGCCCACGAGGGGCTCGATCGGCTCCTCGGGCTCTACGGCTGCGCGCCGGGGGTGACATTGGAGGATTATCGCCAGCGCCTGGAATTCGAGCTCGACGTCATCGCGCGCATGAAGTTTCCGGGCTACTTCCTGATCGTCTCGGACTTCATCAAATGGGCCAAGGCGCAGGGCATTCCAGTCGGACCGGGGCGCGGCTCGGGCGCCGGCTCGCTCGTCGCCTATGCGTTGACGATCACCGATCTCGACCCCATCCGCTTCGGCCTGCTGTTCGAGCGCTTCCTAAACCCCGAGCGCGTCTCGATGCCGGACTTCGACATCGACTTCTGCCAGGACCGGCGCGACGAGGTGATCGCCTACGTCCGTCGCCGCTACGGCGAGGATCGGGTCGCGCAGATCATCACCTTCGGCTCGTTCCTGGCGCGCGGCGTGATGCGCAACGTCGGGCGCGTGCTCGAAATGCCGCTCGGCCAGGTCGACAAGCTCGCCAAGCTGGTGCCGCAGAATCCCGCCAAGCCCGTGACGCTGAAGCAGGCGGTGGAAGACGAGCCGCGACTGCAGGAGGCGGCGAGCGCCGATCCCAAGGTCGCCAAGATGCTGGCGATCGCCGAGCGTCTCGAGGGGCTCTATTCCAACGCGTCGACCCACGCCGCCGGCGTCGTGATCGGCGACCGGCCGCTGGTCGAACTGGTGCCGCTCTATCGCGATCCGAAGTCGGACATGCCGGCGACCCAGTTCAACATGAAATGGGTCGAGCCCGCCGGCCTCGTGAAATTCGACTTCCTCGGCCTGAAGACGCTGACGACCTTGCGCACGGCGCAGAACCTCCTCAAGCGGCGCGGCATAGAGGTCGACCTCGGCAAGATCCCGCTCGACGATCCCAAGACCTACGAGATGCTCGGACGCGGCGAGACGATCGGCGTGTTCCAGGTGGAAAGCGCCGGCATGCGCAAGGCGCTGGCGGAAATGCGCGCCGACCGCTTCGAGGACATCATTGCGCTGGTCGCGCTCTACCGCCCCGGCCCGATGGCGAACATCCCGACCTATTGCGCACGCAAGCTCGGCCAGGAGGAGCCGGACTACATCCATCCCATGATGGAGCCGACGTTGCGCGAGACCTTCGGCGTGATCATCTACCAGGAACAGGTGATGCAGATCGCGCGCGATCTCTCCGGCTATTCGCTGGGCGAAGCGGACATGCTGCGCCGCGCGATGGGCAAGAAGATCAAGGCGGAGATGGACTCGCAGCGCGTCCGTTTCGTCCAAGGCGCGATCGAGCGCGGCATCGATAAGGCGAAGGCGGACGAGATCTTCGATCTGCTCGCCAAATTCGCCGACTACGGCTTCAACAAGAGCCACGCGGCGGCTTATGCGCTGATCGCCTATTGGACCGGCTGGTTCAAGGCGAACCATCCCGCCGAGTTCCTGGCCGCTTCGATGACGCTCGACAAGTCGAACACCGACAAGCTCGCCGAATTTCGCGCCGAGGCGCAGCGGCTCGGCATCAAGGTCGCGCCGCCCTCCGCCAGCAGCTCAGACGTCGATTTCGACGTACGCCAGGACGCCTCCGGCGCGCTCTCGATCGCCTATGCGTTGAGCGCGATCAAGGGCGTCGGCGAAGGCCAGGCGGCGGCGATCGTCGCCGCGCGCGACGGGCGGCCGTTCGCGTCGCTCAACGATCTCGCGGCGCGGCTCGACCCCCGGGCGGTCAACAAGAAGACGCTCGAAAGTCTCGCGGCGGCCGGCGCCTTCGATGAACTCGAGCCCGAGCGCGCCATCGTCTTCGCGGCAATCGAGCCGATACTGGCGGTCGCCAATCGCAACGCCCACGAGCGGGCGTCGGGACAGAACGCTCTGTTCGGCGAGATCGAGAGCGCGCCGCTCAAAGTGCGCGCCGATCCTTGGCCGTCGACAGAACGGCTCCGGCGCGAATTCGACGCGGTCGGTTTCTTCCTCTCCGGCCATCCGCTCGAAGCCTACGATTCCGCGCTGAAGCGGCTGCGCGCGACGCGCTGGGCCGAATTCGTCCGTTCCGTGCGCGCCGGCGCGACGACCGCTCGCCTCGGCGCCAGCGTGCTCGATCGCGCCGAGCGGCGCACCAAGAGCGGCTCCAAGATGGGCGTCATCCAGCTCTCCGATCCCTCGGGCCAATATGAGGCCATCATCTTCCAGGAAGGTCTCAACCAATACCGCGATATGCTTGAAAAAGGCTCGGACGTCCTCGTCACCTTGCAGGCGAACCTCGAGGGCGAGGACGTGCGCGCGCGGATCGTCCACGTCGAATCGCTGAACCAGGCCGCAGCCAAGGTCCACAAGGGTTTGCGCGTGTTCGTCAGAGACGAGGCGCCGCTGCCCTCGATCGAGGAGCGCCTGCGCGCCAGGGGCGAAGGCGAGGTGTGGCTCGTCGTGATGATGGGTCCGCGCGAGGGCGAGGTCGAAGTGAAGCTGCCCGGCCGCTATGCCGTCAACGCCGCGATGGCCGGCGCGCTGAAGGCCGTCGCGGGCGTGGTGGCTGTGGAGCACGTGTAGCGACGTTCAGCTTGAGTTGGATATCTGACGGCGAGCTGCGAAGCGGAGCGGAAGGTCCAAGCGAACGTCCAAGACTTGTGAACCCGGCGAAGTCTAGGAAATTATTGCTGAAGTGCGATCTCTAAGAGATAAGAAGACTTTCTTCAGCATACTTGGAGATCTGGCGTTTCTATGAATTGCAGTAAACGCACATTAACTCGACAGCGTTAGCCTCCTTCGAACCAAGAGGCGTTCCGAACATATTGGCGCTCAAATACGGTCGAGCTGCAAGATCGAACTGAGCGCTTACGGGGCGGTTAAGAGCGAAATTTTATGTAACCTTGCGGACGCGCGCGTCGGTCCGCCGACCAACAACTTGTCGAAACTTCGCCTACGTGGATTTTCATGAAAAATCTTACGTCGAGCAAGCCAGCGGTCTTTGTTCCTGCTCCGGAGCCGAGCGAGCAATCGGTTGACCGCGCGCTGACGGCCGCCGTCGGCCCCACCGACAATCTGACCCACCCTCCGGACGGACACGACGCGGCCCAGAGCGTTCATGGCATGCGGTCCGCTCTCATTCAGGCGTTCGTGGAAGCGCCGCCGGACGGCGCCGCATCTACCGAAAAGCCGTCGCAAGAGGCCGAAACCAAGCGGAGGCGCAGTCTCCTCTCGCGCATCCCGCCTGGTCGGCTGGTGAAGGCGGGCGTCGGGCTGGCGTTGCTCGTCGTCTTCGGCTGGATGCCCCTGCAGACGCTTCTACTCGCCTCGAGCGTCGAAGCGGTGGTCAACTCAAGGATCGTGACCGTCCGCTCACCGATCGACGGCGTGGTCGCAGCGGCGCCGAATGAACTGAAGGCGTGGTCGACAGACAGAGGCGCCCCGGTTCTCCGCATCCATAACGACAAGGCCGACCGCAGCCGCCTCGACGATCTGCGCCGTCAGCTCGGCGATCTCGAAGACGAGCGGCCTAAACTCGTGCGCCAGCGCGAACTGGCGCAAGCGAGCCTTGAAGACCTTACCGCACAAACGCAGCAGTTCACTGAAGGGCGCGTCCTTGAACTCGAGGCGCGCATCGGCGCATTGGGCCATGACGTCAAAGCCGCCGCCGCGCGGAACGAAGAAGCCGACGCCGCCTTGACGCGGGCCGAGGCCCTCATGAAGTCGGCCACGGTGACGCAGGCCGAGTTGGGACGCGCGCGGCGCGACAAGATCGTCGCCGCCGAGAGCGAGGAGAGCGCGCGCCTGCGTTTCGAGGAAGCGTCGGTCGAACTCGACGCCGCCAAGCGCGGCGCATTTCTCGGCGACAGCTACAACGATCGTCCGAGTTCCGCCCAGCGCGCCGACGAAATGCGTTTGCGCGTCGGGAACCTCACGGCGGATCTGCAGGCGCACGACGCCGCGCTCGAACGAATGCGCGCGGCTGTCGCGGACGAGGAAGCGCGCTACCAAATGCGTTCGGACGTCGAGGTCGCGCTTCCGGTGAGCGGTCGCGTCTGGGAGGTTCTTACATCGCCCGGCGAGCACGTCAGCAGCGGCCAGGACCTCGTCCGCCTGCTCGACTGTGCCAGCGCCGTCGTGACGGCGAACGTGAGCGAGTCGGTATACAATCGCCTTCAAGTCGGCAGCCACGCGACCTTCCATCCATCCGCGGGCGGCCGATCCTATGTGGGCTCGGTGGTCAATCTGACCGGAAGCGCCGGCGCACCCGCAAACTTCGCGATTTTGCCGAGTTCCTTGCTCAAGGAAACCTTTCACGTGACCATCGCGGTTCCGGCAATCGCGGAGAGCGGCGACTGCAGCGTCGGGCGAACGGGCCGAGTTACATTCGAAGACGGCGCCGCCGATGCCGACGCAACCGCGGCGGACGCGCTCGCTCTGGGCTTGCGGCGTGATTAAGGTCGGTCCGACTGAACTGCTTGGCGCATTTTGGCCGACGCTGGCTCTGCTCGGCGCCAGCCTCGTCTTCGCGGCGACCGTGCGACGAGAATCTGCGCCGCTGCGAATGGGAATGACGGCTGTCAGTCTCGCGCTCCTCGCGCGTTACTTCCTATGGCGGGCGACGTCGACATTGCCGTCAGCGGGCTTCACGCTCGATTTTGCAGTCGGCTTGATTTTCCTGGTCGTCGAATCGGGCGGCGTTGCTGCGACGGCGCTGTCGCTGCTCTTCTTGTCCCGCACGCGGGATCGGTCATCGGAGGCCGACCGCAACGCTGGATGGCTCGACGCGCTGCCGCAGAGGCCGCTGATCGATGTCTTCATTTGCTCGTACAACGAAGACGAAAGCATCCTGGAGCGCACGATCGTCGGCGCCCAGGGGATGGACTACCGGAACTACCGGGTCTGGATGCTCGACGACGGCGGCCGGCCGTGGTTGCGCGCTTTGTGCAAGAACCTCAATTGCGGCTACATCGCCCGGCCGGACAATGTGGACGCCAAGGCGGGCAACATCAACTACGCCCTGGCGAAAGTCGCTGAATTGCCCAATCCGCCGCAGTTTATCTCGATCCTGGACGCCGACTTCGTCCCGGCGCCGGAGTTTCTGTCGCGGGCGATGACGCTGTTTCACGACGATCGCGTCGGAATCGTCCAGACGCCGCAGCACTTCATCAATCCGGACCCGATCCAAACCAATCTGTTTGCATCGCGCGTATGGCCCGATGATCAGAGATTCTTTTTCGACGTCGCTATGCCAGCCAAGGACGCCTGGTCGACGGCCTTCTGTTGTGGCACGTCTTCGGTCATTCGTTTCGAGTCTTTGCGCGCGATCGGCGGTTTCCCGACCAATTCCGTCACCGAGGACTATCTCCTCACGTTGCGGATGAAGGAAGCTGGGCTCTCGACGGTCTATTTGAACGAGCCGCTATCCCTAGGGCTGGCGCCAGAGGGTCTCAAGGAATACGTCACGCAGCGCAGCCGCTGGTGCCTCGGCTTCATGCAGATCGCGCGCGGACGCAGCGGCCCGTTGTCCCGCACGAGCTCTTTGGCCTTCATCGACCGGCTGTCGCTCGTCGAAAGCTTCCTCAACTGGACGACTGTCTATCCGGCGAAGCTGATGGGCCTGATCGTGCCGATTCTCTACCTGCTGCTGGGCATCCGGTCCATGCACGCCGACTTGGGGGACGCCGCCAGTTATTTCCTGCCGTATTTCATTTGGAGCACGCTGACGATGAGTTGGCTGACGCGCGGGCGGCAGATCCCGATCATGTCGGACGTCTGCCACCTCATCGCGGCGCCGGAAATTATCAAGGCGGTCCTGATAGGCCTCTTGAAGCCGCAGGGGCAGAAGTTCCACGTGACCGCCAAGGGTGGCGATCGAGGCCGTCGTTTCGTCGAGTGGCCGTTGCTGAGGGTCTTCGGCGTGCTTCTGCTGTTGACCATTGCGTCGATCGGCTACGCGTTCCACGTCCACATACGCGGGGACGGCGTCGAATTCGGCGTGCTGGCGCTGTTCTGGAGCTGGTACAATTCCATCATTCTGTTGCTTGCTTGTTTCGTCTGCATCGAGCAGCCCCGACGGCGGAAGGCCGAGCGCTTCGAGGCGAACGATCTCGTTACGCTCACGCTCGGCGGCGCCAGTCATTTGCGCCAACTCATCGACATTTCCATTTCCGGCGCGCAAGTCGCCGGCGTCGCTCCCGCCCCCAACGGGGCCGCGATAGAATGTCGGATCGGAAACAGCGCAGTGGAGGCGCGCATCGTGCGTGTCAATCCGAGGTCGTTCGCGTTGAGTTTCGACGGATCGATCTCCGGTCGGTACGCGATGATCCGGCATTTTTATTCTAATCAGTACGTGAAGGCGATTAAATCCGTGAATGTAGCCAGCGTCACGAAAGTGGTGGCGCGCAGGTTGTTCCAATGAACCGAGGCGTGTCTTAGGAGCGGCCGCCGTTCTCTGAGCCCTTAGTTCTTCATCCCTTCGCCGGCCCCGGCGACGCCAGCTTTTACGACCGTCCCGACAGGCCGTCAGCCCATCAAATCCATGTCGGCGCTCTGCGTCGCGCAGCCAACCGCTCAGCGACTAATTAGGCTTGCCAGTGCAGGCAGTCGGAGCGGATATGGGGCGACAGGAAGATTTCGCCATGAAAACAGCGCTCATGAGCGGTCTGAGGCGGAGCAAAGCGAGGAGCGTCTCATGCGATGCGTCGTTTACGATCGGTTCGGCGACCCGGCCGAGGTTCTGCATCTTGGCGAACGCCCCCTGCCCGAGCCCGGCCGCGGCGAGATCCGCGTCAGGTTGACGCTCTCGCCGATCCACAATCACGACCTCTTCACGATCCGCGGCGAGTACGGCTACAAGCCGCCGCTGCCGGCGGTCGGCGGCACCGAGGCGCTCGGCGTCGTGGATGCGCACGGGCCGGAGGTCTCGGCGCCGGCGCTCGGCCAGCGCGTCACAATGGCGGGCGTCGCTAACGCCTGGGCCGAATATTTCATCGCCCCGGCGCGCGGCGCAGTGCCCGTCCCCGATACGGTGAGCGACGAAATCGCCTGCCAACTCTGCGCGATGCCGCTATCCGCTCTCATGGCGCTCGAGGACTTCGCGCTTCAACCCGGCCAATGGATGATCCAGAACGCCGCGACCGGCGCGGTCGGCAAGACCCTGGCGATGATTGCCAAGGCGCGCGGCGTGCGTGTCGTCAACCTCGTGCGGCGGGAGGCTGGAGTCGCCGAACTCGCGGCGCTCGGCGTTGGCGACGCGGTCTCGACGAGCGAAGCCGGCTGGCAGGCGAAGGTCAAGGCGATCACCGGCGGCGCGCCGATCGCCGCCGCACTCGATTCCGTGGGCGGCGAGGAGAGCGGCCAGATGCTCCACATCCTCGCCGAGGGCGGCCATCTGATGACCTTCGGCGCCATGGCGGGCAAGCCGATGGCTCTCAACCCCGGCGACCTCATCTTCAAGCAGGCCAAGGTGACCGGCTTCTGGGTGGCGAAGCGGACTGGCGATCGCGACAAAGTCGGCCGAATGATTGGCGATCTCATGCGGATGGCCGCGACCGGCGAACTGAAACTGCCGGTGGAACAGGCCTTTCCCCTCGCCGAGGCGGCCGCCGCCGCACGGGCGAGCGCTCAGCCGGGCCGGACGGGGAAGATCGCGCTGAGGCCGTGATTTAAGCCAATCTGCAGAGACGACATTGCCTGGCTTAGATTCGCGTCGCCTCAGGACGAGGGGCGGTCACTTGCCTCGCCCCTTTACGTCAGTAGCCGAACGCGGCGAGCAAAGTCCGGACGGTCATGAAGATGAGGATAACCGAGCCCACGGTCCAGAATGTCGCGCGCGTTTCGTGTGACTGTCCGGTGAAATAGGCGGCGAAATGCAGCAAACGCGACGCGACATAACCGTAGAAAAGCCATCGCGCGAGCAGTAGCGAGGGCTCAGTGAGGACATAGAGAAAACCGGCGACGAGAAAAAACGGCACATTCTCCAGATCGTTCATCTGGATCCGGCGGATGCGCTCGACCCGCTCGTTGGGCTCGAGCTGGTTCGGATTGGGCTCGGGGTTGAAAGGAGTCTTCCTGAGATCCTCAGGCGAGCGGAAACCGCCCTTCACTTGCATCATCCTTACGACGGTCAGCCAGGACATGCCCACGACCTTCAGGATCATGAGCGTTGCGACGATCGCGTAGGTTGCGAACACCGGGTTTTGTAGACTTAGCTTGTCCATGGCGTTTCCGTCGCCTCCGTTGGCAGTGTTATGCTTTGTTCAGACCTCCAGTCCCGCCTTGCGGAGCCCCTCGACACGGCGCTCAAAATCCTCCGGGTTCTGGAACGGTTGGACCCGGCGGCGCCGCTCGATCGAGAACGCGGGGTTTATCCTGAGCGCCTGTTCCCATGCCTGTCTGCATTCCTCCGGTCGGCGGAGGTGGCCGTAGGAGGACGCCAGCAGGGCATAAGCCGTCTCCGATTGAGGATTTCGTACGAGCCGCTCCTCGAGTGCGACAATCGCCTGCTCATACTGGCCGAGGGAGAAGCGCGCATCGGCGACAAACTGTAGCGTGATTTCCGGGCAGTGAGGGTCCAGACGCATGGAAGTCTCCAGCGTCACAAGGGCGTCTCCCGGCTCGCCGGAGAATATCTGAATATTGGCCATCAAGATCAGGAGTTCCACGGAGTTGGGCGAGAGGGCGAGACCACGTCGCGCCTCCGTCTGCGCCTGGTCGAGCTCCCGGCTCCATACGTGAGCGACCCCCAGCGCGAAGTGACCGGCGGGCTCTTCCTCGTCCATCCCCACCACTTGCCGCGCGAGATGTTGCCCGGTGCGCAGCGAGCGCTCCGGATCGCCGGTCCAACCGTTGGCGTAGTCGTTCAGATGGGTGAAGGCGATGAGTGCGTAGGCCGCGGCATACCGCGGATCGATAGCGATCGCGCGCTCAAGCAGGCCACGCGCCGCGACGTTGCCCGTTCGGGTGGCGGCCCATGTTTGCTCGCGGCCGCGCAGGAAAAGTTCGAAGGCTTCGATGTTGTCGCTGCGCCTTTGGGTCAGTCGATCCTCTTCGCTGCTTGTCAGCTTCAACTGCAGCGCGGAAACGATCTCCTTCGTGAGTTCGTCCTGAAGGGTGAAAATATCGGTGAGTTCTCGATCGAACCGGCTGGCCCAAACATGCCCGCCGCCAATCGAATCGATCAATTGCGCGGTGACTCGGACCCGGTTGCCGGCCTTGCGCACGCTGCCTTCGAGCACGTAGCGGACGCCGAGCGCCTTTGCCACTTCAGGCACGGAGACCGCCGCCTTCTTGTAGACAAACGACGAGTTGCGGGCGATCACGTGCAGTCCGGACAGCCTCGAGAGGTCGGTGATGATGTCCTCGCTGATTCCGTCGGAGAAATACTCCTGTTCGGCGTCGCCGCTCATGTTGTTGAACGCCAGCACGGCGATCGAGCGCTTATCGGGAAGGGTCGGCGGGACCGAAGCCTTTTCCGGCGCCGCAAGCTCGGCCCGTATGGCGGGCCTGGCCCTAGCGGAGAGGGCGACGCGAATCGCAAAGGCTCGAACCGGCTCGGCGATGTTCTTGAGCTGGGTTGCGCCGAGGTCGCTGACCGCGACGTCGAGCCTGGCCTTGACCTGCCAATAGGCCTGTTCGGAGAGACAGATCGCGCCGGGCTCGGCGACGCCTTCCAAGCGCGCGGCAATGTTGACGCCGTCGCCCATCAGGTCGCCGTCGGCCTCCTCGACGACGTCGCCGACATGAACGCCGATCCGGATTTCGATCCGGCGATCTTCCGGAACGCCCGCGTTGCGCTCAACCATGGCGTTTTGCACTTCGATTGCGCAGCGCACCGCGTCGACAACGCTGCGAAATTCGACCAGCGCGCCATCGCCGGTGCGCTTGAACACGCGTCCGTTGTGCACGGCGATGGTTGGGTCAATAAGATCGCTGCGCAGCGCCCGAAGCCGCGCCAGAGTGCGATCCTCGTCCGCGCCGGTGAGCCGACTGAACCCGACGACGTCGGCAGCCAAAATCGCGGCTAGCTTACGTTTCTCTGCCATTGGTTCCTCCGCCGTCGCGAATCGTGTTTGATGAGGCGGCGATAGTACGCGCCGGAAATGTGTAGCCGCGAGGCGGCGATCAAGAGCTCGCGAGACGCCGGACGAAAATCACCTCCGACAGCGGCCGGTTCGCCACGAGCTCGCCACTCAAGATCCTGTCGACACGACGGGCAGCGTGAACTGAAAGGTCGCGCCCCGACCCAAGTCGGGGCTCTTCCACAAATGGCCGCCATGAGACGCGATGATCCGCCGACTGATGGACAGGCCCATGCCGGTACCGCGCGGCTTCGTGGTGAAGAAGGCCTCGAACATGCGATTGGCTTCATCGTTTGAGAGCCCGACGCCCGTATCGCTCACCGAGATCAACAATTGACCATCCTCGGTCCTCTTCGAGGCGACGGTCAGTTCACCGCCCGTATCCTGCATCGCCTCGACGCCGTTGAGCATCAGGTTCATCAAGACCTGCTGGAGCTGGACGCGATCTGCTGTCGTCGTCGGAAGCTCCGGATCGAGGTCGGTCCGGATCGAAACAGCGTTCCGCTTCGCCGTTTCGCCCAGCAGCAAGCTCATCTCGCGAACAATTCCATTGAGGTCGACCGCTTCCCGCTCCGGCGTGCCGCGCCGATAAAGCGAATACACGCGGTCGATGATTCCGCCGGCGCGCATCATGAAAGCGACCGTCGACGAAGCCGCCTCGGACGCATTCGTCACGTCGGGTGGCTCACGACGGAGCCATTGCACGCAGGTCTGGGCGCTGAGGGCGGCGGCGGCGATCGGTTGCTTGATTTCATGAGCCAGCGAGGCGGCCAGCTCTCCCATCATGCTGACGCGGTTCATATAGGCGAGCTCCGCCTCGAGCTGGCGCAATCTTTCGCGCTCGTCTTCGGCGTGCTTGCGGTCGGTGATATCCATCACCGCCCCAACGAAGACGAGACTCCCCGTTTGCTCTTCGGCTGAGGGATGGCCCACGACGCGAACATGTTTGACCGAGCCGTCGGCCATCAGCAGGCGATGCTCGCAGGTAAATGCGCTCCTCTGGTTCGAGGCGCATCCGATGATTTGCCGCAGACGCAGGCGGTCGTCCGGATGCGTTCGGTCAAGCATCAACCCAACGGTCGGCTCTGTCGTCGGCGCATATGCGAAAATTCGATACGTCTCGTCCGACCAAGTGATCCGGCCGGTCGCCGGCTCCCAGCCGAAGCTCCCTGTGCGACTCAGCCGCTGCGCCTCCGCCAGATACATCTCACTTCGGCGAAACGCCTCCTGGGCTTTCTTGCGTTCGGCGCGTTCTCGGGCTTCGCGCATCGCGCGTTCGACGCAGGGCGCCAGTCTCGACAGTCTCGACTTCACGACATAGTCGGTGGCCCCGATTTTAACCGATTCGATCGCCACCTCTTCTCCGAGCGACCCGGAAACGAAGATGAAGGGCACATCGGCGCGAGCTTCCAGCGCGAGTCTCAATGCGGATAGGCCGTCGAAGGAAGGAAGCTTGTAATCCGCGAGAATGAGGTTGATTTGAGGGTCCTCGAGACCCGCTACGAACTCGGCGCCGGTTTGCACGCGGGCTACTTCACAGACGAAATGATTGGCTTCAAGGAGCTCCTGTATGAGCTCCGCGTCATGTGCGTCATCCTCCAGCAACAGAATCCGAAGAGAAGATGTCACTTTGCCACGCTGCCCGGCGGCGGCTCGTTGATGACTGCCCAGAACACCCCGAGTTCCTTCACCGCGTTGACGAATTCGTGAAAATCGACCGGCTTCACGACATAGGCGTTCACCCCAAGATTGTAGCTTCGCATCATGTCTCTTTCCTCGTGGGATGACGTCAGCACCACCACGGGCATCCTCTTCAGGTTTTCGTCGGATTTTATCCGCTGCAAGACTTCCAATCCGTCGATCTTCGGCAACTTGAGATCAAGCAACATCACAGCGGGATTGTCGGTCGAGCGCGTAGCGTATTCGCCTTGGTAGTAGAGGTAATCGAGCGCTTGTTGTCCGTCGCGGGTGATCACCACCTCGTTTGCGAGGTTATAGTCGGTTAGAGCCGTCAAGGTCAGCTCGACATCGTTCGGATCGTCCTCGACGATCAAGATGCGTCCTAGATTGCTCATGGAGTGTTCGCCGTCCTTTCCGCAGCAAGTTGTGCTTTCGGAAGCGAGAAGCTGAAGGTCGCGCCTTTATCGACCGCCCCCTCGCCCCGAACCGCCCCGCCGTGGCGGTGGATGATGCGCCAGACGGTGGCGAGTCCTATTCCGGTGCCTTCAAACTGTTCGGACAGATGCAGCCGTTGAAAGACGCCGAACAGCTTGTTTACATACTGCATGTCAAAACCGGCGCCGTTATCCCTCACAAACACCTCGACTTCGCTATGATTCCGCTCGACACAGCCAATCTCGATTACGGCCGGCGCGCGCATGCGCGTGAACTTGACCGCGTTGGAAACGAGATTGACTACGACCAGCCTCAGCATGGAACGGTCGCCGTAGCAGACCGGCAGCGCGCCAATCTTCCAGGCAATGTCCCGACCCTTCGTGTCCTGCTCGACTTCCGCGACGACCTCCTTGACGAGCTGCGCCAGGTCCACCTCGGTCTTTTTGGCCTCGACCCGTCCGATCCTAGAAAACGACAGCAGATCGTCAATCAGGTTGCCCATTCTTTTTGCCGAATCGAGAATTGTTCGCAGGAATCGCTGGCTCTTCTCGTCGAGCGAAGATGAGGCCTGTCGTTGCAGCAGCTCCGAGTACCCGACCATGTGGCGAAGCGGCGCGCGCAGGTCGTGGGAGACGGAATAGGCAAACGATTCCAATTCCTTGTTGGCCGCTTCAAGTTCCGCGGCGCGTCTGCCGAGTTCGTCATTGAGTTTGCGAATTTCGTCCTCTCGGAGCCTGCGCTGCTGCACCTCGGCCTGAAGGTCGTCGCGGGCTTGACGAAGACTGTCCTCGATACGGCGTCGAACAGCGTTGAACGAGGCGACAATTCCCGCCCATGCGACGAAAATGATATAGTCGGGCGTCTCCTCGAAAGTAATGTCGAGAGAGTAAAGCGGCTCCGTAAAGAAGTAATCGAAGGCCGCTGACGACAATAAAACCGCGATCACTGACGGCCATGTTCCTGCATACCAGGCGGTGCAGGCAATGGCCACAGTAAACACCGGCATCGCCACGTCGCGGAACTGGTAATGCTGCAATGCGAGCCCCACGCCAAGGGCGATCGCGACGGACACGACCGAAAAGCCGTAGCCCAAAATCGGCGAGCGGATTCTCTGAAATTCGCGATTCCAGTACGCCAAGCACCGCCTCACTCAGACGTCGGCCGGTCCTTCTGCAAGCTCCGTCACTATACCACCTTTTTCCGACAGCGCCGCCGGCGGATCGGCGACGGCGCCCGGATCTCGCGGCGGCGCTGCGCGGCGCTTGCCTTTCGCTCCGCCCTCCTCTATATGCGCGGCCATTCCACAGGCGGATTTTTTGCGCTCCCTGGTCCAAGGGCTCGCTCCGGTGGCGGAGACATCTCCGCCTCATCGATCCGCCGAGGCTTAACCGGAAAGGATACGCAGTGTCTCTGCCTGACTTCACCATGCGCCAGCTCCTCGAATCGGGAGCGCATTTCGGCCATCAGTCGCATCGCTGGAACCCGAAGATGTCGCCGTACATCTACGGCGTGCGCAACTCCATCCACATCATCGATCTCGCGCAGACCGTGCCGCTGCTGCACCAGGCGCTGAAGGTCGTCTCGGACACGGTCGCCAAGGGCGGCCGCGTTCTGTTCGTCGGCACCAAGCGTCAGGCGGCGACGGAGATCGCCGAGGCCGCTCGCCGCTCGGCGCAGTACTTCGTCAACTCCCGCTGGCTGGGCGGCATGCTCACCAACTGGAAGACCATCTCCGCTTCGATCGCGCGGCTGCGCAAGCTCGACGAGATGCTCGGCGAAGGCGCCAAGGGCCTCACCAAGAAGGAACGCCTGATGCTGTCGCGCGAGCGCGAGAAGCTCGAGAAGGCGCTCGGCGGCATCAAGGAGATGGGCGGCGTGCCCGACATCGTCTTCGTCATCGACACGAACAAGGAAGCGCTGGCGATCAAGGAGGCCAACCGCCTCAAGATCCCCGTCATCGCGATCCTCGACACCAATTCCGATCCGGACGGCGTCGCCTTCCCGATCCCGGCCAACGACGACGCCAGCCGCGCGATCCTGCTCTATTGCGACCTGATGGCGCGGGCGGCGATCGACGGCATTTCCCGCAGCCAGGGTTCAGCGGGCGTCGACATCGGCGAAGCCGAGGCGCCGGTCGAGGCCCTCCCCGAGACCGCCGAGGTCGTCGAGGCTTCCACGACCGATCGCTTCGAGTTGCTCGCCGCTCCGCGCGGCGCGCCCGACGATCTCGCCAAGCTGACCGGCGTTGGTCCGCAGATCGTCAAGAAGCTGAACGAACATGGCGTGTTCCACTATTGGCAGGTCGCCGCGATGACCCCCGAAGAGGCCGAGCAGCTCGACGCCGACCTCAGGTTCAATGGCCGCATCACCCGGGACCACTGGATCGATCAGGCTCGCGGGTTGCTCGCCGCGGCGTAATTCTCCGCTGCGGATCGCTGGAAGTCGAGGCCCGGCGGCAGCGCCGGGCCTTGCGTATGTATGACGATCACCTAGCGGCTTCGCCGCCTTCCGGCGCGCCGCCAATCTGTCGAGGACCAAGATGGCCAACATTACCGCCGCGCTGGTGAAGGACCTGCGCGAGAAGACTGGCGCGGGCATGATGGATTGCAAGACCGCGCTCGGGGAGACCGACGGCGACATCGAGGCGGCCATCGACTGGCTGCGCAAGAAGGGGCTGGCGAAGGCGGCCAAGAAGAGCGGCCGCGTCGCCGCCGACGGTCTCGTCGGCGTCGCTGTCGAAGCCAATTTCGGCGTCGTCGTCGAAGTGAACTCGGAGACCGACTTCGTCGCACGCAACGACGACTTCCAGGCGCTGGTTCGCGGCGTGCTCGCGGTCGCCCTCGACAAGGGCGCCGCGGTCGACGCCGAGGCGATCAAGGCCGCGCACTACCCCGGCGGCGGCACGGTCGCCGACGCTGTCGCCAACGCGATCGCGACGATCGGCGAGAACATCACGTTGCGCCGCGCGCACGGCCTGCATGTCGCACAGGGGGCGATCGGCCAGTACGTGCACGGCCAGATTGTCGACGGTCTCGGCCGCATCGGCGTCATCGTCGCGCTTGAATCGACGGGCTCGCATGACGCGCTGGTCGCGCTCGGCCGCCAGGTCGCAATGCACGTCGCCGCCGCGAGCCCGATCGCGCTCAATGCGGAAGGCGTCGACCCTGCGGTCGTCGCGCGCGAAAAGGCGGTGCTCGCCGACAAGAACGCCGGCAAGCCGCCGCATGTGCTGGAGAAGATCGTCGAATCCGGCCTGAAGACCTACTACAAGGAGGTCTGCCTGATCGATCAGCCGTTCGTCCACGATCCCGCCAAGACTGTCGCCCAGGCGGTCAAGGAGGCGGAGAAGACGGTCGGCGCGCCGATCACGATCAAGGGCTTCGTGCGTTATGCGCTGGGCGAAGGGATCGAAAAGCCGGCCGAAGAGGCGTAAGGCTGCGATCCCTCGGGCGGCCCACGGGCCGCCCTTTTCGTATCGGCGCCCACTCGCCGATAATCTTGCCCAACTCGCCGGATCTGGCCTACCTCGATACGGCCTGACCATTCCAACGAGATCGGGCTCGCCCGGCCTCGCGCGACACCCCGCCATCAGCAGGAGACCGCCTTGATCGACAGCGCGCCCGCGAGACCCCTGTTCGACCGTATCGTCGTCAAACTCTCCGGCGAATCCCTCATGGGCCCCGACGCCTTCGGCCTCCACGCGCCGACGGTGCAGCGCATCGCCGCCGACCTGAAGGCGGCGGCGGACCTTGGAACGCAGGTGGCGGTGGTCGTCGGCGGCGGCAATTTCTTCCGCGGCCTGCTCGGCGCCGACAAGGGCATCGAGCGCGCGCGCGCCAACTCGATCGGCATGCTCGCGACGGTGATGAACGCGCTGGCGATGGAAGGCGCGCTCGAACAGATCGGCCAGCCCGCCCGCGTGCTCTCGGCGGTGGCGATGCCCTCGCAGTGCCAGCCCTACTCCCGTCAGGCCGCCCTCGCCCATCTCGTCAAGCACCGCGTCATTATGCTGGCCGGCGGCACCGGCAATCCATTCTTCACCACAGACACGGGCGCGGTGCTGCGCGCCGCCGAGCTCTCCTGCGACGCAGTGATGAAGGCGACCCAGGTCGACGGGGTCTATTCCGCCGATCCCAAGAAGGATCCGTCCGCCACCCGCTTCGAGCGGCTCACCCACGACGAGGCGATCGCCCGCAATCTCCAGATCATGGACACCGCGGCCTTCGCCTTGGCGCGCGACAATCGAATTCCGATCGTCGTGTTCTCGATCAACGAGCCTGGCGCGATCAAGGCTGCGCTGCTCGGACAGGGCCGCGCGACCTACGTCATGCCGTGACGGGCGCCGAGGTCGTGAACGGCGGGCGCGCCAACGCGTCTTGGATTGCGCGCCAAATCGAGTAGGCTGCGTGGAAAGAGACCGGACGGCGAATGCCGCCGCAGGGAGGATACGCGTGGCGAATTCCGCGACAGCGAACCGCACGCTCGCCGGACGATGCTTCTGCGGCGCCGTCGGCTACACGGTCGCCGATGAATTCCTGTATGCCGCGAATTGCCATTGCGGCGACTGCCGGCGGACAACCGGCTCGGCCTTCAAGCCGTTCGCCGGCATCGAGCGGAATAAGCTGACCGTCACCCAGGGCGGCGACAAGCTGATGATTTTCGGCGAGGTAAACGCCAACAACACGCATTGCAGGGTTTGCGGCTCGCTTCTCTATTCGGTGGTGCGCGCCGGCGCCTTCGTCCACGTCGCGATGGGGACCCTCGTCGACGAGCCGACCATTCGCCCATCCAGGCATATATTCGTCGGCTCCAAGGCGCCGTGGTTCACGATCACCGACGATCTGCCGCAGTTCGACGCCCATGCGCCGGTTGCACGATGAGACCGCGCTTCGCACAACGAATCCCTGGGGAGGATAGAGTTTTGAACGCAACCGCAGCGCGGCATGGCAAAGTCCGCACGGTCGTCCAAGTGACGAGCGGCAATTTCCTGGAGATGTTCGACTTTTTCTTGTTCGGCATCTACGCGAGCTACATCGCGAAGGCCTTCTTTCCGAGCGATAACCAGTTCGTCTCGCTGATGTCAGCCTTCCTGAGCTTCGCGGCGGGCTTTGCGATGCGGCCGATCGGCGCGCTGGTGCTTGGCGGCTATATCGACCGCATCGGGCGGCGCAAGGGTCTCATCATCACGCTGTCGATCATGGCGAGCGGCACCGTGCTGATCGCCTTCGTGCCGAGCTATGCGACGATCGGGATTGCCGCGCCTCTGCTGGTCGTCGCCGGCCGGCTCCTGCAAGGCTTTTCCGCCGGCGTCGAACTCGGCGGCGTCTCGGTCTATCTCGCCGAGATGGCGCCGCCGGGCCGCAAAGGCTTCTATGTGAGCTGGCAATCGGCGAGCCAACAGGTGGCGATCATCGTCGCCGCGCTGATCGGCTTCTCCGTCAACAAGCTGATGGCCCCCGCGGTTCTCGCGGACTGGGGATGGCGCATCCCCTTCATCATCGGCTGCCTGATCGTCCCCCTGCTCTTCGTTCTGCGCCGCTCGCTCCAGGAAACGGCGGAGTTCGAGGCGCGCACGCATCACCCGGAGTTTCGCGAGGTGGTGCAAACGCTCGCCAATGATTGGGCGGTGGTGCTCGCCGGCGTCGGCATGGTGGTGATGACGACAGTCTCGTTTTACCTCATCACCGTCTACACGCCCTCGTTCGGCAAGAACGTCCTCCATCTCGCCGAGACCGACAGCCTGCTCGTCACCATCGTCGTCGGCGTCTCGAATTTCGTCTGGCTGCCGATTTCCGGCGCGCTGTCGGATCGCGTCGGCCGCCGACCTATCCTCATCGCAACGACGCTGATTGCGCTCGCCACCGTCTATCCCGCGCTGACCCTGTTGGCGCGCGACCCGACATTCGGGCGGATGGTGGCGGTCGAGCTATGGCTGTCGCTGCTCTACGCCTGGTACAACGGCGCCATGGTCGTCGCGCTGACCGAGATTGTTCCGGCGAGCGTGCGCACGAGCGGCTTCTCCCTCGCCTACAGCCTCGCGACCACTTTGGGCGGATCGTCGCTGGCGATCTCGACCTGGCTTATCCAAGCGACCGGCGACAAGGCCGCGCCGGGCTATTGGATGAGCTTCGCGGCGCTGTGCGGTCTCGCGGCGACGCTGTTCCTCTATGGGGGCAAACCGCGCACCGCGGCGGCGTCGAGACGCGCCTGAGGCGACCGCGCCCACATCAAGAAAAAAGGGCGGCGCAAGAGGCGCAGCAAGACGACGACGCGGGTTGCGTTCCCTCGCGAATATGCTCAATACGCAATACAGATAACAAAGAGGAAGCGACGGATATGGTGGGTGAAAACATCGAACGGCGCACGACTGCGCAGATCACGTGGCGCTTCGTGCCCTTCCTGGTGGTGTGCTATTTCGTCGCCTATCTCGACCGCGTCAATGTGGGCTTCGCCAAGCTGACGATGGACGCCGACATCGGCCTCAGCGACACGATGTTCGGCTTCGGCGCCGGCGTATTCTTTCTCGCCTATTTCGTGTTCGAAGTTCCCTCGAACCTGCTGCTCGACAAGCTCGGCGCTCGCGTGTGGATCGCGCGGATCATGTTCTCGTGGGGCCTTATCTCCGGCGCCATGGCGTTCATACCGGAAATCGCCCGGTTCACCGGGCTCAGCGGCGAACACACCTTCTATGCGCTGCGCATCCTGCTCGGCTTCGCCGAGGCGGGGTTTCTGCCCGGCATCATCTATTTCCTGACCTTGTGGTTTCCCGCGACCTATCGCGCGCGCATCGTCGGCTATTTCATGTCGGCGGTTCCGCTCTCATCCGCGCTCGGCTCGCCCGTCTCCGCCTGGCTGCTCGGCTTCAACGGCCTCGGCGGATTGAAGGGATGGCAATGGCTATTCGTCGCGGAGGCGGCCCCCTCGCTCGTCCTCGCCGTCGTCACCTTTTTCTATCTGACCGATCGCCCGACTGACGCGACATGGCTCGACGCTGACCAGCGCGATTGGCTGATCGGCCGGCTCGCCGCGGAGGACAAGGCGCGCGAACACGTCTCGCCAGCCGGCGCCTTCGCGAGCCTCTACGACCGGCGCGTGCTCGCCATGTCGCTCATCTATTTCGGCGTCGTCGCCTGCCTGTACGGCGTCGGCTTCTGGCTGCCGACGATCGTCAAGGGCTTCGGCGTCTCGATCGCCATGACGGGTTGGATCAGCGCGGTTCCCTACCTCGTCGGCTTCGTCGGCATGATCTGGTGGGGTATGCGCTCGGACGCGCGCATGGAGCGCACCCTCCATCTCGCCATTCCGCTGGCCTTGGCGGCGATCGGAGTCGGCAGCGCGGCGTTCCTCACCGACCCGCTGTCCAAGATGATCGCCCTGACGGTCGGCGCCTTCGGCGTCTACGCCACGTTGCCGGTCTTCTGGACGCTGCCGACCGCAATCCTTTCGGGGGCCTCGGCGGCGGCCGGCATCGCAGCGATCAATGCGATCGGCAATCTCTCCGGCTATTTCGGTCCCTTCGTGATCGGTTGGATCAAGGATGCCACGGGAAGCTTCGCCTGGGGTCTCGCGGCCGTCGCCGCATGTTCCGCGGCGGCGATGGTGATTGCGCTTGCGCTCGGCCACGACGTCGCGCTGGAAGCCGATCCTGAGGAGGCGCCCGCGCCGTGAAGGCGCGGCAGCGGGAACCGTCGACGCTGAAGACTACTGCGCCGGGCGCGCGATCCCCAGCACCAGATCGGCCAGGCGGTCCGCCGCGTCGGCGACGCCTGCGGCTTTTGCGGCTTCGGCTGCCGCTTGCAACGCCTTGGGGTCGGCGAGCGCGCGGCGCAGCAGGCCGACGAGCCGTTCCGGCGTAAACTCGTTCTGCGGGATCACCGTGGCGGCGCCCCCCGCCCCCAGCATGGCGGCGTTTGCGGCTTGATCCTGGTCGAGCGCGTGCGGGAACGGCACGAGGATCGACGGCCGGCCGATGACGGCGAGTTCCGAGACGGTCGAAGCGCCGGCGCGGCCGACGACGAGATGCGCCGCCGCCATTCGCGCCGGAAGATCGGTAAAGAATTCGGCGAGTTCGACCGGAAAGCCCATGCGTGCGCAGGCGCCGGCGACCCGGCTCTTGTCCTCGCCGCGCGCCTGCATGGTGAGGCGGATGCGGGCGCGCTCCTCGGGCGCCAGCAGCATCAGCGTGGCGGGTATGACGTCGGCCATCACCTTCGCGCCTTGCGAGCCGCCCGTGACGAGCAGACTGAGACGCCCGTCCGCCGCGGGATACGGCGCCGCGGCGGCCGCGATGACGCCGGGACGTACGGGATTGCCGGTGAAATGGGTTTTCGCGCGCACCGCGGCGCCGGTCCCTTTCAGCTCGGGGAAACCGGCCGCAATAAGCGAGACGCGCGCGGCGAGGAAGCGGTTGGCCCGCCCCATCACCGCGTTCTGCTCATGAAGAACGGTCGGCCCGCCAAGCAAGGAAGCGGCCAGCAATGGCGGCACGGTCGGATAGCCGCCGAAGCCGACCACCGCCCGCGGACGCAGCCGCACGACCAGCGCCAGCGCCGCGACCAGGCCGGCGCCGAGCACCAATGTCGCACGCGCCTTGCTGAAAGCCCCCGCCCCCGTGGTCGTCGCCGAAGGGATGGAATGGATTGCGCGGGCGGGAAATTCGCCGCCATATTTCAACGCGCGCGAGTCCGTCGCCAGCTCCACGTCGACGCCGCGCCGCGCCAAGGCGGAAGCCAACGCGGAGGCCGGAAAGAGATGCCCGCCGGTGCCGCCCGCCGCAAGGAGGATGCAAGACGAACCGCTCATGCCGCGTGCGCCGTCTTCGCGTGGAGATCGGCAAGCGGGCGCCGGCGCGTCAGCGCGAGCAGGAATCCCATGCCGAGGCCGAGCGCGAGCAGCGACGAGCCGCCGTAGGAGATGAACGGCAGCGTCATGCCCTTGGCGGGGATCGCGCGCAGGTTGACGGCCATGTTGATCCAGCTCTGCACGCCGAACATCAGCGTGAGGCCCGCCGCGGCGAAGCGACAGAAGGGGTCCTCGTTGCGAAGCGCCAGCATGAGCCCGCGAAACACGATGAAGCCGAAGAAGGCGATCAGCGCGAGGCAGGCGACCATGCCGAATTCCTCGCCGGTGACCGCGAACACGAAATCGGTGTGCGCGTCCGGCAAGATGCGCTTGTAGACGCCCTCGCCCGGACCACGGCCGAACCAGCCCCCCGAGAGAATGCTCTGCAGCGCCGTATCGACCTGGAACGTGTCGACCATGCCGCCGACCGAGTCCGGGTCGATGAACCGGAGCACGCGTTCATGCACGTGTGGCGACAATTTGAAGGCTGCGAAACCGCCGATCGCGCCGACGCCGCCGAGGCCGAGCACCCAGAACCAGTGCAGCCCGGCGGCGAAGAACAAGGCGCCCCAGACGAGCGAGACGAGCATCGTCTGACCGAAGTCGGGCTGCAGGATCAGCGGCACGATCGTCGCCGGCAAGAGCAGGAAGGCGAGGATCTTCCCGGCGAGGGCGGGCGAGCCGGCGCGGCCGCCTTCCGCGAAGGCCCAGGCGCACAACACGACGAAGGCCGGCTTGATGAATTCCGAGGGTTGCACGCCGAAAATCCAGCGGCGCGAGCCCTTGACCTCGGCGCCGAACAGCAGCGCGAGAATGATGAGCGCCATGCTCACGACGAACACGACCAGCGCCACGCGACGAACGTGACGCGGCGACAGGAACGACACGCCGATCATCAGCGCGGCGGACGGCGCCAGAAGCTCGGCCTGCCGGTTGACGAAGTGGAAGGTGGAGAGATTGAGTCGCTCGGCAACCGCCGGGCTCGCGGCCAACGCCATGACGACGCCGACCACCATCAAGGCGACGAACGACCCGATCAGCCAAAGATCGACGGTGCGAAACCAGTCGGCGACGGGGCCGCGCTCCGTTCTCGACATCATGTTCGGTTCCCCCTCAGGCCTCGGCTTTCGTCGGCTTCATTTGCCGCCATCAACGCGGCGACGGTCTCGCGGAAGCGATCGCCGCGCGCTTCGAAATTGGCGAATTGGTCGTAGGACGCACAGGCCGGCGACAAGAGAACCACCGGTTCGCCGGCGGCGCTGAGCGCGGCGTCGCGCGCGGCGGCGGCGACCGCGTTGGCGAGATCGCCGCAGCTCTCATACGAGGCGGCCCCTTCGAGCGTGCGGGCGAAGTCTTCGCTCGCGGCGCCGATCAGATAGGCTTTCGCGACGCGGGCGAACAGCGGCCGCAGCGGCTCGATCCCGCCTTCCTTCGCCTTCCCGCCGAGGATCCAGAAGATGTCGCGGAAGGAGAGCAGCGCCTTCTCCGCCGCGTCGGCGTTGGTCGCCTTGGAATCGTTGACGAACAGGACGCGGCCGATGCGGCCGACCTGCTCCATGCGATGCGCGAGGCCGGGAAAGCTCGCCATCGCCTCGCAGACCCCGTCCGAAAGGCCGAGCGCCTGAGCGGCGGCGAAAGCGAAAGCGGCATTCTGGCCGTTGTGCGCACCGCGCAACGCCGAAGCGGCGGCAAGGTCGCATCCCTCGGTCGGCTGTCCGCGAACGCGAAGCAGCCGCCCCTCGACATAGACGTCGGCGTCAGGCGCCGCGGCGCCAGAGAATCCGGCGCACGACCCGGCCGTTCGAACTCGAGGCGTCCCGCGATCGCTCGGCACGCATCATCGTCCACCCCGACGAGCGCGACGCGGGAATTGGCGACGAGGCGCTCCTTGATCGCCGCATAGTTCGCCATGGAGCCGTGGCGGTCGAGATGGTCGGGCGTGAGGTTGATCAACACGCCGACGCTGGGCGCCAGCGAGGGCGCGAGGTCGATCTGAAAGGACGAGCATTCGACGACATGGACGCGGTCGGCGGAGGGCGGCGGCAGATCGAGGATCGGCACGCCGATGTTGCCGCCCATTGCGACGTCCCGCCCCGCCTCGCGGAGGATGTGGGCAATCAGCGCCGTCGTCGTCGACTTTCCGTTCGTTCCGGTGATGGCGACGAATGGCGCGTCCGGCGCGCGCGCCGCGCGCTCTCTGGCGAAGAGTTCGATGTCGCCGATGATCTCGAGCCGCGCCTCTTTCGCGCGCTGGACGGTCCAATGGGGCTTGGGATGCGTCAGCGGCACGCCCGGCGCCAGCACGAGCGCAGCAAAGCGGCTCCAGTCGGCGGCGTTGAGATCGAGAAGCGCGAAACCGGCGGCGGCCGCACGCGTGCGAGCCTTCTCGTCGTCGTCCCAGGCGGCGACGTCAGTGCCGCCCGCGACGAGCGCGCGCAAGGTCGAAAGGCCCGAGCCGCCGAGCCCGAACAGCGCGACGCGCCGACCGCGGAAGGTCTCGACCGGCGTCATGCTCACCTCAACTTCAACGTCGAGAGGCCGACCATCGCGAGCACGAAAGCGACGATCCAGAACCGCATGACGATCTGCGGCTCCGACCAGCCGAGCTGCTCGAAATGGTGATGAATCGGCGCCATGCGAAAGACGCGCTTACCGGTCAGCTTGAACGAGGCGACCTGCACGACGACCGACAGCGCCTCCACCACGAACAGGCCGCCGATGATCGCCAGCACGATCTCGTGCTTCACCGCCACCGCCATTGCGCCGAGCAGGCCGCCGAGCGCGAGCGAACCGGTGTCGCCCATGAAGATCTGCGCCGGCGGCGCATTGAACCAGAGGAAGCCGACGCCGGCGCCGACCAGCGCGCCGCATACCACCATCAGGTCGCCCGCATAGCGAACGTGGTTGATGAGGAGGTAGCGCGAATAAAGCTCGTTGCCGGCGAAATAGGCGATCAGGCCGAGCGTCGCCGCCGCGATCATGACGGGCACGATGGCGAGGCCGTCGAGGCCGTCGGTCAGGTTGACCGCGTTGCCGAAGGCGACGATCACGAAGGGGCCGAACAGCAGGAAGCCCCAGCCGAGATCGAGCACGTAGCCGTTGACGAACGGCACGGCGAGCGACGTCGCACCGACCAGGCCGGTTTGCATCATCGCGTAGCAGGCGATCGCCGCGATGACGAACTCGCCCGCGAGCCGGGCGCGGCCGGAAAAGCCGCGATGGGACTGCTTCGTCACTTTGAGATAGTCGTCGTAGAAGCCGATCGCGCCGAAGCCGATCGTGACGAACAGCACGATCCAGACATAGGGGCTCTCGAAGCTCGCCCAGAGTAGCGACGAGGCGATGAGCCCGAATAGGATCATCAGGCCGCCCATCGTCGGCGTGCCCTTCTTGGTGAGAAGATGTGACGCCGGCCCGTCGGCGCGGATCGGCTGGCCCTTGCCCTGCTTCAGGCGTAGAGCCGAGATGATCATCGGCCCGAAGAAGAAGACCAGCAGCAATCCCGTCGTCGCAGCGCCGAGCGTGCGGAAGGTGAGGTAGCGGAAGAGGTTGAAGATCGTCGCAACATGCGCGAAGTCTGCCAGCCAAGTCAGCATCGATGTTTCCTATTGCCGCGCCTGAGCGGACGAAAAACGCTCCCGAAGAGCGACGACGATCGGCCCCATGCGGCTGCCGTTGGAGCCCTTGATCATCACCACGTCGCCGCCGCGCAGCGCATTCGCCAGTTCGTCCTGAATATCCCGCGAACGCTCAGCCCACGCCGCGCGCATGGGCGCGGGGGCCGCGTCATAGAGCGCGCGGGTCAGCGGTCCCGCGCCGAAAAGAAGATCGACGCTATTGACGCCGAGCGTGTCGGCCAAAGCCGCATGCATCGCCGCGCCGTCGGCTCCGAGCTCCAGCATGTCGCCGATGACGGCGATGCGCCGTCCCCCTTGGGCCGGCCGCGCCGCGCCGAGCAGCGCCAAGGCGGCGCGCATCGAAGCCGGATTGGCGTTGTAGCTCTCGTCGATGACGGTGAAGGGCCCGGTTGCGCTATTGAGCGTGAAGCGCTCGCCGCGCCCCTTCTGGGGCGCGAAATCGGCGAGCGCGGCGGCCGAGACCTCGAGGTCCGCCCCGAGCGCCGCCGCGGCGAGCAGCGCCCCGAGCGCGTTTTGCGCCATGTGAACGCCCGGCGCGCCGAGTGAAAACAGGAGATCGCGGCCAAGAACATGCGCGCGCACCCGGCTTCCGCCCGCTTCGTCGCGCGCCTCGACGAGCCTCGCATCGCAGCCCGCTTCCGCGCCGAAGCTCAGCACCCGCGCGCCGCGCGCCTTGGCGGCGCTTTCGAGCCGCGCGAACTGCGGCGCGTCGCGATTGAGAACGGCTGTCGCATCTGGCTCGAAGGCGGAAAAGATCTCGGCCTTGGCGTCGGCGATCTCCTCGATCGAGCCGAGATGTTCGATGTGAACCGGGGCGATCGTCGTCACCAGCGCGACATGCGGACGCGCCATCGCGACGAGCGGCGTAATTTCGCCAGCGTGATTCATGCCGATTTCGATCACGCCGAACGCCGTCGCGGCGGGCATTCGCGCGAGGGTCAGCGGCACGCCCCAATGATTGTTGTACGAGGCGACGGAGGCGTGCGTCGAACCGCTCCTGGCCAGCGCGACGCGCAGCATTTCCTTGGCGCTGGTCTTGCCGACCGAGCCGGTGACGGCGACGATTTTCGCGGCGGTGCGGGCGCGGGCGGCGCGCCCCAGCGCCTCGAGGGCGCGCAATGTGTCCTCGACCCCGAAGGTCGGCTCGTGCGCGACGAGGTCGCCATTGCGCGGCCGCGCAATCACCGCTGCCGCGGCGCCCGCCTCGAAGGCGCGCGCGACATGGTCATGGCCGTCGTGGACCTCGCCCTTGATGGCGACGAAAAGGTCGTCCGGCTGCAACGTGCGGGTGTCGATCGAGACGCCCGCGACCGGCGCGGCCAAGGGCGCGCTCGGCGGCCCTAAGACGCCCGTCAGTTCGTCCTCGGTCCACAGCGCTTCGTTCATGCCACCTCCTGCAGCGCCGACCGCGCCACTTCGGCGTCGGAAAACGGCAGCGTCCGTTCCCCGATGATTTGGCCCGTTTCATGACCTTTGCCGGCGACGACGAGCGCGTCGTCCGGCTCAAGCACGGCGATTCCGGCGCGAATCGCCTCCGCGCGGTCGGCAATTTCGCGCGCCCCTTGGGCCGCGGCGAGGATTGCGACGCGAATCGTCGCAGGATCCTCCGAGCGCGGATTGTCGTCGGTGACGATCACGATGTCCGCGCCGCGCGAGGCGATCGCGCCCATCATCGGCCGCTTGCCGGGATCGCGGTCGCCGCCGCAGCCGAACACGACGACGAGCCGACCGCGCACGAAGGGACGCAGGGCGGCGAGCGTCTTCTCCAAAGCGTCGGGCTTGTGGGCGTAGTCGACGAAGACCGGCGCGCCATTCTTTTCGCCGACGCGCTCGAGGCGGCCGGGCGCACCGTCGAGCGTCTCGAGCGCGCGCGCCACTGCCGCGGGATCCGCCCCCAAGGCGATGCAGAGGCCAGCCGCGACGAGCGCGTTGGAGACCTGGAAATCGCCCGGCAACGGCAGGAGCGCCTCGAATCGACTTGCGTTGTGCTCAAAGGCGATGCGCGTCGAAAAGCCCTCGCGGTCCGCCGAGAGCAACCGAAGCTGATCGCCGCGCGCGCCGACCGTGAAAACGCTTAGACCGCACGCCTTCGCAGCCTCAGCCACGCGCGGCGCGACGTCGCTGTCGGCATTGACCACCGCCGGCGCGCCCGCTGGCAGCAACTCGCGAAACAGACGCAGCTTGGCGGCGAGATAGCCCTCGACGGTTGCGTGATAATCCATGTGATCGCGCGACAGGTTGGTGAACGCGCCGGCGGCGAAGCGAACGCCGTCGAGACGCTTCTGGTCGAGGCCGTGCGACGAGGCCTCGAGCGCGAGATGCGTCACGCCGTTCGCCGCGAGGCGGTCCAGCGTCTCGTGCAGGGCGATCGGGTCCGGCGTCGTCAGCGAACCGTACAGGCTGAGCAGACGCGAGACGACGCCGAGCGTGCCGAGCGATGCGGCCTCGTAGCCGAGCGTCGCCCAGATTTGCCTGACAAAGGCGGCGACGGAGGTCTTGCCGCTGGTTCCGGTGATCGCGACGATGCGCTCAGGCTGGCGGGGATAGAAGCGGGTCGCGGCGAGCGCAAGCGCCGCCCGGGCGTCGGCGGCGCGCACGAACGTCGCAGCGAAATCCGGCGCCCGCTCGCCGACGATAACGCTGGCGCCGCGCGCGGCGGCCTCGGCGGCGAAGGCGAGGCCGTCGCTCTTCGTCCCGGCGAGCGCAAAGAAGACGTCGCCGAGCTTGGCCTTGCGGCTGTCGACGCAAAGACCGCCGATCTCGCGCGACGCCAGCGCGGCGTCCGCTCCGATGAGGTCGAGGATGTCGCCGAGCCGCTTCACTCCTTGCCCACCCTGTCCGCGTCGGCGCCATAGCCGAGCCGCGCGATGATCGGGAACGGCTGGTCGGGGAACTTCTGAGCCGGCGGGCGGCCTTCCAGCGGCTCGATCCGCTCGATCAAGCGGCCCGTGACCCGGCCCGCGTTCCACGCCGCGGTGTGATAGCCGCCGTCCTGCGGCAGCCCCTGCGGCTCGTCGTACATCACGAGATAGAGGTACTTCGGCTTGTCGGCCGGCGTCATCGCCATGAAGGTCGTGAACACCTTGTCGTGGTCGTAGTGACCATGCACGATCTTGTCGGCGGTGCCCGTCTTTCCGCCGACGTAATAGCCGGGAATGTTGGCGAAACCGGCCGAGCCGTGCGTCGCATTGGAGCGCATGAGGTAGCGGATCGATTCGGAGGTCTGCGCGCTGACGACGCGATGGGACACGGCCGCCGCCTCCTCCTGCGTGCGGGGCAGGAAGGTCGGCGTCATCAGGTTGCCGCCATTGACCAGCGCGGCGACGGCCATCAGCGCCTGGATCGGCGCGACGTTGAGGCCCTGGCCGAAAGCGATGGTCATCGTGTTCAGTTCGCCCCAATGCTTAGGCACCAGCGGCTCGGCGCTTTCCGGCAATTCGGTGCGCAGCCGGTCGAGCTGTCCCATCTTCCTCAAGAACGCCTTATGCGCCTCGACGCCCACCATCAGCGCCATGCGGGCAGTGCCGATGTTCGAGGAGTGGGTGAACACCTCGGGCACGCTCAGCATGCGATGCGTGGCGTGGAAGTCGTGAATCGTGAAGTGCCCGTAGCGCAAGCTTTCGCGCGCGTCGATCTCAGTATTGAGGTTCACCTTGCCCGCGTCCAGCGCCATGGCGATCGACAGCGCCTTGAAGGTCGATCCCATTTCGTAGACGCCGACGTTGACGCGATTGATCTTGTCCGGATCCTTCGCATCAGCCGGCTCATTGGGGTCGAAGTCGGGCAGCGATTCGAGGGCGATGATCTCGCCCGTGTTGACGTCGATGATCGCCCCCGCCCCCGCCTTGGCGCGGAACTTCTCCATGCCGGCGATAAGTTCGTCGCGCAGGGCATGCGTCGCCCTCAGATCGAGCGACAGGCGGACCGGCTTCAAGGCGGCGCGATCGACGGTGAAGCCCGGCACGTGCGGATCGGTCAGGCTCTGCTCGTCGAGATATTTCTCCATGCCGGCGATGCCGATGTTGTCCTTGTCGACGAAGCCGATCACATGCGCGCCGATCGGGCCGTTGGGATAGATGCGCTTGTTCTCGGGGAAGAAGCCGATCCCCGGCAGGCCGAGATGGAAAATTTCGTCCTGTTCCTTCTGGGTGACCTGGCGCTTCACCCAGACGAAGCCTTTCTTCGAGTCGAGGCGCTCGCGCAGCTCCTTGGCGTCGACGTCGGGCAGCACGGCGGTGATGAGCTCGACGGCCTCATCCTTGTCGATGATGCGGCGCGGGTCGGCGAAGACGGACATCGTCTTGACGTCGGTCGCGAGGATTTCCCCGTTGCGATCCAGCAGATCCGGCCGCGCGCCCGAAGCGGCCTGGTCGGCCGCCGCTTTCAGCGACTGCGGCGGTTCGTGGGAGACACCGAGCACGACGAGCTTGACGGCGATGCCGAAGTAAGCAGCAGTCATCGCCAACGCGATGAGGCGGATGCGGCCCGAGCTCTTGTCGAGGCGGGTCGAGAAGAGATCGCGCACGAGAGTCTTGGCGCGCGCGAGCCGGCTCGGGCTCGGGGTCTTCTCGGTCGAGGACGTGTCGGACATTCCCTACCTCACCGAAGGCGTCGCGCCGCCGGCGGCGCCGGCGCTAGGGGTCGCGGATTGCCCGAGCAGGCCCAGCGATTCGAGCTTGCGGCCAATCGAATCGACTCTGGCCGTGCGTTCCGGCAGGTCGTCCGCCTTGACGATCTGATTGAGCGCGAGCGGCTGCATGTCGAGTTGCTTGTCGGCGAGCGCTTGGAGACGATCCGGCCGGATCAGATGCGCGTATTCCGCGCGCAGAAGACGGATCGCGTCGCGCTCCTTGTTGATGAGGTGGCGCGTTTTGACGATCTGCTCGGAGGCGTAAATCGTCTGGTACTTGACGCTGTAGACATAGGCCGCCGAAGCGATCAGCGCGCCGATGGCGGCGACGTGAAGAAACCGCCACATCAGCCTCTCCTCTCGCGCGCCGAGGGCAAGCGCGTCAATGCCTCGATCGCCGCGTCCCGGCCGCGCGCGGGCGCTTGCGTCCGCTCGCCGAAGCGCAATTTGGCCGAACGAGCGCGCGAATTGGCGGCGAGCTCGCCCTCGCTCGGCAAGACCGGCTGCCCCTGCGGAACCGCGAAGGTCGGCGCCTCGGGCGCTGGCTCGCCCGGCAGCAGGCGCGAGACCGCCCGGCCGCGGCCGGACCGGCGCGCGAAGAACTGCTTGACGATGCGGTCTTCAAGCGAATGGAACGTCACCACGACGAGCCGTCCGCCCGGCGCGAGCGCCCGCTCCGCCGCCTCGAGCCCGCGCAGCAATTGGCTGAGTTCGTCGTTGACGGCGATGCGCAGCGCCTGGAATGCGCGCGTCGCGGGATGAGTCAATTCGCCCGGCCGCGCCGGCGCGACGCGGGCGATCATCTCGGCGAACTGCCGGGTCGAGACGTAGGGCGCCGTCTTGCGGTCGGCGACGACGGCCCGCGCGATGCGCCGCGCGGCGCGTTCCTCGCCGAAATGATAGAGGATGTCGGCGATCGTCGCTTCGTCGTCCTCGCGCAGGATGTCGGCGGCGCTGCGGCCCGCAGCCTCCATGCGCATGTCGAGCGGCGCGTCGACGCGCAGCGAGAAGCCGCGCTCGGCTTCGTCGAACTGCATCGAGGAGACGCCGATATCGAGCGCAACGCCGTCGAGCGGCCCGAGCCCGGCCACGCGCGCGAGCGCGTCGAGATCGCCGAAGCGGCCTTGGGCCAGCGTGAGGCGCCCTTGCGAAGCTGTGACGAGCGCATGGCCGGCCGCGATGGCGGAAGGGTCGCGATCGACGGCGATCACACGCGCGCCGCGATCGAGCAGAGCGCGCGTATAGCCGCCGGCGCCGAAGGTGCCGTCGAGGTAGAGACCGTCGGTTTTGACGTTCAACGCCTCGAGCGCCTCGGCGAGCAGCACAGGAATGTGGCGAGCCGGTCCGCCGGCGGCGACCGCGATCTCGCCGCGACTCGCGCTCATTCCCGTGCCCCCGTCGCCGCGGCTCGCGCCTGCCGCGCGCCAAAGTCGGCCCTCAAGCGACGCACTCGGGCTTTGGCCTCCTCGAGATGCTCCGCGAACCGACTTGGCTCCCAAATCTGAAACTTGTGCCCATGGCCGACGAACGCCGCCTCGTCCTTGACGCCCAGCATCGAGCGAAGCCGCTCGCTCAACACGATCCGTCCCTCCGAATCGACGCGAAGCACCTCGCTCGCGCCAAGCAGGGCCGTCGCCAAATCCTCTCGCTCTTGCGAATAGAGCGGCGCCGACTCGAGGAACGCATTGATCTCGCTCAGCAGGCGCGCGCCGCCGCAATCCAGCGCCGGCGCGTCGAGCGAGGGATGGACGAAGATCCCCTCGAAACCGTCCTTGGCCAGCACGGCGCGGAAGGGCGCCGGCACCGAGAGTCGCCCCTTGGCGTCGAAGCGATTGGTATAATGGGAGAGGAAGCGGTCCAAGGCTCAGCCCTACCCCAACGCAACGCGCAATTAGCCGCGGCGACTGCGAGATTGCGCTCGCCGGCGACGGACCGATCAGACGATCTCCTGACGGGATGGTTTGGGATAGCATGGGCCTATATGGGCGTCAACGAAGGTCCGGCCCGCCGGATGCGTCCGCCGGACCGCTCCGCATTAAAGGTTGTTAGGGTTAAAGGCGCGTTAGGATGAACGGCCGGCGCGGCGCGTTGGGCGCGCAAAGCGCTGGAAAACTGGTAGGTTCGCGTGCTCGACGCGCCATGGAGGCTCCGTTGTTCCGCAAGACTGCCCCGATTTTCGCCGTCCTGAGTTTCGCGCTTGCCGAATTGGCTTGGGCCCAGCAACCCTCGCCCCCGACTCCGCCGACAGTCTCGGTCGTTGGCGTCGCCACCGAGGAGGCGCGGCCCGACATCGTTCTGGCGAGTTTCGAGGTCTTCGACCAGCGTCCGACCGCGGCCGACGCGCAGGGCGAAAACGCTCGTATGACTACCGCCGTCCTCGACGGTCTCAAGGCCTCGGGCGTCGCCGCCAAGGACATTGCGACCGTCGGCCTCAGGCTCTCGCCCGTCTGGGGCGAGGAGCGCGACACGAAGACCAACGAGATCGTGAAGCGCACGCTGACGGGGTATGAGGCGTCCAACACGTTGAGCGTGACAATGCGCGCGCTCGACAAGGCCGGCGCGCTCATCGCCGAGGCGGTGCAGAACGGCGCGACCTACCAGGGCGTCGCGTTCGACCTTTCCGATCGTGAGCAAAGAGAGGACGCGCTGCGAATCAAGGCCGTCGCCAATGCGATTCACCGCGCTTCGCTCTACGCCGAAGGCGCCCAGATGAAGCTCGGCGCGGTCCAATCGATCGGCGCCGATGGCGGAGAGCCGGCCTATCGCGTTGCGCCGCGGGGCAAGATGATGACCGCCGCGGCGAGCCCGATGCCGGTCGAGCCCGGGCTGATCAGCCTCGCCGAGAGCGTGAATGCGACCTTTGCGCTCGTCCCGCCCCAGTGAACGGATCAGGCCGAGGCCTCCTCGGCGCGGAATTTGGCGTAGCCCGCCGCGCGCAGATCGCAGGCCGGGCAACCCGCGCAACCCCAGCCCCAGTCATGGCGGCGGCTGCGGTCGCCGTTGTAGCAGGTGTGAGTCTCCTCGCGGATGATCGACACCAGCGTCTCGCCGCCGAGATCCCGAGCAAGCCGCCAGGTCGCCGCCTTATCGATCCACATCAGGGGCGTCTCGACCACGAAGCGTGACGACATGCCGAGATTTATAGCGACTTGGAGCGCCTTGATCGTGTCGTCGCGGCAGTCGGGATATCCGGAAAAATCCGTCTCGCAGACGCCGGTGACGAGCCGTCGAAGGCCGCGCCGGTAGGCGAGCGCCGCGGCGAAGGTCAGAAAGAGGAGATTGCGGCCGGGAACGAAGGTGTTCGGCAGGCCGTCCGCCTGCATCGCGATCGCCATGTCCCGCGTCATCGCCGTTTCGCTGATCTCGGCGAGCGAAGAGAGGTTCAGCCGGTGGTCTTCGCCAAGCTTTTGGCCCCAATGAGGAAACGCTTGCGTCAAGGCCTCGCGCACACGGGGGCGCACGTCGAGTTCGACCCGATTGCGCTGGCCGTAATCGAAGCCGACGGTCTCGACCCGGTCGAAACGATCGAGCGCCCAGACGAGGCAGGTCGTCGAGTCCTGGCCGCCGGAGAACAACACCAGCGCTTTCGTCTGATCCATCGAGGTCTCCATCACATTCGCCCCTGTCCTAGACAATTGCGCCGCTTGGAGGAAATCTTCGCCTCGAGATGCTCAAAGGAGCCCACCCGTGAAGATTTCCGCCCTTCGCGCGTCTTTGACCGCCGCCGCGCCGCCCGCTGGCCTCACCCCTGCCCTACAGGCGCTGTGGTGGGACGCCAAGGGCGACTGGGACCAAGCGCACGATTGGGCGCAGCGCGACGAAGACGGCGCCGGCGATTGGGTCCACGCCTATCTGCACCGCAAAGAAGGCGACGCCGGCAACGCCGCCTACTGGTACCGCAGAGCCCGCAAGCCGATGGGCGCAGGCTCGCTCGACGCCGAATGGCAGGCGATCGCCGCCGCGCTGCTCGCGGACAGCGGCTAGATCGCGGTCATTGCGAGGAGCGAAGCGAGGAAGCAATCCATCGTTCCGCTTGGCGCTGCTGGGTTGCTTCGCTCACGCTCGCAATGACGGCGTTGGCCTTCCTCTCTGCAAATTTCCTACAAACGAGAATCGTTAGTCACACTTGGCGCACCGAGTCCACCGAGCGCTCGAACGCGCGGGACGCCTTCGCTAAAGCCCCAGCATCAGCGCGAGGTTCTGCACCGCAGCGCCCGACGCGCCCTTGCCGAGATTGTCGAACTTGGCCACCAGCGTCGCCTGCCGTCGCGTCTCGTTGGCGTAGACGTGGATGTGCATCTCGTTCGTGCCGTTGAGCGCTTCGGGCTCCAGACGGAGCTGCGCCGCCGTCTCCTCGGCGCTTGCGACCTTCACATATTCGGCGCCGCGATAGTGCGCGCCGAGAGCCGCGCGCAGATCCGCGCCTGTCGGCTTGGTCGTCAGCGCATCGAGCTGCAAGGGAACGCTGACGAGTATTCCCTGCCGGAAATTGCCGACGGAAGGCACGAACAGCGGACGCACGCTCAAGCCCGAATAGACGCTGATTTCCGGCATGTGCTTGTGTTCGAAATTGAGGCCGTAGAGCTCGAAGGCCGGCGCGCGGCCGCCCTCAAAAGCCTCGATCATAGACTTGCCGCCGCCGGAATAACCGCTGACTGAGCCTATGGTGATCGGCGCGTCCCTGGGAATGAGGCCGGCTTCGGTGAGCGGGCGGAGCAGCGCGATGGCGCCAGTCGCGTGGCAGCCGGGGTTGGTCACCTTGCGGGCGCGAGCGATTTGATCGGGCTGGCCGGTCGTCAACTCAGGAAAGCCGTAGGTCCAGCCGGGCGCGACGCGATGCGCGGACGAGGCGTCGATGACGCGCGGCGCCTTGTCGCCCATCCCGTCGATCAACGTCGCCGTCTCCTTGGCCGCGGCATCGGGCAGGCAGAGGATGACGACGTCGACCTCCGCCATCAGCGAAAGTTTCGCCGCCTGATCCTTGCGCTGCTCCGCCGGCAGGCTGCGCAGCGTCACCCCTAAGAAGTCCGCGAGCTTGTCGCGGATCTGCAGGCCAGTCGTTCCGGATTCGCCGTCGATGAAAAGGGTGGCTGTCATGATCGTCTCGCTGGAAGTGAGCAACGCGGCGCACGGCTCAGGCCATGCGGAGGAGAGGTCAGCGTCGGCGGAGGCGTGCGGCGATCATGCCGGTTCCTTGCAACATCGGGAGGGCGGCGTCAAGCGATCAGGCGGTCGCGGCTTTCTTTAAGCCGAGCCGCTCCTCCACCGCCTGGCGCATCAGGAACTTCTGCGCTTTGCCGGTGACCGTCATCGGAAATTCGTCGACGAACTCGACATAGCGGGGAATCTTGTTGTGCGCGATCTGGCCCTCGCAGAAGCCGCGCACCTCCTCGACGGTAAGCGTCTCGCCCGCGCGCACGCGCACCCAGGCGCATAGTTCCTCGCCGTAGCGCTCGTCGGCGACGCCGAACACCTGCACGTCCTGAATCCTGGGGTGCTTGTAGAGGAACTCCTCGATCTCTCGCGGATAGAGATTCTCGCCGCCGCGGATCACCATGTCCTTGATGCGGCCGACGATGTTGCCGTAGCCCTCGGCGTCGATGATGGCGAGATCGCCGGTGTGCATCCAGCCGGCGGCGTCGATCGCCTCGCGCGTCCTGTCGGCTTCGTCCCAGTAGCCGGACATCACGGAATAGCCGCGCGTGCACAATTCGCCGCGCTGGCCGCGCGGGACGATGCGCCCCTGCTGATCGACGATCTTGACTTCGACATGCGGATGCACGCGGCCGATCGTCGTCACGCGACGCTCGACCGAATCCTCGGTCGAGCTCTGGAAGCTCACCGGGCTCGTCTCGGTCATGCCATAAGCGATCGTCACGTCGCGCATGTGCATCTGATCGAGCACCTTTCGCATGACCGCGATCGGACACGGCGCGCCGGCCATGATGCCGGTGCGCAGCGAAGTGAGATCGAAGCGCGAAAACTCAGGGTGCTCGAGCTCGGCGATGAACATCGTCGGCACGCCGTAAAGCGCGGTGCAGCGCTCGGCCTCAACGGTCTTCAACGTGGCGAGCGGATCGAAGCCTTCGCCGGGATAGACCATCGCCGCCCCGAGCGTCACGGCGGCGAGATTACCCATCACCATGCCGAAGCAATGATAAAGCGGCACGGGAATGCAGATGCGATCCTCGGGCGCGAGGCGCATCGCGCGGCCCGTGAAATAGCCGTTGTTGAGGATGTTGTGGTGGCTGAGCGTCACGCCCTTGGGCGAGCCGGTCGTCCCCGAGGTGAACTGGATGTTGGCGGCGTCGTCGAACTGGATTTCGTCGCGCATCGCGGCGAGGGCCGCGCGCTCGGCTTCGCCGCCAAGCCTGTCGACGTCCTCGAAGCGAAGCGTTCCCGCCGCCTGCTCGCCGATCTGAATGACGATGCGCAGGTCCGGCAGCCTCAAAGCGCGCAGCGCGCCTGGCTCCGCCGTCGCAAGCTCGGGAACCAGCGTATTGACCATGCCGATGAAGTCGCTCGTCTTGAAGCGGGTCGCGACGACGAGGGCCGCGCAGCCGACTTTTTTCAGCGCATATTCGAGCTCGTGCAGTCGGTAGGCGGGATTGATAGTGACGAAGGTCAGCCCCGCCTCGGCGGCGGCGAATTGCGTCAACGTCCACTCCGGCCGGTTGAGCGACCAGACGCCGATGCGCTCGCCGCGTTTCAGGCCGAGCTTGACGAAGCCGGCGGCGAGGTTTCGCACGCGCTCGCGCAATTCACGCCAGGTCCAGCCGACGTTGTGGCTCGGCGAGATCAGCGCCGGCCGATCCGGCCAGCGCTCCGCCGCAAGCTCGAGCGCCTGCCCGATCGTCTGGCCGAGCAACGGCGCCTCGCTCGCGCCGCTGACATAGCTGAACGCTGGTTGCGCCATAATCGCCTCCCCCTCGCATTGATTTGAGGTGAGAGGCTCGGCGTTGCCCCGGCGCGTGTCAAGCCGGAGCGAATGGCGTTCGGGTTCGATCCGCCAGCCGCGCAACAAAAAGGGCGGCCGAAGCCGCCCTTTCCAAACTCTGCAACGATCGCCGCGATCAGCGCTTCGAGAACTGGAAGCTCGCGCGCGCCTTGCGGTGGCCGTACTTCTTGCGCTCGACGACGCGAGAGTCGCGGGTGAGGAAACCTTCCTTCTTCAGCGGGCCGCGCAGCTCAGGCTCGTAATAGGTGAGCGCCTTGGCGAGGCCGTGGCGCACCGCGCCGGCCTGACCCGAGAGGCCGCCGCCGGAGACGGTCACCACCAGATCGTACTGGCTGACGCGGTTGGAGATGACGAGCGGCTGATTGAGGATCATCCGCAGCACCGGACGCGCGAAATAGACGTCGAGCGGCTTGCCGTTGATCGTCGCTTCGCCCTTGCCCGGCTTGATCCAGACGCGAGCGACCGCGTTCTTGCGCTTGCCAGTGGCGTAGGCGCGACCAAGCTTGTCGAGCTTCTGCACATGGATCGGAGCTTCCGACCCGGCCGGGGCGATCGCCGTATCCTTGAGGTCGGCGAGGGAGTTGAGGGTCTCGGCCATAATCAGGCGCTCCGGCTGTTCTTGGCGTTCATCTTGGCGACGTCGAGCACGACGGGCGATTGGGCGGCGTGCGGATGATCGGGGCCCTTGTAGACGCGCAGATTGCCGAGCTGCTTACGGCCCAGCGGTCCGCGCGGCAGCATGCGCTCGACCGCCTTCTCGACGACGCGCTCGGGGAAACGCCCCTCGAGGATCGACTTCGCGGAGCGCTCTTTGATGCCGCCGATGAAGCCGGTGTAGTGGTGATAGACCTTCTGGTCGCGTTTGCGGCCGGTGAGCACCACCTTGTCGGCGTTGACGATGATCACATTGTCGCCGTCGTCGATGTGGGGCGTGAAGGAGGCCTTGTGCTTGCCGCGCAGGCGCATCGCGACGATCGTCGCCAGGCGCCCGACGACGAGGCCCTTCGCGTCGATGAGAAGCCACTTCTTCTCGACGTCGGCCGTCTTGGTCGAATGGGTCTTGCCGAACATGAAACGTTCCGTGTTTCGTGGGCGCGCCGTCACGGCGAGCCGGTCAGAGCCGCGCTTATGAAGCGGCGCCGGCGCGAAGTCAATCGCAAAGTCGTCAAGAGCCCAGGAAAAGCAGGGCTTCCAGGCATGAGGTATTAAGATACCTCCTTCTTCGCGCGCAGGGATCGAATAGGTCCCGACCGCATGGGCGCAAAGCGCGCTCTCGCCGGCCGAACGCAGCGCCACCTCGCCGACCGCCAGCCGTTTGCCGAGCTTCATCAGCCTCGCCTCGCCGACGACGTCGCGCGGCGCCGGCTTGCGCAGGAAGTTGATGCTTAGATTGGTGGTGACGGCGAGCGGCACGCGGCCGATCTGCGCCAGGATGGCGACGTAAAGCGCGAGATCGGCCAGCGCGAACAGGCTCGGGCCGGAGATCGTGCCGCCGGGCCGCAATTGGCCGGGATGGAAGACGAGCCGAACCCGCGCCTCCATCGGCGCGATCGCCTCGATCTCGTAGAGGCCACTCGACCAGGTCTGAGGAAAGATGTCGGCGAGATAGGACTTCAGCTCTTCCAGCGTGAATGCGAGCGGCGCGGACATCGACCCTCCCCGGCGGCGGCGAACCCTTTTCTTATCGGTCGCCGCGCCGCAACGCCACGCGCCGCCGAATCCCTCTTTCGCCGCAAGGGCAATTTGCGTCAAAATGCGCCCGCGGCCACTTCGGCCGTCGAACCGGAATTCGTCCATGACGTCGCAAGACGACCCCGACGCCCCGCCCCTGCTCGTTCGCCGCGCTGATCGATCCGGCGTCGCGACGCTGACGCTGCAATCTGAGGCCTCGCGCAACGCGCTGAGTTCTCGCGATGATCGACGCGTTGATCGGCGAGTTCGCCGCGATCGGCGCTGACCGGTCGGCGCGCGTCGTCGTCATCGCCGGCGAGGGATCGACGTTTTCGGCGGGCCACGACCTCAAGGAGTTCAGAGCGCATGGCAACGACGCCGATCGCGGCGAAGCCTTCCACCAGCATGTCATGGCGCGCTGCGCCGAGCTGATGCAGCAGATCGTCGCGCTGCCAAAACCCGTCATCGCCGCCGTCGAGGGCGTCGCCACGGCGGCGGGTTGCCAACTCGTCGCCGCCTGCGATTTGGCGATCGCGGGCGAGGCCGCGCGCTTCGCGCTGCCGGGCGTGAACATCGGGCTCTTCTGTTCGACCCCGCTCGTCGCCGTCGGCCGCGCCGTCTCGCGCAAACATGCGATGGAAATGGCCTTGACCGGCGAGCTCTACGGCGCCGACCAGGCCGAGCGCTTCGGCCTCGTCAACCGGGTCGTTCCCGCCGGCCAGGCGCTCGAAGCCGCCCAGCGGCTCGCCGAGGAGATCGCGTCACGCTCGGCGGCGACTTTGGCGATCGGCAAGCGCACGTTCAACCAGCAGATCGAGGCGCCGCTCGCTCAGGCCTATGCGATCGCGTCGCGGGCGATGGTCGAAAACCTCGCCCATCCCGACGCCGGCGAAGGCATTTCAGCCTTTCTCGACAAACGCCCTCCGATTTGGGAAGCCTCGTGAAACACGATTCCTATTCCGACGACTATATCCGCGGCATTTTGCTGGGGGTGAAGCGCATCGCAATGGTCGGAGCGTCGGCCAATACGGCGCGCCCCTCCTATTTCGTCCTAAAATACCTTTCCGAACGCGGTTTCACCGTCGTGCCGATCAATCCCGGCCTCGCCGGCGGCGAAATTCTCGGTCTGCCGGTCTATGCGCGCCTCGTCGACGCGCCCGCGCCGATCGACATGGTGGAAATCTTCCGCAACTCCGAGGCGGCGGGCCCCATCGTCGACGAAGCCTTGACGCTCGATCCCCTGCCCCGCGTGATCTGGATGCAGCTCGGCGTGCGCAACGACGCGGCGGCCGAGCGGGCCGAGGCTCGAGGCGTCAAGGTCGTCATGAACCGCTGTCCCAAGATCGAATACGGCCGGCTCTCAGGCGAAATCCGCTGGAGCGGCGTCAATTCGCGCCTCATCTCGGCGCGCAAGCCGACGGTCGGGGCCGGGTTTCAAAAGCTGACGATCGGTCCACGCTGAGGGCGGCGAAGGCCGCCTCAAGCGTGGCTCGCGGTCTTTGCCTCCGCCCCGCCCTGGGCTCGGCCGAGAAGTTTGGCGAAGCTCTCGATCGCCTGCGGGCGGCCGATGTAATAGCCCTGCACCTCTTGGCACCCCTCCGCGCGGAGAAAGGCCAGTTCCCCTTCCCGCTCGACGCCCTCGGCGATAACCGGCAAGCCGAGGCCGCTGCCCAGACCCAGCACCGCCCGCACAATCGCGGCGGCCTGCGCATTCTCGTCGACGTGGCGCACGAAGGAAGCGTCGATCTTGATCTTGTCGAACGGAAACGCCCGCAAGTTGGAGAGCGAGGAGTAGCCGGTGCCGAAGTCGTCCATCGCGATCCGCACCCCGAGCGCCTTGAGCTGCCGCAACGTCGTGAGCGCGCGATTGAGGTCCCGCACCAACGCGGTCTCGGTGATCTCCAGCTCCAAGCGGCGGGCGGCGAGGCCGGTTTGAAACAGAACCTGATGGACGAATTCCGGAAATCGCTCGTTGTGAAGTTGAACGGCCGAAACATTGACGGCGATCCCCAGCGGATTGGCCCATGTGGCAGCCTCGCGGCAGGCTTCCCGCAGCACCCATTCGTCGATCTGCGCAATGAGGCCGCTTTCCTCCGCGATCGGGATAAAGACGCCCGGCGGGGTCGCGCCGCGCTCGGCGTTGGTCCACCGCAGCAGCGCCTCGAATCCGACGATTTGCTGGTCGGTTGCGCGCGCCTGGGGCTGGAAGACCAGTGACAATTCGTCGCCAGCCAAGGCGTTGCGCAGGTCGTGCTCAATCAGTCGGCGTTCGCGGGCCTCATCGCTCATCGCCGCCTCGAAGAACCGATAGGTGGAGCGGCCTTCCAGCTTGGCGCAGTTGAGCGCCGCCTCGGCATTCGCCATCAACGAGGTCGCATCGTCCCCGTCGCCGGGAAAGATCGCCACGCCGGCGCTCACCGACATGAGCGCCAATGCGCCGCCCGAGCTTTTCTCCCGTTCGACGCGCAGCGCGTCGAGCAGCCTTTCCGCGATGCGCCCGGCCTGACGGGGCCGCGTCAACTCGGGAATGATGACGGCGAATTCGTCGCCGCCAACGCGCGCGATCAGACAGCCGGGCTCGATCGCCTCGCTCGCGCAGCGGGCGACCGTTCGCAAAAGCTCGTCCGCGGCCGCATAGCCGAAGAGGTCGTTGATCTCCTTGAAGCGGTCGACGTCGAAGCGCAGCACCGCGAGGCGGCCCTCGCGATGGTAAGCGGCGATCGCGTCTTCGAGATTGGTGTGGAACGTGGCGCGATTGGCGAGGCCCGTCAAAGTGTCGTTGTGCGCAAGGAACTCGATCACATGCTGCGCCCGCTTTCGGTCCCTCAGGTCGCGCACGGCGATCGCGCTGTGCGGGCGGCCCGCAAAGACGATCGAACGGCGGATCGCCTCGACCAGAATCTCCGCGCCGCTCGCCGAGCGAAGCCTCGTCTCGACCGCGCGGTTCGGCTCGTCGAACGGGCTCGGCCGCATCGACGTGTCGGGCAGGATCGAGGCGAGCGAACCGCCGACCAGTTCCGCCTCCTCAGCGCCGATCAGAGCGACCAGGCTCGCATTCACCGCCACGATCGCGTCCTCGTCGCATACGAGCAGACCCTCGAAGGCGGCGTTGGCGAGCCCGCGCATGCGGTCGCTCTCGCGCTCGGCGCGGCGGCGATCGCGCACATCGAGCACCAAGGCCGCCAAGGCGAGCAGCAGAATCGATAGGGCCGCGAACGAGACGAGGACGGCGAGCCAGTGCGGCCCGATCGCGTTGGTCGGGATCGCAGTCGCGGGACCGGGGATGATCGAAGCGGCGGCCATCGCCGTGAAGTGCAGCCCGCAGGTCGCGGCCGCCAGCAAGACCGAGCCGCAGGCGACCGCCGACCGGGTCAATCGGCGAAGACCCAACTCCAAGGCGGCGGCGCCCAGAAGAACGCCCAGGGCGAGCGAGGCGACGACCAGCGCATGATTCCATTGAATGCGTGCGGAGACCTCGAAGGCGTCCATCCCCATGTAATGCATGAGAGCGACGCCGAGACCCACGATCGCGCCGCCGAGCGCTCGCGCGAGCGGAAACGTCATGGAAATTGCCGTCAGGAAGCCGAGCCCGGTCATGCCGACGCCCGCCGCGAGCGAGGCGACGGTAAGGGCCGCGTTGTAGCCGACGTGGCCCCCCGGATTGAAAGCCAGCATCGCGGTGAAGTGGGTCGCCCAGATCCCGGCGCCCGAGGCGAGCGAGGCGACGCCGAGCCAGACGGTTCGCGGAACGCCCTCGTTTCTCAGGACATGGTGCAGGAGATTGACGGCGGCGAAGGCCGACACGGCGCAGACCGCCGCGGCCAGCGCGACAAGCCTAAGGTCATGCTGGTCAACAAGGCACAAATATACAGTCAACATCAGACGCCGATCCGATTTCCGCTTTTAGGCCCAAGCGTGGGATCTCACGACGAACCCATCGTCCGGGGCGCGGGCAAAATCGTCGCGCTCGCTTTCCCCAGGCTGGCCTGCCCCAGGCTGGCTTGCCGGCCAGGCGCCGGTCGCGCCGTTTCCGCACCGGCGGCTTTAAGTCGAAAAGAGCGCCGCCTTTCATTGACTTTGGCCGAATTTCTACTATATGGGCCCTCGGTCGAGGACATGTTCAAAGCTCCCGCTTCCTGCGGCGCCCACATCGGACCTCGCGCAGGCGCGACCGTACGAGCCGCGCTTATCCGAAGCGGCGGCATGCGGGCCGCCAACAGCCTCACCCTGTGAGAACCGATGAAATTTCATGAACTCGGCCTGAGCGAGAAAGTGCTCAACGCCGTCCAAGCGTCCGGCTACGAAACGCCGACTCCGATCCAAGAACAGGCCATTCCGCACGCTCTGCAAGGGCGCGACGTGCTGGGCATCGCCCAGACCGGCACAGGCAAGACGGCCGCCTTCACCCTGCCGATGCTTTCCCTGCTCGAAAAGGGGCGCGCGCGGGCGCGTATGCCGCGCACGCTGATCCTCGAGCCGACCCGCGAGCTGGCGGCCCAGGTCGAGGAGGCGTTCGGCAAATACGGCGTCAACCATAAGCTCAATCTGGCGCTGCTGATCGGCGGCGTCTCCTTCGGCGACCAGGAGGCGAAGATCACCCGCGGCGCGGACGTGCTGATCGCGACGCCGGGCCGGCTTCTCGATTTCGTCGACCGCGGCAAGATCCTGCTCACCGGCATCGAGATCCTGGTGATCGACGAGGCCGACCGTATGCTCGACATGGGCTTCATTCCCGACATCGAGCGCATCTGCAAGCTGGTGCCGTTCACGCGCCAGACGCTGTTCTTCTCGGCGACCATGCCGCCGGAAATTACGCGGCTCACCGAGACGTTCCTGCACAATCCCATCCGCGTCGAGGTGGCGCGCGCCGCTTCGACCAACGAGAGCATCAGCCAGTCGCTGGTGCGATCCGGCGTCTCGCCGGAGAACAAGCGCGCGACGCTCCGGCGCGTCATCCGCAGCGCCGAGAACTTCAAGAACGCGATCATCTTCTGCAATCGCAAGCGCGACGTGCAGGTCGTCTATCGCTCGCTCGAGAAGCACGGCTTCTCCGTTGGCGCGCTGCATGGCGATCTCGACCAGCGCACGCGCATGGCGGCGCTCGACGCATTCCGCAACGACCAGGTCCAATTGCTCGTCTGTTCGGACGTCGCGGCGCGCGGGCTCGACATTCCCGACGTCAGCCATGTCGTCAATTACGATGCGCCGCACCACGCCGAGGACTACGTCCACCGGATTGGACGCACCGGCCGCGCCGGCAAGACGGGCGTCGCGGTGACGATCGTCACCCGCTCGGATCAACGCTCGATCGAAGACATCGAGAAGCTGATCAACAAGAAGATCGAGTGGCAAGGCGGCCAGGACATCGCCGTCGATGAGGACGCCGAGGCCGCGCCCCATCGCGAAGATCGCGGCGGACGCAGCCACGGGCGCTCGCGCGGTCACTCCGAGCATTCCCACGGCGAACGCGTTCGACCGGAGCGCTCCGAGCGCCCGGCGCGTGACGCGAATCCAGAGCGTGATGCGCGTCCGGCGCGTGATGGGCGCCCCGAGCGCCCGGAGCGTGATGCGCGCCCTGTACGGGACCCGCGCCCTGAGCGTGATGCGCGTCCGGCGCGTGATGCGCGCCCGGCGCCCGGTCGGCGGCCACGCCGCGAGGAAGAGGCCGACGCGCCCGTCATTGGGCTCGGCGACCACGTTCCGAGCTTCCTGCTGCGGCCAGTCCGGTTGCGGCCGAAGGTGCATGCGGACGCCGAGGACTAACGCGGATTGTCTGTAGGTTGATCTGGGCCCTTCGTCGTCAGCGCGAGCGAAGGGAGGCGGTCCGCCGATCGTGACACTCGGCTGTCGATGCGCCGAACCCCCTCACGGAACCAGGTGAGGCATTCGGACCTCCGCGACTGCCTCGTATCGTTGGCGATGAGGCTCGAGCTGGGTCGACGCGCCAGACCCCGCGAAGGCTTCAGCCGAGGGCCGCGAGCGCTTCCGGGGCGACCGGCGTGATGGCCACACTCTCCCCGCAGCCGCAGGCCGAGGTCTCGTTCGGGTTCTTGAAAACGAAGGTCGACGCGAGCTTGTCGACCTTGAAATCCATCTGAGCGCCGAGCAGGAACAGCAGCGCCTTGGGGTCGATCAGCAGCTTGACCCCCTTGTCCTCGACGACCTCGTCGAGCGGCGAAACGCTTTCGGCGAATTCCATCGTGTAGGACATGCCGGCGCAGCCGCCGTTGCGCACGCCCACCCTCAGACCGGCGATCGGCTTGTCGGCATTGGCGATGATCTCATGCACCCGCGCCGCCGCGGCGTCGGTAAGGGTCATCGCCTTGAAACGAGAATTCTTCATCGAGCGCCTCTTTTTCCACCGGGTTCAAGGCCCGGCGCGCTAATCGTCATATAGCATCGTGAGCCGCCGATTCACAGAGCCCGTCACGGCCTGAGATACGCCCAACCCTGCGCCTGCAGATCGGCGAGCAGAACCACCCCGCCCCTTTCGGCGAGCGCGAAGCCCGGAAAGAGATCGGCGAGCGTCCATTTCTGCGCCGCCATCGTGTTGGCGCAGGCGTAGAACGACACCCCGTCGGCGAGGCGATCGCGCACGTCCTCGGCGACGGCGAGATTGCCGGCGTCGCGCCGGAAGACGTGCAGCGCCGGCCCGAGCGCGACCAATGCGAAACGCGTCGACCCGCCGGTCCCCGCGATGTGGTTATGCAGATTGCCGAGCGCCAACGGGACGCGCTCCGCGTCGACGAGATGGTAGACGACATGGCTCGCGTGAGCCGCGTCGGCTCTCGCCCGCCTAGCGGCGAACAGCCCGAGCCCCGCCAACGCCGTCGCCTTGAAAATACTGCGGCGGTCCATGCCTTCCTCCCTAGCGCGCGGCGAAATCGGCGCGGTCTAGCGCGCCCGGGAAAGAACCGCCTTCTCCTCCTTGTCGGCGCCGAGAGGCGCGCAGTCCCGCAGCGCGGTGCGGTCGAGGCGGAACACTTTGTCGTCTGGGCCGAAGGCGCCGTGAACGTTGCCGCTCGGATCGTCCGAACCCGGCTTCCACAAACGCGCCCCCGCGGGAATGCCGAGCCTGACCGCGCCGTCGGTCCGCAACGAGAGCTCGAAGGCGCCGCCGTCGCAAGCCACGCTGCAATGGATGCCGGAAGCGTCGGTCGGCTCCCCCTCGACGTGGCCCGTAAAGCAACTCCCCTCCGTCTCCAGCGTCCCGTTGCGGGTTCGGAAGGTCACGCCGATGCGCAGATCGATCGAGTCCGCGTCCTCCGGGTCTGCGACTGCCAGCAGCGTCATCGTCTTCACGTTCTGCAGGGGATGCGCGGCGAGGTGGGCGGGATCGTAGACGCGATTGAAGCAGGCGAAAGTCTTCGTCTTGCCCGGCGGAGCGCCCATGAAGCGGGCGACGAAGTCGTTTTGCGCCGCGCTCGCGCCGCTCGCCAGCAACGCTGCGGCAATCAGCCCCACTAGCCCCGAATTGGCTCGCATCGTATCCCCCCAACGCGATTGCCAATTGAAGATCGCAGGTGGACCCCATAAGCGCAAACCCTCAGCCGTGATCGATCCCGCATCGACTTTCCGTTGAAGCCTGCGGTCGAGCTGTGCGACACCGGCGATCCCTAGCCTCGTTCAGGATATCCGATGTCCAGTTCCAATCCGGCCCTCGGCGACGCCGCCTTGCTCGCCCGCATCGCCGACGCCCTCGATCGCCTCGCCCCTCCTCCCCGACTGCGGCCCGACTTCGCCGCCGCCGACGCCTTCGTCTGGCATGCCGACCGCGCCGCGCTGGTCGCCGTACCGACCGTCAACCGCGTCGACATCGGGCTGCTGCGCGGCGTCGACCGGGTTCGCGACATGCTGCTGGAAAACACCGAGCGCTTCGCGCGCGGCCTGCCGGCCAACAACGCGCTGCTGTGGGGCGCGCGCGGCATGGGCAAGTCGTCGCTCGTCAAGGCGTCGCACGCCGAGGTCAACGAGCGCGCCAAGGACGACGACCGGTTGAAGCTCGTCGAGATTCATCGCGAGGACATCGAAAGCCTGCCGACCTTGATGGCGCTGATGCGCGAGAGCCGCTACCGCTTCATCGTCTTCTGCGACGATCTCTCCTTCGATGGCGGCGACGCCTCCTACAAGTCGCTGAAGGCGGCGCTCGAAGGCGGCATCGAAGGGCGGCCCGCCAACGTGCTGTTCTATGCGACGTCGAACCGCCGCCATCTGCTGCCGCGCGACATGATGGAGAACGAGCGCTCGAGCGCCATCAATCCCGGCGAAGCCGTCGAGGAGAAGGTCTCGCTGTCCGACCGCTTCGGCCTCTGGCTCGGCTTCCACCATTGCAGCCAGGACGACTACCTCGCCATGGTGCGCGGCTACGCCGAGCATTTCGGCCTCGACGCCCCAGCCGACGCGATCGAGCGCGAGGCGCTCGAATGGGCGACGACCCGAGGCGCGCGCTCGGGCCGCACAGCCTGGCAGTTCACGCAGGACCTCGCGGGCCGGCTCGGCCGGCGCCTCGAGCCCAAAGGGGCTTAGTCAAAAAAAGACGGCGGGCCTTTCCTTGGACCCGCCGCTTTGCCGCCGTCCCACAGTGTAATCGTGTCTCGCGGTCATCCCGTGGGCGGCGCAGGCGTCCAGACAGGAGCCTGGACCTTTTTCATCCCGCTCTCGGCTCAGAGCCCTGCGAGATAACTGGTGGGGTCGACCGGGGTCGAACCCTTGCGCAGTTCGAAGTGTAGCTGGGGCGAGTTGACGTTGCCGCTCTGCCCCGACTTGGCGATCACCTGGCCGCGCTTGACGGTCTCGCCGCGCTTGACGTCGAGTTCGCCGTTGTTGGCGTAGGCGGTCACGTAGCCGTTGGGGTGACGGATCAGCACCAAATTGCCGTAGCCCTTGAGTTCGCTGCCGGCATAGGCGACGACGCCGCTCTCCGCCGCACGGACCGAAGTGCCCTCCGGCACGGCGATATTGATGCCGTCGTTGCCGCCGGCCTTGAAGCCCTCGATGATGCGGCCGCGCGCCGGCCAGCGGAATTCGGGGGCGACGCCCGCCGCGTCGGCCTGCGCCGCGGTAATCGGCTGCGCAGGGGCGGGCTCCGTTGCCCGCACGCTTGCAGTCGGCGTCGGGTCGGCGCCGGTCGACTTCCTGACCGTGGTCGTCGTCCTCGCTTCGATCTTGGCTTCGGCCTTCGCCTGGGCGACTGCGGTCGGCGCGCTCGCCTTGCTGGACCGGGCCGCCTCAGCTTCGGCCTTGGCGACCTCTTCATGCTTCTTGGCCTTCGCCTCGGCCTTGCGGGTGGCGGCGTCGATCTCGGCGACCTCCTTCGCGGCCTTCGCCTTATGTTTGGCCTCAGCCGCATCTTCGGCGGCGATCTCCTTGGCGGTCTTCGCCTTGTGTTTGGCGGACTCCGGGACGTCCTCGGCGGCGATGCGCTTCGGCTTCTCGGCCGGGGCCGCGCTGGCGCTGTAGACGGGGACGACCAGATGCATGCCGCCGTGAACTTCGGACGCGCTGGATAGGCCGTTCGTCTTCAGCATCGCGGAAGCGGGAACGCCGTAGCGACGCGACAAGGTCTCCAGCGTGTCGCTTTGCGCCACGACCACGGGCGAGCCGCCGATGGCGGTCCAGCCGTTCGCCGAACCCGCGGCTTCGTGGATGACCGGCGGGGCGCTCCTGATCTGGCCCGTCGTCACCGGAGCGACTGGCGGCAGCGAGGCGACCGCGACGGGGCTCGGATGAGCGGCCGCCGCATATTCCGCATTCGGCATCGGCAGCGGCGCGGAGGCAACTCGCGGCGTTGGCGCGCTGCCGTCGTTCGACGCGGTCGCGAAGGGGTTCGAGAATGGAGATTCGCTGAGCCGGGTCGAGTCCGCGGAGCATCCCGAGAGCCAGATACCCACCAAGCCTGTCAAAGCCGCCCGAGCGGCGTATCGCGGGACGTCAAACGCTGCCAAATTCCTCATCGGCTTCAACTCACTCGTACGCAACCGGACTTGCGACGACTTTGCGCCGATTAGATTAAGACATGGTTTAAGATAAATCCTTCGTGAGCAATTACGGCGTTTTGCCGCCTAAAGCGCCCGCGCCAGCCCCTCGGCCAGTGGCGTCAAAGTTCGCGCCGGACCGTGCAGCTCCGCCTCGATTTGTCCCCCGGCGCCGCGGGCCAGTCGCATGATGCGCTGCGAGCCCGAGCCGTCGTCGACGACGGCCGCGACCAGCGCCCCGCCCTCGGCCAAAAGGTCGGTCAGCTTCGGCGCCGGCGGCTCGATCAGCGCGTGAACCAGGATGCGATCGTATTGAGCCTTCGCCCGATCGAGGGCGAGGCCATCCCCCCACTGCGCGCTCACATTGTCGAGCCCGAAGGTTTCGAGACGCGCCGCCGCTTCGAGCGCAAGGCTCTGGTGGCGCTCGAGCGAGACGACTTCGGCGGCGAGCTGCGCGAGCAGGGCGGCGGCGTAACCGGTGCCCGTCCCGATCTCCAGGACCCGGTCGTCGGGTCCCGGCGAGAGCGCCTGGATCATCGCGGCGAGAATAGAGGGCGGCGGAGCGGTCTGGCCGCAGCCGATCGGCATGGCCATGTCGCGCCACGCGACGTCGGCGTAGCGCTGCGGCATGAACAGAGCCCGCGGCGCGCGCTCGAGGGCGCGCAGCAAGCGCAGGTCGTTGATGCCGCGCGAACGCAGCCGCAGCATGAACTGGACACGTTCTTCAGCCTCGGAGGTCTCCACCGCGACTCCCCGTCGCTCAGGCGGCCCGGAAGGCCTCCTCATAGCGACGGCGCGTCGCCTCGTCCGTCAGATCGAGCCGCAGCGGCGTGACGGAAACCTTGCGCGCGGCGAGCGCTTCGATGTCGGTGCCCGCGCCGGCCGCAAAACCGCCGCGCTGGAACATCAGCCAGTAGTAGGGAATGGAGCGGCCGTCGCGCCGCTCCTCGATGCGCATCAATTCGGTGTCGCGCCGGCCCTGAACGGTGATCGCTTCGCCCGCGACCTCGGCCGCCGCGCAGGCCGGGAAATTGACGTTGACCAGCACGCCCTCGGGCACGCCGACGCGCAATACGCGACGGATCACGTCGGGCCCCAGGGTCTGCGCGCTCTCCCAGTTTGTGTTCTCGCGTCCGTTGCGGCCATCGAAGGCTTGCGACAGCGCGATCGAGGGGATGCCGAGCAGCGTGCCCTCCATCGCGGCGGCGATCGTGCCGGAATAGGTGACGTCCTCGGCGACGTTCTGGCCCCGGTTGACGCCGGAGAGGATCAGATCGGGACGGGCCTCGGTCATGATCTTGCGAACGCCCATGATGACGCAATCGGTCGGCGTCCCCTGCACCGCGAAGTGCCGCGGGCTGATCTCGCGCAACCGGAGCGGATTGTTGAGCGAGAGCGAGTGGGCGACGCCGGATTGGTCGATCTCAGGCGCGACGACGAAGACGTCGTCCGAGAACTGGCGGGCTATCGCCTCGAGGATCTTGAGGCCGGGCGCGTGGACGCCGTCGTCGTTGGTAAGCAAAATACGCATGGGACCGCCTTTCCCGAGCTTTGTAGCGCGCCGGCTCGATTCGCGCGATCCACCATTTCGCGGCGTCAAAGGCGGCGCGCGAGGCCTTACGGCTTCGCTTCGATGCGGGTCAGTCCCGCCATGTAAGGCCACAGCACCTCGGGGACCGACACCGATCCGTCGGCGTTCTGGTAGTTTTCGAGCACCGCGACCAGCGCGCGCCCGACCGCGACGCCTGAACCATTGAGCGTATGGACGAAGCGCGTGTGCTTCGCGTCCGCCGCCTTGCAGCGCGCGTTCATTCGGCGCGCCTGGAAGTCGCCGCACACCGAGCAGGAGGAAATCTCGCGGAAGCGCCCCTGCCCTGGCAGCCAAACCTCAATGTCGTAGGTTTTCTGCGCCGCAAAGCCCATGTCGCCGGCGCAAAGGGCCACGGTGCGGAAATGCAGGTCCAGCCGCTTGAGCACCTCCTCGGCGCAGGCCGTCATGCGTTCGTGCTCCGCGGCCGCCTGCTCCGGCGTCGTGATCGAGACGAGCTCGACCTTCTCGAATTGGTGCTGGCGGATCATGCCGCGCGTATCGCGCCCGGCCGCCCCCGCTTCGGCGCGAAAGCAGAGCGTTCCGGCGGTGACGCGCATCGGCAGGCGCCGCTCGTCGACGATGCTCTCGCGCACGAGATTGGTCATCGGCACTTCGGCCGTCGGGATCAGCCAATAGCCGTCGCCGGCGGCGAACTGGTCGTCACGGAACTTCGGCAATTGCGCCGTGCCGAACATCGCCTCTTCGCGCATCAGCACCGGCGGATTGATCTCCTCGTAGCCGTGCTGGCGCGTGTGCAGATCGAGCATGAACTGCATCAGGGCGCGCTCGAGCCGCGCCAACGCGCCCCTGAGCACCACGAAGCGGGAGCCCGACAATTTCGCGGCCAATTCGAAATCCATCAGGCCGAGCGCCTCGCCGATCTCGAAATGCTCCTTCGGCTTGAAGCCGTCCGCGAACTTCGGCGGCGCGCCGTAGCGTCTGATCTCGACGTTGTCGTTTTCGTCCTTGCCGTCAGGCGTGTCGGACGTCGGCAGGTTCGGGATCGCGGCGAGCTCGCTCGCCAGCGCCGTGGCGGCCGCCTTCTCTTCCGCCTCGAGTTCCGGCAGCGCCGCTTTCAGCCGCGCCACTTCCTCCTTGAGGGTGTCGGCGGCCGCGGCGTCCTTGCGCGCCATCGCCGCGCCGATTTCCTTCGATGCGGCGTTGCGGCGCTCCTGCGCCCGCTGCAATTCGAGGATGGCGGCGCGGCGCCGATCGTCGAGCGCGATCAACGACTCGGCGCGCGGCGGGAGCGAACGGCGCGCCAGACCCTCGTCGAACGCTAGAGGATTGTCCCGAATCGCCCTGATATCGTGCATGAAGTCACCTGATTTGCCCGAGCCGGCGGCGCAGCATTACATCGCCACAGACATTAAAGCCGAGGCCAGCCAATACCAGAAGAGCGCCCCATATCTCAAATGTCCCGAGTGGTTCGCCGAACACCGCCGAGCCGGCGGTCATGCCGACCACGGGAACCAGCAGCGCGAAGGGCGCGATCGCCGCCGCGGGATAGCGGGACATCAGCCACGCCCAGACGCCGAAGCCGAGCACCGTCCCGGCATAGGAAACAACGAGCACCGCAACGACGAGCTTGAGGGAGGGATGGGCGAGCGAGGCGACGCCTTCCCGCCCCTCCATGATTAGCGACAGCAACAGCAACGGCGCTGGAGGCGCGAGGCTCGACCAGATCACGAAGGCGAACATGTCGACCCGTCCGGCGAGTTTGGCGACGACGTTGCCGGCGCCCCAGAAGCCGGCAGCGACGATGACCATCGCGAAGGGCCAGAAGCTCGCCCCGCCGAGCCGCTGCGAGCCGATCAGCGCGATCCCCGCGAAGGCGACCGCTGCGCCGACCGCCTGCGTCCGCCGCGGCTGTTCGCCGAGCAGCGCCCAGGCGAGGAAGATCGTGAAGAAGGCCTGCAACTGGACGATCAGCGATGCAAGCCCGACCGGAAATCCGCGCCGGATCGCCAGGAACAGGAGCCCGAACTGCCCGACCCCGATCAGCGCGCCGTAGAGGCCCACGAGCCAGGGCGAGGCTTTGGGCGGCCGCACGAACAGGACGCCGGGAAAGGCTGCGAAAGCAAAGCGCAGCGCGGAAAGCAGCAACGGCGGGACTTCGCCGACGCCGACCTTGATTGCAATGAAGGTCAAGCCCCAGACCGTCGCGACGCCGATTGCGGCAAGGACGTCGCGCGGGCGCATCACACCGTCATGGCTTCTGGTTTTCCGCCTCGCGGCGCTTTTCGACGAAGCGAACGGCGATGACCGATCCCTCGTAGAGCAGCAGCATCGGCAAAGCGAGCGAGATCATGCTGATCAGGTCGGGCGGCGTGAGCAGCGCGGCAAGGCCGGTGACCGCGACGATCGCGTAGCGCCGCATGGAGGAGAGGTATTTCGAATCGACGATGCCGACATGGCCCAGCAGCGTCAGAACGACCGGCAGTTGGAAAGCGATCCCGAACGCGAAGATCAGCGTCATGATCAGCGACAGATATTCGCTGACCTTGGGCAAAAGCTCGATCGTCGCCTCGCCGGGCGTATTGACCTGCTGCAGAGACACCGAAAACCGGATCAGCAGCGGCATGACGACGAAATAGACCAGCATCGCGCCGGCGAGGAAAAAGATCGGGGTCGCGATCAGATAAGGCAGAAACGCCTGCCGCTCATGCTTATAAAGGCCCGGCGCGACGAACTTGTAGAGCTGCACCGCAATGATCGGAAAGGCGATGACCCCCGCCCCAAACATGCTCAGGCGGATGTTGGTGTAGAACTGCTCGAGAAAATGCGTCGCGATCAGCGTCGCGTTGTCCGCGCCGACCACGCGGATGTAGGGCTCGGTGAGGACGTTATAAATCGCGCGCGAAAAGTAGAAGCACACCAGGAACGCCGCGAGGAAGGCGTAAATCGCCCGCACCAGCCGCGTCCGCAACTCGATGAGATGATCGAGCAGCGGGGCCTTTGTCGCGTCAATGTCTTCGGCGCTCATTCCGCCGCGCCCCGCACGGTGGGTTCTTCGGCATGCGCAGCCGGGAGTGTCGGACCGACGGGCGAGACGGCGTCGGCCCCGCTCGCGCCCTCTTGCGCGGCGGCGCCCGCCTCGTTCAACGCAACTTCGGAGACGCCGATGTTCTTGGGACCCTCGACGGCGCTGGTCATCTCCTGACGCATCGCCATCGCCGGGTCGAAGGCCGCATTGACCTTGGCCGTCTGCTCGATAGCGGAGAGCTCCCGCTTCACCCCTTCGAGCTCCTGCTTCATGCCCTCGAGTTCGACCTCTTTCATCGCGTCCATGAACTGGCCTTGGAACTCCGCCGCCATCCGGCGCATCTTGCCGAGCGTCTGGCCAACCGTGCGCATCACGCGCGGCAAATCCTTCGGCGGAATGACCGCGAGCGCGACAATGCCGAAAATCAAGAGCTTGCCGAGGTCAAAATCGAACATGTAGGGGTCCGGCCACGCAAAGACCAGGGAAGCGGCGAGCGCCCTCCTCCCCGGCGACGTCCTTACGCCTATGGCGCGTCAATTGACCTTGTTTGTCTCGCTGACGTCGGCAGGGGCGCCGGCTCGCTCAAGGCTGCGGGGCGCAACCGCCGGAGCGGCGGGCTTGGCCTCGGCCTCGTCGTCGGCCATGCCCTTCTTGAACGATTTGATGCCCTTGGCCACATCGCCCATGATGTCGGAAATCTTGCCCTTGCCGCCGAACAGCAGCAACGCCACCGCTCCGAACAACATCCAATGCCAAATGCTGAAGCTACCCATGACCACTTGTCCTGTACAACCGCGCCCCGCGCTAGGCGGGCGCGCGTAAAGATCCTTGCCTGGAACCTAAGCGCGCCAGCAAGCAAAAACAAGCGCGGCGCGCGAGATGGAGCCCCTTCCGTCAAGCCATTCCGCTCATTATGGTTCGCGCGGCGGCGCGGGCCGCCCGTTTCGCCACATCGCAGAGGAGAGAACATGAACGTCACCGCCAGGCGGCTCGAAGAACTCGGCCTGACGCTGCCGCGACCCGCCGCGCCAGTCGCCAATTATGTCCCCTATGCGCGCGGCGGTTCGCTCCTGTTCATTTCCGGTCAATTGCCGTTCGGCCCGGACGGCAAGCTTGCGCCGGCGCACACTGGCAAGCTGGCGGCTCATTCGCCGATCGAGGCGGCGAGCGAAGCCGCGCGGCTCTGCGCCATCAATCTGATCGCGCAGGCGCAGGCGGCGCTCGGCGATCTCGACCGCATCGCGCAGGTGGTCCGGCTCGGCGGATTCTTCAAAGTCGAGGGGGAGTTCGGGGCCCTGCCGCAGGCGATGAACGGCGCCTCGGATCTGATGGCGGCCGTCTTCGGGACGCGGGGCCGCCACGCGCGCACGACGGTCGGCGTCGCGCATTTGCCGCTCGGCGCGCTCGCCGAGATCGAGGCGACGTTCGAGATCGCCGCGTGAGCGGAAAGGCGCCCGGTTGGCTCACGGATCGCCCGATCGCCCACCGCGGGCTGCATAACGCGGCCAAGGGCGTCGTCGAGAACACGCTCGGCGCCGCCGAGGCGGCGATCGAAGCGGCCTGCGCGATCGAATGCGACGTCCAACTCAGCCGCGACGGCGAGGCGATGGTGTTCCACGATCCGGCGCTCGACCGGCTGACGCGCGGCCGCGGCAATGTGTCGCAGAAAAGCGCCGCCGAGCTTCAGGCGATTCCGTTCCGCGACTCGAGCGAGCGGATGCCGACGCTGTCGCAGTTGCTGGCCCGGATCGCCGGCCGCACGCCCCTGATCTGCGAGATCAAGAGCCGCTTCGACGGCGATCTGCGCTTGACCGAACGCGTTGTGGCGTTGGCGCGCGATTACGCGGGGCCGATTGCCTTCAAGAGCTTCGACCCGGCCCCGATCGCTCATTTGCGCGCGGCGCATCCCGGAGTCGCTCCGCTCGGCATTGTCGCCGAAGCGAGCTACCGCGGCCGTTACTGGCGCGCGCTGTCGCCAAAGCAGAAGGAAGCCTGCGAGGCGTTCCTGCACTATCCCCAGACGCAGCCGGACTTCCTCTCCTGGTGCGTCGACGACCTGCCGCATCCGACGCCGTTCCTGCTGCGCAGCGTCGAGAGGTTGCCGGTCATGACCTGGACGGTGCGAACCGGCGAGCAACGCGAAGCGGCGGCGCGTTGGGCGGACCAGGCCGTGTTCGAGAATGCGTGAGCGATGCAACTGTCGGTTGCCAAGGGGAGACGGCGGACTTATAGGCGGTGGCAACCTCAACAATTCACGGATGGCAATGCGCCTACTCGCGCTCACCGACATCTTGGCGATTTCCGGCCCCGAGAGGGAGCGCTTGGTGGAGGCCGACGACGCGATCCGAGACGTGGTGACGCTCGTGCGCGAGCAGGCCGCCGACGACAGGCTCGACGTCGAATTGATGTCCGCCGCGATCATCGATCTGCTGCTGGTCGCCGCGGCGCGCCTCGCGCTGACGCAGGAGTCGAAAGCCGACGCCGCCCGCGTGGCGAACGAATTCGCCGAGCTCGCCAAACAGGCGGTCGATTGGGTCGAGGCCGGGCCGAAGTCGGTGCGACCGACGAATTAGCCCCGATCCGAAGCCGGGGCCGCGTCGAGAACGCGGATTTGCGCCTTCTCGCGCCCGCCGTAGCGGTTGATCGAAAGTGCGCCCGCGAGGTGGATCGCGGAACCCTTGAGCTTTACAAGCCCGTCGCCCAGCGGCTTGCCGACGACGCGGAACGCAATCGCCTCGATCGCCTGACCATCGCCCGCGACGGCTCTCAGCCTGAGGTGATCGGCGCCGACGGCGAAGACATCGACCAGGCGGTGTCTCGGCAAGGCGAAGATCGGCTCCGGATTCCCGGCGCCGAACGGGCCGGCGGCTTCGACCGACCGCGCCAGAGCGGGCGTCGCGCCGGCCGCTGTCACGGCCGCGTCGATCGCCAAGCCCGCCCCCGCGCGCGCCTCGGCGACGGAACTGGCCAGCCTCTCCTCGAGGAAGGCGCGGAATTCACCGACGCGGTCCTTCGTCAGGGTGACGCCCGCCGCCATCGCATGGCCGCCGCCCTTCAGCAGCAGCCCCGCATCGACCGCCGCCCGCACGACGCGCCCGAGATCAACCCCGGCGATCGAACGACCCGACCCCACCGCCTCCCGCCCGTTCAGCGCCAGCGCGAAGGCCGGCCGCTCGAACCGCTCTTTCAACCGGGCGGCGATGAGCCCGACGACCCCGGAAGGCCAGCCCTCCCCCGCCACCACGACCGTCGCCCCGCGCTCCTCGAGGCCGAGCGCGAGCAGCGCCTCCGCCTCGGCCTCGGCCAGCGTCGCTTGTTCGATCTGCTGGCGGGCCCGGTTGAGCCGGTCGAGCTCGACGGCGATCTCGCGGCTCTTCAGGTCGTCGCGCGTCGTCAGCAGGCGCGCGCCGAGCGCGGCGTCGCCGATCCGCCCGCCCGCATTGATGCGTGGACCGATGAGAAAGCCGAGATGATAGGCGCTCGGCGGTCCGTCGGCGCCGGCGGCGTCGAACAGCGCGGCGAGCCCCGGGCGCTGGCGCTGGCGCATCACGGCGAGGCCCCGCAGCACGAAGGCGCGGTTGAGGCCGACGAGCGGGACGACGTCCGCCACTGTCGCGAGGGCCACGAGGTCAAGCGCGGCGAGAAGATCGGGTGCGGCGCCGCCAGCGAAAAAGTCCGCCTCGCGCAGGGCGCGGTTCAGCGCCACCAGCCCCATGAAGACGACCCCGGCGGCGCAGAGATGGCCGAGCCCGGAGAGATCGTCCTGCCGGTTGGGATCGACCACCGCGAGCGCGTCGGGCAGGCTTTCGGGGGCTTGGTGGTGGTCGAAGACGACGACGTCGAGCCCCAGACGGCGCGCCACCGCGATCGGCTCGTGGCTGGCCGCGCCGCAATCCACCGTGACGACGAGGCTCGCCCCCTTGGCGGCGAAGGCGGCCATCGCCTCGCTGTTGGGGCCGTAGCCTTCGAGGACGCGGTCGGGAATGTGGATCGTGGTCGGGCAGCCGCAGGCCTCGAGATATTCGCTCAGCAGCGCGGCGCTGGCCGCCCCGTCAACGTCGTAGTCGCCGAAAATCGCCACGCGCTCGCGGCGCTGGACCGCCGCAAAGAGCCGCGCGGTCGCCGCCTCCATGTCGCGCATGATGAAGGGGTCCGGCATCAGCTCGCGCAATGTCGGCTCGAGATGGCGCGAGACGTTTTCGAGCCCGACCCCGCGCCCCGCAAGAACGCGCGACAGCAATTCGCTCTGCCCGCTCGCCTGGGCGATGGCCAGCGCGCGCGCTTCGCCCGCGGGGTCGAGACGCGCTCGCCACGGACGGCCGGTCAGCGAACGTTCGACCCCGAGAAAGAAGCTGGAAGCGGCCATTCCCCGCTTTAGAGCGCGCGGCGGCAATTCGGGCAATCGGCGGGCGTCAAGCTTCTACAGGCGCTTGGGGAAAAGCCGGCGCCCGCCGCCTTCAATGCGCCAGTCGCCGCACGCCGAGACAGCCGAAATAGACGAGGCCGGAAAGAGCCGTGATCCAGAAACTCGTCGGCCAGTCCGTATAGAAGGCCAGCGTCAATCCGGCCCAGGCTTCAAACAGCGCGAGACCGGCAGCGAGCGCCACCCCGGTCGGAAGGCGGCGGCAGACCGCTTGCGCCGATGCGGCGGGGCCGACCATCAGGGCGAACACCAGCAGCACGCCGACGATTTGCGTGCATTCCGCGACCGCGATCGCGACGATGGCGAGAAAGGCGCCCGAGACGACGCGCACCGGCACCCCTCGCGCCTCGGCGAGTTCGGCCTGGAGGGAAGCGAAGATCAGCGGCCGCGCGATGAAGGCAAGCGCAATGAGGCTCGCCGCGGCAAGCACGACGAGGGTCAACAGCGCGGAATTGTCGACGCCGAGCACGTTGCCGAATAGCAGCGCGGCCGCCTGGGTCGCCGTCGACGTATAGAAATGCAGGAACAGCAGCCCGAGCCCGAGCGAGAGCGAGAGCATGGTTCCGATCGCCACGTCCCGCTGCGCCAGCTTCTCGCCGAATAGCCCCATGCCGACGCCCACAACGAAGGTGAAGCCGACGAGCCCAGCCAGCGGCGAAAGACCGAACAGCACGGCGCCGGTCGCGCCTGTGAACCCGACGTGCGCCAGCGCATGGCCGGCGAAGGTTTGGCCCCGCAGCACCAGGAAATAGCCGACCAATCCCGAGAGGACGGCCGCCACGCCCGAAGCGGCGAAAGCGGTGCGCATGAAATCGTATTCAAACATGCGCGTCGCCGTGATCGTGAGAATGGGAATGGGCGCCGGCGTGATCGTCGCCCTCGTGGCGGTGCGCCTCGCGTTCGACCTCGACGTCCCCCGCCATCACGAAGTAGCGGTCCTTCACCCGCACGACCTCGATGTCGGCCCCGTAGAGGCGCGAGAGCACCGGGCCAGTGACGACATCGTCGACCGCGCCGATGACGGCCGCGCCCGAGCCGAGATAGAGCACCCGGTCGATGGCGTTGACCAACGGGTTGAGCTCGTGGGCGCTGAACAGGATCGCAATCTTGAGCTCGTCGCGCAGGCGCCGGGCAATGTTGACGACGCCCTTCTGATGCGCCGGATCGAGTGAGATCAGGGGTTCGTCCAGCAGCAGCAGCCGCGGCCGGCCGAGCAGCGCCTGGCTCAGCAGCACACGCTGACGCTGGCCTCCGGAGAGCTCGCCGAGCGACTGGCGCGCCAGATCGCGCGCGCCGACCATGTCGAGCGCCCAATCGATCTCTCTGCGTGTCGCCCGATCGAGCGGCCAGAAGCCGAACCGCTCGCCCACCGCGGCGCTCGCGACGACGTCATAGCCGGTCAGACGCATCCCCGGGGCGAGACCGCGGTTCTGCGGCATATATCCGATGGATGAATGTCCACGCGTAACAGACCGACCGAGAACACTTATCGCGCCGGCGGCGATGGGCGTCAGACCGAGCGCGGCTCGCATCAGCGTCGTCTTGCCGGCGCCGTTGGCGCCAAGCATGCCGATGAACTCACCGTCCTCGATCACGAAGTTCGCGGCCGAGAGAATCTCCCGGCCGCCAAGTCGAATCGCGACGTTTTCGAAACGCAGTGCGCTCACTTCGCGGCGCCACCGAGCGCCGTATCCAGCGCATCAAGCTGTCCCAGCATCCACTGCTGGTAATTCGTGTTCGTCGGCTCGGTTTCGGAGACGCCGACCACCGGAACGCCGTTGTCCTTGGCCATCTGAACCAGGCGTTGGACTGCCGGCTCGCTGGCCTGGGCGTTGTAGAGCATCGCCTTCACCTTGTGGCCCTTCAGATCGTTCTCGAAGCCGGCCACTTGAGACGCAGATGGCTCGGTGTTGTTCATCACCGCGAGCGCGAATTTCTCGTTGTGCACCTTGAGGCCGAGCAACATGGCCTGATAGCCGAACACCGGTTCGGAGGCGGTGACCGGCTGACCCGCGTACTTCGTGTGCATTTCAGCGATCTTTGCGTCCAACGGCTTCAGCAATTCGAGGAACTGGGCTTCGCCCTTGTCATAGTCGGCTTTGTGGGCCGGGTCGACCGCATCGAGGTCGGCGACGATCGCCTTGGCCGCCGCCTTCACATAAGCCGGGTCGTACCAGAGATGCGGGTTGTCGCCCGCCTTGCGCCCGACGATCGAGGCGACGACGATTTCCCTCCGGCCCGGCGCCGCGTGAGCCTTCAACAGCTTCTCCATCCACGGGTCGTAGTCGACGCCGTTGACGATAACCAGCTTGGCGTCGGCGAGCGCCTTGGCGGTGTCCGCGCTCGCCTCGAAGAGGTGCGGATCCTGGTCGGGATTGGTGAGAATGCTGGTCACCGCGACATTGGCGCCGCCGATCTGCGCGGCGACGTCGCCATAGAAGTTCTCGGCCGCCACGACCTTCACCGGGTCGGCGAGCGCCGGCGCGCTCATGGCGACGAGCGCAAGCGCCGCGAGCGTGAGTTTGGAATTCATAGAAGCGCCTCCAGCAAGCGTTACGCGCCCTGTCGGCGCGGCGGGAGAATTGTTATGTTATAACGGTGCGACGCGCAAGCCGAACGCAGGGCATTCGCGCGAAATTGTCGGGACGTGTTACAAGCGCTTCGAGAAAGGCGGGATCGATGGGATTCGAGGGCCACGAGACGGGCGGGGCGGCCTGGGCCGCCGAGGTCGAAAGCGCCTGCGCCAGCAAGGGACTGCAACTGACGGCGTTGCGCCGCCGGGTGATGACGATCCTTGGGCAAAGCGACTCGCCGCTCGGGGCCTATGCGATCATCGACGAAATGCGTCGCCTCGAGGGCAAGCCGGTCGCGCCTCCCACCGTCTATCGCACGCTCGAATTCTTTCTCGACAACGGCTTCGTCCACAAGATCGAAAGCCGCAACGCTTATGCGCCCTGCGCCCACTTCGGCCATGCCCATCAAGGCGTCCTCCTGCTTTGCGAGAAGTGCGGCCGCAGCGAAGAGATCGACGAACCTGGGCTCGCCCGGGCGATCGAGCAGGCGGCGCATCGCGCGGGCTTTATCGCGCATCGGCAAATGGTGGAAATCCAGGGACTTTGCCCTGCCTGCGCAGGCGCCGCGTGAAGGTCCCTAATTCGCGCCGTAGGTGAACCTCAGCCGCACCGGCGAACCCGTCGGCGGCGCGGGGAACGGCGCCGCCTCCGCGACCGCGCCGAGCGCAGCCGCATCGAGATCCATCGATCCGCTGGGACGCGCGATTTGTCGTTGCAGGAGGTTGCCCTTCCCGTCGACGGTGAAAACGATCTCGCCCTCGCGCCCATGCCCCGACGCCGCATAATGCACGTGGGCCATGATCATCCCATAGAGCAAGGTCAGATAGGTCTTTTTGGCTTTTCCGCCCGCTATCGTCGTCTGCTCCGCGGCGCTGCCGAATTCGATGTCCGGCAATGGATCGAAGGTGGAGAACGAACCGCCTTTCGACCAGGTCGGCAGCGGCTGACCGACGAAAGTCGCGACCTTTTGGGGCGGCGCCTGCGTCGCGGCGAGCGCCGCTTGAGCGTCGGCGCTCTCGGAATTTGCGTCGAGAGCGCCATCCGACGCGTCCGCGGCTTTGTCCGGCGTCGGCTGAGGCGCTTGTTGCGCCGGCTGGGCCTCGCTCTGGCGCGACGGCTGGTCGGGCTTTTCGGGCGCGGTTTCCTCGCCAGGAGCCTTGGCCGTATCCTGACGCGCCGGCGCCTTCGTCTTCTCGTCCGGCGCCGGGCGCTCGACTTTTTCGTCGTTGGCGGCGCGCGGCGCGTCGTGCGCCGCCTCCAGGTCGAGCGGCTTCGTTTCGGGCGAGGGCTGAGGGCTCGGCTCAGGCGGCTGGGGCGGCTCCGGCGGCGGGGGCGGCTCGACGACGATTTCGACCGGGATTTCCTCGGCCTGAGGCGCTGGCTGCGGGTTCCAGCGATATTCGAATATCACCAACAGAACGATCAGCGCATGAAAGGCGAACGCGCCGGCGAGCGCCAGCCAACGGCCCGCGCGTCCCCGCGGCGGCGGCGCCGGCGCGCGGCCAAGGCGTTCGTCGGGATCGGCCCGGAAGCCGGCGCCGAACGGCGACGCCCCGATTTCGCGATCCGTCGCGGCCGTTGTCGTCCGTTCCATCGCTTGGACAAATTGAGGAGTGCGTTTCCCCTATAGCGGAAGCGCGCGGTCCCTAACAAGCCGGGGGAACGATCAACCCTCCGAGCGCCCCCTGGGCCGGTTCTCACGCAACACGAGAAACCGACCATAAGCCACGCCGCTCTGGGCGTCACTGCCCGGCGCGATTTGTGCAAATCACGCCGGCCGCCTGCCGCGCGCAATTGACAGCCAACCGTACTTCCTCGTAACTCCTTACGGCTCGAGGGGTTTCGACGTGGCCGTCGTGGGTGGAAAGAGGGCAGTGCGAAAGAGCGCGACGCGCTCTGCTTCGTCGCGTGCCTTCTCGCGACTGGCGGTGCTGATCGCTGCGCTCGCCCTGTTCGGCCAGTTGCTGGCGCTTCCCTATCATCATCCCCAGGGCCGGTCCGATCACGCCGAGGTCGCGGCCTTTCTCAAGGCGACCTTCGGCGACGCCGCGGTTCTTTGCGTCGATGACGACGCGCATCCCGCGGCGCCCGAACATCGCCACGACCACAGCGACGGCGATTGCCCGCTCTGCCAGTTCGGCGCTCAGACGGTGCTGTTCGCCGCGCCTGCGCCGATGCTTCCCGAACGCATCGACGTGGCGGCGGCGCCGCTCCCCGTCCAGGTCGAATTCTCGCTGCAAGCCTCCAAACCGAACGGGATCGCGCAGCCGCGCGCGCCGCCTGCCGAAGTCTGAACCGGAATTCCTCACGCGCCGAAATGATCGGCGCGCCCTTCACCGTTCAGATTTCAAGGCATTTTCACATGACAATCGCAACTCTTCGAGTCGCCGCCAGCGCCCTTCTTGGCGCCACGGCTGCGCTTTGGCTGTCTCCAGCCTTCGCGCATGCCGTCTGCGGCGACCGCATTTTTCCCGCCACGCTCGCCATCGACGATCCAGGCGTCACCGACGAACTGGCGCTCCCGACGCTCACCTATCTGCCGCAGAATTCCGACGGCGTGCAGGAGTTCGACGCATCCTTCTCCTGGGCGAAGACCATCACGCCCAACACCGCGCTGATCATCTCGGACGGGCCGACCTGGCTGAAGCCCGGCGGCTACGGCTGGGATAGTCTCAGCACGGAATTGCAATGGGGAAACTTCTGCCTCCCCGATCATGAATTGATGGCCACCGTCGGCTTTGAGATCGACTGGGGCAACACCGCCACCGGAAGCCAGACGACGCCCTACAACGTGTATCAGCCGGTGATCGATATCGGCAAAGGGTTCGGCGACCTGCCCAAGAGCCTGAACATCCTGCGCCCGCTCGCCGTGACGGCCGAATTGAGCGAGAGCCTGCCCGGCCAAGCTTGGACGGATGGGAACCCGAACTCGACGAACCTCAACTGGGGCTTCACCGTCCAATACAGCCTGCCCTATTACAATTCGCACGTCGCCGAGATCGACAACGCCTTCTTCAAACATTTAGTCCCGATCGCCGAATTCGCGTTCAGCAAGCCGCTTTACAACTACGCGCCGGGAGGAAACCAGACGACTGGCACATTCCAGCCGGGCGCAGTCTACATTACCGACAAGTGGCAGTTCGCGCTCGAAGCAGTCGTTCCTATGAACAGCGCAAGCGGACGCGGGACCGGCGTCGTCGGCGAGCTAGATCTCTTCCTCGACGACGTCCTCCCTAACACGCTCGGCAAGCCAATCTTTACAGGAGTAGGAGGACCGCTATGACACGCCAATCGATCGCAAGAATCGCCCTCTCGCTTGTTTTCGCTTTCCCCGTCGCCGCGGCCTACGCGCACGCCCAACTGGAAAACGCGACGCCCGCGGTCGGCGGCACGGTGGCCGCCGCGAGCGAAATCCGCCTGCATTTCAGCGAGGGCGTGGAACCTCGCTTCTCAGGCGTCAGCCTCACCGCGGCGAGCGGCGCGGCGGCGCCGCTCGGGCCGGTGAAAATCCAAGCCGGCAACCCGACCGTGCTGATCGCGCCGATCGCCAAGCCCTTGGCTCCCGGCGTCTACACGGTGCACTGGCACGCCGTGTCAGTCGACACGCATCACACCCAAGGCAATTTCGAATTCACCGTAAAGCCTTGAGACGCGCGCCGGCGCCCCTCCTGGGGCCCGGCGCGGTTCCCTACGATCAAATTTGAGAAAGGTACGACTATGAAGCGATCCCACGCTTTGACCGTCGCGTTCGCGCTGACGTTGTTCGCGATTCCCGCCCTCGCCCAGGAGATCAAGGCAGGCGACCTGACGATCGAAAAGCCCTGGGCGCGCGCGACCCCGAAAGGCGCTGACATCGGCGCCGGCTATCTCGAAATTCGCAACGCCGGCGCCGCGCCCGACAAGCTCACCGGCGGCTCGGCGGATTTCGCCAGCGGCGTCGAAGTCCATCAAATGAAAATGGACAACGGCGTGATGAAGATGCGCCAGGTCCAGGGCGGCCTCGAGATCCCCGCGCACGGCACGATCAAGCTGGCGCCGAGCGGCTATCACCTGATGTTCACCGGGCTGAAGAGCCCCCTCGTCAAGGGCGCCAGCGTCAAGGTGACCCTCACCTTCGAACATGCTGGCCCCGTCGCAGTCGACTTTCCGGTGCAAGGCATTGGCGCCGCCGGGCCCGCCGCCGCGCCGAAGACCGGCGCCATGAAGGGGATGAAGATGTAGTACGCCGCCCAGGCTGAAGGCGTCTCGTGGAAGCCGCGCTCGCTCTTTGTCGCTTCACCCATTTTGCGGCGACCATGACGCTGTTCGGCGCGGCCGCCTTTGTCTCGGCGCTCGCACCGCCGGAGTTGGCGCGCGCGCTCGCCCCGGCGATCCGGCGTATTGCGGCGATCGCCATTCCGCTCGCATTGGCCAGCGCGCTCGCTTGGCTGGCCCTGGAGGCCGTCTCCATGGCGGGGGCGCTCGACGCCGACGCCCTATCGGGCGTGCTGTTCGACACGTCGTTCGGCGCCGTCTGGCAAGGCCGGCTGGTCCTCGCCCTCGCGCTCGTCGTCGCGCTTGTCCTGGGGAAAGGCGGCCCCTCGCTCGTCCTCACCCTCGCTTCGGCGCTGCTCGTCGCGAGTCTCGGCCTCGTCGGCCATGCGGCGATGCAGGAGGGCGCGCTGGGGGCGCTTCATCGCGCCAATCACGCGCTCCACCTCTTGACCGCCGCCGCTTGGCTCGGCGGTCTGCCGATGTTCGCGCTTTGTCTCCGGGCTTGTCGGGACCCCGGGCTGCGGAGCGATGCGGTGACGGCGATGCGGCGCTTCTCCTTCTGGGGCCACTTCGATGTCGCGCTCGTCGTCATCACCGGCCTCGTCAACATCGCCCTGACGACCGGCTTCGGCTCGCTGACGGTGACGACGCCCTATCGGGCGCTGCTGGCGGTCAAGGTCGCGCTGGTCGCGATGATGGTCGCGATTGCGTTGTTCAACCGCTACATCCTCACACCGCGCCTCAAGACGAGCGCGCGGGCGGCTGATATATTAACGAGAACGTGCCTCGCCGAGGTCGCGCTCGGCGCGACGGTATTGGCCCTGGTAAGCCTGTTCGGGCTGCTCGACCCGATGTAGGCTCAGGACCGCAAAACCTCACCACGCGCTACATTGCGGCAGGGCCACGAGGTCGTCGCCATGGTCAAAACCGACCTTACTCACGTCTACCGAAACTACATTGCCTGTTTGAATGAGCAGGACTGGACGAGGCTGGCACAGTTCGTTCACGACGACGTCGTTTACAACGGCCAACAATTTGGAATACAAAAATACCGAGCTATGCTGGAGAACGATTTTTATGAAATTCCCGACCTTTATTTCAACATTCAGTTGCTGATTTCCGAGCCGCCCTATGTCGCGAGCCGGCTGGGCTTCGATTGCACGCCAAAGGGACAGTTCCTTGGCCTTGATATAAACGGCAGGAAGGTCTCCTTTACCGAGAATGTATTCTATAGCTTTCAGCAGGCGCGAATTGAGAAAGTCTGGTCGGTTATCGACAAGGCGGCGATCGAAGCTCAGCTTTGAAGCATTCTGCATTTTGCTTGACGCGCCCTCTCCCTCTCTCCGCTCGCGGGGAGAGGGCTGGGGTGAGGGGCTTGGTGGTTGGCCGGAGGCTTGCGGCTACTCACCAAGCCCCTCATCCTAACCTTCTCCCCGCGAGCGGGGAGAAGGGACGGGTCCGCGCTGCGTCAACCAGAAAGCAAAACGCCCTAGTCTAGTTCCGCTCGATCCGGATCACCTGCGGCTTTTCCTTCACGACGCCATCGGCGACCGCGAGCGCCAGCGCTTCGCGGATCGAGGTCTCGGTCGTCGCGTGGGTGATCAGCACGACCGGGGCGATTTCCGCCGACGCGCCGTGGGGCCGCCGCTTCTGCATGATCGCCTCGAGCGAGATCCTGCGCTCGCCCATGCGGGTGGCGATCGTCGCCATCGAGCCGGGGCGGTCGATGACGGCGAGACGCACGTAATAGCCGCCCTCGTGGCGTTGCATCGGCACCCGTTCGGCCTCTTCCAGAGCGGCGACCGGCCGACCGAAAACGGGACCGCGAGCGCCGCGCGCAATGTCGGCGATGTCGGCGGCGACTGCGGAAGCGGTGGCGTCGCCGCCCGCCCCCGGTCCGACCAGCGTGAGCGCGCCGACCGCGTCGCCGTCGATCGTCACCGCGTTGAGGACACCCATCGTCTGGGCCAGCGGCTCGGATTTGGCGACCATGGTCGGGTGGACGCGCTGCTCGACGCCCTTTGCCGTCCGCTCCGCGACGCCGAGCAGCTTGACGCGATAGCCGAGTTCGTCCGCGGCGGCGAGATCGGCCAGCGTGATGCTTTCGATGCCCTCGACGGAGACGCCCTCGGCGTCGATCTTCGCCCCGAAGGCGAGCGAGGCGAGGATGGCGAGCTTGTGCGCGGTGTCGAAGCCGCCGATGTCGAAGGTCGGATCGGCCTCGGCATAGCCGAGCTTCTGCGCGTCGGCGAGGCAGACGTCGAACGGCAGACCGTCGGTCTCCATCCGCGACAGAATGTAGTTGCAGGTGCCGTTGAGGATGCCGGAAACGCGTCGCACGGCGTTGCCGGCGAGGCCTTCGCGCAAGGTCTTGATGACGGGGATGCCCCCGCCGACCGCCGCCTCGAAGCAGAGCGGCGCGCCGCGGACCTCGGCGAGCTCGGCGAGTTCCAGACCGTGGGCGGCGAGCATCGCCTTGTTGGCGGTGACGACCGGAAGCCCGCGCGAAAGCGCCGCCTTGGCCGCCGCATAGGCCGGCCCGTCCGCCCCGCCGACGAGTTCGACGAAGAGATCGATGTCGGCCGACGCAGCGAGTGCGACGGGGTCGTCGAAAAAGCTCGCGCCGGCGAGATCGAGGCCGCGGTCGCGGGCGCTACGCGCGCTGACGGCGCCGACCGAGATGTCACGGTCCGTCCGCGCCGCGAGGTCTTCGCGCCGACGCTGTAGGAGCCGGACCAACGCTGAGCCGACGACGCCGAGGCCGGCGACGCCGATACGCAGAGGTTTCGCCATTCGACCGCTCGCCCTAACCATACAGCCGGACGATCCGGCTTCAGGCCTTATTGCCCGACTTGTCGCCGACGATCAATCGGCGGCTCAGCCGTAGCGCTCCGACGCGCTCTTGCTCTTCTTCTTGCGAGCCTTGCGCGCGGCGTAGCGGGCGTCGCGGTCGAGCTTGCGCTCGTATTCAAGCCGGGCTTCCTCCTCGCGGCGCGCCTCATCGGCGGCTTCGCGAGCCTGCGCCTCGAGGCGCAGGGCTTCCTGGCGAGCGACCTCCTCGGCGGCGAGGCGGGCGGCCTCCGCCGCGGCCTCCTCGGCTTTGCGCTTCTGCCGCTCCGCGTCGCGGACGGCGCGCGCTTCGAGCACCGCCCGGCGCTTGGCCTCGCGCTCGATGACGGCGGGATCGTTCGGATCGTACTTCGGACGGGAGAGGAACTTCTCGGCGAGAGCTTTGCGGGCTTTTGCGGCGGCGGCTTGCCGGTCGGCGAAATTGTTGCTGTTCATAAACGACATTGCTTGCCTTGGCTTCCCTTGGCGCGTGCAGACGGGCGCGTCCTGCCACAAGTCGGCGGCATCGGCAACGTATATCGCCGCATTGCAGCAATGCAGCCCACGCCGGTCTGCCTCTCGCGCGCAGCGCCAAGTGAGGCGAACCTTGCGGCGACGCAGGGAAATCTCGCGAAATCGTGACCGCTCGCGGCGCTAGCGCCGTCCTAGCCAAGGCTCGCGCAGAACGCTTCGAATTCCGTCTCGGTCGCATAGGACTTTTGCGCACCCCGCCGGGTGACGGAATTGGCGGCGTAACGCACCGCCCTGCCGAGCGCCGCCTCGACGTCGAGGCCAGCGGCGAGAAAGCGGGCGAAGCTGCCGACGAAGGCGTCGCCCGCCCCGGTGGTGTCGACCGGCGCGACGCGGACCGGCGCGATCAGCTTGGTTCCGGCAGGCGTCGCAAGCAGCGCGCCCCGAGCGCCGAGCGTGACGATCACCGTCCCGACCCCCTTCGCCAGCAGGCTGCGCGCAGCGATCCCGATTTCATCCTCGGTGGTGACCGGGAGCCCGGTCAGGATCGCCAGTTCGGTCTCGTTGGGGATGAAGAAGTCGGCGTCGCGGATCCTCTCAATGTCGAGATCGGGGTTGGCGGGCGCCGGGTTGAGGACGGTCTTGACGCCGTGGCGCTTGCCGAAGGCGATCGCCGCGTAGACCGTCTCGAGCGGCACTTCGAGCTGAAGCAGGATCAACTCGCAGCGCTTCAAATCCTCGGCCGCGCGCTCGATGTCGGCCGGCGAGAGGTCGGCGTTGGCGCCTTTGACGATCACAATGCAGTTCTCGCCGGAGGATTCGACGAGGATTGTCGCCACGCCGCTCGACCGGCCCGGAACGCGCTCGACATGACGCATGTCGATGCCATAGCCGCCGAGGGCCTTGAGGGTGGCGTCGGCGAAGCTGTCGTCGCCGACTTTGCTGACGAAGGTCACCGACGCGCCGAGCCTGGCGGCGGCGACCGCCTGGTTGGCGCCCTTTCCGCCATGGCCCATTTCAAAACTGGGCCCTTCGATCGTCTCGCCGCGCGTCGGCATCCGATTCACGTAGGTGACCAGATCGACGTTATTGCTGCCGATGACGCCGATTCGCGGCCTGCCGTCGATCGTCATTCGCCCACTCCCCATGCTTGTCCGATGCAACCGAACAATCCGAGCGAGGACGAGGTGTCAAGAGCGGGAGGCTCCCGGTTGCCGCTCGCCGCCTTCCATTCTAAGCACGACCTTGCGGGGGCTGCGGGCGCGCCGCCTTGGGGACAAAATTGGAGCGAGGCGCAGATCGATGTCGGACTCCCCGGCGCGTATGGAGCGGCTGAATCTGCTGACGAAGGCGCTCGCCGATCAAGGCGTGCTGCGCCTTCGCGACGCGGCGGCGCTGCTGAACGTCTCCGAGATGACGGTCAGGCGCGACATCGCCGCCAACGCCAGCCGCTTCGCCTATCTCGGCGGCCACATTCTGCGGGCCGGCGACTGGAACGGCGGGCTCTATCGCATCGAGCAGGAAGAGGACCGCTTCGCCGCGGCGAAGGCGGCCGCAAGCGCCAAGGCGGCCAAGCTGATCGCCGAGCGGGACACGATCTTCATCGATTGCGGAACGACGATGCCGTTTCTCGCCAATCTCATCCCCGCCGACGCGGACGTCACCGTCGTCTGCTATTCGCTCAACATCGCGCAGATCGTCAGCCGCAAGCCGAACGTTCGGATGATCCTGCTCGGCGGCGCCTACCACCCCTCCTCTGCGACGTTTTCGAGCCAGCAGGCGCTCGACGCCCTGGGCTCGATCGGCGTCAACAAGGCCTTCCTCTCCGCCGGCGGCGTCGACCGCGCGCATGGCGCGACCTGCTGGAATTTTCACGAGGCGCCGATCAAACAGAAAGCGATGAGCCGCGCGGTCGAGCGTCACCTCGTCGTCGACTCCAGCAAGATCGGCAAAGTCACGGCCGCCTTCTTCGCCGCGGTCGACGACTTCGAATTCGATCCTGACCGAGCAGCCGTCGGTCGACCTTTGAGTTTTGTGTTACTCGTCGTTGCTGGCGTTGAGCTCCTCGAGCGGGATCGGCTCGCCGTTGGGCTTTCTGAGCCAGACGCCCACGCCGCCGCCATCCTCTTCGAGCAAATCGATTCCGGCGCTCTCCAGGGCGGTGCGCAGCGCCTCGACCGCGCTCGGCTCGGCGGCAAGCGGACCGGGGAGCGACTCCAATCGCGCGATCGTCGCCAGCGGCAATCGCGCCGCATCGGCGAGGTCCTGCTCGTCCCAGCGCAGCAGCGCGCGCGCCGCTCGGACTTGTTCGCTCGTGATCACCCGCACGCTCCCCCTGGTCGATGGCGCCTGCGCCGGCTTCAGAATCAATAGAAAACCACAAACGCACGCAAGACGGTTTCGATAACGCGCGGCCAGCGTTTTTGTGCCGGCAAGCGCGAGCCCGTGGGCACTCTCTCCGTTGCGTGGCCGCACGTTGACGGCCCGAATCCGTTATGTATAGACTTAAAATCGCGTTGGCGCTGGCGCGATTGGGGAACTAGGATCGCGCCGCGACCGGGCCGCCGAAAGCGCGCGCCTCGGCGCTGGCGCATTCGGGGCAAGTGGGAGGTTTGTAATGAATACAATCGGGACGATCGAGCTGACGCGACGCGACGCTCTCAAGGCGAGCTTGGCGGCGGCGGCCGCCGCGGGCGGACTGCTCGGCGCCTCGCGCGCCGCCTTCGCCGACGACACGCTCGCCGACATCAAGAAGCGCGGCGAACTCGTCATCGCCACCGAGATGCAATTCCCGCCCTTCGACATCGCCGACAACGGAACCTACAAGGGCGTCGACCGCGACCTGATCGACGCCGTCGGCAAGGAGCTCGGCGTCAAAGTCAAATACATCGATCTGCCCTGGACCAGCATTCTGCCGGGCTTGGACGCCAAGAAGTTCGACCTCTGCATCGCGCCGGTGACGATCACCAAGGAGCGCATGAAGCGCTACCGCTTCACAGTGCCGATCGCCGACGCGACCGCCGCACTGATGAAGCGCGCCGACGACAAGAGCATCGTCAAGCCTGAGGACATCGCCGGCAAGACTGTGGGCGGCCAGAAGGGCACCTCGCAACTCGAGCAGCTCAAGCTGTTCTCGGCCAAGCTTCCCAAGCCGGTCCAAATCAAGGAATATGTCGACAACAACCAGTCCTATGCGGACCTCGCAGCCGGCCGCATCGACGCCGCGGTCAATTCGCTGCCGAATCTCGCCTATGCGGCCTCGCAGCGCTCGGATGCGTTCTCGGTGGTGCTGCCGGCGTTCGGCCAGCCGACATATTTCTCCTGGGTCGGCCGTCTCGACGATGCGACACTGATCGACGCGATCAACGCCGCGCTCATCAAGCTCGAAACGGATGGCACGATGGCGAAGATCCAGAAGGCCTGGTTCGGCCAGACGATGGATCTGCCCAAGACCGTTCCCGAGCCGGCGATCTGACGCCTGCCTTTGAGTGGCGACCGCGAGGTCGCCGCTCGCCATCCCGATGCACCCGCAGGTCATCCTCCACTCGTTCGGTTATCTTACGCAGGCGGCCGGGGTCACTCTCGCCCTTTCGCTGGCCGGCATCGTGCTCGGCTTTCTCGTCGGCGCGGCGGTCTGCATCGCCAGGCTGTCGCCGCGGCCTTGGGCATCGTGGCTCGGCGGCGTCTATGTCAGCGTCTTTCGCGGCGTTCCGCTGCTCGTGCTGCTGCTCTTCATCTACTACTTCCTGGCCGAATTCGGCCTCGACGTGCCGGCGATCGCCGCCGCGGTCGGCGGGCTCGCACTCTCCTCGGGCGCCTATCAATCGGAGATCCTGCGCGGCGCGCTCAACGCGACGCCGAAAGGTCAGGCCGAAGCCGCCGTCGCGCTCGGCTTCGCAACATCGGACATCTGGCGCCGCATCCTGCTGCCGCAGGCCTTTCGCCTCTCGATCCCGCCGCTCATCAACGAGTTCATCCTGCTGCTGAAGGCCTCCTCGCTCGTCTCGGTGGTCGGCATCGCCGAATTGACGCGGGTGAGCATGAACATCGCCTCGTTGACCTATCGCCCGCTCGAAGCCTATGTCGGCGGCGGCCTCTTTTATCTCGCCATCAACCTTGGACTCGCCGCGGTCGGCGCCTACGCCGAAAAGCGCCTCGCTACGGGAGCGGCGCGATGAGCCTCGAGACGTTCTGGCATTACGCGCCCTCGCTCCTCAGCGGTTTCGAGGTGACGGTGCTGTGCTGGGCGGCGGGCGGCGCGCTTGGCCTCGCGCTCGGTTTTGCGATCGCCCTGCTCTACCGGCTACGCCTGCCGCCGTTGCGCTGGGCGCTGCGCACCTTCATCGAAGTGTTCCGCGGCACGCCCTTCCTCATGCAGCTCTTTCTCCTCTATTCCGGCGGACCCTACATCGGCCTGAGGCTCACGGCGACCGCGGCGGGCATTCTCGGCCTCGGCCTCTATTCCTCCGCCTATTTCGCCGAGATCTTCCGTGGCGGCTTCGCCGCGGTGCCGGTCGGCCAGATCGAGGCCGCGCTGAGCGTCGGCATGAGCCCGTTCGACACGCTGCGGCGCGTCACATTACCTGCTGCGCTGATCGCCGCCGTGCCGCCGATCGTCAACCTGCTGATCGTGCTTTCCAAGGAAACGGTCGTGCTGTCGATCATCACCGTCCCTGAATTGATGTATCAAATGCAGACGATGGCGGCGGAAACCTTCACCGCCTTCGACGCGATCTTCGCGATGGCGATCTTCTACTGGCTGCTGGTCGAGGTCGTCTCGCGCCTCGGCCGCCGGGTGGAGCGGCGCGTCACCGCCTTCATGACTGAGGAAGCGAGGCCGGCGTGAGCGAGCCGATGATTGAGATCCGCGGCGTGCGCAAGCGCTTCGGCGAGCAAGAGGTGCTGCGCGGCGTCGATCTCACGGTCGACCGCTCCGAGGTCGTCTGCATCATCGGGCCGAGCGGCTCGGGCAAGAGCACGCTGCTGCGCTGCGTCAACTTCCTGGAAGCCTACGACGCCGGCGAGGTGCGCATCGAGGGCAAGCTGATCGGCTACGAGGACGGCGCCGGCGGCGCCCGCCGACCGATGAACGCGCGGCGGCTGCGCGAGATGCGGCGCGAGATCGGCATGGTGTTCCAGCACTTCAATCTGTGGCCGCACATGACCGCGCTCGGCAATGTCGCCGAGCCGCTGTTGCGGGTGCGGCGGCTTGCCCCGCGCGAAGCAAACGAGCGCGCGATGGCGATGCTGACGCGCGTCGGCCTCTCGGCCAAGGCGGACGCTTATCCGGCGCGGCTCTCCGGCGGCCAGCAGCAGCGCGTCGCGATCGCGCGCGCGCTGGCGATGCAGCCGCGGCTGATGCTGTTCGACGAACCGACCTCGGCGCTCGATCCCGAACTCGTCGGCGAGGTGCTCGAGGTGATGAAGACGCTCGCCGCCGAGGGCATGACGATGATGATCGTCACACACGAGATGGGCTTTGCGGCGCATGTGGCCGACCGCATCGCCTTCATCGACGGCGGCCGCATCGTCGAGCAGGGCCCGCCGCGCACGGTCTTCCACGGGAGCGCGGAGCCGAGGGTCCGGCAGTTCTTGCAGACCTACCACGACCGCAACGCGTTCTAAGCGCCCTCAGGAGGCGCACATCACGCCCCCGAGATGGCCGACGACCGCCAGCCCGTCGAAGCGGTCGCGGAAGTAGAGCGCGTTGAGATCCTCGGTCGTTGGGCTGTCGATTGAGCGAAAGCCGATCGCCCGCAATTCGTCGGCCAAGGCGCCGCGCTCGAAGAAGCTGCGGAAGGGTTCGCCCGCGCGCTCGACGTCCTCGCTCAAGGCGTCGAAGGCGACTTTTTCCCAATCGGACAATGCGCCGCGCGGCGCCGCATAGTCGAAAGCGATCGCGTTGCCCGGGCCCAGCGTTCGCACGGCCGCGACGATCGCCAAACCCGCCGCGCAGGTGAGATAGGGCGTGACCCCGATGCAGGAAAAGAAAGCGGGCTCGTCCTGCCGCAGACCAGCCTTCGGCAGCTCCACATCGAGCTGCTGGCGTTCGAAGTCCATCGACACGAAGCGCAACCCAGGCGGCGCCCGTATTCCCGCGCCGGCGAGATGGCGCAGCTTCCAGGCCTGGGTATCCGGGTGGTCGACCTCGAAGATCGCCAATCCGCGATCCGGGCGGCGATAGGCGAAGGTGTCGAGGCCCGCGCCAAGGATCACATATTGCCTCGTGCCGGCCGCGATGGCCTGGGCCAGACGGTCCTCGGCGTAGCGGCTGCGCGCGGCGACATAGGCGCGCGCGCAGCGGAAGGGCGGCAAATAGGCCGCGGAACATTCGATCGCGAAAGCCGCCGCGTCGTCGGGATTGAGGATACGCAGGGCCAGGGGATCGTCGAAGACGGGCGGGATGTCGACGAGCTGATGGACCGCCCGGCGCACCGCGACGAATTGGGCCGTCCTGCTCGGGCACCCCGATCGCATCGACGCACCTGAACTCTTAGCGCCCGCCGCATCGCGACGGGCCTAGCGCGTTCGGCCTGGGCCTCAGTGGCCCCACATTCCGGTCAACGTCGCGCTCGCCAGCATATGCGCGTGGACGTTGAAACCGACGACCGCCGGCGAAGCGTTGGCGTCGACGTCGAGCTTGTCGACATCCAGCGCATAGACAGTCACCCGATAATGGTGCGGCTTGCCCTTGGGCGGGCAAGGGCCGCCGTAGCCGACTCCGCTGTAATCGTTGCGCACCTGGAGCGCGCCGGCCGGCAGTCCTGTCCCGGCTGCGTCCCCTGCCCCTTTGGGCAGCGACGTTGCGCTCACCGGAATGTTGGCGACCCACCAGTGCCAGAAGCCGCTGCCGGTCGGAGCGTCGGGATCGTAGATGCTGACGGCGAAGCCCTTGGTTCCCTTCGGGGCGCCCGACCAGGAGAGCTCCGGCGAGACGTTCTTGCCGGGGCAGCCCCAGCCGTTGAACACCTGCTCGTCGGCCATGCGAGCGCCCTGCTTGATGTCGGGGCTCGTCAAGGTGAGGGCGTTCGCGGCGCCCGCGCCGGCGAGACCGCCGACGACCAAAGCGGTTGAGAATACGACTTTGCGCATTGTTCAATTCCTCCCAAAGCCGGCGGCCGCGTTGCCTATCGCGGCCTTCCGGCCCGCGTATATTCAGCCGGAGGCGCCGATGGCGCAAGCGCCGACGCTCAGGGCGGTCTCATTCTCCCCGCACGCGGAGCGAGGAGCCAGTGGCGCCAATGCAAACCGTTGCAATTCGCCGAGCACACCGTCAGGTCGGATAGTAACGGCTGCCGACATGTGCAGACCGCTGTGCTCCGATCTCCTGAGCGCCCTTCACGAACGCCAGGAAATGGGGTGTCACCCGATGGGCCTCATAGGCGGCGTGATCCCGGTATGTCTCGATCAGCATCACCGTATCGGGTTCGCCCTGGGGAAGCAGGACATCGAAACCGATGCAGCCCGGTTCTTCTTTGAGCGAGATTCGGCCGTCTTCCTTGCTGATGCTGAGGAACCTGTCCATTCCCGCTGGCGGCACCGTAAACGTGACGACATTGACGATGGCGGGCCCGGATCCGGTCGTGGGGGCAGCCCTTGCCGCCACGAAGGTCATGCCGGACAGCAGGGATAGGCTCGCCGCCAACGCCAGCGCGCGGTTCAGGACGGTGCGCCGGGCTAAAAGCAAGGAAGGCGCCCCATGTTCGGGCGCCTGATCGTGATACGGCATGAGACGGTCATCCTCTCTCAGCGCGGGTAGCGTAGGTTGTCACCAAGACCGTTCCAGGGGTCACCGTGAGAACGTTCCGACGACGGATCTGGGTCCTATCGACGGTCGTAAAAGACCCCGGTTGGTAACAAGAAGGCGATTGATTTCCTCACAGACCCTGTCGGCCGAGGCTCGGCAGATCGAGCCCGTTCGCCTTGGCGCAATCGATCGCCGCCTCGTAGCCGGCGTCGGCGTGGCGCATTACGCCGCTCGCCGGATCGTTCCACAGCACGCGCTCGATGCGCCGCGCCGCCTCTTTCGTTCCGTCACAGACGACGACCATGCCGGCGTGCTGCGAATAGCCCATGCCGACGCCGCCGCCGTGATGCAGCGACACCCAGGTCGCGCCTGAGGCGCAATTGAGCAGCGCGTTGAGCAGCGGCCAGTCCGAGACCGCGTCCGAGCCGTCCTTCATCGCCTCAGTCTCGCGGTTGGGCGAGGCGACCGACCCGGAATCGAGATGGTCGCGCCCAATGACGACCGGCGCCTTTAGTTCGCCCGAGGCGACCATCTCGTTGAAGGCGAGGCCGAGGCGATGCCGGTCGCCGAGGCCGACCCAGCATATGCGCGCCGGCAGGCCCTGGAAGCGGATGCGCTGGCGCGCCATGTCGAGCCAATTGTGGAGATGCGCATCATTGGGCATCAGCTCTTTGACCTTGGCGTCGGTCTTAAAAATGTCCTCGGGGTCGCCCGACAGCGCCGCCCAGCGGAACGGCCCGACGCCGCGGCAAAATAGCGGACGGATATAGGCGGGAACGAAACCGGGAAAATCGAAGGCGTTGGCGACGCCCTCTTCAAGCGCCATCTGGCGGATGTTGTTGCCATAGTCGACGGTCGGAACGCCGGCGTGGAAATAGTCGAGCATCGCGCGCACATGCTCGGCGATCGACGCCTTCGCGGCCCGCTCGATCCCCTTCGGATCGCTCGCGCGCCGCTCCTCCCATTGCTGCAAGGTCCACCCCTTCGGCAGATAGCCGTTGAGGGGATCGTGCGCCGAGGTCTGATCGGTGACGATGTCCGGCTTGACGCCGCGACGCACCAATTCGGGCAGCACTTCAGCGGCGTTGCCGAGCAGCGCGACCGACACGGCTTTGCGCGCCTTGGTCGAGCGCTCGATGATCGCCAGCGCGTCGTCGAGATCTTTGGCCGCGACATCGACGTAGCCGGTGCGCAGGCGAAAATCGATGCTCGACGGCCGGCACTCGATCGCCAGCATCGAGGCGCCCGCCATCGTCGCGGAGAGCGGCTGCGCGCCCCCCATGCCGCCGAGCCCGGCGGTCAGAATCCACTTGCCCGCGAGATCGCCGCCGAAATGCTGGCGGCCCATCTCGACGAAGGTTTCGTAAGTGCCCTGCACGATGCCCTGGCTGCCGATATAGATCCAGGAGCCGGCCGTCATCTGGCCGTACATCATCAGGCCTTTGCGGTCGAGCTCGTGGAAATGGTCCCAGTTCGCCCAATGCGGCACGAGGTTCGAATTGGCGATCAGCACGCGCGGCGCGTCGGCGTGCGTTCGGAAGACGCCGACCGGCTTGCCCGACTGCACCAGCAGCGTCTCCTCCGGACCCAGCCGGCGCAGCGTCTCGACAATGCGATCGAACGCCGGCCAGTCGCGCGCTGCGCGGCCGATGCCGCCGTAAACGACGAGTTCGCCGGGCCGCTCGGCGACATCGGGGTCGAGGTTGTTCATCAACATGCGCAGCGGGGCTTCCGTCAGCCAGCTCTTCGCGGAAAGCTCCGTTCCGCGCGGCGCACGCACGACGCGCATGTTGTCGAGACGGGGAGAATTCATGGCGTGGCCTTTCCTGAAGCGAGCGGTGGAAGTCACAGGGTCCGACAAATACGCGCATGCGCGAGACCCCTCATCCGGCGCTCCGCGCCACCTTCTCCCGCAAGGGGAGAAGGAGATCGGCGACGGCATCCTCCCCTCTCCCCTTGCGGGAGAGGGGTTGGGGGTGAGGGGTCGCCGACAAACCCATCATCGTCTGGGCATTTTCATCCGCCGACCCAGTCCCGCACCGTCTCGAGCACGCGCCGCAGCGTCGCGCGTGTCGGCTCGGCGCGTCTCGCATCGAGCGGCGTCGGCCAATTGGTTTCGTCCACGAACTCCGGCTCGCGCATATAGGCGCGGCAGGCGAGCTCCATCTGCAACGCGTGGACGCCATCGTCGGGGCGGCCAAAACTGCGCGTGATCGAGCCGCCCTTGAAGCGCCCGTCGACGACATGGCTCTCGCCGCTCGCCGCGAGCACGGCGCGAACGGCTTCGCGCAATTCAGCGGCGCAGCTCTTGCCTGAATTCGTGCCGAGATTGAAAATCGGCAACTCGCCCTCGAAAAGCCGGGGAATGCGCGAGCGGATCGAATGGGCGTCGAACAGAGCGACCTTGGGATGGCGCTCGCGCAACCGCGCGATCTCCTGGCGTAGCGCTTGATGATACGGGTCGAAATAGGTTCGCCGCCGCTGTTCGATCTCGAGGGTCGCGGGCGCCTCTCGGGATCGATAGAGCGGCTCGCCGTCGAACGTCGTCGCCGGACACAATTCCGTCGTCGCCTGGCCGGGATAGAGCGAAGCGCCGCTAGGATCGCGGTTGACGTCGATCACCGAGCGCGAAAGCTTCGTGCGGACGATCGTCGCGCCGAGCGCGCCGACAAAATCGTAGAGTTCGTCGATATGCCAGTCCGCGTCCTTGCGCGCGACCCAGGGACTGACGAAGCGCGGCTCGAAGGCGGCGAGGTCCGTCCCTGCGTGGGGAATGCTGACAATCAACGGCGCGTCCTGCCGCGTGACGACGAGCCAGTCCGGCGTATCGTTCATGATCTCGCTTCCTCCAGCGTCGGCAGCCTCACCGCGCTCGCCGCCTCGACGATGGCGCCCGAGCGCATCAGTCGCGTCGCGGCGACAAGGTCGGGATGAAGATAGCGATCGTCCGCCAGGCCCGGAACCTCCTGGCGCAATCGTCCGCGCGCGGCTTCGAGCGAACCGCTGGAGAGCAGTGGGGCGTGGAAATCGCAAGCCTGCGCGGCGACGAGCAGCTCGACGCCAGCGACGGCGAAGGCGTTTTCGGCCATCGGCGCGAGGCGCCGCGCGCCATGCGCGGCCATCGATACGTGATCCTCCTGATTGGCGGAGGTCGGGATCGAGTCGACGCTGGCGGGATAAGCGCGCTGCTTGTTCTCGGAAACGAGCGCGGCGGCCGTCACCTGGGCGAGCATGAAGCCGGAGTTGAGGCCCGGGCGCGGGGTGAGGAAGGCTGGCAGGCCGGACAGCGCCGGGTCGACCAGCATCGCAATGCGACGCTCGGAGAGCGAGCCGATCTCGCAGATCGCCATCGCGATCATATCGGCAGCGAAGGCGACGGGCTCGGCGTGAAAATTGCCGCCCGACAAGGCGACGTCATCGCCTGCGAAGATCAGCGGATTGTCGGAGACGCCGTTGGCTTCGTCAGCGAGCGTCGCCGCCGCCTTGCGCAACAGATCGAGGCAGGCGCCCATCACCTGCGGCTGGCAGCGCAGGCAATAAGGATCCTGGACGCGCTCGTCGCCGACAAGATGCGAGGCGCGGATCGCGCTGCCGGCCATCAGGTCGCGCAGCGCCGCGGCGACGTCGATCTGCCCCTGATGACGGCGTAATGCGTGAATGCGGGGATCGAACGGCGCGTCGGAGCCGCGCGCGGCGTCGGTCGACAAGGCGCCGGCGACCAGGACCGAGCGCAGCAGCGCCTCGGCCTCGAACAAGCCGACCAAAGCCCAGGCGGTGGAGAATTGCGTGCCGTTGAGCAGCGCCAGCCCCTCTTTCGGCGCGAGCGCAATCGGATCGAGACCGACAGCGGCGAGCGCGTCACCAGCCGGCAGGACGCGGTCGCCGACGCCCGCCTCGCCGACGCCGATCATCGTCGCGGCCATATGGGCGAGCGGCGCGAGATCGCCGGACGCGCCGACCGAACCTTGCGAAGGCACGATAGGGGTAACGCCTCTGATCAGCATGGCTTCGAGAAGGCGAAGCGTTTTGAGGCTCACGCCGGAGGCGCCCTGCGCGAGGCTGCCGAGTTTTAGCGCCATCATCAGCCGGACGACAGGCGCCGCCGTCGGCTCGCCGACGCCGGCGGCGTGGGAGAGCACGATATTGCGCTGCAATTGCGCGAGATCGGCGCTCGGGATTCTGACCCCGGCGAGTTTGCCGAACCCGGTGTTGATCCCATAGACGGGCTCGCCGCGATCGAGGATGCGCGCCACCGCTGCGGCGCTCGCCACCACCGCCGCCTCGCATGAGCCGTCGAACACGACCGTCTCGCCACGCCAGATGGCGCGCCAGTCGTTCAGGGTCGCTCGTCCTGGCCTCAGCGTGACGGTCATCGGCCTTTCCAGATTCGGGCGCGCAGCGGATTGAAGCCGAGCCGATAGACGAGTTCGGCGGGACGCTCGATGTCCCAGATCGCGAAATCGGCTGACTTGCCGACTTCGAGCGTGCCCACCTCGTCCGCTAGGCCAAGCGCTTTCGCCGCGTTGCGGGTCGCCCCGATCAGACATTCCTCGACCGTCAGTCCGAACAAGGTCGCCGCCATATTGAGCGCGAGCAGCATCGAGGTCAGTGGCGAGGTGCCTGGGTTGCAGTCGGTCGCCACCGCCATCGGCACTTCGTATTTGCGGAACAGGGCGACCGGCGGGGGTTGCTTCTCGCGCAACATGTAATAGGCGCCCGGCAGCAGCGTGGCGACGACGCCCGCGCGCGCCATCGCGGCGGCGCCCGCCTCGTCGGCATATTCGAGGTGATCGGCCGAGAGCGCGCCGAATTGGGCCGCCAGCGCCGCGCCGCCGCCGTTCGACAATTGGTCGGCGTGCAGCTTGACCGGCAAGCCGGCCGCGCGCGCCGCCTCGAACACCTTCGCGATCTCCTCGCGGGTGAAGGCGATCCGCTCGCAGAAACCGTCGACCGCGTCGGCGAGGCCCTCCGCTGCGAGCGCGGGGATCATCTCGTCCGTGACAAGCGCGACGTAATCCGCGCGGCGTTCCGCAAATTCGCGCGGCAAGGCGTGAGCGCCGAGAAACGTCGTGCGGATCGAGACGGGCCGCTCCTCGGCGAGCCGCCGCGCGACGCGAAGCGATTTGCGCTCCGCATCGAGGTCGAGACCATAGCCGGATTTGACTTCGACCGTCGTGACGCCCTCCGCGATCAACGCGTCGAGCCGTGGCAAGGCGCCGCGCAGCAATTCGTCTTCGCTCGCCGCCCGCGTTGCGCCGACGGTCGAGACGATGCCGCCGCCAGCGCGCGCGATCTCTTCGTAGCTGGCGCCGGCGAGCCGCATTTCGAACTCACGCGCGCGATCGCCGCCAAAGACCAAATGGGTATGGCAGTCAATGAGGCCGGGGATGATCCAGCGGCCTTCGCAATCGATCGCCTCGAAGCCGTCGCGCCGGTCGGACGGCAGCTCCAATTCCTCACCGACGAAGACGATGCGGCCGCCCTCGGCGGCGATGGCGCCGCGCTCGATCACGCCGAGGCCGGGACGGTCGACAGCGAGCGTCGCCAAGCGGGCGTTGCGCCAAATCGCATCCGGCCGCGGCGGCTCCGTCGGGTGGGCCATTGCGCTCGCCTCTCTTCCCTCGCGTCTCGGTTTAATGTATAGACATATTCAAAGAGATTGCAAGCAATCGGGCGGCGAGCCAGCCCGCCAGATCAGGAAACGCGATGCCGGTCATTCACGCCGCCAAGGCCTTGACGCCAGAGGGTTGGAAGGCCGACGTCCGGCTGACGATCGAGGGCGACGCGATCGCCGCGCTGGAAACTGGAGTCGCCGCGAATGCCGGGGACGAACGTCATGCGATCGTCCTTGCCGCGATCGCCAATCTGCATTCGCACGCCTTCCAGCGTGGCATGGCAGGCCTCGCAGAATATCGCGGCGAGCGGCGCGACACATTCTGGACGTGGCGCGAAACCATGTACCACTTCGCTTTGACGATGTCGCCCGACGACGTCGAGGCGGTGGCCGCGCAGCTCTATGTCGAGATGCTGGAGGCCGGTTTTGCGGCGGTCGGCGAGTTCCACTATCTGCATCACGCGCCGGGCGGCTCGCCCTATGCGTCGCGCGCCGAAATGGCGGCCAGGATCGTCGCCGCCGCCACTCAGGCCGGCATCGGGCTCACGCTGCTTCCCGTCTTTTATGCACACGGGACGTTCGGCGCCGAGCCCTACCCCGAGCAGCGGCGCTTCCTCAGCGATGTCGACGCCTTCGCAAGGCTGCTCGAGGACAGCCGGGCGGCGATACGCGATGTCCCGCGAGGCGTCGTCGGCGTCGCGCCGCACAGCTTGCGCGCCGTAGCCCCGGACGAACTGGCGGCCGTCGTCGCGCTTGCCGGCGAGGCGCCGATCCACATCCACGCGGCCGAGCAGGTCAAGGAGGTCGAGGACTGCCTCGCCTGGTCCGGAGCTCGACCGGTCGAATGGCTGCTCGATCACGCGCCGGTCGATTCGCGCTGGTGCCTCATTCACGCAACCCATATGTCCGCCGACGAGACCCGCCGTTTGGCCCACTCGGGCGCGGTCGCCGGCCTCTGCCCGATCACCGAGGCCAACCTCGGCGACGGCGTCTTCAATGCCTCCGAATTCCTAGCGGAAGGCGGCCTGTTCGGCGTCGGCTCCGACTCCAACGTCTTCATCGGCGTCGGCGCGGAACTGCGCCAGCTCGAATATGCGCAGCGCCTGCGCGATCGCGCGCGGAACGTCTGCGCCGTCGCGGGCGGCTCGACCGGGCGCGCGCTTTACGGGACGGCCTTGGCGGGAGGCGCGCGGGCTCTGGCGCGGCTCGGCGGACGGCTCGCGCCCGGGGCCGTCGCCGACATCGTGAGCCTGCAGGCGGATCACCCCGCGCTGGCCGGCCGCGCCGACGATCAACTCCTCGACGCCTGGATCTTCAGCGGCGGCAATGGGCTGGTCGATTGCGTCTGGAGCGGCGGCCGCAAACTCGTCGCCAACGGGCGGCACGGGGGGCGCGAAGCCATCGCGGCGCGGTTCGGCGCGACGATGCGCGCGCTTCTCTCCGCTTGACCGCGCGGCGCCCCCTTCGGCCGGCCGCCGGATCGGTCTCACTCCACCAGCAGATCCTGGCCGATATCGAATTGCGCATCCTCGCCGGCGAATGGCCGCCGGGCCATCGCATCCCCTTCGAGCATGAGTTAACGGCGAAATACGGCTGCTCGCGCATGACCGTCAGCAAGGCGCTGACGCAGCTCGCCGCCGCCGGACTGATCGAGCGCCGCCGCAAGGCGGGCAGTTTCGTCACGCGGCCCCATTCGCAATCCGCCGTGCTCGAAATTCAGGACGTGCGTGCCGAAGTCGAGGCGCTCGGCCTCCCCTATCGCTACGAGATCCTGGCCCGGCGCACGCGGAGCGCGAGCCGGGCCGACCGCGCTGTCTTTGAAGTCGGACTGGCCGATATGGTGCTCGAGTTGAGGTGCCGTCATGACGCGGCGCAACAACCGTTTTGCCTCGAGGAAAGGCTGATCAACCTCTCCGCCGCCCCGGATGCGGCCAACGAACCCTTCGCCGAAGTCTCGCCCGGAGCGTGGTTGGTCGAGCGCGTCCCCTGGACCAGCGCCGAGCATCGCATTAGCGCCGGCGCGACGCGCGGCGAGACGGCGCGCGCGCTGAAGATCGCCGAGGGCGTGCCCTGCCTCATCATCGAGCGCCGCACCTGGAGCGGGGAGACGCCGGTGACCCAGGTCAAATTGACCTATCCCGGCGAAGCCCACGAACTCGTGGCGCGTTTCAAGCCGCGGAAAAGCTGAGAAGGGTGAAAGGAAGGGACGGCTGCCCGCGCCGTCCCTTCCTTTCCGGGCCTCGAAACCCAACGGGTCGAGGCGCCCGGGCGGCGCTCCCCACACAGCGGCCACCGTCAGATTTGAATATGGCTGAGCGGCGGCCCGAAGTCTTTGCGCAGGATCAGAGATCGTCCGGACCGCCTGAGACGGCGCCGCCTGGCGTTACCGTTACGTTATAATATTACACGGCACTATATTACTCGCGAGAGATCGAATTCCTTTCGTGGGTTCAACAATCCGCGATACGCCCCTCAGAACACTCGGTTGACCGTACGCTTTATTTGACGCTTCCGGCTCGACACTCCATAAGGCGCTTCGGTACGCGCGCTCTGTGGCGAATTGGCCCCGGCGCTGTCGACCCAATCAGCCACAACCGATCGCGCCGTCTCCTCACTCAAAGGAAGTGTTCATGTTCGTATGCACCGGTTTTGCCGCTCAGAGCGCAAAGGAACCTCTGGCGCCGTTTACTTTCAATCGCCGCGACGTCGGCGAGAAAGACGTCCAAATCGACATCCTGTTCTGTGGCGTCTGCCACTCCGATATTCATTACGCGCGCAATGAATGGCGCTTCACCGCCTATCCCGCCTGCCCGGGCCATGAGATCGTCGGCAAGGTCGCCGAGGTCGGCGCGAAGGTCACCAAGTTCAAGGTCGGCGACAAGGTCGGCGTCGGCTGCATGGTCGATTCGTGCCGGAAGTGCTCCGCCTGCCAAGCCGGCCTGGAGCAATATTGCGACGGCATGGTTGGCACTTACGGCGGCGTCGAGCCGGTGATCGGCGGCCCGACGCACGGCGGCTACTCGAACGCCATCGTCGTCGACCAGGACTTCGTCCTGCACATGCCGGAGGGAATGGACCTCGCCACCTCTGCCCCGCTGCTGTGCGCCGGCATCACGCTGTACTCGCCGCTGCGCCACTGGAAGGCCGGCCCGGGCAAGAAGGTCGGCATCGTCGGCCTCGGCGGCCTCGGCCATATGGGCGTGAAGATCGCCAACGCGATGGGCGCTCATACGGTGCTGTTCACCACCTCGCCCTCCAAGGTCGCCGACGCCAAGCGGCTTGGCGCGAAAGAGGTCGTGCTCTCGAATAACGCCGAGGACATGGCCAAGCACGCCAGCAGCTTCGACCTCATCATCGACACCGTCGCCGCCAAGCACGATCTGTCGCCGCTGTTCGCCCTTCTCAAGCAGGACATGACGCTGGTGCAGGTGGGCGTTCCTGAGGATCCGCTCGAAGTCGCGATGTTCTCCCTGGTCTCCGAAGCGCCGCGCCTTCGCCGGATCGATGATCGGCGGCATCGCCGAGACGCAGGAAATGCTCGATTTCTGCGCCAAACATAAGATCACGGCGGATGTCGAGATCATCCCGATCCAGAAGATCAACGAAGCTTACGAGCGGATGCTCAAGAGCGACGTGAAATACCGCTTCACGATCGACATGGCCTCGCTCAAATCCGCTCCTGCGGCGTAAGACGAAGCAACTTACTATCTACGCGTGTGGAATGCGTTTTGGCGCCTCCACACGCTTTTTTTTGTGACACCGCGAAGTGTTCGCGAGGGAACCAAATGGTCCCGATTTCGTTGTAGGGGCGTCGACCAATCGATTTCGGAGTGACGAATGATTGCCAAATCTCGTCCGCAAGACGGGATGCGTTCCCAACACGACAGGTTGGCCGCAATTTCCGGCCACGCGGAACAAGGCGACGATTATGGGCAGGCGCCGACCCCGGGTCGGAGCGAGGCGCCGCACGTGATCGTCGTCGTGTTGGTCGCACAAGCCAGCCGAACGCCTTCCACTTCGCAGCGGGTCGCTCAGGTCTATCGCCTCCGCCGCCCCGACAGCTCCGGTGATCTCTCCCTCATTGGGGAGGCCGCCAGGGCGGCCGAAACGAACCCTCACCTTTCTCAAGACATTCTCGCCCGGCTTCTCCGCGCGCTCGAAGCGCCGATGACGCCGACTTGGCAAGACGAGGAGCTCTCGCCGGCGCACGAGCCGAGGGCGAAATTTCCGGCCCTCACCCCTCGCGAGCAGGAGGTGTTGCAACTCGTGCTCGATGGGCTCCAGAACAAGAATATCGCCAACGAACTGCGGATCAGCATGCGGACAGTCGAAAATCACCGCGCCTCCATCATGCGAAAGACCGGGTCCAAGTCGCTGCCCGCCTTGGTGAAACTGGCGATCGCCGCTGGCGCTGTCGCAGCGTCGCCGCCGCCAGATCCCTCGCACGACGACGTCGGCCCTATGATTCGCCAGACACGCGATCGCAGGGAATTCGTGAGCCTATAGCCGATCCGAGACTGCACATGTTTCCCAGATGACAACGACGTTGTGTGCGTCGCGGCATGGCGCGCCCCTACGCAGCGTCCGGCTCTACGCATCGCCTGGCGCATTTTGGGCGTTGTCTGAACCGTCCCTTTCATTGCGAGCGGAGCGCCGACGATGCAAGCGGAGGAACGGATTGCTTCGGAGCTCACGTTTCCTGCAATGACGATTCAACGGAATCTAGGTGTTTTCCGAGCCTTTTCGCACCAGGCTTCGGGCCTTACGTTTTTTTGACGCGGTAAGCAAACGCGATGACGCGCGCCGGCGTCCTGGCGTGTGAGATCGGGACGCTTTCCAAAGCGCGCCCCGGGCTAACGGAGGCGACATGCTGGACCTCATAAGCAACGTCCAAGACCTGAGGACTCGCAGCCTCGTCGATCTCAGGCGCATCGCCGACGAGCTCAGATCGGAGACGATCAACGCGGTCTCGGTGACGGGCGGGCATCTCGGCGCAGGTCTCGGGGTTGTCGAATTGACGGTCGCGCTGCACGCCGTGTTCGACACGCCGAACGACCGCCTGATCTGGGACGTCGGCCACCAAGCCTACCCGCACAAGATCCTGACCGGCCGGCGCGATCGGATTCGCACATTGAGGATGGGCGGCGGCCTCTCGGGCTTCACTAAGCGCGCCGAGAGCGAATACGACCCCTTCGGCGCGGCTCACGCGGCGACGTCGATTTCGGCCGCGCTCGGTATGGTTGTCGCGCGCGACCTGCGCAAGCAGAGCCACAACGTGGTCGCCGTCATCGGCGACGGATCGATGTCCGCGGGCATGGCCTATGAGGCCATCAACAATGCGGGCGCGTCGAATAGCCGCCTGATCGTCATCCTCAACGACAACGCCATGTCGATCGCTCCGCCCGTCGGAGCGTTGTCGGACCATCTGTCGCAACTGGTCGGGGCCGCCGGCCTGTCCTCGCCGCGGGCCGCTGACCAGCCTCCAGTCGATAGCGCCGCGAAGGCGCCGCGAGCCGAAAGAACCCTGTTCGAAAACCTCGGCTTTCGCTACGTCGGCCCGGTCGACGGCCACGACCTCGACCAGCTCGTGCCGGCGTTGCGAAGCGTCCGCGACGCCGACGCAGGGCCCATCCTCGTTCATGTGATCACCCAGAAGGGCAAAGGCTATGCCCCGGCTGAAGCCGCGTCGGATTGCTGTCACGCGGTGACGCCGTTCGACGTCGCGACCGGCGCTCAATCCAAGTCGAAATCAACCGCCCCCTCCTATACGAAAATCTTCGCGCAAAGCCTCGTCAAGGAAGCCGCCAAGGACGAGCGCATCGTCGCGGTCACCGCCGCCATGCCCTCGGGAACTGGCCTCGACATCTTTGGCAAGGCCTTCCCCGAGCGGACCTTCGACGTCGGCATCGCCGAGCAGCACGCCGTGACCTTCGCCGCCGGTTTGGCGGCTGAAGGCATGAAGCCGTTCTGCGCGATCTACTCGACTTTTCTGCAGCGCGCCTACGATCAGGTCGTTCACGACGTCGCGCTGCAATCGTTGCCGGTGCGCTTCGCGATCGATCGCGCAGGCTTCGTCGGCGCCGACGGCCCGACCCATGCGGGATCGTTCGATCTCGCTTATCTCGGCTGCCTGCCAGGCTTTGTCGTGATGGCGGCGGCCGACGAGGCGGAGCTCGTCCACATGATTGCGACAGCCGCCGCGATCGACGACCGCCCCTCCGCGGTCCGATATCCCCGCGGCGACGGCGTCGGAACGCCGTTGCCGGAGGTAGGGGTTCCGCTCGAGATCGGCAAAGGCCGCATCGTGCGCCACGGCAAGACGGTCGCCCTCCTGTCGCTCGGCGCTCGGCTCAGCGAGTGCCTGAAGGCCGCGGAGCAATTGGAAAAGGGCGGCGTTTCCGCCACCGTCGCCGACGCGCGCTTCGCCAAGCCGCTCGATGCTGAACTCGTTTTGCGGCTCGCCCGCGACCACGAAGTCCTCATCACAGTGGAGGAAGGCTCGATTGGCGGCTTTGGCTCGCAGGTCCTTCAGCTTCTTGCCGAGACCGCGCGGCTCGACCGCGGCCTCAAGGTTCGATCGATGATCTTCCCCGACGTCTTCCTCGATCAGGATCGGTCGGAGGCGATGTATGCGAAGGCGGGGCTCGACGCGGCCGGCATCGTCGCCAAGACCATGGAAGCGCTCGGCGACGGTCGGCTAGGCCTTGGCGCCCGTTCTGCGTCGCCACCCAGGCGCTCGGCGCCTTTGAAGGTCGTGCTCGCTCAGCCGCGCGGGTTCTGCGCCGGAGTGGTGCGCGCGATCGACATCGTCGAGCGGGCGCTTAAGAAATACAACGCGCCCGTCTACGTCCGGCACGAGATCGTACACAACAAACACGTCGTCGACGGGCTGAAGGCGAAAGGCGCTCGCTTCGTGGAAAACCTCTCGGAGATCCCTCCGAACGCGGTCACCATATTCAGCGCGCACGGCGTCTCCAAAGCCGTCGAGCGCGAGGCGGCTGCGCGCGAACTCGTCGTCCACGATGCGACGTGCCCACTTGTCGCAAAGGTCCATAAGCAGACTGCTCGCTATGTCGCCCAGGGGCGTCGACTGATCCTCATTGGTCATGCTGGACATCCTGAGGTCGAGGGGACGATGGGCCAGGTTTCGTCGCCCGTCATTCTGGTCCAGACAAAACGGGACGTCGAAAACCTCGATCTCCCCGCGCACACGCCGATCGCCTACGTGACGCAGACGACGCTCAGCGTCGACGACACCAAGGACATCATCCTTGCTCTGCATCGGCGGTTTCGCGACGTGGTGGGGCCTGACGTAAGCGACATTTGCTACGCGACCCAGAACCGGCAGATGGCTGTGCGCGATCTCTGCAGCGAGGTCGACTTGATGTTGGTCGTCGGGGCCAAGAACAGTTCGAACTCCAATCGCCTTCGCGAAATCAGCCAAGAGACGGGCGTGCGAAGCCATTTGATCGCCGACAGCCGCGAATTGCAGCGCGAATGGTTCGTCGACGTCGGCGCGGTCGGCGTCACGGCCGGCGCCTCCGCGCCCGAAGTGCTGGTGGAGGACGTTATCAATTGGTTGCGGCGTTTGGGGCCGATCGAGCTTTCGACGCTGAGCGGCCCGGACGAGACGATCGAATTCCGCTTGCCCCAGGATTTGGAGGGCGTTTCGCCGAGCCCTCCGCTCAAGGCCGCGTTGGCGCAGACGTCAGGTCAGGAATAAGCCAGGAACAATCCATGCAGATTCCCTTCTTCCGAGAGGCGAAGATCGCCGGCTATATTTTGCGCCAGCGGCTTGCCGGACGCGAACGCTATCCCCTGGTCTTGATGCTGGAGCCGTTATTCCGTTGCAATCTGGCCTGCACCGGCTGCGGCAAGATCGACTATCCCGATCCCATCCTCAATCAGCGCCTCTCGGTCGAGGAATGCCTTCAGGCCGTCGATGAATGCGGCGCCCCGGTCGTCGCCATCCCAGGCGGCGAACCGTTGATCCACAAAGAGATCGGCGAAATCGTCGCCGGCATTGTCGCGCGCAAGAAGTTCGTCTCGCTCTGCACCAATGCGTTGCTGCTCGAGAAGAAGCTGCACCTTTTTAAGCCTTCGCCCTATTTGTTCCTTACTGTGCATCTAGACGGCGTGAAGGCGCGACACGACCAGTCCGTGTCCCAGGAAGGCGTCTACGATATTGCTGTATCTGCAATAAAGGCCGCAAAAAAGGCTGGCTTCGCGGTCAACGTGAATGCGACGATCTTCGAAGGCCATGCGGCCGAGGAAATCGCCGCGTTCCTGGACCAGGCGCGGGAACTCGGCGTCGGCGTCTCGATCTCGCCGGGCTACGCCTATGAGCGCGCGCCGGACCAGGAGCACTTTCTCAATCGTCGCAAGACGAAGGAGCTTTTCCGTCGTGTCTTCGCGCTCGGCAAGGGCAGGAAATGGCGGCTACAGCACTCGCCTCTGTACCTCGACTTCCTCGCCGGCAACCAGGACTATCGCTGCACGCCCTGGGGCATGCCGACGCGCAATGTCTTCGGCTGGCAAAAGCCCTGCTATCTCCTCGGCGAAGGCTACGCCTCTTCGTTCAAGGAGCTGATGGAGACGACCGATTGGGACAATTACGGCACCGGCCGCTACGAAAAGTGCGCCAATTGCATGGCGCACTGCGGATACGAACCGACGGCGGCGAACGCCGCGATCCGCCATCTGCTGTCCGCGGCGTGGATCGCGATCCGCGGCGTTCGGACGGAGGGCCCGATGGCGCCGGAGACGCCGCTCGCGCGACAACGGCCTGCGGAATACCTGCACTCGCGCCATGTCGAGACGATGATGACGAGCATCCAGCAGAAGCGGGTAGCGGCCGCTGGGACAGGCTCGCGCGCGTCGAAGACGAGCGCCCATTGATCGGCGCCACGAATTCCGGACGCCGCATGCTTCCCACGAGACGTTCAGCCGGCCCCAGGAGGCGCGCTCCACTATGCTGACGTCTGTCATCGTCAGGGTCATCGATTTTTGCCTGCGGCATGCGCTTGCGGTTGTGATCGTTGCTCTGCTCCTCGCGGCGGCGGCCGCCGCCTACGCCGGGACGCACTTCGCCGTCAACTCACAGATCGACGCGCTGCTTTCGAAGGACCTTCCCTGGCGGCGACGGGAGGTCGTCTTCGAACGCGAATTCCGTCGCTATGAGTTGATAGACGTCGTCGTCGACGCCCCGACGCCTGAGCTGACGGCGGCGGCGACCACGGCGCTGACCGCAGCGCTGGCCAAGGACAAGGCAAGCTTCCGAACCGTCACCAATTCGAGCGCAGTGCAATTCTTCACCGAGCACGCATTTCTGTTCCAGCCGAAGGACGCGCTCGAGAAGACTCTCGCCGGAGTGACGCAAGGCGAGCCTCTGATCCGCGACCTCGCCACCGACCCGAGCGTGCGCGGGCTCGTCTCGACGCTCGAGGATGTCCTCATCGGCGTCAGGCAGAACAAAGTGACGCTCGACAGCACCGGCCACACACTCAATGCCTTCTCCGACACGCTCGACAACCTGTTGGCGGGGCGCCCGTCCAGCTTCTCCTGGCGCGTGCTGCTCCAGGGCAAGCCCGCGGAATCCTACGAAAAGCGCGGCTTCATCGAGGTGCGCCCCGTGCTCGACTATTCCTCGGTGCAGCCGGGGCATGCGGCGACCCAGGCCTTGAGGCGGATCGCTGCGGGCATCGCGCCAGCGTATCAGGCTAGAGTGCGGCTCACAGGTCCAGTCGCTATGGCCGACGAGGAATTCGGCACGATCAAGGAGAACGCAGGACGCAACGGCGCGATCACCTTCGCCATCGTCCTCGTGATTCTGTGGCTCGCGCTGCGCTCCGTGCGGCTGATCCTCGCGGTGCTCATCAATCTCGTCGTCGGGCTGCCGCTGACTGCGGCGCTCGGCCTTTATCTCGTTGGCGCGTTCAACGTCATTTCGGTCTATTTCGCCGTGCTCTTCGTCGGCATCGGCGTCGATTTCGCGATCCAATACAGCGTGCGCTATCGCTCCGAGCGGCATACGTTTGTCGATCTCCCCAAAGCGATACGGAGCGCGGGCTTCCACGTCGCCGCGCCGCTGACTCTCGCGGGCTGCGCGACGGCGGCCGGCTTCTTTTCGTTTCTGCCGACCGATTACAAAGGCGTTTCGGAGCTCGGCCTGATCGCCGGCTTCGGCATGCTGATCGCCTACGCGACGAGCGTCTCCGTCCTGCCGGCGCTGATCCGCCTGCTCAATCCGCCCGGCGAGCCGGAGCCGCTCGGCTATACCGCGCTGGCGCCGGTCGACGAGTTCCTGGCGCGCCATCGCATTCCGATCATCGTCGGCGTCGCGGTCGTGGTGATCGGCGCCCTGCCCCTGCTCTACTGGCTGCGGTTCGACTTCAACCCGATCAACCTGCGCAACCCGAAGACCGAATCCATCGCCACCTATCTCGACCTCGCGCGCGATCCCTCGACCAACACGAATGCGGTCGAGGTGCTCGCTCCCAACATCAAGGAGGCCAACGCGATCTCGGCCCGCGTGGCGAAACTGCCGGAAGTCTCCCGCGTGACGACGCTGTCGAGCTTCATCCCCGATCAGCAGCAGGAGAAGCTACCGCTGATCCAGGCAGCCGCGTCCAAGCTCGCCGACGCCTTCGATCCCAGCAACGCGCTCGCGCCGCCTTCGGACGAGGAAATCGTCGACGCCCTCAACGAAGGCGCGCAGCGCCTGACGGAGGCCGCCGCAGACGAGAAGGATGTGGGTCCTGGCGCGGCTGCGGCAAAGCGCCTCGCCGGCGACCTCTCCGCGCTGGCCAAAGCCCCGCCCGCCAAACGCGCGGAGGCGGATGCGGTCTTCGTAACGCCGCTGCGCGCGAATCTCACGAGTTTGCACGACGCGTTGCAGGCGCAGCCGGTCACAGAGGCGACCCTGCCCCCCGATCTCGTGCGCGACTGGGTGACGCCTGACGGGCGGGCGCGCGTCTCCATCGCGCCGCGCGACAACCCGAGCGACAATGACGCGATGCGACGCTTCGCGGCGGCGGTGCTCGCGGTCGAACCGACTGCGACCGAGGGGCCGATCACCGTTCTCGAGGCGGGACATACCGTCATACGCGCCTTCGTCGAGGCGGGACTCTGGGCGCTGCTTTCGATCGCGATCCTGCTGTGGCTGGTGCTGAGACGGTTCAGCGATGTTCTGCTCACGCTCATCCCGCTGCTGCTCGCCGGTGTCGTGACGCTCGAACTCTGCTCGCTGATCGGGATGCCGCTTAACTTCGCCAACATCATCGCCTTTCCGCTTCTGCTTGGCATCGGGGTGGCGTTCAAGATCTACTACATCATGGCTTGGCGCGAAGGGACCACGCACCTCTTGCAAACGAGCCTGACCCGCGCGGTCATCTTCAGCGCGCTGACGACCGCGACCGCGTTCGGCAGCCTGATGTTCGCCTCCCATCCCGGCACGTCGAGCATGGGCAAGCTGCTCGCTTTGTCCTTAGTCACGACCCTCGCCGCAGCGGTGTTGTTCCAACCGATTCTGATGGGCAAACCCCGCAAGCCGGCGCCGAGCCCCGAGCCTTTGACGCAGCGTTAAGACAAGGAGTCCGACCGTGACAATTGCTAGGCTTTTTCTGATCCTGATCTTCACGAGCGTATCCTCTCTAGCGCTGGCCCAGTCGTCCGGAACGCCGCAGGAACAGGCGGCCTGCCATTCCGACGTGCGCAGGTTCTGCAGCCGCGTCCCGAGAGGCGCGGACAACATGGAATATCTGAGATGCCTCGAGCTCAATCGCGACAGGCTCTCGAAGCGATGCCTCGCCGTCCTTGTCGATCACGGGCGCTAGGCCGTGGAGACGATCGCGCGCATCGCCGATCGTTCGTGCGCGCCGCCGCGATCATCCGGCGGCGGCGCCCTCGCGTTTCGCACTTGGCTAAATCGGCGCGCGAAAGGCGCGGCCTCGCACGCGTTCAATTGCGGAGGTTTTCGATGAAGGCAGCAATCGTCGCCGCCCTCGCATTTGCGTTGCTGACAAGCGGCAGCGCCCATGCCCAGCCGCTTCCCACTGCGAAGGGGTTTTGGGAGGAAGCCGACGACCAGGGCACCGTCGGCGCCTGGTTCTACTTCTCCGAGAAAGACGGGCTCTACAGCGGACGCCTCGTCAAAATGTTCAAGAAGCCGGGCGAACCGACCTTCAGCGTCTGCTCCAAATGCCAGGGCGACCAGAAGAACGCGCGCATGCTCGGGTTGACCATTGTCAGCGGCATGAAGCGGGACGGCCTCAAGTACACGGACGGCAGCATCCTCGATCCGCGCGACGGCACCATCTATCACGCGCAGATGGAGCTCAGTGCGGACGGGCGCCAGCTCTCGGTGCGCGGCTATCTCGGGATTCCGCTTCTCGGCAAGACGCAGGTCTGGAATCGGCTACCCGACGACACGATCGCCGCCGCGGATATTCCAAAGGAAGTGCTCGCCACCGCGCCCAAGCCGTGACGGGCGGCGAAGGAACGGCTTCCTCCGTCAAGCGGCGTCGGACACGTCCGCGGCGGGCTCTTCAGGTCCTAGCATCGTCAGAAGATTCTCCTTCATCGCCCGCAGCGCGCGCCCCGCCGCCTCGAGGTCGGCGTCACCGATGCGATCGCGAATCTGGTCCTCGGTCTGGCTGACGCTCGCGCGAATTTCGGCGATCACGTTCCGGCCCGCCTTGGTCAGAACGACACGCTTGATCCTGCGGTCGATCTTGTCGAGCTTGCGGGTCACGAGCCGGGCCCGCTCTAGCCGGTCGACGAGCCCGCCGAGCGCCACCTTGCCGAGACCAAGCTCCTCGGCCAGCGCGGCCTGCGACTTCCCGTCGGCGTGCGATAGGAACGCCAGCACCCACCATTGCGAGCGCGTGACGCCGAGCGGCTTGAGCGCCCGATCGACGACGCCGCGTCGCAGACGCGAGACATCATCGAGGAGGAAGCCGAGCCGCAGATCCCCGGTCAAGTCGTAGGGCATAATGAGTTTCGCTCCGCACGCGTCTCTGTCAGCGCCCTTTTGACTCGCCTCCCCCCGCAGACCTTGCTGGCGATCCCGTTACAGACTTTGTTGGGCCGATGTAAATGGGCTACATCGACATGCGACGCGATCGCATCTTCGTGGGGGGAAATCCGATATGCCCGAAGTTCTGTCGGACGACGCGCTTCTCGAACGCGGGCGACAGCGACTCGAATGGGTCCGTTCGCGAATGGCCCTGTTGGCTGGCCTGCGCGGCGAATTTGAGTCTTCGAAGCCCTTCGCAGGACTCAAGATCGGCATGTCGCTGCACATCGAACCCAAGACGGCAGTGCTCGTCGAGACGCTGTCGGCGGGAGGCGCGTCGATCGTCGGCACAGGCAACTTCGGTTCGACGCAAGACGATGTCGTCGCGGCCTTGCACGCCGAGGGTCTGGAGATTTTCGGACGGCGCGACGTAACGCGCGAGGAGCACTTGCGCAATGTCGACAAAGTCGTCGAGGCTCGCCCCGATATCCTGCTCGACAACGGCGCCGACCTTATCGCCGCGGCGCTGCGGCTCGGCCTCGCCCAGGGCATACGCGGCGCAACCGAAGAGACGACGTCCGGCGGCGATCGCTTGCGCAGCGACTACGAGGGCAAAGCGCCTTTCCCCGTCATCGTCATCAACGACAGCCCCTTGAAGCAGATCGTCGAGAACAAGCACGCCGTCGGCCAGGGCGCGGTCGAAAGCCTGATGCGGATGACCAACCTCATCATCAACGGCCGGCGCTTCGTCGTGGTCGGCTACGGCTGGTGCGGGCGCGGCATCGCCAAATATCTGAAGGCGCTCGGCGGGCTCGTCGGCGTCGTTGAGATCGATCCCGTCAAGGCGCTCGAAGCGGTGATGGACGGCTTTCAGGTCGGCCCGCTCGGCGAACTCGCCGCCTGGGGACAGGTGTTCGTCACCGCGACAGCCCGCGAGCGTGTCGTCGGCGGCGCGGCCTTCGACCTCATGGCGGACGGTGCCGTGCTCGCCAATTGCGGCCATTGGGACACCGAGATCGATGTGGCGGCGCTGCGAGCGCGCGCCGTCTCCACAAAGCGGCTCGGCGACATGATCGAACAGTTTGAGATGCCAGACGGGCGAACGCTGACGCTGCTTGCGCAGGGGCGCATGGCGAACCTGGCGGGCGCGGAGCCCAAGGGCAATTCCATCGAGTCGATGGACCTCGGCTTCATGCTTCAGGCGCTTTCGCTCCAGCGCATCGCAACCGCCCCGGGCTCGCTCGCGCGCGGCCCGCAACCGGTGCCCGCCGACATCAACGACACGCTCGCGCGACGGATGCTCCTCGCGATGGGCGCGCGCTGCTAGCAAAATCTTCCGCGATAAAGGCGACGGCATGCGAACTTTCCTCATTGACACCGATACGGCCTCCGACGACGCGGTGGCGATCATGATGGCGCTCTCGGCGCCCGATGTGCGCGTTTGCGGTCTGACGACGGTCGCCGGCAACGTCGGGCTCGAACAGGCGACGCGCAACGCGCTGCTTACGGCTGAGGTCTGCGGCGTCGACGTTCCCGTGTTCGCCGGCGCCGCCGCGCCACTGACACGGACGCATGAGCACGCCCATTGGTTTCACGGCGAGGACGGCCTCAGTGACCGCAACTATGCCGCGCCCAAGCGCCAAGCGGAACGCGAACATGCGGTCGACGCAATCTCGCAGCTTTGCCGCGCCGAGCCTGGCCTCACGCTCGTCACGCTCGGTCCGCTTACGAATGTCGCTCTGGCGCTGGCGCGAGATCCAGGGCTTGCCGGCAAGATCGGGCGCTGCGTTGTGATGGGCGGCGCGCCCTGCTGCGAGGGCAATGTCACTCCCGCCGCGGAATACAACATCTGGGTCGATCCCGAGGCCGCGCGCATGGTCTTTCGCTCCGGCCTGCCGATCGAAATGGTCGGCTGGCAGGTGGCCCGCGGTGAGAGTGTGCTGAGCGAGGGCGAGATCGCCGCCCTCCTGGCGCTTGGCACGGACAAGGCGCGCTTTGCGGTGGAATGCAACGGCCGAGCGAAGGACGCCTACTTCACCCAGACGGGCGAGATAGGCCTCTCGCTCGCCGATCCGACCGCAATGGCGGTGGCGCTCGATCGCACGATCGGAACCGCATGGAGCCGCCATCTCGTCCAAATCGAATGCGCCAGCGAATTGACGCGCGGCATGACGATCGTCGACCGGCTCAACGTCGCCCACGACGCGAGCAACGCCGCCGCCTGGAAGGACGCGCTTGAGCGCAACGCAAAAGCCGACATCTGCTGGACGATTGACGGCGCGCGGTTCAAAGCGATGTTGGCCGACGCGCTGAAATAGCGGGGGCAGCTTCGCGCGACGCGACGCCCCTCGGCCAGCACTTCAGGGCCATGACTGATCGACCTACTGTAATCCGGCTTGAAGCGCGGCATCCCTCCAGGGGATCTAGCCTGGTCAAGGACGTTGAAGAAATGAGCGACGAGAAAAGAGGAGACGGGAATGTGCGCGCGAGGTGTGCTTGAGGGAATAGGCGGCCCGTCATCGGCGCTTAATCAGTTGGGAGCCGCGCTCGTCGGGGCATGGAAGCTTGCCGGCGGCGCCGAGGGGTTAATTCGATACGAGCGGGCGGAAGGCGGCTTCTTCTTAATCCAACACGTTGATCTCATCGTCTTCAATCGTGCGATCAAGGGCATGGAGATCATCGGGCACTCGTATCGCGTTGGAGAGGAACCGAGCGCGGAGATCTCGTCCCGCTTCTACAGCTATAGCGATGGGCTCACGCTTGACTATGTCTATGAGTTCGACGGCGAGAAATTCACCATCTGGTTCATGCGTAGAGGGTCAAACAACCGCTTCCTCGGCACGTTTAGCGACGACAAGCGTTCCTACGAAGGCGCATGGACATGGCCCGGGGGTGGATACCAAGTAACTGCGACCAGGGCGAGCTAACTAGCTAGTTTAAACGCCGATCTCCCGCAGCCGCTTCGTCTGCCGCTCGATCAGCCGCTCGACGTCCGCGATATCCGCCGCCGACAGCTTCGCGCCCGGCTTGCGCAGCGCGGACGAGGCGATCGCTCCGCGCTTGGCGAGCACGTATTTGCGCACGGCGAGCCCGATCCCTTGCTGCTGTTCGTAACGCGCCAACGGCAGATAGGCGTCGAAGATGTCCTGGGCGCGTGCGAGATCGCCGGCGCGATGCGCCTTGACGACGCCGACCATCATCTCTGGGAACGCGAAGCCGGTCATCGCCCCGTCGGCGCCGCGCGCGAGTTCCTCGGGCAGGAACAGGCCGCCGTTGCCGGTCAGGATCGAGACCCGCCGGGCGCCCTTGTCGCTCGCCGCACGCAACGCGCCAATCTTGTTGAGGCCGGGCCAGTCCTCGTGCTTGACCATGACGCAGGTCCGCAGCGCGGCGATGACGCGCAGGATTACCGCCGGCGGGATCTGTACCGTGGTGACCAGCGGATAATCCTGCAGGACGAAGGGAATGGCGCCGAGCGCCTCCGCGACGCCTTCGAAATAGTTGAAAATCTGGTCGTCGGTCCGCACTTGCGCGGAGGGAGCGACCATGACGCCCGCCGCCCCGGCCTCCATCGCGCTGACCGCAAGCTCCGTCATCGGCGCGAAGCCCGGCGCCGAAACGCCCACGACGACAGGAACGCGCCCGGCGACGCGCGCGATCACGCAACGCAAAAACGTGCGCGCCTCCTCGGCGGAGAGTTTTGGGGCCTCGCCCATCACGCCGAGAATCGTCAGGCCATCCGCGCCGCGTTCGAGATAGAAATCGACCATCCGCTCGGCGCTCGCAAGATCGAGCGCGCCGTCGTCGCGAAACGGGGTCGCCGCGATCACGAACACGCCGCGGGCTTTTTCGTCGAGCAAGGCCATCGCAATTTCCTTCATGTCGGTCCGGCGAAGGCGATAAGACGCGTCGCCTTTACTCCGGTATGTTGCCATGCGCCGTCACGAGCGGATGATCAAGCTGCGTGACATGGCCAGCCGCGCCGCCGGGCGAGCCCCAGCCGGTGACGTCTGGGCCGAAGAACTCGGCGTTCGCGCCGCGGAACGCGCCTTCGGCTGCCGGCAGGTCGGCTTCGGCGTAAATCGCATCGACCGGGCAGATCGAGAGACAAAGGCCGCAATCGATGCACTCGGTCGGCTGGATGTACATCATCCGGCCGCCTTCGTAGATGCACTCGACCGGACAGACGTCGCGGCAGGCGCCGTCCTTTACGTCGATACATGCCGAAGCGATCACATAGGCCATCGCAGCCTCCATGCGCTCAGCGGCCGCGCCACTGCGGCGCCCGCTTCTCCTGGAAGGCGCGCACACCCTCCTCCTGATCGGACGATTGCAGCGCCTCGACGAGCGCGGGCAGCCGCAGCATTTGCGCTTCCTTCGCCGAGAGCCGCTCGCCCGCGCGCACCATCTGCTTGATCGCGCGCACCGAAAGCGGCGCGCAGGCGAGAATGTCGGCGACCCAGCGCGCGACGGCGTCGTCGAGCTCCTCAATCGCCACGACCTCGTTGACGAGGCCGAAACGCAACGCCTCCGCCGCGCCGACGCGCCGGCCGGTCAACAGCATCCCCATCGCCTGCATATGCGGAATGCGGCGCGTCAGCGTCGCAATGCCGCCGTCGAGCGCAAGGCGGCCGACGCGCGGCTCGGGCAGGCCGAAGGTCGCGTTCGCCGAAGCGACGACGATGTCGCAGCCGAGAACCATCTCCAAGCCGCCGCCGAGCGCGTGGCCGTTGACGCGCGCGATCACCGGCACGTCGAGCGTGTCACGCAGCGCGATGCCGCCGAAGCCGCCCGGGCGCGGCGTCGCCCAATATTCGAGGCCGCTCGCGCCACTGCCGCCCTTCATGTCGGCGCCGGTGCAGAAGGCCCGCGTCCCCGCCCCTGTCAGCACGACCACGCGGATGTCGCGGTCGCGCTCGATCGCCTCCCAGACGCGCATCAGATCCTGTTCGGTCGCCTGATCGACCGCATTGAGGCGATCGGGGCGATCGAGCGTGACGCGCGCGATATGGTCGGCGACGGTGAATTGGACGCTCACGACAGAACGCCCGAGGTCTTGAGAGCGGCGATGCGGTCGGCGGAATAGCCGGCCTCGGCGAGAATGGCCTCGCCATCGGCGCCGAGCGCGGGCGGCGGACGGCGCACTTTGAAGGCGCTTGGGTCCATGGTGAGCGGCGTCCCGATGAGCGGAATCGCGCCATTCCTGCCCTCGACGCTCGCCACCGTGCCGTTCGCCTCAGTCTGCGGATGCGCCAGCGCCTCCGCCAGGGTCAGCACAGGCGCGCACAACAGGTCCTGTTCGTCCAGTCGGCCGAGCCAGTATTCCGTGCTGTTCGAGGCGAAGCGTTTGCGGAACATCGCCTGCAATTCGGCCTTGTTCGCGACCTGATCCGTAAACGTCGCATAGCGGGCGGCGGCGGAGAGATCGGGCAGATCGAGCGCCTTGCAGATGTCCTGCAGCGGGTTGGTCTTGAAGGCGCCGACGAGAACGATCGCGCCGTCGGTCGTCTCGAAGGCCCCCGTCAGGGGATAGGCGCCCCAACTGAAATGCCGGTCCCGCTGCAGCCACATCGCAGCTTCCTGCATCTGCATGGCCAGCATCGATTCGAACAGCGACACCGCGACTTGCTGGCCGCGGCCGGTCTTCTCGCGTTGCAACAGCGCAAGCAGAATGGCCTGAACGAGATGCATCCCGGCGGTGTAGTCGCAAAGCGACGTCGCGTAGACCGTCAGCGGCTCGTCGTCGTTGCATTTGCGGCGCATCACGCCCGAAAGCGCCTGCGCGAGGATGTCCTGCCCGCCCTTGTAGGCGAGCGGTCCGCTCTGGCCGAAGCCGGAGCCGAAGGCGCAGATGATGCGGGGATTGATCTTGGCGAGTTCGGCGTAGCCGAATCCCATCCGCTCCATCACGCCAGCACGGAAGTTGTTGACGACGACGTCGGCCTCACGGACGAGATCGTAGATGATCGCCTTGCCCTCGGGCTTGCGCAGATCGAGCGCGATCGAACGCTTGTTCCGGTTGAGGCTGCGGAACACTGGATTGTCGAACCCGTCCGGGTCGTCGGGGATCGATGAGCGGGAGAGATCGCCGGCGCCGGGACGCTCGATCTTGACGACGTCCGCGCCGTAGTCGGCCAGAACCTGAGTCGCGCTGGGACCGAGCATCACCTGGGTGAAGTCGATGACGCGGATCCCCGACAGGGGTTGATCCGAAGCAGCTTGCATCACGCGATCCTTCTATTCTGCCGCGACAGCGACGAGAGCATTGGCGGAGGGGCGGTCGCCCGGGTCGGCGCCTTGCGCGCGCAGCCTCGCCTGGAGCGCGGCGACGTCGATGGCGGCCACCTCCACGTTGGCTTCGAGCGCGAGCGCAGCGGCGACGCCCGCCGCCTCGCCCATCGCCATGCACGGCGGAATCTCGCGCGAATCCCGCTGCGCGGCCGGCGTCGACGAATAGTGGCGGCCGGCGACGAGCATCTGTCCGACCCCGCGCGGCAACAAGGTGCGGAAGGGATAGTAATAGTCGCGCCCGCGCGCCACGCTGTCGGCGAAGTGCCGCCGCTGCGTCACGTCCTCCTTGGTCATGACGTAGGCGCCGTCGAGCAGCCGCGTCTGGCGCACGCCGACCTGCGGCGCGACGTCGACGACAAAGGCCTTCTCGAACCCCGGCATCTTCTCGCGCACGAAGGCGAGCAGCGCGGCGATCCGCTCGCGCCCCTGGAAATCGGCGCGCGTGAGATCCTCGACCTTGATCCCGTCGAGGCCGGCCATATGCGGGCAATTGCACCAGACGACGCCCGGCAGCGGGGTCCTGAGCCACCACTTGTTCCAGGAGCCGCCCATGATCCGCTTCGCTTCGCGATCGATCGCACCGAAGGCGGCGGGCTCCTCGTATTCGTAACGCTCGGCCGCTTCGACGTCGACGCCGCCGAGGCGGAACACGGTCGTCATGATGTAGGAGCCGTGGCTGAACGGCGCGCCGGCGGAGGCTGCGACGTCGAGATCGCCGGTGGCGTCGACGACGATCTTGCCCATGATCGCCTGCCGCCCGCTCTTCGTCTCGCAGACGACGCCGACGATCCGTCCGTCCTCGACGATCGCGCGCGAGAACCAGCTATGGAGCCGCAGATCGACCTTCGCCTCGCTGATCATCGCGTTGGCGACGCGCTTGTAGCCGTCCGGATCGAACGCGGCGGCGTAGCAGATCGGCTGCGGCTTCACGTGGGAATGAAAGTCGAACACCCCCCAGCGCGACCATTTGCGCCACATCGTCTCGTCCGAGCGCCGCTCGGCCTCCGGCGGCACGACGCACAGGCCCAGGCGCTCCATGCGGTCGATCATTTCGCCGCACAGGCCGCGCACGCTGATTTCCTCGCCGTTGCACATGTCGTCGAGCACCAGCACCATGCCGCCCGCGGCGAGCCCGCCGAGATAGGCGTAGCGCTCGAGCAGCGTGACCGAGAGCCCGTTGCGGGCGCCCGCGACAGCCGCGGCGATGCCCGCCGGGCCGCCCCCGACGACGACGAGATCGGCGCGGCGAACGACCGGGACCTGGCCGGCGGGCTCGACGAGAAAATCGTGAGTGTTCACGGGCAACTCCTGAACAAGAAGCGGGACGAACGCGGCAAATCAGGCGGTCTGCGAGACGTTCCACTTGAGGAACGCCCGCTCGAGCCACGAGATCACGGCGAAGAATGCGGCGGAAAATACCGAGCCGACGACGATCGTTGCGTAGAGCAGCGGCGAATCGAAGTTGTAGGTCGCCTGGATGATGAGCGCGCCGATCCCGGTCGTCGCCCCGATCCATTCACCGACGATCGCGCCGATGACCGAGGTCGCCGAGGCGATTTTGAGCGCCGAGAAGAGGTAGGGCAGCGAGCTCTTGAGACGCAGCTTGAAGAAGATCTCGCTCGGCGAGGCGGAGAGAATGCGCATCAGCTCCATCTGCTGCGGGCTGACCGAGCGCAATCCGCGCGTCATGTTCACCAAAGTCGGGAAGAAGCAGATGAGCGCCGCGATGGCGACCTTCGCCTCCATTCCATTGCCGAGCAGCAGCACGAGGATCGGCGCATAGGCCATCACCGGAATGGTGTGAACCATGACGGCGATCGGGAAAAACGCCTCCTCCGCCGTGCGCTGGTGGACGAACACTGTGGCGAGCAGGATCGCGGCGCTATTGCCGATCAGGAAGCCCGCGATCGCTTCCACCGCCGTCGGCGCGAGATTGCCGACCAGCAGCCAGAACTTGTCGGCGAGCGTGGCGACGACCGCCGTCGGCGCCGGCGCGATGAAGGGCCGGATCTGGAAGACGACGACCGCGGCCTGCCAGAGAACGAGCAGCAGAATGGCGGCGCCGAGCGGCAACAGCCGGCGGCGCCAGGCGGCCATCCGCCCTGCCGCCTCGAACTGCGCCTGCGCGGCGTCGTCGGCGACGAAGACTTGATTTGCGCTGCGAGACGAGAGCGCTGGCGCGGCCATCAGCAGCCCTCCAGAACGCGGCGCAGATGCGCGGCGAGTTCGACGAATTGCGGCGTCTCGCGCATCGCGATGTGACGGGGGTTCGGCAGCGTCACCGGCACGATCTCGCGCACCCGGCCGGGCCGCGCGGCCATCAGCATCACCTGCTGGCCCAGAAACGCGGCTTCATAGATCGAGTGGGTGACGAACAGGACCGTCGCGCCGGTGTTCTCCCACAGGCGCAAAAGCTCCTCATTGAGGCGGTCGCGCGTGATTTCGTCGAGCGCGCCGAAGGGTTCGTCCATCAAAAGGAGCTTAGGGTCGTTGACGAGCGCACGGGCGATCGCCACCCGTTGGCGCATCCCGCCCGAGAGTTCGTGCGGATAGGCGCCTTCCCAGCCTGAGAGGCCGACCAGCGCGAGCAATTCGCGCGGCTTGTGGGCGCTGCGCCGCTTGTCGGCCCCGCCGACCTCGAGCGGCAGTTCGACGTTTTCGAGCGCCGTACGCCAGGCGAGCAGCGAAGCGTCCTGAAAGACGAAGCCGATGTCGCGCCGCGCCCGCGCCGCCCGCGCCGTCGTCCCCAACACCGAGACCTCGCCGGAGGTCGCCGGCAGGAGATCCGACACGACCCGCAGCAAGGTCGACTTGCCGCATCCGGAGGGTCCGAGAAGCGTCAGAAACCCGCCGCGCGGCACGGTCAGACTGATTGTTTCGAGAGCCGTCACGACGCCGCGCTCGGAGGGGAAGCGCACCGTCACATCGCGCAACCGGATCGCGGGATCGGCGTCCACGACAGGCGCCAGATCCGGCGCGACCTGCGACATGGCGTTCATTCTCCTCACCCGATCTTCGGCCGATCCTTTTCGGTCATGTCCAGGATCTTGGTCGTGATGACCTGATCGAGCCTGGGCTTGCCCGCCGGAAACTGCTTCAGCTCGTCGTGCAGATCGATTTGCTCCTGCCAGATCGCCGGATCGAAGCTGCCCCAGCCGAACGTCTTGGTGCGTTCGGTGAACTCCACGCTGGTCATGATCGGCAGAGCGGCGAGTTCGTCGGCCGCGACGAGGTTGGGATATTCCTTCACCAGCATCTCGATCGACTTCTCTGGATTCGCCTTGGCGTAAGCCCAGCCGCGACCGGTCGCGCGCAGGAAGCCGGCGAGGACGTCCGGACTCGACTGGAGAAAGGAGGTGGTCGTGTAATAGGGTAATGCATAGAGCTTCACGCCGAAGTCCCACATCCGCATCGATACGACGTCGGGACCGAGAACCTTCAGGGCCGTCGTGTTCGTCTTCCAACCGGCGATCGCATCGACCTGCCCGCTGAGAAGCGGCGTCATGCTCGAGCCGACGATCACCTTCTCGACCTTGTCCTCGGGAATGCCGTTCTTGCGCAGCAGCGCGGTGAGCAGGATCTGCCCGGTCGCCTGCACCCCGATCTTGCGTCCGATCATGTCCTGGGGCGTGTGGATGGGCGCCTTGGGCAGCGAGAAATAAGCGTAAGGGTGCTCCTGCGCGCCAACGGCGAAGCAGATGACCGGAATGCCCTGCGAGGCGGCGAGCATCAGCGACGGGCTGGAGGAAACTTGGCCGACCTCGTAGCGGCCGGAGGCGACAATCGCCACGCCGTCGATGTTGGGCCCACCGGGCTGAATGGCGAAATCGATCTTTTCGTCGGCGAAATAGCCCAGGCGTTTGGCGACGACCTCGCCGATCTGGTTGCCGCCCGTGATCCAGCCGAGCTGCATGTTGACCGTACGCAAGCCCCCCGCCGCCCAGGCGCGCGAGCCAATCGCCGGCAGAGCTGCGCCCAATAGGCCGGCCCCGACCGCCTTCACTACGTTGCGTCGCGTCGGACCGATCGTGTTCGCCATGATGGGCTTCCTCCTTGGCCGGCGAATTCGCGTAAGGGCCGCCCATGAAATGGGCTGCTCTTCAAACGAGTCGCTCCGCTCTTCGCCGCTGGGACAGATATTTCACGTGCGGGAGTGTTGGGAAGAACATTAATTCGTGATAGGCGCTGCCTTTTCGGCATCACCTGGAGCCCGGAAGCGCCGCCGCCATGCACGCCGTCGTCCTGCACTATCTCGACCACGTCGCCCGGGTCGGTTCGATCCGGAGAGCCGCGGAAAAGCTCAACGTGGCGTCCTCGGCGGTCAACCGCCAGATCCTGAAGCTCGAAGCCGAACTCGGCGTTTCCCTGTTCGAGCGGCGCGGCGACGGCGTTCGGCTGACGCCCGCGGGCGAACAATTGCTGCGCCACACCCGGAACACGCTGGCCGAATGGCGTCGCACCCGCTCGGAGATCGCCGCCATATCAGGCGAAATCGGCGGCGAAGTGCGCATCACCGCGATCCCGGCGATGCTGGTGCGCGTCGTCCCCCGCGCCGTCGAGACGATAGCCGCCAGACATCCCAACATCTCCTTTCGCGTCATTGACGTCGATCCGGACGAGCACGTCGAGGAGATGCGCGCCGGGCGGCCCGACATCGCGCTGATGTTCATCGACAAGCGGTATCGCCAATATGAAATCGCCGCGCGTCTCAAGACGGCGCTGGGCGCGATCGTGCGCGCGGACCACCCGCTCGCCCGCGCCGAAAGCCTGACACTGACGGATTGCGCGGCCTATCCCGTCGTGATGCTGGCCGATCCCTGGTTCCTCGACATCGCCTCCGAGGCCGAATTCATCCAGAGCGGCGCCCAGTTCACGCCGCGCATCACCTCGAATTCGATGATCCTGATGAAGCAGGCGATCAAAGCCGGGCTCGGCGTCGGATTCTTCACGCCAGTCGGATTTGTCGACGAGATCGCGAGTGGGGAACTCGTGCACCGTCCCCTCGTCGAACCCAATCTCGCCGGCAGCGAAATCGGCGTCTATGTCCACCGTACGCGCTCCGGGGCGCATCACATCAGCATCGTCGTGGACGAGTTGAAGCGCGAACTCATGGCGCTCGGGCAAGACATTCAGGCGGTGACGCGCATCGCCGGTTCGTGACGGACCGCTTTCGGCGCCGCTCGCGAGAATTCATTTTGGGAGAAACATGCTCATGTCGGACACTCAGCGCCCGCCAATCGGTGGCAAGATGAAAGACGCCATCCACGCCGCTTCGCGCAGCCCGAATCGGGTCCGCCAGGTCGGCGCGGTTCTGGTTGCGACAAACGGCGAAGAAATCGCGGCCTGCAACACGTTTCCGGCCGGCGTGCGTGACCTCGAAGAACGATGCGCGGGCGACGGGCGTTTCATCTGGATGGAGCACGCCGAGCGTCACGCCATCTTCGCAGCCGCTCGCCGCGGCGTCGCCACCGCCGGCGCTCACATCACGTCGACCTTCTTTCCCTGCATCGACTGCGCGCGCGCGATCGTCGACGCGGGGATCGTGTGCCTCGACACGCCAGCGCCGGCGTTCGACGATCCGGTCTGGGGCGCCGCCTTCGAGCGATCGCAGATGATCCTGCAAGAAGGCGGCGTCGCCGTTCGCATTGTCGATGCCGCTGGGGATCGCGAGGATTCGGACAAGACGGGTTAGGCGCGCATGATCGCGCCGTCTTTGCGAGGAGCGCAGCGACGAAGCAATCCATGCCTTCCGCCGGCATCCCGCGCGCCGATGGATGGCTTCGCTACACTCGACATGACGGCGTTCAGACGCGGCTGGCCTAACTCCGCTTCCCCTTCACCACCCGCGCGAGAAATTCGTGCCGCGCCCGATCGAAGTCGGGCGCCATGCGCGCGGGCGCGTCGATGAGCATTGTCAGGTTTTCGCTGCGATAGGACGGCCAGTACGGCAATCCCTCGCCGTTCGGGTCGCCGCGCTTGACGAAATTGACCCAATAGTTCGAGGCCAGCGTCGCGACGTCGCGATCGCTCTGGCTGTAGGTCCAGGCGAAGGCGTCGAGATTGTCCAAGACATAAGGTATGTCGCCGGCGTGGAAGGCGCCGGCGTCGCTGACCGGCCGTTCGCCGAACCAGCCCTGCGGAGCCGGCGGCGCGTGATCGAAGCGAAAGCGGAAAATGTCCGCCCTGCCCGTCGCCTTCTGCGCCTCGATCCAGGCCCATGTTGGATGAACGATCGTCAGATCGCCGCCGAGCGCGCGCGCGGAGCTTTCGAGTGTGCGGGCGGGATAGTGCTCCAAGGCGGCGGCGGCCTCGCCGCCAAAAACATCCCGGATCGTCGCTTCGTAGGAGCGGCCTGCGCTCTCGCCCTGCATGACGTCGAAGTTGAAGCCCTCGTCCTTGGTCCAGCCGGCGAGCAGGGGCACGTCGGCCTGCTCGCCTTTGGCGAAAATGTCCGCCGGCGCCAGCGGCAACAAACGCCCGTCGACAATCGGTCGGAATCCGAGGCCTGGCGCCGCCGCCAGGATCGCCTCCGCCGGCGCCGCTCGCAGCTCGGCGAGAGAACTGGCGCCGACGCTTCGGGCGAAGGCGAGCCCCTCCTCTTCGGCCTCTTTCAGGCTCTTGAGCGGCCGCGACGCCGAAGCGAAGAAGCCGCCGCTCTGCCCGATCGCGCGCGCGAACAGACCCTTCGCCAGCGGCGAGGCCACAAGCGCGCTGACCGCAAAGGACCCAGCCGATTCGCCCGCGATGGTCACCGCCGCGGGATCGCCTCCGAAGGCGCTGATGTTGTGTGCGACCCACTTCAGCGCAGCGACGAGATCGAGCATGCCATAGGCGCCCGATGACCCGCTCTCCGCGGTCAGTTCGGGATGGGCCAGGAAACCCAGCGCGTTGAGCCGATGATTGACCGTCACGACGACGACGCCCTTTGCAGCGAGATTGGCGCCGTCGTAGCGCGGCTCGGAGCCGGAGCCGACCACGAAGCCGCCGCCGTGGATCCAGAACAGGACGGGCAAGAGTTCGGTTGGGCCGGGCTGAGCCGGCGTCCACACGTTGAGATAGAGGCAATCCTCGGAGACCCCGGCGAGTGTCGGGTCGATGTCGCCGAACACCACGCCTTGCAGCGAATTGGCGCCAAAACTCTCCGCCGAGCGCAGCACTCGCCAGGGCTCGACCGCCTGGGGCGGGCGCCAACGCAGCGCGCCGACCGGCGGGGCGGCGTAGGGAATGCCTTTGAAGCCGCGCACGCCGCGACCATCCGCTGGCGGCGCCGCGACGACGCCGCCCTCGATCTCGACAAAATAAGGCATCGAGGGCTCCTTGAGCGGTCAGTTGAGAGGCGGGCGCGGGCGTCAGGCGAACAGCGACAAGCCGCCGTCGACGCGCAGGATCTGCCCGTTGACGAACCGTGCCCGCGGCCCGGCGAGAAACGCGACCGCTTCCGCGATTTCCTCCGGCTCGGCGTAGCGAGTGAACGACTTGCCGCCCGAATCCATGCGCTTGGGATCGACGACGCGGGTCGCTTGGAAGCGCGCCGACTTCGTCGGGCCGGGGCTCACCGCATTGACGCGCACGCCGTCCTCGATCAGCTCTTTGGCCAGACAGCGGGTGTAGTGCACGACCGCCGCCTTCAGCGTGGAGTAGACGACCTCCGGGCTACATCCCATGTGGGCGGCGACCGAGGCGATGTTGACGACCGAACCTGCGCCTGCCGCCTTCATCGCCGGCACGAACGCCTGGCAGACCAGCATCGTCCCGATCAGATTGTTGTCGGTGAGAACTTTGATGTCCTCGAAGGCGACGTCGAGCGCGTTGTTCGGGTTCGGCTTGCCGCCGGCGGCCCCGATGTCGCCGCCCGCGCAATTGACGAGAATGTGGACGTCCCCGAGCTTCGCGTCGATCTCGCTCTTCATTCGCGCGACCGCCCCTCGATCGCCGATGTTGCCGCTTACGGCGCACACCCGGCCGCCGTGACGCGCGATCTGCTGCGCAACCGCGTCGAGATCGGCGAATTCGCCATACTTTGACGGCGCGGTCCACTCGATGTCGTGGATGGCGACGTCGGCGCCGAGTTCAGCGAGCCTTTCCGCCATGAAGCGCCCGAGCCCGCGCCCCGAGCCCGTCACGAACGCTGTTTTACCGGTCAGTTCATTGGTCACGTCTGGCTCCCTGATTGAACCCCAAGTCCCAGCGCGCGCATGTTGGCGGCGCTGCGACGGATCATGGCGAGTTCGTAGTCGATGAGCGCGCCATCCTCGCCCTTCTCCCAGGGCGTGCGATAGTCGGCGTCGTCCGGCAGCCGGTTCTTCCGCGCGGCGGCAAGACACGAGGCCAAGGCGGACGCCGCTTTCGGCGCGTAGAAATTCCACCAATTGGGCGTGAGCCAGCGCACGTGACGCGCCTCCAAGGCGCCCGGCTCCAGCACGGCGGCCAATCCGGAACGATGCGCGCTCAAGAGGTCGAGCATCTCGGCGAGCGGAACCGCGCCGTCGCCGATCGCGCAGCGAACGAGCCGATAGCCCTCCTCGGTGAACTGCACCCGATAGTCTTTCAGATGGACATGCCGCACATAGGGCGCGACCCGCTCGGTGAAAGCGAGCGGCGCCTCGGCGACGGGAAACGTGTTCCCCGTATCGAGCGTAATGCCGACGCCGCGCGTGGCTTCGCAGAAGGCGACAAGTTCGTCGCTGCCGAAATCCTGGTGGTTCTCGATCGCGAGCACGCGCCCTTCATCGGCCGCGCGCGGCCCATATTCGGCCAGCGCCGCCCCGACCTTGGCGACGAGATCGCCCCATCCTGCGCCGAGAGCGTTCCGGTCGCCGCACAAAACCGTCGTCAATCCAAATCGAATGACCTTGGCGTCGAGTGCGCGCGCCGACCGCAGCGCGCTCTCGAACGGCCCCATCATCATTCCGGAGCTGACAATCGGGGTCATGCCCAGCGCGCGCAGCCGCTCCGCCAGCGCCGCAAGCTCCTCGTCGCTCAGCGCGCGCAGCCAGGGATCGAACAGCTCGATTGCGCGCGCGCCAAGCTCCTGCGCGACGCCGATAAAACCTTCGAGCCCGACGCCACGCGAGTTGGCGCGCGGCCCCCCTGCCCCTTGCAGCCCGAGATAATAAGTCAGCCCATAAGGATTGAGGCCGAACGCAAAGGAGCGCCCACGCGCCTCGGCCTTGGCGGATTCGATCATCGGAGCCCCGCGTCGACGGTAAGAGTTTGCTTTGTGATCATCCGGCTGTCGTCGGCGGCGAGAAACAGCGCGGCGCGCGCGATCTCCTCGCCGAGCAGCGTGCGCTTGATCGCTTGGCGCTGCGCCATCGCCTCCACCGATGTGGGCGTCGTGTACCAAAGCCGGATCTGCCGATCGGTCATCACCGCGCCCGGCTCGATCGCGTTGACGCGGATGTTGTCGGAACCGAAAGCGCGGGCGAGCGCGCGGGTCAGACCGACGACCCCCGCCTTCGCAGCGGCGTAGACCGGCATTTCCGCCGCGCCGCCCCGCCAAGCGATCGACGAGAGGTTGACGATCGAGCCATGGCCAAGTTCGCGCATGTGCGGATGGACGGCCTGGGCCGCGAAAAAGTGGTGGCGCAAATTGACGTTCTGCGATTCCTCCCAGAACTCGACGCTGACCTCGGCGACAGCGTGGCGTTGGTCGTTCGCGGCATTGTTGACCAGCGTCGCGATCGGGCCGAGCTCCTCGCGGGTGCACTGGATGGCGCTGCGCAACGCCGCGATGTCGGTGACGTCCGCCTTGATGAACATGTGTCGGCCGCCGCTTCCGGATAGCTCGCACGCGAGAGCGTGTCCGGCCTCCTCCTGCAAGTCGACGAAGGCGACGCGCGCTTTGTTGTGCGCAAAGGCGCGCACGATGTCGGCGCCGATGCCGCTCGCGCCGCCGCTGATGAACGCCACGCGGTCGGCGAGGCTCGGATAGATTGCAAAGTTCACGGTCTAGCTCACGAAATCAGGTGTTGCGTTACGGGGTCGAACAGGCACGCATGGGACATTTCGACGCCGAGCGGCATCGTCTCGCCGAGACGCGGCGCTCCATCCGGATCGAACCGTCCGACGATGTCGCGCTCGCCGAGCTTCAGCAGCGCGATCGTCTCGGCGCCTGTAGGCTCGACAACCTCCACCGGCGCTGTCAGTTGCGCAAGCGCGGGCTTGCGCGCCTTCAGTTCGTCGTCGTAGCGGAAGAGGTGCTCCGGACGGACTCCCAAGACGACCCGTCCGTCCGCAGGGGGCCGCGCAGGCGCCCGCGCCAGCGGCAACACGGCCGCCTCGCCGCCATAGGCGGATATCCTGACGTTCGGCCCGCCGGCGTCCTCGCCGAGCAAGGCGGGAATGAAATTCATCGCCGGGCTGCCCATGAAGCCGGCGACGAACATGTTGGCCGGCCGATCGTAGACCGCCTGCGGCTCGTCGAACTGCTGCAAGGCGCCCTGGTGCATCACGGCGATCCGGGAGGCGAGCGTCATCGCCTCGATCTGGTCGTGCGTGACATAGATCGTCGTCTTGCCGACCCGCAGATGCAGCTTCTTGATCTCGGTGCGCATGTCGACGCGCAGCTTGGCGTCGAGGTTGGAAAGCGGCTCGTCGAACAGGAACAGCTTGGGGTCGCGAACCAGCGCCCGGCCCATCGCGACCCGCTGCCGCTGGCCGCCCGAAAGCTGACCCGGCTTGCGATTGAGCAGCGCCTCGATCTGCAACAGCGCAGCGACGCGATCGACGGCGGCGTCCTGCTGAGCCCTCGGAACCCCGCGGCTCTCCATTCCGAAGGTGATGTTCTGCCGCGCGGTCATCGTTGGATAGAGGGCGTAGGACTGGAACACCATCGCGATGTCGCGATCCTTCGGCGCGACCCGATTGACCAGGCGCCCGTCGATGTGGATCTCGCCCTCGGTGACGCTTTCGAGGCCGGCGATCATGGCGAGCATGGTCGACTTGCCGCAGCCGGAAGGCCCGACGAGGGCAATGAACTCGCCGGTCCGCGCTTCCAGATCGATGCCTTTCAGCACCTCGACCGGCCCGAAGCGCTTGCGCAAACCCCTGATCGTCAACGTCGCCATTCCGCCGCCCTCATTTGATCGCGCCTTGGGTGAGGCCGCGCACGAAATATTTGCCGCCAAAGAAATAGATCAGGAGCGGCGGAACGGCGCCGATCAGCACCGCCGCGCTGGCGATGTCGAATGCCCGCGCGTTCATCTGGTTAGTGGCGAGCGAAACCAGCGCGGTTGTAATCGGCTGCTGCCGTCCGCCGGTGAACACGACCCCGAACAGATATTCGTTCCAGATGCTGGTGAACTGCCAGATCACGGTGACGATGAGAATCGGCGGCGACAGCGGGACGACGATCTTGAAGAAGATGCGCCAGAAGCCTGCCCCGTCGATGCGCGCGGCGCGGATCAGGTCGTCGGGAATGTTGACGTAATAGTTGCGGCAGAACAGCGTCGTGAACGAAATTCCTTGGACGCAATGGACGAGAATGAGGCCGTAGACCGTGTTGGACAGTTGCAATTTGCCGAGGATGAAGGCCCAGGGCAGCAGCGCGATCTGGCCGGGCATGAAAACGCCGAGCGTCATGCAGGCGAACAGCGTCTGCGAGCCGGGAAAGCGCCACTTCGACAGGACATAGCCGTTGACCGCGCCAATCAAGGTCGAGACGATCGTCGCCGGAATGGTCATCAGCAAGGAATTGTAGAAGTTGCGCTTGATCCCCTCGCAGGTGCCGGCGACGCAGAAATGCGCCCATGCCTGCGGCCAGGCTTTCAGCGAAAAGCTCTGGGGAAAGGCGATCAGTCCATTGCGCGTGATCTCCGGCAGATCGCGGAACGAATTGGCCACGATCACGAACAGCGGCAACAGATAAATCAGCGCAAAGACGCCGAGGAAAGCGTAGACGCCGACGCGCCCCGCCGCGTAGCGCAAATTGGCGGCGCGCGCGGTCGGCGCCGCGACATCGTGCAGGGCGAGGTCAGCCATGGGCTGCGGCCTCCCCTCGATTGCGCCAGACCATCCACAGCGCATACGGCACGAGCACGACGGCGAGCGCGGCGAGAATCATGATCGCCGCCGCCGCGCCGACCGCGATCTCCCCGCGCTCGAACATCAGCTCGTAGACGTAGATCGCCGGAAATGTCGTCGATATGCCCGGCCCTCCTTTGGTCAGCGCCACGACGAGATCGAACGTCTTGATCGCGAATTGCAGCAGCACGACCGCCACCGCGACGAAGATCGGCGCGATGGTCGGCAAAATCACCTTGCGATAGATGCGAGATCGACTCGCGCCGTCGATCTGCGCCGCCTTGACGAGATCGGGATCGACGGAGCGAAGGCCGGCGAGAAACAGCGCCATCGCGAAGCCGGAGGACTGCCAGATTCCCGTCGCGACGATCGCATAGATCGCCGTGTTGCGATCGGTGGTCAGGCGGAAGGTGAAATCGCTCCAGCCGAGACCCCGCACGAAATATTCGATGCCGGCGTTCGGACTGTAGAGCCAGCTCCAGACGGTGCCCGTCACCACGAACGAGACGGCGAGCGGATAGAGGAAGATCGTGCGCCAGATCGCCTCCCCGCGCACACGCTGGTCGATCGCGATCGCGAGCGCCAGGCCGACTGCCAGCGTCAGCACGACATAGATCGCGCTGAAGAGGAACAGATTGCTGTAGGCGATCGCCCAACGTTGGTTCGACCACAGCTCCACATAGTGTTTGAAGCCGACGTAGCCGTAGGTTGGCAGCAACGTGCTGTTCGACAGGGAGATATAGAACGTCCAGATGACGAAGCCGAAAACGTAGACGAAGCTCGCGATCACGGACGGCGCCAGCACCAGTTTTGGCGTCGCTGCGGCCAGGGTCTCTCGCCAGTTCGCGCGTGGCTGAGGCGCAAAGCGATCGCCTGCGGCGTTGCTCATCTCTACCCGACCTCCTGATATGAGCGGGGGAGAAAGGCTCCGCGACGGCGACGCCGCGGAGCGGCCTCGTCTACTTTTGCGCGTCGACCGCGTCAGCCATGGCGTCGGCGGCTTCCTTCGAGGTCATCTTCGGCGTGTTCACGAAGGAGGTGATCACGTCCATCATCGCGCCGCGGTACTTCTGCAGCACCGTCATGTTGTGCGCCATCGAACGGACCAGGGTGCCGGCGGCGATCGAAGCCCGCAGGTCCTTCTGCGACATCTGCTGGCAGGCGTTGAAGCCCTTCGAGAGATCGACGTCCAGGCGCGCTGGGATCGAGCCCTTGGTCTGGTTGAAGACGGTCTGGAACTGGGGCGACATGATCAAATGCGCGAGCAGCTTCTGGCCCGCGACATAGTCGGGATCGCTCTGCTTGAAGAAGGCGACCGAATCCGAATTGAGGATGAAACCGGGCTTGCCCCAATCCGTCGGCGCCTGCCCGCAGACATAGTCGGCGCCCACCTTCATTCCGCCGGCGCTGAAGATGCCAACCTGCCAGTCGCCCATGATCATGAAGGCGGCCTGCCCCTTGGCGATCATGGCGGTCGCCGTGTCGTAGTCGCGGCCGGCGATCGCGGGATCCATGTATTTGGAGACGATCAGGCGCATCTCGTCGAACGCCTTCACCATTTCGGGCGAGCGCATCGCCTTCGTGTCGCCTTCGACGAAAGCCTTACGAAACAGGTCGATGTCCTGTCCGTAGACGACGACCTCGAACACGGTTGAATCTGTCCAGTCCTGGCTGAAATGCGCGAGGCAGATGATCTTGGCGGCGACCGCTTTGTCGCAAGCGGCGTTGAATTCCGCCCAGGTCTTCGGCAACGCCGTGATGCCCGCCGCCGCCATGCCTTTGGTCGAGCCCCAGATCCAGTTGATGCGATGGATGTTCATGGGCGCCGCAACCCAATCGCCGGTCGGCTTCATGACGGGCAGAAGCTCAGGCGCGACGACCTTATCCCATCCCTCGCTCTTGGCGAGATCGTCGAGATTGGCGGTCTTGCCGGTCTCGTTCCATTCGGCGATCTCCGGCCCCTTCAACTGAACCGCGGGAGGCGCGCTGCCGGCGACGACGTCGGCGCGCAGCTTGGCGAGCGTGTTCGCCGTGTGGCCGGATATCGAAGTCTGTTCCCACTTGCCGCCCGCGGCCGTGAACATCTCGCCAAGCTTGGCGATTGCCGCGGCGTCAGAGCCTTCCGACCATTGGTGCAACAAGTTGGTTTTGGGTTCGGCTTGCGCCGCGCTGACGAACGCGCAAGCGAATACGCCGGCCAGAGCCGCTGTTCTCCTCAGCATTCCATCCTCCCGGTTCGTTCGGCGCGGCTCTTGTTGGCCGCGTCTCCGACCATTGCGCCTTTTGGCGAACCGCATTATTTCTATTTCGAAAAAATTCGGCTTGTCAACCCGCGAAGTTCGGTGTCGATGTGTTCAGCAATGAATTAAAAGTGTTGCTCAGCGAGCCCGACGCGGCGACGCCAGAGGCGCGCGTCGTGCGGCTGATGAGCGAACGCGGCGCCGTCTCGGCGGCCGACATCGCCCGCTCGACCGGACTCGCGCGCTCGACCATCTCGATGGCGCTCGCGGAACTCAGGCGCGCCCAGGTGATCGTCGAAGCGCCGCTCGGCGAAAGCGAACGCGGCGTCGGCCGTCCCGCCGCGACCTTTGCGCTCAATCCGGCGGCCGGCACGTGCGTCGGGCTCCACCTGAGCCGAACAGGCATCCGCATGCTGGTCGCGGACGTCTCCCATTCTGTCATTTGTGAACATACTATCGCGCTCGGCCGCGACTACTCGCCTGATTTCGCCGCCCAGCGGGCGCGTCAGTCGATCCGCGACGCCTACAAGCGTCAGGGGCTGTCGCTGCGCACGTTGCTCGGCGTCGGCATTGCGGTTTCCGGCCCGGTCGCGCCGGACGGCAGAGTACAACGCGCCAGCATCATACCGAGCTGGGCGGGCGTCAACATCCGCGAGGCGTTCGAACCGAAGCTCGAGCAGCCGATCTTCGCCGACAACGAATCCAACTGCTCCGCGATCGCCGAGATGACCTGGGGCGCCGCGGTTGGCTGGGAGGATTTCGTTCTGTTCAAGATCGACGTCGGCGTCGGCGGCGCGATCGTCAGCCGGGGCCATGTGGTCACCGGCGTCGCCGGCGCCGGGGGCGAGTTCGGCCATATGACGATCGATCCGCAGGGCGACCTCTGCCGGTGCGGCAACCGCGGCTGCCTCGAGCTGACCGCGAGCCTCAATCCGGCGGTCGCGATCGCCTCTCGCCTGCACGGGCGCCCGATCGACGTCGACGACCTCATCGCGATGGCGAACGCCGGCGACGTCGGCTGCGCGCGTCTGATCGCGGACACCGCGGAAATCGCCGGACGTGGCCTCGGCGTCATCGGCGCGATCATCAATCCCGGCCTCATCATCGTCGGCGGCCGGGGCGGATTGGCCGGGCCGTTGTTGCTCGATCCGCTCAGAGCGTCCTACGAACGCCACACGCTGATCAAGCGGCAGGACGTGCCGGAATCGCAGCGCGTCAAGATCGTCACCGGCCGCTTCACGCACAACGACGCGCTGATGGGCGCGGTCGCCCTGGTGCTTCGCCGCCACGGCCGGTTGGATAAATCCTTCGGCGCCGCCGACCTTCGCGACAGGGCCGCGAAAGCGGCGGTTTGACGAGGCGCCCCGTGACGCCACGGCATCATTCCGGCCAAGGCTCGAGCGGCGTGACCCCGCGTCCGTCGATCCGCAGGACGGAAAGCCGATTGGTCATGTAGGCCCCGGTGTCGATGTTGATTCTGTTGCTGAAGAATTCGATTTTCGGCATCGGCGTGTGCCCATGCACGACGACGAAGCCGAAGTCGTCGGAGCAGTTCAAGAAATCGTCGCGAATCCAGACGAGATCGTCGATCGTTTGGCGCTCCAGCGGCACGCCGGGGCGCAGCCCCGCATGGACGAAACAGTACCCGCCAATCGCATAACTGCCTCTCAACGAAGAGAGGAAGCGCAGGTGCGACACCGGGATCTTCTCGGCCACATCGCGCGGCAGAACGCCGCCATTGGCGAGCAGCTTGCGCGCGTCGACGCCGTAGGAGAGAACCGTTTCGAGGCCTCCGAGGCGCCGCCAATCCTCGAAGGGCGTCAGGCCGCGCAGGAACGACTCCATCAGGACCTCGTGGTTGCCCCTGAGCGCAACCACCGAGGCGACGGCTGAACGCGCAATCAGCAGATCGATCACGCCTTTGGCGTTTGGTCCCCGATCGACGTAGTCGCCGACGTAAATCTCCAGCGTTCGCTCGCGACCGCCCCGTTCGGCGACGTCGCGATCGATCATTTGGTGCGCGCGCTCGAGACAGTCCGATCGTCCATGGACGTCGCCGACGGCGTAGACAACGACGCCGTCCGGACCGGGCGGGTATTGAAAGTCTCGACGGCGAAAAGACTTGAGCCAAGCGAACATGAAACCTCGCGGGCGCCGAGCCATCATAAGCGAGCGTGAGCAGGACAGCATCCCCGAATTGACGCGTCAGAGGTACTCACACCGCGGGGACGTTTGAGGCGCGCTATTGTCTCCAGATTCTCAGACACTTCACTGCACCAAGGTCCGCAGATGACCTAACTGCTATCCTGGTTGCGCCATGGCTAACGAATGGTTACCATCTCAGTCTGCTTAGAACGAGTTGCGTATTGTGAGGTGGACCGGTGGCGCAAACTGCTCGCCAGTCTCTTTATGCAGCGCGTCCGACGCTCCGTGAATTGAACTTGCCTAGTCAGGCGTTGCCGCTGATCGCAGCAGCGCTGGACGCAGGCTTGTTTTTACTCGCGGGCGTCGCCGGGGCGATGTGTTACCAGTTTTTCAACGCCGGCCAGATTGATACTCTGGAGGGCGTGGGCGGGATCGGCATGATGTCGGCGGCGCTGTTCATCTTGCTGGCGCGCGTCGAAGGACTTTACCAGATTCAGGCGCTGTTGGCGCCAGGTCCGTATCTTACGCGAGCGACGGTGGTGTTGGCGGTCAGCCAGCTCGCCGTCACCTGCATATTCTTCCTCTTGAAGGAGGGCGCGGATTATTCGCGCGGCGCGATCGTCGTCTCGTCCGCTTTCGCATTGGCGACGATGCCGATCGTTCGCGTGATCGCCGGCAAAGCGTTTCACTACGGGGTTCAGCGAGGCGCGATCAAAGGACGTCCCGTCGTCACGCTCGGCGACGCTGTCGAGCTGGAACGGCTGGGCCAATCCGATTTCCTGCGGTTCGGGATCGACGAGATCGCGCGGATCGCCTTGGTCGGCCGCTCGATCGGCGGAGGGCTCGGCCAGCGGGACCGCGCGCAGATCGCGCACGCGATCGAAGTCTCACGCCAGCGCCAAGCGATGGAGTTCGCCTTGATCATCCCGTGGGAGCGGGACAGAGAGCTGTCGGAAGTCTGCAGCCTGCTGCGCATCTCTCCCCTGCCCGTTCGCTTGTATCCCGATCACAAGATTCGAAGCGTTCTCCTGCAGCAGAAAGAGCGTGGCTTCGGGCCGCACTTCGCAGTGACGATCCAGCGCGCGCCGCTGAACGGTCGGGAACGGGCGCTCAAGCGCGCCATGGACATCGTCCTCGCGACGATGGGATTGATCGTTCTTGCGCCGCTGCTCGCCCTCACGGTGCTTTTCATCAAACTCGACAGCCGCGGTCCGATCCTGTTCCGCCAGCGGCGCTGCGGTTTCGACAATCGGGAATTCATCATCCTCAAATTCCGGACGATGACGGTGATGGAAGACGCAGGGCCGATCGTCCAGGCCAAGCGAGGCGACTCGCGGGTGACGCGTGTCGGCCGGGTTCTGCGCCGCACGAGCATCGACGAGCTGCCGCAGCTGCTCAACGTCATTCGGGGCGACATGTCCCTCGTGGGGCCGCGGCCGCACGCGATGGCCCACGACGACGAATACAAGAGCCGCATCAACAATTACGCGTTGCGGCATCATGTGAAGCCGGGATTGACGGGCGCGGCTCAGGTAAAGGGACTGCGCGGCGAGACGTCGCGGCTGTGGCAAATGGAGAAGCGCGTCGAACGGGACCTCTGGTACATCAACAATTGGTCGCTGGCGCTCGACATCAAGATCATGGCGATGACGGGCTTCGCCCTGTTCCGCTCCAACGCCTATTAGGCTTGTGGTCGCGGCCGGGAGGCCTGCCTCAACGCCAAAAGACGGGCTTGGCGCCCGCGGCGAAGCGACGAAGCAGCGGCTCCTGCGCCAACGAGCCGAAAAAATAAGCAAATTGGAAGATCGCCATCGCGCACAAAGCCCAGAGCGCCGCTTCGCCGAAGCCGACGCCCAGCGTTGCGAAGAAATAAACCGGAGCGATCAACAGCGACAGGCCGAGCAAACCGTAAGCGTTGAAGGCCAACCCGAGCACGAAGCCGGCGGAGGCGAGAGCGAGGAACGTCATGTGAGCGCCGAAAGCAAAGGCGTGAGCCGACACGGACCTTCCGCAACGCCAATGACTATTGGCGGCGGGGCGTTAATAACCGGTTGCGGCTCCAAGACGCATGGGAGCGGCCTGACGCCGCGGCCGGTGATTTTTGCCGGATAAGGCGACTTCGGCGCGAACGGCGCTTTGAGCGCCAAAGGCGCCCGCCGTTGATCTCCAATCGCCTGTCGTCCCATAGCGTGCTCGTGGCCCTTCCGGCGCCCGCGACGCATCGCTCCTTGCTCCACCCCGCCCAGTGACCAAGGCGCGCGTCGACTCCCCGAACCGCCTTTAGCACAGTCTGGGGCTCCGGACATGAAAATCCTTGGGGATAACCGCCTCAGAGCAGTATTCGACCCCTGCAGGAGGCCCAAACGCTTGCAAACGGGTGGATCGAGGACGGAGCCGGGACGGTCCTCGCTGGTCGCGAAGTCAACGGCTTGCATCGTTCGAGCTGGATCAGCTGCGTCGTACCGTTGCGAAAAGTCCACACCTGGCGAAAAACATTACCTGCCTTACAGTTCGGCATAGGTCTAAGCCGTTGACGTTATTCGCCGCGACGCGGTTCCCGTCGGTCCGCTTGCGAACATTGCGATATGGATATTTTGATCACCTTCCGTATTTTTCAAATTCCTGTTACCTTTTAGCGATTAACATTTTGCGTGGGCTCGTAAAGCCCTAGCGTAAAGGGCGGGGGATCCTGTTGCAGCGTACGCCCGCGAGTGTTTTTTGCGCCGCGTGTTTGGCGTCGGCTCTCGCCGCCTGCACGGTGCTGCCCGACAGCGGGCCCTCCCGTCGCAGCGTGGAAGCGAACGCCACGGTGTCGATTTCGAGCGGCACGCCCGCGTTCGACTATGCGCTCGTCGATTTGAACCGAAGCGTCCTGCCCTACATCGTCGACTCCGGGCCGGGCTCGCTATACCGCACCTTCGGAACCGGACGCGGCCCCGCTCCCGCAATTCTGGTCGGGATCGGCGACACAGTCCAAGTCACACTGTTCGAGGCCCAGGCGGGCGGTCTGTTCATCCCCACGGACGCGGGCTCCCGTCCCGGCAATTTCGTCACGCTGCCCCCCCAACTCGTCGACAATCGGGGCTATATCACCGTGCCCTACGCCGGCCAGATCCTTGCCCTGAACCGGACGACCCCCGCGATCCAGCAAGACATCGTCAACAAGCTCAAGGATCGCGCGATCGAACCGCAAGCGATCGTCGCCATCAGTTCGCAAACCTCGACCGAGGTGAGCGTGGTCGGGGAAGTGAACCAACCCAACAAATTCCCGGTCAACCCGAACGGAGACACGGTCCTGGATGCGATTTCCCGCGCCGGCGGGATCAAGGACCAAGGCTACGAGAACTACGTCACCCTGCAGCGGCACGGCTTGAAGGGCACCGTGTACTTTCTGAACCTCGTGACGGACCCGAGAGAAAACATCTTCGTCAAGCCCGGCGACCAGATCTACGTCGCCTTCTATCAACGTTCCTTTGTCGCCTTCGGCGCGACGGGCGCGTCCGGACAGTTCAAGTTCCAACAGGAGATCCTCACGCTCAACGACGCGGTCGGCAAGGCCGGAGGGCTCCTGGACAATCGGTCCGATCCCGGCCAGGTGTTCGTCTACCGGCTGGAAGATCGTCGTGCGCTCGAAAAGATGGGCGTGGACGTGTCACGCTTCCCGGGCGACCGGCCCTGGATCCCGACCATCTATCGGGTCAACTTCCGCGATCCCTCCGGCTTCTTCGCGTCCCGCAAGTTTCCCATGCGTGATGGCGACGTCATTTACGTCGACAACGCCGATCAGGTCGAGCTGACCAAGTTCCTCCTCATGGTTTCCTCAATCACGGATACCGCGAATTCGGCCCTTACAACCGCCGGAAGCGCGAGGATCTGGCCTTACCCGTACTAAGTCGCGACGAATGTAGGGTTGGAAGCAGCCGCTCGCCCTCAATAACGTATCGTGCGGGAAATAAAGCGGTACTGACAAGCGCAGAAGCGCCGTGAACGCTACGGTACTCGTAGTGGCGGTCATTAGCTTTATTCACTATGGTCATAACAATGACAGCGTTCGTCTGTACGAGGCCGAGGCGCACATCCATGTGACGGTGAGTTTCGAGATGTTGAAGCGTGTCGATCAACCTCGCGAGACCGTCCCCCCCGCGGAGCTTGAAGGCGCGGCCACGGGACCCATCGATTTCGATTTCGTGTTCGCCGCGGCTCGCCGTCAGGCGCCCCTGATGGCTGTCATCGCGATCTTGGCTCTCGTCGCCGGCTGGATTTACGTCCGGGCCGCCGTCCCGCTTTACACCGCGACCACGAACATCCTCATCGACAGCGGCAAGGACCAGAACTCCGTCGCGGCGACGATCGCCGATCTGACCTTCGACACCGCCGCGATCGACAGCCAGGTCGAGGTGCTGAAGTCGGCAAAGGTCGCCCTGACGGTGACGTCGGCGATGAACCTCACGCAGGACGCCGAGTTCATGGCCGGGCCGAAGACGCTGATGGGCGAGACGATCGGACGCCTGCGGGCCATGCTCGACGTCAGCAGTTGGTTCGCGCGCCGGCAGAAGGCGGAGGCCGCCCCGGCCGCGCTTGAAGAGACGGCTGTCGGATTACTGCAGTCCGGTCTCGAGGTGCGCCGCGTCGGCCGAACCTACGTCCTTGGGGTCAGCTACACCTCGCCCGACAGCGGCAAAGCCTCGACGATCGCCAACGCTTTCGCGGACGCCTATCTCAACGAACAGCTCGACGCCAAATTCGAGGCGACGCGGCGCGCCGCCGGCTGGTTGCAGACCCGGATCGCCGAGTTGAAGCAGCATTCGCTCGATGCCGATCTCGCCGTTCAAAAGTTTAAAGCGGCCAAGGGGATCGTCGTCACCGGCGGCGATCGGCCGAGCCTGATATCGGACCAGCAATTGAGCCAGATCAACGAGCAGATGGTGCTGGCGCGCGCCGACACGGCCAGAGCCGATGCGAAATACGCGCAGCTCGAAGAGCTTTTGAATTCAGGCAGGTCCGGCGTGTCGGTGCCCGATTCGCTCGCCAGCCCGATTATCGCCGAACTACGGGAAAAATATCTGACCGACTCGAAGATGGCGGCGCAGCTCGAAAGCAAGCTCGGAAGCACGCACCTCCAGGTCATCAACCTGAAAAAGGAGATGGAGCAATTCGAGCGGTTGATCCGCGAAGAGTTGCAACGGATCGCGGACAGCAATCGCAGCGAGGCCGAGGTCGCGCGCGCCAAGGAGAAGTCGTTGGCGCAGTCCCTGGCGGGACTTGCCGGCGCAAGCGCGACGACGAACGAGACCATGGTGCAACTTCGCGAACTGGAGCGCGAAAGCGAGACCTATCGCAATCTCTATCAGACGTTCATGCAGCGCTATCAGGAAACGCTGCAGCAGCAGTCTTTTCCGGTCGGGGAGGCGCGCGTCATCACGGCGGCGACGCGCCCGTCGACCCCGAGTTATCCGAAGCGAAGCTCGATTCTCGCGCTGTCGTTGCTCATCGGCGCCGTCGCCGGCGCAAGCCTCGGCGCGTTGCGGGAATATCGCGATCGCATGTTCCGCGTCGGCGCTCACGTTCGCGATGAACTCGGGCTTGAATTCCTCGGCGTGCTGGAGACCGTCGGCTCGCCGAAGACCTTGCGGAGCGCAAAAGGGGAATATCCGGATCCCAGGCAGATCTTCCCGACCACCAGCCTTCAACGCTACACGATCGACCATCCGCTCTCGAGCTTCTCCGAAACCCTGCGCGCCGCAAAAGTGGCCGTCGATCTCGCGCTCGGCGACCGCAAGCCCAAGATCGTCGGCGTCATATCGGCGCTTCCGAACGAGGGGAAGACGACCATCGCCAAGAATTTCGCCTCCCTCCTCGCCCATCTCGGGGCGCGCACGGTCCTGATCGATGCGGACTTGCGAAATCCAGGGCTGACCGCAAGTGTCGCCCGCCATGCGCAGGCCGGACTTCTCGAGGCGATTCAAGGCGAGCGGCAGCTCAGCGACCTCCTCTTGTACGAACCGGACTCCGGCCTGTTCGTACTGCCCACCGTCGTTCGCAAACGCGTGCAGCACTCGAGCGAGGTGCTGTCTTCGCCTGGCATGCGCAAGGTCGTCGCCAGGGTCGGCGACGCCTTCGACTACGTCATCGTCGATGCGCCGCCGCTTGGGCCGGTCGTCGACGTCCGCGCCGCCGCGTCGCTGTTCGACGCCTTCCTCCTGGTCGTCGAATGGGGCCGCACCCCGCGCGTCATGGTCAAGAACATCCTCAACTCGGACAGCGCGTTGCGCGAGAAGTGCGTCGGCGTCGTCTACAACAAGGTCAACATGAAGGTCATCAGCCGCTACGGCGACTACGGCTCAAAGGAGTATTACTACCGCCGCTACAACAAATATTATCATAAGAACGCCGTGTAGGATGCGGTCCATGCGCGCCGTCGAAGCCCCAGCGATGCGACCAACCGGCGCGATGCGGATTCCGGCCTGGGCGCCCAACGCGTTGATCATGGCCGCGGTTCTGTTCAATGCGGCGCTCGCCCTGATCAACGCCAATGTCACGGCCCTGAGTTCGAGCGAGGTAATCGGCCTGGAGGCGCTCATCGACGCGGCGGCGATCGCCGTGAGCCTGCGGGCGGCGCCCCCGTGGAAAACCCTTTGGATCGTGCTGATCGTCTTCTTGTTTCTGCTCGATCTGGTCAACGGCTTGGGCAGCGCTCACGTCGATCCGAAGTTTCTGCGCGACGTGCTGATTATTCCGATCTTCGCGATGCTGGGCTTGACGTCCGATCGCGACAACGTTGTCCGCCTCATCATTCCCCTGCAATGGGTCGTGCTGGCCGTCATGATCTTCGAGGCGATCAGCCCGGACGAATATGGGCGCCTGTTCAATGTGATGTCGTACTACATCAACACGCGCGGCTACGAGCAGGAGCAGTTCTGGTCGCAGGACACTGCCGATCTTTTCATCAGCGCGAGCCGGCCGGACGAGCGCTACCTGCTTCCCTTTCTCAACATCCATCGCCTCTCCTCGGTGTTCCTCGAGCCGGTGTCCCTCGGGAATTACGGTGTGATCGTGGCGATGGCCTGCGTCGCGCTCTGGGATCGCATGGCTCCGCGCCAGAAGCTTTTCCTGGTCGTCTCGACCGCCATGATTCTTGTCGGCTGCGACGGCCGCTTCGCCATCACCAGCGTCCTGATCATGATCATGCTTCGCTTCGTGGCTCCGGCGCTTCCCCGCTATGTCAACCTCGTCTACTTCCCGGGTTTCCTGCTCCTCGTCGCGATCGCCGTGCGGTTCGCCCATCTCTCGAACGATGGCGACGATTTCCCCAGCCGCGCCGCCGGCAGCATCGACGCGCTGTCGCGGATGGACTTGGCGGCGCTGTTCGGCGCGGAAGCTGAGCGGGCCTACGGGGTCATGGACAGCGGCGTCGCCTACTTGCTCTACAGCCAGTCGATCATCGGCGCCGCCGCGCTCTGGCTCGCAATCGTTTACGGCCTCCCGCAGCGCGACAAAGCGTCGATCGTCTATTCGCACGCCACCTCGGTTTATGTGGTTCTCAACCTGCTCGTCAGTTATTCGATGTTCTCGATCAAGACGGCGTCGCTGCTCTGGTTCGTCTTCGGCGCTTTGGCGCCGCGAAGGTCCGAGCGGCCAGTTCTGGCGCCCGCGCCCGCGCGCTCGTACGCGGAGGGCGGGAAAGCATGGACGCCGATTTTTGGCCACGAGGCCGCTCCGTCACGCGATGGTTCCGCCATCGGCCCACCTCGCCAAGCCGCATCTCCCGTCTCTCCCTTCGTGCGCAGGGAATAGCGCCCGCTCGCCCGCCGTCGTCTCGAAGGAGAACGCTTGCTGCACATCGGTCGCCTAGAGCGCGCGGCGAAAAAGTGGACGCCGGTTTTTCGCCAAAAGCGCGCGGCAACTGAGGACTCTAGGCCGCGCGGCGATTTTATCAAATCGCGGCGCGGCCTAGCGCGACACGCACTGATGGGGTTCCTCATCGCCGTCCTCGCGCGGGAGGGCGATGCGGGCGCTCGGGCCGACGACGCGAGCGCCTGGATGACCGGGGTCAATCTGTCGGGCGGCGAGCTCAACCCCGGCGCAAACAAGCCGGACGTCGACTACACCTATCCGTCCGCGCAGGAGATCGATTATTTCGTCTCGAAGAGCCTGACGGTTTTCCGCATTCCCGTGCTCAGCGAGCGCCTGCTCGGGCCCGTCAGCCGCGGCGAGCGCCCGCTCACGCGTGACTGGATCGCGCTCTCGAACCTCATCGACCATGCCTCGCGCGCCCATGCGCGCGTGATCGTCGACTTTCATGAATATGGCGCTGGCCCGTCGGGCATAATCGGTCACGACGCTCGGGCGACCCAGAATTTCGCGCAAGCCTGGGGCGAGGTCGCCAAACGCCTCAAAGAGCGCCCGAACGTCGTGTTCGGCCTGATGAATGAGCCGCATCAGCAGAGCGCGAGCGAATGGCTCATCGGCGCCAACGCGGCCATTGCGGCGATCCGAAGCGCCGGCGCCCGGCAGTTGATCCTCGTTCCCGGCGCCTATTGGACCGGCGCGCATTCCTGGACGAAGACCGACAACGGCAAGGTCATGGCCGGCGTCGTCGATCCCGCAAAAAATTTCGCGTACGAAGTGCACCAATACCTCGACAGCGACAGCTCCGGCACGAAGCCGGAGGTCGTGCCAGGCGCCGGGGCGACGCGGTTGGCCGACTTCACGACCTGGGCGCGCGCGCATCACGCGAAAGGCTTTCTCGGCGAATTCGGCTTCGCATCGACCCCCGAGGCGCTCCGAGAGGGGCGCGCGCTCGTGCAATATATGTCAGCGAACCGGGACGCCTGGCTCGGCTGGACCTATTGGGCTGCGGGTCCCTGGTGGGCAGACGACTACATGTTCTCCGTCGAGCCCACAAAGTCCGGCGACCGGCCGCAACTGGGAGTGCTGACCGATGAAAAATGAACGCCTAAGACCGCATACGACAGAAACGTGATCATGAGCGTCGGCGCGCTCAGAACGAATTTCGTCATCAATGTCTTCGGGGCTGTCGTTCCGCTCGTCGTCGCCCTGGTGACGGTGCCGATCTACGTCCGCCATATCGGCGACGCCCGCTACGGCGTCCTGTCGCTCGTCTGGGCGCTGCTCGGCTATTTCGGATTTCTGGACCTCGGCCTGTCGCGCGCGGCGGCCAATGCGCTGGCGCGGCTGCGCGAGGCTCCGCACGAGGCGCGCGCTCGCGTGCTCGTCACCACGCTGGCGCTCAATCTGGCCTTCGGCCTGGTCGGCGGCGTCATCCTCGCCGCCGCCGGCGGCTATCTCATGCAACATGCGCTGATCGTTCCCGACGCGCTGAGGCCTGAGATCGCGGCCGCCCTGCCCTGGATCGCGGCGCTGCTTCCCCTGGCGCTGGCTTCGGGCGTCGGCATAGGCGCACTCGAATCGCGCGAGCGCTTCCTTCTCGCCAATATCCTGCAAACCTGCGGCGGCAGCCTAGGCCAGATCGCGCCGGTTGTTCTCGCCGTCCTCGTCAGCCCTTCGCTCGCGGTCGTGATCCCCGCGGCCGCGACGGCGCGGGCCTTGACGGTCGTCGCCATCATGATCGCGGTCTATCGCGCCGAGGGTCCGCTTTCGATAGCGGACTTCGATCCGCGCCAGATCAAGACGTTGCTCAGCTACGGCGGCTGGGTCACCGTGTCGAGCCTCATGAGCCCCATCCTTTCCGAGTTCGATCAGTTCGTGATCGGCTCGTTGCTGGGGGTCGCGGCGATCACCCATTACGTCGTGCCGATGAATTTGGTGATGCGCAGCCAGATTCTAGCCGCCGCGCTCAGCCGCACGTTGTTCCCCCGCATGTCGAGCCTGGCGCGGGACGACGCCCACAGCCTCGCCTCCCGCGCGGTGGTGTCGTTGGCGTATGGCTACTGCGCCGTCTGCGCGCCGGCGATCATCGTTACGCCGGCGTTTTTCCGTTATTGGATAGGCCCCGACTTCTCCGCCGTCGCCTCGCCGGTCGCCGAGATCCTGTTTTTCGGCGCTTGGATCAACGGGCTCGCCTTCGTGCCGTTCGGGCTGCTGCAAAGTCAGGGGCGGCCCGACGTGACCGGCAAGTTTCACGCGGCCGAGCTTGTGCCCTTCGTCGCAGTGCTCTGGGCGATGACGTCGGCGTACGGGATCGTTGGCGCGGCGATCGCCTGGAGTTTGCGCTGCGCAATCGACGCGCTCTGTCTTTTCTGGGCGCCCGGCATCCCTGCGAGCACGCTGCTTCGCGCGCTTCCCCTGCCGCTGTTGGTGATGGCGGCGTCGGCCGCGACTGCGAACGCGATCGGGCCCAACCTCTGGCCGGCGATCGGCGCGGCGATTGGCGCCGAGGTGGCGGCGGTTGCGCTGGCGCTCGTTATGGCCCACGATTTGAAGACGTTGGCGCGGACGATGGCGCGTCGCGGATTGCGAGCGATCGGGCTCGCGCGCGCCGATCTTCCCGCACAGGCCAACTAGGCCGATAGCGAGGCTTGCCGTGACGACCATATCCGTCGCAATGGCGACCTATAACGGAGCGAAGTTCCTGCGGGAGCAGCTCGACAGCATCGCCGCACAAACCTTGCCGCCATCGGAACTCGTCATCGCCGACGATTGCTCGTCGGATGAGAGCCGCGCCGTCGCAGCCGATTTCGCTCGAACCGCTCCTTTCCCCGTTCGAGCGTTCCGAAACGAGAATCAATTGGGATACAAACAAAACTTCCTTCGCGCGGTCGGCCTGTGCGCGTCGGATTCTGATCGCCTGCTGCGATCAGGACGACGTCTGGGACCCCGCCAAGCTCGAACGGGTCGCTCAGCCGTTCGCCGATCCGAGCGTCATGCTCGTTCATCACAATTCCTACATCGTGAGCCCCTCGGGGAAGGTCCTCGGTCTGCTGCGCAGCTCGGACATTGCGCACGACGCCGCGCCACATGAGACGAACCCTTGGTTCGCCGCTTACGGCCATACCATGGCGTTCCGAAATGCGCTGACGCAATTCTCTCCCCTTTGGGAGCAGTCGATCAGCGCGCATTCGTCCGAAGACAGGATCATGCAATTCGGTCCGGAGCCCGAGTCGCACGATCATTGGTTCTTCTTTCTCGCCTCGGAGATGGGCCGGGTCGTCTATATCCCCGACCCTCTCGTGCGCTATCGCCAGCATGAGGGCAACGCCGAGGGATGGGGGGGGCCGATGAGCTATCGCAGACGCTGGCGACACCGGCTGGAACGGCGCGATCTCGTATACGATCTTTGCGCGAAGTCGGCCGCCGCGCGGTCGGCCATCCTCAGCCAAGCGTCCCGCCTGGCCGTGGGGGAGAACTACGCGCCCATCCTGAGCGAGGGATCGCGGCGATACGAGAAACTCGCGTGGCTTTACGAACGGCGATTCGAACTCTACCGCTCCAGCCGCTTCCGATCCCGCTTGCGGCACTTTGCGAGCTTGACTCGCGGCCATGCCTACGACGGCCGAGGCTTCTGGACATTCCACGGCAAAGGGGCGATCAAGGACGCCATCCTCGGTCTCATGTTCGCGCCGCTGTTGCGTTACGCGGGGGCGCCGCCGTCCGGCGCCGATCCGACCTGTTCCGCCGTCCGCTCCAGACTGTCGCCGTCCACGACATAGTCGGCTTCCGCTCGGTCGGCTTCCGCTCGGGCTCGTCAAAGCCAGCTGGCGTCGGCGCCGATGGCGGGGCGCAGAACCGCTTCCCGCCCGGAGAAACCCTGGCGGCCGGTTTCGATCATGCTGGCGACATGGTCGAGATAGTGGCCCAAGTCCTCGCGTCCGCCGACCCCGAACGCGGAAGGACGCGGCTTCCGTCGTCGCGCCAACGCCTCGTAAAACACCGCCAGCTCGACGATCTCGACATCTCGGTTGGCCAGCGTCTTGCGCGATATGCCTCGCACGCCCACCGGCGTCGACACGACGGGAACGCGATAAGCGAGCGCCTCGAGCGTCTTCAAGCTGACCCCGGTTCCCGTCAGCAGCGGAACCACGACGGCGGACACCGAGCCGTAGAAGTCCGCGACATCCTTGACCGGACCGACAAGGTCGATCCCGAGCTTTGCGTAGTCGGGACACGCGTGCGAAAACACCTCGCAGACACCACCCGCCAGCGCGAGCGTGAATCCGGGGTCCTGTTCGCGCACCAGCGGCAGCTGCGTTTCGACGAACACCATCAGCCCGTCGAGATTGAAAACCGCCTCCGACGCGATGAAGCCGGCGGAATATTTCGGCGCCGCCGCAGCTTTGATCGGCTGAAGGGTCAGCGAAATCGGCCAGGGACAACTGACGACGCGGCGCTCAAAATATCGCCGATAGAGATCGGCTTCGTCCTCCGAGGCGCTGAAGAGCCAGTCGAAATGAGAGAGCAGTTCGACCTCCTGCCGGCGAGCGGCCTGCGGCGAAAAGCGCGACAAGCGGCGCTTCCACCGCGCTCTCGCGTAGGAGCGGTGAAGCCCGAGCTTCGGGTAACGGCGGATCAAGGCGTCGAGCGTCGCGCGTTCGGCTTGCTCACGTGCGATCGGATCGTCATGCAGATCGACGATCTTCACGCCGGGGAATTTTGCGACGACCTCTTCGCCGACCCGAGCAAGGCAACTCAACTTGTGAAGATACAAAGCATCCGGCTCGTGACGGCGCACGAACTCAGCGATCTGTCGATGGATGGGCTGGCGACCGAATTCTTCGAGCAATCGCGGCGCGGCCAACTGTCCCGTGAAGGCGCGCGATAGGGTTCGAGCGAGTTGCACGACGGGGTTCTTCAGAACGGTCGGCAAGATCAAATGCGCCTTGCACAGGGCGTTCAGCGCGTCGGTCGTCTTCGACGTTACGCGCGCGGGATCGCCGAACATCACGGCATAGATTTCGTATCGCTCTGCCAGCGCCTGAAGGCATGCGAGATAGACCACTCCCGAACCGTCATGGACGGGAGGAACATAGTCCTCGCAGATGTAGAGCAGCTTGCGTCGCACCGGGGACTCCAGATGATGCGGCTGAGCGCCAAATCACCGTTTGAGGGTTGCCGCGCGCTATTGGCGAAAAACTGGCGCCCGCTTTCTCGCCGCGCGCACAAATGTTTTCATCTAAGTCTCCCGCAATTCCGACAAGGTTGGGACCGATTGGTCCGGCCCGCGTCGCGCCTCGGCGAACCCCTCCAACATGGCGCGGCAAAGACGCGGAACCGCTGCCGGCGCGCCGAACCGCAGTGCCCGCGCAAGCGCAATCAAGCCGAAGGTCGCCACGAAGCTGGGCGCGCCCCACCACCCGCGGTGCTTCAGGATGTAGTAGGCCGTGGAGCGGAAGCGGCCGCATTCGGCGTCAAGCGGGTTTGGATCGCGCACCCCTCCGGCCGGGGTGGAGAGGTGGAGCAGTTCCGCTTCCGGCTCGAACATCAGGCGCCAGCCGGCGCCGCGCAGTCGGGTCGAAAAATCCGTCTCCTCCAAGAGACGCGTTCGCCTGTCGAAGCCGCCGATTTCGCGCACCGCCTCCATTCGGAAGCTCATGTTCGAGCCTTTGCACGAAGCGACCTCCTGCCGCTCGACGCCGAACAGGTTGAAGATCGTGCGACCGCCGGCGGAGACGTAGCAGGCGGTGCGCCGCGCATTCATGCGCAACGTCCGCTCGACGTGACGGCCGGTTACGCCCCCGACCGTGGGGTCTTCGAAGGCGCGGACATGGGCGCCGATGAAATCGGTAGCCAGCACGATGACGTCGTCGTCGACGAACACCACGATGCCTCCGCGCGCACGCGCGAGGCCCTCGTTGCGAGCGTTCGGCAGATTCTTCACCGCCAGATGAAGGTAATGCAGCCGCGAATCGTTGGACTGGGCGACGTAATGCGCATTCGACACGGCGACGTCCGGGTCGGACTGATCGACAAGCCAGAGCTCAAAATCGCGGAATGGCTGCCGGCGGAGCTGATCGACGGTCGCCTGCACCTGATCGGCGCGGTTATAGGTCGGCACGACGATAGTCACCGCCGGCGTTAACGGGTTGGCCGCCGCGGCCGGGCGAGCGGTAAGAGGCCTTGCATCACGGGAAGCCATGACGGCGAGTCTCGGGATCAGGCGCCGGTTCGGCAATTTCGATCCCTGCAAGCCGGCGCGGCGATCGCGACCGCGTGAGACATTCCGCCAATGTACATCTCTCTCCTGCCCCTTTTTCTCGCGCGGCGGCGATCACGCCCGCTCGCCGCGCATGTATTGAAGCGCGACCCGGCTGAGGAACAGCGCATTGCCGAGCGTGTAACGCCGCCACAGCCGTCTCGGCTCAATCAGCAGCCGATAGAACCATTCGAGCCTCGCCCTCTGGACGACGGGCGGCGCCCTCGGGACCTTGCCGGTTTGAAAGTTGAACAACGATCCGACCGCCATGCCGACTGGGCAGACGCTCGGAATGTTTTCCGCCAGCCAAAGTTCTTGACGAGGATTGCCCATCGCGACGAGCACCATGTCAGGCCGCGCGGCGCGCACGCGCTCGGCGAGCGCGCTCGCCTCCTCCGGCGCGAAGTAGCCGTTGTTGAAGCCCACGACCTGATGCCGCGGCCAGCGCCGACGGTAAATCTCGGCGGCCTCCGCGACGACCTGCTCGGCCGCGCCCAACAGATAAAGGCGCAGTTTGTGTCGGCTGCGGTCGAGATAGGCGGGCGTGAAATCGGTGCCGTTCAGATTGGCCGGAAAGAACCGGCCGAACAGCATGAAGCTCGCCAAATCGAGACCGATGCCGTCATTGAGCAGATGGAAACCTTCGAGCGCCTCGGCCACTTTTGGATCGGCCGCGGCTTCGTTGGCGAGATTTGCGTTCACGAACGAAATGCGCAGCGGCAGCCGCTCGGCGATGCACTCGTCGATCAGGCCAATCGTCGTCTCCGCGCTCGTGACCTGGACCCGAGTGGCGACGATCCGCCGCTCGTTCTGCCCTCTGACCCTGAGATAAATTTCGTCGAAGCGGCGCGCGGCGCCCTTCCAGGAATAGCCAGCGAGCCGCTCCTCGAGCGCGTCCTGGCCGCATTCGCGGACCTGCCATTGCCGCCATGCTGCAAGCGTCGCGCACGCGGCCTCCTCCGGGCGCGAGAAGTCCGTAAGCACGCCCAAGCCGGTCGTCGCGACCGTTTCGCGGTGGGCCGAAATGTCGCTGAGGATCGGCAACAGGCCGCCCGACATCGCTTCGATCGCAGCGATGCCGAACCCCTCGTAACGCGAGGGACTGACGAAGACAGAGGAAGCTCGCACCGCCTCGCGCAGCGTCTCGTCGGAAGGCGATTCCATCAGAGCTAGGCAGTCCTCGACGCCGCAACGCCTCGCTTCCTCGCGCAGTTGCTGGCTCGTGACCCCCAACGGTCGTCCGGCGAGAATCAGACGCCACTCTGGATCTTTCGCTCTCAGCGCGCGAAGGAACGGAAACAGCGCGAAGAGATTCTTGTTGGGCGCAAAGCGACCGAAATAAATGAGCTGCTTGCATCCTTCGCGACGCCCGAGATTGGCGAATTTTTCGCAGTCGACGCCATTGAGCACTGTCTCAATGCCACGCCGGCGAATGCGTGAGAACAGCTCGAAGTCCTGATTGCTGGACGCTGCGACGAATGCGTAGCCGCCGATGCTGGCGCGCGTCACCAACGCGAAATAGATCTTCTTGAGCCTGGAGGCGAAGTCGGTGTGGAAGAACCCGCCGTGGGTGGAGACGATGAGCGTCCTGCGATGGATGCTCTGCGTGAGAGCGAGAAAATCGAAGAAGAAATCGATGGCGTGGACGTGGACCACATCCGCGTCCGCAATGTGGGTCAACACGGCCGGCGCCACCGGGTACCGCTGGGAGCCCCAATACGGAATCCTCACGACTTTGACATGGCCCAGCCATTCGCTCGCAGGCAGCTTCGCGCCGGTCCCGAATAGCCGGTTCAGCGTCACGACCTGAACGTCGTGGCCGCTCGCCGCCTGATGTTTGGCGAGCGCCTCGACCACGGTTTCCAGGCCGCCTTTGGCGGGATGAAATTGTCGGGTGACGTGAACAATTCTCACACTCCCCTCCGCAATGAAGCGAGACAGGCGAACGCGAATTCAACCCAAGCGTTATTCACAGCCTCGGCGTGGTCATCGCCGGCTATCGTTCGACCCCGATTAAGGAATTCTCACTCGTCGGCGCTGTGGGCGCCGAGTTCAACAGATTGTCTTTGCTACAATCGTGCGGCCGAGAGTATTAGGCCTTCTGAGGCATGACGTAAAGATAGCTGCCGTACCTATTTTAGGCAAGCGTCAATGTCTCTTGGCAATGTGACAGTATTTGTAATCCGTTCTGCGCCGCTATCCTCTGCGAAGAGAGGCGTTTCACCCGAAATAGGCGCCCAATTGGACGACTTGACTTATTTTTCCGCGCATTTTTCGACGCGTTATGCGACCGGATTAGTCAACATGTGCAGACTTGTTTGGCGTTTGATGGAGCGCATTATTCGAACATTGCCAATGCAGCTTTGCGGCGATTTCGAACATCGAGCCAAGGATGATATTTGACGTTAAACAAGACGCCGCCAAGACGCGGCGCCAATTTGGGGGTACTCCTTTCGAGGCGGCATGAAAGCGGACCCCAGGAGTGTTTTGACCGCGTCGGGAGGCGCGCATATGTTGGCTCACGCGGCGATCGTCCTATTGGAGCGACTGCCTTGGGAAGTCAGGGCTTAGAGCGCACCATTCGTTTGGCTCAAGAGGAATTCGGGCCTTGACAAGCAGCGGCCAACTCTCTCGAGCACGAGCGTTTGCCGTGCGCCTCCTTCCGGAATCGTTCAGACTGCCGCTGCGGCGAATGACGCGGCCGTCCTTGGGGGGCGTTCGTTTCGGCGACCTCGGGCGAACCCAACCAATCAGCCGCGACTTTGGCTTCGATCGCGGCACCCCGATTGATCGTATCTATATCGAACGCTTTTTGGCGGCGCATGCATCGCGAATTCGCGGCAGAACGCTCGAAGTCGGCGATGACGGCTATACCGCTCGCTTCGGCGGGAGCCAAACGACGCAACGCGACATCATCGATTTCCGCCCCGAAAACACGCGGGCGACGATTGTCGGAGACGTAACGCGGCTCGGCGCGCAATGGGACAACACGTTCGACGCGATTGTCCTCACTCAAATGCTCCACATGATCTACGATCTCCAGGGGGCGGTTTCCGCCCTGCACCGGCTGCTCCGCGCTGGCGGAGCCTGTCTCGTGACTGCGCCGGGATTGACGCCCATCGACCACTATAACGACTATGATATTTGGTATTGGAACCTGACCGAAGTTTCAGCGCGGCGACTGTTTTCGGATGTGTTCGGCTCCGCGTCGACGGAGGTCGCGGTCTACGGGAACGTGTCGTCGGCGGTATGTTCGCTTCAAGGTCTGGCGGCCGAAGAGCTCAGGCCTTCGATGATCGAAGCGCAGGACCCCCACTATCCCGTCACGATCGGCATTTGCGCCGTCAAGGCCTGAAGCTATGGCGCGGTCGCTGGCGGCGAAAATCTCCCGCGTCATGCCGCCGCGACCGGTGATCCTCATGTATCACCGCATCGCGACGCCTGACAGGGACCCGTGGGAACTGGCGGTTGCGCCGGCAGTGTTCGACCGGCAGCTGCAAACGCTCGCGCGCAGGCGGCGCGTGCTGCCCTTGAGGGAGTTCGCGGATCGCCATGTGAAGGGAAGCCTTCCAGCTGACGCTGCGGCCATCACCTTCGACGATGGCTATGCCTGCAATTCTGGCGTCGCCGCGCCGTTGTTGGAAAAGCACGGTCTTCCCGCGACCTTCTTCCTGGCGACTGCCATGCTCGGGAGCACCGAGGAATTCTGGAGCGACGCGCTCGAGAGGGTGGTCTTCGATCCAAGAGCCGCCGGGAGGGGCTCGATCATGGTCGGCGATCGCGAATGCCAGGTCGATCTCGGAGAGGAGCCCGAGCCCCGTCCGGCCCACGCATGGCGGGCGATGACCGATCGGCCCCGGACGATGCGCCAGCGCGCCTATATGGCGCTTTGGAAGGCGCTGAAGCCGGCGCCTCTCGACGCACAGCGCCGAGCCATCGAGTTGATCGCTGGTCAGATTGGCAGCGAGTTGGCGCCACGGAGCACTCACCGGCCAATGACGCCAGAAGAGGCCTACAGCCTCTCGCGGACATCAGGGTTTGATATCGGCGGTCACACGGAGACGCACATTGCTCTGCCGCTTTGGGACCGGGCGACGCAAACCCGGGAAATCGCGCAGAGCCGCCGGATCTGCGAAGCGATCTCCGGCCGCCCCTGCACGACGTTCGCGTATCCCTACGGCGACTATTCCGACCTCACGTTGGACTGCGTGAGAGAATCCGAGCTGACCTGCGCGGTGTCCCTCAATTGGGGGCCGGTTGACGCGTTGGAGCCGCCGCTCGCGCTGTCACGAATCATGATGAGGAACGAGAGCGCCGCGACAGGCTGGACATTGAAGCAGGCGTTCTTGCGTTCTTCGCTCGGCTCGAGGATGGTGGTTAGCCTGGGCTTCGCCGACGGGAAAGCGCGCCACGGCGATACGTACGAATGACGCGCCAGGCGACGCTTCTAAGGACTCGCGTGACGTGAAGCGCATCCGCGGCAGCGGCGAGTTCGACTTGTTTCAGCACATTGGCGCCGAAGCGCGGCGCGCAACCGGCGATAGCGGAAAGCTCCGCCAGGAACGATTGAAGCTGAGGCTTCAGGCTGGGCCAGTGCGCATCCCAACGGGGCGCGAACTCACCCAGCCCAAGGGGAATAGCGAAGAATATGACGGCGGCGATGTCCGAGGCCGATAGCGGCGCGGGAGGAAGATTCGCCATGCCTCGCACGATGCCCCGAGGCGATTGCTTGCGCGCGATCGCGACAGCCGCCAACCAGCTCGCGAAGCGATACGCCGCGGCCGGGTATTCAGCGCGGGGCGCGCCCTCGGCGTAAGCGGGATGCGGCCTCGGGACGCGCGGATCCCGACTATGGCCGCGGTCGATGACGGTCAGACCGTTACGAAGCTGCTGCTCATACCACGTGCTGAGCGACGATTCCGTTTGGCGATAGAAGGCCACCAGCGCTTGGACGCCTTTGCAGCGGGCGCCAGAGCGAACGACGCGTTGCCAAAGGTCCCAGTCCTCGCAGCCGATCAGGGTTTCATCGAAACCGCCTACCTCGCGAAACATCGAACTCCTGAGCAGGCACGAATGGATCATGAACGCGTTTGACGAGGCGAGGCGGTGAAACAAGTCGCCGCGGGGAAGAGGAACTTGCGAACGCTTCTGGACGCGGTCGCCCCACACGCGGACCCCGACGCCATAGACGAGATCGGCGTCGTTCTGGACTCGCAACAAAGAGAGCAGCGCTTCGGGAGCGAGCCAGTCGTCGCTGTCGAGAAAGAGCAACCAATCGGACCGCGCCTTCGCCGCGCCCGTGTTGCGTGCGGCCGCCGGCCCGCGCTGCCGGCCAATCAAAACCGTCAGTCGCGGGTCTTGCGCCGCAAGGTCCTGGAGAACCTCGGGCGTGGCGTCGGTCGAGCCGTCGTCGACGAGAATGGCCTCCCAATCCGCGAGAGATTGGGCCTGGAGTGAAGCCACCGCTTCTAAGACGAGGATCGGCCTATTGTAAACGGGAATGATGATAGAAACACGCGGCATGATTTTTCCCGCGCTGACGCCCGTAAGGATATCTGACGTGGGTTCTAAAGTATCCCCCTATTTGGGGTATAACACTTCGTCTTGAGGACGCAGCCGAAACTTTCGGGAGCGTCTCGAGGGGCGTTTCACGCCGACTTCGTTTGCATCTTGCGCTTCCCCTTACAGCGCGACGTCAAGGACGGTAGCAATTCTCGTCGATTGACTTATTAAGGCAGATTGACAGTGTGGAGTATCCAGAATCAAATCTGATGGATCGGTGGCCGCAATCCGAAAGGCGACCTGCGATGTTTGCTCGATTTCAAATCGTTCTCCTCGTCGCCTTGTCGAACTCCATGCTTGCCGCTGCGACGCCCGGTTTCGCCGCCATTGGCGGGCAGCCCGACCCCGCGGCCGTGCAGACCATCGACGCTTGCGTCGGCGACGCGATGACCGCCAAGTCCGATCCCGAAGCGTGCATCGGCCGCGTTTCGAGCCCCTGCCTCAAATCGGCGTCGACGACCACGGCCATGCAGCAATGCGACAACCGCGAGTTTCTCGTCTGGCAAGCCGCTCTCAACCGCGACTACGCGCAACTCATGACGCGACTGACCGACGACCATGCGAAGCAGACGTTGCGCGAGGTCCAGCGCGCCTTCTTCGTCTTCAAATTGCAGCGATGCACGTTCGAACGGACAGCGCATAAGGACGCGCCGACGGCGCTGGTCGCGGCCGCGCGATGTCAAGCCGACGCGACGGCGCGCTTCGATCTGTGGCTCATCGAGCAGATCAAGGGCTTCCCTTCGCCGTGAGCACCGAGCGCATCCGGTACGCTCCGGGTCGGCGGTGGGCTCATTCCGTTTTAGGAAACGCCTGCCCCCTTGGCCTGGCGCGGCTTCCTGCAGTTGCAGTTGCGCGCGGGGGCCCGGTGGACGCTCGCAAAATCAGTTCGGGCGCGGTCCGTATTTGCGCCGGCGGCAGATCTGGCTGAGCGATGCGCTCTAGCAGCAGGCGCGCGCCCTCCCGACCGATCAGATCATGGCAAATGCGGATCGTGGTCAGTGGCGGCTCCACCATGTCCACCAGCGGCATGTCGTTATGGCCGGTGACCGACACGTCCACGGGACAGCGGAGCCGGCGCGCCGCGAGCGCGCGCATCGCCCCGAGCGCAAGCAGATCGTTCGCCGCGGCGATCGCCGTCAGGCTCCGATCGTCCAGCAGCCGATCGGCGGCGGCTTCGCCAGCCTCGCGGGAATAAGCTCCAGCGGCGACCATAGGCCCCGGCTCTAACCCCGCCTCCATCATCGCGGAGCGGAACCCCTCCGCGCGCAGCACGCCGGTCGAGACGTCCTGCGGCCCTGCGAGATGGCCGATCCGGCGATGTCCTAGGCTTGCCAAATGCAGCACGGCGAGGCGCATTCCCTGGCGATCGTCCGGGGTAACCGCGGACAGGCGCCCATCCGGATCGGCGCGATTGACGAGAACGGTGGGAAGGCCGAGCTCGATGCAACGCGCGAGCACGCGATCCCTGGCATGCGCGGTCGCCAGGATCAGTCCCTCGGCCCGGCGGCTCACCAGACTTTCAACCAATTCCAACGCGCCGATGTCGTTGGCGGCGTTGGCGACGAGCACACCGTAATGATCCTTCGCCAGCGCCGCCTCCACCCCCGCCAGAATCGGCGCGAACACGGGGTTGGCCAAGTCCGGCACCAGCACCCCGACAAGCCGCGTCCGGCTATTGCGCAGCGAGGCGGCGATGAGATCGCGCCGATAGCCGAGGCGCGCCGCAGTCTCCGCGATGCGAGCGACGACGTCCGGCGAGATCAAGTCGGCCGTTTCGGGATTTAGCGCTCGCGACGCCGTCGAGCGATGGACGCCAGCCGCGTCCGCCACCTGCTGCAGCGTAGCGCCACGCGACGCCGGCCGGGCGGACACCCTGGCCTGCTTGGGCGACGTTCGCGGCGAAACCGAGTCGGATGAGGACATTGCGCCCATATACACTTTCTATTGGAGCTCTGCAATCGGTTGCACGCCGGCGTAAACTCTGCTTGAACTTTGGGCGCGGCGCCCATTTTTGGTTGACGCGTGCAATCGGTTGCAGTATCGGTCGCTCCAACAAATGCAACCGATTGCACTCCTCTGCTAGGAGACGCCCATGAACCCGCCCAGATCGCCCTCGCCGAACGAACTGCCGAACTATGGCGTTATCGAAAGCGCGGAAGGCGTCACCGACGTCGTACTCCGCGCGATGGCGGGCGCTCCCAACGACAGACTGCGCGAAGTGATGGCCGCCTTTGTGCGCCACCTCCACGCCTTTGCGCGGGAGGTCAAGCTGACCGAGACCGAATACGATATCGCGATCGACTTCCTCAACCGCATCGGCCTTGCGACCAACGACGCCCACAATGAGGGCATTCTGTTCGCGGACGCCGTCGGGTTTTCGACGCTCGTCTGCCTGATGAACAACGGCGCGGCCGGATCGACGGAGACGACGGCGGCGCTGCTCGGCCCGTTCTGGCGCGACAACTCGCCGCCGACCGCCAATGGCGACAGCATACTGCGCTCGCCGACGGAAGGGCCCGCGCTGTTCGTGAACTGTCGGATCACCGACGCCGAGGGCAAACCGATCCCGGACGTCGAAGTCGACGTCTGGCAGGCTTCGCCGGTCGGTCTTTACGAGAACCAGGATCCCGAACAGGCCGACATGAATCTGCGCGGACGCTTCGCCACAGACAAAGAGGGCCGGTTCTACTTCCGTTCGGTCAAGCCGGCCGGCTATCCGGTGCCGACCCACGGCCCAACCGGCGAGCTGTTGCGCGCGCAGCGTCGCCATCCCTATCGCCCGGCGCATCTCCACGTTCTCGGCTACAAGACGGGATACCGGACCCTTATCACCCAGGTCTTCGTCGACGAGGACGAGCGTCTGCACAGCGACGTCGTCTTCGGGGTGACGCGCCATCTGATTGGCAATTATCGCCGACATGAGGCGGGAGAAACGCCGCCGGCGCCCGACGTAACGGCGCCCTGGTACACGCTCGATTACACATTCGTCATGGCGCGAGGCGTGGCGAAGCGGCCCGTGCCGCCCATCAAGTAGGAGACAGCACATGCCCCATTCTCTAGAAGGCCGCCTCGCGCTCATCGTCGGCGGCGCCGGCGGCATCGGAACCGAGATCTCGCGCCATTTCGCCGGCGCCGGCGCGCGCGTCGTCATCACACACATGCCGGGCTTGGGCGAAGCCGCCGCGACGGTCGTTGCGTCTCTGCCCGGTTCCGGCCATGCGGCCCTGCCGGCCGACGTCGCCGACACGCCCTCCTTGCTCGCCCTGCGCCAAGCGGTGCAGGAGCGCTACGGCGAGGCGCTTCATGTGCTGGTCAACGCCGCCGGATTCACCAAGCCGGTGCCGCATGCGGATCTCGACGCGCTCAACGATGAGCTGATCGACCGCATGTTCGCGGTAAACTGGCGCGGCCAGTTCGCGACCATCCGCACCTTCGCACCGATGCTGAAGGCTTCGGGCGACGGTCTGGTCGTGTCCATCTCTTCGATCGCCGCGCACACCGGCGTCGGCTCGTCGATCGCGTACTGCGCCGTCAAGGCGGGCATCGAAGTGATGACGAAGTCGCTCGGGCGCGCGCTGGCGCCGGAAGTCCGTTTCATGAGCGTGGCGCCGGGCGTTGTCGACACCGCCTTCGTCCCCGGACGCGGCTCGGACTTCAACACGAAGACCGCCGCCTCGACGCCGCTGCGCCGCATCGGCGCCGCTGAGGACATCGCCGAGGCCGTGCTCGCCTGCGCGACGACGCTTCGCTTTTCCACCGGCTCGACCGTCGTCGTCGACGGCGGCCGTTCGCTCTGAGGCTCCGATGCGCGAACCCCTGCCCCGCATCTTCATCACCGCCGCCGTCACCGGCAATCTGACGACGCCGGATCAGACGCCGCACTTGCCGATTACGCCCGCGCAGATCGCCGAGGCCTGTCTCGAGGCGGCGGAGGCCGGCGCCGCCATCGCGCACATCCACGTGCGCGATCCTGCGACCGGTCGCCCGTCGATGGAGCTCGATCTCTACCGCGAGGTCGTCGAGCGCATCCGCGCGCGCAATAAGGACTTGATCCTGAACCTGACGACCGGTCCCGGCGGACGTTTTGTCCCCTCGAAGGACGATCCGGCGGTCGCGGGACCCGGCACGACCCTCGTGCGCCCGGAAGCTCGCGTCGAGCACATCGCGGCGCTGCGACCCGACATCTGCACGCTCGACCTCAACACGATGAACTCGGGCGGCCAGGTCGTCATCAACACGCCGGAGAATGTGCGGCGCATGGCGCGCGTCATCCGTGAAGCAGGCGTGAAGCCGGAGATCGAATTGTTCGATTCCGGCGACATCGCGCTAATGCACGATATGATCGCCGACGGTTCGCTGGCGCCGGCGCCGCTCTGCTCCTTAGTGCTCGGCGTGCGCTACGGGTTCCAGCCCTCACCGGAGACGGTGCTTTACGCGCGCGGTCTGCTGCCAGCAGGCGCCGCCTTCACCGCAATCGGCCTCGGGCGCCACGCCTTCACCACAGCGGCGCAGAGTTACCTCGCCGGCGGCAATGTGCGCGTCGGCCTTGAGGACGCCGTCTACATCTCCAGGGGCGTGCTCGCCCCCAGCAACGCCGCACTGGTCGTCAAGGTTCGCGGCATCGTCGAAGCGCTCGGCGCGCAGATCGTCTCCGCCGGCGAGGCGCGCGAGATGCTCGGTCTGCCGAGTTGCGCCGCCTGATATTCCCCATTCACTAGGAGACTCCCCAATGGCTAGTTCCACCCGCAGCGCCGCCATCCGCGTCGAGGCGAAAGCCGAAAACGCCGATGCGCTCGCCGCCACGGTGCGCCTCGTCGAATCCGATGCGCCGAAGGCGCCGGAAGGTTCCGCTGTCGTCGCGATCCGCAGCGCCGGCGTCAATCCGAGCGACGTCAAGGCGGTGCTCGGCGCCATGCCTCACGCCGTCTGGCCGCGCACGCCGGGCCGCGACTACGCCGGCGTCGTCGTCGAAGGTCCCAAGGAGATGGTCGGCAAAGAGGTGTGGGGCTCCGGCGGCGACCTCGGCGTTCGCCGCGACGGCACGCACGCCAAGCATCTCGTGATCCCGGTGGCGAACCTGCGGGAGAAGCCGACCTCGATTTCGCTCGCCGAGGCCGGCGCGATCGGCGTGCCCTTCGTCACCGCTTTCACCGGATTGCGCGAGGCCGGCTCCGTCAAGAAGGATGACGTCGTTCTGGTGCTCGGCGCGAACGGCAAAGTCGGCCAGGCCGCGATCCAGCTCGCCACCGCGGCCGGCGCGCGGGTTTTCGGCGTCGAGCGCACGGCCGACGCCTATCGCGGCCACGCCAGCGGCGAAGTCACGATGCTGGGCGCCTCCGAGGGCGACATCGCCGAGCGCGTCCGCCAGGCGACAAACGGCCACGGCGCCGACATCGTCTTCAACACCGTCGGCAGCCCCTATTTCGAAGCGGCCAATCGCGCCATGGCGATGCGCGGCCGGCAGATCTTCATCTCCACGATCGAGCGTTCGGTCCCGTTCGACATCTTCGCCTTCTACCGCGGCCAACATCGCTACATCGGCGTCGATACGCTCGCGCTGGACAGCGCGGACGGCGCCGCCGTGTTGGAGGCGCTGCGTCCGAGCTTCGAAACGCGCAAGCTGCGGCCCTTCCCCGTGCTTGCCGCCAACGTCTATCCGCTCGCCCGCGCGGCGGAGGCCTACAAGGCGGTGCTCGCCGGAGCGCCTGAGCGCGTCGTGCTCGATCCGACGGCGTAAGGCTACGCGCCATGCACGTCACCCGACTGGACCAGGCGCCCGCGTACCAATCGCCCGGTCACGACATGATGCGGATGTTGCGCCTGCAAGGCCGTGAGTTCTGGTCCCTCGGACCAGCTCTGGCTCGGGCTTTCCTATCTGCTGCCTGGCGGCGGCACGACGCTCGAGGCTTCAGGCATCGAAAAGATGTACGTGGTCCTCGACGGCGAGGTCGTCGTCTCGAACGGCGCCGAGGAGGCGACGCTCCGCGCTTGGGATTCGTGCCGGATCGCGCCGGGCGAACCGCGCCGCCTCTCCAACAAATCGAACCGGCCGGCCGCGATCCTGCTGGCGATGCCGTTGGAGCCGCCGGGGCCGAAGACGGCGCCCGGCAGCCGATCCGGGGCCAACGAAGCCTCGACGCCATCGGGAAAGGAAGCGACCCCATGAGCGCAATTCTGGTCAAGGACGCCGTCCTCCTGACGATGCGAGGCGGCGCGGAAGACATCGTCCGAGGCGACCTCCTCGTTCGCAATCAAATCATCGAAGCCGTCGGCGGCTCGCTGACGGCCGAGGAGGGCGCGGAGATCGTCGACGGGCGCAATTTCATCGTCATCCCCGGTCTCATCAACGCGCATATGCACACGTGGCAGACCGCGCTGCGATCGGTGGCCTCGAACTGGACCCTTCTCGAATATTTCAAGTGGGTCCACGCGGGGCTCGCGACCCACTTCCGGCCGAGCGACATCCATATTGGGACCCTCGTCGGCGCGCTGAATCAGATCGACAATGGGACCACCACCCTCGTCGACTGGTGCCACAACAACCCGACGCCGGACCACACCAATGCGGCGGTCGCGGCTTTGCGAAGGGCCGGCATTCGCGCCATGTTCATGCACGGCTCGCCGAAGCCCGACCCCAAGCCGGGACAACCGCCCTTCTGGGAGCTCCCGCATCCGCGCGAAGAGGTCATCCGCCTGCGCGAAGAATTGGCGGACGCCGAGTTGATCTCGCTGGGCCTGGCGATCCTGGGGCCGCACTACTCGACCCTCGACGTCACGCTCAAGGACTTCCGCCTCACCCAAGAGTTCGGCCTCATCGCGTCGATGCATCAAGGCGGTGGCGCTCCGCGCATCCCGGACGGTTGGCAGCGCCTCGAGGCCGAGGGATTGCTGAACCGGTTCGTCAACATCGTGCATGGCAACGACCTCAGCGACGAGCAACTGCAGCGCTTCGTCTCCCGCGACGTCCGCTTCACGATCGCGCCGGAGTCCGAGATGATGTGCGGACACGGACACCCGATCGTCGGGCGCCTGCGCGACCTCGGAGCATCGCCTTCACTCGGGTCGGACGTCGAAACAAGCCATTCCAGCGACATGCTGGCCTCGGCGCGCATCGCGCTCAGCTATCAGCGCTCGCTGGACAATCTGGAGGCGAAGCGGCGCGGCGAATTCGGCGGCAAAGCCCGCTTGCGCGCCCGCGACGCTCTCGCCTGGGTGACGATCGAAGGCGCGCGGATGCTCGGTCAGGAGGACCGCATCGGCGCCATCGCGCTCGGCAAGCAGGCCGACCTCGTGATGCTTCGCGCGGACGCGCTGAACATGCAGCCCATCCACGATCCGATCTCGGCCGTGGTCATGCAATCCAATCCATCGAACATCGATTCCGTGATGATCGCCGGCACATGGCGCAAGCGGCGCGGACAACTGATTTCGGAGGATCTCAAACCGCTCATTGAGGAACTTGGCGAGTTTGGTCGGAGAATCAGTCGCGACGTCGGGCTGCAGCCCGGTGATCTCACTTAAGGGAGGAGCCTGAAATGAATACAACACCCGACGGCGCCCAATCGACCGGCCTGCTGGATAAGAATCGACCGATTCTTGTCCGCCGGGCCCATATCGTCACCATGGACAGCGCCATCGGCGACCTCGTCGGCGACTTGCTGATCAAGGACGGAAAGATCGCCGCAGTCGGCCCGAACCTCGCCCACGATGGCGCCGCCGAAATCGACGGCGCCAACAAGGTCGTCATTCCCGGCTTCGTCAACAGCCACATCCACCTGTGGCAGACGATCATCAAGGGCTGCGCCGGCGACTGGGCGTTCGGCGAATATCTGAACGCCATTCTCGGCGCGACGGGCAAGTACTACCAGCCGGACGACGTCTATGTCGCGACGCTGCTCGGCGCGCTCGAACAGCTCGATGCGGGCGTCACGACGCTGTACGACTGGGCGCACATCTTGAACACGCCGGAGCACGCCGATCGCGCGGTCGACGCGCTTCAGGAGTCCGGCATCCGCGCCGTGTTCGGCCATGGCACGCCCGGCGACGACGTCGCGCGCTGGTACTATCAGAGCCGCGAGCCGCATCCGCAGGATATCGTGCGTCTCCGTCGCACCCGCCTCGCCTCTGACGATGCGCTCGTCACGCTGGGGATGTCGCTGCGTGGCCCCGACTTCGCCGTGGAGGACGTCAACCGCGTCGATATCGAACTCGCCCGTTCGCTCGGCATCATCGCCAGCATGCACCTCGCCGTCGGAATGTACGGCGAATATGTCGCACACGGACGCGCGTTGGCGCAGGCGGGGCTGCTCGGCCCCGACATCAACCTGACGCACTGCAATCGCCTGAAGCAGGACGAGATCGCCATGGCCGTCGATTGCGGCTCGAGCATCTCCGTCACCCCCGAAGTCGAGATGCAGATGGGCCACGGCCTGCCCGTCACGGGCAAGGTCCGCGCCGCCGGCGGCCGCGTCGCGCTCGGCACCGACGTCGTCTGCAGCGTCAGCGCCGACATGTTCTCGCAAATGCGCTTCGCCGTACAGGCGCAGCGGATGCTGGCGAACGCGGCGGCGCACGAGGGCGGCGGAATGCTCGAACGACTGCCGCTCGGCTCGCGCGACGCGCTGACCTTCGCGACGATCGAAGGCGCCAAGGCTCTCAAGCTGGATCACCGCATCGGTTCGCTGACGCCCGGCAAGGACGCGGACGTCACGATCATGTCCTGGTCGCACGAGCGCTCTTCGCCGCTCGTCAATCCGGTTCAGGCGGTGGTGTATCACGGCAGCGTCGCCAATGTGCATACGGTGATCGTGCGCGGCGAGGTGCGCAAATACGCGCATCGCTCGCTTGCGACGCCCTCGTCGTTGGTCGACCACGCCGCGGAAATGGGGCGCCGCATCATGCGCTCGGCCGGCATCATCAACGACGCCGCGTAAGCGGCGATTACAGCGACGACCACAACGGGCTCCCGGCTATCGCCGGGAGCCTTTTTCATTTGCGGATCAACGCCGGCAATACCGTCAAGCCATAAGACGACGCTCGAACCGCGTCATCGCGAGTAGCGCTATCCGCTTGCATCGTCGGCGCGGCTGGAATCTTCGCTCCGCTCGCAGTGACCGGCAATCCGCTCTCGCCTCGGGTCACGCTCTGAGGCCAAACCACAAGCCGGAGCGCCGCCTCGCGTAGAAACAACAGAGCCGTCGTCAGCTCGCGCTGATCGACGGCTCATATCGTCTTCGTATCAGGCCTTGAGGGGCCGCGGACCTCGTCAAACCTGTTGCGGCAACGCCGGCAGCAGCTTGTCGAGCGTGACAGGGTAGTCGCGCACGCGCGCGCCGCAGGCGTTGTAGATCGCGTTCACGACCGCGGCCCCCGCCCCGCAGATGCCGAGCTCGCCGATCCCCTTGGACTTCAGCGGATTGGCCTCGGGATCGAGCTCCGCCACGAAGATCGCGTCAATGTCGGGAATATCGGCGTGAACGGGGACATGATAGCCAGCGAGGTCGGCGTTGACATAAGCGCCGAAGCGTTTGTCCAGCGACAACCCCTCCTCCAAGGCCGAACCGATGCCGAACACTAAGCCGCCGATCGCTTGCGACCGCGCGGTCTTCGCGTTGAGAATGCGGCCTGACGCGAACACGCCCAGCATGCGACGCACGCGGACTTCCCCGGTGTCGACATCAACGCCGACCTCAGCGAAGTGTGCGCCGTACCCCTGCTGGGAGAACTTTTTCAGCGTCTCGCCCGGCTCGATTTCGCCGTCCGCCTCGACGCCATTGGCCCCGGCCAATTGCGTGAGGGGATGCGATTGGCCCGAAGCCTCGACGGCCTCGTTGACGAATTGAGCCGCCGCAGGCTCCACGCCGGCGGCTTGCGCTAGCTTGGCGCGCAGCGCCATACAGGCGTCGTAGACTCCTGAGCCGGAGCTCGAGGCGCCGAAGGAACCGCCCGAACCGCAAGAGTTGGGATAGTCGGTGTCGCCCAGCTCAACCCGGATTTTCTCGGGGGGAACGCCGAGCATGTCCGCGGTGATCTGGGTGAGGATCGTGTAGGTGCCGGTGCCGATGTCGGTCATCGACGTCTTGACGGTGACCGTTCCGTCCGGGGCAAGGCGAATATTGGCTTTCGAAGGCTGCAACGGATTGCCGCGTGTCGCGGCGGCGACCCCTATGCCGACCAGCCAGTGGCCGTCGCGGACCTGGCCCGGTTTGGGCTGCCGTTTGTTCCAGCCGAACCGCTCCGCGCCCGTTTTGAGGCAAGCGATCAAGTGCCGGCTCGAAAACGGAATGTGCTTCTCGGGATCCTCGGCCGGCTCGTTGCGGATGCGCAGCTCGATCGGATCGATGTTCAGCTTCTCGGCCAACTCGTCCATCGCGCATTCGAGCGCGAGCAGACCGGACGCCTCGCCGGGAGCGCGCATCGACGAAGCGATCGGGATGTCGAGCGAGGCCAGACGATGACGCGTCAGCCGATTGTCGCCCGCATAGAGGGTGCGGGTCTGCATCGCGGAGGCTTCGTAGCCGTCCTCGGTCGGCAGATTGCCCGAGATCACGTCATGCCCGATCGCCAGCAGCTTGCCATTCTGATCGGCGCCGAGACGGATGTGCTGGAAGGTGTCCGAGCGATGGGTCGTCACATGGAAGATCTGCTCGCGGGTCAAGACCACTTTCACCGGCCGGTTGACCTTGCGCGCAGCGATCGCCGCGAGAATTCCTTCAGGCTGCACCCACAACTTGGCGCCGAAGCCGCCGCCGATGAAGGGGCTGACCAGCCGTACCTTCTCGACCGGCATCTTGAGGGTCCGGGCGACGCTCGCCTGGCCACGGTTCAGCATCTGGTTCGCCGTATGCAGCGTCAGTTGATCGCCGTCCCAGGACGCCATGGTTGAATGCAGCTCCATCATCGCGTGGCTCTGCAATGGCGTGGAGTAGTTCACGTCGAGCTTGACGGGCGCGGCGGCGAACGCCTGCTCGAAGTTGCCGACCGCGCTGTCCGGGGGAGAGCCGCCGCCCTTGGGCGTGCGGACGTTCTCGATGCCGTCCGAGAGGGCGTAGGTCCCCTTCTCGCGCTCATAGTCGATCCGCAGGGCATAGGCGGCGGCGCGCGCCTGCTCGAACGTCGCGGCGACGATGAGCGCAACCGGCTGGCCGAAGTGGGAAACTTCCGCACTCACGAGCACCGGACGGGCTTCGCGATGATTGCCCGTCCCTTGCTCCGGAGCGTTCTCGTGCGTCAGCACCAGAAGCACGCCGGGCATGCGCTCGGCCGCGCTCGTATCGATTGACCGAATGCGACCTTTGCCGATCGCCGATGGCACGACGAAGCCGTAGGTGGTGTCGGGACCCTGGGCGAATTCGGCGGCGTAGCGGGCGCCGCCCGTCACCTTGAGCTTGCCGTCGACGCGGTCGAGTGGTTTTCCGACGACGCCACCCTTTACGGTGTCGAGCGGGGTCGTTCCGATGGCGGTGTTCATTTCCATCAAGCGGCCTCCTCAGGCGCTAGTGATTTCGCTCAGCACGGCGTGGAGCGTGCGGTGAGCCAATGGGATCTTGAAGTCATTTTCGCCGTGGCCGAGCGCGCCTTCGAGAATGGCGTTTGCGGCGGCATGGAAGGCGCCTGCGCCGACGGGCGCGTTGAGCATCGCCTGTTCGGCCCGCTCGACCCGCCACGGCTTTGGCGCGAGGCCGCCAAAGGCGAAACGCGCCGAGCGGATATGCCCGTTCGCGACTTCGACAATCGCGGCGACCGACACGAGTGCGAAGGCGTAGGAGGCGCGATCGCGAACCTTTCGATACGTCTGCCTGCCCGGCGGCGGCGGCGGTAGCGTCACTGCCGTGATCATCTCGCCGGTTCTGAGCGTCGTATCGAACTGCGGCGTCGCGCCCGGCAGACGATGGAAGTCGGCGATCGGAATCACTCTGACTTTACCCGCGGCGTCCACCGTCTCGACCTTGGCGTCGAGCGCCCGCATCGCCACCGCCATGTCGGAAGGGTGCGTCGCGATGCACACCTCGCTGGCGCCGAGGACGGCGTGATTGCGGTTGGAGCCGTTCAGGGCCGCGCAACCGGACCCCGGGGCTCGCTTATTGCAAGGCATCGAGATGTCGTAGAAGTACGAGCATCGCGTGCGCTGCAACAGATTGCCGGCCGTCGTCGCCTTGTTGCGCAATTGCCCGCTCGCGCCGGCGACCAGGGCGCGGCTCAGCACGCCGTAGCGCTGGCGGACGCGAGCGTCGGCGGCGAGATCAGTGTTGCGGACCGTCGCGCCAATTCGCAGCCCGCCATCGGGCGTGTCTTCGATCCGGGCGAGGTCCAGCCGATTGACGTCGACGAGGTGGACCGGCGTCTCGACTTCCAGTTTCATCAGATCGAGCAGATTGGTGCCGCCCGCAATGATCTTGGCGCCCGGCTTGGACGAAGCCGCAGCGGCCTGCGCCGCCGACGTCGCGCGTTCGTAAGTGAAGCTTTTCACGCCGGGACCTCCGCGACCTGGTGGATCGCCGCAACGATGTTCGGATAAGCGCCGCAGCGGCAGATGTTGCCGCTCATGCGCTCGCGGATCTCCGGTTCGTCGAGTGTGACGGACGCCGCAAGATCGCCAGTAACATGGCTCGGCACGCCGGCGCGGCTCTCCGCGATCATGCCGACCGCGGAGACAATCTGCCCGGACGTGCAATAGCCGCACTGGAAGCCGTCATGTTCGACGAACGCCGCCTGAAGCGGATGCAGCTTGCCGCCGTCGGCAAGGCCTTCGACGGTGGTGACGGACTGACCGTCGTGCATCACCGCGAGCGTCAGGCACGAATTGATGCGAAGTCCATCCAGCAGCACGGTGCAGGCGCCGCACTGACCGTGGTCGCAGCCCTTCTTGGATCCCGTCAGCGCGAGATGCTCGCGCAGCGCGTCGAGCAGCGTCGTGCGCGGATCGAGGCGCATCTGACGAGGCTGGCCGTTAATCGTCAGGGTGACATCGACCAACTCGATCGGGGCTTGGGCCGCCGCATCCGTGGCGCCGAGCGCGTGCGCCGCTTGCGGCATTCCCGTCAGCAGAGCCGCACTGGCGACGGCGCCAGTCTCGAGCACTTGGCGCCGCGTCACCGCTAGGCGCGCTTTGTCGCTTTCGTCAATCATTGTTCCAGTCTCCTTCAATTCAAGCGGAGGCTTCCGCGGTGGCAAGCGGCCACATGTCGTCCGGCAGGTTCACGACGATGGGGATCGACGTGCTGCGCACCACGACCCAACGAAACGGCTTCGAAACAGAGAGGTTGATCTCCATGTGCGGCACCCAGGCCGGCACGTGGAGGAAGTCGCCGGCTTTCGCGCGCGCCGAGAATTCCCCCTGTGCGCCCCAGCGGACTTCGCATTCGCCCTCGAGGACGTAGGCGATCGTCTGCTGCTTGCCGTGATGGTGAATCCCGGTGCGCGCGCCCGGTTCGACTTCGAACAGGCCGCCCCACATCTCTGAAGCGGCGCCGATCCCGGGGGCGATCGCCGCCCACCGCTTCGAGCCGGGCGTCTGCGCCGTCCCCTCGAGGAACTCCGAGGAGCCGACGACGCGAATCGATGAATACGTTTCCAATACGAGTCTCCTGGCTTTGGGCGAGTTCGGCGGCCGAAGCTACGCGGGGGTCCACAGCTTCGGCAGCGAACCCGCGGCTCCTGCGACCGGATCGGAGGCCGGGAACGGGAGATGCGCCATTCGGTCGACCGCGCTCGGCGTCGGCGCCTCGCGGCAGATGTCCCAGTGCTGGTCGGGCGGATAGGCGCCGACCACGAGGAAGTCCTCGCTGGCTGCGATCCGACAATGGGCCACGCCGGTGGGAAGGACGACGACGTCGCCCGCCTCGACGACGACCTGCCGCCCATTCGGACCGCCGAGCATGAGATGCGCGCGGCCTCCGGCGAATCCGAGCGCTTCGTGAGCGGTCGAATGGTAGTGATGGAAGTCGTAGACTCCATTGCGCCATTGCGGCGGCCATCCGTTGCGTTTGAACACCGCCTCGAACAGCGCGGCCGGATCGTCGCCGTGGACCTTCACGGCGCCCTTGTAGATCAACACCGGAAGACGCGAATTGTTCGGCGCCCAGCCGTTCGGCTGAAGCACGAAGCTCTCCGGCGCGACCCCGAACGGCGCGGCCGTCGCCGAGGTGGCGACCGCGCCGGCGCTCGCCAGCCTGAGGGCGAAGCTGCGGCGATCGAGCATCCCAGCGCGCTCCGTCAAGCCGCCACCGCCGGACGGGCCGGTCCCTCTCCAGCGCCGCTGCGATCGATCGCGCCTGCGATGGCCGCGACGTCCTCCGGGCTCAATGTCAGCGTCGCCGCGTCGAGCCAACCGTCGACCTGACGCGCGCTGCGGGCGCCGACAATCGCTCCGGTGACGCCCGGCCAAGCCAGCGTCCAGGCGACGGCGACGGAAGCGACGGTGACGCGGCGCCGCTCGGCGACGCCGCCGATCGCCTCGGCGACCTGGAGATTGCGCCGCAGCGGCTCGCCCTTGAACTCGGCGTTGCGCGAGCGCCAATCGTCGGCCGGCAGAGCTGCCGCCCGCTCGACGCTGAACGAGCCGGTCAGCAGGCCGGCCTGCATCGGGCTGTAGACGATCACGCCGGTTTGATGCGAATGGCACCACGGCAACTCCGCAGCGCCGACCTTGCGCTTGATCGCCGAGAACGGCGGCTGCAAAGTGTCGACATGCCCCAGCTTCTCGGCCGCGTTGAGCTGCGCAACGTTGTGATTGGAAAGCCCGACGGCGCGCACCTTGCCCTCTTTCCGGAGGTCCAGCAGCGTCTGCCAGTAGGCCTCGATGGGCGTGCCATCCTCGGCCGGCCAATGCATCTGGTAGAGGTCGATGCGCTCGACCTTGAGCCGGCGCAGCGAATCCTCGACCTCGCGGCGGATGCTTGCCGGGGCGCCGACCTGCTTGGGCAGAGCCTTGCGATCGGCGGACGGAATCAATCCGCATTTCGTAAAGACATAGGGGCGCTCGCTGAGCGGAATGGGCGCGAGCGCGGCGGCGACGACCTCCTCCGAATGCCCGAGCCCGTAGATGGCCGCGGTGTCGATCCAGTTGACGCCGCGCGCCACGGCGTGACGGATCGCCGCAATCGAGTCGTTGTCGTCCTGGCTGCCCCAGCCGACCGCCCAGTCGCCGCCGACCGCCCAGGAGCCGAAACCGACCCGCGTAATGTGCATGTCCGTCGTGCCGAGCTGGCGGGTCGGGAAAGTATTCGTGCTGTTCATCACGATCCCTTGATGTGCGTTCGTTGCTGCACCGCACATAGGAAGATCGATCGTGAAGTTCAAATGCTATATTGTGCTTAGAGTTAGCACAAAGATCGCTTAATTGTACGGGCCGCCATGGATCTCAGACAACTCGAGTACTTCGTAGCTGTCGCGGCAGAACAGAGTTTCACACGAGCCGCGCGCCGTCTGAACATCGTGCAATCCGGGCTTTCCGCGGCGATCCGAGCCCTTGAGGAGGATCTCGGCGCGACGCTTTTCACCCGTACGACGCGCCGCGTCGACCTGACGGCGATCGGCCGCGCGTTCTTAGTTGAAGCCCAGCGCGTTCTCGACGCGGCGACTGAGGCGCGACGAATTGTCGCGCAAATGCAGGGCCTGCGGACGGGCACGCTGTCGATCGGGCTGATCCAAGGGATGACGCCGCTGGTCGATATCTCCGAATTGCTCGGGAAGTTCCGCGCCGCCTGGCCGGACATCGAAATTCGCTTGATCTCCGGCGGCACGCTGCCGCTGATCGAGCGGGTTCGATCGGGCGAACTCGATTTGGCCTTCACAGAATTCGTCGGCGCCCCTCCGCCCGGCGTCGGAGCGTGGATGTTGGCGTGTGAGCCCCTGGTGGCGGTTTGCGCCTCCAGCCACGCGCTCGCAGGCCGGCGTGACGTGAAACTCGCCGATCTGATCGGGGAGAGCTTCGTTGAATTGCAGCCCGATTGGGGCGCCCGCAAGCTGATCGACCAGAGTTTTGCGGGAAGCCGGCTCACGCGCAGGATCGGCTTCGAGGTCAACGACCCGGCGACGCAATTGGATCTGGTCGCGCATGGTCTCGGCGTCGCCCTCGTTCCCAAGGCGGCGATCGTCGAGCGGCTGGCGACCTCGGTTGGCGACCATCTCGCCATTGCGGAACTCGCGGAGCCGGAAATTTGCTGGGAGATCGCCGTCGTCTTCCCTCAGGGGACCGAGCATCCCCTCTGCGCCTTGACGCAGACGTTCCTCGACTTCGTGCGCGCCACCGTCCCGCTGCTGGAGGAGGTGGGGGCCGCGGCGTGAGGCCGCGGCCATAGCGTGCGGCGGAAAAGTCGATGCCGGATCCTTATCAGCGTCCGCCAGGTCCGCCAGAACTGCGCTGCACCGCATATAGAAGGCCTCCCCGGCCTCTGTCGGCCAGAGCTTGCGGCGGTTGCTGTCCATCATGATCGAAACCCAACGAGAGCGCTCGCTTGGATCATGACGGCACAGGATCGAGGAAAACATAGAGCGCGGCGATCTTGTCGTCGCGAACGATGATCACGTCCAGGCCAGTGTAGTCAGGCTTTGCTCCTCGCGGGCCGGATCCCCACGCCAGACGGCCGGCGTTGTGTAGCGCCTGTGGCTCGCCGTGAGGCGTGTACACGAAGTGAGGGTGAGTCGCGCGCAGGTCTCCTGCGAACTTGTCCAGTGCATCGCGCCCGACGAAAATGCCGGGAGGCGCATAGAGGACACAGTCATCGGTGTAGAGTTCCTCGATCGCAGCACGACGGCGGCCAACGTCCCCTTCGCCGAAAACCTCCTGTAGGTTTCGGCTCAGCAGTTCATGAATCCTGTCCGACATGGCGGCCTCCGTGTTTTCTCGCGGGCCGAATACTGGCGCCTAGGAAGGCTTGCTTGAAAACGCTCCGGCGCCCTCGTTCGCCAGGAACCATGCGTAAGTGTCCCTCAGGCCCTGCCGCAATGCAATCGAGGGCCGCCAGCCGAGCGCGCGCATCTTGTCGGCGCTCATCAATTTGCGAGGCGTGCCGTCCGGCTTGCTGAGGTCGTGCACGATCTCGCCTTCGAAGCCGACGATCTCGCAGACCAGTTCAGTCAGCTCGCGGATCGTCAAGTCTTCTCCCGAGCCGACGTTCACCGGGCCAGGGTCGGAATAGACCTTCATCAACCGCACGCAGGCGTCGGCGCAATCGGCGACGTGCAGGAACTCGCGGCGGACGGTTCCCGTTCCCCACACCACGAGGCGCGCGTCGCCATTCCGCTTCGCTGTGTGCGCCTTGCGGATGAGAGCGGGCAGCACGTGGCTCGACTGAAGGTCGAAATTATCGCCGGGCCCGTAGAGATTGGTCGGCATGGCCGAGATGAAGTCGCGGCCGTGCTGCTTGCGGTAGGCTTGGGCGAGCTTGACGCCGGCGATCTTGGCGATGGCGTACCATTCGTTGGTGGGCTCGAGCGGTCCGGTCAGCAGCGATTCTTCGACGATCGGCTGCGCCGCAAATTTCGGATAAATGCACGATGAGCCAAGAAACAGCAGCTTCTCGACGTCCATCCGATGCGACGCCTCGATGACGTTGGCTTCGATCATCAAATTGTCGAACAGAAAGTCGGCTGGATAGGAGTTGTTGGCCAGGATGCCGCCGACCTTGGCCGCCGCGAGAAACACCGCCTGCGGCTTCGCGCGCTCCATCCACGCGGTGACGGCGGCTTGGTCTTTCAGATCGACGCGCGATCGTTCGACCGTCAGGATCTCGCAACGCTCACGCGCCAGCCGGCGCATGATCGCCGAGCCGACCATGCCGCGGTGGCCCGCGACCCACACGCGTTTGCCCTCGAGCGAAAAGGCGGCCATTCACGCATCTCTCATAATCACCGCCGACCGCATGACTTCGAGATCCGCCGCCACCATTTCGCGCGCGATCTCGCGAATGCTGGTTTCGTGTTTCCAACCGAGCTTGGCATACGCCTTGCCGGGATCGCCAATCAAGAGGTCGACCTCGGTCGGGCGGAAATAGCGAGGGTCAATTTCGACCAGCACCCGCCCCGTCTTCATGTCGAGACCTTTTTCTTCGACTCCACTGCCCGTCCATTCGAGCGTGAAGCCGGCGTCGGCGAACGCCCATTCCACGAATTGGCGGACCGAGGTGCTGACCCCGGTCGCCAGAACGTAATCGTCCGGGGCCGCCTGTTGCAGCATCAGCCACATGCCGCGAACGTATTCGCGGGCATGGCCCCAATCGCGCTGGGCGTCGAGATTGCCGAGGAAGAGCCTGTCCTGGCGGCCGAGCTTGATGGCCGCCGCGGCGCGGGTGATCTTCCGCGTGACGAAGGTCTCGCCGCGGAACGGACTTTCGTGATTGAAGAGGATGCCATTCGAGGCGTGCATCCCGTACGCCTCGCGGTAATTGACGACGATCCAATAGGCGTACATCTTCGCGACGGCGTAGGGCGAGCGGGGGTAGAACGGGGTGTTCTCGCTCTGCGGAACGGCTTGCACGAGGCCGTACAGCTCCGAGGTCGAGGCTTGGTAGAAGCGCGTCTTCTTTTCAAGCCCGAGAATGCGGATGGCCTCGAGCAGGCGCAAAGCGCCCAGCCCATCGGCGTTCGCGGTGTATTCCGGCGTCTCGAACGACACCTGAACATGGCTTTGCGCGGCGAGATTGTAGATCTCGTCGGGTTGAGCCTGCTGCACGATCCGGATCAGATTGGTCGAGTCCGTGACGTCGCCGTAGTGAAGAATGAAACGCCGCGCCGGCACCTGCGGGTCCTGGTAGATGTGCTCGATGCGCCCGGTGTTGAACGACGACGAGCGTCGTTTGATCGCGTGGACGATATAGCCCTTCGACAGCAGGAGCTCCGCCAAATAGGCGCCGTCCTGCCCGGTCACGCCGGTAATCAGAGCCACTTTGCCATTTCGAGCCGCCTTCGCCATCGATCACCTCGTAGCGCAAATCCGGGTTCACTCATCCTTCAGACGGCGCCGTGGACGAGCGGCTCCGTTTCCCTTGACGCGGTCGAGCGGCCGCCGAAAAAGCGCGCGTCCTGCTCGCGTCGCAGTTGGTCGCACAAGCGCCCGGCGGGAATTTCGACATCGTCGTAAGTGAGGCATTGGTCGCGCGGCACGTTCCGCCGCAGCCGGCAGCCTTCGGCCAGACCGATCGGCAGCAGCCGCTCGGCGTGAACGACGTCGGCGTTCTCGCACAAGCCATACGTCATGTAGTGGCCGAGTCCGTCGACAACCTCTCCCGCCTCGAGGTCTCGCTTGGCGGCCGCGATCACGTCGACGCAGGGCGCGCCCAGCGGGGTGATTGCGGGGTCTCGGAAGATAGCGGCGCGCGCGATCGTAAAGGGGACTTCGAAATGGCAGAGATGGTAGGGCCAGTAGAAGCAATAGAGCGGCCCCTGTCCCATCTTGTAAAGCGAGAGATAGTGCTTCTCGAAAGCGTCGTCCGTGGTTCCCAGCACGAAAATTCCGGGGTTGGGCATGGCGCCGACGCAATAGTCGACGATGCCCGGCCCCTCGATGAGCTCGTGCAGCGGATACCAGTTGACGGCTTCCTGGATCGGCGTGCCGGTTTCGACGACCGGCCCGTGCATGCCGCGCTTGGCCACCCGCATGCCGGTCGCGTTGGCGACGATCGCGTTCTCGAAGGAAACCTTGGTGCCATCCGCGAAGGACGTCACCATGGGCGCCTTCATCCCCCATTTCCTGGCGAAGCCCTCCTGGGTCGTCGGGTTGCGATAGGGGTCGTGCAGGCCCTTGATGTTGCCGCAGAGCACCGGCCTGACGCCGAGCCCCTTGACCCAGCGATAGAGGTTCATGATGACCCCGGGCTGGTCGCCCTCCGTGTTCGTGATGACGACCCCCGCCCTGTCGGCATAAGTCTTGAGAATGGGGCCGAGCGTGCCGTCGAGTTCGGCGTTCATCATGACGACGTGCTTGTGCCTGGCGATCGCCCGCATCACCAGGCGGGCCGCGAACTCGATCGCGCCGGTCACCTCCAAGATGACGTCGATCTCATTGGCGTCGCAAAGAAGCATGGGATCGTCGACGATCGCGCGCCAGCCGCGCGATATGCATTCGTCCAACTGCTCGGCTGACCGCGCGTGGACGACGTCGGTCACGCCGGATTCGGCGTAGACCTTGCAGGCGCCCTCGCGATGGCGATTGGAGATCGCCACCAGCGTCATGCCCTTCGTATATTTCAACATCTGCCGGGCGATGCCGCGCGCCATGAAACCGGCGCCGACCATGCCGACCCGGATCGGGGCCCCTGCCCGCTCGAGCCGCTCGAGTTCGCGATCGACTATGAACATGCCCCTCACTCCTGATCGGCGGTCTCGACGACTTTCGCGCGCTCGGGCGCAAAATCGGGCCAGGCGCCATCCTTTTCCGAGATGACCGCCGGCTCCGAGGGCCAGCGAATGGCGAAGGCGGGATCGTTCCAGCGCACGCCGGCCTCGGCCGCGGGAGCGTAGAACTCGGAGACGAGATAGGTGACCTCGGTCTCGTCGGCGAGGGTGAGGAAGGCGTTTGCGCAGCCTTTTGGAACGAGCAGCGTTCGATAATTGGCGGCGCTGAGTTCGAGCGCGATATGGCGCATGAAGGTCGGCGAGTTCGGCCTGAGATCAATCAGCACGTCGTGAACGGCGCCGCGAATGCAGCGCAGGAGCTTGTCCTCGCCATGCGGCGCGCGCTGATAGTGGAAGCCCCGCAGCGTGTGCTTACTGCGGTTGAACGAGATATTCATTTGGGCGATGCGCGTCGGCAGGCCGCGCTCGGCGAACTCGCGCGCGCACCAGCCGCGCGCGAAAAAGCCGCGGTCGTCCTCGCGCTTCTCGAGTTCGACGATATAGGCGCCTGGGATTTCGGTCTCGTTGAAGATCATTGTCGTTCCCCGCACTGCCTGCTTTTTCAGGAGGGATAGAGCACCCGCGATCCGTGCACCTCGTAGCCGATCCGCACGTAGGCCAGTTCCGACAGCGACTGCCGCACCTTGTCGCGGTTCTCCGGCCTGACGATGAACATGAGGAAGCCGCCGCCGCCCGCGCCGCACAGCTTGCCGCCCTCCGCGCCCGCCTCGATCGCTCGCGCGTAATAGCGGTCGATGTCGGAGGTCGTGATTTTGGAGGCGAGACGACGCTTCAGCTCCCAATTCGTGTGAAGCGCTTTGCCCATCCGCTCGAGCTCGATTTTTGGGCCCGAGCAGATCGAACGCATCTCATAGGCGTCGTCGCGCATGCGACGCAGCACGTCGAGGTTCTTCGGCGTATTGCTTTTCTGCTCGGTCAGCACCGACGCGGCGGGCCGCTGATGACCCGTCCAGAACATCATGATGTTGCTGAAGAGGTGCGCGACGGAGCCATTCACGACCCGTTGCGGCTCGACCATGACGCGACCGCCGCGCGCAAAGCGAAGCAGATTGAGGCCGCCGAACGCAGCCGCGTATTGGTCCTGCTTGCCGATCGGCTCGCGCAGCACCTCCATCTCGATGTAGCACGCCTCCTCGGCGAGCTGACCGGCGGTGACCCGCTCGCCGCGATAAGCGTGCAGCGCGTTGAGCAAGCCGACGGCGAAGGCGCTCGAGCCGCCGAGGCCGGTCGAGGCCGGCATGTCCGCGACGGTGCTGATGAAGATCGGCGGCTCGATCTTCAGATATTTGAGACACTCGCGCGCGATGTTGTTCTCAATTTCGTCAATCGTGTTGACCTGCTCGGTGCGCGAGTAATTGAGTCGGATCGGCTCGTTGAAAATTTCGCTGTGCCGCTTCACGGTCACATACACATATTTGTCGACCGCCGCGCTCAGCACGGCGCCGTCCTCGGCGTCGTAGAATTCGGGCAGGTCGGTGCCGCCTCCCGCGAAGCTCACCCGCAGCGGCGTGCGCGTGACGACGACGCCGGCCGATGCATCGTGGCCGCGACCGCGTTCGGTTCGATCGTCATCGATCGTCGAGGCGACTGAAAGCTCGTCCTTAGCCAAGGTTTTCACGGCGCGCCCTCCTATCCTGTGAACGCTCGACTTTGCTCGCGATGGCCCTCGGCGCGGGCCTCGGACCATCTCAGATCGCCGTCCACCTTGCCGCTGTCGAGCAGATGGCGCAGCCAGCTCAGTCGGGTGAAACGCTTGTCGGTGAATTCGGCGTGGCTCAGCGCGATGCCCTTGAAAGCGGCGTAGAGTTCATCCGCCCCCTTTCGCGCCGTCCAGCGGAACTCGAATGCCGGGAAGGTCCGCTTGAACTTGGCGAAGTCGGCCTTGTAGGTGCGCTGGTCCGCCCCGGCCTGCGGCGCCATCTCGAGTTCGCAGCCGGGAACCGTCTCCGCGACGATCCGCCCGAGTTCGCGTATCTGGTGATTGAGGTGATCCGCGCCGGTGTTGAAGGCTTCGTTGTGAATCGCCTCGCGCGGCGCCTCGAGCACCGCCTGGAAGGCGCGGGCCACATCCTGGACATGGACCACCGGCCGCCAGGGCGTGCCGTCGCTATGGATCGTCACGCGGCCGGTGGTGAAGGCCGCACCCATCAGATTGTTGAGAACCGTATCGAACCGCATGCGCGGCGAGAGCCCGTATATGGTGCCGTTGCGGCAGTACGTCGGCGAGAACCGATCACCGGCGAGCGCGCGCAGCGCGTTCTCGGCATCGACCTTGGAGCGGGCGTATTGGGTCTGCGGCGCGAGCGGCGCATCCTCGTCGACGACCGCGGCTTGCGACATGCCGTACATGATGCACGAGGAGGAGAAGAGGAAACGCTCGACGCCGGCCTCTTTCGCCAACTGGGCCAAGCGGATCGTTCCCTCGCCGTTGATCTCCCGCGTCCAGCCCTCGTTCATATTGCCGATCGGATCGTTGCTGAGCGCCGCGAGGTGGATCACCGCGTCGAAGCCGTCGAGATCTCTGGCGCTGACTTCGCGCAGGTCCTTGCGGATCGAGCGGATCCCCGAGGGGGCCGGAACCAGCGTGCAATCGTGGAAATAGCCGGTGTCGAGGCCGACGACGTCGTAGTCCTGGCTCCGCAGCCACGGCGCCATCACGGAGCCGATGTAGCCTTCGTGACCGGTGATGAGCAGTCTTCGGTTGTTAGGCATGGGCAAGCGCGCCTTTCGGTTCGAGCAGGCGTCGTACGACGTCGATCAGCGACCGCGTCTCCGTGACGCGGAAGAAGGGGCAGTCTGCGGCCGCTGCCGCGGCGGCGTCCCGCTCGTCGTCGCCGACGAAGGGCGTACGGGTGAGATCGAGATGGAAATCGCGCTGCGCCTGGTAGAGCAGCCCGGGCCTCGGCTTTCGGCAGTCGCAGCCCTCATCCCAATCGTGCGGGCAATAGTAGATCGCGTCGATGCGCCCGCCGGCCTCGGCGGCCTCCTCCTTCATGCGGTCGTGCACGCTCTGAAGGTCGGCGTCGCTCATGACGGCGCGGCCGACGCCCGGCTGGTTGGACGCGATCATGGTGCGATAACCGGCTTCGCGCAGCAGACGCAGCGCTTCGCGCGCGCCCGGCAGCCACTCCCACTCGCTCCAATTGCGCACGTATTGGGCACGCGGCGGCTTGCGATTGAGAACGCCGTCGCGGTCGAGCAGGATCGCTGGCTCCCTGCGAAAGAAAGCCTCCGTCGCCGGCAATCGGTCGAGCGAGCCGATACTGTAATAGCGGTGGTCGCTGGCGTAGGCGCCAAGACGGCGCTGCTCGGCGAGCGGCGTGTAGATCGCCTCTTCCAGCAGCGTGTCCTCGTCGGGCAGCAACTCGAGCGCCAGATCGGTGAGGATGGCGTAGCTGATCTCGACTTCGCGCAGCCCGGGCGCCGCGCGGCGCCGATCGAAGATCTGCACGTCCTGATTGTGATCGAGCCGCACCCCGCCGCGCGAATAGCCGTCCTTGTTGGTGTAGCAGGTGATCAAGGCGGGCTTGCCGGCGTCGCAGAAGCGAGTCCAGAGCCGCTCCATCTGCATCGGCCAGTAATTGTCGCAGTACAGCAACAGAAAGCACGGGTCGATCATGTCCCGTGCGGCCGACACCCTGCTGCTCGTCAATTGGTCGGGCGCCGTCACCGAATAGTCGATGCGCACGCCGAAGCGGCTGCCGTCGCCGAAGTGGTTTTGCACCACCTCTGGGAGATAGCCGAGCAGAATCAAAATTCGCTCAAAACCCTGCTCGCGAAGCTGCTCGATCTGATATTCGAGGAACGGGCGCCCGAGAACCGGGACCATTGGCTTCGGCCGGTCGTCCGTGATCGGGCGCATTCGCTCGCCGCGCCCGCCGGCGAGAATCACCGCCTGCGTCGGCCGGGCGTAGAGCCTGCCTTCGATGCGGGCGCGAGGCCAAGCGGCGTCGAAGTCCGTCATTGCTTCGTATCCGGCCGGTCGGCGACGAGGCAGCGGGTGATCGCGTGGCAGATCGCCGAGTGAACGTCTTCGACCAGTTCGTAGGCGCCCTTCTCCGTGCACACGCAGACGATCTCGTCCGCGAGATTTCTCAGCGCGCCGCCGTCAAACCCCACCAGCGCGACGCAGGTCACCCCGAGCCCGCGCGCCAGTTCGACCGCTTTGACGAGGTTGGGCGAGTTGCCGCTCGCCGAAATGCAGGTGAGCACGTCGCCCGGCGAGGCGAAATTCTCGAGCTGGCCGGCGAAGCTGCGCTCGTAGCCCTCGTCGTTCGACAACGCCGAGAACCACGACACGTTGTCGGAGAGGTTCATGACGCGCATCGGCCTGCGGCCCGAGCGCTTGGTCGCCTTGCCGAGGTCGTTGACCCAATGGGAAGCGGTGGCGGAGCTGCCACCGTTCCCCGCGATGTAAATGAAGGCGCCGCGATCGCGAGCGTCGCGGAAGATCTCGACGACCCTCTGGACCGCGCCGGTCGGCACTTCCTCGAGGACCCGGCGCACATTGGCGAAATGCGTCGTGATGACGTCCGGCGCGACGGGCGAGATCGATACGACCGCTGGCGTAACCGGGGGATCGGACAGAATGGCTCGCATCGGCTTCTCCCTCGCAGTTGGACCGCCCGCAGAACGAATTCCGGTGCTGGGAAAGCCCCTGCCTGCGTCTGGACCGAGTACAGCATCGAATGGCGCGGGCGGCATTGACGCATTGGGAGTAAGTCCGCCGACGCGCTACGCCGGCGCGTAGGACAGGACCGCCGCCGCGATTTCGCCGAGCCGGGATTTGCGATCGCCGAGCTGCGGCAGTGGCTCGACGCCAACCGTCGCGAGGATGAGCTCCCAGCGATAGACCCAATCGTGACGCAGGAGGCACTGCGTTGCGCTCGTTCGGCGCAGGCGCTCGAGGCGCTGCGGCTGCGCCTCCAAGTCTTCGATCGCCGCGACGATGTCGCCGGTCTCAGGCGAGACCTCGATGACCGCGTCCGGCCAATCGAAGCACTCGTCGAATTCGGGGCATCGCGGCGCGGTCCCCAGGATCACGGCGCCGCCGGCGGCTCCTTCGAACAAGCGCGATGGGAGCACCTGCTCGCTGGCGACCTTGCTGGATTTCGCATTCGCCAGCGTCGCCGGGCTCAGGGCTATGAAGTAGCGACTGCGCTTGATGACGTTGGCTAAAAGCAGCCGATGCTCGCCCCAATCCTTGACCCTGGAATCGGTGCTCGAGAGGGAATCGTAGAGATAGAAAAGCTCGCCGCGCGCGCTCGCCGCCACGAGCTGCCGATGGAGCGCCGGCGAGCGATTGCCATAGGAATAGACGTCCACGACTCTCTGCGGCGGCGAGGGATACGGCGACGCAATGAGCGCGTCGATCCCTGTCGGCAAATAAGAGCAGGAGGCGCGCGTATAGGAGAACAGCTTTGGAATGCAGGCGCTGTGGAGCAGGAACACATGGTCGAACTGGTCCAGCAGCTTCAAATAGGCCCGGTCCTGTTCGAGCGTGGTCGACCACAGTTCGAACAAATAGGCGACGGCGATTTTGCACCGGCGCCGCCAATTGGGGATGCGCGTGAGCTCGACGAGGCTCTGCGAACTCCAAGCCACGAACAGGAACAGCTCGTAGTTCTGTTCAAGCTGGACCGGCTCGATCGTCGGCGCGTTCTTGAGCCCAAGCCCCTTGCGCAATCCGCCGACGAGCCGGTTGAAGTCGCGCTGCACGTTGTGCCCGTCGTGCGGCGGCATGATCGCGCCGAAGCGCCGCTCGATGTAATTGTCGATGCCGGGGGCGACGAGATCCACGTCGTCGCAATCGGCGACGATGCGGCAAAACTCGTAGGACAAGGCGAAGTGCGCTTTGTCTTTCGCGTTGAACTCGGAAACTACGAGGGTACGTCTCGTCAAGCGCAGGCCCTCCTCGGCCTTTGGGGCGGCCTCCTGAACAGGCGACGCCGCTCAGGCGGCGACGGTCACCGCTCGCTCCTTGCGTTGCGGCAAAGGCTGTCGCCCGAGAATCATGTCGGACGCCTTTTCCGCGATCATGAACACCGCCGCAGACGTGTTCGCCGAGGGCACGAAGGGCATGATCGACGCGTCGGCGACCCTCAATCGGTCGAGGCCGTGGACGCGCAATTGGTCGTCGACGACGGACGCCGGGTCGCTGCGCGGACCCATGCGGCACGTGCCGCACAAATGATAAGCGGTCAGTCCGGCCTCGCGGGCGAAATCGAGACAACCCGCGTCATCGTTGACGAAGGCCCCGGGCAGCTCTTCCCCATCGTAGTAGGGCTGCAGCGCCGGCGCGGCGAGAATGCGCCGCATCGCCGCGACGCCGTCGATGGCGACCCGCTGGTCCAATTCGTCCTGAAGGTAGTTCGGCTGGATGATCGGGGCCGCGAAAGCGTCGGCGGAACGGGCTCGGACGTAGCCGACGCTCCTCGGGCGCAATTGATAGAACCCGACTTTGAGAACCGGAAACCGTTCGAGAGGATTGCTGGCGTAGTTGCCGAGGGCGAGGTCGATCTGAACGTCGGGCGCCGAGCAAAGATCGCGCGAATTCACAAAGCCGTAGACGAGCGAGGGGCTGCTCGACAACACGCTCGGCCGGCCCCACAGCCATTTCGCGCCTTCACGCAGAAGCGCCAGGCCGCGTCCGCTTATCGTTTGCCTGTTCATGCGGACGACGAGGTGGACCATATAGTGGTCTTGCAGATAAGCGCCGACCGGCAACTCGTGGACCACCGGCACGCCGAGATCGGCGAGCAGCGCGCGGGGGCCGACGCCGGAGATTTGCAACAGCTTCGCCGAATTCGCGGCGCCGGCGGCGAGGATCACTTCGCGGCGCGCAACGACCTCGCGAGTCTCGCCGCGAGAGCCCCGCGCGTAGCGAACGCCGATGGCTCGCCGGTCTTCGAACAGAACCGCGGTCGCCTCGGCGTTGGTCCGAATCTCCAGGTTTTGCTTCTTGGCGACCGGCCGCAAGAAGGCGCTGGCGGCGCTGACGCGCCAGCCATTTTCAATGTAGCGCTGATAGTAGCCGACGCCCGCTTGGCTTGCGCCGTTGTAATCGGAGTTGAGCGGCAGCCCGAGTTCCTGGGCAGCCTCGATGAATGCGTCGCACAGCGGATGACGCCAATCGCAATCGGTGACGGGCAGCGGTCCCTCGACGCCGCGGTAGCGCGGATCGGCCTTTCCGACGCGGCGCTCGCTGCGCTTGAAGTACGGCAGCACGTCGGCGTATCCCCAGCCGCGGTTGCCTTGCCGGGCCCAATCGTCGAAGTCGTCCTGGCATCCGCGGTTGTAGTTCATCCCGTTGATGGCGGTCGAGCCGCCGAGCGTCTTGCCCTGCGGCATTGGGATTGAGCGGTTCGCCGTCCCCGCGCCAGGCTCCGTTTCGTACTGCCAGGCGTATTTCGGGTTCGAGCACGCCTTGTAGACGCCGGCCGGCACTCTCAGCATCATGCTGTTGTCGGGCGGTCCGGCCTCCAGAACGCAAACCGTGTGCGATCCGCTGGCGGCCAAGCGATTAGCCAACACACATCCCGCCGCCCCAGCGCCGACGATGACGTAGTCGAAAGCGTCACGATCCCCCATAGGCCCCTAACTCCAGACATAGGAAAGGCAAGAGTCTCGGGGGAAGGATTTCAGGCCCAGCAGCCTTCGTCAGCCGTTCATCCGCAGTACCCCTTCGGGGCCCTTTCTGAGCGCCGCCCGGGTCGGCATCCTGCCCTTCGCAGGCGGCAGGCGCGCTCAGCAGCCCGGTTTAGGCAGATGAGCGAGGAACGACGCGACAAGCCGCCCGCAAAGGGCCGCATAATGGATCGTCGCCAACTGCTCACCATTCTCTTGGGGGTTTCCGCGTCTAGCCTCGTCACCGCGGAGCCGCGCACTCCAACCGCGCCGCCGATGCGCGCGCCCGAAGGCCCGAGAGTCGCGCTGGCGCGGAGCGGCCCCGTCGCCTCGCAAGCCGATGGGCAAGTGATCGCCAACCTCGATATCGATTCGCGCGTCGGCGACGCGGTTACCGTCACCCATCAAGGCGTCACGGTCCGCAATTGCCGCATCCGTCACGACGGACGGCACGGCGTCTATGCGATGAGCGCGCTCGGGCTCGTGCTGCAAGACCTCGAGATCGACCACGTCGGCGCTCCTCCCTCTGGCGCCGCCCCGAGCGAATATCGCAACAACGTCAACCTCCAGGACTGCCCGAACGCAACGATCACCCGCGTGAAGGCGTCGAGCGGGTCGAGCAACATCTATCTCGAAGATAGCGCGGGCACGCGCCTCAGTTTCCTCGAATTGCACGACGCACGGGGGCCCGAGCCGCGCGGCCAGAACGTGCAGTTCAACCGCTCGCCGAATTCGATCCTGGAGGACTTCTCGGGCGAGAACGGTTCGACCTCGTGGACGGAGGACAATGTCTCGGTATTCCGGTCGGATCGCTGCATTATCCGACGGGGACTGGTCTCTTACAACAACAGCCCGACCGGCGACGGAATCATGATCGAGGGCGGCTTCGATTGTCTCGTCGAGGATGTCGACGCGCTCCAGCAAGGCAATGGAGCCTTCGCCGCGGTGCCGGAAGGAAGCGCCGGCTCCGGCGGCTGCAGCTTTCTTCGTTGTCGCACCGCCCGTAGCTATAACGGCCGGCGCGATGGTCGCGAGGCGCCGAGCTCCAACGGCTTGTCGATCTACACTAAGATCTCGCCGGGCGCACGAAAGCACACCGTGACGGATTGCCACTACGACGCGCTGGCGAACCCGAAGAACCTGATCTGGGATGTTCGCTCCATCAACGCGGGCTGGTCCTTCACCCGCCGGGCCTTCGCGCCCCGTGCGCCGATCCGCCTCGCCTTCAATTGGTAGCGCGTCACGACAAGCGGTTCAGCCGAATGAAGGAGAGCTCCTTTCCCCCGGGCGAAACGGCGAAGAGGGAATAGCCGGCGCGCCTGATCGCGTTCACCGTAACGAGCGTCTGCGACACGCCGATCTGATGCAGACGATGATGGAATTCGACGAGAAGTTGCTGGGGCAGAACCGTAGACGCGAGGATGTCGGGAATGACTTCGTATTCCAACCCTTCGACGTCGAGTTTCAAAACATCGACGCGCCGCAGCTTCAGCGCCGCCACGATGGAGGCGTACCGCTGCACCTGGCAGGAAACAGGAACGCCGCCGGCCGATTTCGCGGAGTAATTGCCGCGGCTCTCCTTGTCGGGCAGCATGAAGATCTCGGTTCCGTCGACGTTCGAAATGCCGATCGGCGACACCTTCATGTTGTCGGGCAACTCGCGCGACGCGATCCAATTCAAGCTGATCGGCGTCGGATCGAACCCGTGCACGATAGCGTCGTATCGGCGGATCATCTCCTCGTCGAAGGAAATGTCGTCGCCCAATCCGAAAGAGAGCACGACTGGGTTCGCCGTCTTGGCGAGCGGCTCGACGGCGACGATCCAACCACCATAGTCGGAGCCGACATAAGTTGTCTCGAGCGTCAGTTCGGGTCTGAGCAAATGGTCCGTTCCGAGCCCAGCTCGGACGACGCGCTTGCAGTACCGAAGCCAAGAGGGATTGTACACGCCGGAAGTTCCGTCGCTGGCTGGATGAGGCCTTCAGACATACGACGGGTTTCGCTGCGCACGGTACAAATCCTAAGAGGTACTCTCCTTCGGCGAGCGCGGGCGCGGCGGCGCTTCTCCTCCCTCTTCAACCATTGAAACCTCCGCGAACGCCATTTGATGCGGCAAGGGTTGAACGCGGCTCGTCGCTTATTCATTCGTCGAACGGCGCTTAATGAGTACCGCCGGGGAAGGATATCGGCGGCCTTTCCATCGTTCCGAATGGCAATTGTACGCGCCCTGTTTACGGACTCTGATGATTCACCGCGACCGCGTGGCCGCCAGCACGGTGAGATCTCAACGTCCATGGCCGAACCAGCCGCTTCACCAGTTCGAATACGCGAGGACGTCCTAGGGTCGCCGATCGACGTTCTGAGCTGGAACGAAGCGATCGAGCGCATCTTCGAATGGGCGTTCGAAGGGGAAGGCCGCACCGTCTGCATTTGCAACGTGCACAGCGTGGTGACGGCGCGACAGCTTCCCGGGCACGCGAACGCGATCAAGCACGCCGATCTCGTCACTCCCGATGGCGCGCCGATCGCCTGGATCTTGCGAAGGAAGGGTCATCGCGGCCAGCCGAGGATCAGCGGGCCCGACCTCATGTGGACGTGCTGCGGCGTGGCGGCCAAGCTCGGTACCGCGATGATGCTCTATGGGGGAACGTCGTCGACCATTCGGCGCCTCGATCAGAGGCTTCGCGCGGAATTTCCGGGCATCAACATCGTCGGCGCCGTCTCGCCTCCGTTCCGCGATCTGTCGCCGGACGAGGACGCAGCGATTGTGGATCAGATCAATCGATCCGGCGCGCGCATCGTGTGGGTCGGCCTCGGCTGCCCGAAACAGGAAGCCTGGATGCAGGCGCATCGCCACCTCATCAATGCGGTGATGGTGGGCGTCGGCGCCGCTTTCGACTTCCACGCCGGCGTCGCCAGGCGCGCGCCGCTGTGGATGCAGCGCAGCGGCCTGGAGTGGCTGCATAGGCTGCTCCAGGACCCGCGGCGGCTCGCGTCGCGCTATTTCGTCGGCAATTGCATTTTCATCATGGGGGTGCTGCCGGATCTTTTGCTGCCGCGCGCCCACGTCCCCGAGCTCTAAATCGCGATCCTTGGAAGCCCAGAGGAAGCCATGCGCAATGGGTCGAAGAAGATCGGCGCGGAAAGCGGTCGCACGCGGCCTCTGCTGGTCACGACGTCGTGGGATGACGGCCATCCCTCGGATCTGCGTCTCGCCGACCTGATGGAAAAGCACGCGCTACACGGGACGTTTTACGTTCCATGCCGCAATTCGGAAGGCAAGCCGGTGATGGACGCGGCGCAAATCGCCTCGCTCGGCAGACGTTTCGAGATCGGCGGCCATACGCAAAACCACGTCGACCTCACGGCCCTGACGCCCGCTTCCGCCGCCGCTGAGATCCGCTCCAACAAAGCGAGACTGGAGGACCTGCTCGGCAGGGAAATCTGCGGGTTCGCGTATGTGCGCGGGCGCCACAATGCGGTCGTTCGCAATCTGGTCGACCAAGCCGGCTTTCGTTACGCGCGGACGATCAAGAACCTGATGAGCGCGCCCGGCGGCGACCACCTGCAAATTCCGACGACGACGCAGTTTTTTCCGCATGTGACGTCGACCTACATCCGGAACTACGTGAGCGGAGGGCCTACTCTCAAACGGACTGCGATTCTCGCCGCCATGCTGGGAGAAGGCGAACTCGCCGCGCGCGTCGCCAAAGCCGCCGCCGTTTGTGCCTCCGCCGGCGGCTTCTTTCACCTCTGGGGCCATTCGTGGGAACTGGACCAGCACGACCTCTGGGGTGAGCTCGATCGCGCCTTTGCTCGCCTCAGGGAGCTCGGCGCATGCTTCGTCAGCAACGCCGCGTGGTGCGCCACTCTCGCGGCAAGCGCGCAGGCGCACGAACCCCGCGCTCGCGACGTGCGCTCGGAGGAGCCGGCATGACCGCGCTCGCCGGCGATCCTGTCCGCCACGAAAAGGATCTCTGATGGGCCTGCGCGCGCAAGCATCGAATTTGGCTGTGTTGCACGGCGCCGACGTGCTGCAGCCGCTGTTGCTTCTGCCCTATGCGGCTCGGGTCCTCGGACCCGAGCATTTCGGCCAATACGCCTACGCCATGAGCATCGGGCAGATCGCCAGCACGGTCGTCGATTATGGCTTCCACTGGACCGCCCAGCGCGAGGCGGCGTCCGCGCGTCACGAACCGGCGACGCTCGCTACGATTCTCGCCGAGGTGTGCGTCACAAAAATGGTGTTGTTGCTTGTCGTGACGCTCGTCGGGCTTGCCGCCACGGACAGCTTTCTGGCCCTCAGCAAACCGATGTTTCTCAGCGTGATGCTGACCTCCGTTGGGAGCATCATGTTCCCAGCCTGGCTGTTCATCGCGCTCGAGCGCGCCTGGCAGGCGGCGATTGGCGTGGTGGTCGCTCGCATCCTGGCGCTCATCGCCTTCGTGACGATGGTCAAGTCGCCGAGCCAGATCGATATCGCCGTCGCCACGCAGGCCGGAATCCCGCTCATCTCGGGCGTCGTCACCTTGCCGTTCATGGTCGCTTTCGGAGTAGGCGGCTTCAAGTCGGTGACCTTGTCGCGAATTGCCGCCCAATTGCGCAACGGCTGGCGCGGATTCCTCTTCTCGTTCGTCGAGAGGGCGTTGATGACCTTGCCCGTTCCTCTCGTCGAACATTTCGGAGGTTACGCCGCCGCCGGCCAGTATTCGATCGCCGAGAAGTTCGTGAGCGCGACAAGGCCATTTTTTCGCGTCATGTCGGAGACGTTCTTGCCGCGCGTGGCCTATTACGCGCGTCACAATCCCGCCGCGGGAATTGCTCTCGTTTGGCGATCGATGTCGACGCTCTTCGTCGGCGCGGCGCTCAGCCTCTTCCTATACTTCTTCGCGCCGTTCTTGATCGTCCGCCTGTTCGGCAGCGGCTATTCCGACGCGATCCCAATCGTCCGCACGATGGCTGTTCTTCCGGTTCTCATGAATGCGAATATCTGCACTTCGAATCTCTATATGTTCAATTTTGGCCACGAGCGGGCCTGGGCCATTCTCACGGTCATCGGCTTGGCGGTCTTCCTCGCTGTCGCCTACATCCTTTCCGGCCATATGCTGAACCCCGCGATCGCTGTCGTCGTCGCGATCATCGCGAGGGAAGGCGTCGTGTTTGTCGTCTCCGCGGCTTTCTTCCTAAAGTTCGCGGCGGCCAGAGCCCGCGCCTCCTCGCCTCAGGGCGTCGCCGAGGCGTTGCCCAGCGTCGCCGCCGCGACTTCGTTACGCGCTTCCGCCGTTCTCTTGGCCCCTCGTTGGGGCGGCCAGCCTCGCTCCGAACGTTAGGTCTTTGCGATGATCCCCACCGCTCCGAACCGACTTCTACCTTACGGCCTGCCCGCAGAGCCGCCTCGTTCCGACGAGCCGGACACGGTCGACGTTCGCGCGGCGATTCGCTTCATGCGCAAGAGCGCGCGGCTCTTTTTCCTCTGGCTGGCCACCGCCCTGTGCATCGGCTTCACGTTCATCAAGCTCACGCCTGCGTATTACACCGCCTACGTGACGCTCCTTCTCGAAGATCCGGTGAGGCAGGTCGCCGAACAAGCTGGGCCAGCGCCTCCCGCCGACCCCGCTTATGCCGACAGCCAGGTCGAACTTCTTCAATCGAACGAAGTCGTCGGGCGAGTGGCCGAACAAGACCGTTTCAAAGATGGCCAAGAGGGCACGGTTGAAGGACTGTCCGCCCTCCTCTCTCGCTTCCTCTCTCGTGCGCAAGGGCGCGAAACGTCGGGCGCGGGCGGCCCCTCTGGCCTGGCTACGGGGCTCGCCTCCTCCAACATTCCAACGACCGCGGCCGCGAAGGCGGCGGCGGAACGCATCGCCGCTATACGCCGCCTTCGGCATGGCCTCTCGGTTCGTCGAATAGGGGTTTCGAACGCGATCGAGATCGGCTTCACTTCGCGCGATCCCCTGCTCTCGGCGGCGATCGCGAACGCCGTCGCTCAGACCTATATCGACAATGAGGTCAATCAGAAACGCAAGACCCAGCAGGACGCGGCGGCTCGCGTCCAGGAAAGGCTGGCGGATTTGCGGGCCAAGGCGTTCGCCGCCGACACGCCGTTTTCAGGGCCCGAAACCGGGGAGCAGGCGCTGGAGAAATCTCGCGAGCTTCAGACGAGGACCGAAACCTTTCGGGCGCTCTATAACAATCTCCTGCAACGCCACTACAACGATACTTCCGACCAGTTTGTGTCGCCCTCCGCCAGAGTGATCACGCCCGCCGAGCCGCCGACTGATCGAAGTTGGCCGAAAGCGTTCGTCGTCTTGGCTACCGTCGCCGCAGGCGGCATGGCCTGCGGAGTGGGTCACGCCCTACTCAAGCAAGCGATGGACCGCTCGTTCGGGACTCTCGAGGATGTGCAGCGCGCCGCTGGCGTCGACATCGTCGCAGGCATCCCCAGGATCAAACGACGATCATGGCGACCAGGGCGAATTCGCCAGAACGGTCTGCAGCCACCCTACACCAACGTCTCCGCAAAGTTCTCCGAAACCATGGATAAGTTCGCAGTCAGATTGCAGGGCCGCCAGACGCGCCGAAGCGGCTTGATCATCGGCGTGGTGGCGCCGACCACGGGCGCGGGAACGTCGTCGATCGCGGCGAACCTAGCGAGGATCATCGCCGAATCCGGGCAGCGAACGCTGCTCGTCGACGCCAACTGGCGCAAGCCTTCGACCGACCAGAATTTGCTGGAGCCCAATCCGGGCCGGAAGCTTGCGACCGGATTCGCGATGGTCAATCTGGCGTCCGAAAGCCTCGTCGTCCTGCTGCTGAGATCGATTGCGCCGATCTCCGAATTGAACGCCTCGCTCTCGATCGTCGCCACGCTCCAGCAGCAACGGGCGGAGTACGATTGCGTTGTCGTAGATTTTCCCTCCGTCGAGCAGACCGCGGACTTTGAAGCCAGCGTGACGACGATCGACGAGGTGATCGTCGTCGTGGAATCCGGGGAAGCCTCGTCTGAGAGCCTCGGCGGATTCCTGCGGCTCGTTCCTAAGAACAAGATCGCGGCCGTGGTCCTGAACAAGGTCTAGGCTGAAATGAGCGACGCTCCTGTCACTGGCGACAGTTTCGCGAAGCGGTTCAATCCGCTCCGCTTGCGCAGACCGCCGGTGGACCTGCTCGACTACGGCCTCTTCCTGCCCGCGATCTGGCTTCCCGGCGCGGTTGGCATTTCCCTTCGACTGATCGGCCCGCTTTTCATCGTGATCCCCCTCGGCGTCTGCCTCGCCTATGCGGTCCTGCGGTCGACCGTTCCGCCGCGCCTGTTGACCACCTATTTCGCCTTTAGCCTCGTCGTCGCCGCGCTGTCGGAATTCCAACTGTTCCCGGCCTCGTGGCAGGTCTATTTCCGCGACGCCGCGATCGTCAGGCAGTTGATCCCTCTGCTCGCCTATCTCGCGGTCGGATGGGCTGCGAAGGCCTATTTCCAACGTCGAATTCTCGCCGGAAATCCGTTCTTCGGCGCGCCCATCACAGTCACACTATGCGTCGTGGTGGCTCCGACCGTCATGTACCTGGAAGGGTTTCGCTACCCCGGCGAGGATGCGGCGCAAGCCATGATCGCGCTCTATGGCGCGCTGATCAACAATGTGTTGATCGCCATGTTCTTCATCTTGGGCGGCGTCTTTCTGACGACCGACTGGCGCCGCTACGCTGGGCTCGCCGCAATTCTCACGATCGCCTACATGAGCCACTTCATCCAGTTCAAGATCCTGACTGTCGTGGTGCTCGCCATGGTCTTCGGCGCGCCGGGCCGATTGGTCGCGATCGCCGCCATCACGGCGATCGCGACCGCTTATGCGGTTGGCCTCCAATTTGTGCCCGAGATGATGCGGTCGAGCCCGGATTCGGGAATCCGGCTCGCGTTCGTGAGAGACGCGCTCACCTCGATCGTCGACACTTTCGGCGCCGGCGTCGGCTACGGCAAGGAGTCAGTCCGCTGGGAATATCATTTTCCCGGGATGCCAGTGTTCACCTTCCTTCCCGACCCTCGGACGATGACGCCCGAACGCATGCTCGAGGCGCTTTCGACCGGCGTCGAGAATTCCTTCTTCGAATCCCTGTTGCGAAGCGGCGTCTTGGGGTTGGGTCTTTTCATTTCCGCTTTCGTCGCCGCCTTTCCGCCTCGCGATCTGCCGCGAGGAATGCGCAACCACGCCGCGAGCGTCTTCATCACGACGTTCCTCGGCTGCTTCGTGAATTCGGCCTTGGAGAGCCCGATCTCGGCGGTGGGCCACGCGTACCTCTACGGCTATCTGATCGCCCTTCGCAGTTGCGCGCGCGCTCGCCGGCGCGCTGATCGCGTCTCTAACGCCGGCCTCCTACCCTCGCTGGCGCAATCTCCGCAACCGGACGCCGGCTCCGCGGCGTGAAGTTGCGACGGTTTGGTTCGCAGGGCGTACCCCAAATGATCCGGCCCGACGCGCGCTCGGCGTCTCGTGTCCGTCGCCGTTTCTGATAGGATTCGGTCGGGTCCGGCGGTGGCGCGCGAATGCGAACGGCCGCAATCTTGTTTCGCGATCGGAAACGATCCGCGTCGGTGAGGGCGCCAACGCCATGAAGCATTTTTTGGCATCACTGCGAACGGCCGGTTGGGCGCGCTGGCAAGCGTCCCTCATCGCCGTCTTCGCCTTCGTCCCCGCCTCCGCTTTGGCCGAGTACAAACTGCACGCCGGCGACGCGCTCGAAATTTCGGTGACGGGGGCGCCAGACTTTCGGCAACGCTCGCCCATCGGCGTGAGCGGCGAGATCGCCTTGCCCTTGGCCGGTCAGGTGAAGGTCGCCGGCCTCACCATCGCAGACGCGCGCACGAAGATCGCCCTAAGCCTTTCGAACAAGCTTTACCAGCAGACGACAGCCGACGGGCGCGAGGTCCAGCACCTGATCGTACCCGAGGCGATCGTCGTCACGGTCGCCGAGTACCGTCCGATCTACGTCAACGGCGACGTGGCGCGGCCTGGCGAACTCCCATTCCGTCCCGGCATGACCGTCCGGCAAGCGGTCGCGACCGCGGGCGGCTATGATCTGATGCAGTTTCGCTTGGCCAACCCGGTGCTGCAAGCGGCGGACTATCGATCCGATTACGAGACGCTGTGGGCGAACTACGCCATGGAGCAGGCGCGCATATGGCGCCTTCGCACGGAGCTCGGCCAACAAGGGGTCGAGTACGCGGGCGGTCAGGCGCCCATCCCCTCGGAGCTCGCCGATCACATCAAGCAGAACGAGGCCGCGCTTCTCAAGGCGCGTCTTTCCGATCGCGAGCGGGACAAGGCCCTGCTGCGCGACGCGATCGCGAAAGCGGACAATCAGCTCGCGACCCTTGCGGAAAAGAGGAAGAAGGACGAGGAGGGAACCCAGGCCGACGCGGACGATTTCGAGAAGGCGAGAGCGCTCTCCGAGAAGGGCATGGCGACCACAGCCCGGCTGTCGGACACGCGGCGCGCGGTGCTCCTTTCCTCGGATCAGCTCCTGCAAACCGTGGTGGAGATGTCAAACGTCGAGCGCCAGCGAAGCGAATTCGCCAGGCAGCTCGAAAAGGTCGACAACCAAGCGCAAGTCGACGCTTGGCGCGAGCTGCAGGACGCCAATCTTCGCCTCGCTGAGACGACCGCCAGGCTCAAGAGCACAGGCGAGAAGATGGTCTACACCAATATGCTCCCCTCCCAATTGCTGCCAGGGCGAGGCGGACAGCCGACCATCACGGTCCATCGGATCGGCGACGACGGCCCCCAAAGCCTGGCGGCGGACGAAAATCTCGAGCTTGCGCCGGGAGACGTCGTCGACGTGGCGTTGGAGACCAAGGGCGTCGCCAACGCGCTCAATGCGCAACAGGGAAAGAACTGATCGCACATCGCTTCGCGGCGCAGGGCGGCGGATCGACCTCACGGGCGGCGCATGGGGAAATCGGATGCGAGTTCTGCTGGTTCACAATTTCTACCGCATAGCCGGAGGCGAGGACAGCATCGTTCGCGAAGAACTGTCGCTGCTCAAGAACAGCAGCGTCGATGTGGAATTGTATTCGGTCAGCAATGACGACATCGGCGGAGCGCTGCACACGATCGCCACCGCGCTCCAGGTGATTTACAATCCCTGGGCCCGGCGCGCGCTGGCGAAGAAGATCGCGGAATTTGGGCCGGATGTGGTTCACATCCACAATTTCTTCCCGCGGTTGAGCCCCTCCATTCTGGACGCTTGCCGGGATGCCGGCGTGCCGGCCGTGCTCACCCTGCATAACTACCGGATCCTTTGTCCCTCGGCGCTCCTCTATCCCGAGGAAAAGCTCAGAGAACGGAGCATCGGCCACTCCTCCTGGTGGACCGTTCCGAAAGCGGTTTACCGCAATTCCAGAGTTGGAACGTTCGCCGTCAGCGCGATGGTCGAGTTCCACAAATGGGCTCTAACCTGGACGCGCAAGGTCGACCGCTTCATAACCCTGACGAATTGCGCCAAGCAAAAGTTCACTCTAGGTGGGTTGCCGGAGGAGAAAATCGTCGTCAAGCCGAATTGCACGGCTAGGCCGCCGGTGTTCGACAACCTGCCCCGCGAAGGCGCCTTGTTCGTCGGTCGGCTGGATATGCAGAAGGGGATACCGATCCTTCTCGAAGCCTGGAAGACGATCGACTACCCCTTGAGAATCATCGGCGACGGTCCGCTTTCGGAACTCGTCGAGCGGAGCGGCAACGATCGGATCCGCTATCTCGGGCGCCAGCCGCACGAGGTGGTTCAGAAGGAGATGCAATCGGCGAAGTTCCTGGTGCTGCCTTCGTCGGGATTTGAAATGTTTCCCGTGACGGTGGTGGAGGCGTTCTCGAGCCGCCTCCCCGTGATCTGCTCCGATCTCTCCACTCTGAAGGAACTGGTCGAGCCCGGCGTCACCGGCTTGACGTTTTCAGCCGGCGACCCCGCGGCGCTCGCTGAGCGTGTTCGCTGGGCAGTCGCCAACCCTTCGGCGCTCGAGGAGATCGGGCGCCGCGCGCAGGCGATCTACGAGGAGTGCTACACGCCCGAGGTCAATTTCAGTCGGCTGATGGACATCTACAGTTCGCTACGCGGTGATCGGCGATTGGACTCGTCCCGTGCTCCCGGTCGCCGCTACGCGTCATCTGCGGAGGCAATCTCGAGATGAACCCGGACGTCCCTGACCCAATTCCAGTCTCTGCCGCGCGCCACCGCCCTCTCTCGGCTTCGGCGCGGCGATCGCGGCGGGCTTCATACGCTTTATCGAAGTCTGTCGCGATCGAGTAGAATTGGGCCGAAGACGTCCCAAGGCGGACGGTCTTCGATATGGAACACGCAAATCGACTGCGGTTTGTACTGACCCGTCGCGAGGGTCTCGACTCGCCTGACGGCGTCAACATCTTCATCGTCGCGCTCGCTCAGGCTTTGCTGGAACTCGGCCACGACGTTCGGATCGTCGTTGGCAGCCTCGGGAGCGAAGAGGAGTTCCAGCGGCTTCTGGCCCCGCGCCTCGACCTCGCAATTCATGCGTTGAGCCGGACGCCGTTAAGCGGCGTGGCGTCCGTCGCCGCGTGGTTGCGGGCAAAATCGACGATCGATCGTTTCCAGCCGAACCTGATCGTGCACAACGAGGCGGTGCCGCTGCCGTTTCACGCCCCGACCGCTCAGGTCGTTCACGACCTTCAGCCGCGCAAGGGACCGCTCGCTCCGATATGGCGGACGATCCGACGCTTCAGCACCCGGCGCAGCAATCATGTGATCGCGACGACGAGCGAATTGCGTGACGCGCTCCAGCGCGATCTGAAAATTTCGGCGAGCGAGATCGCCGTGGTGCCCAAATGCGTCGACCTTCAGGCCTATCGCGGCGCCGACCTCGCCGGCCGCGAGCGGGCCATCCTCCATTCCGGCACCCTCCCCTACAAGGACCCTGGCGCCACCATTCGCGCGTTTGGCGAACTGGATGATTCCACGGTCGCGCTCTACATCGTCGGCGACGTCACCGAGCCCACCCGCGAGACTGTGGACGATCTGCCCGACCGGCTGCGCAAGCGTGTCGTTCTGCTCGGTCAAACCGACGCTGCGACGCTGCGCGCGCTGCTTGGCCGCGTACGGGTGGCCGCCTTCCCCACTCACTACGCGGTCCCCGTCGCGTCGGGGACGGTGATGGAGGCGATTGCGGCCGGCGCGCCGATTGTCGGCTCCTCGGAGATCAGCCGCGACGTGCTGGTGGACGGCGTGAACGGAATCGTCACCGACACCAAGTCCGACGTCATGGCCGCCGCGCTGAACGCCGTCTTGAACGACGACGGGCTCTGGCTGCGCTTTTCCGGCGGCGCGCGTCGAATGGCAAGCGCCTTCGACGCCGTTCGGGTCGCGCGGCGATACGTCGAACTCGCCTCCCCGCACGGCTCGAGTGAAGCTCGAGGTTCGTCAGGCCGCGATCGTGCGGCCAAAGGACGCAAAGACGGACGCACGGTCTTTCGCCCACCCCAATCCGTCGTTCGGCGCCCGGGCGGCCGCCTCGCGCGGAGCGTGTGGCGATTTTCTTAAGCCATCGCTAGAAGCGATAGAGACGCGCCGGGTTGTCGACGAGGATCTTACGCCGTGTCTGGGCGTTCGGGACCCAGTCGGCCAGCAGATTGAGGAGATGCCCGTCATCGATCGGCAGGTTGGGCGAAGGATCCGTTCGCGCACGTCCCGCAATCGAGCCCGAATCCACGTGCGGCCAGCCCGACCCCCAGAGCATCCGATCGGGGTTGGCGGCGACAAGAGCCTCCACAACCGGCTTCAGATTCTCATAGTCCGGCGACTGCTTGGAAAGGCGGTAAGGTTCGGCAAACTTGACGTAGGCGCGGCCGGACTTCACGAGCGACGCCACGGCGTCGAAGCCCGGCTGCTCCACCCCGCCGGCAAGCCAGGCGAAATAGTCGAAGACGAGCGGCACGGGCGACGACGCGAGTTGCGGCGCGACGGCCGCAATCGCGTCTGGCGGCGCCTCGATGTCGAGATGCCATTGCCGCGCCTGAGCCTGATCGATCGCGGCCTCAATGCGCTTGGCGGTAGCCTCGCGATGCATCGCCGCGGCGGCGGAGAGCAGCAGACGCACGCCGGCGATGCCCCCTTCCTTCAAGGAATCGAGAACACTCGGCGGCGCGGCCTCATCGACCAGAGCAACGCCGCGCGCGCGGTCCGGCCCGAGTTCCTTGATGGCGGCGAGGGTCGCGGAATTGTCGCCGTCATAGACGGTGGGCGTGACGATCACCACGCGGTCGAGCTTTAGAAACTCCATCATCCGCCGCAGGTCGTCGGCTGTCGCGGCGGACGGTGTGTAGTCGCGCTGGCGCGACATCGGAAACCGGGCGGGATCGCCGATCACGTGGACATGGGTGTCACAGGCGCCGCGGGGCACGTCGAAGTCGACAGCGGTCGTCGGCGTCGGGCCGGCGGCAAGACTGGGGCTCGCGTATTGCGGCGTGGCGCAGAGCGCGCCGAGCGAGGCGACGAAGGTTCGACGCGTCAGCATCCTGTCCTCCTTTTTGCGCCCGCTTCGATGTGCATCGGACGGGTGTGGGGACAGCTTATCCTGTGAGGCGCGGAAGAAGCGAGATCATTTACCTGACGGCGCTGAGGTTTCCGGCGCGGAACGCGCAGGCCAGGCAATGGGATTACTTCGGTGTTCCCCTCAAGATTCGACTTCGGCTCTGCTACCCTTTGTGCTCACGACTTCGCCAGCGGTATCGCCTTGCTATCGCCGGCCGCAGCCGGGTTTCGGGCCACTACGGAAGATGGCCTATGGCGCAAAAGCAATCGGAACCAGACTACCTGAAGCGAGCCGTCGCCTCTTTGTTCGCGTTTCTCGCGGCGATCATCATAGCCCTCCGGCCGGATTGGCTTGACAGGCCGCTGGCAAGGACCGTCAACAGCGTTGCGGCACGCTGGCAGGACGTGGATCGCCTCGCATTCGTGCTCGCTTGGCCGACGTTTCAAACCGTCAGCGTCGTGTTTCTGCTCTGGCTGTGCTGGCGCATCGAACCGAACGACCAGCAACGCGCGCGGTTGGCGAGCGGCGCGATTGCGGCGGTCCTTGCAGCGATGGCGGCCCACCTTGCCAATATCGCGCTGCCGACGCCGCCCAAGCCGATCTTCGATCCGGCGATCAACCTCCATCCGCCGTCCGTCCTTGGCGACATCGCCGCCCTGAGGGCGACGTCTTTCGTCGCCTCCCACTCGTTTCCGAGCGCACGCGCGACTCTGTTCGCAGGATTGGCGATCGCCATCGTGCTCGTTCGATCCCGGCTCGGCGCGATCGCTCTGGTCTGTACGCTTCTGCCGGAGCTTTCCCGCATCGTGCTGGCGCTCCACTATCCCGCCGACATTGTGGGAAGCTTCGCCGTGGCCGCCGCCTTCGCGCAACTTGCGCAGTTGCGCGCGAGTACGCCGATCGGGCTCTGGTTCGTCCGCTGGGAGAGGCGCTCCGCGCTTACGTTCTACGCCTGCGGCTTGCTGGCGTGCTATGAACTGGCCGGAGGAATTCAGGAGTTGCGCGACCTTGTGGCGCAATGGCCTTGGTAAGCCGCAAAAGCCTTCCCCGCCTACCCGCGCCGACGCCAAGCCAACGCGGCGTCCCACAGCAGCGCGCGCACCGGCGATGCGCCCAGCGACCAAAGCGGGGCCGAGCCGAGAATCATACGCCCTGTGGTCGTGCTGGTGTCGATCGGCGTGTTGGGAATGCGAAGGCCGACGCCTTTGCGACCGAGGCGGGAAATCAGCGCCACGACGCCCTTTGTCGAACGCGCGATCCGATAGGGTTTCGTGACGACGATCACATCGCCGTTCTTGGCGGAGTCGATCGCGCGCTCCAGTTCAGGCGTCTTGCCGAACACGCTCGTCTTCTCGCAAAAAAATTGCTGCGCGCCGGCCGCCGCCAGATCGCGCTTTTGAGCATCGAGCCTGCCAGCGGGTTCGAACGGGCTGACGCTGCAATAGCCAAAAATCATCGAACTCCCCCGGAAAACGCGTCGGCTTCCTCCTTGCTCAGGAGAAGGGCAGCGTCCTGGCGGCCAGGACGCTTTCCTTTACAAGGGCTGACCGAGCAGCCGAACGGTTGGCCGCTCCGCGGTCTTGGGGGGCGCGGTCATGAACGCGCTGTTGTGAATTCCCCATATCGCGGCCTGGGTGCGGTTGTTCAACCTGATCTTCCGCAAGATCGCCTTTACGTGCACCTTCACCGTCGCCTCGGTGATGTCGTGCTTGCGCGCGATCACCTTGTTGGAATCGCCTTCGATCAAGCAACGCAGAATGCACTGCTCTTGCCCGGACAGGCGCGGACTGTGGATCGCCTGCGGTTCGACGGCGATGGGATTGGCAATGGGAGCCATGTGCGCCGGCGCCGTCTTGTCCACCTCGCACGTCACCAAGAAGCTGTCCTTGCGGAGGAGGTGCGACAACGTCGTCGCGGGCAAGATCGCTTCACCCTCCATGACCAATTCGAGCGACCGCAGCAAGTTCTCGCACGTCGGCTTCAGACAATATCCGTTCACACCGCTGCGGAATGCAGCGACGATCTTGTCGTCGTCCAATTGGTTGTGGTTCGCAAGGAGGAACACCCGGACGGTCGGCTGCTGTTTCTTCAGTCGCTGGACCTGCTCAAGTATTGTCGCGTGATTTTCACCCACGCTGATGATCAAAACGATCGGCCGTTCTTCTCCCAATACGACCGGATCCATGTCATCTATGCGCGTGATGGTCGCCGCATCGCAGAAGCTCGCCTCGATGAGGATCCGCCTAAGACCTTCGAGCAGCAACTCATTCTCGCCCATCAGATACACAACACGGGACTGCATGACTGCCTCCGCAAGGTTTTTTGCCACCCTGATACGCCCGTTTCGCGGCGCTCCCGGGCTGTTTGCAGGCCCGGCAGACGCAACGCGCCCACTCATCGTCTGTCTATTTATATCGACACCCCCGAAACAATGTTATACTGTGCCTTTATTATAATGCGTTGTAGATCACGCTTCCATTGTTGTTGTTTTTGTCATCTTCGGTGATTTTCGCAGGTGTTCCATCAGTAACAATTTTCGGTTCGGCGTGCTGACGCAAGATGGCCGTTCGGGTAAGGCGATCGCGCCGCCATGTGCGCCAAAAATCGCGCACAGGAACAATTTGCCGAAATTTGTACCCAAAAAGAGGTAGTCGGGTGGGATCGCCGGCGGCGGGTGCGCAAATGCGCTTGGACGCGCCGTCCGGCGAGGCGGTGTTCGGGAGGCCGAAATGGCGCGGCGCGCCGCCGCGGTGGACGGCGGCGCCTGCGAGGATCACAGGCGAAGCGCGCGCCGCAAGGGCTGCGGATAACGCCGGGCTGGCGCATCCCGCAAAAAAAGCGCCGAATGCGCTGCGCCGTTTTCCTTTAGATTACTTCAGAGCGTTGCCGACTTCGACGAACTCGCTGCTGATGCCGGCGCCGAGCACCTGCAAGGCGCCGATGATAAAGACGGCGATCAACGAGGCGATTAGTGCGCATTCGATCGCCGTTGCGCCGGACTTTTCGCTGAGAAACTTTTTGAATGAGGCAATCATGATTCCCACTGGGCCGTTCGCTCGTTCCTTATGACCTGGGACGCCGAATTGTTTCCTTCGGCTTTTACCGTTCGGTTAATCAACACCACATTCAAGGATGAAGACTGCCCCTTTGGCGAGGAGTCCGCCGAAAAAAGTCGGAGAACCGACATCCGACCGGCGATAGGACCGCCGGCTAAGTGGCTTCGGTCTCGAAATCCGATAGCGCCAGCGGCGGCGTGGGCGCGGTCTCCTCGGGGATGCGGCCAATCCCCCGCCGCGACAGCAGCGCGCCAAACAGGGGCTCGGCAGTCACCACCGCGAAAGGGACCGACAAGGCCAAGCCTGCGGCGGCGAGAAGCGCGAGACCGATTGCGTCAGGCCTTGCGACCGCGACCAGGCTCAGCAAAGCGAAGCCTACGAACGTATGCGGCCAAAGCTGTCGCCACGCCAGGCTCCAGGGAACCGCATGCGTATCTCGCACTTGGCTGCTCCAGGCGCCGGCGCGCCGGAACGCCAACAAACGCACCAGGAAGATCGTCTGGCTCAGCGCCATGATCGGCGACAACAACAGCGAGAAGACAAACTCGGCCCCGAGATTGGCGAGGAACAAGCCGGCGCCGCCATACGCCCGGCGCAAGTCGCGCCGGAGGAGGATGTCGATCGCGCTCGCCGCCTTCGGCGCGAAAATCATCACGAACATGATCGCAAGCAACGCTCCGCCCGCGCCTCCCCCGGCATGGACGGCGGGACCAGCCGAGGTTTTGGCGAAGGCGAGTTCGACGCCGCCGAGCGCCATCATCGCCATCCAGGCCGGCGAGCCGACGTACATCAGAATGGCCAGAACCAACTGGAACCGGCTCACCCCCTTGAGCCCGGGCAGACCGAGAAGCCGCCAATATTGCATGTTGCCGTGACACCAACGCAGATCGCGGCGGATGTATTCGAGCAGCGTCGGCGGATTTTCCTCCCAGCTTGTTCCTTCCACCGGCAAGACCCTGACCTCGTAGCCGGCCCTGCGCATCAGCGCGGCCTCCACCTGGTCGTGGCTGAGGACAGGACCGCCGAGCGGGCCACGCGACGGCAGCGCGGGCAATCGGCAATGCGCCGTGAACGGCTGCAGCCGCAGAATGGCGTTGTGACCCCAATAGGGTCCGCAATCGCCCTGCCACCAAGCCGAGCCCAGCGTGTAGGAGCGCATCCCCAAGCGCATGCCGAACTGGAACAGGCGCGTGAACCCGCTCTCCGAAGGCATTCCGATCACGAGCGTTTGCAGGATGCCGAGCGTCGGGTTCGCCTGCATGACCCGCACCAGGCGCAGCAGCGGCGCCGCGGGTATGAAGCTGTCGGCGTCCAAGGTGATGGCGAAGTCGTAGCCCTCGCCCCAGCGCTCGCAGAAGTCCCTGATGTTGCCGGCCTTGAACCCGGTGTTCACGGTACGGCGGCGGTAGGTGATCGGAAGCTCGCCGCCGTGGCTCGCGACGAAGGCGGAAAAGCAGGCCTCCTCGGCCGGGACGATCTCGGGGTCGCTGGTGTCGCTCAAGAGGTAGAGATCGAACCGATCGGCGACGCGCGCCGCCGAGAGGCCCTCGACGAGCGGACGTAGATTGCGCACGACCTGCGCCGGAGCCTCGTTGCGAACGCACATCAGGATCGCGGTCCGCGCCCGGATCGGCTCGTCGCCCCGGATGCTCGTCGCCATCGGATTGACGCTCTCCACGGGATCGCGCGCCCCGCACATCAGGAGAAACCCGATCGCCGCGTTCCAGAACCCGATGACCGTCCACGGCAGAGTGATGGTGAAGAGGACGAGAAACGCTATGGCGCCGGCGTCGGCCGGCGGAACGGCCGCGGTCGCGAGGCGCAGAATCCCCGCCATTGTGCAACCGACCAGCGCAAAATACACTATCCGGCGGCGGAAAAGCGCCAACGTGCGGCGCGGCGCTTTGACCACCGGCGCGCCTGATCGATCCAACATTTCGGTGATGTCCGCTGTTTCCAGTTGCTGGAGGCTATAACGTTCGTGAAGGGCAAGTCCAAGGCGAGAGTCGGGCATGGCGGCGGATCAATTGGAAGTGAACGCTGAAGCCCTTTGGTACGTAAACCCCGGCCGAGTGGAGATTCGGCGCGAGACGCTCGCGGCGCCGAAATCCGGCGATGTCGTAGTGCGCGCGCTCTTCAGCGGCGTCAGCCGCGGCACCGAGCGGCTGGTCGCCGCAGGCCGCGTGCCCGAGACGGAACGCCAGCGCATGCGCGCGCCCTTCATGGGCGGGGACTTCCCGTTTCCCGTCAAATACGGCTACGCGATGGTTGGCCGGGTCGAGCGCGGACCGCACGCCCTCCTGAACCGCCTGGTCTTTGCGCTCCATCCGCATCAGAGCGTTTTCTGTGCGCCTGCGGATGCGGTCGCGCTTATTCCAGATGGAATGCCGCCCGCTCGCGCCGTCCTCGCGGCCAATATGGAGACGGCGCTCAACGCGGTGTGGGACGCTGCGCCCGCCATCGCCGACCGGATCGCGATCGTCGGCGCCGGCGTCGTCGGCGCTTTGTTCGCAAGGCTGTGCGCCCGGCTGCCCGGCGCGCATGTCACGCTGGTCGACATCGAACCCTCTCGCGCCGCCCTCGCCGAGCGGCTCGGCGTCCACTTCGCGACGCCGGACGCAGCGAGCGGCGAGTGCGATCTCGTCGTCCACGCCAGCGGGACCGCCGCGGGTCTTGCAACCGCGATCCGCCTCGCCGGCGACGAAGCGACCGTTCTCGAGATGAGCTGGCATGGCGCCGGCGACGTCGCGGTTCCGCTCGGCGGGGCGTTTCACAGCCGCCGCCTCAAGCTCATTTCGAGCCAAGTCGGGCAAGTCGCCCCGTCGCATCGGCCGCGCTGGACGCACCGGCGTCGCTTGTCTGCGGCGCTCGATCTGCTCGCCGACCCCGCGCTCGACGCCCTGATCGCTCCGGCCGTCGCCTTTCACGAGCTTCCGGCTCGGCTCCCAGATATTCTCGCCGCGAAGAGCGGCGTCCTTTGCCAACTCATCGCTTATCCCGCGGCCTGACCGGGTCGTTGATAGGAGGCCAGAATGTTCGGGGTTGAAGTTCGCGAGCACATCATGATCGCTCATTCGTTTCGGGGCGAGGTGTTCGGCCCCGCCCAGGCGCTGCATGGCGCGACCTTCGTGGTCGACGCCGCCTTCCTCGCCGAGCGGCTCGATCCGAACGGGATCGTCATCGACATCGGGCGCGCGCACGAGGCGCTGAAGGCGATCCTCCGGCCGCTGAACTATCGCAACCTCGACGACGCACCCGAATTCAAAGGCCACAACACGACAACCGAATTCCTGACCAAGCATGTGTTCGACGGCCTGGCGGCTGAGGCGCGAGCCGGCCGGCTCGGCCGCGAGGGACGCGAACTCCATGCGATCCGCGTCACCATCTCGGAATCGCATGTCGCTCGCGCCTGGTGCGAGGCGCCCTTGTGGTAAGAGTTGCGGCGTTCGCCGCGCCGGGTGACCTGGCGACGCCGACCGGCGGCTTCGTCTACGATCGGCGCATCGTGCAAGGGCTCGGCGCGCTTGGCTGGCGGATCGAGACGCTCAATCTCGGCGACGGCTTTCCCTTTCCTGACGAGAGGGCCCGCGCCAAGGCGCTGGCGGTTCTCGCCTCGGTTCCCGAGGGCTGGACGGTGGTGGTCGACGGCTTGGCGCTCGGAGCGCTCCCCGAGGCCGCGCGGCGACTTGGCGCCAGCCACGATCTCGTCGCGCTTGTGCATCATCCGCTCGCGCTCGAAACCGGGCTTTCCCAGGACCGCGCCGCCGCGCTGCGGCGAAGCGAGACCGAAGCCCTCGCCTGCGCCCGACGCGTGATCGTCACCAGCGCCTTCACCGCGCGCGTCCTCGTCGCCGATTACGGCGCGCCGCCTGATCGCATCACGGTCGTGCGGCCGGGAAACGACCGGAAGGACCCGGCTCCAGCGCGCCCGACCGGCGGCCGCCCGATCGAGATGGTGTCCGTCGGCGCCGTCACGCGCCGCAAGGGCTACGACGTGCTTCTGGCGGCGGCGGCGCGCCTTCTCGACCTCGCGTGGCGGCTCACCATCGTCGGCGACCTCGGCCGCGACGCCGAGGCGACTGCCCGGCTTCGCCAGGACATCGCCAAATTCGGTCTTTCGGATCGGGTGCGCGTCACCGGCGCAATCCCGGACGAACGGCTCGCGGAGCTCTACGCGACGTCCGACGTCTTCGTGCTGGCGTCGCGCTTCGAGGGCTACGGGATGGCGTTCGCCGAGGCGATCGCGCATGGCCTTCCCGTGATCGGCGCCGCAGGCGGCGCCGTGCCCGAGACCATCCCAGAGGGCGCCGGGCTACTGGCGCCTCCGGACGACCCCGCCGCCCTTGCCTTTGCGATGCGCCGGCTGATCACGGACGACGCAGAGCGTCAACGGCTCGCCGCCGCCGCGCGCGCCGCCGCCGCGGCTCTACCAACCTGGGACGACGCCTCGCTGGCGTTCTCGCAAGCCCTGGAGCGATCATGAGCGGATTTTCAGCCGCCTGGCTGGCGCTGCGAGAACCGTATGACGCGCGCGCGCGCAATCGAGAGGTTCTCGACACCGTCGCAGCCTCGGCGGCGAAGCGAAGCTCGATTACGGTCGTCGACTTGGCTTGCGGCGCCGGATCGACGGTGCGCGCGATCGCCTCGCGACTGCCAGTCCAGCAGACGTGGCGGCTAATCGATCACGATTCCGCCCTGCTTGAGCGCGTTTCGCCCCCACTCCCCGGCCAACGCCTGGCGCCCTCCGTCCTAAATATCGCCGGCGGCCTCGAGGAGGCTTTCGCTCAGCCAGCCGATCTGGTGACGGCTTCTGCGTTGCTCGACCTCGTCTCGGAGGACTGGCTCGAACGGCTGGTCGCTCAATGCGCCGCGCGCCGCCTGCCCTTCTATGCGGCGCTCATCTATGACGGGCGCGTCTCGTTCGAGCCGGCGGAGGCGTTCGACGCCGAGATGGTCGAGGCCGTGAATCGGCATCAGCGGCGCGACAAGGGATTTGGCCCGGCTTTGGGTCCGGCAGCCGGCTCCAACGCCATCGCGCGATTCGAGGCGCTCGGCTGGGCCGTCGTCACAGGCTCGTCGGACTGGGCGTTCGGCCCCGAGGACGCCGCGATTCAGAGCGAATTCCTCGCCGGTTGGGCGGCGGCGGCCGGCGAGATGGGCGATCTGCCACACACGGACGCGGAGTGCTGGCTCGAACGCCGCCGCGCCCATGTCTCGCTGCGCCGCTCGTCAATCCGCGTCGGTCACGTCGACTTTTTCGCCTCGCCGATTGGCGCGCGCTGAGCGCTGAGGTCGCAATCGAACAGCACCTCGTCGTCGAGCCGATGGACCCGCATCGGCGGCGACAGCGCTTGCTCGACCCGGTCGATCGGTCCGAGCGAGAAGCCGGGACGGCCGTCGCCGAGGATGATCGGCGCGACGATCACGTGCAAGCGGTCGACGCAGCGCGCCGCAAGGAAGCGGGACAACGTCTCCGGCCCGCCCTCGACGAGAATTCGGCGCATGCCGCGCTCGGCGAGGCTCGCCAGAACGGCGGCCGGCTCGATGCGCCCGTCCTCCGCCGGCAAAACGACGATCTCGGCCCCGGGACATTGGGCCAGCGCGCCCTGCCCCGTGACGACGACGCGGCGCACGCCGTCCTCGGCGAGAACCCTGGCTGTCGGCGCGAGCCGCCCGCGCGGGTCGATGACGACGCGGGCGGGATTGCGGCCGCGGACGTGACGCACAGTCAATTGAGGGTCGTCGGCGAGAGCGCAGCCAACGCCGATCACCACCGCGTCGACGAGGGCGCGCAGCCGATGAAGGTGCGCCAGCCCGGCCGCGCCGTTGATGTAACACGAGCGCCCCGTCGTCGTCGCGATCCGTCCGTCCAGGGATTGGCCGACCTGGCCAACGACGACGAGACCGTCTCTCTTCCCGGTCCGCAACGGCCCGAAAATGTCTTCCCAGGGCGAAGGAAGCCTGTCGTTCGTCCGGCGGAACCTCTCGCCGACAGCGCGCCAGTCCTCGTGCCCGGGAGCCGCGTCCTCGAGCGGCGTCTCAGCCGAGCTACTGGGCGCAAGTGCGGTCAAAACGACACCATCGTCATGGGGAACGGTCCCCTCCCTGAAAGTGACTCAAGCTTGAGGACGGCGCGAAGTTCCCCGACGCCGGCTCCGCGCATCACCGAATCCGTCTTCCTGTGACGGCGCAGCGGTCGTGTCGGCCTCTCATAGCGCGGGCGAGAGCCATACGCGAGCGGAGCGCCGCCTCCCGCCCGACGCGGCTTGGCCTTGCGCCGGGCGGATTGCTCAATGGGAGAAGCCGAGCGTCAGGCGGCGGGCATCCGGGTCTCGACCAGCTCGGCCCAATAGGACGCGCCGGCCGGGATGATGTCGTCGTTGAAATTATAGGCGGGGTGATGGACGTCGGCGGTGTCGCCGTTGCCGATCTGGATGTAAGCGCCGGGGCACACTTCCAGCATATAGGCGAAGTCCTCCCCGCCCATGATCGCGGACGTCTCCGTATTCACGTTTCCGGCGACGCGGCGCGCGACCTCGGCGGCGAACATCGTCTCCCTGTCGTGGTTCACCATCGAGGGATAACCGACGTGCCAGTCGACGTCCGCCCGGCCGCCAAACACCTCGGCGGTCTGGCTCGCAATCGCCTTCAGCCGCGCCTCCGCCGCGGCGCGTAGGTCCTTGTCGAAGGTTCGAACCGTGCCGCGAAGCTCCACGTGCTCGGGGATCACGTTGTAGGCGTCGCTCTCGGTCCGCATGCTGGTGACCGAAACGACGATCGACTGCAACGGATTCGCGTTGCGCGAGACGATTGTCTGCAGCGCCAGGACGATGTGGCAGGAGATGACCGTCGGGTCGATCGTCACATGCGGCTTGGCCGCATGGCCGCCGCGGCCGGTCACCTTGATGGTGAACTGGTCGGTCGACGCATAGAAGGGTCCCGGCTTGATGGCGAAGGCGCCGGCCGTCAGACCCGGCGAATTGTGCATTCCGTAGATTTCTTGGATGCGGAAACGGTCGATAAGGCCGTCTTCGACCATCGCCCGGCCGCCGGCCCCGCCCTCTTCGGCGGGCTGGAAGATCACCGCGACCGAACCGCCGAAATTGCGGGTCTCGGCGAGATATTTCGCGGCGCCGAGCAGCATTGCGGTATGGCCGTCGTGGCCGCAGGCGTGCATCTTGCCCGGCGTCTTGGAGGCGTAGGGCAACCCCGTCGCCTCGATAATCGGCAGCGCGTCCATGTCGGCGCGCAGGCCGACCACGCGGCCCGCGTCGTTGCGGCCCTTGATGACGCCGACGACGCCCGTGCGCCCGATGCCCTCGACCACCTCGTCGCAGCCGAATTCGCGCAGCTTCGCCGCGACGATTTCCGCGGTCCGATGGGTGTCGTACATCAACTCGGGGTTTTCGTGGAAATCTCGTCGCCACCCGGCGATTTCGTCCTGCATTTCGGCAAGTCGGTTCTTGATCGGCATTGTCCTCTCCTCGTTCTTATCCGTTACGCGCGATTTCCCGGCCGCGCCGCTAATTCCGCCGCAGGACGAAATGTCCAGGCGTCACCTCGTCGTAGGTCGACCGCTCCGCCTGATGCCCAATTGGAAATATCGGAGAACTGAGCGGTTTCGTACTCGCATTTTCGTGAATCCGTCGGCGCCGCGGATCGGCGAGCGGCACCGCCGCCATCAGCGATTTCGTATAGGGGTGCCGCGGGTCTTCGAAGACAGCCGATCGCGGACCCAGTTCGACGATCCGACCGAGATACATCACGCCGACCTGATGCGAAATGCGCTCCACCACCGCCATGTCGTGGCTGATGAACAGAAAGGATAGGCCGAGATCGGCCTGCAATTCCATCAACAAGTTCAAAACTTGCGCCTGCACGGAGACGTCGAGCGCCGACACCGCCTCGTCGGCGACGACGAGTTTGGGATTGGGCGCGATGGCGCGTGCGATCGCGACGCGCTGGCGCTGGCCTCCCGAGAGTTCGTGAGGATAGCGCGTCAGGAAGCTGCGCGGCAATTCGACGCGATCGAACAGCCTCGCGACGCGATCCTCGATCTCGCTCTTCGAGGCCAGCCCGAAATTGACCAGCGGCTCCGCCACCTGGTCGCGCAGGCGCCGATACGGGTTGAGCGAGGCGAAAGGGTCCTGGAAGATCATCTGCATCTCGCGCCGGGCGCGCCGCAGCTCCAGGGGCGCGAGCTTGCGAACCTCCCAGCCGTTCAGCCAGACTTCTCCGCCTTGCGGTTCGACCAGCCTGAGGATCGAGCGCCCGCAGGAGGATTTGCCGCAGCCGGATTCGCCGACCAGCGAAAGCGTTTCGCCGACGTTGATCGAGAAGCTCACGTCCTCGACCGCATGGACGTTGGCGACCGTGCGGCGCAGAACGCCACCCTTGACGGGAAAGCGGGTGGTCAAATTCTTGACGTCGAGAAGAACCTCGGGATTGGCGGAGTTCGATGCGGCCTGTGTCGTCGAGGGCGACGGCCGGGGCGTCGCGTCCAGCGTTCGCATCGGCTCGGGCGCGGTCGTGCCGCGCATTTCGCCGAGCTTCGGCACGGCGGCGAGCAGCATCTTCGTGTAGTCGTGACGCGGATTTTCGAAGATCTGCGCGACCGGCCCCTCTTCGACGATCTTGCCGCGGTACATCACGACGACGCGGTCGGCCATCTGCGCCACGACCGCCATATCGTGCGTGATGAACAGGACCGCCATCCCGTTCTCGCGCTTGAGCCGGTCGATCAGCGCGAGGATCTCGGCTTGGATCGTCACGTCGAGCGCAGTAGTCGGTTCGTCCGCGATCAACAGCCGCGGCTCGCAGGCCATCGCCATGGCGATGACGATCCGCTGCCGCATCCCGCCCGACAGTTCGTGGGGATATTGAGCAAGCCGCCGCTCCGGCTCGGGGATGCGCACACTTTTCAGGAGCGCGAGCGCGCGGGCCCGCGCCTCGCGCCGCGTCAGCCGTTTATGAATGCGCAGTCCGTCGGTGAGCTGGCGCTCGATCGTGAAGACCGGATTGAGCGCCGTCATGGGTTCCTGGAAGATCATCCCCATTTCGCCGCCGCGGATCGAGCGCATCAGTTCCGGATCGGCGTGCGCGAGGTCGAGGACCTCGCCTCCGGGACGGGCCAGCTTCATGCGGCCGTCGACGATGCGCCCGCCGCCGAATTCGACCAGCCGCATCACCGAGAGCGAGGTGACGGATTTGCCGGAGCCGGACTCGCCGACGACGCAGACCGTCTCGCCTTGCTTGACTGAGAACGACACGCCGTCGACGCCGATGACCGTCCCGCCGTCGGTGTCGAACTCGACGCGCAGGTTCTCGATCGAAACGAGCATTTCCGGCGATGGGCCGCTCCCCGTCTGCAACATGTCAGCGCGCGTCCTTTGCCTGAGAGCGACGTAAACGGCGTCAATTCGAACGAGGATCGAACACGTCGCGAAGAATGTCGCCGAACATGTTGAGACCAAGAACCGTCAACGCCACCGCCCCGCCCGGCACGAGCGCGGTCCACGGCGCGACATCGAGATAGTCGCGCGAGGCTTGGATCATCAAGCCCCAGGAGGATTCCGGCGGCTGCGTGCCGAGGCCGAGGAAGGAGAGACTCGCCTCCGCCAAAATGGCGAAAGCCAGGCTGATCGTCGCCTGCACGATGATCGGCGGCATGATGTTCGGCAGGATTTGCCGAACGATCAACCGCCAATCGTTGGCCCCCGCCGATCGCGCGGCCTCGACATAGGGCATCTGGGCGACGCGCAGAGCCTCGCCGCGAACGATGCGGGCGAGGAAGGGCGCAAAGGCGACGCCGATCGCGATGATCGTATTGGGCAGGCTCGGGCCGAGCATGGCGCTGATCGTCAGCGCCAGCAGCAGCACGGGAAAGCTCAACAACGTGTCGACGAGCCGCATGAGGACGTTGTCGATGCGCCCGCGGTAGAACCCCGAGATCACGCCGAGGGGGAGCCCGAGCAGCACGCTCAGCAGCACGGCGGCGCCGGCGATCTTCAGCGACGTCTGGGCGCCGAGCATCACGCGATAGAGGAGGTCTCGCCCGAGTTGATCGGCGCCGAGCCAATGATGGGCGGAGGGCCCGCTCAGCCGCGCCCTGATGTCCATGCGCGTCGCCCATTCCGCCGGAATGAGCAGCGGCGCCAGGATCGCAGTTGCGAACATGAGCGCGACCAGCACGAATCCGACGGCGCCCTTCGGGTTCAGAAACCGCTTCATCGCCCCTACTCCAAACGGACCCGCGGATCGGCGTAGAGGTAGAGCATGTCGACCACGAGATTGGTCAGCATCACCACCGCCGCAATCACGAACACCGTCGCCTGAATCAGTGGGATGTCGCGGTTCAGCAGCGCCTGGTAGGTCAGCCACCCCATGCCCGTGTAGTTGAACAGCGTTTCGACGACGATGATGCTGCCGAAGAGATAGCCGACCTGGAGTCCGGCGACGGTCATCACCGGGCCGATCGCGTTGGCGAGCGCGTAGCGCCAGACGACCGTGCGCTCGGAAAGGCCCTTGGCGCGGCCGACGCGGATGAATTCCTGACCAAGAATCCCGGTCATCGTGGAGCGGGTCATTCGCGTCAAATGCGCCATCAGGCCGAGCCCAAGCGCGAGCGCGGGCAGAAACGCATGCGTCAGCGCGGCCCACAAGTTTTCCGCCGGATCGACGAAGCCGCTCGAGGGGAACCAGCCGAGGGTCCGCGCGAAAAGGAGGATCATCATGATCCCCCAGTAGAAGTCCGGCAGGCTGACGCCGACGAGGGCCATGGTGCTGCTGGCGCCGTCCTGCCACCGGTCGCGGTGAACGGCGGCCCAGACGCCGAGCGGCACGGCGCAGGTGAGCGCGATGAGCATGGACAAAACCACGATCAACGAGCTCGCCTTGATCTTTTGAATCAGAAGGTCGGCGATCGGCGCTTTGAACACCAGCGAATGTCCCCAGTCGCCGGTCGCCATGCCGCCGATCCAGTGCGCGTACTGGACGACGAGCGGGTCGGTCAGCCCGAGCGTCTTGCGCAGGCCTGCGAGCGCCTCGGGATTGCTCTGCGTTCCCATGATCATCGTCGCCACGTCGCCGGGAAGAATGCTCGTGACGGCGAAGGTGATCAACGAGATGAGAAACAGCGTGACGAGGATCGAGAGCAATCTGTTGAGGACATAGGTCATTCGACGCTCGATTTAGGCCGACCCGAGAAGGAAGGGCCGGCGCGCATCACGCGCCAGCCCGAGCCCGCCCTACGCCCGCAGCCAAACTCTATGGAAATTGAAATTGCTGCCGTTCGGATGAACCACCGTATCAAGGCCGCCGACGCTGGGCTGCGCGCCGATCGAACCGTTGCGGAACCAGAGGATCACGTCGTGAACCTGATCGAAGATGCGCTGTTGGACCTCCTTGTAGATGTCCGCCCGCGCGTTGGGGTCGATCGTCACGCGCGCCTTTTGCAGCAAATCGTCGAGGACCGGGTCCTTGATCTTGCGATAGTTGAAGGCGCCGGTCGAATGCCAGAGGCTGTAGTAGAGAAAATCCGGCTCCCAGAGCGTGAAGAAGTTCATCATCGACATCTGGAAGTCTTTGTTGACCCAGACCTGGCTCAGCCAATCGCTCCAGGTGAGCTGCTCGATCTTCATTCCGACGCCGGCGTCGCGGAACCACTCGAGCATGATCTGCGCGGCCTCGATGTGGTAGGGATAGTTGGTCGTCGCCTTGAACACGATATCGAGCTTGCCCGGACCGTAGCCAGCCTTGGCGAGCAATTCCTTGGCCTTGGCGATGTCCTGCGCGCGGTTCTTGAGCGCGCTGTTGTAGGAGCTCGACGTCGGATAGCTGGGCGACGCGGTGATCTTGCCCTCGCCCCACAGCGCGCCTTGCAGCAGCGCGTCCTTGTCGATGATGAGATCGAAGGCGAGCCGGACGTTGGGGTCCTTGAACGGTTCGAATTCGTGGTTGAGGTTCACGAAGTCCCAGTTCAACGGGAACCACGTCTCAACCTGCAATTTCGGATCGGCCTTGACCTCCTTCATCCGGTCGGCCGGAATGTCGTTGATCATGTGCATTTCGCCGGTGCGCAGGCCGGTGAGCCGAACGGTGGGCTCGGTCACCTCGCGGGCGATCACGCGATCGAGATAGGCCGGGCCGTCCCAATAATCGTCGAAGCGCTGCAGTTCGACCTCATGGCCGACTTCGTACCGCGCGAACTTGAACGCACCCGCTCCGATTGGCGTCTTGCCTTGCTTGTCGCCCGAGTCGCGCGGGATGATCGCGCCGGCGCCGTTTTCCGCCAGACGGCTGAGGAAAGGCGCGTTGATGCGGGTCATCTTAATGACGACGGTCGAGTCGTCCGGCGTCTCGATCGCCGCGACGTCGTTGAACACCTCGAAGTTGACGGCGCCTGTGTCCTTGCTCTTGCAACGCTCGAACGAGTACTTGACGTCCGCCGAGGTCATCGTCGACCCGTCGTGAAACTTTACGCCCGGCCGAAGGTGGAACGTGTAGGTGAGCCCGTCGGGGCTCTGCTCGAACCGCTCGGCGAGGCTCGGAATGACAGTCAAATTCTTGTCGACGGTGACGATCGAGTTGTGCACGTTCTGCAACACGCGAAGCGTCGAGGCGGTGCCGGTCTGGTGAATGTCGACGTTTTGCGTCGTCTCGGAATGGCCCCAGATCAGCGTGCCGCCCTTGACCGGCGCGGATTGCGCAAACAAGCCGGACGGGTTCAGCCCGCCGCCGAGCGCCGCGCCGCCGATCAGCGTCGCGGTCGATTTGAGAAAATCCCTACGCTTCATGGTGCGCCTCCTCCGTTTGGACCTTCTCGCTCGCCCTTGAGCGGAGCGCCGCGAGCGGTTCTTGTCTCCGCGACTTTGCGCCGCGGAGCATGTCACATACGAAACGCCGGCGGGATCAAGAGAGAAAGCTTGGCCGCCGCCGAGCGACGTTGAGCTCGCGCTCCAATGCGGCGCCGAGGTTCAGGATCGTCGCCTCCTCGAACAGCCGGCCCCACAGCGAAATGCCTTGAGGAACGGTGAAGGTCCTGCTGTCCGCCGCCGGCGCGCCGATCGTGATCTTGCCCGAGGCGAGCGAAGCCGGCGCCGTTCGCGACGCAAGTTCGAGGAACCCCGCGCGAAGGTGCAGACACGGATGGCCGGTGAAATTGCTGGCGACCAGCATCGGCCCGGTCATGAACGGCCCGATCAGCGCGTCGACCTTCGAAAACAACCCATCTACCGCCAGCATCACCTCATAGCGCAACCGGTCGAGCTGCACATGATCGACGGCGGAAAGGAATCTGGCGATGCGGAACGCATTGGGCCACGCGCCCTCGTCCTGGCGCTTCAGCTCGTCGTCGCGATTGCTGAGCGTCAGCTCCTCGAAGGCCGCAGCCGCCTCGGCGCTGAGAATGTTCATCAACGAGCCGTACGGCAGGTCCGGCAGCGAGACTTCGACGATCTCGACCCCGAGCCGTCGCGCCGCGTCGAGCGCCGCGCGATCGACCTCGGTGGCGCCTTCGCCGAACGCCGCCGGGAGATAGCCGAGCCGCAGGCCCGAAATATCGGCCTGAGCGTCGTAATCGAACGGCGCGTCGATCGAGCCGCGATCAGCCGGGTCGAATCCATTGATGGTGGAGAGCACGATCGCCGTATCCTCGACCGAGCGGCAGATCGGCCCGACCTTGTCGAGCGAGCCGCAGAGCGTCATGCCGCCCGCACGGGAGACGCGTCCGAAGGTCGGACGCAAGCCCGTCGTCCCGCAGCGCTGGCTCGGCGAGGTGATCGATCCCAAGGTCTCGGTGCCGATCGAGAAGGCGCAAAGCCCCGCCGCCGTGGCGGACGCCGAACCGGCGCTCGATCCGCTCGATCCTTCGTTGAGATTCCAGGGATTGCGCGTCCGGCCGCCGTACCAGATGTCGTCGAGCGCCAAAGCGCCGACGGTCGTCTTGCCGATCAGCACGGCGCCAGCCGCGCGCAGTTTGCGCACGATCTCGGCGTCGCACTCCGGGACGCGATCGCGGTAAGGCTCCGCGCCCCAGCCGGTCGCGACCCCTTTCGTATCGAAGAGGTCTTTGAGCCCGTAGGGAATGCCGTGCAACGGCCCGAGATTGACGCCGCCTCGAAGTTTCGCATCGGCGCCGTCCGCCTCGGCGAGCGCGAGATCGCGCGTCACGGTCGCAAAGCACTCGAGCTTCGGCCCGAGCGCTTCGATGCGGGCCAGATAAATCTCCGTCAGCCTGCGGCTGCTCAGCGCCCCCGAGGCGACCCACTGAGAAAGTTCGGCGACGGTTGCGAAGGCGATGTCGGCGTCGTCCTGCGGCAGCGACGCCGGCATGGGCTTCGCGAAGCGCCGCAGCCCCTTCGCCGTCGGCATGCGAAACGACGCCAGCCTTGGATCGAAGCGGCTCGCCGTCGGCGTGGCGTTCGTCAGCCGCACGGCGCGCCTGGCGAGGGCGAGACCGATCTGCCCCTCGATATTGCCGACGATTTGGCTGCGTTCGGCCTCGGTATAGGCAACGCCGAGCACGCGCTCGGCCGCCTCCAAATCAGACAGAGAGATCACTGAACGAGCCTCTGGGATTGACCAACGGCGTCTCCGCCAGGGCCGGATAAGACATTGACTTGACTCCGGCCGTCAATGGGGATGTGGCGATATTGCAGCCTAAACGTGGCGCATCAGCGCCCATCTTTGCGCCGTCGCCTGCACACTGCGAAAGCGACGACGATCCGCGTCTGCGAGCGCGACCTCGACCAGGGCTTCGACGGTCATCGACGGCAATGAGTTCGCTTCGCGGCAAATCCGCCTCGCAATTTCCTTTCGCGCACACAACTGTGATGTTTCCTTCGAACAGCTTGCGACGCGATAGTAACGGCGGCGTGATCTCTCTCATACGCCCCTAATTCACAGTCCAGTGAACTTGGATTCCGGTACGTTTTGCAGCTAAAAAACGCCACATTACTTTGGCGTTTCAGCCGCCGGGGAGACGTCCAACGGACATCGGTCTGCGCCGCGGATCTTTGGCGGGTAAGCGCGCAATCGGGCCGACAGTCAGGGAGGAGCGAAAATCATAAAGGTGAGGGTCGGACTGGTATGGTGGATGAGCGCGTGGCGACGAGCGACATTGAAGCGGAAACCCACTCGCCGCCCAGCGAGACCAGCCCGACCGAGGCGCGCAACAAAGGCGGCCTGCTCAGGCCGGCGCTGTATCTCGCGACGCTCGCCCTGGTCGGCCTCGGCGTCTGGCATCTACTTCCCACGTCCGAGCCGACCAACAGGCGGCAACAGCAACGGGCGCAGGACGTCGGCGCCGCCAAAATCGCCAGCGGCGACATTCGAGAAGTCATCACTGGCCTCGGGACGGTGACGCCGCTGGCGACGATCACCGTTCAGACCCAGATCAACGGTGAGCTCGTCTCGGTCGGGTTCAAGGAAGGCCAGATGGTGAAGAAGGGCGACTTCCTGGCGCAGATCGATCCACGCCCCTACCAAGCCGCATTGGACCAGGCGCAGGGAATGCTCGTGCGCGACCAAGGCCTGTTGGATCAGGCGCAATCCGATCTCGCCCGCTACGTGACGTTGAGCAAGCAGGACTCGATCGCGCTCCAACAAGTCGCCGATCAGCAATTTCTGGTGAAGCAGGACACCGGAACGGTCGCGGCGGACAAGGCGACGATCGAGACCGATAAGCTCAATCTCGTCTACTGCCATATCGTCGCGCCCGTCACCGGACGCGTCGGTCTGCGGCTGGTCGATCCCGGCAACTATGTTCAGACGTCGAGCTCGACCGGGCTCGTCGTGTTGACGCAAACGGAGCCGATCTCCGTCATTTTCGTCGTGCCGGAAGACGACGTGCAAACGATCTGGCAGGAGATGCGCGCCGGCCACACCTTGTCGGTGACTGCATACAATCGCACCGACGCGACGCCGATCGCGACCGGCACATTGGAGAGCATCGACAACGAAATCGACACCACCACCGGCACGATCAAGCTGCGCGCGACCTTCCCCAACACGGACGAAGCGCTATTCGCCAACCAATTCGTGAACGCGCGACTGCTCGTGCGGACGCTGTCGAACGTGACGGTCGCGCCCGTCGCCGCGATCCAGCACGGCGCGCCGGGGGCCTTCGTCTATCTGATCAAGCCGGACGGCACCGTCGCGGTCCGGCCCGTCAAGCCGGGCGTGGCCGACGGCGACAATGTGCAGATCGTATCGGGGCTCAAGCCGGGCGACACGGTTGTGGTCGACGGCGCCGACGAACTGCGCGAGGGCGCGCGGGTTCGGGTCGTCGCCGATCCGAGCAACGCCGCCGCCAACGTGGACCCGTCGCCGCGACCCGCGCGAGCCGGTGCGCCTTCGCCGTCGTCCGACGCGCCGCACTAGGCGCGCGCCATGAGTCCATCCCGCATCTTCATCTTGCGGCCAGTGGCGACGACGCTGCTGATGATCGCCATTCTGCTCGTCGGGATCGTCGCGTACCGGTTCCTGCCGGTGTCGGCCCTGCCTGAGGTCGACTACCCGACCATTCAGGTCTCGACCTTCTATCCCGGCGCGAGCCCCGACGTCATGACGACCGCGGTGACGGCGCCGCTCGAGCGCCAGTTCGGCGAAATGCCGGGCCTCGATCAGATGAGCTCGATCAGCTCGGCTGGCGCCTCCGTGACAACGCTCCAGTTCGGGCTCGACGTAACCCTCGACGTCGCCGAGCAGGAAGTGCAAGCGGCGATCAACGCTGCGACCAGTCTGCTTCCGTCCGGACTGCCGGCGCCCCCGGTCTATGCGAAGGTCAATCCGGCCGACACGCCGGTGCTCTCCCTCGCGCTCACGTCGAAGACGCTGGCGCTCACGCAGGTCGAAGACCTCGCGGACATCCGAATGGCGCAGAAGCTGTCCCAGGTGTCCGGGGTCGGGCTGGTGTCGATCGCCGGCGGACAGCGCCCGGCCCTGCGCGTCCAGTTGAATCCGCGCGCGCTCGCGGCGTACGGCCTCGCGATCGACGATATCCGCACGGACATCACGTCCGAAAACACCGATTTGCCGAAGGGCAATTTCGACGGGCCGTCCCAAAACAGCACGATCAACAACAACGACCAGTTGCAGACGGCCGACGACTACAAACGCATGATCGTCGCCTACAGGAACGGCGCCGCGGTGCGGCTGTCTGACATCGCCACCGTGGTGGCCGGCCCGGAAAACAGCGAACTTGCGGGCTGGGCCAACCGCGCGCCGGCGATCATTCTCAACATCCAGCGACAGCCCGGCTCCAACGTGATCGCCGTAGTCGACGCGGTGAAGAGGCTGTTGCCGAAATTGGAGCAGTCGCTGCCCCCGGGGCTCGACGTCGCCATTCTCTCCGACCAGACCGGCACGATCCGCGCTTCGGTGAGCGACGTCCAGTTCGAACTCGGGCTCGCGGTCGTCCTGGTCGTCCTCGTGATCTTCGTCTTCCTGCGCAACCTGCCCGCGACTCTCATTCCGAGCCTTTCGGCGCCGCTCTCCCTCGTCGGCACGCTGGCGGGGATGTACCTTTTCGGCTTCTCGCTCGACAATCTCTCGCTGATGTCGCTGACGATCGCCACCGGTTTCGTGGTGGACGACGCGATCGTCATGATCGAGAACATCGCGCGCTACGTCGAAGAGGGCATGGAGCCGCTGGAGGCCGCGCTGCGCGGGTCCGGCGAGATTGGCTTCACCATCGTCTCGCTGACCGTGTCGCTGATCGCGGTGCTGATTCCCCTGCTCTTCATGGGCGACATTGTCGGGCGCCTGTTCCACGAATTCGCGGTCACCCTCGCGATGGCGATCGTGCTGTCCGCCGTCGTGTCGCTGACCCTTGTGCCGATGATGTGCGCGCTGATCGTGCGGCATCGCCCCGCGCATGAACGCAACCGCTTCGATCTCGGCGCCGAGCGGGTCTTCGAATGGATCATCGGCGAATATGACCGCGGACTGAGATGGGTGCTCAACCACCAGCGCATCACCCTGGTGGCGGCCCTCATGACCTTCGTCCTGACCTGCTACCAGTACATCGAGATCCCGAAAGGCTTCTTTCCCGTCCAAGACACCGGCGCGATCCAAGGAATCACGGTCGCCGCGCAGGACATCTCCTTTCCCGCGATGGCGCAAAAGCAGCAGCAGGAGGTGGATGCAATTCTGAAGGACAAGGACGTTGCGAACGTCTCCTCCTTCATCGGCGTCGACGGCACGAACGTCGCCCTGAACAACGGGCGCGTGCTGATCTCGCTGAAGTCGCGCGAGGAGCGAAGCGACGGCGTCGAAGCCGTCATTCGACGCCTCAAGCAGGAGACCCGCAGCGTCCCGGGCGTGTCGCTCGCCATGCAGCCGGTGCAGGATCTGACGATCGACAGCACGATCAGCCGCGCGCAATACATGTTCTTTCTCGAAAACCCCAACGCGTCGCAATTCGCCGTCTGGGCTCCGAAACTCGTGCAACGCATGCAGGAGATGCCGGAGTTCGAGGACGTGACCAGCGATCTCGCCCTCCAGGGCCGACAGTTGCTGATGACGATCGACCGGCCCACCGCCGCGCGCTTCGGAATCACGCCCGCGACCGTCGACAATGCGCTCTATGACGCGTTCGGACAGCGTATCGCCTCCACCTACTACACGCAGTCGAACCAGTATCGCGTGATCCTGAGCGCCGACATGAGCGATCTGCACAGTCTCCAGGACGCCCTGGCGGCGATCTACCTACCCTCCTCGACGGCCTCCAGCGGACAGGTGCCGCTCTCAGCGATCGTCGACCTGTCGGAGAAGAACGCGCCGCTCCAGATCAGTCACCTCGGCCAATTCCCGTCGAGCTCGGTCTCTTTCAATCTTGCGCCGGGCGTCTCGCTGGACAGTGCGGTCGGCAAGATCCAGCAGGCGGAAGCGGATATCGGAATGCCCGACAGCTTCACGACCGCCTACCAGGGCGCCCTGTCGGCGTTTCAGCGGTCGCTCTCGAACGAGCTGGTGCTGATTGGCGCCGCCGTGATCGCCGTCTACATCGTGCTCGGCGTCCTCTACGAAAGCTTCCTGCATCCGCTCACGATCCTTTCGACGCTGCCGTCGGCGGGCATTGGCGCGCTGCTCGCCTTGCGGCTGATGGGCGCGGAACTCGACATCATCGGCATCATCGGCATCATCCTGCTGATCGGCATCGTCAAAAAGAACGCGATCATGATGATCGACTTCGCGCTGGAGGCGCAGCGCGTCGAGGGCAAGAGTCCGCGCGAAGCGATCCACCAGGCCTGCCTGCTGCGCTTCCGCCCGATTCTCATGACGACCATGGCGGCGCTGCTCGGCGCCTTGCCGTTGATGCTCGGAACCGGAACAGGGTCCGAGCTTCGACGCCCGCTCGGCATTTGCATCGTCGGCGGCCTGCTTGTCAGCCAGCTCCTGACTCTGTTCACGACGCCGGTGGTCTACCTCGCGCTCGACGCGCTCTCCAATCGCCTCATGCCGAAGCGAACGGCAAGACCGATCGCCCCAGCGCCGGCTGAGTGAACGCAGGACTCGGAAAGGGATTGTTGCGATGAACATCTCGGCGCCTTTCATCGCCCGGCCGGTCGCCACGACCCTGCTGACGGCGGCGATCACGCTGGCTGGCGCCATTGGTTACTTCAAGCTGCCCGTCTCACCGCTGCCGCAGGTCGACTTTCCCACGATCTCGGTTCAGGCGCAGTTGCCCGGCGCGAGCCCGGACGTCGTCGCGACCAGCCTCGCGGAGCCGCTGGAGCGACGCCTCGGGCAGATCGCCGACGTCACCGAGATCACCTCGCAGAGCCAGACCGGGCAGGCGCGCATCACGCTCCAGTTCGGACTGGACCGGGACATCAACGGCGCCGCGCAGGATGTGCAGGCGGCGATCAACGCCGCCCAGGCCGATTTGCCGACCAACCTTCTGTCGCAACCGATCTACCGGAAGGTCAATCCGGCCGACGCCCCCATCCTGATCCTCGCCCTGACCTCTTCGACGCTGACCCGCGGCCAGATGTACGATTCGGCGAGCATCGTCCTGCAGCAAGAGCTTTCGCAGCTCTCCGGCGTCGGGCAGGTCATCATCAACGGCGCGGCGCTTCCGGCCGTGCGGGTCGAGATCGACCCCTCGAAGCTGTCGCACTACGGCGTCGGCCTCGAGGACATCCGCTCGGCGCTCATGAACGCCAACGCCAACGCCCCGAAGGGCGACATCGATATGGCGGGCAAGCGATGGCAAATCTACACCAACGACCAGGCCAAACATGCCGCTGACTACAAGTCGCTGATCATCGCCTATCGCAACGGCGACCCGCTGCACCTGTCGGATGTGGCGGACATTCAGGATTCGGTCCAGGATCTGCGCAATCTCGGCCTCGCCGACGGCAAGCCCTCGGTTCTGGTCATCATCTTTCGCCAGCCCGGTGCGAACATCATCACGACCGTCGACGCGGTTCGGGCGGCAATCCCGCACCTCAAAGCCGCGATGCCGCCGGGCATCGACATCGGCTTCGCGTCGGACCGCTCGCTAACGATCCGCGCTTCGCTCGCCGAGACGCAGCGCACGCTCATCATTGCGGTGCTGCTGGTCGTCGCCGTGGTCTATGTCTTCCTGCGCAATGGACGCGCGGCGATGATCCCTGCGGTCGCGGTGCCGGTGTCGATCGTCGGCACCTTCGGCGCGATGTATCTCATGGGCTTCTCGCTCGACAATCTCTCACTGATGGCGCTGACGATTGCGACCGGCTTCGTCGTCGACGACGCGATCGTGGTGCTCGAGAACATCACGCGACACGTCGAGGAGGGAATGCCACGCGTGAAGGCGGCGCTGCGCGGCGCGGCCGACGTCGGATTCACGGTGGTCACCATCACGCTTTCGCTGATCGCCGTGTTTATTCCGATCCTGCTGATGGGCGGAATCACGGGCCGATTGTTCCGCGAATTCGCACTCACGCTCTCGATGGCGATCGTCGTGTCGATGGCGATCTCGCTGACGACCACGCCGATGATGTGCGCCCTTTTCCTGAGGGTGGAAGGCGCGCGCACATTGGAGGCGATGCGGCGCAAAACGCTGTTCGAGCGCTTGCAAGACGCCTACGCGCGCAGCTTGGCGGTGGCGCTGAGGCACAGCTTTCTCGTGCTCGTCGTCCTGGTCGGCGCCGTAGCGTTGAACGTCTGGCTGATCAGGATCATCCCGAAGGGCTTTTTCCCAGAGCAGGACACCGGGCGCATATCCGCGAGTTTGGTCGCCGACCAAAGCAGCTCGTTCCAGTTGCTGAGCAAGAAGCTCACTCAGATGATGGCGATCATCCGGGCGGATCCGGCCGTTCAGAACGTCGTCGGTTTCACCGGCACCGGCAGCGGCGGCAGCTCGGCGCAGACGAATAGGGGAAATGTCTACATCTCGCTGAAGCCGCTGGAGCAGCGCGACCCCATGAGCGTCGTCACGGCCCGCTTGCGCCATAAGCTCGCCGCCGTGCCGGGCGGCCGGCTCTACATGCAGCCCGTGCAGGACATCCGCGTCGGCGGGCGATCCAGCAACGCCCTTTACCAATACAGCGTCCTCGGCGACTCCACGACGGAGGTCTACCAATGGGCGCCCAAGCTCCTTCAAGCGCTCGAGAAGGATGACACCTTCACCGACCTGAGCTCGGATCAGCAGCAGACCGGCCTTGCGACGAATATCACGGTCGATCGCGATACCGCCTCGCGCCTGGGCCTGTCGATGTACCAGATCGACAACAGCCTGTACGACGCGTTCGGACAACGCGCGGTCTCGACCATCTACAACGCGCTCAATCAATATCACGTCGTCATGGAGGTCGCGCCGCAGTACTGGCAGCGACCGTCGACGCTCAACGACATCTGGATCAGCACCGCGGGAGGGCAGCCGAGCGGCTCCGCGGTCACCCAGCTCAGCGCCGGCGCAGTGTCTACCGGCGCCTTGACAGGCGTGCCGACAGCCTCACTGGCCGCAAAGCCTCCGTCCTCCCCCACCCTGTCCTCCGCGGTCGCCTCTGCGGCCAACAGCGGCATGATGATCTCGAACAATGTGGTACCCCTCGTGACGACGACAACGACGACGAGCAGCGCGACCAGCGCAGCAGCGAACAATGCGGCCCGCACCGCCGCGCAAGCGACGATCGCCTCGACCGGGAACGGCAGCGCCTCGACCGGCGCCGCCGTTGCGACGGCGGCGGAAACGATGGCGCCCCTGTCCGCCTTTGCGTCCTACGCGCCGGCGAACACGCCGCTCGCGGTCAATCACCAGAGCCAGTTCGTGGCGACGACGATCTCGTTCAATCTCGCGCCCGGCAAGTCGCTGAGCGACGCGGCGGCCGCCATCCAGCGCGCGGTCGAGGCGATCCATATGCCGGGCGACTTGACGGGCGGGTTCGCCGGCACGGCGCTGGTCTACCAGCAGTCGCTGGGCGACGAACTGTCTCTGGTGATCGCGGCGATCGTGGCGATCTACATCGTCCTCGGGATCCTCTATGAGAGCTTCATCCATCCGATCACGATTCTCTCGACGCTTCCCTCGGCGGGCGTCGGGGCGGTGCTGGCGCTGCTCCTATTTGGCATTCCCTTCACGATCATCGCGCTGATCGGCGTCGTCTTGCTCATCGGCATCGTCAAGAAGAACGCGATCATGATGATCGACTTTGCCCTGCACGCCGAGCGCGAGGAGCAGATGGCGAGCCGGGAGGCGATCTTCCAGGCGGCCGTGATGCGCTTCCGCCCGATCATGATGACGACGACGGCGGCAATCCTCGGCGCGCTGCCGCTCTGCTTCAGCTTCGGCGAGGGAAGCGAGCTTCGCCAGCCCCTCGGCATTTCGATCGTCGGCGGCTTGCTCGTCAGCCAGGTGCTGACGCTGTATACGACTCCAGTCGTCTATCTCTATCTCGACCGCCTGAGCCTGGCGCTGCGCTTCAGAACGCGCGACCTGTGGTTCCGGCGCGCCAGCGGCGGAGGTGCGAGCTCGCACTGAGAGCGTTGCGTTGTGTGCGAACCAACGCCGTCGTCGCGAACGAAGTGAAGCAAACCAGCAGCGCCAAGCGGAACGATGGATTGCTTCGTCGTTTCGCTCCTCGCAATGACAGTTCGACTCGATTGCAGGTCGGCCTGGCTACCGCCGCGTCCCAAACAGATTTCTGGCGACGCTCTCGAGATGGATCCGCATGGCGTCGGCGGCGCCGTGGGCGTCGCGTCGCGCCAGCGCGCGCAAGAGATTCTCATGCTCGCGGCAGTAGGCGGCTCGACGTTCCGGGGAGAACGACCGGCGCTTCAGCTCGATCCACGGCGGCTGATTGCGGATGAGCTGGACCATGCCGTCGAGATGCGTCAGCAGCTCGTTGCGGGTGCTCGCGAAGATCCGGCGGTGAAACTCAGCGTCCCAGCGCTCGAACGGCTCCATGTCCCCCGCTTTCGTCGCCGCCTCGTGCGCCTCGCGGATCCGCGCCAAGGCGTTCTCGCTCGCGTTCGCCGCCGCCGCTTCAGCCGCCTGAGGTTCGAGGATCATTCGCACGTTCATCACGTCGAGCGGGCTCGTTCCGGGAATGCGGCGCATGACCGCCAGGAGGTCCTCGCCGACTTCCAAGGCGCCGACGTCGGACCGGAAGGCCTCGCTCAAGGCGGTCATGAGTCGCTCTGCCCGTTGAACAGGTTGCGTCGCCGAGCGAGAAGGTGTTCGCGCATGCCGTTCGCAGCCGCCTCCGCGTCCCGGCGTATCAGCGCTTCGACGATGGTCGCGTGCTGGTCGCAATAGGCGCGCTTTCGCTCGAGGTTGAAATGCCTCCTGCGGATCTCGATCATCGGCTCGCGATTGCGGACGATGGCGAGGATTTCGTGCAGATTGGCGAGGAATTCGTTGCGCGTCCCGTCGAAGATGCGCTTGTGGAACTCCATATCCCAATATTCGAAGCTCTCGACGTCGTCGGCAGCCAGCGCCTGACTGTGCGCCTCGCGAATGGATTCGATCGCGGCGACGCTGGAATTGGTGGCGGCCATCGCTGTCGCGGGAGGCTCGATCATCATCCTCAGGTTCATGATGTCGAGCGGGCTCGAGCCCAGGATCTGCCCCATGATCGCGACGAGGTCGCGATCAATCGGCTCGCGCACTTGCGTGCCGCGGCCGACCTGACGGCTCAAGCGCCCCTCCGCCTCGAGCTCGTCGAGCGCCTTGCGCAATGTATTTCGCGCCACGCCATAGGCGCGCGCGAGATCGCGCTCGTTCGGCAGCGCGCCCGTCATCGACCACTCGCCAGCGTCGATGCGCTGGCGCAAACTTGCTGCGATCGCGGCGCGCCTCCCCCTGGCCATTGCTGAGCCACCTCGTCTTCAGCGTGATGCGCCATTTTGCACAATGGCTCACGACCATCCACTGGAATATTCTGCAAACGTTCCGTCCGTACCCAGCGAAATGGCGCCCAAGGCGTCTTGCAAAGCGGGCGGATCCCGTGCATCCTGCTTTTCCATAACGAAACCATTTAAACACAATGGTTCATTTTCGGGAGGTTCGCCTTGAAGGTTGCGGCCTACAGGATCGGCGACGAACGCCGCGTCGGCGTGGTGGACGAGCGCAAGCAAACGGTCGCGGCCTTCGACATTCCTCGTTCCGAAGCGGAATTGGGCGTACTCGCCTTGGTTGGGCGGACCTCGCCGCCGCAATGTCTCTCGCCCATGCCGCTCGGCGAGGCGCGGCTCGAGGCGCCCATCCCGCGTCCCAGGCGCAACATCTTCTGCGTCGGCAAGAACTATCATGAGCACGCGAAGGAGTTCGCCTCCAGCGGGTTCGACTCCAGCGCCGCCGCCGGCGTCGTGCCGAAGCATCCGATCATTTTCTCCAAGGTGCCGGAATGCGTGACCGCGCACGGCCGGCCGGTTCGCATCGACCGCGAGACGACGCAGGCCGTCGATTACGAGGCTGAACTTGCGGTCATCATCGGCGTTGGCGGGCGCGGCATTCGTCCTGAGGCGGCGCTCGATCACATTTGGGGCTATACGATCGTCAACGACGTCACGGCGCGCGATCTCCAGGGTCGCTACAGCCAGTGGCTGCTCGGCAAGTCGCAGGACACATTCTGCCCGATGGGGCCTTGGGCCGTGACGCGCGACGAGATCGACCTCGCCGATACGTCGATCAAGTGCTGGATCAACGGCGAGTTGCGCCAGAGCGCCAACACCCGCGATCTCATCTTCGACGTCCCGACGATCATCGCGACGATTTCCGCGGGGGTGACGCTTCAGCCCGGCGACGTCATTGCGACCGGAACCCCGGCGGGCGTCGGCATCGGCTTCAACCCGCCGAAGTATCTCGTGCCCGGCGACGTCGCGCGCATCGAGATTGAAAACATCGGCGTTCTCGAAAATCGCTTCGTCGAGGCGCGGTCATGACAGCCGCCGCGGTTGGCCCGATTCAGATCGAAGTCGACGGCCAGGGCGAGCCGGTCGTGTTCGTGCACGGGCTCGGGGGCACTTCGAACACGTTTTCGGCGATGCTCGAAAGTTTCGCCGGCTTCCGCTGCATCCGGCCGGACCTGCCGGGCTCGGGCCGATCGCCGCGCCCCTTCGAGGCTTTGACGATCGAAGCGATGGCGGCGGCGATCGTCGATGTTCTGAAGATCGTCGCCGGCGCGCCAGCGCATGTCGTCGCCCATTCCATGGGAACGCTGGTCGCGCAACACGTCGCCGTCGAGGCGCCGGAGCTCGTCCGCAGCCTCTCGTTGGTCGGCCCGATCGTCGAGCCGGCCGACGCCGCGAGGGGGCGCTTGCGCCAGCGCGGGCAGATCGCGCGCCGCGAAGGGATGGTCGCCGTCGCCGACGCCGTCGCGGCGGCCGGTCTTTCCTCATCGACGCGAGCCAGTTCGCCGGTGACCCTCGCCTTCGTGCGCGAGAGCCACATGCGTCAGGACCCGGAAGGCTTCGCGCAATCCTGCGAGGCGCTGGCGGAAGCCAAAGGGGCCGATCTCCGATTGATCCGCTGTCCCGTCCTGATCGCGACCGGCGACGAGGATGCGATCGCGCCGCCCGGCGTCGCGCAGGGGCTGGCGGACCGGCTCAAGGGGGCGCGGCTGAAAATCTTCGAGCGATGCGGCCACTGGACGCCGCTCGAGCGGCCGAAGGATTGCGGCAAGTTGGCAGCAGACTTCGCACGCGCGCAGGCGAACTAAGGCAGGCGAAGGCCTGGGATGGAACGGGAGGAAATACGATGGCCGACGACAACGGAATGAACGGCTCCAGCGGCGTCGTCTTCACCAATGTCCGCATCCTCGATGGCTCGGGCGAATATCCCTTCACCGGCGAAGTCGTCGTGCAGGGCAACCGCATCCGCTCGGTGACGAGAGGTTCGTCGCGCATCGGCGGCGCCGGCGCCGGCGGCCAAACCGTCATCGACGGCATGGGCGCGACGCTGATGCCGGGAATGTGCGACGCCCATCTCCATCTCTCCTGGAACAACGCGCCGGGCATCGATCCGATCCAGATGATGCCGCCGGAAGAGCACACGCTGGTCACCGCCGAGATGGCGAAGGTCGTGCTTGACGCGGGCTTTACGATGGGCCGCGGCGCGGCGGCCGCCAAGCCCCGCCTCGACGTGGTGATCCGCAATTTCATCAATGAAGGCCGCATTCCCGGACCGCGCTATACCGCCGCCGGGCCGGAAATCACGACCGTCGGCGGCCTTGGCGACTCGGCGCCGTCGCACATTCCGCACGAGGGGTTGAACCTCGGCATCGTCGTCAGCGGCCCCGAGGAAGTCCGGCGCACCGTGCGCATGCTGATCAAATACGGCGTCGACAGCATCAAGTTGAACCTCTCCGGCGAAGAAATCACCGGCATGAAGGCGGAAGAGACGCCGATGGCGGAAGAGGAAGTCGCCATGGCCGCCAAGGAGGCCAAGGCGCGCAACAAGGTGCTCGCCGCCCACGCCCGCTCCTCGGGTTCCGTCAAGCAATGCGTGCGGCACGGCATTCAGAACATCTACCATGCCTCGTTCGCCGACGAAGAGGCGCTCGACATGCTCGAAGCGGCGAAAGACAAGCATTTCGTCGCGCCGGGCCTCGCCTGGCTCATCAACACCGCGCGCCACGCCGGCGAATGGGGCATCAAGCCGGGCACGCCGATGACGATCGCCTACGAGCGCGAACTCGAGCACGCGGTCGAAACCTGCCGGAAGATGCACCGGCGCGGCATTCGCATCCTGCCCGGCGGCGACTACGGCTTCGCCTGGACGCCGCAGGGCACCAATGCGAAGGACCTCGAGACCTTCGTCGAAATGCTCGGCTTCTCGCCGATGGAAGCCATCGTCTCGGCGACCAAACTCGGCGGCGAGATCATGGGGATGGCCGACGAGCTCGGCATGGTCAAGCCGGGTTATCTGGCCGATCTCCTCCTCGTCGACGGCGACCCGATCGCCAACATTCGCGTGTTGCAGGACAAGACGCGCCTGCTCGCCATCATGAAGGACGGCAAGTTCCACAAGGCGCCGAGAATGAACGAGCAGCGCAGAAGGCTGATCGCGTGAGCCTCGTCTCGGCCAGACCAGCGGAAGGACCGACCACGCGCCAGATCTGGATGGGGGTCGGGCTTCTCGCCGCCGCGCTCTTCCTCTGGATGATCTTCGGCGTCTGGCCGAATTGGCTCGACGCGCTGCTCGGCGGCAAGAAAGCCTTCGTCAGCGCAGTCCTCAACGGCGTCACGCTCGCCGGCCTCTATTTCCTCGTCGCGAGCGGCTTCACGCTGGTGTTCGGCCTGATGCGCAACGTCAATCTTGCGCATGGCTCGCTCTATCTCCTCGGCGCCTATGTCGGCTACGATTTCGCCGCCTGGACCGGAAGCTGGTGGATTGGCGCCCTCGGGGGCGCCGTCGTGCTCGCGGCGGTCGGGGCTTTGATGCAGGTGCTCGTGTTCCAGCGCCTCGCCGGCGACGAATTGCGCCAGACGCTGGTCACGATCGGCATCTCGGTGGTCGCCGCGGATCTGATGCTGGCGGTCTGGGGCGGCAAGACCTATCAGTTCGAAATCCCTTCGGCGCTCGACGGCACGGTCACCCTGCCGATCCTGACCGCGATCAAGTCCAATGGGCAGGCGGTCTTCCTGCGCTTCCCGCTGTACCGGCTTGTCGTCTTCGCCGCTTCGGTCATCATTGGCGTGTGCCTGTGGCTCGGGCTCAATCGCACGAAGTTCGGCATGATGATTCGCGCCGGCGTCGACGATCGCGTGATGTTGTCGGTCGCCGGCGTCAACGTGCGGCTGCTGTTTGTCGGCGTGTTCGCCATCGGCGGCGCGCTCGCCGGCTTTTCCGGCGTGATCGGCGGATCGGCGCTCTCCATCGCGCCCGGAGAGGACGTCCGCTACCTCCTCGCCTCGCTCGTCGTCGTCATCGTCGGCGGCATGGGCTCGATCACCGGCGCGGCGATCGGCGCCTTGCTGATCGGCCTCGCCGAACAACTCGGCCTCGTCTATTTCCCCACCTACGGTGTGGTGCTGACCTTCGCCATCATGGTCGTCACCCTGGCGTTGCGGCCGCAGGGCATTCTCGGCAACGCGCGGCTGCGCTCCGCCGATCCCCCTCGCCCCGCCGGCGGCGCCGAGATCGTCGTCGCTGAATTGGACGGGCCGAGCGCCGTCCTCGCGGTCGCCCTGCTCCTGCTCCCCGCCGTCGCCTCCTCCTTCGTGCTGTTTCAGCTCGGCTGCCAGTCCATCATATTCGGCTTGATCGCGTTGTCGCTGATGGTCCTGGCCGGCTATGGCGGCATGGTGTCGCTCGCGCAGCTCGCGGTCGCCGGCGTCGCGGGCTACGCGGTGGCGATCCTCGGCGCCAACAGCACGGGCGTGCTCGGCCTCAATTGGCCTTGGTGGCTGTACGTGCCGGTCGCCATTCTGCTCGGGGGCGTGGTTTCCGCGCTGGTCGGCGCCATCGCCGTGCGCACGGCGGGCATCTATACGATCATGATCACGCTCGCGATCTCGACCGGGTTCTTCCTGCTCGTCCAGCAGAACTACTCGGTCTTCAACGGGCATTCGGGCTTCCGCGGCCTCGCGCCGCCGGCGGTGTTCGGCGTCCAATGGTCGAATCCCATTCCGTTCTACTATCTCTGTCTCGCCGTCGCGGCGCTGTTCTACGCGGCGGTCGTCTACGCCGCGCGCTCCACCTTCGGCCTTGCGCTGATGGGCAGCCGCGACAACCCGCGGCGAATGCGAGCGGTCGGCTACAGCGTGACGCAGGTGCGCGTGACGGCCTATTTCTTGTCGGGCTTGATCGCGGGCGCCGCCGGCGTGCTGCTGGTCTGGTTCAACGGCCGCATTTCGCCCGGCACGGTCAGCGTCGCCGAGTCGATCGGCGTGCTCGTGATCGCCGTCATCGGCGGCATGCGCCATCCGATCGGCCCGTTCGCCGGCGCGCTGCTCTACGTATTGCTCAAGACCTTCGCCATCGACATCGTCGGGGCCGACCGGTTCAACACGCTGATTGGGGCGATCTTCCTCATCATCGTGTTCGCGTCGCCTGATGGATTGTTTGGCCTATGGCGCCGCTTCGCGCGGGCCGCCGCGCCGACCTCGCTCAGGAACGTCTGAGACAACCATGCTAGTCAATAAAACGTTAGGGAGGAAAATGGTCATGAAGAAGAGCCTGTTCGCGTTGGGCCTCTTGGCCGGCGCCGCGTTCATTCCCGCAGCGCATGCGGAAGACACGATCAAAATCGGCCTGCTGGCGACGCTGGAAGGCCCCTTCACCGTCCTCGGCCAGGACGGCGTTCGCGGCGCTGAAATGGCCTTAAATGAATCCCACTATACCGCTGGCGGCAAAAAGCTGGAGGTCATCAAAGGGTCCTCCGACGCCTCGCCGGACAGCGCCGTGAAAGCGGCCCGCAAGCTGGTCGAGCAGGACGGCGTGAAGATCCTTATCGGGCCGCTCTCCGGCGATGAGGGCATCGCGATCAAGGACTACGCGAAGACCCAGCCCGGCGTCACCTTCGTCAACGGCACCTCGGCGGCGCAGGACACGACGCTGCGCAATCCGGCGCCGAATTTCTTCCGCTTCTCGACCGACGGCGCGCAATGGATGGCGGGTCTGGGCGACTACGTCTACAACGTCAAGAAGTACAAGACGGTCGTGACGGTCGCCGAGGACTACTCGTTCCCCTATACGCAGGTGTTCGGCTTCATGGCCGAGTTCTGCAAGGCCGGCGGGCACGTGCCCAAAAAGCTTTGGGTGCCGATCGGCAACAAGGACTTCTCCTCCATCATCGCCGCCATTCCCGACAACGTCGACGCCATCTATGTCGCCCTCGGCGGCGCCGACGGCGTGAACTTCCTCACGCAGTACCAACAGGCCGGCGGCCAGGCGCCCCTGATCGGCGGCTCGATCACCGTCGACCAGACGGTGCTCGGCACGAAGGGCAAGCAGCGCGATTACATCGTCGGCACGGCCTCGGCCGGACCGATCGCCGACAACGCTGACGACCCGGCGTGGAAGAAGTTCGTCGCCGACTACCAGGCGGCCTACAAGGACGGCTTCCCGTCGCCGTCGCTGTTCGCGCAAGGCTACTATATCAACACGAAGGCCGTCCTTCTGGCTCTCGACAAGGTGGGCGGGGATCTCTCCGGCGGCGAGAAGAAGTACCGCGACGTCCTGGCCAATCTGGCATTCGACACGCCGACTGGATTGGTCAAGCTCGACAAGAACCGCCAAGCGATCGCCGACAATTATCTGACAGAGGTCGCCAAGGCCGACGACGGCCATCTCTACAACAAGGTCGTCAAGGTCGTTCACGCCGTCAATCAGACGCTCGGCATTCCCGAAGCCGACTTCATGAAGCTCGGCGTCGCCAACCGCGACAACCCGGACTGCAAGTAAGCCCGGACTTAGGAGAGCGGCCATGGCGGAGACCGGAGCGGTTCAGAGGCTTGCGAGCGCCAGCGCATATGCGCTGGAGATCGAGGGCGTCGGTCGCCGCTTCGGCGCTTTGGTCGCCCTCGCCGACATCAACTTGAAGGTCGGCGCCGGCGAACGCCGGGCGATCCTCGGATCGAACGGCGCCGGAAAGACGACGCTGTTCAACGCGATCACCGGCGACTTTCCACCGACCTCGGGCCGCATCCGCTTCTTCGGCGAAGACATCACGGATTTCCCCGTCGAGGAGCGTATTCGGCGAGGACTCCGGCGGACGTATCAGATCAGCCAGCTTTTCAACGGGCTCACCGTCATCGATGCGATCTTCGTCGCATGCCGCGGCGTTTCGCGCTCGCGCCTGTCGCTGTTGCGGCCGGGCGAGCGGGACGCGACCATGGCCCAGGCGCGCACGATCGCGCATCTCGTCCATCTCGACGACATTCTCGACACGCCGATTGCAGTCTTGAGCCACGGTCAGCAGCGACAGTTGGAGATCGCGCTCGCGCTTTCGGGCGCTCCGCGGTTCATCCTGTTCGACGAGCCGGCGGCGGGACTTTCGCCGGCCGAGCGGCGCGATCTGGTCGCCATCCTCGGCGCCCTGCCCGAGTACATCGGCTATATCATCATTGAACACGATCTCGACGTCGCGCTGCGCGTGTCGAACTACGTCACGATGATGCACAACGGGCGCATCTTCAAGGAAGGCCTGCCGAACGAGATCGAGCAAGACGAAGAAGTGCAGGCGATTTATTTGGGAGCCGCGCATGGATAAGCCCCCGCGCGGGCGCCGCGCGGCGCCGAAAAGCATGCTTCAGATCCAGGATCTGCAAGTCTACTACGGGGAGTCCCACGCGCTGCAGGGCGTGTCGCTGACCCTCGAAAGCGGCGTGTTGTCGGTGGTCGGCCGCAACGGCATGGGCAAGACGACGCTCTGCAACACCATCACGGGCGTCATCCCGGCGCGTTCGGGTTCGATCCGCTTCGACGGCCAGGAGATTGTCGGCAAGGATCCGCACGAGATCGCGCGCGCCGGCGTCGGCTACGTGCCGCAAGGCCGGCGCTTGTGGCCGAGCCTTTCGGTCGATGAGACTTTGAGGCTGGTCTCCCGCGAGGGCCCAAGCGGCAAAGCCTGGACGATCGAACGCGTGTACGCGACGTTTCCGCGCCTTGCGGAGCGGCGATCGAACGGCGGCGGCCAGCTTTCCGGCGGCGAGCAGCAGATGCTCGCGATATCGCGCGCTTTGCTCGGCAACCCCCGCCTGCTGGTGATGGACGAGCCGACCGAGGGCCTTGCGCCTTTGATCGTCACCCAGGTGCGCGATCTCATGATCCGCCTCGCCCACGAAGAAGACATCGCCGTGCTCGTCGTCGAGCAGAATATCGGCGTCGCGACCTCGGTCTCCGAGCGCGTCGCAATCATGGTCAACGGTCGCATCAACCGCATCATGGACGCGAGCGCGCTCGCGAGCGACCGCGAGTTGCAGCAGCGGCTTCTCGGCGTCGGCCGCCACGGACGCGATGAGACCGAGGCGGCTGCAGAGGCGCCGGCCGTCGTCGGCGCAAGCGAGACGCGCATGTTCCGCGTCTCGCGCCAAGGGGCGAGCGAGCTTGGGGAGGGGAACGTTGTCTTCCGCGCCGAGACGATGCCCAACAAGTGGGGCCTGCGAGGGCGGACCGAACTGACGCCTGCGTCCTCGAGCCAGGCGCACGAACCGGCTAGCCGCCCTTTGTTGCCCATGCCGCTCAGCGAACGGCTCGGTCGCACGGCGCTCGTCGTCGGCACGTTCGACACCAAGGGGCCGGAACTGCGATTCATACGGGACCGGCTGTTGTCGCATCGCGTGCCGGTCAAGACTGTCGACCTGTCGACATCCGGCAAGCCGTCGCGGGCCGACGTTCCGCCCAGCCAGGTCGCCGCCATGCATCCCAGCGGGTCGGCGGCCGTCTTTTCGAACGATCGCGGGGCGTCCGTGACGGCGATGGCGGAAGCCTTCGCGCGCTGGATCGATCGCGAGCGCGGCGTCGGCGGCGTGGTTTCCGCAGGCGGATCGGGGGGCACCTCGCTCGCAACCGCCGGCATGAGGCGTTTGCCGATCGGCATTCCCAAGATCATGGTCTCGACCGTCGCCTCCGGTCAGGTGGCGCCCTATGTCGGCGCCTCCGACATCATGATGCTTTATTCCGTCTCCGACGTTCAGGGTCTCAATCCGATAACGGAACGCGTGCTCGACAACGCCGCCAACGCGCTCGCGGGCATGATCTCCGGCGCCCCGTCCGCCGAGGTTCTCGAGGCGCGCCAACGACGTGCGCGCCCAGCCGTCGGCGTCACCATGTTCGGCGTGACGACGCCGGCCGTCCAGGGCATCACCGCGCGGCTGGAAAGCGACTACGACTGCCTCGTTTTCCACGCCACCGGCACGGGCGGCCGTTCGATGGAGAGCCTGGCCGACTCCGGCCTGCTGGCCGCGTTCATCGACCTGACGACGACGGAAGTCGCCGACATGCTGGTCGGAGGCGTGTTTTCGGCCGACAGCGACCGCTTCGGCGCCGCAATCCGCACGCGGCTGCCGTGCGTCGTATCGGTCGGCGCGATCGACATGGTCAATTTCGGCCCGCGCGACACCGTGCCCGAGAAATTCAAAGACCGGCGCTTCGTCATCCACAATCCCAACGTGACGCTGATGCGCACGACGCCTGACGAGAACCGCGCGATCGGCGAATGGATCGGCGGCCGGCTCAACCAGATGCAGGGCCCCGTGCGCCTGCTTCTGCCCGAAGGCGGGGTTTCCGCGCTCGACGCGCCGGGAAAGCCTTTCCACGATCCCGCCGCTGACGCGGCGCTGTTCGAGGCGCTGGAAACGTCCGTGCGGCAGACGTCGCAGCGGCGCATCATCCGCGTTCCCGCCAACATCAACGATGACGCCTTCGTGTCGGCGGTCGTCGCCAACTTCCAATCCATCGCTCCCCGTCGCGAGAGGATCGCCTGATGTCGAATTCGCGCGCCGAAATTCTGGCTCGCTTGCGAGCGCTGAAAGAGGCCGGCCGCCCCATCATCGGCGGCGGCGCCGGCACGGGCCTCTCAGCCAAGTGCGAGGAGACGGGAGGCATCGATCTCATCGTCATCTACAACTCGGGCCGCTATCGCATGGCCGGCCGCGGCTCCCTGGCTGGCTTGCTCGCTTATGGCAACGCCAACGAGATCGTCGTCGAGATGGCGCGCGAGGTGCTGCCGGTCGTCAAGCGCACGCCGGTGCTCGCCGGCGTCAACGGCACCGATCCGTTCTGCTTGTTCGATCCCTTCCTGGACGAGCTGAAGCGCTTGGGATTCGCCGGCGTTCAGAATTTTCCGACCGTCGGCCTCATCGATGGGCTGTTCCGCGCCAATCTCGAGGAAACCGGAATGTCCTACGAGCTCGAGGTCGAGATGATCGCGCGCGCGCACGCCAAGGACATGCTGACGACGCCCTATGTGTTCAGCGCGGACGACGCCCGCAAAATGGCTGAAGCCGGCGCCGACGTGATCGTCTGCCACCTCGGTTTGACGACCGGAGGCGCCATCGGCGCCAAGACGGGCCGCACGCTCGCGGAATGCCCCGATCTGGTCGACGCTTGGGCCGATGCGGCTCTGGCGATCCGGCCCGACGCGCTGATCCTCGTCCACGGCGGCCCGGTCGCCGAACCCGACGACGCGGAGTTCATTCTCCGCTCGACCAAGAATTGCCACGGCTTCTACGGCGCCTCCTCGATGGAGCGGTTGCCGACGGAGAAGGCGATGGTGGAACAAACGCGCCGGTTCAAGGCGATCGCCAGCGGCGCAAGCAAGGGGTGAGGAGACAGTCATGGGCGCGGACACTTTGGGGGCCCTTATCTTGTGGCTGATCGCGCTGGCGATTGTCGTCGTCGTCGCGGTCTATCTGTTGCGATGGCTCTATCGCCGCTCGACCAAGCAGATCGCGTTCGTACGCACGGGCCTCGGCGGCGAGAAGATGGTCATCAGCGGCGGCGCGTTCGTCATCCCCGTCCTGCACGAGATCACGCCGGTCGGCATGAACGTGATGCGGATCGAGGTCGCCCGGCGCGAAACTCACGCTCTCATCACGCGCGACCGGATACGGGTCGATGTGATCTCCGAGTTCTTCGTCAAGGTCGGCTCTGGCAAAGAGGCGGTCAGCCGGGCCGCGCAGACTCTCGGCGCCCGCACGCTGGAGCCCGATGGGTTGCGGGATCTTTTAGAAGGGCGCTTCTCCTCCGCGATGCGCACGGCGGCGGCGCAGATGACGCTCGAGGAGTTGCATGAGCAGCGGCAGACCTATGCGGAGAAAGTGAAGCAGTCCGCCACCGACGGTCTTGCGCTCAACGGATTGGAGCTCGAAAGCGTCGCGGTCGTCGATCTCGACCAGACCAATCTCGAATTTTTCGACAGTTCGAACGCCTTCGACGCCCAGGGTCTCACGCAGCTCACAGAGCTGATCGAGGCGCGCCGGCGCATGCGCAATGAAATCGAGCAGCGCACGCAGATCGAGATCCGCACGCAGAACTTGGACGCGCAACGCAAGGCGCTCGCGATCGAGCGCGAGACCGAATATGCGCGTCTCGAACAGGAGCACAGCGTCGAGCTTCGCCGGACCGCGCAGCGAGTTCGAGCTCGCGAAGGATCGCGCGTCGCGCGACCGCGAGGCGGAGCAGGCGCAGATCGCCGCCCGCGAGGAGGTCGAAAAGTCCCGCATCTCGCAGGAGCTCGCCCTGGCCGAAGCCCGCATCCAGCACCAGGAAGACGTGGAGCAGCGCGAGATCATGCGTCGCCGCGTGGTCGACGAGGCGGAAATCCGCGCCCGCGAAAGCACGGAAAAGGAGCAGATCGCTCTCGGATTGGCGCTCGAGAAAGCGCGGATCGAACGCGAGCGCGAACAGCAGGAACTCGAAGTCGAGCGCCGGCGGAAGCTGGACCTCGCTGAGATCGGCCGGCAGATCGCCGTCGCCGCCAAGAACGCGGAATTGGCGGAAGCCGAGGCCGCGCGCACGCGCGCTGAAATCGCCGCGTCGCAGGACGTCGAGACGACCCGGCTCCTGCAGCAGCGTATGCTTGATCAGGCCCGCATCGAGCGCGAGCGGTTGCTGGACGCGTTGAGCATCGGCAAACGTCAGGCCTTCGAGGAAGCGGAAATCTCCTCGGCCGAGGAGATCGAGCGGGCGCGGATCGCGACCGAACGCGGTCTGGCGGAAGCGCGGCTCGCACGCGACGGCGACCTCAGGCGGCTCGAAATCGAGAAGGACAAGGCGATTGAGATCGCGGAACTGCAATGCGCCATCGAGGTGGCGCGCAAGACCAGCGAGCGTTCCGCCGCCCAGGCCGACGCGGAAGAGGCGCGCGCCGCCGCAATCGCGGCCGAGGAGAGCGCGATCAGCGTGCGCGAGCGCGCCATCGCCCAGCGGCGAAAGGAGACCGACCTGATCGCCGCGTCGCGCGACAACGAGCGCGAGGCTCTTCGGCTGACCAGCAAGGCGGACGCGGAAAAGCGGGCGGCCGAGGACTTCGCCGAGGCTCAGCGCATCACAGCGCAGGCCGAGGCGGACTCGGAGAGGATCAAGGCCGCCGCCGCTGCGACCCGTTTCGAGGTCGAGGCCAAGGGCGCCCAGCAGATCAACGAGGCCGAAAATCTGCTCAGCGACGCGGCGCGCCAGTCGCGCCTGCGCGGCAAGCTGCTCGAAAAGATCGAGGGCATCGTGCGCGAGAGCGTTCGGCCGATGGAAAAGATCGAGGCGATCAAGATTCTTCACGTCGACGGCATCGGCGGCTCGGGGACTGGCGGCGGTCGCAACGTGACGGACGAAGTGATCGACTCGGCGCTGCGCTACCGCGTGCAAGCGCCGATGATCGACAGCCTGATGAAGGAGATCGGCATCGAGGGTGGCGGCCTCGGGCGCATGACCGAGGTGCTGCGCGACGCAAAGGACATCCAGAGCCTGGTCTCGAAGAAGAGCGCCGCCCCCGCATCCGCCGACGACCGCGAAGACGAACGGCGCTGAGGCAAGAGACGATGGCCAAAGCCTACGCCTCGACAGTCATCCCCGCGCCGCCCGCCGCAGTTTGGGCCGTGGTGCGGGATTTCAACGCCTTGCCGAAATGGACCCCCTTCGTCGCAGAAAGCCGGATCGAGCAAAACAAGCCGTCGGATCAGGTCGGCTGCATCCGCAATTTCCGCCTCAAGGACGGCGGCCGTGTCCGCGAGCAACTGGTCGAACTGTCGGACTACGACATGTCGTTCGGCTATTCGATCCTGGAGAGTCCGATGGGGGTCGAGAACTATTACGCCTCCCTTCGGCTTTGTCCGGTGACGGACCTCGATCACACCTTCGCGGAATGGGACGCGGAGTTCGACGCCGCGCCCGAGCGCGAGGACGCACTCGTGCAGCAGATCGGCCGCACTGTCTTTGCGGCCGGCCTCCAGGCGCTCAAGCAGCGCTTCAGCCGCTGATGGCGCGCATTCGCCGTTCGACCGTCATCGCGGCGCCGATCGATCGCGTCTGGGCCGTGTTGCGCGACTTCAACGGTCACGATCGCTGGCATCCCGCGGTCGAGCGCAGCGAGGTCGAATTCGGCGAGCCCTCCGACAAGGTCGGCTGCGTAAGGCATTTCCAGTTGCGCGACGGGGCCATGCTGCGCGAGCAGCTCCTGTCGCTGTCGGACCGGGATCGGAGCTTCCGCTATTTTATCGTCGAGGCTCCGGTTCCCCTGCGCAACTATGTCGCTGAGATGCGGCTGCGTCCCGTCAGCAGCGACGGTTCGACCTATTGCGAATGGCGCGCGGCGTTCGAACCGCCGCCCGCTGAGCGCGACGCGCTGACGCGCTTCGTGCGCGAAGAAATCATGGACGCCGGGTTCGAGGCGCTCCGCCGCATCGTCTCCGGCGAGGCGGCGCCGCAGGCGCGTTCGGCCGCGGCCCCTCCCCCGCCCCGCGGCGGCAAAGACGCTGTGGCGGTCGTCCTCGCGCGTTGGGGAGGCCCTGATGGGATGGAGCTTCGGCCGATTCACGTCGCCGATCCCGGCGCCGGCGAGGTTCGCATCCGGCAAACCGCGATCGGCGTCAATTTCATCGATGTCTATTGCCGGCGCGGCAGTTTCACGATGGTTCCCCCTGGCGGCGTGCTCGGCATGGAGGCGGCGGGGGTCGTCGAGAGCGCCGGACCCGGGGTCACTTCGCTGAAGCCGGGCGATCGCGTCGCCTACGCCTGCGCGCCTCCAGGCGCCTATGCGAATTTGCGCAATATGCCCGCCGACATGCTGGTCCGCCTGCCTTCGTCGCTCAGCGACGTGAAGGCCGCCGCCCTGATGCTGAAGGGCATGACGGCGAGCTTTCTGCTGCACGACGTCTACGCCGTGAAGCCGGGCGACCGCATTCTGGTCCACGCCGCGGCCGGCGGCGTCGGACAGATCTTGTGCCGGTGGGCCAAGGCGATCGGCGCCCGAGTCATCGGCGTGACGTCGACCGAGGCGAAGGCGGAGGTCGCGCGCCGGGCCGGTTGCGACGAGGCGCTCCTTGCAGGACGCCCTGATCTGGCGGAGGAAGTCCGCCGGCTGACCGGCGAACGCGGCGTCGATGTCGTCTACGACGCCGTCGGCGCCGACACCTTCGAAACGTCGATCGCTTGTCTTGCGCCGCGCGGCCATCTCGTCAGTTTCGGTCAGGCGTCCGGCGACGTCGGATCCCGTTCGATCGACGCTTTGGCGAATCGATCCGTCACGCTGTCGCGCCCGAACTACGGCCACTACACCGACACTGCCGACAAGATTGGACTGCAGTCACGCCGCCTTTTCGAAGCGCTCGCCTCTGGCGCCGTCGTCGCGGATCAACCGCGCCTTTACCCCCTCCCCGACGTGCGCCACGCCCACGCCGACCTCGAAGGCCGCGCCACGGTCGGATCGCTCGTGCTCATACCCTGAGCGCGAGTCGCGGTCCCCGACCAAGAACCCGGTAGTCCGGTTGCTTTGCCAGTTTCGCTCGCCTAGCATGGACGCGATGGTTCCCCTGTTGGGGATCAAAAGGGAATGCGGTGCGGACGTTTCGTCCAAATCCGCAGCTGCCCCCGCAACTGTAAGCGGTGAGTTCGTCGCCATTCAAAGCCACTGGGGAAACCTGGGAAGGCCGGCGTCGAGCGGTGACCCGCGAGCCAGGAGACCTGCCATCGACGCGCGGTGAGATCGCGCCCTGAGTAAGCCTCTCGAGGCCTGCGCAGGGGCGTGGTCGCGCCGATATTGTTGAAACCAATGCATGCGAGGGTGTCATGCCTGGATTTGTCTCCCGAATTTGGAATGAAAGCGACGCGAGCGTTCGCGGTCGTCTGATCGCTCTTTACGCGTTCCTCGCCGCCGCGAATGTCCTTGTCTGGCTGTGGGCCTTCCTCGCCCTGCGCGACAATCCGGTCCTTTTCGGCTCGGCGTTTCTCGCCTACACGTTCGGCCTGCGCCACGCCGTCGACGCCGACCATATCGCGTCGATCGACAACTCGACCCGCAAGCTCATGCAGCTGGGCCAGCGGCCAGTCGGTGTCGGATTCTTTTTCTCGCTCGGTCACTCGTTGGTCGTCATTTTGCTGTCGGTGGCGGTCGGCTTCGCCGCGTCGACAGTGAGTTCGCGGTTCGATGACTTGAAGGCGGTCGGCGGCATCGTGGGCACGAGCGCGTCCGCGATTTTCCTGTTCTTGCTGGCGGCCTTCAACGTCGTCGTCCTGGTCTCGGTTTGGCGCACCTTCCAGGCCGTCAAGCGCGGCGAGCGGTTCTCGGAGGACGACTACGACCTTCTGCTCAACAGCCGTGGATTTCTCGCGCGCATCTTCCGTCCGCTGTTCCGGCTCGTGACCAAGAGCTGGCACCTCTTCCCGGTCGGCTTCCTGTTTGGTCTCGGCTTCGACACCGCGACGGAGGTTGCGCTCTTCGGCATATCGGCGACCCAGGCCGCCAACGGCGCGTCCTTCAGCTCGCTGCTGGTCTTTCCGGCTCTCTTCACCGCCGGCATGACGCTCATCGATACGACCGACGGCGTGCTGATGCTGGGCGCCTACGGCTGGGCTTTCATGAAGCCGATCCGCAAGCTGTACTACAACATCACCATCACGGCAGTCTCGGTCATCGTCGCGGTGCTGATCGGCGGCATCGAGACGCTCGGCTTGATCGGCGATACGTTCAAACTCGAAGGTCCGTTTTGGGACGCGATCGGCTCGCTGAACGACAACTTCGGCGTGCTCGGTTACCTTATCATCGGCGTGTTCGCGGCGAGCTGGTTGCTTTCCGTGGTGATTTATCGCGCCAGGGGTTACGACGAATTGGACGCCAAGGCGGGCGTGTAGGACGGCGTGTTTGCGAGGCTGCGCGCCCTTGGCGAAAGCCAGGCGTGCAGCCCTTTTCCCCGCATTCGGGGTGCCGAATGCTGCGGAGCGCACCGGCGGCGAACGGTAAGGGGCGCCGGCAGCAAATACGATGGCGCGAAATGACAGCGTTTCTGTTCGATGGCCCACCGGAGGCGGAGCTGACCATTCTGCTGGCTCACGGGGCCGGCGCGCCGATGGATTCGGTGTGGATGAACGCCAGCGCGAGGGCGCTCGCAGCCGCTGGGCTGCGCGTCGCGCGCTTCGAATTTGGCTATATGGCGTCTCGCCGCACCCCTTCGGGCAAAAAGCCGCCGCCGCGGGCCGAAACGCTCAAGCCGGAGTACATTGCTGCGATCGATGCGCTCGCGCCGGCGGGACGGCTCGTTATTGGCGGAAAATCGCTGGGCGGCCGCGTCGCCAGCATGATCGCCGACCAGCTCTACGCCTCCGGCCGCATCGCCGGTCTGCTGTGTCTCGGCTATCCCTTCCATCCCATCGGGAAACCCCAGCAGTTTCGCACTGCGCACCTCGTCGACCTGCGGACCCCGGCCCTGATCGTACAGGGAACCCGCGACCTTTTCGGCGCCCGTGAGGAGGTCGGCGCCTACAAGCTGTCGCCGGCGATCGAGATCCTCTGGCTCGAAGACGGCGATCATGACCTGAAGCCTCGCAAGGCGATCTCCGGCCTCACCGCCGCCGACCACATGCTCACAATGGCCAACCGCGTCGCGAGCTGGGGCCGTGGGCTGATCAAGCACGGACGGCCGGGCGCCCGTGACGTGTAAACCGCTGCGAGAGGCTCGGGCGGGCGAGTTGTCATCCGTCTGCCCGAATGCTTAATCAATCGCGCCGAAGAAGCGGGAGACGGGCGCTGAGAAGTTTTGAAGCCGTGGCGGGCAAGATCGTGGCGATGGTGCATTCGAGTCTGGAAATCGGACAGCGCTTGCCGCCGGAGCGCGAGCTGGCGGTTCAGTTCGGAGTGTCCCGCCCGACCGTTCGCGAAGCCATCTTGTCCCTAACGCTCATAGGCATGTTGGAAGTTCGCAAGAACGTCGGCGTCTACGTGCTGGACCGTCACGCTCGGCCTGGGGCCGAGAACGTCGAGGGGTATGGCCCATTCGAGATGCTGGCGGCCCGGCAAATGATCGAGCCGCAGGTGGCGGCGATTGCGGCGCGGCAAGCAACCCCAGCCATCCTCGCCCAACTTGCCGACGCGCTCGCGACGATGCGAGCCGAGAACAGCCAGGGGCGCGAAGCCGACATCGGCGACCACCGGTTCCATGTGACGGTGGCGGAAGCCACTGGGAACGGCGCGTTGGTCGCCGTCTGCAACCTGTTGTGGACGGCTCAGTTGGAATCCAGCATCTGGCGCGAGATCTACAGTCACATGGACATTGAGACGTTCTGGCCGTTGTGGATCGACGACCACGAACGCATCTACGAGGCGATCCGCGCCGGCGACCCCAAGACCGCCAGCGAAGCGATGAACCGCCATCTGGAACATGTCCACGCGGTCCTCATGAAGCAATCCGCCTTCAATAAGCCCCGCGAGGCGGTCGCTCCCCCCGCAAGGACCGACCGCAAGAGGAGGGTGAGTTCGGCCTTTCCCGCCGGCGGCCGCCCTCGCGGGCGTCGCCGCTGAAAAAGGCGCCTTACGGAGCCGACGGCACGACAGCGGTGTTGAGTTCGACCCCGAGACCCGGCTTGGCGTCGACGTACATGTAGCCGTCGCGCACCTCAGGCGCGCCCGTGACCAGTTCGCCCAAAAACGTGTCGCCGTCGCGGCCGTGCTGCGGGAAGTGCTCGATCAGCGGGATGTTGACGCTCGCCATCACCAAATGGACATTATGGATGTCCGGGGCGTGCGGCACGACAGGCAACTGGTAGGCCTGCGCGAGAGCGACGATCTTTCGCGCCTCGGTGAAGCCGCCGCAGCGGTTCACGTCCAACTGAACGATGTCGACGCAGCCATTGGCGATGAGCTGCTTGAAGCCGAAGCGGGTGAATTCGTGTTCGCCGCCGGCGATCGCGATGCGTGAAGAGGCGCGAAGACGCGCGTAGCCGTCATAATCCTCGGGCAGCAGCGGCTCCTCGAGCCAGGCGATCTGGTACGGCTCGAGCAGATGCAGCATCTCGATGGCGTATTGGGTCGTCCAGCCCATATAGGCGTCGGTCATCAGCTCCATGTCGTCGCCGATGGCTTCGCGCAGGCGCTTCACCATGTCGACGTTGCGACGCATGCCGGCGCGGCCGTCGCGCGGCCCCCAGCCGAAGCGCATCTTCATCGCGGTGAAGCCGTCGCGGCGATAGCCGCGCGCCATTTCCACCACCTGGTCGAGATCCTCCATCGCGTAGCCGGCGCTGGCGTAAGCGCGGATCTTTTCGCGCGTTCGGCCTCCCAGCAGATCGTACACCGGCCGGCCGATCGACTTCCCCATCAGATCCCAAAGGGCGATGTCGACGCCGCTGATCGCTTCCAGCACCAACCCTTTGCGGCCGATGTTAATGGTGCTGCGGAACATCATCTCCCACAGCAATTCCACGTCGAATGCGCTCCGGCCGATCACCAGCGGCGCCAATCGGGTCTCGACGATGCTGGCCAGCGCTTCCGACCCCAGCCCGACCACGCCGAGCCCCATGGTCCCGTCTTCGGCCGTCACCCGCACGATGATCGCGAACACGTCTTCGCCGGCGGCGGAAATCGGCTTGTTGAAAATCCCCATGGCGCCGACCTTCGACCGGTCGCCCGCTTCATAGAGCCCGTCCATCGGACTGGTGCTCCACCACTGCGGGTTTGTCCATGTGGGCTCTGGAACGCGGATGGCTTCAACCCGGGCAATGCGCACCACTGAACTCCATTCTCAACATTTGTTGTAACAAAACTGCCGCGTGTTGCAACAACAGTCAAGCGCTGTTATCATAAAACAATGACGCCCGTGGCCTCCCCCTCATCGCGATCGTCCAAGCCGCCCGGCACGGCGCGCGGGACCGGAGAGCCGCACCGCGCCCTGATGATCTACGGCAAGCTGCGCGCCATGCTGCTCGATGGCCTGTTCGCCCCTGGGGCCAAGTTGAAATTGCGCGAACTGGCCAAGGAATTCGGCACCAGCAACACCCCGGTGCGGGAGGCGCTCAATCGTCTGGCTGCTGAAGGGGCGCTGGAAACCGCGCAAAACCGCACCGTCGGCGTGCCCATCCCGACGGTCGCCGAAGTCAGGGAGAGTCGCCGGATCCGGATGGAGCTGGAGGGCTTCGCCGCCGCCGAGGCCGCGACCCGCATAACCGCTGCGGAAATGGAGCAGGTCGAGCGGTTCCACGAGGAATATCTGCGGGCGCGGCAGGACGGCGACGCGATTCGCATGCAGCATGCGAACAGGGCGTTTCATTTCACGATCTACGACGCCGCTCGCATGCCGATGCTGCGCGAAATGATCGAGAACTTCTGGTTGCGAAACGGCCCACTGCAGCGGCTGTTGCATCAGCTAGGGCCGGAGCCCTCGCGTCCGAGCAACAAGTTTCACCAGGAGATCGTCGCGGCCTTGCATGAGCGCGACGCGGAGCGGGCCCGCAAGGCGATGCGCGACGACATCGCCTACCCCACCGACGCGATCATCGTGGCGCTCGCCGAGATCCGCGAGGGCGTCACTTCCAATTCCCTTCAGATATCGACAGGACGTTTGCCATGAGAGTGATCCAGTACGTCGACAAGGCCGGCGTAAAAGCCGTCGGCATTGTCGAGGGGGCAGTTGTCGCGAAGGTCGCCACGCACCGCTCGACCTACGACGCCGCCTTGGCCGCCATCGCCAAGGGCGTGACATTGTCCACCCTGCTGGACGCCGACCGCGCCGGGGCGGTCGAAGACTATGATGCGATCATCGCCGAGAAGCGCATTCGCCTGCCGATCGACCATCCGGAACCCGCCCGCTGCCTTTTGACCGGCACCGGCCTCACCCACATCGGCAGCGCCACCGCTCGCGACAGCATGCATGTCGCCATGGCCGCGGACGAGCAGAAGCTGTCGGATTCGATGAAGATGTTCCGCTGGGGCATCGAGGGCGGCCGCCCGCCTGCCGGGCGCTTTGGCGTTCAGCCAGAGTGGTTTTACAAGGGCGACTCGCGCTGGCTGGTGGAGCCCGAAGCCGATCTGCGCAATCCGTCTTTCGCGCAAGGCGGCGGCGAAGAGCCGGAGTTGACCGGCATCTACGTGATCTCGCCGGAAGGCGCGCCGTTTCGCGTCGGCTTCGTTCTGGCTAACGAGTTCTCTGACCACATCCTGGAGCAGAAGAACTATCTGTGGCTGGCCCATTCCAAGTTGAGGGCGTCCTCCTTTGGCCCGGAACTGCTGCTCGAAAAGCCGGCCAGCACGATCAACGGCCTCACCCGCGTTTTGCGCGGCGACAAAGTGGTGTGGGAAGGGACGTTCGCGACCGGCGAGGACGTCATGTCCCATACGATCGAGAATCTGGAACTGCATCATTTCAAGTACGAACAGTTCCGCCGCCCGGGCGACATCCATGTCCACTTCCTCGGCGCGCCGCTGCTGAGCTTCTCCAGCGGCTTCCAGGCGCAGCCCGGCGACGTGTTCGAAGTCTCGGCCGAAGGGTTTGGCCGTCCGCTGCGCAACAAGTTTGCGACGGATCCCGAGAAGCCGGTCGTCATTCGCTCCCTGTGAAAGAAGCCTTCTAGCTCCAACTCGCACCCGACCTCTCCTGCGGCGATGCGATCCGCGGGAGGCATGGAGAAAATGGCCAATGGATTTGACGAATTCGCCCGTGATCGTGCTGAATCCCGCCGATGACGTGGCGGTGGCGCGTCTCGCACTGCAGCCGGGCGCGTCGATAGGACTGGGTCTTTCCGCCTCCGGCGTCATCCCTCAGGGACACAAGATCGCCGTCAAGCCGATCTCGGCGGGGCAGCCGGTGCGCAAATACGGGCAGACCATCGGCCTCGCCACTTGCGACATCGCTGCGGGCGAACATGTCCACGTTCACAACGTCGCAATGGACGAAGGCTCGCGCAGTCACGAATACTGCGTCGACGCCGCCCCGACGTCCTTTGTGCCCGAGGCGGAACGCGCGACGTTCAAGGGATTTCTGCGCGATGACGGCAGGGTCGGCACGCGCAACTACATCGCCGTGATCTCCTCGGTCACGTGCTCGGCGACGGTGTCGCGCGCGGTCGCCAACCATTTCAACCGTGAAGGCGGCCTCGCCGGCTTCGACAACGTAGACGGCGTCGTTCCGCTCACCCACGGCGGCGGCTGCTCGATCAGCGGCTACGGCGAAGCCTTCGCCTATTTGGAGCGCACGCTGGCCGGCTACGCCAGGCATCCGAATATCGGCGGCGTCGTGATGATCGGCCTCGGCTGCGAGACCAATCAGATCCCGCATCTGATGCGCAATTTCGATTTGAAGGAATTGCCGACTTTTCGTGCGATGACCATTCAAGGCGGCGGCGGCACGCGCAAGACGATCGACATGGCGTGCGAAGCGATCCGCGAGATGCTGCCGCTGGTGAACGCGACACAGCGCACGCGCCAGTCGGCCGCGAGCCTCGTGCTCGCGCTCGAATGCGGCGGATCGGACGGGTATTCCGGCATCTCCGCCAACCCTGCCCTCGGCTACGCGGCGGATCTGCTTGTGCGCAACGGCGGCACGGTGGTGCTCAGCGAAACGCCCGAGGTGTACGGCGCCGAGCATCTGCTGACGCGTCGCGCGGTGAGCGTCGACGTGGCAGAGAAATTGCTTACGCGTATCGCATGGTGGAAGGACTATGTGTTGCGCAACAAGGCCGATCTCAACAACAACCCGTCCCACGGCAACAAGGCCGGCGGACTGACGACCATTCTGGAGAAGTCGCTGGGCGCGGTGACGAAAAGCGGATCGACCGCGCTGACCGGCGTGTACGAATATGCGGAGCGTATCGACCGCAAGGGCTTTGTGTTCATGGACACGCCCGGCAACGACGCGGTGGCGGTGACGGGGCAAGTCGCCGGCGGGTCCAATCTGATCTGCTTCACCACCGGTCGCGGCTCCACCGCCGGCTTCAAGCCGTCGCCATGCATCAAGCTGGCTTCGAACAATGCGGTGTATGAGCGCATGCGGGACGATATGGACGTGAACTGCGGCACGATCGTCTCCGGCGACGAGGGTATCGAGGACGTGGGCCGACGGATTTTCGCGAAGATTTTGGACACCGCATCTGGCGCACAGACCCTGAGCGAGAGCTACGACTACGGGGACAACGAGTTCGTGCCCTGGCAGATTGGCGCCACGATGTGATGTTGTTCTGAGGGTCGAGCGGTCGCTGCAAATACAAGGAGCGCCATGACTGAGGTTCTAGAACGCCGCGCGACGGACGCGCCTGCGCCGGCCGACCCAGCGATCATCCTCGAGAACGTCAACAAGTGGTATGGCGCGCAGCACGTGCTGCGCGGCGTGTCGATGACCGTGTCAGCGAAGGAGAAGGTGGTGCTCTGCGGTCCTTCGGGATCGGGCAAGTCCACCTTGATCCGGTGCATCAACCGACTGGAGATCCATCAGCAAGGCAAGATTGTTGTCGACGGCATCGAGTTGACCGACGATCTGCGAGCGCTTGACGCCGTCCGGCGCGAGGTCGGCATGGTGTTCCAGTCCTTCAACCTGTTCCCGCATCTGACCATCCTGGAAAACTGCACGCTGGCGCCGATGCTGGTGCGCAAGATCTCCAAGGCGGAAGCGGAAGAGGTCGCGATGGGCTATCTGCGACGGGTGAAAATCCCCGAGCAGGCGAAGAAATATCCAAGCCAATTGTCAGGGGGCCAGCAACAGCGCGTCGCGATCGCCCGCGCGCTGTGCATGAAGCCTAAGATCATGCTGTTCGACGAGCCGACTTCCGCGCTCGATCCGGAAATGATCAAGGAAGTGTTGGACACCATGATTGGCCTCGCCGACAGCGGCATGACCATGGTGTGCGTCACGCACGAGATGGGCTTCGCGCGACAGGTCGCCGATCGCGTGATCTTCATGGACCGCGGCGAGATCGTGGAAAGCGGCCCGCCGAAGCAGATATTCGACGATCCGCAGACGGAGCGGATGAAGCTGTTCCTCAGCCAGATTCTGCGGGGGCACTGACAAGTGTGAATCGTCTCCTAATTTCGTCTTCAAATGCTCGAACAGCCCCTTGACGAAAAGGGAGTGATCATTAAAGCTGTGGCCTGACCACAGCGATCAAATTGGGCGCCTTGCCGATGACAGCAAGATAAATTCGCCGCATTGTCCAGTGCAACGCCAACTATCTTTCCAGACCAGGCGCTATTCGTTACAGCGAACAATTATACGCGCGCTGACGCGACGTTCTTTATATTGATATGCCAACCATTCAATTTGCTATAGTCGAAAAGCGAGGACCTGTATGTCATTGGATAAGCCGCGAATTGGTCTGATTGGCGTTGGCTTGATGGGCCACGGCATCGCCAAGAATCTTCGCATTCACGGATTTCCGCTCACCATCCTCGGCAACCGCAACCGTGTGCCTGTCGACGACATTCTCCAGCGCGGCGCCACAGAGGCGAGCAGCCCCGCCGACGCCGCGGGCCGTTCGGACATTCTCTTCATTTGCGTGACCGGCTCCGTGCAAGTCGAGGAGCTGATGCATCGCCCGGACGGCATTCTCGCAGGCGCCCGCGAAGGGTTGATTGTCGTCGATACATCGACCAGCGAACCGGGGTCGACGGCGCGGCTGGCCGCCGAATTGGCGGCGCGCGGCGCCACTTTGGTGGATGCGCCGCTGACGCGCAGCGCGGCCGAGGCCGAAGCCGGCAAGCTCAACACGTTGGTGGGCGCCACCGACGAAATGTTCGCGCGCTTGAAGCCCGTGATGGAGGCGTATTGCGAAAACATTTTTCATGTGGGCGGCCCCGGCGCCGGCCACACGTTGAAGCTGATCAACAACTTCCTTTCGCTGGGTCTGTGCTCGCTGATCTCCGAGGCGGTCATCACGGCGGCGAAGGCGAAGGTCGACGTGCAGAAGCTGTACGAAGTCGTAAGCGCGGGCCCTGTTAGCGGTCCTCTGCTGCGCAACATCGTGCCGAAAGCGCTGAACGGCGAATTCGACGGGATGCAGTTCCAGCTCGCGAACGGCCTCAAGGACCTTCGCTATTACGCTCACCTCAACGAGGGCCTGGGGACTGTCAGCGTGCTCGGCCAAGCTGTCCAGCAAAGCTTCGCGCTCGCCACTGCGCTCGGCTACGGCGAGAGCTTTGTGCCCTCCCTGATCGAAGCGCAGGCGCAACTTCATGGCTTGAAGATTGCCGACCTCGGCAAAGGCGGAAAGGCTTAACGGTGATGTCGTCGAGTCCCAACGCAATGCCGGCAGTCTGGTCGGACGGCGCCGCCTATATCGATGGGCGCTACATGCCCATCCAAGAGGCGGCGATCCCAATCACCGACTGGGGATACCGCCGTTCCGACGTCACCTATGATGTCGTCGGCGTGTGGAACGGCGCCTTTTTCCGATTGGACGACCACATCCGCCGTTTCCGGGAATCGATGCGCGCGTTGCGCCTATCGCCCGCAGAGACGGATGATGAGATCAAGGAAATTCTCGGCAACTGCGTGCGCCGATCCGGCTTGCGCAGCGCCTATGTGGCGATGGATTGCTTGCGCGGAAAGCCGTTGGCGAACCTCCCGCGTCACCCCGCCAACTGCCGCAACTACCTCGCGACCTTCGCCATTCCCTGGGTTTGGGTGATCTCGGAGGAGGTGCAGGCGCGCGGCGCGCATCTGATCATCGCCGAGGCGAAGCGGATTCCGGCGGAGTCGCTCGATCCAAGAGTGAAAAACTTCCATTGGGCCGACCTCACTCGCGGTTCGTTCGAAGCCTTGGATCGCGGCGCTGATAGTTGCGTCCTGTTGGATAGCAACGGCTGCGTGACCGAAGGCCCCGGCTTCAATGTCTTCGCCGTCATCAACGACACCGTGGTGACGCCCGATCGCGGCGTGCTGGAAGGCATAACGCGCCTATCGGTCATGGAACTTTGCAGGGACTTGGGTCTCGCATGCGAGGTGCGGCCGCTTGCCGCCGACGAACTGCGCGACGCCGATGAAATCTTCTTGGCGACGACTGCGGGCGGGATCATGCCCGCCTCGCGAATTGACGGGCGAGTGCTCGGCAACGACAGACCCGGCCCGATTTCGACTCGGCTGAAAGACCGGTTCTGGGAGAAACGTAGGGAGGGATGGCATGCAACAAATATCGATTACGAGTGATCACGGCGCCGCCGAGGGACGAAAGAGGTTTCCGCGAAAATACGCTTTGGCTGCGATGAGCGCCGTTGTCGCTGGCGTTGTCGGCTTCGCTGAGCCGAGCGTCGCGCAGACCGCAGTTTCAAGCCCGACGATCGCCGCGGTGAAGCAGCGCGGCGAATTGATTTGCGGCGTCGACACCGGCATGCCTGGCTACGCCTCTCAGGACAGCACCGGCGAATGGCGGGGCTTGGACGTCGACTATTGCCGCGCAATCGCCGACGCCGTAGTGGGCTCGCCGAAGAAAGTGAAGTTCGTCGGCACCACGTCCAAGGAACGGTTCTCCGTCTTGAAATCGGGCGAGATCGACGTGCTGATCCGCGATAGCGAACAGGTCTTTACTCGCAATACGTCGGTCGGAGTGGAGGAGCCGGCGGTCAACTTCTACACCGGGCAGACCTTCCTGGTGCGCAAGAGCCTCGGCGTGTCACATCTTAAGGAGCTGAACGGCGCCACGATCTGCGTGCTGACCGGCACCACCCTGGAAACCGACGTCGCCGACTACAACCGCGCCAACAACATCCAGATCAAGACGCTGCTGTTCGACAAGCCCGAGGAAGCGTTCGCGGCGGCGGAATCGGGACGCTGCGACGGCTACCTCGACGACGGCGGCTCGGTGGCGGGCGCGCGCTCGGCCATGAAGCAACCGAACGACTGGATGTACATCCCCGAGACGATCGGCGGATTGGTGCCGCAGGGATCGTTCACCCGGGAAGGCGATGAAGCCTGGACGCGGTTGGTGAAGTGGGTCCACTACTCGATGCTCGAGGCTGAAGTGCTCGGCATCACCAAGGCCAACGCCGATGCAATGGCCAAGAATCCCGCGGACCCGGACGTGCGTCGGTTCTTCGGTCTCGAAGGCGATTTCGGCAAGCTGCTCGGCGTGGACAATCTCTGGGCCGCGCGCATCGTGAAGGACATCGGCAATTACGGCGAGGTCTATGACGAAACGTTCGGCGCCAAGGGGCTTGGGCTGCCGCGCGGCATGAACAATCTGTACGACAAGGGCGGGCTGCAAACACTGGCGGCGTGGCACTAATGAACGGGGCGGCGGCTTCCGGTACAAACGCCCGGTCGTCGCGTCGGGCCAGCGCAGCACAATATGTGCTGTTGCTGGCCGTGGCGGGGGCCGTGTGGTGGCTCTATTCGACGGCGGCGGCGACTCTCGCCAGCCGCCATATGACTTTCAGTTTTTCGTTTCTCGCCGATCCGGCGGATTTCGACATCCCTTTCCACCTCATCGCGTGGCATGTCGGCGACACCTACGCCCGGGCGCTGCTGGTCAGCCTGCTCAACACGCTGCTGGTCTCCGTGCTCGGCATCGTCGCCTCGACGTTGCTGGGGCTGACGGTGGGCGTCATGCGCCTGTCGACCAATTGGCTGGTGCGCAATATTGCGCTTTGCTTCATCGAGGCGGTGCGCAATACGCCGCAACTGGTGCAGATCGCCTTCTGGTATCTCGCCGTCCTGCAGACCCTGCCCTCGCCGCGTCAGAGCATCGTGCTCCCGGCCAGGATGCTGCTGAACATTCGCGGCCTGTATCTGCCGCGCTTCGATTTCGGCGCGAATGGCGCGATATTGGCGGCAATCGCGCTCCTGCTGTTGCTGGCGACGCCTTTGGCCTGGCGGATCAAGCGGCGCGGCGTTCCGCTCGGCGCAAAATCGCTGCTGCTGCCCGTGCTGGCCGGCGTCGTTTTCGCCGCCGGCGTCCGCGGTGTCGAGACCCCTGCGCTGCACGGCTTCAACATTGCCGGCGGCGTGCAGGTGCCCCCTGAGTTGGTGGCGCTTTGGGCGGGGCTCAGCATCTATTCGTCGGCCTTCATCGCCGAGATCGTGCGATCGTCGATCCAGGCGGTGCATCGGGGGCAGCGCGAGGCTGCGCTGAGCCTGGGCCTGAGACCGCGGCACGTCATGACCAGAGTGATCCTACCGCAGGCGTTGCGCGTGATGGCGCCGCCGATGACCAGCCAGTATCTCAATCTGATCAAGAACAGTTCGCTCGGCGCCGCCATCGCCTTTCCCGAACTGTTCTCGATCTTCGGCGGCTCGGTGCTGAACCATACCGGACGCGAGTTGGAATCGATCATGATCCTGATGCTTATTTTCCTCTGCATCAGCCTGCTCACTTCGGCGTTCATGAATTGGTACAATCGCCGGCTCGCGGTGGTGGCGCGATGACGTCTCGCGCCGAACTCGAGGCCCAACCCCCGATGACGTCGTCCGAGAGCGCCCTGCCGTCGCAGCGACCCGAGGCCATCGGCCTTGCGACGGCGCGGCGCGATAACGCGCTCGCAGGCGCCGCGACCTGGCTTCGTCGCAATCTGTTCAGCTCAGCGTGGAACACCGTCCTGACATTGATCGTGCTGGCGCTGCTGGCGCTGGCCCTGCCGCCGCTGTTCCGCTGGGCGGTGACCGACGCGACGATCACCGGCGCCACCAAGGCGGCCTGCGGCGGGCAAGGCGCCTGCTGGACGTTCATTCGAATGCGCCTGCCGACCCTCATGTACGGGCGCTATCCCGCGCAGGAGTGGTGGCGCGTCGACCTCTCGCTGCTGCTGATGTTCGCCTTCCTCGCGCCGGTGATGAGCAAGCGGATCCATCGCCGCGGCATCTGGGTGCTCCTGCTGCTGACCCTGTTCCCGTTGCTGGCCGGCATGTTGCTGGTGGGCGGCGTGGCGGGCTTGCCGTTCGTCGACACCAGCCTGTGGGGCGGGCTGATGCTGGACGTCATCATATGCTTCGTCACCGTCGCCGGGGCGCTGCCGCTTGGCGTCATCCTCGCTTTCGGCCGCCGCTCCAACTCGCCGGTGTTGCGCTGGCTGTCGGTCGCCTACATCGAATTGTGGCGCGGCGTGCCGCTGCTGACCGTGCTGTTCATGTCGGCGGTGCTGGCGCCGTTCTTTCTCCCCCAGGGGGTGACCGTAGACCGGCTCGTGCGCGCCATGGCGGCGCTGGTGCTGTTCAACTCGGCCTATATGGCGGAGGTCGTTCGCGGCGGCCTGCAAGGCGTGGCGCGTGGACAAGAGGAAGCCGGTCACGCGCTCGGGCTGCGCCGCTGGCAGGTGCAGGCCTATGTGACCTTGCCGCAGGCGATGCGCAGCATCATGCCGGGGATCATCAACACGGTGGTGGACCTTTTCAAGGACATCACCTTGATCACCATCATCGGCCTGTCCGACCTGCTCGGCGCGGTCAGTCAAGCGCTGAAGGACCCGGCGTGGCTGGGCTTCGCCAACGAGGGCTACGCATTTTCGGCGGCGGTTTTCTTCGTCTGCTGCTTCGCAATGTCCGCCTACGGCCGCAGCTTCGAGCGACGCATCGCGCAATCGGCGTAGGCGGGGCGAGATCGCGCCCCCCTCCCCTTGTCGCGTGGGCGACCGACCGAGCCTTGAACAGAAATCGGCCAGCCGCGTCAGCGATCAATGCTTTCCTGCATGACCGACGGCCCAAACGTATGCCGCCACCGCCGTCAAGTCGCGCGACGAAAGCTCGGCCCCGCCCAACGGCGGCATGACGCCCTGATATTGCTTGGGATGCGGGACGCCGTTTTTGATCGTTGCGGTGAGCGCCGCGAGGCTGCCGTCGCCCCACAGCCAATGGCCTGAGTTGAGCGCGGGGCCGACCGTGCTGCCGCCGGCGTCCGACCCGTGACATCCGCTGCACGTTCCGTCGCTCGCCTCGCCGTGAAAGATCCGGTCGCCGAGCGCCACCTGGTCGGCGGTCGCGCCAGGAGGCGTCGGCAACACAGGCGTGCTTCGGCCAGCGTCAGGATGTGTCCCCTCGGGCGGCGCGGCCGAACCTGGTTCCGCCGCGACGACTGCGGGCGCCGGCGCCGGCGCGACCTTGTCGGAGCCGTCGCCATTGTAAGTGATGCGCCAGATGCGGCCATGCACGTCGTCGGAGACGTAGAGCGCGCCGTCGGGGCTCTCGGCAAGCCCGGTCGGGCGGAAGGCCGCTCTGCCCGGATCCTTGTAGGCGCCGGCAAAGCCGTCCGCGAAAACCACAAAGGGCCCCGAGGCCTTGCCGTCGGCGAGCGGCTGGAAAACAACGTTGTAGCCGCCCTGCGGAAGGGGCGCGCGGTTCCAGGACCCATGGAACGCGATGAAGGCGCCGCCGCGATAGGGCGCCGGGAATCGCGTCCCGTGGTAGATGGCCAGATCGTTGGGGGCCCAGTGCCCGGGGAAGGCGGCGACCGGCGCACGCCGCTGCGCGCAAACGCCGACCGTCTTGCCGCCGTCGCCGCCATATTCCGGCGCCAGCACCAGCTTGTTCTGCTTGTAGTCATAATAGCATTCTGGCCAGCCATAGTCGGCGCCGGGGACGAGTTGCACCAGCTCTTCGGCCGGTTCTTGCGCGCTCTGCGCAGGCGTATAGAGGCGCGGCCAATTCTGGAAGAGTTGATCGCGACCGTGCTGGGTGGCGAAAAGGCGGCCCGCGTCGTCGAACGCGAAGCCCTCGCCGTTGCGCAGGCCGCTCACGTAGCGCTCCACGGCCGAAAAGACCTGTCCCGTCTTGTTCGCGTCATAGCGCCACGTGCCGCCGCGCATCTCCTTCTCCGTGCAGGGGCGATCGCCGGGAGAGTTGGGTATACGATTTTGGGCTTGGCAAGCATTGGTCGCCGAACCGAGATCAACGAACAGCTCGCCTTTGGCGTCGATCACGAACGGATGCATGGGATGGTCGCCGGTCAGCGGCAGGCCTGACAGCACCACGGTGGGCGGCCCGCTCGGCAGCGTCTTCCTCGGAGCGAGCGGATAGCGCAGGATGCGGCCATTCTCTTCGGCAAATAGCCCGTCGTGGTAAAGCGCGATGCCGCTGCCGCCAGTCCCGCCCGCCTCGATCGTTACGCCAAAGCGCTGAACAATGTCGGCGCGTCCCGCGCCCTTGGTGTCCTTCATGGCGATGAGAAAGCCGCCCGCCGGCGGCGGCGCATTGGGAAAGTAGCGGCCGCTCCAGGTGTTGGCGTAGAGCGTGCCGTCCGGCGCCGCGACAAGGTGGCGGACATGGCCGAGATTGTCGGCAAATACCGTGGCGCAAAATCCAGGCGAGAGGGTGAGGCCGCCGTTGTCGCGCTGGCACGCCGGTTTCCGCGCTGGAGCCTCGCCGCGCGCGGCGGTGAGACCAGCGGTCATGCCGGCAATCGCCGCCAGAACGGCGAAAGAAGGGGCTGCCATTTGGCCGGCCCAACGCCAACCTCGACCGGGTATCGCCATCATCGTCTCCTACTCCCTATTGAAAAGCGCTAACGGTCTGAAGCAAGTCGACGAGCTGAGCGACGCTAATTCCACGCAGTCTCTATCAGTGCGCGCATCGGTCTTGTCCCTGTCATCACGTCGTTGAGGAAAATTCCCGACCCGAGCCGCAAGCGAGAATCATTGAATTCCCCGAACGCTTGTAGCTCGTCCCTGCCCCACGCAGCTCTTCCTCTTCGCGTCCTAGTCGGCGTCGCCGGCGGCGACTCGCGCAGACCGTGTTCACCTCGCGACGCCACCGGCGAACATTTGCGAGCGGCCGCTCATGGCGCGTCGCGGTCCCACAAGGCTGGCAAGAAGGCGGCAGATTTTCCAAACCTGGACCATCGTGCCCCAAGCAGCGGCGCACCTTCGGCGAGATCGGAGAAAAAAATATCGTTATCGCCGTAACGATATAGCGGTCGCCTCCGTATTCTCGACAGGGAGGACGCCATCGTCCATCACCCAGGAGGATCATCCATGACGACGCGGCGGCAGGTCTTAAGCGGAGGCATTGGCGCTCTCGCCGCGATTTCAGCGAGCGCCCTGCTTCGGCCCACGGCGGGACAAGCGGCGGTCGACGACAACGTCACGCACACGGATGCGGAATGGCGAAAACTGCTGACCGCGGACCAATATGCGGTGCTGCGGCAGGAAGGCACCGAGCGGCCGTTCACCAGCCCGCTCCTGCACGAGGAGCGCGCGGGCACGTTCGCCTGCGCCGGCTGCGATTTGCCGCTGTTTTCGTCAAAGACCAAATTCGACAGCGGCACGGGATGGCCGAGCTTCTGGAAGCCAATCGACAACGCCGTGATGACGAAGGACGACAAGTCTTTTGGCATGATCCGCACGGCGGTCATGTGCCGTCGCTGCGCCGGGCATATCGGGCATGTCTTCAACGATGGGCCGCCGCCGACGGGCCTTCGCTACTGCATGAACGGCATTGCCCTGAAATTCAGCCCCGACGTCGGTTGATCGTCGACGGGATGAGGCGAAGACGATGATTCTGTTCGCCGTTTCGTATCTCGGCGGGGTTCTGACGATCCTCAGCCCCTGTATCTTGCCGGTGCTCCCGTTCGTATTCGCCCGCGCCGATCAACCCTTCGTCAAGAGCGGCTTGCCGCTGCTGCTCGGCATGGCCGTCACCTTCGCTGGCGTCGCGACGCTGGCCGCCGTCGGCGGCGGCTGGGTTGTGCAGGCCAATCAATACGGACGGCTGGCCGCGCTCGTCCTGCTGGCGTTTTTCGGCGTCACCCTGCTGTTTCCCGAGCTGGCGGAGCGGCTTACGCGGCCTCTGGTCGCGATCGGGGACCGGCTCTCGCGATCGGCGTCCAGAGGCGCCCGCTCGTCTGTTGCGCCCTCGTTTCTCCTGGGCATCGCGACCGGCCTCCTCTGGGCCCCCTGCGCCGGGCCGATCCTGGGCCTCGTTCTCACCGGCGCGGCCCTCCAAGGGGCCAGTGTGCAGACCTCGCTATTGCTGCTCGCTTATGCTGCGGGGGCCGCGACCTCTCTTGCACTCGCTCTGCTCATCGGCGGGCGGGTGTTCAGCGCAATGAAGAGATCGCTCGGGGCCGGCGAATGGATCAGACGCGGTCTCGGCGTCGCCGTACTCGCTGGAGTTGCCGCCATCGCCCTCGGGCTCGACACCGGGTTCCTGACCCAGGCGTCGCTCGCCAACACGGGGAGCGTCGAGCAGGCGCTGATCGACAAAGCGCATGTGGCCCACGCGAACGAGCCGCCGCATTCCTCAGCCGTCATGACGAACGATTCAAACTCCATGATGTCCTCGAACACGATGAGCGGCGCGCCCGCGATGACGATGATGCAGGGCAAGCCCGGCGCGTCCCCTGCCAACGCCCTGCCTGTCGAAGGACAACTTCCTTCTCTTTCGGGCGTCACCGAATGGCTGAATTCGCCGCCCTTGACCGCGGAAGGCTTGCGAGGAAAGGTCGTGTTGATCGACTTCTGGACCTATTCCTGCATCAATTGCCTGCGCGAGATTCCCTATGTCCGCGCCTGGGCCGACAAGTACAAGGACCAGGGCCTCGTGGTGATCGGCGTCCACGCTCCCGAATTCGCGTTCGAGAGAGATGTCGACAATGTTCGCCGAGCCGCGAGGGATTTGAAAGTCGACTATCCCATAGCGATCGACAACAATTATGCGCTCTGGCGCGCCTTCGACAACCAATATTGGCCGGCGCTTTACTTCATCGACGCGCAAGGGCGTATCCGCCACCATCACTTTGGCGAGGGCGAATATGACCAATCGGAAAAGATCATTCAGCAGCTTCTTGCCGAGGCCGGAAAAAGCGATGTCTCCCACGATCTCGTGTCGGTCAACGCACGTGGAGCGGAAGCCGCGGCCGATCTGGACGATGTGAAGTCGCCGGAAACCTATATCGGCTACCTCCGCGCCGAGAACTTCGCGTCTCCGGGCGGCGAGATTGCCGACAAGCGTCAGGTTTACGCCGCCGCCCCGTCACTGCAACTCAATCAGTGGGCGCTTGAGGGCGACTGGACGGTCGCGGGAGACCGCGCCATTCTGGACGCGCCGAACGGGCGCATCGCATTTCGCTTCCATGCGCGCGATCTTCATCTCGTTCTCGGACCGGGCGCCGACGGAAAGCCCGTTCGATTTCGTGTGCTCATCGACGGCAAGGCGCCGGAAGGCGATCATGGCGTCGACATCGACGAACAGGGCAGCGGCGTTGTGACCGAGCAGCGCCTCTATCAGTTGGTGCGACAAGGCAAGTCGGTCGCCGACCGCGAATTTGAGATCGAGTTCCTCGATCCCGGTGCGCAGGCGTTCGCTTTTACGTTTGGGTGAACGAAGGGCTGCTCCAGCGCTGTCGGTCACGACTTCGCAGGATGGCGTCAAACCACCGCGTGTCAGAGGTCGCGCGGGAAATCGGCGCGGTCCGCGTCGGCGCCGATCGGGATCCCACCGCGAAGGAAATTCATGAGTACACGGCAGGCGCCCGCATCGGCGCGGAGTCACGGTCAGCCCTTCAATGCGCCGGAACGCTTCGCCGTCCATGTCGCCACATAGTCCATGAGACCGGGCGACAAGCAGTCGTAGGGTTCGAGCTTCAATTCCCTCAATCGCCCCCGGATTCCGTCCATGCGGCTCGGGTCGACGCCCGCCTCGATCACTGAGGAGACGAACGCCGCAAAGCCGGGCGCCGACCAACCGGATTCCTGGAATTGTTCGGGGTGGACGAAGGCCACGCCCTTGAACGCGTGTTCGCGCTCGACAGGGCCGTACAAATGAACCCCGCAATCGACGCACGCATGGCGTTGGATGAGCGCGCTCGCGTCAACCACCTTGAGCTTGTCGCCGCTTTCGAGAACCTCGACATTTTCACTCGGCGCCACGGCCACGACCGAAACAATTGCGCCGTCCGGCTTCCAGCATTTTGTGCAGCCGCATGCGTGATTGTGGGCGATCTGACCTTTGACGCCAACTTTCACCGGCCGGCTGCGGCAAAGGCAGACAAGGGTTCCGCCGGTGAAATTTGGATCTGTCGGCTTCACGCCGTCGTCGATGGAAGGATGGAGTTTAATGGCTTCCGTCATCGTTTCCTCCTCGTCTCGCTCAATGGAACACGCGTTTCACATTTCCGGTGCAGTCGCAGAACAACGCCGAGCACTAGCCTTCACATTAGCAAAGAGGCGCATCCAGTATTTGTCGGTCCTTGACAGCTTGCTTGATCCCGCCGCGAAGAAGGCCGCGAGAACTCTATTGCAAAAGCAGTCTCCGCGCTACGACTGGGAGGGTGGCGATGTGGTCTCCTCGGAGGCCGTGAAAACTCCCTGAGAGCGATGCTTGTCAGTCGGCGCGCACCTCTGCACCCGAGCGTCGCGTGAGGCGATGGCGTGTGACCGCAGTCTGCGCCGAAGGGTGCCTTCTTGGGGCCAGCTGCGGGCATTAGCCGAGAAGGTCGGCGACCTCGAGCGCGTTTCGGAACGACGTCTCAATGTGGCGTTCCATCGCCTGGGCCGCGCCCTCGGCGTCGTGGCGTTTCAATGCGTCGAGGATCGCCTCGTGCTGCTCGATGGTCTGTTCGCCATAACCCGCCTTGGGGATCGCGAGGTACCTGCCCCGATCCATCTGAGCCTTGGAGATATCGATCGCTCTCCAGATCACCGGAAAACCGCAGATCTCAGCGATGGTGCGATGAAATATATCGTCGAGTTGTATGGCGCGCGTAAATCTGCCGCGCGATATGGCCAACCGATGGGCCGCGATATTGTCTTCCAGGACCTCGCCGCCCTCGGCCACAATCTTTTCGGCCGCCAGCTTGGCGCTCTCCATCTCCAACGCGCGCCGAATGAAGTACGCTCCTTCCAAGTCGACGCGACTGATTGGCGCGACAAAAGTGCCGGTTTGCGCAAGCACTCTCACCAGACCCTCGTCGCTGATGCGCTTGACCGCTTCGCGCACAGGCGTCCTCGAGACGCCTAGAGCCTCGGCTATGGCGACCTCATTGATGGCGTCACCCGGCTTCAGCCCTCCCCCGATGATCATGCTGCGAATTTTCGTGTAAATCTGATCGCGAAGCGGAAGAGACCGGTTTAATGTTGAACGATCAAGGTCCATTACTTTTATCCCGCGCCCCTATCGGGCCGTTGTTATATTGAAATGTCAAGATAAGGCGTCGCCGCGATCGCGCTTTCGAGGTCACGCGCTCCGATCATGGCTTGGCGCTGGCGTGACTCTGTTCACTTCGCCGGCCGGTGGCCCGAAGCCCTCGCCAGACTTCGCAATCGCGCAAGTCCCGGCCAGTCTCCGGTTTTGACGGAGCAGGATCCGCCAAGCGACTCCTCCACGATTTGCACATCCTTTCTGCCCTCGAATTCGCGCTTGATTCGACTGTTATATTAGCATAACGACTCGCCACGATCCGATGCTCAAGACAACGGACTATGCTGCCAGGGGGGAACCAAGCCGGACATGACCGTCGCGGATTACGCCTTGAATATGAAAGGAATAAGCAAGTCCTTTCCGGGCGTGCAGGCTCTGTCCAATGTCAACCTGGCCGTAAAATTCGGCGCCATCCATGCTGTGGTCGGGGAGAACGGCGCGGGCAAGTCGACGCTGATGAAGGTGCTGAGCGGCGCTCACCTGCCGACCTCGGGCACTACCGAGATCGCCGGCGTCGAAACGCGAATGCGCAGACCGGCTGACGCCCAGAGACTTGGCGTCCGCATGGTCCACCAGGAACTGATTTTGGCGCCGGATCTGACCGTCGCCGAAAACATCTATCTGGGCCGGATGCCTCGGAAGTGGGGTCTTGTCGACAAGACGACAATGGTCCGGAACGCCGCTGCCGTTCTCAGGGAACTCGAGGCCGCCATTGACCCGAGAGCGCGGCTTGGCGAGCTGTCCATCAGCCAGCAGCAACTGGTTGAAATCGCCAAGGCCCGCGCGGCCGATCCGCGCATCATCGTACTCGATGAGCCCACTTCGAGCCTGAGCGAACACGAGACAGCGGCGCTGTTCGCCATCCTTCGCAAGATGAAGCAGGCGGGCATCGCCATCGTTTACATCAGCCATCGCCTCAAGGAGGTGCTCGAAATCGCCGACGAGGTGAGCATCCTGCGCGACGGCAGCATGATCGACACGCGCCCTGCCCGCGGCATCACCCCCGCCGAAATGATCAAACTGATGGTCGGCCGCGAGGTCACCAATGTCTTTCCCAAGACCCCTTCCAAAATCGGTGAGACGGTGCTGCGCGTCACAGGACTCAGCGACGGGTCCAACTTCGACGACGTAAGCTTCGACGTTCGGGCCGGCGAGATCTTGGGACTGACCGGGCTGGTGGGAGCGGGCCGGACTGAAGTCGCCAAGGCGATATTTGGACTATCGCGCGCTTCGGCGGGCGTGATCGAAGTCAATGGCAAGCCCGTGACAATTCGATCGCCGTCAGAGGCCGTGAAGGCCGGCGTCGCCTACGTTCCAGAGGACCGCAAAGGAGAAGGCATCGTTCCGTCGATGACGGTGCGCGAGAACATAAGCCTGCCCGTGCTGCGTCATCTGACCCGCTTCGGTCGCATCAGCATGGGCGCTGACCGGAAATTGGCGGCGACGTACGTAAGGGAGTTCTCGATTGTTCCGCCGGATCCGGAGCGTCGCATCAATTCGCTATCCGGCGGCAATCAGCAAAAGGCGGTGATTTCCAAATGGCTGTGCGCCAAACCCTCGGTGCTGATCCTCGACGAGCCGACCCGCGGCGTCGATGTCGGCGCCAAGGCTGAAATTCACCGCATCATTGGAGAGCTCGTCGCCGCTGGAATGGCGGTTCTCATGATCTCGTCAGAGCTGCCCGAGGTTCTCGGCGTGTGCGATCGCGTGGTCGTCATGCGGGACGGGCGCGCTTCCCGGCCGATCGATCGTCAGGAACTGAGTGAGGAACGGATCATGGCGCTGGCCACGGGAGAGGAAGTGGCATGAGAGACATCGCTCTTCCGGCGCGCCAAGAGGTTGTCAGCACCCGCTTCAATCGCGGTAGCAAATTCGTCGAATTGCTGTCTCGGGCGGGTCTGGGCCTCGCGATCCTTGCTGTGGTCGCCTATGGATCCTTGACAAGCCCCGCCTTCCTGACCGCCGAAAATATCGTCAACATCCTGACGTCGATGGCCATCGTGGGCATCGTTGTCGTCGGCATGACCTTCGTGCTGGCGGCCGGCGGCCTCGCCGATCTCTCGGTGCCGGCGACGATCGCGTGCGGCGCCATTCTCTCTCTCGCCTTGCAGCCGATAATCGGGCCGATTCCCGCCTTCGTGCTAGCAATTGCTCTGGCTGGCGCCTGCGGTCTCGTTAATGGTTTGCTGGTGGGCTATGTCGGCGTCAATCCGATCATCGCGACGCTGGCGATAGGCTCCATCGTCCTCGGCATCGTCCAGGCGGCGGTCGGCGGAGTGATCGTCTACGGCTCCGATCCAGCCTCGGGCGCCCTTGTGAAGGGCCGGGTATTCGGCATTCCGATGGTCGTTCTGGTTTTCTTGGTCGTCGCAATTATCGGCAATTTTGTCCTGTCCCGCACCTTCTGGGGCCGATGGACCGTTGCGACTGGGGGCAACACCAAAGCGGCGCAGGCCAGCGCGGTTCCGGTCCGCGCAGTCAAGGCCGGAGCCTTTGTCATCACGGGACTGGGCTTCGGGGCTAAGCGGCGGCTTGCTCGGATTGACCTTGCAGAGCGCCAGGCCGGTTGTCGGGACAGGGTACGAATTCAGCTCCATCACCGCCGTCGTGGTTGGCGGCGTCTCGATCATGGGCGGGTATGGGTCGGCGCCCCGCGCGATCGCTGGCCTGATCCTGGTCCAGCTCCTCACCAACGTCATGGTCTTGGAGGGTGTCCGCACTCCGATCCAGGGCTTTGTTCTCGGCCTCTTGATAGCTGCCGCTGTCGCTCTCGACGTGGCGCTTCGAAAGAGAGGAGTGGCATGATCGGTATCCTGTCGGCTGTCTCTCGCCATCGCGTCGCAATCATTCTCGGCGCCACGCTGATCGTCGCCTCGCTGTGGGTGCCCGGCTTTTTCGACGTGACAACACTTGGCCTGGGAATGGACCGCAGCGCGACCATCGGGATCATTGCCGTCGGGCTGACAGTTCTTTTGATCGCTGGACAGATTGACCTGTCTGGCGGCGCGGTGTTCGCCCTGTCGGGAATCCTCGCCATCGCTGGGCAAGGGCGCCTCGGAATCTGGCCCGCCGCCATTATCGGCGTGCTGACGGGAACGGCCGCCGGCGCTTTCAATGGAATTCTGTCCGTCCGATTCAAAGTGAATTCGCTGGTGGTGACGCTCGCGTCCATGCTGATTTTCAGATCGATTGCGCATTGGATCACCGACAGCCAACCGATCGCCGGCACCGACATCGGCTTATCTGTCGCGTTGGCGCAGACCTATCTCGGCCTGTTCACAGCCCGAAGCGTCCTGTTCCTGATCGGCATTCTTCTTTTGCACCATTGGCTGACCCGATCGGTTTCCGGCCGCAACCTGTTCGCGGTCGGATCCAATATGGCCGCCGCCGAAGCGAGTGGGATCGGCGTCAATTGGATGGTCTTTTGGTCATTTGTCTTTGCGAGCACGCTGGCGGGCTTGGCAGGGGTTCTCGAAAGCCTTGCGACCGACACGGGTTCGCCGGTCTTCGGATCCGATCTAACCGTCACCGTCATCGCTTCGGTCGTGGTCGGCGGAACGCGGCTGGAGGGCGGCCGGGGCTCTGCTTTGGGAACGCTCGGAGGAGTCCTCACCATCGCAGCCCTGACGACGGCGATGGAGTTCCAGTCAGTGCCATCCTACGTCCAGCAGGTCGTCACTGGCCTCATTCTCATTCTGCTCGTCGTCCTCGACCGCACAATGCGGCCCGGTTCGCGAAAACACGCGGCGGCGATCAAGCCCGCTTAGCGTCAATGATTCAATAGGGAGGGAGGAAAGAAATGGTTCTCAGAAAAGTTGCTTTGCTCGCCAGCGCCTCGGCGTTGCTGGCGTCAGTTACAATCGCGCAGGCCAAGACTGTTTGCTACGTGACGGCGGCCGATTCCCACCCTTACGCCACGCCAGCAAACAAGGCGCTGGAGGCGCGCGCCAAGGAGCTCGGAATTGACGTTCTCAGCCTCAGCCAGGACTTCAATGTACAGACTGGCGTGCAGCAGCTCAACACCTGCATAGCCAGACACGTAAACGGCGTCATTCTTTGGCCGCTCGATCCGCAGGCTTACATTCCTGGCCTCGTCAGAGCCAAAGCCGCCAAGATCCCGGTGGACCTGATCAACACCCCGATGGGCGATCAGGCCAAACCCTACGTAACGTCGTTCACCGGACCCGACGTCTATTCCGAGGGCGAGATGGCGGCCGACGCCCTGAACAAAGCCATGGGCGTCCGAGACCGGCCCGGCTTGGCCGGGCCGGTCTCCACGGTCGGGGACGGAGCTAGCTCCGTTTCGCCGAAAGCGCGGGGCTCACAGTGCGAGTTGTTGTGAATCTCTTGTCCAGATCGGGCGCGAGTTCGAGCCCATGCCCCGGACCTGGGGGCGCCGATATGTATCCGTCCTTCACTGTGGGCAGAGCGGTGACGAGGTCGCGATACCAAGTTCGATAATACGCGCGCACGCTCTCCTGAACCAAAGCGTTTGGCGCGTTGAGCGAGAGATGTGTCGAAGCCGCGAGAACGACTGGCCCGGTGCAATCGTGCGGAGCCACGGGCAAGTGCCATGCTTCAGCCATCGAAGCGATTTTCTTCGCCTCGGAAATGCCTCCGCACCAAGCGATGTCCAACATCACGACGCCGGCAACCCCCGTCTCCAGGAGGTCGCGAAACGCGAAGCGGCTTCCCAAGGTCTCCGACGCGCAGATTGGGGCAACCGACGCCTCCGCGTAGCGCCGAAGCGAGCCGAGGCTGTCCATCTTGATCGGATCTTCGTGCCAGAACGTGTTGAACGGCGCTAGCGCGCGGGCAATCGTCATCGCGGGCAGCAATTGCCACATCGAGTGAAACTCGACCATGATGTCCATTTTGTCGCCGACAGCCTTTCGAATCTTCTCGAACGGAACCAGGGCGGCCTTCAGGTCCTCCGGCGAAATGTATGTCCCGCCGCTCTTCTCCGCGGCATGATCGAACGGCCAGATCTTCATCGCCGTGATCCCCTCGCTCAGCAGTTCCTCCGCCAGTTCGTCGGCGCGGTGCAGGAAGCCGTTGAGATCGTCGTATTCGGTTCGCGCCGTCGCATCAGTCCCATAGTTGGACGTCGTCTGCCCGGTCGCCTTGCGCATGTAGGACGTGCCGGCGCAGGTGTTGTAGGTTCGGATTTGCCTGCGCGAAAATCCGCCCAACAATTGCGCAAGCGGCTGACCCACGGCCTTTCCGAACAAATCCCAAAGCGCGATGTCGAGCGCGGAGTTGCCGCGCATTTCGACGCCCGTGGAGCGGAAACCGAGATATCCCGTAAGGTCTTTCGAAATCCGGTCGATTTCAAGCGGATCGCGCCCGATCAGCTTCGGCGCCAGCGCCTCGTGGACATATGTCTCCACAGACTTTGCGAGAAAGAATGTTTCGCCAAGGCCCGTGATCCCTTCATCGGTCTGAACCTGCAGCCAGATGAGGTTGGGGAACTCGTCGATCCGGATCGTCTCGAGCGCCGTGATCTTCATGGGTGGCTCCTTGCGTGGGCGACGTTGTGACACGATTCAACGCGGGCTTGTCGGCCGCAAGCTATAGGCAAACAACAAAATTTCGTGAATCCAAATGGCGTGGCGCTACTCTCGAAATTCAGCTCGTGACCGGTCTGGCGGGTTCGACGCAGCTCGCCGCGGCTCCGTTTCGTTGCGGGTACGGCGCCATCCCTAGGGATCGCTGAGGCAGTTGAACGCCCGGCAATCGCTTGCGCGCCGCGAACACGGGTCTCCAATCCGCCTCACGCGTGGGTTGACAAATTCGTAGGTCAATATCTCTTGGATCACAGGGCGCGTGCGCCGAACAAAAGAGACGGAATGGGAGAAGCGGCCTTGTCGATGACGGCGACGAACAAAGCGGCGATGGACGGAGCTGTCCGGCATCTCGTGACGCAATACAACCCTAGCGGCAATCGCGTGGGTTGGCTCATGATCTCCTCCATTCTCGTGGAAGCGTGGGACCTCTATTCCATCGCGTTCGTGCTCGTTTTCATCAAGGAGCAATATAGTCCGGATCCCCTGCTGCTGGGCCTGGCGGCCGCCGGAACGCAGGGCGGCGCGTTGCTCGGCGCGGTTATCGGAGGATGGCTCTCGGACAAGCTCGGGCGTCGGGTGATGTTTCTGTCGACGATGATCCTGTTCATCGCGCTTGCGCTCGCTCAGGCGTTCGTGACCAGCGTCGCCTGGCTGGTGATCATTCGCTTTGCGCTTGGCGTGCCGTTGGGAAGCGACATCTCCAATGGCTACACCTACATCATGGAATCGATGCCCAAGGGCAAGCGAGAGGTCATGGGCAACCGCTGGCAGTTCATGTTCGCGGTTGGCGAGGTGCTCACGCTGGCGGTGATCGCGATCTTCCTGCTGGCGAAACTGCCGCATGAACTCGTCTGGCGCGTGGTCCTGGGCCTAGGCGCCCTGCCCGCGCTCATCATTCTGGTCATGCGGCACGATTTGCCCGAGACGGCGGTGTGGTTGGTTCGCCAGGGTCGGTTCCGCGAGGCCAAGCAGGTCTCGAAGACAATGTACGGCGACAACCTCGACATGCTGCCGGACGCTGACATCGTCGTTCCGCGCCCCCGGCCCACTGCATTCCTGGCCGACATCCGCAAGGATCCGATTCGTTGGCGCGCCACGCTATTTGGTTGGATCGCGTGTTTCGCACAAGGCAGCGAATTCTCGACCTTCGCGTTTTATCTGCCTGTGCTGTTCGTCACGGTCGGCGTCTCTTCCATCCTTGGCGTCGATCTCGTGACGATGGGACTTTACGTCATCGCGGCGATCTCGGGTTGGGTTGGGCCGCTGCTCACGCCCAAGATCGGCCAACGCGGCATCAGCATCGCGGGCTTCGGCATCGTGTTCGTTTCGCTGCTTTTTGCGGCCGCGGCCCTCTACACCGGGAACGTCAAGCTGTTGCCGCTCGCCGCAGCGGCCATGCTCTGGGGCCACTACTGGGACGCATCCAACTGCATGACAATTCCGACCGTCGTCGCCAAACCGGAATACCGGGGCACGGCGAGCGGCTTTGCCTACATCTTCGTCAAGCTGCCGTCCTTCCTCGCGATCTTCCTATTCCCGTCGGTGTTTGCCGCCGTGGGTCAGGCCAATGCGACGTTGCTCGTAGCGATCTTCCCGCTTATCGGGTTGCTGGCGGCGATATTTATCTTGCCTGAGATTTACGGCTACGAGCACGATTGATCTGATCCTGCGGCTCTGCGAGACCCAATGCTCGGGGCGCCCTGGGGTGGAGATATCCGCTCTCGCTGCGCAACGTCGGCATCCACATCGGCGGCGCTACTGCTCAACCCGGAACGGGACAGTGAACCGCGCGTCGGCGCCGTGCGGGGCGCGCGGCGACATCCACAAGCGTCCGCCATGGGCTTCGACGATGGATCGGCAGATCGCAAGTCCCATTCCAAGGCCGTCGGATTTCGTCGTGAAGAAGGGTTCGAACATATGTTGCGCGACGGCCGGATCCAGCCCCGGGCCGGTGTCCTCGACCGCGACGAGCACGCCGCTCGGCTTGGCGAGCGTCGTGGATACCGTCAGCTCCCTGGTGCGTTCCGTTACTCCTCGCATCGCTTCGACGCCGTTCATAATCAGGTTGAGTAACACCTGCTGCAATTGAACCCGATCGCCCAACAGCGGCCGATCGACGGAGGCCAGCTCGGTGTGCAGCACGACGTCATTCCGCTGCAACTCGCCGCGGGTCAGCGCCAGCACTTCCCGGATGGCGTCGTTGATGTCGAGCTTCGCGAGTTCGGGTCCGGATTTCTTGGCGAGCGCCCGGAGACTGCGGATCACCTCGGCGGCGCGCGTTCCATCCCTCACGATGCGCGAGAGCGCGCTCCGCGCCTCGTCAAGTTCGGGCTTGTCCCGGTTCAGCCAGCGCAAACCAGCCTCGCCATTGGTCACGACGCCGCCCAAGGGTTGATTGATCTCATGGGCGATGGAGGCCACCAATTGGCCCATCGTCGTCAACCGCGCGACGCGAGCAAGTTCCGCCTGCGCGTTTCTCAGCGCCTCTTCGGCGTGTCTGCGTTCGGTGATGTCCATGACCGTGCCGACGAATTCGAGGTCGCCGGATTCGCTGGTTTCGGGCTGACCCATGCTTTGCAAGTGCTTGACCGATCCGTCTGGCAGAACGATCCGATACTCATGTTGGAACCGGATTTTTTCGCGCAGGAAGCGGCGGAGGTCTTGCACTAGCCAGGCCTTATCGTCGGCGTGAACCCGCTCCATGAATACTGCGTGGGATGGCCGCGTTGTCGCCGGATCGAAGCCGAAGATGCGGAAGTGCTCTGCAGACCACGAAAGCTCGCTGGCGCCGACCTTAAATCGCCAGCTGCCTATGTGGCTGATCTGCTGCGCTTCGGCCAGCGCGGCTTCGCTCCGCCGCAAATCGTCCTCGGCGCGCTTGCGCTCCGTGATGTCGACCACGGCCCCGGCAAAGAGCGGCGGCCCCGCCACAATCGGGGCCACGAAGGCGCTGGCGTCCACCCAGATCACGCTGCCGTCCTTCCTCCGATAGCGCTTCTCGACATTCTGTGGGTAGGGAGCGCCCGCAGCCCGCGCTGCGATGATCGCCGCAGTGGCGGGGCGGTCTTCCTCGTGGGTGATGTCGACGGGCGAAAGGTGGCGCAGCTCGGCCTCGGAATAGCCGGTCATTCGCTGAAAGGCTTGGTTTGCTGCGACGTAGCGCCCATGCGAGTCGGTCAAAACCACGCCGACGGGCACGTTTTCAAACAGGTTACGCCAACGCTCCTCGCTCATGGTCAGCGCGCCATAAAGGCGGGCGTTTTCCAGCGAGATCGCGGCCTGCGACGACAACAGCTTCAGCACGGCAATCCGGTCGGGCGTGAAAGCGGACGCGGCCAGGTTGTTTTCGATGTAGAGCACGCCCACCATCTCCGTCTGTTTGATGAGGGGCAGACAGAGAATCGATCGGGCGCGCTTCTGAATGACGTATTGGTCCGCCGAGAAAACCTTTTCTTTGGAGGCGTCATCCAGAATCACCGGTTCCTGCGTCCGGACGACATAGCGCAGAACCGAATCGGGGAGGTCCGAGGACGTCACAAGCGCCTGTCGGAGGGTGACCTCAACCGTGTTGAGGCCGGTGGTCGCTTCCGCCTCGACCCATAATTGGTCTCCGCGTGAGAGGATCAGGAGACCTCGCTCAGCCCCCGCGTGCTCGACTGCAATGACCATGAGAGTTTTGATCAACTTCTCGAGGACAATCTCGCCCGACACCGTCTGGTGGATCATGACAACAGTTGCGAGGTCCAACTTCTCCTGTGGCGCCTCCATCGTTGTCCTGCGGCGCTCGGGCGCCGCCTCCTCGCGGAGGAGCGGGTGGGACTGCTCAAGCTGCCGCACCTTGCCTTCGGCGCCCCAGCGGAGACAGCAATCCCGGGCTTTCCGGAGATAGGCGTCGGCGATCGTTGCAAAGCCGCGCGCCCCGTAGAACCGCGCCGCAAGTTCGTTCGCAAGAGCTTCGTTGTGAACGAAGCCGTTCTTGAGCGCCTGCCGGATCGCATCTTCATAGAGGCGCTCGGCGTCCAGCGGGCGGCCTTCGAGGCGCGCAATCTCCGCCGCGAGCAGCACCCTGCGGTCTTCGAAATTCTCTGGGCAATGGCGCGCCCAGATTCCCAGATGCCGGTAGTGCGCCGCAAGGGCTTCCCGGTGTGGAGCGCTCTCCGGCGCCGACGCAACGTTGCAGGACGCGGCGTGCGCCAACCCGGCATAGAAATGATACTCGGCGTACTCAAAGAACGGCCGTGACGTGAAGAGATGCTTTTGCGCCTTTGCGACGGCTTCGAGGGCGGACGAATAGTCGTTCGCCCAGACGCGCGCCTGCAGCTTGCGGATCCAATAGAAGGCGGCGGGAAGCGCGAGATTTGGATTTGCCTCGAGGCGCTGCTCGAACTCGGCCTCATCGAACGCCGCGTCGTTGAACGAGTTGAATTCGCTGGTCTGGCCCCGCAGCGCCCGGATCAGACGCAGCTGGCCCGTGATCATGTCGACAACGATGCCGAACTTCAGCTTCCCGGCAAATTCGACCCCATTCGCCGCCTCCCGCTCCACTTCGCTCAGAGGGTCGCCGGAAGCGAGGGATATCGTGACCATGTTGTTGCAGCAATGGCCCGCATAGATGAGGTCGCCGACTCTGTTTGCCGTGTCGAAGGCGCGCCGCACAAATGCACGGTTGGATCGGACGTCCTGCGTCCAGGCGTTGACGTTGCCAAAGTTCAGATAAACGCGAGCCATGAAGGCGTCCAGCCCGCGTTTGTCGACCAGATCGACACTGAGCTGGCTAAAGCGGAACGAGGACGGATAGTCGCCGAAGTACGGCCCCAGGATCATGCCAAACCAGACATAGCCGCAGCAAGATGCATTGCTGTTGCCGTGCTCCAGGCTGAGGTTCACCATGCGTGTCGTCATCAGGCAGCTGAGATTTGCGTTGGTCATAAAGGCGGGCGGCATCAGCTTGGTGAGGACATCCATTGTCGCGCGGGTGGCGGAGTCGCTCATGAGCGGTAGGTCGATGAGCTCCTCGATCGAGCGGCCTCCGAGCTGTCGCCGTAACCGCTCGTATTCCTGCCGTACTTCCTCGTCGCTCGGATGCGGCGACCACTCGACTCCGACGCGCCGGAGGTAGTCGAGACACACAGCGACCGCGCGGTCGTTGCGAACGAGCAGCGTGTAGAGATCCATGCGCAAACACGTAACCGTAGCTTCGTCCGCGAGAGTCTCGGTGAGGCTCGAGAGCTTAAGAAGCCGCTCTTCAGCCGCCGCTAGATCGCCAATCAAAAACTCACATTCCGCGCGATGCACCTCCAGCGCGAAGGCGAGCTCATAGCGCCGCTCCCGCCAGTCCTGCGCCAGCAACCCAGCTCCGGCGACGAGATACTTCAGCGCCGAGGCGTAAGCACTCGCGTTTTTGGCGCGCTTGCCCGCCCTGAGGTTGAGCTCGGCGACCTGCTCGCGCTCCTCCGGCGTCGCGATCATCTGCGCACCGCGGTTGAGATGGTTTACGACGTCGAAGATGACCTCCTCGAGCTCTTCCGGAGCGACACGCGATGCGAGCGCCCGGCCAATCCGGCGATGCGTGGCCGCCCGTTCACGCTCGGGGATGAGCGCATAGGCCGCTTCCTGGACCCGGTCGTGAAGGAACTCGTAGGCGTCACCCAAGCGGAAGACGAGACCGCTTCGAACCGCTTCCCACAATCCTTCGTGGACCTTGTGTTCGGATTCGCCGTGCACCAGGGTTATAGTGGCGGTCTGAGCGACATTGCCCAGACAAGCGAGCTGCCCCAAAGCCTCCCGCGTCACATCGGGTAACTGGCTCAGCTTCGCGGCCATCAGATCGGCCACGTTGTCGGTGAAGCCTTTGGCGTGGATGCTTTCCAGATCCCAGGTCCATGCCGCTGCGCCATGGTCGAATACAATCAGCCCCTCGTCGGCCAACGCCATGAAGAACTGAGTCGCAAAGAACGGATTGCCGCCTGTCTTCTCATGCACCAGTTGCGCGAGCGGTCGGGCGACGGTTCGATCGCAGTTGAGGGAATCGGCAATCAGCTGCGCGATATCGGCGGGCACGAGGGGAGCAAGCACGATTTCGTGCAACTTTCCTCCAGCCTTGCGAATCCTTCCCAGGGTCCGCATCAGCGGATGCGTCGGATCGACTTCATTGTCCCGATAGGCGCCAGTGAGCATCAGATGCTCCACCTCCGGCTCGGTGACCAGGTACTCGATCAATTCAAGGGTCGCCGCATCCAGCCATTGGAGGTCGTCGAGGAACAGGGCGAGCGGGTGTTCAGGCCGAGCGAACACACCGAGCAGTCGCCGAAACACCAACTGGAAGCGCTTCCGCCGGTCCTGCGGAGGGAGGTCGGGAAGCGGCGGCTGCTCCCCGATGACGAGAGCAAGCTCGGGGATCAGATTGATCATGAGCTGACCGTTTGGGCCAAGCGCCTCCTGCAAGGCGTTTCGCCAGCGATTCAGCTCCGCATCATTCGTGCGGAGCAGTTGACGCACGAGGCTCTGGAAGGCCTGAGCGAGCGTCGCATATGGAATGTCTCGCTTGTACTGGTCGAACTTGCCGGCCGCAAAGAGGCCGCGCGGCGCGACCGCCTTCTGCAGCTCGTTGACGATCGACGACTTGCCGATGCCGGCATAGCCAGAGACCAGCACGAGTTCGGTTGCGCCCTGGGTCGCCACCCGATCGAAGGTCGCAAGGAGGCTACCGATCTCGGCCTCGCGTCCATACAGCCTTTCCGGGATCGCCAGCCGGTCTGGCACGTCGTGCGCGGCCAGCGGAAACGGGTCTACGCGGCGATGCGCCTCCCATGCCAGGAGACACCGTCGGAGATCGGCCTCGAGGCCTGCGGCGGTCTGATAGCGATCCTCGGCGGTCTTTGCGAGGAGCTTCATCACGATCGCCGACAGCTGGGCCAGCGCCGCACTCACTCGTTCGCTGGGCGAGACCGGCTGTCGCGCGATGTGGCAGTGGATCCATTCCATTGGATCAGAGGCCTCGAAGGGCAGCACGCCCGTCAACATTTCGTAGAGGATGACGCCCAAGGCGTAGAGATCACTTCGGGAGTCGATCGATCGATTCATCCGGCCCGTCTGTTCCGGCGCCATGTAGGCAAGCGTTCCGGCGATCATCGCCGGCGGCGCTGGGGCCTGGCGCTCTCGGGGTAGACGCGAGGCGATGCCGAAGCCGGTCAACCACACGCCGCCGCTTTCTGTGTCGACCAGGATGTTGGCCGGCTTGAGGTCCTTGTGGATCAGCCCCCGAGCGTGCATTTGGCCAATTGCGCCGGCGAGCCGCGCCGCGATGTTCAGGTACTGCCCTACCTCCAGCGGCCGGCCGAGTAGGCGCTCCAGTGGCTCGCCGCCGGGATCCTCGAGCTCCAGCATGGGCCGGCCCTCGCGACGAATAAGCCTGACCGGGCGCGCCGCCCAGTTGGCGTCGAGGTCAGTCCGCAACGCGTATTCACGCTCGAGGTGTTGGAGTGAATCCCGTGAGGGGTATTCGCCGGTGGGAGCTACGAGGAGGATTGAGGCCAGCCCGGCGCCAAGGCCGCGATACAGCGTGAACTCTCCATCCCGCAACGTCGAAAGCACGTATGCCGAGAGTTCCGCCATGAGGGGAACTCCTAATCCAGGATGCTAGATGACCCTCATCCTTCCTCACCGACATCCCGCAGAAACTCGGCGCGAGCTGCTTTTCTTGATCGCAGCGTCGACGCCGATCGTACACGCTACCTGAAAATCTGCAGCTTTTCCAGCGTTGTCCGCGAAATCGAGACCGGTCGCAGACGCCGCCTCAAGGCTCCCCGTCGAGCTTCGACCCCACGCTGCGGTCTTTCTGTGATGGCAGTTCGGCGACGAGACAAGGCCGCCCGGACAGGGCAGTCAGTCGAGCCTGTTCACAGTTGACCGCCTGCGCTGACGCGCACGGCGCTTGACTTTGCGCCGCACCGGGCTAACGTTACTGGTCTAGTTACCGGACCACCAGTGCAGTTCGACTGCGAGATGGGGTGATGGTGTCGCGCGCCAGTCCGAAGAACGTGTTCGCGCAAGCGCCGGACCTGAGGGCCGAACTGACGCGACGGACTGTGCGCGAACGCATCAGCGACAAGCTTGCCTCGCTCGTCGCCTCAGGAATTTTACAGGTCGGCGACGAACTGCCGAGCGAGCGCGAGCTCGCCTCCCTGTTGGCGGTCAGCCGCGAGACGGTGCGCGGCGCCATCCAGACGCTGGCGGCCAAGGGCGTCGTCGAGATCGCACAAGGCGCGCGCACACGCGTCGTCAGCCGGAAGATCGACGCTCTGAAGATCGGCGTCACGAGCCCGAGCGCGATCAACAGCTACGACATCGAATCCGTTCACAACGCACGCCTGCTGGTCGAGCGCGCCGTCGTCGCGGAAGCGGCCACGCGCATCGACGACGGGACGCTTGCGCGGCTCGAGCAATCGCTCGCGATCCAGAAGCACACGATGCGCGATCCCGTGCATTTCCTCATCTGCGACCGGGAATTCCATATTGCGATCTATCGCAGTGCGGGCAATCTCCTGCTCGCCGACTTCGTCATCGACCTCTACACCTTCATGCTCGATCACCGCCGCGTCGCCGTCTCGCAACCGGGCGCGATCGAGCGAAGCTATCGCGACCATGTCGCGATCTATGACGCGTTGCGCGCTCGGGACCCGCAGGCCGTCGTCGAGGCGTTCGGGCGCCACATCGACCGAATCTATGCGACGACCGTCGAAATCCTGGCGGACAGGCCGAAGGAGAAGAAGATAGGTTAGCGTTTCGCTCGGATAGGCCGCCAGAGAATGCGGCAGGGCATGAGCTCGCCGGGAAGTCCGGCAAGAGGGAGGAAAACATGATGAACCGTCGCAGTCTCGTATCCGCGGTCGCGGCGCTCGCCGTCGCCGCAGGCTTAGCGCTCGCCGCTCCGGCGCATGCGCAAACCAAGGAGATCGTCTACCTCACGCCTGGCCTCGACCTGCCGTTCTGGCGGTATCTGTCCAAGGGCATCGAGGCCGAGGCGAAGAAGGAAGGCTATTCCTACACCGCGCTCGATTCTCACAACAGCGCCGAGACCCAGCTCAAGAACGCGCAGGACGCGATCGCGCGTGGCGTCGCCGGCATCGCGATCTCGCCGACCGACAGCTCCACCGCCCCGAGCGTGCTTGCGCTGGCCGCGCGCGCCAAGATTCCGGTCGTCGTCGCCGACATCGGCACCAACAGCGGAGAATACGTCTCGTTCGTCATCTCCGACAACAAGGAGGGCGCGCATGGCGTCGGCGTCGCGCTCGCCGAGGCGCTGAAGGAGAAGGGCTGGACCGACGGTTCGATCGGCCTCATCACCATCTCGCAGGCCCGCAAGAATGGGCAGGCGCGCACCGCCGGTTTCCGCGAGGCGATGAAGGAAGCCGGCATCACAAAGGAGGCCGGCCTGCAGCAGATGCAGTCCTACACCGCCGACGAGACCTTCAAGTTCACGCAGGACATGCTGACCGCGAACCCCGACATGCGCGGCATGTTCATCCAGACCGACCAACCGACGATCGGCGCGCTGCGCGCGATCAAAGCGGCGCACCGCGACGGCACCTTGCTTGTCGCAGCGTTCGATGGCATTCCCGAGTTCGTCGATCTGCTGAAGAAGGGCGAGATCGTCGCCTCCGGCATGCAGCAGCCCTATCTGATGGGCGTCAAGTCGGGCGAAGCGCTCATGACGGCGCTGAAGGGCGGCAAGCCGGAGAAGGAAATCCTCGTGCCGATCGTGGTCGCGACCAGCAAGAACATCGACCAGATCCTTCCGACCATCAAGCAGACCGTGTTCGCCAACGAACTGCCGTAGTCCGACGGGGTCGGCGCTGCGCGCCGGCCCTCTCATTTGAGGGAAGACATGACGGAGGCGGGCACGACGCTCCTGGAAGCGCGCGAAATTTCCAAGCATTTCGCGCAGACGCGCGCGCTCGCCGGCGCGAGCCTGAGCCTGCGGGCGGGCGCGACACACGCCCTGCTGGGCGCCAACGGCGCCGGCAAGTCGACGCTCTCGCGGGTGATCTCGGGCCACATCCGTCGCGACAGCGGCGAAATCCTCTATCGTGGCCGCCCGCTGGACGTGCGCTCGCCGCGCGAAGCGCTCGACGCCGGCATCGCAATGGTGATGCAGGAGACGAGCCTCGCGCCCGATCTTTCGGTGCTCGAGAATATCTTTCTGCCCGATCTCAGGCGTTCCGGGCGCCTGTCGCGTTCGGCGATGCGCCGACGCGCCGGCGAGATCCTCGCCGATCTCGGCCAGGAGCGCTCCCTGTCGCTCGAGGCCGAAGCGCGCGACCTCTCGGCCGCACAGCGACAGCTCGTCGAGATCGCCAAGGCGCTCGCGCTCAATGCGAACCTGATCGTCTTCGACGAACCGACGGCGTCGCTGAGCCCCAGCGAGGTCGAACGGTTGTTCGACGTGATCGCTAGGCTCGAAGCGGCGAATTGCGCGGTCGTGTTCGTGTCGCACCGGCTCGAAGAAGTGTTCGCGATCTCCGACGAAATCACGGTTATGCGCGAGGGCCGGACGGTCGCGGCGTCGCGGCCGACCTCGAGTTCTCAATCAAACCGAGCTCGTGCGCCTGATGGTCGGGCGGGACCTCGGATCGATCTACGCCACGCCGGCCGCCGCCAACGCTGGCCGCGGCGAACCGGTGCTATCGGTGAAGAACCTGAGGGCGCCGCCGGCGGTGCGCGATGTCTCGTTCGATCTGCATCGTGGCGAGATCCTCGGCCTTGGCGGCCTCATCGGAGCGGGACGCTCGGAGACCGTGGAGACCTTGTTTGGTCTGCGCCCGCGCGCCGGCGGCCAAGTGCGGTTCGACGGCGCGCTCCTTCGCGCCGCGTAACCCAGCGCAAGCGATCCGCGCCGGGCTTGGCTTCGTCGCCGAGGACCGACGGCGGCAGTCGATCGTACCCGGATCTCTCGGTGCGCGAGAACCTTCTGCTCGGGCATCTCGGCGCGCATCGCGGCTTCGGACTTGGCTATGGCGCGCTGGCGGGAAAGGTCGACGAGCTGATGGAACGGCTCGAACTTCCGCGTGACAGGCTGGCGGACCCCAATCTCCTGAATTTCTCCGGCGGCATGCAGCAAAAGATCATCATCGCCCGCTGGCTGCTGCTGGAGCCGAAAGCGCTCATCCTCGACGAACCGACCAAAGGCGTCGACATCGGCACGCGCGCCTCCATCTACGCGATCCTGCGCGACATCGCGGCCAAGGGCGCAGCGATCCTCGTCATCTCGTCCGAGTTCGAGGAACTTCTGGGACTCGCCGACCGTGTGATCGTGATGAGCGACGGCGCATCCATCGCCGACGTGCCGACCACTTATCTCGACGAGGCGAAGCTGACGCTGCTCGCGGCGCCGCGAAGTTCGATGGAGCGCAACCGCCGCGTGCTGCAGGAACTTGCAAGCGAGCAGGACGGCGCGGCCTTCTGGGCGATCCTCGACGAGGATCGCGTCTTCTGCCTCAACGCGGCCGCCGCCAACGCGAAGGCCGATCCAGCGCTACGCGCTGGCGCGACGCCGCGTTTCGAGGAAACGCAAATCGCCGCCGCCTTGCGCGCCCGCTCGCCCGATTTCGTGCTCGATCCCGTCAGCGGCCTTCGCAGCTTGCTCGTCGACGTGAAAAGCCATCGCGGCCATGAACTGGGTTCGATCGGACTTGTCATCGGGCCGGACCGGCCCGCGCCGCCAGCGGAGGCGATGCGGGCGGCGATCATCGAACGCTTCGGCAGGACGGTATGAAACGAGGATGTCCGAGAGCATGAGCCCGCCCTCCCCTCTGTCCGCTTCTGACGAACGGCCGCCCCGTCGCGCCTTGAACCTCAAGTCCGCGCCGCTCGAACTGCGCATGCTGCTGCTCGCGCTCGTCATCGCGGTCGTGCTGTCGCTGCTCTCGCCGCATTTTCTCAAGACGGCGAATTTGCTCAATCTGCTTGATCAATCCGTAGTCGTCGGCATTGTCGCCATCGGCATGACCTTTGTGATCCTGACCGGCGGCATCGATCTCTCGGTGGGCTCGGTCGCGGGTTTGACCGGCGTCGTCCTCGGGCTCTCGCTACACCATTTCCCGATTTCGATCTCGGTGCTGCTGGCGGTTCTCTCAGGCGCGGCGATCGGGTTGTTCTCGGGACTGCTGATCGCATATTTCGATCTCGCCGCTTTCGTCATCACGCTCGGCGTGATGGCGATCGGCCGCAGTCTCGCCTATATCTTCTCGGGCCAGACCTCGATCTCCGACATCCCCCCCGAGATCAACGACCTCGTCTATACGACCGTCCTCGGCGTGCAGACCAACGTGCTGACGTTGCTGGCGCTCTATGCGCTGGCCTGGGGCTATCTCACCTACACCAAGGGCGGCCGCACGATCTACGCGGTCGGCTCCAACCGCGAGGCGGCGCGCACGGCGGGGCTCGACGTGCTCTTCTACAGCGTGCTGCCCTATGTCGTATCGGGCGCCCTTTCCGCCGTTGCGGCGACGCTCATGTCGGCGCAGATCCTCTCGATCGATCCGCTCGCGGGCACGGGAATGGAGCTCGATGCGATCGCGGCGGTCGTGATCGGGGGCGCCAGCCTCTACGGCGGCCGCGGCACCATCATCGGCACGCTGATCGGCGTCTTCATCATGGTAATGATCCGCAACGGCCTCAATCTGATGGGAGTCTCGCCGTTCTGGCAGGGCTCGGCGATCGGCGGCATCATCATCGCCGCGGTTCTGGCCGAACGTCTATTGAGCGCACGCGTGCGGCGCTAGGTTGCGACGAAAAAGGAAGAGCGAGGAGAGAATGGCAGAGACCCCGTCGCGAGGCGTTCGCCTTTACGGAACCGATCAACCGGTGACCCCGCCGCGCGTGCTGCGCGCCGGCGCGCTGTCCGCCGAGTTCGAGGCGGGCAATCTTCGCTACATCCGCTTCGGCGGCGTCGAGATGATCCGCGCGGTCTCCTACATCGTGCGTGACAAGAACTGGGGCACTTACAATCCCAGAATCAGCAATTTGCGGATCGAGGAGAACGCGGACGGATTCTCCGTCGCCTATTCCGCGGTCGCCAAGGACGAGACGCAGGAATTCGCCTACACCGCTGAGATCGTCGGCCGCCCCGACGGCACGCTGCGCTTCGCCGCGCGCGGCCGCGCCGTCACCGACTTCTTGACCAATCGCACTGGCTTCGTGGTGCTGCACCCGATCGAGAACGTGTCCGGCAGGCCCGCGCGCGTCACCGAAGCGACCGGCGAGACCTTCGACACGCAATTTCCCGACCTTATCGATCCCGTGCAGCCGATGATGAATCTACGCGCGATCCGGCACGAGTTCGCGCCGGGAAGCACTGTCGACTGCCTGATGGAAGGCGATACATTCGAGATGGAGGACCAGCGCAACTGGACCGACGCCTCCTACAAGACCTATGTGCGTCCGCTCGCCCTCCCCTGGCCCTACACGCTCGCAAAGGGAACCGAGCTCGACCAATCCGTGACGCTGACCGCCTCCGGCCCGACGCCCATGCAGGCCGGAGGCGACGGCGCGATCCGGCTTCGCATCGGAAAGGCTGCCGGCGAGGTCCCCGCGCTCGGGCTCGGCCTCGATCCGGACTACGGAGCGGGCGCGCTCGCGCATGCCCCCGCCTTGCGCGCGATTGGCGCCTCGCATCTCATCTGCCACCACGACCCGCGCCGCGGCCACGACAAAACAACGCTCGGAACGGCGATCGAAGTCGCGAAAGCGGTCGACGCGACGCCGTGGCTGGAGGCGGTCGTCGCCGAGGTGGAGGGGTTCGAGGCCGAGCTTGCGGCGCTCGGCGAGGTCGTCGCGAGCCTCGGTTCGCCGTTCCCGGTCGTGCTGGTCTCGCCGGCGTCCGACCTCAAATGCACATTGCCGGGCAGCCCTTGGCCGCCTTGCCCGGAGGCTGTCGCGCTCTACCGCGCCGCGCGCCGCGCCTTTCCCGGCACGAAGCTCGGCGGCGGCATGTTCAGCTATTTCACTGAGCTCAATCGCAAGCGTCCGCCGGTCGACGAACTCGACCTCGTCAGCTTCACAACCTCGGCGCTGGTGCACGCGGGCGACGACCGCTCGGTCGCGGAGGGGCTCGAGGCGCTTCCCCATATCGCCCGCAGCGTGCGCGCGATCGTTGGCGATAGGCCCTATGCGGTCGGACCGAGCGCGATCGGCATGCGCGACAACCCTTACGGCCAGGCGACGGCGTCCAATCCCGGCAATATCCGGCAGGCGATGAACCGCAACGATCCTCGCCAGCGCGGCCTGCTCGGCGCGGCGTGGAATCTCGCCTATTTCGCGCATTTCGCGCGCGGCGGCGCGCGCGAAATCGCTCTCGGTGGAGCGGTAGGGCCGTTCGGCCTGCTGCATACGCCGGCCGCCTATCCGCAGCCCGGGTTCGACGGCGCCGGCGGTTTCTTTCCGGTCTATCACGTGGTGCGTGGCCTTGCGCGGCTTCGCGGCGCGCCGATGCGCGAAGTGGAGATTTCGGCGCCGCGCGAAGTGCAGGCCTTCGCCGCGGGGACCGAAGTCTGGATCGCCAATCTAATGGGCGAGACGCGGCGCGTGAAAACCGCCGCCGCTTTGTCGGGCCGCCTCGCGCGGCTCGATGCGGAGCGTTTTCCCGCGGCGGTCCGCGACGCCGAAGCGCTCGACCATTTGGAGCAGCCCTTCTCGGGCGATGAGATCGAGCTCGATGCGCATGCGGTGGTTCGCCTGCGTTCCCCCTGAAACACATTTTCACAACAGTCGAGAGCACACCTATGCATATTCTGATCACCGGGGCGGCCGGCATGCTCGGTCGCAAACTGACCGACAGTCTGGTCAAGGCGGGAGACCTCGGCGGCCGCCCGGTCGACGCGCTGACGCTCGTCGATGTCGTTGAGCCCGAGGCCCCTGCCGGCTTTTCCGGAAAGGTCGCGGCACGCGCAGCCGACATCGCGGCGCCGGGCGCAAGCGAGGCAATGCTCGCGGACCAGCCCGACCTCATCTTCCATCTCGCCGCGATCGTCTCTGGCGAGGCGGAAGTTGATTTCGATAAAGGCTATCGCATCAATCTCGACGCGACGCGCCAGTTGTTCGACGGTGTCCGCGCGCTCAACGCGCAGTCCGGCTACAAGCCTCGCCTGGTCTTTTCGTCCTCGATCGCGGTGTTCGGCGCGCCGTTTCCCGACAAAATCGGCGACGACTTCTTCACCACTCCGTTGACGAGCTATGGCGCGCAGAAGGCGATCAGCGAATTGCTGCTCGCGGATTATTCCCGGAAAGGCGTCTTCGACGGCGTCGGAATTCGCCTGCCGACAATCTGCATCCGGCCGGGCAAGCCAAACAAGGCAGCCTCCGGTTTCTTTTCCAACATTCTGCGCGAACCCCTCGTCGGGCAGGAAGCGGTGCTGCCGGTTTCCGAGGACGTTCGCCATTGGCACGCGAGCCCGCGCGCCGCGGTCGGCTTCTTCCACCGCGCGGCGACGATGGATCTCGCCGAACTCGGCTGGCGGCGCACTGTGACCATGCCCGGCTATTCCGCGACAGTCGCGGAGCAGATCGCAGCGCTGACCCGCGTCGCCGGACCGAAAGCGGCGGCGCTGATCCGGCGCGAGCGAGACCCAAAGATCGACGCAATCGTGGCGGGCTGGCCGCGCGACTTCAATGCGGACCGGGCGCTCGCGCTCGGCTTCAGGGCCGAATCCTCGTTCGACGACATCATCCGCGTCCATATCGAGGACGAACTCGGAGGAAAACTTTGAGCTGTCGGTTGCGCTGGAGAGCCTGCGGCCACCTTCCAACCTCCTCGTCCTTCGAGGCCGCTTCGCGGCGCCTCAGGACGAGGATTTGTCAGACCAAACGCAACACACTTTAAGGAGCGTCAGATGAAGACACGCGATTTCACCACCCGAAACGGTTCTCGCATCGCTTTCACCTCGGTGGGGCTTGGCACCGGTCCGCTCGGCGAATTGTTCGACAAGCTCGACGAGAAGACGTCGATCGCCACTGTCGAACAGGCTTTTGCGGCGGGCGTCCGTCTGTTCGAACTCCTCCCCCCACTATGGCAACGGCCTCGCCGAATCCCGCCTCGGGGCGGGTCTGCGCCGCGCGCCGCGCGACGAGATCTTCGTCTCGACCAAGATCGGCCGCCTGATGGACCCTCGCGGAAAGAAGCCGGAGCCTGTGCCCGGCATCGTCTCGCCAGGCTTTGCCGGCGGCTTTCCGCACGCGCCGCGCTTCGACTATTCCTACGACGGGACGATGCGCTCGATCGAGCATTCGCTGCTGCGTCTCGGCATGGACAGGCTCGACATCGTGCTGATCCACGATTGCGACCGCTGGACGCATGGCGCCGAAGCCGCGCCTGCTCGCTTCAAGGAGGCGATGGACGGCGCCTATGTCGCGCTCGATAGGCTGCGTTCGGAGAAAGTGATCAAGGCGATCGGCTTCGGCATCAATGAAGCGGACACCTGCGTCCAATTCGCCAAGGCGGGCGACTTCGACGTCGCGATGATGGCGGGTCGCTATTCCCTGCTGGTGCAGAGCGGCCTCGAGGAATTCCTGCCGCTTGCGCAGTCGAAGACCATGGCGGTGATGCTCGCCGGCGTTTTCAATTCGGGAATTCTGGCGACCGGCGCGATTCCGCACGCGAAATTCGACTATGTCGACGCCTCGCCTGACATCGTCGCCAAGGTCAAGCGCATCGAGGAAATCTGCCGCGCGCATGGCGCGACGATCCGGCAGGCCGCGTTGCAATTTTCGATGGGGCATCCCGCGGTCGCCGCCGTCGTGCTCGGAAGCGTGAAGCCTGAAGAGGTGACGGCCAACGTCAGGGACGCGGAGGCGCCGATTCCCAGCGCGCTGTGGTCGGACCTCAAGACGGCGGGCCTCCTCGACCCGTCCGCGCCCACTCCCAGTTGACGGGGAACGCACGGCGCACAGAAAGAGCGCTCCTCTGACGGCCTCGTGTCATCAAGCTCGGTTCGTGGCCTCGGCATCACGAAATCGCTGATGCGCGCGCGTGGGTCCCTCCGCTACGCTTGGCGGCCAGAAACGGCTGCGCTTGTCTTCGTCCCCGCTCGCCCGCGCCGGGACGGAGGGTTGCGCGGCTAGGGGGCACGCTGTCGTCAGGTTGAACCAGCCCCCTGTCGTCATCGCGAGCGAAGCGCGGCGATCCAGAGATCGAGGCGTCGGCCGGCTGAGGCGATAACGGTACGACTCGCGACTTGCTGGCGAGACCTCGATCGCTGGATTGCTTCGCTCCGCTCGCAAAGACGGTTCTACGTAACTGCAGAAAGCTCTAAATCTCCAGATCGAGCATCAGCGAGCTCAGCGATTTGCCATGGGCGTCGAGTGTCAGCGCGCGGGTCACGCCGCCGGCGAGCGCGCCCTCGAGCACGAAATTGAGCGCGCTGATGTTCGGCAGTTCGTACCGGCGCACCGGCCCCGTTGCGATGCGCGCGAAATGCGCGGCTACGCGCTCGGCGGTCACGCGCTCGACCAGCAGCGGATAGGTCTCGGGATCGTAGGCGATCACCGATATGTTGGACGTGTCGCCTTTGTCTCCGGTGCGCGAATGCGCGATCTCCCGCAGTCTCATGGGCGTCAGGCCTCCGCCATGGTCACAGCCGTTTGCACGGCGCTTTCGGGGATGAGCGCGGAGGCGACGGCGACGACTTGCCGCGCCGACTTCCAGGCGCCGCCGCCGGCGGCCGGTCCGTTGGTGTAGAGCGTCTCGACCTCCTCGCCGATCCGCCGCGCCTCGGCGAGGCTAGTCGGTGCGAGCGACGACGCGAACGCGGACTTCATAGGGATCGCCGTCCCGCGCCCGCGCTTCGCCATGCAGCGCGTCGATCCCGATGAGGTCGAACCGCGTCTCGGTCATGCGGACGCCGGTCAAAGCGAGGCGCTCGCGCACGATGTCGAGCGCGAGCTTCGCGCGGGCGACCGCGTTCGGCCCCGCATAAGAGATCTGGCCTTCGCCGACATAGCTGTCGAGATAGCCGACCGAGGTCTTGAGCAGGCCGGTCTTGGGCGCGCCCTTGCCGCCGCTCACGCGCACGCGGTCGGGCCCGATCTCCTCGACGCGGACTTCCGAGAAATCGGCGATCACGTCGGGCTGGAGATAGGCCTTCGGGTCGTGGATCTCGTAAAGAAGCTGCTCCTTGACGGTTCGCGCCGTCACGGCGCCGCCGGAGCCAGCGACCTTGGTGACGACGATCTCGCCGTCCTCGCGGACTTCGCCGATGGGAAAGCCGAGCCGGGCGAGATCGGCAGACGTCCTTGACGCCGGGATCGGCGAAATAGCCGCCTGTGATCTGGCCCGCGCATTCGAGCAAATGTCCGGCCAGCGCGCCGCGGCCAAGCATCGTCCAATCGTCCATCGCCCAGCCGAATTCCGTGATCAGCGGCGCCATGAAGATCGCGGGATCGGCGGCGCGGCCGGTGATGACGACGTCCGCGCCACCTTTCAGCGCCGCGACGATCGGGGCGACGCCGATATAGGCATTGGCCGAGATCACGCTGTCGCCGAGCGCTGCGAACGTCTTGCCGTTGTCGAGCGCGACGTCGCGCTCGCGCAGATAGGCCAAGACATCGTCGCCGGTCACCGCCGCGACCCTGAGCCCCTTGAGGCCGAGCTCGCGCGCGATCTTACGCGTCGCCTCGGCCGCGGCGACGGGGTTGGCCGCCCCCATGTTGGTGACGATCTTCACCTTGTTCTTCGCACAGACCGGAAGGACCGCCTGCATCCGCGCGGCAAGCAGAGGGTCGTAACCGGCGCTCGGGTCCTTCATCTTGGCCTGCTGGGCGAGCGCGATCGTCCGCTCGGCGAGGCATTCGAACACGAGGTAGTCGAGGTCGCCCTTTTCGGCGAGCTCTACGGCGGGCTCGATCCGGTCGCCCGAATAGCCTGCGCCGGAACCGACTCTGATGGTCTTCATGTTACGCTTTTCTCACCAGGGGAACAGGCCAAGCGCGACGCAGGCGATGGTCATGATGACCGAGGCGCCAAACAGGAACGGAATCGTGAACCGCTGATGGTCGGCGAGCTCGATGCCGCACAGGCCGACGACCAGGAACGTCGCGGGCGTCAGCGGGCTCACCGGGAAGCCGGTCGTCATCTGGCCGAGCAGCGCAGCCTGCGCGATCTCGACCTTCGGCACGCCGAGCTGGCTGCCGACTTCGGCGACGACTGGCAGGACGCCGAAATAGAACGAGTCCGGATCGAACAAAAGGCTCAGCGGCATGCCGAGAACGCCTAGGGCGATCGGCATGTATTTCGCCAACGTGGCCGGCGTGAAGGCGACCGCCGTCTGCGCCATCGCCTTCAGCATGCCGCTGTGCTGCATGATGCCGGTGAACACGCCGGCCGCGAGCAGGATCGAGGCCATGAGCAACGCGGCGCGCGCATGCGCATCGATCCGCTGACGCTGCATGTCGGCGCCGCGATAGTTAATGATGAGCGCGAGGCAGGTTCCGACCATGAAGACGATCGCCGGGGCGAGCTTGTCGCCGAGCGCGACCATCGTGCCCATCACTACGAGCGTGAGCGCGATGTTGATCCAGAAGTTCTGCGGCCGGCGCAGGACCTTCTCGCTTTCCGTCAGCGTGCGGGCGGGGACGTCGGCCGCCGCGCCCTTGTCGAGCCCTAGCCGCCGTTCCTCACGCTTGCCGAGCCACCACGCGACCGCGAAAATGAAGATGAGGCCGATCGCCTGGATCGGGACGAGCGGATTGAAGATCTCCGGGATCGGCAGCTTCAGCGAGGCCGACGCGCGGATCATCGGCCCGGTCCAGGGAAGGAAGTTCACGCCCGCCGCCAGGGAGGCCGCGCAGGCGAGAACGCGCTTGTCGATGCCGAGCCGCTCGTAGAGCGGCAGCATCGCCGGGATCGTGACGAGGAACGTCACCGCGCCCGATCCGTCGAGATGAACGAGCAGCGCGAGCAGGGTCGTCCCCATCACGATGCGCGTCGGTCGCGTGCCGACGGTCTTGAGGATCCGGTCGATGATCGGGTCGAGCATCCCCGCGTCGGTCATGACGCCGAAGAACAGGATGGCGAAGACGAACATGCCGACGACGGGGGCGAGGCTCTGGAGGCCCGAGACAATGAACTTGCTCGTGTCCCAGCCGAAGCCGCCGATCAGCGCCGCGGCGATGGGAATGAGGATGAGCGCCATCAGCGGCGACATCCATTTCGTCATGATGACGGTCAGCAAAAGGGCGACGGTGACGAGGCCCAAAACCGCCAGCATTGCGCGTCCTTTTCCCGGTTCAGCCCTTCGCGTCTCCTGGGCTGCTCATGGCGACTCGTGCGGCGAAGCGCATGATAAGACAATTGAATTTATTTGATCTCAGCGATAATGTCGCCTTATGGATGTCAGTTTGCGGCAAGTGCGCTCCTTCCTGACGGTGGCCCGCGTCAAGAGCTTCACGCGGGCCGCGGCGGTCCTGAACGTCACCCAGCCCGCCTTGACCATGCAGATCCGGCGCCTCGAGCAGGCTCTCGGCGTCACCCTGTTCGACCGCGACAGCCGGTCGGTCGAACTGACCCGGGTCGCTCGCGATCTCCTCCCCGCCTTCGAGCGGACGCTGCAGGACTTCGACGCCGCGCTCGACAGCGCGCGCGACATCGCCTCGCAGGCGCGCGGCATCGTCAGATTGGCCGCATTGCCTTCGGTTTCTGCAGGGGTGCTGCCCGACGCGATCCTGCGCTTTCGCGAGCGGAGGCCGAACGTCATGTTCGATCTCAGGGACGTCATTGCCGGTCAGGTTCTGAACCTCGTTCAGTCGGAACAGGTCGATTTTGGCGTTATGGGAGGAGCGGTCAAAGCGATCGACGTCGAAACCGTTTTCGAGGCGCAAGACCGCCTCCATGTCGTCTACCCAAAAGGCCATCGCATCGCGCGACTGAAGACGATCACGCCGGTCGCGCTTGCCGAGTTTCCGTTGATCCTGATGCAGCGCGACACGAGCGTGCGCGCGATTGTCGACGCTGGATTCCACTCGGCAGGCCTGATGCCGAAAGCGACCTGCGAGGCGATCTACATGATGACGGCCGTCGGCATGGTGCGAGCCGGTTTGGGGCTGACCATCCTCCCCGGCTCCGCCCGCGAAATCAAGGCGGAGCCCGGCCTCCAGTCGAAGCCGATCGACGATCCGGTCTTCACGCGACCGGTCTCCATCATCAAGAGGTCTGGACGAACGCTTCCGCCGCTGAGCGAGGCTTTCCTCGAGCACCTTTCCGTCTCTCTCAGCGCGGCGCTGACGTAGACCGATGCAGGCGCCGGTCCATGATCGATGTTGCGCGAAGGCGGCGCGGCGAGCGGTTGAACGCCAAGTTCAACTTGGCTCCGCCAGCGCCACGGCGTCGGCGCCAGCGGCGATGCGAACCGGGCACGATGGGTCGTTCGCCGCACGCCATACCGCTTCCGCCACATCCCGCGCCCGAGTGACCACAGACGATTGCTCCCATCTCGCGAAGACATTCTGCGCTAAGCCGGCGTAGGCCTCGGGAATGCCACCCTGCATCCGGGATCGTGCGTTCTCGCCAAAGCGAGTCTCTGGAGCCCGTCCCGGGATCACAAGTCTCACTCGCACATTGAATTGCTGGAGCTCCAGCGCAAGAGACTCCGTGAACGCGTTCACCGCCGCCTTGCTCGCGGTGTACACGGACAGCAGAGGCAGCGGCTTCAATGTCACGCCTGACGTCACGTTTACGATGACGCCCGCCTTCCGGTTCCTGAACTGAGGCAACACCGCTTGCGTCATCGCCATCGTGCCGAGGGTGTTCGTCTCGAAGACCTCGCGAGCCATTTCCATCGAGACGCCTTCGAGGGCGTTCAGCACGCCGATCCCTGCGTTGTTGACCAGGACGTCGATCGGCCCTGCGGCATCCACGGCCCGACGAATGCTTTCCGGATTGGTGACGTCGAGGGGGACCACGCGCAGACGCTCGGAACGGGGCAGAATGTCTTCGCGCGGCGTACGCATCGAGGCGATAACCTTCCAGTCACGGTCGAGGAAGCACCGGGCGGTTTCGAGGCCGAACCCGGATGAGCATCCGGTGATCAAAACGGCTTTCATGGAGGCTCCTGTAGGTGGTTTGCGGTATCGACACGATAGTTTGCCGCGACCGGACCTGCTACGCTCAAACGTCCACATTTCGTTTGCAGGAGTCCGGTCATGGTCGACCCGCTCGCGGAGATTGTCACGCTGCTCCAGCCGAGCGCCCCGTTCTCGAAAGTCGTCAGCGGAGCGGGTCCTTGGCGTGTTCGCCGCTCGGAAGCCGGGCGGCCCTTCTACTGCGTGATCCTCGAGGGTTCGTGCCGCCTTGCGGTTCACGGACATGCGCCGATCACCCTGCAAGTGGGCGACTTTGTTTTGATCCCCTCGGCGTATGACTTCACGGTGTCGAGCCTCGAGCCGGCGCCATCCGAGAAAATCGATACCTCGCCGGTCGCGTTGCCTCGTGGCGAATTCAGAACTCGGCGTTCAAAGCGAGCCGCCTGACGTTCGGATGCTGGTGGGCTACTGCGTCTTCCGCTCGCCCGACGCGGCGTTGCTGGTGTCGCTCCTTCCGCAACTCGTGCACGTTCGTGGCGAGACGAGGCTGGCGATCCTCGTGCAACTCGTAGGCGAGGAATCTCGCGAGTTGCGGCCGGCGCGGGATGTCATCCTGGCGCGCCTCCTGGAGGTCCTGCTCATCGAAGCCCTCCGCTCCACGACCAGAACTTCGGCGTCGCCGGGCCTCTTGCGCGGGCTTGCCGATGGACGTCTCGCGGTCGCTATACGACGGATGCACGAAAGTCCGACCCGGCCCTGGACGGTCGCGCAGCTGGCGAAAGAGACAGCCCTCTCCCGCTCGGCGTTCTTCGAGCGATTCAGACGCGCGGTGGGCGTCGCCCCGATGGAGTATCTGCTCGCTTGGCGCATGGCATTGGCAAAGGACCTGCTGCGGCGGAGAGAAGGCGGCGTCGCCGAAGTTGCGGAACGTGTGGGCTATAGCTCCGCAAGCACCTTCAGCGTGGCGTTCGCCCGCCATGTCGGTCTGCCGCCGACGCGGTATGCGCGGGAGCAGGCGGAAGCTTGACGCCCTTTGCGTTTGCACTCCGCGCACTCGTGTCGGCTGGCGGAGCGATCAGAACTGGCCGCCTTGTGCCCCGTCGCCTCGCAGACCTTTCTAGTCTTCCGGCCACCAACACGGATCTCAGCGACGATGATCTCGTCGTTCTCTCCCCGCTCACGAAAATCTTGAACAGCAACCGCCGCGCCGCGACCTTCCGGATTTTCGTTGCAACTGCCGAAGTTATCTTGATACACTATGAATAAGGTTCAAGTTCGACCCTCATCGCAGCGCTCGGTTCGGGCATTTCGCGTGCAAGAGTTGGTGCGTTGGGTGCGAGGGCATGATCTGGGAGGATCATGCGATGTTACGCGGATCCCCTGCGGATCGAAGCAGCCTCCCTGCAGCCACGACGGCGTCAGCGAGACTTCGGCAAGGGCGCGCGCTTGCCACACGGCGTTCGGATATGTCTTTCACAGGAGAGCGGCGGCAAGATTCCGCTTCTCCCCACCGACCTCCGGATAGAGCTCTTCGAGCCGACCCGACGTCTCACCGCGAATGCACAAATGACCGCGGTCATCGCAACGATTATCGGCCGACATCTACAGTACAATGTCGCGATACCATTTGACTATGTCGCAAATGACCTTTCGGATCAGCGCGCAGTTAGCGATGAGATTCATTCCGTGCGTATCCGACAGGTACACGGTCATGGCGTGAGAGGATAAAAGGAGAAAACTGCAAAAGGGAGGACGTAATCATGAAATGCGACAAGCGCTTTCTGATTTCGACATGCGCGACCTTTGCTTTGGCGGCCCTTGCTGCTTCCGCAGCCGCCGCCGAGACCAAGGGCCCGGTCACTGACGATATGGGCGTTCTCATGATCCCGAAGGGCGCGCCGATCCAAATCGGCGCCTATTGGGTCATGTCAGGCGCCGATTCGGCGCTCGGCGTGGACGAGCAGCGCGGCGTCGAAATCGCCATCAAGGACCACGGCGGCACGCTCCTCGGACACCCGGTAAAACTGGACACCGAAGACGACCAGTGCAACGCAGAGGGTGGTCAAACCGCCGCGACAAAGTTGGCGGCGAACCCCAATATCGCGATCGTACTCGGGCCCGCCTGCTCCAGCGCGGCGACCCCCGGCGCGCCGATCCTCTGGAAGGCCGGCATCACAGACATCGCTACGGCGACGACAGCTCCGAAGCTTACCGCTCCGGACCGCAAACCCGAGTATGACGGCTTTATGCGCACGGTGTACAGCGACATCGATCAGGGCGCCTCCGACGCGAAATATGTTCATGACGTCCTTAAGGCTCAAAAAATCGTCACCGTTCACGACGGCAGCGCCTACGCGCAACAACTCGTCACCGTCATGGGAGAAAACTTCAAGAAGCTCGGCGGGACCGTTCTTTCGCAAGAGGCTGTAGCGCCGACTGACGTGGACATGCATCCCGTCTTGACGCGCATCGCCACCGAGAAGCCCGACGTCATCTATGCCCCGGTCTTTGTCGCCGCCGGAGCGCAACTCTTGCGGCAAGCCAAGGAAATAACGGGGCTCGAGAAAGTGCCGCTTATCGGCAGTTCAGGACAAATGGCGCCTGACTTGATCGAGGCGGCCCGCGACGCCGTCGTCGGATACAGAATAACCTACCCTGACGTTTCGCCACAGGCGATGGGAACGAACTATCCCAAATTCGTCGACGCCTACAAGAAAGACTACGGCGAAGCGCCGATATCTGGCTATCACGCCAACGCGTACGACGCTGCGGACCTCGCCTTCAAGGCGATCGAAAAGGTGGCAAAGACCGACGCGAGCGGCGCGACCTACATCGGTCGAAAAGCGTTGCGCGACGCGGTGCTGACGATCAAGTTCGAAGGCGTCAGCGGTCCGATCGCCTGCGACGAACATGGCCAGTGCGCGCAATTCAAGCCCGCGGTGTACGAGTTCACCAACGGCGATCCCAAGACCTTCAAGATCGGCGAGAATCCCAAAAAGGTCTGGCCTTAGCCGGTACGGTGCGCTGTTGGCGTCGCCCGAGCAAGCGGAACGGTGAAGAGAGATGAGCGAGGGCGCGGCGAACCGGACGTTGCTTCCGAAACTCAGTCGCATGTCTCGCTTCACATTTGTCGATGTTGTTCTCTGGGGCTTACGTATTGGCGTTGTCATCATCGTGGTGGGCGGCACCGTCGGGACCCTGATCAAGGGGCGATATGGCGCCGCCCAATGGTTCGACTTCCTGCTGTTCGGCCTCACCATAGGCAGCGTCTACGCCCTGGTCGCGCTCGGTTACACCATGGTCTACGGCGTCCTTCGCCTGATCAATTTCGCCCACGGCGACATCATGATGACGGGCGCCTTCTCGGGATATTTCGTAGCCTCTCATTTTGCCGACACCGGACTTCTCGACCGCAATCCGGCGCTGGCGATGCTTGGCATCTTGGCGGTCGCAATCAGCACCTCGACGATCATCGCGTTGCTCACCGAAAGGCTCGCCTATCGGCCCTTTCGGCATGTACGCGGTTTGGCGCCATTGATTTGCGCGATCGGCGTGTCGTTTTTCCTCGAACAAACTTTCCGCGGCGCATTCGGCTCGGGCATCCGCGCCTATCCCGATCCGAAATGGCAGAGGCAGGCGTTGTCCATCCACGGCTTCAGCATTCCCCTTGTGGAAGTTCTGGTTGTGATCGCCGCTCTCGTCTCGATGTTGATCCTCTATGTCGTCGTGCAACGCACGCGTATGGGAACCGCGATGCGCGCGGTTTCCGAAGACGCCGACACCGCAGCCCTGATGGGCATCGACGTCGACCGGGTCGTGGTGTTCACTTTTGCTCTGGGCGGCGCCATGGCCGGCGTCGCCGGCGTCTGCTACGCGTTTGTGTTCAAACAGGTCTATTTCTTCATGGGCTTTACGCCGGGCATCAAAGCGTTCGGCGCGGCGGTGCTCGGCGGAATCGGCAGCGTGCCCGGCGCGATGCTGGGCGGGCTGTTTCTCGGCATCGTCGAATCGATCGGACCGGCCCTGTTCCTCGACGGCATTGGCATAACCGCGCCGTACCAACTACGCGATCTCATCGCCTTTACACTGCTCATCATGGTTCTCATCTTCCGGCCGTACGGAATTATGGGGGAGCGCATGGCGAAGAAGCGCGCATGAGCCAAGGGACGATCCATCCCGTCCGCCGCACCCGTCGGCAAGAGCGCTCTGCCTTTGCGCCAGCGCTGAACATTGGTCTCGTCTTCGGCGTTGTGGCCGTCTACATCACCGTCGTTGGCATCGTGCCGTTGATCGATGCGCACTGGGTTGTCGTCGGCGTCGTGTCGCTTGGCCATGCCACGCTGATCGCGATCGCGCTTGGCGCGGGCGCCACGACGGCGGCGCGTCGCAGTTCTCCCAAATTCTGGCCACTCGTTCCGCCGAGCTTGTTCGCCGGCGCAATCGCGGGAGGGCTCCTCGCATTGCTTGCGCTGTCGATGCATTTCCTGAACCTTCGCCCGATCTTCATCGCGCTTTCGCCTGTTGTGGAGAAGACACTGACCTTTGGCCTCGGCGTGCCGGCTGGCCCGATTGTGCTGATCCTTGCTTCGGCATTGCTGGCGGTTCTGGGAGCGGCGTTCGCTCTGGCCCCTGCCGGCGTCCGCAAACCGGCCTTGGCGGGCCTGGTTCTCGTGATGATTTTCGGCGTCTTTCAGGAACTCATCCAAATCATGATGCAGTTCGGCCCGCTGATCGGCGGCTTGCGTGACTTGATTTATACGTGGGAGGGGCTCAGCCCTCTCGGCGCCTTGGCGATCTTCGTTTTTGGCGGCGGCGGCGCCTTGCTCTGGACGAGCGTGTTGCGGACGCCCTTCCGCGCTCGGCTTGCTCGTTCAGCCTTGGTCCGGCGCGGCTATGCCGGCGCGGCGCGGGGCCTCCTGTTCGTCCTCCTATTGGTGCTTTTCCCTGTGGTGGCGGGGTCCTACATCGGTCAGGTGATGTTGCTAGTCGGGCTCTATATCCTGATGGGGATGGGTCTCAATCTCGAGGTTGGGCTCGCTGGACTTCTCGACCTCGGGTTCGTCGCTTTCTTCGCGGTCGGCGCCTATGCGACGGCCCTGCTGACCGCCGACAGTCCGCACGCGCTTGCGAGCTATACGGCTCTGCCGAGCCTCTCCTACTGGGTCGCCATGCCGATTGCGGTCGGGTGTTCGGTCATCGTTGGGGTCTTGTTCGGCATCCCGGTGCTTGGCGTGCGGGGCGACTATTTGGCGGTCGCCACCATGGGCCTCGGCGAGATCGTGCGGGTCGTCGTGCAATCGGACATGGCGGCGCCACTCCTCGGCGGCGCGCAGGGCATCTTGCAAATCCCAAAGCCGAGGATCGGTAGCTTCGAGCTCGCCGACCCCGTTCAACTCTTCTATCTGACGCTCGCTGCGTCTGCGCTCGCCGCGTACTTCGCCTGGCGGCTCGAAAATTCGCGTCTTGGCCGCGCCTGGATGGCCATACGTGACGACGAGGACGTGGCTCAGGCGTTGGGGATCAACCTCGTCAAGGTCAAGCTACTTGCTTACGGACTCGGCGCGGCCTTCGCGGGTCTCGCCGGTTCCATCTTCGCGGTCATGTTGACGTCGATCTATCCAAGCAGCTTCCAGTTGCTGATCTCGATCAACGTGCTCGCCCTGATTATCGTCGGTGGAATGGGCAGCCTGCCCGGCGTCCTGGTCGGCGCTGTCGCGTTGGTCGGCTTGCCGGAACTGCTGCGCGAGTTTGGCGAGTTCCGTTTTCTGTTCTACGGCGCCGCTCTCATCATCATGATGCGTATCAAGCCCGAAGGCCTATGGCCTTCAGCGACGCGCCGTCGAGAGTTACGCGCCAGCTTCGAAGGGGCCGCGCCAGACGATCCGCGAGAGGTCGCCGCGCAAGCGGCGGGGCAATAGATGGCGAGCGCGACGCAGCGCGAGATTTTGAATGCCGATCGGCTCACGATGCGGTTTGGCGGTCTTGTCGCCGTGAGCGCGTTGGATCTCAGCGTCCGCGAACGCGCCATACACAGCATCATCGGCCCGAACGGCGCGGGAAAGACGACGGTCTTCAATTGCATCATGCAGAACTTGCAGATTTCCGGCGGCCAGATTTGGTTTCTCGGCGAACGCGTGGACGGCTTGACGCCCGATCGCGTCGCGGCTTGCGGGATCAGCCGCACCTATCAGAACATCCGGCTGTTCCGCAACATTACCGCGATGGAGAATTTGCTGGTCGGCATGCATCTCCATCTGCACTCACATTGGTGGGGAGCGCTGCTCAACTCGCCGCACACGCGGCGGGACGAGCAAAGGGCGCATGAGGAAGCGCTCAAGCTCTTGCACTTCGTCGGGTTGCGCGGCCGCGGCGATGTCATCGCCCGCAATCTCGCCTACGGGGAGCAACGGCGTCTCGAGATCGGGCGGGCCCTCGCGACGCGTCCGAAGCTGCTCATGCTCGACGAGCCGACGGCTGGCATGAACCCGCGCGAGACCACTGAGATGATGGCGTTCATCCGAGGGGTGCGTGAAACACTGGGGATCACCATTCTGCTCATCGAGCATCAAATGCGCGTCGTCATGGCGATGTCGGATCTGGTGACGGTGCTCGACCACGGCGTCAAGATTGCCGAAGGGTCGCCAGCCGAGATCCAAAACCATCCCAAAGTCATCGAGGCGTATCTCGGCAGCCCGAAGGGCGAGCCGGCCGTCGCACGCCGTCGCGCGATTGAAAGTATCAGCGTGACGCCGGGCGAACCCGAGCCGTAGCCGATAGCGAGGCGAAATGGCGCTTCTCGAAGTCGACGACATTCATGTGTTCTACGACAATATCGAGGCGCTCAAAGGGGTCTCGATCAAGGTCGAGGCCAAGCAGATCGTTGCGCTCGTCGGAGCCAACGGCGCTGGCAAAACGACCACCTTGCGGGCTATCAGCGGGCTGATCCGTCCGCGCAGCGGCGACGTTCGCCTCGACGGGGAAAGCCTGGGCGAGGCGCCGTCGCACGAGATTGCCGCCATGGGCTTGCTCCATGTGCCGGAGGGCCGGCGCATCTTCGCCCGCCTGACGGTCGAGGAAAACCTGGCGATGGGCGCGTTCGCCCGCCGAGACAAACCCGCGATCCGGGAAGACAAGGAACGCATGCTGCGGCTCTTTCCCCGATTGCGCGACCGCCTCAAACAAGTCGCCGGCACGCTTTCCGGCGGCGAGCAGCAAATGGCGGCGACCGCGCGCGCCTTGATGGGTCGGCCTCGCGTTCTGCTTATGGACGAACCGAGCATGGGGCTTTCGCCGGTCCTGGTTGAGCAGGTGTTCGAAACGATTGAAGCAATCAACCAACAAGGCGTCACCATCCTCCTGGTGGAACAGAACGCGCTGAGGGCGCTGGATATCGCGGACGCAGCCTATGTCATGGAGAGCGGCCGAATTGTGCTGGCTGGACGCGGCAAAGATCTGCTCCAAGACGAGAAAGTGCAGCGCGCCTACCTCGGCTAGGCGAATTAGAATCGACTTGGCCCTCGGGCTCGACAAGAATAAAAGTACGCTGGGGGGCCGGAGAAGCCCCGAACGTTGGGCGGCTCGACGAGCATCCGGGAGGCGGCAATGCGTATCGTGGTCCTTGGAGGCGGCGTCGTTGGCGTGACCACGGCGTACCAATTGCAAAAGGACGGACACGACGTCGTGGTCGTGGAGCGCAACGGGGAGGTTTGCGCCGGAACAAGTTGGGGCAATGCCGGCATGATCGCTCCGGGCCACTCCTTCGTCTGGTCGTCGCCCAAGGCCCCGATGACGCTATTGAAATCGCTTGTGTTGAAAGATCAGGCGCTCCGCTTCAAGCTTTCCGCCGATCCGCGGCTCTATTCATGGTCCTGGCTATTCCTGAGGGAATGCACGTCCGCGAAGGCGCAGCGCAACACGTTGCTGAAGCACCGCCTCGCCGCCTATTCGCAAACCGTACTCCAGCAGGTCGTCGCCGAGGAAGCCATCGAATACGATCGCAGCAACCGCGGCATCCTCTACTTCCATCGTAGCCAGCAGGCGCTCGATGCAGGCGTGGAGCACATGCGGTTGCTCGAATCCGACGGGCAGGTCATCAAGCTGCTCGATCGCGACGGCGTGCTTGCCCTCGACCCCTCGCTTGCCCTGGCGAAGGGCGAGATCGTCGGCGGCATCTATTGCCCAACTGACGAAACCGGCGATCCCGCCAAGTTCACGCGCGCCCTGGCGGCCAAGATCATCGCGCGCGGCGGCGCCATACATACCGGCGCGACGATTGTGAACATCGAGAATTCGGGCGATAAAATTTCCCGGGTCATGACCGAGAAGGGAGACTTCAAGGGCGACGCCTACGTGCTCGCGCTCGGGTCGCATAGCCCGATCTTCGCTCGCGAGATCGGCTTTCGATTGCCGATTTACCCGATCAAAGGCTATTCCCTGACCATACCGATCGGCAATCACAAATTGCCACCGACGATCGCGTCCGTCGACGAACACAATCTGGTCGCCATCTCCCGGTTCGGAGATCGCGTTCGCGTCACCGCAACGGCGGAGTTCGCCGGCTACGACACGAGCCACAAGCCGTCCGATTTCGCATTCATGAATCGCGTGACGCAAGAGCTTTATCCTGAAGGGGCGGACTACGAGCGCGCCGAAATGTGGGCGGGCCTCAGGCCGATGACCCCGAGCAACCTTCCCTGTTTCGGCCGTCGGCGCTTTGGCAACCTCTTCGTGAATACCGGGCACGGCCACATCGGCTGGACAATGTCGCATGGCTCGGCCCGGATCACCGCCGACCTCATCGCCGGCCGCACACCGGCCATTCCCATGGACGGGCTGCTGGCCGCTTGAGCCCTGGAGGGGATCTCCCATGTCGCTTAGCTCTACATCCGACCGCGCCGTTTCTTCCCGACCGGTCGATTTAGGCGTGCTCCCGTCCGAACTCGACCGAGGCTTGGCTTCACGGGCGGCGATCGGTCTCGTCGTGCTCGCGACCGATCAGACGATGGAGCACGAGTTTCGCGCGCTTGTGCGCTTGCCCGGTGTCGCGTTCTACGAATTGCGTGTGTTCAGCGACAATGACATCACTCCCGCGACATTACGCGCCATAGGTCCGAGGATCGGCCCAAGCGTCGACCTCATCCTTCCCAGCATCCCGCTCGACGTCGTCGCATTCGGCTGCACGTCGGCGACGATGACGCTCGGCGAAGAGGTTGTCTTCGCGGAGATTCGCAAGGCCCGGCCCGGCGTCGCCTGCACGACGCCCGTAACGGCCGCGCTCGCCGCATTCCGGGCCCTCGGCGCCAAGGGAATTGGCCTCCTGACGCCCTACGCGCCCGAGATAAACGAAAACCTTGCGCGCTATTTCGATGGGCGCGGGGTGAATATCGCCGCGGTCGCCACTTTTGATCGTCGCGACGACCGCGACGCCGCCCGCATCTCCGTGCCGTCGATCGAGACCGCCGTGCAGCGGCTGGCCGCGACGAGTGGCGTGGAGGCGGTATTCGTATCGTGCACGAGCCTGCGGGTCGCCGAAGCGGCCGCTGGGCTCGAACGCCGGATCGGCGCGCCGGTCACATCCAGCAATCACGCAATGGCTTGGCACTGTCTGCGACTGGCCGGCGTCGACGACAGCATTCCCGCCGTCGGGCGCCTCTTCGAGCTGCCGATCGTCTGACGCGCGCCACCAACATAAATACGGGGTCGGGTATCGACCCGATCGCGCCGCGCATGTGCACGCCGTCCATTTACGACAATGCCGTCCCGACGGCGACAGCGCTAATCACCGCCCAAGCCCAACCTGTTCGGCAGTCGCCTTTCGATCGCGTATTTTAGCAGCGCCGTCACGCGGTAGGCGCTGTGGGCGAACTTTCCGTAGGGCACAGTCAGGAACAGCGCCATCACCGTAGCCAGGTGCACTGCGAGCGAAAGCGCCATGAACTGCGTATCGCGCAGCATCAGCAACGCGAATCCGGTGACGCTCACGAGGATCAGCAAAGCGATGAAGCCACGATCCAGAGCGCGCTGGCCAGCGTCGCTCCGTTGCGAATCGCGGCGAAGGTTCAGCCACAACAGGCCCAGGGGTCCGACGACTAGCCCGACGCCGCCGCAGACGCCGAGCAGGACCGGAACGCTCGTCAATGCATAAGGGGCCTCGAGCGCGAGTAGATAGTGATAAAGCGTCGCCACGCAGGTGGCGGCGAAACACAACAGGAAGCCATAGGCTGTCAGATGGTGGAACCGGCGCCGCAACAGCGTGAAGCGATCGTCCTCTTCGTTGCACCCCTGCCCGTGTCCTCCGCCAAGATATGTCAGCCGGCCCGCATCGGCGGCCGCCTCCGCGATTGCAGCGCCGCGGACATTGGCGAGCACTCGCTTATCTCTGGGCGCGATGTCGTTCGCGGGCGAAACCTCGCCCCAGAAGCGGCGCACACCCACGCCGAGCGCGACGACGGCGAAGACGAACACGACGCCGAAGAGGCTCGCCAAGACGTTATGCGGGAATATGGCATAGAAATTTCCCGCCAGCGGCTCATGCGTCAGATGGCCGCTCATTGCGACGACCAGGACGAGGAAAACGGCGAGAGCGCCTGTCAGCGACAGCGCGACCGTCAGTCCGGCTCGCCGATACAACGCGCCCAGCGCGGACGGCCACGCGTAGTCCTGATAGGTTTGCAGCCGCACCTTGGCCATCGCGAGCGGCACATTGACCGCGAATTCGTGCGGCGGCGCATATTGGCACGCGGGAAGGCAGGCGCCGCAGTTGTGGCAGAGATTGGCCAGGTAGTGAATGTCGGCCTTGCCGAATTCCAGGCGGCGCGTCATCGCGGGAAAAACGGCGCAGAAGCCTTCGCAATAACGGCACGCGTTGCAAATCTGCATGATGCGAGCGACTTCGGCCTCGTCCGCTCGCAGCAAAGACACGAGGCTCGGAGATAAGCTATCGGACTTCGGCGCGCCAGCCGGTTCGACCGGCTCCGTCACGGCCGGTTCAATGAGCGGTGGCATAAGCCAACTCCTGCATGAAATTCGAGTGGGAGAACCCGGCAGCCCGCGCCGCGCCGACGCCGGCGATGCGTCCGAAGGCGGTGCCGATGCTCATGCCGACGCCGGCGGTGTAGCCCTTGCCGAGGACATTCCCCGCCATCATTTCGCCGGCCGCGAAGAGATTGGGGCTCGGCGCGCCAGCGAACCGCACCGCTGTCGTCTCGTCCGTCTTCAGCCCGAGATAGGTGAAGGTAATGCCCGGTTTGAGCGGATAGGCGTAGAACGGCGGCGTATCGATTGGACGCGCCCAATGGGTCTTGGCGGGCGCGAGGCCTTCGGTCCGACAATCGTCGAGGGTCGTGTGGTCGAACGACCCCGGTCGGCAGGCGCGGTTGTAAGCGCCGACCGTCTCGGCGAGGCTGGCGGCATCGAGACCGATCCTTTGCGCGAGATCGTCGATCGTATCAGCTTTCACGCCTTCGAACACCGGCGGCATGAATCGGCCAATGGCCTTCTGGTCGATGATGGAATAGGCCGCCTGCCCCGGTTGGTGCGCGACGAGCCGGCCCCATATCGCGTAGCGTTTCGGCCAGAAGTCCTCGCCCTCGTCATAGAAGCGGCGCGCTTCGCGATTGACCACGATGCCGAGCGACACGCAGTCGATACGCGTGCAGATGCCACCGTCGTAAAGCGGCGCGCGCGCGTCGATGGCGACGCAATGCGCTTGTGTCGGATCGCCGATCGCATCAGCGCCGGCGTCGAGCATGAATTTCAGCAGCACGCCCTGATTGAATCGGGTTCCGCGGACCAGGAAGTTCTCCGCCGGCCATTCGCCGCGCTCGTTTTGCCCCCAAGCTTCGCGTTGCCATGCGAGGTTCGATTCGAAGCCGCCGCACGCGAGGACGCAGCTCGCGGCCTCGATGCGTTCGCCCGCTTCCGTCACCGCTGCGCGAAAGCGGCCGCCCTCGAGCTCCAGGCTCTTGACCGGCGTCTCGTAGCGGATCTCGACGCCGGCGTTCTGGGCGCTGCGATAGTAGGCGTTGACCAGCGCCTTGCCGCCTCCCATGAAGAACGCGTTGGTCCGCGCGACATGCAAAGCGCCCGACAAGGGCGGCTGGAAATGGACGCCATGTCGGCGCATCCAGGGACGGCAGCGCGCCGAGTGGCGGATGGCGAGGCGCGCCAGCTTTTCGTCGGTGAGGCCTCCCGTGACCTTTAGGAGATCTTGCCAGTACTCCTCTTCGGAGTAGGCGTCGGTCAGCACATCCTGCGGCGCGTCATGCATGCAGCGCAGATTGCGCACGTGCACCGAATTGCCGCCGCGCCAGGCGCGCGGCGCGGACTCGAGGAGCAGCACCGAAGCGCCCGCCTCGCGCGCCATCAATGCGGCGCACAGCGCGGCATTGCCGCCGCCAATGACGAGAACGTCAGGGGCTACCGACGATTTGCGCATATGTTGCCTCTCATTTCGAAGCGGTGGCCGTGGCGGCGCCGCGCGCCCTCGGATTCGCCTGCGCCGCGGCGCCCCTCGCGACAGCCTTGCCCGCCAGCCACCCGAAGGTGAGCGCCGGACCCAGCGTGATGCCTGGCCCTGGGTAGGCTCCGTCCATGATCGACGCCATGTCATTGCCGCAAGCGAAGAGACCCGGAATGGGCGCGCCGTCGGCCCCGATCACGTGCGCCTCGGCGTCCGTGACGATGCCGGCTGACATTCCCAGGTCGGCCGGGTAAACCGCCACCGCGTAGAACGGCGCCTCTTCGAGCGGCGCGACGCAGGGATTAGGGCGCTGGTCCCCGTCGCCCAGCGCTCTTTGATAGATGTCGCCGCCGCGCCCGAAGGCCGGATCTTCGCCGTGCTTGGCGTGCTGATTGAAGCCCTGGATCGTCTCCACCAGCGCGGCCGGCGGGACGCCGATCTGCTTGGCGAGACCCGGCAGATCATCGGCCCGCTTCAGATAGCCAGCCGACACTTCCGCGCTGACCGAGAGCGTGAACGGCTTGACCTTGCCGAGCCCGTATTTCCAGAGAAAGCGACGGTCGCACAGGAGCCACGCGGGGATGGCGCTCTTCTCGTTCGCCAATTGCGCGCGGACGAACTCGTGATAGGAGACCGCCTCGTTGACGAAACGTTGTCCATTGGCGTCCACAGCGATCAGGCCGGGCTTGGCCCGGTCGGTCACCGTGTGGGGATAGAGGCCGCGACCTCCGTCGCGCCGCGTGAAGACCGAAGCGGGAACCCAGAAGGCGCCATCTTTCGTCGGGGCCGAGAGCCGAGCGCCGAGCGCCTCGGCCAGCCGCGCGCCGGACGGAGCCGCGCCGCGCTCGACCGTCGCGGAAAGCGCGCCCGCGCTCGCCGGGACGTAGCTCGGACGCAACTCCGCGTCATGCGAAATACCGCCCGTCGCCAGGACGACGCCGCGGCGAGCGCCGATCCGCTCGCGCCGGCCGGAACCATCCACGACTTCCAGGATTGATGCGCGGCCGGCCGCGTCGGCCTCGAGACGGACGACCGACCTGCCCATGCGCAACGTGACGCCGAGATCGAGCGCCGAGCGCAGGAGACGCGCCGCCAGCGCGTTGCCGAGATAGAGCGTCGTTCCGCGCCGCGCCCGCAACCGCTGGAGCCCGTACCGCAGCAGGAGCTTCGCCACGTGCCAAGTCGAGCGCAAAGACTGGCCGACGCGGCGCAGATGAGGGATGTCCTGGCGGCTGATCATCATGCCGCCGAACAGCATGAACTCGGGGAGCGGGTCGCGCAGCAGCGCGAAGGCGGCGCCGAGCGCGCGCCCGTCGAAGGGTACGGGTTCGAGCACACGGCCGCCGGGGGTCGCGCCCGGCAGGCTCGGGTAGTAGTCGGGATAGGTCATGACGGGCTGCAGACGCAGCGCCGTGCGCGCCTCGAGATCCCGCACCGCCTCGTCGCCGCGCGCCAGAAACGTCTCGAGCCGCTCGCGATCGTCCCCCGGCACGGTATGAGCGAGATAGGCGCGCGCGGCCTCAAGGCTGTCCGGGCGGTTCGCCTCAGCCGTCTTGTGATTGGCGGGAATCCAGACCATGCCGCCGGAGATCGCGGTCGTGCCGCCGACCACGTCGGCGCGCTCCAACAGCAACACTGAACAGCCTTCCGCAGCCGCGACGCTGGCCGCCGTCAGGCCGGCCGCCCCGGCGCCGACGACGACGACGTCCCAGGTCGCATCGACAGAGGCCGGATCCTCGTGGCTCATACCATCCCGCCATTCGGCTGCACGATCTGGCCATGCACCCAGGAGGCCTGCTCGGAGACGAGGAAGCGGACGACTTCGGCGATTTCTTCCGGCCGGCCGATGCGGTTGAACGGGCTGAAGGCGGCCATGCGCTGCTTGACCTCCTCGGTCTTGCCAGCGTTGAACAAATCGGTGTCGACCGGTCCCGGGGCTACGGCGTTGACGCGGACACGGCGGCCCGCCAGTTCCTTCGCCATCGAGCGAACCAGGCTTTCGACGGCGGCCTTGCTGGCGGTATAGGCGGCTGCGCCAGGCACCGCATGCCGGACGAGCGACGTCGTCACGGCAACGATGGCGCCGCCGTCCCGAACGCGCCGCGCCGCCTCGGCGAGGACGTTGAAGGCGCCGACGACATTGACCTCCATCAGGAGACGGAAGTCGTCCGGCTTGAAGCTCGCGATAGGCCCGCCCGGCACATTGATGCCGGCATTCGCAATCACCGCCTGGGGCGCCACACCGAAATCAGCCTCCGCCTGCGCAAAGACCCGTGCGACTGCGTCGGCGTCGCGAACATCGGCCTGATAACTGCGGGATTCACCGGCTGCGCGTGGCCGGTTTGCATAGGTGAAGCCGACCCGCCAGCCCGCGGCGGTGAACGCGTCGACGCAGGCGGCGCCGATTCCGCGCGACCCTCCAAAGACAATCACAACGGGCGACGGACTGGTCATAACGGTATCCTCGAAACGGGGTCTGGTTTGCGTGGTTGCGCGGGGGTGGGAAGTCGCGACTAGGCCGGGCCGCCTTCCCGCGTGGCCACGATCGTCGCCTCGATGCCGCGCTGGATATCGAAACGCGGCTGATAGCCGAGCTCGCTCTGGGCCCGCCGGATGTCGAGCGCGCCTTTGATTGCGCTCAGGACAACGCCGCCGTGACGGTACGGTCCGTTGTCCCCCACGGTGATCCGAGCGCCGGGAACCGCGCGGTTGACCGCCTCGGCCGTATCCCGCAGCGTCGGCGCGACGCCGGTCGCGATGTTGTAGGCGTCGAACCGGTGCTGCGGCTTGTCGAGCGCGAGCAGCGCGCCCGCGACGGTGTCGTCGATGTACACTTGATCGACCGCGAAATTGCCGCCGTCGGGCTGGTGATAGGGTTCGCCGCGCAGGGCCGCCTCGACAAAAGTGCGCGGCATCCGGAGCCTCGGCAGATGCGGGCCATAGACCCAGCATGTCCGCACGTTGATGCACTCCAACCCGAAGTCGCGCGAGTAAACCCGGCCATAGTGCTCTGCCGCGAGTTTGGTGAGACCGTAGACGCTGAGCGGGCGCTGCGGATGGTCCTCGTCGATCACCGGCGACTGGAAGTCGCCGTAAGTCTCTTCGGTGCTGACGTGAACGACGCGTTTCACCTCGTTCAGACGCATCGCCTCCAAGAGGTTCACCGACCCCTGGACATTGACGCGCAGCGCCGCAAGCGGGCTGCCCGCCGCCGCCGCCACGCCGACGATCGCCGCCGCATGAATGACCGCGTCGGGCCGATGCTTCTCGAACACCCGCACGACCTGATGCCATTCGCCCAGATCGCTCGGCGCGACCGCGAGCCGCGGCTGGCTGGCGCTGAGGCCCGCCATCGCCGGCGTGATCGCGAGGTCGGTCGCGACGACGGCGTCGCCGCGGTCGAGCAGAGCCTTGACGATGGCGCTGCCCAACCAGCCGCAGGCGCCCGTGATAAGAACAGTCTTGGTCATGCGCGCGCCCCGGAGCGCGGCTTGGGCTCGTCGTCGGTCGGCGGGCTGGTGATGACGAGAAAGACGAGCGGCTCGGTTCCCGTGCAATGGAACTCGTGGACAACGCCCGGCGGAATGTAGGTGACGTCATTGCCGCGCACGAGACGGCGCTCGCCGTCGAGGATCAGCACGCCCTCCCCCGAAAGCACGTGGTAGATTTGTTCCTGGACGGCATGCACATGGCTCTCGACATAGGCGCCCGGCTCGTAGGACGAGATGCGATGATCGAAGAAGCGGCTGCCGACGGTCTCCGGCGACACGATCGCTTTGGACAGAGCCCGGTTGAAATGGCCGGGATATTGGATCCACATCAACTCGCCGAGATTGCGTGTGACGGCTTGCTTCTTTTCGGCGGCGTCGACGTAGGCGTCGGGTCCGGGAACGACGATGGTCATCAATATTCTCCTGAAGAAAATCCTGGCAAGCCAGCGAGCAAATGGCGCTGGTCGTAGGCCGCGACGAAGCCCAGGCGCTCCGCCGCGTGCGTGAGGTCGTAAAGCGGGGCGAAGGGCTGCCGCGCATAGACCGCCGGCGTGCGGATCTCGACGGCGTCGCCATGCAGGCGGCGCAGCCGTTCGAGCGTCGGCTCGGGCGACAAGGTGACTTGCGCCGAGAGGTAGAACCGTTCGAAGCCGCCGGGCGGCAACGGCATTTCCATCGCCAAGCGAAAGGCGCGCGCCAGGTCCCTCGGATCGATATGGTGATGCAGAGGACCGCCGCCGGCCGAAGACGGCCCGCCCACCTTCACGCCCCGGTAGGCGTCCGGATCCTTGGCCCGTGCGATGATCTCGCCGGCCATGTCAGGATAAGCGACGAAGACGGTTCGCAGCGCGATGACGGACATGCCGCGCAGCGCATAGGCGCGCGCCAGATCCTCTCCGAGGACCTTGCTCACGGCGTAGGGGTCCGTCGCCAGCAGCGGGTGATCGAGGTCGAGCGGCGCATAATGCGGCGTGAGCATGCGCCCTTCCCGCACGGTATATCCGGCGACCGAATCGCTGGAGCAGAAGACGGTCCGCTTCACGCCTGCCGTTTCCGCCGCCTCGAAGACAGTGTACGTCCCGAGGACATTGACGCGCGTGATGGTCTGGCCGTCGCCCGCCCAAATGTTCGCCGCCGCCGCGAGGTGCAGAACCGCGTCGGCGCCTTTCATTGCGCGCGCCACGACCTCGGGCGACGTCACGTCGCCGACGCACCAGTCGATGTCGGCCTCTCCGGCGCGGCGATCGAGGCCGCGGACGGCGTAACCGGCGGACAGGAGGTCGCTCACGACGAAGCGCCCGAGCAGCCCCGCCGCTCCGGTGACGAGAACGATCCCGCTCATCGAACCGACGTCCTGGACTGCAAGGCGAAGCCAAGCGACGCCAAGGCTGCGTGACTTTGCAGGATCGCGGCCTCCGGCTCGGCGTCGATGATCTCCAGGACGCAGGGACCGCGGTAGTCGACAGCATTCAAGGCGCTCTCGACCTCGGCGAAACGCACACTGCCTCGGCCGATGCGATCGTGCCGCCAGACCTCGCGGCCGGTGTCCGAGAAATGCACGATTCGGAGAAGGTCGGCGAGGCGCGCAATCCCCTCGGGCGGCGCCTCGCCTATGAAGTGCGCGTTCGCTACGTCGTAGCAGACCCCGAGCATGGGCGATGAGAATCCGCGCACGAATTCATCAAGGGAGGGCGCGTCCGGGAAAGCCGCGAAGGGGACGTTTTCGATCGCCAGGCCGACGCCGCGCGCCTCTGCGCGCGGCAGCAGGGCCGCGACGCCCTCGGCCACCCACTTTGCCGCTTCCGCGCGAGGCGGCGGCGACAGTGGGCTCAAACGCCCGGGAACCGTGACCACCCAACGCGCGCCCAGATCCGCGGCGAGATCGATGGCGTCGGCGAACATTGCGACGGACGCCGCGCGCACGCGTGAGAACGGGCTGGCGAGATTGTGATCGAGGCTCGGCAAGTTGATCGCATGCGGGCCCGCGCCAGCGTCCGCCAGCGCCGACTTGACCTCCCGCCGGTCCGCCTGGCTGAAGTCGTCGAGCGGCAGATGATTGGGATGGACGACCAGCTCGAACTGCCGATAGCCGAGGGACGCCAAGCGCCGCACGCACGACGCCGCTGGCGTCGACCATATGTACCCGTAAGTGTTGATCCCGAGCGATCTCGTCATCATCGTATCCCTATCGCCATCGGCTTCAGCTCGTCCGGTTGGGCGATGCCGAGCAGGCGTTCCTGAAGGGCGTGATCGGTCGCCAGTTCGCCGGCGCCGCCGCTATAGGCGACGCGCCCGCTCACCAGGACGTAGGCCCGATCGGCGAGGGCGAGGACGCTTTCGGCGTGGTGCTCGACGATGACCAGGCTCGCGCGGCTCGTCAGCTTGGCCACCGCCTCGCGCACTTCCTGCACCACCGCGGGCGCCAGACCCTCGAAGGGTTCATCGAGCAGGATCAGCCGGCTCGGAGCCATCAACGCGCGCGAGATCGCCACCATCTGACGCTCGCCCCCCGATAAGATTCTCGGCGCGCGAGCGCATCAGCACCCGAAGCTTCGGGAACAGGTCGCAAACTTCCTCCAACGAAGCGCCGCCCGGCCGCATGGCGAGCCTGAGGTTTTCCTGAACCGACAGATTTGGAAACAGCCTGCGCCCCTCCGGGACGAGGGAAATGCCGCGGCGGTTGATCTCGTCCGGCCGAAGCCGGCTGATTTCCCGGCCCTCGAAGAGGATCCTGCCAGCCGAGGACGGCAGCGCGCCGGTGATCGCGCGCAAAGCCGTGGTCTTGCCCACGCCGTTACGGCCCAGCAGCGCGACCACTTCTCCCTCGTTCACCGTCAGATCGAGGCCATCGAGGACCGTGCCGCCGCCATAACCCGCGCGCACGCCATCCACGGTGAGCAGCGGCTTTGCCGCTGCGGCGGCGCGGGTCGCCGGCCTGGAGCGAGCGACGGACTGAGCGGAGGTCGCGCCGACATGCGGCTTGCCGAGATAGGCCGCCGCCACTTCCGGATGTTTCGCCACCTCCGACGGCTTACCGTCGGCGATCAGGCGTCCCTGATGCAGCACCGTGATCCTGTCCGACATCGCCAGGACGCGGTCGATGTCGTGCTCGATCAGCAGAACGGCGTGCGATCTGGCGAGGCGCTGGATCAGTTCGCTCACGACCTCGCGGTCAGACTCGGCAAGCCCGGCCAGCGGCTCGTCCAGCAGCAGCAGCTTCGCATCCGTCGCGAGCGACACCGCGATTTCCAACAGCCGCTTCTCGCCGTGGGATAGCGAGGCCGACAGTTCGCCGGCGCGGTCGGCCAGCCCCACCGCATCGAGCAATGACCACACGCGGCCGCTTGCCGCCTCGTCGCTGTAGGCGTCGGTCCAGAAACCGTACCACTGCCGGTTTGCGGCTTGCACCGCGACGCGCACGTTCTCGAATGCGGTCAGGTTCGGGAACACGCTCAGGATCTGAAACGAGCGCGAAATCCCGAGACGGGCCCGCTTGTGCTGCGAAAGGCGTTCGATCCGCAGGCCGTCGAAGACGATGCTGCCGCCGTCGACCGGGATGATGCCGCTGAGCAGGTTGAAGAACGTCGTCTTTCCCGCGCCATTGGGGCCGATCAGGCTGTGCAGGCCCGTGCGGCTCACCTCGAGCGAGATGTCGTTCTGCGTGACGATCGAGCCGAAGCGCTTCGAAAGGTTGCGAACCGACAGGCACGGGCCCGATGCGTCGCCCGAGATCGCGGCCCGGCGCGGCGCATACGGCTCGATTTTCGCCGGTCGCGCCGGAAGGCTCGAACGCGTGAGCGTCCAACGGTTGCGGCCGATGAGGCGCTGGAAGAAGCCTTGGACGCCTTCTTGCGACAGCAGCGCGAAGACGATGATGATCGGCGCGAAAATCAGCCACCAGTTCTCGGTGAACGCGCTCAGCCGATCCTCCAGAACGATGAAGACAATCGCGCCCCACATCGGACCGAGGAATTGATGCACTCCGCCGAGCGCCACCATCAGGACCGGATCGCCGGCGTGCTCCCAATTCAGATTGTTGGCGTAGACGCCTTGGAGGAATAGCGCCATCAAGCCGCCGGCCACGCCGATGGCTGTCCCCGCGATCGTGAAGGCGACGAGCTTGGTCAGATACGTGTCGTAGCCGAGACTCGCGACACGCTGCTCGTTGTCGCGCAGCGCCTGCATCAGCCGGCCGAAGGGGGCATGGGCGACGCGCCAGAGAAGCCACAGCACGCCCAGCACGACCGCGAGCGTGAACACGTGGAAGGCGATCGGCGACGGGAACAGCGGCCGGTCGACATTCTGCAGGCCGTTCTCGCCGCCGGTGACCGAGGTCCACTTGAAAGCGACCTCGAAGGCGATCTGCGAGCAGGCGAGCGTCAGGAGCGAGAAATAGAGTCCCCGGCGGCGCAGGATGACCGCGCCGACGATCACGGCGAGCACCACGGAAAACGCCGCCGCGATGACGATCCCCGTCACCTCGTTGGCGCTCCAGCCCGCCCCGGCCGCGATCGCCAGGGCATAGCTGGCGCAGCCGAAAAAGAACGATGCGCCGAAGGGCACCAAGCCGAGGTAGCCGATGAGGAAGTTCACCCCGGCGCCGTAAAGCGTGTAGATGGCGATCTGGGTGACGCGATCAATCGGCATGCCGATCGCCACGGCGATGAGCGAGGCGGCGCACAGCACCGCCGCCGTCACGACGATCGGATGGCTCCAGACCCGTCCAGCGATAGAGGAACCGGATTTCATTCAAATCGCTCCCAGCGATCGCCGAACAGACCGCGAGGCCGCAGCAATAGGATCGCGAACATCAGGACGTACATCGAGGCCGTGGACGCTTCGGGCGCGAATTCGATGGTGAGGGAAGTCACGACCCCGACGGCCAGTCCGGCGACGACCGCGCCGCGAAACGAGCCGAGCCCGCCGATCGCCACCACCACAAAGGCCGGCATGACGGCGTTGGCCGCCATCGACGGCGACACCGTCCAGAGCGGCGCCGCCAGCACGCCGCCGATCGCCGCCAACATGCAGCCGAGCCCGAACGCCGCGGTCAGCACGCGAGGCAGGTTGATGCCGAGCAACTCGACCATTTCTGGATCACGGCTGCCGGCGCGCAGGATCCGCCCGTATGGGGTCCAGGCGAAAAACGCCCACAGCGCCAGCAGCGTCGCAATGGTCGCGGCCAGAACGGCCACACGGTATTTGGTGATCAGCAGCGGACCGACTTCAACCACGCCCTGGAGGAAGTCGGGCGTGTCGAACGGCTTGCCGTCGGCGCCCCAGAAGAAGCGGATCACGGCTTCGATCAGCAAGCCCAGCGCGAAGGTCACGACCAAGCCGAGCAGCGGCTCCTTGCCATAGAGCCGCCGGATGAGCGTCGTCTCCACGACCATTCCGATCAACCCGACCAGAGGCGGCGCGAGGATCACCGCGCTCCAGCCGAACAGCTGGAACAGTTGCCATGCGACATACGCGCCGAGAGCGAAAAATGCGCCGTGCGCGAAGTTGATGACGCCCAAGAGGCCGAAGGTGATCGACAGGCCTACCGCAATCAGCACGTAGACGAAGCCGAGCACCAAGCCATTGGCGATTTGTGGGACCAGGGCGTCGAGCATATTTCCAGCCGATCGAATCCGCTGATGTCAGAGGTGAAGGCCGCGCCGCTTCGATCAGAAGCCAGGCATGTGGCAGCCGATTTCTTCCTTGGAGCCGAACGCCTTATCGGTTTCCGCTTCGGTGTCCGACGTGTTCTTCAAGATGTCGAAGTAGTCGTATTTGTCGGTTATCTTCTGCTTGATTTTGACGATGACCGACGGACGCACCAATTGATGGTCCCAGGCGCGGAAGTAGAAAGGCACTTCCTCTTCCGTATTCTTCCAGTTCTCCAACTGTGTAACGATCGCCTTGGAGTCGACCGATTTCGCCGCCTCGATGGATTCCAGCAAGGCGCGCATCGCGATCCAGCCGGACCAAGCCTTGTCGGACGGCGGCTGCCCGTATTTCTGCTCGAAATCGGCGGTCATCTTCCGTTCGGCGGCGGAGTTCTTCGGGTTGTTGTAATACCAGGGCTTGACGTAGATGCCCGTCGAAGCCTCGGGGCCGACCGCCCAGAAATCGGTGTCGGTCACCGCGACGCCGGCGAAGGGAATGCGCCCCTTCATGCCCATCTCGTTCCACTGTTTCAGGAAATTCGAGAAGTCGCCGCCAACGAGGCCGCCGACGACGACGTCAGGCTTCGCCTCGCGGATCTTGAGCACGTAGGAGCTGTAGTCGGCGGTATTGATCGGCACTTCGTCCGAGCCGATTTCAATCGCGCCGACTTGCTTCATCAACGCGCGGGAGGCCTTGAGGACGTCCTGACCGAAGGCGTAGGACGCGGTCAGGAAATAGACCTTGGTCCCGGGCTTTGACGACACGTAGGGCATGAGGCCGCGCGTCTGCACCGGCACCGTCGCCTGAGTCCGGAACGTATACCGATTGCAGTCCTTGCCCGTGATTTCGCTGGCCGCCGCCCCAGGCAGGATGAGCGGGATCTTGTCACGATTGGCGACGGTCATCATCGCGAGCGCCGACGAACTGTAGTTGCCGCCGACGACCGCCACGACCTTGTTCTCCTCGACCAGCCGCTGCATGTTTTGCTGCGAGACCTGGGGGTTGGCTTCGTCCAGCCAGATGAGCTCGATCGGACGGCCCAGGACCTTGCGGCCCGCCTCCTCGACCGCCAGCTCGCTACCGCGCTCGAGATACTGTCCAATCGCCGCGCCCGGTCCCTGCTTGGAGTAAATCAGGCCAATGCGAATCGGAGCGTCCGACTGGGCTTGCGCGATCGAATGCCAACCGACAGTGGACAAGGCCGCTGCGACGATCGCCGCGCAGATGGAACGCCGCCTCTTCGAAATCCTGCTCGTCATGCGTGTTTCTCCCTTTGACTTTTCTCGTCTTTCTCAAGAGGCGCGGTAGGGCTTGCCGAAGACCGGTTCCTTGAATGGAATGGGCGGCAGCTGCCAGGTTCCGGTCGACGGCGGCCGAACCTCGGAATCCACGTGAACGTCGATCACGCAGGGCCGGCGATTCTTCACGGCGGCCTCGACGGCGCCGCGCAGATCTTCGCTACGGACCACCGTCACGCCGTCGGCGCCGCAGGCGCGGGCCCAGGCGGCGAAATCAGGGTTGTAGCGCTCGCCGCCCGGCCCTTGATTGCCCCTATAGAAGGCGGTGCCGATTTCGCGTCCCTCGAACAGCCCGTATTGGAGATCGCGGATCGCGCCCCAGGCGAAGTTGTTCCAAACGATCCAGACGCACGGTAGGCCGTATTCCACGGCGGTCGCGACCACATGGGGCGCCATCATGAAGCCGCCGTCGCCGACGACGGCGACGCAGGGCCGCTCGGGCGCGGCGAGCTGCGCGCCGAGGACGCCGCAAACGCCGAAGCCCATCGACGAATAGCCCCAGCTATTGAGCATGCTCCGCGCCCGCCGCGGCTTCCAGAACTGCATGAACCAGTTGTGGTGCACGCCGGAGTCAAGCGAGAGGATCACGTCATCCGGCAGCACATCCTGGAGGGCGCCGACGACATATTCTGGACGGATCGGCGTCGCGACCGAACCGAAATTGGGCCGGACGAAGGCCTCCCACTCCGCTTGCCACTTCGCCACTTCGCCCCGCCAGTCGGCGAAGGTCTCCCGCGTGACGACCGGCCGCTTCGCGAGGGCGGCGATGAGCTGTGCGGCGAAAACCTTGGCGTCAGCGATAATGCCGAGGGTCGGCGGGTAATTGCGCCCGAGCTCCGCCGGATCGATATCCACTTGCAGCAGTTTGGTCGTCGGGAAGTTCCAGGAATAGCCCGGATGCCAGCTCGACGACGAACGGTCGTCGAAACGCGTCCCGATGCAGATGACGAGATCCGCGTGCCGACCCGCCTGATTGGCGGGATAGGCGCCGTTCCGGCCAATGAAACCCAGCGTCAGCGGATCGTCGGCAGGCGCGCATCCCATGCCATTGGGCGATGTGATGACCGGGATGCCGAAATCACGCTGAAGCGCGCTGATCTCGGGTCCGGCCTCGGCAAGGGTCGTTCCTTGACCGATGAAAAACACCGGTCGCCGCAACTCCGCCAGGAGTTCGAGCGCCTTTGCGACATCGGCTTCGCTCGCGCTGGGCCGGTGCTCGCCATGCACATGAGAAGGCGGCGGCAAGTCGACATCCGCCTCTTCCTGAAAGACGTTGTAGGGGATGTCGAGATTGACGGGCCCAGGGCGGCCCGTCACCATTGCGTCAAACGATTGGCGCAGGGCCAGCGGCAGCATGTCGACCCGGCTCGGCTGGAAGGAGCGCTTCACCACCGGCCGGAGCACTTGCGCGAAATCGGCTTGGTTGTGGGCGTATAGCTCCTGAAACGGCGCACGATTGGCCTGCGACGTGGGGACATTGGCGGTGATCGCCAAAAAGGCCGACGAGTCCGACAAAGCCGTCGCGAGCGACATCACCATATTGGCCGAGCCGGGCCCGGTGGACGTCAGCGTCGCGACCGGACTGTGCTTCACGCGGAAATAGGCGTCAGCCATATGGCCGGCGCATTGCTCATGTCGTGGCGAGATCAGCGTGACTTGGTCGCGAACCGCATGCAGCGCATCGAGAATTCCAACATTGCCGTGTCCGCAGATCCCGAACACGAACGGCACCTTCTGCTTGACGAGGTACTCAGCAATGACTTCGCCGCCCTTCATCTGGGTCATAACGTTTCCTTGTTCGCCCTACCTCTGTCGCTCAGGGAAGGATGGTGATCATGCGCTCTTCGCTCATCTCTCGAATGGCGTAATAGGGGCCTTCGCGACCAAAGCCGCTGTCCTTAGAGCCCCCGTAAGGCATAAGATCGACGCGCGAGCTCGGCGTCTCGTTGATATGGACGCCGCCGACCTGCAACTGCCGCGCAGCTGCGAAGGCATTGTCCAGCCGCTTGGTGAAAATGCCGGTGGCCAGGCCGAACGGCGTGGCGTTCACCCGTTCGATCGCCTCTTCCACGCGATCGAACGCGGCGATGCACAAGACCGGCCCGAAAACCTCCTGGCGCCCGAGCGGCGTTTCCGGGCCGACATCGGCGAGCAGCGTCGGCGCGACGACCGCGTCTCGCCGGTCGCCGCCGGTCAACAGCCGAGCGCCCTGCCCGACGGCTTGTGCGATCCAGGTTTCGATGCGCCTCGCCGCCCCCTCGCTGATCACGGGACCGACGACCGTCCGGTCGTCGCCTGGATCGCCGTACGGCAATTCCGATACCAGAGCCGTCAGCCGGCGCTCGACCTCCGCGATGAGGGGCCGCTGCACGAGCAGCGTCTGGATCGAGGTGCAGACCTGCCCCGCTTTGCGAAATGACGCATTGATGACCTTGGGCAGGGCCACCTCCAAATCCGCGTCATCGCAAAGGATGCAATGAGCGATCGAGCCGAGCTCCATTTGCGTGCGCCGCAATCCAGCGCTCTGCTGGATGGAACGGCCAACCTCCGTGCTGCCGGTGAAGGCGTAGAAGCGCACGTGCGGCTCTTCCAACAGCCATCGGGCGACCTCGGCTTCGCCGTGCAAGATCGAGAGCAGGCCGCGAGGCAGCCCCGCCTCGATGAGGCATTCCGCCAGGATGCACGAGGTCATCGGCGTATGAAGCGAGGGCTTGAGCACAACCGCATTGCCGGCCGCGAGCGCCGGCCCAACCTTATGCGCGACCGTGTTGAGCGGCGCATTGAACGGCGTGATGGCGCACACCACGCCGAGGGGCGCCCGCAGCGTGAAGCCGATGCGTCCCCTCTGTCCGGGCGCCCCCTCGACAGGCACGATCTCGCCGCTGAAGCGGCGCGCCTCTTCCGCGGAAAGCCGCAAGGTGTTGATCGTGCGTTGGATCTCCCCCGTGGAATCGCGGCGGGTGAACCCAGCTTCTTGACGCATCACGGCGATGAGGTCAGCCATCCGCGCTTCGACGCTTTGGGCCGCTCGATCGAGGATCGCTCCCCGCTGATGGGCGTCCAGCGTATCCGACTGGAAGGCGGCGTCCGCGGCCGCGACGCAGGCCCGGACTTGCTCTCGCGTCGGCAAATGCACGCTGCTGAAGGGGGTCAGGCGATATTTGTCCGACACGGGCGCGGTATTTTCGCCGTCAGTCCATTCGCCGCCGATCAGCAGCCGGCAAGACGGCAATTTGTCAGGCGTCAATCGACCAGCTCCCTTGGCCCTACGGCCCGTCCCCTCGGCCGCAGGACGCGACCACTTCGCCGGCTGGTTTAGAGGCGCGTTGACATAAGCGAAAATACCGTTTTGAATTAGCCCCTATAAGGCTGGCTTATGTGACGTTGGACGTTTAGGGATGGATCTGCGGCAGCTTCGTTATTTCGCTCAGATTGTCGAAAGCGGGAGCCTCTCGAAGGCGTCGCGCTGCCTGTTCGTCGCCCAACCCGCTCTTAGCCAACAACTCGCCAAGCTTGAGGATGAGGTCGGCAAGCCTCTGCTCCAGCGCTCGGCGCGTGGCGTCACGCCGACCGACAACGGCCTCGCCCTCTATCATCATGCCCGTTTCATGTTGCGCCAGCTCGATCAGGCGCTTTCGATCGCCCGGCAGGAATCCGGCGATGTCCACGGCATGGTCTCTGTGGGACTTCCCGCGACGACGCTTTTGGCGCTCGGCCTGCCCCTGGTCAAAGGCGTCCGCGAGAAATACCCGGGCATTCTTTTGAATGTCGTCGAGGGGATGAGCGGACACATCGCGAACATGATCAAGCTCGGGCAGTTGGACCTCGCGATCTTGTTCAGCAACGACGTCTCCTCCAAGCTGGATGCGATCGCCCTGCTCGAGGAAGAGCTGTTCGTCCTGCTGCCGCAGAACAGCGCTTTGGTGCCGCGCGAACGCAATAGCATCGCCATCGCCGAGGTCGCGAAGCTTCCCCTGATTCTGCCGACTGGCGCGCATGGCTTGCGCCGCAGGGTCGCCGCGGAATTCGAGCGACGGAACCTGACGCCGCACGTGGTGGCGGAGATCGAACTCGTTGTCCTTGCTGATGAGTTGCGTCTATGACGGCATCGGCTGCACCATCAAGCCGATGTCCGCCTTGCAATTGGAAAGCGAGCGCGGCAAGCGCTGGCGCGTCCTCTCGATTTCGGACGCGCGCATCACGCGGCGCAATTATCTCTATTCAATAGCGGCCAATCTTCTTTCGCCTGCGGCGTCGGCTGTCGCCAAGGAATTGCAGGACACCGCACGGTGGCTGGTCACATCGGCGCAGTGGCAAGGCGTCTCGCTGATCGGAGACGAGACGCGCGAAACTCTCTAAATCCAGACGCTCATCTCCTCGTTGGCCGCCGACCGCAGAGCTGCGTGGTCGGCGCGGGCGTGGCTCGCCATCATCTTCAGCCTCGGCTGCCACTCTCCCGCATCGGCTGAGCCGCTTTATGCAGCTTTAGCCTGCGCTGACTCCGCGTTTTGCATGGCGCGAAGATACAGGTCGAGCAGAGATTCCTGTTCGTCACGCTCGTCTTTGTCTTGCTTTCGCAGGCGAAGGATTTCTCTCAGCACTTTTACGTCGAAACCTTCTCCCTTGGCCTCGGAGAAGACCTCTTTCTTGCCCTCATTCAACGCCTTGAGCTCTTCGTCGATCTGTTCGATGCGCTCGATGAAAGACAGAATACGTTCACCTGGAATTCCAACCGCGTCAGTCATGCCGAGCCTCTCTTTAACGAGAGCGAAGGCTACGGCGACGAAGGTTCCCGAGAGGTTAACGGGACGGTTCAAATCCCCACCTGATTTCCTTGTCATGGGCTTGGCGCTTGGGTGGTCGTCTCTCGCGGCTTGCCGGGGCCGACGCCGCTCGGCCCGCGCGACTTTGCAATCGTGCGATGAGGCCTCCAAACGCCCTCATCTGTCGAAGATGCGTCCTCGGCTACGGAATGCGTTGGGGTCGAGCGCTTTCTTAGACTTCTGAACAGCTCGAGCGTGACGGGATCCCCACGTTCGTGAAAGGCGCGTTTCTTCGACCTGCCGATGCCATGCTCCGCGTCGTGCCCTGCATAGTCGGCTGAACGGCCGGATCTCAGGCCTCTAGGCGCCGTCCCCGGCGCCAAAGCGCAATTCGTTCAAGCGCCGCTTCATCAATCGGAAGCGCTCCTGGTGCGCCTCGCTCTTGCGCAGCGCCACCGCGGTGGAAAGCACGTCCATGACGACCAACGACGCGATGCGCGAGATCGTCGGGGTGTAAATGTTGGTGTTGTCGAGCAACTCGACGATCAGCGCTACGTCGCACTCGGCGGCGAGAGGCGAATCCGAACCCGTCACCCCGATCACTTTCGCCCCGCTCGCGCGCGCTGCTCGTGCGATATCGAGCACCGACTTGGTCCGACCCGTGTTGGATATCGCCACCGAAGCTCTGCCGCTCGCTCGTGCCGACGCGGCTGGCGGATCTCAATCTCGCCAAGGCCAGCCGCGCCGACATTGAGCGCGTCGCCGAGGCGGCGCTCGCTCCGGACTCGGCGACCTGGCGTTCCGCCGCGCCGCTCAGTGTTGCGACCGTCCGCGACGCGATCTTCTCGCTCGACGCCTTCGCCTCGACCCTCGGCGGCGCCGGCGCCTGAGGCTTCTCCTTCCCGAACACCGTGAGACAGAGGACGAACACATGCGCGCCGCCGTACTGCACAAACCGGGCGACATCTGCTTGGAGGACATCGCCAAGCCGGAAGCCAAGGCCGGCGAGGCGCTGCTGCGCGTCGCCGCGGTCGGCGTCTGCGGCTCGGACATTCCGCGCATGCTGACGAAAGGCGCCCACCGCATGCCGCTGGTGTGTCGCCACGAATTTTCGGGCCACATCGCCGCGCTCGGCGCGGACGTGACCGGCTTCGAGGTCGGCGAATTGGTCGGCGTTGTTCCGCTCATTCCCTGCCGCGTCTGCGATCAATGCGCCACCGGAAATTTTTCGCGCTGCCGGGACTATGACTATTTCGGCAGCCGACGCGACGGCGCCTATACCGAGTTTGTCGCCGAGCCAGTTGGCAACCTCTTGAAGGCGCCCAAGGGCGCGGACCCGCGCGCGGTGATCCGCTGCAGCATCGCCGCGCCGCCGCCTCGCGTCTGGGCGCGGCCAATGTCTTCGCCTCAGCCGAAGACGCGGTCCGCGACGCCGGCGTCTCGCCGCTCGTCGTCGAAGCGACGAACAGCCCAAACGGTTTCCAAGACGCGGTCAAATGTTCGCGCGTCGGCGGGCAAGTCATTCTCGCGGGCATTCCCGACGGCGATCATTACGCCCTGGCCGCCTCCGAGGCGCGTCGACGTGCGCTGAAGATCAAATTCGTCCGGCGCATGGGCGACGACTATCCGCGCGCGATCCAGTTGGTGCGGGAAGGCCGCGTCGACGTCGCGTCCATCGTTTCGCACCGCATCGGCCTCGAAGATACACCCGAAGCCTTCGCGGCGCTCGCGGAGGGCCGGGCGGACTACCACAAAGTGATCATCCATCCCTTGACGACCAACACATCTGGTCTCGCGACCAAGGAGAGCTGAAATGTATCTCGAACGGTTCCGTCTCGACGGCCGCGTTGGTCTCGCAGCGTTTTCGACAGGGTTGCCAGCGATGGGTCTCGATGGCTTCGCGTGAACCGGCGCCACGGCGGCGTTTGGCTCTGTCGTCAGAAACGCGAAGAGATCATTCGTCGTCTCGCCTTCCTTCACCTCGCGCACCGACGTTCAGTGCGTCGAGACGCTGGCGAAGGACGCGAGCAGCCGGCTTTCGCCGAAGCGGTCCTTGCCGCCGCCGCCGAAACCTGGTCGGCGCGGCCGATCCGCTTGGCGCTGTCGTCATTGCCGCCGCGCCGTCATCAGGGCCCGACGGCATGGCGGCGAGAGGTAGGGTCCGTTGGCGCGCAGACAGGCGATAACGCGGCCGCCGCCAGGGGGCACGCCGCCGCACAGGGTGCGGAAATCGCGGCCGCATGACCACCGCAGCACCGCCATCTCCTGCCGCGGGCTCATCGGAGGATAGGCTGGCACCGCCACGACAGGGTGAGGTGGCGCCGGGGCCGCGGCGGCGGGAGCCTGAGGCGCGGGCGCCGCCGCGGCCGGAGGCTGGGTCGCCGGCGGCGCCGCGGGGGGCGTGGTTTCGGCGGGCGGGGCGGCCCCCTGCCCGCTGGGCGCTGGAGCCGCCCCGCCGCCGCCCATCGCGTTGACCGCATTTTGGCAAGTCGGCGAAAGGCTCGCCACGTTCTTCTGCAGGCACTCGAGCGCCGGCTTGCCGCCGGGCGGGATCGACGCGCAATGGGCCATATAGTCCGATCGGCAGGCGGCTCGGACCGTATTGATCTGCGTCTGTGACGGTTGCTGAGCCTTCGTTTCCGCTGAGGCCGAGAGAAGTGCGACGATGGCGAACACCATCAGCCGCGCGCGTCGTGACATTGCGTTGCTTGCGCTCATGGCGATCGTCCCCCCTTCAAAAAGAAAGCACGAGACCCTGCTTGGCGGACGCCATCATACAGGCAATCTCGAGCGAAGGTCCAAGTTCCGTATTGATAAATACAGTGCGAGGGGACGGCGTTCTGCGCCGGGGCGACATTGCGGACGTTCGTGACGCCAGGGCCGAAATTGCGCGTAACCCCGCTGTTCCCACATCGGTGCACAAGATCGCCGCAGGCTTTCGACGTTCGGCCATGCGCCGCACTGCCGCAGCGAGGTTCAGCCTAAGAACTGATAGAGACATTTAAATGATATAGGTGTTCGCTGTTTCATCCTGAGCGGCGCCATTTCTCGACACCACTCGGGACAAAACTGCGAACACCCAGGCCGACGCGGCGTCCGCGCCCGCGCGGACGGAGAGCCGCCTTATTCGGCGGCTGACTTCATCGCCGTTTCCCTGAGCCGCGGCGCGACCTTTTCGGCGAGCAGCACCATGGAACGACGGGCGAGATCCCGGTCGAGCCAGTCCTTGCCGGCATAGAGCAACGTTCCGAAAGGCCCGGTGACGTCCTGGAAGGCCGCGATGTCGTCGATCACTTTGTCCGGCGTACCCCATATCACGAGATCGTCCAGCACGCGCTCGATGGTCAGGTCCTCATCCTTCATGTCGGGATCCGACTTGAACAACGTCGCGCGGCCATTGGCCTTCATCTTCGTCAGCAACTGGTTGTAATAGAAGCGATAGGGGCTCTCGGGGCCGAGCGCGTATTCGCGGGCCGTTGCGAGATCATCGGCGACGAAGATGCTCTTGGCGACGCGCCAATCGGCCGTGTCCGCCTTCTGTCCGATCCGCTCGCGCCCTTCGACATATTTTGGCCAATGCGTCGCCACCCATTTCGGCAGCAGGAAGTTCGCGGAGATCGGCAGCCAGCCGCGCGCCGCCGCTTCCGTCACCCCCTTGGAGTGTGGCGCCACCACGGTGACCACGATCGGCGGATGAGGTTGTTGCAGGGGCTTGGCCATGATGCCCTGGCCGATCGCGGGCATCATCGTGCGTTCAGTCGTCACCTTCCAGTAGCGGCCCTCGATATTGTAGGGAACACGGCCCTCCCAGATCGCGAGCACCGTGTTGATGCCCTCAACGAACATGGCGTTGCGGTCCTGGTCGAGATTCCCGAAGACTTCGGCATCCGAAAGCAGGCCGCCGGGGCTGATGCCGAAATTAAAGCGGCCGTTTAGCAGGTGGTCGAGCATCGCCATCTGTCCCGCGACATTGGCCGGATGGCTGTTGGGCAGGTTGATCGTGCCGGTGCCCAGTCGCATGGATTTGATATCCGACGCTATCCAGGCCAGGAACATCGCGCAGGAGATGATGTTTTCAGCCTTGTCCGTGACGTGCTCGCCGCAATAAGCTTCGGCAAAGCCGAGTTCATCAGCGAGAATGAACGCCTCCTTGTCTTCAGCCAGACACCGCCGCCAATCCTTGTTGAGCGGGTGTATCGGCATTGTAAAGAACCCGAGGTTCATCGCTTTTTCTCCCTTATACTTTTCCGACTTCCGACCCGGCAATCCGTAACCAGCTAATTGATAGCCAGCACCGCGATTGACGGATGGCTTTCCATTTCGTGAAAGTTAGGGAAGACAAACTGCGTCGTAAAATGATTGTTTGTTATCTAAAGCATTATGGGAGGTGATGACATTCGCCAGCCGGTTGGAGCTAGAGATCGCCTGCTAAGACTTGTTGGGAAGGACGCTTCATAAATCTGCGTTATGCAAAATATCACGTATCATAATTTGCTATTATGCGACTGGGCACTATCGTTTGGGCGTTCGATACACATCAAGGAATATGGCCTTGAGCAACGTTCAGACGCCTTCTCTTTCTGCCGTCGTGCACCGCCCCCTTCGCGATACGCTGGGCGCCTTCGCCACGGGCGTGGTCGTCGTGACGACGCAGCGCGAGGACGGCCAGCCAGTCGGCTTGACCGTGAGTTCCTTCAATTCGGTTTCGCTCGATCCGCCTCTCGTGCTCTGGAGCCTGTCGCTGAAGGCGCCGAGCTTGGAGGCGTTCAGATCGCACGCCTATGTTGGCATCAGCATTCTCTCGGCCAACCAGCATCGACTCTGCAAAAATTTCGCGACGCCCTCGGCCGACAAGTTCCAGGACGTCGACTATGTAACCAGTCCCAACGGAGTGCCACTCCTCACTGGAGCTGCAGCGCACTTCGAGTGCCGTACCCAAACCCGGCATCTGGGCGGCGATCACGAGATCTACATCGCAGAAGTCGTCGCCTACGAGGACCACGGCCGCGAGCCGCTGGTGTTTCACCGCGGCGCCCTTCGCAACCTGCAGCAGCATTGAAGTCGGGAGGAAGTCATGACACAGAGCACGGCGCGAGCCACGATCGTCCACATCCGGGATGCCGACGTTTTCTCGCGAGGGAACGGTGTCGAGACCACGCTGTTGATCGGCAAAGAAAATGCGGGATCACGCTTCACGAGCGGGCTGACGAAGTTTCCCGCCGGCTCCGCCGCTCCTATCCATTTCCACAATTGCGACGAACAGGTGACCGTCATCGAGGGCGCGGCTGAAGCGGAGATCGACGGCGTGCGTTCCGTTCTCGGGCCGAGGGACACCACCTTCATCCCTCGGGGCCAGCCGCACCGTTTCACCAATATCGGCTCCGAGCCCCTGGTCATCCTGTGGATCTACGACATCGACCACGTCACCCGCACCTTTGTCGAAACCGGCAAGACCGTCGAGCATCTCTCCGCCGGCGACAAGGTCACGCGACAGAGCGATGGCGTGACGGCTGCAGCACGTTAAGCCAAAGAGCACGTCAGTATGGTTCCGGGCTCGCCTTCGGGCGCCCCCGGAATAACAATGGCGACTCGATCTGAACCAGTGGCGTTCGGCGCTTTGCCACGAAAAGACGTAGCACTGTCATCGGTTCCTGCCTTAGGCAGGCTCCTCGACTTCAAGCGCGATCCTTTGGCGCGGGCTGGTGCGCAACAGCCCTTCTTCCGACATCCGGAAATGGGGGAACTCCGCGGCGGCGAATGAGAATTCGAGCTTGAGCAAGGGGTCGCTGATGCTACAGCCGATCGCGCGAGCCGCCTCGCCGATCTCCTTGCGCTTGGCGAGGACTTCCTCGAACGGACGATCAGAAAACAGGCCGAGCACCGGCATGGGGAAGGCGGCGACGACCGCTCCGTCCCGGACCACCAACTGTCCGCCACCCATGCAGCGCAAAGTTTCGGCCGCGAAGGCCATGTCGGCGCTGTTCGTGCCGACGATCGCCAGGTTCTCGCAGACAGCATTGTGAGTGGAGGCCATGGCCCCAGCCGTGAGTCCGAAGCCATGCACGAAGGCCGTCGCCATGCCGGAATGCTTGTCGAGCCGATCGACCATGGCGATCATGGCGACGTTCTGGCGGGCATCGGGTTCGATCACGCCGCCTCTGGCTTGAAGCATGACCTGCCGCTCCTCGGTGGCGAGCAGCGTATCCGAGACGCCGACGCAGCGCACTTTGACCGGGCCGTCCGATCGGTTGGTACTGACCTTAAAGTCCTCCGCGCGCGGCATGAAGGGGGGACGGACCGTCTGGATCATGAAGTTGGGATAGGACGGCCGCGGGAAGTCGATCAGCAGCGCGCCGTCCTCCGCGACGAGCTTGCCGCCAAAAATCACCTTGCGGATCGAGAGGCTAGCGAGATCGTCGAGAAGAATGATGTCGGCGAAACGGCCCGGACTGATCGAGCCCATGTCGAAATCGGCCCGGAAGGCTTCGGCGACATTGACGGTGGCCATGGCGATCGCCTCCGCAGGGCGTACGCCTGCGGCGATGATCCTGCGAACCGCGACGTCGAGCCCTCCCTCGGCCAAGGTCTCCGGTAGGAGCACGTCCGTGCAGACGGCGAGCTGGCGCGGCGAGATCCCGGCTTCCGTGTAGGCGCCGATCAGATTCGGCAGGTCCGGAACTCCTGAACCGAAGCGCATCAGCACCTTCATGCCGGCCCGGGCGCGCACCAGGGTCTCGGCGACGTCGATGGCTTCGTGATCGACCATGCCGCCCATGGCGACGAAGGCCTGGACCTCGGCTTCACTTGCGCCAGAGACGTGGCCGGTCGGGACCTTGCCGGCGGCGAGCGCCGCCTCGAATAGCTCAAGCATGCCCTCGTCCTCATCGAGGACGACGCTCGAAAATGGCGTCTCGTCGAGCCCGTAGCAGCCTTCCCAGCGCAACATCTCCTTCAGGTCCGCCACGCTGACGCCGGCCGCAGGCTTCAGGCCGAACATGCGGTTCTGCAGATAGGCCTGGCTCGGCGCCAAGAAGATCAGCCGGATCGGGAGGTCGGCGATACCGTCCTTGATCGCCCGCACAGCCTCGATGCCGCCCACGATCGCTTCGCCGTAGAAGCCGTCGGCAGTCCCCGTCACGCCTCGACGCAACAGCAGCTTGGCCGCCTCGGCCGGGTCGAGATAGGTGTGATGATAGTGCAGGTGACTGTCGATCAGGCCGGGCGCGACGAAGTAACCGGACGCATCGATGATCTCGGTCTGTGGACCTTGCGCCGCCTCTGGAAGCGCGCCGACGAAGGCGATGCGCCCGCCCGCTACGGCGATGTCGGCCCGTCGTATCTCGCCGGTGTAGACATCGACCACCCGCCCTCCCCGTATGATCGTGTCCGCCGGCATGCGTCCCAGCGCGACCTTGATCAATTTGCGCCGATCCATCTTTTCATCCTCCCTTGAGACCTTGTGTCGCCGATGGCGCAGGCGGCCTCGTTGTTCGCCAGACTATTCCTCGAAACGTCCAGCCCAGATTCTGATTGACGCGTTCCGCCTCCTCGCTCAGGAACTGGAGGAAGGCTACGGCCGGCTGCGACATCACGTGCCGTGAGGGCTCGATCAGAACGAGGTCGAGCCGCAGGGAAGGTCGCACGATCGGACGTATGGTCAGGGGCAGGAATTCGGTCTCCGGCACGAACATGATGGCCGGCAGCACGGTGGTCCATTCGGAGCTGCAGACGAGGGCGAGCGAGCCCATCATGGCGTCCATTTCCAGAATGGCCTCAACAGCGATGCCGTTATAGGAGAAATAGTTGTCGATGCGATTGCGGCGTGTGTTCAGCTTGCTTGGGAGCACCATTTTGCCGCGCAGATCGTCGCTGGAGCGGATCGCTTGCATGTGCAAGGCGGCGTTCTGTTCATCCCGGCGGCTCACGAGCGTTTCGTAAGTAGTGAGAAAATGCCGGGCCTTGAGGCCGGCGCGCGCCGGAATCGCCGGGACGATCGAAAAGGCGAACTCGCCGCTGAGCACGCCCTGGGTCAGGATCGGGCTGTACGCCTCGACGACGCGCACCGAGACGTTGGGATATTCTTCGATGAAGCGGCGCATGGCCGGCGCCAGAGTGGCGCGGGTCATGGTGGGCATCATGCCCACCGCGATCTCGCCGGAGACGCCCTTGGAATATTTGAGCATCGACTGGTCCGTCGCCTCGTAGAGCCGGAGGAGTTCGATGCATTTGGTGTAGTAGGCGTCGGCGGCCGGAGTTGGGGTGACCCGACGGCGGACACGGGTGAAGAGGTCCACCCCAAAACGCTCCTCCAGGCGATTGATGTACTGGGACACTCCGGACTGGGTTGCATGTTCGCGCACGGCGGCCGCTGTGAAGGATTGCTCCTCATAGGCCGCCACAAAAAGGCGAATATCCCTGAGGTTTGCCGTCATTTCTTCTTTCGCGACGCTTGGGTCCCAGTTACCGCCACGATCGCATCTGCCTGGGCGGAGGCGAAGACCGCCTCCAGAGCCGCGACTGTCTCGATCATCTGCTCGGTGCGAATCGGGTAGGCCTCTCCGCCTCCCGCCGCCCGCGCGAAGGCCTCCAGATTGAAGCGCGCCGAATGCGCGCCCGGATATTCAACGACTTCACGCTCCCGCCCACGCCGCACATAGGTCGCCACCCATCCTTCCGAATTCTCAGGATGGCCCTTGTCGCGGATTTCCGCCCAGCCTTCGCTGCCATAGACGGCGAAGCGCCCGTCGAAGGGCGTCGTCAGCACGGCTGAGATCAAGGCGTTCGCCCCATTCTCGAAGTTGACCATCAGACCGAGCGTGTCGCCGTTCTCGAAATCCGTGGCGAGCTGGCGGACGCTTGCGAGCACGCGCGCGGCCGGGCCGAGCACAGCGACGGCGAGATCGAGGACGTGAATGCCGGTGGCTGTCATCGGGCCGACGGAACCGGAGCCGCGGATACGCCAGTTGTCCTTCGGCAGGGCCAGGAATTTGTCCTGGTTGAAGTTGCCCTCGATCTGCACGACTTTGCCAAGCTCGCCTGCCGCAATGCGCGCCATCAGGTCGGTGATAGGCGGCTCGAATTGGCGCTCATGGCCGACGCCGAGCACCCGCCCGGCCATGGCGCAGGCCGCGACCGCCGCCTCTGCATCCTTTCGCGTCAGGCAGAGCGGCTTTTCGCAGAAGACGTGCTTGCCGCGCCCCGCTGCTGCGATGATCTGCTCGGCATGAAGCGGATGAGGCGTGCACAGGACGACTGCCTCGACCTCGGGATCGTCGAGGATGGCCTCGAAGGAAGGCAGGAAGCGCACCCCGACGGCTTCGGCAACGCCAGTGCGGCCGACATCAATGTCGGTGGCGGCCACGAACGTCATTTCGGACGAATCGTGCATCAGGCGCAAAAGGGCGCCTCCCCACCAGCCAAGCCCGACCAGGCCGACTTTAAGCATGTGTTTCTCCTTCCAAGCTGGAAATGTTTAGGTGCCGGAACGCAGATGGCCCACGTCTCAAGCGGCCTTGTAACGGTCCATGACAACCGCGAAGATCAACACGACGCCGAGGATCACCATCTGGATGTTGGATCCGAGCCGCAGCATATCCATGCCGTTGGCGAGGATGGTCACGAAGATCACCCCCAGGACGACGCCGCCGACCGTGCCCTCGCCCCCTCGCAGGGAGCAGCCGCCAATAACGGCGGCCGTGATCGAGCGCAGCGGATATTCGCCGCCGAGCAGCGGCTCGCCCGAGGAAACGCGCGCGGTGAGAAGATATCCCGCAACCGCGCTGAGCACGGCGCACAGCAGGTAGGTGAGGGCGAGCGTCGTCTTTACTGAAATGCCGGCGATCAGGGCTGCCCGCGGATTGGAACCCGTCGCGTAGAGGTTGCGCCCGAAGCGCGTCCAACTCATCAGGACATAGATGGCGACCACGATGGGCGCCGTGATGAAGACCACCACCGGAACATTGCCCACGAAACCCGAGCCGAGGGTGTACATGAAGGGCTCGGGAAGGCCTTCCACCTGCATGCCCTGGCTCGCCATCAGTGTGACGCCCTGGAAGATCGAGGTTGTCGCCAGCGTCACGATGAATGGGTTCACCCGCAGCACGCCGACGCCGAAGGCGTTGCACGCACCGGCGAAGACGCCGACTCCTATCGTACCGACGAAACCAGCCGTCACGGCGAGCCATGGCGCACCCGGGTAGATGCCCAGCACCGCGACCATGACGGTGGAGCTGATGATGCTGGTCAGCGCCATGTTGGAGCCGACTGAAAGGTCGAAACCGCCCGCGATCAGCACGAGCATCTGCGCAAGGGCGACGATCAGCAGATAGAACTCCCTGCTGGGAGACGTTGATGATGTTGTCTTCGCTGAGGAAGCGTGGATTGCCGTAGGTGAAGACGATAACGGCCAGCGCCACAAGGATCGCCAGCGGGCCGATCCGCGAAAGGACGCCTGCGGTCCGGGCGACGACCTTTTGCAAGCCTGTGGGGCTGACCGACTCCCTCGGCGTGTTCGTGCTGGTCATTGCGAGACTTCCTTCAAGTGATCTTGGGCGGATGGCGTTACCCCGAACGACAACCGCATGACCTCGTCCTCCGTGCAGTCGCGGTCGCGGAGTTCGCCGACCGTGCGCCCTTCGTGCATGACGTAGATCCGATGGGAGAGATGGATAAGTTCCTGGAGATCGGAGGTGATGAGCAGGATGGCGGCGCCCTCGCCACAGAGCCGTTCGAGCTGTCTGTAGAAGTCCAGACGGGCGCCGACGTCGATGCCGGCGGTGGGCTCGCAGAAGATATAGACTTGTCGCGGCCGGCTGAGGGCGCGGGCAAGCACGAGCTTCTGCTGGTTGCCGCCTGAGAAGTGCTGCGCGGTCTTCACACTCGACCGGGGTCGGACATCGAGTATCTGGATTAGTCGCTCCACGTCCCGGCGCAGATTGCCCTTGCGCAGAAAGCCGCCGACGGCGCCCTCCGGCATGCGGATCATCTCCATCGAGATGTTCTCATGGGCGCTCCGGTTGAGGGCTAGCGCCTCACCGCGCCTGTCCTGCGGGAGATAGACAATGCCGGCGGCGAGCGCCTCGCCGGGGCTGGACAATGTCCTGCGGCGGCCGAAGACTTCGATATGCCCTGCGTCGACCGGAAGCATGCCGAAGACGACTTTGCCGAGATGCCCTTTGCCGCAACCCATCAGCCCCCCGACGCCGACGATCTCGCCGCAGCGGATATCGAGCGAGACGTCGTTGAGCTCCCCCTTGCCGCTGGCGATCCCAACGAGCGAGAGTGCGGTTTCCGTCGGCGCCGCGGCGATATCCGGGTAAAAACTCTCGAGCGGCCGCCCGACCATGTCGCGGATCAGTTGCTCGTCAGTGACGCCGTCGGTGGGATATTGTGCGACGCGTTGGCCGTCGCGCAGAACGGTGATGCAATCGCCCAGCGCCCGCACCTCCTCGAGGCGGTGCGTGATGTAGAGAATCGCCCAGCCCTGACTGCGCAGCTTGCGGACGATTGCGAAGAGGATCTCGGTCTCCTCATGCGTCAGCGTCGCCGTGGGTTCGTCCAGGATCAGGGCGCCGGCCTGCCCTCCCAGCGCCCGCACGATCTCCAGCAATTGCTGCTCGGGACGAGAGAGCTTCTCCACCTTGGCGTCGACGTCGATTTTGACGCCGAGCTCGGAGAAGACCTTGGCGACATGCCGGCGCATCTCCTTCTTTTTCAGGAGGAAGGCGTGCGTCTCCTCGCGACCCAGGAAATAGTTCTCGGCGACCGTCATGGCCGGCGCCAGGCTGAAGTCCTGCATCACGGCGTTGATGCCGGCGCGACGCGCTTCCATGGGCCTGAAATGGCTCACCGCCTTGCCGCGCACGAACAACGTGCCGGAATCGGGGGCAAGCGCACCCACCAGCACGTTAACCAGGGTCGACTTGCCCGCGCCGTTCTCCCCCAGGAGCATATGGACCTGCCCCCGGCGGAGATCGATGCTCACATCCTTCAAGACGGAAAGCGAGCCGTAGCTTTTCCGAGCCCCGGACAGCGCAATGACGCTGTCCGGGGCCGGAATGCCACCCCGGAGACCACTATTTCGCCTCGACGCTGAATGTCGCCTTGTAGTCCTTCGGCGCGAACATCGTCGTCCACTCATAGTTCTTCAGATTGTCCTTGGTCAGGAGAACGGGCGCCGGGCCCGCGGCCTTGGACGGCAGGTCCTTCTTCTCGAGAAGGCGCACCGCCATATCGACGGCGAGCTTGGCCTGAACGACGGTGAAATCGACACCGGAGCCGGCGGTCACGCCCGAAACGATGTTTTGATAGACCGGCGGGATGATGTTGATGCCGAGCACCTTGACCTGATCGAGCCGCCGGCTGTTGCGGAGGACGGTGACGGCGCCCTGCGCGCCGGGATCGATCGCCACCACATAGTTGATCTCGGGGTAGGCCTGCAGGGCGTTCTGGACGAAGTCGAGTTGCACGTTGAGACTGGCGTCGCCGCGGCGGTCGATGGCGATCTTGAAGCCGGCCGGCTTTACAGTCTCCTCGAAGCCCTTCACGGCGTCGTCGGAGAAATTCGCACCCTGTGGGCCGGGAAAGAAGCCAATGACGGTCTTGGCGGGATCGGCTGTCTTCTTCAGATATTCGCCGGCCAGCTTGCCGAGATCGACGAAGCTGACATTGGCGTGAGCCGAGACCGAAGGTTCGTTGATGCCGTTGGCATAATCGATGACGGGGATGCCGGCGGCGACAGCCTTCTTGACCAGCGGACCGACGCCGTCGGCGCTGATCGCCGCGATGATGATGGCGTCATATTTGTTGGCGATACAGTTGTCGAACTGGTCGAGCTGGGTGGAGAGGTTCTGGTAGCCGCCGGCTTCGAACAACTGCATGTTGAGGCCATCGCGACTTGCCTCCTGGACCATGCCGTAGTTGCCGGCGACCCAGTACGAATTCTTCATCAGAGGAAAGAGGACGCAAATCTTCCAATGTTTCGTGATCTGATCCTTTGGAAGATTTGTCCATTTGATGTCCTTGCTGGCTCCGCCATCGCGTGCAAGGACGTCGAAGCTCCAATCTTCAGCAGCGTTCGCAGACGTAGCCGCAAGCGTCGCAAAACCGACCCCACATATAAGCAAGCGCACAAGCTTATTCAAAGGTATATCCTCCCAGTATATCGTATTGGATGTGTGATCATCAGTTAAAGTTTAGTCGCGTTTTCTCTTTTATCAAATTATCAATTGTGTTCCATTACTTTAGGATAAATGATCGAGGGATGGTCGATGCAAACGGCAGCGCTCAGCGAGAGACCGCGCCGGGCGACGGATCGGCGTTGGCTGCAGCGGCGAAGCTGTCGATGACGGCGAAGACGCTCGCAGTGTCCTGATCCCACCGGCCGTCTTCTGCGGCCATCCGATAGAACGGGATCGAGGCCTCGAACAGGGCCACCTGCGCCCCATTGGCGCGGGCGAAGGCCTCGATGAGGTCGATGTCCTTGAGATGCACGCCAACCTTGGCGGTTGCCGGCAGATAGCGGTCCTCGACCATGAGCGGTCCGCGCAGTTCCAGCATTTTTGACGCGCCGGCGCCCGTGGCGAGCACACCCAAAACCTCGCCCGGGTCGAGCCCGGCCTTGCGGGCGAGGGCGAGAGCCTCCGCGGCGGCGACATTGTGGATCGTCACCAGGAGATTGGCGATGCATTTGTACTTCATTCCGTTGCCAAATGGGCCGACATAGTGGGTCCGTCGCGAAATCGCGGCGAAAAGGGGCCGAAGCGCCTCCACGCGGCCCTCGTCGCCGCTGGCGAGAATTTCGATCTCGCCGCGCGCCGCCTGCACGCCTGTACCGCTGACGGGACAGTCGAGCATCACGCCGCCAGCCGCCTCGAGGGCCGCCCGACATTCCTCCTTGGCCTTGATGGGCAGGGTCGAGAGTTCGCACAGCGTCGCGGCCTGACGCAGGCCGGCCACGATGCCGTCCGGGCCGGCGCAGATATCGTTCAAGGCCTTTTCGGAGGGGAGCGCCGTCAGAATGGTGAAGCAGGCGGCCGCGACCTCGCGCGGAGAGGCGGCCGCATGACCGCCGGCTTGCGTGAAAGCTTCCATACAGGGCGACGCCACATCGAAGCCGACGACGCGGTAGCCCGCCGCGATCAAGTGGCGGGCGTAGGACAGGCCCATGATGCCGAGGCCGATCACGCCGATGGCCGACGTTGCGTTCGTATTCACAGCAATGGGTCTCCTACGGGAGTTGGCGCCTGCTCGGGACGGCCTGGAGAAGCGGGCATCATCATTCCGGCCAGGGAACAGCCGACGACCGGAATGACGATGCCCTCGTCTCCTCCGAATCGTTCATGCCTCGAAAATTAGCACAGCAACATGAACATGCTCGGCTTCACTCGACGGACAGGCGGCGACGCAGTCGCTGTTCGACCGTCCGCTCGATCCGCGGTTCCCCGCCGTCGCGGATGTGCCGCCACGGCGATTTTCGCCACTTTGCCGCTCATGGCCGCACCACCGTCTTCATGTTGAGGAATTCGCGCAGGCCCGCCTGGCCGAACTCGCGACCGAAACCAGAGGACTTGACCCCGCCGAAGGGAATGTGCGGATCGGAAGCCACGGTGGCGTTGATGAAGGTCATTCCTGCATCGAGCCCGCCGGTGAAGAAGGCCGCCTCCTCCGCATTGCGCGTCCATACGCTGCTGCCGAGCCCGAATGGAGTCTCGTTGGCGACAGCGAGCGCCGCCTGCCTGCCGTCGACGCGAAAAACCATGGCGACGGGGCCGAACAGTTCTTCCCTTCTCACCGAGGCGTCGGGCGGGATATCGGCGATCAGCGCCGGGGCGTAAAAGAACCCGGGCCCGTCGGCGCCGCCGCCACCCGCGATCAGCCGTCCGCCAGCGCCCAGCGCCCGCCCGACTTGATCCCTCAGGATGTCGCGTGCCTGCTGGGACACGAGCGGGCCGATATCGGTCGCCGACTCCATCGGATCGCCGACGACGAGGGCTTCGAGCGCCGTCCGGGCCGCTTCCACGAACGGTTCGTAGACCGCGGCATCGACGATGAAGCGCTTGGCGCAGATGCAAGACTGGCCATTGTTCAGAATGCGCGCCTTCACAGCCGCCTTCGCAGCCCCCTCGACGTCGGCGCTCGGCATGACGATCAAGGGATCGCTGCCGCCGAGTTCCAGCACGCATTTCTTGAGCGCGCGCCCGCAATGTTCGGCCACGGAGCGGCCTGCCCGTTCGCTGCCCGTGACGGTTACCGCCGCGACCCGCGGATCGGCGATCACCCGGGAAACCGTCGGGATGTCGATAAACAGCGATTGGAAGACGCCCTCCGGCAAGCCCGCAAGGTGCGTGATCTCCTCCAGCGCCAGCGCGCATTGCGGCACGTTTTCCGCGTGCTTGAGCAGGCCGACATTACCGCCGAGCAGAGCAGGAGCAATGAAGCGCACAACCTGGAAGAAAGGAAAGTTCCAGGGCATGATCGCGAGTACCGGGCCTATCGGCAGGAAGCGCAGGAAGGCCTCGGCCCCCGGCATGTCGACCTTCTCATCCGCCAGCAGCGCTGGGCCCTTTTCGGCGTAATAGCGCAGCGTATAGGCGCATTTGTCGACTTCGCCGAGCGCCGCTGCATAGGTCTTGCCCATCTCGGCGACGGCGAGGCGCGCAAGCGCCTCCCTGTCCGCCTGGAACAGTTCCGCGATCCGGGCAAGGGCGCCGGCGCGTTCCCCGACCGGCGTGCGGCGCCAAACCGAGAAGCCTTGCTGCGCCAGCGAGAGCTTGCGGTCGAGCGCAGCATCGCTGAGAAAGGGGTGCTCCGAAATCACCGCGCCCGTAGCCGGATTGACGCTGCGGATCGCGCGCGTCGCCGACGCAAGACGAGCTTCTGCCTGCGCACTCATTGGGCGAGCCACTCGCCGACGATGGCGTTGAAACTCTCGGGGCTCTCCATGTTGCAGACATGGGCGCCGGGATCGACGAGCTTAAGGCCGGCCCCTGGGACGAGGGCTGCCATCTCCTGCATGACGGCCGCGGGCGCAGCCGTGTCCTGGGCGCCGCAAAGGAAGAGTGTCGGGCAGGCGATCCTGCCGAGATGGCGCTTGTAGTCCAGCGTCTGCAACGCGCGGGCACAGCCGATATAGCCCTGCGTGCTGGTCGCCAGGATCATGTCCATCGCCTTCTGGACCACGTCCGGATGGGCGTCGCAGAAGGCGGGGGTGAACCAGCGCTGCTTGTTGAAGCTGGCGATGGGGTCCATGTTCCCGGCCTCCTCGACGGACGCGATGCGGGCGTTCCAATTATCGATGAAGGGCGGGATGGCGTCGGCGCGCGCATCGCAGCAGATCAGTCGGCTGACACGGTGGGGATGATCGATGGCGAGGCCTAGCCCCGTCATGCCGCCCATCGAGAGGCCGAGAAAAGTCGCGCTGGCGATCTTATAATGATCCATCAGACCGATGACATCGCCCGTAAGATGGCCGAAGGTATAGGGCCCGGCGGGCGCCGAGCTGCGGCCGTGGCCTCTTGTGTCGTAGCGCAGAACGCGAAAATTTTCGGTCAGAAGCGACAGCTGATCGTCCCAGCTGTCATAGTTCGCGGCCAGGCTGTTGGACAGAACGATCCATGGCCGGCCGTTCTCTCCCTCGATGCGAACGGCGATATCGACGTTATTGACTGATACCGTCTCGACAGTGCTCACTCCGCATCTCCCATTTCTCGATCCTTAAGCGGCCCTGCCCGATGGTTCCGGCCTTGCCGCTCGCGCCTCGGTCACAAGCTAGGCGCATGAGATCGATGATGGAAAATGATTATTCATGATGAAGATGATTATGAAAAATGATCCAGTCGGAGCGGAGCTTCTGGGCTGGCGAGGGCCGCGTGATGCTCCGCGGGCGACGAGGCAGCCGCGCAATCTCATTCACTGAAACTGACCGCCGTCTGCGATCGTCGAGATTGCCTCGGACCCAACCGTCGAGCGGCTCGGAGAGACCTCGCACGAGGCCGTTTGCGCGATGCCCCTGCCCTCGCGTCGCTCGTCGTTGCCGACGACGACCTTCGCGGCGCGCTACCGTTGGCCGCCGCATGAAGCGGGCTGATCGCAAGCCGGCGCTCCGCTGCGCGATCTACACTCGCGTCTCCACCGAGCATGGCCTCGAGCAGGAGTTCAACTCGCTCGACAACCAGCGCGAAGCGTCCTGCCGCCTCATGAGCCGGGGCCTCCAGGCTAATTTTTTGCCTCGTCGATCCAGACCGTCATGCCAGGCTCCAGACCGTCGGCGCCTTGCAGGGGATCTGCACGCACGAGAAAGCTGTTGATGTCATGGTCGCCCACAGCGCGGGCCGCATGCCAGACTGCAAATTCCCCAAGCGGCCGCAATTCGGTGACGCGCGCCTCGATCCGGTCGCCTTTCGTCGTCCGCAGAACGAGCGGTTTTCCAATTCCGATCCCGCCGAGGCGGTCTTCCCGAATAGTGAATGTGAACCAGCGCTCTCGCCCCTCATCGAGGGTCATGACCGCCTGCCCTGGAGAGATTGCCTCGCCAATCTCTGCGACGACCAGTCGAACCACGCCGTCAGTGGGCGCGAGAAGCGTCGTCTTCGCGAGTTGGGCTTCGAGATCCGCGACTGTCGCGTCGCTGACCACGACCTTGGTTTCGGCGATGGCCCGCTCTTCCGCCGTCGGCCCCGCCACATCCTCGGCGTAGATGGCCCGAGCGAGATCGAGACTGGCCTTGGCCTCGCTGAGCGACGATGTGTTCTCATCGAGTTGCTGCTTGCTGGCGAAGGATTGGGCGGCGAGGGTGGCCGCGCGTGTGTACTGCTTCTGCGCGAGGACGAGGTTGGCCTCGCCGATGCTGACGTTTTGCGCCGCGCTGCGGACCTCCTCTTTGCGGACGCCTACATCGACATTGGCCCGGTCGGCCCTCGCGCTCGCCGCGTTGGCCTTGGCCTCGAGGAGGGAAGCCGTTACCTCGGGAGCGCTCAGTATCGCGAGCACGTCGCCTTTCCTCACATGATCGCCCGGCTTGACCTTGACCGCGGCCAGTCGGCCGCTCGTTTCGGGCGCGATGCGGATCTCGGTTTCGTGGACGACGCCTGGGATGAGCGCGCTCGGCGGCGAAGCCGTCCATGCGCGAAAGGCGACGAACGCGATCCCCCCGATTGCGATCACGCCAAGCAGTCTTGCGCGGCGGCCTCTCGGCTTAGTGTTCATCGTTAACCTCTCGCATGCGAAACACGAGGGCGGCGCCGATGGCGAGAGCGCCGTAGATCGCGACCAAGGCCCAAAGAAACGCCCAGTCTTTCGCGACGTCGTGCAGGCTCGCTCCCATCTGATTGATGCGAACCAGGCCATCGATGGCGGAGGTGCTCGGGACGACGCGGCTCGCCTCGCGGATGAAGTCCGGGATCGCCTCGACAGGCCAAGACACGCCCACCGTGAAAAAGATGGGCAGGCTCATCGCGATGAACAGCAGCACCGCAGTCTCGCGCCGCTGGAACCACAAGCTTGCGAACTGGGCGAGAAAACTCACCGACAGGACGAAAGGTATGACCATCGCGAGCAGGTCGAGCAAGCCTCCCAAGGTCGAGAAGCCGGCGATCCGCGGGATGACGATCAAGTAGAGAGCGAGTCCCGGTAGAGCCAGACACAGATGCGCAATGGCCTGGCCGAGGATCGCTCGAACGCCCTCGCGCTCGCGCCGCCGCCCGGTTTCAGACGTCACGCCGCCCATTGTTGCGACGCCCATGAGCAATGTTTGCTGCAGGATCAGAATGAATGCGGCTGGGACGACATAGCTGGCGTAACCGCCCGTCGGGTTAAACAGAGGCTCAGTGAGCGTTTGGACCGGCGACCTTCTCGCCAACGCGGCGTTAGCCAAGCTGCCTTCGATGCGCGCTCCTCTCGACGCGACCTCGACGTTGACCGCGCCGCTCGCTTCGACGATCCCTTCCAGCGTTCGATTGTAGAGCAGGAAGTAGGCGGAATCGACGTAGGCCGCCAGGCGCGCCTGATTGCCTTTCAGCACCTCCTTCTCGGTGTCCCGCGGGATCCCCAGGATCGCGAAAACCTCCCTTCGGGCGAGCGCGGCGTGCGCTTGTGCGAGCGTGTCGGCGCGGACGGCGACCTCAATGGCCTCATCGGCATTTAGCGCCTCCACCAGATTGCGGCTGAGCTCGGTGTGATCTTGGTCGACGACCGCAATTGGAATGCGGCGGAGGATTTGGCCAAGATAGGGCTGCGGATAGAGCAGCCCGTAGATGACGGGCGCAAGGATGATGAGGCCGAAGACGCCGCGATCGTTGAGGACACGACGGACTTCGGCGAACATCGCGGCCCCGACCCCTGGCGACGGGACAGCATCGCTCGGCGTCGTCTCCTCAGCCGGACGCGAGGGCGCTTTGGCGAGCGCGCGAAGACGCAGCCAGCTGAGCAATAAGAAGCCAGCAGCCAGAGCGCCAAGCGCGAGCAAGGGTTGGACCGACGAGGTTGGCGGAAGTCCACGCACCGCTTGATCGAACAAGATCTGCATGAACCAGCGCAGCGGCAAAGCATCGCCCCACACGCGGGCGAACCCGCCCATCGCGATCAATGGGAAGCCGACGCCGGCGAACCCGAAGGCAGGGTTGCATATGATTGCGGTGAGGCTCATGCCCGTCGCAAGGTTGCGCACCAGGAGCTGAAAGAAACTGCCGAGAGCAAGATAGGCGATGACCAGGAGCGAGGCGCCTGCTCCCATCAACAAGGCGTCGCCCCGGAACGTCACCCCGAAGAGGCCGTGAATGACAACGGCGTCGACGACCATCATCAGAATGAAGATGCCAAACAGCGGCGCGAGCTTGCCGACGAGGGCCGTCAGCGGGCTGCCGCCGGCGGCGCGCAGCCAAGCGCGCAGGCTGCGACGCGAGAACTCGGAGCCGACGGCATAGCCGGCGGAGATGGCGACAACGACGTGGAGGACGTGCGGCAGGATCGCTCGCAGCAGGAACTGCGCGTAATTCAGCGCTGGATTGGTCAGCACATACTCTTCGACGACGAGAGAGCCGGGAGCGAACGACTTCGGGGCGGCGGGAGACGTGTCCGGCAACGTCGCCGTCGCTGCGGAAATGGCGCTGGAAAGCGCCGACGAAGCGCTGTTGCCTGGCGTGAAGTACTGCCTGTTGTAGAGAACGACAATTCGCGGGCGCTTCCGGTCGACCAGATCGCGCTCGAAATTCTCGGGGATATAAACCGCGGCGATCGCATCCCCGGAGCGTATCGCGTGCATCGCGCTGGTCATGTCGCCGGAGCGCTCCGCAACGCTCACGCCGGGCGCCGATGCAATCGCCTGGACGTAGACGAGCGACGTCGGCGATCGATCGGCGTCGACGACGCTGACTCTCAGGTTACGAACGACCGCATTGCTGAAAATCCCCGCCAGAATGGCGAAGGCGATAATCGGCACGCCGATTGCCAGGAACAGTGCGAGCCGATCGCGTCGCATCCAGCGCAGTTCGCGCGCGGCGACGAGACTAAGGCCGGGCCGCGCCGGCGCCTTCATCGGCGGCTGTCCGGCCAGACGGCGTAGACGCTCATCCCGGGCCGCAGCTCCGGAATAGGCGTCACGGGATAGGCGCGGATTTGGAACGTGCGCAGATCGAAGTCGCCGGTGGCGCGCGTCGCGCGCCATCCCGCATACTCTCCTTTCGCGGCGATCACCCTGATCTCGGCCGTAATCAGCTTGTCGCCAAGCGCCGGGACCCGCATCTGGAAGCGGTCGCCGACCTTCAAGCCCCTGGCGAGATCCTCGCGAAGATCGAAGCGCAGCCACACGTCATTGAGATCGATGAGCGAGAGCAGCGGCACGCCGGGAGAAACATATTCGCCGAGCTCGGCGCCGATCTGATAGACTTGAGAGGCAATCGGCGCCGTCACCACGAGTTCGTTGACTTGCGCCTGAATGGTGTCGATCGAAGCCTGCGCGTTGGCGACGCTCGCGCGCGCAATCCCGTGCTGCTCGGCCGTATAGCCGTTTACCGCCTCGTCGTACGCCGACTTCGCCTGGTCCAGGGTGCGCTGCGCGACTTGCAGCGAATTCGTGCTTTCATCGAGGCGCTGGATCGGCGCGTTGCCCGATCCGGCCAGCTCCTTGACGCGATCATAGGTCCGCTGCGCCAGCGTGAGATTCGCCGTGGCCGTGTCGACCGCCGCCTTGCGCTGGGCGATGACCTCGGCCCTTGTCCCCACTTCGATGTTGGCGAGCTGCGCGACTGCAAGCTTCAACCCGGCCTGCGCCTCATGCAGCTTGGCGACCAGTTCAGGGTTGTCGATCTGGAACAGCAATTGGCCAGCGGTTATGTTGTCGCCGCGCTCCACCGGCCGCCGACCGACCCTGCCGTCGACACGTGCGGCGATATCGATGCGCGTTGCGTCTGCTTCGCCTTGGATAATGAGGGGCTGCGGCTGCACAAGGTACCACAGCGACAGCCCGACGATCGCGCAGATGACGATCGTGACGATGATGGCGGGCGTCCGCGCGACCTTGGGCGCGGGCGCATGACGCGGCCGATCCTTCTCGACCGGCGCCGAGGATTGATCTTTTTCCGGCGCTTTCGCGGAGACTTCTTGCTGATCAGCCCTGCTCATCTGGTCTCAACCTCCATCCAAGCGCAGCTCAAATCGAAGCTTGACCTGCGAGGGCGCCGGTCTCTACCGCTCCTTGCCAAGCGAACCATCTCGTTTCGCGAGTGGACGAAAATCGGAGACGGAGGCCGGCTCAAGACCCTGCAATTGACGTCCACCCCCGGCGCCATTCGCACCCCCCGTTGCTGCACATGTCGGAGCCGCGTGAGGGCTCGCGGCAGGACGGCTGAGTTCCTTCAGCGGGAAAACGAACGACTCGTAGGGTTGTCCCGTCACGTGTCGAAGTCCCATTTCGCAAGTTCAGTTCGCCGAAAGGTAAGCCTTGGCCGGACGGGCGTCCAGCGCAGAACTGATCTCTCTCGTCGCCGACAAGACCAGTTCAGGATGAGGAAGCCTTCGGTCTCCGGCCGTGCCGCAACAGGTCGTCCCGATTGGGACTTCGACCTCGGTGATCGGCGATCTCCTTGAGCGCTCCACCAAGGCCGAGACGCGTCGTCGAGCAGGTGGGGTGGACCGCGATCCGCGTCAACGTTCGCGAGGTCTCAAGGATTGGCGGAAGATCGCGACACCAGGGTATGGAATTGACGATCGTGAGCCGTGCGCGCCGAAACGCTGGCAGCGAACGGCGAGGAGAGTGAAGCCCCGCCAGCGTTGGCTATCGCCGCGACACGCGAATACCCGCGGGCGATCTCGCGTGCCGGCGCGTTCGAGGCCGTGCAAAACGAAACGTTCCATCCGGAGCTTGAATCACGAACAAGCTCCGGACGAAATCCTGTTTCTCACCAAGCCCTAGTTGATACGGTTACCGTCCTGGCCGAACAGCTGGACGACCGAAATGTCCGGACGGACCCTGATGGTGTCTCCGGGCCGACCATTGAAGCGCTCACGGAAGATGGCCACGATCTGCTGACTGCCGAGCCGCGCCACGACCTGCGTCTCCGAACCCATTGGCTCGACCACCACCAGTTCGACCGCCAATCCGTCCGGGTCGAGATGCAGATGCTCCGGTCGAATACCATAGGTCGTTGGGGTTCCCGCAGTCTTGGGAACCGGCAGAACAATGTCGTCAGTGGTTCGAAAGCCCCCGTCCGCCAGCTCACCGACAATGAAGTTCATTGACGGACTCCCGATGAAACCGGCCACGAAGACGTTTTGCGGCCGATCGTATAGATCGAGCGGCGAGCCGATTTGCTCGATCACGCCGTCACGCATCACGACAATCCGATCGGCCATTGTCATGGCCTCGATCTGGTCGTGGGTAACGTAGATAGTGGTGGTCTTCAGTCGCTGGTGAAGCTCCTTGATCTCGGCTCGCATCTGAACGCGCAGTTTGGCGTCAAGGTTGGAAAGCGGTTCATCGAACAGGAACACCTGCGGATCGCGCACGATGGCTCGGCCCATGGCGACACGTTGCCGCTGTCCGCCCGACAGTTGCCGAGGACGCCTTTCGAGCAAGGCTCCCAGTCCGAGAACATCGGCAGCCCGCTTGATCTTCTGATCGATCTCGGGCTTCGGGACGCCTTTGAGTCTCAGGGAGAAGCCCATGTTCTCGCGCACCGTCATATGCGGATAGAGGGCATAGCTCTGGAAGACCATAGCGATGTCGCGCTCTTTGGGAGGGAGATCGTTGACCACACGGTCGCCAATTTCGATTTCGCCACCGGAGATGTCTTCTAGGCCTGCAATCATCCTCAGCAGCGTCGACTTTCCGCAACCGGACGGTCCGACAAGGACCACAAATTCCCCGTCCGCGATTTCCAGCGAAACGCCCTTTAGCGCCTCGTATCCGCTGTAATATTTCCACGCTTCGTTGATAGTGACAGTGGCCATGTTATTTGTTCCGCGCAATTGTATACTGATCAATGCGATCAAACGTCATTGGCCTACATATACAGTCAATGAGGCTAAATCGTTAGTTCCAGTCAAACGCCATTTTTCGGCAGCTTGCTGAAGCGCATGGTAAAAAGCTATCGACGCGCTTTCCTTCAGATCGAGAGACCAGAAACGGGCAGATCATCTTTGGTCATGGACCGTTTCACGCTAAGCGTGCGTCGGTGAGAATCTTGCAGATGATCCTTCAGCTCGGCCACGGCCTTTTCCAAATTCCCCGAACGTATCACCTCTACCAACCTGTGGTGCCGACTTGCTGGATCTTGAAGATCCGCGTGTCCCTCGATGGAAATCCGAAGAAGAGTCGTGAGTATTGGCGCATAGCGATCCCACACCTCGGTCAAGCGCCGATTCCGGGAAAGCGAATATATGGAGCGATGAAAATCGATATCGGCTTGCGCCACTGCATCTACGTTCCCTGCGTCAGCAGCCGCCTTCAGTCGTGCGACAATCGGATCCAATACGTCCCACTCATCCTGCTTGGCTTTCTTCATTGCGAGAGTGAGCGCGAGCGTTTCGATGGCATCCCTCAGGGCGTAGAGCTCGTCTACATCCGAGACCGAAATTCCTACCACGTAGGTCCCGGAGCCACGCGACACGGCAAGACCCTCGGTTTCGAGCTGCCATAGCGCCTCCCGAATAGGTCCCCGACTCACACCGAACTGTTTGGCCAGAGAAATCTCGACCAACCGCTCGCCGACAGCAAGAGCGCCGCGCACAATCAGATCACGCAGAGTATTCGTAATCTGCTCACTGTAAGACTCGCGACGAACCACTTTATATGATGAAGACATGTGCGGAACCCGTTTATAATGCGAACACGGAATCAATCTACCGTACGCACCGTATGGCGAGCCGTTCTTTATACTTCCGTCAAGTGGGGCGGGCGCCGCCGATGATAGTCCGTGGTCTGTTGAAACGCGTGGCCCACGCGGAACAGAACATGCTCAGCCAGATGGGCCCCTACGAGTTGGATTCCCACCGGGGTTCCTCTGTCTGTGAATCCCGCTGGGAGAACCAACGCCGGATTACCAGATATATTGAAAGGACAGGTGGCATGCATGACCAATGTCGGCCACTCCGGTCCATAGCCGATTTCGTCCATGCGGGCGACAGTGGGAGAGGCAACGCCGGTGACTGGCACAAGCAGCACATCTATCTCCGCGAAAAGTCTCTCCAAACTGCCCCTGAATTTCAGCTGACCTTGCAATATCCGCCGCAGGTCAGTCCCGGACTTGCTCAGCCCGAACTCCAGAAGAGCCACGATTTCGGGGCCGTACTCCGCCTTTCGCGAGGGAAAGTTCCTCTCATGTGCGAGAGCTAGATCGATCGCACACGCGGCCTTCCAATCGTTGACGACCCCGGAAACGTCCGGGATCGAGACGTCAACAAGCTGGGCGCCCAAGTTTCGAAGGACTTCGCCAGCGCTTTGCAGCGTATCGAGAGTAAGCTGGTCGCAATGCGAGTTGAACGCGGGATCGACGCCGATACGCAAGCCACGGATTCCGCCCTTCATAAGTGAAGCGTAATCCGGGGCCTCCGAGAACAGGGTAGTCGGATCGTCCGCATCGTCTCCAGCTATTGCCGTGAGCATCGTAGCACAATCATACGCGCTACGTGCGATAGGACCGACATGGTCCATAGGACTGCCCGCCGACCCCTCAATTCCGAACGTGCTTACCCTGCCCCACGTCGGCTTCAGACCTGTCACGCCGTTAGCAGCAGAAGGAAAGCGGATGGAGCCCCCAGTATCAGTACCTATGGCGCCGTAGCACAAGCCTGCGGCGGTAGCGACGCCAGAACCGCTGGACGAAGAGCCCGCCCAGGTTTCAGCGTCCCAAGGGTTGACGGCGCTGGGCAGGTTAGGATGATGGCCTCCAAATGCCGCCTCGGCCATCGAGAGCTTGCCGAGGATGATTGCGCCGGCCTCACGCAGGCGGCGAACCACGGTCGCGTCGCGCGTCGGGACATTGTCCCGCAAGACCGTAGTGCCAGCAGCAGTGGGAACTCCCGATGCCCAGCACTGATCCTTTACGGCCAGCGGAACCCCGTGAAGCGGTCCACGCCAATTACCGCTGGTGATCTCCTCTTCGGCTGCACGTGCAGCCGAAAGCGCGCTCTCAGCCATGGTATAGGCGTAGCTATTGAGTAGAGGGTCCAGGGCCTGAATTCGTTCGATCATCAATTTCGTGAGCTCGACCGGCGAGACCTTCTTCGACTGGAGAAGCCCCGAGATCTCCGATATCTCCAAGAACTGCACGTCTCTACTCCTTAAGATTGGCGCCGATTGACCAGCGATATTACTATGGTTGCGTATAAGTCAGCAGCCCGCTGCGTCAGCCCCAAGGGAAGGCAGACGCCGCGTGTCACAGAACAAAGGGATTCATTCGCTTGCTGAAGCGCACTCCCTAGGCAGGATCTACGCGGAATGCATTCGCAGGTGGGCAGGCCATAAGCGTCCGAGAATCGGTCCGAAGCCCTCCCACCAGCAGTGACTTCGACATCCAACCGTTTCCGACCGCAGCATCACTTGATCGCCCCGAGCGACAGGCCTTGCACCAAGCGATCCTGGGCGGCAAAGCCCGCAGCAAGGACCGGTATAGACACAATTGTGGCGGCAGAGCAGAGTTGAGGCAGAAACGACCCCACCGACGTCACGAAGCTCAGCAGATATACTGGGGCCGTAGCCGAATTGGCGCCGGAAAGCGCAGAGGCAAATAGCAATTCGTTCCAGGAAAAAATGAAGCAAATGAGACTCGTGGCGGCGATGCCGGGCGCAAGCACTGGCCCTATGACCGACCAGAAGGTCCGTGCAAGACCCGCCCCATCGAGGGCGGCAGCCTCGAACAGCTCCTTCGGAATGTCGTTCATGAAGGCCCTGATCATCCAGATCGCGATCGGTAAATTCATTCCCGCGTAAATGATCGTGAGAAACCAGATATTGTTCAGCATTGAAAGCTTGTTCGCGATGAGAAAGATGGGCGTGAGCCCCGCGACAATTGGAAGCATCTTTGTGCCGAGAAAGAAGAAAAGCACGTCCGACCATTTTTCGACCGGGCGGACAGATAGAGCGTAGGCAGCCGGTATCGCCAACAGCAGGACAAGGATGCCCGAAGCGATCGACGCGACCGCCGAGTTGACAAGATACGGCATCGGGTTCCCCCCGGAGGTCGCGCCGAAAAATCCGATGAACCAGTCCAAGGTGAGAGGTGCGAAGAGTTTTGGCGGGTTGAGTGGCGAGTCCGCCTGGCTATGCAGACCGGTCAGCACCATCCAGAAGATGGGCATGATAAAGATGATGCCCACGGCCCACGCCAGCAAACCGAGCGCGGCAGAGCCGACCCGGCGACTTAGCCCACTACCGGCTTCTCTACGCCTGGAAGGCTTCGCGCGCATTATCATATCCTGCTTTCGTCAGCTAATAGGCCCGAGATAACACGCAAAGCAAACGTGGCGATGACGGTTGCGCCAATCACCGTGACCACTCCTTGGGCGCTGGCAAGGCCATAGTTCGCTCCCGCGGAGAAGGTCTGATAAATCAAAAATGGAAGATTGGCAGTTCCCAAACTGCCCTCCGCCATGGTCCGGGTAACATCGAAGTTCTGAACAATGTAAATTGTTCCCAGAAGGCCGCCGAGTTCGAGATACGGCCGTAAATGCGGAACGACGATTGCGCGAAACAAAGTCCATTGCCCGGCCCCGTCAACCTTGGCGGCCTCTATGACATCTGCCGGAAGAGACTGGAGACCTGCAAGTAAGATCAGGATCATGAACGGCGTCCATTGCCAAACGAGGACGATCCCAATGGCGAGAAGCGGGTACTCCACGATGAGCGAAAACTGCGGCGCGCCGGAACTACCAAACCAGCCCCATACCAAAGTAAGAATGCCGTTGAGCAGGCCGCTCGAATAGCTGAAGATGACATGCTTGAAAACAAGGGCGGCGGCGGTCGGAACAATAAGGAATGGAGCAATCAACATGGTTCGGACAATACCTCGTCCGAAGAATTGGCAATTCAGCAACAGTGATATGCCAAGCCCAAGGACCAAACAGACCAGAACCACTGCAGCGGTGACGACCACCGTGTTAAACACGGCTCCGAACATCCGCGGATCCTTGATGACGCTGATATAATTGCCGAAGCCGATAAAACCGCGCTTGTCAGGCCTCGTCGCCCGCCAGTCGAACATTGAGATGAACAGCGTCGCGAGAAACGGGAGCTGGCTGACGACTATGGTAAAGACCAAAGCAGGCAAAAGGGGCAGTCGGCGAACCCAGATATCGGCGTTTCGCCTAGACCGACGATCATTAAAGGCAGTCCCGCCCCGCGTCATGATGGCTTGTCCATTCTACAGGTCAAAAACACAGCAATCCGAGGCATTTCCAGAGATCTGCCCCGGATTGCGTGTGCGTGTTAGTCGCCTTTATTTGTAGTCGGCGGCAATGCCTTCAGCGAGAGTCTGTCCTTGGTCGAGCGCTTCCTTGACCGTCTTACGGCCGGTCAATGCGTCAGCGATCAACTGCGAAACCCGCGTCCCCAGATCCGCAAATTCGGGGATCGCAACAAACTGCACACCAACAGTCGGCCTGGGCTGAAGACCAGGATTGGTCGGGTTGGCCGACTTAATGCTCTCGAGAACTGCGCTAGCATAGTCTCCCGCCGCCGCCTTGTAGCCGGGATTGGCATAGGTAGAAGCTCGCTTGCCATCCGGGATGTGCCCCCAGCCAAACGTGGTCCCAGCGAGTTCCTCATATTCCTTGGACGACGCCCAAGCGATGAACTTCCATGCCGCCTCCCGATGCTTGGAAGCAGCTTGGATACCCCACGCCCATGTATACAGCCAGCCGGAAGACGGCGTCTTTACCACGGGCGCTTGGACAAACCCCACTTTGCCGGAAACGGGGGAGTCGCTCGCATCGACCAGACCCGCGAGCGCGGTCGAGTCGTAGAATATGGCCGCCTTACCATTCTTGAAGGCGTCGAGGCACTGGCTTGTGCCGAGGGTCGCCGCGTCAGCCGGCCCATGCGCCCGGAGCAGGTCGACATAGAACTTTACCGCTTCGACGTATTCTGGCGCGTTCACCTCGGCTTTCCAGTCCTTGGTGAACCAAGTGCCTCCGAAGGTGTTCACAATGGTGTTGAGGACGGCCCCCTGTTGGCCCCATCCAGGCAGCCCCCGCAGGCATATGCCTTTCATTCCGGGCGCCGCGCCGTCAGTCTTTGCCGCAAAGTCCGCAATCTGCTGCCACGTCGGATGCGCCGGCATGGTCAGGCCCAATTTGGCGAAGATATCCTTGCGATACATCGTGAAGGAGGATTCGCCATAGAACGGCTCTCCGTACAGCTTTCCATTCTTCGCCGTTAGGGACGATGTCATCGAAGCGAACACATCGTCCTGCGCGAAGCCCGGATCCGCCGCCACATCATCGCTCAAAGGCGCGAGCCAGCCAAAGCCGCCCCAGATCGGAATCTCGAAGTTGCTGAGCGAAGCAATGTCGTATTGGCCGGCTTGGGAAGAGAATTCCTGTTGCGCTTTATCCCTGAGGTCGTTTTCAGGCAGCACAGTGAAGTTCACAACGATGCCAGTCTGCTTCGTAAAGTGATCGGCCGTGAGCTTTTGCAGGTTAAGAAATGGCTCGTTGTTTGCCATGAGCACGTTGATTGTCGTGCCATTGTCGCCTGCAACAGCCGGCAATGTCATCAGGCTGACGGCGGAGCCAACGCCTATGGATAGAGCGGCAGCAATACGCCTAACAATGTTCGAATTTTGCTTCATATTCCTTCCCCAAATATTTATCTAAATCCGCGATGTCGGACTTATGTTGCCAAATCAGCCGCCCTTAGGGTTGGCGCTGCCTATGAGTAAGAACTCGATACAGCAGCGTCCGCGATGCATACGACCGGCAACCCGACGCGGCGCAGC
>CAWEIU010000001.1:0-661927 GCA_963809245.1 uncultured Alphaproteobacteria bacterium | reverse complement strand
CTCGTGCGAAAGCCAACTGGCCGTCGCGCCGCTTTCAAGGCCAAAGACCGCCCCCAATTTCTAGATCCGATGGTTTGTTGACCGCTGACAGAAGGCAGTAAACTGACTTCAGAGTTTCATGTCAAGCGGGTTAAGTGGTATGCGGCCGACGAAGGCCGCTTAGCCGAGGGCGGAGATTGCCGGTAACGCGGTCGATGGAGGCGGGCGTGGCGGAGCGCGTGTCCGAGGCGGTGAGGAAGCACCGGCGTCGGACGTGGTCCGCGGCCGAGAAGCGGCAGATGATCGCAGTGAGCCGCGCCCGGCGCGTCGGTGGCTGAGGTGGTCGTCCTGGAGGACGTCCCAGTGCTCGGCGAGCTTGCCGTCTTCGAAGCGGATGACGTCGGCCGCGATCCAGGCGGCAGGGCGTCCGTTGCCCGAGAAACGGCCATGGGCGATGACGTAGTCGCCTTCGGCCATGATCAGGTGGTTCTCATAGCGCAGCGTCTCCGGCTGCGTGCGGATGAGGTCGAACAGTCCCGCGCGGCCTGGGGCGATATGGGCGCTGTGTTGAATGTAGCGATCGGACCAGAACCGCTCAGCGGATCGTCGGGTGAGCAGCGCCGCTATCCGGTCGCCGCCTTTGTCAAGGGCGGTCATTGACGTGTCGGACCACGATGTTGGCGCTTAGAACATCGTGTTGGCATTGGCCGAGGTCTCCGGGATCGGCTGGATCACGTCCCAGTGCTCGACGGCCTTGCCGCCTTCCAGGCGAAAGATGTCCACTACCGCCTCTCCGCGGGGATTGTCGGACAGGCCGTGCCAATGACTGTGAAGGATGACGTGGTCGCCGTCGGCAAAGACGCGCTTGATCTCGCAGTGAGCATCCGGATGATTCGCCATGATCCAGGCGGCGAACTTCTCCAAGCCTTCCATGCCGTCTTCGACGAGCGGATTGTGCTGGCGATAGGGGGCGCCGGCGTAAAGCCGAAAGGCGTCTTCGACTTGCCCTTCGAATAGGGCCTTTTTGTAGAAGGCGACGGCGATGTCCTTGTTGGTCTCCGACATGGGCGTTCTCCTTGGTCAGAACATCGAGTTGCGGTTACCGGCGGTCTCGGGGACCGTTTGCTTAGTCGGCGCCACATCGCGCCTCAATCGCCCAGAGACAGGTGTCATATCGATCACCCCGCCAAGACGACTTTGCCAAACGGCCGGTCCTCAATCAGATGGCGCAAGGCTCGGCCCGCCTCGCCAAGGGGATAGACCCGCTCGACGATCGGCTTGACGGATCCGCCGACGATCAGCGGGAGGATGTCCCGCCACGCAGTGGCGACAGTGGTCGGCGATTGGGCGAACAGAGAGAAGCCGGCCATTCGCGCGCCCTTCCAAATCAGGTCTGTCACATCGATCGTCGTTTTGCGTCCGGCGGAATAGCCCAACGTGAGGAGGACGCCGCCGAGACCAAGGCTGCTCAGCGCCTCACCCGTCACGGCGCCGCCTACGCTATCGATCGCGACGTCGACGCCCTTGCTAGCCGTTATCCGGCGAACGCCGTCGGCGAGACCTTCGGCGGTGAGGTCAATCACGTTTTCAAAGCCAAGCTCGCGCGCCCTCGCGGCTTTTGCCGCGCCGCCGGCTGTCGAAATCACCTTGCCGGCGCCCTGCGCCCGCGCGAGTTGATAGGTTGCGTTGCCGACCGACCCGCCGATCGCCGGCGCCAGCACCGTCTTGCCCGGCTTGAATCCGGCCAGCGTCAGCGCGATCTGCGCCGTCAAATAGGCCACCGGAAGCGTCGCCGCGACGACGTCGTCGATCGCGTCGGGCACGAACGCCAGATCATCGGGCTTCACCAGTAGCCATTCTTGCCACGCGCCATTCTCGCGAACGCCATAGAGTCCTGTGAACATCACGCGGCTTCCCACAGCGAGCCCGGAGGCGCCGGCATCCTCGATGACGCCGCCGCCCTCGTTACCGAGCACCAGCGGCGCCTTCGCGCGAGGGTGTCCCCCCGAGAGGATCGTGTAATCGAGCGGTGTGACGCCGGAGGCCGTGACGCGGACCAGCACTTTGTCCTTTGCCGGTAATGGTTTGGGCAAGTCGATCTGCGCGCAGCCCATTATAGCCGGAGAAGGCTTCCGCCTGCATTGCGCGCATCGGCGTCCCCCTTAAAGTGACGGACCTGTACGTCACTTGAAATGGTACGTACAGGTCTGTAACTTTGTCAAGCGGAGAATCGAAAAGACAGGAGCGAGCGGATATGGACGCTGAAGTCCGGCCCCGGCGAGGAGCCCCGCCAAAGGGCGAGGTAAGCGCCCGCGAGCGGATCCTCGCGACGGCAAACGAATTGTTTTACCGCGAAGGCGTCCGCGCTATCGGCGTCGACACGGTCGTCGAGCGATCCGGCGTGTCGAAGACGACCCTCTATCGCCTGTTTGAATCCAAGGACGCTTTGATCGCCGCCTTCGCCGCCGAACGGGATCGGTTGAACTCGGAGTGGTGGGATCGCATTGAAGAGCAGCACGCTGACGATCCGCGAGCTATGCTCGAGGCGTTGCTATCCGAAATTGCGCGGCGGATTGGGGGGCCCGCCTATCGCGGCTGTCCGTTCCTGAACCTGGCGACGGAGTTTCCTGACGACAACCATCCCGGCCGGGTCGCCGCTCGCGCCAACAAGGAGGAAATGCGGGCCAGGCTCGCAAAGATTGTCGCCAAGCTGGGCGTTGGCGATCCTAACCGTGTCGCGTCTCAAATAGCGATGCTCATCAACGGCGCATACGTCACCGGCTTGATGGCGAAACCGGCTGATCTGCGAGAAGACCTCGTCGACGCCGCCATGAAATTGTTGGCTTAGTGCGCTCTGGCGCGCCACCCATTCGCGGCGCGCCGGAATTAGGCCAGTTGGCGAGCTGGCGGCGGCGACGCGCCGGGTCAGAAGTCGATCACCATCCGGTTGAAGTTCTGCGCCGAAATCACGTCGCCGCGGATGTCGCAACGCCGTCCGTCGGCGAGAGCGCGTTTGGCCCCCCCATAACGGACGGTGATGCGCTCCGGCGCCGGCCCCGTCAAAGCGAGGTCGATGGTCACCTGGGATTGTCGACGTCGAGCTTCCAGATTGACGGCGCCGAACGCGGTCGGGAGTTCATGCAGAGTGATCCCGTCACCCGCCCACCAGCCCTCGGGGACTGCCCTGAAAAGTTCGAGGGCGCCGCCGTTCTCTCGCAGAAGCATCCGTCTAATGGCGGTGGCGAACTCCGCTCCGATCCAGGTATGGGGCATGTCGCCGATGTACTCCGGCGCGCGCGGCTCGCCCCAGACGACCTCAGCCCAATGCCGCCAACCCTTGGGTCTTCTGCCCGCGAGCATGACTGAGAGCAACCGGAACGCGTCATCGAATCGGCCCAGGGACACGAAGGCGTTGAGGTTGCGCAGCGAATAAGGCGTGTAGTTTTCCTTGAAGTCAGGGTCGTCAATCAGCTTGATACGGTCGGCGGAGAGGTCATAGGTCGCCGCGATGAACTCACGTGGAAGGACGTCCTCGACCCGGCATGGCTCAAAGGCGATCGACGTCGAAGTTGGATCGACGTCCTCACGATCGGCCGAGCCAGGAATGAGGCCTCTCCCAACAGCCTCGGCGGTCATCCGAATGGAGCGCGCGAGGTTCGCTGCAAACGCTTTGCCCTTTGATTTCAGATCGGCGGCGAGGTCCATATCGCCCATCTCTCGGGCTAGGTATTCGCAGTTCCGCAGCGCGCTCAACGCGAAAAAATCATCCCAGTAACTGTAGGACGGCTTGCTGTAGCCCTCATGACTGATCGATGGGGCGAGGAGGCCGTGAAAACGGGTCTTCGGCCCATGCTGCGCATTGGTTCGAGCGCGGAGTTCCCCAATAAACTTGGTCGCTCGGGCCACCGGTTCGAAAATGGCGTCGAGGAAGGCGCGATCCCTGGTAATGCGATACACATCAGCGGCTATGCCGACGAATTCTCCTTGCGCATCGAATTCGATGTCGCTCCCGTAACCCCGATTGATCGTGCCGTCCATGTTGAGGATCGGCGGCGCCAAGCCGTTTTCGTAAATGCGCTTGGAATACCAGATGACGTAGTTCTTGGCCTCTTCGAACAAGCCGGCCCAGAGAAGGGCGAGCGCCTGCGAGGAGCCGTCGCGAATCCAGATGCGATCGTAATTGCGAGGACCTGGCCTGAAGGCAAATGGCGTCGCATTGACGAGGATAAGCGCGGTCTGCGCCTCCACGGTGTCGCTCACCTCCGGGTCGCCGACCGATATCCTTCGTGGGCCAATCTTTTCGCGCCAGATCCGGATCACGTTCTCGCGGATGCCGGGGAAACCCACGTCCGCGCTCGACGTGACGCCCTCCCGCATGGGCGATGAAACAACGAACGCGACGCTGCCGCCCGGCGTCAGGGAAAAAGCAAACTCGAACGCGGCGCTCAGGAGACCGGTGTCCGAGCGAAGACTCCTGTCGGTCGGATGGGGACCTTTCTCAATCAGATTTACGATGTCTCCGTCATCGAAGTCCGCGATGGCCACGACCTCGGCTTCGCTGGAAAATGCGGCGTATATCTGATCGTTGACCGAAGCACGTTTGCCGTCGACCGCGATGCTGTTGATGATCGCGTGGCCGCCGTGTTGCCAGTACGGATTGATCTGAACAGGGCGCACCGCGAGAACAAGCGCTCCCGTTTGCGTCCTGCCGCTTCGATTGGTGACCTGGTATTCGACGAAAGCCTGACCGGCATGGGCGAGCGCCGTCACATGAAGTTCCACGTTTTGCGCCGACCACGTGACGCTCGGAATGGGAAGCGACCCGTTGGCTAAGGATTGGCGGACATCGACGCTCCCGGGCGCTCCGGCCAAGTCTGCGCCCAGTCGAAGCAATGGGGTGATCTGGCCGAATCCGCGTCGCGGTTCGAGGTTGCCATATTCGTCGAACAGCGCTTCTTCCTCATGATCGATTTCCCCTAACGCAGTCCAATAGACTTGGCGTCCTAGGAGTGACTGCGGGTAGAGGTCGCCACGCCCCGCCGCGGCCGCTCGCTCCAACTGGCCGATTGGCATGCGATCCTTGTTGAGGATGCGAAGCTTCAATTCATTGATGACGGCGCCTTCGCGCGAATTTGCCGCATGGATCGTCAATCGCAGGAAGCGACTGGTCGTGGAACGCCACCAGAAGCTGTCGCTGACGCCGTCGCCGGTGGCGATGCGGCCGACTTCCCGGAAGTTTTCCCCGTCGTCGGACAGATGCACCGAGAACACAGTTCCAAAGATCTCGCCCCACTCGATCAAGGCCCCGAGAGGATTTCGCGTATAGCCGAAATCGACCGTGACGCTCTCGCCTGCCGCTAGCTTGATGGGAGCGTGTCCGAGCGCCGCCACGCGACCCGCCTCCACCACAGAGGTCGCATCGGCGGGTGCGTAAAGATTGACTTCGACGATCTCCTGTCCCCGGTCGGGCTCCGGATTGTCGAAAGTCCAGCGCACAAAACGGGCCGCGATTGGAGGGAACGCAAAGACGTCCAGCCCGCCTTCGCCATGGCGCGTGCTGCAAAGATGCGCCCACACCTCGCCCTCCAACGAAGACTTCGAATCCATACACACCCGCGGCGCGGGCGCCCCAATAAACCTCCAGGCCACCGAGCGTTGCGATCTCGCCGAGGTCGATTTCCAGCCATGGCTTCTTTGATGGCTCGGCTATCCACATCGTTGCGTACTCGTCGTCGATGGCGAACCGCGGGCTCCCGCTACTGGCGCGTATAGTCCAGAGTTTCTTGTCAGTGAGGTTCATGGAACACTCCACTTGTGCAAGGCTCAACAAACCTAGGTCGTTGTTGCGAGCAGCGCCCAACTATGCGCCGCTCGCTGTCGCTTCCTTCGCACGGATCAGGATTGGCGAGGCCTGACATCGGCAAGCCATCTATTGGGAGGAAAGGGCTTCGCGCACAGGTGTGCTCTCGGCGAGAGCGCTGAGCTCGGCAGCCGGCTTGAAGGTCAGCCCGTGCGGATCGGTTACGAGATGCAGCGTGCGGGTAAAGAAGCCGTTTTGGGTCCCGTCGCGGCCGATATTGATGACGCCGACATCGGCCAGCTCGGTCGCGAAGAGCGCCACAATCCGCCCGTGCGAGACGGGATCGAGGACGTCGAGCACGTCATTGAGCACAACCCATCGCGGCTTCTGCAGGATGACGCGGGCAAACGCCAGGCATTGCTTCGCGTCGTCATTCAACAGACGGTCCCATCGGTCCGATTTATCGAGAAGAGGCTGAAGGCGTTCGAGACCGACATCGGCAAGCGCTTTCTTGATGACCGCATCCTTGTGGACGTCGGCAGAGTGCGGATAGTTGACGGCGGCGCGCAGCAGGCCGGGTGGGACATAGGCGCGCGTCGGCATGAAGATCATGGATTGACGAGCCGGGCGCGCAATCCGGCCGCTTCCCCAGGGCCAAAGCCCGGCGATGGCGCGAAAAAGCAGGGTTTTTGCGGCGCCGTCTTCGCCGACTATGAGGATGTGTTCACCGGGCTTCAGATCGAGATGCATCTCGCTGAGCGAGATGCATCCCTCCGGCGAGGCGACGTGAAGGTCCTCGATGTGGATCGACCGGTCTTCCGCCTCGTCCACGACGATGCGGCTGGCGCTCAAGCCGAGCCTGTCCATCGTCAGGATCGTTCGTCGAAAGCTTGCCACGCGCAACAGCGTGGCGCGCCAGTCCGCGATGGTGGAGAAATTGTCGACGAACCACCGAAGCGACTGTTGCACCTGGTTGAAGGCGCCGACCACCATCATCAGCTCTCCAAAACTCATGCGTCCAGCGAAATAGCCGGGCGCCGCCACCAGGATCGGCGCGATGATCGTAAACCATCCATAGCCGGCGGTGATCCAGGTTAGCTTCGTTACGGCGCCGACGATGCGCCGCGAAACTTCAAGCGCGGTTTCGAACACCGCATCGAGCCGGCCCCTCTCATCGGCCTCGCCGCCATTCAGCGCTATGCCTTCGATCTCCTCGTTGACGCGCACCAGGGCGAAGCGGAATTCGGCCTCCCGCGCGTAATGCTCGGCGTCAAGGACGATCAGCGGGCGCCCGACGCGCCAACTGAGGAACGATGCGGCTCCCGCGTACAGGAGCGCGCACCACACCATATAGCCGGGTGGAGCGAACATGTATCCGCCGAACGGCAGAAACATGCCTCGCGACAGCCCCCAAAGCACACCGATGAACGACAGCAGGAGCAGCGTCGATTGCAGCAGGCCGATACCGAGGTCGGTCGTAAGATCCGTGAGATGCTGCGCGTCCGCCTGGAGGCGCTGGTCGGGATTGGCGCCCATCCCGCCTGAATTCGACAGCCGGAGAGCGCGTAGCGGCGAAAGCCACTCGTTCATCAGATCGCGCACCAAGCCGTCGCGCAAAGCCACCTTGGACATCTGATTCAGCCATGTCTGCGCGACGTTGAGAACGAGCAGTATGCCCGCCACCTCGACGAAGACTCCGAGCTGCCTGACAAAGGTGGGCATGTCCTTGCGCGTCAGCGCATCGTAAAATGGCCGGTTCCAGGCGTTGAGCCTGATCTGCGCAAAGGCGGTCGCGCCCACGACCGCGACGAGCGCGGCGGCCAATAACAAGATTGTGTTGCGCCGGCGCGATGCCCACAAAGCCGAGGCCATCCGCACGATCTCGGATGACAGGCTATCCTCGGTCAGGATCTCTCCGCTCCCATCGCCATATGACGGCTCGCTCGCATGTTCCCCCATCGACTCATTCCGCTCCCGCTACGCTCTGTCACATGGTCTGGCCCGAGCCGCCGTCAAGGACATTCGGGAGTTGCTTCATGGCTGCTTCAAAAGGCGCGCGGCGGCCCCGAGGCAGCCGGCTTCGTGATTTAATAGAAATAACGGATGGAAACCATCCTGCCGTGAGGATGCGACGAGGGTAGAGCATGGGACGCATCGATACGTTGCTGGCGGCGATGACCGTCGAGGAAAAGATCGGGCAGCTTAATATGGTCGCGTCGTCTCGCGCGGTCACCGGGCCTGGCGAGCTACGCGACGTGGCTGGCGGTGTGCGCGCCGGGCGCATCGGCGCCTTGCTGAACCTTTGGGGCGCAGACGAAGTGCGCACCCTTCAGCGCCTTGCCGTTGACGAATCTCGCCTCGGCGTTCCCTTGCTGCTGGGCCTCGACGTCGTCCACGGCCATCGCACGATTTTCCCGGTTCCGCTGGCGGAAGCGTGCCTGTTCGATCCCATGCTGTGGGAGAGAACTGCGCGCGCGGCCGCCGAGGAGGCCGCGATGGATGGCGTCGCAATGACCTTCGCGCCTATGCTCGACGTGTCGCGCGACCCCCGTTGGGGGCGCATTGTCGAGAGTCCCGGAGAGGATCCGTGGGTCGCATCGCAAGTCGCCGCAGCAAAGACGCGCGGCTTCCAGGGCCATGAGCTCGGCGCGCCCGACAGCGTCGCCGCGACGGCGAAGCATTTCTGCGCCTACGGCGCGGTGACCGCCGGTCGTGAATATGCCTCTGCCGACCTTTCCGAGCGAACGCTGCACGAGGTTTACCTGCCGCCGTTCGCTGCGGCCGTCGCGGCGGGGACGGCAGCGATCATGCCCGCTTTCAATGACATCGCCGGCACGCCAATGACCGCCAACGCGCCGCTGCTCCAGGGCTGGTTGCGGGCGCGCCTTGGTTTCGACGGCGTGCTGATAAGCGATTACAACGCTATCGCAGAGTTGCTCAATCACGGCGTGGCGGAGGACATCGCGGAGGCCGCCGCGCTGGCCCTCAAGGCCGGCGTCGACATCGATATGACGAGCGACGCCTATGCCCACGGCCTGCCAGAGGCGCTGCAACGCGGTCTCGTCGACATGGCGGATATCGACGTCAGCGTGCGGCGTGTGCTCAGGCTGAAGGAGCGTCTCGGCCTGTTCGACGATCCGTACCGGCGCGGCGCAGCCGGCTCTCGCGCAACTGAGCGTGGCGCCTCGGAGCGGCGCGAGCTGGCGCGCGAGGTCGGACGCCGATCGATCGTGCTGCTCACCCATGCGCGGGGCGTGTTGCCTCTGTCCCCCGACATACGGCGCATCGCCCTTGTCGGCCCCTTGGCCGCGGCGCCGCACGAAATGTTGGGGCCATGGGCTTCGGCGGGCCGTGGAGAGGAGGCCGTATCCATCCGGGAGGGGCTCGAAGCCGCACTGCCCGGGCGCCGGATCGACAGCGCTCCGGGGGTCGATATCGCCGGAGACGACATGCGCGGCGTCGCCGCCGCCGTCGATCTATGCCGCAATGCCGAGTTGGTGGTGCTCTGCCTCGGAGAGGCGGCGTCGATGAGCGGAGAGGCCGCAAGTCGCGCCGATCTCGGGTTGCCGGGGCGGCAGCGCGCGCTCGCCGAGGCGATTCTTGACCTGGGCAAGCCTGTCGTCGCGCTCCTCTCCTCGGGTCGACCACTCGCCCTGCCCTGGCTCTTCGAACGCGCAGACGCGGTTCTCGCCACTTGGTTTCTCGGCTGCGAAGCCGGCCACGCCGTCGCCGATGTTTTGACCGGGAAATTCAACCCAACTGGAAAGTTGCCGGTGACATGGCCACGCCACGTCGGACAGGCGCCGATCTTTTTCAGCCAGCGCCCTTCCGGTCGGCCCGCGCAGGCGGGCGTGCGTTACACCAGTTCATACTTCGACCTGCCGGCAACGCCGCAATTTCCGTTCGGCCACGGCCTCTCCTACAGCCGGTTTACGCTCCACGATCTGCGATGCGATCCGAGGCGCCTGAAGGCGGGTGAAAGCGTCGAGATCTCGGTATCGGTCCATAACGACAGCCTGGTTGACGGTGAGGCGACCTTATTCCTTTTCGTGCGGGATTTGGTCGCAAGCGTCGCGCGCCCCGTCTTGGAGCTGAAAGGCGTGCGTAAGATTGTCCTTGCGGCGGGAGAGCGCGGGCATGCAATGTGGCGACTCCCCGTAGAGGCGTTGGCGTTCATCGGTCCGAGTTTCGATCCGGTGCTGGAACCCGGGCGGTTTGAAATTCACGTCGGGCAAAGCGCCGATCCCGCAGAGTTCCTGACTGGCGTCGTTGACGTTGCGCCCAACGGCAATGACCGGAGTCGCCCGTGAGGAACGTTGATCGTTGTCAATTCGCCAGACGCTCGATGACGAGGTCGAGTAGCGCCCGCATGCGCGACAGCCGTCGCAGGTCCCGATGATATCCGACATAGGTGTCCCGTCCGGGCGGCGCCTCCCCCACGTCAATCGGCACGATGCCCGGGATGCAGTCGCCCAGCGGCCTCGGCAATACCGCCAACCCGATACCTTGACGGCAGAACTCCGCTTGCACCTCGCGGCTATTGCTGCGCATCGCGACGTGAGCAGCAGGGAGGACCCGCTTCAGCCATAGCGCGTCCGGCATCTCCGCGAACGCCGTGTCCATCGTGATCAGGCGCACGCCCGCGCCCCCACCGGCCAAGGTGATCACGGCCTCGGACCGCGCATAGACCGCGTAGGAGACGTGCAGCAGCCGCCGAGAGATGACCTCCGGCTCCTCGAACGCCTTGATCCGGAACGCAATGTCGGCCTCGCGTCGCGGCAGGCTATAGAGGCGCGGATCGCTAAGCAGCTCGACGCAGACCTTCGGATGGCGCTCGCCGAACTCCGCCAGAACGGGCGCCAGCATGTAGGCGCCAAACCAGTCGGAACACGAGAGCCGCAGCATGCCTTCGAGTTGCGTATCGGAGCCGGCGAGCCGACGTTGGAAGGCGAGCGCCTCCTCCTCCATCCGCTCCGCGTGTTCGAGGACAGCGTTGCCCTCGTGCGTCAGGACGAAGCCGTCGGCGGTCCGCTGGAACAGCGCATGGCTGACCGCGGTCTCCAGCGCCCGCAGCCGGCGTCCCATGGTCGGCTGGGACTGACCTAGGCTCCGCGCGGCCGCGCCGAGCGTGCCCGCGCGGGCGATCGCGAGAAAGATCCTGAGATCGCTCCACTCCATTCGACACCCAAACAGAACTGCATGAATTTCGTGCGAGTTCATTTATGTCCATGCAGGAGAAAAATCGCAATAGTCAGCAGCGGCCTTACTGGAGAGAGCATCATGACCAAGACGATGAAAGCCGCGATCCTCGATACGTACGGCGCGTCGTTCCGGATTGCCGCCATCTCGGCGCCGGTGCCCGGACCTGCTCAGGTCCTGGTGCGCATCGCCGCCAGCGGCGTCAATCCGCTCGATACGAAGATCCATGCCGGCGCGGCGGAGCATGCCCGCCATCCGTTGCCGGCGATCCTCGGAATTGACCTTGCCGGCTCCGTCGAAGCGGTGGGCTCCGCCGTGACCGCCTTCCGGCCCGGTGATGAAGTCTACGGCATGGCCGGCGGTGTCGGCGGCCTGCAGGGAACGCTCGCGGAATATGCCGCTGTCGACGCGGATCTTCTGGCCGTGAAGCCGGCAAATCTTTCGATGCAGGAGGCGGCGGCGCTCCCCTCTGTGGTCATCACCGCCTGGGAGGGACTGGTCGATCGCATGGCCGTTGGCGCGGGCGAAACCCTCCTGGTCCAGGGCGGCGCCGGCGGCGTCGGCCATGTCGCGGTCCAGCTCGGACGCGCCTTCGGCGCGGAAGCTTTCGCGACCGGATCAGCGCATAGCCGCGCCATCATCGAGCGCCTGGGCGCGACCTTCATCGACCGGACTGAGCCTGTCTCGGATTATGTGCTGCGCCTGACCGGTGGGCGCGGTTTCGACCGCGTCTATGACACCGTGGGCGGCGCAGCCCTCGATGCATCCTTCGAGGCCGTGCGGCGCTTTGGGCATGTGGTGAGCTGCCTCGGCTGGGGGACTCATGCGCTGGCTCCGCTTTCCTTCAAGGAAGCGACCTATTCCGGCGTGTTCATCTTGCGGCCGCTGCTGTCCGGCAAGGGGCGCCGGCATCACCGCGAGATCCTCGAGCAGGCGACGCGTTTGATCGAATCCGAACGGCTGGCGCCGCTCCTGGACGAGCGGCGGTTCACCCTGAGCACCATGTGCGACGGCCTACCGCGTCATCAAGAAAGGCATGGCAAGGGGCAAGCTGGTGGTCGATATTGCCGCCTCAGCCAGCTAAGGGCCGAATTGGTGAGCACAGGTCCGGTCACGAGCGCCGCGGCCCTAATGCGGCAAGGCGACGTTGCGCACGTTCGTCACGCCGGGGTCGGAATTGCGCCCCTTGAGGGAGAAGGCCGGCGACGGCATGCCCCACCGCGCCATGGTCAGCCCGCGCACGGAAAGCGGTCAACCGCTGCGTGTGGCGTCCGGCGGCCGATCGGCGGCGGAGCCGCGCAAGCAGCGATCACGCCAAGGCGACGGCGCTCGCCCGTCGAGCGCAAAGGAAAGGCCCCGCTCGCGCGGGGCCTCTTGAACCCGCCAGTTTCTACGAGGGCGGTCGGCCTCCCCCCGGCGTCAGGGAGCCGAGCCACGCCGGCGAAACTTGCTGATGGACCCAACGCTTACTGGCAGAGGTCGACCAACCTGCGGCCGATGTAGTGGCCGTTGGCGTTGTAGACCCTTCGATAGGCCATGCAGCCGTCCGGGCCAGGGCCATAACCGGGGCCCGGGCCGTAATAGGGGCCGGGGCCATAGTAATACGGGTGCGACGAAGCGATCGCCGCGCCGGCGACCGTGCCGGCGACAACACCAGCGCCGACTGCGCCCAAACCCCAGCCTGGACCCCAACCCCAACCCCACGCTGCGGCGGGCGTCGTCGTCGAGACGACGCCGAGGCCGATCACGACGGCGGTCACCGCGACCGCAGTCGTCTTCTTCAATGCGCGCATTAACCCACCTCCGTTGTCCGCGCGTTGCGCTCTTCGGCGCTCATCCGTCGTGGATCCGATCCAACGACCATTTCGAGGAATGCCGAATGGTCATGTCGCAAATCGGGCGCCGGTTCGCCTAAAACACGGCGATGCGGCGCCACAATGGCCCAATCGACCAATTTCTCGCGCCGAGCGTAGGTTTCTGAACGTCTATTCAGAATTCCGCGCACCCTTCGCGCCGCGGCGATGGGCGCGTGGCGCGCAGCGTCGCGTGAAATTGCGCATAACACAATCGCCTCGCGTTCTCAGCTCGACAATGTGACAACGCCGTATAGCGATACCGACGGGCCCTCGCCGCCGTCTTTCCGATGCCCACGTTGTTAACGCGCCAATCTCTGAACCGTCTAGTGATTGACAGGAGCGAAGCATGTCCCTTCGCGAAATCGCCCAGGAGAACATTGACGCTCTGAGCGATATCCGTGGCCGCAGAAGACACGCCTAGGCAAAACGCGCCATTGTGTCGCCCACAAAGTCATGCGGCCCTACGTGCGTGAGCTTGCTGCGCGTATCGAGCCAGATTGTTCCCCCAAGCGCCCGCCAACGGTTGCAGAACGCGTAGTCCTCGCTGAGATAGTGCCCGGTTTTAGGGTCAATCAGACCGTCGAAAAGGGCGAAGAGATTGGGACTCGGGTTGGTTACGGCGGCATTGTGAGCGGCTGTGTAGTGCGTTTCTGGATATTTGGCCGCCATCAACTCCAGAGCGCGCCGCTTGATCAACAGGAAGCCCGCCCCGGCATAAACACCCGTGATAAATCCGTTCATGGTCTTGCGCTCTTCGCCTTCGCACGGCACTCCTACATAGCGAAGCTGAGCGGTTTCTAGCGGTTCTCCGGCAGCGGCGCGTTGGAAGGCCGCCTGATCGTAGTCGATCTTTTTCAGCGGATACATGCCCGCGACGACATCCTGGTTGAAGTTCAGCATTCTCTGAATCTGGTCCACACTGAAGCCTATGTCTGCGTCAATGAACATCAGATGGGTTTCAGCCGGGAGGTCAAGAAAGGCTGCCACGATTGTATTTCGGCCCCGAGTTATCAGAGATTCATAGGCGACGGTTTTTATCGACACGTTTAGATTAGGTATCTTTTGACACAGTAAAGCGCAAATAGATTGCATATATCGCGTGGTGACCACTCCGCCGTAGCAAGGGGTGCCAATAAAAAGACGCACTAGATTCCCTTTCATACCTGCCTCTGCCGATTGACACGATGCTGTGAGGGCCCGCCCCGGTGCGCGAGCGGGCAGTATAGAATTTACTCTGACAATGCCTTTGAGGGAACTTGATGGCGAGGACGCGATGCCCCTGATCTCCCCCACTATCAACTGGCTGCTTACGCCGCTGTCCGGGGCGTCGCACCACGAGATCGAGCCCTGGGCCTATTGGCACGCCCGGTTGATGGTTCTGAGCTGGAGCCTCCTGCTGCCGCTCGGCGGCTTCGCGGCGCAATTCTTCAAGGTGACGCCGAAGCAGGACTGGCCACGCATCCTCGACAACAAGGCCTGGTGGCGCACGCATTTCTGGGTGCAGAACATCGGAATCGGGCTCATGACCATCGCCGCGGCAACCGCGGCGCTTCATGCCGTCTCGGACGCCCCGCTCGCGACGGCTCATCACATCCTGGGCTGGATGGTCGCGGGGCTTGGCTGGGCCCAGATTCTCGCGGGCTATCTTCGGGGCGACAAGGGCGGGCCCACATCCCCGGCGATGCGCGGGGACCACTATGACATGACCCCTCGGCGCGTGGTTTTCGAATATGTGCACAAGACCCTTGGCTGGCTCGCGCTGATCCTTGTGCTTCCGACGACGACGCTCGGACTGATCATCGCCGACGCGCCGCGTTGGATGCCGCTTGTAATCGGAAGTTGGTGGATGCTTCTCATCGCGGCCTTCGTCGTGCTTCAGCGTCAGGGGCGCTGCGTCGACACCTATCAGGCCATCTGGGGTTCCGATCTCGCGCACCCCGGCAATCGGCGACGACCGATCGGTTGGGGCGTAATCCGACCTCTGGCCCCCGGGAGAGGCTTCCCTGTGCTTCGGCGTCAGAGCGGGACCCCTCCCCGAAAATAGCGCACCCAACCGGCGAGTTCCGCCCGTAGCGCCGCCGCTTTGCGGCGCGACTCGACGAAAGCGGCGTAATGGAATTCGACGCTCGCGGCCCTCGAGCGGCGTTGCCCCAAGGGAATTGACCAACGCCGAGACTCGCTCGCCTCTTCCGAGACCGAAGTCGTCAAGGAGACGGTCGACCAATTCGTCGGCTGCCTCCAGCTTCGCGCGTCGGATTCCGCGCTCCCCGTGTATGCCCATCCCCAGTCGCAACTGCGCATATGCGCAAGCCGAAATCATTTGCGTGGGTGACGCAATTCAATCACTACCGGAAGTTGAGGAAAACGGTCCACTGACAATCACTTCTGGTTGATATTTCATGGCTTTTTTGGCGAGCGCCCGCGCGTCGTCGCTTGACAGCGCTCAACCTCCAATGCGACGTATGTGCATCAATCGCGCAAACGTTCACACATGCGCTACGCTCGAGAGACCGGTGCCGGTCAAATTAGCGTGAGGGAGGAGAGTTGAAACTGAACTGACCGTAACTCTCCCCTATCATAGACGAAAAGCTCGACCGCGCGGCGCTCGGTGGCTATCGAAGCTTGCCTCCGAAGACATCGAAGCAGGTTGAAGTCGAACAGCCCTGCCCCGCCAAGTCAGTGCGAGTCAATATTGTCGCCACGATCCTGTCAGGACGTCATGGCGCCGACCTTTATGATTGTTTGCAGAAATACGCGTGGTAACGCCGCCAACAAGGCGGACAGGCAATAGGAGGAACAATGCGTCGTGCATCTCAAAATCGTGTCGCAGATGGGTCGAGGCGCACGCGCGCTACGGCTAGGGCGACGTTGCTCGCTCTCACAACGGCATTGAGCGTTGGCGCTGCTACGACCCTCCCGGCGAAGGCCGCGGACGATCCTATCCTGACAGCCGCGCGCACCATGACGCCGCCCGCATATGCTGGGCCCACCACCCCGGCGAAAGCGCCAAAAGGCATCAAGATCGCGGTGGTGACCTGCCTTTCGGTGCTTCACGGCTGTGTGTCGCCCGCCGATGGCATTCAGCATGCCGCCGAGAAGCTCGGCTGGACCGTCAAGGTTTATGATGGAGGCGGCACCCCCAACAAACAAAACGCCGCGATCCTGGACGCGATCTCGTCGGGAGCCAATGTGATCGCGACAATTGCGATCGATCCCAACCTGATTCAGCTTGCGCTGAGCGAAGCCAAGAAGGCCGGCATCCCAGTCGTCGCGGGCTCGAATGGCATCGACAGCCCAAATCCCGTGAAGCTTTCGGCGCCGGGCGGACTCGGGTTCGCGTTCGATGTGTCTCCGGACTACGGAACGCTTGGCCTCCACGTCGCGCAATGGATAAACGCCGACTCCGGCGGGAAGGCGAACATTGCGCTGTTTTCCGATAAGGAATTCCCCTCCATCATGGCCCAGGAGGTCGGCGTTCTGAAGGGTTTCAGCGAGTGCAAGAGCTGCGTCGTCTCGAAGCAGATCTACTTCACCGCGACGCAGATCGCGACCCAACTCGGCCAGATGACGGTCGATTATGTTCGCTCCCACCCCGGCGTGAACTATATCTACGGCGCGTTCGACCCTCCGGCGGCGACTCAGGTCGCGGCCTTGATGCAGGCCGGAATGGGCAACCGCGTGAAAATCGTAGCCGCGCTTGGCAACCAACAGAACCTCAATTTTATTCGTGAGGGCCGAATCCAGGTTGCCGATGCGGCGTACGACAACGAATACATGGGATGGGCGATCGTCGATCAGACCATCCGGCTCCTGAACAAGCAGCCGCTGTTCGAACCGCATAGCGAAAACCTGCCGTTCGTGGTTCTGGACAAGACCAATCTGCCGCCGCCGGGCTCCGATTGGCAGGCGCACACTGGCTATCAGGAGAAATTTCTCCAGCTCTGGAAGTAGCGCTCGATGGGGGTGACGGCGACAGCGCTGACAAAGCAATTCGTGGGCGTGAAAGCGCTGGACGATGTCGGAATCAGCCTCAGCAACGGCGAAATCCATGCTTTGCTGGGCGCCAACGGCAGCGGAAAGTCAACGCTCGCCAAGACGTTGAGCGGCGTGTACCAGCCCGACCGAGGGGAAATCTCGGTCGGGACTACGCGGGTCTCGGCGATCGCCTCACCTCACCAGGCGAACCACCTCGGCATAGCGGTGGTGCATCAGGAAGCGCCGCTGATCGACAGCATGACGGTCGCGGAAGGCATCGCGCTCTTCCGCGGCTATCCGACGCGTGGCGGCCGAGTTCAGTGGAACAAGCTGCGCGCCGATACCTCGGCGATGCTTAAAGCCTACGACGTCGGCGTTGATCCGGACCAACTCGCCGGCACGCTCAGCCCCGCCGAACGCGCATTGGTCGCGATGGTGATCGCGCTCGATCAGGTGAAGACCGGGCTCGAACTTCTGATCCTTGACGAAGTTACGGCGTCGCTGCCGGAGCGGCAGGCGACAATTTTTCTCGATCGCGTGACCGCAATCGCGCGATCGGGGACGGCCGTGTTGATGGTCACGCACCGGCTCGCAGAACTGCAGGGCCGCGCCGATCGGGTGACGGTTCTGCGCAACGGAAGGGTTGTCCACGCGGCGGCGGCCGACGCGGTGGATGACAAGACGCTTGTCCAGATTATGGTTGGGCCGGAACAGCCTAGGCACGACGCGAAGGCGGCGCTCCCGAACGGCAGCGTATCCCGCCTGTGGGCCGCCGCCGGCGCGGCCGAGCGTCGCCGCGTCGCCGCTGGGGCGCCAGAAGCCGACATCGTCTTGGAAGCGCAACACCTCGCCGGAACGTTCATGCGAGATGTCTCTTTCACGCTGCGAAAGGGAGAGATTGTCGGCGTCGCGGGTCTGATCGAGAGCGGCGTAGGCGAGTTGCCGCAGGTGTTGGGCGGCGCCGTCGCGCGTACGGCCGGCAGCTTGAGGGTCAGCGGCCGTGACTTGCCACAAGGAATGACGCCGCGGCGGGCCATCGAAGCCGGTATTACGCTGCTTCCCGCGGATCGCCTCCGCTCGGGCGGCATTGCATCGCTGGACCTCACCGAGAACGCGCTCCTTCCCGCGTTCGACCGCTACTGGCACGCCCGGCCTCGCGAAAAGCGCGTGATGGATCGCGTGATCAGCGAATTCGACGTGCGGCCGGCCCGGCCCACCTCGTTGTTCGGCCAGCTCAGCGGCGGCAATCAGCAGAAAGTGCTGCTGGGCAAATGGCTGCTCTTGCGTCCGCCGGTCCTCGTGTTGGATGATCCGACATCGGGCGTCGATCCCAACGCGCGCGCGACGATGTTCAAGGCGATGCAGGACGCCGCGCAGGAAGGGGTTGCAATCCTTTTCTTCTCCACCGAGCCTGAACAGCTCGCCGCTATGTGCTCGCGCGTCCTCATTCTGCGCGACGGCGCCGTCGCGACGGAGCTGGTCGGCGGCGATCTTGATCAAAACGTAATCAGCAGCTGGTCTTACGCATGAACGTCAGAGACTCTCAAACCGTCGATGGCAGCGGCGCGGTTGGAAGACCGGCGCGACAGCAGTCGATCCTGGAAAAGACTGCGATCCTGATTTTGACGCGCTACGCGACGGCGCTGCTCCTTGTGCTGTTCGTCGTCGTGTTTTCGCTGCTTAGCGATCAGTTTCTCACCTCGGCGAATTGGCAAAACCTGCTCGTCGTCCAGGCCGTCGTGAGCTGTACGGCGTTCGCGGCGATTCTGTCGCTCGTCGTGGGCGAGTTCGATTTGTCGCTCGGCAACTTGATCGGCTTCTTGACGATGCTGGGCGCGTTTCTCGGCGGCCAGGGGTTCGATGGGCGGATCGTCATTCCGGCGATGCTCTTGGGAGGCGCGCTGGTCGGACTGCTCAACGGAGTTCTGACCGTCCATTTTCGGATCAGCTCCTTCATCGCAACCTTGGGCACCGGCATCCTCCTCAGCGGCTTGACGATGGGCCTGAGCGGCGGACAGGTGCTGTTCGAAGGCATCCCGAAGACCATCCTCTCGATTGGCCAAGGCCACTTCCTCGGCCTCGGCATAACGGTATGGCTGACAGCCGTGATCGCTCTCATTTTGCTCTATGTGCTCGAGCAGACCCCGTTTGGGCGCAAGCTCTATGCAATCGGCGGGTCGGAGCGCGTCGCCTTTCTCGCCGGCATCCGGACCGGTCTGCTAAAGATCGTCGCTTTCACGCTCGCCGGCGTTCTGACTGGCGTTGGAGCGATCTTCGCCCTCGGGCAGAACGGCGCCGCAAACGCGGGCTTCGGACCGGAGTTGCTGCTGCCCGCCTACGCGGCCGCTTTCCTCGGTGTGACGACCTACCGCCCCGGCTACTACAACATTCCCGGCGCCGTGATCGCGATCGTGCTGATGGCGGTCGGCTTCAACGGGCTCAATCTGCTCGGAGCGCCGTTCTGGGTTCAGCCGATCTTCAACGGCAGCGTGCTTATCATCGCCGTGATCACGGCGCGCGCGGAATCGCGCCATGTGAAGAAATAGTCTTTGGGCTTGAGTGGAGATACGAGTTTGATCGACAAATCAGCGCCAAATGCTTCCCGTCCGTGGGAGGTCTTCGTCCTCGAATACGCGCGCAGCAAAAACCAGCCCGTCGCAACCCTGCTCCAGGGCGCTTACGATCAGGGAACGATCGACCTTCCGTTCGCCTTCGTGTTCGCGCGCAATGGCGAGCGAAACATCCTCGTCGACTGCGGCTTCATGAAAGAGGGAAATGGCGTCGCGGTCGCCGAAAAATTCGGCATTCCCGACTGGATCTCGCCCGTCCGAATGGTAGCCGAGATGGGGGTTGAAGCCGCAGACATAACCGACATCGTTCTGTCTCACGCTCATTTCGATCACATGGGATCGATCGAGAAGTTTCCCAACGCGGTGTTGCACCTCCAGAAGAAGGAGTTGCTGAGCTGGGTCGAGTTGATGGCCCTGCCCCGCCGGTTCAGTTTCCTGACGGCCGTGCTCGATCCCGATGACATCTACAGCGCGCTTGACGCCGCTAAGGAGCATCGGTTGTCCCTGATCGACGGCGACCAGGACGATGTCTTGCCTGGTGTCCATGTCCGCACAGGCGAAGGACATACATTCGGACAGCAGTTCGCGACGCTCGAAACCGCAAAGGGGCGTATCGTCGTTGCCGGCGATTGCATCTACGGCGCGCAGAACCTGACGGGCAAGGACAATGACGGGGTCTATATTCCGCTCGGCTCCGGAATCGGAAGCGCTTGGGATCAACTGAAATCTTTCGACCGAATCAACAAAGAGATCAACGGCGACCTTAATCAACTCGTCATTTTGCACGACTTCGACCGTTGGACGCGATTCGATCTGGTTAAGGAAGTTGAAGGGTTCCGAATCTTTCAGGTCGCCTGACCTCATCCGTTGAAGCGAACTTCGAGTGCGTAAATCGTTGCCTCGAAGTCGCGTCGTTTGCTTGAGCGCGACAAGTCGGACCGACCTCCGATAGTCTGAACTGCAAACAAGTCTCAGCGCCGAGCACTGAAGCACCAGCGGCGCTGTGCTCTCACTTTCAGCGCTCTCTTTGTCGATCTTTAGAATTCGAGCCCGCGATGCTCTCGCTGGTTGCAATCGCATTGACGATGCCTGAGCGAAGCGCCGCAAGAAGGGGCTTTTCCTCGCAGCATCGCAACCCAGATCGACTTGGGGAATTCGGAAGCTCGGACTTCCACAAAAAAAATCGCCTCTCAGCCCCATTTTCCTTCGTTTGTGGACACGTCGGTTTTCCCATAATCTTCCCGGATCACTCTGCGAAAAGGGCCGAAATCTCAATGAAATACGGCTTTATCGGCCTCGGAAATCTCGGGCGACATCTCGCTGGGAGCCTCGTCAGGCGCGATTTTGATGTCGTCGTCACAGACATCGTCAAGGCAAATGCCGATGGCCTGCTGGCCAAGGGCGCGACATGGGCGGATGACGCGCAAAGCCTCGCGGCAGACGTCGACGCCGTGATCACCTGCCTGCCGTCGCCAGCCGTCTCGGAGAAGGTGCTCGCCGGTCCGCGCGGCATTCTTGCCGGGTTGAAGCCGGGCGGCGCCTGGATCGAAATGAGCACCAACGGCGAGGCCGAGGCGCTGCGGCTCGCCAAGATCGCGGCCGACGCCGGCATCCCCATGCTCGAGTGCCCCGTAACCGGCGGCGTTCATCTGGCCGCGAACGGCGAGATCACCGTCATTGTCGGCGGCGATCCCGATCTCTTCGAGACGCATCGGCCGGCTCTGGAAGCGATGGGCAACCGGATCTTCCACGTCGGGCCGATCGGCAAGGCGGCGGTGATCAAGGTGATCACCAATATGCTCGCCTTCATCCATTTGCTTGCCTGCGGCGAAGCGCTGATGCTGGCGAAAAGGGGCGGCATCGACCTCGCGCAAGCCTTTCACGTGATCAGCGCGTCTTCTGGAACCAGCTTCGTGCATGAGACCGAAGGCCAGTTGATCCTGAACGGCAGCTACAACATCAATTTCACGATGGATCTTGCCTGCAAGGATCTAGGCTTCGCGCTGAACTATGGGCGTGAATTCGGCGTGCCGCTCGATCTCGCATCGATCGCCGAGCAGACGTTCATTCGCGGCCGGCAAGCCTATGGTGGCGAGGCCTATTCGACGGCAATCGTGAAGCTGCTCGAGGACGCCCTCAGGACCGATCTGCGCGCTCCCGGTTTTCCCGCGGAATTGTGAGGCTCTTATGAAATCGCATGCTCGCGTGGTCATCATCGGCGGCGGCATCATGGGCGTCGGGCTTGCCTATCATCTGGCGCTCGAGGGCTGGGTCGACGTCGTCCTGATCGAAAAGGGCGAGCTGACATCCGGCTCCACTTGGCATGCTGCCGGTCAATGCCCGCATTTCAACTCGTCGCTCAATATGACGAAGGTGCATGTCTATGGCACGGAACTCTATCCGAAGCTGGAGGCGCTGACGGGCCAGGCCGTCTCCTGGCACGGCTGCGGCGGCCTGCGTCTCGCGACGACTGACGAAGAGGTCGATTGGCTGAAATACGTCTACGGCATCTCGAAACTAGCCGGCTATGAAGGCGAGATTATCGGCCCGTCGGAGATCCCGAAGCACCACCCGTTCCTCGATACATTCGGCGTCAAAGCTGCCTTCCGCACCGTGACCGACGGCCACGTCGCCCCCGCCGACGCAACGCTCGCCATGGCCGCCGGCGCGCGCAAGCTCGGCGCCGAAATCATCCGCCGCTGTCGCGTGACGAATGTCCGGCATTTGCCTTCGGGAGAATGGGCCGTCGACACGGAGCAAGGCACGATCACCAGCGAGCATGTCGTCAATTCCGCCGGCTCCTATGCCGATGTTATTGGGGCCTGGACCGGCCATCTCGTGCCGATCGCCAATATGCTGCACCACTACCTGATCACCGAGCCGGTCAAGGAGCTCATCGACTTCGGGCCGGAGCTGCCGGTCGTTCGCGATCCCTACAGCCATGCTTACCTGCGCGAAGAAACCAACGGCATCCTGATCGGCCCTTACGAGACCGCGACCGCGCACACATGCTGGGAGAGCAAGCCGCCGGCCTGGGACTTCGAGAGCGAACTTGTGACGCCCGAGCTCGATCGCCTTATGCCGTGGCTCGAAAAGGCCGCCGAGCGCATGCCGCTGTTCAATAGCGTCGGCGTGAAATCGATCATATCGGGCGCCATCACGCATACGCCCGATGGCGTCTATCTCTCGGGTCCTGCGCCGGGAGCAAAGAACTACTGGATGCACACTGGCGCCTCGATCGGCATCTGCCAGGGCGCCGGCGCCGGCAAATACCTGGCGCAATGGATGGTGCACGGTCAGGCTGACATCAATATGCGCGAGTTCGATCCGCGCCGTTTCGGCAATTGGGCGACGGCCGACTACACGGAAACCGTCGCCGTCGCCGACTATCACCACATGTATTATTGCTACAAGCCGGGCGAACAGCACTCCGTCGGCCGCGATCTGCGCAAGTCCTCGCTGCACGACAGGCTCAAGGCCGAGGGCGCCCTGTTCCAGCAAATCTTCGGCTGGGAACGCGCCCGCTGGTACGACACTGCGGCGATTGGCGGGAGTTCGCGTGAGGGCGAGCGCTATTCCTTCCGTCGGTCGAATTGGTGGGACGCGGTCAAGGCCGAGGCGCTGGCGGTTCGGCAAGCGGTCGGGCTCATGGACCTCTCGACGTTCTCGAAATTCGAGGTGAAGGGGCCGGACGCGCACGCCTTCCTCGAACGGATCTGCGCCAATAAAATTCCTACGAAAGATGGGAGCCTGGTCCTCGGTCATCTTCTGAACCCGAACGGGTTTATCGAGAGCGAAATGACCGTCACGCGGCTTAGCGCCGACCATTACTACGTGCTGTCGGCGGCGGTTGCGCAGTTGCATGATTTCGATCAACTGTCATGGCGACGGCTGCCGGAAGAGGACGTCGCGATTACCGACGTCACCGACGCGTTCGGAACGTTGGTGCTGGCAGGGCCGAAATCTCGCGATGTGCTCGCCGCTGTGACGGACATCGATTTGGCGAATGCCGGCTTCCGCTGGCTGACCGGCCGCGTGGCTACGGTCGCCAGCGTTCCGGGGGTGCGGTTGCTGCGCGTCAACTATGTCGGCGAACTCGGCTGGGAACTGCATGTGCCAATGGCTGAGATGCCGAAGGTGTTCGAGGCGCTGATGGCGGCGGGTAAGCCGCATGGCATGCGGCTGTTCGGCGCCTATGCGATGAACTCGTTGAGGATGGAGAAGGCCTATCGCGGCTGGGGCTCGGAACTGACGACCGAAATCGACATGTTCGAGGCCTCGATGGCGCGGTTCATCCGTCTGGACAAGCCGGACTTCATCGGACGCGACGCCTCTCTGAGGCTGAAGCAGCGTGGTCCGCGCATGCGATTGGTCTATCTCGAAGTGGATGGCGCCGATAGCGATTGCATGGGCAACGAACCGGTGTACGTCGGCGAAAAGATCGTCGGGGTCACCACGTCGGGCGCCTTCGGTCACACTGTCGGCAAATCGCTCGCCTTCGCCTATGTGCCGCCAGATACGATCGAGCCAGGAACCGAGTTCGAGATCCTGCTGTTCAAGGAGCGCCGCAAGGCGAGGATCGTCGCGGAGCCAATATGGGATCCCGAGAACGCGCGGCTGAGGGGATAGATCGAGACTCGTGCAACCCCGCTCCCTGTTGCTCTCCAACGAGGGCGAGTGAACGTCCGAAACTAAGATCGTGCGTTCCGCCCCCTCCAACGACAACATCGTTCAAGGACCCGCCGCGTGACCCACCCCATTCCATCACATGCTCGGACCGTCATCATCGGCGGCGGGGTCGTGGGCGCGTCGATCGCCTATCATCTGACCAAGCTCGGTCATACCGACGTCGTGCTTCTGGAGCGCAAGCGCTTGACGAGCGGCACGACGTGGCATGCCGCTGGTCTTGTCGGACAGCTCCGCGCGACCGCAAACCTTACGAAACTCGCGCGCTACACAACCGAGCTTTACGCGACGCTGGAGGCGGAAACCGGACAGGCGACGGGCTTCAAGCAACGGGGATCGATCTCGATTGCGACGAATTGCGAGCGCATGGAGGAGTTGCTGCGCGGCGCCTCTATGGCGAAGACATTCGGGCTCGAAGTGAATCAGGTCTCACCCGCAGATATCCGCCAGATGTGGCCGCTCCTCAACGTCGATGATGTCGTCGGCGGCGTGTTCCTGCCCGGCGACGGCCAGACCAACCCGATCGACACGACGATGGCGTTGATCAAAGGCGCAACATCGCGCGGCGCCAAAGTGTTCGAAAATACCGAGGTTACCGCGATCCTGACCAAAAATGGTCGCGCGATCGGGGTTGCGACTGCGGGTGGCGAGGTGACGGCCGAGAATGTTGTCATCGCCACAGGCATGTGGTCGCGGCGCCTCGGCAAGTCGGCCGGCGTTGATATCCCGCTTCAGGCGAACGAGCATTTCTACATCGTCACCGAGCCGCTCTCCGGTCTTGATCCGAACCTGCCGGTGCTGCGCGATCCCGATAGTTGCGCTTATTACAAAGAGGACGCCGGCAAGCTGTTGCTCGGCGCGTTCGAACCGAACGCCAAGCCATGGAGTGTCGACGGCATCCCACAGGACTTCGAGTTTGGCGAAATCCCCTATGACTTCGAGCATTTCGAGCCCATTCTGGAGGCCGCGATCAGGCGTTTGCCGGCACTGGGCAACGTCGGCATCCGCACTTTCTTCAACGGCCCGGAGAGCTTCACGCCGGATGTCCGCTACCTCCTGGGCGAGACGCCGGATGTCGAGCGGCTCTTTGTGGCCAGCGGGTTCAACTCGATCGGCATTCAATCGGCTGGCGGCGCCGGCAAGGCGCTCGCGGAATGGATCGCCGCCGGTCACCCACCGATGGATCTGGCCGACGTGGACATCCGCCGCGTGCAGGGCTTCCAGACCAACAAGCGCTACCTGAAAGAGCGCGTATCCGAGTCCCTCGGACTGCTCTACGCCATGCATTGGCCCTATCGCCAATATGAGACTGCACGCGGAGTTCGAACCTCAGCGGTCCACGAGCGGCTCATTGCGGCCGGCGCCTGCTTCGGCGAGACGGCGGGTTGGGAGCGCGCCAACTGGTTCGCGCCGCCGGGAGTGAAACCGGAATACGGCTACAGCTACGGCAAGCAGAACTGGTTCGCCTATTCGGCCGCCGAACACCTTGCGACGCGAACCGCCGTCACGCTCACCGACATGAGTTCCTTCGCAAAATTCCGCGTCGAGGGCTGCGACGCCGAAGCCGTGCTGAACCGCATCTGCGCCAATTCAGTGAGCGTCTCTCCCGGTCGGATCGTCTATACGCAATGGCTGAACGATCGCGCCGGCATTGAAGCCGACCTGACGATCACGCGACTCTCTGGCTACGAGTTCCTTGTCGTAACGGCCGCCGTGGCTGCGCGTCGTGATCTCGCCTGGCTGAGACGCCATGTGCCGGCCGATGCGCATTGCATCGTCACCGATATCACCTCGGGCGAAGCTACCTTTTGCATCATGGGTCCGAATTCGCGCGCCCTGCTCGAGGCCGCCTCCGGCGCCGATCTCTCGAACGCGAACCATCCCTTCGGCGGCTGGGCGGAAATCGAGCTCGGCTACGCTCGGGTCCGCGCACACCGCGTCACTTACGTCGGCGAACTCGGCTGGGAGATCTACGTCGGCGCCGAATTCGCGCGCAATGTGTTCGACGCGATTCTCGAGGCTGGCCAGTCGCATGGCCTCAAGCTCGCCGGCCTGCACGCGCTCGATAGCTGCCGCATCGAGAAGGCCTATCGCCACTGGGGCCATGATATCGGCGATGAGGATACGCCGCTCGATGCCGGCCTGATGTTTACAGTGAAATTGGAAGGCCGTGACTTCATCGGTCGCGACGCACTGCTACGCCAGCGCGATGCGGGTTGCACACGCCGGCTTGTCCAGTTTCGACTGACCGACCCCGAAACGATGCTCTATCATGACGAGCCGGTCTTCGCCGATGGCCGGATGGTTGGCCGTACGACATCCGGCGCTTACGGTCATACGCTCGGTGGCGCCGTTGCGCTTGGTTATGTGAGCGAGCTTGGTGGGGACATCGCCGGGCTTGTCGGTTCGGCGACGTTCGAGATCGAAGTTGCCGGCCGACGGATCGGCGCGGTCGCCAGTCTAGCGCCGATGTACGATCCGAAAAGCCTGCGCATCAAAGCCTGATCAGGGAGGCCACGATGAACCAGCATGTGTTGCCTGAGCCATCGGTGGCTGCCGAGATCGCCGCGATTGTCGCCTCGCAGCCGACCGCGCACTCGCTGCATCAGGCGCTCTATAATTCCGAGGCCGCCTTTCGGCACGATATGGCGACTGTCTTTGCGCGAAACTGGATCTTGGCTGGCCATGCCTCCCAAGCCCCGAAAGCGGGGGACTATTTCCTCGTCGATCTCGCCGAAGAGAGCATCATCATCCTGCGTGGAAACGATGATAAACTACATGCCTTCGCCAATGTCTGCCGCCATCGTGGGTCGCGCATCTGCCTGAAGCCGGAAGGCCACGCCAGCGTGCTGGTTTGCCCCTATCACGCCTGGTCCTATAATCTCGATGGGTCGATCCGCGCCGCGCGCTACATGGGGCCGGACTTCGACAAATCGCAATTCGGGCTGAAATCGGTTGCGCTCGAGGTCATCGAGGGTCTTGTTTTCATCACGCTTTCGGATGCGCCGCTATCGCTCGACGTCGCACGATCGAACATAGCCAAAGCTTACGGAGCCTATGGCTGGGGGTCGGCCAAGGTCGCTTATCGTCAGACTTACCGCGTCGCGGCCAACTGGAAGCTCGCGGTGGAAAACTACCTCGAGTGCTACCACTGCACCCCCGCTCACCCGGAATATTCAAAGCTGCACGCGCTGGAACAACCGCTCGCGCAGATCGCCGAAATGAACGCGACCATGGAAGCCTGCACCGCCGGCCTCGGCGTCACCGTGCCATCGATCGATCATCGCGTGAACTCGAGCACTGGCGGCCAGTCGATCTTCACTTTCCGCTATGCGCTCTACGTCGGCGTCAAGACCGGTGGTCCCGACGGCAAACCGCTCGCGCCGCTCATGGGCGATTTCACCGACTATGATGGTGGCGTAACCTCGACCCATTTTGCGCCGTCGAGCTTTTTCATCGCCTACCCGGATCATGGCGTGATCTATCGGTTCATCCCTCTGCATACGCATTCGTCGGCGATGGAACTGATCTGGCTGGTGAAGGGCGATGCGGTGGAAGGTGTCGACTACGACCTCGACAAGCTGACCTGGCTCTGGAAAGTCACCACCGAAGCGGACAAGCGCATCACCGAGGATAACCAGAAAGGCGTCAATTCGCGCTACTATCAGTCCGGTCCTTACGCACCCGTCGAGCCCAACGCGATCGGTTGGATTGCATGGTATCTCAAGGAGATTGCGTGAGCTCACGACGACTTGGTCGCCGATGCTCGGCGCCGCTCTCGGACCGTCTATCACCCCTGCGGGCGGCCGAAATGATCCTTGCGGACGCAGGGTGAAGCCTGCACGTTATGCCGAGTGGGATCGGTGCAGGATCAGGTCGACATGAGCGCACGGACGCCCAAAGGGGCAGCAGTAACGGCAGCGCCGAGCTCGGCAAAATCGCGTAGAAACTCCCCCGCCGCCGCCATTGATGGTCCAGCGCCGAATGCGGCCGGCACTTACGATCTGCCTCCGCTCGTCTTGCTTCGTGCGTTTGAGGCTGCGGCGCGGCATCAGAGTTTTACCGCTGCGGCCACAGAGTTAAACCTCACGCAGGCCGCCGTCAGCCATCAGGTGCGGTCGCTGGAAAAATATCTCGGCGTCGTCCTGTTCGAACGCCTAGCCCGCACGCTTAGGCTGACCGAGATCGGCAGCGCGTATCTGCCGCCGCTGCGGCGGAGCTTCGATGATATGGCGGCAGCGACCGCAGGACTATTCGGCCCTGTGGGACGGCGCACGCTCGTTGTTCGCGCGCCAGTCTCCTTTGTCTGCTTGTGGCTTGCGCAGCGCGTTACACGCTTCACGGATGCTTATCCCTCGATTGCGCTCAGGATCACGTCATCGGTGTGGGCACATTCGCCAGCCGACCTGGCCGCCGATGTCGATATCCGGTTCGGCGACGGCATCTGGCCCGGATTTCAGGCTGAATTGGTTGGTAATTTCCCCGCCATCCCCGTGTGCCGGCCTGATCTATGCCCGAGTGGAAATCCTTCCGACAGGCTGCGGGCGCTCGCCAAAGGCCCGCTTATTCACGTCACCGGCTACGAGGATCTTTGGCAGCGCCTCTTCAAACCCGCCGGGATAGCCGTGCCGGCCTATGCCGGGCTAAACATCGATACGACTATCGGTGCGCTTGAAATGGCGGCCTCCGGGGTCGGCGCGACGATGGTGCAGACCTGTTTCGCCGAGCCCTATATCGCCGACGGGCGCCTTACCAAGGCGCTTGGCGTCGAATTGCCGCTTGAGGCCTCGCACTACATTCTAACCGCCGAGGGCTCCAAGCGAAAGCAGCCGGAAGCCATCCTTTTCCGCAACTGGCTGCGATCCGAAGCCGCCGCAAGTGGTTCGGCGTAGAGGCGATTCACCAGCCCCTTCAACCGACAGACATCGAGGCCGTCTGAGCGAACGTGACACCCGAACGCTTCGCGGAGAAATGCACCCCGCCGCCTTTCATCCGGGCTGGCGGGGCGCTCAGTTTTTCACACTCGCGAGATGCAGCCAGAAGGCGTGATTCGTGAGGCAATTCTGTGACCAAAAATTCGACGCGGCGCCGCCGACCGGCATAAGTGGGCCCGGACCGCGCCGGGACGATTTCGCGAATGTGCAATCTTTACAGCGTCACCAAAGAACAGCAGGCGATCCGCAAGGCAGGAACAATATGGCGGGCAACAGCGTTTTACTCGACAAAGGCCGAAGGTCGCGTGGTTGGCCAATTAACGCACCTGGTGCGATGTGCGTAAACGACCGACCACAACGATTGCCCCATCGCTCCATCGGCGGTGGGGCAATTGCTGTTGCCTATACCACCAAATCGCCCCTCAATTGCACTTAAGGGCGAAACGCCGCGCCGCAGGCGAGCCCGGCGTGACGGCGCTCTCTTCATTTGCCATCGTGGAGCGCAGATGACCCGTGCGCCAAAAGATCGGAAAGATTACGCTGACGCCTTAGCCGGCCGGCCGTGCTTTGCCTTGGCCGCCCCCTTCTTCCTGACTTGACCTAGCCCGCTCTTCTTCGCCAGCGCCGATCGTTGCGCCGCGTAATTGGCCGCCACCATCGGATAGTCAGCCGGCAAGTTCCACTTCGCGCGGTATTCCTCTGGCGTCATGCCCAGCGTCGCCAGGTGCCGCCGCAGAGATTTGAATTTCTTCCCATCGTCCAAGCAGACGAGATAATCCGGCTTGATCGATTGACGGACGGTCACCGCGGGGGTCAGCGGCGGCGTCTCCACCGGGGTCACTGCGCCATTTGCGATCTGCACCAACCGCGCATGAACGGACTGAATCACGGCGACCAGTTCAGCCGGCGGCAGAGAATTGTTGGAGGCGAAAGCCGAGACGATCTCGACAGTCATGGCGATGGGCCCGGCGGCCTTAGATGCGTCAGACACGGACATTGAGATAATCTCGCGAAATTCAGGCGGGTGTTGATATTCCCTTCGGCTATATTCGCCAAATGAGGTTCTACGCAAGCCCTCGCGAGCCTCCACTGCCATGCTGTGCGTCCATTGTAGAGACTGCGACGCGCTTGGCGCCTCTCTATGCGGGACTAGCGATCGCTTGCGGATGGCGTGATCGTCTCGACGGAGGATCGATAGCGTTGTGCGAGCGCCGGCCGGTTGGCGTTCATCAGCACCGTCCGCCGGATGTCCGCGAGGCGCTCGAGAAGCGAAGCGTCATCGAGACCCGGGACGCACACGATCTCGGCACGAGCCAAGGCCGCAAGCGACGCCGCGACAACGTCGGCTGCTTGCATCATCGGGGGCATCTTGCTCGTATCCCTACCCACCAGCGCGTGATAGCCGGTGTCGACCAGCCCGGGCAGACACGCCTGGACGCGGACCCCGCTCTGATCGAGTTCGCCGGATAGGGCCTCCGTAAAGGCCAGGATGAACGCCTTCGCGCCGGCGTAAACCGCCCGGTAGGGCAGCGGATTCGGCGGCAGCGGGCCACTTAGCGCGAGGAGAGACGCCACGTTTATCACCGCGCCTTTCCCGCGGCGGACCATGCCGGGAAGCGCGGCGCGCGTGAGCCGTGTCACCGCACTGATGTGAACGGCGATCAACTCATCGACAATCTCGGGCTCGACCTCGACGAAAGGGCGGTATCCCCCGAAGCCAGCGTTGTTGACGAGTAGGGCAAGCCGTTCGTCGCCGGCGACCCGAGCCTCGACTTGCGACAACGCGTCGGCGTCGGCGAGGTCGGCCGCCAGCGGTTCGGCCTCGGCGCCGGCTTCGCTCCGCAATCGCTCGGCCAGCGCCTCCAGCCGATCCCGCCGCCGCGCCACCAAGATTAAATCGTATCCATCTCGCGCGAGACGTTCGGCAAAGACCGCCCCTATGCCCGACGACGCCCCCGTAACCAGTGCAAGCGGTCGCGATTGAGAACTCGACATCTGTTGCTCCCCAAATTTTTGAATCGGCATCGTGCCATAGCCCGCTGTCGATATCGAAGACTTATATTGCCGATCGGCGTCGGAACTCCTCGCTGACTTAGGAAATTCAAGACGGTCGCAACAGCGATTTTAGGCTGAAACTCGAGGGGTTTTGAGACAGGCCCCTGCCGTGATCTTCCCCCTGCGTATGTTCGTCAAAAAGGCCAGAGCAGCCGTTGGAGATCGCGCAGGCTTCCGGTTCTTGCCTGCCAATCCGCAATGTCGATGTGTCGGACTGGATCGCTGGCGCGATGAAGCAGCAGTAACGCCATCAATCGTTGAGCTAAAGCTGGGTTCATGTCGGCCCGCGAATAGCCGAAACCGCCAAGGAGAGCGCGAACACGCCCCGGCCTGCCCGAGGCCATGAAAGCGCTGGGGCCAAGAAGGTCGTATTCGCGCCATCCGGTCATGACATCGCCGAAGTCAAAAAGACCCGTCAGCCGCCATCCGCTCGGGGTATTCATCAGCAGAAAGTTCTCTGGAATGTATTCGCCAGTCAGAATGACCGGCGGCATATCGGTCGGTATAATTGTTGTCGCTTCAAGCAGGATTTCATTCAGTCCGTCTAGGTATCTCTGAGGCATCCCTAGACGCTCATGGCGCGCGCGGCATCCGGCGATTTGCCTCTTTATGAACTGCGGCCATTTGGGCTCGATATCGGCGAGCGGACCAAGGGGCGCGCGCTGCACCTGGGCGATGGCCTCGCCAATTTGCCGAAGGACGATTTCCTTGTCGTCTTCTGGCACGAGGGGCCATGCAGCGCTGCCCAAAACACCTTCAAGTCGCGTGATCGCGAGATAAGACCAACCGTCTCGTTCACCTTCCAGCACAATCCTGGGAATATCGATATCAAGACGTCCTTGGAGCTGGATGAGAGAAGCGCGCTCAGACTGGAATTGACTACGATAAAACGGTGGGAATACTTTGAGGATTAATCTGGCGTCGAGTGCGACAACGAGATTAGTCCCTGTCTGGAACGCTTGCGGCGCTACATGCGGCAACGAGTGACTGCGAGCAATGTCGATAACCGTAGGCCCCCACTCCGTTGCATCGGCGCGCCACTTTCGGAATGTCTCGGCGCTCGCTAGGGGCGGAAATGAGGGCATAACAGATCGGGTAGCATTGCCTCAGAGTCGGCTCAACCCGCAAGACAGTGCAGAGTGTACCTCGCGGCGAGAAACGCCAAGATCGGCAAGATGAAAGCTCCCCACGCGAAGACGTGGGGGCTACCCTCCCGACTTCCAGTGACCGCCTTCGTAATGATGCCGGCGAGAATTGCCACCCCACCGCCAATCACAATTGACACCGTGAACATCCCCGCGACCGCAACTGTTGCGAGTTCCCAAAGCGGAAGATGTTTTGCCACAGACGCAAACCACGCATAATATGCTGGACCAACGACCATCCGGCAATTGTCCATTTAGCCGCATAGGTGTTTACTGTTTGGACATTCACCACGACCACCCCCCTTCCTCGCTGAATTATCGAGTACGACAGCAAAGGGCTGGACACAAACCCAGCGAGCCGAAGCGACAAAATCTAATTGCTTCGCCGCCCCGGCGCGGCGATACATAGCGACCGCAGGAAACCGTAAGAGGCCGGCGTTTCACACCGGCCTCTTGGGTTCCTAAGTTATTTCTTTTCGACAACCCCGTGATCATGGTGCACCACAACGACGTGATGATGGTGGTGGTGCACCACGACGACGCGACGGTGTTGGGGATGCACGACGACTGTTTCCGCTTGCGCCGCGAGAGGAGCGGCGGCGACGCCCGCCGCCAGCAATACGACTGTCAAAAGTCTTTTGATCATTTGGACCGTTCTCGTGAAATAAGCCCCTCATGAGGCATCCGTAGAAAGGTGCGCGAACGCGGATGAACCGGCGATGAACCTGAACCAAATTCTCACCGCGCGGCCTCCCCGACTGATGTTTCCTCGTACTTTAAGGCGATCGTAATGGTCACTTTTACTGCAAATAGATTTGCAAGTAAGTCGGGGATGACGTCAGATTGATGACGAAAAGCACGCGAAATCTTGCAATGGACCCGCGGGAACCGCGAGCGGCTCGCTCTACCTTAAGAGCCTGACTCAAAAGTCTACGTCCGCGCGAGCCGCCTGATACCGAGTTGGATTGCGGCGAGGGAGACGAAGGCGGCGAGAGTGTGCGCGAGGGTCTCGTAATCCTTTGCGAGGCGGCGATTTCGACTGAACCATGAGAATGTGCGCTCGACCACCCAGCGGCGCGGCAGCACGACGAAACCCTTCATGTCGTCGGATCGCTTGACGATCTCCATCCGCAGGCCCGGAACCTTGGCGACGGCGTCTTTGACTTGGTGGGCGTTGTAGCCGGCGTCGGCCCACACCAGTTCAAGCCAGGGGAAGCGGCGGCGGATTTTGTCGAGCACCAGGCGCGCGCCGTCGCGATCTTGTATCCCGGCGGAATGGACGACGACCCGTAACGGCAGGCCTTCGACATCGACCAAAGCGTGGAGCTTGCGGCCCTTCACCTTCTTGCCGGCGTCATAACCCACTGCGTCGTTTTCGCCCCTGCTTTTACACCCCCTTTTTCCGCCGCCTTCAGCGACTGGCTGTCGATGATGGCGGCGGTCGGGCTCGCCTCGCGGTCGAGTTGTTCGCGCAAAGCCGCGAGCAACTCCTCCCAAATCCGCTCCCACACGCCTTCGTGCTGGAACTTGCGGAAAATGTTGTAGACGGTCGAGCGCGGCGGAAAGGGATCGCAGGGCAGATAACGCCAGGGGCAGCCGGTGCGTAACAGATAGAAGATCGCGTTCATCGCCGCGCGCATGTCGGTCTGGCGCGGTCGTCCGCCGGTCTTGGCCGCCGGGATCAGCGGCTCCAGTCGCGCCCATTGCGCATCCGTCAAATCGCTCGGAAACCCGTTGCCCGATTGCTTGTGCGCCTCACGATGTTCCTTGGTCCACATGCCGAATCACGGGCTCCTCAGCCTATCGCAGACCGTGAATCACGCCGCTGTCGCAAACGCCAGAAACTTTTGGGTCAGGCTCTAAGTTGGAGTTCCCGATCTCAGTTGAAGATGAGGGAACCCAAGCTGAGAATGAAACCGCAGCCCTCAGATCAGCGATAGTGCTAGCGGAGGCCGTCGCCGCGTCCGCCCGGCAACGCGTCGCTTCATAAGCGTTTTGGATTTGAAGACCGGCGTTCGGTTTCGAGACTCGGTCACCTTTCGCCTTCATGCCCGCAATGGAGCGCGAAGTGGCCTCTCGCCGCGCAGTCGAAACGTCCGTTTTCCAGCACGCGGTGATCATGGGCGTGGAGGCCACCGCCGCGGTGCGTCAGGCGGAAGTTGCCGCGGCCAAGACGATGATCGAACGCACCGCCGAACGGCTCGCGGTCGCGCCTTCGCGCCTAGCGGCCGACACCGGTTATGGCTCGGCCGAGATGCTCGCGTGGCTGGTCGACGAACGCGGGATCGCGCCGCACATTCCGGTGTTCGACGGAGTCGAAGCGCGCCGACGGGACCTTTTCGCGCGCCGACTTCGCCTGCGACGGGGAGCGCGACGCCTATGTCTGTCCAGCCGGCAAGCCACTGCAAAAATACCGCCGCGCCTTCGCCGTGCCGCGCCTTGGCGTGACGAAAGAGAACACGGTGCTCTATCGGGCGAGCCAGCGCGACTGTGGCGCCTGCGCGTTGAAAGCCAAGTGCTCAGGTCATCGACGCCGCGATCGGAGCGATTGGTCTACTGATCATCATAAAACTCGCGGGTGGAGGCGGCTCGCGCTGGGGAAGAGGCTGGGGACCGAGGGGCTGGGGAGACCGCTGGCGCCGCCGCTGGTAAGACGCGATTGGCCTCGAAGGAAGAGCGCCGAGGGGCTTGAATCCGGGAGTTCGGCCTATCAGCCCGGCTCAGTTATTGACGCGTTCCTCCGCGTGGCAGGAGTCGGATCGACGCCGTGACTTCTTCCGCGAGGCTGAGCGTATTGGCAAGGACAGCATCTTCATTCGCAGCCGCTGGCCCCTGATCCTCGATGTCGATCGGAAGTTCCATCTGACCAGCGGCCGTATTCACTCGCACGTTGAACAGGAGGCGGCGAACTCACGCAACTGATCGCCGCCGCCGACCTGGTCGGAGTCGCATCGATATTCCAAGAATCGGCAAGAGACACTCGGGGGAAATCCGACCGAGGCGCCCCGCGACAAGATTGGTCGGCTATGTGTCCAAACGAATTTCGTGTTTCCCGCCGCAACGGATGCGATCACCAGCTTTGACTTCAAGCGCGATAAACTTGCCGCTTTGGTCGCGCACGCCAAGCCCAACGGCGATGACCTGGCCTTCTTGCGGCTTTTCCTTGACGGTGTCGGGAATGATGATCCCGCCCTTTGACTTGTCCTCTCCTTCGACACGACGGACCACGACGCGGTCGTGCAGGGGACGAAATTTCATGGAGCCCATTTCCGGTCGACCCGTAAAGCCGGCCAAGGCAGGCGCCTTGGCTCTCGGCGGCGGTTCGACCCTCACTTTAGCAGGCTGCTGAAAAGGTCACCCGAGAATTTTGTGGAGTTTGGCTGTTCGGCGTGATTCCCTGAGGCGGGAGATGCGGAAGCGCGCATTCCGGTCGGGCATCCGTTGCGGGCGATGCGTCGTCTGGTGAACGCGGCGCTCGAAGGCCTGGATGGCTCGTTTTCGACGCTTTACGAGAAGGTCGGACGGCCTTCGATCCCGCCGGAGCGCCTGCTGCGGGCGATGCTGCTGCAGCTTCTCTAGGCGGAAACACGACGCGGGCGAGATGATGGCGCGGATCGTCGCCGAGCGGCTCGTGCGGTACCTGCACAACGCGGGCTTCGTCATCCCTGAAAACCGCCGCTCGGCGGCCACTCGGAATTGGGACGCGGGATCGCGGCCCACGCCTCGGCTTGTTCATCGCGCTCTACGGCATCGAGGAAATGCACGCCCTGATCACCAAAGCGCTGGCGGGGGCTCGTCGCGGCGGCATGAGCGCGCGCCCTTCGTCGCCGCGTCCGCGCCGCTTGAGACGTCAATATTTGCACCAGCGATCGTTCGGATTGCCGTAGTAAGTGTTTGAGGGGCAATTGTGGCCCGAGGCGCCGTAAGGTCCCCCAAGGCCGCGGCTGTGGTCGCCCGCTCCCCAACGGACGTCTCCGCCTCCGGAATTGCCGATCTCGTCGCCCGGGCCGCGGCCGCCATAAGCTGGGCCCCAATAGCCGCCGCCGCCACCACTGGAGTCGTCGCCCCCACCACCGCGGGCAAAAGCGTCTGCGGCGCATCCTGACGACAGAACGAAAGACGTCGCGAAGACGAAGGTTATCTTCTGTAGCATGGAGATGTTCCCTTCATGTTGTCGATGCGCATGAGGTGGGAACCGTTCTTTATTGCTGCAATCGAAACTCTACGACGACCGTTTCGCGCTGGCGCGATGATAAATCCGGCGGAACCAAAAGAGCGCAAGCGCGTTATGGGTTTCATGAACCGATTTCAAGACTATCTCGACATGGCCGTGCACTGCGCGGCGAACGCTCGCCGGACGTCCGATCCCCGACACCGATCCTTCTTGGTCGACATGGCCGAGGGATGGTGTGAACGCGCCCGGGAAGTCGCCCCAGGGGTCGCGACGGGGTTAGAGCGGCTCACGGAGACCGCGAACGAGGTCGCTGACCTGGCCGCCTCCGAGACGCAACCACCGGGGCTCCAAGAGCGCGCACTCCACTAGTGCCTCGCGTCATTGCGTTTGCGGGGACTTTCTGAAATCCATGCCGTCGCGAGGCGGCGATGGAGATGATTCGTGGCGGCGAAAGAGATTATCGTCAAGAAATATGTGGTGAATTTGAGCCGGGAGGAACGGGGCCGAACTCGAGGAGTTTATCCGCAAGGGCAAGCGTCCGGCCCAACTGCTCACGAGAGCGCGCATTCTGCTGAAAGCCGATATTTCGGAAGCCGGCGAGGGGTGGAGCGACAGCCGGATCGCTGAAGCGCTGGATACGAGCGTCGCCACTATCGAGCGGACGAGGCGGCAACTCGTCGAGGAAGGTTTCGAGGCGGTTCTGAACCGCAAGTACAATCCCAAATCGGCTCGGCCACGAATATTCGATGGCGCGGCGGAAGCGAAATTGATCGCGCTGACCTGCGGGCCGGCGCCGGCGGGCCACGCCAAATGGAGCCTGCGTCTGCTGGAACAGAAAGTCGTGGAACTGCATATCGTCGACAGCGCCAGCGACAACACGATCGGGCGGACTCTCAAAAAAACATTCTCCAGCCGCATCTCAAGCAGCAATGGGTGATCGCGCCCGAAGCCAGCGCGGCCTTCGTGGCCAGCATGGAAGATGTGCTGGAGGTCTACCAAAGGCCGCGCGATCCCGAGCGCCCCGTCGTATGTCTCGACGAAACCTCGAAGCAGTTGATCGTCGAAACGCGCGCGCCAATCCCCGCCAAACCGGGAAAACCCGCGCGGCACGATTACGAATACGAACGCAATGGCGTGGCCAATCTGTTCATGATGTTCGCGCCGCTGGAAGGCTGGCGGCACGTCAAAGTCACCGACCGTCACGCGGCCGTCGATTATGCCCAGGCGCTCAAGGACCTGTCCGACACGCATTTCCCCGACGCGGCCAAGATCGTGCTGGTGCAGGACAATCTCAGCACCCACACGACTGCGTCGCTCTATGCGGCCTTCCCCGCCGCCGAAGCGCGTCGCCTCGTCGAGCGGTTTGAATGGCATTACACGCCTAAGCACGGAAGCTGGCTCGACATGGCCGAGTCCGAACTCGGCGTCCTTTCAACCCAGTGTCTGGATCGACGTATTCCCGACAAGCAGACATTGACAACGGAAGTCGCCGCTTGGCAGGAGAACCGAAACAAACATCACGCGAGGGCGGACTGGCAATTCACAACAGCCGACGCCCGCGTTCGCCTCAAAAGGCTATACCCTCACTTCGAATGACTCGCGCCACTAGGCGGTCGGACGAGGGATTGGTTGCGGACGCCTCTCAGACGGCCATGTCGCGCCCGTCTTCCTTAAGCCCCGCGCCACGATCCGCAGCGCGTCGTCGGGCAGGCGGCCGTTGCTATTCAAGCGCCACCTGTTAATCGGCGCGCCCTTTGACCCTCTATTGGCCATGAACCCCACCGGGCAGTCACCGCCAGCCTGACGAGCGCCGCATGGCGCGGCCTCGCCTGGAGGTCGCCGACATCTTTTCGCATGGCGCGGCGTGGCGCAAAGCCAACTCCGGCCACGTCAGCCTCGGCCAATTGAAGGTCATGTCGGCGATCGAGACGTGCCGCACCGCCGCGCTCGGCGGCCATGTCGAACGCGGGGAGGACTGCGCGCACACACGCGTCGCCTATAATTCCTGCCGCAACCGGCATTGCCCCAAGCGTCAGGCTGCGGCGGCGCGAAAGTGGCTCGCCGAGCGCGAGGCCGAGTTGTTGCCGGTTCCCTACTATCACGTCGTCTTCACCCTGCCTGCGGCGATCGGCGGTCTCGCCTTCCACAACAAGGCCGCTGTCTGCGACCTCTTGTTCAGAACCGCCGAGACCCTGACCTCCATCGCCGCCGATCCGAACCATCTGGGCGCCCGCATCGGCCTCACCGCCGTCCTCTACACCTGGGGCTCGGCGCTGACCCATCATCCGGATGTCTACGTCATCGTTCCCGGCGGCGGCCTGTCGCCGGATGGATTGCGCTGGATCGCCTGTAAGCCAGCCTTATCAAGCTCGAGGAGGCAGGCGTCAGCTTCAGATGGAAAGACTATCGGATCACAGGGCGTGACCGTCTCAAGACCGTGACGCTCGCCGCCGGTGGGTTCCCATGTCGTGTTGGGCCGTCCAAAACCCTTCACCAAGACGGCCATAGGCACCTTTCCCATGGTACGTCCGCTTTGGAGAAGCCGAGAGACCTCGCTCAACGACGATCATTGGCGATGTCGGCGCCTGCAACCGTCTTGCGCGGAAGACGGGGAGCCTATTCCGGAAATTCGTCATGCCTAGCCCCGGGCCGACCAAGAATGTATCCAGTGGCCGTGGCGCCGAATCGACCATGTAACTCCCTCGGTCGAAAGGGGGTATCAGGGAACTAATTGCATAATCATTTTTGCTATTTCAAAACCGAATTTGCGCAAAACGCGCCGAGATTCGGCGGTCGGGGAAAGGGAAATTCGGTGGTCACCATGTCGTCACCACGCCGCTGTCTCGTAGACTCAGGAGCGGCTGGATCGAAGAAATAGTTAGTAATTTCAATTGTTTCGATGGTGAGCGCGGTGGGACTCGAACCCACGACCCTCTGATTAAAAGTCAGATGCTCTACCGATTGAGCTACGCGCTCCCGCCTGGGCTGGGCTGGCCTACAGCTTCATTGGCGAAGGGTCAAGAAGGTGTGAGCGTTTTGGCCAGACGGGCCGCTTTGAGGCGCGCGAAATCCTCGCCGGCGTGGTGCGAGGAGCGCGTCAGCGGCGTCGCCGAGACGAGGAGGAAGCCCTTCGCCGCGCCAACTTCCGCATAAGAATGAAACTCCTCGGGCGTCACGAAGTTCACGACGCGGTGGTGCTTCGGGGTCGGCTGGAGATATTGGCCGATGGTGAGGAAATCGACGTCGGCGCTGCGCAGGTCGTCCATCAGTTGCAGCACCTCGTTGCGCTCTTCGCCGAGGCCGACCATGATTCCCGACTTGGTGAATAGGGTCGGGTCGAGTTCCTTGGCGCGCTGCAGCAGGCGCAGCGAATGAAAATAGCGCGCGCCCGGCCGCACGGTGAGATAATTCGAGGGAACAGTCTCCAGATTGTGGTTGAAGACGTCCGGCTTGGCCTCGACGACGATTTCGAGCGCCCCCTGCTTGCGCAGGAAGTCGGGCGTCAGAACCTCGATCGTCGTCGCCGACGAAACGGCGCGGATCGCCCTTATGGTACGGGCGAAATGATGCGCGCCGCCGTCGTCAAGATCGTCGCGGTCGACCGACGTCACCACGACATGTGAGAGGCCAAGCTTGGCGACCGCGTCGGCGACCCGCTCCGGCTCTCCCTCTTCGAGCGCGTCGGGCAGGCCGGTGCGCACATTGCAGAACGCGCAGGCGCGGGTGCAGGTCTCGCCCATAATCATGAAGGTGGCGTGCTTCTTTTCCCAGCACTCGCCGATGTTGGGACAGCGCGCCTCCTCGCAGACGGTGACGAGCTTGTGCTCGCGCACGATTTGGCTCGTCTCGGCGAAGGCCGGCGAGCCCGGGGCCTTGACCCGAATCCAAGCGGGCTTGCGCTCCGAGGGCTGGTCCGGCCGATGCGCCTTCTCGGGATGGCGCGGGCGCGCCGCGCGCGGATCGGCGTTGAGAAGGTCGACGACAACGGTCATGAGTTGCTTGCCCTGCCTCCGGTTGACGCGCGAGGCGCGTTTCAGAATGCCCTGCGCCCCTGGACCACGTGGAAGATAAGTATGAGCGCCACCGAGCCGATCAAGGCGGCGACGAAATGACCTACCGTATGGCGCACCGCGACATGGGCAAGCGCGGCCAGTTCCGATCCGATCCATGAGCCGGCGACGCCGATCAGGATGTTGGTGAGAAGGCCGTGGCGCGAGCGGGTGATCATGCCGGCGATCCAGCCGGCAAGGCCGCCGATGATGATCAACGAAACGAAGCTGATTCCGGGCGTGCCCAAGACGCCAAGAGATTGATGCATCACGTTTTCCAATCCCTTTCCGGCGAGGCCGTCCCTCACGTCGAGCGAGCCAGCACCGCGACATAGAACCCGTCGGTCCCGGTGCGCAAGGGGCTGAGGCGAATCCCCGGGCCCAGGCGCGAGACCTCTGCCGCGACCGACTCGAGGCCGCAGGCGCGCGCCCAACGGGCGGCTTCAAGCGGCAGGTACTCCGGCTGGCTCTCGAGGAAGGCGGCGACGCGATCCTCGTTCTCCGCCTTCAACAGCGAACAGGTGATGTAAACGATTCTGCCGCCTGGCTTGACGAATCTGGCCGCGTTTTCAAGCGTCTCTTCCTGATCCTTGATGCGCTGCTCCAGCGCGCCGGGGCGCATGCGCCATTTGGCGTCGGGGTTGCGCCGCCAGGCCCCGGATCCGCTGCATGGCGCATCGATCACGACGAGATCGCAGCGCCCTTCGAGATCGGCGAGCCGGTCCTGCGTTCCGCGCGGCGCGCGTACCTGCACGTTGCGGGCGCCGGATCGGGCGAGCCGGTCGAAGATCGGCGCCAGCCGCCGTCCATCGGCGTCGGTCGCGTAAATCTGGCCCTGGTTGTCCATCATGCCGGCGAGCGCCAGCGTCTTGCCGCCGGCCCCGGCGCAGAGGTCGAGCGCCTGCATGCCCGGCTTGGCGCCGCTGAGCAGCGCTGCGAGTTGCGACCCCTCGTCCTGTACCTCGACGAGGCCCTTCACATAGGCGGGCTCCGCCGACAGCGCCGGCCCGCGGCCGTCCGCGCGGACGGGAATGCGCAATCCGACCGGCGAAAACGGTGTCGGCGCCGCGTCGAGATGGGCAAGCGCCGCTTGCGCCGGCTCCCGGCCAGACTTCAGCAGGTTGACGCGCAGGTCGACCGGAGCGCGGTTCGCCAGCGCCCGCCCCTCTTCGACCGCGCTGTCGCCAAAACTCTCGGCGAAGGCGGCCGCAAGCCATTCCGGATAGTCGCCCCGGACATGCGCCGGCGCATCGGCGAGACCATCCGCGCGCAGGCGCCCGCGTTCGGCCTCGCTCAGCGGCGCCGGCGCGTGGCCCTCCCCGGTGAAGAGCGCCGACACCTCGTCCTCGCCCAAGTTCCGCAGCAACCTCAGCGCGCCGATCACTTCCGCCCGCGGGCTCGCCTCGCCCATCATCCAGGCGGACGAGGCCTTCCGGCGCAGCGCGTCGAAGACGAGGCTGGCGATCGCCGCGCGGTCGCCGGAGCCGGCGAAGCGCCGCGCGAGGCCCCAGTCCTTCAGCGCGTCCGCCGCAGGGCGGCGCCGCGTCTCGATGTCGGTGAGAATCTCAATGGCGGCGGCGACGCGGGCGGCGGGAATCATGGCGCTCGTCTAGCGCGAAGCCGACGCCGACGCAAAAGGCGATCCCGATTCTCCTGATCACGTCCGCTTCGGCGCTTCGATAAGGATCGCGCGGAAGTCGTTGACATTGGTGAGCGTCGGCCCGGTGACGATCAGATCGTCGAGCGCCTGGAACAACGCATAGGCGTCGTTGTCGGCGAGCCGCTCGGCCGGCTTCAGCCCCAGCGCTGCGGCGCGCGCGAGCGTATCTGGGCCTGCATAGGCGCCGGCGTTGTCTTCGCTGCCGTCGACGCCGTCGGTGTCGCCGGCCAGCGCATGGACGCCCGGCGCGCCGGCCAGCGCCACCGCGAGGCCGAGCAGGAATTCCGCGTTGCGGCCGCCCCGGCCCTGCCCGCGCACCGTCACCGTCGTCTCGCCGCCGGAGAGCAGCACGCAGGGCGCGGGGACTGGCTCGCCATGCGCGGCGACGGAGCGCGCCACCCCCGCCATCACCTTGCCGACCTCGCGCGCCTCCCCTTCGATCGCGTCGCCCAGCAGCAGCGGCGCGACGCCCGCCGCGCGCGCCGCCGCGGCCGCCGCTTGAAGCGACATCTGAGGCGTTGCGATCAGAATATTGGCGACCCGATTGAAAACAGGGTCGCCCGGCTTCGGCGTCTCCGAGGCGGGGCTTTCGAGATGCGCGACGACGTGGGGCGGAATGTCGATGCCGTAGCGCCGCAGGATCGCCAGCGCGTCCGCCGAGGTGGTCGGATCGGCAACCGTCGGCCCCGAGGCGATCACGGCGAGGTCGTCGCCGGGCACATCCGATATGATCAGGCTCACGACCTTCGCCGGCGCTGCGGCGAGGGCGAGCCGGCCGCCCTTGATCGCCGAGAGATGCTTGCGCACGCAGTTCATCTCCGCGATGTCCGCCCCGCTCTTGAGCAGCGCGCGGTTGACGGCGCGCTTGTCCTCGAGCGTCAGCCCCGCCGCCGGAGCGGCGAGCAGCGCCGAGCCGCCGCCGGAAATAAGGCAGAGCACGAGATCGTCAGCCCCAAGGCCGCTTACGCTGTCGAGAATTCTCAGCGCCGCGCGCTCCCCCGCCGCATCCGGCACCGGATGGGACGCCTCGACGACCTCGATGCGCCGGGTCGGCGCGCCGTGGCCATAGCGCGTGACGACCAGCCCCTCGAGCGGGCCTTCCCACGCCGCTTCGACCGCCGCCGCCATCGAGGCTGCCGCCTTGCCGGCGCCGACGACGATCGTGCGACCCTTGGGCGGCGGCGGCAGAAACGGCGCGACCCGTTTGGCGGGCGAAGCGGCGTCGATCGCCGCTCGAAACAGGTCGGTCAGAAAGGAACGCGGCTCCATGATCGGTCCTTAACCCTGCGAGAGATAGGGGCGCAACCAGCCGAGACCGTCCTCGGTCCTGCCGCTCGGCCTGTATTCGGCGCCGACCCAGCCGTCGTAGCCGAGCGCGTCGATGCGCTGGAGCAGGAAGGGATAGTTGATCTCGCCGACGTCCGGCTCATGCCGCCCAGGGTTCCCCGCGATCTGGATGTGTCCGATGCGGGCGAGATGGCGCTCGATCGTCAGCGCGAGTTCTCCCTCCATCCGCTGCATGTGGTACACGTCGTATTGCAGCTTGATGTTGGCTTCGCCCGCTTCGTCGATCGCTCCCAGCGCGCTGGCGCTGTCGTTGAGAAAAAATCCGGGCATATCGAACGGGTTGATCGGCTCGACGACCATCAGCACGCCCACGCTCTCCAGCCGTCGCGCCGCGTAGCGGAAATTCTCGATCAGCGTGCGCCGCGCTTCGCCTGGGGTCGTCCCGTGCGTCGGGACGCCGGCGAGACAATTGATCATGCGGCATCCCAGCGCATCAGCGTATTCGATCGCGGTGTCGACGCCGGCGCGAAAATCGGCGACCCGGTCCGGCAGGCAGGCGAGGCCGCGCTCGCCCTTCGCCCAATCGCCGGCCGGCAGGTTGAATAGCGCCTGAGTCAGGCCGTTCGCCCGCAGCCTGGCGGCGATCTCGGCGGCCGGAAAGTCGTACGGCCCGACGTATTCGACGGCGCGAAACCCGGCGCGCGCCGCCGCCTCGAAGCGGTCGAGAAACGGACGCTCGGTGAAGAGCATGGTGAGATTGGCTGAAAATTTCGGCATGTCGGTCCTCCGGAGGCCGCATCATAACACGGCCGATCCGCCGCTCGCTCGCGGCGCCGATTGCCCAAGGGGGCGCCGCGGAGTCACAATGGCGTCAAGCGCCCCGCCTCCGCCCAGGGCGACACCTTACGGTTTTCAGGAATCCTTTGCCGATGACCCTCGAATCTCGCCTTGCCGTTCGCCGCCGCGATGGGCGTCTTGCCGCCAAAACCGTGGCCGAACTCACCGGCGCGCTGGCGGCGCGATTCGGCGATCGACTCGCGACCTCGGAAGCGGTGCGCCGGCAGCACGGCCATACCCTGACCTGGCTCGAGAACGCGCCGCCTGACGCGGTGGTGTTCGCCGAAGCGCGCGAGGACGTGATCGACGCGGTGCGCATCTGCGCCGCCCACGACGCGCCGATCGTCCCGTTCGGGGTCGGCAGTTCGCTCGAGGGCCACGTCAATGCGCTGCATGGCGGGGTGTCGCTCGACTGCTCGCGCATGAACCGCGTGCTGGAGGTCCACGCCGAAGATCTCGATTGCGTCGTCGAGCCCGGGGTCACGCGCAAGGCGCTCAACGAGCATTTGCGCGACAGCGGGCTGTTCTTCCCGATCGATCCGGGCGCCGACGCCTCGATCGGCGGCATGGCCGCGACGCGCGCCTCCGGCACCAATGCGGTGCGCTACGGCACGATGAAGGACAACGTCCTTTCCCTCGGCGTCGTCACCGCCGATGGAAACTTCATACGCACCGCCAGCCGCGCCAAAAAATCCTCCGCCGGCTACGACCTCACCCGGCTCTTCGTCGGCTCCGAGGGCACGCTCGGCGTGATCGTCGAGGTCACCCTGCGCCTCGCCGGAATTCCCGAGGCGATCGCAGGCGGACATTGCTCGTTCCCGACAGTGCGGGCGGCCTGCGACGCGACGATCCAGACGATCCAGTCGGGCCTGCCGGTCGCGCGCATCGAATTGCTCGACGCTTTGCAGGTGAAGGCGTGCAACGCCTATTCGAAGCTGGGCCTGCCCGAGAGCCCTACCCTCTTCGTTGAGTTCCACGGAACCAACGAGGGCGTCGCCGAGCAGGCCAGCCGCTTCGGCGCGATCGCCGGCGACAATGGCGGCGGCGCCTTCGTCTGGGCGACCAAGCCCGAGGAGCGCTCGAAGCTCTGGCAGGCGCGCCACGACGTCTTCTGGGCCGTCTTGGGCTTGCGACCGGGCGCGCGCGCGTTCGCCACCGACGTTTGCGTGCCGATCTCGCGCCTCGCCGATTGCGTCGAGGAGACGCAGCGCGACATCGCCGAACACGGCCTCGTCGCGCCGATCGTCGGCCACGTCGGCGACGGCAATTTCCACGTCAGTCCGCTCGTCGACATGGACGACCCGGCCGAGGTCGAACGCGCCGAGCGCTTCTCCGGCCGCCTCGCGCGCCGCGCGATCGCCATGGACGGCACCTGCACGGGCGAACACGGCGTCGGACAGAAGAAGATCGCTTATGTCGAGGCCGAGTTCTCCAAGGAAACGCTGGCGCTCATGCGTAGCGTCAAATCGGCGTTCGACCCGCAGAATCTGTTCAATCCAGGGAAGATATTCCGCGAGTGAGTTGGGCCCATTCGCGGCGTGATTCAGCTCCTCCGCCGCAAGCAGTCGCGAGAGGACGAGCGTTCGCGCGTCGAATGGGAATATCCCGGACTCCCCAGGCGCGCTGGTGTGTTCCCTTTCACGCACAGGAACGTGACTTCCAAGCACGCCAACGTGAATTCCCACCCGGGCCGCGCGCGCATAAACCGCACGCAACATATCGCGCCAACGGGCGAAAGTTTTCATGCAAAAGCATTCCATCACCGACACAATTCGACCGCGCCACGCCACTGCGGAATCACTCGGGGAGAGCCGCGACGCTGCGACCCCGCAGGCCGAGCAACTCGCATCGACCATAAAGGCGTTGCGCCGCGCGACGGGTCTGACACAAGAGGAGTTCTGCGCCCGGTTTCGCATTCCGCTCGGCACCCTGCGCGATTGGGAACAGGGCCGTTCAGAGCCGGACAAGCCCGCCCGGGCCTATCTGACCGCGATCGCCGGCGACGCCGCGGCGGTGTCGCGCGCGCTCGAAATGGGCGCGCACTAGAGCCGCAGGCTGCTTGGTCGTCCGCGGGTGTGATGTCAGCGAAAGCAGGCATCCAGCGGCGTAGCGCGCAGGCGCTTCAAAGCGAGAGGTTCGCGGCGACTGCCTGACCCCTGTCCTCGCGGAAGTGACAGGGCAGCCGGGCTCAGTCAGGCCCGGCGCGCTCGTATTTCAGATAAACGAAGTCCGCCTCATCGCTCGGCCCGCGAACGCCCTGCTCTCGGGTCACCTCCCGCCAGACAGTCGGGTCAATCCTCGGAAAGCTCGCGTCGCCTTCCGGGGCGAGGTCGACTTCAGTGATGTAGAGGCGGCCGGCGCGGTTGATGGTCTGCGCGTAAATTTCGCCGCCGCCCGCCACAATGACCTCATCGACTCCGGCGGCGCGGGCGCGCGTTTCGCCGATCTGCAACGCGCTTTCGATGTCGCGCGCCACGACCACTCCCCGCGGCGCATATCCGGCGGCGTGCGTGACGACGATGGTCTCACGCCCGGGCAACGGGCGGCCGATCGATTCGAAGGTCTTGCGGCCCATGATCAGAGGCTTGCCCATGGTCAGGGCTTTGAAGCGTTTCAGATCGCTCGAAAGCCGCCACGGCAGTCCATTGCGGACGCCGATCGCGCCGTTGCGCGCGACCGCCGCCACCAAGGCGACGACCGGGGCGCTCACACCGCCACCGGCGCTTTGATCGCCGGCCAGGGATCGTAGCCCTCGAAGGCGATCGTTTCGGCGCTGAGATCGAACAGCGCGCCGCGCGGCGACGGCGCCGCCGGCGCGACCTTGAGGCGCGGCAGCGGGCGCGGGTCACGCGAGAGTTGCTCGCGCGCCTGGGCTTCGTGGTTGGCGTAGAGATGCGCATCGCCGAAGGTGTGAACGAACTCGCCAACGTCGAGGCCGCATTCGCGCGCGACGAGATGGACGAGCAGCGCGTAGCTCGCGATGTTGAAGGGAACGCCGAGAAAGATGTCGGCCGAACGCTGGTAGAGCTGGCAGGAGAGCCGCCCGTTCGCGACGTAAAACTGAAAGAAGCAATGGCAGGGCGGCAGCTTCACGCTGCCGATGTCGGGCACGTTCCAGGCCGAGACGATCAAGCGGCGGGAATCCGGATTGCGCTTGATCTCATCAATCACCCAGGCGATCTGGTCGATGGTCCGGCCATCCGGGCCGGGCCAGGCGCGCCACTGCTTGCCGTACACTGGGCCGAGTTCGCCCTCGGCGTCCGCCCATTCGTCCCAAATCGAGACGCCATTCGCCTTCAGATAAGCGATGTTGGTGTCGCCGTTGAGAAACCAGATCAGTTCGTGGACGATCGACTTGATGTGCAGCCGCTTGGTGGTGACGAGCGGAAAGCCTTGGCTGAGATCGAAGCGGATCTGGCGGCCGAACAGCGAGCGCACGCCGGTGCCCGTCCGATCGCCCTTAACGGCGCCGTTCTCAAGCGCATCGGACAATAAATCGAGATAAGCGCGCATGGCAGCCCCTCCGAAAGCCCCAATCTAGCCGATTCGCCGCGCGCCGGGAGGGGGCCGAAGCCGACGCCCCGCAGTCGCGGGGCGTCCGAGGGGAGGACTTAATGCACGCTCACGGTCTCGAGTTCCTGCTCCCAGGCGTTGGCGATCGCAGCGTCCTTGGAGTCCGTCAGCATGATGGGCGAGCCATCGGCCGCGAGCAGCGCAAACAGCTTCAGGCCGGGCCGGATGGCGGGCGCCTGCGGAAACAGCCGCTGTGCGTCTTCGGACTTGATCGTCTTCAGATAGGCGATCGAGCCGTCGCCAAGATGGGCGAATTCATGCGGCGTCAGGGGGCCGAGTCGTTCATTGCCGTTGGTCATGTTTCACTCCTTTCCGGGCTGTCCGTGCCGAACCCGCCCCGACGCGCACACACACTGTCTCAGTCGCGCGCCGCTATATTAATCTTCTTCACGGTTCTCTCCGGCTGCGGACGGACGACGTCGATCGACAGAAGTCCATTCGCAAGTTCGGCGCCGCGCACCTCCATGCCGTCCGCGAGCAGGAAGCTCCGCTGGAACTGCCGCGCGGCAATGCCGCGATGCACGTAGTCCCGCGTCTTGTCGTCCTGCTGCCGCCCGCGGATCGCCAATTGGTTCTCCTCCTGAGTCACCTCGATCTGGTCTTGGGAGAAACCCGCGACCGCTAAAGTGATTCGAAGCATCTCAGGGGCTCCGTCCTTCGCGGCGATCCTCTCGATATTGTACGGAGGATAGCCGTCGGCCGATGATTTCGAGGCCTTATCGAGCGCTCGCTCGATGCCGTCGAAGCCGAGCAGGAACGGTGAACTCAGAGCCGTGACGCGAACCATGATCGAAGCCCCTTTCAGGCGCTCCGCCGATCTGGCCTTCCAATGAACGACCCGATCGGCTGCCGAACCATTATCCCCAGTCGCCGACGGTTTCGGCGCACCGGATAAGGAAAAATATGGCGCGGGCGGCCTCGCGTTCAAGGGCCTCGACGGACTGGAAAGGATCCGGCCGTTCATTCGGTCATGCTGATCCTAAAACTTGAACGAATCCTCAACGGCCGGTCGCCGCTCGGCGAACCCTCGCGCAAGCCCTTGGCTTTTCGGATATGAGAGGCGTGGGGCGGTCGCGAATTGCCGGCCTCCTCCTGTCGATGGCCATGCGGAAGAACGGCAAGCTCGGAACCAAGCGTCAGTGCCAGGCCTGCGCCGCCCGCTTCTACGACCTCGGGAAGCGGCCGGTCGTGTGCGTCCAATGCGGCGCGGAGGTCGATCTCAACCGGCTCGCCAAGACGAAGGCGGCGGCCAAGGACGACGCCGTCGAGGCCGCGCCGCCGCGCGCGGTCGACGAGCCTGCGCGCGCCGCCCCGAAATCGCCGCACATGCCCACGCAATGGTCGGCCGAGCAATCGGCGGCGCTCGATAAAGTGGGGCGGTGGCTCAAGGCCGGGGAGCCGCGGGTGTTCCGCCTGTTCGGCTACGCCGGAGTCGGCAAGACGACGCTGGCGCGTCACGTCGCCGAGGCGGCGCGCGGCGACGCGGCTTTCGCCGCCTTCACCGGCAAGGCCGCACTGGTGATGCGCTCAAAGGGTTGCGCGGGCGCTTCGACGATCCATGCGCTGATTTATCGGGCGAGCGAGGGCGACGAGGGCGCGCCCACGTTCACGCTCAACCACGACGGCCCCGCTTCGCGCGCCGGCCTCATCGTGATCGACGAATGCTCGATGGTCGACGAGGAGCTCGGGCGCGACCTTCTTTCCTTTGGCAAGCCGATCCTCGTGCTCGGCGATCCGGCGCAACTGCCCCCCGTCAAAGGGGGCGGCTACTTCACCGAGGCAGAGCCCGACGTGATGCTGACGGAGATCCATCGCCAGGCCGAGAACGATCCCATCATCCGCCTGTCGCAGATCGTTCGTGAGGGCGGCGAGATCGCCTATGGCGACTACGGCGAAAGCCGCGTGATCTCCCGCAATGAGGTCGACGCCGCCGCCGTGCTGGCGGCCGATCAGGTTCTCGTCGGCGTCAACCGGACGCGCCGACTGTATAACCAACGCATCCGCGAACTGATGGGACTGAAGGAAGCCCTCCCCGTCGCGGGCGACAAGCTGGTCTGCTTGCGCAACGACCGCGTCAAGGGCCTGATCAACGGCGGCCTGTGGCGCGTCGAGGCGCTCGGCGGCATGCGCAAGGACTTCGTGCGCATGACCGTGCGGGCGGAGGACGAGGCGGGACGGGCGCAGGCGAAGGTCGCCGTCCTGAAGCAGTTCTTCGAGGGCGCTGAGGCGGACCTGCCCTATCCGGTGCGACGGGAATCTGACGAGTTCGATTACGGCTACGCCTTGACCGTCCACAAGTCGCAAGGCTCGCAATGGGACCGCGTCATGCTGTTCGACGAGAGCCGCGCCTTCCGCGAGCACCGCGCGCGCTGGCTCTACACCGGCCTCACCCGCGCCGCGCGCCAGCTTACGATCGTGCGCTGACTATTTGGCGCCGCCGCCCAGCAATCCCCCGTGCAACGCGACCGCCAACACCGCCACCGCGACGATGACGATCACCAGAGCCCAGAGCGCGCTCGTGAGCGAATTGGCCTTGCCGATCAACCCTCGACCGAGGGCGCGCGGTCCCTGCCCCGCCAGCGTCGACGCCGCAAGGTGGCGATAGGTATTGAGACGCCGCTCCGTGCTTTCGCCGATGATGTAGGCGCGCGATTCCGCTTCCGTCGGTCCGCGGCCTGTTGCTTTGATGAAATCGTCCAGCCACGCGCGCTTGTTCTGCTTATATATGGAGTAAGCGACGAGGCCGCTGATATCCTCGTCGGGCGTGACCAGGGCCTCGAAGATTGGATTGTGCTCGATCTCACCCGCCGCCTCGAGCTTCGCGGCGCTTGCCGCCGTCGACGCGGACACAGGCATCGCGGACGACGGGAGCGCTCTCGGGAGTTGCGCCTTCACGATTTCGGTTTCGCTTACCGCTTCCATACCGACCTCCTCGCCAGGGGCCAGAAACTATACGTCAAGTCCACGAATTGTCATTACGCAATATTGGCGAGTTGAGCTGACGCTCAACCCCACGCGACTCTCAAAGCCTCGAGCCCATGGAAATGAAACGCGTCGCGATAGCGCGGCGCTTCTGCGAGCCGGAGACGCGGCAGACGCTCGACCAGGATTGGCAGCGCCACCCGCATTTCCAGCCGCGCCAGCGGTGCGCCGACGCAAAAGTGGATCCCCGCGCCGAAGGCGACATGCGGATTGGGACTTCGGCGCGGATCGAGACGCGCGGGCGCCGGAAAGGCTTTCGGGTCCCGGTTGGCGGCGCCAAGCAAAAGGCCGATCCGATCGCCCTGCGCGAGCCTCAGCCCGGCGACTTCGACGTCCTCCAGGGCGTAGCGCGTGAAGAGGTGAAGCGGCGCGTCGAAACGCAGCAGCTCTTCGACGGTCGCCTCGGTCGCGGGCGCGTCGGCGAAAGCGGCGGTAAGGTCGAGCCCGCTTTCCAGCAGCGCCTTGACGCCGTTGCCGAGGCCATGGACCGTCGCCTCGTGGCCGGCGTTGAGCAGCAGCATGCAGGTCGAGACCATCTCGTCGGCGCTAAGACGTCCGCCGTCGGCCTCCGCCGCGATCAGCCTGCTGATCAGGTCGTCGCAGGGGCCTGCGCGGCGCGCGGCGATCGTCTCGCGCAGAAAGGCGCCGAAATCGCGCGCCGCCGCGGCGGCGCCCTCCTCGACCGCGCGGGTGACGCCGAATTGGTACATCGCCACCAAGCGGTGCGACCATTCCAATAGCTGCGGCGCGATCTCCACGGGGACGCCGATCAGCTCCGCGATCACCGCGATGGGGATCGTCGTCGCGAATTCGCCGATCAATTCCGCTTCGCCCCTCGCTGCGAACGCGTCGATCAGCCGGTTCGCAAGTTCGGCGACGCGCGGGGCGAGCCGCTCGACCTGCCGCGAGAGAAAGGCGCGATTGACGAGCGAGCGCAGCCTCGTGTGCTCGGGCGGCTCGAGTTCGAGCAAGGAATGGCGCTCGATCGCGTTGAAGGGTTCGAGATGCTCGGGCGGCTCCGGCCAGCCGAGGCGCTCCCGGCTCATGACGTGGAGAATTTGCCGCCCGAAGCGCCGGTCGCGCAGCAAAGCGGCCACCTCCGCATAGTCGGCGAGGCACCAGAAACCGTAGTCCTCCCAGAAAAACGTCGGCGCGGCGGCGCGGATCGCGTCGTAGGCGGGATAGGGATTTTGGAAAAATTGGGGATCGCGCGGATCGAGCCGGACCCGACGGCTCGCGACGTCGATTTCGGGAGCCATCGCGGACCTCACTCCAAGGGATAGGCGGCTTCGACCACATAAGGGCCGCCGCCAACCGAGTCGCGCGCGGAATAGAGCACGAAACGGATCGCCTTGAACAAGGGTGCCGCGAGCGCGCCGCGCGTCGTCAAATAGTCGGCGACGGCGGCGGGGCCCACCGAGCGCAGGCGCGCCAGCGTGACATGTGGGGTGAAGTTGCGCGGCTCGGGCGGCAGACCAATCCGCCGCAACCGGCGCTCGTGCTCGGCCTGCAGCTCCAACAGAGCCGCGTCGGGCTTGATGCGGGCGACGATGGCGCGCGGCCTGTCGCCGCCGAACCACCCCAGCCCTTGGAAGCGGACCGTGACGGGCGCACGGTCGATTTCGGCCAGCGTCGCGTCGATCTCGCGCGCCGCCCGCATATCGACGTCGCCGATGAAGCGCAGCGTCACGTGATAGTCGCTGGGCTCGATCCAGCGCGCGCCGAGCACGCCGCCGCGCGCGTTCGCCAATGCGGCGCCGGCGTCGGCGGGCACTTCAAGTCCGGTGAAGAGGCGCGGCATCGCGGGCTCCCATGAGAGGAGGCGCCAGATCTGGAGCGAAAGCCGGGGATCAGCTCTTGACGGTGAGCGCGGCGGCGACGCGCAGTTCGATTTCGTCCGCCAACGCGCGGGAGATCCGGATTTCGGCGTCCCGGCTGGCCCTCAGATTGGCGAAGCCGTCCAGCGAGCGGTCGTAGACCGCGGCGGAGGTCGCGTCGTTCTCATAGATGACGCTGCCGCCGTCGATCTTGGTCAGCTTGAAGTGCGCCTTGCCGACGACGGTCGCGGCGTCGGCGGCGTTGATCTGCGATTCGATCGTCGGCGTCTGCGATGAGACGCTCATCGTGACGACCAAGCGATATTTCGCCGGCGGCGTCTCGCCCGTGCCGTTCAGCCTGGAGATGAGATCATCGCCGAGGTAGTGGCCGATGCGGTCCTTGATCGGCGCGACCTCGACCTCCTTCAAGTCCGCGACGAGGCCCGGATGGGCCGCCTCGCTGTAAAGAGGCTGAAAGCACCCGCCCAGAGCCAGGACCATCGCCAAGGCGGCGGCGCCGCGCGCGCGGTTAAACGACGACATTGACGATCCTTTGCGGGACGACGATCACCTTTTTGGCCGGCTTATTATCCATGGCGCGGCGCACGGCGTCGAGTGCGAGCGCCGCCGCCTCCACGGTTTTTGCATCCGCGTCCCGTTCGATCGTCAGGTCGGCGCGCTTGCGGCCGTTGATCTGCACCGGCAGGGTCATGTGCGTGGCGACCAGCAGTTCCCGTTCCGCCGTCGGCCATGGGCTGCGCGACACCAGCGTCTTGTGCCCGAGCGCCTCCCAGCATTCCTCAGCCAGATGCGGCATCATCGGCGCGAAGCAATGGACGAGAATGTCGCCCGCCTCAGCGAAGGCGAAGCGCAGGTCGTCCGGCAGGTCCGTCCCCTCGATCGCGCCGACGGCAGTGGAGAGCGTGTTGGCGAGTTCGTAGACGGTGGCGATACAGACGTTGAACCGCAACCGCTCGATCTCGTCCTCGATCTTGACGAGCGCGCCATGCGCGGCCTGGCGAATCTTGGTCGCCGCTTCGGAAAACGCCGCGGGCCGCGCCAGCCGCTCCGGGCCGACGACCCGTTCGATTTCGCAGACCAGCCGCCACAGGCGCTGGGTCTGCTTATAGGCGCCCTGGATGCCCGCCTCGGTCCAGATCACGTCGCGTTCGGGGGGCGAATCGGAAAGCATGAACCAGCGCGCCGTGTCGGCGCCGTAACTGGAGATGATCTCGTCGGGGTCCACCGTGTTGCGCTTGGACTTCGACATCTTCTCGATCGGGCCGATCTCGATCGGCGCCTCGCCCTGGAGCGCAAAGGCGCGCCGCCCCTCGGCGTCCGTCTCGATCCGCACTTCCGAAGGGGCGACCCATCGCCCTTCGGCGTCGCGGTAAGTCTCGTGCACCACCATGCCCTGGGTGAAAAGCCCGGCGAAGGGCTCGTCGAGGTCGAGATGGCCGCACTTGCGCATCGCGCGCGTAAAGAAGCGGGAATAAAGGAGATGCAGAATCGCATGCTCGACGCCGCCGATATACTGATCGACCGGCAGCCAATGATTGGCGACTTCGCGCGTCGTCGGGTCAGCCGTGTTCCAGGGGTCGGTGAAGCGCGCGAAATACCAGGACGAATCGACAAACGTGTCCATCGTGTCGGTTTCACGCCGCGCCGGGCCGCCGCAATGCGGGCAAGTCACGTGCTTCCAGGTCGGGTGGCGGTCGAGCGGATTGCCCGGCGCGTCGAAGGTGACGTCGTCGGGCAATCTGACGGGCAAGTCCTTCTCCGGCACAGAAACGACGCCGCAAGCCTCGCAGTGGATGATCGGGATCGGGCAACCCCAGTAGCGCTGGCGCGAAATGCCCCAGTCGCGCAGCTTGAAGTTGACCTGCCGGCGCCCCTGCGGCGCGTTGCCGAGCGTCTGCGCTTCGAGGCGGCGCGCGACCTCCTGCTTGGCGGCTTCGATCGTCATGCCGTCGAGGAAGCGCGAGTTGATCATCACGCCCTCCCCGTCATACGCGACCTCGTCGATCGTGAAGCTCGCCGGATCGACGCCCGGCGGGCAGACCACCGGCGTCGCGCCCAGGCCGTAGACATTGACGAAATCGAGGTCGCGCTGGTCGTGCGCCGGGCAGCCGAAGATCGCGCCGGTTCCGTAATCCATCAGGATGAAGTTCGCGACATAGATGGGCAGCCGCCACGTCGGGTCGAACGGATGGACCGCCCTGAGGCCGGTGTCGTAGCCCTTCTTCTCCGCCGTCTCGATGAGGGCGACGGACGTTCCCATGCGCCGGCACTCCTCGATGAAGGCGGCGAGCTTGGGATCGTGGCGCGCCGCGGCGCTCGCGAGCGGATGGTCGGGCGCGACGGCCATGAACTTCGCGCCGAACAAGGTGTCGGGGCGAGTCGTATAGATTTCCAGTTCCCTGGAGCCCGGTTCGTCGGCGAGCGCTCCGCGCGAGGCGGGATCGATGGCGAAGCGGACCAGCATGCCTTCGGAGCGGCCGATCCAGTTGCGCTGCATCAGGCGCACCTTGTCCGGCCAGCGATCGAGACCATCGAGACCGGCGAGCAATTCCTCGGAATAATCGCTGATCTTGAAGAACCACTGCGTCAGTTCGCGCTGCTCGACGAGCGCGCCGGACCGCCAACCGCGCCCCTCCACCACCTGCTCGTTGGCGAGCACCGTGTTGTCGACCGGGTCCCAATTGACCTTCGATTTCTTGCGGGCGACGAGACCAGCGGCGAGAAAATCGAGGAACAGCTTCTGCTGGTGCTTGTAATAACTCGCATCGCAAGTCGCGATCTCGCGCGCCCAATCGAGCGACAACCCCATCGACTTGAGCTGGCCGCGCATCGCGTCGATGTTGGCGTAGGTCCATTTCGCGGGATGAGTCTTGTTCTGCATCGCCGCGTTTTCGGCGGGCATGCCGAACGCGTCCCACCCCATCGGATGCAGGACATTGAAGCCGCGCGCCCGCTTGTAGCGCGCCACGACGTCGCCCATCGCGTAATTGCGGACATGCCCCATATGGATGCGCCCGGAGGGGTACGGGAACATTTCGAGCACATAGTATTTGGGACGCGGATCGTCGTTGCGGGTGGCGAAGATGGCTTCGTCAGCCCACGCCTTCTGCCATTTCTGCTCGGATTCGCGGACGTTGTAGCGCTCAGGCCGCATGTCTCTAAGGGTCTCGTTTGGGAAAAGTGTTGGGCGAAACGCGGCGACAAAACATGATTTGGCGGGAGGGGTCAAATCGGCTCGGGCCTTCGGGAAAGCCGGCTCCCCGACGACGCCGCCTCGATTGACCGCCAAAGGCGATTGCGACATCCTCGTGTCGCTCGCCCCCGCGCCGCCAACACATTGGGAAACCCGATGAACTATCGTCTTCGCGAACCCACCCTGCAAGCGACGCCGATCCTCGACTTGCGGCCGACCCAAATCACCCTCGGGATGGTCGAGGTCGAAATCAGGCGGAAAAGCTGGAGCGCGCAGAATCCCAAGAAGCTGTCCGAGTTTCTTGAGCATCATATGGCGCCGGTCGTCATTGGGCCAAGCGGGCGCCTGTACCTCATCGACCATCACCATCTCGCCCGCGCGCTCCACGAGGAGGGCGTCAAGAGCGTCTTCGTCTCCCCGGTCGCCGATTTTCACAAACTCGATGCGGACGAATTCTGGAACATGATGGATTTCCACGGCTGGACCCACCCGTACGACGGCAAAGGCCGACGACGTGCCTATTCGGACTTGCCGAAGACGATCGACGACATGGAGGACGACCCCTATCGCTCGCTCGCCGGTCGATTGCGCAACGTCGGCGGATTCGCCAAGGACTCGACGCCTTTCTCGGAATTCGTCTGGGCCGACTTCCTGCGCCGGCGGATCAAGCTGAAGGACGTGCGCAAGGATTTCGCTCAAGCGCTGGACGCCGCCCTCGCCTTCGCTAAATCGCAGGAGGCGAGCTATCTGCCGGGCTGGTGCGCGCCTCGCCATACGCCGACCGACGAGACCGCGAACAAGAGCGGCGCCGACGCGCCCAGGAGCGCAGCGAAGCATCATACGGCGGAGAAGATTCCGCACGAGGCTTGATCCGCGCTCTACGCGCGGCGGGGAGACGCGTCGCGATGCTCGAAATGCCGCCAGCCCGCTTCGTCTCGGTGAATGGCGTGCGGCTGCGCGTCTATGAGGCCGGTCCGGCGGACGACAAGCCGCCAGTGATCCTGCTGCATGGCTGGCCGGAGATCGCTTTTACCTGGCGCCGCCAGATCAAGGCCCTGAGCGAGGCCGGCATCAGGGTCCTCGCGCCGGACCAGCGGGGCTTCGGCGGCAGCGACGCGCCCGAGGAGGTAAGCGCTTACGCGATCGAGCATTTGACTGGCGACCTCGCCGGCCTTCTCGATGCGTTCGCCATCGACAAGGCGATCTTCGTCGGCCACGACTGGGGCGGCTATGTCGCCTGGGAGATGCCGCTGCGCCATCCCTCCCGCGTCGCCGGCGTCGTCGCCCTCAATACGCCGCATCTGCCTCGCGCGCCGGCCGATCCGATCGCCATCCTGCGCAAGCGTTACGGCGAGCGCATGTACATCGTGCAGTTCCAGGACAGCCGCGAGCCGGACCGGCTGTTCGCCCAGCATGTCGACCAGGTGTTCGACAGCTTCCTGCGCGCGCCGATAGGGCGGCGCGACGGGCCCGCCGAAGGCGTGGTCGCCGGCGTCGGCGCGGCTGCCGGCGCCAATCTCGATTTCCCGGCTCTCGCGGCGGCATACGATTCCAAAAGGGATTCCCGGCCGCCCATCATGATGGCCGAAGAGCGGCAGGTGTTCGTCGACGCCTACAAGGCCTCGGGCTTCACCGGCGGCCTCAACTGGTATCGCAACATCACCGGAAATTGGGAGCGCTCGGCTGGGCAGGATCGGATCATCCGCGTTCCCGCGCTGATGGTGATGGCGGAACTCGACGCGATCCAGCCGCCTTCGGCGGCGCGCGGGATGGATGCGCTCATTCCGGATCTCGAGACCTATCTCGTGCGCGGTTGCGGCCATTGGACGCAGGAAGAGCGACCGGAAGAGGTGAGCGCCAAGCTGATCGAGTGGCGCCGCCGGCGTTTCGGCTGACCCCTTCGCTGGCCCCGGTCTACGGCGCGCATACCCCCGGTATCGCCTTGCGTCGGCGCTCATCCTCAACCGCTGCGCGATCGCGCTGCGCCGACGTGTTCGCTGATCGGAGCCGCCGGCTGAAGGCGGGAGAGACACGCGAAAGTCATCGCTATGACGCGGCCTCCCAGCGCCGGCGCCGTCACGCGACTGTCGTACAAGACGCATAGCCAATTGCCTCATGCTCGTGATCGAAAATCTCACTCGGCGTTTCGGGTCGAAGACCGCGGTTGACGGCGTTTCGCTCTCCATCGATCGCGGCCGCTTCATCGGCGTGATCGGCCGGTCGGGAGCCGGCAAGTCCACTTTGCTGCGGATGATCAACCGTCTGGAAGAGCCGAGCTCCGGCCGCATCCGCTACGGCGACACGGAGATCACGGCGCTGCGCGGGCGCGCTCTCGCCGGTTGGCGCACGCGTTGCGCGATGATCTTTCAGCAATTCAATCTGGCCGGCCGCCTGGATGTGCTGACCAACGTCCTCGTCGGACGCGTCAATCACGCGTCGACGATGCGCTCCCTGCTGCGGCTATGGTCCGAGCAGGACATCGCCCTCGCGCTCTCCGCTCTCGAGCAACTCGACATCGCGGCCTTCGCCGCGCAACGCGCCGACAATCTCTCGGGCGGCCAACAGCAGCGCGTCGCCATCGCGCGCGCGCTGGTGCAGGAGCCGGAAATCGTTCTCGCCGACGAGCCGATCGCTTCGCTCGACCCGCGCAATACACGCGTCGTCATGGACGCCTTGCAGCGCATCAATCGCCACCACGGCATCACGGTGATGTGCAACCTGCACTCGCTGGAAGTGGCGCGCGCCTATTGCGACCGCCTGATCGGAATCGCCGCAGGCCGCGTCGTGTTCGATGGTCCGCCGGCCGCGCTCACGGAGATCGCCGCGCGCGATCTCTACGGCATTGAGGCGAAGGAAGCGCTCGGGTCGGAGGCGCCGAATGGCGCGCTCGCCGCAGCTTACCGCGTTGCTTAGGGCGTGAAGCGTCAAACTGGAGGAGCATGGCAATGTTTACACGTCGTTCGCTGCTGATCGGCGCGGGCCTGAGCGCGCTGGCCGCCTCAGGCGCCCGCGCGCAGGCTTGGAAGGACAAATATCCCGAACTCGTCTTTGCCGTGATCCCCGAGGAGAACGCATCCGGCGTGATCGATCGCTGGACGCCCTTCATGAACTACCTCAGCAAGGCGATCGGCACGAAAGTGACGCTGCGCGTCGCCAACGACTACGCCGCCGTCATCGAGGGCCAGCGCGCCGGCAACATCCAGATCGCCTACTACGGACCGGCTTCTTTCGCGCGGGCCCGCATCATCGGCGTCAAGACCGACGCCTTCGCCATCGACGTCAACAGCGACGGCTCGAAGGGCTACTATTCGGTCTTCTACGTGCTCGCCAAGTCGCCCTACCAGAAGATCCAGGATCTCAAGGGCAAGGCGATGGGCTTCGTCGACCCGAACTCGACCTCCGGCAACAACATGCCGCGCTTCGAGCTCAACCACCTCGGCATCGACGCGGATACGTTCTTCTCCAAGACGGTGTTCGCCGGCAGCCACGAGAATGCGGTGCTCGCCCTCGCTCAAGGCACGGTCGACGTCTGCGCCAACTGGTGGAATGCGCCCGACGATTCCAACCTCACCCGCATGCTCAACAAGGGCATGTTGAAGAACGCCGACGGGTCGCCGATGAAGAAGGACGACTTCCGCATCATCCTGAAGTCGGAACTGATCATCAATTCGCCCTACGCTTATCTCTCCGAGCTGCCCGACGATCTCAAGGCGACGATCCGCCAGGCGTTCCTCGACGCCGCGACCAAGGACCACGACGCCTTCGCGCGCCTCTCGGACGGCAAGAACCGGCCCTGGGAGCCGGTTGCGAACGCCGACTACGACAAGACGGTCGAGCTTGTGAAGTTCGTCAACTCGCTGCGCAAGAACAAGTCGTAACAGAGGGATGGCGGGTCGCGAGCGGGAGTCACGCCTTCCGCTCGCGACCCGCCCTTGTCGCCTGACATGCCCAACGCCGTCGTCCGTTTACCCGATCGCCAAGTCGCCGCCCTGCATGCAGCCTATCTCAGCGCTGCGCGCGCCAGGCGCCTGCAACTCTTCGTCGCGGCCGCGATCCTCCTCGTCCTGATCGGCCTCTCGGCCCTCGAGGCGGAGGTGGCGCCGACGACGTTTGTTGAGAAGATCGGCGGCTTCTTCAGCTACTTCGATCGCCTGATGACGCTCGACACCGGCGCGCGCGTCTGGACCGATCCCGCGTCGTGGTTCTGGAGCGTCAAGCGCTCGCTGCGGCTCATCGGCGAGACGATCCTGATGGCGTACGTCGGCACGCTGACGGGCGCGATCGCGGCGCTGGCGCTCAATTTTCTCGCCTCCCCCAATTTGACTGGATCGGCCGCGGTCGTCTTCGCGACGCGGCGCTTCCTCGAATTCTGCCGCACCGTGCCGGACGTGGTGTTCGCGCTCGTCTTCGTCGTCGCCTTCGGCCTTGGCCCGCTGCCGGGCGTGCTGGCGATCGCGATCCACGGCATGGGCGCGCTCGGCAAGCAGTTCTTCGAAACGACCGAGAACATCGACATGAAGCCGGTCGAGGGACTGCGCGCCTGCGGCGCCTCCTGGATCGAGACCGTCCGCTTCGCCGCTTTGCCGCAAGTTCTGCCTGGCTTTGCGAGCTTCGCCTTGCTGCGCTTCGAGATGAACGTGCGCGGCGCGACGGTGCTCGGCTTCGTCGGCGCCGGCGGCATCGGGCAGGACCTGATGGAGGCGATCCGCAAATTCTATTATTCCGACGTAAGCGCGATCCTCGTTCTAATCATCGCAGCGGTCGTCGCCATCGACATCGGCACCGGATATCTTCGCCGCGCTCTGATCGGCAGGGTCGAGGCATGAGCGCGCAGACAGCCATCGCTGGGCTCGACGTCGCCGCCGCGCGGGCGCGCTATCCCGCCGCCTTCGCAGTCAACTGGCGCGCGCGAACGATTGCCGCGATCGTCGTCGCCGCCATGCTGGCGGTCTATGTCGGCGCGTTCGCTACCTTCGACGTTCCCTGGGCCCGACTGGCGCCTGGCCTCAAGCAGCTCGGCTGGTTCGTCGCGAATATGGTTCCCCCGGATGCCGGCGGCCATTTCCCGACTTACGTCAACGCGCTCGGCGAGACGCTGGCGATTTCGCTGCTGGGCACGTTGCTCGGCGCGCTGATGGCGCTCCCCCTCGGCGTCCTGGCGGCGCGCAACGTCGTGCCGCTGGCGATTTTGCGACTGCCGATCAAGCGGCTTTTCGACGTGGTGCGCGGGATCGACACGCTGATCTGGGCGCTCATCTGGATCAACGTCGTCGGCCTCGGGCCTTTCGCGGGCGTTCTCGCGATTGCGGTCTCGGACTTCGGTTCGCTCGGCAAGCTGTTCGCTGAGATCATCGAATCCGCCGACCGCAAGCCGGTCGAAGGCGTCAAGGCCTCCGGCGGGCGGCGGCTCGCCGAGGCGCGCTTCGGTCTGCTCCCCCAGGTGCTGCCGGTCATGGCGGGGCAAGTGCTCTATTTCATCGAATCCAACACCCGCTCGGCGACTGTCATCGGTGTGGTCGGCGCGGGCGGCATCGGCTTGGATCTGGCCGAGCAAATCCGCGTGCTCGAATGGCGCCAGGTCGCGTTCCTGATCCTGCTCATCCTCGTCGCGGTCGCGGCGATCGATTTCGTTTCGGGGCGCCTGCGCGCCGCCATCGCCGGCCGGCGCCGGAGGACGAATTGACCTCGCCGCTAAAAATGCCGTTAAACGGCGCCAGGAGCAGCGTCATGACCAGCGAACCGCAAACCGGGAAAGCGGCGGACGAAGTCGTCGCGGCGCGCAAGCGCGCGATGGGGCTCTTCGCGCGCGCCACCGCCGCCGAACTCGCCGAGCCGATCGACCGTCTCTGGCCGAATTGCGAGGCGCGCGACCTCAAGCCGATCGAGACCGGCCTCGTCATGCTGCGCGGGCGCATCGGCGGCGATGGCGCGCCGTTCAATGCGGGCGAAGCGACGGTGACGCGCGCCATTGTCGAATTGGCGAGCGGCGAGCGCGGCTACGGCCATGTGCTCGGACGGGACGGCGCCCGCGCGCGGCTCGCCGCGATCGCCGATGCGCTCTGGCAGCGGCCGGAAGCGCGCGGCGACGTCGAAGCGGCGATGCTCGCGCCGATCGCCGCACGCCTCGCCACTGAGGCTGCCAAGACGCGGGCCGAGACCGCCGCGACGCGCGTCGAATTCTTCACCCTCGTCCGCGGAGAGGACAACACATGACCGCGCCCGCATTCGCCGATCCCGTCTTCCAGTCGCAGGCGGTCTTCCGTGGTATCATGCGCGCGATGGCGACGCCCGGGACGATCTTCGACGTCGGCGTCGCTCTGGCCCCGCCGGCGCCGCTCACGCCTGCTGCCGCGGCGGCGTTGCTGACGCTCATGGATTACGAGACGCCGCTATGGATCGCCCCGTCGTTTGCAGCGGCGAGCGGGCGCGCGGTCGCCGACTATCTCGTCTTCCACACCGGCGCCCCGCTGGCGCGCTCGCCTGACAAGGCCGCCTTCGCCCTCGTGGATCTCGTCATCGACGAATTGCGTCTCACCGACTTCGCCCCCGGCAGCGCCGAATACCCCGACCGCTCGACGACGATCCTCGCGCAGGGCGCGGCGTTCGGAGAAGGCGCCTCGCTCAAGCTCGTCGGCCCCGGCGTCAACGGCGAAGCGGCGTTACGCGCAGCGCCGTTGCCGCATGATTTTCTCGCGCAATGGGCGGCCAATCGCGCCCGCTTTCCGCTCGGCGTCGATCTCATTCTGGCCAGCGAGGCGGAGCTCGTCGGCCTGCCTCGCTCGGTCGCCATTTCCGGGGAGACGCGCTGATGTATGTCGCGGTCAAAGGCGGCGAACGAGCCATCGCCAACGCCCACGCGTTGCTTGCCGACAAGCGGCGCGGGAACCGCGCGACGCCTGAAATCACGACGGATCAAATCGACCAGCAGCTCTCGCTCGCGGTCGACCGCGCGATGTCGGAAGGCTCGCTCTACGACCGCGAGATCGCCGCGCTCGCGATCAAGCAGGCGCGGGGCGATCTCATCGAGGCGATCTTTCTGGTGCGCGCCTATCGCACCACCATGCCGCGCTTCGGCTTCGCCGAGCCGTTCGACACGGGCGCGATGAACGTCCGCCGGCGCGTTTCGGCGACCTACAAGGACATGCCCGGCGGACAGGTGCTGGGGCCGACCTTCGACTACACGCACCGCCTGATCGATTTTTCGCTTGGCCAAGGCGGCGATCCTGAGCCTCCCGCCACCGCCCCGGCGGACGTCGGCGCGGCGATGGCGCGCGTCACCGACATCATCGCCGGCGACGACATGATCGAGCGCAATCCCACTGCGGAACCCGGCGCGCCGGTCGCCGACGTGACGCGCGACCCGACGAGCTTCCCCGCCCCGCGCGACGCGCGGTTGCAGACGCTCTCGCGCGGTGACGAGGGCTTCCTGCTGTCGCTCGCCTATTCGACGCAGCGCGGCTACGGCCGCAACCACCCCTTCGTCGGCGAAGTCCGCTTCGGCGAGGTCGAGGTGGAGTTCTACGTCGAGGATCTCGGCTTCTCGGTCCCGCTCGGTTCGCTGACGGTCACCGAATGCCAGATGGTCAACCAGTTCAAGGGTGGCGACGGCGAGCCGCCGCGCTTCACGCGCGGCTACGGCCTCGCCTTCGGCCAGAGCGAACGCAAGGCGATGGCGATGGCGCTGGTCGATCGCGCGCTGCGCGCCGATGAATTCGCCGAGGAACGCAACAGCCCGGCGCAGGACGAGGAGTTCGTGCTCTCCCACTCCGACAACGTGCAGGCGACCGGCTTCGTCGAGCATCTGAAGCTGCCGCATTACGTCGACTTCCAAGCCGAACTCGCGCTGCTGCGCGAGATGCGCCGCGAGCAGGCGGCGGCCACTTCCGGCCCGAACGCGGAGGCTGCGGAATGAGCGCTCGCGCATACAATTTCGCTTATCTCGACGAGCAGACGAAGCGGATGATCCGCCGCGCGATCCTCAAGGCGATCGCGATCCCCGGCTATCAGGTCCCCTTCGCGTCGCGCGAAATGCCGATGCCCTACGGCTGGGGAACCGGCGGCGTGCAGGTCACCGCGGCGATCATCGGCCCGGACGACGTTCTTAAAGTTATCGACCAGGGCGCCGACGACACGACCAACGCGGTCTCGATCCGCGCCTTTTTCGCGAAGACCGCCGACGTCGCGACGACGACCGAAACCGCGCAAGCGACGATCATCCAGACGCGCCACCGCGTCCCCGAGACGCCGCTGACGAGCGATCAGATCCTCGTCTATCAAGTGCCCATCCCCGAGCCGTTGCGCTTTCTCGAGCCGCGCGAAACCGAAACGCGCACCATGCACGCGCTCGCCGAATACGGCGTGATGCACGTCAAGCTCTACGAGGACATCGCGCGCCACGGCCATATCGCGACGACATACGCCTATCCGGCGCGCGTCGCCGACCGCTACATCATGGATCCGTCGCCGATCCCGAAATTCGACAACCCCAAACTCGACGACTGCCCGGCGTTGCAGCTCTTCGGCGCCGGACGAGAAAAGCGCATCTACGCGGTCCCGCCATATACGCGCGTCGTTTCGCTCGACTTCGAGGATCATCCCTTCGAGCGCACCAAATTCGACGCGGCTTGCGAGTTCTGCGGCTCGACGGAATCCTTTCTCGACGAGGTCGTGATCGACGACAAGGGCGGACGCATGTTCGTCTGCTCGGACACCGACTATTGCCAAAAGCGGCAGGCGGCGAGCCAAAAGGACGCGGCGGAATGACTGTCGCGTGCAACACGGCTCATGAAGGGCGGCGGACATGAACCTTCCCTTGCTCTCCGCGCGTGGCCTCGGCAAGCGCTTCGGCGCCATCGCCGCGTGCCGCGACATTTCTTTCGACCTCTACGAGGGCGAGGCGCTCGCCATCGTCGGCGAATCCGGCTCGGGCAAGTCGACGCTGCTCACCCTCATCGGCGGCGCGCAAGAGCCTGACGCGGGCGAGGTGATCTATCGCATGCGCGACGGCGCGCCCCGCGCGCTCGCCTCGCTCAGCGAAGCCGAGCGCCGCGCGCTGATGCGCACCGATTGGGGCTTCGTCCACCAAGACGCCGCGCGCGGCCTGCGCATGAACGTCTCCGCCGGCGGCAACATCGGCGAGCGGCTGATGGCGGTTGGCGGCCGCCACTACGGCGACATACGCGCCGCCGCCGAGGAATGGCTCGCGCGCGTCGAAATCGCGACGAGCCGCATCGACGATCCGCCGACGACTTATTCCGGCGGCATGCGGCAGCGCCTGCAGATCGCGCGCAACCTCGTGACGAAGCCCCGTCTGGTCTTCATGGACGAGCCAACCGGCGGACTCGACGTCTCCGTCCAGGCGCGCCTACTCGACCTGCTGCGCGGTCTGATCGCCGACATGGGCCTTGCAGTCGTCCTGGTGACGCATGATCTCGCCGTCGCGCGACTGCTGTCGCATCGCATGTTGGTGATGAAGCAGGGCGAGGTGATCGAGAGCGGCTTGACCGACCGCGTTCTCGACGACCCGCAAGCGCCCTACACCCAGCTCCTCGTCTCCTCGGTCCTCGCCGCATGAGCCCGCTCCAGCCCAACGAACTGCTCCGCGTCGAAGGCGTCTCGAAAGCCTTCACGCTCCACCTGCACGGGGGAACGCGCCTGCCCGTCGTACAGGGTGTCTCCTTCAGCGTCTCATCAGGCGAATGCGTCGTTCTCGGCGGCCCGTCCGGGGCGGGCAAATCCTCGCTGCTCAAGATGGCGTTCGGCAATTATCTCGTCGAGACGGGGCGCATTCTGCTCGCCGACGGCGCGCGCGCCATCGACGTCGCGCACGCCAAGCCGCAGGACATTCTCGACGCGCGGCGGCGCATCGTCGGCTATGTCAGCCAGTTCCTGCGCGTCATCCCGCGGGTCGGCGCGCTCGACATCGTCGCCGCGGCGGCGCAGGAAACCGGGCTCGACCGCGAGGCGGCGCGCGAGCGGGCGGCCAGCCTGCTGTCGCGTCTGCATCTGCCCGAGAGCCTGTGGCGTTTGCCGCCGGCGACCTTCTCCGGCGGCGAGCAGCAGCGGGTCAACATCGCCCACGGCTTTGCGGGCGATCATCGGCTGCTCATTCTCGACGAGCCGACCGCTTCGCTCGACGCGGTCAATCGCGAGGCCGTGGTCGCGCTGATCGCCGAGCGCAAGGCGCGCGGAACCGGCTTCCTCGCTATCTTCCACGATGAGGACGTGCGCGCCCGCGTCGCCGACCGCATCGTCGACGTCGCCCGATTTTCCAGTCGCGAGGCCGCATGAACGCCGTGTCCGACACCCCGTTCCGCCCGACGCGGCTCAGCGAAGCGGCGCTGGTGCATCCGACCTCGGTCGTCAAGGACAGCGTTCTCGGACGCTGGGTCGAGATCGCCGAGCGCTGCGTCGTCAACGAGACCGAGGTCGGCGACTATTCCTACATGATGCAGGATTGCGAGACCTGGGCGACGCGCATCGGCAAATTCGTCAACATCGCCTCACACGCGCGCGTCAACGCCACCAATCATCCGACCTGGCGCGCGACGATGCATCACTTCACCTACCGCGCCGACGATTATTGGCCGGATGCCGCGCGCGAAGAGACGTTCTTCGCCTGGCGGCGCGACAACGCCGTCACGATCGGCCATGACGTCTGGATCGGGCATGGCGCGACGATTACGCCGGGCGTATCAATCGGCAATGGCGCGGTCATTGGTGCGGGCGCGGTCGTCACGCGCGACGTCGCGCCTTATACGATCGTCGCCGGCGTGCCGGCGCGGCCGATCAAGGCGCGCTTCGAGGCGAAGCTAGGCGAGCGCATGGATGCGCTCGGCTGGTGGGATTGGCCGCACGCGAGATTGCGCGCGGCGCTGGAAGATTTTCGCACGCTCTCTGCCGAGGCGTTCTTGGAAAAGCATGGAGCCTAGTTCGATGGAATTTCATGGCGGCGACCCGATGGTCTTCACCAACGCGACCGTGGTGACGTCCGAGCGCGCCTTTGCGGGTCACGTCGTCGTCAAGGACGGCCTGATCGCCGAGGTCGGCGAAGGTCCCGGACCGCGCGGAGGCTTCGATCTCGAGGGCGATTACCTCATTCCCGGCCTCGTTGAACTGCACACCGATCATCTCGAAGCGCATTACATGCCGCGCCCGCGCGTCTCCTGGCACGCTGGCAGCGCCGTGCTCGCCTACGACGCCCAGATCGCCGCCGCCGGCATCACGACGGTCTTTGATTCCTTCCGCTGCGGCACGGAGCCCGCCGACGAAGAGCGCGGCGATCTCGGCCAGCGGACGCTGCTCCTCGCCGACGCCGTCGAGAGCGCGCACGCCGCCGGGCTGCTGCGCGTCGACCACCTCACGCACCTGCGCTGCGAGATTCCGACGCCGAACGTGGTCGCCGGCCTCGACGCCTTCCTCGACGCCCACCCCGTGAACCTGATCTCGCTGATGGACCACACGCCCGGACAGCGGCAGTTCCGCGACATCGACAAATACTTCATCTACTACGGCGGCAAGACCGGGCGCACCATGGAGCAGCTTGTCGAAGTGGCCGAGCATCGCAAGAGCGTCGGGCGCGAACTCGGCGAAGCGAACCGCCCCCGCATCGTCGAGATCGCGCGGGCGCGCGGGCTCAAGATGGCGAGCCACGACGACACGACCGTCGAAGAGGTTGCCCAATCGCATCGCGAGGGCGTATCCATCGCCGAGTTCCCGACGACGGCGGTCGCCGCAGCGGCGTCTCGCGAATTGGGCATGTCGACCGTGATGGGCGCGCCGAACGTGGTGCGCGGCGGCTCGCATTCGGGCAACGCCTCGGCGCGCGAATTGGCGGAAAGCGGACTGCTCGACATCCTCTCCTCCGACTACGTGCCCGCCGCGTTGCTGATGGGCGCTTTCCGCCTCGCGGATGCGCCGAACGTCGGCGGCCTGCCTGGCGCGATCCGTCTCGTGACGAAGAACCCGGCTGAGGCGGCGGGACTGTTCGACCGCGGCGAGATCGGGGTCGGCCGCAAGGCCGATCTGGTGCGTGTCTGCCTACATCACGGCGACCCGGTCGTTCGCGCCGTGTGGCGCGCCGGCCAGCGCGTGGCTTGAGGCCATGGACCGCTCGCGCATCACGCCCGGCGGCGCCGCCAAGGGCCTGTTTGTCGCCATCGTCGGGCCGAGCGGGGCCGGCAAGGATACGCTGATCAATGGTTTGCGCGAGCGCCTCGGCGAAGCGGACGGCGTCTTCTACGCCCGCCGCGTCGTCACCCGGCAGTCCGACGCTTTCGAGGAGCACGAGACGCTGGACGAGAGCGCGTTCCTGAGCGCCCGCGACGCGGGCCGCTTCGCGCTTTCTTGGCCGGCGCATGGTCTCTTTTACGGCGTGCCGGTTCAAGTCGACGAATGGATCGAACGCGGCGGCGCTGTCGTGTGCAACGTCTCGCGCGCCGTCGTCGCAGACGTCCGGCGCCGCTATCCCAATCATCTCGTGGCGCTGGTGACGGCGTCTCCTCAGACGCTTGCGGCGCGCCTCGCCGCGCGCGGGCGCGAGAGCGAGGAAAGCCGGCGTCGCCGGCTCGAGCGCGCTTCCTCGCCGGAAGTCGCCTTCGAGGCGGATGCGGTCGTCGCCAACGACGGCGCCGTCGCGGACGCCGTCGCGCATTTGCGGGATCTCATCCTCGCCGCGCGCTCCAGGATCGATGCATGACGCAGGCCGCGCGCTACGCCCTCTATCTCGCGCCGCCGCCCGAGAGCGCCCTGTGGCGCTTCGGCAGCGAGGTGATCGGCCGCGACGCCGCCACCGGCGCCGAAGTCTCGTCCTTCGCGCTCGACGGGTTCGACGCCGAGGCTTGGCGCGGCATGACCGTCGAGCCGCGCCGCTATGGGTTTCATGCGACGATCAAGGCGCCGTTCCGCTTGAGCGAATCTGCGAGCGAAGCGGCGCTGTGCGAAGCGGCCGCGGAGCTTGCGGCGGCCCAACGGGCATTCGACGCCGGCGCGCTGCGCGTCTCGACCTTGCCGGTCGGCGCCGCCAAAGCGTTCGTCGCGCTGACGCCTGTGGCGCCTTGCCCCGAACTCTCTCGTCTGGAGAGCCTCGTCGTGCGCAAGCTTGACCGCTTCCGTGCGCCGCTCACGCCGGCCGAACGCGCGCGGCGCAATCCCGATCAATTGAGCGCACGTCAGCGTGAGATGCTCGATAGCTGGGGATATCCTTATGCGCTCGACGAGTTTCGCGCGCACTTCACGCTGAGCGACGCGTTGGCGAATTCTGAGCCTGTCGCGGAGGCGCTTGCGCGCGAATTCGGGGCGCGCGTCGCCTCGCCGAGGCTGATCGTCGATGCGCTCGCGCTCTTCGCGCAAAGCCGCCCCGGCGGCGACTTCGCGATTGTGCGACGGTTTCCCTTCCAGGCTGCGTGAAACGCCGTCACGCTTCCGTCACGCTGCGGCCCTACCGGCTTTCCATCGTCGACCAACGACTCGGAGGGTCCATGCAGCAGCTGGCTCGCGACGCGCGACGCGCGACCGAACAAGGCCTCAAAGCGGCGGTTCATCGCAACAAGCCGGTCTCCCGGGCCGGTGTTCTCGAACGTCTTTTCACCGTCGCTTTTCGTGGCCTGGTCTATCCCCAGATTTGGGAAGACCCGGTCGTCGATATCGAGGCGCTGAATATCGGGCCGGACGACCGCATCATCACGATCGCCTCCGGCGGATGCAACGCACTGTCCTATCTCACGGCCGACCCCGCCGAGATCGTCGCGGTCGATCTCAACGGCGCGCACATCGCGCTCGGCCGTCTGAAGCTCGCTGCGTTGCAGCATCTTCCCAATTACCAAGCCTTCCTGCGTTTCTTCGGCGGCGCCGAATCGCGCGCCAACGTGAAGGCTTACGATGAAACGATACGCCGTCGCCTCGATCCGGTGGCGCGGGCCTACTGGGACGCGCGGACGATCGGCATGCGGCGCCGCATCGATCTCTTCGCGCGCAACTTCTATCGCTACGGACTTCTCGGCAAATTCCTCGGCGCCGGCCATGCGCTCGCGCGCCTGCACGGCGTCGATCCGACGGTCATGCTGCAAGCGGATTCGCTGGCCCAGCAGCGCGTCTTGTTCGACCGGCATCTTGCGCCGATCTTCGACAAGCCGACCGTGCGCTGGCTGATGCGCCAGCCGGCCTCCCTCTACGGCCTCGGAATTCCTCCGGCGCAATATGAGGCGTTGGCGAGCGATTTGCCGGAAGGCATCGGGGCCGTGCTGCGCCAGCGGCTCGAACGCCTCGCCTGCGATTTCGACATTCACTCGAACTACTTCGCCTGGCAGGCGTTCGGCCGGCGCTACGCCGACGGTCCCAATGCGGCGCTGCCGCCCTATCTTCAGGGCGCCCATTTCGACGCGCTGCGCGAGCGCGCCGATCGGCTCCGCTTCATCCAGCGCTCGTACACTGAAACGCTGCGCGACAGCCCCGCCGCGAGTTTCGATTGCTACGTGCTGCTCGACGCCCAGGACTGGATGACCGACGCGGATCTCACCGCGCTTTGGACCGAGATCACGCGCACCGCGCGGCCGGGCGCGCGGGTGATCTTCCGCACCGCCGCGGACGAGCGCCTGCTTCCGGGACGGGTGCCGGACGACATTCTCGGCGCGTGGGTGTACGAGGAGGACCGTAGCCGCGAACTCGGCCGCCGCGATCGCTCGTCGATCTACGGCGCCTTCCACCTTTACCGGCTGGAGGGACGACGCCAATGAACGACGCCGCCGTCCTGATGGATCGCATGTACCGGCGCCAGCGCCACATCTACGATGCGACGCGCAAGTTCTATCTTTTGGGCCGCGACGCGACGATCGCCGACCTCGCCGCCCCTGCGGGCGGGGCCGTCCTGGAGATCGGCTGCGGCACCGGACGCAATCTGGTGAAGATCGCGCGCCGGTACCCGGAGGCGAAAGTGTTCGGCCTCGACGTCTCCAGCGAGATGCTCGTCAGCGCGCGCGCCTCCATCGAGCGCGCCGGCCTCGCGTCGCGTGTTCGCGTCGCGCAGGCCGACGCGACGAACTTCGACGCCGCCGCCCTGTTCGGCCGGGCGGACTTCGAGCGGGTGGTGATCTCCTACGCTTTGTCGATGATCCCGCCCTGGCGCGAAGCGCTGGCTCAGGCTGTCGAGGCGCTCGCTCCCGGCGGCGCGCTCCACATCGTCGACTTCGGCGACCAGGCAGGGCTGCCGGCGGCGTTCCGCACCGGCCTCGTGCGCTGGCTCGCCGCCTTCGACGTGACGCCGCGCACTTCCTTGCGCGACGAACTGGCGGCCATCGCCGGCTCGCGCGGCCTGCGGTGGGCGGCCCGCGACCATATGCGCGGCTACGCGATCCGCGCGGTGGTGGAACGGCCGGCGGCCTAGGGTGCCTATCCCGCAGGCGTCGCCCGCCTGACATCCAGGCTGGAAAAGCGAATATCAGCAACCTATTGTCCCCACGCGCCGACTGGAGTAAATGCGCGCGGCGCTTTGGGATTTTTGATGTTCGCCTTTTTGGTGCAGCGGTTCATCGTTTTGGTCGCGACGCTGGTTTTCGCGTCGCTGGCGGTGTTCGCCGTCCTCGAAATTCTGCCCGGCAACGCCGCGCAAACGATGCTCGGCGCGAGCGCGACGCCGGAAGCGGTCGCCGCGCTCGCCCATAAGCTCGGCCTCGATCAGCCCTTCGCGACGCGCTACGCCGCCTGGATCCTAGGCGCGCTGCACGGCGATTTCGGTATGTCCTACGCATATAATTCCCCGATTCGAGACCTCATCGCGCAGCGGCTGGCGGTCAGCGCGCCGCTTGCGCTCCTGTCGATGGCGATCGCCGCCGCGATGGCGCTTGTCGCGGGGGTCTACGCCGCCGAGCGGCGCGGCCGTCCGGGCGACGCGGCGGTGATGGCGGCGAGCCAGGTCGGGCTTTCCATTCCCAATTTCTGGCTCGCCATCGTCCTGGTGCTGCTGTTCGCAGTCCACTGGCGCATTGCGCCGGCCGGCGGCTTTCCCGGATGGTCCGACCCGTGGCGCGCCTTCGCCGCGCTCATCCTGCCGGCGATCTCGCTCGGCGTGGTGCAGGCGGCGATCCTCACCCGCGTGACGCGCTCGGCGCTGCTCGAGGCGCTGAACGAAGACTTCATCCGCACCGCGCGCGCCAAGGGGCTCTCCCGGCGCGCGACGTTGTGGCGGCACGCTCTGCCCAATGCGATGACGCCGATCCTCACCATCATGGGGCTGCAGTTCGCCAATCTGATCGCGGGCGCGATCGTCGTCGAGAACGTCTTTGTGCTGCCGGGGCTCGGCCGCCTCATCGTGCAGTCGATCGCCAATCGCGACGCGCTGGTCGTCGAGGATTGCGTGCTGCTGCTGGCCGCCTTCGTCATCGCCCTCAACTTCGTCGTCGATCTCGCCTGCGCGGCGATCGATCCGCGTCTGCGGTCGCGTGCCGCATGAGCGCCGTCGTCGGCAAGACCCGCGGGCGCTTCAGCGCCAGCCTGACGCTCGGCTTGGCCCTCGTCGCGTTGCTCCTCGGCGCGGCGGCGCTGTCGTTCGTCTGGACCCCCTACCCCCCGGGCGCCATCAATATTCCCCACAAGCTGCTCACGCCGTCCGCCGCGCATTGGCTCGGCACCGACGCGCTCGGGCGCGACGTCGTCTCGGAGATTCTCGCCGGCGCGCGGGTCTCGATCCTCGTCGGCGTCATCGCGGTCGGCATCGGCCTCGTCTTCGGCGTGCTGCTCGGTCTGCTTGCGGCGGCGGCCAAAGGGATCGTCGAAGACGCGATCATGAAATTGTGCGACTTCACTTTCGCCTTTCCCGCCCTGCTCTCGGCAATCATGCTGACGGCGACCTACGGAGCCGGCGTCGTCAACGCGATCGTCGCCATCGGCATCTACAACGTGCCGATCTTCGCCAAGCTGACGCGCGCCACGGCCAACGGCGTGCTGGCGCGCGAGTTCACGCTCGCCGCACGCGCCGCCGGCCGCGGGCCGATCGCCATCGCCTTCGACCACGTGCTGCCCAACATCGCGCCGCAGTTGATCGTGCAGGCGACGATCCAGTTCGCCATCGCCATTCTCGCCGAGGCGGCGCTCTCCTATCTCGGGCTCGGCGCGCAGCCGCCACAGGCTTCGTGGGGACGCATGCTGAGCGACGCGCAGAACTGGATGTATGTCGCGCCGCGCCTCGCCGTCTTCCCCGGCCTCGCCGTGGCCCTGAGCGTGCTCGGCCTCAACCTTCTCGGCGATGGCCTGCGCGACGCGCTCGATCCTCGCCTCAGAGCGCGGCGCTGACATGCTGCTCGACATCGCCAATCTCGCCATCGATCTTCCCTCGCCCGACGGCCCGCGCCGGGTCGTCTACGACGTGTCGTACTCGCTCGAGGCCGGCGAAAGTCTCGGTGTCGTCGGCGAATCCGGCTCCGGCAAGACGATGGGCGCGCTCGCGCTGATGGGGCTGTTGCCCGAGGGCGCGGCGGTCTCCGGCGCGCTGCGTTTCGAAGGCGAGGACATCGCGCGATTCGGCGAGGCCGAGATGCGAAAGCTGCGCGGCGACCGCATCGCGATGATCTTCCAGGAGCCAATGACGGCGCTCAATCCGTTGCATCGCATCGGCGCGCAGGTCGCCGAACCGCTGATCCTGCATCGCGGCCTGGCGAAGGCGAAGGCTTGGGTCGAGGCGGTCAAGCTGCTGGATCGCGTCAAGCTGCGCGATCCCGAGCGCATGGCGCACGCCTATCCGTTCGCCCTTTCCGGCGGGGAACGCCAGCGCGCGATGATTGCGATGGCGCTGAGTTGCGGCCCTAAGCTCATCATCGCCGACGAGCCGACAACCGCGCTCGACGTCACGGTCCAGGCGCGCATCCTCGATCTTCTCGCCACGCTCGGCGAACAGTCGAACATGGCGATGCTGCTCGTCAGCCACGATCTGGCGGTGATCGCGCGCCATTGCCGCCGCGTGCTGGTGATGTACGGCGGCACGATCATGGAGAGCGGACCGGTCGACGCCGTTCTGCGCAACGCGCGCCATCCCTATACGCGCGCGCTGCTCGAGGCGCGGCCGCGGCATGGCGCGCCGCGCGGGGAGCGCCTGCGCGCCATTGCCGGCGCCGCGCCGCTGGCGAGCGCGAAGCCGACCGGATGCCCATTCGCCGGGCGATGCCCGATGACGATCGACGCCTGCCGCGTGACGCCGCTGCCGACGGTGGAATTCGAACACGGCCACCGCGTCCGCTGCCTGCGCGTCGACGCCGAAGGACGCCTCAAATGAGCGCGCCGCTTCTCGAAGTTACACGCCTCGTCAAGCGCTACACGCTGGCGCGGCCGAGCCTGTTCGCGCCGCCCCCCACCAAGTTGGCGGTCGACGGCGTGAGCTTCATCGTCGCGGCCGGCCGCTCGTTCGGCATCGTCGGCGAATCCGGATCGGGCAAGTCCACCTTGGCGCGCGCGGTGATGGCGCTTGACCGGCCGACCGACGGCGTCGTGCGCCTCGATGGGCGCTCGCTGTTCGATCTGCCGCGCGGCGAATTGCGAGCCATGCGCGCGCATATTCAGATGATCTTCCAGGACCCGTATGGGTCGCTCGATCCGCGCCAGCGCGTCGCGCGCATTGTCGCCGAGCCGCTGTCGGCCCTCACGAAAGTCTCACGCGCCAAACGGGACGAACGAGTCGAGGAAGCGCTCAACGCGGTAGGACTGCGCTCCGCCGACGCCCTCAAATATCCGCACGAGTTTTCCGGCGGCCAGCGTCAGCGCATCGCCATCGCGCGCGCCCTGATCACCCGCCCAAAGCTCGTCGTCGCGGACGAGCCGGTCTCCGCGCTCGACGTCTCGATCCAGGCGCAGGTGCTCAACCTGATGACCGACCTGCAGCGCGACGCCGGCGTCACCTTCTTCGTCATCAGCCACGATCTCGCGGTGGTCGGTCACATCTGCGACGAGGTCGCCGTGATGTTCCGCGGACGCTTCGTCGAGACGGGGCCGAGCGCGACGCTGCTGTCGCATCCCGCTCATCCCTATACGCGGGAACTCGTCGACGCCGCGCCAAAGCTCGAGGAAACGCCCGGCGCTCTACCGCAGACGCCGCCGCGGCCGGACGCGACGACGGGTTGCGCGTACGCCGCGCGCTGCCTTTTCGCGCAGGCGCGCTGCCTCGAGGAGGCGCCGGCTCTGCGTGACAACGGCGAAGGTCGGCGGATCGCCTGTCACTTTCCTCTCTGACGCCGGCGTATTTCACGGATCCTCGACACCTTGGGTTAACGCTGCCCGTCACTTTGGGTCTCCCCTAGCAGCGCCATTCAGACAGCATTCACGCCCGCGTGTTCGATTGGCCAAAGGGAAATTGGCAAGGCCGCCGCTACGGGCCTCGCGATGTCGCTTGACGCCAACAGAGAACGGCACGAGACTTGCGTAGTCGCGTTGTCGAGGTCGTTCCCCGCGAGGAGAGAACTATGGTCTATGCGATGATCATCGTGTTGTCGGCGCCCGCCCTGATGGCGTTTGCGGTCGTGCGGCAGATCGCCGGAGCGAAAGCCGCGGTGGCGCCGGCGCGCTCGACCCATGTGGCCTCATCGCGCGACTGACGCTCCCATTGCACAGGCGCCGATCCTTTGGGCGCCGGAGCGACAAGAAGTAGCTTTCGCAACCCGGCGAGTTCGACGTCGCTTCGCTGATGCGAGCCGTCTCATTCGGAACTGGCGGTCGTTGCGCGCGAAGCAACGCCATCCCCTTTTAGGGGCGACCACTTTTACGAATTCCGTTTCGCTTGACGCCGCGACCGCGCGAGGTGCTATTGTCCATCCGCGCATTGGAGGAGCGTCGTATGCATTCACCGTATCGTTTTGTTTTAAGCCTCGCCGCCGCATTGGCGGCCTCGACGGCTCTGAGCCTTCCGACTCTCGCCGCCGGGAAGGACAGCGTGACGATCGGCATGACGCTCGAGCCGCCGGGACTTGATCCGACCACCGCCGCCGCGGCCGCGATCGGCGAGATCACGCATTACAACATCTTCGAGGGCCTGACGAAGATCAACGAGGACTTTTCCATCACGCCGCTGCTCGCGGAAAAATGGACCTTCTCGCCCGACCTCAAGACGCTGACACTGAATCTCCGCAAGGGCGTGAAGTTCCAGGACGGCGAGCCCTTCTCCTCGAAGGACGTCAAATTCTCGTTCGAGCGCGCGGGGGCGAAGGACTCGACGAATAAGGACAAAGCGTTCTTCGCCTCCATCGAGTCGATCGACGCGAGCGACCCGAACGTAGTCGTCCTGAAATTCAAGGAGCCGAGCTTCCAGGCGTTGTTTCACCTCGGCCAGAACACCGCGGTGATCATCGACGAGAAGAGCGCCGCGAACGAAGCGACGCAGCCGGTCGGCACCGGGCCCTACAAGCTCAGCGCCTGGAACAAAGGCTCGTCGGCGACGCTCGACAAATGGGATGGCTTCCGCGACGCGGACAAGATCGCGATCAAACACGCGACGTTCCGCTTCATCTCCGATCCGTCGGCCGAAGTCGCCGCGATGCTGGCGGGCGACGTCGACGCCTTCCCTCAGTTCCAAGCGGCTCAGAACCTCGCGCAATTCCAGAGCGATCCGCGCTTTCAGGTGCTGCTCGGCGGCACCGAGGGCAAGACGATCCTCGGCATCAACAACAAGAAGAAGCCGCTCGACGATCTCAGAGTGCGCCAAGCGATCGCCTACGCGATCGACCGCAAGGCGATCATCGACGGCGCGATGAACGGGATGGGGACGCCGATCGGCAGCCATCTCACCCCGAACGATCCCGGCTATGTCGATCTGACCGGCGAATATCCGTTCGATCCGGCCAAGTCGAAGGCGCTGCTGAAGGAAGCGGGCGTGAAGACGCCGCTCGACCTGACGCTGATCCTGCCGCCGCCGGATTACGCCCGCAAGGGCGGCGAGATCATTGCCGCCGAACTCGCCGACGTCGGCATCAACGCGAAGATCGAAAACGTCGAATGGGCGCAGTGGTTGTCGGGCGTTTACAAGGACAAGAACTACGACCTGACGATCATCAGCCACGTCGAGCCGCTCGACATCGGCATCTACGCCAACCCCGACTATTATTTCCAATACGACAGCAAGGCGTTCCGCGACATCTTCGCGCAACTCCAAGCCGCGCCGGATCTCGACGCGTTCAAGAAGGCGATCGGCGAGGCGCAGCGCAAAATCGCCGATGATTGCGTCAACGCCTTCCTGTTCCAGTTGCCCAACATCGTCGTCGCGGACGCCAAGCTGAACGGCCTTTGGAAGAACGCGCCGATCTTCGCCGACGACCTCTCCGCCATGTCCTGGAAGTGAGGATCGTCTAGATCGCGGCGGGGATCCCTCCCGCCGCTTCCCTTCCCCGCCGTGCCCGCGGCGGGGTCCTGGGGCGACATCGTCGCCTGCTTGTCGCCTTGCTGACTATCGACTGGGCGCCAGCCGCGGCGCGTCGCTCTTGCTTGAGAGCAACCTCGAAACGAGCCATGTCGAAACCGATGCATCCTTTTGAATTTACCGCCGCCGCCCTGCTCGAAGCCTATCGCAGCGGCAAGCTCTCTCCGGTCGAGGCCATGCAGGACGTCCTGCGGCGGGTCGACCGTTACGAGCCGCACATCCACGCGACCTATCTCTACGCGCCCGAGCGCGCGCTCGCCGAAGCGCGCGCCTCCGAGGAACGCTGGCGGCGCGGCGCGCCGATCGGCCCGCTCGACGGCGTTCCCGCGACCGTGAAAGACAACATCGCCACCAAGGGCGAGCCGGTGCCGGTCGGCACGGCCGCGAGCGAGATGACGCCGGCCGCCGCCGACGCGCCACCGGCCGCGCGGCTGCGCGAAGCGGGCGCAATCATCTTCGCCAAAACGACGATGCCGGACTACGGCATGTTGTCGTCCGGCCTTTCGAGCTTCCACCAACTGGCGCGCAACCCCTGGAACCTCGCACGCAATCCGGGCGGCTCCTCCGCCGGCGCGGGCGCGGCGGGCGCCGCGGGATACGGGCCGCTGCACCTCGGCACCGACATCGGCGGCTCGGTGCGCCTGCCGGCTGGCTGGTGCGGGCTATTCGGCCTGAAGCCGAGCGCCGGGCGCATCCCGATCGATCCGCCCTACATCGGCCGGGTCGCCGGACCGATGACGCGCACAGTCGCCGACGCCGCGCTGATGATGGCGACGCTCGCCCAGCCCGACGCGCGCGACTACACGAGCATGCCGCCGCAAAGCCTCGATTGGCGCGTCAAGCCAGCGGAGCTGCGCGGCCTGCGCATCGGGCTTTGGCTGGACGCAGGCTGCGGAGTTCCGCCGAAGGCGGACGTGCGGGCGGCGATCGAGCGCGCGGCGCGCGACTTCGAAGCGGCTGGCGCGATCGTCGAGCCGCTCGCGCCGTTCCTCACGCAGGACATGCTCGACGGCCTCGATCGCTTCTGGCGCACGCGCTCGCTGATCGATCTCAACGCTCTGCCGAGGGAGCGCCGCGAAAAGGTGCTGCCGTTCATTCGCGCCTGGGCCGAGTTGGCGACGGGCCTCGACGGCGAAACCGTATTCCACGGCTTCAGCCAGATTCTCGCCATGCGCAAAGCGGCGGTCGCCGCCACGCAGTCCTACGACTTCGTGCTGTCGCCCACGGCGCCGATGACCTCTTATCCCGCGGAAATGGCCTCGCCCAGCGGCGATCCGCTCAATCCCTTCCCGCACATTGGCTTCACCGTGGCGTTCAACATGTCGGAACAGCCGGCGGCGACGGTCAATTGCGGCTACAGCGAGGAGGGTCTGCCGATCGGCCTGCAAATCGTCGGCCGCCGCTTCGACGATTTGGGGGTCTTGAGCGCCGCCATGGCGCTCGAGGCGATGCGCGCTTCCGAGGCGCGCCCGTGGCCGGAGCCGCCGGCCACGTTTTGATCAGCCCTCACTCCCATCGTCCCGAGCAGCCTCTTGCGGAGCAAGAGGCCTCGAAGGGCGCTCCAGAGGGAGCCAAGAGCTTTTCGGCCTGCGTCCCCTGGAGCCGTCCTTCAAGGCCGCTTCGCGGCGCCTAGAGCATTCTGCATTTTGCCTGACGCGCCCTCTCCCTCTCCCCGCGCGCGGGCAGAAGGGACCGGTTACGCGCTGCGTCAACCAGAAAGCAAAAGCTCCAGGACGAGGGATTTATTTCTTGAGAAACACGTAATCCGCTGCGTAGGGCTCGGCGTGGATGTCGCCGGCCCGCTCGCACGCACCGTCCACTTTTCCGCCAGCCGTATTGATGCGCTGCACGGTCGTCACGTCTTTCAGCGGCCCCTCGCCCCGGCGGTCGGAAACGTCCAGCTTCAGCCAAGCGACGTCCTTCGGGCCGGCTCCCGGCGCGTGCGCGACGACCTTGCCGGTGATCGCGCTTCCCCCGACCTCCCAGGACGGGCCGGCGTAGTGCCGGCCGACCGTTCGTCCATCCTCGAAGAGAGAGGCGATCGGTTCGCGGAATTGCCAGACGAGGCGACCGTTCGCGTCCGCCTTGCAGTCGTAGAGCTGAGCGCCGACGGCATGGACTTGCAAGACGACCGTCTCGCCCTGTGCGGCGATGGCCGGCGGCAATTCAGCCGCCGAAGCCCCAGTCGTCATCGCAAGCAACGCCATCGTCGCCAATGTTCGAGCGGTCGCCATCGTCTCGGTTCTCCTCTAAAGGGCGAGAAAGGGGAATGGCGCTTATTCGCCAAAAGCGCGCGACGATCAAAACAAATTGCCGCGCGCTCTGGCGTTCTCGACGTGCCTGCGGCCCCTACAGCGCGAAGCCGCCGTCGACCAGATGGATTTGGCCGGTGGTGAAGGCGCTCTCGTCGGACGCCAGATACAGCGCCAGTGCAGCGATCTCCTGAGGCTTGCCGAGACGGCCCATCGGCTGGCGGCCGACGAAGGCTTTGCGCACCTCCTCGAGCGGCTGGTTCGACTGAGCGCTCAGCGTCGCGATGCGCTGGTCGAGCGACGGGCTCTCGACCGTGCCGGGGCAGATCGCGTTGCAGCGCACGCCGCGGCGGATGAAATCAGCGGCGACCGCCTTGGTCAACCCGATCACGGCCGCCTTCGAGGCGCCGTAGACGTAGCGGTTGGGGATGCCGCGCACCGAGGACGCCGCCGAGGCGATATTGACGATCGAGCCGCCGCCCTTCTCCAGCATTCCCGGCAGGAAGGCGCGGATCGTGCGATGCATCGACTTCACGTTGAGATCGAAGGAAAAATCCCAATCGGCGTCCGAGCAGTCGAGCACGCTGCCGTGGTGCACGAAGCCGGCGCAATTGAACAGGATGTCGATCGGCCCGACTTCACGCGCGAGTTCCGCGACCGCCTCGCTCGAACGCACGTCAAGCCGGCGCCGCTCGGCGTCCAATCCGTCGAGGCCGGCAAGGTCGATGTCCGTCGCGATGACGCGCGCGCCCTCCGCGGCGAACGCTTCGGCGGCGGCGCGGCCGATGCCCGCCGCGGCCGCAGTCATCACGGCCACCTTGCCCTTCAATCGCAACGACATCATTTCGCTCCCGGTTCCCTGGCTTTGGCTAGGGGTATGCGGCGACTCGCCATCGGATCCCCCATCGATCCGATTCGTCATCACATTGCGCGCATTCGCGCAATCCCTTGACGGAAATCGCGGCACGCTTTGAAGACGGGCGCGGCAATGGTTATTATGCGCGGGCGTATAATCCTCCGGCGGCGCCAAAATGACCCTTCCCGCTCTATTCGACACCCATCTGCACCTTATCGAGCGTAGCTTGCTGCGCTATCCCTGGCTCGCCGACGTGCCCGCCCTCAATCAGGATTTCTCGCTCGAGCGCTACCAAACCGAGGCGCTGCGCTGCGGCCTCGACGGCGCGCTGCATATGGAGGTCGACGTCGCCGAGGCGGACATCGAGACCGAGACGCGCCATGTCGAAGCGCTCTCGAAGCGGCCCGGAAGCCCGCTGCGCGGGGCGATCAGTTCCTGCCGTCCCGAGAACGCCGACTTTCCCGCCTTTCTCGAACGCCAACTGGCCGACCCCTTCGTCAAGGGTTTTCGGCGCGTGTTGCATGTCGTTCCCGACGAGGTCAGCCTCTCCCCCGTTTTTCGGGCCAACCTCGGCCGGCTGGCCGGCACGGGCCTGCCGTTCGATCTTTGCGTGCGCCCTGACCAGATCGACAAGGCGATCGCCCTGGTCGACCTTTGCCCGGACGTGCAGTTCGTCCTCGACCACTGCGGCGTTCCCTCCATCAAGGAGCGCCTCGAGCATCCCTGGCGTGAACGGGTCGCCGAGATTGCGCAGCGGCCCAATGTCGTGGTCAAGATTTCCGGCGTCGTCGCCTACGCCGATCCTCAGAGCTGGACCGTCGCCGACATTCGGCCCTATGTCGAACATGCAATCGGCTGCTTTGGCTGGGATCGCGTCGTCTGGGGCAGCGATTGGCCGGTGTGCACGCTCACAGCCTCCCTATCGATCTGGGTCGCCGCGACTCACGCCATCACAGGCGGCTGCAGCGAAAGCGAGCGCGCCCGCCTCTTTCGCGACAATGCCCGCCGGATTTGGCGCCTCGCCTAGAGTGAAGGCGGAAACAGAGTTCTGATGGATAATCTCCCGGTTTTTCTTCGCGTCGACGGCAAAAGAGCGGCCGTGGCCGGTGGCGGCTCCGCGGCGGCCCGGCGAACCGAGACGCTGGCCCGCGCCGGCGCGCGCGTCGCCGTCTACGCTGAAGGGCTCGATGACGAGTTTCGCGCCCTGCGCGGCGTCGCGTTCGAGCACGTTCCCCGCGAACCCGAGCGGTCCGATCTCGAGGCTTGCGTCGTCTGCTACATCGCGACCGGAGACGCCGAGACGGACGCGCGCACCGCCGGCCGCCTCAAAGGCGCGACGGCGCTGATCAACGTCGCCGACCAGCCTGACCTCTGCGACTTCATCGCGCCGTCGATCGTCGACCGCAGCCCGCTCGTGATCGCGATCTCGACCGGCGGCGCCTCGCCGATGCTCGGACGCCTGTTGCGCTCCCGCCTCGAAAGCCAGCTTCCCGCTGCCTACGGCCGCCTCGTCGCCTTCATGGGGAAAGCGCGCGCCGCGGTCGCCGCGAAGCTCGAAAGCGTCGATTCGCGGCGGCGCTTCTGGGAGCGGGTGATCGACAGCCCGATCGCCGAAATGGTTCTCGCCAACAACGAAACGAGCGCCGAGAGCGCATTGACGAACGAACTCGGCCGCGCGGCCGCCGAACCCGGCGCGTCCGTCGGCGAGGTCTATCTCGTCGGCGCGGGGCCAGGCGAAGCCGACCTCTTGACCTTCCGGGCGCTGCAATTGATGCAGAAGGCCGACGTCGTCGTCTACGACCGCTTGGTCAGCCCCAGCGTCGTCGATCTGGCGCGCCGCGAGGCGGAGCGCATCTACGTCGGCAAGCGCCGTGACGATCATACCTTGCCGCAGGAGGAGATCAGCGCGCTGCTCGTGCGGCTCGCCCGACAAGGCAAGCGCGTGCTCCGCCTCAAGGGAGGCGATCCCTTCATCTTCGGCCGCGGCGGCGAGGAGATCGAGACGCTCGCCGACCATGCGATCCCCTTCCAGGTGTGCCCCGGCATCACCGCCGCCTCCGCATGCGCCGCCTATTCCGGCATTCCGCTGACCCACCGCGACCACGCCCAGACCTGCGTCTTCGTCACCGGCCACGCCAAGGACGGTCCGATCGACCTCGACTGGGACGCGGTGATCCGACCCAACCAGACGGTCGCGATCTATATGGGCCTGTCGCAGATCGAGGGGCTGACGCGCGCCTTCGTCGAGCACGGCGCCGATCCCGAGCTTCCGGCCGCCGTCATCGAGAACGGCGCGCGCCCCACTCAGCGCGTCGTCACCGCAACACTGCGCTCGATCGCCGCCGAGGCGCGGGTCGCCGGCCTGCGCGGGCCAACGATCATCATCGTCGGAACTGTCGTCACGCTGAGGGACAAGCTGAATTGGTACGCGGTGGATCGCGCCCAAGAGCCTGCTCCACCTAAAACGTAAGCAGGAGTGCACAATGGTCTCAAATCCCTCCAACCCAACCGCGTCGCCATACGAGATTGGTGATGACGAGTTTCTCGCGGCGGTCGAAGACGCCTCCAGCGCGATCGTCGACGTGCGCGAGCCGCACGAATTCGCCGCCGGCCACGTCCCCGGCGCGATCAACCTCCCGCTGTCGCGCTTCGACCCCGCCGAGTTGCCGACGGACCGGCCTGTCGTGCTGATCTGCCAATCCGGCGGGCGATCCGCCAAGGCGCTCCGCGCGGCGCAAGAGGCTGGCGTCTCGGACGTGCGCCACTACGCGCCCGGCACCGGCGGCTGGCGGGCGCGAGGCGGGCCGGTGACGCTTTAGGCGCGGCCGCGTCGGTAAGCCCAAACCGCCGCATTCGCGACGCGGCCGCCATGCAATTTCCAAATCATTGCGATCGAATGGCGTTTGCGCCCGTATCCGCGGGCGCGAGGGAGGAACGACGATGACGCAACGCGATCCCCAGGGCGCGGCGCTGAGCCTTCCGCCGCCGCGCAAGACCGGCGGCATGCCGCTGTTCGAAGCCATCGCCCGCCGGCGCTCGGCGCGCGAATTCTCCGACCGTTCTCTGCCCGAGCAGACGCTTTCCGATCTTCTCTGGGCTGCTTTCGGCGTCAACGGACCCGAAGGCGCCCGCACGGCGCCCTACGCTCTCCACATCGTCATGCTCGACCTCTATGTGGCGACGGCGGACGGCGTATGGCTCTACGACGCGGCCAACCATGCGCTGCTGCCGTACGCCAAGGAGGACATCCGTGCGGCGACCGGCGAGCAGGACTTCGTCGGCCATGCCGGCCTCGATCTTGTCTACGTCGGTCACGCAGAGCGCATGAGCGACCTGCCGATGGAGGAGCGCCGCCTCAACGCCTGCGTCGACGCCGGCTTTATTGGCGAGAACGTCTACCTGTTCTGCGCCTCGGAGGGCCTTGCGACGGTTTTCCTCGGTGCGGTCGACGCGGCCAAGCTCGCTCAGGCGCTAAAGCTGCCGGGCGACCAATTCGTCGCTTATGTGCAGACTGTTGGGTTCCCGGCCTAGCGCGGCCGCTTGCGGTTCTGGGAGCGCCTTCAGGCCTTGGCGCACGCCGCCGGCGCGAGTTCAACGTTCCGGCGGCGGCTTTTCGATGCGGCCGAGATTAGCGTCCGGGGCGCAGCGTCAGTGAGGCGACGCCGGCCGCCAGGGCGAGGCCGGATTGGACTTCGACCGACAAAGGCTGCAGCGTGATCGACCGGTTGAACCCGCCGACGAGAGCGTTGGCGCCGAGGCCGGCCCCGACGGTCACCGACGCGTCAGCGCCTGCATAATCGCCCGCGAGCGCACCGCGAGGCGGGCCTTCCGCCGGCGCGAAAACGGCCCAGGAGAGAACGCCGCGCTGGGTGGCGCCAATGTCGAGACCGAATTTACGGATCCTTCCGTAGTAATGCTCGCGGTGGCCACGAGCGGAAGTAAAGACGCATCGCATTTCCTGCGCCGAGGTGATGATCATCCCCAAACCGCCCGAGACTTCGCACCGCAGCTGGCCGACCTTGGTTTCGGACTGCGCTAGCGCCGGTTGTGCGAGCGCAGCGAGTGAAACGAGCGCGGCTGCGAAAGTGGGAATGCACAATTTCATTCAAACCTCCTCACGAAGTATGGATCAAACCTCGGGCTGAAGTGTTGTCGTTTAGAGCGGCTTCGACCCGTCTTTCCATCGACACATCGCCCAATCGGGCGACGATTTTGGAACAACGGCGAGCCGGACAACGGCGCTTGTCGACGCTGATCACCGTCCAGACGCCGCGGTCACTATAGCACATCTTCGCGCTGCGGGACCGTGAGCTGCGTCGAATGGGCCATTCCCCTTGCTCACAGTGGATCGGCTCGGTTCCAAGGAGACTCGTATGGAAAGGTCATGGAGCAAATTGGCGGTCGCCTCGGCCACGGCGCTTGTTTTGGCCGCGGCGGGGGCGACCACGGCGGAGGCTGGAAGCTTCGTCGGTGGCGGCGGCGGAGGAGGCCACGGCGGCGGTTTCTCCGGCGGCGGTTTTTCCGGCGGCGGCGGAGCCCATGGCGGCGGCTTCTCGGGCGGCGGCTTCTCCGGCGGCGGTTTCTCCGGCGGCGGAGCCCATGGCGGCAGCTTCTCGGGCGGCGGTTTCTCGGGCGGCGGCTTCCACGGTAACGGCGGGTTCGGCGGCGGCTTCCACGGCGGACCTACGGGCGGAACCTTCGCCGGCAGCGGCGGCGGAGCCCACGCCCTCGGTTTCGCCGGCGGCGGTTCGCATTGGTCCGGCGGTAGCGCCCTCGCTCAGAACGGATCGCACTGGTCTGGCGGCTTCCACGGGCCGACCGGCCAATGGAATGGCGGCGGTTTCCACGGGCCGCTGGGCTCGACCTTCCGCAATGGCGTGGCGCATGGCGTGACCCGCCCCGGCGTCGTGGCCGGCAATTTCAATAACCGCAACGGATTCCGCGAAGGCTTCGACGGGCGTCACCGCCACGATCATAACCGCGGGTTTGGCGGCTACGGCTATCCGTATTACGGCTATGGCTACGACGACTGCGACTACGGTGGGGTCGATTGCGGCTACGGCTATGACTACGGCTATGGCTACGGCTACGACACCAGCAATTGCTGGGTGAATCGCCGCGTCTACAACAGGCGAGGCGTATTGGAGGGTTGGCGGCAGGTGAACATCTGCGAGGGCTAGACGGGCTCGGCTGGGTGCGGGGCTTCAGCTTGCCCCGCGCCCTTCTCCGCCTGGGGGGCGCGCCAGCGCGATGAGCGTCTCGACCACGGCGTAGTCCTGGTAGCCGCAGCGCGCGAGCGGCTTCGCTCCCGCGGTGTCGAACCGCCCGTCCTCGATGAGTGCGTCGTCGACATGAAAAGCGACGACTTCGCCGAGGACAAGATAGTTGTCGAGCGGTTCGCCTTGGTGGTCCTTCAGTTTGACGACCTCGACGACCTTGCATTCCATCGCCGCATGAGCCTCGGCGACACGCGGCGCAGTGACCAGACGACAGGGCGCCATGGTCAGGCCCGCATGCTCGAATTCGCTGACGCCGCGCGGCAGCGACGCTGAAGTCGCGCTGATCGCTTTCATCAGATCGAACGTCGCAAGATTCGCGACGAATTCGCCGCTTTCGCGCGCGAAGCTCGCGCTGTCCTTCAGCCCTTCGCTCGAAAAGCCGACCAGGGGCGGAAACGAGGTCAGCGCATTGAAGAAGCTGTAAGGCGCGAGATTGATGCGCCCGTCGAGGCTCCGCGTCGAGATCCAACCGATCGGCCGCGGCGCCACGATCGCCTTGAAGGGATCGTGCGGGAGGATTGTCTTGTCGCGCTGTCGGGTCTCATAGAACATGAAACGCGTCCATCAGGGGGCGAAGGCGGTCACGACATCGGCGAGCGCCGGGCGTGGGCGGTCCTCCATGACGATCTTCGGGCTACCGATGTGGACGAAGCCGACGATGCGCTCGTGCTCGGCGAGGCCGATCGCCGCGCGGAAGCGGCCGTCATAGGCGCACCATTCCGTCACCCATCCCGTGACGTAGCCGAGCGCATTGGCCGCGATCACTAAATTCGTGCACGCGGCGGCGGCCGAAAGCGTCTGCTCCCATTCCGGAATCTTGACGTGCGGAGCGGCTCGCGAGACGACCGCGACGACCAGAGGCGCGTGCGAAAAGCGCTTGGCCTCGATCGCGCGCCCATTGTCGTCGAGATCCGGCTTATCCGCGAGTTTCAGCGCCAACGCGATCGCGCCGGCGCGGTCGCGGGCGGCGCCTTCGAACGTGATGAACCGCCACGGCGCGAGCTTGCCGTGATCGGGCACCCGAGACGCAATTGTCAGCAGGGTCTCGATCTCCGCCGGGCTCGGCCCCGGCCCGATGATGTTGGGCGGCGGCAGCGAACGGCGCCGTTTGAGCAATGCGATAGTGTCGTTCATGGCTTTGGTTGCTCCGTTGAGGCCCTGCCCGAGGTCCTCAATGCCGAGAATTGCGCCAGGAGTAAACCGCCTTCGATCCGCCCGATTGTGGCCGCAGGACCCAAGCCGGCGCGGATGGCATTGACCGCCGCACTCGATCGCGGCAAGGCAATCGCGCATGGCTCGTTTGGCTCTCTTCCTCCTTCTGGCGCTCGCGGTGATCGCCGGCCTGCCTGGCGCAGGCTTGGCGCAGACCCCGGAGCCCTCACAGGCGCCCGCGACGGACCCGGGGCCGGCCACGCTGCGATTGTCCGCCGTCCTTACCGGATCGGACGCGCCGTTGACGGGCGGATTGCGCTGGCGTGTGTTCGGGCTTCGCCCCGAGGGGGACGGGTCCCGGCCCCTGATCGTCGAATCCAGCGAGGCCCAGCCGACGCTGACCATTCCTGCCGGCGACTATGTCGTCCATGTCGCGCTCGGTCTCGCCAGCGCCAGCAAGCGGGTGACCCTCGGTTCTGAAGTGCGCAGCGAGCGGCTTGCGGTGAATGCGGGAGCGCTGCGCATCAACGGCACCTTGGGCGGCGCGACGATCGACGCTTCCAAGCTGTCGCTTGCGATCTACGTGCCCGAACGCAACAATCCCGAGGCCAAGCTGGTCTATCCCAAAGCGCGGGCGGGCGAGATCATCGGACTGCCGGAAGGCTCCTACCATATCGTCTCGACCTATCTCGACACCGTCAGCGTGGGCACGTTCGGCGGCAAGCCCGCCGCCCCGACGCCCACCAATTCGATCGTCGCCGCCGACATCAAGGTCGCGGCCGGCAAGCTGGTCGACGTGACCCTACGCCATCGCTGCGCCACGGTGACGATCAAACTCGTCAATGCGCCGGGCGCGGAAGCGCTCGCCAACAGCAGCTTCACCGTCCTGACGCCGGGCGGCGACCTCATCCGTGATCTGATCGGCGCCTTTCCCTCCCTGGTGCTCGGCGAAGGTGAATATGTCGTGATCGCACGGCACGATTCGAAAACCTATCAAGCGACCTTCCAGGTGCAATCCGGCCTAGACCGCGAGGTCGAAGTTATTGCAAAAGAGAGTCCGAAACAGGACTGATCGCGCCATGCAGACTTTCTTCGTCGAGATCAAATGCGCGCTCGGGCGCACCTACGAGGTCGCCAGCGCCCTCGCGGAGGCGGAAATCGCCTCGGAAATTTATTCGATCGCCGGCGATTTCGACATTCTCGCCAAATTCTACGTCGAGCGGGACGTCGACATCGGGCACTTCGTCGGCCACCGCGTGCAGGTGATTCCCGGCATCGTCGACACCCGCACGGTCATCACCTTCAAGGCGTTCTGAACGCCCCTAGCCGAGAGCCAGACATGCGTTTGCCTGTTTTCGTCGCCCTGTCGCTCCTCGCCGGAACCGCCGTCGCCGCGGAAGAAAGTGCGTTCCTGTTCGACGCGCTCCAGAACCGCGCCTACCACGGGGCCTGGGAGAAGCTGATGAAGGCGGTTCAGCCGACGCCGGACTGGCTCTTGCAGTTCAACAGGAACTTCGACGGCGTCGCCAGCGAACTGAAGCCGGTCACCATCGACGGCAAAGCCTATCAGATCGCCTACGTGTGCAAGCCAAGCAGCAAGCCCGGCCAATGCGCCGAGCGCAAGTTCGAAGTTTTGTTCGAGCCCGGCGGCGCGCACGCCTATGGCGCGCTCGGCGGCCGCAACGAAGACCCCGCTTATTTCGGCGGCCCGTCGCCCGCGATGCAGGACGTTCTCGCCAAGGCGGTGAAGAACTAACGGCGGCCAAGCGGGCGGAGGTCACGAAAACTCCGCCCCGCAACGCCTTCCGCCTCGTCCTGTGGATCAGCCTCAGCACGGTGGCGCCGGGAGCCCTCTTCACCCAAGCGCGTGCGGCGCCAAGACTCACCTCGCAACGCGATCCTCGTAGCGGTGCGTGCCCCCGTTAGCGTCGACGATGTCGTGGCCGCCGTCAGTGCGCGCCACGACATGGGTCGGGCCGATCGGGACCTTGCCGTGCGCGCCGGGAATGTCGAGCACGTAGGTCGGCATCGCCAGCCCTGAGAGACGCCGGCGCAACTCTCCCATCAAGGCTTGTCCCTCGGCGATGGGGACCCTGAAATGGCCGGTGCCCGGCGCTAGATCGCCGTGGTGGAGGTAATAGGGCTTGATCCGCGCTTCGACGAAGGCGCGCATCAGCGCCTCGAGCGCGTCGGCGTTGTCGTTGACGCCCCTCAGCAGCACGCTTTGGCTCACCATCAGAACGCCTCGTTCGCGCAAACGGCGGCAGGCTTGGCGGGCTTCGATCGTCAGTTCGCGCGCATGGTTGGCGTGCAGCGCGACGACGACGGTCTTGTCGTGTCCGCGCGTCAGCGCCTCAGCCATCGCCTTGGTCACGCGCTCCGGCGCGACGACGGGAAGGCGCGTGTGCCAGCGCATCACCTTGACGTGCGGGATCGCCGCAAGCGCGCGCGTCGCCTCCGCAATGCGGCGCGCTGACATGGCGAGCGGGTCGCCGCCGGTCAGCACGACCTCCCAGATTTCTTCGTGCGAGCGGATGTAGTCGAGCGCCGCCGCAAATTCCGCGTCGCTCAAAGCGCCGGCCCCCGGCCCGACCATCTCGCGACGGAAACAGAAGCGGCAATAGACCGCGCACACCGAGACGAGCTTGAGCAGCACCCGGTCGCGATAGCGGTGCACGACCCCGGGGGCTGGGCTCTTCAGCCCGTCGCCAATCGGGTCGGGATCCTCAGCGGGATCGCGGGAAAGTTCGCGCGGATCGGGAACATATTGCCGCGCGATCGGATCATCGGGGTCAGCGGCGTCGATAAGCGCGGCGACAGCCGGCGTGATCGAGACGGCGTATTGCGCCGCCACCGCCTCGACCGCATCGCGGCGCGCTAACGCGACGAGGCCGGCGGCGACGAGATCGTCTGTCGTCTTCAGAGTGCGCGCGGGAGACCGTGGGGACGTCATGCCGGCTCTTTAGAGGCGGCAGGCCTCGAAGAAAAGAGCCGCCCGTCACACGGCGGCGCGGGTCAGCTTGGTTACGTTGGTTTGCGCCGCCGCGACGGCCTCTTCGCCTTCGCGCTGCGGCTCGCTGCCCGCCGCGAGGCCTCGGCGTGCTTGCTTGCGCTCGGCGCGGGAGGCTTCCAGCGCGCCGTCGGCCAACTGGCGTTCCGCCCGCATGCGCCCAATCTCGTCTTGCAGCACCGCGGTGCGACGATCCAATTCCTCCTTGGCGCGCTGCTTGGCCGACGCCAATTCGTCAACGCGGACGCTCAGTTGTTCGATCGTGCGGATGGCCGATTGCAGCGCCGCCTCCTTGGCGCGCACCGTCTCGTTGAGGCCGTTGACTTGATCGACGAGCGCGCTGCGGGCGCGCTCCGTCCCGGCGATGCGTTCGTTCGCGGCGTCGAGATCGTCCTTCTGCGATCGGGCGCTCTTCTCGAGAACGTCGATCTGGATGGTGTTCTCGAGCAGCTTCCGCCCAACGGCGCGCAACTCGTCGATTTTGTCGCGCAATTGGGCTCGCGTCTGGTCGAGGATTTTGTTCGTGACCTCCACCCGTCCGCGCACGGCGTGGATGGTGTTGCTGAGCGTCGCGATCTCGGCGTGGCTTCGCTCGACATGCTCGACGTGTCTCGCACGCAAGGTCGCGTGAACGGCTTGCTCCTCCGCGAGCGCCTGCTCCAGGGCGACGAGGCGATGTTTGCTCTGGTCGATCTGGGCTTCAAGGTCGGCGATGCGTCGCGTCGCGGCGTCAAGATTGACGGCGAAGCTGTTCGAGGTCTCGCGCAGCGTCGCGTTTTCCTGCGTCAGAAGGGCGCAATGGTCGCCTGCGACCTTGAGCGAAAGCTCCTGGCTCGCCAAGCTCTTGTCTTTGGCCGCCAGTTCCTCCTTCAGGCGGCGGTTCTCTTCGACATGGCTGGCGCTCGCGCGCGACTCGATCTCGAGGAGACGCTCCGCCTTGTCTTTGGCGGCGGAGCAGTCGCGAAATTTGACCTGCGTCTCGCCCAGTGTCGCCTCGATACGCTGGGCGCGTTGCGACAACTGGTGATAATCGCGAAACAGCGCGTTCTTTGCGCCGACGACGAGATCGCGCTCCTCCGACATGGCGGCGAGGCGCCCGCTCAACCCCTCGTTCGCGTCCTCGACGAGAGTCAGCTTGATCTTCGTCTCGTGCAGCCGCGCCTTGGTCGCCTCGAATTCGGTCAGCAGTTGCGACATCGGCGGCAGCAGCGCCTGGAAGCGGCCCCTCACCTGTTCCAAATGCTCGAGGCCGTGTTGCACCTCCTCCATCTCAGCGCGCAGCGTTTCGTTCTGCTTGCCGATCGCCTCCAGCGAGTCGTCCGGCGCGTACCGGGCCGACGGGAAATCGTCCACCGCGCCGGCCCGCCGCCGCTCGCCCGACTGACCGAAATTGAGCACCTGATCCCACAAGGTTCCCATCGCACCCCCCGTTCTGTGCCGAGGCCGAGAATCCGGCCGAACCGCTTCACCGAACGCGAACGAAACCTCATGGGCGGCGCGATTTCGCCCGCTTCGACGGACGTGCTCGTCTGCGAGAGAATCGCTTGCGGCGCAGCCACTTGGTTGCATCGAGGTAAGCGACGCAACCAACGCGTGTCAATCCGATCGGCAACGCCAGAATGCGGCGAGCGGGAAAACCAAGGCCGCAAATGGCAGGCCGCGAAAAATCGCGATAACGGAACCAGTTGGCGGCTCAAGCGTTATCGGAGACAAGGTTCAGCTTGCTGGTTTGTGCAGGGCCGAACCGATTTTGGCTCGTGAGGGGAGATTGGAATGGCGGCTTTAGGTCTAGCCGCGTCCGCGCCGCCCACCGAAATCCCGACGATCGCAAGCGACGCCGCATTGTGGGACCTGCTTCCCTGCGCTGCTTACATCTGCAACGTGAACGGCGCGATCGTGCGATACAATAAGAAGGCCGCAGACGTTTGGGGGCGCGAGCCAGAGCTCGGCGACCCCGCCGAAGACTATTGCGGCTCATATCGGCTCTGCGCGCCGGATGGACGCCTGTTGTCACCGCGGGACGGCCCGGTGGCGCAGGCGATTCGCGACGGTCAGTCCTATCGCGACGTCGAGGTCATTTTCGAGCACCCATCCGGCCGGTTCGTCGACGCGGAGATGAATATCGATCCGGTCCGCGACGATCGCGGAAGGATCATTGGCGCGATCAACTGCTTTCGGGACGTGACCGCCCGCAAGCAGGCGGAGCGGCGGCTCGAGCGGCGAGAAAGTCTCCTGCAGGCGATCGTCGAAACGACCCCCGAATGCATTTCCATCGTCGCGCGGGACGGCGCCTTGTTGCATGTCAACAGCGCCGGGTTACGAATGATCGAGGCTGACGACTTCGCGGAGGTGGAAGGAGCGCTGGCGTCACAATTCATCGCGCCCGAACACCACGCTGATTGGAGTGCTTTGCATGAAAGGGTTTGCAGGGGCGAGCGGCTGAGTTGGGAATTCGACGTCGTTGGATTGCGCGGCTGTCGGCGTCGAATGGAGACGCACGCGGCGCCGTTGCGACTGCCCGACGGCAGCGTCGCAGAGCTCGCCATCACGCACGACGTAACAAACCGGAAGCGAGGCGAGGAGGCCGCACGCCAAAGCGAGGGCCGCTTGCGGGAGTTGTTGGAGGCTCTCCCCAACGCCATTTACACGACCGACCCGCAGGGACGCGTCACCTTCTACAATCAGGCGGCGTTCGACATGTCCGGACGACGTCCGGAGCTGGGATCGGACGAATGGCTTCGCTCCTGGAAGCTCTACCGCACCGACGGTAGCCTCCTGCCCTACAATGAGTCCCCCATGGCGCGGTCACTTCAGGAGAAGCGTCCGATCCGCGGCGAGGAAACGATCGCCGAGCGGCCCGACGGCTCCCGCGTGCCCTTCGTGCCCTATCCAACCCCATTGTTCGACGCCACGGGCAAGTTGGTCGGCGCCGTGAACATGCTGGTGGACTTGACCGACCGCAAGAAGGCCGAGGAATACGCGCAGCGGCTCGCGGCGATCGTCGAATTCTCGGACGACGCCATCGTCAGCAAGAACACGCAGGGCATCATACAGACCTGGAACAAAGGCGCCGCGCGTCTGTTCGGCTACGAGGCCGAGGAGGCCGTCGGCCAACCCGTGAACATGCTGATCCCGCCGGAGCGGCAGGATGAAGAGCCGGCCATTCTCGAGCGCATTCGGCTCGGCGAACGCATCGACCACTATGAAACCGTCCGCACCCGCAAGGACGGATTCTCTGGTGGACATCTCCTTGACGGTCTCGCCGCTGAAAGGCGCCAACGGCAAGGTGATCGGGGCGTCGAAAATCGCGCGCGACATCACCGAGCGCCGGCATCAGGAGGAGCGTCGCCAACTCCTCATCAATGAGCTGAATCATCGCGTCAAAAACACACTGGCCACCGTGCAGGCGATCGCCGCCCAGGCGTTCCGCAACGAAGGCCACGATACGAGTCTCAGTCAATTCGAGCGCAGGCTGATCGCCCTCGCGACCGCGCATGACGTGCTGACGCGCGAGAATTGGGAAGGCGCCGATTTGCGGGAATTGGTGACGCGCACTCTCTCCCCGCTCTGCACGCAGCCCGAGCGTCTCGATGCCTCGGGACCTTGGCTGCGCATTCGCCCTAAACTGGCGCTTTCCCTGTCGATGGCCATGCATGAACTGGCGACCAACGCGGCCAAATACGGTTCCCTGTCGAACGAGCAAGGTCGAATCAAGATCGAGTGGCGGCTGTTCGAAGCGGAATCGGAGAGCCGGTTCGGCCTGCGCTGGGAGGAGATGGACGGGCCGCCGGTCGAAGCGCCGACGCGGAAAGGCTTTGGAAGCCGTCTTCTCGAGCGCGCGCTGTCGAGCGAATTGGGCGCCACGGTCCGGCTCGCTTTTCCGCCGACCGGCGTCGTCTACGAGATCGAGGCGCCTTTCCATGCATGACCGCAACCCCACAGATCCGCACGGCTCCAGCCTTCGCGTCCTGGTGGTCGAGGACGAAGGCATGGTTGCGATGTTGATCGAGGACATGCTGATCCATCTCGGACACGAGGTGGTCGCCATCGCCTCCAACGCGCGGCAGGCGCTCGAGGCCGCACGCACCGCCTCGTTCGATTTCGCCCTCGTCGACCTCAATCTGGACGGCCAGCCGAGCTATCCGATCGCAGACATGTTGGCTTCACGCGGCGCGCCGTTCGCTTTTGCGACCGGCTACGGCCTTACAGGCGTCGATCGCAAATACGCGGACGTTCCCCGCTTGACGAAGCCGTTCCTGAGTTCTGATCTCGGCCGGCTTCTATCGCAAGTCGTCCCGCGCGGGACGGCGGGCGGATAGCGCGACGCGCTGAAGCGCCCGCGCGCTGGGCGCCCCGCTTTCGCGGCGGTGACAGCCGCGGGCGGCTCTCGCGTGAACAGATGGTGCGGGCGGCCGGAATCGAACCGGCACAGGCCTTTCGGCCCTACGGATTTTCTTACCAGCTACGGCTTTCGCCGCCGCGCCGCGGCCAAAACCGCCTCGGCGCGTTCGTGGTCTGGACTATCCCTTCACCGTTGCGTTCGCTCGAGGCGGACGCGGCAGGTGCTGCCCGTCTAGTCTCTACACCTTCCCGCCGTCGGAGCCGACGGCGGACTTGGCTCGGGATTGCCACTCGCGAGGTTCCCCCGACTTTGAGCAGTTCTGCTTCTCCGGTTTCCCGAAGAGCACTCAAATCGCGTTTAAGTCCGTTGCGTCTACCAGTTTCGCCACGCCCGCTTACGCCTTGGCTTCTACCTATAAAACCGCTGAACATTCAAGTCAGCCAGCGGCGTCCTTGGCGATCGGCGGCTGGAAGGCGAGGCCCATGTCCCAGGGGAAATAAATCCAGGTGTCCTGCGAGACTTCGGTGATGAACGTGTCGACCAAGGGGCGGCCGAGCGGCTTGGCGTAGACAGTTGCGAAATGCGCCTTGGGAAGCATTTCGCGCACGACCTTCGCAGTCGCGCCCGTGTCGACGAGATCGTCCACAACGAGAAATCTTGGAGCCGTCCCGCGATTTGGCGACGTCGTCGGCGATCGTCTTGAGGACCCGCAAGCCGCCCTGGTTCTTGTAATCGTGGTAGGAGGCGATGCACACCGTCTCGATCACGCGCAGGTCGAGCTCACGCGCGATGATCGCCGCCGGCACCAACCCGCCGCGCGTTATGGCGACAATCGCCTCGAACGGCCCCGACGCCGCCAGACGCCAAGCGAGCGCACGGGCGTCGCGATGGAACTGGTCCCAGGAGACCGGAAACGCTTTCTCACGACCATCGACCATGACGGCTCCTATCAATGCGGCCCCTGCATAGCAAGGGAAAGCAAGGCGAGCGAGCGGCCTCGCCGTCCATCAACAGTTTTGGCGGCGTCAGGCCGGCCGCGTCGTTCCGCTGAACCCGGCCAACATCGCCGTGATCGCGCCGCGCGCAGCCGCGACTTTGAGCGGATCGCGGCCGCGCACGACGATCTGGTTCTTGAACTTTCCGTCGGCGAAGGAAGGATAAGAGCCGATGCTCGTCTCGGGATGTTCGCGGCGATGCGCCCGAGCGCGTCGCCGTAAAGCCCCTCCGGGAAGGCCGCCTCGATCGTCTCGATGGTGAGCCGCACGCCCGTCTCGAGGTCCTTGGCGGCCGAATCGAGCATCGCCTGCATGATCGAGGGCACCCCCGCCATCACGATCACATTCCCGATGCGAAAGCCCGGAACTTTCGAGATCGGATTCTCGACCAGGGTGGCCCCATCGGGAATGCGCGCCATCCGGCGGCGCGCCGGCGTCAGTTCGTCCGGCTTGTAGCGCTCCAGCATCATCGCGATGACGCGCGGATGTTCGTCGATGCCGACGCCGAAGGCCTTCGCCACCGCGTCGGCGGTGATGTCGTCGTGGGTCGGGCCGATGCCGCCGGTGGTGAAGACGTAGGTGTAGCGCGCCCGCAGCGCGTCGAGTGCGGCGACGATTTCCTCCTCGACATCAGGCACGACGCGCGCCTCACGAACGTCGATGCCGAGATTGCTGAGATATTCTGCGATGTAGCCGATATTGCGGTCCTTCGTGCGGCCGGACAGGATCTCGTCGCCGATCACCAGGATCGCTGCGGTGATGATGGTCTCGCTCATAAATTCGTCTCCTCGCGATCGAGCTCGTAGGCGACGTTCTCGACCGTGCGCAAAATCTCCCGATAGCCGAGCCCGCGCAAGCGCTCCTCGAGCTGGGCGCCGACGCGCAGCAGGGAAAATTCCATGATGATCAGGCGCGGCCACAACGCCAGCGGCGCCTCGCTGAGGAAGGGATCGAGCACCAGAATCTTCGGCGCCTTCGATGTCGAGCTTGATCGCGTCGATCTTCGCATAACCTTCCTCGCGCACCAGCGTGAGAAGCCGCTTGGCGCGCACGCGCATCTGCTCGACATGCGCCTCGGCGCTGACGATGCGCACCGAGGTCTCCCCCTGGTTACCCGTATTCACGAACAAGGTGATCTCGCCGTCGATGTCGGCGAGCGCGCACGACACCGCCTTCACATTGGCGAATTCGCTCTGCTGGATGTTGTAGACGAGGCGCTCGAAGACCTCGGGCAGCGGCTCGACGGCGAGAATCCGCGCCCGTGGGCCCGCAAGCGCGGCGATTGAGAGCGCGTAACCGCCGACGCTGGCGCCGACGTCGAGGAAGACGAAGTCGCCCTTGAGCCGCTCGGCAAGGAGCGCGCGCTCCGGCGCGTCGAAATATTGCGGCGTGAACAACAGGCGCTTTTCCGCGACATTGTGATGCGGATTGAGCCGCATTCGCGCGCCCAGCGAGACGACGTCGACAGGGCGCCCGCGCAGCGACCGCATGGCGACGGCGCGCAGAAAGAAAGCTGTGCGCTTGCCGAACCACCCGACCGAGCAGCGGCGCGTCACGCCCAGGGCGAGCGCACAAAAACCCGTCGGCGCGAATTGGCCGAACGGCGCAGCTTCGATGACGCTGTCTTTTTGCATGCCTTCGCAGTTCATCTGGGCGCCCCTACTAGCACGAGCCGCCCTCGCCTCGCCAGTTGCGCTCCCGGAGCTTGCTCCACCCTTGCCTCCCCAGCCGCTCGCGCGTCGAACGTGGCGAGAGGACGAGAGGGGTGAAAATGTCGGACGCCAACAAATTCGGCCAAAGCCCCGCGCACGGCCGGGACTTTCGAGCCCGCTTCGCCCGCCGAGCCGCAGCACGTGCTTGGCGCGGCGGCCTTAACGTATTAAATGAGAACAGCAAAGGCGCGCCGACGCCTTGATTTTCATCCGAAGGTCCCCTGATGACGTTCGTCGATTCCGCGCAGCTACAAGGGCGGCGCAACGGCCATATCAAACTGCACGGTCCCGAAGCCTTCGCGGCGATGCGCAAGGCCGGACAGCTCACGGCGCAGGCGCTCGATCTGCTGGTCGACAAGGTGCGGCCCGGCGTCACCACCGCCTCGCTCGACAAGCTGATCTTCGAATTCGCGATGGATCACAACGCCTATCCGGCGCCGCTCAATTATCGCGGCTATCGCAAGTCGATCTGCACCTCGATCAATCACGTCGTCTGCCACGGCATTCCCGACGAGAAGCCGCTGCGCGACGGCGACATCCTCAACATCGACGTCACCCTGATCGTCGAGGGCTGGCACGGCGACGCGAGCCGCATGTATGTGGCGGGCGAGGCGCCGCGCCGGGCGCAGCGGCTCATCGACGTGACCTACGAATGCCTGCTGCGCGGCATCGCCGCCGTGAAGCCGGGCGCGACGACGGGCGACATCGGATTCGCCATCCAAAGCTACGCGGAGAGCGAGCGCTGCTCGGTGGTTCGAGACTTCTGCGGCCACGGGCTCGGCCAGTTGTTCCACGATGAGCCGAACATTCTCCACATCGGCCGGCGCGGCGACGGCGTGCCGTTGCGCCCCGGCATGTTCTTCACCATCGAGCCGATGATCAATCTCGGCGGCCCCGGCGTCAAAGTGCTGTCGGACGGCTGGACCGCAGTGACGCGCGACCGCTCGCTCACCGCCCAGTTCGAGCACACCGTTGGCGTCACCGAGACGGGCGCCGAAATCTTCACTTCGTCGCCCGCCGGGCTCGAAAATCCCCCCTATTCCAGATGACGAGCGGCTCCGAGGCGGACGAGCCGCCTCACTATCACGGCCACCGCGAGCGGCTGCGCATTCGCCTGCGGGACGCCGGGGCCGATGCGCTCGCCGACTACGAGCTGATGGAGCTCGTGTTGTTCCGCGCGATCCCACGCCGCGACGTCAAGCCGCTGGCCAAGGCGCTGGTTGCGCGCTTCGGCTCGTTCGCCGAGGCGATCGCCGCCTCGCCCCAGCGCCTCGCCGAGGTCGAGGGAATGACCGCGGGCGCAATCGGCGAATTTGCGGTCGTCGCGGCGAGCGCCAAGCGCTTCGCCAAAGGCGCCGCCAAAAAGCGCCGGCTCATCGGGTCGTCGAACGAGCTCGTCGAATATTGCCGCACCGCCATGGCCTTCGCCGAGCGGGAGGAGTTTCGCGTCCTCTTCCTCGACAAGAAGAACGCCCTGATCGCCGACGAAACGCTCGGCGTCGGCACCATCGACCAGGCGCCGGTGTTTCCGCGCGAGGTCGTGCGGCGGGCGCTCGAACTCTCCTCGACGGCGGTGATCCTGGTGCACAATCACCCCTCGGGCGATCCGACGCCCTCGACGCAAGACGTCAAGATGACGCTCGACATCATCGCCGTCGCAGCGCCGCTCGGCGTCACCGTGCACGATCACATCGTGATCGGACGTCACGGCCATGCGTCGCTGCGCGGCCTTAAGCGGATCTAACCCGCCGTCACCGCCGCGATTTGCGCGCCGCGTCCAGATCCTCGGGCGTATCGACGTCCAGCGTGGCCGCTTCGCCGTCCGCCGGGACCTCGACGACGAGCGCCGGATCGGCCTCGCGCAGCAGGCGGCGGGCGCCTTCGTCGCCGTCCAGCTTGGCGATGTCAGGGAACAACGCGCGCGACAGCAGAACCGGGTTGCCGCGCCGGCCGTCATGGACCGGCGTGGCGGCGAGCGCCTGCGGGCGGGCGGCGAAGGCGTCGATCAGTTGGTCGAGCAAGCCAGCGTCGACCGCCGGCATGTCGCCGAGCAGCGCCAGCGCGCCGGCGACGCTGTCCGGCACGGCTGCAACTCCCGTCTTCAAAGAGGAGGCGAGGCCGCTGGCGTAGTCGGGATTGTGCGCGAAGACGACGTCGAGCCCAGCGAGCGCCGCCTCGACGCTCTCCCGCGCGTGTCCGGTGACGACGACGACCGGTCGCGCCCGCGAGGCCAGCGCCGCCCGCGCCGCATGGCGCACCAGCGGCTCGCCGGCGAGCGAGGCGACGAGCTTGGAGGGCTCCGTACCGCCCGCGCTGCGAAAGCGCGTGGACCGGCCGGCCGCCAACACGACTGCGCCGATCTCAGCCATCGCCGAGCCGCGGCTGGGGACGCGATGAGATTTCCATCAGAAGGCCGCCGACGCCCATTTTCTCGATGCCGCCGCCGGTGATCGGCAGGTCCGCCAGAATGCGCTGGAGCACCCAATCGAAGCCATTCTCCTTGGGCGAGCGCGCGCAGCCCGGCGCGCCGATCACGGGCAGCGCGCCACGCCGCGCGAGCAACAGGAGATTGCCGGGATCAACCGGCATTCCGAACCGCTCGATCCGCCCGCCGAATGCCTCGACCGCGGCGGGAATGACGTCGCGCCGATCGGTAATCGCCGAGGCGCCGAAGATCACCAGCGCGTCGCAGCCGGGCGCGAGCCGGTCGAGCGCGCCCGCGACGGCCGCCGCCTCGTGCGCGACGCGCTCCTCCGCAGCGATCGAGGCGCCGGCCGGCGCGAGCCGATCGGCGAGAACGTGCAGCGTCTTGGCGACGACGCTCGGCTTGAGACCGGGCAGCAGGGTCGAGACGACGCCGAAACGCAGCGGACGGAACGGAGCGATCGACATCGTCCCACCGGCCGGCAGCGCGTTGCAAGCTTTCTCGAGCGCCGCGGCGCCCGTCGCGAAGGGGATGATCTTGACCGTCGCGACCATGTCGTCCGGCGCGACGGCGCGATATTGCGCCAGCGTCGCAACAGTGATCGCCTCGTCGACGGCGTTGACGCGGTCGATCGCTTCGGCGTCGACGACCAGCAGACCGGCCTCGCGCGCAAAGAAATTGACGCGGCCGGTAAAGGGCGGCGCGAGCCGCAGATAGGCGCCGGCGAGACGGTCGGCGAGCCGCTGCGCGGCTTCGTTTTCGCCCACCTCTCCCGGCTCGAGGCGCGCGGCGATGATCTCCTCGACGCCGGCGGCGCTGAGCGCGCGACGACGCTCGGGGGTGACGACCTCGCCCTTCTTGAGGGCCAGACCGTCGAGCCGCACCGCGTGAGCGACGATCGCGTTCTCGGCTTCGGCGACCGGAATCGGTCCGAATTTCACGTCTGCGTCCTTTCGGCCCGCAGCGGCTTCTTGCGTTGCGCCGCGATGATCTCGCCCATGATCGAGACGGCGATCTCGGACGGGCTCACGGCGCCGATGTCGAGGCCGATCGGCGCATGGATACGCCCCAGCGCCTCGTCGTCGAAACCCTCCGCGCGCATCCGCTCGATGCGCTTGGCGTGGGTTTTGCGCGAGCCGAGCGCGCCGATGTAGAAACAGTCAGCCTTGAGCGCGTGAACAAGCGCGCGATCGTCGATCTTGGGGTCGTGGGTGAGGAGACATATGGCGCTATAGCGATCGAGCGGCGCCGCTGCGAGCGCTTCCTCCGGCCACTCCGCGAAGACGCGCACATCGGGAAAACGCTCCGGCGTCGCAAAGGCCGTGCGCGGATCGATGATGATCGGATCGAGCCCCGCGATGCGGGCGATCGGCGCCAGCGCCTGCGAGATGTGGACCGCGCCGATCATCACCAAGCGCACCGGGGGAACCAGCACGGTGAGAAACCAGCTCTCGCCCTCGTGTTCGATAAGGCCGCTCTTGCCCGACCTCAGCGCCGCTTCGATCGCTTCGGCGACTGGATCGCCGCTAACGTCCTCGGCGCGCACAAAGCGCTGCGCGTCATCGGACTGGCGCGTCATGAGAACGCCGGCCCGCCGCTCGCGCCGCGCCGCGTTCATCGCCGAAAGAAGGTCGAGGCGCATCAGTCGACCCGCTCGACGTAGACCTTGATGCGGCCGCCGCAGGAGAGACCGACCCTCCAGGCCGTCTCGTCGGCGACGCCGAACTCCAGCGTCTTGGGCGCGCCGTCGGCGATCACGTCGAGCGCCTCGCTCACCACGGCGCCTTCGACGCAGCCGCCCGACACCGAGCCGAGGAAGTTGCCCTCCGCGTCGATCGCCAGATGCGAACCGACCGGCCGCGGCGCCGAGCCCCAGGTCTCGACCACCGTCGCGATCGCGACCCCGCGCCCTGCCCGCCGCCAGCTCTCCGCCGCGGCCAAAATGTCGTCCTCAGCGCTCAACATGGCGCCCTCCTTTTTCGCATCCGTTCATGGCGCGACAAAGCCGATGACCTTGTGCGTGCCGTCACAATAGGGCTTGTTCTTCGAGCCGCCGCAGCGGCACAGGGCCGCAGCCTGCGTCCGGTCGACGGCGCGGCCTGTGCCGGACAGGATCTCGACATTGCCTCTAACGCCGAGCGGCCCATTGGGATAGGCCGTTATGGTCAGGACGCCGTCGCGCGCCGCGAGCGGCTCGGTGGGCTTGGTCGTCGGCTCGCCGGTGGCGACAAATGCCGCGCCGACATGTGATCCATCGCAATAGGGCTTGTTGTTGGAGACGCCGCAGCGACAGAGCGTCACGCGCAGGCCCGCGGGCGTCCCGCTGATTTCGATCGCCGCGTGGACCGCCAGCGGGCCGTTCTCACGGACCGCGATGGTGTTGACCAGCGGCGCCGTTTCAGGCTCCCCGCCGTCGTGGCGTTCGACCTGGATCGCGCCCGAGGGGCAGTTGAGGGCGACATACATCAGATCTTCGACAGATGCGGCGTCTGGGTCGATCCAAGGGCCCTGGACATTGGCCTTGAACACGCCCGGCTGCGCAATCACGCAGCGCCGCGCGTGAATGCAGCGTCGTCCCTCGAAGCTGATGGTCGCCTTCTGACCGGTCCCGCGCTCAATGGCGCTATCGCTCATATCTCCCTCCCGGCTCGATACGTTTGCGATCGCCAAAACCTTTGGCGCATTGTTCGAACTTCTGCCGTCATTGCGAGCGAAGCGAAGCAATCCAGCGGCGCCAACCGGTAAAAGTGGTTGCATGGATTGCTTCGTTGCTTTGCTTCTCGCAATGACAGTTCAACCTCTTTACGAAACGCTCCAGCCGAAACATGGCGTTCTTGAAGCGCGCGCGCAAGCGGATGCTTTCACGTCGCCGCCGTCGCCCCGGCCGCCCGAAGCCGCTTTTGCGGATCGGCGTCGGCTGCGCTCTGGCGCGACAGAGCCCGGCACAGCGCCTCCATGCTGGCGAGGTTATGGATCGGCCGGAATTCGTCGACGTAGGGCAGCATCGCGCGCACGCCCCGGGCCTTGGCGGCGAACTCGTCGTAGCGCAGCAACGGATTGAGCCAGATCAGGCGGCGCGACGACAGGCGCAGCCGCTCCATCTGCGGCGCCAGCGCTTCGATATCGTCGCGCTCGAGCCCATCGGTGATGAGGATGACGATCGCGCCCTGCCCCAGCACGCGCCGCGACCATTCCCGGTTGAACCGCAGCAGCGACGCGCCGATGCGCGTTCCCCCCGACCAATCGGCGACCTCTTTGGCGCAACCCTGCAAGGCCTCGTCGGCGTCGCGCGCCTGCATCGACCGCGTCACATTGGTCAGGCGCGTGCCGAAGAGGAACGTCGAGACCCGCCGCGTACGTCCGAGCGCGTGCAAGAAGTGCAGCAAGAGCCTCGTATATTCGGCCATCGAACCGGAGATGTCGCAGAGCGCGACGACCGGCGTGCGCTGCTCGGCGCGCGAGCGAAAAGCAAGGTCGATGATGGCGCCGCCGCCTCTGAGCGAGCGGCGGAACGAGCGGCGCGGATCGACGCGCGCGCCGGCAGGATCGGCAATGAAGCGGCGCTTGCGCAGGCGGTCCTGCGGCAGCGCGAGCCGCGCGATGCGCGCCTTGGCCTCCGCGATCTCCGCCGCGCTCATTTGCGCGAAGTCCTTTGCGCGCAGGATTTCGTTCGACGACATGGTGAAGCGCGCGTCGAGTTCGAGCGCGGGCGGCGGCTCGGCGACCTCTTCCCTCGTCTTGAACAACGCGTCGGCGACCCGCGCCGCGCCCGGCTCCGGCTTGCGAGGATCGCGCGGGCTGGATGGCGCCGAGGGCGTCATCGTTGCGAGCATTCTTTCGAGCAAGCCCTTGCGCCGCCAGAATAGGTCGAAGGCCTGGTCGAATAGCAGCGTATGCTCGTGCGACTTAACGAGCACGGCATGCAGCGTCTCGCGGAAATCGGCGCGGTCGCCGACCCCGACCGCTTCGACGGCGGCAATCGCATCGAGCACGGCGCCAGGACCCACGGGAACTCCGGCCTCTCGCAGCGCGCGCGCGAAATAGAGGATGTTGCGCGCCAGAGCCCCTGTTGCCGCCGTTTGCGCCTCGCTGGTCATGCGAGAGCTCCTCCATTTCGTCTCGGCGCGGGATTTACGCGAGAATGGGTCTGCCTACGCCAACTGCGCCTGGCGCAGTTCCGCACGCGCCTGTTGGATCAGCTCACTGGCCTTGGCGCCCTGAATCCTGGCGATGTCGTCCTGATACTTCAAAAGCACCCCGAGCGTGTCGGAGACCTGCGCCGGATCGAGCGCGACGGCGTCGAGCTCGGCGAGCGCGCTCGCCCAGTCCAAGGTCTCCGCCACCCCGGGTGATTTGAACAAATCCTCGGCGCGGATCTTCTGCACGAAGGCGACGATTTCCTGGGTCAGCCGTTCGGGCGCCTTGGGCGCCTTGGCGCGCAGGATTGCGATTTCGCGCCCCGCGTCGGGATAGCCGACCCAATGGTAAAGGCAGCGCCGCTTCAAGGCGTCGTGAATTTCGCGCGTCCGGTTGGAGGTGATGACGACGATCGGCGCGCTCTCCGCCTTGATGACGCCGATCTCGGGGATCGTCACCTGAAAGTCGGACAGCACTTCGAGCAGATAGGCCTCGAACGCCTCGTCGGCGCGGTCGATCTCGTCGATCAGCAGAACCGGCGCGCCGCCCGCCGAGGGCTCCAGGGCTTGGAGCAGCGGGCGCTTGATGAGATAGCGCGCGGAGAAGATATCGTGCTCGATGCGATCCTTGTCGTGCTCGCCGGCCGCTTCCGCGAGGCGGATCGCCATCATCTGCGCGGGATAGTTCCACTCATACACCGCTGTCGCGACGTCGAGTCCTTCGTAGCATTGCAGGCGGATCAGCCGGCGGCCGAGCGAGGACGCGAGAACCTTGGCGATCTCGGTCTTGCCGACGCCGGCCTCCCCTTCCAGAAACAACGGGCGCCCAAGGCGCAGGCTGAGAAAGGCGACCGTCGCCAAGGGGCGGTCCGCGACGTAGTGGGCGCCGCTCAGCAGCGCCAGCGTCTCGTCGATCGAGGCCGGCGCTGGAAGGGGCCGGAAATCGGATTGCGTCATCACCGCTCCAACTGTCCCGCTGCGGCGGGCGCGCCCCTGCCCTGCTCGGATAGGCCGAAGGGCGGGCTTTGGCAATCGGCGCCGCGTGGCGGCGAGCCGGCGCGCAGACGCCGCCAGCCGGAGCCGGCGGCGAATTGCTGACAGATATCAACCCGCCGCGGCGACCGCGCGGCGCGCGAGCACGCCGATCAAATGGGCGCGATAGTCCGCGTCGGCGTGGAGGTCCGAGCTGAGCCCATCCGCCGGCACGCTATGGCCTTCGAGCGCCGCAGCGTTGAAGCCAGCGTCGAGCGCCTGCTCGAAGCTCTCCACCCGGAAGACGCCGTCCGCTCCGGCGCCGGTCACGGCGACGCGCGCGCCGCCGGCAGTCTTGGCGACGAAGACGCCGACCAGCGCGTAACGCGACGCCGGGTTGCGGAATTTCACATAAGCCGCCTTCTCGGGGATCGGGAAGTCGATATGCGTGATGATCTCGTTCGGCTCCAGCGCGGTCTCGAAAAGGCCGGTGAAGTAATCGCCAGCGGCGATGCGCCGCGCATTGGTCACGATCGTCGCCCCCAGCGCCAGCGCCGCCGCGGGATAATCGGCGGCCGGATCGTTGTTGGCGAGCGAACCGCCGATCGTGCCGCGGTTGCGCACTGCGGGATCGCCAATGAGGCCAGCAAGATCGGCGAGCGCCGGAATGGCGGCGCGCACGATCTGGTTCCGCGCGACGTCGGCATGGCGCGTCATCGCGCCGATCCGCACGGCGTCGCCCTCGCGGCTGACGCCGACGAGGTCGGCGATCTTGGCGAGATCGACGAGCGCGCTGGGCGAGGCGAGCCGCTGCTTCATCGTGGGAATGAGCGTCTGTCCGCCGGCGAGCAGCTTGGCGTCGTCCTGCGCGAGCGCGGCGAGCGCGCCGGCGACATTGGTCGGTTGATGATAAGCGAAGGCGTACATGGCGAAACCTCCAAAAAAGGGAACGAGGCGGCGACCGCAGTCACTCCGCGGCGCGCTTCATCGCGGCGTTTTGCGCAGCGCGCCAGACGACTTGCGGCGTCGCCGGCATGGCGACGTTCTCATGGCCGAGCGCGTCGGTGATCGCATTGATCACCGCCGGCGGCGAAGCGATCGCGCCCGCTTCGCCGCAGCCTTTGATCCCGAGCGGGTTCGAGGGGCACGGGGTCTCGATCGTCTCGATATGGAAGGACGGCAGATCGTCGGCGCGCGGCATGCAATAGTCCATGAAACTCGCGGTCACGAGCTGGCCGTCGGCGTCGTAGACCGCGTTTTCGTGCAGCGCCTGGCCGATGCCGTGCGCGACGCCGCCGTGCACCTGCCCCTCGACGATCATCGGATTGATCAGCTTGCCGAAGTCGTCGACCGCCGTCCATCGGTCGATCGTCACGACGCCGGTTTGCGGATCGACCTCGAGTTCGCAGATGTGGACGCCCGCCGGGAAGGTGAAATTGGTCGGATCCCAGAAGGCGCCTTCCTTCAGGCCGGGCTCGAGCTCCTGTCCATTGAACTTGTGCGCGACATAGGCTTGCAGCGCGACCGCGGCGAAGTCGATCGACTTGTCCGTTCCCTTGACGGTGAACTTGCCCTCCTTGAACTCGATGTCCTGGTCGGAGGCCTCCAGCACATGGCCGGCGACCTTCTTCGCCTTGGCCTCGATCTTATCGAGCGCCTTCGAGATCGCGGACATGCCGACCGCGCCGGAGCGCGAGCCGTAGCTGCCCATGCCGAACTGCACCTTGTCGGTGTCGCCGTGCACGACCGAGACATTCTCGAACGGGATGCCGAGACGCGACGAGACGAGCTGCGCGAAGGTCGTCTCGTGGCCCTGCCCGTGGCTGTGCGAGCCGGTCAAGACCTCGACGGTGCCCACCGGATTGACGCGCACCTCCGCCGATTCCCAGAGGCCGACGCCGGAGCCGAGCGAACCGACCGCCGCCGACGGCGCAAGGCCGCACGCCTCGATATAGGCGGAGAAGCCGATGCCGCGCAGCTTACCCTTGGCGGCGGAAGCCGCCTTGCGCTCGCCGACGCCCTTGTAGTCGGCGGCGGCCAGCGCCTTGTCGAGCGCGGAGACGTAGTCGCCGGCGTCATAGCACAAGATCACCGGCGTCTGATGTGGGAACGTCTTGATGAAATTCGCCCGGCGGAATTCGGCGGGGTCGCGTCCGGTCTCCCGCGCAGCGATCTCGACAATGCGCTCGACGAGGAACGTCGCCTCCGGCCGTCCGGCGCCGCGAACCGCATCGACCGGCGCGGTGTTGGTGTAGACCGCGTCGACCTCGGCGTAGATGGCCGGAATGTCGTACTGACCGGACAGGAGGATCGCGTAGAGATAGGTCGGCACCACCGACCAGAAGGTCGAGGGATAGGCGCCGAGATTGGCGATCGTGTGGACGCGAAGCCCGAGCATCTTGCCGTTGGCGTCGAGCGCGAGCTCGGCGTGCGAGACATGGTCGCGGCCGTGCGCGTCGGTGAGGAAGGATTCCGTCCGCTCCGCCGTCCATTTCACCGGCCGATCGATCTTCTTGGCCGCCCAGGCGCAGACGGTCTCCTCGTTGTAGATGAAGATCTTTGAGCCGAAGCCGCCGCCGACGTCGGGCGCGACGACGCGCAGCTTGTTCTCGGGCGCGATGCCCTGGAAGGCGGAAAGCACCAGGCGGGCGACGTGCGGGTTCTGGCTCGTCGTATAGAGCGTCGTGACGTCGGAGCCGGAATCGTATTCGCCGAGCGCGGCGCGCGGCTCCATCGCGTTGGGAATGACGCGGTTGTTGACGAGGTCGAACTTGGTCACGTGGGCCGCCTTGGCGAAAACGGCGTCCGTCGCGGCCTTGTCGCCGACATGCCAATTATAGACGGTGTTGTTCGGCGCGAAGTCGTGCACCTGCGGCTGGCCTGGATTGGCGGCGCTCGCGGTGTCGACGGCGGCCGGCAGCACGCCATAGTCGACGACGATCTTCTCCGCCGCGTCCTTGGCTTGCAAATAAGTGTCGGCGATGACGACGGCGACGGGGTCGCCGACATAGAGCGCTTTGCCGTGCGCCAGAGCGGGAAACGCTCCGATCTTCATCGGCGAGCCGTCCTTGGAATGAATGGTCCAGCCGCAGACATGCGCGCCGATCTTGTCGGCGGCCGCGTCCGCGCCGGTGAAGATCGCGACGACGCCGGGCGAACTGTGCGCCGCCTCGAGATCGAAACCGTTGATCGTCGCATGCGCCTGCGGCGAGCGCACGAAATAGGCGTAGGCCTGCCCGTGACGATTGATGTCGTCGGTGTAATGACCCTTGCCCGTGATGAAGCGGATGTCTTCCTTGCGCTTGACGGATGCGCCAATGCCGGTCGCGTTCATGCAACACTCCCAATTGTCGCTGTTATGGTTGTTACGGCCGTTCGCCGCCGAGCCCCATCGGGCCGGTCCGGCGCTAAAAGCAAAAGGGTCTATTCCGCCGCCTTCGGCTGCACCCCGGCTCCCATTTCGCGTGCGCCCTGTTGCACGGATTTGACGATGTTGTGGTAGCCGGTGCAGCGGCAGATGTTGCCGTCGAGCTCCTCGCGGATGGTGCGCTCGTCGAGGTCGAAGCCCTTGCGGTTGACCATGTCCAGCGCCGTCATGATCATGCCCGGCGTGCAGAAGCCGCACTGCAAGCCGTGATTGTCCTGAAACGCCTGCTGCATGGGATGCAGCCGTCCCTCGCGCGCCAGACCCTCGATCGTCGTGACCTCGGCGCCGTCGCAGGACGCCGCCAGCGTGGTGCAGGATTTGATCGCCAGGCCGTCGACGTGGACGACGCAGGCGCCGCACTGCGACGTGTCGCAGCCGACATGCGTGCCGGTCAACCGCAAGTTTTCGCGCAAGAACTGCACCAGCAGCGTGCGCGGATCGACCTGCGCCGAGACCGCCTTCCCGTTGACCTTCATCGACACAGGAATCATGGTTCGTCCTCCCTTGCGCGCCGCCAGCGGCAGCGGAATGCGTCCGCTGGTCGCCGCGGCTCCTGGCTCTCGCGGCGCGAGACGCAACGACTTGATGGGCCGTCAATTGCGCGACCGCGGAGTGATCGCAGCGTGGCGAAACATGCGGCTTTCGTCAATCGCTTGCGACTCCGCCGGCGCATATGGCGTCGCCCCGGGCGCGGCGGGAGGCGACGCCCCAGCAGTAGGGCCGGTCCCGGCAGGCGATTGGACGCGCGGTCGCCTGGAGGCCAGTTTCTGAGCGAATGACGCTATTTTGAGCAAAAGCTCAGCTTCCGCGGCTCCCAAGCGTGGCGGACGGCGCATCCGTCGGCGATGGCGGCGCCGGCGATTGTGGACAAGCGGGTTGAAAGTGAACCTGGCCCCTCGCGCACAATTTCTCGTCGTCTATAGATAAAAGTCTCTCGTGTACGGATTGAGGATCGAATAGTATCGCGGGCATTACTTCGCTCGAACAGTTTTGGCGAAGGATTGCGCGAAAATCGGGTGCGGCGGGGCGGAAGAGACCGGCGCGACGCCACGCCGTCGACGAACGTCGAACGGCGCGGCGAGGGCGGCAAGGAAAGCGAGTTGCGGCGATTGCCGTGCGCGCGCGCCGTTGCTAAGCTCAATTGGACACTAGCGGATTGGCCGCGACGCGAGCGCGCCGCAGCCGAACGACGACGACAGGGCCGGCCGACATTATGTTGGCGCGGTTCCTGCATAAGGGACGGAAAACTCGGGGGCGCGTTGACGAATGGACAATTTCGTTCAGCAATTGATCAACGGGCTGACGTTAGGGTCGGTCTACGGGCTCATCGCCATCGGCTATACGATGGTGTTCGGCATCATCGGCATGATCAATTTCGCTCACGGCGACGTGTTCATGCTTTCGGCTTTCATCGCCCTGCTGGTTTTTCTCGTCCTGACGCAGGTTTTCGGCGTCGCCTCGCTGCCGCTGGCCTTCATTGTCGTGCTGGTCGCGGCCATGGTGCTGACCTCGATCTGGAACTGGAGCATCGAGCGGATCGCCTACCGGCCGCTACGCGGCTCGTTCCGCCTGGCGCCGCTGATTTCGGCCATCGGCATGTCGACGTTCCTCTCGAACTTCGTCCAAGTGTCGCAGGGCCCCCGGAATAAGCCGGTGCCGCCGATGTTCACGAACATCATCAACGTCGGCGGCGCCGGGCACAACATCGTCCTGCAATACCGCCAGATCGTCATCATGGCGGTGACCGCCATCCTGCTGTTCGGCTTCTGGTGGCTGGTGCAGAAGACGGCGCTGGGCCGCGCGCAGCGCGCCTGCGAACAGGACCGCAAGATGGCGGCGCTGATCGGCGTCGACGTTGACCGGACGATCTCGATCACCTTCGTCATCGGCGCCGCGCTCGCGGCGGTCGCTGGCACGCTCTACATGATGTACTACGGCGTCGTGAACTTCTCCGACGGCTTCCTTCCCGGCATCAAGGCGTTCACCGCGGCGGTGCTCGGCGGCATCGGCTCGTTGCCCGGCGCCGTCCTCGGCGGCCTGATGATCGGCCTCATCGAAGTGTTCTGGTCGGCCTATTTCTCGTCCGACTACAAGGACGTCGCCGCCTTCTCGATCCTGGCGATCACCCTCATCTTCATGCCCTCCGGCATTCTGGGCCGGCCCGAAATCGAGAAGGTGTGACGATGACGGCCGTCTCCCAGACCTCGGCGATCCCCGTATCGAAAGACGCGGCGCTCAGCGCGCGACTAAAGGACGCCTGCGCGGCGGCGGTCCTCACCGCGCTGCTCTGCGTGCCGATCGTGCTCCTGCGCGCGGACTCGGACAACAACGGCGTGCTGCACGCGACGCCGCGCCCCGGCGCAGTCGCGATCTTCGCGCTGCTCGCCTTCTTCGGGCGGCTCGCCGCCCTCAATCTGTCGGCCGGCGGGACGAAAGAGGCGCGGACCGGCCCGCTGATCCCGGAGGCGGTGCGGGCCGCAGGTTCGAAATACTTGCCGGCGATCGGCCTCATCGTCCTGTTCCTCTATCCCTTCGCGATCCTCGCCGCGCTCGGATCGGGCGGCGCGCTCAAATGGGTGGATAGCTACGGCATCCAGATCCTCATCTATGTGATGCTCGGCTGGGGCCTCAACATCGTCGTCGGGCTGGCTGGCCTGCTCGACCTCGGCTACGTCGCCTTCTACGCGGTCGGGGCCTATTCCTACGCCCTGCTCGCGACCACATTCGGGCTCTCGTTTTGGATCTGCCTGCCGCTGGCCGGCGTCCTCGCCGCTTTGTGGGGCATGCTGCTGGGCTTCCCCGTGCTGCGCCTGCGCGGCGATTATCTCGCCATCGTCACGCTCGCGTTCGGCGAGATCATTCGCACGATCCTCGTCAACTGGGTCGACTTTACGGGGGGCGGCGCGGGCATCGCCTCAATTCCGAAGGTCACCTTCTTCGGTCTACGCTTCGCCGATCAGCCGGGCGGCTTCGATGAATTTTTCCACATGGACTACTCGCCCCTGCACGGCAAGATGTTCCTCTACTACGTCATTCTGTGCCTTGCGCTGATCACCAATCTCGTCTCGATGCGCTTGCGCCGCCTGCCCATCGGACGCGCCTGGGAAGCGCTGCGCGAGGACGAGATCGCCTGCCGCTCGCTCGGCATCAACACGACCAACACCAAGCTGACCGCGTTCGCGCTCGGCGCCTTTTTCGGCGGCCTGGCGGGGTCGTTCTTCGCGGTTCGTCAGGGTTTCATCAGTCCCGAAAGCTTCACCTTCAGCGAATCCGCCACCATTCTCGCCATTGTCGTGCTGGGCGGCATGGGCTCTCAGATCGGCGTCGCCCTGGCGGCGGTGTTCCTGATCGGCGGCTTCGAATTGCTGCGCGAACTCGATTTCCTGCGCGCGATCATGTCGAGCGGCGCCGGCGTCTTCCTGATCTGCCTCGTGGTGATCGTGTTCGGCTGCATCCGGTCGCGGCGGATGGCGGCGCAAGTCGCGATCGTCCTCGTCGCCGCCGTCCTCGTCTTGCGGGCGCTCCAGATGCTGCCCGAATCCGCCCTCAACCTGTTCGCCATCCCTGGATTCGATCCGGCGCAGTATCGCGGGCTGCTATTCGGCCTGGCGATGGTCGTGATGATGATCGTTCGGCCGCGCGGCTTCGTCTCGACCCGCGCGCCGTCGATATTCCTAAAGGAACGCAAGGCCGTGTCGGGCTCGCTGGTCAAGGAAGGACACGGCTGATGCGCTGGATGACCAATCCCCTGCTCGTCGTCGAGCATCTCACCATGCGCTTCGGCGGCCTGGTGGCTGTCAACAATCTCACTTTTCAGGTCGGGCGCGGCGACATCACGGCGCTAATCGGCCCCAACGGCGCCGGCAAGACCACCGTCTTCAATTGCGTGACCGGCTTCTACAAACCGACCGAAGGACGCCTCGCGCTCGCGCGCGTCGGAACGGCGTCGGCGGACGACGTCGAGTCGCTCACGCGCTCGACAAAGAAACACGCCATAGCCGAGGGCAACGAGCTTTATTTGCTCGAGCGGATGCCCGGCAACGAGATCGCCTGGCGTGCGCGCGTGGCCCGCACGTTTCAGAACATCCGCCTGTTCCAAGGCATGACCGTGCTCGAGAACCTGATGGTCGCCCACCACAACAGCCTGATGGCGGCGAGCGGCTTCACAGTTCTCGGCCTCCTCGGCGCCCCGACCTATCGCAGCGCCGAGAGCGAGGCGGTGGAGCGCGCCAAATACTGGCTGAACAAGATCGGCCTGATCAATCGCGCCGACGACCCGGCGGGCGAACTGCCGTATGGCGCGCAGCGCCGGCTCGAGATCGCGCGCGCCATGTGCACCGAGCCCGTCATGCTGTGCCTCGACGAGCCGGCCGCAGGCCTCAATCCGAGGGAATCGCTCGAACTCAACCTCCTGCTCAATTCGATCCGCGACGATCACCAGACGTCAATTCTGCTGATCGAGCACGACATGTCCGTCGTCATGCAGATTTCCGATCATATCGTGGTGCTCGACTACGGCACCAAGATCGCCGACGGCACGCCGGATGAAGTGCGCAACGATCCGAAGGTGATCGCCGCTTACCTCGGCGTCGCCGACGAAGAAGAACTCGCCAGCGTGGAAGCGGAGATCGGCGCATGACCATGACCAGCGCGCAAGCGACCCTCGCGCCGGCTCCAGCGCCCAAACCGCTGCTGACGGTTCGCGGCGTAGAGACCTTCTATGGCAAGATCCAGGCCCTCAAGGGCGTCGACCTCGACGTCAACGAGGGCGAAATCGTCACCTTGATTGGCGCGAACGGCGCCGGCAAGTCGACGATGATGATGACGATCTTCGGCAACCCGCGCGCGCGCCGCGGCTCGATCGCCTTCGACGGCCAAGACATCACCCATCTGCCGACCCATCGCATCGCTCGCATGTCGATCGCGCAGTCGCCTGAAGGGCGGCGCATCTTCCCGCGCATGACGGTCTACGAAAACCTCCAGATGGGCGCCTCGATCGACAAATTCGCGCATTTCGACCAGGACCTCGAACGCGCCTTTACGATGTTTCCCCGCCTCAAGGAGCGCGCCCAGCAGCGCGGCGGCACGTTGTCGGGCGGCGAACAGCAAATGCTCGCCATCGCGCGCGCGCTGATGAGCCGTCCACGCCTGTTGCTGCTCGACGAGCCCTCGCTCGGCCTTGCGCCGCTCGTCGTCAAACAGATCTTCAGCGCGATCGCCGAGCTCAACCGCACGCAGGGCCTCTCGGTGTTTCTCGTCGAGCAGAATGCGTTCCATGCGCTGAAGCTCGCCCATCGCGGCTATGTGATGGTCAACGGCGCGATCACCATGCAGGGCTCCGGCCACGAGCTGCTGGCGCGGCCGGAAGTGCGCGCGGCTTATCTTGAGGGGGGCCACTGATGAACGGAATCCTGTGGCCGGCGACCGACTCGGGGCTGCTCGCTTTCATCGTGCTCGACGGCCTCGGCTCGGCGGCGGCCTTCGCCACCGGCCGCGCGCTGGCGAAGGGGTGGAGCCCGATCTGGCGCCTCGCGCCGGCGACCGCCGCGCTGGCGGGCGCCGTGCAGTTCCTGCACTACGCGCTGTTCCAGGAGGAGCTGCTGTCGCTTCACTATTATCTCGTCAACTTCGCGCTGCTGCTCGTCGTCGGATGGATCGGCTATTCGGAGATGCGGGCGCGTCAGATGGCGACGCAATATTCCTGGGCGTTCCGAAAGTCCGGCCTCTCTTGGCGCGATCGCTGATACGCCCGAAGACGGCTCGCTGCGGGCCAAAGAATTGCGCCAACCGGCTGGCTGGGCAGGTGACACCCATTCAAAAACACGCTTTTATCCTCCGCCAAGGTCGGAGGAGGTTCCGCCCGGGGTCCGGCAACGCGCCCCAAACAACAGGGAGTGAAATATGAAACGGTATATGTTGACGGGCCTCGTGCTCGCGGCGGGTCTGGCTTTCGCCGGCGCCGCGAACGCGCAAGTTAAGATCGGCGTCGCCGGTCCGATCACCGGCCCCAACGCTTCGTTCGGCGCGCAGCTCACCACCGGCGTCGCGCAAGCCGCGGCCGACTTCAATGCGGCCGGCGGCATTCTCGGCCAGAAGATCGAAGTCGAGCAAGGCGACGACGTCTCCGACCCCAAGCAGGGCGTTTCGGTCGCGAATAAGTTCGTCGGCGACGGTGTCAAATTCGTGGTCGGCCACTTCAACTCCGGCGTGACCATCCCGGCTTCGGAAGTCTACGCCGACAACGGCGTCCTCTTCATCACCCCGTCCGCCACCAACCCGAAGGTCACCGAGCGCGGCCTGTGGGACGCGTTCCGCACCTGCGGCCGTGACGACCAGCAGGGCAAGCTGTGGGCCGATCTGGCCCTCACCAAGCTCAAGGACGCCAAGATCGCCATCGTTCACGACAAGACGCCTTACGGCCAGGGCCTCGCCGACGCCGCCAAGGGCTTCATGAACGCCGGCGGCAAAAAGGAAGTGCTGTACGAGGGCGTCAACCCCGGCGAGAAGGACTATTCGGCGATCGTCTCCAAGATCAAGGCCGCCGGCGCCGACTACGTGATGTGGGGCGGCCTCCACACAGAGGGCGGCCTCATCGTGCGCCAGATGCGCGACCAGGGCATGAAGACCGTCATGATTTCCGGCGACGGCATCACCGACAACGAGTTCGCCTCGATCGGCGGCCCCGGCGTCGAAGGCACGCTTATGTCGTTCGGCCCCGAGCCGCGCAACAACCCGAACGCCAAGGCGATCGTCGAGGAAATCAAGGCCAAGGGCTTCGAGCCGGAAGGCTATACGCTGTACTCCTACGCCGCGATGCAGATTATCAAGCAGGCGGCCGAGAAGGCCGGCGTGCTCGACCCCAAGAAGGTCGCGGAAGTGATGCACTCCGGCATGGCGTTCCACACCGTCCTCGGCGACATCTCCTACGACAAGAAGGGCGATCGCACGACGGCGGACTACGTGTGGTACGTCTGGAAGAAGGACCCGGACGGCAAGGTCACCTATCACCAGATGTGATCTCGCCTCAGGCCGAACGCCCGCAACACAGTGGAGCCCGCCGCACGTCGGCGGGCTTTTTTTATTGGCGAGATCCCGGCGAGTGGCGTGTCACTCCCCGGAAGGACGAAGTCTGGAGTCCTTGGCCTCAGGATAAATCGGAAGGGCGACCAAGCTGAGGAACGGGCTCTCGCGCCCAAGGACCAGCCGGCGTCCCTTCCGGTACCGCGTCGACCACCTCAGCGGACGACGCATTGTTAACTTACAAGGACGAGCGAGCGGCTTCGGCGCCCGAGATCACCCCAGCTGGCCCAACCTCGGGAACATCTCGATCAGCCAGGTCGAGGCGACCTGGAAGCCGCCGGTGAGAAAGCCGATGCCGGTGACGACGAGCAGCGCGCCAACGACCTTTTCGAGCCGCGCGAAGTGGCGGCGGAAGCCGCGCGCAAAACCCAGAAACCTTTCCATCGCGATCGCGGCGACGACGAAGGGCACGCCGAGGCCGAAGGCGTAGGCGGCGAGCAGCAGCGCCCCCCGCGCGACCGTGTCCTGCGCCCCGGCGACGGCGAGGATGGCGGCGAGGATCGGCCCGATGCAGGGGGTCCAGCCGAATGCGAAGGCGAGCCCCATCAGATAGGCGCTCCACAGACCCGGCGGCTTCTCGATCTCGACCCGCGCCTCCCGCAACATAGCGGTGAGGCGGAACAGGCCGAGGAAATGCGCCCCCATCACGATGATGCCGAGGCCGGCGACGATCGAGAGAACATGGCTCCACTGGCGCAGCAGCGCGCCGAACGCCGAGGCCGTCGCGCCGAGCGCGACGAATACGGTGGCGAAGCCGGCGACAAACAGCAGCGAGGCGACGACGATGTCGGAGCGCGCCCGCTTCTCGCCCTCTTCGGCGAGCGCCTCGACCGAGGTGCCTGCGAGGTAACACAGATAAGGCGGCGCGAGCGGCAAGACGCAGGGGCTGAGAAAGGAGATGAGGCCGGCGCCGGCGGCGGCGGCGAGGGAAATGTCGGTCATGACTTCCGAATGGCGTCTAAATCGTGGTGGATCAAATCAATTTCCTCCGTTGGGAATTGGAGTTTCAGCCGATCTCGACGACCACGCGCCCCCGCACCTTGCCGGCGAGTATGTCGGCTCCGACTTCGAAAGCCTTCTCGAGAGGCGCGGTCGTGATCATTCGGGCAAGCGTGTCGCGATCGAGGTCGCTCGCGAGGCGCCGCCACGCCTCCAGCCGCCGCGGCATGGGGCATTGCACGCTGTCGACGCCGATCAGCCGTACGCCACGAAGGATGAAGGGCGCGACGCTCGTCGGCAGGTCCATGCCCCCGGCGAGGCCGCAGGCGGCGACGGCGCCGCCATAGCGCGTCTGCGCGAGCACATTGGCGAGCGTATGCGAGCCGACGCTGTCGACCCCGGCCGCCCAGCGCTCCTTGCCGAGCGGCTTTCCGGGCGCGGCGAGCGAGGCGCGCTCGACGATCTCCGCGGCTCCCAAATCCTTGAGATAGTCCGCCTCCTCGGGCCGACCCGTCGAAGCCGCGACGCTCCACCCCGCCTTGGCGAGCAGCGCGATCGCCATCGAGCCGACGCCGCCGGCGGCGCCCGTGACGACGACCGGCCCCATCGCAGGGGTCACCCCCTGCCCTTCGAGCGCGAGCACAGAGAGCACCGCAGTGAATCCCGCCGTGCCGATCGCCATCGCCTCGGCGCGGGTCAGTCCCGCCGGCAGTTTGACGAGCCAATCTCCCTTGACCCGCGCCTTCTCGGCGTAGCCGCCGAAGTGGGTCTCGCCGAGGCCGTAGCCGGTCAGGAGAACCTCCTCCCCGGCGCGAAAACCGGAATGCGCCGACGCCTCGACGACGCCCGCCAGATCGATGCCTGGGATCATGGGGAAACGGCGGATGATCGCCGATGTGCCGGAGAGCGCGAGGCCGTCCTTGTAGTTGACGGTCGAATGGGTGACGCGAACCGTCACGTCGCCTCCCATCAGATCCGCTTCGTCCATGTCGACGAAGCGGACGTTCTGGCCGGCCTCGGTCTTGTCGGCGCGGATGGCTCGAAACGTCATAGCATCCTGGGGGCTGAGGCGTTGGCGGGTCGCCGCCATTTCTCGCCCTTCCCCAAGCGTTTGTACAGGGGCGACGCGCGCCCGTCTCAGTCCGCGCCGACTTGAGGCTGTGCGCGCCGCGTGAGCTGCAAGGCGGCCTCGGTGCGGTTCGTCGTGCCCAGTTTCTTCATCATTCTGCGCAGATGAACTTTGACCGTGCTTTGCGAGATACTGAGATCGGCGGCAATGCCCTTATTGGTGCGCCCGACGCCCAGGAGTTGAAGGACCTCGAACTCACGGCTGGTAAGGCTTTCCGCCGCCCTGCTCCCCTGTGTCGGGGCTTGTCCGAGCGGCTCGTCGGGCGCGGCCTCCGCCGCTTCGGGCGGTAAGAAGTTGCCTCCAGCCACCATGACGCGCACCGAGGCGATCGCGATCTCCACGCCGGCGTCGGGCATGACAATGCCCGCCACGCCAAGCCTCGCCGTCAATCTGGCGAGCGCCCCGTTGTCGGCATGCAAGTAAGCGCCAACCGGCGAGCCGTCGCCGACCCGCCGCAGCATGTCGATTGCGTCGCGCAATTGCGCGCTTTGGAACCAAGGGTGAATCCCGATCAACAGGAGCCCTGCCGGGCCGGGAACCACCTCCTCGACCGAGTCCGCGCCCTCGACGCTCACATCGGGGAGAAAACTGATCAACGCGTGAGCCAGGCAATCGCGGAACCAAACGTGCAATTCGATCAGCACGATGCGCGTCGTCCGTCGGGCGTCGAACGCCTGAGGGATCGAACGGGCCGCCAATCCAGCGGTCGTCGTCTTGCGCGCAGGCTCCGCCGTCATCTCGCGGGCGCTCCGTTTTGGTCGACTTCGGGGATCAGTATGGATGACTGCGATGACGTCCTCCTGACAGCGCAGCGGCGATTTCATCGCCCGACGCCGTGAAACTCTTGCCACCGCGCTTCAGGAGGTCGCCGAGCGTTGCGTTAAACGCCGTGCGAAGAAGATCGTTCCCATCGAGGATGTTCGGCGTCGCCGCCGCCGGGAGCGGCCGCAGATTTTGCAGCCGCTCAGCGCGAAAAATCGGCTATATTCGCGCCAGCCGCTCGCCATATGGCGGAGCGGCCCCTCTCCGGGAGGCCCTATGCAGACGCTCGCGCAACCGCTCACCGCCGGAGCGGAGGGTCCGCAGCTCGATTCCTATGGGGCCGCGACCCACGAAGTCTTCAACCAGCCCTTCGAACTGACCGATTACAACCTGTTCTCGGGCGACGCCGCGCTCCGCGAGGGGCTGGCGCGCGAGGGCGCGGCCTCAGCGAATGCGGACCTGGAGGGACTGGGCGCCCGGCTCGGCGCGGCCGAAACCCTCGAACTCGGCGCGCTAGCGAACCGCTACCCGCCCGAACTCGACACGCACGACCGCTACGGCCGCCGCGTCGATCTGGTGCGCTTTCACCCCGCCTATCACGCGCTGATGCGCCGTGCGATCGAAGAGGGCCTGCACGCTTCCCCTTGGAGCGAGCCGGGTCCCGGCGCTCACGTCGCCCGCGCGGCGCGCTATTACATGCAGGCGCAGGTCGAAGCGGGCCACGGCTGCCCGATCACCATGACCTTCGCGGCGACGCCGTGCCTCAGGCGTGAGCCGGCCCTTGCACGCGACTGGCTGCCGAAGATCCACGCCCGCGTCTACGACCCGCGCAACGTTCCCGTCGCCGAGAAGCAGGGCGTGACGATCGGCATGGCCATGACGGAGAAGCAGGGCGGTTCGGACGTGCGGGCGAATACAACCCGCGCCATCCCGATCGGCCGCGACGGGCACGGCGAGGCCTACGAGCTTGTCGGCCACAAGTTCTTCGTCTCGGCGCCGATGTGCGACGCCTTCCTCGTACTGGCCCAGGCGCCCGGCGGCCTCACCTGCTTTCTTGCTCCGCGCTGGCGTCCCGACGGGACCAAGAACCCGATCCAGATCATTCGCCTCAAGCGCAAGATGGGCAACGTCTCCAACGCTTCGAGCGAGACGGAATGGCGCGGCGCGCTTGCCTGGCGCGTCGGCCCAGAGGGACGCGGTGTCGCTACGATCATCGAAATGGTCGCGACGACCCGCTTCGATTGCATGATCGGCTCGTCCGCCGGCATGCGCATGTCGGTCTCGCAGGCGATCGATCATTGCCGCCAGCGCAAGGCGTTCGGCGCGTTCCTTATCGATCAGCCGGCGATGCGGAACGTGCTGGCCGATCTCGTGCTCGAAGCCGAGGCGTCGCTGGCCCTGACGCTGCGCATGGCGCGCGCGCTCGACAATCGCGCCGACGCGCACGAAGATGCGCTCGTGCGCCTTGGCGCGCCGATCGGCAAATATTGGATCTGCAAGCGCACGCCGTCGCACGCCTACGAGGCGATGGAATGCATCGGCGGCTCCGGCGTGATGGAGGATTCGCCGATGCCGCGTCTCTATCGCGAGGCGCCGATCAACGCGATCTGGGAAGGCAGCGGCAACGTGCAGTGCCTCGACGTGCTGCGCGCGATTTCGCGCGCGCCCGAAACGCTCGAAGCCTATTTCGCGGAAGTCGACGCGGCGCGTGGCGAACACCGCGCGCTCGACGCGCATATCGCGGCGTTGAAAGACGACATGCGCGACCTCCAGGATTTTGAGGAGAGCGCGCGCGATCTCTGCGACCGCCTCGCACTCGGGCTGCTCGCGAGCGCGATGGTGAAAGGCGCGCCGGGCGCCAACGCCGACGCCTTCTGCCGCTCGCGCCTCGAAGGCCGCGGCCAGCACAATTGGGGCGCGCTGCCGCGCGGGCTCGACCTTGCGGCGATCGTCAGGAGGGCGGCGCCGAGGTAGCTGCGAAATCCGAGCGTCATCCGCGCGGCGCCCGCGCAAGTTCGGTAGCCGCGGGCGCCGCGCCCTCGGCCGCCAGTTCGTCGCGTATCCGCTTCAGCGCGGTCTCATCGAGCGTCTCGCGTTCGAGCAGAAGATTGCCAGCGCGGCCGAGGACCGCTTCGTGCGCTTTGAGAATCCCGACCGTGCGATCGAAGCTCTGGGTGACGATGTCCTGCACCGCCTTGTCGATCACGCGCGCGGTCTCGTCACTGTAGCGCCGCGCGCCGAACTCGTCGCGCGGCGGCCCCGGGAGGAAGGGCGACGGCGCGCTTTCGAGCGATACGGGTCCGAGCGCCGGCACCATGCCGAACCGCGTCGCCATGTCGCGCGCGATGTCGGTGACTTTGGCGAGATCGTCCGCCGCTCCCGTCGAGAGATGGTGGAACGCCACCCATTCGGCGGCGCGTCCGCCGAGCAACACCGCCATCTTGTCGAGCAGCTCGTCGCGCTTGACGACGTAGCGGTCTTCGCTCGGGCGCTGGATCGTGTAGCCCAGCGCGCCGACGCCGCGCGGAATGATCGAGACCTTGTGCACCGCGTCGGCGCCCGGCAGCGACATCGCGACGATCGCATGGCCCATTTCGTGATAGGCGACGACGCGCCGCTCCTCGGGGCTCAGCACGCGCCGCTTCTTCTCGAGGCCGGCGACGATGCGCTCGACGGCTTCGGTGAAGTCGTTCATCGCGATGTCCTCGGCGTTGCGCCGGGTCGCCACCAGCGCCGCCTCGTTGACGAGATTGGCGATGTCGGCGCCAGTGAAGCCCGGCGTCAGCGCGGCGATCTTCTCGGCCGACACGTCGGCGGCGATCTTGTGCCCCTTGAGGTAGAGATCGACGATGTCGATCCGCCCGCGCTTGTCGGGCCGGTCGACCAGAATCTGGCGGTCGAAGCGTCCGGCGCGCAGCAAGGCGGGATCGAGAATTTCCGGCCGATTGGTCGCCGCAAGCAGCACGAGGCCGCTGCGCGTGTCGAAGCCGTCCATCTCGACCAGCAACTGGTGGAGCGTCTGCTCCTTCTCGTCATGCCCCATGTAGGGATAGGCGCCGCGGGCGCGTCCCAGCGCGTCGAGCTCGTCGATGAAGATGATCGCCGGCGCTTTGGCGCGCGCCTGCTCGAAGAGGTCGCGCACGCGCGCCGCGCCGACTCCGACGAACATCTCGACGAATTCCGATCCGTTGATCGAAAAGAACGGTACGCCCGCCTCCCCCGCCACCGCCTTGGCGAGCAGGGTCTTGCCCGTGCCGGGCGGCCCGACGAGCAGCACGCCTTTAGGGATGCGTGCGCCGAGGCGGCCGTATTCGGCGGGTCGCTTAAGGAAGTGAACGATTTCTCGCAATTCCTCCTTGGCTTCGTCGACCCCGGCGACGTCATTGAAGGTGGTCTTGGTGTCGGTCTCGACATAGACCTTGGCCTTGCTGCGGCCGATCGCCATCAGGCCGCCGCCCTGCCCTTGCGCCAGGCGACGGAACCAGAACATCCACAAGCCGAAAAACAGCGCCGTCGGAATGACCCAGGAGAGCAGCGTGCTCAGCAGCGTGTTCTGCACCCGGCCGCTGAAGCGCACGTGGTTGCGCTCGAGCTGCGCGGCGAGATCGGGCGAAACGCGCGTCGTCACGAAGCTCTTTGCGCCGTTCTGCGGCTCCTTCCATTCGCCCTCGACATGGTCGCCGCCAACCCTGACGTCGGCGATCTTGCCGCCGTTGAGATCGTCGAGGAACTGGCTGTAGGGAATGACGACGACGTTCTGGCTCATCCCCCAAAGTTGCGCGACCAGGATGACGCCGAGGATCGCGATCACCCAGTACCAGGCGTGCCACTTCTGGCTCTTGTCCATGCGCCGCTCCCGCATCGAAGGGCCGAGCGCGCTTAACGACACGTCCGCGCTAGGCCGTTTGGGCGCCGGGCGCCGCCGGCGTCAATCCTGGCCAGGCGCGGGATCGTCGACGCGCCCGCCCCTTCCCGCTCCGGCGACGAACCGCCGGGCGCCCGCCTCGCCTTCGGCGGCGACGATCGGGACGCCCCTTCGGCCTTCGCTGCGCAACGCCTCGCCGAGCGGCAAGTCCCATTGCGCGTAGGCCGAGGCTCGGTCCGCAAGCATGCACACTTGCGGAAAGGCCGCGATTTCGCGCGCCAGCCCCTCCGCCGCCGCGCGCGAGGCTCCCTCCGGCACGACGCGATTGGCAAGCCCCATTTCGAGCGCCTCGCTCGCGCCGACGGGCCGGCCCGTCAGGATCATATCGAGCGCGCGCCCCATGCCGACGACGCGCGGCAACCGCACCGTTCCCCCGTCGATCAGGGGCACCCCCCAGCGCCGGCAGAATACGCCGAAGATGGCGTTCTCCTCGACCACCCGCAAGTCCGCCAGAAGGGCGAGCTCCAATCCGCCGGCGACGGCGTGACCCGCGACCGCAGCGATCAAGGGCTTCGACAGCGCGAGCCGCGTCGGGCCCATCGGCCCCGCGCCGGCTCCGTCGGGATCGAGTTCGTGCCGGCGCGCGGGGTCGCCGATCGCGGTGAGATCGGCCCCGGCTGAGAAGGCGCCGCCCTCGCCGTGCAGCACCGCGACACGCTGGCTGTCGTCCGCTTCGAAGCGCAGGAATGCCTCGTAGAGCGCGGCGGCCATCGGACCGTCGACCGCATTGCGTCGCTCAGGGTGACTGATGAGGATCGTCGAGACCGGGCCGTCGATCTCGGTGCGGACGTTTGGCGTCATGGTGGTGCCGAATGGACGTGACGGGCGAAGCGAACCACGCAAGCGAAGGCGCGTCAAACCGCGCTCGCGCTGGCTTGGCGGATTGAGGTCTGCTAGCCTGCGACTTCCAAGCAGTCGGACTTCGCCAGAACGGTTCGCCGCAAAGAGGAGGAGATTCCATGAACGCCAAGGACGCCGAAGCTCGCCGAACCGCGCCATTGCGAACCCCGACCGATCTCAGTTCGAACGCGACTCGCGATGTCTCCGCCGCGCTGAATCTGCTGCTTGCGGACGTTTTCGCGCTTTATCTCAAGACCAAGAACTTCCACTGGCACATGTCGGGCCCGCACTTTCGCGATTACCACCTACTGCTGGACGAGCATGGCGATCAGATTTTCGCCATGACAGACCCCATAGCCGAGCGCGTGCGCAAAATCGGCGGCCAGACGTTGCGCTCGATCGGGCATATCGCGCGCCTGCAGCGCCTGGCCGACAACGACGCCGAATTTGTCTCGCCGCTCGATATGCTCGCCGAATTGCGCGACGACAATCAACGCCTGGTCGCTTCGATGCGAGAAACCCATGGCGTCTGCGAGGAGGCCGAGGACGTGGCGAGCGCCAGTCTCATCGAGACGTGGATCGACGAGACGGAGCGCCGCGTGTGGTTCCTTTTCGAAGCGTCCCGCCGCGGCGATGAGCCGGGACGGTGACTGACGATCTTCCCACCTAAGCCAATCAGGATAAGGCGGCGCGGCTGAGCCGGGGGCGCCGCGTGGGCTTCGGATCGCGCGCTGATATTCAAGCCTCGCCAAAGGGAGGGAAACGCGTGAAATCGACATATTTGAGCGCGATCGCGGCGAGCTTGCTGTTCGCGACGGCCGCGCATGCAGAGGACAAGACCGTCAAAATTGGCGTCCTGACCGACATGGCCAGCCTCTACGCCGACCTCGGCGGCCCCGGCTCGGTGCTGGCGGCGCAAATGGCGGTCGAGGACAGCGGCCTGACTAAGAAAGGCTGGACGATCGACATCCTCACCGGCGACCATCAGAACAAGCCTGACGTCGCGGTCGGCATCGCCCGCAAATGGTTCGACGAAGACAAGGTCGACACGATCGTCGACGTGCCGAATTCGGGCGTCGCTCTGGCTATCGCGCAGGTCGTCAAGGAGAAGAACGGCGTCTTCATGAATTCCGGCGCCGCCACGTCCGACCTTACCGGCAAGGCCTGCACGCCCAACACGATCCATTGGACCTACGACACCTACGCGCTCGCCAACGGCACCGGCAAGGCGGTGGTGAAATCCGGCGGCGACAGTTGGTTCTTCGTCACCGCCGATTACGCCTTCGGACACGCTCTGCAACGCGACACCGCAGCGGTCGTCGAGGCGAACGACGGCAAGGTGCTCGGCAGCGTCAACGTGCCGCTCAACACGCCTGACTTTTCCTCCTTCTTGCTGCAGGCGCAATCCTCGGGGGCCAAGATCATCGGCCTCGCGAACGCCGGCGGCGACACGACGAATTCGATCAAGCAGGCGCATGAGTTCGGCATTGCGTCCGGCGGGCAGAAGCTCGCGGCGCTGCTGCTCTTCATCAGCGACGTCAACGCCTTAGGCCTCGACGTTGCGCAGGGACTCGAATTCACCGAGACCTTCTACTGGGACATGAACGACCAGACCCGCGCCTTCTCCGCGCGCTTCTCGCAGCGCATGAAGAACCACGCCGAACCGACGATGGTGCACGCCGGCGTCTATGCGTCGGTGCTCGACTACCTCAAGACGCTCGAGGCGATGGGCGGCAATCCGCACGATGGCGCCAAGGTGGTGGCGAAGATGAAGGAGACGCCGACGGACGATCCGCTGTTCGGCAAGGGCACCATCCGCGAGGACGGACGCGTGATCCATCCCGCCTATCTGTTCCAGGTGAAATCGCCGGCCGAGTCGAAATATCCCTGGGACTATTACAAGCTCGTCGCGACGATCCCCGCCGACGAGGCCTTCCGCCCACTGGCGCAGAGCGAGTGCCCGCTGGTGAAGAAGTAAACGAGGCAAGCTCGCCGTCCGTCGCACAGGCGGTGGCGGACGGCTGCCTCCGCCGACTGTCAGTACGTTGCCCGACCGCCTGAGATGTCGAACACGGCGCCAGTCGTGAACGAGCATTCCTGGCTCGCCAGCCAGCAGACGAGCGCCGCGACCTCGTCGACCGTGCCGAACCGCTCCATCGGGATCTTGGAGCGCATATAGGCGAGATGCGCGTCGGAGACCTGCTCGAGCATCGGCGTTTCGATCGTCGCCGGGGTGATGGCGTTAACGATCACGCCCTCCTTGGCGAGCTCTTTGCCGAGCGATTTCGTGAGACCGATCACCGCCGCTTTCGAGGCGCTATAGGCCGAGGCGGTCGGATTGCCTTCCTTGCCGGCGATCGAGGCGATGTTGACGATGCGTCCATAGCCACGAGCGCGCATCGCGCGCGCAACGAAGCGGTTGCAGTAGAAAAGCCCGTTGACGTTGACGTCGAACACGCGCCGCCATTCCTCGACGGGATAGTCGACGACCAGCGCGTTCAAGCCGGCGACGCCGGCGCTGCAGACGAGCGCGTCGATCCGGCCGAGCGCCGTCTCGGCCTCCGCGACAGCGCGCTCGACCGCATTCGGATCGGTGAGATCGAGCCGCGCGACATGGGCCTGCTTGCCGAGTTCGCCCTGCGCCGCCTCCAGCTTGCCGGCGTCGACGTCCCACAGCATCGCCTTGCCGCCCTCGGCGATGATCCTGTGGGCGACCGTAAGACCAATCCCCGACGCGCCGCCGGTCACGACCGCGCCCGCACCCTCGAAACGTTGCATCCCTGGCATTCCGATCCTCCGTGTGACTCCCGCGGTCCCCGCAGCGGCGCGTCGCCACCATTCACCTGGACACCGATCCCAAGCGGGACAATTCCGTTCGACGACAAGACAAACCCCAGCGACACGCCCGAGTCCATCGCGCGTGGACAGTCATACTCGATATTTTTGCGGTCTAGTGGGCTGCGGCGCTGCCGCGGAGTCCCACCGGGCCGGCAGCTCGATGCCGGCAACTTCGTGGAAAAGTTCTCTAGGAGCGTTGCAGATCTGGAAATATTCGATACCTTCAATGATGTCAGAATCGCGTCGGAGCCCAGAATGCCTGGAACAGTTCTGAAGGCCGGCGCTTTGGTTATCGCGATTTCCGCCGCATTGGCTGGCTGCTCCGAGCCAACCGTGTCCGGTCCGGCCACGGTGGGGCGATGCCCGACCGGGTATCACACGGAAGGCCATCCAAACGATCCCAATCCTAGGCACGCATACGGATGCAAGTCCGATAGCACGGGATTTTTTATTAGTCCGGGTGGATGAGCCGTGACAGGTTCGAGCCGGTCGGCCATCACCCGATTTCCAGCGCGAACGGGATTCCCTCGAAACATTCCTGGCCGCGTCCGATGCTTTCAATAGCGCGGCTCATGCGCCCTTCCCGGCCGAGCGCCGCATCCGCCAGCGCAATGAGGCGCGCGTTCGGCGTCGCGGTCGGCGAGCCGGCCCGCAAAGCGAGGGCGATCTCGGCTTCGTCGCGATGCGGCGCGAGCGCGCAGGCGGAAATATAGGCCGCCGCCGTCGACCGGCTGACGCCCGCAAAGCAATGAATGAGGAGCGGCGCCTCTCGATCCCACGTCGCGACGAACTCGATCAGCTCGCGCACGTGCGAATGGGCCGGCAGTATCTGCCCCGGCGTCTCTTCGATGATGTCGGCGACGCCGAGGTAGAGATGGCGCTCGGGCGCGATGGCGGCCGGCCTGACCACCACCGTGTCGCGATTAAGCAGCGTGACGAGGCTGCGGGCGCCGGTGCGCTCGACGGTTTCGCCGATCAGCGCGAGGGAACAGACGTGGATGCGCGGCATAGGGGGCTCTCCGAGCGATGACGATTCTTTCATTGCCGCGCGCTTTTGGCGAAAAACTGGCGCGCGCTAAAATGTTGGCGCATGTGCGCCGTCGAGTTCTGAAAAGCGTTCGAGGAACTGCTCCTGCGCCTCCGCGGGGCGAAGCGGCTGCAAATAGGCCTCGAAGGCTCGCAGCGCGAATTTGGGCGCGCCGAAGAACTTGCGCGCCTCGGCGACGGTGAAGCCGGCGAGCGCCGTCGCCTCGAGGTAGGCGGCCACACGGTCCGCCGCCTTCACCGCTTTGGCGAGGTCCGGCGCCATCTGCGGGGGCAAGCCGAAGCGCAGGAAGATGGCCTCGAGGAGGCGCGCTTCGACCTGCTTGTAGTCGCCGCCGATCGCCGCCTTGAAGGGCGAGATCATGTCGCCGATCACATATTCCGGCGCATCGTGCAGCAGCGCGGCGAGCCGCTCCGCACGCGAGGCTTCCGGCGCCGCTGCCGCAAAGGCCGCCTCGACCAGCAGCGAATGCTGCGCGACGGAGAAAATCTCCGGCCCGCGGGTTTGGCCGTTCCAGCGCGCCACGCGCGCCAGGCCGTGCGCGATGTCGGCGATTTCGACGTCGAGCGGCGAGGGATCGATCAAGTCCAGCCGGCGCCCCGACAGCATCCGCTGCCAAGCGCGCGGCGAAGCGGCCGATTTCATCCCCTCACGCCCTCGGCGAGCGCGCGGCACGCGTCATGGCGATGGCAGGCGACGAGGTGGTCGTTGACTATGCCGGTCGCCTGCATGAAGGCGTAGATGATGGTCGGGCCGACGAAGTTGCCGCCGCGCTGGCGAAGGTCCTTCGAGATGGCGCGGGAGACCTCGCTCTCGACAGGGATGTCGCTCAGCGAGCGGCGCGCGTTCTGAACCGGCGCGCCATCGACGAAACTCCAGAGATGGCGCGCGAGGCCGCCGCGCTCGGCGAGATCGAGCGTGATCCGGGCCAGCGCGATCGTCGCCTCGATCTTGGCGCGGTTGCGCACGATGCCCGCGTCGCCCATCAGCGCCTCGATCTTGGCGGGGCCGTAACGGACGATCGCCTCGGGCGCAAAGCCGTCGAAGGCGGCGCGAAAGGCAGGACGCTTCCTCAAGATCGTGATCCAGGACAAACCGGCCTGGAACGCGTCGAGCGCCAGCTTCTCGAACATCGCGCGGTCGTCCCACTCGGGCACGCCCCACTCCTCGTCGTGATAGGCGACGTAAAGCGGATCGACCCCGGCCCAGGGACAGCGGCTGATTCCGTCGGCGTGTGCGAGGGCGTCAACGGGGCGGACGGGTTTGGGTTTTTCAGCCATGGCGCTTCTTATAGCGCGCCGTCGGCCGGCGCCGCAGCTCGAATCGCGTCGCCGATCGGGGTTTGGATCGCCGGGTCGTCATTTGCGGCGCGATTGACCGCAGGTCCGATCGGCACGAGCTCGAGCGCCTCGTCTGGCGCTGGGCGCAGCATCGCGGTCGCCTCCGCGACATCGACCGCGTCGGTGTCGAGCCAGGCGGAGAACGTCTCCGGCTGGATGATCGCCGGCATACGATCGTGAACGGCCGCCATCAGGCCGTTGGCGAAGGTGGTGATGATGCAGGCGGTGTCGATTTCGCCGCCGTTCGGGTCGCTCCAGGTCTCCATCACGCCGGCGAAGCCCATCGGCGCGCCGTCGACGCGGCGGATCAGATAGGCCTGCCTCGGCCCCTTGCGGCCAGCCGGCGCCTCGCGTCGCCATTCATAAAAGCCGTCGGCGATCACCAGGCAGCGGCGGCGCTTGAACGCGGCGCGGAAGCTCGGCTTTTCCGCAAGAGTCTCGGCGCGCGCATTGATGATGAGCGGAAAATCCTTCGGGTCTTTCACGAACCCGGGCAGAAAGCCCCACCGCACGAGCAGGAAATGCCGCTCTTGCCCGCCCGTGTGCTCGCGCGCGGTCACGACGGGTATCGGCTGCGTCGGGGCGATGTTGTAGCGCGGCGGGAAGTTCGGCTGCTCGATGTAACCGAACAGAGCGCGCATCGCTTCGGGGGGCAGCGTGATCGCATAACGTCCGCACATTGCGGGGCCTCTCCAGTCTCGTCGCGCGCTTCGCCCCAGGAATTTTTACAAAAATCGGCGCGAAATCCTCAGACGTTTCCTAATCCCATAGGGCTATTTTCGCTGCAACGCACTCAGGGAAGAGCGCCCCAGGAGCGAGCAGGTCGTCAAGAGGCAGCCATGACAGCAGGACCGTCGAACGCCCCCTCGCCGCCTAGCGGGCGCGCCGAATCGGCCGAGCGCCTCCTCGACGCGCTCGAACACTTCCGCAGCATTGCGACGATGCTTGAACTGATCGATCGCTTGCCCGATCTGGCGGAGGACGTGCGCGACTGGCGCCCGCTCGATCCGAATGAACTCTTCGCCGACCCCGCCGCGCCGACCCTTGATGCGGTTGCACATCACGCCCTCGAAGCGGTCGTGAACGGCCTCGACATGCTTGGCATCGCTGCGGCGACCCTGTGCGACAATGCTGAAGGCCGGCTGGCCGCGGACGAAATCGTCGCCTGCCGCGACATCGGCGGCGCGATGATGAGCCTGTTCGAGCGCGCCAAGGCGCTCCTTCAGCCGGACGCAGCGCCGGACTCGGCCGCCGAGCGCGCCCAACTCTACCGATCGTTTCTTCAGGCGCCGTTCGGTCCGGCCTCGCCGCCCGGTCGACCGCTGGCCTCCGCCGAAGCCGGCGCCCAGTCCGAGCACGGTCGCCCCCACTGACTTATCACTGGCGTCCCGCCCGAGTCCATTAGCCAGTCACAGACAGTTAAATTAACCGTTTTGAAAGAGTTCCGTCGCGCTTTTTTTCGCGCCGCCTTAGGGTGCGTTCGATGTATCTCGCACCTGAAAACGCCCTCGAGGAACTGAATGCCGCCGACGCCCGCCGCGCGGCGCTGGCCTATGTCAGCGAGGCTTTCGCAGAAGCGGTGCTCGACGGCATCGACGCCGACGCCTTCGCCGACGCCGCCCTGTGCGCCGCCTTCCGCGAACTCGTCGCCAACTATGGCGAAGAGCGCGCCGCCTCGTTGGCCGAGGGCTTCGTGGAGCGCATCCGTCGGGGCGAGTTCTCTCTGCGCCGCTGGCAATAGCCCCAAGCCGGTGGTGTCTCAGTTTGAATTTTTTGCCACGCTGCTTTGCTGGAAGTGTTCGCTGGCGCCATCGATTTGAACCCAATTATGTTTCGACTGCTCAAAAATCGATCTGACAGGGACCGGGTATTTTGGGTCTGCTAGCGCGCCGACTGCAACGCCTATCAGCGACGGTAGGTTGTCCGCCTTCCAATAGATCGTTGACCCACAGTTTGGACAAAAGTAGCTGTGGACCTTCCCGCCGCTTGGTGCATCGCGCGTGAACTCTTTCGGAGTTCCAGAAATGGCGACGGCGTCGACCGGATAAAAGGCGCCGACGCCAAATGGCGCGCCGGTTCTCCGTTGGCAGTCAAGACAATGACAGGCGACAACCAATTTTGATGGTTCTGCAAGCGTTAGTGTGAGAGCGCCGCAACTGCAACGGGCATCAGCCATTGGAAAACCCTCCGTTTTCTGAAGCGAGATCGCGTTGAGATTGTAAACTGAGACACTGCCCCCCAACCGGCCGCCATTGACCATCGCCGCGCGCTGGCCGAGCATTTCCTGATTCGGCCCATCCTCGCCAAGGCGTCCCATGTCTCTCGACCGCCGCGTAACGCCCGCCCGTCCCGATCTCGCCGCGGAATTCCTGCGCGGCCGCGTCGAGGCCGAGCGCTATCTCGCCGGCCGCGACCGCCGCATCGCCATCGCCAACGCGCCGCTGCGCCGGGCGCCCACCGACGAGGCGCCGCTCGAAACCGAAGCGCTCTTTGGCGAGCGCATCGTCGTTTATGAGGAGGCCAGCGGCTGGGCGTGGGCGCAATTGGCGCGCGACGGCTACGTCGGCTATCTCCATGCGGCGGCGCTGGCCACCCCGCTCGAGCCGACCCACCGCGTCGCCGCGCTGCGCACGCACGCCTATCCCGGGCCGAGCATCAAGCTCCCCCCGCGCATGGCGCTTTCGCTCGGGGCGCTGCTGCGGGTCGAGGCAAGCGAAGGCGATTTCGCCGTGACGTCCGAGGGCTTGCGGGTCTATGCGCGGCATCTCGCGCCAACGGCTGAGTTCGAGACGGATTTCGTCGCAATCGCGGAACGTTTTCTCGAAACGCCTTATCTCTGGGGCGGCCGCACGTCCGAGGGGATCGACTGCTCCGGCCTCGTGCAGGCCGCACTTCGCGCAGCGGGGATCGAGGCGCCGCGCGACAGCGACATGATGGAGACAACGCTCGGCGCGCCGATCCCGGTCGATGACGACCTGAGGGGTCTGCGCCGCGGCGATCTCGTGTTCTGGAAGGGCCATGTCGGCGTCATGCGCGACGCAGAGACGCTGCTGCACGCCAACGGCTGGCATATGAAGGTCGTGAGCGAGCCGCTTGCCGTCGCTCGGGAACGGATCGCCGAGAACGCCTACGGGACGATCGCGTCGATCCGGAGATTGTGACCTTTGGCGGACGCTCCCTCTCGCATCTTGGAGAAGGAGCGCGCCAGAATCTTACTTTTTCGTGACCCGGCCAAGATTGGCGAATCGGCTGTTGAAGCGCGACAGGCGACCACCGCGGTCGAGCAACTGTTGCGAGCCGCCGGTCCAAGCGGGATGGGTGTTCGGATCGATGTCGAGGTTGAGCGTCGCGCCCTCCTCGCCATAGGTCGAACGGGTGTAGAATTCCTCGCCATTGGTCATGACGACTTTGATCATGTGGTAGTTGGGGTGAATGTCGGCCTTCATCGTCCGGTCCTCGTCAAACGAAACGAGAGCCGTCCGGGGACCGGAGGCTCTTTCGGTTGGCGGGTCTATAAGGCAGGCGGCCGTGCGATACAAGCGCCCAACAGGATCGCCTAACTTGATTTTTGCCTCAATGGTGTGACGTAAGACGCCGATCAGGAGCCTGTGTCCCGATGACCCTTTCCCCAAGCGCAGCGCCGAAGCCGGCCCGCGTCTCGTTACGCGCCCTGCGGCCGCTGCTGCCCTATGCCCTTAAACATCGCGGCCGAATCGCCGCCGGGCTGGCGGCGCTCATCGCCGCCTCCGGCGCGACGCTCTTCGTGCCCGTCGCTGTCCGGCTGATGATCGACCGAGGCTTTTCCAACGGCCACGCTGGGCTCATCCACGCCTATTTCGGCGCGCTGATCGGCGTCGTCGCCGTTCTCTCGCTCGCCTCGGGCGCGCGCTACTATTCCGTCATGACGCTCGGCGAGCGCGTGGTCGCCGATCTGCGCGGCGATCTGTTCGCGCATCTGACCGGCCTCGATCCGACCTTCTTCGACGCGGAGAAGACGGGCGAGATCATCTCGCGCCTTTCCGCCGACACGACCCAGTTGAAGGCGACGTTCGGCTCCTCGGCGTCCATCGCGCTCCGCAATATCTTCATGTTCGTCGGCGCCATCGCCATGATGGTGGTCACCTCGCCCAAACTCTCCACCTATGTGCTGGTCGCGATCCCGGTGATTGTCCTTCCGCTCTATGCGGCGGGACGCACGGTGCGGGCCCGGTCGCGCCGGGCTCAGGATACGCTCGCCGAGGCGACTGCCTTCGCAAGCGAGAGTCTCGGCGCAGTGCGCGTCATGCAGGCCTTCGTCGCCGAGGCCTTCACCGCGGCGCGCTACCGGGCCGCCGCCAACAGCGCCTACGACGCGGCGCGCGACATGACGAAGTCGCGCGCGATCGTCACCGTGGCCGCGATGTTTCTCGCCTTCACGAGCGTCGTCGTCGTGCTCTGGCTGGGCGCCGCCGACGTCATCGCCGGCCGGATGACCGGCGGCCAATTGTCGCAGTTCCTGCTGTTCGCGGTGATGGGCGCGGGCGCGCTCGGCCAGCTCTCGGAGGTGTGGAGCGAGGTTTCGCAGGCCGCGGGCGCTGCGGCCCGCATCGGCGAGATCCTGGCGGTCGAGCCGCGCATCGTCGCCCCGGCGGCGCCGCTCGCCCTGCCCTCCCCGACGCGCGGCGAACTCGCCTTTAACGACGTCACCTTCGCCTATCCCGGGCGGCAGGACGAACCTGTGCTCGCCAACCTCAGCTTCCGCGTCGCGCCCGGCGAGGTCGTCGCTCTCGTCGGGCCTTCAGGAGCCGGCAAGACGACGCTGTTCCAATTGATCGAGCGTTTCTACGATCCTAGCCGCGGCGCCATTACGCTCGACGGGATCGACATCGCCAAGGCCGACCCGAAGGCGCTGCGCGACGAGATCGCGCTTGTTCCTCAGGAAGCGTTTATCTTCGCCGCCAGCGTCGCCGACAACATCGCCTATGGCGCGCCCGGCGCGACGCGAAACGACGTCATGGAGGCCGCCCGGCGCGCCGCCGCCGACGGCTTCATCTCCGCTCTGCCGCAAGGCTACGAGACGACGCTGGGCGAGCGCGGCGTGACGCTATCGGGCGGCCAGCGCCAGCGCCTCGCGATCGCCCGCGCTATCCTCAAGAATGCGCCCGTGCTGCTGCTCGACGAAGCCACCTCCGCGCTCGACGCCGAGAATGAAACGCTGGTGCAAGGCGCGCTCGAAGCGTCGATGCAGGGACGCACGACGCTCGTCATCGCCCACCGCCTAGCGACGATCGTCAACGCCGACCGCATTCTCGTGATGGAAGGCGGGCGCATCGTCGAGGAAGGCACCCATGCGACCCTGATGGCGGCCGGCGGCCTCTACACACGCCTCGCGCGGCTGCAGTTCGAAGCGGGCGCATCGGCTCTGGAGAGCGAGGCGAACGCGGCGCAGTGACGATTCGCGCTCACTCCGCGCGCAGCTTTCCCGGCCGCATGCCGTATTTGCGCACGAAGGCGCGACTGAAGGCCGTTTGCGAGTGGTAGCCGACCTCCGCCGCAATGCGTTCCAACGAGGCGCCGCCGTCGGACAGGCGGCGTCGCGCGATCGCCAAACGCAGCTCCGCTAAAAATGCGAGCGGCGCCGGCGCGCCCGCCCTGTGAAAGGCGCGCACCAAACTCGCTCGCGACATGGCCGCGATATCGGCCAGTTCGTCCAGCGACCACGCACGGATCGGATCGTTCATCATCGCCGCCACGGCCCGCATCGTCGCCGGTCGGCTGACAAGCTGAAACACGCCGGCCGCTGCGCCGACCGTCTCCAAATGCGAGCGCAGCATCATCATGAAAAGAGCGCTCGCGAGATTTCGAGCGATCCCCAGCGCGCCGGGGCGAGCTTCACCCAACTCCGCCCGGATGCCTTGCAGCAACGGCCTGTATCTCGCCTGCAGCGTCGGTTCGCCAACCTGCAAGACCACCACGTCCGGCAGGGCCGCCAGGATAAGGTTTTCCGGCGCGTCCTCGAAGTGGAGCCGGCCGCAGAGCAGTTCGGTGTCGTGCGCGACGCCCACGCTTGTGCGAAGGCGCAGACCGTTGTGGAACGCGGTCGCAGTTCGCCCCGTCAGCCCGTCGCCATGTAGCGCCCGCACGACATGACGGTCGCCGTGCGGCAGCAGGAGCACCTCGCCGGCTTGCAGCGACAGCGCTCGCTGGCCCTGACGATCGATGACGGCGCTGCCTTGAATGACGATGTGAAAATGCGCCCAGCCCGCCGGCGCGCCGTCATGCGGCGACGCCCAATCTCCGCCGAAGCGACAGAGATCGTCCAATTCGGGACGCACTTTCAGCAGAGACGCGAGGTCACTCAGCCCGTCACTGTCCTTCATCCCCGCTTCCGCGTCCTTCATCCTGATCCGTACGGACATCGATCTGCGCCGCCCGGCGCCTGCTCGCGCGCCCCATCGAGCGTATTTATGGCCTCACAGAAGGAGGTCATCATGCATATGCTTGATTGGAATGTTTACCGTCAGCAACTCGCCGCCCAAGTCGCGGATCTTGCCAAGCTCAGCCCCGATACGGTGCGGGGCTATGGCGCGCTGGGAGCCGCTGGACAAAAGACGGGGCATCTCGACGCCAAGACCCGCGAGTTGATCGCGATCGCCGTCGCCATCAGCCTGCGTTGCGACGGATGCATCGCCGTGCATACCGACGCGGCGCGCAAGCTCGGCGCCACCCCCGAGGAGATTGCAGAGGCGCTCGGCGTCGCGGTGAGCATAAACGCCGGCGCGGCCATCGTCTATTCGACCCGCGCGCTCGACGCCTATGCGGCGTCGGCCGAGTCGGTGTGAGAGGAGACGCGGCTTACGACCCCGCAGCCAAGCGTCGGAGAAACTACTCCAGCCACTTGGCGCGGATCGCCGCGATGGTCCCGTTGGCGGCGCTGATGTGGAGCCACTGGTCGACGAACTGCTTGAGGGCTTCATCGCGCGGCAGAAGATAGGCCTTTTCGCTGAAGTCGAACGGCGTATCCGGATGGACGGCGCAGAGAACGCCCGCGCGCAGCTTCTGCTGATAGAGCGTTTCGGTCGCGTCGGTGATCATCAGATCGGCGGCGCCGTTCGCGAGCTTATCGAAGATCGTGAGATTGTCGCTCCAGACCTCGATCTGAGCCGCCTTGAGATGGGCGCGGTCGAACTTCTCGTTCGTGCCGCCGGGATTGGCGATGACTCTGACCTCCGGCCGGTCGATCTCGGCCAAGGTCTCGTATTTTCCTTTGTCGGCGCAGCGGGCGATCGGCGTCTTGCCGTCGCGCATATAGGGCGAGGAAAAATACGCCTTCTTTTGGCGCTCCAGCGTCACCGACACGCCGCCCATCGCGATGTCGAAGGCGCCCGCGTCGAGATCGCGCGTCATGTCGCCCCAACGGGTGGCGACAAACTCCACGTGCACCCCGAGCGCCGCGGCAAGCGATTGCGCGGCGTCGATGTCGAAGCCGGAATAGGTCCCGTCCGCCGCGCGCTTGGTGAACGGCGGATAGTCGCCCGTCGTGCCGACGCGCAGCGTCCCGCGCGCGAGAATGTCGTCGAGCCGGGTCTGGGCGGACGCGGGGATCGCGAGAGTGAAGAGCGCGCAGGCGATGAGAATGCGCGCAGCGATTCGAAGGCAAGAGAGCATGAACGCGAGCGTGCAGCGCCCAGCTACGGAACGCAAGCGTGTAAGGCGCTCAGCGCTCCGTCAGCTTGAGTTCGATGCGGCGGTTGCGCGCCAGCGCGGCCTCGTCCGTGCCCGGATCGATCGGCTGGAACTCGCCGAAGCCGGCGGCGGCGAGGCGTGTCGGCTCGATGCCCTTGGAGATCAGATATTGCACTACCGCGATCGCGCGCGCCGCGGAGAGCTCCCAGTTCGACTTAAACGTGCCGCCGGTGATCGCCTTGGAATCGGTGTGGCCGTCGATGCGCAGAATCCAGGGAATGTCGGGCGGGATCTCCCGCTCGAGATCGAGCACCGCCGAGGCGACGCTGTCGAGCGACTGCTGCCCGGCCGGGCTCAAGTCGGCCTTGGCGGAGTCGAACAGCACGGAGGATTCAAACACGAAGCGGTCGCCGACGACGCGGATGTCGGGACGCGAGCCGAGAATCTGGCGCAGGCGGCCGAAGAAGTCGGAGCGATAGCGCGACAATTCCTGCACCTTTTGCGCCAAGGCGATATTGAGGCGCTGCCCGAGGTCGGCGATTTTGGTCTGCGCCTCCTTTTCGGAGCTCTGCGAAGCGTCGAGCGCTTCCTGGATCGCCGCCAATTGCTTGCGCAAAGCGGAAATCTGCTGATTGAGTATGTCCACTTGCGCGAGCGCGCGCGCAGAAAGCTGCTTTTGCGCATCGAGCGCATTGGCGACGGCGGTCGCCTTGTCGGTCGCGGCGTCTGCGCTCGCGCCGCCTTGCGAGGCGGCGTCGAGCAATCGTTGGCGCTCGTTCTGCGTCGATTCAAGGGTCGCGTTGAGCGTCGCGATCTTCGTCTGGTCCTCGCTCTTTTGCGAGCGCTCCAAAGCGAGCAGGCTGGTCAGCTCCTCGATCTGGCGGTTGAGCTTGGCGAGCGCGGTGTCTTTGCCCGTCACCTCGCGCGAGAGGAAGAACTGAGCCAACATGAAGACCGAGAGCAGGAAAATGATCACCAGCAACATTGTCGAGAGCGCGTCGACGAAGCCGGGCCAATAGTTCACGCTTTCGATGCGGCGTCCGCGCGTCAGCGCCATCCCTGGGCCTCCCGATTCAATCTCGCTGTCATCACGTGATCGTCTTTGCGACGAAGCATTCTCAGCGCGTCTCGCGTTCGCTGACGAGGCGCCGCAGAAGCTTGCGGATGTCCTCCTGCTGGGAGGCCTGCGCCTCGACCCAATCGCGGATCTGCTGCTGCTCCTGACGCATATGCGTCACCAGCGACTGAATGCCTTCGGCGAGGCTCGCCATCGCCGCCGCGCTCTTGCGCTGATCGAAGGCGTCGCTGACCGCAACGGCCTTCTCGGGAACGGCCTCGATGGGGCCCGGCGCGCCGGTCTCGACGTGGCTGGCGAGGAAGTCCTCGAGCTCGGTGTAGAAGCGGTTCTGCGCCTGGCCCGCCTGGAGGTCGAGGAAGCCGAGAATCAAGGAGCCGGCGAGGCCGAACAGCGACGAGGTGAACGACACGCTCATGCCGGCGATCGGCGCGGAGAGGCCGCTCTTGAGGTCGTCGAACATGGCCGACGTGTCGGCGGTCGACTTCATGCTGTCGATGACGCCGCTGATCGAATGTACGGTTTCGAGCAGCCCCCAGAACGTGCCGAGCAGTCCCAGAAAGACGAGCAGACCGACGAGATATCGATTGAGCTCGCGCCCTTCGTCGAGGCGGGTTCCCACCGAGTTGAGGATCGCGCGGCTCGTCTGCGTGGAAAGGCCGCGCGCGCCCGCGCCCGCATTGAGCAGGGTCGCCATGGGGCCGAGCAGCAAGGGCGTGCGGACCCGTCCGGAATGGCTCGAGTTAACCAGCGAATTGACCCACCGGATCTCGCGAAACAGGCGGAAGACCTGGCGAAAAGTGAACAGCGCGCCGATCGCCAGCACGCCGACGATGAGGCCGTTCAGGCCCGGGTTGGCGCCGAAGGCGGTGGCGATCTGCCGATAGAGGATCAGGACGACGAAGCCGACCAGAATGAGGAAGGCGGCCATCCCCACGAGGAAAATGCGCGGCGACGTAAGGAGGCGTATGTCCGTTTCAGGCGCCATCGGGAATTACCGTGTGGAAGACGGAAGATGCCGCCCCATCCTAGCAGAAATGAGGCGCGGCGCGCCATGATACCCCTAAAGGTTTTCACAAGCACCGATTGTCATGTCGGCGGACCGTCTTGCGGGCCGCCGCCGACGCTCGTTCGCGGAGACGTCGGCGACCCCGCCGGCCGCAGAGTCTCCACGCCCTGGGGCGATAAGCGCGCCGTCACGCGGCCTTGGGCTTCAGCCAGCCGCGGTTGACGAGGACTTCGGCGATCTGAACCGCGTTGAGCGCCGCGCCCTTGCGCAGATTGTCGGAGACGCACCACAGATTGAGACCGTTCTCGATCGTCGGATCTTCGCGGATGCGCGAGATGTAGGTCGCATCCTCGCCCGCCGCCTCGTGGGGGGTGATGTAGCCGCCGGGCTCGCGACGGTCGATGACGAGGCAGCCGGGCGCCTCGCGCAGGATGTCGCGGGCCTCGTCGGCGGTGATCGGGTTCTCGAACTCGATGTTGACCGATTCGGAATGGCCGACGAAGACCGGCACGCGCACGCAGGTCGCGGTCAGCTTGATCTTGGGATCGAGAATCTTCTTCGTCTCGACCACCATCTTCCATTCTTCCTTGGTCATCCCGTCTTCCATGAACGCGTCGATCTGCGGGATCACGTTGAAGGCGATGCGCTTGGGGAACTTTTTGGGCTCGACGGGGTCGGAGACGAACACCGCCCGGGTCTGGGCGAAGAGCTCGTCCATCGCGTCCTTGCCGGCGCCGGAGACCGACTGATAGGTCGACACGACCACCCGCTTGATGCGCGCCTTGTCGTGCAACGGCTTCAAGGCGACGACGAGTTGGGCGGTCGAGCAGTTCGGATTGGCGATGATGTTCTTGGCGGCAAAACCCTTCGCCGCCTCCGCGTTCACTTCCGGCACCACCAGCGGCACCGCCGGATCCATGCGCCAATACGAAGAATTGTCGATGACGACGGCGCCCTGAGCGCCGATGCGCGGCGACCATTCCTTCGACGGCGAGCCGCCCGCCGACATCAGGCAGATGTCCGTGCCGGAGAAATCGTAGTTCTCCAGCGCCTTGCACTTGAGAATCTTGTCGCCGAACGAAACTTCCTTGCCGATCGAGCGGGAGGAGGCCAGAGCGACGACGTCGGACGCGGGGAAGCGGCGCTCGGCGAGAACCGAAAGCATTTCACGGCCGACATTGCCGGTGGCGCCGACGACCGCGACCTTATAGCCTGACATGAGCGTTGATCCTTTGCTGGCGATTTCCCCGCTTCGCCCGGCAGGGCGCCCCCTCGACGCCCTGCCGGGGGAGGCGCCGGGGTCGATACACGACTATTGCGTCGCGCCGCCTTTCAAGGCGGCGAGCGATTTGCTCGTCGTTTTCGACATGCGGCGCGTCATCGCAAAGTCCCGAAAAAGCGGCTCAGGCGCTAGGGAACGGCCTGAAAACCACGCCCTGTGGGCAATGTCAATGCGCGCCAAGCGAGGCCGCGCGGCCTCCTCGCAAGTCAGGCTCGCGTCAGCCTCGCGATTCAAAGAATGAATTCCTGCCCTCTGAGCCTACGAGGTTATCGCCATGACGAAGAGCGCTTCCAGCGCACCCGAGCGCGCTCGCGCGCATCCCGCCGGCGCTTTGATCGAGGCTTGGCGGGAACTCAGCGGCGAAGGCGCCCCGCTCGGCGCGATTCCTGGGGTGGCGGAACTCGTTTCCCTCGATTTGCCCGAGATCGTCGCGCAGCTCGATTCGAACGCGATCGCGGCACGCATCGCCGAATGGCGCACAGCGTCCCCTGCCCTCGACGCCGTCCTGCTGCAGAATACGCCGCCGGCCCATGCATTGCGCCGGTTTGGCCTGACGCACTGGACGGCGGGCAATCCGCGCGCTGCCTCGATCGCGCTGGCGACGGCCGCCGCACTCGCCCCGAACGACGCGCCGTTGTGGCTCGATCTCGGGTTCACGCTCCATGCAGCGGGCGAAGCGGCACAGGCGCAATCCGCCTTCGAGCGCGCGCTCGCGCTCGACCCGTCGCCGGCGCGCGGCTGGCTCGGCCTCGCCCTGGTTTCGCGCGATCTCGCCAATGCTGTTCGCGCCGAGGAGGCCTTCAAGGCCGCGCTGGCGTGCGACGCCTCGCTTTCCGAAGCCGCTTTCGGCGTCGGACTGCTGTGCTTCGAGCAACGGCGCCACCCCGAGGCTGCGGCCCATTGGCGACATGCGATTGCGCACGGCTGCCGCAACCCGCTCGTCTACGCCGGTCTCGGTCAATCCCTCTTCTTCGCCGGCGATTTCGCCGGGGCGGCGGACGCGCTGGAACGACAGATCGCCTCAGGCCAGGCCGACCCGAAGATTGTCGATCGTTTCGCGCTGTCGCGCTTCCTGACGGTCGCGATTCGCGGCGACCTCGACGCCGCTTTCGCGGCCTACCGCGAGGCCGCCGGCCCGAGCGCTGACGAGGCGCAGATGGCGAACACCGCCTTCAAGATCCTCGCCGGTTACGGCCACCCCGAAGCCGCTTTGCACCTCGCCCGATCGCCGCACGCCAAGATTCCCGACGATCCCGAGCATCGCTACCTCATCGACGCCGTGGCGGGAGCCGCCCACGACCGGGCGCCGGCGGACTACGTCATCGCCCACTTCGACGGCTTCGCGGAACGGTTCGACAAGCAGCTCGTCGAAGTCCTCGGCTATCGCGTGCCGGAGACGCTCGCGCACCTCATCGCGGCGACCGGCAAGAGCTTGCCTACGGCGCTCGATCTCGGCTGCGGCACCGGCCTCGCCGGGCTCCATCTGCGCGCCGGGCGCTCGCGGCTCGTCGGGGTCGATCTCTCCCCCCGCATGCTCACGAAGGCCGCGGATCGTCAGCTCTACGATTCGCTCGTCGAGGCGGATATGGTCGGTTTCCTCGATACGACGACGGAGAAGTTCGATCTCGTCCTCGCCGCCGACGCCGTCATCTATCTGGGCGATCTCGACGGCTTTCTGAGCGGCACCGCCAGGGTTACACGCGCGGGCGGGCTCGTCGCGTTCAACATCGAGACCACCGCGACGGCGCCTTACGTCCTACTGAGTTCGGGGCGTTTCGCTCATCAGGTCGAGGCGCTTCGCGCCAAAGCCGCGACCTGGTTCGAGGTCATCCGGGTCGAGCCCGCTATCCTGCGCACGGAAGGCCCCAGCCGCGTCCAGGGCGCACTGATCCTGTTGGAGCGGCGCTGACCCGAACGACAATACGCGACGCCCCCTAATCCGGGGCGCGATTCGCCAGCAGCGCCTGCGTCCATTCTGGGCGCGTCAGCGCCATCATCACGAGGTCGAGGCGCCTCCCATCCGCGGCGCGATAGGCCTCGCGCAAGACGCCGTCGCGCGAGAAGCCGAGCTTCTCGTACACACGCTGCGCGCGTGCGTTGTCGGCGAAACAGTCGAGCCAGAAGCGGTGCGGTCCTTCCTGGGCGAACGCCCAGGCGACGACGAGCGAAAGGAAGGCGGCGCCGACGCCTTCCCCTGGCCGCGCGACGGCGAGGCGCTTGAGATAGACGTTGCCATGCGCGTCCTCGACATCGCGCAGGATCGCGAAGGCGACGATCGCGCCGTCGGCGCCCTCGCCGACGAAATAGAGATAATTCGCCAACGCCATTAGGGCGCGATGCTCACGCTCGGTCGAGCGGCCGACGAAGCGCTCGAAGTCCGGCGCGCGCTCGATCGCCATGATCGCCTCGAGATCGCTCGCCAGCGCGCGCCGAAGCGTCACACTCGCAATCATCGGCCTCGATAGAAATGTTGGAAAAACGCCATTGCGCACCACGAAGCGATTGTTTATACGACGCCCCACTCGCGGCGGCGAGGCCTCGAATGCGAGGCGCGACGGAGTTGGGCGCTTAGCTCAGCGGTAGAGCACTACCTTGACATGGTAGGGGTCAGAGGTTCAATCCCTCTAGCGCCCACCATTAACCCCCTGAAGACAGCGGGTTTTTGGAAACCTCTCAACTCCCCCGCCGAGGCGCGAGCCTCGCGATGCGGACACGGCGGAAACTTTTGGCGCGCTGCCGCGCAACCTGACGATCATCTCTGCGTTTAGCTCACGGGTTCGCCCCAACGAAGCGACGCGCGCATGGCCACTTCTCACGAATCGCCTGATGAGGAGGCGATCGCCACATACGACGGAGATCGTGGCGATGTGGTCGAGCGCGCCCGCGCCGCTTACACCGCCGTCATCCTCGCCGTCGTGATCGGCGGCCTCTATTTCGGCCGCGACGTTCTCGTTCCGATCGCCTTCGCGGTGCTGTTGAGCTTCGTTCTGGCGCCGCTGGCCGACGCGTTGCGCCGACTTTATCTCGGCCACGCCCTCTCGGTCTTTCTCTCCGTTTTCATGGCCTTCGCCATCCTCGTCGGGCTCGGCGGCGTGATTGGAAAGCAGGTCGCCGAGCTCGCCGGCGATTTGCCGGCTTACCAGCGCGTCATCAACAGCAAGGTCGAGTCGTTGCGGACGTCCGACCTGGTCACTCGCCTGATGGAGCGAGCGTCCGGCTTGCTGCATGGCGTCAATCCCATCCAAGCCCCATCGCATGCCGCTCCGGCGGCGCCGACGGGCGCGACGGAAGCGCCGCCGCTGCCGGTCGAGGTTCGCCAGCCGGCGCTCGGGCCGATCCAGATCCTGGAAAGCATTCTCTCGGCGCTGCTGCCGCCGCTCACGACGGCGGCGATCGTGGTCGTCTTCGTCATCTTCATTCTGCTGCAACAGCGTGATCTGCGCGACCGTCTGATCAAGCTGATCGGCGCGCACGATCTGCATCGCACGACCAAGGCGCTCGACGACGCCGCCAAACGCCTCAGCCGCTATTTCACGGTTCTGACCGCAATCAACACCGCGTTCGGCGTGACTGTCGCCGCGGGGCTTGCCTTCATCGGCGTGCCCAACCCCATTCTGTGGGGCATCTTCGCCGGGGTCATCCGCTTCCTGCCCTACATCGGTGCGTTCATCGGCGCGGCTTTTCCGATGGCGATCGCCGCCGCGGTGGCGCCGGGCTGGACGCTCGTCTTCGAAACCGGACTGATGTTCCTCGTGCTCGAGAGCGTCACCGGCCAACTGATCGAGCCGCATGTGTTCGGCCACACGACCGGCATGTCCCCGCTCGCCGTCATCGTCGCCGCGGCGTTCTGGACGCTGATCTGGGGGCCGCCTGGCCTCCTGTTGTCGACGCCGATCACCGCCTGCCTCGTCGTGCTCGGGCGGCATGTCGAGAGCCTGAATTTCATCGAGCTGCTGCTCGGCGACCGCCCGCCCCTCTCACCTGAGCAGAGCCTCTATCAGCGCATTCTCGCCTCCGATCCCGACGAGGCGACGCTCCAGGCGGAACGCCTGTTCAAATCAATGACGCTTGTCGACTATTACGAGGACGTCGCCATGCCCGCGCTCGCGCTGGCGCAAGCGGACGTCGATCGCGGCGTGCTGGAGCCCCATCGGCAGGCAGGCGTCTACGCCGCCGTCGCGCACCTGGTCGCGAACCTCGCCGACCATGTCGATGCGTCCGGCGAGGATTCGGCCCTCGCCATGCCGGAGGAGCGCGAGGACAGCGCACCGACGCCGCCGGAGCGCAAGGTTCTTTGTGTTGCGGGGCGAACGCCGCTCGACCAGGCCGCCTGCGCGATTCTCGTCCAGTTGCTCGGCCGCGAACACGTGCCGGCGCGCATGCTCGGGCCACAAAGCCTCTCCTCCAACGGGGCGCCGCCGGTCGACGCCAAGGAGCTCGGCGCGATCGCAATCATCTATCTCGATCACTTGCACATCGCGTCCGTGCGATATTCGGTGCGCCGGCTGCGTAAGCGATTTCCCGGCACGCCGATCGTCGTCTGCGTGTGGGGCGCCGGCGACCTCTCCGATCCCGCGGAAATCTCCAATTCCGACGCGACCGTCGCCTCGCTACGCGAAGCGGTCGACTTCTGCGTCGAGGCGACGAAATCCCTCCCGCCCGCCGAGGACGGCCCCCGTCTTGTCGAACCACGGACCGGGGTCTCGTCCCTCAGCGCCAAGCACTGACGCGCTAGGCAGAGCCGTCGCGCTTTGCGGCGGCGGGCGGGATGTCGGCGTCATCATCGGGCGCGCGGAGCTGGCTGACCGCATAGGCGACGAAGACGCCGATCAGCGCCAGGGCCATGCCGAACCACGTCAGCGCATAGGAGAAGTGGTTGTTCGGGAAGTCGATCACCGTCTCGCCGCCTTCAGGCAAGGCGTTGCGATTGGCGCTCGCGTCGGCGTCGATGGAGAACGGCGCAAACCGACTGAGGCCCATGGCATGGGCGATCGCCGCGACGTCGCGCGTGTACCAGCGCCCGTTCGCCGGATCGTCGGCGGGGGTGAAGAGGTTGCGGTCCTCGCTCGACCGCATCAGCCCCGTGACCGCCGTCTCTCTCTGATCCGCGCCCAAGGCGGCTTTGTCTTTCTGATCCTGAGGCACGAAGCCGCGATTGACCAGGATAACGGCGCCGCTCGCCAGCCGCAGCGGCGTAATGACGAGATATCCCGGGCCCGCATAGGGACCGTGCGGGCTCTCGAGCGCGCGATAGACGAGCGCCTGGTGAGCGGCGTCATAGACGCCGGCGACGCGCACGTGGCGATATTCGTAGTCGGTCGGCTTGAGCGAGGGCCACTCGGCCTCCGGGGGCGGATCGACGGGCGGGGCGTGGACGCGCGTCGACACCTCAGCGATCAGCCCCTCCTTCCAGGCCAGACGATGCAACTGCCAGTCGCCGAGCGCGATGAGGATCGCGACGCCAACCAGCGTCGCGACGGCCGGCGCGATGAGGGAGACAACGCGCCGATTCATGGCTTCTTCAACTGGCCCGGCGCGGCGTTGTTGACGTATTGGGAAGCGATCAAGAAGCCCTTCAGCGGACGCAACATGCCAAGGCACACTACCAGCGTCAGCGGGATGAAGACGACGGCGTAGACCCAGAAGGGCGGTTCGTAGGTCACCTCCACCGCGAGCGCAAGGCCGAGAACCAGGAAACCCGCCAACAGAGTGACCAGGACGGCCGGTCCGTCGCCTGAATCGGCGAAGGCATAGTCGAGGCCGCAGACCTCGCAGTTCGGGGCCACCGCGAGGAAGCCGGAAAACAAGCGGCCTTCCCCGCAGCGCGGGCAACGGCCCGCGAGGCCGGTCGTCACCGGAGAGATTGGTGGGTATCGTCGCTCGTCAGCTTCCATCGCCAATTGCGGCGGCGCGTCAATTGGCCGCGCCCTCGATCGTCGCGCCCCACGAGCCCCAGACGTAGATGCAAGCGAACAGGAACAGCCAGACCACGTCGACGAAGTGCCAGTACCAGGCGGCGAACTCGAAGCCGAGGTGTTGCTTGGGGGTGAACTGGCCTGCGTTAGCGCGCACCAAACAAACGATCAGGAAGATCGTGCCGATGATCACGTGGGCGCCGTGGAAGCCCGTCGCCATGAAAAAGGTCGCGCCATAGATCGAATTGGAGAACGAGAACGGCGCGTGCGCGTATTCCCACGCCTGAACGCAGGTGAAGCAGAGTCCGAGCAGGATGGTCAGCGTCAGGCCGGTCTTCAGGCCTTTGCGGTCATTGTGCAGCAGCGCGTGATGCGCCCACGTGACCGTCGCGCCCGAGGTGAGCAGGATCAGGGTGTTGAGCAGCGGCAGATTGAGCGGATCGAGGACCTCAGTGCCCTTGGGCGGCCAGACGCCGCCGGTGAAGGCGAGACGGCTGTACTGGATCGTTTCGTTGGAGAACAGCGAGGCGTCGAAGAAGGCCCAGAACCAAGCGACGAAGAACATCACCTCGGAGGCGATGAACAGGATCATGCCGTAGCGGTGGCTGATCTGCACCACCCTTGTGTGATCGCCGTTTTCCGCCTCATGGACGACGTCGAACCACCAGGAGGCCATCACATAGAGCACGCCGGCGATGCCAACGCCCAGCAGCGGCAGGCCGAACCGGCCGAGCGCCATGTCCTTGGAATGCATCGACAGGATGAGCCCGACCGCGGTCAGAAAGGCGAAGATCGAACCGATCAACGGCCACGGACTGGGGTTGACCAGGTGGTAATCGTGATGCGGCTTGGCGTGCGCTTCGGCCATTCGAACTCCCCTCTTGAATTTTTCCGGCCTCGAGGCCGGTTGGTTGCTTCGTTTTGTCTTATCGCCAGCGAGCCCGGCGGCTAAAGGCGCCCACCACCCTCGCCTGGCGGCGCCGCCAACGCTACCGGTTTGTCCGGCTTGCTCGGCGTGAAGAGCGTATAGGACAAGGTGATCGCGTCGACCGCGTCCATCGTGTGATCCTTCTCGAGTCGGGGATCGAGGAAGAACACGACCGGCAGTTCGGCGGTCTCATTGGGACCGAGCTTCTGCTCGGTGAAGCAGAAGCAGGAGATCTTGTCGAACCATGCGCCGGACACTTCCGGCGTCACATTGTAGACCGCGACAGCCGCGGTCTCGTGGGGATCACGATTGTGGACGCGAAAGAAGACGGTCGTCGTCGCGCCGGTGCGTAGCTTGACCGTTGGCGTCTCGGGCTCGAAGGTCCAATCGAGACCGGGCGCGACGTTCGCGTCGAACCGCACCGAGATGGTGCGTACGCCTCTGACGCCGGAATTGGTTCTGGCGACCTGCGTCGTGCCGGCAAAGCCTGTCGCCTTGCAGAACGCCGCATAGAGGGGGACCGCCGCATAGGAAGCGCCGACCATCGCCACCGCCGTCAAGGCGACGATCACCCCGACGCGCCGGTTGCGGGCGTCGGAGGCAAGGGGAGGACGATCTGGCGGCATGGCGGGCCTCACGGGAGCGGTTGCAGCGCGTTCGGGCCAATCTTCACGATCGTGATCGCGTAGAAGAGCGCGGCGAGAAAGGCGACGCTGAGGCCGATCGCGACATTGCGCCGGCGGCGATTGCGCAATTGCGCGGCAGTCAGACCGGCGGGCGGGTTCTCGGCCATCGTCATGCCCTCAGAGGCCCCAGCGCGCGATCAACCCGAGGCCATGTTCCGCCACGAGCAAGGTCATAAGAAGGAAAAGATAGACAATCGAATAGCCGAAAAGCTGCATCGCGACCTTGTTCGCCGCCGGGCCCTCGCGGACCAAATAGACGCGCGCCGCCAGCACGATCATGGCCGCGCCGCCGACGATCGCCGCCGCGGCGTAGAGTCCGCCGCCCATGCCGGTGAACCAGGGCGCCACACCGAGCGGCGCGAGCACCAGCGTGTAGAGGAGAATTTCAAGCCGAGTGCGCGACGGCCCCTTCACGTTCGGCATCATCGGCACGCCGGCCCGCTCGTAGTCCCGGCTCTTGACCAACGCCAGCGCCCAGAAGTGCGGCGGGGTCCACATGAAAATGATGGCGAACAGCAGCAGGCTGTCGAGCGTCACGCTGCCGCTCGCGGCGGCGTAGCCGACGACCGGCGGCAACGCGCCGGCCGCGCCGCCGATCACGATGTTCTGCGGCGTCGAGCGCTTCAGCCACATCGTGTAGATCACGGCGTAAAAGAAGATCGTGAAGGCGAGCAGACCGGCGGCGAGGAAATTCGCCGCCGCCGCGAGGGTCAGCACCGCGAAGAACGACAGAATAAGGCCGAAGCTCAGCGCCTCGTCCGGCGAGACCCGGCCGGAGGGAATGGCGCGAAGGCGCGTGCGCGCCATCAGCACGTCGATGTCGGCGTCCCACCACATATTGAGCGCCCCGGCCGCCCCTGCCCCGACCGAGATCGCCGCCAGCGAGGCGAAACCGATCACGGGGTGAATGGGATTGGGCGCGCACAACATGCCGGCCAGCGCCGTGAGCACGACAAGCGACATCACCCGCGGCTTGAGCAGCGAGATGTACTCGCGCGGGCCGCCTTCGAAGCCGAGGTCGACGGCTTCGAGGCTGGATGTGTCTTGGCCAACTATGCTCATCAGAAAAACTTTACAAAAAGCGCGCGCTCCTCAACGGGAGCGCGCTACCTTCCGGCCGCCTCCGAGGGAGCCGGCCGGAAGAAGGTTAGTGATCCGCGCCGGTGATCTGCGGCAGGGTCTCGTATTGATGGAACGGAGGCGGCGACGGCAAGGTCCATTCCAGCGTCGTCGCGCCCACTCCCCAGGGATTATCGCCCGCCAAGCGCTTGCGCGCAAACGCCTCGTACACCGTATAGAGGAACACGACGGTCGCCACGCCGGCGATCAAGGCGCCCACCGACGAGACGAAGTTCCACTGCGCATAAGCGTCGGGATAGTCGATGTAGCGCCGCGGCATGCCGGCGAGGCCGAGGAAATGCTGCGGGAAAAACACGACGTTGATGCCGATGAACAGAAGCCAGAAGTGCAATTTGGAAAGGCGCTCGTCGTACATATAGCCGGTGATCTTCGGGAACCAATAGTAGAAGCCAGCGAAGATCGAGAACACCGCGCCGAGCGACATTGTGTAGTGGAAATGCGCCACGACGTAATAGGTCTCGTGCAGCGCGCGGTCGACGCCGGCGTTGGCGAGCACGACGCCGGTGACGCCGCCGATCGTGAACACCAGAATGAAACCGATTGCCCACACCATCGGCGCACGCAGCGAGATCGAGCCGCCCCACATGGTCGCGATCCAGGAGAACACTTTTACGCCAGTCGGCACGGCGATCACCATCGTCGCGAACACGAAGTAGCGCTGCGTGTTGAGCGAAAGGCCCACTGTGTACATGTGATGGGCCCAGACCACGAAGCCGATCGCGCCGATCGCCACCATCGCGTAGACCATGCCGAGATAGCCGAACACCGGCTTGCGCGAGAAGGTCGCCATGATCTGGCTGATGATGCCGAAGCCCGGCAGGATCAGGATGTAGACTTCGGGGTGGCCGAAGAACCAGAACAGGTGCTGGAACAGGATCGGATCGCCGCCGCCGGCGGGATTGAAGAAGGTCGTGCCGAAATTACGGTCGGTCAGCAGCATCGTGATGGCGCCAGCGAGGACCGGCAGCGCCAGAACGAGCAGGAACGCGGTCACCAGCACCGACCAGACGAACAGCGGCATCCGGTGCATGGTCATCCCCGGCGCGCGCATGTTGAAAATCGTCGTGATGAAATTGATCGCGCCGAGAATCGACGAGGCGCCGGCGAGATGCAGCGACAGAATGACGAAATCCATCGCCGGGCCGGGCGTGCCGACGAGTGAGGAGAACGGCGGATAGAGCACCCAGCCGCCGCCGAAGCCGTGCATGCCGGGCGATCCTTCCACGAACATCGAGATGATCAACAGCGTGAACGAGGCCGGCAGCAGCCAGAACGAAATGTTGTTCATGCGCGGGAAGGCCATGTCCGGCGCGCCAATCATCAGCGGCACGAACCAGTTGCCGAAGCCGCCGATCAACGCCGGCATCACCATGAAGAAGATCATGATGACGCCGTGCGCGGTGATGAACACGTTGTACATGTTCTTGGCGGCGTCGAGCGAGCCGTCGCCCGCCAGGATCGCGGAGATGATCGGGAAGATCTGCACCCCCGGCTCCATCAGCTCCAGACGGATCGCGCCCGAGAGCGCCGAACCGATGAGGCCCGCGATGACCGCGAAGATCAGATACAGCGTGCCGATGTCTTTATGGTTGGTCGAGAAGAGATATCGACGCCAGCCCGTGGGGTGGCCGTGGCCCTCCGCGTGACCATCGTCGTGAGTTGCAGCGTCGCTCGCCATGAAGCCTTACCTCGAAAGTCAGCGCCTGTTCAGGGTTGGTTTGTCGGCCGCTCGGGCGCGCTATTCTCGCTCAGCGGCGCCGTCGGCGCCAGCATAGCGAACAGCGCTTCCCGTCGCCGCGAACTTCTTCTTCGAGTCGGCGAGCCAAGCCTTGTACTGGTCATCGCTGACGACTCGAAACGCGATCGGCATGTAGGCGTGATCCTTGCCGCAGAGCTTGGAGCACTGCCCATAATACACGCCTTCGCGGTCCGCCTTGAACCACGTTTCGTTGAGGCGCCCCGGCACCGCGTCGATGCGGACGCCGAACGATTGCACAACGAAGGAGTGGATGACGTCGGTCGACGTGACTTGCAGCGTGACGACCTTGTTGATCGGCACGACGGCCTCGTTGTCGACGGCGAGTAGGCGCAAATCGCCGTTCTCCGGCTTCAGATCCTTCTCATCCTTGATGTAGGAGTCGAAGGAGAAGTCGCCTTGGTCCTTTGGATAGGAATAGTTCCAGTGCCACTGCGAGCCCGTCACTTTGATCGTCACGTCGGCGGCCGGGATCGTGAGTTGCATCGTCAGCAGCCGGAACGAGGGAATGGCGATGAAGACGAGAATGATCACCGGCACCACGGTCCAGGCGACTTCGACGCCCGTGTGATGCGTGGTCTTCGAAGGCGTCGGATTGGCCTTTTCGTTGAACCGCCACACCGTATAAAGCAGCAATCCGAGAACGAAGAGCGAAATCGCGATGATGACCGGCAGCAGCACCACATTGTGGAACCACTGGAGATAGCGCGCGAGGTCGGTCACCGGCTCCTGAAACCCGATCTGGCCCGGCTCGGCGTGTCCATAGCTGTCAGCCCAGGCGGCCGAGGCTGCGAACATTCCGACCAGAGCGCTCCCCGCTCGTTTCGCCACCGGAAGCAACCCGATTCGTTCGCATGCCGTCATTTCCCGCCCGTCCCCTTGTTCGCACATGAAAACGCGTCCAGCGGGCAGGGCTCGCCTCAGCGTTGATATGGCGCAAATTTTTTTGCATCATAGCGGATTCTTCCCGTTTGCAAACCATAAAGACGAGTTCGAAAAGCATAAATGCGAAGCGCCGCAACGCCCTGCCCGGACAACGAGTCGGCGTGACAATCTTGACAGCGTCGCGACGTTTGGTAGGCCATCGCCTCGATTCGCGAATGGACAGCGGGATACATGGCTTGGTTCAAATCCGACGGCGGAATCGGAGCGCGGAGCGCGATTCGGCTGGGCGGCGCGGGTCTTCTCGCGCTCTTTTTGGCGCTCGCCATTTCGGCGGGGCCAGTCGGGGCGGCCGTCACCGACAAGCACGGCTCCTGGGAGACGCGCTGCGAAACGCCGCCGGGCGCCGCCTCAGAACAATGCGCGGTCGTTCAGAGCGTCGTCGACGACGAGCGGCCGAACATCACGTTGGTGATCATCGCGCTCAAAACGGCCGACCATAAGAGCCGCTTGCTCAGAGTCATCGCGCCGCTCGGCGTGTTGTTGCCGACCGGACTCGGCTTGAAGCTGGATCAGGAGGACGTGGGGCGCATGAATTTCGTGCGTTGCCTGCCGAACGGTTGCGTCGCGGAGGTCGTGATCGAGGACAAGGTCCTGCAGAAGCTGATGACGGCGAAGACCATGACACTCGTCATCTTCCAGACGCCCGAAGAAGGAATCGGCGTGCCCGCTTCGCTGGCGGGCTTCAAGGAAGCCTTCGACCAACTGCCTTGACCGCCATCGCGCGAATGTGATTTTGGGAGATTGGCCGATGCGGCAGCGGGGATGTGTGACGATGACGAGCGCCTTTTCCAAACGCCTGCGACTGAGCCTCGCTTTCGGCTGCGCGTCACTATGCGGCGCGTGCAGTTCGATGGAGAACATCATGCCGGCGTCGCTGAACGCGAGGCCGGGTCCGGTCGCGGCGGCGCAAGCGAGCCACGCCGGCGAACCGGACACCATCGTGCGCCTGCCCCTTTCTTCGCAGGATCTCGACTGTCCGGCGGTCGACGTGCTGGACGAAGGCGCGTCGCTGCGCGTCGGCGGCCCCGATAACCCCTCGGTGCGGTATCAGTTCGACATCGCGCAAACCGCCCGGGAATGCGACCCCGTGCCCGGCGGCAATCAGTTCAGCCTCAAGGTCGGCGTCTCCGGTCATCTGGCCATCGGACCGGCTGGCAAGCCCGGCGCCTACAGCGCGCCGCTGCGAATCACCGTGCGCGACGACAACGCCGGCAAGCCCGCCTATTCGAAGACGTACACCGTGCAAGCAGACACCGGCGCCGCCGCCGAGACCGTGTTCCGGTTCGTCTCCGATCCGATCATCCTGCCGATGACGCGCACGGAATTGAGCTCCGACTACTCGATCAGCGTCGGCTTCGACAACTCCCGTCCGGCGCAAGCCGCGCATCCGCGTAAGCGCCACGTCGCCTCACCTTCTGCACATTGACAAAGCGACCGGCTTCGGGCTTCCTCGCGGCGTCAGTTTAAGACACCCAGCGGAAGAGTCCGGTAGAGAGCTTGCTCTTCTCCGGCGCCGAAGGCGCAACCGCCCCGGAAACGCTCAGGCCACAGGACCGTTGGGTGGTGACGCTCTGGAAAGCGGTTGGCGCTTCGTTTGCGCCCGCCCACCGACGGGGGTAACCGCCGCGCCGCGACGGGAAATCTCTCAGGTCACAAGACAGAGGGGGCGCTGCTGAGCGTTCGATCCGCGTGGGTCGGGCCTCGACGGCCGCCCTCATGCTTGTGACCGGATGCCCCCCATGTCGGAAACCGCGTCTCTGCGCACGCCCCTTCACGGCCTCCACGTCGAACTCGGCGCGCGGATGGCGCCGTTTGCCGGCTACGACATGCCGATCCAATATCCGCAAGGCATCCTCGCCGAGCATTTGCAGACGCGCGCCCGCGCGGGCCTGTTCGACGTTTCGCACATGGGCCAGGCGCGGCTGGACGGCCCAGACCATGCGACGACGGCGCGCGCGCTCGAGCGTTTGTGCCCCGCGGATATTCTAGGGCTGGCGCAGGGGCGCCAGCGCTACAGCCAGTTTCTCAACGCGGACGGCGGCGTGATCGACGATCTGATGATCGCCCGGCCGCCGGGCGCCGACGGGCGCCTCCATCTCGTCGTCAACGCCGCGCGCAAGGCGGTCGATACCGCGCTGCTCGAGGCCGCCTTGCCCGCCGACGTGCGCCTGACGCGCCTCGACCACGCCGCGCTGATCGCCGTTCAGGGGCCGGCGGCCGCCGTCGCTTTGGCGCGGATCGCGGGGGACGAGGCGATCGTCGCCATGCCGTTCATGAGCGTGGGGCCGATTCGCTTCGGGCGTTTCGAAACCCACGTGTCGCGTTCGGGTTACACCGGCGAGGACGGCTACGAAATCTCGCTGCCCGCCGCCGACGCCGAGGCCTTCGCACGCCGTTTGCTGCAGGAAGACGAGATCGAGCCGATCGGCCTCGGCGCGCGCGATTCGCTCCGGCTCGAAGCGGGCCTTTGTCTTTATGGTCACGAACTCGACGAGACGATTGATCCTATCGAAGCAGGCCTCGCCTGGTCGATCCAGAAACGTCGCCGCATCGAGGGCGGCTTCCCTGGAGCGGCCCGCATTCGGGCGGCGCTGGCGTCGGGCCCCGCGCGCCGGCGCATCGGGCTGCGTGTCGAAGGCCGCGCCATTGCGCGCGAGGGCGCGGAGATCGTCGACGCTCAGGGCCAGCCGATCGGCCGCGTGACGTCCGGCGGCTTCGGCCCGAGCGTCAACGCCCCCATCGCGATGGGTTATATCGCAAGCGGCGCGGCGACAGATGCGCCGCTCGCCCTGATGGTGCGCGGCAAGCCGCTCGGCGCGCGCATCGCGCCTCTGCCCTTCCATCCGCACGCTTATCACCGCGGCTAACGATCAATCGAGAGGAGAACGCCGATGTCGGAAATCCGCTTCACTAAAGATCACGAATATGTGCGCATCGAGGGCGACGTCGGCACGGTCGGGATCAGTGACTACGCGCAGCAGCAACTGGGCGACGTCGTCTTCGTCGAACTGCCGGCGATCGGCGCCAAGCTCGAAAAAGGCGCCGGCGCGGCGGTGGTCGAAAGCGTCAAGGCGGCGAGCGATGTCTTCTCACCCGTTTCCGGCGAAGTCGTCGCGGTCAACGCCGAAGTCGATGGCGAGCCGGCGCTGATCAACCAGGACGCCTTCGGGCGCGGCTGGCTGATGAAGATCAAGCTCGCCAATCCGAGCGATCTCGACGGCTTGATGACTCAGGCCGACTACGACGCCTTCCTCAAGAACTCTTGCGTGAACCGCCCATGCGCTATCTTCCCCTCGACGCTTCGGACCGCGCGCTGATGCTGGCGAAAGTCGGCGCGGCGGATATCGACGCGCTGTTCGCCGACATCCCCCGGGATAAGCGGCTCTCCAGCTTGCCGATGCCCAACGGCATGAGCGAGATCGAGGTGGAGCGCGCATTGGCTCGATTGGCCTCGCGCAATGTCGCCGCCGGTTCGCTGCCGTTCTTCGTCGGCGCCGGCGCCTATCGGCATCATATTCCGGCGAGCGTCGATCACCTGATCCAGCGCTCGGAGTTTCTGACGAGCTACACGCCCTATCAGCCGGAGATTGCGCAGGGCACGTTGCAGGCGCTGTTCGAGTTTCAGACCCAGGTCGCGGCGCTGACCGGCATGGAGGTCGCCAACGCCTCGATGTACGACGGCTCGACGGCCTCGGCCGAGGCGATGCTGATGGCCAACCGGCTTACGCGGCGAACGAAAGCGGTGCTGTCGGGCGGCCTCCATCCGCAATACGCCGACGTCGCGGCGACGTTGGCGCGGCTTGCGGGCGATGCGATCGTCAGAATGCCCCTCGACGCCACGGCGTCCGAGGACATCGCCGCGCAAATCGACGACGATACCAGCTGCGTGATCGTGCAGAGCCCCGACTTTTTCGGCAATCTGCGGGACCTTCAACCGATCGCCGACGCCGCGCACGCCAAGGGTGCGCTGCTGGTCGCGGTGTTCACCGAGGCGGTCTCGCTCGGCGCGGTGCGCTCGCCCGGCGAGATGGGCGCCGACATCGTGGTCGGCGAAGGCCAGTCGATCGGCAACGCCCTGAATTTCGGCGGCCCCTATCTCGGACTGTTCGCGACCCGGCTGAAAAACGTGCGGCAAATGCCGGGGCGCCTCGCCGGCGAAACGGTCGACGCGGAAGGCCGGCGCAGCTTCGTGCTCACGCTCTCGACGCGCGAGCAGCATATCCGGCGCGAGAAGGCGACGAGCAACATCTGCACCAATTCGGGCCTGTGCGCGCTCGCCTTCACCATCCATTTGACGCTGCTCGGCGAGACGGGGCTGCGCCGCCTCGCCAAGGTCAATCACGCCTCCGCGGTCGATCTCGCCGAACGGCTCGCGAAAGTGCCCGGCGTCAGCGTTCTCAACCGCGCCTTCTTCAACGAATTCACGATCCGCACGCCGCACAACGCTGCAGCGCTGATCGAAGATCTGGCGAGCCGGGGCGTGATCGGCGGCGTGCCCGTCTCGCGCCTGGCGCCGAACGCGGGGCTCGATGACCTCATCGTCGTCGCCGCGACCGAACTCAATACCGCCTCTGATCGCGCGGCCTACGCCGACGCGCTCGCGCAATGCCTATGATCGCAGCGCCGCACGACGCATTCAGGAGAGTTCCATGAACATGCAAGGGCGCCCGACCCGACCGGCCCAAACGAACGAAGCGCGTCGCGGCGCCTTCACCGGCAATCGCGCTCTCGACATGGAGGAGGCGCTGATCTTCGAATCCGGCCGCCTCGACGCCACCGGCGTCGACATCGATGAGCCGGAGCCTTTCGCATCTCGCCTCGGCGGGCTCGAGCGCCAGGGAGAGATCGGCCTTCCCGGCCTGACCGAGCCGGAGGCGGTGCGCCACTACGTGCGCCTGTCGCGCAACAACTATTCGATCGACGCCGGCCTCTACCCGCTCGGCTCGTGCACGATGAAGCACAATCCTCGCCTGAACGAAAAGATGGCGCGGCTTCCCGGCCTCGCAGACATTCATCCGCTGCAGCCGGTCTCGACGGTTCAGGGCGCGCTGGAGCTGATCGAGACGCTCGCCCGCGATCTGATGACGATGACCGCGATGAGCGCGGTCGCCATGTCGCCCAAGGCCGGCGCGCATGGCGAATTGTGCGGCATGATGGCGATCAAGGCGGCGATCGTGGCGCGCGGCGAAGCGGCGACGCGCAAGGTCGTGCTGGCGCCCGATTCGGCGCACGGAACCAATCCGGCGACCGCCGCGATGATGGGATTTTCGGTGCGCGCCGTTCCCGCTGGCGCAGACGGCGTGGTCGACGCTACAAGCGTTCGCGACGCGCTCGGCCCCGATGTCGCGGCGATCATGCTCACCAATCCGAATACGTGCGGCCTCTTCGAGCGCGACATCGTCGCGATCGCCGAGGCGGTGCATGACGCGGGCGCCTATTTCTATTGCGACGGGGCGAACTTCAACGCGGTCGTCGGCAAGACGCGGCCCGGCGATCTCGGCATCGACGCGATGCACATCAATCTGCACAAGACGTTCTCGACGCCGCACGGCGGCGGCGGCCCGGGCGCTGGGCCGGTGGTCCTTTCGGAGAGGCTCGCACCGTTTGCGCCGGTTCCCTACGTGGTGCGCAAAGGCGAGGCGCTGGAGTTCGTCGAGCACGCCGGCGACAGCGCCTCGTTCGGCCGCATGAGCGCTTTCCACGGGCAGATGGGAATGTTCGTGCGCGCGCTGTCCTTCATCCTGTCGCACGGCGCCGACGGGCTGCGGCAAGCCTCGGAAGATGCGGTCCTCGCGGCAAATTACATTCGCGCCTCGCTCAGCGATCTGATGTCTGCGCCGTTCGGCGATCGGCCCTGCATGCACGAGGCTTTGTTCGACGATCGCTGGCTGAAGGACACCGGCCTCACGACGCTCGACTTCGCCAAGGCGATGATCGACGAGGGGTATCACCCAATGACGGTGTATTTCCCGCTCGTCGTGCATGGCGCGATGCTGATCGAGCCGACAGAATCGGAGTCGAAGGCGAGCCTCGATCTCTTCATCATGACATTGCGCGATCTCGCGATGAGCGCGCTCGCCGGTGAAAAGGACCGCTTCCTCGGCGCGCCGTATGACGCGCCGCGCCGCAGGCTCGACGAAACACGCGCGGCGCGCCAGCCTGTCCTGCGCTGGACGAAGCCCGCGCCCGCGTAACACGTGCGAAAAGAAATGGCGCCGCGCGCCACCGTCGTGGCTTGGCGCCGCGACCGCTTGCCCGCATAGTGCGCGTAATTCAGTCGGCAGGAGAAGCCTCGAATGACCCGCCACGGGAAAGCTTGGTGGGGCGCCGCGGTCGTCGCGTGCGGCGTCCTGTTCGGGGCCCCTTGGATCGCTCCGGCCGTTGCGCAACAACAGTCGCCGTCCGTCCAGTCGAGCCCCCCGGCCCCCGCGCCGGCTGTGACTTCGCCGGTCGCGCCCGGGGCAACGACCCCGCTTTCCACGCCGTCGACACCGCCTGCGGCGCCGACGCCCTCCACTTCGCCGATTCCGACGCCGACGGTCCAGGCGACGCCGGTCGCCCCGACCCCGAGCCCGAACCCGCCGCCGACCGCCTCGCCGAGCCCGACCCCCAGCGAAAGCGGGACCATGGGCGAGACACGCGAACTCACCTCGCACCCGGCCGCCTACATCGAGGGGAAGGCCAATCGCGACGAAGTGTTCGGCGCCATCACAAGTTCGATCGACGCTGTCCGCGCCGCGCTCGACAAGGCCGGCCTGAAAGCCGCCGGCAGGCCGATCGCTGTGTTCCTCGAAGCGGACGACGTCGGCTTCACTTATCGCGCGGAGATCCCGATCGAGGCGATCCCCGACGGCAAGACGTCGCTCTCCGACACGGTGAAGTTCGGGCAGACCCCCGTCGGCAAGGCGATGCGGTTCGAGCATCGCGGCGCCTATGAGGACATCGACGCCACTTACGAGGCGATCACCGCTTACCTCGACGAGAAGGGAATCGACGCGCAGGACGTGTTCGTCGAGGAATATCTCAACGACGTGAAAACCCCCGATGACCCGAACCTGCAGGTCGACATCTTCGTGCTCCTGAAATGAACAAATCTTCCGTTATTTTCGATCTCGACGGCACGCTGACGGATTCGGCGCCGGGAATTTTTCGATCGACGCGCTACGCGCTCGAGAGGCTGAACGCGGCCGACGGCCTCGAGCGACCCATCCCTGAGGAGAATGAACTCCGATGGATCGTCGGGCCGCCTTTGCAGGACAGCTTCGTCAAGCTCGTCGGCGCCGACAAAGCGGCCACCATGCTGGCGCTCTATCGCGAGCGCTATGCGACGGTCGGCATGTTCGAGAATACGGTCTATTCGGGGATCATCAGTACGCTTGACGCTCTCAAGGCGAGCGGCTATCGGCTGTTCGTCGCGACCTCGAAGCTCGAGGCCTATGCGCGGCCGATCCTCGACCATTTCGCGCTCGCCGGCTATTTCGAGGCGATCCACGGCTCGCAGAAGGACGGTTCGCGCGCGGTGAAGAGCGAGTTGCTCGCCTACGTCATCGAGCGCGAGCGCATCGCCGCCTCGGACGGCGTCGTCATGATCGGCGACCGCAAGCACGACGCGCTCGGCGCGCGCGCAGTCGGCATCGGGTCGATCGGAGCGCTGTGGGGTTACGGTGATTCAGTGGAACTCACGGCGGCGGGCGCCGATCCGCTGATCGACGCCCCGGCGCAAATTCCGAATGCGGTCGCAACGGTGCTTGCCCGACTGCGATAGCTATTCAGTTGAGCAGCCCCCAACCCTTCTCCCGCCTGCGGGAGCGGACGAATGCTACGCATTCGCCTTGAGAAGGTAGCGCGAAGCGCCGGATGAGGGCCCTCAGTTTCCGACGGTCGCGCGCTCCCGGTTACTCGTGGCCGGCGACGGGCTTGGGCTGATAGGGCTCTTCGAGCTTGGCGATGGTGCGCGCGTCGAGCTTCAGCGAAAGCGCCGCGACCGCGTCTTCGAGGTGATGCGGCTTCGAGGCGCCGACGATCGGCGCGGTGACGTAGGATTTCGCGAGCACCCAGGCGAGCGCGACGACAGCGGGCTTCGTACCGTGTTTCTCCGCGACTTCGTTGACCCGGCGGCGGATCGTCTCGTCCTGACGCGAGCCGAGGCCGAGCGCACGCGTATGGACGTCGGTGCGCCCGCGCACGGTCGAGGCCGTCTCGCCGACGCCCGAGCCCGCGAGGTATCCGCGCGCCAGCGGCGACCACGGAATGACCGCGAGACCCTGATCGGCGCAGAACTTCATCATCTCGCGCTCTTCCTCGCGGTAGACGAGGTTGTAGAAATTCTGCATCGAGACAAATTCGGCGAAGCCGCGCTCGCGCGCGACCGAGATCATGCGCGCGAACTGCCACGTCCACATCGAGGAGGCGCCGACATAGAGCGCCTTGCCGGCGCGCACGACGTCGCTCAGCGCCTCGACCGTCTCCTCGATCGGGGTTTGATAGTCGAAGCGATGGATCTGATAGAGATCGACGTAGTCCGTGCCGAGGCGCTTCAGCGAGGCGTCGATCGCGTCCATGATGTGCTTCCTGGAAAGGCCGCGCGCGTTCACGCCGGGGCCCATCGGGTTGTACACCTTCGTCGCGATGACGACTTCGTCGCGCTTAGCGAAATCCTTGAGCGCGCGACCGACGATTTCCTCGCTCGCGCCCACCGAATAGACGTCGGCGGTGTCGAAGAAATTGATCCCCAATTCGAGGGCGCGCTTGATGAACGGGCGCGACTCCTCTTCTTCGAGGACCCAGTCGCGCCACCTCTTCGAGCCATACGTCATGCAGCCGAGGCAGAGCCTCGACACTTTCATGCCGGTGTTGCCAAATCGTACGTAATCCATTGATTCTCAGCCTCGCAATGGCGCGCGTCCAGCCGCCGCGCGGAGCGAAAGCTGACGGGATCGGAGCGAAAGTCAATCGGCGCGGCGAACGCGGCGTGTTCACGAGCGTGTGTTCCACAGCCGCGGCCCGACAGAGTCAGAGGCTCGCTGCGGCCCGCGCCGCTTGGTCGTACTGCCCCGAGAGCGCCCGCAGGCGCGCCGCCAATTGGGACAGACCTTCCTCCTCGAAGCCGAGCGCCTTGACGGGATCGACGAGCACGCGTTCGCGAATCTCGCGATAGGCGCGGCAAGCCGCGTCGCCGCGCTCGGTCACCGATACGATCTTCTCCTTGGCGACAATCTCGCTCCTGACGAGGCCGAGGCGTTCGAGCTTCTTGATCGCGTAGGCGACGAGGTGCGTGTCCTCGATGTTGAGCACGAGGCAGATGTCGGCTTGGCGTTTGCCGCGCTGGCGATGATTGATCGAATGGAGCGTCATCACGTCGATGGGCGAGAGATCGGGAAAGCCGGCGGCCGCCATGGCGCGCACGATCCAGCGCAGGAAGGCGTGGCTCGCCAAAATCAGGCCGAACTCGAATTCCGACAACGCCGGGCTGCCGCCGGCCGCCAAGTGCGCGGACGAGACGACCGGTCCGACCCCATGCGCCCGCGGCGTTTCTTGCAGAGGTTTGGCCACTGCTGGGTCCTGTTCGCTTGCGATGCTGATAACTTATCGATAAGTTGCTTACAAAGTCAAACCTCGATCAGATTCATGGAGCGTCACTTGGCCGATTCCGTTTCGCAAGGGACCCCGTCCGCGTCCGGACAATGGGATTTCTGGGTCGACCGCGGAGGCACCTTCACCGACGTCATCGGCCGCGATCCCAACGGCCGGCTCCACGCGCGCAAGCTGCTCTCCGAGAACCCGGCCTATGACGACGCCGCGGTCCAGGCGATCCGCGACCTGCTCGGCCTCGCCCGAGGCGCGTCGATCCCCGCCGGCGCGATCGGCGTCGTCAAGATGGGCACCACCGTCGCCACCAATGCGCTGCTCGAACGCCGCGGCGAGCGCACGCTCCTGGTGACGACGCGCGGATTCCGCGACGCGCTGGAGATCGGCTACCAGGCGCGACCGAAGATTTTCGCCCGCAACATCATCAAGCCGGACCAGCTCTATTCCGAAGTGCTGGAGATCGACGAACGCGTTCTCGCCGACGGGACCGTCGAGACGAAGCCCGACCTCGACGCCGCTCGCGACGCGCTCGCGCGCGCCAAGGCGGAGGGCTTCAACGCGGTCGCCATCGTGTTCATGCACGCATACCGCTATCCCGCACATGAGCGGCTCGTCGCGCAGGCCGCCCGTTCGCTCGGCTTCGCCCAGGTCTCCGTCAGTCATGAATGCTCGCCGCTCATCAAGCTCGTCGGGCGCGGCGACACGACCGTGGTCGACGCCTATCTCTCGCCGATTCTCTCGCGCTATGTCGCGCGCGTCTCGAAGGCGCTCGAAGCGGATCGGACCGGCGCGCGCCTCATGTTCATGATGTCCTCGGGCGGGCTCACGGCGGCGCATCTCTTCGCCGGCAAGGACGCCATCCTCTCAGGCCCCGCCGGCGGCGTCGTCGCAATGGCTCAGACCGGACGCAGCGCCGGTTTCGACGAGGTGATCGGCTTCGACATGGGCGGCACCTCGACCGACGTCGCGCATTTCGACGGGTCTTACGAACGGGCTTTCGAGACCGAGGTCGCGGGCGTGCGCATGCGGGCGCCGATGATGATGATCCACACCGTCGCGGCCGGCGGCGGCTCGATTTTGCATTTCGACGGCGCCCGCTTTCGCGTCGGCCCGGATTCGGCGGGCGCCGATCCCGGCCCCAAATGCTATCGGCGCGGCGGACCGCTCGCCGTCACCGACGCCAATCTGATGACCGGCAAGCTGAATCAGGATTTCTTCCCCAAGATCTTCGGCGCTGGGCAGGATCAGCCGCTCGACGCGGAGAGCGTGCGCACGGGGTTCGAGGCGCTGGCGTCCGAGATCGGCGACGGGCGTAGTCCTGAGGAGGTCGCGGACGGCTTCGTCGCCATCGCCGTCGCAAAGATGGCCGAGGCGATCAAGAAGATCTCCGTCGCGCGCGGCTACGACGTGACGCGCTATGCGCTCAATTGCTTCGGCGGCGCCGGCGGTCAGCACGCCTGCGACGTCGCGGACGCGCTGGCGATCAAGACGGTGCTGATCCATCCGCTCTCCTCGCTGCTCTCCGCCTACGGCATGGGGCTCGCCGACATCACCGCCCATCGCAGCCAGGGCGTCGAGGAGCCTCTGAGCGACGAAGCGCTGGAGCGTCTCGCCGCCCTGCTGCAGCGTCTCGGCGACGAGGCGGCGCAGGAAGTCGTGGGGCAAGGCGTCGCGCGCGACGAAGTCAAGCTGCGCCGGCGCGCGCAATTGCGCTACGCCGGCGCTGACACCGCCCTCGAGGTCGAGTTCCGCGAACCCAGCGCGATGAAGCGCGATTTCGAAACGGCGCATAAGGCGCGCTTCGGCTTCATCGATCCGAGCAAGGCGCTCGTCATCGAAGCGGTGAACGTCGAGGCGATCGGCGGCGCCGCGCCATTCGATGAACGCGCGCAGCCGATCGGCGAGGCGGCCTCGCCCTCGCCCGAGCGCGCGAGCCGGTTCTTCTCGAACGGGGCATGGCGCGAGGCGAACGTCTACTTGCGCCAGAACATCCCGCTCGGCGCCAATGTCATGGGCCCGGCGCTCATCATCGAGCCGCACCAGACGATCGTCGTCGAGGACGGCTGGCGCGCGGAAGTGACCGTAAAGAACCATGTCGTGCTGCGGCGGGTGAAGGAAGCCGTCCGGCGCGAGGCGATCGGCTCCAAGGCCGATCCGGTCATGCTCGAGATCTTCAACAATCTCTTCATGTCGATCGCCGAGCAGATGGGCGTGACGCTGCAGAACACGGCCTATTCCGTCAACATCAAGGAGCGGCTGGACTTCTCCTGCGCGGTGTTCGACGCCGAGGGGCGCCTCGTCGCCAACGCGCCGCATATGCCGGTGCATCTCGGCTCGATGGACCGCTCGGTCGAAACGATCATCCGCCTCAACGAGGGCAATATCCACCCTGGCGACGTCTTCGCGCTCAACGCGCCCTACAACGGCGGCACGCATCTGCCCGACATCACCGTCTGCACGCCGGTGTTCGACGACAAGGGCGAGAAGATCCTGTTCTGGACCGCTTCGCGCGGTCACCACGCGGACGTCGGCGGCATTGCGCCGGGCTCGATGAGCCCGCGTGCGACGAACATTGTCGAGGAAGGCGTCTATATCGACAATTTCCTGCTGGTCGAGCGCGGCCGGTTCCGCGAGAAGGAGCTTTACGAACTGCTGGCGAGCGGCCCCTATCCCGCGCGCAATCCGCTGCAGAACGTCAACGATCTGAAGGCGCAGATCGCCGCCAACGAGAAGGGCGCGCGCGAATTGCGCCACATGGTCGAGGCGTTCTCCCTCGAAACCGTGCAGGCCTATATGGGCCACGTGCAGGACAACGCCGCCGAGAGCGTGCGCCGGGTGATCGACCGGCTGAAGGACAGCGAGTTCGCGACCGAGATGGATCAGGGCGCGGTGATCAAAGTGAAGATCACCGTCGATCGGCAAGCGCGAGAAGCGACCGTGGACTTCACCGGCACGTCGCCGCAGCAAGCCACCAACTTCAACGCGCCCGAGCCGGTCGCGCGCGCGGCGGTGCTGTATGTGTTCCGCGTGATGGTCGAGGACGAGATCCCGATGAACGCCGGGTGTCTCAGGCCGATCCGCATCATCATCCCGGAAGGATCGATGTTGTCGCCGCGCTATCCCGCCGCGGTGGTGGCCGGCAATGTCGAGACTTCGCAGGCCGTCACCGACACGTTGTTCGGCGCGTTGCACGCGCTGAGCTCGGCTCAGAGCACGATGAACAACCTGACTTTCGGCGACGCGCGCTACCAATATTACGAGACGATCTGCTCGGGCGCGCCGGCCGGCCCCGGCTTCGACGGCGCGAGCGGCGTGCATACGCACATGACCAATTCGCGGCTGACCGACCCGGAAGTCCTGGAATCGCGCTTCCCCGTTGTGCTCGAGGACTTTCACATCCGGCGCGGCTCCGGCGGCAAGGGGCAATGGAAGGCCGGCGACGGCACGCTGCGTCGGCTGCGCTTTCGCCAGGGCATGGAGCTCGCCATCCTCAGCGGCCATCGCCGCGTCCCGAATTTCGGCGTCGACGGCGGCGAACCCGGCGAACTCGGCCACAACATCGTGCGCCGCAACGACGGACGGCGTGAGGAGTTGCAGGGCTGCGCCCAGACGGTGCTGGAGGCGGGCGAAGCGATCGAGATCGTCACGCCGACCGGCGGCGGCTGGGGGAAGAAGGAGTGAGAGGCGGCCCTCGAAACTCCTGAACTTGCGCTGCCTGCCAATGGACTAAGCTCATTGGACTAAGTTCAGCTCGAGGCTGTAATGGAAACCTACAACATCCGTGAAGCCAGGACGCACCTGTCGCGTCTCGTCGAGAAGGCCGCCAAGGGAGAGGCGTTCGTTATCGCCAAAGCCGGCAAGCCGCTCGTGAAAGTCGTGCCGCTGGAGCCGCCAGCGGCACGCGAGATTCGCCCTATCGGCTTCCTCAGGGGCCGAATTCGCGTTCCCGCCGACTTCGACCGAATGGCCGAAGCCGAGATCGAGCGGCTGTTCCAGGGCAAAGCGTGAAACCGCTGACTTGTCGCCAACGACCGTCGCGAGTTGTTCGTCTCGGGAGCGCATGCGATTCAGACGTTGAGGCTGCCATCGATCCGCAAAGATCCGTTTGACCGCATTCTCGTCGCGCAAGTTGTCGTCGACGGTTTGACCCTCCTCACGGCCGATCCGCTTGTGGCGCGGTATGGGGGCCCGGTCCGCACCGTTTAGGCGACCGCCGGTCGCGAGGAACCCCCGCCGTCCATAAAGTCAGCGTCCGCCCTCGCCCCGCCCCATCGCATAGAACTCGTCGTTCGGGCGCATGTTGGCGACATTGGCGAGCCGGTTCGACATCGCGAAGAAGGCGGCGATCGCGGCGATGTCCCAGACGTCCTCGGGCGTGAAGCCGTGCTCCTTCAGCGCCTTGATGTCGGCGTCCTCCACCTCCTGCGAGCGGGTCGCGACGGCAAGCGCGAAGTCGAGCATCGCTTTGTGCTTGGGCGGAATGTCCGCCTTGCGGTAGTTGATCGCGACCTGGTCGGCGATCAGCGGATCCTTGGCGCGAATGCGAAGGATCGCGCCGTGTGCGACGACGCAGTAATGGCAGTGGTTCGCGGCTGAAGTCGCCACCACGATCATCTCGCGCTCGGCCTTGGTGAGGCCGCCGGGCTTGTCCATCAGCGCGTCGTGATAGGCGAAGAAGGCGCGGAACTCATCGGGCCGCCGCGCCAGAACGAGGAACACGTTCGGCACGAAGCCGGACTTCTCCTGCACCTGGAGAATCCGCTCGCGGACGTCCTGCGGCGCGTCGGCAAGATCGGGAACCGAAAAACGGCTGATCGGCTTTACGCTCACGGCGTTCTCCTCCCTGTGTCGCCAGCTAGCATAGAGCCTTCCTCTGTCAGGCGGTATCGACGCCCCCGATTTTTTCACGCGCGCCTGCCCACCCGCCACGAAGGCGGGAGCGACAGGAGAGCTCTCGCCTTTGCCAGCCCCCTCGCGGGCGGATACAACGCGCCGGGGAGCCAGGAGCTGTGAGCGATGCAATTCGGCGTCTACACCTTCGTCGAAACCGACCGCGATCCGGCGACCGGCCAACCAATCAACGTCGAGCGCACGCTTGCCGAGACGATGGCGGAGATCGAGCTGGCCGACGGCGTCGGGCTCGACGTTTTCGCCCTTGGCGAACATCACAGGGCCGATTACGCGATCTCGGCGCCCGCCGTGGCGCTCGCCTACGCAGCCGCGCGCACGAAGACAATTCGTCTCTCGAGCGCGGTGACGGTGCTCAGCTCCGACGATCCCGTTCGGGTCTATCAGCAGTTCGCGACGCTGGACCTGCTGTCGCATGGCCGCGCCGAGATCATGGCGGGCCGCGGCTCGTTCATCGAGTCGTTTCCGCTGTTCGGCTACGACCTCGACGACTACGACGAATTGTTCGCAGAAAAGCTCGACCTGCTGCTCGCCATCCGCGCCAGCGAGCGCGTGACATGGGAAGGGCGCCTGAGGGCGCCGCTCAGGGGGCTCGGCGTCTATCCGCGCGCCTTGCAGGATCCCCTGCCCGTCTGGATCGCCGTCGGCGGCACCCCGCAATCGGTCGCGCGCGCCGGCGTGCTCGGGCTGCCGCTGGCGCTGGCGATCATTGGCGGCGAGCCGGCGCGTTTTGCGCCCCTCGCCCGGCTCTATCGGGAGGCGGGCGCGCGCGGCGGCCATGATCCCGCGAGCCTCGCGCTCGGCATCAATGGCCACGGCTTCCTCGCCGACACCAGCGAGGCGGCGGTCGAAGCCTTTTACCCGCCCTATGCCGAGACGATGTCGCGCATCGGCCGCGAACGCGGCTGGCCGGGTCTGACGCGCGGGCAATTCGAGCAAGGGCGGGCGCCGAACGGGCATCTGATCGTCGGAACGCCGGACGAAGCGATCGCCAAGATTCTCGCCCAGCACGAGATTTTCGGCCACCAGCGCTATCTCATGCAGATGCGCGTCGGCGCCATGACGCACCAGGCGGTCATGCGCTCGATCGAACTTTTCGGAACGGTGGTCGCGCCAGCGGTGCGCGAGGCGATCGCTGGGAAAGGCGACCGATCCTAGCTCCGGATCGGCTCGTGAGCGAGCGCGGCCTTGAGGAAGGCGTAGAGCGCGGAAAGCGCGCTCAGCACGAACACCGCCTCGAGAATGTGGGTCACCGTGTCGCCGAGCTGGAACAGCCCGCCGATCGCCCAGCCCGCTGCGCCGCCGGCTCCGACGAGTTCAGTGCCGACCAGCACCGCGACGCTGCCGAGCGTCGTCGCGTTGGTCCAGTTGATGCGGGCGTTGGCGGCCACGGGAACTCCAACCTTTTCGTGCGGCGTCCGCCCCCGTATACCATGGGCCCAGCTTGCGCAAGGTGCGCGTTCCCCTCCTCCAACCCGAGCAGCCCGTTGAACGACACCCCTGAATTCTCGCGCGCCGCCGTCGCCGCGCCGCATCGCCTCGCCGCCGCCGCCGGGCGCGACTGTCTCGCCCAAGGCGGCGACGCGATCGAGGCGATGGTCGCGATGGCCTCGACGATCGCGGTCGTCTATCCCCACATGAACGGGATCGGCGGCGACGGCTTCTGGCTCATTCGCGAACCGGGCGGACGCGTGCGCGCGATCGAAGCCTGCGGCCATGCGGGCGAGCGCGCCACCGCCGAGGCCTACCGCAAGCTCGAGCACGCGACTATTCCGACGCGCGGGCCGTTGGCGGCCCTGACGGTCCCCGGGGCGATCGGCGGATGGGTCGCGGCGCTGGCGCTGTCCAAGGCGCTCGGCGGCCGCCTGCCGCTCAAGACTCTGCTGGAGCCCGCCGAACGCCACGCCCGCGAAGGCTACGCCATCTCCGCCTCCGAGGGGCGCTACGATCCGACCGCCGACGCCGCGCTGATGGCCGCGCCCGGCTTCGCCGAGACTTTTCTCGTCGAGGGCAAGCGGCCTGAAGCGGGCGCGACGCGCCGCATGCCGCGCCTCGCCGACACCTTCGCGCAGCTCGCCCACGCCGGGCTCGACGATTTTTATCGCGGCGACGTCGGCCGCGAGATCGCGGTCGATTTGGAGCGCATCGGCTCCTTTGTGACGCGCGCCGACCTCGGCCGCTTCGAAGCCGCTTGGCGCAAGTCGCTTTCCCTCCGGATCAAGGGGGCGACCCTCTACAACACGCCGGCGCCGACGCAGGGGCTCGCCTCCCTGGTGCTGCTTGGCCTCTACGAGCGGCTCGGCGTCAGCCGCGTCGAGGGCTTCGCCCACACCCATGCGCTGATCGAAGCCAGCAAGCGCGCCCTGACGATCCGCAACGAAGCCTGCGTCGACTTCGCCTATGCGACGCATGACTTCCTGGCTCTGCTCTCGGCGCCGTGGCTCGACGCGCAGGCGGCGCACATCGATATGAACCGCGCCGCGCCATGGCCGCTGCCGCCGGACCAGGGCGATACGGTGTGGATGGGCGCGATCGACGACAACGGCCTCGCGGTCTCGTTCATCCAGTCGGTCTATTGGGAGTACGGCTCGGGCTGTGTGCTGCCTGGGACCGGCGTGACGATGCAGAATCGCGGCCTCGCCTTCTCGCTCGAAGCCGGCGCGCGCAATCCCCTGCGTCCGGGTCGGCGGCCCACTCACACCCTGAACCCGCCGCTCGCCGTGTTCGACGACGGCCGCGTTCTCTCCTACGGTTCGATGGGCGGCGACGGGCAGCCGCAGTTCCAGGCGCAGGTCTTCACCCGCATCGCCGCCGGTGAGAGCCTCGCCCAGGCGGTCAGCGCGCCACGCTTTCTATTCGGCCGCTCCTGGGGCGTCGAGACGGTGAGCCTGAAGCTCGAAGAGGGATACGACGACACGGTCGCCGCCGCTCTCGCCAAAGCCGGACACGACATCGAATGGCGCGGCCCGGCGCAGCGCGACCTCTTGGGACACGCCGGCGCCCTGATGCGCAACGCGAAAGGCGCAATCGCCGCGACGCACGATCCGCGCTCCGACGGCGGGGCGGATGGCCTCTGAGAGGGCGCCGTTTGACGGTTTTACGACGAAACTCGGCCTCCTCCGGTATTGACGGCGGGGCCGTAGCTTGCTTTTAACCGCCGCGCCGGACGCCCGACGTCCACTCGCCCGAGCTTAGGAGACTGGACGCCATGTCGCATTGGCCCCGCCACGCGCGCATCGACGGCCCGATCGTGATGATCGGTTTCGGCTCGATCGGCAAGGGAACCTTGCCCCTGATCGAGCGCCACTTCGATTACGATAAAGAGCGTTTCGTCGTCATCGATCCCGACGGTTCGGATCGCAAGCTGCTCGACGAGCGCGGCATCAAACTCGTTCACCTCGCGATCACGCGCGAAAATTATCGCGAGGTGCTCGGCAAGTACCTCACCGCCGGCGAGGGCCAGGGATTCTGCGTCAATCTGTCGGTGGATACGTCCTCGCTCGACATCATGCGGTTCTGCCGCGAGATCGGCGCGCTCTACATCGACACCGTCGTCGAACCGTGGACCGGCTTCTATTTCGACAAGTCGCTCGGGGCGGAAGCGCGCTCCAACTATGCGCTGCGCGAGACGGTGCTCGCCGAGCGGCGCGCCAACCCCGGCGGATCGACCGCGGTCTCCTGCTGCGGCGCCAATCCAGGCATGGTCTCCTGGTTCGTCAAACAGGCGCTCATCAACCTGCAGAAGGATCTTGGCGAAGCGGGGGACGAACCGAAGACGCGCGGGGAATGGGGCCGCCTCGCCCAGCGCCTGGGAGTCAAGGGCGTGCACATCGCCGAACGCGACACCCAGCGCGCCAAGAATCCGAAGCCGCGCAACGTCTTCGTCAACACCTGGTCGGTCGAGGGCTTCGTCTCCGAGGGCATGCAGCCGGCCGAACTCGGTTGGGGCACGCATGAGAAATGGGCGCCCGAAAACGCCGGCTTCCACAGCCAAGGCTGCGGCGCGGCGATCTATCTCAACCAGGCGGGCGCCAATACGCGCGTGCGCTCCTGGACCCCGACGGCGCTCGGCCAGTACGGCTTCCTGGTGACGCACAACGAGGCGATCTCGATCGCCGACTACTACACCGTGCGCGACGTCAAGGGCGAAGCCCTCTACCGGCCGACCTGCCACTACGCCTATCACCCTTGCGACGACGCCGTGCTGTCGCTGCACGAGTTCTTCGGCCGCGCCGGCGAGGTGCAGAAGGAGCACCACATCCTCGGTGAAGCCGAGATCGTCGATGGCGTCGACGAACTCGGGGTGTTGCTCTACGGCCACAAGCGCAACGCCTATTGGTACGGCTCGCAATTGTCGGTCGAGGAGACGCGCGCAATCGCGCCCTATCAGAACGCGACCGGCATGCAGGTGACCTCCGCCGTGCTCGCCGGCATGGTGTGGGCGCTGGAGAACCCCAAAGCGGGCATCGTCGAGGCCGACGAGATGGACTTCCGCCGCTGCCTCGAAGTGCAGACGCCCTATCTCGGCCCGGTGGTCGGCGTCTACACCGACTGGACGCCGCTGACGAACCGCCCCGGCTTCTTCCCCGAGGACATCGACGAGAGCGACCCCTGGCAGTTCAGGAACGTGCTGGTGCGGTGACGAGGCGGGCGCGCCCCTTTTTCGAGGGTGTTAGGCCGCAATGTCAAAGGCCTGCAGGGCCAATTTCCGCCGCTGGCTGGGGCGCGTCCGCCACCAGTGGCTCCTGACAGCGACACACTCAGTGTCGCAGCGCTTATACCTATCTCAATTTCGACGGACTCACTTTCATCACAATTACTACTATAAATTACCTTTATACTGTTACGCTTATCTATCTCAATTTCGATGGACTCACTCTCATCCCAATTACTACTATACATTACCTTTATATATGCGCATGCTTATTTATTGTTACTATAGCCTTCGCCAATCTCCATAGCTCCGCGTGCTCAAGTGGCGCAATGCCTAAGCGGGACGCGCATGGCGGATGCTTCTTGCGGCGAGCGCAATTCCTCGAAGTTTCAAGTGAGTTGTAGGGGGCGATCCACTTGCGGCTAAAATCTTAGCGTGAACTCGGGCCATTTGCATGGGTTGACGCACACCGTCTTGGCTGGGCTTGTCCCGGCCATCTACGCGGCGCCGTCACATAGACCCTATGACGCGTCGGCTCCGCGTGGGTGCCCGGCACAAGGCTGGACAAGCCCGGCCATGACGAAAAGAGCTGCTCGGCGCGTCCCCCAGAATGCAAAAGGCTTGCGATCGATAACGCCCCCAAGGACGCCGGCGAGGACTGGAGCAAACAGAGTTCGCGGAACTTCCCATTTAGCCCTGGGCCTTCGGTAGGCGAAGCTGGCGACCGCCCGCCATTGACAAGCGCCCCGCCAGCGCAGAAACCTCCCGCGCCCCAATTCTGGAAAGCACAATGTCCGACGCTAAACTGCAAAGCCTTATCGAGCAGGCCTTCGAGGATCGCGCCACCATCAACACGCGCACGACCGGCGACGTGCGCGACGCGGTCGAGCGTGCGCTGACCCTCCTCGACAGCGGCGCGGCGCGCGTCGCGGAGAAGATTCCGGGCGCCAGCGGGCCGAACTCCTGGAAGGTCAATCAGTGGCTCAAGAAGGCGGTGCTGCTGTCCTTCCGCCTCAACGACAACGCCGTGATCCCGGGCGGCCCCGGCGGCGCGCCCTGGTGGGACAAGGTCCCCTCGAAGTTCGCGGGCTGGGACGAGGCCGCCTTCCGCGGCGCAGGCTTCCGCGCCGTGCCCGGCGCGATCGTGCGCCGCTCGGCCTTCATCGCGCCGGACGCGATCCTGATGCCGAGCTTCGTCAATCTCGGCGCCTATGTCGACGCGAAGACCATGGTCGACACCTGGGTGACGGTCGGCTCCTGCGCGCAGATCGGCAAGAACGTGCATCTCTCCGGCGGCGTCGGCATCGGCGGCGTGCTGGAGCCGCTGCAGGCCAACCCGACCATCATCGAGGACGATTGCTTCATCGGCGCGCGCTCCGAGGTGGTCGAGGGCGTCATCGTCGGCGAAGGCTCCGTCATTTCGATGGGCGTGTTCATTTCCGCTTCGACCAAGATCATCGACCGCGCCACCGGCAAGATGCATGTCGGCTACGTCCCGCCCTATTCGGTCGTCGTGTCGGGCTCGCTGCCGGGCAAGCCCCTGCCCGACGGTTCGCCGGGCCCCTCGCTCTATTGCGCGGTGATCGTCAAGACAGTCGACGCGCAGACCCGCGCCAAGACGGGCATCAACGAGTTGCTGAGAGACTGATGCCGAAAGCTCCCGGCGCCGAACGCTTCCGCTTCCTCTACCGCGAGGCCGAGGGTGTGATCGACCGAGGCGCCTGGGCTGGCGCGAGCGCGGCGCCGGTGGGCGTCGCCCTCGTCATGACGCTGATCTGGCTCGTCATCGCGCCGGACGCGCCGCGCGACCTGAACCGCGAAGCCTTCATCGACCTGCGCGTCGTCGCGACGCACCTCTATTTTCTCATTTACGCCTTCGCGCTGATCTTCTGCGCTGTCGCGGAATATTTCGTCAGCGCCAAGCGTTTCGCCGACCGCGCCAAACCGCCGGCGCTCGCCGGCCTGCTGCCCTTCTCGCTGCTGCTCGCCGGCGCCGCGAACTGGTATCAGCCGCGCTCGGAAGGGACGATGCCCGAATGGCTCACTTACGTTTTTGACGCGCTGGCGATCGCGATCGTCGTCTGGAACGTGGTCGAATTGGGATTCGGCGAGAGTCGGAAGCGCTGAGGCGAAGGCTTCACAGTTTCCACTAACATACGAATACTTCACCATAATTCCGGCCGCGTGCGGCCCTCTGCGCCAGGGCGAGGTTGAAGCGGCGAGGCGGCGCGCAATGCGCTTAAGACTTGCCGCTAACCGCCTGACATTCCTTTCATAAATCTCATCGCCCAACGCAGCGACGCGACATTTTATTGCCGACTTACGCCGTTTGAGGCATAGTCTTGCACAGTGGCGATGGCGCGTTCAGAGCGTGCGCCGCTTCTCCCCAACCTTGCAGGATCGCTCATGCCGTCGTCAGACGCGCCCGCCCGCGCGCGCAAAGCCGCGCCCGCGCGGCGAGGGCCGAAAATCCTCGTTGCGCTCGTGTCCGGCGAGGGCGTCGACGCGATAGCCGCGAAGGAAGGCCTTTCGCGCAAGCGGGTGGAAACCATTCTGCGCGACGAACTCCGGCGACGCTGGGTGGCGCCCGCCGAGGATTATGCGCGTCTGCAAATCGCCCGCCTCGAGGCGATGAGCGCGCGCCTCGCGGCGAGCGCCGAGAACGGCGACCTGCCGGCGGTGGATCGGATGCTCAAGATCCTCGACCGGCTCGACCGCTACCACGGCTTCTCGCGCCTGACGCCGACGCCTTCGAGCTATGACGAGGGCGCGCGTGAGCGGCTGCTGACCAAGCTCAATACGATGGCCGCGCGCATGATCGCCGCCCGAAAGGCCGAGGCGTGAGCGGGCGCAAGCCGCGTGGGCGCGGCTGGCGAGGACGGCCCGGCGGCGCCGCTGCAATGCTGCGCAACATCGGCATGCTGCTCGAACTCTCGCCTGCGGATCGCGCCAAACTGCTGGCGACCTTGAGCGAGAAGGAATGCCAGGAGGTGTTCCACGACTGGTCGCTGTGGGCGCGGCCCGAGCAGATGCCCCCTGACGGCGACTGGGTCTATTGGCTGATCCTCGCCGGACGCGGCGCCGGCAAGACGCGCACCGGCGCCGAGGCGGTGCGCCAGTGGACGAAGACCTTCGCCATCGTCAACCTGATCGGCGCGACGCGCGACGACGTGCGCGAGATCATGGTGCTGGGCGAATCCGGGCTGATGGCGATTTGTCCCAGGGAGGAGCGGCCGCGCTACGCGCGCGCCTCGGCGCGCCTCTCCTGGCCCAACGGCGCCGTCTCGCAGTTGTTTTCCGCGGAGGAGCCGGACCGGCTCAGGGGGAAACAACACGAAAAATTGTGGATGGACGAACTCGCCGCCTGGCGCCACGCCGACGCCTTCGAGCAGGCGCTGCTGGGCTTGCGGCTCGGGATCCGGCCGCAGGCCGTCATCACGACGACGCCCCGGCCGACTAAGCTCATCAAGCAGTTGATCGAAGACAAGGACGCGATCGTCACCCGCGGTTCGACCTTCGACAATGTGCATCATCTCGCCGAGGCGTTCCTCCAGCGCATCACCGCGCGCTACCAAGGCCGTGCGATCGGCCGCCAGGAGCTTTTTGCGGAAATCGTCGAAGAGGCGCCCGGCGCGCTGTGGACCCGCGCGCTGATCGAGCGCCAGCGGCTCGCGGCGAGCGCCGCGCCGGCCGACTACAGCGAGATCATCGTCGGCGTCGATCCGCCCGCGAAATCGGGCGCCAAGGCGGACGAATGCGGCATCGTCGTCGTCGGACGAACCGCGCAGGGCGCGATCCACGTCCTCGCCGATCTCTCGAGCCAGGGCGACACCCCTGGGGAATGGGCCGCCCGCGTCGGCGCCGCCTTTCGCCGCTTCGCCGCCAATCGGGTCGTCGCGGAGATCAACAACGGCGGCGACATGGTCGTCGCGGTGCTGCGCCAGAGCGAGCCGAACCTGCCGGTGCGCAAGGTGACGGCGACGCGCGGCAAGTTTTTGCGCGCCGAGCCGGTCGCCGCGGCTTACGAACGCGGGGTCGTGTTCCATGCCGGCGCCTTCGCCAAGCTCGAGGACCAGCTTTGCGCGCTGACGCCGGACTTCGACGCGAAGGCCACCGGCTTCTCACCCGACCGCGCCGACGCGCTGGTGTGGGCGATCGCGGACCTCATCGGGTCGCAAGACGGGGCGCGGGGGATGATGGATTATTACGCGGGGGAGGCGAAAGGCGGGTGAGCCGACCTTCAAACAAGACTTCAATGCCGTCACGGCCGCGCCTCTCCCAGCAATGTGGATAAAGACAAGCACCGGTTGTTGATCTAGCGGGGATTCGCCGTTATGCGGGGATCATTCGCGCGGTGCAGTCAATTGTCCTTAATCGCAAAAAATTCAGAGAAATATCTGAACACCAGATTTTCGGCCTACCGCCGAGCTGAAGCCACCATGTCTCCGCTGATCGGGTGCCGATTTCGGATCGGAGAATATAGTGGCAGAGCCCTTGAGGCCATTGAAAATCATTGGAAACCCATCCCGCGCCATGCTGACGCTTGTTGGGACTGGGCAGAAATCATGCGTCGCCATCGAGACCCGGACCGCCTCGATTTCGCCATTTGGGACGACGAAGAGAGGCTTTGCGGCCTGGGCCTCGCCTTGACGACCGGGGAATCTGTCGAGTTGCGTTTTCTGGAGGGCAACCCTAGGATGGACTGTAAATTGAAAGGACGTCGCATCCTGATTGCGCTGGAGGCGTGCGCTAACTATGCGCAGGGAGTTGGTAGGAAAGAGTTAAGGATCCAACCGGTAAATTCCGCGTTAGAGAACTTGTACAGGGACACCTATGGGTTCCAGCGCGTCACGCCTCCAAAAGGCGACGTGTTTTATAGAAAACAGGTGTAAAATGAACGCTCTTGCAAGAAAATTCGCTGGACGGTTTTGGCCGCTGGCTGGATTTACGACTGGGCGCGTTCCAGAACCTGAGCCAATCAATGCAAAGCCCCGTGAGATGACCGGTTTTTTTGCAACGTTGAGTGAACGTCAGAAGGCAGAGGCGCTGCGTTACCGCGGTCGAGAAGACCACGGGGATCCTACGTATCTACCCCGGTAGACTCAGTGCGGGGCCTGCTAGGCCCGTTGCCCGCCCCGCCGGTAGCGTTTGCATGCATGCGCGGCCTGGTCACCGCCTCGGCTCGAACTCCGGCGCGTTCACCTCGTGCAGCGCGTGGCCGAGCTTGCGATTGAATTCGGCGGCGGTGAATTGCGCGTTGACGACGTCGATCTTGTCGTCCTTGGGCAACGGGCATTGCGCAATCGCGCCCGCGACGCCCCGCGTTTTGAGATAGCTCTTCAAGTCCGTTTCGAGCCGCTCGCGATCGCGCGCCGCGGCGAAGACGTCGGTGATCCAGACGTCCTTGCCGCCTGGCGAGGCCGCCACGCAGAACGTCCAACTCGCACTCGCCCGCGCGGGCGCGGCCGCGATCAGCAGCGCAAGCAGAATCGACGTTGCGAAAGAGCGCATGGGGAGCCCAGGTTCGCTTTCCGCCATAAGCGCGCGGGAAGGCGGACGCAAGCGGCTGCCCGCAGATTGAGCAGTGAGTGCAGAGGCCCTCATTGTTTGCTTGGCGGAGCGAAGCGTGAGGGAAAGATGAAGCCAAGGATGCGAGGCGCCGCTTCGGCGGCGGCCGTTTGGGCCGTCCTTGAGTTCATCTTTCCCTCACGCACAATCGCCTCCAAGCAATCAATGAAGGCTTGGCGCTGACGCCAGCGTCGACGGGCCTGCGCTGGAACAAAACACGAACATTTTATTGCGCACTTACGCCGTTCGCGGCATAATGTTCAACAATGGGGAAATGGCGCCGAGGCCTTGAGCGGCCCGCGCATAAGGCGAAGCCGCCCCTCCCCGATCCTGCGACGCGCGCCACGCGCCTCTCCTCCGCAATCCTTCCTTCACCCCCGTCAACGGAGCTGCGACGCATGTCGGCGCTTGAACTTTTCGTGTCTCTCTCCAAAATCGATCTCGACCAGCGCGTCGTGCATGGCGTCGCCACCGCCGAAGTGCCGGACCGTGTCGGCGAGATCTGCGACTATGCTTCGACCAAGCCCTATTTCGAGGCTTGGTCGGCCGAGGCGCTCGCCGCAAGCGGCGGCAAGTCGCACGGCGCCGTGCGGGCGATGCACGGCCGCGTCGCCGCCGGCAAGCTGACCGACATCGCCTTCGACGACGACAACAAGCGCATCCTCGTCGCGGCGCAAATCGTCGACGACGACGAATGGCGCAAAGTCCAGGAAGGAGTTTACACCGGCTTCAGCCAGGGCGGCCGCTATGTGAAGCGCTGGCCGGACGCCGACACGGGCCTGACGCGCTACACCGCCGAGCCCAACGAAATCTCGCTCGTCGATCTGCCCTGCGTGCCCGGCGCGACCTTCGAGGTGGTCAAGGACGGCACGGTCGAGAAGCGCGCTTTCGCCGCGACGGTTGATGTCGCCGAGGCCGTGGCTGAGCCGATCGCCGCCGCGCCGCTAGCGACGGCGAGGGAGACTGTCCGCGACGCTGCGCCCCCGCCCTCCCCGACGTCGTCCGAAGCGCTCGCCAAGGCCGCCTCGGCGCTCTCCGAGGCCGTGCGCAAATTGGAGAAGGCGACCGAGGAGACCTTTGGGCTGCGCAATGCGCTTGACGCTCTGTCGCCGGCCGTCGCGGACCTCACCGGCCGCGTCGCCGCGCTCGAAGCGCAGCCCTTGCCGGCGCGCGCGGCGCTGCGGCCGGTCGCCAAGATCGCCGACGTCGGCCGCGAAACAGCGGGTGATCCGACAGACGACGCGATCCGCCGCCTCGCCGACCTGCCGCCGCACGAGCGCGCGCTCGCGCTCACCAAGCTGAGCCTCGCCAACCCCATCGCGCCGCGCTTCTAAATCAGGAGCGCAACTATGCTGATCGAAACGCTGCGCGCGGATTGGGCCGCGCGCGGAACGACGGCGCGCGTCTCGGCGATACCAACCTTCGAACGCGGCGCTCTCCTGCTCGGCGTGACGAAGCTCGCCAGCGCCGGCGATGAAGCGGCGCAAGCGGAGCGCGCAGTCGCGCTCGCGACTGTCGCCACCGGGCGGCCGCTCGATCCGTCCGCCGCGACGCATGTTCGACGCGCGCTCGCCAAGGCCCGCGGGGGCGACGCGCCGCTCGCGCTGACCCATCTCGCGCTCGCTGGCGTCGGCCGCCTCGAACACCCGAGCGAGGACGCACGAGGATTGTTCATGGCCGACGGCCTGATGAGGAGCGGCGTACCGCCGGGCGTCATCGTGGCGCTGCTGGGCGAGCCGCCGCCGGACGGTATCGAACGCGCGTACGACCCCGACCAGCCGCGCGTTGCCCGCCGGAAGCGGGCGACCGAGCGGCCAGTGGACGAGTGGCGATAGCACGGGCGGCCCGCACGCACCGAACGATACGTCACCGACCAGCGATCAGGGCTCTCCGACCAACCGCGCGTCCGAGGGCGTTCAAATTGCTGACGACTCGGACAATTGGCCTCAATATCTCAATCCGATAGGTTCGGCGGAGGCGGCGGAGTCCGGGCGCCCCGCCTTCAACGGCGTCGGACCGAACGCCCAGCATAAGGCGGCCGTCGACCACGCGATCGAACTCTATCAAGCGCACGGGTTCGCCATCGTCTCCGCCGGGCCGACAGTCGTCGACATTCCCGGTTTTGCGACGCCGCGCGTCTTTGATTTTATAGTTCTCGACCCTGTGTCACAACTTTATATCGGCGTTGAAGTCAAGACGACGATGTATGACACGATCAATTTCGATAGCTCGCAGGTCGACAAGGACGTGGCTATCTACGAAACTGGCGGGTGGACGCGGGTACCGTCACGCTTCAAAATATCACGCGTCGCGTACGAGGCCTTCTGTGCGTTCTGCCCAATGGTGAATTTCGGCCGGGCAAGTCTGACGCTGAGGCTCTATGAAGCGGGCATTCGCGTGCGCACCTATCAGTATCCGGGCGAAGACGAATTCGATTAAGGATTGATCGGATGAAGAAAGGAACCTCGAACGGCCCGGACCAAAACGGCGCAGTTCCTGTGGCAAGCCCGGATTCGCCATCGACTGAGCACGATATGCCCGGTCATCCACGGTCGATCGCGGGCGTGATCGGCGTCGTTCCCGGCGAAGTGTCTGCGGAGGAGAAAGCCCGAGCTCGGCAAATGCTGAATGCGCTCGAGCAAATGCGCGAGCGCTTTCCACGCCCGCCAGGTGACGCGACGCAGCCGCGACCGCGAAGCCTTTCGGACACACGCTCCGACGACGTCAAGCCCAAGCGCACGAAACTCGACGACGCCCTCGCGCCTGCCCTTGCGGAGGCCGGGTACAAAAAGATCGCCAAGCTCACCTATCGCGGCGAGTGGAGCACGCCGGATGTCGAGCATGTCTTGACCTTCGAAACCTACGGAGTCCCCAAGATTTACCTGAGCGGTTCCGCCGGTCTGCGCAACCCTGGTGCGAGCGCCTTCGCGGAGCAGTGCGCGGACCGCTACGCCATGCCGCTCGCCACACAATTCTTGCGCGAGGGACGCTACACCCTTCCACCGTGGTTCTGCCCCACGCATTTCAACGCCGGCGTCGCTCTATTCGGCTGGGGCATTAGCGGACAGCTCGACATGTCGGCCTATCCTCCGAGCGAGGTGGCGGCAATTGTGACGGAGCGCGTACGATCCAAGCTCGTTCCTTTCGTAGGCGGCGTCGTATCCCTGGCGGCGCTTCTGGAATTCGTCGATCGGAACGAAGAGCCGGTGCTATGGATTCGCACGGGGGGATGCGTGCAGGCAGCGATCGTCGCTTACCTGGCCGCCGCGCTCGGCTTGTCCCGCGAGGCGACGAGAGCCCGGCTTCGCCGGAAGGCCTACTCCATGATCCAATGGCTCGACAAGCCTCGGATCACGCCCGAGACCTACATCGAGCACATTCTGGACGACGCCGAAGCCGCCGTCGCCCAGCAAAGCGCCTACTCCGCCCTGCCGCCACGAAATGGATCTCCCTGAGGAGTCCGACATGAGAGATCCAATTCCAGGCGCCGCCTCGGCAAGCGAACCGCGGTTGCGACCTCGCGATCAATCGGGGGACCTAACGGGTGACGCGCCCGACCTCAGATCGCAATCCCGCGAGCGGTGATAGTCCTCTCGCTTCAGACTCGCCTCCGGCGAACGTGGAGACATTCGATGGGCGACAAACGACAACGATCGCGGGCGTGATCCAGGTAATTCCCGGCGAGGTCCCCGAGGCCGAGAAGGCGCGTGCGAAACGAATGCTGGATGCGTTATGGCAGATCAGCGATCGCGGGCCGGATGTCGATAGCGAGGCCGAACCTCCGCCGGACGTCGTCAACCACCCCAGAGGCGCGAAAGGGAAGCGCGTCGCGCGCGGCTGGACGCCCTATAGCGACGAAGACTTGAACATTTCAGTCCAGGGCCCAAGGAGAACCAAACTCAAGCTTGACGATGTTCTCGCGGCAGCGCTCGCGCCGCTCGGCTACGCGCGCGTCGAAAAGCTGACCTACCGGGCCGAGTGGAGCACGCCGGACGTCGAGCACGTGCTGACGTTCAACACGTACGGCAATCCGAAGGAATTTCTCTCCGCCAGCGCCAGCCTGCGCAACAACGACGCCGAGGCCTTCGCGAAGGAATGCGAGAAAGCCTATGCTCACCCCCTGCATCTTCAGGCGACGAGCCAAGCTGGCTGGTGGAACTCGCCATGGTTTGGCCTGATGCATTTTTCCGTCGGCGAACTTCTCCACTGGGGACCCAGAGACCCTCGTCGACCTTACGGCCGAAGCAATCGCAGAGGCCGTCGCCTCCGGAGTCCATTCGACGCTTGTACCCTTTGTCGACAAGATCAACACGATCGCGGCCTTGCTTGCCTTTCTCGAAGACGACGTTCGGCCCCTCCTATGAGTGATGCGCGGCCCCTACTACCGCGCGGCACTGGTCGCCTATCTCGCCGCAAAACTGGGACGTCCGCAGGACCAAACCAGAGACCTCTTGCGCAAGCACGCGAGGTGGATCGCGAACGGGATCGACCGCTCGCGATTCACACCGGAGACCAATATCGACCATATCCTCGACGACGCCGCAGTGGCCATCGCGCAGCAGGACGCCTAGGTACCGACGGCGCCGCTCCTCAGACGCGCCTACTCCGCCAGAGGTTGATGTTTTCGGCGTACATGTCGCCCCGATCGTCGAGCCAGATCTGAAGACATCAACCACGCGAGCGCTCGGCCGCGCATTCGCGCCAAAATCGCTTCCTCCCAAGCTTCTCTTCGCTCCAACCCCGCGCCGCCACGCGCCGCGGGCGCTTTCGCGCGCCCCTCCTCCAACACGCAACCGCACAGGACCATGCAATGGACATCGCCATGAGCACGCAAGAAACACTCGGCCTGATGAAAGAGTTGCTCACCAAGAACGTGACGCTCGCCACCGGCCTTTCCGCCTACGATCTTATGGCGCCGGCCAAGAATCTCTATCCGATCGTCACGCCGCTCAGGAACTCGCTGCCGCGCGTCGGCCGCGTCAGCCCCGGCGACGCGGCGCGCTGGCGCACAATCACCTCGATCACCGGCTCGGGCTATGATGCGATGGGCTGGGTTCCCGAGGGACAGCGCACCGCCAGCATGTCCTACGCGGCCCAATTGAATGTCGCGCCGTATCTGACGCTCGGCGAGGAAGACACGGTGACCTTCGAAGCCGAGGCGGCGGCGCAAGGCTTCGAAGACATCGACGCCACCGCGACACTGCGCCTTCTGCAGAAGACGATGCGCAAGGAAGAGACCGCGCTGCTCGGCGGCAATTCGTCGCTCGCCCTCGGCACGCCGGGAACGCCGACGCTCGCTGCCTCCGGCACGGGCGCCACGCTGCCCGCCGCCACCTATTCGGTGATCGTCGTCGCCCTGAGCTTCGAGGGCTACGCCAACTCGAGCCTCGCCAACGGCGTCGCCACGACCAAGACCATCACCGGCAACGACGGCAACACCTACACCCTCAACGGCGGCTCCTCGAACAAGTCGAGCAATGCGACGCAGGCCGTGACGCTCGGCCAGACGCTTTCCGCCACCGGGCCTGTCGTAACCGGCGCGATCGCCTACGCCTGGTATGTCGGCGCCGCCGGCTCGGAGACGTTGCAGGCGATCACCACCATCAACAGCGCCGCGTTTTCGTCGCCGCTGCTCACCGGGCAGCAGCCCGCGAGCGTGATCGCCGGCGACAATTCCCGCAACGCGACGCTCGCCTTCGACGGCCTGCTCACCGTCGGCTTCAACCCGGCGAATTCGGCCTATGTGCAGAGCCTCGGCTCGGGCGCCGCGGGAACGGGCACGTTCCTCACTTCCTCCGGCCGCGGCTCGGTGGTCGAAATCGACAACATGCTGGTCGAGATGTGGAACACCTATCGGCTCTCGCCGACCGTGCTCTACGTCAACGCGCAGGAGCAGAAGAACATCACCAACAAGTGCCTGACCAACGCGTCGGGGCCGCTGATCCGCTACAACGTCGCCGCCGACAGCGACAACGGCGGGCCCTATGGCGTCTCCGCTTCGGGCGTCGTGCGCTGGTACTACAATCCGTTCAGCGTCGACGGCGGCTTCGACATCCCTGTGAAGGTGCATCCCGATCTGCCGCCCGGCACGATCCTCGCGCTCTGCGAGCGGCTGCCGGTCTGGTATCAGTCGAACCAGACGCCCAATGTCGCGGAAGTGCTGACGCGCCGCGACTACTATCGCGTCGACTGGCCGCTGCGCACGCGCCGGCGCGAATTCGGCGTCTACGCCGAAGAGACGCTCGCGGTCTACGCGCCGTTCGGCGTCGGCATCATCAGCAACATCGGCAACGGCTGACGCCGGAGCGGAGGTGGTTCCTCACCGCCTCCGCTCTGTTCGCTCTCTCCTCTCACCCGTCGGGCCGCCCATGTCGCATGACCTCACGCATCTCGCCGCGCTCAAGGCCTGGCTCGGTCTGCCCGCAGCGGCTTCGCCGCAAGACGCGACGCTCGTCGCGCTGATCGGCGTCGCGAGCCGCGCGATCTATGCGACGCTCAGCCGACCCGCGCTGCTGCCGCAGCACTACAGCGAAGTGCTCGACGCCGAGACCGAGCGGGTGTTCCTGCGCAGCTGGCCTGTGCTCGAAGTGAAGTTGGTGACGCTCGACGGCGAGGCGATTCCCCCTGTCCCACCCGCGAACACGCGCCACGCGCTCGGCTGGCTCCTGCGGCCCGACGACAACGCGCCGCCCGGCCGCCAACAGGCGCTCGACATTTTCGGGCGGCGCGTTCGCGCGGGGCGACAGAATCTCGTGATCGACTACGTCGCCGGCTATGCGATTCAAAGCGAAACGCATGTCGTTCCATCAGCGGAGCCATGGACCATCGACGTTCACGCGCCGTACGGCCCATGGGGCCACGACATGGGCGTCGCCTACGCATGGAACGGCGAGGCGTTGACGCGCGTCGCCTCGGCGCCGGCGGCGGGGCAATATTCGGTCTCGCGCGGCTCCTATGCCTTCAGCGTGGACGACGCGAGCGCAGCGGTGGCGATCTCCTACGGCTACGTCCCGCAGGACGTCGCGCAAGCCGCGCTCGAACTCGCCGCCGAGCGGTTCCGCGCCGCGGATCGCATCGGGCTGCGCTCGAAGTCGCTCGGCGGCCAGGAGACGATCGGCTACGACATGTCATCCATCTCGGCCCCGGTGCTGGCGCTGCTGCAGCCGTATCGGCGGGTGGCGGTATGAGCGGGCGGACGATGGTGACGATCGACCGGCTGTGCGCGCGGTGGGACGAGGAGGGCACGAAGCGCCCGCTCGTCGCCGATATGAACTTCGTCGAAGGTTGGCTCGTCCTTGGCGTCGGAACGCGGCTGGGCAAGGTGGATTGCGGCGACATGTCGCCACGCGAGCGCACGCGCCTCGCGGCGCTGCTGACCGTCGCGCACCGACGGCCCGTCGGGGCTCGACAACTGAGACACCTCGAGCGCGCCTTAAACGCGGAGCACGACGGCGACATTCCGCTCGCGCACGTGCACATCGCGTTGAGTCAGTTAGGAAGACTCGCAAGACCGCAGGACGACGCCCGGCGCCTTTTCTTTTTAAACTCATTGATAGAAGACGGCGTCGAGCCGGAGGCTATCCTCAAGGGGTTCCACGTCGATGCCGCCGATAGCGGCTTGTCGGCGCAGAAATACGATCCGGACCAGCCGCGCGTGCCAGCGGGCAGTGGGCGACCAAGCGGTCAATGGACTAGGGGTGACTCGACGGCGGCGGAAAACGTCACAACGCCTATCCAGTCCACGAACGCAACGGGGGCGCAAGTTGGCGGCGCGATTTCCGTTGGCTCGCTGAGCTTGGCAGCCTATCCAGGCGACTTTCGTTCTTCAGGATCAACTGGATTGGTACCGAAAAACAGGAGCGCGATGCGTTTCCGAAATCCGCCTCCAACTCAACGGCGTTACTGCTCGGCTTGATATACTGTGCCAAGCTGTGACCGGTCTTCTGCTTGGCGTAGAGATTAAGACGGGTGATGATCCGGAGTTCACGCCGCAGCAACAGATAGTGTATCCGCATACTTTGACTGGTGGCCTCGTCTCTACCCCAGACGCTAAAGCGATCGCCTTGGGACTCGCGCCGGGCCAACCCCTTCCGCCGTTTCCGGTCATTTTGTTGATCGCGCCTGGTCCAGGGATGGCGTACCGGTTCTTCTGGCCCAAACAGCCCAAATAACTAGCTTGAAAGAGAAAATCCCATCTGAGAGAAGATCCCCGCTACCACCTCCAATATCATCGTTTGGCCTCGGGGGAACGAAATGACCGAAGACCAATTCGCCATCGATGGCCTGTCGCCAGTTATGTGGATGCGGCGCGCGAACAGCATTCGCCTCGTGTCAGCGAACACGGCCGCCGAGCTGGTGAGGATGATCGTCAAGGACGAGTACGGACAGGACGAACTCGATCGCAACGAGCCTCTCTCGGTTCGGGCGGAAGGCGACGAATGGGTTGTCACGGGGGCTTCAGGTCCGCAGCACGCTCGACCTGGCCTCCCTGCCGAGGCCGGAGCGATCTACGCGCGCATCTCACAATTCGACGGCCGTATCGTCGACTATCATTTTCTACTCGAGGACAAGCAGACTTCGTCGCCCTGATTGCCTGGATTCGCCAAGCTTCGGCTCCGCAAGCCTCGAATTCTGCCGCTTACGGGCAATGAGGTTCTCGTCATGCTCTCAATCACGCTCTCCGGCGAGGACGCCCTCGCCGCGCGCCTCGACGCTTTCGTCGACGCGTTGACACGGGCGCTCGCCGACAAGGCCCAAGGCTTGAGCGATGCGCTCGCCGACAAGGTTCGCAATGAGAAGCTCTCGGGCCAGACGCTCAACGCGCGCTCGGGCGCGTTGCGCGATTCAATCGTGGCGGAGGTCTCCGCCGACGGCGAAGAAGTCGTTGCGACGGTCGCCTCGGTTGGCGACGTCAAATATGCGGCGATCCAGGAATATGGCGGCAAGACCGGCGCGCACGAGATTCTGCCGAGCAAGGCCGCGGCGCTCGCTTTCATCGAAGGCGGCGCGATGCGCTTCGCGCGCCGCGTCGAGCATCCAGGATCGCTGATCCCCGAGCGCTCCTATCTGCGCTCGAGCCTCGCCGAGGCGAGCGACGAAATCATCGCCGCGCTCGCCGCCGCGCCCGCTCAGACATGGGAGAATCTATGAGCCGCGAAGCCGCCTTCTCCGCTCTGTTCGCCGTCGTTTCCGACGCCTATCCCTGGGGCCTCGCGTCGCGCCGGATGAGGCTGTGGAGCGAGATCCCGGCCGCGATGCGCCCGGCGCTCTTCCAGCTCGAATCCGGCGCCGAGTCCTATCAATGGGCGTCGCCGGCGACGCCGAAGCGCACGCTGGCGGCCAAGCTCTTCCTCTATTTCGACGCACGCGATCCTTCGACGCCGGGGGCGAGCGCGATCAACGCCGCGCTCGACGCGCTCGACGTGGCGCTGGCGCCGACCGGCGCCGACGGCGGCCTCGGGCGCCAAACGCTCGGCGGCGCCGTCCACGATTGCAAGATTGCCGGCGTACCGGTGCGCGACCCCGGCGACCTCGACGGCGACGGGTTGGCTGTTGTGAGCGTGAAACTCGTGCTGCCGTGAGGGGCGACTACGATGAGCATTGCGGAATTGCAAAAGCGCTGGGAGGCGCACGCGGCGACGCATCCAATCAGAGCGGCGATGATTTTTGCTGACGGCTTTCTCGTCGTCGGCGCGGGAACTCGCCTCGGCAAAGTCGGTGTGCCCGACGAGATGCGCCTGGCGTCGCGCCTCGCCGCCGCTCACCGTCGGCCGATCGCAGCCATGCCGCTGCGTCACTTCAAGCGCGCCTTCGACGCGATGCGCGAAGGGGACGCGGCGCTGGCCTATACCCACCTCGCGCTCAGCGGCCGAGCAAGCTCGCCGATCCCAATGAAGACGCACGTTGGCTCTTCATCGTCGACGCGCTGCTGGCGGCAGGCGCCGACCCTCTGACCATCCTGAAGGAGCTTGGAACCGATCCGCGTGACTGCGGCATCTCTCTTGAGAAATACGATCCTGATCAACCGCGCGTGCCGGCAGGCAATCCTGACGGCGGCCAGTGGACGCGCGAGGACGTGGCTGCCTCGGGCGACCGTCGGCGCCCTCACGAAATCGTCGCCGACCTTGGGCTTGTGCTGCCGGATGGATGCGAAGAAGAATGGCAAAAGGCAATGGACTATTGCCAGAGGCTGCTATCGACGCCCAACCCACCGCGCGGATTGACCGGCGGTCACACGACAGTCGATGGATGCGCCAAGGGCTTTGTAAGTGAGCGGTGCGGCGGAAACCCAGTCGCGTGAGGAGACTCCAATGAGCCTCGATGACGATATCTTCTCTTACGTAAGGCGGGATGATTGGTCGGGATTGGCGGGCTTCCTAGCAAGCCATCCGCCCGGAGACGATGCAAACGACCAAGCCGGCTATGCCTACTGGAGCGTGAAGGTCCCGATTAGGCTGCGCAATTTCGACGAAGCCTTACGCCGTCTCGACGCGCTCGATGATAAAATTCAATGCCGTTGCTTGGCCTGCGATCTTCGGAGCGAGATTTACTGGCGCATGGGCGACAAGAACGCGGCGATCGAAGCGCTGCGCACTGCCCCTTGGGGCGAGGAGATGGACCAGTTCCCCGCATTGGCGCTGGAGACGATGTTTCGGTACTGCTATTTTCTCGCCCAGGAGAGGCGCACCGCCCCGCCGAAGCTCGTCGACGCGCTACCTTCGGACTATGTCTCGATCCAATACGGCGGCAAGCGCGTCAGCAAGGCGGATCTCTTGTCATTGATCGACCGGAATCAAAAACGGCCGCAGCAACCCGTTGGCTCGTTCTAAGTCAGCGATGCGGTGGAAACCCCGTCGGCTGAGGAGATGTTAGTGAGCCTTCGCGATCGGATTTTTCCCTATGCAAAGCGGAGCGACTGGATGGGCTTGGCGATGTTTCTCGCCAACCATCCTCCCGGCGACGATCTGAACGAGCGCTCCACCCACGCGTTTTGGAGCGTCAGAGTCCCCGTCGAGCAGAGCGATTTTGCCGAAGCATTGCGCCGCCTCGACATGCTCAACGACGAGTTTCAATGCCGTTGCGGCGTTTGCGATCTGAGAAGCGAGATCTACTGGCGCATGGGCGACAAGAACGCGGCAATTGAAGCCTTGCGCGCGGCGCCTTGGAGCGAAGAGATGGACCGGTTTCCGGCCTTGGCGATGGAGACGATGTTCCTCTACTGCTTCTTCCTCGCCCAGCAGGAGCGGGAACCGCCGCCCAAACTCGTTGACGCGCTCCCCTCGGACTATATCTCGATCCAATACGACGGCAAGCGCGTCAGCAAAGCGGATCTCTTGGCTTTGATCGGCAGGAATCAAAACGGCGGCGCGAAGCCGTCGGCTGAGCGACGCTAACCATGCTCGACGTGCTGACGCTGTTAACCGCCATAGCTGGCGCGCTCAGCAAGCCAGGTCCATTGGACTGGGCTTCCGTCGGTCCCGCAATCGGAGTGCATCTCACTGGCGTGAGACCGATCGGGACGAGGGAAACCGCCTCCGCGATCGAGGGCGGGGAGTTGGTCTATCAGGGCTTGCCTGTAGACGGAGTGATATCGCAGACGCCGCGACGAGAGATTTCGCTGTTCTTCCCCGAAGGAACAGTACGAGACCCGGACATTGCGACACGGCGATTGGGTGCTGACCAACGCATTGTTCCACCGCGATCGGGCAGCGGCTATGCAAGCGCATTCGCAATTGGCGACGCCGAATGCGCAGTTCTCGTCAACGACCAGAAGGATTTTGTCGTCGGAGTCACCGCGCGCGAGGCGATGAGACCCCAATGAGCGCCAACGACATTATCGAAATTCGACGGCGCCATATTTTATTTTACTGTGACGTCGCCGGGGATGGATCGGTTCCCGGCTTACCGCAAGCTTGTGGGCCCGAGACGAACGAAAAGCGCTCAGTCGCACTAACCGAACCGGCTCGACGCCTTCGGCATTGATCGCGATGGCCAATAGGTCCGAGCGACGCCCAAAGGCGCGCCCGCCGCCTACCCTTTCTGCAAAGGAACCCCGCCATGTCCCTAGACGGCCAGCAGCGGCCGCTGCCGCCGAGCCTGTTCGCGCGCCTCGCGCAGGCCGCGCGCTTCGCCATCTCAGGCGTCTCGCCCGATACGTGGTTCGGCCCGCAGCAACCCTTGGCGCCGCAGGCGCCGCCCGAGGTGAAGGGCCGGCAATGGGACTATCCGTTCGGCGTCAACCTCAATTACGTCCCGCGCTCGACGGGCGGCATCTCGTTCGCCGAATTGCGCGCGCTCGCCGACGCGCTGCCGCTGCTGCGCGCCGTCATCGAAACCCGCAAGGACCAGATCGCTGGCTTGAGCTATGCGGTGCGCTCGCGCGATCCCGCCAGCGCAGCGGTGGCGAAGACGCGTATCGACGCCGTCGCCGCCTTCCTCGCCCGCCCCGACCGGCGCCATTCGTTCTCCGCCTGGCTGCGCATGCTGCTCGAGGACATGCTCGTCATCGACGCGGCGTGCCTCTATCCGCGCTTCGATCGCGGCGGAAAGCTCTTTTCGCTCGACGTGATCGACGGCGCCACCGTCACGCCGCTGATCGGCGAGGACGGCCGCTCGCCCGAGCCGCCCGACCCCGCCTATCAGCAAATCCTGCACGGCGTGCCCGCCGCCGATTTCACGCGCGACGAACTGCTCTATCTCCCCCGCAACCTGCGCGCCCATCGGCTCTATGGCTTCAGCCCCGTCGAGCAGATCGCGCTGACCGTCAACATCGCGCTGCGGCGCGACGCGGCGACGCTCGATTACTATCGCGCCGGCTCCGTTCCCGACGCCTTCGCGACGCTGCCGAAGGACTGGACGGTCGATCAGATCCGCCAGTTCCAGGATTATTTCGACGCACTGATGAGCGGCAATCTCGCGCGCCGGCGCATGGTCAAGTTCATGCCGAGCGAGTTCCGCCTGATCGAGTCGCGCCAGCCGCCGCTCAAAGACCAGTACGACGAATGGCTGGCGCGCGTCATCTGCTACGCCTTCTCGGTGCCGGCATCGGCCTTCGTCGCTCAGGTCAATCGCGCGACCAGCGAGACCTTGCGCATGCAGGCGACGCAGGAAGGGCTCGTGCCGCTCAAGGCCTGGATCAAGAGCGCGCTCGACGAAGTGATCCAGGTCCATCTCAACGCGCCCGACCTCGAATTCGTCTGGGTCGGCGACGACGCGGTCGACCCGCTGCAACAGGCGCAGACGCTCAACATCCTCGTCGCCGCCGGCATCAAGACGATCGCCGAGGCGCGGGCCGAACTGGGCCTCGCGCCGGAAGGCAAGGCGGCCCCGGCGCCGGCGTTGGGCAAGTACAACTCGAACCATGACGAGCGCGGGCGGTTCGCGACGGAGAATGCCGTCCAGCAGGGCGCGGGACGCGCGAGGACGCCGAAGGGCGTCGAGATCGCGGCGAACGACGACGGATAGACGAAGAGCGACGCGCCGGTAGCGCCAGCCGCCGGTCCGAAGGTCGACCGCAGCAGTCCAAACGTTGCTTTTCTTTCGCGCGCGGATCGGTCAATCTGTCGCGCGCGATGCAGCGCTTTGGCATTGCCCACGAGTGATTTTGGAATCCAATTTCAAAGGTGCATATTGGCGTGCGAATCCGGCGGGAAATCAGGATTTCCTGAATGGGACAGGCTGTTTCGCTAGGACCCGCCCACATGTGTGTTCTCGGAGGGTAGCGATGGATAGGGATGTTGCAATACGAATTGACGGAATGCTTATCGGAGTTCGCGGAAATTTGGATGGAATTGCTCATTACATGAAGAACAACCTTACTTCAAAGGAGTATGACTTCTCTAATCAACCACATTGGAGAGTCTATGGGCGAACTAATTGCAATTTCGGGCTCACTACATGGCCAATTTCCAGACATCATCCCAGATGAATTGAAACCCGCGCGCGAGTAACGTTTTGTTGCGCTATTCAAGCGCGTGTTCGGTCGCTGGAGGCCTTCTCGGAGGGCGGCAACGCACTACTCACCAAGGTGCAGTCAACTTCTCCGCCGCCTGCATCGCAACTGCCATCAGTTGATGGTTGTTGGCTACTTCCGCGCAGGCCCGATGGAAGGGCTCGTGCCGCTCAAGGCCTGGATCAAGAGTGCGCTCGACGAAGTGATCCAGGTCCATCTCAACGCGACCGACCTCGAATTCGTCTGGGTCGGCGACGACGCGGTCGACCCGCTGCAACAGGCGCAGACGCTGAACATCCTGGTGGGAGCCGGCATCAAGACGATCGCCGAGGCGCGCGCCGAACTGGGGCTCGCGCCAGGGACAGAAAAAGACGGGCAGATGATCGGAAAATGGAGCTTCGATTCCGACCAACCACGCGACGAGCGAGGGCGGTGGACCGCGGACGGCGGAACAGCTGCGGCGGGACCAAAACGACAAGCGGGCGTTCAGGTTGCGCTCAATGACGCGGCGACCACGATGACGGATGCTGGTGGAGCGTCGGACGACTATGCGGGAGTGGGACCAGAAGCCGCAGGCGAAAAAGGCCCCAGCGCTACTATCGAGGATGTCGCGTATCCCGGCGACTTCCACGACTTCATTGTAAGCCATGAGCTTGAACAATATGAGAAAGCCGGCGCCAATTGCGTTTCCGAGGTGCAAGTACAGTTTGCGGGACATTTGGCACGCCTGGACATTCTCTGTCGTTCGAAGTTTGGTCTGTTGCTCGCTGTCGAAGTAAAAACAGGAACCGACCCTGACTTCACTGATCCACAAAAGATTGTGTATCCGCACCTAGTCGCCGGGTCGGGAGTGATTTCTCCCGACCCCAAGATCAGCAACGTTGGCTGGCCTCCTGGAGCTCCGCTGCCGCCGATCCCAATATTTTTTCTATATGCCCCCGGTCCCGGATTACCGTATCATGTGTAATGGACCTTCGCCGAACGAATGACGAAGGCACGAGACGTATTTTCTAAATGACCGCGTCCACCGTCGAAGAGCGCAATTGCCAATTGCTTAATCGGGACAATCCCCATGGATACAACTTCCAATACAACCCAAGATGGCAGCATGTGGATGCGGCGAGCAAGCGGGGTAGAATTAATCTCCGCTCAAACCGCCTTGGAGATTGCTCGACGAGTCGTTATGGACCAATTCGGACAATTGCAGGTTGACCGTAACGAGCCGCTTAGATCCGTCTCCGACGTCGACGCTTGGCTTATCACAGGAACGCAATCTCAAAAATTCAATGAAGAAAATCCACCCACCCCGTCTTGGGCGGGCCCACTGCGAATGCGCATCTCGCGATTCGACGGTCAAATCCTCAGTTACGTGTTTGATTTGGACTGGCAGAAGATAAAGGCCTCCACAACTCCGGCAGCAGATTAACGCAGCGGGCGTTTCGACATTTGACGCCGAATTCTCCGCGTTCGCCGAGGACGGCCGCTCGCCCGAGCCGCCCGACCCCGCCTATCAGCAGATTTTGCATGGCGTGCCGGCCGCCGACTTCACGCGCGACGAATTGCTCTATCTCCCCCGCAACCTGCGCCCCCACAAGCTCTCCGGCTTCAGCCCCGTCGAGCAAATCGCGCTCACCGTCAACATCGCGCTGCGCCGCGACGCGGCGACGCTCGATTACTATCGCGCCGGCTCCGTACCCGACGCCTTCGCGACGCTGCCGAAGGACTGGACGGTCGATCAGATCCGTCAGTTCCAGGATTATTTCGACGCGCTGATGTCCGGCAATCTCGCGCGCCGGCGCATGGTCAAGTTCATGCCGAGCGAGTTCCGCCTGATCGAGGCGCGCCAGCCGCCGCTCAAAGACCAGTACGACGAATGGCTCGCGCGGGTCATCTGCTACGCCTTCTCAGTCCCCACCTCCGCCTTCGTCGCCGACGACCCGGCCCGTCGTCAACTCGCCGGCGCCGAGCTCGGCGAGGCTTGATCCAGGGCGACCAGCGCGTGTTGCAGAAGGGCGCGGATCTCAGCGGCGTTTTCGGCGACGATCGCGCTGGGATCAAGATAAAAGTCGACCCCGGTCATATGAGCGGCGAAGATTTCGACCACCCTTCCCTCGGAATCGATGAGGCCTTCCACGACATAGGGCGTAACCTCCCGGCTGATGCCCTTCATTCGGATCGGCGCGAGAGCGCGGGCCGCCGCCATGTCGCGAACCGCCGAATAGGTCTCGAAGCTGATGACGATCTGTCCGGGCTCCGCAATGGATTGCAGGCGCGCGGCGAGGTTCGCCTCGGCGCCGATGATCGTGTATTGCATGCGATCGGCGCTGCCGAAATTGCCGACATTGCAGAAGCCGGTATTGACGCCCATGCGCACGCGCAGCGGTTCTTGCACGCCGTGGCGGCGCCATTCGACATTAAGCTCGGCTAGGCGCCGCTGCATGTCGAGCGCCATGCGCAGACAGGCTTTGGCGTCTTCGGTCTCGCCTTTGGTCTCGGGGTCGCCGAAGAAGATCAAGATGGCGTCGCCGATGAACTTGTCGACCGTGCCGCCATGCGCCTGCGCGATCTGCGACATCGCGGTAAAATAATCGTTGAGCAGCTCGGTCACCAGCTCCGGCTGCAACCGCTCGGTGATCGCAGTGAAGTCCTTGATGTCGGAGAAAAAGATCGTCAGGTTCTTGCGTTCGGTTTGAATGGCCGCGTCCTTTTGGCCGCTGAAGATGCTCTTGTAGACCTGCGGCGAAAGATATCGGGAGATCTTGAGCGACAGCGAGGCAAGAAACTCATTGTTCTGTTCGAGCTCCCCGTTGACGCGCTGAATGACGGCGGATTGATGGAGCTGGTGACGAATGAAGGCGAAACCCATCGCGGCCATCGCGAGAAAATAGATCAAGAGATACTTGAACGAGAACAGATTGGCGGCGATCGGCTGCGATATGCTGACCTCCTGGATGCCGCGAACGTCGCCGACCTTCCAGTCGTGCTTGGGGCTGTCGGGGCTGGCGTTGTGACATGCAACGCAGGTCGCCTCCATCATGATGGGAGCGACGAAGCGGGCGCGATCGCTTTGAAGTCCGCGCGACACCGCACTGATCTTCTGCGAGGGATCCAGGCGCAGCTTGTTTAGCGCCTCCGCCTCGAAGGCGTCGAATTTGTGCGGCGCGCGACCGGCAAAAGGAAACTCCGAGATGAATCTGTAGTCGATGTTCTGCTGCCGCTCGCTGATGACGCGCGCAAGCTCGAGCGACAGCCTCGCTGGAATCGGTATCGCGCCGGGAATCGTTTCGTAATTTGGCAAGACCTGCGTCTTCGATCCTGGAGCCGCGAGAATACGACCGACGACATTGGACGCGTAATATCCGCGCATGCTGCTGATGACGGAGTTGAGATCGGTCGCCTGCTTAAGGAGATTGGCCTCGGCCAGGTTGCTCAGGTCCAGCCAAACCGCGATGGGGAGGCCGACGAGCAGACAGGCGATCATAAGAACGAGGGTCCGCACATTCGACGCGGGCTTTGCGCCAATCGAAGTGTCCATCGGATTTCTCTCGGCTTGAGGGGATGCGAACTCTGTCGCGACCATCTGCGCCGCCATGCTTTGCCGAGGCGACGCGCGATATCAGGAAGCGCAAGACGGATCCCCATCGCCTCGATGGAAGGAAAGAACTGTCCCCCCATTTGCCGGTGTTTTCAAGCAGTCCGATGGCTGTCGCTCGTTTGACCCATGAGAGCGCGGCGATTCGACGACCTCCCTCTCACCTTTCGTCCCAACAGGAGACCTCCCCATGTTCGTATTCGGCTCGGGCGTGCTGATCGGCACGCCGCAGGGCGGCACGCCGATCAACTTCGGCCTCGCCCAGGAAATCTCGCTCAACATTTCGACTTCGACCAAGTCGCTGTTCGGCCAATACAACTTTCCCGTTGCGATCGGCTCGGGAACGCGCAAGATGACGGGCAAGGCCAAGCTCGCGCGCATCTCCGGCCAGGCGTTGGGCGCGCTGTTCTTCGGCGTTGCGCCGAGCGCGGGATCGACGCAGACGCAATATGGCGAGGCGACGAGCGTCCCCTCCTCCTCGCCCTACAGCTACACCCCGACCTTCCATTCGACCTTCGCGTCCGATCAGGGCGTCGTCTACGCAGCGAGCGCGCTGCCGCTCAAGCAGGTCGCGTCGAGCCCGTCGGCCGGCCAGTATTCGCTCTCCGGCGGCGTCTACACCTTCGCTGCCGCCGACGCGGGCGCAGCGGTGCTGATTTCCTACACCTATGCGCTCGCCTCGAGCGGCGAGAGCATCGCAGTCACATCCCAGCTCATCGGGCCGACAGTCACCTTCTCGGCCAATCTGTTCGCGACCGACCCTACGACCGGCAAGCAGTTTTCGATGCTGCTCTACAATTGCGTCGCCGACAAACTCGCGCTCGGCACCAAGCTCGAAGACTTCATGGTGCCGGAACTCGATTTTGCCTGCTTCGCCAACGCCGCCGGACAAGTGTGCCAGCTCAACTTCGGAGACGCCGCATGAGTGAGGAAACATTCGTCATCGCGCTTGGCGGTCGAAGCTGGGCGTTGCCGCATCTGCCGTTTCGCGCCATCAAGGCGATCCAGCCAGCGCTGTTTCAGATCTACGCCGACGCCGGCGGCGACGCGGCGACGAGCGCGAGCGTCGCCCGTCTCGGCGAAGCGCAGTTCGACCGCCTCGCCGAAGCGACGTGGCGCGCGATCGCGGTGGCCGATCCTGCGGTCGGATATGACGATTTCCTCGACCTCAAGTTCTCGGTCGGCGAGTTGATCCAGGCGCTTCCCGCGCTCGCCAAAGCAGCGGGGTTAAGAGCTCAAGAGCCGACAGCGACGCAGGAGGCGTCGCCTCCGCAGGGAAAATCGACTTCGACCGCCTGATCGCCCATGTCGTCGCCAACACAGGCTGGACATGGGATCAGGCGCTCGACGGCCTGACCGTGCCGCGTTACCTCGCACTCGCCGAGGAATGGCGCGCCAACCCTCCCGCACACTGGCTCATCGCCGCTGCGCTGAAATATCGCCCTCCTGAGCGAAGCGCGCCAAAGCCGCGACAGCCGACAGTCGCCGAAATGAACGCCGCATTCCCATCCGGCAAACTCTGATCCAACGCCGCCGAAAGAGGTGTCTATGGCCGACTCGACCATTGCCGTTTCCTTCACCGCGTCGACGGGCGATCTGCTCTCTGGCGTCGGCGAAGCGAAGGACGCGCTGGCGTCTCTCTCTGTGCCTTTCAGCGATCTCAACAGCCAGTTCGCCGCGCTCGGCGGCTCCATCGGGCAAGCCTTCACGCCCGCGCGCTTGCAGGCCTTCGATGCCGCGCTCAACGCGTCGGCTTCGCTGGAAAATTCGCTCGCCGCCGCCCATGCGCAGGCGGCGGCGGCGATGCGAGCGGGCGACGACGCCGCCTATAACGACGCGATCCGCGCGGCGCGCCTCGCGGTCTCGGAGGAAGTGAAGGCGGTCGAAGACGGGCTGAAGCAGAAGCTCGCGCTCTACGCCCAAGAGGCGCAGCTGCACGGGATCACGCAACAGCAGAAGGTCGTGCTGTCGCGCCAGGCGCTCGACGAGGAATATTCGGCGCAGATCGCGGCGCTGCAGCGCGAGGCCTCGCTGAGCGGCCAATCGCTGTCGCAGAAGCAGCGCCTCGCCGACCAGATGCTCGACGCCGAGCGACGCTATCAAGACCAGACGACGGCGCTCGTCCGCAACGCGGTCAGCGAGCAGGAGCGCGAATACCAGGCGTTTGGCAGCACGGTGACCCAGGCCTTCAATTCGCAACTGCACGGCCTGCTTTCCGGTACCGAGAACTGGCACACCGCGTTCAAGAACGTGCTGGAAGATCTGCTGATCAAGTTCATCGAATGGGGCGAGGAGACGGTCGTGCGCCAGGTCGCTACCGAAGCCGCGAAGACGGCGGCGACGACGGCCGGAGTCACCGCCCGCACCGGGGCGGAGCAGGCCGGCGCCGCGGCGTCGCTCGCCAGCCAGGGGGCGACGATCGTACGCTCGATTCTCTCCTCGGCCGCCGAGGCGTTCGCAGGCGTGTTCGGCTTTCTTGCACCGATCATGGGTCCCTTCGCGGCTGGCCCGGCGACCGCGGCGCAGGCGACCGTCGCCGGCATGGCCGGCGCCGTCGCTTCCGCCGACATCGGCATGTGGCAGGTTCCGCAGGACATGCTCACCCTCATCCACCACAACGAGCTCGTGATGCCGGCGGCGCAAGCCGGCGCGTTTCGCGACATGCTGTCGGGCGAGGCGTCCACGGGCGGCACGGCGAGCAGCGGCGCGGTTCACATTCATCCAACCACCAACTTTCACGTCTCGGCGGTCGACGCGGGCTCCGTTTCGCAGTGGATGAAAGCGAATGGCTCGACGATGCTCAAGTCGATGGATGAAGCGGTGCGACACGGCGCTGCGCTCGGCCTGCGACGCCTGACGGCGCGCTGAGGCCACGCGATGTGCACCGTCCCAGGCGTTCACCTGCTGCCCTCGACAGGCGAGTTCACCTACGACACGATCGCCCATACGGGCGCGAAGCCGCACGAGGTTTTTTCCAACCTCAACACGTTCTACGCCCCCGGCGGCACGAAGACCGACTACAGCTACGCGATCGATCAGTTGCAGGCGGCGCATCCCGAATGCCAGACGGTCTCGGTCGTCTGCGCGTGGTTCGCCGACTCGCTCGAAGCCGCGACCTGCCGAATCTATCCCTCGACCAACTACATCGGCGGGTCGTTCCAGCAATGGAACGGCGCCGCGTACGTCGCCGATGCGTGGCGCGTCTCGGGTTTGACGCAGGCGTCGGGCGGCGTCGTCGCGCTGCCCACGCTTGCGAACGGAAGCGCCGTTTACGGCGGCACGCCTTCCGACGCGAGCGTCGTGCGGTGCCTGCGCGATCTCAAGGCGCGCGGCTTCAAGGTCATGTTCTACCCGTTTCTCCTGATGACCGCGGCAGGCTACCCCTGGCGCGGCCTCATCACCCATGCGCCCGACAACTGCGCCGCCGCGACGAGCGCCGTCGCCGCCTTCCTCGGCGCGGCGACGCCGTCCGAGTTCACGCCGGATCCCGTCAATTTAACTGTAAGCTACTCGGGCGCGCCGACCGACTACACCTACCGCCGCATGATCCTACATTACGCTTGGCTCTGCACGATCGCCGGCGGCGTCGATCTGTTCGTCCTGGGTTCGGAGTTGCGCGGCTTGGAGACCGTCCGCGGCCCGGCCTGGACGCAAGCAGGAACGACCGACGCCGCGGGCTGCGCGTCATGGGACTATCCGTTCGTCCAGGGATTGCAGGCGCTCGCCGCCGACGTGCGCGCGATCTTCGATGGCGCGGGCCTGACCAAGACCCTCTCGTCCCTCTCAAACCTCATCAGCTATTCCGCCGACTGGTCGGACTGGATGGGCAATCAGCACGCCGGCGCCAATGGGCAATGGCCGCATCTCGACGCGCTGTGGGCATCCGCGAACATCGACCTCGTCGCCTTCGACAACTACCTGCCGCTCTCGGACTGGACGACCGGCGACGGCGGCCTCGATGCGGCGAATTGGCAGGCCCCCGCGCCCTCCGGCGGCTGGCCGCCCTCCAGCGCCGCAATGAGCGGCCTCGCCCTGTCCGGCGCGCCGACGCTCTATTCGCTACCTTATCTCAAGGCCAACATCGAGGGCGGGGAGAAATTCAACTGGTACTATTCCCAGGGAAGCAACAGCGGCCCTGGACTCGACCCCAACGGCTCCGACCTCATCGTTTCGCTGCCCTCGGGCGACCGGCTCGCGCAGACGCGCAATCCCTACTTCGCCAATCAGCAGTTGCTTGCCAACAAGCAGCTTCGTTGGTGGTGGAACAACTCGCACCAGGCGATCTACGACGACGGCGACGGCAGCGGCTGGTCGCCGCATGGACCGGCGACACAATGGACGCCGCAGTCGAAGTCGATCTGCTTTCTCGAATACGGCTTTCCCGCCTGCGATAAGGCGACCAACCAGCCCAACGTGTTCTTCGACCCCAAGTCGAGCGGCAGCGCGACGCCCTATTGGTCGCTCTGGCAGCCGGCGCCGGGCGGCGGCTTTTTGCCGCAGCGCGACGACACGCTGGCGAGCCTCGCGCTGCAGGCGGTCTACGAATATTGGAATACGGACGGCCATAACGAGACTTCGGCGACGGGCTCGCCGATGGTGCAATTCGCCTTCTCGTGCGTTTGGAACTGGGACGCGCGGCCGTTTCCTGTCTTCCCGCTGCTCGCGGGCGAATGGGGCGACGCGGGCGACTGGGCGGCGGGCGACTGGCTCAACGGCCGGGGGCCCGCCCTGCCGCCGCCGGCCCCCTCGCCGGCGCCTGCACCTCCGACCTACGCCAGCTTCCCGACGCTGGCGACGCTTGGCTGGTCGACGATTGTGCGGCCGAAATTCGGCACCGATCTCGCTGACCACGCCTCCGGACGCTCGACCCGGCGTGCGCGTTATGCCGTGGCCAACTACGAGTTGGAGCTGACCTACGACGTGCTGCGCTCGGACGCCGCGCATCTCGAGATGCAGGCGATCGCCGGTTTCTTCCTCGAGGCGAGCGGCGCCGCAACGCCCTTCTGGCTGGCGCCGCCTGGGTTGTCGGTCGCACAGGGACAAGCTCTCGGCGTCGGCGACGGATCGACGACGCGCTTTCCACTCGCGCGCTCGTTCGGCGCTTACGTGGAACCTGTTGCGGGAACATCGGGGGTCGACGCCGTCTATTTGAACGGCGCCGCGGCGCCGGCCTCGACGTGGTCGCTTTCGACCGGCATTCCGCCGGCGATCGTCTTCGCGGCCGCCCCCGCCGCGGGCGTCCTCGTCTCCGCCGACTTTGGCGTCCTTTGGCTTTGTCGCTTCGCCGACGACGCGCTCGACCTCGAGGAGTTCATGGCCATGCTGTTCACTCTGGGCGTCGTCAAGATCACGACGGTGCGGTCATGACTGCGCCGCCCGCCTTCCCCGCCCTGCCCGGCCAAGGCTGGAGCGTTCACAAGAAGCCCACCTTCGCAACCCTCGTCGCCAGTCATGTCTCGGGCCGCGAGGTGCGCGATGCGCTTTATCAGAACCCGATTTGGCAATTCGAATTGAGCTTCGACGGGCTCGCCTCGGACGGGGCGAGCTATCCCGGTCTTGGCGCCAATTCTCTGCAGGGCCTCATGGGGCTCTTCCTGCAATGCCAGGGGCAGTTCGGCACATTTCTCTACACGGACCCGACAGACAGTGCAGTGACCAATCAGGGGATCGCGGTCGGCGACGGGACAACGACGACCTTCACCTTCGCGCGCGCGCTCGGCGGCTTCGTCGAACCGGTCGGCTGGGTAACGAATGTCGCGCAAGTCACCGTCGGCGGCGCCATCCAGCCCTCCGGCTGGTCGCTGACGACGCCCAACAGCCTCGTTTTCGCGAGCGCGCCGGCGAGCGGCGCGGTGATCGGCGCGTCGTTCTCCTACGCCTTTCAATGCCGCTTCGACGACGACGCGGTCGATTTCGAGCAGTTCATGCAAAACCTCTGGACCCTGCAAAGCCTCAAGTTTCGATCGGTTCGCACATCATGAAGACCGCATCGAGCGCGCTCGTCGCCTTCCTCAACGCGGCGCGGGCCAATCCCGACGCCGCGATCGCTTTCGCCGACTGCTTCACCTTCACGCTGTCGACAGGAGCAGCGCTCACCTACACCAACGTCGATCAGCCGGTCGTCTACAACGGCGCGACCTTCTCGGCGAGCGGCCCGCTTGTGCAGGGCCTGAAATACAGGGCCACCGTCGGGCTCGAGGTCGACAAGCAGCAGATCACCATCGCCGCCAGACCAACCGATCTCGTCAACGGCGCGCCGTTCCTCAACGCGCTGCGCGACGGCGCGTTTGACGGCGCGACAGTGCAGCGCGATCGCGTGTTCATGACCGCGATCGGCGGCGCAGTCATTGGCGGCGTGACGCTGTTCCACGGACGGGTGTCGACGATCGATCAGGTCGGGCGCACGAGCGCGACGGTCACGATCGCTTCCGATCTCGTCGTTCTCGACTACGACATGCCGCGCAATCTCTATTCGCCAACCTGCCTGCATACGGTCTACGACTCGGGATGCGGCATCCCCCGTGGGACCTATGCCGCGAGTGGGACCGTCGACGCCGGCTCAAGCGCGAGGCTCATCAATTTCGGCGGCGCGATTGCGAGCCATTCGCAAGGCGCGATCGTGTTCACCTCTGGCGTCAACGCCAATGTGCGCGCAACGGTGAAAAGCGTCGTCGCGGGCGTCTCGCTGGCGCTGATCTATCCCCTGCCCTCGCCGCCCTCGACGGGCGACGGCTTCACCGTCTACGCAGGCTGCGATCATACGCGCGCGACATGCCAGTCGCGGTTCAACAACCTCGCCAATTTCCGCGGCTTCCCCTTCGTGCCGCCGCCGCAGATCGCCTACTGAATGGCGCCGTCGAGCGAGTAGGCGAGCCACCGCACATCCGAATGGAGCATCAATGGACGAGCGTTACGCCCGCGCCCGCGTCGTCGCGGCGGCGCGCGAATGGATCGGCACGCCTTATCACCACATGGCCGACGTCAAGGGCGTCGGCTGCGATTGCGCGATGCTGCTCGTGCGGGTCTATGTCGATCTCGGGCTCGTCGAGCCTTTCGATCCCAGGCCGTACACCCGCGACTGGCACCTGCATCGCGGCGAAGAGCGCTATCTCGCCCATCTGTTGGCGCGGGCGCATGAAGTCGCGTTGCCTCAACCCGGCGACGTTGTCCTCTTCAAATATGGTCGCTGCTTCAGCCACGGCGGGATCGTCACGCGACAGAGTCCGCTGACGATCATCCACGCGTTTCATCCCGCGCGGATCGTCCTCGAGGAAGACCTCGCACACAACTCCGAAATCGCCTCGCGCCTGAGCGAAGCAAAATTTGCGAGCTATTGGAGGTCCGCCCCATGAGCTGGTTCCGGCAGAGTTCGAGCCAGAAGCCCGACTACACCGGACTGCAACTGCAGACCTCGGTCAACACGCTTCCAATCCCGATCGTGTGGGGTCAAACCAAGATCGCCGCGAACGTGATCTGGTACGCCAACTTCAACACCCAGGGCGGCGGCGGCGGCAAAGGCGGCCTTTTCGCTTCGCCCAGCGCATACAGCTACACGGCCGACCTGATCATGGCGCTCTGCGAGGGGCCGATTTCCGGGATCGGCGTCATCTGGCGCGACCAATCGACCTACACGCTCGCGGAACTCGGCCTCACCTTGTTCGACGGGACGACGCCGCAGGCGGTCTGGGGCTATCTCGCCGCGAGTTACTCGGTCGAGGCGCTCGCCTATCAGGGAACGTGCTACGCCTGCGCGGCCAACTACGCACTCGGCGACAATGCCGACATCGGCAACCACAATTTCGAGATCATCGGCATATTCGCCGGCACCGGCGTCAACGGGATCGACGCCGATCCCGCTCAGGTGATCAGCGACTTTCTGACCAACCCGCAGTACGGCGCCGGCTTCTCGGCGGCCAGCATCGACGCGACGACGCTTTTTGGCGCGGGCGGCGACGCGAGTTTGCAGACCTATTGCCGCGCGATGGGCCTCGCTTTCTCCCCGGCTCTCACCGATCAGGAGCAGGGATCGAGCATCCTGTCGCGCTGGCTGCAGCTGTTGAACTGCGCCGCGGTCTGGAGCGGCGGCATGCTCAAGCTCATTCCCTACGGCGATGAGACGATCGCCGCGGGCAATGTGACGAACACGGTGCAATATGCGATTCCAATGCCGGTCACGACGAGTTCCGGAACGACGCCGCCGCCGACCGTCGTGGTTTGCGCGCCTGGCCAGTTCATCGCGGACGGCGGCGTAACCTATGCGTTTACCGGCGCGCCGCTGACTTATGTCGGCGCCGGGACGCCGACCGTCGCTGGGACCTACGCGATTTCCCCAGCCGGGGCCTATGTCTTCTCAGGCTACGACGACAGCCAGGTCGTCTCGATCACCTTCACCTATGCGATCAGCGCCAGCTACGTCCCCAATTTGACTCCGATCTACAATCTGACGGACCTCGATTACGTCGACGAGAAAGGTAACAAGGATCCTATCCAGGCGTCGCGCGTCGATCCGTTTTCGCTGCCAACGATCCAACGGGTCGAATGTCTTTCGCGGACAAATCAGTACGGCGCCACACCGGTCGAGGCGCGGGATCAAAGCCAGATTGAGCTCTATGGGCCGCGCGTCGGCACGACGATCCAGGGTCATGAGATCTGCGACGAGATCGTGGTCGGGCCAATCGTCGCGCAGACCCTGCTGCAGCGCCAGCTCTACGTGCGCGCGCACTTCACCTTCAAACTGTCGTGGGAATACGGCCTGCTCGATCCGATGGACGTCGTGACGATCAGCGACGCCAATCTCGGGTTGAACAATTATCCCGTCCGCATCATCGCCATCGAGGAAGACGACAAGGGCCTGCTGACGATCACCGCCGAAGAATTGACCGTCGGCGTTTCGACGCCGGTCCGCTATCCCAATTCCGGCCCGGTCGCGTTCTTGCCGAACCAGGCCGTTGCGGCCGCCGCCGTCAATTCGCCGTTGATCTTCGAGCCGCCTTCGGCGCTGACCAATGGAACGCCGCAGATCTGGGTCGGCGCCTCAGGGGGGTCAGGCGGCGCATCGGATCCCAACTGGGGCGGCGCCTATGTCTGGATTTCTCTCGACAACGTCACCTATTCGCAGGTCGCAACGATCACGAGGTCGCTGCGCCAGGGCGTGTTGACGGCTGCGCTCGCGTCCGCGATCGGCTGGGATACGACGGATGTGCTCGCCGTCAATCTCGCCCAGAGCGCTGCGACGCTTTCCGGCACGTCGCTCGTCGGCGCGCAGCAGGGCTCGACCCGTTCGCTCGTCGACGGCGAGCTGCTGTCCTACGAGAGTGCGGCGCTGAGCGGGGCGAACGCCTACAATTTGACCGGGCTGCAGCGCGGCCTCTATGGCACGGCCAGCGCAGCGCACGCCGCGGGGGCGCCCTTCGCCCGGCTCGACGACGCGGTCGTCGTCACCAATCTGCCCGCCAATTACCTCGGTCAGACTCTCTACTTTAAATTTCAGAGCTTCAACGTGTTCGGCGCCGGCGTGCAGGAGCTCTCGACCTGCGCCGTCTCCGTCTACGTGCCGACCGGGGCGAGCGTGGGCGATCCGATCGTCGCCCAGCTCGCGGGCGGCATGCCGCTCGACCTCGGCCTGGTCATGTCTCCATCCGCCCTCTCCGACGACTTCGGAACGGTCGGCCCCAGCGTCGTCACCGGCGCGCTCGATCTCGGGACAGCTTGAATGAGCGAACAACTGCAGCTTCGACGCGGCACGGCGACCCAGGTCGCCGCATTCACCGGCGCGCAGGGCGAGGTGGTCGTCGATACGACCAACAATCGCGCCGTGATCAACGACGGCGCCACGATGGGCGGCTGGCCGGCGGCCAAACTCGCCGAGGTCGTCACCAATGCGCGCACCACCGTCAGCGACGCCAACTACACGGCGCTGACGAGCGACCGGCTGATCGCCTTTACGGCGCTGACCGCCGCGCGCGTCGTCACGCTTCCCGCGGCCGCGTCCTATCCGACCGGAACCCGGCTGATGGTCGTCGACGAAAGCGGCGCATGCTCGTCGGCGAAGACCATCGCCGTCAATCGCGCCGGCTCCGATCTGATCGACGGCGCGACGTACTTCGCAATCGCCGGCGCCTATGGCGGTCTCGAGATCGAGAGCAATGGATCGAACGCCTGGACCATTCTGTCGCCCAAGCCGAACCTGCAGGCTTCCCTCGTCGGCGTCGGCACGGCTCCCGATCCGAACAATCCGCTGTCCGTCTATGGGCCGAGCGCGCTCTTCAACGGCGCGACGAACATGAACGTCACGGTCAACAAGAACGGCGCAACCGCCACCGCCTCGATGATCTTCGAAGATGGCTTTTCCGGCCGCGCCCAAATGGGCCTCAACGGTTCCGACAATTTCAGCTTCAAGGTCTCGCCGAACGGCGCGAGTTGGACGACCGCGATCGCGCTGGACGCGGCGACCGGCGCGGCGACCTTCGCCAACCAGCGAACCGCCGTGGCCGACGCCAACTATACGGCGTTGCCGACCGACCGGCTGGTCGGCTACACGGCGCTCACCGCCGCGCGCACGGTCAGCTTGCCGCCGGCGAACGCCTATCCGCCTGGCCAGCATCTCGTCGTCATCGATGAAAGCGGCGTCTGCTCCGCGACCAATACCATCGCGATATCGCGGGCCGGCTCCGATACAATCAATGGCGCGGCGAGCGTCCCGATCGCTTCGGCCTTCGGCGCTCTTGTGCTGGAGAGCAACGGCTCCAACGCCTGGACGATCATCAAGCGGGCGGCCGGCGCCAATGTCCTGACCTTCTCGTCGTCTGGGACCTATACGCCGACGCCAGGCATGACGGTCTGCGACGTCTATCTCGTCGGCGGCGGTGGCGGTGGTGGCGGTGGCTGCCTCGAGGCGGCGTCGACCGCCTGTTCTGGCGGCGGCGGCGGCGGCGGCGCGAGCATCGCGAAAGGGCGTTTCACGGCGGCCCAAATCGGAGCCTCGCAATCTGTCACCGTCGGCGCCGGTGGCGGCGTCGGCGCCGCGGCGACATCGAACTCTACCGCCGGGGCGGGCGGAGGCCAGGGCGGGTATACGAGCTTCGGAACGCTGCTGGCGGCGTTTGCTGGCGGCGGGGGCGCCGGAGGACAGTTGAACGCCGCCGCGTCCGGAGGTGGCGGAGGCGGCGGCCAACAGGCGGCGGGCGGCAATGCGTCCGGCGCCACCGGCGGCTCTGCTGGCGCGGGCGGTTCTGCCGGCGGGAGCGGCGTTTCGGCATCGAGCCCGTCTATCAATCTGGGCGGCTCGGGTGGCGGCGGATGTTCCGCAGCCGGGGTCCCCACCAATTCGGCCTATACGTTTGGGGGCGGCACGGGCGGCGGCTCTGGCGGCGGCATTTCATCGACCAACGGCGTGAACAACGGCGGCAACGGGGGCAACCAATTTGCCTCCGGGATTGTGACGGTCGGCGGCAACGGCGGGACAGCGCCGAGCTCAGGCAGCGCCGGCGGAAACCCTGCGAATTTTTCACCTGAGTTCATGGCGGGCTCGGGCGGCGGCGGCGGCGGCTCCGCCATTTCTGGAACGGCTGGAAGCGGCGGCGCAGGAGGGCGCGGCGCTGGCGGCGGCGGCGGCGGCTCGGCGCAGAACGGCGGAACGGCCGGCGCGGGCGGCGCCGGCGGCGCAGGTTATTGCATCGTCGTGGAGTTGTTCTAATGGCTCAGTACGCCCTGATCGAAGCCGGCGTTGTCGCCAACCTCGTCGAGTGGGACGGCGCAACGCCTTATGAGCCGCCGAATGGCGCCATGCTCTTGCCCGTGTCGTCGCTGCCGCCCGGCGTCGCTATCGGCTGGGCGCAAGGAGCGGGGGGCGCCTGGATCGGGCCGCCGGCGTCGCCTGCTCCCGCTTTTCTGACCTTCCTGCAATTCATGGCGCTGTTCACGCCCACTGAGCAGGCGGCGATCGTCACGTCGAGCGATACGCAAGTGAAGCTGTTCGTCATCATGGCGAGCGGGGCCGGAACGCTCGACCTGACCAATGCCGAAGTGATCACCGGCGTCGATTATCTCGCTTCGTCCGGCGTGATCACCGCCGCCGAGGCGACGCGCATTCTCTCCGGTCAAGCGATGGCCTGATCCCAACCAAAAGGATTTGTCATGCCCGACCCGCGCCTGCCGCGCGGCGCATTCGTGCGCCTTGGATTCACGCTGGCGATCGGCGTCGCCGTCATGTTCGCAGCCGCCGGACCGCGCATCGCGCACGCCGGCGGCAGAACCGGATTTTCGCGCCTCGACGCGCCGGCGCCCATCGAGCGCGCCATGCGGTCCGAGCTCCTTGCCGAAGCCTCGCGCTGGCTCGGAGGCGGCAATCCGACGCCATTCCGCGAGCCTTGGTGCCGAGACTTCGTCAACTTCGTGCTCCAACGCGCCGGCCATCGTCTCGGCGATCGCTCTCACCTGGCGATCGCAGCGCTGCGGTTGGGGCCTCGTGTCGTCGACCCCGCCCCTGGCGATCTCGCCGTCATGCATGGCCACGTCGCCTTCTTCGCACGCTGGGACGGCGCGGACACGTTCCTCGCGCTCGGGGGCAACCAGAGCCGCCGCGTGACCATCGCGCGCTTCGCGCGCCGCGCCGTCATCGCCTTCGTGAGGCCCGCGTGAATGCGGCCGATCGGGCGCTGACCGCCCTGCTTCTTCATCGCTTGGCCAGCCCTGCGGCTGGCCGTTCTGCTGCGCAAGGACGAAACGAATGAGCCTGCTGACGCTCCCCTCGCTCGCCTGGACACGCTCCCCGAATTATTCGAGCCGCCGCGGCCAGAGGGTTCGCCTGATCGTCGTCCACGACTGTGAAGGCAGCTTCGCCGGCTCCGTGTCCTGGTTCGCAATGGCGAAGTCCCAAGTCTCCGCCCATCTCGTGCTGAGCGAGGACGGCCTTAGCGCCGTGCAGATGGTCGCGTGGGGCGCAAAAGCCTGGCACGCTTGCGACGTGAATTCGCTCTCCGAGGGCGTCGAGGCCGCCGGGTTCGCCGCCAAGGGCCTCGGTGCGCCGGAGTGGGCGGCGCTCGCGACGATCGTCGCGTTCCGCCTGCGCGCCAACCGCGTTCCCTGCCAGGTCGCGACCGCGGCGAACGATTGGACCGGCTTCTGTCAGCACGCCGACCTCGGCGCCATGGGCGGCGGCCATCACGACATCACGCACAACAGCGCCGTATGGGCCAACTTCGTCGAACTCGTGCGCGCGTGTTCCGCCACGGACATGCCGGCGAGTTGGACGCCGGCGGGACTTGCGCCAGCCCCCTCCCGACCGGCCGGCTGGACACCCCACAACGCGATCCGACACGATTTGCCCGTCGGCTCGATCGAATGGACGCAGGCCGCGCTCAACGCGATCGGCGCGACTGCCAGGCCCCTCGACGTCGACGGCGTCGAGGGGGCCGCGACTCGCGCCGCGATCGAATCGTTCCAAGCGCAGGCGAGGATCGGCGTCGATGGCGACGCCGGCCCGCAAACTGTCGCGGCGCTCGAAAAAGCGTTGGAGTCAGCATCAGCCGCGCGGCCCGGCGCTTAGCGACGAGCGCTGCTGCCTTCCCGAGCAAACCCCCAGGAAATTCTCATGACAAACGCCGCAATCGCGGCGTCGGCGATCGTCGCTGACGCTGCGCCCTATATCGTCGCCCTGAGTAGCGTCGTTGTGCCGGGCCTTGTCGCGATGGGACTCGACCAACTGCGCAGGCTCACCGGCCTTAGGTTGCAGCAGGCGGCGGCCGACAGGCTCGACGCGATGATCGAGGATGAGGTCGGCGCCCTCGTCGCCGCCGCCTCGGACAATCTCGCGACGACATCCATTCCGCTCGGCTCGCCGATTGTCGCGGCGATCGCCACCCGCATCATCGCCGCCGCGCCGGATCTCCTTGCTAGGGCGGGAGTCGATCCGGCCTCGGTCGCTCGGATGGCGCTCGGCGAGATCGGCAAGTGGCAAGCGAGCATGACGTCGGTGTCGCCCGCGAGCCCGTCGCCGACGGCCAAGACGTGAGCCGATGCTCACGCATCACGACCTCGCCCTGCTCGCCAAAGCTGCCTACTCCGGCCCGCAAAGCTTGACCGTCGGGGACGCGCGCGCGTGCCTCGTGCCGCGCGGCGACGAACTCGTCGTGGTCTGCCCCGGCACGCACCCCTCGCAGCTCGCCGACTGGATCCGCGATCTCGATTGGTGGCCGGAATGGTTCGCGCCGATCGGGCTCTGCCACCGTGGCTTCGGCTCGGGCGCAGCCGCTTTGTGGGCGCGGATCTCGCCCGAACTGCCGCCGAACGGTTCGGTGACCTACTGCGGCCATTCCCTCGGCGGCGCGCTGGCGCAGGGGCTGGCGGCATATCACGCGGCCAAGCGGCTCCAGTCGTTTCGCCTCGTCACGTTTGGCGCGCCGCGCGTGCCGACCGCTGGAAATATGACAATGCGGCGTCTGGTGCATACCGGGCTTGAAGCGGTGGAATACCGCCGCGCCGGCGACATCGTCCCCGATTTGCCTTCACGCTTGCTGTTTCGCCATCCGACCGCCGGCCTTTGCATTGGCGTATCCGTTCCGGCGCTCGACCCCGCCGTCAATCATTCGATCGATCGCTACGCCGCCGATCTGGCCGCGCTCGGCGTTTAGCAGTCCGGCGATTCCGCCGGGCATTCCCATGGAGACGCACATGTTCAGATCACCTGCTCTCGCGGGCGCGCTTGCGCTCGCCGCCACGCTGCTCGCCGGATGCAGCGCGACCACCTCGACGACGCTCGCGAACGACATTGCAACCTTCAACGCTGAGGTCGCCAACAACCTGCCCGCGGCGTGCGCGCTGCTCGCGAGCGCGGACGCTTCGTTCCAAACGATCGTCGCGACCGGCCAGATCTCCAGCGCCGCCGTCTCGGCCGAGCGCGCCGCCATGGCTGGCGTCAATACGCTCTGCGCCAATCCAACCGCTGTCAATGCCGCGACCGGGCTGCAGACCCTCGCCAATGCCTATGCGGCAATCGTCGAGGCCGGCAAGACCAATTGACGAGCCGGCGCATTCAGCGCCGCGTCGCCCCATGAGGAGGCAACGCCGATGACTGTCTCGCCGCCATCCGATAATGCGTCGTGGGGCTTCGCCGAGTGGGCGTTGACCGGCCTTTCGACGATTCTCGCAAGCGTCGCCGCGTTCGTCTGGCGCTTGACGCTACGCCTCGAGCGAATCGAAATCGCGCTCGCGCGACATCGGCAAGACATCGACGCGACGCGGGACTCCGGCGAGGCCGCTCTATTGCGCCTCGCCGAGCGCCTCGAGTTTCTGCACGACGATCACTATCGTCTGCGCGAGATTATCGGCGGTTTGCCGACCCGCTCGGACCTGCGCGATCTCGACGTCCATATCGGGGAACGTTTGGACGCTCTGGCTGCACGGGTGGATCGCCTCATCGCACGCTAGTGCTCGCTTCCCTCCGCGGCCAGCTTGACCCGCAATTCCTGCGGCACGCGCGAGGCTCGGCCGTTCTTGATCGCGGCGACGTCGACCCTCGCCCGAACCAGTGTTTGCCCGTTTCGCAGGACGAGTTGCTCGAATTCGATCAGGGCCCCGCGGATCGCATCGAGCCGCGTCTCGACGCGCAACAGGTCGTCGATGACCGCAGGGGCAAGATAGTCGATCTGAAGCCGCCGAACGGCGAAGACAACGCCCTCTTCGCCCGATAGAGCGCCGTGCTCGAAGCCGAGCGCGCGCAGCCATTCCGTGCGGCCGCGCTCCATAAAGCGCACGTAGGAGGCGTGATAGACGCGCCCGGAAAAATCGGTGTCCTCGTAATAGACGCGAACGTCGAGCCGAGAGCTTTTTGCGGTCTTCGTGGTCATCGGCCCTCGCGGCTCCTCGGCGTGCGAAGCCGCCTTGGTAGCCTGCGCGCTAGCCCGAGGAAAGAGAGCCGCTTTTGACCCTGACGGTTCGCGATGCTATGCGCCGCGCCATGCGTATCATTTTCATGGGGGCGCCGGACTTTGCGACGCCGACGCTTCACGCTCTGATCGAGAGCAGTCAGGAAGTCGTCGCCGTCTACACCAAGGCGCCGCGGCCGGCGGGCAGGCGAGGTCTCGAACTCACCAAGACGCCCGTTCATCAGCTCGCGGAATCGCGTGGGCTGACGGTTTTGACGCCCGCCTCCTTGCGCACGGAAGACGCGCAAGCGGAGTTCCGGGCCTTCCGCGCCGACGTTGCGATCGTCGCCGCCTACGGACTGATCCTCCCGCCCCCTGTGCTCGCAGCGCCGCGGCTCGGCTGCCTCAACGTTCATGGCTCACTGCTCCCGCGCTGGCGAGGCGCAGCGCCCGTGCAGCGGGCGATCATGGCCGGCGACACGGAAACCGGCGTCGGTCTCATGCGGATCGAGGAAGGGCTCGATACCGGCCCTGTCGCCCGCGAAATACGCACGCCCATTGAGCCCAGCGTCAACGCGGGCGAATTGACGGCCGCTCTCGCCGCGCTGGGGGCGACGCTGATCACGGAGGCCCTGCCGGACGTGGCGGGTGGCCGGCTCGAATTTCACCAGCAGAATTCGCAGGGCGTCACCTACGCGCGCAAGATCGAAAAGAGCGAGGCGCCGATCGACTGGACCATGGAGGCCGTCCGCGTGCGCAACCACGTCCACGGCCTCGCGCCGTTTCCGGGCGCCTATGGCGAGATCGACTGCGGCGGCCGGATGGAGCGCGTCAAAATTCTTCGCGCCACGGTCGTTGACGGCTCGGGCGCGCCCGGCGCGGTCCTCGACGCGAGCATGACCGTCGCGTGCGGCGATCGCGCCATCCGCGTCCTCGAAGCCCAGCGTCCGGGTAAGAGCGTCATGTCCGGCTCAGACTTGATGCGAGGCGGCGCGATTGCGCCCGGCGCCCGCTTCAGCCTGCTATCGAAGCTTCCAGACGAGCGGTGAGCTTGCGTTTCAGCTCGTCTTTTGCGCCTTCCGCGGCGCGGAGGATCTGGCTTACGCGAAGGAAATCCAGCACCGCGAACTGTTCGACCGCCGGGCGTACCAGAATGTCCGGCGGCCGCATTTTCAGTTTCTGCGCGGTGATCGCCCCCTGCATGATCTGCGCGGCGCCGAACATCGATTCAAAAGGCGTTGGAATCCGGCGCTCGCGGACCCGGCCGCCGAAGGTCACATCGACGGCGATGACAATGTCCACGTGATCGAACAGAACGTCGTACGGCAGCGGATTGACCGCGCCGCCGTCGATCAGAACGCGGCCGCCCGCCTCCACCGGCCGCATCAGGCCCGGCAACGCCATCGAACCGGCGACGGCCGAGGCGAGCGCACCTTCCGTCAGAACGATCTCGCGGCGATTGTGGAAATCTGTCGCAATGACATGCAGCGGGATGGTCAGATTCTCGAAGAAGTCGGGCACCGCCTCCGGCCAAAAAAGATCGAGGCAGATTTCGCCGTCGAGCAGCACCGGATTGCCCCGGCCGCGAAGCACGAGATCGGAGAAGCGCCCAACGCGAGCGCGCAGCAGCTTGCTCATCACCTCGCCGCGATTGCGCAAGATCCGCTGTGCGTGAGCGCGCAGGTCCGTTGCGCGGATCCCCGATGCGTAGGCCGCCCCGACGATCGCGCCGATCGAAGTGCCGGCGATCGCGTTGGGCGCGATCCCCAGTTCGTCGAAAGCTTCGAGGGCGAGGATGTGCCCGAGGCCGCGCGCGCCGCCGCCGCCGAGAGCGACGCCGATTGTCGGCTGCGTGGAGGCGCGGCTTCGCTGCGCCACCTGCGCGGTCGTCATGTCGAGCTCCCTCGCCCAATCGCCCGCCAGCCGATGTCGCGCCGGCAAAAGCCGCCCGGCCAGTCGATCCGGTCCACCGCCGCATAGGCGCGCGATTGCGCTTCGGCCACGTCGTCGCCGACCGCGGTGACGGCGAGGACCCGTCCACCATCGGCGACGAGGCCGTCGCCTTTGCGGCGTGTGGCGGCGTGCAGAATTGTCACGCCTGTCAGATCGCTTGCCGCGTCGAGCCCTCGGATCGGCGTTCCCTTTTCGACCGCGCCCGGATAGCCGCGCGCAGCCATGACGACCGTCAACGCCGCCTGGTCGGAGAACCGCGGCGCCCGATCGGGAAGAGCGCCTTTGGCGCAGCCAAGCATAAATTCCAACAGATCGTCGTCGAGACGGGCGAGGATCGCCTCGGTCTCCGGATCGCCGAAGCGAACGTTGAATTCGATCAGCTTCGGCCCCTCTTCCCCAATCATCAGACCGGCGAACAGGACGCCGCACATCGGCGCGCCGCGCTTGGCCATGCCGACGACAGTCGGGTTGATGATTTCGCTCATCACGCGCTCGGCAAGCGCAGCCGACATGACCGGCGGCGGCGAATAGGCGCCCATGCCGCCCGTATTCGGGCCCGTGTCGCCGTCGCCGACGCGCTTGTGGTCCTGAGCGCTCGCGAACGGCGTGGCGCGCGTCCCATCGCACAGCGCGAAAAACGAAACTTCCTCGCCCCTGAGATAGTCCTCGACGACGACCTCGGCGCCGGCGGCGCCGAACGCGCCAGCGAACGAGGCCTCGATCGCGCGCTCGGCCTCGGCGGCCGACATCGCCACGACGACGCCCTTCCCCGCCGCAAGGCCGTCGGCCTTCACGACGATCGGCGCTCCTTTGGCGCGCACGTAAGCCAGAGCGGCGCTCGGCTCCGTGAAGCGGCGGTAGTCGGCCGTGGGTACGCCGAATTCGTGGCAGAAATCCTTCGTGAAGCCCTTCGACCCCTCCAGGCGCGCCGCCGCCTTGCTCGGACCGAAGCAGAGAATTCCCGCCGCCCCGAGATCATCCGCCACGCCTGCCACCAAGGGCGCCTCGGGTCCGACGACGACGAGTTTGATTGCATGTTCCCGGCAGAAGCCGACGATCGAGGCGTGATCCGCGACATCGAGCGCGACGTTCTCGGCGACGAGCGCTGAGCCGGGGTTTCCCGGCGCGACGTAGAGCCTCCCGAGCAGCGGCGACTTCGACACCGCCAGCGCCAGAGCGTGCTCGCGGGCCCCGGAGCCGAGGATCAGGACGTTCATTTCAGGGCCTCCGGCGGGGCGCCCGATGCGCCCGACAAACGATCGCACGCCTTTGAGCAATTCCGGGCGTCATCGTCAAACCTTCCCCCGCCCCGCGCGGCGTCGGACCCTTGCCCGCGACGCGCCGGACTTTATGTTGCCTAACGAGTCGGCCTCGCAGCCCGACGCCGGTCGTTGGAGCCAGTCGCATGAACGCGAAATTCCTGTGGTGCGTCCTCGCAATCGTCTCACTCCTAGCGAGCGGCGCCGCAGCGCACGCGGACTCGGCCGATCCCGACCTCATCTTTCGCAAGTCCACAACATTCAAGCTGCTGACGCCCAATGACAAACTGGCCGTCTACGGCATCGACGATCCGGTGGTCGAGGGGGTCGCGTGCCACTACACGGCCCCCGAAAAGGGTGGGCTCGCGGGCGCGTTCGGCCTCGCCGAGCAGACCTCCGACATCTCTCTGTCGTGCCGCCAATACGGACCGATCAAATTCAAAGGCAAGTTCGCCCAGGGCGACGTCGTTTTCAGCGAGCGCCGGTCGCTCATCTTCAAGAAAATGCAGATTGTCCGCGGCTGCGACGTCAAGCGCAACATGCTGATTTACATGACATATACGGATAAGCTGATCGACGGCTCGCCGAAGAATTCCACCTCGACCGTGCCGATCCAGCCCTGGGGCGCCGCTGGCGACGCTCCCAAATGCGCCGATTTCGTCCGTTAGGCCGCGCGCTGCGACACCAGGCAATCAGTCGCCACAGGTCACAAAATAGGGGCTGTCGGTCCTGGCGGGTCCGACCGGGCTGATCGAACCGGTGACGTCGTCGGCGCGGCCGAAGGAGAGCGCCGCCGCGTGGCCGTGAGCCTGGCACCAAGCGTCGGCGACCAGGCGGCCGCATTCGCCGCCCTCAGCGAGACAATCCTCAATTCCGTAGCCGTCGTTGGCGGCGACGATGAAGGAATGGCCCTCGGCGGCCAGGGCGGCGTCGTTCCCGCCGGCCCAAAGCGCGAGGCCGACAAGGATCGGCAGCGCGGTCGCCAAGAATGAAAAAATACGCATAGAAACGCTCGGAAAGAGGCGATCGCGCGTGCGACGATCCGATTTGGTGGAGAATTTCTGGAGCAAATGAATAAATTCCGAGTTAACGCCGCATCGGCCGCGCTGATGCGGCGAGCGATCTTGACATGCGCACTGTGTTACGGGATGGATGCGGCTATGACGCCAATGTCCTGCATTCGCCGGATTATTATCATTAGCCGCTAGCACTCGGCTGGCTGGTTCGCGTCTCCATTCCTCAAATCCCGAGAGAAGCGATCAACCGGCCGGTCCGGCGCTCGCTCGCGCCCGCCGAGAGCTCAACTCTGGAACGCCGATGACCACGCCGCTGCGATTGCACAACACGCTGACGAGGACGAAGGAGATATTCGTTCCGCTCGATCCCGCAGCGGTGCGCATGTATGTGTGCGGGCCCACCGTCTATGATTTCGCGCATATCGGAAATGCGCGCCCCGTGATCGTTTTCGATTTGCTGTTCCGTTTGCTGCGGCGCCGATTCGGCGCGGAGCATGTCGTTTACACCCGCAACATCACGGACGTCGACGACAAGATCAACGCTCGCGCGCTGCGCGACTTTCCGTCCTTGCCGCTCAACGAGGCGATCGCGCGGGTGACGGAGCTTACCGAGCGACAATTCCGCGAGGACGTCGCCGCCTTGGGCGTTCTGGAGCCGACAAGCCAGCCGCGCGCGACCGAACATATTCCTCAGATGGCGGCCATGATCGAGCGGCTGGTCGCGCGGGGCGTCGCTTATGTCGCGGAAGGCCACGTGCTGTTCTCCCCAACCGCGATGGACGCTCTGCCCGGCGCGCCGCGCTATGGCTCGCTCGCTCGACGCTCGCTCGACGAAATGCTTGCCGGCGCGCGGGTCGACGTCGCCCCTTACAAGCGCGACCCGATGGACTTCGTCTTGTGGAAGCCGTCCAAACCCAATGAGCCTGGATGGCCGAGCCCCTGTGGGATTGAAGCCCCCGGGCGCCCTGGCTGGCACATTGAATGCTCGGCGATGTCGATGGCCAAGCTGCTGGAGCCGTTTGGCGGCGGCCTCGCTTGCGACGATCCCAGCAAGAACGTGTTCGACATCCACGGCGGCGGCGTCGATCTCGTGTTCCCGCACCACGAGAACGAAATCGCCCAATCCTGCTGCGCCTTCGGCGGCGCGCGCATGGCGAACTTCTGGATGCACAACGGATTTCTGCAGGTCGAAGGCGAGAAGATGTCGAAGAGCCTCGGCAACTTCATCACCATTCACGAACTGCTGCGCACCCCGAGGTTCGGCGGCCGCAAATGGTCGGGCGAGGTCCTGCGGCTCGCGATGCTGCGAACGCATTACCGTCAGCCGATCGACTGGACGGTCAGCGCTCTCGAGGAAGCCGAAAGCGCGATCGAGCGCTGGTACGACGCGATCGGAGACGCCGCGGCGGCGGACGAAGTCGATCCGGCGCTGGAGGCGGCGCTGTGCGACGACCTCAATACGCCCGCCGCCCTCGCCGAGGTCCACCGTTTGGCGAGCGCCGCCGCGTCTGCGCCGGAAGCCGCAAGCGTGTTGAAGGCAAGCGCCAATCTTCTAGGCCTCCTGCAGCAGACGAAATCGGAGAGAACCGCCGCCGCGCTCACCGAGGCGGCCGTCGACCCCGACGTCATCGAGAGCCTGATCGCGGAGCGCGCGCGCGTTCGCGCGCAAAGGAACTGGAGCGAATCGGACCGCCTGCGCGACCGACTTGCCGAAATGGGTGTCGTCCTGAAGGATTCCAAGGACGGCACGACCTGGGAGCTCAAGCGATGAACGCCGTTTCGCTCCGTCCCTTCCTGCCGGCGGACGTCAACCAATGCGCGGAAATCTTCCGCGCCGCGATCCAAGTTTCGGCGAGCGACGATTACAGCGACGATCAGCTTGACGCTTGGGCCGCGAGCGCCAATGACGCCGAGGCTTTCGGGGCGAAGCTCGGATCCGCGCTCACCCTGGTGGCGCTCATCGACGGCGAGCGCGTGGGCTTCGCCAGCCTGCGCAACAAGAATGAACTCGACATGCTCTACGTCGATCCCCGGTTCGGCCGGCGCGGCGTCGGCTCGGCGCTGATCGACGCGCTGACGCGGCTCGCAGCGGCGCGCGGCGCAGAACTGGTGACGAGCGAAGCGAGCGACACCGCGCGCCCCCTCTTCGAGCGCCACGGCTTTGCCGCGCAGCGGCGCAACCTCGTGCAGATCGACGACCAGTGGCTCGCCAACACCACGATGACGAAACGCCTCGCGAGCCCGCGTGGTGAAGAGCCGACGCGCCACTAACGCTGAAGAGACCGATATGAGCCGCGAACGCCTTTATCTGTTCGATACGACGCTGCGCGACGGCGCGCTCACCACTGGCGTCGATTTCTCGCTCGAGGACAAACGCCAGATCGCGGCCCTGCTCGAGAGGCTCGGCGTCGACTACGTCGAGGGCGGCTATCCCGGCGCGAACCCGATCGACACGAAATTCTTTGAGAAAAAACCGACCAAGCGCGCCCGCTTCTGCGCATTCGGCATGACCAAGCGGCCGGGGCGCTCGGCGGCGAACGATCCTGGTCTCGCCGGCCTGCTCGCGGCCGACGCCGACGCGATCGTCTTCGTCGCCAAGACATGGGACTACCACGTTCACGTCGCCCTCGGCTGCACGCTCGAAGACAACATCGCCTGCATCGAGGACAGTGTGAAAGCCGCGGTCGCCGCCGGACGCGAGGCGATGGTCGACTGCGAGCATTTCTTTGACGGCTACAAGGCCAATCCTGCTTATGCGCTGGACTGCGCGCGCGCCGCCTATCGCTCGGGCGCGCGGTGGGTCGTGCTCTGCGACACCAACGGCGGATCGCTGCCCGACGAGATCGAGCGTATCGTCGCCGAGGTCGCGCGCGTCATCCCCGGCGATCATCTCGGCATCCACGCGCACAACGATACCGAAAACGCCGTCGCCAATTCGCTGGCGGCGGTGCGCGCCGGGGCGCGGCAGATCCAAGGGACGCTGAACGGGCTCGGCGAGCGATGCGGCAACGCCAATCTCGTCTCGTTGATCCCGACCCTGGCGCTGAAGCCTGAGCTCGCCGCACGGCTTTCGATCGGCGTGTCAGAGGAATCGCTCCGAGAGATTTCCGCCGTCTCGCACGCCTTCGACGAGCTTTTGAACCGCGCCCCCAACCGGCATGCGCCTTACGTCGGCGCCTCGGCCTTCGCCACGAAGGCCGGGATTCACGCCTCCGCGCTCGCCAAGGACCCGCGCACCTACGAACACGTGCCGCCCGAAAGCGTCGGAAACGAACGGGCGATCCTTGTGTCCGATCAGGCGGGCCGCTCCAACCTGATCGCTGAGCTCACGCGAATGGGCGTCGAGACGCAGGCCGACGACCCGCGGCTCTTCAAACTGCTCGACGAGGTCAAGAGCCGCGAGGCGCAGGGCTACGCCTACGAGGCGGCTGACGCCTCCTTCGAACTGCTGGCGAGGCGCATGCTCGATGGCGTGCCTGACTATTTCGACGTCGAGAGCTTCAATGTCAGCGTCGAACGCAAGTTCAACGCCTCGGGCGAGCTGTACTCCGCCTCGCAGGCGGTCGTGAAAATTCGCATCGGCGCGGAGGTCCTCATCTCCGCCGCCGAAGGCAACGGTCCCGTCAACGCGCTCGATCTCGCGCTGCGCAAGGACCTCGGCGCCTACCAGAAGCACATCGAGGACCTCGAGTTGCTGGACTACCGGGTGCGCGTGTTTCAGGGCGGCACCGACGCGGTCACAAGGGTGCTGATCGAATTCGGCGACGCCGGCGGCGCGCGTTGGTCGACGGTCGGCGTCTCGGGAAACATCATCGACGCGTCGTTTCAAGCGCTGGTCGACGCCATCGATTACAAGCTGTTCAAATCGACCCGAGCCTGATCCCGGCGGACGCTTGGATTGGCGCCTTTGCAAGACGGGCAGACACCGCCTATATAGGGCTCGCCGTCGCAAGGCGGCTATGGCGATAAATGAACATCGGAATAAGTCTTTCGGACCCGGGGGCGGTACCCGGCGCCTCCACCAAAGCCCGCTCGTAGCGCGGGTTTCGGCGGGGGCGAAATAGGTTCGACGGGGGATGTAAAGGGTGCTTTTTCGCTCGGCATGATACCGCCGTTATCGGGTCAAACCTATAGTTGCGAATGACAACTATGCTCCGGTGGCCCTCGCTGCGTAATGCAGCGCTGGTACTGGGTTTAAAGTCCTAAGGGTTTGCACCTTTAGGCGGGGTCCGGAGGCGCCTGGCAACAGAAGCCTCCACTTTCTCCTCGCTGTCACAATTGCAATAGGCGCCTCTCTCGGCTAGCCTCGCCGCAGAGCTCTCCAGCGCAGAATTCCATGCCGACAGATTACATACGATATGACCTGCTCGTTCAGGACGCGCTGCGTTCCGTAGTGCGAAAAGTGATGTCCGACGTCGCAAAAGGCGGCTTGCCCGGCGACCACCATTTCAACATCGCTTTCAAGACCCACGCGCCCGGCGTCGTGATTCCGACCGCGATGCGCCAGCGCTATCCCGACGAGATGGCGATCATCCTGCAGCATGAATTTTGGGATCTCGAAGTCGGCGCCGACGTTTTCGAGGTGAGCCTGAACTTCTCCCGCAAGCCCGAGCGTCTCACCATTCCTTTCGATTCGATAACCGGCTTCAGCGACCCGTCGGTCCCATTCGGATTCAAGCTCGAGCCGCGAATTGCGCAGCCCGCCGCCGAGGTCGCTTCGGTTGCCCCCGGCAAGAGCGCCGAGGCGGCGCCCTCGACCCCGCTCCAAGCGGCCAAGCCCAGCCCGCCCGCCGCGGTGGCGGCGCCGAAGTCCGGACAAGGCGTCGGAAAAAATCCCGCAGCCCAAGACAAAAATCCTGCGGCCCAAGAGAAGCCCCGCGAAGGCGAGGCGGCCAAGATCGTTTCGATCGACGCCTTTCGCAAGAAGTAGCGGAAAGCGATCCCGATGGGCGAAATCGTCAATCTGCGGCGCGCGCGCAAAGGCAAGGAGCGCCAGCGCAAAGAAGCGGAGGCGGCGGCCAATCGGATGGCTTTCGGGGTCGCCAAATCCGCCCGAGACCAAGTCCGCGCGCAGAGCGATCTCGCCGAACGAGCGCTCGAGGCCCACCGCCTCGTTGGGCGGACGGACGGCGAGAGCGAGTGACCTCCAGCCTCAGGCGCGCCGACAGCGCAGCCGTGGTCAAGCGTTCGCTGACGATCGCTGGCCATCGGACGAGCATTTCGCTCGAGGATGCCTTCTGGACCCGCTTAAAGTCAGTAGCGAAAACGCGCGAAAAGTCGCTCAGCGCACTGATCGCCGAGATCGACGCTTCGCGCGGCGAAGCGAATCTCTCGTCCGCGATCCGGGTCTTTGTGCTGGAAAGCTCCTATCAATAGAGCCCGTTCGCCGTCGGGTCGGCGGGCCCTTCTCTCGGTCTGGTCGGCGGCGTTGGAACGCCAGCGCTCGCTCCCGCGCCTCCCACATCCGGCGGTAGAGGCGGCTGGGCGGGCGGGCTCAGGGCGACAGGCGCCGCTGCTTTTTGCTGTTGCGCCTCGCTCGCTCTCATCAGCTCGTCTTCGACGCGTTTGCGATCCTGCTCGGACTTGATGCGCGCTTGTTCGGCTGCGAAAGCCTCCAATTCCGCCTCGCGCTGGCGCATGTACCGTTCCGCCTTGAGCCGGCGATTGAAGGCCGCGCGCTCGCGAATATCCGCCTCCAACGACGCGATCCGGTCGCTTTCACGCGCGATCGCCTGCGCCGCAAGCCCAGCGGCGAAGGTCGAGGCGTCGATCTGGCGCACCGGCGCATCGACTGCCCCGCCCACCGACACGGCGACGCTTGGCGGCGGCCCGGTCCAGAACTTGCCCCCGTCGGCCTCCGTGAATGCGGCGTGGATCGTCAGCTGGCGGGAGCGTAGATCGAGATCGGCGCTCGCCGTGGATTGGCCGGTTTTACTGATCTGCCCCAGCGGGCCGAAGTGGAGGACGCCGCCGTTCATCGCGATCGGCGTCGTTCCGTCGGGGAAACTCAGCGCCTGCTTGTCGAACTCGATCCCGAGATCATGGGCGACGTTCGTCTCGTCGATGCGCGCGTCGGGGCCCTGGGCCTTCGCCAGCACGCGGGCCAGCGCTCCGGGATCGAGCCGCGGGACTACGAGCCCCGATATCTCAACCTGCCCTTCGCCCACCAAGCCCGAAACAAGCGCGTTCGGACTCTGGCCCGTGCTCGCGAAGGCGAGCGCGGCGCCGACCCTGCCATGCAGGGCTGGCCGGTCGATCCCGGGAAGGTCGGCCGATAATTGGCCGGAAAGGGTAGCGGCGGCGCCGTCGCGGCGCACCGTCAGACGACCGGACGCATGGCCTCCGGCGACATCCATCGAAAGATCGCCAAGATCGAGCAGGCCGCGCTCCATCTTCAAATGCGCGCTCGCTCCGCGCGCCGAGATCCCGTCGGCGACATCCAGCGAGTCGATCTTCACTTGCACGTCGAGGGGCGGCGGATCGACGAGCGGGGCGGCGAAATGCGCGTCCGACCACTTGGCGCCGGACTTCGCCGGCTGCTGAGGCCCCAGCGGCAGACTCAACAAAGCTCCCAGACTGGCGTGATCGAGAGCGAGTTCGCCATCGATCTGCGTCGCACTCGAGGTTGGCGCCTCTCCCGCGAGGCTTCGCGCAAGGGCGACATCGGCCTCCGCGGCGGACACCGGCGCAGGCGTTGGCTGCCGCCAATCGAGCCGACCGGTAATTTTCGCGCCCGCGACGGTTCCCGCGAGCCGCGGCAGGCGCACCTCGGCGCCGCGCAGCACGAAATCGCCGGCGAGATCGATTGGAACAATCGCCGCCGTCGACGAACTCGCGAGACCGAGCGCGGCGAGCAGAGCCATCCCATTGTCTGATTTCACGGTTGCAGAGCCGAACAGAGGCGGTTCGTCGCCGCCAAGCGCGTCCGGCTTGAAGCGCCCGCGCCATGTGAAGTTCGCTCCGGCGATCGACCCGGACGCATGGCCGTCCAACCCCGTGTCCCATCGTCCGCTCGCGGAAGCCTCGACATGCGCCCGGCCGATCGGATTGGCGGGAACCGCCAGCCCGATCTGCTGCAACAGCGAGGCCCCTTCCGCCGCGTCGAGGCTGAAGTTGGCGACGACCCCGGCCCCCTGGCCGGGCGCGCGGTCCACCTTCAGCGTGAATTGAGTTGGGCCCGCCGAGCCGGCCGCCTTCATCGTATCCAAGAGGCCGCCGCCCACCCCGCCGCGCGCTTCGAACGTCGCCTGCGCCGGCGACAGCGCGTCCGCCCGCTGCATAAGAAGACGGCTGAGCGGCGATGGCGCGACGCGGCCGACCATCGCGGCGAATTCACGCAACCGATCGGCCTTGAGATGAAGGGAGAGCCACCGTCCCTGAGCGCCCGAGGCGCCCCGCGCATCGATCGCTGCGCCGCCGAGACCGGCGATCGAAAAGCGGTCGAGCGAGATATCATCGCCCGTTTTCGTCATCTTCAAGGAAAATGAACCGCCGTCGATCCCCGCCTCCCCAACCCGGGCGACGCGCAGCGACGCAGCCTCGATAGCCAGCGACAGGTCGACGTCGCCCAGCAACGCGGAGCTCGCGTTCAAGTTCGGGAGCGCGTCGACGTCCAACGCATCGCCCCGCAAGTCCATGAAGAGCCGGCCGCGCTGCGCGCCCAGCGGGCGCGTGAAGGCCATGGCGCCGTTGAGCGCCGTGCGATCGATCAGGAGCTGAAGGTTTCTGGCCGAAAACCCGACGCCAGAAATTTCGACGTCGCCGCTCGCCGTCGCCTTTCGATAAGGAAGAACGTCCTCCAGCAAAGAGAGCCGCTGCGCCAGCGCCGGGGCGTCCTTGCCCGCCCAGTCGCGCAGGTGCGCGAAGTCGCCAACGCTCGCGCTCAGCCGGCCCTTGAATTGCGCCGCCGACCCCAGTTCCAACGCGCCGTTCAGACGCAGCGACGAGTCGCCCGGGAGATCGGCCGCAAGCCCGCCTTCCAATGGCGACCCCGGCGACGCATTGGCGTTGAGCGCGACATTGCTCAGCGTTTGCGCTCCGACGATCGCCGTCGGCGTCGAAAAGGATACCCGCAGCGCGACGGGCGGACCATGCGCGTTGAGGGGCTCGATGACGCGCTCGAACGCGTCGAGCGCTCGAATGGGTGCGACCGAGTCCTCGCCGTCCTTGCGGAGCAGCGCGTCGATGTTGAGCTGCTTGGCCTGAAGATCCATGGAGACGCTGGGCGTCGCGCCCATTTGGAGCGCCGCCGCGCCGTTCGCTTCGAGCGCCCGTTCTTCCGGGCCGAAACGCGCGACGAGGTTGTCGAGCCGCGCCCCCTTCAGATCGCCGCGCAACGAGCCGGCGACGCTCCACGGCGACGGCGGGTCGCCCGCCGCCGCCACGACCGCTCCAGCAAGGCTGGCGGAGCCGGAATAGCCGAGTGCGAGACCGGCGCCCTTGGGCGCGAGGCTCACCACGCCGTCGAACAAGCCGCTCGAAAACCCCGACGCCGCGTCGACCTCGAGCTTCAGCGGCAAGGCGTTCTTTTGCAGGGCGCCGGCGGCGAAGCGAAGTTCGGTGCGAACACCGCCCGACTTCAGTTCGACCGTCCCCCGGTACGGACCGAGCAGCGAGCCGGCCGTGGCGTCGAGGGCAAGTCCGGCGATGTCCAGCGGAACCTGCCCGCCGACAACGCGCAGCTCTCCGCCCGTCGCCACGATCCGGTCGAGCGCGACGCGGTCGGGCTGCGCGTCGAGGCGCCAATGGGGCAGATGCAGCGTTCCTGCGTCGCCCCGCGCCAGCGTCATGACGGGATGATCGAGTCGCGCCAGGGTAAAGCGGAACTTGCCGCTCGGCAGGCTCGCCAGAGCCGCCTCCAGGCGCAGGTTGTCGCAGGTGAGAACCGTGGCCCCGCTCTCCGGGTCCTCGACCTTTACGCCCGCCAGCTCGACATATGGCGTCGGTAAAAAGCGTATGTCGATCGGGCCGGAGACGACCACGCGCGCGCCCAGCACGCCACTCAACTCCGCCTCCACCTGCGCGCGGTGGAGCGACCAGTCGATGAACAGCGGCGCGACCAGCGCCGCAGACAGAGCCGCGACCAACGCCAGAGCGATGAGCGTGAGAGTTATGCGCACGGAATGCAGATCGAATGTTTGAAGTCGGCCCCCTGGGTCACCTATAGACCACAAAATGGCGTGAGAGTGACGCCATGATTATAAACGATTTGCGTTTCTGATCGAGGCGCGTTTTGCTGCGCGATCGGGCGAACGTCGCAGCCGACATATGCGGCGAGGGCGCAAAGGGGGAGGTCATGAAAGCCAGTTTCATAATCTGGAGAAGGCGTGGGCCGTTGGCTGTGGCTGGAGTCCTGGCGCTCACCGCTCCGGTCTTCGCCGGCCCGCTCGACACTCTCATCACGGACGCCAAGAAGGAGGGCCAGCTCACCGTTATCGCCCTCCCGCACGACTGGTGCGGCTATGGGGCGCTGATCGACAGCTTCAAGGCCAAATACGGCATCGCCGTCAACGAGCTTAACCCCGATGGCGGCTCGGGCGACGAAATCGAAGCTGTCAAGGCGAACAAAGACAACAAGGGCCCGCAGGCGCCCGACGTCATCGACGTCGGCTTGGCCTTCGGCCCCGCCGCGAAGGCCGACGGCTTGATCCAGCCTTACAAGGTGTCGACCTGGGCCTCCATTCCCGATTCCGCGAAGGACCCGGACGGCTATTGGACGGGCGACTATTACGGCGTGCTGGCGATGGCGGTGAACTCCGACATCGTCAAGACGCCGCCGACGGACTGGGCGGACCTGCAAGGCCCTGCGTTCAAAGGCTCGGTCGCCATCGTCGGCGATCCTCGCACCGCCAACCAGGCGACGATGGCGGTCTACGCGTCCGGTCTCGCCTCCGGGGCGACCGATGCGGCCAAGGCCGCGGCCGCCGGGCTCGCTTTTTTCAGCGAGCTGAACAAGAAGGGCAACTTCGTACCCGTGACGGCCGGCGCCGCTTCGCTCGCTCAAGGGACTACGCCCGTCGTCATCCTCTGGGATTACAACGCGCTGGCCGCCCGCGACAATCTGAAGGGCAACCCGAAAGTCGACGTGGTCGTGCCCAAGAGCGGCGTGATCGCCGGGGTCTACGTGCAGGCGATCAGCGCCTATGCGCCGCATCCCGCCGCCGCCAAGCTGTGGCTGGAGCATCTTTACTCCGACGAAGGCCAGATCGGCTGGCTGAAGGGCTATTGCCACCCCGTCCGCTTCAACGATCTCGTCGCCAACGGGAAGGTTCCGGCCGATGTTCTGGCCAAGCTGCCCGCCGCCGACAATTATGCCAAGGCGAAGTTCCCGTCTCTCGAGGAGCAGAAGGCGGCCAAGGAAGTGATCGCCAACCAATGGGACTCGACCGTCGGCGCGACTGTCGCAAAGTGAAGTATCGGCGGCCTGTGGCGGCGCGCGGGGTCTGATGATCATGGCGACGAAGAAAGCGCCGCCGTTGCGCAGCGCCTCCAGCCTCTCGGCATGGCTGGGGGTGACGCCGTTCTTCGTCTTCGCGATCATGTTTCTGGTGGCGCCGACAGTCTCCCTGCTGGTCGGCGCCTTCCAGACGCATGACGGGTCCTTCACGCTCGCCAACATCGCGCGGCTGAACCAGCCCTCGATCCGCGCGTCATATTGGCTCAGCATTGAAATCAGCGCCGCTTCGGCGTTCTTCGGCGCGCTGTTCGGCCTCGGTCTCGCCTTGGCGGCGCTCCGGAGCGGCCTGCCCGCATGGATTCGCCCGACTCTGATGACCTTCTCAGGCGTCGCCTCGAACTTCGCCGGCGTTCCGCTCGCCTTCGCCTTCACGGCGACGCTCGGGCGGATCGGCTTCGTGACTGTCGTCTTGAACACTGTGTTCGGTTTCAACCTCTACGCCGCCGGGTTCAATCTCTACACGTTCACCGGTCTGACGCTCACTTATCTCTATTTCCAAATCCCACTGATGATCCTCGTGATTGCGCCGGCGCTCGACGGGATGAAGCGCGAGTGGCGCGAGGCTGCGGAGATGCAGGGGGCGAGCGCGTGGCAATATGCCCGAATGGTCGCCCTGCCGGTGCTATGGCCGAGCGTCCTGGGCGCGGCGCTGCTGCTGTTCGCCAACGCGTTCGGCGCCATCGCCACCGCCTATGCGCTGACTGGCTCGACGCTCAATATCGTACCCATCCTGCTCTACGCGCAGATTCGAGGCGACGTGCTCCACGATCCGAACCTCGGCTTCGCCTTGGCGTTGGGCATGCTGGCGATCACCGGTCTCTCCAACCTCCTCTATCTCCTTTTGCGGGCTCGCTCGGAGCGGTGGCTGCGATGAAGCGAAGCGCCCTCCCCGCTGTGGTCGCGACGCTGCTCGGAGCGATCTATTTCCTTGCGCCATTGTTCGCGACCTTCGAGTTCTCGCTGCGGCTCAAGCGCGGCGAGTACAGCTTCGAAGCGTATAGGCTGGTGTTCGCGAGCGGAAACTTCCAGGCGTCCTTCCTCTATTCGACCGTGCTCGCCCTGACGACGATCGTCGTCAGCGTGATCATCGTGGTGCCGACCGCCTATTGGGTGCAATTGCGGCTGCCCCGCCTGCGCGGGGTGGTCGAATTCATTTCGTTGTCGCCGCTGGTCATTCCCGCCATCGTGCTCGTGTTCGGCGACATCAAGCTCTACGGAAGCGCGTCGTTTCTCCCATTGACCGGCAGCGGATTCGGGTCCGACGTCCTGCTGATGCTCGCCTATGTCGCACTTGGCTTGCCCTACATGTACCGCTCGGTCGAGACGGGTCTGCGCGCCATCGACGTTCGCACGCTCACGGAGGCGGCCGAGAGCCAAGGCGCCGGGGCCCTCGCCATCCTCGTTCGCGTCATCCTGCCCAATATCCGCCCGGCGATCCTATCGGGAGCGTTTCTGACTTTCGCGATCGTCATCGGCGAATTCACGATCGCAAGTCTGCTGAACCGACCGGCATTCGGTCCTTACTTGCAAGGCGTAGGCGCGTCCCGCGCCTACGAGCCGGCCGCGCTCGCGGTCATGGCCTTTGCGATCACCTGGGCCTGCATGGGCCTCATCCAACTTCTCGGCCGCTCCGCTTCGGCGTCGGCGCCGCCACGGTGACGCTGGGGTTTCCAATGACTTTCTTGCAGCTATCTGGAGTCCAGAAGACCTTCGGCGCAGAGAACGTCGTCAAGGGCTTCGACCTCTCGGTCGCGCGCGGCGAGCTGGTGACGTTTCTCGGTCCCAGCGGATGCGGCAAGACGACTACGCTCCGCATGATCGCCGGATTCGAGACGCCGACGCACGGCGAGATCCGTATCGACGGCGACGATGTTACGAGCCTGCGCGCCAATCGGCGGAACATCGGCATGGTGTTCCAGTCTTACGCGCTGTTTCCCAATATGACCGTCGCCGGCAACGTGGGCTTCGGATTGCGCGTCGCGGGCAAGTCGGCCGCGCAGATCAAGGCGCGCATCGCTGAAATGCTCGCCCTCGTCAAGCTGCCCGAGCTCGCCGCGCGCTATCCCTATCAGTTGTCCGGCGGCCAACAGCAGCGCGTCTCGCTCGCGCGCGCCCTGGCCCCAAGCCCGCGCATCCTCCTGCTCGATGAACCGCTCTCCGCTCTCGACGCGCGCATTCGCGTTTCGTTGCGCGACGAGATCCGCAGTTTGCAGCGCAAGCTCGGGATCACGACGATTTTCGTCACCCACGATCAGGAAGAGGCCCTCTCCATGTCCGACCGCATCGTCGTGATGAACGGCGGCGCGATCGAGCAGGTCGGAACGCCGAACGAAATCTACAACACGCCGAGAACCCGCTTCGTCGCCTCGTTCGTCGGCACGCTCAACCTCGTCGACGGCCGGATCGTGGACGATCGCGCCCGCCTGTTCGAGATCGACGGACAGCGCGCAGTCACTGGCCGCAATCTCGATGGCGCCAAGCCGGGCGATGTCCGCACCCTCGCGCTCCGGCCCGAAGCGCTACGGCTTGGCGCGGCGGACGAGGGTCGCAACACATTGCGCGGAACCATAGAGGACGTCGCCTTCCTGGGCGCCGTGGTGCGCCTGCGCGTACGGCTCACCCAGACGACGATTGTCGTCGACACGTTCAACGACGGCTCCGGCCGATTGCCGGATCGAGGCGAACCTATCGAGGTCAATTTCGGCCATGACGACCTGATTGTCCTCGATGCCGCCTAAGTCGAGGTCGGGGACCTAAACCGAGATCGAGAAACTGTCGGGCCGCGCCGCCGCCCAAAGCGTGCGCAGGGCTTCGTCCCGAGCCCCGGTCAGCAACTCGCCGGGCGCTGTCGAGGGGTAGAGCTGGGCGAATGTCATCACCTCGTTTTCGCTTACGCGTCGGGAGAAGTGCGCTGGGCGGAAGTCCTGGGGATGATCGAGCCCGGCCGCCGCCGTCAGTTCGGCCAACGCCTGAAGCATCGAGCGGTGAAAATTGCGGACGCGCTCGGTCTTGTCCTCGACGACGAGCGCGCGTGCACGGGTCTTGTCCTGCGTCGCGACGCCGGTCGGGCAACGGTCGGTGTGGCAGCTCAGGGATTGGATGCATCCCAGCGAGAACATGAAGCCGCGCCCGGCGTTGCACCAGTCGGCGCCGAGCGCCATCGCGCAAGCCATGTCGAAGGCGTTGGCGATCTTGCCCGAGACGCCGATGCGGATCGTGTCGCGCAGCCCCGCGCCGACCAGCGCATTGCGCACGAAGACCAGCCCCTCCCGCATCGGCATTCCCAGCCGATCGGTGAACTCCAGCGGCGCGGCGCCCGTGCCGCCCTCCTTGCCGTCGACGACGATGAAGTCGGGCCGAATGTTCGTCTCGATCATCGCCTTGCAAATGGCGAGGAATTCCCAGGGGTGGCCGACGCAGAGCTTGAAGCCGATCGGCTTGCCGCCCGACAGCTCGCGCAACCGCCCGACGAACGTCATCATTTCGATTGGGGTCGAGAACGCGCCGTGGCTGGCGGGCGACACGCAGTCCTTGCCGGCCTCGACGCCGCGAATCGCGGCGATCTCCGCGGTCACCTTCGCGCCGGGAAGGACTCCGCCGTGGCCCGGCTTTGCGCCCTGGCTGAGTTTGATCTCGATCATCTTGATCTGATCGTTGGCGGCGGCCGCGGCGAATTCGTCCGGCGCGAACGCGCCATCGGGCCGCCGGCAGCCGAAATAACCCGAGCCGATCTCCCAGATGACGTCGCCGCCGCCTTGGCGGTGATAGGGGCTGTAGCCGCCCTCTCCTGTGTCGTGCGCGAAGCCGCCGAGCGCCGCGCCCTTGTTGAGAGCGCGAATGGCGTTCGCGCTCAGAGCGCCGAAGCTCATCGCAGAGATATTGAATAGCGAAAGCGAATAAGGCCGTGCGCAGTCCGGCCCGCCGACGGGGACGCGAAACGGATCCGTTGCAACCGGTTTGGGCGCGATCGAGTGCCGCAGCCATTCGTAGCCCGGGGCATAGACGTTGAGTTGCGTGCCGAACGGACGCTTGTCGAGCGCCATCTTAGCGCGCTGATAGATGATGGCCCGCTGGTTGCGGGAAAACGGAAGGCCGTCCGTCTCGCTCTCGAAGAAGTACTGGCGCATCTCCGGGCGCATGTCTTCGAGCAGGAAACGCAGATGGGCGGAAATCGGATAGTTGCGCAGCACGGCGTGCCGGCGCTGGACGAGATCATGCACGCCGAGCGCCGTCAGCGCCCCGAACAAGGCGAGGCCGAGCCCAAACGGGACGTTTGCGCCGGAGACCGAGGCGAGCCCCACCGCAAACGCGACGGCGAAGAGGCTGGAAACCGTCAGAGCGATGAAGCGAGGCGAAAACGCCAAGGCAAGAGCGCGCAATCCATTTCCTCCCCGCGGGCCTCGACAGCTTCCGCGACTCGCGCGACGCGCGCATGACGGCGCGTTGCAGTCGCACATTTTTAGTGGCCGCGGGCTTCAATTCTCGGCGAGCGCCTGCGTCCAGGCGTCGCGGTAGGCGTGAAGGCCTGCAATTTCGGCGGGTGCAACAGCGATCTGGTCGGGCGCCGGGCCGCGCTCGGGCGGCCATCGCGCGAGCAACGCCGCGCCGCGCGCCGCGCCGGCCGCGTCGCTCCCGGCAAAAACGCGCTGGCGCGGACGCAGAGCCGCGAGCAGCGGACCGAAGGCGGGGTTGGCGACGAAGCCGCCCTCGACGATCAGGTCGCCGGCCTCGGCGCCGAGGCGCGTCAACATCAGATCGGTCATCAGGGCGACATAGAGTGTCGCAAGCGCCGGACGGTCCGAAGTCGCCACCTCGCCGCGAATTTCGCCGCGCCGCGCTGCGAAGGGGCCGCCTTGCGGCGCGAAGCACGGCAGCGCCAAGGCGCCGTGCGCGATCACACGCTCGAGGGCGGCGCGATCGAGCGCGCCGCGGCTGTCCCCGACGATCGCGGAATATTCGCGCCCGCCCATGAAACGTGCGCAGGCGGTCGGCCTTCCCTCGACATCGACGTTGGCGAGCATGTCGTCCTCGGCGCGAAGTCTTTCGACGCCTAGGCCGACCGCCATCAGGATCACCCATGTCCCGGTCGAAACGATCGTAAACGGCGGGCGCCGGGATGCGAGATGCGGCAAGAGCGAGGCGTTGGAATCGTGAACGCCGTTGAGGACCCGCGTCGTCGGCGCCGCGCCCGTCGCTTCGGCGACCTCCGCGCGCACCGGGCCGAGGCTGCGCCAAGCGGGCTGAAGCGGCGGCATCAGACGCGGCAGGTCGAGCGAACAGGCGACGCTCGAAAATCGCCCGGAAAGCGGCTCCCACATCTCCGTGTGCGCGCCGAGCATCGTGGCCTCGGACGCGGCGACCCCGCTGAGCCGCCAAGCCCAATACTGCGGATAGGTCAGGAATTGGGTCGCCCGCGCGAACGTGTCCGGAAACCGCGCCTTTTGCCACGCGATCTGCTTGCCGAGATTGAGGCCGCCCGGCAGCTTCGGCGAAAGCGTCTCGGCATAGGGCGGGCGCAGCGGCGCGTATGACGGCTCGATGTCGTCGAGCGAATATTCGTAATCGAGCACCGGCAAGACAAGCCCCGCCTCGTCGACCAGCGCGCCCGCACAGCCGTGCGTCGTCGCAACGATGGCCGAAACGCGATGCGCGCGGTTGGCTTCGCGCAGCGCCTCAATGAGGAAGCGCCAGATCGCGTCGACGTCCGCGTGCGGATAAGGCGGCCCAGGGCGCACGCCATTTGGAGTCGACCGTTCCCAGAGAAGCGCGCCGTCCGGCGCGAACAGCGCCAGTTTGACATTGGTCTTGCCGACGTCGAGCACCGCGACCGCGCCGTCCATGCGCGCATTCTCCCCAGGCGTCCGGCTAGTTGAGATGAAACATTTCCTCGAGCGGAACGGCGACCGGCGAGCCGTCCGGTTGCGTGCGCATGATGTCCTTCATGTGCTCCCACCACCGGCGCATCACCGGATGGGTCGGCAGCGCGTCCATCGTGTGATCCTCGCGCCGTTCGAGATAGGCGAACAGAACGCCCGTCTCGGCGTCGAGGTGGATGGAATAGTTGTAGATCCCCGAATATCGCAGCAGCGCTGCGAGCTCGGGCCAAATGGCGTCGTGGCGCGCGCGATATTCCGCAGCGCGGCCCGGTTCGAGAAACATCTTGAATGCGTAGCGTTGCATAGCTCGCCGGACCTTGCGAAAACGCCCGCCTCCCCCCTGCAGCCGGCCGGTCCCCTCCCCGGCCGGCTGCTCGCCCAATGCTTTTCAGAAGTCGAAGTTCTTGATGTTGGACTTGTCGAAGATGAAGGGCGAGCCGAGGAGGATCTCGCTGCCGTTGACGACGTTGAGCTTGCCGAGCTTGCCCGCATCGACCGACGTCGAGCCCGGCTTCAGCTTGCCGTCGACGACGGCGCGCATCACATAGGTCGCGGCGTAGCCGAGATCGACCGGGTTCCACAGCACTACCGACTTGACGCAATCTGCGTTGACGTAGGGCTTCATCGCGTTCGGGGTCGCAAGGCCGACGACCGCCACTTTGCCGCAGAGCTTCGCTTTGGTGACGGCCTCGGCGGAAGCCGGCGTCGCGACGGAGGTCATGCCGAACAGACCCGAGAGCTTGTCGCCGTATTTGTTGATCAGCGTAGTCGCCTGATTGAACGAGAGGACGTTGTCCTCCTGCGCCTCGACCGTCTCCAGCCACTTCAATTTGGGATGACACTTGTTGGCGTAGGCCCACATTTCCGCGATCCAGCGCGCCTGATTGGGCGTGGTGAAGGTGCTGGTCACGATCGCGAAGCTCTTGTCCTCGCCAGCCTCTTTGGCCATCGAGTCGATCATCGCTTTGGCGATGCCGTTGAACTCCGCCTGATTGACGAACCACTCGCGCGCGTCCGGGCTCGAATTGGCGTCGTAGCCGACGACGTGGATGCCCTTCGAGAGCGCCTTCTTCAGGACGGGCGCAATCGCCACCGGATCGTTGGCGGCGAACAGGATGCCGTCAACGCCGCGCGTGATGTAATTGTCGATGAATTTGATCTGCTCATCGATCTTCGCCTCGGTCGGGCCGTCCGTGGTCGCCTTGACGTTGCCGAGCTCCTTGGCGGCCTCCTGGATGCCCTGCGACGTCGCGTTGAAGTAGCCGATGCCGATCAGCTTGGGCACGTCGACTATGGTGATCGGCTTACCCGCTTTGTCGGGCGCGTTGGTCGGCTGGCCGCCGTCGTAAGGCTTGGCGGCGGCGGCCGGAGCGGCGGCGCCGGCCGCGCAGGCGAGCGGGTTGACCGGCAGATCGTCCGCGCCGTCCCACCTTTCGGCCGCACGAGCGCCCGTGCTCGCGAGCGTCATGGCGAAGATCGCTGACGCCACAGTCGTCATCAATTTGGCGTTCATTCCCTTCCTCCCTCTTATGCCGCGTTGCGGCAAAACCTCTCTCAACCCCCGTATTCTCGGCGTCGCTGGAGAGAACTCGCGATAAGGGTCGATGCGATCAGCACCGCTCCGATGACGACGATCGTGGCGTCGCCTTTGACGCCGGTCAGCGCCAAACCGTTCTTCAACAATTGGATCATCACGAGCCCGATCACGGTGCCCCAGATCGTGCCAAATCCGCCGAAGATGCTGGTCCCGCCCAGTACGACCGCAGCGATCACGTCGAGCTCATAGCCGATGCCCATGTCGGAACGCGTCGTCGTCACGCGCGACACGAGAACGTAGGCGGAGAGCCCCGCCATCAGCCCGGACAGCGAGTAGACGATCAGCTTGATCCGATCCACAGACAGACCGGAGAACCGGGCGGCCGTCTCATTCGCGCCGATCGCGTAGAGCGCCCGGCCGAATGTCGTGCGGTCGAGCGCGACGCCCGAAACGATGATCGCCGCGATGAGAATCCAGAGCTGCGTCGGCACGCCTAGCCATTCGCCCTGACCAACGAAGAAAAACCACTCGGGGTAGCCGCGCACGGAATGCGCCTGGCTGACGCCCTCGGCGAGGCCGCGGTAGAGCGCCAGCGTCGCGATCGTCATGATGAGCGGCGGCACCTTGACGCGGGTGATCAGCAGGCCGTTCGCAAAGCCCGCCAATCCGCCGACCGCGACCGCGAAGACAATCGCCGCCGGCAGGGGAAAGCCCCAGTTCTTCCAGGAATAACCGAGCAGGATCGCGCACAGCCCGACGATCGAACCCACCGACAGATCAATGCCGCCGGTGATGATGACGAAGGTCATCGGCAGAGCGATGAGGCCGACCTCCGTCATCAGCCGGCCCTGATTGAGAAGATTGTCGATCGTCAGGAAGCGCTCGTTGAACGCGCCGAGAATGAGCAGCGCGACGACGAGGATCGCCCCCAACAAGGTCTCGTGCCGGGCGAGCCAGCGTGGCGCGACGCTGCGGAGATTGGCGGCGAGCGCGGCCATCGTCTCAGCCTCCCGCCTTGCGGCGCCGCCGCCTTATGATGTCCGCGACGACCGTGATCAAGATGAGCGTTCCCTGGACCGCATGGATCCAATAGGGCGAGACGTTGACGAACACGAGCGCGCTGGCGATCTCGGCGATCAGGATCGCCGCGAGCGTCGAGCCGATCACCGTTCCGACGCCGCCGAGAATGCTGACGCCGCCGACGACGGCGGCGGTGATGATCGTCAGCTCGAGGTTGGGCGGCACCGTCGATTGGATCACCCTCAACTCGGTCGCAAACAGCAGCGCAGCGATCGCGGCGAAGAAGCCGTGCAGCGCGAACACCATCACCACGGTGCGCGGCGGCGACACCCCGCAAAGGCGCGCGGCTTCGGCGTTGCCGCCGGTTGCGTAGATCGCTCGACCGCTCGCGCTGTATCGCATCCAGAAAGCCGCCAGCGCAGTCGCGACGACCATGATCGCCACCGGCATCGGCAGCGTGTTGAAGAGCTCGATGTCAGCGAGATGAAAGCTGTCCGGCAGATCGCTGATCCATCGCCCGCCCGTCACGCTGATCAATCCGCCCTTGAGGATGGACATCATGCCGAGCGTGACGACGATGGCCGGGATGCGCAAATAGGCGATGACGAAGCCCTGCAACGTCATCACGGCGACGCCGACGACGATCGGCGCGAGCCAAGCGACGGCGATGGGCGCCCCGGCGACCGCGAGCGACCCGCTGATCGTGGCGAGCACGCCGATCAGCGCGCCGACGGAAATGTCGATGTTGCCGGAGATGATCACCATCGACATGCCGATCGCCGCGACGCCCACATAGGCGTTGCCCAGCAGCACGTCGGCAAGATTCCGCGTCGCCAAGAAGCGCGGATTGTCGGCGCCGACCGCGAGGGCCAGCGCAAGCACGGCGACCGCGAGCAGCGCCTCTTGCGAAGCCAGCCGGCGCACGAAGCCGGTCCACTCGCCGTGCGAGCGCGAAAAAGCGATCGCGCTCACGCCGCCCTCCCCGTTTCCCCGTCCCCACCCATCATCGCTGCGCCGACCGCCTCGGGCGTCGCATGCGCGCGATCGAATTCGGCGACGAGGCGTCCCTCCCGCATGACGAGGACCCGATCGCTCATTCCCAGCACCTCCGGCAATTCGCTGGAGATCATCAGGATGGCGATCCCCTTGCCGGCGAGTTCCCCCATCAGCCGGTGAATCTCGGCCTTGGCGCCCACGTCGATGCCGCGCGTCGGCTCGTCGAGGATGAGCAGCCGCGGATTGTTGGCGAGCCATTTGCCGAGCACGATCTTCTGCTGGTTGCCGCCGGACAGCCGCCCGGCGACCTGCTCGAGCGAACTCGTCTTGACGCTGAAGCGCGCAACGCCCTCCTCGGCCATGCGACGCTCGGCGGCGCGGTCGATGAAGCCGGCGCGCGCAAGGGCGGGCAGAGCCGCCAGCGAAAAATTCTGCAGCACCGACATCGCGCGCACCAATCCCTGCACGCCGCGATCCTCCGGCACATAGGCGATGCCCATCGCGCGGGCAGCAGCCGGGGAATCGACCGCGACCTGCGCGCCCGCCAGCCTGATCTCCCCGGATTCGGCAGGAGTGACGCCGAAGACGGTCTGCGCGAATTCGCTGCGCCCCGAGCCGACCAGGCCGGCGAGTCCCACGATCTCGCCCGCTCGCACGCTCAGGCTGACGCTCTTCGTCATGGGCCACCGCACGAGATTGCGCGTCTCGAGGATCGGAGCCCCGATCGGCACGGAGACCTTCGGGAACAGATTGTCGATCTTGCGTCCGACCATCATCTGGACAAGTTCGCCGGAGGTCGTTTGCGAGACCCGGCGCGTGCCGACCTGCGCGCCGTCGCGCAGCACGGTCACGCGATCGGCGATCGCAAAAATCTCATCCATCCGGTGGCTGATGTAGATCACCCCGACGCCGCGCGACTTCAGCAGCCGAACGATCGCGAACAGCCGCATGACGTCATGCTCGGTCAGCGCCGCCGTCGGTTCGTCCATGATGAGAAGGCGCGCGTTCTGCGACAGAGCGCGAAGGATTTCGACGCGCTGGCGATTGCCGACCGAAAGGGCGCCGACGACTTGATCCGGCGCAAGATCATGGATCTGGAGCGACTCCAGCAGCTCTTCGGCGCGGGTGCGCATCGCCCGCCAGTCGAGCCGGCCAAGCGCCGCGCGCGGCGCATGGCCCATGAAGATGTTCTCGGCGACCGTCAATTCCGGAAAGAGAAGCAGTTCCTGATAGATCGTCGCGACACCGGCGTGTCGCGCGTCGTTCGGGCGATGGAATTCGACCTCCTGGCCGTCGACGAGGATCTCGCCGCCATCGGGGCGAAAAACGCCGGATACGATCTTGATCAGCGTCGATTTTCCCGCGCCGTTTTCCCCGAGCAAGGCATGGACCTCGCCGGGCTCGACGTCGAAGGAAACGCCGGACAGCGCGCGCACGCCGGGGAAGGATTTCTCCAGGCCGCGCACCTCGAGGAGAGGCGCGCTGCGCCCGCCGGCGTCCGCCGCGACCGGTCGGTCGGGGAGGATCGCCGCGCCGGTCATGCGGCGGCCGTGACTGGCGCCGCGGGATCGGCGATCATCGTGCGCACGCCAGCCGCCGCAAGCATCTCGAGCGCGGCCGCCGGCGCGCCGCTATCGGTGATGAGCGTGTCGACACGCGACAAGGGACACACCACCAGGCTGCCGCGGGCGACGAATTTCGCGCTGTCGGCGAGTACGATCAGCTTCTCGGCGCGTTTCAGCAGTTTGCTCTCCGCTCGCGCGATGAGCGGGTCGCCCTCGATGACGCCGAGCGGGCCGATCGAAATCGCGCTCATGAACATCCGGCTCGCCGAATAATGCTGGATCGCGTCTTCTTCGAACGGCGAAACAATCAGCTTCTGCTCGCGGTAGACCTCGCCGCCCGGCAGCGCGACGCGGCACTGGCTGCTGTGGATCAGGATCTCGGCAAGCGGATACGAGTTCGTGAGGACCTTGAGGCGGCGATCGCGCAGGAAGGCGCCCATCTCGAAGGTCGTCGTGCCGCCATTGACGATGATGGCGTCGCCGTCCGAGCAGAGTTCCACGGCGATGCGCGCGATCGCGCGCTTTGCGGCGACGTTCATTGTCTGGCTGACGTCGAAGGACCGCGTCGCCAGAGCGGGCGCATCCGCCGCGCTTACGTGAAATTCGGCGGCCGCCTCGAGGCCGCCGTGCACGCGGGTCGCCAGCCCATTTGCCGCGAGCCGCGCGAAATCGCGACGGACCGACGCCTCCGACGCGCCAGTCGCGCGGCAGACATCGGCGACGCGCACGAGACCGCTCTCGCGCAGCATCGCCTTGATGACCTGCCAGCGTTCGCGTTCGTGCACCGCCCGCCTCCCGATCGTTGATAAAAACTTTTCACGGACGGCGGCGAGCGTCAACGCATATCTTTCATAATCGATCACTCTCGCACCGCATCACTCATATTGCGTCGCACCATCGATCGATGGTGATTGACCGTGATCGGACGCGGTTTTATTGTCCCGGCCTGACACAGTTGGTGCGGGAGGACTTTCCATGACGAGGGCGGCGGCGGAGCCTCTACGCAATCTCTGGAACGACGCCCACGCGGCGCAGCTCGACGAACCGGGCAAGCTGCTCTACCGCTCCAATCTGCTCGGCAGCGATCTCAGGATCACCAATTTCGGCGGCGGCAACACCTCCGCGAAGATCGCTATGCCCGATCCGCTCACCAAGCAGCCCGTCACTGTGCTTTGGGTCAAAGGCTCGGGCGGCGACATCGGCTCGATGAAGCGCGATGGGTTCGCGACCCTCTATCTCGACAAGCTCGAGAGCCTCAAAGGCCTTTATCGCGGCCTCGCCCACGAGGACCAGATGGTCGCCCTGTTCGACCATTGCACGTTCAATCTCAATCCGCGCGCAACCTCGATCGACACGCCCCTGCACGCCTTCGTGCCGCACGCGCATGTCGATCACGTGCACGCCGACGCCGTGATCGCCATCGCCGCCTCCAAGAATGCCGAGGCCCTGACGGAACGCGTCTTCGCCGGCAAGCTCGGCTTCCTGCCCTGGCAGCGTCCCGGCTTCGATCTCGGCCTCAAGCTCGGCGAGATGGCGAGGAGCAATCCCGATCTGATCGGCGTCGTGCTCGGCGGCCATGGGCTCTTCACCTGGGGCGAGACCGCCAAATCCTGCTACGAGACGACCCTCGCCGTCATCAATCAGGCGGCCGAATGGCTCGCCGCGAACGAGCGGCGGCCTGCCTTCGGCGGCGCCCGTCTCGAGCCGGTCGCTCCGGCCCGCCGCCGCGCTGTCGCAGCGCAGCTGATGCCGCTCATCCGAGGAAAGATCTCCAGTTCCGAGCGAAAGGTCGGCCATTTCACCGACGCGCCGGAAGTGCTCGAATTCGTCAATTCGAACGCGCTCGGTGAACTCGCCCCGCTCGGCACCTCGTGCCCCGACCACTTTCTGCGCACGAAGATCCGGCCGCTCGTGTTGGCCTATGACCCCGCAGCGGACAATCTCGACGCCGTCATCGCGGGGCTCGACGACGCCATCGCGGCCTATCGCGCCGACTATTCCGCCTATTACGAGCGCTGCAAGCGGGCCAACTCGCCGCCGGTGCGGGACCCGAATGCGGTCATATACCTCGTGCCAGGCGTCGGCATGATCTCCTTCGCCAAGGACAAGCCGACTGCCCGCATCGCCGGCGAATTCTACGTCAACGCGATCAACGTCATGCGCGGCGCGTCGGGCGTCAGCGCCTATGTCGGGCTGGCCGAGCAGGAGGCTTTCGACATTGAATATTGGCTGCTCGAAGAGGCCAAGCTGCAGCGAATGCCGAAGCCTCGCTCGCTCGCCGGGCGTGTCGCCTACGTCACAGGCGGCGCGGGCGGGATCGGCGGCGCGACGGCGCTGCGCCTCGCCTCCGAGGGCGCTTGCATCGTGCTGGCGGATATCGATCGCGAAGCGCTCGATGCGCGCGTCGCCGAGATCGCCAAGCGGTACGGCAAGGACAGCGCAATCGGATTGGCCGTCGACGTCACGGACGAAGCGGGCGTCGTCGCCAGCTTCGCCGACGCCGCCGTCGCCTACGGCGGGCTCGACATCGTCGTCTCGAACGCCGGCATCGCCTCCGCCTCCGCGATCGAGGATACGAGCCTGGCGCTCTGGCAAAAGAACGTGGACGTGCTGGCGACGGGTTATTTTCTCGTCGCGCGCGAGGCGTTCCGGCTTCTGATCGCTCAAAAATGCGGCGGCTCGATCGTCTTCGTCGCCTCCAAGAACGGCCTCGCCGCCTCCCCCGGCGCATCGGCCTATTGCGCCGCCAAGGCCGCGGAAATCCATTTGGCGCGCTGCCTGGCGCTCGAAGGCGCGCCGCATGGCGTGCGCGTCAACACCGTCAATCCCGACGCGGTGCTGCGCGGCTCGAAGATCTGGATGGGCGAATGGCGCCAGCAGCGCGCCGCCTCCAACAAAGTCAGCGAGGACCAGCTCGAAGAGGTCTATCGGCAGCGCTCGCTGCTCAAGCTCTCCGTGCTGCCCGAGGACATCGCCGAAGGGATCTATTTCTTCGCTTCGGATCAGTCGGCGAAGTCCACGGGCAACATTCTCAACGTCGACGCCGGCAATTCGCAGGCGTTCACGCGATAGCTCTGACATCCCGCAAGGCGGAGGCAGCGACGCCATGACGTTTCAAATTGCCGACGAGTTGATCGCCGAGAGCAATCAGGCTCTGCGGTCTCCCCTCGACGAAGACTACGGCGCATTGGCGCGCCAGCTTGCGCGGCGCGGCTTCGACATCGAGACGATCACGCGCGCGACCATGGCCTTCGGCGTCGCGATCCCGACCTGGGGCGTCGGCACGGGCGGCACGCGCTTTGCGCGCTTCCCCGGTCCCGGCGAGCCACGCGGCGTCGACGACAAGATCGACGATTGCGCGACGATCCAACAACTGGTCCGCGCGACGCCGACGATCTCGCCCCATTTCCCCTGGGATCGCGTCAGCGATTGGAGCGCCTTGCGCGAGGCGGCGGCGGCGCGCGGGCTTGCCTTCGACGCGGTCAATTCCAACACGTTCCAGGATCAGCCCGGCCAGCCCCTCTCCTACAAATTCGGCTCGCTCAGCCACGTCGATCCGGCGGTGCGGCGGCAGGCGATCGCGCACAACAAGGAGTGCATCGAGATCGGCGAGCACCTCGGCTCGAAAGCGTTGACGGTCTGGATCGGCGACGGCGCGAACTTCGCCGGACAGTCCAATCTGACGCGCGCCTTCGACCGCTATCTCGAATTGATGCAGGAAATCTACGCGGCGCTGCCCGCGGACTGGCGCGTCTTCATCGAACACAAGCTCTACGAGCCGGCGTTTTATTCGACAGTGATTTCCGACTGGGGCACGAGCTATGCGGCGGCGCTCGAACTCGGCCCGAAAGCTCAGTGCCTCGTCGACCTCGGGCATCACGCGCCGAACGTCAACATCGAGCAGATCGTCGCGCGGCTGGCGCGCTTCGGCAAGCTCGCCGGCTTTCACTTCAACGATTCCAAATATGGCGACGACGATCTCGACGCGGGGTCGGTCGACCCATTCAGGCTGTTCCTCGTCTTCAACGAACTGGCGGACGCTTCGGCGCGCAAGGCGAAGGACTTCGCGCCCGGCTACATGATCGATCAGTCCCACAACGTCACCGACCCGATCGAAAGCCTGATGCAATCGGCCATCGAATTGCAGCGCGCCTATGCGCAAGCGCTGATCGTCGGTCGCGGCGCGCTCGCCGCCGCGCAGGACGCCAACGACGCGCTCGGCGCGCATCTCGAACTCAAGCGCGCCTTCACGACTGACGTTTCGCCGATTTTGGCGATGGCGCGCCTGCGCGCGGGCGGCGCGATCCATCCGATCGCGACCTATCGCGCCTCGCAATACCGGAGCGAAAAGGCGCGCGAGCGGCCGGCGATCGCAGGCTCTTCAGCGGGGATCGTGTAGCCGAAGCCGCGGCTCAGCGGGACGCTTCGTCGCCGCCGAGCCAAACGCCTGCAAGGTCGAGCCGGTCGCTGAGATGGACCATATCCGCCCGCGCGCCCGGCGCGAAATGTCCGATCGCGCGTTGTAGCCTAAGCATCCGAGCCGGCGTCGATGTCGCCATGCGCAAGGCGTCCGCCAGCGGCAACCCCATCGTGCGCACCACATAGCGAACCGCGTCGAGCATCGTAATCGCCGCGCCGGCGAGCGCGCCGTCCTCGGAGACAAGCCGCGTTCCCGACTGCGTCATCGGCCGCCCCTGGAGACGGAAGGTCGGGGGGCCGCCGGCGGCGGGCGGCATCGCGTCCGACACGAGCGCGATGCCCTCGGCGCCCTTGGCGTTGAACGCCGCACGCATCGCGTCGTCGTGCACGTGGTGCCCGTCGGCGATAAGGCCGCAGACGACGTCAGGCGCGGCGAGCGTCGCCCCGACGAGGCCCGGCGCGCGCGAGGCGAGTTGGCTCATCGCGTTGAAGAGATGCGTCACCGCGCTCGCGCCCGCCGCGAAGGCCGCTTTCGCCTCCTCCGCGGTCGCCTCGGTGTGACCGAGGCTGACGATCACGCCAGCCGAGGCGAGGCGGCGAATGCGATCGACCGAGACCGAGGCCGGCGCGACAGTCACAACCATCGCGCCCGCGTGAGCGGCGATCAGTTGCGCCTCGTCCTCGTCCCGCATCGGCCGAATGTATTCCGGCTGATGCACGCCTTTCCGGCGCACGTCGATGTAGGGTCCCTCGACGTGCATGCCGACGGATCCCGTCGGCCGGGCGACCGCTTCACGCGCCGCCCGCAGCGCCTCGGCAAGCACCTCGGGCGCGTCGGTGATCAAGGTCGGCAGGATGGCGGTCGTTCCCTCACGACGATGAGCGGCCGCGATCGCTTCGATCGCTTCGGCAGTCGGCGTCGCATTGAAGAGCACGCCGCCGCCGCCGTTGACCTGCCAATCGACGAAACCAGGCGCGAGAACGCCGCCGCCGAGATCGCGCTGAATCCCGCCGCGCGGGCGATCGGCGACGGCGACGAGCGCTTGGACCAAGCCGTCCTCGACGACGAGCGCACGGTCCTCGTGCATCGTCAGACCGTCGAACAGGCGGGCGCCGTAAAAGACCTGCAACATTGGCGTGACGCTCACGTTTCGCTGAATTCGCTCTCGGGCAGCACACCGCCCGCGAGAAGGATGGCGCCGTCCACGGCGTCGAACAGCGGACGACGCAGCGCGGCGAGGGACGAAGGCGAGAGATAAGGCCTCACCGGCTGGCTCAAGCCGCCGACCAAGACGACGCGTTCGGCGCCGAGCGCCTGGGCCGCCTCGATCAGCGCGTCGACGGCGTGCGCTGCGGCCGCCACGATGGCGAGCGCGACCGCGTCCCCCGCCGCAGCGCATTCGAAAACGAGCGGCGAAAATGCGCCGTAGCCCGAAGGCTTCGCGGTGATCGCCCATTGGATCGCGACGAGCGGATCGTCGCTGAATCGGCGCATGATTTCATGCGTCATTGCCGACGCCGGCCCCAGTCCTTCATGGGCGCGCAGCGACGCTCGGACCGCATCGGCCCCAACCCGCGCCGCTGAACCATCGTCGCCGAGCAGGAACCCGCGCCCGCCGATGACTGTCTCGCGGCCTCGCGCGCGGGCGACGGCGGCTGAGCCGGTGCCGGCGATCACCAGCGCGCCGTCGGCGCCGCCGTGTGCGCCCAGACACGCCGTCACAGCGTCGTTGGCCGCTTTGACCCCGCTCATTCCCTCGAAACGCGCTTCGACGCGCTGCGCGTCCTCCGTGCTGGAGAGGCCGGCGAGCCCCATGGCGAGAGCCGTCCGCGACAGCGCATCCCCGTCGAGCCCAGCCTTCGCGGCGACGCCCTCCATCTGGGCGCGGACATTGGCGATCGCGCCGTCGAAATCGACATAGATATTCGCCGCCGGCCCCTCGACTTCCGCGAGAAGCGCGCCCATGCGGTTGCGCAGCCGCGCCCGACACCGCGTTGCGCCGCCGTCGACGCCGAGGAAAAAAACTGGACTGGCCTGCAAACGAATACCCCTGCGCGCCGCCTTGAGCGGCGCTGTTTTATGCAGCAAACAAGCTATCCGCTTCGCTGAGGCGTCGCAAATGGGCGTCCGCGTCGCCGAACGCCATGTCGATCATCGTCATGCGTTTGAAGAGATGACCGAGTTTGTATTCGTAAGTCATCGCGATGCCGCCATGGAGCTGCGTCGCCTGCTGCCCGATGAACTTCGCCGAACGTCCGATCTGCGCCTTGGCCGCCGAGATAGCCTTGGCGCGCGCCGCAGCGTCGTCCTCCCCCGCCATCATCGTCGCGAACATCATCATGCTGCGCGCCTGCTCGAGCGCGACCACCATGTCGGCGGCGCGATGCTGCAACGCCTGGAACGAACCGATCGGCACGCCGAATTGTTTGCGCGTCTTGAGATATTCGACCGTCATGGCCTGCGCTTCGCTCATAGCGCCGACGGCCTCGGCGCACAGCGCGGCGATCGCCTCCTCGACGACGCGCTCGATAACGGATGCGGCGTTCTCGGGATCGCCGATCACGGCCTCCGGCTCCACCCGCACATTCGTCAGCGTGATCTCCGCCGCCCTCTGCCCGTCTTGCGTCGGATAGCCGCGCCGCGCGACTCCAGGCGCCGACGCATCGACGAGAAACAGGCCGAGACCCGCCCGCTCGCGTTGTCCGCCTGCGATACGGGCGCTGACGACGAGTTTGTCGGCGCTGTCGCCGTGCAGCACGAGCCCCTTCTCGCCGTCCAGGACGTAACCGCCGCCATCCTTGCGCGCGCTTGCCGCGACATCGAAGAGGTCCCAGCCGGATTGGCGTTCGCTATGGGCAAAGGCGAGGCGCAGATCCCCCGCGGCGATCTGCGGGGCGAGCTCGGCGCGCAGCTCCTGCCTGGCGGCGCGCCGGATGACGCCGCCGGCGAGCACGACGGTCGCCAGATAGGGCTCGAGGGCGAGCGCCCGGCCGAACGCCTCCATGACCAGCATCGTCTCGACAGCGCCGCCGCCGAAACCACCGTCCTCTTCGCTGAAGGGAAGCCCAAGCAGGCCAAGCTCGGCGTAGCGGCGCCAGAGCTCCTCGCTGAACCCGTGCGTCGTCGCCTGATAGGTCTTGCGGTTCTCGAACCCGTAGCGGTCCTTCATTAGGCGCGCGATGTTGTCGGCGAGCAGCCTTTGCTCTTCGTTGAGATCGAAGTCCATCTCAAAGCCCCAGGATCGCTTTGGCGATGATCGAGCGCTGAATTTCGTTCGACCCGCCATAGATCGAAACCTTGCGCGCGTTGAAATAGGTCGGCGCGATGGTCGCAGCCCAATCCGGCCCGACCGGCGGCTCGTTCCATCGCTCGCCGTCGTCGCGCTCGGCCTCGTACGGGAGCACGTAGGGGCCGACAACGTCCATCAAGAGTTCGGTCGTCGCCTGCTGCAGCTCCGAGCCTTTGATCTTGAGAACGGACGAGGCCGGATTCGGCTTGCCCTTTTCGCCCTGGCCGCCAGCGATCACCCGCATCTGCGTCATTTCCAGCGCCTTCAGTTCGACCTCGACCGCGGCGAGCTTCATGCGAAACAGCGGATCGGCCAACTTCGGCTGGCCGCCGTATGTCGCAAGCGAGGCGAGTTCCCGAATTCGCGCGATGCGCGCCTTGGAAATACCGACCCGCGCGATGCCGTTGCGCTCGTTGCCGAGCAGGAATTTCGCGTAATCCCAGCCCTTGTTCTCCTGGCCGACCAGGTTCTCGAGCGGCACGCGAACCGAATCGAAGAAGACTTCGTTGACCTCGTGGCCGCCGTCGATAGTTTGAATCGGACGGACGGTCACGCCGGGCGACTTCATGTCGACCAGGAGGAAGGAAATGCCTTCCTGCTTCTTCACGCTGGCGTCGGTGCGGGCGAGCACAAAAATCCAGTCGGCGTGTTGGGCGAGCGTGGTCCAGGTCTTCTGGCCTTCGATCACCCAGGCGTCGCCGTCCCGCTTCGCGCTCGTGCGAAGCCCCGCGAGATCGGACCCGGCGCCGGGCTCGGAGAAGCCCTGGCACCACCAATCCCTCAAGTCGACGATGCGCGGCAGGAAGCGCTCCTTCTGGGCCTGCGAGCCGAAGGTGTAGATCACCGGTCCGACCATGCTGGTGCCGAAAGCGAGCGATTCGGGCGCATTCGCCCGCTGCAATTCGTCGTTGAAAATCAGGAGCTTGATAGGGCTCCAACCGGTCCCGCCCCACTCGGCCGGCCAGTGCGCGACGGACCACCCCCTGGCGGCGAGAATGCGCGTCCAGCGCACGATGTCGTCCTTGCTGGGGTGCCGTCCCGCCGCGATCTTGTCTCGGATGGAGGGAGGCAGTTCCGCGCGCACAAACCGACGAACCTCGTCGCGAAACGCCACCTCCTCCTCGGTGAAGCGCAAATCCATCGGTTCCTCCCGCGATCTTGTCGCGCGTCATAAAGCGTCGAAGACGCCGCGCCGTCAACACGTGATGACGGCGCGTGCGTCAATCGTCACGCCAGTTCGGGATACCCGAGCTCCGCTGCCTCGCGTTCGAAGGCTCCGATCGCCTCATAGTCGCCTCTCCGCAGAACAATTGCGCCGGTGAGGCCGAGCGCGGCGCGGGTCGCCGCCAATGCGGGATCGCTCAGCGTCTCCGCCAGGGCGGCCCGAACCGCCGCCACGATACCCGGAGATAGCGACGCGCTGGCGATATAAGGCAGACCCGGCGACAGCGCGCTGCGTGCGATGACGGCGACCGCCGCCGTCAGATCCGGGCGCGCGCGTCGCAGCAGGCCGAAGCTCACGCAGTCGATCGCGGCGATGTCGGCCCTTCCTGCGGCGACGGCCGACAAGCTCGCGGCATGCGAGCGCGTGACCTCGACCGACGCAAAAAAGGGAGCCCCGCCCGCAAGGGGGGCGACCGCCGCGCGGAAAAGGTTCATGCCGCTGTTGCTGGTCAGTCCGTTGAGGGCGGCGCGCACCCCGCGGAACTCATGCAGCGCCCCTCGCCCATCCTCGCGCCGCGCAATGATAAGGCTGCAATGATAGGCGCCTTCGCATCCCTCGAAGTCGTAGCTCGGCGTCGCAATCAGCGTGACGCGATCCGCAAGGCTCGTCACATAGGGGTAGCCGCAGGTTTGCCCGAACAGCAGCCGTGGATCGCGCCAGATCCCTTCGAGGGGACGCGCGCGTGTCAGGGCGGGCGGCGCGGCGATCCCCGCTTGGCGCAACCGGCCCGCCAGCGCGCGCCATAGCGCGTCCTGCGCGTCGGCGGTCCAAGGAAAATCGTACATCGGCAGAGCAGCGACGAACTCTGCGCCCATCGCGATCGCTCCTAGGGTGTCGTGTGTCGATCGCCGCGCGTCAGACGAATAAAATCGCGCCCTGCCTCGCGCCGCGGCTTATGGCGCGCGTTGCCCGGGCTGCGGCAGCAACGTGCCGTCGTGCGGTCGAAACAGGTAGCGCCGAGCGACGTCGAAGTACGTATGATACACTAGCCCACCGTTGCGCTCGATCAAAGCGGTTCTGTTCAGCCGATACCATCGTGGCAGTTCGTACCACGGCATCGAGCCGCGCATATGATGAGCGGCGTGAAGATTGTTGAACAGGAACAGCGTTCCAAAGATCCATAAATCTTCGACGATAGCGGTCCGCTCCTCAACAGCGGCTTCAGAGCGGTGCTCGGCGAAGGAACGCACCAGGGCCAAGCCGGTGCCCGCGTAGACGAAGCACAAGGCGTAAGTCCAAAACGGCATGCGGCAAACGCCGAAGACCCAGAGGCAAACAACCGCCGCCTCAAGCAGATGGCGAACGACAATGGCGAGTTCGCGCTTGTTTCCGGCTGCGATTGTTTTGGCCTCACGGAACCAGAAACGGCCCATCGCCCACCCTGGCCCGATCGTCACCCGACCAATCAGCGACGACTGCAGGCGGACGATAAACGTCCCAACGCGGCCGAGCGCCCGCCATTGCTCGTCGGTCCAATAGTACGATTCCGGGTCGTCAAGCGGATCCGTCAGGCGGGTGTCGTTGTGGTGTTGCAAATGGCTGTGGCGATAGGTCTCGAAGGGGAGCCAAACCACAAGCGGCCATTGGCCGATCCAGGTGTTGATCCAGCGCTGACGCGTCGGATGACCATGGATGATCTCGTGCTGCAGGCTCATCTGCCATGCTACGGTCCAGGCGCCGATTGGCGCGAGAGCCCAGAGCGGAATGTAGCGATGGAAAAAGGTTGTCGCGAACCAAAGGCCGTAAACGACGGCCGCGAGCCCGAGCGTAGGCCACTCGAGGCCTCTCTTGACTCGCGGAAGGTCCACGATGTCCATGATTCCTCCATATTTAAGCCATGAAATCATGAAGTTGGACGCAGTTCAACGAGCGCGGAAGGGGTAACCCAAAGAAAAAATCGGCTGGGCTATACATTTTCTCGGGGTATGCAGGAATTGGCCTTGCGTATGCGCGCGCCGCTCGGCTAGCGCTCGGCAAGCGGGCGATCTTGGCGAAAGGAGGCGTCTTTGAGCGCCGATAAACCGCTTGCGGGTCTGAAGGTTTTGGAGCTTGCGCGCATTCTCGCCGGCCCCTGGGCGGGCCAGACCCTCGCCGACCTCGGCGCCGAGGTGATCAAGGTCGAGCGCCCGGTCATCGGCGACGACACGCGCGCCTGGGGTCCGCCCTTCGTGGAGGGGGAGGATGGCGAGCGCCTCGATGCAGCCTATTTTCATGCGTGCAATCGTGGCAAAAGATCGCTCGCGGTCGATTTTGAACGTCCCGAAGGGCGCGAGATCGTCCGCCGTCTCGCCGCCCGCGCCGACGTCCTGATCGAGAATTTCAAGACCGGCGGCCTCGCCAAATACGGGCTCGACTATGCCGCCCTCAAAGCGGGCAATCCTCGGCTCGTCTACTGCTCGATCACCGGGTTCGGCCACGGCGGCCCCTACGCTCAGCGCGCCGGCTATGACTTCATCGTCCAGGGCATGGGCGGGGTGATGGAGCTGACGGGCGAACCCGACGGCGAGCCGCAGAAGATCGGCGTCGCCTTCGCCGACATCTTCACCGGCGTCTATGCGGTCGTCGCGATCCAGGCGGCGCTGATCCGTCGCTCGATCACCGGCGTCGGCGGCGAGATCGACATGGCGCTGCTCGACACGCAGGTGAGCGTCCTGGCCAATCAGGCGCTCAATTTCCTCGTCTCCGGCGAATCGCCGAGCCGCCTCGGCAACGCCCATCCCAACATCGTGCCCTACCAGGTGTTCGAGGCCGCCGACGGGCCATTGATCGTCGCCGCCGGCAACGATCGGCAAACGCGCGACGTCTGCCGCATTCTCGGCCTCGAGGCGCTGGCCGCCGATCCGCGCTATGCGACCAACGCCGACCGCGTGCGCAACCGGGAGAGTTTCGTGACGAGCCTTGAGGCGGCGATGAAGCTCCGATCGCGCGCCGCTTTGCTCGCCGCCCTCGAGGAGGCAGGCGTCCCGGCCGGCCCGATCAACACGGTCGAGCAGGTGTTCGCCGACCCGCAGGTCGTCGCGAGACGGCTGAGGCTCGACCTTCCCGCCGCCGACGCCCTCGGCGGACGAGCGCCGTCCGTCAGATCGCCGATCATGATCGACGGAGAAGCAGCCGCAGCGGACCGCGCCGCGCCGCGTCTCGGCGAGCACACGGACGCGATCCTGTTCGAACTTGGCCTCTCCGAGGAGGACATCGACGTTTTGCGCGCGAAGGGCGCGGTCGGGTAGTCGTCCGGCTCGTTTCGCTGCTGGCCGAGCGGCGCGGCGTGACCGCCGCCCTTAAAGATGGTCCAGTCCGACGTCGAGGATCGGCGCGCTGTGGGTCAGCCATCCCACTGAGATCATGTCGACCCCAGTCGCGGCGACGGCGGGAGCCGAATGTGCGGTGATCCGCCCCGAAGCCTCGGAGACCGCGCGGCCGCCGATGCGGTCTACCGCCCGCCGCATGTCCTCGACGCCCATGTTGTCGAGGAGCACGGCGTCGACGCCCTCCGCCAGCGCCTCATCGAGCTGGGCGAGCGTGTCCACTTCGACTTCGATCTTGACCATATGGCCGACGTTCGCGCGCGCGCGCCGGATCGCCGGGGCGATTCCTCCCGCGACTGCTACGTGATTGTCCTTGATCAGCACGGCGTCGTCGAGCCCGAACCGATGGTTCGAGCCACCCCCTGCCCTGACCGCGTATTTCTCGACCGCGCGCAACATCGGCGTCGTCTTCCGGGTGCAGACGATGCGCGCCTTGGAGCCCGCGACTGCGGTGACGAGCCCCGCGGTCGCGGTGGCGACGCCGCTGAGCCGGCAAAGGAAGTTCAGCGCGACGCGCTCCGCGCTCAGGAGGCCGCGCGCGGGTCCGGATATCCGGGCGAGCGTCTCGCCGGGGGCGACACGTGCGCCGTCCCGCCGAACGAATTCGAAGACGAGGTCCGGCTCCATCAGCTCGAACGCGAGCTTCGCCACGTCGAGACCGGCGATCACCCCGTGGTCCCTGGAAATGAGCGCCGCGGCTGCAGACGCGTCCGAAGGGACGATGGCGTCCGTCGTCAGGTCGCCGGCGCGCCCGAGGTCCTCGACCAACGCGGCGCGAACAAGGGGCTCATAAAGGATTTTCGGGAGGGGGACGGTTGACATCGATCAGGCGCTCCGAGCGAGTGGGGTGATGGGCGGTGCGGCCGCGAACGCAAGGGCGTCGGCGAACGTAATCGACGAGCGGGTCGCGGCTGGCGAACGGGCCGGGAAATCGGTCCTCGCGTGCGCGCCGCGGCTTTCCTCCCGCCGGAGCGCGGCGACGCAGATCGCCAGCGCGACGGCGGCGGCGTCCGCATCCGCGGCCAGCGGCAGAAGCGACGAAATTCCGCGCCGCAGCTCCTCTGCGTTCCTCTCCACGCCAGCGGCGCGAGAGAGGATCGAGCGAGCCTGAAAAGCGTCCTGAGACGCCGTCAAGGGGCTAGGCACTGGCCGCGCGGCCCGGCTCATCGGCGCCGCGCCGTCGAGGTCCTCGGCGACCCATTTGGCGAAGACGGCGGCTTCCATGAGCGAATTGCTGGCGAGCCGGTTCGCTCCGTGCAGCCCCGTACAGGCGACTTCGCCGCAGGCCCAGAGCCCGGCGAGAGAGCTGCGTCCTGCGCCGTCGACCTCGACCCCGCCCATGTGGAAGTGCTCCGCGGCCCGGACAGGCACGAGGTCGCGCGAAGGATCAATCCCGTGCCGCGCGCAGATCGCGGAGATCGCTGGAAAGCGTGCCGAAAAGCTCGGTCCGAGCGCGCGCCTGGCGTCGAGGAAAACGCGCCGCCCCGCCTTGGCTTGGCGCCAGACGGCGCGAGCCACGACGTCGCGCGGCGCCAGCTCGCAGCCGGGAACGGCCGCCATGAAACGCTCGCCCTTGTCGTCGACGAGGATTGCGCCCTCGCCGCGGACGGCCTCGCTGACGAGCGGCGCCGGTCGCGCCCCGACGTCGAGAGCCGTCGGATGGAACTGGACGAACTCGAGGTCTGCGAGGCGGGCGCCCGCGCGGGCGGCCAGCGCAAGCCCCTGCCCAAACCCGCCGAGCGGGTTCGTGCTGACGTCGTAGAGGCCGCCAACGCCGCCGGTCGCCAGCACGACGGCCTGGGCCCCGATGGCGAGGTCTCCGCCCGGGCCGCGTGCGGCCACGCCGCAAACCATTCCGTCGTCGACAATGAGGCGCCGCGCCTCGACGCCGTCGAGAAACTCGATCGAGCCTGTCCGGCGCGCCGCCGCAACGAGCGCGCGCATCAGCTCGCGCCCGGTCGCGTCGCCTCCGGCGTGGACGATACGGCGCCGCGAATGCGCGGCCTCAAGTCCGAGGTCGAAACGCCCGTCCGCAAGGCGGTCGAAGCGGACGCCGAGAGCAGCGAGCGCGTCGATCGCCGCTGGCGCCGCGGCCGAGAAGCGCCGCGCAATCGGTTCGTCGCAAAGACCATCCCCGGCCGCGAGCGTGTCGGCGGCGTGAAGATCGGCGCTGTCGTCCTCCCCGATCGCCGCGGCGAGGCCGCCCTGAGCCCAAGCTGTCGAAGCCTCGGCGCCGACTGGCGCCTTGGAGAGGACGACGACGGGGCGCGGAGCCAGGTGGAGCGCCGTCATCAGGCCGGCCATCCCGGCCCCCACAATGACGACGGGGCGCTCGAGCGACGAACCGCTCACAGCGCCACCATTCGCGCGATCGAGCCTCGCGCCCGTCCGGCGACCTCCGGATCAATCTCGACCGCGGTCGTCATCGTCTCCAGGGCGCGGCGGATCGCGGGCAGCGTGATGCGCTTCATGTGCGGACAGAGGTTGCATGGACGCAGGAACTCCACGTCGGGATGATCGACGGCGATGTTGTCGCTCATGGCGCACTCGGTCAGCAGGACGGCCCGGCGCGGGCGTCGCTCTGCGACGAAGGCGCTCATTTGCGCCGTCGAACCCGAGAAGTCGGCTGCTGCGACGACCTCTGGCGGACATTCGGGATGGGCGAGCACGACAGCGTCCGGATGCGTCTCGCGCAGCTCGCGCACCTCCTGCGGGCCGAACAGTTCGTGCACCTCGCACGCGCCGTCCCATGCGATGATCTCCACGTCGGTCGTCGCGGCGACGTTCGCGGCCAGAAACTTGTCGGGGATCAGTATGACGCGCGGCGACCCCAGCGACTCGACGACCTGCTTGGCGTTGGCGGACGTGCAGCAGATGTCGACCTCCGCCTTCACCGCGGCGGTGGTGTTGACGTAGGCGACGATTGGAACGCCCGGATGGCGGCGACGGAGCTCGCGCACGTCCGCGGCGGTGATCGAGGACGCCAACGAGCAGCCGGCTCGCAAATCCGGCATCAGCACGACCTTGTCCGGATTCATGATCTTGGCCGTCTCGGCCATGAAGCTGACGCCCGCCATCACGATCACGCTCGCGTCGATCTTCGCCGCCTCCTTCGCCAGCGCGAGGCTGTCGCCGACGACGTCGGCGACGCAATGGTAGATCTCCGGCGTCATGTAGTTGTGGGCGAGGATGACGGCGTCGCGCTCTCGCTTGAGGCGCAGGATGGCCTCGATGTCAGGCTCGAACACCGGCCATTCGATCGGCGGCACGACGCGGCGGACGCGCTCGTAGAGGCTTGCGGAGTTGAACGCCCGGTCGCCCATGTATTATTCTCCAATTGAGTATAACTGGCTTATTCTTATTCCGAGTATAAGGGGCCGTCAACCTCGCGATGTGGGAAGCTTCGTCCCGACGACCGCACGCTCCTCCTTGACCGCCTCCCGGAAGCGGAAGGCCTTGGCCGGTCGCCCGCCAGTTTCCGAGACCACCTCGTCGGTTCCCTCGACCAGTTCCTGCTGCTCGATAAGGCGGCGGAAGTTCGGCTTGTGCAGGTTCAAACCCGCAATAGCCTCCACGCAGCGTTGGAGCTGCAGCAGAGTGAAGACGGGCGGCATCAGCTCGAAAACGACCGGATTGTATTTGATCTTGGCGCGCAGGCGGGCGATGCCCGTTGCAAGGATGCGGCGGTGGTCGGCGAACATGGGGAGTCCGAGCCCGTTCATCGCCCGCTCCGGAGCCTTCGCCTCGGGGACGAGGCCGGCCTCGTACAGAAGTTCGTACCTCTGGAGGGTGAGCTCCTCGTTCCAGCGCCGATCGTCAAAGCCGAACGCGATCGCCGCGCGGGTCCAGCGGCTCTCGGCCGCCTGCGGCGATCTGGCCTCGGCCGCCCACCGCCTGAGACCCAGCTCGATTGCGCTCAGGACCACCGGCGGCCCCGCTCGCCGGTCTTCCCACGGGAAGTAATCGTACCAGCCGCGCCAGCCGGCGCCCGGAAACGCAGCAGGTTCCGCCCTTGCAAGCCCGAGATAGCTGATCGAGATCCGCCGCCCTGAATCTGCGCCCTCCCCGCGTTCTCCGTCTGCGAAGGTGTAGAGCTGCTCGAGGAAACCGAGCGAGAGCCCCGTGGAGCGCTCGACCCAGGCCCGCAGGCCGGATTGAAGCGAGCGTTCGCCGACCTCGAAGGGGCCGGAGGGCAACGCAAGGCCCCTCTCCACCGTCATGGCGAGCGGGTTCGCGTCGGAGATCGCGACGAGCACGGCAATCAGCTCGGCGGAGAGGCTGCTCGCCTGCGTCATGTGGCCGGGTTTCGTTTGCATCGGATCGTCGAAACTCAGGCGCATTAGGCGCGAAAGCTGACCATTCGGTCAAGCCCGCAGCGCGACGGGCGGCGCTTTTTGCCGCGCCGTCGGTTAGGCGCCGCGCGTCTTGCCGCTGACGCCCTCGAAGGCGTCCGGCTCCAATTCGGAGTAAAGCAAGCGCGCGGGATCGACCGGCCCGGGCAGTTCGACGCGCCCGGGCGGAACCGGCTTGAATCCCATGCGCACGTAATAGGGTTCGTCGCCGACGAGGAGGACCAGCTTAGCGCCGGCGGCCTTCGCCGCCTCGAGCGATCGCGTCACCAGCGCTTCGCCGATCCCCTGACTGCGAAACACCGGCTCGACGATCAGCGGTCCCAACAGCAAGGCGGGCGTCGACCCGATGACGATCGGCGTCATCGCATTGGCGCCGACGAGCAGCGTGCCGACCCGCGCGACAAAGCTCAGCGACAGATCGGGCGGCGTTGTCTCCCGTATGCGATAGGCTGTGCGCGCAAACCGGCCCGGACCGAACACCCGTTCGTTGAGGCGCAGAATGGAATCCGCGTCAGCCGGCGTTTCCGGTTCGAGCACGAGAGAGAGTTCAGCCATAGACGGTCCAGCTTGGAACGAGTGCGACGGCGCTCTAGCATGGAGGCGCCCCGCCCGGAAGGGCTCCGCCTTCACCACCGCGGCGTGACAGGGACGCCGTCGAGAATCTCGGCCAGACGCGCGCGGGTGGCGCGGGTGACGTCCGGCGGCAGGGCGTCGCGCGGAAAGAAGCGCGCCTCCAGGATTTCCCGGTCCGGCGCGCGCGGGCCGAGCACCCTGAAGCGCCTCGCCACATAGACAGCCACATGATCGCGTCGCGAGACGCGGCCGTTGAAGAACAAGCCGTGCAACCGCGGCGGCTCATCGACGACGACATTGGCTTCCTCGGCCAGTTCGCGCGCGAGCGCGCTCTCGCAAGTCTCCCCGACCTCCACGCCGCCCCCCGGCATGTGCCAACCCGAGACGTAGCCGTGCTTCACGAGCAAGACGGCCCCGTCGGCGCCGATCACCGCCGCCCGGACGCCAAGCGTCAGCGGGCGCGTCACCAGGAAGCTCAGATGGGCGAGCCGGGTCGTGAGGCGCTCGATAAGCGAGCGCCGGCTTTGTCCTTGCATCGGTGAACTCGTCTCCCTTAAGGGTCGGAAGGGCGCGGCGCGCGGACCATAGCGCGCCCACGCTGAAGCGCCAGTGCTAACGCCGCCAGAGACGATTCGGAACGACCCGTCCATGAGCTTCACAATCGCGCACCTCTCCGACGCCCACCTCGGACCGGCGCCTTGGCCGGCCCTGCGCGAGATGCGGCTCAAGCGCTTCATGGGCTACGTCAACTGGAAGCGCGGGCGCGAGCGCCTCAACGACATGACGATGCTCGCCCGGCTGGTGGCGGATCTGCGGACGCAGGAGCCCGATCATGTCGCGATGACCGGCGACGTCGTCAACATCGGCCTGCCGGTGGAATTTCGCCGGGCCGCCGCCTGGATGCGGACCTTGGGCGAGCCGGACGACGTCAGCTTCACGCCCGGCAATCACGACGCCTATGTGCGCGACGCGATGGAGGGCCTGGCGGAGACCTTTGCGCCCTGGACGCGCGGCGATGCGCCACAGCCGCACCGATTTCCCTTTCTGCGGGTCCGGCGGGACGTCGCGCTGATCGGCCTGAGTTCGGGCGTGCCGACCGGCCCACTGATGGCGACCGGGCGCCTCGGGACGCGACAGATCGAGGCGCTCGGCCGTCTTCTCGAAGAGACAGGCGCGCAGGGTCTCGCGCGCGTGATCATGATCCATCACCCCCCGATGGCGCGCGGCGGCGCGCCATTGCGCGGCCTCACCGACGCGCGCGCACTCGAAGCCGTGGTCGCGCGTTTCGGCGCCGAGGCGATCCTGCACGGCCACACGCATAAGCGGATGGTGCACGACCTCGCCTCGCCCAAGGCCCGGATCGAGAGCGGACGCATCCCCATTCTCGGCGTCCCCTCCGCTATTGCGGCGTCGTCCAGCCTGCGTCAGCGCGCGTCCTATCACTTGGTGCGGCTCGAGCGGGAGGGCGCCTTCTGGCGCATCGGCGTGCGGGCGCGCGGGATGCTGCCGGGGCGCGACGACATCGGCGAGCGGGAGCCGCCGGCGGTTTAAATCGGCGGCGCCCCGAAGCGCGCGGTCCAGATGGCCCGGCCCCACTTTTCCCAAATGGCGAAAGCGCCAGCGGCGGCGAGCGCGATGAAGGTGATCGCGCCGAGGGTCAGCAGGAGAAAGCCGAAGAGGTCCCTCGCCGCGGCCAGCCATCGCCGCTCCGCGGCCCCGGCGGCCTTCGCTTGCGGCGCGCTCGCCGCCTTTGCCGCCGCCGCCGTTCGCAGGTCCCGCGGCCGTGTCTTGGGTTGCCCCGCCGGCGCCTCGCCGCTGCGCCAGTCCGAGGCGAGCGCCTGCTCGCGCTCGACGAGACGGCGCGCGATATAATTGGTCATCGCCGCGACGATCCGCTCGATCAACGGGCTTTCGGCAATCAAGACCCGGCCGTGACGCGTATCCTGGAAAAACCGATAGGTGCGTCGGTCATGCCCGAGATCGACAAAGCTGATCATGTCGAGAAACAGCCGCGGCCGCTCGCCGCGCGCGATGCCGGGATCGAACAGTTCGACCCCTTCGGGGGCCTGGTCGAGCACTGGCCGCACCGCCTCCAGCAACAATTCGAGGCGCGCGATCTCCGCCTCCCGCAATTCCGCCACAGCTTCGCTCTGTTCTGCACTCTCGAAACGAGCGCGCCGGATCGCCGACCGCAGGCTGGTCGGAACCGGCTTGAGATGGTCCGGTCTTCTCTCGTCCATATTGGCCTCGCGCGCTTTCAAGCAGGTTAAACCATTCGATCCCCGGGTAAAGTCCGACCCCGCGGCGTAGCGGGCTTTTCCTGTTTGAAGGCGATCCGGGTGCTGATAAGGAGGTCGCTCTTTGCGGCGCCGGAGCGCCGGCGTACGGGAGGGCGGGCGATGGCCGCAAATGCGTTGTTGGATCGGTCGGACGAAGTGGCGGCGGCGCTTGCGGCCAAGAAGCCGGTCGTCGCCCTCGAATTGACGATCATCACGCATGGGATGCCCTACCCCAAGAATTTCGAGACGGCGATCATGCTGGAGAGCGCGGTGCGCGCGCACGGCGCGACGCCGGCCACGATCGCGGTGATCGACGGACGCTTCAAGGTCGGCCTCGAGCGCAGCCAGCTCGAGTTGCTGGCCCGGCTCTCGGGGGGCGTCGTCAAGGCGTCGCGGCGCGACCTCGCGCCGGTGGCGGCGCGGCACGGCGCGGCCGGCACGACGGTGGCGGCGACGATGTATATCGCCGAATTGGCGGGCATCGAGATTTTCGCCACCGGCGGGATCGGCGGCGTCCATCGCGGCGCGGAGGAAACCTTCGACGTCTCCGCCGATCTCGTCGAACTCGGCCGCACGCGCGTCGCCGTAGTCTGCTCCGGCGCCAAGTCGATCCTCGACATCGCCAAGACCCTAGAATATCTGGAATCCCAGGGCGTCGCGATCTGCGGCTACCAGTGCGACGAATTCCCGGCCTTCTACGCGCGCTCAAGCGGCATCAAGATCGATCATCGCTGCGACGGGCTGCATGATCTGGCGCGGATGGTCCGGCTGCAGAAGGAGATCGGGCCCGGCGGCATGCTGATCGCCAATCCGGTTCCCGAATCCAAGGCGCTCGATGGGCGCGCCATCGAGACGCGCATCGCGGAAGCGGTCGCGGAGGCGAAGGCGCAAGGCGTATCGAGGAAAGAGGTCACCCCCTTCCTGCTGAGCCGCGTCGTCGAACTGACCAAAGGCCGCAGTCTCGAAGCGAACATGGCGCTGGTCGAGAACAATGCGATCCTCGCGGCGCAGGTCGCCGTCGAACTGACCCGCCTCTGAGATGGCCGCCCCGGCGCCGCGCGCCCTCGTCGTCGGCGACGTCATGATCGACTATATCGTACGTCCCGAGGGGCCGATCGCCGTCGGCTCGGATCGCCGCGCCGCCATCGCGAGGCGTCCCGGCGGCTCGGCGGCCAACCAGGCGGTTTGGCTCGCCCACTTCGGCGTCGGCGTCGATTTTGTCGGACGGGTCGGCGCCGCCGACTGCGCACGGGAGAGCGATCTCTTTCGCAAGGCGGGGGTCGAGCCGGCGCTGGCCGCTGACCAACGGCATGAAACCGGGCGGTTGATCGCCCTCGTCGATCCCAGCGGCGAGCGCAGCTTCCTGACCGATCGCGGCGCCAACGAGGCGCTGGAGGCGGCGGACATCCCGGACGCACTCGTCGCCCGGGCGGATGTCGTGCATCTCTCCGGCTATTCCTTCGTCTCGCCCTCGCCACGCGCAGCGGCGATCGGCGTCATCGCGCGAGCGGCTGGGCGGCCGATCGGGGTCGACCCCGCCTCGGCCGAATTTCTGCGCGAAATGAGCCCGGCGAATTTTTTCGCCTGGACGAGCGGCGCGACCATGCTGTTTCCCAATAGCGAGGAAGCGGCGGTGCTCGCGCAAACAGACGATCCCGACGCGCAAGCCGCCCGCCTCGCCGCCCACTACCCCCTCGTCGTCATCAAGCGCGGCGCGAGGGGCGCAGAAGCGATCGAGGGCGAGCGGCGCTGGCGCGTCGCCGCGCCGCCAGCCAAGACGGTCGACAGCACGGGCGCTGGCGACGCTTTCGTGGCTGCGTTCCTCGCCGCCAAGATGCGCGGCGAGCCGATCGAGGCGTGCCTCGAAGCGGCGTCCGCAGCCGGCGCGGCGGCGACCGAGTTCGTAGGCGCGCGGCCGGATTCCTGCAATTAGACTTTGCACGGATGCAAGGTACTCTTCTGGACAACTGGGATTGCGCACACCAAATTTGCCGCTTCCCGAAGCCTGAAAGGCGAAGCTGATGTCCATTCGGTCCGTCAAGCGCATCTCGCAATCCCGCCCCACTCTGGAAGGCGCCGGCGTCCATTTGCGCCGCGCTTTCGGATTCGGCGACACCTCCGACTTCGATCCGTTCCTGATGATGGACGATTTCCGAAACGATCGGCCGAGCGACTATCTGGCCGGCTTCCCCTGGCATCCCCATCGCGGCATCGAGACCATCACGTATGTTCTCGCCGGCTCCGTCGCGCATGGCGACAGCCTCGGCAATCAGGGCGTCCTCGGCGCGGGAGACGTGCAATGGATGACGGCGGGGCGCGGCATCCTGCACCAGGAGATGCCCAAGGGGGACACACTCGGGCGCATGCACGGGTTCCAGCTCTGGGCCAACCTGCCCTCGAGCCTGAAGATGACCGCGCCGCGCTATCAGGACGTGCCCGGGGGCGCCATACCCGAGGTCATCGACGACGACGGGACGCGCGTGCGCGTGATCTGCGGTGATTTCTGGGGCAAGACGGGTCCGATCGACGGGGTCGCCGCTGAGCCACGCTACCTCGATATCTACGTGCCGCCGGGCAAGCGCAAGGTCCTCCCGGTCGAGACCTACCGGCAGGCGTTCGCCTATATCTTCGAAGGGTCGGCGTCCTTTGCCGGCGCGTCGAAGCCTTTCGGCGCGCTGCGCGAGACGGAGCTGGATGGCGAGGAGATCGTCGTGCGCGATCCGGTCGGCGATCGTTCGCTGGTCGTTTTCGACACGGGCGACGAGGTCGTCCTTCAGGCCGGCGAGCACGGCGTGCGGTTTCTGCTCGTCTCAGGCCGCCCGCTGCGCGAGCCGATCGCCTGGCACGGCCCGATCGTCATGAACACGCAGGCCGAAATCCGCCAGGCGCTGACGGATTTGCGCGACGGCTCGTTCATCAAGTGACACCGCGCCGCGCGCCGCCGGGATGAGCGGCGGCGCGCGGCGCGGCAAATGAGGTCTCCTCAAAAAAGCTTTCGATAGACAATGAAGCCCGAGTTTTCCGCCACCCTATCGTAGAGCTGCCGAGCCGTGTGGTTCGTTTCGTGGGTCAGCCAGTAGACGCGCGGCGATCCGGCGGCCCTCGCTCGTTCGTAGACGCTCTCGATCAACGCGCCGCCGACGCCTTTGCCTCGTGCGTCCTCGCAGGTGAACAGATCCTGGAGATAGCAATTCGGCCCGAGCGCGATCGTGCTGCGGTGGAAAATATAGTGGACGAGACCCAGCAGCCTTCCATCCTGCTCTGCGACCAGAGCGTGCACCGGCTCAGCGGCGTCGAAGAAGCGCGCCCAGGTCGTCCGTGTGATTTCGCGCGGCAGCGCAGTGGGCCCGGAGCGGCCGTAGAACTCATTGTAGCCATCCCACAACGCCTCCCAATGATCGAAGTCCCGTCGCTCGATTGAGCGGATGGAAAAACTGTCGCCCATTCCTATTCCCTCGTCCGCCAAGCGCGCGCCAACCGCTCAGGAGCATTGACGGAGGCGGCGACCTCCGCCAAGTCCTCAACGCTGGAGGGTGCATTCCAGCGCGATCCGGTCAAGCAGTGGGGACGACTTAAGCGTGAACCAAGACGAACCGCAATTCTTCGATGTCGGCGACGGACCGCAGCGCCGACGTATCGCCTTTCGGCGCCGCGCGGCTTCCCGCTCCGATTTGCCGGGCGTCGTCTGGCTCGGCGGCTTCAAGTCCGAGATGACCTCCACGAAGGCCGCCGCGCTCGACGAGCATTGCGCCGCGCGCGGCCAAGCGCTGCTGCGGCTCGATTATTCCGGCCATGGCGCTTCGGGCGGCCGGTTCGAGGAAGGCACCGTGTCGCGCTGGCTCGAAGAGAGCCTGGCGGCGATACGCGCGGCGACTGAGGGTCCGCAAATCTTTGTCGGCTCCTCGATGGGCGGTCATCTCGCCCTGCTCGCCGCTCGCGCCTTCGAGGCGGCGGGACAAGCGGCGCGCCTCGCCGGCATGGTGTTGATCGCCCCGGCGGTCGATTTCACCGAGGCGCTGATGTGGGCGAAGGCGCCGCCGAAAGCGCGCCGGGCTATCGAAAAGGAGGGCGTGTGGCGGCGCCCGTCGGCTTATTCCGACGAACCGTATCTCATCACGCGCGCGCTGATCGAGGACGGCCGGCGCCATCTCCTGCTTGGGCAAACGGTGCGCAGCTTCTGTCCCGTGCGGATCCTCCAGGGCATGTGCGACGAGGACGTGCCCTACCGGCACACGCTCACGCTGATCGAGCACATGGCCGGCGATCCGGTGACGCTGACGCTGGTCAAAGACGGCGACCATCGCCTGTCGCGGCCGCAGGATCTTGCTTTGTTGTTCGACGCGATCGACGGCTTGCCCGGATAATCTCAATCGCCGCTGGCGCCGAAGCGATGCAGGTTGGCGCCGTGCGTTTTCAGCCAAGCCTCCGCCCGCTCCGTCTCAGGAAAAAGACGGCGCGTCAGTTTCCAAAACATCGGCGAATGATTCATGTGGACGATGTGCGCCACTTCGTGCGCCGCGAGGTAGTCGAGAATTTCGGGCGGCGCGAGAATCAGCCGCCAAGAGAAATTCAGCGCGCCCGTCGACGAACAGGAGCCCCAACGGCTGACGGTGTCGCGCAACGTAATGCGGCGAGGCTCGACCCCCAGTCTCGTGGCATGACGATCGACGGCGGCCTCGATGTCCTTGCGCGCCTCGCGCTTCAAATAATCGATCACCCGGCGCGCGATGTGCGGCTTGTCGCCGCTCACGCAGAGCAGCGGCCCATTCGCGCCGATTTCCGTCCACACGACGCCCCGCTCGCCGGGGCGATGGACGATCGTGTGTTCGAACTCCTCGCAGCGGCGTCGTCGCCGCCTCCACGAACGCGATTGGCGGCGGCAAGCGCGCGAGCCGCACGCCGATCCACGCGGCATGTCGCTCCGCGAATTCGCGCGCCGATTTGAGCGTGCTGCGCGAAGGCATGGTGAGGAGCACGTCGCGCGTCGCCGCCCGCACGCGCAATGTGAAACGGCGCGAGGTCGATACGCGCTTCAGAGCAATGCGGAACACCTGCCCGGCGTGCGCGATTTCGATTTGCGCGACGGGAGCAGCCGTGGGTCGGCGTTCAAACAGGCGCAGCATGGCGGCGAATGCTAGCCTAGGCCCCTGCTGAGTCGCCAGAAAATTTGCTGAGTTTGGCGAATCAGCCGAGCCGCAGAGCCGGGCGAGGAGCCGGCTTGATCAGCGTCGGAAGACCGGCGGCCACGAAAACCACCGCCCCGCAAGCCTGCGCGAGCTCCTGGTTGGCGCGGCCCTGCCAGTCGCGGAACTCCCGCCCGAGGGCGGTCGCCGGCACCACCCCCGCGCCGACCTCGTTGGAAACCAGCACCGCCGGACCGCGCAACGTCGTCACCGCCGCCGCCAGCGCCGCGATCTGCTCCGCCGGGTTCAGCCCGGCGAGAAACACGTTGCTCAGCCAGATCGTGACGCAATCCACAAGAACGATACGCCCTTCTTGCGCCTCGGCCAGGAGGGCGGCGGCGAGGTCCAGCGGCTCCTCGCGGGTCCGCCAGCCTTCGCCCCGCTCGGCCTGATGGCGGGCGATCCGAGCCGCCATTTCGGCGTCGCCGGCAGCCGCGGTGGCGAGATAGAGCCGGTCGACCGCGCAGTCTTCCGCCAACGCCTGCGCATAGCGGCTCTTGCCCGAGCGGGCGCCGCCGAGGATGAGCGCGGCGCGGCATTCGACGAGCGGAAGAGAAAGCGTGGTCATTCGGCCTTCGTCTCATGGGACGCCTCGGGAGGCAACGCGGCGGGGGCCGCTTCCCTTAAAGGTCTAGTTTGCTAGGCTCGCCCTCGACCCCGCTGAGTAGAGGGACGATCGCCATGCCACCTTCCCTAACGGAAACTCTGCACGACTGGCGGGACTTCTATCTTCTCGTCGGCACGGCGTCGGCGACGCTGGTGGGCCTGATGTTCGTCGCGTCGTCGATCGGGGCGAGTGTGTTCAATGAGAAATACCTCGGCCCGCTGCGCGCTTTCATCACGCCGACGGTGGCGCATCTCGCCTCGCCGCTGTTCGCCTCGGTCATTCTCACCATGCCGGACCACACCGCCCTGAGCCTGGGCGGATTGCTCGGCCTCGGCGGCCTCGCGGGCCTCGTCTATTGCGCTCGGGTCCTCAGCCTCATCATGCGGCGTTTCGCCTCGACGCTCGATTGGGAAGACCGCGCCTTCTACGCCCTGCTGCCGGCGTTCGGATATTTCGCGTTTTTGGTCGCAGCGGGGATGGCGCTGGCCCAGCAGCCCTCGGCCGCCGCCAAGCTGATCGCCGCCGCCTGCGTGATTCTCCTTGTCGCCGGCTTGCGGAACGCCTGGGACATGATGGTGTGGCTCTCGATCCATTCGCCAAGCCCGCCCGATCCGCGGTCGGACCCCGGCGCCGATCCTTAAGCTCTGTTCCGCCCCGATACCCCGCCACAAAGATTTCGGGTAGAACCGGTTCGAGGTCCACGAGCGAGCGCCAGCGTCAATGAATTCGATCTTCGCCGACATTGGCACCAGCGTCTTCGAGGTGATGTCTCGGCTCGCGCGCGAGCGCGACGCGGTCAATCTCGGCCAAGGCTTTCCGGACGACCCCGGCCCGAGCGACGTTCGCGCCAAAGCGGCTGAGGCCGCGCTCGACGGCTGGAACCAATATCCCCCGATGCTCGGCCTGCCAGAGCTGCGCGTCGCGGTCGCCGACCATTACAAGCGCTTCCAGAACCTCGAGCTCGACGCCGAGCGCGAGGTGATGGTGACCTCGGGCGCGACGGAAGCGCTGGCCGGCGCGCTGCTGGCGCTGATCGAGCCGGGCGACGAGGTCGTGCTGTTCCAGCCGATGTACGACGCCTATCTGCCGCTGGTGCGGCGCGCCGGGGGCGTCCCGAAATTCGTGACGTTGAAGCCGCCCTTCTGGACCTTCGACGAGGCGGAACTCGAAGCGGCGTTCTCGCCGCGCACGCGGGTCGTCCTGTTCAACAACCCGCTCAACCCCGCCGGCGTCGTCTTTGGTCGGCAATCCCTCGAGATTCTCGCGCGGGTCTGCGTCAAGCACGACGTGATCGCGCTGTGCGACGAGGTCTGGGAGCACGTCGTCTTCGACGAGCAGCGCCATACTCCGCTCATCGCGATGGAGGGGATGCGCGAGCGCACGGTGAAAATCGGCTCGGCGGGAAAGATATTCTCCCTCACCGGTTGGAAGGTCGGCTTCGTCTGCGCTGCGCCGGACATTCTGCGCGTGCTCGCCAAGGCCCACCAATTCATCACCTTCACGACGCCGCCCAATCTGCAATCCGCGGTCGCCTACGGCCTCATGAAGGATGACTCCTATTTCGCCGAGATGCGCGCCGGCTTCCAGCGCAGCCGCGACCGCTTCGCCGCCGGACTGACGGCGCGCGGCTTCGACGTGCTGCCGAGCGGGGGAACCTATTTCCTCAATGTCGACATCGCCGCGCTCGGACGCGACGACGACGTCGCCTTCTGCCGATGGCTGGTCGAGGAGCGCGGCGTCGCAGCGATTCCAGTCTCGGCGTTCTACGCGCAAAACCCCGTGCGCACGGTGGTGCGGTTCTGCTTCGCCAAACGGGACACCACGCTCGACGCCGCGCTCGCCCGCCTCGACGGCGTCGCCGCGACGGTGGCCGCATGAGGCGTTCGCTCGAGCGCGCAGCGAAAAAGTGGATGCCGGTTTTTCGCCAAGGGCGCGCGACAATTGGGGCCTCTAGGCCGCTTGGTCTAGCGCTCGCGCTGGCGGCCGCCCTGGCGCTTCGCGCCGGCCGCCTTCGGCGAGACGTCCTCGCCCTTCATCGCTCCGGCGCCGCCGAAACCGAAGATCGTGCGCCTGCTCGCCTTCGCCGGGGCGTTCGACATGAAGGCGCTCCAGGAATTCGAGCAGGAGGCGGGCTTCGAGGTCGCTTACGACGCCTATGACGGCGCAGCCGACCTCGCGCAGAAATTGCGTGACGGGTCCTACGATCTCGTCGTCCTCTCCGGGCCCGCGATGGCGCAACAGATCGCCCGTGGCGCCCTCGCCAAGCTCGACAAGACGCGTCTGCGCAACGCCCGCGCCGTCCAACCTGTGGTCGCCGCGAAACTCGCCGCCTACGATCCGAGCGGCGCTTACGCCATTCCTGCGGGCTGGTTCGCCGTCGGCCTCATCTACGATACGGATAAGATGCAGCAGCGCCTCGGCGGTCCCCCTGTTTCATGGGCGAATCTCTTCGTGTCGGCGGAAGTCCGCAAGCTCGGCGACTGTGGCGTCGTGCTGCCCGACGATCGCGACGCTCTGTTCATAGCCGCCTGGCGCACGCTCGGCGTCAACCCCGCACGCGCGCGGCCGCTCGACGTGAAGAGCGCGGGCGCGTTGCTCGCGCGCGCCCGCCTCGCTGTGCGCGCCTTTCCGGCGCCCGATGTCGCGGGAGCGCTGGCGAGCGGAGCGGCGTGTCTTGCGGTTGGCGACGCCGGCGAAGCGGAAGCCGCCACGGCCCGCAGCCACGAGGGCGGCGAGGCGGCGAAATTCGCCTTCAGCCTTCCCAGGGAAGGCGGGCCGCTGGCGATCGAGGCTTATGCGATTCCGCGCAATGCGCAGAACGCCGAGGAGGGTTACGCGCTGCTCGACTTCCTGTTGCGCCCCGAAATCGCCGCGGCCGACGCCCGTGTCGCGCGCCTCGTCAGCCCGCTCGAACCAGGCCATGACGAAGCGATGAAGCGCCTGTGGCCGGAAGGCGTCTACGATCCGCGCGTTGCAAGCGCGGTCGAGGCCGAATGGGCGCGCTTGCGCGCCGCAAAATGAGAGCGGCGAAGCCGCGTGAAAGGGAGCCCCATAGAGATGAGCGTCAAGCCGCCCAATATCCTGCTGGTGATGGTCGACCAGCTCACGCCGGCCGTTCTGCCGATCCACGGCCATAAGGTCGTCAAGGCGCCGCATCTCGAGGCGTTGGCGGCGCGCGGCGTCGTCTTCGAGAGCGCCTATTGCGCCAGCCCGCTATGCTCTCCCTCGCGCGCCTCGTTCATGACCGGCCTTTTGCCTTCGCGCAGCGGCGTCTACGACAATGCCGCGGAATTCTCCGCCGACATCCCGACATTCGCTCATCACCTGCGCCTCGCCGGCTATCGCACGATCCTGTCCGGCAAGATGCATTTCTGCGGTCCGGACCAGTTGCACGGCTTCGAGCAGCGTCTGACGACCGACATCTATCCCGCTGATTATGGCTGGACGCCCGACTGGGACCATCCCTTGGAGCGTCCGAGCTGGTATCACAACATGAGCTCGGTCACGCAGGCGGGCCTCTGCGTACGCACCAACCAGCTCGATTTCGACGACGAGGTGACCTTCACCGCCGAGCGGGCGATCTACGATTTCGCGCGCATGCGGGACGAGCGTCCCTTCCTGCTCGTCGCCTCGCTCACCCATCCGCACGACCCGTTCGCGATCCCGAAGCGCTATTGGGATCTCTATCGCGACGACGAGATCGACATGCCCGGCCCAGCGATCCCGCGCGAGAAGCTTGACCCGCATTCGCTTCGCCTGCGCCACGTTTGCGCGATGGACGCGGAGACGGTGACCGACGCCAATGTGCGCGACGCGCGCCACGCCTATTACGGCGCGATCAGTTATGTCGACGACAACCTCGGACGTCTGCTGGCGGCGCTTGGCGACACCGGGCTCGACCGAGACACGGTCGTGATCTTCACCAGCGATCACGGCGAGATGCTCGGCGAGCGCGGCCTGTGGTTCAAGATGAGCTTCTTCGAGGGCGCCGCCCGCATTCCGCTCGTCGTCAGCGCACCGGAGCGTTACGCGCCACGCCGCGTCGGCGCGAACGTTTCGCTGCTCGACGTCCTGCCGACGCTGGTCGATGTCGCCGGCGGCGATGCGGCGGCGCTCGGCGCTTCGGTCGATGGACGCAGCCTCGTCCCGCACCTCGAGGGACGCGAGGGTCATGACGAAGCGATCGGCGAATATCTCGCGGAGGGATCCATCGCGCCAATGGTGATGATCCGCCGAGGCGCGCATAAATTCCTCCACTCGCCGGCGGACCCCGACCAGCTCTACGATCTCGCGGCCGATCCGATGGAGCGCGACAATCTCGCCGCCTCGCCCTCGCAAGAGCGGCGCGTCGCAGATTTTCGTCAGGAGATCCCGCGTCGCTGGAACCTGGCCGCGATCGACGCCAAAGTGCGCGAGAGCCAGCGCCGCCGCCGTGTCGTCGATGCGGCGCTGAGCCGGGGCGACGTGCACGCCTGGGACTTCCAGCCGCACCGCGACGCCTCCAAGCTCTACGTTCGCAACACCCTGCCGCTCGACGACATCGAGGCGATGGCCCGTTTTCCACGTGTCGCTTCAACGGACTGAGTCGCAGGAAACGGGCGGACTCAGGCGCCGTCGGGAGCTATGTCCTTTCCGGCTCATGGGAGGAGGAGAGGCATGTCCGCCGCGCCGCAACGCGCAATGACGCCCGCCGAATGGGGATTGCTTCTGCTGCTTTCCCTCCTCTGGGGTGGATCGTTCTTCTTTAATGGAGTCGCGGTGAAGCAACTGCCGCCGCTGACGATCGTGCTCGGGCGCGTCTCGCTGGCGGCGGCGCTGCTCTGGGCAAGCGCGCCGCTAACGGGCCTGTCGGCGGCGCGCATTCTCGCCAATGCGCCGGCGCTCGCGCTCCTCGGCCTCATCAACAACGTCGTCCCGTTCACGCTCATCGTCTCTGCGCAGACGCATCTCGCGAGCGGCCTCGCCTCGATCCTCAACGCCACGACGCCGATGCTGACGGTCGTGGTCGCCCACCTTTTTACATCGAGCGAGCGGTTGAGCCTGCGCAAGATCGCCGGCGCGTTGTGTGGATTTGTTGGCGTCGTGTGGATGATCGGCCCCGATGTCGCGCGCGGCCTGGCCGACAATGTCGCCGCGGAAGGGGCTGTGCTCGCCGCCGCGCTCTCTTATGCCTTGGCGAGCGTCTTCGCGCGACGCTTCCGCGAGCGCGGCCTCGCGCCGATCGAAGTCGCCGCCGGTCAGGTGACGGCGTCGAGCCTTTTCCTGGCGCCGCTCGCCCTCGCGGTCGATCGGCCTTGGGACCTGCCGGCCCCCAGCCCGACGACCTTAGCCGCGCTTGTCGCCCTCGCTGCGCTTTCGACGGCCTTTGCCTATGTCGTCTACTTCCGCATCCTCGCCGGCGCCGGGGCGACCAACGTCGTCCTGGTGACTTTGCTCGCGCCAGCGACGTCGATCGCGCTCGGGGCGGCTATCCTGGGGGAGCAACTGGCCATCCGGCATTTTGTCGGTCTCTTTCTCATCGCCGCCGGGCTCGCCTTCATCGACGGCCGCTTGCCCTACGCGCTGCTGGCGAGGGCAAGGGCATAGACGCCTAAAGGCGTGCGACGACTGAGGAAATCGAGATGCGCGGCGATTCGAATAAATCGCCGCCCGGGTCTTGGATCCCGTCCCTCTCGACTCCCCAACCGCGCGAGAGCGCGCTAGGATGGATGAAAGGAGGCCGGCATGGCGATCGAACGCAACCGACCCAGCGACCTTGTCGGGCGCGTCGCCGAACGACGCGCGCGGCGCCGAGGCCCGGCGCCTGAGACCGATATGTGGCGGCGCGAGTCGTTCTGCCTCCCCCGCCCCGAAGCACGCGCGAAAGCTCGCGAATGGTTCGAGCGCTACCCAAAAGCCGCCTACATGACCGAGATCGAGTTCTGGTCGGAACGGGCCGACGGGCAGATCGAATTCGTGATGCGGCGATTGCCGAGCGCCGACTGAGCGACGCCTTCGCCCGCAAGACGCGGAGCGACCCGCCGAATGTGGCGCCGCGCAATTTTTCCGCTCGAAGCGGGCCGGCAAATTGTGGCGATCTTAAGGATAACGCGCAGCGTAAATAGATCATTTACTAATTTAGACTTGCACACGCCCATGCTAATCGAGCCTATACATAACAATATAATTTCACTATCGCACTGCACTACGAGGCTAGAGCGTTTAAGTCTGGAACCAAATTACTCACCCACTATTGCCAGATTCTCGCCACATTGGGTGGCGGAATTGTGATTTCGGTGCAACAGACTTCCGACCAAATGTCCTCTATATCGATTCCATGCCGGCGGGGTGGGGTGGAATTTCCCTCCGTGATGGTTGTATCGAGGAGATTAATATGAAGAAGTTTCTGTTGGCCGCGCTTCTGGCGGGCGTCGCAACAAGCGCTTTCGCCGCTGACCTGCCGACACGCAAGGCCCCGCCGGCTCCGGCGCCGGTCTATATGCCTCCGGTCTTCACCTGGACCGGCTTCTACGTCGGTGTGAACGGCGGCGGCGCCTTCGCGAACGGCGGCGGCGACTTTGGCAATCCGGATGGCGGCGAAGTCGGCGGCACCGTCGGCTACAACTACCAGCTCGGCCAGATCGTTCTGGGCGTCGAGGGAGACTGGGATTGGTCTAGCCTGAACCAGAACGGCGTCAATTTCGTCGGCCCCTACAAGAACAACATCGACGACATCCTGACCGCCCGCGCGCGCCTCGGTTACGCGATCGACCGCACCCTGCTCTATGTGACCGGCGGTTACGCTGGAGCGGACGAGGAGATCAAGTTCCCCGGCCTCGCCTCGAACGACACGTGGCGCAACGGCGGCGTGATCGGCGGCGGCGTGGAATACGCCTTCACCAACAACATTTCGGCCAAGGCCGAATATCTCTATGCGCCCTTCGGCAACTCGACGAACCTCATGGGCGCCAAGAGCGACCTGAACCTGTCGCTCGTCCGCGTCGGCCTGAACTACAAGTTCTGAGCCTTCTCAGCCGTAAGCGTTGCAGTCCGGCGGGGCGACCCGCCGGACTTTTTTATTGCCCGCCCCGGTCCCTCGGGGCGGTTGTGGATTGGCGCATGCGTCAAGCCGACACATATTGCTCCAGGCCTTTGGGAGCCCATATATGGCGTTTCGTTCAAAAGCTAACGCTTTCCGCCATGTCCGCATCCAGAGGTTCGCATGACCCAGCCCACGACCGCGCACGAGCGTCTCGTCATCATCGGCTCCGGCCCGGCGGGCTATACGGCGGCTATCTACGCGGCGCGGGCGATGATCAAGCCTTTGCTGCTCAGCGGGTTCGAGCCCGGCGGCCAATTGATGATCACCACCGACGTCGAGAACTATCCGGGATTTGCTGAGCCGATCCAGGGGCCTTGGCTCATGGAGCAGATGCGCCTGCAGGCGGAGCATGTCGGCGCGCGCGTCGAGAACGAATATGTCACCGCGGTCGACCTCTCCAGGCGCCCGTTTTCCATCCATTGCGACAGCGGCAGGTCGCTGACGGCCGATGCGATCATTCTGGCGACTGGCGCGAAGGCGAAATGGCTGGAGATCCAGAGCGAGGCGACCTTCAAGGGCTTCGGCGTCTCGGCTTGCGCGACCTGCGATGGATTCTTCTTCCGCAACAAGCGGGTGCTCGTCGTCGGCGGCGGCAACTCGGCGGTGGAAGAGGCGCTCTATCTCTCCAACATCGCAGCGCAAGTGACGGTCGTGCACCGCCGCGATTCGTTCCGCGCGGAAAAGATCCTCAGTGAGCGGCTGGCGGGCCGCCCGAACGTCAAGGTGAAGTGGAATCGCGCGATCGAGGAGATCCTCGGACGCGAGGATCCGCCCGAGGTGACCGGGGCCCGCCTGCGCGATACGCGAACGGGAGCGCTCGAGGAGATCGAAGCGGACGGCATTTTCGTCGCCATCGGACACGCCCCGGCGACCGAGTTGGTGCGCGGGCAGCTCGCCCTGAAGCCGAACGGCTATGTGCAGACCGCGCCCGGCTCCACCGCGACCAGCGTCGAAGGCGTCTTCGCCGCCGGCGATGTCGCGGACGACGTCTTCCGACAGGCCGTCACCGCCGCCGGCCTCGGCTGTATGGCGGCGCTCGAAGCGGAGCGATGGCTCGCCTCGCTCGAACCGGCGCGCGAAGCAGCGGAGTGATTCGGAAAAGCCCTTTTCGCTTTACGAACCCCTGAAGGACCGGGTAACAGAGCGCGCGTGCCGTGTTGTGGTCCGGAAACGAGTTTGCCGGAAGAACGGAGGGACGCGCCAAGAGGATTCGATGGACTGGGACAAGCTGCGTATTTTTCAGGCCGCGGCCGACGCAGGCTCGTTCACCCATGCCGGCGAAATGCTGGGGCTTAGCCAATCTGCTGTGAGTCGGCAGGTCGGCGCGCTCGAACAGGACCTCGGAGCCCCCCTCTTCCACCGCCATGCGCGCGGGCTGATTCTGACCGAGCAAGGCGAGATGCTGCGCGAAGCTGTGCAGGACGTCGTCCTGAAGCTCGACGCTGTGCGCAGCCGCCTGATCGATACGCGCGAAAAGCCGCACGGCGACCTTCGAGTCACCAGCACCCTGGCGCTCGGCGCGAACTGGTTGTCGCCGCGACTCGGCGAATTCGTCGAACTCTATCCCGAAGTGAAGCTGCAACTGCTGCTGTCCGACGATGAATTGGACCTCAGCATGCGTGAGGCCGACGTCGCCCTGCGCCTGCGCGAGCCGATGCAGCCCGATCTGATTCGCAGGCGCCTCTTCACCGTGCATTTCCACGCCTACGCCTCGGCCGATTATCTCAAGAAGAGCGGACAGCCGCGCACCATCGCCGATCTCGACAATCACCGCCTGGTCGCCTTCGGGGCGCCGACGGCGACGCATTTTCTCTACGAGCTCAATTCGCTTTTGACGGTAGGGCGCGATCCGAAAAGCCCGCGCCTGCCCCACATCGCCGTCAACAACTTGAGCGCGATCATTCGCGCCGTCGAGCACGGCGTCGGCATCGCGGTTTTGCCGGATTATTGCGTGCTGCCGAATTCGGGCCTCGTGCGCCTCCTGCCGGAGGCGGACATGCCCGAAATGGACTGTTTCCTCGTCTACGCCGAAGAGATGAAGAACGTCGCGCGCGTGCAGGCGTTCCGCGACTTCCTGGTCTCGAAGGCGCAACGCTGGCGCTACTAGAGCGTGCTGCAGTTTGGTTGAACCCCCCTCACCCCAACCCTCTCCCGCAAGCGGGCGAGGGGGTGCCGGCGCCGCGTAAATCCCTTCTCCCGCTTGCCGGAGCGGACGAATGCTACGCATTCGCCTAGCGAAGGTGGCCCGAAGGGCTGTGGACGAATGCTGCGCATTCGCCTTGGGATGAGGGGAACAACTCCGATTCCGTCACATCGCAGCGCGCTCTAACTCGAGGCGCCTTCCGCCCGCCCCATCCGGCGTTGCGCGCCAGCGGGGTCTCGCAGGTCTACATATAGAGCGCTTCTTTCTCCAGCCCTTTGTAAAGCGCCGCGACCTGCTCGCCATAGCCGTTGAAGAGCAACGTGGGCCGCCGATCGCCAGTGGTCAGCAGCGTCTCGCTCGCCTGACTCCAGCGCGGATGTGGCACATTGGGGTTTACGTTGGCCCAGAACCCATATTCGTCAGGCCCCAAGGCCTGCCAAAACGTCGTCGGACGCTCGGCGACGAAACTGATCTTCACAATCGACTTGGCGGATTTGAACCCATACTTCCAAGGCGTAGCCAGCCGAAACGGGGCGCCTTGAACCTTGGCGAGCGGCTTGCCGTAGGCGCCGGTGACCATGAAGGCGAGATCGTTGGTCGCCTCCGCCATCGTCAGCCCTTCGACGTAGGGCCAGGGCATGAAAGTGCGTTGCCCCGGGGCGACCTTCTTGTCGAGGAACGTCTCGAATCGGACATATTTGGCGGACGACAGCGGCCGCGCCTTGTCGACCAGCGCGCGCAATGGGAAGCCGGTCCACGGGATCGCCATCGACCACGCCTCGACGCAACGATGGCGATAGAGACGCTCCTCAAGCCCGATCGATTTGATCAGATCTTCGAGCGCGTAGGTCTGCGGCTTTTCCACCATACCGTCGATCGTCACCGACCACGGCCACGTCTTCAGCGCATCGGCCGAGATGTGCTTGCTGGTGCCGAACTCGTAGAAATTATTGTAGTTGAGGTTGATCTTTTCCGGCGTCACGTCGCGGTCGAGCTTAAAGGCGTCGTCGCGCTTGGCGGGATAGAGCGAAATGGTCGGATCGGCGACGTCCGCGCGGGCCGCTGGCGGCAGCGCCACGGAGGCGGCAAGCGCGCCGGCTCCCGCCACGAAAGCGCGCCGGTTCAGGAAAATTGCCTCGGGGGTCGTTTCGCTGACCGGAATTTCCCAGCCGTGACGGCGATGATATCGCATGTCGTAGTCCTCGCGCGGCTCAGCCCGCCCGAAATGCGGGAGGCGCACAGGGCGACGAGCCGCCCTGCCTCTAAACGAAGACTTCGGCGCCAGCTTGGCGATTGTTACACCTCAGCAATCACACCTTCTCGACCTGGCCGAACTCGAGGTCGACCGGGGTCGCGCGCCCGAAGATGGAAACCGCCACCTTCACGCGCGAGCGCTGCTCGTCGACTTCCTCGACGATGCCGTTGAACGAGGCGAACGGACCGTCTGCGACGCGCACGCTCTCGCCGACCTCGAAACGGATCGACGCTTTCGGCCGCTCGACGCCGTCGGCCACCTGGCCCTTGATGCGCTCCGCCTCGACGTCGGGGATCGGCATCGGCTTCTTGTCGGCGCCGAGGAAGCCCGTCACCTTCGGCGTATTCTTGATGAGATGATAGACGTCGTCTGTCAGATCGCATTTGACCAGAACGTAGCCCGGAAAGAACTTGCGTTCGGAATTGATCTTGCGTCCGCGGCGCACCTCGACGACCTGCTCGGTCGGCACCATGATCTCGACGAACTTGTCCTCGAGACCGCGCTGGCTGGCCTGCTCGCGGATGGATTCGGCGACTTTCTTCTCGAAATTCGAATAAGCGTGGACGATATACCAGCGCATGCTCATGTGGGCATTTCCCAAAACGTTCCTTGACGGCGAGCCGGGCCCGGCCCGCTCGCTATTGAGCCTAGCCGCCGCGGCCGAGGCCGAGCGCCAGGCTGACCAGGATCCGCAGCGCCTCGTCGACGACCAGGAAAAAGACGCTCGCGAACACCGCCATCAGCATCACCATGGCCGTGGTGACCAGGACCTCACGGCGGCTTGGCCAGACGACCTTCGCCGCCTCGGCGCGAACCTGCTGGATGAATTCGAACGGATTGGCCATGTTTCCCGATTCCGTCGGCTCTGAGACGCCCCCTTGCGGTGACGCGTCCTGCCAGAAAAACTCGCGGCGCGGGACCTTTCGGCGCCGCGCCAACGAAGCCTCATATAGGAAGGACCGCCCCAACGCCAAGTAAAATATGACGTCTGGTGCGGAAAGTCCGGGGTAGACTGGCCCGTCTCCGCTGAGTTGTCGAGGCTCAATCTGTCTTGGCGCGACTTTGTTGCCGATTCGAAAGGCGGCGAGCCAGTCTCCACCCGCCGCGCGCAAGCGAGCGAAGCGTCAAAGCTTGGACGCTCCGACTCACGAGAGGCCGTCCGTCGGAGACAGGATTTTCTCCCACAGGTAACCGTCGCCCCCATGCGACGAAGCCGTCCGCGACCTTAAAGCGAGCGGCCGCGACATTGCTGGGGCCGCGGGCCTTTGCCAGCCTGCCGACTTCAATCGCTCGAGATCGCCCCGAGCGCCACCTGCGTGCGGTTGGACGCATGCAGCTTTTTCATGATGTTGCGCAGATGCACTTTCACTGTGCTCTCGGAGATGCCAAGCTCGAACGCGATGATCTTATTTTGGCGCCCTTCGCGCAGGATGCGCAACACGTCCCACTCGCGCGACGTCAGTCCGAGTTCGTTATCCGTGTGGAGCGGCTCGCGCGCTATCGGCGCCAGCGAATGCGTCATATCGTCGGCCATCGAGACGCGCCAGACCGGCGTCGCCTCGACCTCGCGCGCCAACTCCGGTGGCAGGTAGGAGCCGCCCACCCACATGAGTTGAATCGCGGCGATTGCGACCGCTAAGGTCGCGTCGTGCCGCACGACCCCCGCAACGCCGAGCGCCGCGATCGCCCGGGTTATCGTCGCGTCCCCGGACGCCAACACCACGCCGATCGGCGCGTCTCCGCAGCGCGATCTCAGATCGCGCAGCCTGAGCGGAACATCGCGATCGTCATCGCGGCGCGGGTCAAGCCCGATCAGCGCAAGCGCGGTGCGCTCGGGAACCACGTCGTCGACGCGGGCGTAACATTCCACGAGCGCCTCCGGAATTCGCCTCGCGATCAGGCTCGCGAGCCCATCGCGCAAAAGCCCATGCGGCTCGACCAGCACCAGCCGCTCGCGGCGCGGCGGCGGCGCACCCTCACCCTCCCATCGTTGGGCGCGCCAGCCCGGGTTCGGAAACAGGCTCCCCATGATAAACGCCCCCTGCCCTTTCGAGGCGACGATCGCCAAGACTCTCCATGCTTTGACCAATTGGTCGCGAGATCACCCCTCAGCGCCTTCCGCCGTTTGCTTCGAGCCGCGAGGGCACGTTTCGAGCGGCGGACGCGGGAATGTGGAACTGTCCGCCCGCCACCACCAGATGAATCGCCGCGATTAACAACGAGACCCCAAACGTCAATGGAAACAAACCCACCATGCCGAACTCCGCGGCCTGTATTTCCTCCGAAGGCTCGCCATGTTCCGAGAGCAGCAAGATCGGGGCGCGCCGCGTGCTAGCGGCGATCGTCGCAACGTCGTTGAGCAACGAGCCGTCCGCCAAGCGCGTCGATCCGACATTCAGCAAGACGACGTCCGGCCGCCCGCCGTTGCTCTCCGCCGCGAGTTGCGCCTGCGGGACGCTAACGATTTCGAAATTGGGGAGTTGCGTCGACAGCAGGTGGGAAAGGCATTCACGGGTCAACCGGACGCTGTCGACGAGGAGCAACACCTTTGAGGCCTGGGGTCGGCTTCCCACGGACGAGGAGTAGTCTTCCGGTCGCCCAAAGCTGCATTCGAATGCGGCGCCCACGCTCCCCGGCGTGCCGAACTCGCCGACATACTGACCCGCATACTGAACCGAATTTGGCCAGGGGCTCGTCCCCGTGGCGGCGCCGACCGCGCCGTATCGCAGCGTCGGGTTTCTGTATCCGTCTGGACGGCCGATACCGGACATGGCGAAACTCCACGCGCGCACAACACCGCGTAACGTCAGAATCCGGAGAAGTCCCTCAACGTCGCGGCTCCGCACCGCGTTGCCGCCGACAATTGCCCCCTGTAGCCCTTATCGTATTAAAACTTGTTTCTATGCAACATTGTAGCACTTCTCAAGCCGCGCACGGCGAGACCAGCGTTGCGGAACGTTTTAATCTGTTCAAAAAATAGGACAAACTTACGCAACTGTCAAGAACGCAACTATCGTAAGTCTTGAGTATTTTAAAGAGTTGACCATCGCTGGAGGGGGCCAAGCCGCGCCGAGACCGGTGGAGGATGATCGCCGCGGCGCCATACTTCCTCGCGCAACTATCCAATGCGAATGGGTACACTCCACTTATCTATCCTACGGCTTGAATCGATTAACGAAACCAGGCCCGTGCGCAAAGCTGGGGCCGCCCCGAGGAAAGGTTTCCGACATGCGTCAAATCTGGATTTCAAAAGCGGGGCCGCCCGAGGCGCTGGTCATAAAGGAAGCGGCCGATCCGCAGCCCCAGCCGGGCGAGATGCGTATCCGCGTCGAGGCCAGCGGCGTCAATTTCGCCGACGTTATGGGAAGGCTCGGCCTATATCCGGACCTGCCTCGCATCCCTGTCGTGCCGGGCTACGAGGTAGCCGGACGGGTCGACGCCGTCGGCGACGGAGTCGACGCCGGCTGGATCGGAAGAGACGTATTCGCGTTGACCCGATTTGGCGGCTACGCCGATGTCGTCTGCCCACCTCAGGTTCAGGTTTTTGCGCGTCCGCCGGACATGTCCGCGCTGCAGGGAGCCGCGATCCCGGTCAACTATCTCACTGCTTGGCAACTCATCGTCGTGATGGGCGGGTTGAAGGCGGGGGAGACAGTCCTCATTCATTCCGCGGGAGGCGGGGTCGGCGTCGCGGCGACCCAGATCGCCAAGCACATCGGGGCGAAGGTGATCGGAACCGCCTCCGCCGCCAAGCACGGCGCGTTGCGCGCGCTCGGCGTCGACCATCTGATCGACTACCGCACGGAGGACTTCGAGGCGCGGGCGCGCGAGGTCACTGGCGGACGGGGCGTCGAGCTCATCCTCGACGCGGTCGGCGGCGCCTCCCTCAAGAAGGGTTACCGTTTGCTCGCGCCGACGGGTCGCCTGGCGGTCTTCGGCGCTTCGTCGGCCGCGACGAACAAGACGGGAGGGATGCTGGGCATGCTGTCCACGCTGGCGAGCATGCCCTGGCTTCAGTTCAATCCCTTGTCGTTGATGAACGCCAACAAGGGCGTCTTCGGCGTCAACCTCGGACATATGTGGGGCGAAGCCGACCGCATGCGCGGCTGGGCCGACCACCTGATGAGGTTGTGGGAACAGGGCGCGATCGAACCGAAAATCGCTCGGACCTTTTCGTTCGACGACGCCCCGGCCGCCCACCATTTCCTTCAGGACCGCAAGAACATCGGCAAGGTGATCTTGACGCCGTAGGCTTTCGCGGCGAACCGCGGGGGAGCGGCCCGACAGGCTCCGCTCCCCCTGGCGTTCAACCCGCCGTCGCCAAACTTTGCTGACGCTGCCGATCGTAATCGGCCTTGTCCACGGAGGGCCCGCCGGGCCGCCCGAGATCGTTGAGATGGACGCGATAGGTCTCTCGCGCGCTCCAAGCCGCAATCGCCGCAATCGCCGTGACGGCGAAGGCGCAGGCCCCGATCGTCAGCGGCACGTTGGTCGAACCGGGAGGCGCGATCGTGGCGAATAGCGCCGGCAGCAGGGCTGTCAGCATCGTCCCGACGTTCTGAGCGATGGCCATCCCCGAAACGCGCGCCCGCGTCGGGAACAGTTCCGGATAGAAACTCGGAAACACCGCATTGTAACCCTGATAGACGACGCCCCACATCAGGATGGAGACGACGAACGCTATCGGCACGTTCTTGATGCTGATCGCGTAGAGATAGGCGAAGGACAAAAGCCCCGAGGCGAGCGCGCCGAAGATGATCGGCGGGCGCCGTCCGATGCGATCGGAAAGGTCGCCGACGAAGGGAATGACGGCGACCGCCACGACGTTGCCGACCACCGGAATCCAGAGATAAACGCTCCTGTCGAAGCCGACGCCGTATCCCGGCTGCACCGCATAGGCGGCGCCGAAGATCGTGGCGACGACCGGGATGACGTTCATCAGCGCCATGCAGACGACCCTCAGCATGTCAGACCAATGATTGCTGAACGCCTCGACGACAGGCGCCTTGGGGCCCTCGTGACGCCCGCTCTCTTCGACGAAGGCGGGAGTCTCTTCGACCTCGCGCCGAATGACGTAGCCGGCGACGAGCACGACCACGCTAAGCAGGAAGGGGACGCGCCATCCCCAAGTCACGAAGGCCTCCTGGGAAAGCGCATAGCTCAGCGGCAGGAAGACCGCGGCCGCAAGGATCTGGCCGGCCTGTACGCCTTGCAGGGTAAAGCTGGCGAAGTAGCCGCGCCTGCCGAACGGCGCATGTTCGAGAATCATCGAGCTCGCGCCCGAAATCTCGCCGGCGACCGCAAAACCCTGGATCAGGCGCAAGATGACGAGGAGAACCGGCGCCCACACGCCCGCCTGCTGGTAGGTCGGCAGAAGGCCCACCGCCGTCGTCGAGAGCCCCATCAGCACGAGGCACAACAGAAGCACGTTCTTGCGCCCGTGCGTGTCGCCCCAGTGGCCAAGCACGACGGCGCCGATCGGGCGGGCGACATATCCCACGCCGTAGGTTGCGAGCGAGGCGACGATGGCGACGGTCGGGTTGTTCGAGGGAAAGAAGGCCTGGGGAAAGACCAGAGCAGCGGCCGTCGCATAGATGAAGAAGTCGTAATACTCCAGCGCCGAGCCGATCCAACCGCTCGCCGCCGCCGTCTTGCTTTGATGCCGCCCTTGAGGCTCATGCACAATCGAGGCTGTCATCTTATGTTTCCTCCCTCGGTTTATTTTTTTCTAGTAGGCCACCTTGGCGCCGGCCCTCAGCTCTTGAGGCGTCGCTACGGGGAAACCGAAGAATTCGAGATAAGCAGGAATCTGCTCGAACAGCATATCGATACCGATCTGCGTCGCACAGCCGCGCGCGCGGGCGGCGGCGAGAAAAGCGGTCGTCTCCTGTTTCATCACGACCTCGGCGACATAGGCCGAGGGCGACAATCTCGAGACATCGATCGGCATCGGGTCGCCGGCGGCCATCCCGAGCGGCGTCGCGTTGACGACGACGTCGAAACCGGCCGGGTCGTTCGAACCGATCGAGACGTCGAGGCTCGGATAGTTGCCCTTGAGGCGGTCGGCCAAGGCCTTCATCGAATCGGCGTTGACGTCATAGAGAGCGATTTGCGCGGCGCCTGCGGCGGCTGACGACGCCGCGATCGCCGACCCCACCCCGCCCGCGCCGACGACGAGCGCGCGCTTGCCTTTGAGCGAGCCGCCGTTGCGCGCGACGCCGCGCACAAACCCCTCGCCGTCGAACATATCGCCAATCAGCCGTCCGCCGCCGTCACGCCGCACCGCGTTGCAGGAGCCCGCGACCTTCACCGCGACGGAGACCTCGTCGAGAAGATCGATGACGGACACCTTGTGCGGCATCGTGATCAGCGCGCCGTGGAAACTGGTGAACCGGCAGATCTCGGGGAAGGCGCTCGCGAAGTCTTCGCTCTTCACGCCGAGCGGCACCACGGCGGCGTTGATCCCCCGCGCGTCGAACCAGGGATTGTAGATCATCGGCGACTTGAACGTGGTGGTGGGATAGCCGACGTGCGCGATGATCTTGGTGTCGCCGTTCAACATGACCCAGCCTAGTTTTTGGCGCCGCGACCGCTTCGCCGCGCGTCATTCAAATTCGATTTCCGCGCTCTTTTCCGCGTCCGCAAGGCTCGCCTGCGCTGCGAGCCGAACGGGGGTGTTGGCGGCGCCGAACAGATCGTAATTCCGACGCTCGACGATCTCGAAGAAGAAGCGATCGCGGAACGTGCGCGTATAGATGTGGAGGAATTCCCCATCCTTGACGCGGTCGTACAGCACGCCGAGCGCGCGCATGCGGGCGAGCATGTCCGGCGCAATATCGAAGCGGCTCGCAAGATCGTCGTAGTAATTGTCCGGGATGGGGAGGAACGAGACCCCCTTCGCGCGAGCGGCTTCGACGGCGGCAAAGATGTCGTTCGTCGACAGGGCGATCTGCTGGAAGCCGGCGCCGCCGAAGGCGTCGAGAAAACGCGATACGCCGGTCGCGCCGCCCTCACCGATATTGAGCGCAAGGAGGAACTCGCCGTTCGCGTTGCGCAGCGAACGGCTGAAGAAAGCGCCATGCGGGTCGGCGATCTCGACCTGCGCCTGAGGCTGGAGCCCGAGCACCGTGCGGTAGAACAGCGACCAGCTCAGAAACTCACCGCGGCGCACCACATTGGAGAGGTGATCGACCTTGCACAGGAAGGCGTCCGCGGCGAGCGACGTGCTGGGCGCGAAATCGTCGCGCCACTTCGGCTGATCGGCGCTGATGAAGGAAATGAGGCTGCCTTCCACCCCGGCGACCGCGGGGACGATGGCTTCTCCCGGTCCGATCCTGCCGACATAGCTCAGGCAATCGAGCGCGCTTGCCCGCTCCAGCGCCTTGTCGACGTCATCGACGCCCAGCGCAAGCGCGCAGACGGACGGTCCGTGGAGCAGCGAAAAGGAATGTGCGAAACCTTCGCGCTCGCGATTCACGACGAGATGAATATCGCCTTGCGTATAGAGGTCGACATCCTTGGAGCGATGGCGTCCCGAACGATGAAAGCCGAGGCCCTCGATCAGCGCGACGAGATCCCGCGCGTCGCCGTCGCTCGCGGCGAACTCGATGTACTCGGCGCGCTCGACGACAGGCGCAGGCGGCAGCGGAGCAAGATCGGCAAGCGGCCCCTCCGCGCGCGCCGCGCGCTGCGCCTGGAGCGCTTCGCCGGCGGCGCGCAGCGAGCGCATGCCGTCGGTCGCGACCGCCGCGGCCGAGGCGCCGCGGAACTGGTCGTTGAAGATTTCGAGCGAGAGCGGGCCGCGATAACCCGATTGCGTCACCGCGTCGAGAAAATCGACGATCGGGTAGTCGCCCTGCCCGGGATAGCATCGATAGTGCCGGCTGAGGGAAAGCGGGTCCATCACCAGCGCCGGCGCGTCGGCGACCTGCACGAGCGCAATCCTGTTCGCCGGCAGCTTGGCGATCGGCTCGATGGGATTGCCGCGCACGCAGATGTGGAAGCTGTCGAGCACGACGCCGAGATTGTCGCGGTCCGCCTTGCGCACGATGTCCCAGGCGGCCGTCCAGTCCTTGACATGGCGGCCCCATGCCAACGCCTCATAGCCGATGCGCATGCCGTGCTGGCGGGCGAGGTCGGCGAGTTCGGCAAGGTCCGCCGAGGCCCGGTCGGGGTCGTCGATCGCCTCGGTCGAGACGTTGGAGCACAGGCAGAGCAACCGGGCGCCGAGTTCCTCCATCAATTCGAGCTTTCGCGTGGCGCGCTGAAAATTGCGCGCGCGCATCGGCGCCGGCATCGCCTCGAAGTCGCGCAAAGGCTGGAGCGCGACGATTTCAAGGCCGAGATCGGCCGCCAGGCCGCGAACCTCCCTGGGCTTGCCGGTGAAGAAGGTGAGGTCGTTCTCGAACAGCTCGACCGCGCGAAATCCGGCTTTGGCCGCGGCCGCGAACTTCGCCTCGAGCGAACCTCCCATGCAGACGGACGCGATTGACCATCTGAGCATTCTGAAAATCTCCTACATTTTTGTTTCCATACTGAATTGCAGGAAATTTGGCAACATGGAATAATTATAGAACTGACCGCCTCCACGACGAGCCCAACGCATGAACGATGAACCCGTGACCCGGAACGGCGGCGCAGCCACCCTCGCCGGAGCGCTGTACGAGCGGTTGCGCCAGGACATCATTCTCGGCGTCTTGCCCCCCGCCGCCAAGCTCAAACTCGAGAAGCTCAGCAAGGCTTACGAGGTCAGCGTCAATACGCTCCGAGAAACCCTGTCCCGGCTGGCGGCCGATGGTCTGGTCGTCGCCGAGGGCCAAAAGGGGTTTGCGGTCCTCCCCGTTTCGAACGAAGATTTGCGCGACATCACGGAGATGCGGCAGTTGCTCGAGTGTCACGCGCTCAAGCAGTCGATCGCCGCCGCTGATTTCGACTGGGAAGCGCGCGTCGTCGGAGCGTATCACAAGCTGTCGAAATACGAGGAGCGGGTCGAAACCGAACCGGAGACATACGGCGAACAATGGGAGCGCGCCAATCAAGCGTTTCATGAGGCGCTCGTCTCGAACTGCCGCTCGCGCTGGCTACGGCTCTATCTCCGGGCCATGTACGACCATAGCCGCCGCTATCGCATGCTGTCCCTGAAGACGAAGCCGTTTCCGCGCTCGCAATCTGCCGAAGAACACCGGCAGATTTTGGACGCCGCGATTGCGCGAGACGCAGAGCGCGCCTCTCGCTTGCTCGCCGACCACATCCTCAAAGCTGCGCAACTGGCGGCCGCGGAGGAGCCGGCGGAGGACGGGGCCGCCCGCCCGTTGGAGCGCTCGCGGCGCCGCGCCCCTGCGCGAGCTTGATGAGCGCGCGCCTGCGCGGCAAAGCTCTCGCTTATTGCGACAGCTTCTCCTTGATCTTCGTCACTTCGTCCGCGCTCATTTCGCCCACCGTCTTCACCTCGCCGTTCTCGATCCGCCACAACCGGAACGGCCCGGTAATGTCGCCGGACTGGTCGAAGCTGATCGGCCCGATCACGCCTTCATATTTGATCGGCTTTCCCGCTTTGATGAGCGCCAGAGCTTTGGCGAACTCTTGGCTGCCCGCGTGTATCGGCGCGCCGTTTTCGGCGACGACCTCGCGGATCGACGCCTTGATCGCGGCAGGGTCCGCCTTCCCGGCCTTGGCGATGGCGAGCGCGACGATCGCGCCCGCGTCGTAGGAGCGGTCGGCGGCTGGCGCGTCCGGCTTGACGCCGCCGGAGAAGGCCTCGAAATTCTTGTTGAAGTAGGCGGTCGACGCGGTCTCGCTCGTGCCAGAGGACGTTCCGAAGGCGTTGTCGAGATACTTCGCGCCGACGGCCTTGATGAAATCGCCGGAGTTCATACCGTCGTTGAGCAGGAACTTCTGCGGCCCGCCATTGGAAATCCAGGCGCGGGCGATCGTCGCGCCATCGACCGGATAGGAGACCAGGTAGAGCGCCTCGGGATCGCCGGTCATCGCCGCGTTGGCTTCGGCGGTGTAGCTCGCCTGCTTCTCGTTATAGGGCGTGATCGAGGTGATCGTGCCGCCGAGCTTCTCGTAGGCCGCCTTGAACTCGCGCACCATGTTCACGCCGAAGTCGTTGTTGACGTGGATGATCGCAAGCTTCTTCAGCCCCTGGTCGATCGCGTATTTCGCCGCCGCCGTGCCTTGCAGGGCGTCGGAGGTTATGGTGCGAAAGAAGACGCCGTTGGTCTTGCCGGAGCGAGCGAGCTCGGTCAGCGTCGGCGACGACGACGCCGGCGAGACTTGCACCACGCCGGCCGGCGCGGTGACCGACGTCAAGATCGGGATCGAGACCGAAGAAATGATCCCGCCGATGATGACCGGGACCTTCTTGATGTTGACGAGCTGGTTCGCCTGATCGACGGCCACCATCCCCTGGCTCTGGCTGTCGCGCGTCTCGGCGACGACGGCGCAACCGTTGACGCCGCCGGCCGCATTGAAGTCTCTGAGAGCCATCTCGACGGCTTTTGCGCCCGCTTGGCCGTAGGCGCCGGCGGGGCCGGTCAGTTCCATCACCATGCCGATCGTTATCGAACAGTCGGCCGCCTGCGCCGACGTTGCGAAGGCGGTCGCGGCCAGCAGCGCCGAGGCCAGAAGCATGTTGCGCATAAGAGAATCTCCCCTATTTCGTTTTGTTTTTGGCTGACTGGCCCAACCGACTATCGCGACAAGCGGCTCACGCGACCTCGCGGTTGAGGTTGTATTTCATGATCGCCCCGTGTCGGCCCGTGCGATCCCGCTCGAGCGCGTAGACATCGCCCGGCAAGTCCTTCGCCTCGGCCAGCACGGCGTCGATATCGTTGCGATCGTCATCGGTGAATCTGAGCGCCCAAACCGCCAAATTGGCTTCGAGATGCGAGCGATTGCGCGCGCCGACGATGACCGCAGCGACCCGGTCGCGTTGCAGAGCGGCGGCGCTGGCGACCGTCGCGACGTCCACGCCGTGACGGTCGGCGACGCGCCGCAAGGCGGCGAGCAGGCGCTGGAAAAGCGCCCATCCGCCGAACTCCTCGATGACGAGCCGATATTTGATCAGCGATCGGTTTTCCAGATCATCCCCCGGCGCCGCCGCGCCTAGCCATTTGTCGCTCAAGAAGCCGCCGGCGACTGCGCCGTAGCCAAGCAGCCAGACCCCATGCTTGGCCGCGGCGGCGACCATTTCCTTGGCGGGCCTGCGATCGAGCAGCGAATACTGGACCTGCATCGTGGCGAGCGGAACGCCGCTTTCGAGGATATCGAGCATATGCCGCGTATCGAAGTTGGTGCCGCCGAGCAGGCGGAGCTTGCCGGCGCGGCGCAGTTCGTCAAGCCAATGCGCGGTCTCGAGCCAGCGCGCGACTTCGTAATCCCACCAATGGAATTGGACGAGGTCGAGCCGCTCAACGCCAAGTCGCTGCAGCGAGCGGTCGATGACGCGCTCGACGTCGCTCTTCTGAATGCGCGGCAGGAGGTCGAGATCGGGCACGAATTTCGTATGGACGCGAATGCGCCGCGCCGCCTCTTCGCCGCGCAGATCGCGATAGCGGCGCCGGAAAGCGCCGATCAGCTCCTCGACGCCGGTATAGATGTCGGCGCAGTCGAAGGTCGTCACGCCCGCGTCGGCGAACGCGATCATGTCGGCGATCGGGTCCGCGCTCTGCGCCGCGCTGTGGCCCACCGCCATTTGCCAGCCGCCGCGGATGACCCGCGAGATTTCATAGTCCGCCGCGATGCGCAGTCTTTCCATGGTCACTTTCCGTCGAGCGGTACGGCCGTCGTTTCGGCATGGCTGAAACGGCGCAAGCCTAAACGCTGAATTCGAAACCGCGTCGAGCAATTGGGATCGGGACAGGCGACCTCGGCGTCGCTCGTCATCCAATCGTTCTTGTGCGTCGGACGCTGCTTGGCCGGCAGGAGCGGCAGCAACGCGGCCAACGAATAGATCGAAAACCCCTGCCCCGGCGGCAGATGCAACATCTCGCCGCGCAATTCGAAATAATCGCCGGGCTTGGCGCCGCAGAAAATCTTGCCGCCTTCCGGCGCGACCACTTCGACGCGGAGGTCGTAGAGTTCGAATGTGTCGTCGGTCGCGCCGGCTTGCGCCGCGCCGTCGTGTGCGCCTTGCGTCGTCATGCGCACACTATAATGTGACGCCAAAATCTTAATCAACAACGGACGCAAGCGATTATGCCGGGGAGCGACGCAGGGGGAAAGACGCCGAGCGAGGCGCCGCTGATCGAAGGCGTCGGCCTCGTCCAGCAGTTCGGGGGCGTGCGCGCGGTGGACATGATGTCGATCGGCCTGCGGCGCGGCGAGATCGTCGGCTTGATCGGACCGAACGGCGCCGGCAAAACGACCTTGTTCAATCTTCTGGCGGGCAGCCTTCGGCCAACCGCCGGATCGATCCGCATCGCCGGCGTCGACGTCTCGAAAGCAGGGCCGGAGAGCCGGCTCAAGCTCGGCGTCGGCCGCACCTTCCAGATCCCGCGCCCGTTCGCCGCCATGACCGTGCTCGAAAACGTGCTGACCGGCGGTCAGAACCAGGCCGGCGAGCGCATCGCGATGAATTTTCTGCAGCCGGGCCGCGTCGCGACCGAGGAGCGGCGCGCCGCGGAGAAGGCCAGGGCGTTGCTCGATTTCATCGGCTTGTCGCGGCTCGAGAGCGAGCCGGCGCGCATCCTCTCGGGCGGACAGCGCAAGCTGCTCGAACTCGCTCGCATTCTGATGGCCGAGCCGCAAGCCATCCTGCTCGACGAGCCCGCCGCCGGGGTGAACCCGACGCTGCTCGAATTGATCATCGATCGTCTGCGGACCCTCAACGCGCAAGGCGAGACGATCCTGATGATCGAGCACAATATGGACATGGTGGCTCGGCTGTGCGGGCGGGTCGTCGCCATGGCTTCCGGCCGGTGGCTCGCCGAGGGACCGCCCCCCGCCGTCGCGGCCGATCCCGCTGTGATCGCCGCCTATCTCGGCGAGGCCGCGTGAGCGCTGAGACCGCTGCGCCGTCGGGGCTGGAGACCCGCGGCCTCGTCGCCGGCTACGAGCGCGATCTGCCGATCGTGCGCGGCGTCAATCTATCCGTCGGCGCCGGCGAGTTCGTCGTTCTGCTCGGCCCGAACGGCGCCGGCAAATCGACCTTGGTGAAGGCCATCGCCGGCCTCGTTCCCATTCACCACGGCTCTGTTCGCTTCAACGGCGAGGACATCACCGCGACGCCGGCGCATGAAAAAATCCGCCGCGGCCTCGCCTTCGTGCCGCAGACCGAGAACGTGTTCGCCACGCTGACGATCGAAGACAATCTGCGCTTGGCCGCCGATCTTCTGCCCAAACGCGTGCGGGCGCGGCGCATCGCCGAGCTTTATGCGATGTTCCCCGATCTTGCCGCGCAGCCAAGGCGCCCCGCAGGTCAGCTCTCCGGCGGACAGCGCCAGATGCTCGCCGCGGCGCGCGCGCTGATCGTTGAGCCTTCCCTCCTCATTCTCGACGAGCCCTCCGCGGGACTGTCGCCCAAAATGGCCACCGAGGTCTTCAGCCGCCTGAAAGCAATCAACGCGTCGGGCGTCACGATCATTCTGGTGGAACAGAACGTCAAATCGGCGCTCGCCGTCGCCAGTCGGGCCGTTATCCTGGTCGAGGGCGAGGCGCGCCATGAGGGGCCGGCGGCGACGCTCGCCGACAGTCCGATCATCGCCGAACTCTATCTCGGCGCAGCGAGGGCGAAAGCATGAGCCCGCAGATCCTCATGGACGGGCTCATTGACGGCGCGATGATCGGGCTCGGCGCGATCGGCATCACCCTGACCTATTCGATCCTCCGCTTCTCCAATTTCGCGCACGGCGAATTCATCGCCTGGGGCGCCTACATCGCCCTCGCCCTCAGCGGCTTCCTCGGCGTCCTCGCGCCGGGTCTCGCCGCCCCGCTCGGCCCCTTTTCCTTCGGCTGGTCGTTGCCGATCGCGGCGCTCGCCGCGATTGCGTTGACCGCCGCGCTGGCGCTGCTCGCCGACGCCCTGCTGTTCGGGCCCCTGCGCGCCAGGGGCGGCGCCAGCATCATCCTGGTGATGGCGAGTTTTGGCGCTGCGCTGGTTCTGCGCAATCTCCTCGAGTTCATCTTCACGTCGAGGCCAGCCTATTACGCGGACGGGCTGCAGATCGCGCTGCGCTTCTTGGGCATGCGCGCGACGCCGGACGCGCTGCTCTGTCTCGTCGTCGCGGCGATCGTCGTCGTCGCAACCCATCTCTTCATCACGCATACCGCGGTCGGACGGGCCATGCGGGCGGTGAGCGAGAATCCCGCGCTTGCCGGAATCGTCGGCGTAGACAGCCGCAAGACGATCCGCCTCGTCTGGATTCTCGGCGCCGGTCTCGCATGTCTCGCAGGAATCATGGCGGGCCTCGTCGTTCAGATCCGCCCGACGATGGGCGTCGATCTGCTGCTGCCGCTGTTCGCGGCGGCAATTCTCGGCGGCATCGGCAGCGCGCCGGGCGCGCTCCTCGGCGGATTGATCATCGGGCTCGCCGAATCGATTACGGTGCGGCTGATCGGCGCCGAGTGGCGCGCCGCCGTCGCCTTCGCCGTTCTCGTGGTCATCCTGCTTGTGCGCCCGCGCGGCCTGTTCGGAAGATCTTGAAATGATCCTCGATCTTGTCGGCTACGCCGCATTCTTTCTCACGATGGCGCTGACTTACGCGATCGTCTGCCTCGGCCTCAACATCCAATGGGGGCAGACGGGTCTCTTCAATGTGGGCGTGGCGGGGTTCATGGCGATCGGCGCCTATGTCTCGGCTTTGTTGACGACGCCTGAGGCCGCAGGACGGATCGGCGGCTTCGATCTGCCGATCGCGATCGGTTGGCTCGGCGGCGCCGCGGGGGCGGGCGCGGCGAGCTTCCTCGTCGGCGCGCTGACGATCCGATTGCGCGCCGACTATCTTGCGATCGCGACCTTCGGCGTCGCCGTGGTCATCCGCCTCTGCGCTCTCAACCTCGAGCACGTGACAGGCGGGCCATTCGGCATTGGCTTCATCCCGCGCCCCTTTGCGTCTTACGCGGGAAACCCGATGCTGTTCAGCCTCCTGAACCTTACGCTGCTCGCGCTCGTCGTCGTCGCCCTCTATTTTGCGCTCGAACGTCTGTTGCGCAGCCCGTGGGGCCGCGTGTTGCGAGCGATCCGCGAGGACGAAGAGGCGGCTTTGGCGCTCGGCAAGAGCTCGGTGCGCTTTCGCTTGCAGGCTTTCGCCATCGGCGGCGCGCTCATGGGTCTCGGGGGCGCCGCGCAAGCCCATTTCATCGGCTTCATCGCCCCCGACGACTATCTGCCGACCCTGACCTTCCAAGTGTGGGCCATGCTGATCGTCGGCGGCTCGGGCAACAATCGCGGCGCGATTGTCGGCGCGATCGTCGTGTGGGGCGTCTGGGCGATTTCGGCGAGCGCGATCGCCGCGGTCTTTCCGGCCGGCGAACAGGCCCGCGCGGCCTCGTTGCAGATCGTTTTGATCGGCCTTGCGCTTTGCGCGATCCTGCTGTGGCGGCCGCGCGGCCTACTGGGCGAAACCAGGATCGTATCTCGCCATCTGGCCGGGCTTTCGCAATCCCGCTTGGCGCTCAACCACGAGACGCGCAATGACTAAAAGTCCCGATCGCATCACCTTCGGCGACGATTTGAACGTCAGCCGGCTGATCTCAGGCCTCTGGCAAGTAGCCGACCTCGAAAAGCACGGCGCAACGCTCGATCCCGAGAGCGCCGCCGACGCGCTCGAAAGCTACGCCGCTGCGGGATTCGATACGTTCGACATGGCCGATCATTACGGCAGCGCCGAGCTGATCGCCGGCCGCCTGCTCTCGCGCTTTCGCGCCGAACAGCGGCCGCTCGCGTTCACCAAGTGGTGCCCGACGCCAGGCCCGATGACGCCCGAGATCGTGCGCCGCGGCGTCCAGGAGCGGCTTGATCGGCTGGGCGTCCGCAAAGTCGACCTGCTGCAATTCCATTGGTGGCGGTTCGAACATCCCGCCTGGCTCGACGCCTTGCACGAGCTGACGCGGCTCAAGCAGGAAGGCTTGATCAAAGCGATCGGCGTCACCAATTTCGACGCCGCGCATCTCGCGCTCGCGCTCGCCGACGGCGTGCCCATCGTCAGCAATCAGGTTTCGTTTTCCTTGATCGACCGGCGCGCCGCTGGACCGCTATCGGCGCTCTGCCGCACAACGGGCGTGAAACTGCTTGCTTACGGAACCCTGTGCGGCGGCTTCCTGTCCGACGCCTGGCTCAATCGAAGCGAGCCTCAGTCGCTGCCCGACTGGAGCCGCTCGAAGTACAAGCGTTTCATCGACACGGCCGGCGGATGGCCGGCGCTGCAGGCGATCCTTTCCGCCGCAGCGAAGATTGCGCGCAAACATGGCGTCTCCGTCGCCAATGTCGCGACGCGCTGGGTGCTCGATCACGACGCCGTCGCCGCGTGCGTCATCGGCGCCCGCGTCACTGAGCGCGAACATCGCGCCGACAATCTCAAGGTCTTCGATTTTGCGCTCGACGACGAAGACCGAGCGGCTTTGACCGAATCGTTCCGCGCAACGAAAAGCGTTCCAGGCGATTGCGGCGACGAGTATCGCCGTCCGCCCTATCTCACAGCGACGGGCGATCTTAGCCATCACCTCGACGCCGCGCCCAAGGGTTACAAAGCCGAGAGCGCGCACGGCCGCCGCGGCCGGATGCGCGTCTCGTCGGGCAGCGTCTGGGAGCCGATCGCCGGCTACAGCCGGGCGGTCCGGGTCGGGGACAGGATTTTCGTTTCCGGCACCACCGCGACGCATGGCGCGAACCGTTGCGTTGCGCCGGGCGACGCCGGCGCGCAAACGACCTACATCCTCGACAAGATCACCGCCGCTCTCGAAGCGCTCGGCGGCGAGTTGGCGGACGTGGTGCGGACGCGGGTCTACCTGCGCGACGCCGCCAATTGGGAACCGGTCTCGCGCGCGCACGGCCGCGTCTTCGCCGACGTTCTCCCGGCCAACACGTTGGTCCAGGCCGGAGCGCTCATCGGCGATTACGAAGTCGAAATCGAAGCGGAGGCCATCGTCGACGGACCGGACGCCGGATTTGGACGAAAGGCCTCCTAATGAGGCCCATGCCGCCGCCTCCTGCGCCCCAAATGGGCAGGCGCTTTGCAGGACTAAGCCGCCATCATTTCATGGGATGGCAGGAGTGGAGGGGCTCGAACCCCCAACCCCCGGTTTTGGAGACCGGTGCTCTACCAGTTGAGCTACACTCCTAGCGCCGCCCCTTTTGCCGCAACCCGCACGCCGATGCAAGCGGCCTCGCGCAGATGCCCGGCGCCGTCCCCAGCCCGGCCCGCCTACGGCTTGATCAGCACGCCGGCGGATTAGGCAGAGGCGCTGGGGGAATTGACACCGCCGCCGTCGGCGCCGCCAAATCCGGCCGGCCCGCCGTTTGCTTTATGATTCTGCGTTCCGACCGAAAGGCGATGTCTTGGCGATTCTCGTCGGCCTCCATCACCTCACCCGATACGTCTACGACCGCCCGACGTTGCTGGGGCCGCAGTCGATCCGCCTGCGCCCCGCCCCGCATTGCCGGACGCGAACGCCGAGCTATTCGCTCACCGTGACGCCGGCGAACCACTTCGTAAACTGGCAGCAAGACCCGCACGGCAACTGGCTCGCGCGCTACGTCTTCCCAGAACCTGTGGAGGAATTCAAAGTCGAGGTCGATCTGACCGCCGAGCTCGCCGTCGTCAATCCGTTCGATTTTTTCGTCGAGCCCTACGCCGAGACCTTCCCCTTCGCCTATCCGGAGGAGCTCGCGATCGAGCTTGCCGCCTATCTGACGCCGGAGCCGGGCGGCCCGCTGCTGGAGAAGCTCGTCGCGGAGGTCGCGCAGCGGCGCGAGCGGACGATCGCCTTCCTCGTCGGCCTCAACGCCGAGCTGCAGCGGATGATCCGCTACGTCATCCGCATGGAGGCGGGCGTGCAGGAGCCTGACGACACGCTCCTCCTCCGCTCGGGCTCCTGCCGCGATTCTGCTTGGCTGCTGGTGCAGCTCCTGCGCCGCCTCGGCCTCGCCGCCCGCTTCGTCTCCGGCTATCTCATCCAATTGCGCGCCGACGTCGATCCGATCGAGGGTCCGCGTGGGACAGACAAGGATTTCACCGACCTGCACGCCTGGGCGGAGGTCTATATCCCCGGCGCCGGTTGGATCGGCCTTGACGCGACCTCGGGCCTCTTCTGCGGCGAAGGCCATCTGCCGTTGTGCGCGACGCCGCATTATCGCTCCGCGGCGCCCATCACGGGGCTCGTCGAGCCGGCGCAGGTCACCTTCGACTTCGACATGAAGGTCACGCGGCTGCGCGAGGCGCCGCGTGTGACGCTGCCCTTCACCGACGACTCCTGGGCCAAGCTCGACGCGCTGGGCGACGCGGTCGACCGCGACCTTGCGGCGCAGGACGTGCGCCTGACGATGGGCGGCGAGCCGACTTTCGTTTCGATCGACGACTATGACGCGCCGGAGTGGAACACGGCGGCGGTCGGCGGCGCCAAGCAGGCGCGCGCCGAGGCGTTGATCCGGCGCCTGCAGAGCCGCTTCGCGCCGGGCGGCTTCCTGCACTACGGCCTGGGCAAATGGTACCCCGGCGAGAGCCTGCCGCGCTGGGCGTTTTCGCTCTACTGGCGGCGCGACGGCAAGCCGATCTGGCAGGACCCTGCGCGGATCGCGGGCGCCGGACAAACCGCCGGGGCGAGCGGCGAGGCGGCGCGGGCCGTCGCCGAGGACATCGCCACGCGGCTCGGGATCGCCGGGGACTACGTCATCCCCGCCTATGAAGATGCATCCTACTGGACGATGCGGGAGGGCGCGCTGCCAGTCAACGTCGACCCGGCCGACCCCAAGATCGAGGACCCGGAAGAGCGGGCGCGCATGGTGCGCACGTTCGATCGGGGCCTCTCGCGCCCGAGCGGCTTCGTGCTGCCGGTGCAGCGCTGGAACGCGGCGGCGCGCGGCTGGCGCAGCGAGCGCTGGCCGCTTCGCCGCGGCAAGCTGTTTCTCATTCCCGGCGATTCGCCGATCGGCCTCCGGCTGCCGATGAAGTCCCTGCCCATTGTGGGGACATCGGAGACGCCTATCGTTCTCGCCCAGGATCCGCTGGAGCCACGCGGCGATTTGCCGGCGCCGGCGCACATCCGACCGGCGGCCCCTATGCGCCCGGCGGCGGAGCCGCCGCAGCGAGCCGAAGCGGCCTCAGGCGACGGCCCGGTCCGCACCGCGCTGACGGTCGAGCCGCGCGACGGCGCGCTCTGCGTCTTCATGCCGCCGGTCGCGACCTTCGAGGACTATCTCGAAGTGCTGGAGATCGTCGAGGCGATCGCCCGGGAGCGAAACCTGCCGGTGCGCATCGAGGGCTATACGCCGCCCTACGATCCGCGCGTCGACTGCATCAAGGTGACGCCCGACCCCGGCGTCATCGAGGTCAACATCCATCCCGCCGCTTCCTGGCGGCAGGCGGTCGAGACGACGATCGGCCTCTATGACGAGGCGCGCCAATCGCGGCTCGGGGCGGAGAAGTTCATGACCGACGGCCGCCATACCGGCACGGGCGGCGGCAACCACGTCGTCCTCGGCGGCCCCACTCCGGCCAACTCGCCGTTCCTCCGGCGGCCCGACCTGCTGGCGAGCCTCGTCCTCTATTGGCAGCGCCACCCCTCGCTCTCCTATCTCTTTTCCGGCCTCTTCATCGGCCCGACGAGCCAGGCGCCGCGGCTCGACGAGGCGCGCAACGATCAGCTCTACGAACTCGAGATCGCGCTCGCCGAGACGCCAGCCCCCGGCGACGCCGCGCCGCCGTGGCTGGTCGACCGGCTCTATCGCAATCTCCTGGTCGACGTGACCGGCAACACCCATCGCGCCGAAATCTGCATCGACAAGCTCTATTCGCCCGACAGCGCGACCGGGCGGCTCGGTCTCGTCGAGTTCCGCGCCTTCGAAATGCCGCCCGACGCGCGCATGAGCCTCGCCCAGCAATTGCTGCTGCGCGCGCTGATCGCCTGGTTCTGGCGCGAGCCGCAGCGCGGCGCGCCGGTGCGCTGGGGCGCCAGCCTGCACGACCGTTTCATGCTGCCGCATTTCGTCTGGGAGGATTTTCTCGGCGTGCTCGCCGACCTCGATGCCGCCGGCTACGCCTTTCAAGCCGAGTGGTTCGAGGCGCAGCGCGAATTTCGCTTTCCCGTCTACGGCCGCGTCGCGCACGGCGGCGTGGAAATGGAAATCCGCCAGGCGCTCGAGCCCTGGCACGTGCTCGGCGAAGAGACGACCGCGGCCGGCACGGTGCGTTACGTCGATTCCTCCGTCGAGCGCCTGCAAGTCAAGGCGAACGGCCTCATCGCCGGCCGCCACGTGCTCACCTGCAACGGCCGCGAGCTGCCGATGCAGCCGACCGGACGGTCGGGCGAGGCGGTCGCCGGGGTGCGCTTCAAGGCGTGGAGCCCCGCTTCGAGCCTTCATCCGACGATCGCCGCGCAAGGCCCGCTGACCTTCGACATCATCGATTCCTGGAACGGCCGCTCGCTCGGCGGCTGCGTCTACCATGTCGCCCATCCCGGCGGCCGCAATTACGAGACCTTCCCCGTCAACGCCTACGAAGCGGAAGCGCGCCGGCTGGCGCGTTTCCAGGATCATGGTCATACTGCGGGGGCGGCGCCGGTCCGTTCCGACGAGCCGTCGAGAGAATTCCCGATGACGTTGGATTTACGGAGGCCTGTTGCCCGCTAGCGCCCGATCCCTCGCCTCCTCCGACGAGGATGCGCTGGCGCGCGTCGCGGCGTGGACGCGCGGCTATGCGCCGCTGCCGGGAATCCCCGACGAGTTCATTGCCCCCGACGGCGCGCGCCGAGCGCATTGGGAGCGGCTTCTGCTCGCGCTTGCCGCCCTGGAACCCGGCGAGATCGCGCAACGCTTCGCCGCCGCCGACCGCCGCATCCGCAATCGCGGCATGTCGTATCGCATTCAGGGCGAGACGTCTGAGCGCATCTGGCCGCTGAGCCGGATGCCGCTGGCGATCCCCGAAGCGGAGTGGCGGGGCATCGCGCATGGCGTCGCCCAGCGCGCCGAATTGCTCGAGCGCGTGCTCGCGGACGTCTACGGCGAAGGCCGCCTCGTCGCGGAGGGTGTGCTGCCCGCCGCCGCGCTGACCGGATCGGCCGACTATATCGCCGCCATGCGCGGGGTCGTGCCGCCAGGAAACCGCTGGCTGCGCCTCTATGCCGCCGACATCGGCCGCGGGCCAGATGGTCGCTGGTGGGTGCTCGGCGACCGCGCGCAGGCGCCCTCCGGCTCCGGCTATGCGCTGGAGAACCGCCTCGTCATCTCGCAGGCCTTCTCCAGCCTCTACAGCCAGATGAACGTCGAGCGGCTGGCGCCCTTCTTCCGCGAGCTGCGGGCCGGCCTCAAGGCGGCCGGCGAACGCACCGAGCCCCGCATCGGCATCCTGACTCCCGGCCCGCTGAGCGCGACCTATTTCGAACAGGCCTATCTCGCGCGCTACCTCGGCTTCCTGCTCGTCGAGGGCGACGACCTTGTGACGCGCGACGGCCGAGTCTTCGTGCGCACCATCGCCGGCCTCAAGCGGTGCGACGTGCTGTGGCGCCATGTCGACGCCGAATGGTGCGACCCGCTCGAACTCAACGCCGCGTCGCACATCGGGGTCCCCGGCCTCGTCGACGCGATCCGCGCCGGTGGCGTGGCGGTCGAGAACATGCCCGGCGCGGGCCTCCTCGAATCGCGCGCGCTGCTCGCCTTCCTGCCGGCGCTTGCCCGCCGACTGATCGGCGAGGACCTCGCAATGCCGAACATCGCCACCTGGTGGTGCGGCCAGCCGAGCGAACGAACCCGGGTGCTCGCCTCGCTCAACAGTTTCTCGATCGCGCCGGCATTCGGAAATTCGGCGCCCGGCCTCGGCGGCAAGCGCGGCGTCGTCGGCGCTGAGCTCGACGCCGGTGAGCGCGGCGCCTTGCGCGCCGCGATCGAGACGCGCGGCATCGATTACGTCGGCCAGGACATCGTGCGGCTCTCGACGACGCCGCGCTGGGAGCAAGGCCGGCTGGTTCCGCGCCCGTTCGTGTTGCGCGTCTACGCCGCCGCGACGCCGCACGGCTGGCGCGTCATGCCCGGCGGCTTCTGCCGCATCTCCGACCAGCCGGACGCGCGCGCCGTCTCGATGGGCGAAGGCGTCGAATCCGCCGACGTGTGGGTGCTCGCGGACCGGCCGGTGGAGGCGACGAGCCTCCTGCCGACACCGGAGAAGGTTCGCATCGTGCGCATGCTCGGCAATCTGCCGAGCCGCGCGGCGGATAATCTCTTCTGGTTCGGCCGCTACCTCGAGCGCGAGGAAGCGACGCTGCGCCTGATCCGTTGCCTCAGCGCCCGCGCCGTCGACCCCGATGCGCCGATGAACGGCTCGCGCGATTCGATCGAGCGGCTGAAATCGCTGCTCGTCGCCTGGGGCGCGATCGATCCCGAGAGGCCGGGCCGCGTCTCGGCCGCGACGGGCGAGGCGGCGCTGCGCGACGAGGAGCGCTACGGCTCCGCGCTGTCGATAGCGCGCGCGGCCCGCTACGCGGCGTCGGTGATCCGCGAACGTCTGACGCAGCAGACCTGGCAGTTGATCGGCCGGCTCGAAACGGTGATCCTCGAAGCGCCGACCCGACCCCTGGTCGAATCGGAGATCATCGACTGCGTCGACGAGGCGCTCGGCGCCATAGCGGCGCTTGCCGGCCTGTTCGACGAGAACTTCAATCGCGGCGCAGGCTGGATCTTCTACGAGCTCGGCCGGCGCATCGAGCGCGGGATCAACACCTGCCGCCTCGCGCGCCAATTCGCCGGTCATGACGCGACCGAATATACGCTCGACGTCCTGCTCGATCTCATCGACTCGCAGATCACCTACCGCTCGCGCACCTTGATCGGCGTCGCGCTCGCGCCGGTGCGCGACATGGCTCTGCTCGATCCCTTCAATCCCCGCTCGGTCGCCTTCCAGGCCAATCTGATCGACGACCACATCGGCAGCCTGCCGGTGTTGCGCCAGGACGGCGTTCTCGAAGAGCCCAAACGCCTCGCGACGCTGCTGCGCGCCGAGTTGGCGACGGAATACGCCGACCGGCTCGAAGATCCCGGCATTCTCGCCATTGAGCAGCGCTTGATGACATTGGCCGAGGCGATCGCGGCGCGCTACTTCCTGCAGGGCGCTTCGCATGAGCGGGCGGAAAAGATCACGGGACTCGCGTGAACTACGACGTGACCCATCTCACGCGCTACCGCTACGCGTCGCCGGTCGCGGTCAATAGCTGCGCACTGCGTCTGTTGCCCCGCTCCGAGGGCGGCCAGCGCGTGCTCTCGGCGCACATCGACGTGACGCCGCGGCCGCAGGTCTTCACCGAGCGCGTCGATTTGTTCGACAACCGCGTCGCATACATGCGCATCGAAACGCCGCATCGCGAACTCACGATCGTCTCACGCGCCCACATCGTCGTCGAGCAGCCCGCCCCGCCGATCGCCGCCTTGACGCCGCCCTGGGAGGAGGTCGCCGCGCTCGCCGCCGCGACCGGATCGCTGGCGCCGGATTCGCCTGCTTTCGGCCTCTATCCGAGCCGCCTCGTGCCGCTGTTCGACGGAGCCAGAGCCTATGGACGCGAGAGCTTCCGCCCCTCACGCCCCGTCTATGAGGCGGCGAGCGAACTTGCGAGCCGCATCAAGGCCGATTTCGTCTATCAGGCCGGCTCGACCGAAGTGACGACCTCGCCGGCGGAGGCGTTCGCTCAGCGGCGCGGGGTGTGCCAGGACTTCAGCCATGTGATGATCGCCGGCCTGCGCGGCCTCGGCCTACCGGCGCTCTACGTCAGCGGCTACATCCGCACCATTCCCCCGCCCGGCAAGGCGCGGCTCGCCGGTTCGGACGCCTCGCACGCCTGGGTAGCGCTATGGTGCGGTCCAGCTTTCGGCTGGCTCGGGCTCGACCCGACCAACGCGCTGCCGGCCGGCGACGACCATATCGTCGTCGCCCGCGGGCGCGACTATTCCGACGTGCCGCCCGTCGAGGGGGTGATCCTGTCGTCGGGCGGCCACAAGCTTGAAGTCGAAGTCGACGTTGTGCCCACTTAGCGAGAGAGCGAAACTGAACATGAGCGACGATTTCCGGCGCCAGAGCGCCCCGACCCCGGTTGGCCGCGACGAGATCCGCGCCGCTTATGTGTTGATCGCGCCGCACGTCCGGCGCACGCCGATCCTCGAGACCGCTTCGCCTCACGCGGGCGCTCCGCCCGTCTCGCTCAAACTCGAACTCCTGCAACATACAGGCTCGTTCAAGCCGCGCGGCGCGTTCTACAACCTGCTGACGCGCAAGGCGCCGCCGGTCGGCTGCGCGACCGCTTCCGGCGGCAACCACGGCGCGGCGGTCGCCTACGCCGCGGCCAAGCTCGGCGTCAGGGCGCGCATCTTCGTGCCCGAAATCGCCGCGCCGGTGAAGATCGCCAAGATCAAGGCCTATGGGGCCGAGGTCGTCGTCGCCGGCGGCTCCTATTTCGACGCGCAGGCGCGCTGCGACGCCTATGTCGCCGAGAGCGGCGCCTTGGCGATCCACCCTTACGACGCGACGGAGACCGTCGCCGGCCAGGGAACGGTAGGGCTGGAATGGGAGGAGGACCTCGTGCGCCTCGGCGCCGCGCCGCTCGACACCATCCTCGTCGCAGTCGGCGGCGGCGGCTTGATCTCCGGCGTCGCGGCCTGGTTCGACGGGCGCATCCGCGTCGTCGGCGTGGAGCCTGAAGGATCGCGGGCGCTCCACGCGGCGCTCGCCGCCGGCCAACCGGTCGACGTCTCGGTCCAATCGGTCGCCGCCGATTCGCTCGGCTCACGCCGCGTCGGCGCCCTCAATCTCGCGATCGCTCAGCGCGGCGTCGACCATGTCGCGCTCGTCACCGACAAGGCGATCCGCGCCGCCCAACGAACGCTGTGGCGCGACATGACGATCATCGCCGAACCTGGCGGCGCGGCGGCCTACGCAGCGCTGGCGAGCGGCGCCTACCGCCCCGCCCCGGACGAACGGGTCGGCGTGCTCGTCTGCGGCGCAAACGCAGACTTGTCGGCTTTTGCGCTTCCCCAGGATTAGGGTGTTGCGATAGGCCAATCCTCGCACTATGGTCCGCGCGCTTCGCGAACGCCGGCCCCGGCCTTCGCGCGCCGGTGGGGCGTAGCCAAGTGGTAAGGCAGCGGATTTTGATTCCGCCATTCCCAGGTTCGAATCCTGGCGCCCCAGCCATATATTTCAATGGCTTAAGACAAATTCCCACGTCCAACCTTGCGTTTGGCTACCGCCGGGCTACCACGCGTAAGCTAGAAAAAACCGAATTCTCGGCTCGCTTAAACGCATTGGAGCCGGGAATCCTCCCCGCGTGCCGCGGAAAGGGTTGACTTAGACAGGTGGTAATAGCCCCGACGATCTTTGATCTCGGCCAAGCGAGTTCGTTTCCGAACTGGCGCCCTGCCCCCGCAAGCTCTCGGATAGTTTGCTTCGCGCGCAAACTAGTTCGGCGGCCGCTTCAAATTTCAGACCACCCAAAATTGCTCAACAAAACCCGGGCCTGTCGGGGTCCGGTATTGATTCAGCCTGCGTATAGGACAAACCATGAACAACGACAATTCAAGGTCCACCATACAAATTCGCGAACTCAACGACGCTTTCCGCCGCACCTTCGTCGGCGGTGCGGCCCTGATCACCGCGACCGTCGCTGCGATGCCGGCTGAGCAGCGACGATCTCTTCTTCGAAAGGTTCGAGAGTTCGACGTTTCCGACGAAGACAACGATCCTCACGTCGAACACGACCTCGGCGTCGTCGAGGTCGCCGCCGTCCGCTACTTCTGGAAAATCGATTATTACGACCGCGAGACAGAGACGCTCTCACCCGACCCGGCCGATCCGTCCGTCACGACCCGCGTCCTCACCGTGATGAGGGCCGACGAATACTGGCTGACCGCTCCGCTCCCCCAGCGCGTTGTGATCGCCGTCGCCGATTCTCCTAGCCACAGCGCTTCGCCCCTCTCGCGATCATCCGCTCTTCGCCGCTCCGGCCGCTCCGGCCCCCTTCCCTGCCGCTCCGTCAGCCGACCGACCGATCCCGTGCGTCGTTCCCACGCCGCTCGCGCGCCCGTCGGCTGCTGCCCCATTCCAACCTGAGGAACCCCTCTCCATGCCCGGAAAGCAAGCCAAAGTCGTTTCGCCCCTTATGCTCAAGCGCATGCTCCGCAAAGTCTCTCAGTCGGCGTACCCCGCTAAGGCGGCCCTCCGCAGGTACGGGAAAGTCCGCGTATGCCCGGCGCCTCGCTGAGCGCTTGGATCTCGACATCCTCGAAAAGCGATTCTCCGATCTCAGCTCGATGTGGCTCGGTGAGTCCGAAAAGGCGATCGCGGCGGCATTCGAAGAAGCGGCCGACCTTCGCGCTTTTCTCATCCTCGACGAGGCCGAATTCCTTGCTGCGCGATCGGATGTCGGCTCTTCACTCGTGAGACGTCACCCAGGTCAACGAGATGCTGACCCACATGGAGCATCACCCCTACCACTTCGCCTGCACGACAAACGCGCCGGAGCTTCTCGACGCCGCCTCGGCTCGGCGGTTTCTGTTCAAGGTCCGCTCCCCCCCGATGACCGCTGAACAGATCGCTGAGGCCTATCGTCGCGCGTTCGGCGGCGCGTCGCAGGAAGAAACTTCAGAAGTTCGGCGGCATGACGGCGTTCGGCCGCCAGGGCCAGCCGGCCGAGGTGAAAGTGGACATCATCATATCGTCGACTGCAGAGGGGCGTCTGGCGAAGCCTGGAAAAAGACTGCGACTTGGCTGCTTAGCGGACAGCAACCTTCGTCACGGTCACAAGCCCCTGCCCCGCGTCAATCTCCACCCAATCGTCAGTCTCGATGACGCTCAACGGGTCCGCGTCGAGCTCGGTGATTGAAGGCACACGGCTGACGACGGCGCCGAGGGCGACCTTCGTGCTCATGCGGTTGAAGATCATCGCCTTGGGCCCGACGCCCGCGTGGCGCGCGAGATTGAAATAGTGCGACCAGCCGGACGAGCCCTTTGCCCCGACAAAGACGAGCACACGGTCGGCGAAACTCTCGCCCTGCAGCGGATGGCGCCGCTCAGTGATGACACCGGTATTAAAGTCCATGCCGCCCCAGCCAGAGATCGCTTCGCGGCTCACCAGCGCTTTGCCGGCCGCCGTTCCGGGCACGACGCAGCGCCCGCGCAACACGATCGTCGTCATGGCGCTTCTCCCGCCCAGCGTCCGGTCAGCGCCGCATTGACGCACTCCTCGAGCGAGCCGAACCAGGCCTGTGTGCCGAGTACGATCGCCGGCAGATAGTGGGCCTGCTTGGCCGAATCGGTGGCGACGACCTTGGCGCCCTTCGGCACCGCGCGGCTGATCGCCGGGCAGGTGTCGCTGAGCAGCCGTGCGCCCGCGCCCTCGATAATCGCTGTGTAGCCGCTGCGGTCAGCGACCTCCTTGATCGCGCGCGGGGCGTGGACCCAGAGATTGACGTTGGCGCTGATGCGTTTGCCGTCGAGCAGGCGCGCCGCCTCCCAGACTTGCTCGATCGAATCATGGGGGCAGCCGAGCATGATGAAATCGACGTTTGGATCGGACGCGCCCGAGTTCAAGCGGTCGTAGGCGAGCCGGCGCTCGGCGGCGCCGTAGACGTGCGTCTCCGCTCCGCAGCGCCGCAAAGCGCTATCGAGGTTCGGCGCCTCCGGCGTGACCCCGGGAATATGGAACAATTCGACGCCGCCCGAGGACGCCGCCGAGGCGCCGAAGTGCTTGAGGCGCGGCAGATTGGGAGTCGTGCTGACGCCGTCGAGTACGGGAATGCCATCCTCGGCGATCTCGCCGACGTAATAGCCGAACAAGCCCCAATCCCGCATGCTCTCGACCTCGATCTCGGCGCGGAACAGCAGATCGCCCGTCCTGTTTTCGGGGACGTGCAGACCCCAATAAGGGATGCGGCCGGTCACCGCCGCCGCGCTCGTGCTCTCGCGCCCCTCCGTGTTGGTGCGCCCGCCGAGCACCGAATTGCAGTAGACGACCGCGGAGGATTCCATCCAGGCGCAATGCTCGCCGAGCGTCGGCACGTTGCCGACCTGGTAGGGCGTGCAGGTCGAGAGCATCTGCAGGCCGCGGCGGCCGAAATAGCGCTCGCTCTCGTCGTGCAGACGGATGGCGTCGTCCGCGACGCCGAACTCGCAGCGCCTCGGTGCGGTAAATGCCGTGGATGAGCTGGCAGGCCGGCGCGTCGAACATCGGCGTCGGAACGATCTCGTCGCTGTCGAGGTTGAAACGCGAGAAGACCCCGTCCATGCCGTGCTCGAGCGCGACTTTGCGCACGATCGGATTGGTGACAGTGGTCACCGTCGCGACGTTGCGCGTCTCGACGAAGCGCTCCGCGCCCAGCGCCTCGCCGTAACGCACCAGCAGCTCCATCGCCTTTCGATGCGCGGGTCCGCGCGCCCCGTCCAGCATCGCCTTCTCGGCGTCGGTGAGGATCATCGCTTGCTCCTTGTTTCAGCCAGCGAACGCCGGCTCGGGCAATCCGCGCACGCCGGGCAGGAAGGCGATCAGGCCGCCGGAGCCTGGCGCCCCGGCAAGCTCGGCGTCGCTGAGACCGGTCGACATGCTCGTCACATAGAGCGTTTCGAGCCCTTCGCCGCCGAAGGCGCAGGACGTCGGCCGCGGGACGGGCACGGCCACCACACGGTCGATGCGGCCGTCCGGCGCGTATCGTACGAGGCGCCCGCCCATGATCTCCGCGTTCCAAAGGAAGCCCTCGGCGTCGACCGTCGAGCCGTCCGGCCGGCCGGAGTGGCCGTTCGTGTCCGCGAACACACGCCGATTGGCGATGCGACCCTCGGCGAGGTCGAAGTCGAACGCCCAGATCGTGAGGCGGCGGGTGTCGGAGAAATAGAACGTGCGATCGTCGGGGCTAAAGGCGATCGAGTTCGGGATGATGACGTCGCCGAACTGCTTCTCGACCCGGAGGTCCGGCGCGATCCGGTAGAGGCCGCCCTCGGGCTCGAACGCCTGCGCGTTCATGGTGCCGATCCAGAGACGGCCACGCCGGTCCGCCTTGCCGTCGTTGAGGCGATTGGTTGGATGACCGCTCTCGGGCGCGACGAGGCGCGTGAGAGCGCCTGTGCTCGGCTCGAAGGCGTGCAGCGTATCGTCGAGCGCGACCGCCAAGCCGCCGGCTTCGCGCAAGACGCAGCAGCCCGCCGCCTTACCGGGCAGATCGAAGGCGTCGCGCGCGCCCGATGAGGGATCGAAGCTATTGAGCCGCGCGCGCACCACGTCGACCCACCAGAGCCGGCGCGTTCGCGCGCACCACACCGGCGCCTCCGACAATTGCTGCGCGCCACCTGGCGCAACCACGGTGAATTCGTTCATTCGCGCCTCACGCTCCCTCGTCGTCCTCGCTGCGCGCGTTCATGTAATCGACCTGCGAGAGCAGGCGATTCAGAAACCCCAGCAACAGCGGCCGCTCCTCGGCCGTGAAGCCGGCCATCAGCCGCGATTCGCGTTGGCGTCCGACCGCGCGCAGCTTTTCGAGGAGCCGGCGCCCCGGCGCTGTCAAACTGACCTGGTTGAGCCGTCCCGCCCCCGATTCCGCGCGCAGCAGTCCGCGCTCGCACAACAGCTTGACGCTGCGGCTCACGGCGCCCCTGTCGAGATCCGCGTCGTCAGCGATTTCGCCGATCGAACGGGGATCTTGATGTCCGACGCTGACCATCACGCGCCATTCGACGACGCCGAGGTTCCAGACCTCGCGGTAGTATTTCGACGCGCCCCGCGTCAGGCGGTTGGCGATCGCAATGATGAGAACGGCGACGTAATCATCCGCCAGGCCACCCGCCCGCTTCGGCTCACCGCTCGCTTCCTTGTCTCCCGCCATCTGAATCTGCGCTCCCCTCGCCGACCGGCGAGACGAGACCTGCGCTAACCCCGCGGTTCTGGTCAAGTCGGCCCCACCAGCGTCGCGCCGCTCGACAACGCGCCCACCGAGCGCGCGTAGATCGTCAGCCATCCCGCCGGCGTCTGCTTGACGATTCGCTCGAAATGCGCGCGCCGCTCGGCCCATTCGGCCGCGTCGATGACAAGATCGACCGTGCGCGCCTCGACGTCGATCTCGATGAGGTCGCCTTCTTGCACGAGGCCGAGCGGACCGCCGATCGCCGCCTCCGGGCTCACCTCGCCGACAACGAGGCCCTTGTTGACGAGGCCCGACAATTGCCCGTCGGTGACGAAGGGCACCTCGGGGCCGAGCCCCGCGCCTTCGAGCGCGAAGACGACCCGGGACGCCATGCCCATGCCGGGGCCTCCCTGCAGGCCGAGACCGGCGAGCACAACCACGTCGCCCGGCTTGATCTCGTTTCGGCGCACCGCCGCGACTGCCTGGTCCGGCGCGTGGAACACGCGCGCGCGGCCGGAGACTTTAAGCTTGCGATCCCAACGCAGGCCCATCTTGATGATCGCCCCCTCGGGCGCGAGGCTGCCGCGCACGATGACGATCGCCGGCTTGCCGGACATCGGCGTGGCCAGTGGGCGAATGGTCTCGCCATCGGCCGGCGACGCCTCAGCAAGATTCTCGGCGAGGGTCTTTCCAGCCACCGTCATCGCCGCGCCATCGAGCAGCGGCTCGAGGCTCGCCATCAGCGTGCGGGCGCCGCCCGCCGCCTCGAGAGCCTCGATCGAAGCGTCGCCGTTGGGACGAACCGCCGCGAGGACCGGCGTCGCCGCGCCCTCGCGCTCGAACAATTGATAGACGTCGACGTCGCATTGCGCCTCGACCGCGATCGCCTGCAGATGCTTGACGGCATTGATCGAGGCGCTCGCCGAACACACGGTGCGGACCGCGTTGGCGAATGCGGAGCGCGTGAGGATCGCGCGCGGACGCAGATCCTCCCACACCATCTCGACGATGCGCTTGCCCGAACGCCTGGCGAAATCGAACATCTTCGGGCTGTTGGCGGCGACCGGCGCGGCGCCCGGCAACGTCATGCCGAGCGCCTCGCAGGCGATGTGCATGGAATTGGCGGTCCCCATGCCGGCGCAGACGCCAGGTCCGACGATCGCGTTCTCGCTCATGCCGGTGAGGTCTTCGAGCGAGGTGTTGCCGACGAGATGATAGCCGGCGTGAAGGAACACGTCCTCGATGTCGACGTGCTCGCCCTTATAGACGCCGCTGCCCTGATAGCCGCACACGACGAAGATGGTGGGAATGTTGAGGCGCGCAGCGGCCATCAACTGGCCGGGCGTCGTCTTGTCGCAAGACGCAAGGCACACCATGCCGTCGAGCTGCGCGCCCTCGACCTGCACCTCGATGTCGTTGGTGATCAGATCGCGCGACGGGAGGATGTAGGTGCCTGCGCGGCCCGGACTGTGGATGAAATCGCTGGGCGCGGCGGTGCGGATCTCGAAGGGAAGCCCGCCCGCAGCGCGCACGCCTTCCTTCACCACTTTCGCGACGCCGTCGAGGTGGCTGAAACAGATCGCGAGTTCCGAGGAGGTGTTGACGATCGCAATCTTCGGCTTGGCCATGTCCGCGTCGGTGAGGCCCAGCGCGCGCCATTGCGCGCGGCGCACCGCCCAGAACGACGTGCCGATCTCATAGTTGCTGCGAAGCTTTCTTGTCATGTGCCCTCCCGGTCGTCGACGGCGCCGCGCGGATTCATCCCGGCCTGTGCGGGGATCCGGGCGACCGCGTTCGGCGATCGCTTCATCGAGCTTGATGTTGACATGTCACGATAGGGGTGTCAATTTCGCCGCAACTGACAACGCAAGTTGGGCGGAACCGGCAGGAGGGATGAGGATGGCGATGAAACGTGCGCTTCGGATTTGCGCGGCCCTTGGTTTGATGCTTGCGGCGGGGCCAACGTTGGCCGACACCGTCAAGGTTGGCGTCGTCGGGACCTTTTCGGGACCGTTCGCGCGCTGGGGACAGCAGTTCCAGCAGGCGATCGAGGTCTATCAGAAGCAGCACGGCAAGAGCGTGAATGGGACCGACATCGAAGTGATCTATCGCGACGACGGCGGCCCGGATCCGGTTCGCGCCAAGCAGGTCGTGCAATCGCTGATCGTACGCGACAAAGTGAACTTCCTCGGCGGCATCGTGTTCACGCCCAATGCGTTGGCGGTCGCCGATCTCGTCACCGAATCGAAAGTGCCGACCGTGCTGTTCAACACGCCGACGGCCATCGTCACGCGCAAGTCGCCTTATTTCGTGCGCGTCAGCCACACGCTTCCCGAGGTCGCCAGCCAGATCGCGAAATGGGCCGAGCAGAACAAGGTCAAGCGCGTCGTGACCGCGGTGTCGGACTATGGCGCGGGCTACGACGCCGAGGCGGCGTTCACGGAGACGTTCAAGGCTGGCGGCGGCGAGGTGATGGAATCGATCCACATTCCGCTGTCGACCACCGATTTCGCCCCGTTCTTCGAGCGCGTGGCGCAGGATAAGCCCGACGCGCTGTTCATCTTCGGGCCCGGCGGTCCGCCGACCGTCGGCATGATCAACACCTGGGCGGCGCGTCTCAAGCCGGAGGGAATCCAGCTTCTCTGCACGGCCGAGACTCAGGAGATCGACCTGCCGAAGATCGGCAAGGCGGCGCTCGGCGTCGTCTCCGCCTTCCACTACACGGAAACGGTCGACAACCCGCTCAATAACGCGCTGAAAGCCGATCTCATCTCGATGTTCGGGCCGCAGACGGTTCCCGATCTTGCGACCGTCGGCGCTTACGACGGCATGGAGCTTATCTATCGCGCAGTCGCCAAGTTCGGCGCCCACGTCACCGCGGACCAGGCGTTCAGTCTGTGGAAGGGCCTCTCCTTCGACAGCCCGCGCGGTCCAATGAAGATCGACGCGAAGGAGCGCGACATGATCCAGAACATCTACCTGCGCCGCGTCGAGGAGCGGGACGGCAAGCTCGTCAACATCAACATCGCGACCTTCCCGATGGTGCGCGATCCCTGGAAGGACGCGCATCCGCAATGACGCGCGCGACGGCGAGAGCGTAAGAGGCGGCGCATGGTTTATCTCACCATACTGCTCGACGGTCTGGCCTACGGAATGGTGCTGTTCATCATTTCCGTCGGCCTGACCGTGACCATGGGACTGATGCGAGTGATCAATCTCGCGCACGGGGCTTTCGCGATGATTGGCGGTTACGCCGCCGCCGCATTGATTCAAGCTGGCGCGCCGTTCGCGGCCGCGCTGGCCCTCGCCACACTCGGAGTCGCCGCGCTGGGCGCGCTGGCTGAGCTGCTCCTTTATCGTCCGATCTACCGCAAAGGCGAATTGTCGCAATCGCTCCTGACCTTCGGCCTGACCTTCGTCGTCATCGCGGCGCTCACCTCGGCCTTCGGCCCGGGCGTGCGCACCATTCCCATTCCCTCGGCGCTCGACGGCATGGTGAACCTAGGATTCCGCCCCTACCCGACCTACCGGCTCTTCCTGATCGTCGTGGGGCTCGCGTTGATGGGCCTGCTGTGGCTGCTGATCGATGGAACGCTGTTCGGCGCCCGGCTGCGCGCGGCGGTCGACAATCCCCGCATGTGCCAGGCTGTCGGCGTCAACGTGCGTCTCCTGTTCACCGTCGCTTTCGCACTCGGCTGCGGGCTCGCCGCCTTCGGCGCGGTCGCTGGAGCGCAACTTATGCCGCTCAACTCCTACTACGCGCTGCGCTACCTCGTGCTGTTTCTCGTGGTCGTCGGCGTCGGCGGGCTCGGTAATTTCCGAGGATCGTTCGTGGCGGCGGTTGGCCTCGGCGTCGTCGACACCTTCTCGAAATACCTCGTGCCGAGCGCAGCGCCCTATTTGTTCTATGGGCTCGTCGTGGCGCTGCTGCTCTGGCGCCCCGACGGCCTGATGCCGGCGCGGTCCGCGTCATGAGCGACAGCGAAATCATCCGTCCCGTCGCAGCGCCTGCCAGGCCCGGCCTGCTTTTGCTTGCGGGTCGGCTGCTGCCCTGGGCGGCCATCATCGTCGTCTTCTTCGCTCTGCCGGACCGGCTAACGCTGGGTGCGAACGTGTTCACCATGGCGCTGTTCGCGCTGTCTCTCGATCTCGCGCTCGGCTACGCCGGCGTGGTTTCGCTCGGCCATGCCGCATTCTATGGCGTCGGCGCGTATGCGGCGGCGATCTGCGCCATTCACCTTACGCCCGACCCGATCCTCGGCCTCGTCTTCGCGACGATTGTCGCGGCGCTGTTCGGCCTCGTCACCGGCATGCTCATCCTGCACACGCGCGGCGTCACGCTGATGATGCTGACGCTGGCGATCGCGGCGCTCGCCGCCGAAACGGCCAATCAGGCGCATGTGATCACGGGAGGCGACGACGGCTTGCAGATGCCCGAACTCGCTCCGCTGCTCGGCCATTTCCATTTCGACCTGTGGGGCCGCACCGCCTACCTCTATTCTGCCGCCGTCCTTCTCGTCTGGTTTCTCCTGAGTTGGCGGATCGTGCGCTCACCGTTCGGCCGGTCGATCAGCGGCGTGCGGCAGAACGTGCGACGCATGCGCGCGATCGGCACGCCGGTGTGGGGCCGGCTCGTCGTCACCTATGCGCTGTCGGCGGGCATGGCCGGCTCGGCCGGCGCGCTGGCGGCCCAATCGACCGGCACGGTCGGCCTCAACGCGATGAGCCTGCTTGCGTCCGGCACAGTGCTGATGGTGCTGGCGCTCGGCGGCATGGGACGGCTCTACGGCGCCTTGATTGGCGCGCTCGTCTACATCGTGCTGCAGGATTTCGCAGCGGAAATGGATCCCTTCCGCTGGATGTTCGTGATCGGCGCGCTGATGGTCGCGGTCGTGTTGTTCCTGGACGACGGCCTGATGGGGCTCGCCGACATGATCAGGCGCCGCTTTTCCGGGAGCGCGCGATGAACGCCGCGCCCGTATTAGACCCGGTGCTTAGCGTGCGCGGCCTCAGCAAGACCTTCGGCTCGCTGCAAGTCACGCGCTCGATCGATCTTGATCTTCCCGCCGGAGCGAGGATCGGCCTCATCGGCCCCAACGGGGCGGGCAAGACGACCTTCGTCAACCTGCTGACGGGCGTCATCCCCGCCGACGCGGGCTCGATCGCGCTTGACGGGCGCCCCATCGAGCGGCTGTCCGCCGAGCGGCGCGTGCGGCGCGGCCTCGTGCGCACCCATCAGCTAAACGCGCTTCTCCCTGAGGAGACCGCGATCGACAATGTCGCGATCGCCATCGCCGAACGCGACCGGAAGGGCTGGCGCATGCTGCGATACGACGCCGCCTGGCGCGCCTGCGTCGAGGAGGCGCACCACTGGCTTCGCGAGGCGGGGCTCGGACGGCTCGGCGACGGCCGCGTTTCGGAGCTCAGCTACGGCGATCAGCGCCTACTGGAGATCGGCATTGCGCTAGCGCTCAAGCCCCGGGTGCTGCTGCTCGACGAGCCCGCCGCCGGCGTGCCCTCAGGCGAGGCGCACGAGATCCACGAGATGATTGAGCGCCTGCCCAAGGACGTCGCGGTGCTGATGATCGAGCACGACATGGAGCTCGTCTTCCGCTTTGCGCGCGAGATCGTCGTGCTCGTGGCGGGCGGCGTTTATACCCGGGGCGCTCCGGCCGAGATCGCGGCCGACGAGCGGGTCCGCGCGGTTTATCTCGGGCGGAGCGCGGCATGAGCGGGGCGCTGAACGTCGAGGGGCTGAGGGCCGGATATGGCTCGACCGTCGTTCTCGACAACCTATCCTTTTCCGTTCCGCCCGGCGGATCGCTGGCGGTGCTCGGCCGAAACGGCGTCGGCAAGACGACGCTGCTCAAGTCGCTGATCGGCTTCACCACCTTGCACAAGGGCGCTGTCCGGCTCGACGGCTGCGCGATCGAGCGCATCGCGCCTTTTCGTCGCAACCGCTTGGGGCTTGGCTATGTGCCGCAGGAGCGCGAAATTTTCGTCTCGCTGACGGTCGAGGAAAATCTCGCAATCTCGCGGCGCACCGGCGGCTGGTCGATCGACGACGTCTACGCGCTGTTCGCTTCGCTCAAGGCGCGGCGCCGCAATCCCGGCGGCAAGCTCTCGGGCGGCGAGCAGCAGATGCTGGCGATCGGTCGCGCTTTGGTCGGTGCGCCGAAGATCCTGCTGTTCGACGAGCCGATGGAGGGCCTCGCGCCCGTGATCGTGGAATCGCTTTACGCCGCCCTGCGGGCAATCCGCGACTCGGGCCGCTCCACCATCGTGCTCGTCGAGCAGAAGGCGGAACTTGCGCTGCAGCTCACCGAGCGGACGATTGTGCTCGATCGCGGCCGCATCGTGCACGAGGGTCCGAGCGCCGATCTGCTTGCCGATGCTGCGGCGCAGGCGCGACTGCTGGCGGTCGGCGAAACCGTGCATGAAGGAGTCCGCCCGTGAAGATCGATCACCTGTTCAGCGTCAAAGGCCTCAGCGCCGTCGTTACCGGCGGCGCATCGGGAATCGGCTGTGCGATCGCCGGCGCGCTCGCCGACAACGGTGCGAAGGTCGCCCTCTTCGACCTGAACGCCGACGCGGCGCAGGCGGCGGCGAAAGAATTGTCGCGCGACGGCGCCGAGGTCTCGTGGGCCGCGGTCGACGCGACTGACGAAGTCGCGCTCAAGAAAGCCTTCGCGGACGTCGCCGACCGCGACGGGCTCGACGTCGTCTACGCCAACGCCGGCATCAGCGGCGGTCCAGGCTTTCTGACCTTCGACCGCGAGCGCAATCCGCCGGCTGCTATCGAGACGATCGCGCCGGATTTCTTCGATCGGGTCGTGTCCGTCAACCTCGGCTCGGTGTTCCGCACCATCCAGGCGGCGGTTCCGCATCTCAAGGCTCGCGGCGGTGGGCGCATTATCGTCACCTCGTCGATCTCCGCGACGCGCGTCGAGACGCTGGTGGGAACGCCCTATGTCGCCTCGAAGGCGGCGGTCGCGCAATTCGTGCGTCAGATCGCGCTCGAGCTCGCGCGCCATTCGATCGCGGTCAACGCCATCGCCCCAGGACCGGTCGCCACCGGCATCGCCGGTGGACGCTTGCAAGACCCGCAAACGCAAAGCCGCTTCGCCGAGCATTGCCCGATGCATCGCATCGGAACCCCCGACGACATCGTCGGCGCCGCCCTGTTTCTTGCTTCGCCGTCAGCCCGCTTCATCACGGGCGCGGAAATCAAGATCGACGGCGGCGTGACGCTGGGCGTCGCGGACTGAGCTTCGTCTTCCCTTAAGCAGGATCATAGACATGAACCCGATTGCGAGCCTCGCCGAACCCGCCCGCGCCACGCCGATCGTCGGCGAATACGAAGTCGTCGTTCTCGGCGGCGGGCCGGCCGGCATCGCCGCGGCGACGGCGGCCGGACGCACCGGCCGCAAGACGCTGCTGATCGAACGCTACGGCTTTCTTGGCGGCATGGGCACGGCGGCTGGCGTCACCAATTTCTGCGGCCTGTACGCCAACGTCTACGGCGAGCATAAGCGCGTTGTCCATGGCGTCTCGACGGAATTCCTCGAACGCATCGACAGGCTCGGCGGTCTCAACGCCCCGCATCTGTCGTTCCAGAACAAGATCCAGGCGCAGGCCTACGACACCTCGGCTTACAAGGTGGCGGCGGACGAATTGCTCGCCGCGGCCGGCGTCAAGATTCTCTATCACGCGCTGGCGGTCGGCGCGCTGACGGAGGAAGGCCGTATCAAGGCGCTGTTCCTCGAGACGAAGGAAGGGCGCGCGGCGGTGCGCGGCGAGATGTTCATCGATTGCTCCGGCGACGGCGATCTCGCGGCCTGGGCGGGCGCGCCTTTCGAAAAAGGCGACGGCCGCGGCGGCATGCTCTATTCCTCAATGCTGTTCCGCATCGCGAACGTCGACCCCGAGCGCGCAGGGAGGGCCTGGGAGATCATTCCCAAGCTGATGAACGAAGCCGAGCGCACAGGCGCCAAACGATTCCCGCGCAAGGGCGTCATTGTGCGGCCGCAGCGCGATCCGACGGAGTGGCGCGCCAACTGCACGCAGGTCAAGCGGCCCGACGGGGGTCCGCTCGACGCGCTCGACGTCGAGGAACTCACGGAGGGTGAGATCCAAGGCCGCCGCCAGGCCTGGGACGTGTTCGACTTCATCAAGGCCAACACGCCCGGATTCGAGCGCGCCTACATTGTCGAACTCGGCCCGCAACTCGGCGTGCGCGAGACCCGCCGCGTCACCGGCGCCTATCAGCTCACCGAGGAGGACGTGCTCGGCTGTGCCGATTTTGACGACAGCATCGGCGTCAACGGTTGGCCGGTCGAGGCGCATGTCGCCGGCGACATCGTGATCAAGTTCCCACCCATCCCCGAATCGCGCGGCTACTGCCAGTTGCCCTACCGCATGATCGTGCCGCAGGGGCTCAGCAATCTCTTCGTCGCCGGCCGCTGTGCCTCGATGACCCACGACGGCCAGTCGGCCGCGCGCGTCTCCGGCGGCTGCTTCGTGACGGGTGAGGCGGCGGGGACCGCGGCCGACATCGCGCTGGCCTCTGCCGCCCCGCCCGATCGCATCGACGTCGCGCTTCTCCGCTCGCGCTTGGTCGCCAACGGAGCTTATTTAGGTTAGGCGCGTCTGCGACGGCTTGAGGCCGGCGCCGGTCGTTGGTCTCCTCCATCGCACCGCCGGCGCGACGCTCGCCGGCGGGAACGATGAGATGGTTCAACTCGATGGGCGGATGGGCGCGTGGCGCGACGCCGTCGCTTCCGCCTGAAATTGCACGTTATGATCAGGCCGCTTTCGCCAGCAAGCCGTGCGGGTCGAGCACGAATTTGGCGGCGACGCCCTTGTCGAATTCGGCGTAGCCCTTCGGCGCATCCTCCAGGCTGATGGCTCTGGCATTGACGATCTTCGCGATCGGCAGGCGGTCGTTCAGCAGCGCCATCATGAGCTGGCGATTGTAGCGCAAGACGGGCGTCTGGCCGGTGTGGAAGGAGTTCGCCTTGGACCAGCCGAGACCCAGGCGAAGACTGAGGCTGCCGGTCCTGGCGGCCTCCTCGTGCGCACCGGGATCTTCGGTGACATACAATCCCGGAATGCCGATGGCGCCAGCCGGCCGGATGATCTCCATCGCCTGGTTCAGCACGATGGCGGGCTGATCGCCCCCTCCATGGCCCTTGGCTTCGAAACCCACCGCATCGATGACCGAATCCACCGTGGGTTCGCCGACGATCGCGGCCACCTGCTCGCCCAGGCGATCGTGCTTGGTGAGATCTATCGGCACGAAGCCGACCTTCCTGGCGTGGCTTAGCCGCGCCTCGTTCATGTCGCCGATCATGATCACCGCCGCGCCCAGGAGATGAGCGGAGGCGGCCGCCGCCAAGCCTACTGGACCGGCGCCGGCGACATAGACCGTCGAGCCCGGCTTAACGCCCGCGTTCAAGGCGCCGTGGAAGCCGGTCGGCAGGATGTCCGTCAGCATGGTCAGATCCATGATCTTGGACAGGGCCTCGTCCTTGTCCGGGAATTTGAGCAGGTTGAAATCGGCATAGGGGACCATGACGTAGCGGGCCTGCCCGCCGATCCAGCCGCCCATGTCGACATAGCCATAGGCGCCGCCGGCGCGGCCCGGATTGACCGTCAGGCAAACCCCGGTATTCATCTCCCGGCAGGTGCGGCATCGTCCACAGGCGACGTTGAACGGCACCGAAACGAGATCCCCCAACGCGATCATCTCGACATCCGTCCCCTTCTCTATCACCTCACCGGTGATCTCGTGCCCGAGCACCATTCCTGCCGGGGCGCTCGTGCGGCCGCGGACCATGTGCTGATCGGATCCGCAGATATTGGTCGAAACGACTTTCAGGATCACGCCGTGTTCGATCTTGCGGCCTTGCGGGTTCTCGAACTTGGGATCGGCGATGTCCTGAACTTGGACTTCTCCGGGCTTGGTGTAGACGACGCCACGATTTTTGCTCACGACCAAACTCCCTTGCAGTGGTCTGAAGAATTGCGAGCGTTTTCAACGCTGAGCGTGCATCGGCAGAACCGGATCGGCTCGATGGTCAGGTGTAGAGCTCTGCGCGGCGAACTAGCCGGGGTACAGGCCTCCAACGACGGCGCCATGTCCGCTCTCTGCTGTTCCGCACGGAGGGGCTTCTCCAGCCCCTGACGGGCGACAGCTGCCTCGGCCAACACCTGGTCCTCCTGACAGATAGCGCCCACGATCTGGCCGTTCGTCTTGATCGGGGACGCCATCTGCGAAGACCGCCTCTCGGTCGTGGTTCGATACATGTGTTCCCAAGTGAAAACTCCCGGCTGGCGGGTGGCGCCAGACTACAGGGTCGACCGGTGTACCTAGGGCGCCGTCGATCCGCGCCCGTCGCTTCCTTCTCCGCGGCCGCGCAGCCTACCTCCATCCAACCGTAGTTCGGCCAAGCTGTGCCACGCCACTATCTGAAAGGTGGTTGAAATAGTGGATTGGTTTGATGAGTCCTGTACGTTGGTATAGCGACGCGCGGCGCGTCGACGGAGCAATCCAGCGGCCAACACACCAACCGTCTGGCCGTCTGTCTGGCGTAGCGGTGCAAGGTGTTTTGGGGTCGACTATCGGCGTGGGCCTGCAGGTCGCTTGCGATCCGCTCCTAGGCGTCGCTCGTCGATCGCCCCTTCACCGCGTGAACGCCGCAAGCAGGGAGCGTGTGAGCTGGGAGGGCCTGCCATGCGTGACATCGTACCACTCCAACGACCAATTCAACGCGCCGAGTATGAATAGACGCGCCGCATTTCGATCCATTCCTGGAGGCAGCGCTCCGCTTGTCGCTGCGGCGTCCAACAGGGAACGCCAAACGGCCTCGTATTCGCGACGGTCGTTGCTAAGCTGGGCCCGCAAAGTCTCCGGGACATGGGGGAAACATCTGATGTGGGCCGACGTAAAGTCGCTCGCGTCGAGCAGCGTCTCGAGGTGCGCGGCCATCGCCGCTCCGAGCCTCGCTTTTGCGTCCGCGGTCGGATCAAGCGAGTCGACGGCCGCGACGACGGCGCGGTGCACTCTCTTGACCCCTATGCGGAGAACTTCAGCGGCGAGTTCCTCTTTCGACGCGAAGTGGTAGTAGAGACTTCCGGCCTTCAGTCCGGCCTGCTTTCCGATGTCGCGCAGCGACGTCTCGGTATAACCGCGGGCGCGAAAGAGTTTCGCGGCGACATCCAAAATCTGCTGACGCGAAACGACAGATCGCTTGGTGCGGCCGTCGCGCGCCGCCGGACCCGGATTCAGGCGATCTAGTGAGACGTTCTGGGTCAACCCCGTTTCCGTTTCATCCCCTTGCAGCGACCGCTTACATGCGCTTGGCGACTTCCTCCAGCATTACTTCCGTGGCGCCGCCGCCGATCGACTGCACGCGCGCGTCTCGCGACATTCGTTCGATGGCGCTCTCGCTCATGAAGCCCATTCCGCCGTGGAACTGAACGCAGTCGTACATCACGGAATTGACCAGTTCCCCGCAGTAGGCCTTGGCCATGGAAACCTCTCGGGTCACGTCCTCGCCACGCGCGTCGCGCCAAGCGACGGAATAGACGAGTTGGCGTCCGGCTTCCACTTCGGCGGCCCGCTTGGCAAGGCGCTGACGGATCGCTTGCTTGTCCCAAAGCGTGGCGCCGAAAGCTCTGCGAGCCTTCAAATATTCAATCGTGAGAGCAAGAGCTGCCTGAGCCTCTCCCATCGCCATGGCGCCGATGACGATGCGTTCGTTCTGGAAATTTCGCATGATCGAATAGAAGCCAGTTCCAACGTTGCCGAGGATCGACTCGCTGGGCACGAAGCAGTTGTCAAAAAACAGCTCCGCCGTATCCGACGATCGCCAACCATGCTTCTGGAGCGCGCGGGCGACACGAAATCCCGGGGCGCCACTCTCGACGAGAAACATCGTCAGCGCCTTGCTTCCGCTGCCCGCGCCTCCTGTCTTGGCGGCGACGCAATAGAGATCGGCATGAACGCCGTTGGTGATGAACATCTTCGCGCCGTTGAGCACATACCCGCCATCCTGCTCGTGCGCGGTCGTTCGGATCGCTTTCACGTCTGAGCCTGCGTCTGGCTCGGTCACCGCGACAGCGCAGATCGCCTCGCCAGCGATGATTTTGGGCATCCACTGGGACTTCTGCGCCTCCGTGCCGGAGTTGAAGACGTGCACTGAAGCCATATCGGCGTGGACAAGGGCGGTGATCGCGACCCCGGAGAAGGTCGAGCGCCCAAGCTCTTCGGCCAGCACGACGCTGCCAAGCGTGTCCATCCCCGATCCGCCATAGGCCTCGGGATATCGTACGCCAAAAAATCCAAGCGAACCCATTCGTCGCAGCACCTCACGAGGAACATGCCCGAGCGTTTCCCAGCTCTCCCCGTGCGGCTTGATTTCCTCCTCGACGAAGCGACGCACTTGGTCGCGAAGCATCTCGTGCTCCGCGGTAAAATAAGGCGAGCTTCCCAGCGCCTCCGGGGAGTCTTTGCTCGCAAGCGACGTAGTTTCGGCCATCCCAGATTCCTCCGACTGCGCATGGCGAGCCCAGCTTGACCCAGGGCCGGAACGCAGGTCTAATACCTAACATACGTTAGGTAGAATAAAATCGAAATCAAGATGAGCGGAGGTCGGCGCGGTCGCCTACAACCGTTCTCGCGACGGCTCAGAGGCCGCGGCGTTCGTCCAGTGTGACGACCCAGGGAGCTCTCGCCGATAGCGGGCGCCGAGAGCAACAGTTTGCTGAAACGCCGACGCGCCTGAAGCGCGCGGCGCCCAGGGAGGAAAAGGTATGGACGCTATCGAAGCGCTGACGGTCTCCCCTTTGGTTCCCCTGCCCGACCGCTGGCGAGTCCCGCAGCAGGCGGCCATGCTGGAAGAGGCGCGCGCCGAAGAGCGCACCGGAGGGCCTGACGCCTACTGGGCTTGGGTCGGGCGGCGCATGCGGTGGCAACGTCCGTGGGAGTCTTTGCGGGACGGCGACTTCGGAGATTTTCGCTACTACGCCGGCGGCCACCTGAATGTCGCCGACAATTGCGTCGATCGACACGTGGAGAATCCTGCGCGCGCAGACCAAATCGCAATCATTTGGGAAGGCGAGCCTGGGGATGTGCGTCGGCTCACGTATCGCGAGTTGCGCGACGAGGTCCGGCTCTGCGCGAACGCCCTGAGGTCACTCGGCGTGCGGCGGGGCGACGTCGTCGCCATCCATTTGCCGAACCTGCCGGAGGCCTTCGTCGCCATTCACGCCTGCAACCGGATCGGCGCGATATACACGGTGCTTTTCAGCGGCTTTGCGCCCGAGGCGATTCGCCTTCGTCTCCAGGCCTCGCGCGCCGTCCTGGCGATAACCGCCGATGGATCCTATCGGCGAGGCCGCAAGGTTCCCCTTCTCGCCAATCTTCGCGAAGCGCGTGCAGGCGCGGACGGGTTGCGCCACACGCTGGTGGTGAACCGCACCGGAGCAGACCTGCAACTGCAACCGGGCGAAAGCGACTGGCGGTCGACGCTCGATTCCCAGCCCGCAGAATGCGTCTGCGAGCCCATAGAGGCAAACGAACCGGCCTTCTTGATTTTCACCTCAGGAACCGAAAGCAAGCCGAAAGGCGTGGTGCACAGCGCGGCAGGTTTCTTGGTCGGGACGTGGGCCAACGTGCAATGGCAGGTCGGTCCGGCCCCGGATGACGTCTATTGGTGCGCCGCCGATGTCGGTTGGCTGACGTTTCCGATCCAGGCGGTGATCGGTGGCCTTTCTCATGGCATGACGTTGCTCTGTTACGAGGGAGCACTCGATCATCCCAATCAGACGCGGCTTCTCGACTGCGCAACGCGGCACGGAGTGACCAAGATTCTGATTGCGCCGACCGGGCTTCGTATGCTGCGAGCGGCGGGCGACGATGCGGTGAGCGAGCGCCGGCCGCCCCGGCTCCGGCTCATCACGACTCAGGGCGAACCGTTGGATCCCGAAACGGCCGAATGGACGCAGCGGATTTTCGACGTCCCAGTCGTCAACGCCTACGGCCAGACCGAAACGGGATCGACATGGACCTATCCAGTTTATGGGGTGGACGCGCTGAAACTGGGAAGTTGCGGAACGCCGACGCCAGGACATTCCTGCGCCGTCGTCAACGAGGCGGGCGAGCCCGTGCTGCCGGGCTCTCGCGGAAATCTCGTCCTGACCGCGCCGTTCCCGACGCTCGCGCGGACAATCTGGGACGACGAGGACCGCTACCGCACATCCTATTTCACTCGTTTCCCCGCGCGCTACGCCACGTCAGACGAGGCGGTCATGGACTCCGAAGGCCAGATCTGGGTGCTCGGAAGAACAGACGACGTCATCAATATCGCGGCACATCGCGTCAGCACGATGGAAATCGAAAGCGCGGCCGCGAAGGAACCGGGCATCGCTGAAGTCGCAGTGATCGGCGTCCGCGACGCTTTGCGTGGCGCCGTCCCCGTAGCTTTCGTCACCTTGCGGCCAGGGGCGGACGCCGAGGCCGTCAAGGCGGGGGTCGCGAGCGCGGTCGAACGCGCGATCGGCGGCATTGCGCGACTCGGCCGGGTCTACGTGTCCTCGTCACTGCCGAAGACGCGCGCGGGCAAAATCATGAGGCGTTTGCTGCGCGAGGCCGCCGAGACGGGCTCCGTGCAGGGCGACACGACGGGACTGGAGGATCAAGCGGCGGTCGATGCAGTGCTCACTGCGGTCAAGCGCGGCTGACCCTCATCAGTCACCGCCTCCGCCGACAAAATTGGAAATCACGCTTTCGGCGTACAATGCATCAGCCCCGTACGGCGGCACGTCGCCACCACTTCGCCGTGCTGATTGGTGGCCGTGTGCTCGAACTCGACGATGCCCTGGGACGGACGCGAACGGCTTAGGCGCGTGGAGACGATCTTGGTATGCGCCTTCAGCGTGTCGCCGTGGAAGACCGGTTTGGGAAATTTGACTTCGGTCATGCCGAGGTTGCCGATCGTAGTGCCGAGCGTCGTATCGTAGACGCTCATGCCGATCATGATGCCGAGCGTGTAGAGACTGTTGAAGAGCCGCTGGCCGAATTCGGTCTTTTCCGAGAAATGCGCGTCGAGGTGGAGCGGTTGCGGGTTCATGGTGAGGAGGCTGAACATCGTATTGTCCATCTCGGTGACGGTTCGGCTAAACGCGTGATGGAATTCCTGGCCGACATGAAACTCCTCGAAGTACAGACCCGGCATAGACGCTTCCTTTCCCTACCGACGTTCATTTCGCAGCAGCCTCAATCGTGGGCCTAGCCCGCGGAGATTCCGCCGTTCACGCTGAGGACCTGCCCCGTCATGCGCGACGCATCAGGGCTGACGAGAAACGCGATCGCCGCGGCGACGTCATCAGGCTCAGGGAGGCCGAGATGAGCCGCCCGGGCCGCCTTCTCGAACAGCTTCGCCGAAAAGCCCCCTGCGGTTACGCGCGAAAAAGTCCGAGTGTCGCGAACCAGCGAAGGCGTGACGACATTGACCCGGATGCGCCGCCGTTTGGCCTCCATCGCCAGGGTGCGCGAGAACATCGCGATGCCGGCCATGGCGGCGCCGACCACCGCCTCGCCGGGAGTCGGAACCTTTGCCGCGTCGGACGCGACGTTCACGATCGCCGCGCCATCGTTCATTCGCGGCAGGGCGGCGGAGCAGCAAACCATCGTCGACAGCAGCCAATGGCGCACGATCGCTTCGATTTCGTCGAGCGAGGTCTCATGGAAGAGCGTCGGGACAAAGTCGCCGCCGGCCGCGTTCACGAGCACGTCGATAGGCCCGTCCAAATAATCGCAGGCCCGCGTCACCAGCCCCGTAGCCCCGTCCTTGTTGGAGACGTCGGCCGCGATGAAGGCGATCGCCGCGTCCGGTGCGATCTGGCGCAAGCTCCCGCAAGCCGCCTCGCCGCGCGTCGCGTCGCGGCCGTTGAGGACAATGCGCGCGCCGGGTTCGCGGGCGAGCCGCACAGCGGTCGCAAACCCGATCCCAGACGTTCCGCCCGTGATGACAATTCGCCGGGGCGACCGATCCGACGGGGATGAGGCGGTCATGCGGCGCCCCGCGGTTCGATCAGGACGAGGCGCTTGCCGGCCGGCACGGTCTCGCCGGGAGCGCAATAGACGTCGGCGACCGCGCCGGCGACCTCGGCCTGCAGCGACGTGAACAGCTTCATCGATTCCAGGATGACCACCACCTGACCGACCTCGACAACGTCCCCGACTGCTACCTTCACTTCCGCGACCACGCCCGGCATCGGGGCGAGAACCGCGCCGGACCCGTTACTACCCGCGTTCGCCCCGGCGACGACGGCGACCTCCGCCTCCAAGCCGACGTCATAGACAGCCCCCCCGAGCGTCAGACGCGCCCGGCCTTCCGCGCGCTCGAATATGCCATGCAGAACGCGGCCGTCCGTTTCGACTCGGATGGCCTGCCCGTTGGATCGGACCTCGACGGGGACTTCGCCCTCTTCGTCGAACACGCGCCGCACGCCATTGGCTTGAGCCTGCACGGTCAAGCGAAACGTCTCGCCGTTCTCGGTCGCGACAAGCCGTGTCTCCGACACGCCCCCAGCGGGGGCGAGAACGCGAAAGCCCGACAGCCTCGTCCACGCGGAGTCAGCCCCAGAGCCGCTCGGCGGATCGGCCAAGATCAGCAACGCCGCAGCGGCCCGTGCAAGCCGGACGTAGCGGCGAGTCGGGACCCACCCGTCCGGGAATGCGTCTTCGATGAACCGCGTCGTCGCTCGTCCGTCGGCGAAGATCGGGTTCTCGAGCGCGTCGACGAGAAACGAGATCGTCGTCGCGGGACCGAATATCGCAAACTCGCGAAGGCCGGAGGCGAGCTTGGCCCGAGCGATCTCGCGCGTCTCGCCCGCAGCGATCGCCTTTGCGAGCAAGGAATCGTAGAACAAGGTCACTTCCGAGCCCGCCGCGACGCCGCTGTCGACGCGGATCGTCGACGGCTCGCGATATCCGACGATGCGGCCGGCATCCGGGCGAAAACCTTGATCGGCCCGTTCCGCGGTTATCCTCGCTTCGATCGCATGGCCGCTCTCGCGTATGCCGTCCTGCATCACCGGCAGGCGCTCGCCCGATGCGATCCGAATCTGCCATTCGACGAGGTCGAACCCGGTGATGGCTTCCGTGACGGGATGCTCGACCTGAAGGCGGGTGTTCATCTCCAGGAACCAGGGGTCGCTCTGCCCTTCCTCAAGGATAAATTCGACCGTGCCAAGGTTGTCGTACTTGATGGCGCGCGCCAGCGCGATGGCGCGCTCGTGGAGCTTAGCGCGCACCTTGCGGTCGAGGTTCGGAGCCGGCGCCTCCTCGAGGACTTTCTGATTGTTGCGCTGGACCGAGCAATCTCGTTCGAACAGGTGGACGACGTCGCCATGCTTGTCGCCGGCGACCTGCACTTCCAAATGTCTCGGCCGCAGCACGAGCTTCTCGATCAGCAACGACGGATCGCCGAAAGCCGCGTCCGCCTCCCGGCGCGCGAGGTCGAGCGCGGCCGCGAGTTCGGAAGGTGCGAAGACCCGCCGCATGCCCCTGCCGCCGCCTCCCGCTGAGGCCTTGACCATCAGGGGAAAGCCGACGCGCTTCGCCTCCTCCGAGAGGCGCCCCGTCGACTGGTCGTCGCCGAGATAGCCGGGCACGCTCGGCACGCCCGCGCGAGCGGCGATCAGTTTAGAGCCGATCTTGGGGCCCATGGCCGCGATGCACTCGGCCGACGGACCCACGAAGACTCGCCCCGCTTCGAGGCAGAGACGCGGCAGATCGGGCTTCTCGGAGAGAAAGCCGTAGCCGGGATGGATTGCTTCGGCGCCGGCGCGAGCGGCCGCCTCCATGATGGCGTCCGCCCGGAGATAGCTTTCGCGCGCCGGCGCGGGGCCGATCCGGACAGCCTCGTCGGCGAAAGCGACGTGCAGCGCATCACGATCGGCGTCCGAGTAGACCGCAACTGTGCGAATGCCGAGCCGGCGGCAGGTTCGCATGATGCGCACGGCGATTTCGCCGCGATTTGCGACGAGCAGAGATCCGATCATCGTATCACATCCTATAGACGGGTCGGTGTTCGGGTAGGTCGATCTCGCGCGACGCGAGGGCGAGGCAAAGACCCATGACGTCGCGCGTCTGCCATGGCTCGATGATCCCATCGTCCCAAAGGCGGGCGGTCGCATAGTAGGGCGTGCTCTGCTCCTCGAACTGGGCCCGGATCTCGCCATCGATCCGGGCGATCTCCGCCTCGCTCGCCGCCTCGCGGGTCAAGCTCGCGCGCCGCAGGTCGGTGACAACCGTCGAGGCGATGTCGGCGCTCATCGTGGCGATGCGGGCGTTCGGCCACCCAAAGAGAAAGCGAGGCTGAAACCCGCGCCCGCACATGCCGTAGTTGCCGGCTCCGTACGAGCCGCCGATGATCACGGTGTAACGCGGCACGCGCGCGTTGGAGACGGCGTAGACCAACTTGGCGGAATGCTTGGCGATGCCGCCGCGCTCCGCATCCGTGCCTACCATGAAGCCCGTGATGTTTTGCAGGAACAGGATCGGCGTGCGACGCTGGTCGCACAATTCGATGAAGTGCGCACCCTTCACGGCGGACTCAGAGAACAGAACGCCGTTGTTGGCGAGGATGCCGACCGGCTCGCCATGGATCCAGGCGAAGCCGCAGACGAGTGTCGAGCCGTAAGCGGGCTTGAATTCCTGAAACTCGCTGCCGTCGACGATGCGGGCGATCACCTCGCGCACGTCGTAGGGCTGTTTGAGGTCGGTCCCGACGACGCCGCCGAGCTCCTTGGGATCATAAAGTGGCGCGCGCGGCGCCCGCGTCGTGGTCCGGCGCTGTTCGCGCCAGTCCAGGGCCGCCACGATGTCGCGCACCTTGCCTATCGCTTCCAGCTCGGTTCCTGCGAGGTAGTCCGAGACGCCCGACACCGTCGAGTGCATCTCCGCCCCGCCCAGGGTCTCGCCGTCGACGATCTCATTGATGGCGGCCTTCACGATCGGCGGCCCGCCGAGATGGATGCGCCCGGTGCCGCGCACCATCACGACCTCGTCGGACAGCGCCGGGATATAGGCGCCGCCGGCCGTGCAGCCGCCGAATACAGCGGAGATTTGAGGCAGTCCCGCGGCGGACATCCGGCACTGCTGATAGAACGTGCCGCCGAAATGGTCGCGGTCGGGAAAGACGCGGTCCTGTTCAGGCAGATAGGCGCCGCCGCAGTCGACGAGATAGACGCACGGCAGGCGATTCTCAAAAGCGATCTCCTGGGCGCGCAGATGCTTCTTCACGGTCTCGTGGAAGAACGAGCCGCCCTTCACGGTGGCGTCGTTGGCGATGATCGCGCACGGAACGCCCGCGACCATGCCGATCCCCGTCACCACGCCGGCGGAGGGCACCTCGTTGCCGTAGAGGTCCCACGCCGCGAGGGCGGACAGTTCGAGAAAAGGTGAAAGTGGGTCGAGAAGATGATCGATGCGCTCGCGCACGGGAATTTTGCCGCGTTCGCGATGGCGCCGCTGCAGCTTCTCGCCACCGCCCTTGAGGATCTGACGGTGACGCTCCCGCAGCGTCTCGACGAGGCCTGCATAAGCGGAGCGGTTCCGATCGAATTCCGGACCGCTCCGCACCTTGCTCTCCAAAACTGGCATCATGCCCCCGTTTCTTCCGTCCAATGCGGTTGCCGAATCACTTCACCAGAGGGCAGTGACCCTCGTTGAGCGGGCGAGCCGCCTCCTGCGCCGGGATTTCTCTGATCAGCTTGTAATAATCGTAGGGGCCTTTCGACTCCGACGGCGCCTTCACCTCGAAGAGGTAGTACGGCCGCATGACGCGCCCATCCTCGCGGATTTCAGCGTTGTCGAGGATGGCGTCGCTGATCTTCAGCTCATGCATCTTGGCGGAGACCGCCACGGCGTCGAGCGTGTTCGCCGCCGCCACCGCCTTCAAATAATGCGTGACTGCGCTGTAGACGCCGGCGTGAACCATCGTCGGCATACTCCCGCCCGATTTTTCCGCGAAGCGCCTCGACCACGCGCGAGTCTTGTCGTTCAAATCCCAGTAGAAGCTTTCCGTAAGCTGCAGTCCCTGCGCAGTTTGAAGCCCGAGCGAGTGAACGTCCGAAAGGAAAATCAACATCCCCGCCATCTTCTGTCCGCCGGCGACGATTCCGAATTCGGAGGCGCCCTTGATCGCGTTGATGGTGTCGGCGCCAGCGTTCGCGAGGCCGATCACTTTGGCCTTCGAACTCTGCGCCTGAAGAAGCGCCGAGGCGAAGTCCATCGTTCCCTGGGGCTGGCGGACGCTGCCGATCACCTTGCCGCCAACCTCCGCGATGTAGCGCCGCGCATCCGCCTCCATGGCCGTCCCGAACGCGTAGTCGGCTGTGATGAAGAACCACGTGTCGCCGCCCGACTTGGTGACCGACTGCGCGGTGCCCTTGGCCAGCGCGACGCTGTCGAAGGTCCATTGCGTGCCGAACGGTGAGCACGCCTTGCCGGTCAGATCGGAACTGCCCGCGGCGGAGAACATGACGATGCGTTTGCGCTGGCGCGCGACTTCCTGCACGGCGAGCGCGACCGAGGAGACCGGAACGTCGACGATCGCATCGACGTTCTCTGCGTCGTACCAGCGCGACGCGATCGCGGTCCCGACATCGGGTTTGTTCTGGTGATCGGCGAATATGACCTGGATCGGCTTGCCCAGGACCGAACCGCCAAAATCCTCGACGGCCATGCGCGCCGCTATGACGGAGCCCTGCCCCGACAGATCGGCGTAAATGCCCGACTGATCGTTAAGGACGCCGATCTTTACGACGTCGCCGGAGGCCTGTGCGGCGACTGCACCGAGCGATAGATAGGCGGCGCAAAGCGCCCCAAGAACAAGTGTTTTCCTCATCGCTTTCCTCTCATGCCGCTTCTGGTTTTCTCCGGCAATGGCTTGCGGCCGCCTCACCTGTGCGCTAGCCTAACAAGCGTTAGGGAGCGAGACAAGGATAATTCGCATGACATCGTCACGGCGGACCTACGAGGAGATTTACGCGAGCTTCCGCTGGCGCATTCCAGAACGGTTCAACATCGCCGAGGCGGCATGCGACCGCCACGTCGGCTCGGGCAAGACGGCCATCATCTCCGAGACCGGCGCGGGAACGTCGGAAATGACCTTCGAGCATCTTCAGGACCAGTCGCGCCGGCTCGCCAATGCGCTCTCGGCGCATGGAATCGCCAGGGGAGACCGGATCGGCATCCTGCTGCCGCAGTGCCCGGAGACGGTGATCGCCCACCTCGCCGCCTATCGGCTAGGCGCGATCGCGCTCCCTCTGTTCACTCTGTTCGGGCCTGAAGCGATCGAATACCGGCTCAACGACAGCGGCGCGAAGGCTGTCGTCTCCAATGCAGCGGGCGTCGAGAAGCTGCTCGGCGTCGCGCACAAGCTGAACGCGCTGCCCCTTATCATCTCGATCGACGAGCGGCGCGACGGCGGCGTACTCGACTGGACGACCCTGCTCGCGCAAGCCTCGGGCGACCACGCGATGGTCCAAACCAACGCGGAAGATCCCGCCATCATCGTCTACACATCGGGGACGACGGGAAATCCCAAGGGCGTGCTCTATGCGCACAGGGTGCTGTTGGGTCACCTGCCCGGCGTCGAACTGCCGCACGAATTCTTCCCCCAGCCTGGTGACCGCATGTGGACGCCCGCGGACTGGGCGTGGGCCGGCGGGCTCATGGACGTGCTGCTGCCCTCCCTGTTCCACGGCGTTCCGGTGGTCGCCAAGCGGCTTGCGAAATTCGATCCCGAGGAAGCCTTCTCCCTTCTCGCGCGCCATCGCGTGCGCAATTCCTTCATGCCCCCGACCGCGCTCAAGATGATGAGGCAAGTCCCGAATCCGAGCAGCCGCTTCGGTTATTCGATGCGCAGCATCGCGAGCGGCGGCGAGCGGCTCGGCGAGGAGATGCTCGATTGGGGACGCGAGGTCTTCGGGCTGACGATGAACGAGTTCTACGGCCAGACCGAAGCGAACCTGACGGTCGGCAATTGCGCGTCGATCATGCCCTTGAAGGACGGCTCAATGGGGCGGGCGATGCCTGGCCACGTGGTCGAGATCGTCGACGACGACGGAAACATCTTGCCCCCGGCAACGGCCGGCGCAATCGCGGTAAAGGCGCCGGACCCCGTCTTCTTCCTGCGTTACTGGAACAAGCCGGAGGCCACGCAGGAGAAGTTCCTGAATGGCTGGCTGCTCACTGGCGATACGGGCCTGCGCGATGAGGACGGTTATTTCTGGTTCCACGGCCGCAACGACGACGTGATCATTTCGGGCGGCTATCGCATCGGCCCGACCGAAATCGAAGAATGCCTGATGGCTCATCCCGCGGTCGCTCTCGTCGCGGTCGTCGGCGTGCCCGACCCTGTGCGCGGCGAGGTCGTCAAAGCGTTCATCGTTCCCCGCGAGGGGGTGGACGTCGACGACAATGTCCGCGCCGACGTGCAGGCCTACGTCAAGGCGCGGCTTTCCGCCCACGAATATCCCCGGCAGATCGAGTTCCGGCAGAGCCTGCCCTTGACCATCACAGGGAAGATTCGCAGAAAGGATCTGCGAGACGAGGTGAAATCGTGAGCTATCAAACGCTGACGCTGAGTTGGCCCGCGCCGCGCGTTGCGCGGATTCGCTTGAACCGCGAAAGCGAGATGAACACGCTTTCGCTCGAGCTGCTGGACGATCTGAGCCGCGCCATCGACGCCGTGACGGCTGCGAAAGGACGGGTGCTCGTCGTCACGGGAACCGGACGCGCCTTCTGCTGCGGCGCGCATCTGAAATATTTTGCGGGGCCCGAGGCGATCTTCACCGAGCGCTTCGACACCCGCGATCGCTATTTCGAGCGCATCGCGCGCCTGTTCGACAAGCTCGAGGCGATCAGCATTCCGGTGATCGCGGCCATCAACGGCTTCGCGCTCGGTGGCGGCTTCGAGCTGGCGCTGGCTTGCGATTTTCGCATTCTGACGACGACGGCCAAAGTCGGCTTGCCGGAAGCCAAGCTGGGCGCAACGCCAGGCGCCGGCGGCGTGCAGAAGTTGGCCCGCCACATCGGCCGCGGCAAGGCGCTCGAATGGATCCTTCTCGCCCGCCTAGTTGAGGCGCCGGAAGCTGAAGCCGCCGGGATAGCCTATCGGGTCGTCGACCCGGAACAGCTCGATGGCGCGAGCCTCGAACTCGCTGGGGAACTCTTGAAGCTGAGCCCGCAGGCGCTCGGCCAATGCAAGGCGTCCGTCCACCTCAGCGGCGACGTCGATCTGCGCAGCGCGCGCCGGTTCGGCGTAGAAGCCCTCTCGGCGCTGGTGGACAGCGCCGACTGGCGCGAAGGCATGGCGGCGTTCGTCGAGAAGCGGGCGCCCGTCTTCGAACCACAGGAAGGACCGTAATGGGTCGCGTCTTCGCAGAATTCGAAATCGGCCAGCGATTCGTGACGCCTGGAAGGACGATCACGGAATCCGACATCGGCGCCTTCGCCGGCCTGACCGGCGATTACAATCCGGTTCACACCGACGAGGAATTCGCCGGCGCGACGGATTTCGGTGGCCGCATCGCGCACGGCCCGATGGGGATCGGCATGGCGTTCGGACTCGCATCGCGCCTCGACTTGATCGACGGCACCGCGGTCGCGCTGCTCGGCGTAAACTGGGATTTCCGGGCGCCGACGCGCGCCGGCGACACGATCCACGCCGTCATCGACGTCGTCGAGGCGCGCGCCGTGAAAAACCCCAACCATGGGCTTGTCGAGCTCTCAATCACGCTCGTGGATCAGCAGCAGAGGGTCGTGCAGACCGGCTCAGCCCGCTTGCTCATCCGGCGCTCACGCCCCGCGGCGGCATCCTGGGGCTTGGTCTCGAACGCAACACACACAGTGAAGTGAACGTATGAGCGATGAGCGCGTCGCCGCAGTGCCTACCGCGGACCTAAATGCAGACGCCGCATCGGAACAGCTCGGTGCGCGCCGGCAGATTCTGAACGCAGCGGCGCTTCTCCTCAGACACAGAGGCTACGAAGCGACCACAACGCGCGCGATCGCGTCGGCGGTCGGCATCAAGGGCGGTAGCATCTATCATCACTTCCCCTCGAAAGACGCTATCGTCGGCGAGGTCGTCAACGAGGGGGTCCGCGTCGTATATGACGCCGTCGTGAACGCTCTCGCGGCGTTGCCGGCGGACGGGGGGCCGCGTCTGCGATTGGAGACGGCGATCAAGGCGCACTTGCTCTCCTCGCTGGAGCACAGCGACTACACTTCAGCGAGCATTCGCACGTTTGCTTTCCTTCCCGACGCAGTGCGGCGCGAGTGCCGGGCGGAGCGACGGCGTTACGAAGACCTGTGGCGCGGTCTGGTGAACGAGCTCTATGGCGCGGGGTTGACTGATCCGAGCGCATCGCAGGACTCCTTGCGCCTTCTCCTGCTTGGCGCGCTGAACTGGGCGGGAGAGTGGTATCGCACCGGTCGCATGGACATCGACGAGATTTCGCGAGATTTCGCGGCCTGCGTCCTGCGCTCGAAGTAGCGCGGCAAACGCTGTATATTTCAATATATTGAATTATTTTTTCTCGACGAAGCGTCCTGCAGTTCATATTGCGGTTGCAAGTACGATTCTCGCGCAGCCCTATTCCAGAGGGCCGCCCGCTCTCGGCCGCGGCGGCCCCTTTAATATGCTCTCAGGGGCGCTATCGAAGCCGGCGCGCTTCGTTACTGATTCAACGCCGCCATGTCCGGGTCCCAGTGAACGCTCTCGGGGCAGTCAGGAGTATGCCGACGCCGGCGTGACGGCTGATCTGCTTCCAATTCAGCTTGTTGGCGCGAATGTAGAGCCCCCCAGCCTTGCGTGAAGGCGATGAAGCCAGTGACCGTCATCGGCCCCTTGGCCATGGTCGGCAGCTTGTCGCCGACGGCGACATCCTCGAAATAACTGCCCATCGCGACGAAGGCGGCGCCACTATCATCAGGATGTAGTATCAATATGGCTACAGTCTCAGCGGCCCCGACTGCATCGGCAATCTCGGCACAGAAGGCGCACATTGTTACATTATATCTGCACTCATATAAATATTGTTCTAACAAAAGGCGCCGCTGAAAGCTGCCTCCCGCTACAACAATGCATCCTTTCATCGCTCCAAACTCAAAGTCGGAAAAGTGGTCGGGCAATTGCGCTACCATAACCATGCGTGCAGTAAATAACGTAGGAAGCCCCGTGCGCTCAAGTCTTGCCGAAAGTCTCGTCGAAGGAATAGCCCGTCCCGCGCACGGTGCGGATCGGGTCGCGCTCGCGCCCGCGTGACAGCGCCTTGCGCAGCCGGCCGACATGGACGTCGACAGTGCGCTCGTCGATCTCGACCGACTGTCCCCACACGCCGTCGAGGAGCTGCGCGCGCGAGAAGACGCGGCCAGGCTTTTCCAAGAGATATTCGAGCAGACGGAACTCGGTCGGCCCGAGATGCACGTCGCGCGAGCCGCGCCGCACGCGGCGAGTCTCGCGATCGAGATCGAGGTCTCCCGCGCTCAGCTTCTCGGCGATGCGTTCCGGACGGCTGCGGCGCAGCAGCGCGCGGACGCGCGCCATCAGCTCGGGAACCGAGAACGGCTTGACGACGTAGTCGTCGGCGCCGACCGAAAGGCCGCGCACGCGCTCGACCTCCTCGCCACGCGCCGTCAGCATGATGACCGGCAGCGTCTTGGTCGCTTCGCGGGCGCGCAGACGCCGGCAGATTTCGAGGCCCGATACGCCCGGCAACATCCAATCGAGGATCACGAGGTCCGGCGGCGACTCGGCGAGACGCAACTCGGCTTCGTCACCCCGCTCGACGCTCTCGGCGACGTAGCCTTCGGCCTCGAGATTGTAGTTCAGCAGTAGAGCCAAATCCGCTTCGTCCTCGACCACAAGAATTCGAGGAGCGGCGCCAGCGCCCGTGCGAGGCGGCTCTCGACGAACTTCATTCATGGATTTTCAGTCCCCGTGGGCTCAGCATCGTAGTCCGGCCGGCCCTTGGGCCGTTCGGACGGCAGTGTGGAGCCGGTGACGAGATAGAACACCGTCTCCGCAATGTTGGTGGCGTGATCGCCGATGCGCTCGATGTTCTTCGAGCAGAACAGAAGATGCGCGCAGAACGAGATGTTGCGCGGATCCTCCATCATGTGGGTCAAGAGGTCGCGGAACACCGAATCCTCGAGCGCGTCGAGTTCGGCGTCGCGCTCCCAGACTGCACGGGCGCGCTCGACGTCGCGCTGCGCATAGGCGTCGAGCACGTCCTTCATCAGCTCGGTCGCCACTTCGTTCATGTGCCTGAGGCCAATGATGGCGCGCGGCACGCGCGCCTCGAGGCCGATCTTCATCGACCGTCTGGCGATGTTCTTGGCGAGGTCGCCGACCCGCTCGAGGTCTCCCGCGACGCGGATCGCACCGATGATCTCGCGCAGGTCAACCGCCATCGGCTGCCGGCGCGCGATGGTGAGAACGGCCTGCTCCTCGATCTCGCGCTGCAAGGCGTCAAGGCGCGGATCGGTCGCAACCACTTGATGGGCGAGCGTCAGATCGGCCTGACTCAGCGCGTCCATCGCGTCGACCACCATTTTCTCGGCGATGCCGCCCATTTCGGCGATGCGCCGCTCGAGCGTGTCGAGCTCTTTGTCGTAGGCTTTGACGGTATGTTCGACCACGGCGCCAGCTCCTTCAGCCAAACCGGCCGGTGATGTAATCCTGCGTGCGCTTGTCGCGCGGCGAGGTGAAAACCCTGCTCGTCTCGTCGAACTCCACCATTTCGCCGAGGTACATGAACGCGGTGTATTGCGACACGCGCGCCGCCTGCTGCATGCTGTGCGTGACGATGGCGATCGTATAGTCTCCGGACAATTCGTCGATCAGCTCTTCGATCTTTGCTGTGGAGATCGGATCGAGCGCGGAGCACGGCTCGTCGAACAGGATCACCTCCGGCTTAATGGCGACTGAGCGCGCGATGCACAGCCGCTGCTGCTGACCGCCGGAGAGGCTCAGGCCGCTCATGTGGAGCTTGTCCTTGACTTCGGTCCATAGCGCCGAGCGGCGCAATGCGGATTCGACGCGCCCGTCCATCTCGGACTTCGGCAGCTTCTCGTAGAGCCGGATGCCGAAGGCGATGTTGTCGTAGATCGTCATCGGGAACGGCGTCGGCTTCTGAAACACCATGCCGACCCGGGCGCGCAGAAGGTTGAGGTCGAGTTCCTGAGCGAGAATGTTCTCGCCGTCGAGCAGAACTTCGCCCTCGGCCCGCTGGTTGGGATAGAGGTCATACATGCGGTTGAGGACACGCAGGAGCGTCGACTTACCGCAGCCGGACGGGCCGATGAACGCCGTCACCTTGCGCTCGTAGAGCGGCATGGTGATGCTTTTGAGAGCGAGCGTCGAGCCGTAGTAAAATTGCAAATCCCTCACGGACACCTTTTCTGCCGCGTTGGGGACGGAATTAACGGCCAAGCTCATTTCGAATGTTCCCTTGCGACGAGGGCTCGCGCGATGATGCTAAGCGCGAGAATGGAGAGCGTGATGATCAGAGCGCCAGTCCATGCAAGCTGTTGCCATTCCTTGTACGGGCTAAGGGCAAACTGAAAAATCACGGCCGGCAGGCTGGACATCGGCTCGTTGAGGTTCGTGCTCCAGAACTGATTGTTCAGGGCGGTGAACAGCAGTGGTGCGGTCTCGCCGCTCACCCGCGCGACGGCGAGGAGAACGCCAGTCAACAGACCGGTTCTAACCGCGCGATAGCCGATCCGCTGAATGACAAGCGAACGCGGCATCCCGAGCGCAGCGCCGGCTTCGCGCAGACTATTGGGAACGAGGTTCAGCATGTCCTCGGTGGTCCGCACCACGACAGGAACCACCAGGATGGCCAGAGCGACGGCGCCCGCCGCACCAGAGAAGTGGCCCATTGGGGCCACCATGATTTCGTAGACAAACAGGCCGATCACGATTGATGGGGCGCTGAGCAGGATGTCGTTGATGAATCGAACGACAAATGCAACCTTCGAGTAGCGGCCGTACTCTGCGAGATAGGTTCCCGCCAGCATGCCTACAGGCGCGCCGATGGCGACGCCGATCGCGGTCATGATCAAGCTGCCGACAATCGCATTCAGCAAACCGCCAGCGCTGCCAGGAGGCGGCGTCATCTGCGTGAAGACCGCCAAGGAGACTCCGGCCAAGCCCTGCCAGAAAAGCACGGCCAGAATCAGGAACAGCCACGTCAGGCCGATAACCGCGGCCCCGATGCTGAAGCCCATCCCAAGCGAATTTCGACGCCGCCGCGCGTGGTAAAGGGACATTGCGCTACCTCCCTGCCTTGACGTCGAGCCGCATCAGCATGAGGCGCGCGATCGCGAGAACGATGAACGTGATCATGAATAGGATCAGGCCGAGAGCAATCAGCGAGGAGGTGTAGAGATCGCTGACCGCCTCGGTGAATTCGTTGGCGATCGTCGCCGAGATGGTTGTGCCCGGCGCGATCAATGAAGCGGATATCCGGTGCGCATTGCCGATCACAAAAGTCACGGCCATCGTTTCGCCCAGGGCCCGCCCGAGCCCCAGCATGATGCCGCCGATGACGCCGACCCGGGTGTAGGGAATGACTATGTTGCGGACGACTTCCCAGGTCGTGCACCCAATCCCGTACGCCAACTCCTTCAGGATCGGGGGCACAGTCTCGAAAACGTCGCGCGAGATCGAAGTCACGAACGGCAGGACCATGATCGCCAAAATGAGGCCGGCCGTCAGCACTCCGATGCCATAGGGAGGCCCCGCGAAGACCGACGAAAGGACGGGAACGGGCCCGACCAGGGCGATCAACGCCGGCTGCACGTATTGCTGAAGAAAGGGCGCGAAGACGAACAAGCCCCAGATACCATAGATAATGCTTGGCACGCCGGCCAACAACTCAATCGCGATGCCGATCGGCCGGCGCAACGCCAGCGGACAGCGTTCCGTCAGAAAAATTGCGATGCCGATGCCGACCGGGACTGCGATCACCATGGCGATGGCGGACGTGACGAGAGTGCCGAAGATCGCGGCGCCGGCGCCGAATTTCTCGGTGACTGGGTTCCAAATTTCTGTCGAGAAGAATCCAAAGCCGAAGGCGCGGAACGCCGGAATCGATCCACTGATCAGAGATGCGATCGCACCGCCGAGGATCAAAAGAACGAGGAAGGCGGCACTTTGAGTCAGCCGTCGGAAAAAGTTGTCGTTCGACGCGAAGCTCTTTGCCGCTCTACCGCGAGCGTCACCGCCCGCGAGCGATTTAGACTGTGGCATCGCGATTTCAGTCATCAATCCCTCCGACCTCCTGGCGCACCGATCGGCGCGCCAGGAGTGATACCATCAGAGCGTTCAAGGACGCCCCGACTACGCGTTCATATCGAATTACTTGGCGAGGTAAACCGGCTTGCCGTCGGCAGTCTTGAATTGGCTCGCCCAAGTCTTTTGGATCTGGGCGACAACGGGTTGCGGCAGCGGAACGTAGTCGAGGTCCTCAGCCGCTTTGGTCCCCTTGGCGTAAGCCCAATCGAAGAATTTGAGAGCTTCGAGCGACGCGGCGGGATCGACCGGCTGTTTGTGCATCAGAATGAAAGTAGCGCCGGCGATCGGCCAGGTTTCGGCGCCCGGCTGATTGGTCAGAATGACGTAATAGTCGTCGGATTTCGCCCAGTCGGCGTTCGCCGCAGCCGCTTGGAAGGCCGCAGCGTTGGGCGCCACGCGCTTGCCATCGACGTTGATCATGTCGACCGACGTCATCTTGTTCTGCTTGGCGTAGGCGTATTCCACGTAGCCGATGGCGCCCTTCGTCTGGGACACGTTGTTGGCGACGCCCTCATTACCCTTGGAGCCGATGCCCGCAGGCCATTCGACGGCGGTGCTCGCCCCGACTTTGGATTTCCAATCGTCGCTGACTTTGGACAGATAGTTCGTGAAGATGAACGTCGTGCCCGATCCGTCCGAGCGATGAACCACGACGATCGCTTGCGAAGGAAGTTTGACGCTAGGGTTGAGTTTGGCGATCGCCGGGTCGTCCCACTTGGTGATCACGCCAAGAAAGATTTTCGCCAACGTCGGCCCGTCGAGCACCAATTCGTCGGCCTTCACGCCGTCGAGATTGACGACCGGGACGTCGCCGCCGACGACAGTGGGGAATTGGACGAGCCCCGACGCCTCGACATCCTTCGGCTCAAGCGGCATGTCCGAAGCGCCGAAGGTGACGGTCTTAGCCTTGATCTGCTTGATGCCGCCGCCCGAGCCGATCGACTGATAGTTGAGCCCGTTGCCAGTTTCTTTCTTATAGAGGTCGGCCCATTTGGCGTAGATCGGGTAGGGAAACGTCGCGCCGGCGCCGGAAATGTCGGCCGCGTGTGCAAACGTCGCGGTCGCGGCACAAACAGCAAACGCGGTAACGCGAGCAAAATTGGTGGTTTTCATTGAACGCCTCTCTAGCGCTTGGATGAGTTCGGCCACATCGTCGCGCAATCGATGAGCGAGGTGGACCCACCCACCTACTAAAGCCGCTCGATAAGGCTAATACGACAATGGGATGACACTTTTGCGACAGCGATCGAGATGTATAGTTTGCCCTTCACAGGTCGCTCAGCCGGTTCGGAAGCGCTAGCGGCCGCCGATGTCGTTTCGACGCTCGCAGCGCTTGCTAGTCCCACCCGTCTTGAAACATTTCGCCTTCTCACCCGGTACCTTCCCCATGGCCTAACCGCAGGCGATATTTCCCGGTTGATAGCAATTCCGCACAACACGCTTTCGACCCATTGGCGATTCTCGAAAAGGTCGGCCTTGTCCGATCGCGCCGTGATGGTCGGTCAGTGATCTTAGTCGCCGTCCCAGAGCGAGCACTCCTAATTTCAAAGTTCCTGGTCGAGGATTGCTGTGCTTCGGACAGCGTGAAATTCGATTCCTTTGATCGAGCCCCTACTCTTCAATTCCCTTCGAAGCGCGAGGTTTCCGTGACCGATCGAGTTTATAATGTCCTCATACTGTGCACCGGCAACTCCGCGCGTTCGATCCTCGCGGAAGCCATCCTCAACAAAGAAGGGATGGGTCGCTTTCGCGCCTATTCCGCAGGAAGCCGTCCCAAAGGAACCCCGAACCTGCTTGCGCTCTCGCTATTAAGCGAACTCGGCTACGACGTCTCCGAATTCAGGTCGAAAAGCTGGGAGGAATTCGCCGGAGTGGATGCGCCGAAGATGGACTTCATCCTAACCGTCTGAATGGAAGGCGCTACCGAGATCGCCCGACAGCGCGCGGCGGCCTAGCAAGGTGTCGAAATTGGCGGGGTGCTTGCACCATTCGTCTTATCTGGTATCGTAGATATATGGATGATATCGAAGCCATCGCCGCATTGGCGGCCCTCGCCCAATCGACCCGCCTCGACACGTTCCGGCTGCTGGTGGCGCGAGAGCCTGAAGGCGTCCCGGCCGGCGAACTGGCGCGCCTCGTCGAGGTTCCCCAGAACACGATGTCGGCCCATCTCGCCATCCTCGCGCGCGCCAAGCTGATCGTGGGCGAGCGACAAAGCCGCTCCATCATTTATCGCGCCAATCTCGACCGCTTCCGCGAGGTCGCGCTGTTTCTGCTGAAAGACTGCTGCGGTGGCCGCGCTGACCTCTGCGCGCCGCTCATCGCCGATCTTACCCCCTGTTGCCCGCCGAAGGAGGCCGCTCATGGCTGAGCGCGTTTTCAATGTCTTGTTCCTTTGCACCGGCAATAGCGGGCGCTCGATACTCGCTGAATCCATTCTGCGTAAGGTCGCCCCGGAACGCTTCAACGCGTTTTCGGCGGGAAGCCGCCCTAAGGGCGCCGTCAACCCGTTCGCCCTGAAGGTGCTGGAAAGACTGGAGTACCCAACCGAGGGCCTGCGCTCGAAGGATTGGGAGGAATTCTCGGGCGCCGAAGCCGCGACGATGGACTTCGTCTTCACTCTTTGCGACGACGCGGCCCGTGAGACCTGCCCGGTCTGGCCGGGTCAGCCGATGACGGCCCATTGGGGCATCGAGGACCCGGCCGCCGTCGAGGGAACAGACATCGAGAGGGAAGCGGCCTTCACGGCGGCGGCTCGCTACATCAGAAATCGAATTTCAGCCTTTACGAACCTGCCGATCAAGAGCCTCGACAAGCTGTCGCTGACGGCGAAGTTGCGTGAGATCGGAACGCTCGAAGGCGCGACGAAGCCCCGCCCAGAGGTTGCGTAATGGACGTCATAATCTACCACAATCCCGCCTGCGGGACCTCGCGCAACACGCTCGCGATGATCCGCAACTCCGGCGTCGAGCCGCATATCATCGAATACCTGAAATGCCCGCCGACCAGGTTGCTGCTGACGCAATTGCTCGCGCGCGCCGGCCTGACCGTTCACCAAATCCTGCGCGAGAAAGGCACGCCGTTTAACGATCTCGGTCTCGGCGATACTTCCCTCTCCGACGACGCGCTGCTCGACGCGATCGGCGCGCATCCCATCCTGATGAACCGGCCGCTCGTCGTGACGCCGAAAGGCGTGCGCCTTTGCCGTCCCTCGGAGGTGGTTCTCGACCTTCTGCCGCCGCAACGCGGACAATTCATCAAGGAAGACGGCGAGCGCGTGGTCGACGACGCCGGACGACGTGTGGCGACGGCATAGGAATACCCGCAGATGTCCCTGTTCGAACGCTATCTCACCCTTTGGGTCGCGCTGTGCATCGTCGCCGGCGTCGTACTCGGCCACTTGACGCCAGGCGCGTTTCACGCGATCGGCGCGGCCGAGATTGCCAAGGTCAACCTTCCGGTCGCTGCGCTGATTTGGCTCATGGTCATTCCCATGATGGTCAAGATCGATTTCGCCGCGCTGGGCGAAGTCCGCCAGCACTGGCGTGGCATTGGCGTCACGCTGTTCATCAACTGGGCGGTCAAACCCTTTTCGATGGCCGCGCTTGGCGCGTTCTTCATCGGGCATCTGTTCCGACCCTATCTGCCTACCGACCAGATCAACTCGTACATCGCGGGCTTGATCATCCTCGCGGCGGCGCCGTGCACGGCGATGGTGTTCGTTTGGTCGAACCTGACTCGCGGCGAGCCACATTTCACGCTGACCCAGGTCGCTCTGAACGACAGCATCATGGTGTTCGCCTTTGCGCCGATCGTCGGCCTGCTGCTGGGCCTCTCGGCGATCTCGGTTCCTTGGGACACGCTGGTTCTCTCAGTCGTCCTCTATATCGTCGTGCCGGTGATCGTTGCGCAGCTCGTGCGTCGCCGCCTGCTGGCGACGGGGGGAAACGAGGCGCTGTCGCGCCTGCTGGCGACACTGCAACCGGTCTCGCTGGTCGCCTTGCTGGCGACGCTGGTGCTGCTGTTCGGGTTCCAAGGCGAGCAGATTGTCGCGCAGCCAATGATCATCGCGATGCTGGCCGCGCCGATCCTGATCCAGGTGTACTTCAATGCAGGTCTGGCCTACTTGCTCAACCGCCTCATGGGCGAACAGCATTGCGTCGCCGGCCCGTCCGCGCTGATAGGGGCAAGCAACTTCTTCGAACTCGCAGTGGCCGCCGCGATCAGCCTGTTCGGCTTCAACTCCGGGGCGGCGCTCGCCACCGTCGTCGGCGTGCTGATCGAAGTGCCCGTCATGTTGTCGGTGGTCTGGATCGTCAACCGGTCGAAGGGTTGGTACGAACGCGACGCAAAACTGGCCGCGCGCGCCACCGTGACGACGGCGCGCAGTCGGTGAACGACTTGCTGAGCCGCGTACTCGTGCGCCGCTTACGCACGGCGGCTCAGGCTTTCGAGCTGCTGACGACGGGGCCAGCGTGATGAGACGCGCTCTATGGCCCGGGATTACAGTGTTTCTCATGATTGCGTCCTTCGGCGCCGGAAAGCTCGCCGGCGGCATGCGGAGCCTTCCGGAGATTGCCGCGACCTTGCCTGGTGATGAATCGCAATTCGACCACGAGCTGGACGGCCGAATTCGCGATCGCTTCCCGGTGGGAACGAGTGAGGACAAGCTTATCGACTATCTTGCAACCGAGAACTTCAAGCCAGAATGGCGGCATCGCGATGGAGCCAACGCTGGCGCCTTCGTGTGGAACGGGCTCTTGTGTACAAAGATCGTGCGGGTGCTTTGGCAGGCGGACCGCGCCGGTTCGATTACTGAAGTGAGCGGCGGGTACCAAAGCCATTGCCTCTAGCGCGTGCGTGCATATTTCGAACTCCGTTGAAGTTGTGATTGACACGCCACCCGTGCGCAACTATCTATATTTCCATGAAAGTCGAAAAAGCTGCCAAGCAACTCGAAGCGCTCGGCAACGCTACGCGCCTCAAGGTGTATCGTGCGCTTGTTCGCGCCGGTGACGGGGGAATGCCGGTCGGACGCCTTCAGGAAAAGGTAGGCATCGCCGCGTCGACGCTCTCCCACCATCTGCACCGCCTCATTCTGACTGGCCTTGTGACTCAGGAGCGCCAAGCGACGACGCTCATCTGCCGCGCCAACTACCCCGCGATGGAGATCCTAATCGCATTCCTGGTCGACGAGTGCTGCGCCGACGCCGCACCCAACGCAACACAAGGCGACGCGGCCGCCTAAGACGACGTATTGTCGGTATAATTTCAATAATACCGGAAGGATGGAATATGAAGTCAGTGACCTTCAATTCCCTCCCGGTTGCGGTTGTCGGCGCCGGACCGGTCGGTCTTGCGGCGGCCGCTCACCTCGTTGCTCGCGGCTTGCTGGCGAAAGTCTACGAAGCCGGTTCCGCCGTCGGCGCGAACCTGCGCGATTGGGGCCACGTGCGCCTCTTCACACCGTGGCGCTATTCCGTCGACGCCGAGGCGACGGCGCTGCTTGAGCATCAAGGGTGGCGCTCGCCCCCGCAGGACGTCTGCCCTACTGGCGCCGACGTGGTGGTCGCCTACCTCGAGCCGCTGGCGCGAACCCCAGAGTTGGCGGCCGTCATTGAGACCACCGCCCGCGTAACGGCGATTTCTCGGCGCGGAATGGACAAGGTCGCCAGTCGAGGGCGGGAGACCCGCCCCTTCGTCCTGACAGTCGTGTCGCGGAATGGCGTTCGACGTGACCTAGCGCGCGCCGTCATCGACGCCTCAGGCACATGGACGACGCCGAATCCACTTGGCGCCAGCGGGTTGTCCGCCGAGGGCGAGGCGGAACTGGCGCATCGAATCGCGTACGGTATTCCCGACATTCTTGGGCGCGACCGGCAAGTCTACGCGGGTCGAACGACGCTCGTCGTCGGGTCGGGACACTCTGCCGCCAATGCGCTGCTCGAACTCGCTCAACTCGCCGAATCGGAACCGGGCATGTCGCTTCTCTGGGCTACGCGCGGCGCCGATCTTGCCAGGGTCTACGGCAGCGGGGACGCCGACGAACTACCGGCGCGGGGCGAACTCGGAGCCGACCTACGGGCCCTTGTCGAGAGCGGGCGTGTCGAACTGGTCTCGGGTTTTTCGTGCCTCGCTCTCCAAGCGCGGGGCGAGAAAGTCATCGTCGAAGGTGAGACAGCTAACGGGCTAAGCGGAATCGGGCCGGTGGATCGAATCATCGCCGCAACGGGGCAGCGTCCGGACCTGTCGCTCACGCGAGAGCTGCGTCTGGACATCGATCCATCGCTGGAGGGCGTCAAGGCCCTTGGTCCATTGATCGATCCGAACCTGCACTCCTGCGGCTCGGTGCCACCCCACGGGCATCGGGAGCTGTCACATCCGGAGCCCGGCTTCTACATTGTCGGCATCAAGAGCTACGGTCGCGCACCGACGTTTCTGTTGCTCACCGGCTATGAGCAGGTTCGCTCGGTGGCCGCCGCGATCGCCGGCGATGTGGCAGCGGCAGACGACGTAAGGCTGGTCCTTCCCGAGACCGGCGTCTGCTCAACACGTTCTATTGCGACCGAGACTGAAGCCGCCGGTTGTTGCAGCGGCTCTTCGCTGAAGCTTGCGGATGCGCTCGCAAAGCAACAGGGCAACGCCGGTTGCGGATCTGGGACTGCCGCGTGAGTGACGACGTGCTCGCTTCACGCGAACCGAACCGCCTCATTGTCATCCCGGTCCTGGGGGTGACGCAGATATTCGCCTGGGGCTCGTCCTACTATTTGCTCGCGGTACTCGCTAAGCCGATCGCTGCTGACACAGGCTGGTCGCTGTCCTCCGTAGTTGGCGGGGTCTCGCTCGGTCTGTTGATCGCGGGCTTGGTTTCGCCGTGGGTTGGCCGGAACATAGCCCAGCGAGGCGGGCGTCCCGTCCTCGCGTCGAGTGCGGCGTTGCTGGCGGCCGGACTGGTGCTCGTCGCCTCGGCGCGTTCTCTGCCGGTCTATTTGACAGGCTGGGTCGTCGTCGGACTCGGTATGGGCGCTGGCCTCTACGATCCGGCCTTCGCGACCCTCGGCAGGTTGTTCGGCCACGGCGGACGCTCGGCGATCACCACCCTGACATTGTTCGGCGGCTTCGCCAGCACGATCTGCTGGCCGCTCTCAGCGGCGCTGGAAACGCATGTCGGGTGGCGCGGCGCGTGTCTCGCCTATGCCGGCTTCCAGATCGCGATTGCGCTACCGGCCTATCTGTTCCTCTTGCCGCGAGAATCGCCACGATCGGCGGCGTCGTTCGCGCCCTCGGTCGCGCCGGCGCGACGTGGGGCGGAGTTGGGACTTCCGCGAAGCTCATTGTTTCCTCTCCTCGCCGTGACGATCACGTTGAGTTCGATGATCTCCACGGCGCTCTCTGTCCATCTGTTGACCGTGCTGCAAACGAAAGCAGTTCCCCTCGCCGCCGCCGTGGCTCTCGGCGCCATCGTCGGGCCCTGCCAGGTCGTCGCCCGAGCGGTCGAGATGGCCATTGCGCGTCGCCATCACCCGATTTGGACCCATGTCGTTTCGACCGCGCTCGTTGCTGCGGGACTGGCGGAACTTTGGATCGGAGCGCGCGTCATAGCGCTGGCCTTGGCGATGTACGGCGCCGGGATTGGGCTGGAGAGCATTGCGCGGGGGACTCTGCCGCTCGCCATCTTCGGCCCTGAGCGCTATCCGATCGTCATGGGACGCATCGCTATGCCAAGTCTGGTCGCTCAGGCGGTGGCTCCCTCGATCGGCGCAGTTCTACTTTCGACCGGCGGAGCGGACACGGCGATGGCGGTTTTCGTAGCCGCAGCGATTGTCAATATTGCGCTGGCGACGGGCCTATTTTTGATGTTGCGTCCCGCTCCACTGACGGGGTCGCCGTAGTCTGACGAGGCGCTCACAATTTCGCATCAATAGTATTCGCGATGCAGCCGTCGCCGAGCAAGCGGGCAGCTCGCCATATACACGCAGATATAACGAAGGAGATTGCCGCCAGTCGACTGCGCCACTATAATAATTCCAAGCGTCCAATGCGGTCTGTTGGCCGCCGATTCAAAACAAGGACGCTGACGGGAAGGAATAAATGCCCGGGAAGTCGGCGCCACGCCACGCCGTCGAGGGGCCGCTGATCGGGCGGCGGAATATGCTCGCTGGCGGGCTCGCGACAATACTGCTGTGGTCAAAAGACCCAGCGGGCGCCGCCGAAACTGTCAGTATTGGTCTCAATCCCCTGTTTCTCGACTCGGATATTCAGCTCCTCTCGCTGCTCGAATCCTATCTCGTCGCGCAACTCGGGCGGCCGGTTCAACTCATCAAGCGAAGGACCTATCAGGAGATCACGGCGATGCTGCTCTCCGGGCAGCTCGACGCCGCATGGGTCTGCGACGATCCGTACGTTCAGCACGAGGACCAGCTCGCTCTCTTGGCGGTTCCGCTCTATCAGCACGAGCCGTTGTACCAAACCTATGTAATCGTCAGCGAGGGCAGCAAAGCTGAGACCTTTGACGATATCCGCGGCACTGTGCATGCGTTTTCGGACCCGGACAGCACGTCGGGTTATCTGGTCACCCGGTACCTTCTCGCTTTGCGCCGGACGACGCCGGACCAGTTCTTCCGAACGTCCTTCTTCACTTATGGACACCGAAATGTCGTGCGTGCGGTCGCGTCGGGATTGGCCGAAAGCGGAAGCATCGACGGGTACGTTTGGGACGTCATGCGCACTCGCGAGCCCGCCCTCGTCGAGAAGACCCAGGTGGTCTACAGGTCCGAGCGACTGGGCTTTCCCCCGATTGTCGGCCTGAAATCGGCAAGCGACACAGCCTTAGCGAAGTCAATTTCCAGCGCCTTTATCGAAATGCCCTCCCACCCGCTCGGCCAGAGCGTTCTTTCAATTCTGGCGCTCGACGGCTTCACCCAGGCCAGCCCCGATCTCTATCGCGGCACTCTTGAGAAATGGCTCGTTGTAAAGGCGCAGGCCTGATGAGTCCTTTTGTTCGCATGACCAATTGGCCGCTTGCCTGGAAAGTCCCAGTACTTGCGGCAGGCCTGATGATTGGCGTCGCCATCGTAATTTCTCAATTCGTGCTGAGCCGATTGGAAGCGGATCAGGAAAACAATCTTCGCCAGCTAACGAGCGCGTACCTCGATGGGTTGTCAGCTGCCGTCATTCCCTCTGCCGTCCGCGCCGACGTATGGGAAGCCTTCGACGCGCTCGACCGGGCGCGTAGCCATTACACCGGTGTAAACGTTCGCTTCGCAATCGTCGAATTCCCAAACGGGAAAATTCTCGCTGCCTCCGATCCCGTCCAATTCCCGGTCCAGAGCAGCCTTCCACCCGACATCGGAAAGCACTTCCCAGCGCAGGACGGTCTCATCATCGATAGCCAGTTTGAGCGGGCCTGGGCAGTGCGAACGCTGCGCGAGGAAGGCTTCTCGATCGGTCGCATCCTTTCGGAGATTGATATTTCCGAATTGCTACGCGTGCGCCACCGAGTGCTGTGGACACTGGTGGCGGTTAACGCGGCTCTCGCGCTTGGATTCGCCGCTGTCGGCTGGATCACCCTCAAGCGTATGCTCGAACCTTTGACCCTGTTGGGTGGATACGTCGAGCGGGTTCGTGCAGGACGGGTCGATCTGATCCCCGAGTCGAAACGCCGTGGGATTTCCCGTGAGTTCGACCGGCTGTTCGAACGATTTAATGCGATGGCGCGAGCGCTGAATGAACGTGAAGAACTCGCTTCTCGCCTCGCCGCCCAGGAGAAGTACGCGGTCTTAGGCAAGCTCGCGTCCGCGATGTCCCATGAGGTCAACAATCCACTGGGAGGTCTCTTCAATGCGTTGGACACGTTGCGCCGCCATGGCGAAGATCCGAACGCACGAGAGGCCACGCTAAATCTGCTGGAGCGCGGCCTGGCGCACATACGAAATATAGTACGCTCTAACCTGGTGAACTACAGGCGTGAAACCGCCCGCAGTTCGACGAGGGCAGTCGATTTCGAGGATCTGCGCCTGCTCATTGAGCCGGAGGTCTCGCGAAAGTACATTCGGCTCGACTGGCGCAACGACATCCGGGGATCGCTCGCGGTGGCCAGCGAAAGCGTGAGGCAAGCTACCCTCAACCTCCTCATCAATGCTTGTGCCGCAACGCCGCAAGGTGGAACCGTCTTTATGCGTGCACACGCCTCAGACATCGCACTCATAGTGGACGTCGGCGACCAAGGCCCTGGCCTCCCCGATGACAGGGCGAAGGACCTTGTCGCCCCCTCCGAGGATGCTCCCGCCGTTGGCGGCGGTCTTGGACTGTGGATCGTGCGCCGCCTCGTTGCTGATGAGCATGGCGAGATTTCCATCGTGCAGCAGACCGGTCTAACGACCGTCATCCGAGTGACCTGGCCGTTCCAGCGTGTCGCTCAACTAGACACCGTCCAACAGCCTCTTGGCGAGGAGGAAGTGCATGTCGGGTGAGCTTGGATGCATCGCGGTTGTCGATGATGATCCAATTATGGGCGAATCCCTTCAGCGTGCTCTCGAATTGGAGGGATGGAGAACCATTTGGTGGAACACCGGCAAGCAAGCCGTCGACGGCATGTCCGCACTGTGTCCTGACCTTGTGCTCTGCGACATTCGGCTTCCCGACATGACGGGTGAGGACGTGTTTCGTGCCGCGAACGCTCGCTCGCCGGCGACCCCCTTCATCTTCATGACCGCGTTCGGCCAAATTGATCAGGCGGTCGCCCTCGTCCGCGCAGGAGCGCATGACTATCTAACTAAGCCTTTTGAGCTTGCGAGCCTGTTTCCAAAGGCGCGCGAAATACTGTCGCTGCGCGTACGCGGCGACAGCCAAGATGTGCTTGGCGTGTCATCATCGATGCGCGGAATCGAATCGCTGCTGCGGAGGTTGGGGCCCCGATCGCTGTCCGTTCTGTTCACCGGGGAAACGGGGACTGGCAAGGAGGTCTGCGCGCGGTTTTTGCATCAGGTCTCGCCGTCGGCGAGCGAGCCATTCATGGCGGTGAATTGCGCCGCTATCCCGGCAGAGCTTCTCGAAAGCGAAGTTTTCGGCCATGAGCGGGGCGCGTTCTCCGGAGCCCATCAACGTCATCTGGGTTATGCCGAGCGCGCCCGCGGCGGCATACTGTTTCTCGACGAGATCGCAGCGATGCCACTTGCGCTCCAATCGAAAATGTTGCGCGTGCTTGAGGAGAGATCGTTTCATCGTGTCGGCGGCGAGTCGCCCATCGCGTTGAAGGCGCGCGTCGTGTGCGCCACAAGCGAGGATCTTTCCGAGCAGGTGCGCCGCGGGACCTTCCGAGAGGACCTCTTCTACCGGATCAATGCCGTGACGGTTGAGGTCCCGCCTCTTCGCGAGCGGCCAGACGATATTGCGTGGCTTCTGTCTCGATATTTCGCGCTCTTCACCCAGCAGCACGACAATTCGCTGCGGGGCATCGGTTCGATGGCCGAAGAAGCCGCGCTGGCTCATCCATGGCGCGGGAACGTTCGCGAGTTGCGCAATCGCGTCGAACGAGCGGTGACACTTGCAACAGGTCCATGGGTGATGCCAGCCGATATGTTTCCTGAACGGGCGCAAGCGAAGGTCGACGAGTCTATTCCGATCCTTTCGCTCGCAGCGGTCCGAGACGCCGCCGAGAAACGCCAAATTGAACGGATGCTCCGCGAAACCGGCGGTCAGATCAGCGAAGCAGCGAAGAGGCTTGAGATTTCGCGCACGACGCTGTGGGAAAAGATGCATCGGTTCGGCATCGACGCCGAGCCGTCACGGCAGTGACCACGCGACGCGCTGGAACAGGTAGGCGGCAGCTGCCGCAGCATAGGCTTCCACGCGTTCGAATTTCCAAACCTCGGTTTTCGAAGATGTTCGTAGTTCCGGACAGCCAATGCGACTCCGGATGCGCTTCCCCTTGATTTTGCTTGGCTAACCACCCTGACGCCGCGCGGCGCCCCTCTTGCGATTGCGATCCCATAATTCCTTTAGCAAGGGGGAAGCGGATGAATAGGTGTGATCGCAAAGTCGACATTGGTCGTCGCTGGTTCCTTTCCGGGGCCGGCGTCGCCGTCGCGGGAGCAGCAGCCACGAGCGTCGTTCCACAAAGGGCCGAGGCGGCCCCGCAACTCGCGCGGCTTCGCTATCCGGGAAACCGGCTTGCGAACACGAGCGATCTTAAGCTCAATGCCCCGCTGGAGGTCGCCTATCCCGACGCCGATGCCCCGGGCGTATTGCTGAAGCTCGGAATCAAAGTGCCTGGCGGGGTCGGCCCTGGCGGCGACATCGTCGGATTTACGACCGTATGCCCGCACAAGGGCTTTCCGCTCGCCTACAACCCGACCGACCAAACGCTGAACTGCCCCGGCCATTATTCCCGCTTCGACTGCGAAAACGGAGGCCAGCAAGTTTGGGGGCAAGCGACCGCCAACCTTCCTCAGTACCTCCTGCGGGTGGACGCTAAAGGCGACATCTACGCCGAAGGCATCGACGAGTTGTTATACGGCCGCCTGTCGAATGTGCTGGAGGGTTGAACCATGACTTTCAAGCGTCAAATCGATCGACTCCCCATCATCCCCGCGGACGCCAAGGTGCACAACGTCACCTGTCAGTTCTGCATCGTCGGCTGCGGATACAAGGCCTACAGTTGGGACATCAATGAGCAGGGCGGCACGAGTCCCAACGCCAACATATTCGGGGTGGACCTTTCCAAGCAACAAGACTCGATGACCAACAATTGGTACGCGCCGTCGATGTATAATATCGTCAAGCAGAACGGCAAGGACGTGCACATCGTCATCAAGCCAGATGCTGATTGCGTGGTGAATTCTGGTTTGGCTTCGGTCCGCGGCGCGCGGATGGCTGAGGAGTCCTATTCCGAAGCCCGCTCGACCCAACAGCAACGCCTGACCGAGCCGATGGTGTGGCGCTATGGCCAGATGCAGCCGACGAGTTGGGACGACGCCCTAGACCTCGTGGCGCGCGTGACGGCGGCTGTGATCGACCAACAAGGCGAAGACGGTTTGTTCGTCTCAGCTTTTGATCACGGCGGCGCCGGCGGCGGTTACGAAAACACGTGGGGCACCGGCAAGCTCTACTTTGGGGCGATGAAAATTAAGAACATCCGCATCCATAATCGCCCGGCCTACAATTCCGAAGTCCACGCGACCCGCGATATGGGGGTGGGAGAACTCAACAATTGCTACGAGGATGCGGAACTCGCTGACACGATCTTCGCAGTCGGCACGAACGCCCTTGAGACGCAGACCAACTACTTCCTCAATCATTGGGTCCCGAATCTGCGCGGCACCTCGATGGAGAAGAAAAATGCGGCGCTGCCAGGAGAAGCGCACCCCGCCGCGCGGATCATCTTCGTCGACCCGCGCCGAACAGTGACTATCAACGCCTGTGAGATCGAAGCCGGCAAGGACGGGGTGCTGCACCTCCCCATCAATTCGGGCACCGACCTTGCGCTGTTCAATGCGTTGCTCACCTACATCGCGGAGAAGGGTTGGGTCGACAAGGATTTCATCGCTGCATCGACCAAGGACTTCGACACGGCGGTGGCGGCCAACAAGACCAGTTTGGAAGAGGCTGCGAAGATCACCGGCCTGAGCGTCGACGACATCCGCAAAGCCGCCGAGTGGATCGCGCAGCCGAAGGATGGCGGCGCGCGGCGGCGGACGATGTTCGCCTATGAGAAGGGATTGATTTGGGGCAACGATAATTACCGCACCAACGGCGCCCTGGTGAACATTGCGCTAGCCACCGGAAACGTCGGTCGCCCCGGCGGCGGCTGTGTCCGGATGGGCGGCCACCAAGAAGGCTACGTGCGGCCGGACTATCCGGGACCGCGCCCCGCCCCCTATGTCGACAACCTTCTCATCAGCGGTAAGGGCGGCGTGCACCACATCTGGGCCTGCGACCATTATAAAACAACCCTGAACGCCGATAAGTTCAAGCAAGCCTATAAGAAGCGGACAGATTTGGTGAAGGACGCCATGTCTGCGGTTCCGTATGGCGACAAAAAAGCAATGATCGCGGCGATCCTCGCGGCGATTGCGAAGGGCGGGCTATTCGCGGTCGACGTGGATATCGTTCCCACCAAGATAGGCCAGGCGTGCCATGTATGGCTGCCGGCGGCGACGGCAGGCGAGATGAACCTTACCTCGATGAACGGCGAGCGGAGGATGCGTCTGACCGAGCGCTATATGGACCCGCCCGGCCACGCCATGCCCGATTGCTTGATCGCCGCGCGTCTCGCCAACAACCTCGAACGCGTGTTCCGCGAGATGGGCAAGCAGGACGTCGCGGATAAGTTCAAAGGCTTCGACTGGAAGACTGAGGAAGACGCGTTCACGGACGGGTATCACGCCAACGCAAAAGGCGGTGAGTTCGTGACCTATGAACGGCTACGCGCGATGGGAACGAACGGCGTTCAAGAGCCAGCATCCGGCTTCGAGAACGGCAAGCTCGTCGGAACGAAGCGTCTCTTCGCCGACGGAAAATTCAATTCCAAAGACGGCAAGGCGACTTTCATGGCGACCCAGTGGCGCGGACTGCAAGCCCCGGGGAAAGAGGAGGAGTTCGAAGAAATTCGCTTTCCTCATCAACAACGGCCGCGCGAACCAGGTGTGGCAGAGCGCATACCTCGACCAGCAAGACGACTTCATCACCGACCGCTGGCCCTATCCGTTCATCCAGATGAACCCAGACGACATGAAGGAAATCGGCCTGTCAGCCGGCGACTTGGTCGAAGTCTACAATGACAATGGCGCCACCCAAGCGATGGCGTACCCGACGCCCAGCGCGAAGCGCAAGCAGACGTTCATGCTGTTCGCTTATCCGACGGGCGTCCAGGGAAATGTGGTCTCGGCGGGCGTCAACGAGCTGATCATTCCCAATTACAAGCAGACGTGGGGCAACATTAGAAAGATTGCATCCGCGCCGGGCGCCGCGCATGGCACGACCTTCAAGTCCTGGGAATTCAGCGTGTAGTTGGACGCTCGAAAATCAGGCTCGGGCGATCAATCGCCCGAGCGCCACTTCGGTCTTGCAAGAGGAAATATGACGAACCAAGACACCCTGAGAAAGCGCACCGATGCGGCCCTCGTCGATGCGTTCGGACGAGCGATCACGTATATCCGGGTGTCGGTCACGGACCGTTGTGATTTCCGCTGTGCGTATTGCATGGCGGAGGAGATGACGTTTTTGCCGAGGCGGGAGCTTCTTACACTCGAAGAGTTGGACCGGCTCTGCTCTACGTTCGTGGAGATGGGAACGCGCAAGATACGCGTCACTGGCGGCGAACCGCTCGTTCGCCGTGACATAATCACTCTGCTTCGTTCGCTCTCCCGACATCTGGAAACGGGAGGGCTCGACGAGATCACGATGACTACCAACGGTTCGCAGCTATCGAGATTCGCCAGCGATCTCGCGAGCTGCGGCGTGCGCCGGATCAATGTGTCGGTCGATACGCTGGACCCCGCGCGATTCAAGGCAATCACCCGACGAGGGAGTCTCGACCAGGTCCTTGCAGGCATCGAGACCGCCCAGCGCGCCGGCCTATCTGTGAAGATCAACGCGGTTGCGCTCAAGGGAACCAATGAGGACGAATTCGAATCGATGGTGCGATGGGCCCACGAGCGGAACATGGACATTACCTTCATCGAGGTCATGCCCCTCGGCGAAATTGGACCGGAACGCTTTGATCAGTATCTGCCTTTGACCCGAGTGCGCGCCCAACTCGCACAACATTTCAAGTTGGAAGAGACCAACTACCGTACCGGTGGCCCTGCGCGCTATGTGAGAGTGCGCGAAACAGGAGGGCTTGTCGGTTTCATCACTCCCCTCACCCACAATTTTTGCGAGTTATGCAACCGCGTCCGCGTGACCTGCACTGGCACTCTTTACATGTGCCTGGGTCAAGAGGACGCAGCGGACTTACGGACTCCACTGCGCGCGTCGGAAGGGAACGAGCTTGTCCAAACGGCGATCCGCTATGCTATCGCCCGGAAGCCTAAGGGGCACGACTTCGTCATCGACAGAATGCATCGACCTCCGGCGGTGGAGCGACACATGAGCGTGACCGGCGGATAGAAGGGGACCAGCAGAACAACGGCGATTCGTAGTCACATCACGGCCATGGCGTTGAAAGAGTCCTATCTGTTAGTCGGCGCGTTATTTGCGGACGGGAAAAGCCCAGTTTGGTTCGGTCGAGACCGTGGCGCTCGCACGGCCTCCCGGACGGCCGCACGAAAACGCACGATCTGCTTGTCCGCCAACGCACCCAAACGTTCAACGCCTGCGCGGACATATGGCGGAATACTGCGTCGTCGCTCCCAACGGACCCGTGCACGTCGAGCGGCCGGCTCCGGTCGTTGCCCTGTGCCAGGTGCTGCTTGGCCACATCGCCACGCTCGCCGAACAGATCGGGTTGCTCGAAAGAGAGCTTCGCGAGTGGGCGCGCCGCGATCAAACCGCCAAGCGATTGATGACGATCCAGGCGTCGGCGTCATCTGCGCCGTCGTTGTGGAGGCGCTTGCGCCGCCGTCGGAGAGCTTTTCAAAGGGGCGCGACTTCGCGGCGTGGCTCGGCCTCACGCCGTATTCACCCTGTTCCGGGGACAACAACTCCCAGTTAGGCGGAATTAATTCCCTGTTCCGATTCTTAGGGAATTCGCTCGCAACCCCTTGAATTGCAAATATCTTTATGGACAAATTCGCCGGGAAACGGCCTAAACTCGCCAATTTCCCTTGCTATTTTCCCTGTTAGCAGGGAATCCGCGGCCCCAGACCGGTTCAAACCGCACTGCGTCGTCAGCCATATATTTCAATAGCTTAATCAAAATCGCTCACGTCTGATCCTGAGTCTGGCGACCGCCGGGCGTCAGGTCGCACCGGAGGCTCTCCCGAGCGAGAGCTGTCGCTCTCATCGGGCGACATTGTCACTCTCCTGCCGCGCTTGCGGAGAGCGCGACGGACCTCCACGCCACCGAGTCGCGCTTGCCCGTCAGAACCTTGAAGAACGTTTCCTTTCCGTCTCGCCAGAAGCGGATATCGAACCGCTGCCGACCCAAACGAAGATCGGTCAGCGTCACGTCCGGCAGCCAATCCGGCAGCGCTGGATCGACATAGAGCTTGCCGCGCGGCGCGTCCTGCTGCAGCCCAAGCATCGCCTGCAGCAGCATGAACGGCGTTCCCGCAGCCCAGGCCTGCGGCACGTTGGCGCCAAGATACTGCACCGGGAAACTCGTGGCGTCGCGCTGTAACCCGCCATACAGTTCCGGCAGCTGATTCAGCAGGAAGTGGCTCGCGGCGCCGCTGATGTCACGAGCCACCGCTGCGGCCTCTGCGGCAAATCCGTAGCGCCGCATGCCGAGCGCGATCAACGAGTTGTCGTGAGGCCACACCGCGCCGGTCTGATAGTTGTACGGATTGAACGCAGGATGATCCGCCGACAGTGTGCGGATTCCCCACCCACTCCACATGTCTTTGCGCATCAGCCGCTTCACCACGCGGTCGGCGCGCTCTTGCGCGATGATGCCGGACCACAGGCACTGCCCGACATTGGAAGCCGTCGACAGCACCTTCTTCTTCTCGCCGTCCAGCGCGAGGGCATAGAAGCCGGACTCTTCGTCCCAAAACTCCTCGTTGAACCTCTTGAACAGCGCTGCGGCCTTCTTGCGCAGGGCGTTGGCGCGACGCCTGTTGCCGAGTTCAACATAAATCTCGGCCATTCGCAGCCACGCGTCGTAGACATAGCCCTGCAATTCGCACAGCGCCTTCGGCCCGCGCACGAGCGCGCCGTCGGGATACATCACGGCGTCTCCGGAATCCTTCCACGCCATATTCTCATAGCCGGCCGTCGAGCGCGTCTCGTATTCTTGGAAACCGTCCCCGTCGCGATCGCCGTATTTGTCGATCCAGGTCAGGCACGCCTCGGCGTTCGGCAAATGCCGCTCAATCAGAGAATTATCTCCGGTGGCCCGCCACGCCGCGTGCAGCGCCACCAGATACAGCGGCGTCGCATCGGCAGTGCCGTAGTACGGCGTGTGAGGGATTAACTTGAAGTGCGCGAGTTCCCCGTAGCGCAGCTCGTGCAGGATCTTGCCCGGCTCAGCGTCGCGATAGTCGTCGCGCTCCGTCGCCTGGTACTCCGCCAGCACCTCCAACGCGCCGGCGGCAAATTCTGGATAGACTATCATCGTCTGCAACGAGACGATCAGCGTGTCGCGACCGAATAGCGCCACGAACCATGGCAGCCCCGCGGCGGGTACGAACACCATGTGATCCGTGCCTTCGAGCGGCAGCCGCAGAGCGGACATGTCCTGTATGCCCTGGTTGTAACAGCGATAGAATTCCTCGTTGCTCGTGTCGATCTTCAGCACCGCGCGCTGCCATTCGTTCATCTTGCCGGCATGCTCCGATGTCGCGCTGGAATGGGTGCATTTCCGCGGCGCCAGGATGCGCTTCGCGCCATCCACAAAGTCGTAGAGCAAGCAGCGATGCCAAGCCTGCCCAGCCTTCAGCGTTATGTCGAAGCTCAGCCGCCCGTTGGCGTTCACCGCCGGCTCGCCGTCTCCCTCGCCCGTGCGGACGATCACTTCGCGACAGAAATCTCTGTTGCGATAGGTCATGCGGAACACCTGCCGCTTGTCCGACCACGACGTGGTGATGCGACCGCGGCGCACGATCTGATCGCTCTTGACCTCGAAGATGTCTGCAAAATCACCGCGGATCGCGATCTCCAGGTTGAAGCGCACCGGTTGCTGGCGGTTATTGGTGATGTCAATATCCTCGTGCAGGCCCCCCTCGATATGGCGGCCGATCACCAACCCCAGCGTGCGCGCTGCGATCGGACCGTCCTCGCTCATGAAGGCGCGGTTAGTCAAGAAGATGCGCGCCGCATGAGGGGCGACAGCGCCACCATTCAGCAGGTCCCACAGCTCGCCGTTGGCGTAAATCGCCCAGGCGCTGATCACCCTGGTGTCGCGAAAATACAGCCCGCGGTTACTGGGCCAGCTCACCTGCCCGTCGGGCTCAGTCAACAGCACCGACTGCGCCTGATGGATGGCGATCTGCGCCGGGCCGACCTGAACCTTGAACGCCATCCCTCGAGTCCTTTTCAGATGCCGACCGCCTGTGACAGCGTGGGATCGGACTGGCGACAGCAACATCGGCAAGGGCGCGGATGATCGATGAAGGGCGGCCCGTTCGCCCCAGAAGTTGGTGATGGCGCGCCGTGCTTGATTCCCCGCGGCGCTGCGCTCGCCTTTATGGCGTCGTCAAGCCGGACTGTGCGAACAGATTGTTAAGATCGGCGAAGGGCGCGCCGTGCGCGAGACTATCGAACCGCCCATGCTGCGCAATGTCCTGCGCTGCACCTATGAACCCGCTCCATGCGACGCGCGCCAGCGAAGCCCCGACGCTGACGCGCCGGACGCCGAGATCCTCGAGTTGTTTGAGCGTGAGCCCCGGCGTGAAGGCCAGCACATTGATGGGCAGACGCCCGGCGGTTCGCACGACCTGGCGCACCTCGTCGGCGCTGCGCAGGCCTGGCGCATAAAGCACGTCAGCGCCGGCTTCCGCATAATCCGAGAGGCGGCGCAGCGCTTCGTTCAACCCGTCGGGGTGTCCCCGCAAGACCGCCTCGCTGCGCGCTGTCAGGAGCACCCGCTCGCCGCTCGCATCGATTGCCGCTCGCGCGACGCGAACGCGCTCCGCCGCCTCGTGCGGGCTGTAAAAGGACGCGTTGGAATCGCCCGTGTAATCCTCGATCGAAAAACCGCCGACGCCCGTCGCAATGCAGCGCAAGACGCTTTCATGGAGTTCGTCGCGCGTCGTCGCGAAACCCGCCTCATAGTCGGCGTTGAAGGGCACGTCGGTCGCAGCAACAAGATCGCCGATATGGGCAAGCACGGCCTTGCGCGTCATGCCGCCATCGGGCAGGCCGGCGGCGAAAGCGGCGCCGGCGCTGGTCGTCGCGAGCGCCTTGAAGCCGAGTGAGGCGAGATATTTGGCGGAGCCGACATCCCAGGGATTGGGGATGACGAAGCAGCCGGGGCCAGCGTGCAATTCGGCGAAACGCGCGCGTTTCTGGGCGATTGTGAGCATCAAGAAGCCTCCAGGCGACTGACGGTCGTGGTCTTTTGGGGTCCCGGCGCACCAAACTTGTCGGCGCAAGCCGTGCTCGAAGGCGGCGCACCGGATCGATCAGCCCTCGTTGGGGCTAGTGCGAATGTTAGTGCATGGGCAGCCTCGGAGCTAGCCCGTCCTAATTACCTGTGTCGTCAGCCGTTTTGATGAACCCGTCCGTTTCAATCGCGACGCAACGAGCGCGTGACGCCAGCGAAACGCGTCAGACGTGTTCGAGGCCTTGCGCGAGATCCGAAATCAAGTCCTCTACATTCTCGACGCCAATAGATACGCGGATCAGCGCATCGGTCAGCCCGATCTCCTCGCGCAATTCGCGGGCGACGCCCGAATGCGTCATCGAGGCCGGATGCGAGATCAGCGTTTCCGTGCCGCCTAAGCTGACCGCCAACTTCATGATCTGGAGATGGTCGAGCAACGCGAAGGCTTGTTTCTCGCCGCCTTTGACGTCGAAAGCGAAGGTCGAGCCCGGCGCCGAACATTGCCGGTCGAACACCGTCTTGCGCGGATCCCCGTCCTGGAGGAAGCCAAGATAGTGCACCCTGGCGATCTTGGGATGACCTGCCAGATATTCAGCGACGAGACGGGCGTTATCGTTCGAACGGGTCATGCGGATTTCGAGCGTTTCGAGCGAACGCATCAGCATCCAGCAGGAATTTGGATCGAGCTGGGTGCCGATGAAGCTACGCCAGCTCAACACCTGTTTGACGAGGCTCGACTCGCCGCTGATGCTGCCGCCAACGAGATCGCTGTGGCCGCCGACGTATTTGGTCAGCGAACACAGTGCGATATCGGCGCCGCATTTCAAAGGCGTCTGGAACATCGGGCCGAGCATCGTGTTGTCAACCACGACCGGCGGTCGATGGCCTTGCGTCTTCTCGAGCTCGTCGGCGATCGCCGCGCAGGCGGCGAGATCGACAAGACCGTTGGTCGGGTTGGCCGGGGTCTCGACCAGGATAAGCCCCACCCTGCCCTTTGCGCGCGCTGCTTCCGCCGTCTTGCGCATATCGGCGACATTGATGCCGTCGGGAAAGCCGAAAGCCGTGATGCCGAAGGCCCCCATCTGGTTCGTGAGCAGCATTTCGGTGCCGCCATAGAGGGGTCGGCTGTGCAGGACCGTATCGCCCGGACGGAGAAAGGCGAAGAGCGTCGTCGAGATTGCCGCCATGCCGCTGGCGAAGACGGCGGAACGCTCCGCCTGATCCCAGATCGCCAGGCGATCCTCGAGGATTTCGAGGTTGGGGTTGTTAAAGCGCGAATAGACGAGGCCCGATCTCTCCCCCGGCCGCGGCTGGCGGCGGCCGGAGGTGAGGTCGAAGAAATCCTTGCCCTGCTGGGCATTCTCGAAAACAAAGGTCGATGTGAGGAAGATCGGCGGTTTGAGCGCGCCTTCGGAAAGGCCGGGCGCATAGCCGTAACCCATCATCAGCGTTTCGGGATGCAGCCGACGATTGGCGATGCGGTCCTTGTGATAGCTGTCCTCCACCACGGCAATCTCCTCATCGAGCGTCTGGCCTGCGACGGCCGAATGCTGCGATATAAGACCTTCTGCAGTTTGATTTGCCCCGCCGAACTGGACCGTTATTAGCTAAAGTTTTGGCTGTCGCCCCCGGCGAGCATATCGCCTGGGAACCGAGGCGCCAAATAGGCGATCTTAAGATCCTGAGCGTGGTTATGGCGTCTAGTTCGCGTGAAAACCCGAAGACCCTACCTGCGGAGACTTACTTGAGCGCCGATCTGAGTTCCTCCGACACCCCAGCGCAACCCGCTCCCTCTCGATGGGGCGCCTTCGGCTATGTGGCGTTCACGGTCATATGGACCGCGAGCGTCATCTCGAACGTCGGCACCGCCATGTTCGATACCGCGTCCGGTTGGTTGATAACGAGCCTTGACGCCAATCCGATGACCGTATCGCTAGTTCAGGTGGCGGTCAGCCTGCCCTTGTTCATGTTTACCCTGCCAGCCGGCGCTTTGGCTGACGTCATCGAACTCGCGACGGCTACTTATCATCGTCGAAGTCGCCATCCTGGTCGTCTCCGCGATTTTCGCGGGCCTGGTTTCCTTGGGCCTCTCCACACCGGCGCTCTTGTTGGCGACGACCTTCTTGTTGGGCGTTGGCGGAGCCCTCACGTCGCCCGCCTGGGGGTCGACGATCCCGCTTCTCGTGTCCAGGCAGGATCTCGAAAGCGCGACGGCCGCCAATGGCGTCGGCTTCAATCTTGGGCGCGCCTTGGGGCCGGCCCTCGGCGGTATTGTCATCGCTGCGTTTGGAATCGCGGTCCCGTTCTGGATCTTCGCGGCGAGCAATTTCGGGATTGTCGCGGCCTTGTTGTGGTGGCGCACGCCACGAAAAAGCGCTCAGAGCTTGCCCGCGGAGCGTTTGACCAGCGCTGTTCGCGCAGGTCTTCGCCACGCGGCGAATAATCAGTTTTTGCGCGCGACATTGATGCGCGTCCTCGCATTCTTTCCTTTCGCCAGCGCCTATTTGGCTCTCCTCCCTCTTGTCGCGCGCAATCAAATGTACCAGGGGCCGCAACTTTACGGCATTCTTCTGGGCGCCATCGGGGTTGGCGCCGTCGGGGGTTCGTTGGCGCTGAGATGGCTGAAGGACGAGCTCGGGCCTGACCGCCTGGTCGCATCGGGAACGATCGGCACGGCTTTCGCCCTTATCTTATTTGGACTCGCCCGCCAGCCCGCCACAGCCATCTGCGGATGTCTCCTTGCCGGCGCGTCGTGGACCGTTGTCCTGACGAAGCTTTACGTATCGGCGCAGGTCGCGCTGCCAGATTGGGCGCGCGGTCGAGGTCTCGCCATATTCCTGACCTTTGTTTTCGGAGCAACGACTCTCGGCAGCGCAGTCTGGGGGAGACTCTCCGCCATGGAGGGACTGCCGATCGCCTACTTTGTGGCGGCAGCCGGCGTGGTTCTGGGCATTCCCTTGACGTGGCGTTGGAAGCTTCAAACCGGAGTCGGGGTCGATCTCTCGCCTGTCCTGCATTGGCGCGCGCCCACAGTTACGCGGAAAGTCGAGAATAATCAGGGACCGGTCCTCGTAACGGCGGACTATCGGGTCGATCCCCAAAACCGTACGGCGTTCCTCGGCGCTATCGACGAGCTCGGACACGCGCGAAGGCGCGACGGCGCGTATGCTTGGGGTGTCTACGAAGACGTTGCCGACAACGGACGCTTCACCGAGACATTCCTTATCGAATCCTGGCTCGAGCTCATGCATCAGCGCGAACGGGTGACCAACGCAGAGCAGATGCTTAAGAACCAGATTCGCGGGCTGCTCACAGATGCGCCGCGTCTCACGCTTTCAGTCTCCTCCGAGCGCCCTCACAGGAGTTGGAGACAACGCGTCGGCGACTCGAGTCTCGATAGAGAGAAACCCCACGGCTAAACCGTGCGCTGAACTTTCGTGCTCAGCGAACGCAATTGGAACGGCTTGCGCGGCCACTCCACCGAGATCGGCGTGATCGCGGCGCAAGGGCCCGCGAACTGGCTGATCGCATCGAGGCGGGGATGATACCGCTTGTCGTAGAGGAGCGCCTCAGCTCGACGCCACGGCCGGCTCCGGACGCTATGACGGCGCCCGCCCCCTTGAGCGCGGCGTGGGGAAATCTTAGGGTGAGAGCAAGCGGCGTTGCGGGCCCCTGAGCCAGCAGCGTCGTAAGAGACTGACCTGCCGGGGAAAACCATGCCCATGGATAGCGTCGCTCACCTTCGGACTCTCCCTGGCCGGCGACGGCCGCCTCAACACGTTCATGGGCGACGCCTCGCGCCTAGTCCAGCAGAGCTGGCCGACGGCCTGGCGAAGGCCGTGATGGACCGCCGCTCAAGCGAGGTGGTCGACCTCGCCAAGACCAACCTCTGGCGTTGAGGAACAGGACGGTGCGCCCCGCCCTGCAGTTCGACGCTGGATGGTCTCGACAGCGGTCGCCTCGAGCGTCGACGACGCCGCGTCCAGGCGCCGCGCGGTCGGGCCCGATAGCCCGCGGCCTAGCCGGTGGGGCCGCAGTCGGGGCCGCCCTGACCCTAGGCGGCTGTAGCGGCGTTCTCGATCCGGCCGGGCCGGTCGGCGCGGCCCAAAAGCTCATTCTCGTCGATTCGGTGGCGATCATGCTGGCGATCGTCCTGCCGGTCTTCGTCCTCACCGCCGGATTCGCGTTTTGGTTTCGAGCGTCCAATACGCGCGCCTTCTATTGGCCGGATTGGGAGTTCTCCGGCCATCTCGAGCTGATCGTCTGGTCGATCCCAACGCTGGTCGTCGTGGTTCTCGGCGGCGTAGCCTGGTTCGGATCGCACGATCTTGATCCATTCCTGCCGCTTCCGGGGAAGGCGAAGCCCATTGAGGTTCAGGTCGTCGCGCTCGATTGGAAGTGGCTGTTCGTCTACCCCGGGGAAGGCGTCGCCAGCGTCAACGCGCTCGCGGTCCCGGTGGGCGTTCCCGTCCACTTCACGATCACGTCGAGCGGCGTGATGAACAGCTTCTTCGTTCCCCGCCTCGGCAGCCAGATCTACGCGATGGCGGGGATGGCGTCGCAGCTTTGGCTGCAGGCCGATCAGGCCGGAACCTACAGCGGCTTTTCCGCGAACTTCAGCGGCCAGGGATTCGCCGACATGCGCTTCGACCTCAAGGCCCTGCCCCAGGACGACTACGCCAAGTGGATCGCCGAGACGAAAGCCTCGGGCGCGGACCTCGACCGCAACCGCTACGCGGAGCTCGTCAAGCCGAGCATGAACGTGAGCCCCAGCGCCTATCGATCGGTCGAGCCGGGCCTGTTCGAATCCATCGTGAACGGAACCGCGCCGCCGCGGTCCGCGTCGATTAAGCCCGCTCTTCGGGCCACAGGCCAGGCAGCGGCGATCTGCGGGGGGACCTGATGCTCGGCAAGCTCACCTGGGCGGCGATCCCGTTCGACCAGCCAATTCCGCTCGTGACCTCGATCGTAGTGATCCTCGTCATCCTCGCCGTGCTCGGCCTGATCACGGCGAAGGGCTGGTGGCCCTATCTGTGGCGCGAGTGGATCACCTCGGTCGATCACAAGCGCATCGGCGTGATGTACTGCCTGCTCGCCATGGTGATGCTGATCCGCGGCTTCGCCGACGCGATCATGATGCGCATGCAGCAGGCGTTCGCCTTCCATTCCAGTGGCTACCTGCCGCCCGAGCACTACGACCAGATTTTCTCCGCCCACGGCACGATCATGATCTTCTTCGTGGCGATGGCGTTCGTGATCGGGCTGATGAACTTCGTCGTTCCACTGCAGCTCGGCGTGCGCGACGTCGCCTTCCCGACCCTCAATTCGGTGAGCTTCTGGCTGACGGCCACCGGCGTGCTGCTTGTCAACGCCTCGCTGCTGGTCGGCGAGTTCTCGCAGGCCGGCTGGATGGGTTATCCCCCGCTCTCCGAGCTCGCCTTCTCGCCCGGCGTCGGCGTCGACTATTACCTCTGGTCGCTGCAGATCTCCGGCATCGGGACGCTGCTCACCGGCGTCAATTTCGTCACGACCATTTTGAAGCTGCGTGCGCCGGGCATGACGTATTCGCGCATGCCGATCTTCTGCTGGACCTCTCTCGCCGCCAACCTGCTGATCGTCGCAGCCTTTCCGGTGCTGACCGCGACCTTCGCAATGCTCCTGCTCGACCGCTACCTCGGGTTCCATTTCTTCACGACCGACATGGGTGGCAACGCCATGTTGTACGTGAGCCTGTTCTGGGCGTGGGGACACCCGGAAGTCTATATTTTGATCCTGCCGGCGTTCGGAGTGTTCTCGGAAGTCGTCTCGACGTTCTCCGGCAAGCCCTTGTTCGGCTACCGCTCGATGATCATCGCCACCATGGCGATCTGCGTCCTCTCCTTCACGGTCTGGCTGCACCACTTCTTCACCATGGGCGCGGGCGCGGACGTAAACGGCATGTTCGGCATCATGTCGATGATCATCGCTGTGCCGACGGGGGTGAAGATCTTCAACTGGCTTTTCACCATGTGGGGCGGCCGGGTGCGCTTCGAGCCGCCGATGATGTGGGCGATCGCCTTCATGTTCACGTTCGTGATCGGCGGCATGACCGGCGTGTTGCTGGCGGTGCCGCCGGCCGATTACGTGCTGCACAACTCGCTGTTCCTGATCGCCCACTTCCACAACGTCATCATCGGCGGCGTGTTGTTCGGCGCCTTCGCCGGCTACACCTACTGGTTCCCGAAGGTGTTCGGCTTCCGGCTCGAGAAGCGGTTCGGGACGGCGGCGTTCTGGTTCTGGCTTGTCGGATTCTATGTCGCCTTCATGCCGCTTTACGTCGTCGGCCTCGAAGGCATGACGCGGCGCATGCAGCACTACGACGTCGCCGAATGGCGCCCCTGGCTGCTCGTCGCGGCATTCGGCGCGGTGCTGGTGCTCTGCGGCATCGTCTGCCAGATCGCGTCGATCGCCGTCAGCATCCGCGACCGCGCGAGTTTGCGCGATCACACCGGCGACCCATGGGACGGACGGACGCTGGAATGGCTGACGACCTCGCCGCCGCCCGCGTTCAACTTCGCCGCCATGCCCAACGTCGCCGGCGAGGAGGCCTATTGGAGCCTTAAGCAGCGCGCGATCGCGATGGCTCAGCTCTCGCCGCTGCCGCACTACGAAGCGATCGAAATGCCGGTCAACAGCCCGACCGGCTTCGTCGTCGCCTTCTTCGCCGTCGTCACTGGATTTGCGTTGATCTGGCACATCTGGTGGATGGCGGCGATCGGCGTCGCCGGCGCCTTCGCCACCTTCGTCGTCTTCGCGTGGCGGGACCACGACGAGTACGAAGTGCCGGCCGACGAACTCGCCCGGATCGACGGGCTGAGGCGCGAGGCCCGCGAGGACCTCGTGGCGGGGCGCGAGCCCGGCATCCGGCTGGTGAAGATCGTCGAGCGCGACGACGCGATCGGCCACGGTCGCGATCCCAGCGCAACCGCCTCCGGCCCTGCGCCGAAGCGCATCGTCACCGCCTACGGGTTCTGGGTCTTCCTGCTGTCCGACTTCGTGATGTTCTCGGGCTTCTACGCGGCCTACGCCGTGCTGTCGCGCGAGACCGCTGGCGGCCCGGGGCCGATGGAGCTCTTCAACCTGAGGACCGTCTCGGCGGAGACGGCTTTCCTTCTTCTGTCGAGCTTCGCCTGCGGCCTCGCCATGATCGCCGCCAGCGTGCGCAACATGCTGTGGACCCAGATCGGCTTCGTCGTGACTGGCTTACTCGGCCTCGGCTTTCTCGGGCTCGAGGTCAACGAGTTCGTCAAAATGATCGCCGAAGGCAACGGCCCAGACCGCAGCGCGTTCCTGTCGGCGTTCTTCTCCCTCGTGGGCTGCCACGGGTTGCATGTCACCGTGGGCCTGCTCTGGCTCGGCACGATGATGGCGCAATATTTCACCAAGGGGTTCCGACCAAGCATCATGCGCCGGGCCATGTGCTTCGCTCTCTTCTGGCACGCCCTCGACATCATTTGGGTCGGCATCTTCACCAACGTCTATTTGCTGGGGACGCTTCGATGAGTGACCATCTGACCCACGACGCCGCGCCCGGCGAAGGCGATCTCGGCGAGCATTCCGTCTCCGCGTCGGTGCGCAACTATGTGATCGGCCTTGTTCTCGCGGCCGTGCTGACCGTCGCCTCCTTCTGGGTGGCGAGCGGCACCGCCCTGCTCTACGGGCCAGGCGTGCTGATGGGGTTGGCCGCGCTCGCGGTCGCCCAGATGGGCGTCCACCTCGTCTTCTTCCTGCACATCACCACCGGCGCAGACAACACCAACAACGTGCTGGCGCTTGCCTTCGGCGCGCTGATCGTCGGCCTCGTCATCGGGGGGTCCGTCTGGATCATGTATCACCTGAACGCCAATATGAGCCTGCCCGGCGCGATGATGGACGTGCATATGCAGAAGTAAGATCGACGACTTCGCGATCCCCAAGACACGCCCGCTGCGAACCACAGGCGGGCTTCATGGGAGAGCCGCACGAAGGCACTGCATCAGATGCTCCTCATCGACTAGTTTGCGAAGGTAGCAAACAACTCCATCCTTCAGAGCGCAGGCCCTGACGTCTTCATCGGAGTAGGCCGTAACGAGGATTGTCGGAATGGCGTACCCGGCATCGGTGAGGTGTCTGTGAAGCTCGAGGCCCGTCATCGCCGGCATATGGACGTCAGCGATCAAACAGGCTGTTTCGACAAGGCGATGGGATGCGAGGAAATCGGCAGCCGTCGGGAATGCCTCGACCCTGTAGCCCAAGGACCTCATCAGCCTTCTCATGGACTCACGGAAGAATTGATCGTCTTCGACAATCGAGACCAGTGACGCTTTCGGCATGTGGCCTCCAGCTTGGCGCCGACAATAGAATCGTGGCGCCCGAATGTCCCTAACCTTCGCCAAAGACCGGCGCCAGAGCAATGCCACAGGCTTGTAACATTTTGGCCTATGCCGAACGCGAGTTCACATACTTTCCGAAACAAATCTTCGCGTGTGTAAACCTTAGTTTACGCAGCGCGTGTCGTCGGGGGCGCGAATTGGGCTGTTCGTGTCCGCGAGTTGGGACTAGCTTACAGTCCGAATTACGCCACGCTCGGACGACGACTAAGGCTCATCTGGCCGAGTTTCGATCATGGATGACTGCGATGCCTGACGCGAAGTCCACCGTCTCGGTCATTGACGATGATCCGCAGCTTCGAGCCTCGGTTGGGCGCCTGCTGCGATCGCTCGATCTGGATGCTCGGCTGTTTGCGTCTGTTTCGGAGTTTCTCAAGTCCGAACCGCCGGACAATCCCGCCTGCCTGGTGCTCGACGTGAGACTGCCGGGTCAAAGCGGCCTTGATTTTCAGCGCGAGCTCGCCGGGACGAATACGCAACTCCCGATCATCTTCATCACAGGGCATGGCGACATTCCGATGTCTGTGCAGGCGATGAAGGGCGGCGCCATCGAATTCCTGACAAAGCCGTTTCGCGATCAGGAGCTCGTCGACGCCATCCAGCTTGGCCTGTCTCGCGATCGCGCTCGGCGACAGAAAGACAGCGCTCTGGCCGGCCTGAGGGAACGGTTCGGAGCGCTGAGTCCCAGAGAGCGCGAGATCATGATTCAAGTCGCGCGGGGTCGCCTTAGCAAACAAATCGCCGACGATATCGGCATCGCTGAAGCAACTGTAAAGGTCCACCGTAGCAGGGCGATGCGGAAGATGGACGCCCGGTCGCTTCCCGAGCTTGGCCGAATGGCCGACCAGCTCCAATTGGCGCCCGATTGGCCCGGGTTCAGCGCGATTCGATAAGCCCGCCGGATGTGTACGCCAACCAGAGCAAGCCGCGGCGGCGCCGCAATCCTTGCGGCTGGGCTCTCGCGCATTTTGCATTTTGTCTGAACCGTCCCCGTCATTGCGAGCGGAGCGAAGCAACCCAGTGCGCGGACGAGGCAAGCGGAGGAATGGCGCTCCTCGCAATGTCGATCCAACGCAGCTGCAGATGGCTCTACTTCCAGAGAAGCACTCACAAGAGCCGTCAGATGTCTTCGTGATGGATAGTCGCTCATGCGGCAAACAGGGCTCACGTCGCCGCTCCTGCGCCAAACGCGCAGCGCCGGGGTGGGCCGCAGCAGTCGCGAATGCCCGGTTCGAGCAGCAGTTGCAATTGTAAGTTTGAGCCAAGCAGCGCTCACAGCCGGTTACAAAGCACGATCTGAAGCAAGCCCACCCGAGATTTGTTCGGATTCGTTACTGGCTTTGGGGTTTGATCCGCCACCGCCTCTAAGCCAAGGTTTAGCGCTCGAAACCATTACGATATCGGCCGCGACCAGCGCGCAATGGACCGCGGCGGTCCAAATCGTCAATTTGACTTTCAGCAGATCGCAGCCGCGTGCGCGGATCGGCTTCTAATGGATCTCTCCGGCGCGCCGTCGAGAAGTCTCTCTCGCATTCGTACGACTTTGATCCCGCGTAGTCGGCGCCAATTCCGGCGATAGAGGAGCGACAATGAGCATGTCGGCATTGATGCTGTCGCGGATACAGTTCGCTTTCACCGTCTCGTTCCACATCATCTTTCCATCCTTCACGATCGGACTGGCGGCGTGGCTGACCACGATCGAAGCCCTCCATCTCGCGACCAAACGGCCGGCATACCGCATCGTTTTCGAATTCTGGCTCAAGATTTTCGGCATCGCCTTCGGGCTCGGGGTCGTCTCCGGCATCGTGATGGCCTTCGAGTTCGGCACAAATTGGAGCGAGCTCTCGCGGGTGTCAGGGCCAATACAGGGCCCGCTTCTCACCTATGAGACCTTCACGGCCTTTGCGCTCGAAGCGAGCTTCTTCGGCGTTCTTCTGTTCGGCCGGCAAAGAGTCGCGCCGTGGTTCTACCTGTTCTCGACCGCGATGGTCGCGCTGGGCACAACATCCTCGGCGTTCTGGATCATGGTCAACAACAGTTGGATGCAAGCGCCGGTCGGCTACGCGCTAGAGAACGGCGCTTTCGTCGCCACAGACTGGAGCGCCATCATCTTCAGCCCGGTCGTCTGGGTGCGCTTTCCCCATATGCTGCTCGCCTCGTACCTGACGGGCGCCTTCTGCGTCGCTGCGACGGGCGCATGGTATTTGCTGCGGGGCGACTTCCAGGCGGAAGCACGCATCATGCTGCGGATGGGTCTCTATCTCGCGGCCGTCCTCATTCCGGCGCAGCTCTTTTTCGGACATCTCGTCGGCGACTTCGTCCATGACGATCAACCCGCGAAGTTCGCGGCGATCGAAGGGCGCTGGCGCGACGAGCAGCCGGCGAGCGAGGTGCTGATCGCTATCCCCGATCCCGCGTCCGAGACGAACCGCCTCGCCGTCAGCGTTCCGGTCCTGGGCAGCCTCATCGCCAGCATGAGCCTCACGTCGAAGGAAATCGGCCTGACCGATTTTCCGCCTGAGGACCGGCCGCCGGTGCTCATCCCGTTCTTCGCGTTCCGGATCATGGTCGGCTGCGGGATGGCGATGCTGCTTCTCGCCTGGCTCGGAACCTATCTCGGCGCCAAGGGGCGCCTCGAACAAAATCGCCCGCTGCTTTGGTGCGTGTTTCTCAGCTTCCCCCTGCCCTATGTCGCAATTCTGACGGGCTGGTTCACCGCCGAGGTGGGCCGCCAGCCGTGGACCGTGTTTGGCGCCCTGCGCACCGCGGACGCGCTGACGCCGTTCCTGACGACGCGCGAAGCGGCGATCTCGCTTGCCGTCTTCTGCTCGGTCTATCTTTTCATCTTCAGCTTCGGCGTCCTCTACATCTATCGCCTGCTTCGCGCCGGCCCTCTCGGCTCGCTCGCCCTGCCCCCGAAGGCCGCCTTCCCCAGCCGTCCGATGTCCGTGCTCGATCAAGCCGCCCTGCCGGACTCGCCCGACTTCGCGCCTGGAGAATAACCGATGATTCTATTCTGGACCGCCATCCTCGCGATCAGCACGCTGCTCTACGTGCTTCTCGACGGCTTCGATCTTGGCGTTGGCATCATCAGCGGCGGCGCGGGCAGCCATGGGAGACGCGACGCGATGATCAACGCGATCGCGCCGATCTGGGACGGCAACGAGACCTGGCTCGTCGTGACCGGCGTCGTGCTCTGGGGCGCCTTCCCGATCGTCTATGCGACGCTTCTGTCGGCTTTCTATCTGCCGCTCATTTTGATGCTCGCGGGGTTGATCCTGCGCGGCGTCGCCTTCGAATTCCGGCATCGGACCGAGCGTTGGCGCTGGCTGTGGGACGCGAGCTTCGCAGGGGGATCGCTCGTCGCCGCCTTCATGCAGGGCCTGACGGTCGGCGCACTTGTTGAGGGGTTGCCGATCGTCAATGGCCGCTATGTCGGAGGCGACCTCGGTTGGTTGAGCCCCTTCGCGCTGCTCTGTGGCGTCGGCCTCTGCATCGGCTACGCGCTGCTTGGCGCATGCTGGCTCGTTCGCAAATGCCACGGCGACGTCCGCGGCTCCGCCTATCGGCTCATTCCAGTCCTGTCGCTCGCGCTGCTGCTGTTTCTGATCGCGGTGTTCGGCTTTGCGCTCATCGAGCACCTTCAGGTCATGCACCGGTGGCTCGAACGGCCCTATCTTTTCGTCTTCCCCGCCATCGGAATCGTAGCGGCGTATCTCCTCGCGGCGAGCCTGCAGCGGCGAGCGGACGTAGCGCCATACCGCCTCGTCGCCGTCATCTTCGTGGCCGCCTTCGGCACGCTCGCTCTCTCCTTCTGGCCCTACATGATTCCCTTCTCGATTACGATCGAGGAAGCGGCGGCGCCGCATTCGAGCCTGGCCTTCATGTTCTGGGCCGGCCTCTTCGTGTTCCCTCTGATGCTGCTCTACACGGCGACCAACTACAGCGTGTTCAGAGGGAGGATCCGGCCGGACGCCGATCACTACCATTGATACCGACAAAGGAGGCGACGCAAATGACCAAACGAGTAGCGGATGTTCTGATCGAGACGCTGCAAGCCGCTGGAGTTAAGACCTGCTATGGAATCGTTGGCGATACACTGAACCAGATCGCCCACGCCATCGATCGCAGCGAGATCGATTGGGTCCATATGCGGCATGAGGAAGCCGGCGCCTTCGCGGCGCAGGCGGAGGCGCAGCTCACCGGTCGTCTGACGGCCTGCGCAGGCAGCTGCGGTCCGGGCAGCCTGCATTTCATCAATGGTCTCTATGAGGCCAATCGCAATCGAGCCCCGGTCATCCTCATCGCAACGCAGATCATACGACACGATCTCGGATTCGATTCGATCCAGGAGATCGATTTCAATCACGTGTACCAAGGCTGCAGCGTCTTCTGCGAGATGATTCTGACGCCCGAGCAGGCGCGCCGCAAAGTCGTTGCGGCCTGCCAAGCGGCTCTGACCAAACGCGGCGTCGCCGTGCTGGTCGTCCCAGCGGACATCGCCAACGCCGCCGCGAGCGACGAGCTGCCCTATGCCGTTCATGCGTCGCGCCCGCTTATTCGCCCGAGCGACGCGGACCTCGATGCGCTCGCAGCCGTGCTCAACCGGAGCAAGTCGATCACGATCTATGCCGGCGCGGGCTGCGCCGGCGCGCACGATGAAGTCGTCGCCACAGCTGCGCGATTGAAGGCGCCAATGGCGCATACGTCGCGCGGCAAGGACTTCGTCGAATACGATAACCCCTACAATGTCGGCATGACGGGCATCATCGGCGGCCCCGCGGGCTATCACGCTGTTCTCGATTGCGACACGCTGCTCCAGCTCGGCGCTGATTTCGCCTGGCCCCAATTCTATCCGAACAAGGCCACGATCCTCCAGATCGACGAGAACCCGACGCATATCGGGCGGCGACATCCGGTGACGGTCGGCGTGGTCGGCGATATCAAGACGACCCTGCAGGCTTTGCTGCCGCGCCTTCAGCAACATGAAGACAACGCGTTCCTGGCGGGCCACGTTCAGAGGCACGAGAAGGACGTGGCGGCGGCGAAAGCCGAGACCGCATCCGGCTCGGACGCCATTTCCGGCACGTACCTCACAAAGGTCATCAATCAGCACGCCGCCCAGGACGCCTTGTTCACCGCCGACGACGGAACTGCGTTGGTCTGGATGCTTCGCCACGTCGAAACCGGCGGCAGACGCCGGACCTTCGGCAGCCTGCTCCACGGTACGATGGCGAGCGGTATGCCCTCGGCGCTTGGATTGCAAAAATGCCAGCCAGGCCGGCAGGTCGTCTGTCTCGCAGGCGACGGCGGCTTCGCCATGCTGCTCGGCGACCTGATGACGGCGGTCCAGGAAAACTTGCCGATCAAGATCGCCGTCTACGACAACGGCAAGCTCGGCTTCATCGATATCGAGCAGAAAGCGGCCGGCCTGATCCCCGTCTTCACAGATCTGAAGAATCCCAACTTCGGCGAAGTGGCGAAGGCGATGGGTCTTTGGGGACATCAAGTCTCGAAGGCGGGGGAGCTCGAGGAATCCGTGCGGACCTGGCTCTCCCAGCCCGGACCCGCGGTGCTCGATGTGAAGGTGAAGCCGATGCAATTGGTGACGCCTCCCTCGCCCTTCGTTTCGTCGGAGGCCGTGGTCGGGATGGCCGTCTACACCGCCAAGGCGATGCTGCACGGCAAAGGCCACGACGTCTGGGAAATGGTGGTCGAGAACATCCCCTGATCGAACGGGATCGAGCGTCGGCCTTCCCGACGCTCCGATCTTCGGCCCGCGCGGTAGTCCGGGTCGCCGCCAGGCCGTCTCTACATCTCGGGCCCGCTCCAAGATCGAAGGGAACAGCACAATGCCAACGTCAACAGCAGCAGGAGCGCCTCACGCGGCAGCGCCTTCGGCGAGGCAAGCGGCGAAGCCGCTCCCCGCGCCGAACAGCGACTTCTACCAACTCGTGGACGTCTTGACCGCTGAGGAAAGGGCGATCGTCAAGAAAGTGCGCGACTATATGGAGACCAAGGTCCAGCCGATCATCAACAAATATTGGGCGGACGACGCGTTTCCCTTCGAGCTGCTTCCCTCCTTCAAGGAGCTGAAGCTCGGCGGCTTGGGGTACCAGGGCTATGGTTGCGCCGGTGGAAACCAAAAGCTCTTCGGCTTCGTCGCAATGGAGCTGGCCCGCACCGACGCTTCGTTCTGCACCTTCTTCGGGGTGCACAGCGGCCTGGCGATGGGCTCGATCTACCTCGATGGCTCGGAGGAGCAAAAGCAGAAATGGCTGCCGCCGATGGCGCGCTGGGAAAAGATCGGCTGCTTCGGCCTGACCGAGCCCCTGGTGGGTTCCGGAACAAGCGGAGGGATGACCACGACCGCCAAACGCGAAGGGGACACCTGGATTCTCAATGGACAGAAACGGTGGATCGGCAACGCGACGTGGTGCGACGTTTCGATCATCTGGGCGCGCGATGTCGCGGACAATCAGGTCAAGGGCTTCATCGTCGAGAACAAGACCACGCCAGGTTTCAGCGTCGAGAAGATTGAGCACAAGATCGCGCTCAAAGTCGTCCAGAACGGCCAGATTACGCTTAAGGACGTGCGCGTGCCGGAAGCAAATCGGCTGCAGGGCGGCAACTCGTTTCGCGATACCGCGCGGGTGCTACGAATGACGCGGTACATGGTGGGCTGGGCTTCGACCGGCATCCAGATGGGCGCATTCGAGGCGACGCTCAAGTACACCCAGGAAAGATTGCAGTTCGGCAAACCGATCGCTTCGTTCCAGATGGTGCAGGATCTGCTCGCCAAGATGCTCGGCAACGTGACCGCCTGCCAATGCCTGATGGTCAGGTTGGCGCAGATGACTGACGACGGCAAGCTCGGCGACCATCACGCCGCACTCGCTAAGGCCTTCTGCACCGCGAAGTCGCGCGAGACGGTCTCCTGGGGTCGCGAGCTCTTAGGCGGCAACGGCATCGTCGCCGACTACAACGTCGCGCGCTTCTTCACCGACGCGGAAGCGCTCTACTCCTATGAAGGCACCTATCAGATGCAGAACCTGATCGTCGGCAAGGCGATCACGGGCATCGGCGCCTTCGTGTGAGGTCGTAGCGGGCCGGCGCCAAGCACGGCTCGCCTCATCTGCAAGACAGGAGACTCGGACATGGACTCCGAAACGAGAACGCTTGCGCCTTCGGCAATGACGCCGACAGCAGCGCTGAACCTCACGAATGTCCTCTACGACGCCAAGGGCGCGATCGCCTATGTGACGGTCAATCGGCCCAAAGTGCTGAACGCCCTGAATACCTCGACCTGGACCGACCTGCGACGGGCGTTCGAGCACGCGCGGGACGACGCGGCGGTGCGCGGCGTCATCCTGACCGGCGCCGGCGACAAGGCGTTCATCGCCGGCGCCGACATCACCGAGCTCGCGCGGCTCACCGCCTTTGAAGCCGAACAGTCGAGCCGGTTCGGACAGGAGGTCCTCGATCTCATCGAAGACCTAGGCAAGCCGGTGATCGCGGCGGTGAACGGCTTTGCGCTCGGCGGCGGCTGCGAGACCGCGATGGCGTGCACCGTGCGGCTCGCGGTGGAAACCGCGAAGTTCGGTCAGCCCGAAGTCGCGCTCGGGCTCATTCCGGGCGGCGGCGGGACGCAGCGTCTGCCGCGTCTCGTCGGCAAGGGACGCGCCCTGCAACTCATCCTCTCCGGAGACATGATCAGCGCCCAGGAGGCCTATCGCATAGGCCTCGTCAACGAGATCGTTCCGGCGGCCGATCTGATCGCGCGCGCCGAGGCGATGCTGACAAAGATCGCCTCCAACGCGCCAATCGCCGTCAAGTTCGCGCTCGAGGCGACGAACAAGGGGATGGATACGAGCCAAGGCGAAGGCCTGCTGCTCGAAGCCTCGTACTTCGGCCTCTGTGCGGCGACCGAGGACAAGAAGGAGGGCACGACCGCCTTCCTGGAAAAGCGCGCGCCTCAGTTCCACGGGCGGTGAGCACACCAGCGCACACGACGATTCAGGAGAGACCCAATGGCAAGCGACAATATTTTCTCCGGACTGAAAGTAGTGGATTTGGCGAGCTTCATCGCGGGTCCAAGCGCCGCTGTGATCCTGTCCGACTTCGGCGCCGATGTCATCAAGGTCGAGCCGCCGAACGGCGACCTCTGGCGGCATGGGCACCAGATCCCGCCGCAGCCACAGGCGAAGGATGCCTACCCATGGCACCTGGCCAATCGCAACAAGCGCGGCATCACACTCGATCTGAAATCCCCGAGTGCTGCACAGGTGCTCGAGAAGCTCGTCAAATGGGCCGACGTGCTCATCGTCAATACGCCGCACCCCGCACGCAAGAAGTTGAAGCTGGAATATGACGTCGTGGCGCCATGGAATCCGCGTTTGATCTATGCGGATGTCACTGGATTCGGCGAAAAAGGCCCGGATGCCAATCTCCCGGGATTCGACATCACCTCGTATTGGGCGCGCAGCGGCCTTCTGTCGATGACGCGCGACGCCGGCGCGCCGCCGACCTGGCCGGTGGCTGGCAGCGGCGACAACGCGACCGCGGTCGGCCTCTATTCCGCGATCGTCACGGCGCTCTATCGTCGCGAGCGGACGGGCAAGGGATCGTATGTCACGACCTCGCTGCTCGCCGAGGGCGTCTGGTCGGCGAGCGTCTCGATCCAGGCGGCGCTATGCGAGGCGAAGTTCTTCGCCCCGCACGATCGCAAGAATCCGGCCAATGCGGCGCTGAACGTTTATCGCGCCGCCGATGGCGCCTGGTTCGTCCTCATCGTCACGTCAGACAAGCTGGCGGCGGTGGCGAAAGCAATCGGCCGCGCCGATCTCCTGACGGATCCGCGCTTCTCCGATCCTGCAAATCTGATGGCGAACATGGCTCAGCTCACCGCCATTCTCGAGGAGGTCTTCGGCGCGCAGCCGATGGCGCATTGGTACGAAGTCTTCAGTGGCGTGCACGTCACCTTCGGTGTCGTGCGCGATCCGCAAGAGGTGATCAACGACCCGCAGCTGCGGCTCAATGACATCGTCGTTCCGCTCGAAGGCGCCGGCGGCAAGCTTACTTCGACGATCAGTAGCCCGATCCAAGTGCACGGCGTCGCCAAGGCGCCTGCAAAGCGCGCTCCGACGATCGGCGAGCACAACAAGCAGGTTCTCGAACAGCTCGGATTCAGCGCGGCCGAGGTCGATGCGTTGCGCGCCAGCGGGGCCGTTCCAGACGGAAAGGAACGTGCGGCGTAGCGTTCATGCCATTGCGGCGAGGCGTGAGCTGCGGGACTGCGCGGCTCACGCCGAAGAGGACCACAACGAGAGCAAAGATGATGAACTCGCATATTGGAACGCTGCTGCGCACTGCGTCCGCCCGATTGCCGACCAGGTGGGGAATGTTCAACGCCATCGGGTTCGAGCGTGATGCGCTGGCCGACGCCGGACGCGTCGAAACCGCGCTCGGGATCGTCATGGGCGACCCGGCCTCGGGAGTTCCGTTGTTGCGGATTCATTCGCAGTGCTTCACCGGCGAGGTGCTCGGCTCGCTGCGCTGCGATTGTCACGACCAACTGGAAATGGCCATGCAGGCCATCGCCAGTGAAGGGCGCGGACTCGTCATCTACGAGTATCAGGAGGGTCGCGGCATCGGTTTGATGGCGAAACTGAAGGCCTACGAGTTGCAGGACGCCGGCCTTGATACGGTCGAGGCTAATCATGCCCTGGGATTCAAGGCCGACTGCAGGGATTTCAGCCTGTCGGTGGCGATCCTGCGCGATCTCGGCATCAGACGAGTGCGCCTGCTCTCGAACAATCCGCGCAAGGTCGCAGCCCTGATGGACGGCGGCATCGAGGTCAACCAACTCGCCTGCGAAGCTGCGCCGAGCCCGCACGCATTGGCCTATTTGCAGACCAAGAAGGAAAGGATGGGGCACGCACTCAGCCTTCGGTCGAGCGATTTCGTGCGAGCGCCCGATTCCGATGCCTGCAATGACGCTGGCGTCACCGAAAGTCCGCGCCGCCGTCGCGGAGTCCAAGCTGGTCATCGTTGACAAGTCGTAGGGCGTTCGCCTGCGCCGCCGACAGCCAAGAGAAGGGAAGTCCCATGTCGAAAGTCCTCGTTCTCTATTATTCCGCCTACGGCCATATCGAAGCCATGGCGAACGCCGTGGCCGAGGGCGCGCGCCAAGCCGGCGCGCAAGTCGACGTCAAGCGCGTGCCCGAGCTGGTTCCCGAGGAGATCGCAGCGAAGTCCCACTACAAGCTCAATCAAGCGGCGCCGATCGCGAAGGTCGAAGATCTCGCCGAGTACGACGCGATCATCGTTGGCGCCGGCACCCGGTTCGGCCGGCTATCGTCGCAAATGGCCAACTTCCTCGATCAGGCCGGTGGGCTCTGGGTGCGCGGCGCACTTAATGGCAAGGTCGGCGGCGCGTTCACCTCGACCGGCACGCAACACGGCGGTCAGGAGGCGACGCTGTTCTCGATCATCGCCAATCTCTTGCACTTCGGCATGGTGATCGTCGGCCTCGATTACGGCTTTGTCGGGCAGACGACGCTCGAAGAGATCACCGGCGGCTCGCCCTACGGCGCCACGACGATCGCTGGCGGCGATGGCTCGCGTCGACCGAGCGCTAACGAGCTTGAGGGCGCCCGCTATCAGGGCCGCAAGATCGCGGAGACCGCCAACAAGCTGCACGGCTAAGTCATTGCGGCCCCAACTGTGAAGTCCAGGAGGCACACGATGAATGAGATTGTGACCGAGCACTCCGAAGGCGTCCTTCGCATCGAATTGAACCGCCCAGCCAAGCGGAACGCGATGACCTCGAGCATGTATGCGACTCTCGCGGACATCTTCGCCAACGCCGCCAGCGACGAACACACGCGTGTCGCGCTCTGGCACGGCGCAGGAGATTCGTTCTGCGCCGGTAACGATATCGAGGACTTCCTCAACAACCCTCCCGGGCCGGGAGACTCTCCGCAGGCTCGGTTGATGAACGCCTTGGTCGATTTCGACAAGCCGATCGTCGTCGCCGTCCACGGCGCCGCTATCGGAGGGGGAACGACCATGCTGACTCACTGTGACTTCGTCTACGCGGGCGAAAGCGCGAAGTTCCGCATGCCCTTCATCGATCTCGCCGTGCTGCCGGAATTTGGATCGAGCTACTCGCTTCCGGCGAGGATCGGGCACATCCGCGCAGCGGAGTTGATCCTGTTGGGACTGCCCTTCGATGCGAGGCGCGCCGCGGAACTGGGATTGGTCACGCGCGTCGTGCCCGACCAGAACCTTCTGGCCACGGCGACCGAAGCGGCGTGGAAGCTGGCAGCGAAGCCGACCGCCGCGCTGCGAGCCAGCAAGAAACTCATGAAGTCGGCATTCGTCGATCAGATCAAGGCCGCGATGAAGCTCGAGAACGAAGAGTTCAGCGTACAGGTCCGGTCCGAGGACGCAAAGGAGGCGTTCGCCGCGTTTCTGGAGAAACGCGCGCCTGACTTCACCAGGACCAGGAAATCAGCCCCCGCCGCATAGCCGCGGTCGGCTTGAACGCGCCGCGCCAAAGGCGCCTCGTAAAGGAGAAGGACATGAATCAGGGTACCGTGACCAAATCGAACGCCACCTCCGACCGCAAGACCGCGGTTGGCCGGTTGTTCGTTCTCGAATTGAGCAGCAACCGCATCGACTCGATGCTGCCTGACGCGACCGACCGGAAGGTGGTGGTTTCCGACTGTCATCTTCCGGATGGCGTCGCGATCGACGTCGAGGCCGGCCACATCTACTGGACGAACATGGGCCTCAGTGTCGCGACGAACGACGGCTCGATCGAGCGCGCCGATCTCGACGGAGGCAATCGCCGGATCATCGTCCCACGCGGCGTCACACACACGCCCAAGCAGCTCCAGCTCGATAAGAAGAACGGCAAGCTTTACTGGTGCGACCGCGAAGGGATGCGCGTCATGCGCGCCAACCTCGACGGCTCGTCCATCGAAACGCTCGTCGAGACGGGCCGAGGCGACGCCGATCGCCGCGACCAGACCAGATGGTGCGTGGGCATCGCCATCGATCCCGTGCGCAAGCAAATCTACTGGACGCAGAAGGGGCCCGACAACGGAGAGCAAGGCCGCCTTCTGCGCGCCGGGATCGACATCCCCAAAGGCGAGACGGCCGCCAATCGCTCGGACATCGAGGTCTTCTTCGACCATCTGCCGGAGCCGATCGATCTCGAGCTCGATCTGAAAAATCGCGTGCTCTATTGGACCGATCGCGGCGACCCGCCCCGTGGCAACACAGTGAACCGCGCCTCCATCGACGCCAAGCCTAATGCGCCGGAGATCCTCATCACGCATCTGATGGAAGGGATCGGCATCGCCCTCGATGTCCCGCGCGACCGGATGTTCGTGACCGATTTCGCGGGCTCCGTCTATTCCGCGAAGCTCGACGGAACGGGCGAGCGCAACTTCCTCTACGCGCAGGGCAATCTCACCGGCATCGCCTACGCGGAAATCTGAACCCCTGATCAACTGGAGAAACAAGCATGTCCGACAACATGAGGCCCATTCGTCAAACCGCAATCATCGGAACAGGGGTCATCGGCGCGAGCTGGGCGGCTCTGTTCCTGGCAAACGGACTGGACGTCGTGGCGACCGATATTGCTCCTGACGCCGAGGCGTCGTTGAGACGGTTCGTCAAGGCGGCCTGGCCCGCCCTCGAGCGATTGGGTCTTGCGGCGGGCGCGTCGCAATCCCGTCTCTCGTTCACGCCTGACCTGCCGGCCGCCCTTCGAGGCGCCGACTTCGTCCAGGAAAACGGGCCCGAGCGGATCGACTTCAAAAAGAAGCTGTATCGCCAGCTCGATGAGTCCCTGCCCGCCGACGTGATCATCGCCTCGAGCTCGTCAGGCCTCACCATGAGCGCGATTCAAGCGGATTGTCCTCTACACCCCGAGCGCTGCGTCATCGGCCATCCCTTCAATCCGCCGCACCTCGTTCCGCTCGTCGAAATCGTCGGCGGCGCGAAGACTTCGGAGGCGACCATTCAGCGCGCGTCGGAATTCTACACAGCGCTCGGAAAGCAGACCGTCCGCCTTCGCAAGGAAGTCCCCGGCCATGTCGCCAATCGCCTGCAGGCAGCGCTGGCGCGGGAGGTCTATTACCTCGTCGCCGACAATGTCGTCAGCGTCACCGACGTCGACAAGGCTTTGTGCTGGGGACCGGGGCTCCGCTGGGGCATCATGGGGCAAGTCATGCTCAATCACCTTGGCGGCGGCCAAGGCGGCATCGAGCATTTTTTCGAGCAATTCACCGGTCCCATGACCGCCTGGTGGAAGGTGCTCGGCTCGCCCGAATTGACGCCGGCGGTGCAAAACAAGCTCGCCGCCGGGCTCCACGAGGAGGCGGGCTCCCGTTCGATCGCCGAGCTCGAGACCCAGCGTGACGAAGTCCTGCTGGGACTGCTCGAGCTACGCAAGAAGGTCGAGAGCGCCACAGCGTCGCGGTGAACACGGCACAGGCGCGTTCGCTCGAAGTGGCTCGACGAGCGCGCCAAGCCCGGACGAGGCAAGACAATGAGCCCTACATTGCAAGATGTTCGTACACCTCCCTTGGAAGATTCTCTGGTGCCCGATCGCGCGGACCCAGGCGGCCGAAAGCGCGTCGTGATCATTGGCGGCGGCTTCGCCGGGGTCGCCGCGGCGCGCGCTCTCGGGCGATCCGAAGCCGATGTGATTCTCATCGATCAGCGCAACCACCACATCTTTCAGCCGCTGCTCTACCAAGTGGCGACGGCGGTCCTGGCGCCCTCCGAAATCGCCGCGCCAATTCGATACCTTGTCGGCAAGCAAAAGAACCTCGGCGTGCTGCTCGGCGAGGCGACCGGCGTCGATCTCGACGCTCGGACGGTTGCTGTGAGTTGTCCTGGCGTCGGCGCCCGCAAAGCGCCATTCGACTTCCTGGTGATCGCCACAGGCATGCAACCGAGCTATTTCGGTCATGACGAATTTGCGCGCTATGCGCCGGGCCTCAAGAGCCTGACGGACGCCGAAACGATCCGCACGAAGATCCTCGGCGCCTATGAACTGGCGGATGCGACCGATGATGAGAATGAACGCGCGCGCGCGATGACGTTCATCCTCGTCGGCGCCGGCCCCACTGGCGTGGAGCTGGCGGCGTCCCTGGCGCAAATGGCGACGCTCACTCTGCGCAAGCAGTTCCGACGGATCGACACGGCCGAGAGCGCGATCCTTCTGATCGAACACGGCGCGCGAATTCTTCCGACCTTCGCCGAGAGTCTGGCCGAGAAGGCAGCGCGAAGGCTTGAGAAGCTCGGCGTCAAGATCATGACCGGCGTCAAGGTCGAAATGGTCGACGAGAGCGGCGTCGTCGCCAACGGAGAGAGGATTGCGAGCGCCACCGTGATTTGGACCGCGGGCGTCGCGCCGTCGCCGCTTGTGAAGGTCCTCAGCGCCAAGACCGACAGAGCGGGTCGGGCGGCGGTCGGCCCGTTCATGGATGTCGAGGGCGCCGCCGGGGTGTTCGTCGTCGGCGACGCCTCTTCGGTCATATGCAATGGGCGGCCCGTGCCCGGCGTCGCGCAAGCCGCGATCCAACAGGGGCGCTACGTCGGACGCCGGATCTCGCGCCAGCTCGAGGGACGCGAGCCGAAGGGTCCGTTCCGATATTTCGACAAGGGCAATATGGCCGTCGTCGGCAAGAATTTCGCGATTCTGGAGAGAGGCCGCTTTCGCATGAGCGGGCTCGTCACCTGGCTCGTCTGGGTCTTCCTGCACCTTATGTCGCTGCCGCAACTGCAGAACCGGCTCAGGGTGCAAAGGCAATGGCTCTGGTCCTATTTCACCGGGCAACGCAGTTCGCGATTGATCCCAGAGCCGTCTCGGGCCGCCGCCCAAGGGCCGGGGAGCGGAACGAATTCCTCGCCATGACTCCCAACTACGTTCCCGCTTTCGCGGCGTTGGCCGGATCCATGGTCGGCGGCCTGACATCGGTTGCCTCGACCTGGCTCAGTCAGGCGCGCCAGGATCGCGCGACGCGGCTCGCCCAGGACATTGCGAGACGGCAGAAGCTGTACAAGCAGTTCATCGACGAGGCGTCGAAGCTCTACGCGGACGCCCTCGTACACGACCAGGCGGAGATTGCCGCGCTCGTCAGCGTCTATGCTCTCATCGGGCGGATGCGCGTCCTGTCGAGCCCCGCCGTCATCGATAAAGCCGAGGCAGTGGTTCGGATGATCATCGACACCTATTTCGCGCCAAACAAGACGTTTCCCGAGTTTCGCAAGTTGACGAGTAGCCATGCAATGGATCCGCTGCGCGCGTTCAGCGAGCAGTGCCGCGAGGATCTGCGCGGCTCTCAGTCCATCTCGACCGTCAGCTTGACGAAGCGAGCAATGAAATGACCGCGATCACGTCGAATCGATTGAGCTTGGCGGGGATTCCCGCCGAGGCCTGGGCTTTTGGAATCCGGGTGTGGATCGCAGTCGTACTTGCATTGGGCGCGAGCTTCTGGCTGGAGCTCGACGCGCCATCGACGGCGGCCATCACCGTCGCGATCCTGGCGCTGCCGACGCGCGGACAGGCGCTGGAGAAGGCGTCCTTTCGTTTGCTTGCGACGATTATCGGCGTGGCGGCGGCGATCGCCATCGTCGGCCTCTTCTCTCAGACGAGAGATCTGATGCTCGCCGTCTTCGCCGGATGGCTTGGGCTTTGCGTCTACGTCTCCCGGTTATTGGACGGAAACCGCGCCTATGCGGCGGTGCTCTCTGGCTACACGGTGGCGATCGTGGCCATCCAGCAGCTCGATTCGCCGCAGCAAGTCTTTCAAACCGTCGTCGCGAGAGGCGCCGCGATCGGCGTCGGAGTCGCCGCAATGGCGCTGGTGAATGACCTGCTCGTCGCCCCCGACAGCGATCTGCAGATCGGATTCCAGTTAGCCGCCATCCATCGCAGGATTCGCGCCTATGCGAAGGCCATCATCCGAGGCGAGATGACGGACGCGGCGACGGCGGTCGGGCTCCTGCGCGACACCGCGTTGCTCCGCTCGGAAATGGCGAGCCTTGCCACGGAATCGGGCGGCGGCTCCTTCAAGAGCGCTGCAGCCCGCAGTACGGCGGTAGCGCTGGTGGCTGAATTGCAGGCCGCTCGCGCATTGAGCGCCTTGCCCGCAACGGACCGCCCGGCCTCGCCGGAATGGATCGCCTCGGCGCTGGACCGCAAGAGCCGCGAAGAACCACCCACTGCCACCGGCTCGTGGCGCGATTGTGAATCTGATCCGCAGGCCCCTATGTCGGCGCCAGTCGTATTGGCCGATCGAGAATTGCTGCGGCGAGACGATGATGTGCTGGAGGGGCTCGCCGCGTTGCGGTCCGGCGCCCCACTGCGACATGCCTGGCGCACGCCCCTCTACCGATCGCAGCGCGCCGCAATCGAGGCCGGCGTCCGGTCGGCTGTTTCCCTTGCTCTGGCGTCGCTTTTTTTCGTCATGGCGGGCTGGTCCTCGACGGACGTCTCGCTGTCGATCGTCGCGATTGTCATAGGGCTCGGAGCCCTGACGCCCGATCCACGACTCTTCACCACCCTAGCGCTCCTCGCAGTGCCGATCGCCGTGGCTCTGGCGGGCCTGCTTGAATTCGCGATCCTCGACGGCGTCAGCGACTTTCCGCTGCTGGCGATCGCTCTCGCCCCATTCATGATCGGCGCGACGGTGCTGATGACGAGGCCAAATCGAATGCTCTCGACGCTTGGCCGGCTCAACCTGATCTTCATCTTGGCAATCTTCTCTCCGGGCAATTCGCAATCCTACAATCCCCAGACTTATCTGATCACCTCTTTGCTTATCTGTGGGGGGCCCGCGCTGCTGCTCGCCGCTCAGCTTATCATTCCCCCGGCCTCTAGCGAGCGTCGACGGCGCTGGCTCATCGAATTGGCCCGCCGCGAGCTCGATCGCATGCCGTCGCGCTGGGATCAGCGCCTCGCGCCGGAAGAGGCGATGTTTCGCGATGCGACGCGGATCGGTCAGATAGCAACCACCGGCGATGACGACTCCCAGCGGCGCGCCGTCCTGGAGAAAGCGCTTTGCTGTTTCGACCAGGCGGCCGCAATCCGACTATGCAGCGAGCGCCTCGCGCAACTTGCCCGGCCCCCTCTGTCGCATCTCGCACTCGAAGCGCGGATAGCGCTCGCGGAGCGGGACACGCAGCGCATGCGCGCACTGGGCCAGGACCTGCAAAACGCCGCCTCCCCCGAAGATGCGTCAGCGAGGTCGGCAAGCGCGATGCTCATCCTCGCGGGCGCCGTCTTGGATGCTGCAGAACGCGCCTTCGAGCCCGGGGAGAACGGGAGGTGACGCATCCATTTTCCGATGTCGCGATTGGAGGCGTGCTCGTGGCGCCCTTTGCCGCCTACGCAGCCATGGCGCTGATTATCTTCCTGCTTCTGAGGCCGATCCTGCATCGTTTGCGGCTCGTAGACATGTTCAGCCATCCGTCGGTCGCCGGCCTCAGCCTTTATGTGACGATCCTGGGGCTCGTCACCTTGCTCTCTTAGGAACACGCTCATGTCTACGTCCGAAACAGCGGGTCGCGCAGTTGACCCCGCCGATAAGAATTCGCTGGCTCCAAAACACTCGATCGGCGCCGCTGGGCCGCCCCAGGTGACGCTCAAGGCTGCAGCGCATACCGAGGCTCAGCCGCAGGAAACGGCCCGCCAGGAGGCGACGATCGCTCGACGCACTTCGTCGCGCAAGCGAGGGCTTGCAATCCGCGGGTTGCTTGCCTTTGCGCGAGGGCTTGCGACGCTCGCTATCGCGGCCGTCGCCATACTCATGGCTCTCGTGACATGGGACTATTACGTCACCTCGCCATGGACGCGAGACGGCCGCGTGCGCGTGCAGGTCGCAAGCGTGGCGCCGCAGATTTCAGGCCAGATCGTGGAGCTACGGGTCGGCGACAACCAATATGTTCATAAGGGCGACGTGCTCTATGACATCGACGCCTTCGACTTTGTCACGGCGTTACGCTCTGATCAGGCGCAATTGCAGCAGAAGGCAGCCGATCTCCAGGTCAAGAAGGTGCAGTCCGAGCGGCGCCAGCAATTGTCGAGCCTCGCCACGACCGCGGAGGAGCAGCAGACCTACGCAGGCGCGGCGCTCCAGGCGAAGGCGGCCTTCGATGCTGCGGAGCAACAGGTGGCGCAGGCGGAGATCAATCTGCAGCGGACCAAGGTTGTGAGCCCCGTGAACGGCTATGTGACAAACCTTCTGATGCGGGTCGGCGACTATGCGCATGCGGGGAGCGCCAATATCACGGTCATCGACACCGACAGCTATTGGATCGACGGCTATTTCGAAGAAACCAAGATGGCGCGCATCTGCATCGGCGATCGTGTCGAGGCGAAGCTTCTGGGATATTCGCAGCCCATCCTCGGCCATGTGGCGAGCGTGACGCGAGGCATCGGCGTATCGGACGCCGCGGCCGGCCCGCAGGGATTACCCAACGTCGACCCCGTTTATACCTGGGTCCGCTTGGCGCAGCGCGTCCCGGTCCGCATCGCGATCGACAGCGTGCCCCCCGGCGTTCCGCTCGTCTCCGGCATGACGGCGACCGTGACTGTCAAGGACGCAGACGACGCCACCCGCGGCGCCTGGCTCGACCGCACGGTTGCCGCGGTCAAGGCCCGGCTTTCCGATGTGTTCGAGGGTCCACCGGCCCGGCCCGACTGCATTCCTGCGACGACCACCAACCAAGCGAAAACGTCGTCCCTTCCAATCGACATGGCAGGACCGGCTCCAGCTCCGGACCAGCTAAATCCGGGCCTCGCGCCGAGCATGACGGGGTCGCCACGAAACGATTGAGGGCCGTGTTCAGGAGTGTTGCGGCTTCTCAGGCGCCAGCTTGAGCTTGTCGGCCATCCGGCCGAGTTCGGGAAGCGAACGGGCGTTCATTTTCCGCATCGCCCTGCTGCGATGCACCTTCACCGTGGCTTCAGCGATGCCGATATCGCCGGCAATCTGTTTGCTCAGGCGACCGCGCACGACCTCAATCATGATCTCGCGCTCCCTGGCGCTGAGCGATTCGAAGCGATCCCTCAAGGTAGCCAGAGCCTTTGCATTCTCGCGCCGAGCACGATCGAGCGAGAGGCCGAGCTGAATGGCGTCGAGAAGCTCCTGATCGCGGAAGGGTTTCGTCAGGAACTCAATCGCGCCACCCTTCATCGCTTGCACAGACATAGGGATGTCGCCGTGCCCTGTGATGAAGATGATAGGGAGGTCTCTGTTCGCCGAGTCGAGCTCGCGCTGAAGATCAAGACCGCTCTGCCCCGGCAATCTCACGTCGAGGACCAGACAGGTGGGGCCCTCCCGCGGACTCGACTTGAGAAAGTCGGAAATGGTCGAGAATAGCTCCGCCTCTAGGCCAACCGATCGCAAGAGACGTCCAACCGACGCTCGAAGATCCGGATCATCGTCGATAACCAGGACGGTGGGCTTTGAGTCAGGCATCGCTGCTGCTCAGGGTAAAACGATCCCGGAAACGAGCCGTTCGGTTCGGCCTAGCTCTTTGCGCTATAATTTAGCCCAAATATGTGGGCGAGAACAGCGCCATTTTCGCCCGGATGACGCGCGCGGCACAAACGTAGACGTAGGCGCACCGACATCGACTCGCACGCTTTTTTCGGGCAATTCGCGGCCTAGCATAAGCCAAAATTTAGGGGACGGCAGCATTGCCCCGGGAGCACTCTCTAGCGCAAGCTGCATGGTTCCGGCGCGGGCGCGCCAACGGTTTGGGGGCGCCGGTATGGTGGGTTCGAGCGAGCCGCCGGAGGCCCTATGCTGAAAGCGTCATTGGTTTCGGTCGTCGAGGATGATCAGTTCTTTCGCGAGTCCATGCGAAGACTCATGCGGTCGCTGGGCTACACGGTCGAGGCTTTCCCGTCGGCGGCCGATTTCCTCGCATCCGCTCGACTTGTCGAAACCGCCTGCTTGATCGCCGACGTCCATATGCCTGCGATGACCGGACTTGAACTCCATAAACACCTCACGGACGCGGGGTACACGATTCCAACGATTCTTGTTACCGCCTATCCCGATGACGACGTCCGGGCCCGCGCTCTGAACGATGGGGTCGTTTGTTACCTTCGCAAGCCCGTTGATGAGAAGCATCTCATGCGGTGTATTCGTGCAGCTCTCCATTCCGGTGAGCCGCGTGAAGAGAATTCATGAGCTGCTTTCCGCGCTGGGCAAGACGAACTGAAATACGGCGCCGCGCGGCTCATTGGCCTCTGCCCACAGCCTGCCCCCGTGCGCGTCGATAATCGACCGGCAGATCGACAGTCCCATCCCCAGCCCGCTGGCCTTCGTGGTGTAGAAAGCGTCGAAAACGCGTTCGGGACGTTCCCGATCAATGCCGGGTCCAGAATCGCGCACGGCGACGAGGACGCCGCCTGTCCCGCTTTTCCCGGTGCTGATCGACAACTCTCGCGCGCCCTCGCCGACCGAGCTCATTGCTTCGACTGCGTTCAGGATCAAATTCAGGACGACTTGTTGCAATTGAACGCGATCTCCCTGAGCGGGAAGCACCCCCTCCATCAGACGGGTCTGGACGGAGAGTCCATTCCTGGTGATTGCGCTTCGCGCCAGCCCAATCACCTCGGTGATCGCCTCATTGAGATCGATGCGATCCTTTCGCGGAGCCGTCTTTTTGATGTGGGCCCGAATTCGATCGACGATCTGGCCGGCTCGATCGGCGTCGCCCACGACACAGCAGAGCGCTTCCCTGACCTCGCCGAGGTCGGGCGGACGCCTGTCCAAAAAATTCAGGGCCGCACGGGCGTTGTTACGCGCGCTGCCGATCGGTTGCGTGATTTCGTGAGCCAGCGAGGCTGCCAGTTCTCCCATCACGCTCAGGCGGTTCATGTGAGCGAGATCCGACTCCAGTTGACGCAGTCTCTCATGCTCCTCCTGCGCGCGTATGGTCGCTGTCACATCGGCGCCGGTGCCGCGATAGCCACGGAATTCTCCGTTGCCGTCAAGCACTGGCTTGCCGCTAGCCTTCACGTACATCGGTGAACCGTCGCCGCCGATGGAGCAATATACGAAGTCGCGGAACGGCTTACGTGAGTCGAGGGTGGCTCGAACAAGCCGCCACTTCTCCGGTTCCGTTTCGAGGTCGAGAGCGTGATCCCAGCACGCCGTGCCAATTCGCTCCGCAGCGTTTGAACCAAACGCATTCTCGGTCAACACAGTGAATTTGTAATCCGGACCGATTTCCCAGAACCAATCGGAGGCGCTTTCGGCGTAGTCGCGGAATTTGGCTTGGCTCTCCCGCAGTGCTTGCTCCGCGCGCTTGAGTTCTTCAATATCCAGATTCACCCCGACCCACTGCAGTAAGGTTCCATCGACCGCCCGGAGCGGTTCGACGCAACTGAGGAACCAGCGGTAGTCTCCGTGAGCGTTACGAACTCGAAAACTGTACTCACTGGCCTCGCCCGTGCGCATATTGGCTGCCCAGGCTTTGCGTGATCCTTCGCGGTCATCCGGATGCAAGAACGGGACATGGGCGTCCCACTGTGCGCCAATGTCGATGCCGAAACGTAGCGGATGATCGTTCGGAAGACCAAGGTAGTCCGCAGTTCGTTTGTTCATGAAGGTGAGGCCGCCGGACGGAGCCGCGTACCAGGCATGAGCCGGAATTACATTTAGAGTGGCTTGCAGTTGCGCCACGAATCTCGGCCGCTCTTCGACCTCCTTGCCGCCATCGATGTCGACGGTCACGCCATACCACTGGATCACGCGTCCCTGTCGATCACGCAGAGGCTCACAACGAGCATGGTGCCAACGAAACTCGCCGTCCGCCCGGCGTAGACGCATCAGACCCTGGTACGAAGTTCCGGTGTGAATGGCGTGATAGAAGGCCCTTGCGGTTTCCGGAAAGTCTTCCGGGTGCACGAACCCCTGCCAACCACCACGCTTGAATTCCTCAAATCGCATGCCGCTGTAATCCAAGAGGCGCTGATTGACGTGGGTCGGTTCGCCGTCGAGGCCTGCCGACCAGAGCAAGGCCGGCTGCGCTTCGATGATTTGACGGAGTTCGTGTTCGCTTTCCCGAAGGGCCTCCTCCGCCTTTCTTTGATCGTCGATATCGATCAGGACGCCGTACCAACTGAGCACCCTGCCATCGCTGGCGCGCAGCGGTTCCGCCCGTACGGCGAACCACCGATATCGTCCGTCCGCGCCGCGAAATCTGCAGGCTGTATCGTGAGGACTTTTCGATTCGAGATTTTCGAGCCAAGTCTTCACTTTGAATGCGACGTCGTCCGGATGGACTTTGTCCATCCATCCCCAGCCAATGATTTCGCTCAGTGGCGCTCCGAGATATTCGAGCACGCGCTTGTTGACGTATTCAATATTGCCTTCCGGCCCTGCTCTCCACACCGCCGCCGGAATCGCCTCCACGAGCAAATGAAGCTCTTGCTCGCTGTTGGGTAGCGCCGCCTCAGCGCTGTTGCGCTCCCTTGACATAGATTGCTCCCTGGCCGCCGCGCAGATTGGGACCTTCATTTTGCGGAGACGACGCGTCACCGGCAAAGATGCAGCGTGCGCAGTCATCTTACCCCGTGGCCCCACAGATGGAAGACGTCCGTTCGGCCGCCTCGGTGAGTTGGCGGGCCGTTCCGGAGTTGCAATTCGTCGCGCTAAGGTTGCAAGTCCGGCATGCGCTTTGCTGTCCCGCAGCTCGCTCTCGCATGCTTGAGCCTCGGCGTGATGGAGTTCAGCCAAATCGAGAAGCAACGCCGCTTCGTTGATTGCCGCTATCCGAGAACGGAGCAATGCGAACAGGTCCATTGCGTCCTCCTATCGCCACGCTTCAATGCCCGCCGGGCATTTGCCAACGTTACGGGCGCATATTCGTAACTTGCCGGATTTGCGTGCGTCTGTCCGGTCAAACTGCGTAAATCGAGGTAGCCACTACGAAAGCGCTCTGATGCGATTGTGCCGAGGCCGCGAGCGGGGAGAGTTCTAACGCGAGCGTCCGGTTGGGCAGCGGCGGGCTCGCTCTGGATTCAGTCAAGTAAAATGAGGTAAAAATAGCTGAATCCGGCGAGCCTCCTCATGAACGGCGATGCGATCTCGTTTGGCCCGTTTCGGCTCCTTGCGGCGCAGCGGCTTCTGCGCGAGGGCGACGAGCCGGTACGGCTCGGCAGCCGCGCCTTCGATATCCTCGCGGTTTTGGTCGAACACGCGGGCGAAGTGGTCGGCAAGGAGGAACTGATAGCCCGAGCCTGGCCGCAGACGTTCGTCGAGGAATCGAATCTGAAGATTCAGGTCAGCGCTTTGCGGCGCGCCCTCGGCGACGGTCAAAATGACCATCGCTACATCGTCACGGTTCCCGGACGGGGGTACAACTTCGTCGCTCCGATACGCCTTGAGGAGTCGTTCCAGCCCGCGTCGTCGCCGACGATTGCGCCTGCGCGGACGCACAATCTGCCTTTCGCGGTCACTCGTATGGTCGGCCGCAAAGATGCGGTGGCGGCGCTGCTTTCGCAGCTGTCGCGCGACCGCCTAGTGACCATCACGGGGGCTGGGGGCGTCGGCAAGACTACGGCCGCCCTCGCCGCCGCCGAGCGTTCGATCGCCGCCTACGAACACGGCGTCTGGCTGGTCGATCTGGCGCCGCTCAGCGACCCGCGTCTCGCGCCGCGCGCAATCGCAACCGTGCTCGGCCTGGAGATTCGATCCGACGATCCCCTTCCCGGCCTGCTCGCTTGGCTTAGAGACAAACGGATGCTCCTGCTGCTCGACAATTGCGAGCACGTCATCGATGCGGCGGCCGGCCTGGCGGCGGCGCTTCTCACCCGAACAAGAGTCGCCATCCCGGCGACCAGTCGGGAGGGGTAGCGGGCGAGCAAGAGCACCGTTTAGGACCACTGAGCTGCCCGCAGCCATTGGCTACGCTTACCGCCGCCGAGGCGGCGGCGTTCCCCGCGGTGCAATTGTTCGTCGAACGTGTCACGGCGACCGTCGAAGACTTCAACCTGAACGATTCGAACGCCCCGCTGGTCGCAGAGATTTGCCGAAAGCTTGACGGCTTGCCCCTGGCGATCGAGTTCGCCGCGCCTCGCGTCGCGGCGCTTGGAGTCGAAGGTCTCGCAACTCGGTTGGACTACAGCTTGCCGCTGTTGGGGGCGCGCCGGGGAACGACGACCCGACAACGGACCATGCAGGCTGTCGTCGGATGGAGCTACGGTCTCTTGAGCGAGGAGGAGCAACTGTTCTTCCGGGCTCTCGGCATCTTTGCCGGAGGGTTTACGGCCGACGCTGCCGCAGCCGTGGCCATGCATGCAGCAAGGTCGAGGATCGATGCGATCGAACGCTTGGTCGATCTCGCTGCAAAATCGCTGGTCGTCGCCGATGTCAGCGGCGCCACATCGCGGTTCCGGCTGCTCGACACGACCCGGGCCTACGCGAGCGAAAAACTGGACTCTGGCGGCGAGCGCGAACAGACGGCGCGCCGCCACGCCGAGTACTACCTCACCCTCCTCAAACGCGCCGAAGCTGAAGCGCCGGCGCGGCCTGCAGCCGAGTGGCTCGCCGACTACGCCGGAGAAATCGGCAATTTGCGCGCAGCGCTTGACTGGGCCTTTTCGCGTGCTGGCGACGGATCGCTAGGGGTAGCCCTGACCACCGCCGCGGTTCCTCTATGGCTGCGCCTATCGCTGCTCGAAGAGTGCAGCAGTCGCGTGGGACAGGCGCTCGGGGCTTTGGCGACTCTAAGTGCGCCGGACCCGCGCGAGGAGATGAGACTTCATACTGCGCTGGGAGCATCGTTGCCTGACGCCCCTCAGATGGCCGCTGCCTTTGCGAGGGTGCTCGACATTGCCGAGGCCCTTGACGATTGGGAGTACCAACTGCGTGCTCTGCGGGGCCTGTACTTTCATAGCGTCTGGACAAATCAATTCCGTGCCGCCCTGTCCTATGCGCACGGTTCTACGACCTCGCCACGAGCAGGTCGAACGAGAGCGATCGACTGGTTGGCGAACGCATGCTCGGCACGGCAAAATTTCTTTTGGGCGACCTTGTCGGAGCGCGGCGCCATCTGGATCAAGCGCTCGCGCGGTACTCGGCTGCCGATCTTGGGCAGGCTGGTGTTCGTCTCGATGATGTCATTCGCTTCCAAAACGACGGGCAAGTCGAGGCACGCGTTTTCCTAACGGATGTGTTGTGGAGGCAGGGGTTTCCGGATCAGGCGATACGGATGGCCGAAAAGAGCCTGGCCGAGGCTAGAGAAATTGGCCACGTAAGTTCTCAATGCTTCGCTGGTCATGTCCGGTAGCGTTGTGGACAGGCAATCTCAGCGGCGCCGCGGACTACACAAGATTGCTCGTCGATCTTTCGACCAGGCATGACCTTTCGCATTGGGCTCCTTACGGCGCCAGGTATCGAAGAGTGATTGCACTTAAGGGCGGCGATGTCGGCAGCATTGAAGGGATCGACCAGCCTGATGCGCATTTGCGATCCCTGACCGCTTGGACCGAGTTTGCGGAAGCCTTGACGAAGGCAGGGCGAAGCGCCGAAGGGCTCGCAGTGCTCGATGGATTCGCGGCTCAGTCGCCCGAGCTGGGCGGCTTCACGCCAGAGTTCCTGCGCCTACAGGGTGAACTTTTGCTGTTGCAGGCCGCTCCCGCCACCGCGAAACCGTCGGAGGACCTCTTCAGGCAAGCGCTCGATTTTGCACACCAACAAGGCGCGTTGTCGTTGGAGCTCCGCGCCGCGACGAGCCTTGCCCGCCTGCTGAGCAATCAGGGCCGTCGCGCCGAGGCTTTTGTCTGCCTGCAAACGGTCTACGATCGGTTCACGGAGGGCTTCGCCACCGCCGACCTGATCGCGGCGAAACAGCTTTTGGATGATTTGGACTCGGGTCGCCGCTGAGGCCGGGCGTCGACTCAGCGGGCCGCCCAGAGCATCCCGCGATGGAGGATTTCCTTCATTTCCGGCACATCGAATTCGGCTGCGACATGCCCGAGCGAGCTGTAGAACACCCGCCCTGCTCCGTGCCTTCGCTTCCACACGACTGGCATCACGACGCCTTCGATCCAGGGCGCATGCTCGCCCGAGAACGTCGTCGCGGCGAGGACTTCGTTCGAGGGATCGACGTGCATGTAGTATTGCTCCGAGCGATAGGCGAAACTGCTTAGCCCTTGCACGACCGGATCGTCCGGGCGAGCGATGTCGACGCGGTAGTCGATGATGTTGCCGGGATGGGCGACCCATTGGCCGCCGCACATGAACTGATATTCGACGCAATCGCGAAAGGCGTCGCACATGCCGCCGTGATAGCCGGCAAGGCCGACGCCGCCACGAACCGCGGCCGTGAGGTTCTCCGCCTCTTCCTTTTCGATCTTCGACATCGTGTAGATCGGAACGATCAGACTCATGTCGCGAATCGCGGGATCCGCGAAAGCCTCTGTCGTATTTTCGATGTAGACCTTGAAGCCGTCCGCTTCGAGCATTTCACTGAGGATGTGGGCGCCTTTTTCGGGTTCGTGCCCGCTCCAGCCGCCCCAGACGATCAACGCTTCGCGCATTTCGAGCTCCTCCCTCTTTTCATTTCTCGGGGCGCCGCCGCGTTACTCGAGCGGGCCCACGATCGTGGGCGTCGGCAGCATCGCCGGCCGCTCGGGGCGGCTCTTTATCGCCACCGCGGCGCCCGTGTCCGACGAAGCCGGGAACGCCAGCATGACCTCGAGCACGTGGTAGGCGAGCGCCCCGCTCGCGCGATGCGGGCGATCGTCCCGGATCGCCTGCGCCATGTCGGCGACGCCGACGATGCGATAATTGTCGTCGGCATAGGCGTGCTGGGTCGGCATGATCTTCCAATCCTGCGAGGCGCTCGCGAATTCGATCGCTCCGCCAAAAAAATTGGGGTCGGGAACCAGCAGCGAACCCTTGTCGCCGTAGATCTCCAAAGGCGCGTGCTTATGCCGAGGCACGTCGAAACTCATCGCGATCGTCACCGCCGCGCCGTTGACGAAGCGGAGCGTGCCGGTGACGTGAGTGGCGACCTCCACCGGAATGCGCGTCCCCTTCAACGCCTCGCTCGTGATCTCGCGCGTCTCGCGCAATCTCGTCGCCACGCCGCTGACGCTGGCGACGGGTCCGAGCAAATTGACGAGGTCGGTGATGTAGTAGGGCCCCATGTCCAGCATCGGGCCGCCGCCGGCGAGATAGTAGAACCCCGGATTGGGGTGCCAGCGCTCGTGGCCCGGGCACATGAAGAAGGCCGTGCCGCCGATCGGCATGCCGATCAGTCCTTCGTCGATCAGCTTGCGCGCCGTCTGGTGCGCGCCGCCGAGGAACGTGTCGGGCGCGCAGCCGACGCGCACCCCCTTGGCGCGCGCCGCCGCCAGCAGTGCGCCCGCTTCCTCGAGATTGATCCCGAGCGGCTTTTCCGAGTGAACGTGCTTGCCCGCCGCGACGGCTTTCAGGCCGACCTCGACATGCGCCTTCGGCGTCGTCAGATTGACGACGATTTCGACTGCGGGATCGTCCAGCAACGCCTCGACGGATCGCGCCGGAACCCCATACTCCTCCCCGCGAGCCTGCGCCGCCGCCGGATTGGCGTCCGCCAAAGCGACGATCTCCAGGATCGGAAATTTTCGTGCGGCCTTCAGGTAGGCGGCGCTGATGTTGCCGCAACCGATGATTCCCACTCCGACGCGCATCATTGTGAATCTCCCGATGTGGCGGCTGAGGTTCGCTGATGGCGCGCCGGACCGGTCGTGCTCCACGGCGCGCCGTAGAGATCGCGAAGCGTCATCGCCGCCGCGCCGCGGCCCCAAATCTCGTCGCTCCACTCGCGCACGACGATCTGCGCGACGTCGGCGAGGCTCGGCGGCAGCAGCGAAGCCAGCGTTTCGCGCAACGGCCCAATGAAGAACGGGCTCGCAGCCATCGCGCGCCCCGCGATGATCACTTTGGGCGGCGCAAACAGGGTGATGAGGTTGGCGACCGCGAATCCGAGAGCTTCGCCCGCCGAAGCCAAAATGCCGATGAAGCGTTGATCGCCCGCCGCCGCCAATTGCAGCGCAAGGGCCATGCCGCGGCCGGCGCGAAACGCCGCTTCGTGTTCCGTGCCGCGCATGGCGGCTTCGACCTCGGCGAGGACGGAGGCTTCCGACGCCCCCGCCGAGAGCCTGCCGCCGCCGCTTCCGGCCGGCCTGACCATGACGTCGCCGAAGTCGGGACTGAGGCCGTTCGCGCCGCGAAACAATTCGCCGTTGTGGAGAATGCCGAGCCCGAGGCTCTGTTCGACGTTTACCACGAGAAAGTCGTTGAGCTCGCGAGCCTCACCGAACCAATGCTCCGCCAAAGTGACGAAATTGACGTCGCTGTCGATCGAAACCGCGACGCCGAGCCGCTTCGTCAGGTCGGCGGCGAAATTCACGTCGCGTTCGCCAAAGATCGGGCTCTGCCGGCAGATGCCGGCGGCGCGCTCGACGACGCCGGGAAGTCCGACGCAGATGCCGGCGATCTCCCCCACAGAGAGCTCGGCGTCGCTGACGCAACGGCGCACGCCGTCCTCGACCAGGTCCGCGATCACCGCCGCCGACTGCCGATCGACGCGTATCGGCAGACTGAGGCTGCGCAGCACGTCGGCGCAGAAATTCGTCGTAGCGACGGTGATCTGATCCGGCGCCAGCTTCACCCCGACGACAAAGGCTGCGCCGGGATTGAGTTTCAACATCACCCTCGGGCGGCCACGTCCTGCATCGCTCACCGCTCCGATGTGAATCGGGATGATCAGTCGGTCGTCGAGCAAAGCCGCGGTGATCGCCGAGACCGTGGTCGCGCTCAATTCGGTGAAATCGGATATTTCCACCCGCGATATGGGCCCGAACCGGCGGATCGCGTCCATGACGTGGAAGCGATTGATGGCGCGCATCAATTCCGGGTCGGCGGTCTTCATTGAAATTGCCTGTCCGCTTCCCGGAGTTTTTATACGCGTCGCTGAATTAATTCCATCCGCACCGGCCCTGTCAACCGCGCGAGCGCTCAAACAGGCCAGACCGCTTGACAGCAACGGGAAGTCGCCTCAGATTTAATACGCGACACGGATAAAAAACAACCCAAACGTCGCGGACCCAGTCGCTCCCCGGGAGGAGACCATGAATCTTCGCACCCTCGCCCTCGCGTCCTTTGCTGTCGCCCTCGGCGCCGGCGTCGCCTCGGCCGACACCACAATCACCGTCCTGCACGTCAGCGAAAACCCCGGCCAAAAAGCGATCTGGGAGAAAATCGCCAACGATTACAATGCTGAGCACAAGGGTGTGAAGGTCGAATTCAAGTATCTGGAAAACGAAGCCTTCAAGGCGAAGCTGCCGACGATGTTGCAGTCCAGCGATTCCCGACCAGACCTGTTCTATAGCTGGTCTGGCGGCGTCATGCAGGCGCAGGACAAGGCGGGCTTCCTGAAGGACATCACCGCGGATGTCGCGCCCGTCGAAGCGACGATGGCCAAGACAGCGGTCGACGCCTTCAAGGTCGACGGCAAAGTCGTCGGAGTGCCGTTCGAAGTGGGCGAGGTCGCCTTTTTCTACAATAAGAAGCTGTTCGAGAAGGCCGGAGTGCAGGCCGAGGACATCAAGACCTGGGACGACTTCCTCGGCGCGGTGAAGAAGCTCAAAGCCGCCGGCATCACCCCGATCGTGGTCGGCGCCGGGGACAAATGGCCGATGCACTTCTATTACTCCTACCTCGTCATGCGCATCGGCGGCGAGACCGCGCTGGCCGACGCGAAGGCCGGCAAGGACGGCGGCTACAAGAACGCGACCTTCGTCGAGGCCGGCAATCGTCTGCGCGAACTCGCCGCGCTCGAGCCGTTCCAACCCGGCTATATCTCGACGAAGCACACCGAATCGGCCGGAATCTTTGGCGACGGAAAGGCTGCGATGGACCTCATGGGCCAGTGGCTGCTCGCTATGCAAGGGCCGAATGCGGTCGACGGCAAGGGCCTGCCCGCAGAGGACATCGGCATCCTTTCCTTCCCGACCGTTCCTGGCGGCAAGGGCAAAGCGACCGACACGCTAGGCGGCATCAACGGCTGGCTCGTGACCAAGACGGCGCCGCCCGGGGCCGTCGACTTCCTCAAGTACTTCAGCCAGGCGAAATACGCGAAGGAGGTCGCGGCGAGCGCCGCTTATATCCCGGTCGTCAAGGGCTCCGAAGCTTTCATCACGGATCCGCTCGTCAAACACCTGGCTGACGATCTCGCCGTGACGACCTACCATCAGAACTACTTCGATCAGGATCTCGGTCCGTCGGTCGGACGCGTCATCAACGACATTTCGGTCGCTGTCGCAGCGGGCGAGATGAAGCCCGAGGCGGCCGCCGCGACGATCCAGGAGGCGGCCGACCAGCAGTAGAACTCCGCCAGATCGCGCGACAGAGGCGACGGCCCCACCCTTCTGCGAGGCGGGGCCGATCTTTCATGACGTGACCTTTCATGACGTGACCTGGGGCACTCACTGTTGTCGACCGCGCCGACCACCTACATCGAGCCCGCCCGCCGGATGACGCGCAACGGTTGGGCGACGGTCATTGTCTTCCTGCCGCCGGCGCTACTGCTCTTCACCATCTTCGTCGCGCTGCCGATGGTGGAGGCTGGGTGGTACAGTTTTTACAACTGGAATGGCTACGGCCGGCCGGAGAAGTTCATCGGCCTTAAGAACTACAGCTATCTGATCGGCAACGCCGCCTTCGCGCGCTCGCTGATCAACAACGGCCTCATCATTGTGACCTCACTCCTCGTCCAGTTGCCGCTGGCGCTCGGCGTCGCCTTGATGGTCGCCGGACGGATCGTCGGCGCCGCCTGGTTCCGAATGATCTTTTTCCTGCCCTACGTGCTCGCGGACGTCGCAGCGGGCCTGATCTGGCACTTCGCGTTCGACGGCAACTTCGGGTTGGCGTCCGCGATCACCGGGCTGTTCGGCTTGCAGCCGGTGTTCCTGCTCGCCAGCAAGGACTGGGCGTTCTCGGCCGTTCTGATCGTCATCTTGTGGAAATACTTCGGCTTCCACATGATGCTTTACATCGCCGGTCTCCAGGGCGTCGATCGGTCGCTGCTCGAAGCCGCGGAAATGGATGGCGCGAACGCCTTCCAGCGCTTCTGGCACATCACCCTGCCGCTGCTCGGTCCGATGATCCGCCTTTCAATCTTCTTTTCGGTGATCGGCGCGCTGCAATTGTTCGACGTCATCGTTCCCCTGACGGGGGGCGGTCCGTTCGATACCACCAACACGATGGTGTCGTTCCTCTATTATTTCGGCATCACCCGCATGCGGGTGGGATTCGGATCGGCGGTCGGCGTCGTGCTGTTCTGCATCTGCGTCACTTTCGCCTTCGGCTACAGACGGCTCTTCATGCGCGATGACTGAGACATCTCTCGCGGTCCCTGAGACCGCTACGGCCGCCCACGAACCCTCGGGCCGCAGTCCGCGCGGCTTCGGCAGCATCGCAATGTTTGCGGCGCTGCTCGTCCTGGCGGGCGTCGTGCTCGCTCCCATCCTCGCGACGGCGCTGGACGGCTTCAAGGAATTGGGCGACTTGCAATCGAACCCGTTTGGACTTCCGCGCGTCTGGGTCTGGCGAAACTACTGGGACATTCTGACCGGCTATCGATACTGGCAGGTGCTCGGCAATTCGCTGCTGATCGCATCGCTCACCGTCGCCCTGACACTCGCGCTCTCGTCGATGGCGGCTTTCACCTTCGCGCACCTGCGCTTTTTCGGCGACCGCTTCCTATTGAGCTACCTGCTGCTGGGGCTTCTGTTTCCGGCGGCGACAGCGATCCTCCCGCTGTTCATCAAAATCCGCGACCTCGGTCTCCTCAACTCCTATTGGGGCGTCGTTCTCCCGCAGGTCGCCTTCTCGCTGGCGATGAGCGTCCTGCTGTTGCGCAACGCGTTCAAACAGCTTCCGGACGAATTGCTCGACGCCGCCATGATGGACGGCTGCGGTTACTTCGGCTATTTCTTCTACATCACATTGCCGCTGTCGGGGCCGACCCTCTCGACCGTCGCCGTCATCTCTTTCGTCGCCAGTTGGAACGGCTATCTGGTGCCGCTCGTGGTGCTGAACAGCGAGTCACACTACCCGTGGACGCTCGGCCTCATGGCCTACCAGGGCCAATATTCGACCTCCTGGCAGTTGGTCCTCGCCTTCATCACGCTGACGATCCTGCCGGCAATCCTGATGTTTCTGATGGCGCAGAAATACATCGTCGCCGGCCTGACCGCGGGCGCGGTCAAGGGGTGAATCGACCGAGGCGAACTGGCCGCGCGCGTCGCCAAGGCTCAATCGGCCGACGCCTCGATCGTTAGATCGCCGCGCTTCTCGCGATGACGACAGGGGTACGGTTCAAACCAACGACAGCGTGCCCGTCGCCGGCGAAACGCGATGTGCATCCCGTTCGCCCGCGTTTGGTCAGTGTGCTTCGCGGCGGCTCAGTGTCCTTTTGGACCTCTATCCAGGCGCAGGGCGCGCACCGCTAGGGCACGTTGTCGTTAGGTATAGCCGGACCCCTGTCGTCATCGCAAGCGAAGCGCGGCGATCCAGAGATCGAGGCGTCCGCAGATTGAGGCGCCCACGGAACGACTCGCGATTTGCTGGCGAGACCTCGATCGCTGGTTTGCTTCGCTCCGCTCGCAAAGACGGTTCCACGTAACTGCAGGACGCTCTACGTGTTATCCCTGGCCGTTGTCGACGCTTACAGGGTTGCTCCGACGGTTTTCGACATCTTGAAGCCGAGCGACTTTGACGCGGGAATTTTCAGCGGGGCGCCGGTTGCCGGGTTGCGTCCTTCGCGAGCCGGACGCTCTTTCACAGTGAAGCGGCCGAAACCGTTGATGGCCACTTCCTCACCGCGCTTGGCGGCTTCGACGATCGACGCAAAGATCGAATTGACGACTTCCTTCGCCTGGGCCTTGGAAAGGTCATTGGCTTCGGCGACGAGGTCTACGAGTTCTGTCGTATTCAATGGATAAGTCCTTCAATGGCTGACCGAGAACCGCGCTCGGCGAAGCGCGCTTCATCGCAGCAGTTGGTGTAACGGGAACGCTGGAACCTAATGAGGCGCGAACCGGCAGAGCGGTTCACGCGCCACTCAGCGCGCTTTCGCGGACGCTCGCTTCTTGCGCGTCAGGCTGAGCGAGATGCCGATGCCGTTCGCCTTTTGACGCGTCGCTCCCTCTGTTCGCTTGAGAGCTTTGGCGATCTTTGCGGCGGGCTCCTTGCGAGCCATGCCCTTGAGCAGGCGGACATCGTCCTTCGACCACGGTCGCCTGGCTGGCAGCTTCTTGCTCCGGACTACAGCCCTAGCCATCTCCGCTCCTGTTGGTGCGCCCCTGTTACGAACGACGTTTTGCATGAACTACAATCGCTTGCAACTCTAGTGGGGCTCGCCTCCTGGCATCGGCGGCCAGGTCACCAACAAACGGCGTCATCTCTCGCCGGCGAACAGGCTAATACACCGCCGCGAACATGACCGATTCGGAGGTCGCTTCGTCGGGCGAAAGTTCTTCGACAATTGGTCCCTGCTTCGAAACATGGAAACGGTCTGACAAGCTCAGGATTTCCGGGAGATAGGATGAAATAGCCACGACGGCGAGGCCGCCATCGGCAAGTGCGCCGATCAAGTGATGGATCTCAGCTATCGCCGACGTCCACACCGGGCGTCGGCTCGTCAAAGATGATCAGTCTAGGGTTTGAACCAGGGCCTTGGCGATCACGACTTTCTGTTGATTGCCGCTGGAGGCCTCGATGACCGGAGAGTCATGATTGGCGGCCTCGGCTAGCGAGAAATGAAGCCTAGAAAGCTCGCAAACGCCGCACTGGTCATCGTTGCGTGGCCACTGGCGCGCACCAACAACCTCGGACCATCCTGGGCGAACGCCGCGCTCTGGATCGTCACATCGAGCCCCGGTAGCGGCGGCATGACGGCGCGGGCGCGACCGGAGTCGAGCAGCTTGCTCAATTGCGCGGTCAAGGCGGCGTTCACGTCGCCGACAATCGCCCTCGCCGCCTCAGTGGTCAGCCTGTCGCCGGTTTTGATGGTCGCCGGCCCCGACAGGTGCAGGGCGACACTCTGAGGGGTCGGCAAGACTATCTCGACCGGCGCCGCAATGCTGACGCGATCGGAAGCAATCCGAGCTTTGACAGGGGCTCCCAAAATCTTCGAGCAAACCCAGACGGTTGCGTGTCCCGACAGGCTGATAACCGCGCTTGTGCGGAGGGGCGTGATCGTTGCCTGGTCAATGCTGTCGACGACGACGTTGAGGCCCTTGTGTGCGCAATTGTCGTGGGGAAGGCGCAGACCCCTTGCGATAGCGAGAGCGTGATCCTGGATAGATTGGAGATCGCCTGTCGCTGACGCCTTGATCGCCATGGCGGCCGCATCCGTATGCACGTCGAGCGAACCGGCTACCGGTATTTCGACTTGCACTCCCGCGACCGTCAGCGGCAGGGGCTTTGGCCCGACATCAAGGGCATGCGCAGGGTGAAGGGCGCCGTACACAAGAGACGCCGCGAAGACGCCAAGTGCGATCATGAAGCGTCGAGGTGTGGAAACGGCCTGGGTCATCCCCAGGCATGTAGCGCGCCGGTCGGCTCCGCGAAACCCCGTCGGCGGTCTCGTCTCCTCCCCGATCGACCGAGATGAACTCCATGAGGCTCGCCGGCTAGCTTGCAGCGGCAAGATGGCTTTCGAGCGCTGCCGGGTCCGCCAGCAGCGCCGCGCTGGACGCGGCGTGCGCGATCATGCCGCGATTGAGGATGATCGCCTGATCGGTGAAGGGAAGAATCTTTTTCGGCTTTTGTTCGACGATGATCATCGACAGGCCGCCGTCGGCGAGATCGCGCAACGCGGCGAGCAATTCGTCGACGATGATCGGCGCGAGGCCTTCGGTCGGCTCGTCGAGCAACAGGAGTCGCGGGTTGAGCGCCAGCGCGCGACCGATTGCGAGCATCTGCTGCTCGCCGCCCGACAACTGGCGCCCCATGTTGCGGCGGCGCTCGCGAAGGCGCGGGAACATCGCGTAGACGCGTTCAACGCTCCACGCGCCGCGCGTCGCGATAGCGGTGAGGTTTTCTTCGACAGTGAGCGAGCGGAAAATATTGCGCTCCTGCGGGGCCCATCCGATCCCGCGCCGCGCGCGCACATGCGGCGGCAGCGGGGTCAGGTCCGTTCCTGCCAGCGCGATGCGGCCGCCATGGCGCGTCGTTACGCCGATTAGCGCGTTGAGCAGGGTCGTCTTGCCGACGCCGTTGCGCCCCAGCAAGGCTAGGGATTCCCCGTCCTCCAAGCGAAGGTCGAGGTTGCTGATGACGCGCGCCTCGCCATAGCCTGCGCTGAGGGCCTCTACGCGCAGCAGTTCAGCCATGCGCCCCCTCGCCGAGATAAACCGCGCGCACCCGCTCGTCCGCGGCGATGGCTTTGGGTTCGCCCTCGCAGAGCAGGCGCCCCGCGACCAGCACTGAAATGCGGGTCGCGAAATTGAATACGAGATCCATATCATGCTCGATGAGAAGGATCGCGACATCGGCCGGCAAGGCCGCCAGCGCGGCGAGAATATCGTGACGTTCGTCCTCCGGCACGCCGGCGGCCGGCTCGTCCAGCAGCAGCACGCGCGGTCGGCACGCGAGGGCAAGCGCGATTTCGAGCAGCCGCTGCTTGCCGTAAGGCAGCGTGCGGGTCGGACGATCCATCGCGGCTTCGAGGCCGAAGCGGGCCAACAGGTCCTCGATCTCGGCGACGATCGCCCTCTCGCCGCCGGCGAGGCGCCAGAATTCGGCGCCGGAGCGGTTGCGCTCGCAGATCGCCACGGCAAGCGATTCCGCCGGGCTGAGATCCGGGAAGAGTTGGTTGATCTGGAACGTGCGCGCCAAGCCGCGTCGCACGCGCTGGTTGGCCGATAACCCAGTGACGTCTTCGCCCTGCAGCAAAACGGCGCCTTCGCTCGGCCGAATGACGCCGGTCAGCAGATTGATGAGCGTCGTCTTGCCGGCGCCGTTCGGGCCGATCAACGCCTGTCGCGCGCCGGGCTCAATCGCGAAGGAGACATTGTCGGTGGCGACGAGGCCGCCGAAGCGGCGCGCAAGGCCGCGGGCTTCGAGCGCGGGAGCGCTCATGCCGCGCGTCCCTTCAGCGGAACAAACATACGAAGGGTCCGGCGCGCGTGTGCGGCGATGCGTTCGCGACCGACCAGCACCAGGACCACCAGCATGGCGCCGATCCAGAACTCCCAATATTCGGGCGTCGCGCCCGAGATGACGTCTTTGACGACGATGAAGATCGCGGCGCCGATAATGCCCCCGTAGAGATAGCCGGCCCCGCCGATGATCAGCATCAATATGACGTCGGCGGAGCGATGGAAGTCGAAAAGATCGAGCGAGACGATCTGCGTGGTCTGCGCCAGCAGAGCGCCAGCGGCGCCCGCGTAGGCGGCGGCGACGGCGTAGATCGCAATAATCCGCCGCGACGTGGAAATGCCCAGCGCGCCCGCGCGCAAACGGTTCTCCCGAATTGCGCTGAGCGACAGGCCGAATGGCGATTGCGCGAGGCGGCGCGCGAGCACGAACAGCAGGAACAGGACCGCGAGGCTGTAGAGCGCGGCGTTGCGCTGTCCCGTGAAATCAATCGGAAACAGGCCGAGAACCGGCCCCATCGTGAGGTTGAGCCCGTCGGCGCCGCCGGTAATGTCGGCATTGCGATTGGCGATTTCGCCAAGCATCAGCGCGACCCCCATCGTCACCATAAGCCGCGTGAGATCCGACCCACGCAGCAGCAGCGGCGCCGTCGCGAGGCCGAGCGCGCCGGCGAGCGCGCTGGCGATCAGGAGGCCGAGCGTGGGGTCGGCGACGCCCAGGCTCGACAGGATCGCCGCGGCATAGGCGCCGAGGCCGAAAAACGCGGCGTGCCCCAATGAGACGATGCCGGTCAGGCCGAGAATGAGATCGAGCGAAAGCGCGAACAAGCCCGCGACCAGAATCTCATTGAAGATTCCAGCGCGCGTGGGAAAGGCGAGAACCGCCGCCAGAAGCGCGAGCCAGAAAGCAACCTCGCTCCAGCGCCAGCGCGCGCGGTGCTGCAAATGCGCGGCGAGTCGCTCGAATCCGGGCGAGGCCGGGGCGGCGCTCATCGTCCGTCCCCCCTCGCGAACAGTCCCTGCGGACGCAGGATCAACGTGACCACCATGACAAAATAGATAATGAACGCGCCGATTGAGGGGACATAATATTTTCCGGCGACGTCGAGCACGCCGAGCAGCAGCGAACCGACCAAAGCGCCTAGGATTCCGTTTGAGCCGCCGATGGTGACGACGATCAGAAAGGTCACGATGAATTTCAAGGGGAAGCTTGGGTCGATGCCCCCGACGACATCAGCCGCCAGCGCCCCGCCGAGCCCCGCAAGCCCGCTGCCGACGGCGAAAGTGACCGCGAACACCATGCCGACGTTGACGCCAAGCCCGGAGGCGACGCGGGCGTCGTCGACGCAAGCGCGCAGCCGCGCGCCAAAACGCGTGCCGACCAGGAATATCTGGAGCGCCGCAGCGATCATCGCGCAAACGCCGATGGTGAATATCCTGTAGACGCCGATGCCGACGCCGTGGAACTCGACGCGTCCCGAAAGCCAAGCGGGCAGATGCACCTGCTGCGGCTGATCGCCAAGAAAGAAGTTGGCGATCGGCATCGCCATCAACACGAGGCCGATCGTGAACAGCACCTGATCCAGCGGACTGGCGCCGTAGAGCCGCCGATAAAGCGTCCGCTCGAGCGCGGCGCCGACGAGCGCCGGCACGACGAAGGCGATCGGCAGCGTGGCGAGAAACGGCACGCCGGCGCGGTTCATCAACAAAGCGGTGACATAGCCGCCCAACATGGCGAAAGCGCCGTGCGCGAGGTTGATGAAATTCATCAACCCCAGCGTCACCGACAGTCCGCAACTCAAAACGAACAGCAACATGCCATAGGCGATGCCGTCGAGCAGGATTGTCAGCATGGCTGCTTCGACCGCATCGACGCGCCAGCCCTCAGTTCTTGGCGGCTTTATAGGGGTCTTTGACCGCGGGAATCGTTGCGAATTCGACGTTGTAGAGTTGACCGTCGACTTTCTCGACCTTGCGCACGTAGATGTTCTGCACCATGTCGCGCGTGGCCGGATCGATCGACACCGGACCGCGCGGGCTCATCCAGCTCGCGCCCTTCATCGCCGCAAGCAGGCTCTCGCCGTCCGCCGCGCCCTTGGTCGCCTCCAGCGCGTGATAGACGAGCGCCATGCCGTCATAGGCGCCAACCGCCATGAAGTTCGGGCGCATGCCGCCGTTGGCCTTTTCGAAAGCCGCGACGAAGGCTTTGTTCTCTGGCGAGTCGTGGGCGGCCGAGTAATGATGGGTGGTGACCGCGCCAAGCGCCGAGTCGCCGATGTCAGCGAGCAGGTCGTCGTCGGTGACATCGCCCGTCCCGATCAGTTTGACGCCTGACTTGTCGAGGCCGCGTTCGACAAACTGCTTCATGAAGATGGCGCCGAAGCCGGACGGCACGAACACGAAGACGGCGTCTGGCGCATCGTCCTTCACGCGCTGCAGGAAGGGGGCGAAATCCGGATTCTTCAGGGGCACACGGATCGCCTCGGTGATCTCCCCCCCGCCCTTCTTGAACGTGTCGCCGAACCACTTCTCCGCGTCGAGGCCCGGGCCGTAGTCGCTGACGATGGTGACGACCTTCTTGATATTGTTCTTCAAGCACCAGTCCGCCATCGGCGCCGAGGCCTGCGGCAGCGTGAAGGAGGTGCGCACAATGTAGGGCGATTTCTCCGTGATCATCGCGGTCGCCGCGGCGGTGACGATCTCCGGCACTTTCGCCTCGGCCGAAACCGGCGCGACGGCGAGCGCAAGCGGCGTCAAGCCAAAGCCCATCAGGACGTTGGCGTGATCGTTGCCGATCAGTTCCTGCGCGAGGCGCTTGGTGACGTCCGCGGCGCCGGTGTCGTCCTTGACGATCAACGATATCTTTTTCCCCGCGACGGTGTCGCCATGCTGCGCGATATAGAGTTCGGCGCCGGCGCGCTCCTGTTTGCCGGTGCTCGCCACGGGCCCTGTCATCGGCAGGATGAGGCCGACGGTAACGGTGGCGTCTTCGGCGCGGGCCGCAGGGGCCGCCAGGGCCGCGGCGAGCGCAAATCCGGAAATCCATTGCATCGTCTTCATCAAAATCCTTCCCACTCCCGGGCGTCTTGGCTTCGCGCCGCTAATCCCGCCTCGTGCTTGTCGATCTCTTTCCCCGCGCGCCGAACTTGTCCAGGGGCATTGTGATTTTCCGCTAGAATATCGTCGTCGGGCAGCCCTGCCAGACCTCTTCGAGCGAGAGCGGCCGAGGAAGCAGGCCTTGCGCCATCGCGTAGCGCAGCGCCAGAGCGACCGAGGGCTCGACGGCCGCGCGGCCCATTGGCGCGCGATCCCGGTCGTTCGAGGAGGCCGGGGCCGCCGCCTTCGCGGCCGCGAACATCCGGCCCAGCTCAAGCGCCAATTCCGGCTGCTGTTCGGCGATCTCGTTCTTGATCACGATCATATGGTTGATCGGCACGAAGCCGTGCCTCGACCAGAACGCGTCCGCCGCCGCGGATGGGTCGGGAAACACGGTGCAGAGAGCGGGATCGTCGGGCACGTCGTTGCCGACGATGACGGCGTCGAGCTCGCGGGCGCGCAACATCGCCAGCAGGTCCTTCCCCGGCGCGGCGCGCGCGACGAAGTCGGGGTCGGAGTATTCCAGGACATGTGCGCCTTCGAATGTCACCCAGCGGACGTCGCCGGGCGCGACGCCGTAGTCGTCGGCCAAAAGTCCACGCAGCCACAGGCCCGTGGTTTGGCTGTAGGCCCTTACGCCGACGCGCCGACCGGCGAGATCGGCGGGGCCGCGGATATCGCTGTCGACGAGGCGAAGCAACGCGGCTTCCTGGAACCGCGCTGCGACCGCGATCGGCAAAAGCGTCAAGCGGGCGCCATAGGCCTTGGCTTGCAGGAAGGTCGCAATCGCCATCTCGCTGACATCGAAGCGGCGCTCGCGCGCCATCGGCGCGAAAGCGCGATTGATTGGCGAAATCTCGACGCGTTCGAGCTGCAAAAGATTCGAGCCGATGCGTCCGTCCTTCAATGCCTTGGTATGGGGATAGGCGCCGAACGCGGCGCTCAGGACGGGCGCCATGGCTCAATCCTCCGCCGGGGCCTGAACGTATTTCAGGCCCTTCTTCGCCAGCGCCTCGCGCATACCATAGATGTCGAGCCCGAGTTCGCCGGCTCTCAGCCGCGCGCGCGTCCCTTCTTCCTTGCGCTCTCGCGCCTCCGAAGCTTTTAAGACATTTTCGGCGTCGCGGCGGGGAACGACGACGATCCCGTCGTCGTCGGCGATGACGAGATCGCCGGGATGCACGATTTGCCCTGCGCAGACGATGGGCGTGTTGACGGAGCCCAGGGTCTCCTTGACCGTTCCCTGCGCCGAAATCGCCTTCGACCAAACGGGGAATTTCATTTCCGCCAGCGCCGCGACATCGCGAACGCCCGCCTCGATGATCAGCCCGACGACCCCTCTGGCGGCGAGCGAAGTGGCGAGCAGTTCGCCAAAATAGCCGGCGTCTGAGGGCGAGGTCGGCGCAACGACCAGCACGTCGCCGTCCTGGCATTGTTCGACCGCGACATGCAGCATCCAATTGTCCGCCGGCGGAATCGAAACGGTGACGGCCGACCCCGCCAATTTGGCGCCGCCGTAGATGGGTCGCATATGCGAACCCATCAGGCCCTTGCGCCCCTGAGCCTCATGGACGGTGGCGACGCCATAGGGCGCGAACGCCCGCGCGATTGCTGAGGGGACGCGAGGCGTCCCTGTCACCACGACGCTCATGCCAAGCGCTCCACGACATGCGGGAAGACCGCTTGATAGCCTTCCCCGTAGACGACCTTCTTGTCCGAGTTCCGGGCCGCCTGGGCGCCCCGCTGCAGCGCGACACGGGTGTAATAGTCCCAGAGATGCTCCTGGCCCGCCATGCATTCGATCGCGGCGCGCTTCTTCTCCCAGACGGACGAGATATCGAGCAGGACGTCCGGCTTCCAGGCGCATTGCTCGGGCTGATGCGGCTCGAACAAGAAGACCGGCGGCGCGCCCAGCACCTTCTGATGCGGATTGTGGCCATGCGCCTGCGCGACGATGCGCGCGTGCTGCGCGAAATCCGTCGTTGCGGGATGGTCGTGATTGTAGATGTCGCGTTCGGAATGCGAGAGCACGAATGCAGGATGAATCGCGCGATAGACGTCGACGAGACGAAACAGCGCCTCCTGCGTCAGATTCAAAGGATAGTCGCCAAGGTCCCAGAACTGGATGTCGGCGACGCCGAGCTTGCCGGCGGCCGCTTCCGCCTCCTTGCGGCGCTCGCTCTTCACCCGCTCCAGCGTCATGCCCTCTTGCCGCCAGAGCTTGGCGCTCTCGCCGCGCTCGCCATAGGACAGGCAGATCACCGTCACGTCTTCGCCGGCCGCCGCATGCAGCGCGATGGCGCCGCCGGCACGCCATACGAAATCCGCAGAATGGGCGCTGACGACGAGCGCCGTGTTCGATTTTCCGGACATATCAGGCCTCCTCGAAAGGTCTCAAAGCGACCGCTAGCGCGGCAGCGGGGGCGTGCCGTGCGTGTGAAAGCTCTCGATTGTCTTGAGGCCCCAGGCCTGGCCCTTCCGGCGCTCCGCTTCGGTCCAGACGATCGGCTTCCAATCCGGCGCCAGCACCAGCCGCGCGCCAGCGTTGGCGACCTCGACGCGATGGCCGCCCGGCTCGTAGACGTAAAGGAAGAAGGTCTGCTGCACCGCATGCTTGTGCGGCCCGGTCTCGATATAGACGCCGTTCTCGAGAAAGATGTCGGCGGCGCGAAGGATCTCTTCGCGACTGTCGAGAGCGTAGGTCAGGTGGTGGAAGCGCCCCTTCACCCCGTGCGCCTCGAGCGTATAGGCGAAGTCGTAACTCTTGTTGGTGCACGTGAGCCACATGCCGGCCTCGACCCCGCTGTCGAGCACGATCTGCTCGGTCAGCCGGAACCCAAGCGTATTCTCGAAGAAGGTGCGATTCGCCTTTATGTCGGCGGCGAGGCAATTGAAATGGTCCAGGCGGCGCACATTGACGCCGCGGGCAGGAAAGCGCTGCGCCTGATTCTTCAAGGACGGCTTCAGTTCCGGCGGCGCCTGATACCATTCGGTCTCGTAGTAGATTTCGAGGACGTGTCCGTCAGGATCGTGAAACTGATAGGCCGGACCGTGGCCGAGTTCGTCTTCGACCCAACCGATCCCGGCGCCGGAGTGTTTCAGCGCCTCGACGCGCCGCGCGAGCGCTTGCGGGCTGCGTGCGCGAAAGGCCGCGTGGCCGAGAAAGGGGGTGTCGGCCGCGGTCAATTTGAGCGAATAGCGCTCGTAATCGTCCCAGCCGCGCAGATAAACGGAATTCCCGGCTTGGCCGCTGACCGTCATGCCCAGGACGTCGCGAAAGAACGCGAGGCTTTCGTCCGGTTTCGGCGTCATGAGCTCGAGATGGCCGAGATGCGCGACGTCCATGATGGGCTCTTCCTGCATGGACTTCCTCCCTCTCTTGCGTATCCGCCTTGGCGCAGCTTTAAGGCCTTCGGCGCTCGCTTGTCTTATCATGAGTTTAACGCCGGATATAAACAGAGGTTATATCAAAGAACCGCGTGCCTGGAGCTCGGCCGGCTGGGCGCTGTCAGGGGCGAGTGATGATCCTGACTTTGTGCCGAAGGCCGCGGAGATCGGGCTTCCCTTGAATTGCCCACACTGTGCTTCGCGGTTTGGCGCGCCTACTCGATCACATGTAAATGTTGGCGAGGCTCGGGCGCGTCGCCGGTCGGGGGAAAAGCAGGCGCGAGCAAAGTGGCGCAGCGCGGTCCGGCGCTCGCCAAGGCGTCCGCCGGACCGCGCGCCCGCAAGTCCGCGACGAGCATGTCGACGAAGGCCTGCCATTCGCTTTGCGCGATCGCTTTGGCCGCCGATTCAGCCGGGATGACACGCGCATAGCGCTCGGCGAGCGAAACGAAGACGAGGATGCCGCTACGCTCGCCGCGATCGAGGCCGCGCAGATGGAACTGCGCCAGCGCCGCCCGATGTGCATGCGCCCGGCGTGCGCGGCGCGGCGTCAGCAACAAGCGCAGCGGGCTCAACATCGAAGCCCCCCACGCCGCGAAGCAGACGAGGATCTGCGCGAGAAAGATGCGCTGGGCGGAGAGCTGGGTGAACATCAGCAGCGGCCAGGGCGTGAGGAGCCCAAGAAGGCCGGTCCACAGGAGCGGCGCCATCTGATAGTCGGCGGACGCGCCCGCCAGCACGCAGACGATCGGCGCGCGCGTGTTCCGTTGCGCCGCGCCGAAGGCCACCTCGATCGCTTCTTTCTGGCGCGCGTCCAAAGGCATCACCAACTCCCCGAGGCGCCGCCGCCCCCCGAAGATCCGCCGCCGCCGGAGAATCCACCGCCAGAACCGAAGGAGCTCCCACCGAAGCCGCCGCCCCCGCCGGAGGACACGATTATCGGAACTCCGAAGATGCCGCCGCCGCGCCGGCGAGAGGCATAAATGACAAACAGGACGAATAAGATGATCAGCAGCGGCAGAATCGCATCGAGCGAAGAGGCGTCGTCCTCGGCGCGCAGTTCCGGCTTCTTCTGCCAGTCCGCCGAATCCGTCGTCAAAACGGTGATGACGTCGTCGACTGCGCGCGAGACGCCGCCGTCGAAATCGCCCGCCTTGAAGCGCGGCGCCGCCGCATTGGCGATGATCAGCTTCGAGGTTGCGTCGGTCAGCGTTCCCTCGAGGCCGTAGCCGACTTCGATGCGCACGCGATGTTCCTGCGGGGCGACGAGGAACAGGACGCCGTTATTCTTCGTCGCTTCGCCGAGCTTCCACGCGCGAAACAGCGCATTGGCGTAGGGCTCAATGTCTTGCCCTCCCAGCGAAGGGACCGTTGCGACGACGAGTTGAATGCCCGACTTCGTCTCGAGCTCCGCGAGCTTGGTCTCGAGACCGGCGCGTTCGCCGGCGGAAAGGACATGCGCGTCGTCGACGACGCGGCCAGTCAGAACCGGCAACTCGGCCGCCGCGCCCGCCGGCAGAGCGAACAGGACGGCGAAGATCGTGATGGCGAACGCCGCCGCGACGATGCGGAGCCGCGAAACAGGCAGCTTCAGCCCGCCGCTCAGAATTTCACCTTGGGCGCCGCGTCAGAACCCTGGCTCGACGTGAATTCCGCCATCGGCTTGGCGTTGCGAAAGACGGTCGACGCCCAGATCACGGTGGGGAAGGTCCGCAACGCGGTATTGTAGGCCCGGACGGCGCCGATGTAGTCCCTGCGCGCGACCGCGATCCGATTCTCGGTGCCTTCGAGCTGAGCTTGCAGGGCGAGAAAATTCTGGTTCGACTTGAGATCGGGATAATTCTCGCTGACCGCCAGCAGGCGGCCGAGCGCGCCCGACAAGGCGTTCTGCGCGTCCTGCAACTGCTTGACCTTCTCAGGGTCGGTGAGGTCGGAGGCGTCGACGTGGATGGAGGTCGCCTTGGCCCGCGCCTCGGTCACTGCCGTCAGCACATCCTTCTCCTGCTTGGCGTAGCCCTGGACCGTCTCGACGAGGTTGGGGATGAGATCTGCGCGGCGCTGGTACTGGTTCTCGACCTCCGACCACTGAGCTTTCGCGGTCTCCTCCAGCGACGGGATCGTGTTGTAGCCGCAGGACGCGACGCCGAGGCCGGCCACAACGGCGAAGGCGATCGCGCGTAAGCGTGAGACGATTGTCGACACGGGCCCCTCCACGCCGCCTGACACGGGCCTGCCTTATATAGCGCGCCGACAATACGGGCAAACCGTAGCCCGTCCCTCCTGGCGCCATCAGAAGTGACTCAAGCCGCAGTTCGCGATTTAGCGATTCTGGGTGTGGGCGATCCCATCACATCAGCGCGATAATCCCTCGCTGCGCGAGGCTTTCGACATAGGCGCGCAGGACTTCGACGAACACGCGCCCTGCGGGTGTAAGCGGCGCATCGCCGCGCCAGATCAGTCCGGCGGGCCTCTCGGGGGAAGCGATCGGCAGGGGCGCCAGGCGCAAACTGCCGCGCAAAACATCACCGACCATCATCAGCCGCGGCATGATGGAGAGAAAGTCCCCGCCGTACAGCATCTCGCGAATAAACCCGGCGGAGCTGGATCGGTACGACGTTCTGGGAGCAAGGCCGAGGCGATGCAGCAATTGCTCGATCTCCTGCCCCATCCGTTGCGTCACTGTCGGCAACACCAGATCGTAGCGCCTGATATGCTCCACGGCGACCGGCGCATTCCGAAAGATCGGGTGGTCTGCGCGCGCAAGGATCGACATCGGCTCGGTCCACAACGCTTCGCGCTCGAAGACGTCGGGCAAAGCGGGCTCATAGAGCCGACCAACGATGAGGTCGATTTCGCCGGCGGCGAGCAGAGGCAGCAAGTCCTCGGTGCGCCCCTCCTCGATCCGGATACGGATGTCGGGCTCGATCCCCTTCATGCGGGCGAGCACGCCGGGCAAGACGCCGGAGGCCGTGACCGGCAAAACGCCGAGAACGATCCCGCTACGGGTCGGGTTGGAGAAAACGTCGAGCGTCTCGTCGAGACGGCGCAGTTCGGCGAGCAGGCGCCGCGCGGTCTCGATGAAGGCGACGCCAGCGGCGGTCGGCGCGACGCCTCGAGGATTGCGTTCGAACAGCTTCACGCCGAGAATGTCCTCGACGTCGCGCACGCTCTTGCTGAGCGCCGGCTGAGTCACGCTCAAAGCGGTCGCCGCCTTCAGGAGACTGCCGTGCGCGGCGATCGCGTCGACCGCGCGAAAGTGCTGCACCTTTAAGCGCTGATCGAGATGTCGATTGGATGTCATAGCTCCTGGCGCCCCCACGCCTCGCGCGAGGGGAGACGAATTCAAGCCCGCGGTCAACGGCGGGCAAGTCCCGGAGGCGCTGCCTCAGGGAATCCCCTTTCGCTTGCTCTCGTCGGGTGGAGTGACACCTTGAATCTCGACAATTTCCGGGCCACATATATATGTGAATAGGTGGCGAGGTGCGTCATGCTGAAAAACACAACCTTCAATCTGCCGGAGGAGCTTGTGGCGCGCGCAAAGGCCTATGCGGCCGCTCACGGGACGACAATGACATCGATCGTTCGAGAACATCTGACGGCGGTTACGTCCGACCCGGGCGACGCCGTCGTCGTGGATCCGCTTGTTTCCTACTCACGCGGCCTTTTGGCCCGCGATGAAGCGATCCGACTGCTCGGCCTGCGAGACTACGCAGAGCTTCTTGTCGCCCTTGGCGACGCCGATCTTCCCATGCCATTGCCGCCGCCGCACGAGGTCGAAAACCAGGCGACAACCTTCGTCAAGCTCTGGAACCAGCCGTGAAACGCTGCACGGTCGTCATCCCCGACGCCGGACCGATCAATAGTCTGTGGGTTGCCGATCAGCTCCCGCTGCTGCTGAAGCTCGACATGAAGATTGTCGTGGTGGACGCGGTGTATGATGAAATGACGAGTGATACGTCGTATCCAAAGGACCGGGACGTCAAGAACTTCATCGATAGCAACCAGCCGCCTTTCGTCGTTGAGACGACCGACATAGGGAAGCTGGAGCGCACAAAGCGCGCACGTGGAGAGAAGCCGAAGAAAAACGCTGGCGAACTCGCCATCGCCGACTTCATGTCGTCCGATGACGGGCTGCGGCGCTATCTCGCCCCCGGCGATCCGGTGGCCCTGCTCTTCGAAGACAGCGCCTGGCACGTTTTCAGGAAGCCGCCCAACCTGCACCTCCTCTCGACGGTCGGAATGCTGCGAGGAATGGAGCGGGTCGGCGTGATCAAATCCGCCGACGACATCATTCACGAAATGACCCACCCCTCGAAACCTGGGAGGCGTCCGGGGGATACGCGCGTCCTCATCGATCTTCCCGGCGGCGTCGACGACCCGGCTGCAATCGGGAGCGACTGGGCGCCGCCAGGACCATCTCAGGTTTAGCGAACCGATGAGGGTCCGAAAGTCCATCGGCGCGCTTAGGAAGCCGATCCCGCCGGTTCCAGCGGAATACGCACTCGTCGAGAAAGTGTGCGCGGCGGAAGCCGTGGCCTTGGTGCGATAGACGACGCCGCTCTCGTCAACCTCGAACATCCCCCCAGCACGGCCATGCCACGCACGGACCGTGGTCCTTATCCAATCCTTACGCGACTTGGCGACAATCCACATTGATCGCTTATCGAGCTTCGACTTAGCGTGCCGCGCCAAAGTACGAAGACCTCAGCAACTCATCGAGGTCCGCTCGGTGGGAGAGACGTAGCCGAACTCGCGCTCGCGCCTCGCTCACGCGTTTCCGCTCAGGCCCCGAAGAAGGAGGCGGTTCGATGAACCTCGTCATATGGCTGCCTGCGCTGTCCGCGCTCGGCCTCGCCAGCTTGGGTGTTTGCTTGGTCTTCGTCACATCTTGCGAGCGCATCTGAGGAGATCGCTTCATGATTCTTTTCACTGCGGCGGTGCCCGCTAGCGTCATCGTTTATCTCTTCAGCGCGCTCGCCCTGCCTGAAAAAGCTGATCAACGTCCACGAGGTCGACCTCGAATTGCATAAGCGCTACCGCGATCCAGCCTGACGTCGGGCGCCAACCGAATGCGAGTGAACTTTGCGCGGCGGCCTACGCGCATCCTGGCCATCACTGACGAAGTTCAGTTGCAGAGACTGTTGCGGTCGATCCTTGAGCCCATCGGCTGCAAGATCCTCGCTGCTGCGCAGGCGCCGTCGGAGGCGCGAGCGGATATCGTCATCCTCGATCTCGATCCCCTCGATCCGCGCGCCGTTGTGCGAGCGAGGGACACGTTCGCCGACGCCGAAATCATCGCGCTCTGCAACTCTTATAGCGAGACGGACCTCGTCGCGGTTCTCGAATTGGGCGTCGAGTGCCTGAGGCGCCCTTTCCGCGAGCAGGAGCTGTCGGCAAGAGTGCGCGCCGCCCAGTTGCGTCATCTCACCGCGAGGGGCTATCGACGCTACTATCGCCACGGCTCGTTCGCCATCGACCTTCTCGCTTGGGTCGTGACGCGCGACGGGAGAGCAATATCCCTGTCGCCGTCGGAAATCGGCGTCCTCGCGGTTCTCGCGCGCGAGCCAGGCCATTTAGCGACCTTTCGCGAAATCCTTGCCGGCCTTGGGCGCACCGACACCTGGCGGGGCCGCCAAGTCCTGCACGCCTTCGTCGTCGGCCTCCGTCGCAAGATCGAGCACGACCCGAAACACCCTGTTCTGATTTTGAACGAAGCTAGGGTTGGGTATCGGCTCGCCGCCGAGCCGAGCGGTCAATCGGTTCTCGGTGTGGACGGGCGCGCAGGCCACTGAGATCCATAGCGTCGCCAACGAGGTTCTGCGGTCTCGTCATCTTTGCGTCACGCTTATGCGCGCGGCCATTCTTCGGGATGGAAACCTTATGTGGCTTGGGAGCAACGTGCGCTCGCGGCGAGAAGTCTCGCCGCTGTTTGGGCAAGGGTTTGCGCCGAGTTCGCCGCCAGGAACGGGCTTGCTCGGAACAGGCGGTTCTCGAGCCGGCGGGCAAGCCGGCGCTTCGTCCGCTCGCGACCTTTGAAGTTGCGGCCTCTCTGGGATCGGGACTCGATCACGTTCCCTGTCGACCGCGGCGCCCATAGCCGATGGAGAAATTGGTGTTCGACAGCAATGTGGAAGTCCCTCCCGAACCTCTGTGTTTCGTAGTGGGACGCGACCATAGCGGTCACTGGATTGTTCAGGAAACACACGGCCTTTGCGGCGGTCTTTTCACCACAGAAAACGCTGCGATCCGATACGCGAAATTCGAAAGCGCCGACCGCAAGAGCGTTATTCGCGTCACCGCCGACCCTATCTCTTTGAACCTATCGTTCTAGCTGGCGCGCCGCGGCCATAGCCGCGAACTCTTGGGGGAATGCGCATTGCGATGTCGGCGGCGGATGAACGCGGAACCTCGCAGAGCTTCTTGCCGGTGATGGGGCTCGGATTGTCGAAATAGCGTCCTTTCGACAGGGGCGACCCATTTGCCGCCGATGAAATTGTCATAACGATCGCGGATGAGAACCTGACGAGAGACTTTTTCTAGAGCCTGCTGATACATGACCGTTTCCTCCGTGACGTGAGGCGGCTCGGCGTGATGGAAGGTCGTTCAAAAAAGGACTACTGGGCTGGCTTTGCCGCTGACCTAACCTCTCCCACTGCGGGGGCCGATCATCCGCCGGCTCCGTTCTCGCAAGTTTGTAACGAGCGAGGCCTCACGCGATAAAGTCTGCTCCCTTGGCGAGATACCGTCAACGCTATAGTTGTTTGGATATAGCCCCCACGCGACGCGGCGCCGCGGCGAAGGGTCTACGGCCCTGATAGGCGTAGCGGACGCGTTGAGCGGCGCCGGCCCACTCCTTCGGCGAAGAGCCGTCGGAAGTTTCGAAGGAATCGAACCCCGAGCGGCAAAGCAGCTCGGCTTGTTCACGCAGCACATTTCCGCTCGCCCGGAGCTCTCCGGAATAGCCCAGGCGCTCGCGCAGCAAGACCGCCGCCGTGTACGGACGACCATCGCGAAAGCTCGGGAAATTCAGGACGATGAGGCCCAACCGCAGCGCCCAGGGACGGAGGGTTTCCACGTCGTCGTCCGGCTCCAGTTGAACGCCGATCGCACTCGTCCTTTGGGGCGCCGCTTCGCCTTCACGGATCAACCGGTCGAGCGACAAAAGCACCTTGCCGTCGACCGGTAACGGCGCCTCGGCGTCCAGCCGGACATAAGGGTCATCCGCATTCGCAACGAACTCGCCGTCATTCGTGCGCTTAATGAGCATTGGCATACACCGCCGCCTTGAAAGGAGTGAGGCCGACCCTGCGATAGGTCTGAAGGAAGCGCTCACGAGCAAGACGCTCCCGCCGATAGGCCAGAACGATGGCCTCCACGGCCGCCGGGACCTGTTCGAACGGAAGCGCGGGCCCAAGGACGTCGCCGATCGCGGCGTCGTCGAGGCCTGGGCTGCCGCCGAGCGTGAGTTGGTAGAATTCCTCGCCTTTCTTGTCGACGCCGAGGATGCCGATATGGCCGACATGATGGTGACCGCAGGCATTGATGCAGCCGCTGATGTTGATCTTAAACTCCCCTATATCCGCGGCGAGATCGGGATCGGCAAAGCGGCGGCTAATTTCCTGCGCCAGGGGAATGGCGCGCGCGTTGGCCAGGGCGCAATAGTCGAGGCCTGGACATGCGATGATGTCCGAGGCGAGATTGATATTGGCCGTGGCGAGCCCGATCGCCTCCAGTTTTGCGTACACGTCGGGCACATCGTCCAGCCTGACGTGAGGCAGCACGAGGTTCTGTTCGTGGGTGACACGGATTTCGGAAAAGCCAAATCTGTCGGCGAGTTCGGCGAGCCGATCCATCTGCTCAGACGAGCAATCCCCGGGCGCCTCGCCCGGAGCCTTCAGTGAGATGTTGACGACCGCATAGCCGGGCTCGCGGTGCGGCAGGACGTTGGTCCGCACGAACGCCGCCAGCCCGAGAGCCTCGGTCTTCGCGCGTTCGAGCCGCGCCGAGACGGCGGGCAAGGCTTCGAACGCCCGCATGCCGAAGCTCTCGCGGATGCGCTTCACCTCCCCGGCCGGCAGATCGACCTGCTCTTTATCGATCTGGGACCATTCCGCCTCCACCAGCCGAGCGAACTCGTCTGGGCCGAGGCTCGCCACTAGGATCTTGATCCGCGCCTTGTAGAGATTGTCGCGCCGGCCGAGCCGGTTGTACGTGCGCAGGATTGCGGTGAGATAGGACATCAAGTGGCGGGGCGACAGGTCCCGACGGATCGTCTGCCCGACATAGGGCGTACGGCCGAGGCCGCCGCCAACGATCACCTCGAAGGCCAGATCGCCGCTTTCACGCCGATGCAGCCTGAGCCCGATGTCGTGGAAGCGCGACGCCGTGCGATCGGCGCCGGTCGCCGTGACAGCGATCTTGAACTTGCGCGGCAGGAAGGAGAATTCCGGATGCAGGGTCGACCACTGCCGGATCGCCTCCGACCACACGCGGGGGTCGTCCACCTCATCGGCGGCGGCGCCTGCGAAGGGATCAGCCGTGGTGTTGCGGATGCAGTTGCCGCTGGTCTGGATCGCATGCAGATCAGCGCCGGCCAGCATGGCGAGGATGTCGGGCGCATCGCGCAGCCGGATCCAGTTGAACTGGATGTTCGTGCGGGTGGTGAAATGGCCGTAGCCCTTGTCGAAGCGGCGGCCGATTTCGGCCAACGTGCGCAACTGGTCACCCGAAAGCGTGCCATAGGGGATGGCCACGCGCAGCATATAACCATGGAGCTGGAGATAGAGGCCGTTCATCAGTCGAAGGGGCTTGAACTCGTCCTCGCTGATCTCGCCGGCGAGGCGCCGCTGCACCTGCTGGCGAAATTCCGCCGCACGATCCTGCACAATCGCCTTGTCGATCGCATCGTAACGATACATGCCGAAAGCCATCGATCCTTCTCCTATTTGCGCTGGATGAGGCCGAGCCGGCCTTTCGAGCGGGAGGTCCCGTGGGCGACGAGCATGGCCGCTACGACAGGCCCTCCCTCCGCCTGCTTGCCAAGCTCCGGACGAACGCCCGGCCCAAGAGCGCGCACGCGCTCGCGATAGCTCGCGGGCACAGCCACGCCGTCGACCCGCTCCACATCGATGAGATAGGGCTCCACGACGATCGTCGGCTGGCCCCGCGCGAGTTCCAGCGCTGAAACGGCGGATTCCCGATCCTCGAACAGTTCCGCCTCTTCGAACCTCGCCATCCACCGCCCGTGCGACCAGAAGGCGACGTCGCCGTCGGCGAGGAGGTTGGCGGTGAGCGCCTGAAGGCTCATGGGCGGATCTCCTATTGGGCGCAGGGGTCGCGCCGCAAACTCAACGATCACACGGTCCATTCCATCAATCCAACCGCATGTTCTGGTTGTTCTCATCTTGATGTACGATCGATTGGGCGGACTTGTCGGAATCATCCCGACAGTGCGTTGGACCTGACGGATCTGCGGTTGCACTGAACGAGTTCCCGCGCGCTCAAGTCGCGCATTTCTTCAACACGGACTTCCATGTTGTCGCTTGCCCAACTGCTGTTCGGCGCCGGAGCCGGGTCACTCGTCGGCTTCTCGCTCGGCCTAGTCGGCGGAGGCGGCTCGATCCTGGCGGTTCCGCTGCTGATCTATGGCGTCGGGCTCCACGACACGCATCTGGCGATTGGCACCAGCGCCTGCGCCGTCGCTCTCAGCGCGTTGGCGAATTTGTTAGGGCATGCGTGGCGCGGCCACGTCCGATGGTCGGCCGCCGCGCTCTTCTCCGCGACCGGGGTGATCGGCGCCTGGGCGGGCTCGACCATCGGCAAGGCGACCGGGGAGCGCAATCTCCTGATATTCTTCGCCCTCGCCCTGGTGGCGGCGGCGCTTTCCATGCTGCGGCGCGGTGAAAAGGCGCCGACGGACGAAACCGGCGCCCGCTTGTCCCCCAGATGGCGCCTTACGATCGCCGGCGGGGCGACGGGCGCGCTGGCAGGTTTCTTCGGCATCGGCGGCGGATTTCTGATCGTGCCGGCGCTCGTAGCGGCCACGGGCATGCCCATGCTCGAGGCGATCGGATCGTCGCTTATGGCCGTCACCGCGTTCGGCCTGACCACGGCCATCAACTACGCCAAATCCGGTTGGGTGGATTGGCCTCTGGCCATGGCCTTCGTGGCCGGCGGCATTGTCGGGGGGACGCTCGGCTCCTGGTCCGCGCTCTGGCTCAGCCGATACAGGGGCGCGCTCAATCTGGTGTTCGCGGCGCTCCTGATATCGACGGCGGCGTATCTCATCGTCCGTGTCCTGCACGGCTGACCAAAATGCGCTATTGCTGGTCGCCAATCGATCGGTCGATGAGATTGGATCGAAGCCTTTCGAGGTGGCGCCGGTGACATTGGAGCAGTTACGCATCTTTGTGGCGGTTGCCGAGCGCGAGCATGTGACGCGCGCCGCCGAGGCGCTTCACGTTACGCAGTCCGCCGCCAGCGCTGCGATCGCGGCGCTCGAGGCGCGTCACGACGTTCCCCTATTCCACCGCGTCGGCCGGCGCATCGAGCTCACTGACGCCGGGAGCATGTTCCTGGCGGAGGCCCGGGGAGTCCTTGCCAAGGCAGCCAGCGCTGAACTGGCGCTTGCAGAATATGGCGGCCTGAAGCGGGGCAGCCTCCGGCTTGTCTCGAGCCAGACGATCGCGGCCTATTGGCTGCCGGAGCGGCTTGCGGCCTTCCATCAGCGCTACCCAAAGATCGAGCTGTCGGTCGCGATCGCCAACACGGAAGGCGCCGCCAAATCGGTTCGTGACGGCGACGGCGAGTTGGGCTTCATCGAAGGCGCCATCGACGACCCTGCGCTCGCCGTTTGGCCAGTGGACACCGACCGGATGCTGCTGGTAGGCAAGTCCCCTGCGGATGCCGTCGACAATAACTGGATCATGGCCGCGCCCTGGATCATGCGGGAGCGAGGCTCCGGAACGCGTTCGACTTTCGAGGAGGCGATCCGGGCGCGTTCGCTTGATCCTGAGCAACTCGATATCGTGTTGACCCTGCCCTCCAACGAGGCGGTGCTGGCGGCGGTGCGCGCCGGCGTCGGCTATGCCGTCCTGTCTCATCTCGTCGTCGCTCCCGCCGTCGAAGCGCGGGCGCTGTTCGCCTTGCCGTTCGATCTCCCAGCGAGGCCGTTCTTCGGACTACGCCAGAAGGAGCGATATCGCAGCAAGGCCGCCGACGCCCTGCTCGATGTCCTGAAGGAATTCGGACTGCGAAAGCCGGCTCGCTAGCGGCGGCGGTTGACGTGGGCGCCGCTGTCTCCTCGCGAAAGCGGGCGCCCAGACAAGCGTCGCAGTCCTTCGTCCTTTGACCCCTGGATCTTTCCGCAGGCATGACAGGGGCAGCCTCTCGAAACCGGCTGAGTGGACGCGGCATTGGCGCTGTCGAGCAGCGTCTTGCCCGGCCTTGAGCAGCCTTGAGCCGGGCATCCACGCCGCGCAATTGCCGCGACCTTGGAGAGCTTCGGGACTCGGGCGCCGCGTGGATGGCCGGGACAAAGCCCGGCCAAGACGCCCATCCCCCCTCGCCGGACCGCCGCTCTAATCCCGATTCCCGATTGAAACGACACATAATCTTCGTTGGAGAAGATCGGTCGGGGATTGCATCTCTAGGTCACCCAGATCGGAGACCGGAAAGATGCTTCAGCAGCAACGATCTCGACGACCACCGAATGACCGGCGCCGAGATCAACAGCGCCTCTGATTGGTAGGCGCCGGCCCGCGGCGTTCTCGTTTCTCCCTATTGCGGAAGAGTGATGTCATGAATGTATCCGTCCGAGCCACCGAGCGTCTGCTTGCGCAACCTCTGACGAGCAGCGTCCATCATGTCGAGACGGTGCGCTGGGTCCGACACTGGACCGATGGCTACTTCAGCTTCGCGATCACGCGGCCTGCGAGCTTCCGCTTCCGTTCCGGCGAATTCGTCATGATCGGCCTACCCATCGACGGCAAGCCGGTGATGCGCGCCTATTCGATCGCCAGCCCAGCCTGGGCGGACGAACTGGAATTCTTCTCGATCAAGGCGCCTGGCGGCTTGCTGACCACCCAGTTGCAACTCGTCCAGCCAGGCGACCAGATCCTGCTCGGCAAAAAGCCGACGGGAACGCTGGTGCTCGACACGCTGCGTTCCGGCCGGAATCTGTTCTTGCTCGGCACGGGCACGGGATTGGCGCCCTGGCTCTCAATCATCAGGGATCCGGCGACTTACGAGCAGTTCGAGCGCGTCGTCGTCGCGCACGGCGTGCGGCTGACAAAGGACCTCGCCTATCGTGAACTCCTCGAGCACGGCCTCCATGCGGACGAATTTTTGGGTGATTTCGTCCGTGACGGGCTGACCTACTATCCGTGCGTCACCCGCGAGCCGTTCGTGCATCGAGGACGTCTGACCGAGTTGATCGCGGACGGCAGCCTGTTTCGCGATCTCGGCCTGCCGCGCGCATCCTTCGACGCCGACGCGGACCGCGTGATGCTGTGTGGCTCGATGGGAATGATCCGTGACGCCGCGGCCATGCTCGAAGCCGGCGGCCTGCGGGAGGGCTCCAACGCCGATCCGGGCGATTTCGTGATCGAGCGCGCCTTCGTCGGCTGACCAGAAACCACCACTAGCCGCCGCGACAGACGGCACTCTCGCAGCGGTCAAGCATAGGAGTAAGACATGACACACATCGCTTTTGAGCTCGACAAGGAGCGCGCGGCTTCTGAAGGCCTCGCATCCGAAGGCCTCACATCGCTGCGACACAGGGACTGGTGGGCGGCCGGCCTCGCGCTCCTCTCGGTGCGCTTCATTCAGGGTTTCGTCTACTGGGGCGGCGGATCGCGCCGCTTCATCTACGCGCCGTCGAAGCTCGACCCGAACGCGACGACCTGGATGGCGAACAAATTCCAGACGGCCATGCCGGGCGCCCTGTTCGGCACGGACCACGTCATCAGCTACATGCTGACCCACTTCTGGCTGCTCTATGCCGGCGTCATCCTGTTCAGCGCGGCCGAACTGATCGTCGGCCTCATGCTGATGACGGGATTCCTGACCCGTTTCGCCGCGCTCGTCTCGATGGGCTTCTCCGTCTTGCTCATGGCGATGTTCGGCTGGCAGGGCGCGACCTGCATCGACGAATGGACGATGGCCGCGTGCAATCTCGCCATGGGCGCGACCCTGGTCATGGGCGGCGCCGGCGCCTATTCGATCGACAGCTATCTCGCCCAGCGCAATCCGGGGCTTGCGGGGAAAGGCTGGTTCCGCTGGGCGTCGGGAGCCTCGCCGCTCGATTTGTCGCTGCCGAGCTACCGCACGCTTGGCCTCCTGCTGTTCGCCTTCGTCGCCATCTTCAACGTCGCCACCTACAGCTACTATCGCGGATCGGTCGTGACCCCGTTCCACGGCGGCCCGGTCAGCCCGACCAAGCACCACCTGAGCCTCGCCCATACGATCCTGGATTCCGACGGCGGCGTGAGCTTCCACGTCTATCTCGACGCCGGGACGCCGGAGGCCCCGGTCCATGTGGTGGCGGCGAGCCTGCTGGACGCGCACAGGACGCCCGTCGCCCACTGGGACACGGCGGCGCTCTCGGCAATGCCGAAGACGGCGTTCGTCAATGACTATGCCTATAACAAGTTCGGCCCTGGCCCCTTCGGCATCAGGGCTCCGATGGGCGCGGCCGCCACGATTACATTGCCGCCGCCATCCGCTTCGGGGGCGCCGCAGGGCGCCGCCTATCTGCAGCTGACGGACGTCGACGGCCAATCCTTCTCCGCTCCTCTGGAGCGATAGACCCGGCCGTCAAGCTCGAGACGTCGTTCGCGATCTCGCCTCTCAAGGGCGGGATCGCGAAACGGTGTTCGCGGCGACCTTACGGAGCCGCGCCAACATCATCTTATGGCGCGAGGCCACTAACGAGTTCGAAGCACCCGCTCCAATCAGAAATCGCGATTGAAACACCCAGCAAGATGAATTGGTTTTAGTGAGCGCCGCGATCTACCTAAAAGCTAAGGACACGATCCTTTCGCCCCCCACGGAGATTTACAATGCGCGTCATTCCCAAACTTCTTGCCGTGATCGCGATCGCGGCGTTTTCGTCAGCAGTGCAGGCGGCGGACGCGCCAGCCGGCTTTTGGACCACGCCGACCGTGCACGGCTACGGCAAGATCCATAATCTCCCTGAAGCCAGCTATCGCCCCCAGGCGGACCAGACCTATCGGATCGTCTTCTCGATCACTCAGGCCGCGAAATCGCCGACGTCGGTGAATACGGCGCTCGATCATGTCGCGCGCACGGTCAATCTCTATACGGCTGCCGGCGTGCCGCTCGACCATTTGAAGTTCGTCGCAGTCGTCTCGGGCCCCGCGACCCCGCTGGTGCTGGACGATGCGCAGTATCGGACCGCCTATGGCGTTGCCAATCCGAACCTCGAGCTGATCGCCGAACTGAAAAAGGCCGGGGTGGACGTCGCCGTCTGTGGCCAGGCGGTCGCCGAGCACGAGTTCCAATACGATTGGGTGGACAAGAGCGTCACCCTCGCGCTGTCCGCCCTCACCACGGTCACCACGCTGGAGCATCAGGGCTACAGCCTGTTGCAGCTCTGAGCGGAAGGGAAACCAGGCCGATGCGCACTTCACTTTCCCTCAGGCTCGGGATGCTCATCTCAGCCGCCGTGCTGATTTCTGCGACGCCGGCGCTTGCTCAGGCGCCGGCAGCCCCGACCCACGGCCAGGATGCGACCTCCGTCTTTCCGCCCTGGCAGGATGGTCGAAACAACGATGCCCAGCCTCGGGGCTTCGAATTCACCGTTCCGGACGCCGACAATCTCGCCGACTTTCACGGCGACCCGACCAATCCAGCGCTGTCGCTCTACGTCGGCGGCAATTATTTCTTCGCGATGGCTCCCCTGGTCGCGGCGTTTGAGGCCAAATATCCGGAGTACAAGGGTCATCTTTATTGGGAAACGATACCGCCGGGCCTGCTGGTCCGCCAAATCCAGGCGGGCGGCAGGGTCACGGTCGGCAACATGACTTGGACGGTGAAGCCGGACGTCTATCTGGCGGGGCTCGCGGCGGTGAATAAGCAAATCGACGCCGGTCTGCTCTCCGGCCCCGCCGTTCCCTATGTCACCAATGTGCTGGCGATCATGACGCCCAAGGGCAACCCGGCGCACATCGCGAGCCTCGCGGATCTCGGCCGTCCCGATGTCAAGCTGGCGATGCCTAACCCCGAGTTCGAGGGCATCGCCCGGCAGATCAAGGCGTCGCTGGCGAAAGTGGGCGGCGAAGCGCTCGTCACCACTGTCTATCAGACGAAAGTGAGCGACGGCACGACTGAGCTGACGCACATCCACCACCGTCAGACGCCGCTCTGGCTCATGCAGGGCAAGGCGCAAGCCGGCGTGACCTGGCAGTCGGAGGTCATATTCCAGGAGCAGGCCGGCCACCCGATTGAGGCCGTGGAGATTCCCGCGGCGCAGAATACGACAGCCGTCTACGCGGCTGCAGTGGTGAAAGCCGCTCCCCACCCGGAAGCCGCGAGACGCTGGCTGGACTTCATCCACTCGCCCGAAGCGCTCAAGATCTTCGAGAGCTATGGTTTCAAGGCCTACACAGACGCGGCGAAATAGCGTTCGTCTCGAGCGTCAGCTTTGGGCGGCGCCGGCGGCGGCGCCAGCAGTCGACCTTCCGCGGGGCCGCCTCAGTGCCCTGCGGTGTGACTGACCTTGAGTTCGGCGAGGCGCGAGGGCCAAGCGGCTAGTGGCTGATCATCCACGGGCGCGCCGTCGGAAATCCCTTCGCGCCGCTCTTCGTTTTCGTCGCCATGCGCGAGGGCTTCTTGCCCGAGCAGCAACCGCAGCCGGGGCCATGCGAAGCCTTGTATTGATCGAGCGTCTTGGGCTCGTGACGGCTGCGTTCGTTGACCGCGTAGGCATTGCGCGTCGTCGCGGGCATGCAGGCGAAATGGGGCGCGGTCAGGATCGCCCTCGGCGCCGCGATCGCGCAGCCTGGGCATTCACACGGGCTGTCGAATTCCGACATCGGTCGGATTTCGGTGAACGGCCCGCATTCGTCGCAGAGATAATCATAGACCGGCATCGAGACTCTCTCCGAGAGGTGACAGTGTTTCGGGGCGGCGATCGCGCCGCCGCCCCGATCTGCGATCAGAGATCGAGCGAGAGCGGCATGTCGACGCCGCCGGTGATGATCTTGGTCGGTCCCGCCGCATTGGGCATGATGTCGAAATCGAAGATCTCGGTCGGCAAGTACAGCGTCGCGCAGGCGTTGGGAACATCGACCACGCCGCTGATGTGGCCCTGCACCGGCGCCGTGCCCAGGATCGAATAGGCCTGCGCGCCGGAATAGCCGAACTTCTTGAGATATTCGATCGCGTTCAGGCACGCCTGGCGATAGGCGACCTGGACGTCGAGATAGTGCTGCTTGCCAGCCTCGTCGACCGAAATGCCCTCGAAGATCAGGTAGTCCTTGTAATTCGGGGTGATCGGCGAGGGCCGGAAGATCGGGTTCTTGATCCCGTATTTGGCGACGCCCTGCTTGATCAGGCCGACCTTGACGTGCAGCCAGCCCGCCATCTCGATGGCGCCGCAGAAGGTGATCTCGCCGTCGCCCTGACTGAAGTGCAGATCGCCCATGGAGAGGCCCGCGCCCTTCACGTAGACGGGGAAGTAGATCTTCGATCCGCGCGACAAATCCTTGATGTCGCAATTGCCGCCGTGCTCACGCGGCGGCACGGTGCGCGCGCCCTCGCTGGAGATCTTGGCCTTGGCGTCGCCCTTGGCGCGGCCGGCGTGGGCGGTTCGGGCGAGCGGCGGGTTGGCGAGTCCAGGAACCCGATCGGGGTCGGTCGCGATCAAGCCGCGCTCGCGCTCGTTCCACGTGTCCAGCATCTTCTGATCGGGTAGACAGCCGATCAGGCCGGGATGGATCAATCCGGCGTATTCGACGCCCGGGATGTGGCGCGAGCGCGTGAAGAGCCCGTGGAAGTCCCAGATCGACTTCTGGGCGTGCGGGAAATGGTCGGTCAGAAAGCCGCCGCCATTCTGCTTCGAGAAGAAGCCGTTGAAGCCCCACAGGCTTTCCTTGACCGGACCGATATCGAGCAGATCGACGACCAAGAGGTCGCCGGGTTCGGCGCCTTCGACTTCGATCGGTCCGCTCAGGAAGTGCACCGTCGACAGATCGACGTCGCGCACGTCGTCGGCGGAATTGTTGTTTTTGACGTAGCCGCCCGTCCAGTCGTAGGTCTCGATGATGAAATCGTCACCCGGTTTCACCTTGGCGACCATTGGAATATCGGGGTGCCAGCGATTGTGGACCATGTCGTTGTCATAGGCCGACTTCGACAGGTCGACCTTGATCAGAGTTTCCGGCATCTCATGCTCCTTTTTTGAGAGTAAATTCGGGCTCAAACCGACAGATATTTCGCGATCGCCGCCTCATCGACGCCCGCCCGCGCGTGGTCGCGCACGATCTCGCCGTTCTCGATGACCAGCACACGGTCGGCGACGTCGAGCGCGAAGCTCAGAACCTGCTCGGAGACGATGATCGACAGTCCGCGCGCGTCGCGGATGCGCTTGAGCGTGCGGGCCATCTCGCGAATGATCGAAGGCTGAATCCCCTCCGTCGGCTCGTCGAGCAGCAACACCTTCGGCTTGGTCGCCAACGCCCTGGCGATGGCTAGCTGCTGCTGCTGCCCGCCCGACAGATTGCCCCCGCGCCGCCCCTTCATCTCGAGCAGGACGGGGAAGAGCTCGTAGATGTCGGCGGGGACCTTTTTCTCGCCCGAGGCGACGAGGCCGGTCTCGATGTTCTCCTGCACCGTCATGTTGGAGAAGATCATGCGGCCCTGCGGGACATAGGCGAGGCCGCGGGCGACCCGCTGATAGCTCTTGAGCTGGGTAAGTTCGGCGCCCTCCAGGCTCACCGAGCCGCGACGCGCCGGCACGATGCCCATCAGCGATTTCATCAGCGTGGTCTTGCCCATGCCGTTGCGCCCCATGACGGCGACGATCTCGTTGGGCGCAACGGAGACGTTGAGGCCGTGGAGCACCTCGCTCTGGGCGTAGGCGACATGCAGATCCGAAATTGCGAACATGGCGCGTCCCTCAGTGTCCCAAATAAACTTCGACCACCTTGGGATTGGTCTTGACGGCGTTCATCGACCCTTCCGCAAGCACTTGCCCCTGGTGCAGGACAGTCACTTTGTGCGCGATGTCCTCGACGAACTTCATGTCGTGCTCGATGACCAGCACCGAGCGTCCCTTGATGATGCGATTGAGCAACTCGGCGGTTTTGACGCGCTCGCTGACGCTCATGCCCGCCACAGGTTCGTCGAGCATCAGGAGATCGGGATCCTGGATCAGCAGCATGCCGATCTCAAGCCATTGCTTCTGGCCGTGGCTCAGCAGGCCGGCGCTCATGTCGAGCCTGTCGGCGAGAAACACCATTTCGGCGATCTCCTGCACGCGCTCCTTGACGGCTGCGTCGCGCTGGAAAGTAAGAGCGCCGAACACCGAGCGCCCACGCGGGAAGGAGATCTCCAGATTCTCGAACACCGTCAGGTCCTCGTAGATCGACGGGTTCTGAAACTTGCGCCCGACCCCGGCGTGAACGATCTGGTCCTCCTTGAGCCTGGTCAATTCCTTGCCGCGAAAGCGGATCGAGCCCGAGGTCGCCTTCGTCTTGCCGCAGATGAGATCGAGCACCGTGGTCTTGCCCGCCCCGTTGGGGCCGATGATGACGCGGATTTCATTGTCGTCGACGTAGAACGAGAGATCGTTGACGGCCTTGAACCCGTCGAACGACACCGTGAGCCCTTCGACCGCGAGCAGAAAGTCCTTGGGTTGCGAGCCGATGATCATGATGCGCTCCTCACTCGGCCGGGACGTTGTCGGCGACTTCCGGTTCGTCAGCCGGCTTGGATTTGCCTGAGGCCGACAGACGATCCAATTGGGGCTGAACGTAATCGCGCCAGACGCCGGCGAGGCCGTTGGGGAAGGCGAGCACGACGGCGATGAACAGCGCGCCCAGGCCGAGCAACCACACCTGGGGGAACGACTCGGAGAAGCTCGTTTTCGCCGCGTTGACGATCAGCGTGCCGTAGATCGCTCCGAGGATCGATTGGCGCCCGCCCACCGCAGCGTAGATCACCATTTCGATCGAGGGCACGATGCCGACGAACGACGGCGACATGAAACCGACCTGCAGCGTGAACATCGCGCCGCCGATCGCTGCGAAGACCGCCGCCGCGCAGAATGCGAAAATCTTGAAATCCGCGACGCTGTATCCCGAGAAGCGCACCCGGTCCTCCTTGTCGCGCATCGCGAGCAGGATGCGCCCCAGCTTCGAGTGGCGGATGAATTGCGCCGCGAAGATGCAGGCGAACAGGCAGGCGACCTCGACGAAATAAAGAACGAATTTTGCGTGATCGGTGCGGATGTCCCAGCCCTTCAACGTGCGCAGATCGGTGATCCCGTTGATGCCGCCGGTGTAGCCCTGCTGGCCGACGATCAGGATGGTCAGGATCGCGGCGATCGCCTGGGTGATGATGGCGAAATAAACCCCGCCGACGCGCCGTTTGAACATCGCAGCGCCGACGACGAAGGCGAAAATCGCCGGCAACACGAGGACCGCAACGATCGCAAAGGCGAGGCTATGGAACGGTTGCCAGAAGAACGGCAGCGCGGTGATCTGATTCCAGTCCATGAAGTCGGGAATGCCGGGGGTGGATTGGATCTTGGTGTTGGCGACGCTCGAGGCTTCCAGCTTCAGGAACATCGCCATGCAATAGCCGCCGAGGCCGAAAAACACGCCCTGCCCCAGGCTCAGAATGCCGCCGTAGCCCCAACACAACACCAGACCGATCGCGACGAAGGAATAGGTCAGGTACTTGGCGACCAGATTGAGGCGGAAGACATCCAGCGTCAGCGGCAGGACGACGACGAGAAGCAGCGCAAGGACGGCGAGGCCCAGCAGTTCGGACCGGCTCATGAAGCGGGAATTGTCGGACATTGGTTGCCTCTTCCTCATTTGCGAACTTTGAGAGCAAACAGTCCTTGCGGCCTGAGCATCAGGATGCCGACAACGGCCAGCAGAGTGAGCACCTTCGCGATCGAGCCGGACGTGAAGAACTCGAGCGTCGATTGGGCCTGCGAAATGGTGAAGGCCGAGGCGATGGTGCCCAACAGGCTGGAGGCGCCACCGAACACGACGACCAGGAACGTGTCGACGATGTAGAGTTGTCCGGAGGTTGGTCCCGTCGAGCCGATCATGGTGAAGGCGCTGCCCGCGACGCCGGCGATGCCGCAGCCCAGGGCGAAGGTGTAGCGGTCGACCTTTTCCGTGTTGATCCCGGTGGCGCCGGCCATCACCCGGTTCTGCATCACCGCGCGCACCTGCCGACCCCAGCGCGAGAAGTACATGACGTAGCCCACTGCACAGGTGATGAGCAGCGTGAGGGCCATCACGAACATTCCGTTGATCGGGATCTGGATGGTGTCGGTGACCTGCATCGACCCCATCATCCAATTCGGCAGGTCGACGCCGACCTCGCGAGCGCCGAAGATGGAGCGATAGGCCTGCTGCAGGATGAGGCTGAGGCCCCAGGTGGCCAGCAAGGTGTCGAGCGGACGCTTGTAGAGATGCCTTATGAGCGCCCATTCGACCAACATGCCGAGCGCGCCGGACGCCAAGAACGCGAGCGCCATCGCGATAAAAAAGTAACCGCTGAACAGCGTCGGCAGGAAGTGCTGGAAGAAGTTCGAGGTCATCCAGGTGACATAGGCGCCCAGAATCATGAACTCGCCGTGCGCCATGTTGATGACGCCCATCTGACCGAAAATGATCGCGAGTCCGAGCGCCATCAGCAGGAAGACCGAGAACAGGATCAATCCCGCGAAACCTTGCATTGCGAAGATCGCGCCGAGATCGCTGAGCGAATAGCCGAACATGGAAGCCTCCAAGAATGAGGGGCCCGCATCGCAACGGATCGCGATGCGGCGTCTTTGCAGGACGCGGCGCCTGGGGTTGGCGCCGGGCCGTCAGAGCTTTTTGCGTCTTGTTCGAACCCCTGCCGTCATTGCGAGCGAAGCGAAGCAATCCAGCGGCGCCAATGAGGCGCGCGGACGCATGGATTGCTTCGTCGCTTCGCTCCTCGCGATGACGGTCAACCCGATTGCAAAATGCCCTAGGCGCCGGAAGGCGCGCGCGACTTACTGGTAGCCCTTCGGGAACGGATTGGGTTCGACGAGATCGGGGGTCTGGTAGACGACGTCGTATTGGCCGTCCGCCCGCGCGCGTCCGACAAGCGTGCGCGACCACAAGTGATGGTTCGGGTGGATGCGCACATAGCCCTCCGGCGCATTCTTGAATTCAATCCCAGGAGACGCCGCCGCGATCTTGTCGACGTCGAATGAGCCCGCCTTTTCGGCGGCGAATTTCCACAACCACGGGCCGAGATAAGCCGCCTGCGTGACGTCGCCGATAACGGTCTTCTCGCCCCACATCTTATGGAAGGCGGCGACGAAGGCCTTGTTGTTGGGATTGTCGAGCGACTCGAAATATTTCATGCAGGCGTAGGCGCCGGCGATGTTCTCGCCGCCGATCCCGTCGATCTCGTCTTCGGTGACGGATATCGTCAGCAGCGTCTGCTTGCTCAGGTCGATGCCGGCCGCCTTCAACTGCTTGTAGAAGGCGACGTTCGAACCACCGACGATGATGGCGTAGATCACGTCCGGCTTCTTCAGCTTGATCTTGTTGATCACCGAATTGAACTGGGTGTCGCCAAGCGGGAAATATTCCTCGCCGACGACCTTACAGCCAGTGAGATGGTTCTCAATGTGCTTGCGCGCGATCTTGTTGGACGTGCGCGGCCAGATGTAGTCCGAGCCAAGGAGATAGAAGGTCTTGGCGCTCTTGGTCTTGTTGACCCAGTTGAGCCCAGCGATGATCTGCTGGGTCGCTTCCTGACCGAGATAAATGACGTTCTTCGACTGCTCAAGCCCCTCGTAGAACGTGGGGTAGTAGAGCATGCCGTTATATTGCTCGAACACCGGCAACACGGCCTTGCGCGAGGCCGAGGTCCAACAGCCGAACACGGAGGCGCATTTGTCCTCGACCAGCAGCTTCTTCGCTTTTTCTGCGAAAGTCGGCCAATCGCTGGCGCCGTCCTCCTGAACGAACGTGATCTTACGGCCGAGCACGCCGCCGGCGTCGTTGATTTGCGAGATCGCGAGCTTCTCGGCTTCCACCGATCCGGTCTCGCTGATCGCCATGGTCCCGGTGATCGAATGCAGAATGCCGACCTTCACCTCGGTGTCGGTGACCGCCAGTCCCGTCGTGTTGATGGCGGACGTCGCAGGCGCGTCGGCCAGCGCGGCGCGCGGCAGGAGCGACATCGCGGGAAGCGCCGCCATTCCCATGAGAAGCTTTCGGCGGAGCGGCGATGGCGGGATGCGATCGTGTTCGTCTGACATAGAGACCCCATTGATGTCGGAAGCGGTTGTGGCGGGGTCAACGTGGCCCGAATTGTGCACCGCAACCAATACGCAGGATCGCGTATGTCGCATCGCAAAACTGCGACGTAGCTTTAGGCCTGCGGATCAATGTGGAAATCGAACGACTGGAGCGGACAATTGCCAGGGCGGCAGCGGATCGATCGCGTCAGACGCCAATATAATCAATGGGTCGCGAACCAGACCTTGGAGGACTATGCGCTGCGCTTCACCGCCAAGAGCGCGCGCCGTTGGTCCGCCGGCCGCGTCGCCAACACGGCCCTGGGGGCGATCTCGTTCCTGGCGCTCGAGGCGATCGGGGCCACGATCACGCTGAACACCGGCATGCCGAACGCGGCCGCCGCGATCCTCGTCGTCAGCGTGATCATTTTCGCGTGTGGCGTGCCGATCGCGTATTACGCCGCGCGCTATGGCGTCGACATCGATCTGCTGACCCGAGGCGCCGGCTTCGGCTACATCGGCTCGACGATCACCTCGCTGATCTACGCCTCCTTCACCTTCATATTCTTCGCCATCGAAGCGGTGATCCTATCGACGGCGCTCGAACTCTGCTTCGGCCTGCCGCTGCCGATCGGCTATGTGGTCAGCGCAGTCGCGATAATTCCGCTCGTCACGCACGGCGTCACGCTGATCAGCCGGCTGCAATTGTTCACCCAGCCATTGTGGGTTCTGCTGAATCTGCTTCCTTTCGCGGCGATCGCCTATGAAGACCGCGACGCATTCGCGCAGTGGAGCCGCTTTTCTGGCCAGCACGGCGATCCCTCGGGCGGGCTGAGCCTCGTGCTGTTCGGCAGCGCCGCTTCCGTCGTCTTTGCGCTGGTGGCGCAGATCGGCGAACAGGTCGACTTCCTCCGATTTCTGCCGCACGAGCGCGGCGCTTCGGCGCGCTCCTGGTGGATCGCCTTGCTGAGCGCCGGCCCGGGCTGGATCGTCATCGGCGCGCTGAAGCTGCTGGCAGGTTCGTTTCTCGCCTTCTTTGCGATCCGCCAGGGCCTCAGCGCGGACGACGCCGCCGAGCCGTCCCACATGTATCTCGCGGCATTCCGCTACGCGTTCGCAGATCCCAGGCTCGCTGTGGCGCTCACCGGGGCCTTCGTCGTGCTGTCGCAGGTCAAGATCAACGTCACCAACGCCTATGCCGGATCGATCGCCTGGTCGAATTTCTTCTCGCGCCTCACCCACAGCCATCCCGGCCGCGTCGTCTGGCTGGTGTTCAACGTCACGGTGGCGCTGTTGCTCATGGAGATCGGCGTCTACAAGGCGCTGGAGCAGACGCTGGCGCTCTACTCCAATGTCGCGATCGCCTGGGTCGGCGCGCTCGTCTCCGACCTCGTGGTCAACAAGCCCTTGGGGCTCCGCCCTCAGGCCATGGAGTTCAAACGCGCGCATCTGTTCGACGTCAATCCGGTCGGCGTCGGCGCGATGGCCGCCGCGACGCTCGTCTCGAGCCTCGCGTTCTACGGTCAGTTCGGCGAATTGTTGAAGGCGCTCTCCCCGTTCGTCGCGCTCCTGGTCGCCTTCGGCAGCGCGCCGGCGATCGCCTATGTCACCAAGGGCCGATATTATATTGCGCGCGAGTCGCGTGTGGATTCGCAATCGCAGAGCGTCGTGGAATGCTGCATCTGCCAGCATTCGTTCGAGCCCGAAGACATGGCGCAGTGTCCGGCCTATGCCGGACCGATCTGTTCGCTGTGCTGCTCGCTCGACGCGCGCTGCCATGACGCGTGCAAACCGCATGCGCGCTTGAGCGCACAGCTCTGGTCCGTGAATCAATTCGTCCCAGCGCCGCTCTCGGCGTGGCTTGATGGCCAGCTCGCGCGCTACCTCGGCGCGTTCCTGATCGCTGCCAGTCTGCTGGGGCTGACCCTGATTGTGATCGATCTGCAAAGCGCCACCGGCGGCCCCACGGAGAATTGGCAGCTCGCGGCCGACCTCCTCAGGGTGTTTTTCGCGCTGTCGATCATCATCAGCGTCGCCGCGTGGCTCTTCGTGCTTGCGCAGCAGAGCCGGCGCGCCGCCGAGGCGGAGACCCAGCGCCAGACCGCCCTGCTGATGCAGGAAATCGACGCGCATCAGCGAACCGACGCGGCCTTGCAGCGCGCGAAGGAAGTCGCGGAGGCGGCCAATCTCGCCAAGAGCCGCTACGTCGTCGGCCTCAGCCATGAGTTACGCTCGCCGCTCAACGCCATCAGCGGTTACGCCCAATTGCTGGGACAGGACCAAAGCCTGCAAAGCAAGGCGCGCGAGCAGATCGGCGTCGTCAGGCGCAGCGCCAATCATTTGTCGGGTCTAATCGACGGCATTCTCGACATCTCCAAAATCGAGGCGGGCCGCATTCACCTGTCGCGCGACGAGGTTCGTCTTGCCGATTTTCTCGATCAACTCGTCGGCATGTTCCGCCTGCAGGCGCAAGCCAAAAGCATCGATTTCCGCTTCGAGCGTCCTAACCATCTGCCGACGACCGTCTACGCCGACGAGAAGCGCCTTCATCAGGTTCTCATCAATCTCCTCGCCAATGCGATCAAGTTCACCCAGACCGGCGGCGTCACCTTCATCATCCGCTATCGCAGCCCCGTCGCGGAATTCGAGATCGTCGACACCGGTCCGGGCATCCAGGAGAGCGACCTCGAACGCATTTTCGCGCCTTTCGAACGCGGCGCCTTGGGGGCTGCGCAGCCCCACACCGGCACCGGCCTCGGCCTGACGATCAGCAAATTGCTCGCCGGCGTCATGGGCGGCAACATCACCGTCTCCAGCACGGTCGGCAAGGGAAGCGCGTTTCGCGTCACGCTGCTGCTCTCGGAAGTCACCCGGCCCAGCCGCGTCACGCCGCTCGAAGCGCCCATTTTCGGCTATCACGGTCCGCGCAAGACCATTCTGGTGACTGACGACGACCCGGCGCATCGCGACCTCGTGCGCGAGGTGCTTGCGCCTCTCGGCTTCATCCTGCTGAGCGCTCCGGACGGCGCCGGGTGCATCGAGCTCGCGCAGCATTGTGCGCCGGATCTGTTCATTCTCGACGTCTCGATGGCGGATCTCGACGGGTGGACCCTCGCCCGGACGCTTCGCGAGCGCGGGCACGACCGGGCGAAGATCCTGATGGTCTCGGCCAGCGCGCTCGAAGCGCACGCCTCTCCCCTCGCACAGCCGTTCCACGACGACTATCTCATGAAGCCGATCGGTATCGCCCGCCTCCTCGAGCAGGTCGCCCAGTTGCTCAAGATCGAATGGCAGTACGTAGCCGAGAAGCCCGCCGCGCCTGTCTGGGATCCGAATTCAGAGGCGCCGCCGCCGGCCGCGACCGTCGAGGGATTGATCGCGCTGGGACGCCTCGGGCATGTGCGGGCGATTCAAGGCAAACTCGACGAATTGCAGCGCGTCCATCCCGAGCATGCGCCCTTCGCAGCACGGATGCGCTCGCTCGTCGATCGCTTCGATTTGACTGCCTTCATGTCCGCGTTGGAGGTAATGCAAAGCCATGATCGCTAGCGTGAAGCGTCCTCAGATCGTTCTCGTCGTCGACGATTCCCCGGATACGCTGCGGGTTCTCACCGACGCCCTGGACGCCGCCGAGATGACCGTCCTCGTCGCTCTCGACGGCGCGGCGGCGATCCGCATCGTCGAGCAGGTGACGCCGGACATCGTTCTTCTCGACGCCGTCATGCCAGGCATCGACGGCTTTGAGACCTGCCGGCGCCTCAAACGCGATGCGAAGCTCGCCGACACCCCGGTCATTTTCATGACCGGCCTGACGGAGACCGAGGACATTGTGCGCGGCCTCCAGGCGGGCGGCGTCGACTACGTCACCAAACCCGTCGTCATCGAGGAAATGCTGGCGCGCATCCGGGTGCATCTCGCCAATGCCCGCCTCACCAAGAGCGCGCGCGCCGCCCTCGACGCCTCCGGCCGCTATCTCTTCGTCGTCAATCGAGACGGCGCAATCCTGTGGGCGACGCCGCAAGCCCAGAAGTTCATCGCCGAGCATCTCTCGGCCATCGGAGCCGAGGAGTTCGCGGCGCCGGCCGCTTGGCGGGAATGGCTGGCCCAATGCCACAGCGACCCGACCCGCATTCCGCCCTCAACAGCCAGTCTCGGCGAAAGCCCGCTCCGCCTGCAATACATCGCCAAACTCGGACCGGAAGAGATCTTGCTACGGCTCGCCAAGGACCACGGAGGCGACAGCCACGCGCAGTTCAGCCGCGAACTCGGCTTGACGAGCCGCGAGAGCGAGGTGCTCTCCTGGCTCAGCGTCGGCAAGGCCAATCGCGACATCGCCCAAATTCTCGGCTTGAGTCCGCGTACGGTCGACAAGCATCTCGAGCAGATTTACTCGAAACTCGGCGTCGAGAACCGCACCGCTGCAACGGCGATCGCGGTCAAGACCGCGCAAGACGGAACGCTATTTTGAAGCGCGACAAACGCTCAGCGCCCCCGTCATTGCGAGCGAAGCGAAGCAATCCAGCCGCGCCGACGATGCAAGCGGAGAAACGGATTGCTTCGGAGCTCACGCTCCCTCGCAATGACGATCCAACGTAATTCAGACGGCTGAGCTGGCGCCGCCGGCCGATCGATCCGCGCGCGCGAGGGAAGCGCGGTCAGCCTCCGCGTGCGCAAATGGACGGGGCGTCGCGGCAGGTCCAGGGGAATCGCTTCAGGTTAACGGCGATGATTGGCGGATCAGGGATTCGAGGTAGGCGGGGTTGAGGTTGGCGAGTTTTCGCCGGACCTTGAGGCTATGCTTGTCTTTGGGGTTGCGCACGAGGTTCACGGCCATGTGTTTGACGACGGCCATGTTTTGCGGGCCGTTGGCGCTTCGCAGGCGGGCGAGGTCGTCGTGAAAGACGACGTCGAGCACCCAATGCAAACGGTTCTCGACGCCCCAATGGGCTCGCACGGCGGCGGCGAAGGTCTTGGCGTCGAGCTTGGCCGAGGAGAGATAATATCGTCGCTCCTGCGTGAGGGCGCCATTTCGTTCGACGCGGCTTTCGACCATGCCGATCATGGCCAGATGAGGGAAGCGCGGCTCGTCGGCGTAGCGGCGATCCGAGACCAGCCAGTCGACGTCGTGGCAGACGACATGGCGGCGTTCTTCGATGCGGCCGTGGTCAGCGTCGGTGGTGGCGTGCGCGGGCTCCAGCATTTGAGCCGGCGGATCGTCGAAGAAGGCGACCGCGTCCTGATGGAGAACCGGCCGGTTGGCTTTCAGCGCCAGCAGGTAATCGCCGCCGCGCGCGACGATCCGGTCGGCGATATCGCTCTGAGTTCCCATGGCGTCGATGGTGACCAGCGCTCCCGTCAGTTCGAGCCGTTCGAGAAGCAGAGGAATGGCGACGATCTCGTTGGACTTCTCGTCGACGGCCTGTTGGGCGAGGACGAGGCGTTGGCGCGCCGCCCAGGCGGAGACCATGTGCAGCGGTGCGCGTCCCTTGGCGCGCGCGTGGGCTCGCCGCGAAGTCTTGCCGTCGATGGCGATGATGTCGGGCGCGCGCTCGCGCAGCGTCTCCACCCAATTGGCGAAGCAGGCCTTGAAAAGCTCGGCGTCGAGCCCGTTGATCACGTCGTTGAGCGTGTCGTGGGCCGGCAAGCCGCGCTCGTAGGGCAGGAAGCGTCTGAGGAACCCCAGCCGCTCCTCGCCCCAAAGCCTGATTTCGACGAAATCCTCCATGCCGCAAAGCGTGGCGCACAAAACAAGAAGCAGGATTTCCGGCAGCGGATAGAGAACCCGCCAGCGCTGGCGAGGGTCCGACAGCGCAGAAAAGTGATCCAGCAGGCAGGCGGCGCGCGGCGCTTTCGACATGGCGGGCTCCGAATCATCGAAGCCGTCAAAGAATCACATTCTCTCAGCCGCCGCTTGTTAACCTGAAGCGATTGCCCTGGCGGCAGGTCCCCCTCCCCTTGCCAACCCGCACTCGCTGTGCTTGTCTGATGTCTGACGTCTTACAAGATCGACAGAGGATTCCTTGACGAGTCCCAGCCGAAAACTACGGATCGCGGCGCTCATCCCGTGGGCGCGCACTGGGCGGGCGGCGCGATGAGCCCGCCCGTCGCTTCCGAGTTCGCGGCCCGGCTCGGCCCGGAGTCACAAGGACGAGAGGACCTTGTAGCGCGCGTCTGCGGCGCCTTGCGGTCTCGGATTCAGGACAGCAAGGTCGCGCCCGGGACGCGGCTGCCGAGCGAGACCGAGCTCTCCAAGGCGATGGGCGTCAGCCGTCCCACTTTGAGAGAAGCCACCCGCATCCTGTCGCAGGAAGGCCTGCTCGACATTCGCCATGGCGTCGGCACCTTCGTGGCCGCGCGAACGCCCCACGTCACCAACTCGCTGGACTCCATGGTGTCGCTCTCCGCCTCGATTCGCGCGGCGGGCGGCGAGCCGCATGTTCACTCCCTGACGATCGAGCAGATCGCGGCGCCAAGCGAAGTGGCTGAAGCGCTCGGGCTGGCGCCAAAAGCCGACGTCGCGCGGGTCCGGCGCGTCCGGCTCATGAACGACCGGCCGCTCGGCCTGGCGCTGGAATACCTGCCGATCGCCCCGCCGATCGACCTTCCCTCCATGCAGCGGTTTGACGGCGGCTCGCTCTACCGCTTCCTGATCAAGACGCTCGGCCTCGATCTTCTGAGCAGCGAGATGGCGGTAACCGCGGTCAGCGCGAATGCGCGGCAGTCCCACCTTTTATCCGTCAAGCCCGGCGCTCCGCTGCTGCTGATGCGCGAACTCCACTACGGCGCCGCAAACCGTCGCCTGCTCTATTCGGTCAATTATCACAACAGCGCAGTCGTCGAGCTGACGCTCGTCCGCGCGGGCGTGCGCACATGACCGGCGCCTTCACCTCGCTCGGCAATCTCTCCATTGACGATCTCGTGTTCGTCGACGGCTCGACGCAATGGGCCGTGCCAGGGGGGAACGCCGTCTACGCCGCGCTCGGCATGGCGGTCTGGGGCGAGCGGCCGCGCGTCATCGCGCCCTTCGGTCCCGATTATCCGGTCGCAAAACTCGAGGAGCGGCTCGACATGTCCGGCTGTCCCCGAGTCCCGGCAACCCTGCGGGACTGGGGTCTCTACGAGGACGATGGTAGCCGCCAATTCGTGTTCCGCTCGACGACGCGGGAATGGGACGATTTCAGCCCGCGCCCGTCCGACGTCAGGGGGCCGGTTCCGGCGGCTCATCTCGCGCCGCTGCCGTGGGAACGCCACGTCGGCCTCGTCGCCGCTCTGCGCGAGGCGGGCGCACGCGTCATCTCGATCGATCTCGACGATCGCAAGTTGCGGTCGGTGCCGACCAAGGACGTGGCCGAGCTTGTTCGCAGCGTCGACCTCTTCATGCCGAGCCGGCAGGATGGGCGCGCCATTTTTCCCGACGTGTCCCCCGCCGACACGGTTCGCCGCTTCCGCGACATGGCGCCGGAAACCGCGCTGATCGTTTTGAAGTGCGGCGCCGACGGCAGCATTGCCCATGCGGCCGGCAGCCGCGACCTTATCACTCTGCCTGCCTTTCCGGTCGCTGCCGTCGATGCGACGGGGGCCGGCGACAGCTTCTGCGGCGGCGCGCTCGTCGGCTATGTCCGCACGGCGAACCCTGTGCAGGCCCTGCTGCATGGCGCGGTCTCGGCGTCCTTCTGCGTCGAGACGGTGGGCTGCGCGGGCCTGCTGAACAGCACCCCCGAAGCCGCGGCAGAACGCCTCGCCCAATTCCAGAACGCCGTCGACTTCAAGCCGGCGTGACAAGCCAAAGCAAACGGAGCCAACGCCTGTGCAGAACGAAAAATCGGTGATGCTGAAAGAGGTCGCGTCGCAGCCGAGCTTCGTGCGCGACAACATCGATCCCATGTTGGCGGTGATGCGCGAGGTTCTCTCGACTCGCGATCCCGGGACGCTGCGGCACGGCTTCATGATCGGCTGCGGCGACAGCCTCTCGGCCGCGCTCGCTGTGCGCTCCTACATGATGAAGGCGACAGGCCGCTTCTGCGAGCCGGTCGAATCGCTCGAATTCTCCCGCTATCTCGTGAACAATCTTCCGCCCGACAGCTTCGTCTTCGGCGTATCGAATTCGGGAACGGTCTCGCGCACGATCGAAGGCGTGCGTCTTGCGCGCGAAGGCGGCGCCTGGACTTTCGCCGTCACGGTCAGCGCCGACAACGATCTCGCCCGCACCGCCGAAACGCTGCTCAAGGTCAACGCGCCGCCGAACATCAAGGAGCAGGCGGACGGCTCACGCGTCGTGACGCCGGGCAGCGTTACCTACACCGCGAGCATGTTGGGCCTGTTCATCGCCTCGATCGCGCTTGGCGAGCGGATCGGACACTTGAGCGCCGATCGCGTCAATGCGCTCCTGGGCGAATTGCGCGCCCTGCCCGAGGCCATGGCGGCCGCAGACAAGACCGTGAGCGCCCTCGCGCCCGAGATCGCCGGCAGCTTCACCAAGGACCGCAAGACGGTGATCCTCGGCGGCGGCCCGAACTACGCCACGGCGTATTTCGGCATGGCCAAATGGTTCGAATCGTTGACCCGCCCCTGCCATTACGCTGAACTCGAGGAATGGGCGCACGAGCAGTACTTCTTCACGGACGAGAACACCGACACGTTCATCGTCCTGCCGCCCGGCGCCGGGCGCGACCGTGGCCTCGAGCAGGCGCAGGCGGCGCGGGACATGGGCTCGCGCGTGATCATCATCGGCCAGGCCGGAGACGAGCAGGCCAAAGCCGCCGCGGACATCTATTTCGCCATGCCCGCGATTTCGGAAGCTTTGTCGCCTTTCGTCTACAAGCTGCCGTTCGAATATCTGTCCTGCCACATCGCCGACCGTCAGGGCGTCGCCTTCCTCGGCTTCGACAACAAGAAGCGGCAGGAAGTGAACTTCCGGCAGATTTTCCACTCGGCGCAGGCGAAAGCCGCGGTCTGATGAGCGAGCTTCTCAAACTCCTCAAGTCGGGCCTGAAGCCGGTTGTCGGCATGGTGCAGCTCGGCGCCTTGCCGGGCGGCAGCCGCTATCGCGGGACGACGATCGACGAGGTCGCAGCCCGTGCGCTGGCCGAGGCCGCCATCCTCGCCGAAAACGGCGTCGACGCCCTCATGGTGCAAAATCTCGGCGACATCCCGGTCGACACCAAGGTGAAGACCGTCCAGGCGACCTGGATGACGCGCATCGTCGCCGACATCGCCCAGCGGTTCGGCAAGCCGGTCGGCCTCAATATGCTCGAGAACGACGCCGAAGCGATGTTTGCCGTGGCCTCCGCCGCGGGCGCGGACTTCGTGCGCATCAAGATCTATGTCGGCGCGATGGTCACGCCCTTCGGCGTCGAGACCGCGCAGGCCTTCGCGGCGATCAAAGCCCGCACGGAATGGCAGGTCGACAATGTCGCGATCCTGGCCGACGTTCACGACCGGACCGGCGTGCCGCTCGCGCCGGACAGTTTTGAGGGCGACCTCGACGCGGCGGTGCGGCTCGGCGCGGCGGACGCCCTGGTTCTCACCGGCAAGCATTACGCCCAGACGCTCGAATTCATCGCGACCGCGCGTCGCGTCGTGGGCGCGACGCCGATCCTCGTCGGCGGCAGCGTCACGTCAGAGAACGTCGCCGAGGTCAACGCCGTCGCGGACGGCACGATCGTCAGCTCTTCGTTGAAAGGATCGAACACCGCTTTCGGTCAGTTCGATCCGGCAAGGGTCAAAGCATTCATGGCCGCGGCAAGGAGGACCCGCTCCGCCGCTTGAGGCAACCTTAAAATAACAAAAATTCACAACAAAGGGAGGTTTGGTGATGCGCAAAGTGTTGTCAGCATTGAGCGTCGCGGCGGCGATCGCCGGCGCGTTTCTCGGCGCCTCGGCGGCGGAAGCCAAGATCAAGGTCGCGATGGTCACCTCCGAGTCGGGCCTCGGCGACAAGTCGTTCAACGACATGATGAACGAAGGCATGAAGAAGGCGCAGGCCGATCTCGGCATCGACTACGTCGTCATCCAGCCCCGCTCGATTTCCGAATTCCAGTCGACGCTGGCGCGCGCAGCCGGCCAAGGCTTCGACCTCATCGTCGGCTCCTCCTTCGACATGATCAAGCCGATGCAGACGGTGGCGAAGGCCTTCCCGAACCAGAAGTTCGGCCTCGTCGACGTCGGCCCCGACCCCGTCGCGCCCAATGTCGTCTCCAGCGTCACCAAGGATTGGGAAGGCTCATTCCTGGTCGGCGCCATCGCGGCCAAGACGACCAAGACCGGCACGATCGGCTTTGTCGGCGGCAAGGACATCCCGATCATTCACCGCTTCTACATCGGCTACTACTACGGGGCGAAGATGGCCGACCCCAAGGTCAATGTGCTCGAAACCTATTCGGGGACCTTCACCGATCCGGCGGCCGGCAAGGAATACACGCTCGGGCTGATCAACCAGAAATCCGACATCAACTTCGCGGTTGCGGGCGCGACGAGCGCCGGCGTGATCGACGCCGCCAAGAGCACCAAGACCTTTGCGATCGGCGTCGATTCCGACCAGAACTACCTCGCCCCCGGCTCCGTGTTGACTTCGATGGTCAAGCGCGTCGACACTCAGGCCTATGACATGGTCAAGTCGGTCGTGGACGGCAAGTTCCAAGGCGGAACCGTTCTCTACTATGGCCTCAAGGAAGGCGGCGTCGCGGCCGCCATGGACGAATACAACAAGGGTCTGATCGATCCAGCGGTTCTCAAGCAGGTGGACGATCTGAAGGCCAAAGTGATTTCGGGCGAGATCGTCGTGCCCAATTATTTCGACCTCAAGCCCGGCCAGAAGGAAATGGGCACGCCGCCGATGGCCACCCCCGCCTCGATCGCGGACAAGAAATAAGTCCACGTCTCCCGCGCCAACGGGAGGAGTGGCCCTACATCAGCAGCGGTCGGCGACGGGATCGATTCCTGATCGCCTACCGGTCCCCCATCCGTCGCGGCGTCGCCGCGACACCCTCTCCAGCAAGCAGGAGAAGGAGGGCGCCGATGAACACAGTTCTTGTTTCCATGCGCGGCATCGTCAAACACTTCGGCGATCTCGTCGCGATCCGGGATGCGACGCTGGAGATCCGCCGCGGCGAGGTGCACGCGCTCGTCGGTGAAAACGGCGCTGGCAAGTCGACGCTCATGAACATCCTTTACGGCCTGCATCCGCGCACGGCTGGAGAGGTGCGCCTGCGCGGCGAGCCGGTCACGTTTGCCGGGCCCGCCGAGGCGATCCGCGCCGGCATTGGCATGGTGCACCAGCATTTCAAGCTCGCGCCGTCGTTCACGGTCGCCGAGAACATCATCCTCGGCGCCGAACCGACGCTGTCGTCCGGCCGCCTCGATCGCCACAAGGCGGAGCGCGAAACCGCGGAGCTGAGCCACAAGTTCGGTCTCGATCTCGATCCGCGCGCGATCGTCGGCAGCCTGCCCGTAGGCCTGAGGCAGCGCGTGGAGATCCTCAAGGCTCTGTACCGTCAGGCCGAGGTGCTCATCCTCGACGAACCGACGGCCGTGCTGACGCCGCAGGAGACGGCGGAACTCTTCCTCACGATGCGATCGCTGGCGGCGAGCGGCCGCTCGGTCGTGTTCATCACCCACAAGCTGCGCGAGGTGCTCGCCGCCTCGGACCGGATCTCGGTGATGCGCCAGGGCCGCATCGTCGCGACGCAAGACAATAGGGGCGTCACCGCCGAACAGATCGCGAGCCAGATGGTCGGGCGCTCCGTCCTCTTGCGCGTCGCCAAGGGCGCAGCGCGGCCGAACGGCGAACCGGCGCTCGACATCCGCAGCCTCAGCGTGCGCGGCGACCGCGGCGCCCTCGCGGTCGAGAATCTGTCGATGACGGTACGGCCCGGCGAGATCGTCGGCCTCGCCGGCGTGCAAGGCAACGGACAGGACGAGCTGGTCGAAAGCATCGCTGGGATCCGCCCGCTCGTCGCGGGCCGCATCGCGATCTGCGGGCTCGCGCCGCCGGCGAGCGACCCGATGGCCTCCCGCCGCGCGGGGCTGGCCTACGTCCCGGCCGATCGCGCGCGCGTCGGCCTGTCGCTACAGAGCCCGATCTGGGAGAACATCGCGATCGGCCATCTCTCGCGTTTCCGCAAAGGCCCGTTCCTCGCTGCCGCGGCGGCGCGCCGCCACTGCCGTGAGCTGATCGAGAAGTTCGACGTGCGGGGCGCTTCGGAACACACGCCTGCCGGCGCCCTTTCGGGCGGCAATCAGCAAAAAGTCCAGCTCGCTCGCGAACTGACGCGCGACACGCGGCTGATCATCGCCGAGCAGCCCAGCCAGGGCGTCGACATCGGCGCCATCGAGTCGATTCATCGTCTGCTCGTCGCCAAGCGCGACGAAGGCTGCGCCGTGTTTGTGGTGTCGGCGGATCTCGACGAGCTGATGTCGCTCTGCGATCGCTTGCTCGTCATCTATCGCGGCCGCATCGTCGGCGACATCCAGGCCGCGGACGCTGATGTGGAAGAGATCGGGCGGCTGATGGGCGGCTCTGGCGCCGACGCCGAGGCTCTACGTGAAACGGTGACGGTATGAGCGGCCAGCCCGAGGCCCTCCGCCGCACGGCGCTGCTGGCGCGCATCGGCCGCGCAGTGGGCGCGCCCCTGTTCGCCATCGCGGTTTCGTTCGTCCTCGGCGGCCTCTTGATGCTGGCGCTCGGCAAGAACCCAGTGGTGGTCTACGCCGCCCTGATCAACGGCAGCCTCAACGGCTGGCCCAATCTGTCGGTGACGCTCCAGCTCACGACGCCGCTGATTTTCACCGGCCTCGCGGTGGCTGTCGCGTTCCGTTCCGGCATTTGGAACATCGGCGTCGAAGGTCAGATGCTGATGGGCGCTCTCGCTGCGGGAATCGTGGGGTACGCGGCGCCCCTGCCCGACTGGGCGATGGCGCCCGCCTCGATCCTCGCGGCTCTGGCGGGCGGCGCGGCGTGGGCCGCCATCCCGGCTCTGCTGCGCGCCTATGTCGGCGTGAACGAGCTCGTGCTCTGCCTGATGCTGAACCCGATCGCGCTGCTGCTGACGGGCTATATGTCGGCGCGCGTGTTGAAGGCGCCGGGGCCAACCAACAAGTTGCCTGACATCGTCGATGCGGCGCATCTGGCCACCTTCACGCTCTACTCGCAGCTCAACTCCGGCATCTTCATCGCGCTGGCCGTCTGCGCGCTGGTTGCGTTCTTCAACGTCGGCACGGTGCGCGGCTTCGAGTGGAACCTGATCGGATTGAACGCGCGCTTCGCCAATTATGGCGGCGTCCGCGTGCGCAGAAACGTCATCGCCGTGATGCTCACGAGCGGCGCGATCGGCGGGCTCGCCGGGGCGGAGCAAGTTCTCGGCGTCTACGGCGCCTTCTACGACAATTTCTCGCCCGGCTACGGCTTCGACGGGATCGCCGTCGCCATGCTCGCCAACTCGAATCCGATCGGTGTGTTGTTCTCGTCGTTCCTGTTCGGCGCGCTCAACAGCGGCAGCTCCGTGCTGCAGATGGAGCTCGGCATCAGCAAATATCTCGTGCAGGTGCTCCAGTTCATCATCGTGCTGATCCTGTCCGCACGCTTCACGTTCGCCTGGCCAATTCGCCGCAAAGCGCTCATCGCCGCCGCGCCGGCGGCCGCGTTGCCGACCATGCCACCCGCCGAACACGGCGCAAAAGAGGCCTGATCCCCATGCTTCAGGACATCGCCTTCTCTTCGATCCGTATCGCGACCCCGCTGGTCTTCGCGGCGCTGGGCGGCCTCTACACCTTTCAGGCCGGCATCCTGAACATCGCGCTCGACGGCTTCATGATCGTGGCGGCGTTCGCCGCCGTCGGCGCCGCCTACGCGACCGGAAGCCTGACGATCGGCGTTTTCGCCGGCGTCGCGGCGTCCATGCTCCTCGCGGTGGTGCTCGCTTTGTTCAATTTGCGCTTCCGCGCGCACATTTTCATCGCCGGCATCGCGGTCACCTTTCTGGCCTATGGACTGACGGCGCTTCTGCTGAAGTCCATCTTCGATCAGGACGGCGTCTTCGCCTCGCCCCGCATTCCGGCCTTTCCTGTGCTTCACATCCCCGGCGTTGAAAACATTCCGGTGCTTGGCGCCATCGTCAGCGGCCACACGCTGCTCGTCTATGTCGCCTACCTGCTCGTTCCCGTGGTCTCCTGGACGCTGTACCGGACGCGCTGGGGCCTACGCCTCAGGATGATCGGCGAGGCCGAGGATGCCGCGCTCGCGGCCGGCGTCAATGTCGACGCGATCAAATTCCAGGCGATGGTGATCAGCGGCCTCCTCTGCGGTCTCGCCGGCGCCTATCTGTCGCTCGGCTACGTCTCCCTCTTCGCCAAGCAGATGACGGCCGAGCGCGGCCTCATTGCGCTCGCCGCAATTCTCTTCGCCAAGGGACGCCCGGGGCCCACGACCGTCGTGGCGCTCCTCTTCGGGGTCGCCACCGCGCTTGCCGTACGCCTGCCGGAGGTCACCGGCACGGCGCCGCAGTTGCTCCAGATGATCCCCTACGCCGCGACAATCCTGGCGCTCGTCGTCGTTGGCGTCCGCGCCAACCGCTCGACAACTCAGACGTCCTGGCGTTTCGACACATGAATATCCGCGCCGTGCAGCGCGCAACGACCGAGCTAACACCCCGAAAGGATCTTTGATGCCTAAGCGTAAGCTCATTCTCGACGTCGACACCGGCACGGACGACGCGGTCGCCATCATGTGCGCGGCGCTGCATCCCGATCTCGATCTCGTCGCCTGCACCTCCGTCAACGGCAACGTCGAAGTCCAATACTGCACCAACAACACGCTTAGGGCGCTCGAATACGTCGGCCGGGGCGACATTCCAGTGTTTGAGGGCCTCGACCGGCCTCTCGCACGGCCCGATTTCCCTATCCCGCGCGCGCAAAAATTCGACAACGGCGTGCACGGCCGCGAACTGCCGATCCCCAACACGACGCTTCGCAAGCAGGAGACGAATGCGGTCGACTTCCTGATCGATAGGTACCGGAACGCGACCGACGAGATCGTGCTGATGCCAGTCGGACCGCTGTCCAACATCGCCGCCGCCCTCGCGGTCTATCCGAAGCTGGTTGATCACGTGCCCGAAGTCATCATCATGGGCGGCGCCCATCACAAGGGCAACATCACCCCCTCCGCCGAGTTCAACATCTGGGCGGACCCCGAAGCCGCAACGAAGGTCTTCGCCGCCGGATTTCGAAAAGTCACGATGCTGCCGCTCGACGCCACGCACAAGGCGCTCGTCTCGAGCGAACGCGCTCGCAAGCTCGCCGCGCTCGGCACCACCGCGGGTCTTGCGGCGTCGCGCTTCATCGACCAGCGCATCCGCGCCTATGACGACAATCAGCCGATGGACGAACGCAACGCGGCGCCGGTCCATGACGCGCTCTGCGTCAATTACATGATCGACCCGAGCGTGGTCACAACTCTGTTCCGCCATGTCGACGTCGAGTGCCACGGAACGCTTACGGTCGGACGCACCGTCGTCGATACGCACCGCCGCAATCTCAAGGACCCGAATTGCCACGTGGCCTTCGGCGCCGACCGGGAGAAGTTCTGCGATTTCCTGGAGCAGACGCTGGCGCGCGGCCCCAAGGTGAACTGAGCGGCGCGTCATTGCGAGCGGAGCGAAGCAATCCAGCGGCGGGGGCGCCCGCATGGATTGCTTCGTCGCTGCGCTCCTCGCAATGACGGCTCTGTCCATCGAACTCGGCGGCGCCCGCAGCGTCAGTGCGTCGGCGCCTCGAGTTCGTCGAGGATGGGACATTCCGGCCGGCTGTCGCCGTGGCAATGTCCCGCCAGATCGCCGATCGCGTTACGGATCGCCGTTAGCTCGGCGATCTTGCGATCGAGATCGGCGATCCGCGCCAGTGCGAGCCGCTTCACCTCTCGGCTTGTGCGGCCGCGATCGCGATAGAGCGCCAGCAGCTCGCCAACCTCCTTCAGCGGGAATCCCAGGCTTCGCGCGCGCTGAATGAAGCGCAGCGTTCGGACGTCGTTTTCGTCATAAGTGCGATAGCGGTTCTCCAGCCGCTCGGGAGGCGCGATGAGACCGATCTCCTCGTAGTAGCGGATCGTCTTGGGCGGCACGCCCGAGAGCGACGCCGCCTCGCCGATCGTCATCCGCGCAGTTTCCGCCATCTCAAACCTTTATGGGTTGCCCGGCCGCCAGCGCCGCAGCAGCAGCGCATTCGACACGACGCTGACCGACGACAGCGCCATCGCGGCGCCGGCGACGACCGGGTTCAGCATGCCCAACGCCGCCGCAGGCATGCCGATCAGATTATAGACGAAAGCCCAAAATAGGCCCTGGCGAATCTTTTTGTAGGTGGCGCGGCTCACGGCGATGGCGTCGGCGATCAGCATCGGGTCCCCTCGCATCAACGTGATCCCGGCCGTCTGCATCGCGACGTCCGCGCCCGTGCCCATCGCGATTCCGACATCGGCGGCCGCGAGGGCGGGCGCGTCGTTGACACCGTCGCCGACCATGCCGACATGGCGACCTTCGGCTTGCAGGCGTTGAACCTCGGCGGCCTTGCCCTCTGGCGACACCCCGGCCAGCACCCGTTTGACGCCGAGCTCAGCCGCAATTGCGGCGGCGGTCCGCGCGTTGTCGCCCGTCAGCAGCACGGTCTCGACGCCGATCTCGTGCAAACGCCGCACTGCGGCCGCCGCGGTCGGTTTAACCGGATCGGCGGCCGCGACAACGCCAATGAGGCGCGCCGGCGTTTCGAGCGCGGCGACCCACATCACCGTGCGCCCAGCTTCTTCGAGGCGCGCCGCCTGCGTCTCCAACGCTTCCATGGGAATGCTGTTCTCGGTCATCAGGCGACGATTGCCGATGGCGATGCGGCGCCCCTCGACGCGCGCGACGAGCCCCATGCCGGGATAGGCCTGGAACGCCTCGAGCGGGGGGAGCGCGAGCCCTTCGGCGCGCTCAAGAAAGGCCCGCGCCAGGGGATGCTCACTGCCCTTTTGCGCGGCGGCGGCGAGCCTCAGCAACTCCCGTTCGGAAACGCCGATCGGGATGACCTCGGTCGCCGCCGGCTTGCCCTCGGTAAGCGTGCCTGTCTTATCGAGAACGATCGTGTCGATCCGGTGGGCGCGTTCGAGCGCCTCCGCATCGCGGATCAATATGCCGAACCGCGCCGCGGCGCCCGTTCCGACCATCAACGCCGTAGGGGTCGCGAGGCCGAGCGCGCAAGGGCACGCAATGACCAGCACCGACACCGCCGCAACGACGCCCACCGTGAAATTGCCGATCACGAGCCACCAGCCAAGGAAAGCCGCCAGCGCGACGATCGTCACGACAAGCACGAAAACGGCGGCGACCCGATCGACGAGCTGTTGCACGGGCGCCTTCTTCGCCTGGGCGCTCTCGACCAGGGCGATGATGCGCGACAAGGTCGATTGCGCGCCGACCGCGGTCGTTTCGATGCGCAGCAGTCCGTCGCCGTTGATCGAACCGCCGGTCGCCTTGTCGCCAGGGCTCTTGGCGACTGGCATGCTTTCGCCGGTGAGAAGGCTCTCGTCGACCTCGCTGGCGCCGCTGGTCACGACGCCGTCGACCGGCAGGCGTTCGCCTGGGCGCACCACGACGATGTCGCCGATCGCGACGGCGGAGACGGGCAGTTCGACCTCGCCCGCTCCTCGTTCGACGCGCGCGCGGTCCGGCCGCAGCGAGATCAGCGTCTGGATCGCAGAGGTGGTCGAGCGCTTCGCGCGCGCCTCCAGCCACTTTCCGAGCGCGACGAGCGCAATCACGACCGCCGCCGCATCGAAGTACAGATGCGCCCCCGGCCCGTGAGACATCATCATGGCGAGGCTGTATAAATAAGCGCCGGACGTGCCGATCGAAACCAAGAGGTCCATGTTGCCGGCGAAAGCGCGCAGCGCTTTCCAAGCGGCGATATAGAACCGCGCGCCGATCACGAACTGCACCGGCGTCGCCAATGCGAATTGCAGCCAGGCCGGCAGCGGCACGCCGAACATCGGCAGCAGCAGTGGAGCGCTCAGCGCCACGGCCGCGGCGACCCGCCAGGCTTCGCGTTTGAAACGACGCGCCTCGGCGGCTGTCGCCTGCTGGTCGCGCGCCTCGTCGCCCGTGAGCAATTCGGCTTCGTAGCCGGCGCGCTGGACCGCGGCGAGCAGGTCGGCCGGTTTGAGGAGCCCGACGACGCCCTCGACCGACGCTCTGTCGATCGCAAGGTTCACCTCGGCGCGGGTCACGCCCGGGGCCGAGCGGAGCGCCTTCTCGACCCGGCCGGAGCAGGTCGCGCAGGTCATGCCGGAGATGGCGAGCTCCCGGGTCTCGCGCCTGACGTCGAAGCCGGCGCGTCCAACCGCCTCGGCGAGCGCCGCCGGCGCGGTGCGCGCCGGATCGAACCGCACGTCCGCTTGCTCCGTCGAAAGGTTGATCGTCGCTTCAACACTGGGAAGAGCGCGAAGAACCTTTTCGATCCGCCCGGCGCAGGTCGCGCATGTCATCCCCTCGATCGGGAGAACGACATGCTCAAGTTCAACTGCGTCGGCCGCCGCGCTCATTGCGGATCCCCTGACGATTCGCCCGGCGCGGCTTGCGCTTCGAAGCCGGCGGCTTCGACTGCGGCGATGAGATCTTGCGGGCGCGCTTCGCCCACCACGACCGCGCGACCGCTCGCCAAATCGACGCGGGCGCTGGCGACGCCCGGAACGCGAGAGAGAACCCGAGTCACGGTATTGACACAGCCCGAGCAAGTCATGCCCGAGATCGAGAGGGCCATAGATCCGTTTGACGCATGAACATTCATGGAATGGTCTTCCTTCTAGTAGGCTAGAAGGTAGATGGGGTTTCCAGTCGCTGGAAGGTCAAGAGCCGCTGACCCCGACGCCGTTGGCGTTGCGCCGCCCGCGGGCCGCCTGATTCACCAATGTTTATCTTGGCATCCCAGGCCCGCTAAACGATGACCGGCGGCTGCGGAGAGGTCGGCGCAATTGTCACGATCATGGCAAGTGTTATCCAACACCGACGCGTGGATTGTTCGCTGTGAATGTCGCGCGATACAAGGTCGCAAGCCATGGCGCGGCGGAACACGCTCGGCGCGCACGGGCCTCGGCGACGGCGGCGACCATCCTGCAAGCCGCGCAACAGTGACGAAGATTTGATCTTGCGCGCTCCGCGGTCAGCGGTGCGCGCCATCCCTAGGGATTTCGAGACGGCTTATCGAATAGCCCCGCAGGCCGCGCGCCACGCCATCCCCGGGGGGAGGCGACATCCTTTCTCGGCCGCGTCGCTTGGCTCCGCGCCGACGGCATTCTGCCCCGAGTCTGGCGCAAAATGGCGCCATTTGTAGCTGATGCTTTTGAATAGCCCTGCTGGGCTAAGAGGAGGAACTTCCGGAGGAGACAGTCATGGCATACTTGGATGTAAGCCCGATGATCACGGCCCTTCGCACGCAATCGAGCGACTTTGAACTTAGCCGCGGATGGCTAAAGCACGCTCCCAGTCGCCACAGGTTCCGGTTTGATAAATATGGCAATGTGACGATCGACGCGCATTGTGACTGCGCGTCATTGTCGGTCGCGCCCGAACAGAGCCGAGAGCTCTGGCAGGAATTTCAAGTCTGGCGCGAGGTCTATTGGCGTCCGGTCGAGATCAACCGGGAATTCGCATCGCACTTCAAGGCGCCCAATGCGTTCCAGAGGATTCTGCGACGCATCAATCTGGCCTGGCGCCGCGCGACGCGAGATCGCACTCCAGAGAGCGCCCCGGCGACCCCGAACGCCGAAACGGCGCCGACGCGGAGCAAGACTTTCGCTCCGGCCGAATGATCGAACTCGGGCAGAAATCCCCGCGCTCGTCTGAGTCGGCCATGATTGTCACGTCGGTCGGCGTCGCAGCGCGGCGCCGACAGGTTCCCCGCGCCGGCGCCACCGACGCGGGGAACTAAGTAGAATCCGAGGCTATCGTCGTCAGACGCCAAGCCTAGACTGCATCGGCACAAACGCAGGTGCTGCGATGCGCCATCGGCACGCCGAAAAGCGACTTTCCCCAACGCAGCCGCCGCCGATCTCGGCGTCATTCGAGCGCGAGATCGACAGCCTCCTCGCCAAAGTCGACGCGGTGCGCAAGCAGTGCGATGGGCAGACCGTCGTCGGCGAAGCGATCGCGGCTCCGGCGCGAGCTTATTCTGGGACGACCGCGATCGGCGAGACACGCCCTCGACACGTCCTCGTCTTCGCAGCCATCCTCATCCTCCTTGCCGGGGCGCTCCTGCTCGCAGCCAAGTTCGCCTGGGCCGACGGCGGTATCGGGCGGGATTTCCGCTCGCCTGCCCTGGATCTGGGAGGCGCGAGCGTCATACCCCCTGCCCTGGTCAGCCCGCAGCCCGTCGTGCGCCGCGCGCGCGGCGAGGCGCGAGCGACGGGCCTCGCGGTGTGCGTGCGTCTCTGCGACGGATACTTTTTTCCGAGCGCGTCGGGCGCAAGCGGCGGCGACGATGCTTGCGCGGCGCAATGCCCGGACGCCCCGGCCGCGCTCTTCACCGAAAAGGCCGGCTCGGATCGCATCGACGACGCGGTCTCGACGCACGGGGCGCCCTACTCCGCCCTGCCGGCCGCCTTTCGCTATCGAACGACGCTGGACAACGCCTGCACATGTCATCGATCGCCCCGCAGCGCCTTCTCAGCGGCGTCGCTGAGCGACCCGACCCTGCGCAAGGGCGATGCGATCATGACGCCGAAAGGCTTGCTGGTGTTTCAGGGCTCCAAGTCTCGCGCCGCCACGCCGTCCGACTTCGTCGCAGCGTCGCGAACGACCGCTTTGCCCAAAGCGCTGCGCGCGGCGTTGCTCGCACTGGAAGGCGCCAGCGCGTCACAACTTCGCGGCGAACTCAGCGCAAACTGGCCGTCGCGAGATTGACAAACTCTCGCTCTCCCGCCTAACACTGGTCAACTCGACGGTCCCTCTCAGAAAGAGGGTTCGAAAGGGAATGCGGTGCGGCGAAAGCCTGAAACCGCAGCTGCCCCCGCAACTGTGAGTGGGTAGCCGGACGCCGATAAGCCACTGATCGGATTGGGATCGGGAAGGCGGCGCGAGGCGGTGACCCATGAGCCAGGAAACCTGCCGTCGGCCGGATATCACGCGACGGGCGGGGTGCTCCCGGAGCGGTTCGGCGTCGAGCGATTCGACAAGCCGGATCAGCGAGCTTTCGCTGTCAGCGCCCGCGTTGGAGAAAGCGGGCGGCATGACGGCGGCGACCACAATCCACATCTGCGTTACGTGCCGCACGGCCGACGAGCCGCTGGAGCCGAAGGCTCAGCGCGCCGGCGCGCGCTTGCACGCGGCCCTGTCGGCGATTGCGGGCGATCGTGTCTGCGTCAAGCCGGTCGAATGCCTGTCGGTTTGCAAGCGCCCCTGCACCATCGGCTTCGCCGCCGCAGGCAAGTGGACCTACATCTACGGCGATTTTACGCCGGAGTCCGCGCCGGCGATCCTCGCGGCGGCAGAACTCTATGCCGATGCGCCCGACGGGCTCATCCCGTGGAAGCAGCGCCCGGACTCTCTCAAAAAGGGCGTGATCGCCCGCATTCCCCCTCTCGCCGCCGATCTGGAGCACAGCGCATGACGATTCTCGCCAAGGTTCCCGCCACCATCATCACCGGCTTCCTGGGAGCGGGCAAAACGACCCTGATCCGTCATGTGCTCGCCCATGCCCATGGCCGGCGCCTCGCCCTCGTCGTCAACGAGTTCGGCGACGTCGGCGTCGACGGCGAAATCTTGCGCTCGTGCGGGGTCGCCTCCTGCCCCGAGGAGAACATCGTCGAACTCGCCAACGGCTGCATCTGCTGCACGGTGGCCGACGATTTTCTGCCGGCGATCGAAAAGCTGCTCGCGCGCGAGCCGCGGCCCGACCACATCATCATCGAAACCTCGGGCCTCGCCCTGCCGAAGCCGCTGGTGAAGGCGTTCGACTGGCCGGCGGTCCGCTCGAAGCTGACCGTCGACGGCGTCATCGCCGTGGTGGACGCCGCCGCGGTCGCGGAAGGACGGTTCGCCGACGACGAAGAGAAGATCGCCGCGCAGCGCGCCGAGGACGCTTCGCTCGATCACGACAACCCGCTCGAGGAGGTCTACGAGGACCAGCTCCTTTGCGCCGATCTCGTGATCCTCAACAAGGCCGATCTCGTCGACGCGGACGCGCTCGAGCGCGTCACGGCCGAGATCGTCGCCTCGATCCCGCGCGAAGTGAAAGTCGTCGCGACCAAGGAGGGACGCCTCGACGCGAACCTCGTTCTCGGGCTCCACGCCGCCGCCGAGGACGACCTTGCCGCACGCCCCTCCCATCACGACGCCGAGGAGGGGCATGACCACGACGACTTCGATAGCTTCGTGCTCGATCTGCCGGCCATTCCCGACGCCGGCGCGTTGGTGGCGAAGCTCGTAAAGATCGCGCGCGACCACGACGTGCTGCGGATGAAGGGCTTCGCCGAAGTCGCGGGCAAGCCAATGCGCCTGCTCGTGCAAGGGGTCGGCGCGCGGTTTTCGCATCAGTTCGACCGCGCCTGGAAGGCGGACGAAAGCCGCGCGGGCCGCCTCGTCGTGATCGGCGAAAAGGGCGTCGACAGAGCGGCGATTTCCGCCGCGCTCATGGCCTGACGCCCATGCATCTGCTGCGCACGGAGATGCGATCGTTGGACGAGACGGCCGAGGCCGTCGATCTCGATCACTCCTGCGCGGAGATTGTGTTCCTCTCCTTCACGGACAGCGATCTTGCGGCGCTCGCGGCGGCGCACGATGCGCAATCGCATCCGAGCCTGCGCCTCGCCTCGCTCGGCGTGCTCAAGCACCCCTACTCCGTCGATCTCTATGTCGAGAAGGTGTGCGCCAAGGCGCGCTTCGTGCTCGTCAGGCTGCTCGGCGGAATGGATTATTGGCGATACGGCGTCGACGAGCTCGCCGCCGTCGCGCGCCGCGAAGGCTTCCATCTCGCCATCGTTCCTGGCGACGCAATGGAGGACCTGCGGCTCGACGACGCTTCGACGCTGGAGCGCGGCGACCTTCGGCGCCTCTGGGCCTATTTCCAGGAGGGCGGCTCGAGCAACCTCGCCGCTTGCCTCGATTTCGTCGCAGCGAAGATCGGCGCAGAGCGCGAGGCGGCGCCGCCGCACAAGGTCGAGGCCTTTGGCCACTATACGCCGGGGCGCATCGAGGCGCCCGGCGCGAGGGCGCGCGCGCTGATCGTCTTCTACCGCTCCGCATATCTTGCCGGCGACGCGGAGCCCATTGACGCGCTCGCCAAGGCGCTCGCTGCGCGCGGCCTCGACGTCGCCAGCGTCTATGTCTCCAGCCTGAAGGGCGCCGCCGCGGCAGGACCGCTTCTGCGAGAGATGGCGGATTGGCGCCCCGACGTCATCCTCAATGCGACCGCGTTTTCCGCGCGGCTCGATGATGGCGCGAGCGTTCTCGATTCCGCCGACGCGCCGGTTTTGCAAATCATTCTCGCCGGCTCCAGCGAGGCGCAATGGGCGAGCGCTCAGCGCGGGCTTGGCGCCGCGGATCTCGCGATGAACGTTGTGCTGCCGGAGATGGACGGACGGATCATCGCGCGCGCCATCTCCTTCAAAGCGGAGGCGGAGCGCGACGACGGACTGGAATTCACCCGGCTCGCGCACCGCGCGCAGCGCTCGCGGATCGAATTCGTCGCCGCGCTTGCCGCCAACTGGGCCGCGCTGCGCCGCAAGCCGCACCGCGAAAAGAAGCTGGCGCTGATCCTCTCCGACTATCCCGCCAAGGGCGGACGCACGGGCTATGCGATCGGACTCGACACGCCGCAGAGCGCGCTGACGATCGCCGATCGTCTCGCCCGAGAAGGCTATTCTGTACCCCATTTGCCGAGCGCGGGCGAATTGATGGCGACGCTGACGAGCGGCCAGCTCGCACCAACAATGACGCTTGCCGACTATCGCGACCGATTGCAGCATTTGCCAGCGACGTTCGTCGAGCGCGTCGTCGCCGATTGGGGCGATGCGGCTGACGATCCCGCTCTGCGCGACGGTTCGTTTTGCTTCCGCTTCGTGCGCTTCGGACATCTCGTCGTCGCGACGCAGCCCGACCGCGGACGGCGCGACGCGCGCAAGTCCGAATACCACGACGCTGGGCTGGCCCCGCGCCACGCCTATGTCGCCTTCTATCTCTGGCTGCGCGAATTGGAGCGCATCGACGCGATGATCCATTGCGGCGCGCACGGCACGCTGGAATGGCTGCCCGGCAAGTCGGTCGCCTTGAGCGAAGACTGCGCGCCGGAGGTTGTGCTCGGCGCCGTGCCTCTGGTCTATCCCTTCATCGTCAACAATCCCGGCGAGGCGGCGCCCGCCAAGCGCCGCACCTCGGCCGTCGTCATCAGCCACCTGACGCCGCCGCTCGTCGCCGCTGGCGCGCATGGCGCGATTGCCGAGATCGAAGCGCTGCTCGACGAATATTCCGAGGCGCTCGCGCTCGACGGCCGGCGCGCGCGAATGCTGAAGGACCTGATCGTTTCCAAGGCGAGCGACAACGGACTGCTTCAGGAATGCGGCGCCGGCGAGGACGACGATACGCTCATCAAGCTCGACGCCTGGCTGTGCGACCTGAAGGACATGCGGATCGCCGACGGACTGCATGTGTTCGGACAGTCGCCCCAGGGCGAATTGCGCGCGGCGTCGATCGCGCAATTCGAGGCGCTCGCCGACGGCTCGGTCGCCGCCATTCTCGATTCTTGCGGCGCGGCCGAACTCGACGGCCTGGTGCGCGCGCTCGACGGACGTTTCGTCGAACCCGGACCGGCCGGCGCGCCCGCGCGCGGGCGCCTCGACGTGCTTCCCACCGGCCGCAATCTCTTCACCATCGATCCGCGCGCGGCGCCGACGCGAACTGCCTGGGAGATCGGCCAGCGTGCGGCCGCGGAAGTTCTCGCCCGCTATGCGCAGGACCATGGCGAGTGGCCACGCCGCATCGTCCTCGACCTCTGGGGTAGCGCCAACATGCGCACCGGCGGCGACGATCTCGCGCAAGCGATGGCGCTGCTCGGCGTGCGTCCACGATGGGACCACGGCTCCTCGCGGGTGAGCGGCTTCGAAATTCTGCCGCTCGCCAGCCTCGGCCGGCCGCGCGTCGACGTCACATTGCGCATCTCCGGGCTGTTCCGCGACGTCTTTCCCAGCCAGATCGCTTTGTTCGACGCCGCCATTCGCGCCGTGTCGCAACTCGACGAGCCGATCGACGAAAATCCGCTGGCGGGGCAAGGCGACGTCCGCCGTATCTTCGGCGCCGCGCCCGGGCGCTATGGCGTCGGCCTCGGCGCGCGGCTCGCCGAGGGGGACTGGCGCACACGCGACGATCTCGCCGAAGTCTATCTCGCCGCGACGTCGCACGCCTATGGCGCCAACTCGGAAGGCGAGGAGGCGAGCGCGGCCTTCGCGGCGAACGTCGCGAGCGCCGACGCCTTCGTCCACGCACAGGACATGCCCGGCCAGGACGCCCTCGATTCCGACGCCTTCGCCGAACACGAGGGCGGCTTTGCCGCCGCCGCGGCTATGCTCGACAACACCCCCGCCGTCTATCACCTCGATGGAACGACGCCGGGCGAAGCGCGCGTGCGCACGCTTGGCGAAAACGTCGCACGTGCGCTCAGGGCGCGCGCGACCAATCCGCGCTGGCTTCAAGGACAGATGCGGCACGGCCATCGCGGCGCGGCGGAAATTGCGGAGACGGTCGACAATCTCTTCGCTTACGCGGCCTTGACCGACGCGGCGCCGAGCCGGCATTTCGATCTTCTGTTCGACGCGACCTGCGGCGACGAGACGGTGCGCGCCTTCCTCAAGAGCGCCAACCCTCAAGCGGCCGAGGCGATCGCGAACAAATTCGACGAGGCGGCGCTTCGCGGCTATTGGACGTCGCGGCGCAATTCCTCCGCCGCCATTCTCGCGGACCTGCGAGGCCTCTCATGAGCGCGCCGCAGCGCAAAGGCTGGTGCCCCGGCGCGCTCCGCCCGATGGCGACGGGCGACGGCTATCTCGTGCGCCTTCGCATCCTCAATGGCGCGGTCTCGTTTGATCTTGCGGGAGAGATCGCCTCGCTGTCGGAGCGTTTCGGCAACGGCCTGATCGATCTTTCCGCGCGAGCGAACCTTCAACTGCGCGGCGTCCGGCGCGACGACTTCGACGCCCTTTGGGCCCGACTTCACGCGATCGGCCTGCTCGACGGCGATCCCGCCGCAGAGACCGTGCGCAACGTCACCCCGAGCCCCCTCGCCGGCTTCGACGACAGCGCGGCGCTCGACGCGCGTCCGATCGTCGCCGCGCTCGAAGAGCGGCTGACGGAAGAGAAAGCGCTGCACGCGCTGCCGTCGAAATTCGGCTTTCTCGTCGACGGCGGCGGCGTCCTGCCGCTGGCCGGGATCGCCGCCGATGTCGAGTTCCGCGCCTTCGCGGCGAACGATGGAGTGCGTCTGGCGGTCCGCCTTGGCGGCGTTGCGGCGGGGGTGATTGCGCCCGCGGCGGCGCCTGAAGTCGCCAGCGCCCTCGCCCACGCCTTTCTCGCGCTTTGCGGCGAGGATCGGCGCATGGGCGCGCTCGTGCAGCGCGTCGGAGCCGCCGCGGTGGCGCTGCGCGCTGGCCTGCAGTCCGGCGACGACGCGCCCCTCCCCGCGCCTGTCGCACGAGGCGACGCGCTGGGCGCCCACGCCCTCACGAGCCACGCCTTCATCGGCGCCGCAATTCCCTTTGGGCAGATGCGCGCACATGAACTGCGGCAGATGGCGTCCCGCGCGAAAGCGTACGGCGCGGCGGAGCTCCGGCTTACGCCTTGGCGCGCGCTGCTCGCGCCCGGTCTGGAACTCGGGGCCGCTCGCGGGCTGGCGAAGGAACTTGCCGCCATCGGCTTCATTCTCGACGGCGCCGATCCGCGCCTCGCGCTCGCCGCCTGCGCCGGCAAGCCAGCTTGCGCCAGCGCCGCCGCGGACGTCCGCGCCACGGCGCTTGCGCTGGCGCCCTTCCTCGCGGACTATCGGGGAACCCTTCACGTCTCCGGATGCGCGAAGGGCTGCGCCTTCAACGGGCCCGCCCCCCTCACCTTCGTGGCTACCCCAACGGGCTATGATCTGATCGAAAATGGCTTCGCGCGGAACGAACCTGCCCGTCGCGACTTGAATTTCGAAGCGATGGCGGCTTGTCTACGGGCTCTTGGGAAAGGAGCGGCGGCGTGACGCCTGATTCTGGATACATTCGCGACGGCGCGGAGATTTACCGCATTTCCTTCGCCATCATTCGGCGGGAAGCCGATCTCGCGCGCTTCAGCGCGGAGGAAGAGCGCGTCGCCGTGCGCATCATTCACGCCTGCGGCTTGGTCGAGACGGCGGCGGACATCCATTTCTCGCCCACCGCCACCAAGGACGGGATCGCGGCGCTGCAGGCGGGCGCCCCCATCCTGTGCGACGCCAGCATGGTGGCGCATGGCGTGACGCGCGCCCGGCTGCCCAGGAACAATTCCGTCATCTGCACGCTCAACGACGACAGGGTTCCTGATCTGGCGCGGCGGCTTGGCACGACGCGAAGCGCGGCGGCGCTCGAATTGTGGCGCCCGCACCTCGCCGGCGCCGTTATCGCCGTCGGCAACGCCCCGACGGCGCTGTTTCATCTGCTCGAAATGCTCGACGCCGGCGCGCCGGCGCCCGCCCTCATCATCGGCATGCCGGTCGGCTTCGTCGGCGCAGCGGAATCGAAGGATGCGCTGATCGCGCGAACGGACGCAGCGTCCATCATCGTGCGCGGCCGGCGCGGCGGCAGCGCGATGGCCGCCGCCTGCGTCAACGCCCTCGCGAGCCCAAAGGAATGACCGACGCTGCCGCTTCGGGCACGCTCTATGGGATTGGTCTCGGCCCCGGCGATCCCGAACTCATCACCGTCAAGTCGGCGCGACTGATCGAGGCCTCGCCTGTGGTCGTCTATTTCGCCAAAGCCGGGCGGCGCGGCAACGCGCGCGCGATCGTCGATCGCTGGCTGCCCGCGAACGCGATCGAGCTGCCGCTCTACTATCCGGTGACGACGGAAACGCCGGTCAGCGATCCCGCCTACAACGCTCTGCTCGCAGAGTTCTACGAGGCGTCGAGCGAGCGGATCGCCGGCCATCTTCTCGCCGGGCGAGACGTCGCCGTCTTGAGCGAGGGCGACCCGCTCTTTTACAGCTCGTTCATGCATCTCTACATCCGCCTCAAGGATCGCTTCCGCACCACGATCGTGCCGGGCGTCACGGGAATGGCGGGATGCTGGTCGGCGGTCGGCGAGCCGATCACCTGGGGCGACGACGTGCTGACGGTGTTGCCGGGCACCCTCGACGAGGCGGTGCTGATCGCGCGTCTGAAAGACACCGACGCCGCGGTCATCATGAAGATCGGCAGGAATTTTACCAAGATCAGAGCCGCTCTCGTCGCCGCCGGACTCTACGAGCGTGCGATCTACGTCGAGCGCGGCACGATGAGCGGCGAGAAGATCATGCGGCTGATGGACAAGCCCGACGACGGCGCGCCCTATTTCTCGATCATCCTCGTCAGCGGACAGGGCCGCCGGCCATGACAGGCGTTCTCTCGATCGTCGGCCTCGGTCCCGGCCCGGACGATTGGATGACTCCGGAGGCCGCCACGGCGCTCGCCGGGGCAAGTGCCGTCGTCGGCTACAAATCCTATGTCGACCGGCTTCCCTCGCGTGACGGACAGACGCGCTACGCGAGCGACAACCGCGTCGAGATCGAGCGCGCGCGCCAGGCGCTCGATCTCGCCTCGCACGGCGCCCATGTCGCGGTCGTCTCCGGCGGCGATCCCGGCGTCTTCGCAATGGCCGCCGCCGTGTTCGAAGCCGTCGAAACCGGCGAGCCGCAATGGCGCGCGCTCGATATCCGCGTGCTGCCGGGCATCAGCGCGATGCAGGCGGCGGCGGCTCGGCTCGGCGCGCCGCTGGGCCATGACTTCTGCGCGATCTCGCTGTCCGACAATCTCAAACCTTGGGACGTCATTGTGCGGCGCCTCGATGCGGCGGCGCAGGGCGATTTCGTGATCGCGCTCTACAATCCCGCCTCCAAGGCGAGACCGCAGCGGATTTACGACGCCTTCGAACGCTTGCGCGCCTTGAAATCCGCAACGACGCCCGTCGCCTTCGCCCGCGCGGTCGGCCGCGCCGACGAGCGCATCATTGTGACGACCTTGTCCGAGGCGGATGTTGGCGTCGTCGATATGAGCACGCTCGTGCTGATCGGCTCCAGCGAGACGCGATTCATCGCGCGCGACGGCGGCGCGCCCTGGATGCTGACGCCGCGCAGCTATGGGGCGGGACGATGAGCGTCGATCCAGGCGAGCGCCTCGTCGAGATCGTGAAGCTCCGGCGCGTCGACTCTCTTCGGCCGCGAGAGCATCACGACCTTGAGGCCGAGACGCCGCGCCGCCGCGATCTTGGGGTAGGTCGCGGCGCCGCCGCTGTTCTTGGTGACGAGGATTTCGATTCCCTGCTCGCGCATCAGCGCCAGTTCGTCCTCGAGCTTGAAGGGCGCGCGCGCGAGGATGAGCCGGTGTCTCGGCAGCGCCGCGATTGCCTCGGGCTGGTCGATCGTGCGCACGACATAGAAGTGCTGCGGCGCGTTGAGGAAGGCGGCGAGTTGCAGCCGGCCCTGCGTCAGAAAGACGTTGCGCGGCGCTTGCCCAAGCGCGGCGACCGCGTCTTCGATGCGCTCGACCTCGGTCCAGTCGTCGCCTTGCTGGCGCAGCCAGCCGGGACGGGTAAACACGGCGAGCGCCACGCCCTCGGCACGACAGGCCGCATTGGCGTGAAGCGACATTTGCGCCGCGAAAGGATGCGTCGCATCGATGACGGCGTCGATCCGCTCCGACCGGAGGTAAGCGCGCAGTCCCTCGACGCCGCCGAAGCCGCCGATGCGGAAAGGGATCGGCGGCGCGACGGGGCTTTGCGTGCGCCCCGCCAGCGAAAGGGTCGCTGCAATGTCGGCCCGACCCGCGAGCGCGCGCACCAATTGGCTCGCCTCGGTCGTGCCGCCCAGAATCAACAGACGCATCGCCGTGCTCCGGCAGGAGGTTGCGCATGAGCGCGCCTTGGCTCTCGATCATCGGACTGGGAGAAGACGGGCTCGACGGTCTTTCTCCTGCCGCAACGCATCTCCTGAGACAAGCGAGCCTCGTCGTCGGCGGCGAGCGTCATCTCGAACTCGTCGGCCGCCTCGACGCCGAGACCTTGCGCTGGCCTTCGCCGATCGAAGCGGCCTACCCCGTCATCCTGTCGCGGCGCGGCGAACGGGTATGCGTTCTCGCCTCCGGCGATCCCTTCTTTTACGGCGTCGGCTCAGCGCTGGCGCGTCTCGTCGATATGAGCGAGATCGTCTCGCTGCCGTCGCCCTCGACCTTCAGCCTGCTGGCGTCGCGCCTCGGCTGGGCGCAGCAGGATTGTGCCCTCGTCTCGCTGCACGGCCGCCCGCTCGAGCGCATCATTCCGCATCTGAGCGACGGCGCGCGCATTCTCGCTCTGTCGTGGGACGAAACGACGCCCACCAAACTGGCGCGCCTGTTGACTTCGCGCGGCCTCGGTCGCTCGCGTCTAACGGTCTGCGAACATCTCGGCGGCGCAAAGGAGCGCATTCGCACGACGCTCGCCGAGGCGTTCGCTTTTGATGCGATCAGCCCGCTCAACGTCATCGCGCTCGAAGTCGTCGCATCGCCGGGAGCGAAGCTAATCCCTCGCGCGCCGGGCCTGCCCGACGACTGGTTCGAGAACGACGGGCAGCTTACGAAGAGCGAAGTTCGCGCGGTGACTTTGTCGGCGTTGGCGCCGCGCCGTAGCGAGACGCTCTGGGACATCGGCGCGGGGTCGGGCTCGATTGCAGTCGAATGGATGCTTGCCGATCCCGCCAACAAGGCCGTCGCGATTGAACGAAACGCCGACCGGGCCGCCCGCATCATGCGCAACGCCGCGGCGTTGGGCACGCCAGGCCTGCGCCTCGTCGAGGGCGCGGCGCCGCAGGCGCTGAAGGGCTTGCCGACGCCCGACGCCGTCTTCATCGGCGGGGGCGCCGGCGCGCCCGGCGTTCTTGACGCAGTCCTCGCGGCGCTTGCTCCAGGCGGACGCCTCGTCGTCAACGCCGTGACGATCGAGACGCAAGCGGAGCTTACCGGCCGCTTCGGCGCGCTCGGCGGCGACCTTGTCCAACTCTCCGTCGCCCGCGCGGAAAAGATCGGCGGCTTTCATGGCTTCCGGCCCGCAATGCCGATCGTGCAATGGCGCTACGAGAAGCCGCGATGAAATCGGTCGCCGTCGGCCTCGGCTGTCGCAAGAACGCTTCGGCGGATTCTGTCGCCGCGCTCGTGCGCGAAGCGCTGGCGCGCCTACCGCGCGAACCCGCGCGCGTCCAGCTCTATTCGAGCGTGCGTAAATCTCAGGAGCGAGGGCTGCGCGAGGCCGCGGCGGCGCTCGGATGCGAAATCGCCTTTCTCGACGACGCCGATCTTCTCGCCGTCGCCGATCGAGTCGCCACCAGAATCCGCCAAGTCGCGCGAGGCCACCGGCCACGACAGCGTCGCCGAAGCCGCCGCTCTGGCGGGCGCAGGCCCGAAGGCGACAATCGTCGTGGCGCGCCTGATCTCGAACGACGCGGCCTGCGCGATCGCCGCCGACATTTCCGATGCGGAGGACAAAGCGTGACGGTGCACTTCATCGGCGCCGGCCCCGGCGCGCCGGATCTCATCACCGTGCGCGGCCGCGACCTGATCGCGTGCTCGCCGGTCTGCCTTTACGCGGGCTCGCTGGTTCCCAGGGAATTGCTTAGCCATTGCCCCGACGGCGCGCGCATCGTCGACACCGCGCCGATGACGCTCGACGAGATCGCCGCCGAATTCGAGAAGGCGCACGAGGCCGGCCTGGATGTCGCCCGCCTCCATTCGGGCGACCTCTCCATCTGGAGCGCGATGGGCGAACAATTGCGCCGCCTCGAGGCCCTCGGCATTCCCTACACGATCACCCCCGGCGTGCCGGCCTTTGCGGCGGCGGCGGCGGCGCTCGGGCGCGAGCTGACGCTTCCCGGCGTGGCGCAATCGCTGGCGCTGACGCGAACCACCGGACGCGCCTCCGCGATGCCGGAGCGCGAGACTCTCGCGAACTTCGCCGTCACCGGCGCGACGCTCGCCATCCATCTCTCGATCCATGTGCTGGATCAAATCGTCGCGGAGCTGACGCCGTTCTATGGCGATGAATGTCCGGTCGCGATCGTCTATCGCGCGAGTTGGCCCGACGAGCAGATCGTCGAAGGTTCGCTGGCGACGATCGTCGCTGAGGCGGCGAAAAGCCCGATGGAGCGGACCGCTCTGGTTCTGGTTGGGCCGGCGCTCGGCGCGCGAGACTTCCGCGACAGCGCGCTTTACGATCCCGACTACCGGCGTCGCTTTCGCGGCGGAGCGGCGCAATGAGCGCGCTGAGCCGTCATTGCGAGGAGCGCAACGACGAAGCAATCCATCGGTCCGCTTGCATCGCCGGCCCCGCTAGATTGCTTCGCTCCGCTCGCAATGACGGGCGCCATGCGCTAACCGACGGCTTTGAAGCCGCTGCGGGCGAGAAACCCGCCGTCGCGATCGAAAACCAGGATTTCGAGTTCGGAACCCGAGCCGGCCATCGTCTTGGCGGCGGTCGCCCAGGCGGCGTCGGCGACGCAGCTTGCGAGATCGACCCCTTCCGCTTCCGCGAGTTCGAAGGCATGCTTGGCGGTGTTGGCCGCGCGTATGCGCTCCGCCAGATCGCTCGGCGCGAAACCGGCGAGGAAGCCGAGATCGACCGCGCCGCGTTTGGAGTGCAAGTCGAGACAGCCTTGGCCGAGCTTCGTCATCTTGCCCATGCCTCCGGCGACGGTGACGCGCGGGATGGGATGGAGGCGCAGATACTTCAACATGCCGCCAGCGAAGTCGCCCATGTCGATCAGCGCCGCGTCCGGCAAGTTGTGGAGCGCCTGCACGGCAGCCTCCGAGGTCGCGCCGGTCGCGCCGGCGACATGCGTGAGGCCCATGCCGCGGGCGACGTCGACGCCGCGATGTATGGAGGCGATCCAGGCCGCGCAGGAGAACGGGACCACGATGCCGGTCGTGCCGAGAATCGACAAGCCGCCGATGATGCCGAGCCGGCCGTTCAGCGTTCGCTCGGCGATTTTTTCGCCGTCAGGAATCGATATCTCAACGACGACGTCGCTCGCGGCGCCGTAAGAGGTTGCGGCCTCTTCGATCGCCTCGCGGATCATCTGGCGCGGCGCCGGATTGATCGCCGGCTCGCCTGTGGCGAGCGGCAAGCCGGGCCGGGTCACAATTCCGACGCCCTCGCCGGCGCGAAAACCGACCCCCGAGCCTGGCGGACCCGGAGTGACTCGCGCGATCACCAAGGCGCCGTGCGTCACGTCGGGATCGTCTCCCGCGTCCTTGACGACGCCGGCACGGGCGTAGCCGAAGCCGCGCTCATGAAGCGCCAGCGCAAAGGCGGGGCGCTGGCCGCGCGGCAGCCGGATCGAAACCGGATCGGGGAAATTCCCCCCCACCAGCGCCTCATAGGCGGCGCGTGCGGCCGCCGTGGCGCAAGCGCCCGTCGTCCAGCCCCGGCGCAGAAGAGGCCTTGCCTCATCCTCGGGTTCAATCATGACTCTTGGTACCGCTCTCGTAGCGGCACGCAAGGGAAAATATGGATATGAGCGCGCACGACCGAATGACTGCGGCGCCGCCGCAACAGCCGACCGGTCCCGAAGGCCCCGCAATCCCGCGCGGCCTTCTGATTGCCGCGCCCCGATCGGGCAGCGGCAAGACGACGCTGGCGCTCGGGCTGATGCGCGCCTTTCGCGCCCGCGGCGTCTCAGTCGCCGGAGCCAAGTCGGGACCGGATTTCATCGATCCCGCCTTTCACGAGGCCGCAACGGGACGCGCGAGCCTCAATCTCAACTCGTGGGCCATGGAGCCAGCGCTCCTTACCGCATTGTCAAGCCGCGCGGCGGCTGGATCCGATTTGTTCCTGGTCGAAGCCTCGATGGGCCTGTTCGATGGCGCGCCGGCGGAGCCAGGACGCTCGGGCGCTTCGGCGGACGTCGCGGCGGCGTTGGGGCTTCCCGTTCTGCTGACGATCGACGTCTCCGGACAGGCCCAATCCGCGGCGGCGATCGTCAAGGGCTGCGCCCTCTACGATCCGAGGGTGCGAATCGCCGGGGTCGTCATAAACAGGGTCGGCAGCCCGCGCCATCACCGCTTGGCGTCCGAGGCGATCGAGGCGCTCGGCGTTCCGATCGTCGGTTCGCTGCCGAGGGCGGACGACATCGCTCTGCCGGAAAGGCATCTCGGCCTGGTTCAGGCGAGCGAGACGGAACGTCTCGAAAGCCGCATCGACGCAATCGCGCGCTTCGTCGCCGAGCACGCCGACCTTGGCGCCATTCTCGCGCTCGCCGCGCCGCTCGCTCTATCCCAGGGGATCGCTCCGGCCGCGTTGCCGCCGCCGGCCCAGCGCATCGCCGTCGCCCGAGACGCGGCCTTCTCCTTCCTCTATCCGCACCTTCTGATGAGCTGGCGCGACCGAGGGGCGGAGATCCTCTTTTTCTCTCCCCTGGACGACGAGCCTCCGCCGGACGACGCTGAGATGTGCTGGCTGCCGGGCGGCTACCCGGAACTCCATGCCGGACGCCTTGCCGCCGCGAGCCGTTTCCTCAAAGGATTGCGCGGCTTTGCCGAAACGCGGCCGGTGCACGGCGAATGCGGCGGCTACATGGTTCTCGGCGAGGCGCTGACCGACGCCGCGGGCGTCGTCCACAGCATGGCGGGCCTCCTGTCGGTGGAGACGAGCTTCGCCAAGCGCAAGATGAATCTCGGCTACCGTGACGCGACGCTGCTCGCCGACGGCGTCCTGGGCCGCGCCGGACAGCGTCTGCGCGGCCACGAATTTCACTACGCCAGCGTGACGACTTTGGGCGGCGACGCGCCATTCGCAAGCCTTGGCGACGCGTACGGCGCAGCGCCGGCGCCATCGGGATCGCGACGCGGGCGCGTCACCGGCACATTCTTCCACGTGATCGCCCGGGCGGACTGAATACGGCTCATGCGAGCCGTGGATCGAGATCGCGAGCCCCGCAGGCGAACGCCCGTGTTCGGGATACTCCCTTCGAATGGCATACCTCCATTGTCGGGTCGACACGGCGGACCCGCGGGGGCATGCTTGTGGCGCCAGCGTCCGCCGATTCGCCGGTGGGCGCGACGGCCTCGGGGGCGACGTAGTCTCGATGACGGGCGACCTGCACGAATTAATTCGCCAGTGGGGTCGCGAGCGGCCGGATGTCGATCTCACCGCATTCGTCATCGTCGCCGCAGTCAAGCTGCTCGACCAAAAATTCGAGGCGGAGTTTCGCCGCCTGTCGGCCGCGTTCGAGATTAGCCCGGGCGATCTTCGCGTGCTTTTCGCGCTGCGCCGTTCCGGCGTCGACAGACCGCAGCGCCCGACCGACCTGTTCCAATCCTTGCTCGTCTCGTCGGGGGCGGTGACGAAGCAGGTCGATCGTCTGGAAGAAAAAGCCCTCGTCGAGCGCCTTCCCGATCCCGACTATCAGCGCGGATTCCGCGTGCGCCTGACGCCCCTCGGGGTCGCAGCCGCCGACGCGGCCGTCGAAGCCGTGTGCTCCAGCCAGACGACCATCGGCGCGGCGATCGCGAGCCTCACCGACGAGGAGCGCGAGGTCGGCAAGACCTTCCTTAAAAACCTGCTCGAAAAAATCGCCGCGCCGAGCGAAGCCGCGCCGGCCGACGCCTGAACAGCAGCATCGCGCGACAAGACCTCCGACCGCCCGCCCCCTCCAAGCGGCAAGATCGCGCACGGCCGCTTCGCCTCAACGCGAAGAAGCCTATATAACGACGATCGACATGCATCAGGACGCAGGCCTATGACGACCCATCAGCGAAATCTTACCGCCTCGATCGATCCCGCGAAGCTGGACCGGCTGGCGGAATTGGCGGTCAAAGTCGGGCTGGATTTGCAGCCGGGGCAAGATCTCTTTCTGACCGCGCCGATCGCGGCGCTGCCGCTCGTACGCCTGATCGTCGAGCACGCCTATAGGGCCGGCGCCGGCCTGGTGACGCCCATTTTGTCCGACGAGGAGATCGCCCTCACGCGCTATCGCCATGCTGAGGACGCGAGCTTCGACCGCGCCGCCGGATGGCTTTACGAAGGCGTCGCCAAGGCGTTCGCCGCCAATACGGCCCGACTCGGCGTGGTCGGCGACAATCCTATGCTGCTCGCGGGCGAAGATCCGGCCAAGGTCGCGCGCGCCAACCGGGCCAATTCGATCGCCTACCAGCCGGCCCTCGAAAAGATCGCCGGCTTTGACATCAATTGGAACCTCGTCGCCTATCCGACGCCGTCCTGGGCGAAGCTCGTCTTTCCCGGCGAGGACGAGGAGGTCGCCGTCGCCAAGCTCGCTCACGCGATCTTCGCCGCCTCGCGGGTCGACAATGCCGATCCGATCGGCGCTTGGGCGGCCCATAACGCCACGCTGCGCCAGCGCACCGAGATGCTGAACGGACATCGCTTCCAGGCGCTGCACTATTCGGGGCCAGGAACCGATCTGACGATCGGCCTCGCCGACGACCACGAATGGCAGGGGGGCGCCTCCACAGCCAAGAACGGCGTCGTCTGCAACCCCAACATTCCCACCGAGGAGGTCTTCACCACGCCGCACGCGCGCCGCGTCGAGGGCCGCGCCGTCAGCACCAAGCCGCTCTCCTACCAGGGCACGCTGATCGACGGCATCGAGGTCAGGTTCGAAGGCGGACGCATCGTCGAGGCGAAGGCTTCGCGCGGCGCGGAAGTGCTCAATAGGGTGCTCGACACCGACGAAGGGTCGCGCCGTCTCGGCGAAGTCGCCCTCGTGCCGCATTCCTCGCCAATTTCGCAGAGCGGCCTGCTGTTCTACAACACGCTGTTCGACGAGAACGCCGCCTGCCACATCGCGCTCGGCCAGTGCTATTCGAAGTGCTTCCTCGACGGCGCCAAGCTGACGCCGGACGAGGTCGCCGCCAAGGGCGGCAACAAGAGCCTCATTCACATCGACTGGATGATCGGCTCCGACAAGATCGACATCGACGGCGTCCGTGCCGACGGCTCCCGCGTGCCGGTCTTCCGCAAAGGCGAATGGGCCTGAGGCTCGTTTAGCGCGTCCGGCTGGGCTGCTTCTCCCCGAGCGCGACCGCGCGCGGGGAGAAGGAACTGGCCGGCGCCAAGTCGGCCGCGAAGTCCGCCAGCGCTCGCTTTATTCCGCCTTCGGCTCGCTCAGGCGCGCCGCCCGCCTGAGCGCGAGTTCGTACCCCTGGACGCCGAAGCCGGCGATCACGCCCGAGGCCACGGTCGAGACATAGGAATGGTGGCGGAACGGCTCGCGCTTGTGCACATTCGAGATATGCACCTCGAGGATCGGCCCCTCGAACGTATTGAGCGCGTCGAGAATCGCGACCGACGTGTGGGTGAAGGCGGCAGGGTTGATGACAATCGCGACTGCGCGCTCGCGCGCCTCGTGAATCCAATCGATGATCTCGTATTCCCGATTGCTCTGCCGGAACTCGATCGTGAGGCCGAGTTCCGCCGCGACGCTCCGGCATGAGGCCTCCACGTCCGCCAGCGTCTCGTGGCCGTAGATCGCCGGCTGGCGTTTGCCGAGCAGGTTGAGGTTCGGTCCGTTCAAGACATAGACAAGTCGGCTCACGCAAAGGCCCTCCCGAGCGCTTGGCGGCGCCCCGTGGCCTGACCGTATACGGGAATGTGAGGGACGGCGCGAGCCTCGCGCGAGCCCCGGAATCGCCAAGGCGACGGAAATCTCTTAGCTTGATCGTGGATCCCGAAAAGGGGCCGCGCCTCAATTCGCAAAACGTGTCGAGCGCCAAAAAAGATCAAGTGGAGGAACCATGGCTCAGCCAGTGAGTGAACTCGAGCGGGGGACGATGAGCAAAGTCGTCCGCAGGCTCGTCCCCTTTCTGATGGTCTGCTATTTCATCGCCTATCTCGACCGGGTGAACGTCGGTTTCGCCGGCGCGACGATGAGCAAGGACCTCGGTCTTACCGCCGCCGCCTTCGGCGGGGCCGCCGGAATCTTCTTCATCGCCTATTTCTTCTTCGAGGTTCCGAGCAACCTCGCGCTGCACAAATTCGGCGCGCGCCGATGGATCGCGCGCATCATGGTCACCTGGGGGCTCGTCTCCGGCGCGCAGGCGTTCGTTGCGGGCGAGGCGAGCTTCAATATCGTCCGTCTGCTGCTCGGCGTTGCCGAGGCCGGCTTCTTTCCTGGCATCATCTTCTTTCTGACCCTGTGGTTCCCCAGCGCCTACAGGGCGCGGATCGTCGGCCTCTTCATGTTCGCCATTCCGATCTCCACCGTGATCGGCTCGCCCATTTCCGGCTTCATCCTCGGGCTCGAGGGCGTCGGCGGGCTGCACGGCTGGCAGTGGATGTTCATCATCGAGGCCGTCCCGGCCTTGTTGATGAGCGTCGTGGTGCTGATCTATCTCACCGACCGTCCGTTGGAGGCCCAATGGCTGGAGCCCGAGGAGCGGACCTGGCTGCAAGGCCGGCTCGACGCCGAGCAGGCCAACCGGGAAGCCCATGTGCGGATGACGTGGCTGCAGTCGATGGCCAACCCGCGCGTCGTCCTGCTGGGCTGCGTCTATATGGCGCTCAACATCCCGCAATATGGCCTGAGCTTCTTCCTGCCGCAGATCGTCAAGGCGTTCGGCGTCAGCAACGTCGAGGCCGGCTTCATCACCGCGCTGCCTTACGTCGTCGGCGCGGTGGGCATGGTGCTGTGGAGCCGCCGTTCCGACCGGACTGGCGAACGGGTCTGGCACTGCGTCATTCCCTTCCTCGCCATGGTGGTCGGCCTCGGCCTCGCCGCCACCATCGCCGACCCGACGATGAAGATGGTCGTGCTCTGCGTCGCCGCCTGGGGATTCTTCTCGATCCTGCCGGTATTCTGGACCTTGCCGACGGCATTCTTGAGCGGAGCCGGCGCGGCGGCCGGCATCGCGGCGGTGAACTCCATCGGCAACCTCGGTGGATATTTCGGGCCGCAGGCGTTCGGCTATCTCAAAACGGCGACCGGCGGCGACACGGCCAGCCTCGTCTTCCTGGCTTGCGCCGCTCTCGTCGGCGCGGTTCTGGTGTTGGCGCTTGGCCACAATCCTGCGCTCGAACGCGCGGCCGCGCCGCCTGTGGCTTAGACGCCTGACGCGGAGGCCGGTCCGCCGGCCTCCCGCCAACGCGGGGTCATTCGAATTGCGTCGCCTGTCGACGCCGAACGTCCCCTGCTTCGCACGCGGGAATTTTGGGGGAATCCTATGCAAGTCCAGAGCAACATCCGCGCCCAGCACTATGCGGAGGTCGCTGCGCGGCTCGACCGCCTGCCGACGACCCCCTCGATCTGGGGCCTCGTCGCGCTCATCTCGCTCGGCGGTTTCTTCGAATACTATGATTTGTTCTTCACCGGCTATGTCGCCCCCGGGATGATCGCTTCGGGGCTGTTCAAGCCCGAGGCGCTCGGCCCCCTCGCCTCTCTACAGGTGCTGAAAGTCGCCGGCTTCGGCGTCTTCGTCTTCGCGACCTTCGCCGGCCTCTGGGTCGGCACGCTCGCCTTCGGGCAGATCGCCGACCGCTTCGGCCGGCGCGCCATCTTCACCGGCTCGCTGCTCTGGTATTCGGCGACGACCGCGATCATGGCGTTCCAGACCAACGGCTTCGATCTCGTGTTGTGGCGATTCATCGCCGGCATCGGCATCGGCGTCGAATTGGTGACGATCGACGCCTATATTTCCGAACTCGTCCCGCCGTCGGCGCGCGGGCGCGCCTTTTGCCTCAACCAGGTCATCACTTTTCTCGCCGTGCCGATCTGCGCCGTGCTCGCCTGGGGCTTGAGGGAAACCACTCCCCTCGGGCTCGACTACTGGCGAGCCATCATCCTCATCGGCTCGGGCGGCGCGCTGATCGTCTGGTTCCTCCGCCGCAGCCTGCCGGAAAGCCCGCGATGGCTCGCGCGCCACGACCGGGGCCTGGAGGCGCTGGCGATCGTGGCCGGGATCGAACGGCAGGTCGAGATCGAGAACGGCGGTCCGTTGCCGGAGCCGCATCTCGAGACGCCCGAAGACTTCCGCCCGGACGGGTCGCTCGCCGAGGCCTTCGCGCCGCCCTATCTCGGCCGCACCGTCATCCTGTCGGTTTTCAACGCGGCGCAAGTGATCGGCTTCTATGGGTTCGCCGCCTGGGTGCCGACCCTGTTGATGCATCGCGGCGTCAACGTCACGACGAGCCTCGAATATTCGTTCATCATCGCGATCGGCAACCCGTTCGGCCCCCTGCTCGGCGCCCTGTTCGCCGATCGCATCGAGCGCAAGACGCAGATCATCGCCGCCCTGATCGCGATGGGCGTCGCGATGGCTCTGTTCGCTCAGGCGAGCGAAGCTTTGGCGCTGATCACGCTCGGCGTCGCCTTCACGCTCGCGTCGAACGTGATGTCCTACGCCTTCCACAGCTACCAGGCGGAGCTCTATCCAACCCGCATTCGCGCCCGGGCGGTCGGCTTCGTCTATTCCTGGAGCCGGCTCGTCGGCGCCTTCGCCGGCCTCATCATCGCGCTACTGCTCAACGCGGGCGGCGTGCCTTTCGTCGCCGTGTTCATCGGCGCGGCGATGGCGGTCGGAGTGATTGCGATCGCGCTCGGCCCGAGCACGCGTGGATTGGCGCTCGAGACCATCAACCGATGACCGTCTGAATCGCCCGCAGTCGCCTGGACGACGGCCGGGACAAGCCCGGCCGTCGTCCAGGCGGGTTTCGGCCCCTGCAGCTTTGGTGTAAGACGCGCGCCTTTCGCCTGGAGGCGCGTGTGTCCGACCTCGAAGCCGCGGTGCAGGAAATCGCTTCGGAAATGAAGGCGCGGGGGGATCGCGGCGCGGTTGCGAACTACATCCCCGAACTCGCGCGGGTCGACCCCGGCGCCTTCGCGCTCGCGGTGACCACCGTCGACGGCCAAACGGTCGCCGCGGGCGACGCCGACGCGCCCTTCTCGATCCAAAGCATCTCTAAGGTCTTCACCCTGACGCTGGCGCTCGGCCTCGTCGGCAACAATCTGTGGTCTCGCGTCGGCCGCGAGCCCTCAGGCAATCCCTTCAACTCGATCGTGCAGCTCGAGCGCGAGCGCGGCATTCCGCGAAATCCCTTCATCAACGCCGGCGCGATCGTCGTCACCGACGTGATCCTTTCTCGCAGCCAGCCCCGCGAAGCGCTCGGCGAGATCCTGCGCTTCCTGAGGTTTCTCGCGCAGGACAATTCGATCTTCATCGACAAAGCGGTGGCGGAATCGGAAAGACGAACCGGATTTCGCAACGCCGCGCTCGCCAACTACATGAAGTCGTTCGACAGGATCGAGAACACGGTCGATTTCGTGCTCGGTGTCTATTTCCACCATTGCGCGATCGCCATGTCGTGCCGCCAGCTCGCGACGGCGGGGCTTTTTCTCGCCTCGGGCGGCCGCAACCCCGCGACCGGCATGTCCGTCGTTTCCTCCGAACGCGCGCGCCGCATCAATGCGCTGATGCTGACCTGCGGCCATTACGACGGATCGGGCGACTTCGCCTTCCGCGTCGGACTGCCCGGCAAGAGCGGCGTCGGCGGCGGCATTCTCGCGATCGCGCCGGGCAAAGCCTCGGTCGCCGTCTGGTCGCCCGGGCTCGACGCCAACGGCAATTCCCATCTTGGCGCCCTCGCGCTGGAGAAGCTCGCTAAGCGGATGGGCTGGTCGGTGTTTTGAGGCGAGGCGCCGACCTTGCCCACTTCGAACTCACGCAGAGAAACGCGGCACGACATGGCGCCAATTCTGACGAAGCGGCGCGCCCTATCCGCAACTCCCGGCGCCCTTGCCGACTTCGAAGCCGTTGAGCCAGAACCGCCATGGCACCGAGCCGATATGGGCCGTGATCGGCGCGCCGAGCTGACCACAAATTTCGGTTTCGTCGATCTTGGTGCCACCGTTGAGCCCGGTGATGAGGAAATTGATCGGCTGCGTGGTCTTCTCCGCCACGATGATCTGGTTGTAGAGGGTACCCTTTTCCCGCTCGAGGCCGACGGTGATCTCGCCGTCCTTTGGCGGGCTCGCGCCAATCTTGGCCGCGCGCGGAACGCCGGTCACGACCTTGCCGTCGACTATCGAGATCGGGATCGTCAGCTCCGTCCCCGGTTTGACGTCGAGCGGCGCCGGCCTCCGTTCCATCCTTGCGAAGGCGTGCCGCTGAGGGTGGCGCGGCGCGGCGGCGGCAAGCGTAGCCCCTAGGGCGACGAGGGCGAGCGTGGAAATGACGGCGATCCTCATGACGCCTCGCAAGCAGAGAGTTGGCCCGGCCAGTCTACTAACCCGGGCGGGGCAAGAGCTCGGTGGCAAGGCTTGCCCCGGCGACCCGACAGGAGCTTGTTGTCGATTCCGGTGATCCCCGGTGTCGTTTGTGTCGCAGCCTATGCTCCTGGCGATTTTCCGGCGACTTCCAATATGAGTAAGCAGCGACGGCCGTCGGGCGATTCGGGCGCGCTGATATGGCACGACCGCCGCGCCGCTCCTACCCCTTCCTCCCCGCAATCTTCGCAATTTCGCGCATGATCGCGAGCGTGCCCTCGAGCCGTTCCGGCAGGTCCTCGAAATCGGCTGTCACAACGATACGCATGTCCGGGCGCACGCGGGCGAGCGAGCCCTTCGCGGCGACCCATTTGACGAGGCCGGCCGGGTTGGCGAACGAATTGTCGCGGAACGCGAGCGTCAGGCCCTTCGCGCCGGCGTCGAGCTTCTCGACATGGGCCCGCCGGCACAGCGCCTTGATCGTCACCAGCTTCAACAGCAGCTCGACCTCGGGCGGCGGCGAACCGAAGCGGTCGACGATCTCGGCGCCCATCGCCTCGATGTCCGCATCCTCCTCGAGCGAGGAGAGGCGGCGATAGAGCGAGAGCCGCGTCGTCAGGTCGGGAATGTAATCCTCGGGGATCGTCACCGGCGCGCCGAGCGAGATGGTCGGCGACCACATCTCCTGCGCCGGCTCATCGACGCCCGCCTTCAGACGCTCGATCGCGTCCTGAACCATCTGCTGATAGAGCTCGTAACCGACTTCCCTGATGTGGCCCGACTGCTCCTCGCCGAGCAAATTGCCGGCGCCGCGCAGATCGAGATCGTGGCTGGCGAGCTGGAAGCCGGCGCCCAACGTATCGAGCGACTGCAGCACCTCGAGCCGCTTCTGGGCCTGCGGCGTGACCGGCTTGTTGGCCGGCGTCGTGAAGATGGCGTAGGCGCGCGTCTTCGAGCGCCCGACGCGGCCGCGCAACTGATAGAGCTGCGCCAGGCCGAACATGTCGGCGCGATGCACGATCAGCGTATTGGCTCTCGGAATATCGAGGCCGGATTCGACGATCGAGGTCGACAGCAGAATGTCGTACTTGCCGTCGTAGAAGGCGCCGATCTTGTCCTCGAGTTCGCTCGCCGCCATCTGGCCGTGCGCCACCACGAACTTCGCTTCGGGCACGTTCTGGCGCAGGAAGGCGGCCGCCTCGTCGAGGTCCTCGATTCTCGGGCAAACATAGAAGGACTGCCCGCCGCGGTATCGCTCCCGAAGCAGCGCCTCGCGCACGATCAGCGCGTCGAACGGCGAGACGAACGAGCGCACCGCAAGCCGGTCGACCGGCGGCGTCGCTATGATCGACAGTTCGCGCACGCCCGTCATGGCGAGTTGCAGCGTGCGCGGAATCGGCGTCGCCGACAGCGTCAGCACGTGCACCTCAGAGCGAAGATCTTTCAGCCGCTCCTTGTGACCGACGCCGAAATGCTGCTCCTCGTCGATCACGACCAGCGAGAGATCCTTGAATTCGATGGTTTTCCCGAGCACCGCATGCGTGCCGACGACGATGTCGACCGAACCTTCCCTGAGGCCCTTCTTCACCTCGCGCTGCTCGGCCGCCCCCACCATGCGCGAGAGCTGACCGATCCGGATCGGCAGGCCGGCGAATCGCTGGATGAAATTCTTGGCGTGCTGGCGCGCCAGCAAGGTCGTCGGAACGACGATCGCGGTCTGCTTGCCGTTGATCGCGGCGGCGAAGGCGGCGCGCAGGGCGACTTCGGTCTTGCCGAAGCCGACGTCGCCGCAGACAAGCCGGTCCATCGGCCGGCCGGCGCCGAGATCGTCGAGCGTCGCTTCGATGGCGGCGGCCTGATCCTGCGTTTCGTCGTAGGGAAAGCGGGCGCAGAATTCGTCGTAAAGCCCTTCGGGCGGCGCCAGACGCGGCGCTGAGCGCGTCATGCGCTGCGCGGCGATGCGGATGAGCTCGCCCGCCATCTCGCGCACGCGCTTCTTGAGCCGCGCCTTGCGCGTCTGCCAGCCGGTCGATCCGAGGCGGTCGAGTTCGCCCTGCTCGGAGCCATAGCGCGACAGCAGCTCGAGATTTTCCACCGGCAGGAACAGCCGATCGCCGCCGGCATAATGGATCTCCAGGCAATCGTGCGGCGCCCCCGCCGCCTCGATGGTGGCGAGGCCGACGAAACGACCGATGCCGTGATCGACGTGCACGACGAGATCGCCGGCCGTCAGCGCGGCGGCTTCGGCGAGCACGTCCTGAGCGCGCCGCTTGCGTTTGTGCTGGCGAACGAGCCGGTCGCCGAGAATGTCCTGCTCGCCGATGATCGCGAGATCCTCGGCTTCGAAGCCGTGCTCCATCGTGATCGCCGCCAGCGGCAGTGCGCCGGGGCGCGCCGTCTTCGCTTGCGCGTAGGAGGAGACGAGTTCCTGCGATTTGAGGCCGTGCTCGGCAAGCACATGGCTGAGGCGCTCGCGCGAGCCGTCGCTCCAGCCGGCGACGATCACGCGGCGGCCGCCGTCGCGCAGCGCCTTGATGTGTTTGGCCGCGGCGTCAAACACGTTGACGTTCTCATCCTGACGCTCAGGCGCGAAGTCGCGCCCGACCCGCGCGCCGCAATCGATGATGTTGGCGGCGCCCGGCGCGGCCTCGAAGGGCGACAAGCGCGCGAGCGGCGCGTTGCCCAAACGTTGGCGGAACTCGTCTTCGCTGAGATAAAGCCGCTCCGGCTTCAGCGGCTTGTAGTCCGCCCTGGCAGGGTCTTCCTGATCGGCCGTGCGGCGCGCGTCGTAATAATCGGCGATCTGCGCAAAGCGCTGGTGGGCGACCTCTTCAGCCCGCGCGTCGAGCACGAAAGGGGCGCCCTCGACGTAGTCGAACAGACTGTCCATGCTGTCGTAAAACAGCGGCAGCCAGTGTTCCAGGCCGATCGCGCGTCGTCCCTCGCTGACGGCTTCGTAAACCGTGGCGCCACGACGCGGCGCGCCGAACTCCGCGACATAGGCTTGGCGGAACCGGCGGATCGACTCGGTCGTTAGGCGCGCTTCGCTCATCGGCACGAGATCGAGCGCGCGCAACTGGCCGACGCTGCGTTGGGTCTCAGGGTCGAACGCGCGGATCGATTCGAGCGTGTCGCCGAAGAAGTCGAGCCGGATCGGCGCCGGAGCCCCCGGCGGATAGAGATCGAGGATGCCGCCGCGGGTCGCGTAGTCGCCGACGTCGCGCACGGTGCTGGCGCGGCTGTAGCCGTTGGATTCGAGCCATGCCGCAAGTTCGTCCATGCGCACCGTATTGCCGGGCGCAGCGGCGAACGCCGCCGCGGCGACGAACTTGCGCGGCGGCACGCGCTGCGTCAGGCAATTGGCGGTCATGACGAGGACGCGCGGCCGCTCGAGCGCGCCCCTCGAGCGGGCGAGCCGCGCCAGCGTCGTCATGCGTTGCGCCGACACCGAAGCGTTCGGCGAGACGCGGTCGTAGGGCTGGCAATCCCACGACGGCAAAAAGAGCGCCTCGACCTCCGGCGCGGCGAACGCCAGCGCGTCCATGAAATTCTGCGCGCGGACGCTGTCGCGCGCGATGAAGACCAGCGCCGCGGCCCGCTCCTCGCCGGCGCGCGCAAAGGCGCGTGCGAAGTCGGCGACGACGAACGCGTCATACCCTTCCGGAACGTGGCAAAGCGCCACCTCGCCGCCTTGCGCGAGGCGGCTGGTCGCCGCGGCGAGCGATTTCACTTTTGGTTGGCTTTCCTTGCCAGAGCCCCGCGCGGAGCGGCGCGCAGGCGATGGAGCAGCGGCGTGTCGTAGGCGGCCGGCGTCGGCTCGTCGCCGACGATCCACGCGAGGATTTGCGGATCGGCGACGTCGAGCAAGCGCTCGAACTCCGCCAGTTCCGACTCGTCCATCGTCGACAGGTCGCGGTCGGCGAACTGGCCCATCACCAGGTCCATTTCGCGCATGCCACGACGCCGAGCGCGGAACAGCGCGCGACGTCGCCGCTCGTCGAGCCCGGCGCTTGAGAGTTCAATATTGGCCATAGGCTCCTCGAAGCTGGCGCGCTCCCGCCAGCGTCGCGGCGCTTATAGCGGGCGGGCGCGCGCTTGTCAGCCTACGAAGGCGCCGAAGCGACGTCGCCTTTGTCAGTAATCTGCGTTCAATTTCAGCAGCGAGACGACCAGCCCGCAGAGAGCCGCTGCGATGATGAGATAATGCGGAAAATTGCCCTCGTCGGGCGCGAAGACGCTCTGGCTCGCCACTTCGTAGATCTGCCAGGCGACGATCGCGGCGCATACGGCCGCCTTGAGACCCCAGTGCTGTGTTCCCTGCCGTGACGCCATCGCTTCACCCATGACGGTTGAGCGCCTGCTTCACGTAAAGCGGCAAGGCGCTCGCGTGCGAATGCGTACAGCTTATTTCAAATAGGTTTTCTAATCCTTACATCAACCACAGCGTTACGGAGCTTCTACCTTTTATACGAGCCCTCGCTTCATTCCACCTCTTGGAGAACCTCCAGCACATGGCGGCCGCCCGCCATCTGCGGGTTGGAGGGCTCGAAGCCCTCCGCCTGCTCCCGCTCGGCGATGCGGCTGCGCGCCAGCGCGAAGGCGTCCGGTAGGCTCTTGGTGCGCGCCAGCGCGTCGGCGAAGAACGCCTCGCCGAACGTCGTCCACTTTGCGCCGTCGCGGCAGCCGAACGACGCATGATCCCGGTCGGCGGCGGTGATCACGAGCGTGCTCGGCTCGGCCAGCGCGTCCGCGAAGATGCCGGAATAGCAAGCGGATACGACGACGACGCTGAGCCGCGCGCCGCTCTCGCGCAGCATCTGCCGCAATTCGATCGGGGTAATGAAAGATTGCTCCTTGGGGGTGGCGACGCCGATGCCCTCCTGATTGCCGTGTGACGTCAGGATGAGGAACAGGACGTCGTGCTCGGGATCCATCTTGGCGCCGAGCGAGGCCAGCGTCGCGCGCAGATTGTCCTCGGTCGCCGCGCCGCTGCTCTTGGTGTTGGCCCGCACGATCACCTTGCCGCCAGTGGCCGAATTGATGGGCGACGATCCTGGCCGCCCCCGCCGCTTCGCTCGCGAATACGCTCTGCGCGCCCCAGAGGCCGAACGAAACGACATCGACCTTGAGAGGCTGAGCGGCGTTCGCCGTGACCGACGAGCGCCAGCGCGGCGCCGACCGAAACCGCCCGAAATCCAGCTCGCGGCAATCATTCGCTTCTTCCCTTTTGGCGCGGTCGTCCGCAAAGTCGCGGCCGGACATCCGCACTCTATTTGGCGACAGTCGATTTAGCGAAGATCGCCCGGGCCCAATGGGACGACGCCCGTCGGATTGATGAGGCGAAGACTCTCATAGTAGTGATGCTTGATATGGAAGAGATCAACCGTCTCCTCAATTCCAGGCCAGTCGCGAAGGTCTCGCAAGTAACGCGTGAGATGCGGATAATCGGCGATGCGCCGGATGTTGCATTTGAACAGTCCGACATAGACGGGATCGAAGCGCAGCAGGGTCGGAAACAGCCGCCAGTCGGCTTCGGTCAGGAGGTCCCCGAGGAGGAAGCGCCGATCGGCGAGCCGCGCCTCGAGATCGTCGAGCGTCCCGAACAGCGCCGATACAGCCTCCTCGTAGGCTTCCTGCGTCCAAGCGAAGCCGGCGCGGTAGACGCCGTTGTTGACGGTCGCGTAGACGCGCGCATTGAGCGCGTCGATCTCGGCGCGAAGCTCTGAAGGATAATAGTCGCCGGGCGCTGCGCCGACGCCGTCGAACGCCGAATTGAACATGCGGATGATGTCGGCGGATTCGTTGCTGACGATCTCGCCGCGGGTCTTGTCGAACAGCACCGGCACGCTCACGCGCCCGGTGTATTGGGGCCGCGAGGCGGCGTAAATTTCGTAGAGCCGCTGCTTGCCGAGCACGGTGTCGGGGACGACGCCGCGTCCCGGCGCGAAGGTCCATCCCTCCTCGCCCATCAGCCAATTGACGACAGAGACGCCGATTTGGGCTTCGAGGCCCTTGAGCTTGCGGAAGATCAGCGTGCGATGCGCCCAGGGACAGGCGAGCGACACATAAAGATGGTAGCGCCCCGGTTTGGCAGGAAATCCTCCCTCCCCGGTCGGCCCCGCGGACCCATCCGGGGTCACCCAATTGCGAAAGACAGTGTCCGGGCGGACGAAGCGACCGCCCGCGTCCTTAGGGAAGACTTCGTCCGTCCGCCATTCGCCGTTCACCAGAACGCCCATCGGTCCTCCCTTCGTTGCGAGAGTTCTGCTCGCGCCCACAGCTTTGGGCAGCGCCGCGCCGCGCAGTTATTGCACAATCGACGCTGCCGGGCACTGCCGGCGTGATTGGGTCCGTTGAGGAGGACCGGCGACTGACCGTCAGACGCCCGGCGATCTGCCGGGCCGCGGCGAGCCATTGCGCCTGCTTGCGCCGGACATGCTCGGGCGCGCGGCCGAGCGAGCGGGCGACGTCCCCTGCGATGGATCGGGCTTCGTCCCGGCGGCCGAGCCGCTGGAGCAATAGCGCTTGCCGGACCCGCGGCTCGGAGCCGGGATAATGGCGACCGACGTCCTCGTAGTTGGCGAGGGCCTCGTCGTCGCGCCCGGCTTTCTCGAGCGCGATCGCGTACAGCAGATGGCCTTCCGCCGATTGATAGGTCGGGCCAGCGGCGTTTGAGCTCTTCGAGCGTCGCGATGGCGACGTCGACGGCGCCGAGGTTGAATTCGGCCCGGGCCTTGCCCAGCATGAAGGCCGGCTCCTCGCCGAGCGGCTGGGCGAGGACCCTGTCGTAGTGCCCGAGCGCCTCGTCGTACTTGCCGAGCGCAAGGCACTCTTCGGCTAGCGCCGCGCGATTGGCGATCGTGTCGACCAGTTCGAGATCGTCGCGCAATTGCCGATAGCGACGGGTGGGATCCATCGCGCCGGCGAACTGCGCCCGCGCCCGCTGGACCTTCTGCGAGCCGAACCAAGCCGGCAAAAGCTCCACGACGACATAGGCCAGCGCGCCGATCCCCGGCAGAAAGAGGATGATGAATCCCCAGGGGGAGAATCGACCGGTCTTTGCCGCATGGACAATGAGCGCAATGTCGATGATGGCGATGATGATGCCAGTACTAGGCACGTCTTGGCTCCAGCGGCGCTGCGGCGCGACAGAAATAGGAATGGGACGCCGGCCGTTGCGCGCGGCGAAGGATTAGAACCTCGCCGCGTCTTTGTCCAACCGGCCCGGCTAGCCCGCGTCCATCAGCCGCACCGCCTCGTCGCGCTCGAAGAGATAGAGAAGCAGCCTAAGGCCTTGATGTTTCTCGCCGCGCAGCCTTCCGCCATCGGCCAGCGCGGCTTGCGCCTGGGCGCGCGCCGGCGCGAGCAATCCCCCGTGAACCTCCAGCCGGGCGAGGCGAAATCCTGGGGCGCCCGCCTGGCGGGCGCCGAGCACGTCGCCCTCGCCGCGCAGGCGCAGGTCCTCCTCGGCGATGCGGAAGCCGTCCTCCGTCTCGCGCAGGATTTCGAGCCGGGCGCGCGCCGTCTCGCCGAGCGGGCCCTTGTAGAGCAGCAGGCAGGTCGAGCGCCCCGAGCCGCGCCCGACCCGGCCGCGCAACTGATGCAATTGCGCCAGCCCGAAACGCTCGGCGTGCTCGATCACCATGATCGTCGCCTCCGGCACGTCGACGCCGACCTCGACGACAGTCGTCGCAACAAGAGCCTTCGTCTCGCCGCGCTGGAAGCGCTCCATCGCGGCGTCCTTCTCCGGCCCCTTCATGCGGCCATGCACGAGGCCCACCGCGTCGCCGAAGAACTGCCGGAGCATGTCGCGCGCGCTCCTCGGCGGCGGCGACGTCGAGCGCCTCGCTCTCCTCGACCAGCGGGCAGATCCAATAGGCGCGCGCCCCGCCGGCGATCGCCCGGCCGATCCCCGCGACGACCTCCTCCAGCCGTTCGAGCGGCAGGACGCGGGTGTCGATCGGCTTACGCCCCGGCGGCTTGTCGGTCAGCGCCGAAATGTCCATGTCGCCGAAATAGGCGAGCACCAAAGTGCGCGGGATCGGCGTCGCCGTCATCGACCAGGAGATCGACCGCTTCGCCCTTGCCGGCGAGCGCCAGTCTCTGGTGCACGCCGAAGCGATGCTGCTCGTCGACGACCGCGAGCCCGAGATCGCGAAACGCCACGCTCTCCTGAAACAAAGCGTGGGTGCCGACGAGAATGTCGATATCGCCCGCCGCCAGCGCCGCCAGCGCCTGTCGCCGCTCGGCCGCCTTGTCGCGCCCCGTCATCAGGGCAATTCTGCAGCCCGGCGGCCAGCGCGAGCGGCTTCATGCGCTCGAAATGCTGGCGCGCGAGAATCTCCGTCGGCGCCATCATCGCCGCCTGCCGGCCCGCTTCGACGACGTCGGCCATGGCGATGAGCGCGACGATCGTCTTGCCCGCGCCGACGTCGCCTTGCAGCAGCCGGATCATGCGCTTGGGCGAAGCGAGATCGGCGCGGATTTCCTCGACGGCCTTGCCCTGCGCCCCGGTCAGCTCGAACGGCAACGCCTTCAGGATCTTCCCCGCGATCCGTCCGGCGCTGACGTTGGCCCGCCCCGCGGCGTCCCGCATGCGCGAGCGCACCAGCAGCAACGCGAGCTGGTTGGCGAGCAATTCGTCGTAGGCGAGCCGTGTCGCGGCGAGCGACGACGGGATCGATGTCGCCGGGCGTCGCGGGATTGTGGAGGGCTTGCAGCGCGTCGGCGAAGCTCGGCGCTCTGCAGGCGGGCCGCCGTCGGCGGGTCGATCCATTCCGGCAGGGCGGGCACGCGCGCCAGCGCCGCCTGGGCGGCCTTCGCGACGACGCGCGGATAGAGGCCTTCCGTGAGGCCGTAGACCGGCTCGACCGCCGGCATTTTCGCCAGCTCCTCGGCGTCCATCACGCGGTCGGGATGCACCATCTGAAGATGGCCGTCCCACATCTCGAGCTTGCCCGAGACCCAGCGCGTCGCGCCGACCGGCAGGCGCTTCTTGATCCATTCGGGGTTGGCGAGAAAGAACACCAGTTCGACGTCGCCGGTGTCGTCCTCGACCAGCACCTTGAACGGCGCCTTCGAACGCGGCGGCGGACGCCCGGTGCTCGACGACCCTCACCTCGATGGTGGCGATGGCGTCGCGCTGCGCATCGACGATCTTCGGCCGCGCACGCCGGTCGAGCGCGGCGTACGGCAGGTGAAACAGCACGTCCAGCACCCGGGCGCCCTGCGGACGGCCGAGCAACTTGTCGAACAGCTTGGCGTTCTTCGGCCCGACGCCGGCAAGCGCGCCGGCGGGCGCGAAAAGGGGATCAAGCAGAGCGGGCCGCATGATCCCCTATTAGCGCGAATGGCCCTCTCCCGGCGAGAGGGTGCGCGCGAGCCCGACTGTCGTCGATGCAAGCGGAGATGGCGACGGCTCTACCGCCGTTTGCAGTTCCAATCGGTCGCAGCGAGCCAGCGCGGGTTCTTGCAGCGCTGAACGCGCCTGGGCGCCTGTTCGGGGGGCGGATCGTTCGTTGGCCCGAAATACTCTGGATACGCCGCCGCGGTGCGCCTCATCGGCTCGGACGGATCGCCCATGTTCCCGGCCAGCGCGGGGCAAGCCGCCCCAAACCAGGGCAGGAGCAAAATGGCGTAGGCCGCGGCTTGCCAGGGCCCGGTCTTGCGAATGGGGTCGCTTGCTTTGGAGAACAGCATGGCTCGGTCCTTTCAGAGTTTCGTCTGACGTCCCCCCCGACTGGATCCATACGTGGCGCCGCCCCCCGCAGTTTCGCAGGGTCGCTAAAGAAAAATGGCGGCAAGTCTGGCGCCCGTCCCCTCCTTGCGGAAGAGAACGGTTGAGCGGCGTCACAAATTCACCCTCTCCCGCGTAGGGGCGTCCGAAAGGACGCGCGTCGTTCGACTGGCTGGCTATGCGGGAGAGGGCTGAAGGCCCCTAGCTCCGCTTCATGGCCTCCGCCAGCTTCGCTCCCAAGCCCCCGATAGCCGGCGCGCTGTCGCGCCCGCGCGGCGCCGGGCGGTCCCCCGGCCGACCGCGCGGCCCGGCGTCGGGCTCTTCCCTCCGCCTTGGGGCTCTGGGGGATCGGCTCCGAGGTGCGCATCGTCAGCGAGATGCGCTTGCGGGGGATGTCGACCTCGACGACGCGGACCTTCACCACGTCGCCGGCCTTCACCACCTCATGCGCGTCCTTCACGAAGCGGTCGGCGAGTTGCGAGACATGGACCAGGCCGTCCTGGTGCACGCCGATGTCGACGAAGGCGCCGAAGGCGGCGACATTGGTGACCGTCCCTTCGAGCCGCATCCCCGGCTTCAGGTCCTTGATGTCGTCGATCCCGTCGGCGAAGGTCGCCGTCTTGAATTCCGGACGCGGATCGCGGCCCGGCTTCTCGAATTCGGCGATGATGTCGCGCACCGTCGGCAGGCCGAAGCGCTCGTCGACGAAGAGGCTGGGGTTGAGCGCCTTCAGCGCCTGCTTGTCCCCCATCAGCGCGCGCACGTCCCGCCCGCAATGGGCGATGATCTTTTTGGCGACGCCATAGGCCTCGGGGTGAACGGACGACGCGTCGAGCGGCTCGGCGCCATCCCGGATCCGCAAGAAGCCGGCGCATTGCTCGAACGTCCGCTGTCCGAGGCGGCTGACCTTCAGAAGATCCTTGCGGCTGGCGAACGGCCCTTCGGCGTTGCGATGGGCGACGATCGCATCCGCGAGCGAGGCGCCGAGACCCGAGACGCGCGCGAGAAGCGGCGCCGAGGCGGTGTTGAGATCGACGCCGACCGCGTTCACCGCGTCCTCGACCACGGCTTCCAGCGAACGGCCGAGCCGATGCTGATCGACGTCGTGCTGATATTGCCCGACGCCGATCGACTTGGGCTCGATCTTCACGAGTTCCGCGAGCGGATCCTGCAAGCGCCGCGCGATCGAGACCGCGCCGCGCAGGGAAACGTCGAGGCCCGGAAATTCGGCCGCCGCCAGCGCCGAGGCCGAATAGACCGACGCGCCCGCCTCGCTGACGACGACCTTCATCGGCTTCGGCGTCGGCATTTGCGCCATCATGTCGGCGACGAGGCGCTCCGTCTCGCGGCTCGCGGTGCCGTTGCCGATGGCGATCAATTGGACCTTGTGGCGCAGGATGAGCTGCGCCAACTCGGCCTGGGCGCCGCGGATGTCGTTGCGCGGCGGGAAGGGATAGACCGTCGAGGTCTCCAAGAGCTTGCCGGTCGCGTCAACGACGGCGACCTTGACGCCGGTGCGGATGCCGGGATCGAGCCCCATCGTGGCGCGCGAACCGGCGGGCGCGGCGAGCAGCAAGTCCTTGAGGTTGCGGGCGAACACCCTGATCGCCTCCTCCTCGGCGCGCTCGCGCATCTCCATCATCAGATCGAGCGACAAAGACAGCGAGAGCTTGATCCGCCAGGTCCAGCGAACGACCTCGCGCAGCCAGAGGTCGCCCGGAGCGGCGCCGCCGACCTGATAGGCATCGGCGATCATCCGCTCGACCGGCTTGACCGGCGAAGCGTCGTCGGCGTCGACCTCGATATCGAGCGACAGCACGCTTTCGTTGCGCCCGCGCAGCATCGCCAGCGCGCGGTGGCTCGGAACCTGCGCCCAGCGCTCGACATGCGCGAAATAATCGGAGAATTTCGCCCCGGCCTCCTGCTTGCCGTCGACGACGGTCGCGCGCAGGAACGCCTTTTCCTTGAGATAGCCGCGCAGGCGGCCGATCAGCTCCGAATTGACGGCGATCGTCTCCGCGACGATGTCGCGCGCGCCTTCCAGCGCCGCTTTGACGTCGGCGACCTCGCCGACGACGAAAGACTTCGCGAGTTCCGCCGGCGCGACGGAACGATCGGCGAGAATCGCCTCCGCCAGCGGCCCGAGGCCACGCTCGCGAGCGATCTCGGCCTTGGTGCGACGCTTGGGCTTATAGGGGAGATAGAGATCCTCGAGTTCCGCCTTGGTGGCGGCGGCGCCGATTTGCGCTTCGAGCTCGTCGGTCAGCTTGCCCTGCGAGCGGATGGAATCGAGGATCGCGGCGCGGCGCGATTCCAGTTCCCTGAGATAGACGAGCCGCTCGGCCAGCAGGCGAAGCTGCGTGTCGTCGAGGCCGCCGGTAACCTCCTTGCGATAGCGCGCAATGAAGGGCACCGACGCGCCTTCGTCGAGCAATTGGATCGCCGCAGCGGCCTGCTCGGTCTTCGCGCCGATCTCGGCGGCGATTGCTGCGGCGATGCGTTTGGTGTCGTCGGCCATGTCAGTCCTATCCTCGCGAATCGAACCGCGAAGATAGTGGCCCCGGCGCCGGGGCGCCACGCGGGACGGCTCTGTCCACAGGTCACGCGATGGCGAGGATCTCGATGTCGTGCCCGCCCATCTGCACGACGTCGCCGACCGATTTGCCGGTCAGCGCGCGCGCCAGCGGCGAGACATAGGAGATCGTCTGGTTGCGAGGGTCCGCCTCGTCCTCGCCGACGATGCGAAAAATCTGCTTGCGCCCATCGTCGCGCTGCATCGTCACCCGATGGCCGAAGGCGATCGCATCGAACTCGACTGGCGGGGGGAACACTTGGGCGGTGCGAAGGCGCTCGTTGAAGTAGCGTACGTCCCGCGCCGCCATATCGACGGCGTGGCGCCGCTCGTCGGCGTCCTCGACCCGCTGCGCCACCTCCAACGCGGCGCGCGCATGCGCCAGCGCCGACTCGAGGGCGGTCCAGCCGGTTTCCGTGACGATGTTGGCGTGCGGCGAAATCGGCCGCTCCGGCAGCGAGACTTCCTGCGCCGTCTGGGCGCTGTCTTCCCGTGTGAACGCTACGCTCATGGTTCCCGGCGCCTCCTCCAATAAATATATAGGGAGCGAGGCGCGGAACGACAGCCCCTTTAAGCGTACTCACATCGGCGGTGTAAGGCCGTCCTTGCCGACGAGAACGTAGCCCGCCTCATAGGTCCCGTCGGCTGTTTTCGCCCCACGCGCGACGATCTTGGCGCCGGGCTTGAGGTCCGATCGTGCCCCCAGCGTCAAAGCGACGATCGGGGTCGACGGAGGAATATCAATGGCTTGCTGCCCGCCCTTATAGGTCACGCTGAGCTTCGGGCCGGTGACGCCGTCGACCCGCGCCTCGATCGCGCCGTTGGTCATCGTGCTGCCGGGGGCGAGGTCGAATGGGCGGAAGCCCTCGCCGACGCCGCGCATCGCCTCGGGGAAGATATGCACTTCCATCGCGGTGAGCGCGCCGTCCTTGCCGGGCAGCGCGGCGGCGCCGACAAAGAGGCCGGGCTTGACGTCGGCGAGGCTCGCCGGAACAACCAGCGTGACCTTCGCATCAGGCTTCAGCCGTATGGTCGCGGTCTCGCCCGAGCGCCGATGGACGACGAGACTGGCGCCGCCGTCGGCGACGGATTCGATTGTGGCGCGAATGGCGGCAGGAGGCACGGCCTGCTGGGCCTCAGCGCCGCCGGCAATCGCGAGCGCCGTTGCGGCGACGGCCAATCGGAAGGCGTGATTCATCGTCATGCTCCTGCACAGTTTCGCCGGCGGGCCTTCCGCGGGCGATGCCACTTTTATCGCTGCGGGTGCGGGGCGGCCGCTGACATTTGCGTGACGTCGGCACGCGACTCCTAGGGCGGCGACCCTTGCCGCCGCGCCCCGCTATGTGGCAAGGCACGGCCATGACCGACACCACCTCCGCCCCGGCCAAGGCCGCACCGCGCATTTCCTTCGTTTCGCTCGGATGCCCCAAGGCGCTGGTCGACAGCGAGCGCATTCTCACGCAGCTCCGCGCCGAGGGTTATGAGCTGTCGCGCAGCCACGCCGGGGCGGACGCGGTCATCGTCAACACCTGCGGCTTTCTCGACAGCGCCAAGAAGGAATCGCTCGAGGCGATCGGCGCCGCCATGGCCGAAAACGGGCGCGTGATCGTCACCGGCTGCATGGGCGCGGAGCCCGAGGCGATCCGTGAGGCCTTCCCGAACGTCTCGGCGATCACCGGCCCGCAGGCCTATGAGAGCGTCGTCGCGGCAGTGCACGCAGCAGCGCCGGCGCCGCACGATCCGTTCGTCGACCTCATCCCCGAGCAGGGCGTCAAACTGACGCCGCGCCACTACGCTTATCTCAAGATTTCAGAAGGTTGCAACAACCGCTGCACCTTCTGCATCATCCCCAAGCTGCGCGGCGACCTCGTCTCGCGCCCGGCCGCTGATGTTTTACGTGAAGCTGAGAAGCTGGTTAGAGCGGGCGTCAAGGAATTGCTCGTCATCTCCCAGGATACGAGCGCCTATGGGCTCGACCTGCGATATGCCGACAGCCAATGGCGCGACAAGGCGGTCGCCGCCCGCTTCCTCGACCTCACGCGCGAGCTCGCGACCTTGGGCGCCTGGGTCAGGCTCCACTATGTTTATCCCTACCCGCACGTCGACGAGGTTATCGGATTGATGAACGGCGGCAATGTGCTGCCCTATATCGACGTGCCCTTCCAGCACGCGGCGCCCAACGTGCTGAAGGCGATGCGCCGCCCCGGCAATCAGGAGAAGACGCTGGAGCGCCTTCGCGCCTGGCGGGCAATCTGCCCGGATCTCACCATCCGCTCGACCTTCATCGTCGGCTTTCCCGGCGAAACGGAAGAGGATTTTCGCGCTTTGCTCGACTGGCTCGAAGAAGCCAAGCTCGACCGGGTCGGCGCCTTTCAATACGAGCCCGTCGCCGGCGCGCGCGCCAACGACCTCGGCCTCGACGTTGTGCCCGATGAAGTCAAAGCGAGCCGCTGGAAGCGTTTCATGGAGCGGTCGCAGGCGATCAGCGCCAAGCGCCAGGCGGCCAAGGTCGGCAAGCGCATCGAGGCGATCGTCGACGAGGGTGGCGCCAGGGAGGCAAAGGGCCGCTCCAAGAGCGACGCGCCGCAGATCGATGGCGCCGTGCATATCGCAACACGCCGACCGCTGCGCGCCGGGGACATCGTCACCGTGAAGGTCGAGCGCGCGGACGCCTATGACTTGTGGGGAAGCGCAGTCTAAAGCGTTCCACCCGGCCTGCCCCGTCCTTCGCCGCATGGCTGCCCTGCGGCGTTTCGGCGGCGGCTGAGAATTTCCTCCTCGCCGAATCGATCCCGATCGGATACACGTCGAGTCCCATGGCGCGCTATATTTTCATCACGGGCGGCGTGGTTTCCTCGCTTGGCAAGGGTCTGGCTTCGGCGGCTTTAGGGGCGCTGCTGCAGGCGCGCGGCTATTCCGTGCGGCTGCGCAAGCTCGACCCCTATCTCAACGTCGACCCCGGCACGATGAGCCCGACCCAGCACGGCGAGGTGTTCGTCACCGACGACGGCGCCGAGACGGACCTCGATCTCGGGCACTATGAGCGCTTCACCGGGCGCAACGCCAACCGCCGGGACAATGTCACGACGGGGCGCATCTACCAGGAGCTGATCGCCAAGGAGCGGCGCGGCGACTTCCTCGGCGCGACGGTTCAGGTGATCCCGCACGTCACCAATGCGATCAAAGAATTCGTGCTCGAGGGCAATGAGGGCGTCGACTTCGTGCTGGTCGAGATCGGCGGCACCGTCGGCGACATCGAGGGCCTGCCCTTCTTCGAGGCGATCCGCCAGCTCGGCAACGATCTGCCGCGCAGCCACGCCGTCTATATCCATCTGACGCTGCTGCCCTACATCCCGACGGCCGGCGAATTGAAAACCAAGCCGACCCAGCATTCCGTCAAGGAACTGCGCTCGATCGGCATCCAGCCCGACATCCTGCTCTGCCGCACCGACCGCGAGATTCCCCGCGAGGAGCGGCGCAAGCTCGGCCTCTTCTGCAACGTGCGCGAGAGCGCGGTCGTCGAAGCGCGCGACGTCACTTCGATCTACGACGTGCCGGCCGCCTACCACGCCGCCGGGCTCGATCGCGAAGTGCTCGCCGCCTTCGGCATCGAACCGGCGCCGAAGCCCAACATGAAGCGCTGGGAAGCGGTCGCCCGTTCCTATCACAGCCCCGAAGGCGAGGTGACGATCGCCATCGTCGGCAAATACACCGGCCTCAAGGACGCGTATAAGTCGCTGATCGAGGCGCTGACGCACGGCGGCATGGCCAACAAGGTCAGGGTCAAGCTCGACTGGATCGAAAGCGAAATCTTCGACAGCGCCGATCCCGCGCCGCATCTCGAGGGCGTCAACGGCATCTTGGTCCCCGGCGGCTTCGGCGCCCGCGGCGCAGAGGGCAAGATCCTCGCGGCGCGTTTCGCGCGCCAGCGCAAGGTGCCCTATTTGGGGATCTGCTTCGGCATGCAGATGGCGGTGATCGAGGCATGCCGCTCGCTCGCCGGCCTGGAGGGCGCGAATTCCACCGAATTCGGCCCGACCGACGAGCCCGTGGTCGGCCTGATGACGGAATGGCTGCGCGGCAACGAACTCGAACGCCGCCAGAACTCCGGCGACCTCGGCGGCACGATGCGCCTGGGCGCCTACAAGGCGCAGCTCAAGCCCGACTCGCGCATCGCCCAAATCTACGGCGCGACCGAAATCTCCGAGCGCCATCGTCACCGCTACGAGGTGAACACCGCCTATCGCGAGCGCCTGGAGGCGAAGGGCATGATCTTCGCCGGCATGTCGCCCGACGGCTTGCTGCCGGAAACGATCGAGCTCACCGATCATCCGTGGTTCGTGGGCGTGCAGTATCATCCCGAGCTGAAGTCGCGCCCCTTCGAGCCGCATCCGCTCTTCGCGAGCTTCATCGCCGCCGCCAAGGCGCAGAGCCGACTGGTGTAAGGGGTTTGCGGTCGAGGGCCGCGAATGGGGGCCGTGATGCGCGATCGCGCGCTTTGAACGCTCAGCGATGCGTTGGCGTATTTTGCGGCAACACGAAGATCTGTCCGATGTAAATGAGGTTCGGATTTCGGATCTGCGCGGTGTTGGCCGAATAGATGTCGGCGTAGCGCAGGCCGTCCCCATAGTACCGGCGCGCAAGGTCCCAGAGATTGTCGCCACGAACCACCGTGGTCGTCCGCACCTCGGCGATTACGGCGTGCGAGGGCGTTGAGAGGGTGGGCGCAGACGCCGGCGCGGAAGCGGCGCTAATGGCGGCGGGCGCTGGCGCCGCGGCTGCGGCGGGTTTGAACGGCGCCGCTGACTCGCTCGCGGCGACGGCTGCCGTCCTTTCGGTCGATTCCGAGGAAAGGGGCGTCGTCGGCGAGGCGCCCATCGAGGTGGCCGTTCCAGCCGATTGCCGGGCCTGCAACAAATCGGTCTGCGTCGCCTGAACGCTTGCCGGCTCGGGCGAATGGTTGAGCGCTTCGGTTGGCGGCGTGACGCCCGGCGCGGGATTTTGCGGATAGTCGAAGGACGCCTGGGCGCGGGCGCCTCCGGCTGAATCGATCTGTAGAGCTTCGAGCGTGTAGAGCCCCGCCGTCATCCCGCGCTCAATCGTTAGCGACCAGCGCCCATCCGGCCCTGCCGTGACTTCGGCGAGATACGCGTTGTTGAGCGTCAGACGCAGGCGACTTCCCGGGTCCGCGTAGCCCTCCACCTCCAATCGCCCCGGTTCGGTCGCCTTGGCGCTGCTTACCACGAGGCGAGAACCACCTGTCGCGACTGGGGTGGGCGCAACCCCCGATTTCGCGCGCATCTCTGGCGAGAGCGCAGCGACGGCGACGGAGGGCTTGGGCGACGGGGTGGCGGCCGGCGACGGCGCCGGCGGGTTCGGCGAAAGCGCGGCGGACGAGATCGGCGCGGCGCCGTTCGCCGCGGCGGGAGGCGCGCTCGGCGCGGCGGTCCGAGGCTTCGCTTCCACCGGCATGGCTGTGGCTACCGGCGATGGGGTTGTGGGCGGAGCGACCTCGATCTCGGCGAGTTTGGAGAGTTGGGCTTCGCCATCGCCGATGCGGGCGGCGAGACGCAATCGATGCGGCCCCGCGGCAAGCGGCTCGGGCAAAATCACGAACTGCCCCGAATCGTCGGCAGCGACCGATGCAAGTACGCGCTCGCCGTCGCGCAGTTCCACCCTCGCGCCCGCCGCCGCATGTCCCGCGACCACGGTCTCACCTGTGGGCTCGACCCGCACGATATCGAACTCGGGCGCCGGCGCGGTTGCGACCGCTGGCGTCGCCTCGGGGCTCGCTGGCGGGCTGGGTCTTGCAGGGGCCGGCGCCAGCGCAACTGGCGCACCGACCACAGCCGCCGGCGGTTCGCCGCCGGGGTCGCGAATGCCCGGAACGTGAAGGTCGAGATTTTGCTCGATCGCGAACCCGACACCGGCCGCGATGATCGCGCCGCCGCCGAGGGCATACCAAATCACGGTTGACCGCATAATCAGCTCCAATCGACCGGACGGAAATGTTAGGGCTTGGGCCCCCCGGAAGCTAGTGCTGCTGGGCCGGTCAGGCGGCGTTGCTGTGCATTAGACGTCACCCGCACGCCGCCCCGCAAATCCGCTGGAGAGTGTTGAGCGCCCGAAGGTCGCACAGGAGCGCTCGGCCACTCGACCGTCCCGCCATGTGATGCCGGGCATGCAGGAGGACGCGGCGGAGAAGGTTGACGCCGCGATCCGCGGCGCCATAAAGACCGTCTGAGGGATTGGGTAGCAAAGCGGTAGCAAACGGCCTTTTCGCCCGTCGCCACTTTCGTCAAATTGGCTTGCTTTCAATGCTCCGGAGGGATGGCCGAGTGGTTTAAGGCAGCGGTCTTGAAAACCGCCGTGGGGGCAACTCCACCGTGAGTTCGAATCTCACTCCCTCCGCCAATCGCGCGCCTTAAATATTTGCAATCAATGATATTGTTCACGGCCACCAAGTGGCCGCGGCGACCGAGGAAAGGTGCGCGGACTCAGCCGGCGATGATGGACGACTGGCGCGAGGTGCGCTTGGTGGCGAAGAACGGAAAACGCACGCCATTGACAGTGACCAGTCCCCATCCGCGAAGGCTGTCTCGTCCTTCAAGGCCTTTCCACGGTTGAGGTTGAGGTCGAGCGTCGCCCTGCCCCCTCAGCGCTTCGGCTCAGCCTTCGCGCTGGCTCGGGCGAGATATTCCTGCACCACGCGCGGCAAGTGATCGTTGAGGAAGGCCGCCATGCGCTCCTCCTCGACCAGGCTTTCGCGGCATGCGCGCTCGACTTCGGGCGCGCCGCAGAGGCGCGCGGTTTCGATCAGCGCCTTGTACGAGATGATTTCGTAGCATTCGTAGCCGTAGGAGGCGCGACTGTTCCTGATCACCTCCTCGCTCGCGAAGCTGTGCAGCATGGACTGGAAGGTGGCGCTCGACTTCACCGCCGCGTCCTTCAGGATGGAGGGGCTGGCGCCGAAATACTGCAGACATTTCTCGAGGCGGTCACGCTGGCCCTCGGTCTCGTGAAGATGGACGCGGACGCGCTCTTGCAGCTGGGGATAGTGTTTCAGTCGCTCGACCTGGGCCGACAACAGCGTGATCGCCTGGGTTTCCATGCCGTGCGCATCGTGCAACCCGGCGATCAGGGAATCACGAACCGTGTCAGAATTGAGAGCAGACATCGCGACGCCTCCTAACCACACGGCCGACCAACAGCCGCATTCAAAACGAAACGCTAAGCCGAAGAGCGGGTCCCGATATGGCGAAATGCGGGCCGCAGAACGACATGTCCCCGGGCCCTTGCCCGCGCCTCTTGCGTCGCCCACATCCACAAGCCGAAAGCTGACGAGGCGTCTGTACGGCGTGGCCGGATCCGGCATCATCCTCGGCGTTTCCGGGTGGAGTTACGCCTCTGCGCGGCCCGGCGCGTGAAAAACTTCAGTCCCGAAAAACGCCTACCCCAGGCGACGCCCACAATCGGTTGTTGAAATCCGATCCCGCTCCCGTTCCCAGCTTGTGCATACGGGTAAGCCGTGGTTTGTGTGCGGCGCACAACAATGCCAAAAGGGGCAAAAATGCGTTATTCCGCAATTGTTTTGGGGGCCGTGGCGTTCGCTACGCTGTCGGGGGCGGCGCTCGCGCAGGACGCCAAGCAAGATTTCCGCCTCGTCAACAAGACGGGCTACGAAATCAAAGAGGTTTATGTTTCGCCGAGCAAATCGAGTGACTGGGAGGAGGATATCCTGGGCGACGGCGTCCTCAGCGACGCGGATGCGCGAGAAATCCACTTCCACCGCTCGGCCAAGAGCTGCCACTGGGATCTCAAAGTCGTCTACACGGTCGAACTCTTCGAGCGCGGTGTGGGGCGACATCGACTTGTGCTCGGTCGAAAAGATCACGATCCGCTACGACAAGGACGCCGACAAGACGACCGCCACCTTCGACTAAGGCGTAAGCGCTTCGCGCGCAGCGGCTACGGCCGCTGTGCGCTCTATTCGCTGGCGCGAACCATGCGGGCAGACTCGGCGGTCGGCGCGGCGGCGAAGCGGGCGCGATAGACGCCGAGATTTTCGCTTACCCGCTCCACGTAGTCGCGCGTCTCGTCGAACGGGATTCGCTCGACCCAGTCGACGGGGTCGACCTTACCGGTGCGCGGATCGCCATAGGCGGCGAGCCATTGGGCGACGCGTCCCGCGCCCGCATTGTAGGCGGCGAGCGCCAGGTCGAGCGAACCGTTCTCGTCGTCGAGCAATTGGCCGAGATAGGCCGCTCCCAATTGGGTGTTGAAGGCCGGATCGGCGGTGAGCCGCGCCATGTCAAAGGGGACCCCGGCGCGCCGCGCCGTCGCTTGAGCGGTGGACGGGAGGATCTGCATCAAGCCCTTCGCCCCCGCCCCCGAGGCGGCCCGCCAGATGAATTCGCTCTCCTGCCGCGCGATCGCGTAGACGCTTGGGAGATCGGCGGAATGTGCGAGCGGCGTGAAGCTCGGGATCCCCGTGGTCGGAAAGGCGACGTCGTCGAGCGGAAAACCGCGCTCGGTGACGATCTTGCCGAAATGAACGCTCGTCGTCGCGTCGCCATGCGCTGCGACAACGGCGCCGAGCGCCGCAATCTGCGCTTCGTCGCTCCATTGACCGCCCGCCGCCTCGGCGAGCGGCGTCGCGAGATCGTCGAGCCCGGCGGCGTAGAGCATCGCGACGACGCGCGTCGCCTCATTGCGCTGGTCGCCCGTGGCGACGGCGGCGGGCTCGCGCAAGACAACCTCGCGCCCGAGGCGCCTGGCGGCGAGCTGGCCGTAGTAGGCGATCGGCCAACGCGCGGCGCGCGCGTAGAAGCGGCGCGCGTCATCAGCATGGCCGAGCGCCTCCGCGGCCCTGCCCTGCCAATAGGCCGCGCGCGCGATCGAGAGCGGCGTCTCGGCCGCCTCGGCGGCGGTTGCAAACTGGCGCGCCGCCCGCTCGGGATCGTTGGCGAAGCGCAGCGCGATCCAACCGCTGTGGAAAGCGGCGTCGACGCGCGCCGGGATCGAGACCGGCGTCGCCTCGGCGCAGATCGCGTAGGCTTTCTCGATCTGCCCGATATCGAGCAGTTCGCGCGCGACCATGCGCTGCTCGGTCCACCATTTGTCGGGATCGATCAACGCGCCGACCGCCTTCGGCGCCCGATCGAGCCAATCCGCGGCTTCGAGGGCCCGGTTGGCCCGGCGCGCATCCTGGACGTGGGCGAAAACAAGGCCGGGATCGTTCTGCAGCGCGGCGGGGACGGCGGCGAGCACGCGCGGCGTCAGCGGCCCGGACATCGCCGCGATGCGGGCCTGGGCGAGCGCGACCTCGTCCGGCCCGGCGAGCGCCGCCGCGCGCATCGCCGCGCCCGTCTTTTCCGCATAGAGGAGCCGGTCGGCCCGATATTTGTCGTCGGCCCGCGTCAAAGCCGCGCCGAAGTCTTTGAGAATGGCCGTCTCGGTCCAGAGGTCGAAGTCGCCGTTACGCCAGAGCGCGCGGGCGGCCGCAATCGCTTCGTCGCGCCGGCCGGCTTCGAGCGCCGCGCGGGCGGCGGCGAGTTCGCCGGCGGGCGTGCTCGGCGGATCGGCGGCGAACAGCGCCGCGGCGACCTGCGGCGCGGGATGTTCGACGTAGAGATGCGCCTCCTGCACCGCTCGGATCCAGTCCTCGCCAGGCCATTCAGGATGGGCGGCCGCGAAGGCGGCGAGGCGCCGCTCGTCGAGCCGCGGCGATAGGCGCAGCGCCGCCCACTCGATCGCCGTGCGCTGGACGGGATCGGCGACGTCCTTGGCGAGCGCGTCGCCGCCGGCGAGATCGCCCTTGCGATAAAGGGCGGCGGACGCGGCGAGACGGCTGACGTCGGGCGGCGGCTCGGCGGCGAGCGGCGCATGCTCGAGCGCCGGCGGAGCCGACGCCTCGATAGCGCCAGTCGGGGCGACATCGACCGGCGCCGTGGCGAGCGTGGGCCGCGTCGCGTCCGCCGGAGCGCCTGCAGACGGCCTCGGGGTCTGTGGGACGAGACGAGCCAGGCTCGGGGCGCCCTCGCGCCCCGGCGTCGGCGGCAGCGCCGGAACATGGCGCGCCGTGACTCCCAAAAAGTAGAGCGCGCCCAAGCCGACGAACGCGGCGGCGAAACGGAAAGCGAGCATGGCGATGGCCTCGTTCGCCATTGTGCGCCGCCTTTGCTGACCAATCGTTAACCACGGCGTTCCGCTGAACTCCCCCTTTCGCGGGATGTGTCGAGGGTCTATGTGTCGGGTCTGGCCCGCCGCGAACGCGGCGAGTTCCAGGCGAGTTGAGTCGAGCCGAGTTGGAAGGCCGAAATGGACAAGCGGGCGAAGTTTCACGGATCGATGCCGGCCCTGGTGACTCCCTTCAAAGACGGGAAGATCGACGAGCCCGCGTTTCGCGCATTGATCGACTTTCAGATCACGTCCGGTTCGCACGGGCTGGTGCCTGTCGGCACGACCGGAGAGAGCCCGACGCTCAGCGTCGAAGAGCATCGCCGGGTGATCAGCATCTGCATTGACGAGGCGCGCGGCAGGGTTCCCGTCATCGCCGGAGCGGGCTCGAACAATACCCATGACGCGGTGGAGATGGCCAGACACGCCGAAAAATCCGGCGCCGATGCGGTGCTGGTCGTGACCCCCTATTACAACAAGCCGACCCAGGAAGGACTTTATCATCATTTCCGGGCGATCAATGACGCGATCGGGATACCCATCATCATCTACAACATTCCGCCGCGAAGTGTAATAGACATGTCCGTCGACACGATGAAGCGGCTGTACGAGTTGAAGAACGTCGTCGGCGTGAAGGACGCCACCGGCGACGTCGGGCGCATCTCCCGACAGCGTCATGCGATGGGGCCGGAGTTTATCCAACTTTCAGGCGAAGACATGACCGCCCTGGCCTGCATGGCGGCCGGCGCGGATGGTTGCATCTCCGTGGTGGCGAACGTCGCCCCGGCTTTGTGCGCCGAATTGATGGAATATGCGCTCAAGGGCGACTTCGCCCATGCCCTGCGCCTTCAGGACCGGTTGACCCCGCTGCATGCCGCCATCTTCGTCGAACCGGGGGTCTGCGGGGCCAAATACGCGCTGAACCTGCTCGGCCATGTGCGCAACGAGGTGCGTCTGCCGCTGATCCCGGTCAGCGCGTCGACCGAGGCGCAGATCCGCCGCGCGATGGTGCATGCGGGCGTGCTCAACGCTTGAACCCTGGTCCGCACGGACTAGATTTTTTTAATTGTCGCGCGCTGGCCTCTCGCCGCGCGCCAGGAACAGCGTCTCACTCGTGGTCGACAAAGATAAGCCAAATTACAAGGTCGTATCGGAAAACCGGCGCGCACGCTTCGATTACGAAATCGGCGAAGTGTTCGAGGCTGGCATGATGCTGACCGGCCCCGAGGTGAAGTCGCTGCGAACCGGCAAGGCGACGGTGGCGGAGAGCTACGCCGCGGTCGACCGCAACGGCGAGATGATCCTCTACAACGCCAACATCCCGGAATATTTGCAGGCCAATCGTTTCAACCACGAGCCTCGGCGGCCGCGCAAGCTGTTGCTGCACGCCAAGGAAATCGCCAAGCTCGCCAAGGGCGTCGAGCGCGAAGGCATGACGATCGTGCCGTTGCGCGTCTATTTCAACGACAAGGGCCGCGCCAAGATCGCCATCGCCCTCGGCCGCGGCAAGAAGCTGCACGACAAGCGCGAAAGCGAAAAAGCGCGCGACTGGAACCGCGACAAGTCGCGGCTGATGCGCGACAAGGGCTGAGCGACGTCAAGCCGACCGTCGAGGTTCGTCAAGCTTTGTCGAGTCTTGTCAAGGAAGCGGCTTGACGTCGAAAAAGCAATACTTTTAAATATCAGTATGTTAGCAGTCGTCAAGGCGGAAGCCTCCATCGACTGGCGTCCTCGCCGGGCTTGTCCCGGCCATCCCAAGGCAATTGCGGCGCAATCGTCCTGCACGCGGCGCCGCCAGAGCGCTTTTCGACGTCAGCGTCGTCGGCTCAACGTGGCCCGGCACGAGGCCGTGCATGACCCTGAACAACGGCCGCGTCCCTCTCAAAGCATTCGACAAAGCATAGCGGGAATTCTGATTTTCGAAAAGAACTTGTCGCCGGCGCGCCTCACCTCGGCGCGACGCGCATCGCCTCGACGATCGCCATGGTTTCGATGCTGACGCGGGTGACGCGCATGAGGAGATCGACCACCTTCTCCTTGTAGTCGGCGAAGCGGTAGGTGTTGAACTTCTCGCGGATCGTCGGGTCCTTCGGCGTCTTTTCCTTGTGCTGATCGAGAATCCAGTCCAGCGCGCAGCGGTTGCCGAGCCTATAGGCCCAGGCCTCCGCCGGAACGCCGGAGAGCTGCGTCTCGCTATCGAGGACGATGACGCCATGCTCATGGTCGGCGCGCAGGATCGGCTTGGGCTTCAGTCCAGCGGCGGCGGCCTTGGCGTCCGGAATGTCCGTGCGCGCGAGAGGCCAAGGCTCTACGTTCTCGTAGCCGATGTGCAGCGCCATCAGCGCCTCGCCCCAATCGGCCCAACGCCAGAAATCGGCGTAGAAGGGAATGCGGGGGAATTCCCGCTTCAGGTTCTGCGCATATTTTTCGCGATAGATCGGGTCGTGCAGCACCGCATAGACGTAATGAAAGATCGCGTCCTTGGTGATCGCCCGCCCCTTCTCCCCTTGCGGGAGAAGGTGGCCCGACGAAGTCGGGTCGGATGAGGGGTTGCTTCCGCCGCCGCCCTCCGTCGATCGAGCCGCCTGCCCCCGCTTCACCGATCGCGCCCCTTCCGGCGCCGACCCCTCATCCGTCGTCGCTGACGCGACGACACCTTCTCCCGCAAGGGGAGAAGGGGCTTCCGCCTCGTAATGGGTGCGGAACTGGTCGAGCGCCCAGTCGGTGATGTTGTCGAGCCGGTCGCCGTCGGTGGTATAGCGGTAGCGAGCGACCGAGAACGTGCCCCCGTTTCCCTGTTTCGAGGCGACAAGTCACTCACGATATTCGAGGAGCAACGCGGACAGACGATGATGTAGAATCAACGCATAGAAAGTTTATGCAGGGGTTATTGGCCCCAATGAGGCCGAAAAATAGTTCGTTCTGGGCATATCTCCTGTGCACGACGATGTTGTCTGCGTATATGAATTTCTGCACAAACGGCCGATACAGGCTAGTCCAATCTTGCCGCCGTCAAAGACAAGCGCGGATTTTTTCCGCGCGAACGTTTCTAATTCTGAGGTCCATTTTATGGATTTGTCAAATTCCTCGAATGGGCGCTTACTATCGTTTCTAGACTTCGAATTCAGTATGCTGCAGAAAAACTCCATCTTTTCTTTCAGTATAAATTTGCTTTCATCATATGCCCATTCGTCTCGATTCGTAGCAACGCCCAGCGAAAATATCCGAAAAATAGCCGTATCCCGGCTGGCGGATTTCGCCGCCTTTGTCTCCTTCGACGCAATCGGCATCAGTTTGCCGAAATCGTTTTCCGTCTGATTGATCCAATTCACCTTCACGTCCGGTCGAACTTCCTCCACCGCCAACCCCGACAACAGCGCCCCGCCGAGAAAGGCCAGTTTGTCCTCCTGTGTCTCCATTTCCGGCCGTCGCGCATAGAAAATCCGGCAACTCGTCGCCGCCTTGCGCTTAACGAGAAAGCTGATCGCCACGCCCGTCTGAATCCCGAACACGTTGTTCTTCGTGCCGGACAATTTCGGATTGGCGCGCACGTCGCCGCCGAGATCGACGATCCAGATTTCGGCGAAATCGCGCGCCGCGATCCTGCGAAATCCATCCATCGTCCGGCTGTCGATGAAGCTGCGATTGGTGACGAAGGCGATAATACCGTCATCCTTCAGCCGGTCGCTCGCCCAGCGAAAGAAGCGCGTGTACATATCGTACGCTTTGGTCTTCTGCGCCGTGCTTTCTTCGATGTAGGTCGCCTTGATCCGCTCGTCGATGCGCTTGTAGGTGCGGTTCTTGTTGTTGTCGTTCTCGTTCTGCTGATTGGCGTTGTACGGTGGGTTGCCGATGATGACGGAGATCTTGCGCGCGTTCTGGCGCTTGATGCGCGCGACGTTTTCCTCAGACAGCGAGCCGAACAAATCCTCCTGGTGGCCGGAGAACTTGCCGAGCCCGGCGACATTGTCGAGCGTGTCGACGAAGCAGAGATTGGGGAACTCGGCGTACTGCCCGGTGATCGCCGCGTAGGTCGCTTCGATGTTCAGATTGGCGACATAGTAGGGCAGGATCGCCACCTCGTTGGCGTGCAGTTCCTCCTTGTATTTGTAGGCGAGCTTGTCCTTCTGGCCGCGAAAATGCTCCAGCAATTCGCAGATGAACGTGCCGGTGCCGGTGGCTGGATCGAGGATTTCGACGCCTTTGTCGATCAGCGATTTGCCGAAATGTTTCTGGCACAGCCAGTCGGCGCTCTCGACCATGAAGCGCACGATTTCCTGCGGCGTGTAGACGACGCCCAGCCGATCGGCGGCCTTCTTGTTGTAGACCTTGTAGAAGCCTTCGTAGATCACCTTGAGAAAGGTCTGTTTCTCCGTGTGCGTCGAGATCTGATGCGCCGTCGCGCGGATGGCGTTGTAATAGGGCTCCAGGCCCTTCAGCGTGTTTTTCTTCAACGCGCCGGTGAAGAACAGGCCCTCGAGGCCATAAAGCTCCTTGGCGACATTGTTCTGGCGGTGGAAATCGTCCTCGTCGAAGACCTTGGAGAAAATCTCTTCCGTCAGGATGTGCTGGATCAGCATTTCCCGCACGTCCTCAGCCGTCACGGCGGGGTTGATGGTCTCCTGCGCATGTTTGAGAAATTTCACAGCGGCGTCGCGGAAGGCTGCGTTTGCGCCGTGCGCCTTTTCGATCATCGCGCGCAGGGATTCGAGGACGGCGGGAAGATCGGCCTGGAATTGCGCGACCGCTTTGCGGAACTGCGCGATCTCCGGTCGCTGGTAGTCGAAGAAGAGTTCGAGCAGCCTTTCGAGCTTGTCGGTGTCGTCGGTTGCGCAGCGCATGACCTCCTGCTTGTTCTGGATCAGAACCGCAGTCGCGCTGTCTTCGAAGATGATGTTGTCCTGGGGATAGCCCTTGAGGAATTTCTTCTGAATTTCCTCGTCGAGATCGTCCCCTTCGTCCTTGGCCTCCCAATAGCCGAACGGCAGGCGCAGGTCGTAGACGAGAGCGCCGTCGACATAGATGTTCGTCTTGGCGGCTGTGACGATATGATGCTCGGGAATGAACACGAGATCGCGCGCCCGGCCGATCGCCTTCAGCAAGTCCTTGAACGCTTCGCGCACCACCGATTCCCGCGCCGAGCCGGAGACCTTTTTGAGGTCCGAGAGCTCGTTGAGATATCTCGAAATCGCCAGTTGGCTCATGCGCCCTCGCCCCCGCCGAGGGACCCGGCGACTCGCCGTCAAGTTACCGGACCAGGACGGATTTCAGCAAACCAAATTGTGCATTCCTGGCCCCTCCCGTCTGCTCCCGGCCCTCGCCGCCGCCGAGCAGCGAGAAACGCAAGCCCGGCGAAAGCGTCGCCGAGTTATTCGCTGTGGAAAGCTGCAGCGTCGCAGCGACAGCAAGCTGCCGCTCGCGATCGCCCGAATGGGGAGCATATCGTTGAAACAGCCGCCCTTCCCGCTCAACTCGGCGTCGCCGACGGCGGCGCTCCTCCAATCGGCGGGCGACCAGCGTCGGGCCGGTAAGCTTGCTGAAGCGGAGAGGCTCTACCGCGCCGTGCTCGCGCGTCGCCCGCTCGACTTCGACGCCCTGCGCGGCCTCGGCCTCGTCTTGCTGCAGCAAGGCCGCAACGAGGAGGCGGCGCAGATGTTGAGCCGCGCGACGAGCGCCTCGCCAAAGCATGCGGGGGCGTGGTGCGAACTCGGCGTGGCGAACGCTTTTGTCGGCCGAATGGAGGATGCCCTCGGCTGCTACGATCGGGCGCTATCGATCGACTCGCGTTACGCAGAGGCCTACGCCAGCAAGGGCGGCGCGCTCGCTTTGCTCAAGCGCCCCCTCGAGGCGCTCGCTTGCTTCGACAAGGCGCTCGCGCTCAATTCTCGCCTTGCGACCGCTCACAGCAATCGTGGCGCCCTGCTGCGCAACCTCGGGCGGAGCACGGAGGCGCTCGAAAGCTTGAACCGCGCGCTCGCTCTCGCTCCCGGCAACGCCGACGCGCTCAGCAGTCGCGGCGACACGCTCCTCGACCTCGGACGACCTGAAGAGGCGCTCCAGAGCTACGAGGAGGCGCTCGCCGCCAATCCCAACAACGCCAACATCCACAGCAATCGCGGCAACGCGCTGTTGCAGCTCGGGCGCGGCGACGAGGCGTTGGTCAGCTACGAACGCGCCGCCGGGCTGGCCCCGCCAAGCGCCGAGGTGCTGACCAATCGCGGCATCGCACTCCGAGCGGTCAAGCGCTATGCCGAGGCGCTGGATTGTTTCCTCAAGGCGCTCGCGCTCGCTCCGCATTCCGCGCCGGTCTACAACTTCCTCGCCAGCGCGCTTCTCGAGCTCGACCGGCCTGTCGAGGCGCTCACGCTCTACGATCAAGCGGTCGCCCTCGATCCGCAATATGTCGAGGGGCTCGCCAACCGCGCGAGCGCGCTCGTCTCTCTCAAGCGGCTGCCTGAGGCGCTGGCGAGTTGCGACGCCGCGCTGGCGCTCACGCCGGACCACGTCGACGCGCTCGTCAACCGCGGCGCGAGCCTCGCCGGGCTTGGCCGCGAAAGCGAAGCTTTGCTGAGCTACGATGCGGCGATCGCCAAGGCGCCCCGCCTAGCGCTCCCCCATGACAACAGGGGCATCGCCCTGCTCCAGCTCGGCCGGCTGAAAGAGGCGGCGAGCGCGTTCGAAACAGCCATCGCGCTGGAGCCGGCGCGCACCCGGGCCTACCACCATCTTTCCCTGGCCCGACGCTTTCAACCCGGCGAACGCTACGTCGAAGCGCTCGAGGCGCTGGTCTGCGAAGACGCGCCGACAAGCCCGCAGGACCGCGTTTACGCGCATTTCGCACTCGGCAAGGCCTTCGCCGATCTTTCGGACGCCGCTCGGTCCTTCCCCCATTTCGCCGCCGGCAACGCCTTGAAGCGAAGGCTCGGCGGCTACGACGAGGGCGTCGTGGTCGGCGTTCTCGAGCGCAGCCGGCTCGCCTACGCCGACGACCTTACGCGACGCTTCGCCGGCGGCGGAGCGTCCTCTACGGCTCCCGTTTTCGTGCTGGGCATGCCGCGATCGGGAACGAGCCTCGTCGAACAGATCCTCGCCAGCCATCCAAACGTTCACGGCGCCGGCGAAATCAACGATTTCGACGCCGCGGCGCTGGAAATCGGCGGCGCGACGGCCGCGGCCCTGAACGCGCCGGAGAGCGTCTGGCGCATGATGCCCCGAGGATTTCCGCCGGCTCGGAGAGGCCTATCTCGCCCGGCTCGAAGGCCGATCCGGCTCGGCACAACGGATCGTCAACAAGTTGCCCGACAATTTCCGCTGCGCCGGCCTGATCGCGCTCGCCTTGCCACAGGCGCGCATCATCCATGTGCGGCGCGACGCGGTCGACACCTGCTTCTCCTGCTTCACCAATCTGTTCGTCGAAAATCATCCCTACGCCTACGACCTCGCCGAACTCGGCCGCTATTATCGCGCCTATGAGGCGCTGATGGCGCATTGGCGAGGCACGCTGCCGCCGGGCATGATGCTGGACGTGCAATATGAGGACGTCGTCGCGGACCTTGAAGGCGAGGGACGGCGAATCCTCGCTCATTGCGGCCTCGATTGGGATCCGCGCTGCCTCGACTTCCACAACAACGGGCGCGCCGTGCGCACCGCCAGCGTGGCTCAGGTGCGCCAGCCGATCTACGCCAGTTCGGTCGGCCGCTGGCGCGCCTATGGGGCGTTTCTCGGGCCGCTGATCGAAGCGCTGGGACTTTCCGACGCGACGCTCGGCGCGTCGGCTTCGCACCAAGCGGCCTAGCAGCACCACGCGACTTCGCCGCTTCATGATTGCTCGAACGCGCGGGCAATGCGCGCTCGTCGCCGATATGTCGCGATCCCCGCCAGCGCAGACAGTCCCTCGACGCCCGAGCCGAGCGCCTTGTCGGCGATCGCCGGCGCCATCTGAGAGATCGCCGACCAGAGCGCAGCGCCCAGCAGCATCGTCGCCAGCAACGCGACGATGCCGCGATGCGAGAAGATCGCCTCGAGGCCACCCGCGAGATCGCCCCGGAAGCTCTTGCGCGATTGGGGCGGTCGCACGTAGTCCGCCGGCGTTCGCAGAAAGGCGACGAAGACGAAATACACGCCATAGCCCAGAACATTGCTGGCGTAGGCGGAGGCGACGCCGAAATGGAGAATCAGCCAGCCGCCCACCGCCGGGCCCGCGAAGACCGCCAACTGCGTGTAAGCGGCGGAGACGCTGATCGCCGAGGACAAGCGACGGCGTTCGACGAAGCGCGGCAGGAAGCCGTATTGCGCGGGAATGCTGAAGGCGTGGACGGCGCCGTGGAAGAATGCGAGCGCGGCGAGCCGTTCGATGGTGAGGCCGCCGCCCCAGGCGAGCAGCGTCAGCGCCAGCGCCTGCAGCCACGCCAGGCCGTAGCTCAGCAGCAGGACGCGAAACCGGTCGAAGCGATCCGCGACGACGCCGCCGAACGGCATGAGGGCGATGTTCGGCGCGGCGTCCAACAGAGCGATGATCGCCAGCCATCGCGTCGAGTGCGTCAGGCTCCAGGTCGTCCAGGAGACGGCGACGGCCTGGACGAAGTACGTGATCCACGAGAGCACGGAGCCGAGCGAATAGCGGCGGAAGTTCTCGTCCTCAAACGCTTCGCCGATGCCGCCCAGCCAGGATTTCAAGCAATCCTCCCGCAGAGGAGGCCTGCGAATCTCCTCCTACGCCTGCTCCAGCTCGATCAGCGTTCCACTGAAATCCTTCGGATGCAAGAACAGCACAGGCTTGCCGTGCGCGCCGATCTTGGGCGCCCCGTCGCCGAGCACGCGGGCGCCCGAGGCCTGAAGTTGGTCGCGCGCGGCGAGGATGTCGTCGACCTCGAAGCAGAGGTGGTGCATTCCGCCGTCCGGATTCTTTTCGAGAAACTTTGCGATCGGCGACGCCTCGCCGAGCGGTTCGAGCAGTTCGACCTTGGTGTTGGGCAATTCGACGAAGACGACCGTCACGCCATGTTCCGGCAGGGCGAGCGGCGCGCTGACCCTCGCGCCGAGGCCGTCGCGATAATGCGCGCTCGCCGCCGCGAGATCCGCGACGGCGATGGCGACATGGTTCAGTCGTCCGATCATGGCTCTCCCGTCTTAAGATGCAGCGCGCCCTTGGCGCGCGCGTTTTGGGCCTGTCATGCCCGCGAAAGCGGGCATCCAGGAGTCAAAGGGCGAAGGCCTGCGGCGGTTGTCTGGCCCCCCGCTTCCGCGGGGGTGACAGCCGCGGGTCGAACCGCAGCGCGCCCCTCAGATTTCGACGATCAGCACATGCACGATGGGTTTCTTGCCCCAGGCGGCGTTGAGCGCGTTGCGAACGGCGCGCTCGATTGCGCCGCATACGAAATCGGCGTCGCGCCGCTTGGCGCGCGGCAGGCTCTCGAAGGTCTCGAAGATGGTGGCGTCGATGATCTCGTCGAGGCCGGCGCCCACACGCGTCGACTTCGGCAAGCCGGCGAACAACACGTCGGGGTCGCCCGCCATCTCGCCCTTGTCGGTCAGGGCGAGCGCGATCGACACCACGCCGGCGAAGGCGAGCTTTCGGCGCTGGCCGACGCAGTCCTCGCCGGCGGGGAGCAGAATGTCGCCGTCCTTGTAGCGCCGACCATGCTCGATCTGCGCGACGACGCCCGCTTCGCCCTCGACGAGCCGCACGACGTCTCCGTTGAAGGCGCGGACCACTTCGCGCACGCCCTGCGACTTTGCGAAAGCGACGTGTTCCGAAAGGTGTAGCGGCTCGCCGTGGGCGGGCACGGCGATCTTCGGCTTGAGCCAGCCATAAAGCTTGGCGAGTTCGGCGCGGCGCGGGTGGCCGGAAACGTGCACCAGATGAGTGCGGTCGGTGATGACGTCGACACCCTGCGAGACGAGGCCGTTGACGACCTTGCCGACCGGCTTCTCGTTGCCGGGGATGGTGCGCGAGGAGAGGATGACGAGATCGCCGCTCGAGAGGCTCGCAGTCGGATGCTCGTCCTCAGCGATACGCGCGAGGGCCGCGCGGGGCTCGCCCTGGCTGCCGGTCGCGAGCGCCAGCACCTTGTCGCGCGGCATCCGCTCGAACGGATCAGGACCCAGCATTGCGGGAAGGCCGTCGAGATAGCCGCATTCGCGCGCCACCGCGACGACGCGCTCCATCGCGCGACCCATGATCAAGACCTGACGGCCGTTGGCGAAGCCGGCCTCCGCCGCGGCGCGCAGGCGCGCAACATTGGAGGCGAAGGTCGTCACCACGACGCGGCCCTTCGCCTCGCCGACGATCTGGGCAAGATTCTTGGCGACATCCTTTTCGGACGGACTCTCGCCCTCGCGCAGCGCGTTGGTGGAATCGCAGACCAGCGCGAGCACCCCTTCCTCGCCCAATTCCCTCAGACGGCGCTCGTCGGTGGGTACGCCGACGCCTGGCGTCTCGTCGATCTTCCAGTCGCCGGTGTGAACGACGAGACCGGCGGGCGTACGGATCGCCAGGGCGCAACTCTCGGGGATCGAGTGGGCGACGGGGATGAACTCGACATTGAACGGGCCGATGTCGATGCGCGAGCCTTGCGCGACCACCTGGATCGGGATTTTCGGCGCGCCGGGCTCGGCGAGCCGACGCGTCTCGGCGAGGCCGGCGGCGAAGCGCGTAGCGTAGACCTTCACGCCGAGGCTCGGCCAGAGTTCGGCGAGGGCGCCGATATGGTCCTCGTGGGCGTGGGTGATGATCAGGCCGACGAGGTTCTTCTTCACCTTCTCGATGAAGGCGAGATCCGGCATGATCAGGTCGACGCCCGGCAAATCGTCGCCGGCGAAGGCGACGCCGAGATCGACCATCAACCATTTGCGGGTGCGCGCCGGGCCGTAGCCGTAGAGCGCGCAATTCATGCCGATTTCGCCAAGTCCCCCGAGCGGGGCGAACACAATTTCGTTGTCGTCACTCATAAGCTGGTGGCTTTCATCGGCGATTCGGGCTTCCGTCGGGCGGCGTGAGGAACAGATCGGCGGCCTCGACCGCCTCGAGACCGTTTGCAGTACGCAGCAACAACCGCCCGCTGGCGTCGAGCCCCTCGAAGAGGCCCTCGCGCGTCTCACGCGCGGACGCGACGCGTACGGGAGCGCCGAGGCCGGCAGCAACGGCGATCCAGCGCGTGCGGATGTCAGCAAAGCGCGCGCCCCTGTCCCACAGTCGGATCATTTCGTCAAAGCGGGCGGCAAGGCGCGCCAAAACATCGGCCGGCGAAACCGGCCGGCCGATCGCTTGGGCAAGATCGGCGACGGGATAAGCGAGCCCTTCAGGGGACGAGGCGCAATTGACGCCGAAGCCGACGACGCAGATGAAGCCTCGCCCGGGGATCGCCACCCCTTCCGCGAGCAGCCCCGACACTTTGGCGCCCTTCCAGAGGAGATCGTTCGGCCATTTGATCGCGATGTCCGCGGCGCCGAGATCCCTTGCCGCGGTCGCCAGCGCGACGCCGGCGACGAAACCGAGCTGCGGCGCGATCGCGGCGTCGCAAGGGTCGACCAGCAAGGCGCTGGCGTAAAGATTGCCACGTGGCGAGCGCCAATTTCGGCCGTGGCGCCCCCTGCCCTGCATCTGCTCGTCCGCGCGGATCCAAAGGCCGCCGGGATCGCCGGCCAGCGCGCGGGCGCGCGCTTCGTCGTTGGTCGACCCGATGCTGGCGAAGCGAAGGATCCGCCAGCCGGGGAGGTAGGGCTCAGGCTCGCTCGTTCGATCGGGATCGATCAAAACAGGGACTTGGCGGCGGCCATGGCCGCGTCAGTGAGGGGCGCCGGAGCGAGCGCGTAGAAGATGACGACCGCGGTCGACAGCGCCAGGACGATGCGCGCCGCAGCGCCCGGCTGATCGAACGCCTTCGCCGGCTCGTCGAAATACATGATCTTGACGATCCGCAGGTAATAGTAAGCGCCGACCGCGCTCATCAGCACGCCGATGATCGCGAGCCCGTAGAGGTCGGCCTTCATCGCCGCGGCGAACACATAGAACTTGGCGAAGAAGCCGGCGAGCGGCGGAATGCCGGCGAGCGAGAACATCATCGCCGCCAGGAAGAACGCCATCGGCGCGTTGGTGCGCGCAAGACCGGCGAGATCGGCGATGTCCTCGACATAGGCCCCGTCGCGGCGCATCGAGAGGATGCCGGCGAAGGTTCCGAGCGTCATGGCGAGATAGATCGCCATATAGACGACGACGCCGTGCGCGCCTTCGACCGTTCCGGCGGCGAGACCGACCAGCGCGAAGCCCATATGGCCAATCGAGGAATAGGCCATCAGGCGCTTGATGTTCGTCTGGCCGATCGCCGCAAAGGAGCCGAGCGCCATCGAGGCGATCGAGATGAAGGTGACGATCTGCCGCCAGTCGTTCGCGACCCCGGGGAACGCGGTCATCGCAACGCGCAGCAGGATCGCCATCGCGGCCATCTTGGGCGCCGAGGCGAAAAACGTGGTCACCGGCGCCGGCGCGCCCTCGTAGACGTCGGGCGTCCACATGTGGAAGGGAACCGCCGAGATCTTGAAGGCGAGGCCGGCGAGAATGAACACGAGGCCGAAGATCACGCCGAGGCTCGCTTGCGCGTGCAGCGCCGCCGCGACGCCGGCGAACGAGACAGTGCCGGCGTAACCATAGATCAGCGAAGCGCCGTAGAGCAGCATGCCGGAGGACAGCGCGCCGAGCACGAAATACTTCAATCCCGCCTCGGAGGCGCGCACATCGTCGCGCCGGTAGGCGGCGACCACATAGAGCGCGAGGCTCATCAGCTCGAGGCCGAGATAGAGCGCGATGAAATCGGTCGCCGAGATCAGCATCATCATGCCGAGCGTGGAGAGCAGGATGAGGATCGGGAACTCGAAGCCGCCGATCTTCTCGCGCCGCATGAAGTCGATCGACAGCAGCAGCGTAGTCAGCGAACCGATCAGCGCCAGCGCCTTCATGAATCGGCTGAACGGATCGTCGGTGAAGGCGCCGTAGAAGGTGACGCCCTTGTCGCGGTGATTGGCCAGCACCGCAATCAGCGCAGCCCCCAGCAGCGCGACCGCAATCTCCGTCACCAACGCGACCGAGCGCTCACCCCGCAGCGCGCCCAGCAGCAGAAGCGCCAGTGCGCCTATCGCGATGATGGCCTCGGGCAGGATGACCGGAAGGGAGAAAGCCGTCACGTTCATTTTGAGATCAATCCCCTTGTTGCCGCGCTCACAGCCCGGCCGTCTTGGTCACGGCGATCGCCTGGTCGATACCTTTGATCAGAGCGTCGATCGAGACCGCGCTGGCGTCAATGATCGGCTGCGGATGCACCCCGTAATAGATGGTGAGAACGAGCAACGGCCCGAGCGTCGCGATCTCGCGCGCCGACAGATCGGTCATGCTCATCAGATTGGGCTTCTCGATCACGCCGAAGATGACACGCCGGTAAAGATAGAGCGCGTAGGCCGCCGAGAAGATGACCCCGGTGGTGGCGAAGAACGCGACCCACGCATTCGCCTGGAAGGTCCCGATCAGCGTCAGGAACTCGCCGATGAAGCCTGACGTGCCGGGCAGACCGACGTTGGCGAGCGTGAACACCATGAAGGCCACCGCATAGCGCGGCATACGCTGGACGAGGCCGCCGTAGGCCGCGATGTCGCGCGTATGCATCCGGTCGTAGACGACGCCGACGCAAAGGAACAGCGCGCCCGAGACGAGGCCGTGGCTGATCATCTGGTAGACGGCGCCCTGCACGCCCTGGGTGTTGGCGGCGAACAGGCCCATGGTCACGAAGCCCATATGCGCCACCGAGGAATAGGCGATGAGCTTCTTCATGTCCTCCTGAACGAGCGCGACCAGCGAGGTGTAGATGATCGCGACGATCGAGAGGGCGTAAATCAGCGGCGCGAAATTGTGGCTCGCGTCCGGGAACATCGGCAGCGAGAAGCGGATGAAGCCGTAGCCGCCCATCTTCAGGAGAATGCCGGCCAGGATCACCGAGCCCGCGGTGGGCGCCTCGACGTGCGCGTCGGGCAACCAGGTGTGAACCGGCCACATCGGCATCTTCACCGCGAAGGAGGCGAAGAAGGCGAGCCAGAGCCAGGTCTGCATCGACGGCGCGAAGGGCGTCTTCAGCAGCACCTCGATGTCGGTCGTCCCCGCCGTCCAATACATCGTCATGATGGCCAGCAGCATCAGCAGCGAGCCGACGAGGGTGTAGAGGAAAAACTTGAACGCCGCGTAGACGCGCCGCTTGCCGCCCCAGATGCCGATGATGAGGAACATCGGGATGAGGACGCCCTCGAAGAAGAGGTAGAACAGCACGAGATCGAGCGCGACGAACACGCCGATCATCAGCGTTTCGAGGATGAGGAACGCGATCATGTATTCCTTGACGCGCTTCTCGATCGACGTCCACGACGCCGCGATGCAGATCGGCATCAGCAGCGTGGTCAGCAACACGAAGGGCATCGAAATGCCGTCGACGCCGACCTTGTAGCTTATCGCGTGCGAGAACCAGTCGCTCTGCTCGACGAGTTGGAATCCGGAGGACGCCGGGTTGAAGCGCGTCCACGCGACCAGGCTGAGGCCGAAATTGATCAGCGTCGTCCACAGCGCGATCCAGCGCGCATTGTTGTAGGTCGCCTCGTCACTACCGCGCAGCAGGAGGATGCAAAGCGAACCGATCAGCGGCAGGACGAGCAGGCCGGACAGAATCCAGGAGCCGGACATCAGTGGATTCCCCCGAAGAGATACCAAGTCACGAAGGCGGCAACGCCGACCAGCATCGCGAAGGCGTAGTGGTAGATGTAGCCGGACTGCAGCCGCACCACATTACGCGTCACATCGAGCACGCGGGCCGAGACGCCGTCCGGACCGAAGCCGTCGATGATGAAGCCGTCGCCGCCCTTCCAGAACGCGCGGCCGAGCCAGAACGCGGTCCGCACGAAGAGGAAGTCATAGAGCTCGTCGAAGTACCACTTGTTGAGCAGGAAGCGGTACAGCAGCGGATTGGCGTTGGCGAGCGCCCGCGGCGCCGCCTTGTTGACGATGTACATGTAGTAGGCGACGAGGAAACCGCCCACCATCATCAAGCTCGGCGAGAGCGAAACGAACCAGGGAACGGTCTCCATTTGCTCGAGGATCTTGTTGTCCGGCCCGAGATAGAGCGCGTGCTTCCAGAAGCCCTCGAAGCCGCCGCCGATGAACCAGTGGCGGAACGCGACGCCCGCGACGACGGCGCCGAGCGCGAGCGCGGCGAGCGGAACCAGCATCACCGGCGGCGATTCGTGCGCGTGATGATGATGCTCATGGCCATGGCCGTCCCCGTGCCCATGGCCGCCATGCGCGGCCTGTGCATGCGCGTCGTGGCATGCGCGCTCTCGGGGAGCGTCGGCGGACCAGTCGCCGCGCTTACCGAAGAACGTCATGAACACGAGACGCCAGGAGTAGAACGAGGTCAGGCCGGCGGCGAGCACTACGCAGGCGAAGGCGTAAGAAGCGCCGATGCCGTGTGAGGCGTAGGAGGCCTCGATGATCGCATCCTTCGAGACGTAGCCGGCGAAGCCGATCGAGGTGAAGGGGATGCCGACGCCGGTGAGCGCCAGCGTGCCGATCGTCATCATCCAGAAGGTGAAGGGGATCTCCTTCCGCAGCCCGCCCATCGCGCGCATGTCCTGCTCGTGGTGCATCGCAGTGATCACCGAGCCGGCGCCGAGGAACAGCAGCGCCTTGAAGAAGGCGTGCGTGAACAGGTGGAAGATGCCGAGGCTGTAGCCGCCGACGCCGAGGCCGACGAACATATAGCCGAGCTGCGAGCAGGTCGAATAGGCGATCACCCGCTTGATGTCGTTCTGCACCAGACCGACCGTCGCCGCGAACATGGCGGTGGTCGCGCCGACGATAGTGACGACGCCGAGCGCGACCGGCGCGAGATCGAACAGCGGCGACAAGCGCGCGACCATGAAGACGCCGGCGGTGACCATGGTGGCGGCGTGGATGAGGGCGGAGACCGGCGTCGGGCCCTCCATCGCGTCCGGCAACCAGGTGTGCAGCAGGAACTGCGCCGACTTGCCCATCGCGCCCATGAACAGGAGCAGGCAGGCGAGCGTCAGCGCGTCCCAATCGGCGCCGAAGATGTGGATCGTCTTGCCGGCAAGGCCCGGCGCCGCAGCGAAGACCTGTTCGAAGGTCACGGCGCCGGTGAGCTGGAAGACCAGGAAGATGCCGAGCGCGAAGCCGAAGTCGCCGATGCGGTTGACGACGAACGCCTTGATCGCCGCCGCATTGGCGGAAGGCTTCTCGTACCAGAAGCCGATCAGGAGGTAGGAGGCGAGGCCGACGCCCTCCCAGCCGAAGAACATCTGCACGAGATTGTCGGCCGTCACCAGCATCAGCATCGCGAAGGTGAACAGCGAGAGATAGGCGAAGAAGCGCGGCCGGTGGTGATCCTCGTGCATGTAGCCGATCGAATAGAGGTGCACGAGGAACGAGACGCTGCAGACGACGACCAGCATCACCGCGGTGAGCGTGTCGATGCGCAACGCCCAGTCGACCGCGAGCTTGCCCGAGGTCAGCCAGTTGGCGACCGGAATCACCAGCGCCTGCTCGTCATGACCGAGGGCGACCCCGAAGAAGGCGATCCAGGCGAGCAGCGCGCTGACCGCCAGGAAGCCGGTCGTCACGAGTTCGGAGGCGCGGGACCCGATCTGCCGGCCGAACAGGCCGGCGATCAGGAAACCGAGAAGCGGAAGAAAGACGATCAGGTCGTACATGCCCGTTCTCAGCCCTTGAGCGCGTTGATGTCTTCAACCGCGATCGAGCCGCGGTTGCGGTAATAGGCGACCAGAATGGCGAGCCCGATCGCCGCCTCCGCCGCTGCAACCGTGAGGATGAAGAGCGCGTACACCTGACCGGTGAGGTCGCCCGAATGGGTGGAGAAGGCCACGAGATTGATATTGACGGAAAGCAGGATCAGCTCGATCGACATCAGAATAATGATGATGTTCTTGTGGTTGAGGATGATGCCCGCGATGCCGATCGTGAACAGGATCGCGCCGAGCGTGATGTAGTGGGCGAGGCCGATGACCATGGAAGCGATCCTTCAAATACCGGCGCGCGACGAGACTTTGCGCAATTCGACCGCGGTGGCCGGCGTGCGCGCGACTTGTTCGGCGATGTTCTGGCGCTTGACCCCTTCCTTATGGCGCAAGGTCAGCACGATCGCGCCGATCATCGCGGTCAACAGGATGAGGCCAGCCGCCTGGAAGAAGTAGAAATACTGGGTGTAGAGCACGCGCCCGAGCGCCACCGTGTTCGAGAGCGTACCAGCCGGCGCGGCCGCGGCGGCGGCGTCCGGCGAGCGGGTCCAGCCCACCGCGACATAGCCGAGCTCGAAGGCGACGCCGAGCGCGATCAGCGCGCCGATCGGCAGATATTGCACGAAGCCCTGCTTCAATTGGGCGAAATCGACGTCGAGCAGCATGACGACGAACAGGAACAGCACCGCCACGGCGCCGACATAGACGACAATCAAGATGAGCCCGAGGAACTCGGCCCCCATCAGCAGGAACAGGCCCGCCGCATTGACGAAGGCGAGGATGAGGAACAGCACGGAGTGCACCGGGTTGCGCGCCAGAATCACGGCGAGCGCCGAGAGGACCAGCACGCCCGAGAACAGCCAGAAGAAAATCGCGTCGGCTTGCATCGTTTCCACGTCCCTTTGCCTCGCCCGACCTCTCCCCTCTCCCCTTACGGGAGAGGGGTCGGGGGTGAGGGGTCGGCGCATGAGCGCCACATACCGCGGCGCCTCCCGGCGCCTACCCCTCATCCGTCATCGCCATAGGGCGTCCTTCGACGCCCTATGGCGATGACACCTTCCCCCGCAAGGGGGGAAGGGCATCCTCAACGATATTCCGCGTCCATCGCGATGTTGCGCGCGATCTCGCGTTCCCAGCGCCCCCCGTTCGAGAGCAGCCGGTCCTTGTCGTAAAACAGCTCTTCGCGCGTCTCGGTGGCGAATTCGAAATTCGGCCCCTCGACGATCGCGTCGACCGGGCAGGCCTCCTGGCACAGGCCGCAGTAGATGCACTTCGTCATGTCGATGTCGTAGCGCGTCGTGCGGCGCGTGCCGTCGTTGCGGCGCGGCCCGGCTTCGATCGTGATCGCCTGCGCCGGGCAGATCGCCTCGCACAGCTTGCACGCGATGCAGCGCTCTTCGCCGTTTGGGTAGCGGCGCAGCGCATGCTCGCCGCGGAAGCGCGGCGACAGCGGCCCCTTCTCGTGCGGATAGTTCAGCGTCGCCTTCGGCTTGAAGATGTAGCGCATCGACAGCGCGAAGGCCGACACGAACTCGCTCAAGAACAGCGAGCGTGCGGCTTGATCCAGTCTCAGCGCCATCTGCGTGTCCTCACATATGTCTCAATCATGGATGCCCGCCCCAACCCGTGGCTTCCAGAACGCCCGCGACCAGCACGACCATGAACAGCGAGATCGGCAGGAACACTTTCCAGCCCAGCCGCATCAGTTGATCGTAGCGGTAGCGCGGCACAAAGGCTTTCACCATCGCGAAACCGAAGAAGACCAGCAGCGACTTCAGCGCGAACCAGATCACGCCCGGAACCCAGGTGAAGGGCGGGAAGTCGAGCGGCGACGTCCAGCCGCCGAGGAAGAGCACGGTCGTCAGCGCGCACATGGACATGATCGCCACATATTCGCCGAGCATGAACAGGAGATAGGGCGTCGCCGAATATTCGACCATGAAGCCCGCCACCAGTTCCGATTCCGCTTCCGTCAGGTCGAAGGGCGGACGGTTCGTCTCCGCAAGCGCGGAAACGAAGAAGATGATGAACATCGGGAACAGCGGCAGCCAGTACCAGTTCAGGAACGTCAGGAACGGCACGTGCAGCAGCGTCGCGAGGCCGTAGTCGTGCTGCGCGACGACGATGTCGGAAAGGTTCAGCGACCCCGCGCAGAGCAGCACGGTGACGATCACGAACCCGATCGAAACCTCGTAGGACACCATCTGCGCCGCCGAACGCAGCGCGGAGAGGAACGGATATTTCGAGTTGGACGCCCAGCCGCCCATGATGACGCCGTAGACGCCGAGCGACGAGATCGCAAAAATATAGAGGATGCCGACATTGATGTTGGCGATCGCCCAGCCCGCGGAGACGGGAACGACGGCCCAGGCGCTGAGCGCGAGCGTCGCGGTCACTAGCGGCGCGATCAGGAACACGCCCTTGTTGGACGCGGCAGGGACCACCGCTTCCTTGAGCACGAACTTCAGGAGGTCAGCGAAGCTCTGCATCAGCCCCCAAGGACCCACCACGTTCGGCCCGCGCCTCAACTGCACGGCCGCCCAAACCTTGCGGTCGAAGTAGATGAGGAAGGCGCAGATGACGAGCACCAGAACGAGAAGGATCAGGCTCTCGAGCACGTAGCGCACGATCATCCCGAGCGTCGTCGCGTAGAACCAGGCGCCGATCGCGGAAGCCCAGCCACCCGAAACGAAGCCGTAAACGAGACCGGCGAGGACCACGACAATCGCGAGCGCGGCGACGCCAAAAACGATGCCGAGCGAGCGGTCCGGCGCGGGCCGAGGGGGGTTAGCGGTGCTCATCGTTCGTCCTATTCCGCCGCCTGCGGCAACCGGGCCTTCGCCAGCGCCGAGCATTCGGCCATGACGCGGGAGGCGCGTGCGATCGGGTTGGTGAGGTAGAAGTCGACGACGGTCGAGGCGAAGGACGCCTTGTCGTACGCGCCGCCGAGACCGGCGAGAGCGCTGAACACGCCGGCGTCGGCCGGTGTCACGACGTCGTATTTGACGAGATCGGGATGCGCGGCGGCGAGCGCGGCGCGCAGCGCGGCGAGCGAGTCATAAGGCAGCCGCGCGCCGACGACGTCCGACAGCGCGCGCAGGATCGCCCAATCCTCGCGCGCTTCACCAGGCGGGAAAATCGCGCGGTCGGCGAATTGCGGCCGGCCTTCCGTGTTGACGTAGGTTGCCGTCTTTTCGGTGTAGGCGGCGCCGGGGAGAATGACGTCGGCGCGGTGCGCGCCCTTGTCGCCATGGGTTCCGACATAGACGACGAAGGCGCCCGGCTCGACGTCGATCTCGTCAGCGCCGAGATTGAACAGCACGTCGAGCGCGCCGCCCTTCGCCATCGCGAGCGCGTCGAGACCGCCCTCCCCCGGCGTGAAGCCGAGATCGAGGCCGCCGACGCGCGAGGCTGCGCTGTGCAGCACGTTGAAGCCGTTCCAGCCGTCCTTGACGACGCCAAGCGACAGCGCCGCCTTGGCGGCGAGCGACAGAACCGCGGCGCCGTCGGGCCGCGCGACAGCGCCGGCGCCGAGGATGAACATCGGCTTCGTCTTGTTGGCCGGCGGATGGCTGGCGAACGCGGCGAGCGATTCCGGGCCGGCGCCGAGGTAGTTGTAGGCGTAGGTCAGATCGGCCCGCTCGCCGACGACGCCGATCAGGCAATCGCCCTTGAGCCACCGCTTGCGGATGCGCGCGTTCAGCACCGGCGACTCGAGCCGCGGGTTGGAGCCGATGATCATGATCGCGTCGGCCTCTTCTATGCCGGCGACGGTCGAGTTGAAGAGATAGGAAGCGCGGCCGAACTTCGGATCGAGCTTCGAGCCATCCTGGCGGCAGTCGATGTTGGCGACGCCGAGCTTGGCCATCAGGCCCTTCAGCGCGAACATTTCTTCAACGCTCGCCAGATCGCCGGCGATGGCGCCGATGCGCGAAGCCTTCGTCGCTTTCACCTTGGCGGCGATCGCCGCGAAAGCCTGCTGCCAGGTCGCGGGACGCAGCCGGCCCTCGACGCGCACGTAGGGGCGGTCGAGACGCTGCGTCTTCAATCCGTCGACGACGTGGCGCGTCTTGTCGGAGATCCACTCCTCGTTCAGCGCCTCGTTGATGCGCGGAAGAATGCGCACGACTTCGCGGCCGCGCGAGTCCACGCGGATCGACGAGCCGAGCGCGTCCATCACGTCGACCGTCTCCGTCTTCACATATTCCCACGGACGGGCATGGAAGGCGGTCGGCTTGGAGGTCAGCGCGCCGACCGGGCAGAGGTCGACGACGTTGCCCTGCAACTCGGAGGTCAGCGCGCGCTCGAGATAGCTGGTGATCTCCATGTCCTCGCCGCGGCCAATCGCCCCGAGTTCGGGAACGCCCGCGACTTCCGTCGAGAAGCGCACGCAGCGGGTGCACTGGATGCAGCGGTTCATCGACGTCTTGACGAGCGCGCCGATATATTTGTCCTCGACCGCCCGCTTGTTCTCGGCGAAGCGCGAGGAATCGACGCCGTAGCCCATCGCCTGGTCTTGCAAGTCGCACTCGCCGCCCTGATCGCAGATCGGGCAGTCGAGCGGGTGGTTGATGAGCAGGAACTCCATCACGCCCGCGCGCCCCTTGCGCACCATCGGCGAATTGGTCTCGACGACCGGCGGTTCGCCCTTCGGGCCGGGGCGCAGGTCCTTGACCGCCATCGCGCAGGACGCCGTCGGCTTGGGCGGACCGCCCTTCACCTCGACGAGGCACATACGGCAATTGCCGGCGATGGAAAGCCGCTCGTGGAAGCAGAAGCGCGGCACCTCGGCGCCCGCCTCTTCACAGGCTTGCAGAAGCGTGAACTCCGCGGGGACGTCCAGCTCTTTGCCGTCGATGATGATCTTGGTCATCGCCCTACTCCGCCGCCATCCGCACAGGTTCGCTATGCGGATTGGCCGCGTACTGGTCAATGCGCTTTTCAATTTCGGGCCGGAAGTGCGCGATCAGGCCCTGAATCGGCCAGGCCGCCGCATCCCCGAGCGCGCAGATCGTGTGGCCCTCGACCTGCTTGGTCACATCGAGCAGCATGTCGATTTCGCGCTTCTGCGCGCGGCCTTCCGCCATGCGCGTCATCACGCGCCACATCCACCCCGTGCCTTCGCGGCACGGCGTGCACTGGCCGCAGCTCTCGTGCTTGTAGAAATACGACAGGCGGGCGATCGCACGGATGATGTCGGTCGACTTGTCCATCACGATCACCGCCGCGGTGCCGAGGCCGGAGCGCAGCTTGCTGAGCGAGTCGAAATCCATCGGACAGTCGATGATCTGCTCGGCCGGCACCAGCCGCACCGACGAACCGCCGGGAATGACCGCGAGCAGATTGTCCCAGCCGCCGCGCACGCCGCCGCAATGCCGGTCGATCAGTTCGCGGAACGGGATCGACATCGCCTCTTCGACGTTGCACGGCTTGTTGACGTGCCCGGAGACGCAGAACAGCTTGGTGCCGACGTTGTTCGCCGCGCCGAAGCTCGAGAACCACGCCGCCCCGCGACGCAGAATGGTCGGCGCGACCGCGATCGATTCGACGTTGTTGACCGTGGTCGGGGAGCCGTAGAGGCCCATATTCGCGGGGAACGGCGGCTTCAGGCGCGGCATGCCCTTCTTGCCCTCGAGCAATTCGAGCATCGCCGTCTCTTCGCCGCAGATATAAGCGCCGGCGCCGTGGTGGACATAGAGGTCGAACGGATAGCCGTGGACGTTGTCCTTGCCGATCAGCTTGGCCTCATAGGCCTCGTCGACCGCAGCTTGCAGCCGCTCGCGCTCGAGAATGTATTCGCCGCGCACGTAGATATAGGCGGCGTGAGCGCCCATCGCGAAGGAGGCGAGCAGGCAGCCTTCGACCAGCGTGTGCGGATCGTTGCGCAGGATTTCGCGGTCCTTGCAGGTGCCGGGCTCCAACTCGTCGGCGTTGACGACGAGATAGTGCGGCCGCTTCGGATCGATGGTCTTTGGCATGAACGACCATTTGAGACCGGTCGGAAAGCCGGCGCCGCCGCGCCCGCGCAGACCCGACGACTTCATCTCGTTGATGATCCAGTCGCGTCCCTTGTCGATCAGCGCCTTGGTGCCGTCCCAGCCGCCGCGCGCACGCGCGCCCTTGAGGCTGCGATCGCCGAGCCCGTAGAGGTTGGTGAAGATGCGGTCCTTGTCCTCAAGCATCGCTGGTCTTTCCCGTCTTCACGCTTTGACCGGCGCGACCGCCGGCCCGCTCTTGCCGTCGACGCCGTAAAGCGTCGTCAGCGCGGTCAGGCCGCCCGTCGGCTCCGAGGAAACGCGCCCAATCTGCGAACCCTTCTCGACCGGCCGTCCGGCGGCGAGGTCGTCGAGCAGCTTGGCGAAGTTTTCCGGCGTCAGGTCTTCGTAATAGTCGTCGTTGATCTGCACCATCGGCGCGTTGCAGCAGGCGCCGAGGCACTCGACCTCGATCCACGAGAACTTGCCGTCGGCGGAGAGATGCTTTTCCGGCCCGATGCGCGACTTGCAGACCTCTCGGATCGCCTCGGCGCCGCGCAGCATGCAGGGCGTCGTGCCGCAGAGCTGCACGTAATGGCGCCCAACCGGCTCGAGGTTGAACATCGTGTAGAAGGTCGCGACCTCGAGCGCGCGGATGTAGGGCATGTCGAGCATGTCGGCGACCTTCTCGATCGCCGGGCGCGGCAGCCAGTAGTTGTTTTGCTTCTGGGCGCGCCAAAGCAGGGCAATGATCGCCGACGCCTGGCGGCCCGGCGGATATTTGGCGATCTCCTTCTCCGCCCACGCCTTGTTTTCAGGCGTGAACTCGAAGCTCTCGGGTTGAACTTCGGCGAGTCGACGAACAGACATAATTCAAACGTTCCTCGTTTGCGCGAAGCGCGCGCTGCCCCTTCTCCCCTTGCGGGAGAAGGTGTCGGCGAAGCCGACGGATGAGGGGTCGCGCCGGTAGGCGCGCCGTGCGAGGCGCTGACGCGCCGACCCCTCACCCCTAGCCCCTCTCCCACAAGGGGAGAGGGGAACTCGTTCGTCCGCCCTACTCGCTACGGCGGCGCTCATCGGTCGACCTCGCCGAACACGATGTCGAGCGAGCCCAGGATCGCGGCGACGTCCGCCAGCATGTGCTTGCGGCACATGAAGTCCATCGCCTGCAAATGCGCGAAGCCCGGCGCGCGCAGCTTTACGCGATAGGGTTTGTTGGAGCCGTCCGACACGAGATAGACGCCGAACTCGCCCTTGGGCGCCTCGACCGCCGCATAGACCTCGCCGGCGGGAACCTTGTAGCCCTCGGTGTAGAGCTTGAAGTGATGGATGAGCGCCTCCATCGAGCGCTTCATATCGCTGCGCTTGGGCGGCACGACCTTGCCGTCGTCGTTGCTGACGGGGCCGCCGCCGGTCGCCGAATTCAGCTTCTCGCAGCACTGCACCATGATCCTGATGGACTGGCGCATCTCCTCCATGCGGATGAGATAGCGGTCGTAGTTGTCGCCGTTCTTGCCGACGGGGATGTCGAAATCCATCTCCTCGTAGCACTCGTAGGGCTGCGACTTGCGCAAGTCCCACGCCGCTCCCGAGCCGCGCACCATGACGCCCGAGAAGCCCCAGGCGAAGGCGTCGGCGAGGCTGACGACGCCGATGTCGACGTTGCGCTGCTTGAAGATGCGGTTGCCGGTCAGCAGCGTCTCGAGATCGTCGCACACCTTGAGGAAGGGTCCGCAGAAGGCGTGAATATCGTCGACGAGCTTGGTCGGGATGTCCTGGTGGACGCCGCCGGGGCGGAAATAGGCGGCGTGCATCCGCGCCCCGCTCGCCCGCTCGTAGAACACCATCAGCTTCTCGCGCTCCTCGAAGCCCCACAGCGGCGGGGTGAGCGCGCCAACGTCCATCGCCTGCGTCGTGACATTGAGGATGTGCGACAGCAGACGGCCGATCTCGGAATAGAGCACGCGAATGAGTTGGCCGCGCCGCGGCACTTCGAGCCCGAGCAGGCGCTCGACGGCCAGGGCGTAAGCATGCTCCTGGTTCATCGGCGCGACGTAATCGAGCCGATCGAGATAGGGCACGTTCTGCAGATAGGTTCGCGCCTCCATCAGCTTCTCGGTGCCGCGGTGCAGCAAGCCGATATGCGGATCGACGCGCTCGACCACTTCGCCGTCGAGCTCCAGCACGAGCCGCAACACGCCGTGCGCCGCCGGATGCTGCGGCCCGAAGTTGATCGAGAAGTTGCGGAGGTTGGTTTCGGTCATGCTCGGACTCATTCAAAATCTGCGCGCGCTCAGGCGGAGCGCAAGCGGCGCTCGGACAGCGAATAGGCTCCCGCCAACGGCAAGCGTATCTCCAATTCCCTCGACGAACTTTGCGGCATCCGCTGGCCCCATCCCGCGGCGCGCGCGCAGTCGCCCCTACTTCGCCTTCTCGTCTCCAGGCAGCGGCGCGCCTTCCCACGGGCTGAGGAAGTCGAACTGCCGGAATTCCTGGCTCAACCGCACCGCCTCGTAACGCACGCGCTTTTCTTCGTCGTCGTAGCGAACCTCGACGAATCCCGTCATCGGGAAGTCCTTGCGCAGCGGGTGGCCGTCGAAGCCATAGTCGGTGAGGATGCGGCGCAGATCCGGATGGCCGTCGAACAGCACGCCGAACAAGTCGTAGACCTCGCGCTCGTACCAATTGGCGGCGGGAAAGACGGACATCGTCGAGGGAACCGGCGTCTCCTCGTCGGTCTCGATCTTCACCCGGACACGCTGATTGAGCTTGGGCGAAAGCAACTGATAGACGATCTCGAACCGCTTCTCGCGATCGGGGTAGTCGGCCGCAGTCAGATCGGTGAAGCACACGAACTGGCACGCGGCGTCGTCGCGCAGGAAGGTGAGCGCCTCGACGATGCGCGCGGCGTCGACGACAAACGTCAATTCGCCGAACGCGGCGTTCGCGCCGAGGACGACTCCGGGCAGAGCGGCGACAGCCTTTTCGCCGATAGATTTCAACGCTTCGTCCATCCCACCCTCATTTCGCTGCTTCCATTGCGGAACCAGCGTTGGCGCGAAGTGATTTCCAACGAGGACCGCCCGCGACCCGGGGCCCTCGTCCGACGCGCTGCGCCGGCCTTTTCCCGCACGGCGCGTGGAGCGCCTGAAGCCGGGAAAAGCCTCACCTTTCGATCGTTCCGGTGCGCCGGATCTTCTTCTGCAGCATCAAGACGCCGTAGAGGAGCGCTTCGGCAGTCGGTGGACAACCGGGCACGTAGATATCGACCGGAACGATCCGGTCGCAGCCGCGCACCACCGAATAGGAATAATGATAGTAGCCGCCGCCGTTGGCGCAGGATCCCATCGAGATCACGTAGCGCGGCTCCGGCATCTGATCATAAACCTTGCGCAGCGCCGGCGCCATCTTATTGGTGAGCGTGCCGGCGACGATCATCACGTCCGATTGGCGCGGACTGCCGCGCGGCGCAAAGCCGAACCGTTCGACGTCGTAGCGCGGCATCGAAAGCTGCATCATCTCGACGGCGCAGCACGCGAGGCCGAACGTCATCCACATCAGCGAGCCGGTGCGCGCCCATTGGATGAGGTCTTCCGTCGAGGTGACGATAAATCCTTTGTCCGCCAAGCGGTCGCTCATCGCGCCGAAGAACGGATCGTCGGCGCCGACCGGCTTGCCGGTTGAAGGATCGAGAATGCCGCGCGGGGTCGGCGCGACGAGCGGACCAGCGTTCAGTCCCATTCCAGCGCCCCCTTGTTCCATTCGTAGACGAAACCGATCGTGAGCACCGCGAGGAACAGGATCATCGACCAGAAGCCGAAGGCGCCGATGTCATGAAACGCGACCGCCCACGGGAAGAGAAAAGCGACCTCGAGATCGAAGATGATAAACAGCAGCGAAACGAGGTAGAAGCGAACGTCGAACTTCATGCGCGCGTCGTCGAACGGATTGAAGCCGCACTCGTAGGCCGAGAGCTTCTCAGGATCCGGGTTTTTGTAAGCGACAATGAAAGGCGCAATCAGCAGGGCGACGCCGATGAGCGCCGACAGCCCGATGAAGATGACGAGCGGCAGATAATCTGAGATCAGACTCGGCACAAAGCCTCCGCTGGATGAGATCGGCCTGCGGCGAATGACCGCATTGCGCTGCGCGCCGTTTCGGGCGTCGAGCGCTGCGCAGGCCTATCGCAGCGCAACGCACGGCGCAAGATGAAACGCGCCTAAGACACGCAATTCGCGTACAAAAACGCCCCTTCCCCGCCGGCTCGCTCCAGGGCGGGGAAACTGCTGAATTGTAAGAGAAAATGATGTCGCAGCATTGCGAGAGAAACGCGGTCTCGCTGCGGCGTATCCGGAGTGACAGAAACATCGCTCTGTAAGGCCATCAACGCCCGACGAGAATTGAAGGACCGATTCGGCAATAACATCAATGCGCAGTGCGATCGGCGGGCCTTCCGCGGCGGACGGGGTAAGGTCGGCTTTGATTCGGCGCCGCAACAATCAGCCCCGCGGGTTCGGCGACGGGAGCGCCGCTGCGACAGCGAGGCGTGAATCGCCAGCACGGCGTTCCTCGGCAGACAGTCCGGCAGAGCTGCCCTCGGCTGCCTTGCCCGCGAGAGCATCCCGCTCAGGGCGCAGGCGCTGCATGAAGAGACCTTCGCGGCGGTCGCATTGACCCGTCGCCTTTGCAGGCGGGCGGGAGCGCCAAGCACAGCAACAAGCGGCGCGGCGTCGACGACATCTCGGTCGGCGGCGCTAGCGGTTCGAATTTTCAGGGATTCGGCTAAGCCATTGAAAAAATGGCGAGAGAGACGGGACTTGAACCCGCGACCTCCGGCGTGACAGGCCGGCGCTCTAACCAACTGAGCTACTCCCCCGTGGGGTGGGTGAGCGGATAAGGCAGGCGGCAATCCAAGTCAAGCGCGATCCACAGGTCGAGGATAAACTTTCACATTCGCGGCTGAGCGAGCCGCCAGTGCGCAATTTCGGCGCGGCTGAGGAGGTGCAGCACGCCTGGAGTCAGCGACTCGGCGCGCCGAATCAGCGCCGGGTCGACCCCCATTCGCGCAGTGTATTGGGCGAGCATCGCGACGAGACCGGGGTCGGCAAGCATCCGCCGCCCGGAGTCCGGCCCCGCCCCGCCTTCGATAACCGACATCCGGTGCAAGCCGACCCGGCTCGAGCTGGGCACGACGCGGCGCGAGGCGCCGATCAGCGCATAAACGCAGGCCGACAGGCATCGCCCCGAGACGGCGCCAGTCCGGCCGTTGACGGAGGCGTAACCGGCGACGATGGCCGCGGCGTGCAGCGCGCGAAAGGCGGTGCCGAGCTCCATCGAGGCGACAACGTTGCCGCCGGGCGAATTGAGCAAGATAACGCTGCGCAACTGGGGCGAGGACGCGATCTGTCGCGTGAAGTCGACGAAGTTCTGGGGCGTGTCCTCTTCGATCACCCCGTCGGCGACGATCACCTCCGGGCACCGGGACCCGCACATGCGGGAATCCAGGGTGGCGGTGCGGAAGGTCATCGGCGCCTGCTGCGCCCATGCTCCGCTCGACGCGATCAGCAGCACAGCCATGCCCGCCGCCGCAAGCGCGCGCGTCGCGGCGCCGCTCAATTCCCCTCTCCCGCCTGCGGGCGGCGCGAACGCAGGCTCGGCGCCGCATCCGGCGCGGAAGCCGACCCATCCAGGGAAAAGAGAGACCACCCGACCTAAGTCCATGGAAATCCTCAAAGCAAAGCGCGTCGAGTCCAGGCAGGTTGCGAAAACGTTCCCCCCATTCTGGGGCGAAACTGGGGCGAAGGAAAAGGTGCGCTGGAAAGCATGCGGACGACGCCAAAACAGCCGGCCCGGGTGGGGGCTTTTCCACGAAGAGGGAGCGCACCTGCACACCGGCAGCGGCTTCCAACCATGAGGCGGCCCCTGCAGCCCCTCGCCCGCTTGCGGGAGAGGGGTTTGGGGTGAGGGCGGTTCAACCAAACTGCAGGACGCTAGCGGCCGCCGCTTGGCTGGCCGGGACAAGCCCGGCCATGACGGTGTGCGTCAGCCCATTTGCAAATGGCTCTAGGCGAATGGCTGCGCATTCGTCCGCTCGCGCAAGGAGAGAAGCGGTTGAGTCGGCGCGCATCTCGAGGCGCGCGCCATAAGCATTCCTATGGTGGGCGGTGACGGGCTCGAACCGCCGACCCTCTCGGTGTAAACGAGATGCTCTACCGACTGAGCTAACCGCCCATAGGGTTTCCGCGCGCGACCCTACACAGTCGCGCGTGAGAGGCCAAGCTTGATCGGCCAAAGCCTGATCGGCCTCACAACAAAAAGGGCGGCTGTGGGCCGCCCTTGCAATGGCTGACGCCGCTTCGGGCTCGGGCTTACGCCTTCTTGACGGCCTTCTTGTTCAGGCTCGCCTTGAGGGCGGCGCCTGCCTTGAAGCGCGCGTTCTTCGAGGCGGCAATCTTGATCTCTTTGCCGGTCGCGGGATTGCGGCCCTTGCCGGCGGCCCGCTCACGCACCGAGAACGTGCCGAACCCGACGAGGCGGACCTCGTCGCCCTTCTTGAGCGACTTCGCGATGCCATCGAGGATAGCTTCCAGCGCCGCCGCAGCGCTCACCTTGGTCAGTTCAGCTTCTTTGGCGATGTGCTCGACGAGCTCGAGTTTGTTCATGTGGCCTCTCCTATGCCTATTTCGACGTGATCGCGACGTCGCGCGCTGTCTCCCGTCCAATCTGCGGAAAGCTGGCCGTCGCCCGCCCCGACGAATCGACGCTCGAGGTGCGTTTCATTGCTCGCCAATTGGCCACGGAAAAGCAAGGCTTTCCGGGCGTCGCCGCACAAAAATCGAGCGTTTCCCTGGGTTTTAGGGCGTCCCGAAACGAAAGGGCCGCGAATCCCTGGGATTCGCGGCCCTCTAAGAGGCTCTTTCGACGAGAACTCCAAGCCGCGGCGAGATCGACGCCAGCTAGAACGCCCTCGCCCCACTCCGCCGGATGCCCGATTTCGCGGGCATCGCAACGGCGCGAGGCTCAGTGCGCGACCACTCCGGCGGCGTCCTCGTCGGCGGACAAAGGCGCCGCCGCGGCCGTCTTGACGTTCTCTTCCCACTCGATCGGCTCAGGCTTGCTGATCAGAGCGTGGCCAAGCACCTCGTCCATGCGCGTCACCGGCACAATTTCGAGCGCGTTCTTTACCGAACTCGGGATGTCGGCGAGATCCTTCGCGTTGTCCTCGGGGATCAACACCTTCTTGATCCCGCCGCGCAACGCCGCCAGCAGCTTCTCCTTCAAGCCGCCGATCGGCAGCACACGGCCGCGCAGCGTGATCTCGCCAGTCATCGCGACGTCGCGCCGGACGGGAATGCCCGTGAGCATCGAGACGATGACGGTTGCCATCGCCACGCCTGCCGAAGGGCCGTCCTTCGGAGTCGCGCCCTCGGGGACGTGAACGTGGATGTCGCGCCGATCGAACAGCGGCGGCTCGATCCCGAAGTCGACCGCGCGCGAGCGGACGTAGGACGCCGCCGCCGAGATCGATTCCTTCATCACGTCCTTCAGATTGCCGGTCACGGTCATGCGACCCTTGCCCGGCATCATCACGCCTTCGATCGTCAGCAATTCGCCGCCGACCTCGGTCCAGGCGAGGCCGGTCACCAGGCCGACCTGGTCGTCCGCCTCGATCTCGCCGTAGCGATACTTCGGCGCCCCGAGGTAGTCCGCCACATTGGCCGCGGCGACGACGATCTTCTTCTTCTTGTTGGTGAGGATCTCCTTGACCGCCTTGCGCGCGAGATTGGAGATCTCGCGCTCGAGGTTGCGCACGCCGGCCTCGCGCGTGTAGCGGCGAACCAACTCCATCAGCGCGCCGTCCTCGACCACCCACTCCTTCGCGTCGAGGCCGTGCTTGGCCATCGAATTGGGCAGCAGGTGCCGCTTGGCGATTTCGACCTTCTCATCCTCCGTGTAGCCGGCGATGCGGATGATCTCCATGCGATCCATCAGCGCCGGCGGGATGTTGAGCGTGTTCGCGGTCGTCACGAACATCACGCCCGACAGGTCGTAGTCGACCTCGAGGTAATGGTCATTGAACGTGCCGTTCTGCTCGGGGTCGAGCACCTCGAGCAACGCCGACGACGGATCGCCGCGGAAGTCCATGCCCATCTTGTCGATCTCGTCGAGCAGGAAGAGCGGATTGGAGGACTTCGCCTTGCGCATCGATTGGATCACCTTGCCGGGCATCGACCCGATGTAGGTGCGCCGGTGGCCGCGGATCTCCGCTTCGTCGCGCACGCCGCCGAGCGACATGCGCACGAATTCGCGGCCGGTCGCCTTGGCGATCGACTTGCCGAGCGAGGTCTTGCCGACGCCGGGCGGGCCGACGAGGCAGAGGATCGGGCCGGTCAGCTTGTTGGCGCGCTGCTGCACGGCGAGATATTCGACGATGCGCTCCTTGACCTTCTCGAGGCCGAAGTGATCGGAGTCGAGGATGGCCTGCGCGGCCGGCAGATCCTTCTTGATCTTCGACTTCTTCTGCCACGGGATCGACAGCAGCCAGTCGAGGTAGTTGCGCACCACCGTCGCCTCCGCCGACATCGGCGACATCTGGCGCAGCTTCTTGACCTCGGCGAGCGCCTTGTCGCGCGCTTCCTTGGTGAGCTTGGTCTTCTTGACGCGCTCCTCGAGCTCGGACATCTCGTCCTTGCCGTCCTCGTCGCCGAGTTCCTTCTGGATCGCCTTCATCTGCTCGTTGAGATAGTACTCGCGCTGCGTCTTCTCCATCTGGCGCTTGACGCGCGTGCGGATGCGCTTCTCGACCTGCAGCACCGAGATCTCGCTCTCCATCAGGCCGAGGCACTTCTCGAAGCGCTTGGCGATCGAATGCGTCTCGAGGATCGCCTGCTTGTCGGCGAGCTTGACCGCGAGATGCGAGGCGATGGTGTCGGCGAGCTTGCCGTAATCGTCGATCTGCGTGACAGCGGAGACGACCTCGGGCGAGATCTTCTTGTTGAGCTTCACGTAGTTTTCGAATTCGGAGACCACCGAGCGCGACAGCGCCTCGGCCTCGATCGGATCGATCGGATCGTCCGCCACCGCTTCGGCCTCGGCCTCGTAATAGCCGTCGGTCGGCAGATAGGACGTAATGCGAGCGCGCGAATCGCCTTCGACGAGAACCTTGACGGTGCCGTCAGGCAATTTCAGCAGTTGCAGCACCTTGGCGAGCGTGCCGGTCGCGAAGATCGCGTCGGTCGCCGGATCGTCGTCCGCGGCGTTCATCTGAGTGGCGAGCAGAATCGGCTTGTCCGCCTTCATCACTTCCTCGAGCGCGCGAATCGACTTTTCGCGGCCGACGAACAGCGGAACGATCATGTGTGGGAAAACGACAATGTCGCGCAGCGGAAGGACCGGATAGGTCCCCAGCGCGCCAGGGACGGTCGTCTTGCGGGTGGTGGTCATTGGCGATCCTGTTTCTTTGCGACCCGAGCGCAGGCAAAAGCCGCCCCGGGTTTGAAACGTCAATCAGCCGGCGACACGCAGCCCGGAAATCTATGGCGCCGCGTCTCGCCCCCGTGACGCCGCTCGGAACCTTTGTCCGACGCCGGCGTTTTGACGCTTAACGGAGTTCACTTCGCTCTGCCGACGCAAATACCGTCAGCGGGGAAGATGGCGGCTTGCCTGGCGAGTTTCAAGCGGCAATCCGCCCTCGTCCCCTGGGCAGAATCCCCAGGGGACCGGGAGACGGCCGTCAGCCCGCCTTCTCGGCGCGCTCGGAATAGATGTAGAGCGGCCGCGCCTTGCCCTCGACCACCTCCGGCCCGATCACCACCTGCTCGACGCCGTCGAGCCCGGGCAGGTCGTACATCGTATCGAGCAGGATGCCTTCCATGATGGAGCGCAGGCCGCGTGCGCCGGTGCGCCGCTCGATCGCCTTCTTGGCGACGACGCCGAGCGCCTCGTCCTGGAAGGTCAGGTCGGTGTTCTCCATCTCGAACAGGCGTTGATATTGCTTGACGAGCGCGTTCTTCGGCTCTGTCAAAATCTTCTTCAGCGCTTCTTCGTCGAGATCTTCGAGCGTCGCGATCACTGGCAGACGGCCGACGAACTCGGGGATGAGGCCGAACTTGAGCAGATCCTCGGGCTCGACCATACGGAACACCTCGCCCGTGCGGCGGTCGTCGGGCGCCTGGACCTTGGCGGCGAAGCCGATCGAGGTCCCCTTGCCGCGCGCCGAGATGATGCGCTCGAGCCCCGAGAAGGCGCCGCCGCAGATGAAGAGGATGTTGGTCGTGTCGACCTGGAGGAACTCCTGCTGCGGATGCTTGCGCCCGCCCTGCGGCGGCACGCTGGCGATCGTGCCTTCCATGATCTTGAGCAGCGCCTGCTGGACGCCCTCGCCCGACACGTCGCGGGTGATCGAGGGATTGTCCGACTTGCGGCTGATCTTGTCGATCTCGTCGATGTAGACGATGCCGCGCTGCGCCCGCTCGACGTTGTAGTCGGAGGCCTGCAGCAGCTTGAGGATGATGTTCTCGACATCCTCGCCGACGTAGCCGGCCTCAGTCAGGGTCGTGGCGTCGGCCATGGTGAAGGGCACGTCGAGGATGCGCGCGAGGGTCTGCGCGAGCAGCGTCTTGCCCGAACCGGTCGGGCCGATCAGCAGGATGTTCGACTTGGCCAATTCGACGTCGCTGTGCTTCGTCGCGTGGTTCAGCCGCTTGTAGTGGTTGTGAACGGCGACGGAGAGCACGCGCTTGGCCTGGGGTTGGCCGATGACGTAGTCGTCCAGCACCTTGCAGATTTCGCGTGGGGTCGGAATGCCGTCCTTGCTCTTGACGAGCGCGGTCTTGCTCTCCTCGCGGATGATGTCCATGCACAGTTCGACGCATTCGTCGCAAATGAACACGGTCGGACCGGCGATGAGCTTGCGGACTTCATGCTGGCTCTTGCCACAGAAGGAGCAATAGAGGGTGCTCTTGGCGTCGCCTTCGGCCTTGGCCATTGTCTTTCTCCATTTCGGCCGCCGCGGTCGATGCTTTATTCAATCGGACGCCCCGACCGCGCAGCCTAGATATTGCATCCTAACAAACCGTAGCGCTGACTTTTTGTCCGCATGGTCAGCACACGATGCGCCATTAACCGTTACGCGCCTTGATCCCGGACGCTCGGCCCAAGCGACTAGCAACCACCAATCGCCGCACAAAATCAAGTGCGCCATTCCGCCGCACCCCCCGCCCTAGGCGGAAGGCGCCGCGGCCCGCGACCCGACTCGAACGTTTATCCGCCCGCGTAAGTCTCTGTTAAAGGCTTGATTTCGGCTCTTCCGGGTCGGTCGTGCGCTTGACGACGACCTCGTCGACGATGCCGAAGCTCTTCGCTTCCTCGGCCGACATGAAATGGTCACGATCGAGTGTTCGCTCGATCGCCTCATAACTCTGGCCGGTGTGCGTGACGTAGATCTCGTTGAGCCGGCGCTTGACCTTGAGGATGTCCTCGGCGTGGCGCTGGATGTCCGACGCCTGACCCTGGAACCCGCCCGAGGGCTGGTGGACCATGATGCGCGCATTGGGGAGAGCGTAGCGCATACCCTTTTCGCCGGCGCAGAGCAGCAGCGAGCCCATCGAGGCGGCCTGGCCGATGCACATCGTCGTCACCTTGGGCCGGATGAACTGCATCGTGTCGTAGATCGACAGACCTGCCGTCACCACCCCGCCCGGCGAGTTGATGTACATCGCGATCTCTTTCTTGGGATTGTCCGCCTCGAGAAAGAGCAACTGAGCCACGATCAGCGACGCCGAGACGTCCTCGACCGCGCCGACCATGAAAATGATGCGTTCGCGCAGAAGCCTGGAGAAGATGTCGAACGACCGCTCCCCGCGCGCCGACTGCTCAATGACGATCGGAACGAGGTTGTTGTAATAATAATCAACGGGATCGCGCATGGGTCTCGCTTTCAGGAAATCGGCGGCGTCGCATCGGCGTAACATAGGGGCCTTAGCGGCGTTGTGAAAGGGGCCCACTGGGCTTGTGCAAGGAGCCCGCCGAGCGGGCGCCAATAGCGTTAATCGATGCGGCGGCGCAAGGTCCGCGCCGCCCCTGACTTTGATCGACTTAGGCCGCGGTCGGGGCCTCGTCGTCGGGCTCGAGGAGCTCCTTGACGGTCACCTTGCGGTCCTCGACCTTGACGAGCCCGAGGAGGTGGTCGACGACCTTCTCCTCGTAGATCGGCGCGCGCAGCTCAGCCAGCGCCTGGGGATTGTTGCGGTAGAAGTCCCAGACTTGTTTCTCCTGGCCCGGGAAGGCGCGAGCGCGCGCGATCAGGGCCTGCGTCAGCTCGTTGTCCTCGACCTTGACTTCGGCCTTCGCGCCGACCTCGGCCAACAGCAGGCCCAAGCGGACGCGGCGTTCCGCGATGCTGCGATACTCGGCCCGGGCGGCCTCTTCGGTGGTGTTCTCGTCGGCGAAGCTGCGGCCCGAGGCCTGCTGCTCGCGCTCGACCTGCGCCCAGATGGAGGCGAATTCCTGCTCGACGAGGCCCTCCGGCACTTCGAAGGAATAGCGCGCCGCCAGGGCGTCGAGCAGCTTGCGCTTCGCCTTTTCGCGCGAGATGCGCGCATATTCGGCGCCGGTGCGGTCGCGGATCTGGCCCTTGAGCTGCTCCAGGCTCTCGGCGCCGAACTTCTTGGCGAATTCGTCGTCGATCGCCAGCGCCTCAGGCGCCGCCACCGCCTTCGCGGTGACGTCGAAATCGGCTTTCTGGCCGGCGAGCGTGCGCACCGCATAGGCCTCGGGGAAGGTCGCCTGGACGTGGCGCTTCTCGCCAGCGGCGACGCCGAGCAATTGCTCCTCGAAGCCGGGGATGAAGGTGTTCGAGCCGAGGATCACCTCGATGCCCTCGCCCGTGCCGCCCTCGAAGGGCTCGCCGTTGAGCGAGCCGACGAAATCGACCGTCACGCGGTCGAAATTCTCCGCCTTGGCGCCCTCGGGCTTGTCGGCGTAGGTGCGCTGGTCCATCGCGAGACGCTGGAGCGAGGATTCGATCTCGCTCTCCTCGACGTCGGCGACGGGACGCTCGAGCGCAACGTCGGTGAACTCGCCGACCTCGAACTTGGGCAGCACTTCGAGCGCGACCTTGAAATTCAGGTCGCCGCGCGCCTCGAGGGCCGCCTCGATCGCATCCTTGTCGGTCGGCAGCTCGACCTTCGGCTCCATGGCGAGACGGAGCCCGTTATCGTCGACGATCTGCTTGTTGGCGGCGTTGATCGCCTCCTGGACCACGTCGCTCATCACGGAGCGGCCGTAGACGCGCTTGAGATGCGCGACCGGCACCTTGCCAGGTCGGAAGCCGTTGATCCGAACCTTGTTCTTGAGGTCGGCCAGTTGCGCGTCGAGGCGCGAGGCCAAGTCGCCGGCCGACAGAACGATGTTGTATTCGCGCTTCAGCCCTTGGCTCAGCGTCTCTGTGACCTGCATTGGAAATCCGCCCTATCAATGAACCTCAATCGACGCCACGCATGGCGCGCCGACCGCACTCGTCGCCGCCCTTCGGCGGGTCGCAGGGCGAAGATGGTGCGGGCGGAGGGGCTCGAACCCCCACGACTTTTGGTCACCGGAACCTAAATCCGGCGCGTCTACCAGTTCCGCCACGCCCGCATCCCGCGCGCTCCGCAGGAGAGGCTGGTCTGCTTCGGGCGGGCTCTATAGCAGCTTGGGCCGCCCGCGCCACAGAAAAATGCACGTTGAGGCTGCCTTTCACCTTCGAGCGCGGTCGACGGCGCGACGGTGAACAGGCCGGCGACGACGGCGAAGGCGGTTGCGCCGCCCGCGGGGTGGTCTAAGAAACGCCAAGCGGCGGCGCCAATGGCGAGTAGGGAAAGGCCGAGGATCAAAGCCGAGGAGGCCATGAACTTGCCCATGACGCCATTGCGAACGCTGGCGGCGCCCGGCCAAGCGTCCCAAAATGACGCAGCAGCAGCGGGCGGCGCACGTGTCACCCGGCGCGCGTGGCTCGGCGGCGCGCTCGGCGCGAGCCTTTGGGCTTGGCGGCCGGCGCGCGCCGAGGCGCCCTCCCCCGCGGCGGACGGCTTGCGCGAATTCGTCGCAGCGCCGGGATCCGCCGCCCTCCTCGCGCCGCCGGCCCCGGCGACGCGTCTCCTTTTTTATAATGGCGGCGCGCCCGGCCCCTTGATCCGCCTGCGCAAGGGCGAGGAGCTCAAGCTGCACCTCATCAACCGCCTCGACGAGGCGACGACGCTGAGCTTTCCCGGGTTGAGGCGCCCGAACGCGGTCGCCGGCGTCGGCGGCCTCACCGGAGCGCCGGTCTCGGCCGGCGGGACGCTCGACATTCGCTTCACCCCGCCCGACAGCGGCTTCAATCTCTACCGCCCCGACGTCGGCGAGGCGACGGCGCGGCAGATCGCGAGCGGCCTCGTCGGTCCGATCGTGGTCGAGGAGGAAAAGCCGCCCGAGGCGGATCTCGAGACTGTCGTCCTTGTCGCGGATTGGCGGCTCGACGACAAAGGCGTGCTCGCCGACGACTTCGCCGATCCGAAAGTGATGCGTGGCGCCGGCAGAATTGGCCCGCTCGTCACCGCCAACGCCAGCCCGGCGCCGATCAAGCTGACGGCGGCGCCCGGCGCGCGGGTGCGCCTGCGGCTCGCCAATGCGGCGACCGCGCGCGTCATGTTCGTTGCGGTCGTCGGGGTCAAGCCGCTGATCGTGGCGGTCGACGGCCAGCCAAGCGAACCGTTCGAGCCGCTGCGCAATCTCGTGCCGATGGGCCCCGGCGCCCGCTTCGAGCTGATGTTCGATATGCCGCGGGACGCCGGCGCGTCCGCTTCTTTCGTCCTGCGCGGCGGCGAGGCGGCGCCGATCCCCGGCGAGGCGGACCGGCCGCTGGTCATTTTCGAGGCCAAGGGCGAGCCCGTTCCGCCGCGCCCCGCTGCGCCGACCGGCCTGCCCGCCAACCCGCTGCTGCCAGTCGAAATCGACCTCGAGCGGGCCGCCCGTTTCGATCTCACCCTAGCGGGCGGCGGCGCGGCGCCGTTCACGGTCAACGGGACGAGCCTGACGGACTGGAGCGCCAAGCCGCAGTTCAGCGTCGCGCGCGGCGTCCCGGTGACGCTCGGCTACGTCAACAAGACCGCCGTCGCCCAGACGATGCGCCTTGGCGGCCATGTCGGTCGCCTGCTGCACGCGCTCGACGACGGCTGGGAGCCCTATTGGCGCGACACCATCCTGATCGCGCCGGGAAAGACCGTCCACGTCGCCTTCGTCGCCGACAATTCGGGGAAATGGCCGATCGGCTCGGCCGTCCCCGAACATCGCAGCGCCGGCCTGGCGGCCTGGATGCAGGTGGGGTGAGCGCCGCTACGCGCCCGCGCCAAATCCCTCGAGCACGACCTTGCCCTTGGCGCGGCCGCTCTCGATCAGCGCGTGGGCGCGCCGGAGATTGGCGGCGTTGATCGCGCCGAAGCGCTCGGAGAGCGTCGTGCGAATCGCCCCCTGGTCGACGAAGCGAGCGACCTCGTTGAGCACGGCGCCCTGCGCGGCCATGTCGGCGGTCTCGAACATCGGCCGCGTGAACATCAGCTCCCAGTGAATCGACACGCTCTTGAGTTTGAAGGGCTTGATGTCGAGCGCCGCCGGATCGTCGATCAGGCCGAAGCGGCCCTGCGGCGCGATCAACTGCACGATCTCGGCGAGATGCTCGCCGGTGTTGGTGGTCGAGAACACGAACCCCGGCGCGCCGATCCCGAGCGCCGCGACCTCGGCCGCCAGCGGCTTCGCGTGGTCGACGACATGATGCGCGCCGAGCGAGCGCGCCCACTCGCGGGTCTCGGGCCGCGAAGCGGTCGCAATGACGGTGAGATCGGTGAGATGGCGGGCGAGTTGGATGGCGATCGAGCCGACGCCGCCCGCCCCGCCGATGATCAGCAGCGCGTTCGCCGCGCCAGCGACGGGCTTGCGGACGTCGAGCCGGTCGAACAGCATCTCCCAGGCGGTGACGGCGGTCAGCGGCAGAGCGGCGGCCTCGGCCCAGTCGAGCGAGGCGGGCTTGCGGCCGACGATGCGCTCGTCGACGAGGTGGAATTCCGAATTGGCGCCGGGACGGCCGATCGCGCCGGCGTAGTAGACGGCGTCGCCCGGCTTGAAATTCTGGACCTGAGGCCCGGCCGCGACCACCGTCCCCGCCGCGTCCCAGCCTAGCACCTTCCAAGCGTCGGAGACCGGCCCCAACATGCCGCGCCGCACCTTGGTGTCGACCGGGTTCACCGAAATCGCCCGCACCTCGACGAGGATGTCGCGGCCCGTCGCCTCGGGCTTGGGTAGGTCGATGTCGACGAGAGCTTGAGGATCGTTGGCGGGAAGCGGGGCTTTGGTGCCGATGGCGCGCATTGCGGTCTCCTTCAGGATATAGCGTTCAATTGACAGCTACGGCCCCGCGCCGCAAGAATGCACAAGATGAACACATAGTGTTGAAAAGGATACCGCCCTGCCCCGCATTCGGCATAAGCGCCTCGATTGCAGTCCTGGCTGTGCGGTCGAAGCCGTCCTCAGCCTGATCGACGGCAAGTGGAAGGGCGTCGTGCTCTATCACCTGCTCCAGGGGACGCACCGCTTCAACGAGCTCCGCCGGCTCATCCCCAATGTGACGCAGAGGATGCTCACCAACCAGTTGCGTGAGCTCGAGGCGGACGGGTTGATCGCTCGCAAGGTCTATCCTGAAGTGCCGCCGAAGGTGGAATACAGCCTGACGGAGCGGGGCCGCAGCCTCGCGCCGGTGATCGCCGCGCTGAAGGCCTGGGCCGACGTCTATGTCGACCCGGCGACGCTCGCGGCGCGCGGCGCGCCGGACCCGAAGCGCGCGGCGGCCTGATCGTCAGGACAACAGCGCCTTCAGTACGCCAGGCGCCATCTCCGGCAGATCCTCGGCGATCAGCCCCGGCCCGAAAGCGCGCGCCGAGGCGCCGTGCAGCCAGACGGCCGCGCTCGCCGCCTGGAAGGGGGGCATTCCCTGAGCGAGGAGCCCGCAGGCGAGACCAGCGAGAACGTCGCCGGAGCCCGCCGTCGCCAGGGTCGGCGGCAGGTCGAAGCCGATCGAGGCGCGCCCATCCGGCGCCGCAACGACCGTGTCCGCGCCCTTGAGCACGACCACCGCCTGCAGCGCCGCCGCGGCGGCTCTGGCGCGCGCAAGCTTGCTCGGCGCGTCGAGCACCTGCGCGCGGCCATGAAACAGGCGCGCGAATTCCCCTTCATGGGGGGTAATGATCGTCGCGCGGCCGTGCGCGCCGATCAGCGCCGCGAGGGCGGCGGCATCGCCCGCAAAGCTCGTCAGCGCGTCGGCGTCGAGCACGATGGCGCGCGGCGCCGAACTCGGCTCGGACAAGGCCGCGGCGGCGAGCGCGCGGGTGTCGTCGCCGACGCCGGCGCCCGGGCCGATCAGGATGGCGTTGCGGCGCGAATCGGCCAGCAGCTCCGAAAAGCCGGTGACGCCGTCAAACGGGGCGACCATCACCGCCGTCGAATGGGCGGCGTTGACGGCGACGGCGTCGGGCGGGCTCGCCAGGGTGACGAGCCCCGCGCCGACCCTGAGGGCCGCGCGCGCCGCGAGCCGCGCCGCGCCGGTGCGATGCGCCGGCCCGCTCAGCGCCAGCGCGGAGCCGCGCGTATATTTGTGCGAGGCCGCGCCCGGCCGCGGCAAGGCGGCGAGCCAGATCGGCGGCGCATTGAGATGAGCGCGCGGCGCAATGGCGGCGAGCGCGCTTGGCGCGCTGCCGATGTCGGCAAGGACGATGCGGCCGCACAGAAGGCGGCCCGGCAGCAGGAGATGGCCGGGCTTGAGGCGGAAGAAGGTGACGCTGGCGCTCGCCTCCACCGCCGCGCCCCGCGCCGAGCCCGTCTCGCCGTCGAGACCGGACGGGACGTCGACGCTGAGGACCGGCTTGCCGGCGCGCCGGAAGGCGTTGATCGCCTCGACGCAAGACAGCGCGACGCCGTCGACGCCACGCGACAGGCCGGCGCCGAAGATTGCGTCGATGACGAGGTCCGCGTCGGCGAATTGGAACTCTTCGGCGCGCGCGGCATCCCCCCCGTAGCGCGAAGCCGCGATGGCGGCGTCGCCGCGCAGCGCCGCTCGATCGCCGAGCAGAGCGACGCTGACCCGATAGCCGCGCGAGGCGAGCAGGCGCGCGGCGATGAAGCCGTCGCCGCCGTTGCCGCCCGGACCGCACAGAATTGCGATCCGGCCGCGGCTCGGCGCCATCCGCGTTGCTTCCTCCGCGACCGCCGCGCCGGCGCGCTCCATCAGCACAATGCCAGCAACGCCCGCCGCGATCGTCAGGCGGTCCGCCTCGGCCATTTCCGCAGGGGTCAACAGTTCGCAGTTCTGATTGGGATCGAGCATGGGTCAATCGTGGCGCCGCGCCGCCCTCGTCGCAAGCGTGACGCAAAATTCCGCCACAATGAAAATAGCGCTTTTCATCGCGCGAGTTTCTGCTATATCGCGCTCCGCACCGGCCCTGTTCCCCGATAGCTCAGCTGGTAGAGCATTCGACTGTTAATCGAATGGTCGCAGGTTCGAGTCCTGCTCGGGGAGCCATCTAACCAGCGAAAATTGCTATATTGTTTTGAGCGGCGCCAATCTTTTTCGCTCGGAAGATTGCGATTGTGCGGCACGACGGCGGATGTTGCGCCCTGCCCGCCCCCTGCCAGCCCCAAGAAACCCCGCTGGCTTCGCCAATCCAAAAAAGAAGCTTCTCGTCTCGACGCACACCGTCATGGCCGGGCTTGTCCCGCCCAGCCACGCGGCGCCGTCACAAAGACTCCTATGACGTTGGAATCGTCGGCTCCGCGTGCGGACGATTGCTTTGCGATCGCCTTGGGGCGCCCGGCACAAGGCCGGGCATGACGAAAAGATCTGCTCGGCGCGTCCACCAGAATGCAGAAGGCGCTAGCGGCGGTCGCCTTCGGCCCTGAGGCCAAAGCGCTCCAAAAACCCGAATTGGGATCTCGCAAGACAGAACGTCGTTCTGAAGCGGATCGGGACGATGGCGAGGCGTCAGCGAGCAGCGGCGCCATCGAAGTCTATGCGGATGTCGACGCAATGCCGAAGTTGCAAGGTCACGCGTGCGTGAATTGCGACGGTAAAAAGGAGGTGCTTAACAAGCACGCTCAGGCGAGTCCAACAGGATACGAAAAGTGTTCAGCAGCTCCAAAGCCAATCAAGGTCCGTTCCCAGGCCAACGACAGTGGCATCGGTAAGAAACAGCCTCGCCGCGATCTGTCCAGAAAATGTCCGTCATTTATAGGTTCTCGAAAGAGACCTGGAACAAGGCTTGCAAGCAGCAAATGAGGCTCGATAGGTCCCGCAGGATCCTTGCCATCACAGTATATTGAAAAGAGTGGCAAATCTGATGGATATCAAGCCCTTGCTTGGCCTCGGCGGTGTTCTCATCGCTGCTGTGACCTCCGAATTCAATGACCAGGTGACGTCCATCGCGCTCGTCGATATCCGCGGCGCGCTCGGGATCAGCCACGATTCCGGAACCTGGATCGAAAGCCTGTATGTGTCGGCCGAAATCGTTGGCATGGCGATCTCGCCGTGGCTGCTGATGACCTTCACATTGAGGCGCTGGACACTTTTTGCGATCGCGCTGTGCGGGGCCTCGAGCGTGCTGATTCCCTTCAGCCCGAACATCGAGGCGCTCTACGCGCTGCGGCTGCTGCAAGGGCTCGCGGGGGGCCTGATCATCCCTCTTCTGATGACCACCGCCTTTCGAGTTCTCACGCCGGACATTCGGCTCTACGGCTTGGCCGTCTACGCTTTGACCGCGACCTTTACGCCCGCGCTAGCCGCGACGGTGGCGGCGTTTTGGACAGATATCGTGGGTTGGCGTTTCGTGTTCTTCCAGACGATCCCCCTCTGCTGTCTGGCCGGCGTTCTCGTCTGGTCCTGTCTGCATCAGGATCAGCCGAGATACGAACGTTTCCGAATGCTGGACTGGCGCGGCGTCCTCTTTCTGGTGATTGGGACCGGCGCGCTGAGCACCATGTTGATTCAGGGTGACCGGCTCGACTGGTTCAACTCGACGCTGATCTGCGTCCTCGCTCTGGTAAGCGCCATCTTCGTTCCGCTACTGCTGGTCAACGAGTGGTTCCACCCTTTGCCGCTTCTGAAGCTGCAGATGCTTGGCCGCCGCAACCTCGCCTACGGCACGATTGCGTTGTTCAGCTTTCTGATTATCAGCCAATCCGGTTCGAGCGTGCCCTTGCGATACCTGCAGGAAGTCCAGGGGTACAGGCCGCTGCAATCCAACCTGATCACTCTGGAGATCGCCGCGCTGCAACTGGTGATGTTGCCCGCCATGGCGCTGCTGCTGGATTTCAAGCGGGTCGATTCCCGCATCGTCAGCTTGATCGGGCTGGGATTGATCCTGGCATCCTGCATCGGTTCGAGTTTTCTCACGGTCTATTGGAACCGGGATCAATTCTATTTGTGGCAGATGCTTCAGGCGGTCGGGCAGCCGATGGTGATCATGCCGCTGCTGATGATGGCCACCAACACCGTTGCTGGCCCGGCGGAAGGTCCTTTCGCGTCCGCAGTGGTCAACACAACACGCGCCATCGCCGAGGCGGCGGGCGCTGGGTTCCTGGGCCTGATTGATCGTTGGCGCAACGCGCTGCATTCCGACCGCATCATCGATGAGGCTGGCCAGGATCGCTGGCGGGTGATCCAAAGCAACGGGGTGCTGCCCCAGTATCCACCGCCGCTGACGCCAAGCGGTCAGCCCCGAGCGCCGAACAGCCTGGAAGCTTTCAGCCACGCCGTGGCGCAACAGACGGCGATTTTGACCACAAGTGACACCTTCCTGATTCTCGGAGCCCTGACGGCGTTGCTGATGGTCGTTGTCATGACGTTGCCGGTCCGCACGGTCCCGCCGCGCATCCACTTTGCAAAGCTCTAGGAACCCCGCATGGCAAAGGATGTAGCGGAACTCGACACCCGACCGGCCGAGCAGGAGCGGAACGAGCAGCCAGCCCCCGCGCAGGGGCGCACGAACGACGGCCAAACCCGAGGGAAGGATGGACAGTCGAAGGAAGTCGATAAGTCTTCCGCGCCTCTGCCACGTTGGCCCTTCGTTCTGGTCGGAATCGTCGTGGCGATCTTCGCCGCCGTGGTCCTGTACATCATTTTTCGACCGCGCCCGGACGTAGAGACCGACGATGCTTATGTGATGGTCCATTACGCCACGATCGCGCCGCGCATCTCCGGTCAAATCGTAACGACGCCGGTTGACGACAACGACGTCGTCAAAGCCGGACAAGTGCTCGCGACGCTTGACCCGCGCGACAATGAAACCGCCTTGGCTTCCGCCGAAGCGGCGGTCGCCCGCGACAAATCGCAACTCGATGAGACCTCCGCGACGGTGTCACGCCAGCCCTCCCTCATAGAAGAGCAAACCGCCGCCGTTGCGTCGGCGCGCGCGAGGCTTGCTTTCGCGCAGGACGACGCGCGCCGCTACGGCAGCCTGGCCGCGACGGGAGCCGGCACGATGCAGGAACACCAGCAAGCGGACGCCGCGCTTCAGCAGGGTCAGGATTCGCTGGATAGCGCTGAGGCTTCGCTCGATGCGGCGCGCCGCACGCTGGACGTGCTCAAGGCCCAAAGATCTGCGTCGGAGGCGGCGGTCAGGGCCGATGAGGCTCAACTTGAACAGGCCAAGCTCAATCTGTCCTACACGCAGATTCGAGCGCCGATCGACGGCGTGGTGGGCGAGCGGTCCGTACAGATCGGCAACTACGTCGGCCCCGGCACGACGTTGATGACCGTTGTGCCGCTTGATCAAGTCTATATAGAAGCGAACTATCTCGAAGTGGATCTGCTGCACATCCGCAGCGGCCAGCCCGTGACCATCCATCTGGACGCCTACGACGTCGACCTCAAAGGGACAGTGGATAGCGTGCCGCCGGCTTCCGGCGCCACCTTTGCTCCGATCGCGCCCAACAACGCCACCGGCAATTTTACCAAAATCGTGCAACGACTGCCGGTCAAGATTGTGGTGACGCCCGGGCAACCCTTGGCCAAGCTCCTGCGCGTCGGTCTGTCAGTCGAGACGACCATCCATACCGGACTGGAGAATGTCGTGGACGAACAGCGCAGGTCGAGCAATCGCGTGACCGGGCGCTGAATGATGCGCACCTTGCGTCTGATGGGCGGCCTCTCCGGTCCGATGTTGAGCCTCTGGTTGACCGGCTGCACCGTGGGGCCGGACTTCCAGATTCCGGAGATAAAAGAACCGGCCAGATGGGCGGCGCCGGTTGACAATAAACTGCCCAGCCAGACCGTCGAGAGCGCAGTCGACATCGCTTGGTGGAAGAGCTTCCGGGACGTTCAGTTGTCCTCGCTCGTCGACAGGCTCGTGGCGCAGAATCTGGACATCAAGACAGCGGCCGAACGCGTCGTCCAGAGTGTCGCGCAACGCCAGGTCGCAGCCTCTCAGGGAATGCCGCATATCGGAGGGCAATCGTCGACGACGTACAATCGGCAGAGCGGGAACGGCACGGTCTCTTTGTTCACACCGGCGCCCGGCGCGTCGTTGGATTACGGCCTATTGCAAGACGGCGTGACGTCATCGTGGCAGTTGGACCTTTTTGGTCGCGTCCGGCGCGCAGTGGAAGCGGCCGACGCCAGCACCTTGGCGGCCGAGGAGAATCGGCATGGCGTCGCGCTCGCGGCGGTCGCCGAATTGGCGCAAAGCTACATGCAATTGCGCGGAACACAGAAGCGTCTTGGAATCGCGCAGCGCAATCTCCGCCTTACCGAGGAGAACGTGAAGCTTGTCAATGCGCGTTTCGGCGGCGGAGTCGCGACGACCCTCGACTTGGCGCAAGCCAAGGCTCAACAGGCCACCATCGCCGCCACCCTGCCGCCGCTGCGTATCCGGGAGGCGGAGCTGATCAACGCCATCGGGCTGCTGTTGGGCGACCCTCCCCGCGCGCTCGAGGCTGAGTTGAGCCGCTCTCAGTCACTGCCGCGCCCGCCACGCAAGGTTCCGGTGGGAGTGCCTGGGACGCTTGTACGCCGCCGTCCAGACGTACGCGAGGCTGAGGCGCAACTCCATGAAGCCACGGCGCAGACGGGCGTCGCGGTGGCGAGCTTCTATCCTGACCTGACATTGAACGGCGCCGCCAGCTTGGAAAGCCTGCGCCTGACCAACCTGTTTTCCCCGACTTCGGGCGCCTTTGCCGTGGGGCCATCGATTTCCCTTCCGATCTTCGAAGGAGGACAGTTGCGAGGCGCCCTGGCGCTGCGCGAATCCCAACAGCGGGAAGCGGCCATCTTCTTTCAGAAAACGGTCTTGCGGGCCTGGAAGGAGGTCGACGACGCCTTGACGGCCTATCGCGAAGCGCAACACCGGCGCGCCGACCTCGCCCAGGCCGTCACCGAAAATCAGGCCGCCCTGCAAGCCGCCAGGCAACGTTACTCGGAGGGCGCGATCGACTTCCTGAACGTCATCACGACCCAGGCGCAGTTGCTGCAGAGTGAAAATGATCTCGCCGACAGCGAGACGCAAATCGCGACAGATCTGGTCGCTCTTTATTGCGCGCTCGGAGGAGGATGGGAGATCGCCGATGTCGCCAATGACGCAGATCGCGCTCCGTGACGCCGAAAGCCGGGCTTGGGAGTCAATTCATCTTTGCCTGGCCTGCACCATGGTCTTGAGGGCTTCGACGGCGCTATGAGGGGTGGTGATGATCGGCACCGGGCTTGTTCGAGAGGCCAAGTCGCGGGCGCGGGCCAGCGAAAACTGGCCCAGCACGATCACGTCGACGGGCTGAAGCCGCGCGACCGCATCGGCGACCAGACGATCATGGCGAGCGCCATCGCCGGCCCTGAGCGCCTCGAGGGCGCCTTCGGCGACAGCGCAGGCGACTGTCACTTTACGATTGCGCGCGCCAGCCATATCCCGCAATTCGCGCTCCAGGGAGGCCCCGGACGGTCCGAAGGAAACAACAAGCCCAATCCTCTCACCGGCTTCAAGGGCTCTCTCGAACGCGGCTTCGTTCGGCCTGATCACGGGGATGGCCGCGCGGCTTTTGACTGCATCGATCGCTGGGCCGAAGGCCGAGCAGGTGAACAGGATCCCGGCCGTGGCGCCGCCCTTGCCAGCATAGCCGGTCGCATACTCGGCCAAGGCGTGAAATCTCGCAACCATGGCGTCGTCGAGCTGGCCAGCATCGTCCCGGTCGACCGCAAGAGACGTGTCGAGCAGATCATAGGCGAAGGCCTCCGGCCATATCCGGGCGAAGGCTTCGCGCGCAGGCCCGACCGATTCCTCCAGCGCATGGATCAGCGCTATCCGCATCTTGGCGTCACCGCTCGACATGTTCCACCCCTCCCGATGATTGCACTGTTCCGCGCCGCTTCGAGATCGGCGATCGAACGCCCTGCCGCCTCCCTCGCGCGGATGACGTCGATTATCCCGGCGAACGAGCCTTGGCGATCGCCGCCTCGATCGATTCGCCGAGCCGCTCGACGATCGTATCGATCGTCGCCTCATCGACGATGAACGGCGGCGCCAGCAGCACATGGTCGCCCGCCCGGCCGTCCACGGCGCCGCCATTGGGATAGATCATGAGGCCGCGCTCCATCGCCTCGTCCTTGATCCTCGCGTGCAATTTCAAAGCAGGATCGAACGGCGTTTTCGCCGCGCGGTCGGCGACCAGCTCGACGCCCCAAAACAGGCCGCGGCCGCGGATGTCGCCGACATGATGGTGATTGCCGAAGCGCTCTCTGAGCTGCCGTTCGAGCTGACCGCCACGCGTTCGCACCTCGGCCAGTAGGCCGTCGCGCCGCACGACCTGTTGCACGGCGAGCCCCGCGGCGCAGGCGAGCGCATGGCCGATATAAGTATGGCCATGTTGGAACGCGCCGGAGCCGTTGGCGAAGCTCTGATAGATTTTCTCCGAGATCAGCACGGCGCCGAGCGGTGCGTAGCCGCCGCCTAGGCCCTTGGCGACGACCATGAGATCGGGCGCGACGCCGTCCTGCTCGCAAGCGTGTCGCGTGCCCGTGCGGCCCATGCCGCACATCACCTCATCGAGAATGAGCAGGACGCCATAGCGATCGCAAATCTCGCGGATGCGCTTGAAATAGCCTGGAGCTGGAGGGACGGCGCCAAGCGTCGCGCCGACGACGGTCTCAGCGACGAAGGCGATCACCGTCTGAGGTCCGAGCGCCAGGAGTTTCGTTTCGAGAGCGTCCGCAGCCCGCCGGCCATAATCTTCGAGACTTTCATCGGCTCGGCGATGGCGATAGGCGTAGCAGGGCTCGATGTGATGGCTTTCGATCAGGATCGGCTCGAACGGCGCCTTGCGCCAAGCATTGCCGCCGACGGACAGCGCGCCGAGCGTGTTGCCATGATAGCTCTGCTGGCGCGCGACGAAGCGGCGGCGGTTCGGCTCGCCGCGTTCGACGAAGACCTGCCGGGCCATCTTCAGCGCCGTCTCCATGCCTTCCGAGCCGCCGGAAACGAAATAGACGCGGTTGAGATCGCCCGGCGCATGCGCCGCCAATTCGTCGGCGAGCGCCTCCGCCGGCTCGTTGGTGAAGAAGCTGGTATGCGCGTAAGCGAGCCGGTCGATCTGGGCGTGCATCGCCGCGATGACATCCGGGTGCTGATGGCCAAGGCACGACACCGCCGCGCCGCCAGAGGCGTCGATATAGCTCTTGCCGGCGCGGTCGAAGAGCATGACGCCGCGGCCGCCAACAGCGACGGGATAGTCATTGCTGATCTGTCGATGAAGAATATGGGTCATGGCTTTCGCACGCCTTCGCGCAAATGGGTGAGAAGATCGTCGAATTGCCGCTCCATGCCCCGCACGGCGGCGAGCCCGCGTTCGCCCGCGGCGGCGGCGAGCAGTGAGGCGAGCGCCTCCCCCGCCGCGAAAGCGGGCGCCATGGTGTGGAAGAAGGACGGGCTCTCCGTCGCCACGATGATCGCCGTACGCGCTTTGCGCGCGAGCGGAGAGACCGTGCTGTCGGTGATCGCGACAACGCTGAGGCCGCGCGACAGCGCAAAATCGGCGAGTTCGACGGCGGCCCGGGTATAAGGCTTGACGCTGACAGCGAGCAGGGCGTCGCCGGGGCCGGCGCCGCGCAGGCCGTCGGGTCCCGTCCCGCCCGGTCCGTCGAGGAGCCGCACGTCGCCGCCGGCGAGGCCGTAGACATAGGCGAAGTGGTAGGCGACGGAGTAGCTCGAGCGATAGCCGACGACGTAAATGCGGCCGGCCCCGCGCAGCGCCCGCGCCGCTTCGATAAGCGCGCTGATCTTTTCCGGCTTGGCCTGGGCAGCCAGGTGTCGGGCGAAACTGTCGGCAAGATCGTAAGCCAGAGCATCTTCGCCGTCCCGCTTGTGGCGCGCGACCAGAGCCTCGGCCCGGCCGGAGAAATCGCCTTCGCCCCAGCGCAAGCGCTCGGCGTGGATCGCGCGCAGCGCCTCGTAGCCGTCAAAGCCGATCCGCTGGGCGAGACGGGTCATCGAAGCCGGCGTGACGCCGGCTCGCCGCGCCTGCTCGCGCATCGTCAAGAGTGCGACGTCGTGCGGATTGTCATGCACCCATTGCGCGGCGAGCCCGAAGCTGCCGAGGCATCGTCTCGCAGGCGGCGCGAAGGCGCGCGCTGAAGGATTCCTCGCTCATGCGGTGAAACTAACGCCGCGCCGCGCGCGCTGCAATGAATGTCCCATAATCGGAAAAATGTGTGTAGTGTTTCATTCAATCAAAAAAGCCCTGAGGAAACGCGCTGAGGAGTGGTCCGACTGCCCGCCGTCCACTCAAGGGCTCATGCCGGCCGAAGGTCCGCTTTCGCTTCCGATCGCCCGGAAACGGCAACCCTACTATCGGCCCAAGGCCGACGTCGCGAGCGGCAATCCCATCGTCCCGCACGCGTCGCCCTGAACCGGTAGACGCGCAGCGGCGATTGTACGGCCGAGCCGCGACAAGCTAGAAGCAAGCTCGGGGCCCTACCTACCGAAACGATCCAGGCGAGAGCCAGTCTCGCCGTTCAGCGAATTCCGGTTGAGAACGAGCCCCCGATGTCGACAACGGCCAGCACTAAAGACGCCCCGCACGAATCTTTCGACCTGGCGCGCAAGCAGCAGCTCAGCCTGCCGGAACTGTTTCAAATCGCGGAGGGCCTGAAGACTGAAGGGCGCGCGCGAGAAGGGTCGGAACTCTACAAGACCTGGGTCGCGTTCAATCCGGAACACTCCCACCTCCATCTTGCTTATTTCAATCTCTCGGTCGCGTTGAGGGATCTGGGCGACGCAGCGGGCGCGATCAACGCCCTGCGCGCCTGCGTCAAGCAGGAGCCGATGTTCGGTCCGGCGAATGTCAACCTCGGCCGCACGCTCGAGGACATGGGGCAGCGCACGCTCGCGATTCGTCAGTGGCAGGATTACGTCGGCAGAACCTCGAGCATCACCAGCGACCAAGTCCGCCACAGGCTCATGGCCCTCGAGCATATCGGCCGGGTGTTCGAAGAGGTGGAGCTTCTGAGCTCCGCCGAGGACGCGCTGAAGCTCGCGGTTGAGTTGCGCCCCGACAAGACCGGAGCGGCGCAACATTGGATCGCGCTTCGGCAGCGTCAATGCAAATGGCCGGTGCTGACGCCCAACGAACACGTTTCCGCCCAGCATCTCCTGACGGCGATGTCGCCAATGGCGCTCGCCGTCCATACGGATGATCCGATGTTTCAACTGGCGAAAGCCTACCGTTACAACCAATCCTTCGTCGGTCGTCCCGATACGAGGGCGGTCGCGCGGCCCTCCGTTAAGCGAAAGGTCGGAACGGGCGAGCGCCTGCGCGTCGGCTACGTCTCGTCGGATTTGCGCGACCATGCGGTCGGCTTCGCTTTGCGCGAGGTGTTCGAGCTGCATGACAAGAGCCGCGTCGAGATCCTCGCCTATTATTCCGGCGACGGTCGCGGCGACGCCACGCAGGCGCGCATGAAAGCGGCCGTCGACCATTGGCGGGACATCGACAAGCTCACCGACCAACAGGCCGCCGCAAAGATCGTCGCGGACGAAGTCGACATCCTCGTCGATCTCAACGGCTACACGAAGCACGCCCGCACCGGGATTTTCGCCTACCGGCCGGCGCCTGTCATCGTCAACTGGTGCGGCTATCCCGGCACGATGGCGAGCCCCTATCACCAGTACATGATCGCCGACGACGTGATCGTGCCGCCGAGCCACGAGCTTTTCTATTCCGAAAAGGTCCTCCGCATTCCCTGCAATCAGCCGCTCGACCGCAAGCGCGTCATCGACCAGCGCACGCCGACGCGCGCCGAAGTCGGATTGCCGGAGGACGCTTTCGTCTACGCCTCCTTCAACGGCATGCAGAAGCTGACCGCGAATTGCTTCGGCCTCTGGGCGACGATTTTGCGCGAAGTCCCCAACAGCGTGCTTTGGCTGCTGACGGGCGACGATCAAACCAATGAGCGTCTGCGCAACGCGGCGACCGCGAGAGGGATCGAAGCAGAGCGAATCCTCTTCGCCAAGAAGGTCGCCAATCCCGAACATTTCGCGAGAATTCCGGTCGCCGATCTCTTTCTCGACACCATGCCGTACGGAGCGCATTCGACCGCGGCCGACGCGCTCACCATGGGACTGCCCGTCCTGACCGCGCCGGGGAGAACCTTCGCATCGCGGTTCTGCAGCAGCGTCGTAGCCGCGGCCGGACTTCAGGAGTTCATCTGCCCGACGACGGACGAGTACGTGCGCCGCGCGATCGCGTTCGGGCGCGATCGCAGCAGCCTCGCGCCGTATCGCGATCGTCTCCAGCTTTCCCGCGACGCCAGCGCGCTGCGCGACATTCCCGCTTTGACGCGACGGCTGGAAGATGTGTTTTGGGAAATGCAGGCCGATTGCGAGCGAGGCGCCGCGCCAGTTCCCGATCTGACCAACCTCGACGTCTACTACGAGATCGGCGCGGAGCTCGACCTCGAGAACATCGAGCGTCTCGACGACGACGCCTACCGGCGCCTCTACGTCGAGAAGCTCGAACGATGGAACGACTTCTCTGCGCTTCCGCCTGACGGGCGCTTTTGGAGCAAACGCCAGTAGCGCGTCTATAAGCCGCCGGCGGCGGCCGTCGCCGACCCGATGGGCGGCCCCGCTGCGAAATGAGGCGTCATGATATTCTCGAACGCCTTCAGCGCGGCGCCGATCGCCTGGTGCATGTCCCAGTAGCGATAGGAGCCGAGCCGGCCGCCGAAATGAACGTTGGCCTCGGCCGCGGCGCGGGCCTTGTAACGCAGATAGGTCGCTTTGTCGGCCGCGGTGTCGATCGGATAGTACGGCTCGTCGCCGCGCGAGGCGAAGCGCGAATACTCGCGCACGATCACCGTCCTGTCCTTGGGATAATCGCGCTCGGGATTGAAGTGGCGAAACTCCAGGATGCGCGTGAAGGGCGTAGTTTCGTCGGCGTAATTCATCACCGCCGTCCCCTGGAAGTCGCCGATCGGCAGCGTTTCTTGCTCGAAGTCGACGGTGCGCCAGCCGAGCTCGCCCTCCGCGTAGTCGAAATAGCGGTCGATCGGGCCGGTGTAGACGACCGGCGCGCCACGACGCACGAGCGGCTTGATGTCGAAATAGTCGACGCCGAGCCGCACGTCGATCAGCGGGCTCGCCAGCATCCGCTCGAAGATCGCCGTGTAGCCGTCGACCGGCAAGCCCTCGAAAGCGTCGGAGAAATAGCGATTGTCGAAGGTGTAGCGCACCGGCAGGCGCGTGATGATGTGCTCGGACAGATCGCGCGGATCGGTCTGCCATTGCTTGGCGGTGTAGCCGCGGATGAACGCCTCGTAGAGCGGGCGACCGATCAGCGAGATCGCCTTCTCCTCGAGATTGACCGGCGGCTTGCCGCCAAGCTCGGCGGCCTGTTCGGCGACGAGGGCGCGCGCCTCTTCAGGCGACAAGCGGCGGCCGAAGAATTGGCAGATCGTGCCGAGATTGATCGGCATCGCGTAGACTTGGTCGCGGTAGGTCGAAAACACGCGATGTCGGTAGTCGGTGAACGCCGTAAAGCGGTTGAGATACGACCAAACGGTCTCATTCGGCGTATGAAAGAGATGCGCGCCGTATTTGTGAATTTCGATCCCCGTTCCCGGGTCCCGTTCGCTGTAGGCGTTGCCGCCGATATGGGGGCGCCGGTCGATGAGAACGACCCGCTTGCCCAGCTCGTTTGCGGCTCGCTCGGCCAGCGTCGCCCCGTAAAAGCCCGCGCCGACGATCAGCAGGTCGCATCGAGAAAGCGACTCGCCCAAGTTCTCCACTGCAATCGCCATGCTTTTTGAGAGCCTTTCAAGCGTGGGCTGCGAAGGCTCAAACCCCAGAGCGTCGCGCGCTTCGGACGAGAGCCGTCGTCGTCGCTCGCGCTTAACGCGCCGGAGGGTCGGCGTCTATCCCAGAGCGACCGCTCGGGCGCGCCGAAGGGGTCCATTGCCTCGGCGATGGCACCGGCGGAAGTCTTGGAGCGCGCCGCGAAAAAGTGAACGCCGATTTTCGCCAAAACGCGTGGCGATTGAGGACTCTAGACCGAGCGGCCGCTCGGTCTAGGCCGTTCAACAAAAGCGCTCCGCGGCGTCCGCACAAGAAAAGCGAACGCCGCGGAAGTTGGCAGCTACTTAGGTGTTGTTCTCGTAGGCGTAGAGCACCGCGTTCACCTGCGCGTCCGACATCGCGTGCGTCTGTTGCGAGGTGAATGCGTTGGCTTGTGCGCTGTGCAATGCCGAGAGGTCAGCCGTGGACAAGCCAGCCAACGACGTGGTGTTGAGCGCCACGATCTGACTGGTCGAGAGCGTCACGAGGTCAGTCGTCGTCAGCGCCGCCGTCTGGCTGGACGTCAGCGCCGCCACCTGCGAGGTCGTCAGCGCCACCATGTCGCTGGTCGTCAGCGCCGACACCTGGCTCGTCGTCAGACCGGCGACCGCGCCGGTCGACAGCGCCGCCACGGCGCTGGTCGACAGCGACGACGAGGTCAGCGGTCGTCAACGCCGCCGCTTCAGCCGAGGTCAGCGCATGCGCCTGGCTCGTCGTCAGCGCCGCCGCTTGACTCGTCGTCAAGGCCGCCACCGCGCTGGTCGTCAGCGCCGCCACCTGGCCGCTCGTCAACACCGCGACGTCCGAGGTCGTCAGCGCCGCCACCTGGCTGGTCGTCAGCGCCGCAACGTCCTTGCTGGTGATCGCCGCCGCCTGCGAGGTGGTCAACACCACCGCCTGGCTCGTCGTCAGCGCCGCAGCCTGCGAGGTCGTCAGCGCCGCCACCTGCGAGGTCGACAGGGCCACGACCTGGCCGGTCGTCAGCGCCGCCACCTGCGAGGTTGTCAGACCGGCGAGCGCGCCGGTCGACAGCGCCGCCACGGCGCTGGTCGTCAGCGACACGAGGTCAGACGTGGTGAGCGCCGCCGCCTGGGCGGAGCTCAGCGCATGCGCCTGGCTCGTCGTCAGCGCCGCCGCCTGGCTCGTCGTCAGGGCCGCCACCGCGCTGGTCGTCAGCGCCGCCACCTGGCCGCTCGTCAACACCGCGACGTCCGAGGTCGTCAGCGCCGCCACCTGGCTGGTCGTCAGCGCCGCGACGTCCTTGCTGGTGATCGCCGCCGCCTGCGAGGTCGTCAACACCGCCGCCTGCGAGGTCGTCAGCGCCGCAGCCTGCGAGGTCGTCAGACGCCGCCACCTGGCTGGTCGACAGCGCCACCACCTGGCCGGTCGTCAGCGCCGCCACCTGGCTCGTCGTCAGACCGGCGAGCGCGCCGGTCGCCAGCGCCGCCACCGCGCTGGTCGACAGCGACACGAGGTCAGACGTCGTCAGCGCCGCCGCCTGGGCGGAGCTCAGCGCATGCGCCTGGCCCGTCGTCAGCGCCGCCGCCTGGCTCGTCGTCAGGGCCGCCACCGCGCTGGTCGTCAGCGCCGCCACCTGGCCGCTCGTCAACACCGCGACGTCCGAGGTCGTCAGCGCCGCCACCTGGCTGGTCGTCAGCGCCGCGACGTCCTTGCTGGTGATCGCCGCCGCCTGCGAGGTCGTCAACACCGCCGCCTGGCCGTCGTCAGCGCCGCGCCTGCGAGGTCGTCAGCGCCGCCACCTGCGAGGTCGACAGGGCCACCACCTGCCGGTCGTCAGCGCCGCCACCTGGCTCGTCGTCAGGCCAGCGACCGCGCCGGTCGACAGCGCCGCGACCGCGCTGGTCGACAGCGACACGAGGTCAGACGTGGTGAGCGCTGCCGCTTGAGCCGAGGTCAGCGCATGGGTCTGGCCCGTCGTCAGCGCCGCCGCCTGGCTCGTCGTCAGGGCCGCCACCGCGCTGGTCGTCAGCGCCGCCACCTGGCCGCTCGTCAACACCGCGACGTCCGAGGTCGTCAGCGCCGCCACCTGGCTGGTCGTCAGCGCTGCGACGTCCTTGCTGGTGATCGCCGCAGCCTGCGAGGTGGTCAACACCACCGCCTGCGAGGTCGTCAGCGCGGCAGCCTGGCTCGTCGTCAGAGCGGCCACCTGCGAGGTCGACAGGGCCACCACCTGGCTGGTCGTCAGCGCCGCCACCTGGCTCGTCGTCAGACCGGCGAGCGCGCCGGTCGCCAGCGCCGCCACGGCGCTGGTCGACAGCGACACGAGGTCAGACGTGGTGAGCGCCGCCGCCTGGGCGGAGGTCAGTGCATGGGCCTGGCCCGTCGTCAGCGCCGCCGCCTGGCTCGTCGTCAGAGCCGCCACCGCGCTGGTCGTCAGCGCCGCCACCTGGCCGCTCGTCAGCACCGCGACATCCGAAGTCGTCAGCGCCGCCACATCAGCCGTGGTCAGCGCCGCAATGTCCTTGCTGCTGATCGCCGCCGCCTGCGAGGTCGTCAACACCACCGCCTGGCTCGTCGTCAGCGCCGCAGCCTGGCTCGTCGTCAAAGCGGCCACTTGGGTGGTCGACAGGGCCACGACCTGGCCGGTCGTCAGCGCCGCCACTTGGCTCGTCGTCAGACCGGCGAGCGCGCCGGTCGCCAACGCCGCCACCGCGCTGGTCGACAGCGACACGAGGTCAGACGTGGTGAGCGCCGCCGCTTGAGCGGAGCTGAGCGCATGCGTCTGGCCCGTCGTCAGCGCCGCCGCCTGGCTCGTCGTCAAGGCCGCCACCGCGCTGGTCGTCAGCGCCGCGACCTGGCCGCTCGTCAACACCGCGACATCCGAGGTCGTCAGCGCCGCCACCTGGCTGGTCGTCAGCGCTGCGACGTCCTTGCTGGTGATCGCCGCCGCCTGCGCGGTCGTCAACACCACCGCCTGGCTCGTCGTCAACGCGGCGGCCTGGCTCGTCGTCAGGGCGGCCACTTGGCTGGTCGACAGGGCGACCACCTGGCCGGTCGTCAGCGCCGCCACCTGCGAGGTCGTCAGACCGGCGAGCGCGCCGGTCGACAGCGCCGCCACGGCGCTGGTCGACAGCGACACGAGGTCAGACGTGGTGAGCGCCGCCGCTTGAGCCGAGCTCAGCGCATGCGTCTGGCCCGTCGTCAGCGCCGCCGCCTGGCTCGTCGTCAAGGCCGCCACCGCGCTGGTCGTCAGCGCCGCCACCTGGCCGCTCGTCAGCACCGCGACATCCGAAGTCGTCAGCGCCGCCACCTGAGCCGGTCGTCAGCGCCGCGACGTCCTTGCTGGTGATCGCCGCCGCCTGCGAGGTCGTCAACACCGCCGCCTGCGAGGTCGTCAGCGCCGCAGCCTGCGAGGTCGTCAACGCCGCCACCTGCGAGGTCGACAGGGCAACGACCTGCGAGGTCGTCAGCGCCGCCACCTGGCTCGTCGTCAGACCGGCGAGCGCGCCGGTCGCCAGCGCGGCCACCGCGCTGGTCGACAGCGACACGAGGTCAGAGGTCGTCAGCGCCTTCGCCTGGGCGGAGCTCAGCGCATGCGCCTGGCCCGTCGTCAGCGCCGCCGCCTGGCTCGTCGTCAAGGCCGCCACCGCGCTGGTCGTCAGCGCCGCGACCTGGCCGCTCGTCAACACCGCGACATCCGAGGTCGTCAGCGCCGCCACCTGGCTGGTCGTCAGCGCTGCGACGTCCTTGCTGGTGATCGCCGCAGCCTGCGAGGTGGTCAACACCACCGCCTGGCTCGTCGTCAGCGCCGCCGCCTGCGAGGTCGTCAGCGCCGCCACCTGCGAGGTCGACAGGGCCACGACCTGGCAGGTCGTCAGCGCCGCCACCTGGCTCGTCGTCAGACCGGCGAGCGCGCCGGTCGACAGCGCCGCCACCGCGCTGGTCGACAGCGACACGAGGTCAGACGTGGTCAGCGCCGCCGCCTGGGCGGAGCTCAGCGCATGGGTCTGGCCCGTCGTCAGCGCCGCCGCCTGGCTCGTCGTCAAGGCCGCCACCGCGCTGGTCGTCAGCGCCGCCACCTGGCCGCTCGTCAACACCGCGACATCCGAGGTCGTCAGCGCCGCCACCTGGCTGGTCGTCAGCGCCGCGACGTCCTTGCTGGTGATCGCCGCAGCCTGCGAGGTCGTCAACACCACCGCCTGCGAGGTCGTCAGCGCCGCAGCCTGCGAGGTCGTCAACGCCGCCACCTGGCTGGTCGACAGGGCCACGACCTGTGAGGTCGTCAGCGCCGCCACCTGGCTCGTCGTCAGACCGGCGAGCGCGCCGGTCGACAGCGCCGCCACCGCGCTGGTCGACAGCGACATGAGGTCAGAGGTCGTCAGCGCCGCCGCCTGAGCCGAGCTCAGCGCATGCGCCTGGCCCGTCGTCAGCGCCGCCGCCTGGCTCGTCGTCAAGGCCGCCACCGCGCTGGTCGTCAGCGCCGCCACCTGGCCGCTCGTCAGCACCGCGACATCCGAAGTCGTCAGGGCCGCCACCTGGCTGGTCGTCAGCGCCGCGACGTCCTTGCTGGTGATCGCCGCCGCCTGCGAGGTCGTCAACACCGCCGCCTGCGAGGTCGTCAGCGCCGCAGCCTGGCTCGTGGTCAACGCCGCCACCTGCGAGGTCGACAGGGCAACCACCTGGCCGGTCGTCAGCGCCGCCACCTGGCTCGTCGTCAGACCGGCGAGCGCGCCGGTCGCCAGCGCCGCCACCGCGCTGGTCGACAGCGACACGAGGTCAGAGGTCGTCAGCGCCTTCGCCTGGGCGGAGCTCAGCGCATGCGCCTGGCCCGTCGTCAGCGCCGCCGCCTGGCTCGTCGTCAAGGCCGCCACCGCGCTGGTCGTCAGCGCCGCGACCTGGCCGCTCGTCAACACCGCGACATCCGAGGTCGTCAGCGCCGCCACCTGGCTGGTCGTCAGCGCCGCGACGTCCTTGCTGGTGATCGCCGCCGCCTGCGAGGTCGTCAACACCGCCGCCTGCGAGGTCGTCAGCGCCGCAGCCTGGCTCGTCGTCAGCGCCGCCACCTGGCTCGGTCGACAGGGCCACCACCTGGCCGGTCGTCAGCGCCGCCACCTGGCTCGTCGTCAGACCGGCGAGCGCGCCGGTCGACAGCGCCGCGACCGCGCTGGTCGACAGCGACGTGAGATCAGAAGTCGTCAGCGCCGCCGCCTGAGCGGAGTTCAGCGCATGCGTCTGGCCCGTCGTCAGCGCCGCCGCCTGGCTCGTCGTCAGGGCCGCCACCGCGCTGGTCGTCAGCGCCGCCACCTGGCCGCTCGTCAACACTGCGACGTCCGAAGTCGTCAACGCCGCCACCTGGCTCGTCGTCAGCGCCGCGATGTCCTTGCTGGTGATCGCCGCCGCCTGTGAGGTCGTCAGCGCCGCCGCCTGCGAGGTCGTCAGCGCCGCCGCCTGCGAAGTCGTCAGCGCCGCCACTTGCGAGGTCGACAGGGCCACGACCTGCGAGGTCGTCAACGCCGCGACCTGCGATGTCGTCAGACCGGCGAGCGCGCCGGTCGCCAACGCCGCCACCGCGCTGGTGGACAGCGACACGAGGTCAGAGGTGGTCAGCGCCTTCGCCTGGGCGGAGCTCAGCGCATGCGCCTGGCCCGTCGTCAGCGCCGCCGCCTGGCTCGTCGTCAGGGCCGCCACCGCGCTGGTCGTCAGCGCCGCCACCTGGCCGCTCGTCAACACCGCTACGTCCGAAGTCGTCAGCGCCGCCGCATCAGCCGTGGTCAGCGCCGCAATGTCCTTGCTGCTGATCGCCGCCGCCTGCGAGGTCGTCAACACTGCCGCCTGGCTCGTCGTCAACGCCGCCGCCTGCGAAGTCGTCAGGGCCGCCACCTCCTTGGTCGACAGCGCCGCGACCTGGCTGGTCGTCAGGTTCGCAACCTCGGTGGTCGTCAAAGCCGCGAATGCCGCCGTGTTCAGCGCAGCGACTTCCGTGGTCGTCATGCTTTGGATGCCGCCGACCGTCAGGCCAATGATCGCATTCATCGTCAGAGCGCTGACCTGCGGCGCAGTGAACGCCGCGATGTCTGTAGTTGTCATCACCCCAAGTTGCGTCGACGTCAGCGCAGCGGCCTGCTGCGTGCTCAGCGCCGCTATGTCGGTTGTCGTGAGCGCCGCGATATTCGCCGTGGTAAGAGCCGAAATCTGGCTGGGGGTCAGGTTGGAAATGATCGACGTCATGGGCGCGCGCTCGTACCTTGAGAAAGAGGTTCCGCCGCCAGCCCCGCCAAAACGAGAAAGCCAAGTCCCTCGCCGATTCGGCGCAATGCGCAGTCAGAAGCCTCGCGGGAGCGAGACGACGACAAACTGCAAACGCGCCTCAATCGACGTTGACGCCTTCACCGCTCGGGTGAGCAAAAACGACGTGGGGAACATAGCTCGCACGAGCCAGTACGCCGGAAGAGCTTCATGCACTCGGAGATGCGTTCGCCGCGTCCGATTCCAGCGCCTTGAGACGAAATCAACGACCGCGGGCCAATTGCCCGTTCGATACATGCTTCGGTCGATGACCCTATCGCCCGCAGTGTGTGTAACGTTCGCCCATTAATTTTGGGTTAACAGTCACGTCCGGCCCGGGCCTCGACGCCTGCGCTGCGTCAGCGGATCCAGGCGAGATAGGCGGAGATCGTGAAAACCGAAATGATCGTCGACAGCAGGATTGTTTGCGACGTCGTCGTCGCCTCCCGCTGGTAGAACTCCGCCAGCATGAACGGGCCGGTGCCGGTCGGCAGCGCGCTTATCAGCACCGCGACATGAACGACGGCCGGCGAGAGCCGGAACGCGGCGCCGGCGAGCAGCCAGGCGATCGCCGGGTTCAGGAGAAGCTTGACGGCGACGAGCGCGAGCGCGAGCCCGCCGACCGGCTTTTCCGACCGCTTCGACTGCGCGAGGAACAAGCCGAGCGCGACCAGCGCGCAGGGCGAAGCCGAATTGCCGAGAAATTTTAGGAAGGTCTCGACGCTCCCCGGCAGCGCGATCCCGCTCGCCGCGACAGCCGCGCCGAGGGCGGGCGCGACCAGCAGCGGGTTGCGAGCCAAGGAGCCGCCGACCTTGAGCGTCAGCGCGAGTGGGCGTTGCTCCTTTTGAAGTCCGATCTCGATCAGCACGATGGCGATGGCGAAGATGACGCAGGCCGTCACGATCGTGGCGATCGTCGCCAGCGGCGAACTGTCCTTGCCGAAGACGATCATGCACAGCGGCAAGCCGATGAATCCGGAGTTCGCGTAGCCCGCGTTCAGACCGTCGAGACTGGCGTCGGCGAGACTTTTCGCCCCGCGAAGGCGGAACAGAAGAGTCAACGCGAAGACGATCGCGCCGCTCAAGCCGAAGGCGGCCGCGAAGCCGGGCTGGTCGAGGTCCGACCACTTCGTGTGCGCCATGATGCTGAAGAGGAGCGCCGGCAAAGCGAGGCGCACGACGAAGCGATTGAGCTCGGCCGCCGAATTCTCGCCGAGTGCGCCGAGCTTGCGGCAGAGATAGCCGGCGAAGATGAGACCGAAGATCGGGAGAACAACCCCAAGCGCAGAAAGCATTACGACAACCGGGCGCGACGTGCGTCGGCCAGGCCCACCTCCAGATTGATCACGTGACTTAGGCCTCTCCTGCTCCGCTCATGGCGATAGCGGGCCAACGCGGCGCTGTGAGGTAGCGCGCTTCATATTCTCCTGCAAGGTCGAGCAGCAGAAGCTCTGCAGCGAGGGGACCGACGAGCTGGCAGCCGATCGGGATTCCGCCGCTGTCTCCCGCGGGAATGGCGATCGCGGGCGCGTGAACGGCGTTGACCCAGGCGGTGTAGACGGCATGGCCGCGGGGGCCGACAGGGGCGCCGCCGATCGCGGTCGGAAACGGCTCTTCGGCTGGCCACGGCATGGCGGCGCAACTCGGCGTAAGGATCGCGTCCCATTGCTGAAAGGCGTCGCGCACGTCCTTGCGCAGGCGCTCGACGAGATCGAGGAACTCGTAAAGGTCCCGGGCTTTGACAGCCTCGCCCGCGTCCGCCCATTCCACATATTTGCGACTGGCGAGGCGATCGAAGTCCTTCTCGCGTCCTCGCAGCCAGGCGAGCGCGACGCGGCCGACGATCGGCCACAACGCGTTGAGCGGGGCGACGTCGAACGGTAGTTCGCGTTCGACGACGACATGCCCGAGCTCGGCGAATCGCGCCGCGACAGCATCGCACGCGGCGATGATCGCCGGATCGCAAGCCGCCGCGCCGAGACGCGGGGCGTAGAGAAGGCGGCGCGGGGCGGGACACGCACTTGTGATGTTCGTCCGCTCCTGCCCGGCGAGGACGCCGTGCGCTAGTCGCAGATCGCGAGTCGTGCGCGCGAAAGCGCCGACGACTTCGTAGTCCAGCAGCAATTGCGGCAAACCCTCATCGCGCGGCACGGCGCCGACCCCGGGCTTGAGCCCGAACAGCCCGGTGTAGGCGGCGGGGCGGCGCAAGGAGCCGCCACCGTCCGTGCCGATGGCGAGGGGAACGTATCCGGCTGCGACCGCGGCGACCGAGCCGCCGCTCGAACCGCCTGGCGTGAGACTAGGATCGTAGGGGTTGCGCGTGGCGCCGAACGCCGCATTGGCGGTGTAGCCCTCGAGGGCGAACTCCGGACAATTGGTCTTGCCGACCACGACGGCGCCGGCCTCCCGCAGCCGCTTGATCGGCAATTCGTCGCGCTGGACGACCTCAGAATAGAGCCTGCCGCCGAATGCTGCGGGCATTCCGCTCACGAGCAGATTGTCTTTGACGACGATCGGCACGCCGTCGAGCGGGCCTTTTGGCTGGCCTAGCCGCCAGCGCTCCGTGCTCGCAGCCGCCTCCTCCCGCGCCGTCGGCGAGAGAGCGACCATAGCGTTCAAACGCGGATCAAGCGCGCGGATGCGCTCGAAGCCTGTCTCGACCGCCTGCAGCGGCGTGCAGGCGCCGGATGCGAACGCGGAAGTGAGATCGGTCGCGTCGAGGCGCCAAAGCGCACTCTGACCAATCCGCTGAGAGCCCTCTCCAGGCATGGCCATGGATCCCCCTGCGACACAGCGATTGTTCGGCCAGCGGCCGAGTCGGTTTCTGCTCGCACTATATATTGAGAAATCGGACGGGGTTGGAAGCCATGCGGCGCGAAATCGCCGAAACGCATTAGCGCCTGTCGCCTCGCCCTCGCCCCCTCAGTGCGCCCCGGCTCCGGCCGAGCCTTGCGCCTTCCGTGCGAACAACAAAGCGAAGGCGGCGATCGCGAGCAGCACGCCAATGACGACGAAGGTGTCGCTGAAGCCCATGATCAAGGCTTGGCCGAAATCGCCAAGCGAGCGCGCGAATGCGTCCGCATCTTTCTTCGCGGCTGCATGGTTGCGACCAAGCGTTGAAGGGCGCGCTATCGCCGCGGCAAAGCGCGCACGGTGCGTCGCTTCGAGCCGCGCCGCGACAGCATCCAGAAGAGAGCGACCGCGCCGAGCGTAACCGCGGTGCGATGACGATCTGCGAAAAGCTGCCAGCTCACCGGCCTCGCCTGACTGTCGAAGCGACCATGCGCTCCGTAGTCGCCGGCGACCGGCTCGAAAAGATTCGACGGCGCGTTTGACGGCAAGAGCCGATCCGCCAACTGGCCGGAATAGCCGGCGCTCGCCAGGAACTGATCGATCCGGCCGGGCGCGAACCAGTTCGCCACGATCGCTTTGATCGTCGACAGGCCCACCCACAACCGCGCCCGCCGATGCGTCGCAGCGAACACGATCGCCCGCGCGGCGACCTCCGGCTGAAAAATCGGCGGAATCGGCTGGACGCGAAGGCCGGTCTTGTTCAGCGCCCAATCGAATTGCGGCGTGTTCACCGCGGGAAGGTCGACCTCGCTGAGCTGGATGTCGAGCCCATCGTGAAGCAACTCCGAACGCAGCGAATCCGTGAAGCCGCGAATGGCGAATTTCGCGCCGCAATAGGCCGACTGCAGCGGGATCGCGCGATGAGCCAGCGCCGAGCCCACGTTGACGATCGCGCCGCGATTGCGAGAACGCATCCGCTTCAGCGCCGCCATGACGCCGTAGACTTGGCCAAGATAGGTGACCTTGGTGGCGCGTTCGATCTCTTCAGGCGTCATTCGGCTGACCGGCGCGAAGACGGTCGCCATGGCGACATTGGCCCAGACGTCGATCGGTCCGAGTTCCTGTTCGATTTGGTCGGCCGCCGCTTCGACGGCCTTCGCATCGGCGACGTCAGTCGGGATTTTGAGCGCGCGCACGCCGTAGCGCTCGACGTCCTCGGCTGCGGATTGCAAACGACCGGGATCGCGCGACAGCAGCCCGACGTCGTAGCCCTGCTTGGCGAACTCCACAGCGGCAGCGCGGCCAATGCCCGCGCCGGCGCCCGTCACCACGGCGACCTTGGACATGTTCCTCTCCGGACCCATGCCCATCAAACCGCGCTCAGTGCAATTCGTTCCGCTGGTGAGTATCGGCGCCCCGCCCCGGGTTGGCTCAAACGCGGCTGACGACGCTGAGGCCGCCGTGCTCGGCGAGCACATCGACGACCACACGTTCGCCCACCCGGCTCAAGGCGACGTCGGCCGTCCCTCCGTCCAACGACAAGCGACGCAACACGACGTCCGTCAGAAAGGCTGGCAAGTACGATTGATCGAACATGATCGTTCGCCGGCCGGGATCGAACTCGAGGCCGAGGCAGGATTGCAGCATCGAGAGCGGCGCCGCCGCCGCCCAAGCCTGCGGCGCGCAGGCGACGGGGTAGAACGTTGGGCCCCGGCCGGGTCTCCGGGTGAAGCCGCAGAACAATTCGGGCAACCGGTGAAGGTCGATGTAGGCCGAAGCGGCGAACATGCCCTCGAAGACGCGCGAGGCCTCGCGGCGCAACCCGTAGCGGGCGAATCCGGCCGCGATGATCGAATTGTCGTGCGGCCACACGGATCCATTGTGGTAGCTCGCCGGGTTGTATCGCTCCTCAGTGCAAGCGAGCGTCCTGACGCCCCAACCGGAAAACGAGTCGCTCGACATCAAGGTCGCCGCAACCGAGGTCGCGCGTTCCGGATAGGCGATGCCGGTGAAGAGCGCGTGCCCTGCGTTCGAGCTGCGCACGCGGCACGGCTTCTTGTCGCCGTCGAGCGCGAGCACGTAGAGGCCGAGTTCCTCGTCGAAGAACAACTGGTCGAAGCGGCGCCGCAGCGTTTCGGCGCTCTCCGCCTGCTCCGCGGCGCGGCGCTTGTCGCCCAGGCGCTCGAATATATCCGCCATGGCGAGCCGCGCGCCGTAGACATAGGCTTGAACCTCGCAGAGCGCGATCGGCCCGGAAGCGAGCGACCCATCCGCATGCGAGATGGAATCGTGGCTGTCCTTCCAGCCCTGGTTGACCAGGCCCTCGCCGGTCCGGCGGCCATATTCGACGAAGCCGTCGCCGTCGCGGTCGCCGTAGTGTTCGATCCAGGCCAGCGCCGCTTCGAAGTTCGGCAGTTGGACGCGAATGAAGTCGATGTCGCCGCTCCGCTTCAGGTAGGCTCCGGCAAGACAGAGAAAGAGCGGCGTCGCGTCGACGCTGCCGTAGTAGCGCCGGAATGGCACCTCGCCCAGCGCCGCCATTTCGCCGCCACGCGCCTCGTGCAAGATCTTTCCCGGCTCGGCGTCCGCCTTGTCGTTCTCTTCTGTCGCCTGATTGGCCGCGAGATAACGCAGCACGCCGCGCGCCACGCTCGGATCGAACCAGAGCATCTCCAAGGCGGTGACCAGCGCGTCGCGTCCGAACACGGTGCTGTACCACGGGATTCCGGCGTAGGGGTAAGGACCCGTGGGAAGGCTGGTGGTGAGCGTATGGAGGTCCGCCACGCTGCGCTGAACGGTCTCGTTGAAGATGTCGTTCGAGGTCGTCAGGGCCGCCGTGCGTTGGCCCATCGCGCGCGAAGCCCGCTTCCCGTCGCGAAGCGCCACGAAGAAGGCCTCAGGGAACGGACGCTCGCCGCCTTCCGTTCCGCAACCAACCTCGACGAAGATGGCGCGGGTCTCCTTGACCTCGAGATCGACTTCATAAGTCGCTTGCGTCCCGGTCAAGGTGGTGGGCTTCGGAGCGAAGCGGAGCGTCGTTATGCGCAAGCGCTCGTCCAGGCCGGTGTAGCTGAGGGTCAATCGCCCCGCGCCAATCGAAGGCTTGTGCTCCTGGCCGCGACGTTGGCGCTTGCTGCCGCGCACCTCGAAGAGATCGGCGAAGTCGGCGCGAAACGCGATCTCCAGACGAATTCGGGCGCGCTTGTCGCCGAAATTGGTCGCCGACACGCGCTCGAACAGGCTGCCGCGCCAAAGCAGCCGCGAGCGGCGAATGTGAAGAAGACCCTGCGCGAGGAGCAGGTTCCCCGCCTCGTCGAAGAGGTCCGGGTTCGTCAGATCGCAGGTCAGCGTCGAATTGTCGTCGCTGATCGTTGAGCTGAGCAGATTGAGCTCGGCGCTCTCCAGCGTAAGCTTGAAATGCGAGAGATAGCGGGTGTCGCGATGATAGACGCCCTCCGGGCTTCCGGGCCACGCGAGCGCGTCTCCACTGTGATTGAACACTGCGAATGTGTCGTCATGCTTGAGCGCGTGCGACTGCCCATCCTGCAGCGCCGTGGTCGGCGTGCCATGAAAATGGGATTCCTTCTCCGACGCCGCCTCGTGAGCGCGCGCGAGAGTCGCTTTGTCTACGGTTTCTGTCACGTCCTCGCTCCTCCGGCGTCAAGCCATGCTGGAGAGAAACACTTGCTCTTGGCATCTCGAATGAGACGGGAGTCTGGGCCTTTTTGCGGACTGGGAGTCGCGCGCCCCTCGTTGGCTCGCCGCCGCGCGCGCTTGTTCGTCCGACGTCGCGCGGAGGCGAAGATCCGTCAGCAGCCGCAACAAGCCAACCCGCGTCGCAACGCCGACGCCGATCGTACGCTGACCCAAAAGTCGCAGCTTGGAGTTTCAATTGGAACTTCCGAGCGCAACCGAACGTTCACTCGCCGGACCGAGGTCGAAACTCTCATCGCAATATGGCGTCGGTTTGGCGAGTTGACATCAGACCTTAGGCTGATTCGCCGGAAGCCCCGAATTGAGGCTCAACGATAAGTGAGGAGGATCGTTCAATGAGGATCGGGCAAATCGCTCCCCTGACGGAGGCCGTGCCGCCGGCGCTCTACGGGGGAACCGAACGGGTCGTCTCGGGGCTCACCGAAGAATTGGTCGCAATGGGCGAGGACGTCACGCTGTTCGCGACCGGGGACTTCGTCACCCGCGCCAAGCTCGAACCGATGTGGCCGCGCTCCTCGCGTCTCGACGGCACCGTGCGCGATCCCTACGGGCTGCACATGATGATGATCGAGAAGGTCTGCCAACGCGCCGATGAATTCGATCTGTTGCATTTTCACATCGACTACTTCCCATTTTCGCTGATGTTGCGGCAATCGACCCCGTTCGTGACGACGCTGCACGGACGCCTGGACCTGCCGGAGCATCATCCGGTCTTCGCAACCTTCCCGACCGTGCCGCTCATCTCGATCTCGAACGCGCAACGCCGCCCGATTCCGCGGGCGAATTGGATCGGCACCGTCTACCATGGACTGCCGGCGGATCTCTTGCGGCCGCTGCCGATCCGGCCGTCGTATCTCGCCTTCCTGGGACGCATTTCGCCTGAGAAGGGCGTCGACCGCGCGATCGCGATTGCGCGGCGCTGCGGGCTTCGGCTCAAGATCGCGGCGAAAGTGGACAAAATGGACCAAGATTATTTCGATGAGGTGGTCCGGCCGCTGTTGACGGCGCCGGGCGTCGAGTTCCTGGGCGAGATCAGCGACGAGGAGAAGCCCGAGTTCCTGAGCGGGGCGTTCGCCCTGCTCGCGCCGATCGATTGGCCCGAGCCGTTCGGCCTCGTAATGATCGAGGCGATGGCTTGCGGCACGCCCGTGATCGCCTTCAATCGCGGCTCAGTCCCGGAAGTCGTCGACGACGGCGTCACCGGCTTCGTCGTCGAGGACGTCACCAGCGCCGCCGCGGCGGTGCGCGACGTGGGCTCGCTGTCGCGCGCCGTAATCCGGCGCCGCTTCGAGGAGCGGTTCACCGCTCGCCGCATGGCCGAGGACTATCTCAGGCTCTATCTCCGACTGGCCGATCGCGAACCGCTGCGGCCTCGCCTCAAGACGGTTTAGCGCGTCGACGGTCTCCTCGGGCATGGCGAGCGCGCCCGCCGCCACGCCCGCACCCGCCTGGATGGGCTGATAGCGAATGGACGAGCCCGCCCAACCCTCGAAGGCTTTGTCGCGAGGCAGGCGGCGCGAACTCGCTCGACGGGCGGCAACGGCCGCATTTCCTTGGCTTGGGCCAGCCAGGGCGACCGGCGGAGCCGCCACAACGCGGCTGCATCAGGCCTTGCGCATCATCCGGCTCTGCGTTCTCAGCCTCGCATTGCTTCTTGACGTCCAGGCTTCTTGACGTTCAGGCGAAGATCGAACGGCGCGCTCGGCTCAAGCACTTAACATTGGCAACGACGCCTGCGCCGCCTTCCGATCGGCGCCCAAGGCCCAGGCCCTTTTGCGATCGCCCGGCGTCTCGCCAGTGGTAGTATAACAAAAATCGCCAACCCTCATCACAAAAGCTTGAACAAGTTTATCGTCGAGGCGTATAGTATCACGTAGTCTGGCAAATCGCGATTACCGGACGCGATTCCAAGCCTGTGAAAGTAACGCGTGGGAGGACGCGAAAAAGACGAGCGGCGCCGAGCCCCTCGTTTAACGCTCGTGTACGTGTTGAACGACGAGATGCGTCGTTCGTTTCCTCCGGATGGCAATAGCGACGTGCAGCGGTGGAGAGTCTTGTGAAACGAAAGAGACATTCGCTGTCGGAGATCGCCGCCAAGCTCCAACACGCTGACGAATTGGCGGCCGACGGGATGCTTCAGAACGATATTGCGCGAGATCTGGGGGTCAGCGTGATGACCTACCATCGTTGGCGCGCGAAGCGACCCCGTCTCGAGAGAGCGCCGCCGTTGGCGCCGGCCCTGGAAAGGGCGCCGCCGGCCGAACCACGCGAAGCGAGGGGAGCGGGCCTGCACGATGAGCGCGACCGTTCCGCCGAGCTTGACCGGCTGCGTGTGGAGAACACGCGCTTGAGGCGGTTGCTGACGGACTTGCTGCTCGAGAAGGCCAAACTCGAGGAAACGCTTCACGGCGCGGTGGCGGCGGGCTGATCGCGGCGCGCGCTCAATGCGGCCTGAGGTCGAGCCCGACACCCTTGTCGACGAATTGCAGCGTATAAATCTTCTTATAGTCGAGGTCGGGCTTCACCATTTTGGCTTTGACGAGCTCCTCGAAGAAGCCCTTCATTCGCGCGTCCGTCATGGCGCCGATGCCAAGCTTCAGCGCGTCGCCCGAATCGACGATGCCGTATTCCTTCATCTTGGCGATGGAATAGGCGATCTGATCGTCGGTCATCTCGGGGTTGTCTTTCTTGATCAGCGCGTTGGCCTGCCGGTTGTCGCCGTAGAGATAGTGGTACCAGCCGATCGCCGAGGCGTCGACGAAGCGCTGCACCAGATCCGGCCGCTTCTGCGCCAGGTCCCGCTGGGTGAGGATCGTCGTGGCGTAGCCGGCTAGTCCGTAGTCGTGGAGCAAAAAGACGTTCGGCTTGAAGCCGCCCTCGCGCTCGATCCCGAACGGCTCGGAGGTCACGTAGGCCTGCTGGATCGAATGCTTGTCGGCGATGAATGGCGCCGAATTGAAATTATACGGCTTGACGTTCTCGTTGCTGAATCCCCACACGGTTCGCATCCAAGCGTAGAACGAATTGAGGCCGGACTGGCTGACGAAAGCCGTCGAGGCCTTGGGCAGGTCGGTCCACTTGTCGAGGCCGACGCCGGGATGCGACATGAAGGCCTGCGGATCCTTTTGGAACTCGGCGGCGACCACGACGTTCGGCAGGTTCTGGTCGGCGGTCAGAAACTCGCCGATCAAATCGCCCCCCATGTAGAACTGGATTTTTCCCATCAGGAGAAACAGGCCGCCGTTGGTCTGCGGTCCCCCCTGCATGATGGTCACGTCGAGGCCGTATTTCTGATAGGTGCCGTCGGCCAGCGCCTGATAGAAGCCGCCCGCCTCCGCGTCCGCGAGCCAATTGGCGCCGAAGGTCACCTTGTCGAGCGCACGCGCAGGGGCGGCGGAGCAAAGGGCGATGAGGACGGCGACCAAGGGGGCCAAGCGCATAAAAATCTTCTCCTGCTCTCTGGCCCCCGCCGCCGAGTGTTCGCATTCCCGGACGCGACGCGCAACTCTCGCCCCCGTCGCTTACTGCGTCAGTCGCGCCGACTGAACCGCCTGATAGAAGATGGTCTGCATCGCATTGTTGATGTCGGTCGACGTCGCCGCGCTGAAGAAATATCCGGGCGAAGCGCAGGTCTGCATCGCGGGGCTGATCTTGTTGTTGGCAATGAGACTGTTCACGAGGCCGTCTTCATTGTTCCAGATGGGCTCTGGATCGACGATCGAATCGTAGGGGATGAGGAGCACCGCGACCGTATAGCCCGCGGCCTTGGCGTTGGTGCAGAAGGTCAGGCTCGGAACTTGCGGCGTGCTCCCCGAAAAGTTGCCGTTGGTATAGGTTTGGCCGTTGTCAACGCCGTCGGTGATCAGAACAATGAATGGCAAGGGCGACGACGAGCTGAGGCCGGTCCCCGGCGTTTGCAGAGTCGAACTCAGACCCGGCCACAGATTCTCGAAATGGGTTCCCCCGCTCCCCATGCCGCCGTTGGTCGTACCCTGGTCCAGGTAGGTCGCCAGCTGGCCGGCGACCGTGTTGGCCGTCGTAAAGTCGGAGGAAAGCGGCGCCGCCACGATCGGATTGACGATGAACGGATAGATGCCGATGCGGAATTGATCGGCGATGACTTTGGTGGCGGTCGCTGTGGAGAGGAGCGCCTGCACCGAGTCGCCGACCGAATTGAGTTTCAGCTGGATCTTGTTGGCTTGCGTATAGTTGAAGCCTTGATACGTTGCAAAGTGACAAGCGAATTGGCACCCGCCCTTGTATCCGGCGGCCGCCTCGACCGGGTTGTCGGGATTCGTCTCGATCAGCGTCTGCTGGTCCGCGGCGTTGGTCGGAATGCCCATCGAGCCCGATGTGTCGACTACGAGATAGAAATCGAGATATTTCGGCAGCCCGGTCGTCGCCGCGGAGTCGCCATGAATATTGATGTTGGGAACTCCGACCAGCGGTCCGAAATGGGCTGTCACTTGCGCGTTCCAAGTCACCTTCGCGGTAAAGGACAGGTTGGCGTAGCTTATCGGGATTGGCTGGAGGACCAAGCTGGCGAGAACCGTTGAGCCCACATCGGCGGCGAACGCCTTGGCCCCCTGCGCCTGGCCGGCGGCGACAGCGTTGTTTTCCAACGTCGCCCCGGATTGGGAGCCCGAATTGGCGGCGTAGTAGGCTTTCGCCGTGTTGACGGCCGCGAGCGCGGCCGCGTCCGCCGCCGTGTCCAATCTCGATTTATCGGACAAGGCGACGTAGTAGTCGACCCCCATGCCGACGATGATCACCAGCAAGGGAGCCGTGAGCGCAAATAGAACGGCGAAATTTCCGCCGCGATCGTTCCAGAGAGCGTCGATTGCGCGCGTCAGCCGGGACATCCTCGTCATTGTCATGCCGCACCGAGAAAGAGGTTCGTGAGAAACGCCCTTCATGCGCCGTCCGTCAAAGCGCCGGGGCAATTGGAGGCCTTGGTGTCGCCCGCCGCCGCCTCCACGGTCGGGACGTTGCGCGGCGCCATGTAGGCGCTGCGCGAGATGGTGAACGAGGGGAGGTAGGACGCGCCGAACGTCGGCTGCCAAACATAGGTCACGTCGACGACGATGATCGAACCCGTGCCGAACACGTCCGTCGGCAATGTGGACGGGCTCGGCGGGGTCGAATCCGGCGCCGCCGTTATCGTGCTGCCGCACGGGCGGTAATTCTGCGTCGTCCAAACGACCCGCGGCTTGTAGCTGCAACTGGTCGTGCAACCCGTCGGCGAGACGACAAAGTTGATGCTGCTCATATTGACGACGAGCTGGCTCCACCAGTTCGCATTCTGCCCCTGCGCCGCCGCCGCCGCTCCCGGGAATATGAAGATCGCCGAGTCCCAATAGAATTGCAGGTCCGCGTCGGAAACCGTGCCGTCGCCAGAGACGACCGCGGAGCCGCTGGCGCCGGTCTGCGCAAGCATCTCGGCGGCCGTGTTGGCGATCTCCTCGACCCGCTCGGTCGCCAGAACGTAGCGCGCGGTGTCGAACCCCATCAGCAACAGCAGGAGCGCGACCGGGAGGATGAGCGTGAATTCGACCGTGCTGACGCCGGCGCAATTCCGCGCGAACGATCTCGCGCGCGTCCGTGGACGGGGGATCATGTCAGCACCCCGAGTACGACGACGTGAAAGGTTCGTTCTTGAAGGCGGCGGTCGCGTTGATGAAAATCACCGACTTGCCGTTGTAAGTGGAGGCTACGCCGAGGAACCAGGAGAGGCCGAGCACAGGCATGGCGTAGTAGACTTCGACCGCAACGATCGCGCCGGGAGATCCGATGCAGTAGCTCGTCTTCGCATTGTTCATGGTAACAGACGCAAGTCCTGTCATTGTGTAGCCGCGCGAATTACTTGATGTGGAAACGAAATTCATCAAAGAGTAGAAACCTGCCGGCTGTTCGGCTTCCGGGATGACGTTTATATTCGTTATAACGTTGTTGCACGACATCGCCCCGGGAAGCAGGGGACACAATATGTTCGTCCTGAACTGGGCGGCGGTCAGGTTCTGATTGGCCACGCTTCCCGTCAGAATCTGCCGCGACGCTGTCTGCGTCACGTAGAACAACGAGGCGGAATAATAGAAATAGAGTCCGAGCTGCGCGATCACGAAGACGAGCCCGATGAACAAGGGCATGATCATCGCAAATTCGGCCGCCGGTCCTCCATCCTGCCGCCGCGCGAAGTCCCACGCGAGCGTAATGGAATTAGCAAGTATTTTTCGCAAGGCCATGAAATTGCTGGACTGAATAACCACTCTCAGCCTGATCTTGACCGAGAGGAATTACGGGAGAGTTACGCCTCCGAAAAAAAGCCGCGGGCATTGAAGTGAAATTTCGCCCGCCCTCGCCCCTCCGTCGGGGTCATTGCGAACGTTGTGCGCCAATTCCCCTGCCGCAGTCGAGATTGATTAACCATAGGGGACTTTTTGGACGTCTTAAGTGAATGTCCATCCTCGACTTCGAACACTGTTTACCTACTGGCTCGTATATTGGCCGCAAATCTTCGTATTCAGCGGCGCGACCGTTCGATCCGCCATCGCGCGCCGCGGCGGCGGCAACGTGAGGTCGGCCATGGCTCTTGCGATTCAGCGCCTTCTTTGTGATCGACGCGGCAATGTCGCGATGATGTACGCCCTCGCCCTTCCGATGCTGATGTTCGGCACAGGACTCGCGATCGACTTCACGCACGCCGCTCAGGTGCGCACAGAGCTCAACGCCGCGGCGGACGCGGCGGCGCTCGCAGCCCTGACGCCGAGCATGATGCAGCAGTCGAACGCCACTGCGCAGACGGCCGCGCAGAACATGTTCGACGGCGAGATCGCCAACATCGGCTCGCTCGTCGCCGGCCAGACGAACCTCACGATCAGCGTCACCAATCCGAGCAGCAATTCGCTCGAGCGGGTCGTCACAGTCTCCTACACCGCGAAGAACACCAACATCTTCGCCGGCATTCTCGGCGTTGCGAGCATGTCGCTAGCTGGCACGTCGACGGCGAACGCCTCGCTGGCGGCCAACATCAACTTCTATCTGCTGCTCGACAACTCGCCTTCGATGGCGCTGCCAGCGACGCAGGCGGGCATCACGCAGATGGAGAATTTGACGCCGCAGCAGAGCAGCTGCGCTTTCGCCTGCCACATGGCGCTGTCCGCCGCCTATTGGAATCCGAGCAATTTGAGCCAGGTTTGCACCGGTCCGCAAAGCGGCCGCTCCAACACCGGCTGCATTCAGAACGGCGACACGGAGGGAAATCCGTGCGCCAAGACGTCAGGCTCTACGACCACCTACACCACTCCGACGCTCACCAGCTCGATGGGCAACAACGGCAATTCCTACTGCTCGTCGACGCAGGGCGCGCAGATCGACAATTTCGCGCTCTCGCGCCTCAACGGCATCCAGTTGCGCCTCGACGCACTGAGCACCGGCATCACCGACTTGATGACCGACGCTTACAGCGCCCAGCAGACCGCCACCTCGACGAAGCCGGTCTACCAGTTCGCCGCGTATACGATGGATTCGTCGTGGTCGATCGGCATGTCCAGCAGCACGACTCCCAAGTACAACGCGTTGATGGCGATGACGTCGAATTACGTGTCGGGTTGGTCGACGGCAGCGCCACAATTCGGCGTCATGGAATATTATGCGAACAACTACGAATGCGGCAATTCCACCTGCACCACCCAAGGCGGCGGCGGCGACTATGCGACGAATTACGACAACGCGCTGAGTTCGATGAACACGGTCATGCCCAATCCCGGCAACGGCACCAACGTGGCGGGAGACACGCCGCAAGAGGTGCTGTTCTTGGTCACCGACGGCGTCGAGGATGAAATGTCGGGCAGCAACCGCCTCATCCAGCAGATCAACGGCTCCAGCGGCACGAACTATTGCACCCAGATCAAGAACCGAGGCATCCGGATTGCGGTCCTCTACACCGACTACTATCCCGTGACCTCCAACCCGTTCTACGTTCAAAACGTCCAGCCGTTCCAGCCGGACATCGGATCGGCGCTGCAAACCTGCGCCTCGCCCAATCTCTTTTACGATGCTGGCATCGGCTCCGACCTCGGGGCAGCCTTGCAGACGCTTTTCAACACCGTCACGCAGACCGCGCATCTGACCAACTGACCCGGAGCGGACCGCGCCGGCGCCCCTTCCCCGCTTGCGGGGGCGGACCAATGCTTCGCATTCGCCCGGAGAAGGTGGACGCGCGAAGCGCGGCCGGATGAGGGTGGGCGCCGTAAGGCGCCGGCTTCGCGGCGTCCACGCGGGCGTCGCCGCTCTGACCGAAACGAGGTCGTGGCCCGGCGCGACCCCATCGGTCACGCCTTCGGCGCGACATCTTCTCTCGCCAGGAAGAAGGGACTGTCCGCGCCTAAGGCTCGGCCCCGTTTCATTCTGCGAGGTCGCCTGCAAGCGGTCCGAACTCGCGATGACGACAAAGCCGGGATCATCCTAGCGACAATCCGCGCTCAGTCAGCCGTCGCGCAATCGTGGCAAGTGATGCTGGAGGATTGGCGCGGGGTCAAATAGATCGCCCCAGACAGCGAGATCGTGGCGAGCGGCGTCCAAAGCTGGAGCGGCGCATAGGTGTAATAGACCTCGCCGAGAATGAAGTAGCTGCCGCCCTGTCCGGTTCCCAACGAGCCCGGCAGCGTGAGAACCTGGTTGGCCGGCCGGGCCGTCGCGCCGTTGTAGGGCTCGCTCCATTGAACCGTCGCGGTAACGCCATTGGCTGCGACGAGCACTTCCGAAACGACCATCGTCATGTTGGCGGCCGAGTAAGGCGTAAGCACCGCAGAGGCGACCTGAAGATCGCCATCGATCGTGGCGGCGGCGACGACCGACGAGCCTCCGCTGTACAGGGTCGGCGTCGCCTGGGTGATGAGATCGGTGACGGTGCGTGCGGTCAGCGTGACCTTGCGATCGATCGCGAAGCCCTCGGCGCCGTAGATGAGCAGAGCGAGCACCGTAAGAGCGATCGGCAGGATGAGCGCCGTCTCGACCACCGCCGTCGCTTGCTCGTCCTCGAACAGGGCGTGTGCGCGCTCGAGAGCGGCTGGGAAGGGCGGCCTGGTCTTCATGTCGGCGACTCGACGATGAAAACCTGGGTCGACATCATCAAATAGGCGCCGTTGCCGAGATTGCCGAATTTGAAGCCGAGCGGCGCCCCGATCACCGGCCACTGGTAGAGAACCTGCAGGACTCCGATCTGCCCCGGCGTGGGCTGCGTATAGGGCAGGCTGTTCGCGAGCGTGCCGTTCGCCTTGAAGGTCGGCGCAACGGTGGAGATCGAGGTGGTCGAGGTCGCCGGCGCCAGACTGATCATGATGTTGCTGCAAGTGAACAGCGCCGTCACGTTCTGGCACAGCGCCGTCTGGAACTGCGCTGCGGTCATCGAGGTCGTCTGGTTCGTCAACACCAAGCGCGCGGCGTCTTCCGCCGCGGTCTCGAGGTAAGCGTTGGCCAGGTAGATGATCGCCACTTGAGCAGTCGCCAAGATGAGCGTGACGAAAATCGGCGCCGTAAGAGCGAATTCGGAGGCAGGGCCGCCGTCGTCGCGGCGCGCGAATTCTCGCGCGAGCCTCAAACCAGCGTCGGCGATCTTTGCAAAAGCACTCATGCGACGCACTTTGGAAAGGTTCCGAGAGCAATACACTCTGCCCGCAAAGAATTACGGCAGGGTTACGACTAACCTCGAATTCGACCGGGATTCCCGCAAAAGCTCCCGCGACGCTGAACCGGCGTGAGCAGTTGCGGCAGGGGTTGACGAAGGCGGCGCAAAGTCCCCACAAGATCGCGGTCCGCTCGGAACTCTGCATGCCCGTAACAGCCGCCGACCTTGTCGCTTTGTTCGACATCGAGCCGATCGGAGGGGATCGGTTCGTTGGCCACTCGCCGAAGAGCGGATGGCAGCGCGTCTTCGGCGGCCAAGTGGTCGCCCAAGCGCTCGTCGCCGCCTCGCGCACCGTGGAGGCGCGCGCGCCGCATTCCCTCCACGCCTATTTCCTCTTGGGCGGCGATCCGGCCGAGCCGATCCTGTTCGAGGTCGAGCGGGTGCGCGACGGGCGCAGCTTCACGACGCGGCGCGTCGTCGCCCGTCAGCGCGGCGAGGCCATTTTTGTCCTCTCCGCCTCCTTCCATATCGAGGAGGAAGGGCTGGACCATCAGTTCCCGATGCCGGACGCGCCCGAGCCCGAAACGCTGCTCGATCCGATGGCGGCGATCGCGATGCTCGGCGACAAAGCCAAAGCGCGACTGCAGGGCCTGCTCGAGCGCATCCAGCCGATCGAATTTCGTCCGCTCGATCTTGGGCGATACACGCCGTTGCCGCCCGGCGCCGTGCGCGAACCCAGGCAATCGCTGTGGGTTCGCATCGCCGGGACGCTGCCCGACGACCCTTCGGTGCACCGCGCCGCCCTCGCCTATCTCTCGGACATGACGCTGCTCGACACCGCCCTCGTCGCGCATGGGCGCACCGTGTTCGACGCGCGCTTCCAGGCCGCCAGCCTCGACCACTCGCTGTGGCTCCACCGGCCTTTCCGCGCCGACGAGTGGCTCCTCTACGTGCAGGATAGCCCGACCGCCCACGGCGCGCGCGGTCTGACCCGCGGTCTGCTTTACAGCCGCGCCGGCGCTCTCGTTGCGAGCGTCGCGCAGGAAGGCCTGGTGCGCCCGCTTCCGCCGGCGCAAAACTGACGCTTTTTTGGGCGCCCGTATTTTAGGCCACGAATTCTTTATGCATTCTTTATACGCCGCCGCCGTGGCGAACGCGTCCCGCGCCTCGAACAAAACCCTTTATTGCCAAAATCTTACCGCAGTTCGGCGGCCGTGGCACACCCCTTGTAAGGGCTAGTGCGAGCGGCGTCGCGAGGCGGCCCGGTCGGCAATGGTTGAGGGGGAGACGCGTTTCTTAAGGGATGCGCGTTGCGCCCTCCAAAATGGGGCGAGGCACATGAAAATTGTCATGGCGGTCATCAAGCCGTTCAAGCTCGAGGAGGTGCGCGACGCGCTGACCTCCATCGGGGTGCACGGCCTGACAGTGACGGAAGTGAAGGGCTATGGCCGGCAGAAGGGCCATACGGAGATCTATCGCGGCGCCGAATACGCAGTCAGCTTTCTGCCGAAGCTGAAGATCGAGGTCGCGGTGAGCAGCGATCTCGTAGACAAGGTCATCGACGCGATCGTGGCGGCGGCGCGCACCGGCCAGATCGGCGACGGAAAAATCTTCGTCTACAGCCTCGAGTCGGCGGTCCGAATTCGCACGGGCGAAAAGGACCAGGACGCTCTCTGAGGCGGGCCTTTCTTTCCATTTCTGGAGTCTCGAACAATGAAATTGATTAGGATTTTTGCCGGCCTCGCGCCGGCGCTGGCGATCGCCGCCTTGATCGGCTTCGCCTCCCCCGCCCCGTCGCGGGCGGATGAGGCGACGCCGACCCCCGCGGCTGCCGCGACGCCTGCCGCACGCTGCGCCGGCCGCGGCGCCTGCGCGCCGCCGCTCCGGCCGCTGCGGCGCCCGCCGCTCCCGCGGCCGCCGCGCCGCCCGCCTGCTCGGCGACTGTCCTGACGAAGTGCACGCCCAACTCGGGCGACACGGCGTGGATGCTGACCTCGATGGCGCTGGTCCTGATGATGACCATTCCCGGCCTCGGTCTCTTCTATGGCGGCATGGTCCGCAAGAAGAACGTCGGCGACACGGTGATGACCAGCTTCGCGATCACCTGCCTGGTGACCGTGCTCTATGCGGTCGTCACCTACAGCCTCTCGTTCACCTCGGGCGGCTCGTTCATCGGCGGGTTCAGCCGCGTCTTCCTGCAGGGCATCCTCAGCGACGTGAACAACGGCGGCATCGGCAATCCGAACAGCCTCGCGCCGACGATCCCCGAGACGGTCTATATGTGCTTCCAGATGACCTTCGCGATCATCACCCCGGCCCTGATCGCCGGCGCCTTCGCGGAGCGTATGAAGTTCTCGGCCATGCTGTGGTTCATCGGCCTGTGGGCAATCTGCGTCTACGCGCCGGTCGCGCATTGGGTCTGGGGTCCGGACGGCATGTTCTCGACCGCCAATGTCGACGACAAGGGCAACTTCACCGGCTGGAAGGTGGTTCTCGACTACGCCGGCGGCACGGTCGTTCACATCAACGCCGGCGTCGCCGGCCTCTGCACCGCGATCATGCTCGGCAAGCGCCGCGACTCGGGCCCCGGCCACAACATGGTCCTCACCTTCATCGGCGCGGGCCTGCTGTGGGTCGGCTGGTTCGGCTTCAACGCCGGTTCGGCGGTGAGCGCGGGCGTTCAGGCGGGCATGGCGATGACCGTCACCCAGATCGCGACCGCCGTGGCGGCGCTGACCTGGATGTTCGTCGAATGGGCGCACCGCGGCAAGCCGACCGTCATCGGCCTCTGCTCGGGCGCGGTCGCCGGCCTCGTCGCGATCACGCCGGCCTCCGGCTACGTCGGCCCGATCGGCTCGATGGTCATCGGCGTCGCCTGCGGCGTCGGCTGCTACCTCGGCGCCACCGCGCTGAAGCACGCCTTCGGCTATGACGACGCGCTCGACTGCTTCGGCGTCCACGGCGTCGGCGGCATCATCGGCGCGATCCTCACTGGCGTCTTCGCGATCAACGAGTACAGCGGCCACTCCGGCCTCATCGAAGGCAACCCGGGCCAGGTGATCAACCAGTTGATCGGCATCGGCACGGTCGTCGTCTACGACGCGGTCGTCTCGCTGGTCATTCTGAAAATCATCGACGTGACAATCGGCCTGCGTGTCAGCGACGAGGTCGAGCGCGACGGCCTCGATCTCGCCCTGCACGGCGAGATCGTCCAGTAAGCCGAAACCGGCCGGCGGCGGCCGCCGCCGGTCCCTCTTTCCTCCCGAACTCGGGCGCCCCGTCGGGCGCCCTTCTTTTTGCCCACAGGCGCGACGGTTCGGCCTCGTTAAGGTTAGGCGGCTATTAACTCGCGCCGCCTAGCCTGCCGCGAGCGGCGTGGAACGCCGCAGCTTCGGGCTGAGCAACCGATTCCATGCGCACCACGACATTCACGTTTCTCGACTATCTCCCCGATACTTTGCGCGAGGCGCCCAAGCGGCGGATCGCCGAACTGATCGGTCTCGGCACGCTCGCCGCCGTCGGCGCGGCGGCGGCGGCGCTGCTGACGTGGTCGGTCGCGGACCCCAGCCTCAACCACGCCACCTCGACGCCGATCCACAATCTTCTCGGCCGTCCGGGCGCGATCGTCGCCGACATCGCGATGCAGTTCTTCGGTCTCGCCTGCGCCGTCGCGCTTGTTCCGCCGGCCTTCTGGGGCTGGCGTCTCGTCTCCCACAAGCGCCTCGAACGGGTGCGCAACAAGCTCGTGCTGTGGCTCGTCGGCTGGATCGTGTCCGCCGGCTGCGCCTCGATGCTGCCGGCGACGGCGAGCTGGCCGCTGCCGACTGGCCTCGGCGGGGTGGTCGGCGACGCCGTCCTTTGGGCGCCGCGCCACCTGCTCGCGGGCTCCGCGCTGGGCTTGACGGTGTTTGGCTTCGCCCTGGCCGCGGCCGCTATTCTCACCATGACCGCGGCGGCGGGCTATCACCTGATGCCCGGCGTCGAGACCGACGAGGAGGCTGCGCCTCCCGCCGAGCGCGCGCCGCCGCGCCGCGCCCCCGAGCGCTACGACAGCGACGACGAGGACGCCGACGGCGAACCCGGCTTCGGGCTCGTCTCGCTGGGCGCGCTGATCCATACCACCTTGAGCCTCAAGAGCGCCGTGCGCCGCCTCTTCGCGCGCAAGCCGAAGAGCGTCGCGGCCCCCGGCCCTGCCGCCCGCGCGCCCTGGCTCGGCGGCGAACCCGGCGATTTCTCCGCCGCTCCCTCGCTCTTCGAGCCCGGGGCGGATCGGCGCGCGGAGCCGCCAATGAGCCGTCCGGCGCAGGCCGCCGCGCCCGCCGCGGCGGCTCCAGCCCCGGCCGCCTCGCCGGCGGCGCCGGCCGCCTCGCGCGTCGCGCAGCCGGCCGGCGCGCTCAAGACGGGCCGTCGCGCCGCCAACGAAACGCAGCTCTCGCTGCTCGACCGCGGCGCCTATCAGTTGCCGCCGCTCGCCATGCTGGCCGAGCCCAAGAAAGGCGCCGCGACCAAGATTTCCGAGGACGCGCTCGAGCAGAACGCGCGCCTGCTCGAGGGCGTGCTCGACGATTTCGGCGTCAAGGGCGAAATCATCAATGTGCGCCCGGGCCCGGTCGTCACGCTTTACGAGCTCGAGCCCGCTCCGGGCATCAAGTCGTCGCGCGTCATCGGCCTCGCCGACGACATCGCCCGCTCGATGTCGGCGATCTCGGCGCGCGTCGCAGTGGTGCAGGGACGCAACGCGATCGGCATCGAACTGCCGAATCAGCGGCGCGAGACGGTGTACCTGCGCGAACTGCTGGCGAGCCAGGATTTCGAAAAGTCCAAGCACCGCCTCGCCATCGCGCTCGGCAAGACGATCGGCGGCGAGCCGGTCATCGTCGACCTTGCGCGCATGCCGCATCTGCTGGTCGCCGGCACCACCGGCTCGGGCAAGTCGGTCGCCATCAACACGATGGTGCTGAGCCTGCTCTATCGCCTGAAACCCGAGCACTGCCGGCTCATCATGGTCGATCCGAAGATGCTCGAACTCTCCGTCTACGACGGCATCCCGCATCTGCTGACGCCCGTCGTCACCGACCCGAAGAAAGCGGTCGTCGCCCTGAAATGGGCGGTGCGCGAGATGGAGGACCGCTACAAGAAAATGTCGAAGGTGGGCGTGCGCAACATCGACGGCTTCAATGCCCGCATCGCCGAAGCCGCCGCTCGCGGCGAGACGCTGACGCGCACCGTCCAGACCGGTTTCGACCGCGAGACGGGCGAGGCGATCTACGAGCAGGAGGAGATGGACCTCTCCGAACTGCCCTACATCGTGGTCGTCGTCGACGAAATGGCCGACCTGATGATGGTCGCGGGCAAGGACATCGAGGGCGCGATCCAGCGCCTCGCGCAGATGGCGCGCGCCGCCGGCATTCATCTCATCATGGCGACGCAGCGCCCCTCGGTCGACGTCATCACCGGCACGATCAAGGCGAACTTTCCGACCCGCATCTCGTTCCAGGTGACGAGCAAGATCGACAGCCGCACGATTCTCGGCGAACAGGGCGCCGAGCAGCTCCTCGGCCAGGGCGACATGCTCTACATGGCCGGCGGCGGGCGCATCAGCCGCGTTCACGGCCCCTTCGTCTCGGACGACGAAGTCGAGAAGATCGTCGCCCATCTGAAGACCCAAGGCCAACCGGAATATCTGACCGCGATCACCGAGGAAGAGCCGTCGGAGGACGAAGACGCCGCCCCCGCCGGCTCGCCGGGATCGATGGACGCGGAGGAGGCCGGCGACTACTACGATCGCGCGGTCAACATCGTGCTGCGCGACCGCAAAGTGTCGACCAGCTACATCCAGCGCCGGCTGTCGGTCGGCTACAACAAGGCCGCCTCGCTCGTCGAGCGCATGGAGAAGGAAGGCGTGGTCGGCCCCGCCAATCACGCGGGCAAGCGCGAGATCCTCATCGGCAACGGCGTCGACCGCGCGCCGTTCGCCGAAGACGAAGAGTAACACCGCGCAGCGAGACGCGGGCAGTTGCTACGCCTTCGCGCGCCTCGCAGCGCGCGACCCCTCATCCGGCGCTTCGCGCCACCTTCTCCCGCAAGGGGAGAAGGGGTTAGCGTTCCACCGGACAGCGAACGGCGCTAACGCACCGTCGCCGCGGGGTGATGCACCTGCCAGAGTTCCGATATCGACGCCAATGCGATGATCACGCCGAGCACGACGAAACTCGCGACTGCATGGCTCACCGCGGAGAAGCCGACGATCCAGGGCGCGACGATCAGCCATAGGCCGAGGATCATCGCCACCCATTCCTCCCATTCCGCGAATTGCACGATCGCGGCGATGGAGATGACGGCGATCACGATGCCGCTTATCCATGCTGTCCGGCTGGCCGTCTCTTCGGCCGAAAACCCAAACAGCCAAGGCGAGAAAAACAGCACCACGGCGCAGAGCAGGCTGATCCAGTCCTGAACGTTCCGGCCGCCCCCGCGCCAAGAAGCTTCCATTGACATGGCGAACCTCCGTATACGAAGCGACGTTGGATAACGTCTTTAAGCAACGAGCTAATTGCGAAAGGCGCAATTTCAAGGCCCGTTCGCCCGGTGTTCGCCTTCATTGACGCTCGGATTGTTCGAAGCCGAACGCAGTCGTCCCTCAAACCCCGGAACCGAGGGCGAGATCGACGACGAAGCGGCTGCCGCCTTCCAGCTCCGCTTCACAAAACGCCACGCCGCCGTGGCGCTTGGCGATCTGGCGCACCAGCGACAGGCCGAGCCCCCAACCGCCGGAGGATTCCGCCCGTCCCGCAGGCCGGTAAAACGGCTCGAACACCCGCTCGCGCTCCCCCGCAGGAATCCCTTCGCCGCGGTCGGCGACGACGATGCGCGCCGCGTTCTGATGACGGGTGATAACGATGCGGATCGGCGGCCGGCCGTGCTTGGCGGCGTTCTCCAAGAGATTGCGGATCAGCCGCCGCAGCAGCGTCGCATCGCCCTCGATCTCCACCATGCCGTCGGGGGCGCACACCGAGGCGACGCCAGCCGAAAAGCGCGCCGCCTCCTCGGCCGCCAAGCCGACGAGATCGACCGGGGCGCGCGCCCCTGCCGGCCCGGGATGATCAAGCCGACTGGCGAGTAGAATCTCTTCGACCAGTTGATCGCTCTCCGCGAGATTGCGCACGATCTCCTGATGCATGTCCGGCCCCGGATGAGCGAACCACAGTTCGATCGCCATGCGGAGGCGCGCCAGCGGCGAGCGCAATTCATGGCTGGCGTTGGCGAGCAGCGCCTTCTGCGAAGTCAGCAGTTCCTCGACGCGGCCGGCGGCGGCGTTGAAGCTGCGCGCGACCACCGCGACTTCGTCGTGGCCGGTATCGTCGAGCCGCGAGGCGAGTTCGCCCGCACCCCAGCGCTCGACGCCGGAGCGCAGATCCTCCAGCCTGCGGGTAAGCCGCGCCGTGATCGGAAAGGCGGCGAGCCCGACGCCGCCCGCGACAACGAGCACGATCCAGAGAATGCGCAGCCTAGGGTTGGGCACGCGAGAACGCAGCCGGGCCACGACAGCGCGGCCATCGGGAAGGTCGACGCGGACGATCGGCGCGCGCGCGTCAACGCGTTCGCGGGTTTCCGGCTCAAGCGCCACCGGAGCGCCGCGCAAGGCGATCAGCGTTCCGTCTGCGCGATAAACCGATATGTCGGCGCCGATCGCCTCGTCGAGGCGCGCGATCGCGGCGGCGACCTCTCCAGGATAGTCGTCATGGGCGGGAATGTTCCAGTCGCTAAGCCGGACGTGAAAAGAGCCCAAGCGCTCGCGCGGCCCCTCCCCGATCAAAGTCCAAAACCCGCTAATCAGAAACGCGGCCGCGACGAGGCTCGCCAGCAGCGTCAGATAGACCTTCCAGAACAGCCGACGGCGCACGACGATCACAATTCGCCGTCCTGCCTCTTGGCAAAGACGTAACCGGCGCCGCGCACCGTGAGGATGCGGCGGGGGTGCTTGGGATCGTCCTCGATCGCCGAACGGATGCGAGAGATATGGACGTCGATCGAGCGATCGAAGACTTCGAGCTCCTCGCCCTTGACGAGATCCATCAGCCGCTCGCGGTTGAGCACCCGCCCGGCGTTCTCGGCGAGGACGGCGAGCAGATCGAACTGGTAGCTCGTGAGGACTCGTTCCTCGCCGTCGACGCGCACCATGCGCGATTCGCGGTCGATTTGCAGGCGGCCGAAGCGCAGCGCGGCGACGCCCTTGGTGTGCGCGGCGACGCGGCCGCGTCGAAGGATCGCGCGCAGGCGGGCTTGCAGCTCGCGCGGGCTGAAGGGTTTTGGGAGATAGTCGTCGGCGCCGATCTCGAGGCCTACGATGCGGTCCATCTCTTCGCCGCGCGCAGTCAGCATCAGGATCGGCGTCTGGGCGCGTGCGCGGATGCGCCGGCACACCTCGAATCCGTCGATGTCGGGCAGCATCACGTCGAGGATGACGGCGTCGAACGCGCCGCTGTCGAGCGCGGCGAGGCCGTCGTGGCCGGTCAATCGTCTGTCGACGAGAAAACCGGCCACAGTCAGATAGTCCGACACCATGGCGGCCAACCTTGCATCGTCGTCGATGATGAGAAGCCGCTCCGCCATGACGCCCGTGTTAGTCCTTGCCGGGACCGCTGTCATGATCCCCGCCGATGTCGGGGCCATGGCGACGTTCTCCCCAACCGCCCGGGCCGCGTCGGACGGCGTCCGCAAGCTGGTTGGCGAGCTGGGCGCGCTGCTGGGGCGTGAGCTGGTCGGCGACGTCGAGCATGCCGCCGACGATCGCCTTCGACTTCTCATCGAAGATCGCGACGGCGTCGAGCCGCAGCCGCTCGACGGCGGCGCGATCGATGGTCGGCGCGGCGAGCATCTCCAGCGCCTGCTTGCGCAGCGCCTCGTGATCGCCGGGCTTGGGCGCGATGTCCTCGAACTTGGAGGCGATGATGTCGTGCACCTTGGCCTCCTGCTCGGAGCTGGCGCCGACCGAATCGAGCGCGTGGACGACGGCGCGCTGTATGAACGCAAGGCGCTGGCCATGCATCGCGCTCCAATTGTCCACCCCGGCGGCGAACGCCAAGCCGCCGGCGCCGAGCGCGACGCCGCAGGCGAGGACGCCGGTCATCGCGAGGGTACGCGGCCAGCCGGAGGCGCCATTGCCTGGGGTCGGGCTGGCGGTCTGGCGGATCGGCGGCTCGGGCCGCACCGGGACCTTGTCGATATCGCTCATGACGATCTCCTTCGTCGACGGCCAGAAGCCGTTGCTCCGAGGAGGTTAGAGCGCGAAGATTTCCCGCGATCCGGCTGAACGTAAAGAAGGGTGAAGCGATTTGGGCGTTTTGTGGGCGGCGAACCTGCAGTCGCCACAATGCGGTCGCAATCGTGAAGATTGAATTGTCGCGTCGCGCCTCCAAGCGCGAGAGGGAGGGGAAATCCGCGGCGATCAAGACAAGCTAGGAAGAGCTGGCGGGCGGCTCACGACTCTCGGCGTGGTCAGCGGCCGGGCAATCCAATGCGGTTTGTCCGACGATCTCGAACCGGGGAGACTTCCATGCGCATCGAAACGATTTCGGCGATCTTGCTCTCAGGCATTCTGCTGGTTTCGAGCCCGGCCTATGCGGGACCGGGATCAACCCACACCCATGACGACCCGAAGAAATGCCGGAGCCTCGTCACGCTCAAGAACCTCCCGACCAAAGCCGCACGGAAGGCCGAATACGACAAGTGCATGGCCGCCGGTCCGGAGAACTACAATTAGTCCCGGGGGCGTCGAAACCGCAGCGCTCGCCACTGCGGGGCCGCCTCGACGATGAGGCAGCCCGAGGGCGGCGGATCATATTGAGCGCGCCAACCCGGCGCGCTCACCAGTTTGGCATCTCCGCCATATCGGTCCAGGCGTCGTCGCTCTCTTGCTCGTCGGGAATCGCCGGCCCGAACGGCTCGCCGTCGCGGCGCCAGAGAACGGCGCGGGCCTGGATCTTCAGGCCGTCCAAGGTGAGCGCGCGGGCAGTCTCGATCCGCGCGACGATCGCCTCGGCGGCGGCGCGCGCCGCTTTGACGGCGGCTCGCCTCTCCGAGGTGGGGGTGCGCCGAAAGGCGACCATCGTCGCAAGCTCGGCTTGCCAAGCCGTCTCGAGCGCGGCGCCGTCCTCGAGCAGGCGCGCGTCGAGATGCTGGGGGACGCTGCTCACGAGAACCGGACGGCCGGCGGGACGCGAGCCGATCCGCTCCATCCGCCGGGCGAGCGCCTGTTGGTTAAATTGCTGTCGGCCGAGACCCGACGGCTTGATAGATTGCAGGGATTCGAACGCCGCCGCAAAGGTTAATTTCGTCATCACACCCCCCTACGCTTAACTTTGTGCCCAAGTGTTGCCGCTGCGTCATGTCTAGTCAACGATCAGTAAATTCATCATCGCTACATCATGAATCATATCTTACGTTAGTCGTAGCAATTTTCATGGGTAAACGATAAAATACGCATTTATCGCAAATAATGTCTAGACTTTTACTTTTATTCTAACCAATTTTCCAGTTGGATTTAATGCGATTGAGCCGGGTTGCGGGGATTGCCGCTTGGCTGAGACCCCGCCACAATGCGATCACAACGCCCTGCCATGCACCGCTTCGGCGCACGTCCGTCGTTGCGCCGCGCGTTCCCTGGGAAAGCCTCGTCTTGATGCCGATTTTGCGTCGCCTCGTCTCCTCCGCCATTGCGCTTGTCGCCCTTCACAGCTTCGTCTGGGCAGGCGACGCGCCGCTCGACATCGACTCGCCGCCGGCCAAATCCGCAAAGACGGCGCCGGCCAAGGAGCCGCCCGCCAAGGACGCGCCGAAGGACGCCGCCAAGCTGGACATCAGCCCCGCCGAGGCGGTCGCCCGCGCCAACGCTTTCCTCGACAGCGCGCGGGTCCTCAGCGCCGATTTCGTTCAGATCGGCCCCGACGGGCAGCGTTCGGAAGGCGAGCTTTACGTCCAACGGCCGGGCAAGATGCTGTTCCGCTTCTCGCCGCCCGCGCGGCTCGAAATCGTCGCCGACGGGCGCTCGGTCGCCGTGCGGGACCAGAAGATGGACACGCAGGATCTTTACTTCATCGGCCAGACGCCGCTGAAGTTCCTGCTCGCCGACCACATCGACCTCGCCAAGGACACGCAGGTCAAAAACGTCACCATCGACGCCAACGCCGTGACGATCCAGATCGAGGACAAGGCGACCTTCGGCGGCACGGCCGAGATCGCGCTGGTGTTCGACCCGGCGACTTTCCAGCTCAAGCAATGGACGGTGCTCGACCCGCAAGGCTTCCAGACCGTGGTGTCGCTGTTCAACGTCGATCTGGCGACCAAGCCCGATCCGCAGCTCTTCTATATCAACGACAATCCGAACAGCCCGATGAACCGCAAGTAGCCGGCTCCGCCCGCAGCCCTGTGGGCAAGTCGCCGGCGCCGCTTGCCTTCGCAGGAAAACCAGCCATCTTCGCCGCGCGCTTCAGCCAAGGGCCCTCCGTGCGGTTTTCGATCTCCACCTGGAACATCAATTCGGTGCGTCTGCGCATCGGCCTCGTGGCGCAATACCTCGAGCGACACCGTCCGGACGTGCTGTGCCTGCAGGAGACGAAATGCCCCGACGGGCAGTTTCCGCACGGCGAGTTCCACAAGCTCGGCTACCCGCACATCGCGATCAACGGCCAGAAGGGCTACCACGGCGTCGCGGTCGTCTCAAAGCTGCCGATCGTCGGCGTCAACCCGCGCGAGTTCTGCGCCATGGGCGACTCGCGTCACATGCACGTGACGCTCGGCGGCGATGCGGCCGGGATCGACGTGCATAACTTTTACGTGCCGGCGGGAGGCGACGAGCCCGATCCCGAGATCAACCCCAAATTCAAGCACAAGCTGGCCTTCGTCGACGAAATGACCGCATGGTTTCGCGAGGGCGGGACCGCCGCCGGCCGCGCGATCCTGGTCGGCGATCTCAACATCGCGCCGCTCGAGCACGACGTCTGGAGCCACAAGGCGCTGCTGAATGTCGTCAGCCATACGGCCATCGAGGTGGAAAAGCTCAATCTCGCGCTGGCCGCCGGCCCGTGGGTCGACGCCTTGCGCAAATTCGTGCCCGAAAGCGAAAAGCTCTACACGTGGTGGAGCTATCGCTCGCCCGACTGGGCCAAGTCCGATCGCGGCCGCCGCCTCGACCACGTCTGGGTGAGCCCCTCACTCGCCGACGGGGTCGCCTCGATGGACGTGCTGCGCGAAGCGCGCGACTGGAGCCGGCCTTCCGACCATGCGCCGGTGAAGGTGGAGATCGAGATTTAGGGCTCGCCGCTTCCGGTGGCGACTCTGACGCTTGGGGCGTCCGTGGCGGGGAGAAGCGCTAGGCGGCTAAGGCACCCCAGCCCCCGAAGGCTCGCGCGCACGGCTTCGACCGTCGGGGTGTGCGGCTCCTCGCCTAGAAAGGCGACCAGCCTGCGGTTGTCGAGGCGCAGCGGCGAGCGCCATAGATAGGTCATCTCCAGCATCTCACGGAAGGTCTCCACGAAAGGCAAGAGGAGACGCACCAGGAACCAAGGAAAGCCCCGGATCGGCAGGCCAGGGTTTCCGGACGCCGTCCGCACGGCCTCGGCCATCTCCACCCCGCGCTCGAACCAGTGGCCGCAGAAGTGGAAGACGGCGAAGGATGGAAGCTCGCCCCGGCGCTCGATCAGACGCATGGCCGTCTCGGCAAAGTCCGGCAGATAAGCCCAGGCGTGGCCGACGTCGCGGCGACCCGGATAGACGACCGCCTTGAGTCCCCGTCCCGGCTTCACCATCGCCGCGCCGAACCAGCTATTGGCAGTGCTAGGTCCGAAGTAATCGCCGGCCCTGAGAATCAGCACTCGCGCGCCCGCCTGCGAGGCCTCGAGGAGCCGCCGCTCCATCGCCACGCGGATCCCGCCTTTGCGGGTGCGCGGTCGCTGTGGGGCGTCCTCGGCGACCAGGGGGAAGGTCTCTGGCCCAAAGTTGTAGACCGTGCCGGGAAAGACGATCAGGGCGCCAGAGGCCTGCGCCGCCGCGATCGTGCTCTCCAGCATGGGAAGCGCCAGGCCCTTCCAGTTGCGATAGCCGGGCGGGTTGACCGCGTGCACGATCACCGAGGCGCCCTCGGCCGCGGCGGCGACCTCGGCGGCGTTCAAGGCGTCGCCCCTCGCCCAATCCAGCCCGTCGCCCGGTCTGGCCGCCTTGCCCGGATCGCGGGTCAGCGCCCGCACGCGCCAGCCGCGGGCGACCAGAGCCCGGGCGATCTCGCCGCCAGACCCTCCCGTCGCGCCCAGCACCAGGGCCGTCTTTGCTTCGCTCATCTCGCCGCTCCTCGTTGCCAGCATCAAGATGGCCCAGAATGAGGATAAACGGAATTGACGAATTGCGTCTTGTCGCTATACGCTAACGTATGGCAGCAGATGTCCCCTGGGAGCTCTACCGTTCGTTCCTGGCGCTCGCCCGTCACCGCAGCTTGTCGGGCGCCGCGCGGGCTTTGGGGCTGACCCAACCGACGCTCGGCCGCCATCTCGACCAGTTGGAGGCGACGCTGGCTGCGCCCCTCTTCGTGCGCTCGCCACAGGGGCTGGCCCCAACCGAGACGGCCCTGTCGCTGGTCCCGATCGCCGAGGCCATGGCCAGCGCCGCCGAGGCGATGGGGCGAGCGGCCTCAGCGAGGTGCGATGAGATCTCGGGCGCTGTGCGCATCACCGCCAGCGAGGTGATCGGCGCGGAGGTCCTGCCCCCGATCCTCGCCGAATTCGCCGAGCGCCATCCGAAGATCGCCTTTGAGCTCAACCTCTCCAACCGCACCGAGGATCTGTTGCGCCGCGACGCCGACATCGCCGTGCGCATGGTGCAGCCGACGCAGACGGCGCTGGTGGCAAGGAAGCTCGGCGAGACGACGCTCGGCCTCTATGCCCACCGGCGCTATCTCGGAAATCGCGAGCCGCCGCGGACGCTGCAAGAGGCCGCGCGCATGCGCCTGATCGGTTTCGACCGCGATCCGGTCCCAGCGAGCGCGCTGCAAGCCAGGGGCATAGAGGTCTCGCGCGAGATGTTCTCGCTACGCATCGACAACGACCTCGCCCACCTCGCCGCGCTACGCTGCGGCTACGGGATCGCCGTCTGCCAGGTCGGCATTGCCCGTCGCGACCCCGACCTGATCCGCGTGGCCGCGGACGCCTTCGCCGAACCGCTGGAGACCTGGCTGGTCATGCACGAAGACCTGCGCGCGAGCGCGCGGCTGCGGGCCGTATACGATCACCTGGCCGGGGGGCTGACGGCGTACCTGGCGACGTCCCGGTGAAAGCCATGCGCCAAGCCCGGCCATCACGACCGCCACGCAGGACGGCGCGTAGCGCGTCAGGAGGCCCGCGCCATCTGTCCGGCCATGGACAAGTCAGCGCAAACACGGTTGACTTGCCCTACCGCGAGCGCTGAAAGACTTCGCGAAAGGGGGGAAGCGAAGATGAAATTCCGAATCGTGAGGGCGCTGGCGAAGCTCGTCGTCGTCCTCGTCGTCGTGGCCTTCGGGGCCGGCGCCTACCTCTTCTATCGCGCCATGCCCGCCTATTCCGGCCGCGTCGCCCTGCCCGGCCTCAAAGCCGAGACGCGCGTCTGGCGCGACGGCTACGGCGTTCCCCACATTTTCGCGGCCTCGCTCGACGACGCGGCGCGCGCGCTCGGTTACCTCCACGCGAGCGAGCGTCTCTATCAGATGGAAGTCCAGCGCCGCGTCGGCCAAGGCCGCATCGCCGAAATCGCCGGGCCCGATCTCGTCAAGGTCGATCGCTTCATCCGTACGCTCGACTTCTACCGCCTCGCCGAGAGCAGCTTTTCCGCGCTGTCGCCCTCGGCGCAAGCGCGTTTGCAGGCCTATGCCGATGGCGTCAACGCCTTCCTCGCGACGCACAAGAACGCACTGCCGCCGGAATTTCTCATCCTCGGCGACAATCCGGAGCCGTGGAAGCCAGCGGATTCGCTCGTCTGGGGCAAGCTGATGTCGCTGCAACTCAGCGGCAACTACGAGATGGAGGCCTTGCGCGCGCGCCTGCAACAGAAGCTGCCGCCGGATCAGGCGCGCCTGCTGTTTCCGGCGCCCCCGGCCGACTGGCCGGTGACGACCGAGCCGGCCGCCAATCCGAGCCACGCCTCACTGAGCAAACCGGACGACTCGCCGATCGACCTCTTGGGAACGCTGCTGCCCGAGCGGCATGGCGCCTCGAACGAATGGGTGGTGAGCGGCTCGCGCACCGTCACCGGCAAGCCGATCCTCGCCAATGATCCGCACCTCGAGATCGGCGCGCCGATCCTCTGGTACCTCGCCCGGATCGTGACGCCCGAGGGCTCGGTGAAGGGCGCGACCGTCGCCGGGATGCCGCTCGTGGTGCTCGGCCAGAACGACCGCATCGCCTGGGGCTTCACCACCTCGCACACCGCCGTGCAGGACCTCTTCGTCGAGACGATCGACCCCAGCAATCCCGATCGCTATCTCACCCCAGACGGGCCGCAGCCGTTTATGACGCGCACCGAGACGATCCACGTCAAAGGCGCGCCCGATGTGACGATGCGCGTGCGCGCGACGCGGCACGGCCCCGTCATCTCCGACGTCGACGCCTCGCTCGCCGCGCTCGCGGGCGAAGGCAAGGCGATGGCGCTCGCCTACACCGGGCTCGGCGGCCAGGACACCACAGCCGAAGCGCTCATGAAGGTGAACGGCGCCCGCAATTGGGACGAGTTCCTCGCCGCGCTGCGCCTCTATCAGACGCCGACGCAGAACCTCGTCTACGCCGACGTGACCGGCGACATCGGCTTCATCAGCCCCGGTCTCGTCCCACTGCGCAAGTCCGGCGACGGGCTCACCATCGTCGACGGCGCCTCAGGCGAAAACGATTGGATCGGAAACATTCCCTTCGAGCAATGGCCGCAAATTCACAATCCCGCCGCCGGCTTCATCTTCAACGCCAACAACGCGCTCGTCCCCGCCGGCCGCCAACCGCCGATCGGCCAGGATTGGGAGGAGGCGTTTCGCGCCCGGCGCATCCAGCAGTTCTTCGACACGATCGACAAGCACAGCCTCGACACCTCCGCCGCGATGCAGGCCGATCACGTCTCGCTCGCCGCGCGCGAGCTGCTACCCTTTCTCAAGGGCGTGACGCCGAGCGACGAACGCGCGCGCCAGGCGCTCGCGCTGCTTGCCGCCTGGGACGGCGTGATGGACAAGGATCGTCCCGAGCCGCTGATTTTCGACGCCTTCATGGGCGCGCTGCACCGGATCATGCTGGTCGAGAAGACTGGCTTGCCGATGAACGCGAAAGGCCCGTTCGCCGCGACGACGCTGATCTCGCTGCTGCGCGACCATCCCGCCTGGTGCGACGCGCCGAGCAAGCCGGACCCTGACTGCCGCGCGACGCTGGCGCGGGCGCTCGACGAGGCGCTCGCGCTGCTCGTCAAGCGCGACGGCGCCGACATGAGCCAGTGGAAATGGGGCGCCGAGCATGTCGCGGTGCTGCAGCACAAGGTCTACAGCCACATTCCGCTGCTCGATCGCCTCAGCGACATCAGCATGCCCTCGAGCGGCGGTTTCTACACCCTCGATCGCGGCGGCGGCTTCGAGGTTCCCCAGGACAAGCCGTTCGCCCGCACGCAGGGCGCCGGCTTTCGCGGCATTTACGATCTCGCCGATCCCGACAAGTCGCGCTTCATGATCACGACCGGCGAGTCCGGCCACATCTTCTCGCCGCACTACCGCGATCTCGCGCCGCTCTGGATCGACGGCAAGTCGATCACGCTCGCCGGAAGCGAGGACGATCTGAAACGCGCCGGCGCGCAGGAGCTGGTGTTCTCGCCGGAGTAGGCGCGGGCGAGAGGGCGGCGCCAAATCCCTTCTCCCCTTGCGGGAGAAGGAGGCGCCGCGAAGGGGCGTCGGATGAGGGGTGCGCCATCAGGCGCGCTTCGGAAGCGAATGACTCCGCTCGCGCGAAGCTGCGCCTTACGGCGCACCCTCATCCGTCACGCTGCGCGTGACACCTTCTCAAGGCGAATGGGCAGCATTCGTCCGCCCCGCAAGGGGAGAAGGAATCCCGTCCGTCAGTAAGCTTTAAGCCGCGCTGGCCTCGTCGAGCGCGGCAATATCGCGGTCGCTGAGCACGAGCGTCGCGGAGCGGATGAGGCTCTCGAGCTGCGGCAGCGAGGTCGCGCTGGCGATCGGCGCCGTGACGCCGGGCCGCGCGATCAGCCAGGCGAGCGCGATGTCTGCCGGCGCGACTTTGTGGGCCGCAGAAATCTCATCGAGCGCCGCCAGAATGCGGAAGCCGCGCGGATTGAGATAGGCCTTCACGCCCTGGCCGCGGGGACTCTTGCCGAGATCCGCCTCGGACCGATACTTGCCCGAGAGGAAACCCTTGGCGAGGCTGAAATAGGTGATGACGCCGACATCCTGCGCCATGCAGAGGTCGCGCAGCGGGCCATCGAACGAGCCGCGGTCGTAGAGATTGTACTCCGGCTGGAGCACTTCGTAGCGCGGCAGGCCCTTGGCGGCGGACGCCGCGAGCGCAGCCGAGAGCTGCTCAGCGTTGAAGTTCGAGGCGCCGCACCAGCGGATTTTGCCCTTGGCGATCAGCTTCTGATAGGCGCCGAGCGTCTCTTCGTGCGGCGTCCCGTCGTCCGGCATGTGGGAGAGATAGAGGTCGATCGTCTCGACCTGCAGCCGCTTGAGCGAGGCCTCGACCGCCTCTTCGATGTAGCGCGCCGAGAGGCCCTTCTTGCCCTCGCCCATTTCGATGCCGACCTTGGTGATGATTGTGACGGCGTTGCGGGAGCCGCGCGCCTTCATCCATTCGCCGATGATCGTTTCGGATTCGCCGCCCTGGTTGCCCGGCGCCCAGCGCGAATAGACGTCGGCGGTGTCGATGGCGTTGAGCCCGGCGCCGGTGAAGCGGTCGAGCAGGTCGAACGACGTCTTCTTGTCCGCGGTCCATCCAAACACATTCGCGCCGAACACCACCGGCGCGACCGCAAGGTCGGTGCGACCCAATTTTCGCTTCTGCATAATCAGCTCTCCAATAATCCGCATACGCTAGCGCAATTCGCGTAGCAGAAAGCATAACAGAAATGCGAGCGGCGTCAGAACTTCGGCGGCGCCGGCTCTTCTATCCTGGTGTCATTGGGCCGGCTCGGTCAGGCGCGGGTCGCGGCCATCTCGCGCAGATAGCCGCGCACCATTGCGTGCATATGCCCGCGGATCGTCTCTTTGTCGACGACGTGGTCCATGAACGCGGCCTGCAACATCGACGTGCAGGCCATGACGAGAAAGACCGCTAGGGGTTCGACATCGGCATGGCCGATCTCGGAACAGCTTCTTAGGAGATCCGCGACGAAAGCCGCGCCCTTGGTGGCGGAGGCGCGGACGAGCTCGACGCCGCCGACCTCGACCAGCGGCTCGTGCAGTGCGCGCGACACCTCGAGCCGTCGCCACTTCGCCGCGATGAAGGCGTCGATCAGCCCGGCGGCGGTCTCGTCGAGCGATCCTCCCCGAAGCGACCGGCAGTCCGCCTCGATCGACGCTGACATCTCTGCAAGATAGCGTTCGAGCACCGCGCGCACCAACGCCTGCCGGTTCGGGAAATACTGATAGAGCGTGCCGATCGACACGCCCGCCCTTTCAGCGACGCGGGTCGTCGTCAGCTTGCGGTAGCCGGCGGACAGCAAAACCTGAAAGCTCGCCTCGAAGATGGCGAGCACGGTCGCCTCGGACCTCGCCTGAACCGGCTGTTTTCTAGGCCTGAGCGAGTCCAGCGCCGCTGCGGGCATGAATGCGAATTCCCAAGAACCTGAAGAAATCCTCATATACGCCGCGAACCCGTCTGGTTGCGAACAAAATGAGGTTTGAGATGCGATCCGATTCCGCTCCAGCATGGATTTTGGTCACAGGCGCGACGGCTGGCATCGGCAAGGCGCTCGTCACAAGGCTGACGGCCGAAGGGCGCAACGTGATTGCGGCGGCGCGGGATCCCGCCCGGGTGAGCATCCCGAACGGGCGCGGCCGTGTGGAGGCGGTGCGGCTCGATTTCGAAGAGCCGTCGACCATAGAGGCCGCCGCCCGCGAGGCTGAGCGCATCGTCGGCGGCGCAGGCCTGAAAGGCCTCGTCAACATGGCGGGGATCATCATCGAAGGTCCGCTCGAAGGCCTTCCCGCACAAGCGCTCCGACGACAGTTCGAGGTCAATGTGATAGGCCCTATGGCGCTGACCCAAGCGATGCTGCCGCTTATCGCGCGAGCGCGCGGTGCGATCGTTAACATCGGCGCGGTCTCGGCTCATCTCACGCCGCCGTTCTATGGCCCGATCGCCGCCTCGAAGGCGGCGCTGGCCTCGCTCAACGACGCCATGCGCCTGGAATTCGCGCCGCTCGGGATCAAAGTCTTCCTCGTCGAGCCGAGCGCTATGAAGACCGGCGTCTTCGCCACAGCGAGAGCGGCGCGGGAAGCCTGGTTCGCCGAACGGCCGGATCTCGAGCAGCGCTATCGTCCGGCGCTCGCGGCGATGGAGCGCGCCTTCGAAAGGTCGGGCGCTGACGATCCAGAGGTCGTCGTCCGGGCGGTGACGGCGGCTCTGTCAGGCCAAGGCGCCAAGCTAAGGGCTGTGGTCGGCAAGGGCGCCGGCGCGTTTGTGCTCTTGTCGCGGCTGCCGATCCCCCTGCGTGACCGGCTCGTGAAGTCTGCGCTGGGGTTGAGCAAAGCGCTCAAGCCGGCTGTTTGAGGCGATCGGATGTATTCGCTGCAAACGCCTTTATTCCGTCCTCGAAGTCCACGAGGCGCCGCGCCGGAAAGCCTAGCCTAGCGAACGCGGCCCATCGGGGGCGAGCTATGGCACCTCGCGCACCGCGCCGCGCGCCGCGCTGGTCGCAAACGCCGCGTAGGCGCGCAGCGCCGTCGAGACGTTGCGCTTGCGGGGCTTCGCCGGCTTCCAGGCGTCCTTGCCCTTGGCCTCCATGAAGGCGCGGCGCTGGGCCAGGACCTCGTCGGAGACGAGCAGCGTAATCTTGCGCCCGGGGATGTCGATGGCGATGCGGTCGCCCTCCTCGACGAGGCCGATCGCGCCACCCTCCGCGGCCTCGGGCGAGGCGTGGCCGATCGACAGGCCTGATGTCCCGCCGGAGAAGCGTCCATCGGTGATCAAGGCGCAGGCTTTGCCGAGGCCCTTCGATTTCAGATAGCTCGTGGGATAGAGCATTTCCTGCATGCCCGGCCCGCCGCGCGGCCCTTCGTAGCGGATGACGACGATGTCGCCAGCGACGACCTGGCCGCCGAGAATGCCCTGCACGGCGTCGTCCTGGCTTTCGAAAATCTTCGCCGGCCCCTCGAACTTCAGGACGCTCGCGTCGACGCCCGCCGTCTTCACGATGCAGCCGTCCTCGGCAAGATTGCCCTTGAGCACGGCGAGGCCGCCGTCCCTGGAGAACGCGTGTTCGAGATCGCGGATGACGCCCTTCTCGCGATCCTCGTCGAGCGATTCGTAGCGCGAGGCCTGGCTGAAGGCGACCTGGGTCGGCACGCCGCCGGGCGCCGCGGCGAAGAATTCGCGCGTCGCGCTCGAGGCGCCGCGCTTGATGTCGTTGCGCGACAGCGCATGTTCGAGCGACTCGGCGTGCACCATCGTCACATCGCGGTTGAGCAGGCCGGCGCGATCGAGCTCGCCGAGAATGCCCATGATGCCGCCGGCGCGATGCACATCCTCGACGTGCACGTCGGGAACCGACGGGGCGACCTTGCACAGCACGGGGACGCGCCGCGACAGGCGGTCGATGTCGGTCATGGTGAAGTCGACCTCGCCCTCATGGGCCGCGGCGAGCAGATGCAAAACCGTATTGGTCGAGCCGCCCATCGCAATGTCGAGGCTCATGGCGTTCTCGAACGCCTTGAGGTTCGCAACCGAGCGCGGCAGCACGCTCTCGTCGTCCTGCTCGTAATAGCGGCGCGCGAGATCGACGATCAGATGGCCGGCCTCGACGAACAGGCGCTTGCGGTCGGCGTGCGTCGCGACGATCGTGCCGTTGCCGGGCAGCGACAGGCCGAGCGCTTCGGTCAGGCAGTTCATCGAATTGGCGGTGAACATGCCCGAGCACGAGCCGCAGGTCGGGCAGGCCGAGCGCTCGATCACCTTGACCTCTTCGTCGCTGACAGAGCTGTCGGCGGCGGCGACCATCGCATCGATCAGATCGACCTTCTTGATCGTCCCCTTCGAATTGACTTTGCCGGCCTCCATCGGGCCGCCCGAGACGAAGACGGCGGGGATGTTGAGGCGCAGCGCCGCCATCAACATGCCGGGCGTGATCTTGTCGCAGTTGGAGATGCAGACGAGCGCGTCGGCGCAATGAGCGTTCGCCATATATTCGACGCTGTCGGCGATGATCTCGCGGCTCGGCAGCGAATAGAGCATGCCGTCGTGGCCCATCGCGATGCCGTCGTCGACAGCTATCGTGTTGAATTCCTTGGCGACGCCGCCCGCCGCCTCGATCTCGCGGGCAACGAGCTGGCCGAGATCCTTGAGATGGACGTGGCCGGGCACGAACTGCGTGAACGAATTGACCACCGCGACGATCGGCTTGCCGAAGTCGCCGTCCTTCATTCCGGTGGCGCGCCAGAGCCCGCGCGCTCCAGCCATATTGCGGCCGTGGGTGGTAGTGCGGGAGCGGAGAGCGGGCATGGTCTTTGCCTAAAGGGTTGGGTTCAGAAGGCGCGTTTGTCGCAAATTGGGGGCGCGGGGGCAAGGCGGACGTATGCGGCGCCGCCTTGTCCGCGCGCCGGGACCATCGCGGCTCGAGCGTTTTGCTTATTGGTTGACGCAGCGCTGCTGTCATCCCCGCGAAAGCGGGGATCCAGGCAACCGCCCCAGGCTTTCGTCCTTTGACTCCTGGATGCCCGCTTTCGCGGGCATGACAAAGGGGGCGTCACCTGGGTGAGTTCGTGAAATACGCCAGCGGAGAGACGCTTCCACCAAAACGCAATTCGCCTTAGCTTAGTGAAGCCCCAGCGTGCATCCGGTCGCGCCCAACGGGCGAAAGGCCTGATCGGCTGGAATCTTGGCGACGACGCTCAGATAGTCCCAGGGATACTTCGATTCCGCCGGCGTCTTCACCTTCATCAGATAGCGATCGTAGACGACCCGCCCGTCCTCACGGATATGGCCGTCGTCGGTGAAGACGTCGTGGATCGGCGCGTCGCGCATCGCCTTGGCGACGGTCATCGAGTCGTCGGTCCCTGACTTGGCGACCGCTTCAAGATAATGCCGCACCGAGGAATAGAGCACGGCCTGATTGTCGTTCGGCATCCGCTTGGTGCGCGCAAAGAAGCGCTTCGACCAGGCGCGGGTCGCGTCGTTGAGATCCCAATACCAGGATTGCATGAAGGTGAGATCGTGCGCGATCGCGAGCCCCAGCGCGTTGACGTCGCTGAGATACATGATCGGCGTTGCGATATATTGATTCGGCGTGACGCCGAATTCGTTGGCCTGCTTGAGCGAGGTGGAGAGGTCCGCGCCCGTGTTGGCGAGCACCACGACCTTGGCCTGCGAGGCCTGCGCCGACAGAAGGAACGAACTGAAGTCGGACGTGTTGAGCGGCGCGCGAACGCTGCCGACGGTTGTGCCTCCGCCCGCGGCGATCGCCGCGCGCGCGTCGGCCTCGAGCGAGGTCCCAAAGGCGTAGTCGGCGGTGATGAAATAGAAGCTGTCGAGCTTCTGCTTCATGAGCAGGCGCATCAGCGAAACGCCGTTCGACCAATTGTCGGCGTTCCACTGCATGGTGTTGGTCGAGCAGTTCTTGCCGCTGAGGTCGGACGACGAAGCGGAGTCGAAAATGACCAGCCTGTCATGGGATTTCGCGAGGCTCTGAAGCGCCAGCGCGACGCCGGAATTGGTAATGTCGAAAATGGTTCTGACGTTGCGCTCTTCATACCATTGGCGCGCGATCCCGAGGCCGACGTCGACCTTGTTTTGATGGTCGGCGACCAGAAGCTCGATTTTCTTGCCGAGCACGGTTCCTCCGAAGTCTTCGATCGCCATGCGGACCGCCTCGACCGAACTCGGTCCGGCGATATCGGCGTAGGGCCCGGATTGGTCGTTCATGATGCCGATGACGAAGGCGTCGTCGGCGCGCGCGGGCTGTGCGAGGGCCAACAGCGTCAACACGCCGAGCAGTCGAAACGCGCGCAGGCTCATATCCGGCTCCGAAGATGAAGAAAATTCGACGCACACGTTCGCGCGACTTTCACGCTTTGGCAATGGCCTACGCCGCGCGATTCCCGGCGATCACAGGGCTTTGCGGTTCCGCGTGCATGCTGGGACGGGCGCGCGGCGCCGAGGCTCATTCACAAATGCGCGAAACGTCCCGTCAGGTGGAACAATTCGCGCGACCTGGCGGTTGTGCACGGCGAGTAGCTTTTCGCGTACACGATTGAACGGAATTACTTCTTTGCTCATTTTGAAGCCAAGCCGCGCTTGGAGCGGTCCGGCGGCCCATAGGGCGGCGCGGCGAATCGTCGTCAGAGGTCGCGGCCAAGATATTCAGCAAGATACTCGGCCGGTCCAAATCTTGCTCCGAAAACGCCGACAATTTGACGCAAGGTCCTTCCTGCTTCGCTACGATGGAGAATTCGGCGCAGACCGCAACATCCGTCGGTTACGTGACATTTCGCGGGTTGCTTGTCGCGTCGGCGCAATGATCTTGCCACAATTGATGCCTATCTTCCGCGACAAAGGCGAACGCAAGTCTTCGCGATCTGCGAAGTTTCGCGATCTGCGAAGTTTCGCGCCAAGACGCTGCCGCGCGTGTGCGCCGTCGGCGCTGATCGCCACAGAACGAACGTCACTCCGCCCGCAAGAGGCTGGAGGACGAGCGGAAGGTCAAACGTCAAGTCGCCGAGCGCACTGCGCGCAAGGTTTTTGCGCGCGGATACGCGTTTGCGACTGCGCGGCCTTGTCAGGGAGGAGGAGAGATGACTGACCAATCGTTAGAGCAAGCCGTAAAGAGCGCGCTCGGTCGCGAACTGTTCCTGGACGCGGAACACATCGTTGTCACAGTGAATGGCGGCGTCGCAAAGCTAGCCGGAGAAGTCGAGACTCGCACGCAAAAGCTGACTGCGCGCTACAAGGCGCAATGCGTCAACGGCGTGTCCGAGGTGCTCGATGAACTCGACGTTCGCACGCCTCACCGCATCGAGCAGCGGGTCGACGATATCGAAACCGGCGTGATGAACGCCCTGTTCTGGGACGCCGCCGTGCCGACCGAGCGGGTCAGCGCGAAGTGCGAGAAGGGCTGGGTGACTCTCACCGGCGAAGTTGAGCGCCCCTACCAGCGGAGCAGCGCGGAGGCTGACGCGCGCAAGATTCGCGGCGTTATCGGCGTGACCAATGAAATCAAGGTCTCGCCCTGCGCCGCAGCGAGCGCGACGCGCGGCGGCGCAATGGCGCCGAAGGGCGGTGGGGCCCCGGCTTTGTAACAGGCGACCGATCTGAAAGGAGGCCCGCGCCGCGCCGCGTCGCGCGGACCGTCGGCGCGCGCCGTTTTCCCAAATCCCATTCCTCTCCAGTCCAAGGGAAGACCTGCATGGACGGGCCGTCGATCGATGATGCCGGGCCGGAGGAACCAAGTGGGGTTGGGGCGCGAGCGCCCGAGCGCCGCGTGCTGTTCGTAACCCCGGAGATGGCTGACTTCGTCAAGGTCGGCGGCCTGGGCCTGGTGTCGGCGGCGCTGCCGCGCGCATTGCGAAAGATTCGCCGACGCAAGGGTCCTGATCCCGGGTTACCGAGAGGTGCTCCAGTCGGGGTATCCGCTCGAGATCGTCGGCGACCTTCCCGGTCTCGCCGAGGTTCCCGCCTGCAAGCTCGCCCGGCTGACCGCGGCCGACGGACTCGTCGTTTACGCGCTGGTCTGCCCCGAACTTTATTCGCGGCGCGGCACGCCTTACGCGGACGCGCGGGGGACCGACTGGGCCGACGCCGATCTGCGTTTCGCCCGGCTGTCGCTCGCCGCCGCCCAGATGGCGGCGGGATTGGGCGACGCACGTTGGACCCCCAGGCTGCTCCATCTCAACGATTGGCCGACCGCGCTCGCCGCCGGCTATGCCGAATGGCTCGGGGTCAAGACGCCGACGGTGCTGACGATCCACAACCTCGCGTATCAGGGGTTGTTCTCACCCAAGCGAATGGCGGCGCTCGGTGTGCCGGAAGCCGCCTTTTCGCAATACGGCGTCGAATTTCACGGGCGCCTTTCCTATCTGAAGGCGGGCATTTTCTACGCGTCCCACGTCACGACGGTGAGCGGGACCTATGCGCGGGAAATCACGCGCCGGGAGAGCGGCTGCGGCCTCGACGGACTGCTGGCGACCAGAGCGCACGAAGGTCGCCTGACGGGCATCCTCAACGGCATCGAGGACGGCTGGGGCGGCGCGCCGGGCGCCGGCTCGAGCGAAACCGCCGCCTGGAAAGCGGCCAACGCCGAAGCGGTCCGCAAGGCCTTCGGCCTCGCCGTCGGGCGCGGCCCGCTGTTTGCGATCATCTCCCGGCTCGTCCACCAGAAGGGGGTCGATCTCGCCATCGAAGCCTCGGACGAGATCCTCGCCGCCGGCGGCCAGATCGTCGTCGTCGGCTCCGGCGAAAAGCGCTTCGAGGAAGCCGTGCTTGGGTTGCGACGCCGCCGCCCCGACGCGGTCGGCGCCCATATCGGCTTCGACGACGATCAGGCCCGGCAGACTTTCGCCGGCAGCGATTTTCTGCTGATGCCGTCGCGCTTCGAGCCCTGCGGCCTCAGCCAGATGTACGCGCTGAAATGCGGGGCGTTGCCGATCGCCCACCGCACCGGCGGCCTCAGCGACACCATTGAGGACGGCCTCACCGGCTTTCTCTTCAACACCTTCAGCCGCGACGCGTTCGCTTCGGCGGTTCGGCGCGCCTCCGCCGTTTTCGCCGTGCGCAGCCATATCAAGGCGATGCGCCGGCGCGCGATGTCGCGCAATTTCGCCTGGCCCCAGTCGGCCAAGCGCTATGACTCGCTTTATCGCTCGCTCGCCTGACGCGGCGGCATTGCCGCTCGACACGACTCGCCGTTCCTGCCACTTGTCGCGGCATGGCCAAGGCCCGTTCTTCTTATGTCTGCCAGAACTGCGGCGCGATCACCCAGCGTTGGCAGGGCAAATGCGATTCCTGCGGCGAGTGGAACACGATCATCGAGGAAGCCGCCGCGCTCGGCATCGGCGCCGCCGCGGCGCGGCGCAGCGGCGCGGGCCGCCCCTTCCCGCTCGAAGATCTGCTCGGCGTCTCCGAAAATCAGCCGCGCCTGATCACCGGCGTCGGCGAGCTCGACCGTGTCGCCGGCGGCGGTTTCGTCGCCGGATCGGTGACGCTGATCGGCGGCGAGCCCGGCATCGGCAAATCGACGTTGCTGATCCAGGCCTGTGCGGCGCTGGCGCGGCGGGGCAACCGGGTGGTCTATGTCTCGGGCGAAGAATCGACCGAGCAGGTCAGGATGCGAGCCTTCCGGCTCGGCCTCTCCGACGCGCCGGTGCAGCTCGCCGCCCAGACGCTGATCGAGGACATCGTTGCGACGCTCGGCTCCGGCGACGCCCCCAAATTCGTCATCATCGACTCCATCCAGACCATGTGGAGCGAGGCGATCGAATCCTCGCCCGGCACGGTCAGCCAAGTGCGCGGCTCCGCCCAGGCGCTGATTCGCTTCGCCAAGTCGAGCGGCGCCGCCTTGATTCTGGTCGGCCACGTCACCAAGGACGGACAGATCGCCGGGCCTCGCGTCGTCGAGCACATGGTCGACGCGGTGCTCTCCTTCGAGGGCGAGGGCGCTCATGCGTTTCGGGTGCTGCGGGCCTCCAAGAACCGCTTCGGCGCCACCGACGAGATCGGCGTCTTCGAAATGACGGGCGGCGGCCTCGCCGAGGTCGCCAACCCCTCGGCGCTGTTCCTGGCTGGGCGCGACGGCGCGGCGCCGGGTGCGGCGGTGTTCGCCGGCGTCGAGGGCGCGCGGCCGGTGTTGGTGGAGATTCAGGCGCTCGTCGCGCCCTCGACCCTCGGCACGCCGCGGCGCGCCGTTGTCGGCTGGGAGCCGAGCCGCCTCGCCATGATCCTGGCGGTGCTCGAAGCGCATGGCGGCCTCAAACTGGGCCAGTACGACGTCTATCTCAATGTGGCGGGAGGGCTCAGGATCGCGGAGCCGGCGGCCGATCTTGCCGCCGCGGCCGCCCTCGTCTCGTCGCTGGTCGGCGTGAGCCTGCCGCACGACGCGGTCTATTTCGGCGAGATCGCCCTCTCCGGCGCGGTGCGCGCGGTCGGCCACAGCGGCCTGCGTCTGAAGGAAGCGGCCAAGCTCGGCTTCAGCCGCGCCGTCGCCCCGGCGGCCCGCAGGGAGGGCGAAAACGCCCCGCTCGCGCTCACCTCCGTCGCCTCAGTCGCGAGCCTCGTCGCCGAGATCGCCGCCGCCGGGGTGGCCACAAAGAACGCCAAGGCGAGGTGACGAAGCCGGACGGGTTGTCTATAAGGCCGCAACTCGATGATATGCGACGATGGGCGGGCACTAGGCGAGCCCGTGTGTCTCGGTGTGGCTGCGAGGCTCAGAACAATGCCTTCATATCTTGATCTTGGAATTCTCGGCGTCATTCTCATTTCCGCCCTGCTGTCGATGATGCGCGGCTTCACCCGGGAGGTCCTCGCGATCGGCTCGTGGGCGGCGGCCGCGGCGTCGGCCTATTATTTCTATCCCCTCGTACTCCCCTATGCGACGCCCTATATCCACAAGGAGATCGTCGCCCAGGCGGTGTCCGCCGCGGCCGTGTTCTTCGTCACCTTGATCGTGGTTTCGCTGTTCACCGTGCGCTTGTCCGACGCCATTCTCGACAGCAAGATCGGCGCGCTCGACCGCTCGCTCGGCTTCCTGTTCGGCGCTGCGCGCGGCTTCCTGCTCGGGGTCGTCGCCTTCTCGATTTTCAACTGGCTGGTGGCGGAAAAGCAGCAGCCGGAGTGGGTGAAGACGGCCAAGACGCGGCCGGCGCTGATGGAGACCGCCAACAAGGTGGTCGCGATGTTGCCTGAAGACGCGGCCTCCACCATCGAAGCCTGGATCAAGACCAAGAATGCCGGCGGCGCCATCGACGATCCGCCGCCGGACGAGAACGGCGGCCCGAGCGCGCCGGCCGCGCCCTCCCCGCCCGCGGCTGCTCCCGCCCCCGCCAGGAAATCCGAGGCCTCGCCGCAGGGCGGCTCCAACGCGGACAAACAAAAGCTCGAACTCGCTGATCAATAAAGGCGTCCCGCTGCCGTCGCCGGCGGCCCCGGCGTTTGTGCCGACGCCTTCCAAACTCTGAGATCCAATGGACCGTTGTCGCGGAAGTTCGATCGCCCTTCCCAACCAGGACGCCGTGGCCGAAGCCGACCCCTTCGACCTCGAGGGCGACCGCTTGCGGGAAGAATGCGGTGTTTTCGGCATTTTCGGCCACCCGGACGCGGCGGCGATCACCGCGCTCGGCCTGCACGCTTTGCAGCACCGCGGCCAGGAGGCGGCCGGCATCGTCGCCTTCGACGGCTCGCGTTTCCACTCCGAGCGCCGGCTGGGACTGGTCGGCGACCATTTCTCGAGCGCCGCGACGATTGAGCGCCTGCCCGGCTCCGCCGCGGTCGGCCACGTCCGTTATTCCACCACCGGCGGGACGATCCTGCGCAATGTGCAGCCGCTGTTCGCCGAGCTCGAATCGCGGCGGCCTGGCGGTGGCGCACAACGGCAATCTCACCAACGGCTTGACGCTGCGCCGCGAGTTGATCCGCGCCGGCGCGATCTGCCAATCGACCTCGGACACCGAGGTCGTGCTCCTGCTTTCCGCCCGCTCGCGCCGCCCGCGCATCGTCGAGCGCTTCATCGAGGCGCTCAAGCAGATCGAGGGCGCCTATGCGCTGGTCGCGCTCACCAACAAAAAATTGATCGGCGCGCGCGATCCCCTCGGCATTCGCCCGCTGGTGCTCGGCGAACTCGAAGGCTGCCCGATCCTGTGCTCGGAGACCTGCGCGCTCGACATCATCGGCGCTAAGTTCGTCCGCGACATCGAGAACGGCGAAGTGATCGTGATCGACAGCGAGGGCGTGCAGAGCCTCAAGCCACTTCCCCCGCAGCGGATGCGGCCCTGCATCTTCGAATACATCTATTTCGCGCGGCCGGATTCGATCGTGCAGGGCAAGCCGGTCTATGACGCCCGCCGGGCGATGGGCGCGGAACTGGCGCGCGAGGCGCCGGCCGACGTCGATGTGGTGGTGCCCGTGCCGGACTCCGGCGTGCCGGCGGCGCTCGGCTACGCCGCGGCCTGCGGTATTCCCTTCGAACTCGGCATCATTCGCAATCACTATGTCGGGCGGACCTTCATCCAGCCCACCCAGGCGATCCGCGAGCTCGGCGTCCGCCTCAAGCACAACGCCAACCGCGCGGTGGTCGCGGGCAAGCGGATCGTGCTGATCGACGATTCCATCGTGCGCGGCACGACGAGCGTGAAAATCGTGCAGATGATGCGCGAAGCGGGCGCGCGGGAAGTGCATATGCGCATCTCCTCGCCGCCGATCAAGCACCCTGATTTCTACGGCATCGACACCCCCGTGCGCGACAAGCTGCTCGCCGCGCGGATGAATCTCGAGGAGATGCGCCGCTTTATGGGGGCCGACAGCCTCGCGTTCCTCTCGGTCGACGGCACCTATCGCGCCATGGGCTACGAGGGCCGCGACAATCGCAATCCGCAATTCACTGATCATTGCTTTACAGGGGATTACCCGACGCGCTTAACCGATCAGGAGAGCGAGTCGGACAGACTGCAAGGATCGCTGCTGGCAGAAGCCGGCTGACGGGCATTTTTTTGCGGAGCGGGACGGTCGGGCCGTCACGCGTCTGTCATTCCCCTTGACGATAAACCGGTTCGATGCCGTGAATCGTAGGGGGAGAAGCCATTATGACAGCCGCCGCCCACAGTACGTCCGCGCCAAGTACGACCCCATCGAGGGTCAAGCTTGATCAAGCCGTCGACCTTCGCGCCCTCCTTCTTTTCCTGGCGATCCTCGCCGGCGGCCTGCTCTTCACGGCCTATTCGATCTACTCCGACGTCGAGGCGGCGGGGTCGGCGCCGACGACGATCCTTCCCTTCCTCCTGCTGGGCGTGGCGATGCTGATCGCGCTCGGCTTCGAGTTCGTCAACGGCTTCCACGACACCGCCAACGCCGTCGCGACGGTCATCTACACCCACTCGCTGAAGCCGAATTTCGCCGTGGTCTGGTCGGGCGTCTGGAATCTGCTGGGCGTCCTGACGTCGGCGGGCGCGGTCGCCTTCGGCATCGTCTCGCTGCTGCCGGTCGAGCTCATCATGCAGGTCGGCTCCAGCGCGGGCTTCGCGATGGTGTTCGCGCTGCTGATCGCCGCGATCATCTGGAACCTCGGCACGTGGTCGTTCGGCCTGCCGGCCTCGAGCTCCCATACGCTGATCGGCTCGATCGTCGGCGTCGGCGTCGCCAACGCTCTGATGCGCGGCCAGGACGGCACGTCCGGCGTCGATTGGAGCCAGGTGACGAACATCGGCAATGCGCTGCTGCTGTCGCCGCTATTCGGCTTCGTCTTCGCCGCGCTGCTGCTGCTGGTGATGAAGTTCGCCGTCCGCGCGCCGGAGCTCTACACGGAGCCGAAGAGTGACGCTCCGCCGCCGCTGTGGATCCGCGCGCTGCTGATTTTCACTTGCACCGGCGTTTCGTTCTTCCACGGTTCGAACGACGGCCAGAAGGGCATGGGCCTCATTATGCTCATCCTGATCGGCGTCGCGCCGACCGCCTATGCGCTCAACCGCGCCTTGCCGGAAAGCCACGTGCCCGCTTTCGTCGCCGCCTCGCAGAACGCCTCGAAGGTCATCGACGCGCATGGCGCGGGCTATGCGATTATCGGCGACCCGCGTCCCGCGGTGACCGACTACGTGCACGCGCACAAGATCGCGGAAGGGACCTACCCTGCGCTCTCGGTGTTGGTGAAGCAGATCGCCGACCAGGTTCAGCAGTACGGCTCGCTCGCCAAGACGCCGGCGGACAAGATCCAGAACGTGCGCAACGACATGTATCTGGCCTCCGAAGCGCTGCGCTTCCTCGCCAAGGACAAGGAATCCGAACTCAAGCCTGCTGAGGTCGCGACGCTCGGCCTCTACAAGAAGGAGCTCGACCTCTCGACCAAGTTCATCCCGATCTGGGTCAAGATCGTCGTCGCAATCGCCCTCGGCCTCGGGACCATGGTCGGCTGGAAGCGCATCGTCGTCACGGTCGGCGAGAAGATCGGCAAAACCCACCTGACCTATGGTCAAGGCGCAGCCGCCGAGCTCGTCGCGATGGCGACCATCGGCGCAGCCGACGGCCTCGGCCTGCCAGTCTCTACGACGCACGTTCTGTCGTCGGGCGTCGCCGGCACGATGCTCGCCAACGGTTCGGGCATCCAGTGGTCGACCCTGCGCAACATCGCGCTCGGCTGGGTGCTGACCCTGCCGGCGGCAATCCTGCTGTCGGGCACGCTCTACTTCTTGTTCCGTCACCTTTTCTGATCGAACCAGGAGGGTCGCCTGCCGGCGGCCCTCCTGTTGCCGGATTCACGGCGCCTGTTGGACGCGGACCGCGCGCCTGATAGAAGCGCTAGCGGCGGCCGGCGTTCGAATCCGGCCCGTATCTATGCGCCGGAGCTTCCATGTCCACGCTCGATGACGTGCTCTCGACGATCGACGCCAATCAGGCGTCGGCGCTCGATCGCCTCTTTTCGCTGCTCGAGATTCCCTCAATATCGGCCGTTCCCGCGCACTACGCGGATTGCAACCGCGCCGCCGACTGGCTGGCGCGCGAATTGCGCGATCTCGGCTTCGAGGCCACGCGCGAAGACACGGCCGGCCGGCCGATGGTCGTGGGCTCGGCCAAGGCGAAGACGCGCGACGCGCCGCATGTTCTGTTCTACGGCCACTACGACGTGCAGCCGGTCGACCCGCTGGCGTTGTGGACGACGCCGCCCTTCCAGCCGCGGCTGGCCGATGGGCCGAACGGCCAGCGGATCGTCGCTCGCGGCGCCTGCGACGACAAAGGCCAGTTGATGACCTTTCTCGAGGCCTGCCGCGCCTACCGCGCGCATGGCGGCCTGCCGTGCAACGTCAGCGTGCTGCTCGAAGGCGAGGAGGAGACCGGCTCGCCCTCCCTGCCCGCCTTTCTCGCCGCGCACGCCAAAGCGTTGAAGGCGGATCTTGCGCTCGTCTGCGACACCGGGATGTGGGACGCCTCGACGCCCGCGATCACGACCATGCTGCGCGGCCTCGTGCTCGAGGAAGTGACGATCCAGGCCGCGAACCGGGACCTTCATTCCGGCCTCTACGGCGGCGCGGCGATCAATCCGATCCGCGTGCTGGCGCGAATCATCGCCGACCTCCACGACGCCAACGGCGCCGTCGCCCTGCCCGGCTTCTATGAGGGCGTCGAAGAGCTGTCGGAGGAAGTTGCGCAGCAATGGCGCGAACTCGACTTCGACGAGGCGGCGTTCCTCGGCGAGGTCGGGCTGTCCGTGCCCGCCGGCGAGAAGGGACGCTCGGCGCTGGAAATGATCTGGTCGCGTCCGACTTGCGACGTCAACGGCATCGTCGGCGGCTACACCGGCGAAGGCACGAAGACGGTGCTGCCCGCCAAGGCGAGCGCCAAGATCTCGTTCCGCTTGGTGGGCAAGCAGAATCCCGACCGGATCGTCCAGGCGCTCCGCGCTTTCGTCAAAGCGCGCCTGCCGGAGGACGTAACCGCAGAATTCATCTCGCATGGCGCAAGCCCGGCAATCGCGTTGTCCGCACGCAGTGAGGCGGTGCGGCGCGCCGGCCGTGCGCTCGAAGCCGAATGGGGCAAGCCGGCCCTGCTGATCGGCTCCGGCGGCTCGATCCCTGTCGTCGGCGCTTTCAAGCGCGAATTGGGCATGGACAGCCTGATGGTCGGCTTCGGCCTCGACGACGACGCCGTGCACTCGCCCAACGAGAAGTACGAGCGCAGCTCCTTCCACAAGGGCGCGCGCTCCTGGGCCCGCATTCTCGCCGCGCTCGCCCAGTGACGGCCAGCGCGCCGGGCGTCGGCTGCGGCGCGGCCATTCTGCGTGACGGCCGCCTGCTCCTCGTCAAGCGACGCAAAGCGCCGGAGGCGGGCTGCTGGAGCCTGCCCGGCGGCAAGGTCGATTTTCTCGAACGCGTCGAGGACGCCGTACGACGCGAAATCCTCGAGGAGATCGGCGTCGAGATCGTCATCCAGCGCCCGCTGACGCTCGTCGAGATGATCGGGATCGACGGGCAACATTGGGTGTCGCCGGTCTATCTCGCACGCATCGAGAGCGGCGAGCCGGAAAATCGCGAGCCCGACAAACTCGCCGCAGTCGAATGGTTCCCGCTTGAGGAGCCGCCGCGGCCGCTTTCGTTGGCTGCGCGCGAGGCGATCGCGGCCATCGGACGGGCCTGACGCGGCTTTGGAGCAGTCTGCTTCTTGATGACCGGCGCGTCTGTCACCCTCGCGAAAGCGGGGGTCCAGACAACCGCCGCAAGCCTTCGCCCTTTGACTCCTGGATGCCCGCTTTTCGCGGGCATGACAGGGCGCCGACCGGATAATCCCGTGAGAGTGGGCCGGAGGGCGGAGGAAGGGCCGGTTCGATCAAAAGCAAAACGCACTACGCCATCTGCGGGACGCTCTGCTGACGCGCCGCGACGCGGCGGATCAGCGCCGCGCAGCGGTCGGGCGCGGTCATCGGCAGCATGTGGCCGCCCTCCATGAGTTCGAGGTCGAGCGCCGGACAGCGCGCCTTCATCGCCTCGCCCTGCGCGCGATAGTCGAGCAGATTGTCGCCCTTGCCGAACAGCACGCCAAGCGGAATGTCGATCGAGGGATACCGCTTCATGTAGCCCGGCAACACGTCGTTGATTACGAGGATGTCCGACGATGCGCCATAGAAGGCGTTTGGGCGCATAGAGAGAAGGCCGCCGGCGCGCAGCGAAAACTCGGGCGCGACCGCTTCCGGCGCGAACACTTGCTTCAGGGCGGTCCGGCCGCCCCAGATCCCGAGCGGCGTCGCCAGCGTCCAGCCGACAAGATTGCGCGCGAGGCTCGATCGGATCAGCAGCGCCCGGAAGACCGCGGGGACCTTCTCCTGCGCGTGCGTCAGCGGCGCAATGAGCGCCAGCGCGCCGACGCAATCGGGATGATCGAGCGCGAGGGCGAGCGAGACCGCGCCGCCGAGCGAATGCCCGACCACAAGCGGGCGCGTGAGCCCGAGCGCGCGGATCAGTTTGGCGATCGCAGCCGCCTGCGCGGTGAGGCTTGCATCGGCGTCGGCGGCCCGCGTCGAGTAACCGGAGCCCGGACGATCGACCAGGATCAAGCGGAACTCGCCGGCGAGGCGGCCGGCGAGCGCGTAGTCGAAATTCAGCAGGTTGCCGCTAAGCCCATGGATCATGACGACGGCGGGGCCGGCGCCGCCGGTGTCGACATGGTGAATGCGCTCGCCGTCGATCTCCTTGAATTGGCCGCGCGGCGGCAGCGCCGTTTCGACCTTGCGCGCCGTCATGGCCGTGAACCCCGCGAGGCCGGCGATCAGGACAGCCAACAGCACGACGACGGCGACGAGGATTGTCATGGATGTCCCTTCCGAAGTTTCGGCCGTGGCATTATCCGCTCGAGGATTTTCCAATATGAGACCGGCGCGAGGCGCTCGATCAGCGCGATCATTTTGGCGCTGCCGCCGACCACGACGCGCGGCGCGCGGCGCTCGACCGCCTCGACGATGATCTCGCCGGCCCGCGCCGGCGCCATGGTCAGCACGCGGCGGGCGAGTTCGAGCTGCTCGGCCATCTCCGCGTTCGTGGCGCCGCCGGGCCTTCGCGCATTCTCGGCGATCTTCGTGGCGACCCCGCCGGGATGCGCCACCGTGACGCCGACGGTGCTTCCCGCCAGTTCGAACCTGAGAGCGTTGGAGAAGCCCCGCACGGCGAATTTGCTCGCGGAATAGGCGGTCTGGCCGGGCGGCGAGATGAGGCCGAACAGGCTCGACACATTGACGATCCGCGCATCGTCGCTCGCTTTCAGATACGGCAGGAACGCTCGCGTCAGCCGCACCACCGCCAGGAAATTGATCTCGAGCAGCCACTCGAAATCGCTTTCGCTGATCTGCTCGAAGGTCCCGCCGAGCGCAACGCCCGCATTGTTGAACAGGAAGTCGACACGCCCGTGCTCGGCGGCGACCGCTTGCGGCAGCGCCGCGACGGCCGCGCGGTCGGCGACATCGAGCCTGTGGCGGGAGACGCGGATGGTTTCACCGCTCAAGAGCTGCGCCGTCTCAGCCAACCCCGCCTCGCTGATGTCGGCAAGCGCGAGATGGCAGCCGCGCTTTGCCAGAGATTGAGCGATGGCGCGTCCGATGCCCCCGCCGGCGCCGGTGATCACCGCTGTGCGGCCGCGAAAGACCATTCGTTTGGGTTGGATTTCCGGCATGAGGTCGGCCTGTCGGGTCGAGGAAGGGCCGATCACGCCGGCCGGCGTCGCGCCATCTGTGCGGTTGAACGCGTGAAGACCAACGCGCCGTCGTCGATCGCCCCGAACCGCAACGCCAGCATGTCCTTGGCGTAGTTCTGGTGAAGCTTCCACGGCCGTTTGGAGCCTTGCTTGGGAAGGATGTCCTTCGCCCGCTGCATGTAGCCCGACGCGAGCGGCGGCGTCGCGTCCATCGTCACCGACGGATCCGTGACGCGCGGCGTGCAATAGGCGTAGCCGCCGCGATCCATCCTGTTCAAAATCCGGCAGAGATATTCGGCTGTGAGGTCCGCTTTCAACGTCCAGGACGCATTGGTGTAGCCGAAGCTCGAAGCGAGGTTCGGCACATCGGAGAACATCATGCCTTTGTAGCTCATCGTGGCGCCCATGTTGACGACGCGGCCATCGACCACGACCTCCATGCCGCCGAGCAGGCGCATCACGAGCCCGGTCGCGGTGACGATAATGTCGGCCGGAATCTCCGCGCCCGAGCGCAGCTTCACGCCGGCCTCGGTGAAGGTCTCGATTTCGTCGGTGACGACGGACGCTCTGCCTTCGCGGATCGCCCTGAACAGATCGCCGTCGGGGACGAGGCACAGCCGCTGGTCCCAGGGATTGTAGCGCGGCGTGAAGTGCTCGCGCATGTCGGCGCCGGGCCCGAGTTCGGCCTCGGCGAGCTCGACGATGCGCTTCTTCACCGCTTCCGGCTTGCTGCGCGCGAGGTTGTAGAAATACATCTGCAAGAGGATGTTCTTCCAACGCGCCAGCGCGTGGGCGGCGCGCTCCGGCAGCTTCGCGTAGAGCCAATTGGCGATCGCGTCTTTCGCCGGCCGCGAGACGATGTAAGTCGGCGAGCGCTGCAGCATCGCGACATGCGCGGCTGTGTCCGCCATGGCGGGAACCAATGTGACCGCCGTCGCGCCGCTGCCGATCACGACGACGCGCTTGCCGGCGTAGTCGAGATCCTCCGGCCACTTCTGGGGATGAACGATGCGCCCCTTGAAGCGCTCCATGCCCGCCCAGCCCGGCATGTAACCCGCGTCGTAGTCGTAATAGCCGCTGCACATCTGCAGGAAATTGCAGGTGAAGGTCAGCGCCTGCCCGTCAGGTCCGGAAACTTCGAGGGTCCAGCGCGCATCCGCCGACGACCATGAGGCGCGCTTCACCTGGTGATGAAATCGGATCTTGCGGTCGACGCCGTATTTGCGCGCAGCGTCGTTGAGATAGGCGAGGATTGACGGCCCGTCGGCGATCGACTTCTCGCCGCGCCAAGGACGGAATCGGTAGCCGAGCGTGTGCATGTCGGAATCGGAGCGCACGCCGGGGTAGCGGAACAGGTCCCAGGTGCCGCCGACCGCGCCGCGCCCTTCCAGAATGATGAACGACTTGCGCCGGCAGTCTCGCTGCAGGTGATAGGCGACCCCGATGCCGGACAATCCCGCGCCGACGATGATGACGTCGAAGTCGCATTGATCGGCGGAAGGATGGAAGGTTGCCGCGTTCGACCGCGCGCCGGGATGCACCGCGGACGTATCGGCGTCGGCCGCGACGACTTGCTGAACCATCCCTAAGCCCTCCCCGAGCTGCGCACAGGGCCTGTCGTTTTATTATGACATACGCATTCCGACATACGCGAATTGGTTACCCGTGGCGACCGGCGATCGAGGTCGTCTGCCTGTTGCAGGGAGTCGCGGTCGCAGATCACGCAATCGTGGATCGTGCACGATTGACGATCGATGATCCGATCGAGATGATGGCGGCGAGGGAAGGAAACCGACGATGAACCGCAAACCTGCTCTGGCGCGCGTAGCGCTGGTCGATCAGGTGACGGCGCTGCTGATGGAGCGCATCCTGGAGCGCGCCTACGCGCCGGGCGAAAAACTCAACATCGATGCGCTCTCGCGCGAGTTCGAGGTCAGCTCCTCGCCGATCCGCGAGGCGTTGACGCGGCTTTCGGCGATTGGCCTCGTTGCGTCGGCTTCCTTCACCGGCTTCTCGGTCGCGCCAGAGCCTTCGCGCGAATGGTTCGAGCAGCTTCGCGATTTCCGCATCCTGAACGAAGGCTGGGCGGCTCGCCGGCTCGCCCGCAGCTGTGCGCCTCACGCGATCGCCCGGATGCGCGAAAGCATCGCTTCGATGGAGGCCGATCCGCCACGCGGGGAGGCTCGCGACTATGTCGGCGCCAGCCGCGCCGACGAGGCGTTTCACGAGGCGATCCTCGAAGCGGGCGGCAACGAGATTCTGGCGCAGGCCGTCAGGAGCCTGCATCCGCATCTGCATCACGCCCGGCTGTTCAGCCGCATCCCGCACGACATCGCGCCGATGCTCGACGAGCATCGCGCAATCCTCGACGCAATCGTGCGCGGCGACGAGGACGCCGCGCAAGCGGCTCTCGAAGCGCATCTGCAGACGTCATGGCGTCGCTACAACGGCTGGCGCGCGGACCCTCCGAGAAACCGTGAAGAAAACGCCCGCGCCTGATCCCCCGAAAGGAAAACCAAATGGCCAAGATCGTATCTGTCGAAGTGTTGCAGGTTGACCTCAAACCCAAGGTCAAGCGCACCGACGCTGTGCAGAGCTTCGACTTGCAGGAGACGCCGATGGTGCGCGTCACCGATGCGGACGGCGCCACCGGGACGGGCTACAGCTACACCATCGGCACGGGCGGCTCCTCGGTCTGCAAGCTGATCGACGACCATCTCGCTCCCGTCCTGATCGGCCGCGACGCGGAGGAGATCGAGGGCATTTGGCGGGCGCTGTTCTTCCGCGTCCACGCCACTACGGTCGGCGCCGTCACCTCAATCGCGCTCGCCGCCATCGACACCGCGCTCTGGGATCTGCGCGCCCGCAAGACCGGCCTGCCGCTGCATCGTCTCGCTGGCGGCGCCAAGGCCGGGATCGACCTCTACTACACCGAGGGCGGCTGGCTCCACATAGACGAGGCCGAGCTGATCGACGAGGCGGTCAAGGCCAAGCAGCGCGGCTTCGGCGGGACCAAGGTCAAGGTCGGCCGCCCGCACGTCTCCGAGGACGTCAAGCGCCTTACTGCCGTGCGCGAAAAAGTCGGCTTCGACTGGGAGATCATGACCGACGCCAACCAGGGCTTCTCGCTCGACGAGGCGATCCGCCGCGCGCGCCACTACGAGAAGCTCGACGTCGCCTGGTTCGAGGAGCCGATCCATGCCGACGACGTCGGCGCGCACCGGCGTCTCTCGCAATCGACCACGCTGCCGATCGCAGTCGGCGAGTCGATGTACAGCCTCTCGCAATTCAAGGACTACCTCGAAGCCGGCGCCTGCTCGATCGTGCAGGTCGACGTCGGCCGCATCGGCGGCGTCACGCCCTGGCTCAAGGTCGCGCATATGGCCGAGGCCTTCAACGTGCCGGTCTGCCCGCACTTCCTGATGGAGATCCATCTCGCTCTGTGCTGCGCCGTGCCCAACAGCCGCTGGCTCGAATATATCCCGCAGCTCGACCTCGTCACCTCCTCGCCGATCCGCATCGAGAACGGAAAGGCGATCCCCTCGGAGAAGCCGGGCCTCGGCATCGACTGGGACTGGGACGCGCTGGAGCGCAGCATCGTCCACCGGCGCAGCCATGGCGCGGCTCCGGCCCTCAAGGCGGGAGCGTGACATGAGCGCGCTCGCCGGAAAGATCGTCGTCATCACCGCCGCCGCTCAGGGCATCGGCCGCGCCACCGCCGAGGCCTTCGACCGCGAAGGCGCCGTCGTCTGGGCGACGGACATCAACGAGGCCGCTCTCGCCGATATTGAGGCCGGGCCGCGGCTTGTGCGACGCAAGCTCGACGTGCTGGATGGCGCCGCCGTCTCGGCTTTCTTCACCGAGGTCGGCCGGGTCGACGTGCTCTTCAACTGCGCCGGCGTCGTCCAGAGCGGCACGGTGATGGAGGCAAGCGAAGACGATCTCGACTTCGCCTACGACCTCAACGTCAAGGCGATGGCGCGCACGATCAAGGCCGCCCTGCCCGGCATGCTGGAGCGCAAGAACGGCTGCATCGTCAACATGGCTTCCGTCGCCTCCAGCGTGAAGGGCGTGCCGAACCGATTCGCCTACGGCGTGACCAAGGCGGCCGTCATCGGCCTCACCAAGTCGGTCGCGGCCGACTACGTGACGCAGGGCGTGCGCTGCAACGCGATCTGTCCCGGCACGGTCGAAAGCCCGTCGCTGCAGCAGCGGCTAAGCGCGCAGGGCGAGTACGAGAAGGCGCGCGCCGCCTTCATCGCCCGGCAGCCGATCGGCCGCATCGGCGCGCCGCAGGAGATCGCCGACCTCGTCGTCTACCTGGCCGGCGCGACCTACACCACCGGACAGGCCCACATCATCGACGGCGGCTGGACGATCTGATCGAACCGTCATTGCGAGAAGCGAAGCGACGAAGCAATCCATCGCTAGCTTGGCGCTGCTGGGTTGCTTCGCTGCGCTCGCAATGACGGTCAGACAACGACAACAACACGATACGAGGAAACGCCCATGTCCTTATCGATCGCGGCCGACGAAGCCCCCGCCGAGCGCGCCAACATCGGGCGCGCCGTCATGGCGGCGACCATCGGCACGGTCATCGAATGGTTCGACTACGCGCTCTATGGCGCGGCGGCGGGCCTCATCATCAACAAGCTGTTCTTTCCGCAATTCTCCGCCTCCGCGGGCGTGCTCGCGGCCTTCGCGACGTTCGCCGTCGGCTTCTTCAGCCGGCCTCTGGGCGGCGTCCTCATCGCCCATATCGGCGACCGGTTCGGGCGCAAGCCGGCGCTGATCTTCACGGTCACCCTGATGGGCCTCTCGACCGTCGCGATGGGCCTGCTGCCCACCTACACCCAAGTCGGCGTCTGGGCGCCTGTTCTGCTCGTCATCCTGCGGTTGCTGCAAGGCTTCGGCGCCGGGGCGGAGTATGCCGGCGCGGTGACCCTCGTCGCGGAATACGTGCCCTCGGAACGCAAAGCCTACTACACGGCCTATCTCCAGGCCGCGACCATCGTCGGCATCATGCTGGCGACGCTGATGTTCCTGGTCGTCTCCGCCCTGCCGGAACAGACCTTGTTCGGCTGGGCCTGGCGCGCGCCGTTCCTCGTCTCGGCGCTGCTCTTCTTCGTGGCGCTCTACATCCGCAAGAATCTCGACGAGACGCCGGAATATGTCGCTGCGATGGAGCGCGCCGCCGAGCGGCGTCAGGCGGCGCGTGTTCCCCTGGGCGAGCTTCTCGCCAAGAGCCCGCGCGAATTGATCTTCGGCTTCCTCTCCGTCACCGGCCACAACGCGAACGTCTATATCCTGAGCGCCTTCAGCCTGAGCTACATGACGAACACGCTCGGCATGAGCCGCACGGACTCGCTCGCCTCGGTGATGATCGCGACCTTGGTTGGCGTCGTGTTGACGCCGCCCATGGGCGCCGTCGCCGATCGTATCGGCCACGCCCGGGTCTATCTCTATGGCGCCGTGTTCGTGTTCCTGTTCACCTTCCCGATGTTCGCGCTGCTCGACACGAAGAACGTCGTCCTCGCCACGATCGGCCTCAGCATCGGCTATGGCGTCGGCTTCAGCGGGCTCGCCAGCGCGCAGGGCGCCTTCCTCGCCAGCCCTCTTCCCGACGCGCTACCGCTTCTCGGGCATCGCCGTGACCCGCGAACTGAACAGCCTGCTGATCGCCGGCCCGACGCCGTTCATCGCTTCGGCGCTCGTCTCGGCCAGCGGCGGCAAGCCGACTTGGGTGGTCGCCTATCTCATGGCGTGCTGCGCGGTGACGGCGATCTCGATCATCGCCGTCGGATCGCGCTCCACCGAGCGCGGCGCGCAATAGCAGGTCGACGGTCAGTCGCGCCGCTGCGCCAGATACGCCCGCCAGCCGCCGAAGCGGGAGACGTCCTCGGCGGCCTTGATCGCCTCCGCCTCGACGAGGAACCCCTTGGCGCTCGTCCCGTCCGCGAAGGCCAGCGTCCCAATTCCGAGCGGCGCGGGAATCGCCGCGACAAAACGGCCGAACGCCTCTGGCGAGAGCGACCAGATTTCGACCGCGATCGCCGCGCCTTCACCGCTCCCGACGCGCAACAGTCCGGGCTTCGGCGGGCTTGTATTCGGCAGCGCGTAGAGCCGGTAATCGGCCCTGGTGCGCGCCTCGCGCACGAAGCGCGCGCCGAGCGCCTTCAACTCGCCGTTCAGCGGCAGGCCGGAGAGATGCGCGCCGACCACGGCGATTTCGATTCCCTCTTCGCGCGGCGCAGCCTCTGGCGGCGGAGGCGGCAAACGTCCCGTCGCGCCTGAGGCGGCGTGGATCCGCGCGGCGATTCCCGCCAGCAGCCCGTCGGCGCCCGCTGGCCCGATCAGCGTGACGCTCGACGGCAGGCCGCCCCGCCGCATGCCCGAGGGGGCGGCGATGGCGGAGAGATCGAGCAGATTGACGAAATTGGTGTAGGTCCCGAGGTTCGAATTGGTCTGGAACGGATCGGCCTCGACCTCGGCGCAAGTGTAGAAGCGCGGCATCGTCGGCACGGCCATCACGTCGAAACCGCTCCAGGCCGCGCTCGTCGCCCGCCGCAGCGCCTGCAGACGATAGGCCGCCTCGAAGCAGGCAACGGCGTCGAAGCGGCGCGCGCCCTCGATGATCTTTCGCGTCACCGGATGCATCGCGTCGGGATCGCTCTCGATCACGCTCCTGGTCGCTGCGTAGCGTTCGGCGACCCAGGGACCCTCGTAGAGCAGGCGCGCGGCGGCGTAGAACGGCTCGATGTCGAATTCGACGATCTCCGCGCCGAGTTCGGCGAGCTTGCTGAGATCGGCCTGATAGGCGCGCTCCGCCTCCGCGTCGCCGAAGAACAAGCGCTGTCCCGGCGCCGGAACGCCGACTTTGAAGCGCGGCGGCGGGGAGGCGAGGCGCGGCGCGGGCAAGGCTCTCGCGTAGGGGTCGACGGGGTCGAAACCGGCGGCGATTTCGAACGCTGCGAAGGCGTCGGCGACGTTTGCCGCGAAGATCGAAATCGTGTCGAGCGTGCGGCAGGCCGGCACGACCCCGCTCGCCGAGAGCAGGCCGAGCGTCGGCTTCAGCCCGACGATGCCGTTGAGCGCCGCCGGCACGCGGCCGGATCCCGCGGTGTCGGTGCCCAGCGAGAACGGCACGATCCCCGCCCCGACCGCCGCCGCCGAGCCCGAGCTCGAGCCGCCGGGGATCAGATCGTCGCGCAGCGCGTTACGCGGCGTCCCATAGGGGGAACGCACGCCGACGAGGCCGGTGGCGAACTGGTCGAGGTTCGTCTTGCCGACAACGATCGCGCCCGCGCGCTCGAGCCGCTCGACGACGAAGCTCGATTGGGCGGGCTGGTAGGCGAAGGCGGGACAGGCGGCGGTGGTCGGCAGGCCGGCGACGTCGATATTGTCCTTGACCGCGAACGGGACGCCGAACAGCGGCTTGCCCGCCGGGCCCGCGGCGTCCAACGCGGCGGCCGCCGCAAGCGCTTCCGCCTTGGGCCGCAGCGCGATGAACAAAGCGGGGTCGGCGCGCGCCTCGATCCGCGCGTAAGTCGCCTCGATGGTCTCGACGACGCTGCCCCCGCGGGCGTGGCGGGCCAGAATTTCCGAAATCGTTTCGCTCAAAGGAGTCTCCGCTTGCCCCTGCGCCGGGTCGGCCAAAATGCGTGCAAGAATCATGCGCGTCCATCAGGGATGGAGCTTGCGCGTCGTCGCGCTCCTCTCGACCTCGTTCGCGTTGGCGTAGGTGCCGAACGCGACGTCGAGCGAAGGATTGCTCACGCCGAACCAGTGCTTCTCGCTGATGAAGTGATGGCGCAGGTGATAGTGCTTGATCCACCGGCCGAAGGCGGTTCGTGGCTGATAGGGAATGTGGGCGACGTAATGCACCCATTCGTAGTGCAGGATCGCCAGCATAACGCCGAGCATCACCGACGCCACGGCCGCGCCGCCGAGGACGAGGGCGACCAGCCCCGCCGTGACGAGAAGGTTCGGCGCAAGGAACCACAGCGGCAGAAACAGCAGATCGAGCCGAACTCGGCTCCACGTGATGGTCGTAGTGCAGTCGATGTTGCAGCTTGCGCACGAAGGCCCACGGCGCCGGCTTGGCGTGGAAAGCGAAGCGATGCATCAGATATTCGCTGCCGTAAAACAGCAGCGCGCCGAGAACGATCTCGCTGAGCGACAGCTTAACCGTGCCGCCGACCCAGGCGGCCAATATCGCCAAGACGGCGAGCGTCAACGCGGCGACCGCGCCATGACGAAAAAAGGTCAACGCCATCTCACGCCCTCCCCTGCGCTCGAAGCGGCGTGATCCTAGCGCGGCCGGACGCGCGGGGCTATCGGGGGCTGGTCGCGGGCGGCTTCTCGAGAATCGCCTGGACTTCGACGCAAGCCCAGGGCACGGCGGCGCCGACCGTGCAATTGAGCTTCCACCACCAGCGATGATTTTCGAGCGGGCGCAGCAGACCGCCCGAGAAGAGGCGGAACCCGCGCGTTCTGAGGAGCTTGAGCCTGGAATTGCGGCGCAGCGCGCGCAGGAACGAGCCACGCGAGAAGGTCTGAATGTGGGACCATTGCTTCTCAGGGCGCCAATTGAGCGAGAAGCCGATCCAGGCGTTGCGGACGATCGGCGCCGGTGAAACGAAGATCGGCACGCCGATGCAGACCTTGCCGCCGGGCTTGGCCATGCGTTCGAGCGCCGCAATGGCCTGCTCGATCCGCGGCAAGTGCTCGAGAACCTGTTCGCAGACGACGACGTCGAAGGCGTCCGAGGGCGTCGCAGGGTTGCCCGCCATCAGGTCGTCCATCACGTACGAGGCATAGCGTTCGGGCCGGTAGAGCGGCTCCCGCTTGATGTCGGTGGCGCAAATTTCGATGTTGTCGAAATTCGGCCGCGGTTCCAGGTGCCGCAGCAGGATGCCCGAGGTGCAGCCGACATCGATAATCTTCAGCTTACGCCCCTCAACGGCAGCCTCGCCCGCCCAGGCGTCGATGTCGTCCGCCAGCGCGTCGTAGCGGGCCTGGCGCAGACTGTAGTACTCGCTGCGCCGCGGATCGACGCCGTAGGCATGGCCGGGCTTAGGAAAATCGAGCCGATGGGCGGCCCCGATGTCAGCGCTCACTTGCAATTCTCCACCTCGAGGCGACGCTAGGGTAGCAGCGAAGGCTTGTGGCGCAAATGTGGCGTCTAAACTCCGTAAGCTGTATAGTCGTGTATAGCGAGGACGAGTCAAGCTCAAAGTCGTGGCTCGTCGCTCCCGGCGCGCTTGCCATCCGCCCTATTTCCCGCGCACACTTCGCCAAGGCGCAACAGCGGGGTCGGTTCATGAACCGTCGCGACTTTCTTCTCGGAGCCGCCTCGCCGGACTCGCCCTGGCGACGCCGACTTCGGCCGCCGTGTCCACCGCCTTCGACTGGGCCCTCTGGCCGCCGATGACCGGGCGCGACGCCTTCGTCGCCTGGATGCGGGAGAAGCGGGGCGAGGACGCCGGCTTTCTCGGCCAGCGGTGGGACCGCTATCTGCAACTCGTCGCGCACGCGGACGTCTGGGACGCGGCGGACAAGCGCGCCTTCCTGATGACGCCGCGCGAAGAATTCGTCACGGCCGAAAATCTCTGGCGCGCCTACGAATGGCATCATCTGAACATCGGCTTCGGCGTCACGATCACCGGCCCTCATACGGTGGCGCGGATGACGAATACGCTTGGAATCAAACGGGGCGACAAGGTGCTCGAAATCGGCACCGGCTCTGGCTACCAGTCCGCGTATCTGAGCTATTTGACCGACCGGCTGTGGTCGATCGAGATTATTCCAGCGTTGGCGCGCCGAACGCGCGCGCTCTACGATTTGCTCATCGCGCGCGGCTACGGCGAATATCGCGCGATCCAGACCAAAAACGCCGACGGCTACTACGGTTGGCCCGACGCGGCGCCGTTCGACAAGATCATCGTCACTTGCGGGATCGACCATATCCCCCCGCCCCTGCTGCAGCAGCTCACGCCGGGCGGAATCATGGTGATCCCCGTCGGGCCGCCGGGCGCGCAGCACGTGATCAAGGCGGTGAAGACGCGAACCGCCGACGGCGGCCTCTCCGTCACGCGCTCGGACATTTACGGCGGGGCGATCATCCCGTTCGTGCCCTTCACGGGCGGCCATCAGACCTGATGCGGGCAGGCGCCTGTTCGCGAACAGGCGCCGCCTTCACTCGGCGAAATTCTCGCCCGCCGGAGCGACCGCGAGCCGGATCAGGCGGGAATCCTCGACCGCCGCCTGCCGGTGCTTGACCGCTTCGCGATAGATCGGATCGCGCAGCATTTCGACGAGGGCGGCGACCGAGGGATATTGTGCGATAAAGCAGCGATCCCAGCGCTCGTCGCCGGGACCGATAAGCGTCATTTCAAAGCGGCCGCGCCAGATTACCCGGCCGCCGAGCCGCGTGAAGACCGGCGCGCTCTCGCGCCCATAGGCAGCATAGGCCTCCGCGCCGGTCGCCCGCCGCCCGTCAGGGTAGACCGCCTGCTCGCGCAGTCTGACGAGATTGAGCATCTCGATCGGGCCGGCCCTGTTGTTCACGCGAAACGCGGCGAAAATTTCCCTGGTGGGATCGATGAAGCCGGTCATGGGCGCCTCGGAGAGACCCGCTGGACACTCGGGGTCGGTCGGATCATCATGTCCGAAGCCTGTTTGGAGCGCCAGCATGGATATCGATGCTTGGCTGCGCGGCCTCGGCCTCGGTCAATACGAGGCGACGTTCCGTGAAAACAGAATTGACGCGGACATTCTACCGGAGTTGACCGAGGCGGATCTCGCTCAGCTCGGCGTCCCGCTGGGCGATCGCAAGCGCCTGCTCAAGGCGATCGCGAGCCTCGGCGCGAGCAAGATCGCCGCGTCGCGCCGGCCGGCCGCCGCGCCAACGGCGTCCGACGCCGGCGAACGCCGGCAACTCACCGTCATGTTCTGCGACCTCGTCGGCTCGACGCCGATGTCGACGCGGCTCGATCCCGAGGACATGCGCGAGATCATCGGCGCCTTTCAAGGCAAGTGCTCCGAGATCGTCGCGCGCTACGACGGCTTCGTCGCGAAATTCATGGGCGACGGCCTCCTCGCCTATTTCGGCTTTCCCCGCGCGCACGAGGACGACGCCGAGCGGGCGGTGCGCGCTGCCCTCGACATCGCCGACGCGATTCCTGGAATGGAGACGCGCGCCGAGGACGCCCTGAATGTGCGCATCGGCATCGCGACGGGCGTCGTCGTGGTCGGAAATCTCGTCGGGCAAGGCTCGGCGCAGGAACAGGCCGTCGTCGGCGAGACGCCGAATCTCGCCGCGCGATTGCAGGCGCTGGCGGCGCCGGGAAAGGTGCTGATCGCGGAGGCGACGCGGCGCCTGCTGGGCGGGACTTTCGAACTCGCCCCCATCGGACCGCAAGCTCTGAAGGGCTTCGACGCGCCGGTTCATGCTTGGGCGGCGCTGCGCGAAGCGGAGAACGTCAGCCGCTTCGAGGCGGCGCGATCTCATGCGATGACCCATTTCATCGGTCGCGAGCACGAGATTGCGCTGCTGATGGAGCGCTGGCGCGAGGCGAGCGAAGGGGAAGGCCAAGTCGCCCTCGTCTCGGGCGAAGCCGGCATCGGCAAATCGCGCATCCTCGCGGCGCTCAGCGAGCGGATCGGCGACGAGCCGCATATCCGAATGCGCTATCAATGCTCGCCGCATCACGTCAACGACGCCTTCTATCCGATATCGAGCCAGATCTGGCAGGCGGCGGGGTTCTCGAACTGCGAGCCGGCGTCCGCGCGGCTCGACAAACTGGAGGCGCATGTCGAGCGCTCGGGGCTGCCGCCGAAAGACGTCGCGCCGCTTCTCGCCGCGCTGTTTTCAACGCCGCTCGAGGGCCGACATCCGAAACTCGAAATGGCGCCAGCCGAGCAAAAGGAACGAACGATCGCCGCGCTGCTCGCTTTGTTCGAAGGGCTGACGAGAAACGCGCCGGTGTTGGCGCTGCTCGAGGACTTGCATTGGATCGACCCGACCTCGCTCGACGTTTTCAGCCGGCTCGTCGACCGCGCGCCAAGGCTGCGGGCGCTGTTTGTGATCACCTTCCGACCGGAATTCAGCGCCCCTTGGCTCGGCCAAGCGCATGTCGCCTCGCTCTCGCTCAGCCGCTTCGCACGGCGGCAAACGCTGGCGATGATCGATGGCGTCACCGGCGGCAAGCCGATGCCTGCGGAGGTCCTGGAGCAGATCGTCGCCAAGACCGACGGGGTGCCGCTGTTTGTCGAGGAACTGACCAAGACGGTGCTGGAATCCGGTCTGCTGCGGGAGGAGAACGGCGCCTATGTCCTGACCTCGGCGATGAGCCCGCTGGCAATCCCGTCGACCTTGCAGGACTCGCTGATGGCGCGGCTCGATCGCCTCGCCCCGGTGAAGGAGATCGCGCAGATCGGCGCGGTGATCGGACGCGAGTTTTCCTACGGTCTGCTCGAGGCCGTGGCTCCGCTCGATGGCCCTCCGCTCGAGGAGGCGCTCGACCAACTCGCCGCGGCTGAACTCATCCATGCGCGAGGCAGGCCGCCGGAGGCGACCTACGTCTTCAAGCACGCGCTCGTGCAGGACGCCGCCTATGCGAGCCTGCTGAAGAGCCGCCGCCACCAATGGCATCAGCGCATCGCCGAGGCGATCCGCGACCGCTTGCCCGAAACGGCGGAGCAGCAGCCTGGGCTGATCGCCAATCATTTCACGCAAGCCGGCCTGTTGGAGCCGGCGGTGGAATGGTGGGATCGCGCCGGGCGGCGCGCGATGAGCCGCTTCGCCAATGTCGAAGCGGTCGAAAGCTACTCGAAGGGCCTCGCGCTGCTCGCCGATCTGCCGAGAAGCGAAGCGCGCGACAGGCGGGAGCTGTCGTTCCGCCTCGCCGTTGGACCTGCGCTCCTCGCCGCGCGCGGCTATGCGTCGAGAGAAGTCGAGCACAACTACGAGGCCGCCGGCGCGCTGGCGGAATCCCTCAACGACCGCGATGCGATTTTTACCAGCGCGCGCGGCCTTTGGCATTATTTCTACGATCGCGGCGACCTCGCCCGCGCACTTGCGCTCGCGGAGCGGCTGCTCGCGCTCGCGACGGCCGACGCCAACGCGGAAGAGAGCGGCCTTGCGCTGAGAGCGCTCGGTTCGACCCGGATGAACCTGGCGGAGTTCGCCAGGGCACAGACTTTGTTCGACGAATGCATCGCAGCGTCGGCAGGATCGCCGATCGGAGTTTGCTTCGAGCGTCATGGCGAGGAGCCGCAGATCGTCGCAACTCAATACCGGGGTCTTGTGCTTTGCCTGCAAGGCTTTGCGGATCTCGGGCTGGAGACGACGCAGTCGGCGTTGGCGTTAGCGAGGCGAAGCAACTTCCCGCTCGGCGTGGCGTTCGCACGCCAGATCGTCGGCCATATGCTCGCGTTGCGCTGCGATTATCGCGCGTGCTTGGCGCTCGCCAAGGAACACGTCGATTTTTGCTCCGAATACGGCTTTGTCTTCTGGTCCGCCGGCTCCCGGGTCCTGCATGGGATCGCGCGGGCGTTCGTCGACGGCGATCGCGACGGCGCCCTCGAAGCGGAAACCGGCATCGTCGAGTGGACGAAGACGGGCGCCGGGCTCCATGTCCCGACATGGTGTGCGCTTACCGCGAGCGCCGCCTTGGCCGTGAGCGATCTCGAATTGGCGGAGAAATCCCTGGTGAATGGCCTCGACGTCGCCGGCAAGAACGGCGACGTCTTCGCGCTCGCCGAATTGCAGCGCCTCACCGGCTGTCTCCTCGCCAAGCAAAATCGTCGCGACGAGGTGCGCGAAACATTCGCCGAGGCGATCGCGACGGCGGACGGACAAGGCGCGCGTCTCTATCGCCTGCGAGCCGTCCGCGATCTTGCCCGGCTGCTCGCCGAGGATGGCGAGCGCATTCGCGCCGTCGAACTGCTGCGACCTGTCGTCGACGACTACCCAGAGCATCGCAATGGGCGGGATTACCAGGAAGCCTGCGAGTTGCTCGCCGGCTTGAGATGACGTTAAGTTCGCCTCGCTGGCGCTCTTGAGCGCGGGATTGTCGCCAGCCTACAAATCGCGCCGCGCACTTCTGGGAGGGAAGCATGGGCCGACGATTTGAGAGCATCCTCGAGACGGTCGGCCGCACGCCGGTCGTGAGGATCAACCGGCTGGCGCCTGACGGCGTCAATCTCTACGTCAAGATCGAGGCTTTCAATCCGCTCGGTTCGGTGAAAGATCGGCTGGCGCTCGGCGTCATCGAGGCGGCGGAGAAATCGGGTGAGCTGAAGCCGGGACAGACCGTGATCGAGGCGACGAGCGGCAACACCGGCATCGGTCTGGCGATGGTCTGCGCCGCCAAGGGCTACCCGCTGGTGCTGACGATGGCCGAATCCTTCAGTGTCGAGCGGCGAAAGCTGATGCGCTTCCTCGGCGCCAAGGTCGTCATCACGCCGGCCGCCGAACGCGCGGTCGGCATGATCAAGAAGACGATCGAACTGGCGGAGACCCATGGCTGGTTCATGACGCGCCAGTTTGAAAACGAAGCCAACCCGGACATCCATTCGCGCACGACGGCGCGCGAGATTCTCGACGACTTCGCCGGCGAAGCGCTCGACTATTGGGTGACGGGCTACGGCACCGGCGGCACGCTCAAAGGCGTCGCCAGAGTGCTCGAGAAGGAACGGCCGGAGACGAAGATCATTGTCTGCGAGCCCATGGATGCGCAATTGCTCGCCTCAGGCGAAGGACAAGCGCGAAAGCCCGACGGCTCGCCCGCGGCGCCGCACCCGGCTTTCAAGCCGCACCCCATCCAGGGCTGGACGCCCGACTTCATTCCGAAACTCACCGAGGACGCCCTCCCCTACATCGACCGCGTCTTGCCGATTTCCGGCGCGGAAGCGATGCAGTGCGCGCGGGATCTCGCGGCAAAGGAGGGAATCTTTGTCGGCACGTCCGCCGGCGCCACCTTCGCCGGCGCGCTCAAGGTCGCCGCGGAGGCGCGGCGCGGCGCGACCATCCTCTGCATGTTGCCCGACACCGCCGAGCGCTACCTCAGCACCCCCCTGTTCGGCGACATCCCAGCCGATATGACGGAGGAGGAGAAGGCGATCGCTCGCTCGACGCCGAGCGCGCAGATGCCTTAGCCGCTGGTCTTTGCGAGTCCATTGCCGTCATGGCCGGGCTTGTCCCGGCCAAGACGCGTGAGCCGATTCCCTAGCGATTCGACAACCCCGCGAACGCGCCCGCAAACGCCTTCGGCAGCGGCCGCGCGTAGGGGCCGAGCTTCGAGGTCGCGTGGCCCAGGCTCACCAGCGCCTCGGCGAGCTTGACCGCGGCGGCGACGCCGTCGATCACCGGCAAGGCGTGGCGGCGCGCGAGCGAGGCGGCGAGATCGGCCATTCCCGCGCAGCCGAGCACGATCGCCTCGGCGCCGTCCTCGGCCTTGGCGCGCTCGATCTCGGCCGACAGCCGATCAACAGCGCCCGAAGCCCGATCGTCGAGCGCCAGCACCGGGACTTCGCAGGCGCGAACGCGCGCGCAGCGCCGCTCGAGGCCGTATTTCATCAGATTGGCTTCGATCGGCGCGATCGAACGCGACAACGTGGTCACGACGCTGAAGCGATGCGCGACGAACGAGGCGAGATGGAACGCCGCCTCGCCGATGCCGAGCACCGGCCCGCTCGCCACGCAGCGCGCAGCCTCCAGCCCCGTGTCGTCGAAGCAGGCGATGACGAAGGCCTCAAAACCCTCCCCCTCGGCTTTGACGACTTCCTGCAGCGCGCCGGGAACCGCGAAGGCTTCGTCGAAATAACCTTCGATTGAAGCAGGGCCGCTCTCGGGGCTGACGGCGTGAACCTCAGTGCCCGGCGACGCGGCGGCGCGCGCGGCCTCGCCGATCCGCGTCGTCATGCTCTGGGAGGTGTTGGGATTGACGACGAGCAGTCGCATCGGCGAACTCACGCTTGGCCCGCGTCGGAGCCGTGGCGCGCCTGACGCGCGCGTAGGATGGCGATCGCGCCGAGCGCGACGCCGATGACGGCGAAAGAGACGCCTGTGGTCGACGTGCCGAGCGCGTAGATGTCGGGCGTCGTCACCGTCGTCGTCAGCGCCTGCAGCTCCATCGGCAAGGTGTTGTGTTCGCCCATGGTCTGGCTGGAGCGGGCGATCTCGTCCCACGACAAGGTGAAGCCGAACAACCCGACGCCGATCACCGACGGCAGGATGATCGGCAGCACGACATGGCGCAAGGCCTGCCACGGCGTGGCGCCGAGATCGCGCGCGGCTTCCTCATAGCGGCTGTCGAAGCGGTTGAAGATCGCGAACATCACGAGCAGGCCGAAGGGCAGCGTCCAGGTGAGATGCGCGCCGAGCCCCGAGGTGAATTGGCCCATCGTCGTCGTCAAGTCGTCGGCGATCCATGAGGGCCCGTAGGTCTTCAGGGCGTCGTCGAGCACGCGAAATTCGAGGGCGATGCCGAGCGAGGTGACGATCGAGGGCACGATCAGGCTCGCGACCGTCACGAAGAACAGCACGTTCGAGCCGAAGAAGCGCTTGCGGAACGCGAGACCTGCGCTCAGCGACAGCACGACCGTCAGCGCCATTACGACGAGGCCGAGCGACAGCGAGCGCTTGAACGCGCCGGCGATGTCGACGATGCCCCCGCCCACCCACAGGCGGTGAAACCAGTGCAAGGAGACGCCGTTCAGCGGAAAGGTGAGGCCGCCCGTCGGACCCTGGAACGACAGGATGAAGATGACGATCATCGGGCCGTAGAGAAACAGCACGTAGAGGGCGAAGAACGCGGCAAGCGCGTAGAAGGCGAGCGAGCGTCCCTCATTCATGACAGCTTTCCCCGCATATCAGAGCTCCTTGCGCACGTCGACGATGCGATTGAGCACGGCGATGATGACCATTGTGGCGCAGAGCAGGATCACCGCGCTCGCGGCGGCGGGCGGAAACTGCAACGCGCTGAGCCGCGTCTCGACGATCTTGCCCGCCGAGGCGATCTGCTGGCCGCCCATCACGCCGAAAGTGATGAAATCGCCCATGACGATGGTGACGACGAAGATCGAGCCGATCGCGATGCCGGGCTTGCAGAGCGGCACGATCACATTGGTCAGCATCTGCCACCCGTTCGCGCCGGAATCATAGGCCGCCTCGATGAGCCGGCGATCGATGCGCATCATCGAATTGAAGATCGGCGCGACCATGAAGAACGTGAAGAGATGCACGAAGGCGAGCGCCACCGAGAAGGGCGAATAGAGCAGCCACTCCACCGGCGCATGCACGACATGCGCGCCCATCAGCATCTGGTTGATGAGGCCGTTGCGCCCAAGCAGCGGAACCCAGGAAATCATGCGGATGACATTCGAAGTCCAGAACGGAATCGTGCAGACCAGGAACAGCACCATCTGCGTCGTCGCCTTGCGAACGTGGAAGGCGAGAAAGTAAGCGACGGTAAAGCCGATCACGAGCGTGAGGGCCCAGACAATGAGGCAGAACTTCACCGTCGAGACATAGGTCTTCAGCATCGTGCAAAGGTCGGGAAGCTGCGTCAGGCAGCCCTCGAAGCTCTCGACGTAGCTGCGCGTCGTGAACGCGGGCAGCATCTCGTAATCGTTGTAGTCCCAGAAGCTGACGATGACGACGAGGACGAGCGGCAGCACGAAGAAGACGAGAAACACGAATGCGAACGGCGCGGCTTGCAGCCAGGCGGGAACGGCGGGGGTGTCGAGCGAGGATCGGGTGTTTGGCATTGGGGGGCCGAATATCAATCGTCTGAGCGATGGACGCAAAACCCTTCTCCCCTTGCGGGAGAAGGTGGCCGCGCCACACCCGAGGTGTGGCGCGGCCGGATGAGGGGTCGCGCCGAAGGCGCCTTTACGCTGGATGGAAGAACCGCCGTCAAGCGGCGTCTGTCGACGCCGACCCCTCATCCGGCCCTTCGGGCCACCTTCTCCCGCAAGGGGAGAAGGAAGTCCGCGGACTACGCCGCGATGAACTCGTTCCACTTGCGGACCATGTAGTCGTTCTCGTCCATCACAGCGTTCCAGCAGGCGACGGCGCCCATGCGCTCGTCGTAGGAACCGCCGTCACGCACCGCGCCGGCCTTCTCGAGCAGCGAACCATCGGGCGCATGAATGTCCTTCTCGGCGGGCTTGCCTTCCATCCAATAGGCCCATTCGTAGGGCTCCATATTCGCCTTGGCGGTCGAGAGGACGGCGGAATAATAGCCTTGGCGATTGAGATAGGCGCCGGCCCACCCCGACAGGAACCAGTTGACGAATTCGTAGACCCATTCCTTCTGCTTGGCGCTGACGCCCTTCGACATGCAGAAGCCCGAGGCCCAGGCGCGGTAGCCTTCCTTCAGCGGCTGGAACACGCAAGGGATGCCCTTCGTGCGAACCGCCGTCACCGCCGGCGACCACATCGACTGGATGACGGTCTCGCCCGAGGCCATCAGATTGACGCTCTCGTTGAAATCCTTCCAGAAGGCGCGGAACTGCCCAGACTTCTTGGCCTCGGTCAGCACGCCGAGCGTCATGTCGATCTCGGCCTTCGTCATGTTGCCCTTGTCGGGGTATTTGTACTTGCCCATCGCCTCGACGACCATCGCGGCGTCCATGATGCCGATCGAGGGAATGTCGAGGATCGCCGCTTTGCCCTTGAACTCGGGATTGAGCAGTTCGGCCCAACTGCTGATCGGGCGCTTGATCAAGTCGGGGCGGATGCCGAGCGTATCGGCGTTGTAGGTCGTCGGGATCAGGGTCACCCATTCGGTCGGCGACGCCGCGAACTTGGTGGAGTGCTCGCCTTCGACGAACATCACCTTCTTGGGCGCGGTGCCCTGGTCGCCGATGGTTTTTCCGTTCGGCAACTGGCCCTTGGTGAAGACGGGCGTGATGTTGTTGAATTCTTTTATCTTGTTCGCGTCGAGCGGCAGGATGTTGCCCGAGGGAACGACCTTCTTGAGGCTGAAATATTCGGTGTCGAGAATGTCGAACGAGTTCGGCTGGGTGATGACCCGCTTGGTGACGTCGTCGGTCGTGGCGACGATGTTCTGAATCGTGATGCCGGTCTCCTGCTTCACCCGCTTGGTGATGTCGTCGGCCTGGTTCACCGCGGTGCCGAGATAGCGCAACACCTTCTCTTCGGCCGCCCAGACCGCGGGAAAGCCGGTGATTGCGGTCGCGCCCGCCAACGCCCCCGCCCCCTTCAGCACGCTGCGGCGGGAAACTCCCTTGAAACCCTTGGCGCCCTTGCTCGTCATGTTTCGCTCCTCTGGTGGAACCCGCGTCTCTCAGGACGCAGGGGAAAGGGGGTGAATGTCCGCGTCGGCCCATGTCAGGCCGACCTCGCAGCCGAGAGCGAGCGGCGCGGATGCAAAGGAAGCGTCGCCGACGATCGCGCTCAAATCGCTAAGTCCGCCAGCCTCGAGCGCGACCTGATAGTGCGAGCCCTGGTACTCGACGCCGCAAACCACCGCCGTCATGCGCGCGGCGCTGCGAGGGTCGGCGGCGGCGAGGAGCCGCATCCGATCCGCCCTCACCGCGATCGCGCCGCCTGCCGTCGGGATGACGTTGTGGCCGCCGAGGAAGCGGGCGACGAATTCGGTCGCCGGCCGCTCGAACACCTCGCGCGGGGCGCCCGCCTGTTCGATGCGCCCCTTGTTCATGACGACGACGAGGTCGGCGAGCGCCAGCGCCTCGTCCTGGCCGTGCGTGACATGCACGAAGGGAATGCCGAGCCGCTTCTGCAAGCGGCGCAGTTCGGCGCGCATGCGCACCCGCAGGAAGGGATCGAGCGCCGACAGCGGCTCATCGAGCAGAAGGATCTGCGGATGGGTGATCAGCGCGCGGGCGAGCGCGACGCGCTGCTGCTGGCCGCCGGAAAGCTGGGCGGGAACGCGCTGCGCATAGGGCGTCATCGCGACGAGTTCGAGGAACTCCATCGCCTTGGCGCGGCGCGCCGCTTTATCGACGCCGCGCATCTTCAGGGAGAAGGCGACATTGTCGACGCAATTGAGATGCGGAAACAGCGCATAGCTCTGGAACATCATCGCCGTGCCGCGCTTGGCCGGCGGCAGATTGGTGACATTGGCGGGGCCGATCAGAATGTCGCCCTCGCTGACGCTTTCGTGGCCGGCGATCATTCGCAGGGTCGAGGTCTTGCCGCAGCCCGAGGGGCCGAGGAGGCAGCAATAGCTGTCCGAGGGCACACGCAGGTCGATCGCGTCGACCGCCAAGGTCTGCCCAAAGCGCTTGGTTACGTGGACGAGTTCGAGATTGCCGCCTTCCGCCATGCTGATGGATCGCTCCGGCTGTTCCGCAGGTCGGCAGCAAGGCGCGTGCCAGGGGGCGGAAAAGAGCGAGAGGTAGAATTTTCGTGAGATCAGGCGGCCGCCGTCGGGCGCACGGCGGATTGTGCTGAAACGTTGGGCGGCGTCTGTCTACGATTTCAGCAGCGTCGATCCCTCGCGATCGCGCTCTAGGGCCGGAGCGCCGCGTCAACCTGCGGCCACGACGAGCACGCCGCTTTCCTCGACGCGCTCGAGACGGGGCGACGGCGAGCGCGTGGTAAGCCTGGTGACCGACGCATCTCGACCATATCTTCGGGGATCACGCCCTCGCCGAGCCTCGCGAAGCGCCAGCGAACATCGGGCTTGTTCTGCGCGTCTGAGACACGCCCGGGCAGGGCCCCGAAGCTTGCCAAATTTAATTTTCTGATACCATTATTCCACACAACCGTGCCAATACCCGGTGACCTGACTTGCAACCGGAGCGACTCGATGCCGATCGGCAGATTTCTGTATTTCGGCGATTTTGCCGTAATTCCCGTCGCCGTGCTGCTGTTCGCCTGGTTCTCCTTCGCCGACCGAGGCCTGGAGGCCGCGCCGGCCTGGGCGCTGAGTCTGATCGTCGGCGTGGTGATCTGGACGCTGGTCGAATATCTCATCCACCGGTTCGCCTATCATTGGGCGCCGTTCCTCACCCCGCTGCATGACGCGCATCACCGCGCGCCCAACGCCTATGTCGGCGTGCCGTCCTTCCTCTCGAGCGGTCTGATCGTCGCGGTCTGCTACCTGCCGCTGCGCGCGGCCGACCCCGACGTCGCCAGCGGCTTCACCTGCGGCATGCTCCTCGGCTATGCCGCCTATATGTTCGTCCACCACGCGACGCATCACTTCAAGATCGAGCCTGGCGACTGGCTCTATGAGGCGCGCGTACGGCATATGGCGCACCATTATCACGATGACGCCAATTTCGGGGTCAGCGTCGGCTTCTGGGACCGCGTCTTCGGCACGCGCGGCGCGCGGCGGGATCGCACCGCCAAGGCCTGAGGCGCAAAATGCAAACGGCCGGGCGTCGCCGACCGGCCGTCAAAATCCTCACAGCATCGGGTGCGGCGAGATCAGTTCGGCCAGCAGCGGCCGCCCTGCGGGCCGAGGTGATAGCCGCGCGGGCAAACGCGGCCCCTCGCGTAGGGGTGGCACATGCCGTGCGGGCCGCGCCAGAGGCCGGGGCCGCAGCCCTCGGCGACGAGCGTCACGGACGGGCCATTTTCCAGCGACGGAGCGACCATCGCCGCCTGGGCGGAGGCGGCAAGCCCGACGACGAACAGCGAGCCAAGAACAAATTTCGAGATCAATTCACGTCTCCCCTTCGTTGCCGCCTCCCCACCAGCCGTGGTTCCGATTCGAGGCGGTCATCGAGGTATACGCGGTGCTCCAGCACGTTACAACGCGTCGGGCCGAGCCGAGCCGCCACCAAATCGGCGCAACATTGCCGTCAACGCCATTTTCGGTGTAGTCGTGCCTTTTGGCCGCCGCCGACCGGCTCGGCGCCGTCGGAGGTGATGGTGACGCAATCGAAGACCCCCTTGCTCGACCGGGTGAAGACGCCGGCGGAGCTTCGCGCCCTGCCGATGGGCGACCTGCGCCGGCTGGCGGACGAACTGCGCGCGGAGACGATCAACGCCGTATCTGTCACCGGCGGACACTTGGGCGCCGGCCTGGGGGTCGTCGAGCTTACCGTGGCGTTACATTATGTCTTCGATACGCCGAGAGACCGGCTAATCTGGGACGTCGGCCACCAGGCTTATCCCCATAAGATCCTGACCGGCCGGCGCGACCGCATCCGCACACTGCGGCAGGGCGGCGGCCTCTCCGGTTTCACCAAGCGCACCGAGAGCGAATACGACCCTTTTGGCGCCGCCCATTCCTCGACCTCGATCTCGGCCGGCCTCGGCATGGCGGTCGCCCGCGACCTCTCGCACGGCGACAATGCGGTGATCGCCGTGATCGGCGACGGCGCGATGTCCGCCGGCATGGCCTATGAGGCGATGAACAACGCCGGGGCGCACCAATCGCGCCTGATCGTTATCCTCAATGACAACGACATGTCGATCGCGCCGCCGACCGGCGCGATGTCCTCCTATCTCGCGCGCCTCGTCTCGAGCCAGACCTATCGCTCGCTGCGCGACGCCGCCAAGCAGCTCGCGCGCCGCCTGCCCAAGTTCATCTACGACAAGGCGAAGCTCACCGAGGAATACGGCCGCGGGTTCTGGACCGGGGGGACCTTGTTCGAGGAGCTCGGCTTTTTCTATGTCGGGCCGATCGACGGCCACAACCTCGATCACTTGCTGCCCATCCTGAAGAACGTGCGCGACATGCCCGACGGTCCGGTGCTGGTTCATGTCGTCACCAAGAAGGGCAAGGGGTATCCCCCGGCCGAGGCGGCGGACGACAAATATCATGGCGTCAGCGCCTTCGACGTCGTCACCGGCGCCCAGGCGAAGCCGAAGTCCAACGCGCCCTCCTACACCCGTGTGTTCTCAGACGCCTTGGTCGCCGAGGCGGCGCGCGACGAGAAGATCGTGGCCGTCACCGCGGCGATGCCGGACGGCACCGGTCTCGACCGCTTCGGCGACGCCTATCCCGATCGCATGTTCGATGTCGGCATCGCCGAGCAGCACGCGGTCACCTTTGCGGCGGGTCTCGCCTCCGAAGGCTACAAGCCCTTTTGCGCGCTCTATTCGACCTTCCTGCAGCGCGCCTACGACCAGGTCGTGCACGACGTGGCGATCCAGAATCTGCCGGTGCGCTTCGCGATCGACCGCGCGGGCCTCGTCGGGGCGGACGGCTCGACCCACGCCGGCTCATTCGACGTTGCGGCGCTCGCCGCTCTGCCGAATATGACGGTGATGGCCGCGGCGGACGAAGCCGAGCTGATTCACATGATTGCGACCTGCGCCGCCCACGACAGCGGCCCGATAGCGGTGCGCTATCCGCGCGGCGAGGGCGTCGGGGTCGAAATGCCGGAACGCGGCGTCCCTCTGCCGATCGGCAAGGGCCGCGTCGTGCGCGAGGGATCGCGGATCGCCATCCTATCGCTCGGCACGAGGCTCGCCGAGGCCCTGAAGGCGGCCGAAGAACTCGCATCGCGCGGGCTTTCGACCACGGTCGCCGACGCCCGCTTCGCCAAGCCGCTCGATCGCGAGCTGGTGCTGCGGCTCGCCAAGACCCACGAGTTGCTCATCACGATCGAGGAAGGCTCGGTGGGCGGCTTCGGGTCGCATGTGCTCAGCCTGCTCAGCGACAGCGGCGCGCTCGACAACGGGCTGAAGGTTCGCACGATGACCTTGCCCGATTGCTTTCAAGATCAGGACAAGCCCGATCGTCTCTATGCCGCCGCCGGCCTCGACGCGAAGGGGATCGTCGCCAAGGCGCTCGCCGCCTTCCGCAACGCCAAGAGCGCGCCCAGCCTGATCGCGTGAACGCCGGCGATGCGCGCGCCTTAAGATCGGCCTGTTTCTTCTTTACCTCCCTCTGCCCAAGGGGGCGGAAGGAGGACGTTATGACGCGGCATGCTCTCTACTGCCAGCTCGAGGCCAAGCCCGGCTCGGAACAGGAAGTCGTCAGCTTCCTGACCAGCGCGTGCAAGATGGCGGAGAACGAGCCAGACACCACAGCTTGGTTCGCGATCCGAATGGGGCCGAGGACATTCGGGATCTTCGACGCCTTCAACAACGAGCGTGGCCGGGAGGCTCACCTCGCCGGCGCCATCGCCAAGGAATTGATGGCCAAAGCGCCGCAACTCTTCGTCAATAAGCCGGAAGTCCAGCGGCTCGACGTCATCGCCGACAAACTGCCGCATTAGCGAGCGCCCTGCCCGTCGGCTGTCATGCCCGCCAAGAGCAGGCGGCATGGGGCACAGGCGTTCCAAAGCAAAAGAGCCGCTACGGCTGCCTTGCCCCCGCCCTCGCGAAGTGACAGGACCGGGGCAACGACGATGCGCGCTTCTCCGTGCGCATCGTCGAGCGCAAACAGACCCCAGCCGCGCAAGACCGCGCCGGCCGAGCGGCGGGCCAGCGGACGTTGACTTGCCGCTCTCGGCGCGACTATAAGCCCCCGCGCGACGGCGTGCCGCCGCCAGAAATTCTCCCGGCTCGTGCGCGGCTCCATGGAGCGGCGTGGCGAGGTCCGGGGTTGGTCGTTTGGGGAAGCGCCCAGCGCTTTCCCGATGGATTCGAGATTTTGGAGTTATCGACGTGAAGCGGACCTATCAACCGAGCAAACTCGTTCGCAAGCGCCGCCATGGTTTCCGGGCGCGCATGGAGACGGTCGGCGGCCGCAAAGTGCTGAACGCTCGCCGCGCGCGCGGCCGCAAGCGCCTCTCGGCCTGATCGTCCAGCAGCTTGCAGCGCGCCAATGCCCGTTTTCGCCAACGGCGCGCGATAATTGAGGAATCTGGTCCGTGCAGCGATTTGAGCAAATCGCGGCGCGGTCCTGGGAGCCGCGCCAGAGACTTCGCATGAGGGAGCCTGACGCCTTGGGCCAAGACGCAAGGCGAGCGGCTGGCGAGGCCCTACCCCCAGGCATGCCCTTCTCCTGGGGACGCCTGCGACGGCGGGCGGAGTTTCAGCGTGTCTCGCGCGGCCGCCGCACACAGGCGGAATCGTTTACGCTTCAGGCCAACACGCGCGCCGATGGCGACGCCGCAGGCCCACAGCCGCGGGTCGGCTTCACGGTGACCAAGAAAGTCGGCGGCGCCGTCGAGCGCAACCGCATCCGGCGGCGCCTCAAAGAGGCGCTGCGCCTGGCGGTCGCCATTGCGCCCTTTCCCGGCCATGATTACGTACTGATGGCGCGCCGCGAGGCGCTGACGAGACCGTTTTCCGCGCTGGTCGCCGATATCGAGCGCGCTTTCGCACAGATGAGCCGGCCCAAGCCGCTCCGCGCCAGCGGCGGGCGCGCGCCTGCAACCGACAGAGAACAGCGATCATGAACTCCGCGGACTCCCGCAACGTCATTCTGGCGATCGTCCTTTCCATCCTCGTTCTGATCGGATGGAACTACTTCTTCGGCTCGCCGCAGTTGCAGAAGGAGAGACAGGCCCAGACCCACCAGACGCAGACGCAGCCCCTGGCCGGCGCCGCGACCCCCGAGATGGCGGCGAATGCTCCGCTCGGCTCGAGCGCCAACGCGGCCACCCCGGAAACGCGCGCCGAAGCGCTCGCAGCCGGCCCGCGAGTCACGATTGACACCCCCAGCCTCGGCGGCTCGATCAATCTGACCGGCGGCTTGCTCGACGACCTCCTGCTGAAGGGCTACCGCGAGACGATCGACCCGCACAGCCCGAACATCACGCTGTTCTCGCCGGCCGGCGGCCCCTCCGCCTATTGGGCGGAGACCGGTTTCGTCACCGATGCGGCGGGTGTGAAGACGCCTAACCGCCAGACGGTTTGGACCGCCGATTCCAACACGCTGACCGTCGACAAGCCGGTGACGCTGACCTGGGACAACGGCGCCGGGCTCAAGTTCCATCGGCGGATCGCCGTCGACGACAAGTTCATGTTCACGGTCACCGATTCGGTCGAGAACGACACCGCCGCGCCGGTCTCGCTGCGGCCCTACGCGCTGATTCTGCGCCGCGGCAAGCCGAACGTCTCAGGCTACGCGGTTCTGCACGAAGGCTTCGTCGGCGTGATCGGCGACGGTTCAGTGCAGGAGATCACTTACAACAACATCGAAAAAGAGAAGGGCCGCATCCGCGAACTCAAGGGTGACGGCGGCTGGCTCGGCTTTACCGACAAATATTGGGCCTCGGCGATTATTCCCGAGCAGAAAGAGGCGATCGACGCCCGCTTCTCGGTCAGCGGCGCGGCGCCGCTCGAGGATTACCAGACCGACTTCCTCGGAACGGCTGTGACGGTTGCGCCCGGCGCGAGCGGCGAGGCGATGACCCATGTGTTCGCCGGCGCCAAGGAGGTGGCGACGATCGACGCCTATGAGAAGCAGCTCGGCATCAAGAAGTTCGATCTGATGATCGACTGGGGCTGGTTCTATTTCATCACCAAGCCGTTGTTCCGCGTGATGGACACGATCTACCACTACGTCGGAAACTTCGGCGTCGCGATTCTGATCGTCACGGTGCTCGTCAAGCTCTGCTTCTTCCCGCTCGCCAATCAGAGCTACCGCTCGATGGCGAAAATGAAGAAAATCCAGCCGCAGATCGCCGCGCTGAAGGACCTCTATCCCGACGACAAGCAGAAGCAGCAACAGGCGCAGATGGAGCTGTTCCGTAAGGAGGGCGTCAATCCGGTCGCCGGCTGCCTGCCGATGGTGATCCAGATCCCGGTGTTCTTCGCCCTCTACAAAGTGATTTTCATCACCATCGAGATGCGGCACGCGCCGTTCTTCGGCTGGATCAAGGACCTCTCGGCGCCCGATCCGACCAACATCTTCACCCTGTTCGGGCTCGTCCCGTGGGATCCGACCGCCCTGCCGGTGTTCGGTCACTTCCTTCACCTCGGCATCTGGCCGCTCATCATGGGCGTCTCGATGTTCTTCCAGATGAAGATGAACCCCGAGCCCGCCGATCCGGTGCAGAAGACGATGTTCGCCTGGATGCCGGTCATCTTCACTTTCATGCTGGGCTCCTTCCCGTCCGGCCTTGTGATCTACTGGACCTGGAACAATACGCTGACGGTGCTCCAGCAGTCGCTCATCATGAAGCGCGCCGGCGTGAAGGTTGAACTCTTCGACAATCTGAAAAGGATGTTCCGCCGCCGCGAGCAAACGACGTGAGCCTTCCCACGGGCGAAGATTTTTCGCCTGAGGCGATCGAGGCGGGGCGCAAACTCTTCGCCGGCGCCTGCGACTTCTTCTTCGCCGCCGCCCGCTCGGACGGCCTGCCGCCGATCGGCGCGCCGGAGATCGCCTTTTCCGGCCGCTCAAACGTCGGCAAGTCCTCGCTCATCAATGCGCTGACGGGCCGCGCCGGGCTCGCGCGCGCCTCGCACACGCCGGGCCGCACCCAGGAACTCATCTTCTTCGATCTCAGCGCTCGCCTGACCCTGGTCGACATGCCCGGCTACGGTTACGCCGCCGTCGCCAAGGAGAAGTCCGTCGCCTGGGTCCAGTTGGCGCGCGACTATCTGCGCGGCCGGCCATCGCTGATGCGCGCCTTCGTCCTGGTCGACGGCCGACACGGGCTGAAGGACAGCGATCAGGCGACAATGCAGGCGCTCGACGCGGCCGCCGTCTCCTATGCGGTGGCGCTCACCAAGCGCGACGAGGTGAAGGCGGCAGACCAGCCCGGGCGCGTCGAGGCGACGCTCGAAGCACTCCGCAAGCATCCCGCGGCCTACCCAACTGTCTTCTTCACCTCGGCCCGCACCGGCGAAGGCATCGCGGAACTTCGCGCGCACATCGCCCTGCTGCTCGCCGAACGCGGCCAGCGGTAAACGCAAGGGCGGCGCGCATTGAGCGCGCGTGCCCACAAAAAACGATCTCGCCTCGCCCCTTTTTTGGCACGAGGCCTTTCCTACATGGTTTGAGACGCCGCAGAGCTGAAGCCCTGAAAGGCGAGGCATTGGACTGTCCATCGTCGCTTCGGGGCGCGGACGGGGCCGAGGGAGATGACAATGAATTTGGATAAATATACGGAGCGCGCTAGGGGATTCATTCAGAGCGCACAATCCCTCGCCTTGCGCGAAGGCCATCAGCAATTCACGCCCGAGCACATTCTCAAGGTGCTGCTGGACGACGAACAGGGGCTGGCCGCCGGCCTGATCCAGAAAGCGGGCGGACGGCCGCGCGACGCGCTGAGTCAGGTCGAGCTTTCCCTCGGCAAGCTGCCGAAGGTGCAGGGCTCCGGCGCCGGCCAGCTCTATCTCGCCCCCACCACCGCGCGGATTTTCGACAACGCCGAGAAGATCGCGCAGAAAGCGGGCGATTCCTTCGTGACCGTCGAACGCCTCCTCCTCGCCCTCGCGATGGAGAAGGGCAGCGACGCCGGCAAGATTCTCGCCAACGCAGGCGTGACGCCGCAAACGCTCAATGCGGCGATCGAGGATTTGCGCAAGGGGCGCACCGCCGATTCGGCGAGCGCCGAAAACGCCTACGACGCGTTGAAGAAATATACGCGCGATCTCACCGAGGCCGCCCGGGCGGGCAAGCTCGATCCCGTGATCGGCCGTGACGAGGAGATCCGCCGCACCATGCAGGTGCTGTCGCGGCGCACCAAGAACAATCCGGTTCTCATCGGCGAGCCCGGCGTCGGCAAGACGGCGATCGTCGAGGGGCTCGCGCTACGCATCGTCAACGGCGACGTGCCCGAGTCGCTTAAGGACAAGAAGCTTCTGGCGCTCGACATGGGCGCGCTGATCGCCGGCGCGAAATATCGCGGCGAGTTCGAGGAGCGGCTGAAGGCCGTGCTCAATGAGGTCACGGCGGCTGAAGGCGGCGTCGTCCTCTTCATCGACGAGATGCATACGCTGGTTGGCGCAGGCAAGGCCGATGGCGCGATGGACGCCTCGAACCTCTTGAAGCCGGCCCTCGCACGCGGCGAGCTGCATTGCATCGGCGCGACGACGCTCGACGAATACCGCAAGCATGTCGAGAAGGATGCGGCGCTCGCGCGGCGCTTCCAGCCGGTGTTCGTCTCCCAGCCGACCGTCGAGGACACAATCTCGATCCTGCGCGGCTTGAAGGAAAAGTACGAGGTGCATCACGGTGTCCACATCACCGACGCCGCGATCGTCGCCGCGGCGATGCTGTCGAACCGCTACATCACCGACCGTTTTCTCCCCGACAAGGCGATCGATCTGATCGACGAGGCGGCCTCGCGCCAGCGCATGCAGGTCGATTCGAAGCCCGAAGAGCTCGACGAGCTCGACCGGCGCATCGTCCAGCTCAAGATCGAGCAGGAGGCGCTCAAGAAGGAATCCGATCCCGCCTCGCGCGATCGCCTGGAGCGCTTAAGCGCCGAGCTGGCCGAACTCCAGGAACGGTCCGACGCGTTGACCGCGCGTTGGCGCGCCGAGAAGGACAAGCTCGGCTCCGCGCAGAAGCTCAAGGAGCAGATCGAGCATGCGCGCAATGAGCTCGCCGAGGCGCAGCGCCGGGGCGAATACCAGCGCGCGGGCGAGCTCGCCTATGGCGTCATTCCCGACCTCGAGAAGAAGCTCGCCGTAACCGAAACGCAGACCGCCGGCGCCCTCGTCGAAGAGGCGGTGACGCCCAATCACGTCGCGCAGGTCGTCTCGCGCTGGACCGGCATTCCGGTCGACAAGATGCTCGAGGGCGAACGCGAGAAACTCCTCAAGATGGAGGAAGAGATCATCAAGCGCGTCGTCGGTCAGGCCGAGGCCGTCACGGCCGTTTCGACCGCGGTGCGCCGCGCGCGCGCCGGCCTGCAGGACCCGCACCGGCCGATCGGCTCGTTCATGTTCCTCGGCCCGACCGGCGTCGGCAAGACGGAGCTCACCAAGGCGCTGGCGGCATTCCTGTTCGACGACGAGACGGCGTTGGTGCGCATCGACATGTCCGAGTACATGGAGAAGCACTCCGTCGCGCGGCTGATCGGCGCGCCTCCCGGCTATGTCGGCTATGAAGAAGGCGGCGCGCTGACCGAGGCGGTCCGCCGCCGGCCCTACCAGGTCGTGCTGTTCGACGAGATCGAGAAGGCGCATCCGGATGTGTTCAACGTCCTGTTGCAAGTGCTCGACGACGGCCGGCTTACCGACGGCCAGGGGCGGACGGTCGACTTCCGCAACGTGCTGATCGTGATGACCTCGAACCTCGGCTCCGACTTTCTCGTCAACCAGCCGGACGGCGAGGACGTCAAAGCTGTCGAGAAAGACGTGATGGGCGTGGTGCGGGCGCACTTCCGCCCCGAGTTCCTCAACCGCGTGGACGAGATCATCCTGTTCCACCGCCTGCGTCGCGAGGACATGGGCTCGATCGTCGACATCCAGTTCCGGCGGCTCGCCAAGCTGCTGGAGGATCGCAAGATCACGTTGGAGCTCGATCCGAGGGCGCGCCAGTGGCTCGCCGACAAGGGGTACGATCCGGCTTACGGCGCGCGTCCGCTCAAGCGGACGATCCAAAAGGCGGTTCAGGACCCGCTGGCGCAGATGCTGCTCGCCGGCGAAGTCGTCGACGGGTCGACGGTCAGGATCGGCGTCGCCAACGGCGTGTTGACGTTCAACGGCAAGACGTTCGGCGGCGAGCCGACGCACGGCTCGTCCTCGGGCGCGAATCCGACGGTGGTTCCCTTCCCGAAAGGGGCGTGACCGCCATCGTCATGGCCGGGCTTGTCCCGGCCACCCACGTCGGGCGGCGGCGCCGGGCGCGCTTGAATTTGCGACGGCGCAGCCGCAAAATCGTCACCGAATCCGGCGAGAAGCTGTCGTCAACAAGGGCCTTCCGATGAGCACAGTTCGATGCTGACGAATTTTCTCGGAGGATCGCCGGGCCTGGTGGCGCTGCGGCTGCTCGTCGTCTCCTTCATCGTCGGCATGATCCTCGTCACCTTCGGCTTCGAGCCGGCCGACATCATCGACAGCTTCGTCCACATGGCGCGCCGCATGCTCGATATGGGCGTGAGCGACATCCGTCAGGTCGGCCGCGTGCTGGCGACCGGCGCCCTCGTGGTGCTGCCGGTCTGGCTGCTGCTGCGCCTGTTGGATTCGCGCCGGGCGCGGTAGGCGACGCCGTATTTGCAAGAGGGCGCGCGAAACCTGAATCATTGCAAATCTGCATAATATGCCATATATTCTGCGGACTTGCAGGAGCGCTCTCGATGATTGCCCTACAACAGGCCGTGACGGATCGGATGCCAGCCGATCGGCAGCGCCTCGCGTTGGAAGGCTTCTTTGGCATCATGCAGCGCTGGGGCGTCGACAACGGCGCTGCGCGACGCATTCTCGGCTCTCCGCCGGAGCGCACATTCTTCGAATGGAAGAAGGGAAAGGCTGGCCGCCCGCCCGAGGATACACTGCGGCGGATCGGTTACGTCGCCGGCATCTGGAAGGCGCTCGAAATCCTCTATTCCGACCCCAATTCGGCGGATGGCTGGGTCAAGCGGCCGAACGCGCAATTTGGCGGCTCAACGCCGCTCGAGCGCATGGCGGCCGGCGACGTAACCGACCTCGCCGCGGTCCGAGCCTATCTCGATGCCGCCCGCGCACCCTGGTCCTGAGATCGCCACCGCAAGGATTGAATGGCGGCAGGCATGGCGGGTCATTGCGACCCGCTATCCGCCGATCGACCTGTTCGAGCGCGTGTCGCCAAACCCCGCGGTCTGGGACGCGCTGATCGAGCTCGAGCAATTGGTCAATCCGCGCGTCCGCGACGCCGTGGGCGAAATTGCCCTCGTGCCGCCGGAAAAGCGGGTCAGCGGTCCGAACGCATCCTGGGTGATGGCGCCGTTCACGCACCTGAACCCGAAAGGCTCCCGCTTCTCAGATGGCTCATACGGCGTCTACTACGCGGCGGATCGGCTTTCGACCGCCGTCGCCGAGACGGCGCACCATTTTGCGAAGTTCGCCCTCGATTCGCACGATCCGCCCCGGCGCGAGGACATGCGGGTGGTTGTCGGCGGGATCGCGAACGCATTCCACGATGTCGACACCTTGGCGGCCGAGGAGCGCGCCGCACTGCTCGATCCGAACTCTTACGTGGCCAGTCGGACGCTCGCCAAAGCCTTGAGGGAGGGCGGGAGCAACGGCATCGTCTATCCGAGCGTCAGGGATTCGGGCGGCCGATGCGTCGGCGCCTTCTGGCCTGACGTGGTCGGCATCCCGATTCAGGAGCGTCACCTCAAATACGAGTGGGATGGCGTGCGGATGTCGCGTTACTTCGACTATGCCGAGGATCGCTGGACCTCGCTCTGACGCCGTTTCCGCCACGCCAGCCGTCATCGCGACCCGACGGGCTTACGATTCCCCCAGCGCCCAGTCGCGAGCGCTGCGGCCGACGAGATCGCTGATGCTCCCTGCCCTGCTGGCCGCGGCGAGACCGTCCAGGATCTCGTCGATCAGGGCCGGGCCGCGATAGACGAGCCCGGTATAGAGCTGCACCAGCGTGGCGCCGGCCTCGATTTTCCCCAGCGCGGAGGCCGCGTCCTCGACGCCGCCGCAGCCGATCAGCGGCAATGCGCCGGCGCATCGCAGATAGGCGCGCGCAAGCATCCGAGTCGAAGGCTCGAACAGCGGCCGGCCGGAGAGACCGCCCGCCTCCCGCGCTCCAGGGCCACGCAGGGCGGAGGATCGGGCAATCGTCGTATTGGAGACGATCATGCCGTCGACCCCGCGCGCCGTGCAGACGGCGACCACATCGTCGAGCGCGCGCAGATCGAGGTCGGGCGCAATCTTGATGAGCAGGGGCCGGCGCGTCTCGGCTTCGTCGCGGGCCTCGACGACGCGCGCCACGAGTTCGTCGAGCGCCTCGCGCTGCTGTAGATCGCGCAAGCCCGGCGTATTCGGCGAGGACACGTTGATCGTGAAGTAGCTCGCATAGGGCGCGAAGGTCTTCACCCCCAGCGCATAGTCGGCGAGGCGGTCGGCGGCGTCCTTGTTGGGGCCGACGTTGACGCCGAGCACGCCACCGAGGGGACGCGCCGCGAGGCGCGCGCGCGCCGCCTCGTAGCCTTCATTGTTGAAGCCCATGCGATTGACGAGCGCGCAGTCGGCCGTCAGACGAAACAGCCGTGGGCGCGGGTTGCCCAACTGCGGAAACGGCGTCAGCGTTCCCACTTCCGCGAAACCGAAGCCCAGCGCCAGCACCGCGCCGGGAACCTCGGCGTTCTTGTCGAAACCCGCCGCCATCCCCAACGGATTGGGAAAGTCGAGGCCGAAGGCGTGGACGGCGAGGCGCGGGTCGCGCTGCCGGGCCGGCGGCGCGGGCGCGAACTTCAAGGCCGCGATCGCCGCGCGATGCGCCGCTTCAGGGGGAAGGCGGAAGAGAAGGTTCCGCGCCAGCGCGTTCAAGCCGCGCGTCATACCCCGAGATTTCCGAACTGATGCCGACCCTCTTCGCCGAGCGGCAACGCACGCGCCCAAACGACCGCGGCGAGCGCGAGCGGCGCATAGAGATGGGGAAACAGCGCGCCGCCGCGAGAGGGTTCCCACCGCAGCGCCTGCCCCAACGCGTCCGCGTCGACCGCGGCGAGAACGAGATCGTCGCGGGCGGCGAACCATTTCGCCGCCGTCTCGGGGGCCTGCTCGGCGGTCGAGAAATGGATGTAGCCGTCGGCTCGATCAACCGCCGAACCGATAAACACGCCCGCCGCCTCAGCGACGCGCCACTCGTCTGCGCCGAGTATCTTGAAGATCAGCGCCATCGCCGACGGCCTATTCCTGCAACATGCGTTTCAGCAGTTCGATCTCCTCGCGTAGCGTCGCGTCGGAGGCTGTGAGGCCCTCGATCTTGCGCACAGCGTGCAGCACGGTGGTGTGATCGCGCCCGCCGAAGCGACGGCCGATCTCCGGCAGCGAGCGCAAGGTGAGCGCCTTCGAGAGATACATAGCGACCTGTCGCGGTTTGACCACCGTCGCGGTTCGCCGCGAGGAGAGAATGTCGGCGCGCGTCACGCTGTAGTGGTTGGCGACGAACTTCTGAATGTCTTCGATCTTGACCCGCTTGGGCTCGCGCGCGCGGATCAGGTCGCGGATCGCGGTCTCCGCCGCCTCCACGGTGAGCGGAGGGGCGCCCGCGATGGAATGGGCGAGCAAGCGGTTGACCGCGCCTTCGAGGTCGCGCCCATTCGAGGTGATCGACTTCGCGACGAACGCGAGCACCGCCGGCGAGACCTCGAAATGAGGGCTCTGCACGCGCGCGGCGGCGATGCGCGCCTCGAGGATCTTGACCCGCAGCGCCTCGTCGAGCGCGCCCATCTCGACGCAGAGGCCTCCGGCCAGGCGGGAGCGAACCCGCTCTTCCAGCGACTCGAGATCGGCCGGGGGCCGGTCCGCCGCGACGACGACCTGCCGGCCGGAGTCGAGCAGAGCGTTCAGCGCATGGCCGAACTCGTTCTGAATCGTCTTGCCCTGCAGGAATTGCGCGTCGTCGAAGATCAGCAGATCGATCGAGCGGAGCGCTTCCTTGAAGGCGATCGCGGTTTGCGCCTGCAACGCGGCCACGAAGCCGTACATGAACCGCTCTGCGGTGAGATAGATGACCCGCCGACCCTGCGCGACGGCGGCGTGGGCAGTGGCCTGGAGCAAATGCGTCTTGCCCAGCCCGACCGCCGCATGAACATAGAGCGGACTATAAGCGGGCGGCTCGCCGGAACGGACTTCGGCCACGCGCTGGGCGGCGGAAAACGCCAGTTGGTTGGATCGTCCAACCAAGAAGGAAGCGAAGCAGAGACGCCGGTCGAGCGGCGAGCCGACGAGCGTCTCCTCCTGAACGCCGTTCCCGTTCTTCGGGCGGACCGACGCGCCCGCAGGGGCGTTGGAAGGCGCCCGAACGGCGCTGGCGCGCGTCGCCTCGAGGGGCTTGGCGGCGACGACGAGCTTCGGCGCCGGCGCAGCCTGATGGCTCAGCGCCGAGGTCGACGAGCGCACGCTGATGGCGATCGACGAGACGCCGCCGATCTCGGCCTCGATGGCGGCGAGAATCCGCTCGTTGTAGTGGGATTCGATCCAGCTCTTGAGAAAGCGCGTCGGCACGGAGAAATGCGCGCGGCCATTCTCGACCGATTCGATCGCCATGCGACCGAACCAACTCGTGAAGACGTCCTCGCCGAGCTCGGCGCGGAGCCGTTCCGAACAGCGTCGCCAGCTCTCAGCAAGATCCCGCATGAGAGGCGCGACACGCAAGTCAGCCGCAGCCGTGGCCAGATTGGCGCTCTGATTTATTGCAAATCCGATATGAAAGAAGAATCGAAGGAGATGAGCGAGATCGGCTCAGCGAAGCGCGATCAGGACTGCGTCCAGGGTAGCCCGCGCGCCTTCCAGCCGCCGACGGAGCCGCGCCTGCGTCTCTCGTCGAGGGCTCCTTCGAAGCCCCCGGCGACATTGTAACAGCGCGACCAGCCGGCGGTTGTCATGGCCCCGGCGGCGTCGCGCGAACGAGCGCCGGAACGACAAATAAACAAGAGAGGCGCCGAACGATCCGCCCCGTGTGCGGCAAGCGCGGCTGAGAGGCGCGCCGTGAAATCGGCGGCCGGCAGCATCGAGGGATAGACTTGCCACTCCTGGAGGATCGGCGTCTTGGCGAGCGCGCTCAAGTCGGGAACGCCGACGAACGCCCATTCCGCCTCTGTGCGGACGTCGACGAGGACCGCCTTCTTGTCATCGGCAAGAAGTCTGTAGGCGTCCTCTACGGCAAGATCCCCCGCATATCCCGCAGTTTCGTGAAAAGACATGGCCTCTCCTCCCACAGCCCGCACTGTGGTCGCCCTATGTAAGTTTTCTCTAAGTGGAACGCGCTATCCAGAATAAATCCGATAGCTGTATGTCGACCTGCCAGCAACAGGTCTAACGCGACATTATATACTTACACCAATTCAACGCCCCCGGCAGTATACTTGTATTCTACGCTGTAAATTCGACGAAACCCGCCCGTTCTGTCGTGATCCAGCCGTTTATGCTTATGGCCAGAATATCGCACGACCGCGCTGGCAGGGCAACCCATCTTACCGGAGAAATGCTCTCGCCGGCCGGCGCCAAATCGGATGGCGCCCCGGTCTCCCGATCACTGGAATGCAAGCGCTTGATAAGCGGACCAACTTCGTTCCCGTCTAAAATCTTACAAGATAATTTTGGCAAAACATTTGCGTCAGCATTCCGGCACATTCGGGCAGCTTTGCGTCGCACGAATTTTCCGCCCACGGCGTCTTTGCCGTTAACGTTTTGGAAAGGCGCAACTTTTTGTGATCGCGCAAAACGACCTTCTTTGGTCGCAAATGTGTTGTAATTTTGTCGCAAGGACCAAAAATGAGTTTGCAACCTGTCCTAGCGTAACAAAGTCTCACACCATGACCGAGTGGAATCCCACTGCCTACCGTCGTTTCGAAGCGGACCGCACGCGACCCGCCGAGGACCTGCTCGCGCGCGTGCCCAAGAGGCCACGGAGCCGGATCTTCGACCTCGGCTGCGGCGCCGGCGCTTCGACGCAAGTTGTGGCCGAATGTTATCCAGAAGCCACGATCGTCGGGCTCGACACCTCGCCGGAGATGCTCGCCGCCGCGCGGCGGCGTCTGACGCAGGTCGCCTTCCTGGAAGCCGACGCCGCGACGTGGCGCGGCGGCCCGGCCGACCTGATCGTCGCCAATGCGGTGCTGCATTGGGTGCCCGGCCATCTCCAGGTGATGAGGGAACTGGTGCGACAACTCGCTTCGCATGGATGCCTCGCCGTGCAGATGCCTGACAATGAGAATGAGCCTACCCACGCCCTGATGCGCGAAATCGCCAGCCGGCCGCAATTCCTCGACAAACTCGCGCGGGCGGGCGACGCCCGCGATGCGATCGGCTCGTTTCAGGATTACGATGACGCACTGTCGCCGATTTGCGACGCCGTCGACATTTGGCGCACCGTCTATGTCCATCGCCTCGAGGGACCGGAGGCGATCGTCGCCTGGGTCGAAAGCACGGGTCTGCGGCCCTTTCTTGCGCCGCTCGACGAGGCGGAGCGCGCCGAATTCCTCGCCCTCTATCGCGAGGGGATCGCTCGGGCTTATCCTTCCCGCCCATCCGGCGGCGTGCTGCTGCCCTTCCCCCGCATCTTCGTCGTCGCCTCGCGCGGCGAAGCGGCGGCGAGCGATTGAGGAAAGTCCGATGCGAATTCTGCGTGGGACGAAGACGGCGGCGTTAGCGAGCGCGAGCGTGCTCGCCGCGCTTTGCGTCGGGACGGCCGGCGGCGGCGCAGCGCTCGGCCAGGAGAAGGGCTCGCTCGACCCCGCGCCGCTGCCTCCTCTCGCCCATCCGGACGATCCCAAGCTGCCGGCAAAGGAAGTCTTCGGCCGGGCGATGACGCCGACCGAGGTCGCGACGCGGTCGATCGGCTTCTATGCGCGCGGCTGTCTCGCCGGCGCCAAAGCGCTGCCGATCGACGGCGAGACCTGGCAGGTGATGCGGCTGTCGCGCAATCGAAACTGGGGCAATCCGGCGATGATCGCCTTCCTCGAGCGCTTTTCACGCAAGGCGGCGCGCGAAGGCGTATGGCCCGGCATCCTCGTCGGCGACATTTCGCAGCCGCGCGGCGGCCCGATGCTGACCGGCCATGCTTCGCATCAGGTCGGCCTCGACGCCGACGTCTGGCTGACCCCGATGCCCGACCACACGCTGAGCCGGGAGGAACGCGAGGAGATGTCGGCGCTCGACATGGTTCGCCCTGACGGGCTCGCCGTCGATCCAGCGCATTGGACGGCGCGTCAGGCCGGCGTCATCAAGGCGGCCGCAGAGGAGCCGGAGGTCGACCGCATCTTCGTCAACGCCGCCATCAAGAAGGCTTTATGCGAGACGGCGGCCGGCGCGCCGTGGATGAACAAGGTGCGCGCCTACTGGGGGCACAATTACCATTTCCATATCCGAATCGCCTGTCCCGCGGGCGAGACGGAATGCCAACCGCAGGAGCCCCTGCCCCCGGGCGACGGCTGTGACAAATCGCTCGCCTGGTGGTTCACCGACGCAGCGTTGCATCCCGCGCCAAGCAAGCCAAGGCCGGCGCTCACGCTCGCGCAACTGCCGCCGGAATGCCGAAAAGTCGTTATCGAGAAATAGGCCCGTTCAGGGCTCGCCGTTCCCGTGCCGATCGCCGATCCGGTCGGCGAGCGCGACCAGCAGAGCCGACACGACGAAGACGACGAGGATCCCCGTCTGCCAGGCAAGGTCGCGGTCCGTCTCGTGGCTCACATCCATGAACGCCTCCAAAAGCTTGACGGCGGTGATGGCGACGAGTGACGCCATCAACTTCACCTTCAACGCGCTGAAATCAATGTCGGCAATCCAGCGCGGCCATTCGGAATGGCCCGTGACATCGAAACGCGAGACGAAATTGGCGTAGCCCGACAGCATGACGATGACCACCAGCGACGCTGAAAGCGTGAGGTCGACGATCGACAACGCGGAGAGAAGCACCCCCTCCTCGGTGAGGTCGAAGAATTGGGTCGCGACTTGGTAGACGCGCTCGACGACCTTGGCGAGCAGCTCCAGAAGGGCGAGAACCAGCGCGACGTAAAATGGCGTCAGCAGCCAGCGGCTCGCGAGCAGCAGTCTCTCAAAAAGCGGCTTCACAGGCCTCCCCCCCCGCTCGGCATCTTGCGCCACGTCCGATGACCTCGCAAGGGCTCGAGGCGCGGTCGCAGCGTGAAACAGCTCCGCGGCGGCGCGACTAGGCCGTGCGGCGATTTGATAGAATCGCCGCACGGTCCAGATTCGTCAATTGCCGCGCGCTAGGCCGCCGAATTCAGGACCCGTCCGGCCACGGCGTCGAGCTTGCGCAGCAAATCGGGATCGCGCGCGTCGACATGGGTCATGATCGCGCCGTCGAGCGCGCGGTCCGAACCGACCGGGCACCTCTCATGCTCGGCCGGAAAGTCTCGCAGGACGCGACCCAACAAGGCGTTGACGCGCTGCGCATTGTCATGGGCGACGCGCATCACCGAAGCGACGTCGACTGCGCCATGCTCCTCGTGCCAGCAGTCGTAGTCGGTGACCATGGCGATCGTCGCGTAGGAGATTTCCGCTTCGCGTGCGAGCTTGGCCTCGGTCGCGCCGGTCATGCCGATGACGTCGGCGCCGCGCGCTTGATGGGAAAGCGACTCCGCCAGGCTCGAAAACTGCGGCCCCTCCATGCAGACATAGGTCCCGCCGAGCCGGTACGCGACGCCCTCGGCGTCCGCCGCGTCGGCGATGCGCTTGCGCAACAGCGGGGCGATAGGACGCGCCATAGAGACGTGCGCGACGCAGCCCGTGCCGAAAAAGCTCGTTTGCCGCGCAAAGGTGCGATCATCGAACTGATCGATCAGCACGAAAAGGCCGGGATAAACCTCGCGCCGGAACGAGCCGCAGGCGGAAACGGCGATGATGTCCGTGACGCCGGCGCGCTTCATGGCGTCGATGTTGGCGCGGTAGTTGATCGTACTCGGCGAAAAACGATGTCCCTGGCCGTGACGCGAGAGGAACACCGCCTCCGTGTCGCCGAGACGGCCAAATCGCAGAGCGTCGGACGGTTCGCCCCAGGGCGTCGCGATCGTCTGCTCCCTGACATCGGTCATGCCCTCGAGGTGGTAGACCCCGGAGCCTCCGATGACGCCGACAATCGCCTTGGCCATGACGCTTCTCCTCGCGAGCGCTAGGGGTCCGTCGGCGCCCGCCGCGAGGAGACGCTCGCTCTCCACCTCTCTCTAAAGCGGGTGGCGAAAGGAGGAAAGCCCGTATTTCGCCCGCTACGGCGCTTTGGGTGTTGGCGGAACCGCGCAGCCATTGCGGGCGACACGAAAAGCAACCCTGCAGGATCGCTTCACCAACGCGCTCCTTATCGATAGCAATACGAAGTGGCGGCGGCCCGTTAGTGCAAGTCGCTCCAGATTCGCTTCTTGGTGAAATAGAGGAGAGCCGAGAGTACGATCAGGAAGACCATGACCCGCAGGCCGGTCTTCTTGCGCTCGACCAGCGTCGGCTCAGCCGCCCAGCTCAGAAAGGAGGCGACGTCCTTCGCGTAATTGGCGACCGTCGAGGGGGTTCCGTCCTTATATTCGACCCGTCCGTCGGTGATCGGCTGCGGCATCGCGATCTTGTGACCGGGATAGTAGAGGTTCCACTGCGGATCGTCGGACTTCGTATAGCCGTTCAGGATGGCGTCGATGTAGTCAGCGCCAATCTCCTGATACTGAAAGAACGGCAGGGCGTCGAATATGAACCAGGGGAATCCGCGCTCGTATTTGCGCGCCTTGGCCAGCAGCGCCATATCCGGCGGCGCCTTGCCGAAGGCGGCGGCCGCCGCCTGATCGTTCGGATAGGCGTCCGGCGGAGGGAACACGTCCGAGGGAAGACCGGGACGCTTGAAAATCTCGCCCTTGTCGTTCGGCTCGTCGTTGGTGACCTGGTAGCTGGCCGCCAGGGCCTTCACCTGATCCAGCGAATAGCCCGGCCCATCCGGATCGCTGAGCGTGCGGAAAGGAATGCTCAAGCGGTGGCAGGTGCTGCAGACCTCTTTGTAGACCTGGAAACCGCGCTGCAGTTGGGCTTGGTCGAACGTGCCGAAAAATCCCGAGAAGGTCCAGGTCTGGCGAGTCGGCTTGGGCTGGTCCTCCTCCTGGGCGAGCGCGCCGACGCCGCTCGCGAGCAGCAGCGCCAAAGCGGCCGGAACCAAAAAGGACGTCTTCAAACGGATCATGGTCGATTTCCCCTCAGTGGCCGCCAATCAGCTCGCGACCGACGGCGCGCTCGGCGCGTGCTCTTTCACCAGAACGGCGTCGGCGATCGAGGCGGGGATCGGCTTGGTCTTTTCGATCAGGCCCAGCAGCGGCAGCACGACGAGCAGGAAGCCGAAGTAGCCGACTGCGAGAACGCGCGCGGCCAACGTCGTTCCGTCGGAAACCTCTTGCGAGCCGAGGTAGCCCAAGCCGACGCAGCAGACTACGAAGACCCAGAAGAAGAAGCGGAACAGCGGCCGGTATTTCGCCGACTTGACGGGCGAGGTGTCGAGCCAGGGAAGGAACGCGAGCAGCACGATCGCCGCCGCCAGCGCGACGACGCCGACCAACTTGTTCGGGATTGCGCGCAGGATGGCGTAGAACGGCAGCAGATACCATTCCGGCACGATATGCGCGGGCGTCACGAGCGGATTGGCCGGGACCGAATTGTCCGCGTCGAGCAGATAGTTCGGAATGTAGAAAACGAACCACGCGTAGAGGATGAGGAACAGCGAAAGCCCGAACAGATCCTTGATCGTCGCATAGGGCGTGAAGGCCACGGTGTCGCGTTGGACGTTCTTCACCTCGACGCCGTCGGGATTGTTCTGCCCCGAGACGTGCAGCGCCCACACATGCAGGCCGACGACGCCGGCGATCATGAACGGAAGCAGGTAGTGCAGCGAGAAGAAGCGGTTCAGCGTCGGATCGCCGACCGCGTAGCCGCCCCACAGCCAATGCGCGACGCCGCCGCCGACCAGCGGGATCGCGGTGAAGAGGTTGGTGATCACGGTCGCGCCGGCGAAGCTCATCGAGCCCCAAGGCAGCACATAGCCCATGAACGCCGTCGCCATCATCAGCAGATAGATGATCACGCCGAGAATCCAGAGGACTTCGCGCGGCGCCTTGTAAGACCCGTAATAGATGCCACGGAACATGTGCATGTAAACGGCGAAGAAGAACATCGACGCGCCGTTGGTATGCAGATAGCGGATCAGCCAACCGTAGTTGACATCGCGCATGATGTGCTCGATCGAGTCGAAGGCCATCTTCGAACTCGGCACATAATGCATCGCCAGGATCACGCCGCTGACGATCTGCGCCACCAGCATGAACGACAGAATGGCGCCGAACGTCCAGAGATAGTTCAGGTTGCGCGGCACCGGATAGGCGATGAACGAGGAATGCACGAGGCCGACGATCGGCAAACGCGATTCAAACCACCGCCCGAGGGCGCTCTTGGGTACGTAGGTCGAGGATCCGCTCATGGCTCAATTCTCTGCAGTCTGAGAAGCGAGGGAAGATTCGGCGCCGACGAAAAGCGCGGGAGAGAACGGCCGCAAGCGATCAGCCGATCTTCACTTTCGTGTCGCTGAGGAAAGCATAGTCCGGCACCGCCAGGTTGAGCGGCGCGGGACCTTGGCGAATGCGCCCGGAGGTGTCGTAAACCGAGCCGTGGCACGGGCACTTCCATCCGTCGTATTGGCCTTCATGACCGAGCGGGACGCAACCGAGATGCGTGCATATGCCGACGACGATCAGCCATTCCGGCTTCTTCACGCGGGCGGAGTCGAGTTGCGGATCCTTGAGCTCGCTCAGCGGCGTATTCACCGCATCGTCGATTTCCTTCTTCGTGCGGTGACGAATGAACACAGGGCCGCCGCGCCACTTGACCGTGACGATCTGGCCCTCTTGGATGGCGCCGATGTCGACCTCGATCGAGGACAGCGCGAGCGTCGAAGCGTCGGGATTCATCTGATCGATGAGCGGCCACGCTACGGACGCCGCGCCCACGGCGCCGACCGCCCCGGTGGCGATGAAGAGGAAATCCCGGCGGGACGGATTCTCGATAGCCGCGCTCGACAAATGCTCCCCCACTCGTTTTTCGCCGGCCGGATGTCTGCGATCCCGCAGCCCGGCGGCGCCTCCCTCTCGTGCGAACCTGGTTCGTGCGAACCTGACTCTTGCGAACCTTGACCTGGGACGGTCGCGCTCGCAAAAGCGCGCCTCTCTCTCGGTTGAAGGCTATTTCGCATCGTTTGCTGTGGTTGTCCATAGGGTTGACAGCAGCAATCGAGCGCCGTCCGCAATTCGCGCAGCGGCCTCGGCGCGAGCGATGACAGCTGCGTGAAATTCTGGTTATGCACTTGGCGCCATGACGACCGCGGATACGCTCCTGACCCTCGCGCTCTTTGAGCCCGACATCGCCCAGAACGTCGGCGCGATGTTGCGAACCTGCGCCTGCCTCGGCGTCGATGCGGCGATCATCGAGCCGGCCGGATTCGCGCTGTCGGACCGGCGGCTGCGCCGCTCCGGCATGGACTATCTCGACGCGTTGTCGATCGAGCGGCATCTCTCTTTCGAGCGATTCGAAAATTGGCGCGCCGAAGCGAAGCGCCGGCTCGTGCTGCTGACGACGAAGGGCGACGACGCGCTCTGGGACTTCGCCTTCGCCCCGGGCGACGTCATCCTCGTTGGGCGCGAATCGGCAGGCGTTCCAGACGAGGTGCGGCAAGCGGCGGACGCGCGCGTGCGCATCCCAATTCGCCAGCCTTTGCGATCGCTCAACGTCGGCGTCGCAGCGGCGCTCGCGCTTGGAGAAGCGCGCCGGCAATTGCGAGCCCATTCCGCCGAGCAAGCCGAGCAAGCGTGACAAGACTGTCACGCTTGCTCCTTTGATTCACCGGAACGCCCGGCGCCAGCGCGCTTCTCGCAATAATGTGACGCGACGCCGGCGGCGCTACGCCTTGCCGCGGTTCTGCCGGTTGTCGATCAGCTCCGTGACCACAGTTGGGTCGGCGAGAGTCGACGTGTCGCCGAGCGAACCATATTCGTTCTCCGCGATCTTGCGCAGAATGCGGCGCATGATCTTGCCCGAGCGCGTCTTCGGCAGCCCCGGCGCGAACTGGATGAGATCGGGCGAGGCGATCGGCCCGATCTCCTTGCGAACCCAGGCGACCAGCTCTTTGCGCAATTCTTCGCTTGGCGCGACGGCCGCCATCAGCGTGACATAGGCGTAGATGCCCTGCCCCTTGATGTCGTGGGGATAGCCGACGACCGCGGCCTCCGACACTTTCTCGTGGGCGACGAGCGCGCTCTCGACTTCCGCCGTCCCCATGCGGTGGCCGGAGACGTTGATGACGTCGTCGACGCGGCCGGTGATCCAGTAAAAGCCGTCGGCGTCGCGCCGGCAGCCGTCGCCGGTGAAATATTTGCCGGGATAGGCGGAGAAATAGGTCTTCACGAAGCGATCGTGATCGCCATAGACGGTGCGCATCTGTCCCGGCCAGGAATCGGCGAGGACGAGATTGCCCTCGCAAGGCCCCTGCTGAACCGCGCCCGCCGCATCGACGATCTCGGGGACGACGCCGAAGAAAGGCCGCGTCGCCGAGCCGGGCTTCAGTTTGGTGGCGCCTGGGAGTGGCGTGATGAGAATGCCGCCGGTCTCCGTCTGCCACCACGTGTCGACGATCGGGCAGCGCCCTTCGCCGACGACCCGGTGATACCACTCCCACGCCTCGGGATTGATCGGTTCGCCCACCGAGCCGAGCAGGCGCAGCGACGCGCGGCTGGTCTTTTTCACCGGCTCTTCGCCCGCGCCCATCAGCGCACGGATCGCCGTCGGCGCGGTGTAGAAGATGTTGACCTTGTGCTTGTCGATCACCTCCCAGAACCGGCTGGTCGTGGGATAGTTGGGAATGCCCTCGAACATCAGCGTCGTCGCGCCGTTGGCGAGCGGGCCATAGAGGATGTAGCTGTGCCCGGTCACCCAGCCGACGTCGGCGGTGCACCAGTAGATGTCGCCGTCGTGGTAATCGAAGACGTATTGATGCGTCATCGCCGCGAAGACGAGATAGCCGCCCGTCGTATGCAGCACGCCCTTGGGCGTGCCCGTCGAGCCCGAGGTGTAGAGGATGAAGAGGGGGTCCTCGGCGTTCATCGGTTCGGCCGGGCAGTCGGCGGAGGCCTGCTCCATCGCCTCGTGCAGCCAGAGGTCGCGTCCCGCCTTCCAATCGATCGCGCCGCCGGTGTGCCTGACGACGATGACCCGTTCCACGCCGCCCGCCTTCTCGGCGGCGACGTCGACATTGGCCTTGAGCGGCACCTTGCGGCCGCCGCGCAGACCCTCGTCGGCGGTGATGACGACATCGGATTTCGCGTCCTCGATGCGTCCCGCCAGCGCGTCGGGCGAGAAGCCGCCGAAGACGACCGAATGGATGGCGCCGATGCGCGCGCAGGCGAGCATCGCGTAAGCCGCCTCGGGAATCATCGGCATGTAGATCGTGACGCGGTCGCCCTTCTTGACGCCCTGCGCCTTCAGCACATTGGCGAAGCGGCACACCTGCTCGTGGAGCTCGCCGTAAGTGATGTGCTTCGAGCGGCTGGGATCGTCGCCTTCCCAGATGATCGCGGTCTGGCCGGCGCGCTTGGCGAGGTGCCGATCGATGCAATTGTGAGCGACGTTGGTGACGCCGTCCTCGAACCATTTGATCGAGACGTTGTTCGGGTCGAAGCTCGTGTTCTTGACGACCGTATAGGGCTTGAACCAGTCGATCCGCTTGCCGTGCTCGCCCCAGAACGCTTGCGGGTCCTCGACGGAGCGCCGGTAGGTCTCCTGGTAGCGGGGTTCGTCGATCCACGCGCGTTTCGCCCAATCGGCGGGAACGTCGTACACCTTCTCGGACATTGGATTCTCCCTAGCGCGCTCGCCGCGCCACTTTTTCGAGCGGTAATATGCCCCATCGCGGGCGCACGGAACAAGCGGGGGTCTTCATACGCGCGACAACGGGCGTGAGGAAGAACGCTGCGCTGGAATTGACGCGGAGATCACCCCCGCGAAGTCTCTCGCTGTGACGCGCCTGCGCCCGACGCCGCTGGACGACCCGCTTTTTGCGGGCGTGACAGGCGCAAGTGAGGAGCGTGATGCGAGGGCTTGCTTAGTAGCCGCCGGTCTGCAATCGGCCGAGCGCCGTCAAGACGGCGCTCGAACTGGTGGCCTCCGCAGACCGCGAAGGAGCCATCGCCGGACCCTTGGAGGACGATTTTCGCGTCTCGCCCTTTGCGGAGCGGCGCACCGCAGCAGCTTTCGAGACAGGAGCCACCGCCGAATATGGCGCGACGATTTGCGCCCCGAGTGCAGAGATTGCGGAAACGGACATATCTGAGAAACCCAAGGCTCGAAAACTCGGCGAGCCTGGGGCCGATCCGCTTAAGAAAGGGTGACGATCGGCGCGGTCTCCCCGCTTGGCTTAAGAGAGCGTTGTCAAAGTCCGCCCATTTCGCAGACGATGCCCCATTCCTCGTCCGTCACCGGCTGCACGGAAAGGCGCGAATTGGCGACCAGCGCCATTTTGGCGAGGCGCTTCTCAGCCTTCGCCGCTTCGAGCGTCACCGGCCGCGGGATCGCGCGCACGGCCTTGATGTCGACCATGCCGAATTTGCCGCTCGCGTCGGTGGGATCGGGGTAATAGGGCTTGATCACCTCGACGATGCCGACGATCGCCTTGCCCTCGTTCGAATGGTAAAAGAACGCGTGCTCGCCGACCTTCATCGCCATCATGTTGAGCTTGGCGGAATGATTGCGCACGCCGTTCCAGTTCGTGCCCTTCTCGCCCTCGGCGACCTGGGCGTCGAAGGACCAGACGGACGGCTCGCTCTTGAAAAGCCAATGGGCCATGTCGATCCTCACGCGAGCGGCAGGCCGACCGCCTGACGCCAGGGTTTGATGTCCAGGCTCGCAAAGAGTTGCGCCTTGGCGTAGGGGTCTTGCGCCAGCAGCGCCGCGACTTCCGCCTCGTCTGCGGCTTCGAAGATCAGCAGCGAGCCGACTACGCTTTTTTGATCCGGCGTCAGCAGCGCGCCGCCGACCTTCACGCGAGCGCCGAGCGAAGCGAGATAGGCGAGATGCGCCGCGCGCGTCTCCATGCGCAAAGCCATGCTGTCCGGTTTATCCGTGCAAGTCGCGACGAAAAGCATGTGTCCCCCTGGTCCGGCGCGCGAAGCTGTGTCCCTTCTTCCCGCGCGTGGGGAGAAGCGCCGATCACACGTAACAACCGAAAGCTCTAGGCGATCGCGGCCGCATCGTAAAGCGGAGCGGCGCCGGTCTATTCCTCGCCCCTCTGCGGGCGTGCAAGCAACGCGCCGACCGCTGCGCGCGCGTCGAGAGCGCCGCCGAGCAGCGCTTCGACCGCGGCGCAAATCGGCATGTCCACGTTGCGGGCACGCGCCATCTGCATCAACGCAGAGGCCGTGAAGGCGCCTTCGACCAGCTTGCCGCCGGCCGCCTCTGCGAGCGAATCGCCCCGCCCGAGCGCAACGCCGAAAGCGAAGTTGCGCGACTGCGCGGACGAGCAGGTGAGCACGAGATCGCCGAGGCCCGAGAGGCCCATCAGCGTATTGGGCTTGGCGCCGAAGGCCTCGCCGAAACGGCGCAATTCTGCGAAGCCGCGCGCGATCAGGGCCGCGGAAGCGCTGGCGCCGAGCTCGAGGCCAGCGGCGACGCCGCAGGCGATGCCGAGCACATTCTTCGCCGCGCCGCCAATCTCAACGCCGCGCACGTCGGTCGCGTGATAAAGCCTGAGGCTCGGTCCGCCGAGCGCAGCGCAGAGCGCGCGGGCGAGCGCTTCGTCGGCGCTCGCCAGCGTCACCGCGGTCGGCAGGCCGGCGGCGACGTCGATCGCAAAGCTCGGCCCCGACAGGATCGCGGTCGGCCATGCCAGAGCGGCGTCGGCGAGCACCTCGGTCATGAAACGGTCGGTGTGGCGCTCGATGCCCTTGGCGCAGGCGACCAGCGGCCGGGAGCGGACGAGATTTGCGGCGAGAAGCCGCGCAACCTCGCGCGTCGCCTGGGCGGGCGAGGCGACGAGCACGGCGTCGCAATCCTCGAGTGCGCAGATGTCGGCGGTCGCGGCGATCGAGCCCGCTAGCGCGACGCCGGGCAGACGCGCGTCCCGCCGCGTCTCCTGGAGCGAGCGCATCTCGGCGGCGCCGCGGCCCCAGATCGTCACGCTGCGGCCGGCGGCCGTGGCCGCATTGGCGAGCGCAAGTCCCCACGCGCCCGCTCCCGCGACGCCGATCTTGCCAAACGCGCTCAAAGCTCCATCCTTCCTGCCCGCCCCCATTGGAGCGCCTTGCGATAGTCCAAACCGACGCCGTCATTGCGAGCGAAGCGAAGCAATCCAGCGACCCTGTGGGCCCAAGCGTGGATCGCTTCGTCACTACGCTCCTCGCAATGACGAACGCACACTTGGGGAGTTGAAACCATCGTTCGCCGCCCCGCGCAACGGCCAACCTCTCGTGAGGGTTCTAGCCAAAACGGCTGAGGGGGCCTAACTAGGAGCCGCGCCGGTCCGCCACCAAGCCCCGGGCCGGCGCCCGAATCGGGGACCGGTTATGCAGAATCTCGACCTTTCGACGATCATCTTCGCCATCGTCGCGATCTTCGTGGTCGTCAAGCTCCGCTCGGTGCTCGGAACGCGCAACGGCGCCGAGCGGCCGCCGCAGAACCGCGCCCCGACTTCGCGGGTCCCCGGCGATTTCCAGCCGCCCCCGGCTGGTGGCAACGTGATCCCGCTCGGCGCCGCCGCGCGCGGGGCCTCGCGGGTCGAAGAGGCCGCGCCCTCCCCCGACCGCTGGAAAGGCTTTGCGCAGGCGGGTTCGCCCCTGGAGGCCGGGCTCGACGGGATCGCCGCCGTCGATCCCGATTTTGCGCCCGATCGTTTCCTCGCCGGCGCGCGAGCCGCGTATGACATGATCGTCTCGGCTTTCGCCGCCGCCGACATGTCGACGCTGCGTCGCCTGCTGGCGCCGGAAGTGCTCGCCAATTTCGACAAGGCCATTCGCAGCCGGCTCGCGGCCGGCCAGACGCTGACGACGACGCTCGTCTCGCTCGACGCGGCGGACATTGTCGAGGCGCGGCTAATAGGTTCGCTCGCCTCGGTCTCGGTGCGTTTCGCCGCCAAGCTCGCCTCCGTGACGCGCGACGCTTCAGGGACCGTCGTCGACGGCGCGGCCGACGAGGTCGCCGATCATCTCGACATCTGGACTTTTGCCCGCGACAGCGTTTCGCGAGATCCCAACTGGCTCCTCACGGCGACGCAGACGGTTCACTGAACCGGACCGTCCAGGGGACCGCCAATGACGCCGCGCCTGGAGCCGGTCGGCTTCCAAGACCTCGCCGGTTTCGAGCGCGACGACGCGAGCGACGCTTTCGCCGCCTTTCTCGTCTCGGCGCGGGCGCTCTGCGAGGGCGTTCGGCCGACGCGGGCGGCCCGTGAGGCTTCGCCGCGCCTCCTCGCCGTCGCCCGCGAGGCGCTCGCCGCGCAAGGGGCCGGCGACGCGGCGGCCCGGCGCTTCTTCGTCGAACGCTTTCAGCCCTTCCGCGTGCGCTCGGACGGGGACGGCGCCGGCCTCCTCACCGGCTATTACGAACCGCTGGTCAAAGGCTCGCTTCACCCGACGGCGGATTTTTCGGCGCCGATCCTCGCCCGGCCCGCCGATCTCGTCTCCTTCGCGCTCGGCGCCGCGCCGGCGGGCCTCGATTCCGCCTTGACGGGCGCGCAGCGTCTGCCCGACGGCGCCTTGCGCGCCTATCCCGACCGCGCCGCGATCGAGGCGGCGGCCGGCGAGGCCATCGTCTGGCTCGAAGACGAGGTCGAAGTCTTTCTCGCCCAGGTGCAAGGCTCGGCGCGCGTCGAACTGCCTGACGGACGGCAGGTCCGCCTCGCCTATGACGGGCGCAACGGGCAGCCCTATACGTCGATCGGCCGCCTGCTGATCGAAGCGGGCGAAATTCCCGAACCCGAGATGTCGCTCGCGTGCCTCAAGCGCTGGCTGCGCGACAACGGGGTCAAAGCCGGCGAGAGGGGCCGCGCGCTGATGCAGCGCAATCGCTCCTACGTCTTCTTCAAGCTCGAAGAGGCGTTCGATCCTGCTTTGGGGCCGACCGGAGGCGCCGGCGTACCCTTGACGCCGCTGCGCTCGATCGCGGTCGACCGGTCGTTCTGGGCCTATGGGACGCCGTTCTTCATCGACGCCGAGCTGCCGTGGCGAGGCGAGCCCGTGACGCCCTTCCGCCGCCTGATGATCGCCCAGGACACCGGCTCGGCGATCCTTGGCGCGGCGCGCGCGGACATCTTCTTCGGCGGCGGCGACGCGGCGGGCGGGCGCGCCGGCGCGATCCGCCATGCCGGATATTTCACGATCCTGCTGCCGCGCGGAGACGAGCGGTGAAGGAGACGACGGAAAAGCGCCGCCCCGCGCGGCTGCGGCGTCTCACCGACGACGAAATCGCCCTCTGGGTCGAGGTCGCGAAAAGCGTCGCCAAGCGGCGCGGCGCGACGCTGCCGTCCCTCTCGCAGCCGCGCCCTGCGCCGGAGCCGAACCCTGTCCCTGCTCCCTCGTCAGCCGCCGTATCGCCGCAGGCGAAGCCGCGCCCGGCGGCCCCGCCGCCGCTCGCGCCGCTCGAGCGCCGTCTCAAACGCGATCTCGCGCGCGGGCGCGCCGGCGTCGACAGCGCGCTCGACCTGCACGGCATGACGCAGGCGCAGGCCCACCAGGCGCTGCGCGGCTTTCTCGTTCGCGCGCAGGCTCAGGGCGACCGGCTCGTGGTGGTTGTCACCGGCAAGGGCAACGCGCGCGGGCGTGCGACCGCCCTCTCGTGGGTCGACGAGCCGGGGGTGCTACGCCGTCTCGTCCCCCACTGGCTGCGCGAGCCGGACCTGCGCGCCGTCGTACTGGGCTTCGAGGAAGCCGGGCGCGCCCACGGCGGGGCGGGCGCGCTCTATGTGAGGCTGCGGCGCAGGGAGGCCGGGCGATAGAGGCGCCGCCTGCTCAGGCCGCGTCCCTCGCCGTCGATCCGTTGCGACCGCCGCGTTGCGACGCGGGGAGCGTACGTCCGGCATAAGGTGTCGTATCCTCGCCGGCCGTCTCGCGGACGTTGAACCGCCCGACGACATCCGCCAACTTCTCGGCCTCCTGCCGCATCGACCGAGCCGCCGCCGTCGCCTCTTGCGCCATCGCAGCGTTGCGCTGGGTCGCTTCGTCGAGCTGACTGATCGCCTTGTTCACCTCGGCCAGCGATTTCGGACTGCTCGTGCGCCCCGCTGTTCATTGCGGCGATGAGGTCGCTGATCTCCGCAACGCGCCCGACGATAAACCCGAGCGACTTGCCGGTCTCGCCCACGAGGTCGACGCCCTTCCCGACTTGGGTCTTCGACGTAGCGATCAGCGACTTGATCGCCTTCGCGGCTTCCGCCGAGCGAAGCGCGAGCGCTCTGACTTCAGACGCCACCACGGCGAAGCCGCGGCCGGCTTCTCCGGCGCGCGCGGCTTCAACGCCGGCGTTGAGCGCAAGGAGGTTCGTCTGGAAGGCGATCTCGTCGATGACCGAGATGATCTGCTCGATCTCCTGCGACGACTTCTCGATCCGCTGCATCGCGGCCACCGCCTCGCGGACAACCACGCCGCCATTCTCTGCGTCCTGGCGCGCCTGCACCACGACCTTGTGCGTCTCGTCGGCGTTGCCTGCCGTTCTTCGGACGGTCTCTGTGACCTGCCCGAGGGCCGCCGCAGTCTCCTCGAGGTTGGCCGCCTGCTGCTCGGTGCGGCGAGAGAGCTCGTCCGAGGCGGCTGCGATTTCGTCAGCGCCGTTCGACACGAGCTGCGCGCAGGACTTCACCTCCACGAGGGTGTCGCCGAGCCCGCGCACGGCCGAGTTGAAGTCCCTGCGCAACCGATCGTAGGTCGGCGAGAACTCGACCGGAATTTCCTTGTCGACATGGTTCGCCGCGAGAGCCTCGAGACCTGCCCCGAGGCGGGTGAGATCCGTGATGTCGTTGGCGAACTTGACGACTTTGTAGACTGCGCCCTTCGCGTCGAACATCGGGTTGTAGGAAGCCTGGATCCAGACCTCCTTGCCGCCCTTGCCGATGCGCTTGAACGAGTTCGAGACGAACTCGCCTGCGTTCAACCGCCGCCAGAATTCGGCGTAGTCGGTCGAGGTGGCGAAAGCGGGCTCGACGAACATGCGGTGATGCTTTCCGCGTATCTCTTCGAGCGTGTATCCCATCAGCCCGAGGAAGTTTTGGTTGGCGCTAAGCACCTCTCCGTTCGGGGAGAACTCGATGACCGCCTGCACCCGCGAGAGGGCGGCCATCTTGTTCTCGAACTCCGCCGCCTTCAGCTTTTCCGCAGTGACGTCGGTCGCGACCTTCATCACCCCGATGCAGCGTCCTTTCGCGTCGAGGAGCGGATTGTAGGACGCTCGAATCCAGACGTAGGCGCCGCTCTTGGTGATGCGCTTGTACTCGCGCGAGTTCGAACACGCCGCGGCCGAGCTGGACCCAAAAGTCGCGGTACTCGGCCGAGTCTGCGTATGCCTTCTCGACGAAGATGCGGTGATGCTTCCCGACGAGTTCCTTCTCGTCGTACCCCATCAACGCGCAGAAGTTCTTGTTGGCGGCGAGGATGCCGCCCTGCGTGTCAAACTCGATGATGGCGAATGATTTGTGCAGCGCCGCCAGCTTCAGCTTGTCGCGCCCGCCCTTCAGGCTTCGAAAATCGATCATGGCCCCCCGACCCAAATGTCAATTCTGAAATAGAAGGTGAATAAAATATTACTGCGGCAAAATACCGGCGCTTAACTAACATCCTGTTAAAGCTGGCAATTGCGAGCCGTGGCGGGGCCGCCTCAAGCGCGATCTCGCGCGCGGGCGGGCGACCGCCCTCTCCAGGGTCGACGAGCCGGGGGGCTACGCCGTCTCGTCGCGCTGGCTCAGCGAGCCGGGCCTGCACGCCGTTGTGCTGGGCTTCGAGGAAGCCGGACGCGCCCGCGGCGGGGCGAGCAGCTCTATGTGAGACTGCGGCGCAGGGACGCCGGGCGGTAGCGATCAGGAAGGCTTCGCCTTCAGCGCGAGTTCCCCTGTCTCCAGCAGCGACTTCAAGTTGGAGAGGATAAGCGGCCAGCCGTTCGAGACGGCCTGGACGAACTTCGACTCCGGCGCTTCGATCGCATGGGTGATGATCAGCTTGACGGCCTCGGCGACCGGCTCGATCTCCATCGTGCAGCGCGAATAGCCCTCCGCCTTGAGTTCCGGCCTGAACTCGTTGCGCCATTTGAGCACGAGGCGCTTGGGCGGATCGACCTCGACGACTTCGCCCGCGTCCGCGATCCGCCCATCGGGAAACACCAGCCGCCACGACGAGCCAGGCTTCCATTCCGTCTCCTGATGCATCCCGAACCAATATTGCTTCGTGAACTCCGGGCTCGTGAGCGCGGTCCACAGGCGCTCGGGCGTGGTGCGGATATAGGTGACGTAGACGAAGGCGTTGTCTGGCATAAATTCCTCCTTTAACCGGGACGTCGGAGCCTCAAGGCTCCGCGTCCCCCTGCTCTTCGAGACTGCGCTTCAGATCGGCGAGAGCGCCGAGGCGCGCCCGCTCGTACTTGCCGATCCAGCGATCGGCGATCTCCTGGATCGGGACTGGGTTCAGGTAGTGAAGCTTCTCGCGGCCCTGCTTGCGCGAAGCGACGAGGTTCGCCCCTTCAAGGATCGCCAGATGCTTCGCCACTGCCTGTCGCGTCATCTCACGGCCCGCGCAAAGTTCGCCGAGCGTCTGCCCGTTGCGCGCATGAAGACTGTCCAGCAACGCGCGCCGGACCGGATCGCCCAGCGCCTTGAAGACGGCGTCCATGCTCATGGACCCAATATGCAACCTTTTGGTTGCCTTTTCAAGCCCTATTTTCGGGAGTTGAAGTCTCGCGGCAAGTCATGACCGGCGATGTCGCGGTCGGATGCGGCAGCGGGGCGCCGCCTCGGACGGCACTGAGGTGGCGAGGTTGTCGGCGACCCGCCCGCGCGCGCCGGACAGGACCGAAGGCGTCCCGGATTTGACGTCGCGGCGCGACGATGCGAGGGAGGCGGATCGGTGACAAAGGGCGCGTGGGTCAAATGACGCAAGCTGTGGACGTTCTGGGGCTGGGCAATTCGCTGGTCGACATCATCGCGCTGGCGGACGACGACTATCTCGTCGCCCAGGAGATGGTGAAGGGCGCGATGACGCTGATCGACGAGGATCGCGCCGAGGCGCTCTACGCCGCCCGCGTCGACCCGCGCATCGTCTCCGGCGGCTCGGCGGCCAACACGATCGTCGGCGTCGCCTCCTTCGGCGTGAAGAGCGCCTATATCGGCAAAGTGAAGAACGACGCGCTCGGCGCCGCTTTTGCGGCGGACCTTCGGGCGACCGGCGTGCGCTTCGAGACGAGCGCCGCCGAGCACGGCCCGGCGACCGGACGCTGCTTCGTCTATGTGACGCCCGACGGCGAGCGCACCCTCAACACCTATCTGGGCGCGAGCACCTACCTCTCGCCGTCCGACGTCGACGAGGCGTTGGTGCGGGCGGCCCGCTTCGTCTATCTCGAAGGCTATATGTGGGACCGCCCGGCGGCGAAGTCCGCCTTCCAGAAGGCGGCCGAGATCGCGCATGCGGCGGGCCATCGCGTCTCGCTGACGCTGTCCGATTCCTTCTGCGTCGACCGGTTCCGCGGCGAGTTCATCGATCTGATGCGGCGCGGCCTCGTCGATACGCTGTTCTCCAATACCGAAGAGATCCTGTCGCTCTACCAGACGCCGCATCTGACCGAGGCGCTCGACGCCGTGCGGCGCGAGGGCGTGCTGGCGATCGTGACCCGCTCGGAGAAGGGATCGATCGTCATCGAGGGCGAGGCGACGCACGAAGTTCCCGCCTTCCCGATCGCGAAAGCTCGTCGACACGACCGGCGCCGGCGACATGTTCGCGGCAGGCTATCTCGCCGGGATGGCGCAAGGCGCCGACGCGCCGACCTGCGCGCGGCTCGGCGCGCTCGCCGCGGCGGAGATCATCCAGCATCTCGGGGCGCGGCCGCTCGTCTCGCTCGAAGCGCTCGCACGGGAGACGATCGTCGCCGCATGACGGCTGCCGGTAGAATCGACAGCCGCGCTTGCCGCGCGGCGCGTCTTGCCCGCTTCCCAGAACGTCTTGCCCGCGATCCACGCCGTTTCGCGGCGAGGCCGTCTCGTGACTCCACAGCGGCGGCCACGCTAAGCGCGCTTGCTCCCCGCGAGATACGCCTTGAATTCGCTCATGGACCCGAATTTGAAGGCGCCGTCTTCCGTCTCCGCTTCGATCGAACCGTCGGAAAAGATCATGTAGTTGGCGCCGCCGGCGCTATAGCGGCCGACCAGAGTCGGCGCCGGCTCCGGCTCCGCCAGCGCATGTTCGATCTCCGACATCGTCGGGAGATGGCCGACGCGGTTCGCATTGACCGCATCCTCCTCCTCGAGCCGGGCGCCGCCTCCGGCTCGCCCTCGGCCGGCGTCTCGTCGTCGAAGACCCTGGGGATGGGCGCGAACGCGGCGGGCGCGGCCGTTTCGAAGTCAGCCGGCTCGATCTCGCGCGCCGCGACGTCGCCCAGCGGCGGAGCGCCCGGAATTTGCCAGGCTTCGCGCGGCTGGGCGCGTTCGAGCGTCGCCCTCAGTTTGCCCAGACGGTGGATCAGGGCCGCGATGGCGACGATCACCCCGCCCGTCGCAATCCCCATCGCGCCGCACTCGGCGTAGAGCAGGCCGAGTTCGGTCGGCACCAGATTGATGCTGGCGACAATGCCTCCGAGCCCCGCCACAACGAACACGATTCCAAGAGCAAAGGTGAAAATGGTCATTTCGCCTTCCAACGCGTTCAATTTGTCAAAAAAGGGGCGCGCAAGGAACCGCACGCGACAGTTCGCGTTGCTCAGACAAAACAACACGCGGCGCCGCCGTCCTGTTGCGAGGCGCAGGAGGCGGGTCTAACAATGCCGCCGGGCGCTCGCCTCGGGCGCGCGATTTCGCAAACATTGATTTCAAGGAGCCACGTCGATGTCATTTTCGCTTCCTGATCTGCCCTACGCATACGACGCCCTGGGCCCCTTCATGTCCAAGGAAACGCTCGAATATCACCACGACAAGCATCATCTCGCCTATGTCAACAACGGCAACAACCTGCTGAAGGGCACCGAGTGGGAAGGCAAGTCGCTCGAGGAGATCGTGCGCGGCTCCTACGGCAAGAACCCCGGCCTCTTCAACAACGCCGGCCAGCACTACAATCACATCCATTTCTGGAAGTGGATGAAGCCGAACGGCGGCGGCAAGATCCCCGGCGCGCTCGAGAAGGCGCTGGTCGATTCGTTCGGTTCCGTCGACAAGGCGAAAGAGGACCTCGTCCAGGCCGGCACGACGCAGTTCGGTTCGGGCTGGGGCTGGCTCGCCGTCAACAACGGCAAGATCGTCGCGACCAAGACGCCCAACGGCGAGAACCCGCTCGTCGCACGGCGCGACGCCCATCCTCGGCGTCGACGTCTGGGAGCACTCCTACTACATCGACTACCGCAACCGGCGCCCCGACTATCTCAAGGCGTTCGTCGACAGTCTCGTGAACTGGGACTACGTCGCGGAACTCTACGAAGCCGCGGTGAAATAAGCCGTTCCGAACGGCAGACGCTCGCCGACGCGCAAGCGCTCGGCGAGCGTCTTTTAGCCGCCGATCATTCCACCAGATTGATCTTCTTGTCCTTGCAGAGCGCGACGCCCTCGGCCTCGGTCGACGTGCCGTCGGCGTAGTCGCCATGGAGATCGAACAGGCACGCCTTGTCGTGCGCAAGATGGACGACGACCTTCTTGCCGGCGGCCAGAGGCCCGGCGATCTTCTTGCTGTCGGGCGAGCCCGAGGGCGATGCGACCAGCGCGGTCAACGGCACGGCGCGATCGTTGGTGACGACGACGTCGACCCGCGCCGTCCCGCCGCCTTCGGCTTCGGTTTCGCCTTCTGCGGCGCGGCGGCCGCGTCCGGCGCCGGTCGCGCCAGCGGCCGGCGCTGCGGTCTGCGCCTCGGCGACGCTAGCCGTCAGCAGCGCCCCCGCCAACAGCCCCAAAATCCCATAAGTCATTTTTCTGTTTGCGCTCATGCGACCTCCCTCCATTCGAGACGTCATGGTCTCGCCGTCTCGCGCTGGTCAGCGAGAATGACATTAACCGTCGCGAAGGGAAAGACGGGCGCTCGGCGCGGGCAGTGACCGAGCGGGCGAACGACCGGTCGCGCGTTACGTCTCGCTACGTCGCGCAGCCGCGAGCAGCATCGGCACGGCGTCCTCGATCTTCTCGGCGACGAGATAGCGCACCTCGAAGCCCTCGCGCACGAAGCCGAGGTTGCGCATATGCGCGAACAACGCGAGCAGCGGACGCCAGAATCCCGCGACATCGGCGAGCAGAACGGGCTTTTGGTGGCGTTGCAACTGCACCCAGGTGAGTTGCTCGACGAGTTCCTCGAGCGTGCCGATCCCGCCAGGGAGCGCGACGAACGCGTCGGCGCGCTCGAACATCAGCTGCTTGCGCTGATGCATGTCGTCGACGACAGTGAGGTCCTGCGCCGCGAGCAGAGCGTGTTCCTGCTTGATGAGAAACTTGGGGATAATTCCCGTCACGCGGCCGCCAGCGTCGAGAACGGCGCGCGCGACGCGGCCCATCAGGCCGTCGCCGCCGCCGCCGAAGACCAAGCCGACGCCGGCGCGCGCAAGTTCGCGCCCCAGCGCATCGGCGGCCTCGCCGAAGATTGGATCGTTTCCGGCGCTCGAGCCGCAATAGACGCAAACGTTTCGAATCGTCGTCATGTCGCGATTAGCGTCTCGGCGGGGCCGAGCGTCAAGGCGCCGACGCTTGAGGACGAGGCTCGCCCGGCGATGGAAGTGGCGCGCGGTTGAACCCTCGCGCGTCTAGAGCGTATCGCGTCTTGGTCGAAAGCGACTTTGGGTTGCAACTTTCACGGGCTCACCGAAGCGGCACCGCTGTCGTGCTCGCGAAAAGCGGCATCCAGGAGCCAAGCGGCGAAGGCCTGCGGCGGTTGTCTAACCCCGCTTTTGGGGGGCGACCGCGGCGCTGCGTCAACCGAGAAAATGCTCCAGACGCGCGACAATTTGATGGAATCGCCGCACGGTCTCAGACCGTCAATTACCACGCTTTGGCGAAAAAGCGCCGCCGCGCTCTAACGAAGCTTATTTGGAGCGGCGACGACGTTGCTGGCCGAGGCCCATCTGCTTGGCGAGCGCCGAGCGCGCCTTGGCGTAGGCCGGAGCGACCATCGGATAATCCGGCGGGAGAGCCCATTTCTCCCGGTATTGCTCAGGGGACAAGATTGTATTGCGTCCGCAAATGCCGCTTGAGCGACTTGAATTTGCGCCCGTCCTCCAGACAGACAATGTAATCGTTGGTAATCGACTTCTTCGGAGCGACCGCCGGCTTGGCGGCTTCCGGCACGGCGACGACGGCGCCACTCGCCACGCGGACGATCGCCGCATGAACATCGCTCAAGAGCGCCGGCAATTCGCTCGCCGGAACAGAATTGTTCGAAACGTAGGCCGAGACAATCTCGGCCGCGAGTTCGACGTGATTATTTGATTCGCTCATACCGAAACAGCTCCCGATGCGCCTTTTTGAAGGCCCGGTGTCGGACCGCGTTTCGAGTCGAGCTATGCTTCGACGCGGCAGAGGGTCGTCTAGAAGACGCCGACCTCCGACTCGCGCGCTCTACAGAACGTCGCCTTCATAATCGCAAACAATGGTAATTCAAGAGTGTTTCGAATCCTTTTTTATGTGTGAACAAGTCTTTCCGGCCGTATATTGCATCGCGGAACGCGGTGTCGCCAGGACAAGACTGCGGGTGACCCGAACCGCCGCCCGCGACTGAACGTCAGTTCCGGCAGGTACTGGTTTCCGCAGCTCGGCCGCCCGGGTGCCGTTTCCCAACCGGCGTCTGTCCCGGGGCCCTTATATCTCCCGCCAGACCGCAAACGCCTCGAGTCGCTATGCAACATCAGAAATCGTCGAGTTTCATCGCCGCCCGGGCGGACGACCGAGGCTCCCTCATCGGCACCGTGCGGCTGCTGTGGCCCTACATCTGGCCGACCGACCGCTTCGACCTCAAGCTGCGCGCCGCCCTCGCGGTCGCGCTGATGGTGCTGTCGAAACTGGTCACGGTGGTGACGCCCTACGCGCTGAAATGGGCGACCGACGCGTTGACGCCCGGCGGAGCGCCGCACGGCCTGCCGGCCGCGCTCACCGGCGCGATCGCGCTCACCGCTCCTCTACGGCCTGATGCGCGTCCTGATGGCGTTCACCCAGCAGGGGCGCGACGCGCTGTTCGCCGCGGTGGCGATGAACGCGGTGCGCCGGCTCGCCATCGAAGTGTTCGTCCATCTGCACCAGCTTGTCGCTGCGCTTTCATCTCGAGCGCAAGACCGGCGGGCTGACGCGCGTGCTCGAGCGCGGCCGCAACGCGATCGAGACGATCATGCGCACCTCGATGCTGGTCGCCGTGCCGACGGTCGTCGAATTCGTGCTGATCTCGGCGGCGTTTCTCTATTCCTTCGACTGGCGCTACGTCCTGGCGATCAGCGTCACCGTGCTCGTCTATCTCGTCTACACGACGATCGCGACCAACTGGCGCATCGGCATTCGCCGCTCGATGAACGAGAGCGACACCGACGCCAACACCAAGGCGATCGACAGCCTGCTCAACTTCGAGACGGTCAAGTATTTCGGCGCCGAGCGGCGCGAGGCGGCGCGCTACGACAAGTCGATGGCGCGCTACGAGCGCCTCAGCGTCAAGACCTATGTCTCGCTGGCGGTGCTCAACGCCGGCCAGGCGGTGATCTTCACCATCGGCATGGTCGCCGTGCTCGTGATGTGCGTCGCGGGCATTCCGCAGCCACCGCAACGACATCGGCGATTTCGTGCTGCTCAACGCGATGATGCTGCAGCTCTATCAGCCGCTCAACTTCATGGGCATGGTCTATCGCGACATCAAGCAGGCGATCGTCGACATCGAGATGATGTTCGACATCCTCGCCCAGAACCCGGAAATCCAGGACCGGCCGGGCGCCCGGCCGCTCGTCGTCGCCAAGGGCGCGGTGCGCTTCGAGAATGTCGAGTTCAGCTACGACCCGGCGCGCAAGATCCTGCGCGGCGTCTCCTTCGAGGCGCCGGCGGGACACACGATCGCGATCGTCGGGCCGTCGGGCGCCGGCAAGTCGACGATCTCGCGGCTGCTGTTCCGCTTCTACGAGCCCTCCGCCGGACGCATCACCATCGACGGCCAGGACATCGCCGAGGTCACGCAGATCGAGCCTGCGCGCCGCGATCGGCATGGTGCCGCAGGACACCGTCCTGTTCAACGACACCATCCTCTACAACATCCGCTACGGCCGCGACGACGCGAGCGACGAGGAGGTGCGGGCAGCCGCCGAGGACGCGCAGATCGACGCCTTCATCCGCTCGTTGCCGCAAGGTTACGGCGCGCATGTCGGCGAGCGCGGCCTCAAACTGTCGGGCGGCGAGAAGCAGCGCGTCGCGATCGCGCGCACCATGCTGAAAGGGCCGCCGATCCTGGTGCTCGACGAGGCGACCTCGGCGCTCGACACCTTCACCGAACGCGAAATCCAGGCGGCGCTCGAGCGCGTCTCGAAGGGCCGCACGACGCTGATCATCGCCCACCGGCTGTCGACCGTCGTCCACGCCGACGAAATCCTGGTGCTCGACAAGGGCGTCATCGCCGAGCGCGGCACGCACGAGGAGCTGCTCGCGCGCGGCGGCCTCTACGCCGGGCTGTGGAGCCGTCAGCGCGAGGTCGACGAGGCCGAGGAGGCGCTGCGCCGCGCCGCCGTCGACGACGCCGGCGGAACTGAGGAGACGCTGAGGGACTGACGGAAGGCCCGCGCGCCTGCCATAGCCGGCGACGCCGTGACTTTTGCCGCGTTTTGCGGCAGAAGACCGCCTCCGCCGAGGCGGTCATGTCCGTCCTCGAATCCGTTCGCCGCCAGCTCGTCCCCATCCACCCGCAAGGCTACCTGTTCATCGCCGCCTTCGCGGTCGCGACGCTGATCCTGGGCTGGCTGTGGGCGCCGCTCGGCTGGATCGGCCTCATCGCGACCGCTTGGTGCGTCTATTTCTTTCGCGATCCGCCGCGGGTGACGCCGCTGCGCGCCGATCTCGTCGTCGCGCCTGCCGACGGCGTCGTCAGCTTCCGCGGATTGCGCGCCGCCGCCCGAACTCGGGCTCGGCGGCCGCCGCTGCAGCGCATCTCGATTTTCATGTCGGTGTTCGACTGTCATGTGAACCGCGCGCCGGTCGAGGGCCGGGTGCCCGCGTCGCCTATCATCCCGGCGCATTCCTGAGCGCCGATCTCGACAAGGCGAGCGAAGACAACGAGCGCAACGGCGTGGTGATCGAGACGCCGGCGGGCGAGTTCGGCGTCGTGCAGATCGCCGGCCTGATCGCGCGGCGCATCGTCTGCTTCGTTCAGAGGGCGCGCACCTCGTGGCCGGCGATCGCTTCGGCCTCATCCGCTTCGGCTCGCGGGTCGACGTCTATCTGCCGGACGGCGCGCGTCCGATCGCCGGTGTGCACGCGCGCCGTGGCCGGCGAGACGGTGATCGCCGAGCCCGGCTCGACGACCGCCTGCGGCAATTCCGACGGAGCTGATTTGAGGAGCGCGGCCATGAACGAGCATCCGCTCCCGCTCGACCGGGACGCCGGGCCGCGGGCCGCGCGGACGCCGCTTCCGGTGCGGTGCCGGTTCGGCTCTGATCCCCAATCTCGTCACGCTGCTCGCGCTGTGCCTCGGCCTGACGGCAATCCGCCTCGCGATCGAAGAGTCGATCGAGTGGGCGGTCAGCGCGATCGCCGCCGCCGCGGTGCTCGACGGGCTGGACGGGCGGATCGCGCGCGCGCTGAAGGGCACGTCGCGCTTCGGCGCCGAACTGAATTCGCGGGGACTTCGTCGATTTCGGCGTCGCGCCGGGCATCGTGCTCTACGTCTCCGGCCTCCAGCAGATGAAGAGCCTCGGCTGGCTGGCGACGCTGATCTTCGCCATCGCCTGCGCGCTGCGGCTCGCCAACTTCAACGTGGTGGTCGACGACCCTCCGTCGCCGGCGTGGCGCAGTACTTTTTTGTCGGCATGCCGGCGCCGGCCGGCGCGATCGTCGGTCTATTGCCGGTCTATTTGCGCTTTCTGCTCGCCAACTCCCGCCGCCGCGCCGCGCTTCGTCGGTCTGGAGATCGTCTTATGTCGTCGGCGTCGCGCTGTTGATGGCGAGCCGGGTGCCGCACTTCCGGCAAGTCGCTCGGCCGGGTGCCGCACGACTACGTCGCCCCGGTGCTGATCGGGCTCGCCGCGGCGCTGTTGCTGATCGTCAATTTTCCGGTGCAGTCGCTGGTCGCGCTGTCGCTCGCCTATCTCGCCACCATCCCGTTCAGCGTCCGCCGCTACCTCGCATTGAGCCGCCAACAGAGCTGAAGTCGCGGCGAAATGGGGCCGCTGCCCCCCGTTTCCCCATGGCGTCCAATTTCATATAGGGTTCGCGCGTTTTGCGTTTGGCCCTGAGCGAGGGCGGCGTCCGGTTTTCGACGCCTTCGCCGCGGTCCGCGCAGCCCCGCCCCCAGAAAGGCCCAAATGTCGAAGGAAGAATTGCTTGAGTTTTCCCGGTTTCGTCGTCGAGCTGCTGCCCAACGCGACCTTTCGCGTCAAGCTCGAAAACGACCACGAGATCATCGCCCACACCGCCGGCAAGATGCGCAAGAACCGCATCCGCGTGCTGGCCGGCGACAAGGTCCTGGTCGAGATGACGCTCTATGACCTGACCAAGGGCCGCATCGCCTATCGGTTCAAGTAGGCGCCAGAGCCATGCACGAACCCGCAGTCAGGAGCGCCCGCGTGAGCGACGCCAAAGCGCGCCCCCGCCTCGTCCTCGCCTCCGGTTCGCCGCGCCGCCTTGCGCTGCTGGCGCAGATCGGCGTCGAACCCGACGCGGTCATTCCCGCCGACATCGAGGAGACGCCGCGGCCCAATGAAGAATCGCCAGCGCGCCCTGGCGCTGCGGCTGAGCTCTGAGAAGGCGACGATCGCCGCCGAGCGCCCTGAAGCTGCCCGATCTTGGCCCTTCGCTGGTTCTGGCGGCGGACACCGTCGTCTGCGTCGGACGGCGCATCCTGCCGAAATGCGAGATTCTCGACGAGGCGGAGGACTGCCTCAACCTGCTCTCGGGGCGCGTCCATCGGGTCTACACCGGCCTGACCCTCAGGACCGTCAGCGGCGGCGAACGCCGACGGATCGTCGAGACCCGGGTGCGCTTCAAGCGCCTTTCGCGCGCCGAAATTGCCGACTATCTCGCCACTGGCGAGCGGCAAGGCCTGGTGGCGGCTACGTGATCCAGGGCTTCGCGGGCGCCTTCGTGCTGCGTCTCATCGGCTCCTACAGCGGCGTCGTCGGCCTGCCCCTCGCGGAGACCGCGTCACTGCTGGCGGGCGAGAAAAGGCGACGTCGCCGACCGCGCTTGGGCGACGGGAGCATGAGCCATGGCGACGAAATCCGAACCTGCGGCGACCGTCCCGCGTCGATCCACAAAGGCCAAGACGACGTGCGTAATTTGCGGGCGCCCGCGTGACCCGCAGTACGACCCGTTTTGCTGCAA